>JBEYTX010000020.1:0-1263 GCA_040643255.1 Glycomyces sp. NPDC047369 | reverse complement strand
TGAGGTGTAGCAAGGATCTTGGACGCGGATCTCATATCGGTTGGGTTTCAGGCGGCGCGGGTGTAGTACTCGGCCAGAGCCTCGGCAGGTGTCTTGTATCCGAGGCTCGAATGTAGGCGCTGTCGGTTGTAGAACACTTCGATGTAGTCAGCGACCGCCAGCCGCGCTTCGGCTCTGGTAGCGAAGGCGCGCTGGTGATAGCACTCGTTCTTCAAGCTCGCGAAGAACGATTCGGCGGCGGCGTTGTCCCAGCACACGCCGGCGCGGCCCATTGAGCGGTCAACGCCGTTGGCGCTGCACCAGGCGGCGAAGGCCGCCGAGGTGTACTGGGTTCCCCTGTCGGAGTGGAACACCGCGCCCGGGTCGAGAAGACCGGCGTTCTTCGCGGCGCCCAAAGCGTCGATGATCAGGCTCGTGCGCATGTGGTCGGCGGTCTGCCAACCGATGACCATGCGCGTGTGCAGGTCGATCACGGTCGCCAGATACAGCCAGCCCTCGCCGGTCTTGAGGTAGGTGATGTCACCGACCGCTGCGCGCCCAGGATCTGCGGCGGTGAAATCCCGCTCGATCCGGTCGGGCACCGCTTCGGCGACCTCGCCGGGGACGGTGGTCTTCTTCCAGGCCCTGGGCTGGATGGCTTCCAGCCCGGCCTGTCGCATCACGTCGGCGATCAAACCCACCGAGCAGGCGATGCCCTCTCTGTTGAGCTGGGCCGCGACCCGTCTGCATCCATAAGTCCTGCGGGAGGCGGTGAAGACCCGCTCGACCTCGATCATCAGCGAATGGCGCCGCGCCTGGGTAGCCGTCTGGGCCCGGTTCTTCCAGTAGTAGAAGGTCGACCGGGCCACCCCGAGCAGCCGGCACATCCAAGCGATCTCGTAGTTGGCCTTCTCCGCCTCGATCAGGGCGCAGCGCTCGGCTACTCCTGCATCCTCGCGAAGAAGGCCGCGGCTTTTTTCAGGAACTCGTTCTCCATGCGCAGCCGCGCGACCTCGGCCTCCAACTCGGAGATACGGGCTCGATCCACGGGTGATTCCTCAGGTGATGTCTCGGGGTGCTCGTCTCTCCAGGCATTCACCCAGTTGCCCAGAGTGGTCGGGTTGATCCCGAGATCGCGGGCGACCTCGGCAAACGTCCGACCGGTCTGGACGACCATCTGCACCGCCTCGGCCTTGTACTGCGGGCTGAACTTCCGGCGTTTCGCGGGCATGGACACGATCCTCTCAAATCAGGATCCGTGTCCAACAACCTTGATACACCTCA
>JBEYTX010000019.1:0-1342 GCA_040643255.1 Glycomyces sp. NPDC047369 | reverse complement strand
TAAAATGTGAATGCCACAGCTTCGGCGGTGTGCTTGAGCCCCGCTACATTGTCGGCGCGGAACCACTTGACCAGTGAGCTATTACGCACTCTTTAAAGGGTGGCTGCTTCTAAGCCAACCTCCTGGTTGTCTATGCGACCCCACATCCTTTTCCACTTAGCACACGCTTAGGGGCCTTAGCTGGTGATCTGGGCTGTTTCCCTCTCGACTACGAAGCTTATCCCCCGCAGTCTCACTGCCGCGCTCTCACTTACCGGCATTCGGAGTTTGGCTGATTTCGGTAAGCTTGTGGGCCCCCTAGACCATCCAGTGCTCTACCTCCGGCAAGAAACACGCGACGCTGCACCTAAATGCATTTCGGGGAGAACCAGCTATCACGGAGTTTGATTGGCCTTTCACCCCTAACCACAGGTCATCCCCCAATTTTTCAACATTGGTGGGTTCGGCCCTCCACGCGGTCTTACCCGCGCTTCAGCCTGCCCATGGCTAGATCACTCCGCTTCGGGTCTAGGACACGCGACTGAATCGCCCTATTCAGACTCGCTTTCGCTACGGCTCCCCCACACGGGTTAACCTCGCCACATGCCACTAACTCGCAGGCTCATTCTTCAAAAGGCACGCCGTCACCCCGCAAGGCTCCGACGGATTGTAGGCGAACGGTTTCAGGTACTATTTCACTCCCCTCCCGGGGTACTTTTCACCATTCCCTCACGGTACTTGTCCGCTATCGGTCACCAGGAAGTATTTAGGCTTACCAGGTGGTCCTGGCAGATTCACGGCAGATTTCAGGGGTCCGCCGCTACTCGGGAACACCCACAGAAGGTCAGCAACTTTCACCTACCGGACTCTCACCGTCTACGGTCAGCCATTCCAGACTGTTCGACTAGCCACTAACTTTGTAACTTCTCGAACAAGTGTCAGCTTGTTCAGCAGGGTCCCACAACCCCGACCACGCAACCCCTGACAGGTATCACACGCAGCCGGTTTAGCCTCGATCCGCTTTCGCTCGCCACTACTCACGGAATCACTAAATTGTTTTCTCTTCCTACGGGTACTGAGATGTTTCACTTCCCCGCGTTCCCTCCACACACCCTATGTGTTCAGGTGTGGGTGACACCACATGACTGGTGCCAGGTTTCCCCATTCGGACACCCTGGGATCACAGCTTGGTTGACAGCTCCCCCAGGCCTATCGCGGCCTCCCACGTCCTTCATCGGCTCCTGGTGCCAAGGCATTCACCGTTCGCCCTTGACAACTTGACCACAAAGATGCTCGCGTCCACTGTGCAATTCTCAACAAACGACCAACCCACAACCCGATCCGCCCCACACCAAACCCAACA
>JBEYTX010000017.1:0-1753 GCA_040643255.1 Glycomyces sp. NPDC047369 | reverse complement strand
AAGATTGTCCGGCGGCGTCCTACTCTCCCACACCCTCACGAGTGCAGTACCATCGGCGCTGGAGGGCTTAGCTTCCGGGTTCGGAATGTAACCGGGCGTTTCCCCTCCGCCATGACCGCCGTAACTCTATGAACATATCAAACAACCCCGGCACGATTTCACGGGTGTTCGCTTGTTCAGAGTTGCACAGTGGACGCGTAGCAGCTTAGTAGTCAAGTCCTCGGCCTATTAGTACCGGTCAACTGAACCCGTTACCGGGCTTACATTTCCGGCCTATCAACCCAGTCGTCTAGCTGGGGGCCTTACCCCACAAAGTGGGTGGGATACCTCATCTTGAAGCAGGCTTCCCGCTTAGATGCTTTCAGCGGTTATCCCTTCCGAACGTAGCTAACCAGCCGTGCCCTTGGCAGGACAACTGGCACACCAGAGGTTCGTCCGTCCCGGTCCTCTCGTACTAGGGACAGCCCTTCTCAAGTATCCTACGCGCACGGCGGATAGGGACCGAACTGTCTCACGACGTTCTAAACCCAGCTCGCGTACCGCTTTAATGGGCGAACAGCCCAACCCTTGGGACCTGCTACAGCCCCAGGATGCGACGAGCCGACATCGAGGTGCCAAACCATCCCGTCGATATGGACTCTTGGGGAAGATCAGCCTGTTATCCCCGGGGTACCTTTTATCCGTTGAGCGACACCGCTTCCACTCGCAAGTGCCGGATCACTAGTCCCGACTTTCGTCCCTGCTCGACCTGTCAGTCTCACAGTCAAGCTCCCTTGTGTACTTGCACTCAACACCTGATTGCCAACCAGGCTGAGGGAACCTTTGGGCGCCTCCGTTACCTTTTAGGAGGCAACCGCCCCAGTTAAACTACCCACCAGACACTGTCCCTGAACCGGATAACGGTCCGAAGTTAGATACCCAAATCAACCAGAGTGGTATTTCAAGATTGCCTCCACCCATACTGGCGTATGGACTTCACCGGCTCCCACCTATCCTACACAAGCTAATTCGAGTACCAATGTCAAGCTATAGTAAAGGTCCCGGGGTCTTTCCGTCCTGCCGCGCGTAACGAGCATCTTTACTCGTACTGCAATTTCGCCGGGCCTGTGGTTGAGACAGTGGGGAAGTCGTTACGCCATTCGTGCAGGTCGGAACTTACCCGACAAGGAATTTCGCTACCTTAGGATGGTTATAGTTACCACCGCCGTTTACTGGCGCTTAAGTTCTCCGCTTCGCCCCAAAGGAGCTAACAGGTCCCCTTAACGTTCCAGCACCGGGCAGGCGTCAGTCCATATACATCGAATTACTTCTTCGCATGGACCTGTGTTTTTAGTAAACAGTCGCTTCCCCCTGCTCTCTGCGGCCATACAACGCTCCACCCGCGCGGGGCTTCACGTCTCCGGCCCCCCTTCTCCCTAAGTTACGGGGGCAATTTGCCGAGTTCCTTAACCACAGTTCGCCCGATCGCCTCGGTATTCTCTACCTGACCACCTGTGTCGGTTTGGGGTACGGGCCGCTAAGAACTCGCTAGAGGCTTTTCTCGGCAGCATAGGATCACTGACTTCACCTGAATCGGCTCGGCATCACGTCTCAGCCTTCATGTGGTGCGGATTTGCCTACACCACGGCCTACACGCTTACCCCGGCACAACCACCGGCCGGGCTCAGCTACCTTCCTGCGTCACCCCATCGCTTGACTACTACCCATCAGGTTCCCACGCTCCCCACCCTCAACCCGAAGGTCTTGGATGGTT
>JBEYTX010000016.1:0-3409 GCA_040643255.1 Glycomyces sp. NPDC047369 | reverse complement strand
GGTGGAAAGTTTTTGCGGTTGGGGAGGGGCCCGCGGCCTATCAGCTTGTTGGTGCGGTGATGGCGCACCAAGGCTTTGACGGGTAGCCGGCCTGAGAGGGCGGTCGGTCACATTGGGACTGAGATACGGCCCAGACTCCTACGGGAGGCAGCAGTGGGGAATTTTGCACAATGGGCGGAAGCCTGATGCAGCGACGCCGCGTGAGGGATGACGGCTTTCGGGTTGTAAACCTCTTTTATCCACCACGAAGGCCAGGTATTCGCCTGGTTGACGGTAGTGGTTGAATAAGCGCCGGCTAACTACGTGCCAGCAGCCGCGGTAAGACGTAGGGCGCGAGCGTTGTCCGGATTTATTGGGCGTAAAGGGCTCGTAGGCGGCCCGCTGCGTCTGCCGTGAAAGGCCTCGGCTTAACCGGGGTTTTGCGGTGGATACGGGCGGGCTTGAGGCAAGTAGGGGAAACTGGAATTCTACGTGTAGCGGTGAAATGCGCAGATATGTGGAGGAACACCGGTGGCGAAGGCGGGTTTCTGGGCTTGTTCTGACGCTGAGGAGCGAAAGCGTGGGGAGCGAACAGGATTAGATACCCTGGTAGTCCATGCTGTAAACGGTGGGCGCTAGGTGTGGGGCCACGTTGGTTGGTTCTGTGCCGTAGCTAACGCATTAAGCGCCCCGCCTGGGGAGTACGGCCGCAAGGCTAAAACTCAAAGGAATTGACGGGGGCCCGCACAAGCGGCGGAGCATGCGGATTAATTCGATGCAACGCGAAGAACCTTACCTGGGTTTGACATCACCCGGAAACGTCTAGAGATAGGCGCCTCTTCGGACTGGGTGACAGGTGGTGCATGGCTGTCGTCAGCTCGTGTCGTGAGATGTTGGGTTAAGTCCCGCAACGAGCGCAACCCTTATCCCGTGTTGCCAGCATTCAGTTGGGGACTCGCGGGAGACTGCCGGGGTTAACTCGGAGGAAGGTGGGGATGAGGTCAAGTCATCATGCCCCTTATGTCCAGGGCTTCACGCATGCTACATTGGCCGGTACAGCGGGTTGCGATACCGTGAGGTGGAGCGAATCTCTGTAAAGCCGGTCTTGGTTCGGATTCGAGTCTGCAACTCGACTCGATGAAGGTGGAGTCGCTAGTAATCGCAGATCAGCAACGCTGCGGTGAATGCGTTCCCGGGCCTTGTACACACCGCCCGTCACGTCATGAAAGTTGGCAACACCCGAAGCCTGCGGCCTAACCGGTTTACCGGAGGGAGTGGTCGAAGGTGGGGCTGGCGATTAGGACGAAGTCGTAACAAGGTAGCCGTACCGGAAGGTGCGGCTGGATCACCTCCTTTCTAAGGAGTCCCGACCCTCGCCGAGGCGAGGCGTCAACCATCCGCTCCAGTCGCAAGACTGGTCCGTCCGCCATTTCGGCGGCCGGGTTTTCAGCGGGTGTGTATGGACTAAATGTTTAATTGGTGTGTCGACTACGCGCTGTTCAAGCAGGCGAGGCCTGCTTCCATCCTTGAGACCTGTTGGTCAGGTCGACTGTGCTTCGGTGCGGTCGGCGTGCCTGACGGGTCTCGCACCCTGTTGGGGTTCTGAGGCAATACGTCTCGGAGCCTGGTCCTGTCGATATCACTGCTGGTAGTGGTGGGTTTGGCGGGGCTGGTGTGTTGTTTGAGATTTGTATAGTGTGCGTGAGTGTCTTTGTTTCTATCTGACTTGGCCGTGTTGGTTAAGTTGTGTAGGGCGCATGGTGGATGCCTTGGTGCCGGATGACCGATGAAGGACGTGTGAGGCTGCGATATGCCTGGGGGAGTTGCCAACTGGACTGTGATCCCAGGGTTTCCGAATGGGGTAACCTGGCCGGCTTGATGGCCGGTCGCGCCTGCCTGAATGTATAGGGCGGGTGGTGGTGTGGCGGGGAAGTGAAACATCTCAGTACCTGCTGTGGAGAAAACAAGAGTGATTCCGTCAGTAGCGGCGAGCGAAAGCGGAGGAGGCTAAACCTGGTTCGTGTGATAGCCGGCAGGCGTTGCGGGTCGGGGGTTGTGGGACATCGTCGTTAGTTTCTGCCGAAACTAGGTTCACGCATCAGCAGCTAGTCGAACGGCGTGGGAAAGCCGACCGGAGTGGGTGAGAGTCCCGTAGGTGAAGGTTGTTGGTGGTGTTCGGATGGTGCACCCGAGTAGCGCGGGTTTCGTGGAGGCTCGTGTGAATCTGGCAGGACCGTCTGCTAAGCCTAAAGAGGTCCGGTGACCGATAGTGGAGAGTACCGTGAGGGAATGGTGAAAAGTACCCCGGGAGGGGAGTGAAAGAGTGCCTGAAACCATGTGCCTGTAAACCGTCAGAGCCCGGCAGTGTCTTCGGATGCTGTAGGCGGGTGATGGCGTGCCTTTTGAAGAATGAGCCTGCGAGTTATGGTATGCCGCGAGGTTAAGCCGTGTGGTGGAGCCGGAGCGAAAGCGAGTCTGAATAGGGCGTCGAGTGGTGTGTTGTAGACCCGAAGCGGGGTGATCTACCCATGTCCAGGGTGAAGCGGCTGTAAGAGGTCGTGGAGGCCCGAACCCACCTAGGTTGCAAACTGGGGGGATGAGGTGTGGGTAGGGGTGAAAGGCCAATCAAACTCCGTGATAGCTGGTTCTCCCCGAAATGCATTTAGGTGCAGCGTCGCATGTTGCTCCGTGGTGGTAGGGCGCTGGTTGGGTGATGGGCCGTGTCGGTTACTGAGCTCAGCTAAACTTCGAATGCCATGGTGTTGAGTGCGGCAGTGAGTCGGCGGGTGAGAAGATCCGTCGTCGAGAGGGAAACAGCCCAGATTACCGGCTAAGGCCCCTAAGGGTGCACTGAGTGGAAAAGGATGTGGGGTCGCGTTGACAGCCAGGAGGTTGGCTTAGAAGCAGCCATCCTTGAAAGAGTGCGTAATAGCTCACTGGTCGAGTGGTTTTGCGCCGATAATGTAGCGGGGCTGAAGTGCACCGCCGAAGCCGTAGCAATGCCAGATTGGTTCGCCAGTCTGGGTTGGGTAGGGGAGCGTCGTACATGGGGTGAAGCTCCGGAGTGATCCATGGGGTGGACTTTGTACGAGTGAGAATGCAGGCATGAGTAGCGAAACACAGGTGAGAATCCTGTGCGCCGATTGACTAAGGGTTCCAGGGGACGGTTGTTCCGCCCTGGGTTAGTCTGGGCCTAAGGCGAGGCCGAGAGGCGTAGTCGATGGATAACCGGTTGATATTCCGGTACCCGAGTGCCGCGTATGAGTGATAGCGGTTGTGCTAACCGGCTGCAAGCCGGCATGGGGGCGACTTCGGTTGCTTCGATGTCAGTGAGTGGTTGGGGTCCTTTCCGTGTGTAGCGTAGTGATGGGGTGACGCAGTGGGGTAGCCGTACCGTCTGGTGGATTAGGCGGGGTAAGGTGGTAGCCCG
>JBEYTX010000015.1:0-10332 GCA_040643255.1 Glycomyces sp. NPDC047369 | reverse complement strand
AGTGGCACGACGCGGCTCCAGCCGAACGGTATTCCGCGAAGGCGATATTAGGTGAGGCCCGGGGACACTGAGTCACACCGACACTGTCCTCAACCAGCCGCACCCCCACCTTGTTCCCCGCGCAGGCCGCCCATCGGTCTCCGCGCCGCCGGGGTTGGCGCACGGACGCGCCGGCTTCCCGGGTGGGCCGCCGTCGTTTCCGGGCGGGCGCCGTGGGGTTGGCGCCCGGACCGCCGTGGGTTGGCGCGCAGACCACCGTCGGTTGCCTGCACGAACCACCGTCGGTTGCCGCGCGGACTGCCGTCGGTTGGCGCGCGGACCGCCGCGGGTTGCCTCGCGGGCGGTCATGGTTGCCGCGCGGGTGGTCGTCGTTCCCGCGCGGGTCGTCCCGGGTTGGCGCGCGGTCCGCCGTCGGTTGCCGCACGGACCGCGGTCGGTTGCCGCACGAACCACCGTCGTTCCCGCACGGGCCGCCGTGGCGTCGCCGCACGTCGCGGCACGACACTGCCCCGCCCGCGACGGGTCGGCCAGCGCGGTGCCCGACCCACCCCACGACGGAGCCACCTCACCGCGACGCCCCACCGCGACGCTCAACCAGGACCCGGAATCGCGAGATCTTGGACAGTTTCCGTTACGTGAGAACGGAAACTGTCCAAGATCTCGCCAACGAATGACGCGACGACGCCGGCGCGCACCATCACGTGACAGATACGCCGCTGGCCGGCACCCCGGGTTGCGGGTGCCGGCCAGCGGTCGGTGTTCTCACGGTTCTACCGTGCGGTGGTGCGGGTGTGCTGGTGGTCAGCTGTTCCAGTGCTGGGCGACGAGGTCGGTGGCCTGCTGCTCCCACTGGGCGTAGGCGTCCGGGTACGCCGACACCTGCACCGTCTGCGCGGCCTGGGTCAGGGGCATGTTCTGCCACCCGTCGACCTGCTTGAGGCCCTTGAGGAACGCGGTCGTGGAGTACTCGGGGTCGGTGATCTGCTCCGGCGTACCCCAACCCGAGCTCGGGCGCTGCTGGAACAGGCCCAGCGAGTCGTGGTCGTTGGCGTCGCCGAGGTGGCCCAGGTTTTCCAGCTTGGACTCCTGCAGGCTCGTCGCGATCGAGATGACCGCGGCGCGCTCGGGCAGGCCGGCCTTCTTCGTCGCGGCGATGATCGCCTTGACGTTGGCGCTCTGCTCGTCGTTGAGGGTGATGTGCGACTGCTCGCCCTGCGGCTTCGCCGCCTGCACCGCCACCGCTGCGGCGGCGGGCTTGGCGTCCACGGCCGGGGTGGCGGCGTGGGCGGCGATCGGGCCGGCGAAGACACCACCGGCGAACGCGAGACCAGCAACGGACAGCATGCTCTTACGGAAGATCGTGTTCATGGGGGTAGCTCCTTCGGGGGTAAGAACACCCACACGTCGGGGGGACGCACGGGTGTGAGCACCTCGTCCGGCGCTGCACAAACAAACGGGAAAAGTCTGAGGGGTCGGCGGCCTGCGAGCGGGGGCTCATGGCGCCGGGGTCCAGGTGTAACGACCGGGCGGCCGGGGTCATTCCGGGGGTGGCCCAACCCGTCGGCACCCACGAAGAGGCGGTGCCTGCGGTCGATCGCGGGGATCACAACGACCGGGGAGCCGGGGTCATTCCGGGGTGGCCCAACCCGTCGGCACCCACGGGGAGGCGATGCCAGCGGTCGATCGTGGGGACCATAACGACCGGGGGGCCGGGGTCATTCCGGGCTGGCCCAACCCGTCGGCACCCAGATGACGGCGGTGCCTGCGGTCGGTCGTGGGGATCACAACGACCGGGTGGCGGGGGGCATTCCACCCTGCCGGACCTCGGATCCCGCACCCGTGAAGACCGGGCGGCGGGAGGTGCTGCTGCGATCGTCAGGGTGTGTAACGACCCCGGCCCGGCCACGATTCCCGCCCGCGGGTGCCCCCGACCACCACCACAAACACCTCACAACCCGACACACCACCCACACGACAACGGCCCCCACGGCGCCGAACCGGCCCGCACGCCCGTGATCCACTCGGGTTCACGGAAACCGGGGCATCCGGGACGCCAGGACACCCCGACTTCATGAAACCCGAGTCGATCACGCATCGTCTGACGACCTCGACTGGCGCATAACCGGACAAACATCGCGGCTAACAAGGTCGGGTGGGTTCGTCTGCGATAGCGCGATGGGATCAGCCTGAGCGACACCGGCCCGGGTGGGCGTTACCCTGACACCATGCAGGCCGTCTCCCCCACCGCGACCGGCGTGGCGTTTCTGGCCCGCCCGGGTCGTCCCGCTGTGGTGGCGCGGACGCTCGCCGAGCTGGCCGGTCCCACTCGGGGTGTGGTGGAGCTGCCGGTGCGGCTGATGTGGAACGCCGAGCGCACCTTCGACCTCGGCGACCCCGACCAGCTGCTCTGGATGTACGAGAACGTGCTTCGCGAGACCACCCGGGCCGAGGATCTGCGCTCCCTGATCAACGGGCGGACGTTGCGCCGGGTGTGGCGACTGCTCAACCTGCCTCGGGGCGTACGCCAGGCGTGGGAGAGCCGGCACCGCGGCCTGCGTACGGCGTGACCGAACCGCATCTGCACGAGTTCTACCGGGAGGTGGCCCGGGTGGCGCTGTCCGCCGCCGGGCCGTACCGGTTCGTGCTGGGTGGTGGGGTGGCGTGGGCGGCGCACGGTCTGGTCGCCCGACCGACGGAGGACGTCGACCTCTTCGCGGACGTGGAGGGTGCCGCGGCGGCGGCGTCCGCCGGGGTGCGCGTGGCTCTGGAGCGGGCCGGGTTCCTCGTCACTGACGCCGACCCGGACAGTGAGCTGGCCGAGCTGTTCGACGGGTACGAGCAGGACATGAAGGACTTCGTGGTGAGCCGCGACGGACGGCAGATCCGGCTCAGCCTGGCCCGGTTGGACCGCCAGCAGAGCCCGGTGGTGATGGACCTCGGCCCGGTGATGGACGTCCGTGACCTGGTGGCGAACAAGATCGCGGCGTTGGTCAACCGGCGGGAGGTTCGCGACTTCATCGACGTGGCCGCGGCTCTCGACCACTATGACGTGACCGAGCTGTTGGTGCTGGCCCGTCAGGTCGATCCCGCGCTGGACCCGGACGACGTCCGCGCCGCTGGCCGCTACCTGGACCGGCTCTCCGACCAGCGCTTCGGCCGGTACGGCCTGGGCGCCGCCGAGGTCGCCGAGATTCGACAACGCTTCGCCAGCTGGCCGCGTTAACCCCACGCCCGACCGCACCGCACCACCGGTGCGCACCACCCGACCACGCCCGATGAGCCGGTTCGCGGGAGCGTGCGAGGCACTGAGCCAGCACGGCCGGTGGCCCCGGCACACCACAGCGCCGGGTGGGCGCCCGCATGACGCCCACCCGGGTGGGTCATCACTTGGTCGGTCGACCGCCGGTGACGCCCAGGATCTCGCCGGTGACGTAGCTCGACTCCTGCGAGGCGAAGAAGACGTACGCGGGTGCCAGCTCGGCCGGCTGCCCGGGGCGTCCCTCGGGGGTGTCGGTGCCGAACTGTTCCACCTTCTCCTTCGGCATGGTGGCCGGGATCAGCGGCGTCCACACCGGACCGGGAGCGACAGCGTTGACCCGGATGCCCTGCTCGGCCAGGTCGGCGGCGAGGGCCTTGGTGAAGTTGGCGATCCCCGCCTTCGTGGTGGCGTAGTCCAGCAACTGCGGCGACGGGTCGAACGCCTGGATCGACGACGTGTTGATGATCGCCGCCCCTTCGGCCAGGTGCGGGATGGCGGCCTTGCAGAGCCAGAACATCGCGTACAGGTTGGTCTTGAACACCCGGTCGAACTGCTCGGTGCTGATCCCGAGGATGCCCTTGTCCTGCGACATCTGGTACGCCGCGTTGTTGACCAGGATGTCGAGGCCACCCAGGTCCCGCACCGCCCGGTCGACCAGTTCCTGGCAGTGCGCCTCGTCGGTGATGTCGCCACGTACCGCGATGCCTCGGCGCCCGGCGGCCTCGATCAGCCGGACGGTCTCCCGGGCGTCGGCGTCCTCCTCCTCGCCAAGGTAGGAGATGAGGACGTCCGCGCCCTCCCGGGCGAAGGCGATCGCGACCGCCCGGCCGATCCCGGAGTCACCGCCGGTGATCAGTGCCCGCTTGCCGTCGAGTTTGCCGCTGCCCCGGTACGACTCCTCCCCGTGGTCCGGCTTGGGGGTCATCTCCGCGGTCGCGCCCGGCGCCGACTGCTGCTGTGCGGGTTGGCCGGACTGCTGGCCGTACTGGCTGGTCGGGTCCTGCTGGGTGTGCTGGTCCTCGCTCACCGATGTCTCCTCGCGTCGCGTGGGAGGCGGGGGCTCTCCCGCGAAATCTCGTCCCCGACCGCCCTACCCCGGGTCGGCCTGCGGAAACCGTTGCAGCTGCCGGGGCTGGCGTGGCGGGAGTGTCAGCTGCTGGTTATGGTGCGCAAGGCGCTCACGAGGCGCGTCCACCCCCATGGAAAGGCACGTCATGACCTCTGGATCCGGCCCGTCGCGCCGCCAGGTGCTCGTCGCCGCGGCGGCGGCGGCGACCACCCCGCTGATCGCCGCCGCGCCCGCGCAGGCGGCCGGCCCGGCCCGGCCGCGCACCTGGGACCTCACCCTCCTGGGCACGTCGGACACGCACGGCAACGTCTACAACTGGGATTACTACCGCGACGCCGAGTACGACGACAGCAAGCAGAACGACATCGGTGTTGCGAAGCTGGCGACCCTGATCAACCAGATCCGTCGGGAGCGGCGCGGCAAGGCGACGCTCGTGCTCGACGCCGGCGACACGATTCAGGGCACGCCCCTCGCGACGTACTACGCCAAGCAGGAGCCGATCACCGCCACCGGGGAGAAGCACCCGATGGCCCGGGCGATGAACGTCATCGACTACGACGCGGTGACCCTGGGCAACCACGAGTTCAACTACGGTCTGCCGCTGCTGGACCTGTGGATCCGCCAGCTCGGCTTCCCCGCGCTCGCCGCGAACGCCGTCAACGCGAAGACCGGCAAGCCGGCCTTCCTGCCGTACGTCATCAAGAAGGTCTCCCTCGGTTTCGCCGCGCCGACCCTGCGCGTCGGCATCCTGGGGCTGACCAACCCCGGCGTGGCCATCTGGGACAAGGGCAACGTCGAGGGCAAGCTGCGCTTCGACGACATGATCGCGACCGCCGCGAAGTGGGTGCCGATCATGCGGGCCCGCGGCGCGGACCTGGTGCTGATCTCCGCGCACGGCGGTGACAGCGGCACCTCCAGCTACGGCCCGGAGCTGCCGAACGAGAACCCGGTGGCGCTGATCGCCCAGCAGGTGCCGGGAATCGACGCGATCCTCTTCGGCCACGCGCACAACGAGGTGGTCGAGCGGTTCGTCACCAACGAGCGGACCGGCGCGCAGGTGCTGCTCTCCGAGCCGTCGAAGTGGGGCCAGCGGCTCACCCGCATGGACTTCACCCTGGCCCGCGAGCGTGGTCGGTGGACGATCACCAAGAAGGCCGCCACCATGCTGAACACCAACACGGTGGTCGAGGACCCGAAGGTGCTCGCCGCCGTGCGAGCCCAACACCAGAAGACCATCGCGTACGTCAACCAGGTGGTCGCGCAGTCGACGGTGGAGCTGTCGGCGGCCGAGTCGCGGTACAAGGACACGCCCATCCTGGACTTCATCAACCACGTGCAGACCGAGGTGGTCGGCGCGGCGCTGGCCGGCACCGCGTACGCGGACCTGCCGGTGCTGTCGATCGCGGCGCCGTTCAGCCGCACGGCCGTCTTCCCCGCCGGCGACGTCAAGATTCGCGACGTGGCCGGCCTGTACGTGTACGACAACACCCTCGAGGCGGTGGTGCTCAGCGGGGCCGAGGTGCGCGCGTACCTGGAGTACTCGGCGAAGTACTTCCGCACCCTGGCGCCGGGCGCGCCGGTCGACCCGGAGCAGATCAGTGACCCGGCCGTGCCGGACTACAACTACGACGTCTTCTCCGGCGTCGACTACGACATCGACATCTCCAAGCCGGTCGGGCAGCGCATCACCCGCCTGGTGCTGGCCGGCACCGACACGCCGGTGGCCGACAACGCCCAGTTCGTGGTGGCGGTGAACAACTACCGGCGCAGCGGCGGCGGCAACTTCCCCGGCATCGTGAAGACCCAGGTCTACAACGCGCAGCAGGAGATCCGCCAGCTGCTCATCGACTGGGCGCAGGCCAAGGGGACGATCGACCCGGCCGACTTCTTCCAGCCCAACTGGCGGCTGGTACGCGAGGGCGTGCCGGTCTTCTGACCTCAGCGCAGCATCGACGGGCCGTGGGTGGCGACACCCGCGGCCCGTCGTGCGTTGTCAGCCGGCGTGGCGCAGGTCCCAGTGGACCGGGTCGTCCCACACGTCGGGCCGATCGCTTCGTGACTCGGTTTCGGTCAGCTCGACCCGCTGATCGGGGCGGGCGGCGAGCGGCAACTGCCCGAACCGTACGTGGCGCAGGAACGCGTACTCGTCGTCGGTGAACGGCTGCTCGGTCATCGGCACCTCCTGACTCCCCTGCGATTGTCCGACGCCCAGCCCGTTGGACACCAGTGGCGGGGCGCACGTCGCGTAGGGCATCCTAGGATCCTGGGTGAATAGCGGGTGCCCGGCGGGGGGCGGGTAACCGATCCAGCACCGCGAGGGCTGCCCGGATGGGGCGGCGGCGCAGCATCTCGTCGAAGCTCGCCCGCCCCTGGCAGAACTGCACGAACATCCGCCAGCCCGGCGGGGTCGCCAACAGGGCGTGGAACACATCCGGGCGACGGGTGAACACGTCGAGCAGCCGGAACCCCGCCCGCATCTCCGGCAGCAGACGCTCGGCCACCGCCCGCTCGTACCCCGCCAGATCACCGCCCGCGACCGCCGCCCCGGCCAACGCACCGGACCGCAACGCGAAGCTGATGCCCTCCCGGCTCCACGGCTCCAACAGCCCCGCCGCGTCCCCCACGACCAGCACCCGGCCGTTGCGCAACGGTGAATCCTCCGCACGGCACCGGGTCAGGTGACCGGAGTCGTGCTCCGCCGGCAACCCGGTCAGGCCCAACCGGTCGACGAACCGCCGCAGGTAGTCACGGGTCCCCTCCCCCGCGCCGCGACCGGCGATCACACCGACGGTCAGCCGGTCACCCTTGGGAAAGACCCAGGCGTACGAGCCCGGCATGGCACCCCAGTCCAGCAGCAGCCGACCCCGCCACCGCTCCTGCTCGACGGGCGGCACCGGAAGCTCCACCTCCAGACCCAGATCCACCTGCCGGTACCGAACCCCGACATGCCGGCCGGTCACCCCCGACGAGCCGTCCGCCCCGATCACGGCACGAGCCGCGATCGTCGTACCGTCGGCCAGCCGCAGGCGTACCCCATCAGGGTCCTGCTCGATAGCGCGGACCGCGACCCGCTCCCGCATCTCGGCCCCGGCGGCGACCGCTGCGGCCCGCAGCCGGTCGTCGAACTCCTCGCGGCGCACCATCGTCACCACCGGACTGTCGTTGCGGCGAGTGAACTCCCGACCGCCGTCGCGGGTGAACGTCACCCGGTCCACCCGGTCGTGCGCGGGCACCTCGATCCGACCCTCGACAGCCGCCAGCGAGGTGCCGATCAGACCACCACCGCAGGTCTTGTACCGCGGGTGCGCGGCCCGCTCGACAACAAGTGTGGAAACGCCCGCACGGGCGGCGGCGTGCGCCGCGGACAGCCCGGCGGGGCCAGCGCCGACAACGACGAGGTCCCAAACGATCACGGAAGCAGCCTAGGGCACCACCGACGCGCGACCGGCCGACCCGCCCGCCGTCGCGACCGCCCGATCGGGTGCGCATCTTCGGTCACCGAGGGGGTAACCGGCGCACGGCAACCGCCACCGCAGTGGCGGCCGAGCGAAGGAGGAACCATGCAGCAGGTGCCACTGTCGGAGGCCGAGCAACGGGTGTACCAGGCGGTCACCACCCTTGAGGCACGCGGGCAGGTGCCCTACCCGGACCTGATCGCCGAGGAATCCGGACTCACCGAGGAACAGGTGAGCAGCCCCCTGCACCTGCTCACCGAGAAGGGCCTGCTGCACCGCGAGGACTCACCGATGGCCGGCCTCGACTTCGGCCCCCGGTTCTGCGCCCGCCAGATGGCGTGACCCACGGAACCAGCCGGCACGGTTCGCCCCCCGCCGACCCGGGTAGCGGTCAACCATGCGTGACCAAGGGCCGACGGGGGGCACGATGAACGCGGCGCAGCCGCCGCAGCCGGTCACCCCGGCCGAGAACCGACGACGCTGGCAGGCCGTCGGCGTCGGACTCGTCGCCGCGTTCATGACCCTGCTCGACGTGAGCATCGTCAACGTCGCGGTGCCGTCCATCGACCGGGCGTTGCACGCCTCACCGAGCGACCTGCAGTGGGTTCTCTCCGGGTACGCGCTCACCTTCGGCCTGGCGCTGGTGCCCGCCGGCCGCTTCGGCGACGCCCGCGGGCGGCGCAACGCGTTCGTCTTCGGCATCGCGCTGTTCACCATCACCAGCGCGCTCGCCGGCCTCGCCACCTCCCCCACCTGGCTGGTCATCACCCGACTGCTGCAGGGCGCCGCGGCCGGCGTCGTCAACCCGCAGGTCATCGGGCTGATCCAGCAGCTGTTCCGGGGGCCCGAACGCGCCCGCCCGTTCGGGCTGCTCGGCGCCACCATCGGCATCTCCACCGCCGTCGGGCCGCTACTCGGCGGGTTGCTCATCGCCGTCGGCGGCGAGGAGCACGGCTGGCGCTGGGTCTTCTTCGTCAACGTGCCCGTCGGTGTTCTCGCGGTGATCCTCGGCTGGCGGTTGCTGCCCGGTCGGCCCACCGGTCAACCCGGCTGGCGTCGACTCGACCCCGTCGGCGTCCTGCTGCTCGGCATCGGCGTGGTGCTGGTCCTGCTGCCACTGGTGCAGGAACAGCAGTGGCGCACCCCCTGGAAGTGGGCGCTCATCCCGGCCGGCCTGGCGGTGCTGGTCGCCTTCGGGCTCTGGGAGCGACGGTACGCGCGCCGCAACCAACCCCTGTTCGACCTTCGACTGTTCAACCTCCAGGCCTACACCCTGGGCTCGATCCTGGCGCTCGTCTACTTCGGCGGGTTCACCGCGATCTTCTTCATCTTCACCCTGTTCCTGCAGATGGGTCTCGGCTACAGCGCCCTCGTCGCCGGCCTGGCCATCACCCCCTTCGCCCTGGGTTCGGCCGCCGCCGCCGTACTCGGTGGCCGCATCGTCAACCGCTTCGGCCGACCACTGGTCGCCATCGGCCTGCTCACCGTGGTGGTCGGGCTGGCCGCGACGGTCATCGCGCTGCACCTCGCGCCGCACGCCCCGGCACCGTGGGTCACCGCCGGCCCGCTGCTCGTCGCCGGCATCGGCAGCGGACTCGTGATCGCCCCCAACCAGACGATCACCCTCTCCGAAGTGCCGGTAGGTCAGGCGGGCAGCGGCGCGGGCATGCTCCAGACCGGTCAGCGGATCGGCGCGGCGGCCGGCATCGCCGCCGTCGGCTCACTGTTCTTCTCGTCGTTGGCCGACAGCCGCGGCGACTGGACCACCGCCTTCGAACAGTCCCTCATGCTGGCTACCGGCATCATCGTGCTCGCGCTGATCGCCGCGCTGATCGACATCTGGCGCAACCACAACCACAAGAACTGACCGGGGTACGCCGCTGGCCGGCACCCCGGGTTGCGGGTGCCGGCCAGCGGTCAGAGTCGTGCGGTGGTGCGGTGGTGCGGTGGTGGTGTTGCTGTTCGGTGGTGCGGGTGTGCTGGTGGTCAGCTGTTCCAGTGCTGGGCGACGAGGTCGGTGGCCTGCTGCTCCCACTGGGCGTAGGCGTCCGGGTATGCCGAGACCTGCACCGTCTGCGCGGCGTCGGTCAGCGGCATGTCCTGCCACCCGTCAACCTGCTTCAGACCCTTGAGGAACGCGGTCGTGGAGTACTCAGGATCAGTGATCTGCTCCGGCGTACCCCAACCACTGGACGGGCGCTGCTGGAACAGGCCCAGCGAGTCGTGATCGTTGGCGTCGCCGAGGTGGCCGAGGTTTTCCAGCTTGGACTCCTGCAGGCTCGTCGCGATGGAGATGACCGCGCCGCGCTCGGGCAGGCCGGCCTTCTTCGTGGCCGCGATGATCGCCTTGACGTTGGCCGTCTGCTCGTCGTTGAGGGTGATGTGCGACTGCTCGCCCTGCGGCTTCGCCGCCTGCACCGCCACGGCGGTGGGCTTGGTGTCCACGGCCGGGTTGGCGTGGGCGGCGATCGGGCCGGCGAAGACACCACCGGCGAACGCGAGACCAGCAACGGACAGCATGCTCTTACGGAAGATCGTGTTCATGGGGG
>JBEYTX010000014.1:0-40574 GCA_040643255.1 Glycomyces sp. NPDC047369 | reverse complement strand
CCGCGCCCCGCGCCCCGCGCCCCGCGCCCCGCGCCCCGCGCCCCGCGCCCCGCGCCCCGCGCCCCGCGCCCCGCGCCCCGCGCCCCGCGCCGAAGATCGTGCTCGAACCAGGAAGTAGTGGCCTCACGAGGCGCGGACACCACTACAACAATGAACGAGCACGATCTTCCGGCCGGCGCCCCGTCAGCCGGGGCGGGTCAGGTGGGTGGTGATCGCGTCGGCGAGCCGGTCGGGGGCGCCGTCGGCGTACCCGATGAAGAGCGACGGTTCGGTCAGCTCCAGCTCGACCAGGACCGGCTTGCCGTCCGGGCCGGGGATCAGGTCGACCCGCGCGTAGAGCAGCTGTCGAGTGCCGCCGGGCACCGCCGCGAGGGTCTGCTCGGCCACGGCCAGCTGGTCGGCTCGGGCGGTGCGCGCGGTGATCTCTTCGGCCTTGTAGAGCCCGTCCGGGCCGAGATCCGGCCCGGTCAGCATCGGACCCTTGCGGATCGCGTGGCTGAACGCGAGCCCCTCCGGACCGGCCAGGAAGAGCAGCGCCGTCTCGCCCTCGGTGTCGACGGCACGCAGGTACGGCTGGACCATGGTCACCCGGCCGGCGTCGGAGAGCCGGCGAACATGCGCGGCGGCCAACTCCCGGTGTTCCGGGTCGGCCAGGTCGTAGCGGCCGGTGTCCTGGCTGCCGGCGCTGACGGCGGGCTTGAGCACGTACTCGCCGGTCTCGGCGGGTGCTTGCCAGCTCTCCCCCGGCTCGATCCAGGTCGTCGGCACTGTCGGCACCCCGGCGGCGCTCAGCTCACCGAGGTAGCGCTTGTCGGTGTTCCAGCGGACCACGTCGGCCGGGTTGACCAGCGCCGGGACGCCCGCCGCCCAGGACACGAACTCGTCGCGGCGCAACGCGTAGTCCCAGGGTGAGCGGAGCACGACCAGGTCGTAGGACGACCAGTCGACGTCGGGGTCGTCCCAGACCACGGATTGGGCGGCGACGCCGCGGGCGGCGAGCGGGGCGAGGACCAACCGGTCGTCCGGGTCGAGGTCGGCCAGCTCGGAGCAGGTGACGAGAGCGACCCGGGGTTCCCCCCGGGCCGACTGGTGATATGTGGTCAATTCAACTGTCTATTCAGCGGGACATCGTGCGGCGGGCCATCGACCGCCAGAGGTCGTTGCTCGGACGCATCTGGTCCATCAGCTCACGCTCCCAGGCGTTCTCGACGGTGACTCCCGCCTTGGCGCACGCCTCCCGGGCGGTGACGGTGTCGTCGGCGAACTGGTCGCCCCACTCACCGTCGGAACCCACCAGGACGATCCGCGCGCCACGCTTGCCGACGTACTCGATGACCGCCTTCGCGCCGCCGTGCCCGGCGGCGAACGCCTTGAGGCCCGCGACCAGGCCGTGGGGCGCCTGCTCGCCGGTGGTCTGCTCGGCCGTCAGCGTCGTATCGGAACCATCTGCCATGACGCGAAGCCTAAGCAGAGTTGCACCCGGTCGCGCGAGAACCATGAACCTTTTGTGATGCCAATTACCTACAGGTTTAAGGACGACCACAGGTTTGCTGTCCGTTTATATCAGGACTTTTGCGCTCAAACCACGTGGGCAAAACGCCCCCGAACCATCCTGAGTTGAGCCGACCTGGCTCATGCTGAAAGTTACTCTGATGTGACGTTAAAAGCGGACAACTCATCCACGTTCATGATTAGTCAGTGGATCATCGCCGTCAAGCGCCGACCGGGCGGGGTGGGGACGGGTCAGATCAGCGCGTCGAGCGCGACGGCCACGAAGACGATCGTCAGGTACGTCGTCGACCAGTGGAACAGCCGCATCGGCTTGACCGCCTCGCCGCGCGTCGCACGCCGGCAGAGCTTGTGCGCCTCGACCACGAAGATGGCACCCACCACCAGGGTCGGCACCCCGTAGATCGCGCTGAGCCCCAGCGGCCAGACGGCCAGGGAGGTGAGCACGGTGAGCCACGCGAAGATCAGGATCTCGGCGTTCACCCGGCGGACCGAGGCCACCACCGGCAGCATCGGGATGCCGGCCCGGGCGTAGTCGTCCTTGTACTTCATGGCGAGCGGGTAGAAGTGCGGCATCTGCCAGAAGAAGACCACAGCGAACAGCCCCCACGCGGCCGGCGCCAACGAGCCCGTCACCGCCGCCCACCCGATCAGCACCGGGGCCGCCCCGCAGGCGCCGCCCCAGAAGGTGTTCGCCGGGGTGGAGCGCTTGAGCCACAGGGTGTAGACGAGGTCGTAGTAGGCGATCGCGGCGAGGGTCAGCGCGGCGGCCAGCAGATTGGTGAACGCCGCCATCAGGGCGACCGACACCGCCGCCAACACCAGACCGAAGATCAACGCGCTGCGCGGCGAGACGGTGTGCGCCGGCAGCGGCCGACGCTTGGTACGCCGCATCAACTGGTCGATGTCCCGGTCGATGTAGCAGTTGAGCACGCTGGCCGCGCCGGCGGCGAGCGAGCCGCCGATCAGGACGACGGCCATCAGCCACAGCGACGGCAGCCCGCCCTCGGCGAGCATCATCGCCGGGATGGTGGTGACCAGCAGCAACTCGACGATCCGAGGCTTGGTGAGCGTCACGTACGCCGAGATGACCGCGCGTACGTCCCGCCGGGCCACCGTGCCCTCGGCCGCCCGCGCCGGATGCTGCCCGGCCGGGTTGCTCGCGGGGCGCTCGGTGATCATGCTCACGGATTGCCACCTTCCGGCATCGGGCACGGGGAGATCGGATCGGTCGGGACCGGGAGGGTCCGCATACCGACCCACACACTACGCGTCGTCGTTTTGGCTGCCCGGCCGACCCGACAACGGTGCGGGTCGTCACACCACCGGGTTGAACCGAGCATCCGGATGGTCACGTAGCGCACACCATGCGCAGATCCCCGGGCGCACGTTTAGGGACGCTCGATAAGGTCATCGGTGAGGGTTCCGCCCATCTGCCGAGGAGCACAACCATCGTGGCTGTTAAACGACCCGAGCACTCCGCACTGAACTGGTCCGACCTCGATCGCCGGGCCGTCGATACCGTCCGCGTGCTGGCCATGGACGCCGTAGAGAAATCCGGCAACGGTCACCCGGGCACCGCGATGAGCCTCGCGCCCGCGGCGTACCTCCTCTTCAACCGGGTCATGCGGCACAACCCGGCCGACCCGAACTGGCCCGGCCGCGACCGGTTCGTCCTCTCCGCCGGGCACTCCAGCCTGACGCTCTACATCCAGCTGTTCCTCTCCGGTTACCCGCTGAGCCTGGACGACCTGAAGTCGCTGCGGCAGTGGGGCTCGCAGACGCCGGGGCACCCCGAGCACGGGCACACGCCGGGCGTCGAGACCACCACCGGCCCGCTCGGGCAGGGTCTGGGCAACGCGGTCGGCATGGCCATGGCGGCCCGCCGCGAGCGCGGCCTGTTCGACCCCGAGGCCGAGCTCGGCGCGTCCGTCTTCGACCACGACATCTGGTGCATCGTCTCCGACGGTGACATCGAAGAGGGCATCAGCCACGAGGCCAGCGCGCTCGCCGGGCACCAGCAGCTGGGCAACCTCACGGTGATCTACGACGACAACGAGATCTCCATCGAGGACGACACCCGGATCGCCAAGAGCGAGGACGTGGCCGCCCGCTACGAGGCGTACGGCTGGCACGTGCAGACCGTCGACTGGCGCAGCGGCGACGCCGACCAGGGCGACTACCACGAGGACGCCGAGGCGCTCTACGCGGCGCTGCTGGCCGCCAAGGCGGAGACCGCCCGCCCCTCCTTCATCGCGCTGCGCACCATCATCGGCTGGCCCGCCCCCAACAAGCAGAACACCGGCAAGATCCACGGCTCGGCGCTGGGCGCCGACGAGGTGAAGGCCACCAAGCGGATCCTCGACTTCGACCCGGAGCAGACGTTCCAGGTCGACGAGGAGGTGCTCAGCCACGCCCGCACGGTGATGGGACGCGGCTCCGACGCCCAGCAGGAGTGGACCACCGCGTTCGACGCGTGGAAGAAGGCCAACCCGGAGCGCACCGCGCTCTACGAGCGGTTGGCGGGCCGCGTACTCCCCGACGGCTGGACCGACGCGTTGCCGGTCTTCCCCGCGGACGCCAAGGGGGTGGCCACCCGGGCCGCGTCCGGCAAGGTGCTGGAGGCGCTCGCGCCGGTGCTCCCGGAGCTGTGGGGTGGCTCGGCCGACCTGGCCGAGAGCAACAACACCACGATGAAGGGCGAGCCGTCGTTCATCCCGGCCGCCCACGCCACCAAGGACTTCCCGGGCCACGAGTACGGCCGCACGCTGCACTTCGGCATCCGTGAGCACGCCATGGGCGCGATCCTCAACGGCATCGCCCTGCACGGCGGCACCCGCCCGTACGGCGGCACGTTCCTGGTCTTCAGCGACTACATGCGCCCGTCGGTGCGGCTGGCCGCGCTGATGAAGCTGCCGGTGACCTACGTCTGGACGCACGACTCGATCGGCCTCGGCGAGGACGGCCCGACCCACCAGCCGGTGGAGCACCTGACCGCGCTGCGCGCCATCCCGGGCCTGGACGTGGTCCGTCCGGCGGACGCCAACGAGACCGCCTGGGCCTGGCGGAAGGCGCTGGAGCACACCGACCGGCCGACCGCGCTGGCGCTGAGCCGTCAGCCGCTGCCGACCTTGGACCGCGACGTCCTGGGCAGCGCGGAAGGCGTGGCCAACGGTGGCTACGTGCTGGCCGAGGCGTCCAACGGCAAGCCTCAGGTGATCATCATCGGCACCGGTTCCGAGGTGCAGCTCTGCCTGACCGCCCGGGAGCGGCTGGAGGCCGACGGCACCCCGACCCGGGTCGTCTCGATGCCCTGCCAGGAATGGTTCTACGAGCAGGACGAGGCGTACCGGGAGTCGGTGCTCCCGCGCGGGGTAAAGGCACGGGTGAGCGTGGAGGCGGGCATCGCGATGTCCTGGCGCGGCGTCGTCGGTGACCTCGGCGAGAGCGTGAGCCTGGAGCACTACGGAGCGAGCGCCCCGCACACCGTGCTCTTCGAGCAGTTCGGGTTCACCCCCGACCGGATCGTGGCGGCAGCACACGCCTCGCTGGCCCGGGTGGGCGACATCACCGGTTTCACGACCGGCAACTGAGGGAGCGTGGATGGCATGACGGACAAGCTGAATGAGCTCACCGCCGCGGGTGTGGCGGTCTGGCTCGACGATCTTTCCCGGGTGCGGTTGAGCTCCGGCGGGCTGGACCAGCTGCGCCGCGAGAAGCACGTGGCCGGCGTCACCACCAACCCGACGATCTTCGCCAAGGCGCTGAGCGACGCCGACGAGTACAACTGGCAGCTGCGCGACCTCGCCACCCGTGGCGTGGACGTGGAAGAGGCCGTACGGATGCTCACCACGTACGACGTACGGTGGGCCTGCGACGTCATGCGCCCGTCGTACGACGGCAGCGCCGGTGTCGACGGCCGGGTCTCGATCGAGGTGGACCCGCGCAGCGCGCACGACGCGGACAAGACCGTCGCCGAGGCCAAGGCGCTGTGGTGGCTGGTTGACCGGCCCAACCTCTTCATCAAGATCCCGGCCACCGAGGAGGGCCTGTCGGCGATCACCGACACCCTCGCCGAGGGGATCAGCGTCAACGTGACGCTGATCTTCGGTCTGGACCGCTACTCGGCGGTCATGGAGGCGTTCCTGGCCGGTCTGGAGCAGGCCAAGGCCAACGGTCACGACCTGTCGAAGATCGGCTCGGTCGCGTCGTTCTTCGTCTCCCGGGTCGACTCCGAGGTCGACAAGCGGCTGGAGAAGGTCGGCTCCGACCAGGCCAAGGGCCTCAAGGGCAAGGCCGCCGTCGCCAACGCCCAACTGGCGTACGAGCGCTACACCGAGGTGTTCTCCTCGGACCGCTGGAAGGCGCTCGAGGCGGCCGGCGCGCACCCGCAGCGGCCGCTGTGGGCGTCCACCTCGACGAAGAACCCGGACTACCGGGACGTCATCTACGTCGAGGAGCTGATCGCCCCCGGCACGGTCAACACGATGCCGGAGGCGGTCATCCACGCGTACGCCGATCACGGCGAGACGCGCGGCGACACCGTGACCGGCGCCTACGACGCGGCCCGGAAGGTCTTCGCGGACCTGGAGTCGGTCGGGGTGGACATGTCCGACGTGATCGCCACCCTGGAGCGCGAGGGTGTGGAGAAGTTCGAGGCGAGCTGGCAGGAGCTGCTCGACGGTGTCAGCAAGTCGCTGGCGGCGGCGGGCACCGGCAAGGGCTCGCCGAACAAGGCGGCCAAGGGCAACGCCAAGGCCGCCGAGAAGGCCGGTGGCGCATGAGCGAGCGAATCAGCAAGCTCAGTGCGATGAGGCCTCATGGCGGCACGCAGCGAAGCGGAGTGACGGCATGAGCGAGCGCAGCGAGCGAATCAGCAAGCTCAGTGCGATGAGGCCTCATGGCGGCACGCAGCGAAGCGGAGTGACGGCATGAGCGACCTGCCTGCTGGGGCGGTGGAGGGAGCCGCCGGGCTCTCCGTGTACGGCGCGGACGCGGTCGACAAGGCCGCGCCCGCCTCAACCCGGGAGGCGCTGGTCAAGGCCGGCGTCCCGGGCAAGCTGGCGGGCAAGGACGCGAGCCTGTGGGGTCCGGACGCCGAGGCCGAGGCGAAGATCCGCCTGGGCTGGGTGGACACCCACCGGCGCAGCCGCGAGCTGCTCGCGCAGTTGGCCGAGCTGACCGCCGAGCTGGCCGACCTGGATCACGTGGTGCTCGCGGGCATGGGCGGTTCGTCGCTCGCGCCCGAGGTGATCACCCAGACGCTGGGTCGTCCGCTGACGGTGCTGGACACCACCGACCCGGGCCAGGTCCGGGCGGCACTCGGTGACCGGCTGGAGCGCACCGTCGTGGTGGTGGCCAGCAAGTCCGGGTCGACGGTGGAGACCGACAGCCACCGGCGCGCCTACTGGCAGGCGTTCCTGGACGCCGGGATGACCGAGGCGGAGGCCGGCCGGCACTTCGTCATCGTCACCGACCCGGGTTCGCCGCTGGAGGCCACCGCGACCGAGATGGGCGCGTTCACAGTGCTCGCCGACCCGAACGTCGGCGGCCGGTACTCGGCGCTCACCGCGTTCGGTCTGGTGCCGTCGGCGCTGGCCGGCGTGGAGGTCGCGGAACTGCTCGACCAGGCCGACGCGCTGGCCACGTCGCTCGGCGCGGACCAGAACAACCCGGCGTTGGCCCTGGGCGCGGCCCTGGGCGCCGCGGCCACTGTGGCCCGGGACAAGGTCGCCCTCGTTTCCGACGGCACCGGCATCGACGGGCTCGGCGACTGGGCCGAGCAGTTGATCGCCGAGTCGACCGGCAAGGCCGGGGTGGGCATCCTCCCGGTGGTGGTGGAGTCCCCGCAGAGCCCCGGTGCCACCGGCCCGGACGTGCTGACCGTCAGCTACGGGGGCGCGCTGGCCCCCGGTGACGTGCCGGGCGGCGGCGCCACCCCGGACGTGGCCGTCAACGGCCCGCTGGGCGCGCAGTTCCTGGCCTGGGAGTACGCCACCGCGGTGGCCGGTGTGGTGCTCGGGATCGACCCGTTCAACCAGCCGAACGTCACGGAGTCCAAGGAGAACACCAACAAGATCCTGGCCTCGGGCCTGCCGGCGGAGACGCCGTCGTTCACCGAGGGCGCGATCGAGGTGTACGCCCCGCAGGGCGCCCCGGGTGACCTGGCCGGCGTGCTGCGCTGGCTGCTCGACGGGTTGGGCGACGACGGTTACCTCGCGGTGATGGCGTACCTCGACCGGTTCGCCGACGCCGACACGGCCAAGCTGCGGCCGCTGCTGGCGCAGGCGAGCGGGCGGCCGGTCACCTTCGGCTGGGGGCCGCGGTTCCTGCACTCGACCGGCCAGTACCACAAGGGCGGTCCGCAGGTGGGTAGCTACCTCCAGGTGACCGGCGCGGTGGCCGAGGACCTGGCGGTGCCGGGCAAGCCGTACACCTTCGGCGAGCTGCAGGCGGCGCAGGCCGCCGGGGACCGGCAGGCGCTCGCCGGTCGGGACCGGCCGGTCCTGCGGTTGCACCTGACCGACCGGGCCGCCGGTGTCGCCCAACTACTGGACGCGGTCGGTGATCTGCGGGCGTGAGGATGGACGACGTGACTGAAGCGGAGCGAGGAGGCGGTTCCGTGAGCGCGAGGAGTGAGCCGGGGTTGCGAGCCCCGGAGTCGCGAACCGAAGGTGGCTCGGTGAACCCGCTGCGCGATCCGCAGGACCGCCGGTTGCCCCGGATCCCCGAGCCGTGCGCTCTGGTGATCTTCGGGGTGACCGGCGACCTGGCCCGCAAGAAGCTGCTCCCCGCGGTCTACGACCTGGCCAACCGGGGGTTGCTGCCGCCGGGCTTCGTGGTGCTCGGTTTCGCGCGCCGCGACTGGGGTGACGGCGACTTCGAGACCCTGGCGTGCGAGGCGGCCAAGAAGCACGCCCGCACCCCGTGGCGGGACGAGGTGTGGGCGCGGCTGGCCGGCAACATCAAGTTCGTCGGCGGGTCGTTCGACGACGACGCCGCGTTCGACCACCTCGCGTCGACGCTGGACGACCTGCGTCAGACCCACGGCATCACCGGCAACGCGGCGTTCTACTTCTCCATCCCGCCGGCCGCGTTCCCCGTGGTGCTCAAGCAGCTGGCACGGACCGGAATGGCCGACAACGAGAAGTCCGGCGGTTGGCGGCGGGTCGTGGTGGAGAAGCCCTTCGGCAACGACCTGCCGTCGGCGAAGGCGCTCAACGACCTCGTCGACGACGTGTTCACCCGCCAGGACGTCTTCCGGATCGACCACTACCTGGGCAAGGAGACGGTTCAGAACATCCTTGCCCTGCGGTTCGCCAACAACCTGTTCGAGCCTCTGTGGAACTCCAAGTACGTCGACTCGGTGCAGATCACCATGGCGGAGGACGTCGGCATCGGCACCCGCGCCGGCTTCTACGACACCGTCGGCACCGCCCGTGACGTGCTGCAGAACCACCTCCTGCAACTCCTCGCCCTGGTGGCGATGGAGGAGCCGACCAGCTTCGACGCCGACGAGATCCGGGCCGAGAAGCTGAAGGTGCTCAAGGCCATCACCCTGCCCAAGGACGTCACCCGCGACACCGTCCGCGGCCAGTACCTGCCCGGCTGGGTGGGCGGCGAACGCGCTGTCGGTTACCGGGACGAGCAGGACGTCCCCGCCGACTCCACCACGGAGACGTACGTGGCGGTGCGGCTGGGCATCCAGAACCGCCGGTGGGCGGAGGTGCCGTTCTACATCCGGGCCGGCAAGCGGCTGCCCCGGCGGGTCACCGAGGTCGCCATCATGTTCAAGAAGGCGCCGCACCTGCCGTTCAACGACGCCGACATGGAGTCGTTGGGCAACAACCAGCTGGTCATCCGGGTGCAGCCGGACGAGGGCGTGGTGCTCAAGTTCGGCTCGAAGGTGCCGGGCACCACCATGGAGGTCCGCGACATCGCGATGGACTTCCAGTACGGCGAGGCGTTCACCGAGTCCAGCCCCGAGGCGTACGAGCGGCTGGTGCTGGACGTGCTGATCGGTGACCGCACCCTGTTCCCGGACGCGGCCGAGGTCGAACAGAGCTGGCAGGTGATCGACCCCCTGGAGCACGCCTGGGCGGGCACCACCCCGGAGCCGTACCGGGCCGGTGAGTGGGGCCCACGGGCCTCCGACGAGATGCTGGCCCGCGAGGGCCGCGCCTGGAGACGAGCATGATCGGGCTGTGGGACACCACCGGCAACGAGGTGGTCAAGGCGCTCGCCGCCGAGCGGCGCAGCGCCGGCGGGGTGGCCAGCGGCATGGCGCTCACCCTCATCGTGGTCGTGGACGAGAAGCGGGTCCGGGAGGCGGAGGCGGCGGCGACGATCGCCGCCGCCGCCCACCCGTGCCGGCTCCTGGTGGTGGTGCGCTCGGAGATCGAGCGGGACCGCAACCGACTGGACGCGGAGATCGTGGTCGGTGGCCGGCTCGGCCCGTGCGAGGCGGTGGTCACCCGGATGTACGGCCGCTTGTCGCTGCACGCCGAGTCGGTCGTGATGCCGCTGCTCGTGCCCGACGTGCCGGTGGTCACCTGGTGGCACGGCGAGCCGCCGGCGGAGATCGCCACCGACTTCCTCGGGGTGGTGGCCGACCGGAGGATCACCGACTGCGCGCAGGCCGCCGACCCGGTGGAGGCGCTGCGGCAGCGTGCCCGGGACTACGCACCGGGCGACACCGACCTGGCGTGGACCCGCATCACCCCGTGGCGCACCCTGGTCGCCGGGGCGTTCGACACCACCAGCGCCCAGGTCACCGAGGCGAGAATCGTCGCGCCGCCCAGCGACCCGACGGCGGCGCTGATGGCCGGTTGGCTGTCCAGCCGGCTCGGCATCACCCCGCACCGGGTGGACAGCAACGAGTTCCCCCGCATGCGGGAGGTGCAGCTCAGCTGCGCCAACGGCGACCAGCTGACGCTGACCCGCGAGGACAGCATGGCCGTCTTCCGGCGCACGGGTCAGGAAGACCGGGCTCTGCCGCTGGTCCGCCGCCCGCTCGGCGACGAACTGGCCGAGGAACTGCGCCGGCTGGACGCCGACCAGGTGTACGCGGAGGCGCTGGGCGCGACGGCCGGCCTGCGCGGGCTGGAGCAACGCCCGCCGCAGCGGGTCCACGTCTGGAAGGATCCGGCCACCGCGCAGCGCGCCGAGGCCGGGGTCACCGCGCACGCCGGCACCAGCGGCGAGGGCTGAGCCCAGCCGGGGTACGACGTCGGGCAGGGCCGGTACCCACCGGCCCTGCCCCGCAACCTCTGGGGTTTTCGCCCCAACCACCTCGGGCGGACCGTCCCGGGCACGACAGCGACCGCCGGGCGGTCGGGAAACGAAGGCGCAACCATGAGTGAGGCGAGTGTCGCCGTCCACGCCGACGCCGACCTGCTGGCGCAGGCCGTGGCGGCCCGGTTGCTGGTGAAGCTGCTCGACGCCCAGGCCGACCGGGGCGAAGCCTCGGTGGTGCTCACCGGCGGTCGGGTCGCCGCCGCCGTGTACCGGGCGGTGGCGGCGCTGCCGGCCCGCGACGCGGTGGACTGGTCCCGGGTCGACGTGTGGTGGGGCGACGAACGGTTCCTGCCCGCCGGTGATCCGGACCGCAACGAGACCCAGGCTCGCGCCGCCCTGGTGGACGTGGTGCCGCTGGACCCGGCCCGGGTGCACGCGATGCCGGCCTCGGACGGCCCGGCCGGCAACGACCCCGAGGCGGCGGCTGCCGGGTACGCGGAGGAGCTGGCCCGCGCCGCCCGGCCCGGGCACGCCACCCTGCCGCACTTCGACGTGCTGATGCTGGGCGTCGGCGAGGACGGCCACGTGGCGTCGGTCTTCCCCGAGCACCCGGTCGGCTACGAGACGCGGCCGGTCAGCGCGGTGCGGGGCAGCCCGAAGCCGCCGCCGACGCGGACCACCCTCACCCTGCCGGCGATCAACACCGCCGAGGAGGTCTGGCTGGTGGCCGCCGGCGCCGACAAGGCTCGCGCGGTGGGTATGGCGTTGGCCGGCGCGGGCCCGGTGCAGTTGCCGGCGGCCGGCGTGCGCGGTGTGGGCCGCACCCGCTGGCTGTTGGACCGGGCGGCGGCCGCCGACGTGCCCGCCCGGCTGCGCAGCCTGCGCTGAGCGCGGCCCGCTACTCGCCGCGTCGGCGCCGCAGAGCGGCGAGCGCCTCGTTCAGCAGGGCCTCGCCCTCCTCGGCGGTGCGCCGCTCCTTCACGTACGCCAGGTGGCTCTTGTACGGTTCGGCGCGGGCCCGGCCCGGCGGGTTCTGGGCGTCCGGGCCGGCGGGCAGGCCGCAGCGGGGGCAGTCCCACTGGGCCGGCGGCTCGACGTCCGCGGCGATCCGGATGTCGACCCGGTGGTCGTTACGGCACCAGTAGGTGACGTCCTGTCGGGGGGCGGGTTGGTGCCGCTCGTCCGGGCGCATGGGTGCGGACCCGACCCGGGCTCCCCGGATAACGTTGCCACTCGGCACGGCTGCTCGCTCCTGTCGTCGGAGGGGACCCGCCGTCTTCGGGGGTGGAGCGGCGGGCGACGCGGTGCAGCGGGGAAAGCCTGCGCGCGGTCCGTCGAGTGACGAACCGCGCGCAGATTGTACGACTTACTGGGCCTGCTCAGGCGCCGCTGTTCATCTGGAGGCGCAGCCAGAGCCCGAGCCCGACGATCGCGGCGAACCAGACGACGCTCACCAGCACGGTGTAGCGGTCCAGGTTCTTCTCCGCGACCGAGGAGCCCGCGAGGCTGGAGCTGACGCCACCGCCGAACATGCTCGACAGACCGCCGCCCTTGCCGCGGTGCAGCAGGATCAGCAGGGTGAGCAGAATGCTCGTGATGACCAGCAACACGATCAACGTGTATGCGAACCAGATCGGCATGGCTGGGGTCAGTTCCTCTCGTAGCGATCCTCGCCCGGTCTGATCGGGCACGGCGGCACCGACCGGCGGACGGGCGGTGTCAAGGATACCGAGCGATCAGCGAGCGAGGTGCTCCGGGAACCGGCAGATCTGAGCGAATTCCTCGGCGTCCAGGCTGGCGCCCCCCACCAGGCCCCCGTCCACGTCTGCCTGACCCATGATCGAGGCGATGTTGGACGCCTTGACCGAGCCGCCGTAGAGGACACGAACCTGGTCGGCGGTCTCCTGGTCGAAGCGCGCCGCCAGCCGCTGACGCACCGCCCCGCAGACCTCCTGAGCGTCGTCAGGGGTCGCGGTCTTGCCGGTGCCGATCGCCCAGACCGGCTCGTACGCGACCACTACCTGCCGCACCTGCTCGGGGGTGAGCCCGGCGAGGCCCCCGTCGAGCTGGTCGGAGCAGTGCGCCACGTGGGTGCCCTGCTCGCGGACGTCCAGCCCCTCCCCCACGCAGAGGATCGGCGTCAGGCCGTGCGTCAGCGCCGCCTTGACCTTGGCGTTGACCAACGCGTCGTCCTCGTGGTGGTAGGCCCGCCGCTCGGAGTGCCCCACCACGACGTACGTGCAGCCGAGCTTGGCCAGCATCGGCCCGGAGATCTCCCCGGTGTACGCGCCGGACGCGTGCGGGGAGAGGTCCTGCGCGCCGTAGCCGATCAGCAGCTTGTCGCCGTCCACCGCGGTCTGCACGGTTCGCAGGTCGGTGAAGGGCGGCAGCACGACCGTCTCGACGTCGGTGAGCTGCTTCTCGGTGAGGCTCGCCGCCAACTTCTGTACCAGCAGGTTGGCCTCGAGGTGGTTGAGGTTCATCTTCCAGTTGCCGGCCATCAACGGCCGGCGGGTGGTGCTCGACATTCAGTTCTCCAGGGCCGCGATGCCGGGGAGGGTCTTGCCCTCGAGGTATTCCAGGGAGGCGCCACCACCGGTGGAGATGTGATTGAAATCAGTCTCGTCCAGCCGCAACGCACGGACCGCGGCTGCCGAGTCACCGCCGCCGACGACGCTGAACGCGTCGGCCTTGGTGATCGCCTCCGCGACCCCCCGGGTGCCCGCCGCGAAGGCTGGCATCTCGAACACGCCCATCGGGCCGTTCCAGAAGATCGTCTTCGCCTGGGACAGCGCGGCGCTGAAGCCAGCCACCGTCTCCGGGCCGACATCCAGGCCGAGCCGGTGGCTCGGGATGCCGTCGACCCGCACCGTGTCGTGCGCCGCGTCCGGGGCGAACGCGTCCGCGACCACCACGTCGACCGGAAGCATGATCTTGCCGCCGGACCGCTCCAGCAGGTTACGGCAGGTCTCGACCATGTCCTTCTCCAGCAGCGAGGTGCCCACCTCCAGGCCCTGGGCCTTGAGGAAGGTGAAGCACATCCCGCCACCGATGAGCAGCCGGTCGACGGTGGGCAGCAGCGCCTCGATCACGGCGAGCTTGTCGGACACCTTCGACCCACCGAGCACCACCACGTACGGCCGCTCGGGCTCACCGGTGAGCTTGGAGAGGACCTCGACCTCACGCAGCACCAGCCGGCCCGCGACGTGCGGCAGCCGGGCCGGCACGTCGAAGACGCTGGCGTGCTTGCGGTGCACGGCACCGAACGCGTCGTCCACGTAGGCGTCGCCGAACGCGGCGAGCTGGTCGGCGAAGGCGCCCCGCTCGGCCTCGTCCTTGCTGGTCTCACCGGCGTTGAAGCGCAGGTTCTCCAGGAGGGCGACCTGACCGTCGGCCAGGCCGGCCACTGTGGAACGGGCGGAGTCGCCGACGGTGTCGGTGGCGAAGTGCACCGGCGCGCCGAGCAGCTCACCGAGGCGCCCGGCGACCGGGCCCAGGCTGAACTGCGGGTCCGGAGCGCCCTTCGGACGGCCCAGGTGCGAGCAGACGACCACCTTCGCGCCGGCCTCGACCAGCGCGCCGAGGGTCGGCAGCACCGCGCGGATCCGGCCGTCATCGGTGATGGCACCGGTCTGCTTGTCGAGCGGGACGTTCAGGTCGGCGCGCACCAGCACGCGCCGACCCGACACCCCCTCGGCGAGCAGATCGTCGAGGGTCCGGATGCTCACAGCGAGCTACCGACCAGCTTGACGAGGTCGACCAGGCGGTTGGAGTAGCCCCACTCGTTGTCGTACCAGCCGACGACCTTGACCTGGTTGCCGACCACCTTGGTCAGCGGCGCGTCGAAGATGCACGACGCCGGGTCGGTCACGATGTCGGTGGAGACGATCGGGTCCTCGTTGTAGACCAGGATGCCCTTGAGCGGGCCGTCCGCGGCGGCCTTCAGGGCGGCGTTGACCTCGTCGACGGTGGTCTCGCGACCCACGTTGACGGTGAGGTCGGTGACGGAGCCGGTCGGGATCGGCACCCGCAGGGCGTACCCGTCGAGCTTGCCCTTGAGGTCCGGCAGGACCAGGCCGATCGCCTTGGCGGCGCCGGTGGAGGTCGGCACGATGTTCAGCGCGGCGGCCCGGGCCCGACGCAGGTCCGAGTGCGGCGCGTCCTGGAGGTTCTGGTCCTGGGTGTACGCGTGGATCGTCGTCATCAGACCGTGCTGGATGCCGAACGTGTCGTGCAGGACCTTCGCCATCGGGGCGAGGCAGTTGGTGGTGCACGAGGCGTTGGAGATGATGGTGTGCTTCGCCGGGTCGTAGGTGTCGTGGTTGACACCCATGACGACGGTGACGTCCTCGTTCTTCGCCGGTGCGGAGATGATGACCTTCTTGGCCCCGCCGTCGACGTGCGCCTTGGCCTTGGTGGCGTCGGTGAAGAAGCCGGTCGACTCGATGACGACGTCGGCGCCGACCTCGCCCCACGGCAGCTTCGACGGGTCCTTCTCGGCGTACGCCTTGATGGTCCTGCCACCGACGGTGATCTCGTCGGCGGTGGCCTTGACCTCGTAGGGCAGACGACCGAGGATGCTGTCGTACTTGAGCAGGTGGGCGAGCGTGCCGTTGTCGGTCAGGTCGTTGACCGCCACGACCTCGATGTCGGCGTCAGACGCCAGCACTGCCCGGAAGAAGTTACGGCCGATTCGGCCAAAGCCGTTGATGCCAACCCGGATGGTCACAGGTCCCATCTCCTCGCGTTCTGGTCCGCCGGCTTCACACAACGGGCCGGCGGGAATGGTGTGCGCCGACCGTTGGAGCCGGCCGTCGACGGTTCATCTCGGCCACCCCGCCGCGCGGTCTGAGGACCTGACCGCCCGAGGCGGTGGGGCACGACGAGGAGTGCCGGTGTCGGCCCCCTTGCCGTACGCAGCGACCCTATCCGAGCGTGCGAGACCACGCTGCGCCGGGTCGTGCTCCCGGACGCACCGTGCGGCCCCACCGTCCTATCAGACCACGAGCATGTCGGGCGTGACGGCTGCTTCCGTATCCGGGATGCCGAGGTCCCGGGCCCGCTTGTCGGCCAGCGCCAGGAGCCGGCGGATCCGCCCGGCGATGGCGTCCTTGGTCAGCGGGGGGTCGGCCAGCGCCCCCAACTCCTCCAGCGACGCCTGCCGGTGCTCCAGGCGCAGCCGCCCGGCGTCGGTCAGGTGGTTGGGCGCCTCGTCGGCCAGGATCTCCAGCGCGCGGGTGACCCGGGCGGCCGCGGCGACCGCCGCCCGCGCCGAACGGCGCAGGTTGGCGTCGTCGAAGTTGGCGAGCCGGTTGGCGGTGGCCCGCACCTCCCGGCGTACCCGGCGCTCCTCCCAGGCCAGCACGCTGGAGTGCGCGCCGATCCGGGTGAGCAGCGCGGCGATCGCGTCGCCGTCCTTGACGACCACCCGGTCCACCCCGCGTACCTCACGGTTCTTCGCGGTGATGCCGATGCGCCGGGCCGCGCCGACCAGCGCCAGCGCCGACTCCGGCCCCGGGCAGGTGATCTCCAGCGCGCTGGAGCGGCCGGGCTCGGTGAGCGAGCCGTGGGCCATGAACGCGCCCCGCCACGCGGACACCGCGCAGCAGACGTTCGCCGCCACCACGTGCGGGGGCAGACCGCGCACCGGACGGCCCCGCACGTCGAGCAGCCCGGTCTGCCGGGCGAGGGCCTCACCGTCCTTGACCACCCGCACGATGAAGTGGCTGCCCTTGCGCAGCCCACCGGAGGCCAGCACGTGGATCTCGCTGGGATAGCCGTAGACCTCGGCGATCTCCCGGCGCAGCCGCCGGGCAACCGCCCCGGTGTCCAGTTCTGCCTCCACCACCACCCGGCCGGAGACGATGTGCAACCCGCCGGCGAAGCGCAGCAGCGCGGCCATCTCCGCCCGCCGGCAGCAGGGCTTGGGCACGTCGACCCGACTCAGCTCGTCCTTGACCGCGGCCGTCATCGCCATTGTGCGTCCCCTCACGGACCTGTTCCGGCGTGTCGCCGGAGATTACGTACGTGTCTAACGATCGGCGCCCAGGACAGGCACCAGCGCGGCGCCCAGGGCAGCCGGATCATGGCGGGGAGTCCCGTCGACAACGGCGACGGGGGCGAGGACCAGGCGGGCACCCAGCGATTCTGCCGCACGTTCGACCGGTTCGGGGTCACCCACCGCCTTGGCGTCGGCGAGCACGAGATCCACCTTCAGCTCGGGCAGGTACCAGTGCAGCGCCGCGAGGTGGTCGGCGACGGAGAGCCCGAGGGTCTCCTTCTCCGCAGCGAGGTTCAGCGTGACCAGCCGCCGGGCCGAGGTGGACACGATGGCGTCGGCCAACTGCGGCACCAGCAGGTGCGGCAGCACGCTGGTGTACCAGCTGCCCGGCCCGAAGATCAGCCAGTCGGCCGCCCGGATCGCCTCGATGGCCTCGGCGCAGGCCGGTGGGGCGCTCGGGGTGAGGCGCAGCGACTCGACGCGTCCGGTGGTGACGGCCACCTGGTGCTGGCCGGTGACCGTGCGCACCTCGTCGGGGGCGGCCGGGTCGGCGCCGCGTACCCGGGCCTCGATCCCGACCGGTTGTCGGGACATCGGCAACACCCGGCCCACCGCGCCGAGCATCGCGCCGGCGTGCTCCAGCGCCGCCACCGGGTCGCCGAGCAGCTCCATCAGGCCGCAGAGCACCAGGTTGCCCACCGCGTGCCCGGCCAGACCGTCCCCGCCGGCCGACGCCCCGTCGGTGCCGCGCAGGGCCGCACCGTGTCGGGCCGGGCCGTCCGGGCCCGGGTCGTCGCCCGCCGCCGGGCCCGGGTCGGTCCCGTCGGATCGGGGTACGCCCACCGGCACGGCGGCGAAGCGGTGCTGGAACAGCCCGGCGCTGCGCCGGGTGGCCGGGTGGTCCCCGGCCAACGCCACGAGCGCCTGACGCAGATCACCCGGGGGCAGACCACCCCGCTCGGCCCGCAGCCGGCCACTGGAGCCGCCGTCGTCACCCACCGTGACCACTGCGGTGATGTCGAGGTCGAGTTCGGGAGCGCAGTGGCGCAGCGCGCGCAACGAGGCGGACAGCCCGTGCCCGCCGCCGAACGCCACCACCCGCCGGGTCGTCATTCCCGCCCCAGGTCACGGTGCTGGGCGTTCGCCGCCAGCCCGGAGTGCCGCAGTCGGCTGGCCAGCTCCTCGACGATGGCCACGCTGCGGTGCTTGCCGCCGGTGCAGCCCACGGCGACGGTGAGGTACCGCTTGCCCTCCCGCTCGAAGCCGGTGGTGGTGGCGTTGACCAGGTCGGCGTACGAGGCGACGAAGGCGTCCGCGCCCTCCTGACCCAGCACGTACGCGCTGACCGCCTCCTCCCGCCCGGTGTGCTCACGCAGCTCCGGCACCCAGTAGGGGTTGGGCAGGAAGCGGGCGTCCAGCACGAAGTCGGCGTCCGGTGGCAGGCCGTACTTGAAGCCGAACGACAACACGGTGACCCGCAGCCGGCGGGCGTCCTCGCCGCCGAACAGCTCCTCGATGCGCCGCCGGAGCTGGTTGACGTTCAGGTGGCTGGTGTCGATGATCACGTCGGCCTGTTCGCGGGCCTCCTCCAGCAGACCGCGCTCCACGGCGATGCCGTCGGCCAACCGCCCGTCACCCTGCAACGGGTGCGAACGCCGGACGCTCTCGAACCGCCGGATCAGCACCTCGTCGTCGGCGTCGACGAAGACCACCCGGGGCGAGAACCCGCGCTCCTTGAGCTCCCGGATGGCCCCGGCCAGGTCAGTGGAGAAGGCCCGCGACCGCACGTCCAGCACCATGGCGGTACGCCGGGCCGCACCGCCCGCCTTGAACGCCAGCTCGGCCATGTCCAGCATCAGGGCCTGCGGCAGGTTGTCCACGACGTAATAGCCGACGTTCTCCAACGCCCGGGCGACAGTGCTGCGGCCACCCCCGGAGAGGCCGGTGACCACCACGAGAGTGGTTTCCGACTCGGCCGCCGACTGCTCGTCGTCGGCCTCCGGGCCGTCGATCCGGTCACCGGCTGTGCGCGCCTCGCTCACCCGTACCCCCAAGCCGTGGCGCCGCGGCCGCCTTCGGCCGCGATTGGTCAATCAGCGACTCTATCCCGCCGTCGGGTCAGGACCGGGCACCCGTGGCCGGGCGATGCCCCGCGGACCGTGCGACGGTCGCCCTCCCGACACCGCGTACGGCTGGGTTCATGCCGATCGCGCCCGGACCGCTCCCCCGGCCGGCGCACCGGTCCGGGTGCGCCGGGCGGGCGCTGTCGGGGTCGGCTCGTAGACTCCCCGGATGGCTTCTCCCACCGACCTGCGTACCGCCTCCGATGCCCTGGATGTGCTGGGCCGGGTCTTCGGCTACGACGCGTTCCGTGGCTTCCAGCAGGACGTGATCGACCACGTGGTCGCCGGCGGCGACGCGCTGGTGTTGATGCCCACCGGTGGCGGCAAGTCCCTGTGCTACCAGATCCCGGCCCTGGTCCGCGAAGGGGTGGCGGTCGTGGTGTCCCCGCTGATCGCGCTCATGCAGGACCAGGTGGACGCGCTCACCGCGGTCGGCGTGCGCGCCGGGTTCCTCAACTCGACCCAGACCCTGGACGCCCGGCGGCGGGTGGAGGCCGCCTTCGTCGCCGGTGAGCTGGACCTGCTCTACCTGGCGCCGGAGGCGCTCGGCGTCCGGTCCACCCTCGCCCTGCTGGACCGCGGGCGCATCTCGCTGTTCGCGATCGACGAGGCGCACTGCGTGTCCCAGTGGGGGCACGACTTCCGCCCCGACTACCTCGCGCTGTCGATGCTGCACGAACGCTGGCCGCAGGTCCCCCGGATCGCACTGACCGCCACCGCGACCAGCGCCACCCGCACCGAGATCGCGACCCGACTCAAGCTCGACGACGCCCGGCACTTCGTGGCCAGCTTCGATCGGCCCAACATCCAGTACCGGATCGTGCCCAAGCGCGAGCCCCGCAAGCAGCTGCTGACCCTGCTGCGCGACGAGCACCCCGGCGACGCCGGCATCGTCTACTGCCTGTCCCGGGCCTCGGTCGACAAGACGGCGGAGTTCCTCACCGCCAACGGCATCGCCGCCCTGCCCTACCACGCAGGGCTGGACGCGGGCACCCGCGCCGCCAACCAGCAACGCTTTCTGCGCGAGGACGGCCTGGTCATGGTGGCCACCATCGCCTTCGGCATGGGCATCGACAAGCCCGACGTCAGGTTCGTCGCCCACCTCGACCTGCCCAAGTCCGTCGAGGGCTACTACCAGGAGACCGGCCGCGCCGGCCGGGACGGCCTGCCGTCCACCGCCTGGCTGGCGTACGGGCTGCAGGACGTCGTCCAGCAACGCAAGATGATCGAGACGTCCGACGGCGACCTCGCCCACCGCCGCAACCTCGCCGCCCACCTGGACGCGATGCTCGCCCTCTGCGAGACGGTCCGCTGCCGGCGGGTCCAGTTGCTCGAATACTTCGGCGAGACGACGACGACCGCCTGCGGCAACTGCGACACCTGCCTCACCCCACCGGAGTCCTGGGACGGCACTGTCGCCGCCCAGAAGTTGCTGTCCGCCGTCTTCCGCCTCGACCGCGAACGCAACCAGCGCTTCGGTGCCGGGCACTGCATCGACATCCTGCTCGGCAAGCAGACCGACAAGATCAGCCAGTACGGTCACGACTCGCTGACCGTCTTCGGCATCGGCGCCGAGCTCAGTGAGGCCGAGTGGCGGGGCGTGGTCCGGCAACTGCTCGCCGAAGGGCTGCTCGCCGTCGAAGGTGACTACGGCACGCTCGCGCTGACCGAGGCCAGCGCCGACGTCCTGGGTCGTCGCCGCACCGTCACGATGCGCCGCGAGCCGGAGAAGGCGCCGTCGAGCCGCTCGTCGAAGCCGCGCGGCTCGGCCACCGTCGTGGCCGAGCTGACCCCGGCCGCCGCGTCGCTGTTCGAGCGGCTGCGCGGCTGGCGAGCGACCACCGCCAAAGAGCAGGGCGTTCCGGCGTACGTGATCTTCCACGACGCCACCCTGCGACAGATCGCCAGCGACGCGCCCCGCACACTGGCCGACCTGTCCCGGGTCAGCGGGGTCGGCGAGAACAAACTCGCCAAGTACGGCGAGCAGATCCTGGCCGTCCTCGCCACCGACTGAGGCACGCCGAAGGGCCGGCCCCGTGGTGGGGTCCGGCCCTTCGGCTGCGTGCTGAGGTGCTGGGGTGCTGTGTGCTGGCGTGCTGTGGGTCAGCTGGTGGCGTAGCCGCGGGTGGCGATCCAGTCCGCGAGGTGCTCGACGGTGACCTCGTAGGAGGCGGTGTTCGGGTCGGCGGAGTCGGCGATCTTCACCACGTTCCCGCCATCGCGGTAGCCGACGACGCTGATGTAGTGCCCGCCCTCGAAGGAGTGGATACCACCGTCGGTGTCGGTGGTGGTGCCGGCGATGTTGGCGACCACGGCCCGGCCGTCGTCGACGGTCTTCACAACGTCGGCGCGCAGCTGGTCGGTCTGCTTGTCATCCGCGGCGGGCGTGCTGATCTCCACCGACCGGTAGGCGTCGTTCTTACCGGTCTCCTTGTTCAACACCGGGGTGATGTCGTTGATGGAGTTGGTGCCGGCCTCGGTGGTGCCCATCTCCTTGGCCATGGCGTCGACGCTGATGTCCTTGCCCTGCACGGACAGGGCGTTACGGGCGGCGGCGGGGCCGCAGTAGTAGAAGTTCGGCTGGGCCTCGTAGCGCACACCCAGCTGACGCTCACCGGCGGGCTTGCGGTCGGTCTGGGTCTGCGACGCCGGCTTGCTGGTGTTCGGGGCGGCGAAGGCGGTGGTGACGGGTCCGGCGATGGCACCGCCGGTGAAGGCGAGACCGGCAGCGGTCAGGGCGGTCTTACGGATCAGATCGGTACGCATGATGGCGTGCTCCTCTGCATCGGGGGTGTTTCCGCACGAGCACTGAACGCGGGGGGGGTGTGGCCGTGCGGGGAGGTTCGTGGGGGCCCGGCGACCCGCTGGGGTCGGCGTCGGGACAAGGTGTAACGGTTCGCGGTGGCGGGTCATTCCGCCTGCCCATCGGCCCTGTTGTGATGCCGGGCCTGGCTGGTTCCGCCTACCAGGGCTGGCCGGTGGTGCTCGGGCCTGGCTGGTTTCGCCTACCTGCGGCCGGCCGGTGGTGCTCGGCCGTGCGGGGGATGTAACCGGGGCGGCCGGGCGGGTGTTCCCGGCGGCTGCTCTCCACCGGGCCGGGGGCGCGGTGGTCTGCCAGGTATAACGACCCCGCCCGGCCCCCGATTCCACGCGCGGGGTGGCCCCGACCACCCGACACCCCCACCCAAACCCGACAAACCGCCGACCCGACGCCTGCCTCGATGGCTGGCGACCCGGGCACCGCGGACACAGCGGACACCGCGGCGTGATCGACTCGGGTTTCAGGAAGACGCGGCATCCGCGCGCCTGGGACACCGCGACTTCATGAAACCCGAGTCGATCACGCCTGCTTCGCACCCGGGACACCCCGGCATCACAGGATCAGGCGTTGGGTTTCGCCTCCGCGCCGTCGACGGCCTTCGGGTCCTTGTCGAGGGCGGCCAGGATCGCCTCGGCGGTGCGCCGACCGACCCCCGGCACCTCCGTGATCTCTTCGACAGTTGCGGCCGAGAGTCGCTTGAGCGAACCGAAGTGCCGCAACAGCGCTTTGCGCCGGACCTCCCCCAGGCCGGGCACGTGGTCGAGTGCCGACTCGGTCATCCGCTTCGAGCGGCGTTGCCGGTGGAAGGTGATGGCGAACCGGTGGGCCTCGTCACGCACCCGTTGCAGCAGGTAGAGCCCCTCCGAGGTGCGCGGAAGGATGACCGGGAACTCGTCGTCCGGCAGCCACACCTCCTCCAGCCGCTTGGCCAGCCCGCACAGTGCCACGTCGTCGATGCCCAGGTCGGCCAGGGCCTGCGCGGCGGCTGCGACCTGTGGGGCACCGCCGTCGACGACCACCAGCTGCGGCGGGTACGCGAATTTGCGCGGCCGGCCGGTCGTCGGATCGATCAGGACGCCGACCTGCGGCTCGACCGCATCCTGCGGGGCGGCCTGGTCGTCGGCCGACTCCACGCCCACCTCGCCCGTCTCGGCCCTGGCGTCCAGGTAGCGGGCGAAGCGGCGGCGCAGCACCTCGGACATCGCGGAGAGGTCGTCGGTGGCGCCCCGGACGATGAACCGCCGGTATTCGCTCTTGCGGGGCAGCCCGTCCTCGAAGACCACCATGCTGGCGACCACGTCGGTGCCCTGGATCTGGGAGATGTCGAAACACTCGATGCGCAGCGGCGACGTGCTCATGCCCAGCGCCTCGCTGATCTCGTCCAGTGCCTTGCCCCGGGTGGTCAGGTCACCGGAGCGCTTCAGCTTGTGCCGGGCCAGCGCGTCCTTGGCGTTGCGCTCCACCGTCTCCATCAGGGAACGCTTGTCGCCACGCTGCGGCACCCGTAGCGACACCCGACTGCCCCGGTGGCTGGAGAGCCAGTCGGCAAGCGCGTCGGCGTCCGCTGGCAGCTCGGGCACGAGCAGCTCGCGGGGCACGTCGGCCTCGCCGTGCTCGCCGCCGTACACCTGGGTGCAGAAGTGGTGCACCAGGTCTCCGGTGGTCAGGTCCTCGGTCTTCTCCACCACCCAGCCGCGCTGGCCGCGGACCCGGCCGTCGCGGACGTGGAAGACCTGCACGGCCGCCTCGAGCGGGTCGTCGGCGAACGCGACCACGTCCGCGTCGGTGCCGTCGCCCAGCACCACTGTCTGCTTCTCCATGGCCCGACGCAGCGCTGCCACGTCGTCGCGCAGCCGGGCGGCCCGCTCGAACTCGAGCTGCTCACTCGCCTCGGTCATCTCGCGTTCGATCTTGCGGACCATGGTGTCGGTGCGCCCGGCCATGAAATCGCAGAACCCGTCGACGATGGCCCGGTGCTCGTCGGCGGAGACGGTGCCGACGCACGGGGCCGAGCACTTGCCGATGTAGCCGAGCAGGCAGGGACGACCGACCTGACCGGCCCGCTTGAAGACCCCGGCGGAGCACGTCCGGGCGGGGAACACCCGCAGCAGCAGGTCGAGGGTCTCCCGGATCGCCCAGGCGTGCGAATACGGGCCGAAGTAACGCACGCCCTTGCGCTTGGCGCCGCGCATCACCTGCAGCCGCGGGTACTCCTCGTCGAGGGTGACGGCGAGATAGGGGTACGACTTGTCGTCGCGGTAGCGGACGTTGAACCGCGGGTCGTACTGCTTGATCCAGGTGAACTCCTGCTGGAGTGCCTCGACCTCGGTGCCGACGGTGATCCAGTCCACCGACTCGGCGGTGGTGACCATCTGACGGGTGCGCTCGTGCAGGTTCCAGACGTCGCCGAAGTAGGAGTTGAGCCGGCTGCGCAGATTGCGCGCCTTGCCGACGTAGATCACCCGGCCGGTGCCGTCGCGGAAGCGGTAGACCCCCGGTAGCTCCGGGATGGTGCCGGGTGCGGGGCGGTAGGTAGAGGGGTCAGCCACGCCAGCAAGCCTAGTCCGCGGCACCGACAGCCCCCGGCAGGCGCGTGATCCACTCGGCGTCCCGGAGGTCGGGGTGTCGGCACGCCACGGACACCCCGATCTCCGGGACCGCGAGTCGATCAAGGGGCGCCGGCCCAACCACCAGATCAGCCCGCCGGCCCGGCGGTCACGCCAGCCCGGCCGTCAGACCAGCCCGGCGGCCCCGCGATCAGACCAGCCCAGCCGCCAGACCAGCCCAGCCGCCAGACCAGCCCGGCGGCGATCAGGCCAGCGAGATCTGGTCGCCGGTGACCTTGATGTTCTTCGGCGGCAGCGGCTTCGTGGCCGGGCCGGCCTTCACCGAGCCGTCCTCGATCGAGAACTTGCTGTTGTGGCAGGTGCAGTTGATGGTGCCGCCGTCGACGTTCGTCACCGGGCAGTTCTGGTGCGTACAGATCGGGCTGAATCCCTTGAACTGACCCGCCGTGGGCTGGGTGATGACCACGCCCTCGGCGGCGAGGACCTTGCCACCCCCGACCGGGATGTCGGTGGTGGTGGCCAACGACTGGGCGTTCTGCCGGTCGCCGCCGCCGGCGTCGCCGGTGCTGGGCACTGCGGGGCCCCCACTGGTGGGTGCGTCACTGCCGCTGCCGCCGTCGTCGCTGCCGCAGGCAGCCAGGACGACGGCCGCGCCGACCGCCCCGACGCCGGTGAGCAGGGTACGGCGTGTCTGGGTACCCGAACCGGTCAGCGCCTGATCGTCACTCATGCCTCGCCTCTCTCTGGCCCGCTGCGCCGGTCGGAAGCCGGCCACACTTCTCCACACGCGCAACTGTGCCGGATGGTTCATGGCGGCATCCGGCCGACCCGGCAAATGGGGCGGGGCGGGTCGTCATCCGACCCGCCCCGCCCGACGAACACGCACAGCGAGGTCAGCGCGCGCCGGCCGGCACCTTGCGGCTGGCCCGTGCCTTGGTGGCGCCGTTGGCCTTGGCGGCCCGGGTGGTGGCGGCGGCCGCACCCTTGGCCTCGCCGTCGAGCTTGAGCACCTGGCGCAGGAACTGGCCGGTGTGGCTCTCCGCCACCTCGGCGACCTCCTCTGGGGTGCCGGTGGCGAGCACGGTGCCGCCCCGGTGGCCGCCCTCGGGGCCCATGTCGATCAGCCAGTCGGCGGTCTTGATCACGTCGAGGTTGTGCTCGATGGTGATCACCGTGTTGCCCTTGTCGACCAGCCCTTCCAGCACCATCAGCAGCTTGCGGATGTCCTCGAAGTGCAGACCGGTGGTCGGCTCGTCGAGCACGTAGACCGTCCGCCCGGTGGAGCGCTTCTGCAGCTCGGAGGCGAGCTTGACCCGCTGCGCCTCACCACCGGAGAGGGTCGGCGCGGGCTGACCGAGGCGGACGTAGCCCAGGCCGACGTCGACGAGCGTCTTCAGGTGCCGGTGGATGGCCGGGATGGCGGAGAAGAACTCGGCGGCCTCCTCGATCGGCATCTCCAGCACGTCCGAGACGGTCTTGCCCTTGTAGTGCACCTCCAGGGTCTCCCGGTTGTACCGGGCGCCCTTGCAGACCTCGCAGGGGACGTACACGTCGGGGAGGAAGTTCATCTCGATCTTGATGGTGCCGTCACCCGAGCACGCCTCGCAGCGACCGCCCTTGACGTTGAAGGAGAACCGCCCAGGGCCGTACCCGCGCACCTTCGCCTCGGTCGTCTCGGCGAAGAGCTTGCGGACGTGGTCCCAGACGCCGGTGTAGGTGGCCGGGTTGGAACGCGGCGTCCGACCGATCGGTGACTGGTCCACGCCGACGACCTTGTCCACGTGCTCCAGACCGGAGACCCGGGTGTGCCGGCCGGGCACCAGCCGGGCGCCGTTGATCTGGTTCGCCAGCACCGCGTAGAGGATGTCGTTGACCAGCGTCGACTTGCCCGAGCCGCTGACCCCGGTGACGGCGATCAGCTGGCCCAGTGGGAACGAGACGGTCAGGTTGCGCAGGTTGTGCTCCCGTGCGCCGTGCACCACCAGCTCACGGGCCGGATCCTGCGGGCGGCGGCCCGTCGGCGTCGGGATCGACCGCCGACCGGACAGGTACGCCCCGGTGATCGACTCCTTGTTCTTCAGCAGCGCCGGCACCGAGCCGCTGTGCACGATCTTGCCGCCGTGCTCACCCGCGCCCGGCCCGATGTCGACGATCCAGTCGGCGGTGCGGATGGTGTCCTCGTCGTGCTCCACCACGATCAGCGTGTTGCCCAGCCCGCGCAACCGGATCAGGGTCTCGATCAGCCGGTGGTTGTCGCGCTGGTGCAGCCCGATCGACGGCTCGTCGAGCACGTAGAGCACGCCCACCAGACCGGAGCCGATCTGGGTGGCCAGCCGGATGCGCTGTGCCTCACCGCCGGAGAGCGTGCCGGCCGGGCGGTCCAGGGAGAGGTAGTCCAGGCCGACGTCGAGCAGGAACCGCAACCGGGCGTTGATCTCCTTGAGGACCCGCTCCGCGATCATCTTCTGCCGGTCGGTCAGCTCGATGCCGGCGAGCAGGTCGGCGCACTCCCCCACGGACAGGTTGCAGACCTCGGCGATGCTCTTGCCGGCCAACGTGACCGCGAGCACCTCGGGCTTGAGTCGGGCACCGCCGCACGCCGCGCACGGCACGTCGCGCATGTAGCCCTCGTACTTGTCGCGGGACCACTCGGACTCGGTGTCGGAGTGCCGGCGCTCGATCCACTGCACCACGCCCTCGAAGCCGGTGTAGTAGGAGCGCTCACGGCCGTACTTGTTGCGGTACCGCACGTGCACCTGGTCGTCGGAGCCGTGCAGGATCGTCTTCTGGGCCCGCGCCGGCAACGCCCGCCACGGGGTGTCGATGTCGAAGTGCTGAGCCTCGCCGAGCGCCTCCAGCAGGCGCAGGAAGTATTCCAGGTTGTGCCCGGTGGACCAGGGCTGGATGGCGCCCTCGCGCAGGCTGCGCTCCGGGTCGGGGACCAGCAGCTCCGGGTCGACCTCCTTCTTGGTGCCCAGGCCGGTGCACTCCGGGCAGGCGCCGTACGGCGCGTTGAAGGAGAAGACCCGGGGCTCGAGATCCTCGATGGCCAGCGGGTGGTCGTTGGGGCAGGCCAGGTGCTCGGAGTAGCGGCGCTCGCGGTCCGGGTCGTCTTCCGGCAGGTCGACGAAGTCGAGCAGGACCAGACCGCTGGACAGCCCCAGCGCGGCCTCGACCGAGTCGGTGAGCCGCTGCTTGGCGCTCGGCTTGACGGTGAGCCGGTCGATCACCACCTCGATGGTGTGCTTCTCCTGCTTCTTGAGCTTCGGCGGCTCGGTCAGCGGGTGCACCACGCCGTCGACCCGGGCCCGGGCGTAGCCCTTGGCCTGCAGCTCGGCGAAGAGGTCGACGTATTCGCCCTTGCGGCCCCGGATCACCGGGGCGAGCACCATGAACTTGGTGCCCTCGGCCATGGCGAGGACCCGGTCGACGATCTGCTGCGGGCTCTGCCGGGAGATGCGCTCGCCGCAGACCGGGCAGTGCGGCTCACCGATGCGGGCGTAGAGCAGGCGGAGGTAGTCGTAGACCTCGGTGATGGTGCCGACCGTCGAACGCGGATTACGCGAGGTGGACTTCTGGTCGATCGAGACGGCCGGGCTCAGGCCCTCGATGAAGTCGACGTCCGGCTTGTCCATCTGGCCGAGGAACTGCCGGGCGTACGAGGAGAGCGACTCGACGTAGCGGCGCTGCCCCTCGGCGAAGATCGTATCGAAGGCCAGGCTCGACTTGCCCGACCCGGACAGCCCGGTGAACACGATGAGTGCGTCCCGGGGCAGGTCGAGACTGACGTCACGCAGGTTGTGCTCGCGCGCGCCACGGATGATCAGTCGGTCGGCCACAGTGCGTGTACTCCCGGGAGAAGATGAAGCGAAGGATGTGTCCCGCTCTGGGTGCTCTTGAGCGGTCGTGCGGGCGCGGAAAACACGCCTCGGCAACTCTAGCCCCGAGGTACGACAGTTTCCCTCGCCCGCACATTCCCCCAGCTCAGCCCGGTCGGCCGCCCGGCCCGCAGCCGGCCGGGAGCCCCGGCCGGTCGGCCGCGAACCACGGTCAGTAGCCCCCGGGCGTCGGCGGACGCGCCGCGCGACGTCGGGCCGAACGCCACCCGCCGCGCCGCTCCGCCGCCACCCGCGCCTCCCGCCGTCGACTCTCGTGGGCCACCTCACCCTGCAGCCGCCGCCAACTCTCCCACCGACGGGTGGAGAGCTCGCCGGTGTGCAGCGCCTCCCGGACCGCGCAGGCCGGCTCGCCGTCGTGGCCGCAGTCGGCGTACCGGCAGCCCTCGGCCAGCCCGGCGATGTCGGCGAACGCCCGGTCGAGCCCGGCCGCGCCGTCCAGCAGACCGACCGCCCGCACGCCGGGCGTGTCGATCACCGCGCCGCCGCCGGGGACGGGTACGAGAGCCCGCCAGGTGGTGGTGTGCCGACCCTTGCCGTCCACCCGCCGGATCGCCTGGGTGGGCATCATCACCGCCCCGACGAGGGCGTTGACCAGGCTCGACTTGCCGGCACCGGACGGGCCGAGCAGGCCGAGCGTGCGACCGGGGGCCACCTCGGCGCGCAGCGGGTCCAGCCCGAGGCCACGTTCGGCGCTGACCGGCAGCACCGGCACCCCGGGGGCGACAGCGGCCAACTGGCGGGCCAGCGCGCCCGGGTCGGCCGCCAGGTCCGCCTTGGTCAGTACGACCAGGGGTCGGGCGCCGGACTCGTGGGCCAGGGAGAGCAGTCGCTCGATCCGGCCCACGTCCGGCTCGGGGTGCACCGGCTCGACCACGGCGGCGGCGTCGAGGTTGGCGGCCAGCACCTGGCCGCTGGCGTCCTTGCCGGCGGTACGCCGGATCAGCGCGCCGCGCCGCGGCAGCACCGTCTCCACGGTGACCCGGCGGTCCGGCCAGTGGGTGAGCAGCACCCAGTCCCCGGCGCAGGGCAGCGCGGACGGGTCCCACGCGGCGACGGTCAGCACCGCCCCGCCCAGGCTGGCCCGGACCGGGCCGACGGTGGTCAGCACCGTGCAGACCCCCCGGTCCACCCGGGCCACCCGACCCGGCTGGTGCTCGCCGCGGCGCGCGGCGTACGCCGCTCGCTCGGCGTCCCAGCCGAGGGCGGTCAGATCGATCGTCATAGCATCCTCATCGGTGTCGAAGCTGGTGATGGCGGAACACGCGTGCCACGTCCGGCATGATCAACCACCTCCGTCCGATGTCCCGGTGCCGCGTCTGCCGCTGACGGTAGGTCGTGCGCCGACGCGCCGAAAGCGATTTCCCCGGCGACGCCGCGGGCGGCGGACCGCTACTGTCGACGGGTGACCACGGATCCGCTGCTGCTGATGGGCGAGGTGGACGCGGCCACCAGCCGACTACTCCGTACCGCCGCGTCTTTCGACGCCGCGGACCTGGCTGCCGCGTCGCTGCTGCCGGGCTGGACGCGCGGCCACGTGCTGGCGCACGTGGCGCGCAACGCCGACGGCTTCGTCAACCTGCTCACCTCGGCCCGCACCGGGGAGGCCCTGCCGATGTACGCCTCGTTGGAGGCCCGCACGGCGGACATCGAAGCCGGTTCGGGCCGACCACCGGCCGCGCACCTGGACGACCTGCGCCGCACCGCGGACCTGTTCGCCGAGGCGGTCGCGGCGATGCCGACCGAGGCGTGGGCGGCGACGGTGCAGGCGCGTAAGGGCCCGTGGCCGGCCGCGCTGCTGGTCTGGGGTCGGCTCCGGGAGATCGAGGTGCACCACCTCGATCTGGCCGCCGACTACCGGGCCACGGACTGGTCGGAGGCGTTCGCCCACCGACTGCTGCGCGAGGCGGCCAGCCATCACGGCACCGGTCCGACGCCCCCGTCGATGGTGCTCCGTCTCGACGGCAGCGAGCACGAGGTGGTGATCGGGGAGCGGGTCGGCGCCCCGGTCGTCGCCGGTCCCGCCCCCGACCTCGCCGCCTGGCTGATCGGCCGCGCCGACGGCGCCCCGCTCTCCGTCATCCCTGACGGTCCCCTGCCTACTCCACCGGAATGGATATAGAAACGTCATGACATACAACGGAGACGTCACGAACGGCGGCGCACCCGCGGTTCGGGACTTGGCCGGGCTGACCATCAGCAAGCTGTCGGTGGGCCCGATGGACAACAACGCCTACCTGCTGCGCTGCACGGCCACCGGTGACCAGGTGCTGATCGACGCCGCCAACGAGGCACCCCGGCTGCTCGACCTGATCGGCGACGGTGGGCTCACCGCCGTGGTGACGACCCACCAGCACATGGATCACTGGGTGGCGCTGGAGGAGGTCGTCGCCAAGACCGGCGCCCGGGCGCTGGTGCACGCCGACGACGCGGCGGGCCTGCCGATCGAGGCGGAGCGGCTGGCCGACGGCGACACCGTGGCGGTCGGCGACTGCGCGCTGGAGGTCATCCACGTCAAGGGCCACACCCCGGGTTCGATCGCGCTTCTCTACCGCGACCCGGCCGGCACCCCGCACCTGTTCACCGGCGACAGTCTCTTCCCTGGTGGCGTCGGCAACACCGACAAGGACCCGGAGCGGTTCGCGGCGCTGATCGGCGACGTCGAGCAGAAGCTGTTCGACAAGCTGCCGGACGACACCTGGTTCTACCCGGGCCACGGCAAGGACAGCACGTTGGGCGCCGAACGCCCCGCCCTCCCCCAGTGGAAAGCCCGAGGCTGGTAACCCCACCGCCAACCCAAGACCCCACGTCGACCGAGAACCACCAAGATCAAGCCCACCACCGACGGTAGGCGGCACCCCCCGCGCGAGCCCGAACCACGACCGGGGGCGGGGGCCCGCCGCGCCCGGCGCAGGGATCAAGCCTGACCGCCCGGAGCCGGGCGCGGCGGGCCCCCGCCCCCACCCACCGCAACCCGGCCCCGAGCCCCACTCCCCCCAGAGAAGCAAGCTCAGCCAACGACGGAGAACAACCGCCGCCGCGCCCCCAGCAACGCGACGGAGGCCAGCACCAGACCGACCCCCATGGTGACCAGCAGCGGGCTGGGGCTGCCCGGCAGCAGCCCGACCACCGACCGCGCCGCGGTGCCCAGGGCCAGGTAGAGACCGGCCCAGGCGGCCGCGCCGAGCGTCGCGCAGCCGAGAAATCGACGGTACGACATCCGCAGCCCTCCGGCGGCCAGTGGCAGCAGCGCGTTGAAGACGGGCAGGAACGGCGCGACGACCATCATCCGACCGCCGCCGCGGCGCAGGATGCCTTCCGCCGCGGTCCAGCGGGGCTCGCCGATCCAACCGCCAAGGCGGCTGTGTCGCAGCCGGTCGGAGTAGCGACGGCCGATCAGGAAGCTCAGCGACCAGCCGGCCAGGCAGCCGACCAGCACCGCGGCGAAGGTGGCCAGCCCGGTGCTCGGGCGGCCGACCCCGACGGCGGCGAGGATCGCGACGTCGCCGGGGATGAGGACACCCAGCAGGGGTACGGCGTCGAAGAGCATGACGAGCCCGAGCGCGCCCATCAGCAGCAGAACCGGTAGTTCTCCGATCTGGGCCACCCATTGCGTCATGCGTCGACGCTATGGCCGCCGCGCCACTTCGGACATCGGGTCGTAGCCCCCAGTGACCCCTGGTATCCCACTCGGGGTCGTCCCTGAGTCCGGGGTTTCCGCCTCAGGCGGGGCGCAGCACCTGCACGTGACGCAGCGACGAGTCGACGGAGGGTTCGGTGGTGGGCACCGGGTAGTCGGCCAGCACGGCCAGGCGGTCCGCCGGTAGGTGTCCGCGGCCGGGGTCGCCGACCAGCACGTCGGCGCCGGCGGCGGCGGTCCGTTGCAGGAAGGGCAGCATCCGGTCGGCCATCGCGCGGTCGTAGAAGACGTCCCCGGCGACCACCAGGTCGGCCTTCGGCTCGGTGCTGTCGAGCAGATCGTCCCCGGTGGCGTCGACGGCGACGTGGTTGGCCCGCGCGTTGAGGGTGACGGCGGCGACGGCGTACGGGTCGATGTCGTTGGCGATGACCTCCGCGGCGCCGGCCAGCGCGGCGGCGATGGCCACCAGCCCGGACCCGGCGGCGAGGTCGAGCACCCGGCGACCGGCGACCAGCTCGGGGTGGTCCAGCAGGTGGCGGGCCAGGGCCTGTCCGCCGGCCCAGGCGGACGCCCAGTACGGCGCCGGCAGCGCGTGCCCGGCGGTGGCCTCCATCCGGGCCCACCAGACGATCGCGTCCTCGGCCAGGTGCAGCCGCACCTCGGGGACGAAGGGGGTGGGCATCAGCCGGAGTCTGTCCAGACCGGAACCGGGCGTGCCGACCTCGCGTTCCAGCTCGGTCAGCGCGTCGGCTTCGGCACTTCTCATCGGCGCAAGCATGCCCCAGCGGCGGTTGGTCGGGGCGACTTTCACATGCCGCCGCGCAGAGTTCACCCGAGTTCGCTCGAAGACCTACGGCACTTCGGCCAGCGGATCGGGGTTTTGCCCGTTACTGTCGAACAGGTACGGGCGATCATCGGCCAGAGGCCGGGGGTCAGCCGCTTTGAACAGGGAGAGATGCATGGCAACCGGCACGGTTAAGTGGTTCAACTCGGAAAAGGGCTTCGGCTTCATCGAGCAGGACGGTGGAGGGCCGGACGTGTTCGTCCACTACTCCGCCATCGCGACGAGCGGCTACCGGGAGCTCAACGAGGGCCAGAAGGTCGAGTTCGAGGTGACCCAGGGGCAGAAGGGTCCGCAGGCGGACAACGTCCGCCCGATGTAGCTCCGTGCCGGTGACGGCGGCCGGTCTCCGGCCGCCGTCGCAGCGCACTCAAGACGACGCCGGGGCGGCGGGCAGGTCCCGCCGCCTCCGGATCGGCCCCACCAACAGAATCAACGGGGTGAGCGCCAACCAGGCGGTCATTCCGACAATTGCCGTCTGGACGCCGTACCGTGCGCCGATGGCACCGGCCAGCACGGCCGCCAGCGGAATCGTGCCGTAGTTGAGCAGGTGCATGCTCACCGTCACCCGGCCCAGCAGGTGGTGCGGCGTGTAGGTCTGCCGGAAGGCGCCCTTGACCACGTTGCCGATGGCCACCCCGAGGCCGATCAGCAGGCCACCGAGTGCCGGCCAGGCCAGCCCGATGCCGGGTGCGGCGAGTGGGATGAGCAGCGCGGGTGGGCCGGTGAGCGCCGCCGCGACCAGCAGCGCCCGCGCGGTGCCGCAGCGGCGGGCCACCGTGGTGGCGAACAGCGCGCCGATGATCCCACCGGCGCTCATCACGGCGATCAGGACGCCCACCAGGCCCGGTTCGAGACGCAACTCACGGACCAGGAAGACCACCAGCACGGCCTGGTAACCGGTCAGCCCGATGTTGCTGGCCGCGCCGAAGACCGTCAGCACCCGCAGGTACGGGTCTCGGGCGACGAAACGCAGCCCCTCAGCGATGTCACGGCGCAGTGACCGGGACTGGTCCACTCGGCGAATGCGCGGTTCGACGGTGCGGATCCGCAGCAGGCACACCGCGGAGACCAGGAAGCTGATCGCATCCAGCAGCAGAGCGGCGACCGCACCGATGAGCTGGGAGATCAGACCTGCGACGCCGGGGCCAACGACATAGCTCGCGGTCTGGGCGGCGTGCAGCTTCGCGTTGCCCTCCGGCAGTTGCTCGGGTCGCAGCAGCACCGGCAGGTACACCTGGTCGGCTGTCTCGAAGAAGACCCGGGCCACGCCGGCGCTGAGTGCCACCAGCAGCAGGTGCCAGACGGTGAGCCGGTCGAGTGCGGCGGCGAGCGGCACGCTGAGGAAGAGCAGCGCGCGGAGCAGGTCGCACGCCACCATCACGGGTCGGCGGGGCAGCCGGTCGACCCACGCGCCGGCCGGCAGGCCGATCAGCAGCCAGGGCAGCCAGGCCGCGGCGGTGAGTACCGCCACCTGGAAGGTGTCGGCGTCCAGGACGGCGACCGCGACCAGCGGAAGCGCGACAGTGGTGACGTTGCTGCCGATGCTGCTGACCGTCTGGCCGGTCCAGAGCAGCCGGAAGTCGCGGTGCCGCAGCAGCCCGCCGGTCTTCCGGACGTCAGTGGGGTCGCTGCGGGTGGCGGCGGTCACGGTCGCGCCGGCACGCCGTGGACGAACACGAAGACCGGTCTGCGGTCGGCGTCGTCGTCGGGCAGGTCCCGGTTGGCCCAGCGCGTGAGGACGGCGATCATCTCGCGGCTCAGCTCGGCCAGTTCCTCGGGCGTGAGGCGCAGCCAGTGGTCGGTGGAGAACGCAGCGTCGTTCCAGGTGGCCTGCTCGGCCTCGTCGGCGGCGTGCCATGCGCGGGCCAGGGCGACGTGCCGGTCGAGGTTGAGCGAGGTGGCGGCGTCGGCGACCGCGCGGGAGGCCGGGTCGGTGTCGAAGTCGGTGTTGGACCAGCGCAGCCCTCGGGTGACCAGGCGCCACCACCGTTCGCGCCGGTCCCGGGCCAACTCGGGCGCCTCGGTGACCAGGTCGGCGGCGGCGAGGACCTTGAGGTGGTGGCTGACATTCGCGGGGGCCTGGTCGGTGCGCTCGGCGAGCAGGCCGACGGTGGAGGGTCCGTGGACCTTGAGCACGTCCATCAACCGGCGGCGCAGCGGGTGGGACATGGCGGCCAGCACCCGGGAGTCGGTGATCTGGCGTACGTCGGAGCGTTCCATGATGCCATCGTCACATCCGCAACACCTGTTGCGCAATGACTATTGCTCAATATTCGTTGCGGAATGTTGCCGGGAGGGGCGGCCCGGCGTCCCGGGCCACCCCCCGCTCAGGCGACCAGCCGGCGGGCCAGCTCGTCGGCGACCTGCTTGGCCATGTTCGGCGGGATGGCCGCGGCGATCTTCTCCGGCGTCAGCGAGGCGAGCACGCCCGCCACGATCGCCGGCTCGTCGGTGAAGTCCCGGTTGGACAGCGCGGTCAGCGCCGTCTGCAACGCGCTGAGCTGGGCGCCGATCGACCGCAGCGTGGGGTGCGCCGAGGTGAAGTTCGGAACCGTGGCATCCTCACCCATCGCCATTCGGGTGTAGATCTGCCCGACCGGGTTGCGGCCGTCCAGCACTGTGAGGTTCTTGTGGACGGTGGCCAGCCAGTTGTGTTCTTCGGGGGTCATGTCGTCCTCCAGGAGTCCGATGGAGCTGAGGTAGCGGCGGAACAGGGGCCGCTGGTCGCGGCCCGCCTTGATGGCGTCGCGGAAGAAGCTGAAGTGGGTGTGCCAGCGGTGCGAGCTGTCGCCGCTGGTGCGCTTGCCGAGGCGGTCCCACCGCTTCACCGTGCTGCCGTCGGGGCTGTAGATGATCTCCCGGATGTCCCGGGTGTCGGCGGCGTTCGCGGCGCACTGCGCGACGCACCAGACCGAGAAGCTGGCCAGGGTGTTCGTCCGACCGCCGGAGCGGACGTCGAACTGGCCGACGTCCAGCGCCGCCGCGTCGAGGGTCAGCCCGGCCCGGTCACGGGGTGACTCGACCACCGAGTAGTCGTTGACGACCACCCGGTCCGATCCGCAGTGGTAGCCGCCCCGGTGGGCCGAGTCGCCGACGATGCCGACCTCACCCGGTTCCAGATCGTCTGGCCCGGGGGCGTTGTCGAGGTGAGTGAGAAGCAGGCTTCGGACGGCCAGAAGGTTAGCCGGGGCCCGAGTCATGAGGTCCCCCTTTCGAGAGGCGAGGACCGGGCACGACGTCACACCGCGTACGCGGTGCTGGGCTTCGAGCGAGCCCGGCCTACTGGTGCACGGCGCCGGGCGTTGACTCCACCATAGCCCGCGTTTTCGGCAAACGACCAGCTCAGAGGTGGTCTGTTCAGATTGGAGGTTGCGGTGGAGCAGAGTGGACGATCGGCAGCAACACCGCCGAGGGGTGATCCGGGTCGTGCAGAATCTGCCGCCAGCCGGCACGCAGCGTCACCGCCGTGCCGAGGGATTCCCCGGTCCCGGGGTTGCGGGCCCACCGTGGATGGGCGCCACCGGAGACCTGCACCCGCAGTCGGTGCCCGGCGGCGAACCGGTACGCGGTCGGCCACAGCGGCACCGGAACCCGCAGCGCCCCGGCGGAATCGGCCGGGAAGCGCCCGGGGGTGACCCGCACCAGACCGTCGCACACGTTCCACGAACGACCCTTGCGGTCCACGTCGCACAGCCGAACGAAGACGTCCAGGTAGGGCAGGTCGCTGCGGACGTGGATCTCGGCGCGGACCGGGCCGATCACCTCGACCGGGTCGGTCAGCGGGGCGCTGGTGTAGGTGAGCACGTCGGGGCGGGCCTCGACGGGCCGGTTGTCCACCGGGCCGGCCCGCTGGGCGACGAGCAGTGGCCCGCCCAGCGACGGGGTGGGGTCGGCCGGGTCGTAGCGGAACCGGTCCGGCGTCGACGCGACCGGTGGGCGCGCCGCCAGCTCGCCGTCGGGTTGCAGGTGCCAGGCGGTCTCGACCGCCGGTGGTGGCCAGTCCGGCAGGTCCCGCCACCCGCCGCCGGCGCCGCTGACGTACAGCCGGACGGGCGCCACCTCGGGCCGCGCCCGTCCGCCCGGTCGAGGCGTTTGCGGCAGGTGCTCGTCGAGCCACGCCAACCCCTCGCGCAGCGCGGCCACGAACAGTCCGGGGCTGCCGTGCGTCCACGGGCCGATCACCAGGCGCGACGGTGTGCCGCCGGCGCGCAGCACGGCGTGGTCGTCGAGCTGGGCGGGCAGGAAGATGTCGTGCCAGCCGGTGACCATCACCACCGGCGCCCGCACCTTCGCGACCTGGTCGGCGAAGACCCGGGTCCGCCAGTACGCGGCCTGCGGGGTGTGGTGGCGCAGCCACTCCTGGAAGAACGGGATTCTCACCCCGGTGGCCACCCGGTCGGCATCGGCCAGGGGGAGGTGCGCCAGCGCGGCGGCCAGCCGGGGCTGCCCGCGTTTGAGCTCCCACTGCCGGGCCAGCCACGGCACGGTCTGCGCGTGCAGCAGCTCCGCCCAGGTCAGCACGGTGTCCAGGGCGAAGGACTCGCCCGCGTACGTCGAGTCCCGGGTGGCCGAGGCGGTCACCACCGCGACCATCGCGCGCAGTTCCTCGCCGGCATCGGCGGCCAGCGCCCACTGCGCGAAGCCCTGGTAGCTGACCCCGAACATGCCGAGGTGACCGGACCACCAGGGTTGGCGACGCAGCCAGTCCAGGGTGTCCGCGCCGTCGTCGCGCTCGTGCACCAGTGGGGCGAACGTCCCACCGGACCCGCCGGTGCCCCGGCACGACTGGATCACCGCGTGTCGGCCCCGTGCGGCGAGCAGCCGACCGAGCAGCCGCAGCGGTCCGCCCCGCCCGTAGGGGGTGCGGATCAGCACGGTCGGCGCGCCGTGGTGGCCCGGGGCGTAGTGGTCGGTGCGCAGCACCACGCCGTCGCGGGTGCGCACCGGAAGGTCACGGGTGACCCGCACCGGGCCGGGGCGGGTCGGTGGCAGCCGCAGCGCGGCGCTGGCGAGGCGGGTGACGAGCCGGTCCGGCACGGTCAGCCCGTCGGGCGGCGGGGCGACTCGGGCCGGGCGGCGCGCACCGCGTCGCGGTGCGTCCGCAGGGACTCGCTCATCTCCGCCATGAAGCGGTGCACCACCGCCAGCTCGTCCTCGCTGAAGCGGTCCATCACCGTGTCGGTGCGCTCGCCCAGCGGCCGGAAGAACTCCCTGGCCAGGGTCATGCCCTGGTGGGCGTAGTGCAGCAGGACCTTGCGCCGGTCGACGGTGTCGCGGTCGCGGCGGATGTGGCCGGCCCGCTCCAGCCGGTCGATCAGGGCGGTCACCGAGCCGGAGGAGAGGTTGAGCTGCTCACCGAGGCGTCCGGGCGTGATCGGGTCACCCAGCAGCTCCGCGTCCATCACCGCGAGCAGGGCGTTCAGGTCGGTCGGGTTGAGGCCGTGCAGATTGGCGAAGGCGTGGCTCACCTGCTGGGCGTCCACCGCGTACCGCCGCAGGTTGTTGGTGATCTCCGCGACCAGCTGTTCGCGGCGCGTCTCGCGCCGCCGGTACATGCCCTGAGTCGCCACCGCGTGCCGCTTCTCCCCGTCGTCGTCTCTCGGGTTGCAGCATAGAACAGCCGCCGATAATCTCGATAGTCAAGATACTTGGCACTCGAAATAATTTGGGGTCAGCTGATGTCCGTCTTCACCAGAGTCGCCCGCGGCCGGTTGGCCGCCTGGCTCACCGTGGCCGCCGCGATCGTCGTCGGCGCGGCCGTCTTCGGGCTACCCCAGCCGGACAACCCGGCGCCGGTCTCCGCCAGCGGCCTCTCTGCCCAGTGGCAGTCGACCCAGGTGGAGCGACTGCAGGACCAACTCCCGTCCAGCGAGGTCCAGCCGGCCATCGCGGTGGTCAGCCGCGACGACGGGGGCGCGCTGACCGAGGCCGACCGGGGCGCCGTCACCGCCCGCGCCGGCGACCTGGGCCGCCTCGCGGTGGGCGGGCAGATCAGCCCACCGCAGGTCTCCCCGGACGGCACCGTGGCGCTGGTCGCCGTGCCGCTCAGCATCGCCGGCGGCCAGGACGAGGTCGTCGAACAGGTCGACCAGGTACGCGACGCGCTGGCGAACCTGCCCGACGGGCTGACCGTCGAGGTGACCGGTTCACCGGCGTTCACCGCCGACCTGTCCTCGGTGTTCGACGGCGCCGACATCACCCTGCTCGCGGTGACCGCCGCCGTGGTCGCGGTGCTGCTGCTGATCACCTACCGCAGCCCGTTCCTGTGGATCGTGCCGCTGGTCGTGGTCGCCGCGACCGAGCAGCTCACCCTGCGCGCGGTGGACGTCATCGTGCCGGGTGTCGGCATCAACCTCCAGCAGGGTCAGGTCACCGGCATCGCCAGCGTGCTGGTCTTCGGCGCCGCCACCGACTACGCGCTGCTGCTCATCGCCCGCTACCGGGAGGAGTTGCGCCGCGAGGAGGACCGGTTCAGGGCGATGCGCGCCGCGCTGCGCCGCACCGCGGAGCCCATCCTCGCCAGCGGCGGCACCGTCGTGCTCGGCGTCCTCACCCTGCTGCTCAGCGAACAGGAGACCAACCGGGCCTTGGCGGTGGCCTGCGCCACCGGTGTGGTCTTCGCCATGCTCTCGGCCCTCTTCGTGCTCCCCGCCGTGCTGGTGCTCTTCGGTCGCGGGCTGTTCTGGCCGTTCGTCCCCCGCGTCGGCGGCCCGGCGCGCGAGGGTCGGCTCTGGGGTCGGCTCGGCGCGGCCGTGGAGCGCCGCCCGGTGGTGGTCGCCACCCTGGCCACCGTGCTGCTCGGCGCGCTGGCGCTGGGTGGGCTCGGCATCCGTACCGGCCTGTCCGAGACCGAACAGTTCCGGGCCGAACCGGAGGCGGTGACCGGGGCGCAGACCCTGGCGAGGGCGTTCCCCGCCGGCAGCACCCAACCCGTCGCCGTGATCACCACCCCGGCGGCGGTGCGGGCGGTCACCGACGCCGCCAGCGCGGTACCCGGTGTCGCCTCGGCACGCCCCGGCGACGCGGGCGACGCTGTCGCCCAGGTCGACGTGGTCCTCGACGCCGAACCCGGCACCACCGCCTCGGACCGGGCGATCGAGGCGCTGCGCGAGGCCGTCGCCGCCGTTCCCGGCTCCGCGCCGCCGGCCACCGCCGGCGGCGACACCCCGTCCGGGGCGATCGTCGGTGGCTCCGTGGCCGCCACCTACGACTCCGACGAGGCCAACGATCGGGACCTGCGGCTCATCCTGCCGATCATCCTGCTGCTGGTCGGCGGTGTGCTCGTGCTCCTGCTGCGCGGTCTGCTCGCGCCGCTGCTGCTGGTACTCACCGTGATCGCGTCGTTCTTCGCCAGCCTGGGCGCGGCCTGGCTGCTCTTCGACCACGTGCTGGGCTTCCCCGCCCTGGACAGCGGGGTGCTGCTGCTCGCCTTCGTGTTCCTGGTGGCGCTCGGGGTGGACTACAACATCTTCCTGGTCACCCGGGCCCGGGAGGACGCCCGCAGCGCCGGCACCCGCGCCGGGATGCTCTCCGCCCTGCGGGTCACCGGCGGTGTGATCACCAGCGCCGGAGTGCTGCTCGCCGCGGTCTTCGCCGTGCTCGGCGTGCTGCCGCTGATCACCCTGACCCAGATCGGCATCATCGTCTGCATCGGCGTCCTGCTCGACACCCTGCTGGTCCGCACGGTCCTGGTGCCGGCGCTGGCGTTCCTGCTCGGCGACCGCTTCTGGTGGCCGGGTCGGATCACGAAGGACCCGGCGCAGGGCACCGTGCCGTCGCCCGAGCCGGTCGCCGCACACGACTGACCGAAGCGTCGGGGCCGTGCCGGATCCGGCACGGCCCCCCCCCCCCGCGTTAGGCAGGGCGGGCCACACCGTCAAAAAACCCCCCCCGGTGCGCCCGGTCGACGGGGTTGGGGTGGGCCGGGGGTGGCCCA
>JBEYTX010000013.1:0-66007 GCA_040643255.1 Glycomyces sp. NPDC047369 | reverse complement strand
GGCCTTGTACTGCGGGCTGAACTTCCGGCGTTTCGCGGGCATGGACACGATCCTCTCAAATCAGGATCCGTGTCCAACAACCTTGATACACCTCAAGGTTTGATGGTCCCTCTTCTGTGTTTTGGGGTAGGGCTGAAGGGGTGGGTCCGGGGAGGGCGCAGTGGGTTGCGCGGATACCCCCCTGGGGTATAGAGTCGGGCGACTGATGGACGAGACGGAAGGGGCCTGCGGTGAGCGAGCACGGTGAGCATCATGGGCATGGCGGGCACCACGAGGGGCATCACGTGGAGCATGCCGAGGCGGCGCAGGAGCACCACGGGGGCCATGCGGGGCACGAGGGGCATGGCGGGCATGACAAGCATGCGGGGCATGATCCGGAGGCGTTCCGGCGGAAGTTCTGGTTGAGCCTGGCGCTGACGGTGCCGCTGGTGGCGACGAGCCACATGATCATGGACTGGTTCGGGTACACGCTGGACTTCCCGGGGATCGAGTTGGTCGGGCCCGTACTCGGGACGGCCGTGTTCGTGTACGGCGGATGGCCGTTCCTCGTGGGCGGCGTGCGGGAGGTCCGGGACCGGGTGCCGGGGATGATGCTGCTCATCGCCACCGCCATCTCGGTCGCGTACATCGCCTCGCTCGCAACGAGTCTGGGCTTCTTCGACCTGGAGTTCTGGTGGGAGCTCGGGGCGCTGGTGACGATCATGCTGCTGGGGCACTGGCAGGAGATGAAGGCGATCGGGCAGGCGCAGGGCGCCCTGGCCGCGCTGGCGGCGCTGCTTCCCGATGAGGCCGAACGGGTCGGGGAGGACGGGGCGGTCGAGACCGTGTCCGCCTCGGCGCTTGCGGTCGGCGACGTCGTGCTGGTCCGTTCCGGCGCGCGGGTGCCCGCCGACGGGGAGGTAGTGGACGGCGAGGCCGAGATGGACGAGTCGATGATCACCGGCGAGTCCAGGCCCGTGGCGCGCGGCCAAGGGGAGCGGGTCGTGGCCGGGACCGTCGCCACCGACTCCGCGATCCGGGTGCGCATCGACGCCGTCGGCGACGACACCGCGCTCGCGGGCATCCAGCGGCTCGTCTCGCAGGCCCAGGAGTCCCGGGGCCGCGGCCAGGTCCTCGCCGACCGGTTCGCCGCCGTCCTGTTCTACATCGCCATGGCCGCCGGCATCGCGACGTTCGTCGTCTGGTCGCTCCTCGGCGACCTCGACGCGGCGGTCGTCCGCACCGTCACCGTCCTCGTCATCGCCTGCCCCCACGCCCTCGGCCTGGCGATCCCGCTGGTCATCGCGATCACCACGGCCGTCTCCGCGAAGGCCGGGATCCTCGTGAAGGACCGCCTCGCGATCGAGCGCATGCGCACCGTCGACGCCGTCCTGTTCGACAAGACCGGGACGCTCACCAAGGGGGAGCACACCGTCGCCGGAACCGCCGGCGTCGCGGGGACCGGTGCCGACGAGGTGCTGCGCCTCGCCGCCGCCGTCGAGTCCGACTCGGAGCACCCGCTCGCCCGCGCCATCGTCGCCCACTACGGGCATGGGAACCGGGGAGCAGCGCGTGCCAGCGACTTCCGCTCCCGCACCGGCAGAGGCGTCGAAGCGACCGTGGACGCGAAGCGGTACGCCGTCGGCGGACCCGCGCTCCTGCGGGAGCTGGAACTCGAAGCGCCCGAGGAGCGCTCCGGGGACGTCGACGCCTGGTCCGGCCGCGGCGCCACCGTCCTCTACCTCATCGCGCTCGACGGCACCCCGGAAGTCCTGGGCGCCATCGCCCTCGAAGACGAAGTGAGGCCCGAGGCGAAGCAGGCCATCGCCGATCTTCGCTCCCAAGGCGTGCAGAAGATCGCGATGATCACCGGCGACGCGCGCGCCGTCGCCGAAGCGGTCGCCGCCGACCTCGGGTTCACCGACGCCGACGAGGTGTTCGCCGAAGTGCTTCCCGCGGACAAGGACCAGGCCGTCGCGCAGCTCCAGGCCAGGGGCCTGCGCGTCGCCATGGTCGGCGACGGCGTCAACGACGCGCCCGCGCTGGCGAGGGCCGACGTCGGGATCGCGATCGGGGCGGGCACCGACGTGGCGATCGAGTCCGCCGGGGTGGTCCTGGCGTCCTCGGACCCGCGCGGCGTCGGCGGGGTGCGGCGCCTCTCGAAGGCCGGTTACCGCAAGATGATCGAGAACCTCGCGTGGGCCGCGGGCTACAACATCGTGGCGATCCCCCTCGCGGCCGGCGTCCTCGCGGGCGTCGGGGTCACGCTGAGCCCCGCCGTCGGCGCGGTCCTCATGTCGGCCTCCACGATCGTGGTGGCGCTGAACGCGCAGCTGCTGCGGCGCGTCAAGCTCACCGCGTAGCGAGTGCGGGTCCCGGTGCCCTAGGCGTGCACCGGGACCCGGCGCAGGTCCTCGACCACGGTGGCGTACGGCAGCTCCGCGAAGTCCTCGCCGGAGAAGAACCGGGTCATGAGGTCCACGAGCTGCGCGGGCCGCTCCAGGTGGATCAGGTGGTCGGCGCGGGCGAACTCCACGTACCAGGACTCCGGGCAGGTGAACGCGAGCTCGCGGCACAGCGCGGGCGGCGTCAGGTTGTCGTGCTCGCCGGTGGTGAACAGGATCGGCGCGGCGGGCGGCACGGACGGGTCGATGAGCTCGCGCGAGAGGAGCCGGTGCGTGTTCGCGATGAACTTCGCGAGGTCCCCGTCGTCGGCGGACCCGAAGCGCATCGACATGATCCGGCGGACCACGGCCTTCGCGGCGATGTCCGGCTCGGGGCTCATGAGCGCCTCGATCGCGGCCGGGCCGAACCGCTCCCGCGGCCCCGACTCGGCGAGCGCCACCGCCGCGCGCATCATCGGCCGCGACTCCGGCGGGATGCCGCCCATCGTCCCGGCCAGGACCATCCGGCCGATCCGGTCCGGGTGCGTCTGCGCCATCCGGTACCCCACCGACGACCCGTAGGAGCCCGCGAAGACGTTGACGCGCTCGATCCCCAGGTCGTCGAGGAGCCGGATGAGGGACTCGACCGGGACGTCGGGGCCGAGGTACGGCGGCAGCAGGTCCGCCTCCCCCCACCCGGGCAGGTCCGGGCACAGCACGTCGGCCGCCGCGAGCATCCCCTGCTCCACGCGGCCCCAGTCCTCCTTGCGGTGCAGCGCACCGCCGATGAGCACCACCGGGTCGAGGACCGGCGCCTCCGCGCACGTCATCCGCGACCAGTACGTGTACCCGGCCCAGCGGTGCTTGCGGACGTGCGGGGGCAGAACGGTGCGCGGCATGGGATCTCCCGGATCGAGGTGCGCGGCGCCGGAGCGCCGCGGGTACGGGAGACCACCTTAGTGTCGCAAATGCGAATTACTGGTATTTTGTGGCGCGGCTACGCGTATGTCCTTCGATCAGGGGAATCAGTGCCCGCTGAATCACGGTTCACGCTGCGACGCCCTTCCACGCCGTCCACAGCGCCGCATAGACACCGCCCGCCGCGAGCAGCTCCGCATGCGTGCCCTCCTCGGCGATCCGCCCCTCCTGCACGACCGCGATCCGGTCCGCGGACTCCGCGGCCTGGAGCTGGTGCGCGATCGCGATCACGGTGCGCCCGTGGAGGGCCGCCGCGAGCGACGCCTCCACGTTCCCGGCGCTGCCCGGGTCGATGCCCGCGGTCGCCTCGTCGAGGATCACCACATCCGGGTCGGCGAGGATGACGCGCGCCAGCGCGAGCTGCTGCGCCTCAGCGAGATTCAAGCCGTGGTGCTCCTCGCCGAGCATCGTGTCCAGGCCCTCCGGAAGATCCGCGACCCAGCGGGCGTCGACGGTGGCGAGCGCGTCGAGCAGCGCCGCGTCGCCGGCCTCGGGGGCCGCGAGGTTCAGGTTCTCACGCAAGGTCGCGGTGAACACGTAGTGCTCCTGGGTCACCAGGATGACCTTGCGGCGCACCGTCTCCAGCGGGACGTCGGCGACGGGCACGCCGCCGAGGGTCACCGAACCCGAACGGGGCCTGTCGATCCCGGCGACCAGGCGCGCGATCGTGGACTTCCCGGCCCCCGAGGGTCCGACGACCACGAGCCGCTCGCCCCGCTTGGGGTGCAGGCTGAGCCGGTGCAGCACGTCGGGCCCGTCGCCGTACCCGAACGTCACGTCGTCGAGGCGCACCTCCGCGCCCTCCGGTGCGGCGTCGCGGACCTCGTCGGGCATGAGGTGCACGCCCTCGACGCGGGCCATCGCCGCCCCGCCCATCTGGAACTCGCTGAGCGCCATGGTCGTCCGGAACACCGGGCCGTCGAGGCGCAGCGTCAGCATCGCCACCGCCACGACCTGCCCGACGGTGACCCACCCTTCGAGGTACCACAGGCTGCCGACGACGGTCACGAACACGGCCGGGAGCAGGAACGTCAGGTCCACCGACGGGAAGAACCACGTCTGGAGGCGCACGATCCCGCGCAGCCGCTCCATGTGGGTCGCGGCGCGCGCGTACCCGGCGTCGCCGCGCTCGCCCTGCATCCGGTAGGCCGCGACGGTCTGCGCGCCCGCGGCGGACGCGGTGAGCGTCTCGGCGATCTCGCTCATCGCGGCCCGCTCCGACAGGAACACCGGGCTCGCCAGGCGCAGGTACCGGCGCGCGGTGAGGATCAGCGTCGGCACGCCCACCAGGAACAGGACGCCCAGGGCCGGGGACACGACGAACGCGGCCGCGACGAGCACGACCGCCTCGATCGACGACACCGCCACTTCGGGGCCGGTCTTGCGCAGCAGCTCCGCGACCGCGCCCACGTCGCCCGACGTGCGGGTCGCGAGGTCGCCGGTCCCGGCGCGCTCCACCGTCCCCAGCGGCAGGCGCAGGACCCGGTCGATGAACGACTCGCGCAGACGCGCCGCCGCCCGCTCGCCGAGCCGGTACCCGAGCCTGCGGCCGGTGCGCATGAGGACCAGCTGCACCAGGACCAGCGCGACGATCACGCCGCACACGAGGTCCACGCGCGAGGCCGTCCAGCCGCCGCCGATGCCGTCGATGACCCTCCCGAGCATCACCGGCAGGGCCGCGCCCGCGCCCGCGGCGGCCGCGTACAGGGCGACGACGCCCGCGAACGCGGCCTTGTCGTCCAGGACGAGCCGCTTGATCGCCTGGAACATGGCGGCGCGGTCGGCGACGGGCAGGCGGCCCGCGGTCTGGTCGCTCATCGGGACTCCTGCCGGGAGGTGAGGGAACGGTACTCGGCGTGCTTCGACAGCTCTGCGTGCGGACCGGCGGCCCGCACCTTCCCGTCGACCATCCACACGACCGCGTCGGCGCGCGCCAGCCACAGCGGCGACGCCGTCACGACCGCGGTCGTGCGGCCCTTGCGGGCCGCGCCGACGCGGGAGGCGATGAGGTTCTCGGTGTGCGCATCGACGGCGCTCGTCGGCTCCACGGCCAGGAGCACCTCGGCGTCCGCGGCGAGGGCCCGCGCGAGGCGCAGGCGCTGGCGCTGGCCGCCGGAGAGGTTCCGGCCGCCGTTGTGGACCTCGCCGTCGAGGTCGCCGCCGAGGCTGGAGTGGACGTCGGCGGCGCAGGCGGCCTCGATGGCGGCGAGGGCCTTCGCCTCGTCGACGCGGAGGGTCTCGCCGAGGGACTGGGCGAACAGGTAGTCGTCACGCAGGAGGAGGACGCGTTCGCGGACCTCGTCGAGGGCGAGCGCGTCGAGCCTGGTGCCGCCCCATTCGGCGCCGGACTCGCGGTAGCGGGCGAGGCGCTCGACGGCGGCCTCGGCGGGCTTGGCCTCGGCGCTGACGACGACGGTGAGGCGCCCGGGCTCGAGTTCGAGCGCGGACTCGGGGTCGCGCAGGACACCGTCGGCGCCGCGGCCCTTCCCGTCGTCGGCGATGTCGCTGCGGGTGCCGAAGAACGCGGTGAGGCGCCGCGAGGCGACCTGGGCGGCGATGACGGCCTGCGCCATGCCGATCATCGCGCCGGAGTGCTGGGCCACGAGCGCGGTCATGCCGAACGCGGCCGACAGCTCGCCGACGCTGATGGTCCCGGCGATCGCCAGGCGCGCGGCGACCCAGGTGATGGCGGCCATGAGCGCGAGGGGGAGGCTGGTGCGCAGGCCCTGCACCCACGAGTCGGCGCGGGCGACGCCGTACCCGGCGTCGCGCAGGTCAGCGGAGGCGGCCCGGTAGCGGCGCGAGAACTGGTCCTCGCCGCCGACGCCGCGCAGGACCCGCAGTCCCCCGACGACGTCGGAGGCCTGCCCGGTGAGCGTGGCGACCGAGGCGCGGTAGGCGATCTGGTGGTGCTGGAGGCGGCTGAGGACGGGGCCGACGACGAACCCGATGAACAGGACGCCGCCGAGGATGACGCCGCCGAGCGCGGGCGCGATGTTCCACAGCATGCCGGTGCCGACGCCGAGCATGACGACGCCCATCCACCCGAACCCGAGCTGGAAGATGAACGACCCGGTCTTGTGCGCGTCCTCGGTCGACAGGTTGACCATCTCGCCGGGGGAGACCGCGCCGCGCACGCCCGTGCCGGCCCGGTTCAGGTGGTCGGTGAGATTGCGGACCGTGCGCACGCGCGCGTGCGACTCGGCCAGGAACAGCGCCCGGTACCCGGCGATGAACACCCACGACGACGCGATCGCCACGAGCACGAGCACGACGCTCCACCGCAGCAGCGGCTCGGCGCTCCCCGCCGCGATCACCTCGTCGACCACTTTCGCGATCGCCCACGGCAGCAGCACCCAGGCCGTGCCCGAGATGCTCAGGCCGATGAACCCGAGGGCGACCAGGCCCGTATGGGACCGGGCGACGAACAGCAGGTACCGCCACGGGTCGGCGGGGATGTCGGACGGCGGCGGCGGACGCAGCGGGCTCGGCTTCACAACACTCAAACGTAAGCGCCGTGCTTGCCGCCCGGCAAGCCGATATCCGCGGGCGGCCCGGTGATTCAGGACTCGCCGGGCGCGCGCTGCACGCGCACCAGGGCCTCCGCGGCGGCGTGCAGGCCCGCGGTGAACCGCGGGTTGCCCGACATCACCGGCTCGGCCCGTGCGATCGCCCGCCACGCGTCGTCCTTGTACGACTCGTCGCCCGTCGCCGCGTACGCCTCCAGCAGCGCCGCCGCCGCGAGCGCCCACCCCGACGCGGTCGGCCCGTCGTGCACGTCCGCGGGCCGCGTCACCAGCGCCTCCGAGTCAGACGCGGTGTCGAAGAACCCGCCGAGGCCGTCGCCGAAATGCGCGCGCACCTGCTCCAGCAGCGCCGTCGCCCGCGCCGTCCACTCACCCCCCAGACGCAGGAACCCCAGCGCCACGGCCGCGTAGTCCTCCAGGATGCCCGGCGCCACCGACAGCGTCGTTTCAGATGACACAGCGCCCCCCAGCGACGCGCGCGCCAGGCGCCCGTCCGCGCCGATATGCCGCTCCGCGAGGAACGCCGCCGCCCGCTCGGCCGCCACCAGCGAGTCCCGGTGGCCCGTGCGCGCCGAGTACTCCGCGAGCGCCGCGATCGCCAGCCCGTTCCACGCCGCCACGACCTTGTCGTCGCGCCCCGGCTGCGCCCGCTCCCGCCGCGCTGCAAGCAGCCGGTGCCGCACCGCCGCGAACCGCGCCCCGTCCACCGGGTCCTCCGGCAGCTCCAGCACGTTCGCGCCGTGCTCGAAGTTCGGACTCGCCGCATCGACCCCGAACGCGCCCATGGCGAACGCCGCATCCTCGCCGAGGACCGCCTCCAGCTCCGCCGCCGTCCACACGTACGTCAGGCCCTCGACACCGTCGGTGTCCGCGTCGAACGCCGCCGCGAACGCCCCCTCCGGCGTCGAGAACCGCTCCAGCAGGAACGCCGCCGTCTCGTCCGCGACCCGCGCGAACAGCTCGCCCTCCCCCGACAGCCGCGCGTACAGCCACAGCAGCTCCGCGTTGTCGTACAGCATCTTCTCGAAATGCGGCACCGTCCAGGCGGAGTCCACGCTGTACCGCGCGAACCCGCCCTCCAGCTGGTCGTAGATCCCGCCGCGCGCCATCCGCTCCGCCGTCAGCTTCACATGGCCGAGCAGCCGCTCGTCCCCGGTGCGCACATACGAGTCCAGCAGGAACCGCAGCGACGGCACCCCCGGGAACTTCGGCGCCGACCCGAACCCGCCGTTCACCGTGTCCGCCGACGCGAGCATCACCTCCGCGGCCCGGTCGAGCATCGCCTCCCGCACCGGCGGCGCCGGCGGGCACGGCCCGTCCAGCGGGCATGCCACCGTCACGTCCGCGAACGCCGGACCGCCCGCCGCCGCGGCCTCCACGACCGCCGCCCCCTGGTGCCGCAGCTCCTCCCGCTGCCCCGTCCACGCGTCGTGCACCGCGTCCAGCAGCCGCAGGAAATGCGCCTTCGGGAAGTACGTGCCCGCGAAGAACGGCGTCCCGTCAGGGAACGCGAACACCGTCATCGGCCACCCGCCCTGACCCGTGATCGCCATCGTCGCCTGCATGTACACCGCGTCCAGGTCCGGCCGCTCCTCCCGGTCCACCTTCACGGGCGTGAACCGGTCGTTGACCGACGCCGCCACCGTCCGGTCCTCGAACGACTCGTGCGCCATCACATGGCACCAGTGGCACGTCGAGTACCCGATCGAGATCAGCAGCGGCACGTCCCGCGCCGCCGCGTCCGCGAGGGCCCCGGGCCCCCACTGGCGCCACGCCACCGGGTTCCCGGCGTGCTGGCGAAGGTACGGGGACAGCGCTCCGGCCAACTCGTTCATCCCGCAAGCCTCGCACACCCCCGGGCGCGCGGCACGGGACCGGGGAGGAGCCCCCGCGGTAGGGCAGGCGCTACCACCGGCCGGGTGCTGGCGGGGGGACCGATTCGGGTGTCCGCGTCACTGATTCCGGGCCCGAAAACAAAGAGGCTATTACACATGGTTTCTTTTGCCCCCGCAGCGAACCGGACCGCGACAGCGACGGTCCCCAGTGGATTCATCGGCGTCGGGAACGCGTCCCTCGCGGCCGGCCTGGTCGCCATGGTCGTCCTCCACGCCACCTCGGGACTCAACCCGCTCTACAAGGTCATCAGCATCCACCTGTACACCCCGCTCGGCTGGCTCCTGCCCGTCGCGCTCGGCCTCTTCTCCCTCGGCGCCTCCGCGTTCGCGCTCCAAGCACGCAGCACCGGCGCCCCCAGATGGCTCTCCTGGTCCCTCTTCGCCTGGGCCGCCGCCATCGCCGTCGTCGCCGTCGTCCCCTCCGACCGCGACGGCGTCACCCAGTTCACCACTCACCACCTCGTGCACCGCTACGCCGCGTTCGTCGCCTTCTGCATCATGGCCGTCCTCGGCATCGCCTTCGGGCGCTGGCTGCGCCGCACCGAGCCCGAGCGCACCAAACGCGCGAACCTGGTGATCGGCTGCGCGTGGTTCTCGGTCGCCGCCCTCAGCTTCACGTCGCTGCCGTACGTCCTCGAGTGGTTCTCGATGCCGCGCCCGCACTGGCTGGAGATGGCCGGCCTGCTCCAGCGGCTCACGATCGCCTCGGGGATCGTCGCGCTGGTCGTCATCGGCGGCTACCTGAAGACCTGCACCTCGTCAGTAGAAGCCCTCGGCCTCGGAGTACGCCCAGGCGTCGCACGGGGTCCCGTACTTCCCCTCGATGTAGCCCAGGCCCCAGTTGATCTGCGTGACGGGGTTCGTCGCCCAGTCGTCGCCTTCGCTGACCATCTTGGAGCCGGGGTAGGCCTGGGGGATGCCGTAGGCGCCGATCGAGTTCTCGGCGAGCTCGTTCCAGCCGGACTCCTTGCTCCAGAGGAGCTCCAGGCACGCGAACTGCTCGAGGTCGTACCCGCGTTCGAGCGTGATCGCGCAGCCCGTGGCCCGGTTCCCGGAGTACTCGCCGCAGCTCGACGGGACCTCGACTGACGTCGGGTTCGTGTTCTGGGCGGCCTCTTCAGCGGCCTGGTCGGCGCCCTCCTGGGCGTCGTCCAGGCCCTGCGCCTTGTCCGCCGCGTACTCCGCGACCGCCGCGGCCTTGACGGTGACGTCGGCCCCGGCGGTCGCGGCGATGTAGTTCATGTGGTGCGAGCGGGCCTCGTCGAACGCGGCCTCGGCCTCCGCCTGGTTCTCGGCGGCGGCGTTGCTCGGGTGGTTCGCGTCCTCGTCGGCGGGCCGGTCGGTCGCGGCCATCACCGCGATGACGGCGCCGAGGGCCAGCACGAGGACCGCGGCGATCCGGGCGGCGTGGCGGGTCAGCTTCGGGATCACAAGGGGGCTCCTGGGGGGAGAGGAAAAGGGGGAGTGCGGAACGGGGCGGGCGCCTGAGCGCCCGCCCCGTTCTCATGACTAGTACCAGCCGACGTCTTCGGAGTGGGCCCACGCCCCGCAGGGGTCGCCGTAGCGGCCCTCGATGTAACCGAGGCCCCACTTGATCTGGGTGACCGGGTTGGTCTCCCAGTCGGAGCCGGCGCTCTCCATCTTCGAGCCGGGCAGCGCCTGCGGGATGCCGTACGCGCCGATGCCGTTGGCGGCGTACTCGTTCCAGCCGGACTCGCGGTCCCACAGGGCCACAAGGCAGCCGACCTGCTCCAGGTCGTGGCCGTTCTCCAGCGCCATCGCGCAGCCGGTGGCCTTGTTCCCGGAGTAGTCCGAGCAGCTGCCCGGGATGTCGACGGACGTGGGGTTCGCGTTCGCCTCGGCTTCCGCCTCGGCCTCCGCTTCGGCCTGGTCGGCGTCCTCCTGGGCGCTGTTCAGGCTCGCGGCCCGGTCGGCGGCGAAGTCGGCGAGGGCGTCGGCCTTCACCGCGACGTCCGCGCCGGCGGTCTCGTCGATGTAGTTGACGTGCAGGTAGCGGACTTCCTCGTACGCGGCCTCGGCCTCGGCCTGCTGCTCGGCGGCGGCCTGGCTGGGGTGCTGGGCGTCCTGCTCGGACGGGTCGTCGGTCACGGCGTTGACGGCTATGACGGCCCCGAGTGCGAGGACGAGCACGGCGGCCAGACGGGCGCCGTAGCGGGTCAGCAGTGGGATCATTCGCTCTACTCCTGTGTCCCGGGCGTCTGTCCACAGACGCCCGGGACACAGCATGCCAGAGCTTTCCCGTCAGCCTTCCAGCAGGTTGGTGACCATCTCCGCGATCTCAGAACGCTCACTGCGCGTAAGCGTCACATGCGCGAACAGTGGGTGGCCCTTGAGCACGTCGATGACGCTCGCGACGCCGTCGAAGCGGCCCACCCGCAGGTTGTCGCGCTGCGCCACATCGTGGGTGAGGACCACTTTGGAGCCCTGCCCGATGCGGGAGAGCACCGTCAGCAGCACCCCGCGCTCGAGCGACTGCGCCTCGTCGACGATGACGAACGCGTCATGGAGGCTGCGGCCGCGGATGTGCGTCAGCGGCAGCACCTCGAGCAGGCCGCGCTCGACGACCTCGGAGATCACGTTGTCGTTCGTGACCGCCCCGAGCGTGTCGAACACCGCCTGGCCCCACGGGCTCATCTTCTCGTTCTCCGAACCCGGCAGGTAGCCGAGCTGCTGGCCGCCGACCGCGTAGAGCGGGCGGAACACGATGACCTTCTTGAAGACCTCGCGCTCGATGACCTGCTCCAGGCCCGCGGCCAGGGCCATCGCCGACTTGCCCGTGCCGGCCTTGCCGCCGAGCGAGACGATCCCGATGTCCGGGTCCAGCAGCAGGTCGATGGCGACGCGCTGCTCCGCGGAGCGGCCGTGGACGCCGAAGGCCTCCCGGCCGCGAACGAGGCGGATCTGCTTGTCGACGGTGACGCGGCCCAGCGCCTTCGAGCTGGTGCCGTTGAGCACCAGGCCCGTGTGGCAGGGCAGGTCCACATCGTGCGGGAGGTCCACGTCGGCGCCGTCGAACAGCGCGTCGATGACCCCGTCGGACACCGCGAGCTCGGCCATCCCCGACCAGGTCGGGTCGACGGCCTGCCCGTGCCGGTACTCCTCGGTGGGGATCCCGACCGCGGACGCCTTCACGCGCAGCGGCATGTCCTTGGTGACCAGGACCGCGTCGGCGCCTTCGAGCCCGAGGGCCCTGGTGACGGCGATGATGCGGGAGTCGTTCGTGTCCAGGGCGAAGCCCGCCGGAAGACCCGAGGTGTCGACGTGGTTGAGCTCGACCCGGATGGAACCGCCGTGGTCCCCGATGTCGATCGGCTCATCGAGGCGGCCGTGCTTGACGCGCAGTTCGTCGAGGCGCCGCAGGCACTCCCGGGCGAACCAGCCCAGCTCCGGATGGTGGCGTTTGGCTTCCAGCTCGCTGACTACGACGAGCGGGATGACCACGTGGTGTTCGTCGAACCGTGAGAACGCTCCTGGGTCTGACAGCAGAACCGAAGTGTCGAGGACGTAAGTGCGTTGCACTGGCACGGTCGCCTCCCGGGTGTCGATGTGTAGGGGAACCTGGCCCCGTTGGTAATCACACTGTAGTTGGGAGGTACGTCACTCCGCCACCTAAAAATGCATCGAAAGCAACACTGGTTGTCACTGGACAGTCGGGAATCCGACAAACCAGACACGCCGGGTTGCGACATCATCACAGAAAGTCGGCGGCATCTCCGCGAGAATAAGCGTCGTGTCCACCGTGAGCGTCGCCGAACTCAAGTCCGCCATCGCCGCCGCCCTCCAGCAGGTCCGCGACGGCCAGGCCGCCATCACCGCCGCCAGCCAGAACATCGAGGCGGCCCAGGGCGGCCTGACCGCGGTCACCGCCGGGTCCGGCCACGACTCCGTCGCCACCGCCCAGGCCGCGCTCGCGCAGGCCGCGGCGGAGCTGGAGCAGTCCCTGGCCGCGACCTTCGCCGCCGCCGAGCAGGCCGAGGCGTACGCCGCGACCCTCTAGAACGGAGACCCCTGTGGACGTCGCCGCCCTCGCCGGGAGCCTCAGAGCCCTCGCCGCCGACCTCCCGCTGCCCGCGCTCGACACCGCCGACCACTGCTTCGAGGCCGCCCAGACCGGGCTCACCGAGGCGTCGCGCGAGTCGAACGCCGAAGTGGGCCTCCATAAGCTGGGCGCCGCGCGCGAACGCCTCGACGCGGCCCGCCTCCGCCTCGGCGAGGCCTCCGAGGCCGTCGACGACTACCTCGCGGCGATCGGCGCGGGCGGCGCCGTCCCGTCCCAGGCCGCCGGCCCGGCCCGACCCGGACCGGCCGCGGCACCGGCCCCTGTGGACCCGCGCCAGTGGTGGACCGACCGCGTCAACGAGCTGTGCGACCGCGACGGCGAGGCCGTCCCGGAGAAGTTCCCGCCGACGCGCCTGTTCAACGAGCTGCTCAAAGCCGCGGGGGAGGGGAACGCCGACGCGTACTGCAAGCGCCTGCGCGACGCGGGCCCCGAGACCGGCGTGAAGCTCCCGGGCCTGGCGTGGCCGCTGGTGCGCAGCCTCGCCGCGGAGCACCTGGGCCGCAACCCGAACGCGAGCGACGTCCCGGGTCTGCGCGACAAGTGCGTCGCGAAGGTCCGCGCCCTGGTGCCGAAGGTGGAGCCGGTGCACGTGGCCGAGGCTTTGGCGTCGGCGTGCACGCTCGGGGTCGGCACCGGCGACGACGCGGCGCGGACTGCGGCGATCGGGCCGGTGCTCGTCGCCGCGATGCACCGTCTGCCGCGGCAGGCCCCCAGCGATGAGCGCACGACCGACCGGAGGGCCTGACCATGAGCAGCTGGCGCAGACGACTGGTGGCGGCCATGGGCGACGAGCTGGGCCGCGCCCGCGGCGAGGCCCGGCTCCTCGCGGAGCGGACCGCGGAGCGGGCCGAGTCCGAGCGCGGCCGCGCCGAGCGGGTCATCGGCGACGCGACGCGCAAGCAGACGCAGCTGCGGCACATCCACGAGAAGATGACCGCGACCCTCCAGGCGCGCAAGGCCGCCGCCGTCGAAGGCGGCCACCGCGCCGCACTCGACGCCGCGGCCGCGGCCGCCCCGGCGGCCGCCGGGGCGCGCTGGCCCGAGTGGCGGCTCGAATCCGGGCTGGCCCGCGGGGCGGCGCCGCTGCTGCGCGTGGGCCGCATCGTTGACAGTGCCGCGCCGATCGGGGGGCCCTCCCTCCCCCCTCCCCCCGCCCCACCCACCACCGCCACCACCTTGCCGGAGACCGCCTCGACCGGGCGCGCTCCGGTCGAGAGTGGCGATGACCTCGCTGCCGCCGGAGGGATCCCTCCGGAGATCGCGACTGCATCAGCCGGCTCGTCCATTGTGGCAGGGGGGTATGACAATCCAGGACCCTCAGTGATCGAGACCTCACTCCCTGCGTTGATCCCGTTGCTCGACCGGTCGCATCTGCGGATCGACACCGATGCGGCGCATGCGCTTCCGGGGCTGCTGCTGCGGGCCGTGGGGGCCGTGCCTGCGGGGCTGGTGCGGCTGCATGTGTACGACCCCGAGCGGCTGGGGCGGTCGCTGTCGGCGTTCGCGGCGCTCGGGAAGGCGCGGTTGCTGTCGTTCGTCGGGCCCTCGGGGCTGCGGGAAGAGCTGGACTCGCTTGTGGAGACCGTGCGGCGTGTCAACGCCGAGGTGCTCGCGGGGGAGCACGACTCGCTCGCGGCGCTCGCCGCCGCCACTGGGCGGCGGCCCGAGCCTTGGCGGGTTCTGGTCCTTTTGAATGCCGACCTCGCTTCCTGGCCCGCGCACGACCAAGCGCAGCTGGCGCGGCTGCGCCGCACCGGCGTCGCCGCCGGGGTGCACCTCGTCATCGTCGGCGACGACACCGCCGGGCCCGCCGACCTGCCTCGACTGACTGCTACGGCTGCGACCGCGCTCCCCGGCGCCCCCATCGAACTCGACCCCCCGCCGCCTTCTACGACCGTTACCGATGCCGCCAAGGCCGTTGCGGAGAAGCACCTTGCGGGGAAGGAGCCCGCTCGGCTGGTGGACCTGCTTCCTCAGCGGTTGTGGAGTGCCTCCTCGGCTGCTGGGCTCCAGTCCGCCATCGGGGAGACCGCCGTCGGGGACGTCGCGAAGCTCAGCCTCGGCGACAACCCGCCGCACGCGCTCGTCGGCGGGCCCTCCGGGTCCGGGAAGACCAACCTCCTGTACGCCTGGATCGCCGGGCTCGCCTCCGAGTACAGCCCCGACGAGCTCGCGCTGTACCTCCTCGACTTCAAAGAGGGCGTCTCCTTCGCGCGCTTCGCCTCCGGCCGCCGCGACCCCACCTGGCTCCCGCACGTGCGCCTCGTCGGCGTCAACATCAACGACGACCGCGAGTTCGGCCTCGCGCTCCTGCGCCACCTCAAGGACGAGCTGCGCCGCCGCGCCGAGGCCGCGAAAGCCCACGAGGCCACCAAGCTCGAAGAGCTCCGCGCCGCCGACCCCGCGGGCCACTGGCCCCGCATCGTCGCCGTCGTCGACGAGTTCCAGGTCCTCCTCGAAGCCCGCGACGCCGTCACCGAGGAAGCCGTGCAGCTCCTCGAAGACCTCGCCCGCCGCGGCCGCAGCCAAGGCATCCACCTCGTCCTCGCCTCCCAGGACGTCGCCGGGATCGAGGCCCTCTGGGGCCGACCCAGCCTCGTCGCGCAGTTCACGCTGCGCATCGCGCTCCCCAAGGCCCGCAGGGTCCTCGCCGAGTCCAACCACGCCGCCGACACCGTCGCCCGCTTCCACGCCGTCGTCAACGACGAGTCCGGCCACACCGGCGCCAACCGGATCGTCGCGATCCCCAACGCCGGGCACGCCGACGCCTGGGAGCCCCTCCAGCAGCGCCTCTGGGAAGCCCGCCCGCCCGGGAACGAGCCGCCCGCGCTGTTCGACGGCGACCACGTCCCCGACCTCACGGCCGCCGTCCCCGCCCCCGAGACCGCGCTCCTGGGCCAGACCATCGACGTCGCCGCCCGCGGCGCCGAGCTCGCCCTCCACCGCGCGCCCGGCCGCAACCTCGCCGTCCTCGGCACCCGCACCGTCGAGGCCGCCGACATCCTCGCCGCAGCCGCCCTCACCGCCGCCCGCGGCGCCCACGAGCGCGGACAGCGCATCGGCGTCGACATCTGCTGCCTCGAACCCGACGCCGCCGCCTCCGCGCTCGCGCTCGCCGCCGCGCTCGAGACCGAAGGCGCCGAAGTCGACTGGCACGACGACCTCGACTCCGCGTGCAAGGACTGGGAGTCCCGCTGCGACGGGACGCTGCGCCTCAACCTGTTCCACGCCGTCGACGCCGGGTCCGCGCGCCTCGACGCGCCCGGGTCGGCCCGCCTGCGCGCCATGCTCATCGACGGCCCCGAACGCCATCTGCACACGCTCGGCTGGTGGCGGTCGGTGCCGCGGCTGCGCGAGGACCTCGGCGGGTTCTCGGCGCGGTTCGACGCCGTCGACGCGTGGCTCGCGCTCGACGTGCAGGGCCCCGAGCTGGCGCCGCTCTCGCCCGCCAGCGGCGGCCCCGCCTGGTACCCGCGGGCGCGCCGCGGCCTCTACTTCGACCGCGCCCGGCACCGGGTCCCGCAGGTCGTCATCCCGTACCGGACGACCGCGCTCCTGCCGAACCCGTCGGCCGTCCTCGACCTGCCATAGGGCCGCAAGCGCACCACGGGCCCCGCCCGGGAAGGAGCACGCCATGACGACCGACACCGGCTACGCGGACGCCGTCGCCGCCTACCTGAAGGACCGCGCCGACGCCGACGCGGAGATCCGCGCGGCCGACACCGCCTACCGGGACGAGTCCGGGCGCCTCGCCGCCGCCGTCGAGGCCGCGCGCACCTCCCGCGACGAAGCGAACCGGGACTCCGTGGCCGCCGCGACGCTCGTGGCCGAGACCGACAAGGCCGTCGCGATCCTGTGGCGGTCCCTCGGCGACTTCGTGGGCCACCGCCGCACCGGCCCGACCCCCTCGGCCGGGGCGCCCGACCCCGAGCCGGACGCCGAGCGCGTCAGGATGCGGCTCGAACGGTCCGGGCGGCTGCTGTCGCTCGCCCGGCAGGGTGAACTTCCCATCGAGGCGCCCCGCCACACCGAGGCGACGGCGGCGCTCATCGGCGCGGCGACCGGGGCGCTCGCCGTCGCGGTCGCGCTCGGGGTGCTGCGCGCGGACGGGTCGGCGGTGCGGCAGGCGTTCGCGGCGCTGACGCTGTTCCTGGGCATCGCGGCCGGGCCGATCGTGCTCGGGGTGTGGCTGTCGTGGCAGTACCGGGTGCGGCCGCGGCCGGGCCAGACGCTCGCGTGCGTGGGCGCGGCCGTGTTCGCGGTGTGCGCGCTCGCGGGGTTCTTCATGCGGGGCCTGTGAACAGCGGGGTGCGCGACGGTTGCGAGCCCTCGATCGGCTCTGCTTGACTCGATGGGGTACACCTGGAGCGTTCCTGAAACGTGAGGAGACCCGTCAATGGCCGCCATCGACGACACCGGCTCGTGGCACTACGGCCCGCTGCCGTCCACTGACGACGCCCCGGCCTGGATCTACGGGATCGTCCCCGACGGCTGGATCGCCGGGATGCCCGAGGTCACCGTGGACCGCGACGAGATGATCATCATCTGCCCGCTGCCGACCCCGGACCACCCTGCGGACGCGACCGAGTCCGACCGGGCCGCCACCGAGGAGGGCCGGATCTCCCGGTTCCGGGAGGCCACCCGCGACATGCGGGTGCAGATCGCGCAGCAGCTCCAGTACCGGTACCACCGGCAGGCGTCCTGGGGGGCGCGCTGCGGGTCCACGACGATGGTCTTCACCCACCAGTCCCTGCCGGTGACCACCCGGCTGCGCCAGCCCGAGCGGCTCGTCCTCGACACGCTCGTCGGCTCCGGGGTCGCCGCGTCGCGCCAGGACGCGCTCGCGTGGTGCGTGCGCCTGGTCGAGCAGCACGCCGAGGACTGGCTGAAGGAGCTGCGCGAGGCGATGCTGTCCGTCGACGACCTGCGCCGGCGGGGGCCGTCGGTCTAGCACTGAGGCATGGAACGGGCGGGGACGCGACGCGTCCCCGCCCGTTTCCGCGCGCTCATTTCATGAGGAAGTACACGAGCACGATCGCCAGGACCGCGGCGAGCGCGACCGCGAAGGCCACGACGCCGGTCCTGCTGCGGCCCTGCTGCGGTTCCGGTTCACGGTGCGCCATCGACGTCTCCAACGGTTCGGCCCTGCGTGCCTGCGGTTGATCGGTGCTGCTGTGCATCTTCACCCAAGACGCCCCGCTGTGGGGCCGTTCACGGCAAAAGCCGCCCGTCGCGGTTCCGTAACCGTTTTGCGGCGGCGATCTAACGCGCTCGTTCCATGATCGAAACCGATCGCGTTAGTTGAGAGCAACGGTCAAATTCGCCGCAGTGTGCTCGGTTCTGCGCGGTGACGCAGGATCAGCAGGTATTTGTGATCGCTGCGAGCCCGAATGCGCACAAGATCGTTTCCCGCAGGCGGAGCGCCTGTTCAACGCCCGTTCAATCACGCACGAGTTCCTGCGCGTTCGCGCCCGTTCCCGTAGCGTCCGAAGGACCGGCCCCGGCCGGAGCGCCCGCGTCCGTGCCCAGCAGCCGACCGAAGGAGCCACCGTGAGCATCGAAGTCGCCACCGGCGTAGCCGCCGCCGACACCGCCGACCCCAATACGGGACTCAGCGACCCGCCGACCCGCCACCACCGGCTGCTCGCCTGGGTCGGCGAGGTCGCCGAGCTGACCGACCCCGACCGGATCGTGTGGTGCGACGGCTCCCGGGCCGAATGGGAGCGCCTGACCGGCGAGCTCGTCGCCTTCGGGACCCTCGTCCCGGTCCCCGCCAAACCCGACTCGTTCCTCGCCCGCACCGACCCCGGGGACGTCGCCCGCGTCGAGGAGCGGACCTTCATCTGCTCCGAGGACCCCGAGGACGCCGGACCCACCAACAACTGGACCGCGCCCGACTACATGCGCGAGACCATGACCGGCCTCTACCGCGGCTCCATGCGCGGGCGCACCATGTACGTCGTCCCCTTCTGCATGGGCTCCCTCGACGCCGACCAGCCCATGTTCGGCGTCGAGCTCACCGACTCCGCGTACGTCGCCGCGTCGATGCACATCATGACCCGCATGGGCACCGAGGTCCTCGCGAAGATGGGCCCCGACGCCGACTTCGTCAAATGCCTCCACTCCGTCGGCGCGCCACTCGCCCCCGGCCAGGCCGACGTCCCGTGGCCCTGCAACGAGACCAAGTACATCTCCCACTTCCCCGGCGACCGCGAGATCTGGTCCTTCGGGTCCGGGTACGGCGGGAACTCGCTCCTCGGCAAGAAGTGCTACGCGCTGCGCATCGCCTCCGCCATGGGCCGCGACGAGGGCTGGCTCGCCGAGCACATGCTCATCCTGCGCCTCACCAGCCCGCAGGGGAAGGTCTACCACGTGACCGGCGCGTTCCCGTCCGCGTGCGGCAAGACCAACCTCGCCATGCTCGAACCGACCATCCCCGGCTGGAAGGTCGAGACCCTCGGCGACGACATCGCCTGGCTCCGCTTCGGCGAGGACGGGCGCCTGTGGGCCTCCAACCCCGAGTTCGGGTTCTTCGGCGTCGCCCCGGGCACCGACTACCGCACCAACCCCAACGCCATGCGCACCATCGAGCAGGGCCACACCCTGTTCACCAACGTCGCCCTCACCGACGACGGCGACGTCTGGTGGGAGGGCATGGGCGAGCCCCCCGCCCACGCGATCGACTGGAAGGGCCGCGACTGGACCCCCGACTCCGAGGAGCCGTCCAGCCACCCCAACAGCCGCTTCTGCACGCCCATCAAGCAGTGCCCGGTCCTCGCCGACCAGTACGACGACCCGCGCGGCGTCCCCATCGACGCCATCCTCTTCGGCGGCCGCCGCGCCACCACCGTCCCGCTCGTCGCCCAGGCCCGCGACTGGGTCCACGGCGTGTACATGGGCGCGACCCTCTCCTCCGAGACCACCGCCGCCGCCACCGGCAAGGTCGGGGTCGTGCGCCGCGACCCCATGGCGATGCTCCCGTTCATCGGCTACAACGCCGCCGACTACTTCGGCCACTGGATCGAGATGGGCAAGGCCGCCGACGACGAGGCCCTCCTGCCCCAGGTGTTCTACGTCAACTGGTTCCGCCGCGGCGACGACGGCCGCTTCCTGTGGCCCGGCTTCGGCGAGAACGCCCGCGTCCTCAAATGGGTCGTCGAACGCCTCGAAGGCCGCGCCGAGGCCGTCGAGACCCCCATCGGGCACTGCCCGACCCCGGGCGCCATCGACACCGACGGCCTCGACCTCGACCGCGACGACCTCGCCGCCGCCCTCAAGGTCGACCCCGCCGAATGGGCCGAGGAGGTCCCGCTCGTCGAAAGCTGGTTCGCCCGCTTCGGCGACCGCCTCCCCGCCGTCCTCTGGGCCGAGCTCGACGCCCTCAAGCAGCGCCTCGAGGGATAAGGACCGCACACCCGGACACGGGCAGGGCCGGGGCCGCGACGGCCCCGGCCACGGCGAAGCTTGCGAGCCGCGATTTCGAGGAGCCTACAATTGCCGGTTGTGGCGATCTCGAACCTGCTTTACCGGATATACGAGCGTCGGCTCGCACGCGAGCTGACCGGACAGCCGCTGCCCAGGCACATCGGCGTCATGGTCGACGGCAACCGGCGCTGGGCCCGCGACATGGGCCTCACCGACCCCAACGACGGCCACCGCGCCGGCGCCAAGCACATCGAGCGCTTCCTCGGCTGGTGCGACGAACTCGGCGTCGAGCACGTGACCATCTGGCTCCTCTCCACCGAGAACCTCTCCCGGCCCAAGGACCAGCTCGACCCCCTCCTCGACATCATCGACGAACTCGCCGGCGAACTCTCCGACGACGACCAGCCCTGGCAGCTGCGCATGGTCGGCGCCCTCGACCTCCTCCCCGAAGACCACCAGAACGCCCTCAAACACGCCCAGCAGCGCACCGCCGACAAACGCGGCATGCAGGTCAACCTCGCCGTCTGCTACGGCGGCCAGCGCGAGATCGCCGACGCCGTCCGCTCCTTCATGCTCGAGCAGGCCGCCACCGGCGCCAGCCTCGAACAGGCCGCCGAGGCCATCGACGCCGACTCCATCGCCCGCCACCTCTACATGACCGGCCAGCCCGACCCCGACCTCGTCATCCGCACCTCCGGCGAGCAGCGCATCTCCGGGTTCCTCCTCTGGCAGTCCGCCTACTCCGAGTTCTACTTCTGCGACTCCAACTGGCCCGACTTCCGCCGCGTCGACTTCCTCCGCGCCGTCCGCTCCTTCGCCACCCGCGACCGCCGCTACGGGAAATGACCCGCTGAGAAACACCCGGACCGGGCGGGACGCAACGGGCCCCTCGTTCGTGTGGAGGGTGCGATCGACACGACCGCATCCCACCCGCACGCACCGAGGAGCACTATGGACGCAGCCGCCGCCCTGGTGACCGCCCTGGACCGCGAACGCGCCGCACCCGACCGCCGCGCCGAGTTCGACGCGTTCTACGCCGCCAACATCGGGCAGATCACCGCGCAGATCCGCGCCTACACCGGCGACCACGCCGAAGCCGAGGACATCACCGCCGAAGCCTTCCTGCGAGCACTCGTCCGCTGGAAGACCCTCAGCGCCTACGACAACCCCGCGACCTGGGTCCGCCGCGTCGCCTGGAACCTCGCCATGTCGCGGCTGCGCCGCGGCGCCTTCACCCGGCGCCTCCTGCGCCGCCAGCGCACCACCGACGTCGAAGGGCCCCGACCGGACCGCGTCGACCTCGAACGCGCGCTCGCGACGCTGAGCGAACGCCACCGCAAGGCGATCGTCCTCCACTACATCGCCGGGATGACCGGCGCGGAGATCGCCGACCAGGAGCGGGTCGCCGAGTCGACCGTCCGCACCTGGCTCGCTCGAGGCAGGGCCGCGCTCGCCGAACGCCTCCGCATCGACGAAATCAAGGAGCAGCCGTGACCGCCCCCGACCCGCTCGAGACCGTCTTCATCGACTACACCGACGACACCGCCGCCGAACTCCGCGGCACCGGCACCGGCACCGACCGGCTGTGGCGCAAGGCGAGACGCCGCCGCATCGGCCGCACCGCCGCCGCGGGGGCCGCCGCCCTCGCGCTCCTCGCCCCCGCCGGCTGGCTCCTCGCCAACACCGCCGGGACCGACGACCGGGGCACCGCGCCCGCCGAGGAGCAGACCACCGCACCCGAGCACCTGCTCCCCGACCAGGACCCCGACGCGATCTGGGCCGACGAGGTCGTGCCGGAGACCGGCGAGATCGTCGGCGCGACCATGACCCTGCCGTCCTTCGGCGGCGACGCCGACGCGGCCTGCCCCGTCGAGGACGCCGTCATCGCCGACGGCACCTTCGCGCCGCCCGGCGACGACGGCGCCGTCTACCTCAAGCAGCTCCGGATCGCGACCCTCACCGGTGAACCCGGTGCCGCGCAGGCCGTGGCGCTCTTCGGATGCGGCTTCGACGGGGACGCGGCCTTCCAGGTCGTCGTCCTCGCCGAGACCGCGCCCGGCTCCGGCGCCTGGGAGGCCGAACGGCAGCTCGCCAGGTCCGCGCCCGGCGCCTCGCCGCAGTACCTCGGCGGCGGCGAGACCGACCTCGTCATCGGGTTCGCCGAGCGGTACGACGCGACCGCGGGCGACCTCGACTACTGGTTCGACCGCTACTGGATCGACGCCGCCGGGGAGGTCCGGAGCGAACGCGTCAGCAGCGCCGCGCCGCAGGCCCTGTCGCACCTCGTCATCGACGTCGCCGCCGCCGAGACCGGCGACGGGGACCGGACCCTCACCGCGACCGTGCGCAACGACGGCCCCAGGGACGTCGCCGACTACACGCTCACCGTGTGCGGACTCCCGTTCGCCGACACCGTGGACACCGACCTCGGCGTCGCCGAATGCGGCGGCGAGGACGACTTCACGGCCGTCCCGGTCGGCGGCCTCGCCGTCGGCGAGACCTTCACCTACGAGTGGACCGCCGCGGTCGACCCCGGCCAGTGGGACGCGTACCTCGGGACCGTCGACGACGACGCCCTCACGGGCCCGGTCTACCTCGTCGCGGTCTCCTCCGGCGCCGTCGAGGACGGGATCCCGCCCGGATTCGACCGCACCGCGGGGGAGTACCGGCTCGACCGGTAGCCCTGGAGCCCAAGGCGCCCCCGCGAGCACCGACGCGGGGGCGCCTTGCCGTCAGGAAACTGTGAACCAGAACTCCAATCTGGAGTGCGTCACTCCCGCTCCCGAGCTCGTGTATCTCATGCGGACCCCCAAGCCGCAGTACCGTAGCCGAGGAGCCCCTATGACGCCCACCCGCGACAGCTCTGCTCCACCAGGGGAGGGAGGCGCCGCCGCGCAACTGCTGCCGATGCGCGCCAGCCTCGAATTCGACGACTTCTACGCCGCCAACGTCCGCGTCATCACCGGCCAGATCTTCGCCTACACCGGCGACCGGGCCGAAGCCGAGGACCTTGTCGCAGAAGCCTTCTGCAGAGCGCTCGCCCGCTGGAGGAAAGTGCGCGAGTACGAGAACCCGACCGCGTGGGTGCGCCGCGTGGCCTGGAACCTCGCCACCAGCCACCTGCGCCGCCGCGGAGTCGTCCAGCGATTCCTCAACCGGCAGCGCGAGACCCACGAGAAGGCGCCGGACGGCGACCGCGTCGACCTGATGCGCGCGCTCGCCGGGATCGGCGAACACCACCGCAAAGCCGTGATCCTCCGGTACATGGCGGGCCTGACCGTCGCGGAGATCGCAGAGCAGGAAGGCGTCGCCGAAGCCACCGTCCGCTCCTGGCTCACTCGGGGGAAGGCCGCGCTCGCGGGCCGACTCACCGTCCAAGACGAGATGGAGCAGCGATGAGCACGCCAGACGAGACCCTCTTCGAAGAGGCGTTCGCCGAGTTCGCCCACGCCGCAGAGCTCATGGTCGACCCCGTCGACTCCGCCGTCATCCACGGCCGGGTGCGGCGCCGCCGCACCACCAAGGGCGCCGTGGCTGCCGCGCTGGCCGCGCTCATCGTGGCCGTGCCCGCGGTGTGGTGGCTCCAGGAGTCCAACGGCGACGAGGTCGACCCGCGGCCCGCCGAGACCTCCAGCGAGGAGGCGTCCGAGGACGCGACCTCGCCCGCCGAGGGCGGCACCGGGACCGGCTCGGTCCCGGAGGGCCAGGAGACGGACGTGGAGGCCCCGGTCCTGCCGACGTTCGGCGACCTCGTGGGCGCCGAGATCGAGCTGCCGGCGTTCGTGCCCGGCAGCGCGAGCTACGACTCGGCGTGCCCGGTGTCCCCGGCCGTCCCCGCGGACGGCACGCCCGACGCCGAAGCGGGTGAATGGGACGCGGGCGGGGGTCCGGTGCAGCTGCTCAAGGTGGTCCACACGCCGCTCGAGGAGGGCGGCCCGGCGCAGGCGGTCGCGCTGTTCGGGTGCAGCCCCAGCGAGTCGATGATGCGCCAGGCCGTGGTCGTCGCCGGGGACGGCGCTGGCGGCTGGGAGGTCACCGAGGAGGTCGCCCGCGGCGACATCGCGGAGTTCCCCCTGTGGGACATCGCTCCCGCGGCTGCCGCGGGCGTGCTGCTCCTCGTGCCCGAGCAGGAGTCGACCGGCATGTACCAGGAGATCGCCCTCGACTACGACGTCTTCAGGTACCGCACGGGGGAGGAGCTCGCGAACGTCACCGCCGACGCCTACCTGTGGGGCGTCACCGATCTCTCGGTCGCGGTCGAGAAGACCGACAACGGGGACGGGACCTGGACGGGCGAGGTCACGGTCACCAACTCCGGCGACCACGATTCGCACGGTATCCAGCTGGCGCTGTGCGCCAGTGAGAGCCTCGGGGCCGACGGCCCGGAGCCGGTGCCCGTCTGCGAGGGCTACCCCGAGGGCGTCGCGGTGCTCGACCCGCTGGAGGCCGGGGACTCCGCGACCCTGGAGTGGACCCTGACCCCGGAGCCGTTCGGCGACTGGAACGGCGACGAGCAGGCCGGCGGCCTGTACTTCGAGGCGTGGATTCAGCCGCTCGTCTACAGCGTCGACAACTTCGTGTTCGACCCGCACGGCGAGAACGACTACGACAACACGACGATCATCATCGACGACGTGCCGACGTCCTGACGGGCGGGAACGCGGAGCGGCCCGGGGCTCGCGCCCCGGGCCGCTCCGCGTCTGGTCTATTCGACGGCCACGCCGGCCTGCTCGAAGTCCGCCAGGGCCTTCGCCCGGGTCTCCTCGGCGACCGCGGCCGTGTACTCCAGGAGCACCGTGACCGCGAAGCCCTCGGCCTTCGCGTCGAGGGCCGTGGCGCGCACGCAGTGGTCGGTGGCGATGCCGACGACGTCGACCGCGTCGACGTCGCGGGTCCGCAGCCACTCGGCGAGGCCGGTCTCGCCCGAGGAGCCCTCGAACCCGGAGTAGGCGGCCTCGTAGGCGCCCTTGTCGAACACGGCCTCGGCGAGCGTGTGGTCGAAGTCCGGGTGGAAGCCCGACCCGGCGGTGCCGACCACGCAGTGCGGCGGCCACGAGTCGCGGAAGTCCGGCTCGGCGGAGAAGTGCAGGCCCGGGTCGATGTGCCAGTCCCGGGTGGCGACCACGTGGTCCCACCGGCCCGGGGCGGACTTGACGAGGTCGGTGACGGCCGCCGCGACGGCCGCGCCGCCCGCGACCGGCAGCGACCCTCCCTCACAGAAGTCGTTCTGGACGTCTACCACGATCAGTGCCCGGCTCATGCCTCGATCCTAGTGACGGGGGAGCCCTACGGGAAGTCCAGGCAGGCGAAAAGCCCGCCGGACGGGGTCCGGCGGGCTTCCGTGCGAGGTCGCGGGCTAGTGGCCCTTGACCTCCTTGACCAGGTGGCCCCACTTCTCGTCGAAGACGGGGCGCTCCGAGCGGATGCGCGGGAGGCGGTCGAAGTTGCGCAGCGGCGGCGGGCAGGAGGTCGCCCACTCGAGCGAGCCGCCGTAGCCCCACGGGTCGTTCGTCTCCACGACGCGCCCGGCCTTCCAGGACTTGAACAGGTTCCAGATGAACGGCAGCGTCGACAGGCCGAGGATGAACGCGCCGATCGTCGAGATCATGTTCAGCGTCGTGAACCCGTCGGACTCCAGGTAGTCGGCGTACCGGCGGGGCATGCCCTCGGCGCCCAGCCAGTGCTGCACCAGGAACGTCGTGTGGAAGCCGATGAACGTCAGCCAGAAGTGGACCTTCGCGAGGCGCTCGTCGTACATGCGCCCGGCGACCTTCGGGAACCAGAAGTACACGCCGGCGTAGACCGCGAACACGATCGTGCCGAACAGCACGTAGTGGAAGTGCGCGACCACGAAGTACGAGTCGGAGACGTGGAAGTCCACCGGCGGGCTGGCGAGCAGGACGCCCGAGAGGCCGCCGAGGAGGAACGTCACCAGGAAGCCGATGCTGAACAGCATCGGGGCCTCGAACGTCAACTGGCCCTTCCACATCGTGCCGATCCAGTTGAAGAACTTCACACCGGTCGGGACCGCGATGAGGAACGTCATGAGCGAGAAGAACGGCAGCATGACCGCGCCGGTCGCGTACATGTGGTGCGCCCACACCGCCATCGACAGGCCCGCGATGGCGAGCGTCGCGGCGACGAGCGTCTTGTAGCCGAAGATCGGCTTGCGGCTGAACACCGGGAAGATCTCCGAGACGATGCCGAAGAACGGCAGCGCCACGATGTACACCTCGGGGTGGCCGAAGAACCAGAACAGGTGCTGCCACAGGATCGCGCCGCCGGTGTCGGCGTCGAACACGTGCGCGCCGAGCGTGCGGTCGGCCATGACGGCGAGCAGCGCGGCGAACAGGATCGGGAAGACCAGGATCATCAGCAGGCTGGTGATGAGGATGTTCCACGTGAAGATCGGCATCCGGAACATGAGCATGCCCGGCGCGCGCATCGTCACGATCGTGGTGATCATGTTGACGGCGCCGAGGATCGTGCCCGCACCCGAGATGGACAGGCCCACGAACCACATGTCCGCGCCGATCCCGGGGGAGTTCACGGCGTTCGACAGCGGCTGGTACGCGAACCAGCCGAACGACGCCGCGCCGCCCGGGGTGATGAAGCCGGCGACCGCGAGGGTCGAGCCGAGCAGGTACAGCCAGTACGCGAACGCGTTGAGGCGCGGGAACGCGACGTCGGGGGCGCCGATCTGGAGCGGCACCAGGTAGTTGCCGAACGCGAACACGATCGGGGTCGCGAACATCAGCAGCATGATGGTGCCGTGCATCGTGAACAGCTGGTTGAACTGCTCAGAGGACACGATCTGGAGTCCGGGCTGGAACAGCTCCGCGCGGATCAGCAGGGCCAGGATGCCGCCGATCGCGAAGAACGCGAACGACGTCACGAAGTAGAGCAGGCCGATCTGCTTGGCGTCGGTCGTGCGGAGCGTGCGGGCGAGCCAGGAGCCCTTGGGCTCCCGCCGCACCGGCCAGGGACGCGCGACGATCGGCGTTGGCTCAAGCTTGGGCTCAACCGTGGTCACCTGTGGGCCTCCATGATTCATTTCCAGGTAGCGAACGCAGCATAGCCCCGCGAAACGCCGCCGACGCGGAGGGGCGCAGCCTCAGCGGCGTGGCGCAGCGTGAGCATGTGATGGGCGCTCAGTGGTTGTCGCAGGTCCAATACGCGACACGTCATAGCGGGGGAACGCCCCGCGCGGGCCGTCGATGGGCGCGGCCCGGCGCGGGTGAGCAATCTCCTACGCGGTGGTTCAGACCCCGCCGCGCGCATCGGGTTCGAGCGCCGCGTACACCCGCTTCACCAGCAGGGCGGTCTCGTAGCCGACCTGGCCGAGGTCGCACCCGGCGTTGGCCAGGACCGCGAGCTGGGCCCGGTCGCCGACGGCCATGAGCAGCAGGACGCCCTCGTCCATGTCGATCACCGACTGGCGGATGCGGCCCGCGTCGAGGACCTTCGCGGCCCCCGTCGTCAGGCTCGCCAGGCCCGAGGTGATCGCGGCGAGCTGGTCGGCCCGGTCGGTCGACAGGCCGCGGGACGCGGCGATGGCGAGGCCGTCGACGGACACCGTGAGCGCCTCGGAGACGTCCGGCACCTTCTCCACGAAGGAGGTCAGGAGCCAGTCGAGTTCACCGACGTTCTTGTCCTTGCTATCCATCTCGCTGCTTTCTATTGGCGTTGTTCGTGCGCGGCGGCCGCCGCGATGCCGGAGGCGAAACCGGCGAGCCGGTCCCGGATCTCCGCCGGGTCGAGATCGGCGCCGCCGCCCTTCTGGGCGCTGGGGACGGAGCCGGGGAGCAGTCGGGAGCCCGGCGCGCGACGGGGCAGTTCGGCGCCGTTGGTCCTGCCGGAGTTTTCGAGTGCTCGGTTCACCTTCCTGAAGGTAACATCCAGCGTCTCGGGAGCGGGGCCCGCAGGGGCCGCCACCGGCTTCGCTCCATTGAGTGTTCCCCCAGCTACGGGGCGTGGCTCGGGGGCCGGGCCGGCCTTGCGGGGGCGCGGCACGATCGGCTCCACGGCACCCGTGCCGGCCGCCTCGGCGCCCGTCCCGGTCACCGGCAGGTTCGCCGCCCGCGCCGACAGCGCCAGCCGCGCCGCCGAACCCTGGTCCGGCGACAGGCCCACCGGGTCCTCCGCGTGCGCGCTCGCCGGGATCCGCACCAGCGCCAGCGTGCCCTTGCCCATCGTGGAGTGCAGCTGCACGCTCACCGAGTGCTCGGCGGCGAGCCGCCCCACCACCAGGAGGCCCATCGTCGCCGTCAGCTCCGAGTTCAGCTGCGTCGGCTCCGCCAGGCGGCGGTTGATCGCCGCCATCGGCTCCGGCGCGAGGCCGATGCCGTCGTCGGCGATCGAGATGACGATCTCCGAACCCGAACGGCGCGAAGTGACCCGCACCGACTGCGTCGGCGGCGAGTACGCGGCCGCGTTGTCGAGCAGCTCCGCGAGGATGCGCACCAGGTCCCCGGCGGGCTTGGTCTCCAGCCGCGCCGACACCTGGTTCTCGACCATGACGCGGCCCGCGTCCTCGATCTCGGCGACCGCGTCGCGGATGATCGTGTCCAGGTTCGCCGGGTGGTTGTAGCGGCGCTGCGGGTCCCCGCCCGCCAGGAGCAGCAGGTTCTCCTCGTTGCGGCGCATGCGGGCCAGCAGGTGGTAGACCGAGCGCCACTCGTCCGGGACCGCGTGGTCCGGGGACTGCTCCACCAGGGACTCCATGACCTGCTGCTGGCGGCGGATGAGGCTCTGCCCGCGGCGGGCGAGCGTCTTCATCATCGCCTCGACGTCGATGCGCAGCAGCGCCTGGTTCGCGGTCTGGCGCAGCGCCTGGTGGTGCGCGGCGCTGAACGCCTCCGCGAGCGAGTCGAGCTCGTCGGCGTACCGCGAGTCCGTGCTCATCACCGTCTGGCGCTTCGCGGTCTGGAGCAGCCGGTCCACCTCGTCGGCGTTGGCCGCCTGCGACACCGCCGCCACCGTCTTCGGCAGCGTGTCGTACGCCGCGGTCAGCGTCGCCTCGCGGACGCCGTCGACGCGGAGGCTGATGCGGCGGGCCAGCATCGCCGCCGAGATGATCGAGGTCAGCGCCAGCACGATCACCAGCGCGAACGTCGTCAGCAGGGTCCGCGACGAGGCGTCGCGGATCTCGTCCACGTCGACCTGCATCGCGTCGAGCACCGACTCCTGGCTGGTGTCCAGCGCCGCGATGATCGAGCCCTGCGCGTTCGAGAAGTCCTGCGGGCTGATCGTCGGCACGTTCCCGCGCACGTACACCCCGAGGGCCTCCTGCGCGGTCTCGATGTCCTCGGAGTCCATGGCCGCCTTGTAGACCGCGCTCGTCTCCGACGACGCGTTCGCCTGGAACTCGGTGATCTGCCGGTCGAAGTTCCCCGACAGGTACGCGACGTTCGACAGCTCCGCGCGCCCCACCACGACCGCCTGCGCCTCGTCCAGGCTCACCAGGTCCGTGGAGACGGTGAACTGGATCTCCGCGGCGATCCGGCTGGCCTGCATGAGCGCCGCCAGCGAGTCGAGGTGCGCGGCGACGCCCGCGTCGTCGACCATGCGCGGCAGGATCGCCGCGATGCTCACGATCTTGTTCGCGACGTCCCGGTACACCAGGTACGCGTCGGCGACGTCCTCGTCGGTGAAGTCCGCCTCCCCGGCCGCCAGCCGGTCGAACGCCGCGCGCGCCCCCTCCAGGCCCTCGGCCTTCGTGAACAGCGACTCCAGGTCGTCCTCGAGATCGGGGAAGCGAGCGGTCACACCGGGCGTCGCCTCCTCCAGCCGGTCGAACGCCCAGTCGGTCTCGCGGCGGGCCACCGCCGAGTCGAACTGGCCGCCGCCCCCGTTGATGACCGACTCCACCAGCGGCCCCGCCTCCATCCGGTGCGCCTCCAGGGCGTCGTTCAGATCGGCGGACAGCCCCGCGAGCACCTCGGCGTCGGTCGCGTTCTGGTACTCGTCCCACACGCTGACGGTCTGGAACAGCCCGAGCACCAGCATCCCCATGAGCGCCGCGGCGATCGGGAGCATCAACTGCATCCGGATGGGGAGACGACTGGTGCGCTGCCGGGCTTTACGGGACATCGGGGGGCGTCCTTTCTGGGGGCGACGATCCGCGTGGCGGCGTGCTGGACACCATCTTCGCTTGTCGTCGCAGTGGCAGTTGAGGCGGGGCTCACCCCACGAGCGGGCGCGCCGAAGGGTACCGGTATAGACGTTTTCGTGTACGAAGGGCCAGCGACGCGGCGAAAAGCACGGGTCCGACGCGGCCCGTGTACATGGCGATCGTCAACAGCCACACCGAGGGTTCGGACAGGTCGTAGGTGATGCCCGTCGACTGGCCGACCGTCGCGAACGCGCTCGTCACCTCGAACATGATCGCGGTGATCTCGATGCCCGGCTCGAACCGCTGCATCAGGAACACGCCGAACGCGTTGCACGCCACGTACACCAGCGCCACCGCGAGGGCCTCCCGGATGACCGGCGGGTCGATGCGGCGGCGGAACACCGTCACGTCCGGCTCGCCGCGCACCTCCGCCCAGATCACCAGCAGCAGCAGGAAGAACGTGGTGACCTTGATGCCGCCCGCGGTCGAGGCCGCGCCGCCGCCGATGAACATGAGGATGATCGACGCGAGCTGCGAGTCCTCGCGCATCGCGCCGATGTCGATCGAGTTGAAGCCCGAGGCGCGTACCACCGACGACTGGAAGAACGCGGGCAGGATCCGGTCGTACCAGGGCCACTGGCCGAACGTCGCCGGGTTCGACCACTCGAACGCCAGGTACGCGGCCCAGCCGCCGAAGATGAGCACGGCCGAGCCGACGAGCGTCAGCTTGGTGTGCACCGACCACTGGCGCCGGCCCCAGTGGCGGCGCGTCATCTCGAAGATCACCGGCATGCCGAGGCTGCCGAGGATCGACCCGAGCGCGATCGGCACGCAGATCCACGGGTCGGTCGCGTAGCTCATCATCGAGTCGGAGAACAGCGCGAACCCGGCGTTGTTGAACGTGGACACCGAGTGGAACACGCCGTACCAGACGGCCTTGCCGAGCCCGAAGTCCAGCGAGGAGAACCGGATCGCCAGCGCCAGCGCCACGACCGCCTCCACGATGAACGTGAACGCGATGGTGCGCAGCAGGATCGCCTTGAAGTCGCCGAGGTTCAGGGCCTGGCTGATCTCCATGCGGGTCGCGAGCTTCGTGCGCAGGCCGAGCTTGTGGGTGACGAGCAGGGCCATGAGGACCGCGCTGGTCATGATGCCGAGGCCGCCGATCTGGAACAGCAGCATGATGACGAACTGCCCGAACCAGGACCAGTGGACGGGCGTGTCGAGGACCGCGAGGCCGGTCACCGACACCGCGGACGTCGACGTGAACAGGGCGTCGGCGAAGGAGGTCCGCCGGTCGCCGAGGTGCGCGACCGGGAGCATGAGCAGTAGCGTCCCGGCGAGGATCACGCCCATGAACAGGAGCGGGATGAGGCGGCCCGGGTGGCGGAAGAACGCCTTGACCTTCGGGATCATGTGGTGGAGGCGAACGCCTCGACCTTGGTCGTCGCGCCGGAGACGATGAGGGTGTCCCCTTCGGAGACGACCGTGTCCGGCGTCGCGTACGTGAAGTCCCGGTCGGGCTGCTTGACGCCGACGACGGTGACCCCGTACTTGGAGCGCAGCCGCGACTCGGCGAGGGTCTTCCCCACGGCCTCGGTGGGCGCCTTGGTCTTCACGATCGCGAAGCCGTCGTCGAACTCGATGAAGTCGAGCATCCGCCCGCTCACCAGGTGCGCGACCCGCTCGCCCATGGCCCATTCGGGGTAGACGACGTGGTGGGCGCCGGTGCGGTGGAGGATCTGGCCGTGCTTGGCGTTGATGGCCTTCGCCCAGATCTCGCGGACCCCGGCCTCCTCGCACGCGAGGACGGTGAGGACGCTCGCCTCGATGTCGGTGCCGATCGCGACCACGACGTGGTCGAACTCGCCGATGCCGAGCTGGATGAGGACCGCGGACTCGGTGGAGTCGGCCTGCACGACGTGCGTGAGGGTCTCGGAGGCGCGCTGGACGATCTCGGGGCGCTCGTCGATCGCGAGGACCTCGTGGCCCAGGCGGGTGAGGGACTCGGCGACCGCGGACCCGAAGCGGCCCAGGCCGATCACCGCGATGGACTCCTCGGGGAGGTTCTCGCCCCGGCCGAACAGGTTCATCCGCGCATCCCTAGAGCTGGATCAGGTGCTGACACGAAGACTGATTCTGCCACCCGCCCGCACCCCGCGGGTGCCGCGGCGCCGAGTGGGGGCCGGGATCGGGCGGAAGCATGAGGAGGGCGGTCGATAACCCCTCATGACCGCCCCCCTCGAACACCCCTAACACTCTCCAAGGATGGAGGAGAACCCCAAGCCTACTCCGCGAGAACGGCTCTGAGGAAGTCCTGAGTGCGCGCTTCTTGCGGCTCGGAGAACATCGCCTCCGGCGCGCCCTGCTCGACGATGCGGCCGCTGTCGAACATCATCACGCGGTCGGAGACGTCGCGCGCGAAGCCCATCTCGTGGGTCACGCACAGCATCGTGATGCTCGTGGTCGCGGCGACGTCGCGCAGCACCGCGAGCACGTCGGCGACGAGCTCCGGGTCCAAAGCGCTGGTCACCTCGTCGAGCAGGAGTATGTCCGGGTCCATCGCGAGCGCGCGGGCGATCGCCACGCGCTGCTGCTGGCCGCCGGACAGGCGCGCGGGGTACTCGTCGGTCTTCTCGGCGAGGCCCACGAGCTCCAGCAGGTCCTTCGCCTTCTGCTCGGCCTCGTCCTTGGAGCGGCCGGCGACGTGGACCTGCGCCTCGGTGACGTTGCGCAGCACCTTCATGTTCGGGAACAGGTTGAACTGCTGGAACACCATGCCGACGCGGGAGCGGCGCTGCCGCAGCCACTTCTCGTTCGCGGGGACCAGCCTCCCCTTCTTCTCCATGTGGGAGTAGGGCTGCCCCTCGAGCCAGACGACGCCGCCGTCGGCCTCGGGATCGGCCTTCGGCGTCACCGTCTCCAGCGTCATCAGCAGCCGCAGGATCGTGGTCTTGCCCGACCCCGAGGGCCCGATGAGCGTCACGCGCTCGCCGGGGTCGACCCGGAAGCTCAGCTCGTCGAGGACCTTGAGGTCGCCGAACGACTTGTCGACGCGGTCGAACTCAATAATTGGACTTGGCAAGGCGGTTCTCCAATCTGCGCATCGCGACCGCGACCGGGTACGAGGCGGCGAGGAACAGCAGCCCGGCGAGGGTGTAGCCCTCGACGGCGCCGGTGTAGTGCTGGCCCTGGAAGGCCCTGGCCTCCGCGATCATCTCCATGACGCCGATGATGAACAGGGTCGGCACCTCTTTGAACATGGCGATGATCCAGTTGCCGACGGCGGCCGCCGAGCGGCGCGCCATCTGCGGGAGGACGATCGCCCCCCACACCCGGTGGGACGGGAGGTTCAGCGCGGTCGCCGCCTCCCACTGGCCCTTGGGGATCGCGTCGATCCCCGCCCGGTAGGACTCCGAGGTGTAGGACGCGTAGTGGAGGCCCAGCACCGTCGAGCCGACGGCGAAGGCGCTCCAGTCGGGGTTGATGTAGAGGCTCGTCGCCGTCCAGACGATGAGCACCTGCACCAGCAGGGGGGTGTTGCGGATGAACTGGAAGACCAGGGACAGCGGCCTGCGCAGCCACACCGGTCCGTTGCGCTCGCCGATGGCGACGAGCAGGCCCAGGACGATCGCGATGATCCCGGCCACGAGCGTGACCTGGAGGACCACGATGAAGCCGTCCCAGATGGCCGGGAAGATCTCCCGGACGGTCTCGTTGCTCCAACCGGTCTGCATCAGACACCTCCGGTCGCGACGGTCGAGGCCAGGCGGCCCTTGACGGGCTTCTCCTCGACGCCCAGGCCGCGCTTGGCGCGGCGCTCCAGCGCCCGCATCCCGGTCCAGATGAGCCAGGCGAGCACGAAGTAGATGACGAGGACGACCGCGTAATGCAGCAGCCGGTCCTGCCCCGGCTGCTTGCCGAGGAGCCCGGCCAGCCAGGTGATGTCGAGGACGCCGATCACCGACACCAGGGCCGAGGCCTTGAGCAGCATGATCGCGAACGCGCACAGGGAGGGGATCATCTCCGGCCACGCCTGGGGGAGCACCACCAGGCGCATCTTCTGCACCGGGGTGAGGTTGAGCGCGGTGGCCGCTTCGAGCTGGCCCTTGGGGACCGCCGCGATGGCGCCGCGCACCACCTCGGACGAGTAGGCGCCGTAGTTGCAGCCGAGCGCGATGATCCCGGCGACGATCAGGTAGTCGAACTGGATGCCCAGCACCACCGGCATCGCGAACGCGAACCAGAACAGCTGCACCACCACCGACGAGCCGCGGAAGAACTCCACGAACGCCCGCGCCGGGGTGCGGACCGCGAGGTGCCCGGAGCCCGTCATGAGCCCGAGGCCGAACGCCAGCACGAGCGCCAGCGCCGCCGACGCCACGGTGACGCCGACGGTGACCAGGAGCGGTTCTCCGTATCGGGGGAGTGATTCGATGACCGCTTGGAAGTCCATGGAACCCGCCTCCTACTGGTAGGTGTCCGGGCAGAGGTCCTCGGCCGTGAGGCCCTCGGGGTGGTTCTCGTCGAGCGTGAACCCGTACGGGCTCGTCAGCTCCTCCCACTTCGCGTCGTCGGCGAGGAGCTTGTCGAGCTCCTCGTTGACCGCGTCGCGGAAGTCGGTGTCGGAGGGCTGGAACACGGCCGCGCCGGCGCCGATGATGTCCTCGCCGGTGTCGGGGTCGATGAGCCAGAAGCCCTCGGAGACCTCGACCTCGGGGTCGGCCTCCGCCGCGAGGCGCAGGTTCGCGCTGGTCAGCGCGATGGCGTCGCAGCGCCCGGCCTTGAGTTCGAGGATGAGCGAGTCGAGGTTGGCCTGCACGTTGATGCGGTCCTCGCCGAAGGTCTTGTCGGCGATCTCGTGCTCGCTGGTGCCGTTCATGACGCCGATGACGCCGTCGGTGCCGGCCATGGTGTTGAAGTCGGTGTACCCGCCGGGGTTCCCGGCCATGGTCATGAGCGCGTCGGGCATGACGTAGTCGGGGTTGGCGAACGCGACGGCCTCGCAGCGCTCGGGCGTGATGTACATGCCGGCGATGACCATGTCGTGGTTGGTGCCCAGGCCGGTGATGAGGGAGTCCCACTCGGTGAGCTTCCATTCGATCTGGTCGGCCTTGATGCCCAGCTGGTCCAGCAGGTAGACCTGGGTGTCCACCGACTGCCCGGTCACGCCGTCGTCGCCGGTGTACGCGTAGGGGGCCTCGTCGGCGTAGGCGACGCGGATGGTCCCGCCGTCCTGCGCCTTGGCGAGCAGTCCTCCGTCACCGCCGCCGTCCGTCCGCGAGCAGGCCCCCAGTGCGAGGGCCGCCGCCCCCGCTGAGCTGCCGAGGAGCAGATGACGGCGGTTCAGATGCAGTTCGTTCGACACGTTGGTCGCCTCCTGAGTCGGACTCGGGTGTCTTGCCGACCCTAACGTTCTATTGTAAGTTTGTCGACAATCTGATTATCGACGTTCGGTAACGAAAGCGCAAGCCGTCCGGCGCGACCCGCGCGACAACCCCGCCGGGCCCGCAACCGGGGCACGACGCGGAACGTGGTGTACGGGTCGGCAGTAAGATGCTGCCCAGAAGAGACAGAGGGGAATCGGACACACGTGGCGACTCGCAGCAGCGGATTGAGCGGCCTCGAAGGCAACCGCAAGGTAGGGCGGCTCGCCCCCGTGCGCCGCACCTCGACGGTGGACCTCATCGCCGAGCGGCTCCGCGAAGCGGTCGTCGACGGGTCCCTCCCGCCCGGCACCGTCCTCGGCGAGGCCGAGCTCGCCTACCAGCTGGGCGTCAGCCGCGGGCCCCTGCGCGAGGCCATGCAGCGCCTCACCGCCGAGGGCCTCCTCGTCATCCCGCGCCGCCGCGGCCTCGCCGTCAAGACCATGACCCCCGAGGACGTCCGCGACATCCACTGGCTGCGCGCCACCATCGAGCCCGAGCTGGGCCGGCGCATCCTCACCCTCCCGGCCGCCGACCGCCGCACCGTCCTCGCCGAGCTCGGCGCCGAGGTCAAGCGCATGCAGCGCGCGCTGCGCAAGGACGACGCGCGCGCCCTCGGCGACGCCTACCTCGACTTCCACCGGGTGCTCGCCAGCTGGGGCGGGTCGCTGCGCCTCGCGCGGATGCTCGGCACCCTCCTCATCGAGACGCGCCTGTGCACCTTCTCGATGTTCGAGCACTTCGAGGTCCACCGCGACCTCGTCCCCGAGCACGTCGCGTTCGTCGAGGCCCTCGCGGCCGACGACGGCGAGCGCTTCGGCATCCTCGTCCGCGCGCACCTGGAGGCCGAGGTCCGGCGCCTCCTCGCCGAACCTGAGGACGCCAAAGAGGACGACGCCGACCGGCTGCTCGCCGAGACCCCGGACGAGCCGCAGCCGCTGGACCGCCTCGACCTCCCCGAAGGGCTCTGAAAACCCCTGCCGCCCAGGGGGTATCGAACGAAGTAAATTTTCCGACTTGGCATGTTCCGCTGCTGGACTGCGTCGGAGGCAGCCGATATAACTAAAGCTCCCAGTTCGGACAAAATTCGAGACGGAGCCCATAATGTCCCTCCCCCGGCGAATCTCCACATTGGCGGCAGCCCTTGCTGTCGCCGTCGTGTCGATTCTGGCGCTGACCAGCGGCGCCGCCCAGGCCCAGACCATCGAGTACGTCGCCCTCGGGGACTCCTACGCCTCCGGCGTGGGCACCCGCTCGTACCTCGACGACGGGAGCGGCTGCTCCCGCTCCGAGTCCGCCTACCCGTCCCTGTTCGCCGACGCCGCGGGCGCCGACCTGGAGTTCGCCGCCTGCTCGGGCGCGAAGACCGGCGACGTCCTCTCCAAGCAGCTCGGCGCCCTCTCCTCCAGCACCGACCTGGTGACGATCACCGTGGGCGGCAACGACACCGGATGGGCCGGCGTGGTCCAGCAGTGCGCCTACCCGTACCCGTGGACCTGCGACGACGAGATCGACGACGCGGAGGCGTTCATCCGCGACCAGCTGCCCGCCAAGCTCCACGCCGTCTACGACGCGATCGAGGCGGCCGCGCCCAACGCCCAGGTCGTCGTCCTCGGCTACCCGCGCCTGTTCAACGGCGAGGAGTGCAACGCCATCACCCGCATCAGCCCCGGCGAGCAGTCCCAGCTCAACGCGGCCGCCGACCTCCTCGCCACCACCACCGGCCAGGTCGCCGCCAGCCACGGCTTCGACTACATCGACGTGCGCGACGCCTTCGACGGCCACGCCGTCTGCGACGACACCGAGTGGGTCAACGGCATCTCGTACCCGATCGGCGAGTCCTACCACCCCAACGCCGCCGGCCAGCGCGATGGCTACTTCCCGCTGCTGAACGCGCTCGCCTGAGCCCCGCTACGACGAAGGGCCCCACCGGGATCCGGTGGGGCCCTTCGGCTCAGTCGCTACAGCAGGCCGCCGTCGCCGCTGATCTTCCAGACGCCGTCCTCCTTGACGAGTTCCAGGGTCAGCTCCTGGTCCATCGGGACGGTCTCGCCGGCCATGGTCGCGTCGCCGGACAGCGTGGCGGCCACCGTGGCGCTGTCGCCGTCGATGCTCTCCTCGCCGATCGTGTACGAGAGGTTGAACTCGGCGCCCTCGAACATCTCCTCGAACTCGGCCATGTCGCCGGAGTCGGAGCTCTCCAGCTCCGCGTCCATCTCGTCCTGGAGCTCCTTGGTCATGTACGGACGCAGGTCCGCGGCCAGGCCCTCCAGGTCGGAGAACCCGCCCGAGTTCATGGCGTCGACCGTGGTGCCCATGTAGCCGTCGGCCACCTCGCTCGGGGAGTCGCCCGCACCGGGGCCCCCGCCCCACGGCTTCAGCACGAGCAGGACGATCGCGATGACCAGGACGAGCGCGCCGCCGCCGATCCCGAGGATCAGCGGGGTCTTCGACTTCGGCGCCGGCGGCAGGCCGGGCGCGCCGTACCCGGGCTGCTGGCCGTACCCCGGCTGCTGCGGCTGCTGGCCGTAGCCCGGCTGGGCCCCGTACCCGGGCTGCTGGGGCTGGGAGCCGTATCCGGGCTGCTGCGGCTGGGAGCCGTACCCGGGGGGCTGCTGCCCGTACCCGGGCTGCTGCGGCTGCTGGCCGTACCCGGGCTGCTGGCCGTACGGAGGTTGCTGATTCGGGTCGAACCCCGGCTGCTGCGGCGGGTAGGACATGACGGTTCCTCGTTTTGTCGGGAGTGTGTCGCGCCAGGCTAACACGTGCCGACCCTCCCTGAATCCCCAGAAAACGCCAAAGCCGCCGGGAACCGAACGGTCCCCGGCGGCAGTGGAGCGTACGGAGCGTCAGCCGCCCTCGGCGGGGGACTCCTCCTCGGTCTCGAACCGCGGCACCGAGCTGTCGTCCATCACCAGCTGCTTGCGGGCCTCGAACGGGCTGAGGTTGGCGCCCGGCGGGATCATCGTGATCATCTCCTCGGGCACCGACACCGACTCCACGCCCTGGTACCCCAGGAGGTTCTGCGTCGCGTCGGTCTGGCCCTCGTCGACGATCCCGAACTTGAACCCGAGGCTGTCGATCAGGAAGGTGTTGCTCTGCACCGTCGCGCCCTCGTTCGTGCGCGAGTCCGCGAGCACCGCCCGCCCCGGCGCCAGCACCGTCTGCGCGGCGAGGTTGTCGACGCTGGAGTGGATGTCGCCGTCCTCGGTGAACTCGACCGACTGCGCCGCGTCCGTCAGCGTCGCCGGCGCCGAGTCGTACAGGCCGATCCGGATGCGGGTCTGGCCCTCCTCCTGGTCGGTCGGGTCGTAGGTCGCGCAGATCGCCGGGCGGGCGCCCGTGGGGGCCCACACCGCGTTGCTGAGGACCGTGGTCGGGAAGAGCGGGTCGCCGTAGGTCGCCTGCGCGCCGGTCGAGTCGCGCACGGTCGGGCTCACCGTCACCGGCACGCCGTACTTCGACTGGAGCAGGTTCTTCTGCACCTCGGTGATCGGCGCGAACTCGTCGCCCTTGTCGTCGGTCTTGAGCAGCACGTAGAACGCGCCCGCGATCTCCAGCGGCTGGCCGTAGGCGATCACGGCGCCGCCGTCGGACTGGATGCTCTCCGCGGAGGCGTCGCTGAAGTACGACAGCTCCTCGACCTCGAGGTCGGTGCCCGGGAGGATCGTCCCCATGACGTTCTCGTTGACCGGCACCGCCTGGTTCGCGTTCAGGCCCAGCGAGTCGAGCACGCCCAGGTCGTCGATCCGGTAGCTGCGGTCGTTCCACAGCAGGTAGTACCGCTCCTCGCCCTCAGCGGCGTCCTCGGCGACCTTCGCGAGCACCCACTGCTCGTCGCCGAGCCACGACGTGGGCTCCTCCATGTCCTGGATGACGAGCTGCGTGAGCTGGTGCGTGTCGGTGCTGCCGATCTCGCGCGGCATCGTGCAGGCGTTCCAGTCCTGGTCCTGGAGGAGCTCCTCCACGGCCGGGGGCTGGGCCGGGACGTTGTCGATCCCGACCATGAAGCCGCGCGGGATGTCCTTGAGCGACGTCGGCTTCAGCGTCTGCACCGGCGGGTCGCCCTGGTAGGGCCGCAGGAGCAGCAGCGCCGACGTGTAGTTGGTGACCGGCCAGAGCTTCGCGGGGTTGGACTCGGACGGGTCCTGGCCGTCCGCGGTCGTGTACACGTAGATCGCGGACGTGCCCTTGACCTGGATGATGTGGTTGAACTCGGGCAGGTCGTTGCCCTTGCCGAACAGCGTCGCGACCGCGAAGCCGCCGAAGACCAGCGCCAGCACCATGACCGACGCGAAGATCGACACGCCGATGCGCCGCAGCGGCCGCTCCACGGAATCGGGGTTCGCCAGCACCAGCGCCTGGTTCATCCGCGAGGTGATGAACTTGTGTGCGTCCACCTGCTCGCGGCGGGAGCGCATCTGTGGCATCGGAATTCGCCTCTCAGGTCGAAGGGGGAGTCGGGGCTAGCCCCGCAGCGACAGCGCGATCTCGTAGAGGTTGCAGACCCAGCCGACCAGCGGCAGGATCGACACGATCAGCAGCGCCTCGATGATGTCGAGGCTGCGGCCCCACGTCGGGGCGATCTTCTTGCCGGCCACGGCCAGGCCGTAGACCATCGCGATGAGCGTCAGCAGCGTCAGCACGCCGAGGATGACCGTCAGGCGCACCAGGATGCTGTCGCCGCTCGCGACGAACACCGCCGCGAGGGTCGCGGCCAGGCCGCCCATCCCGCCGGTGAGCATCACGATGCGCGCGGGCCGGTCCTCGACCGTCCGCGCGCGGCTGAGCAGCACCAGCGACAGGATCGTCGCGAGGATCAGGCCGGGCATGGTGCCCGAGAACGCCAGCGCGATCGCCGAGACCAGGCCGGTCACGGCCGCGAAGGAGTACAGGGCCTCCAGGTAGTTCCCGGCGTGCTCGGAGAGCTTCAGGATCCGCTTGCCGTCGATGGCCTCGGTGTCGCCCTCCTTCAGCTCCTCGGTGGTCGTCGGGAGCGTCGGGGTCGGCACCATCGCCATCGTCAGCGACAGGCGCGGCGCGGCCGGGAGGATCGCCAGCGCCAGCGGCGCGGCGATGCCCGCGGCGGTCGCGGCCGTCCCGTCGGGGATGACCATCATGAGCGCCGTCGAGACGCCCAGGACCACCGCGCCGAGGATCGACACGATGAACACCGGGGCCGAGGCCATGTCGCCCACGGCCACCATCGCGAGGACGCTGAACAGCAGGATCGCCGAGGCCGCGATGAGCACGTGCGGGCCCTCGAGCTCGAACAGGCCGCGGTCGCGCGCGGCGATGAGGAGCCCGCCGACGCCGGAGTACAGGACGGCGGTGACGCCGAAGTAGGTGGCGGCCCGCGAGTCGCCGACGGCGCGCGAGAGCAGCGCCGAGGCGCCGACCAGGATCAGCGCGATCGACAGGCCCACGATGGCGCTGGCGAGGTGGCCGGTCAGCAGCAGCGCGACGGCGCCGACGCCGAGCGCGGCGGTGCCGACCCCGACGCTGAAGCGCTTGGTCGCGAGGTGGTCCCAGCGGTTGCCGCGCTGCTCGGTCGCGGTGGCGACGGCGTCGATGACGTCGTCGAACACGATCTCGGGCTTGGCCGCGTCGGCCGGGTTCAGGTACAGCATCTCGCCGTCGCTGATCGACAGCTGCGAGCAGGAGTGCCCGGTGTCCAGGGCGTCCTCGCCCAGGCGCGCCAGGATCCAGCCGCCGTTGTCGCCGGCCTCGTCGATGTAGTACTCGCCGGCCTGGTGCAGGATCGTGGGCAGGAGGTCGGACAGGGGGATGTCAGAGGGCAATGCGAGGTCGATCCTGGTGCGAGGACTGACGATCGTCACCCTGGAGAGGGTGGCCGACTTGGTGCTCACCGCGCGAACCTCCGGGTCGGGTCGGAATCGGGGGGACTGTAAAAGGATAAATCCCGCATGCCACGGTCGGTGTACCGCCCGAGTGGCGATGCGGTTCTACCCTGTTAGTGCGATACTCGACAGAGCGCACTTATATCTTTTATACGGCAGCGCCCACGCCGCGGCTAGCAAGCATCCTCGCCGACGCTCGCAAGGCGCCGGCTGGGCCGGCCGTGGCAGGCGCATCCCCCGGTGAGTACAAGGACCCTCTGTGACGACCAAACTCTTCCGCAGACCGCCGCGTAAGCGCGGGCCCCAGGCCCCGCGCGGCGACATCCTCCTGGAGTCGCCGCCGGACATGCCCGACCCGCAGCCGAAGAACATCGCGCAGTATCTGATGATCCTGCCGATGCTCGCCGGCGCTGCGGCGATGGCCATGATGATGATGAGCCGCTCGACCGCCGGCGGGACCGGCAACAGCGGCAACAACACCATGCGCATCGCCATGGGCGCCATGATGGGCATCTCCATGGTCGGCATGATGGCCACGAACCTGGGCGGCAACCGGGCCCAGAAGAAGGCCGAGTTCAACGCCGACCGGCGCGACTACATGCGCTACCTCAACCAGGTGCGGCGCCGTGCCCGCAAGGGCGCCGAGCGCCAGTGGCGCGCCGCCCGGTGGCGCCACCCCGACCCGAAGGCCCTGTGGTCGCTGGTCGGGTCGCGCCGCATGTGGGAGCGCCGGAGCAAGGACGACGACTCGCTGGACGTGCGTGTCGGCATCGGCAAGCAGCGCATGACGATGAAGCTGGTGCCGCCGGAGACCAAGCCGGTCGAGGACCTGGAGCCGATGACGTCGATGGCGCTGCGGCGGTTCGTCGCCGCGCACTCGAACGTGATCGACATCCCCCGGTCGATGAAGTACACCGAGGCCGCGCGCCTGGTGCTGCGCGGCGAGCGGCCCACGGTCATGGACAACCTGCGCGCCCAGCTGGCGCAGCTCGCGGTGCTCCACTCGCCCGACGACGTCATCATCGCCGTCGTCGCGGACAACGAGCGGATGCCCGAGTGGCACTGGATGAAGTGGCTGCCGCACCTCCAGCACCCGTCCGCCGAGGACGGGGCCGGCCCGGTCCGCATGTTCTTCAACACGACCACGCAGCTGGAGACCTCGCTGCGCGACCAGCTGTCGAGCCGCGGCGCGTGGTCGCCGGGCGCGACCGCGGGGGAGGGCCAGGCGCACCTGGTCGTCATCCTCGACGGCGGCGAGGTGGACCCGACCGGGATCATCGCCGCCGACGGCATGGCCGGCGTGACCGTGTTCGACTTCTCCGGCTACCTGCCGCGCAAGCCCGGACCGCAGATCAAGCTCTACGACGTCACCGCGGAGGAGATCTACACGGACCAGGCCGGCCGGCGCCGCGTGCTCGGCAGGCCCGACGCGCTGTCGTACAACCAGGCCGAGGGCATCGCCCGCTCGCTCGCGCCCTGGCGGCTCACCCTCAAGGGCGCCTCCGGGGCCACCGAGACCGGCGACGAGGACGCCTCGCCGATGGCCGCGCCGTCGAGCCTGCCGGAGATGCTCGGCTTCAACGACGCCGCGGCGCTCGACCCGGCCGTGCACTGGCGGGAGAAGCCCGTCAAGGACTACCTGAAGGTCCCGATCGGGCCCGGCCCGGACGGCGCCATCGTCGACATCGACTTCAAGGAGTCCGCGGTCGGCGGCATGGGCCCGCACGGCCTGCTCATCGGCGCCACCGGCTCCGGTAAGTCGGAGGTGCTCCGCACCATCGTCGGGTCGCTCATCGCGACGCACTCCTCGGAGGAGCTCAACTTCATCCTCGTCGACTTCAAGGGCGGCGCGACGTTCGCGGCCCTCGACGAGCTGCCGCACGTCTCCGCGGTCATCACCAACCTCGCCGACGAGATCGAGCTGGTCGACCGCATGGCCGACGCGCTCGAAGGTGAGCTGGTGCGGCGCCAGGAGGTGCTGCGGTCGATGGGCAACTTCACCAACCGGTGGGAGTACGAGAAGGCCCGCAAGGCCGGGCAGCCGATGGACCCCATGCCGACGCTGCTCATCATCGCCGACGAGTTCTCCGAGATGCTCGTCGCGAAGCCCGAGTTCATCAACCTGTTCCTCCAGATCGGCCGCATCGGCCGCTCGATCGGCGTGCACATGCTGCTCGCCTCGCAGCGGCTCGAAGAGGGCAAGCTGAAGGGCCTGGACACGTTCCTGTCGTACCGGGTCGCGCTCCGCACGTTCTCCGCGCAGGAGTCGCGCACCGTCATCGGCTCGGGCGCCGCCTACGAGCTGCCGCAGGCCCCCGGCCACGGCTACCTCCAGGTCGGCACCCAGGACCTGGTCCGGTTCCGCGCCGCCTACGTCGGCGGGTCGTACAAGCCGCCGAAGCGGGTCGCCTCGCGCGCCGAGCGCATCGCGGCCGTCCAGCACAAGGTGCAGCGGTTCCTGCCCGGCTTCGTGGAGCTCCCGCCGGAGCCCGAGATCGAGGAGGAGCCCGAGGAGGAAGTGCCCGCCGAGGCCGAGTCCGAGGACGAGAACGAGAAGCTCTCCGAACTCGAGGTCATGGTCAACAACTGCATCGGGATGGGCCGCCCGGCCCACCAGGTGTGGCTGCCGCCGCTGGCCGAGCCGCCGACCCTCGACCAGGTGCTCCCGCCCCTGGAGGTCGACCCGGTCCGGGGCCTGACGCCGAAGGGCTTCTCCCTCAACGGGAAGCTCCACGCCGTCCTCGGCGAGGAGGACCGCCCGTTCGAGCAGAAGCGCAGCCCGTTCATCGTCGACCTCTCCGGCGCCCAGGGCACCGTCGCCATCGCGGGCGGCGCCCAGTCGGGCAAGTCCACGATGCTGCGGTCCATGATCGGCTCGCTCGCCCTCACCCACACCCCGCGCGAAGTGCAGTTCTACTGCCTGGACTTCGGCGGCGGCACCCTGCGCGGCCTCGAAGACCTCCCGCACGTCGCGGGCGTCTTCGGCCGGCAGGAGGAGGAGGGCGTGCGGCGCACGATCCAGGAGGTCACGAGCATCCTGGACGAGCGCGAGGCGTTCTTCACCGCGAACAAGATCGACGGCATGGGCTCGTACCGGCGCATGAAGGAGCAGGGCCGCTTCCAGGAGGACCCGTACGGGGACATCTTCCTCGTCGTCGACAACTGGATGACCCTCCGCGAGGACTTCGAGCCGTTCGTGGACCAGGTCCGCGCGATCGGCAACCGGGGCCTGGCCTACGGCGTCCACGTCATGGTCACCTGCACCCGCTGGGGCGACATCCGCATGAACATGCGGGACATGTTCGGCCTGAAGCTGGAGCTGAAGCTCACGGACAACATGGAGTCCGAGATCGACCGCAAGGCGGCGGCGAACGTGCCGAAGAACCGCCCCGGGCGCGGGCTCTCGCTCGCGAAGCTCCACATCCTCGCCGCCGTCCCCCGCATCGACGGGATCCGCGACGGCGACGACCTGCTCCCCGGCGTCGAGGACTTCGTCAAGAAGGTCAAGCAGGCGTGGCGCGGCCAGCCGTGCCCGCCCGTGCGCCTCCTGCCGAAGCAGCTCCACGTGGCCGACTTCCTCAAGGCCGTCGACCGCTCGAAGCCGGGCATCCCGATCGGCCTCAACGAGGCCGGGCTCAAGCCGGTGTACCTCGACTTCGCCAACGAGCCGCACATGCTCATCTTCGGCGACTCGGAGTCGGGCAAGACGAACCTGCTGCGCCACATCGCGCGGGAGATCCAGTCGAACTACACCGCCGACGAGGCCAAGATCATCATGGCCGACTACCGGCGCGGCATGCTCGAGGAGATCCAGAAGCCGACCCTGCTCGACTACGCCATGTCGGGCAAGCACTTCGAGGGCTCGGTGAAGAACCTCAAGGGCCCGATCGAGAAGCGCCTGCCCGGCGACAACGTGACGCCGGCGCAGCTGCGCGACCGCTCCTGGTGGACCGGTCCGGACCTGTACCTGCTGGTCGACGACTACGAGATGGTCGCCCAGCGCGTCAACCCGCTGGTCGCCATCCAGGAGCTCATCCCGGTCGGCCGCGACATCGGCTTCCACGTCATCATCGCCCGCCGCTGCTCCGGCGCCGGCCGCGCGATGATGGACCCGATCGTCGGCCAGATCAAGTCGCTCGAGTCCCCGGGCCTGCTCATGAGCGGCCGCAAGGAGGAGGGCGCGATCTTCGGCAAGCTCCGGCCCAGCCCGCAGCCCTCGGGCCGCGGCACCCTGGTGCGCCGCAAGGACGGCGAGCAGCTCATCCAGACGACGCTGCTCCCCCCGAACGGCTCGTCCTAGACGCACGAGACGCAGGGCCGCCCCCGGATGCAACCGGGTGGCGGCCCTGCGGCGTACTACGCTCGTACCGGTGCGAATCCCCCTCGCACACCCGCACACCGAGGGCCCGACTTGAACCCACTGCTCACGCCCCCCGAGCTCGACACCGCGTCGCTGACGCGGCCCGGCCGCCCGGCCCGGCCGCCGCTCGGCGTGCTCGCGATCCAGGTCCTCCTGCTCGCCGAGGCCGTCGCGGTCGTCGCCGTGTGGCTGTGGTCCTGGCGCGGCGTCCAGGCGTACGCGTGGCCCGGCGTCGACAACGGCCTCGCCGAGCGCGGCCTCGCGTACCTGCTGGTCCTCGCCCCGTCGGTGCCCGTGAACGTCCTCGCCGCGATCTGGCTCGGCCGCGGCGGCCGCCGCGCCCGCCTCTACCTCGCCGCCGCCGGATCGCTCGCGCTCGTCCAAGTGGTGCTGCTCCTGACGCCCTCGGCGATGCCCGTGCGCGAGGCCATGAGCGACGGCGCCGCCGAAGTCGCGGGCGTGTTCCTCGCCGCGACCGCCCCGATCGTGTTCCTCGGCGCGGTCCTCGCCGTCACCGCGAAGGCCCGCGGCTGGCTCGGCGCCGAACCCGACCGCCCGCGGGGCCGCATCGCCGGGATCGAGACCGCCGTGTGGTCCCTCGCGCTGCTCCTGGCCGTCACCGCGGGTGCCGAGGTCCGCCAGTGGGCGCTCGCGGCCGCCGAACCCGGCGACCCCCGCGGCCTGTACACCGAGGACGGCACCTGGGAGCGCCTCGAAGCCGCCGTCGGCGAGACCACCGGGGCGATCCCCGCGTTCTCCGGATTCGCCGCACGCACCGTCGAGGTGGCCTCCTGCGGCTACCGCACCCCCGCCGGGCTGGAGACGTTCCGGTACAGCCTCACCTACGAGCTGCGCACCGCGGACTTCCCCGCCTACGAGGCGGCCGTGCGGGCGTTCTGGGCCGAGGGGGACTACGCGCTCACCTACGACGGCGCGACCCTCGACGGGATCCGCCGCATCACCGCCGAGCGGACCGACGAGATCGCCCTCGGCTACACCGGCGGCGACGCGCCCGCGCTGACCGCCGCCAGCGGCTGCGTCGAACGCGTCGACCCCGAGCCCGGCTGCGTGCCGCCCCAAGGGGAGCCGACCACCGACCGGATCCTCGGCATCGCCTGCCGGGACTGACTCACAGCGACGAGTAGTCCGCCCCGCCGTCCGCGGCGCCCTTCGGGATCCCCTCCGGGAAGTACTCCCCGACGAGGTCCCCGTCGCCGCCCGGGACGATCCCGCCCGCCGGCGGCACGTACTCGATGTCCCCGGGGTCGCTGCGCGGCACGCACCCCGACTGCACGACCAGGCCCACGACGCCCGAGACGCGGTACCAGAGGTTGACGCCGTCCTCGCGGAGCGCCTCCACGTTCCGGTCCGTGCGGCCCGACGCGAGCGTCACCGACTCGTCCCGGTGCACGTCCAGGCCGTCCTCGGCCCACCGCCCGGCCAGCGCGTCCGCGTACGTCTCGCGCACCAGCGGCTCGGACCACAGCGCCCGGTCGAACATGTACGAGATCTCCACGCCCACATGGCCCGGGTCCTCGGCGCCCTCATGGGTGCAGGGCACCTCGTGCCAGGTCCGCGAGGCGAAGCCGGGGAAGTCCGGGAGCGCCGCCGCGGCCTCGGCGGCGGCGGCCTCCATCGGGGCGTACGCCTCGGCCTGCGTGTACCGGGCCTCGGGCGGTTCGGTTGCGGTCATCGAGCATCCTGCGAGCAGTAGAAGGAGGACGGGCGCAAGGGGCTTCACCTGACGCCGCTGGTCTGACCGGTGACGATATAGGCCATGTTGTCGCGGGCGGCGTTGCGGGGATGCCCGTTGTCGCCGTCCCAGTAGGAGGAGTGGTTCTCCACGTTGTCCTTCCACAGCTCCTCGATCCCGTCGGCGTCCCGCGTCGCGTCGCTGTGGAACGTCCTGCCGCCGAACGCGTCCGAGACCGGGTCGGTGCCGTGGATCAGGTTGTCGTGGTCGGACGTGAAGTACCCGACGGCGCCGCCGATGAGGCCTCCGACCGGCCCGCCGAGCAGCCCGCCGCCGCCCCCGCCGAGGACCGTGCCGATCGTGTCCTCCCGGGCCCAGCCGATGACGTCCTCCTCGTTCCTGGTGGCCCACACCCGGTCCGGGGGGATCCCCAGGTCCGACGCGGAGTCGACGCCCACCCCGGGGGAGCCGACGAACACCATGTCGTCGACGTCCAGCCCGGCGTCGCGCGCGGCGATCCCCACGGTCGTCGAACCGTACGAGTGGCCGGTCATCGTCACGTGCGACTGCCCGTCCTCGTCGACCGCGCGCATACCCGCGGCGAACGACGACAGGTCCTTCGCGGCGTCCTCCGCGTACTGCTTGTCCATCGCGTGCGGGACGACCTCGTCGGGCGCGTCGTAGCCCAGCCACAGCACCGACGCGGTCTTCGCGTCCGGGTCCGCCCAGTAGGTGTCCCCGGCCATGAGCTCGGCCCGGTCGACGCTGCCGCCGACGTTCCCCAGGTCTGCCCCGGTGCCCGGGACCAGGACCGACACGTTGTCGGCCTCGTCGGGGTTCCCGATCGCGACGATCGCGCGCCCGTCCTCCGCCGACGAGTAGCCGAGCAGGTAGTGGTCGAGCGCTGGCCCGCCGGACCCGACCTGGTACGGCTGCTCGACCTGCGAGCGCAGATTCGTCAGCTTCTCCTGCGTCCCTTGCAGGTCCGCGAGCCGCTTCTGGAGGTCCGCGTTCCCGGGGTCGGCCGCGAGCCGGTCCTCGACCGCCTCGATCTCGTTGTCCCGCCGGTTGATCTCGCCTTCGAGGAGGGTCCGGTTCGCGTCGTCGCGGATCCCCGAGGGGATCCCGTCGACCTGCGCGAGCAGCTCCGGGCGCGCCTCCAGCAGGCCCTGCTGCTCGAACGGCGACAGGCCGTCCCACCACGCGTTCACCTCGGCCGGGCTCGCGTCCCGGTCGAGCATGTCCTGGAAGTCGTCGGCCAGCGCCACGCCCGCCGCGAGCTCCGCGCGCTCGCCCGCGTCCGTGGTCCCGGCGATCGCGGCCACCGCCGCGTGCAGGGTCTCGTCGGCCTCGGCGACCGCGTCGAGGATCGCGTCCATCCGCTGCTCGAACGCCGCCACATCGGCGGCCTCCCCGGTCGCGACCCCGTCGGCGTCCACCGACAGGCCGTCCGGGACCGTCGCGAGCAGCTCCAGCAGCTCCTCCTGCCGGTCCTTGAACACCGCGACCGCGTCCTCGATCGCCGCCGCGATCCGGCGGCACTCGCCCGCCCGCTCCACGGTGTCGTCGCCGATGAGCTTCACCCGCGACCGCACCTCCTCGGCCACCGTCCCGGTCCACTGGGACTCGCCGATCTGCCTGCGGCGCAGGTCGTCCAGCTCGGACTCCCGCTCCTCCATCCGGCCCGCCTGGGCCCGCCACTGCTCCCCGACGGCCGCGAGCGGCCCGAAGTCGGCGTCGCGCAGGGCGCCGTACGTGATCCCCACGGCCTACTCCGGCGCCGGCGTCGTGCGCGAGCCCGGATCTACCGGGAACACCTCGGGGTCCGCGTACTGCGCGAACATCTCCGCGGTCATCCCGTCCAGCTCCACATGCTGCACCGCGTACACCGCCAGGAACGCCCCCAGCTCCTCCACCCGGCCGCGCAGCCCGGGCACGATCGCGCCCTCCCACCGCTCGACCGCCTGCGCCACCTCGTTCACACCGGTGAACGACCCGGTGTCCACCGAGCCCGCCAGCGCGCCGCCCTCACTGGCGACCTGTTTGAAGTCCTCGTACAGCCCGTCAGAGGCCGCGAACATGGAGACACCGCCCCGCTTGATCTCATCCGGATCCAACGACAGATCAACCATGTTGGGTCCCAAGGGAAGCGGTGCGGGCAAGGAAGGTCGAGACCGGTGGGGCGCTCACGGGGGGTCCAATCTCTCGTGTGCCGATCAACACACAGCGTACAAATCCCAGGCAAACGGCCGATAGTGGCGACGCACGGAACGTCCTCTCTGTGACCAGATCGTTATGTTCCCTCGGCGATCCTCCGTGGCTCGCGAGGCTGAAACAGGTCCGGTATGTTGTGGGGCAGAGCGGACAGCGCTGTAACGACCGGCACACGGAAGGGGTCCATCCCTATGTCCACACCTCTCCCCCCACCCCCCGCCAGGACCCCACACCGCGGCCTCCGCACCGCCCTCGCCTCCGGCCTCACGGCCCTGGCCGCCGCCGCGGCGGTCACGGCAGGCCCGGGAGTGGCGCTGGCTCAGGACGACACGTTCTACACGGACAACTCGTGGGTTGTCGACCAGGTCCAGGCGCCGAGTGCTTGGGAGACTTCGCAGGGCGAGGGCATCACGGTCGCTGTCATGGACACCGGAGTCGGACAGAGCCCGGTGTTCGAAGGCAAGGACGTCTTGCCCGGTTTCTCGCTGTTCTCCGACGAACCGGACGGTCGAACTGACAATCACGGGCACGGAACGGCGATCGCGGCAGGTGTGCTGCTCGCCGCTCCGGAAGCCACGATCATGCCGGTGCGTTTCTACACGGGCGTTGAGGTCGGGTTCGGCGGCGTCTGGGGCGACCCGCAGCATGATGCCTTCCGGAGGGCTGTGGACGAAGGCGCGGATGTCCTGGTGCTGCCATGGGGTCTTGAGGGACTGGAGGAGGGCCAGGGACTGTTCCCCGAAGACCTTGAAGCGCTCCAGTACGCCATCGACAAGGGGGCGATCATCATTGCGGGCGCGGGAAATGACCCGGACGCAGAGGTGACCTATCCCGCGGCGGTGCCTGGAATCGTCGCGGTTACGGGGACTGACCGCAGCGGTGCCATCTGGTCGGACTTTCTCACTACCGGACCCGAAGTGGCACTCGCAGCTCCAGCAGACCAGATGACGGCTCCGGTTCCGGAAGCCGACTCCCTGGGGGAGTCGGAGCTCTACACCGAAGTCACCGGCGGTACTTCGATGGCATCCGCTGTCACCGCCGGTGTGGCGGCGCTGACCTGGTCCGCCCACCCTGATCTCGACGCGAGCAATGTCATCCAGCGCATGCTCCAAACGGCAGGTGACGGCAGTGGGGACAGGGATGACGCTTCTGGATACGGCCTCGTGAACGCTGACCAGGCCGTCAACGCCGAAGGAATCGAACCGGTCGAGGAGAACCCGCTCGGATACCCGATGGGCGAGCCCGGTGCCAGCGGTGCCACCCCGGACGACCCAGCGCCCTCCGAATCGGCGCAGGAGCCCGGCGCGGCCACCGGAGGCCCTTCGGCCGCAGCCGAAGGGAACAAGGAATCGAACCTCAACGCGATCATCGTCGTCGCCGCGGCCGTCATCCTCGTCGGTGCGGCCGTAGCCGTCTGGCTGGTGCTCCGCGGTCGCAACCGAAAGGCCGCCGCGCAGCAGCAGGGCCAGTTCAACCCCGGAAGCGGCCCGGCTCAGGCTCCGTACCAGCAAGCGGCGCAGCAGCCGTACGTCCCGCCGACCGGAGGCGGTCAGGGTTACGGCGGTCCGCCTCCCGGCCAGGGCTACAGCAGCCCGCCGCAGGGGTTCAGCCAACCGGGGAACCCCGGTGAGCCCAGCCCGCCGTGGCGGCCGAGCGAACCCAACCAGCGCTGATCAACAGCCGAGGGCCGCAACCGATCGCATCGGTTGCGGCCCTCGCCGTTTCAGTTCTCCGGAGGACGCGAAAGGGGCGAGCGGTCAGTTCCGCTCGCCCCTCGTCGACTGCTCAGGACCGACTAGTCCTCGTCGAGTTCGTCGTTGCTGACCCGGTTGCGGCCCCAGTCGACGTCGTCCTCCCGCAGCCAGGTCTCCCTGGTGTAGGTCTCGTCGTCGTCATCGTCGCTGTAGCCCGAACGCGTACCGCCGCGTCCGCTGCTGTTGCTGCCCGGACGGCTGCCCGAACCGGTGCCGCGGCCGCCGCTGCCGTTGTTCAGACCGCCGCGTCCGGAGCCCGAACCGCCACGGCCCGAACCGGAGGAAGCGCCCGCGCGGGCAGGGCTCGAGCCGCCCGTGCCGCGACCCGGGGCATTCCCCGCGCCGCCAGCAGGCGTCGCGCCGCGCGCCGGACCGAAGAGGCCCGCACCCGCACCCGTGAGGCTCGCGCCGCCGAGGCCGGTGGCCCCACCGCCGCCGCCCACGCCGCCGACGTATCCGCCGCCGGTCCCGCCGGTGACGACGCCGCCTCCGGCCAGACCACCGTTGTCGATGTCGTCGTACGAACCGGGAGTCCAGGAGTCGTCCACCGGGTCGAGGTCGTCGTCGGTGCCGGTGATGCCGTCGGCACCGGAGGTGTCCGCGCCGATGGAGTCGTTGCCGCCCGGGGCGTCCGGAACGTCATTGGAGTTCGAGAGCCCGCTGTCGGCGAAGACCCCGCCGGTCGGCGTCTGGTACGTCGTGTTGCCGGGCATGTCGCTCGGAGGCGGCGGCGGGGGCTCGGCGAACATCGGGTTGGTCTCGACCTCAAGGGCGTACTTGTCGCCGAGGTCGGCCACGATCTGCGCCATCTTGTCGTGCCGGGCATCCAGGTACTGCTCGTACTGTTGCTCGTATTGAGTCCGCTTGGTCTCATACTCCGGCTTGGTCTTGTCGATGTCGTTGCTCTCGAGCCACTCGTCGTAGGTCTCGGTCGAGCTGGGATACAGGTCGTTCGTCGTCGCGTCGGTCTGGGCCGTCTTCAACGCCGCGGCAAGGTTCGGCATGGTCAGTTCACCGAGTTCCTTCATGCCGTCCTCTGAAGTCAGGCTGTAGTCCTCGATGATCGACATGCGCCGTTCGAACTCGTCTGAAGCCGATCCCGTCCACTGCAACCGGAGGGATCGCACGTGGGAGACCATCTCCTCGCGAGCGGCCTTCATTCCGCTCGCGGCGGAGACCCAGACGGAACCCCCCTGCTCCATCCCCCAGTCGTCGCCTTCCTGGAGCATGTTCCAGAGCTGTTCCTGGGTATAGGTGCTCTTGTAGTAGTCCTTGCCTTTGCCGAAGCCCATCCTCGGCTCCTTCCTAGGGGTTTCAGCGAGCCCGGAGGGCTACAGCATGTCGGGTCGGTCATCCTCGGGAGCCGTCTCAGTCTCGGTCGGCTCTGCTTCAGCGTTCTCCCCGCGGGCATCCGCGACATCGCGCTCGGTAATGGTGTTGCCGCGGGAGTCGAACTCGGATTGGATACTGGTGACACTCGCAGTGACCGCTCCGTCCCCTTCGAGGTAGCCGACCTTGATCTCCTCGCTGATGACACGCCCGGTCTCGTGGCCGTGGAAGACGCGGTCGATCTGCTCGGCGCGCCCCGGGTAAGTGACCGACTTGTACGCCTCGGCGATCAGTTTCGCGTCATCGAAGCCGCCGAATGGCAGGTTGACCGTATCGACGTCCCTGAGGGTGCCGGAGTTCATGTACTCCGGGTTGGCCCCTTCCCGGACGCGAACCACGGTGCCTCCCAGCACTTGGCTGCGGTAGAACTCGAGGTCGTTCATGGTGAGGTCCATCCCGGAGATGAACTCGTCGAAGGACTCCTCGGTCATCTGGAACCTGGTGCCGCTGGAGTCGGTAACGGTGTAGGAGCCGTCGCGGTTCTGGACTGCACCGCCGCCCATGTCCTCAGGAAGCAACGTCATCACCTCGGGTATGAGATTCGTCAGGGGGTATGGTCGGGCGCTCGCGAACCTCGACGCGCTGCGATGGGCGCGCGGCCGCTCCGATCTGTGCTCACTCCAGCATACCGATGCGGCGCAATCCGGACGCCGCGGCGGCACGACATGGCACGAACGGGGGAGATCGGGACACAAGGGAGCGCCCCCGAAGTCCCGACCTGGGACGGAAGCCGCGATCCCGCGCCGACGCGATCCGGCGCCACTCCCGCATCAGAGACGACGGCTCGTCCCTTTCGACCCGACTACCCGGGGGTCCGACCGGGTTGCCCCGTACGCCCGAGGTGGCACTAAGTGGGGATACACGGGCTCGGTCACTACTAGTAAACTCGGAGGCGCACCGCCAGCCCGGTGAGTTTGCACGGACGGGTTATGGTGACTGCGGAATCGATGAAAAACTCACTGGGATACCCCTGACGGCCTCTGTGCCGCAGCCCCCGGTTCGACGATCAGGAGGTGTTTATCCATGGTCAAGATGACAACCGAGACAGTTCAGCAGGCCGCTATCGACACGCTGAACACGCGTCAGGACGTCGGCGGGACCCTTTCCGGTCTCAAGTCGCTGTGCGACATGCTCGCGTCCGCTTGGACGGGTGCCGGCGCCACCGCATTCCAGTCGGTCATGGCCGACTGGGACAAGGAAGCCCAGGACCTGATGGACGCGCTCGAGAACATCGCGAACATGCTCGACGCCAGCGCGACCGCCACGGACGACCAGGACAGCGAGAGCGCCAGCGACTTCGGCGCCCTCCTCTAACAGGCCGTTAACCCCGAGACTTTAAGGAAAGAGGTGACTTGACATGGGCGGAGCGATTTCGCTTGATTACGCGACCATGGAGGAGTCCTACTCCCGGATCATCAACGACTCGGCGTCCATCAACGACGCTCTCGCCGACCTGGGCGCCAAGCTCGACGCCCTCGAGTGGGAAGGTGCCGACCAGGCCGCGTACGACACGCAGCGCGCTGAGTGGAACCAGTCGATGGACAAGCTGAACCAGATCCTGGAGGCCGTTGGCAACGCTGTCGACAACGCCCGCCAGCGCTACGCCGACACCGAGGCCGCCAACGCCGCCCGGTTCAACGCGTAGGACCACGCTTCTCCAGCGGTATCAAGCTGAACGAAGACCCAGGCCGATCATCGGATCGCCTGGGTCTTCGCTTGTCCGTTGTCCGTGACCCGAGACCAGCCCCCACACGCCCGCCCCGAGCACAGAAGAACAGGGCGCCGGCGCGAGCCGACACCCCATTCCGCAAGGCCTATGCGACGGCCGCTACGCCGCCCCTTCCAGCTCCTTCGACGGCGCCGGCTTCTCCGGCCTCCGCGACCCCGGACGCCAGCCCCGCTTGCGGCCCTTCGGAATGATCGTCCGCAGGACCAGCACCAGCGTGATGAGCACGATCGCCCCGCCGACGCTCGCCCACGCCACCGTCTTCTCGAACGCCAGCGGGTCGTAGTCGACGTCGATCGCCGCGATCGACGAGGGCTCCGCCTCCGGCACCTCCGCCGAAGGGTCGTCCGCAGGGTCGTCCGCGAACGACGTCGCCGTCACGTCCTCGCCCGGCGACACCGGCGTCGACACGGCCTTGCCCACGTTCAGCACGCCATAGCCCTGGTAGATGTTGAAGTCGTTCGGCGGGTGGAGCGCGGTCGTCGTCAACCGGTGCTCGATCCACGCGGGCGACGCCTCGTCCCCGAACTCCGCCTTCAGCAGCGCCGCCGCGCCCGACACGTACGGCGTCGCGAAACTCGTGCCGTTGTCGGCCATCCAGCCCCCGCCGGCGAGCGGCACGATCACGTTGTCGCCAGGCGCGATCAGGTCGATGTTCTCCCCGTAGTTTGTCTTGAGGTAGAAGTTCCCGTCCTTGTTGTGCGCCCCGACCGCGATCACGTCGGGGTAGTTCGCCGGATAGAACTTCGCCTTCTCCGGATCCGCCAGCACCGCCGGGTCGTCCATGTACAGGTTCTCGTTGCCCGTCGCGGCCACCACGACCACGTTGGCCGCGATCGCGTTCTCGACCGCCGTCTTCAGGCTCGCCGTGTCCGGCAGCGCGATCGACACGTTGATGACGTCCGCACCCTGCTCGACCGCGTAGTCGATCAGGCTCGCGACCAGGTCCGACGAACTCGCGTCCGCCCCCTCGTCGCCTTTGAACGCCCGCAGCGGCAGGATCTCCGCCTCCGGCGCCACCCCCACGAACTGCTCGCCCTGGGCCGCGCCCGCCGCGATCCCCGCGACCGCCGTCCCGTGGTAGAACGCGTCGCACGTCCCGTCGCTCTCGGGATCCCAAGCGTCCCAACCCGACTTGACCCGGGTCCCGAACAAGTCCTCGCGTTCGGCCGAGACACCCGAGTCGATCACCGCGATCGTCACCGGCTCGCCGTCGGCGTTCTCGCCCTGATTGAACCGGTGCGCCTCATCGAGCCCGATGAAGTCACCCGCCCAGTCCCGGGCCGTCAGGTTCTGCGTGTTGCCCTCACCGGTCTGGCAAGGGGAGATGTCGTCGCCTGTCGCCTGGAACGGCTCCGCGGCCGCGGGCACCGCCGTCAGCAGGACCGACCCGGCCGCCGCCATCGCGACCGCTGCGGAATAGAGAGGTATACGCGGGAGGATTCGCACCCGCTCAGTCTAACGCCGCAGCGCCAAAGGGCCGGTCCGCCGTATACCGGGCCGAAACACCGCAAGGGCGGGGGACCAAGAGGTGGTCTCGTCCGCTTACGATAGGTACGACCACTCACCTTCATGATGGAGACGTCGCCAATGACGATGCTTCAGGGGCAGCAGCAAGCACGCGGTACCGCGTCCGTGCAGGCCCAGCAGCAAGGCGGCCCGGTCGCCGGCGAGTCGGTCGTGTTCACGACCCGCTCCTCGGGACGGCTCGGCCCGCTCACCGTCGCCCAGCTCATCGCGGTGGAGCTCGCGCTCACGATCGCGCTCGCGAGCCTGGCGCTCGGGATGATCGCGCTGGCCGCCGGAGGCGGCGTCGCGCTCATCGTGCTGGTCGTCGTGTTCTGGCGCAAGGGCGACTACTGGTGGTACCAGACCTGGCCGCTCAAGTCCCGCATGCGTCGGCGCATCCGCGCCCTCGACCCGCAGCAGCTCACCGAGGTCCTCCACCGGATCGCCCCCGACCTGGGCATCACCGGCGTCGAGGACCGCGACGAGAACGTCGGCATCGGCCACGACAACGGCGGATGGTTCACGGTCATCGAGATCGGCACCACCGACGAGGGCACCAAGGCCGTCCCGCTCGAACGCCTCGAACGGCTCTTCGACGAGACCTCCGTCCCCGTCACCGCCGTGCAGCTCGTCGGCCACACCACCCCCGTCGGCCTCGCCGCCTACGACAACAGCCCGTCCTCGCGGTCCTACCGCGAACTCCTCGGCGACTACCCCGCCGTCGTCCACCACAAAGCCTGGCTCGCCGTGCGCCTCGGCGCCCGCGACGCCCGCGAGGCCACCGCCGAGCGCGGCGGCGAGGTCGACGGCGTCTACAAGGCGCTCGCCTCGACCGCGCAGCGCGTCAGCAAGCTCCTCGGCAACGTCGGGGTCCCCAACCGGATCCTCGACGCCGAGGGCGTGCGCGAAGCGGTCCAGCAGTCGCTCGGCGTCGCGTTCGCGCCGGTCCCGGGCGAGCGCACCGCCGAGGAGTGGAACCACTGGTACGCGGACGGCCTGCGCCACGTCGCCTACCGGGTCGTCAAGTGGCCCACGGATGCCGTGGCCCTGCACCGCACCGTGGACGCGCTCTCGGGCGTGCCCGCCGCGTTCGTGACCGTCTCGACGGTGGTCACCGCGGGCACGAACGGCAAGGTCAACCCCGACGGCCGCATCACCGGGCGCCAGCTCGCCGTGGACGGGATCGTGCGTCTCGCGCTCGACCAGGCCTCGTGGGAGTCCGCGCAGAACCAGCTGCTCAACGTCGCCGACCAGCTCGGCGTGCGGTTGCAGCGCCTCGACGGCGAGCACGGCCCCGCCGCCTACGCATCCGCCCCGACCGGAGGAGGACCCCGATGAGCGACCGCGGCAACGTCTACGGCGGCGGCACCTACCAGGGGGGCTCGTACCAGGGCGGGAACCAGCGCCCCGGCGGCCGCCACTCCGGCGACGATGACGACAAGCGCCCCGTCGACGACGACCAGGGCGGCACCCTCAACGTGCCCCGCCCCGGCCAGCAGCAGGCCGGCTCCCCGCCCCAGCCCCCGCAGTCGCCCCAGCAGCCCGTCGCCCGCCCGCCCCAGGGCGGCGCCGTCTACGGCCAGCCCGGCCAGACCGGCCAGCAGGGCGCCGTCTACGGTGCGCGCCAAGGACAGCAGCCTCCGCAGGCCCCGCCGAGCGCCCGCGGCGGCGCCCAGCCGCCGCAGCCGCCCGCCGCGCGACCGCCCCAGTCGCCGCAGCAGCAGCCCCAGCAGCCGCAGTACCAGACGCCGCGGCCCCCGGAGATGCGCCCGCCGCAGCCCCCCGGGCCGCAGGGCCAGCAGCCGCAGCAGGCCTCGCCGCCCCAGTACCAGCAGCCGCAGCGCCCGGCGGTCCCCCCGCCGGGGCCGTCGTCGCAGCAGCAGCGACCGGCCCAGCCGGTGTCGCAGCCGCAGTACCAGCAGCCGACGTCCCAGCAGCAGCGCCCGGCGCAGCCGCCCGCGGCCGCCCCGGTGTCCGCGGCCCCGGTCTCGGCCCAGCCGGTCTCCGGCCAGCCCGTGTCCGGCAGCCCGATCTCCGGAGGCCCCGTCTCGGGCCAGCCGTACTCCGCGCAGCCCGCGAGCGCCCAGCCGTACTCCGGCGTGCCCTACTCGGGCGCGGGCGCCCCGATCACCGGCGGCCCGGTCAGCTCCATGCCGACCTCCGCGGGCCTGTTCGGCGTCTCGCAGGTCTCGGCGGGCCCCACCGAGGGCACCGTCTACGGCCTGCCGATCACCGACCGCGCGGTCGAGACCGCCCGCGACGCAGGCAAGCCGATCGAGCCGGTCAAGTCCGCGCCGCAGATCCCGACCGCCCGGGCCCTGGAACTCATGACGTCGGCCAGCCCGCCCGCCGGTCTCGTGATCGGCCGCGACGCCGAGCAGGTCCCGGTCGTCGCGCCGTTCTTCCGGCCCGAGGAGACCCGCATCAACCTCATCGGCGGCGTGTACCTCGCCCGCCTGCTCGTCTTCCGCGCCTTGGCGATCGGCACCCGCGTCGCGGTGTGCACGACCCGCCCGCAGGAGTGGAACGGCCTGGGGGAGACCGCGACCGGCCGCAACGACCGCCTCGCGGTCCTGCACGGCGACCAGCCGGTCACCGTCGAGGCGAGCCAGCACTCCCCGGCCCTGTACGTCTACGACGTCGGCGAGCGCGGCTCCCAGACCAAGCCGGTCCTCGGCCCCTGGCGCACGCAGCTCACGGTGCTCCCGCGCCTGACGAACTTCGCGGACGCCCTCACCGGCGAGGCCCACATGACGGTCCTCCAGCGGCTCACCGCCGAGGAGGCCCAGATCGCGCGCTCGGCGATCCGGGTCAACCAGGAGGTCCTCCAGTGGCTCCAGATGCTCCACGACGACATGATCGCGATGCTCCGCAAGGGCCAGAAGGAGCGCTACCTGTGGTGCGCGCCGACCTCGATCGAGTCGCAGATGTTCGGCGCCCCGATGCGCACCTACTAGCGCTTCACTCGAACGAGTGAAAGGGCCGATCCCGTTCGACGGGATCGGCCCTTCGTTCTTGTCGGACCCTTGCGGTACTTTCGAACCAGGGATCCCTTTTGGGTCCGTTTTATTATGAAATGCGATTCACGTCAGCTGGCGTCGCGCCAGTTCGCCAAGTACGCCTCGGCGAGCTGCGTCGTCATGTCCGTCAACGCCGCCTCGTCGACCCCGGCGTCCTTCGACACCGACAGCCGCAGCACCAGGTAGACGTTGTCGTCCTGGAGGTGCAGCTGGTAGTTCGAGGTCCCGTCGGTCACCACGCGCGCGACCGCCGCGGCCTGGTCGCCGATCGCCGGGGCCGGGTCCACCGGCGTCCACAGCTCGGCCATGTCGCCCAGCTCGCCAGTCCCCAGCTCGTAGTTGACGCTGGCCTTCGCATCCGTGTCGAACACGGTGCCGTCGATCTCCAGCAGCGCCGCCGCCTGGTCCGGCTCCCCGTAGGTCACCGAGCACGACTGCACCCAGCCGCGGCTCTTCTGCTCGGCCTCGGCCGCCTCGGTCGGCTCGGCGCCGCCCGTCACCGACTCCAGCGCCGCCGCGTCCACCAGCGAGCACGGCTCCTCGGTGCCCGCGTACGTCAGGCCCGCGTCGGCCGCGCCGCCCTCGTCCGCGCCCGTGTCGCGGTTCATGAACCACCACACGCCGCCGCCGACCAGGCCCAGCGCCACGACCGCGGCGATGATCTTCGGCCACGGGCTCGACTTGCGCGCGCGGCTGCGGACCTTCTGGAAGTCCGAGCGCCGCCGCGGCTCCCGGGAACCGAGCCCCTGGATCGCGGTGGTCTCCCCGCCGCCGCCCCAGTCGTCCCCGCCGCGCTCGTCGACGAACGCGGCCTCCTCGAACGGCTGGTCCTGACGCGGCCGCGGCGAACCCTCGGGAGCCCCCGGCTGCGGCCGGTACTCCCGGCCGCCCTGCACGGTGCTCCGCACGTCCGTGCGCGGCGTCGACCCGGTCACGGGCCCGCCCGCCCGGCGCGACTCGTACCCTCCCGGCTGCGCTTCATAGCCGCCGTGCTGCGGCGAGAACTGCTGCTGCGGGGACTGGTACTGCCCGGCCTGCGGCCCGCGGCCCGCCGAGGGCCCGCCCGCCCGCGGCGCACCCGCCTGCGGGGAGGGCCGTCCGGCCTGCGGCGAAGGACGCCCCGCCTGGGACCGCCCCTGCTGCTGCCCGCCCGGCTGCTGACCGTAGCCGCCCTGCTGGCCGCGGCCCGAGGACGGCTGACCGCCCTGGTGGCGGTCCTGGTCGCCTTGCGCGGAGTACGGCTCGCCCGACCCCTGCGGACGGCCCGCACGGGGCCGCCACTGGCCGGAATCCGACCGCCGCCCGTCGTCGGGCTGCTCGTCGTATGCCGGGCCAAAGGGTGGTGTGGCGCTCACGATGATCCTCCGCGAATGGTTGCGGCGTGTCGACTTGACGCCGCAGTAGACACGGTCAGCTTAAAGGGGAGCCGCCTAATTCCCCGCCCGGGGGAGTGCGTCGAGGAGACCCGACGACAGGTCCTCCGCCAACACCTCCACGTCGCCGCCCTCCGGCGGCGCGCCCGTGACGAACACGTTCAGGCTCAGCGTGGTGTTCGCCTCCTGCGCGTGCAGGCGCACCTCGGTCTCCTCGCCCTCGGCGATCACCGCGGTCGCCGCCTGCTCGCCGACGTCCCCGATGTCCGCCGTCGCGTGGCCCTCCGAGGCCTCGAACTCCAGCACCCCGGCGTACGCGGCCCGCGCCTTCGCCGAGTCCTCGTACACCTGGACGGTCGCGAACAGCGTCACGAGCCGGTAGGCGTCGCCCCCGGCGTACTCCGCCGAGTAGGTGCAGTCGAACTTGCGGACCTTCTCCGCCGTCTCCTCCGCGGGGTTGCGCGCCTGCTCGGTGTCGGCCCACGGGCCCAGCAGCTCGGCGTTCACGGCGCGCTCGCACAGGTCGCCGATCGCGTCGGCGTCCACCGGCGGCTCCTCGTCGCCGATGCCTGAGCTCCAGAACAGCACGGTGCCGCCGCCGAGGAGCAGGACCGCGACCACCGCGAGGACCCATCCGACGCTGGTGAGCTGCCGGAAGAGGTCGGCACCGCGATGCCGCCCCTGGTAGGTGGAGGGTTTCCCGTCCGCCCGGGGCTCCTCGGACCTGTCCGAGTCGATCACCTGGAGTGCGATGGCTCTTTCCTTACTCTGGGGGGCTCTGCTGCCGCGCCAACCGCCAGCTTATCGAGTACATGGGACACGGGCCACGGGCGAACCGTGCCAACCACGAGGAGTCGTGTGTTCTCACCCGATCGTGACCGGCTGCACTGAGAGGCACCGCACCGGCTTGTCCACCTGTTCGGCGAATGACGCAGAGTGTGCGATACTCGACCTTGTCGTACCGCACATTTTCATGGACGGTGCGACCCGCAGATGTCCTGTCCGCGTCCCTCACGACGGCGACGGACTTGACGACTCGGCTGGGGGCAGAGGTGTTTCCCCAGCGCGAGTTGAGGCTTTACAGAGCGGCCCGAACGGCAGGGGACAGCGCCGGAACAAGGCTCGCGAGCCTGCTGGGCGACGCGAGCCGGAAGCCGGCCCCCGCCCGGTCGGGAGGACCGCACTGCTGATGCCGCGCCCGTGCGGCAGCGGACGCAAACCGCGTCACGCGCCCGGGCGGCGGCTGGAATGGAGATTTATTCGTATGCGCGAGAATGAGCCGCGCGAACAGGTGCCCGCGATCGCGGTGACCTTCATGGCTCCTCAAAAACCCAAGAGCGACGAACCGGCGCCCGAGGCGCCGCGCAGCGAGCGGCCCCGCGCCGCCGCTTCGACCGCCGCGATGTTCGCACCCCCGCCCAAGGTCGCCCCCAAGGCGGCCGAACCCAAGCCCGAGCGCGCCCGCGCCGACTCCCGCGACCAGCAGGACGACGCCGAGCCGCGCCGGAACCAGGACTCCGAGCCCCGCCGCCAGGCGAAGAAGGCTCCGGCCAAGAAGGCCGCCCAGAACCAGGAGCAGCAGCCCACGCGGAAGCGCACGCGCAACCGCGGCGAGCAGCGCTCCGGCGACAAGCCCGCCGACAAGGGCCCCGAGGACCGGGCCGCCGAGCGCGAGCCCAAGGCTGAGGAGCCGGTCGCCGAGGACTTCGACGACGACTACGACGATGACGACGACTCCGAGGCCGGGCGCCGCAGGCGCGGCCGCCGGGGCCGCCGCGGCCGCGGCCGCGGCAAGGGCGTCGACGGTGTCGAGGACTCCGACGATGAGGACGACGACGAGGACGAGCAGTCCGACGAGGACGACGAGGACTCGGGCGCCGACGGCCCCGAGGTCACCCGCCGTCGCCGCCGGCGCCGCCGCCGGGCGGGGTCCGAGGACTCCGACCGCTCCTCGCGTCCCGACGACTCCGACGACGACGCCGAAGTCGTCGTCAAGGTCCGCACCCCGCAGCGCCGCCCCTCCTCCAACGAGGAAGTGCGCGGCGTCTCCGGGTCGACCCGCCTCGAGGCGAAGCGGCAGCGCCGCCGCGACGGCCGCAAGTCCGGCCGCGGCCGCGTCCAGGTCGTCAGCGAGGCCGAGTTCCTGGCCCGCCGCGAAGCGGTCGAGCGCCAGATGGTCGTCCGCGTCCGCAACGGCCGCGCCCAGGCAGCCGTCCTCGAGGACGGCATCCTCGCCGAGCACTACGTCTCCAAGTCCGGCGCCCAGGGCCTGGTCGGGAACGTCTACCTCGGCAAGGTCCAGAACGTGCTCCCGAGCATGGAGGCCGCGTTCGTCGACATCGGCCGCGGCCGCAACGCCGTGCTCTACGCCGGTGAGGTGAACTGGGACGCGACCGGCCTCGCCGGGAAGGCCCGCTCGATCGAGCAGGCCCTCAAGCCCGGCGACTCGGTGCTCGTCCAGGTCACGAAGGACCCGGTCGGCCACAAGGGCGCCCGCCTGACCAGCCATGTCGCGCTCTCGGGCCGCCACCTGGTCTACGTCCCCGGCGGCAACGCCTCGGGGATCTCCCGCAAGCTCCCCGACCGCGAGCGCACCCGCCTGCGGGCGGCGCTGAAGAAGCTCGTCCCCGAGAGCGCGGGCGTCATCGTGCGCACCGCCGCCGAGGGCGCCGGGCCCGAGGAGCTCGCCCGCGACATCTCCCGCCTCCAGATCGAGTGGGAGGAGATCCAGTCCAAGGCGAAGAAGAGCAACGCCCCGGCGGTGCTCCACTCCGAGCCGGACGTGCTGATCCGCGTGGTCCGCGACGTCTTCAACGAGGACTTCAAGGAGCTCCTGGTCGAGGGCGACGAGGCGTACGACGAGATCCACAAGTACCTCGAGTCGGTCTCGCCGGAGCTGCTGCCGCGGCTCAAGCGCCACACTGGCACGAAGGACGTCTTCGCGGAGAAGCGCGTCGACGAGGGCCTGCTGAAGGCGCTGGACCGCAAGGTCTACCTGCCTTCGGGCGGTTCGCTCGTCATCGACCGCACCGAGGCGATGACGGTGATCGACGTCAACACCGGCCGGTTCACCGGCGAGGGCGGGAACCTCGAGGAGACCGTCACCAGGAACAACCTGGAGGCGGCCGAGGAGATCGTGCGCCAGCTGCGCCTGCGCGACATCGGCGGCATCATCGTGATCGACTTCATCGACATGGTCCTGGAGTCGAACCGCGACCTGGTGCTGCGCCGCCTGACCGAGTGCCTGGGCCGGGACCGGACCAAGCACCAGGTCACCGAGGTGACCTCGCTGGGCCTGGTCCAGATGACCCGCAAGCGGGTCGGGCAGGGCCTCATCGAGGCGTTCTCCGAGCCGTGCGACCACTGCAAGGGCCGCGGGGTCATCGTCCACACCGACGAGATCCTCGGCAACAGCCGCAAGAAGGGCAACGGCGGCGGCGGGGGCAACTCCGGCCAGCACCAGGCCCAGCAGAACCAGGGCCAGGGCCAGAACGGCGGCAAGAAGAAGAAGGACAAGTCCAAGTCCGGCCAGCAGCAGCAACAGCAGCAGGCGAGGAAGCAGGACAAGTCCGAGCCGCAGTCCAAGTCCGTGGCCGACGCGACCGCGAAGATCGCGGCCGCCTCCGAGCACGGCCACGAGGACGAGCACGTCGAGGTCGAGATCGTCGACGAGACGACGTCCGAGCCGATCGCCGAGGCCACCGGTCCGGACGAGGCGCTCGTGGTCGAGACCGAGACGACCGACGCCGCGGCCGCGTCCGAGGACGCGGTCCCCGCGGACGCCGAAACGGACAACGACGGCGAGCCCGGCACCGAATCGGCACCGGCTTAGGTACGGGCGGCGCCGCGGACTGTGACGTTCGCGGCGTCCGCCTGGTACCGATGCCGGAACCAGCGGGTACATGACGTACCCTAGTGAGCGGCCTATAGAGCCCTCAGCTTTTCGCCTCCGTTCACGCGGGGGCGAGCGCGGAGCTCGATCGGCGGGCCAGCCCAGGCGACGTTCGCGAAGCCGGAGTTGGCACGGTGCGTGACACCGCGAAATTGACAGACACCGTTCCCCTGCGGGGAACTGACATCATGTCCCCGCATCGGGGAGGACCCAAGGAGACCAGCGTCGACATGTACGCAATCGTCAAGACTGGCGGAAAGCAGTACAAGGTCGCCGAGGGCGACGTCCTCGAAGTCGAGAAGCTTCGGGGCGAGTCCGGCGACACGCTTACGCTGCCCGCGGTGTTGCTCGTCGACGAAGGCACTGTGGTCACCGACGCCTCCGGCGTCACGGTGAGCGGTGAACTTCTCGAGCACACCAAGGGCCCGAAGATCAAGATCCACAAGTACAAGAACAAGACCGGCTACCACAAGCGCCAGGGTCACCGCCAGCCGCTGACCCGCGTGCGCATCACCGGCATCACCAAGTAGGGGTTGAACCATGGCACACAAGAAGGGCGCATCCAGCTCCCGCAACGGGCGTGACTCCAACTCCAAGCGACTTGGCGTCAAGCGCTTCGGCGGCCAGCACGTCAGCGCCGGCGAGATCCTCATCCGTCAGCGCGGCACCAAGTACCACCCGGGCGAGCTCGTCGGCCGCGGCGGCGACGACACCCTCTTCGCTCTCGCCGAGGGAGAGGTGCTGTTCTCGCAGAAGCGCGGACGCAAGCTGGTCAACATCGTCCCGGCCTCCACCGAGGTCGCGGCTTAAGACCAGAGCGGCAACGCTCGAAGACAGAGAGGGCCGGCCCCGTCGAAAGACGGGGCCGGCCCTTTTCCGTACCCGTGCACCGATCGCATCCGTCCGTTCACTGCGACGACACAGGGATGTCGGACCCCTCCAGTAGGTTCAGACCGGGACCATCCGCGGATGCGCCTGGGGTGCAGCACTATCGCCGCAGCTCAACACGGCCGCGAACGGAAAGGGACCCCCCTGTTTCGTGCGCTCAAAAGCCCGTGTATATTTGTCTTTGCCCGCGGGGGAACGGAACAGCCGAGAAGGACTGGTCCGGAAGCCACCGGAGACCGGCGACAGACTCACAGAGTCAGGCGCGGTCCGGAAGCTGAATCGCGGGACATCTCAGAGACTCACTAGAGGCTCGATCGTGTGTGACACAGGTTAATCGACCTGAAGTTTGCAGAGCGATTCGAGACTGTTAGAGTTGAGAGGTTGCTCCGGCTGAGGCCGAATCCCTAAAGTGGATCACTTCAGTTGGCGTGTTGTTTGAGAACTCAACAGGGTGTTTGGATGGTCAGCGTGTGGGCTGGCTGGAGGATTCGGGACTAGGTTCTCGGGTGTTTCTGGCTG
>JBEYTX010000012.1:0-74180 GCA_040643255.1 Glycomyces sp. NPDC047369 | reverse complement strand
GGCGACGATCCTGTCGTTCATCTTCTCCTGGAACAACTTCCTGTTCGCGCTGGTGCTCTCGGACCAGGACACCCGGACGCTGCCGGTGGTCTGCGGCTCGCGCCACATCGGATAGAGGAACGGCCCGCCGTCCTCCAGCCCGTACCGCTCCCCCAGCGGCTCGTACCCGAGCGTCCCGTACAGGCGCGCGGTCTCCGGGGAGACCGCCTCCAGGTACGCGGGGATGCCGTCCCGGTCGAGCACGCGGTGGTGGCGGCGCAGCATCGCCGAGGCGATTCCGTTGCCGCGCTTGGCCTCCCGCACGCCGACCAGCGCCACGTAGTGGTGCGGGACGTCCGGGTGGTGGTCCTCCATCACCCGGTCCAGGTGGCGGAACCGGTCGACGACCGGGCCGCACGCGGCGGCCAGGCGCTCGTCGTAGCCGGGGATCGGCGGCGCCCCGGCAGTGTGGTCGAACCACACGACCGCGCCGTCGAGGTCCCCGGAGGTGACGACCCCGCCGTGACCGAGGGCGTGCTCCACGAGCAGCTCGAACTGGCCGCGGACCGCCTTGCGGCGCTCCTCCGGGTCGTCCGCGAGCCAGCGGGCCGTCGGCAGCTCGTTGAACTCGTCGGCGAGCATCGCCGCCACGGCCCCGTACGCGCTAACGCTCACCGGCGGCCCCCACCGGAACCGCGGCCCGCTCGGCCGCCTGGACCAGCGGCGCCTTCGCGCCGTGGCCGATCCCCGCGTACACCTCGGGCCGGGCGCGCTTGAGGAACAGGCCCCAGCCCGCGCCCAGGAGCGCCAGCACCGCGAACACGATCGGCACGAGCTTCGGCAGCAGCGAGCCCTGCTCGACGCCCAGGAGGGTGTGGAAGTGGATCACGGACAGGTACATGACCCCGGCCATCGCCAGGACCGCCAGCACCGGCGCGATCCGCGCGGCCCACAGGGACTCTTCGCGCCGATCCCGCGCGAAGTAGACCAGGACCGCGACGCCGCACGTCAGGATCAGCGCGATGAGGCCGATCCCGGAGGCGGTGCCGAGGTAGTAGAACAGGTGGACCAGCGGGTCGAGGCCGAGCACGGCCCACAGGACGATGACGAGGCCGCCGACGACGGTCTGGGTCGCGGAGGCGGCCACGGGTGCGCACGTGCGCACCGAGGTGCGCCCGAGCCACGAGAAGACGACCTGCTCGCGGCCGAGCGCGAACAGGTACCGCGCGGTCGTGTTGTGGAAGCTCAGGGCCGCGGCGGTGACCGAGGTGAGCAGCAGGACCTGGCCGATGGTCACCCACGCGGAGCCAAGCTGGTCCCCGGCGAGGGTGAACATGAGGTCGGGGTCGGCGCTGGCGGCGACCACGTTGTCGTCGCCGACGGCGGTGATGATCGACCACGACGAGGCGATGTAGATGAACGCGAGGATGCCGATCGTCGCGAGCGTCGCGCGGGCGACGGTGCGCTTGCGGTCGCGGGCCTCCTCGCCGTAGACGGTGGGCGACTCGAACCCGATGAAGCCGATGACCGCGAGGGCGAGCACGGCCCCGGCGGCCTCGCCGCCGAGCGCGGACGGCGAGAGCGCCGCGAACGACAGGCCGTCCGCGGGGTGTGCGAAGTTCGAGACGCTGAACATGAGGATGACGGCGACCTCGACGGTGAGGAGCACCGCGAGGACCTTCGCGTTGATGTCGACCGCGCGGGTGCCGAGCAGGCCGACCAGGAGCCAGGCGACGAGCGCGAACGCCCACCACGGCAGGTCGAGGCCGGTCTGCGCGAACAGGCCCTGCGCGGTGACGCCGAGCAGGCCGTACAGGCTGGCCTGGAGGGCGCAGTAAGAGGTGGCGGCGACCCATGCGGCGGCGACGCCCGGGACGCGGCCGAGGCCGCGGGCGACGAACGCGTACATGGCGCCCGCGTTGGCGATGTGGCGGGCCATGGCCGTGTAGCCGATGCTGAACAGCCACAGGGAGACCGCGATGAGGACGTACCCGAGCGGGATGCCGATCTGGCCGGCCACGGCGAACATGACGACGACGCCGCCGGCGATCACGGTCAGCGGGGTCGCCGCGGTGAGGGAGAAGTGGAGGAGGCTGAGCGTTCCGAGCTTGTCGCGGGCCAGGGCGGACTGGACCGCGCTCGCAGGTGAGGGAGCGGACATGGGGTGGTGACTCTCCTTATCGTTCGGGCACTTGCTTAGAGGTTGCCGGTGATGGCGGTGTCCGCCACGGCGGCGGTGAGGTGCCCGCGGATCGCCTGGAGCGGCGCGGGCAGCACCCGCAGATGGCCCTCGGCGTATTCGCGCGCACCGGAGGGCATCTGGGAGTACAGCGACTTCGACAGGCCGACGGACTCGGTGAGCGCGAGGAGGAACGCGTCGAGCAGGGGCATTCGGCGGTCCATCGAGGACAGGTAGCGGCGCAGCCGGGCGAGCGGCGCCTGGGCGATGAGGGCGTCGGCCGCGTCGTAGGTGGTCTGCACCTTGCCGAGCCAGCGGCTGCGCTGCTCGCCGCGGATCATCAGCCCGGCCACGACCATGTGCTCGGCGGTCTTGGTCTGGGTGTCGGCGATGGCGAGGTACTCCAGCCAGTCGGGCACGGCGAGGTTCACGGGTTCCGCCTGCACGAGCTCGTTCAGCCACAGCCCCAGGGAGTCGCGCGGCGGGCCGCCGCGCTTCTCGGCGAGGACGAAGTCCTTGCCCTCGTGGGCGCGGACCGCCAGATGCCCCGAGAACACGAGCTCCGCGAGCAGCGCCGCGCCGAGCGCCAGGCCGATGACGCGCGGGGCGACCGCGGGCTTGTAGAAGTCGTGGTAGGCGGTGATGAGAAACGCGTCGTACACGAGGCGGGGGGTGGGCGCGTCGGGCACCGGGAGTGATCCTTCCAGTACAGGAGCATTCGATCGGATTATGATACGGTCACGCTTTTTCGCGGTTCATATCGGTATTCCGACTATTTCGCCGCTGCTAGCACCCCTGTCGGTCTTTTGCGCGCTCCAGTCCGCAGGCAGCCCGAACGCACCGAAGCTCCGCACGATTTGGACAGTGCGGAGCTTCTGGTGATTCGCCATGGGATCGACCGGTTCGGTATTCCCTACCGCCTCCGGTCAGAGGGACGCGGCGGCGAAGCGGGACGCGAGGTGCGCGAAGGCGCGGGCGAGCTCGGGCGGCCGGGCCGCCTCGATCCCGGCGTCGAAGCGGCCGAACGAGGCCGCCAGCGCGGGCCAGGACCAGGAGCCGAGGGCGACGCGGCAGCGGTCGGGGCCGAGGGCCTCGACGCGTCCGTCCTCGATGAACGGTGCGACGGCGGCCGCGGAGCGGAGGAGCACCGCTTCACCGCGGCAGGGCCATTCGGGGGCGCCGTCGCTGCCGCGGAAGCGGGCCTGGAGGTACGTGGCGACGTCGCCGCCGGGGAGCGGGCGCGGCGTGAAGCGCGGGCCCGCGGGGGTGCGGGGCGTGATGCGGTCGACGCGGAAGACCCGCCAGTCGTCCCGGTCGAGATCCCAGGCGACGAGGTACCAGCGGTCGTTCCAGACGGCGAGGTGGTGGGGCTGGGTGCGGCGGGTCCCCTTGTCGCCGTAGTCGAAGCGCAGTTCCTCGCGGTCGCGGACGCCCGCGGCGAGGGCGAGCAGGACGTCGGTGTCGACCGGGGCCGGGCGGGGCCCGCGGGGGACGGCGGCGACCTGGACGGCGTCGACGCGGCGGCGCAGGCGCGGGGGCAGCACCTGGCGGACGGTGGCGAGCGCGAGGGCCGCGGCGTCCTCCATGCCGGTGCCCGCGGCGGTGCGGAGGGCGACGGCGAGGGCCACGGCCTGCTCGTCGTCGAACAGGAGCGGCGGGAGGGCCGAGCCTGGTTCGAGCCGGTAGCCGCCGTGGGGGCCGCGGACGGCGGTGATGCGGTAGCCGAGCTCGCGGAGGCGGTCGACGTCGCGGCGGACCGTGCGCTCGCTGGCGCCGAGGCGGTCGGCGAGCGCCGGGCCGGTCCAGTCGGGGCGGGTCTGGAGGAGCGCGAGCAGGCGGAGGGTCCGCGACGAGGTTCCGGTCATGGGACCGATCCTGCCAGGAGGAGCGGACGGTACCTGTCCTGAATGCGGATCACGCTGGTGCGGCACCGGGCGAAGGGCGCCCGGGACGAGCAGAAGGAGCAGTCGCATGAGCGTGAGCACCACTCCCCACCTGAACTTCCGGGGCGAGGCCCGGGAGGCGCTGGAGTTCTACCGGTCCGTGTTCGGCGGCGACCTGGCGGCAATGACGTACGGGGACATGGGGTCCCAGGACCCGAAGGAAAAAGACCTGGTCGTGTGGGGGCAGGTCGCGGCCCCGAACGGGTTCCGGGTGATGGCCTACGACGCGCCGGCCGCGGTGCCGTTCTCCCGGGGCGAGGACCCGTTCTTCGTGTCGGTCCGCGGCGACGACGTCGAGGAGCTGGCGGGCCTGTGGGAGCGGCTCGCGGAGGGCGGCGCGGTGGCGCAGCCGTTCGGGCCGTCGGCGTGGGCGAAGGCGTACGGGATGGTGCGGGACCGGTTCGGGATCACGTGGGTCCTGGACGTGGCCGCTTAGGCCGAGGCCGGGCCGAGGACCGCGAGGAGCTTGAGCTGCTCCTCCGCCTCGGTCCGGGGCGCGGCGGTGAGCACGAGCAGCGCCTGCGCCTCGTCCTCGGTGTAGAGCACCTGGCAGTCGAGTTCGATGGGGCCGACCTCGGGGTGGACGAGCGTCTTGTGGTCGGCGAAGCGCTTGGCGACCTCGTGGCGGTCCCACAGCTCGGCGAACTCCGGCGACCGCTGCTGGAGGGCGCGGACGAGTTCCCCGGCGCGGGACTTGGACCCCATGGCGCCGTAGGCGACCCGCAGGGCCGAGACGAGGGCGCGGCCCTGGCGGTCGCGGTCGTCGGCGGGGTACTTCTCGCGTTCGGCGGGGCGGGTGAACCAGCGGTAGGCGTCGTAGCGGTCGAGCCCGGTGTAGGAGGTGCGGTCGCCGAACAGGGCCTTGGCGAGGTCGTTCTGGACGAGGGCCTCGCCGAGGTTGGTGAGGATGAGCGCGGGCGTGTCGTCGAGGCGGTCGAGGACGCGCAGGAGCGCGGGGGCGACGTGGGCGGCGTCGGAGAGGCGCGCGGGCGCGTTGTGGCCGGCCATCTGGAACAGGTAGTCGCGCTCGTGGTTGGTCAGGCGCAGGGCGCGGGCGAGCGAGGCGAGCATCTGGACGCTCGGCTGCGGACCGCGGCGCTGCTCGAGCCGCGTGTAGTAGTCGGTGGACATGGCCGCGAGCGCGGCGACCTCCTCGCGGCGCAGGCCGGGCGCGCGGCGGCGGGCGCCGGGCGGGAGCCCCACGTCCTCCGGCCGCAGGTGCTCGCGGCGGGCGCGCAGGAACTCGGCGAGTGCGGTGCGGTCCATGCGTCCAGTATCGGCCCGGCGGGGGCCGCGAACCAGGGACCGGCGATCCCCCGATGACCGATCTCTGCACAGCGGGCGCGGAATCGCCGAGACTCGGGGCATGGACATTTCAGGGAACACGGTCTTCATCCCCGGTTCGACCTCCGGGATCGGCCTCGCGCTGGCGCTGGCGCTCCAGGCGAGAGGGAACACGGTCGTCGTCGGCGGGCGCCGTGCGGACCTGCTGGAGCGCATCGCCGCGGAGCACCCGGGCCTGGGCACGGTCCGCATTGACACGGCCGACCCGGCGAGCATCGCGGCCGCCGCGAAGGAGGTGCTGGAGCGGTACCCGGACCTGAACGTGCTCGTGACGATGGCCGGGATCATGCGCGCCGAGGACTGGCACCGGCCCGAGGGGTTCCTCGCGACGGCCGAGGCGACGGTGGAGACGAACGTGCTCGGACCGATCCGGCTCATCGGCGCGTTCGTGGAGCACCTCCGGACGCGGCCGGACGCGACGATCATGACCGTCACGTCGGGCCTGGCGTTCGCGCCGCTGCGCGCGACGCCCACCTACAACGCGTCGAAGGCCGCGGTCCACATGCTGAGCGAGTCGCTGCGGCTCCAGCTCGCGGACACGTCGGTGAAGGTGGTGGAGCTGGTGCCGCCGGCGGTGCAGACGGATCTCATGCCGGGGCACGCCGAGAACGCGAACGCGCTGCCGCTCGACGACTACATCGCGGAGGTCATGGGGCTCATCGAGTCCCGGCCGGACGCGAAGGAGATCCAGGTCGAGCGCGTGAAGTTCCTGCGCTACGGCGAGGCCCGCGGGGACTACGACCAGGTCGTGGCGGCGCTGAACGCGAACGAGCCCGCGAACCGCTGACCGGCGCGTGCCGGGTCCTCCCGCGGGAGGGCCCGGCACGTCGCGTCAGCCCGCGGCCACGACCTTGGCGAGGGCGGTGAGGGCCTCTGAGACCGCGACGGGGTCGACGACGGCGAGGCCGGGCGTGGCCTGGGCCCGGGACCACCCGCCCATGTCCCGGTCGGCGATGACGACCTGTTCGAGGGTCTGGACGTCCTGGGCGTTGACGTCGCCGGCGTAGATGCCCGGGTCGAGGTCGAGGACGAGGTAGCCGGTGCCGGGGAGCGCGCACCACATGCCGTTCTCGATCCCGGCGTCGAGCGCGCCGGCGCGGATCCAGCCCTTCTTGGCGAGGCCGAGGAGGCCGCCGACGTGGACGCTGGCCTTCTCGAAGCGGGCGACGTGCCCGGTGGCGAGCTCCTCGTCGGTGAAGGCCGCGGTCTCGCGGCCGAGCTGCTCGAAGGGCTGCACGATCTCGTAGTCGGCGAGGATCTCGGACCACGCCTCGACCTGCGCGCCCAGGTGCACGGGGTGCGCGAGGCGGATCGCCGCGGTGTCCGGGAGGTCGAGCCCGTTCTCGTCGACGTCGGTGCGGCTGCGGTCCTCCGCGAGGCGGAACGCGACCGGCCCGGCACCGTCGTCGGCGGTCCACACCAGGCGCCGCGTGAGGTGCCAGGTGAGCGGGTGCTGCACGAAGTAGGCGTCGAACTCGGCGGGCGTCCAGGTCCGGCCGGTGACCATGGCGCGTTCGAGGCGCCTGACCTGGTCGGCGGCGACGGTGCGGAGTTCCTTGCGGAGGTTCGCGAACCGCTTGTAGGCGGCGTCGGCGAGGACCGCGTCGTCCTTCGCGCCGGGCTTGGGGAGGGACTTGCGGGGCGTGCCGTCCTCGTCGGTGACGAACGGCTTGAGCTGCTCGTCGAAGCCGACCTTGAAGCGGCGCGGCCCGTAGTCGAGGACGAGCGCGTCGGCGTCGCGGAGCCCGTAGTCGGGCACGAGGCGGTCGGCGAGCTGCTCGGAGGACAGGTCGAGCGCGGCCGCGATGGCGGTGATCTGGGCGCGGGCCTCCTCCTTGATCGCCGCGAACTTCGCCCGCTCGCCGATGGACTGGATGGCGCGCAGGGCCGTCTCGGTGCCGAGCGCGCCGAGGACCTGGAGGCCCTTGACGGCGCGGTGGTGCTGGTTCTCCCCCGGCCAGCGCCCGATGAGCGGGGCGAGCATGTGGACGGTGTCGTCGTCGCCGAAGTGGACGAGCTGGGTGAGGGCCCAGGAGTCCTCCCAGGGGGCGCCCGCGGTGAGCCACTGCTCGAACAGGGCGGTGGAGAAGCGGGTGAGGGACGCGCGGTCGCAGGTCTCGGCGAGGACGGCGACGCCCGGGTAGTCGTACTCGGGCGAGCCGGTGCCGAGGATGACCGCGGCGGTGCGGGCGACCGAGTCGGGAAGGGCGCGTTCGCGTCCCGGGAGGAGCAGCTGCGGGAGCGCGGGCGGGGAGACCCACGGGCCGGGGTCGGGGACGGGGACGCCGGCGGGCATGAGCGGGTCGGCGTCGGCGAGGGGCGCGATCGCGGCGGCGGCCTCGGGGCCGTACCGGGCGGCGGCGTCGCGGACGGCGTCGGCCTGCCCGGAGGCGGCGAGGTAGCGGAGGGCGGCCTCGGCGGCGGCACGGAGCTTCTTGGGTTTGGCGAGGGCGTCGGGGACCAGGAGCGCGGCGGCGTCGGGGCCGTGCCGGTCGAGCCAGGCGAACGCGAAGGGCCGCATGGTCTTCAGGCGTGCGAGGGCGTCGGCGGCGAGGCGTGCGGCGGGGAGGTTGACGACGGGCAGGAGGACGTGGCGCAGGGACGCGTCGGATCCGGCGATGCGGGCGACCTGGACGCCGACGGCCGCGCCGTGGTTGGCGAGGATGCGGCGCAGGACGCGCTCGTCGACGTAGCCGGACGTGGGGTCCCACTTCGCGGCGTCGGGGACGAGGTCGGCGGGGGCCAGCGCGAGGATGCACTGCTGGTGGTAGGCGTCGACTTCGGTGAACCGGGCGGCGTCCTCGGTCCAGTCGCGGTCGCGGTGGCTGTAGCGGAGGTTGACCTCGGTGCCGGCGTACTGCTCGTGTTCGCCGGGGGCCCAGCCCATCCGGTCGATCGGCGGCGGCGTGAGCCCCTTGAGGACGACCGGCGGGCCGGTCTCGGCGGCCTTGTCCCAGGGCGGGGCGGTGAGCAGGGTCGGGAGCTCGTCGGCGGGGGCGGCGGGGAGGCGGGTCGCGTCGGCGGTGGCGGCCTCGATGGCGGCGCGCACGGCGTCGTCCTGGGCGGCGAGGGCCGGCCCGAGGATCACGGGGTCGCTGTGGAGGAGTGCGGTGAGGCGCTTGCGGACCGCGGGCTCGGCGCCGGGGAGGCGGGCGGCGACGGCGCGGAGGGCGCGCTGCGGGAAGCGGGCGGCGGCCTCCATGGCGTACCCCATCGCGACGGGGTCCTCGACGCGGTCGGCGAGGAGGTCGAACGCGGCGTCGGCGGGGATCGCGGCGAAGGCCCTGAAGAGGGCTTTGCGCTCGCTGGTGTCGAGGTAGCCGGTGAGCTGGAGTTCGAGGACGGGGAGGGCGGCGGCGCCTAGGCGGGCGACGAGGTCGGCGACCTCGGCGGTGTCGACCCAGCGGGGGTAGACGAGCGTCGGGTCGAGGTCGTCGAGCTGCGCGGGGGTGGTGATGATCTGGACGAGGAAGTGGGTGGCGTACTGGTTCGGCTTCTGGGCGCGGTGCTCGGCGCAGACCTCGTCGAGCCAGGCGGTCTCGTCGGGGGCGAGGAGGCTGACGGCGAAGCGGCGCATGGGGTCGGTGCGCAGCGGCGCGAGCGCGGCGATGACGGCGGCGTACTCGGCGTCGGGGAGCGCGGCGATCTGCGAGCGGATCGCGGCGAACTCGGCGGTGTTCGCGACGCGGGCGATCCGGTGGTCCTGGAAGGCCGCCGGGGTGAGGACGACGGATTCGCCGAGGCCGTCGGTGGCGAAGTCGAGGGTGAGGAACTCGGCGAGCGCGGCGGCCGCGAACGGCAGGCCGTGGTCGGCGGCGGTCGCATCGAAGCGGTGGCGGTCGAGCAGGGGCACGGAGGCGGCCGAGCGGCGGGTGAAGCCGAGGACCGCGGCCGCGCCGGGGAGGTCGGGCTTCCCGGCGAGGAAGGCGAGGGCGGCCTCCCGGTGCTCGGCGTTGTCCTCGCGGTCGAGGTGCGCGCGGACGACGGCGTCGAGGCCGGCGAGGTGCGCGCGGCTCGCGTCGAGGTCGGTCTTCGGCTTCTTCGGCTTGCCGTTGCCTCTGCGGGGCTTGACGAAGCGGTTCCAGGAGTCGGGGAAGTCGAGGCGGTCCTCGTCGGGGAGCGCGGGGTTCTCGGATGCGGTCACGGCGCCAGTGTAGGAACCGGGTACGACAGCGTTCCGGCTGGCACGCAGCGTGATCGGACGTTCATTCGAGGGTGGCGACGCGGCCCGCCTTGACGTGGAGGACGCGGTCGGCGAGGCGTTCGGCCGCGGCCCGCTCGTGGGTGATGAGCAGGATCGTCATGCCGCCCTTGCCTTTCAGGGCGGCGAGGAGGTCGAGGACGCCGCGGCGGGTGAGGGCGTCGAGACCGGAGGTGACCTCATCGCAGACGAGGACGTCGGGGTCGGCGGCGAGGGCGCGGGCGAGGGCGGCGCGCTGGAGCTGGCCGCCGGAGAGGCGGTCCGGGCGGCGCGCGGCGGTCTCAGGGCCGATGCCGGTCTCGGCGAGGAGCCGTCCGGCTTCGGCGCGGGCGGCGTCGATCGCCATGCCGCGCAGGCGGACCGCGGTGCGGGCGACCTGGTCGAGGATGCTCGCGTGGGCGGCGAAGGAGGCGCGGGCGTCCTGGAAGACGTACTGGACGCGGGCCCGCTGGGCGCGGGTGCGGCGCCCGGCGCGCAGGGGCAGGGGGTCGCCGTCGAGGCGCAGTGCCCCTGCGGCGGTGCGGAGTCCGGCGACGGCGCGGCCGAGGGTGGTCTTGCCGGAGCCGGAGGGGCCGAGGACGGCGAGGCATTCGCCTCGGCGGGCGGTGAAGGTCGCGTCGTCGAGGAGGAGGGCCTTGCCTGCGGCGACGGTGAGCCCGGCGGCTTCGAGGCGGACGGGCGCGGCGGGGTCCGCGGGGGCGGCGGGCGCGGCGGTGCGGGCGGCGAGGAGGCGCCGCGTGTAGGCGTGCCGGGGGTCGGTGAAGACGACGGGGCCGTGTTCGACGACGGTGCCGCGGTCGAGGACCGCGGTGGTGTCGGCGACGGTCTCGACGAGGTCGAGGTCGTGGCTGAGCAGGACCACGGCGATGCCGTTCGCGGCGGCGAGGCGCAGTTCGGCGGCGACGCGGTCGCGGTGCTCGGGGTCCTGGCCGGTGGTGGGCTCGTCGGCGACGAGGAGGCTCGCGCCGGAGAGGAACGCGTGGGCGAGGACGAGGCGCTGCTGCTGGCCGCCGGAGAGCTGGTGCGGGAAGCGGCGCAGGAGCGCGGGGTCGTCGAGGCCGGTGCGGCGCATGGCGTCGGCGATGCGCTCGCGGGCGTCGTCCTGTCCGGTGGCTGCGGCGAGGTCGGCGAGGACGCCGCCGATGCGGCGCACCGGGTTGAGGACCGCGGCCGGGTGCTGGGGCAGGAGCGCGGCGGGCAGGCGGCCGGTCGGGGCGGCGAGCATGTCGGTGCCCGCGACCTCGACGGTTCCCGTTGCGGCCGTGCCGGTCCGGAAGACGCCGAGGAGGGCCGAGCCGATGGTGGTCTTGCCGGAGCCGGAGGCGCCGACGATCGCGAGGACCTCGCCGGGGCCGAGGGTGAACGAGGCGCCGTCGACGAGGGTCGCGGCCCCGGCCGTGACGCGCAGGTCGGCGACGCGGACCAGTGGTGCGGCGCTCATGCGGGCTCCCTTCGGGACAGCAGCCGGTCGAACAGGAGGTTGAGGCCGACCGACAGCGCGACCAGCAGCGCGGCCGGGAGGACGACGGCCCACGGGGACAGGAAGATCCCGCCGCGGTTGACGTCGACCATGACGGCCCAGTCGCTGGACTCGGGGCCCGCGCCGACGCCGAGGAAGCTCGCGGCGGCCACGAGGTAGAAGGCCCCGACGAGGCGCACCCCGGCGTCGGCGGCGACGGTGGGGAGGATCGAGCGGGCGGTGTGGGTGAGGGCGATGCGCCAGTGGCCCTCGCCTTGCAGCCACATCGCGTCGACGACGGGGTGGTGGGCGGCTTCGAGGGCGGCGGCGCGGACGATGCGGGCGATGTCGGGGAGGTTCACGAACGCGACGATGAGCACGAGCATCCAGGCGGTGGGCGGCGCGATCGAGGCGAGCAGGAGCATCAGGAGCAGCGAGGGCAGCGCCAGCAGGAGGTCGAAGGGGCGCATGAGGACCTCGTCGAGCCAGCGGCGCCGGGTGGAGGCCGCGGCGAGCCCGAGCGGGAACCCGGCGAGGAACGCGAGCGCGGTGGCCGCGGCGGCGGTCGCGACGATCCCCCAGCCGCCGTCCAGGAGCCGGTCGAGGACGCTCGCGCCGAGGTGGTCGGTGCCGGGCCAGGGCGCGGCGGGGTCGAACGGCTGCGTGCGTTCGGCGCCGGTGCCGGGCAGGAGCGGTCCGATGAACGCGATGCCGAGGGGGACGGCGAGGAGCGCGAGGATCGCGGCGGTTTCGAGGCGTTTGCGGCGATCCCGGGGTCGGGTGTGTCGGTTCTCGGCGTCCCCCGGTTGCAAGGGTGCCCCGGGCAGGCGACGGTTCTTGCGGGCGGGGTGTTCGAGGTTGCGATCCCGGGGTCGGGTGTGTCGCGTTTGGACCGCCCCCGGTTCCAAGGATGCCTCGGGGGTGCGACGGTCGGCGGCGGGCGGTCGGTCGGCAGGCGGCGTGTCGGCGGTCATCGGGCGAGCTCCAGTCGCGGGGCGAGGCGGAAGGCGACGAGGTCGGCGAGGAGGTTCACGAGGACCGTGGTGATGCCGAAGACCACGGCGATCCCTTGCACGACAGGGAGGTCGCGGGCGTTGACGGCGTCGACGAGGGCCGTGCCGAGGCCGGGGATGACGAAGACGCTCTCGACGACGATGACGCCGCCGAGGAGCCAGTCGGCGGTCCGGGCGATCTGCGCGGTCGCGGGCGAGAGCGCGTTCGGCAGGGCGTGGGCGAGGACGACCCGCCGCTCCGGGACCCCGGCGCGGCGCGCGTGGGCGACGTACTCGGAGTCGAGGGCCGTGATCATCCCGGCGCGCACCAGGCGGGCGATCGAGCAGATCGGCCGGGCCAGGAGCACCAGGAGCGGCAGGACCAGGACCGCCGGCTCGGCCAGGAGCGACGGGACGCCGACCGCGGTCGGCGGGAGCCAGTGGAGGCCGATCGCGAAGGCGCTCACCAGGAGGACGGCGAGCGCGAACTCGGGGACCGAGTAGAGGCCAACGGTGGCGGTGGTGATGAGGCGGTCGGGCCAGCGGCCGCGGCGGCGCGCGGCGGCGACGCCGAGGCCGACCGACAGGGGCAGCAGCAAAGCGAGCGTGAGCCCGGCGAGGACCAGGGTCGGTTCGAGGGCGTCGGCGAGGATCGCGGCGACGGACCGGCCGGTGGTGAGGGACGCGCCGAAGTCGCCGGTGAGGAGGCCGCCGAGCCAGTCGGCGAGCCGCTGGAGCGCGGGCTCGTCGAGGTGCATCCGCTCGCGGATGCGGGCGATGGCCTCCGGGTCGGGCTGGTCCCCGGCGAGGGCGACGGCCGCGTCGCCGGGGAGCAGTTCGACCAGCGCGAACGCGAGGACGGCGACGGCCAGCACCTGGAGGGCGCCGAGTCCGGCGCGGCGGGCCGCGTACGCGAGCACTAGGCGATCCAGACCTTGTCGAAGCGGGCCCAGTCGAGGGTGTTGGCGGGGGCCTGCGCGACGCCGCGGACATTCGCGGCGGTGCCGACGATCCAGTCCGCGAAGCCCCACACGAGGTAGCCGCCTTCGTCGTGGAGGCGCTGCTGGAGCTGGTCGTAGAGGTCCTGGCGGGCGGTCTCGTCCGCGGTGGACTGGAGCTGGAGGTACAGGTCGTCGAAGGCGGCGTCGCGCCACTGGGTGACGTTGGTGGGCGAGTCGGTGAGGAGGCGCTGGGAGATGTGGGAGGCGATGGGCATGGCGCCGGACCGGTAGGACGCGATCTGGCCTTCGGTGAGGACCTCGGACCAGTAGGTGTCGGCGTTGCGCTCGCTGATCTCGACGCCGAGGCCGCCTTCGCGGAGCTGCTCGGCGAAGATCTGCGCGGCCTCGGTGAAGCCGGAGCCGACGTCGGCGGTGTCGAGGACGATGCCCAGGTCGGCGGCGCCCGCTTCGGCGAGGAGGGCCTTGGCGGCCTCGACGTCGCGTCCGCGCTGGGCGATGCCGTCGGCGTAGTGCTCGAAGCCGAGTCCGAAGAGGTCGTTGCCGACCAGGCCGCGGCCGGAGAGGACGGACTCCACGAGCTGCTCGCGGTCGCACAGCAGGAACATCGCCTGGCGGACGCGCGGGTCGTCGAAGGGGGCGCGGTCGGTCTTCATCGCGAAGCCGAGCATGTTGGAGCCGGGCGAGGCGACGAGCGCGACGGCGTCGTTGCCCTCGTTGGCGCGGGCGGTGGTCGCGGAGAGGTCGTGGGCGTACTCGACCTGGCCGCCGAGGAGCGCGTTGATGCGGGCGGACTCCTCGTCGGCGACGACGATCTCGATGCGGTCGAGCAGGGCCGGGCCGTCCCAGTACTCCGCGAAGCGGTCGGCGGCGAAGCTGCGGCCGGGCTCGAAGGCGGCGAACGTGAAGGGGCCCGAGCCGATCGGGGCGGTGAAGTCGGCGGCGCCTTCGGGGACGATGTAGGCGCCGAAGGCGGCGAGGACGCTCGGGAACTCGGCGAGCGGGTGGCGCAGGACGAACTCGACGGTGCGGTCGTCGGCGGCGGTGCTCGCGTCGAGGTCGATGGGGGCGAGGTCCTGCCTGGCGCGGAAGGTGTCGTCGGGGTCGGCGATGCGGCGGTAGCTGTAGAGGACGTCGGCGGCGCGCACGGGGCTGCCGTCGTGGAAGACGGCGTCGCGGAGGGTCACGGTCCACGTGGTGAGGGCGTCGTCGGCGGTCCAGGACTCGGCGAGGCGCGGGACGGCGGCCATGTCGGCGCCGAGGTCGGCGAGCTTGTCGAACACGGCCTTGGCGCGGGCGGCGTCGGCGAAGAGGTTGACGCGGTGCGGGTCGAGGGTCTCGTCCGCGCCGCCTCCGGCGAACGCGGCGCGGAGCGTCCCGCCGGCCTGCGGTTCGTCGGCGGTGTCGGTGCCGCCGCAGGCGGCGAGGAGGGCGGGGGCGGCGGTGAGTCCGGCGGCGCCGAGGACGGTGCGGCGGGTCAGGCGGGGGCGGTGCATGGCGGGTTCCTTATCTTCGGGTGGTCAAGGGGCTCAAGGGGTCGTCGCGAGGACGGGGGCGCGGGGCGTGCGGGCGGCGAACGCGGCCGAGGCGAGGCCGAGGAGGGCGCAGGCGAGCCAGGACGCCCAGGGCGCGGCGAGGTCGGCGACGAGGCCGACGGCGGCGGTGCCGACGGCCGCGACGACGCCGGACAGCAGGTAGTAGACGCCGTAGTAGGTGCCGGTGAGGCCCTGCGGGGCCCGGTCGGCGACGAGTTCGAGGACGAACGGCTGGGCGGTCATGACGCCGATCGACAGCAGCAGTGCCGAGAGGAGCACGGCCGCGAAGTGGAGGCCGGGCGTCGCGGCGGGGAGCAGGATCGGCGGGACGAACGCGGCGCCGATGAGCGCCAGGCCGAGGCCGATCGCGGCGGGCCGGGTGAGGCGTTCGCGGCACCAGTCGGTGGCGCGGACCTGGAGGGCGAGCGTCGCGACGGTGGAGGCGCCGAAGACCGCGGCGGTGGCCCACGCGCTCCCGGTCGCGTCCACGGCGGCCGTGGGGAGCAGCAGGTACAGCTGGTTCTGGAGGGCGAACAGGGCGGCGGTGGTGAGCGTGAACGCCAGGAACCCCTTGTCCGCGAATGCGGTCCGCCAGCCGCCGAGGACGCCGGTCGCGGCGGGGACGGCGGCGCGGGCGGGCAGGACCAGGGCCTGGGCGAGGGCCAGGGCGGCGAAGACGGCGGCCGCGACGGCGGCGCCCAGCCGGAAGTCGACCAGGACGAGCGCGGAGCCGACGAGCGGGCCGAGGCACATGCCGGTGTTCGCGAACAGGTTGAACAGGGCGAACGCCTCGGCTTTGCGTTCGCCGGAGGCGTCGGCGATGTAGGCGCGCACGGCGGGGTTGAACAGGGCCCCGGCGACGCCGCTGACGACGGACGCGGCGATGAGGACCGGCAGCGAGGGCGTCAGGGCGAACATGCCGAACGCGGCCGCGCGCAGCAGGCATCCGGCGATGATGACGCCGCGGGGGCCGAGCCGGTCGGAGGCGGTGCCGCCGATGAGGAACAGGCCCTGCTGGCTGAGGTTCCGCACGCCGAGGACGACGCCGACCGCGGCGAGGGACATGCCCGCGCTCGTCTCCAGGTGGACCGCGAGGTACGGGATCACCATGTAGAAGCCGAGGTTGACGCCGAGCTGGTTGACGAGCAGCAGGCGCACCGGGAGCGGCTGGGCCGCAATGGATCGGAGGGTGCGCACGGGACCTCGCAGGAGTCGGGGCGCGCGGGGCGGCGCGTCCGGGGCGGATGACTCCGACAAAGATAACGGTACTCGTTTTCAATTAAGACGGTGCGGGCGCCGGTGTGACCCACGGCCGTTGATGGCCGTATCGCCATGCGCGCATGGGAAGCGGGCGGCGGCGAAGGCCGCCGCCCGACCTGGTGTTAATCGACGGGCGCGACCCGGATGAGGTTGCCGTCGGGGTCGGCGGCCACGAAGGTGCGGCCGAAGACCTCGTCGCGCGGCGGGTCGACGATGGCGACGCCCTTGGCCTTCCACTCGTCGTGGAGCGCGTCGATCGCCTCGGGCCCGCCGGGCTCGGCGACGCAGAGCTCACTGGTGCGCACCGGGTTCGCGGTGAAGTCCGTGTTCGAGCGGCCCCACAGCGAGAGGCTGATCCCGCCGCCGAGGTCGAAGGCGATGTAGCCCGGGGTCTCGAAGACCGGCTTCATGTCGAAGAGGTCCCCGTAGAAGCGGGCGGACGCGGGCGCGTCGGCGACGTAGACGATGAAGATGTTCGGCTTGGGCATGGTGCCCTCCTTTTCCGTCGGGACCGCCACCGTAGGCGGGAAACCTGACGGGATCCGTCAGGTTCTCTGGGAAACTGGGGCCATGACTCCCGACAGGTTCTTCTCCCTGCTCCTGGCCCTGCGGGCGCGGCCCGAGACCACCGTGGCGGCGCTCGCGGCCGAGACCGGCGTGTCGGACCGCACGGTGATGCGGGACCTGCACTGGCTCCAGGACGCCGGGTTCCCGGTCCTCATGCGCCGCGGCCGGTACGGCGGCGTCTCGATGCTCCCGGGGTTCGACTCCGGGCGCCTGACGCCGGGCGAGCGGGAGCACCTGGCGCTCACGGGACTCGACGTCGACCAGCGGCGGCGCCTCGGCGTCGAGCAGGTGAGCGGCCGGGCCCTGCGCAAAGTCACCGGGGCGCGCCCGCCCGACGACCTGATCGCGGTCGGCGACCTCGTCGTCAGCGACAACCGGCCGTGGTTCGGCCCCGAGCCCGCGGGCACCTCCCCCGGCGCGCTCATCGCGGACCTGCGGCGCGGGGTGCGGCTGCGGGTCCGGTACGAGCGGGAGCGCGAGGAGGCCCGGTGGCGGACCGTGGACCCGTACGGGCTCTTGGCGAAAGGCGGCCGCTGGTACCTCGTCGCCGACGAGGAGGGGCGGCCGCGGCTGCTGAACCTCCAGCGGATCGTCAGGTGGGAGCCGCTGCGCACCGCGAGGCGCCTGCGCGAGGGCGCGGGGCTCGCGGCGGTCGCCGCCGAGCTGACCTCGGGCTGGGAGACCGCCGGGGATCTCGAAGTGCGCCTTCGGATCCAGGAGTACCAGCTGGGTCGGGCGCGGCGGATCCTCGGCTCGCGCCTGAGCATCGGTGACGCGGAGGAGGACGGGTGGCGGCCGGCGGTGCTGCGGTGCCGGGTCCTGGAGGACGTGCGGCAGGTCCTCGCGTTCGGGAACACCGCGACGGTCCTCGGCCCGCCGGAGGCGGTGGCGCGCGTGAAGGCGCTGGCGCGGGAGATCCTCGACCACTACGAGTGACGGCGGAAAACCGGTGGACGCGTGCGGTATAGGGGCGGTAGCGTCGCGGGGTTCCGCACGTCCCCCCGCTACCGAAGCAGGTGCATTTCATGGTCGTCCAGGCTCCCGCGGCCGGTCACGTCCGGCCGCGACCCTCAGCCGTTCACACCGCTTCCAAGAGAAGGACGACCGACCACAGTGGATCTCCCACGTAGCTTCACCATCCGCGAGAGCAGCCACCGGCTGCTCAACCCGTTCACGCCGGAGAAACTGGCGACCCTCGGCCGGGCCGTCCGGCCCGCGCCCGGCACGACGATGCTCGACCTCGCCTGCGGCAAAGGCGAGATGCTGTCCACCTGGGCACGCGACCACGGCACGACCGGCACCGGCGTCGACGTCAGCACGGTCTTCATCGCCGCCGCCCGCGAGCGCGCCGCCGAACTCGGCGTCGCCGAGCGGGTGTCGTTCGTGCACGGCGACGCCGCCGGGCACGTGTCCGACGAGCCGGTCGGCATCGCGTCGTGCATCGGCGCGACCTGGATCGGCGGCGGCGTCGAAGGCACCGTCGAACTGCTGCGCCGCAGCCTCGCCCCCGGCGGGATGATGCTCGTCGGCGAGCCGTACTGGCGCCTCGACCCGCCCGACCAGGCGACCGTCGAAGGCTGCTACATGGAGTTCAAGGACGAGCTGTTCGCGCTCCCCGAACTGCTGGAGCACTTCAGCGGCCTCGGCTGCGACGTCGTCGAGATGGTCCTGGCCGACCAGGACAGCTGGGACCGCTACTCCGCGGCCCAGTGGCTCAACGTCCGGCAGTGGCTCGACGCCAACCCCGATGACGAGCTGTACGCGCAGATGCGCGCCGAGCTCGACACGGCGCCCGTCAAGCACGCCCGCTACCAGCGAGAATACCTCGGCTGGGGCGTGTTCGCCCTGATGGACCGCTAGCAGTACCGAATGCGGGAGGGGCACCGCCGGTTCGGCGGTGCCCCTTCGTGTCCGGGTCGTCCTCCCCCAAAAGTCGCAAGCCGATTTCCGACTCGCGCCAGAAGTCGCGAACCCCCCGTTCCGGACAGGATTGCGTGGTCCGACCGAGACCACGCACCTTGATGGAGACGACATGACCGCCCGACACCTCGCCGCCGCCGCGGCCCTAGCCGCTGTCGCGGTCCTCGCGACCGCGTGCGGGAGCCCCGCCCCCGCGGCGCCCGAGCCCCACACCCCCGACGCCGCCGAGGACTTCACCGCCGCGAACGTCGACGCCTGGCTCGACGAGACCCTGCCCGAGATGCTCGAAGCCGAAGGGGTCGCGGGGGCCAGCGTCGCCGTCGTCGGCGACGGCGGGGTCCTCACCACCCGCGGCTTCGGCACCGCCGCCGCGGACACGCCGGTCGACCCGGCCGGGACGCTGTTCCGTCCCGGCTCGATCTCGAAGGTGTTCACCGCGACCGCCGTCATGCAGCTCGTCGAGGACGGCGACCTCGACCTCGACGCCGACGTCGCCGCGTACCTCGACTTCGACATAGCACGGAACTACGACGAGGACCTGACGCTGCGGCACCTGCTCAGCCACACCGCCGGGTTCGAGGAGCGCGTCGCCGGGCTCATCGGCCTCGACGGCGAGGAGGTCGACCTGCGCGCCGCGCTCGCGACCGACCCGCCCGAGCAGGCGTACCGGCCCGGCACGACCCCCGCGTACTCCAACTACGGGAACGCCCTCGCCGGGTACATCGTGGAGCGCGTGAGCGGCATGCCGTTCGAGGACTACATCGACGCCGAGATCCTCCAGCCGCTCGGGATGGACTCCTCGTCGTTCCGCCAGCCGCTCCCCGCCGACCTCGCCGACCGCGTCTCGGAGGGCTACAACAACTCCAGCGGCCCGGCCCAGCCGTTCGAGTACGTCGGCACCCCGCCGGCCGGGGCGCTCTCGGCGACCGCCGACGACATGGCGAAGTTCATGCTCGCGCAGCTCGGCGTCGGCACCCAGCTGCTCGATGAGGACACGCGGGAGCAGATGTTCTCCCCCGCGCTCGACGCCGACAGCCTCGGCGCCTTCGCCGACGCGCCCCGCATGACCCTCGGCTGGTTCCAGGAGGACCAGAACGGGCACCGGGTCGTCGGCCACGGCGGCGACACCAACTTCTTCCACTCCCACCTGAACCTCTACCCCGAGGACAGCGCCGGGATCTACGTGTCCTTCAACAGCAGCGGCACCGACGAAGCCGCGACGCTCGGGATGCGCAGCGACCTCATGCGCGACTTCGCCGACCGGTACTTCCCGGGCGAGACCGACGCGGCCCCGGTCGAGGACTCGGACGCCGAGCTCGTCGCGGGCACGTACTACGCCTCGCGCGGGTTCCACAGCACCTTCCTGTCCGTCCTGGACCTGTTGAGCACCACCGAGATCACCGCGCGGGACGACGGCCGGATCGCGTTCGCGGCCGACCCGGGCACGCTCGAACCCGCCGTCTACGAGCAGGTGGGCGACACCCTGTGGCGCGAGGTCGGCGGCGAACGCGTGCTCGCCGTCCGCATCGAGGACGGCGAGGTCGCCGGCATCGTCCACGACGCCGCGTTCACCCTGCTGCCCATGGACACCGAGCGGCAGCTCGGGCTGCCGTTCACGATCGCCGCCCTCGCCGTGCTCCTCATCGGCCTCCTCGCCTGGCCCGCCGGAGCCCTGTACCGGAAGCTGCGGCACCGTCCCGGCCCCGGCCCCGAAGGGCGGCGCTGGCGGGTGCTCGTGCGGATCGGCGCCGCGTGCTCGCTGCTCGCCATCGCCGGATGGGCCGCGGTCCTCATGCTCGCCATGGGCCTCCAGGACCCGTCCGCCGCGCTCATCCGGGCCGTGCAGGTCCTCCAGCTCATCGGCGCGCTCGGCCTGGTCCCCGCGGCGGTGCACCTCGTCGGCGAGATCCGCCGCAAGGCCGGGTGGCGCGCGGTGACCGGTACGGTGGTCACGCTGCTGGCCCTCGGTGCGGTCGCCGACTTCGCGATCGAGTTCCAGCTCCTCTCGCCGAACATCTCCTACTGACCGGAGGAAGCATGCCTGCGCCCGCTCCGGCGGACGCCCTCTCCCCGGGGGAGCGCCTCGACAAGGCGCTCTCCCGGGTCAGGGCCGTCCGGCCGCTCACCAGGGACGTCGCGCTCGCCGTCGTCGTCGCCGCGGTCACGCTGGGGCTGTACGCGATCCTGGCGCGGATCGGCCCCGCCGAGGCGTCGCTCCAGGTCACCGCCGCCGAGGTGTGGACCATGGGCGCGCTCGCGTCGGCCCAGGGACTGCTGCTGTGCCTGCGGCGGGTGCGGCCCGGGCTGTGCCTGGCGCTCATCACGGCCGTGCAGATCGGGATCATCGCGGTGGCGCCGCAGATCATGGCCCAGGGCTTCGGCCCGGCGATCGCCGCCTACACGGTGGGGACGCTCGCGTCGGCGCGATTCGCGTTCACCGCCGCCGCGGTCGCCGCGGTCCTGGAGACCGGCGCGTCGGCGGCGGCGACGTGGGGCGAGCCTGGCGCGCCGGTCGTCGTCCTCAACCAGCTCGGTTCGAGCGCGCTCCTCTATGCTGCGATGACGTTCGTGGGCGCCTATGTGGCGGCCCGCCGCCGCAACCGGTCGCTCGCGCGGGAGCGCGCCGAGCAGGTGCTCAGGGCCGCAAGGGAACGGGCCGAGGCGTCGGTCCGCGCCGAGCGGACCCGCATCGCCCGGGAGCTCCACGACGTGGCCGCGCACCACCTGTCGGGCATGGTCGTCCAGGCCGCCGCGATCGAGCGGCTCATCGACCGGGACCCGGCCGCCGCGAAGGCGGGGGCCGCGTGGATCCGCTCGCAGGGCAAGGAGACCCTGGCGAACCTGCGGCAGGTCGTGGGGCTCCTGCGCGAGCGGGGCGACACCGGGGACGGCGGGGCGCCCGTGCCGGGCCTGTCGGCGCTCGACGCGCTGGTGGAGGAGTCGCGGCGCCTCGGCGACGACGTCGCGTTCACGCGGGAGGGCGAGCCGCTGGTGCTGCCGCCGATCGCGGACATCTCGCTGTACCGGATCGCCCAGCAGGCGTTGACGAACGCCCGCCAGCACGCGCCGGGGGCGCAGGTGCGGCTGCGCCTCGCGTACGGCGAGGACGCGGTGGAACTGCTGGCCGCCAATGGAAAAGGGCGGAGTCCGGTCGTGGAGGCGGGGCACGGCGGGAGCGGCCTGGTGGGGATGCGCGAGCGCGCCGACCTGGTCGGCGCCGAGTTCGCGGCGGGCCCGCACGCGGACGGCGGCTGGACCGTGCGGCTGCGGCTGCCGGTCCGCGAGGCCGACCGGGAGCGCCAGGTGCACACGGCAAGGGAGGCATGATGATTCGGGTGCTGCTGGTCGACGACCAGGCGGTGGTGCGCGCGGGGTACCGGGTGATCCTGGAGGACGCCGGGGACATCGAGGTGGTCGGCGAGGCGTCGAACGGCCCGTCGGCGGTGGTCGCCGCTGCGCAGTTCGCGCCGGACGTGGTCTGCATGGACGTGCGCATGCCCGGCGGCGACGGGATCACGGCCACCCGGGAGATCGTCGCGGCGCGCGAGGGCGACCGCCCGGCGGTCCTGGTGGTGACCACGTTCAACCCCGACGAGTACGTGTTCGGGGCGCTGGAGGCGGGCGCGAGCGGGTTCATCCTGAAGGACTGCGAGCCCGAGGACCTCATCGACGCGGTCCGCAAGCTCGCCGAGGGGAAGGGCCTGGTGGACCACGCGGTGACGCACCGGGTCATCACCGAGTTCGCACAGCGGCGGCGCCGCCCCGGCACCTCCGGTGCGGCCGAGGTGCTCACGGCCCGGGAGCTGGAGATCGTGCTGCTGCTGGCGCGCGGGATGTCGAACGCGGAGATCGCGCAGGAGCTGTTCGTGGAGACCAGCACGGTCAAGTCGCACCTGGGCCGGGCCATGACGAAGATCGGGGCGCGGGACCGGGTGCAGACCGTGGTGTGGGCCTATGAGAACGGGGTCGTCGAGGACCGCTGAACCCGCTGGGCCGCGAGCTTCGCGGCGCCGAGTTCGGCCGGGCCCGCTTCGGTCACGGCGGCGCCGGGCCAGGCGGCGGCGAGGCGGGCGCGGACGCCGTCGCGGACCGGGGCGCTGCCGCGGAGCACGCTGCCGGACAGCACGATCGGTGTGGTCTCGTCGGGGTCGCGCACGTTCGCGACGGCCGCGGCGAGGTGCACGGCGGCCTCGTCGAGGATCGCCAGGGCGTGATCGTCCCCCGCCAGCGCGGCTTCGGTGACGAGCGGCGCGAGCCTGTCGAGGCTGCGGGGCGGGCGCTGGTGGACGGCGATGACGAACGCGTCGGAAGCGGGCGGCGGACCGCCCGCGGCGGGACTCTTGGTCTGGGCCGTCGCGGCGGCTCCCGTCGCCGCGGTCGGCGCATCGCGACCCGCCGCGGTGCCGGTCGCCGGTTCGGCCGCACGTCGGCGCTGCGCGGTCTCGGCCGTTGTTCCGGGGTCTCGGCCGCCCGCGGCGGCCTCCCGAGCCGCTGTTCCGGCGCCATCGCCTCGGTGGTGATACGTTCCGGCCGTTGCGGTCCTGTCGTCGCCCAGGACGGCCCGCACCACCAGCTCGGTCAGCAGTGTCGGCGGCCGCCCGGCTTGGAGCCGGGCCGCCGTGTCGGCCGCGGCGCGGCGGCCGATCCAGAAGCCCGAGCCCTTGTCGCCGAGGAGCCAGCCGAGGCCGTCGCCGACGCGGGTGATGCGGTCGCCGTCGATGCGGGCGGCCGCCGAGCCGGTCCCGGCGATGAGGACCGTGCCCAGCGGTTCGCCGGTGCCCGAGGCGAACGCGACCTGCGCGTCGCCGACCGCGTGGACCGGGCACCGGAGCCCGGCGGCGTCCCAGACGCGCTGGAACGCCGCCGCGGTCTCAGGCCGGTCGAAACCGCTGACCCCGGCGAGGCCGAGGACGGCGGCGGCGATCCGGGTCGGGTCGGTCCCGGCCAGCGCGCCGTCGAGGGCGCGGGCGACCTCCGCGGCGGCGAGGTCGGGCGGGACGGCCAGCGGGTTGCCCCCGCCGGCTTCGCCCCGGCCGACGACCGCGCCGTCGAGGGTGGTCGTGACCGCGCGGGAGGAGGTCCCGCCGACGTCGAGGCCGAGTACCAGTCGGTTCATCCGATCAGCATGGACCCAGGTCGGTCCATTGCGGCGTCCAGCCCGGCTCGGAGCCCTGGGTCCACCAGTTGGCGCGCCACAGGTGCTCGCCGTCGCCGGACTTCGGGCCGCTCGGGTCGCCGCCCGCGCTGCGCTCGTGGACGACGGTGTTCCCGGCGGTGTAGACGGATCCGAAGGACCAGTCGGGCGCGGTGCCGCAGTCGGCGCCGGTCGGCGGGTCGGTCGGGTCGGTGGGCTCGTCGGTCGTGGGCGGGTCGGTGGGGCATTCGCCGCCGCCGGTGCCCACGGTGTCGGTGTGGTCGACGCCGTCGGCGCGGTACCCGGCGACGCGGGTGTTCACCTGGGCGGGGCTGAGGACCTCGCCCGCGGTGTGCATGACGTAGTCGACCTGCTGGTGGTAGACGCTGGTGCCGCCCGCGTGGGCGGCGGTGTCGATGAACCAGAGGTTGAAGTTGATGGACATGGGGGTCTCCGGGTAGTACTTCCCGGAGTGGTCGGCGACGAGCGCTCCGTCCACGTAGTACTTGACGTGGCCGCCGGAGACGGTGAAGACGAGGTCGTGCCAGCCCGCAAAGCTCTGGCGCTGGTTGTTGTTGATGTTGTCGGCGATCCAGGGGTCGGCCTGGTAGGTCTCCCAGGTGGTCTCGTAGAGGATGTTGCCGGTCTCGCCCCAGCCGCCGTTGGGCAGGTACTCGAAGTCGATCTCGCCGTAGTCGGGGTCCATGGGCGTGTCGAGCGGGGTGATGGTGAAGAACGTCTCGACGAGGTGATCGCCGTCGGTGCCGCTGACGGGGGCGTCGGCGAACTTGACGCGGGCGGCGTAGGTGCCTTCGAAGAACTTCTGCTGGTGGAGGAGTTCGGCGTGGCTGGTGCCGCCGCCGGTGCCGTCGGTGGCGGCGCGGAGCTGGAGCGACTTGGCGCCGTCCACGGTGGGGAATGAGACGTTGCTCGCGGGCCAGGCGGCGCCGGGGACGCCGGGGCCTCCGGCGTTGGTGCGGACGGTCCAGCCTCGGGCGGCGATGTCGGGGTCGGCGGCGGAGTCGTAGGCGAAGTCGTCGAAGAGGACGCCGTCGCAGGCGGCCGGCTCGGCGGCGTCGGCGGTGCGGTCCGCGTAGGTCGCGGTGGCCGTTCCCGCCGCGACTACGGCGAGGACCGCCGCCGCGACGCCGATGAGGCGTCGGCGCGGGGTGCGGATGGTGGTCATGTGGAGCTCCCTTTCTGAGTGAACTCGTGTCGCACGGATCGGAGGGACGGGTCAGCGGACCGCCCCGGCGGTGAGGCCGGCGCGGATCTGCCGTTGGAACAGGACGTAGGCGGCGAGGACCGGGAGGATCGCGATGACGAGTCCGGCGAAGAGGCCGGAGAAGTCGCTGCGGTAGCCCTGGCTGACGGCGAGGGCGGCGAGGCCCTGGGCGAGGACGTAGCGGTCGGGGTCGGGGTTGAGGACGAGGGGCAGCAGGTACTGGTTCCACAGGCCGAGGAAGTTGAAGATGCCGACCGAGACCAGGCCGGGGCGGGCCATGGGGAGCATGACCCGGAAGAACACCCCGGCGTGGGAGCAGCCGTCGATGAACGCGGCTTCGGCGGTGGCCGTGGGGAGTCCGCGGAAGAAGGCGTGGAGGAAGAACACGGTGAACGGCAGGGCGTAGGCGGCGTACACGAGGATCAGCCCGTGGTACGTGCCGAGGAGGCCGAGCTGGTCGACGACGAAGAACAGCGGGACGAGGGCGAGGAACACGGGGAAGAGCATCCCGGCGACGAGTCCGAAGTAGATGATCCGGTTGCCGGGGAAGTCGTAGCGGGCGAGGCAGTAGGCGGTCAGGGCGCCGAGGAGCATGACGAGGACGAGGGCGCCGCCGACGACGATGAGGGTGTTGAGCAGGTAGCGGCCGATCTGGGCCTCCTGCCAGGCGCGGACCCAGTTGCCCCACTGCGGGGACGCGGGGAGGGACCAGGGGCTGGCGAAGATCTCGGCGTCGGTCTTGAGGGAGGAGAGGACGGCCCACGCGAGCGGCAGGGTCACGAGGAGGGCCCATACGGCGAGGACGAGGTGGAGCGCGGCGTCGGCGGGGCGCGGTCGGGAGCGGCTCGGTCTCATGCGAGCTCCACCTGCTCTCTTCTGGTGGCGCGCAGGGCGAGCGCGGTGAGCGTGAGGGTGATGAAGAAGAGGGTGACGCCCATGGCGGAGGCGTATCCGAACTCGCCGTAAGTGAACGCGGCGCGGTAGAGGGTGAGGCCGATGACCTCGGTGGCGTTGTCGGGGCCGCCGGGGCCGACGGTCATGATCTGGACCAGCGCGAACCCGTCGAGGGCGAGGATGCCGAGGTAGACGTAGGCGGCCTGGACGCTGTCCCACACGAGCGGGAGGGTGATGCGGCGGAACACGGTGAACCGTCCGGCGCCGTCGAGCACGGCGGCCTCGACGACGTCGGTGGGCACGGATTCCATTGCGGCGGTGAAGAGGACGACGTAGAAGCCGACGGCGGACCAGACCATGACGGCGATGACGGCGGGCAAGGCGGTCGCGGGGTCGGCGAGCCAGGCGCGTTCGAGCCCGTCGAGCCCGACGGCGCCGAGGAGGCCGTTGAGGAGCCCGTCGCCGGGCGTGTAGACGAACTGGAAGAGCACGCCGAGGATCGCCACGGACAGCAGCTGCGGGAAGAAGTAGACGATCCGGTAGAGCCCGGAGCCGCGCACGCCGCGGCGCCGCGTGCCGCCGCCGAGGGTGAGGCAGGCGGCGAAGAACAGGGCGAGCGCGATCGTGGCGGTCGGGACGGCCAGGAGCATGATCCCGTTGTTGCGCAGGGCCGCAAGGAAGAGCGGGTCGGACCAGAGGTCGGCGAAGTTCGCGAGTCCCACGATCCCGGCTTCGGCGGACAGCCCGTCCCAGTCGGTGAGGGCCAGGTAGAACGCCTGGGCGTAGGGCGAGACGACGAAGACGCCGTAGAGCAGGAGGGGCGGCGCGAGCGCCCCGATCAGGAACCGGTACCTGCCGTGTCGCATGGCCGCCCCCGCTCAGCGCTCGTACTTGACGACGGCGTCGTCGGCGGCCACGGCGTCCGCGGCGGCCTGGATGCGGTCGGCCCAGGTCTCGGGGTCGGCGCGCCCGGCGAGGAGTTCGCCGGTGGCGGTGTCCACTTCGACGGCGAGCTCGGGGTACCAGGTGCGGTACTTGTAGCCGAAGACGTTGTCCCCGGCGGCTTCGAGGGCGGTGGCGACGGACGCGAGGCCCGGCGAGAGGTCGAGGCCGTCGGTGGCGCCCTTGACGACCGGCATGGCCTTGGCGGACTCGGCGAAGCCGCGGGCGACCTCGGTGGAGAACAGGCAGCGGAGGTATTCGAGCCCGCCGCGGGGGTTCAGGGCCTGCGCGGGGACGAGGAACGACTCGCTGCTGGAGCCCTGGACGGCGCCGTCCGGGAGGGCGTCGGCGGCGGTGAGGGCGGGGACGGCGGCCATGGCCATGTCGAAGCCCTCGGGGGTGACGTCCTGCTGCTCGCCCTCGATCCAGGACCCGCAGGGGATGAACGCGGCCTGCCCGGTGCACCAGGCGTTCTGGGCCTCGGTGTGGGAGAGGCCCTCGGAGCCTTCGAGGAGGTGGCCGCCGGTGACCAGCCTGTGGATCGCGTCGGCGGCGGCGAGGACGCCGTCCTGCTGCCACGCGCCGGGTTCGAGGTTGTCGATCGCATAGACGAGGTCGAGGCCCCCGGCCTTGGCGGCGAGGGACTGGAGCGGGTCCATCATGTACTCGGGGTACTTGCCCTGCCAGGTCCACGGCGCGATCCCGGCGCCCTTGATCTCTTCGCAGAGGGCGAGCATGTCGTCCCAGGTGGCCGGGACGGTCCAGCCGCGGGAGTCGAAGAGGCTGCGGGAGTACCAGATCCCCCAGACCACATAGGAGTAATTGAGGAAGCTCGCGGTCCCGTCGAGGGTGCCGTCCTCGACGACGCCGGGCAGCAGCAGGTCGCGGACCTTGACGGCCGGGTCGTCGAGGCTGGGGGCGTCGAGGAGGTCGGCGAGGTCGGTGAGCTGGCCCGCGGCGGCGAGCGCGGCGATGTCGAGGCGCCCGGCGCCGGTGTTGTCCACGACGTCCGGGGGCTCGCCGGACACGAAGCGCGGCTGGAGGACCTCGCCGACCTTCTGGAGCCCTTCGTGTGTGACGGCCGCGCCGGGGTGGCGCTCCTCGTAGAGGGTGACGGCGTGCTGCGTGTACTCCGAGCCGAAGCCGCCGTCGAAGACGACCACTTCGAGGTCGGCGCCGTCGGGGACGCCGAGCGGGTTGTCCTCGGTGACGGCGCCGGTGGCCTGCTCGGCCGGACCGTCGCCGCCGGCGGTGACGCAGCCGGAGAGCACGGCCGAGGCACCGGCCACTGTGGAGAGTTGCAGGAGGGTACGGCGGGAGGAGCGGACGTCCATGAGGGGCCTTTCGCGAGGTCGGAGGGGTCGGGGGCGAGGAGGGTCAGGCGGTGCGGCGGATGCGCCCGGCGTAGCGGGCTTCGAGCGCCAGGTTGTGGTCGTCGCCGCCGGGGATGTTGGCGGACAGGTAGACCGGGGGGACGTGGCCGGCGTCGATGAGGCGCTGCACGGCCTCGCCGACGACCATCTGGGCGAGCACGGCCGAGGTCACGGAGGAGACCGCGCCGACCGCGCCGCCGCCGGGGAGCGGCATCGCCGCGTCGCCGTAGGGGGCGCCGTTGTCGAGCACGACGTCGGCGATCTCGCTGAGGCGCCTGCCGGAGGGGTGCCGCGAGGGGGTCTTGGCGCTGTGCTCGGCGGAGGTGAAGGCGATCAGGGGGTGGCCCTTGTCCTTCACGAGGAGGGCGAGTTCGACGACGACGCCGTTGATGCCGGAGTTCGAGGCGATCGCGAAGACGTCGGCGGGCTCGGTCGGCACCGTCTCGAGCAGGCGGCGGGCCACGTCGGGGTCGCGTTCCAGGAACGGGTCGGCGAGCGTCTCGAGCGGCTCGCCGCCCGCGAGGACGAGGTCCCGCAGCGCGATCTTGTTGGAGGGCACCAGGCCCCCGGCGCGCCCGGCCAGCTCCATAGCGAGGGCCTCGGAGTGCCCGGACCCGAACGCCTGGAGCACGCCGCCCGCGCCGATCGAGTCGGCGATGAGGCGCGCGGCCTCGGCGACGGCGTCGGCCTGCCGCTCCCCCACGCGGCGGATCGTCTCGGTCACGAGGTCGAGGTAGGCCCCGCCGGTGATCGGTTCGGTGGTCACTGGTCCTCCTGGGATCGGTTGCGGCGGTTGCGGTGCGGCTCGTCGGCGAAGCGGTGGGCCTGGACGGCCCTGGCGGTCACCTCGAACGCCTCGGTGGTGCGCTCGTAGGTGCGCTGCGCGACGGCCACGTAGATGAGGTCGAGGACCAGCAGCTGCGAGTGCAGCGCCGAGAGCGCGGCGAGGCGGAACGTCGTCTCGTGGACCGCGGTCGTGAGCACCACGTCGGCGGCCTGGGCCATCGGCGAGCGGTCGAACGAGGTCACGGCGACGGTGAGCGCACCCTGCTCGCGGGCCTCGGCGAGGACCTCGACGACCTCGCGGGTGCGGCCCGAGTGCGACAGGCCGATCGCCACGTCCCCGGGGCGCAGGAGCGCCGCGTTGGTGAGCGCGGTGTGCGCGTCGGGCCGGAACCAGCAGGGGACGCGGATGCGCTCCAGGCGGAACGCGAGTTCCCTTGCGGCCGTGCCGCTGCTGCCGAGGCCGACGAGCTCGACGCGGCCCGCCTCGGCGACGGCCCCGGCGACCCGGTCGATCCGGTCGAGGTCGAGGCGCGAGGCGGTCTCCTGGATCGCGCGGGAGTCGGCGCTGGCGACGATCCCGAGGACGCGGTCGAGCGGGTCGCCCGGCTCGATCTCGCGGTCGATGTCGGTCTCCCAGCGGGCCTGCTCGGCGCGGCCCCCTTCGGCGGCGAGGGCCACGCGCAGCTCGGCGTACCCGGAGAAGCCGAGGACGCGGCAGAAGCGGGTGACCGTGGCCGTGGAGGTCCCGGCGCGGTCGGCGAGGTCCGCGATGGACGCCCGCGCCGCGCCGTCGGGGTCCTCCAGGATCCGCGTCGCGACCCGTTGCAGCGCATCGGGAAGCGTCGCGAGCTCCGTTCGGAGGCGCCCGACCACGCCCAGGTTCCGCACCGTCGTCACTGGATAATTCCTTTCATTGAAGTTTCCTTATGAAGAAAATTACGATGAACACGCGGCCAAGTCAACGATTCAGGAGAATAAATTTCATCCCGGCGCGCGAAAAGGGCGCCCGGGCCGGAGCCCGGGCGCCCGTCGGAGGAGGTCAGGAGGTCTCGGCGGGGGCGGTGTCGGCGGCGGCGCGCTCGCCGACGGGCCACAGCTGGAAGAAGTCGGCGTGGAAGGCCAGGAGCGGGAAGGTGACCGCCAGGAGCGCGGACGCGATCCACACCTCCAGGTCGAACGTCGGTGCGCCGGAGGCGAGGTCGCCGGTGACGACGGGGGCGAGGAAGCGGTAGAGGAGGGCGAGGACGGTGCCGATCACGGCGGCGGCGACCGCGGCGATCACGCCCTTCAAGGGCTGCTTGAACTTCGCGAACAGCGAGTTCTCGAACGTGTTGAGCATGAGGATGGAGCCGAAGATGAACGGGATCGGGACGGTCACCAGGTACACGGGCGCGTCCTGGCCGAAGGCCCCGGTGCCGAGCAGGTAGGCGACCGCGGCGATCGCGAAGGCCGCCACCGTCCAGACCGCGCCGAGCACGGGCTGGTCCATGAGCTTCGGGAAGCGGCTGAGCGGCCACAGGTCGAAGTGGACCATGAGGAACATGGCGGCGACGGTGGAGACGAGGAAGGCGGTGGCGCTCCAGCCGTCGAACAGGCCGCCGGGGTCCTGCTCGGCGACGTACAGCGGGCTGCCCTCGAGGAACGCGAAGTCGAAGCACACCAGGAAGACCGCGACGGCCACGGCGTAGCAGGCGACGAGGAGGGCGACCCCGGCGATGAGCTTGTTGCGGATGCGGGCGAAGGGCCATCCCTGCCAGATGACGGTGAGCCAGAAGCAGACGACGACCGAGACGATGATCGCCTGCACCAGCGGCGGGGCCGGCGGGGTCTCCCCCGCGCCGACGGTGACGACGTAGAGGACGGCGACGACGAGGCCGGCGAGGAGCGCCAGCACCAGGTGGATCAGGCCGCGCACGGGCTGGCGGCGGGCGGCGGCGAACGCGGGCTGCTCGGCGTGCCAGAACACGCCGATGACGAGGCTCGCGGGGATGGCGCACATGAGGTAGTACGAGACCCAGCCGGCGAAGGTCGGCCAGTCGAAGAGGGAGATGAAGACCAGGGCCACGACCATGATGAAGAGCGCGGCGGCGATACCGCGCACGGGCTGCTTGAGGGTGGGCATGCGCTGACTCCTTTCTTCAGTTGGGGGGCGGTTCGGGACCCGCGAGGCGGGCGCGGGACCGGCATCGAGTTCATTGACATGACTCGATGTGCTGGTGATCACATTGCTCCGGTGTGGCGGTGATTGTCAAGGCCCCCAGAGGGTGCGGAGACGACGAATCCGGGAGAGGGCCGCGGGGCTCAGTCCGTCTATGCTGGACGCACCGGCGCGAGACAGGAGTCCGCCATGCGAGCCGTCGTCCAGAAGCGGTACGGGAGCCCCGACGAGATCGGGCTGGGCGAACTCCCCCGGCCCGAGCCCGCCGAAGGCGAGGTGCTCGTCAAGGTCAGGGCCGCGTCGCTGAACGGCTCGGACCGCGAGAACCTCGCCGGGAGCCCGTTCTACGCCAGGCTCGGCGGCCTGCGCGCCCCGCGCAGGCCGGTGCCCGGGTCCGATGTGGCCGGTGTCGTCGAGGCGGTCGGGAGCGCCGTCACGGAGTACGCGCCCGGGGACGAGGTCTTCGGGGAGCTGCTCGGGTACCGCGGCGGGCTCGCCGAGTACGTGGCGACGCCTCCGGCGCTCCTCGCTCGCAAGCCGCCGGGCCTGTCCTTCGTGGACGCGGCGGCGATCCCGCAGGCGGGCTGCATCGCGCACCGGGCGACCGCGGGGATCCGCGAGGGCGAGCGGGTGCTCGTCAACGGCGCGGGCGGGGCCGGGGGCGCGATGGTCGTCGGGCTCGCCAAGCACTTCGGCGCCGAGGTGGCCGCGGTGGACCGGGGCGACAAGGCCGACTACCTGCGGCGCGTCGGCGCCGACGAGACGATCGCGTTCGAGGACGAGGACTGGGCCGACCGGCGCGGGGCGTACGACCGGATCGTGGACCTGGTCGGGCACCGCTCGCCGTTCCGCGTGCAGCGGGCGCTGCGCCCCGGCGGGCGGTACCTGATGGTCGGCGGGCACGCGCGGATCCTCCTCGCGGTGCTCCTCGCCGGGCCCGCCGCGGGGATCGGGTCGGGGAAGCGGGTCCGGGTCCTGGCAGTGCCGCAGTCGCGCGCAGAGCTCGAAGCGGTGACGGCCCTCGTGCTCGACGGCGCCGTCGCGCCCGTGATCGACCGCGTGTACCCGCTCGCGGAGGCCCCGGCGGCCTTCCGGCGGCTCGCCGCCGGTGACAATCGGGGGAAGGTCGTCGTCGAGGTCGCGTGAGGTCGCTACGCTGAGCACCCGTGCGCGACAAGGAGACGACGATGGCAGGCGACCGGATCGCGATCGTGTGGAACCCGGCCAAGACCGCCCGCGAGGACCTGCGCAAGGCCCTCCCCGCGACCGATGCGGCGCTCACCTGGTATGAGACGAGCCCTGACGACCCCGGGCGCGGCGCGACCGACGAGGCGCTGCGGGCCGGGGCCGAGGCGGTCGTGGCCGCGGGCGGCGACGGGACCGTGCGGGCCGTCGCCGAGCGGCTCGCCGCGACGGGGTCCAAGGCCGAACTCGGCATCGTCCCCATGGGCACCGGGAACCTCCTCGCGCGGAACCTCGGGATCCCGCTGAACAACCTCGCGAAGGCCATGGAGCGGGCGTTCGACGGCGACGCGAAGGCCATCGACCTCGGCTGGGTCGAGGCCGACGTGGACGGCGAGACCCTGCGCAGCGCGTTTGCCGTCCTCCTGGGCTTCGGCATCGACGCGCACATGATCGCCGAGACCGACGACGACCTCAAGAGCCGCGTCGGCTGGCTGGCCTACGTGGAGTCCCTGGGGCGGGCCGTGAACGCCACCGAGGTCGTCGACATCGACCTCGTCGTGGACGGCGGCGAGCCCGAGCGCACCTCCGGGCACACGCTGCTCGTCGGCAACTGCGGGACCCTCCAGGGCGGCATCCGGCTCCTCCCCGACGCCGACCCCGCCGACGGGGAGCTCGACCTGCTGCTGCTCAGCGCCGAGGGCGTCGGGCAGTGGATCGACACGCTCCGGTCCTTCGTGTGGGACAACGGGGTCCGGCGCCTCATCACCGGCCAGGACCGGGCCGCCAGCGCCGACACGGCCGAGCACGGGCGGGCGCGGACGCTGAACGTGGAATTGTCGCAGCCGCTCATGCTGGAGGTCGACGGCGACGATTTCGGCGCGACCACGTCGTTCGCGGTCTCGTTGCAGGAGAAGGCGATCCGGGTCCGCTAGCGGCCGGGCGCGGCGACCGAGGCGCGGGAGACGAACTCGGTCGGGAGGTTGAGTTCGGCGCCGCTGGCGTCGCCTTCGATGGCGCCCAGGAGTTTCGCGACGGCGCGCGAGCCCATGTCGCCCCAGGAGCAGCGGACGGTGGAGAGTGCGGGCGCGGACAGGTCGGCGCCGAAGATGTCGTCGAACCCGATGAGGCTGAGGTCGCGGGGGACGGCGACACCGTGCTGCTGGCAGGCGCCGAGGAGGCCGAGGGCGACGAGGTCGTTGTAGGCGAGGACGGCGGTGGCGTCGGCGGCCATGACGGCGGCGAACGCCTCGGTGCCGCCCTCGCGGGTCGGCGCCGAGGACTGGATCTCCACGATGGACATGCCGCGGTCGACGGCGAGGTCGTGGGCGGTCACCCACTTCATGCCGTTCATCCAGGAGGCCTCGGGTCCGGCGAGGTAGGCGATGCGGCGGTGGCCGAGGCCGTGGAGGAGGTCGAGGGCCTCGACCATGCCGGGCTGGACGTCGGGGGCGACCGAGGGGACGCCGGGGACGGGGCGGTTGACGGCCACGATCGGCTTGGCGGCGGCGAGTTCCTGGATCTGGGCGTCCTCGAGGCGGGAGGCGACGAGGAGGAGGCCGTCGACGGCGATCTGGAGGCGCTCGGCGGTGGAGCGTTCGAGTTCGGGGGACTCCTGGGAGTCGGCGAAGATGAGCATCGTGTCGTGCTCGCGGGCGATCCTCTCGGCGCCGCGCACCAGGTCGAAGTAGACGGGGTTGGTGAGGTCGGAGACGAGGAGGCCGAGGGTGCCGGTCTTGCCGGTGGGGAGGGCGCGGGCCATCGGGTTGGTGCGGTAGCCGAGGTCGGCGGCGGCCTCGCGGATGCGCTGCTCGGTGCTGGCGCTGACGCGGCCGGGCTGGTTGAGCGCGCGGGAGACCGTGGAGGGGTTGACACCGGTGATGCGGGCGATGTCGTAGATGGTCGCGGGGGTCTTGCCCTTGGCCGCCGGACGGCGCTTGTCACCCACGGCTCCCCCTTCGGATCGTCGATGGCCGCACGTGGGTGCGGAGCGCCGGCAGGACTGACTGAATCATAGGAGTCCATTTCAAGTTCTGTTAACTGGGGAGGCGCGGGAGCCGCGGGCGCGCCGGTCGCGGCGGCCCGGGGAGGGTCGCGCGGCCGGGGTTTCGGATCCGAGCCCAGGGCATGCGGGGCGGCACGGGGGTTGCGTTCCCGTTAGCGCCGGTGTTACGATGGAAACGTTTCCGTCATGGAAACGATTCCATGGAAATGGAACCCATGACCGCAGAGAGGTGGCACCGTTGGCCACGATCAAGGACGTCGCGGCGCGCGCCGGTGTCGCCGTCGGCACCGCCTCCCGGGTCCTGAGCGGCAGCCCGCAGACCTCCCCCGACTCGCGCCGCCGCGTCCTCGCGGCCGCCGCCGAACTCGGCTACATCGCCAACGGCCCGGCCCGCTCCCTGCGCCGCGCCCGCACCGACGTGCTCGGGCTCCTGGTCTCCGACATCCGCAACCCGTTCTTCTCCGAGCTCGCCCACGCGGCCGAGCAGGAGGCGCGCGCCCACGGCTACACGGTGGTCCTCGCGAACGCCAACGAGGACGCGGCGCAGGCGGACGCGGTGCTCGACGTGTTCGCGTCGCAGCGCATCGACGGGCTGCTGCTGTCCCCGCAGGGCCCCAAGACGGCCCGACTGGAGGCGCTGCTCGCCTCGGACCTGCCGATCGTGCTGCTCAACCGGTCGATCGAGGGCGTGGACGCGCCGCTGTACGGCACCGACAACGCGGGCGGCGTGGCCCAGGCGCTCAAGTGGCTCCAGCGGCGCGGGCACCGCGACGTCGCGTTCATCGGCGGCCCCGAGACGTTCTCGACCGGCGCGGAGCGCCACGACGCCTACCTGGCCGGGCGCGAGGCGCACGGCATCCGCACCGACGACGCCCTGGTCGACGCGGGCGACTTCCTCGCCGACGGCGCCGCCGAGGCGATGCTCCGCATCCTCGACCGCGGGGCGCTCCCGACGGCGGTCTTCGGCGCCAACGGCCAGACGACCCTCGGCGCCATGCGCGCCGTCCACGAGCGGCTCGGCGCCGAGGCGGCCTCGCTCATCGAGTTCGTGTCCTTCGACGACGTCGAGTGGTTCGCGTTCATGTCCCCGCCGGTGAGCGCCGTCAAGAACGACGCTCCGGAGATCGGCCGCGCCGGAGTCCGCGGCCTCCTCGCCCTCATCAATGGCGGCACCGCGACTTCGCAGCGCATCGCCACGACCTTCATCGACCGCTCGGCGGGAGGCGCCGCATGAGCGCCCGCAGACCGATCGGCGGGACGGCAGACCGTCGGCTCGCGACCCCACCGCACATCGCGGCGCCGTTTACCGCCGGCTCGGCGAGGGGCGCCCGCGGACCGATCGGCAGCGCGGCAGGCCGTCGACGCGCGACGCCACTGCGCACCGCGGCGCCGTTCACCGTGCGCCCGGCAGGCGGTGCCGCATGAGCGCCCCGGCCGCCCCCGCGTCGCCCGCCCGGTCCCGGACGCGCGTGCTCGTCGTCGGCAGCGTCAACATCGACGACGCCGTGCGCGTGGCGCGGTTCCCCGGGCCCGGCGAGACCGTGAGCGCGCGTTCGGCGGACACCGCGCTCGGCGGGAAGGGCGCCAACCAGGCCGTGGCCGCGGCCCGCGCGGGGGCCGCGGTGCGGATGGTCGGCGCGGTCGGTTCCGGCGACGGCGCCCCGCTGCTCGCGGCGCTCGGAGCCGACGGGGTCGGCACCGAGGGCGTCGCGCGCCTGGACGGCACCCCGTCGGGCCGCGCCTTCGTGTTCATCGACGATGCGGCCGAGAACTCGATCGTCGTCGTCGCGGGGGCGAACCGCGCGATTCCGGATGCGGCCGTTCAGGAGGCGTGCCGGACGCTGGGTCCCGGCGACGTGCTGCTGCTCCAGAACGAGGTCCCGGCGGCGACCTCCCGACTCGCCGCGGGCCTGGCCCGCGAGGCGGGCGCGGCGGTCGTCTGGAATGCGGCTCCGGCCCCGGAGTCCTCAGAGGAACTGGTCGATGCGCATGACCTCCTGTTGGTGAACGAGCACGAACTCGGCCGGATCGCCACCCTACTCGCCGCCACCGACATCTCCTCGACGCCGAACGGCGAGGACCGATCGGCATCGGGCACCGTGCCACCCGCGTCGCCCGCGGGCGCTCAGACCGGCCGCCAAGGGACCGCATCGCTCCCGCCGACCGCCACCGGCACCGACACGCGGATCGACCGGCTGCTCGCCGCCGTCGCCTCCGCGACCGGGGCCGACGTCATCTGCACGCTCGGTGCCGAAGGCGCGGCGTACCGCGTCGGGGGCGAGACCGGGCGCGCCGCGGCCCGGCCCGTAGCGGCCGTCGACACCACTGCGGCCGGCGACACGTTCGCCGGCTACTTCGCGGCGCTCGCCGAGCTGCCGCTGCGCGAACGGCTCCGCGGTGCCCTCGACGCCGCGTCGCTCGCGGTCACGAGACCGGGCGCCTCGCCGTCGATCCCCGCCGGGGACGAGGTCGAAGCGCTCGAACCGCACTCCTCCGCTCAGGTCGAGGCGCCCGCCGCCGCGGCGAACACCACCGAAAGGAACACCGCCCGATGAGGATCGCGCTCGGAGCCGACCACGCCGGCTTCCCCATGAAGGACACCGTCCGCCAGGTGATCGAGGGCCTGGGGCACGAGGTCCTCGACTGCGGGACCGGCGGGACCGAGCCCGTCGACTTCCCCGACATCACACAGGACACCTGCCGCCCCGTCCAGGAGGGCCGCGCCGACCGCGCGATCCTCGTGTGCGGCACCGGCCAGGGCGCAGTCATGGCCGCGAACAAGCTCCCCGGCATCCGCTGCGGCCTCGCCCACGAGCCGTACTCCGCCCACCAGGCCGTCGAGCACGACGACGCCAACGCGATCGCCATGGGCGCCTGGCTAGTCCCCCACGCGCTCGTCCCCGACATCGTCCGCGAGTTCCTCGGCGCCGCCTTCGACGACGACGAGGACACGCGCCGCCGCGTCGCCAAGCTCAACGCCCTCGACTGACCAAGCCCCCCGACCGCTCCCGGCACCGATCAAAGGAGATCCCCCGCATGACCCAGACAGCGACCGCCCCCATACGCAGCCCGCTCGGCTCGAAGGACCGCGTCAAGACCGCCATCGCGGCGGCCGCGGGCACCAGCGTCGAGAACTACGACTTCATCGCCTACGGCACGGCCGCCGCGCTGTACTTCGGGCCCGTGTTCTTCCCGTCCGAGGACCCGCTGACGAGCACGCTCCTCGCGTTCGCGACCCTCGCGGTCGGCTTCGTCATGCGCCCCCTCGGCGGCGCGATCGGCGGCTACCTCGGCGACCGCTACGGCCGCAAGCCCGTCCTCGTCGCCGCGATGATCGTCATGGGTGCCGCGACCTTCGCGATCGGCCTCATGCCGACGTACGCGCAGATCGGGATCGCCGCGCCGATCATCCTCACCGTCGTCCGCATGGTCCAGGGCCTCGCGTTCGGCGCCGAGTGGGGCGGCGCGATCACCATGGCGTACGAGCACGCGCCGTGGCACCGCCGCGGCATGTTCGCCGCGATCCCCCAGTCCGGCAACCCGCTCGGCATCGCCCTCGCCAGCGGGATGTTCGCGTGGAGCGCGACCCTCGAAGGCGACTGGCAGTGGCGCACGCCGTTCCTGTTCAGCGCCGTCCTCGTCATCGTCGCGCTCATCGTCCGCTCCCGCCTGTCCGAGTCCCCCGAGTTCCAGGAGGCGCAGGCCGCCGGGAAGACCGAGAAGAACCCGTTCATCGCGACGTGGCGCGACGACTGGCGCGGCATCCTCCGCGTCATCGCGCTGCGCATCGTCGAGTCCTTCGCGTACTACTCGACCGCGACGTACCTGCTGAACTACATCTCCGAGCGCGAGCCGGACCTGCGGCCCGTCGCGCTCGGCGCGATCACCGCCGCGAGCATCACCGCCATCGCCGTGACGTTCCTGGCCGGGACGCTCACCGACCGGATCGGCAGGCGCCCCATCTACATCGGCGGGTGCATCGCGGCCGCGCTGTTCGCGTTCCCCATGTACCTGCTGACGAACGACGGCGAGCCGGCGCTCGTGGTCGCGGTGTTCGTCATCGGCATCGGCCTCATCCACGCGTCGCTCACCGGCACGCAGGGCTCGCTGCTGACCGAGCAGTTCCGCACGGCCACAAGGACCTCCGGCGCGTCCCTGGGCTACCAGATCGCCGCCGCGCTCGGCGGGTTCGCGCCGCTCCTGGCGGCCGCGCTCGTCGGGAAGTTCGGCTGGCCGGGCGCGTCGATGCTGTACCTGTTCGCCGCGCTCGTCGGCCTGGTCGGCATCCTCCTGACGAAGGAGACGTGGGGCCGCGAGGAGCGCGCCCGCGTCGGCGCGCTCGTGGCCAAGGCCCGCAGAGGATTAGGAGAGGGCTCCGAAGGGTATTCCGACCCATCGGAGCACGATCAGCACCGACGGACACCGTGCAAGACGTCTGCGCCCCGGTTGATCACGGCATTTCGGGAGGAAGACGATGACCGACGTACGACGAGAGCCCCGCAAGAGCAGATCCGCGGAGTACGGCCACCTGGAGCCGCTCTTCGCCGAGCTGGAGGCGCTCGAACCGGACGACCCGCAGTGGTCGGAGGTCAGGGACCGGCTCGTGACCGGGTACCTGCCGCTGGCGGAGCACATCGCAAGGCGCTTCTCCGGCAAGGGGATCGCCAAGGACGACCTGGTCCAGGTCGCCTCGGTCGGCCTCATCCACGCGGTGGACCGCTTCGATGCGGGCCGGGGATCCGACTTCCTCTCGTTCGCCGTCCCCACCGTCATGGGCGAGGTCCGGCGCCACTTCCGCGACACCACCTGGCCCATGCGCGTCCCGCGCCGCCTCCAGGAGCTGCGCCTCAGCATCAACAACGCCACCCCCGAGCTCTCGCAGCGCCTCAGCCGACCCCCGACGGAGGCCGAGCTCGCCGATCACCTCGGCATCACCGAGGCCGAAGTCCTCGAAGGACTCGAAGCGCGCCAGGCGTATCGGCCGGTCTCCCTCGACGAGTCCCCGTTCGAGGACGACGGCAGGCTCCCGCTCGCCGAGACCATGGGCGACGAGGACGCCGCGCTCGCGTTCGTGGAGGAGCACGAGACGCTCGCGCCGCTCCTCCAGGAGCTGCCCGAGCGCGAACGCACCATCCTGGCGCTCCGCTACTTCGGCGACATGACCCAGACGCAGATCGCCGAGCAGGTCGGCATCTCGCAGATGCACGTCTCCCGGCTGCTCAGCCGCACCCTCGGCGGACTCAGGGAGGAGCTCGCCGAGTCCATGGAGGCCTGACGGAGAAGGAACTGCCGACCGCATCGCGACGCTTGCCCCGGAGTGTCCGAAGCCATAGCATGAGGTCGGCGATATCCCTTCTGCCGTAAGGAGATCCATGACCCTCCACAGAGTAATCGGATCGAGGCGCCGGGGCCGGTTCGCGATGCTGGGACTGGCCGGGGCGAGCCTCCTGGCGGTCGCGGCGGTCACCGTCCCGGCCCATGCCGACAGCGCGGACGCCGCGTTCCAGGTCGGCGTCACCCACGAGCGCCTCAGCGCCGACTGGTGGGGCGACGAGCAGGCCGTCGAGGACGCGAGGGAGATCCTCAGCAGCGTCGGCCCCTTGCAGAACCAGCATCTGATGGGCTTCGGCGCCGAGAACCCCTGGCCGGACCCGGATTCGAGCGCCCGCGACTGGGGCAGCCTCGACGAGCGCATCGACCTCATCGAGGCGACCGGGGGGACCCCCGTCCTCACCCTGTGCTGCGCGCCCGGCTGGATGACCCCCTCGGGCGAGGACTGGCCGCAGGCCTACGAGGCCCCGAAGCCGGAGTTCTACGACGAGTACGCGCAGCTGTCCGCCGAGGCCGCCGCGAAGTACCCGCAGGTGAAGTACTTCCAGGTGTGGAACGAGTTCAAGGGCTTCTGGAACGAGGACCTCAACCGCTGGGACCACGAGGGCTACACCGAGCTGTACGACCTCGTGTACGCCGCCGTCAAGGAGGTGCGGCCGGACGCCCTGATCGGCGGGCCGTACGTGTCGCTCAACAGCTTCCAGGACTGCACCCACGACTGCTCGGACCTCCAGGGCTCATGGGGCACCGCCGACCAGCGCGACCTCGACGCGATGGAGTACTGGCTCGCGAACGCCGACGGCGCCGAGTTCTTCACCGTCGACGCGTGGTCGTCCACGAACGACGGTTACCACCCGGGCACGGCCGGCACGTACGACAAGTTCCGCGACGTCACCGAGTGGATCACCGCCCGCACCGACCTGCCGGTGTGGTGGTCGGAGTTCTACGCGCCCGCGTCGGCCGCCGACGAGTCGAGCTCGGTGGCGCTCATGCGCGCCGCGATCGAGGGCATGCGCGACGGCGGCGCCTCGGTGGCGCTGCTGTGGAGCCCCGAGTGCCAGTCCGAGCTGCCGTGCCTGTGGACGCCCACGAGCGAGGCGGGCGGCGGGCAGGCCACCGAGTACGTTCCGTTGATCCAGGAGTTCTCCGCCCGATAGGGACGGACGGTCCGGCCCCGCGCTGATCGGCGCGGGGCCGTCCTGCTGCTCCCCTACGGGTCTTCGGCGGCCGCGACGGCGACGGCCACGCCGTCGAGGAGGAGGTCCAGGCCGAACGCGAAGTCGTTCTCGCCGGTGTCCTCCCCTGTGTCCTCCAGGAGCCCGCCGCCGAAGAGCGCGGCGGCGTCGGGGAAGCGCTCGGGGTCGACGAGGCGGGCCATCGCGCGGCCGTACTCGCGCTCGGCGGCGGCCTGGTCCAGGCCGGTGCCCTCGCGGCCGCGCGCGAGGGACTGTGCGAGCTGCGCGGCGCTGAGGACGTAGCCGCTGACGATCATGATCGCTCCGACCTTGCTCCCCCAGTCAAGGCGGGTCGGGCGCATCGTGCGGAGCCCGGCGTCGAACCAGTCGATCCCGTTGGGGCCGCTGGGCGGGCCCGAGGGCGGGACCTGCGCGAGCCACGGGTGGGCGTTGAGGACGGCGAGCTGCTCGACCGCCCACAGCCGCAGGCGCTCGCGCCACGGGCCGGTGCCCGCGAGGGACCCGGGGACGGGGCCCTGGGCGGCGTCGCGCATGAGGTCGAGGAGCTCGTCCTTGGAGCCGACGTGCCGGTAGAGCGACATCTTGGTCACGTCGAGGGCCTCGGCGACGCGCGGGAGGGTGACCGCGGCGATCCCCTCGCGGTCGGCGAGGGCCACGGCGGCGTCCACGACGATCCCGACGTCGAGCCGGGCCGGGCGGCCGCGCTTCGCATCGGGTGTGATGCGCCACAGCCGCGCCAGCTCCTGCGGGACGCGCTCCTGGTCCATGGCCTGGCCGCCCTCCGTTCTGCTCGTGGGGATGCGGTGAGCCATCATCGCACACCCTATTAGTATCCCTAGTATAGTATCCTTCAGACACTAACTCGATCCACCGAACGAAGGAATCGACATGACCACCCCGACCGCAACGCCGATCGCGGCGCCGCCCGCCAGGCCCGGCACCGCCCGCGGCCCCGTCCGCCAGGGCGAGCGGGCCCTCGCCCCCGACCTCGCCCGCGGCGCCATGCTCCTGCTCATCGCCCTCGCCAACAGCGCCGGGTACTTCCTCGCCAGCGCCCCCGGCGTCGAGCTCCACCCGCAGGGCTTCGAGCGCGTCTACAACCTCCTCATGGTCGAGCTCGTGCACGCCCGCGCGTTCCCGCTGTTCGCCCTCCTCTTCGGCTACGGCCTGGTGCAGCTCTCGCGCCGCCAGGAGCAGTCCGGCGCGTCGCCGCGGCAGGTGCGGAACGTGCTGCTGCGCCGGGGCGCGGCGCTGTTCCTCTTCGGCGCCGTCCACGGCGTCCTGCTCTACTCCGGGGACTTCCTCGGCGCGTACGGGATCATCTGCGTCCTGTTCACGCTCCTGCTGCTCCAGCGCTCGGAGCGGGTCCACCGCTTCGCGCCCTGGTACCTCGCGGTCGGCGGCGCGTACACGCTGGTCCTGGCGGTGCTGGCCGTCATGGGCCTGGCGGGCGGCGGCAGCGGCGCGGCGATCCCGGTGTCCCCGTTCCCGTCCGCGACGGCGAACACGTACATGGCGTCGCTCGCGGAGCGGGCGGCCGAGTGGCCGGTGCACACGCTGACGATCGTGCCGATGATCCTCATGGTGTGGGTGGGCGCGTGGGCCGCGCGGCACCGCATCCTCGAAGCGCCGCAGGAGCACCTGGCGCTGCTGCGCACCGTTGCGATCGGCGGTGTCGCGGTGGCGGTGGCGGGCGGGCTGCCGATGGCGCTGCTGTCGGCGGGCGCGATCGACATGGACGAGGCGACGGCCGGGTCGGCGAAGATGCTGTACGAGACGTCCGGGTTCTTCGGCGGCCTCGGGTACGCGGCGGTGTTCGGGCTCATCGCGTACGCGCTGCGCCGCAAAGAGAAGCAGGGCCTTGTCGTCACGGCGGTCTCGGCGCTCGGGCAGCGGTCGCTGACGGGGTACCTGTTCCAGTCGGTGGCGTGGCTGGCGCTGGCGGCGCCGTTCGGGATGGCGCTCGCGGAGCGGTCGTCGAGTCCGCTGCTGGTGTCGGGGCTGTGCGCGGTCCTGGTGTGGGCGTTGACGGTGGTCGCGGCCGACGTGATGCGGCGGCTGCGGTACCGGGGCCCGGCCGAGATGCTGCTGCGGCGCATGGTCTATGCGCGCAAGGCGGGCGAGAAGTAGTCCTCTGAGGAACGGGGCCCGCCGGTCGGCGGGCCCTTTCCCGTTGCGGGGCTTCGTCCCCCGTGCGAGCTACGCGGAAGTGTCAACTTCGCGGGGATTCGGGCGGGCCCGCCGGTCCGTAGCGTTCTGAGCAGCCGCGGCGCCCCCGCCGCGGATCTGCGAAGGAGTGCTCATGAGACTGGTATGGCAGCTTCTGGCGGTCGCGCTGATCGCCTTCCTCGGCGGTCAGGGCCTGAACGCCACCAAAGGGAGCCCGTGGCTGCAACTGCTGATCGGGGTGGCGACCGCGGTGATCGCGGCGGTCGTGTACCGGTGGGCGGTCGCGAAGACCGAGCGGCGCGAGGTCGTGGAGTTGGGCCGGCCGGGCGCCGTCGGCGTGACGGCCCTCGGAGCGCTGCTGGGCGTGGCGATGTTCGGGTTCGTCATCGCGAACATCGCGTTCCTCGGCCACTACACGGTGGACGGTCTGGGGTCGCCGCAGGGCGCGGTCGGCCTGGTCGGGTTCATGGCCGCGGCGGCGGTGACGGAGGAGCTGCTGTACCGCGGGGTGCTGCTGCGGATCGTCGAGGGCTGGTTCGGGACGTGGATCGCGCTCGGGTCGACGAGCCTCCTGTTCGGACTGTCGCACCTGATCAACCCGAACGCGACCCTGTGGGGTGCCACCGCGATCGCGATCGAGGCGGGCGGGATGCTCGGCGCGGCGTACATCGCGACGCGGCGCCTGTGGCTGCCGATCGGGCTCCACTTCGGATGGAACGTCGCGGCGTCGGCGCTCTTCAGCACCGAGGTCTCGGGGAACGGGACCTCGCACGGGCTCCTGGACGCCGCGACCTCCGGTCCGATCGCGGTCAGCGGCGGCGCGTTCGGCCCCGAGGGCAGCGGGTACGCGGTCCTCGCGGGGACCGTGCTCACGATCGTGTTCCTGTGGATCGCGAAGCGCCGCGGCCGCATCGTCCCGCTCCGCCGCCGCGACCGGGCCGAAGCCGCCGCCGCTACGCTGTCCCGGTGATGCGATCCCTCCCGGACCGGTGGCGCCGCCTCGACGTCGCGGTCCGGGACCTCCCCCTCGGGCTGCTGCTGGCGGCCATGTCCTTCCTCCCGGTGCTCCGCGGCCACGAGACGCAGGTCGGCGACCTGCCGGGGCGGCCGCTCGACACGCTCGGGCTCGCGATCCTCGCGCTCGAATGCCTGCCGCTCGCGCTGCGCCGGCGGTTCCCGGCGGTGAGCCTCGGGCTCATCGCGCTCGGGTTCACGCTCGCATCGCTCGGGAGCTACCACGCGGTCGCAGGCACGGCCCTGCCGATCGCGCTGCTCAGCGCGGGCGCGCACCTGGAGCGGTTCCGGCGCACCGCGATCGGGGTCCTCACCGCCGTCTATGTCGGGCTGGCGTTCGCGCTCGCCGGACTCGGGTCGACCGAGGGGGTCGACGGGTTCGCGACGTTCTACGTGATGCTGGCGGTGGCGTGGGGCGTGGGCGCGTGGCTGCGGTCGACGCGGGCGGCCGAGGCCGAGCGGCGCCGCCACGTCGCCGCCGAGACGCGGGCGGCGGAGCGGACGCGCATCGCGCGGGAGCTCCACGACGTCGTCACCCACCACGTGACCGCGATGGTGGTCCAGGCCGAGGCGGCCCGGTACCTCACGGCCGCACCGGAACGCCTCGACCAGGCGCTCCAGGCCGTCGGCGACACCGGCCGCCGCGCCGTCACCGACCTGCGGCACCTCCTCGACCTCCTCGAGCCCGGCCGCGGGGCCGAGCCGCGGACGCCGCCGGTGGGCCGGCTCCACACGCTCGTGGAGCAGACGCGGCAGGCCGGGCAGCCGGTCGAGTTCACCGAGGAGGGCACGCCCTCTGCGGACACCGGCAGCGCCGACCTCGTCGCCTACCGCATCGTCCAGGAGGGACTGACGAACGCGCTCAAGCACGCCCGCTCCAGCCCCACGAAGGTGCTGGTCCGCCACCGGGACGGCGACATCACCGTGGAGGTCGCGACCGGCCGGTCCGGTCCGGGCCCGGCCGCGCCGGGGAGCGGGCGGGGCCTGGCGGGGCTGCGGGAACGCGTGGACCTCCTCGGCGGGGACTTCGACGCGGGCGCGACCGAGAGCGGGTTCGCGATCCGGGCGCGCATCCCCGCAAGGGGCGCTTGATGACCGATCCGATCCGGGTCCTCGTCTGCGACGACCAGATGCTCATCCGCACCGGCCTGGTCACCATCATCGACGCCCAGCCGGACCTTGAGGTCGCGGGCGAGTGCGGCGACGGGCAGTCCGCTGTGGACCTCGCTCGGAGGCTGCGCCCCGACGTGGTCCTCATGGACGTGCGGATGCCCGTCCTCGACGGCATCGAGGCCACCCGGCGCCTCGCGGGCGCCGGGGTCGAGGACCCCGTGAAGGTCCTCGTCGTGACCACGTTCAACCTCGACGAGTACGTCTACGAGGCACTGCGCGCGGGCGCCAGCGGGTTCCTCCTCAAGGACGCCCCGCCCGCCCAACTGCTGCAAGGGATCCGGACCGTCGCCACCGGCGCGGCCCTGCTCGACCCGGAGGTGACGCGGGCCCTCGTCGGCCGGTACGCGGCCCGCATCCGCCCCGCCGACGGGCCCGCGGACCTCCCGCTGACCCCGCGCGAGCTGGAGGTGCTGCGCCTCATCGCCGACGGCCGCTCCAACAGCGAGATCGCCGCGGCCCTGGTCATCAGCCCCGAGACGGTGAAGACGTTCGTGTCGCGGATCCTCGCCAAGCTGGGCCTGCGCGACCGCGTGCAGGCCGTCGTCTACGCCTACCGGCACGGCCTCGCCGCCTGAGGCGGCTACCAGCGGATGTGGATCGGCGTCTCCGGCGGGCCCTCGGCGAGGAGGCGGCGGACCAGGTCGGGCAGGCCGCGCGGGAGGACGCGGACCGGGGCGGCGTCCATGGCGTCGGGGTCGAGCCACGCGTGCGGCGTGGCCGCCGGAGTGCGGGCGGCGTCGGTGCGCAGCAGGAAGAACACGTCGTCGGCGGCGACGAACGCGCCCGTCGCGATGCGCTGCTGGAGGCTGTAGCAGGTCGCGACCGGGGAGCCGAGTCCGCTTGGGGCCACCGCGAAGTCGAGTTCCTCGGCGAGCTCGCGGGCGGCGGCCTCGGCGGGGGTCTCCCCGGGTTCGACCGCGCCGCCGGGGGTGTGGAAGTAGCGGTCGCCGACGTCGCGGATCTTCGCGGGCCGGTCCAGGAGCAGGACGCGGCCGTGGTGGTCGAGGAGGACGGCGCGGGCGGTCCGGCGGCGGATCGTCCTGCGCCCGGGGTCGACCGGGGCGCTGTCGTCCAGGGCGCGGTCCGGGGCGGGTTCGGCCGCGGTCGGTCGCGGCGCTTCTGCGATGGTCATGGGACTCAGCGTAAACGCGGTGTCCGACATGCGCTTGTTCGAACCGCGCGTCCGATTGCCCAGGGGCCGCGACACGCGGCGCGCGGCGGCCCCTGATGGACCGTCCGGCGTAGCCTGTGCTGTCGAGCGCCGTCCCGTCCCGAAAGGCCGATCCATGAGCGAGTTCCTGCTGTCGGTGTTCGGCGTCGCGTTCAACACCGCGGCCGTCGCGTACGTCGCGACCCGGCTGCTCGACGTGCGGTACACGCTGTGGCGCCTCGTCGTGGTGTCCGTGTGCGGCTACGGCGTCATGCAGTACGGGCTCCTCCCGTCCCTGTTGGCGCCCTTCAGGTTCCGCGAGCCCACCGCGGAGGAGATGCCCGGGACGTTCGCGGTGTGGGTCCTCGCGCTCGTGACCGCGCCCGTGATCGCGATGATCCTGCTGGTGATCTGGGAGGCCGTGATCCCCACGGGCGCGGTGCCGCCCGCGCGCACCTGGTTCAAGGGCCTGCGGACCCGGGTGCGGCGCACCCGCCGGTACCTCCAGATCCTCGCCATCGCGGCCCGCCACGGCCTCATCGGGCTCCTGCGCGGGCGGCGGCTCTCGTCCCAGGACGCCGAGATGGCGCGGGCGCTGCGGCGCGCCCTCGACGACGCCGGCGTCACGTTCGTGAAGCTCGGGCAGATCCTCTCAACCCGCCGCGACCTCCTTCCGGCCGTGTACATCGCGGAGCTGTCGAAGCTCCAGGACCAGGCCGCGCCGGTGCCCGGGACGAGCGCCGAACGCCTCGTCGAGGCCGCCGCGGGCGCGCCGATCGGCGAGGTGTTCGCCGCGTTCGACCCCGAACCCGTCGCGGCCGCGTCCATCGCGCAGGTCCACACCGCGGTCCTCCACGGCGGCGAGGCCGTCGTCGTGAAGGTGCGGCGCCCCGGCGCCGACGTCACCGTGGAGCGCGACCTCGACATCATCCGGCGCCTCGCGCGCAGCCTCGACCGGCACACCTCCTGGGGCCGTTCGATGGACGTGCTCGGGCTGGCCGACGGGTTCGCCGAGGCGCTCCGCGAGGAGGTCGACTTCACCGTGGAGGCCCGCAACCTCGCGCAGGTCGCGGCCGCCCACGACCGGCGGCGGTCCGAGGTGCGGGTGCCGCGGCCCTACGCGGACCTCTCCGACGAGCAGGTGCTCGTCATGGAGCGCCTCCCCGGCGTCCCGCTCGCGACCGCGTCCCTCGCGGACCGGGGCCTCGACGGGCGCGCGCTGGCCGCCGCGCTGCTGCGGGAGCTACTGGACGAGATCATGGTCGACGGGATCTTCCACGCCGACCCGCACCCGGGGAACCTCATGCTCCTCGACGACGACCGCATCGGCCTCATCGACTACGGGTCGGTCGGGCGCCTCGACCGGGAGCTGCGCGCCTCGTTCGAGGCGATCCTCCAGGCCGTCGACCGGCAGGACGGGCCCGCGCTCGCCGACGCGCTCGTCGGCGTCTCCAGCCGCCCCGACGAACTCGACCAGACCGGGTTCGAGCGGGCCCTCGGCTCGTTCATGGCCCGCCACCTCGTACCCGGCGCGGCCCCCGGGATCCGCATGTTCACCGAGCTGTTCCGCATCATCGCCAAGCACCGCATCGTGATCCCGCCCGAGCTCGCCGCCGTGTTCCGCACGCTCGCGACCCTGGAAGGCTGCCTCACCGCGATCGACCCGGGCTTCGACCTCATCGCCGAGGCCCGCGACGTCGGCCAGCGCTACGCCGAGCGGCGCCTGCGGCCCGCCGCGGTGCAGGACCTCGTCATCGAGGAGGTCCACGACCTGCTCCCGGTGCTGCGGAAGCTCCCGCGGCGGTTCGACCGGCTGCTGGCGTCCGTCGAGTCGGGGCAGCTGTCGGTGAACTTCCGGCTGTTCGCGAAGGCGGAGGACCGCCGCACCGTGACGGCGTGGCTGCACCAGGTGCTGCTGACGGTGCTCGCGGCGGCCTCGGGGGTGATGGCGGTGATGCTGCTGGGCAACGAGTCCGGGCCGATGCTCACCTCGGCGTTCACGCTGTTCCAGTTCTTCGGGCTGTCGCTGCTGCTCATCGCGTCGGTGATGGCGCTGCGGGTCCTGGCCGACATCTTCACGAAGCGGCCCGACCGCTGAGGGCCGGCGTGCGGGACCGGCGCTAGATCCAGGTCGTCTCCGAAGCGCCGTAGACCCACTCCTGCCGCTCGTCGCTCCAGTAGCCCACGGACCAGCGGAGCCATTGGCCGTCGGTCCAGTCCTTGTTGCACATGGTCCACCCCTTGGCAGCCCCGAGGGTGTCGAAGCAGTGGCCGTAGCGCGAATAGTCGTTGTAGGCCCAGTAGATGACCACCGGTTGCCCGTCGGCGATGTTGTCCTTGATCCACAGGTCGTCGCCGACGGGCTGGACGCAGCCCGTCACGAGTGCCATCTCGCTGCATTCCTTCGGGTGGTCGGTGTTCCAGTCGACGTCCACCGAGTTCTCCCGGTCCGCGGCGTATCCCGGTGAGGACACCGCCATGGCGGCGGCCAGCGCGACGATGAGTGCCGCCGCAGCGGCGAGGATGCGGGTGCGCATGTGATCCTCCGTGAGGGGTCGGGGCGCCTGCGCATGGTGCCAGGCACGCACTTCTCATACGGCCTGAGTCCGGGTCCGGTTGCATCATCGATGGAGGAAAATTGTTGCCGCGCAACCAAATCCTGCCTGGTCTTCGAACCCGACGGCCCCTCCCGCGAGCGGGAGGGGCCGCGGCCCTGCGAAGGTCGTCACCAGTTGTCGTTCTTGACGTCGCGCGGTGCGGGGTCGCCCTTGCCCTGTTCGACGAGCGTTTTGAGGCTCAGGAGGAACACGGCCCACTTGGTGGAGCAGTGGTGCATGAACTCGATCGGCTCGGCCCAGCCCTCATGCTTGAAGAGCACGATCGCCCAGCCGTCCTCGTCGCGCAGGTCCCAGTGGACGCGGGTGCCGATCCACTCGGGGGTCCCGCCGACGACCTCCCAGAGGACGCGCCTGCCGGGCTCGGACTCGACGACGCGCATGTCGAATCCGCCGTCGGGGAAGCGGAAGGCGATCACGCCCCCGGTCTCGGTGGTGCCGGCGGTCTCCTCGGTCCACCAGCCGCGCAGGCCGTCGATCGTGGCGAGGGCCCGGTAGACGTCGTCGGCGGTGCGGTCTTCGGCGGCGATCCGGTGCAGGATGTCGACCATGGTCTTACTCCTTCTCGGTGCGTTCGTGCTCGGTGTCGGGTTCGCCGGTGCGCTGGATGGTCTCGGCGATCCGCTTGATGCGGTCGAGTCGCGAGTCCCATGCGGAGCCCACGGCGTTGAGCTGGGCGACGGCGCGCGCGAGCTGCGCCTCGTCGACGCGGTAGCGGCGCTCGCGGCCACTGGTGGCGCCGTGGACGAGGCCGGCCTTGTCGAGCACGGCGAGGTGCTTGGCGACGGCCTGGCGGGTCACCGGGAGCCGCTCGCTGAGACTGGTGGCCGTGCCGGTGCCGTCGGCGAGTAGCCGGTCGATCATGCGGCGGCGGGTCGGGTCGCCGACCGCCGACCACAGGTCGTCGTCGACGCCGGTGCTCATCGGGCGGCCTTCGCGGCGGCCGCGGGCAGCCGCGGGAGGAAGTGGTCCCAGCCGGTGACGTGCCCGGCGTACTCCTCGGCGATGACGGCCTCGGTCCAGCCGCGCTCGCGGAAGCCCGTCTCGGTCATGCGCAGGAGGGTCCCGGCGCCGACGGGTTCGAGCTCGAAGGTGACGAGGAACGAGTTGCCCTGCGCCGCTTCCTCTTCCTCGGCGTGCGTCCACCGGAACGCGAACATCCGCGGCGGGTCGGCGTCGACGACGGTGAACTGCTCCCACTGGACCGTCCCGTCCGCCTCCCGGAACCCGATCCTGCCGGCCTTGCCGGGGACGGGCTCGTACTGCGCCTCGTCGGGCCACCAGTCCTTCACGTGCTCGGGGTCGCTCACGACCTGGAAGACGACCTCCGGCGCGGCGTCGATCCGGATCTCCCGCTCGATCGTCCCGTACTCCTCGTTCATGTCCCTCTCCTAACCTGCAACCTTTGGTTGCTTTTCAAGCTAGCAGGGATCCGCACAACGCGCAACGTTTTGTTGCATGTTTTTCGCCGGCGCCCGCTTCAGTAGGGTGGCCGTTGTGGCGAATGAATCGATGCGGCAGAACTGGACCGACGGGGCCGCGTGGTGGGTGGCGAACGAGGCGGTGTTCGATGCGGTGTTCGCGCCGGTGACGACCGCGATCGTCGGGACGGCGCGGCCGGGGGTCGGGATGCGGGTGCTCGATGTGGGCTGCGGGAGCGGGACGCTGCTGGAGGCGGGAGTCGAGGCGGGCGCTTCGGTTGCGGGCGTAGACATCTCCGACGGGATGGTCGCGGCTGCGCGGCGGCGGGTGCCGGAGGCGAGCGTGATCGTGGCAGACGCGCAGACCGCGGACCTGCTCACGGCGCTTCCGGGGGCGCCGTTCGACCTGGTCGTCTCCAGGTTCGGGGTCATGTTCTTCGAGGACCCGGAGGCGGCGTTCGCGAATATCCGCAAGGCGACCGCGCCCGGGGCGCGGCTCGTGTTCGCGTGCTGGCGGTCCGCGGGCGAGAACCCGATGTTCGGGATGGGGTCGAGCGTCCTCAGTGCGCGGCTCGACCCGCCGCCCGGGCCCGAGGAACCCGGCGCGCCGGGGCCGACCGCGTTCGCGGACAGGGACCGGCTCGCGAGGATCCTCGAGGGCGCCGGATGGGCGCCGCGGATCGAGGCGTTCGACTTCACGGTCGACTACGGCTACAACGGGACCGACGGCGTCGAGGAGCGGCTGACCAGTGTGGAGAGCGGCGGCGTCGGGCGCATGGCGCGCGAGCGGCTCCTCCCCCGCATCGGCGAGGACGGCTGGGCCGCGCTCCTCGACGAGGTCCGCGCCGAGCTGCGGCGCCACCTCGTGGACGGCGTCCTGCGCTTCCCCGGCGCCGTCTGGCTGGTCGACGCGGTCAACCCCGACTGAACCTGCGATGAGAGCCGAACCCCTTGAGCACCAGTAGATCCACGTGGCTCGCCGTCGCGGCCCTCGTCGGCGCGACCCTGTTCTGGGCCGGGAACTACGTCGTCGGCCAGCGCGCCGTCGAGGCGATCGACCCGCTCAGCCTGGTGCTCCTGCGCTGGGCGCTCGCATTCGTGCCGCTCCTGGTGATCGCGCAGCTCGCGGAGCGGCCGCGCTGGCGGGAGGTCGCGCGGGCGTGGCCGTGGCTGCTCGCGTTGAGCGCCTTCGGGATCGTCGGCTACAACCTGCCGCTGTACGCGGCGCTTGAGCACACGGACGCGTTCAGCGCGTCGCTGGTGAACGCGTTCAATCCGGCGCTCATCACGCTCGCGGCGGCGGTGTTCCTGCGCGAGCGCCTGACGCCGCTGTCGGTGGGCGGGGTGCTCATCGCGCTCGCGGGGGTGCTCGTGGTGCTCAGTGACGGGGACCTCGGGTCGCTGTTCCACGGCGGGTTCGGGACCGGGGAGCTGCTCATGCTGGTGGCGATCGCGGCGTGGACGGCGTACACGATCCTGGGGCGGCGGGCGCCGCGGCTGCCGCCGGTGACGTCGACGGCGGTGCAGTCGGGGATCGCGGTGATGGCGCTGGCGCCGTTCAGCCTCGCGTCGGGCGAGCCCGAGCTGCCGGGGACGGGGGCGGCGGTGGGGTCGCTGGTGTTCATCGTGGTGTTCCCGTCGGTGCTGTCGTACCTGCTGTGGAACCACGCGCTGACGGTGGTGCCGCCGGGCCGGGCTGGCGTGTTCCTCAACCTCATCACGGTGTTCACGGCGGTGTTCACGATCCTGGCGGGCGAGCCGTGGACGGCGGCGCAGGTGGCGGGCGGTGCGGTCGTCATCGGCGGCGTGGTGCTCGTCAACTGGCGGGCGTTCCGCGGGACCGGGGCGGACCCCGGTCCCGCCGCGGGGCGCTACTCGGGCTCGCCGGGCATCGCGGACGGGTCGTAGGACATGAGCTCCCACGAGTGGCCGTCGGGGTCGTCGACCGCGCGGTTGTAGAGCCAGCCCATGTCCTGGGCCGGGCGCGGCTCGGTGCCGCCCGCGGCAACGGCGGCCTCCACGAGCCGGTCGACCTCCTCTTTGGACTCGGCGCCGAGGGCGCTGATGACCTCGATCGGGCCGGTCGCGATGTCGCGCTTGGTGAACCCGGAGAACTGCTCGTGGGTCATGAGCTGCACGGCGATGACGTCGCTGAGGACGACCTGCGCGGAGGTCTCGTCGGTGAACTGCTCGTTGAGGGTGCCGCCGAGGGCGAGGTAGAACGCCTTGGACGCTTCGAGGTCGGCGGCGGGAAGGTTGAGGTAGATCTGCGTGAACGCCATGTCGGCCTCCTGGTTCGCTCGGCCGGTCGTTCCGGCCTGATACGAATCTAAGGCCGGACCTGTGCGCCCGTCTTGTACAGAAGCGACAGCACCTCGTCAGGCGCGGGTTTCTGGAGCTCGGTGGCCTTGCGGCCGACGAAGCGGGCCATGGACCGGGCGAGGTGGGGCTGGTCGTGGTAGCCGACGAGGTGGACGACGTCGGCCGCGGCGGTGCCCGCCTGGAGGAGCATCGCGGCCTGGCGGGCGCGCTCGATCTGGCGGATGGCCCCCTGCGTGAGGCCGGTGGCAGCGGCGACGCGGCGCTGCACGGACCGGGGCGTGACCAGCAGGGGCGTGTCCCCGGCGAGGACGTCGGCGACGAGCGGGTCGCGGACGAGCAGTCCGGCGCGGACGAGGCGGTCGACGAAGACCTCCGCGTTCCCGTAGGCGGGGATCTCCCATTCGGCGCCTTCGAGGACGAACGTGCGGTCCGTCGCGTGCGGGCTGTCGACGCTGGTGTCGACGAGCGGGCCGACGGGGAGGTGCCGCAGGTGGGCGCCGTGGCTGAAGACGACGCCGAACGCGCCGTCCATGGCGCCGCCCATGGGGACGACGGTCGGGCGGGTCTCGGGGCCGCGCACGGACACGGTCGTGACGCCCTCGGCGGTCCACGCGATGAGCTCCCAGTTGGAGTTCGCGACGGACACCATGCGGGCGGGCGCGGGCGCCGAACCGGGTTCCACCCGGTAGACGCGCTCGACGTACGGGGAGTCCGAGGGCCGGTGTTCGAGCCCGGGGATCTGCGGGTCCTGAGCCACGTCCCCGATGGTACCGGCGCCGGTCAGGCGGCGCCGGTCCGCGAGGCGGCGGTCAGGTCGAGGAGCCACTGCGGGACGTCGCCGGGCGGGAACCCGCCCGCGAGGGCCTCCAGCTCGTCGTGCTCGACGGAGCCGCCGCCGCGCTTGAGGAAGCGGGTGCGCACGTACGCCTGCGCGTAGAGGGTCTCGCCGGAGCGGAAGGTCTGCTCGATGTAGCCCCAGCGGTCGTCGAAGCCGAGGACCCGGGTGTGGACCTCGAACCGCTGCCACGGCTGGAGGGACTTGCGGTAGGTGATGGTCTGCCCGGCGACGACGGGGTACCAGCCGGCGTCGCGCATCTTCTTGAGGAACCCGGCGCGGTGCATGAGGTCGAGGCGGCCGACGTCCATGATCGTCAGGTACCGGCCGTTGGTCATGTGCCCCAGCGGGTCGAGGTCGGTGGGGACGACCCGGAACGGGGTCACCGCGGTGTCCCACAGCCCGATCGGGCCCCGGCGGCGGGCGCGCAGCCACAGGTTCAGCAGCCGGAAGTACAGGTTCACGAGCGCACCGCCGTCGGGAGGAGGACCAGTAAGTTACCCGAGAGTAGCAGTTCTTGGCAGCAGAGTTAGATCGCGCCGTCGCCCCAGGCCGCCGATTCGCCCGCGGGGGCGACGGCCTGCGGGACCTGCCACGGGTTGTCGTCGCGCAGGGCCGGGGGGAGGGTGTCGGCGGGGGCGTTCTGGTAGGCGACGGCGCGGACGAAGCGCTTGATGGCGGCGGTGCCGACGCTGGTGCCGCCGGAGGTCGTGGCGGGCCAGGGGCCGCCGTGCTGCATCGCCGGGGTGACGGCGACGCCGGTGGGCCAGCCGTCGAAGAGGACGCGGCCCGCGCGGCGGGCGGCGGTGCGGACCAGGGCGGTGACGTCGTCGCCGTCGGCGCGGTGGACCGCCACGGTGAGCTCCCCTTCGAAGAGGGTGTCGAGCAGTTCGGCGTAGTCGGTGCCCTCCGGGGACTCCACGAGGATCGTGAGCGGGCCGAAGCACTCCCCGAGGAGCGCGTCCGGGTGGGGCCTGAAGTCCGCGAGCGGGACGGCCGCGATGGTGGGCGTGACCCAGCCCTGGCCGTCGTCGTCGATGCGGACCGAGCCGGGGGCGACGAGGCGTACGCCCGCGGCCGACAGGACCGCCTCGCGGCGGTGGGTGTAGTTCGCGGCGATGCGCGGGTCGAGCATCCGCTGCTCCCCCGCCGCGGCGGCCTCCGCGAGTTCCTTGTCGAGTCCGTGGTCGGCGGGGAGGAACACCAGGCCGGGCTTGGTGCACAGCTGCCCGGCCGAGCCGCCGACGCTCGCGGCGAGGCCCGCGGCGAACTCGGGGCCGCGCTCGGCGATCGCGGCGGACGTCGCGAAGACCGGGTTGACGGACCCCAGTTCGCCGTAGAACGGGATCGGCGCGGGGCGGGCGGCGGCGATGTCGGCGAGGAGGCGGCCCGCGTGCGGCGACCCGGTGAAGGACGCGGCCTTCACCAAGGGGTGCTTGAGCATCGCGGTGCCCTCGTCCTGGCCCTCGATGAGCTGCAAGGTGCCCGCGGGGAGCCCGGCGGCCTCGAGGGCCGCGGCGCCGATCTCGGCGGTGCGGCGCGAGAGGCGCGGGTGGCCAGGGTGCGCCTTGACGATGACGGGGTTGCCCGCGGCGAGCGCCGAGGCGGTGTCGCCCCCGGCGACGGAGAACGCGAACGGGAAGTTCCCGGCCGCGAAGTTGAGGACCGGGCCGATCGGCTCGTTGCCGCTGCGCACGTCGGGGCGGGGCCCGAGCGCGAACTCTGGGTCGGCGCGGTCGATCCGCACGTCGAGGTAGGCGCCGTCCAGGACGGTGTCGGCGAACAGCCGCAGCTGCACGGCGGTCCGCTTGACCTCGCCGCGCAGCCGCGCCTCGGCGAGCCCGGTCTCCTCCATCGCCAGCGCGACGAGTTCGTCGGTGTTCACGGTGAGCGCGTCGGCGAAGGCGACGAGGGCCCTGGCGCGCACCGCGGGCGGGACGTCGGCGAGCGCGCGGGCGGCCGCGTCCGCGGCCCGGGCGACGGTGTCGGTGCTGGTCGTCATCTGCTCTCCTAGAACTGGAAGCCGGTCGGGAACGGGTCGGTCGGGTCGAGCGTGTACTGGGCGGTCCCGGTGATCCAGGCGCGCCCGGTCACCGTGGGGACCACGGCGGGCCGGTCCCCCACGGTGGTCTCGCGGACGAGCCGTCCGATGAAGCGGGACCCGATGAACGACTCGTTCACGAAGTCGGTGTCGAGGGCGAGTTCCCCGCGGGCCCACAGTTCAGCCATCCGCGCGGAAGTGCCGGTGCCGCAGGGGGACCGGTCGAACCAGCCGGGGTGGATGGCCATGGCGTGGCGCGAGTGCTTCGCGTCCGAGCCGGGGGCGATGAACTCGACGTGGTGGCAGTGGTCGAGGCCCGCGATCTCGGGGTGGAGGGGCGGCGCGGTCGTGTTGATCGCGTCCATGATCGCGAGCCCGGCGGTGAGGAGGTCCTGCTGGCGGGCGCGGTCGAAGGGGAGGCCGACGGCGTCGAGGTCGACCATGGCGTAGAAGTTGCCGCCGAAGGCCATCGAGTAGGGGACGGTGCCGTATCCGGGGACTTCGACGCTGGTGTCGAGGGCTTCGACGTAGCTGGGGACGTTCTCGATGGTGACCGAGGCGGCGCGGCCGTCCTCGACGGCGACGCGGGCGGTGACGGGCCCGGCGGGCGTGTCGAGGCGGATCTCGGTGACCGGTTCGGTCACGGGGACCATGCCGGTCTCGACGAGGACGGTGGCGACGCCGATGGTGCCGTGCCCGCACATGGGCAGGCACCCGGAGACCTCGATGTAGACGACGCCCCAGTCGCAGTCGGGGCGGGTGGGGGGCTGGAGGATCGCGCCGCTCATCGCGGCGTGGCCGCGCGGCTCGTTCATGAGGAACAGCCGCAGGTCGTCGAGGTGCTCGATGAAGTGGAGGCGCTTGTCGTTCATGGTGGCGCCGGGGATGACGCCGACGCCGCCGGTGACGACCCTCGTGGGCATGCCCTCGGTGTGGGAGTCGACGGCGCTGATGACGCGGTTCGTTCGCATGTTCGTCCTTCCGCTGGGCGCCCTGTACGGCCGAGTGCACCGTACAGGGCGCGGGGCGTCACCGCGAGGCGGCGAAGTCCAGGGCGCGGCGGGTGTCGCGCACGACCTGGTCGTGCTGGGCCTGTGAGAGGGGGCCGCGCGGCGGGCGGGTGGGACCGCCGTACGAGTGCCCGGCGATGTCCATGGACAGCTTGATGGCCTGCACGAACTCGGTCTTGGAGTCCCAGCGGAACACCGGGACGAGGCCCGAGTAGAGGTGGCGGGCCTCCTCGATGCGGCCTTCCTGCACGAGCGTGTAGATCTCGACGGCCTCGGCGGGGAACGCGTTGGGGTACCCGGCGAACCAGCCGGTGGCGCCGACAACGAGGGACTCGAAGAGGAGGTCGTCGGCGCCGGCGATGACGTCGATGCCGCAGCGCTCCTTGATCTCCAGGACGCGGCGTACGTCGGTGGAGAACTCCTTGATCGCGACGACGTGCTCGAGTTCGTAGAGTTCGGCGACGAGGTCGGGGACCAGGTCGACCTTGGTGTCGATCGGGTTGTTGTACATCATGATCGGCAGGCCGACCTCGTTGACCTTGGCGTAGTGTTCCAGGACCTCGCCGCGGTTGGCGCGGTAGATCGTTGGCGGCAGGAGGAGCACGCCGTCGGCGCCGTCCTCCTGGGCGTACTCGGCCCACTGGACGGCCTGGTGCCAGCCGACGCCGTGGACGCCCGCGACGACGAGCCCGCGGTCCCCGACGGTCTCGACGGCGACCTGGACGACCTTGCGGCGCTCCTCGTCGGTGAGCGAGGAGTACTCGCCGAGGGACCCGTTCGGGCCGACGCCGCGGCAGCCGCTGCGCATGAGGAAGTCGCAGTGCTCGGCGAACCTGTCGTAGTCGACGGCGAGGCCGCCCGGCGCCTTCGGGTCCTCCTTGAAGGCGAGGGTGGTGGCGACGATGACGCCCCCGAGATCGAACTGCTTGCTAGACATGGGTGTCCTTCCCACAGGTGGTGGCGGGCGCGGCGAGGTCGCCGAGCCGGATGGGCGCGGCCAGGGGCCGCCGGTCGGTGGTGTCCTCGGCGCGGGCGGGGTCCGCGCCGGTGAGCTCCTCCACGGTGCGTCCGCACATGCGTGCCTGGCAGATGCCCAGTCCCGCACGGGAGGTGAGCTTCACGGAGCGCAGCGAGGCCTGGTCCGTCGCGGCCGCGGCCCCGCGGAGGCGCCCGTAGAGGACCTCCTCGCAGCGGCAGACGACGGTGTCGTCGCGAAGCCACGCCGTCCACCCGCGGCGGATGCCGTGGGCGGCGTCGATGCGTCGCGCGAAATCGGTGGTGGCGGTGCGCCGCTTCAGGTCCGCGGCGGCCGCGGGGGCTCCGGCGGCGCGGGCCCCGGCGATGCGGCCTTCGACGAGGGCCGCGTCGACGCCGCCGATGCCGGTGATCTCCCCTGCGGCGTAGACCGACGCGACGCTGGTGCGCTGGTCGGCGTCGACGGCGACGAACCGGTCGGGGCCGATGCGGCACCCGGCGGCGATCGGCAGTTCGAGGCGCGGCGTGAACCCGTGGGAGACGCACACGGCGTCGGCCGCGAGGGTCCGCTCCGTGCCGGGGATCGGCGACCAGTCGGCGTCGAGGCGGGCGATGACGACCTCTTCGACGCGGCCGTCCCCGCGGGCCTCCACGACGGCGCGGCCGAGCCGGTACGGGACGCGGCGGCCGAGGTGGTGGGCGGCGTACCCGGCGAGCTCGCCGCCCTTGTGCGCGGCGCCGAGGAGGCGCCAGGGCCGCGGGAGCCAGCCGCGGGCGAGCGCGGCGGGGCGGGCGGCCTCGAAGACGCCGAGGACGTGCGCGCCTGCGGCCGTGAGGGACTGGGCCACCGGGAGCAGGAACGGCCCGGCCCCGGCGACGACGGCGCGGCGGCCGACGGCGACGCGCTCGCCCTTCGCGAGGGCCTGGGCGGCACCGGCGGAGTACACGCCGGGGAGGTTCCAGCCGGGGAACGGCAGGGTGCGGTCGTGGGCGCCCGTGGCGAGGACGAGGGCGTCGGGGGTGAAGGTGCGGGCCGTGCGGCCGCCCGCGTCGGCGGGGCCGACCTGGACGTGGACGGCGATGCCGTCGGCGGTCTCGATGGCCCACACCTGGGCTTCGGTGACGACCTCGACGCCAGCGAGGCTGCCGCGGAGGCGGTCGAAGGCGGGCCAGCCGTGGTGGAGGCGGGCCTCGCGCTGCGCGGGCCGCTGCGGGGGCAGATGGCGCCAGTACTGGCCGCCGAGGCCGTCCCCCGAGTCGATGAGGGTCACGCGGGCGCCCGCGTCGCTCGCGGCGACCGCCGCGGAGAGTCCGGCCGGGCCCGCGCCGATGACGAGGACGTGCGTCATGCCGCCTCCCCCGTGTCATCTTGCGTGGTCACGGTGTCGCCGTCGTTGGCGCGGCGCAGGCACAGCCGCACGTCGGACTCGCCGTTGACGGTGGCGATGCAGTCGAAGCACACGCCGATCCCGCAGAACACGCCGCGGCGGCGGCCCGCGGTCGTGGTGCGCCATTCGGTGACGCCGTGCGCGAGGAGGACGCCCGCGATCGACTGGCCTTGCAGCCCTTCGATGCGGGTGCCGTCGACGGTGATGCGCAGCGGCTTCGGCTCGTCGGGGCGGATCGGGTCGGTCTCCCAGGGGACGATCGCGCTCATGCGGTGCCTCCCGTCAGGTGGGCGGCCAGGGTGGGCCGGGACGGCAGGAACGGGGCCGGGTCGATCGCGGGCGCGGTCCCGGTGAGCTGGGCGCACAGGAGGTCGCCGGTGACGCCCGCGAGGCCGATCCCGGCGCCCTCGTGGCCGGTGGCGTACCACAGGCCCGGGTGGCGCGGGTCCTCGCCGACGACGGGGAGGTGGTCGGGCACGTAGGGGCGGAAGCCGCCGTACGCGCGGATCACGGGCGTGCCCGCGAGGAACGGGAACAGGCGCAGCGCGCGCTTCGCGACTTCGGCGAGGACGTTGACGCGCAGCCGGTCGTCGAAGCCGATCTGCTGGCGGCTCGATCCGATGAGGACGGTCCCGCCGGGGGTGGACTCGACGACGCTGGAGGTCTGGAGGTCGGCGTCCGCGGACTGGGTGGCTCCGAAGTAGTCGCCGTCGTAGACCTTGTGGAACACGCGCTGAGCCATGCGGGCGGTCACCAGGACCATGCCGCGCCGCGGGCGCACCGGCAGCTCCGCGCCGAGGGCCGCGGCGACCTCGCCGGACCAGGGCCCGGCCGCGACCACGACCGCCGACGTGCCGATCGTCCCGGCGGCAGTGCGGACGCCGGTGATCCGGTCGCCGTCGCGGACGAGGCCGACGACCTCCTGATGCGGGAGGACCCGGACTCCGGCGCGGCGCGCGGAGGCGAGGAGCGCTTCGGCGGCGACGACGGGCTGGAGCTGCGCGTCCTGCGGGTAGTGGACGGCGGCGGTGATGGCGGGGTTCAGGTGCGGCTCAAGGGAAAGTGCTTCCTCTGGCGTCAGGTGCGCGACCTCGACGCCCGCGGCGGCCTGGCCGTCCGCGAAGGCGCGCAGGGGTGCGGCGCCCTCTTCGGTCGTGGCGACCACGACGCCGCCTTTGCGGTCGTACTCGATGTCGGGGAAATCGGGGCCGAGCTCGTCGGCGAGGGACGCGGCCAGGAGCGGCCAGTGGCCGGCGGCGAGCATCGCGAGGTCGAGCTCCGGGCCGGGGGCCTTGTCGGACACGAGGAGGTTGCCCTCGCCGCGCGCGCTGGTGGCGCTGGCGGGGGCGCCGCGGTCGACGGCGATCACGCTCAGGCCGGTCCGCGCGAGCGCCCGCGCGCACGCGGCGCCGACGATGCCGGCGCCGATGACGACGACGTCTGCGTTCACGTTCCCTCCTTGTAATATGTCACATATTTCAACAGTGCCGGGCCGTCCCCTGTACTCGACCCTGCACCGGAGTGCCGCCGCCGACAGGCGAACGGCCTAATCCGCCGCGGGTTCCTCCGCCTTGCCCGCCCACCAGCCGACGGCGTGGCCGATGTGCTGGCGCATGAGCTCCGCGCACGCGTCGGCGTCGCCCTCCACGAGGTGGTCGAGGAGCCGGTGGTGCTCGGCCGCGGAGACGTCGAGCATGCTCGTCTCCACGAGCGATACCAGGCCGACCAGGCGGGTGCGGGCCCGCAGCTCGGCGATGGTCTCCACGAGCACCGGGTTGCCGAGGATCGCCGTCAGCTCCAGGTGGAACCGCTGATCGGCGAGCAGGTACGCGGTGAGGTCGCCCGAGCGGGCGCCCGCGACGATGTCGTCGGCCTGCGTGCGCAGCTCGGCGAGCCGCTCGGTCGGGAACGCGGCGGCCAGGCGCGCCATCGCGGGCGGCTCCAGCAGCAGCCGGATCTCCACGATGTCGTGCAGCAGGTCGTCGCTGACCGCGGTGACGCGGAAGCCCTTGTTGCGCACCGGCTCCACGAAGCCGCGCTTCTCCAGGTCGAGGATCGCCTCCCGGACCGGCGTCGCCGACACCGCGAACTGCTCGGCCAGGCGCGGCACCGTCAGGAGCGCCCCGGGCGCGAGCTCGCCGGAGATGATCGCCGTCGACAGGGTCCGCTCGACGCGCGCGCGCAGGCTTTCGCCCGGTTCGAGGCGATTGTCAGAGGTCAACATGATGCTCCCGCTCCCCACATGGCGCACTGGCCGCGCCGCCGTGCAGTGTACGCGATGGCGGCGACGATTCCGCTGGTCATGGACGATCACGCCTTCCGGGGATGACGAGGCGCCGCCGCGGCTCCTCGTTCCCGGCGCGGTCGGTCGCGGCGTACTCGACGACCTGCGGCTCCTCGTCGATCGCGCGGACGAACGCCTCCTGGAACGTACCCCAGAACGTGCCCGGGCCCTCCCACTGGATGCGCTCCACTCCGGACACGCCGTCGTCGGCGTGGAGTGTGATCTCCACGCTCGCACCGAGATCCTTCACCACCGCGCGCGAGACGGGCGGCGTCGTGTCGACGCTCAGCTCGCGGCTGACGGCGCCGGTGCGGCCCTCGGCGTCGGCCACGCGGGCCTCGATCAGGTGGACCCCTTCCCCGGCGACCGCGACGGGCCCGGTGTACGGGGCCCAGTCGCCGCCCGAGACGCGGAGGTCGAGCCGAAGGTCCCCGTCGGCACCGTCGATGTCGAAGCCGCGCAGGCGGATCCGCGGCGCGGTGGTGTACCAGCCGGAGGGCGCGGGCTCGTCGAGGACCTCGATGGCGACCGCGGGCGGGACCGCCCCGGGATCGGGGACGACCGGGACGTCGGCGGCGTCGAAGGCGCGGGGCGTGCCGGTGGCGCCGTCGAAGGCGGCCGCGGCGGCGAGGACGGTCGCGAGTTCGTCGCGGCCGAGGAGCCCTTCGGCGCGGACGCGGGCGGCGGTGTCGGCGACGCGGGCGAGGAACTCGGCGCGGTCGGCGAAGGCCCCGGGGGCCCACAGCTCGTCGAGGAACGTGGACCCGTCGGCGCGCTGCCGGTTCGGGACGCCGGTCCCGTTGCCGCCGAACGCGATCTCGGCGTCAGCGGACCGCAGGTACATGTGGTACCGGCCGTCCTCACCGGACCAGCACGGCTCGAAGGCGGTGCCGTCCAGCTCGATCGCGCCGTCCCGGCCGAGCTCGGCGAGGAGTTCGGCGCCGGTGCGGCCGGTGATGAGGCTCCCGTCGAAGGCGCGGCGGCCGTTGAGGCCGAACGCGAGGCCGGTGGTCGCCTCCGACTTCGCGAGCAGCAGCGTCGCGCCGAGGAACAGCGCGCACTGGCGCGGGTCGTCCACGGCCGCTTCGGCGCGGAGCGAGACCGGCGTGGTCAGCGAGAGCTCGTCGCCGTCGCGCCAGGCGCGGGTGACCGCGGCGTACTCCCCCGCGTCCGGCGCGTCGAGCGCCTCGCCGTTGAGGCGGAGCTCCGGTTCGCCTGCGGCCCAGGCGGGGACGCGGAGGTACACGGTGCGCTCGGTACCGTCGCCGGGGCCGGAGAAGCGCAGCGACACGGTCTCCCCCAGCGGGAAGCCGGAGCGCTGCGAGACGCGCAGGCCCGCGTCGGCCCAGTCGAGGTCGGCGTCCGCCGGGAGGTTCGCGTAGAGCCCGTCGGGTGCGGCGAGGAAGACCGTGTCCTGGTACTTGACGTGGTTCTCCAGGCCCGTGCCGCCGCAGCAGGTGCCGACGTTGTCGTACTCGCGCAGCGCCCCCGGGTGGACCGGGAACATGTACGTGACCTCGGGGCTCGTGTCCGAGCGGACCGCGCGGCGCGAGCCGAGGATGTGGTTGAGGATCGTGCGCTCGTAATAGGCCATGTAGCGGGGGTCGCGGGTGTGCGCGAAGAGGCGGCGGGCGAGCTTCAGCAGGTTGTAGGCGGCGCAGGTCTCGGCGTTGCGGTGGCCGACATCGCCCGCGACGGTGTCCGGCGGGCCCCACAGCTCGCTCTCGCCGGTGCCGCCGTGGGCGTAGGTGCGGCCGGGCACGACCTGGTCCCAGATGCCAAGGGCCGCATCGAGGTAGCGGTGCTCCCCGGTCAGCTCGTACTCGTCGACGTACCCGATGAGCTGCGGCAGGTGCTGGTTGGCGTGCATGTCGGTGAGCACGTCGGTGCGCGAGGCGCCCGCGTCGAGCAGGCGGTCCTGGTCGAAGAAGGCCGCGGTCTCCAGGAAGCGCGGCTCCTCGGCCGCGGCGCTGAGCCGGGCCATGGTCTCGTTCATGCCGCCGAACTCGCCCGCGATGTAGAGCGACCACATGCGCTGGCGCCGTTCGGGGTCGAGCCGCGAGAGGCGGCCGTGGACCCAGCGGCCCATCCCGACGGCGAGGCCGAGGGCCTGCCGGTTGCCGCACAGCTCGTAGGCGTCGAGCAGCCCGGCCATGAGCTTGTGGCAGGTGTAGTACGGGGCCCAGATCTCCCCGTACGGCGCGAAGTCCTCAAGGCGCGAGAACTGCCACTCACCGTACGCGGCAAGGAAGCCGTAGTGCGAGTACCGGTTCGTGGCGGCCAGCGCGGCCTGGACCTCGCCGAGACCGGCCACGAACTCGTCCACTTTGGCCCGCAGCGCGGCGTCGTCCTCGCCCGCGGCGGCGATGGCGAGCATGGAGAGGAAGTGGCCCGCGTAGTGGCCGCGCAGGAGGTTCGCGGTCTGGGCGTGCTCGCGGCCGGGGTAGTCGTGCTCGCCCCAGGCGTCCTCGTTGGGGTGGCCGAAGTCCTCCCAGTTCCCGGGCGGGAGGGCGCCGCGGGTGTCGAGTCCGGCGTTGCGGCGGAAGACCGCGAGGAGGCGGTCAACCGGGTAGGCGCGGGCGAGGTGGAGCAGTTCCGTTCGGGCGCGGGCGAAGACGCTGGCGTCGTCGATGCGGGCGGCGCCGAGGGGGAAGGGCTGCAAGAGGGGTGCGGTCACTGCTGGGCCTTCGTCCAGGTCTCGATGCCGTCGGCGTCGATGGGGAGCCCTGCGGAGAGGACTTCGGAGCCGGTGGCGGTGACGAGGACGTCGTCTTCGAGGCGCACGCCGATGCCGCGCAGCTCCGGCGGGACGGTGAGGTCGTTGGCGTGGAAGTAGAGCCCGGGTTCGACGGTCATGACGACGCCCGCCTCCAGGTCGGCGCCCATGTAGTCCTCGTACTCGGCCTTGGAGCAGTCGTGGACGTCGAGGCCGAGGTGGTGGCCGATGCCGCACGCGAGGTAGCGGCGGTGCTGCTGGCCCTCCGGGGAGAGCGCCTCGTCCACGGACACCGGGAGGAGGCCCCAGTCGTGGAGGCCGGTGGCGATGACCTCCATTGCGGCGTAGTGGAAGTCGAGGTACTCGGTGCCGGGTTTGATCTGCGCGAGTCCGGCGCGGTGGGCCCGCTCGACGAGGTCGTGGACTTCGCGCTGGCGGGGGCTGAAGGTCCCGGAGGCGGGGAGGGTGCGGGTGACGTCGGCGGTGTAGAGGCTGCGGGCCTCGACGCCCATGTCGAGGAGGAGGACCTCGGCGGGGAGGACCGGGCCGTCGCAGCGGACCCAGTGGAGGGTCGGCGCGTGGGGGCCGGAGCCGACGATGGTGGTGTAGCCGGTGCCGTTGCCGTACGTGCGGGCGTGGCGGTCGAAGGTGCCTTGGAGCCAGCGCTCGCCGAGGCCGTCGCCGATGGCGCGCGGGATCTCGGCGGCGACTGCGGCGAAGCCCGCGACGGTGGCGTCGACGGCTTCCCGCAGCTGCGCGATCTCCCACGCGTCCTTGACCATCCGCAGTTGCGAGAGGCGGCGGTCGAGGAGCGGGGAGGGTTCGAGGCCGCGGGCGGCGGCGCCGGTCGCGGTGGCGAGCGCGCCGGTGAGGTCGAGGCGGTCGAGGTCGGCCAGGGGTGCGACGTCGAGGCCGAGGGCGTCGGCCCATTCGGGCAGGCCCGGGGAGGCGCCGACCCAGAGTTCGCCGTGGGCGGCGTTCGCGAAGAACCCGGTGTCGCCGGGGCGGAACGGCGGGGGCACGAACAGGCGAGCGTCGTGGCCGCCGGGCCGCGGGGTCATGACGAGGACGGCGCCTTCGATCTGGGCGCCGGTGAGCCACGTGAAGGAGCTGTCGGCGCGGAAGGCGTAGTCGTTGTCGTCGTTGCGGACCGGTGCGGTTCCGGCGGCGGCGAGGATCGTCTCGCCGGGGAGGCGGGCGCTGAGGCGGTCGCGGTGGGCCGCGGCGGCTTCGGGTGCGCCGGGGACGGTCGTCGCGGGCACCGGGTCGGTGCCCCAGCCGGTGGCGATGTAGTCGGTGAACGCGGGGGTCTCGGTCAGCCGCGGGTAGCGGGTGCCGGCGTAGGGGGGCCGTGTCATCGGCGTGCTCCTCCTCGGTCGCGGACCAGGTCGCGCAGGCGGGTGAGGACCCGTCCCGACCCGATGCCGTCGTGCTCGAACTCGTTGGTGACCCAGGCCTGGGCGTTGCCGAGGCCCTTGAGCGTGTCCAGTTGCAGGCCGGAGTCGACGAACATGTCGTCGAAGTAGACGACCGCGGCGACGGGGACCTCGTTGGCGGCCAGGCGCTCGGGGTCGAAGACGCGGCTCCACTCGCGGCGCTCGGCGAGGGCGTGGACGGCGGGCGCGAAGCCGCGCAGGAGCCGGACCTCCTCGAACATCCACGGGAACGCCATCTCGCCGGTGAACGGGAGCGGGCGCACGTCCTCGCCGAACTCGGGGCGGCGGTCGCGCTCGCGCTGCGCGGCCCACGCGGTGGGGCCGTTGGGGCCGTCGCCGTAGATGGACTCCTGGAGGGTCCAGAACAGGGGGTTCGACGCGGAGGAGGTGCGGGCGAGGACGTCGGCGAGGAAGCCCTCGGAGAGGCGGCCGTCGCGGATGAACGCGTGCTCGACGAGCCAGTGCATGCGCTCGAAGCCGGGCTTCATGCCGAAGTCGATGCCGAGGGACTGGAAGCGGCGCACGGTGAGCACGTCGCCGTCCGGCAGGAGCACCGGTTCGGCGGCGAGCCGGTCCGCAATGGCCGCAACATGATCGATGTCGTGCGGGTAGCGCCGGTAGTACTCGGCGGTCTTGGCGGCGACGCGGTCGAAGGTGCGGCGGTAGACCTCGTCGGCGCTCATGGGGTTGCCGGGGATGCCGCCGCACACGTACGCGGCGGCGAGGGCCTCGGGCGCGTGGGAGAGGTAGGCGAGGGTGAGCCAGCCGCCGTAGGACTGCGCGAGCGTCGTCCACTTGCGAGCGTCGTAGACGCTGGTGCGGACGTGTTCGAGGTCGCGGACGATCGAGTCGGCGCGGAAGCACGCGAGGTAGTCGGCGCCGGCCTCGGCGTCCCCGAGCTCGGCGACGACCTGCGCGTCGAGCGGGGTGCTGCGGCCGGTGCCGCGCTGGTCCACGAGGACCACGCGGTAGTCGGCGAGGGCCTCCTCGATCCAGCCGTCGGCCTTGAGGGGCCGCGGGTTCGCGCCGCCGGGGCCGCCCTGGAGGTAGGTGAGCAGCGGCAGGTCCTCGTCGCGCCTGTCGGGGTCGACGAGTTCGCGCACGAACACCTCGATGGTGCCGCGACCCGGGTCGGCCCAGTCGAGCGGCACGTCCACGTACCGCTCGCTGACCCGCATGCCGGGCATCGAGTACTCCACTGTGGTCATGCTTCCGCCTCCTGTCGCTCCCGCCGCGCCGCCTCGTTGCGGCGCCGTGCGGCGTCCCATTCCGGCCTGATCCTAGGGACGGCCGCGAGGAGCTTGCGCGTGTACGGGTCCTGCGGGTCCTCGAAGACCCGGTCGCGGTCGCCCTGCTCGACGATCCGGCCCTCGTTCATGACCGCGACGCGGGTCGCGATCTGCCGCACCACGGCCAGGTCGTGGGCGATGAACAGGTAGCTGAAGCCCTCCTCGTCCTGGAGGCGCCGCAGCAGGTTGATGACCTGCGCCTGCACCGACACGTCGAGCGCCGAGACGGCCTCGTCGGCGATGATGAGCCTGGGCGAGACCGCGAGCGCGCGGGCGATGCCGATGCGCTGGGCCTGCCCGCCGGAGAACTGGGCGGGGAAGCGCCCGGAGTGGTCGGGGTTGAGGCCGACGCGCTCCATGAGCTCCCTGGTGAACGCGCGGGCGCCGCCGGGGACCGGGCGCTTCTGGTAGACGAGCGGGGCGGTGACGATCCGCTCGACGGTGTGCTTGGGGTTCAGGGACGAGTACGGGTCCTGGAAGACGACCTGCACTTCGCCGCGGTAGGCGTGGAGGTCCTTGCCGGTGAGGGCGTGGACCTCGCGGCCGGCGAACTCGATGTTCCCGGCGGTGACGTCGATGAGCCGGGCGATGAGGCGCGCGGTCGTGGACTTCCCGGAGCCGGACTCGCCGACGAGCGCGAGGGTCTCGCCGGTGCGCACTTCGAGGGACACGTCGTCGACGGCGCGGAGCCTCGCGGTGCGGCCCAGGAGGCCGGTGCCGCGGATCGCGAACTCCTTGACGAGGTGCGTCGCGCGGAGCAGTGGTTCGCTCATCGGTCCTCCTCGGACGTGGTGCGCAGCAGCCCGATCTCGTCGTCGATGCGGGGGACGGCGTCGAGGAGCATCCGGGTGTAGTCGGCCTGCGGGTCGCAGAAGACCCGCTCGGCGGTGCCCTGCTCGACGAGGTCGCCTTCGCGCATGACGACGATCCGGTCGGCGACCTCGCTGACGACGGCGAGGTCGTGGGTGATGAGGATGAGCCCGGCGCCGGTGTCGCGGCGGATCTCGGCCAGGAGGTCGAGGATCTGGGCCTGGACGGTGACGTCGAGGGCCGTGGTGGGCTCGTCGGCGATGATGAGGTCGGGCTCCATGCTCAGGGTCATCGCGATCATGACGCGCTGGCGCATGCCGCCGGAGAACTGGTGCGGGTAGTGGTCGACGCGGCGGGCGGCGTCGCGGATGTGGACGCGTTCCATGGCCTCGATGGCGACCTTGCGGGCCTCGCGGCGGGTCACGCCGGTGCGGTGCGAGCGGTACGCCTCGGCGATCTGGGTGCCCACGGTGTAGTACGGGTTGAGCGAGGACAGCGGGTCCTGGAAGACCATGGCGATGCGGTCGCCGCGGACCGACTGCATCTCGCGCTCGCGCAGGGCGGTGAGTTCGGTGCCGTCGAGCTGGATGGAGCCGGTGCGCTTGGCGCCCTTGGGGAGCAGGCCCATGATCGCGAGGCTGGTCATGGACTTGCCGGAGCCGGACTCGCCGACGATGCCGAGGGCGCCGCCGTGCGGCAGGTCGAACTCGAGGTCCTTGACGACGTCGACGTGTCCGGCGGCGGTGGTGAAGCCGACGGTGAGGTCGCGGACGCGCAGGAGCGGGTGGTCGGTCATGCCGCGCTCCCCACTCGCACGCGCGGGTCGATGGCCGTGTACAGCAGGTCGACGACCATGTTGCCGACGACGACGAGGAACGCCGCGAGGAGCGTGACGCCCATGATGACGGGCTGGTCGTTCTTGGTGATGGAGTCGGCGGCGAGCTTGCCGACGCCGTTGAGGCCGAACACGGTCTCGGTGATGAGGGCGCCGCCGAGGAGCCCGGCGAAGTCCATGCCGAAGATCGTGACGATCGGTGTGAGGGCCGGGCGCAGGGCGTGGCGCCGCCACACGAGGCCGGGGCTGAGGCCCTTCGCGCGGGCGGTGCGCACGTAGTTCTCCTGGAGGGTCTCGATGACGTTGGCGCGCGTGAGCCTGGTGTAGACGGCGGCGGCGCCGATGGAGAGCACGATCCAGGGCATGAGGAAGTTCATGAACCACTGGAGCGGGTCCTCGCTGAACGGCACGGCCTGCGGGAACGGGAGCCATCCGAGCGTGACGACCAGGAGGAACTGGAGCGACAGGGCGAGGACGTAGTTCGGGACGGACATGCCGGTGAGGGTGAGGCCGGTGATGAACCGGTCGGTGAACTTCCCTTCGCGGACCGCGGAGAGGAGTCCGGCGGAGACGCCCGCGAGGAGCCACAGCACGGCGGCGCCGACGGCGACGGTGGCCGAGACGGGGAGGCGCTGGAGGATCATGTCGGTCACCGGCTGGCTCGACTGGAACGAGTAGCCGAGGCACGGTGCGACGCAGTCGATCGCGTTGGCGCCCGTCCCGTAGGTGCGGCCGACGAACAGGCCGGTCAGGAACGTCCAGAACTGCTTCCAGAACGGCTCGTCGAGGCCGAGGTTCGCGCGAATCTGGTCGATCGCCTCGGGCGTGCAGTTCTTGCCGCAGATCTGCACGGCCGGGTCGGGCGAGAGCAGGAAGAAGATGACGTAGGTGAACAGGCACACCAGGAACAGCACGACGGCCATGCCGAGGAGGCGGTTCGCGAGGAAGCGGATCATGAGCGGGCCTCCCCGGACTCGGCGATCTTCTTGATGCGGTCGCCGAGGACGGTGAACGACAGCACGAGCAGGAACAGGAACGCGCCCGGGAACAGGAAGTACGCGGGGTCGACGGCGTACCAGGACACGGAGGAGGCGATCATCTGGCCCCACGAGGGGGTCGGGGGGACGACGCCCACGCCGAGGAAGGACAGGCCGGCCTCGGTGCCGACGTACCCGGGGACCGCGAGCGTGGTCATGACGATGATCGTGGAGGAGAGGTTCGGGAGGATCTCCTTGAAGATGATCTGGGCGCTGGAGGCGCCCGACGCCTTCGCGGACTCGACGAACTCGCGCTGCTTGAGCGACATGGTCTGGCCGCGCACGATCCGCGCCAGGTAGGGCCAGCCGAAGAACGAGATGACGACGACCAGGAGGGCCTGCCGGTTCTCGGCCGGGAGGGCCGAGAGCACCGCGATCATGAAGATGAGGGCCGGGAAGGCCATCAGGAACTCCATGATCCGGGAGATCACCATGTCGGTGCGCCCGCCGAAGTACCCGGCGATCAGGCCGAAGACGACGCCGAGGGTCGAGGTGAGCGCGGTCGCGAGGAGCGCGATCGTCATGGACACCCTGGCGCCGTAGACGATCCGCGCGAAGATGTCGCGGCCGTTGCCCGGTTCGACGCCGAACCAGTGGTCGGTCCCGATGCCGCCGCCCCAGCCGAGCGGGAGCCCGCCGAGGTTCGGGTCCACGGCGGACTGGTCGAACTCCAGGGGGCCGTAGCCGGAGAGCTTGACCAGGAGCGGGGCCGTCAGGGCCATGAGGATGACGACGAGGATGTAGGCGGCGCAGGCGACCGCGGCGCGGTCGCGCAGGAAGGCGCGGACGAGGCGTCGCCCGGAGGCGGGCGGCGAGGACGACGCGGGGTCGCCCGTCGCCTCGCCGCCCGCAGCGCCTTCAGCTTCGAGTTCGGTCGGAGTGAAGGTCATCGGCGATCAGCCCGCGGACGGGTCCTTGAGCCCGATGATCGTCAGGTCCGTCATGCTGGTGTTCGGGATGTAGTTCGCGATGTTCTCGCCTGGCAGGAACACGCTCGGCTCCTGGAGCAGCGGGACCATCGGCGCGAGGCCCATGACCTGCTCGTCGAAGTCGCCCCAGGCGACGTTCGCGGCGTCGAGGTCGGTCATCGCGCGGATCTCGTCGATGCGGGCGTTGATCGCCGGGTCGTCGAACAGCCCGATGTTGGTGTTGCCCTTGTCGGTGATGACGCGGCCGTCGACCAGCGGCGGGACCATGGTGCTGGAGCTGGAGGCCCAGTCGGGGCACCAGCCGGTGATCGCGGCGTCGTGCATCTGCGAGGGCGTGCCGATGGTCTCGTAGTACGTGGAGGTGTCGATGACGTTGAGCTGCACGTCCACGTTGATCTTCGCGAGCGACTGCTGGATCGACTCGGCCTGCGCCTGCATGATCGGCTGCGACCGGATGTCGAGGGTGAACGAGAAGCCGTCCTCGAGGCCGACGGACGCGAGGAGCTCCTGCGCCTTCTCCGGGTCGCCGTTGTTGCCTTCGCTCGGGTACAGGTCGAAGTCCTTGTGGCCGTTCACCGCGTCGGGGATGATCGTGGTGGCCGGGAGCGCGAGCTGGTTGCCGCCCGAGGCGGTCTGGAGCGAGGTGCGGTCGATGGCGTAGTTCATCGCCTGGCGCACCTCGAGCTTGTCGAACGGCGCCTCGGTGGTGTCCATGCCCATGTAGGTGACGCAGTACGCCTCGGCGGTCTCGACGCGGTCGGCGAGGTCCGGGGACTGGAGGCGCGCGAGGGTGGCGGGCTGGACCTTCCCGGCGATGGCGTTCTGGTCGGCGCCCTGCCCGGCGATGAGCCGCTCGTCGATCGTGGCCCCGTCGAGGCCGATCTCGAACTCCCACGCGTCGGGGTAGGCCTGGCGGACGTCGTCGGTGTCCGCGTCCCAGTTCTCGTTGCGCACCAGCTTGATGAGGCTGCCGGGCGTGTACGTGTCCAGGGTGTACGGGCCGGAGGCGATGATGTCGTTGATGAACTCGTCGCCCGCGCCGGTGCCGACCGGGAACGGCACCGCGTTCGGCTGCGCCAGGACGCTGTCGAACTCGGGGAACGGCTCGATGAGGTGGAAGACGATGGTCTTCGCGTCGGGGGTCTCGATCCCGGGGTGCTCGCCGGACTGGTACGGGCCGAGGTAGTCCTCGGGGGCCGCGATGGTGTTCTTCAGCCACGGGGAGCCGATGCCGATCTCGGGGTCCCACGCGCGGGAGATGCCGAAGGCGAGCTCGGTGGAGGTGATCGGGTCGCCGTTGTCGAACTTCAGGCCGTCTTTGAGCGTGTAGGTCCAGGTGAGGCCGTCTTCGGAGGCCGTGCCGAGGCTCTCGGCCATGTCCGGGACGATCGCGTTGGGGTCGTCCGAGTCGCCCGCGGCCTGCATGGTGAGGCCGCGGTAGACGAGGCGGTAGAACGCGTTGACGCCGCCGTCCCAGCCGCGGGCCGGGTCGAGGTAGGAGAAGTCGGCGTTCTGGAGCATGTGGATGGTCCCGCCGGAGACGGGGTCGTCGCCCGCGGTGCCCGCCGAGTCGTTCTGGCCGCCGGAGCAGCCGGTGAGGAGGAGGGCCGCGGCGAGGAGTGCCGCGGGCGCCCTGGTCGGTTTCTTCAGCATGAGGGAAGTCCTTCATTCGTGCGCCGAGCGACGGGCCGCGCTCCCGGGGGGCGGGTGTTCACGGAACCGTCTGGCCGACGCCGCCGAGGCGCCGGTTCGCAGTAACATATCACATATCACATACCACTGCGTTGGGCTCGGTTCCGGCCTTCCGAGCAGGTCGAACGGGAATCCCTTGGCCTTCGAAGGCCCGCGCGGCTACGGTAGGGCGCCGACGGCAAGCGCCACTCCCCATGTTCTGAACCCCTACTGTTCCGAAGGAGCACCGTGAACACACCGACCCTCCTGCGCCGCGACGGCGCGGCCCTCGTCCTGGGCGCCGCGGAGGCGGGCCTGCCGCCCGTCCTGCACTGGGGCCGCGACCTCGGGCCGCTCGACGCGGCGGGCCTCGCCGCGCTCGAAGCCGCGACCGGCCGCCAGACCCGGCCCGGGACCCTCGACGCCGCCTGGCGGGTGCCGCTCGTCCCGCAGGAGTCGGACGGCTGGGCCGGGCGCCCGGCGCTCCTCGCCACCCGCGACGGCCGTCCCCTCTTTCCCCGTTGGGCCGCAACGGTGGAGCGCACCGGGGACGCCGCGGTCGCGATCACCGCGGTCGACGCGGACGCGGGGCTGACGCTGCGGACCCGGCTGGAGATCGGCGCGGGCGGGCTCGTGCTCCTCGACCACGAGCTCGTCAACGACGGCGCCGGGGACGTCGAGGTCGCGTGGCTCGAAGCCGTGCTGCCCGTGGCGAAGTCGGCCGACCACCTGACCGCGTTCTCCGGCCGCTGGGCCCGCGAGAAGGCCCCGCTGACCGCGCCGATGCCGCGCGGCGCGACCGTGCGCGAGTCCCGCCGCGGGCGCGGCGGCCACGACGCGCCGTGGGTGACGTTCGCTTCATCGGGCCTGCCGCGCAACCGGTCCGGCGAGGTGTGGGCCGTCCACCTCGGATGGAGCGCCGACGTGCGCCACCGCACCGACCGGCTCACCGAGCACGGCACCGCGCTCGGCGCCGGGGAGCTGCTGCGCCCCGGCGAGATCCGCCTCGCGACGGGCGAGTCGCACCGGACGCCGACCGCGTACTTCTCTTACGCGGACAACGGGCTCGACGGCGTCGCCGACCGGTTCCACACGTGGATGCGGGACCGCCCGCAGCACCCGCGGACCGCGCGCCCGCTCGTGCTCAACACGTGGGAGGCGGTGTACTTCGACCACGACCAGGCCCGCCTGGAGCGGCTCGCGCGCCGCGCCGCGGCGATCGGCGTCGAGCGGTTCGTGCTCGACGACGGCTGGTTCCACCTGCGCCGCGACGACAAGGCCGGGCTCGGCGACTGGGTCGTGGACCCGGCCGTGTGGCCCGAGGGCCTCGAACCGCTCGCGGAGCTCGTGCGCTCGCTGGGCATGCAGTTCGGGCTGTGGTTCGAGCCGGAGATGGTGAACCTCGACTCCGACGTCGCACGCGCGCATCCGGAGTGGATCCTCGCCAACCCGGCGTCGGTGCCCTCGCCGGAGGACCTGTCGTTCCGGACCCAGTACGTGCTGGACCTGGCGGACCCGGGCGCCTTCGAGCACCTCCGCTCGCAGATGTCCGCACTGGTCGAGCGGCTCGGCATCGCGTTCATCAAGTGGGACCACAACCGCGACCTCGTCGAGCCGCTCCACGACGGCGCCCCGGGGACGCACGCGCAGACGCTCGCCGCGTACCGGCTCATCGACCGCCTCAAGGCCGACCACCCGGGCCTGGAGATCGAGTCGTGCTCCTCCGGAGGCGCCCGCACCGACCTCGGCATCCTCCAGCGCACCGACCGCGTCTGGGCCTCGGACTCGAACGACCCCGTCGAGCGCCAGGACATCCAGCGCTGGACCGAGCTGGTCCTCCCGCCCGAGATGATCGGCGCCCACGTGGGCCCCTCCCCCGCGCACTCCTCGGGCCGGGCCACACCGCTGCCGTACCGGATCGCGACCTCGCTCCAGGGCTCGGCCGGCTTCGAGTGGGATATCTTGTCCTGCACCGAGGAGGAGACCGCCCGGATCACCGAGTTCGCCGCGCTCTACAAGGAGCTGCGCGGCCTGCTGCACACCGGCTCCGTCGTCCACCCCGACACCGTCGACCCGGCGCTGCGGGTACGCGGCGTGGTCGCGGCCGACAGGTCGGAGGCGGTCTTCACGATCGCGACCGTCGCGTCCCTGGAGGAGGCCCTGCCGGAGCGCCTGCTCCTCGACGGCCTCGACCCCGCGCGGCTCTACAAGGTCAACGTGCGCAGCGAGATCGGTGAGGCCAGGTGGGGCTGGACGACCCCGCCGTGGCTCGCGGGCGAGCCCCTGACGGTCCCCGGATCGGTCCTCACCGGCATCGGCCTCCAGCTCCCGGGCCTGTGGCCGGTGCAGGCGGTCCTGATCCACCTGACCGCGGTCTAGAGAACGTACGCGCCCGAGCGGGCGGCGGCCGCGGTCGCGGCGGCGTCGCCCGCGTGCGGGCCCGAGCCGGTCACGATCGCGCCGAGCACGATCACCGCGGCGGCCACGCCGACCAGG
>JBEYTX010000011.1:0-93178 GCA_040643255.1 Glycomyces sp. NPDC047369 | reverse complement strand
TCAGGCCGGCTACCCGTCAAAGCCTTGGTGCGCCATCACCGCACCAACAAGCTGATAGGCCGCGGGCCCCTCCCCAACCGCAAAAACTTTCCACCTTCCATCATGCGAAAGAAGGTCGTATCCGGTATTAGCCGCCGTTTCCAACGGTTATCCCAGAGATGGGGGCAGGTTACCCACGTGTTACTCACCCGTTCGCCACTCGAGTACCCGCAAGCGGGCCTTTCCGTTCGACTTGCATGTGTGAAGCACGCCGCCAGCGTTCGTCCTGAGCCAGGATCAAACTCTCCAACAAAAACCTGTTGCGCACCACCCTCTAACGAGAGCAGCGACTTCAAAGTATGTGTCGAAGCATGTCCTGACCGATTTTCACGAGGCACTCAAGCAAAGTGCCCCAAGGAAAAGACAGTCAAAAACAGTACCAGCCAGAAACACCCGAGAACCTAGTCCCGAATCCTCCAGCCAGCCCACACGCTGACCATCCAAACACCCTGTTGAGTTCTCAAACAACACGCCACAACAAAGACCTAATCCGATTTGGGATTCGTTCTCCGCCGGAGCAACCCGAACAACATTACTAGTCTCGATCTGCGATGTCTAACCGGGGGTGTTTGACCCTGGTCACATGCGATTGAGCCTCTATGAAGCCTCAGGTGATCCCCGCGCTGCGATCCGGACCGCGCCTGGCTCTGAGAGCCTGTCGCGTGCCTCCTAGATCTCCGGACCGGCTTTCCGGCCGTTCCGTTCCCCCGCGGGCAGAGACAAATATACACACCCCCGAAGGGGCCGAAACCAGGGGGGTCACCTGTCGTTCAACGTTACGCTTGACCAGCGAAGACGGCAGGAACTTCCGCGAAGACGACGGCTGGTCGGCATGGGGCGACCGCCGTCGCGGACCGTCTTCAGACGTCAAGTTCGACTGTTAGCCTGCGAGCGAAGGAACTCCGATCAGAGGAGAAGGCATGTCAGTCACTCGCAACGCACGCACCCGATGGACCGGCGGTCTCCAGGACGGCGGCGGTGTCACCAGCTTCGTGTCGTCCGGACTGCCGGACACTCCGGTGACCTGGGCGTCGCGCGCGAACGATCCGGAGGGCAAGACCAGCCCCGAGGAGCTCATCGCCGCGGCCCACGCCTCCTGCTACTCCATGGCGCTCTCGGCGGGCCTGGGCAAGGCCGGCTACACGGCGGAGGAGATCGTCACCGAAGCCGGCGTCGACTTCAAGCCCGGCACCGGGATCACCGGCATCGCACTGACCGTCCGGGCCGTGGTGCCCGGGATCGAGAAGGGCGAGTTCGATGAGATCGCGGCGGCCACCAAGGACGGCTGCCCGGTCAGCCAGGCGCTGAAGGCGGTCCCTATTTCGCTTGAGGCGACCCTGGGTTAGGGTCGTCACAATCAACTGAAAATTTCATATTTCACGCACAGTGTGCGCGAAAGCATCGGGTGCACCATCCGTGGCCGAAAGGCCACGGAGCCGACACGGACGCGAGTCCACGGAGGCCGGGTGAGCGTTGGTTTCGCGCACTTGTTTGTAACTGGGGCCCTGCCGAGCCGCGTTGCAGACCGACACAACATCAAGAGGAGGGAGTTCTCGTGACTGCTCCTGAAAACGCCGGTAGGCGGTTCACCGCCTACACCATCCGTCATCTCGACGATCTGCTCCAACGAGCGCCGCTGTCGGAGGAGCAGCGGCTTCGCACCAGGGCCGTCGCGTCGGTCCTGCCGTTCAGGACGAACGCGTACGTGGTCGATGAGCTCATCGACTGGGACCGCCCGTTCGACGACCCGATGTTCCGGCTGGTGTTCCCGCAGGAGGACATGCTCCCTGCGGAGGACGTCGACCACATCGCGGGGCTGCTGAAGGCCGACGCCTCCAAGCAGGAGGTGACGGCCGCGGCCAACGAGGTGCGGTTCAAGCTGAACCCGCATCCGGCGGGGCAGCTCCAGCTCAACATCCCGAAGGCCGGCGAGGAGCCGATTCCGGGGCTCCAGCACAAGTACCGCGAGACGGTGCTGTTCTTCCCGCAGCAGGGCCAGACCTGCCACGCGTACTGCACCTACTGCTTCAGGTGGGCGCAGTTCGTGGGGATCGCCGACCTGAAGATGGCGAACAACGACGTGGAGCAGCTGACCGGCTATGTGCGGGAGCACCCGGAGGTGAGCAGCGTGCTGCTGACCGGCGGGGATCCGATGATCATGGGCGAGCCCGTGCTGCGGCGGTACATCGAGCCGCTGCTGGGCATGGACCACGTCGAATCGATCCGCATCGGGTCGAAGGCGCTCGCGTACTGGCCGCAGCGGTTCGTGACGGACCCCGACGCGGACGACACGCTGCGACTATTCGAGCAGGTCGTGGAGTCGGGGCGGAACCTCGCGTTCATGGCGCACTTCTCGCACTTGAAGGAGCTCGACTCCGACATCGTGCGGGAGGCGGTGCGCCGCATCCGGTCCACGGGTGCGGTGATCCGGACGCAGGCGCCGCTGATCCGGACGATCAACGACGACGCGGACCAGTGGGCGGGGATGTGGAGGACCCAGCACAAGCTGGGGATGATCCCGTACTACATGTTCGTGGAGCGGGATACGGGACCGAGGGACTACTTCTCGGTGCCGCTGGCGCGGGCCTGGGAGATCTTCCGGGACGCGTTCAGCCAGGTCTCGGGCCTGTGCCGGACCGTGAGGGGCCCGTCGATGTCGGCCACGCCGGGCAAGGTCGCGGTCGACGGGGTCGTCGAGATCGGCGAGGAGAAGGTGTTCGCGCTGCGGATGCTCCAGGCCAGGGACCCCGAGATCGTGGGGATCCCGTTCTACGCGAAGTTCGACGAGAACGCCGTGTGGGTGGACGACCTGAAGCCCGCGTTCGCGGACAAGTTCCCGTTCGAGTAGACCCCGCCCTCATCGGCTGGGCGGTCGTCTCCTGAACGGGCGGGCCGGAGCGGCTTCCGCTCCGGCCCTTCCGCGTGCTCAGGCGATGTGCAGGGCGAACCCGGTGGTGCCCTCGGGTTCGAGGCCGGGCTTGAGGCGCTTGGCGTCGTCGTAGTCCTCGGCCTGCTTGCGGTAGGCGATCGGCTCGGTCTCGGCGAGGGTCTCCAGGCGCGAGCGCAGGAGCTTGGCGGCGTCGGCGTACTCGGCCTCGCCGAAGCGGTGGACCGCGCCGGTGACGACGACCGGGGGCAGGACCTGCATGCCGGGGTAGAACAGGACGCCGTGCTGGAGCGGGAACAGCAGGTCGTCGATGGAGCCGTTGACGCCGCGGTCGGACAGGTGGGACTCGGCGGCGCCGGTGGTCACGACGACCATGGCGCGCTTGCCGGCGAGGACGCCCGCGCCGAAGCGGGGCCAGTCGCGGGAGGTGCCGTAGCCGAAGCCGTTGGTGAAGACGCGGTCGATCCAGCCCTTGAGGATCGCCGGGACCGTGTACCACCAGAGCGGGAACTGAAGGATGACGACGTCGGCGGCGAGGAGCCGCTCCTGCTCGGCACGCACGTCAGGGGCGATCTGACCCTTGTCCCAGGCTTCACCCGCGGCGGCCATGAAGTGCTCGTTCTCGGTGGGGCCGAAGTCGTCGTAGTCGGCGACGGCCTTCCAGTCCATGGCGTACAGGTCGGCGACGGTGACGGTGTGGCCGAGGCCCTCGAGGGTCGCGACCGATTCGTCCCGGAGCGCGGCGTTCAGGGATGCGGCGTGCGGGTGGGCGTAGACGATGTGGATCTGCATGCCGACCATGCTGCGGCGGTTTCCGGGAGGCTGCCAGACGTCTGTTCGACCTGGGGTCGTTCGACCCTAGGACTGACAGACCTAGGCACCGGCGTGTCGCCGCGGAGATACTTGCCGCGGAGGTTTGAGTGATGTCATCTGATGCGACCGGGATCCACAAGCTGGAGGACGTCGTCGACCTGGGGAAGTTCCTCCAGGCGCGGCGCGCCAGGGTGAACCCCGACGAGGTCGGGCTGCCGAACGACGCGCGGCGCCGGGTGCCGGGGCTGCGGCGGGAGGAGCTGGCGCTGCTGGCCGGGGTGAGCGTGGACTACTACACGCGCTTGGAGCAGGGCCGGGCGAAGCGCCCGTCGGATCAGGTGCTCGACGCGGTCGCGCGGGCGCTGCGATTGGACGAGACGACGCGGGCGCACCTGCACCGGCTCGCGGGGAACTCGCGGCGCGACCGGATGCGCGAGCGGGCCGGCGTACGGCCCTCGCTGGAGACGATGCTCGCGGCGATCGACGGGTTCCCGGCGCTCATCCTGAACCACCGGCAGGACGTGCTCGCGTCGAACCGCCTGGCCCGGCTGCTGTACGGCGGGTTCGGGTGGGACCTGGAGGCGGGCCCGAATTTCGTGCGACTGCTGTTCGACGACGACTCGCGGGAGTTCTTCCCCGACTGGCAGGACGTGTGCTCGTACGAGACGGTGGCGCAGCTGCGGAAGATGGCGGCGCTGTTCCCCGAGGACGCGGAGCTGACGGCGCTGATCGGCGAGCTGTCGGTGGCGCACGGGGACTTCGCGGAGATGTGGGCGCGGGCCGAGGTGAAGGACTGCAACATCGGCTGGGTGCGGTTCGACCACCCGATGGTCGGGCTGATCCAACTGTACAAGGACCAGTTCCGGGTCGCCGACGGCTCCGGGCAGATGCTCGTGACGCTGACGGCCGCGCCCGGGACCGACGGGTACGAGAAGCTGCAACTGCTGGGGGCGGGCGGGTAGTCCCCCGCCCGCCCCGGGCGGTCACGTGATCGGCAGCCGGTCGATCACGCTGATCCAGTCGGCCCGGCCCCGGCCGGTCGCGGACAGCTCGTCGAGCTGCCGCATGAGCGGTTCCAGGAGCACGGCGCTGACGCCCTGGCCGCGGGCGGCGGCGATGAGCGATCCGACGGCGGCCCTGGTGAACTCGACGTCCTGGCAGCGTGCGGGGTCGAGGTCGCCGCGGTCGATCTCGGCGCCGAAGTGGTCGAGGTGCGGCAGGAGCGCCCCGATCCAGCCGCGGACCTCCGCCGCGGTGTCGGCCGCGGGGACGCCGACGGTGCGCATCATCGCGGCGGCCTGGAGGAATCCCGCGAACATCTGGTACATGGCCGTCAGCAGCGCCATGTCCTTGAGCGAGGCGAGCCCCGCGTCCTCCCCCTCGTAGTCGGCGGCGCCGAGCGCCTCCAGGACCCCGTGGGCGACCTCGTAGGAAGCGCGGTCGCCGGAGTAGAGGAGCCGCGCGACCGGGGTCCCGATCATGTCGGGGGTCGCCATGATGGCGCCGTCGAGGTACGTCAGGCCGTGCTCGGCGGCCCAGGCGGCGGTCTCGCGGGACTGGTCGGGCGTGGTCGTGGTCAGGTTGACCACTCTGCGGCCCTTGAGGTCGGCGGCGAGCGGGTCGAGGTGCTCGCGGACGCTCGCGTGGTCGAACAGGACCACGAGGACCGTGTCGGCGGCGTTGACCGCTTCGGCGGCGGTGGCCGCGGCGGTCGAGCCCGCTTCAACGTGCGGGACGGTCTTGGCGGCGGTGCGGTTCCACACGACGGTGTCGTGCCCGGTGCCGCGCAGGCGTGCGGCGATCGCGGAGCCCATGGCCCCGAGGCCGAGGACGGCGACGGTCTGGTTCGGCATCGGCTTCCCTATCTCGGAATCGTGAGTCGGTCGATGATGCGGGGCCAGTCGTCGGCGCCGCGCCCGGTCGCGGACAGCTCGTCGAGGAGCCGCAGGTGCGGTTCGAGGAGCATCGCGCTGACGCCCTGCTCGCGGCTGGCCGTGATGATCGAGGCCAACCCGCGGCGGTCGAAGTCGACGCTCTGGCCGCCGGTGTCGTAGGCGCCGCCGTCGACGATCGCGGCGACCTCCTTGCCGTGCGGGAGCATCGCGGCGAGCCACGCCTCCACCTCCCCCGCGGTGTCGGCCGCGGGGACGCCGGCCGTGCGCATCATCGCGGCGGCCTGGAGGTAGCCCAGGAGCATCAGGTCCATGGCCGCGAGCAGCGCCATGTCCTTGAGTGCGGCGAGCCCGGCGTCGGTGCCGGCGAACTCGGCGCCGCCCAGGGCCGCCAGCGCGGGTTCGGCGATGGCGTAGGCGTTCTCGTCGCCGGAGTAGAGGAGGCGGGCGCCGGGGGTGCCGATCATGGACGGGACGGCCATGACGGCGCCGTCGAGGTAGGCGATGCCGTGGCCGGCGGCCCAGGCGGCGGTGTCGCGGGCTTCGTTGGGGGTGGTCGTGGTCAGGTTGACGAGGACTTTGCCGCGGAGGTGCGGTGCGGCGGGTTCGAGGTGTTCGCGGACGCTGGCGTGGTCGAGGAGGACGACGATGACGACGTCGCCTGCGTCGACGGCTTCGGGGACGGTGGCGGCGGCGTGGGAGCCCGCTGCGGTGTGGGGTCTGGTCTTGGCGGCGGTGCGGTTCCAGACGGTGGTGGTGTAGCCGGTGCCGCGGAGCCTGGCGGCGATGGCGGATCCCATGGCGCCGAGGCCGAGGACGGTGATGCTGCCGGTGGGCATGGCGGTCCTTTCTAGTGGTCGCCGCGGAAGAGGCGGTAGACGGGGACGACGGTGCCGGTCCGCTCGGTGGCGTCGAGGGCGCGCCGGTAGTAGTCCTGGACGGTGCGGGTGAGGGCGGCGTCGACGCCGGCGTCTTCGCTGGCGTCGATGACGTGCTGGGCGCCGGCGTGCATCATCTTGAGGCTGGCGAGGTCGCCCCAGCCGCCTTGCTTGGCGGCCTGGGCGAAGAAGAGGGAGAAGTCGCGCTGGCTGCCGGCGTCGTCCTTGGAGAGTTCGAGGAAGGTGTCGATGTCGCCGCCGGAGCGCTCGATCATGGCGAGCGCCTGCTGGAGGGAGATGAGGTAGGCGTGGAACATGGCGAGTCCGGCCTGGTAGTAGAGCTGGGCGAGGCCGTAGTCCTCGCCGAGGTGGACGTTCTTGCAGAGGTGGTCGAGGAGTGGCTTGAGCTCGGTGTGGAGGTCGGCGGGGCCGCTGGTGTAGAGCTGGGAGGCGGGGTGGGCGATGTCGTCGCTCTGGGTCATGTAGGCGCCGGTGAGGAAGCGGGCGCCGCGGTCGAGGACCCAGGTCGCGCCTTTGGCGGTGTTGGCCGGGGAGTCGGAGGAGAGGTTGACGACGGTCTTGCCGGTGAGGTCGCCGGCCTGTTCGAGGACGCCGTACATGGCGTCGTAGTGGATGAGGGAGAGCAGGACGGTGTCGTTGGCGGCGACGGCTTCGGCGACGGTGGCGGCGGGCTTGGCGCCGAGTTCGGCGAGGGCGTCGGTCTTGCCGGGGGTGCGGTTCCAGACGGTGACGTCGACGCCTGCGGCGAGAAGGAGGCGGGCGGTGGCGCGGCCCATCGGGCCGAGGCCGAGGACGGTGACAGACTTGATGGCAGACATGTTGTGCCCCTTGGTAAGTGGTGGTTCCCTGTGCGTGTTGACGGGTTCCATGGTCGGTCGTGCCGGGTAGGCTCGGCAAGACCGCACTTCCAGGTGGGGTTGCTTACGTCGAGGTTCGGAATACGGTCGGGAGGCGTGCTGTGGAGACGATGGGTGACGTAGATCAAACCTGCGGGATGTCGCTCGCGATCGACGTGGTGGGCGGCAAGTGGAAGATGCACCTCATGTGGGTGCTCGCGGAGGGGCCGGTGCGGTTCGGGCGGATCCGGCGGAAGCTCGACGGGGTGAGCGAGAAGGTCCTCGCGGAGAACCTCCGGCAGCTGGAGGCGAGCGGGGTGGTGCACCGGGAGCTGTACGCGGAGGTGCCGCCGCGGGTGGAGTACTCGCTGACGCCCCTGGGCGAGTCCCTGAGCGTGGCACTGAAGCCTTTGGAGGACTGGGGGGACGAGCACCGCGAGGTGCTGTCGTCGCAGCGCTGAGATCGTCGATTGCGGCCGCGGGGTTTCACGCCCCGCGGCCGCTGTCGGCCTAGGCGAGGGGCGGGGCCTCGCGGCGGCGGTACTCGCGGCCGCCGAGGGTGCGTTCGAGGAGGAGTTCGTCGACGAGTTCGCGGCGCAGCGTCAGCGGGTCGTCGTGGACCGCCGCGAGGGCTTCGGTGATCTCGGCCTGCGTGTAGACGCGGTCGAATGCGAAGAGGCGTTCGGCGAGGTCGCGCAGGACGGCCACGCGGGTGGCGCGGCGGGTGGGGATGACGGTGAGGCGTCCGGCCGTGTACAGGTGGGCGACACCGGGGTCGGTGCCCTCGGGGGCGTCGGGGACGGTGGACCGGGCGGCGGCCGCGGCCTGGCGGAACGCGCCCGGGTCGGCGCGGAAGCCGTCGCCGCCGGAGGTCACGAGTCCGGCGCGGACGAGGCGCGGGAGGGCCCGGTCGGCGTCGGGGTGGTCGCCGCGCAGGTCGGCCAGGCCGGTGCCGTGGTCGCCCGCGAGGACGATCGCGGCGAAGACGCGGAGGCGGGCGGGGTCGGCGAGGGCCTTGACGATCTCGTGGCTCGGTTCCATCGACCCACGATCGTCCCGTTCGCCCAGGGCGTCAAGGCGATTTAGGCGGCGGCGATGGCTCGGAGGCGGGCGAGGGTGATGCCGTCGAGGGTGGGGAGGCGGTGGGCCGGGATCGACTCGGGGAGGGGGACTTCGCTGGGGACGGTGAAGGTGACGGCGCCTGCGGCGAGGGCGGATTCGCTGCCGGACGGGGAGTCCTCGATGGCGATGGCGCGGGCGATGTCGACGCCGAGTTTCGCGGCGGCGGTGGCGTACGGCTCGGGGTCGGGTTTGCGGGCCTGGACCTCGTCGCCGCAGATGATGACGTCGAAGTTCTCGGCGCCGAGGGTGCCGAGGAGGACCTCGGTGAGCTCGCGGGCGGTGGAGGTGACGAGCGCGGTCGGGATGCCGGCGGCGCGGACCTCGCGGAGCAGCGCTTCCGCGCCGGGCTTCCACTCGGCGCCCGCGGCGAAGAGGGACTTCATGCGTTCGCGCAGCCACTGGACGTGCTCGGGGAACTCCTCGACGGGCAGGCCGAGGTCTTCGAGGAGGAAGATGACCGAGGCGTCCTCGTTCGTGCCGACCATGCGGTCGCGGACCTCGGGGCGCAGGGTGCCGCCGAGGACGACCGCGAGTTCCTCGAGGGCGACGTCCCAGAGGCGTTCGGAGTCGAGGAGCGTGCCGTCCATGTCGAAGAAGACGGCCTGCGGGAACACGTCGTCGGAAGGCCTGGTGCTCGAGTGCTCAGTCACGCCTAGAACGGTATCGGGGGCGGGGGTGCGATCGGTCGATTCGCCCGTTCCGGGCGAGCAGGCTCACAGGGGTCAGGCGAGGCCGGCGCGGTGGTGGCGGCGGCACAGGACCGTGTAGGAGTCCATGTCGCCGACTTCGACGAGGTCGCCGGAGAAGACCATGACGCCGTCGCGGGTGCGGGCGTTGTGGGTGCCGCGCTCGCCGCACCAGCAGTTGACGCGCACCGGGAGCTCCTCGACGCGGTCGGCGAGCTCGATGAGCCGCTGGGAGGCCGGGAAGAGGCGGCCGAGGAAGTCGGTCTTGAGGCCGAACGCGTACACGTCGAGGCCGAGGCCGTCGACGGCGTCGGCGAGGTGGTTGATCTGCTTGGGGGCCTCGAGGAACTGGACCTCGTCGACGATGACGTACGGGGGCCGGATCGCGGCCAGGTCGTCGTAGATGTCAAAGCCCGGTTTCACTTCGCGCGCTTCGTGTTCGAGGCCGATGCGGCTGGAGACGACGCCTTCGCCGCCGCGGTCCATGGAGGTGTAGACGACGCCCTCGCCGCCGAGGGAGTGGTGGTACTGGAGGGCGAGGGTGGACTTCCCGGCGTCCATGACGCCGAGGTAGGCGACGAGTTCGTGCGACATGGCCCCTATGGTGCCGGGCCGATGGCGCGGACGTGAACGCGGTTCCCGGGTCGGTGCCCGGCGCCGCATGGGCGCCGGGCACTCACCGGGGTCACTTGGCGTTGAAGTAGCTCGCCTGCGGGTGGTGGAGGACGATCGCGTCGGTGGACTGCTCCGGGTGGAGCTGGTCCCCTTCGGACAGTTCGACGCCGATGCGGTCGGCGCCGAGGAGCTCGACGAGGGTGGCGCGGTCGGCCAGCTCCGGGCAGGCCGGGTAGCCGAAGGAGTAACGGCAGCCGCGGAAGTCGACGTCGAAGTAGCCCTTGAGGTCGCTGGGGTCGGCGTCGGCGACGGTGCCGCCGCCGGGCAGGACCCATTCGCGGCGCATGCGGCGGTGCCAGTACTCGGCGAGCGACTCCGTGAGCTGCACGGTGAGGCCGTGGACCTCCAGGTAGTCGCGGTAGGCGTTGGCCTGGAACAGCTCGTTCGTGTACTCGGAGACCTTGGAGCCCAAGGTGACCAGCTGCATGCCGAGGACGTCGAGCTGCTCGCCGTCCTTGGCGCGGAAGAAGTCCGCGAGGCACAGGCGGCGCCCCTGGCGCTGGCGCGGGAACGTGAACCGGGCGCGCTCGGCGTGGCCGTTCTCGTCGAGGACGACGAGGGTGTTGCCTTCGGCGTAGGCCGGGAAGTACGCGTAGGCGACCTTCGCTTCGAGGACGTTGTCGGTGGCGAGCCGGTCGAGCCAGTAGCGCAGGCGCGGGCGGCCCTCGGTCTCGACGAGCTCCTCGTAGGAGGGCCCGTCGTCGCCGCGGCCGGGCTTGAGGCCCCACTGGCCGAGGAAGGTCGCGCGCTCGTCGAGGAGCGCGGCGTACTCGGAGGTCTGGATGCCCTTGAGGACGCGGGAGCCGAAGAACGGCGGGACCGGGATGTCCACGTCGGTGGCGACGTCGGAGCGCACGGACGTGTCGTTCAGGTCCGGGAGGGTGTCGGCGACCATCGTGGCCTGCTTGGCGCGGCGCTCGCGGCGCAAGGCGATCTTCGCCTCCTTCTCCGCGTCGACGATCGGGACGCCGGTGCGGCGGGCCGTCATGACCTTGTTCATCAGGTCGAGGCCCTCGAAGGCGTCGCGCGCGTAGTGGACCTGGCCGCCCTCGAACATCTCGCGGAGGTCGTCCTCGACGTAGGCGCGGGTGAGCGCGGCGCCGCCGAGGAGGACCGGCCAGCGCGTGTGCATGGAGCGGGCCATCATCTCGGCGAGGTTGTCCTTCATGATGACCGTCGACTTGACGAGGAGGCCGCTCATGCCGATGACGTCGGCCTTGTGCTCCTCGGCGGCGTCGAGGATCGCGTTGATGGGCTGCTTGATGCCGAGGTTGACGACGGTGTAGCCGTTGTTGGACAGGATGATGTCGACGAGGTTCTTGCCGATGTCGTGGACGTCGCCGCGGACGGTGGCGAGGACGATGGTGCCCTTGTCGGTGGAGTCGGCCTTGTCCATGTGGGGTTCGAGGTGGGCGACGGCGAACTTCATGGCCTCGGCGGACTGGAGGACGAAGGGGAGCTGCATCTGGCCGGAGCCGAACCGGTCGCCGACGACCTTCATGCCTTCGAGGAGGTGGTCGTTGATGATGTCGAGGGGCCGCTTGCCCTGGCTCAGGGCCTCGTCGAGGTCGGTGTCCATGCCGTTCTTGTCGCCGTCGATGATGCGCTGGGCGAGGCGCTCGCCGAGCGGGAGGGCGGCGAGGGCTTCGGCGCGGGCCTCCTTGGATCCGGCGAGGCTGACGCCGTCGAAGATCTCGATGAGCTTCTGGAGCGGGTCGTAGTCCTCGGTGCGGCGGTCGTAGACCATGTCGAGGGCGACCTGCTTCTGCTCCTCGGGGATCGAGGCCATGGGCAGGATCTTGGAGGCGTGGACGATGGCGCTGGTGAGGCCGGCTTCGACGCATTCGTTGAGGAACACGGAGTTGAGGACCTGACGGGCGGCGGGGTTGAGGCCGAAGGAGATGTTGGAGATGCCGAGCGTGAAGTTGACGCCGGGGTAGCGCCGGGCGATCTCGCGGATGGCCTCGATGGTCTCGATGCCGTCGCGGCGGGTCTCCTCCTGGCCGGTGGAGATGGGGAAGGTGAGGGCGTCGACGAAGATGTCCTCGATGTTCATGCCCCAGGTGCCGGTGAGGTCGTCGATGAGGCGGGCGGCGACGCGGACCTTCCAGTCGCGGTCGCGGGCCTGGCCGTCCTCGTCGATGCAGAGGGCGACGACGCCCGCGCCGTGCTCGGCGACGAGGGGCATCATGCGCCGGTAGCGGGAGGTCGGCCCGTCGCCGTCCTCGAAGTTGACGGAGTTGACGACGCATTTGCCGCCGAGGGCCTCGAGTCCGGCTTCGACGACGTTCGGCTCGGTGGAGTCGAGCATGATCGGGAGCGTGGAGGCGGTGGCGAAGCGGGCGGCGAGGACCTTCATGTCCTCGGCGCCGTCGCGGCCGACGTAGTCGACGCAGAGGTCGAGGAGGTGGGAGCCGCCGCCCGCCTGCTCGCGGGCGATCTCGACGCAGCGGTCGAAGTCGGCGGCGAGCATGGCGTCGCGGAAGGCCTTGGAGCCGTTGGCGTTGGTGCGCTCGCCGACGTTGAGGATCGAGGCGTCCTGGCGGAACGGGACGTGGTGGTAGGAGGAGGAGACGCCGGGTTCGAGGACGGGGGTGCGGTCCTTGGGCTTGGCGAGGTCCTCGGGGGCGCCGCCGAGGCGGGCGCGGACGGCGCGGATGTGGTCGGGGGTGGTGCCGCAGCAGCCGCCGACGAGGCTGACGCCGAAGTTCGTGACGAACTCCTCGTGGGCGTCGGCGAGCTCGTCGGGGGTGAGCGGGTAGACCGCGCCGTTCGGGCCGAGGACGGGCAGGCCGGCGTTGGGCATGACGGAGATCGGGACGGGCGAGTGGCGGGCGAGGTAGCGGATGCTCTCGCTCATCTCGTCGGGCCCGGTGGCGCAGTTGAGGCCGATGAGGTCGATGCCGAGGGCGGTGAGGCTGGTGAGGGCCGCGCCGATCTCGCCGCCGACGAGCATGGTGCCGGTGGTCTCGACGGTGACCTGGGCGATGATCGGGACGGCGGTGCCGAGTTTCGCGTTGGCGCGCTTGGCGCCGATGACGGCGGCCTTGGCCTGGAGGAGGTCCTGGGCGGTCTCGACGAGGAGCGCGTCGGCGCCGCCTTCGATGAGGCCGAGGGAGCACTCCTCGTAGTGGTCGCGCAGGAGCGCGAACGGGGCGTGGCCGAGGGTGGGCAGGCGGGTGCCGCCGCCCATGGAGCCGAGGACGAAGCGGGGCCAGGCGGGGGTGGCGTACTCGTCGGCCTTCCGCCGGGCGAGGGTCGCGGCGGCGCGGGCGATCTCGCGGGCGCGGTCTTCGATGCCGTATTCGACGAGGCCGCCGTAGTTGGCGTTGAAGCTGTTGGTCTCGACGCAGTCGGCTCCGGCGGCGAGGTAGGCGTCGTGGATGCCGAGGACGATGTCGGGCCTGGTCAGGGACAGGATGTCGGAGAGGCCCTCGTGGCCGTCGTAGTCCTCCATCGTGGGGTCGAAGGTCTGGAGCATCGTGCCCATGCCCCCGTCGGCGATGACGACGCGGCGCTTCAGGGTTGCGAGGAAAAGGCTCTGCTCAGACACGGGGTCAAGGGTACTTGCGCGTGCCGACAAGTGGGAAGGAGGTTTCACAGGTTGGGCACCGGGCACGGCGAAGATCACACCCGGACGAACGGTTCCTCGGGAGTAGCATCAGGTCGTAATGGCCCCCGCCTGAAGGGAACCCCCATGGACACCGCCGACAGCCGCCTGTGGACCGAGGTCACGGACCCGGAGAAGCTCCGCGAGATCGTCGGGGAGGTCAAACCCCAGGCGGCGCAGAAGGAGCGCGCGAAGCTGCACGGGCGGGACCGGGAGTGGCTGGCGGTGTCGCCGTACGTGGTCGTGGCGACCTCCGACGCGCAGGGCAACTGCGACGCCTCGCCGAAAGGGGACCCGGCCGGGAAGCTCGTGCACGTCCTCGACGACGGGACGGTGGCGATCCCGGAGCGCAAGGGCAACCACCGCGTCGACGGCTACCACAACGTGCTCGCGAACCCGCACGTCGGCCTGCTGTCGCTGATCCCGGGGCGCCGGGAGACGCTGCGGATCAACGGGCGCGCCCGCGTCGTCTCGGACGCGCCCTTCTTCGAGGACATGGTCGTCAAGGGCCACAAGCCGGTCCTGGCGCTCGTGGTCGAGATCGACACGATCTTCTTCCACTGCGGCAAGGCGTCGATGCGGTCGGGCATCTGGAAGCCCGAGACGTGGACGCCCGACGCCCTGCCGAGCCACGCGCAGATGGTCAAGGAGACGCAGACGGTCGACAAGACCCTCGAGGAGCTCGTCGAGTACTACGGCGAGACCTACGCGAAGCAGCTGTACTAGTCCCCCGCTACGCCTTCCCCGCGTCGGACTTGAGCCGCTCGATCATGTCGTCGTCACAGGTCTCCCAGAACTCGCCGACGACGTCCTCCAGGCGGTCCATGGACCCCGCGTCGAACAGCTTGTCCTGGTAGTGCGTGATGTCGTAGTCGATGGTGCCCATGGTGACCAGGTCGAGCGGCAGGATCGTCATGTCCCGGAACTCGTCGATCTCCCCGTACGAGGAGAGGATCCCCGCGCCGTACGCCTTGAGGCCGTCGGCCTCGCTGATGACCCCGAACTCGAGGGTGAACCAGAAGACCCGGGAGACGAACTCGAGCGCCTCCTCGGAGTGGACGCGGCGGGCGGCGTCCCCGGCGGCGCGGTACAGGGCGGCGAAGCGGGGCGCGGCGAGGGCGTTGGCGTGGCCGATGACCTCGTGGATCACGTCCGGTTCGGGCGTGTACAGCGGGACCGAGTGGTGCCGGATGTACTGGGTGGCGTGGAACTTCCCGTCGGCGAGCACGCCGTAGAACTCGCGCAGGGGCACCAGCCCCGCGGCGGGCAGGTAGCTGAACCCGGTCAGCGGCTCGAGGAGCTCGGAGACCTGGTGGAGCTGCGGGATGTGGTCGGCGGGGAGCTTGAGGCGCTCGGCGCCGTCGAGGTAGTCGTGTGCGGCCAGTTCCTGGTGCTTGACGGCCAGTTCCGCACTGACCAGCCGCCATATCTCGTGTTCGGCATCGGTGTAGGAGACCGTCGGCATGGGTAGGCCGGGGCTCCAGTCCAATGCGAGTGCCGCGATGGCGTTGCGCCGCTCGCGGTAGTCGGCGTCCGCGAAGCCCGGGTGGGTCTCACCCAGCTCCACGACGACCGTGCCGTCGGCGTCGGTGTTGACCGGCGCGAAGTACTGTCCTTCTTCGAACATGCCTCCAGTCCACCAGGTGGGACGCGGCCTGTCAACGCAGTCGGGATTTCAGTTCGGCGGCTCAGGTGAAACGCAGTTTCGCGGGCGTCTCGGCGGGGGCCGATTTGCCCAGGAACGCGCGTCGCTTCGCGTGGAAGCCGTTGCGGTCGTCGAACATGTCGCGGGCCATCTCGGCCAGCTCGATCGTCCGGTAGTACGACAGCGGCTTGGACTCGGCGCGGCGCCGGGCCTTCGCGGCGAACATGCGCCCGCGCGTGACCGGGTCGTTGTAGCCGAGCGCGACGGCCCGCAGCCAGCGCCCGAACTCGTCCCAGTCGCGGGGTCCGACGGCGCCGATGAGGCCGATCCGCTGGGCCTCGGTCGCCGACACCGGGAGCTTGTCGCCGAGGAGGCGCGCGGCGACGGTGTCGCCGACGCGGTCGGCGACCGACCAGGTGTGCAGCTCGGAGCCGAAGATCCCCATGTCGTAGTACGGGTTGAGGACGACGCCGTCGCGGGCGACGGTGACGTCGGCGCACAGCCCGGCCATGACGCCGCCGGCGCCGGCGCTGGCGGTGAACGCGGCGACGGTGAGCTGGTCGGCGGCGGCGATGGCCGTGCAGAGCTCGTCGATGGCGTTGATGTTGGCCCAGGCCTCGGCGGCGGGGTCGGGGGCGGCGTCGATGACGCCGAGGTGGATGCCGTTGGAGAAGGCGTGCTCGGTGCCGGTGAGGACGAGGATGCGGGTGTCCTCGGCGAGGGCCTTCTCGACCGCCTGGGTGAGGCGGCGGCACTGCTCGGTGTGCATGGCGCCGTTGTAGGAGCGGATCTGGAGGTAGCCGATGTCGCCGTCGCGGCGGTACGAGGTCTCGGCGATGGCGGCGGGCGCGGCCTTGAACGGGGCGTCCTTGGGGTCGATGACCATCGCGGCCGGGAGTTTCGGGCCGCGGCGGCGGTCGAGGGTGGCGGCGTAGCCGACCCAGAGGGTGCCGCGGCCGGTCGCGAACGCGAGCGCTTCGGCGTCGCGGCCGATGACGGTGCCGGGTTCGGCGCCGGTGTGCTCGTCGGTGGCTGCGGCGTCGAAGAGGCAGTAGCCCTGGCCGTTGAGCTCGACGGGCGCGCCGGGGGCGCCGTCGGCGGCGGCGATGCGGCGGGCGAGGTCGGCGGCGGGGGCGCGCCAGTCGAGGGCGAACGCGGGGCGGCGCAGGAGCGGGAGCTCACCGGTGCCGGGGATCGCGCGCGGGTGCTCGTCGGCGGCCCTGGGCCGGTCCCCCGCGGCGGCCTTGCGGACGACGGCGGCGACGCAGTCCATGGCGGCGTCGGCGACGCGGCTGTTGTACAGCGCGGACTTGGTGATCCCCTCGGGGACGTCGAACGTGAAGGAGGCCCAGACCGGTCCCGCGTCCATCTCCTCGACCGCCGACAGGGCCGTGACGCCCCAGCGGGGGCTGCGGCCCAGGAGGGCGTGGTCGAGGGACGAGGGGCCGCGGTCGCCGACGGGCCCGGGGTGGACGATGACCGTGGTCCACCGCCGCCACACGTCCTCGGGCACGCGGTGCTTGAGGAAGGGGCAGAGGATCAGGTCCGGGTCGATCCGCTCCACCGCGGCGGTCATGGACTCCGGGGTGTGCGCCGGCGCGAGTTCCACGCCGACGTCGTGCCCCTGCTCCCGCAGGGTGCACCACACGCGCTGAGTGAGACCGTTGAAAGCGGACGCAAGCAGCAGGATCTTCAATTCGACTCCAGGAGGATGGGGAGTCGGCCACGCTCGGTTATCAAGCGTACCGATACTCGGCATTTCGCACAATCAGCGCGAGCAGTCTATGCCGAGCAATCCTCCGATCGTGTCGCGGGCGAGCCCGGCTGCGGAGGGATCGTCCCCACCTGCGGAGAGTGTCCGCTCGGCCCATGCGTCGACCGCCGCGAGCGCCCCCGGCGTGTCGAGGTCGTCGGCGATCCGCTCGCGGACGGCGGTGAGCATCGCCCCGGCCGGGACGGCCAGTTCGCGGGAGGCGGCCTCGCGCCAGCGGCCCAGGCGCAGTTCGGCCTCGGCGAGGACGGGGGCGCTCCACTGCCGGTCGGCGCGGTAGTGCTGGGACATGAGGGCCAGGCGCACCGCGGCCGGGTCGACGCCTTCGGCGCGGAGTTTGGAGACGAACACGAGGTTCCCCAGGGACTTCGACATCTTCTCGCCGTCGAGGCCGATCATGCCGGTGTGCACGTACGCGTTCGCGAAGGGCCGCTTGCCGGTCAGCGACTGGGCGTGCGCGGCGGACATCTCGTGGTGGGGGTAGATCAGGTCGGAGCCGCCGCCCTGGACGTCGATCTGCTCGCCGAGGTAGTCGAGGGCGATGCACGCGCACTCGATGTGCCAGCCGGGGCGGCCGGGGCCGACCTCGGTGTCCCACGAGGGCTCGCCGTCCTTGGGGGCGTTCCACAGGATCGGGTCGAGCGGGTCGCGCTTGCCGTCGCGGTCGGGGTCGCCGCCGCGCTCGCGGGCGTAGCGGAGCATCGTGTCGCGGTCGTAGTTCGACTCGGCGCCGAACGCCGGGTCGGACTCGACGGCGTAGTAGACGTCGCCGGAGTCGTGGCGGTAGGCCGCGCCGGTCGCGAGGAGCTGCGCGACGGCCTTGCCGACCGAGGGGATCGACTCGACGGCGCCGATGTAGTGGCGCGGCGGGAGGACCGCCAGGGCCTCCATGTCCTCGCGGTAGAGCGCGGTCTCGCGCAGGCCGAGGACCTGCCAGTCGGTGCCGTCGCGCTCGGCGCGCTCGAACAGCGGCTCGTCGACGTCGGTGACGTTCTGCGCGTAGTGCACGTCCAGGCCCTGGTCGAGCCAGTACCGGTGCACCAGGTCGAAGGTGATCATCGTGGCCGCGTGCCCCAGGTGCGTCGCGTCGTAGGGCGTGATGCCGCACACGTACATGGAGGCGCGCTCGGCGTCGGGGGCGACCGTCTCGCGCGGGCCCGCGGTCGCGGTGTCGTGCAGGCGCAGGGCGGGGCCGTGGCCGGGCAGGGCGGGTACGTGCGGTGCGGTCCAGGAATCCATGCCCGCGATCCTATTTCGGAAACCGGCCGACCGGCCAGCGCGCGGGCGGATCGGCCCGACCCCTCAAGCGCACCTGAGGCTTTCCCGCGAATGGCGTTCGATGTACCTTGTGAACCCATGGAACGCCGACCACTTGGACGCAGCGGCATCGAGGTCTCCTCCCTCGGCCTGGGGACCATGACGTGGACCACCGATGAAGCGGGCCTTGAGGATGCGGCCGCGCAGCTCCAGACGTTCGTGGAGGCCGGGGGCACGCTCGTGGACACCGCCGACGTGTTCGGGCAGGGCATGGCGGAGGCGGCGATCGGCCAGCTCATCGGGAAGATCGCCGCGCGGTCGGAGCTGCACATCGCGACGAAGGCGGGCGTGCGCACCGACGGGGCGCCGCGCAAGCGGGACACCTCGCGCGGGTGGCTCATGCGGTCGCTGGAGGGGTCGCTGCGGCGGCTGGGGACCGATTACATCGACCTGTGGATCCTGCACGTGTACGACCCGGACACGCCGCTGGAGGAGACGATGTCGGTCCTGGACGCGGCGGTGTCGAGCGGGAAGGTCCGGTACGTGGGCCTGTCGAACCACACGGGCTGGCAGACGGCGCGGTCGTACGCGTGGCAGGCGGCGTGGCCGGGGCGGACGCCGATCGTGGCGAGCCAGGTGGAGTACTCGCTGCTCCAGCGCGGGGTCGAGCGGGAAGTGCTGCCGGCGTGCCTGGCGATGGAGCTGGGGGTGCTGGCGTGGTCGCCGCTGGGCCGGGGCGTGCTCACGGGCAAGTACCGGTTCGGGCGGCCCGCGGACTCGCGGGCGGCGTCGGCGCAGTGGTCGCGGTTCGCGGGCGCGTACCTGGACGAGCGGTCGGCGGGGATCGTGGAGGCGTGCGCGACGGCCGCCGAGGGCCTCGGGGTGAGCCCCCTGGAGGTGGCGCTGGCGTGGGTGCGGGACCAGCCGGGCGTGGCCTCGGCGATCGTGGGCGCGCGGAACGCGACGCAGCTGCGGGCGTCGCTCGCGGCGGAGCAGCTGTTCCTGCCGCCGGAGATCCGCCTGGCGCTCGACGACGTGTCGGCGCCGACCGTGGGGTACCCCGAGAGCTATTGAGCCGCAGGCGGACTCGCCGCCTGCGGCCCAGGTGTGCTATTCCTGGCTGCCCATCGAGGCGATCCACTCGTCCACGCGGCGCTCGCCCTCCTCGCGGGAGACGTCCTCGACGCGGGTCATGATCGACCAGCGGCGCCCGAACGGGTCGGCGATGGACGCGAAGCGGTCGCCGGTGAGGAACACGGCGGGCTCCTCGCGGACCGTGGCGCCCGCTTCGACGGCCTTCGCGTAGACGGCGTCGCAGTCCTCGACGTAGAGGACGAGCGAGGCGGTGATGTTCTCCGGGTCGGGCTCGGCCATGCCGAACGCCGGGTTGACGTCGCCGAGCTGGACGATCGAGTTCCCGATCTGGATCTCGCAGTGCGCGACGGTGCCGTCGGGCATGTCGTTGCGGGACAGGACCCGCGCGCCGAAGACCTGCTCGTAGAACTCGATGGCCTTCGCGCCGTCCTTGACGACGATGAACGGCGTGATCGAGTGGTAGCCGTCGGGGATCGGGTTCACGTTGGTTTCTGTCATGTCCCCTAGTCTTCTCGATACCGCTGACCTGCGCTTGTAAAAAAGCGACGGACCCCGGCGCTATCTTCGGGGCATGCACGGACCGACGGCGAGCGACAAGGGCATTCTGCGACCCCAGGAGGCGGCCAGGCACATCGACCTGCGGCGGTACCCGGTCGAGGGACCACTCGGGCGGTATGTGGAGCGGTTCTGGGCGGTCCACTGGGACCTGCCCGAGGGATCCTCGTACGAGTCGGTGGTGGTCCCCCACCCGTGCGTGAACCTGAGCTTCATGCCGGGGCTGGGTGCGGAGGTCCACGGGCCGGGCGTGGCGGTGTCGCGGCATCCGCTGACCGGCCGGGGCCGGGTGTTCGGGGCGAAGTTCCGGCCCGGCGGGTTCACGGCGTTCACCGGGATCGAGGCCGTCGAGTTCGCCGACTGGGTCGCGGGCGCGGCCACCGTGTTCGGGCCGGGGATCGATGCGCTGAACGGGACGGTGATGTCGGGCGGCGACGAGCGGGCCGTCCCGGCCGTCACCGCGTTCCTGGAGTCGCGGATGCCGGCGGGCCCCGACGAGCGGTACGGGGAGGTGCTGGCGGTCGTGCAGGCCCTGCTGGAAGACCGCTCGATCACCCGCGTGGACCAGGCGGCGGCCCGGTTCTTCATGTCCCCCAAGAGCCTTCAGCGGCTCTTCCACACCTACATCGGACTCGGCCCGAAGACGCTGATCCGCCGCTACCGCCTCCACGACGCCGCCGACCGGCTCGCGGCCGACCCGCATGCCGACCTCGCGCGGCTCGGCGCCGAACTGGGCTGGTCCGACCACGCCCACTTCACGAACGACTTCAAGGACCTAATCGGCTACCCGCCCTCGGAGTACGCGGCCCAGTGCGCCACGACCGGCAGGGAACTGGTCATGGCGCACCGGTGAGCCCGGCTCACGCGGCGATCGCCCCGGAGTCCATCTCCAGGCGGCGGCCCGCGAAGGACGCCCGCAGCCGCCGGTCGTGGCTGACCAGGACCACCGTGCCCGTGTAGGACGCCAGGGCCGCCTGGAGCTCCTCGGCGAGCACTGGCGACAGGTGGTTCGTCGGCTCGTCGAGCAGCAGCACGTCGACCGGGCGGGACACGAGCCGGGCGAGTTCGAGGCGGCGGCGCTGGCCCGTGGAGAGGGCCGCGACGGGCTTCCCGAACTGCTCGGGCTCGAACAGCCCCAGGGCGAGCAGGGCCTCGGCGTGCTCTTCGAGCGTGCCGACGCGGCCTTCCGCGAAGGCCCGCAGCACGGACTGGCGGCCCGAGCCGGGCCCGGCGAGCTGGCGCAGGTGGCCGACCGCGCCGGTGCGCGCGGCCTTCCCTGAGTCAGGTTCGAGCTCACCGGCGAGGACCCGCATGAGCGTGGTCTTGCCCGCGCCGTTGGGCCCGGTGACGAGGACGCGTTCGCCTTGGGCCACGGTCAGGTCCGGGACGTCGAGGCGGTCGGCGACCCGGACGCCCGCCAGGTGCAGGGCGGGCGCGTCGGAGCCGTCGGCGGCGGTCGCGAGCGCGGGCGCGAACCGGAGCGGCTCGGGCGGCGGCGCGACGGGATCGGCGTGGAGGCGTTCGAGCTGCCGCTTGGCGATCTTGATGCGGCTCCCGGCGCCGTGGTCGCGGTTGCGGGCCCGGAACGCCCCGGTGGACATGTTCGCCATCGGGAGCTTGCGCGGGATCGCGTCGGCGCGGCCCGCGTTGTGCTCGACGATGCCCTCCTGGCGGGCGACCTCGGCGGTCCACCGCTCGAAGGCGGCCTGCGCCTGCTGGCGCTCGGTGGCCTTCGCGGTCAGGTAGCCCGCGTAGCCGTTGCCGTAGCGGCGGGCCTTGCGGGCCTCGACCTCGATCATCGTGGTGGTGACGGCCTCCAGGAACGCGCGGTCGTGGGTGACGGCCACGACCGTGCCCGACCAGTCCCGCAGCTGGCCTTCGAGCCAGGCCACGGCCGCGTCGTCGAGGTCGTTCGAGGGCTCGTCGAGCAGCAGCAGCGCGGGCCGGGACGCGAGGGTCGCGGCGAGCATGAGCCTTGAGCGCTCCCCGCCCGAGAGGGTCCCGAGCGGGCGGGCCCGGTCGAGCCCGGGCAGGCCGAGCGCGGCCAGCGCCAGGTCGACGCGCAGGTCGGCGTCCCAGCCGTCGCGGGCCTCGAACTGCGCGAGGAGGTCGGCGTAGGCGTCGGCGGCGGCCTCGTCGCCGTCGGCGAGGGCCTTCTCGGTGTCGCGCATGGCGGCCTCGATCTCGCGGAGGTCCGCGAGGGCGAGGTCGATCGCGTCGGCGACGGTGCGGTCCTCGGGCAGGTCCAGCTGCTGCGGCAGGTAGCCGACGCCTCCCGGGGAGGTGACGGTCAGTTCGCCGTTGTCGGGCTCCTCGGTCTTGGCGAGGAGCCGGAGCAGGGTGGACTTGCCGGAGCCGTTGTCGCCGACGACGCCGAGGCGCTCGCCGGGCTTGACGGCGAAGGAGACCCGGTCGAGGACGACGTGGTCGGCATAGAGCTTGGTGACGTCCACTAGGGACAGATGTACATGGCGGAGCACGGGCGCCTCCAGGAAGCAGTGGAAGGAGAAGGGAGCGGAGGCACGCGGAATCGAGCGGAGAACACTGCGGGATTCGGTGATGCGTGCCGTGGCGGTCGTCGCGGAGCCGTGCTCGACGCGGTGACCGGGCTGCTTCTAGAGGAAGTAAATCAACATCGCCGTGAAGTCTAAGCCGCTCCGGGAGCGGCTGTAAAGGGGCGCGCGGGAACCGGCGCGGTGAGGGTGCTCACCGCGCCGGTTCCTCCTCGCGTGCTAGGACCTGGAGACGAAGCGGTCCATGGCGTCGACGCCGAACTTCAGGCCCGAGAGCGGGACGCGCTCGTCGATGCCGTGGAACAGCGCGGTGAAGTCGAGGTCGGCGGGGAGCTTCAGGGGCGCGAAGCCGAAGCAGCGGATGCCGAGGGTCGCGAACGCCTTCGCGTCGGTGCCGCCGGAGAGCATGTACGGGACGGTCCGGGCGCCGGGGTCGGCGAGGCGGATCGCCTCGGCCATGGCGTCGACGAGCGCGCCGTCGAAGGAGGTCTCGTAGCCGGGCTGGCGGATCTCGTACTCGAAGTCGATGCCCGCGCCCGCGAGCTCCTTGAGGGTCGCCTCGAGCTCGTCGTTGCGGCCGGGCAGGGACCGGCAGTCGATGACGGCCTCGGCGGTCGAGGGGATGACGTTGGTCTTGTACCCGGCGTTGAGGCGGGTCGGGTTCGCGGTGTTGCGGAGGGTCGCGCCGACGAGGCGGGCGATCGGGCCGAGCTTGGCGACGGCCTCGTCGGGGTTCGACGGGTCGAACTCGACGCCGGTGAGCTCGGAGACCGACTCCAGGAACTGGCGGACCGTGGGGGTCATCTCGACGGGGAAGTCGTGCTGGCCGATGTTGGCGACCGCGCGGGTGAGGCGGGTGACGGCGTTGTCGTCGTGGAGCATCGAGCCGTGGCCGGGGCGGCCGGTGGCGCGCAGGCGCAGCCAGTCGAGGCCCTTCTCGGCGGTCTGGACGACGTAGACGCGCAGGTCGTTGGGAAGCGTCATGGAGAAGCCGCCGACCTCGCCGACCGCTTCGGTGACGCCTTCGAAGACCTCGGGGTGCCGTTCGACCATGAAGCGAGCACCGTAGTCGGAGCCGGCCTCCTCGTCGGCGGTGAAGAGGAGGACCAGGTCGCGCGGGGGGACCTTGCCGGTGCGCTTCCAGTCGCGGACGAGCGCGAGGAGCATCGCGTCGAAGTCCTTCATGTCGACCGCACCGCGGCCGAACAGGTAGCCGTCCTTGATCTCGCCGCTGAACGGGTGGACGGTCCACTCGCTGGCCTCGGCGGGGACGACGTCGAGGTGGCCGTGGAGGAGGAGGGCCCCGCGCGAGGGGTCGGCGCCGGGGAAGCGGCAGGCGACGGAGGCGCGGCCGGGGGCGGACTCGTAGATTTTCGGTTCGAGGCCGACTTCGGCGAGCTTCTCGGCCACGTACTCGGCCGCGGCGCGCTCCCCCTTCGCGGTCGCGTTGTCGCCGGTGTTCGTCGTGTCGATGCGGATCAGGTCGCGTGCGATGTCGACGACTTCGTCCTCGGGGCGGGGCGGGTTCGCGGTTTCAGCCATCCCTGAGTTCTATCAAGAACGCGGGGCGGTCCGCACTGTGCGGTGGCGGGAGTCGCAGTCGCCACTCCCGCCACCGGTGTGTCAGGCGGCCGTCTCGGCGAGGCGCCTGGCGCGGGCCTTCCTGCGGCGCTTGGCGACGATCGGGCCCGCGAGGCGCGGGGCGAGCGGGCCGATGGCCGCCAGGATGAGCACGTACGCGGCGGCGACCGAGCCCAGTTGGGAGTTGAGCCCGGCCGCGACGCCGAGGCCGGCGATGACGATCGAGAACTCGCCGCGCGGCAGCAGGACGAGCCCGGCTCTGAGCTTGCCGGTGAAGGCGGAGCCGCTCCGTCCCGCGGCCCACCAGCCCGTGGCGAACTTCGTGGCGATCGTGACGACCGCGAGGAGGATCGCGACCGGCAGGACCGGCGGGAGCGCCGTCGGATCGGTGGACAGGCCGAAGTTGACGAAGAAGATCGCCGCGAACAGGTTCTTCAGCGGTTCGAGGGTCTCCTCGGCCTGGCGCGAGACCTCCCCGGAGAGGGCCATGCCGACGATGAACGCGCCGACCGCGGCCGACACGTGGACCTGCTCGGCGAGGCCCGCGATGACCAGGACGATGCCCATGACCTTGAGCAGCAGGATCTCGTCGTTCGGGGACTCCAGGAAGCGCGACAGCAGCCCGCCGAAGCGGGAGGCGACCACGAACGCCCCGGCGACCGCCAGCAGCGCGATCCCCAGGCCCGAGGCGGCCTGCGCGAACGCGAGGCCGGCCAGGAGGGTGGTGAGGATCGGCAGGTAGAGGGCCATGATCATGTCCTCGGCGACCAGCAGCGCGAGGATCGTGGGGGTCTCGCGGTTGCCGAGCCAGCCGAGGTCGGAGAGGACCTTCGCGATGATGCCCGAGGAGGACACGTACGTGACGCCGCCGAAGACGACGGCCGCGACGGGGCCCCAGCCGAGGATGAGCGCGCACGCGACGCCGGGGGCGGCGTTGAGCACGAGGTCGACCACGGCGCCGAGCCACGAGGTCTTCATCGTCCCGAGCAGTTCGCGCGGGGTGTACTCCAGGCCCAGTGTGAACAGCAGGAGGACGACGCCGACCTCGGCGCCGACGTCGAGGAAGCCGGTGATCGCGTGCATCTCGTAGATGCCGCCGTGCCCGAAGGCGAGCCCGGCGATGAGGTAGAGCGGGATGGCGGAAATGCCGGCCTTGCCGGCGATGGCTCCGAGGAGTCCGAGGGCTCCTACGAGGAGGCCGAGTTCGAGGAGGAGCTCGACGGTTCCGTGCATTACTCGATCCCGCGCAGGATCTTGTCCACGCCTTCGACCGCCTCCTGCGTCCCGATGGTCACGAGCCGGTCCCCGACGTGGAGGATCGCCGAGGGCGGAGGGCCGGTCTCGACCCCGTCGGCGCGGACGATTGCGACGATCGAGGCGCCGGTGCGGGTGCGGGCGCGGGTGTCGCCGAGCGGGCGTTCGGCGTACGGGCTGGTCGCGCCGACCTTCAGCTGCTGCGAGACCAGGTTGTCGATCTCGTGGTGCAGGCGGTTGAGCTTCTCGACGATGCGCGCGCCGCCGAGGAGCTCGCCGATCGCGGCCGACTCGTCGGCCGAGAACACGATGCAGTCGAGCATCGAGTCCGGATCGTCGGGGTCGTAGATGATGAAGTCGCGGCGGCCTTCGCGATGGGCGACGATGCCGAGGCGGACATGCCGCTTCGTCTCGAATTCGAACCGCACTCCGATACCGGGCAGCTCGGTGCGCTCCACGTCCACAGTTGCTCACTCCTTTTGTGTGGGATACGCACCGAACCGTACATCACTCCTGCGCAAAAGGGTCCGGCCGTCCGCGCGGGGGCGGGGCCGGGCGCACGGCACCGCCCGGCGGCCGGGCCGCCGGGCGGTGCTGCCGGTGCTGCGGGGCTCAGAGGCCGCCGGTGGCGCCCTCGGACTCCTGGGCGTTCAACGCGACCGCGCCGGTGCCGCCCGCGTCGGCGACGAGGTCGAAGAACTTGCGGCCCATCTTGGCGTGCGCCTTGACGGCCGGGTGGGTCGCACCGTAGTCGTCCCAGTGGTCCTCGAACTGGGCCATGAACGAGTACACGAGCACCGGCGAGCCGTCGGTGCCGAAGACGACGCCGGACTCGTTGCGGTTCGCGTCGTCGGCGCCGTACTTCATGGCGATGCGGGAGCGCTCGGCCGAGGACATCTCGCGGCGGAACCCGTCGTGGTAGCCGGACAGGCCGCTGAGCACGCCCAGGAGGAACCGGGTCGAGGACTCCGAGAGGAGCTCGCCGAGGGCGAGCCGCCGGAGCATGTCGGAGGTCTCGGCGGTCGTGGTGTCGCCCAGCCACATGCGGTTCGGGTTGGCGGGGTTGGGGATCACGCGGGTGTCGGTGAAGCCCTTGGCGGCCAGGGTCTCGTTGATCTCGGCGGGCGGGCAGACGAGGCCGCACAGCCGCACCGAGGTGTTGTCGGAGACCAGGAGCATCGCGACGAGCACGTTCGCGACGGTGATCTCGTCGCCGTAGGCGGTCTGGTGGAAGTAGAACCCGGAGCCGGTGAGGATGATGTCCGAGGTCAGGGTGATGCGGTCGTCCAAGGCGAGCTCGCCGCGGTCGATCTTGTCGAGGACGGCGAGGGCGATGCCGAGCTTGTTCATGCTCGCGGCGGTCTGGATGCTGGTGGAGTCCTGGTCGACGGCGGTGACGGGGCCGTCGGGGCCCAGCAGCAGGACGGTGCCCTGCCAGACGCCTCCGGCGTTCGCGGTCTCCCGGTCCCAGATCCGCTTGATGGAGCCCTGCACGCCGTCGGCCGCGTTGGTGCGCTCGCCGTCCGGGTAGGCCTGGGCGGCCGACGGGGCCGCGATGACCGCTCCGGCGGTCGCGAGTCCGGCTCCGAGTCTCACTACGTCGCGTCGCTGCATGATTGCCTTTCGATGGGTTGCAGTGGGTCGGTGGGGTGTTCTCCTTAGAAGACGCTTCCACCCGGCCGTACGGTTGCCGCCGCGGCGCCCCTACAGGTCGGCCAGCAGGCGCACCGCGAGGTCGCGGTGCCCTTGGGCCGCAAGGAGACCCGCGGGGGCCAGCCGGTAGTCGGCGTCCACGGTGAACCGGGCGTCCTGCGGCGGGCGCACGCCCCCGGAGGTGTCGCCGCCGACCGCCTCGCGCAGCCACGCGGCCGCGTCGGGGTCGCGGCGCAGGATCCCGCCGGAGCCGACGACGAGCCCCACGGCCGCGAGGTCCTTGCCGCCGCGCAGCGGCTCGGTGGGCCCGCCGATCCGCTCGCCGCGGGCGTGGCGGCGGACCGCGACGCGCGCGGCGAGCGCGCTCAGCTCGCGGTCGAAGGCCCGCTCCCGGTCGGTGCCGGCGCGGAACGCGGGGTCGGCGCCGCGCCTGCGGGCGGCGTCGGGGAGGTCCCAGTCGGTCGGCAGGTCCTCCTCGTCGGCGGCCTCACTGACGCCGACCGCGGTGTGGCGGACCCCCAGGTCGCCTTCCACCGTCCTTGAGCGCCAGGCGGTCCCGGCGACTTCGGCGCGCGGGCCCTGGAGCTCGGCGTCGGGGGTGAGGACGGAGTACACGTCGGTGGTCGCGCCGCCGACGTCCACGACGAGGAGGTCGCCGGTGCGCTCGGCGAGGAGCTCCACACCGGTGAGCACCGCGTCGGGGGTGGCGGCCTTGACCATGGCGGTGAAACCGGCGCTGGCCGAGAGGTGCTTCCCGGCGATGACGTGACGCAGGAACACCTCGCGGAGCGCGGTCCGGGCGGGCACGGGATTGAGGGACCCGATGCGCGGCAGGACGTTCCCGACGGCGGTGACCGGGATCCCGGCGGCTTCGAGGAGCGCGGTCACGTCGGAGGCGGCGTTCGCGTTGCCCGCCAGGACGACCGGGACGGTCAGGCCGGAGTCGGCGAGGTCGGCGGCGTGGGCGCGCAGCGCGGTCTCGTCGCCGCCGTCGGTGCCGCCCGCGAGCAGGACCACGTCGGGCCGGGCGGCGCCGAGGGCCGCGAAGTCGGCCGCGGCGAGGGTCCCGGCGCGCACGTCCACGACGCGGGCGCCCGCGCTGAGTCCGGCACGGTAGGCCGCGCGGGCGGTCACGAGCGGCTCGTTGCCGATGACGGCGAGCCGCAGGCCGCCGCCTGCGGACGAGCACACGAGCGTGTCCATGATGTTGGCGCCCTTGGGGACCGCGGCCTCGATCGCGGCGCGCAGGCCGTCCATGACGTCGGTGCCGAGGGTCGTCGGGTGCGAGGCGGCGCCCAGGAGCGCGCCGGAGCCCGCGTCGACGGCGGCGGCCTTGGTGTAGGTCGATCCGACGTCGGCGCAGACGATCACGCCGGTCACGGGACGACGACCGTCCCGGTGGCGGTGGTCGCGACGATGGGCTCCGCGAGGACCTGCGCGGCCGAGTCGCCGCGCTCGGGGTCGGCGCGGCAGACCACGGTGAGCGTGAACTCGACGGTGCGGCTGCGGGTCCCGGTGCGCACGACGACCGCGGTGGCCTCCACGACGTCTCCGGCCCGCACGGGCGCCTGGAACTGCACGTCGGCGTAGGACGCGAACAGGCCCTCGTCGCCGTCGGTGAGGATGCACAGCTCGGTGGCGACGTCGCCGAACATGCCGAGCCCGTACGCGCCGTCCACGAGGTTCCCGCCGTAGTGGGCGTGCGAGTAGGGGATGTAGCGGCGGTGGGTCACCTTGGTGCCGTTGTGGTCGGCGCTCATTCGGCGGGCTGCCTTTCGAAGACGAGTCGGTGGACGAGGTAGGAGGCGACGTCGGAGGGCATGGTGCCCCGGGTGAAGATCCGGTCGACGCCGAGTTCGGCGGCGGAGTTCTCGTCGAAGCGGGGACCGCCGACGACCAGGAGCGGACGCTTGCCCGGCGGGAGGGCCTCGCGGAACGCGGCCGACATCTCGCGGGTGTTGTGCAGGTGGGCGTCCTTCTGGGTGACGACCTGGCTGACCAGGACCGCGTCGGCGCCCTCGTCGACAGCCCGGTTCACCAGGTCGGGGACGGCGACCTGCGCGCCGAGGTTGACCACGCGCAGCTCGCGGTAGTACTCCAGGCCCTTCTCCCCCGCGACGCCCTTGATGTTGAGGATCGCGTCGATGCCGACGGTGTGCGCGTCGGTGCCGATGCAGGCGCCCACGACGGTGAGCTTGCGGCCGAGCTTCTCGCGGACGGCGTCGTTGACTTCCTTGGGGCTGAAGTGCGGGTAGTCGCGCTCGACGACCTTGACGTCGTCGAGGTTCACCAGGTGCGTGGTCGCGCCGTAGACGACGAAGAACGTGTAGTTCTCGCCGATGGGCTTGGCGTGCACGAGCATCGCGCCGTCGAGGCCCATCTTCGCGGCGAGCTGGAGGGCGGCGCCCTCGGCGCGCTTGTCGTGCGGGACGGGCAGGGTGAAGGACATCTGCACCATGCCGTCGCCGGTGGTGTCGCCGTAGGGGCGGACGATGCGGCTCATGCGGGGCCTCCGTCCAAGATCGATGCCGCGGGGTTCCAGTAGTCGTCGGCGCGCTTGGCGACGCCGTCGAGGCCGCGGCCGCCGTCGGCGGGGCGCTTCATGATGCCGAAGGTGCCGTCGGCGATGGCGTCGAGCAGGCCGTCGTCCACGATCTTCCCGAGGAGGTCCACCGCTTCGCCGAGGACGTGGTTCGCGCGACCCGCGATGAACCCGTCGGCGGGCGGGTGGAAGTCCTCGGCGAGCCCGGCGCAGGCGCTGAGGACGTAGCGGACGTTCTGGAGCGCGATGTCGCGGTCGGAGAGCCAGGGGGTGACGACCGCTTCGGTCATCATGCCCACCAGCAGGATCGACTGCCCGGTCATGACCCCGGCGAGGTTGAAGAACCCGTCGAGGAGGTTGCCGCGGAAGACGTCGCCGGTCATGTGCTTGGTCGGCGGCATCCACTTCAGCGGCGCGTCGGGGAACAGCTGGCGGGCCAGCAGCGCGTGCGCGAGTTCGAGCCGGAACGACTCGGGCACTTCGGGGTTGATCTCGAAGGCGTGGCCGAGGCCCAGCAGTTCGTCGGGGAGCCCGGCCTCGTGGGCGAAGCGCTCGTTGAGCAGCTGCGAGACGGTGACGGTGTGCGCGGCCTCGACCGCGTCGGCCGTCGTCAGGTAGTTGTCCTCGCCGGTGTTGATGATGATCCCGGCGCGGGCGTGGACCTGGCGGCTGAAGCGCTGGTCCACGAACGTGCGGATCGGGTTGATGTCGCGGAACAGGATGCCGTACATGGAGTCGTTGAGCATCATGTCGAGCCGGTGCATGCCCGCCAGCGCGGCGATCTCGGGCATGCAGAGCCCGGACGCGTAGTTGGTGAGGCGGATGTAGCGGCCGACCTCGCGGGAGGTCTCGTCGAGGGCGGCGCGCATCAGGCGGAAGTTCTCGCCGGTGGCGTAGGTCCCGGCGAAGCCCTCGCGGGTAGCGCCTTCGGGGACGTAGTCGAGGAGGGACTGGCCGGTGGAGCGGATGACGGCGATGACGTCGGCTCCGGCCTTGGCGGCGGCCTGGGCCTGCGGGATGTCCTCGTAGATGTCGCCGGTGGCGACGATGAGGTAGATCCAGGGTCGCTGGGGCGGGTCGCCGATCTCGCCGACGAGCTGGCTGCGTCTGGCGCGGGAGGCGTCGATGCGGTCGAAGCCCTTGCCGACGGCGGTGCTCGCGCGGTCGCGGGCTGCTTGTGCGGCTTGGTCTTTGGGGAGCTGGAAGCGGACGCCGTCCGCGGCGGCGGCGTGGGCGAGGCGTTCGAGGTCCGGGAAGTCCTTGAGGGCGTGGAAGACCGGGAGGGCGATGCCGTGCTCGATGCCGACCTGTGCCTGGACGGCGTCGGCGAGGCGGTTGACCCAGGGGATGCCGTCGGGGTCGGCGCCGGTGAGTCCGGCGAGGCGGAGGGTGGCGCGTTCGACGGAGACGGTGGTGTGGCTGCGGGCGAGGTCGACGACGGGCTGGGCGGCCTTGGCGGCGAGTGCGCGGGCGCGGGCGACGAGGCCGGCGTCGAGCGGCAGGAGCGGTCCGGTCATCAGTGCCGCCCGGCGACGCGGTCGTCGAAGAGCGCTCTGAGACTCGGATGCTCGTCGAGGAGGTGGAGGGCGTAGTCGGCGTGGCCGGGGGTGTAGCCGTTGCCGATGAGCATCTCGACGTCGGCGGCGAGTCCTTCGGCGCCGAGGGCGGCCTGGGGGAAGGAGGTGGCCATGGAGAAGAAGACGACGGTGCCGCCGGTGGCGGTGGAGAGGATCGCGCCGTGCTCGCAGCCGGGGACGTCGACGCAGACGACGGTGACGTCGGCGCCGCGGCCCCGGAGGGCGTCGTTGACGGCGGCGGCGAGGCCGAGGGGGTCGGTGGCGTCGGCGACGGCGATCCGGTCGGCGATGCGGAGTTTCTCGACGCGGTCGGCTTCGTCCTGGTCGCGGACGACGGCGAGGACTTCGGCGGCGCGGGCGTCCTTGGCGGCGGCGAGGGAGAGGGATCCGGACTTCCCGGCGGCGCCGAGGACGGCGACGGTGGGCGCGGAGTGGTACCGGCGGGAGACGACGCGGCGGACGAGGGCGGGGGCGCCGCAGACGTCGAAGACGGCGAGCGCGAGTTCCTCGGGGAGGTCGTCGGGGAGGGGGGCGGCGATGGAGCGGCCGAAGAGGATGGCGGTGCCGGCTGCGGGGACCTGCTCGGAACTGCCGTCCCAGCGCTCCAAAGCGTCAGTAATGCGCAGGGGCGTGAGGGTGAGGGAGACGAGGGTGGCGATCTTCTGGCCGGGCTTGAGGCCGAGCGGGGAGCGGGGGCCGACGGCGTCGACGGTGCCGATGAGCATGCCGCCGGAGCCGGTGACGGGGTTCTGCATCTTGCCGCGGGCCGCGATGATCGCGAGGACCTCGGCGCGGACGGCGGCGCCGTCGCCGCCGTGTTTCGTGCGGAGCTGCCGGTAGGAGGCGGCGTCGAGGTTGAGGCGCTCGACGCTGACGCGGACCTCGTCGTCGGCGATCTCGGGATCGGGGTCGAGCCGGTCGGCTGCTTGTGGCAGTGCTCCGGCGGGGCTGACGACCCGGTGCGATCCGACCGGTGAGCCTGTCGACATCGTTGCCGCCCTTTCTCGTAACGGGAGTTGATCGAATCTCAATATGCGAGACCTAGCGAGCAACTGTAACGGAAGGTTATCCTCGTCACAAGGCGGTCTACCCCCGCCCGCGACGTTTCCCCGGGCCGAACATCCCGGGCATGGAGGTGAGAACGTGGCCGATCGACCATACGAGGCAGCGAAGCCCGTCGTGATCGAACAGCCTTACCAGTACCGGCGCCGTGAGCTGGTCGAACCCGACTGGACGCGGTTCCCCGGCTGGGCCGGGGTGACCGAGGCCGACTGGGCCTCGGCGCAGTGGCAGCGCGTGCACTGCGTGAAGAACGTGAAGCAGCTGCGGGCGCTCATGGGCGACCGCCTGCACGACTCGTTCTACGAGGATCTGGAGTCGGACATCGCGCACTCGGCGACGATGTCGATGCTCCTGCCGCCGCAGATGCTCAACACGATGGTCCCGGCGGTCGAGGAGACCGCGCCGGGCTCGTGGACGGACGCGTTCTACGCCGACCCGGTGCGCCGGTACATGCTGCCGGTCGCCTCCGACCGGCGCTCGGACTGGCCCTCCCACCCCTTCGCGGCGCGCGACTCGCTGCACGAGCACGACATGTGGGCCGTCGAGGGCCTCACGCACCGCTACCCCACGAAGGTCCTCGCCGAGCTCCTGTCGACGTGCCCGCAGTACTGCGGGCACTGCACCCGCATGGACCTCGTGGGCAACTCGACGCCCACAGTGGACAAGCGGCGGCTGTCGCTGAAGCCGGTGGACCGGCAGTCGGCGATCCTCGAGTACCTCCGGGCGCACCCGGGCGTGCGCGACGTCGTGGTCTCCGGCGGCGACGTCGCGAACCTGCCTTGGAAGCAGCTCGAGGCGTTCCTCGACCGGCTCCTCGACGTGGAGACGATCCGCGACATCCGCCTGGCGACGAAGGCGCTCATGGGGCTGCCGCAGCACTGGCTCCAGGACGAGGTCGTCGAGGGCATGGCGCGGGTCGCCAAGCGCGCGGCCGGGCAGGGCGTCAACCTGGCGATCCACACGCACGTCAACCACGCCAACTCGGTGACCCCGACGGTGGCGCGCGCGGCGGCCGCGATGCTCGACGCGGGCGTGCGCGACGTGCGCAACCAGGGCGTGCTCATGCGCGGCGTCAACGACACCCAGGCCGACCTGCTCGACCTGTGCTTCGCGCTCCAGGGCGAGGCGAACATCCTGCCGTACTACTTCTACATGTGCGACATGATCCCGAACGCCGAGCACTGGCGGACCTCGGTCGCGCAGGCGCAGGAGCTCCAGACCGCGATCATGGGGTACCTGCCGGGGTACGCGACGCCGCGGATCATCTGCGACGTGCCGATGGTCGGCAAGCGCTGGGTCCATCAGCTCTCCGAGTACGACCGGGAGCTGGGGATCTCGTACTGGACGAAGAACTACCGGACGTCCCTGGAGGCGGACGACCCCGACGCGCTCACGCGCCGGTACCCGTTCTACGACCCGATCGACACGCTCCCGAAGGCGGGCCAGCAGTGGTGGGCGAACATGCACGCCCCGCGCGAGGTCAAGGAGGCCGGGAACGCGGCCGCGGTGCGCTCGCGCCAGGCCGCCGCGCGCCAGGACGAGGCGGCGGAGGTCGGATGACCGGGACGCTCATCACGGTGGCGCCCACCGGGGCCGAGGTCGACAAGGCCGAGGTCCCGGTCCTGCCGGTCACGCTCGACGAGCTCGTCGACACGGCCGTGAAGTGCGAGGCGGCGGGCGCGTCGATCGTCCACGTGCACCTGCGGGACGACGACGCGAACCCGACGCTCGACCCGGTGCGCCTGCGCGACGCCGTTGCGGCCCTGCGGGAGTCGACGGACCTGATCGTGCAGCTGTCCACGGGCGGCTCGGTCCGCGACGGCGAGGAGGCCCGCCTCGCGGTCCTCGACGCCGAACCGGACATGGCCTCGTGCACGATGGGCACCGTGAACTTCGGCGACGACGTGTTCACCAACCGCTGGGAGTTCGTGGTGCGCCTCCACGAGCGGATGCGGGAGCTGGCCGTCGTCCCCGAGTACGAGCTGTTCGACCTCGGGCACCTCGCGTCCCTGGAGCGGCTGCTCGACCGGCACGGCCTGCCGTTCGGCGACCACGTCCACGTGGACTTCGTCCTCGGCGTCCCCGGCGGCGCGGCGGGCGACGCGTCCACGGTGACGGCCTTCGCCGAGGGGGTGCGCCGCTACCTGCCGGAGGGGACCACGTTCTCCGCCACCGGCATCGGCCGCACCACCCTCCCGGTCATGTTCGCGTCCCTCGCCCACGGCGGCCACCTGCGCGTCGGCATGGAGGACACCACCTCCTTCGCCCGCCGCCAACCCGTCACCAGCAACGACCAGCTCGTCATGCGCGCCGCCGAAGCCGCCGCCCTGGCCCAACGCCCCGCCATCACCACCGTCGAGGCCCGGAAACTCCTCCGAATGCGCGACGCCGACTAGCAGCGAACGACGAAGGGCCCGACCGAAACCGGTCGGGCCCTTCGTTGTCCGCTCAAGCGAGCGGCGTGGTCCATCGCTCCAGGGTCTTCGCGATCTCCGGGACTTCGTGGTCGCCTTGGGCGATCTCGCGGATGTACACGTCGCCCTCTTCGGGGCTCGGGACCCGGAGGCGGTGCCCGTTGAGGCCGAGCATGAGCTTCGCCGCGAGGTAGGCGAGGCGCTTGTTGCCGTCGACGAGCGCGTGGTTGCGAACCAGCGAGTGGAGCAGCGCGGCGGCCTTCTCGTGGAGCGTCGGGTACGCCTCGACGCCGAACACCGACGCCTGGGGCCGGGCCAGGGAGGATTCGAGGAGGCCCCAGTCGCGCACGGGCGGCGGCTCGTGCCCCGTGACGGCCACGGCGATCTTGATGAGGTCGTCGAGGTCGAGGTAGTCGGTCACTTGGCGAGCCGATCGAGGAGCTCGCGGTCCTCGTCGAGCGCATCGGCCAGCAGCGCGTCGAAGCGCTGGTGGCGCTCGGTCAGATAGGTGTGGAGCGCCTCGACCACGAGGTCGTGCTTGGAGCGGTGCTCCTTCGCCGCCCGCTCGGTGAGCAGACGGTCGTCGGCTTCGGAGAGTCGCAGTGTCATGGCCATAAGGTCATGCTACCTCGTGGTATCACCTGGTAGCAAACCTTATCCCCTGCCCGGACGCGTGTCGCGGTAGAGGTCGCGGAGGAGGGAGATTTCGGCTCCGTGGGCCATGACTTCGCGGTTGAGGTGGAGGACGAGGGCGGCGATGGAGTCGTCGGCGTATTCGCCCGCTTTGGGGCCGAGAGGGGCCTCGAATTCGGCGGGGGTGAGGGCGGCGATGGCGTCGTGCCAGTGGGCGTAGGAGCGTTCGAGGGTGGCGATCGCGTCGGCGGCGGTGGCGGGGAGGGGTTCGGGCCAGAGGCGCTGGTCGAACATGCCGGCGTCCTCCAGGCCCTCGTGGGGGCCGAAGAAGGCGCGGGCGCGGATGCCGAGGACGTCGCGGCTGACGTGGGTCATGCGCCAGGCGATCGTGGTGATCGGCGGCGGCACCGGGTCGGGGTAGGTCTGCTCCAGGCGCAGGACGCCGTCGGCGTCGGGGCGCAGGGACCAGCAGCCGTCGACCGGCTCCCAGAAGTACTCGTCGTCGGTGAGGCCCTCGAGGCGGGGCCGCAGGTGGAAGTCCCAGTAGAACTCCAGCTGCCCCAGGATCGCCGCATGCCAGTTCTCGCTCATGGGACGACCCTAGGGCACGGGTCCGACGATCGGGCGGATCAGTCGTGGGCCCAGCGGCGGCCGGCGCCCGCGATGGCGCCGCCGATCACGAGGTAGACGAGGGCGGCGAGGCCGTAGTTGACGACGGCGCGGACCTTCGGGTCGTCCACCGTGAACATGTCGCGGAACAACCAGGAGAACCAGTTCGCGAGGTCGGCGAAGAACGCGACCAGCGGGTTGCCGGTGTTCGCCTCCAAGAGCACGAACGCGAGGTGCAGCAGGATGATCAGGGCGATCAGACCGAACACGATCGTGACGACGTGCGCGATCAGCGAGTTGTGACGCGAGGCTACGTAAGGCATGACCTGTCCTTCCACATAGTCACATCGGGGGTCGATGTTGGACCGTGGGTTCCCAGCGGCCCGAGCGGTCAAACCGGGCCGTACCTGGACGGTCACAGCGGACGGAAACGAAGGAGCCGCGACAGCCGGTCGGCAGGTAAGCTTCGGTCCCATGCCCCCAGCACCACCGCCGCTGACACCCCTGCGGCTCCTCCTCGCGCAGGCGCGGCCGAACCGGGCGCGCCTGCTCCTCGGCTTCCTGTTCTACGCGGGCGCGTCGTGCACGTCGATGCCGCAGCTGTGGATCGTCGGGAAGATCGTCGACGAGGGCCTCATCGCCCGCTCCGCGTCCGACTTCGCGCTGTGGCTGGCGGCCGCCGCGGCCCTGGTCGTCGCCCAGCCCATCCTGTGGGCCAACGGGTTCCGGCAGTTCTCCGCCGTCGAGGCGCGCAACCAGCGGTCCCTGGTGCGGGCGCTGACCGACCGGCTGAACACGTCGGGGACGGCCGTGCGCGACCGCGTCTCGGCCGGGGAGCTGCTCAACCTCCCCAGCGAGGACGCGCGGCGCGCGGCCCGCGCGATCAGCGACGTCGGGTTCTTCTTCAACACGCTCGTGATGTTCATCGTCGGGTCGGCGCTGGTGTGGTCGATCCACCCGCTCCTCGGCACCGTCCTCGTCAGCGGCAGCGTCGTCACCGCGCTCATCGCCGGGCCGCTCCTCGGGCGCCTCCAATCGCGCCAGTCCGACTACCGGGCCCGCATCGGCGACCTGTCCGCGCACGCCGCCGACATCGTCGGGGGCCTGCGGGTCCTGCGCGGCATCGGCGGCGACGTGCTGTTCGCGGCCCGGTACCGCGAGCGCTCGGCGGACCTGCGCCGCAAGGGGTACGAGGTCGCCGGGCCCAGCTCCTGGATCCACGCGCTGCGCCACTCCATGCCGATCGTGTTCGTCGCGGTCATCACCTGGGTCGGGGCGACCCTCGCCGCCGACGGCGCGATCACCATCGGCGGCCTGGCCGCCGCGTTCAGCTTCGCGACGATCTTCATCGCCGTCTCAGGGAACTTCGTCGGCACCTCCCAGTACCTCGTCGCGGCCTGGGTCGCGGCCAAGCGCATCGTGCGGGTCCTGAACATCGGGCCCGACCTCGCCGACGCCGGCACCGCCCGGGACGCCCGCGGCGAGCTGCGCGACCCCGACTCCGGTCTGGCCGTGCCGGTCTCGGGCCTCACGGTGGTCGTCACCGCCGAGACCGCGCACGCCGCCGAGGCGTGCGAGCGCCTCGCCCGCTACCGCGACTCCGAGGCGACCTGGGGCGACGGGCCCGTCGAGTCGTACGTGCTCGCCGAGGTCCGCGCCCGGATCATGCTCCTCACCGACGAGGACCACCTGTTCACCGGGACGCTCGCGTCAACGATGCGCGTCCCCGAACCGCAGGCGCGGCAGGCGATCACGGCCGCGTGCGCCGACGACGTCGCCTCCCTCGGCATGGACCGCGCGGTCGAGGAGGGCGGCCGGAACCTCTCCGGCGGCCAGCGCCAGCGCCTGCGCCTCGCCAGAGCCCTTGCGGCCGAACCGGAGACGCTTCTCGCCGTCGAGCCGACCTCGGCGGTGGACGCCCACACCGAGTCGCTCATCGCCGCGCGCGTCGCCGCGGCCCGCGCCGGGAGGGCCACGCTCGTGGTCACCGCGTCGCCGCTGTGGCTCGCGCACGCCGACCTCGCGGTGTGGATGGTCGACGGCAAGGTCCACGCGACCGGCACGCACGCCGAGCTCCTCGCCGAGTCCGACTACCGCCGCCTCGCCTCTCACAGCGTCGACTGACGCCGCCCCCTGGAGAACACATGAGCACCATGGCAACCGCCCCGGAGCAGGACCGCGGGCCGGCCCCCGACCGCCTGCCGGTCGCCGGCCCCGCGGAGGTCCGCCGGGCCGTGCGGCGGCTCCTGGCCGCCGACCCGGGCCGGGCCTCGGCCGTCCTGCTGCTGTACCTGTTCGCGGCCGCGTTCAGCGTGTCAGTGCCGATCCTCCTCGGGAAGGTCGTCGACGGCATCGGCGCGGGCTGGAGCGGCGGGCAGGTGAACCTCGTGTGCGCGGTGATCCTCGCGTGCGTGTGCGTCCAGTTCGTGCTCAGCCGCCTCGGGCGCCTCTCGGGGTACCGGTTCGGCGAGCGGGCCGCCGCGCGGCTGCGCGAGTCGGTCGTGGAGCGGGTCCTCGCGCTGCCGCTCGTGCAGGTCGAGCGGGCCGGGCGCGGCGACCTGGGGACGCGGACCGCGTCGGACGTGAACGTCGTCGCGGACATGCTGCGCGACAACGGGCCCACGGTGGCGACGCTCGTCATCGAGGTGGTCGTGCTGTACATCGCGACGTTCGTTGCCAGCCCGGTCCTGGGCCTGGTCGCGCTGGTGACGGTGCCGCCGCTGTACCTGGCCGCGCGCCGGTACCTGCGCCGGGCCGCGCCCGCGTTCCTGGAGCAGCGGGCCGCGATGAGCGAGGCCGCGGAGACCGTGAGCGCCTCGGGCGCCGGGGCCCGTACCGTGGAGTCCCTTGCGATGCAGGAGGAGCGGCGGGTCCTCGGGTACGGCCGCGGGCAGGCGATGATGGACCGGATGATGCGGGTCGTCAAGCTCCAGACGGGTTTCTTCACGCTCCTGCTCATGATCAACCGCGGCCAACTGGTGCTGGTGACCCTCGCGGCCGGGATCTGGTACTTCCAGGGCGGGCTGACGCTCGGCACCGCGATCGCCGCGATCACCGTGACCGTGCGGATCGCCAACCCCACCAACGGGGTCATGACCCAGCTCGGGGAGTTCCAGCAGGGCGCGGCGGCGCTCGCGCGCATCGAGGGCGTCAACCTGGTGCCCGCGGAGCCGCGCGAGGCCCGGCCCGCGGGCGCGGACCTGCGGATGGACGACGTGACGTTCGGGTACGGCGACGGCCCCGACGTGCTGCACGGCCTGAGCCTGCACCCGGCGCCGGGCGAGCGGCTCGTGGTCGTCGGCCCTTCGGGGGCGGGGAAGTCCACGATCGCGCGGCTCCTCGCGGGCATCGACCGGCCGCGGACCGGGACGGCGACGCTCGGCGGCGTGCCCGTGTACGACATCGGCGTGGAGGAGCTGCGGCGGCACGTGGTGCTCGTGACCCAGGAGCACTACGTGTTCACGGCCTCGTTGCGGGACAACCTGATCCTCGCCGCGCCGGAGGCGACCGACGACCGTTTGGAGGAGGCCCTGCGGCGCGTGGACGCCCGCTGGGCCCTGGACGAGGGCCTGGACGTCGTGCTCGGCCCCGAGCACCGCAAGCTCACGACCGCGGAGGCGCAGCAGATCGCGCTGGCGCGCGTCGTCATCGCGGACCCCGACATCGTGATCCTCGATGAGGCGACCGCGGGCATCGACCCGGCGAGCGCGGGCCGGGTGGAGGCGTCACTGGCGGCAGCGCTCGCGGGCCGCACGGTCATCGCGATCGCGCACCAGCTCCAGGCGGCCCGTTCGGCGGACCGGATCGCGGTCGTCGAGGACGGGCGCATCGCCGAGGCCGGGACCCATGACGAACTGCTCGCGGCGGGCGGGGTCTACGCGGGCCTGTGGCATGCGTGGCAAGGCGACTGAGCACCCGCGGTGCGGTCAGCGGGGCTGCGGCTCGGCGACCCAGCCGCCGAGGAGGAACAGGCCGGTCGGCCGGTGCCGCACGAGGTAGGCGAAGGGGCGGTCGAAGACGATCCTCGCCCTGACGTGCCGGTGCGGGCGCGGCGGGTCGGCGGGGAGACCGCCCATGTAGGCCATTCCGAAGGCGGTCACGGCGGCGGCCTTGAACCCGGTCTCGCTGAACTCCGCGGTGCAGGTCTGCTTGGCCTGGCTCACGAAGAGCGCTTGCGCGGCAAGGCGGTCGAACTGCGCGAGGTCGGAGTCGGAGGCGAGTTCCAAGCCGAGGGCGGCGGCGCTCGACAGGAGGTCGAGGTCTTCGGTGACGGCGAACGCGACCGTCTCGACGAAGGTCTCGGGCGCGGTCTGGGGCGTCTCGGCCCACCATTCCTCGATCGCGACGCCGACGGCTCTCCGACCGGGCTCCAGGTCCGCGGGTGAGCGGCCCCAGCCGGGATCGCTCGCAGCGGCGGTCAGGCGGGCCATCACGTCGTGCGGGGAGAGGTCCTCGTGGCCGAGGGCGAGGAGGACGTCGATGTCGTCCTCGCCTTCGACGGTGAGGACCGAGGCCATCGCGCCGAGTCTGAGGATGTTCCCGTGGAGCTGCGCTTCGAGGACGCGGCAGTCGAGTCCGGCCCAGGGGCCCGAGGCGAAGCGGCGGAAGGCGTCGCGGAACGGGGTGCGCCAGTCGGTGCGGACCGAGAGGGCGCTCGCGATGACGAGCCGGACGGTGTCGTCGAGGTCGAGCGGCATGCGGTCGATGAGGCCCTGGGTGCCGCGGGCGGCCCAGGCGTCGAGGGCGGCCTTGTCGGCGGCGAGGTCGCCGGTGAGCGAGCCGACCGCGCCGTCAGGGAGCCCCGCGACCCAGTCGGGGTCGAGGGCGAGCCCCGGTCCCGCCCAGGCGCCGACCGCGAGGCGGACTGCGGCCGTGGCGCGGATGCCGTCGAGGAGCGACGCGGGCAGGGTCCGCGCGCGGTCGGCGTCGAGGCCGAGGGCGGCGAGCAGCTCCGCTTCGGTGTCCTCGACCGCTCCGGCGGCGAGGACGGCGAGCAGCGGCCACACACCGAGTCCCGATGCGGCCGCGGGGATCTCATCGCGGGAGGCGAACCAGCGCCTGGCGAGGGCGTTCGCGGCGGCGACGTCGGCGGGGGTGAGGGCCTCGTGCAGGGCGGTGGTCATGCGGTCTCCGGTTCGGCGACCCAGCCTGCGAACAGGACGAGTCCGGTGGGGCGGTGGCGGACGAGGAAGGCGAAGGGCCGGTCGAAGTCGAGGCCGATGCGGACGTGGCGGTGGTCGCGGCGGGGCAGGCCCGCGGCGCGGGTCATGGCGATCGCGGTGACGGCGGCGGCCTCGAAGCCGGTGGCGCTGAAGACGGCGCGGCAGGTCTGGCGGGCCTGGCTGACGAAGCTGGGTTCGGCGGCGAGGCGGTCGAACTGCGCGCGGCCTTCGTCGGAGGCGATGGCGAGGCCGAGCACACGGTGCGCGTCGAGGAGGTCGAGGTCGGAGGCGAGGTCGAAGCGGACGGTCCGGACGTCGACTTCGGGACGGGTCTGCGGGTGGGCGGCGCGGTGCTCGGTGACCTCGACGCCGATGGCGCGGTCGCCGACGGCGAGGTCGGTCGCGGGCCGGGTGCGGGAAGGATCCTCGGCGGTGGCGAGGAGGGAGAAGAGGACGAGAGCGGGGGCGCGGTCCTCGGGGCCGAGTCCCAGGATCACGTCGATGTCGCCGTCGCCGGGGACGGTGAGCATCGAGAGTTGGTCGCCGACGCGCAGGAGGTTCGCGTCGAGGGTCGCGGAGAGGCCGCGGCACTGGCCGAGGCGGGCCCACGGGCCGGTCTTGAAGGTGCGGCGGGAGTCGGTGAAGGGCGTGGCCCAGGCGGTGCGCACCGAGAGCGCGCTCGCCAGGACGAGGTCGATGGGCCGGGAGAAGTCGAGGGGCATCCGGTCGATGAGGCCGCCGGTACTGCGGGCGGCCCATTCGTCGAGGGCGGCCTTGTCGGCGGCGGCGTCGCCGGTGAGGGAGCCGACGGCGTCGACGGGGAGCCCGGCGGTCCATTCGGGGTCGAGGGTGATCCGGGATCCGGCCCAGACGGCGAGGGCGAGGCGGATCGAGTCGGACGAACGCAGCGCGTCGGTGAGGGCCGCGGGGATCTCGGCGGCGCGTTCGATGGTGAGCCCGGCGGCAGTGAGGAGCTCCGAGCGGGTCATGCCGCTCGCGCCGGTCGCGAGGACCGCGAGCAGCGGCCACACCCCGAACCCGGACATGACGGGCATCGGCGACCGGGCGTCGAACCAGGCCCGGGTGAGGCGGTTGGCGGCCTCGACCTCGGCTTCGGTCAGTGCGGACTGGATGGTGTCGCTCGTGCCCATGGTGCGGAGCCTAACCCGGGGGCGCCCGTCCCGAAAAGCGGTTGCGACACGACCGGGCCGGGTCTAGCGTCGCCGGTAATCAGTCCGCATCGATGCAGAGAGGGGTCCGACATGCGCCGGACTTCGGAGTTCACCCAGCGAATCCAGCCGAACTCTGCTCTGAGGACTGTCATTGTCATTTCTGAATCTGGGGATTCTCGCCCACGTCGACGCCGGTAAGACCAGCCTGACCGAGCGGCTGCTGTTCGACGCGGGGATCATCGACCGCGTCGGGAGCGTCGACTCCGGGAGCACGCAGACCGACTCGATGGAGCTCGAGCGACGCCGCGGGATCACGATCCAGTCGGCCGTCGTCGCGTTCCGCTTGGGCGCCACCACCGTCAACCTCATCGACACGCCGGGGCACACCGACTTCATCGCCGAGGTGGAGCGCGCGCTGCGCGTGCTCGACGGCGCGGTCCTGGTGGTCTCCGCGGTCGAGGGCGTGCAGGCCCAGACTCGGGTCCTGTTCCGCACGCTGGAGCGGCTCGGCGTGCCGACGCTCCTGTTCGTCAACAAGATCGACCGGCGCGGCGCCCGCGAGGCGGGCCTGCTCGAGGACCTCGCCGCGATGCTCAGCCCGAACCTGCTGCCGATGGGGACGGTGGAGGCGATCGGCACCGGCGGCGCCGAGGCCGTCCCGTTCGACTTCACCGACCGCGCCTTCGCGGACCGGGCCGCCGACCTGCTGTCGGCGGGCTCGGACGAGTTCCTCGCGGCGTACCTCGACGACCCTGCATCGCTCGACTACGACGCGGCGCTGGCGGCGCAGGTCCGCGCGGGCCGGGCGCACCCGGTGTACTTCGGGTCGGCGGTGACCGGCGCCGGGGCGGCCGCGCTGACCGCGGGGATCCGCCGCTACCTGCCGGTCCCGCAAGGGGATCCGGAGGCCCAGGCGGTCGGGACGGTGTTCAAGGTCGAGCACGTCGACCAGAAGATCGCGTACGTGCGGATGCGTGAGGGCCGGATCGCGCCGCGCGACGCCCTGACGGCGTACCGGCGCGGCGAGTACGGTGCGGTCGAGTCGCACGAGGGCAAGGTGACCGCGGTGGAGGTCTTCGACCACGGCACGGCCACCGTCCCGGGCGCGGCCGGGCCGGGTGCGATCGCGAAGGTCAAGGGCCTCGGCGACATCCGCATCGGCGACGTCATCGGGTCGCCCGAGGGCCTGGCGACCGGAGGCCTGTTCACGCCGCCGACGCTGGAGACCGTGGTCCGCCCGGCCGACCCGAACGACCGCGTCCCGCTCAACCGGGCGCTGCTCAGCCTCGCCGAGCGCGACCCGCTCGTGGACCCGCACCTGGACGAGCTGTCCGAGGAGATGGCGGTGCGCCTGTACGGGGAGGTGCAGAAGGAGGTCGTGGCGTCGCTCCTGGACGAGGAGTTCGGGATCGGCGTCGAGTTCGAGGAGACCCGCGCGATCCACGTCGAGCGGCCCGTCAAGCCCGCGTCGGCCCTGCACGAGATGGGCCAGTGGGCGCAGACGACGAACGTCGCCACCGTGGGGCTGCGCCTGGAGCCGGGCGAGCCCGGCTCGGGCCTGCACTACGGGCTCGAAGTGGAGCGCGGCTCGCTGACGCGGGCGCTGCGCAACGCCGTCGAGGAGGGCGTCTTCGCGTACCTGCGGCGCGGCCTGTACGGCTGGGCGGTCACCGACTGCCGGGTGTGGCTGACCGCGACCGGGTACATCGGGCGCACGAGCACCGCCGCGCACTTCCGCGACACGACGATGTACCTGCTCGACGTGATGCTCAAGGAGTCGGGCACCGTGGTGTGCGAGCCGGTCAACCGCTTCCACGTGGAGTTCCCGGCGGGCACCGGCAACGCGGTCCTGAAGACGCTCGGGGAGGCCCGCGCGGACATCAAGGGCCAGTTCTCGACCGAGACGACCGGGTACGTGTCGGGGTTCCTGCCGACCGAGGCGGTCCACGGCGTGGAGCGGCGCCTCCCGGGCCTGACGGAGGGCCTGGCGCTGTTCACGACCGAGTTCGAGGAGTACCGGCCGGTGTACGGGCCGCCGCCGCGGCGCGGGCGGGCCTAGCGCGGCGGGCGGTCCGGGGCTTCGGCCCCGGGCCACCCGTCGGGATTTCGGGGGGATTTCGGGCTTTCGCCGCGGATGTCTTGACATGGAACGGCAGTGTGACGTAGGTTTCATGACAACGTAGTCAGTGCTGGTCAGGAGCCTTTTCATGCCCCTCTCGACTCCCTCCGGCGGGACTCCGGCACGGCGCCGTCCGCCCGGCATGACCGACGTGGCGCGCCTGGCCGGGGTCTCGCAGAAGACCGTCTCCCGCGTCGTCAACAACGAGCGGTACGTCTCCGCCGAGGTCCGCGAGAAGGTCGAGCGCGCCGCCCGCGAACTGGGGTTCCGCCCGAACACGGCCGCGCGGGCGCTCATCACCGGCCGCTTCGGGCGCATCGGCGTCGTCGCCCTCGGCACCGCCCTGTGGGGCCCCGCGTCGCTGCAAGTCGCGATAGAGCGCGCTACCCGCGCCGCCGGGGTCTCCGTCATGCTCGCCAACACCATCGAGGGGCAGCCGGACTCGATCGGCGACGCCGTCGACTGGCTGCTGAGCCAGGGCGTGGACGCGATCATCATCTCCGAGCCGATCGACGAGGGCGTGGAGCTGCGGGTCGACCCCGACGTCCCGGTCTACAGCGTCGGCCGCGGCCACCCGCAGGCCGAGAACCTCCTCACCGGCGAGTTCAACACCGACGGCTCGCGCGAAGCGGTCGAGCACCTCCTCGACCTCGGGCACGAGCGGGTCTGGCACGTCGCCGGGCCCGCGACGTGGTTCGCGGCCCGCGAGCGCGCCGACGGCTGGCGGGCCGCCCACGCGGCCCGCGGCATCGATCCGCCCGAGCCGATCGAGGGCGACTGGACCCCCGCCTCGGGGTACGCGGCCGGACTCCGGCTCCGCGAGGACCCCGCGGTCACGGCCGTGGCCTGCGCGAACGACGACATGGCGATCGGGCTCATCCGGGCCTTCGCCGAAGCGGGCGTGGAAGTCCCGGGCCGGGTCAGCGTGACCGGCTTCGACGACATCCCCGCCGCCGCCTACCTCACCCCGCCCCTGACCACGGTCAGGCAGCAGTTCGAGGCCGACGCGATCCGCGGCCTCGGCATCCTCCTGCGGCGCCTCCCCGGCGTGCCGATCGGCGCGCCCGAGCCGCCCCCGCCTCCGGACGCGCCCCTCCTCGCGGTCCGCCGATCCACCGCACCGCCCCCGAACCGGCGCAGCGAAGCGCCAGGAAAGGACGCACGATGACTCCCCGCTTCAGACGAAGGACGGGGCTCGCCGCCGCGGCCGCGAGCCCGCTCGCGTTCGGCGCCTGCGCCCGCAAGCCCGTCGAGCCCCCGGCGCACGTCAGCCAGGCCGAGATCGACGAGGCCATGCACACCCCCACCGAGCTGGACTTCTGGACGTGGGTGCCCGGCATCGAGAAGCAGGTCGCCCTCTTCGAGGAGGCGTACCCGGACATCAAAGTGGACGTCACGAACGCGGCGCAGGGCGCGGGCCACTACGCGAAGATCCGCACCGCGCTGCGCGCCGGGCGCGGCGCCCCCGACGTCGCGCAGATCGAGTACGAGATGGTCCCGGCGTTCACCATCACCGACCACCTCCTGGACCTGCGGCCCTACGGCGCCGGGGAACTGGAGGACCAGTTCGTCGAGTGGGTGTGGGCGCAGGTCAGCGGCGCGAACGGCGAGGTGTGGGCGATCCCGCAGGACACCGGTCCGATGGGGATGCTGTACCGGGCCGACATCTTCGAGGCGCACGGCATCGAGGTGCCCGCGACGTGGGAGGCGTTCGCCGAGGCCGCGCGGGCCCTCCACGAGGCGGACCCGGAGGTGTACCTGACGAACTTCCCGCCCAGCCAGGGCGCGTTCTTCGCCGGGGCCCTGTGGCAGGGCGGGGCCGACCCGTTCGCCGGGTCCGAGGGCCCGGTCCTCAGCGTCGACGTCGTCTCCGAAGCGGCGCAGCGGGTCACGGAGTACTGGGCCGGGCTCGCCGCCGAGGGCGTCGTCTCCACCGACCCGGACTTCTCCGACCAGTGGTACCAGGCCGCGAACCGCGGCAAGTACGCCACGTGGCTCACGGCCGCATGGGGACCGGTGTTCCTCCAGTCCACCGCCGCGTCGACGAGCGGCAAGTGGCGCGCCGCGCCGCTCCCCCAGTGGGAGTCCGGCGACGAGGTCGCCGGGAACTGGGGCGGGTCCACGAACGGGGTCTTCAACATCACGCAGCACCCGATCCAGGCCGCGGTGTTCGCGCAGTTCATCAACACCGACCCCGAGTGCACGAAGGCCATGGCGACCGAGCAGTTCCTGTTCCCGCCCACCAAGGCCCTCCTGGAGGACCCGGACTTCACCGGCCTGGAGCTGGAGTTCTACGGCGGCCAGAAGGTCAACGAGGTGTTCGCGCAGATCAGCGCCACCGTCTCCCCCGACTTCCAGTGGCCGCCGTTCAACGACCAGGTCCGCGCCGACTACGGCGCCACCGTCGGCGCCGCGATCGCCGAGGGCGGCGACGCCGTCGCGGCACTGGACGCCTGGCAGGACCGCATCGCCGAGTACGCCGAGTTCCAGGGCTTCACCGTCGAGGAGGGGTCATGAGCACCGACACCGCCGACAGCGCCTCAGCGGCGCCGATCACGCCGCGCATCGGGCGGATCGCCAAGCGCGGCAAGGGAGGCAAGGGCCCGCGCTACGCGAAGACCGGGTACCTCTTCGTCGCGCCCTTCATGATCGCGTTCACCGCGATGTTCCTGGTCCCGCTCGCGTATGCGGCCTGGTTCAGCCTCTTCCGGGAGCAGATGATCGGCGGCAACGTCTTCGTCGGCTTCGAGAACTACACGCGGGCGTTCACCGACCCGCAGCTCATCGCCGGGCTCGGCCGCGTCGCCCTGTTCTTTCTCATCCAGGTCCCACTCATGATGGCCCTGGCGCTGTTCTTCGCGCTGGCCCTGGACTCGGCGCTGCTGCGCCTGTCCCGGACGGTGCGCCTGGCGATCTTCATGCCGTACGCGGTGCCGAGCGTCGTCGCCGCCCTCATGTGGGGCTTCCTGTACGGGCCGGACTTCGGGCCGATCGCGCAGCTCGCCGACAAGATCGGCGCGACCGCGCCGGACTTCCTCGGGGACCTCATGCTCGGGTCGATCGCGAACATCGTGACGTGGGAGTTCACCGGCTACAACATGATCCTGCTGTACGCGGCGCTGCGGGCGATCCCCACGGAGCTGTACGAGGCGGCCGCGGTCGACGGGGCCGGGCCCTGGCGCACCGCGTGGTCGATCAAGATCCCGCTGCTGCGGCCCGCGCTGGTGCTGTGCATGGTCTTCTCGGTCATCGGCAGCTTCCAGCTGTTCAACGAGCCGAGCATCATGCGCACGCTCGCGCCGAACGTCATCGTCGCCGACTACACGCCCAACCTCTACGCGTACAACCTCGCGTTCGTCGGCCAGGAGTACAACTACGCGGCCGCCGTGTCCTTCGTGCTCGGCTTCGTCATCATGGCCGGCTCGTACATCTTCATGCTCGCCACCAACCGCAGGAGCCGGTCATGAGCGCCACCCCCGTGAAGCCGCGCAAGGCGCGCCCGAAGCGCTCCACGATCCTCACGATCGGGATGCTCGCGGCCGCCGCCTACTTCCTGCTGCCGCTGTTCTGGCTGGTCGTCGCGTCCACGAAGACCACCGGCGACCTGTTCTCCACGTTCGGGCTCTGGTTCGCCGGGGAGAACAACCTGTTCACCAACATCGGCAACACGTTCACCGCCGACGACGGCGCGTTCGGGCACTGGCTCGGCAACTCGCTGCTGTACGCGGTGGCCTCGGCGCTCGGCGGCACGTTCCTCGCCGCCCTCGGCGGGTACGGGTTCGCGAAGTACAGGTTCAGGGGCAACCGGGCCATGTTCATGGGCGTCCTCGGCGCCATGGCCGTGCCCTCGACGGCGCTCGCGATCCCGACGTACCTGCTGTTCAGCCAGGCGGGCCTGACGGACACGCCGTGGGCGATCATCCTGCCGTCCATGGCGAGCCACCCGTTCGGGCTCTACTTCATGCGGATCTACGCCGACAGCGCCGTCCCCGACGAGCTCATCGAGTCGGGCCGCATCGACGGCGCCGGCGACTTCCGGATCTTCTTCCAGGTCACCGGCCGCCTCCTGACGCCCGCCATCGCCACCATCATGCTGTTCATGCTGGTGCAGACCTGGAACAACTACTTCCTGCCGCTCATCATGCTCAACGACCCCGCGCTCTACCCCGTCACCGTGGGCCTCGCCAACTGGCAGGGCCAGGCCGCGTCCTCGGGCGGGGCCAGCGGCGACTACATACCGCTCGTGGTCACCGGGTCGCTCATCTCGATCTTCCCGCTGATCGTCGCCTTCCTGTTCCTCCAGCGCTACTGGACGACCGGCCTGGTCTCCGGCAGCGTCAAGCAGTGAGGCCGCGGGCCGGGCGCCGCGCAAGGACGGGGCCCGGCCCGCTCCCACCCACCCGAGAAGGGAACCGAATGTCCAACTGGCCCAACCCGATCCTCTTCGGCGCGGCGTACTACTACGAGTACCAGCCCGCGGCCGCCGACGGCCTCGGCTCCAAGACCGGCCTCGACCGGCTCGCCACCGACCTCGACCTCATGGCCGAGGCCGGGTTCTCCGTCATCCGCGTCGGCGAATCCGTCTGGAGCACTTGGGAACCCGAGAACGGCGTCTTCGACCTCGACTGGCTCGCACCGGTCCTGGACGGGGCGCACGAGCGCGGCATCGCCGTCGTCCTGGGGACGCCGACGTACGCGGTCCCGCCGTGGCTCGCGCGCCTGTACCCCGAGATCGCCGGCGAGCACCGCACCGGGGAGCGGATCCCCTGGGGCGGCAGGCAGGAGGTCGACTACACGCATCCGGGCTTCCGCTTCCACGCCGAACGCGTCATCCGCAAGATCCTCGCGCGGTACGCCGACCACCCGGCGGTCATCGGGTTCCAAGTGGACAACGAGCCGGGCCTCCAGCTGTTCCACAACCACGGCGTGTTCCAGCGCTTCACCGACTACCTGCGGCATAAGTACGGTGACGTCGAGACGCTCAACCGCGAATGGGGCCTGGTCTACTGGTCCCACCGGCTCTCGACCTGGGCGGACCTGTGGACGCCCGACGGGAACCACCAGCCGCAGTACGAGCAGGCGTGGCGCCGGTTCCAGGCCGAGCAGACCACCGACTTCATCGGCTGGCAGGCCGACATCGCCCGCGAGTACGCGCGCGAGGACCAGTTCACGACCACGTGCATCTCGTACCCGCGCCCGGCGATCGACGACCGCGCACTGGGCGAGCGGCTCTCGATCACGGCCGGGAACCCGTACTACCGCATGCAGGACGCGTTCGCGCTCCCGCACGACAGCAGCGGCGACGCGGCGAACTGGAACACTCAGGGCACGTGGGCGCTGTACCACTCGGCGGACCGCATGTACTCCTCGCGTCAGGAGCCGTTCCTGGTGACGGAGACGAACGCGCAGGCCATCGGCGGGCCCTGGGAGAACCTGCCCGCGTTCGACGGGCAGTGGCGCCAGGCCGGGTGGGCGCTCGTGTCGCGCGGGGCGCGCATGATCGAGTACTGGCACTGGCACACGCTCCACTTCGGCACCGAGACCTACTGGGGCGGCATCCTCCCCCACAGCCAGGAGCCGGGACGGACTTACCGCGAGCTCGCGCGCCTGGGCGCGGAGTTCCGCAAGGCGGGCGCGGCGCTCGACGGGCTGGTGCCGCATGCGGATGTCGCGGTCCTGTACTCGAAGGAGAGCGAGTGGGCGCTGGCGGCCCAGCCGCCGCTCCAGGACGCGGGCGGCGGGCCGGACCGGCGCTCGTTCGAGTCGATCACGGGCCCGTTCTACAAGGGCGCCTTCGACGCCGGGCTCCAGGCGCGCATCGTCCACACCGGGCAGCTCGGTGAGCCGGACAAGGCGGTCGCGCAGTTCCCGGTGCTCGTGGCGGCGGGGATCTACGCGGCGGACGACGACCTGCTGGACTGGCTCGACAGGTACGCGGCGGCGGGCGGGCACCTGGTGCTGGGCCCGCGGACCGGGTACGGCGACGAGGAGGCGCGGGCGCGCCTGGAGGTGAAGCCCGCGCGGCTCCACGAGGCGGCCGGGGTCTGGTACGAGGAGTTCGCGAACCTCCTCGGCGAGGTCGAGGTCCGCGCGGCTGAGGGTTCAGGCCTGGACTTGGGTCCCGGCGCGGCGGCGGTGAAGTGGGCCGACGGCGCGTACCTGCGCGGCGCGGAGCCGCTCGCGGAGTACGTGCACCCGCACTTCGGGAAGTTCGCCGCGGCCACGACGCACGGCCACGGCCTGGGGCGGGTGACGTTCGTGGGGACGGTCCCCAACGACGCCTTCGCGAAGTCCCTCTTCGAGTGGCTCGCCCCCGCGGACCGCTGGCGCCCGGCCCACCCGAGCGTGACGGCGACCAGCGGCACGGCGGGCGACGGCCGCACGGTCCGCTTCCTCCACAACTGGTCCTGGGACGAGGTGGAGGTCGAAATCCCGGCCGACGCGTCGGACGCCTTGGACGACACCGAATACCGCGCCGGGTCCGGGGTACGCCTCGGCCCCTGGGACGTGAAGGTCCTCCGCGAAGCGGACTAAAGACCTGAAGCCCGTATTACCGTCCCTAGCCCCCACCCTCCCAGAGGGGACCGTAGCGCCCAGGTTCGCCCGCGGGTCCGACAAGAATCGGGCCCGCGGGCGCCGGTGTCACCCGAACGGAGTCGGGACATGAGGGGCGGTCGCGCGACACACCCGAACAGGCTCGGAACGCGAGGGGCGGTCGTACGGCACACCCGAACAGGCTCCGAACGCGAGGGGCGGTCGCACGGGACGCCAGAGCAGGGCTCAGGGCCGCGAGCGGTGGTCGGGTCAGAGGTCGGCGAGGTCGAGGGCGGCGATCGTCGTGGGGTCGCTCATGATCGTGATCGCGGTGATGCGGCCGCCTTCGACCGTGCAGGCGAGGACCGCGCGCGGGGTGCCGCCGGGGGCCCACATGGCGCCGACGTAGCCGTCGACGAGGACCGGAACCGCGGCGCTGGCGTTGCCGTTGAAGATCGCGGCGACCTCTTTGGCGCCGATGACCTCGCGGCCGGCGAAGCCGGTCGCGACGGCGGCGTCGTCGGCGACGACCTTGATGCCGGGGTCGAGGACTTCGAGGAGGTCCTCGAAGCGGCCCTCGCGGGCCGCGGCGAGGAAGGCCTCCACGACCGAGCGCTGGAGCGGCACGTCCGGGACGGGCGCGCCGCCCCGGCCCTGCTGCTGAGCGACGCGGCGGCGCGCCCGGCTGGCGAGCTGGCGGGTGGCCTCCGGGGTGCGGTCGAGGACCGGGGCGATGCGGTCGAAGGGCACGCCGAAGAGGTCGTGGAGCACGAACGCGACCCGCTCGGCCGGGTTCAGGGAGTCGAGGACGACTTGCAGCGCCAGGCCGACCGAGTCGGCCATGACCGCCTGGGCCTCCGGGTCGGGCGCGGGCGCCTCGCCGGGGAGCGCGGCGGTGTCGTGGTCGCGGTCGAGCTCGTCCTCGCGGCGGGAGCGGCGCGTGCGGAGCAGGTTGAGGCAGACGCGGGACGCGACGGTGGTGAGCCAGCCGCGGAGGTTCTCGACCCCGGCGGTGTCGGTGCGCGCGAAGCGCATCCAGGTCTCCTGGACCGCGTCGTCGGCCTCGCTCGCGCTGCCGAGCATGCGGAACGCGACCGCGCGCAGGTGGTCGCGGTGCTCCTCGAATCGCTGCACCAGGAAATCGTCGCTCATAGGTCCTCCGTGAAAGTCGGTCAACTGTACTGACCCGCGGGGCCCGCCGGACGTGACGTCAGCGGCCGGTGAACTTCTCGAGCACGACCGCCAGGCGCTCCTCCTGGTGCTCGGGCCGCAGGCGCCCGTCGCGGGCGAGGACCGCGAGCCCGTGGATCGCGGCCCACCCGGCCTCGGTGACCGCCTCGGGGTCGTGGTCGCCCGCGAGCGGCGCGAAGACCGCGAACAGGGGCGCGAACCCGGCCTTGAGCACCTCGGGGGCGTCCGGACCGAACGGGAGCCCTTCGGCGAGGGTGAACGCGGCCTCGAAGACGGCGGGGTGGCCGGTCGCGAAGTCGAGGTACGCCTGCGCGACGGCCGCGAGCTCCTCCCCCGGGGCCGCGCCCGCGCGGGCCGCTTCGAGGGCCTCGGCGAGTTCGCCGATCCCCTGGAGGGCGACGGCGTCGACGATCGCGCCGCGGCCCGCGAAGTGGGAGTACAGGACCGGCTGGCTGTACTCGATGCGCTCGGCGAGCCTGCGGACGGTGACCGCGGGCCACCCGTCCGCTTCGGCCATCTCGCGGGCGGCGGTGACGATGAGCGTTTCGCGTTGGGCGCGTTCGCGTTCGCGGCGCTGACTGGTGACCATGCCCACGATTCTAGCACCGCTAGACATCCGAGCAAAGCTATGCTAGCGTCATTCATGTTCCTAGCGACGCTAGATTTCCTAGCCGCCACAATAAGGAGACCCCCGTGAAAGCCCTCCGCATCACCGCCGACACCCTCACCGTCCTCAGCGTCCTCTTCGTCTTCTCCTTCGGCCTCCAGTACCTCCTCACCCCCGCCGCGGTCGCCCCGAGCATGGGCTTCGCCCACTGGCCCACCGGCGAGGCCGCCGACTTCCTCAGCGTCAAGGGCGCCCGCGACCTCGGCTCGGCGATCGTGCTCCTGGTCCTGCTGGTCATCCGCGAGCGCCGCGCGCTCGGCTGGGCCCTGCTCGCGACCGCGCTCATCCCGATCGGCGACGGCTCGCTCATCCTGGCCCACGGCGGCAGCGCCGCGATGGCGTTCGGCGTCCACTACGCGACGGCCGCGGGCGTCATTGTCATCGGACTGCTCCAGCTCAAGGTCGCCAAGCAGAAGGCCGCCGCGCACGTCGAAAAGTGATCCGAATTTCGTACCATTGCGCGAAAAATTCAATATCAGTAGCGTCGCAGGGACCGCACCGATGGATCCCAGGAGGACCCGATGTTCTTGCAGTACAACGGTTCAAGCGACAACTGCTACGCCAGCTCACTGTCGATGGCGCTCGGCCCGGACTCCCCCGGGGCGGGCGCCGTCGACGTGCTCACCGGTTCGCCGTTCGGCTTGCAGCTGCACGCGGGCACGACCCCGTTCTTCGACCCGGCCGGGTGGGACGGCGACGTCGGGCTCGACGCGGCGATCGCCGCGCTCGGCTGGACCTGCACGTTCGAGGCGGGCGGGACCGAGGAGGAGGCCGCCGAGCGGCTGCGGGCCGCGACGCCAGCGGCGCCGCTCGTGGTCGGGCCCGTGGAGATGGGGCTGCTCACGCACGTGAAGGGCCGCGGAAGCGCTTGGGGCGCCGACCATTACGTGACGGTGTTCGGCGTGGAGGACGGGCTGGTCCGCTTCCACGACCCGAAGGGGTACCCGTTCGCGAGCCTGCCGGTGGAGCAGTTCACGGCGGCGTGGCGGACGGACTCGCTCCAGTACGGGGAGTCGTTCACGTCGCGGCGCGCGTTCGAGCGGGTGGCGGAGGTGTCCGCGGCGCAGGCGGTCCGGGCGAACCTGGACGTGTTCGCGGGGTGGCTGCGCGGGGACCACGGGCACCCGGTGGAGGCCGGGAACATCGCGAACGCCGAAGCGGCCGAGGCGCTCGCGGCGATGGTGGAGGCCGGGCTGTCCGAGCGGACGCGGCAGGACCTGGACTTCATGGTGCCCGCGGGCGCGCGGCGGCTCGGCGATGCGGGGGCCTGCCTGGCGGCGGCAGGCGCCGACGAGGCATCGGCTATCGCCGCCAGGCAGGCCCGGCTGGTGGGCGGGCTCCAGTACGACCTCGCGGCCGGTCGGGCCGCGGAGGCGGCCGCCGCGCTGCGGGAGCTGGGACCGCTGTACCTGGAGCTCGCGGGGGCGCTGGAGCGGGCCTAGGCGGCCGCTCCGACGGGTTCGTGGTCGGGGTCGGGCAGCGTCCGCATGGTCCGCAAGGGCGAGAAGAACACCGGCAGGAACGCGAGGCACATCCCGGCCGCGGCGATCCACAGCGTGGTGCGGGCCCCGAGCGCCTGGCCGAGGGCGCCGCCGAGGATCGCGCCGAGGGCGTACGTGCCGTAGACGACGAAGCGGACGGTGGCGTTCATGCGGCCGAGCATGTTGTCCGGGGTGAGGCGCTGGCGGAAGCTCACCTGGGTGACGTTGTAGACGACGCCCCCGGCCCCGACGAACGCCATGAGGGCGGCGCCGAGCCAGATCCGCCAGCCCGGTTCGGCCGCGGGCACCAGGAGGATCCACGGCGCGGTGACCGCGACCGAGACCCAGATGACGCGGCCTTCGCCGAGGAGCCGGGTGAAGATGCCGACGGCGAACGCGCCGAAGACGCCGCCGACGCCGAAGAGCGCGAAGAACAGGCCGATCTCGCCGGGGCTCATGCCCATGTCACGGGGCAGGAAGACCACGATCATCGCCATGAACGCGCCGGTCCAGAAGTTGTAGGTGCCGGTGCAGGACACGATCGAGGCGAGGAGGCGGTTGCTGAAGACGAACTTCAGGCCGTCCTTGATCTCGGTGGAGACGCGGGAGCCGTGGGCCGTCTCGGGCCTGGGCTCGCGGCGGCGGATGCGCAGCAGCAGGAGCGCGGAGGCGCCGAGGGCCGCGGCGTCGAAGGCGATCGCGACGGGGGCGGTGAGCCACTGGATGAGCTGCCCGGCGAGGACCGGGCCGCCGAGCTGGGCGGTGGCGCGGACGGTCTCGAGCTTCGCGTTGCCCTCGACGAGGCGCTCGCGGCCGACGAGGTGGGGCAGGTAGCTCTGGTAGGAGACGTCGAAGAAGACGGTGAAGACGCCGATGACCAGAGCGACCGCGTAGAGCTGCCAGATGGTGAGGACCTCGGCCCACCAGGCGATCGGGACGGTGAGGAGCACGGCGGCGCGCACCACGTCGCTGACGATGAGGACGCGGCGGCGGCGCATCCGGTCGACCCACGCGCCCGCGGGGAGTCCGATGAGGACGAAGGCGATCATCGTCATCGAGGAGAGGACGCCGACCTCGAACTCGCTGACGTCGAGCGCGATGACGGCCGCGAGCGGGAGCGCGAGCGAGGTGATCTGGAAGCCGACCTGGGCGACGGTGGTGGAGAGGAAGAGGTCGCGGAAGTCGTGGTCGCGCAGGAGGCCGAGCCGGTCCCGCTTGGCGGGCGCGACCGCGTCGGGGTCGCCGAGGGAGATCATGCGATTGAGTATTCCCAATCGATTGGGAAATGTCAATCGGTCATGCCGCTAGGATGGGATCGTGGCAGAGCAGCGCAGATCAGAGGGCTTCGAGGACGACCGGACGCTGGCGACCGAGGCCGAGGCGAAGGCGGTGGCCTCGGCGGTGCGCCTGCGGATCCTGCGGCTGTGCCTGGACCAGGCGCTCACGAACAAGGAGATCGCGCTGCGGCTGGGGTCGAACCCGGCGACGGTGCTGCACCACGTGCGCAAGCTGGTGGAGACGGGGTTCCTGGCACCGCAGGACGAGCGGACCGGCTCGCGCGGGGCCCGCGAGATCCCGTACCTGGCGACGCGGAAGTCCTGGTCGCTGCGACTGGGCGAGGAGTTCTGGTCCGACATGTCGACGGCGATGATGGACGTGTTCCAGAGCGACGTGGCGCAGCTCGGGGACCCGGCCAAGCTCAACCTCGGGCGGCTCGGGCTGCGGCTCAACGAGGAGCAGTACCAGGAGGTCAACCACCGGTTCAAGGTGCTGCTCAACGACCTCGCAGGGATGGAGCCGGGCCCGGGGGCCAGGCCGTACTCGCTGTTCCTGGCGATCCACCCGGACTCGAGCCGGGACTGACGTGAGGATCGTTCGATCCGCGGTCGCCCCCGGTCTCGAAGGTGCCACAGGGGTCCGACAGGTCCGGCGAGCGCCGAGGCGAGCATGGGTCGAGGTGCCCGGCGAATGATCCGGCGAAGTGTCCGGCGAGCGCCGAGGCGAGCACGGGTCGAGGTGCCCGGCGAATGATCCGGCGAAGTGCCCGGCGAGCGCTGCGGTGGAAAAGAGGCGGGACGGGGACCCCTCAGACCCCGCCCCGCCCTCCGAGGCGGTTGTGCCTGCCTCGTGTGTGTGGAAGAAAGCTTGTTATCGCTGGTCGAGCAGCCGCTGGACCTTCGCTCGGACCTCGGGCGTGTCGAGCCCGCGGATGGTGAGGGTGGTGCGGCGGCGGAGCACGTCGTCGGGCGTCTCGGCCCACTCCATGTCGCGCGCGTAGACGACCTGCGCCCAGATCTCCGGGGCGTCCGGGTGGACGCGCTCGGCGAGCTCCGGGTGCTCCCCTGCGAGGCGGGCGATGTCGAACGCGATGGAGCCGTAGTGGGTCGCGAGGTGCTTCGCGGTGTCCTCGCCGAGGTTCGGCAGCGGCGCGCCGCCGTCGGACAGCAGCCGGTGCTGGACGGCGTGCGGGTTCGCGATGCCGGGCAGCGGGAGGCGCCGCGGCAGGTTCTTCATCGGCTCCATCTCGGCGCCGAGCGTGTACCCGGGCATCTCGGCGAGCTTCTTCATCACGGTGCGCCCGATGTGGCGGAACGTGGTCCACTTGCCGCCCGCGACGGAGAGCATTCCGCCGCGGCCCTCGGTCACGACGGTCTCGCGCTTGGCCTTGGCGGTGCTGCCCGGGCCGCCGGGCAGGACCCGGAGCCCCGCGAACGTGTACGTGATGAGGCCGCGGTCGAGCTGCTTCGGGCGCACCGAGTGCCCGGCCTCGTCGAGGATCTGGCTGATGTCCTTCTCGTTGACGGCGACGTCGCCGGGGTCGCCCTCGTACTCCTCGTCGGTGGTGCCGAGCAGGAGCATGTCCTCCCACGGGAGCGCGAACGTGATGCGGTACTTGTCGATCGGCGTCGCCAGCGCGGCCTTCCAGTGGGAGGTGCGCTTGAGCACGAGGTGGGCGCCCTTGGAGAGGCGGATCGACGGGTCGGCGCCGGCGTCCTCCATGCGGCGCAGGTGGTCGACCCAGGGGCCGGTGGCGTTGAGGACGACGTGGGCGTTGACGCCGAACTCGGTGCCGTCCATGCGGTCGCGCAGGTCGGCGCCGGAGACGCGGCGGCGCTGGCCCTGCCTGCCGGTGAAGCGCAGGCCGGTGACTTCGGCGTGGTTGAGGACGACGGCTCCGGCGTCGGCGGCGGCGCGGACGGTCATGAGCGCCATGCGGGCGTCGTTCATCTGGCTGTCGCCGTAGACGGCGACGGCCTTGAGGTCGTCGGTGCGCAGCTCGGGCACGGCCATGCGGGCCTTGACCGGGTTGAGCAGGTGGCCGACGCCGTCGCCGAACGCGGAGAGCGCGGAGTACGCGAACACGCCCGCGCCCATCTTGGCGGCGCCGTGCGGGCCGCCCTTGTAGATCGGCAGGTAGAACGTGAGCGGGCGGGAGAGGTGCGGCGCCACCTGGCGGGTGACGGCGCGGCGTTCGAAGTGGTTCTCCGCGACGAGTTTGACGGCGCCGGTCTGGAGGTAGCGCAGTCCGCCGTGGAGGAGTTTGGAGGAGGCCGAGGAGGTGGCTCCGGCGAAGTCGCCGGAGTCGACCAGGGCCACCCGCAGCCCCGACTGGGCGGCGTGCCAGGCGGTGGAGATGCCCAGGATGCCGCCGCCGATGACGAGCAGGTCGAACGTCTGGTTCGACAGGTTGTCGCGCTGCTCGGCCCGGTCGGCGCGCTCGGTGAAGCGTGCGACGGTCGGGTCCTCCCAGTTCGCGGGGAGGTGCTGCAAGGTGGTCATGGCCGCGCTCCTAATTGCACTGATCTAGTCTTCCAGCCAGCCCATGGTCCGCTCGACGGCCTTGAGCCAGTTCTTGTACTCGCGGTCCCGCAGGTCCGGGTCCATGTCCGGGGTCCACTCGGCGGCGCGGCGCCAGTTGGCGCGGAGGTCGTCGGTGGTGTCCCAGAAGCCGACCGCGAGGCCGGCCGCGTAGGCGGCGCCGAGGCAGGTCGTCTCGGCGACCATGGGGCGCACGACGGGGGCGTCGAGCACGTCGGCGAGGAACTGCATGAGGAGGTTGTTGGAGGTCATGCCGCCGTCGACCTTGAGGGCCGAGAGCTCGACGCCGGAGTCCTTGGTCATGGCGTCGGTGATCTCGCGGGTCTGCCAGGCGGTGGCCTCGAGGACGGCGCGCGCGATGTGCGCCTTCGTGACATACCTGGTGAGGCCCGCGATGACGCCGCGCGCGTCGGAGCGCCAGTAGGGCGCGAAGAGGCCGGAGAAGGCGGGCACGAAGTACGCGCCGCCGTTGTCCTCGACGGAGGCGGCGAGCGTCTCGATCTCGGCGGCGGTCTTGATGAGGCCCATCTGGTCGCGCATCCACTGGACGAGGGAGCCGGTGACGGCGATGGAGCCTTCGAGGGCGTAGACGGGGTCCTGGTCGCCGATGCGGTAACCGACGGTGGTGAGCAGGCCGGACTCGGAGTGGATGAGCTTCTCGCCGGTGTTCATGAGCATGAACGTGCCGGTGCCGTACGTGGACTTGGCCTCGCCGACGGAGTAGCAGGTCTGTCCGAACAGGGCGGCCTGCTGGTCGCCGAGCGCGGAGGCGACGGGGACGCCGCCGAGGAGCTGGCCGAGGGTGCCGCCGGTGACGGTCCCGTAGGTCTCGGCGGAGGAGCGGATCTCGGGGAGGACCTGGAGGGGGACGCCCATCTCCGCGGCGATGTCCTCGTTCCAGGAGAGGTCCTCGAGGTTCATGAGGAGGGTGCGGGAGGCGTTGGTGACGTCGGTGACGTGCACGCCGCCGTCGACGCCGCCCGTGAGGTTCCAGATGACCCAGGAGTCCATGGTGCCGAAGAGGAGGTCGCCGGCTTCGGCCTTCTCGCGCAGGCCGGGGACGTTGTCGAGGAGCCACGCGATCTTGGGGCCCGCGAAGTACGCGGCGAGCGGCAGGCCGGTCTCGCGGCGCCAGCGGTCCTGGCCGGCGTCGCCGCCGAGCTGCTTGCAGAGCTGGTCGGTGCGGGTGTCCTGCCAGACGATGGCGTTGTGGACCGGCTGCCCGGTGTGCTTGTCCCACAGCATGGTCGTCTCGCGCTGGTTGGTGATGCCGATGGCGAGGATGTCGTCGCGGCGGGCGCCGGCCTTGACCATGGCCCCGGCGACGACCTCCTGGACGTTGCGCCAGATCTCGGCGGCGTCGTGCTCGACCCAGCCCGGCTTGGGGAGGATCTGCTCGTGCTCCTTCTGGTCGACGGCGACGATGCGCCCGTCGCGGTCGAAGACGATGCACCGGCTGGACGTGGTGCCCTGGTCGATGGCCGCGATGAACGGTCCGGTGTGCGAGTCGGTCATGGTGCGCTCCAAAACGTCGTTGTCGAGGCGGAATAGGTCGATTGTGTCCCCATGGCTACGCGAAGGCAACGTTGTAGAGGAGGGCGGCGAGGGAGCCGCCGACGAGCGGGCCGATCACCGGGATCCACGCGTAGCCCCAGTCCGAGGAGCCCTTGCCCTTGAGGGGCAGGAGCGCGTGGACGATGCGGGGGCCGAGGTCGCGGGCCGGGTTGATGGCGTAGCCGGTGGGCCCGCCGAGGGAGAGGCCGATGGAGACGACGACGAGGGCGGTGATGAGCACGCCGAGCGCGCCGAGGCCCTTGCCGGAGTCGTTGAGGCCCTGGGTGAGGATCGCGATGAGGAGCACGAAGGTGCCGATGATCTCGGTGAGGAGGTTGAGGACCGGGTTGCGGACCTCCGGGCCGGTGGAGAAGATGCCGAGGACCGGGCCGGCCTTGGCGTCGCCTTCGGTCTCGGGTGGTTCGGGCTGGTTCGCGAGGTCGGCCATGTGGGCCTGGAACTGGCCGTAGTAGGCGACCCAGGCGAGGGCCGCGCCGAGCATGGCGCCGACCAGCTGGGAGACGATGTAGAGGGGGACCTGGCTCCACTCGGTGCCGCCGGTGATGGCGAGGCCGACGGTGACCGCGGGGTTGAGGTGGGCGCCGGAGACGCCCGCGGAGACGTACGCGCCGGTGAGGACGGCGAAGCCCCACCCGAACGCGATGGCGAGCCATCCGGCGTTCTGGGCCTTGGACTTCTTGAGGGTGACGGCGGCGCAGACGCCCGCGCCGAGCAGGATCAGCAGGGCCGTGCCGACGACCTCGCCGATGATGATGTCTGTGTTGGACACTTGGAACTCCTTTGTCCGTGCCCGAGTGCGGAGCCGGGGGCGCCGTCCTCGTTGGAAGGGCTTTGTTCACGTCAGTGGCGCGAGTGACCGCTGAAGCCGTTTAGCGTTCGACAATGCCGACCGACGTACGCAAAGTGTTCTCCTCGGTTACCCGCGCGTCAATAGGTATGTGACCACGACCACACCTCCTCCTGAGAACCATGGAAAACTCCTGCAAGACAGGCATACCAGGACCACAAGGGGGCCGCAGGAAAGTGGAGAAAAAGGGCGGAACGCTAGAAGGGCTTGGCCCCGAGGTCGCGCGAGACCGACCGGGCGGTGTCGCGGACCGCCGCGACGAGCTCCGGACGCAGCTCCCCGTCCCTGCACACGCGCTCGACGGCGCCGGTAATGCCGACCGCGCCCACCGGGAGCCGGTGCCGGTCGAGGATCGGCGCGGCCACCGAGGCCACGCCCTCCCAGGTCTCCTCCAGGTCGGTGGCGTACCCCTGGGCGCGGGTCGCCTCGAGGACCCGCTCGATCTCGGGCAGCTCCGTCACCGTCGCGGCCGTGAACGGCTCGCGCTTGGCGTCGACGAGCTCGGCGTGCGCCACCGGGTCGAGCGCCGTGAGCACCTTCCCCAGGGCCGTGGAGTGCATCGGCTGCATCGCGCCGACCTCCAGGACCTGGCGCGAGTCGTCAGGCCGGAACACGTGGTGGACGATGAGGACGCCGTGCTGGTGGACCACCCCGAGGTAGACCGCCTCGCCGCCCGAGCGGGCCAGGTCGTCGGTCCACACCAGGGCGCGGGCGCGCAGCTCGTGGACGTCGAGGTACGTGGTGCCCAGGCGCAGCAGCTCGGCGCCCAGCTGGTAGCGGCCCGAGTCGGGGTCCTGCTCCACGAAGCCCTCGTGCTGGAGGGTCCGCAGGATCCCGTGCGCGGTGGCCTTCGCCAGGCCCAGCGCCGAGGCGATGTCGGACAGGCCGAGGCGGCGCTCGCCGCCCGCGAGCAGGCGCAGCATCGCCGCCGCGCGCTCCAGCGACTGGATGTGCTTGGCCATCCCCCGCCTCCGTTCCGGTCCCGTCCGCCCGCGGCTCCGAGAAACGGCCGCGTTCGACAATGCTAAACACTATCGGCTCTTGCCGACCAGATCGGGACCGACACCGCTCACGGGACGGGAAGCCGGGAGCACGGGGACGGCGGCGGGCCTTCCGGACCCGCCGCCGCCGTGGGAGGAATGCTCAGGGAGCGCTAATACCCGTATCTGCTCTTCAGGTGGCGCCACCAGTCGCGGAGCATCCACTGGTCGAACGTGGTGATGGTGGTGGAGGAGCCGGCCTTCATGATGAAGCAGCACTGGCCCGTCGGCGTCCAGTCGTAGAAGTCGTCCAGGCCGAACGTGTGGCCGAGCTCGTGCAGGTAGATGTGGATCTGCGCCGAGTTCAGCGCCCCGACGAAGTACTCCTGGCCCATGCGCTGGCCCCAGTCGCCGCCCGCGCCGCCGCCCATGCCCTGGGTCAGCCACAGGCTCTGGTCGTAGTGGCGCGCCGCGCCGCCCGGGCACTGCGAGTAGTTGCCGTCCTGGTGGAAGAAGCGGCCGCACTCCTCGGCGCACTGCGGGGCGTCCTCGCGGATGTCCCCGATGTAGACGTCCACCGAGTTGTCGCTCCACTGGAGGAGGCTGCGGTCCCGCGCCGCCCAGCCGACCACGTTGACCTCGATCTCGTCGAAGGGCCACTCGTTCCAGCCGGCCATCTGGTCGAACCAGCGGTTGTACTGGTCCTGGAGCTTCGCGGCGATCTGGTCGCGGGTCTGGGCGGTCACCGGGTTCTGCGAGTCCCAGCGGACGCAGTAGTTGATGGTGCCGCCGGTGGCCATGACCTGGTCCCAGCCGAAGTTGCGGAAGTTCAGATTGTAGGTGTCCTCGACGTGGGCCCAGACCTCGTTGAGCGGCTGGACCAGGTTCGAGGGCGGGTTCCACTCGTCCTGGCCGGTGCCGCCGGTCGGCCCCTCGGTCGGGGTCGTGGTCGTCGGCGGCGCCGAGGTCGGCACCGCGTCGCCGGTGCACTGGACCCCGTTGAGCTTGAACGAGGTCGGCACGGCGTTGCTGCTGCCGGACGTGGTGCCGGAGAAGCCGAAGCTCACCGACGCGCTCGGCGCGAGCCGCTTGTTGTAGTCGACGGCGACGGCCGTGACGTGCGCCCCGGACTGGGTCGCGGTGGTGTTCCAGGCGTTCGTGACCTTCTGGCCGTTCGCGAAGTCCCATTCGAGCTTCCACGGCTCGACCGCGGCGGCGCCGAGGTTCGCGACCTCCACGTCGGCGTTGAAGCCGCCCGGCCACTGGGCCGTGACCTGGTATTCCACGGTGCATCCGGCGGTCTGCGCGGACGCGGGGTTCATCGCGAAGGTGGCGAGGCTGGCGGCGGTCGCCACCGCGGCCACGCCGGCCAGGACCATGCCCAGTCTTCGCCTGCGGTGCTTGGGGAGTGCCGGTCCCATGTGAGTTCCCGTCTGTGAGGGCGGCCGGGCCGTTCCCGGCGCGGTGCACTCAGGGTAGAGCGGTAACACGGAGGACACAATGCACCGGAGGGCGATAAATCGAAAATTATCGATACCGTAGGTTCGGGGGCGAGACGACTGCGACCCCAGGAGGTTCCCGTTGAGCAAGACACCAGTGAGCTTTACGGTGCACGACGGCCGGTTCAACGTCGGCGGGGACGACTACCTGGAGTGCCTGTTCTCCGGCGGCCGGTGGACCGAGGGCCCCGTCTACGTCCCTTCGGGGAAGTACCTGCTGTTCAGCGACATCCCCAACGACCGGCTCATGCGCTGGGACGAGACCGACGGCTCCGTCAGCGTCTTCCGCTCCCCCGCCGGCTACACGAACGGCCACACCCTCGACCGGCAGGGCCGCCTCGTCTCCTGCGAGCAGGGCAGGCGCCGCGTCACCCGGACCGAGATCGACGGCTCGGTCACCGTGCTCGCCGACCGCTGGGAGGGCCGCAGGTTCAACAGCCCCAACGACGTCGTCGTGGACGCGGCCGGGGCCGTGTGGTTCACGGACCCGCCGTACGGGATCACCAGCGACTACGAGGGCCACCGGGCCGAGCCGGAGATCGACGGGTGCCACGTGTACCGCATTGACCCCTTGACACACGCGGTGACGCGGGTGGCCGACGACTTCCAGCGGCCCAACGGGCTCGCGTTCTCCCCTGACGGGCGGACCCTCTACATCGCCGACACCGCGGGCGGCCACATCAGGTCCTTCGCCGTCGAAGACGGAAAGCTGACGGGCGGCGGCGTGTTCACCGAGTCCCCCGGCGGTCGCTTCGACGGCCTCCGCACCGACGTCGAGGGCCGCGTGTGGGCGGCCGCGGCGGGCGTCCACTGCTTCGACCCCGACGGGACCCACCTGGCGACCCTCCAGGTCCCCCAGCCCGCCGTGTCCAACCTGGTCTTCGGCGGGCCGAAGCGCAACCGGCTCTTCATCACCGCCACCGACTCGGTGTACTCGATCATGCTGAACACGAACGGGGCCTGGCGGCTCTAGCCGACGGCGCGCGGCCGCGTCATCCGATGGCGTGGGCCATGGCGACGACGATGGGCCCCAGGAGCGGCAGGACGACGTTCGAGAAGGCGTAGACGATCGTGTAGGCCATGAGCGGCGTCGCGTTGCCCGCGGCGCCCTGGACGGCGGTGACGCCGGGCGTGGAGCACTGCTGGCCGGTGACGGCGCCGAGCGTCAGCGGCGCCGGGAGCTTCATGATCTTCCAGGCCACGAACAGCGAGATGAACGCCGGGATGGCGGTCATCGCGACGCCCGCGATCGGCAGGCCGATCCCGAACTCCTCGACCAGCTCCACGGCCTGCGGGCCCGAGGACAGGCCGACCGCGCAGATGAACGTGGCGAGGCCGAGCGTCTTGACGACGTCCGCCGCGCCGGAGTCGTACTGCCCGAACGTGGGCCGCTTCGAGCGGATCCAGCCGAACAGGAGGCCCGCGAGGAGGCAGCCGCCGCCGGTGCCGAGCGTCAGCGGGATGGTCCCCACGGTCCACACGAGCATGCCGATGAGGAAGCCCAGGACCACGCCGATCGCGATGAACACCATGTCGAAGGTGACCTTCGGGTCGATCCGGAAGCCGATCATCGGGACCGCGCGCTGCATGTCCCGCGCGGCGCCGGCCAGGCGCAGCGTGTCGCCGCGCTGGATGAGCGTCTTGGGCTGGACGGGCAGCTCGTGGTCGCCGCGGGTGATCTTCTGGAGGAACACGCCCTGGCGCTCGGCCTCGAAGTCGCGGCGGATCTCGCCGAGCGTGGAGGCCGTGTAGCCCTTGCGGGTCACGACGACGTCGGCGAGGTCGAGGCTCATGCCCATCGACTCGTCGAGGTTCACCTCCGTGCCGACGTGGGCGGCGGCGCCGACGAGCGCTTCGCGCCGCCCGACCAGGAGGACCTTGTCGCCCTGGGCGAGCCGGGTGCCCGGTTCGACCTTGACGGCGGCCCCCTGCCGGGAGACCTCCTCGACGGTGGCCTCGCCGAGGTCGGTCTGGAGTTCGGCGACGGTGCGCCCCGCGGCGGCCGTCACCAGGTACTCGCGGCCGACGATCGGCGGGGCCGCAGGCGCGGCGGTGGCGTCGTCGTCGGCGCCGCCGAGCTTCGCCCACAGCTTCGCGGCCTCGTCGCGCAGGTTCACGCGCATGATGAGCGGGAAGAACTGGCTCGACAGGAGCACGATCGTGATGAGGCCGCAGATGTAGGAGATCGAGTACGCGGTGCCGACGTTCGCCTGGAGCGTCGCGATCTCGGCGTCCGACAGGTCGAGGCGGCCGATCGCGTCGGTCGCGGTGCCGACCGCCGCGGACTCGGTGGCGCCGCCCGCGAGCAGGCCCGCGGCGGTGCCGACGTCGAGGTTCATGATGAGCACCGCGGCGGCGGTGATCGCCAGGACCGAGACGACCTCGATGCCGGTGAACGTGGCGTAGCGCAGGCTCTTGCGGTTGAGGCTGGCGAAGAACGTCGGCCCCGAGATGTACCCGAGGGTGAAGATGAACAGCGCGAACGCGATCTGCTTCACCTGGTCGTTCAACTCGATGTCGGCGACCATGCCGAGGAAGATCGCCACGATCAGCGTGCCGGCGACGCCGCCGAGCGAGATCTTCCAGATCTTGACCCGGCCGACCGCGAACCCGAGTGCGAGGCACACGAACAGCGCGATCTCGGGGGTCGACTCCAGTGTCGACTTGATCCAGTCCATCGCCCCTCCCCCTTACCTGCGGCTGTTCTGGAACGCCTCGTGGTACTCGGCGCCGATGCGGCGCAGGGCCGCGCCGATGCGCTGGTACGCGTCCATGCGGAGGTTCGCCATCGAGACGCGGACCGACCACTCGGGGCCGTCGAAGCCGCCGCCGTTGAGCAGGACGACCGATTCCTCCTGCGCGAGGCGGAAGATCGGGTCCACCGGTTCGTAGTTGGCCTGCATCCAGTCGGCGAACTCCGGGCCCCAGTTGCGCTCGGCCCAGCTGAGGAGGTCGAGCTCCACGTAGTAGTGCGCGGCCTCGGGGTCCTCGGGGTAGGGCACGTCGAGGCCCTCCACGAGCTGCTTGAGGCGGCGCGCGATGACGGCCTGGCAGTCCTTCTTGTACTGGTTCTCGGCGTCGGTGAGGCAGTGGAGCGAGAACAGGACCATCTGGACCTGCTGCGGGGTCGACAGGCCCGCGGTGTGGTTGAGGGCCACGTCGCGGGAGTCGGCCACGATGCGGTCGATGAACTTGAGCTTCTCCGGTTCGAGCGTGATCGACGCGTACCGCTCGCGCAGGGCGGCGGTCCGGGTCTCCTCCAGGGCGGCGATGCGCTGGTCGAAGACGTTGTCCTTCGCGACGGCGATGACGCCGAGGCGCCAGCCGGTGCAGCCGAAGTACTTCGAGAACGAGTAGACGCCGATGGTGTTGGCGGCCTGGCTCGACATGAGCGAGGTGAACCCGTCGGTGAAGGTGCCGTAGACGTCGTCGGTGATGATCGTCAGGCCCGGGTTGTGGTTCGCGACGATGTCGCGGATCCGCTCCAGGGTGGCCTCGGCGAGCTTCACGGACGGCGGGTTCGACGGGTTGACCAGGAACAGGGCCTTGATCGACGGGTCCTTGAGCTTGTCGATCTCCGCGTCCGGGTACTGCCAGGTGTGGATGCCCTCCTCGCTGGTGGTCGACGCCTCCAGCGAGACGATGTCGAACGCGTACCGGTCGAGCAGCGGGATCTCCAGGTACGGCGTGAAGATCGGGACCATGAGCGCGATCCGGTCGCCGCGGTGGAGCAGGCCGTTGACCTGCGCGGAGTCGAACAGGTAGCACATGGCGGCGGTGCCGCCCTCGACCGCGTAGAGGTCCCAGCCGCCCTTGGGCGCGCCGCCCATCTCCGCGTCGAGGTAGGCGTGGACGACCTGCTCGGCGTGGACGAGCATCCGGTCGGGGACCGGGTAGTGGTCGCCGATGATCGCGTCGGCGAGCTCGCCGACCCAGTCGTCGGCGTCGAAGCCGAGCGTGTCGGTGCCGTACGCGACGTAGCGGCCGAGGGCCTCGGCGCCGGGCGCGGACGCGTTGGCCTTGAGGTAGTCGCCGAGGCGCGCGGCGATGCCGTCGGACTGCGGCATGCCGCCGAAGGACGCGAACTCGTCCCAGTCGCGGCGGGTCTCGGTGATCGCGAACTGCCCCAGGAGGAAGAACGCGTCGCGGGGCGCCGTCGCCGTCCAGTTGGGGTTGCCGCGGCCGGCGTTGACCATGGCGAGGGCGTTGGCCTTCTCGTTCTCCCCGGCCAGCTCGATGAGCCGGTTCTTCAGCTCGAAGGGGCTGAGCCCTTCGAGGCGGCGTTCTTCGTCGCGGTCGACCGTGGTCATGGCGTTCCCTTTCGAGTGTTCGGGTCAGGCGAGGACGGCCACGATGACCGCGCCCCAGATCGTCAGCAGGACGTTGCCGATGGCGTAGGGGATCGTGTAGCCGAGGACGGGGACCTGGCTCTTCGCGGTGTCGGTGATCGCGCCGATGGACGCGGTGGTGGTGTTCGCGCCCGCGGTGATGCCGAGGTTGACCGGCACGGGGATCTTGAACAGCCACTTGCCGAGGAACATCGTGACGAGCATCGGCAGGAGCGTCACGACCAGGCCCGCGAACACGAGGCTCAGGCCCTCGGACTTGACGCCGGAGACGAAGTCGGGGCCGGCCATGATGCCGACGATGCCGACGAACGTGCACAGGCCGCCGGTGGAGAGCATCCAGTTCGCGGCGGGCGGGAACTGCCCGAACGTGGGCGACTTGGCGCGCAGCCAGCCGAACACGAGGCCCATGATGAGCGCGCCGCCGGAGGTCGTCAGGCCGATGTCGGCGCCCGCGACCGCGATCGTGGGGACGCCGATGAGCGCGCCGAGGACGATGCCGATGCCCACGTAGGACATGTCGGTGGCGTCCGAGGCCCGGTTCGGGTAGCCGAGGTCGCCGACGACCGCCTCGACCTCCTCCTTGCCGCCCTGGACGGTGATCTCGTCCCCGCCGTGGATGACCGTGGCGTCGCTCCAGGGGATCTCCTGGCCGCCGCGGACCACCTTGGTGACGAACAGGCGCGGGGCGTGCTCGGCGAACGCCGGGCCGATCTGCCGCCCGGCGAGCTTCTTGCTGGTGATGACGATCGCGAGCGTCTCGACCTGGTAGTCGAGCAGCTCCTCGTCGTCGACCTCCTCGCCCCACTGGTCGACGCTCAGGGCGACGAGGTCGGGGCGGCGGGCCGCGAGCGTCACGATGTCCCCGGTCTCGATGACCGTGGACGGCTTGACGGCCTGGACGGTGGTGCCGCGGCGCAGGTCGTGGAACATGATGCGGTGGCCCAAGTCCTCGGCGCGGCGTTCGAGGTCGCCGACGGTGCGGCCGACGACGGAGCCGCCGGTGACGCGGTAGGAGCGGCGGACCACGGAGTAGTAGGCCGGGCCGATGCCCGGTTCCTTCGCGACGCCGAGCTGCTTCTCCATCTCGTGCGCGTCGGCGGCGAGGTCCTTGGAGCCGAGCATGCGCGGGGCGAGCGTGGACAGGAAGAACGCGGCCGCGGCCGTGCCGAACAGGTAGCAGACCGCGTAGCCGACGGCGACCTGCGACTCCATCTCCTTGATGTCGGCGTCGCTGAGCCCGGGGAGCGCGCTGATCGCGGAGTCGGCGACGCCGATGACCGCGGACTGGGTGAGGCCGCCCGCGAGGAGCCCGGCGCCCCAGCCGGGGCCGTAGCCGAGGGCCTTGGCGAGGACGATGACGATGCCCAGGCCCACGATGCAGTTGATGACCGCGAGGAGGACCTGCTTGAGGCCGTCGCCCTTGAGGCCCGCGAAGAACTGGGGGCCGACGTTGTAGCCGAGGGCGAACAGGAAGGCCACGAACGCGACGGTCTTGACGAGGTCGGGGATGTCGATGCCGGAGAAGACGATGCCGACGAGGACGCCCGCGAGGAGCGTCCCGGTAACCGGCCCGAGCGCGATGCCCTTGATCTTCAGCTTGCCGACGAAGAACCCGAGCCCCAGCGCGAGGAAGATCGCGATCTCGGGGTGCGCGACCATCGAGTCCTCAAGCCAGTTCCACACCGTGACCCCCGCAACACCGACAGTAGTCAGCCGAATGTACTGGAAGCGAGGGGTCCACAGCGGTGGTTCGCGGGAGTTCGCGGGCGCCCCATATTGCAGCAATGAAAACTTTCTTCACATCGTTGACAACGCAAGAAGAGTTCCGTCATGCTGTCCGGTACATCTGAGGCCCGCCGCGCCCTGCACGCGCGCGGAGCCGCCAGGCGCCCGGAACCGAATGCGAGGACCTGCACCCCATGAATCCCCATGCCCTGACGCGGCGAATGCTTGCCGCCGCGGCCGCGCTCCTGATGTCGGCCGGAGCGCTGGCCGTCGCCGCGCCCGGCGCGGCGGCCCAAGAGGAGGACAAGGACACCCTGCTCATCGCCACGAACCAGGAGGTCGACACCTTCAACCCGTTCAAGCGGCGGTTCGTCATCACGTACGAGACGAGCATGATGACGTACGAGACGCTCGTGCGCATCGGCGCGGACTACGAGCCCGAGCCGGGCCTGGCGACCGAGTGGGAGGAGTCCGAGGACGGTCTCACCTGGACGTTCACGATCCGCGACGGCGCGACCTGGTCGGACGGCGAGCCGCTCACGGCCGAGGACGTCGCTTACACGTACGGCCTGCTCATCGAGAACCAGGCGATCCACGACTGGAACATCGACTTCGCGGGGAACCTCGTCTCCGCCGAGGCCACCGACGAGACGACGTTCGTGCTGACGCTCGCCGAGCCGTCCCCGTGGGACGTGCTCACGCGCGAGGTCTACATCGTCCCCGAGCACGTCTGGTCCACGTACGCCGACCCGTCGGCCGACGACGCGAACCAGCTGCCGCTGGTCGGCTCCGGCCCGTTCCAGGTCACCGAGTACCAGACCGACGAGTTCATCCGCCTGGAGGCCAACGAGTCCTACTGGGAGGGCGCGCCGGGCTTCGACGAGGTCGTGTACGACTACTACACCGAGACCGACGCGGCCGTGGCCGCGCTGGAGGCCGGCGAGGTCGACATCGTGGGCAACGGGATGGGCGGCCTGAACCCGGCCCAGACCGAGGCGCTCGGCTCGCAGGACCACGTCACCGTCAACGACGTCGAGGGCCGCCGGTACGTGTCGCTGACCCTGAACTACAACTCGGTGACGCAGGACGGCACCGAGTTCGGCGACGGCCACCCCGCGCTCAAGGACCCGATCGTGCGGCAGGCGCTGCACATGGCGCTCGACAAGCAGGCCCTCGTGGACACCGTCCTCGACGGCTCCGGGACCCCTGCGGTCGGGATCATCCCGGCGATCTTCGAGCAGTACCACTGGGACGGCGGCGACCAGCTCGTCGAGTTCGACATCGAGGGCGCGAACGCGCTGCTCGACGAGGCGGGCTACGTGCGCGGCGACGACGGGATCCGGACCATGCCGGAGACGGGGCAGCCGCTGAGCTTCCGGTTCTACCAGCACGCCGACAACACCGCGTACGCCACGATCGCGCAGTTCGCGACCGAGTGGTGGGCCGAGATCGGCATCGAGGTCGTCCCCGAGGCGATCGAGCAGAGCGCCCTGAACGACCTGGCCTACCTGGGCGAGTTCGACATCGCGTTCTCCGGCTGGGGCGTGGGCCCCAACCCGACCGAGCAGCTGGGCATGCACACGTGCGCGGTCCTGCCGACCCTCACCGACGGCACCGAGCGCTCCAGCGAGAACAACTACTGCAACCCCGAGTTCGACGCGCTGCACGAGCAGCAGAAGGTCGAGTCCGACCCGGACGCGCGCGCCGAGCTCGTCAAGGAGCAGCAGGCGCTCATGTACGCCGACACGCCCGTGATCTACCTGTACTACCAGAACGTCATGGAGGCGTACAACCACGACCGGATCACCGGCATGACCACGCAGCCCTCCGACGGCGGCATGGTCACCGGCCAGCAGGGCTTCACGTGGTCGTACTACACGGCGCAGCCGGCGGGGACGACCGAGGAGTCGGGCGTGCCGGTGTGGGTGTGGATCGTCGTCGGCGCGGCGGTCGTCGTGGTCGTGGCGGGCGGCGCCTGGTTCGCGATGCGGCGCAAGAGCACCGCGGACGAGCGCGAATGACCGAAGTGCCACCTCCCGCGGGCGGGGCTGCGGCCCCGCCCGCGGGGCGGCGCGCGCGGCGGACCTCCTCCGGCTTCGGGCGCTACCTGCTCAAGCACGTCGGCGGGGCGGCGGTGTCGCTCCTGCTCGTCCTGTTCTCGTCGTTCTTCATCTTCCGGCTCATCGGCGGCGACCCGATCGACCAGCTCACGCGCGAGCGGCCGGTCTCGCCCGAGCAGCGGGCCGCCATGCGCGCCGAGATGGGCCTCGACCAGCCCATGGTGAAGCAGTTCTGGGACTACATCACCGGGACGCTCACGATGGACCTGGGCGACTCGTTCCAGTACCGGCGCCCGATCTTCGACCTCATCGTCGAGCGGCTCCCGGCCACGCTCCTGCTCTCGGGGACCGGGATGGTCCTCGCCGTGGTCCTGGGCCTGTGGATCGGGACGCGCTCGGGCTGGCGGCAGGGCAGCCGGTACGACCGCGCCCACGTCGGGACCGGGCTGCTGCTGTACTCGGCGCCGACGTTCTGGCTCGGCATGATCGTCATCCTGGTGTTCGCCAGGTACATGGGGATCTTCCCGGTCAACGGGATGCGCTCGCCGAGCACGCCGCCGGACTTCTGGTCCCAGGCGGTCGACATCGGGCACCACCTGGTGCTGCCGGTGCTCACGTACACGGCCGTGGTCTACGCCGGGTACCTCATGATCATGCGGTCGTCCATCCTGGACGAGATCGGCTCGGACTACCTCACCACCGCGCGGGCCAAGGGCCTGCGCGACGACGAGGTGCGCGACCGGCACGCCGTGCCGAACGCGCTGCTGCCCACGGTGACCCTCGTGTTCCTCGCGATCGGCGGGGTCGTCAACGGCTCCATCGTGACCGAGGCGGTCTTCTCGTGGCCGGGGCTGGGGAGCCTGTTCGTGCAGGCGATCTTCTACCCCGACCGGCCGGTCCTCCAGGCGCTGTTCGTGCTGTTCTCGGCCTCGACCATCATCGCGGTGCTCGCCGCCGAGATCCTCTACTGGTTCATCGACCCCCGGATTCGGAAGTCATGACGGCATCCACCACCACCTCCCCGCGGGCCCTGGCATGGGCGCGGCGGCGGCAGTCCTTCGCGCGGTCGTGGACCGCGTACCGGGCCCAGCGCACCGGCATGGTCGGTCTGGTCCTCCTGGGCGCCATCGTCGTCCTGGCGCTCGCGGCGCCGGTCCTCATCGACGAGTCGGCGCTCAGCGTCACGCAGGCCACCGGCGGGCGCATGGAGCCCCCGAGCGCCGAGTTCCCGCTCGGCACCGACGAAGTGGGCCGCTCGGTCCTCGCGCTCACGCTGTGGGGCTCGCGGCTGTCGCTCCTCATCGGACTCACCGCGACGGTGGTCGCGATCCTCATCGGCACCGCCGTCGGCGTCACCAGCGGCCACATCGGCGGCGCCTACGGCTGGTTCGCGCTGCGGATCTCCGACTGGTTCATGGTGCTGCCCAGCCTCGTCGTCGCCATCGCGCTCCTCGCGGTCCTGGGGCGCAGCATGGGGACCACGATCCTCGTCATCGCGCTCGTCTCCTGGTCGGGCACGACGAGACTCGTGCGGGCCCAGACGCTCACCGTCCAGGCCCGGCCGTACCTGGAGCGCGCCAGGGCGCTCGGCGCCGGGCACTGGCACCAGATGACCAAGCACATCTTCCCCAACGTCCTGCCGCTCGTGCTCGCCAGCGCGACGCTGCTGGTGCCCTCGGCGATCCTCATGGAGTCCTCGCTCGCGTGGCTGGGCCTGGGCGACCCGAACGTGGTGTCGTGGGGTTCGATCCTCAACCGCGCCAGCGACAACGGAGCGGTGTCGGCGCACGCGTGGTGGTACCTGCTGCCGCCGGGCCTGGCGATCCTGCTGGTGGTGCTCGCGTTCATGATGTGCGGACGGGCCCTGGAGGCCGTGTTCAACCCGAGGCTGCGAGGTGAGCGGGGATGACGCTCTTGGAGTTCCGTGACGTGCACGTCACGTACACGGGGTCGCGCGGGCGGGTCCCGGCCGTGCGCGGCGTGGACCTGAAGGTCGAGGCCGGGAAGGTCCTCGGGGTCGCGGGCGAGTCGGGCTGCGGGAAGTCGACGCTCGCGATGGCGGTGCTGCGGCTGCTGCCGAAGTCCGCGGAGGTGTCCGGGGAGATCCTGCTCGACGGCGAGGACCTGCTCACGATGGGGTGGGGCCGGCTGCGGGCGGTGCGGTGGACGGGCGCGTCGATCGTGTTCCAGGGCGCGATGCACTCGTTGAACGCGGTGCAGCGGATCGGGCGGCAGGTGGCCGAGCCGATGCTGGTGCACGACAAGGACTTGAGCGCGGCGAAGGCCGCGAAGCGGGCGGAGGCGCTGCTGGAGCGGGTGGGGCTGCCGCCGTCGCGGGCGAGGAGCTTCCCGCACGAGCTGTCGGGGGGCCAGCGGCAGCGGGTGATGATCGCGATGGCGCTGGCGTGCGACCCCGATCTCATCATCGCCGACGAGGCGACGACGGCGCTCGACGTGATGGTGCAGGCCCAGGTGCTGCAATTGATCTCGGGCCTGGTGAAGGAGCGCGGGGTGGGGCTGGTGATGATCTCGCACGACCTGTCGGTGCTCTCCGCGACGTGCGACACGGCCGCGGTCATGTACGCGGGCAAGGTGGTCGAGCAGGGTCCGGCGCACGAGGTGTTCGCGCGGGCGCGGCATCCGTACTCGGCGGCCCTGGGGGCGGCGTTCCCGGTGATCGGGGATCCGGCGTCGCGGCGCAATCCCGGGGGGCTGGCGGGCGATCCGCCGGATCCGGGGCGGCTGCCGCAGGGCTGCTCGTTCCGGCCGCGGTGCGCGGTGGCGGTGGAGCGGTGCGGCGAGGCGTCGCCGGAGCTGCTCGAAGTGGAGGGCGCGCGGCTGTCCGCGTGCTTCGTGGCGCAGGAGGGGGAGCCCGTTGTCCTCGGATAAGGTGCTGACGGCCCGGGGCCTGCGGGTCGAGTTCGGGCTGCCGGGCGGGCGGGTCGCGCGCGCGGTGGACGGCGTGGACCTGGACGTGGCGCCGGGCGAGATCGTGGCGCTGGCGGGCGAGTCCGGCTGCGGGAAGACGACGTTGGCGCGGACGCTTTTGGGTCTGGAGCGGGCGACGGGCGGGGAGGTCGCGTTCGGCGGTGTTCCGCTGGGCCGGTCGACGCGGGCGCTGAAGGCGTACCGGCGGCAGGTGCAGCTGGTGCTCCAGGACCCGGCGGGGGCGCTGAACCCGCGGCACACGGTGTACGACGCGGTCGCGGAGGGCCTGCGGATCCACGGGATCACCGACGACGAGCCGGGCCGGGTGGCGGAGGCGCTGTCGCGGGCGGGGCTGCGGCCGCCGGAGCGGTTCTTCCTGGCGTACCCGCACGAGCTGTCGGGCGGGCAGCGCCAGCGCGTGGTGATCGCGGGGGCGCTGGTGCTGGAGCCGAGCATCCTGGTCGCGGACGAGCCGGTGGCGTCGCTGGACGCGTCGGTGCGGGGCGAGATCCTGTCGCTCCTGCTGCGGCTCAAGGAGGACGCGGGGCTCGGTGCCTTGGTGATCACGCACGACCTGGGTCTGGCGTGGAGCATCGCGGACCGGATCGCGATCATGTACCTGGGGCGGATCGTGGAGCAGGGGCCGGTGGAGCAGGTGCTCACCGCGCCGCGGCATCCGTACACGCGGGCGCTGGTGTCGGTGCTGCCGGACTCCCCCGTCGCGGAGCCGGTGGTGCTGGCGGGCGAGCTGCCGGACGCGTCCAGGATTCCGGGCGGGTGCCGGTTCCGGCCGCGCTGCCAGGAGGTGGCGGCGGGGAACGCGCTGAAGGTCCTGGATCAGTGCGAGGGCGTGGACCCGGCGGTGCTGGGTCCGGAGGCGGATCCGCATCTCGTTGCGTGCCACCTCGACCGGGCGCTGCACGACCCTGCGAGGATGGCGGTGTGAAGATCCTCATCAGCGCCGACATGGAGGGCGCCACGGGCGTGACGTGCCCGGAGGACGTCCTGCCGGGCGGGCCGGGCTGGGAGCGGATGCGGCCGGTGTTCACCGGTGACGTGAACGCGGCGGTGCAGGGCCTGTTCATGCAGGGCGCGGACGACGTGGTGGTGAACGAGGCGCACTGGTCGATGCGGAACCTGCTGCTGGAGCGGCTGGATCCGCGGGCGACGATGATCACGGGGCGGCACAAGGACCTCTCGATGATGGAGGGCGTGCAGCACGGGGACGTGGACGGCGTGGTGTTCCTCGGGTACCACGCGGGCGCGGGGTCCGAAGGGGTCCTGGCGCACACGTATCTGGCGAACTCGGTGACGGGCGTGTGGCTCGACGGGGTGCGCGCGAGCGAGGGCCGTCTGAACGCGGCGGTGGCGGCCGAGTTCGGGGTCCCGGTCATCATGGTGATCGGCGACGACAAGGCCGTGGAGGACGCGCGGGGCTATGCGCCGGAGGCGGTCGGCGTGGCGGTGAAGGAGTGCGTGTCGCGGTACGCGGCGCGGTGCCGTCCGCCGGAGGTGACCGCGGAGATGATCACCGCGGGTGCGGCCGCGGCGGCGGCACTGGCGGTCCGGCGCGAGCCGGTGGTTTCTCCGCACCGGGTGGAGGTCGAGTTCGACGCGGACCACCTGGCGCGTGCGGTGACGGTGGTCCCGGGCGTCGCGGTGTGCGGCGAGCGGCGGATCGGGTACGAGTCGGCGACGATGTACGAGGCGATCCGCAGCTTCAAGGCGGTCACGACGCTGGCGAGCGCGGCGATGGAGGAGCAGTATGGCTGACGCGGCGGCGCTGGAGGAGGTCGTGGCGTTCACGCGGGACCTGATCCGGTGCGACACGACGAACCTCGGCGGCGGGGACGGGAACGAGCGGGCTGCGGCGGAGTTCGCGGCGGAGCGGCTCGCGGAGGCGGGCCTGGAGCCGGTGGTGCTGGAGAAGGCCCCGAACCGGTCCAATGTCGTCGCGCGCCTGGAGGGGTCCGACCCGGAGGCGCCGGCGCTGCTGGTCCACGGCCACCTGGACGTGGTGCCCGCGGCGGCCGCGGACTGGTCGGTGGACCCGTTCGGCGGGGAGGTCGACGCGGACGGGATGCTCTGGGGCCGCGGGGCGATCGACATGAAGGGCATGGACGCGATGATGCTCGCGGCCGTGCGGTCGTGGGCGCGCGAAGGCGTGCGGCCGCGGCGGTCGATCGTGTTCGCGTTCGTCGCCGACGAGGAGGCCGAGGCCGAGTACGGGTCGCGGTACCTGGCGCAGGAGCACGCGGACCTGTTCGCGGGCTGCACCGAGGGGATCTCGGAGTCCGGCGGGTTCACGTTCCACAGCAAGGGCATGCGGATCTATCCGATCGCGGCGGGCGAGCGCGGCACGGCGTGGCTGGAGCTGACGGCCCGCGGCCGCGCCGGGCACGGCTCGAAGCGCAACCCCGACAACGCGGTGAGCAAGCTGGCGGCGGCGGTCGCGCGGATCGGCGCGCACGAGTGGCCGCTGCGGGTCACGCCCGTGGTGGAGGCCGCGGTCGCCGAGCTCGCGGCGCTGCACGGCGTCGATCCGGACTACGGGGACCTGAGCGGGCTCGGCCCGGCCGCGCAGCTCGTGGAGTCGACGCTGCGCAACAGCGCGAACCCGACGGTCCTCGAAGCGGGCTACAAGGTCAACGTGATCCCCGAGCACGCGCGGGCCGAAGTGGACGGCCGCGTCGTGCCCGGCGGGGAGGCCGAGTTCGAGGCGACCATGGACGGGCTGTGCGGCCCGGAGGTCCAGTGGCGGTACGCGCACCGGTCCCGGTCGCTCGCCGCGCCCGTGGACTCGCCGACGTTCGCGGCGATGCGGGCCGCGATCCTCAAGCACGACCCCGAGGGCCATCCGGTGCCGTTCTGCATGTCGGGCGGGACGGACGCGAAGGAGTTCTCGCGGCTGGGGATCACCGGCTACGGGTTCTCGCCGCTGGCGCTGCCGGCCGAGTTCGGGTACGGGACGCTGGCGCACGGCGTGGACGAGCGCGTCCCCGTGGAGGGGCTGCGGTTCGGCCTGCGGGTCCTGGACGACTTCCTGCTGAACGCATAGGAGACGGATGTGAAGCGAGCCCCTTACGGCGCCTGGGAGTCCCCGATCGGCACCGGCCTCGTCGCCGAGTCCGACGGACGGCCCGGGCACCTCGGCGCGGTCGGCGACGAGCTGTGGTGGACCGAGCCGCGGCCCGAGGAGGGCGGCAGGCGGGCGCTCATGCGCCGCACCGCCGACGGGGCCGTCGAGTCGGTGCTGCCCGCGCCGTGGAACGCGCGCAACCGCGTCCACGAGTACGGGGGCCGCCCGTGGGCGGGCGCGATCGGCGAGGACGGCAGCCCCGTCGTCGTGTTCACGAACTACGAGGACCAGCGGCTGTACGTGTTCGAGCCCGACCGGTGGCGCGACCCGCTGCCGATCAGCCCGGCCCCGGCGTTCCCCGGCGCGCTGCGCTGGTCGGAGCCGATCGTGGACCTGGAGCGGTTCCAGGCGTGGGCGGTCATGGAGGAGCACACCGGGCCCGGCCCCACGGACGTGCGCCGCGTCATTGCCGCCGTGGACCTGACGCGGTACGGGGACGACGCGCGGGTGCGGGAGCTGACCGACGACTCGTACCGGTTCCTCTCCGGCCCGCGGGTGAGTCCCTCGGGGTCGGCGCTCGCGTGGATCGCCTGGAACCACCCGCACATGCCCTGGGACGAGACGGAGCTGCGCGTCGCCGAGATCGTCGGCGACGACGACCTGGTGCTGTCCGGGGCCCGCACGGTCGCCGGGGGCGACGGCGAGTCGATCGCGCAGGTCGAGTGGTCCCGGGACGAGACGCTCGTGTTCGCCGGGGACCGGACTGGCTGGTGGAACCTCCACTGGGCCGACCCGCACACCGGGGACCGCGGCCCCGTCCACGAGGCCGCATCCGAGTTCGCCGGGCCCCTGTGGACGCCCGGGTCGACGTGGTTCCAGATCCTCGCCAGCGGCGACATCGCCGCGATCCACGGGAAGGGCGATAGCCGCCTCGGCGTCTTCGACGCGTGGGAGCGGCGGCTGACCCCCGTCGAGGGGCCCTGGACCGACTGGGCGCCGGGCCTCGCGGCCGCGGACGACCACGTGTACGGCCTGGCCGCGGGCCCGCACTCGGGCTACGAGGTCGTGGAGGTCGACACGCGCAGCGGTGCCGCGAAGACGGTGGCCGCCGCATATGAGGCCAAAGTGGACCCCGCGTACCTGCCGGTGCCCGAGCACCGGACGTTCACCGGCCCGGACGGGCGCGACGTCCACGCCCACGTCTACCCGCCGCGCAACCCCGACTACGAAGGGCCCGAAGGGGAGGCGCCGCCGTACGCGGTGTGGGTCCACGGCGGGCCCACCAGCCACGTGCGGGCCGTCCTCGACATGGAGCTGGCCTACTTCACGTCCCGCGGCATCGGCGTCGTCGAGGTCAACTACGGCGGGTCCACCGGCTACGGCCGCGCCTACCGGGAGCGGCTGCGCGAACGCTGGGGCGAGGTGGACGTGGAGGACTGCGCGGCGGTCGCCCGCGCGCTCGCCGCCGAGGGCGCCGCCGACCCGGCGCGGATCGCGATCCGCGGCGGCAGCGCCGGGGGCTGGACCGCCGCGGCGTCGCTCACTTCCCCTGCGGCCGAAGGGGTCTACGCGTGCGCGGTCGTCAAGTACCCGATCCTGGACCTGTCCGGGTGGACCGGCGACGACACGCACGACTTCGAGTCCCAGTACGTGTACTCGATGGTCGGCCCGCCGGAGGTCCTGGAGGAGCGCTCGATCGAGCGGTCCCCCGTGCACCACGCCGACCGCATTGCCGTCCCCTTCGTGCTCCTCCAGGGCCTGGAGGACGAGATCTGCCCGCCCGCGCAGGCCGAGAAGCTCCTGGAGCGCGTGCAGGGCAAGGGGATCCCGCACGCCTACCGGACCTACGAGGGCGAGCAGCACGGGTTCCGCCGCGCCGCGACCATCGAGGACGCGGTGCTCGCCGAGCACGCCCTGTACGCCGAGGTGTTCGGCTTCGCGGGCCCCGGCTTCGACCTGGGGCTGAAGCCGTGACCCTGGAGCCGCTGCGGCGCCCGCGGCGCCTCGTCCCCGGCGACCGGGTCGCCGTCGTCTCCCCCGCGAGCCCCTCCCCCGCCGACCGCATCGACGCCGGGCTCGCGGTCCTGCGCTCGTGGGGCCTCGACCCGGTCCTCGCGCCGCACGCGGCCGCGCGGACCGGCCTGTTCGCCGGGCTCGACCCCGACCGCGCCGGGGACTTCCAGGCCGCGTGGCTCGACCCGTCGGTCGCGGCCGTCTTCGCCGCCCGCGGCGGGTACGGGTCGCAGCGGATGATCGACCTCGTCGACTGGGAGCGGCTGCACGGCGCCGAACCGAAGGCGTTCATCGGGTTCAGCGACATGACGGCCCTCCACGAGGCGATCGCGCTCAACCTCGGGACCGCCACGGTCCACGGGCCCATGCCGACCTGGACGGCCTTCACCGGCGACCCCGGGATGCAGGAGCACCTGCGCCAGACCCTGTTCGAGCCCGAGCGGGTCCGGAAGATCGCCTCCCCCACCGCGCGGACCATGCACGGCGGCACCGCCACCGGGGTCACCGTGGGCGGGACGCTGACGCTCCTGGCCGCCGGGATCGGCACGCCCGACCACCGCGCGGACGTCGCGGGCGGCCTGCTGCTCCTGGAGGACATCGGCGAGGAGCCGTACCGGATCGACCGGGCCCTGACGCAGCTGCGCCGCGCCGGATGGTTCGACGGCCTCGCCGGGATCGTCCTCGGCTCCTGGGCCGACTGCGGGCCGTACGAGGAGGTCCGGGCGGTGCTCGCGGACCAGCTCACGGGCCTGTCGATTCCCGTCGTGGAGGAGTTCGGGTTCGGGCACTGCGACCCGTCGCTCACGATCCCGTTGGGCGTCAAGGCGACCCTGAACGCCGACGCCGGGACACTCCACTTCGGAGTCCCGGCGCTGGCCTGACCGCGTCCGACGCGTTATTTTGAAAATTCTCTCCGTAGTCTTGCCTTTACATGAAGTTTTCTGCCAGGATGAGCGGATCGGGCCTACCCGTCGAAAAGGGACCGCCCGGACCCCGCACAGACTGGAGTCGCTCAATGGAGACGCATCCCCGCCGGACCGTGCTCGCCGCCGCCCTCGGCGCCGCCGCAGCGGTCGCCGCGGCCGGAACCGCCGAGGCGCACGGCGGCAGTAGCGAGCGGAAGTTCGTCAAGCGCCGCCTCAAGGCCATGAGCCTGGAGGAGAAGGTCGGCCAGCTCTTCACCACCTACGCCTACGGGCAGACCGCCGACACCACCGCCGCGGCCGACGTCGCCGCCAACCGGACCGCGCACGGCGTCGACAACGCCGCCGCACTGATCCAGACGTACCACCTCGGCGGCATCATCTACTTCGCGTGGTCGAACAACGTCGCCAACCCCGACCAGATCACCGCGCTCTCCAACGGCCTCCAGGACGCGGCCCTCGCCGGGTGCGGGACGCCGCTGTTCATCGCCACCGACCAGGAGCACGGCCTCGTCACCCGCATCGGCCCGCCCGCGACGCAGCTGCCCGGCGCGATGGCGCTCGGCGCCACGCACGACCCCGAGGCCGCCCGCGCCGCCGCCGTCATCGCCGGGACCGAGCTGCGCGCGATGGGCCTGAACCAGAACTTCGCGCCCGACGCCGACGTCAACGTCAACCCCGCGAATCCCGTTATCGGCGTGCGCTCCTTCGGGTCCGACGGCGAGCACGTCGCCGGGTTCGTGGCCGCGCAGGTCGAGGGCTACCAGGCCCGCGGCGACCTCGCCGCCACCGTCAAGCACTTCCCCGGGCACGGCGACACCGAGGACGACAGCCACTCCGAGCTGCCGCAGATCGACCACACCTACGAGGAGTGGCGCGAGATCGACGCCCCGCCGTTCCGCGCCGCGATCGAGTCCGGCGTGGACCTGGTCATGACCGCGCACATCCAGTTCCCGGCCCTGGACGCCTCGCTGCGGCCCGCCACGCTCTCCGAGGACATCCTCACCGGGCTTCTGCGCGACGAGCTCGGCTACGACGGCGTCGTCATCACCGACTCCCTGCGCATGGAGGGCGTGCGCAACGGCTACGGCGACGACAGGATCCCCGTGCTCGCGCTCATCGCGGGCGCGGACATCCTGCTCATGCCCGAGCACATCGACATCGCGTTCAACGCCGTCCTCGCGGCGGTCGGCAGCGGCGAGCTCACCGAGAAGCGCATCGACGAGTCGGTGACCCGCATCCTCGGCCTGAAGTACCGGCTCGGGCTCTTCGGCGACCCCTACGCCGACCCCGAGCTCGTGGACGATGTGGTGGGCATTCCCGCGAGCCTCGAAGCGGCGCAGGCGCTCTCGGACCGGACTACGACCCTCGTCACGAACGACGGGACGCTGCCGGTGCCGACCGACGGCGGCTCGGTCCTCGTCACCGGGTGGGGCGTCACCACCGTCGCGCGGATCGCGGCCGAGTTCGGCAACCGCGGGTGGAGCCAGACGAGCCTCGTCACCGGCGCCGCGCCGACGCAGGCGCAGATCGACGCGGCCGTCGCCGCCGCCGCGGGCAAGGGCCTCATCGTGGTGTCCACCAACAACACCAAGCTCAACCCGACCCAGGTGGCGCTGGTCGAGGCGCTCGCGGGCGCCGGCGTCCCCGTCGTGGCCCTCGGCGTCCAGAACCCGTACGACATCGCGTGGCTCGGCGACCACCCGAACGCCTACATCGCCACGTACTCGTACTCGCTCGACGGCCTCGAATCGGCCGTCCACGCGATCCTCGGCTCGGTGAACCCCGCCGGGCGGCTCCCCGTCGACATCCCGACCGCCGACGGCACCGGCGTCCTGTTCCCCTTCGGCCACGGCCTGAGCTACTAGGAGCACCGCATGAAACGCAGGACAGTCATCGGCGGCACCGTCGCCGGCGCCGCCGCGGCCCTCGCGACCGCCGCCCCCGCCGCCGCCCGCAGCGGCCGCGCCGTCAGGACCGGCGTGGAAGTGCTGGCCCGCAGCGACTTCCGCGAACTCGCCGGCCAGCGCGTCGGCGTCGTCTCGAACCCCACCGGAGTCCTCCCGGACCTGAGCCACGAGGTGGACCTCATGCACGGGAGCGGGAAGGTCGACATCGCGGCGGTCTTCGGGCCCGAGCACGGGTTCCGCGGCGTCTCGCAGGCCGGGGAGGGCGAGGACTTCTTCCTCGACGCGAAGACCGGGCTGCCGGTGTACAACGCGTACAACGACATGGACCGGATGGCGGAGGTGTTCGCCGACACCGGGATCGAGACGGTGGTCTTCGACATCCAGGACGTCGGCGCGCGGTTCTACACGTACATCTGGACCATGTACCTCGCGATGGAGGCCGCGGGTCAGCTGGGCCTGCGGTTCGTGGTGCTGGACCGGCCCAACCCGGGGTCGGCGCTGGCCGCGAGCGGGCCGGTGCTCCACCCCGAGCACGCGACGTTCGTGGGGCTCAAGCCGATCGCGCAGCGGCACGGGATGACCGTGGGCGAGCTGGCGCGGCTGTTCAACGGCGAGTTCCTCGGCGGCGCGGTCGACCTGACCGTGGTGAAGATGGAGCGGTGGCGCCGGGGCATGTACTTCGAGGAGACGGGGCTGCCGTGGGTGCCGCCGTCGCCGAACATGCCGACCGTGGCGACAGCGGTGGCGTACCCGGGGACGTGCCTGTTCGAGGCGACGGCGCTGTCGGAGGGGCGGGGCACGACGAAGCCGTTCGAGTTCCTGGGGGCGCCGGAGATCGACCACGAGTGGTCGGAGGCGCTGGAGGGGCTGCCGGGCGCTCGTTTCCGCGAAGCGTATTTCACCCCGACTTTCTCGAAATGGTCGGGAAAGGTCTGCGGGGGCGTGGAACTGCAAGTCACCCGCAGGGATGAATTCGATCCGATCAGGACGGCGCTGGCGATGATCCTCGCGCAGCGGCGGGTCTTCCCGCAGTACGGCTGGCGGTCACAGGACGTGACGTCGTTCTGGCTGGACAAGCTCACCGGGAACCAGGCCGTGCGGCTCGCGGTCGAGGCCGGCGCGGACGTGGACGAGGTCACGGCGCTGTGGGCCGAGGAATTGGATGCGTTTTCCGAGCAAAGAGAGTCGTACTTGCTCTATCGCAGCACCGCTCAGTGATGGCACGATAACCAGGAGACACGATGCAGCGTCGAACCATGCTCGGGGGCGCGGCGGGGGCGCTGTGGTCGGCGTTCGCGCTCGGCTCCCGCGCCAACGCCGAGGAGCGCCCCTCCATGCCCGATCCGACCGGCCCGCCGAGCGCTGGGCCGTACGATGTGACCTTCCCCGAACATCCGCTGGAACTGCGGTACGGGCCTTGTTCCGAAGCGCGGTTGACCGCCGCGCACGTCGACCTCATCACGCCGCAGCTTAAGTCCTATATGGAGGGTTCTGCCCCCTCGTTCCCCGGTTTCACCGTCCTCGCCGCGCGCCACGGCGTGGTCGTCGCGCACGAGGCCGGGGGCCACCGGCTCCGCTACTCCGGATGGGACGAGGAGACCGAGACCGCCGTCGAACTGCCGGAGGCCGACCGGCTCCCGGCCGAGACCGGCACGGTCTACGACCTGGCCTCGATCTCGAAGCTGTTCACCGCCACCGTGACCGGCCGGCTCATCGACGACCACGTGGTGGACCTGAAGCTGCCGGTCGTCGACTACCTCCCCGAGTTCGACTCCCTCGACCCGGCGAAGTCCCCCATCACGCTGGAGATGCTCCTGTCGCACACCTCCGGGATGATCTCCTTCATCAACCTGTACGACAAACCCGACGACGCCGCGCGGATGGCCGCGATCTACGCGCAGCCGCTGCGCCGCGCCCCCGGGTCGGGCTACGAGTACTCCGACCTCAACCTCATCGTCCTGGGCAAGATCCTCGAGCGCGCCACGGGCCAGGGCCTCGCCGAACTCGTCGCCGAGTTCGTGTGCGAGCCCTTGGGGCTCAAGGACACCGGGTACAACCCGGCGGACCGGATGCGCACGGCCGCGACGGAGTACCAGCCGTGGACGGGCCGCGGCACCGTCCACGGGGAGGTCCACGACGAGAACGCGTGGGCCTTCGGCGGCGTCGCCGGGCACGCCGGCGTGTTCGCCACCGCGTGGGACCTGGCGGTGTTCGGGCAGATGATCCTCAACGGCGGCCGCTACGGCGACGCCGAGATCCTCTCCGAGTCCACCGCGCGCATGGTCTTCACCGACATGAACGCCGGGATGGGCGAGGCCGCCGCGCGCGGGCTCGGCTGGCAGCTCGGCCAGCGCTGGTACATGGACGCGATGAGCTCGCCGGTCACGGTGGGGCACACGGGGTACACGGGCACGTCGATCGTGCTCGACCCGCTCGCGGGCACGCTGCTGGTGCTCATGACGAACCGGGTCCACCCGACGCGCAGCCGCGGGACGGCCAGCGCGTACCGGCGGGCGGCCTCGCGGCCGCTGGGCCGGGCGGTGCCGGTGCGGCCCGAGCGGGGCCGCGACTCGTGGTACGCGGGCCAGGTCGACGCCTCGACGGCGACGCTGACCGCGGTGCTGCCGCGGGCGAGCGACCGCGCGACCGCGCGGTTCTCGCTCTGGTACGACACGGAGGCGACGGACCTGGCGGTCCTGGAGGCGAGCCCGGACGGGTCGGCGTGGACGCCGGTGCCGCTGGAGCTGCGGACCGAGGACCACTGCTGGCGGACCGAGGGCGCGTTCTCGGGCTACTCGGGGCGCCAGTGGATCGACGCGAAGGCGGTGCTCCCGGACGGCACGGCCCGGTTGCGCTGGCGGTACACGTCCGACCCGGTGTACCAGGGCCGGGGCGTGTACGTCGACGAGGTCGAGGTGCGCGAGGGCCGCGCCGTCCTGTGGGACGGCGACGGCTTCGAGGCGGTCGGCTGGACCAGGTCGCGCGACTTACGGCATGGGGTGGGGCGCGTAGCGGTCGGCGAGCCAGTCCATGACCTTGTCGCGCTCCGCGTCGACCACCTGCTGCTCGGGGTGGGCGTCGTACCAGGCGACCACCTCGCGCGCGCCGAGCCTGTAGGGCGTGGTGCGCTGCCCGAACGCGGGCACGAGGCGCTTGACCTTGGTGTTGTCGAAGACCATCGAGTGGGCCTTGTCGCCGAGGAGGCCGGGGCCCCAGCCGGGGTCGGCGGCGGCGATCGCGTCCGAGGGGACGTGCACGAGGTGCGGCTCGTCCACCCCTGCGGCCGCGGCGACGTGCTGGAAGATCTGGTTCCAGGTCGGGGCCTCGTCGCCGGTGATGTGGAAGGCCTCGCCGATCGCGGCGTCGAGGCCGAGGAGGCCGGTGAAGCCGACGGCGAAGTCGCGGGCGTGCGTGATGGTCCACAGGGAGGTGCCGTCGCCGTGGACGATGACGGGCTTGCCCGCGCGCATGCGCTCGACGACGGTCCAGCCGCCGTCGAAGGGCAGCAGCGTCTCGTCGTAGGTGTGCGAGGGCCGGATGATCGTGGCGGGGAAGCCGTCTTCGCGGTAGGCGGCGGTGAGGAGGTCCTCGCAGGCGATCTTGTCGCGCGAGTACTGCCAGAACGGGTTGCGCAGCGGCGTGGACTCGGTGACCGGCAGGTGCGAGGGCGGGGTCTGGTAGGCGCTCGCGGAGGAGATGAACAGGTACTGGCCGGTGCGGCCCGCGAACAGCTCGATGTCGCGGCGGACCTGCTCGGGGGTGAACACGACCCAGTTGACGACGGCGTCGAAGGTCCGGTCGCCGAGGGCGGCCTTCACGGAGGCGGGGTCGCCCGCGTCGGCGGTGAGGACCTCGGCCCCGTCGGGGACGGCGCGCTCGCTGGTGCGGCCGCGGTTGAGGACGGTGACGTCGAGCCCCTGGGCGACGGCCTCGCGCACGCAGGAGGTGGAGATCCGGCCGGTCCCGCCGATGAACAGCACGCTGACGCTCACGTGAAACCCCTTTCTGTATACGACGCTCCCACCCTACTCGGGCCCGGGTGTCGGACCCGCGGGTTACGGTGGCCCGCATGGACGGGATGTTGAGCCCGAAGGGCTTCCAGGAGGCCGACGCGAGCGGCCGGTGGCGGGTCCTCGGGGACGGCGCGTGCGCGTTCTTCACGACCGGGTCGATGCGGGAGGCCGCCGAGTTCGCGGCGGCCGTCGCGGACCTGCCGGGCGTCGGGCCGCACCGGCCGGACCTCGACCTGCGGTCGGAGGGGGTGACGGTCCGGCTCGTCGCGGTGGAGCCGGACTTCTGGGGCCTCACGGCCCGGGAGGTCGCACTCGCCCAGGACATCTCGGCCGTGGCCGACGGGCTGGGACTGGAGTCGGACCCCTCACGGCTCCAGTCGGTCCAGGTCTCGGTCGACGCGCTGTCGCACCCGGAGGTGATCCGGTTCTGGAAGGCCGTCCTCGGCTACGACGAGCGCGGCGACGAGGACCTGGTGGACCCGATAGGGCGCAACGCGTCGTTCTGGTTCCAGGAGATGGACGCGCCGCGCCCGCAGCGCAACCGGATCCACGTCGACGTGTTCGTGCCCGACGAGCGGGTGGAGGCGCGGCTGGCCGCGGCGCTGGCCGCCGGGGGCGTCATGGTGCGGGACCGGTCGCCGCACTGGTGGGTCGTGGCCGACCCGGAGGGCAACGAGGCGTGCGTGTCGACGCTCGGCACCCGCGACTGAAACGCGATGTCGCAGGGACCTGGCACCATCGGAGCGGTGAGCAACACTGACGCCTCCGTCCCCTGGGGCCGCCCCGCGGTCGACTCGATCCCGCTGCCGCCCTTCGGCACCGCCGAGGAACGCACCCGCTTCACACGGGCGCTGCAACTGCACGTCGCCCTCGTCGACGACGGCGCGCCCTCACTCGCCTCGAAGCCGTACCTGGTGAACTGGCGGACCGAGCGCGAGCGGTTCCTGGACGGGGGCCGGGCGTAGACGCTCGCACATGCATCGGTCGGTTTCGGCCATGGTCCGTCCGCCTGCGGGCGGGTGTACTTGGCGCATGAGCGACACCGAACCCACTGCACTCGTCGTCGTCGGCCACCACCGGTCCGACTCCCTGACCGCCGCGGTCGCCGAGCGGGCCGCGAAGCGCCTCGCCGGGCGCGGCTTTCGCGTCGACGTGCTCGACCTGCACCAGGAGGGCTTCGATCCGCGGAACACCGTCGCGGACGAGCCGGACTACGGGAACCGCGACAAGCGCTACAGCGACGAGGTTCACGCCCACATCGCGCGCGTCCACGCCGCCGACGTGATCGTGCCGGTGTTCCCGGTGTGGTGGTACGGGACTCCCGCGCTGCTCAAGGGCTGGATCGACCGGGTCTGGAACTACGGGCTCGCGTACGGGCGCAGCAAGTCCCCCATGGCGGGCAAGCGGATGCTGTGGATCGGGCTCGCGGGGCTGGCCGAGGACGACCCGCTGTCGGCGCTGACGCGCGACCTCCTCGACAAGACGCTGCGCATCGGCGTCTCGCAGTACTGCGGGATCCCCGGCGCGCACACGCTCGCGCTGTACGACAGCGAGGGCCAGGGCCTGGAGGGCGAGGCGCGGGACCGGCACTACCGGGAGCTGTTCGCGAAGGCCGAGGCGGCCGTGGACGCGCTGCTCGACTGAGTTCAGTGGACGCGGGGCGCGGGTCAGTGGACGCGCGGCGTGCGGCGGCGGCCGGGGCGCTTCGGGCCGTCCACGAGGACGCGGACGGCGATCTCGCCGTCGGGGAACGCGGTCGCGACGGATTCGGCGATGCCCCCGGCGGCATCGACGAGGGACTCGCCGTCGGCGCGCGGGTCGATGTGGGCGCGCAGCTCGATGAGCTGGCCGCCGCCGCGGACCGCGGTGCGGCGGCTGGAGACGCGGTCGACGGGCGCGGCCTTCTCGAGGTCGGCGCGCAGCCGCGGCGCGACCGAGCGCACGTCGAGGTCGATCCGGTCGGACCCGGTGGAGGACAGGGCGACGCGGCCTTCCGCGGGGCGCGGGACGCGCGCGAGGAGCCACCACAGGGCGAGGACCGCGAGGACGACGGCCGCGCCGAGGGCGGCCCACGCGAACCAGTCGGCCTCGACCGTGTCGTGGACTTGCCCAGTGTCGAGGCGCGTCCACAGCCCGGCGAGGTCGAAGCGCCAGTCGGCGACCGCGGCGCCCGCGGCGAGGAGCAGCAGGCCGAGGACGGCGGCGGCGGGGCGGTCGATCGCGGGTCGCCTCATCGTCCGCCCTCCTTGGCCTGCACGGACACCTCGAGTTCGCCGAGGCCGCCGAGGCGGGTGCCGACCGCTTCGAGGATGTCGGCGACGGCCGCGTCGTTGTCGGGCGCGAGGAGGGCCTTCACCCGCAGGCGGCGGCGCCGCATCTCGCTGGAGGCGTGGAGGACTCCGGGGGCGCGCTCGGCCGCGTCGGCGGCGACGGCCTCGACCGCCGCGGGCGCGACCCACAGGTCGCCGGGGCCGTCGGCGTGCAGGTGGGAGCGGCGAGCCGGGAGGAACGCGGCGACCAGGAACCACAGGCCGAGCAGCGCGGCGGCGACGCCTCCGGCGAGGACCCACGTGGACGGTTGCCGGTCGTCCACGGCCGCAAGGGCTTCGGCGAGCCAGGAGGCGTTCGCGGTCCAGCCGCGCGCGGCGGCGGCGTGCTGCGCGAGGAGCGCGGCGAACGCCAGGAGCAGGAGCGCGCCGAGGACGGCGGGCCAGGCGGCGGCCGGGCCCCGGCGCGGGTCGCGGACCTTCATCGGACCCTCCGCGCCTGCTCGGGGGCGTCGACGAGGTGGACGCCCACGTCGAGCGCGACCACGTCGTAGCCGGTGATCCGGGCGGCCTCGGCGCGGACGCGCCTCGCCAGGTCCCGGGCGGTCCCGGCGACGGGGCCGGGCCAGGCGACGCCGATGTCGAGGCGGGCCCAGATCCGGCCGTGCCTGACGGTGGCCTTCGCCTTGGGGCGCTTGGACGTCGCGGTGCCGTCGCACGCGAGCGCGGCGCCTTCGAGGATGCGGGCCACCGCGGCGTCGGCGAGGTGCAGGCCGCCGCGCTCCCCCGGCGGCCGGTCGGCGCCGGAGCCGGGGAGGTCGGCGAGCGCGAAGTCCTCAGTCACGGCGGCCTCGGAAGCGCTCGAACAGGTCGATCTCGCCGCTGACCTTGCCCGCGACGGCGAAGCCGACCGCGCCGAGGACCACGGCGAGGAGGAACCCGGTGAAGCCGCCACTGATGACGGCCAGCGCCAGCAGCAGCCCGGCGACGAGGCCGGCGAAGGATGCCTTCATTGGTCAGTCCCCTTTGTTCGCGACGGGTTCGGCGTCGGCGTCGGTGGTGACGTCCTCGACGACGACGCTGACGGCCCGGCCGTCGGCGAGCGGTGCGACCGCGGTGCGGATCGCGTCCGCGGCGGCCGGAATGTCGGTGCCCCAGGCTACGGTCACGTGGACTTCGCAGTCGGCGTCGCCGAGCCGCAGGCCCGGGACGCGGCGGCCGGGAAGGAGGACCGCGACCGACCGGTGGAGGCCGGTCACGCCGGGCACGGTGAGGACGGCGTCGGCGATGGCGTCGACGCCCGCGGCGAAGTCCTCGGCGGCCACGGTCGTCACTCGACCCTCGGGTCGCCTTCGGGCTCGGAGCCGTCGTCGAGGTGCACGTCGTGGACGGTGATGTTCACTTCGGTGACTTCGAGGCCGGTCATGCGCTCGACGGCGTCGACGATGTTGCGGCGCACGCCCGCGGCGAGGTCGGCGATGGCGATGCCGTACTCGGCGACGACGTCGAGGTCGACGGCGGCCTGGCGTTCGCCGACTTCGACGGACACGCCCTGGCCGTAGTTGGTGCGCGAGCCGGGGATGCGCTCGCGCAGCGCCCCGACGGCGCGCCCGGCGGAGCCGCCGAGCTGGTGGATGCCGTCGACTTCGCGCGCGGCGATCCCGGCGATCTTCGCGACCACCTGGTCGGCGATGACGGTCCTGCCCTGGTCGCTCGCGAGCGGCCCGGTGTCCTCGGCCTTGGTCTTCTCCGGCATCGCTGACCTCCCGTTTCGCAGTCGTCCCCCACCGTCGCACAGAACGCAAGGGGTTGTCGCGGAAAGCGGGGAACCGGGGCGGGACCGCTTTTTCTCATGCTTTATCGAAGGAGTTGACTTTACCGATCGGCGCTGCGATCATCGAAGAATCTCGATGTATTGGAGGGCGTCATGCGCCGTCGCACACTCTTCACCGCCGCCGGGACGGGGGCGCTCGCCGCGGGCGCGGTCCCCTCGGCCGCGCGGGCCGACTACACGACCGCGGTCAACCCGGCCACCACGTGGGGCACCTGGGAGGGCTGGGGCACCTCGCTGTGCTGGTGGGGCCGGGCCTTCGGGAACCGGAACGATCTCGCGGACCTCATGTTCACGCGCAACAACGTCACGTACAACGGGGCCTCGCTGCCGGGCCTGGGCCTGAACATCGTCCGGTACAACGCGGGCGCCTGTAGCTGGAACTCGATCAACGGCGAGTCCATGGCGGTCTCGCCGAACATGATGCGCTCGCGGCAGATGGACGGGTACTGGCTCGACTGGAACTCCAGCGACCCGGCGTCGGCGAGCTGGAACTGGAACGTCGACAGCGCGCAGCGCAACCTTATGTGGAAGGCCCGCGACCGCGGTGCGAACCTGTTCGAGCTGTTCTCGAACTCGCCGATGTGGTGGATGTGCGTCAACCACAACCCCGCGGGCGGCTCGGACGGCAACGCCGACAACCTCCAGTCGTGGAACCGCCAGCAGCACGCGGTGTACATGGCCACGGTCGCCAAGTACGCGCACGACCACTGGGGCGTGGACTTCGACTACGTGGACCCGTTCAACGAGCCGATCGCGAACTGGTGGACGGCCACCGGGACGCAGGAGGGCTGTCACTTCAGCGTCGCGACCCAGTCGGTCGTCATCGACCACCTCAGGAGCGAACTGGACGCGCGGGGCCTGTCGTGGCTGCCGATCACCGCCTCCGACGAGTCGCTGTACGACCAGGCCGTGAGCACCTGGAACGGGCTCACGAGCTCCGCGAAGGGCAAGGTCGCGAAGGTCAACGTCCACGGCTACCAGTACGAGGGCGGGCGCCGCGACTCGGTGTACAGCGCCGTCCGCGGGGCCGGGAAGCGGCTGTGGAACTCCGAGTACGGGGAGAACGACGGGACCGGCCTGCGCCTGGCCCGCAACCTCAACCTGGACTTCCGGTGGCTCCACCCGACCGGCTGGTGCTACTGGCAGGTCCTCGACGGCGGCGGCTGGGGCCTGGTCCAGGCCGACAACGAGGCCGGGACGCTCGGCGCGGTCAACACCAAGTACTTCGTGTACGCCCAGTACGCGCGGCACATCCGCCCCGGCATGACCGTCATCGACGGCGGCGAGGCGAACACGGTCGCGGCGCACGACGCGGCCTCGGGGAAGCTCGTCATCGTCACCACGAACTACGGGACGGCGCAGACGGTCACGTACGACCTGTCGGCGTTCGGGACCGTGCCCAACGGGACGGCCGTGCGCTGGTCCACGCAGACCAACGGGTCCGAGCGGTACGCGCGGTACACCGACACCGCCGTGACCTCGAAGCGGTTCTCGCGGGCGTTCCCGGCGAACACCGTGATGACCTTCGAGATCGAGGGCGTGCGCCGCTGATTCGGGCGTTCGGGCCGTCGTGCGCGGCTCCGCGACCTAGGTTGAAGAGGACCGAAGGGAGCGGAGCCGTGGACAGCCCCGAGCGCCTCTTCGTCCTCGCCTACCCCGACGCCGAGACCGCCGAGGCGGCCCGCGACCGGCTCCTCGAACTCCAGCGGCCCGAGCACATCACCATCAGGGACATGGCCGTCGCCGAGAACCGCGACGGGAGGATCCGGCTGCGCCAGTACCGCAACAACACCGCCATCGGCTTCGCCGTCGGCGGCATGTGGGGCGGCCTCATCGGCCTCCTCGTCTTCGCCCCGTTCGTGGGCCTCGCCCTCGGCGCCGCCGCGGGCGCCATCGGCGGCGCCCAGACCGACACCGGGATCGACGACCGGTCGATGAAGACCCTCGCCCGCCACCTCACCCCCGGTGCCGCCGCCCTCTTCGTCCTCGAAGAGGGCGCCTCCAGGGACCGCATCGTGGCGGACCTGGCGCCGTTCGGCGGCGTCCTCATGGAGAATCCGGTCACGTGAGACGCCAACGGCGCCAGGCTCTCGGGCCTGGCGCCGTTGGCGTCGGGGTGCCTACGAGAGGATCGGGTCGAGGGCCTCGAACCAGTTGGCGGCGAGCTTGACGTAGCCGTCCTCGTCGGGGTGGACGCCGTCGTAGGTGTCGACGGAGGGGACCCAGCCGGTGTGCTGGTCGACCACGACGATCGGGGATTGCGCGGTGGACAGGCCCGCGGCCCAGGCGGGGATCTGGGCGTTGAAGTCGATCGTCCGCTGGGGGCAGTCGGCGCAGTTGCTGGGCGCGAGCGGGATGAGCTGCGCCGCGAGGATGACCGCGTCGGGGTTGAGTTCGCGCAGGTCCTCGACGATGGTCGTGTACGCGGCGAGGATCGTCGCGGGCGGGATCGAGGACCAGACGTCGTTGGTGGCGAAGTGTAGGAGGAGCACGTCGGGCGTGTTCTGCTCCAGCCAGCCGCGGACGCTGCCGTTGTTCACCGACTGGGTGACGAGGAAGCCGCCGTGGCCCTCGTGGTCGGGGTCGGAGCCGGCCGGGTTGCAGGCCTGGGAGAGCGAGCCGACGAAGTCGACGTCGTGGCCTGCCTCGGTGAGGAGCTGCCACAGGTTGCCGCGCCAGCAGCCGGGGCTGCCGGTGATCGAGTCGCCGAGGGGCATGATGCGGACGGCCTCGCCGGGCGGGTCCGTCGGGTCGTCGGTGGTGGGCGGGTCGGTGGGGTCCACTTGGCCGTCGCACAGGTCGCCGTTGATGGAGACGCCCGTGGGGGCGGCGGTGCTGCCGGAGCCGATGAAGCCGAAGACCTCGCGGGTCTGCCCGGAGGCGACGGTGCCGTTCCAGCCGACGTCGGAGCCGGAGAACGCGCGCCCGCTCTGGGTCCACGAGACGTTCCAGGCGCTGGAGACGGTCGTCCCGGACGGGAAGGTCCATTCGAGGTCCCAGCCGTTGATGGCCTCGCCCGCGGTGATCGCGACGTTGGCCTGGAAGCCCGAGCCCCAGCTGCTGACGACCGTGTAGTCCACTTCGCAGCCGTCCTCGGCGAGTGCCAGGTCCGCCGGGCCGAGCGCCAGCGCCACTGCGCCGAGGGCCGTCGCGGCCGCGGCCGCGAGGGCGGTGATCTTGCGTCTGACGCGCATTCGTTGCTCCTTCACCGGACTCCGGGAACTGAGGGAGCGCTCCCAGAGAGGATGGGAAGATCATACCGAATCCGGCTTTGTATAGTCAAGTGTGTCAATATTTGCAAGTAGAGGCGGCGGCGGGCCGCGCCCAGGACCGCCGCCGCCGTCATCGGCAGCAGCGCGAGGCGCATCAATCGGGGTTTGAGTTCCACCGGGGCGCCGGCGTCTTCGCCGG
>JBEYTX010000010.1:0-177544 GCA_040643255.1 Glycomyces sp. NPDC047369 | reverse complement strand
ACCAGCCAGAAACACCCGAGAACCTAGTCCCGAATCCTCCAGCCAGCCCACACGCTGACCATCCAAACACCCTGTTGAGTTCTCAAACAACACGCACTAATCAGATCTGAAACTTCTTGGAAGTTCCTCTCCGACCGGAGCGGCTCCAGTAACTTATCAGACCGGTTTTCGGGCCGTTTTGGCCCCCCGATCGATTCATTCGGAGATTTGCCCTTTAGGTCTTCGTCCAGGTCCTTTCGGTTTTCCTGTCCGTTTCCCCCGCGGGCAAAGACAAATTTACGCGACGGATAACCGGGGTTCGCAAGGGGGGTGCGTGCTCGGCGCCACACTCTTGCGAACCCCGCGTTTCCGCAGGTCAGTCCGCGTTCGGGGCTAGCCGCGGCGGCTCTTGCCCCTGGCTTCCTTCTCTTTGGCGACCCGCTCGAGCGTTTCGGAGCGGCGTTCCTTGCGCTCGGCGAGGCGCTCGTCGGCGCCCTTCCGGTCGCTGATCTCGAAGCGGGCGTCAGTGCCGCGGGGGCCGACGGTCGCGACGATGTTCGGGTCGGTCGGCTGCCACTCGAATTCGTGGTCGGCGATCCGGACGATCGAGCCGGGGACCGCCCCCTGCTTCACGAGCGCGTCTTCGACACCGATGTTCGCGAGTCGGTCCGCGAGGTAGCCGACCGCCTCTTCGTTCTCGAAGTTGGTCTGGCCGATCCAGCGCTCGGGCTTGGCGCCGGAGACGACGAACTCGACGTCGCCTTCGTAGGCCGGCACGACCTTCTTGATGGAGAAGCCGGAGTCGTCGACGGCCGCCGGGCGGATGACGACACGGGTCGCCTCGACCGGGGGCTGCGCGGCGCGGTAGTCCTGCACGAGCTTCGCGAAGGCGAAGTTCAGTTCCTTCAGGCCCTCGCGACTGACGGCGCTGACGAGGTAGACGGGCCACCCGTACTTCTCGAGATCGCCGCGGACGTACTCGGCGAGTTCGCGGCCGTCGGGGATGTCGGTCTTGTTGAGGACGATGATCCGGGGCCGGTCGGCGAGGCCGCCGTACTCGGCGAGCTCGTGCTCCAGGGCGTCGATGTCGGAGACCGGGTCGCGGTCGCTCTCGAGGCTGGCGGTGTCGACCACGTGGGCGAGGACCGCGCAGCGCTCGATGTGCCGCAGGAACTGGAGGCCGAGGCCCTTGCCGGCGGCGGCGCCCGGGATGAGGCCCGGGACGTCGGCGATCGTGTAGGTCGTCTCCCCCGCGGACACGACGCCGAGGTTCGGGGCGAGCGTGGTGAAGGGGTAGTCGGCGATCTTCGGCCGGGCGGCCGACATCGCGGCGATGAGGGAGGACTTCCCCGCGGAGGGGAAGCCGACGAGGCCGACGTCGGCGACGCTCTTGAGTTCGAGCACCACCTCGAACTCGTCGCCGGGCTCGCCGAGTTCGGCGAAGCCGGGCACTTTCCTCTTGGAGCTGACGAGGGCGCGGTTGCCGCGGCCGCCGCGGCCGCCCTGGGCCACCGTGATCTCGGTGCCGTCGCCGGTCAGGTCGGCGAGGATCTCGCCGTTGGAGTAGATGACGGTGCCGTTGGGGACGGACACCCGGATGGACTCGCCCGAGGCACCGTCGCGGTTGGACCCCTGGCCGTGCTTGCCGTTGCCGCCCTGGAGGCGGGTCTGGAAGTGGAAGTCGAGCAGCGTGTGCACGTTCGGGTCGACGACGAAGACCACATCACCCCCGTGCCCGCCGTTGCCGCCGTCGGGGCCGCCGAGCGGCTTGAACTTCTCACGGTGGACCGACACGCAGCCGTTGCCACCTTTACCGGCAATGACCTGGAGATTCACGCGGTCTACGAAACTTGTCACCGCTCAAGGGTAGCCACCCCGGGGACCCCTGGAGACGGAGGCCGAAGCACATGCTAAAGTTTCTCCTCGTGCGAGGGACACCGGCGGAAAGCGCCGCGTCCACTCAATCACCAAGCGCCGCTAGCTCAACTGGCAGAGCAGCTGACTCTTAATCAGCGGGTTCGGGGTTCGAGTCCCTGGCGGCGCACCACACAAGAGGTCCTGGTCACAGGGCCTCTTTTGGTTTGTGCGGAGCACTGCGCCCCGGCGGCCGAGAGGCCGCCGGGGCGCAGTCCTACTTCTGGTCGGCGAACAGGGTGTCGCCCTGCTTCGCGATCTCGCCGAGGCCGGAGAGGACCGCGTCGGTGTCCGTCTCCGTGGCGTCGTAACTGGCCCAGAGGCCGATCTCGAGGCTGCCGCTGGCGATGCGGAGGTCGGTCGTCTGGTACGACGGGTCGCTCACGTCGGTGTAGTAGAAGCCGTCGTCGCCGAAGTCCGTGTAGTCGCCGGACTCGTAGTCGCTGTCGGCGGAGTACGTCTCGCGGTAGTAGTCGATGGAGGACTGGGCGTCCTCGGCCGCGTCGTAGTCGTTGAACGAGGCGTTGATGTAGATGTACAGGTCCGTCGTGTAGAACGTGCAGGTGACGTAGCCCGTTCCCGACGAGTTCGAGGACGAGCCGTCGTCGATGGTGTCGCCCACGGCGTCCGCGAACACCGAGGGGTCGAACGACGCGCACCCGGTGCCGTCGAAGGGGGCGGTCCCCATGTCCGAGTAGTCGCCGCCGCCGTCGCTGCCCCCGTCGTTCCCGCCGTCGCTGCCACCGTCCGCCGAGTTGCTGTCCTGCGCGCTGTTGACGGCGACGAGGATCACGGTGAAGATGATGGCCAGCACGAGCACGATCGTGCCGCCGATGAGCCACAGCGAGTTCTGCTGCCGGCCGGGGGGCTGCTGGCCGTACGGGCTCGGGTAGCCCGGCTGCGAGGGGTAGGTCATCTGGTCCACTCCCTGGGGGATCGTTCGTGCTTGGCCCTCACTCTATCGCCGAGCGGCAAAGCGGGTTCGCCCGGCGTTTGCCGGGGACGCGCTCGGCGCGGGCGCGGCGGCGGACCTCTAGACTCGGAAGTGCCCGCGACGCGGCTCGCGTCAGCACGTTCCGAACCGCGATTGGCCGATCATGCAGAACCCGTTCCACCAGCACCTGGACGAGCTCAACGAACTCCTCGTCGACATGGCCCGCCGGGTCGCCGACGCCATCGAGCGGGCCAGCGCGGCCCTCCTTGAGGGCGACACCGCGGCCGCCGAGGCGGTGGTCGCCGAGGACCAGCACGTCAACGCGCTCCAGTTCCGCGTGGACGACCGGATCATCGAGCTCATGACGCAGTACGACGCGGTCGCGTCGGACCTGCGGTTCGTGCTGGGCGCGGTGCGGATCTCGGTGGACCTGGAGCGGATGGGCGACCTGGCGAAGCACGTGGCCAAGTCGGTGCTGCTGCGCGCGCCCGCGGCGGTGATCCCGGATTCGCTGCGGCCGGACTTCGCGGCGATGGGGGCTGCGGCGGTGCGGGTCGCGGAGAAGCTGGTGGTGGTGCTGGAGGACCAGGACCACTTGCAGGCGACGCAGATGGGCCTGGACGACGACGAGCTGGACGCGATCCAGGAGCGGATCCACGCGCAGCTCCCGGGCCTGGGGTACGGGCCGCAGACGGCGGGGGACGTGGCGCTGCTGGCGCGGTTCTTCGAGCGGTTCGGGGACCACGCGGTGCGCATCTCGCATCAGGTGGTCTACGCCGTCACAGGGGACGTTCACCTCGACCGTTCATAACGGTCTGGTCACGAGCGGGCCGAGGCCGGGTTAAAGTCCCAGGTCAGCGGCCCGCTTTTTCGGTCTCTTCGGCGCGGTTGCGAATCGCGCTCAGTCGTTCACCTTGAGTTCAGCTTCACGTCAGCGGGTGAACACCGGCTCTGGGTTTGATGGCTGCGGACAGTGAAGAAGCGACCCGGGCCCGTTCCGGGAGACGGAGTAGAGACCAGCTGTGAACATGAAACTGAACCGCCGGACCATTTTCGGCACCATCACCGCGGGTGCGCTCGCCATGAGCATGGCGGCCTGCGGCGGCGGCAGCGACGACGAGGCCGGCGACGGCGACCTGGTGTCGGGCGAGATCACCGGTTCGGGCGCCTCCTTCCCGGACGCGTTCTATGCCGCGGCGATCGAGGCGTACGCCGAGGTCAACCCGGAACTGATCGTCACTTACAACGCCGTGGGCTCCGGTACCGGCAAGTCCGAGTTCGGCGAGGGCCTGAACGACTTCGCGGGCTCCGACTCCCTGGTCAAGGACGGCGACGGACCCGCAGAGGGCTCGTTCCAGTACATCCCGACCGTGGCGGCCCCGATCACGATCTCCTACAACCTGCCCGGTGTGGACGGCCTCCAGCTCGACCAGGAGACGCTGGCCAACATCTTCCAGGGCGCGATCACCACTTGGAACGACCCCGCGATCGCCGCCACCAACGAGGGCGTGACGCTTCCGGACACCGCGATCACGATCGCGCACCGCTCGGACGGCTCGGGCACCACCTCGAACTTCACCAAGTTCCTCGACGAGGCCACCGACGCGTGGACGCTCGGCGCGGGTGACGAGATCACCTGGCCCGAGGGCTCCATCGGCGGCGAGAAGAACACCGGCGTCGCGACCGTCATCACCCAGACCGAGGGTGCGATCGGCTACGTCGACCTCGCCGACGCGGCGGAGACCGGCCTGGTCACCGCGTCGATCGAGAACGCCGACGGCGCCTTCATCCAGCCGACGCTGGACGCCACGACCGCGGCCCTCGAGGGCGCCGAGGTCGCCGAGGACCTGTCGTACAACCCGCTGAACGCGGCCGGCGCCGAGACCTACCCGATCGTCGCGCCGACGTACATCCTGCTCCACACCGAGTACGAGGACGAGAATGTCGCCGCCGGCGTCAAGGAGTTCGTGAACTACCTGCTCACGGACGGCCAGGACATCGCCGCTGACAACAACTTCGCCCCGCTCCCCGACGCGCTGCGCCAGCAGGCCGTCGACGCCCTGAACGAGACGATTGCCTAGGACCACGGAACCGACGACCCCAACGGCCGCAGCGCCGCTGGGGTTTTCGGCCGCTCCGCTCACGAAAACGGAGAGACTCTCTTGACCACTACGGCATCCCCCGAATCGCCCCCGCAGGTGGACCTCGGCGGGGAGGCTCGCTCCCGCCGGACCGACAAGGGCTTCACCGGGCTGGTGACCTTCGCCGGCCTGACCGTGCTCATCGTCCTGGGCCTGATCCTGGTGACCACGTCGGTGCAGGCGTGGCCCGCGATCGCGCACGACCCGGTCGAGTTCCTGACCGGGACCGACTGGGTCCCGGGCGACGAGATCTTCGGGACCCTCCCGTTCCTGTACGGCACCCTGGTGACCTCGGTGATCGCGATGGTCGTCGCGGTTCCGGTGTCGATCGGGATCGCGCTGTTCATCACGGAGGTCGCGCACCGGCGCTCCCGCAAGTACATCGTCACGATCGTCGACCTGCTCGCCACCGTCCCGTCGGTGGTGTTCGGCCTGGTCGGCAGCATCGTCCTCATCCCGTGGGTCACCCCGGTCTACCAGTGGTGGGCGGGCGTCGTGGCCCCGATCCCGGGCCTGAACGCGATCTTCGACGAGACGAACACCGGCCGGAACTACTTCACGGCCGGGCTGATCCTCGCGGTCATGTGCATCCCGATCATCACCTCGATCTCGCGGGAGGTCTTCGCGACCGTCCCGGAGATCGACAAGCAGGGCGCGTACGCGCTCGGGGCGACCCGCTGGGAGATGATCAAGGGCGCGATCCTCCCCCACTCGTTCGGCGGCCTGGTCGGCGCCTCGATGCTCGGCCTGGGCCGGGCGATGGGCGAGACGATCGCGGTGGCCCTGGTCATCGGCGGTTCGCTCACCGTCGGCACCAACCTGTTCGAGCCCGGCAACACGATGGCCGCGGTCATCGCCCAGCAGTGGGGCGAGTCGAGCGGCATGCACACCGAGGCCCTCATCGGGATCGGCGTCGTGCTGTTCGCGATCACGGTCCTGATCAACTTCCTCGCCCGCACCGTGGTCAGGCGCGCGGAGATCAAGATGAAGGGTGCCCACTCATGACGACTCTGGAGGGGCGGACCCCGCCCGACCTGTCCGGCCGCAACCTGTCGTTCCGGCGGGCCTTCGCGAACCGGGCCGCGACCTCGCTGATCGCGCTGTGCGTGCTCGTCGCGGCGCTGCCGCTGGCGCTCGTGGCGTGGGAAGTGATCTCGAAGGGCGCGTCGGCGTGGAGCCTGGCGTGGTTCATCGACGAGATCCCGCGGAACTACCGCACCGAGGGCCCGGGCATGGGCCCGGCGATCCTGGGCACGCTCACGATCACCGGCATGGCCGCGCTGATGTCGATCCCGATCGGCGTGCTCGGCGCGGTCTACCTGAACGAGTACGGCAAGAACAAGCCGCTGGCGCGGTTCATCCGGACGATGGCCGACGTCATGACCGGCGTCCCGTCGATCATGATGGGCCTGTTCATCTACGTCGGCTACGTGATCGTCATCGGCGACAAGACCGGCTTCGGCGGGGCCCTGGCCCTGGCGTGCCTGATGCTGCCGATCGTGATCCGCTCGACCGAGGAGATGCTGCGGCTGGTCCCCGACGAGCTGCGTCAGGCCTCGTCGGGCCTGGGCGCGCGCAAGTGGCGCACGACGCTGGGCGTGGTGCTCCCGGCGGCCTCGTCGGGCATCACCTCGGGCTCGCTGCTGGCCGTCGCCCGCGCCGCGGGCGAGACCGCGCCGATCATCGTCACGGTGGGCTTGACCTACATCTACAAGCCCGACCTGTTCGACGGCCAGAACACGACGCTCGCGGCGCAGATCTTCCGCAACGCGAGCCAGCCGTTCGCCGCCTCGCAGGAGCGCGCCTGGGGCGCGGCCCTGACCCTGATCGCCATCGTCTTCGTGTTCACCATCCTGTCCCGGATCATCGCGTCGCGCTTCGCCATCGACAAGCGCTAGCGCGCCGCGAACCTGGTCTCGCGAAAACGGAAGGGCCCCGCCTCCCGGCGGGGCCCTTCCTCGTGTCCGGGTCTAGCCGAAGCGGCCGGTCACGTAGTTCTCGGTGCGCTCGTCGGAGGGTGTGGTGAAGATCCGCTGGGTGTCGTCGAACTCGACGAGGACGCCGGTGCGGGTGTCGCTGAGCTCGTTGACCTCGGTGGAGAAGAAGGCGGTCTTGTCGGAGACGCGGGCGGCCTGCTGCATGTTGTGCGTGACGATGACGATCGTGAACTGCTTGGCCAGGTCGACCATGAGCTCCTCGATGCGCGCGGTCGCGATCGGGTCGAGCGCCGAGCAGGGCTCGTCCATGAGGACGACCTCGGGCGCGAGCGCGATCGTGCGGGCGATGCACAGGCGCTGCTGCTGGCCGCCGGAGAGGGCCAGGGCGCTCTGCTTGAGCTTGTCCTTGACCTCGTCCCAGAGGGCGGCCTTCTTGAGGGAGTCCTCGACGATGCCGGCGAGCTCGGAGCGCTTGACGCCGTGGATGCGGGGGCCGTAGGCGACGTTGTCGAAGATGGACTTCGGGAACGGGTTGGCCTTCTGGAAGACCATGCCGATGCGGCGGCGGACCTCGACGGGGTCGACGCCCTGGTCGTAGATGTTCTTGCCGCGGTAGGCGACCGTACCGGCGACGCGGGCGCCGGGCACGAGGTCGTTCATCCGGTTGAGCGAGCGCAGCAGCGTGGACTTGCCGCAGCCGGACGGGCCGATGAGCGCGGTGATCTCGTTCTTGGCGACGGTGAAGTTGACGTTCTTGACGGCGTGGAACGAGCCGTAGAAGACGTCGACGTCCTTGATGTCGAAGACGGTGGCGGTGCCGGCGCCGCCGCCGGGGGCCCGCTGGTGCGCCGGCTGGGGCGCCGCGGTCAGGCGCCGCGGGTCGACGGTGGGGCGGGCCGCGGACAGGGCCGGGTCGCTCATGATCGCTCCTTCTGCATGGGACGCAGGTCGGGATGTCAAGCAGGGCTGCGCCGAGGATAGGCCGGTGGAGTGGCGGCGGCCTCACTCTCGGGTGAACCGGCGGTGAACGCGAGGGCCCGGCTCGGTCTCGCGCCGGGTCCCCTTGGAATCGGCGGAAACTGGACGGCGGGCGGGAGCGGCGGCGATACTTGGCGCCATGTTCAGATTCTTGATACGGCTGGTGCTGACGGCGCTGGCCCTGTGGCTCGCGACGGCGATCGTCGGCGGTATCACCCTGTACGGGGACTCCACGGGCGCGAAGTTCGTGTCGCTCCTGCTGGTGGCGTTGATCTTCACGCTGGTGAACACGCTGGTGAAGCCGATCGTGATGATGGTCGGCTGCGCGCTGTACGTCCTGACGCTGGGCCTGTTCGGCCTGGTCGTCAACGCGCTCATGTTCTGGCTCACCGGCTGGGTGTCGGAGCAGCTGTCGCTCGGGTTCGCGGTGGACGGCTTCTGGCCGGCGTTCTGGGGCGCGATCATCGTGTGGATCGCGATGTGGGTCATGGACCTGCTGTCGCCGCGGCGCCAGGAAGTCGAGTAGGCGATACGGAGAAGGGGGCGGCCGACCGGCCGCCCCCTTTTCGCGTTGCTCGGTCCCTAGAAGGGCAGTCCGGTGGACGGCCCGGTCGCGACGTCGCGGATGTTGTCGTCGCGCTTGGACGCCTTGGCGTTCGCACCCGCGTTGAACGGGATCGGGCCCTGGGGTCCGGGTGCCTTGCCGAGGCGGCGGCGCATGATGTTCAGGTTGTGCAGCCCGGCGAGCGCATAGGTTCGGATGCGCTCGAACTGCTTGGTCTTCTTGGCGGTCTTGAGCTTCTGCACGGCGCCGTAGTGGAGCTTGCGGGCGCGGTCCAGGGCCGCCGCGGCCTCGGTGTCGCCGACGGAGGCCGGGGCGATCTGGAGCTGCTTCCCGAGGAGCTCGGTCCACGCTTCGGCGTCGGTCTTGGCCCGGGCTTTTCGGCGGCGCCGTCCCTCGATGAAGGACCGCAGTCCGAGGACCGCTGCGAAGATGAGGACGATCGCGACGATTGCGGCGAACGCGATGGTAGAGGTTTCAATGGCGTCTTTCATCGTCACCCCCCGTGACCAGTGTTGTTGATGTCGGTCTGAATATTATTCCATTCGGGCCCTGCAATTGTGAAAGTCCCCCTGGTTCGGCGATTCCGTGAATTCTCGGGAAAATGCCGCGGAACCGTGCTCTCCTGGAGGGCTTCCTCGGAGGGGGCCCGGCCAACCCGCGCGCCCGCGTCCGCCATACACATGCAGACATGCGCATGCCGCGATTCGTCCACGGGCGCGCCGACCGGCCGATCCCGTTGGAGTGAATGTCACTCGCACAGTGCGCGAGTGGTTTTCGGGAAAACGCCGAGGCCGCATGCGCCGCAGCGATTCAGGGAACACCGACACGCGTCTGTCCAAAACCTGATAGTGACGGATAGTCGACGTTTCGCTTGCCACGCGGCGGCTATGGTAAGAGCCGTCCTGGGGACTCGAAAGGCTCCTTGGAAGGAGGAGATCCATGTTGACCCACACATGGAGGAAGAGCAGCAGGTCAGGCCCGAACGGGGCTTGCGTTGAGGCCAGGCTCGCCGATGAGGGCGTGGAGATCAGGGACACCAAGCTGACGGTGAGCCCGATCCTTCACGCCAGTCGGGCCGACTGGGCCTCGCTGCTGCGGACATCCGGCAGGTAGGGACGGAGCGAGGGGGCGGCCGCCTTCCGCGGTGGCCGCCCCCTCGCATCGGCTTTCAGAGCGACTTCAGGTGGTGGGCCTGGCGCTCGATGAACTCGAGGCTGCGCCCGGGGTCGAGCGCGGCCGAGCGGAGGAAGCCGAAGATCTCGTGGAACGGCTCCACGTCCTCGCCCTCCTCGTAGACGTCGCCGTTGTGGCCCTCGATGTAGACCACGTCGGGGTGGCGGTAGCCGGGGTCGACCTCCCCGTCGAGCTCCCCGAAGCCGAGGATCGTGAACGAGGACAGCATCCCCGGGTAGGCCCCGCCCTCGAACGGCAGCACCTGAAGGTGCACGTTCGGCAGCGAGCCGAGCTCGAGGAGGTTCTGGAGCTGGTCGATCATCACCTTCGGACCGCCCAGGACGCGGCGGATGGCCGCCTCGTCGATGACGTTCCAGATCTTCAGGTCCCCGCGGAGCCGCTGCTGGCGCTCCATGCGCAGGTCGATCCGCTGGTCCATGTACCGCAGAGAGCGTTCAGGGACCATGCTGAACGTGTGCCGGGCGTACTCGCGGGTCTGGAGGAGGCCGTTGATGATGAGGCCGTCGTAGACGTTCAGGCTGGAGGCGTCCTGCTCCAGGCCCACATAGGTCGCGTACGGCGGGGAGATGGTGTCCGAGTAGCGGGCCCACCAGCCGCGCTTGCGGCCGTCGCGGGCCAGGCGCACCAGCTCGTCGACGAGCTCGGCGTCCTCGACGCCGTAGACCTCGACGAGGGCCTGCACGTCGCGGGGTTTGATGCCGACGCGCCCGAGCTCCATGCGGTAGATCGTGGAGCTGGTGACCTCCAGTGCGGCCGCGGCGTCGTCGGCGCCCTTCCCGGACTTCTCGCGCAGGTCCCGCAGGATCTTCCCGGCGCGGCGGCGACGGACGGTGGGGCTGCCGCTCGAAGGCATCGCCTTGCCTCCCAACTTCTTCGGCAGATCGCTGTCAGCGTTGTCGTTCGATGTTCCCATTTGACACCCTGATCTCTCCGGATTCGGTGAGGACGCACCGGTTGGGGAGGACTTCTGGCCGCTCGTCCGGTCGCGCCTGTCGGGAGGAGGAATCGCCACCCGATCCGGTTATACCTCTTGCATCCAAAATCTGCATGTGCAATTCTACTGTACGGAGGGGCTACCCGCCTCCCCCGACTGTACCGATTCGACACCGCACCTCGGCGACGACCAGGGCACACTGCGGTTCCTCGGCCCGATCACGCAGGGCCACAAGGGATCCAGTCCGTCACGATGACCTGAAAGGCAGCCTGCGTTGCGCAGTCCGTACACACTCGACAATCCGCCGCCGGACGAGCCGCCCAGCGAAGTGCTGGTGCCGAGCCTCTGGCGCGTCCAGGCGCGCTGGTGGAAGCGCCACACGCCCGCACTCGACCAGCAGGGCGCGAAGCACCCCGTGTGCGGCCACTGCGGCCAGTCCTGGCCCTGCCACTCGTGGGCGTGCTGGGACGGCCAGCTCGGCCAGGCCGTGCACCAGTCCGACGCCCCCGCCGCGGCTCCCGCTCCCGACGACGGGGCCGGCGTGAGCGCCCCGTCCCGGTCCCTGGCGCTCACCGGCCTCCCCGAGCACTGACCGGCGGCGCCGCACGGCAGCGGCGCCGCGGCGGCCTCCCCCGAAAACGCGACGGATCCGAAGATCGCCCGATCCAGCGCGTAGCCTCAGCGGCCCCCGGTCGTTAGACCCGGGAGAGATCATCCGACGCTTGCCAAATTCACGGCTCGCAAGCGTCGCCGAGGGGGTGAAGCAGCGGTTGGCAGGGCTTCGCCGAGAAGGGGAAAGCCGCCCGATGCTGAGCACGCGCAACCTCAAGGCCGGCGATGTCCTGGACGGGCGCTACCGGCTCGAACGCCGCGTCGGCGGCGGCGGCATGGGGGACGTCTGGGAAGGCACCGACACGATCCTGTGGCGCACCGTCGCCGTGAAGGTGCTCCTCGCCGACCTCGTCGACGACCGCGGCTTCCGCGAGCGGTTCCGCCGCGAGGCCCGCGCCATCGCCGTCATGCAGGGCCCGGGCATCGTCGAGGTCTACGACTACGGCGAGATCGAGGACGAGGACGCCCAGCTCGCGTACCTCATCATGGAGTTCGTCGACGGCAAGCCGCTCTCGCGGCTCCTCGGCCTCTGGGGCAAGCTCGGCACCGCCGAGACCCTCCAGGTCGTCGGCGGCGTCGCCGAGGCGCTCCACGTCGCGCACGCCGCCGGGATCGTCCACCGCGACATCAAGCCCGGCAACATCCTCGTCCGCGGCGACGGCTCGGTCGTCCTGGTGGACTTCGGGATCGCCCGCGCGAACCACAACCTCACGCTCACCACGACCGGCGTGGTGCTCGGCACCGTCACGTACATGTCGCCCGAGCAGGCCGCCGGCGAGAACCTCACGCCCGCATCGGACCTGTACTCGCTGGGCGTCGTCGCCCACCAGTGCCTCGCCGGGGCGCCGCCGTTCCGCGCCGACACCCCGCTCGGTGTGCTCTCGGCGCACCTGCGCAACGCCCCGCCGCCGCTGCCCGCCGAGATCCCGTACGAGGTCACCGAGATCGTGCGGCGCTCGCTCCAAAAGGACCCGTCCTCGCGCTGGCCCGACGCGGCCGCGCTCGCGACCGCCTGCAAGGAGGTGCGGACCGCGCTGCTGACGCGGCCGCGCAACGCGCCCGCGCGCACCCGGGTGATGGACCGGCGGGACGTGAACGAGCCGTCCGCCGCGCACTCGCCGCACGCGTCACCCGTCCCGCAGTCGCCGCAGACCGGCCACCAGCAGACGGGGCCGCAGACCGGCGCGCACCGGCGCCCGGCCGAGCCGGCCTCCACCGGGCAGCACGCCGCGTACCGCACGGACGGGCACTCGCTGCCGCCGGTCACCGGCTCGCACCGCGCCCCGACGCCGCCCACCGGGATCGTCCCGCCGCCGCAGGCGCCGGCCCGGGACAGGCCGCGGCGCCGCGGCCTGTGGATCTCGCTCGCCGGGACCCTCGCGGGGATCGCCGCGGTCAGCGCGATCGCCACGACCCTGCCGTGGGGCGACGGCGACGGGGGCGACGGCCCGCTGGCGAACCGGTCCGGGACCGCCGACACCGACGTGCAGGGCCAGGACGGCGACGACGGCTACTGGGTGGACGACGAGGGCGACGAGGAGGGCGCGACCACGCCCGACCCGAGCGACTCCGCTTCCGCCACAGGCGGGACCGACCCGTCCGCGCCCGTCTCGCCCGGCCCGTCGCTCAACCCGACCGGGTCGGCGAGCCCCACCGAGAGCAGCTCCACCCCCGCGCCGCCCGCGAAGGCCACCGTGCCCGGCGTGGTCGGCCAGACCGAGGCCGACGCGCGGGCGCGGATCGAGGAGTCGGGACTGACCCCGTCCGTCGAGTACGAAGGGGAGGGCGACGCGAAGTGCAGCGTCGTGCGCCAGTCCCCCGGCGGCGGCAGCGAGGCCGACCAGGGCTCGACGGTGCAGATCACCGTGCGCCGGGCGGCCGACGCCGAGGCGTGCAAGTCCGAGTCGGAGGAGACCCCCGGCCCCGGCGGGGACGGGCAGTAGCCGAAGACGACGAAGCGCCCGGGGCCGATCGGCCCCGGGCGCTTCCCGTCGTGCTGCTTACTGCCCCGCGGCGGCGCGGGCCGCTTCGAGCTGGTCGAGCGCGGCGAGGAGGTCGTCGAGGGCGCGGCCCTCCTCCTCGTTCGTGCCCGAGGCCTGGGCCTCCTCGTACGCCTGCTGCGCGGCGAGGACGTTCTCGATCGCGGCCTCGACCTCCGGCGGCTCGGTGGTACCGGGCGCCTCGGTCGTCGGGGTCTCGGTCGACGGCGTCTCCGAGGGCGTCTCGGACGGGGACTCGGTCGCGCCGTCCTCGCCCTCGGTCTGCTCGGCCTCGCTCGGCGCCCCCGAGACGTACTTCTCGACCACCATCGCCACGGCCTCCTCGAACGTCGGCGCGAAGCCGACGTAGCCGCCGTAGCTGATCGCGACGTTCGTCAGCCGGGGCAGGTCCTCGCCCTGGCCGCCCGCCTGTCTGCGCAGGTACATCGGTTCGAGGTAGAGGATGCCGTCGCCGACGGGCAGCGCGAGCAGGTTGCCCCACTCCACCGTGGTGCCCGCCTGGGTGGCGTCGCGGAGCGTCGTCACCACCTCCGGCGTGGAGGTGATGATCTGGTGTATCTGCCTGACGGACTGGTCGTCGCCGCCGACGACGTCGTACACCGTCAGCTTCGGATCGCCGTTCTCGTCGTAGTAGCCCGACATGAGCGACGCGAGCGCGTTCTCCCGGTTCCTCGGCGTGAAGGTGCTGGTCAGCTGGAAGTACGGCTGGTCCTGCTCCGGGTAGGTCGCGTACACGTAGTAGGCGGGCTGGGTGACCGACTGGGCCTGGGACGGGTCGTTCGTGGTCGCCCACGCCTCGCCGCCCTCGATGAAGGTCCGGGACTCGTCCACGTGGTAGCGCTGGAGGAGGCTCCGCTGGATCTTGAACATGTCCTGCGGGTACCGGAAGTGGTCGACGAGGGCCTCGGGGGTCTCGTCCTTCGGGATGATGAGGTCGCCGCCGTAGATCTCGTTCCACGCCTTGAGGATCGGGTCCTCTTCGTCGAACTCGTACAGCTTCACCGAGCCGTCGTAGGCGTTCACGACGGCCTTGACCGAGGAGCGGATGTAGTTGATCTCCTCGGACGCCTGGTTGGCGACGCCCTGGCCCGAGTAGGTGTCGTTCGTCGCGTCGGCGAGGTTGACGCGGTCGGAGTACGGGAACTCGTTCGTCGTCGTGTAGCCGTCGACGATCCACACGATCTCGCCGTCCACGACCGCCGGGTACGGGTCGGCCTCGACGGTCAGGAACGGGGCGACCATCTGGACGCGCTCGCGGACGTTGCGGTTGTACAGCAGCTGCGACTCTTCGTTGATCTGGTCGGAGAGCAGGAACCGCGGCTCCTGGAACTCCCACGCGTACAGCAGGCGCCGCGCGACCGAGCCGACCTCGACGCCGCCTTCGCCCTCGTACGTGGTGTAGCGGTCGTCGCCGATCTCCTCGGCGGGCTCCTCCTGGGAGTCCTCGTCGGCCACGGCCACGTCGGTCGGGCGGTCGTACTCGCGGGGCGTGTCGCCCTCGGGGACGCCGACGATCGCGTACTCGTTGTTGAGCAGGCCGTAGTAGATCTGCGGCTTCTCGACGTCGATGATGTCGTTGCCGATCTGGCAGTTGCCCGGGTCGTCGGAGAGGACGCCCGAGGTGAAGCAGGGGGCGCCGTTGTCGCTCTCGGTCGTCGACGCGGACACGAAGCCCCAGCCGTGCGTGTACACGGTGTGGGCGACGGTCCAGTCCTGCTGCTCGTCGGTGAGCTGGCCCGGGTTCAGTTCGCGGAGGCCGACGACGAAGTCCTGCGTGACCTCGGTGCCGTCCTCCTCAGTGTAGGTGTAGCGGTCGATGTCGAGCTTCTCGTTGAAGTCGTAGAAGCTGCGCGGCTGCTGCGCCTGGGTGAACGCGTCGGAGACGACGAACGGGTCGATGAGCCGCACGAACGGGACCGTGGACTGGTCCTCGGACATCGCGGTCGCGTTCGGCTGCGAGGCGACGCCGTACGTGACGGTGTCGAGGTCCTCCATGCCGTAGGCGAACCTGGTGCCGTCCATGGTGTGCTGGGCGTACTCGCCTTCGCGCTGGGGGCGGTTGGGCTCGACCTGGAAGTTGCGGACCACGGCCGGGTAGATGCCGCCCGCGGCGATCGCGGTGACGACGACGAGGCCGAGGGCCGCGGCGGGCAGCGCGAGCGAGCGGGTGAAGCCCCACGAGAAGACCAGGATGACGACCGCGGCGATGACGGAGACCCAGATGAGCGCGTTCTTGGCGTTCATGAGGGCGGTCATCTCGGTGTACCCGCCGCCGACGATGTCGGTGACCGGGTTCTCCTGGGTGGTGAAGTCGAAGCGGTCGAAGTAGTACGCGACGGCCTTGAGCCCCAGGAAGAGCGCGACGAGGACCGACAGGTGGATGCGCGCGACGTTCGTCATGCGGTCGCCCTGGCCGGAGAAGCGCAGCGCCCCGTAGAGGTAGTAGGCGCTCAGGGACGCGAGGATGCCGACGACGACCGCGGCGAACCCGAAGCCGATGAGGAACTGCCAGAACGGGAGCCGGAACACGTAGAATCCGGCGTTCATGTTCAGGACCGGGTCGGTCCACTCGAACTGGCCGCCCTCGCGGAACAGCAGCCAGGTCTCCCAGCGGCTCTGCGCGGACATGCCCGCGAAGACGCCGACGACGACGGCGACGCCGCCGATCCACCAGCCGGCCTTCGGGGAGATGAGCTCGCGGTACCGCTCCAGGCCCTCCTGCTCGCTCGTCGCGGGCCACGTGTCGGGCCGGAAGCGGTAGGCGAGGTAGAGGTTGAGGCCGCACCAGGCGGCCATCGCGAGGGTGAAGACGCCGAACATCGCCAGGCGCGTCCACATCATCGTCGAGAACACCGAGGTGTACCCGACGGAGTCGTACCAGAGGTAGTCGGTGCGGAGGCTGACGAGCCAGCCGAGCACCGAGAGCAGGACAATCGCGCCCACGAGGAGTATCAGGACGTAGCGTCCTCGTCGGCTCATCCGTGGTGGGGCGGGCGTCCGGTTCGCCACTGAAGCAACTCCTTAGGGTCTGGCGGCGCGGGCGGGGTCAGCAGGTCGTGACTTCCCCGCCGGCCGCTAGGGTCTCGAGCGCCGAGACCGCGTCTTCGAGCGTCTCGACTCTGACAATAGTCATGTCCGCGGGCGCGCCGGTGACGGCGTCCGAACAGTTCGAAGCCGGGGAGAGGAAGACCTCGGCGCCCGCCTCCGCCGATCCGGCGATCTTCTGCTGGATCCCGCCGATGCCGCCGACGTTCCCTTCTGGATCGATCTCGCCGGTCCCGGCGACGACCATCCCGTCGGTCAGGTCGCCCTCGGTGACCCGGTCGACGATGCCGAGCGCGAAGATCAGGCCCGCGGACGGGCCGCCGATGTCGAGGGCCTCGGTGTCGATCTCGATCCCGTACGGGTCGTCGTGGACGGACTGGAGGTCGGCGTCGCCGAGGACCACGCCGGGCACCTCGACGGGGGCGCCGGCGCGCGTCACGGTCACCGTGGTTTCGCTGTCGGCGTAATCGGCCAGGGCCGACAGGGAGGTGACGGCGGTCCCGTCCACCGCGGTGACGACGTCCCCTGCGAGGAGCCCCGCGGAGTCGGCGACGACGGAGATGACGGCGGGCTCGCCGAGGTACGCCAGGGCGGCCTGCTCGGCGTTCGACTGGGACTCGACCCAGTCGGCCTCCTGCTCCTCGGCGATCTCCTCCTCGGACTCGCCGGGCGGGTAGATGAGGTCGCGCGGGATGATCGCGTACTCATTGGACACCCAGTAGCGGAGCGCCTGGGCGAGGGTCACCGACTGCTTGACGCGCACGGTGGTGAGGCGCAGCTGCCCCTCCGAGGGGTACTCCGTCTCGGCGGTGATGATGGGGTGCTCGACGCCGTCGATCTCCTCGGCACCGAGGACGTCCTCGGTGGGGCCGGGGCTGAACACCACGTAGGCGACGTCCATCGAGAGCGCCTGCCAGGTCAGCAGCGCCACGAGCACGGCGCCCAACAGGACGGTGATTCCTCGCCTTCGCATGTCGGGAAGCCTACATGCGCAAGCTCACGCGTGCTTTCGGCCCGCAGCGAACGGGGGCCCTCCGGATCGGCCAGCCGTGGCCCGGCCCCCCTCCTCTGACGTACGGTTGGCGCATGGGCTCCGATATTCCGTTCGGCTTCGGGAACTTGGGCGGCGACCTGCCCGACCCGAACGATCCGCGCGTGCAGCAGATGATGCAGCAGCTCCAGCAGATGATGGCGCAGTCGCTGACCTCAGGTCCGGTCAACTGGCAGCTCGCGCGCCAGCTCGCCGAGTCCGAGCTGGAGGCCGAGAACACCGTCGGCCCCGCCGACCAGGCGCACGTCGCGGAGGCCGTGCGCCTCGCCGACCTGTGGCTCGACTCGGTCGTCAACTGGCCCTCCGGGGTCACCGCCACCGACGCGTGGACCCGCAAGCAGTGGATCGCGCGCACCGAGGACTCCTGGAAGCAGCTCGCCGAACCCCTCGCGGCCCAGATGGGCGAGGCGATGCAGACGCTCGTCCCCGAGGAGATGGCCGGGATGCTCGGCCCGATGGCCGACCTCATGAAGGGGGTCGGCTCGGCGCTGTTCGGCGCGCAGATGGGCCAGGCCCTCGCGAAGCTCGCCGGGGAGGTGCTGTCCTCCACGGAGGTCGGCCTGCCCCTGGGGAAGACCGGTGTCGCGGCGCTCCTGCCCGGCAACATCGCCGCCTACGCCGAGGGCCTGGAGCTCCCGGTCGAGGAGGTGCGCCTGTTCGTGGCGCTGCGCGAGGCGGCCGCCCACCGCCTGTTCACGCACGCGTCGTGGCTGCGCGCCCACCTGCTCGGCGCGCTGGAGGCGTACGCGCGGGAGATCCGCATCGACGAGGCCGCCATCGAGGAGGCCATGTCGGAGATGGACCTGACCGACCAGGAGGCGGCGGCGACGCTCGACCTCAGCGAGGTGTTCAAGCCCGAGGACACCGAGCAGCAGAAGGCCGCGCTGGCGCGGCTGGCGACGACCCTGGCGCTCATCGCCGGGTGGATCAACACGGTCGTGGCCGAGGCGGTCGGCGAGCGGCTGCCGACCATGGACCGGCTCATGGAGTCGACGCGGCGGCGCCGCGCCTCCGGCGGGCCGGTCGAGCAGACGTTCGAGGCGCTCGTCGGGCTCCAGCTCGACCAGGCGAAGGTGCGGGCGGCGGAGCGGCTGTGGCAGTCGCTGGCCGAGGCCCGCGGGACCGAGGGGCGCGAGGCGGTGTGGGCGCACCCGGACCTGATGCCGAGCGCCGCCGACCTGGAGCGGCCCGAGTCGTTCGCGGCGGTCTCGGAGGCCCTGGAGGACCTGGACCTGTCGATGTTCGACCAGCTCGCGGTGAACGACCCGAAGGACGAGGACGGGGACGACCCCGAGGAGAAGTAGGCGCGGTGCAGCGACCGGCCGCCTCGGCGGCCGGTTCCGTGCGTCCGGGCGCTAGCGGGGGTCGCTGGCCTCGGCGTCGGCGATGCCTTCGAGGTAGCCGCGGGCCCGCTCGGCCTTGGTGTAGCGGCCGACCATGTCCCAGAACGGGCGCGAGTGGTCGTGGTGGACCAGGTGCGCCAGCTCGTGGAGCAGGACGTAGTCGATGACCCACGACGGCATCATCGTGAGCCGGCGCGAGAGCCGGATCGAGCCGTCGGAGGGGGTGCACGAGCCCCAGCGGCGGTGCTGGTTGTCGACCCAGCGGACGCTCTCGGGCCTGGCGCATTCGGGGTGGTCGGCGTAGTAGCGGCGGGCGAGCCTGACGGCCCGGTCCCGCAGGGCGTCGTCGGACGCGCGGCCGTCGCGGGCCTCGCGCCTCTGGAGCCTCGCGAGCATGTGGTCGATCCATTCGCGCTCCTCTTTCTCGGAGAAGGCGTCGGGGATCATGACGACCACGCGGCCTCGTTCTTCGTAGGCCGCTACGGTGGCACGGCGCCGGGGAGAGCGCCGCACTTCGACGGGGGGATGCACTTTGCGCGCCATGAACGCACACTAATCCGCGGGGGTGACAATCGCCTAACGCAGATGTCTCGATTGCGGCTTGCATGGTGCTATGCAATGAAAATCCCCCCGCCAGTCTCCCGCATGGTGGGATCCGACGAGGGGTCGACCTTCCGGCCAGCGATCACGAGGCCTTGCCGAGGATCCGGTTCATCTTGGTGCCGCACACCGGGCACGTCCCCTTGGCCATCCGGCGGCCCGAGTCCGAGACGACGACGGTGCCCTCGAAGTCGCGCTTCTCGCGACACTTGACGCAGTACCCGTTGTAAGTCTCCGTAGCAGTAGCCACTGGTACCCCCCATGTAGCGACGGTCACGCTGTGCAACCGTTCAGCCTCAGAATGCCACAGATTTCACGCCTGTAAGTCCCGCCGCGCCGCTTCACTCGTGCGGGTGACACGCGCGGGCCGCACGCGGGGAGGGGTGATACGGGGAACGCGGTTCCCCTGCGCGCTCGACCTCCGCGACCGGCCCCGTCCGTGAGAGCATTGGGAACGTGAGCGACAGGCATGGACCGGCCCATTCGGGTGATGACCTCCCGCGCCGGGCGATCGTGCGGGGCATGAAGCTCGCCTCGCTCCCCTTGGGGCTGGCGGGCCGGGCGACGGTGGGCCTCGGCAAGCGCGTGACCGGACTGGCCGACGAGATCCTCAGCGAGCAGGCGCAGCGGCGCACCGCCGAGCACGTCTTCAGCGTGCTCGGACAGCTCAAGGGGGGTGCGATGAAGCTCGGCCAGGCGCTGTCGATCTTCGAGGCGGCCCTCCCCGAGCACCTCGCCGCGCCTTACCGGCAGGCGCTGACGAAGCTCCAGAACGCGGCGCCGCCGCTGCCGGTGGCGAGCGTCCACGGCGTCCTCGAACGCCAGATGGGCGCCGACTGGCGCGACCGGTTCGCCGAGTTCGACGACGCCCCGGCCGCCGCCGCGAGCATCGGCCAGGTGCACCGCGCGGTGTGGAAGGACGGGCGGCCCGTCGCCGTCAAGATCCAGTACCCCGGCGCGGGCGACGCCCTGCGCTCGGACCTGCGGCACCTCTCGCGCATCGCCCCGATGTTCAAGGTGCTGCAACCGAACTTCGACGTCAAGAAGATCACCGTGGAGCTGCGCGAGCGGCTGCTCGAGGAGCTCGACTACGAGCTGGAGGCGTCCACGCAGCAGCAGTTCGCCGAGGCCTTCCGCGGCGACCCGCTCATCGCGGTCCCCGAGGTCGTCCACGCCAGCCCCGAAGTGCTCGTCACCGAGTGGCTTCCCGGGCGCCCGCTCGCGGAGGTCATCCGCGAGGGCACCCAGGAGGAACGGGACGCGGCGGGGCTGCGCCTGTGCACCCTGCACTTCTCGGCGCCCAAGCGCGCCGGGCTCCTGCACGCCGACCCGCACCCGGGGAACTTCGCGATCGGCGAGGACGGGCGCCTCGTCGTCTACGACTTCGGCGCCGCCGCGCGCCTCCCCGGCGGGATGCCCGTGCAGGTGGGCCGCCTGACGCGGCTGACGCTCGACGGCCGGGCCGACGACGTCGTGGCGGGCCTGCGCGGCGAGGGCTTCGTCCCGCCGTCGCTCCACATCGACGCGAAGGCGATGCTCGACCTGCTCGTGCCGATGCTGGAGCCGATCGCGGGCGACGAGTTCCGGTTCTCGCGCGAGTGGCTCCGCAAGGAGAGCACCCGCCTGACCGGCCAGGGCTCGGAGGCCGCGAAGCTGAACAAGCAGCTGAGCTTCCCGCCCGCGTACCTGCTCATCCACCGCGTGACGATGGGCTCGATCGGGGTCCTGTGCCAGCTCGGCGCGACCGCGAACTGGCGCGAGATCCTCGTCGAGTGGCTCCCGGGCTTCGCCGACCCCGAGGGCACCGACCCGAACCGCGCCTAGGACAACGGAAAGGGCCCGCCCCCTCTCGGGGACGGGCCCTTTCAGCCAACGCGGTTATCGCGCGGTCAATGCCTGCGGCGGCGGTGCTTCCCGCCGCGGAGGCCGACTCGCTTGTAACCGGCTTCGGTCCAGAGGCTCCGCATGCGGAGGCGTCCGAACATCTCGGTCGTCGGCGCCAGCGGCCGGACCGCCTCGACCTCCTCCGCGAGGGAGGGTCCGAGGTCTTGAACGCCGACGTCACGCTTCAGGTGGCGGCTCAGGTAGTCGACGGTCATGACACCGCCACCCCCGCGAGCGCGAGTTCCCGGGTCCGCGCGGCGAGCTCCGCCTGCGCGGCCTGCTCGACGAGCGCGGCGTCCTTGCGGGGCCGGCCGCGGGGCCGCTTGCGGGCCACGACGTTCCCCTTCTCGAAGATCTCGCCGCCCCACACGCCCCAGGGCTCGTGGCGCTCGAGGGCGCCGGTCAGGCACTCCAGGCGCACCGGGCAGTCGGCGCACAGGGACTTGGCGAACTCCAGCTCGGTGGGCTGCTCCGAGAACCACAGGTCCGCGTCGTACTCGCGGCAGGCGAGGTCGCTGCCGGTCTCGCGCGCCTGCTCTCGCAGCTCAGGCCCGATGAGGGTGTCGGTCATGGGCTCGGTCTCCTCTCTCGTGTCGGTGGTCGGTCGCATCAGTGCTGTCTGAGGACTCAATTGCTTCGCAATCTGTCTCGTCTGTTCTTCTACTGACGGGCCGCGACCTGGCGTTTCACGCCAAACAAAAAGGCCGCGATCCCGGTTGCGGGATTCGCGGCCTCGAGAGTTCCGAGCTGGGCTTTCTCCTGTAAGCCCAACCGGTGGTGATCTCGAGGCGGTCTCCCGCGGGTGACGCCGTGACGCTTCTCAGAGCCGGTGATGACCGGCTGCCAACCGAAGCCGGCGATTGCACGGCCACGTCCGCGAAGGGTCTCGGCGCCCATATCGGTGTTGTCAACGGAGTTGACGGTGCTCGGAGCCGTGGTGGTCAGGACGGCAGCGGGCAGAGTGGTGCCACGGAGCTGGACGAAGACGGGCGCGATGTTGCGATACACGGCAATGGCCGACTCATGCGCGGACGCGCCGAACGTCGTCGTCTGCGTGGGTTCACTGAGCAGCAACATCGTCTACCCCTCCTTTCCGGGTTCCATGGTCAACATTGGTCTTCATCTCCTACTTGCCGAGGGCTGAGGCACACACCTCTCCCCGGCTTGAGCAACGCTACGCCCGACAGGTTCGGGAGCGCAACGTATTTTTCCGGGGTTTTGAAAGAAAGTTTTTGCGGTCGCCGGGGGAAGTCATCCGACCTCCTCGCACATGGCGACCGCGTCGTCCACGGTACCGCCGTTGACCAGGGACAACACGGCCGGACCGTACTTGTCGAGCTTGGACTTGCCGATGCCGTGGAGGGCCGCCAGCTCCCTGTCGGATCCCGGACAGCGCTCCGCGATAGCGATCAGCGTCACATCCGTGAAGACGGTGAAGGCCGGTTTGCCGTCGCGCTTGGCGACGGTGATGCGCCAGTCGCGGAGCCGCTCGAACAGCTCCTCGTCCATCGTGGCAGGGCAGTCGGCGCAGTGGCCGAGCTTGCGGTCACGGGCGTCGGTGAGCGGCTTGCCGCACCCGGAGCAGTCGAGGACCTTCGCGGTCTTCTTGGAGGACTTGGGCTTTCCGAGCGCGGGCTCGGGCGTCTTCGGGAAGCCGCCGAGGCCGAGCGGGGCGAGGAACCGGGTGAGGCGGCGCTCGCGCCCGCCCGCGTTGCGGGCGAGGCCGTAGGAGAGCTGGAGGCGCTCGCGGGCGCGGGTGATGCCGACGTACAGCAGGCGCCGCTCCTCTTCGAGCGCGGTCTCGGTGCGCGCGAACGTGGTCGGGAGAGTCCCGTCGGCGAGGCCGACGAGGAACACCGCGTCCCATTCGAGGCCCTTGGCGGCGTGGAGGCTCGCGAGGGTGACGCCCTCGACGGCGGGCGCGTGCTGCTCCGAGGCGCGGCGGCCGAGCTCCGCGCAGAACGCCTCGAGGTCCGGGTCAGGGCCGTCCTGGTCGGGGTCAGCGCGGTGGTGATCCAGGAACTGTTCCGCCAGGGAGGCGAGCGCGGCGACGGCCTCCCACGCTTCGCGCTGGGCGCCACCGGAAGGGGCGGCGTCGGCGCGCCAGCCGACGGCGTCGAGCGCGGCCGCGACGGCCTCGGTGAGCGGCATCCGCCCGATGTCGGTCTTGGCCGCCGAGCGCATCGCGACGACGGCCTGGCGGACCTCGGGCCGGTCGAAGAAGCGGGCCGCGCCGGTGACGACGGTGGGCACGCCGTAGGAGGCGAGCGCCTCCTCGTACGCCTGCGACTGGGCGTTGGTGCGGTAGAGGACGGCGATCTCGGAGGGGCTGGTGCCGTCGGCGATGAGCTGGCGGCAGCGGCGCGCGATCATGTCGGCCTCTTCGGCCTCGTCGGCGAAGACCTCGGCGGCGACGGCGGGCCCGTCGGGCCGCTGGCCGACGAGTTCGAGGCGCATCTTCGCCTCGCGCCCTTTGGACTCGCCGATGATCTGGTTGGCGAGGCCGACGACCTGCGGCGTGGACCGGTAGTCGCGCACGAGGCGCACGAGCTGGGCGCCGGGGTGCTTGCGGGTGAAGCCGAGGAGGTGCTCGGAGGTGGCGCCGGTGAAGGAGTAGATGGTCTGGCTGGCGTCGCCGACGACGGTGATGTCGTCGCGGTCGCCGAGCCACGCGTCGAGCAGGCGCTGCTGGAGCGGGGTGACGTCCTGGTACTCGTCGACCACGAAGAACCGGTACTGGTTGCGGATCTGGTCGGCGGCGGACTCGACGTCGGTGATGAGGTCGGCGGTGTACGCGAGGACGTCGGCGAAGTCCATGACCCCGGCGCGGCGCTTCGCCTCGATGTAGGCGGCGTAGACCTTCGCGACGTCCTCGGGGGCCGCGGGCGCGTCGCGGCCGATCGCGGCGATGGCGCTGACGTAGTCGTCGGGGCCGATCAGGGACGATGCGGCCCATTCGATCTCGGTGGTGAGGTCGTAGTTCTTGGCGCGGGAGGTCTGGAGGCCGGCGCGGGCCGCGGCGATCGCGGTGAACTTGAGCGTGGAGTCGACGAGCTCGGGGAGCTGGCCGCCGAAGCGCTTGGTGCCGAAGTAGCGGAGCTGGCGCAGGGCCGCGGAGTGGAAGGTGCGGGCGTTGACGCCCGCGACGCCGAGGCCGCGGAGGCGGTCGCGCATCTCCCCCGCCGCGCGCGCGGTGAAGGTCACGGCCGTGACGTGCTGGCCGCGCATGTCGCCGCGCAGGACCCGCCAGGCGATCCGGTGCGTGACCGCGCGGGTCTTGCCGGTGCCCGCGCCCGCGAGGACGCAGACCGGCCCGGGTTCGGCGGTCACCGCCTCGCGCTGCTCGGGATCGAGTCCGGAGAGGAGCAGGTGGATGGCCTCGTCGCGCGCGCTCATCCCGACAGTGTTCCAGAGCCCTCCGACGAGAACTCGGGGACCGCTCACCCGTATGGGGGCCAACGTGAGGAGTGACACGATCGGAGGAATGCCCCGGGGCGGTATCGCGTTACTGTCGATGGAGAAGGAGGATCGATGATCACCATGTACAGCACCACCTGGTGCGGTTACTGCCGGCGGCTGAAGTCCGCGCTCGACCGGGAGGGCCTGGCCTACGAAGAGGTCAACATCGAGGAGGACCCGGCGGCCGCCGAGTTCGTCATGGGGGTCAACGGCGGCAACGCCACGGTCCCGACCGTCCGGTTCCCGGACGGCTCCGCGCTCACCAATCCCTCTCTGGCGCAGGTGAAAGAGAAGATCGCCGCTTGACCTGTGCCACATACCGAGACTATGGTCACGTTTAGGACACAAAGCCGGTACGATGCCCTATAGTTGACTCGTCAAGCTTGCTTAGCGACTTCGAGGGGTGGTCGCTAAGCATTCAGGCCCGGGATGGATCCGTCCCGGGCCTTTTCTCTGCCTCCAGCCCTCCCACTCACCAGCGGAGCCCCCATGACCTCACCCCGCGCCGCCCTCGGCGTCACCCTCGTCCTCGCCGCCTCGCTGTTCTTCGGGGTCTGCGGCCCGTTCGGCAAAGTGGTCATCCAGGCGGGGCTCACCCCGATCCAGGTCACGTGGCTGCGCATCTGCGGAGTAGGGCTCCTGGCCCTCGCCGTCGCGGCCGTGCCGCTGGTGCGGACCCTGCGGGGCGGGACGCGGCTGCCGTGGGGCGCGCTGGCGCTGTTCGGGCTCACCGCGATCGCGGCGGTGCAGGCGTTCTACTTCATCGCGGTCGAGCGGCTGCCGGTCGGCATCGCGCTCCTGCTGGAGTTCATGGGCCCCATCGTGGTCGTCGCGTGGGTGCGGTTCGTGCGGCGCACGGTCCTGCCGCGCTCGGCCGTCATCGGGGTGCTCCTGAGCCTCGTCGGCCTGTGCATCGTCGTGGAGGTCTGGACGGGGCTGCGCCTCGACGCGGTCGGCCTCGTCGCGGGCTCCGCGGCGGCGGCGTGCCAGGCCACGTACTTCCTGTCGGGCGAGAAGCTCACGGCCCGAGTCGATGTGCGCGTGCTCCTCGCGGTCGGCTTCGCCGTCGGCGCGGTCGCGCTCGCTCCGCTCGCGGCCCCGTGGGCGCTCGACTGGGCGGTCCTGTCCTCGCAGGTGACGCTCGGCGGCGTCGACACGACGGCCCTCGCGAGCATCGTCGCCCTGGTGCTGTGCACCGGCGTCGCGTACGGCCTGGGCCTGAGCGGCCTGCGGTTCGTGTCCGCACCGGTGGCCGGCGCCATCGGCTACGCGGAGGTCGTCATCGCCTCCCTCGCGGCCTGGGCCCTCCTCGGGGAGGCGCTCACCGTCCCGCAGGTCATCGGCGGGCTCGTCGTCATCGCGGGCGTCTTCACCGCGCAGCGCGCGGTCGCCGCCAAGCGCACCGGCGTCGAGGAAGAGGCCGAAGAAGCGGCTGTGGCCATATAAATTTATGGCTCGCAAGCGTCGCCAAGAGTGGTCTAGCGACCGCCCTCTTCATCGAGCCAGTTCTCGATGAGGAAGCGCGCCACGGAGATCCGGACCGCGCTCGGCGTGCCGTCGGCGGTGTCGACCCACATCCGGCGGACCTCGTCGGCGGTGAACCAGCGGGCGTCGGCGATCTCCTCGGCTTGCAGCGCGAGGGTCTGCGACGGGTCGGCGGTGGCCCGGTAGGCGAGCATGAGCGAGCGCGGGTAGGGCCACGGCTGGCTGGAGACGTAGTCGAGGCGGTCGAGGCGGATGCCGACCTCCTCGGCGACCTCGCGGTGGACCGCGGCCTCGGCGGACTCGCCGGGCTCGACGAATCCGGCGATGCACGCGTACCGGCCGCTGCGGGTCGACTGGACGGACGCGCCGATCGTGTTCTGCGCCACCGCGGGTTTCGGCTGGCCGCCGTACCGCTGGTGCTGCGCGAGGAGCACCCGGTCGGCGCCGTCGTCGATGAGGACGATCACGGCCGGGTCGGTGCGCGGGAAGACCGGGCGGCCGTTGGTCCCCGACAGCTCCCACCCGGCCATGCGGGCGCTGAGCGGCTCGCCGGTCGTCGGGTGGAACCGGTAGGTCGCGTGCCAGTGGCCGATCCCGATGGCCTCCACGGCGATCGCGAGGTCGCGGGGCGCCCACGTCGGCTTGATCCAGCGGCCCGGGAGCCCGTCGGGGAGGTCCGCGAAGACCGCGAACACCGGCGGGTCCTCGCCGCCGAGGTAGACGCGCGGGCCGTCGGGGGCCGAGCCCGCGTCGTAGTACCGCAGGCCCTCCTCGTCGGCGTCGATGCGCTCGCGCTCGGGGTCGCAGACGACGATCTGCGCCTTCTCCCACGCGTCGCCGAGCCAGGCGTCGTCGCCGCGGTGGGCGGCGAACCGGTCGACCTCGTCGACCGCGAGCGGCGGGTGCATCATGGCGCGGCGATCTCCCCGAGCTCGGCGAGGGACTCGCGGATCTCGGCGCCGTCGCCGAGGACGACGGTGACCGCGCGGTCGGGGTCGAGGCGCTCGGCCGCGACCCGCTGCACGTCGGCGGGCGTGACGGCCCGCAGGCGCTCGGAGTGCTCGGCGAGCCACGACAGCGGCAGGCCCGCGGCGGCGAGCACGGAGATGTAGTTGGCGACGCCCGCCTGCGTGGCGGTGGCGAGCTTGATCGACCCCAGCGCGTACCGCCGCGCCAGGTCGAGCTCCTCCCCGGCGGGCGGGTTCTCGGCCATGCCGCGCAGCTCGGCGCGGACCTCGGCGAGCGCGAGCGCGGTCACCTCGGTGGCGACGTCCACGGCGGCGAGCTGGATCGACCCGGCCGGAGCGTGGTCGACGCGCGAGCGCGGCGAGTACCCGTAGCCCTTCGTCTCGCGCAGGTTCATGACCAGGCGCGAGGTGAAGTAGCCGCCGAAGACTAGGTTGGCGAGGTGCTGGGCCGCGTTGTCCGGGTGGATCCGCTCGACCGCCGGGTAGGCGACGCGGATCGCGGACTGGACGGAGCCGGGCCGGTCGACGAGGACGAGCGGGCCGGGCTCGATGCCCGGGAGCGGCTCCATGGTGCGGGGCTCGCCCGCGCCGTTCCAGTCGCCGAGGGCTTTCTCGACCGCGGCGAACGCGCTGTCGGGGTCGATGTCGCCGACGATGATGAGGCGGGCGCCCGCGGGGTGGACGCGCGAGGCGTGCAGTGCGAGCACGGCCTGGCGCTGGACGTCGGCGACCTCGGCGGCGGTGGGCTGCTGGTGGCCGTACGGGTGGCCGGACCACAGGCGCGCGTCGAGGACGCGGTTGACCTGGAAGTCGGGCTGCTGCTCGGCGACCGAGAGGCTGTCGATGATGCGGGACCGCTCGACCTCGAAGGGCGCCTCGGGGTACTCGGCGGCTTTGAGGACGTCGCCGAGGGTCTCCAGGAGTTCGGGCAGGCCCGTGGCGAGGCTGTTGCCGGACACGGCGATCCGGTCCGGGTCGGCCCCGGCGCCGAGGGCGCCGCCGACGCTCTGGAGGCGGCGGGCGATGTCGGTCAGCGACGCGGTCTCGGTGCCCGCGAACAGGGTCGAGGCGAGGAGGTCGGCGGCGGCGAGGTCGGTGTGCGCGGCCGGGATGGACAGGCGCACCTCGGCGAGCGGGACGCCGGGGCGGCGCGTGAGCAGCACCCGGAGGCCGTTCGCGAGGGTCCTTTCGATCGGGACCGGCAGGGACAGCGGGACTTCCGGCGCGAGACCGGGGACGGGAATGCTGCTCACTGGGCTCCTCCGGGAACGACTTCGAGGACGGCGCGGCGGTTCGGCGTCAGCGCGGCGGCGGCCTGCGCGACCGATTCGGCGGTGACCTCGCCGAGCAGGGCGGCGAAGCGGGTCGACATGGCGGCGTCGCCGTGGAAGATCTCGGCGGTCGCGAACCGGCGCGAGCGGCCCATGACCGAGTCGTCGCCGCGCAGCAGCTGGGCGGCGACGCGGGCCTTGACGCGGTCGAGCTCGGCTTCGTCGACGCCCTCGGCGACGCGCGCGAGCTCCTCGTCGACGGTCCCGAGGACGGCGTCGACGGCGGTGCCCGGCGGCAGGAACGCCTGGACGAGCATCACCGTCGGTCCGCGGGACGCGAACGGCTCGGCCATGAACGTGCAGTGCGCGGCCACGGCGGTCGCGGAGCGGTCGGCGTGGACGAGCCGCTCGACGAGGCGGGACGCGTCCCCGTCGGTGAGCAGCTCGCCGAGGACCACGTACGGGAGGAAGGCGTCGAGCTCGGCGACCGGGTCGGGCACGCGCCAGGCGGCCGCGACGGCCGGGAGGGTCGCGCGCTCGTCGGTGTAGGAGAGGCGGCGCTCGGCGGTCAGGTCGGGCTCGTCGAACGGGGGGTGGACGGGCGCGGGCCGCGCCTCGACGTTCCCGAAGTGGCGTTCGACCAGGTCGCGGGCGGTCTCGAGGTCGAAGTCGCCGGCGACGGAGAGGACCGCGTTCGAGGCCGGGTAGTAGGCGTCGAAGAACGAGCGGGCGTCGTCGACGGTGGCCGCGTCGAGGTCGACGAAGGAGCCGTAGCCGTCGTGGGAGTTCGCGAACGTGTCGAACATGACCGGCGGGAGCTTGATCCACGGGAAGCCGCCGTAGGGGCGGTTGAGGACGTTGACCCGGATCTCCTCTTTGACGACGCTCACCTGGTTGGCGAGGTTCTCCTCGGTGATCGCGGGGCCGCGCATGCGGTCGGCCTCCAGGAACAGGGCCAGTTCGAGCCCGTTCGAGGGGAGGAGGTTGAAGTAGTCGGTGTAGTCGATGTGGGTCGAGCCGTTGAAGGTGCCGCCGGCGGACTGGACATGGCGCATGTGCTCGGCCTTGCCGACGTTGTGCGAGCCCTGGAACATCATGTGCTCGAACAGGTGGGCGAAGCCGGTGCGCCCTTCGGGCTCGGACCGCATCCCCACGTCGTAGACCACGGCGACGCCGACGACGGGCGCTCCGGGGTCGGGCGCGAGGACCACGCGCAGTCCGTTCGCGAGTCGGAACCGCTCGATCGCGAACGCCGGAGCCGGAATCGTCGCAACAGTCATGGTCGGAACCCTATCTCAGCTCGGTGTCGTTCCGCTGACGCGGCGTTCGTCACAGCCGCTTGGATCCGGCACGAATTCCTGCTTGACTTCTAGGCTATGAACTCGCAGCACATCGAACGCCTCAGCGACGCCCACCGCGCCGCCGCGTCGTGCTGCCGAATGTGCGCCAGCTGAGGGCTCCCGCACCGCCGCGCCCCGAAGCGGCGATCACCCACAGCGAAAGCGACCTTCCCTTCTCATGGACTCCAGTCCCAGCATCCGCCTGTCCGGCGTCACGAAGCGCTTCGGCGACCTCGTCGCGCTCGACGACGTCTCCCTTGACGTCGCCCCCGGCGAGATCTTCGGCATCCTCGGCCGCTCCGGCGCCGGCAAGTCGACCCTGCTGCGCACCGCGAACCTCCTCACCCGCCCCGACGCGGGCACCGTCGAGGTCGCCGGCCGCGACCTGACCGCGCTGCGCGGCCGCGAGCTGCGCGAGGCCCGGTCCCAGACCGCGATGATCTTCCAGCACTTCAACCTGCTGTCGAACCGCAACGCCGCGTCGAACGTGGCGCTCCCGCTCCGATTCCGCGGCGTGAAGCGCGCCGCGCGCCGCGAGCGCGCCCTCGAACTGCTCGACCTGGTCGGCCTGTCCGACAAGGCGAAGGCCTACCCGGGCCAGCTCTCCGGCGGCCAGCGCCAGCGCCTGGCGATCGCGCGGGCGCTCGCGTCCGGTCCCGACGTGCTCCTCTCCGACGAGGCCACGAGCGCGCTCGACACCGACACGACGGACGAGATCCTCGACCTGCTCGCGCGGCTCAACCGCGACCTGGGGCTGACGGTCCTGCTCATCACGCACGAGCTGGAGGTCATCACCCGGATCTGCCACCGCGCGGCGGTGATGGAGTCCGGGCGGTTCGTGGAGCTCGGGAACGTCCCCGAGCTCCTGGCCGACGCCGACTCGCGCCTGGGCGGCCAGGCCCGGCGCCTCGCGGCCCGCCTGCTCGGCGAGGAGGTGGCGCTGTGAACTCCGGCGACCGGCTCGTCGAGCTGCTGACCGAGGCGTTCTGGGAGACGCTCCACATCGTTTCGGTTGCGGGCCTTTGGACCCTGGTGGGCGGGCTCCTGCTCGGCACCGTCCTCTACATCACGTCGAAGACCGGCCCGAAGCCGATCGCGGTCGTGAACGCGCCGTTGGGACTGATCGTGAACATCGGGCGCAGTGCGCCGTTCGTGCTGCTCATGGTCGCCGTGGTCCCGCTGACCCGCTTGATCACGGGGACGAGCATCGGCACGGAGGCGGCGATCGTGCCGCTCACGGTCGCGTCCATTCCGTTCTTCGCGCGCCTCGTCGAAGGCGCGCTCCTCGAGGTCCAGCCGGGCTTGATCGAAGCGGCGAGGTCGATGGGCGCTTCCACGCCGGGCCTGGTGTGGCGAGTGGTGCTGCCCGAAGCGACTCCCGGCCTGATCCGCGGGTTCACGGTGACCCTCGTCGCGGTCGTCTCGTACTCGGCGATGGCCGGGATCGTGGGCGGCGGCGGCCTGGGCGACCTCGCGTACCGCTACGGCTACCAGCGCTTCGAGACCGAGTACATGATCTGGCCGCTCGTGATCCTCGTCGTGCTCGTGCAGCTCTTCCAGATCCTCGGCGACCGGTGCGCCCGCACCCTCGACCGCCGCTAAACCACTGATTTCCCTACCTTCATTAGGAGAAGACTATGTTCAATCGCCGTGCCCTGATCGGGACTTCGGTCGCCGCAGCCGCCGCTCTGACGCTCGCCGCCTGCGGCAACGACTCCGGTGACTCCGAGGCCACCGAGACGAACGGCACCGTCGTCGTGGCCGCGACGCCGGTCCCCCACGCGGACATCCTGAACTACATCGCCGAGAACCTGGCCGACGACGCCGGGCTGACAATCGAGGTCGAGGAGTTCACCGACTACGTGCAGCCGAACGTGGCGACGTCGGACGGCTCCGTGGACGCGAACTTCTTCCAGACCGAGCCGTACCTCGACGAGTACAACACCGCCAACGGCACCGACCTGGTGACCGTCGCGGCCGTGCACATCGAGCCGCTGGGCCTGTACTCCTCTTCCGTGGCCTCGGTCGAGGAGATCCCCGACGGCGCCCAGATCGCCATCCCCGGCGACGGCTCCAACGGCGGCCGCGCCCTGGCCCTCCTCGCCGACGCGGGTCTCATCACGCTCGCCGACGGCGTGGACGCGACCCTCGCCACCGAGGACGACATCGCGGAGAACCCGAAGAACATCGAGTTCGTCCCGCTCGAAGCAGCCCAGCTCGCCCTCTCCCTGGAGGACGTCGACGCCGCGGTCATCAACGGCAACTACGCCCTCGAGGCCGACCTCAGCCCCGCCGAGGACGCCCTCTACAGCGAGTCCCCCGACGGCAACCCGTACGCCAACTACCTGGTGACCACCGCCGCCAACGCCGACAACGAGGACATCCAGAAGCTCGCCGAGCTCCTCCAGTCCGACGAAGTGAAGCAGTTCATCCTCGACACCTGGGCCGACGGCTCCGTCGTCCCGGCCTCCTAACCAGCCATTACACCTGCCCCAACCCGGTTGCACCGGCCTCCGCGCGCCACGTAAGATAGTTGCGGCCAGGCCGGGCAACCGGACGGGCCAAAGGGGTGTGGCGCAATTGGTAGCGCATCGGTCTCCAAAACCGAGGGTTGCAGGTTCGAGTCCTGTCGCCCCTGCAAGACCAGCATTATCCGAAAACCGGGTCGCAATGAGCGGCCCGGTTTTCGACGTTTCGGGCCGCAAATGATCGCGCTGCTCGGGCAGCAGCGGCGTGAACGGCGGACTGATCTCGTCCGCGCTGATCTTTGGCTCGCCGGTCGCTTCATCGACGTAAACAAGCAGCCTCTTGAAGTACGACCTGTGGAAAGGCTTGTGGAAATCCTCCGGCAACGCCTTCAACAGCCGCCTCGGATCGTCCAGCAAGCCCAGCAGCATCCCGATCGCCTCGCCAGCCCGCTCCACCTTCACGTCCCCGACTTCGTTCAACCGCTCCTCGACCGAGGCCAGCTCATCGCGGAGGCGGCACATCTTGGCCTCCAGCCGATCCTGCGGCCAGGCCGGATTTCCGACGAGATCGAGGAGCTGGTCCTGCTGCTCGACCAGTCGCCGATGCTCAGCCTCCAGCTTCTTCCGAAGTGACGCTGTCAGCAGCCCCTTCTCCCGCAGCGCCTTGTCGACAGCCGCCCGCAGTTCCCCCGCGAGCGAGGGCGGGACGTTCAAAGTTGCATAGTGCGCAGCAACAGCAGCCTCCATCTTCGCGACCGGCAACCTCGGGCTCTGGCAGTGCTTGTTCGCCCTACCGCTGCACAGGAAGTACGAGTACATGAGGCCCCGCCGGTTCTTGACGGTGTCGAGGTAGAACCGCGTCCGGCAGTTCGCGCACCACAGTAGACCCTTCAACGGATGGTCGTAGACCCGTTCGCGAGTACCCGCGCCGCGCTGGTTCACGAGCACGCTCTGAACCCTGTCGAACAGCTCCTGAGTGATCAGCGGTTCGTGCCGCCCGTCGTACTCCTTGCCCTTGAACACGACACGGCCCAGATACCTGCGATCGCGAAGCAGCCGCCCAATGGTCTCGATCGTGACCGGCCGACCGCTGGGCACGTCCTTCCTGGGCCGAGTGCGAAGCCCCGCCTCCGTGACCGCCCGCTGGAGATCCTTGAATCCGTACCTCCCCGTCGCGTAAAGCTCGAACATCATGGCCACGAACGGCGCCCGCTTGGGGTCGACCGCGATGGTCCGGACTTCGCGCCCGTCGACCTTCTCCCCCACGTTCAGGTACCCGAGCGGGGCGAGGCACGGGATACCGCCGCGGGATGCCTTCGCGGCCAGCTTGTAGGCCACGTCCGCCCCGGACGCGCGCGACTGGTACTCGTTCACACCGTCGAGGATCGCGGCCACCAGATCACCGATGTAGCTGTCCTCGGTGTAGTCCATGATCGAGACGAGCTGCACCCCGAGCTTCCGCAGCTCCCGCCGAGTGATCGCCGCATCGGTCGTATCGCGGTGCATGCGCGAACGCGCGTAAACAATGATGGCGTCCACATCCTTGGAGTTGCGGACCCTCGCCATCATCTCCTGGAACTTCGGCCGCCCGTCAACGGTCATCCCCGATTTGCCGGGCTCAAGATACTCGTCGAGGACCTCGAACCCGAGATCCTCGGCCTTCTGGAGGCACGCCTTGCGCTGCGCCGGAATGGAATTCCCCTCGGGGTCGTAGTCGGTGTCGACCTGACTGCGAGAGGACACCCGCAGGTACAGCACCGCTCGCTTCTTCTTTGACGTTTCGCTCATGCGCCGTCGGCCTTCCGATCGTGCTCGTCGGTCTGGCACGCAGGTCTGGCTGCCGCAGGATCGTCTTCCGCGATCAGGAGGGCGGCGTCGACCAGGATTGCCGCAATCGAGGCGATGTCGATCTCCTCGCGAGGCTCCCCTACGACGCGAACCTTGGGCTCTCCGGTAACCACGGGAGACACCGCACTTGACCAGGTATTTTACGTGCCACTGCCACCGTATGCTCGGTTCGCGTACCTGTCGAGCGACCTGAATATCGGCACCTCCGGGCAAGCTGACCGCTCCGGATGGAGGGCGGAGCAGAGCCAAGGCAGGGCAGCCTGAGAGAAGGTGGTGAGATGCGGTCATGCATGAGGCGTGTCTCGTCGACATCGCGATGCAGCCTGGACGACCAATAATCGTATCCCAATGATTACACAGAGTCAAGCATCAGTACTCGACCAGAAACTCACCACCTACACCTCATCCCCTTGAGGCGAAGCGGGACATGTTGACCATTCTGACTGCCAGCTCTCAGTGTCACCTGCTCACCTGAGCTCACCGAAGCCCGCTGGATCAGTAACCTTGACGAGCTCGGGGAGGCCCCGGTCTCAAGGTGGCTGCGGCTGGCACTTCGGCGCGCAGGCGTGGCTTCAGGCCCGGCTTAAGGTGCCGCTGGGCAGTTTCCCCTATAGCGCCTTACGGGGATATGTATATATTCAGGGTTTCTACGACTGGCTTAAACTGCCACTCATCCTGCGGAAACGCTGGGTTACTGGGCATGGCAACAGGGAAGTATCCGTGGAAGGGGGGATCTGGAAGCCCCAGCCTGGAAGCCCCAGTCTGGAAGGGACGCAGGATCGAGATCGCAGAACGGCTGCAAGGCAGTCAATCGGAGACGTACTGAGGACCTTCGTAGCAGTGTCACGAGTCCTCGCACGCTGAACCACCGCTCGCATGTCGAGATTCGTAGGTGGCCGGTAACCAAGCCAATAACCTTCGCAAAGAGGCGGATTCCCTACCTGCCTCCTCCACCTCCAACAGCGGCAAGCTGAGCTCGAACGCTCCCGCCGGTAGAATGGATGGCTGTCCAGGCAGTATCAGTAGCGACGCCGCGCCCTACCCAAGCCGCCCCCAGCAAACGCCGCTGGCACCAAGAATCCGAAGCAATCCTGCTTCGAGAGCAATGATGCAGTCAGTTCTAACCGTTCCTAAAAATGCGGGGCCGCCAGGTGTGCAACCTGGCTGGAGAACAGCTCGACGGATCAGTCCTCCTCGGATCGCCTGGCGCCATTACTACCGCGGTGCCACGTTAATCACCACCGGCGACAACGATCTCTGGCTCATTCTTCACGGACATTACACGCTCCGTGAAATCCTGCTGCGCAAGCTGAGGCACCTGGACGAAACGAGTGACCGCTGGTTCCCTGCCTCGGGGTTCGTGGACCCCGAATAATCGTCGCGGGACTCCTTTGGAGTTAAAAGTGATCCATGCCCGTCAAATATCAACTCATCGAACGAAGGATGATCTTGACTGCGTCCGAGACAGGGAGGTCACCGAATGTTGATGCCCACTGATGATCCTCATGTTCGGTGAGGGTGATCGGTTCAATTGTCGAGGTGGAGATGGTGAAATTGAACTGGCGGGTGAGTTTGCCGCTGCTGCTGGTGTACTCGAAGTGGCCGAGGTAGGTGGTGATCTCGGTGAGGTCGAGGCCGGTTTCTTCGTTAACTTCGCGGGTGAGGGAGGTGTCGAGGCGTTCGCCGGGGTCAACTTTACCGCTGGGGAGTTCCCAGAGACCGCCCATGAAGTCGTCCGCGGGGCGTTTGAGGAGGAGGACTCGGCCTTCGGTGTCGGTGATGACCGCTCCGACAACGAGTTTGATGATGCCGTCTTCGGCGGCTTGAGCGGTGAGTTTGTCGATGAGTTGGTCATCCATGGTGGGCTCCTGTCTCGATGAGCTCGGTGTGGTGGGTGCTGACTTTGCGGAAGGCTTCGAGGTAGGCGTCGGCGGTGCGCTGGTCGTCGCCGCGGTGCCAGACGGGGAGCTTGATGGTGTTCGTGTGGAACGCCCCGGCTCGGGGGAACTGTCCTGGAGCATAAGCGAAACGGCGGGAGAGAGCCGGGAACAGCGGGCCGGGTTCTTGGAAGAGCGGGAGCAGGTTCAGCGGGCAGGTTGAGCCGGGACGGTCGGCTTCAAGGGCGCCTTCGGCCTGGAGAGCTTCGAAGTAGTGGTCGAGGGTGAGCCCGTTGAGTTGGTCGGTGCGGTAGCGGAGGATCAGGCCGTACCAGGAGGAGCGGTCATGCTCGGCGGGGATGATCGGTTCGATGCCGGGGATGTCACTGAATCGGTCGCGGAGGTAGGTGGCGGTCTTTTCGCGGCCGGCAAGGTAGGTGTTGAGGTTGCCGAGTTGTTCGAGGCCCATCGCGGCGGCGAGTGGGTGGATGCGGTGTTTGAGGCCCATGCCGGTGACCGCGTAGCGGTAGAGGTCGTCGGTCTTGGGGATCTCGTTGCGGCAGCGCTTGTTGTACTGGCCATGGAGGAGTGCGCGGTGGTAGATCTCGGGGTCGTCGGTGAGGAGGAAGCCGCCTTCGCCTGCTGAGAGGGGTTTGGGGCCGTTCATGCTGAAGGCCGCGGCATCGCCGAACGAGCCGATTTTGCGGCCGGAGGCGGTGGCGCCGTGGGCGTGGGAGCCGTCTTCGAAGAGGCGGAGGCCGTGGAGGTCGGCGATGCGACGCAGCTCGATGATGTCGGCGGGGGTGCCCCACATGTGGGTGACGGCGATGGCTCTGGTGCGGTGGGTGATACGGGTGAGGATGTCGACCGGGTCGAGGTTGCCGCGCTCGTCGCACTCGGCGAGGACTGGTGTCGCACCGAGGTGCAGGAGCGGCGTGACGGTGGCGAAGAACGTGTAGGCCGGGACGATGACTTCCATGCCGGGGCCGATGCCCGCGGCGGCGTACATCGAGTAGAGCGCCGCAGTTCCTGAGCTGGTAAGGAGTGCGTGGCGGACGCCGAAGTACTCGGCGAGGGCGTCTTCGAGGTCGGCGATGACACCGGAGCGGTCGTAGATCGAGACGGCGCAGTCGAGTTGATCGGCCACGGCTTTTCCGGTGGCGTCAGTGATCGGCGGCCAGGTGAAATGCGGGCCGGGCCGATCGATGACGGGTGTACCGCCGAGGAGGGCGAGCGGAGAGGTCACAGGAGCTCCTTCGGGTTGATGGCGGTGCGCTGGCGGACAGACTCGTAGCAAGCGGTGATGAAGGCCAGGTGCGCGAGGTGCTCGGTCGGGCCGCTCGGGTTGGTTCTGGTGCCGTTGATGACGCGGGCGAAGTGGTCGATCTGGGCGGTGGCCGCGGCCGGCCAGGACTGCTCGCGGGTGAGGGATTCGATGACGTCGCCGTGGTTGTCGAGGCGGCGGATGCGGCCGCGTTCGAGGGCGACGATGCCTTTGGAGCCGACGAGGCGGATCTGCTCGCTCTTGGGGCCGATGAAGCGGGACAGGAGCGCGGAGCCGTAGAGGCCGGAGTCGTACGCGAAGTGGACGAGGGCGGTGTCCTCGGCGTCGTAGGCGCGGTCGGGCCGGGCGGAGGCCGAGGTGTCGGCGATGATCCGGTCGGGGAGGCCGAAGTACCAGAGGATCATGTCGACGAGGTGGTAGCCCATGTCGATGACGCAGCCGCCGCCGGCTTGGGCGATGCGGCCGCGCCAGCCTTCGGAGGGGTCCTCGATGTGCAGCGTGTACTGGGCGTCGATGACGATCGGGGTGCCGATCTGGTCGGCGAGTTGGATGAAGCTGGAGTAGATCGGATTGAAGCGCCGCTGAAGGGTGACCATCAGCTTGATCCCGGCGCCGACGCAGATCGCGGCCAGTTCACGGGCCTCGTCGAGACTGGTCGCGAACGGCTTCTCCTTGAGCACGTGGACCCCGTGCTCGGCGGCGCACTCGACGACGTCGCGGCCGACATGGTGCGGCACGCAGACGACGACCAGGTCGAGGGCTTCGGAGGCGAACATCTCGCGGTAATCGGTATAGCCCTTGACGTGCAGTTCATATTGCAGCTCGTGGATGACGTCTGGGTTGTCGTCGCAGATCGCGACGAGTTCGACGGCCTCTGAGGCGGCCAGGCCAGGAATGTGGTCTTCCCTGGCCTGGGCGCCAAGGCCGACGACCGCGGCTCTGAGTGTCATCAGATCAGTCCTCTCGGGGGTCGAGTGACGGAGTTGGCGGGGTGGGCCGCCGCGCCCACCATGCGCGGCGGCCCAGGGGGCGGCGCCGCCGAATCGGCGGCGCCTGGGGAGGCGGGTCAGTCTGTGGGGATCGGGATGTCGCCCCGGGAGACTCGTTCGGCTTCTCGTCGGCGGGCGCGCTGGAGATACCACTCCAGTGACCGGCGTGGTGCGGATGGCGGAGGCTCGACATCCCAGTCGGGGCGCTTGCCGAGGACGAGCGCCAATCCGTGACCGGTCATCGCCGACGCTCCGTGTAGACGTGTGCCGCTCGAACCCGCTGGGCGTTGAGCCATGTCACCGGGCGACCGAGGTCACCCGACCAGTTGACCTCGAAGCGGTTTTCGGCGTCGGTGATCGCGCCGGACGTTCGGTCGTCGACCGAGAACAGCAGGATGAATCCGTCGCCGAGTCGGGGATCGATGTAGATCTCGACGTTGACGTGATCGTCGGTGGCCCAGAATCTGCAGAAGGTCATCCGGTCCGGAATCTGCAACTCGACGGTCGAAGTCACATCAGACGCCATGCCGTCGTGAAGGCCGGTCTCGCCGTTCATCTCGACTCCCGTTTCGTTCGGCGGAGGCGGATCGGGGAAGCGGCGTGCGCGCCTCGGTGATCCGCCATTGCATCGACAGCGGTCCCGCTCGGTTGGAGTTCCGGCACAAACTGTCACATGTGTAGCCTGGAGCAGGACATCAACGTGTTCAAGCACTTGAAACGGACAAGCCAACCCGTCCAATTGCTGGTCCGATTCGGACCGGATCGGAGGCGAAGTGCCGAAGCCACTCAAAACTCAGGACCCTGGACGCAGTGTCGACGCGTGGGTTGGCGCCGAGCTGCGCCATCGCAGGTTGCAGGCCGGATTGAAGCAGGCGGAGCTCGCCGACTTCGCCAAGGTCGACTCCTCGCTCATCAGTAAACTGGAGCTCGGGGTCCGCGGGCTGCAGGCCGACACCGCCCGCCGCCTTGACCAGGTACTCCGCACCGAGGGCTTCTTTCAACGAGCCCTTCCGCTCGTCGAGCAGGAAAAGGACAAGCGCTCCGGCCAATCGGACAACCTCGCTGAAACGGCCTCTGACACAGGCGGAACGCCCCTCCTCGGAGGCATGCTGGAGTCTCACGTTTCTGGCGGTGTCAGGGAGGGCAATGTGCATCGACGTGATCTACTGGTCGCGGCAGTCGGCTTGACCGGACTCGCCGCCCAGGTGGCGCAGTCCTCGGAGCAGCGGCTCGAATTCTTCGAGCTGGACGTCGATGACGATGCGCTGCAGCAAGTCGAACAGGCCGTCAAGGCGCTCGCCCGCAGCAATCGTCCCGCTGAGGAGACGCTGCGGTCCGCGCAGCGGGTGGCGGCTCGCATTGCGGTCCTGGCCGACCGGACACGGCGTCCCTCGAAGCTCACTGCCGCGCATCGATCCGCAGGCCAGTTGCATGCGCTCATGGCCTCGTCCGCGTTCGACCTCGGGGATTGGGACGCCTGCGACAGGATCAGCAGAGCAGCCCGCACCTACGCGTCGCTCGGCGAAGACGACTCGCTCAACGCCTGGGTGCTGGGGCTCCAGGCGTCGGCCGCGAACTGGCGATCCGATCCCGATGCGGCGCTGGTCTTCCTGGAGGAGGCATCGGCGCTGGCTCCGAAGGGGGAACCGGCGCTTCGCGTTCGTGCGATCATGGCCCGCTCGTTCGCCCTGCTCGGCGACGTCGGTGCCCTTCGCAGGCTCCTCGGCGATATCGAGGCCGAGGGGGCCCCGAACTCCGAGGACCCTCTGGCCGGCCGGATCGGCGGCGAGTTCGCCTTCGGCGAAGCCAGGGCGGCGGCGTGCCTGGCGACCGCCTGCCTCGACTCCGAGCTGGGGGCCGAGAGCGAACGCTGGGCGACGCGGGCGCTCGAAGCCATGGACGCCACGCCGTTCTCGAACAGGAGCGTTTCCCAGGTCGCCGGAGCCAGGATCGACCTGGCCGCCGCGCAACTGCTGTCCGGCCGGGCCGGTGAAGCGGTCGCGCTGCTGGAGTCGGTCATGAAGACCTCGCTGATCGGCAACGCCTCGATCGCGGGTCGGCTGCGCCGTGTCAGGAGCATGCTTGCCCATCAGCGGTATCAACGGGATGATCGAGTCCGCACCGTCATCGAGGTGATCGATGGCTCCACCGGTGCCGACCAGAAGGGGTGACGACGTGCGACTGCTCGTCCTCGGAGGAAGCCAGTTCGTCGGGCGGGCGATCGTCGCCGAAGCGCTCGCACGCGGCTGGGACGTGACCGTGTTCAACCGAGGCCGATCCGGTCTCGATCTGCCCGGCGTCAAGGCGGTCCGAGGCGACCGCGGGAACCGCGCCGACCTTGAGCGCCTGGCCTCGTCGGGGACGTGGGACGCGGTGGTGGACTCCTCCGGGTACGTGCCACGGAACGTCCTCAACGTCGCACGCGTCCTGCAGCCGTCAGTCCAACGGTACGTCTTCGTCTCGACCCTCTCCGTCTACGAGGGGTGGCCTGTGCAGCCGCTGACCGAAGAGTCGCCGGTCCTGCCGTGCCCGCCCGATGCCGACGAGACCTTCGGAACCAACACGGAGAACGGCCCCACGCAGTACGGCTACCAGAAATCCGGCTGCGAGGCCGCAGCCCTGGAAGTGTTCGGGACCGCTAGCAGCACGCTCCTGCGCGCCGGTGTCGTGCTCGGCCCGCACGAGTACGTCGGTCGCCTCCCTTGGTGGTTGCAGCGCATCGCCCTCGGCGGCCGCGTCCTCGCCCCGGGCGACCCCGCTCGGAGCATCCAGCCGATCGATGTCAGGGACATCGCGGGCTTCGCGATCGACGCGGTCGCGAACGGCGTCGAGGGGGCGTTCAATCTGACCGGATCGGGTGAGGCGACGTTCGCGGACTTCCTCGACGCCTGCGCGAAGGCGACCAGTGCCACTCCTGAACTGGTCTGGACACCGGACGAGGTGCTGCTGGAGCATGGCGTCCGGCAGTGGTCGGAGTTGCCGCTCTGGCGAGTCGCCCCGGGGACCTGGAATGTCGACTCCGCGAAGGCGAGGGCCGCCGGGCTCGTGAACCGGCCGATCGCCGCGACTGTCCGGGACACGTGGGATTGGCTGCGGGGCGTGCAGCTCGACGAGAACGAGAGGTCGGCCGAAATCGGCATTTCCCCAGAGAAGGAGCGGCGAATCCTCGACCGCTGACCGAGTCAGCCCGCCTGCAGCAGGATCGCGCGCCACGACTGGTTCAGGCGCGCGGTTCGCAGCCTGCGGTCCTTGGCCTGCCGGATCGGTTCGAGGTGGATCGCGTTGCGGCGGAAGTCCTCGTTGAACTTCGCGAAGAAGCTCGTCGTCAGTTCCCGCACCTCCGGCGGCAGCTTCCGCAACCGGCGGTTTAGCTGCTTCGGGAGGTAGAGCGCTACGTCGGCGTTGTCGGACACGGGCATCCCATTCACGCGAGGAATTCGACGGGGTCGGCGGTCAACAGTATCGGATCGGCGGTGGCCTCGGGGGTCACCGCCGATCCGGTGGGTTGGTGCCATCTCACGTTCGGGTGAGGTCCTCGGGTTCGACCGGTTCGATGTCCGCGTCGGCTTCCTCCACGGCAGCGGGGTAGGCGTACTCGGTCATGTCCTCGGCGAGTTTGAGCGGCAGCGGCCATGCGAGTCCGTGCCGGAATTCGGGGACGAGCCGCAGCTGGTGCGCCAGCCCCGCCCACTCCTGCGGGTCGTCGCCCTCCTGGATCGCGACGACAGCGAACTCGACGAGTTCGGGGCTGGGGAACGCCTTGTGCGGTTCGGGGGACTGGATTCCACCGCCGCCCTTCGCCCGCGGAGTGATTTTCGACAGTCTCGTGTTGTGGCTGTTGAGGTTCGGGTTCTTCTCGGCAGTGCTGTAGTAGATCCGGTCGGAGTCCCCGGGCATATGCCACAGGCCCTTGGACTCCCCCGCCTCCCGGTCCTTCCACGGCCGGTCCTCGTCGCCCGGCGCCCACCACTGTGGGACCTCGTCCCGTTCGCCGCGCTTGCGGACGCGCACGATCCGGAGGTTCCGCCCGAAGACGCCGAGCTTCTGGACCGCGCCGCCGCCGATCTGGAGGCGGTCAGGCTCGATCTTCGCGTCCTGGAGCCAATCCCAGCGGTCGGCGCTGCGACTGTTGTTGGCGGAAACCAGCAGGAGGGTCGGATGGCTGCGGACCTTCGCTGACATGAGGGTGGTCCGCAGGAACCGGGCGAGGCGCTCGTGCCGGGCGGGCTGGTTCCGGTCCGGCTTGCGGTCTTCCGCCGCGAGCGTGATCTCCCGCAGCGCTTCCGGGTACGGCACCCAGCCGCTGGTCCGTGAGGTGCGGGCGAGCACTCGGGGTTCACCGGGGGCGTGAAGCACGGCGACGGGTTCATAGAGCCCGTGCCGGTTCCGCCGTGTCGAATTGACTTTGACCACCCAGATCGACAGGAGGTTCATGTCCTCGGCGTCGAGGCCACCGGCGGCAGCTTTGGGCAAGAAGCGGATGCCGATGCTGCGGAGGCAGTCCTCCCAGGCCGATTCGGCGCGTTCGGGCAGGTCGGCGTTCGCGTCGGCGTCCTTGCCGGTCGTCGCGGCGGCGGGCCTGATGAACTGGCTTACCTTGCCTGCAAGCGCGACCCCTTTCCGCAGGGCGCGTTTGGGGTCGCGGAGCGGTTCGGTCCGGCCCTTGTCATCGGCGAAGCCGTCGGCCCCGGGCAGTTCGATGACGATCGCCTCGCCGGTGAGGCCGAGCTCGGCGATGTAGGCCTTGAGGGCTTCGGCCCGTTCCTGTTCGGTCCGGTCATGCTCGGAGCCCTGCTTCGGGGTGCGCTCGTCGGCCAGGAGCGGCCCGTCGAATTCGGCGATCGGGTGCGCGGTGAGGACGACTTCGACGTCCCCCGCGGTGATCCTGTACTCGAACCTCCCTTGGGATCCTTCGCGGGTCACTGCAGGCGGCGCCGCCCGCAGTTGCGTCCGGACCGCTGCGGCGAATGCCTCCCGTACGGCGGGGTCGCCGGGCTGGTAGAGCATGTCGATGCGGAGCGGTTCGCCGCGAAGCGACCGCTTCAGGAGCGCGCGCCAGCCTTCGGACCGGGCCTGGTCAACTTTCTCGGAATCCTTCCAGCGCTTGAGGTCGGCGTCGTACTCCGCCCACTGCTCCGACTCCTCGGTCCGGGCTTCTTCCGGCTCCTCCGGTCGGGTGCGCCGCTTCAGGGGGTTGGGGATCTCCGGGCTTGGGGCCCGCCCACCGGCGCGTTCGAGGAGCGGCACCTGCTGGAAGTGCGGTGCGAGCGCTTGGCCGGCCCATTCGAGCACGCGCATCCGCTCGGTGGGTGAGAATCCGGTCTCGACGCGGTGGGCCCCGTAGACGGTCCGGTGGTCGATGGCCGCCCAGACTCCGGTGTCCGCATTGGAGATATAGCGGTGGCTGTCGCGCAGGAGGTCTCCCAGGTCGGGGAATTCGCCGAACTCGCGGTTGAGCGAGGCGAGCATGTCGCCTGAGCCTCCGGTGCGCCAGCGCGGCTGGTACTCCCGGTCGAGCTCGATCATCGCTTTCGCGAGGCGGCGCGGCGCTTCCAGGTTCGCCCACGGTTTCGCGAGCCGGAGGTAGACGCCGGCGCCTTCGCTGCGGGGCAGATAAAGCGGTTTGCCCGCGCCGCTGGCGGGCGGCAGCCACCGGACCCAGCGGCGCATGCCCAGGTGCAGGTTGACCCTGGGTTTGGCCGAGAATGGGACGGTGTGGAGGCTGATGTGGATGAACGGGGAGTAGTACCAGGTCTTCTTGTTGGCCTCGTAGGCGAGCGGCGGGTAGGCCATGAGTTCGGCGCCGTTGTCGCAGGCGACCTGCCTGAAGTGGACTTTCTGTCCATGGAACTCGTACGGGTCGAGCGCGGCGATCGGGCGGGCGATCACGTCGGGCAGGAGCCGGTGGAGCCAGGGCCGGGGGCGGACCGTGCCGCCCAGGGAGGGCTCGTCGGCCTCCCACAGGTTGACCGATTCGAGTTTCCACTCGGATTCGTAGGCGTCGCCAAAGTCGAGCCCGCTGAGGGCTTCGATGAGCCGCGGGTTCTTGACGTCGCTGCCGCGGGCGATGTCCTTGAGGAACGCCATGAGCAGGGACCGCATCGCGTTCGCGGGTACGGGCCGCTCGCTGCACAGCCATGGTTCGTCGAGCTTCTCGTAGTCGTCGGTGAGGTGGACCAGGTCGGGGGCGGTGGCGGCGATGAGGCTGTTGAGCCGCCGGATCGGCACGCGCGTGTACTGCGGGTCGCGGTTGCCGGCGAGGGCCGCGATCTGCTTGATGTTCTCCTGCCAGTGGGCTGGGAGGGTGAAGGTGTGGTGCTGGGCCGAGTAAGGCTCTACGTCGTCTCTGGGCATCCATGCTGAGGTTCGGATGTTCTTGTACGCCATTGGGATTCCTCACTATCCGTCGATAGTCTTCAGTGCTTGGTACAGGGGCAGGTAGAGCTCGCGGACGAGGAAGCGGTCGCCGGAGTCCGTCGTCGGGTCGTCCTCGAAGTAGGGCCGCAGGACTTCCCTCATGCTGACCAGGAGGCTGTCGGCGGCGGTGTCGGCGCCGTTGCCCACGGCTTCCTTGGGGGCGAACGCGGCGTCGACGAATTTGACGCGGGCGGCGACGCCGCCGCGGACGAGCCGGCCGATGACCTGCCAGATGGAGACGAGCTGGTCCCAAGTGAAGGCGATCCGCTCGTGTTCGGCAAGGCTCGACCAAGCCGGGCGGCGGTGTAGGAGGAATCGCCAGCGTTCCCGGGCCTTCCAGCGGAACTCCCGCCCGGCGTCGTCCGCGGAGGCGGCGTGGCGCACAAGTGAGGTGAAGCCGCCGCCGTCGATCATGCGCACGGCCCAGTCGTTGAGCGCGTGGATCGCCAGGTTGATATCGTCCGGCGGGTCGTGGGGCCTGACGAGGAAGTACGCGGTGCCGAACGCGGCCTGGCCGCCGTCGACAACGATGTTGTGTCCTCGTTCGACCGCGAGCATCGGCGCGACGAGCAGTTCGGCGTCGCGGTCGGGGAAGGCCTTCACGTCGCCGCGGCGCAGCGTCCCCCAGGCGGCGTCGTCGGCGTCGTCGGGGACGAGGTGCAGGACCTTCCCTTTCCAGCGCGGCAGGGTTTCGAGGTAGGCGAAGGCGGCGCGGGCTTCGGCGTAGGAGCCGGTGAGCAGGAGCAGCCGCCGCCGCTGGGGGTCGAGTTCGTCCAGTTCGAGTTCGAAGAGGCTGGTGCCGTCGCTGATCCCCGGTTCCGGAGCGGCCAGCGCCTTGAGCATCTGCGCCAGTACTGCGACGCGGTCCCTGGGGTGCGTGCCGGACATGCGCAGCGGGACGCCCTCCTCGGTGTACACCGGTTCCTTGCGGAATTCGCTGCGCGCGACCTCGTTGATCTCCTCTTGTTTGGGCCGGAGCACTGCTTTGACCGGCACGCCGAGGTGGTACCTGGTGGATTTCCCGGCCCAGCTGGTGGCCGACATGAGCATGACGTGCGGTTTCGGACGGCCGTCGATGCGGGCGAAGACGTCGAGGCGGCGCAGGAGTTCACGGCCGAGTCCGAGGCACCGGAAGAACTTGAGGGTGCCGCCTTCGTCGCGGTCGAGGTCGTCGATGAGGAACTGGAAGCCGAGGACGTTGCCGATGGGGCTCTCGGCGATCACTGGGTCGTAGTCGCGTGGTGGATTGTGCTGCAAGGGGTTCGCGGTACCGTGCAGGTTGAGCTTGGACTCGACCCGCTGCCAGCCCCAGGTCAGGAAGTTGAGCCGGTTGTGGAGCACGGCCACGAGGACGGTGAAGTGCAGGCGGCGTATCTGCCGTTCTTCTGGTTCCGCGCCGCCGGAGAGGTCGGCGATGAGGTCGGCAAGGCGGTCGCGGCTGGTGCCGGTGGCGCCGACGCCGACCAGCTCGACGGCGATGGAGACGAGCCGGTTGAACAGCGCTGTCTCCGTGACGTCGAGGTCGCCGTCGCTCGTGTCGCGCGCCCACAGGGGTGCGTCGCGGAACGCGTCGAGGACGTTGGCGGCGCGCTCGCGCTCGTCGGTGGGCGCGGCGTCTGCTGGTCCATACCATTCGGATAGCAGCCGGAAGTGCAGCGTGTAGGCGCTGAAGTATTCGATGCCGACCCAGTCACGGAGGTTCCGGTCGCCGAGCAGCATGCTGAAGATTTGGTTCGCGGCGGCGTTGATGGTGTTGACCGCGGAGAGCCACTGGTCGGCAAGGCCGTCGGCGAGCTGGGAGCGGGCGGCGTCGGCGAGTTCGCGGACCTGGTGGCCGGTGAGTTCGTCGAGCCAGGATTCGCGGCCGCGACCGTAGAGGGTCACCGCGGGGGCGAACGTCGAGTCGAAGTGGAGCTGGACCCGGTCGACTTCGTCGACGATGATCAGGTCGCAGTGACGGGCCATGAGTTCGAGCATCCGCAGGCGCTGACCGCTCTGCGCTTCTGGCACCGGCGTGTACACCAGGCTCCACGGGTTGGCGGCCCAGACGTCCGCCTGCTGGAGCTCCCGCCATGCGTGGTGGCGGGGGCACTTCGACCAGAAGGGGCAGATCCGTCTCTCGGGCGAGATCCGCCCGCTGTCCTCGACCGCCTGTAGGCCGGTGCATGGGGCCTCCTCGATCGCCAAGGGCCGCTTGGCTTCACGACCCCGCATGGCGTCGATCGGGCAGGCGCTGGAGAGGAACGCAAAGCTGGGGTGTCGGTGGTGCAGCAGGGTCGGGTTGCCGGGTCCGTACTGGCGGCGGTGGAGCCGCCGCAGGTGGTCGCCGCGGGTGGACTTGCCGACGACGGGTGCGGCCCGCACGCCGGTCCGCGTGAGCGTCTCGACCACGGCGAGGCTCTCGGCGACATCGGGGACGATCATGCCGACGCGGAGCCCGAGATTGCGGACGCAGTGGTAGGCGAGGAGGTCGCGCAGGGTTGACTTCCCTGCTCCCACCATGCCGACCAGGTGCAGGAGCCCTTCGATCGTGAGCGTCCAGTCCTCGCCGCCTGCGAACGCCTCTTTCTCATTGGCGCGGATCCGCAGTTCGATGCGGGCGAGCCGCCGCACCCAGTCACCGCCGCTGCCGGTGGTGTCTCGCGCCTCGGCGGCGTCCATGTCCCGGGCGCATTGGTACAGCTCGTCGCGGGAGACGGTGATCGGCTTGCCCGCGCCGCGCAGGGTCTCGGCCGGGTCGAACTGCGGCGGCTGCGGTTGGGCGGTGCCGGGAGGAAGGTCGATGGAGTGCTGGCGTTCCTTGACGAAGAACAGGTGCTCGCCGCTGTCGGCGGTCCCCATCGGCTTCTCCAGCGGCGGGGGCACCGCGTCGGCGGCCTGCGCCAGGTCGGCGAGCCGCTGCATGACGCCGCGGTCCCCTCGGGCGCGCGGCGGCCGATCGAAGCAGGGACCCGGCGTCTCCAAACTCTCGTCGAGTTCGAAAGCGAAGGCCCGCAGCTCCTCGGGCAGCTTGCTGTAGTCGCGCAGTTGTTCGCGCCAGGTGCGGTGGCGCAGGCTCGGGATGCGGAACCGGGCCCGTTCGAGCCGCAGCCGCTGCTGCTCATCGAGGTCCAAGCCTCGCGCAGTGGTGAACGGGTAGCCGGTGAAGAGCGTCCAGGCGTCCAGTGCCGACCACTCGGGAGCGGTGGAGGCCAGGACGCTCAGGGCGTACTCGGTGTCGATGAACGCGCTCAACGAGATTGTGCCGGCGTGCGGCCACGGCCGCAGACGCCGTGCGATCGACTCGCGCCAGGCGGCGACGTCACGCATGGTCCTTCAACTCCTTGAGGTAGCGGCGGGCCTCTCGGACCACCTGGGTGGCGGAGGCGAATCGGATCCTGGGGCGCAGGTCGGGGTCGCACCCGGCGTTGAACGCGGCGAGGTAGTTCCCGCCGGGGTCGAGCCGGTGGTCGGGGACGGCGATGTAGAACCGCCCCAAGCGGTCGGTGTCGGGGAGTTTCTTGAGGCTCCGGCCGAGGAGGCGGCCGCTCTGCTGGTCTTTGGCGTCAATGCCCCAGGCACTGCCGTCGGGGAAGGTCACGAGCAGGTCGTATTCGTCGAAGTCGGGCCACATCGCCACGTCGAGACCGAGCTTCAGCAGCCGCCGTTCGAGTTCGATCTCGACCAGGCCCGGTCCGGTCACGAAGGTGCGCAGCGGCGCGGCCAGGAGCCTCGGGGCCGATCCGGCATGCGGTTCGAGGTAGTCGGCGGGCTCGTTCTCACCGGCTTGCGCGCACCGGTCCAGCTCGCAGGCCCAGCCACCGAACACGTTGGGGCGCATGAGGGTCCGGCAGCCCGCGCACACAGCGTATCGGCCGCCGTACGCGTACGCGGCGGGCGCCTTCGGAAAGCAGGCCGGGAGCAGGTCGGCCACCGTCCAGAAGGCGGGGTCATCGCAGGCCGCTTCGAACTCGACCGCCGAAAGCACCGGCCTCTCGATGAGCAGCCGCCGGAACGCGGTGTACCCCGCCTGGTCGCCTTCCTGGGTGCACTTGGTGATCGCCGGGATCATGATTTCGTTCTCGAACCATTCGGTCTCAGGGTCGGAACCGGCGATCTTCCAACTGCGGCAGGCGTCCGTCGGCGCGAGGCTGTACTCGTGCAGCAGCGGGACGTCGAGGTCGATGCCGATACCCCATTCGGACGGCGGCGAGGTCGCGAGGTCCACGAGCACCGGGACGCTCAACGGCGCTTCGCGTCCGGCCCGGATGAACGCCAGCGCCACCGCGTTCACGGCCCGCTGCACGACCTCCGGGTACACCGAGTCGTCAGGCAGCTCGGGGCGTTCGAGCGCGATGAGTGCACTGGAGACCAGGTGCAGCAGGCGGTCTTCGGACCGCCAGGGGTCGGTCACGGCGTCTCCTCCGTCGCAGCGGATCCGCAGATCCCGCGGGCGTCGCAGAAACCACAGTGCCGCCCCGGGGTCGCGGTGATGTCCTCGGGACGTTCCCGCCAGGGACTGGCGCTGGCGGCAACGACGGCGCGGGCGCGTTCGACCTCGTGCTCGTCGGCGATGTCGATGCGGACCCAGTCACTGCCGCCGGGGCTGAGGAACTCGATCTCGACCCACTTGGGCGTGCCGCCGCCGACGGCGCCGCTTGCCATGAGCAGCACGGCGGTCGCCATCTGGATGCTGTGCCTGGAAGTGAGCGCGTCGAAGGTCCAGTTGGGGATGGACTGGGTGTACTTCGTCTCGCGCCACACCAGGCCGTCGTCCTCGGTGTAGAGGAGGTCCGGAGTGGCGTGGAGGATCACCTCGGAGTCGGGGTCGTAGACCGTGACGGCCTGCTGCGGCAGCGCGTCGGAGGTGTACAGGCCGGTGGAGAACGGGCAAGTGTCGGCCCCGTGCCTGGCGAGGGCGGCCGACGCGATCGCGGCTTCCTCCTCGGTGCGCAGGTCGCCGAACCGCTGCCACTCGGCAAGGGTGGCGAGCGGCCTGCGGCTGCCGCAGTCGCGGCCGCTCCGGTGCCGTTCGTTGAGGACCGCGTCCAGTGCGCGGCCGATCCTCTCGGGCGCGGAGGGCTCGTGGCGAGTGACGTTCTGGCGGAAGAGGTGGTCCTGCAAGCGGCACTTGGAGTGCTTGGAACCGTTGGTGGCCGACCATCCGCCTCGCGGAGCGCCGGGAGTGGTGATACCGAACAGCCCAGGCGCCTTCGGCAGCGCCTCGCATTCGGCCGCGAACGCGCAGCGCTCACAGTCGCGCCCCGGACGCCGGATCGCGGGGTCAGCCGCCTGCGTGGCGGCCGGGATGCCATCGATGAAGTACCGCTGACGGGCTTCCTCGTCCGAGCCGCGGAACCGGCGGGTCCGCTTGCCGGTGTCCACCGCGTACTCGTAGACCGTGACCTTTCGGGGCGAGGCCGGGGCCGATCGCAGCCGGTGCGGCCGCTGCCGTTCCCAGGGGCGCAGCGGGTCGGCAGGGGTCCCGAAGGCGGCGCAGTACGCAGCGGTCGCGATCTTCTCCGCGCCAAAGGGTTTCGCCCCTTCCCGGTAGCGCGGAAGGTCGACGGACACCTCGTCAAAGTTCAGGCTGACGCTGAAGATCGCCCACGGGTCGAGTTCCTTCACCGCGCCGGACGGCGACGTGTGCTGGTAGACCATGTCGCCGTCGAGGAGCCGCAGATCCGGGCCAGGCAGCTCGAACTTGCCGACTCCTGCGACGACCCAGGCGATCTCGGCCGGGCTCAGCGGTTGGCGGGAGCGGGCGAGGTGCGTGCGGAGGCCGGTCTCGTCCTCCCCCTCCACGATCGCGCGGCGAATGCCGTCGCGCACTTCGCCGAGGAGGAACGCCCGGTGCCGGTCGGCGCGGAGTTTGCGGTCACTGGCCGGTTTGGCCCTGCGGTAGGCCGGGCAGGAGTCTGTGGCGAGATCGGCGAGGCTGAGCCGTTCGACCGTGCTGGTCGGCGTCGGAGCGGTCGTTTTCAAGTGCGGACCTCCAAACGGGGGAAGGGTGCGTGGAAGGAGCGTAGCATGGATTGTGTGTGTACATCATCAACCCATTCGTGAACATCATCTCGCGCGCGCGTGAACTTGAGGCCAGGACAGTCCCGTGTTCGGATGTCAGTGCGATCGCCTAGGATTCGGATGTTCCGCCGCCGGAAGGACCAGCAATGGATGCCGTTGAAGTGACCTCCGCTGACATCGCCCGGCTCGCCCAAGTCAGGCCGACCGCTGTCAGCAACTGGCGCCGACGCCACGACGACTTCCCCAAGCCCGTCGGCGGCACCGAGAAGAGCCCCCGTTTCCTGCTCGCTGAAGTGCAGGACTGGCTTGAGCGGCAAGGGAAACAGGTCGACGTGCCCGCGCGCACCACCCTGAGGCACGCCGTCAGCGCCGCAGCCGAGGCGCGGCCCCTCGACGAAGTCCTCAGGAACCTGCTACTCGGTCTCCGCGACGCCGCCCACCGCGAACCGGCCGACCCCGAAGCTTGGACGATACGGCTCGAAGCCTCCCGCGCCGACCTCCTCGATGCCTATCCCGGACTCATCGGCGACCTTGATCCCGCGGACGTCGATGACGCGCAGGCCGCGATGCTCAACGCCGCCGTCGAGGCCGCCGCCGACACCGCCCCCGCGGATCTTGCCGAGACCATGTACCGCACTTTCACCCAGACACGCCTGCGGGCCGGCGACGCCGCGACCCCGACCGAGCTGGCCGAACTCATGGTCGAACTCGCCGATCCCGGCGACGGCCCGCTGCTCGACCCCGCCTGCGGGGCGGGAACCATCCTCTTGGCGGCCGTGCGCCGCGGTTGCCGCAGTGTGCTCGGCCAGGAGAAGCGGCGGGCACGGGCCGAGCTCGCCGCGCTCAGGTTCGCGACCGCCGAGGCGGGACTGGGAGTGCGCGCGGACTTCCATGTCGGCAACGCCATCTGGTCGGGCTACTTCGGCGACGCGAATTGCGCCGCCGTCGTCACGCACCCCCCGTTCAACGACCGCACCTGGTCGGAGAGCGAGGTCGCCGATCCCCACGACTGGCCCTACGGGGTCCCGACGAACCGGGAGTCCGAGCTCGCCTGGGTGCAGCGGGCGCTGCGGAACCTCCTCCCGCAAGGGATCGCCGTCCTGGTCATGCCCCCGAGCGCGGCGAACCGACCGAGCGGGCGGCGCATCCGGCGGTCGCTGGTCAGCGCGGGCGTCGTACGGGCGGTCATCGCCCTGCCTCGCGGCAGCCTCCACGGCACGGCCCTCGCGCCGCACTTGTGGATCGTGCAGCCCGAATCCGCGAACCCGCGCAAGCGGATCCTCATGGCGGACTGCTCTACCTGGGTCGACGGCCGGCATGGGCCGCAATGGGACCGCATTCGCGACCAGGTCGTGCCCGACTGGCTGGCCTTCCGCGAGGACGAGACCGCCTCGACCGGCGAGAGCGTCTTCACCGTCCGGACCATCGACATCCTCGACGAGCACGCGGACCTCACGCCGGCCCGGCACCGACCGCTCTCCGCGGCCGAACCCGCAAGCGCGGCGGACCTCCGACGCGGCCGCGACGACATCGGCGTCGCACTGAAGACGCTGCTCGACCGCATCTCCTCGCTACCCGACCAAGTGGACCCCGAGTCGGAGCCGCCCCGATGGGAGAGCATCGAATCGCTCGAGCAGTACGGAGACCTGCATCTGCACCGCGGTCCGGCTCCGGCACGCACCGCGGAGGGACCGACCCGCACGGTTCGCCTGGCGTTCGCGCGGCCCTCCCGCCGCCGCACCGACGGCGAGGCCGTCGCCGAAGCCGACGCGGACCATCCGCTGGTGGAGGTACGCCAAGGCGACCTCCTTGTGAGCGTGGTCGGCAGCCGCATCAGCGTCCGCGTCGCCGAACCCGAGGACTACGGTGCGGTCCCGGCCCGCGGCACCGTGCTCGTGCGGACCGACCCCCGCCGCATCGACCCCGAGTATCTGGCGGGATTCCTCAAGAGCGGAGTGGCTCGTCAGCAACTCTCGCCGAGTACGACTTCCATGGGTACCAACACCGTCAGGGAATTGCGCGGCATCCGGGTGAAGCTGCCGCCTATCGAGCGGCAGCGGCTTCGTGCCGACCTGTTCGGTAGGCTGCGCGAGATCGAGACCGGGCTGCTCGAGACCGCCGATCTTGCCCGCGAACTGACCGAGGAGTACCGGTTGAGCGCGCTCATCCAGGACGAGGGCACGGATTTCGGCGGCGGTCGATCGATCCCGCCGCTGGCGTCCTCGAGGTGACGTAGCGCCGTTTCGGTCGATGGTTTCCTTACGCCGCAGTCAAACGACGCGGGAGCGGGCTTGGCGGACGACACCGATGGTGCTGCCGTAGATGATGCGCGCCCACGGGTCGGTCGGGGCGATCCAGTTCTCGCGCCAGACCGGCACGGGCGGCGGCTCGAAGCGGCCGACCGCTTCGATGGTGAGGATCGGGTACGGCTCCTGGATGCCGTCGTCGAGGACCACACGGACCGTGCCGGGGTCGTGCGGGTCGTCGCCGAGAACGGTGAAGGCCAGGACCTTGGCGAACCTGAAGGTGCCGAGCTCGAATTCGGTGCGCGCTTCGGTGCTCATGCTGAGGCCTCCATGTCACGGAAGTAGCGGATTGCGAAGTCCAGCAAGCCGATACGGGCCTCGCGCGAGCCGGCCCAAGACCGCTGCCGCGGATTGACGAGCAGGACCGGACGTCCGGAGTCGGCGGTGTCGGCGGTGTCGGCGGTGTCGGCGGTGTCGGCGTCGCCGATGGTGATCACGACACCGACATCGCGCGGGTCGGGAGTGTCGAGCTGGATGACAGTGCGGCGGTTGCGGAGGTCGGCCCACATGCGGATAGTGCGACCCGCGACGACGGTCCTCCCCCACTCGTAGCGACCGGCGGTGCGGACCGGCGAAGGCTGCGGACGGCGACTCATCGACGCACCTCCTTTCGCAGTGCCGCGGGGACCGAGGCAATGGAATGGCGAACCCACAGCGCCGCAACCGCTTCGAGGATGAGCATCCGGCCTTCGAGGTCCACGAGGGACGCGTGGCACGGCTCCACGCGCAGCCGAGGGTCGCGGTCGAGCCCCGCCACGATGCCGAACCGCGAGCGCAGATCGGGAAAGTCGATGGCGACGCCGTCGCCGGAACCGGGCCAAGTGACCACTGCCCGGTGCTGCTCGATGTCGATGTGCCCGAGCCGGATGATGTCCGGTTCGCTCTGCGGTTGCGCTTGTACCTGCGGCATGGTCTCGCTCCGTCCCATCGGATGAGGTGGCGGAAGGAAGCCCCACCAACGGCAGCGCCGAGCCGCTTCCTCCCGCCGAGCCGGTGCGCCCCACCGCGCCCCGACTTCTTGACCATAGGAGAGCCGAGCAGCCAATCCAAGCCTTTGACCTGGTGTTTAATCCGGCAGCGAGGAGCACTATGCGCGGAGAGGGTGGGCTGAGTAGTTTCGCTGGGAGGTGTTGATCATCAACAGCTGAAACGAGAAGGGCTCGCAGCAGGAGCGGTCTTGACATCCGGATACGACGGCCGGGGCCCGCGTACGCGAGCCCCGGTTCGGTGTCGGTTATGCGGTTCGGTTGATTGGCGCTTTCGGCTCCTGCCGTTGGTTGCCTGGCCCTCAGGCACCCGCTCGGGTTGTCAGCACCGGGAGGTCTGCGGGCCGACTGGTTCAGCGTTTCGCGTTCTCCAGCAAGGCGACGAAGTCGCCCTGCTCCAGACCGAAGACCGGGGAGTCCTCGGAGAGCTTGGAGTCGCGAACCTGGAACCCGGCCCCGGCGGCACGGGCTTCAACGCAGTCGCTGCCAGCTTGACCGTTGCCGGAACGGCTGGACTTGCGCCACTTCGTTGTCCTCATGACAGTTTGAAATCCTTCATCGGTATGGCCCTCTTGACGGACTCGTCGAAGGCGTTCTGGAAGGAGGCCACCGTCTCCGGTACCTCACAGTAACGAGCCCCTTCAAACGATTCTAGGTAGACCGTCTTGGGGAACTCGCCGCCCTCGAACTCGAAGATCCGATAGGAGCTACCGAGCGAACGGTACGCCCCCGCAGAGAAAGGCACCACAAGGAACTTGAACAGCGAGAAGTCCCGGTCGAGCTGCTTGAGGTGTTCAAGCTGCTCCGCCATCACCTCCGAACCGCCGATCTCGTGTCGGAGCGCCGCCTCCGAGGTCAGGTAGACGACCTCGGGCAACCAGTCCCGTTCCATGAAGCTGGTCTGACGGTCGAGCCGGAATCCGGCCGCTCCGGCGGGGCCCTTGCGGTCGGGTGCGTCGTCGTCCGTGATCGCATCCATGTACGCCTCAGTCTGGAACAGGCCGGTGATGAGCTCAGATTCACAGATCATGATCTTGGAGGCAGTGAGCTCCATTTGAAGGAAGGTGAAGAAGACCGAGGGAATCTTGAAGGAGTGGAAGAGATCCGGGGTCTCGGAGGACTCCGCGAGACGAACCAAGTTCTCGGTCTCCTCGGGGCTGAGCCCATAAACGCGAGCGAACGCGAGCATGTCCGCCCACTTCACCTGTGGCGACCGCGCATGCTCAAGGTCGCGGATCTTCGAAACGCTCATCTGAACCTTGTCAGCGACCGCCTTGTGAGTCAGCTTGGCCCGCTTCCGATACTGCACGAGCAGCCGAGCGATTTGGACGATGGTGAGGAATGCCTTCGCGCTCATGGCACGCATAGTCGCAAAGCGACTACCGAAAGCGCAACCTCAGTCCCCGCACAGATTTCGGGTGAGTGCGGTTCACACGCCTGCGATGTCGAACGCCTGTCGCAAATCCGACAGTGATGGCCTGCGCATGCGGCTGGGGGGGACCGATCAGTCCCCGCCCCAGCCGCATCCCCTACTCTCCGGCAAGCTCCGAACGAAGTTCGTCCAAACTAGACCCATCGGCTGTGCGCCACTTGGCCCACCCGTTGTTCGAGGTGCCGCTGCACGCATTGGCAGCACCGCTGGGGCTCTTGAAGATTCGCCCGTCCGAAAGCTCGAGCGAACCTCCCGCGGTCACGGTCGCCATGAAGGCCTGCCCCTTCCGCTTCAGCTCGTATGTCACGGTCTGACCCGGATGAAGCTTCCCGGCTCTGATCAGGCCGGCTAGGTAGCCGGACCCTCCTGCTGCATCTTGATCCGACTCGGCGTCTCCTGATCGCTCCCGAAGGAGTCTCCGAATCACTTCCACGAGACTCTCCTCGAAGTCAGCTTCGCGCCGAAGCTCGGCGTGAAGGTCTCGGGGGATCTCGACGTTGACCATGGGCTCTGCCATGCAAGTGCCTCCTTGGCTCGATTGCTTGAAAACTCAGATTAGCGAGCATTCGAGTAATCGGTCAAGAGCAAGGCAGCCTTCAGTCGGAGGTTCACTCGATAGGGTGACCACACGCCAGTGAGTCCTGGGGCAGGCGATGCACCTGCCAATCACTGAGTTAGGGGATGTAGTTGTGCTCGCCGATCAGACGGAGCGAGGTGCATGACGCGGGCCATGCCCGGGCGGAGGCGTCAACCGCGAGAAGAAGTTCTCCCCATCAACAGGCGGGTTCTCGGAGGACACGCCTGCGGCCGCCATCTGGTCGTAGATCTCAAGGATCAGCTCCTTGGTCCGGTGGCTGCCGAACTTCGCGATGTCCTTCTTCTTGACGATCGGGAACGTCTCCATGATGTAGTCAACGTCATCGCGCTCGATACCGTAGAGATGGAAGAACAAAGCATCCAACTCCGCCCGCATCACAAACCGCCGCTCCTCATTCCAGGCAAACGGAGACGGACCCCCCTCAAGATCTAGAGCCAACGCGCGCAAATCATATGATGTATAGCTAAGTTCGAGAACGCGGTGCCTCAAGAACTCACGAATTTCAGATACTTGGCTCGGAGCCACGATCGGCAGCTGATTCACGATGAAGAAATTCAGATTGATTCCGCCTACTTTGAATCTAGCGGCGAAATCCAATACGAATGAACTCATGCATGCCACCAATCCCGCTGCATCACCGCGACGACCTTTTGATATCAGCATCGCAGGCAGGCTGTTGCCCACACCAGATCTCGGGAATACGTCGGCGATGATTGTGCGCTCATCCGTCGCACGACAAATACCGCGAAAACTCATCAACCATTGCGAATCCCACCCTCTTGACGAAAGACGCCCCGAGACCCCGGCTTCGAGAACGGAGTTCCCATCCGCGTCGAGCCTGCCGGTATCGACATCCCTGTCAGAAACCCAGTAGCGCGGCTGAGCTGCCAAGTCAGGTGACTGCTTCTCAACCAACGTCATGTCACGCACCGAACCATCGCGTTCGTACGTCGCCCACCGATGGTCGTAGTGGTGCAGCATCTTCGCTTCGTATAGAGGAAGCATGCACTCCCTGCCTCGGGCGAAGATGTTGCCTTCAAGACGCCATCCGTCTTCCTCAAGCTGCTCACGGGTTTGGAACAAGTGAGAGTCGTTAGACATGTCGAACATCCTCATGAACGACACCCCCCACGGATTTCCGTTTGGATCCCCTTCCTTCACCAGGACTGGGACACGGCGATAGATGCCGAGCGTGATCTCGGCATCGCGTCGGCTGCGAAATACCGGACAGGTCCCGGTGTTCGGGTTGAGCAGCAGGATCTCTTCGGGGTGAAGGTGGAAGCTCTTCGATGCATCATCCAGTTCGGCCGGGTCTCGGAGGAAGAAGGCGAACTTGGCGGCCTCTTCGCGCACGGCAGAACCCGCAAGCGTCAGCAGGCAGAACTTGAACGAGCGGTGCACATCGGGAAAGATGGGCGCCGCGTTCTCGTAATCGTAGAGCGCTGCAAGGGACTTGGATTCAACAAGGTCTCTGAAGAACTGCTGCGTAGTGGCATCGGTCGCGATCCCTGTCGGGATGATCATGCCTGTCCTGCCACGTGGTCCTGTGATGGTTCGGTCGGTCTCAGCAAAGATGCTGTAGGTGTTGATGTCGCCCGTAGCGGTGAGGGGGTAGCGTCCCGAGGTCTTCAGAAAATGAGCGCTTCCCGATGATTCCCGTTTAGCAGCAAGGAAATTCGCGTATAGTTTCGGGTTGCCCTCGGTCAGGCTCACGATCAAGCGCTTCCTGGCCGCAGCATTGGGGGCTTCGGCGATCTCGGCATCGCGTGTTGCGAAGAACTCTTGCTCTTGAAGCTTGATGCGCTCCCAGGGTGGGTTCCCCACAACCGCATCGAAGCCGCCGCCCCAGCCTGCGCGTCCGGTGGCGCTTACTTCGGGGCCGGATCTGAAAACCTCTGGGAACTCCAAGTGCCAATGGAAGAATCGGTTCGCGTCGCCGATCTCGGCAGCCTGCCTGGCGATAGCCTGGCCGACCAGGTTGTCGAATCCGAACTCGTCGAGGTTCCAGTAGGTTCCGTCAGTAGGTGCGAGCTCCTGGCCCTCTCGCGCATCCTTCATCCAGAAGAAGGCTGCGCACCAGGTGTCGGCGAGCAGCATCTCCTTCCGGTACTCCTCGGACTCCTGGAGCTCCTTGTACGCCTTAGCCTTCCGCCGAATATCACCGATACTGTCCGAGGGCGCCTCGAGAATCCGCCGCAGACTCTTCGCCAGCGCCGAGTTCGAATGACTCGCGCCCGCCTCAAGCTCGAAAAGCCCGTCAAGCCGACCGCCGCCATGCTCGCGGGCGGTCCGCTCTTCTTTGTTGCGCTTCTTCAACTTCCGCGCGATGGCCTTGTCGTCGCCTTCGATCGGGTCCCATGCCTCATCGGGAATGCCCTTCGCCATCAGCGCCGGGTAAGCACCCACCAGGGAGTTACCGCACCTGATGTGCGCATCCAAGAACCCGAGCGCCTTCCCTGGCTCCAGACCTTCCATCCATAGCGAAACCCTGGCCAGCTCGACCGCCATCGGGTTGATGTCGACCCCGTAGATGCACCGTCCGACGACCTCACGCAGTGCGGCCCGCAGTGCCTTCGGCGTCGGTTCGGGGTTCTGCTCCCTCACGGCCGCAAGCTTCTTCGCGATTCTTCTCGCCGCCGCCACCAGGAAGTGGCCGGACCCACAAGCCGGGTCACAGACCGTCAAATCCAGAAGTTCACGCTCAATCGCCTGCGCCGAATCGGCTCCGCCCTTCGCCTCTCCCCGCTTCACGGCCGCGTCGATCACCGGATCAAGAGTCGTGTCGAGCAGGCGCTCAATGAGGTTCGAAGGCGTGTAGTACGAGCCAGTGGTCTTGCGCTGGTTCCCGGCCAGCTCAACGAGCTGGAACCGCCGCTGCGCCGGGCTGTACTTCGGCACCAGCTCCAGCAGGAACTCATACACCGACCCAAGCTCCTCGGCGTCCAGATGCCGGTAGTCGATGGCCCGATTTCGCCTGGTCTTCTTGTCTCGCACGACCGCCAGCGCGCGCACCGCACGCAATAGGTATTCGTTCGAGAGCTGCAAGCCGTCCAAGACCTTGTCGGCCTCGGTGTCCTCGAAGATGCCGCCGAGCCCCGGCAAACCCAGCTTCGGTTGTCCGCCTTCGCTTCCCAGCGCGCCCAGCACCAGCCTGAGTCCCTGGTACAGGTCTCCATGCGTGGTGCCGCGTCGACGCCTGGCGTGCGCCCGCAGCCGTGCTGACGAGTAGTACTTGCGGTACCGCTCTTTGGCCTGCTCGTCCGCATCCTCAGGGTGCAGGACGCCCTTGTCTTCGGCCACGAACAGGAACAGCAGCCGGTAGATGACCCGCAGCAGGGCCCGGTGGAACTGTTCGGCGTCGAGGTGGTCGATGAGGTGGCCGTTGGCCGGGTGGCTCAGATATCCAGTACCGAGGACGGTGATGGCGTCGCGGACGCCGGTCTTCATCTGGTCGAGGGCGCGCATTCCGGCTTGGATGGCGCTGGTGCGCCACTTCTCCAGCCAGCAGGCCGAAGGCGGGGCGTCGTCGGCGACTTCGAAGCGGGAGACATGGAGCAGCCGGTAGAGCAGGATGAATTCGTTGACCAGTTCGTTGTCGAAGATGGTCTCGAGATCGAATTCAACGTACGCGGTTCCGGCGATGGCCGTCGAGTCGCGCAGCAGCCGCAGCTGGCGGCCGTTGGTGACGAGGCCCCACAGGTGCGCGCCGGTGGAGTTGAGGCATTCCTGCACGAGCGAGTGCGGGGCGGGTTGTCCGGCTTGGCGGTCTTCGAGGCCGGTTCCCCAGTCGGCGAGGTGGATCGGGACATGCGTCCACCGGTGGCTGATCGCGAACCGCTTCTGGCCGTCGTCGGAGGAGATGCCCCCGCCGGTGCTCGCGAGTCGGCCGTAGCCGAGCTCGGAGAACAGCGGTTCGACCCAAGAGCGGCGGGCGGCTCCGGTCGGGTCGGTCGGGTTGTCCGATGCGGGAACGGTTTCGCGCAGACCGGTCCAGGCGGTCTTGAGGTAGTCCCAGGCTCGTTCGGCGTCGTCGGCGACGCTGCGGCGGCCGATGGCGCCGTAGTCGGCAGGGCGCGCTCCGTCGAGTTCGATGCCGCGTTCGATGCGGGTGAGCAGTTCACCCGGGATGAGGTCGCCTTCGGTGGTGACGGCGGTGTGGCCGGTGGTGGTCGGCATCATGCGGCTCCGGTGGGGACGGGCAGGTAGACGTAGACGCCGAGGAGGTCGGCGGGACGCTGCGCGGTGACGTCGAGGACGGTGGAGGTCTTGCGGCCGGTCTCGGCGCGGACGCGCTGGTGGGAGTCGGCGAGGCGTTCGGCGAGCCGGTCGGCGGTCGCGTCGAGGTGCGCGTCGAGTTCGTGCAGGCCGTCGAGGATGAGCTTTGCGGAGTTGCGGGCGAACTCGGTGGCAGTGTTGGCGGCCGGTTCGGCGGCGAGGAGGGCCGCGGTCGCTTCGTCGTCGAGCCAGGTCGGGTTGTTCGGCGCGCCTTGGAAGGCGAGGATGCGGGCGTCCTCGGCGACCAGGTGGCGGACGCCGTGGCGCGAGGGCATCCGGAGTTGGAAGCGGAAGCGCACCAATAGAAGCGTGGTGCGTTTGGTGACGGCGGTGGTGCGCATGACGCCGAGGCGGCGGGCCGGGCGGTGGGCCTCGTCGATCGAGTCGTCGAGAGCGCCATTGAGAACGAAGTCCGCGATGGCGGCGACGGCCGGGTCGGTGCGGACGAGGGCGGCCTCTCCTCGTGCGACGGCCGGCTGGGTGTGGAACGGAATGGGCCGGTTCCCGTCGACCGCTTCGCCGCCGAGGGCGGCGGCGAGGGCGTCGCGCAGGCCGACCGGGGTGGCTGAGACGTCGGCGTTGAAGCCTTGCGGGCCGGGCGCGGTGATCAGGCCGCCGAGTGCGTGGAGGGCGTGGCGGGCGAAGGGGGCGATGTTCTCGGCTTCGCCGAGGGCGTCGCGGACAGCGGCGAGTTCGGTGGCGACCTCGTCGGTGCGGATGGGCTCCTGTGCGTAGCGGGTGCGGGAGGCCTTCTCCCGCTCGGCGGCGGACTGCCAGGCCTGCTCGACTTCGGCTTCGAGTTGGAGAAGCCCGTCGAGGAGCGGCTGCTCCTTGTCGGGTCCCGAGTCGCGCATGAGGACCCATTCGACGACGGCGCTCGTCACGGCAGAAGAGGTCTCGTCGGGGACGGAGACGCGGTAGCCGAGCGTCTCGTAGATCTGGCGGTGCTTCCTGATGAGCACGTCGAGGACCTTGCCGTCGACGCCGTTGTCCTTGCCGTAGATGGTGACGACCTTGACCTGCTCGGTGGTCTGCCCGAACCGGTCGACGCGGCCCTCCCGCTGGTCGTGGCGGGTCGGGTTCCAGGCGAGGTCGTAGTGGACGACTGCGTCGAAGTGGTGCTGGAGGTTCACGCCCTCGGAAAGGCAGTCGGTGGCGACCAGGACCCGCCGGGAGTCGGGCTCTTCGGCGGCGAGCGCGGCGAAGGCCTCGATTCGGTCGATGCGCTGCTGCGGTGAGATCGTGCCGGTGACGGCCTTGACGTGGGTCTTCTTGCCGAGGGCGCCGGTGAGCTGCTCGGCGACGTAGTCGGCGGTGCCGATGTACTTGCAGAACACGATGGGGTTGTAGCCGTCCTTCAGCAACGCCTTGAGCTGCTTGATGAGGACGGCGAGTTTCGCGTCGTGCTCGGGGCCTTCGAGGGCTTCGGCCTGCTTCTGGAGCGCTTCGAGGGCGGCGGCGTGGTCGTCGTCTAGGGCTCCGGGCGAGACATCGACGCCTTCGATGCGGTCGGCGTCGGTGAAGTCGTAGGCGATGGGGCGGCCGAGCTCGTCGGCCTCGTCGATGGACCCGGCCTGGGCGGTGCGGGACCGCGAGGCGCAGGTCTGGGCGGCGGCGCGCGGCGAGGAGACGATGGAGCGGAGCATGGCCAGTGTGGACCACCAGGCTTTGCGATGCTCCAGCCCAGACGAGGCGGCGAGTCGCCCGCGCGCAAACGCGAGTGCGTCGTCGAGCAGGGCCCGGTAGGCGGGGGTGAGCTGGTAGACCTGGTCGCGGAACTGCCGGTCGGAGGGGAAGGCGGTGTCCTGGTCGAGGTATCGGCGGATGTCGACGCGGCGGCGCTGGACGAAGTAGCGGGCAAGGCGGCGCCGTCCGGCGTCGGTCTTGAGGTCGACGTCCTCCAGGCCGGGTTCGAGCAGACCGAGGAGGTTGCGGAACCCGGTGGCCTTGCCGCTGTGCGGGGTGGCGGTGAGCAGGAGCAGGTGGCGCGAAGTGTCGGCCGCGAGGCGTTGCAGCAGTTCGAATCTGAGCTGCTGGCCCTTGCCCGCGCGGTCGTCGGTCGCGACGCAGGTGTGGGCCTCGTCGACGATCACCAGGTCGGGGCAGTGGCGGATGAACAGGTCGCGGTGGCGGGGCGATTTGATGAAGTCGGTGGAGACGATGATGTTGGGGTAGCGGTCGAACAGCGACTCGCCGGATTCGAGGCCCTGTTCCAGTTTGGCCACTGTGGAAGAGAGCACGAGTTCGGCGTCGATGCCGAACTTGCTTCGCAGCTCCGCCTGCCACTGTTCGGCCAGCGCGGGCGAGCACAGCACGGCCAGGCCCTTCGCCTCACCGGAGGCGAGGAATTCGGCGGCGATGAGTCCGGCTTCGACGGTCTTGCCGACGCCGACGTCGTCGCCGATGAGCAGCCGGGCGGTGTCCTGGCGGAGGGCCATGAGCAGCGGCACGAGCTGGTAGGCGCGGGGTTCGACGGCGATCTGGGCGAGGGAGCGGAAGGGCCCGGCCGAGGACCGGAAGCCGATCTGCATGGCGGTGCGCAGTAGGCCGGCTGAGGAGGCGTCGCCGAGGTCGTCGACGGTGGGGGGCGGGAAGCTGGCTGGCTCGACCGTCTCCAGTTCGGGGAAGATCGCGGCGATGTCGTCGTCGGAGCCGCCGAGGGGGCGCAGGACGAGCAGGTCGGTCTCGGACTCGGGCAGGACGACCCAGTCGCGGCCGCGGGCGGTGACGAGGCTGCCGGGGGCGATGTCGGTCATGCTGAATCCTCGGTGTCGTCAGCTGTCTTGGCTTTGCCGGGTCCGAAGACCTCGCGGTGGCGGGCGATCACATCATGCCAGTCATCGTCGTAGCGGAACCGGATGACCATCCATCCGGCGTCGATGAGCCGTGCTTCGGCTTTGCCGTCGCGGAGGAACACGTCTTTGCGGTCGTGGACGGGCCCGTCGACGAACACGGCGTAGGTGCCGCCTTCGACGTAGTAGACGAAGTCGGGGCGGGCGTGGTGGTCTTCGAGGAGGACCTGGGTCTGGCTCGGCAGCCGGTAGCCCTCGGCTTTGACCATGGCGAGGAAGTCGCGTTCCAGGCTCGAGTCGGCCCCTTGTTCCAGCCGGCGGTGCTCGTCGGTGCGGGATTTCCCGGCGGCGGTCGTCAAGGCCTCGGCGCGGGAGAGCTTGAGCAGGAGATCCTTGGCGCCGTGGCGGCTGATGCGGTCATGCACGATCTGGTTGCCGTATGACAGCAAGCACTTGTAGCAGCCTTTGGCGCAGTCCTCGCTCCACAGGTCTTCGCCGGTGTCGGGGTCGAAGTGGCAGATCTCCAGAGCCCGGCGAGCGGCCTTGGCGAGTGCGCCCGGATCCTGATGCAGTCTGCGGAGCACGCCTGCGCCGCCCTCGGCGGATTCGACGAACAGCAGGAACCTGGTCTGGTCGTCAGCCCCTGTGGGCAGATCGCTGGTGAGTTCGGAGTCTTCGAGCTGGAAGACTGCTTCGATACCGCGTTCGAGCGCGTACATCAGCGAAAGCGCCTGATCGGGGTCGATCGCGTGGTCGAGACTGAGGATGGCGATGTTGCGGGTGTCCTCGACATAGGGCACCACTCGGGCGCGGAGGCGGGTCTCGGTGTCGTCGTCGGCGAGTTCGGAGGCGTCGCCGACTGCGTCCGCCGCCTGCTTCTTGCTGATCCACTGTCCGGTGGAGGGGTCGATGAAGTAGCCGTCGGGTTCGTCGCGCCCCGCGATCCTCCTGCGGATGTTGGCCATGCGCACCGTCGCGGCGTCGCCGTAGGCGATACGGGCGAGCTCGCCGTCCCGGTCGCGGACGATCGCGTCGGACCGGCCCCCTTGCTGCCCCTTGTCGTTGAAGCGGTACGAGGTCTCAAGGATGTACCCGGCGCGGCGGCGCTCTTCCTCGTCGGAGGAGATCCGCTCCCTGGGAGTGGTGAAGACGGTGCGCAGTTCGAGCAGGTTCTGGCGGCCCTCGTTCGGGAGCCTGGTCTTGCACATATTGCAGATGTCGGTCTTGTCGCGCTCGTCGTGGCCGCATCCGCAGACCGGGCAGCGCTTCGCGCGGGTGAGCGCGAGGTCGCCGGATTCGCTGGGCGGCAGCTGGATCCGCTTGACCTGGTAGCGGCGGCCCTCGTGGTAGATCAGGGCGTCGGGACCGAACTCGCGGATGGCCAGAAAGCGGGCGCGTTGCAGGTAGTCGCCTTCGGCGCCGGTTCCGGCGCGGTTCGGGATGTATGCGGCCAGAGGCAGCCGCGGGAACGAGTAGCCGGGCAGGAAGCCCTCGCTGGCGAGGTAGCGGTGCGGGTAGAAGTCCGCGCCGAGATTGAAGTCATCGTCGCTCTCGTTGCGCAGCAGCGCAAGTTGGGTCTCGGCCTCCCTGCGGCGGCGCCCGGCCTGCTTGCGGTCGCGCGGCGTCAGGCTCGTGTCGTCCTGGCGCCGGTGCTGTTCCTCCCGTTCGACCTTCGCTGCGCGATAGAGGGTCCGCCAGCGGCCGAAGGCCTCGTCGAACGACTGGGGTATCCGCTTGACCGTGCGTTCCAACCACTCCTGGTCCCACCAAGTGGTTTCCGCCAGTGCGGGTTCCAGATCGGCGAGGAGTGCTCGGGCGATCTCGAGGGTCCGGGCGCGGGCGGCCGTGGAGCGGATCGCGTCTGTGACGTGGTCGTGGAGCGGCAGTTCGGCCTTCACGTCGGGATCGTCGACTTCGAGGGCGTCGGTCTGCACCAGTTCGGTGACCGAGCGACCCAGCCGGAAGCCGTCGAGCTGGGAAAGCCAGATCGCATGGAGGTGCGCGGCGATGAGATCTTCGTTGCACAGGTCGATGCGCGGCGGCGTGACCGCTCCGGCGGTCATCTGCTCGCGGCGGTCGAAGTAGTACTGATCGTGGCTGTTGCCGGTGGCGCAGTAAGTGACCACGAGGGCCTGCTGTCCGCTGCGCCCCGCCCGGCCCGAGCGCTGCGCGTAGTTGGCGGGGGTCGGGGGGACGTTGCGCATCATGACCGCGTTGAGTTCGGCGATGTCGACGCCGAGCTCCATGGTGGGCGAGCAGTAGAGCAGCGGCAGTCGCGCCTCGCGGAAGTCGTCCTCGCGGAGCTGGCGCTCAGTGGGGCTCACTTGCGCGGTGTGCTCCTTGGCGCGCAGGTTGACCAGGGCGGCCTCCGGCGAGTCGTAGAGGTCCCGGAAGTAGGTGTGGACGGGCGGGCGCCCCTGTTTGCGGGTGACCGCCAGCGGGTCGTCGATGCCTTCACGTCCGCGGCCGGCCTTCCACAGGAACGCCCCGGCGTTCACTCGGTAGCCGGTGGCGTCTGGGCGACGCGGCCCCCGGAACGGGCCTCCGCGTCGACTCGGCGGCGGCGGCACCTCGGTCACCAGGCCGTAGCGAGCCAGGGTGCGCAACATGTCGTGGATGATCTCCTGCCGCTCGTCGGTCGAGAGGCGGCTCCCGGTCCCGCGGAGGACGCTCGCGACGTGGCGGCCCATCTTGCTGCGACCGGACATGAACGCGCACGTCTTGTCGGACCCCTTGGGTTCGGGCATCGGATAGACCGTAGCCTGCTCGGGCTTGTCCTCGGTCTCGTCAAGCCGCCACGCCTCCGACAGCCGACTCTGACTGCCGCGTTGGAGCGAGTCGAACCCTTCGGCGTCGAGGCACTCGGCTTCGATCGCGAGGGAGCGCCGCATGGCGTCGAGGAGGGCTTTGAGCAGATCACGGCGGGCCTGCGGGTCGGCGTCGGCCAGCGCGTGGTGGCAGCCGCTCCAGTCGCTGCCCGCGATCAGGTCGAGGTCGTGGTAGTCGAGGACGAGCTGCCCGGTCTGCTCCAGGTTCGGCATGGTGACGCGCCAGCCGCGGCGCAGGTCCACGTGAAGGTGGAGGTTGACGATCGCTTCGAAGGTGCTGCGGGCCCGGCGGGCCATCTGCGAGCCCGGCAGCGCCTCACTGCTCGCGTACTCGGCGGGGCCGAGACCCATTTCGGCGACGACGGCGGCGGCCACATCCTCGTCGTCGAGTCCGCCGTCCGCCTTCTTCAACGCGCGGTAGAGGGCGCCACGGAGTTGGACGACGCGGGCGAAGTCGTTCAGGTGCCCGGCTTGGAGCGCGGCGTCCTGGCGGTTGTCCACGAACGCCAGAAGTTTCTTGGCCTTGTCGCGCAAATGGGATGAGCGCAGTGAGTCGAGGATGTTGGCGGAGACGACTGAGGTGGCGGAGGATCGACCTTCCTGGTTGAACGCGGCGAGGCGGCCGAAGTCCTTGCCGCGTGCGCCTTCGTGGGTGATGCCGCAGGCGAGGCAGAAGTTGAAGCGCCCGGAAATGAACGCGGCCCCGATGCCGTCGCCTTCGTATCCGGTCGGGTCGACCTGGACCGCGCGGGGGACGTGGCCCACCTTGTTCTTGGCGAGGGTCCGGTTCCCGGCCCCGTCGGTCTCGAGCCAGGACTCGGGGAGGCGGTCGGCCTCGATGAGGGCGGCGATATCGGCGGTCCATGGCCGGTCGGTGTCGATGCAGAGGTACCCGGTCTGGACGTGGTCGTCCTCGACCAGATCGTTGTCGATGCGGGCCCGGTACTCGAAGCGGCCGGTGTGGATGTCGGTGGTGCGCAGGACCGTCAGGTACTCCTGGCCGCAGTCGCGGCAGAACGCCAGAGGGTAGAGCCGCTTGCCGCGGCCCAAGGCGTCGGCGGTTCCGGGGACCATCACCTGGTAGTCGCGGGTGAACTTGCGGATCTGCTCGGGTTCGGCGGTGGTGTAGACGTGGTCGCCTTTGGACAAGAACTGATGGAGCCGGAAGGCGAACAGGGGCCGGGTGGTCTCGGGGTGCTTCGCGGCCGAGCCGGCGAGCAGGGTCTTGCGGAGGGCCGATTCGCAGGCGTCGCGGCCCGCGCCGGTCTCCTCGCTCAGTGCTTCGGCGGCGTCCTCGATGGTGGTCGGGTCCTGCCGGACCAAAGTGCCGGTATCGTCGGCGCGCAGCCCGAACCGCTGCTCGATCCAAGAGGCGAGCGGGTCGGCGGCGAGGTCGGAGTAGCGGGCCGGGGCGGCAGGCGCGGCGATCCGCTCGGCGGTAACGGCTGCGGCGTCGCCGGAGCAGGCGCGGACGAGCGTCTCGCCGATGACGCGGGGTCGGTCTGCGAGGCCAAACAGTTCGGCGGCGACCTTGGCGACTTCTTCACGCTGCTCAGCGGGCGATCCTTCGGTGGCCATCGTGGCGGAGGTGCCGATACATTGGACGTCGGGGGCGTTGCAGGCGTCGCGGACACGGCGGATCAGCCACGCGATGTCGGCACCCTGGCGGCCGCGGTAGGTGTGCAGTTCGTCAAAGACGAGGAACTGGAGTCCTCTGGCGGCGCCGATGAGCTTCTGCCGCTCTTCGGGGCGGGTGAGCAGCAGCTCGAGCATGACGTAGTTCGTCAGCAGGATGTCTGGCGGGTTCTTGCGGATCTTCTCGCGCTCGGATTCGGGCTCCTGGCCTGTGTAGCGGGCGAAGGCGACCGGTTCGTCGCCTTCGGGGTAGCCCCGGCTGAGGAACTTCTCAAGTTCCTGCTTCTGGCTGTTGGCCAGCGCATTCATGGGGTAGACGACGATCGCCCGGATGCCGCGGCGGGCGGGGCTCGCGTCGCGCTCGCGCAGGACCTTGTCGACGACGGGGACGATGTAGGACAACGACTTGCCCGAGCCGGTCCCGGTGGTGAGCACATAGGACTCGCCACGCTGCGCGGCCTCGATCGCGTCGCGTTGATGCTTGTGGAGGATGATCGGGCGGCCGTTGCAGACGACCCCGTTCTCGGTCTTGTCGGTTTGGAAGATGTTCGCGCACTCGGGGTGGAGCAGGCCCGAGGCGGCCAGTTTGTCGACGCGGCCTCCGGGTTCGAAGAACGGGTTGAGGGCGACGAAGGGGTCGGGCCATTGGGTGCCCGAGCGCATGTCATCTTCGACGAAGTTCTTGATCCGGGGATCGGCGATGACCACGCCACCGGAGGTGAAGCGCTGGTATTCGTCGATAAGCTTCCGGTGGACCTCGAAGACGTTCATGAGGTGCTCCGCTTCTTCGGATGCGGTGTGCAGTGGTGGTCGAGTCGCGGGTGCCGGGGTCCGGTCTCGCGGTTCGAGCGGGCCGAGCACTGCCGCCGGGTCACCGCGGCATATACGGCTCGACAGCCGCTCGCTCGGCGCTGCGGAGGCGATGGCCCGCAGGCGTTCGGCGACGAACCGGGCGTCGGGGGGACGGTTCTCGGGGTCCTTGGCGAGCAGTCCGGTCACGAGCGTCGTCAACGCGTCGGGGAGGTCGCTGCGCATCAGCTCCAAGCGCGTGGGCTCCCGTTGGAGGTGCGCCATGAGGATCTGCTGGTCGGTCCCTTCGGGGAAGGGAGGGGTTCCGGCGACGAGTTCGTAGAGCAGGCAGCCGAGGTTGTAGAGGTCGCTTGCGACGGTGAGTTCGCCGCCGGTCACCTGTTCGGGGGACATGTACTGGTAAGTCCCCACCGCCGCGCCGGTCGAGGTCAGGCGCTCGGGCGCATCAGGGCCGATCAGCAGGCCGACGCCGAAGTCGAGGACCATGGCGCGGCCGTCGTCCTCGAGCATCACGTTGGAGGGTTTGAGGTCGCGGTGCAGGATGTCGGCGGCGTGGGAGAGGGCGAGCACCTCGGCGACCTGGCCGGCGATGCCCGCGATCGCTCGGACCGGAAGCGCGCCGGCGCCTTCCGCGATCACCTCGGCGAGAGTGCATCCGTGCAGGAGTTCCATGGCGAGGTACGGCTGGCTGCGTTCTTCGTCATACCCTGAGGCGATCAGGCGCGGCACCCCTGGATGCTTGATGCGTCGCAGAATCTCGATCTCACGCTGGAAGCGCTCGATCAGGCGCTTGAACGCCGGTGTCATGGATCGGGCACGCGCTCCGTCGAGAGTGATGAGCTTGAGTGCCACATTGCGATCCGGCGCGCCGATCGCGACTCGAAGATCGACAGCCGCGTAAACCTCAGCCATGCCCGTTCCAAGCGGCCTTAGTAGCTCGAACCGGCCGTCCACGGTTTCAGGGGTAGTGCCGACCACTTCTCCTCCACATCCGTAGCAATCCGTAACGGCATCACTGTAACCAGTGACACATCCTAAGGACGAACGGACATCGCATCCACGCCGCGCCATTTGGATGTGAATATAGTACACACCAATCCTCGCTGAAGCTCAGACTCGATCTCAAGCCCTGACCCACCCCTAAGGCAGTCTCCGCAAAGCGAAGGTTGATCAAGTCCCTAAATACGCAGATATAGGGAAATTCAGACCAGAGCTCGAGTCACACAATCTGGACCGGCAACTGCATCATTTCACCTCGCAGTAAATCGTCATTGGACTGATCACCGAGTTTGTGGACCTTCCTCAGGCGTTCAGCACGACCGCCTATAAACGTAATTACCCATAGGCGTAGATAATTCCTTCCGACGTGAAGAGGATCGGAGTAGGCGGTCGAGGCCATTCTGGATGTGTGATCGCGACACTCGCTACATCGACACCTTCGTTTATCGCAGCTGGGCAGCAGCCAGCACTGGCCGTCGCAAACCGTGAGAAATTAGGAACGAAATCCCGATAACCTTGGTGCTAGGCGAACGGGAATCTTGGTACTGCGTCAGCATGAGCAGCAATTATGTTGCACGCATCGTGAACCTCTAGGTTGACGGCGTATGGAGGCTTCTCCGGCCGTGCTTGTCGTCGGACTATGAACTTGCGGCAAGACGACCAAGGCTCGGCACCACGCACAAACCTTGATCCTGCTCAACCGCAACAATGAAGCAGCACTCGTACACACCAATCCTGGATACATGGGGGCGAAGTGCCGACGCTTTGGCATCCGCCGCTGGACGCATGCGGCTTCGGCGTCATTGATCCGGCAGGATCTCGAGCGGTGGGAGGCCGTCCACGATCGCCATGGTCTCCATGCTCACGGTCACGATGCGCTTGAGCAGGTCGATGATGTATCGCGGATCGTCGAACCAGTCGTTGGGGTCGTTGACGATGCCGCTGGCCTTGTCGGTGCGGACGTAGTAGCGGTCCATGATCCACTCGACGGCCGAGCGCGATCCGATCTGGTAGCGATAGGCGCCTTCCGGGATATCGGCGAGGGTGACGTGGGAGTTGTAGACGATCCGGGAGCGGTCCTGCCTTGACGCGAATCTCATCTTGCGATCGACACGATAGAGATCCGCAGAGTCGGCCGTCTTGGTTTCGCTAACGATCTCTCGGATGCCGGGGTGCGGCTCGATCGCCTCGTAATCGAGGTGCAGCCGCTTGAGCTGGTTGCCCAAACGAGCGAATTCGTGGAACTGCGCGACTTTGGGAATCCGAGGCAGCGACTTTCGGAGATCCGCTTCGAACTCAGACCGGTACACGGGCGAATGCAGGACGCCGTAGACGTAGTGGAAGATGTCGTCCTTCGAGATCGAGCCGTCTCGGTAGGTCTCCCGATAGTCCGTCAAGGCAGCGTCGCTGATGTTGTCATTTCGTGTGTACCGGGGAGGATCTTGGTCGAACAGCGTTCCACCCTTGGCGTTCTCGAGGTAGGTGAACCGTGGGAAGAACTTTCCGCCGCTACCGGCTCCAGTCACATGCAGGTTCGGAACAGCGTCGGTAACCAGCACGGAGAACGGGACCGCCGAGCCTGCGCCGACGGTATAGAAACCCACGTTTCCGAGGTCCGGCTCGGGAAATGATCGTTCAAGCTGGTAGACACAATCACTGGTGTCAGCCGTGAAGTAGACATGTTGTTTGGTGAACGGGCGGTAGCACGCTTCGAAAACCCGGTTCTCTTTGAACCGAATCCGCTCTCCTCGCAGCAGCCTTCCTAGGTCCGCCCTGTTCCAACTGAAACGGCTTTTGCCGGCGACGAGAACTTCGGTGACCACTCCAGCGGCCGAGGCATTATCAGTCCAGCTTTCGCTTGAGCATTCCAGCCGGTCCACCTCGCCGTTGTAGAAGTCGATCATCCGCTGTACATTGCTGCTCACATTAGGCTTGGAAAAGCTGTACACCCACGCGTCTCGCCCTGTCTTGAGCCCGCTCGTATGCGTCTCGAAGACTGGAATCACGGCCCCCGCACTCTTGTCGCCCATCGCGCGGAAGCCCTGAAATCGCTTGTCTCTAACGTTGATCCAATCGCCGTCTGCTTCCGAGTCGAGCTGCTGCCACCCGAAGGCGTCCAAGCCTTTCGCCCGAATGAGGTCGGTTCCCTTCGCCACTATCTCCAGCTTGCGCTTTCGATCGTGGTAGTCGCCGATGTCTCCGTAGAAGAGGTGGCACGCTTCGCCGTCAGCCGCGCTGCCGCCTTTGACAAGTAGAAGAATCGCAATCCCTGCGCGAGTGCTTGCCCCGAAAACATTGCCGGCCTCTGCTCTCCGCTGCTCGCCTCCAGTTCTCGCGTTGCCTCGGAGGTTGAAGCAGTAGATCGCGTCGAACTCCTCGGTGAGGGTGCGGCGCAGACCAGCGGCGGTATTCCCGTCGATGAACCCGTTGTTCAAGACGAGACAGATCACGCCCTCGTCCTCGATCCGGTCACTCGCCCAGCGCAGTGCCCGCACGTAGGAGTCATAGAGCGAATTCTTGTTGGTAGCGGTCGACTTGGCCGCATATGTTTCGCGGATGCGCTGGTCAAGCCCGGAGTACTTTAGGTTCTGGTTGCCATCGTTCTGATTGCTCTGGCCGACTGAATACGGCGGATTGCCGGTGATGACGATGATGCGGACGCTCTGCTGGTGCACTGCACGCTCGGTGTTGCCGCCGAGCACGCCGTCAGAGGCCGCAGGCTGGCTCTCGTAGAGCTGGAACGTGTCGGTAAAGACCATGCCGCCGAACGGCTGGTACCCCACGTCCCCAGACCTGCTGTGGAACGCCTCCTCGATGTTGATGGCGGCGATGTAGTAGGCCAGCAGCACGATCTCGTTCGCGTGCAATTCACTGCTGTACTTCCGGGCGAGGTCCGCCGAGCCAATGAGTCCCGACTGAACAAGTCTGACGATGAAGGAGCCGGTGCCTGCGAAGGGATCGATCACCTGGACCCCTTCGTCGCTCAGCGAGGCGCCGAGATACTTTCGCAGGGCTTGGTCGGTTAGATGGAGGATGAAGTCGACGACCTCGACAGGCGTGTAGACGATGCCGAGCCGGTCGGACACCTCCGGCATGGCGTTCTTGAAGAACTGCTCGTACAGCTCCAGGAGGAGCTTCTGCCGACCCGCCGGGTTGTCAATGCCTTCGATGCTGACCCGAACCTGCTCGTAGAACCGCTTGAGCGTGTCGCGTTCATCGTCCAGGGCCTGGTCGTCCAACACTTCGAGCACAGTCTCCATGGCTTCGGAGACCGGGTTGTGCGCCGCAAACTCGTACTGCCCGAAAAGAGCGTCAAAGACCGGTTTTGTGATCAGGTGCTGCGCAAGCATCTCGATGGCGTCATGCTCCGCGATCGAGGGGTTGAGATTCGAGCGCAGGGCGGCGACGAATGATTCAAACACTGCTCGCTTGCCCGGGAGATCAATAGCGGCTCGGATGCGGGCCATGTGGGCACCCGCGATATCCGCGATGTCCTTGGCCCACTCCTTCCAGTAGACCTTGGTGCCCACCTTCTGCACGATCCGTGCGTAGATGGCGTTGCGCCATTCCTCTACCGACGGCATGCCATCCCGGGCCGCCTGCACGAGGTTCCTGAGGTCGCCCGAGTCCTGGTCGTCGGTGATGTGGCCGGCCAAGATCCGTTCGGAACGAGACTTGTTGAGTCCGATGCGGTTGACTTCGGCATTGAATCGGTCGTCATGGGAGCGAAGGGCGTTGAGGACCTGCCATACGGCCCTGTAGCGCTCATTGTCGTCGAGCGCCTCGTTCGGGGATACGCCTTCCGGAACGGCAATCGGCAGGATGATGTAGCCGTACTCCTTTCCAGAAACACGCCGCATTACTCGGCCCACGGCCTGGATGATGTCAATGACCGAGTTGCGCGGATGCAGGAACAGCACCGCGTCGAGCGCTGGCACGTCCACGCCCTCGGACAGGCATCTGGCATTGGAGAGGATCCGGGCGGTCCCCTCGCGCGGGTCGGACTTCAGCCACTCGAGCGCTCTTCCGCGTTCCAGCGCGTTCATCGTTCCGTCGACGTGCTCCACTTCGCAGCGGAGGCTCTCCTCGGAGGTTCCTCCGAGCCGCTCGGTCACTTGGGAGAACACCTCGGTCAGGTGCTTCGACGCGGCTATGTTCCGTGCGAAGGCGACGGCGCGTCGCATGGGTGCCTCATTCGCGCGGAAACCGCTCTCCTCGATCGAGGGTCCGAGACGTTTGCGCAGTCCGTTCCAGACGCCGATGAGCTTTGCGGCGTCGGCAACGTTGAGCTCCATGTTGTCGTCGGCGAGTTCTACCTGCAACGCTTTGGCCGCGTATCCTGCATCGACGCTCAACACCAGGACCTTGTAGTCCGCGAGCAACCCAGCCCCGACGGCCTCCCCGAAACCGAGCTTGTGAAACTCAGGCCCGAACCTCGCCTCGTCGTCCATCGAGCACAGCTCGACGCTGGATCGCTGCGCGTCGGCTTTGGCGGACTCGGTGAAGATCCGCGGCGTTGCGGTCATATAGAGCCGTCGCTCGGCCGCGATGTAGGCGGGGTCATGGATCCGGGTGAAGTTGGACTCGTCCTGGCCGGTGAAGGCAGCGCCGGTGGTGCGATGCGCCTCGTCGCAGACGACGAGGTCGAAGGCGTCCAGACCCGAAGCCTGAGCCTCAGCGATGACGGGCAAGGACTGGTATGTGCAGAAGACCGCGGTCATTCCCGGCCCGTAGTCGCCACCGCGGATCCGATCGGCGAGCTTTACTGCGTTCGTGGTGGCGGGCAAGGCGAGGTCGTGAACCGCCTGGTCGCCGGAGTCAGACTGCTTGGACTGCTTCGAGACCTTCGGGTCTGAACACACCGCGAAGGGCCGCAGAGCAGCTTCGGCCTCGGTGACCCATTCGCGCAAGGTCTGGGACAGCAGGGCGATCGAAGGCACCAAGACCAGCACGCTGATGGGATCTTCATGTGCGGAGGCGAGCCGTTCGGCGATCTTGAGCGAGGTCAGGGTCTTGCCGGTGCCGCAGGCCATGGTCAAACGACCACGGTCGTGCGTCTCGAACCCGGCGAGCACGGCTTCGATAGCCTCGTCTTGATGCGGCATGGGCGCCTTCTTGGCGCGCAGATAGCGCGGCCCGAGACGCTCCCCTGCGGCCCACGCGTGCTCGGAGGCGACCTTGCTCCAGTCGATCGGGCTCGTGTCGAGCTGGGACATTCCGACCCTGGTCACCTCGACCTGCTGGTCCGCGAGGGCGGCCTCGGCGTTCGGGCCCCATTTGTCGGTGCTGGACACGATGATCCGTCGGTTGATGCCCTTCTTGCCCGAGGCGGTGAAGAAGGAGTCGATGTCGGCTTTGCGGATCATCTTGTCCGGCTCGTAGAACTTGCACTGAATCGCGCAGAACTCTTCGGATCCGGCCTCTCGCGCCACGAGATCGATGCCGATGTCGGTGGCATTGTCCTCGGCGAGAGGGGAGTCGGACCACATCCACACCTCAGAAAACTGCTGCCGCCATTGCGGATCAGTGCGGAAGAAGGCGAGCATAAGCTGCTCGAAACGTCTGCCTCGTTCTGCATTGGTCTGCGACGCAACTCGAATGTGGTCAAGGATGTCCCGAACGCTTCCGGTCATGACGCTGCCTCCCTTGGGAAGAAACGGCGTCAGACTTACCCCCACTTTGCGTAACGCCCTCACTACATGAAGGACGTTAGCGTATCCGCACTCTCTGTACAACCCTCAGAACAAGACTGAGCAGATGGACGCTGTGTGGATTCCAGAGCAGCCTCCCTGGCGGGCCATGTCGAGTTCCGTGGGCGAGGCTAATCTGGATCGATGAACGGCGATCCCCTTGTCGCCCGCCTTGAAGCGGTCGATCTGCGCGAAATCTGGCACCACGAGGCTCATCACTTCACTCCTTGGCTATTGAACAACGCCGATGCACTGGCCGAGGCGCTCGGCATGGAGTTGGAACTCGAGCAGGCAGAGCACCCGGTCGGCGACTTCTCGCTCGATCTCATCGGCACCGATGCCGCCACCGGAGATCGAGTCATCATCGAGAACCAGCTCGCCGACACCGACCACGGCCACCTCGGCCAGCTGCTGACCTACGCTGCGGGGACCGATGCGGCGGCCGTCGTCTGGATCGCGCGGAACTTCCGCGAGGAGCACCGCAGGGCACTCGACTGGCTCAACGAACGTACCGACTCGGACACCCGGTTCTTCGGGGTCGCTCTTCGTGTCTGGCGTATTGGCGACTCAGCCCCCGCACTGCAGTTCGACGTGGTCGCTGCCCCTAACAACTGGGGCAAGCGTGTCCGGTCGACGGCCGCGGCCCAGCAGCGAGGTGAGGGCAAGGGCCCGCTCTACTTCGAGTTCTGGAGCCGGTTGACCGATGCGATCGCTGAACGCGGGCACAAGTGGTGCCGACAGGGACGTCAGCGCTCGGCCAGCTGGATCAACTTCTCGATCGATGCTCCTCGTGGCACTGTCTTCGGCATGTGTTTCACCAAGGATTCGCTGCGGTCAGAGCTGTACTTCCACACTCCCGAACGAACCGAGCCGTTGGGCGATTTCGGGTTCTTTCTTGAGCATCGCGAAGAATTGGAGGCTGCATTTGGTGCACCGCTCGAATTCGAGCCGCTTGAAGGAAGGAAGGCGAGCCGGATCGCCGCATACCGATCCGGTTCGGTCGAGGATCCCGAGGCTTGGCCCGAGTTCATCGACTGGTTTATCGATGCGCAGGTACGCCTTCGGGCCGCAGTTGAGGCCGTCAGGAAATCGTAGACCTTCAGCTCATAACGCCGTCTTCATCCGGTCATCCAGGCTTGAGGCCATCGGACACCGCCCTGACCTGCGGGTATAGGTTCCCGTATGCCTCGATCATGCCTGGAGGACAAGAAGTGCCCGGACTGGGCAGTCCGGGCCATTTCGTTGTCTCTGGGCTTACCGGTTTTGGGCCTTCGGCGTTTCGGCGCGGTACTCGGTTACGAGTTCGATGGGGCCGATGATGTGGCGGTTGAACTCCTCGAGTTCCTCGGCGGGGACCCAGAGTTCGAGGATGGTGCTGCCGCCGACTTGTTGGACCGGGTAGCGCTCGGCGAAGGCACGGTCGACCTGGAAGCGGGTCACGTAGCCGACGCCGTCGCGGGGAGCGTTCCAGTCTCGGGCGATCTTGGCCGCGTAGTCCTCGTTGAGGACCGGGTAGAAGATCGGCTGCTCGGGGAGCCTCGGGGGCCAGGCGCTCCAGCCGGACTGCCGAACCAGCGCGAGCTCGGACGGTCCGCACGGGCGCCAGAGGACCATGGTCTCGGAGTCGGTCATCGCACAGGTTCCATTCATAGAGGGAGTGGAAGGACTCTGACATGCGCGAGGTCCGGAGTGCATCCGGGTTTACGGGTGGGCCTGAGGTCTCAGTCTTGCGACTCCGCCAGGAATGCCGCCAGTTCTGATCGGAGGTCTCGGGATCTGGTCGCGCTTCGAGTCGCCATCAGGTCGACCGCTTCCCAGGCGAGGCGCCAATCGTCGTCCGCGGCCGCGTTCGTCAGGGCGGTGAGATCGGCTCGGTCGCGGATGCCGATGTAGGCCTGCTCGGAGGAGAAGGCGTCCATCGAGGCGAACTGGCCGGGCTCGGGTTGCCGGCCGGTGTCGCCGAGCGACAGGAGCGTCAGGGCGATGAGGTGGCCGGTGCGGGCGACCCTGAATACCTGGCCGGGAAGGATTTCCAGCGGCTCGGCAGCGGTGGTGATCTCGGCTTCGATGCCGGATGCCGCGAAGACCAGGTCCACTTCGAGTTCACGTTCGCCGGTGTCGTCGACGAGGCGGGCTCCCGCGACGAGACCGTTGGGGTGGTGCTCGATCTCGAGGTGATCCGGGTCGGCCGGGCGGCCGTGCTCGTGGTCCCAGTTCTTGACCGACATCTGTTCGGTGACGCTGAGCAGGCGGAATCCCTGCTCTTCCAAGCCGTCGAGGATGCCGTGAGCGATCTGCTCGTTCCTGACGGCCAGGACCACGCCCGCGTGAGTCAGGTACGCGGGTTCGACCCGGACGGAGACCGCCAGGCTCCCGGTCAGAGCCCATGGCGCTTCGACCGCGTCGAACGCGGCGCCGAGCCGCGCGTAAGAGCGCTCAAGCCCGTTCACGACGGCTGGGTCCGCTCCTTTGGAACGTTCAGTGATGCCCGGCCGCTCCCGCTGCATGCTCATGCGGTGCATGCGCGCACGAGTCTCGTCCATCTCCCGGGCCAGCCGCAGCCGGTCGCCCGGAGTGAGTGATGCCATACCGCTAAGGGTATTTCACCTCCCCGGCGTTCGGCCGTTCGTGGGGTGTCGCGGAGATACGGGGTGTCATACCATTGCGATATCACTTAAAGCAGTTGCTCTGTTACTGAAATGCACGCGTGGGATCGGACGCGCGATTGTCGCGTATCCGACACTTGAGCGGCACGTACGGGACCTTGAGGACAGTTCGCGAGCTGTGAAAATATCCGTAAGGGCAGACTCCTCTCAACTGCCCTGGAAAGTGGCACCGATGACTGGCCCGAGCAATGACAGAAGGCCTCGGAAATCCGTGCCGGAGGCGTCGTCCGACGAGTGGATCGGGACGCAGATTGCGCGACACAGGCGCAAAGCGCGGCGCGTCTACCGGCTGGGAGTGGGCCTGCGCAGCATAATGCTCTTGTTCGCGCTGGTAGCGGTCCTTCCGGATTCGAGTCTCATCAAGTTCTCCGAGTATGCGGGAGCCTACGGTGCGGGTGTCACGATTGCAGGACTACTCGGAGCATTGATGATAGTGGTGATCAAGTCACTGAAAATTTCAGAGACGCTCGATCATCTCCACGGTTCGATCGAATATCTCCAGGAGCGCGAGACTTCTCTGCTGGGCAGTGATTCACTGACGAAACAGCTGGCCCGAATGGAGATCTCCAGAGAACTGGGGGCACGGGAGGCCGCGCACCGACGGGGCGTGCTCGAACGGCTCGACGGCATCGTCGACGGCTGGCGCGATCCCGGAGGCGTGAACGAATGACGGCGCTCGGCTGCATCGGCATCATCGGAGAGACCGACCGGAACCCGCTCGTCACACAGGCGCAGCACCTCACCGGCGGGGACGTGCTGCCCTTGCCGAAGGGCAGCCTCGTCTGCTGCACGACGGACAAGTACCTCGCATCACTGCCGCAGATCAGGGACCTCATCAGGTCGAACCCGCGATACCGGTTCATCCTCACCGTCGGGAGCTTCAATGCGATCCCGCGGCCCGAGTTCTTCGACCTGTACTGCGAATTCGCCATGTCCGGGCACCGCGGTCCGGGCGAGATCCTGTTCTGCACGCAGACGTTCGCGATCAGCGGAGGAACCCTGCGCATACTGCCCGTCGCGGACTACCTGCCTTTCACCATAGGGAATCTCGCCAGTCTCGAGGTCATGCCCACACCGTTCGGATCAGTGGAGAACTCCGACCTCTGGTACAGCAGGAGCAATGTCAACTACGTCGACCCCTACGACCGGTTCGACGCCATGACGCGCGGATCCGAGATGGGGTTCTGGTACTCGCCTGAAGGGTTCATGTACCTGGCGCACCAAGCGCTCTGCAATCGCGTCTACCGGACCAAATCGCGGCGCATCGTCGGATTCTCGCTGAGGGATCTCAAGTCCGATGAATTCGTGAAGCTCCTGTTCGTGTTCGAGATACTGGGCATCGACGTCCGACTGATCTACGAGGACGACTTCTCGCAATTCACCGAGGACAGCGGACTCTCCGGGTTCAGGATCTTCTCCAGAGCCGGTGCGTACTCGTTCCTCAAGATCGGCGACGAACTCTGCTACAGCGACAACACCGCCGTCGCAGACTCGATCACCGAGGGACAGGCGGAGCTCTTGGGACTCTTGTGCGTGCACGACTCCGTCGAGTCGTTCATGGTGCGGTTCCAGCAGATCATCCCCAAGCCGGACCGGGGCACTTGGCGGCGCAGAGCACTCAAGGCCAAGCGCCTCATCGACCGGTTCAACCCGTATCCGCTGACCATGAAGCACGCCGTCCTCGACGAGTTCGTAACGCAATGGAGGTCCATATGAAGTCGGTGAAGATCCTGGGCAGGGCGAACCTGCGGCAGTCGCAGATCGAGCGTCTGAGGAGCATCTGCGACCTGGAGGTCTACGAGTCGAACGTATTGAATCGTTCCATCGACGAGGTGATCAGTCGCGCGGACGGCGCTGAGATCGCATTGATCAACGCCTTCACCCCGATCGACAGGCGCGCGGTGGAGTCCTTGCCGGAGCTGCGGGCGGTCGTCTCGTGCTCGGCGGGCATCGACCATGTGGACGTGGACGCCTGCGAGGGGGCGGGCGTGAGGGTCTTCTGGTTTCCCGGATACTCCGCAAGGACGTTGGCGGAGAAGACGTTGGCATTCATCCTGATGGGACTGAACCGGATCCTGCCGGCCGTGCAGAGCGTGCGGACCGGCGAATGGGACTACTTCGCGTTCCAGGGCAGAGAGGCGCCGCGGCGGGTGGTAGCGGTGCTGGGGTACGGGGCGACGGGCAGAATCGTCGGCCAACTGTGCGAGTCCCTGGGATTCCTGGTCGAGACCGTCAACTCGCGTACTTCGACCGACGACCTCCGGCAGATCCTCGCACGCGCCGACATCGTGACACTTCACCTGGCACTGAACCGGAATACCGAGCGCTATCTGCGAGCGGACACGCTCAGGCTGCTCAAAGACGACGTCATCATCGTGAACACCGCCCGCGGCGGCCTGGTCCACGACCGCGACCTGGTCGATTTCCTGCGCGTGCACCCGAACGCGACGGCGTTCCTGGACGTGTTGGACACCGAGCCCATGCCGAGGAACAGCGACTACCGAGAGATCGCGAACGCCGTGGTGACCCCGCATATCGGGTGGAACTCCGTCGAGGCCGACGCCCGCCTCGCCGACCAGACCATGCAGAAGCTGATCGACCTCATCGAGCAGCCCGTGGCCGCGTCCCACGGCACCACGAACTAGGAGCAGCCCCTTGTCGGCCACCCCCTTCTACGACGAAGAGGAATCCGAGTTCTACGGCCTGTGCGTCGAAGACTTGATCCGAAGGCATCAACGCGTTTATGGGAGCGCTTTCAAAATGGTGGAGCTGGGCGTGGGCACTGCCAAGACGATCTGCGGTGTCCTCCGGCGCGCGGGCGCCTCGATCCAGGTCCACGGCTTCGAGATCGACGAGCCTTCGTTCCGCAGTGCCCGCTCCAATATCCTGGACCACGCGTTGGAGGAGCGGTACCGCCTCACGCACGGCGACTTCTTCAAAGCCATGGCGGGCCTTCCCGCACAGGGCTGCCTCATCAGCAACCCGCCGTACCTGCCCGCACCGGACCCGCAGATCCGGCTGCCGCACCTCTGGGGCGGCGAGCACGGCGACCACATCAGCCGCAGGGCGATCGCCATGGGCTTTCCACGGGTGCTGCTGATGCTGTCGTCGTTCGCGAACCCCCTCGGGCTGCTCCGATGGGCCCGGGCCCATGGCTACTCACTGATCCACTGGCTGGCGCGGCCGATCGAATTCGGCGACTACTCGAGCGAGCCGAAGGTGCGCAGGCACATCGACGAACTCGCGACTTCGGGACGGTCCTTCGTCACCGAGGACTCGTACCTGTTGATCGGAGCGACATGGAGCAAAGAGGATGCTGCGCCCGATCGCTCTGCCGAGCTGGCGCGGCTCATCCGCAGCCACTCGCAGCCGAGGTCGCGGCACTCAGAAGCGGATCCTCCGCCCGGATCGGCACATGGCGCGGCACGGAGCACGGCGGCCGCTGCGGAGCAGAACTAGGACTCGCCCATGGTCGCGGTCGACCGCGAATGGGGAAGGTGGAGCTCGGCCCAGACGACCCGTCCGCCCGATCCCGGGAGGTAGTAGTCCCAGGCCTTGCTGACCGAGCCGACCCCGAGGCCTTCGACCCGGTCGTTCTCTTCGGACGGGGGATCGGGGATCGCGGGGGGCTCGGTGCGGTCGTCCCATACCTCGACCAGAAGGCTTCGCGATTCCATGCGCATGCGGAGGACGATCATGCCGACTCGGCGGCCGTGGAATTCGACGAACGTCTGCAACTGCCGTGGTGACGACGACTGCGATTCGACTGCGTGCGCCACCAGTTCCGAAGCCACGAGCTGCGCGTTCTCCACAAGCTGCGGAGGGCGGCTGAGGTCCCAGGCGCCGAGCACGCTCCGGACCATGTCCCGGGCCGAACCGACCGATCCGGGCAACGCCGCCAGCCGCAGTTCACCGATGAGCTCGGAAACACCGGACGCCTGCTCGGCGGCTGTTGCCATGTTCTCCCTCGATCGCTGTAGGCGGTAGGGTTCATTGTCAACCCTGGGCCAGCACTCAGCAAGCGTAACCTGACAATGCGTTGTGTTGTATTTCGGCGAAGCTTCGATCGACTTGCATCACAGTGACATCCGTCAATCAATCAGGGGCGGATTCAGGAGCGCAGCCGGCAGATCCAACGTTCGGCTCCAGCGGCCGAGGTCGAGTCCTGGTCCTTCAGATTCGCTGTCGCCGAGGCGAGCGCCTTCAGATCGAGTCCCGGCGCCGACTTCAACTCGTCCATGATCGCCACGGCTTCCGCCTCGCACCACTCCGCAAGTGCGAACGCAGCCCAAGCGGCGTAGGTCGGGTGAAGCGCATTGGAGATCGCCTCGCGGAGCATGGCGAGACCGCCGGTCCGGTCGTGGCAGGCCAGCCAGCGCATTGCGTTGATTCTCTGGAACTGGTCTGTCGACGAGTCCTGCGCCAGTGCTGACAGCCGCTTCGCACCCTCGAGGCGTTCATGGTTTGCGAGTCGGCATGCGGCCCAGACCTTCGCCGCAGTGTCGAGGCCCTGCGAATCCGCGTATCCGCGGAGCAGCGCAAGGCCCTCGACCCGATCGGAGTCGGCGAGTCGTTCGGCCGCATCGATCCTTGCAAAGTCCGTGAGCTCCGGGTCGGTTGCGAGTGCTCGCAACCGGGGCAGCCAGGTCGGGTCGAGGTGCACGAGGTTCGAGACGGCCTCGACGCGGGCTCGATCGTCGAACTCGCCGTCGAGTGCGAACTTGCGCAGAAGTGCGAGGCACTCCGGCCAGTCGAGGTCGTTCAGTTGATACGCGGCTTTGACCCGTGTCATTTCCTCTGTCTCGGGACTTTCGGCGAGTTCGCGCAAGAGACGTAGCGCCGATCTGCGGTCGAACCCGACCAGGGCGAACGCAATCTTGCGACGTTCTTCGTCGTCCAAGCCCTCAACCCCGACGAATGACAGCAGCTTGGGCAGTCCCGACCGCCTGTCGAGGTTCGCGAGCACACGGGTCGCCTCGATTCGGGTCGAGATATTGAGCGAATCATCTGCGGCCAGCATCGCGGCGAGCGCAGTCGCCCGAACCCGGTCGAGTCTCCCCAGCCACTCCACCGCTCTGGCTCGGGCATCCGCATCAGAATGCGCATCGACTGCGAGAGCGGTCAACGCGGCCACTCCTGCGTCGCGGTCGCGTTTCGCCAGATCGGCGGCGGCATCGCACCGGTCCGAGTCGTCCATGCAGGGGTCGTCGATATGTTCCCGCAGTGCCGCGACGGCGGTCTCGACGTCATGGGCGAGGAGGTGCGAGGCGGCCTGGATGCGGCATGAATCGGACACGGACTGATCGGAGAGGAAGCTTCGCAGCAGCTCGACTCCCTCGGCTGCACCGTAGTCCGCCAGTTGCAGCGCCGCGTTCACTCTGGTGAACGCAGCCGCGGACGGAGAGGTCGCCAGATCTCGCAGGAGCTCGAGCACGCCGGCCCGGTCGAACCGCGCCAGGTGCCGGATCGCGCTCAAGCGTTCGTATCCAGGGGCGAGCTGCTCGGTGCAGAAGGCACGCAGCCTGGGCAGTGCCGTGTCCAGGTCGATCCGTACGAGCGCTTCGGTGACGCGGATCCGTTCGGACCACCCGAGCGTCGCATCCAGTGAGCACCGGTCGAGCTCCGCTCGCATGCCGTCCGGGTCGTAACGCGCCATTGAGGTGAGCGCGTCGATCCGGGTTTCGGGCGGCAGCGACTCGTCCTCGGCGGAGGCGCGCAAAGTCTGGGTTCCCGCTTCAAACTCGTACGCGGCCAGTCGTTCCGCGGCACGGTTTCGGCAGTGGCTGTCGAGTTTGGCATCGCGGGTCAACTCGCGAAGTCTCAGGAGTCCCTCTTCCACGTCCTCTCCTGCGAGAAGATCGAGCACATGGATCCGGGCGTACGGGTCAAGGTCGTCCTCGGAGGCATATTGCCGGTACAGCTCGATTCCCGCCCGCCGGTCGATGCTGACGAGGTACTGCGCCACGTTGACCTTTTCGTGGTCGACCAGAGCGGGGTCGTTCAGGAACTCAAGCAGGCGCGGGAGGCCCTCGCCGGGCTTCCGGAGTTCGAGGAGATAGACCGCATAGGCACGGGCAGAGGGCTGCAGCGACTGGTCGTCGGTGAGTCTCTCGAGCCAGGTCCTTCCCGCTTCCTGGTCGTGATCAAGCAGATAACTCGCGGCGTTGATCCTCGAATAGTCTGATGTGGACTCGCTTGCAACGGCCTCGCGAAGCAGCCGAAGGCCGAACGGCCGGTCGAACGTCACCGCGTCCCTCGCGGCCCCGACGCGCGTCCCGTCGTCCAGGAACGGATCGGTGGCATGCCGGCGGATGAGCTCGATGCCGTCCTCGCGGTGGTACTTGAGGTACTCGCGGGCAGCTGCGATGCTCTCGTAGCCTGAGTACACCGGATTGGTGACGAACTCCTTGAGCAGCGGGAGCCCTTGAGCGCGGTTGTGCTCGGCCAGATATCCGGCGGCGCTGACTCGCTGCCAGACATCGAGCCTGGTTCCACTCGCGTACTCGCGAAGCAAAGGGAGACCCGTCGGCGGGTCGTGCCGCGCGAGCTTGTCGGCGGCGATGACCCGGTTCTGCTGCGAGAGCCTTTCAGCGGTTGCAAGGCCGCACAGGATCTCGGTTCCGGCGACGCGGTCGTGCTCGGCCAGAGCATCGGCGGCCGCGACGCGGGCGAACGGGTCGAAGCCGCGGTCGGTGGCGAATGCGCGGAGCAGATCGACTGATCCGGGATGGTGTTTGGCGAGTTCAGCCGCGATGCTGGCGAGCGTCGTGTCCTCCGCTCGTCGGGCGTTGACGAAGTCTTCGAGTCGGCGCCGAGCCGCATCGACTCCGGCGAGCATTGCGATCACCGGCCACCACCGGTCTCGGGGATTGGCGGGGATGCTGTCGACACAGCGGTCGATCAATCGAGCGCGAACGGCATCGTCCACCTGACCGTGCCCTCCGGTGACGCACAGCCCTTCAGCTGTGATCCATCCGCAGATGAGGGCGTGAGCGGGGTCGTCGAGGAACTCCCCGATGAGGGTCTGCCGCCGCTCGGCGGCGAGGCCGTCGAAGGCGAAGACCGTGGCGACGCGACGTTCCGGGTCCGTGAATCCTGCAATCCAATCGTCGACGCCTTCGAGCCCTGCCGCAGTCGATGCCGCGGCGAGGAATTCGGCGAAGGTCTTGTGCAGGAACCGGGGCCGCTCGGTGTTGATGTCGTGGATGAGGCCGGTGGCCTCCAGCAGGGTCTTCACTGCGTCCCATTGCCTCGGATGCCGAGGGTGGAGCGGCACCTCCAGGATCTCGCAAGCGACCTTCGCGATCGACCGGTCAGGGTCTTCGAGGTAGCCGACGGCCAGCCGTTCGAGCAGTTCCCGGACCGCGCCTTCGACATCGCGGTGTCCGTTGTCGGCTCCCCATCGGGTGAGGAGGCGGAGCGACATGTCGCTGTCCTGACCGTGGCTCAGGCGCTTCGCGAACTGCGAGAGCCAATGCTCGACGGCATCGCGGTAGATGTCCACCCGACGAGCGGGGATGCCCGCCGCTTGCTCGTCGTCGAAGTAGATGGACGCGGCGACACGCGCGAGCAGCGGCAGGCGGAGGAGTTCGAGCAGGTTGTCGGCGGCCTTCCAGCGGTTGAGGAACCGGTCGGCTTTGCGTTCGGCGGCTTCTCGGGCCGCGGAGTCGTCTCCGCGGTCGCGCGCGCTCGTCTCCCGGCGCACCAGGAAGGCGCGGAGCTGCTCGGTCGTGAACGGCTGCAAGCGGAACTCGGTGACGCCGCGGCTGTCGAAGCTTCGCCAGCGGTCGTCGGTGAGGCCTCGCGTGGTGATGACGTACTTGACCGGGCCCGCCCCACCGGAGGCGTCATCGATGGCGGCGAACACCATCCGTTCGACCGCGGCGCGGTCGTCAGCTCCGGTGATCTCGTCGAACGCGTCGATCATGACGAGCCATTGCAGTCCGGGGCCCGGCGGCGAGGCGAGGAGCGCTTCGCCTCGGTCTCCGAACGCTTCGGCCAGGTGCTGCTTCCCGACGAGGCTCCTCGCCGAGGTGAGGAGCGGGACCATCGTCCCCAGCGGCATGTCGCGGTCGGCGGCACCGGGACGCCAGGCGAGTTCGTGGTTCCAGAACTCCAGCAGGCTGGTCTTTCCGATCCCGGCGTCGCCGGTGATCGCGAGATGCAGGTAGGCGGGGTCGAGCACCACCTCCTCGAAGGTCCTGCGGTGCTGGGAGACGGACTCCTTGGTCTGCTGCCCTGCTGCGTCCTGGCCGCTGAAGCGGGTGGAGTCGGACAGGTCGTGCTCGGTGTAGACGACTACGAGGTCGGGTAGCGCGTCTCTGTCATAGGGAAAGCCTCCGGCCGCGGTATTCCTGCCCCGAAGGAACCGCTGCATGTCCAGGTCGATCGGGAGTCTGCGGCGTCGCTTCAACATCGCTTGGATCACGAGGACGGCCGCTGCGGTCGCGGCGGAGAGCGCCGTAGGGAGGAGCCATCCCCAAGGGGGCCAGGCGAGCGCTCCGGTGACGGCCGCGCCGGCGGCGAGCACTGCTGAAAGCGCCCACCACCGACCGGGGTTCGAGGGTCGCCGGTCGGCGTCCTCGGATCCTGGACGGTGCGAACCGAAGACCAAGGGCGCGGTCATGATCAGCGCCGCAAGGACGGTCGCGGCGGGGGTGAGCCAGTCGACGGCCTTCATCGCTCCACTGTATCGACGCCGCACCCGCAGGTCGGTGCGCGGCGGGAAGCGGCCGAGTCGGGTCTAGGACCAGGGGCGGTTGGTTTGGGATTGGAGGGCTGCTTTGAAGACGAAGAAGTTGGGGATGGCGTAGATGGGTTCGCGGGTCTTGAAGAAGCGGTTGTAGGACTTGAAGACGGCGGTGCCGTCGTTGACGGCGGCGTCTTGGAGGCCGGTGAGGGGGATGGCGGTGCCGTCGACGGTGAGGGTGTCGCGGTTGAGGGTGAGGGGGCCGAAGGCGACGGTCTCGCCGGCGGCGATGCGGGCGAGGACGGCGGGGAGCTGGGTGCGGGTGACGGCCTCTTGGACGGCGGGGCCCCACAGGTCGGGGCGGTCGAAGCTGGCGCCGAGGGTGAAGTGGTCGAGGTTCGGGAGGTTGGTGACGGCGGAGGTGGTGGCGCCCTTGGGGTCGCCGATGCTGATGGCGGCGCCGTCGGGGGCGACGAGGAGGTAGTTGTAGGTCGTCAGGCCGGTCTGGGGGTAGTGGAAGAGGCGCTGGTAGACGGTGGCGTCGTCCCAGTGGTGGAGGGAGACGAGGGCCTTGGGGCCCTTGACGATCAGGCCGTGGTCGAAGAGGTGGAGCTCGTCGGAGGCGCCTGACCGGCGCTTCATGTGGAGGAGGTTGAGGACACCCAGGCCGATGAACACGGTGAAGACGACCAGCATGATGACGCCGAAGCTGTTCTCCAGCATGTTGCTACCGGCGAGGCAGGCGATGACCAGCGCGTAGATCGTGAGCGCGACCGCGAGCGGGACGGCGAACGGGGCCGGGCGGGGTCGGTACGCGGCGCGGTGGACGCCGAGGTCGGTCTGCTCGGCCAGCTGGTGGAGTTCGGGCGACAGCGGGTTCTGGTTCATGCCCGGGACGGTATGAGCGCCCGGCATCGCGCCGTCATTGTTCGGTCATCGGTCGGCCCCCGCTTCGAAGCGGATCGTCTTCATCACCAGGGACCACGGGGCCCGGAACTTCGTGCGGGAGGTGCGCGGGAGGGCGGCTTCCAGGATTTTGAAGGGGGCCCTTTCGAAGTCGTAGTTCAGGAGGCGGCCTTCGGGGCGGAGGGCGCGTTTGATTTCTTCCGCGGCGGCTTCCGGGTCGGCCCAGTGGTGGGAGCTGTAGGTCGTTACTACGAGGTCGAAGGTGTCGTCTTCGAAGGGGAGATTCGCTACGTCGGCCGCGCGGAGGTCGACCTCCAGTTCGGCCAGGTTGTTGGACGCGTGGTCGATCATGTCCTGCGCGATGTCGATGCCGGTGAGGCGCAGGTCGGGGCGGATGGTCGCGAGGGAGCGGAGGAGGAGGCCGGGGCCGGTGCCGATGTCGAGGACGGCGGCGCCGCGGGGAGCGGCGGCCGCGATGTCGGCGGCGATGCGGCGGTACTGGGACTTCATGAGGAGGCGGGCGAGGCGGTTGTAGTGGCGGCTGTGGCGGCCTTCGATCGCTTCGCCGTGCCGGTGGGGGTGGGTCTCGTGGTCGTGGGGCATGTCCGGCTCCTTCATAGTTGTGCTTTACAACTTTCAGGGTAGCGCCATTGGTTGTACAATGCAACCATGACGAACGATGGCCACCACCTGCACCATCTCCTGATGGACGTCGTGCGCACCGCGGAGTTCGCCCTGATGGAGGACGTGGTCCCGGGGCGGGCGATGTCGATGTCGCAGCTGTTCGCCATCCACGAGCTGGACCACCACGCGGGCATGTCGCAGCGGGAGCTGGCCGAGCGGCTCGGGCTGGAGAAGAGCAGCGTCAGCCGCCTGGTCGCGGACCTGGAGGCCGACGGGCTGGTCGCGCGCGAGCGCGACCCCGGGAACCGGCGGCTCTACCGGCTGGAGATCACCGCGGCCGGGCGGAAGCTGCACCGCAGGGCCGCCGAGGTGCTGCACGCCCGGTACGAGGCGTGGGCGTCGGCGATGAGCGCGGAGGAGCGGGACGGGCTCGCCAAGGGCCTGCCCGCGTTGCTGCGCGTCATGAAAGCCTAAGCGGCCGAGGCGAAGAGGCGGTCGGCCGCCGGGACGGCGGCGGCGACGTGGGCGGCGAAGGCGTCGACCGCGGCCGTGCGCTCCTCCGCGCGCCAGGCCAGGCCGTAGCGGACGGGTTCGGCGTCGACGACCTGGACGTAGGCGATCCCGGGGCGGGCCTGGTAGGCGGCGTTGTGGGCGCCGGTGAGGAGGGCGCCCTTGCCCGCGGCGACGAAGACCAGGGCCTCCGGGAGGCTGATGACCTTGGGGCCCTGCGGGATCGCCAGGCCGGACGGGGTCGTCGGCGGGGAGTGGAGCGCGCGGCGGTAGTCCGGGAGGTCGCCTTCGGTGGCGATGATGTCGACGGCCGCGAGGTCGTCCATGGTCAGCCAGGGGCGCGCGGCCAGCGGGTGGTCGGCGGCGACGGCGAGCATGCGGGGCTCGGTGAACAGGGTCGGGCCCTTGCCCAGGTCGTCCTCGCGCACGGGGAGTTCCATGAGCACGACGTCGTAGTAGCGGTCGCGCAGCTGCGAGAACGGGTCGGCGAAGGACATCTCGCAGATCTCGACGGCGAGTTCAGGGTGGGCGGCGCGGAGGGCGTCGACGGCGTTCAAGGCGATCTCGCCGGTGAGGGACGCGGAGAAGCCGACCCGCAAGGTCCCGCCGAAGCCGCTCGCGGCGGCCGCGGCCCGGGCGAGGGCCTGCTCGATGGCGCGGTGGTGCGGTTCGACGTCGTCGCGGAAGCGCGCGCCGAGGTCGGTGAGGACGACGGAGCGGCTGGTGCGCTCGAACAGCGGGGCGCCGAGGCGGCGTTCGAGGCGCTGGACGAGCTGGGAGACGCGGGCGCGGGAGAGGCGCATGCGGGCGGCGGTGCGCCCGAAGTGCAGTTCCTCGGCCAGGATCAGGAAGCATTCGAGTTCGTCGCGTTCCACGGGGTCCTCCATCGGTAAGCCTGACTGAATGAACGTTGCGATCATCGCCGTTGTTCCCCGGCCCGCGCGGGCCGACGATTGGCGGGATCAGGAAACCCGCCGAACGCCGAGGAGAAACCCGTGAAAGCCCGTGAATGGGGTGTGCTGCTCGTCCTCTCAGGAGCGATCTTCCTGGAGGGCATCGACATCGCCATGCTCAACATCGCCCTGCCCTCGATCCGCGACGACCTCGGACTGTCCACCGGGTCGCTCCAGTGGGTCGTGAGCGCCTACGTTCTCGGCTACGGCGGCTTCATGCTGCTGGGCGGCCGGGCCGCCGACATCCTCGGGCGCCGCCGCGTGTTCCTGGCGGCGCTGCTGGTGTTCCTGCTGTTCTCCGGCCTCGGCGGGCTCGCCGAGGACGGGGCCGTCCTCGTCGCGGCCCGGTTCGTCACCGGCCTCGCGGCCGCGTTCATGACGCCCGCCGGGCTGTCGATCATCACCACCGGGTTCGAGGAGGGCCCCAAGCGCGACCGGGCGCTGATGATCTACGGCGCCATCGGCGCCGGGGGCTTCACGCTCGGGATGGTCATCGGCGGGCTGCTCACGGCCCTCGACTGGCGGTGGGTGTTCTTCATGCCCGTCGGCCTGTCGCTAGTGCTGCTGATCGCCGCGATGGCGCTCATCCCGAAGCAGGCGCCGCCGGAGCGGACCGGGCAGCGGTTCGACCTGCTCGGCGGGCTCACCGTCACCGCGGCGGTCGTGGTGCTCGTGCTCGGCGTCGAGCGCGCCACGCACGTCGGCATCGGCTGGACGGCCGGGACGGTCGCATTGAGCGCCTTGCTGATCGCGGCGTTCGTCGCGGTCGAGCGCCGCCACCCGGCGCCGCTCGTGCGGCTGGGGATCTTCAAGTCCGGGTCCCTGCTGCGCGCCAACGTCATCGGGATGCTGTTCATGGCCGGGTTCTTCGGGTTCCAGTTCCTCGCGGTGCTGTACCTCCAGGAGCTGCGCGGCTGGACGACGATCGAGGCGAGCCTCGCGATGCTCGTCATGGGCATCGACGTGGCCCTCGCCCCGACCCTGACGCCGAAGCTGGTGCGCCGCTTCGGGAACGCCCCGGTGCTGCTGGCCGGGCTGGCGTCGGCCGCGATCGCGTTCGCGCTGTTCCTGACCGCCGGGTACGACTCCACGTACTGGGAGCTGCTGCCGAGCCTGCTGTTCGTGGGCCTGGCGTTCACGCTCGCCTACGGGCCCATGACGATCATCGCCACCAACGGGATCCCCGAGGACGAGCAGGGGCTCGCGGGCGGGCTGCTGTACACCTCGTTCCAGTTCGGCGCGGCCCTCGGCCTCGCGGGCGTGGCCGCGGTGAACGTCGCCGCGACGGCGTCGGGCGAGCCCGGGGCGCTCCTCGCCGGATACCGGGCGGCGCTGCTGGTGCCGCTGGCTGCGGCCGTCATCGCGGTGGCCGTCGGGGTGTTCAACCTCGGGCGCACCCGCGAGGCCGCGCCGGAGCCGGAACCCGTGCCGGTGTAGGAGGGCAAGGCGCCCTTCAGCAGCGGTCGCTGCCGCGGTACGCGTACGCGAGTGCGACCGCGGTGCCGGGCGCCTGCTCGCCGGGCGCCGGGCTCTGGGCGGTGACCTCGCAGTTCGCGTAACCCGCATTGCCGGTGACGCGCTGGCCCTCGGTGCTGACGTCGGTGAACCCGGCGTCGGCGAGGAGGGCCAGCGCGTCCGCGAGGCTCTGGCCCACCACGTCGGGGAGCGCCGCGCCCGCTTCGAGGCTGGGGGAAGCCGAGGCGGGGGGCGTGGTCGGCTCCTGCGTCGAGGGAAGCGGTTCGGCGGGCACGGTCCCCGAGCCGTCCTCTTCGGACGGTTCGACGGGCGCGGACTCGCCTTCCGGGGGCGGCGATCCGCTCTCGTCCGCTTCCTCGGTCGGGTTGGGGACCGAGAGGTTCAGGCCGTCGGCGTCGATGTCGTCGGGGTCGACGCCGTCGCGGTTGAGCAGGGCGACGCCGGCGAAGGCCGCCATGGCGAGGACGACGACGAGCATCGTCGCGAGCACGTCGGAGCTCGTGCGCAGCCGCCCCGGCCAGGACGGGGCCGCGTCGGCCTGCTCGGCGGCGTCGCCGAGGCGGGCGAGGCCCGCGAGCGCCGCGCCTTCGGCCACGGCGAGTTCCGGCAGGTCGGGCACGACCGGTTCGACGCCGAGGTGGTGGCCCAGGACGGAGGCGACGAGCGGGGTGCGGCTGCCGCCGCCGACCAGGAGGGCCGCGGCGATCTCGCCGGCCTCGGTGTCGGCGTCGTGGAGCACGTCCTCGGCGAGGCCGACCGTGCGCAGCAGGACCGGCGCGAGGCACCGGTCCGCGTCCTCGTGGGTCAGGCGCAGGTCGCGCCCGAGCCCCGGGAGCACGACCGTCGCGGAGGGGTGGGACGACAGGTGCTCGCGGGCGGTCCGCACCTCGTCGAGCACCTCGTCGCGGAACGCCGACTCGCCGGGGATCTGGAGCCGCGACCAGTATTTGGGGTCGCTGTGCCGCAGGCGGGACGCGAGGTGGTCGAGCAGGCGCCGGTCGAAGGCGCGGCAGCCCGCGCCGTCGGCGCTCTTCGCGGCGGCCACGGTGTACCGGTCGCCGTCGCGGCGCACGAGCGCGACGTGGCAGGTCGCGTCGCCGAGGCTGTAGACGAGGAGCTGCGCCGCCGGGTCGAGCAGGCTCCCTTGGACTTCGGCGTAGTGGCGGGCGGCGGCCTCGGGCTCGGAGACCAGGAACGAGGGGGCGAAGCCGGCGCCGGTCGCGGCTTCGGCGTGGGCGCGCCGCCGGGTCGCGCTCCAGGTGGCGGGGACGGCGAGGACCACAAGGGACGATTCGTCGCCCGGTGCCGACCAGGTCGTCTCGGCCCGGGTCGGCGAGTGGCGCACGTCCCGCGTCCCCGACTCGGCAATCCGTCTAATGGAGACGGTTGTAGTCGACGACCCGAGGTCGACCCCCACGGCCGCCGCTCCAGGGGTGAGAGGCATCTGCGGAGTCTATGGCCTTGATACGTTGGAATTCAATGGGTCTCGCGCATTTGACACGCTTCCACAGCAGAGGGCCGAGTGTTACCGATCGGTACGCGGCCGGTCCCGCGGCAGAACCGCGGGACCGGCTTCATCGGTTACACGCGGGTCCATTTCTGGTTGGCGCCGGTCCAGCAGGAGTAGAGCTGGACGGGGGCGCCGTCGGAGGAGCTGTACACGTCGAGGCACAGGCCCGTGCCGGAGTTGCGGATCGTGGAGTCGGAGCCGAACGTCCACTTCTGGTTGGCCGCACCGGAACACGTGCTGATCTGCGCGAGCGAGCCGTTCCCGGTCCCGGAGGGCTCCAGGCACTTGCCGAGGACGCGCAGCTCCTGCGCGGCGGTCGCGGTGAACTGCTGGTTGGCGCCCTCGTAGCAGGAGTAGAGCTGGACGCGGGTGCCGTTGGCGGTGCTGCCGCTCGGCACGTCGATGCACTTGCCCGCGGAGGTGGAGCGGAGCAGGTCGGTGCCGGTGCCCCCTCCCCCGCCGCCGCCGCCGGAGCCGGTGGGGGCGACGGCGCGGCCGGTCGACGGGGAGATCATCCCCGCGCACAGGCCGCGGGCGCGCAGGTTGGACGCGATCTGCGGGATCGCGTTGATGGTGTTCTGGTAGGCGTCGTGCATGAGGATGACGCCGCCGTTCTGGAGGTTGTTCGCGGCGGCGACGATCGACGCGGTGCTGGCGCCGTTCCAGTCCTGGGAGTCGACGCTCCACAGGACCTCGGTGAGGCCGTACTGGGCCTCGACGGATTTGAGGGTCGCGTTGGTCTCGCCGTAGGGCGGGCGGAACAGGACCGGCGTCCCGCCGCCGCCCTGCTGGATCGCCTGCTGGGTGCTGGAGATCTCCTGGGCCATCTGGGAAGCGGACATCCCGGTCATGTGCGGGTGGGTGTAGGAGTGGTTGCCGACCCACATGCCCGCGCTGACCTGGGCCGCGACGAGCCCGGGGTTGCTCGCGGCGCGCTGGCCGGTGTTGAACATGGTGGCGCGCAGGCCGTTCGCGGTGAGCGCGTTGAGGAGGCTGTTCGTGGTGCTCGGATTGGGGCCGTCGTCGAAGGTGAGGCCGACGTAGCCGTTGCAGGTCTGGGCCTGCGCGGGGGCGGCGATGAGGATCGCGACGGCGGTCGCGGCGGCGAACGCGAGTGCGGACAGGGTGGCGATGAGCGGTCTGATGCGGCGGCTGATGCCGTGCATGTGCCCTCCTTGGGAGTACGGGCGCATCAGTCGGCGTCGACGAGGGGTGAGGGCCGCGGTCGTCATGAGGGGGACGGTGGAGCGATGGCGATGTGGACTTGGACATTGAGAATTATCGATGCGAGGTGGTGCGGCGGCAAGACCGCTGCGCCGGACGGCGCCCAGGATGCGCCGAACGTGCGCCGAGCGGTCATCCGGCTTTGCGCAGGAGGTAGCGCTGCTCGGGGGTGCTCGTGGTGAGGCGGGCGGCCTCGCGGAACGCTTGGCGCGCTTCGGTTCGGCGCCCGGCCTGGTCGAGGAGGTGGGCGCGGACGGCGTGGAGGCGGTGGCGCTGGTCGAGCGCGGGGTCGGCGAGGAGCGGGTCGAGCATGGCGAGGGCGGCGTCAGGGCCGTCGGTCATGGCGACGGCGACGGCGCGGTTCATGGTCACGACCGGACTCGGCGCGAGGGCGTCGAGCATCCGGTACAGCTCGGCGATCTGCGGCCAGTCGGTGCCGTCGTAGGTCCTCGCCTCGTCGTGGACGGCCGCGATGGCGGCCTGGAGCTGGAACGGGCCGACCGGGCCGGACGGGAGCGCCTGCTCGAGCAGTGACACGCCTTCGGCGATGAGCCTTGCGTCCCAGCGGGTGCGGTCCTGGTCGGCGAGCGGGACGAGGTCCCCGGCGGCGTCGGTGCGGGCGGGCGCGCGGGCCTCGGTGAGGAGCATGAGCGCGAGGAGCCCGGCGGTCTCGGTGTCGCTCGGGAGCCGCCGCCGCAGTTCGCGGGCGAGGCGGATCGCCTCGGCGGTGAGGGACACGTCGAGGAGGTCGGCGCCGCCGGAGGCGGTGTAGCCCTCGTTGAACACGAGGGACAGGACCTGGCGGGCGGACTCGACGCGGGCGGGCAGGTCGGCGCGGGTGACGTCGCCGAGGCGGGCGCCCGCGGCGGCGAGCTTGGCCTTGGCGCGGCTGATGCGCTGGCCCATGGTGGCGGGCGGGACGAGGAACGCGGCGGCGATCTGCTCGGTGGTGAGGCCGCCGACGGCCCGGAGGGTCAGGGCCACTTGGGAAGCGGGGGTCAGGGACGGGTGGCAGCACAAGAGGAGCACGTGCAGCGAGTCGTCGCTGTCGGTGGGCGGTGGTTCACTTGGTTCGAGGCGGTTCGCGGTGTCCTCGCGGTCGTGTCGGGCGCGGTCGGAGCGGAGGGCGTCGACCAGGCGGCGGGAGGCGGCGCGGATCAGCCAGCCGCGGGGGTTGGCGGGCAGGCCCTCGCGGGGCCAGTGCAGCGCGGCGGAGAGGAGGGCTTCCTGGACGGCGTCCTCGCAGGCGTCGAAGTGCCCGAAGCGGCGCACGAGCGCACCGAGGACGTGCGGGGACTCGCGCCTCCACACGTCCTCGACACCGGAGTCCATCAGTGCTCCTCGCCGCCGGGCCACATCGCGGGGCGCAGTTCGACGGTCTCGCCGGGGCCGGAGAACGCGAGCGCGACCTCCTGGGCGCGTTCGGGTCCGGACACGTCGATGAGGAAGAACCCGGCGAGGTGCTCCTTGGTCTCGGAGTAGGGACCGTCGACGGCGAGCGGCTCGCCGCCGCTCCAGCGGTAGAGCGTGGACGTCGACGGGTCGGCGAGCGCCTCCCCGGTGATGAGCTCGCCGTTGGCGCTCATCTCGGTGAGGAGCCGCTCGAACTCGGCGTTCAGGCGCTCGCGCTGCTCGGCGGGGAGCGCCTGCTGCTCGGCGATGTAGTCGCCGGTGGGGTGGCCCCACGGCTGCGGGTTCGAGTGGATGAGGATGACGTACTTCATGGCTGCCTCCTGGTGGCCGGTCGGGTCTTACCTTTCACCGGGACGACGGGGCCGGCCGGCGGTTTTCGACATCCCCGGCGGAACTTTTCAAAGTTTTCTAGGCGGCGGCCGGGACGGTGTCGGGGACCTGGCCCTCTTCGAGGAGTTCGAGGAGGTGGGCGGCGGGCGAGTCGGCCTGGTCCCAGGCGGTGGAGACGACCGAGACGGTCCACTGCGGGACGTCCTGGTCGGCGAGCGGGAGGACCCGCAGCGCGTTCGCCTGGGGCTTGGCGGCGACATGGCGCGGGACGACGGCGATGCCGAGGCCGCGGCAGACCAGGTCGAGAAGGGTGTGGACGTCGTTGACGGTGCAGCGCACGCGCCTGCGCAGGCCGCGCGCGGCGAACACCGACTCGTTGAGGGTGCGCACGCCCCACGCGGCGCCGAAGTCGACGAAGTCCTGGTCGTCGAGGGCGGCCCAGGGGACGGAGCCGCGGGCGGCGAGGTGGTGGTCGGGCGGGGTGACGACGACGAGGGGCTCGCGGCCGATCTCGCGGTGCGGCAGGCCCGAGAGGTGCCGGTCGGTGGCGACGAACGCGACGTCGAGCTCCCCGGCGCGGACCATGCCGATGAGGTCGTGGGAGCCGCACTGGGTGAACATGGTCTCGACCTGCGGGTGGCGGCGGTGGAACCGGTCGAGCAGGGGGCTGACCTCGATGAGGCCGAGGCACTGCTCCGCGCCGATCGACAGCGACCCGGAGACGGCGCGGCTCGCCTTGACGACCGCGTCGCGGGCTCCCGCGGCCTGCTCCAGCATCATGCGCGCGTACGGCAGCAGCGCGAAGCCCGCCTCGGTCGGCTCGACCCGGCGGGTGGTGCGGGTGAACAGGGCGGTGCCGAGCTCGTCCTCCAGGCTGCGGATCGCGGCCGACAGCCCGGACTGGGAGATCCCCATGAGCTCGGCCGCTCGTGTGAAGTGCCTCTCATCTGCGAGCGCGACCAGGTACTCCATCTGCCGCAGGTCCATGAATCATTCCCTCGGTTTCTCAATACCAGAAACGCCAGTTGTTGGATTTCTAGATCGAGAATACCTAGCATCGGCCTGGACATCCGTCGGCCGGCGGGCGCGCGGGGGGCGTGCGCCGCCGCGAACGGACCCGAGCAGCAGGGAGTGCACCAGTGCAGCAGCGCACCATCGGCAACCGGCAGGTTTCGGCGATCGGGCTCGGCGGCATGCCGATGTCGATCGAGGGCCGCCCCGGCGAGGAGCGGTCGGTCGCCACGATCCACGCCGCACTCGACGCGGGCGTGACGCTCATCGACACCGCCGACGCCTACCACCGCGACGCGAACGAGGTCGGCCACAACGAGACCCTGATCGCCAAGGCGCTCAAGTCGTACGGCCCCGGCGCCGACGGCGTCCTGGTCGCCACCAAGGGCGGCCACCTGCGCCCCGGCGACGGCTCGTGGACGCAGGACGGGCGCCCCGAGTACCTGAAGGAGGCCGTCAAGGCGTCGGCGCAGCGGCTCGGCGTCGAGGCGATCGGCCTCTACCAGTTCCACCGCCCCGACCCGCGGGTCCCGTACGCGGACTCGGTCGGCGCGATCCGCGACCTCCTCGACGAGGGCGTCATCCAGCAGGCGGGCATCTCGAACGCGTCGGTCGCGCAGATCGACGAGGCGAACGCGATCCTCGGCGGGCGGCTCGCCTCGGTGCAGAACCAGTTCTCGCCGCGGTTCCGCTCCAGCGAAGTCGAACTCGACCACTGCGCGAAGCTCGGCGTCGCGTTCCTGCCGTGGAGCCCCTTGGGCGGCATCAAGAGCGCGCCCGAACTCGGCTCGCGCCACGCCGCCTTCAACGAGGTCGCCGCCGAGACCGGCGCGTCCGTCTACCAGGTGACCCTGGCGTGGCAGCTCGCGCTCGCGCCGGTGGTCGTCCCGATCCCGGGCGCCTCGCGCCCCGAGAGCATCCGCGACTCGGCCGGCGCGGCCGAGCTCGCGCTGACCGAGGACCAGGTCGCGCGCCTGTCCGCCGCCTGACACACGAGGAACCAGATGAAGACCTTCACCATGCCCGGCACCGACATCACCGCACCGAACGTGGTGCTCGGGCTCATGCGCATCCAGGAGAAGACCGACGAGGAGGTGCGCGCGATCGTCGGCGCCGCCGTCGACGCCGGGATCACCTTCGTGGACCACGCGGACCTGTACGGCAGCGGCCGCCACGGCTGCGAGCGCCGCTTCGCCGAAGCGATGAAGCTGACGCCGTCCGAGCGGGAGCGCCTGGTCATCCAGACCAAGACCGGGATCATGCACCCCGGCCCGTACTTCGACTTCTCCTACGAGCACATCACCGAGTCCGTGGACGAGTCCCTCGCGGCCCTCGACACCGACTACCTCGACATCCTCCTGCTGCACCGGCCCGACGCGCTCGTAGAGCCCGAGGAGGTCGCCCGCGCGTTCGACGACCTCGCCGCCGCGGGCAAGGTCCGGGCGTTCGGCGTCTCGAACCACACCGCGCGCCAGACGGACCTGCTGCGCAAGTACGTGAACCAGCCGATCGTCGCCAACCAGGTGCAGCTGTCGATCACGCACGCGCCGCTCGTCGCGCAGGGCATCGCCGCGAACATGCAGGGCCTCGACCAGTCGATCAGCCGCGACGACGGCATCGTCGACTACTGCCGCCTCAACGACATCACCGTCCAGGCGTGGTCGCCGTTCCAGGCCGGGTTCTTCGACGGGCCGTTCCTCGGCTCCGAGCGGTACCCCGAGCTGAACGCGGTCGTCGACCGGCTCGCGAAGAAGTACGACGTCCCGCCGATCGCGATCGCCGTCGCGTGGATCACCCGCCACCCGGCGAACATGCAGGTCGTCATCGGCACCACGAACCTCGACCGGATCACCGGCTCCGCACAGGGCTCGGAGGTGCCGCTGACGCGCCCCGAGTGGTACGAGCTGGTCCGGGCCGCCGGCTACACCGTGCCGTAATCAGACTCGAATCGCAGAGGGGGCGGCGGGGGCCCGGGCGGACGTCCGGGCCCCCGCCGCTGTCCCCGGCGCCGGGGCCGGACGTCGCAGCGGGACAGTATGCTCGACCAACGCGAAACCCCCCGAGTCGTGGAGATGAACACGTGTCGAACATCCCCGTAGTCACCACCGGATCGAGCCTCGCCCAGAACATCTGGGGCACCATCGCCGGGGACGACCGGCTCACTTCTGCGGCCGCCATCCCCGGGGAGATCACCGGGCTCGGCATGGAGGTCCTCGGCGCGATGAAGGACCCGGTGTTCGCGCTGGCGTCCGCCGGACTCAGCATCGTCCTGGAGCTGGTGGAGCCGTTCAACGACGCGATCGAGTACGTCTCGGGTTCGCCCGGCGACATGCAGCGCGTCGAGGACGCGTGGGGCAAGGTCGCCGAGTCGCTGAACACCCTGTCCACGGAGACGGGTTCGGCGGTCGGCGCGAACATGACGCAGTGGCAGGGCGCCGACGCCACCGCCGCGCGGGAGCAGCTCGACGCCCTCGCCGCCGCGATCGCGGCCGCGGGCCACGAGGCGTCGAACGTGCAGCAGATCGCCAGCTGGTGCCGGATGCTCGCCGAGGCCATCAAGGCGCTCATCGAGTCGATCCTCGCCGAGCTGGTCGCGTGGCTCATCACCCGGGGCCTCGTCGCGCTCGCGACGGGACCGTGGTCGTTCGGCGCGAGCGTCGCGACGTTCGTGCTCTCCGCGTTCTACAAGGCGACCTCGATGTTCCTGCGCGTCATGAGCAAGATCCAGAAGGCCACCGGGATCTTCGGGAAGATCCTCAAGGTCCTGGTCGACCAGGGCCTCAACCGCAAGGGCGCCTTCCACGTCACGTCCGGGCAGGTCTTCGGTCTCCGCGACGGCCTGAACTACGCCCTGTGGAAGGGCGTGCTCATCAAGGCGGGCATCGGCGCCGGGGCGAGCCTCGCGGGCAACGCGCCGCAGGCGGCCATGGACATGTTCTCGTCGGCGACGTCCTCGGGCGGCTCCGGCGGGGGCGGCGGTGGCGGCGCGATCCGCGTGGACCTGGACGAGCTCGACTCGCTGAAGGGCGCGCTGGAGGGCCTCAAGGGGCAGGCGTCGCCGATCCAGTCGCAGGCGTCCGAGACGATGGCCGAGGAGACCTCCTGGGGCGTACCGGGATGGGTCGGCCTCGAAGGCCACTACTCCTCGACGGCCGAGGGGCTCAGCGAGGCGATCGGCGAGATCGTGGCGGCCTTCGACGGCCAGGCGATGCGGATCGGGGCCTGCCGGGACGACCACGCCGCGTGCGACGAGGAGCAGGCGGCCGCGCTCAACAAGATCCTCGCCGGGCGCTGACCCCGACATGGCCGGCCGCGAGTACGACCTGCTGGAGGACGCCCGCAGTCTCGTTGCGGGCCAATGGCTCCAGGACGGCGAGCAACTGCGGTCGTTCGCGGTGACGGGGCGCGGGAACTACAAGTCGGCGATCCGCGGGCACCCGTCCGCGGCCTACCGCGCCGCGACCGCGGTCGGCTGGGCGGCCGTCAAGATAGTCAGCCCGGTCGGGATCGTCACCGGCGGCGTGCCGTACTGGAACGAGATCCGCCGCTTCGAGGGCCGGCCCCCGGGCCTGGTCGCGTTCGGCGAAGGCCGCGACTGCGAGGCCGCGCGCCTCCTGAAGACCGGCCCGCACCGCAGCGGCATCTGGATCCTCACCGACCGGCGCTTCGGGTTCGCCGCCGACCGGATCACGTCGGCCTCGGATGACAAGCAGGCCAAGGGGCTGCGGCGCGACGGCGACACGCTCGTGCTGCTCGACAAGGTGATCGAGGTGCCCGCGGCCCGGTTCGTGTTCGAGGACCGGGTGACGCGGGGCCGCGACGTCTACCTGCGGATCCGCTTCCGCGACGGCTCCGGCGCCGACGTCCACAACCGCTAGGGCCGCGCCGAGCGCAGGCGCCGCAGCATCCGGGCGTCGCCGAAGCCGACCGCGCGCGCCGCGGACTCCACCGGACTCCCTTGGGCGATGAGGTGCTCGGCGCGTTCGAGGCGCAGCACCGACTGGTAGCGCAGCGGCGTCAGGCCCGTCGACTCGGTGAAGCGGCGGGTGAGGGTCCGCTCCGAGACGCCTGCGGCGGAGGCGAGGTCGGCGAGGCGCAGCGGTTCGGCGTACCGGGCGTCGATGAGGTCCTGGACGCGGTGCACCGCGTCGGACAGGTGCGAGCGGTGCCGCAGCATCGCCGAGTCCTGCGCGGCGTCGCCGCCGCGGCGCGCGTAGACGACCATGTCGCGGGCGACGCGCGCGGCCGCGGCCGGGCCGTGCCGGACCGCGACGAGGTGCAGCGCCAGGTCGATGCCGCTGGCGATCCCCGCGGACGTGACGACCCGGTCGTCGGTGGTGAACAGCCGGTCGCGCTCCACCGTCGCGGCCGGGAAGCGGCGCGCCAGCTCGTCCTGGAGCAGATGGTGCGTGGTGCAGCGGCGGCCGTCGAGCAGCCCGGCCTGCCCGAGCGCGAACGCCCCGGAGCACACGGACCCGACGGTGCCGCCGCGCGCGTGATGCGCTTGCAGTTGCGCCGCTTGGGCTTCGGTGAGGCGCGGCCCGCCCGCGGTCTTCGGGGACCGCCACCCGGGCACGAGGACCAGGTCCCCCGGCCCCAGGTCGGGCCATGCGGTGCCCGCGCGCAGCGGGAGGCCCTGCGCGGTCGCCACGTCCTCGCGGTCGGCGACGTAATCGGTCCGGTAGTCCAGCCCGAAGTCGGCGGCCGTGGAGAACACCTGGGCGGGTCCGGCCAGGTCGAGCAGGTGCAGCTGCGGCACCAGCAGGAAGACGACGCGGGTCATGTGGGCCTCCCGATCCGGTCAGCGCGCGGTCACCTCGTCAACGGTACTGATCGTCGCGAACCGGCCCGCCAGCGCGTACACGGTCCGCTCGATGACGTCCGCGGTCTGGAGCGTCAGCGGGTCCGCCAGGATCTCCTCGATCGGCCGGTCGAAGTCCGAGTCGCGGTGCGGGATCGGGTGGGTCGCGGTCGCGTCCACGACGAAGTCGACCGTGTACCCGAAGTCGGAGGCGACGCGGGCGGTCGTCTCGCAGCACTGCTCGGTGCGGATGCCGCTGATCGCGACCTCGCGGATGCCGCGCTCGGTGAGGAGCTGCTGGAGGTTCGTGGTGGTGAACGCGTTGTGCGAGGTCTTGGCCACTTCGATCTCGCCCGGTTCGGGCTTGAGCCCCTCGATGTAGGTGCAGAAGCCGCGGGCGGGGTCGAACACGTTGCCGGTGCCGGGCTCGTGGTGGAGCACCCACACGACCAGGTCGCCCCTGCCGCGGGCGTGGTCGACCAGGCGGGCGACCTTGTCGGCCACGTCGATGTCGGAGGTCGCGGCCCAGTTGGGCCGCTGCCGGAAGGACTCTTGGACGTCGATGACGATCAGCGCTCGGTTCATGCCCCCAATACTGCCGCCGCGGGACCCGCGGCGACAGGCACGATCCCGGCCGGGACCGGAACGATCCGGTCAGTCGAAGACGGCGGGGTTCCGGCAGTGCAGGAGCGGTTCGCCTGCGAGGAATCTCGCGGTCTCCTCGGCGGTGATGCGGGCGGCGTTGTGGGCGGTTTCGCGGCTGGCGCCCGCGAGGTGCGGGGTCATGACGATGCCGTCGGTGCGCAGGAGGCGGGAGGCGGCGGGGATGGGCTCTTCGGGGTAGACGTCGAAGGCGGCGGCGAAGAGGTGGCCGGCGTCGAGGGCGTCGCAGACCGCGTCGTAGTCGACGAGGGCGCCGCGGGCGCAGTTGACGAGGACCGAGCCGGACGGCATCGCGGCGATCTGGGCGGCGCCGATCATGCCGCGCGTGTCCGGGGTGAGCCGGGCGTGGAGCGACAGGACGTCGGACTGCGCGAGGAGTTCGGGCAGGCCGAGCGGTTCGGCGACGCCCGCGAGCCGCGCCGGGTCGACGTACGGGTCGTGGACGACCACGCGGGCGCCGAAGCCGTTCGCGATGCGCGCCACGCGGTTCCCGATGGCGCCGTAGCCGATCAGGCCGACGGTGCGGCCCTCCAGCTCCAGGCCCACCGAGTCGTACCGGTAGTAGTCGCCGCGCCAGGTGCCGGCGGCGAGGTCGCCGTGGACCTGCGGGATGCGGCGCATCGCGGCGAGCATGAGCGCGATCGTGTGCTCGGCGGTCGCGGTGGCGTTGCGGCCGGGCGCGCTGGAGACGGCGACGCCGTGCTTCGTGGCCGCGTCGAGGTTGACGTTCACGGGGCCGCCGCGGCCCACCGCGACGAATTCGAGGTCCGGGCAGGCGTCCAGGACGCGCGCGGTGATCGGCGCCATCTGCGTGACGCACACCCGGGCGCCTTGCAGCGCTTCGATGATGGCGTCCTCGGTGCCGGAGGCCTCGACGACCTCGGCGACGGGCCCGAACGGCGTGTCGGGCCAGTCCAGGGCGAGTTCGGCGATCTCCAGGCCGCCGACGCGCTCGTGCAGGGCGGCGGCGAGCAGGCCGGGCAGGACGAAGCGGTCGCCCGCGGCGAGCACTCGGGTCATCGGTGGTCCTCCTCATCGGTCCAGACGGGGGTATTGAACTGGAGCAGCGAGCGCCGCCCTGCGGCGACCCGCACTTCGGTGAGCCCCACGTTGCGCACCATGGGGAGCCGCCGCCGGTACTCCGAGAGCGGGATGCCGAGCCAGTCGCACAGGACGAGGCGCATGAGCGTCGAGTGCCACACGACGAGGACGCGCCCGTCCTCGTGGGCGGCGGCGATCTCGTCGAGGCAGGCGGTGGCGCGGGCGACGGCGGCGACGGGGTCCTCCCCGCCGGGGAGGTGGTCGCCGACGGGGTCCTTCTCGAAGGCGGCGTAGCGGTCCGGGAAGCGCTCGCGCATCTCGGCGCCGGTGAGGCCCTCGCCGTCGCCGAAGGCGACCTCGCGGAGGCGGTCGTCCCTGAAGGGCCGCAGGGCGGTCGAGGCGGCGGCGGGCGCGAGGGTCTCGACGGCGCGCGTCAGGTCGGAGGACCAGACGGCGGCGAGTCCGGCGCCCGCGGCCCACGCGCCGAGGCTGCGGGCCTGGTCGCGGCCGCGGTCGGTGAGCGGGACGTCGGTGGTCCCGGTGTACCGGTTCTCGGCGTGCCAGACGGTCTCGCCGTGGCGCACCATCACGATGTCGGTCAGTGTTCGGCCCTCCGGTGGACATGGGCGGCGAACGGCCGGTCGATCCGGCCCCGCTCATGGAGATGGTCGGTGAAGCGCAGGTACAGGTCGGTGAGCGCGCGGTGCCGGGACGCGTCCGGTTCGATCGCGTCGCCGGTGGCCGTCATCCACGCGGCGGCGTCCACGAGGGACTTGCCGGTGGAGGTGGCGGCGAGGACGGCCATGCCGGCGGCGGACTCGGCGTGCTCGGGGAGGCGCGCGGGCCGCCCGAGGAGGTCGGCGCGCAGCTGCGACCAGTACCGGTTGGCGCTGCCGCCGCCGGTGAACGCGAGGTCGCCGCCGACGGGCGCGCCGAGGTGGTCGAGGTAGTCGAAGCAGAGGCGCTCGACGCAGGCGAGGCCGGTGAGGACGCCGCTGAGGACGTCGGCGTCGTCGCGCGTCTCGCCGAGTGTGAACGGTTCGAGGTCGGCTGCGGCGAACGGGAACCGCTCGCCGCCGGTCCCGGCGAGCGGGTAGACGACCGGGCCGGGGCCGCGCTCGGCGGCGACGGCGGTGAGCGCGTCGAGGTCGGCGCCCGGGAGGAGCCGCGCGAGGGCCCCGGCGCCGCTGGAGGAGGCGCCGCCGGGCAGCCAGGTCCCGCCGGGGCCGCGGTGGCAGTAGACGACGCCGCCTGGGTCGCGGACCAGGCGCTCGGACACGCCTTTGAGGACGAGGGTGGTGCCGAGGACCGAGTTCCAGGAGCCGGTGGCGAGCGCGCCGCCCGCGAGCTGGGCCGCGCAGCCGTCGGTCATCCCGGCGACGATCGGCGTGCCCGCGGGGATGCCGGTGGCCGCGGTGCCGTCGGGGCCGACGTCGCCGATGACGGTGCCGGGCCGGACGACGTCCGGCATGAGGGACAAGGGGATCCCGAGGGCGTCGAGGACGTCGGCGGGCCAGCGCTCCTCGACGAGGTCGTACCCGGTCTTGAGGGCGTGGCTGGCGTCGGCGGCGAGCTGCCGGCCCGCGAGGCGCCAGGTGACGAGGTCCGGCTGGTGGAGCAGGCGGGTTCCGCCCGTGGACCGCTCGACCAGCCGGAGGATCTTCGGGAGCGCCCAGCCCGGCTGCATGCGCCGGTAGCCGAGCCGGTCCCACACGTCCGCGCCGGTCTCGTTGACGCGCTCGGCCTCCGCTTCGGCGCGGGCGTCGTCGTACATGAGGCCGGGGGTGGTCGGGCGGCCCGCGTCGTCGGCGAGGAGGACGGTGCCGGAGGTGCCGTCGACGGCGACCCCGGCGATGCGGGAGACGTCGAGGGGCGCGGTGGCCTGGCGCGCGGCGGTGCGGAACGCGGTCCACCACTGCTCGGGGTCCTGCTCGTGGCGGGCGCCGTCGCGGGTCCCGGTGAGCGGGGCCGCGCCGCGGCCGAGGACGCGTCCGGCGTCGTCGACGGCGAGGACGCGGACGCTCTGCGTGCCGAGGTCGGCGCCGATCCAGATGCGGTCAGCCACGGCGCCCCGCCTGGACCCGCCAGCCCGCGCGGGCGACGTCGCGCAGGGCGAGGAACTGCGCGTAGAGGTCGTCGTAGACGGCGGCGTCCTCGGGTTCGAAGCGGTCGCCGGGGCGCACGTACTTTGCTGCGGCCGTTGCGAGGTCGGGTTCGGCGCCGGTGGCGACGAGGCCGGACAGGAACGCGCCCTTCGCGCCGATCTCGGTGTCGGCGGTGCGGACGGCGGGGACGCCGGTGGCGTCGGCGATCATCCGGCACCACAGGTCGCTGCCCGCGCCGCCGCCGCACAGCCGCAGCTCCTCGACGGCGGCGCCGGAGGCGGCGAGGCAGTCCTTGATGGTGAGGCTCAGGCCCTCGAAGACGGCGCGGGCGAGGTGCTCGCGGTCGTGTTCGAGGGTGAGGCCCCAGAAGGTGCCGCGGGCGGCGGTGTCGAGGAACGGGGCGCGTTCGCCCGCCGGGGAGAGGTACGGGAGGAACACGAGGCCGCCCGCGCCGGGCGGCGCGAGTTCGGCGAGGTCGCCGAGTTCCTCGGGGGTGTCGAGGCCGAGTATCGAGGTGGCCCAGTCGATCACCTCGGTCCCGGCGAGGGTCGGGTAGACGCGGAGCCACTGGCCGGCAGGGTCGGAGGCGGAGTCGAGGGCGACGGTGAGACCTGCGGGTTCACCGGTGGTGTCGGTCCCCGCGCGTACGATCTCGGTGCACAGCGTGGTCCCGAGGATCGCGCAGCCGGTGCCCGCGGTGGCGGCTCCGGCGCCGATCGCGGTGGACGCGACGTCGTAGGGCGCCATGACGACCGGTACTCCGGCCGGGAGTCCGAGCGCCGCGGCGGCCTCGGGGCGGAGCGCGGCGGCGCGGGCGCCGTCGCCGAGGACCTGCGGAAGGAGGCGCGCGGCCCGGGAGAGGCCGAACAGCTCGACGAGGTGCGGCGCGTAGTCGCGGGTCGCGGGGTCGAGGAACGGCGAGGACGCGTCGGACTCGTCGGCCGCGAACCGGCCCGTCAGGTTGTGGAAGACCCATCCGCCGCAGGTGAGCGCGGCGTGGGACCGGTCGAGGCGGTCGGGGTCGTGCTCGGCGAGCCAGGCGAGGACGGCGTTCGGCAGGCCCGGGAACGTCAGCGATCCGTTGGCGCGGAACGCTTCGTCGAGGATGCCCGCGTCCCGCCAGCGGTCGACGATGGACGCGGCGCGCCCGTCGGACCACAGGACCGCGGGGCCGGTCGGCGCGCCGTCGGCGTCGACGAGCCAGCAGCCGTCGCCTTGGGCGGTCAGGGCGATCATGTCGGGCGGGCCCGGGAGGTGCCGGGCCGCTTCGCGGACGACCGCGGCGGTCTCGCGCCAGACCTCGGCCATGTCCTGCTCGGCCCAGCCGGTGCGGGGGCGCTGCACGCCGACGGCGCCGCGGACGACGGCGAGCTCGGTGCCGTCGTCGCCGTGGGCGACGGCCTTGATCGCGGTGGTGCCCGCGTCGATCGAGATGGAGGTCATGGCGTCATCCTCTCCCGTGCGCCTGGCGCGAGCGGCGCGCGAACGAGTCGAGCGCGACGGCGAGGACGAGGACCGCGCCGGTGATCATGAACCGGTACGACGAGTCGAGGTTGAGGAGCGTCAGGCCGCTGGAGATCGACTGGATCACCAGGATGCCCAGGAGCGCCGAGAACGCGGAGCCGCGCCCGCCGAAGAGGCTGGTGCCGCCGATGACGGCCGCGGCGATGGCGTTCAGGTTGACGTCGCCGGTGCCGGTGGACTGGGTGGCGGCCGCGAGGCGGGCGGCGGCGAGGACGCCGCCGACGGCCGCGAGGGTCGAGCACATCACGAACGTCCACGCGTACACGGACTTCACGTTGATGCCCGCGCGGCGCGCGGCCTCGGGGTTCCCGCCGACCGCGTAGATCGACCGCCCGAACTTCGTGCGCGACAGCACGTAGTGCATGACGAGGACCACGACGACGAACAGCACGAACATCCAGGCGACGCCGCGGGTCCGGTTCAGGTAGAACGCGGTGAACCCGAGCGCGGCGAGCACCAGGGCCGCGCGGAGCACGAGCAGCCGCAGCGAGGGCGCGGACAGCCCGGCCGCCTTGCGCGTGCGCGCCCCCGCGAGGCTCGTCCCGAGGAACCCCGCCGCTGCGAGTATGACGAACAGGTACGACATCCACTCCGGGACGAACCACAGCTGCGCGAACTGCACCAGGTCGGAGTCGTACGGGAGGTTGACGGCGTTCTGCCCGCGCAGCAGCCACAGCTGCACGCCGAGGAACGCGAGGAGCCCGGCGAGGGTCATCACGAACGAGGGCACGGCGAACCGGTTGAAGCCCTGCGCGTACACGTACCCGATGAGGCACCCGGTGGCGACTGCCGCGAGGATCGCGAGCCAGATGGGCTGCTCGTACCGGACCATGACGAGGGCGGTGACGGCCGCGGCGACGCCGCTGACCGAGCCGACCGACAGGTCGATCTGGCCGACCAGGAGCACGCACACGATCCCGAGCGCGAGGAACCCGACGGGCACGATGTCGAACGACAGGTTCACCAGGTTCGTGCTCGACAGGAACGTGCGGTTGAGGAGCTGGAACACCGTCCAGATGACGACGATCCCGCCGAAGACGGGGAGCATCCCCAGGTCGCCGTCGCGCACGCGGCGGAACGCGGCGCGCACGGAGTCGCCGAAGGTCTGCGGGGCGACGAGGCGCTCGTCCTGGAGGTCGAGGGTGGGGGTCTCGGGGCTCATCGGGCGTCGCTCCGTTCGGCAGTGCCTTGCTCAGCGGTGCGGTCGGCGGCGCGGGAGGCCCGCCGCGCGACGGCATTGTCGGCGGCGCCCGTGATCGCCGCGATGATGTCCTCGGTGGAGACGGTGCGGGCGTCGAAGACGCCGTTGTTGCGGCCCAGGCGGAGCACGGCCACCCGGTCGGCGACCGCGCGCACGTCCTCCATGTTGTGGGAGATCATGACGACGCCGAGGCCCTTGTCCCGCAGGCGCTCCACGAGGTTGAGGACCTCCGCGGTCTGGGCCACGCCGAGCGCGGCGGTCGGCTCGTCGAGGAGGATCACCTTCGGGTCGCCCAGGAGCGACCGGGCGATGGCGACGGTCTGGCGCTGCCCGCCGGAGAGGGCCGCGACGGGGACGTTCAGGGTCGGGATCTTCGCCGACAGCTGGCGCAGCAGCTCCCAGGAGCGCTTCTCCATGGCGACGTCGTCGAGGAGGAACGGCCGGATCTCCCTGCCCAGGAACAGGTTCGCCTTCACGTCGAGGTTCTCGCACAGCGCGAGGTCCTGGAACACGGTGGCGATCCCGAGGGCGTGGACCTGCGTGGGCGACTCGAGCCGGACCGGCTCGCCCTGGAACTCGATGGTCCCCGAGTCGGGCGGGTGGACGCCCGCGAGGACCTTCACGAGCGTGGACTTCCCGGCGCCGTTGTCGCCGACGATCGCGACGACCTCCCCCTCGCCGACGTCGAGGTCGACGTCGGCGAGGGCGGCGACCGCGCCGAAGCTCTTGGAGATCCCGCGCAGCGACAGCACCGTCGCCGCTCCTGTCTTCGTCATGGTCTGGTCTGTTCCTTTGCGTGCGAAGGGGTTACGCGATGCCGAGCGCGGCGCAGGCGTCGGCGTACTCGGGGGTGCAGACGTCCTCGACGGCGAGGACGCCCTCGGGGCCGAAGATCACCTCGGCGAGGTTCTCCTGCGTGACCACGGTGGGCTCGAACAGCTGCGACGGGGTGTCGAACAGGTCGTGCGTGGCCTCGGGCTCCTCGCCCTGCATGAGCGCGTACGCGGCGTCGGCGGCGGCCTCGGCGACGATGCTGATGGGCTTGGAGATGGTGTTGTACTGGTCCCCCGCGATGATCCGCTGGATCGCGGCCAGCTCGGCGTCGTTCCCGGTGATCGGCGGGACGTCGGCGTCGGCGGCCTTGAACGCGGCGATCGCGCCGCCGCCGGTGCCGTCGTTCGCGGCGACGACGCCCGCGATCTGCCCGTCGAACTGGGCGATCTGGCCGCTGATCCACTGCTGCGCGTCCTCGGGCGACCAGTCCGGGGTGTCGTACTCGGCGAGGAGCTCGTACCCCGAGTCGTCGATCGCGTTGTGGATGCCCTGCTTGATGAGCCCGGCCGCGGCGTCGGTCGGCGAGCCGTTCACCTGGAGCAGGCCCCCTTGGGCGCCTTCGGCGTCCAGGTGGTCCACGAGGGACTGGCCGATGGCCTCGCCGATCGCCTCGTTGTCGAAGGAGATGTAGAAGTCCGCGGGCTTGTCGGGGATGGGCCGGTCGTACGCGACGACCTTGACGCCCTGGGACTGCGCGGTCTGCACGATCGTGGCCGCGGCGGTCGAGTCGACCGGGTCGATCACGATCACCTCGACGCCCTGCGCGATCGCGGAGTTCGCCTGCTGCTGCTGGAGGGCCGCGTCCGAGTCGGCGTTCTGGTAGATCACCTCGCAGTCGGCGCACAGCTCGGCCATGCGCTGCTCGAACAGCGGCGCGTCGTACTGCTCGTAGCGGGTCGAGGCGAGGTCGGGCATGAGGAAGGCGACCGTGCCGGCGCCGTCCCCGCCGCCTTCGGCCCCGGGTTCTTCGGCGCAGGCCGCGAGGGCGGCCAGGGCCAGCACACCGGTGAGGGCACCAGCTGCAAGTCTGCTCATCGACGACTCCTTTGTCGGTTCCCTGACGGGAGGGGTTGTGTCGTGACTGCGACCGTAGACCCGCACCGGCCTGGATGTCACTACCACGCGCGAAACGAACAGCATCGGTGTTGTAAGCGACCGCGGAATTGTGTTAAGAAGGTCCGGGGCCGCACACCGGGACGGCCCTCACCGGTTGCATCGCAGTGAGGGAGACGCCGGTCAGGGGGCCCGGACCGGCGGCCCGCGCGGCCGCCGGGGATTGTTCACTTCACACGGAACGAACAGAGGTCGACGATGGCGCCGGAACCCGATCCCGCAGGCGAAGGGGGCCGCGCCCCGCGCGCCCGCCGCGAAATGATCAGGACCCGCGTGGTGGACGAGGGGTTCGTGCGCATCGAGCAGCTCGCCGCCGACCTCGGCGTCACGACCATGACGATCCGCCGCGACCTCGACTACCTCCAGCGGGAGGGCTGGCTGCGGAAGGTGCGCGGCGGCGCGACCGCGCAGCCCTCGACGGCGTTCCACGGGGACGTGCGGCACCGCATGGGCGCCATGGCCGAAGCGAAGGAGGCCATCGCGCGGGCGGCGCTGCGCCTGGTCAAGCCGGGCCAGTCGGTGCTCCTGGACGAGTCCACGACGGCCCTCGCGCTCGCCGAGCTGCTGCCCGAGCGCGCGCCGCTCACCGTGATCACGTACTTCGGGCCGGTGATCCAGACGCTCGCGGGGAGCCCGGGGATCGAGCTGATCTCCTTGGGCGGCACGTACTACCCGGCGTACGACGCCTACCTCGGACTGCGCACAGTGGACTCGGTGTCGAGCCTGCACGCGGACCTGCTGTTCGCGTCCACGACGGCGATCACGCGCGGCTCGTGCTACCACCAGTCGCCCGAGACCGTCGCGGTGAAGCGGGCGCTCATGGACGCGTGCGACCGCCGCGTGCTCCTGGTGGACCACACCAAGTTCCAGCGCCGCGGGCTCTACCGGCTGGCGCCGGTCGCCGACTTCGACCTGGTCGTGGTCGACCCGGGCATCCCCGCGGCGCGACTGGAGGAGCTCCAGTCGACGGCCGCGAAAGTCCTTGTGGCGCCTGCGGACTAACCCAGTCCGGAGGCGGCGAGGATCTTGGCGTTGCCGTCGCCCGTGAGGACGGCGACGAGGTCGCCCGCGATCGCGACGTGCTCGGGCAGGTCGGCCCCGGCGTCCTGCACGGGGGTGCGGTCGCCGGTGGCCGGATCGAGGACGAACACCTCCCAGGAGGTGCTGGTCATGCTGGAGCTGACCTGGTCGACCACGGCGCGGCCGTCCTTGACGGCGAGGACCGACATGTACGGCTCGCTCTCGCCCTGGAGGATCTGGCCCGCGAAGTCGGCGGTGCGGACCTCGTCGAGGGTGTCGAAGACCTGGTCGCCGTGGAGGACCGCGGAGGGAGTGGTGTACCAGCTCTCCTCGACGGACCAGTCGATCGAGTTGAGCTCCCACACGAGGTCGCCGGTCTCGGTGCTCACCGCGACGGTCTGGTACTGCTCGGCGGTGCTGTTCTCCACTGCGGCGCAGACGAGGTGCTCGCCGCAGGACTTGACGTTCGTGACGCTGTAGCCCGCCTCGAACTCGTGCTTCCACACCTCGCCGAGGTCGTCGAGGGAGTACCCGCCGAGGACGGCCCGGCCCGGGGACGCCTCGTCGGAGAGCTGCCCGATCGCGAGGCCGTCGAACGCGGTCCACATCTCGGAGTCGAGGGGGAGGTCGCCGCTGGCGAGCGAGCCGCCGTCGGCGGCGCTGCGCACGGTCGCGGTGCCCTCGTAGGGCTGGAGGTCGACGATGCGGTCGGCGGCGGCGAGGTTGTCGTAGAGGGAGTAGGAGTTCGGCGGGATCGTGCCGGGGTGCTCTTCGCCGTCGTCCCAGACGGTCTCGGCGCGGATGCGGTACTCGTCGATGATGAACAGGTCCTCGGGGCCCTTTTTCTTCCATACTTCTTCACCGGTGGTGAGGTCGATGCGGATGACGGCGTTGTCGTCGAAGCCGGTGCGCTGCTCGATGATCGCGTCGGTGCCGTAGAACGCGACGTCGTTGCGGTCGATCCACGGCTGCTTCCACAGGAACTCGCCGGTGTCGAGGGCGACGGCGGCGCGCATGTTCTGGCCCTCGTCGGTGGCGGAGGCGAGCGCGTCGATGACGAGGACGTTCCCGACGGTGAGCAGGTGCAGCTCGGTCGGCTCCAGGTCGTACTCCTGCTTCCACAGCTCGGTCCCGGCGGCGTCGAACGCGGACGCGATCGTCATGCCGCCGTTGACTTCGGCGATGACGGCGACGCCGTCGGCGGCGGTCACGGACGCGGCGCCGGTGCCCGCGAGGGTCTGCTCGTAGACGAGGTCGAGGCCGGTGCCCTCGGTCGCGGAGTCCCCGCCGAGGTCGCCGATCCCTTCGAGGAGGTCGCCGCCGGTCACGTCCTCGAAGATGCCGCCGATGTTGCTGTTGTTCGCGGCGATCACGATGAGGATGACGATCACGGTGACGACCGAGGAGAACACCGACAGGGCGACCCAGCGCTTCGTCGGCGTGCCGCCGGTCGGCAGTGGTCCGGTGTGGACGGTCGGCCGATACGGGGTCGTCGGCGGCGGGTAGGGCCCGGCGGGCGTCGGCTGGGAAGGCGCGAACTGGGCGTTCGGCTGCGAGGTCGCGAACGGCGGGCTCGGTTGCGGCGGTGCGAACTGCGGGGTCGGCTGGGGGCTCTGCTGGGGCGGGAGGCCCTGCGGCGGGTACTGAGGCGGGCTCCCGACCGGATAGGGCGCGTAGGCGACCGGCGTGACGGGCGGGCTCGGCGCGGCCGTCTCCGGTTCGGCCAGCGCGTGCTTGAAGGCGCCGAACGCCACCGGGAGCTCGGGCTGCTCGGGGACGGAAGGGGCGACGCCGAGCCGGGAGTGGAGGCGGGTCGCGACCAGGGGCATGCGGCTGGAGCCGCCGACGAGGAGGACGGCGGTGAGCCGGGCGGGTTCGACGCCGGCGCGTTCGACGGTGCGGCGGGTCTCGTCGACGGCGCGGGCGACGAGGGGGTCGGCGAGGCTGGTGAGCTCGTCGCGGGTGAGGTGCAGGCCCATGGGGTTGTGGCCGGGGAGGGCGACGGGCGCGGTGGAGGTGCGGGAGAGCATCTCCTTGGCGGCTCGCACTTCTGCCCAGAACGCGAGGCGGTCGCGGAGGTCGGCGGTGGTCTCGGGTTCGCTGAGGCGCTTCCACAGTTCAGGATCGCGTCCGGCGATGACGCGGCCGAGGTGGGCGGCGAGGGCCATGTCGACGTCGAGGCCGCCGAGGTCGTCGAGGCCGCCGAACGCGAGGGTGCGCAGGCCGTGGTCGTCGCGGCGGACGACGGCGACGTCGAAGGTGCCGCCGCCGAAGTCGAAGATGGCGACGGTGCCGCCGACGGGGATCTCCTGGCCGAGGACTTCGGCGCAGTAGGTGGCGGCGGCGATCGGCTCGGGCAGGAGCCGGACCGTGCCCATCCCGGCGAGGTCGGCGGCCGCTTCGAGTTTCGCGCGGCGCACGGGGCCCCAGTCGGCGGGGTAGGTGAGGACGGTGTCGGTGGGGCGCAGGCCGGAGGCGGCGGCCTCTTCGGCGACGCGGCGCAGGCCGGTGGCGAGGAGTTCCTCGACGGGGACTTCGCGGTCGCCGAGGAGGACGGTGCCGTCGTCGATGCGGCGCTTGGGGTGCGGCTCGAACCGGCCGGGGTCGGCGGCGGCGAGGCGCTGGGCGTCGCGGCCGGTGTGGAGGTCGCCGTCGGCGTCGAGGAACACGCCGGAGGCGAGGAGCGGGGAGCCGTCGAAGAGCAGGGAGCGGGGTTCGGCGCCGCCGCGGCCGATGACGGCGACGGTGTGGGTGGTGCCGAGGTCGACGGCGAGCCAGACGGGAGCGTTCACGGGGCCTACTCACTCGGGGGGCTGCGAAGGGACGGGGGTCCGCGATGGGGCCGGTGGACCTCCGCGAGGATACCCGGCGGGGGTGACAGGACCGGGGTCGCGGGCGGCGCCCGGAGTGCAGGTACCGGGCGTTTCCGCCCGTACCGGACCCGCCCCTGTGGAGGGTCCGGTACGGGTGGTTCAGGGGTTGAGGGCGGTGAGGATCACGACTTCGGACTCGTCGTGCGGGAGGTACTTGACGCGCACGACCATGCCGGGCTGGATCTGGGCGACCGCGCTCCCGTCGATGGGCTTGCGCTGCTTCAGGTCGAAGGTGGTGCCGTCGAAGCGGGTGATGCGCAGGTCGAGGTCCATGACGGCCCGGTCGCCCTGGATCTCGCCGGTGGGGGCGAGGGCGATGACGACGGCGCGGCCGTCGAGGCCCTGCTCGGCGATGTGGAGCTGGCGGGGGGTGACGAGGCCCTTGGCGACGCGGACGCGGTCGAACGCGGCCTGCATCTCGGCCTGGGGGGCGTCGACGGCGATGACGACGCGGCCGTCGGTGCTGCCGGGCCGGTAGCGGACGGGGAGCATCGCGCCGGGGACGACCGCGGCGAGCTCGGTGAGGTCGACGAGGCTGCGGGAGACGGCCCGGAACGACTGGCCGTCGGCGGTGTCGACGTCGAAGAGGATCTCCAGCTGCGGCTGGTCGTTGACGGTGAGGCCGGTGCGGGAGACGGAGACGACGGTGCCCATGGCGATCGGGGCGTTCTCGAAGCCCTTGGCGACCTTGCCGCTGAGCTCGCGGAGCGGCCCCTCGGCGAGGCGGCCGATCATGCCGGTGACGGGGAGGACGGTGAGGAGGATGATCGGGCCGGCCATCCAGCCGTTGGCCCAGGCCTCGGGGCCGTCGCCGCCCAGGCCGGTGAGGACGAACATGGCGGTGCAGGCGAGGCCGGCGATGACGAGGACGGTGTTGATGAGCTTGAACATCGGGGTGTTCCCTTCTCGGTTGCGGTTGTCTTGAGTCTCGGGCGGGACCGGCGGCTACCGGTCACAGGTTTCGGTGCGGGTCAGTCGATGTCGGGGTCGCCGAGCAGGTCGAACTCGCCGAAGGTGGCGCGGTCGACGGAGCCGTCGGCGGCGACGATGAGCAGGTCGCTCTGGAAGAGGCCGTCGGCGGGGGCGACGATGGTGATCGTCTGTCCGCCGGGGGCGGTCATGGTGCGGCCGACGTGGTCGGAGGTGTCGACGGAGGCGGTGGTCGCGCCGTCGCGGAGGTCGATCACGGTGAGCGCGTAGGCGTCGCCGCCTGGTTGGCGGCGGTGCTCGACGAGGACGTGCCCGGAGGCGGCGCCCGCGGCGGTCCCGGCGGGGACGGTGAGGTCGATGGCGCCGGTGGGGTCGTCGATGAGCTCCTCGGCGGCGCCCGGGTCGTTCAGGAGGCCGTCGATGAGCCCGTCGACGTCGATGTCCCAGGTCGTGGTGGTCACGGTCTGGTCGAGGACGATCGCGGCCTCGGTGTAGACGCGGGTGCCGAGGGCGCGGCGGTCGCCGCCTTCGACGACGGCGAGGCCGGAGGTGGCGGCGCCGTCGGCGGTGGGTTCGACGCGGACCGTCGCGTCCTCGCCGACCGACGCCTCGGTGGTGGTCATGCCGCCGAGCTGCGACGCGGCGCCTTCGGCGGCGAGGCGGCCGGTCCAGGCCTCGGCGACGGCGGGGTCGGCGGGGGCCGCTTCGAGGGCGTCGAGGGCGACGGTGCGCAGGGCCCCGTCGAAGCCGAGCGCGACGATTCCGGCCTCGGGGTCGAGTCCGTAGGCGGCCGTGCCGGTCCCGGCGCCTTCGAGGCCGGGGACGTCGCCCGCGCCGGTGACGGGCGCGCCGTCGTCGAGGTCGCGGATCTCCAGGCCGTCGGCGGTCGCGATGTAGGCGTACTCCTGCCCCGCGCCGACGGCGGCGGCGTCCCAGTCGAGTTCGTCGGCGAGCTGCACGTCCCATTTCGTCTCGCCGGTGGCGAGGTCGACGGCGGCGAGGCGGACCGCGTTGACGTCGGTCGCGAGCTCGGCGAGGAGCCCGCCGGATCCGGCGCGGTCGTAGGGGACGAGCGCGAGGCCGTCAGCGGAGAACGCGATGCCGGTGCGCAGCATGACGTCCGGTTGCGGCGCGGTCAGGTACTCGCCGCCGACGGCGGCGACGAACGTCCCGGCGGTCATCAGCAGGGCGAGCCCGAAGATCCCGCCGCCGATGCCGCGGGGGCGCCGCTTCGGTTCGAGCGGGTGCTCGGGCGTGCCGTACGGGGAGCGCACGGGCTGGACGTGCGGCGGGAGCGGACCGGCCGCGCGGAAGTCTTGGAACATCGGGGCCTCCTCGGTGGGTTGGCGTGCGGTGGGGCGACGCCGTCAGCGTCGCCCCGCGCGGGCCCCTACCGATCACAGGTTTCCCTGGAAGTCGTACGGCCCGGCTACACTTCGCGCATGGTCCATGGCCTCGCGGCCTCGGCGGCCGTGCCGCGCGGCATGCTCGTCGCCGACGCCTGGTCCCAGCTCGGCGACGCCGTGGCGCCCTTGAGCAACGCCTCGGGTCGGCCCCTCGCACGCACCGTCAAGCTCCTGCTGGACCCGCTCGTGCTCCGGCCCGCGCAGCATCCGCGGTTCTCCGGGGGCGTCATCGCCATCGAGCACGTCGACGCCCTGCGCGCCGCGATCCTCGACGCGGGCCCGGCGCTGGCAGCGACCGCCGCGTGGTTCCAGCTCCTCAAGCGGGCCCGCCGCCGCGCGGGCGTCACCGACGGCCACCCGCAGGACCTGTACTTCCAGCGCTGCTACGAGCTCGCGCACCTCCACGGCGACCCCGCCGCGCTCCCGGGCGCCGCCGACATCGCCGCGGAGGCGGTCGCCGAGGTCCACGCCGAGCGCGGCGAGGTGTCGGTGGACGGCCTGCGCCGCTTCCTCACCGACCCGGCCCGCAGCGCCGAACTCGCCGGGCTCCTGCGCGACGCCTGGTCGCACCGGCCCGCGCCCGCCGCCGCCGAGCCGCACCCGGGCGTCGCCGCGTTCCTCGACGACTGCGCGACCGCCCCCGACCCGCGCCTGTGGCGGGCCCTCGCCGACGCGTCGGTGGGCACCGCGGAGGCCGCGGACCTCGCGGGGAGCGGCGTCGCCCGCGACTACGGCCTCACCGACCGCGACCTGCCTCCGGTCCCCGAACTCGGCGAGCGCGCCTCGAAGCGCAAGCTGCCCAGGCCCTTCGACCGGTCCATCATGGAGCGGCTGTTCGCGGCGCTCACCACGTGGTTCCAGCGCGAGTCGATGGCCGACATCCCGTCGCTGGTCACCGGCGAGATCCAGCGCTCGGCGGCCCCGTGGCAGCTCGCCGAGGAGCCGAGCCGCGTCGCGATGGCCCTCGGCCGCGACGCCAGCGCGGGCCTGGGCGCCGACGGGCAGCCCGAGGCGGCCACCGACGCCAACGCGCGCCTGCTGAACCGCTGGCGCCGCGAGTCCTATGTGCACCGCGTGCTGCGGCTGCCCGAGCCCGCGGCGATGGGCGTCGAGGTGCGCGGCACCCGGCACGCGTACCTGCGGCGCCTGTGGGTGCGCCTCCACGGCCGCGAGCTGCGCGGCGAACCCACCGCGGCCGACGAGGTGTGGGACCTCCTCGACGGGGCGCTGCGCTCGGTCGTCATGGACCAGCGCGACCGCTTGAAGCGTTCCCTTGAGCGCGAAGAGGAACGGCCATGACGGTCTACGCGGTCGAGCGGACCGCGACCGCGATCCTCGTCGGCCCCCGGCCGCCGCACCCGGAGCGCACGATGCTCGTGGAGGCCCGCGGGGCGCTCCTGTCCTGGGACGCCCTGGACCTGCGGGCGCACCCGGCCGCGGAGGTCTTCGACGCGCGGGCGGCGGGCGACTGGCTGTGGGAGGTCTACGGCCCGGAGGCGGCCGCGGCCGTCCTCGGCGAGGCCGGAACCGTTGCGACCGAATGGGAGTCGCCGGTGCTCGACGCCGCCCGGAACCTGGCGCTCCTGCGCTGGGCGGGGGCGTGGTGGCCCGCGTCCCACGCCGCCGGGATCCCCGCGCTCCCGGTCGGCCTGCTGCGGGCCGAGACCGCTTGGCGCACGGCCGGACTCGACCACGTCCTCGACGACGACGCGGCCGTGGAGCGCGCGCTCGCGGAGGTCGACCTGAACGCACTCGTGTCGTACCCCGAGGCCGCGGACCTGGCGGCCGGGGTCGCCGACCTCGCGGACGCGTACGGCGTCGTCCTCCGCGACACGGCCCGGCTCCGGCCCGAGGACTTCGCGCTCGCCGCGGGCGGTGCGGAGGAGGGCCTCGCGGTCGCGTCCGGTTCGGCCCCGATCGACTGGAGCCTGGTCCCGGCCCGCTCGCTCGACGCCGCGGGCGAGGCGACCTGGCGGTTCGAGAGCCGTTCCGGCGCTTGGATACTCAACGTCACCGCCCCCGCGGCGCCCGACGCGGTGCCGACGCCGCTGACCGCGGTGGTCGACACCGTCGAGGTCCCGCTCCATCTCGACCCGGGCGCCAACGCCTTCAGCGGCGAGGCGCCCGCGCCGCCCGACTTCGCGATGCGCCTCGGCGGCGGCCGCCCGATCGAGGTCCGCGCCCCCGGCTACACCGCCGACCGGTCCGACGACCGGGCCGAGCGCCGCGCGGCCCTCATCGCGTTCGCGCGCGAACGCCTCGCCTCCCCCGGTGCCACCCTCACCGAACGGGCTGCGGCATGACCGACGACGACGTGATCGGCCTGCGCGGCAAGGAGACCAGCGGCCCGAGATGGGCCGCGTTCCGGGAGCTGAACAACAGCGCCGCCGAACTCGCGGCGAAAGGGCAAGGCGCCGAGGCGATCGCAATCCTCCACGACGCCCTCGCGCTCACCTATGTCGACGACGTCGACGCGACGGGCCTCGACGGCCGGGCCCGCGCGCTCGGCAACCTCGCCGGACTCGCCGAAGGCCAGGGCGACACCGACGCGGCGCTGCGCTTCGCGGAGCAGGCCCTGGAAGCCTGCTACGCCGCCGAAGCGCAGGCGGGCGACCGGTACGGCACGGTCGCGGTCCGCGCCTCGGTCCTCGTCAACCGGTGCCAGACCCTCCAGCTCCTCGGCCGCCTCGATGAAGCGCTCGCCGACATCACCGGGGCGCTCGACATCATCGGCGACGGCGGTGACGGCGACGAAGGCTTCCTCGCCGTGTCCGCCAACAACACCCGGACCGTGCTCCTCATCGGACTCGAACGCCTCGAGGAGGCCGAGGCCGCCGCGCAGCTGACGCTGCAACTCGCCGCGGCCCGGGACCCGCGGCTGACCGGGTACCCGTACTCGAACCTCGCGGTGATCGCCCAGTCCCTCAACGACCACGAGGCCGCGATGGACTACCTGCGCCTCGCCGAGCAGGTCCACGCCATGGCGGGCGACGCCGTCTCGGCCGCGCTCGCCGTCGCGAACCAGGGCCGGGCCGCGATGCGCGCCGGGGACGTCGAGGCCGGGCAGCGGCTCCTCGCCGCGGCCGAGCAGGCGCTCAGCGACGGCGAGCAGCCGCTCCGCGCCGCCGAACTGCGCTACAGCCGGGCGCACGCCGCGTTCCAGGCGGGCGACACGGCCGCGGCGCGCGGGCTCCTGGAGCCGGTGATCGAGGTCCTGCGCCAGGCCGGGCACGTGACGGCCCTCGCCGAAGCCCTTGCGGTCCAAGGCGACATCCTCGCGTCCACCGGCGACTACGACAAGGCCGAGGAGTCGTACCTCGCCGCCTGGCAGGTCTACGAGGAGACCGGCGCCCGCTACCACCTCGCCCGCCTCGACATGCGCCGCTCCTTCGCGGTCACCGCCCAGGCCGAGGCCGCCCGGACCGACCGCCAGCGCACCCGCCTGCTCCGCAGGGCCTTCGACCTGTCCCTCACCTCGGCCCTCGCGACCGACGCGATCCGCCACGCCTTCGCGCCCGGACGGGCCCGGGAGCGCTGGGCCGCAACGGTGGCGATCCCGGCGATGGCGCACTCACTGAGCCTCGCCGCCGCCCTCCGCGACGGCGCCCTCGTCTCGGAGCTGCTGGAGCACATGAGCGCGACCGTCTCGCTCCACGCCCCGGCACCGGTCGACTTCACGCCCTTCGAGGAGACCCCCGACCTTCCGCTTCCCGAACCCGCCCAAGGAGAACGGCTCTCCTTCACCGCCTCCGCCCTGGTGACCGGCGTTTCAGGGGACTTCCCGGCGGTCCGCTTCAGCCTCCCGCCGCGCCTGCGCGTCAACCCGTGGCGGGAGTCTCAATTGGAGCCGTGGATCCGGGAGACCGAGCGCCGCTACGGGTTCCCGATCCGCTCGGACGACGTGGTCGACACATGGTGAACCGACCGACCGTGCAGCTCAAGCTGGTCGACGCCGACGGCCTGTTCTACTCGTGGCGCTGGGAGCACGACCTCGGCGCGATCCAGAACATCATGGTCGAGCCCGGCCGCGTCCAGCCCGCCCTCGACGCGCTCGCCGAAGCCCTCCCGACGCCCCTGCCCGGCGAGACCGTCGACCAGGCCCTCCAGCGCTCCCTGACCGGCCCGCTCGCCGACCGCGCCCGCGAGTCCGGCCTCGCGACCGCCCTCGCCGCGGCGCTCATCCCCTACCAGCTCGCCGTGGAGATGAACGCGCTCCTCGAACAGGGCCTGCGCCCCCACGTGCGCATCCAGCCGTCGCTGTCGACCGCGCAGGTCCCTTGGGAGGCCTTGCGGGTCGACGAGGGCGAGCGCTTCGTGACGAACGCCGACGTCTCGGTCCTCCCGCCCGCGACGGTCCGCAACGCCCCCGAGCGCCGCCGCACCGCCTGGAACCCGGACGGCCCGGTCGTCGCGGTCCTCGACCCGAAGATCCCAGGGGCGGGCCGCGACCTGGGCGCGGTCCTCGGCGACGTCCCGGACGACGCCCCGCTCGTCACCGCGCTGGGCGACCGCCGCCTCCCCGCGGGCCGTCCCGCCCGCCGCGGCGACATCGACCGCGACGCCCTCGAAGCCCTGCTCCCCGACGCGGCGCGCTTCCTCTACGTCGGCCACGTGACCACGTCGAAGCACGGCCTCGACGCCCGCCTCCACCTCAGCTGCGGCCCGGCCACGACCGGCCGCGCCGCGGTCGTCAACGGCCACCGCCCCCTCACCGCCGCCGACCTCCTCCTGGGCCACCGCCCCGGCCCCGCGGCCCCCTGGCGCCTGCCGAACCGCGTCGCGCTCATCGCCTGCGAGAGCGGCGGCGAGACCCGCTTCGCCGAACCCGTCGGCCTCGTCGCCGCCGCCGTCCACACCGGCGCCTCCTACGTCACCGCCACCCGCTGGACCCTCCCCACCGACGAGGGCCTCCGCCACTTCGCCCCCGCCGCAACCGAGACGACGACGCTCCTCCCCGAAGCGATCCTCGCCGTCAGCACCGCCCACGACGCCGACGACCCCGTCGCCGCCCTCAACGCCTGGCAGCGCGGCAAAGCGGCCCGCTGGGAAGCAGCGGGCCGCCTCGAGGACTCCCCCGTCATCTGGGCGGCCTTCGCCACCGCCTTCGCCTGACGGTTCGATCCCCGTGCACGGATGCGGATGGAGGCTCCCCCGATCAGCCTGTATGGACTGACCGTTCATGCATTCCCCGCAGCAGGCGTTGCCGATGCCGACCGCAAGGTGGAATCGTGATGTGACTCAACGTGGAGTAGGCATAGGAGCGGATTCGATGGCCCATCGATTCAACACACCCCCGGGATGGCCTGTAGCCCCGGACTGGACCCCGCCGCAGAACTGGCAGCCCCCACCCGAATGGCCGCGACCGCCGCAGCACTGGCAATGGTGGATCGAGGTGCCGGACGCCCAGGTCGTTCCACCGGCACCCGTGGTCCCGGCGCAGCCAGCACCGGCTGCTCCCGCACCGACCGGTCCGAACACCGACGTCAACCCGGATCTTCAGCAGTTGCTCTCGACACCAGTCGCAGTGGTCGCCCAGTCCGCGAACGGCTGGGGTACACGTAAAGCACAGCTGGAATCGCAGATCGTCGCCGTCACCGGTTTCGCCGAACGCCTGCAGCGGGCACTCACCTCAACCGTCGTCGAACTGCGGACACTCGGCGCTCTGGACGCGGCCGAGCTGACGGTCGAGACCGGCAGACGGCAGGCGATGCTGAGCCATGTCGTCGACCAGGCCACCACAGCGAACGCCGAGCTCAACCGGCTTGGTGTCGAACTCGACAGGCAGCGCGCGGCGCTCGTCGAGACCCGGGACACCGAACTACTGCAAGAAGTCGGCGTCTACGAATACAGCCATCCGCTCTCCGATGCGGTGGCGTTCAAGGCGCAACTGGAGACCATTCGCGACCGGTACAAATCCCTGGCCAAGAACGACCGGGCCATCACCAGCATCACGAACTGGCACGTCAACGGCTCGCAGGCCCAGGGCCGGAAGATGGTGCGCGAGTTCTCGAAGCTCATGCTCCGCGCCTACAACGCCGAGGCGGACAACCTGGTCAGGACCATGCGGCCGTACAAGATCGACTCGGCCGTCTCCCGGCTCGACAAGACCCGCGAGACGATCATGCGACTCGGCTCGACCATGGAGATGCGCATCGCCGACGAGTACCACTGGCTGCGCATCGACGAACTCAAGCTCACCGCCGACTACCTCGCCAAGGTCGCCGAGGAGAAAGAGCGTATCCGAGAGCAGCGGGCCCTCGAACGCGAAGAGGAGAAGGCGCAGAAGGAGATGCTCCGCGAGAAAGAGAAGCTGGAGAAGGAACGCTCGCACATCCAGGCCGCAATCGACAAACTCACCGCCAACGGCGACCTCGAAGCCGTCGAGGGCATGAAGGAGAAGCTCGCATCGGTCGACGCGGCCTTCGAGAACGTCATGGAGCGCCAGGCGAACTCCTCGATCGGCCACGTCTACGTGATTTCTAACATCGGCGCGTTCGGTCCCGACATGGTCAAGATCGGCATGACCCGCCGACTCGAACCGATGGACCGCGTCAACGAGCTCGGCGACGCGTCGGTGCCGTTCCGCTTCGACGTGCACGCCATGATCTACAGCGACGACGCGCCGAAACTGGAAGCCAAGCTCCACGAGATCTTCGCGGAGCACCGCGTCAACCGGGTGAACCAGCGACGCGAGTTCTTCTACGTGAACCCCGAGCAAGTCCGCGAGGAACTCGCAAAGCTGGAAGGCGAGCACCTGCTCGAATACACCGACCACCCGGAGGCCTACGAATGGCGCGCCAGCGGCGGCGACGCTCGGTGAGACTCGTCCGGCCGCTCCTGCCGGAGCGGCCGGACGTCGTCGTCAGGCGAGGTCGCCGAGGAGGTGCTTCGGGTCCGCTTCGAGGACGAGGGCGTCGAGGACGGTGAGGAGTTGGCGTTCCTCGTAGCCGAAGTGGGTCTCCATGACCGCGCTGATGCCGTCGAGGTGGCGGTGGAGGGTGTCGTCGTCGGCGCCGGCGTCGAGGGCGGCGGCGAAGCCGCCGAGGAGGTGCTCGAGCATGTTGTGGTCGCGCATGAGGTTGGCGATCACGGGTTCGAGCTCGGGGTGGGCGGCGGTGATCTCGGGGAAGAGGCCGCGGTCCTCGCTCTGGTGGTGGCCGCTGAGGGCGGCGCAGAAGCCGCGGCAGAAGACGAGGAGGTCCTCGCCGCCGCGGTCGTCGAACTCGTCGTCGACCTGGCGTCGGGCGAGGTCGAGGGCCTGCCGGAGGCGCTGGTGGACGGCGCGGAGTTGGGTGCTGAACGCGACCAGGCGGTCGGTCTCTGAACTGATGTCGTGCTCCTTCGGTGCGCGGCGCCCCGGAGGACGCCGTCCGGCATCGTAACCGCCCGCGCGCCGGGGGCCTATGATCCCGGTCATGACAGGACTCCTCGAATTCCACGCCGTCGCCCTGAACGCCACCGTCGACCTCGTGGACGGGGCCGAGCGGCTCGACCTGCCGACGCCCTGCACGGGTTGGGACCTGGGACGGCTGGTCGCGCACATGACCGGCCAGAACCTGGGGTTCGCGGCCGCCGCGCGCGGTGACGACTTCGAGCCGCGGACCTGGGCGGAGGTGCCGTCGACCCCGGCGGCGTTCCGTGCGTCGGCCGCGGAAGTGCTGGCGGCCTTCGCCGCCGAGGGCGCGGCCGACCGCGACTGGTCGATCCTCGCCGGGGCCGACCGGGAGGTGCGGGTCCCCGGCCGGACCGCGATCGGGTTCCACTTCATCGACTACGTCGTGCACGCCTGGGACGTCGGCGTCGCGCTCGGGCGCCCGCCCGTGTTCGAGCGGCCCCTGCTGGAGGCCGTGCTGCCGCTGGCCCTGGAGGTCCCCGCGACCGGGCCCTCGCGCACCGGCCCCTACGCGCCGTTCGCCCCCGCGGTGATCGCCGCCGCGGACGCCGACCCCATGGACGAACTCCTCGCCTACCTCGGCCGGGACCCCAAGTGGAAGGCCCCCTCGCCCGAAGGCGAAGGGGCCCAGTAGGAGACCGGTCAGTCCTCGGCCTGCTCCACGTGCGGGTGGCGGCGCTCCAGCGCCGCGCCCTCCACGTCCACATCCGGGAGGATGCGGTCGAGCCACTTCGGCAGCCACCACGCCTTGTCGCCCACCAGGTGCATGAGCGCGGGGATGATGAGCATCCGGACCAGGAACGCGTCGACGAGCACGCCGAACGCGAGCGCGAAGCCGATCGGCCGGATCATCGTCGAGTGGGAGAAGATGAACCCGCCGAAGACCGCCATCATGATGATCGCCGCGGCCGTGACGACCGACCGGCCGGCGCGCACGCCGAGGACGACCGCCTGCCGCGCCGGGGCGCCGTGGGCGTACGCCTCGCGCATCCCCGAGCCGATGAACAGCATGTAGTCCATGGCGAGCCCGAACAGGATGCCGACCAGGAGCGTCGGCAGGAAGTTCAGGATCGGGCCCGGCGTGTCCACGCCGAAGACCTCGGACAGCCAGCCCCACTGGTAGATCGCGACGACGCCGCCGAGGGCCGCGAAGTAGCTCAGGATGAACCCGAGCGTCGCGAGCACCGGCACGAGGATCGACCGGAACACCAGGATGAGGATGATGAGCGACAGGCCCACCACGACCGCGAGGTAGACCGGGAGCGCGTCGGCGAGGATCTCCGAGATGTCGATGTTCCCGGAGGCCGAGCCGGCGACGCCGATGTCCGCGACGCCGTCGATCTGCAAGTCCCGCAGGGCGTGCACGAGCTCCTGAGTGGACTCGGAAGTGGGGCCCTCCTCGGGGATCACCTGGAACGCCACGGTGAGGCCGTCCTCGGAGGTCCCGATGGGCGCCACGGCGACCACGTCGTCCTCGTCGGCGACGGCCTGCGCGACGGCGACCTGGGCGGCGAGCGCCGCGTTGTCGTCGGCGGGCGCCTCGGCGAGGTCGGCGACGACGAGCAGCGAGCCGTTCTGGCCCTCGCCGAAGCGCTCGGCGATCGTCTCGTACGCCTGGTACTGCGTGGTGTCGTGCTGCTCGGAGGACCCGTCGGGCAGGTTGAGCCGCAGGTCCATCGCGGGCAGCGCGACGGCGACGAGCGCGCCGAGGCCGACGAGGACGCGCAGGACGGCGCGGCCGGTGTGCATCGGCTGCGGGTCCGGCTTGCGCTCGGCGGAGCCGTGGTCCTCGCGGGCCCTTCGCTCGCGCTTCGACAGGATCCTCAGGCCCGCGAGGCGCAGCAGCGCCGGGATGAACGTGATCGCCACGAGCACCGCGATCGCGATGCAGAACGCGCCGATCGAGCCCATGAGGCCGAGGAACGGGATCCCCGTGATGTTCAACGCCACCAACGCGATCAGGACCGTCGCGCCCGCGAAGACGACCGCGTTCCCAGAGGTCCCGGTGGCGAGCGCGATCGACTCGTCGACGTCGTAGCCCTCTTTGAGCTGGCGCCGGTGGCGGTTGACGATGAACAGCGAGTAGTCGATGCCGACGGCCAGGCCGAGCATGAGGCCGAGGATCGGGGTCACCGAGGTCATCTCGACGGCGCCGGAGAGCGACATACTCGCGAGCGCGCCGATGCCGACGGCCACCAGGGCGGTCGCGAGCGGCAGGACCGCGCCGACGAACGTGCCGAGCATGAGGACCAGGACGATCCCGGCGACGACGAGGCCGATCACCTCGCTGACGCCCGCGATCTGCGGGACGGCGTCGAGCATCTCGGACGAGTAGTCGAAGTTCACACCGTCCACAGGGGAGTCGTCGAAGACGGCGGTGACGTCCTCCTTCGTCTCGGGCGTGACGTCCATCTGCGGCTCGGTGAACGCCACGGTGACGATGGCGGCGCTGCCGTCGGAGGAGACGACGCCCGCGTCGGCCGCGAGTTCGAGCAGGACCGCGCCGTCCTCGAGGGCCCGGGACTGGGCGTCGAGGTCGGCGGCGCCCGCTTCGAGCTGGGCCTCCTGCGCGTCCAGTTCGGCGTACCCGGCGTCGAGCTGGGCCTGCTGGGCGTCGAGCTCGGCGGAGTCGCCGGTTTGCTCGCGGGCGGCGTCGAGCTGCGCCTGGGACGCGTCGAGGTCGGCGCGGGCGGTCTGGATCTGGGCGCGCCCCGCCTCCACCTCGGCGAGTCCGGCCTCGATCTGGGTGCGGCCCTGGTCGATCTGGGTCTGCTGCTCGTCGCGCTGCGCCTCGGTGGCGAACGGGTCGACGACGGTCTCGACGCCGTCGACGTCCGCGGCGTCGGCGATGAGCGCCGAGATCGCGGCCTTCTGCTCGTCGGTGAACGCGTCGCCGTCCTCGGTGGAGAGGACGATGCTGCCGGTGCCGCCGGAGGCTTCGGGAAGGGCCTCGGCGAGGTGGTCGGTGACCTCCTCGGTCGGGGTGCCCGGGATGGAGAGCGTGGTCGCGAAGGCGCCGCCGAAGAGCAGGAACGCCGCGGCGGCGGCCGCGAGGATCAGGACCCAAGCGGCGATGACGGTCTTGGCGCGGCGGGCGCACCAGCGCCCGACGCGGTACAGGAATTCGGCCAAGGTGGTCTCCTGGTGGTTTCGGGTGTTCTCGGTGTTCAGGTGCCTGGTTCCCGCAGGACCGCGGTGACGCGGCCGACGAGGCGGTCCCACGAGCGGCGGGACCCGGGTGTGTCCGCCGCGCCGGTGTCCTCGATCCATGTGTGGACGAATCCGATGAGGCCGCCGCAGAACGCGGCGACGAGGAGGCCGACGTCGAGCGCGTCGACGTCCGGGTGGCGGCGCGTCACGACGGCCGTCATCCGCTCGGTGAAGAGGTTGAAGGCGCGCTGCATGAGCAGGGCCTCGCGGTCGCCGGGCTGCGGGTTGTCGCCGCCGAGGATCTCGAAGAGGTCGACGACGACGGGGACGAGGTGGTCGGCCGAGGCGGTGGCGACGAGGTCGGCCAGGACGGTCTCCGGTTCGCGGTCGGCGCTCGCGGCCTGCGCGGACATGCGGTCCACCACTTCGATGAGCATCTGCCCGGCGACCTCGGTGGCGACGTCGGCGAGGGTCGCGAAGTGGTTGAAGACGGTGCGGCGGGAGACGTCCGCGGCGGCGGCGAGCTCGTCGACGGAGAAGCCGGTGCCGCGGCGTTCGCGCATGAGGTCGGCGGCCGCGTCGAGGATGGCCTTGCGGCTCTTGGCCTTGAGCGCGGCGCGGCGGTCGACGGGCGCCCCCGGGGGCGGGTCGACGGGTCCGGTGGGTGCGGCCATGCCGCCTACACTAGATGCAACGATGCACTGAGTGCATCCTGTTGTGCGAATCGCCACAGGTTCCCGCGGCCCGGGTCTGGCGCTGCAAACCGTCCAGTCGGTATGCTGAGCGGTACCGAACGACGAGGAGGTCGGCGTGGAGATCACCGGGGCAGTGCTGGAGCGCTGCGGCGCCCCCGCGCCGTACGCCGAGTCGCGGCCGGTCACCTTGGGGCCGTTGGAACTCGACCGCCCGGGTCCGGGCGAGCTGCTGGTGCGCGTGGAGGCCGCGGGGCTGTGCCACTCGGACCTGTCGGTGGTCGACGGCAGCCGGGTGCGGCCGGTGCCGATGCTCCTGGGCCACGAGGCCGCGGGGATCGTGGAGGAGGCGGGCCCCGAGACCGGTGTCGCGGTCGGGCGCCGGGTCGTCATGACGTTCCTGCCGCGCTGCGGGCGCTGTGAGGAGTGCGGGACGCTCGGGCGCCTGCCGTGCGCGGTCGGATCCGCGGCGAACGCGGCCGGGACGCTCGTCGGCGGCGCGGTGCGGCTCAGCCGCGGCGGCGAACCCGTCGCCCACCACCTCGGCGTGAGCGCGTTCGCGACGCACGCGGTGGTCTCCGAGAGCTCCGTGGTCCCCGTGGAGGACGACGTGCCGCCGGACGTCGCGGCCCTGCTGGGGTGCGCGGTGCTCACCGGCGGCGGCGCCGTCGTCAACGCGGGCAGGCCGGACCCCGGTGCGCCCGTGGCGGTCGTGGGCCTCGGCGGGGTCGGCATGGCCGCGCTCCTCGTCGCGCGGGCCCTGGGCCACGACGTGATCGGCGTCGACACCGTCCCCGAGAAACTCGACCTGGCCCGGTCGCTCGGCGCCGAGGCCCGCACTCCCGAAGCGGCCGAAGGACTCCGGGCGCCGGTCGTGGTCGAGGCCGCGGGCTCGGCCCGCGCGTTCGAGACCGCGTTCGCGCTCACCGCCCCCGGCGGGACCACCGTCACCGTCGGCCTCCCGCACCCGGACGCGCGCGCGTCGCTCGCGCCGCTGCGCCTGACCGCCGAGGCGCGCACCGTCGTCGGGTCCTACCTCGGCTCGGCCGTGCCCGGCGACGACGTCCCCCGCTACGCGGACCTCTGGCGCGCCGGGCGGCTCCCGCTCGACCGGCTCGTCTCCGACCGGATCGGCCTCGACGGCCTCCCGGCCGCCCTCGACCGCCTCGCCTCGGGCGAGGCGCTGCGCCAGCTCATCATGTTCTGAACGAAAGGACGCCCATGACCTCACGGACCGCCATCGTCACCGGAGCCGCGCGCGGCATCGGGGCCGCCACGGCCCGCCGCCTCGCCGCCGACGGGCACGCCGTCGCCGTCCTCGACCTCGCCGAGGAGCAGGCGGCAGGCGTCGCCGACGACATCAACGCCAAGGGCGGCAAGGCGATCGCCATCGGCGCCGACGTCGCGGACGAGGCCGCCGCGACGGCCGCGGTCGCGCGCGCCGCCGCCGAGCTCGGCCCGCCGCAGATCCTCGTCAACAACGCCGGGATCCTCCGCGACAACCTCCTGTTCAAGATGAGCGCCGCCGACTGGGACGCCGTCCTCGGCGTCCACCTGCGCGGCGCGTTCCTCATGGCCCGCGCCGTCCAGTCGTCCATGGTGGAGTCCGGCTGGGGCCGGATCGTCAACCTCTCCAGCACCTCCGCACTCGGCAACCGCGGCCAGGCGAACTACGCCGCCGCGAAGGCCGGCATGCAGGGCCTGACCAAGACCCTCGCGATCGAACTCGGCAAGTTCGGCATCACTGCGAACGCCGTCGCGCCCGGGTTCATCGAGACCGAGATGACGAAGGCGACGGCCGAGCGCGTGGGCGTGCCGTTCGCGGACTTCCTCGCGCACGCCGCCAAGGAGGTCCCGGTCGGGCGCGTCGGGCAGCCCGAGGACATCGCGGCCGCCGTCGCGTTCTTCTGCTCCGAGGAGGCCGGGTACGTCTCCGGGCAGGTCCTCTACGTCGCCGGGGGTCCGAAGGCATGACGATCACCGCCGCCTCCCCCGCCGACCTCGCGAACTCCCTGGGCGCCAAGGCCACCGGCGAGTGGCTCCGGATAGGTCAGGACCGCGTCGACGCGTTCGCCGACGCCACCGGCGACCACCAGTGGATCCACACCGACCCCGAGCGCGCCGCCGCCGGGCCCTTCGGCGCGCCGATCGCCCACGGGTACCTGACGCTGTCGCTCCTCCCGCACCTGCTCGGCGGGCTCGTCGCGATCGACGGCCTCGCCATGTCCGTCAACTACGGCCTCGACCGGCTGCGGTTCCTCCAGCCGGTCCCGGTCGGCGCCCGGGTCCGCGCCGTCGTCGAGCTCGCCTCCGCCGAGGCCACCGCCCGCGGCGTGCGCGCCGGGTACGCCGTCACCGTCGAGATCGAGGGCGCCGACAAGCCCGCGCTCGTCGCGAACACCATCACGCTCTACGTCCCCGCGTAGGGGAACGAAGCGGCGCGGGCCTCGTGGGCCCGCGCCGCTTTCGTGTGGAATCAAGCTCAGAGGCGTTCGAGGACCATCGCCATGCCCTGGCCGCCGCCGACGCACATGGCCTCCAGGCCGTACCGGCCGCCCTTGTCCTGCAAGGCGTTCAGCAGCGTCGAGGTGATCCGCGCGCCGGTCATCCCGAACGGGTGCCCGACCGCGATCGCCCCGCCCTTGACGTTGAGGCGGTCCTCGTCGATCCCGAGGTCCCGGGCCGAGGGGATCACCTGCGCGGCGAACGCCTCGTTGATCTCGACCAGGTCGATGTCCCCGATCTCCAAGCCCGCCAGCGCGAGCGCCCGGCGGGACGCCTCGACCGGGCCCAGGCCCATGATCTCCGGGGAGAGCCCGGAGACGCCGGTCGAGACGATGCGCGCGATCGGCTCGATTCCGAGTTCGGCGACGGCGCGGTCGGAGACGACGACGAGGGCCGCGGCGCCGTCGTTGAGCGGGCAGGCGTTCCCGGCGGTGACGGTCCCGCCGGGCCGGAAGACCGGGTCGAGGGCGGCGAGTCCGGCGGCCGTGGTGCCGGGCCGGGGGCCGTCGTCGGCGGCGACGACGGTGCCGTCGGGGAGGGCCACGGGGGTGATGTCCTTGTCCCAGAAGCCCTCCGCGATGGCGCGCTCGGCGCGCTGCTGGCTGCGGGCGGCGTAGGCGTCCTGCTCCTCGCGGGTGACGCCGCGGAGGGCGGCGACGTTCTCGGCGGTCTGGCCCATGGCGATGTAGGCGTCGGGGAGCAGGCCGTCCTTGCGCGGGTCGGTCCAGTCCCCGGCGACTTCGGCGCGTTTCGTGGTGCGGCGCATCGCCTCGGCGAAGACGGGGTTCTCCAGTTCGGCGCCGGGGATCGCGTCGCTGGAGCCGATGTCCATGCCGGAGACGGATTCGACGCCCGCGGAGACGAAGACGTCGCCCTCGCCGGCCTTGACGGCGTGGAAGGCCATGCGGGTGGTCTGGAGGCTGGAGGCGCAGTAGCGGGTGACGGTGGCGCCGGGGACGGCGTCCCAGCCGAGCATGACGGCGACGATGCGCGCCATGTTCATGCCCTGGCGGCCGCCGGGCATGCCGCAGCCGAGGAGGAGGTCGTCGATGCGGTCGGGGTCGAGTCCGGGGACCTTGTCGACTGCAGCGCGGACCATCTGCGCGGCGAGGTCGTCGGCGCGGACGTCCTTGAGCGAGCCCTTGCGGGCGCGGCCGATCGGGGAGCGGGCGGTGGCGGCGATGTAGGCCTCGGTCATGGTGTGTCCTCTCTAGATGAACGCCTGGCGTCCGGTGATCGCCCGGCCGACGATCAGGGTGTTCATGTCGTAGGTGCCCTCGTAGGAGTAGACGGCCTCGGCGTCGGCGAAGTAGCGGGCGACGCCGTGGTCGAGCTGGATGCCGTTGCCGCCCAGGACGGCGCGGGCGCGGGCGACGACGTCCCGCATGCGGGAGGTGCAGAACGCCTTCGCCATCGCGGCGTGCTCGTCGCGGCGCGTCCCGGCGTCCTCGAGCTGGGCGGCGCGCACGCAGACGGCGAGCCCGGCGGTGACGTCGGCGAGGTTCTCGGCGAGCTTCTGCTGCACGAGCTGGAACGAGGCGATGGGGCGCCCGAACTGCTCGCGCTCCCCGGCGTAGCGGACGGCGGCCTCGTGGGCGCCGAGGGCGATGCCCATGGCCTCCCAGGCGACGCCCACGCGGGTGGGGCCGAGGACCCCGGCGAGGTCTTTGAAGGAGTCGATCCGCTGGAGGCGGTCGGCTTCGGGGACCTCGACGCCGGTGAGGGTGATGTCGGCGTTCTGGACGCCGCGCAGCGACTGCTTCCGCTCGATCTTCTCGGCCTTGAAGCCGGGGGTGTCCTTGCGGACGATGAAGCCCTTGACCTGGCCGTCGTCGATGTCCTTGGCCCAGATGAGGGTGATGTCGGCGAAGGTGGCGTTGCCGATCCAGCGCTTGGCGCCGTCGAGGACCCAGGTGTCGCCGCGGCGGACGGCGGTGGTGCGCAGGCCGCGGGCGGTGTCGGAGCCGGCGAGGGGCTCGGTGAGGCCGAACGCGCCGATGACCTCGCCGCGGCCCATGGGCGGGAGCCATGCGGCGCGCTGCTCGTCGGAGCCGCCGACGCCGATGGCGCCCATGGCGAGTCCGGAGGTGACGCCGACGAACGTGGCGAAGGAGGCGTCGACGCGGGCGATCTCGACGGCGGCCCAGCCGCGGAAGAGGGCGCTGTTGGGGAACCGGCGGGACTCGGGCCAGGCGGTGCCGAGGACGCCGGTGGCGGCGATGCCGGGGATGAGGTGGTGCGGGAACTCGGCGCGGTCCCAGTAGTCGTCGGCGATGGGCCGGACCTCGCGCTCCATGAAGTCGCGGAGGCGGAGCGCGGCCTCCTGCTCCACCGGTGTGAGGAGGTCCTGGAAGGCGTAGAAGTCGCCCTCCAACAGATTGGACCGACCGGTCGGTATGTGGTTAGGATGCATGGACCCCTGCCTTCCCCTTGGAGGAGACCGTGACCAACCGCTTCCCGTTCCCTTTGCGCTGGAACGACAACGACCAGTACGGCCATATGAACAACACCGTGTACTACGAGGCGATGGACTCGGGCGTCAACACCTGGATGATGCGCCGCGCGGGCCTGGACCCGGCCGGGGACGTCATCGGGCTGGCGCGGGCCTCGTCGTGCGAGTTCCTCGCGCCCGCCTCGTTCCCGGACGTCCTGGAGGTGGACATCGCGGTGGCCCGCCTCGGGACCACCTCGATCACGTGGGACCTGGCGATCCTGCGCGAGGGCGCCCCCGACCGGGGCGCGCCGCTCGCGCTGGGGCGGTTCACGCACGTGTTCGTGGACCGCGCCCGCCGCCGCCCGGTGCCGGTGCCCGCGCCGGTCCGCGCCGCCGTGGAGGCGGAGCTGCGGATCGGCGGGGGCGCGGGCTAAGGCGTGAACCGCTGCACCAGTTCGCGTTTGAGGACCTTCCCGCTCGCGCCGAGCGGGAGGGCCTCGACGACGTGGACGACCCGCGGGTACTTGTAGGCCGCGACCTTCTCCTTCATGTACGCCACGACCTCCGCGGCGTCGACCTCCCGGCCCTGGGCCGGGACGACCGCCGCGTGGACCTCCTGGCCGTGCGTGTCGTGCGGGACGCCGAAGACCGCCCCGATCGACACCGCCGGGTGCCGCGCGAGCACGGCCTCGACCTCCGAGGGGTACACGTTGTAGCCGTTGCGGATGATCATGTCCTTCTTGCGGTCCACGATCGTCACGACGTGGTCGGCGGTGACGGTGCCGAGGTCGCCGGAGCGGAACCACCCGTCCACGACCGCCGCGCCCGTCGCGTCGGGCCGCCCGAGGTAGCCCTTCATGAGGTTGTGGCCGCGGATGACGATCTCGCCGAGCTCGCCGGGCTCCAGGAGGACGATGCGGTCCTCGGTCTCGGCGTCGGCCGCCGCGACGTCCACGCCCCAGATCGGGGTGCCGACGGTCCCAGGCCGGATCGGCTCGCCCGCCCTGTTGAACGTCGCCGACGGCGCGGTCTCGGTGAGCCCGTAGCCCTCGTGGACCTGCGCGCCGAACGCCGCCTCGAACGCCTCCAGCAGCGCCACGGGCAGGGCCGCGCCGCCCGAGACCGCGAACCGCAGCGGCGGCCGCGCGGGGTTGCGCCCGGCGGCCTCGACCATGCCCGCGAAGTTCGTGGGCACCGCCGTGAACACGGTGCCGCCGTGGCGGTTGAGCAGTTCCAGCGCGTCGTCGGGGTCGAACTTCGGGAGCAGGATGATCGAGCAGCCGCGCCGGAACGCGACGTTGAGGACGGCCATCTGCCCGAAGGAGTGGAAGAACGGCAGGCCGCCGTAGACCACGTCGTCGGGGAACATCGGGAACGAGTCGATGAGCGAGACGTTGACCTGCTCGACCATCGCCAGGTGCGAGCCGACCGCGCCCTTCGGCGTGCCGGTCGTCCCCGACGTGTAGAGGATCGTGGCGGCGTCGAGGGGGTTGACCGACGCGTAGCGTTCGATCGGCTCCGCTTGTGCCGCTTCGGCTTCGAGGCGCGGCAGGGGCCGCCCGCCGACTTCGAGGCCCTCGGGGGCGAGCACCGAGACGAGCGGGATCCCGGCGCGGGCCGCGGCCGGGGCGGCCTCGGCGAGGAGCGGCGCGGCGGCCACGAGGAGCTCCGCCTCGGAGTCCTCCAGCACGAACGCGATCTCGTCGGCCTTGAACAGCAGGTGGATCGGGACGATGACGGCGCCGAGCGCGAGCGCCGCGTAGTAGACGCGCGGGAAGTCCGGGACGTTCGGCACGAGCATCGCCACGCGCGAGCCGCGCCCGACGCCGCGGGCCGCGAGCGCCCCGGCGTAGGCGCGGGTCTGGTCCCACAGCTCCCCGTAGTGCAAGGTCCGGCCCATGAAGTGCAGGGCGGGCGCGTCGGGCGTGCGGCGCGCGGTGTCGGCGAGGATGGCGGCGATCGAGAGGGTCCCGTGGCCGGGGCCGTCCATCGCGGGGTCGGGTCGGTGCGTCATTGCACGGCTCCTTCCATTGTGGATGATGTTAGCCGCAGCTCGGCCTTGCCGAGGGAGGCGGCGTGGACTTCGTCGGGGCCGTCGGCCAGGCGCAGCGCCCGCGCGGCGGCGAACATCTCCGCGATCGGGTGGTCGCCGGTGAGCCCGGCCGCGCCGAACAGCTGGATCGCGCGGTCGAGGATCCCCTGCACCGCACGGGGGACGGCGACCTTGATCGCCTGGATCTCCTTCATCGCGGCCCGGTTCCCCTCGGTGTCCATGAGCCACGCGGTCTTCAGGACCAGGAGGCGCAGCGCCTCGACCTGGACGCGCGCGTCGGCGGCCCACTCGCGGACCACGCCCCGGCGGGCGAGCGGCCCGCCGAAGGCGATCCGCTCGTTCGCCCTGCCGCGCACCAGGTCCAGGGCCCGCTCGGCCATGCCGAGGGCGCGCATGCAGTGGTGGATCCGGCCGGGCCCGAGGCGGGCCTGCGCGATCGCGAACCCGCCGCCGGGCTCGCCGAGGAGGTTCGCGGCGGGGACGCGCACGTCCTCGAAGCGGATCTCGGCGTGCCCGCCGTGGTCGCGGTCGTCGTACCCGAGGACCGTGAGCGGCCGGACGACGGTGACGCCGGGCGTGCCGCGCGGGACGAGGACCATCGACTGCTGCCGGTGCCGCGGCCCGTTCGGGTCGGTCTTGCCCATGACGACGAGGAGCTCGCACTCGGGGTTCATGGCGCCGGTGGCGAACCACTTGCGGCCGTTGACGACCCATTCGCCGCCGTCCCGGTGGATGCGGGTCCCGATCTGGGTGGCGTCGGAGGAGGCGGTGCCCGGTTCGGTCATGCAGAACGCGGAGCGGATGCGGGCCTCCAGGAGCGGCTCGAGCCACCGCTCCCGCTGCTCGGGCGTGCCGAAGTGCACGAGGAGCTCCATGTTCCCGGTGTCGGGCGCGGCGCAGTTCATCGCGGCCGGAGCGAGCCGGGGGCTGCGGCCGGTGATCTCGGCGACCGGCGCGTACCGGAGGTTCGACAGGCCCCCGCCGTGCCCGTGCGGGCCGGGCGGCAGGAACAGGTTCCACAGGCCGCGTTCGCGGGCGGCCTCTTGGAGGTCGCGCACGACGGGGCGGACGCCCCACTCGCCGGGCGCGGCCGCGAGCTGCGCCGCGAGCAACGGCTCGGCGGGGAGCACGTGCTCGTCGAGGAACGCGGCCGCCTCGTCGGCGAACGCGCGGGTCATCTCGTCGGGTCGGAAATCCACAGCCCCTCCTCCGCCAGGGGCGCCACGAGCGCCCCGATCGCATCGAAGCCCTCACCCACAGTGTGGCCCTTCGTGTACCGGAAGTGAACCCCTTCGAGGATCACCGCGAGCTTGTAGCAGGCGAACGCCCGGTACCAGCGCAGGTCGGGGACGGGAGTCCCCGCGCGCGCGGCGTACGCGTCGACCACTTCGTCGAACGCCGGGTAGCCCGCGCCTGGGACGATCGCGCCCGCGGCCCGCTCGCCGCCGGCGAGTTCCCTGATGTGCCAGTACATGCCGAGCATCCCGAGGTCCACGAGCGGGTCGCCGAGGGTCGCCATCTCCCAGTCGAGGACGGCGGCGACGCGCGGCGCTTCGGGCGGCCCGGCGACGATCATGTTGTCGAGCCGGTAGTCGCCGTGGACGATCGCGGCGCGGCCCGAGTCCGGGACGGCGGCGGCGAGCCGGGCCCCGAGGGCGTCCAGGGCCGGGACCTCCCGGGACCGGGACGCGTCGAGCTGCCGCGCCCACGTGCGCATCTGGCGCGCGAGGTACCCGCCGGGCCGGCCGAAGCCGCCGAGCCCGAGGCGCTCGGGCTCGGCGGCGTGGAGGTCGGCGAGGATCTCGGCGACCTCGATCCCGAGGCCGTGGAGGCCCGCGGGGGTCCAGTCGGCGTTGCGCGCGGGGCGGTCCAGGACCGCGCCCTCGACGAACGCCATCACGAAGAAGACCGTGCCGGTGACCTCCCGGGCCCCGGTGTCGTCCGCGACGTCCACGGTGGCGGGCACCGGGACGGTCCCGTGCAGGGCCGTGATGACCCGGTGCTCGCGGCGCATGTCGTGGGCGGTCGGCAGGGCGTGGCCCAGGGGCGGGCGCCGCAGCACCAGCGGGGCCTTGGCGCCGTCGACGCGGTACGTCAGGTTCGAGCGGCCCCCGTCGATCAGCGCGGCCCGCAGCGGCTCCTCCCCCGCGAGCCCGGGGTGCTCCCGGGCCAGCCAGCGGGCGAGCCCCGCGGTGTCGAGCCCTGGCATGTCGGTCATCGGTCTCCTTCTCCTCGTGGGCTACTCGCCCGGGATGCCCTCGTTCTCCAGCGGGACGGGGGACGCCTCGACGGCGTTCACGCCGCCCGCGGCCACCTCGTACACCGGCCCGGCGTAGTCCTGGACGCCCTCGTCGACGACGGTGACGCCCACGGCCCGGTAGGCGGCGTGGTCGTCCTCGGAGAACGAGAGCGGCACGATCCCGTTGCCCGCCAGGTCGCCCGATTCGACGGCGGCCACGAGGGACTCGCGGGTCGGGTCGTCCCCGGCGGCCGCGAGGGCCTCGGCGAACAGGTAGCCGACGCTCATGCCGAAGATGGTGTTCCCGGTGTAGGGGGCGCCGTCGTTGTACTCGTCGTTGATCTGCCGGAACAGCGCGTCCCATTCGCCGCCCGCGCTGGAGGGCAGGTAGTTGACGCTCACCATGCCCTGCAGCAGGACCGGGGCGAGGTCCTCGCCGAGGTAGCCCGCGAGGGTCGGGTAGTCGGCGCCCGAGGAGGACACGTACCACCGCGGGAACCACTCCATCTGGGCCGCGGTGCCCACGGCCATCGCCGTGAACCCGTTGATGGTGCCGAGGACGTTGACCTCGCAGCCGGCGGCCATCATCGCGCCGAGCTGCGCCGTGAGGTCCTCACTGGACACCGCGTAGGTCTGGACCTCGGCGATCTCGTTGGAGTCCACCACGGTCTCGACGCCTTCGAGGATCCCCTCGCCGTAGTCGTCGTCCTGGCCGAGGACGCAGACGACCGCGCCGGGGTCCTGCTCGACCGCGTACTGGGCGAGGGCGGCGCCCTCGGTCACGTAGTCGGCGTTGAACGCGAAGGTGTTGTCGTAGACGTCGGGCTGGTTCCAGGCCAGCGCCCCGGAGGACACGAACAGGTCGGGGACGCCCTGCTGGTCGAGGTAGTCGAGGACCGACGAGTGCGTGGGGGTGCCGAGGCCGTTGACGATCGCGAAGACCTCGTCCTCGGTCACCAGTTCGCGGACGGCGGTCTGCGTCGCGGCCGGGTCGTAGGCGTCGTCCTTGACGAGGTACTCGATGTCGCGGCCGTTGATGCCGCCGTTGGCGTTGACGTACTCGAAGTAGGCGGCGGTGGCCGCGGAGATCGCGGAGTACCCGGCGGCGGCCGGGCCGGTGAGCGGCTGGTGGGTGCCGATGACGACGGTGTCGTCGGTGACGCCGGGGACGGTCTCGTCGCCGCCGGGCGTGGAGCACGCGGCGCCGGCGAGGGCGGCCGCGGCCAGTGCGGCGGCGCTGCTGAGGATTCTGGGGTTTCGCATGACGATCACCTCTCTGTGGTCGTGGAAGGGGTTGCGAAGCGGGTGGGCCGGGCGGCGCGGAGCCGGTCGAGCAGTCGGGCGGCGCCGCCCGGCCAGGCGAGGGTCAGGGCGACCAGGCCCGCGCCGAAGAGGAGGACTGCGAGGTTCCCGTCGAGTCGCCGTCCGAGTTCGGCGGGGGCGAGGGCCGCGAGTTCGTCTGCGGCCCAGGGAAGGACGGTCACGAGGACGGCGCCGACGGCGGCGCCGCCGATGCTGCCGAGGCCGCCGGCGACGGCCGCGACGACGAGCGACAGGGAGAACGCGAGGCCGTACCCGCCGGGGGTGACCTGCTGGGTGGCGATCGCGAGGACCGCGCCGCCGAGCCCGGCGGGGATCGCGGAGGCGACGAACGCGCCGGTCTTCACGCGGCCGGGGTCGATGCCGGACAGGCGGGCGGCGGTCTCGTCGTCGAGGACCGCGCGCATGCGCAGTCCGGCCGGGCCGGAGCGGAGGATCACGAGCGGGGTCACGGCGGCCGCGGCGACGGTGATCGCGAGCCACGCGTGCCACTGCTCGACGGCGATGAGCGCCGAAAGCGCCTGGGGCACCGGGAAGAAGGGCGCGGGGGCGCCCTGGTCGCCGCCGAGCGGCAGGGCGCTCGCGGCGGCGGGGAGGGCGATGACGAGCGCGAGGGTGAGTCCGGCGAGGTAGGGGCCGCGCAGGCGGGCGGCGGCGGCGCCGAGGAGCAGCCCGAGGAGGCCGGACACGAGGGCCGCCGCGAGCAGCCCGGCGAGCAGCGCGAGGGGCCACGGGCCGTCGACCGCCGATGCGGCCCATGCGAATCCGTAGCCTCCGGCGGCCATGAGGACCGCGTGGCCGAGGGACAGCTGCCCGGTGAGTCCGACGAGGACGGTGAGGCCCGCGACGGCGGCGAAGCACGCGGCGGCGGTGGCGAGCTGGTAGTTGCGGAACGGGTCGAGCCCGAAGGTCCCGCCAAGGGCGAGGACGGTGAGGAGGAGGGCGCGCAGCGGGGTCTTCATGCGGTGCGGGCCTCCTTCGCGGCGAGGAGGCCGCCGGGGCGGACCAGGAGCACGAGGGTCATGAGCGCGAGGACGGCGAGCGGGGCCGCGGACGCGGAGGCGTACCCGGTGACGAGGCTGACGAGCAGGCCGGTGCCGATCCCGGCGAGGAGCGCCCCGGCAGGCGAGTCGAGGCCGCCGATGACGGCGACGGCGAACGCGTTCACGAACAGGAGGTCCACGGCGTGCGGATTGAGTCCGAGTTCGGTGGGCACCAGCAGGAGTGCGGCGAGCGCGGCGGCGGCAGCCGACAGGGCCCAGCCGAGGGCGACCATGCGCGGGACGCGGACCCCGGCGAGCCGGGCGGTCTCGGGCGCGAACGCCGCGGCCCGCAGCCGCAGGCCCAGCGGCGTGCGGTTGAACAGGAGCGCGAGCGCGGTCATGACCGCGGCGGCCGCGGCGAGCGTGAACAGGTCGTACGGGGAGAGCAGGGGCACGCCGCCGATGACGAAGGGCCGCTGCGAGAACGGCGGGTGCATGGGGCGGTGCTCGGGGCCGAAGGCGATGGCGAGTCCGGCCTGGAGGACCATGACGAGTCCGATCGCGACGATGATCCCCGGGAGCGGCGCGCGCGCGGGCAGGCGCCGCATGAGGCCGCGTTCAACGGCGGCGCCGAGGAGCGCCCCGGCGGCGAGGCCCGTGGCGAGCCCGGCCCAGTAGGAGCCGGTGGCGGCGGTGGCGTGGTAGGCCGCGTACACCGCGGCGGCGGCCATGGCGGCCTGCGCGAAGTTGACGACTCTGGCGGTGCGCCAGACGATCACGAGCGAGAGCGCGAAGAGCGCGAGGACGGCGCCGCGGGCGAGGCCGGCGGCGAGGAGAAAGAGGAGCCGGTCCATCAGCGCGGCCCCCTCGCCGTCACCGTGGCGAGCGCGCGGCGCGATCGCGCCGCGACCGCCGGGCGTCCGGGAGCGCCGGAGCGGCGGCCGAGTCCGTACACGTGGTGTCGTTCCATCAGAACCCCAGGTAGGCGTGGCGGAGGGCGGGGTCGGCCGCGAGTTCGGCGGCCGGGCGGTCGGCGGCGACCGCGCCGAGCGACAGCACGACGCCGCGTTCGGCGACCGAGAGCGCGCTCGCGGCGTTCTGCTCGGCGAGGAGCACCGTCAGGCCGGTCCGGGCCGCGGTCGCGCGGAGCACGCCGAGGAGCTGCGCGGTCGCCTTGGGCGCCAGGCCGAGCGACGGCTCGTCGAGGAGCAGCACCCGGGGCCGGGCGAGGAGGGCGCGGGCGAGGGCGAGCATCTGCCGCTCGCCGCCCGAGAGGGTGTGGCCGGGGGCGCGGCGGCGCCGGTCGAGCGCGGGGAACAGGCCGTACATCTCCTCCACGGCGGCCTTGCGGGCCTTCGCCTTGTGCCGCCAGAGCCCGCCGAGGCGGAGGTTCTCGTCCACGGTGAGCTCCACGACCGTGCTGCGCCCTTCGGGGACGAGGCCGAGTCCGGCCCGCATTCGATCCTCAGTGGACATCGATGCGAGGTCGGTGCCGCCGAGGCGGATCCGCCCGGCGCGCAGCGGGACGAGCCCGGTGAGGGCCCGCAGGAGGGTGGTCTTCCCGGCGCCATTGGCGCCGAGGAGGGCGACCACGGCGCCTTCGGCGATGTCGAGGTGCAGCCCGTCGATGACGGGGGCGCCGTCGCCGTACCCGACGGTGAGGCCGTCGCAGGCGAGGGCGGTCATGCGGCGGCCTCCACTCCGAGGTAGGCCGCTTCGACGGCCGGGTCCGCGCGGACCTCGTCGGGGGTGCCGGTCGCGATGACGCGGCCGAAGTCCAGGACGACGATGCGGTCGGCGGTCTCCATGACGAAGTCGACGTGGTGCTCCACGAGGAGGACGGCGCAGTCGAGTCCGTCGACGGTCTCGGCGAGCGCGTCGATGTCGGCGGGGCCGAGGCCGCCCGCGGGCTCATCGAGGAGGAGGAGCCGGGGGCGCGTGGCGAGGGCGCGGGCGAGCGCGACGCGCTTGCGCTCGGGGTAGGGCAGGGCGCCCGCGGGCCGGTCGGCGAGTCCGGTGAGGCCGAGGCCGTCGAGGACGGTGCGGGCCTTGGCGTCCGCGTCGCGGTCGCGGAGGGCGACGAGCGGGGCGCGGACGTTGTCGAGGACGGTGAGGCGGTCGAAGAGGCCGAGCCCCTGGAGGGTGCGGGCGACGCCCGCGGCGAGGAGGCGGGTGGTCCTGGCGGGGGCGGGCCGGCCGTCGAGGTGCACGGTGCCCTTGCGGGGCTTGACGAGTCCGCAGACGGCGTTGAAGGCGGTGGTCTTCCCGGCGCCGTTGGGGCCGATGAGGGCGACGGTCTCGCCGGGGTGGACGTCGAAGCTCACGCCGTCGAGGGCGGTGAGGCCGCCGAAGGCGACTTCGAGGCCGCGGACGGCGAGTCGGGGCGGGGAGGGGGTGGTCATGCGCACCTCTTCGTGTGGGGTGGTCTCACCATACCCTAGATACCGACCGGACGGTATGTGCTGAGGACAGTGAATCCATGTCGATATCTTGCGGGTCTTTCGGCAGGTCAGGTGTGAGGGATGCCGACGGTCATGCCGCCGTCGACGACGATCTCAGCGCCGGTGAGGTACGCGGAGGCGTCCCCGGCGAGGAAGACGAGGGCCCCGGTCAGGTCGGCGGGGGCGCCGGGCCGGCCGAGGGGGATCTGGAGCCGGCCGGGGTCGATCCTGGTGGTCATGTCCGTGTCGACGAACCCCGGATGGAGCGAGTTGACGCGGATCCCGGCGGGCCCGAGCTCGACGGCGAGGGACTTGGTGAGCCCGCGGACCCCGAACTTGGAGGCGGTGTAGCCGTGCAGCCGTTCGGAACCGCGCAGTCCTTCCACTGAGGACACGTTGACGATGGCGCCGCGCCCGGCGGCCTTCATCGCGGGCACGACCGCCCGGCAGCCGAGGAACACGCCCGTCAGGTTCACGGCCAGGACCGCGTTCCACTTCTCGAGCGTGAAGTGCTCGATGGGGGCGGCGTTCGCGATCCCGGCGTTGTTGACGAGCACGTCGACCGCGCCGAACGCGTCGAGCGTCGCGGCGACCGCGGCGTCCCAGGCGCCCTCGTCGGTCACGTCGAGTTCGGTGAACCGCGCCCCGTCCAGCTCCTCGGCCAGTGCCTTCCCCTGGTCCGCAAGGACGTCGGCGATCACGACCCGCATGCCCTCGGCGTGCAGGGCCCGCACGTAGGCTTCGCCGATCCCGCGGGCGCCGCCGGTGACGATCGCGGTGCGCCCGGCCAGGCCGTTCACTCCCCCACCGCCACGACGAGCCGTCCGGTGGTGGCGCCGTCTGCGAGGCGCTGGACCGCTTGCGCCGCATCGGCGAAGGGCACGGCCGCCGCGACGGCGGGCCGCACGGCGCCCTCGGCGGCGAGGCGGGTCAGCGCGGCGTGCGCCTCGGCGACGAGGTCGGGGCGGCGGCGCTGGTACAGGGCCCAGTGGAGGCCGAGGACGCTGTAGTTCTTGACCAGGGCGTGGTCGGCGCGCACGGGCGGGACGTCGCCGGAGGCGAAGCCGACCACGACGATGCGGCCCTCGAAGGCCACGGCCTTGGTGGAGCCGGTGAACGCGTCGCCGCCGACGGGGTCGAACACGACGTCCGCTCCCCCGGCGGCCTTGACGGCGCCGACCCAATCGCCGCCGCGCAGGAGCACCTGCGCCGCTCCCGATGCTTCCGCAACGGGCGCTTTGGCTTCGGACCCGACGACACCGATCACCTCGGCCCCGGCAGCGGCCCCGAGCTGGCAGGCCGCGGTGCCGACGCCGCCCGCGGCGGCGTGGACGAGGAGCGTCTCGCCACTTTGGAGCTTCGCGCGCCGGTGGAGCCCGAACCAGGCGGTCTGGTACGCGATGAGGAACGCCGCGGCGGCCGCGTCGTCCAGTGCGTCCGGCGCCTCGTGGACCGACGCCTCCGGCACCACGGCGTACTCGGCCATGACGCCGATCGCGGTCGCGACCACCCGCTGCCCCACCGCGAACCGCTCCGCGCCGGGCCCGAGCGCGGCGACCTCGCCGCACAGTTCGATCCCGGGCGTGAACGGCAGCGGCGGCCGCTCCTGGTACCGCCCGCGGGCGAGCAGCACGTCCGGGAAGTTCACGGCCACAGCGCGATTGCGGATCAGGACCTCGCCGGGCCCGGCCTCGGGCACGGGCGCCTCGCCGAGCGACATGACGTCGGCGGGCTCCCCGTAAGCGCCGATCCGCCACGCGCGCATGGTCTCAGCCATCGGCCCTCCGCAGGCTCCGCAGGAACAGCTCGGTGATCTGGGCGGCCAGCTCGGCCTCGTTCTCGGGCCCCTCGTGGGAGAACCAGTGGGGCAGGTAGTGGATGTCGGAGAAGAAGTGCGCGATGAGGACCGAGACGGGCACGTCGTCGCGGAACCGCTTCTCCTCCTGGCCGCGCACGATGAGCTCGGCGAACTTGTCGTGGTACTCGCGCCTGCGGCGCTTGACCTCGGCCTGCCGCTCGGGCGTGAGCATGTGCTGGCTGCGGAAGAACACCGTGCCCTCGGGCAGGAAGTCGATGGAGGTCACGACCACGTCCTCGCACACCGCGCGCAGCACGTCCTCGGTCTCCCCGCCCGCGGCGGTGATCTCGTCCAGGCGCCGCTTCTGGAGCGACAGCATCCGCTCGTAGATCGCGAACAGCAGGTCGTCCTTGGACGTGAAGTAGTGGTACATGGCGCCCTTGGTGACGCCCGCGGCCTGCACGATCTGCTGGACGCTGGTGTTGGCGTACCCCTGCGCGGCGAACAGTTCGAGGGCGGCGCGGAGCACCTCGTCGGCCACGTTCTTCGTCTTCATGGCTCCCATCCTTCACCAGGTGACGCGGGCGCTGGCGCCGCCGTCCACGAGGATCGTCTGACCGGTGACCCAGGCGGCGTCGTCGGAGAGCAGGAACGCGGCCGGCCCGGCGACGTCCTCGGGCTCGCCGAGGCGCGCGAGCGGGTACGCGGCGGCGGCCTCGGCCTCGCGGCCCTCGTAGAGCGCTTTCGAGAAGCGGGACTTGACGACGGCGGGCGCGAGGGCGTTGACGCGCACGGCGGGCGCGAGCTCCTCGGCGAGCTGCTGGGTCTGGTTGATCAACGCGGCCTTGGAGACCCCGTAGAAGCCGATGCCGGGGCTGGCGGCGGTGCCCGCGATGGAGGCCATGTTCACGACCGACCGCAGCCGCCCCGCCGCGAGGGCCGCGCTCGTCCAGGCGAGCGCGCCGAGCACGTTGACCTCCAGGATCTTGCGGGCCGCGTCGAAGTCGATGCCGGTGAGGGGCCCGTAGGCGGGGTTGATCCCGGCGTTGTTGACGAGGTGGTCGAGGCCGCCGAACCGCTCGGCGGCGTACGCGACGGCCGCGGCCTGGTGGTCCCGGTCGTCGGCCTTCCCGGGGACCCCGGCGGCCCGGTCCTCGCCGAGTTCGGCGACGGCGGCCTTGAGGGCCTCCTCGTCGCGGCCGGTGACGACGACCGACGCGCCCTCGTCGACGAGGCGCCGGGCGACGGCGAAGCCGATGCCCCTGCTCGCTCCGGTGATGAGGGCGACTCTGCCCGCGAACCTCTGCATGCACGACTCCAAACCGTCTGGTCGGTATGTAGGAGACCGTACCACGGCGTTCGCGATCGAGGAATCCCCGCAGTATCATCAAAATCGAACGTATTCGAACATTATCGAAAGGAGGCATCGCGATGACCGCAGGGATCGACACCCCGGACCGGCGCGGCCGCACCGGACTCGACCGGCAGGGGCGGGGCTTGGACGGGAACCCGGACGTGCGCATCGTCGACGTCGAGCTGCTCTCCAGCGACTGGTACGTGCTGCGCAAGACCACGTTCGACTACCGCGGCACCGACGGTACCTGGTCCCGGCAGCAGCGCGAGACCTACGACCGCGGCGACGGCGCGGCGGTCCTCCTCTACGACGCCGACCGCGGCACGGTCGTCCTCACGCGCCAGTTCCGCCTGCCCGCGTACGTGAACGGGCACCCGGACGGGATGCTCCTCGAAGTCCCCGCGGGCCTGCTCGACGGCGACGCGCCCGAGGCGGCGATCCGCCGCGAGGCCGCCGAGGAGACCGGCCTCGCGATCGGCGAGCCGCAGCGCGTGTTCGTGCCGTACATGTCCCCCGGCTCGGTCACCGAGCGCCTGCACTGCTTCGCGGCCCCGTACGACGGGTCCGCCCCGCTCGCCGACCGCGCGGGCGTCGCCGAGGAGGGCGAGGACATCGCCGTCGTGGAACTGCCGTTCGCGAAGGCGCTCAGCATGGTCCGCACCGGCGAGATCACCGACGCGAAGACGGTGCTGCTCCTCCAGTGGGCCGCACTGGACGGGCCGTTCGGGTCCTAGCGGTTGGCGGCGAGCCAGGCGGACGGGTCGGCGCTGACGCGGTCGACGACCGCGAGGGCCGCGCCGATCGCGGCGGCGTCGGGGCCGATGGTCGCGGGCCGCACGGTGACCGGGGCCCAGTCGGCGAAAAGGACCCGCTGCGACAGTTCGGCCTGCACGCCCGCCGAGAGCCAGGAGTCCATGAGCGCGAAGCTGCCGCCGAGGAACACCGTGTCCACCCCAAGCAGGTTGCACACGTTGGCGAGCGCGACGCCGAGGGCGCTCGCGGCGGTGTCGAGGGCCGCGAGGGTCTCGGGGCGGCCCGCGTCGGCGCGGCCGAGGATGACCGACTCGGGGCTGGCCCCGGCCGGGACGACCTCGCCGCCGAGGAGCGCGGGCAGGCTCGCGTAGGTCTGGAGGCACCCGCGCGACCCGCACCGGCACGGCTTGCCCTCCGGGTCGACGGTGACGTGCCCGAGCTCGCCGCCCCAGCCGCGGGCGCCGCGCATGAGCCGGCCGTCCATGACCAGGCCCGCGCCGATGTCGAGTCCCCCTGAGACGTAGACGAAGTGGGTGAGCGCGCGGTCGGCGCCGGTGGCGTGGAGCTCGCCGCGGGCGGCGAGGTTCGCCTCCGAGTCGACGGCGGTCGCGAGGCCGAGGCCCGACAGGGCGGCGTCGAGGAGTTCGGCGGCCGGGACGTCGCGCCAGCCGAGCGCGGGCGCGGTGCGCACGATCCCGCCGTCGACGGGCCCGGGGACGGCGAGCGTCGCGGTGACCGCGGTGAGGTCTTCGGCGGCGGCGGCCGTGACGGCCTCGGCGGCCATGCGGCCCAGGCGTTCGAGGACCGCGGGCGCGTCGGTGTCGGTGAGCGGCGCGAACGCGAGGTGCCGCACCCGCCCGGCGAGGTCGACGACGCACGCGGCGAGCCCGTCGGAGCGGATGTCGAGCCCGAGCCCTGCGGGTCCGGTGCGCGACAGGGTGAGTCCGACGCGGGGCCGCCCGGCGCGGCCGTCGGGGTTGGTGCCGGTCTCGGTGACGAGCCGCCCGGCGAGCAGCTCCTCGACGATCCGGGTGATCGTGGGCCGGGTCAGGCCGGTGGCCGCGGCCAGCTCGGTGCGCGAGAGCGGGGCGTCGGCGGCGAGGACCTCGCGGAACACCAGGCCCAGGTTGAGTTCGCGGAGGCGCTCCTGGCGCGCGGGGTCGCCGGTCACGGCGCGGACCGCGCCGCCGCGGCCAGCGCGCCGGCCGCGTCGGAGTCGAGGGTGCCGTCCGCCACGACAGCGAGGATATGCCGTGCGATGGCGCCGCCCGGGTCCAGCACCAGTGGACGGTCCCAGGTGAGCGAGGAGCCCACGCCGAGGTAGTCGCGGGAGCGCACGAACCACCGGTCGGCGGCGGTGACGGCGTCGGCGGGCGCGAACACGACGGTCCACTCCCCTTGGCCCGCACCGGAGACGGCGACCCATTCGGCGGTCGTCCCGTTGACGGCCCGCTCGCCTTCGCCCGCGGAGCTGAGCACGCGGACGCGCTCGGACCTGGAGGGCCCGCGCCAGAAGAACCCGCCGTACCCGGCGCCGACGCGGCCGAGGGCGGCGGGGCTGCGGATCTGGAGGGGACTGTCGGTGGCGTTGAGTAGCCTCGTCCGGACCGAGAGCGTCCAGGCTCCGGGAGAGAGGGGGTGGCAGGCGATCTCGCGGCGCTCGTAGAGCAGTTCGGCGCCGTCCCGGTCGACCCAGTTGAGGGTGTGCGCGAGTTCGGACTCGGTGTGCCGCAGCCAGCGGCGGTGCTGCTGCGCGCCGTGGTCGTCGAGCCAGGCCGGGCCGTGCCCGGGGACGAAGGTGCGCCCGCCCCAGAAGTTGCGGCCGCCGATGTCGGGCGCGGCGATGCTGATGCCGAGCTGGTGCGTGTGCGAGTGGGGGCGCGCGTCGGTGACGACGGTGCCCGCGAGGGTGCGCACGGGGTGGAGGTACGGGCGCGGCGCGGTGGAGGCGGGCAGGCGCGAGCGCCACACGTAGCTGGCGACCTCGCGGCCGTCGACGTGCAGCGCCAGGGCGTCGGGGCGCTCGGCGACCACCGAGCCCGTCGTGCCGGAGTGCTCCATTGCGCCTCCCAAGAGAACGGCCGGTCCCGACCGTACGATACCGGATCCGGGGTCCGATATCCTATAGGATCTACGATCCATGGTCGGGCTCCGCCGAGGCCGCGGACACCGACGCCGCGAGGTCCGCCGTCTCCCGGGGTCCGAGCGCGCCGTCCGCGACTACCGTGATGATACGTCGCCGCGGTCCCTCCCCCGGCGCGACCGAGAACGCCTCGGCCCAGGCCAGGGCCGCGCCGACCCCCACGTAGTCGTCGCCGCGCACGAACCACGGGTCGCCTTGGGCCGCAACGTCGATGAACACGAGCGTCCACGGATCGGGCCCGCTCGCGCTGAGCGCGACCCACCGGTCGCGCGAGCCGTGGAGGCTCGCGGCGCCCTCGCCGCCGGGTCCCATGAGGCGGACGCTGCGAAGGCCGCGGTTGGCGCGCCAGAAGAACCCGCCGTACCCGGCCCCGATGCGGCCCTTGGCACCCGGACTCGAGAACTCCAGCGGCCCGGCCGCGGCGCTGTGCAGCGCGTACCGGAAGTCGAGCGCCCAGGCCCGGTCGTCGAGGGGCCGGGCGGCGATCCGGCGCCGCTCGCGAAGGACCGTCGCGCCGTCGGGGCCGACCCAGCGCAGCTCGTGGGCGAGCACGGCGTCGGTGCGGGCCTCCCAGCGGTGGTGGCGCTGCACGCCGTGGTTGGGCAGCGGCACGGATCCCTTGCCGCGCACGTAGGTCCGCCCGCCCCAGAAGTTGACGCCGCCGACGTCGGGCACGGCGAGGCTCGCCCCGAGGTGGTGCAGGTGGTCGACGGGCATGGCCTCGGTGACCTCGGTCCCGGCGAGGGTCCGCACGGGGTGGAGGTAGGGGCGCGGGGACAGCAGGCTCGGCAGGTGCGGCTGCCACACGTACTCGGCGACCGTGGCGCCGCCGAGGGTCAGCGGGTGCGTCTGGACGAAGGTGACCTGCTCATCCATGGTCACCCGGCCGCGCCTCGACGCTGAACGGCCCGAACACCGCAGATCCGGCGCCTCCGGAGCTGATCGCGGCGGCCCCGGCCGAGGCCGTGTCGAAAGTCCCGCTGGCGCCGACCGCGGGCGTGGCATCACCCGCGGTGCCGCCGCTCGCGAACAACCCGAGCGCGGCCCCGACCCAGCGGCCTTCAGTGGCCTGGAACGGTTCGCCGACCAGCGCGGCATCGGTAGCGGTGGGATTCGAACCCACCGCCTCGAACCGGCACCGTCCGCCGGGCTCGACCTCGACCGCGAGCGTCACCGCTCCGTCGACCGCCACCGGTTCGGCCGCATTCGTCTCGACGCCGTCCTCCGCAGTGCAGTGCACGAGGAAGGTCCCGTTCTCGTTGTGCTCCAGGCCGATCCAAGCGTAGGTGTCCCCCACGATCGCGAGCCCGGCCCGGTCGCCGGGCGCGGCGCCTTCGAGGCGCAGCGTCGTCTCCGCGCGGAAGTCGTCGCTCGGGAGCAGCTGCCCCAGCAGGTTCGGCAGGAACCGCAGATCGGCCGGTCCCGGCACGCAGTTCAGCCGCAGGCCCGGTACGCGAACCAGGTCAGCGTCGCCACCGCCATCGCCACCGCCGTCTCCGTCTCCGTCTCCGTCTCCGTCTCCGTCTCCGTCTCCGTCTCCGTCTCCAATCCATCCCTCAACCGGGTTGGCCTGCCAAGACCATTGGAGCCCGGGCCCATCGGCGAAGTCGTCCCCCGAAGCCGGGGCCGCCACCGGCTCGCCCTGGATCGGCTTGGCGTGCACCGCTACCGGTTCGCCGCCGTCGCCGATCACGGGCCAACCGTCCTCGTCCCAGCGCATCGGCTGGAGGTGGACCACCCGCCCCAGGAACCCCTTGTCCTGGAAGTGCAGGAACCAGTCCGCGCCGTCGGGCGTGTCGACCCACGCCCCCTGGTGCGGGCCGTTCACCGCCGTCGAACCCTGTGCGAGCACGATCCGGTCCTCATAGGGCCCGAACGGGTCCCGGGACCGGAATGCCGACTGCCAGCCCTCCGCGACCCCGCCCGCGGGGGCGAAGATCCAGTACCAGCCGTCGCGCTGGTAGAACTTCGGCCCTTCGAGCGTCCGGTACCCGCCCAGCGCGTCGCCGTCGATCACCACCATGCCCTCGTCGAGCAGCTCGGTCGCGTCAGTGCTCATGCGGTGCACCGTGAGCCGGTTGTTGATCCCGGCCCGGCTCTTCGCCCAGCCGTGGACCAGGTACGCCGAACCGTCCTCGTCCCACAGCGGGCACGGGTCGATGAGCCCCTTGCCGCCCTTCAGGAGCAGCGGCTCCGACCACGGCCCGGCCGGGTCCTCGGCGCTCGTGACGAACAGGCCCCGGTCGGGATCCGGGTACACGATCCAGAACCGGCCCGCGTGGTGGCGCAGGGCCGGGGCCCACACGCCGCCGCCGCGCTGCGGGGTCCGGAAGTCCTCCTCAGGCACGAGCCTCGTGAGCGCGTGCCCGACGACCGTCCAGTTCACGAGGTCCCGGCTGTGCAGGACCGGCAGGCCCGGCACCCGGTGGAAACTCGAGGCGGTCAGGTAGAAGTCGTCCCCGACCCGGACCGCGTCCGGGTCGGACCAGTCCGCGTTGAGGACCGGGTTGCGGTACGTGCCGCCGCCGAAGTCGGCGGTCCATATCGGATTCACGCCTCCGCGGGCGTCGGCGTCGAGCGGATTCGTCAAGGCGTTCCCTCTATTTGAGCCCGGTCGTGGCGATGCCCTTGACCAGGTACTTCTGTCCGGCGATGAAGAAGCCGATGATCGGCGCGAGCGACAGCACCGACATCGCGAACATCTGCCCCCACTGCGACTGGCCCTCCGAGTCCACGAACTGCCGCAGCGCCAGAGGCACCGTGTACAGCTCGGGGTCCGTCAGGTACAGCAGCGGCCCGAAGAACTCGTTCCACACCGAGATGAACGTGAAGATCGCGGTCGTCGCGAACGCCGGGCGGCACAGCGGCAGGATGATGCTCCAGAACGTGCGGAACGGCCCGCACCCGTCGATCCGGGCCGCGTCGTCGAGCTCCTGCGGGAGCTGGCGCATGAACTGCACCATCAGGAAGATGTAGAACGCGTTCGTGGCAAGGAAGTTCGGCACCAGCAGCGGGTAGTACGTGTTGAGCCAGCCGAGCTTCGCGAACAGGATGTACTGCGGGATGAGCAGCACGTGCCCCGGGAGCATCATCGTCCCGAGCATGAGCGCGAAGAACAGCTTCCGGCCGGTGAAGTTCAGCCGCGCGAACCCGTACGCCGCAAGGGAGCACGAGAACAGGTTCCCCACGATGCTGAGCACCACGATGATGATCGAGTTCGAGAAGTAGACCCCGAAGTCCCACTCCAGGGCCGTCCAGCCGTCCGCGTAGTTCTGCGGGCTCCACTCGGCCGGCCACAGCGACAGGTCCGAGAAGATCAGCCCGTTCGGCTTCAGCGAGCTCGACACCAGCCACAGCAGCGGGTACATCATGAACAGACCGATGAGGCACAGCACGATGTGCCTGGAGAAGCGGCTCTTGCGGCTCGAACCGTACCGCTCGATCAGCGCGTCGTCGTCTTCGCGCCGCGCCTTCGGGGATTGCAAGGTCGTTGACATCTATGCGGCCTCAGTTGTCGTAGTTGACCCAGTACTTCGCGGAGAAGAACGTCAGGGCGGTGAACGCGGCGATGATGACCAGCAGGGTCCAGGCCATCGCCGAGGCGTAGCCCATGTTGAACTGGTTGAAGCCCTGCTGGTACAGGTACAGGTTGTAGAACAATGTGGAGTTCGCCGGACCCCCGCCGCCGTCGTTCATCACGAAGCCCTGCGTGAACGTCTGGAACGACGCGATCAGCGACTGGATCAGGTTGAAGAAGATGATGGGGCTCAAGAGCGGCAGCGTGATCGAGCGGAACCGGCGCCATTTCGACGCCCCGTCGACCGCCGCGGCCTCGTAGTACATGACCGGGATCTGCCGCAGGCCCGCCAGGAAGATCACCATCGGCGAACCGAACGTCCAGATGTGCAGGATGATCAGCGTCGTCAGCGCGTAGTCCGGGTCGGAGGTCCACGCGATCGCGGGCACCCCGAACCAGCCGAGGAACGCGTTCACGATCCCGTCCAGCCCGAAGACGTAGCGCCACAGCAGGACCACCGCGACGCTCGCGCCCAGGAGCGAGGGCAGGTAGAACACGGCCCGGTACACCGGGAGCGCCCGGATGCCCTTGTTCAGGATCATCGCCACGCCCAGCGCCGCCGCCAGCGACAGCGGCACCGACACGAACGTGTAGACGAACGTGACCTTCAACGACTTGAGCAGCACCGGGTCCCGGAACATCGCGGTGAAGTTCTCGAGCCCGATCCACTTCGGACTGTTCAGCAGGTTGTAGTCCGTGAACGCCAGGTACAGCGACGCGAAGAACGGCACCACGGTGAACAGCATCCCGATGAACCACGGGAGGAGGAACAGGTAGCCGGCGCGGTCCTTACGCGCCCGCCGGCCCCGGGAGCGCCCTGCGGAGGGGCGCCCGTCGCCCGGGGCCGGCGGCACGTCCGCCTCCGGCATGACGGCGGTCTCGGTGCTCACCCTGCGATGGCCCCTTCGGCCTGCTCGATGAACTGCGCGGCGGCGTCGGCCGGGCTGACGCGCCCGAACTCGACCTCGACCGCCAGCGCGTCGAGGAAGTCGAACACGGCCGACCCGCCCGGCGGGTACAGCAGCGAGCGCGGGAGGTCCTCGCCCTGGAGCGAGATGAGGAAGTCGGTGGCGAGCTGGTCGTCCGGCTCCAGCGAGGACTTGATCTCCTCGGCCACATCGGCGTTGGCGGGGACGCCGCGGGTGGTGCCCGTCGCGAGGGACGCGGCCGGGTCGTTGAGCAGGAAGTCCAGCAGCTTCAGCGCCGTCTCCGGGTGCTCCGACTCGGACGCGACCGACCACAGGTGCGGGCAGTCGACCGACTGGCCGCGGCGCGCGCCCTGCGTCTCGCCGGGCATGCGCAGCAGCGCGAGCGTCCCGCCGCACGCCTCGTTGTAGCCGAGGAAGTTGTTGGTGGGGATGATCTGCGAGGCGAGCTTGCCCTGCGCGATGTAGGACTGGTCGGCCGAGCCGCCGATGTTCTCGAAGAACCCGGCGGGCGGGAACCCGCCGTCGGCGCGCATCCCGTTGATGAGCTCGAACCAGGCCTGGACGGTCGCGGCGGTGACGCCGAGCTGGTCGTCGTCGGTGAAGAAGTCCTCGCCGCGCTGGCGCGTGAAGACGAGGATGTTCGCGAGGGTCTGGGCCTCGAAGCCGGTGCCGTAGACCTCGCCGCCGCTGGCGTCGGTGATCGCTTTCGCGAAGGCGGCCAGGTCTTCCCAGCCCCACGTGTCGCCGTCGGGGATGGCGACGCCGTACTGCTCGGCGAAGTCCTGCCTGACGACGAAGCCGACGGTGTTGAGCCCGGCGGGGACGCCGTAGATGCTGTCGCCGACCTCGGCGATGGTCGCGGCGTTGTCGCTGAGGCCGCTGAGGTCGAGGTCCTCGCCGTACTCGTTGAGGTCGAGGAGGGCGCCGCGGTCGGCGTACTCGCGGAGCGAGTCCATGCGCATGGCCATGAGGTCGGGCGAGTCGCCCGCGGCGAAGCGGGTGGCGAGCTTGTCCTGGTAGGGGCCGGAGTCCTGGTACTCGACCTCGATCTTGACGCCTTCGTTCTGCTCCATGAAGGCGTCGAGGGCGGCCTGGGTCTTCTCGGCGCGGACGGCGTCGCCCCACCAGACCATGTTGAGGGTGACGCCGTCGCCGGAGTCGTCGTCTCCGCCGCCGCCGAAGCCGCGGCCGCAGGCGGCGAGCGCGGGGGCGGCGGCGAGGCCGAGGCCGCCGGCCTTCATGAGGTTGCGGCGGCTGACCGCCTGCCGAGGGGTGGAGGGGGGTTGTGGTGTGGTCACGCTTGCGGTCCCTTCACGCGGACTCCCGTGTCCTGCGTATCGATCGGACTCGATGGTTGGGCGCTCAGGTTACGACCGTTCCCTGGGTTATGTCAAGTCATGAAAAAAATTGGTCCGAGATTAGGGCAATCCATTGACCCTAATCGATTCACCTGCTTAGACTGCTCCCTGACGCCGCCCTCCCCGAGTCGAAGGAGCCTCGCGTGAACCCCTGGAAGACAACGAGACTGACCCGCCGCGCCCTCGGCGCGGCCGCCGTCGCGGGCACGTTCGCGGCGGGACTGCCCGCCGCCGCCGAGGCCGCCGGACGCCCCTGGCCCGACTGCGCCGACGGCTTCGCGTCCCTCCCCGGCCTCGGCCGCGGGCCGACCACCGGCGGCGCCGGAGGCGCGGTCGTCACGGTCACCACGCAGGAGGACCTGAACGCGTACGCGACCGCCGCGGACCCGTACGTCATCCGCGTCGCGGCCGCGATCGACATCGCCCCGCGCGGCACCGAGATCCGCGTGGCCTCGAACAAGACGATCGTCGGTGTGGGCACGAGCGGCGAGATCGTCGGCGGCGGCTTCTTCCTCGCCGCGGGCGTCCACAACGTCATCATCCGGAACCTGACGATCCGCGACACCCTCATGCCCGAGGACGACCCGGACGACAAGCAGTTCGACTTCGACGCGATCCAGATGGACACCGCCGACCATGTCTGGATCGACCACAACACCTTGACCCGCATGAACGACGGGCTCATCGACTCCCGCAAGGACACGACGTTCCTCACGGTCTCGTGGAACCGTCTGTGGGAGAACAACAAGACGTTCGGCATCGGCTGGACGCCCAACGTCACCGCGCAGATGACCATCCACCACAACTGGTTCAAGGACACCGTGCAGCGCAACCCGAGCGCGGACAACATCGCGAACCTGCACATGTACAACAACCTGTTGCAGGACGTCAGCGCGTACGGGAACTACGTGCGCGGATTCTCGAACGGCGTCATCGAGAACAGCTACTTCGAGCGGGTCCACAACCCGTACTACACGATCGACGGCGAACTCGTGCAGCGCGGCAACGTCACCGTCGACTGCACCTGGGACGAGGGCCTCGTCACCGAGCAGGGCGAGGGCTTCGACCCGCGCGACTTCTACGGCTACCGGCTCGACCCCGCCCGCGCGGTGCCGGCCCTCCTGAGCCGGTTCAGCGGCCCGCAGCCCGGTATTGGGACCTGAGGCCGCACCACCGCTGAACCGCGAGCGGCGGCCCTGGGGTTGGGGCCGCCGCTCATCCGTCGTTTCACTTCAGCCGGCAGGGCGCGTCCTCGCGGCGCAGGAACGCCAGCTGGGCCCGCTTGTCCCCCAACTGGATCTCCGGTCCGAGCGTGAACCCGGTGCGGCGCATGCGGGCCGCGGCCTGGGCGTTCCTGGCGTCGGGCTCGACGACGATCCGCGTATGCGCCGGATCGGCGAACAGGTAGAGCGCGAGCACCCCCATGAGCTCCCCGGTGAACCCGGGCCGGGCCCGCCCGTTCGAGCCCGCGACGAGCAGGTGCGCCCCGATGTCGCCGGGCTCGACCTCGTAGCACTCGCCGACCGGGTCGGCGGCGGGCTCGTAGGTCTGGAACAGGGCGATCGGCGTCCGGTCCCGCAGCACCAGGAACGCGTGGTGCGTGTCGAGCGAGTCGAGGAACTCGTAGATCTCCAGCACGTGGTCCTTGGAGTGCTCCGTCATCCCCCAGAACTTCGCGCGCTCCTCGGTGACCCACCCGTAGATGAGGTCGAGGTCCTCGGCGGGCCGCACGGGCACGATCGCGATGCGCCCGAAGCCCTCCGCGTCGTGCTCGAAGACGGCCGGGCGGTCGATCATCCGGTACTCCAGTTCCAATGCATGCCAATCGGTCTCGATCCTCGCCAACTCACCGCGCCGCCACAGCGGGAACTGGTCCCGCTGATGCGCCCCGGGCTCCCCCGACGCTCCGAAGGGGACGATCCACCGGCTGTTCTCGCGATCCGCGAGGTCCCACACCCACCGCGCCGCGGGTCCGCGCAGGAAGTCCTCGCCGGCCCCGAGCCCGCCCGCGGTGGAGAGCACGCAGTCGGCGTCCCCGGCCATGCCGCCGAGCGGCTCGACCGCCTCGTCACCGGGGGCGACGTCGTGCCACGGCGCGAGCCGGTGCACCTCGCCCCATGCGACGGATTCCTGCTTGGCGACCTCTTCGACGGCCGCGGCCAGCGCGGCGTCGCGCTCCTCGTCGCTCATGAGGCCGCTGGCGAGCACGTGCTCCAGCGCGTACGCGATGCGCGGCAGCAGGGCGAGCCATCCGGCGAAGAACGGCGAATACCCGGTCGGCTCGGCGAGCGGCCCGAACACCGGCAGCCCGGCGATCCGTTCGACGAACGCGCCGCGGACGCGCGCGAAAGCGGCGGCTTCGGTACTGTCGGCGTCCATACGCCGGTCCCACAGCAGCAGCCGCTCCCGGAGCGCGCGGCCTTCGAGCCCGAGTTTCAGCGCGGGCAACAGGTCGAGGACGAGCCCGGCCGAGGGCAGCAGCGTGTCGGTGTGGATGCGCGCCATGTCCGCCGCGGCCCAGTCGGTCCGCTCCTCGATGAGCTCGCGGATGCGGTCGGCCCGGTACGGCTGGCAGAACTCGACCCCGAGCGGGGCGGCGACGCCCCGGTCGTTCGCCATGGTCGCGACCTGCTCGACGTCCTTGCGGGGCATGGGCTCCCAGCCTTGCCAGGCGTAGCGCGCGTCCCAGGCGGGGACGGGGTACTTGCGGTTCTCGAGGTCCCGCGCGGGCACCCGCCCGGCCGCGCGGTGCAGGAGTCCGCCCTGGGTGTCGGCGGCCATCACGACATTGACCGGGAGCACCCAGTCGTCAAGGGCGGCATCGATATCAGCGACGGTCCGGGCCCGGAGCAGCTTCGGCAGTGCCGCGAATCCGAGATCGGCCTCGGCGGTCACCGGCCCGCGAAGGCTGAGCACCCCTTCAGGCCCGTCCTCGACGACCGGCCCGCGGGCGGTCTCCATGACGGTGACGACCTGGTCATCGCCACCGGCCACGGAAAAGCGCTCCGTGGAGACGAGAACGGACTCCCACCCGTCGGGCCCGAACGCCTCGACCGACCCGTCCTCATTGCGCCGCAGCTGCTCCTGGAACAGGTCCGAGGTGTCGGCCATGCCGTTCGTGATCCCCCAGGCGACATCCCCGGCATGACCGAAATGCGCGATGCCGGGGATACCGGGCATGGCGAGTCCGAGCACGTCGAACTCATCGCAGGAAAGCCGAATCTGCTGGTAGGACCCGGGAAGCTGAATGAACCGGTGAGGATCGCCGGCAACGATCGCCGAACCCGACGCCGTCAACTCGCCCGATACAAGCCACCCGTTCGACCCGACCGGTTCGGGCCCGTCCATCGCGAACCTCGCGACGGCATCCTCGCCGAGGGTCTCGCGGACCCGCTGCCGCCAGATCTTGGCGGGGAACCCGGATCCGAACGTCAGGTGCTCGGCATGCCAGACGGCCAAAGGCGTCCAGGGCTCCCAAACCTTATAGGCCCCAACCGAGTTGATCCCGTCGACAAAAGCCGCGACCCACTCCCGGGTAGCGGAGTCGAGCCGCTCGAAAGCCGCTCGGGCCGAGTCCGCGACTCGCACCTGCCTGGTCAGTCGGTCCCAGTAGACCCACTCGCTCCCGAGCAGCTCGGAAGCAGTCCCGATCGCCCGCCGCCGGAGGAGCTCCAGCTGCCAGGCCCGGTCGGTGGCGGCGTTCCAGCCCTGGGCGTAGGCGAGCGCCTTCGCGTCGGGCGCCCGCAGGTGCGGGATCCCCCAGGAATCCCGGTAGCATTCGAACCTCATAATTAGGTTAGTCTAACCTAACTGAAGTGAACCCCTAGTTTCGAGAGGACCGGCATGGGCAAGGGCTGGGAAGGCGCCGTACTGAAACTGCTGCGCGCCAAGGACTTCAAGTTGACCGTCACCGGCGCGGAACAGGTCGCGCCCCGCTACCGGCGGCTCTCGTTCACCGACGGCGGGCTCCTCGCCGAGGTCGGCGTCCACCCCTCGATGTGGGTCCGCCTCTGGTTCGAGTACGACGGCAAGCCCCACCAGCGCGGCTACACCCTCGTCGACCCGGACCCCGAGGCCGGGACCTTCGACATCGAGTTCGCCCTCCACGACGGCGTCGCGAGCAACTGGTCCGAGACCGCCGCCCCCGGCGACACCATCGCCGCCACCGTCTACGGCACCGCCTTCACCACCCCCGACCCGTTCCCCGAACGCCTCCTCCTCGTCGGCGACCCGGCGTCCCTCCCCGCGATCAACTCCCTCCTCGACGCCTTCCCCGACACCCCCGCCACGATCTGGTTCGAGACCACCTCCGACGACGCCCTCCCCTTCCGCACCCGCGACGCCCACGACCTCCACCTCATCCCCCGCGGCGACGGCAACGCCCTCGAATCCGCCGTCCGCGCCGCCCTCCCGCCCCTCGCCACCCCGTCCACATACCTGTGGATAACCTGCGAAGCCCGCACCACCCGCGCCCTCACCACCTTCGCCCGCAAAGACCTCGCCTTCCCCAAGGACCGCCTCCACACCATGGCCTACTGGCGCTGAGGCGCAACTAGCCTGCAAGGATGACTGACCGCTTCGACGGCTCCTTGCGCACGCTCCTCGCCGACGAGTTCGGCCTGCAAGTCACCTTCGCCGATCCCGTTCGGGGCCTAGGCGACGAGTGCGACATCTGGAGAACTCGCGAACATGGCGGCCTGGCAATCCGCGTCAGTCCGGCGTTCCGCACCGACCTTGAATGGGTGCACGACCTCGTCGGGCGCTTCGCGGCTGCCGTCCCGGAGTCGGTGTCCCCGCTGCGCACCCGCGACGGCCGCACGACGGCCGACTGGCACGGGCGCCCGGTCTCGGTGTGGCCCTGGATCGACGGCGCCCACCTCGATCGCGACGACCCTGCCGCCCGCACCTGGGCCGCCGACCTCCTGGCCCGCCTCCACCTCGCCGCCGAAGCGCTCCCCGACCTTCCCCGCCCGAACCCGCCGCTCCGCTGCACCGACTGCCCTCACTGGCCCGACCTCCGCGACCCAGCCCTGGACGCAGCGCTCGCCGCATGGCGGCGGACCCGCCGCCGCCCGGTCCCCTTGCACGGCGACTTCTACCGCCGCAATCTGATCTGCGCCGACGGCGCGATCCGCGGCCTCATCGACTGGGACGAACTCCGCATCGACCATCCCGAACGCGAACTCGCCTGGACCGTCTGGGAACTCTGCAAGCACCCCGACGGGGACACCCTCCGCCCCGCTGCCGCGACCGCCTTCCTCAAGACCTACGAAGCGACCACCGGCCGCCTCGTCGACTGGCCCTTCATCATTCCCCTCATTCGAGAGGGCCTCCGAACAGAGATCTGCCGCCACCGCACCACCGGCATCGACCCCGAGGGCGCCTACGCCGCCGCCCAGGTCCGTGCCTTCCACAACCTCCACGCGCTGCAAAGCGATTGACCAGCCCACTCGCCGCCACTACGGTCACCCCCATGCAACCCGGCCCGCCCCGCACCGTCCTCGCCGCCTTCGGATCCACAACCAAACCCGCCCTCCTCGAAGGCGGCCAAGGACGCACCTGGCGAAGCGGCGATATCGTCCTCAAGCCGGTCGACCACCCCGCCGAAGCCGAATGGCGAGCCGAGCTCCTCTCCGCCCTCCCCCAATCAGAAGGCTTCCGAATCCCCCGCCCGATCCCCACCCGCACCGGCGAGTGGGCCGCCGAAGGCTGGGAGGCGACTGAACTCCTCCCGGGCGCGACCGACCCGAAGCGCTGGAACGACGCCATCGAAGCCGGTACCGCGTTCCATCAGGCGATCCGCGAGCTCCCCCGCCCGGACTTCCTCGACGTCCGCAACGACTGCTGGACCCTGGCCGACCGCGACTCCTGGGACCTCGGCCTCGAACCGACCGACCCCACGCTCCGCGCCCTCGCGGAGTCCCGCACCCCGATCACCGTCCCCCACCAGCTCGTTCACGGCGACCTCCTCGGCAACATCCTCTACGAGCCGGGCCTCCCACCCGCGATCATCGACTGGCCGCCCTACTGGCGCCCGACCTCCTGGGCCGCGGCGGTGGCGGCCGTAGACGCCCTCTGCTGGAACGGAGCGCCTGAATCGCTCCTCGACGACTGGTCAGGCCTCGAGTCCTGGCCTCAGATGACGGTGCGCGCCTTGATGTACCGAATGATCACCGACCAGCACGCCGCCGCGGCCGACAACCGCCGCTGGCGGCCTCACCCCGCCTACCTCCCCGTGGCAGAGGCGGTCGTCCGCCGAGCCGGCTAGCGCGTTCACCAATGCCGGTTGCAGCACTCCACATGCAACTGCGAATAGGGATTCCGCCGGTCGGTGCCGTTCCAGCGCCCGAGCTGGATCTCCACGCAGCAATGCGTCTCCGGCCGCTCCGCCAGGTGCGCCGGGCAGTCCTCGGCGAGGCCGCGCAGCTGCTGGCCTTCAAGTTCGAACCCGGTTCGGCTCCCGACGACGAACAGCGTGTCCGCCGCGATAGCCCACCGCAGCCCGTCCCGAAAGCCCCGCCGCCACCGAACCTGATGCACTTCGCTCCCCTGCTCCGGAAACGCCCCGGCGGGCATGGTCACCTTCTGCACCCGCCCGGCCCCCAACCGCCCCCGCACTTCCTTCCACCGCGACACCCGAAACCCCAGGCTGTGATGCAGCAACACCAAATCGAGCTTCCGCCCGCCGTACTCCGCCCCGCATTCCGCCGCACTACCCCGCAGCGGCAGGTACACCAGGCTCCGAGCCGACCGCGCCGCCAGCCACCACGCGATCGCTAGATCGACGGTCCCGCGCTTGTCCACAGACATCTGCGCCCCGAGCCGCCCCTCGTACAACGACATGTGCCCGACCCCCGCAGCCCGCACCACCCGATACCGCTCCACCCCAAGCCGAACCTCATCAACAACAACCCGCCACTCCCACCCCGCAATCCGCATCGCCCTCACCTGCCGACCATCCATACGCCCCGAACACCTCGGCATCGTACTGGCTCCCAGCGCGAATAACATGAATGCCTTCTCCCCCTTTGGATGTTGCATCCCATCCATCCCGGGCCCTGGAAAAGGGTCGCAAGGGGACAGGAGACCCCCGGGCGAGATCACCTGGATCCGGGGAGCAAATGAACCGGGTGAGCGTCAGCCGGTCGGGACGAAGGCGATCCGCTGCCCCTCGAACGGTTCGGTCGCATCGCGGGCCCACACGACCTCCGGCCACCACTTCGGGTGCTCCCACGACTGGGTCAGCACCCCGACCTCCCTACCGTCGACCTGCACAGCCCACCGCCGCTCCCCGCTCGGGAGCGTCGGCAGCGCCTGGAACCGAACGGCTTCGGCGACGGCTTCGGCCAGGCTCAACGCCCGGTCGAATCGCACCACGACTTCGACGGCTCCGGATTCGGACGAGGTCACCCTCCAAGCACCGGCCTTCACCGGGTACTGGCTGTGCGACGAAGGCTGCCCTCCGCCTTTCACCACTGACAGCAGCGGTGGGAGAAGTTGCAACACATGCCAAAGAATTACATAGGACAATGCTCCTCCCGCCATCGAAGAATCCGGTGCGAGCTGGAAGGTCTGAAGCACCGCTACCGTGCCGAGCAGGGGTTGGACCAGGATCGTGAGCCTCAGCTTCGACGGCGCCGGAACCAAGTCTGCGACGCGGAGGTAAGCGCGGCGGACCACGAGGCCCGCGGCCAGCACCAGGACGATGATCCCGTCCGCCCAGAACACGAAGGAGGCCGCGCTCGGTTCGCGCATCCAATACATGAACAGGTAGACCGCAAGAAACACAGCCGCCCAGGCATAGCTCCACAGGGCCACCAGCCCCAGCCTCGAGAGCAGCTTCACGGGCATTCCTCCGAGTCGGAGACGGTGAGCTGCGTGTTCGCGTAATTCGGGTGCGATTCGGGCGAGACGATCGCCAGGTTCACCAGGCACCCCTCGAGGATGCTGTACCCGAACCCGTCGGCAGCGGCGGTGTCCGCCGCCGCGGAGGCGATCCATTCGCGCACGGCCGCATCGTCCTGGCCCGGAACCTGGGCCGCGGTCCAGCAGTCCTGGAGGAACTCCACCTCGATGCCCAAGGTGTCCGGTCCTGCCGCATAGCAGGTGAACCAAGCGATGTCGTCGCCCTCGTAGCCGACGATCGCAGTGAGCTGAAGCCAGTTCTCTTCAACGGTCCCTTCGACATAGCCGGTGAACTCGTCGTCGAAGCTGAGCAGGCCCGTCGGGCGCTCCTCCTGCTCGAGGTCGCCGTAAGGCCAGGTGAACCCGTACTCCTCGAACGCGGCCTGCCAACTCTCCAACGTCGCGTCGGTAGCCACGGTGCCGGTGAGGTCGGGCCGCACGATGTCGCCGACGGTGAGCGGCTCGGGCTCATCTTCATGCAGCCGCAGCCCGATGCCGGTCACGAGGTATGCGAGCGCCGCCACCGTGAACACGGTCGCGCTCGCCTTCGTCGGAATCCGGACCGCGAGTTTGAAGTGCGCCACCGCGGCCAGAACGGCCACTAGGAACAGGCCGACGCCGATCGGTCCTGGGGGAATGTGCATGGGGCAGGGGCTTTCAGTTGTCGAGCGAGGGGATCGGTTCAGTCTACTCTCGCCACTCGCACAACGGGGGTTCCCAACGGGCCGGGCGGCCGAGGAAGCCGCCCGGCCCGGCGGTTCGCTACCAGGTCACCGGGAGTTCGTAGACGCCGTAGACGGCGGCGTTGTGTTTGAAGGGGAGTTCCTTCAGGTCTCCGGCGAGGGCGAGGGTGGGGATTCGCTTGTACAAGGTGCTGTAGACGACTTGGAGTTCGACGCGGGCGAGGGACTGGCCGAGGCACTGGTGGACGCCGAAGCCGAAGGCGACGTGGCGGCGGGCGTCGCGGGTGAGGTCGAGGCGGTCGGGGTCGGGGAAGACGCGCGGGTCGCGGTTGCCGATGTCGCCGGGGAGGATGACGCCCTCGCCGGCGCGCATGACCTGCCCGGCGATCTCCATGTCCTCCAGGACGGCCCGGCGGCGCCCGTTGTGCGTGATGTGCAGGTACCGCAGCAGCTCCTCGACGGCCTTCGCGACCACCGCCGGGTCGTCGCTGTCGCGCAGCAGCGCCAGCTGGTCCGGGTGCTCGAAGAGCGCCAGGGTCCCCAGCGCGATCATGTTCGCGGTCGTCTCGTGCCCGGCGATGAGCAGCAGCACGCCGATCTGCGCGGCCTCCGCGCGCGTGATGTCCCCGGCCTCGACGCGCCCGACGAGCCCCGACAGCAGGTCGTCGCCGGGCGCCTTCATCTTCTGCCCGACCAGGTCGTCGAGGTACACGGTCAGGTTCCGCATCCCGGTCATGCGCTCCTCCGGCGCGACGTCGAGGTTGACGATGACCTTGCTGTTCTCCTGGAAGAAGTCGTGGTCGGCGTATGGGACGCCGAGCAGTTCGCTGATGACGAGCGACGGCACGGGCAGCGCGAACGCGTCCACGAGGTCGGTCGGGTTGGGCCCGGCCAGCATCGCGTCGATGGCGTCGTCGACGATCTTCTGGATTGCGGGCCGCCGTGCCTCGGAGCGCTTGATCGCGAACGGCGCGGTCACCATGCGGCGCAGGCGCGCGTGCTCGGGGTCGTCCATGAGGATGAACCCGATCTTCGGCCGCTGCTCCTGCGGCGCTTCGCCATCGGACTCGTAGTCCTTGGCGACGGCGGCGTTCGGGTAGCCGGGGCTCGCGGTGTCGGAGCTGACGCGCGGGTCCGACAGGACGGCGCGCTGGTCGTCGTAGCCAGTGACGAGCCACGGCGTCTGGCCGTCCTCCAAGCGCACCTTGGTGATCGGGCCCTCCTCCTGGAGGGTCTTGAGCTGCGGCGGCGGGTCGAAGGGGCATTTCACGGCCCGCTCCATCGGATAGGCCGGGGTCTCCTGGTCGGTCATCGCGCGTTCCTTTCGGTTCGGGTGTTCTAGTCGCCGAACTGGTTCCTGGGCACAGCACGGCGACGCTCAAGGGCGTTATGAGATCCGGGGGCGCGGAGACGCTACGCGAACGACTCCACTAGAGACTGACGGTGCTGCCGGGCCTGCTTCGGCATGGACCAGCCGACGACGCCGGTGATCCGGTCTTCGGTCCGGTACGCGGCGACGAAGCGGCGCGAGGCCGGGTCGCCTTCGAGGACGTCGAGTTCGCCGTCGACCGAAGGCAGGCCGTAGACCTGGATCTTCGCGTCGAACTGGTCGGTCCAGAAGTACGGCACCGGCTTGTACGGCTGCCCGGCGCCGAGGATGTTCGCGGCCACGGCGGCCGCCTGCTCGGTGGCGTTCGTGCGGTTCTCCAGGCGCAAGGAGCGCCCGAGCCCCGCATGGTGCCAGCGCGCGACGTCGCCGACCGCCCAGATGCCTTCGGCGGCAAGACAGTTCGCGTCGCACACGATGCCGTTGTCGATCCGCAGGCCGCTGCCGGTGAGCCACTCGGTGACCGGGATCGACCCGATCGAGACGACGACCGCGTCGGCCGGGAGGACGTCCCCGCTGTCGAGGCGCACCCCGGTCACGCGCCCGTCGCGCTCCTCCAGGCCCGCGACGCCGACGCCGGGCCGGAGCCCGACGCCGCGCTCGGTGTGCAGCTCGGCGAGGTGCTTGGCGACGCCGGGACCGAGCTGGAGCTCCATCGGAGCGGCCTGCGGCCCCACGAGGGTCACGTCCGGTCCGAGCGTCGAAGCGGTGGCGGCGATCTCGGCGCCGAGGACGCCGTCGCCGACGACCACGAGCCGCTTCGCCTGCGCGAGTTCGCCTTTGAGCCGCAGCGCGTCCTCGATGGTGCGCAGGACGTGCACGCCGCCGAGCCCGGCGGCGCCCGGGAGCGTCCGAGCCCGGATGCCGGTGGCGATGACGATCGCGTCGGCCGCCAGCACCCGGCCGTTCTCGGTCGTGACGGTCCGGTTCCCCGCGTCGAGGCCGGTGGCGGCCTCGCCGAGCGCGAACTCGGCGTCCAGTGAGGACAGCATCGCGTCGGGCCGCAGCTGCGCCCGCGTCGGCTCCCAGGCCCCGGAGAGGACCTGCTTGGACAGCGGCGGCCGGTCGTACGGCAGGTGCGGCTCGGCGCCGAGGAGCGTCAGGCGCCCGTCGAAGCCTTTGCGGCGCAGTGCCTCGGCGGTGGCGAGCCCCGCCGCGGAGGCGCCCACGACGAGGACGCTCGCCGTCACGCGCCCTCGCTGACGTCGATGGCGAGCGCGGGGCACACGCTCGCGGCCTCGCGCACCGCCTCGTGGTGCTCGGCGGCGGGCGCGGGTTCGAGGAGGATCACGATCCCGTCCTCGTCGCGCTGGTCGAACACGTCCGGCGCGACGAGCACGCACGAACCGGCGCCGCAGCACTTGTCCTCGTCGACGGTCACTTTCATGGCGTTACCCCTTGAGTTCGGTGACTTCGGCCTCGTACAGGCCGACGATGGCGTCGACCAGGCCGAGGCCCGCTTCGTGCCAGGTGTCCCTGGCGGTCGCCGCGCCGCCCGCGATCCTTGCTTCGCGTGCGGCGGGGACGATGACGACGAGCTGGCGGACCATCTCGTCCCGTTCGGCCCGCACTTCGGCGGGCAGGCCCGGGAGGCAGGCGTTGAGCCCGGCGGTGACCTGCCGGAGCGACGGCGCCTCCATGGCCTCCGCGGCGATGACCTCGCGCATGCCGGGGTCGGTGAGGACCTGGGCGGCGAACCGCGCGAACCAGGTCCGCTCGCCGAGGGTGCCGAGGTGGTCCATGGTGGGCATGACGAAGCACTCGACCCAGTCGCGCAGGCCGGGCTCCTCGCCCATCGCGTCGAGGCGCTCGATGCGCGCCCGCTCGATGTGCTCCATGTGCCCGCGGATGATGGCGCGCACGAGGTCGGCCTTGGTCCCGAAGTGGTAGCCGACGGCGGTGTTGTTGCCCTGGCCGGCCGCTTCGGAGATCTGGCGGTTGGAGACGGCCGCGACGCCGTGCTCGGCGAAGAGGCGCTCGGCGGCGGCGATGATCGCCTCGCGGGTCGCCGCGACCCGCGAGGCCCTGGTGCTGGTGCTCATGTCCGCCACCGTACGGGCACTGTGGCCATGCCGCCGACCAGGAGTCCTTCCACCCGCTGGAGGTCCTCGGGCGCGACGGCGAGTTCGAGGGTCGGCAGGCGCCGCAGGAGCACTTCGAGCGCGACCTGGAGTTCGGTGCGGGCGAGGGCCTGCCCGAGGCAGGAGTGCGCTCCGGCGCCGAACGCCAGGTGGGGGTTGGGGGTGCGGGCGAGGTCCATCGCGGCGGCGTCGGTGAACGCGGCCTCGTCGCGGTTGGCGGCGGCCATGGAGCAGACGACGGTGGTGCCCGGCTCGATGACGGACCCGCCGACCTCGAACTCCTGGTCGATGTAGCGGACCATGCCGAACCCGGCGTTGACGTCCATGCGCAGGGACTCCTCGACGGCGGACCGGATGAGCTTGGGTTCGGCGAGGAGCGCCTCCCAGCGGGTGCGGTCGGCGAGGAGCATCGCGGCCATCTTGCCGATCATGTTCGCGGTGGTCTCGTGCCCGGCGACGAGGAGGCCCTGCCCGGTGGCGATGATCTCGGCGTCGCTCATGTCGGAGGCGGTGACGAGCTCGGAGAGAAGGTCGTCGCCGGGGTTCGCGCGCTTCGCGGCGACGTGCCCGGCGAGGTAGACGTGGAACTCGGTCTGCGCGGCGACGATCTCGTCCTGCGTGTACCGGGTCATGCTCAGGAGCGTGTCGGACCAGTAGGAGAACTTGTCGCGGTCGTCCTCGGGGACGCCGAGGATCTCGCAGATCACCCACACCGGCAGCGGGAACCCGAAGGCGGCCTTGAGGTCCGCGGTGTCGCCCGCGGCGGTCATCTCGTCGACGAGCCGGTCGGCCATGGCGGTGATGCCGGGGCGGAGCGCGGCCATGCGCTTGGCGGTGAACCACTTGTTGAGGGTGCGGCGCCACACGAGGTGCGCCTCGCCCTGCTGCGGGAGGACCGAGGCCATCTCGGAGTCGAGGACGCCGCCGGACTCCTCGGAGACGCGGGCGCTGTTCCCCTCCTGGGAGGTGCGGGTGAAGCGCGGGTCGGCGAGGGTGGCCTTGACGTCCTCGTACCGGGTGAGGAGGGTCGCCGGGTCGCCCGAGGCGAACGTCACATGCGCGACGGGGCACTTGCCCCTGAGCTCGGCCCACTCGGCCGGCGGGTCGAGCACGGCGTCGTTGGGGATGGGGTACTGGAGGGCGGTGCGCTCGGACATGTGGTCCTCCCGATACATCGACGGCAGTTCGATTTGCCCACTATTCAACCCCGCGGAGTACAGTAAGTCAAGCAGTTGACTTAAAATATTTCGGGTCACATGCACTACCAGGATGGAAACCACCACCGATGACTCAGAACACCGCCGAGCCGGACGGAACACCCGTCCGCCCGAACCGCATCATCGCGGTCCTCGCGATCTCGGGGATCGTCGTCTCGCTCATGCAGACCTTCGTGATCCCGCTCCTGCCCGAACTGCCCGAGCTCCTCGGCGCCTCAGTCGGCGACACCTCGTGGGCCGTCACCGCGACCCTCCTCGCCTCCGCCGTCGCCGTCCCGGTCGTCGGCCGCCTCGGCGACATGTTCGGCAAGCGCCGCATGCTCCTCATCAGCCTCGTGCTCCTGACCGCAGGCTCCGTCGTCGCCGCGCTCAGCACCGACCTCGCGACGTTCATCACCGGACGCGCGGTCCAGGGCCTCGCCGCGGGCGTGATCCCCCTGGGCATCAGCATCATGCGCGACGAGCTCCCCAAGGCGAGACTCGCCGGGGCCATGGCCCTCATGAGCGCCTCCCTCGGCATCGGCGGCGCCCTCGGCCTCCCAGCCGCCGCGCTCCTCGCCGACCACGCCGACTGGCACGTCCTCTTCTGGGTCGCCTCCGGCGCGGGCCTGCTGTGCCTGCTCCTCGTCGCCGCCACCGTCCCCGAATCCGGCGTCAAGTCCGGCGGCCGCTTCGACCCCGTCGGCGCGATCGGCCTCTCCGCGGGCCTCCTCGGCCTGCTCCTCGCCGTCTCCAAGGGCGCCGACTGGGGCTGGACCGACCCGCTCACCCTCGGGCTCGGCCTCGGCGCGATCGTCGTCCTCCTCGCCTGGGGCGTATGGGAACTGCGCACCCCGCAGCCGCTCGTCGACCTGCGCACCACGGCCCGCCGCCAGGTCCTGCTCACCGACCTCGCCTCCGTCGTCTTCGGCTTCGCGATGCTCGCCATGTCGCTGGTCCTGCCCCAGCTCCTCCAGATCCCCGAGGCCACCGGCGTCGGCTTCGGCCGGTCGATGCTCACCGTCGGCCTCGTCATGATGCCCTCCGGCCTGGTCATGATGGCCATGTCGCCGGTCTCCGCGCGCATCACGAACGCCAAGGGCCCCAAGACGACCCTCATGGCCGGCGCCGTCGTCGTCGCCCTCGCCTACGGCCTCGGCGCGTTCCTCATGGCCGAGATCTGGCAGCTCGTCCTCGTCGCCACCCTCATGGGCGCCGGCATGGGACTCGCCTACGGCGCCATGCCCGCCCTCATCATGGACGCCACGCCCGTCCACGAGACCGCCGCCGCCAACAGCCTGAACACCCTCATGCGGTCCATCGGCACCTCGATCTCCAGCGCCATCGCCGGCGTCGTCCTCGCCCACGTCACCGTCGACTTCGCGGGCACCGCCGTCCCGTCCAAGGATGCGTTCCAGATCATCTTCCTCGTCGCCGCGGGCGCCTCGCTCGCCGCGCTCGCCATCGCCGCGTTCCTGCCGGGGCGCGCCGCCGAGACCGGCGCGCCCGAACCGGAACTCGTCAGAGCCGCCGCATAGCGGAGCGGGCCCGGCAATGATGCCGGGCCCGCTCTCTAGAACCAGCTCCCGAACTCCGTACCCGGCCCCTCCCCGTGGAAGAACGCGAACTCCTCCCGCCGGGAGCGGCAGCCCCCCAACGCCATCCGCAGCCGCGCGAACCAGGCCCTCACGACCGCACCCCCGCCAGGACCGGCACCGGCGCGGTCTCCTCGACCGCAGGCACCGGCACCGCCGCCGCCCGGATCGAGTTCGCCACCAGGAACCACAGCAGCGACGACAGGACCACCAGCAGCACCCGCTGCGGAATCCCCCGCCAGTCCCCGCCGTCCAGGACCCCCGGCAGGAACGTGTTCACCGTCGTCGTCAGGAACGTCAGCGCCGCCAGCACCGTCGCCCACCACGTCCCGTGGCGCACCCACGCCGGCGCGTCCGCATGCCGCATCCGCGCCGCGCAGATCCCCGCCACCACCGTCAGCAGCACGAACGCCGCGCCCGCCGAATACCGGTGGATCTGCGCCCACCACGTCAGCCCCGACTCCGGGGTCCCCGTCCGGAACACCGCCGCGCACACCAGCATCACCGCCGTCGCCCCCAGCAGGAACCTGACGAAGCCCTCCCGCGCCAGCCCCACCCCCCGCATCGCGAGGATGAAGCACGTCGCCGCCAGCGCGATCACCGACAACGGGAACAGCAGTACTCCAGGCCAGGTCACCGCATACGCGGACACCGGGATCGCCACGGGATCCACGTCGTGCGCCTGCGTCAGGTGCATCACCGCGAAGCCCGCCTGGGAGGCGGCGATCCCCGACATGGCGGTCACCTCGGCTGCGCGCGTTCGGAAGAAGTCTCGGTTCATGCGCCGAACGGTAGGTTCCGGGAAGTCCCCTTCCCTCAAGCCGAGGCGTGGAATCGGGCCTCATACCCAGGGGTGAGACGCCCCCGCCCGACCCGTACCCCGGAGTGAGGGCGCGCAGGTCCCCGGCGGCCTACCGTTGAGCACGTGACCGCCGAGACCGCACCGAACCCGCACCCCGTCCGCCGGGTCATCAGCTACCTGGTGCCCGTCGCGCCCGTCGGCGACGGCGACTGGCGCTGGCGCTTCACCACCACCCTCGCGCTCGTCGGCCCCGGCTCGGTCCCCTTCGCGCTCATGATGTTCGCCATCCAGAACGGCCTGATGGCGACGAACTACGGCATCGCCGTCGGCGCGCCCATCACGATCGCGACGGGCGCGGCGATCATCCTCGCCCGGTTCCGGCCCGTCGAGGCGTGGCTGCTGGTCATGGCCTCGACCGTCGCGACCGCCCTGTGGACGGTGACCTCGAAGTGGGAGCCGTGGCCGCTGACCGTCCCCAGCCTGTTCGCGCTCATGACCGTGCTGTTCGCGCTCGGCCGGGACCGGCGCGCCTGGGCGGGCGTCCTGTGCTGGCTCGGGTACGCGGCCGTGGGCGTCGGCGCGGTCTGGGGCGTCAGCGCGAACCGCCTGGAGCCCATGCCGCAGCCGGTCCTCGACGCGAACCCGAATCCGGCCTCCGACAACCTGACGCTCGGGCTCCTGCTGGGCGCGTTCGCGTTCCTCGTCGGCCTCACGGTGCGCATCTGGCGCCAGGGCCGCACCCGCGTCGCCGAGAAGGAGCGCGTCGCCGAGGGCGAGCGCCAGCGCCGCCGCCTCCTGGAGGAGCGCGCCCGGATCGCGCGGGAGCTGCACGACATCGTCGCCCACCACATGTCCGTGGTCGCCGTCCAGTCCTCGACCGCGGAGTACCGGCTCACCGGGCTCGACGAGGACGTGAAGGCGGAGTTCCGGTCCATCAGCGACCAGGCGCGCGAGGCGCTCGCGGAGATGCGGCGGCTCCTGGGCGTGCTGCGCAGCGAGGACGAGGCGGGCGCGCGCGAGCCGCAGCCGGGCCCGGAGGCCCTGCACGGTCTCGCGGAGGCGGTGACGAGGACCGGCACGCCCGTGGCCCTGGTGGTCGGCGACCTCCCCGACGACCTCCCGGAGACCTTGGCGCTCACGGTGTTCCGCATCGTCCAGGAGGCCCTGAGCAACGTGATGCGGCACGCGCCGGGCGCGCAGGTGGAAGCCGCGGTCACCTCCTCGGACGGGACGCTGGAGGTTACGGTGGTGAACGGCCCGCCGCCCGGCGGCCCCGGCCCGACGGGCCGCGACGGCTCGGGCCTGGGCCTGGTCGGCATGCGCGAACGGGTCGCCCTCGACGGCGGCGAGCTCGCCGCGGAGCCGACCCCCGAAGGCGGCTTCCGCGTCCGCGCGGTCCTGCCGATCCGCTCCACCGCAGAGGAGTCCGCGTGACGATCAAGGTGCTCATCGCCGACGACCAGGCCATGGTCCGCGCCGGTTTCGCGGCGCTCCTGAACGCCCAGGAGGACATCGAGGTCGTCGGCGACGCCCCTGACGGCGTCGCGGCGGTCACCGAGACGACCCGCCTGCGCCCCGACGTGGTCCTCATGGACGTGCGGATGCCGACGATGGACGGCCTGGAGGCGGCGAAGCGGATCCTGTCGGCCCCGCCGGAGCGGCGCCCGCGGGTGCTCATGCTCACGACCTTCGACATCGACGACTACGTCTACGAGGCGCTCCGCATGGGCGCCAGCGGATTCCTCCTCAAGGACGCCCCGCCCGGCGACCTCATCGCCGCGGTCCGCGTCGTCGCCGACGGCGACGCGCTCCTGGCCCCGTCGGTCACCCGCCGCCTCATCGAGGAGTGCTTCAAGGCCCGCCCGGCGCTGCGCCGCTCCTCCCGCCTCGACGCCCTCACCCCGCGCGAGGAGGAGGTCCTGCGCCTCATCGCCCGCGGCCTCTCCAACCCCGAGATCGCCGCGGCCCTGTTCGTCTCCGAGCAGACCGTCAAGACCCACGTCGGCAAGGTCTTCGCCAAACTCGAGCTCCGCGACCGGGCCCAAGCGGTCATCTGCGCCTACGAGACCGGCCTCGTCACGGCGGGCGACCCCCGCGAGCAGTAGGAACACCTCGTTCCAGGAAACCTCGGCCCTCCTACTGGAATAGATCATTCCGCTCTGCTATACTTGGAACAATTCATTCCGTTCCAGAGTTTTCGAGGAGTCCCCATGCGCATCCTGATCACCGGCGCCACCGGCACCGTCGGCCGCAACGTCGTCGAGCAGCTCATCGCCGCCGACCCGACCGCCGAGCTCCGCGCCCTCACCCGCAACCCCGAGGCCGCGGTCCCCGCCGGCGTCGAGGTCGCGGTGGGCGACCTGGCCGCGCCCGAGACCCTCGCCGACGCCTTCAAGGGCGTCGACGCGGTCCACTTCATCAACTTCGCGGGCGAGCAGTACGGCGCGATCCCCGACCCGGCCGCCGTCGTCGCCCTCGCCGAGGAGGCGGGCGTGCGCCGCGCGACCGTCCTCGGCGGCATGGCCGACGGCCCCTTCGAGACCCTCCTCGCCGCGAGCGCGATCGAGACGACCTACCTCCACCCGGTCGAGTTCATGTCGAACGCCCTCATGTGGTGGGCCGCGCCCATCAAGGCCGAGAGCCGCATCCGCGAGCCCTTCGGCGACCGCCTCAGCGCGATGGTCCACCCGGCCGACATCGGCGCCGTCGCCGCGCGGGTCCTGCTCGACGGCGGGCAGGACGGCGCGAGCCTCGTCATCACCGGCCCGGAGGTCCTCACCATGCAGGACAAGGTCCGCGCGCTCGGCGAGGCGATCGGCCGCGAGGTCGAGTACGTGGAGCTCACCGTGGAGGAGGCGAAGGAGAAGTGGCGCGGCGAGGGCTTCCACGAGGGCCTCATCGCCTTCCTCCTCGAGGCCCTGGGGAACACGCCGCCGGAAGGGAAGACCGTGTCCGACACGGTCGAGCGCATCACCGGCCGCCCCGCGCGCACGTTCGCGCAGTGGGCGGCCGAGCACGCCGACGCGTTCAAGTAGGCCCCAAGGCGAAAGGGGCGGCGTTCCGACCGGAACGCCGCCCCTTTCGTCGCAAATCTGTGAAATCACAGTCCAGTTCGCATTTCTGAAACCGAAGACCACTTAGCCCGATATTCACTGAATTATTTCTATCTTTAACTTTGCGCGGTTTACCTCTAATCTCCATGTATGGCATGGCTCACCCATTACCTCGGGTGAGACCGCAACCAGCGGTCGCACCCGGCCCTGCCATGGCGGTCGCCAACCCCGTCGGCCGTCGATGCCCTCACCCGAAAGGCATGCATCACATGAATCGCCAACGCGCACTTGCGGTCACGGCCGCCGGCGCCGTAGCCACCGCACTCTCGCTCGCCGCCGGCGCGGCACCCGCCTCGGCCGAGATCCTCGACGCCAAGGCCGCGGACGCCCGCGCCGACCTCCTCGGCAACGTCTCCCCCGGCCTCATCGACGAGCTCTCGGACACCTTCGGGCTCACCGAGTCCGAGGCGTACGACCGCCTCGCGGTCGAGGCCGTCGCGTCCGACCTCCTCGCCGAGGTCCCGGACTCGCTCGACGCCTCCTACGGCGGCCTGTGGGTCGCCGAGGGCGCCGACGAGATCCTCGTCGCGACCACCGACCGCGCCGAGTTCAACGAGCTGCGCGCCGAAGGGGCCACCCCGGTCCTCGTCGAGCACGGCCTCGACGACCTCGAAGCGGCCGCCACGGCCCTCGACGCGCTCGACATCGAGGGCGTCTACGGCCACTACGTCGACATCGAGAAGAACACGCTCGTGGTCGAGGCCGCCGACGAGGCCCTTGCGGCCCAGGCGATCGAGGCCGCGGGCATCGACCCCGACCTCGCCGGCGCGGCGACGTCCGAGGCCCCCGAGCTGTTCTTCGTGCGCGGCGGCGACGCCTACATCGTCGAGAACTCGTGGCGCTGCTCGGTGGGCTTCTCGGTCCGCCAGGGCTCGACCCCCGGGTTCGTGACCGCGGGCCACTGCGGCTCGGCCGGCGACCAGGTGACCAGCGGCGAGGCCGCCCCGGGCACCTTCCGCAACTCGGTGTTCCCGTCCGCCGACCGCGCATGGGTCGCCGTGGGCACCAGCGAGGTCCTGTACGACGACGTCAACATGTACTCCGGTGCGCGCGACGTCGCCAACGCCAACCAGGCCGCCGTCGGCTCCTCCATCTGCCGCTCCGGTTCGACCACCGGCTGGCACTGCGGGACCGTGCAGGCGTTCAACCAGACGGTCAACTACGCCGAAGGCAGCGTCTACGGCATGACCCGCACCAACGTGTGCGCCGAGCCCGGCGACTCCGGCGGCTCGTTCATCACCGGCAACTCCGCCCAGGGCATGACCTCCGGCGGCTCCGGCAACTGCACCTCCGGCGGCACGACCTACTTCCAGCCGATCGGCCCGGCCCTCTCCGCGTGGGGCCTGACGCTCGTCACGACGTAGCGCCGCGAGCAGGGTCCGGCCGGATCGACAACGGCCGGGCCCGACCTTCATGAGCCGCAACGGCTCCCGGAGCCCCGGTCGCCACCCTAGGCCGGGGCTTCGCCGTGCCCCCGTCTAGATCGTCGCCAACCGCGCCTCCCTTCCCGCTCAGGCGGTGTCGAACCCCCGGACCTCGGCCTTCCACCGCACCTCGGCCCCGACCCACGCCGCCGCCCGGTCCACCGCCGCGTGCAGGTGCTCCCGGTCGGCCCGCGTGTCGTCCCACTGCGCCGCCTCGACGACGAGGTCACCGTTGCTGCGGCGCAGGGCGACCCGCCCTGGCAGGTCGCTGCCGACGAACACCGGCAGGCAGTAGTACCCGAACGTGCGCTGCGGCTCGGGCACGTAGATCTCGATCTTCCAGCCGTGGCCCCACAGCCGCTCCATGCGCTCGCGCAGCCACACGAGCTGGTCGAACATCGACACCGCGACGGCCCGCTCGGCCCCCGTGATGCGGGTGCGCCGCACCTCCGGGTCGATCCACGCGCGGCCCTTCCAGCCCTCGACCGCGACCTGCTCGACCTCCAGGTCGCGCAGCACCCGCTCCGTGTCGGCGATCTTCAGCCGGAAGTAGTCGGCGACGTCCTTCGTCGTGCCCACGCCGAGGTTCCGCAGCGCCGTGGACACCATGTACCGCAGGCACTCCTCGTCGTCCGCGTCCCACAGGTGCTCGGCGGGGATCGCCCGCTCGGCGAGCTGGTAGACCCGCTTGAAGCCGATCCGGTGCGTGCACGCGACGTCCCCGAACCACAGCAGCCGCTCCACGGCGCGCTTGTGGTCGGTCCTGAAGTTCCAGGAGTCGCCCATGTTCCCGGTGCCCTGGCCGCGGTGCATCGCGCCGGAAGGGAAGTCCGACACGGTGATCGCGCCGCGATCGCGCAGCAGCGCCAGCACCTCGGCCTCGGCTTCCGCGAGCGTGTCGTCCTGGTACCGCTCGCGCCACGAGCTCCGGCGCCGCGCCAGGTACGGCCACGCCGACACCGGCAGCAGCGACATCGCGTGCGCCCAGTACTCGAACGCGACCGGCGCCTTGCGCCGGTCCAGGCTCCGCACCGCCTCGTCGACGTCGAGGTCCCGCGCGAGCAGCGTCAGCTCGTGGGCGCGCCGCACCGCGGAGATCGTGTCGAGCTGAATGCACCCGAGCCGCTCCAGCACCGTCTTGAAACGCGCGGCCTTCGGCCGCAACTGCGCGGCGATCGCGATCCGCCGCGCATCCGCCAGCCGCAACGACTCAGGCACGTCACCAGTCCTCTCCACGAGCCACACCGATCGCCCCGACCGTACAACCAGGGTCCGACAATCCGTCAGCCCCGGTTCGGCGCCGTCCCGACCGTCCCCGTCTCCGCGCGCGGATCCGCCGCGCCCGCAACACGTCCGGCCTCGTCGACCTCGATGAGGTGCGCGTGCCCGAAGCCGCTCCCGGCCGCCGCCGGGGCGACCGCGAACCCGCGCTCGCTCAGACCCGCGCCCCACGCCTCGGGGCTCCCGGCCTCCAGCTCCACGTCCGTCTCGTACACGCCTGTCCACGTCCCGAATCCGGTCTCGCCGGGGTGCAGCCGCCAGCGGGGCGCCGCCACGGCGGCCTCGACGGACTCGCCGCCGTGCAGGACCCGCGCGATGAGCTGCGACACGATCTGCGGCTGCGAGTCGCCGCCCATCGACCCGGCGACGAGCCGCAGCGACCCGTCGGGCCGCGTCACGAGCGCCGGCACGAGCGTGTGCGGCGGGCGCTTGCCCGGCCCGTACTCGGCCGGGTGCCCCGGCTCCAGGTTGAAGCCGGTCCCGCGGTTCTGGAGGCCGATCCCCGTGTGCGGCTCGAACAGCCACGTCCCGAACCCGGCCGCGTTCGACTGGATGTACGAGACGCCCATGCCATTCCCGTCGAGCACCGCCATATACGTCGTGCCGCCCGCGGCCTGGTGCACCGGCACGTCGGCCTTCGCGTCCGGGCTGATCCGCCCGGCCCGCTCCCCGGCCGCCGCCAGCAGGTCCGCGACGTCGGCGCCGTCGAACAGCCGCTCCGGCCGGTCGTACCCGGCCTGCCGCGCCGCCTCGACCAGGTAGTGCGCCCACAGCGGGTCGCCCGCGTCCACCGGCAGGTCCAGCTTGTCGGCGATCGCCAACGCGAGCAGCAGCAGGTACCCCTGCGAGTTCGGCGCCGCGGCCCAGATCCGGTGCCCGAACGCCTCGACGCTCAGCGGCTCCTCCCACTGCGCCTGCACCGCAGCGAGATCCGCCTCCGTGAACAGGCCCTTCCCGATCTCCACGAGCCCCTGCCCGAAGTCCCCGAGGTAGAACCCGTCGCGCCCGCCCTCGGCGGCCGCGCGCAGCGCCGCGGCGGTCCGCTCGCGCGTCACCGTCGCCCCGGCCTCCAGACCCACCAGGTCCTCGGCGCCCTCGACGCCTTCCAGGATTGCCCCGGCCTTCGCGAGCATCGCCGTCGCCGGCCACCCCTGCGACGCCAGCTCGATCGCGGGCGCCAGCAGCTCCGCCATCGGCTTCGACCCGTACCGCTCGTGCAGCGTGAACCATCCGTCGACGCAGCCCGGCACGGTCGCCGACCGCAGGTCGTTCCGGAACGGCATCGCCCGGTGCCCCTCGGCCCGCAGCTCTTCGGCATCGGCACCGGACCCCGCGCGCCCCGACGCGTTCAGATACGCCGGAACGTCCTCGCCCGGGACGTGGACCAGGGCGAACAGGTCCCCGCCCAGCCCGCACAGGTGCGGGGCGACGATCGTCAGCGCCGCACCGGCGGCGATCGCGGCGTCGGCGGCGTTGCCGCCGTTCGCGAGCACGTCGGCGCCGATCCGGCTGACGTGCGGATCGACGGAACAGACCACACCCTGGTCGACCACGGGGGACTCCTTTGCGCAACCGCCGGCCATCGCCGAACGGGGGGACGGATTCGCGCCGAACCGCAGGTCCGGCACCGCGCAAAGCCTACCTTGCCGCGCGGCTAGTGACGACCGCCCCGTTCCGGCCCCCGCCCCTGCCGCGGCATGCACGCATCGATCCCACTCGATAAGATCGGGAACGCGGATCGCGATGGCATCCAGGGGGACACGGTTCCCAGCATTCGGACCGCGTGCCGGTGCTCACGACGGGTGTTTTTGTCCGCCGGCGGACCTAGCATAGAGGTGGACCGCGTCCACCTGTACGGCCAAGTCTCTTGTACGGTGGAGTTTCCGCGGTGGGGACGAGAGGAAAGATCGGAACTGGTCATGGAAGAGCCGATACAACCAGCTGATTCAGCCGGACCGATCTCGTCTACGGTGCACCGCTGGCGGCGCCTCGCAGTGCGACACGACCTCGAGTGGAGCGAGCTCCTGCTCATCGCCCTCAACCTGTACGGCCTGCGCGGCAACAACAGCGAGGGCATGCGCCTGCGGTTGAACTCCGAGGACGAGGAGTTCATGCTCGTCCTCCCGGCCGACCGCGCGACCTCGCCGTTCAGCCTCCGCGCCCACGTCGACCCGTCCTCGCCCCAGCACGGCCTGAGCGAGCTCTGCGTCGACGGCACCCCGGTCGCCGAGATCATCGAAGCCGAACCGGGAGAAGAGGTGCGCGGCTACCTCCGCGCCGACGGCACCGCCGCCACCCTCCTCCTCCAGGCCGACGTCGAGTCCGACGAACTGGTCAAGTGCTACCGCGACCTCCTGGAGGCCCTCGCCTCCGACCTCGCCGACGACGGCGAGCAGCACCTCTTCGACGAGGTCACCCTCTCCGCGAGCGGCGCCCGCGACGAGCAGCTGATCGTCGAGCACCTCCTCGCGGTCCGCGAGGCCATGACCGCCGAAGGACTCCCCGAGTCCACCACCCTCGGCGTCCTGACCCCGGCCCTGCGCAGCAAGGCCGCGTTCAACGAGCTCGCCGAGAAGGTCGGCCCGGTCCTCCTGTTCCTCACGACCGAGACGTACAAGGACGACAGCGCCGAACTCGCCGCCGAACCGATCGTCCCCGAGGACGCCGCGGCCGCCGACCCGGTCATGCCGGTCGCCAGCCGCCAGTCCGAGCGCCTCTCCGAGATCCTCTCGGCGGCAAGGGAAGCCGGCCACCGCACCTCGTTCACCTACACGGTGGGCAGCGAACCCCTCGACGAGATGCGCGCCTGGCTCCTCCCCCTCGCCGAGCAGACCACGATGTGGCCGTCACTGACGATCCTCCCTGCCGAGAGCCCCGTCGACGACTCCCAGCACATCGCGGCCCCCGACGAGCGCCTCGACTTCTTCCTGGAGGCCCGCCGCCTCCTCGAACAGATCTTCGCGCCCACCCAGCTCCGCCCGCAGCCGTGGCGCTGCTACCGCGGCCTCTGGTACCGCCAGCACGCCGGCGAGCACATCGACGGCCCTTACGTCTAGACGACGAAAGGCCCCCACCTCGCGGTGGGGGCCTTTCTCATTGCCGCATAACCGTTTCCGGGCATGCAGAAGGGCCCGACACTAGGTGTCGGGCCCTTCTCTTCGTTAAATGTTTGGCGGTGTCCTGCTCTCCCACACCCCCTCGGGTGCAGTACCATCGGCGCTGGAAGCCGTAACGACCGGGTTCGGAATGGGACCGGGTGT
>JBEYTX010000009.1:0-208608 GCA_040643255.1 Glycomyces sp. NPDC047369 | reverse complement strand
GCCCCCAGTCCGCCATCTCCCCCGCGACCGGGGTCCGCCCCCTGGTTTTTTGGCGGGGCGGACCATCGGTCCGCCCCGCCGCCGCTCGTCGTATGCGCTGCTCTGTCGTACCTCTCGGGCACTGTTGAACCGGGGGCGCCTCGCGGCGCCCGATTTGCCGGGAACCGCCGCTCACGTTTCGGCGGCGGCCTACTTCACCTGCAACTCGGCGACGATCGTCGAGTAGTGGGAGCGGATGCGGTCGTCGGTCGGGTCGTCCTCGGGCGTCCAGTGGATCGCCATGCGCTCGTACAGCGTGTTCCGCTGGGCCGGAACGCGGTCTGCGGAGCGGATGAGGCCGATGAGCTCGGAGAGGCGCGACTGGTGGCGGGCGCCCGCGGAGGAGATCACGTTCTCCTCCAGCATGATCGAGCCGAGGTCGTCGACGCCGAGGTGGAGGCTGAGCTGCCCGGAGGCCTTCCCGGTCGTCAGCCACGACGACTGGAGGTGCGTCACGTTGTGGAAGAACAGCCGCGCGGTCGCCAGCAGCCGCAGGTACTCCAGGGTCGTCGCCTGGGTGCGGCCCTTGAGGTGGTTGTTCTCCGGCTGGTAGGTCCACGGGATGAACGAGCGGAACCCGCCCGTGCGGTCCTGCACGTCGCGGATCATCCGCAGGTGCTCGATCCGCTCGGCCGCGGTCTCGCCGGTGCCCATCATCATCGTCGCGGTCGACTCGAGGCCCTGCCCGTGCGCGGCCTCCATGATCTCCAGCCACCGCTCGCCCGACTCCTTGAGCGGCGCGAGCGCGGTCCGCGGCCGCGCCGGGAGCATCTCGGCCCCGGCGCCGGCGATGGAGTCGAGCCCGGCGGCCTTGATGCGGCGGATCGACTCGCCGATCTCGACGCCCGAGACCTTCGACATGTGGGCGATCTCCGAGGGCCCGATGGAGTGGATCATCAGCTGCGGGTACTCGCGCTTGACGGAGGAGAACAGCTCCTCGTAGTACTCGACGCCGAAGTCGGGGTGGTGCCCGCCCTGGAGCATCACCTGCGTGGCGCCCAGGCTCACGGCCTCCCCGCAGCGGCGCAGGACCTCCTCCATGGGGTGGGCCCAGCCCTCGTCGTGCTTGGGGGCGCGGTAGAACGCGCAGAACTTGCACGCGGTGACGCACACGTTCGTGTAGTTGATGTTGCGGTCGATGATGTATGTGACGATGTTGTCGCCGACGACGCGCCGCCGGGCCGCGTCGGCCGCCTCGGCGAGGGGGTGGAAGGGCGCTTCGGTGTAGAGCAGCAGGGCTTCCTCGGCGCTGATGGCGCCGCCGTCGGCGGCGCGGGCGAGGATGTCGTCGATCTCGGCCATGCACGAAGCGTATCCGCCCCGGGGCCCTGCGGGACAGTGCGCCCGAACGGATTGACTCGTGGGTTACTCGCGGGTTCGGGCTACACCGTGTACAGCTCGGTGTGGATCTCGCCGGTCCCGGCCTCCTCGAGGACCTCCTTGACGCCGAGGACCATCTCGTACGGGCCGCACAGGAACCACTCGTCGACCTCGCCCGCGTCGACGACCGTCGCGAGGACCTCGCGGAGGCGCTCGGGCGTGAGGCGCCCGGTGAGCAGCGGCGTCGGACCTTCAGTGCGGGTGCGCACGTGGTGGAGGCGCAGCCGGTCGCCGTGGACGCGTTCGAGCTCCCGCAGCTCGGGCAGGAACATCGTGGTGTCCTCGGTGCGGTTGGAGTACAGGAGGGTCACGGTCGCGCCGGATTCGAGCGCGGCGGTGGCGATCGCGATGATCGGCGTGATCCCGGACCCGGCGACGACGGAGCCGTAGTGGCGGTCGGGCCGGATGTCGGTGCAGAAGTGCCCGAGCGGCGGGAGCACTTCGAGGACGTCGCCGGGCTGGAGGCTCCGGTTCGCGTAGCCGGAGAAGGAGCCCTTGGGGATCGAGCGGATGCCCAGGCGCAGCGTGCCGCGCTCGGCGAGCTCGCGCGGGGTGGAGGCGAGGGAGTAGGAGCGGCGGACCTCGGAGCCGTCGGGCTCGACGCGCTGGAACGTGAGGTGCTGGCCTGGCTTGAAGTCGAACGCGGGCCGCAGGTGCTCGGGGACGGCGAGGGTGACTTCGACGGCGTCGCCGGTGAGGGCCCGGACGGCGCTGACGGTGAGCTTGTGCCACGCGGGGCGGTTCTTGCGGGGCTTGTTCAGCTCGATGGCCACGGGGCGGTCCTCTCGTCTTCCCAGGGGTGCGTCGGTGCTTCAGATGTCGCTGGCGTCGCTGTCGAAGAATTCGGGCCCTTCGGGCGAAAGGTCCTTCACTTCCGTGTAACGGGCCGCGCGGGAGGCGAATTCCCGCAGGCCGGCGAGGTGCCGCTCACTGAGGCCGAACTGGAGGCGGTCGAAGTACTCGGCGAGCGCGGCGGGCGCGAAGGGCTCCCAGCGGGCCGCGGAGGCGACGACCGCGTCGATCTCGGCGCGGCTGAGGCGCACGGAGTCGCGGAACGCGAGGTGGACGTCCTTGACGAGCCCGGGGTGGGCCTGGGCGTAGTCGCGGCGCACGGCCCACACGGCGAAGACCATGGGCAGGCCGGTCCAGTCCTTCCACTCGGCGGCGAGGTCGAGGACGTGCGTCCCCTGCGGGTCGTGGTGGACGCGCAGGGCCTCGTCGCCGATGAGGACGGCGGCGTCGGCGCCGTCGAGCGCCGACGCGACGTCGGGGGCGGTGACCCGGTAGGCGGGCCTGCGGCCGTACCGGTCCTCCAGGAGCATCTTGCCGAGGAGGACCCCGGTGCGCGAGAACGACGCGAGGGACACGCGCGGCTCGGCGGGGAGGTCCGCGAGCGGGACCTTCGAGACGAGGTTGACGCTGAGGACGGGGCCGTCGGCGGCGACCGCGGGGTCGGGGATGAGCAGCAGGTCGTCGCTGTGCTTCAGGTACTCGACGAGCGTGATCGGGCCGATGTCGAGGTCGCCTTCGACGAGGAGGCGGCTCAGCTCGTCGGGCGCGTCGCGGCGCAGCTCGAACTCGAGCAGCGCGCCCGTGCGGGCCAGTCCCCAGTAGATGGGCATGCAGTTGAGGAAGGCGATGTGGCCGACCCTCGGGCGTCGCGCGTTGTTCACGCATCCGACGGTAGCCCCCTCCCGGGTCCTAGGACCGTCCCGAGAGGGCGGCGGCGTCGCCGGCGTCACGGACGCTTCAGCGTTCGTCGATGTCCGCGAGGTCCTTGCCGCCGTCGGCGCCGGCGGTCTCGTCGTCGGTGACGAGCGCGACGAGCCGGTCGAGGACGTCCTCGTCGTCGCCGGTCAGGACGATCTCGTCGCCGGGGCGCACGTCGAGGACGAGGACCTGGAGGATCGACTTCGCGTCGTGCGACTGGCCCTCGCCGGTCTTCGCGATCGTCACCTCGCCCGGCGACGAGGCCGCGGTCTCCACGAACACGGTCGCGGGCCGCGCCTGGATGCCGACCTCTGTGCTCACTTTCACACGGCGCTCGGCCATGCTGCTCCCCTCCCCCGGTTCAGCGGCGCCCGGACCTGGTGGTCGCCGCCGCCGGGCCGCCGCGGCGGCCCTTCTGCAACAGCATGGACCGGGCGCGGGGACGGCGGACGTTTTTCGGGCTATTGCAGCAGGACGGGGCACAGAGCGGTCGGGACTCGGCGCGGGTCAGGACCCGGCGTCGCCGTCCTCGGGCTTGGCGCCGTAGACGGTGGGGCGCGGGAGCGGGATGTGCTCGGGCAGCTCGGAGCGGTCGAGGTGGTTCTGGACGCGGGCGCGGCCGCGCCGGTAGCCCTCCTCCTCGTCGGCGGGCGGCCAGGACGCGGGCGGCAGCTTGTGCGCGCCGGTCTTGGTGCTCGGCTCCTCGAACAGGCTGATGTCGGGCGCGTTCACGATCTTCTTGCGCGACGACTCGGCCTCGGTCCGCGGGCCCTCCTCGGGGGCCTCGGCCGGGGGCGTGTCGGCCTCGACGGGGGCGTCCTCCTCCTTCGCGGCCGGTGTGGGCGCGGGGAACGGCTCCTCGTAGGGGGCGGCGTCGGAGAACGGGCTGTCGTCGGCGTACAGGTACGACGGCGGCGGGGTCGGCTCGGGGCGCGGCACGGGCTCGGGGTCCGGGACGGGGCCGGGCGCGGGGGGCTGCGGCGGCGTCGGCTCGGGGTGCGGGACCGGCTCCGGTTCGGGGACCGGGGTCGGCTCCGGCAGCGGCTCGGGGACCGGCGGGGTCGGGATCGGCTGCGGCGGCGTGGGTTCCGGGGGCGGAGTCGGGTCGGGGGTCGGGTCGACCGCGGCCGGGTCGGTTCCGGAGGCGGGGGTCTCGGCCGCGACCGGGTCGGCGGTGCGCTCGTTGACGGTGACCCCGGATTCGAGGTCCGCGGCGGCCTTCGCGACGGCGTCGCTCATCACGGCGTCGCTGAACGCCTTGGCGCCCAGGCCGATCACCGGCTCGGGGACGTCCTCGACGGCGGCCGCGAGGTCGGCGGCGGCGTCGGCGGTCTCCACGAGGTCGGCGCCGGGGCTCGGGGCGTCCACGACCGCGGCGACCGCGAGCGCCTCCTCCAGCTCGGGCTCCACGACGGACTCGGCGTCGTCGTCCAGGCCGGGCGCGCCGTCGGGCGCGGGCGGCAGGGACTCGCCGGGGACGTCGTCGCCGAGGCCCGCCAGCGCGGACTCGTCGTCCTCGTCGAGCTCGGCGTCGTCGTCGGGGTCCTCGGGGTCGGGGAGGGCGTCCCAGGCGGCGTCCTCGTCGTCGTCCTCGGCGGCCGGCGCGGGGGCCGGGGGCGCGGCGGGCGGCGCCGGTTCGGGCTCGGGGGCGGGGCTCGCCGCGGCGGGGCTGCTGAAGCTGACGGCCGGTTCGGCGGGTTCGGCGCCGGGGACGGTGAAGCCGGGCGCGTAGGCGGCGCCGGGGCTGCTCTCGGAGGAGGGGACGCTGAACCCGGGCGGGGCGGTTTCGGGGACAGCGGGCGCGGTCGGGCCCGGGTCGGCGAAGGGCGCGTCGACGGGCGGCGGGGTGCGGCGCAGGATCTGGGTGCCGTCGGGGGCCGGGGCCGGGAGGTCCGGGGCGGGCGGGGCCGCGGGGGGCGCGAACATGCCGGAGTCCGCGGACGGCAGGCTGAAGCCGCTGCTCGCGGGGGGCGCGTAGGGCGGGCCGGTGACCGGGGAGGACGCCGAGGGCGGTTCGGTGAACGCCGGGTTCGCGGCCGGGGGCGGGAAGGCCGGGGGCGGCGGAGAGACCGGCGGGACCGTCGGCGGTGCGGCCGCGACGGGCGGCAGCGACTGCGAGGACTGGTAGGGCGGGGCGGACTGGTAGGGCGGGCCGGGCGGCTGCGGCGGCTGGTAGGGCGGGTACTGGCCCTGCGGGGCGGGCGGCGGGTACGCGGGGACCTGCGCGGCGCCGTAGGCGGGCGCGGGCGGCGGGACCGGGGCCGAGCCGTACTGCGGGACGGCGGCCTGGCCCTGCGGGGCCTGGGGCGGCGGGACCGCGGCGGACCCTTGGGCGGGCGGCGGGCCCCACTGCTGCTGCGGGGCGCCGTACGGCTGGTTCGGGGGCGGGACGGCGGCGTAGCCCTGGTTCACCGGCGGCGCGGGCGGCTGGGGCTGGGCGGTGGGCTGGTAGGCGCCGGGCGGCGCGTACTGGGGTTCGGGCGGGGGCGCGTAGCCCTGGGGCTCGCCGGGCGGGGCGTACTGGGGGACCGCGGCCGCGCCGTACGCCTGGGGCGCACCGGGAGGCGCATAGGACGGCGCGCCGTACCCGGCGGGCGGGGGGTAGTTCGGCTCCGCCGGGAAGCCGCCGATCGGGGGCGGCAGGGGGGCACCGCACTGGGGGCAGCGGCGCTGCCCGGACGTGAGCCGCTGGCCGCAGGAGCTACAGCTGTTTCCGTCCACGGAAGCCTCCTCGGGGCTGGAGCGTCGTCATTCGGGCACCTCGGTGACCATCGTGCCATCATCCGGTCGCGTCGCGTGCACGCCTTCCCACTACCCGGGGACGCCCCTCAGGCCGCGGTCTCGCGCAGGAGCGTCCCGGCGACGGTGTCGGCGAGCGTCGGCGTGGGCGACTCGCCCTCGTCCTCGGTGGGCGTCTGCGGGTCGTCGGTGGGGCTCGGCGAGGGGGACTCGGACGGCGACTCGCTGTCGGTGGGCTCGGGGTCGGGGCTGGGCGAGTCGGTCTCGCTGGGCGTCGGCCGCGGCGTGCTCGTGGTCGGGTCGTCGTCCGGGGAGCTGGGCTCGCCGGGGGTCTGCGTCGGGTTCTCCGCGTCGGGGTCGGTCTGGATCGCGTCGACGACCCGGTGGGCGCCCGCGAAGTTCGTGAACCAGATCGAGGAGATCTTCACGACGTCGCCGGTGCGCGGGGCCTGGATCATCTTGCCGTCGCCGAGGTACATGCCGGTGTGGTAGACGGACTGCCAGTTCCCGGGGTCGTCCCACCAGTAGAGGAGGTCGCCGGGGAGGAGCTTCTCGACGTCGACGGGCTTGTCGCGGGTCGCGTTGTACTGGTCGGCGGCGACGCGCGGGAGGCTCACGCCCGCATAGGCGTACGCGGACTGGACGAGGCCGGAGCAGTCGAACGAGTCGGGTCCCTCGGCGCCCCACACGTACGGGTCGCCGAGCTGCGCGAGCGCGTACTCGACGGCCTTCTTCGCCTCGGGGGCGGCGTCCCAGCCGTCGACTTCGGACGAGAAGTCGTCGGAGTACTGGGCGGCGGCGGCCTCGCGCTCGCGCTCCAGCTGCTCCAGGGCCTCGCGGTTCTGCTCGACGAGCAGGTCGAGCGCGGCCTGGGCGGCGTCGAACTCGGTGTCGAGGGCGAGGTAGCGGGTCTCGGCGCGGTCGGCGGAGAGGACGGCGGCGTCGTAGGCGGCGCGGGCGACCTGCTCGGCGGTGGCGGCCTCGTCGCGGTCGGAGGACAGCGCGGGCAGGTCCCACTCGCCGCCGAGGGGCGCGAGCCCGGACAGGTCGGGGAGCTCAGTGTCGGGGACCCCGGCGGTGTCGGCGTAGGCCTCGCCCGCGGCGTAGTCGAGGGCGTCCTGCGCGGCGGCGAGCTCGGCGCTCGTCGCCGTCCACTCGGTCTGGGCGGCGGCGAGGCGGGTCTCGCGGGCGGTCCACTCGTCCTGCGCGGCGGTGGTCTCCTCGGCGAGCTGCGCGAGTTCGATCGAGGCGGCGGTGACCTGGTCGCCCAGGGGGCCGTCGGCGGTCTCCGGGTTGGTGACGGGGGTGTCGTCGCCGGCGCCGCCGAGCGGGCGGGAGCCGTCGTCGGGGACCGTCACGCCGGGTTCGGCGAACGCGGGCAGCGCCCCGCCGAAGACGACGGCCGCGGCACTCGCGGCGGCGATCATGCGGGCACCGAACCGTGAAACGCGCATGTGAGGTGTCCTTCTGTGGGGGGAGCCACGGATACTGTACCGAAGACACGCAACCTTCGCATCCACGGTTGCCTCCGGACACCGATCGTGTTGGCCGCCACTCGGTGTCGAACCACTCCGGCGGAACCGTCCGCATCGGTCCGGGACCCGTGTCGCACCCCGGCGGTAGATTTGAAATGGGGGGTCCCCGGGTGTCCGATATGCCGGGACCCTCCGTTCACGTTCGGGCCGCCGCCCGCCGCGCCAGCGGCCTCACAAGCGAATCGTGCGCGGCGGCCGCGGCGTGGCCGCGGCGCTACGCTGGCACCGAACGCGACAACGTTGGGAGCGCCATGGACGACACCGCCAGGTTCAAGGCCGGGATCGAGGAGAAGCTCGCCGCGGGCGAGCGGCTGAGCTTCGAGGACGGCGTCGGGCTGTACGAGGTCGACGACCTCGCGTGGCTCGGCCGCCTCGCGCACGGGGTCCGCACCGCCAAGAACGGCGACCGGACCATGTTCAACGTCAACCGCCACCTCAACCTCACCAACGTGTGCTCCGCGTCCTGCGCGTACTGCTCGTTCCAGCGCAAGCCCGGCGAGGCCGACGCGTACACGATGCGCGTCGAGCAGGCCGTGGCCCTCGCCGAGCAGATGCGCGGCGACGCCCCCACCGAGCTGCACATCGTCAACGGCCTCCACCCGACCCTCCCGTGGCGCTACTACCCGCGGGTCCTCAAGGCCCTCAAGGAGACCCTCCCCGAGGTGAACCTGAAGGCGTTCACCGCCACCGAGGTCCAGTGGTTCGAGAAGATCTCCGGCCTGTCCGCCGACGAGATCCTCGACGAGCTCATCGAGGCGGGCCTGGAGTCGCTCACCGGCGGCGGCGCCGAGATCTTCGACTGGGAGATCCGCCAGCACATCGTCGACCACGAGTGCCACTGGGAGGACTGGTCGCGCATCCACCGCCTCGCCCACCAGAAGGGCCTGCGCACCCCCGCGACGATGCTGTACGGCCACATCGAGGAGCCCCGCCACCGCGTCGACCACGTGCTGCGCCTGCGCGAGCTCCAGGACGAGACCGGCGGCTTCGCCGTGTTCATCCCCCTGCGCTACCAGCACGACTTCCACGACTCCAAGGACGGGAAGATCCGCAACAAGCTCCAAGCGCGCACCACGATGGCGAGCCCGGCCGAGTCCCTCAAGGTCTTCGCGGTGTCGCGGCTCCTGCTCGACAACTTCGACCACGTCAAGTGCTTCTGGGTCATGCACGGCCTCGACGTCGCGCAGCTGTCGCTGTCGTTCGGCGCCGACGACCTCGACGGCTCGGTCGTGGAGTACAAGATCACCCACGACGCCGACGAGTACGGCACGCCCGACAAGATGACCCGCGACGACCTCCTGGAGCTCATCCGCGACGCCGGGTTCCGGCCCGTGGAGCGCAACACGCGCTACGACGTCGTGCGCGAGTACGAAGGGCCCCAGACGATCGCCGAGCGCCGGGCCGAACCGCAGTCCGTGAAGTTCTAGTGGCGCAGGCGAAACCCGAGAGGCCCGAGGCGGCCGGGACCCTCGGCCAGCTGGTCGGGACCGCGCTCGCGTACTTCGTGATGGGCGCGGTCGTGCTCGCCGTCATCGACCTGCTGTTCGTGTTCCCGAGCGGGCGGCCGTTCGGCGAGACCTCCGGGTGGATCGCCGCGCTGCCGACCGTGTGGGCGTACACCGAGCAGTTCCGGCGCTACGGCGGCGCGGCCCGCTGGGGCGTCATGCTCGTCGGCGTGGTCCTCGGCCTCGGCGCCGGGCTCGCCGTCGGGGTGCTCCTGCCCCCGACGTGGCCGCCGATGCTCACCGGCGGCCTCGCCGGACTCACCGCAGCACTCGTCTACGCGCCCCTGTGGTACGCAGGGGTCCGCACCTTCGGAGAGGAGCGGCCCGCATGAACCCGGTCGCCAAGTTCTACCTCGCGCGCGTGGCGCTCGTCGCCGTCGTCGCCGTCCCCCTGATGTTCTTCATCAACGCGCTGCTCGCGGTCGCCGCGGGCCTGCTCGTGTCGATGGTCCTCGGGTTCGTGCTGCTGAAGAAGCAGCGCGAGGCGATGATCGAGCACATCGACGCGGGCGTGAAGCGCCGCCGCGAGGAGAAGGAGAAGCTGCGCGCCGAACTCGCAGGCGAGTAAGGCGCAAGGCCGTACGCGGGTAAGGAAGCCAAGGGCGCCTTATGGGGTGAGGGACTCACCTCATGAGGCGCCTTACGCGTCCTTCATGAGCTCCGAGCAGATCTGGAGCGTCTCGGCCGCCCCGGCCTCCAGGGCCTTGCCGTAGTGCTTGAGCCAGGACCGGACCCCGTCGGGCGTCCCGGTCGACCAGGCGCGCTGCGCGCCCACGTACTCCGGCTGGCGCTCCAGGTGCCCGGCGTCCACGGTGATGAGCAGCTTCGGGTCGAGTCCCTTGCTGGCCAGCGCGAGCCGGGCGGCCGCGCGGGCGACCACGTTGTTGGCGACGGGGAACGGGCGCACCGACAGGAGCTCGCCGTGGACGACGGCGGCGGCCATCGCGGCCGGGATCTCCTTGGTGGGGTTGGTGACGAGGGCGCAGAGGGCGTTGATGCGCGCGGACCCGGACTCGTCGATCTCGATGCGGCCGGGCTCGAAGTCGACGCCGGCGTCGGGGAGGTCGCGGGTGGCGAGCAGGTGGAGCTTCGCGAGGACGTAGCGGGGGGAGACGGGCCAGACGCCCGCCAGGGAGGGGAGGGCGTCGGTGACGGCCAGGACCCCGGAGACGACCGGGTCGTCGAAGTCCCCGGCGCGCAGGCGCTCCACGTCGCAGTCGTACCCGTCGAGCGCGAGCGTCGCCGAGGCGCTGTGCAGTGCGACCTCGGTGCCGACGAGGGCCTCGCCCGCCTCGCCGCCGCGCAGGGCCTCGTGCCAGAGCATGCGGTCGACGCCGGCTCGGGCGTTCTCGAGGGCGTCGGCGACCTCGGAGAGTTCGAGGAGAGGCGCGAGAGGATCCACGGGCGGAACCTTACCTTTAGTGCGGAGCACGCAAACGGCGCACCGGGCGGGCTAGAGGGCAGTCACAGAACAGTATCGGACTTCGCGGGTCGACACCGCTCCGACGATACCCGGCGAATCGGCGCGCAAGGGTCCCCGAGTCGAGCGAATCGGGCCGCCCGGCGGCCGCCGGGCGCCCGCCCGCGGACCGTTCGGCGCCGGGAGGTCCCAGATGCCGGTGCCCGCCTCAGGGGCACGTTCCGTGTCGCCGGATGCGCGGTAGTGTTACCGGACATAGACCCGCCTCACAGTCGCGCATTGGCGCGTAGATCTGTAAGGAGCCAATACCAGTGGCAGATACCCCGCAAGAGACGCTTGCCAATCTCCTGTCGGAGGACCGGACCTTCCCGCCGTCCCCCGGGTTCACTCAGGCGGCGAACGTCACGGCGGCCGCCTACGACGAAGCCGCCGCCGACCGCCTCGCGTTCTGGGAGGCCCAGGCCCGCCGGCTCGACTGGTCGAAGGACTGGGACCGGGTCCTGGACTGGGACAACCCGCCGTTCGCGAAGTGGTTCACCGGCGGCGAGCTGAACGTCAGCGCGAACTGCCTGGACCGGCACGTGGCGAACGGGCTCGGCGACCGGGTCGCGATCCACTTCGAGGGCGAGCCGGGCGACACGCGCGCGGTAACGTACGCGGAGCTCCTCGACGAGGTGAAGCGGGCCGCGAACGCGCTCACGGACCTCGGCGTGGAGGCGGGCGACCGGGTCGTCATCTACATGCCGATGATCCCCGAGGCCGCGGTGGCGATGCTGGCGTGCGCGCGCATCGGCGCCCCGCACTCGGTGGTGTTCGGCGGGTTCAGCGCCGCGGCGCTGTCGAGCCGCATCGACGACGCGGGCGCGAAGCTCGTGATCTGCGCCGACGGCGGGTTCCGCAAGGGGAAGGCGTTCGCGCTCAAGCCCACCGTGGACGAGGCGCTCGAGTCGTGCCCGTCGGTGGAGCAGGTCCTCGTGGTGACCCGCACCGGGCAGGAGGTCGCCTGGAGCGACCGCGACGTCAAGTGGGAGGACGCCGTCGGCGGCGCCTCCGACGAGCACGAGGCGCAGCCGTTCGACGCGGAGCACCCGCTGTTCATCCTGTACACGTCGGGGACGACGGGGAAGCCGAAGGGCATCCTGCACACCTCGGGCGGGTACCTGACGCAGGCGTCGTTCACGCACCACGCGGTGTTCGACCTGAAGCCGGAGACCGACGTCTACTGGTGCACGGCCGACATCGGCTGGGTCACCGGGCACTCGTACATCGTCTACGGGCCCATGTCGAACGGCGCCACGCAGGTCATGTACGAGGGCACCCCGGACACGCCGCACACGGGCCGGTTCTGGGAGATCGTCCAGAAGTACGGGGTGACGATCCTGTACACGGCGCCGACGGCGATCCGCACGTTCATGAAGTGGGGCGACGACGTCCCCGCGAAGTTCGACCTGTCGAGCCTGCGGGTCCTCGGGTCGGTCGGCGAGCCGATCAACCCCGAGGCGTGGATCTGGTACCGCGAGCACATCGGCGGCGGGTCGACGCCCGTGGTGGACACGTGGTGGCAGACCGAGACCGGGGCGATCATGGTGTCGCCGCTGCCGGGCGTGACGGCGACGAAGCCGGGCTCGGCGCAGCGGCCGCTGCCGGGGATCAGCGTCGACGTGGTCGACGAGCAGGGCGGGTCGGTGCCGGACGGCGGCGGCGGGTTCCTGGTGATCCGCGAGCCGTGGCCGTCGATGCTCCGCACGATCTGGGGCGACGACCAGCGGTTCCTCGACACGTACTGGGCACACTTCGATGGCATGTACTTCGCCGGGGACGGCGCGAAGAAGGACGACGACGGGGACCTGTGGCTCCTCGGCCGCGTCGACGACATCATGCTGGTGTCCGGGCACAACATCTCCACGACCGAAGTGGAGTCGGCGCTGGTGAGCCACGAGACCGTGGCGGAGGCCGCGGTCGTGGGGGCGTCGGACCCGGTGACGGGCCAGGGCATCGTCGCGTTCGTGATCCTGCGCGGGCAGTCGGAGTCGAGCCCCGAGCACCTCGCGGAGCTGCGCGGGCACGTCGCGAAGACGCTGGGCGCCATCGCGAAGCCCCGCCAGGTCATCATCGTGGCCGAGCTGCCGAAGACCCGCTCGGGCAAGATCATGCGGCGGCTCCTGCGCGACATCGCCGAGGACCGCGAGATCGGCGACGTCACGACGCTCGCCGACAACACCGTCATGAGCCGCATCAAGACGGGGCTCCAGGGCGGCAAGGAGGACTAGCGGCCGCGGATCGCAGGTCCCGTTCCGTGCGCGGAACGGGATCTACGGTCCGGGCCACGCCCCGCCCGGCGGCCCGCCGTGACCTCCCCGTCACCTCGTACGCTGTCCGCGTGACCCGCAAGACCTTCGCCGACAGCGCCGCCCTGAAGCAGGGCCCCTGGACGCACCGGCAAGTCGACGCCAACGGCTCGCGCTTCCACGTGGCCGAGGCCGGAGAAGGCCCGCTCATCCTGCTCCTGCACGGCTTCCCCGAGTTCTGGTGGGCGTGGCGCCACCAGATGCCCGCGCTCGCCGACGCGGGCTTCCGCGTCGTCGCCGCCGACCTGCGCGGCTACGGCGCCTCCGACAAGCCGCCGAAGGGCTACGACGCGTACACGATGGCCGCCGACGTCGTCGGGCTCGTCCGGGCCCTCGGCGAGCGCGAGGCCACGGTGGTCGGGCACGACCTCGGCGGGATCCTCGCGTTCGCGGCGGCGGCGTTCCACCCCAGGCAGTTCAAGTCCCTCGTGGTCCTCGGCGCGGCGCACCCGCTGCGCCAGCGCGCGGCGCTCGCGGTGGACCCGAAGGGGCAGCTGTCGGCGTCGCGGCACCTGTTCGCGTTCCAGATGCCCCGCTACGAGCACAAGCTGACCGCTTGGGACGCAAGGAAAGTGGCGGACCTGATGTACGCGTGGTCGGGGCCGGGCTGGCGGGGCACGCGGGACTTCCAGGAGTACGTGCGGGCGTGCCGGGACGTCATCCAGATCCCGCAGGCGGCGTTCTGCGCTTTGGAGGCGTTCCGGTGGCCGTTCCGCACGTCGGTGGGGCTGGCGGGGCGGCGGTTCGTGAAGCTGCTCCAGCGGCCGACGCCGGTGCCGGTGCTCCAGCTGCACGGGGCGCTCGACACGTGCGTGCTGCCGCGGACGGCGCAGGGCTCGGGGCGGTACGTGCACGGGCGGTACGAGTGGAAGCTCCTCGACGGGGTGGGGCACTTCCCGCAGCAGGAGGCGCCGGAGACGGTGACGAAGGAGATCATCCGGTGGGCGTCGTGACACCCGGCCGGGTGAGGGCCGGTCACAATACGGTCAACAATTAGCCGCTCGGCTAGTTGATGCGGCAGGATTGGGCGGCAAGCTGCTGTCGAATCCGAAGGCGGGTCCATGTCCCATGCCGCGTACGCGCTCACCGGCGCGACGATCGTCCCCATCACGTCGGCTCCGATCGAGCAGGGCGTCATCATCGTCGAGGACGGCCGCATCAGCGCCGTCGGCGGCCCCGACCTGGCCGTCCCCGCCGGGGTCGAGAGGGTCGACGCGACCGGCAAGTGGATCGTCCCGGGCCTCATCGACGCCCACACCCACCTCGGCGTCCACGAGACCGGCGAGGGCTGGGCGGGCGACGACACGAACGAGATGACCGACCCGAACACCGCGCACGTGCGGGCCCTCGACGGCATCAACCCGGCCGAGGCCGGGTTCGCGGACGCGCTCGCCGGCGGCGTGCTCACCGCGTGCATCAACCCCGGGTCCGGGAACGTCATCGGCGGCGAGTGCGTCGTCGTCAAGACCGCCGGGGGCCGGCGCGTCGACGACCTCGTGGTCCGCTCCCCCGCCGGGATCAAGTCGGCGCTCGGCGAGAACCCGAAGCGCGTGTACGGCGACAAGGGCCAGACCCCGAAGACCCGCATGGGGACCGCGGGCGTGCTGCGGTCGGCGTTCATCGCCGCCGAGAAGCACCGCGCGGCCGAGAGCCCCGACCGGGACCTGAAGCTGGAGAACCTCGTCAAGGTCCTCGACCGCGAGATCCCCTGGCGCCAGCACTGCCACCGCGCCGACGACATCGCCACGGCGATCCGCGTCGCCGACGAGTTCGGGTACGAGCTGGTGCTCGACCACGGGACCGAGGCGCACCTGCTCGCCGACGTCATCGCGGAGAAGGGCATCCCGGTCCTGTTCGGGCCGCTGCTGACGGCGCGCGCGAAGGTCGAGACCGCGAAGCGGTTCCCCGCGAACGCCGTGCGGATGGCGGAGGCGGGCGTCAAGCTCGTCATCATGACCGACCACCCGGTGGTGCCGATCCAGTACCTGATCGTGCAGGTCATGGAGTGCGTGAAGGCGGGCCTGGACCGCGAGACCGCGCTGCGGGCCGTGACGATCAACCCCGCGGAGGTCCTGGGCGTGGCCGACCGGCTCGGCTCGCTCGAGGCGGGCAAGGACGCCGACTTCTGCGTGTGGTCGGGCGACCCGCTCGACTACTACTCGACGGTGGAGCGCGCGTACATCGACGGGGTGCAGGTCAACTAGGACGACACAGGCCAGGGCCCGGAAGGCATCGCCTTCCGGGCCCTGACCGCGTTCGCGCTAAGCGGCGCGGCGGACGTCGGCGCGCGACGGCAGGGCCGCGAAGTCGCCGCGGACGCGCAGGTCGCGGGCGATGAACCCGTGCCGGGCGGCGGCGAAGCCGCCGACGATGCGGTCGAGGAGCGTGGGACGGTCCTCGACCACGGGCGCGTTCGGCAGCGCCGACTCGGCCTCGGTCTTGAGCATCTGGATCGCGAGGATCGCGTAGTGGTCCATGGTGTTTCCTTCCCGGTGATGCACGATGCGTGCCGCGCCGGTGCGGCATGAGGCCCGACCGGATCGCGGTCCCCCGGGGCCTCGCGGACAACAATGCCCGTCCGGTGTCACCGGCTCATTACGCCGCAGGAAACCCTCGGGCAAGCCTGATGAACACCAAGGTGCCGATCATGCCCCAGGTCACAACTCCCGCGACGCGGGAAACCCGCTCATCACCGCCAGCGCACGCCGCAGGACCTGGACTTCCGCCGCGTCAAGGTCCGCGGTGAGGTCCTCGTCGATGCCCGCGGCGAACCCGTTGCAGGACTTGAGCAGCGCCCGGCCGTCCTCAGTGATCGCGAGCACCTGGCGGCGCCGGTCCCCCCGATCGCGCTCCCGGGTGACGGCGCCGAGCTCCTGGAGCCGGTCGGCGAGGTTCACCATGAGGCTCGGCGCGACCCCCATGACCTCCGCGGCCTCGGCCTGCGACCGCGCCCCGCCGCTCGCCAGCAGCGCGAGCAGCCCCGCATGCTTCGGCCGCAGCCCCAGCGGCGCAAGCCGGGCCGAGATGAGGTCGGTGACCGTCGTACCGAGGACGCCGAGCTGGAAGGCGAGCGAGGAGGTCAGGTCCGCAGACAGTCGATTCATGGAGGAAATAATACATTACCAGAATCATTCACGACATGAACGATTCGGCCGCAGCATTCAGCCGCTGCTGCTCAACGACATCCGGCTCCAGCAAAGGAAAAAGACGGTCCAGGCCGACCGCCCGAACCGTCCAAGATGGTGGGCCCCCTCGGACTCGAACCGAGAACCTACGGATTAAAAGTCCGCAGCTCTGCCATTGAGCTAGAGGCCCTTGCCGGGGACCTTACCGCATCAGGGCGGGCGGGGCGCAGGTGGCGGGGTCCGGATGGCCTGGGGCACTCGGAATGTCGGAGGGGTCGGGCAGGATGGCGGGAGGGGTTCGCGGAGGAGGTCCGGACGGTCTCCGGGCAAGCTCCACCGCCGGGCCGGTGGCGGTGGAACCCGCGGCGGGCGGTGTGGGCTCGGCGCCGCCGCTGGACGGCGCGGCGGCAGTCGCGGAGAACCGCCGCCGCGCCTATTCGACCCGGCGTCACACGTGGCCCTCGGTGGGGGCGGGCCCGCTCCCGCTGGAATCGAACATATGTACTATAGCGGATCGCCGCCCGCCCGTGCACCCCCGGTCGGGTGAAAACCCGGGAGGCCCGCCGCGCGGGTGCGGCCCCGGCGGCACCAGGCGGACGGGCAGGTAGACTCGCCTGCTGTGCTCATACTGCTGCCGCCGTCAGAGGGGAAGGCCGTCCAAGGCGACGGTCCGTCCCTCGACCTCGGGCGACTCTCCTCACCGGCGCTGAACCCCATCCGCGAACTCCTGGTCGACCGGCTCGTCGAGCTGTGCGCCGACGAGGAGGCGGCCGCGCGGACCCTGAAACTCCCTGCGACGCAGCGGCATTACGTCCAGGCGAACCGGTCCCTGCGCAGCGCCCCGACCCTCGCGGCCTGGGAGCTCTACAACGGCGTCCTCTACGACCGGCTCGGCCTCGGCGACCTGCCCGACGGCGAGCAGGTCCTCATCGCGTCCCCGCTGTGGGGGCTCCTGCGGCCCTCCGACCGGGTGCCGCCGTACCGGATGCCGATGAGCGCGAAGCTCCCCGGGACCGAGACCCTCGCGAAGCTGTGGCGCCCGGCCGTCGCCGAAGTGCTCGGCGCGCGCGACGAACTCGTCGTCGACCTCCGCTCCGGCGCGTACGCGCAGGTGTGGGGCCCCAAGGACCGCGGCGTGTCCGTGCGCGTGTTCAAAGAGGACGCCGACGGGCGGCGCAGCGTCGTCACCCACATGGCGAAGGCGACCCGCGGCGAGGTCGCCCGGGCCCTCCTCGCCGGCGGCGCCCGCCCCGAGTCCGCGGCCGAACTCGGCGACTTCCTCGCCGGCCAGGGGTGGAAGGTCGAGCTCTCCGAGCCCGCCACCCGCTCCAAGCCCTGGCTCCTCGACATCGTCGGCGCCTGACGGGCGCATGCGAACGGCCCGGACGCGATGCGTCCGGGCCGTCGTCGTGTCGTCTAGTGGTTGGAGTGGTAGCCAGCGGCCTTCGCGCGGTCGAAGGAGCGGCGGACCTCCTCCTCGGCCTCGGCGCGGCCGGTCCAGGTCGCGCCCTCGACGCTCTTGCCGGGCTCCAGGTCCTTGTAGACCGTGAAGAAGTGCTGGATCTCCAGGCGGTCGAACTCGGGGACGTCGGCGATGTCCTTGAAGCGGTCCTTGCGCGGGTCCTCCGCGGGGACGCACAGGACCTTGTCGTCCACGCCCTTCTCGTCGCGCATGCGGAACATGCCGATCGCGCGGGCGCGGATCACGCAGCCGGGGAACGTGGGCTCCACGAGCACCAGCGCGTCCAGCGGGTCGCCGTCCTGGCCCAGGGTGTCGTCGATGAAACCGTAGTCGGCCGGGTACACCGTGGCGGTGAACAGCGTCCGGTCCAGGCGGATGCGACCGGTCTCGTGGTCGATCTCGTACTTGTTGGCGCTCCCCTTGGGGATCTCGACGGTCACGTCGAACTCCATCGGCCGACCTCCTCCAGGCTCCTGTGCAGTGCTCTCAATGGCCTAGTCTCTGTGCATGTCCCTCAGCGACAACGCCGACCCCAAGGTCGCGAGTAGTACGCCACACGCCCGGCCCGCCGCGCCCGCTCCGGCGCGGCCCCGGAAGCAGGGGCCGCGGCGGCGCCGCCGGGTCCTGACCGGCGTGCTCGCGGCGCTGGCGGTCCTGGTCACCGTAGCCGCCGCGGGCGGCCTGGTGTGGCAGATCTCGGCGGTCGCCGCCCCGCGGACGGGCACGTTCACCGCGCCCGAGGCGTACCCGCCGGCCGCCCCGGCGCCGGTCCTGGCCTCGTCGAACGCCGACGCGCCCGTGCCGGACCTCCAGTCGCTGCTCCCGACGGTGCTCGCCGACGCGGGCCTGAACGGGAGCCTGTCGGCGTCGTTCGCCGACGCGCTCACCGGCGAGGTCCTGTTCGAGCAGGAGGGCGCCACGCCGCTCGCGCCCGCGTCGTCGATGAAGGTGGTCACGGCCGTCGCGGCCCTGGAGCACCTCGGCGCGGAGTACCGGATCCCGACCACGGTGGTCGAGGGCCCGACCGAGGACAGCGTCGTGCTCGTCGCGGGCGGCGACGTGACGCTGACCGTCGACGGCGAGGGCTACTACACCGAGTACGCCGACGGCGCGAGCCTCCAGGAGCTCGCCGACCTAGTGCTGGAGGCGCGCGGCGGGACCGCGCCCGCCACGGTGTACCTGGACACGAGCGTGTTCACCGACAACCCGAAGGCCGAGGGCGTCCCGGCCACCGACCTGGAGACCGCGACCGCGCCGATGGCGCCGTTCATGGTCGACGGCGGCCGCGTCGACAACACCCAGAAGTACGCGCAGCACTACCCCGACCCGGCGCAGGTCGCCGCCGAGCAGTTCGCGGACCTCCTCGGCGCCGCCACGGTGGCCGACGGGACCGCCGAGGCGGGCGCGGCCGAGCTGGCCGTGGTCTACTCGGCGCCGCTCGCGGCGCTCGTCGACGAGCTCATCCTCACCTCCGACAACCTGCTCGCCGACGCGGTGGCGCTCCAGACGGCGCTGGCCGTCGAGGGCGAGATGACATGGGCGGCGATGTCGTCGGTGCACCTGGCGACCCTGGAAGGCCTGGGCGTCGACAACACCGGGCTGGTGTTCTACGACGGCTCGGGCCTGTCCCCCACCGACCGGATGACCGCGAACGCGTTCACGCAGCTGCTGCTCGGCGCGGCCGGGTCGAAGTCGTCGGCGGTGTTCGGGTCCCTGCCGGTCGCCGGGTACTCCGGGACCCTCGACGACCGCTTCGGCGCGTCCGAGGACGGCAAGGGCGTCGTGCGGGCCAAGACCGGGACGCTCACCGGCGTGAGCTCCCTGACCGGGACGCTGACCACCGTGGACGGGCGCCAGCTCGTCTTCTCGGTCATCAGCAACGGCGCGACCTCCGGCGAGGCGGCGGTCGAGGCGGCGCTGGACGGGATCGCGACCGCCGTGGCACTGTGCGGCTGCTAGATGCATAAGAGGAGGGCCCCGGGCGTGCGTCGCCCGGGGCCCTTTCGCTCCGTGCGGGTCAGGCCGTGTTCCAGGTCTGGTTCAGCGCAAGGCATCCGGAGGCCGGGACGGTGGCGGTCCGGTTGCCGATGGACTCCCAGGTGAGGCTGCCGTTGGCGCGGACGATCACGTACTTGTACTGGAACGTCGTCCCGGCGGGGACCGCGACCGTGGCCTTCCAGTACGGGTAGCCGGTGCCCGAGAGGTGCGCGGACGCGATCGGGGTCCAGTTGCCGAGCTGCGCGATGGAGCCGACGATGTAGACCTCGTCGCCGACGCTCGTGCCGGTCACGTACGCGCTCACCTCGACGCAGTCATTGGTGCCGCCGCCATTGCCGCCGCCGGAGTCGTTGCCGACGTAGATCGCCAGCGCGGTCTTCGCGGCGACGGTGGCGGTGAAGGTCCCGCCGGAGACGGTGACGGCGGAGCCGGAGATGACGTCGGTGTAGGAGCCGTTCGGCAGCGAGGTCGTGAACGTCTGGGTGATCGGGGAGGTCCCGGCGTTGATGACGACGTGGCCGCTGTCGCCGCGGCCGAAGGCGAGGGCGTCGCCGGAGCCCCAGGTGTTGACGACGGCGTCCCCGGCGGTGGCGGCGCGGAAACCGGCCATGCCGCTCATGTACGGGGAGCGGTGGATGCAGGTGAAGGCGTCGGACCCGCAGTTGACGTCGGCGACCGAGCCGTCCGAGTTGAGCGGCGGGCCGGAGTGGTTGGCGGAGAAGGCGTACCCGGTGTAGGAGGCGGGGGTGCCGAACGGGTAGGCAAGCATGAACGCCTCGCCGAGGAGGTAGTCCTGGCCGTTCTTGTAGCTCATGGTGAGGGAGCCGCGCTCGGTGTCGTGGTTGGCGACGAAGACGCCCGCGGGCGAGGTGTAGCCCCAGGAGGTGCCCATGGTGGTGAGGTAGCGGGCCTCGGAGGAGCCGTTGATGTGGTTCTTGAGGTCGTAGGAGTAGGAGAACTCCTGGACGTCGCCGATGCCGGTGTACTCGGCCTCGGTGATGGGCTCGCCGGCGGCGCCGATGACCTCCTGGACGATGTAGGGGTCGCCGTCGACGAGGTCCATGATGGCGTCGAGGTCGGTGGCGGAGATGTGCTTGGCGGCGTCGACGCGGAAGCCCGCGACGCCGAGGCTCATGAGGTCGTCGAGGTAGGCGGCGATGGTCTCGCGGACGTGGGTGGAGCCGGTGTTCAGGTCGTTGAGGCCGACGAGGTGGCATTCCTGCACTTCGGTGCGGTTCTGGTAGTTGCCGATCTCGCAGTAGTTGGACCCGGTGTTGTGGAAGTCGTCGGCGTCGTACCCGGCGTCGGGGTAGTAGAACTGGCGGTACTCGCTGCCGTTCCAGCCGTAGCGGGTCTGGGTGGAGGACCCGGCGGCCATGTGGTTGATGACGACGTCGGCGATGACGCCGATGCCGTTCGCCTCGCAGGCCGCGACCATGTTCGCGTACTCGGCGCGGGTGCCGAGGCGGGACTCGATCTCGTAGCTGACGGGCTGGTAGTGGATGTACCAGGCGTCCTGCTCGCCGGAGGAGGCGTCGGAGCCGAGGATGTGCTCCTGGGGCGGGGAGGTCTGGACGTACGTGTAGCCGGAGTCGGCGAGGGCGCCGTCGCATTCGGCGGCGATGGAGTTCCAGGTCCACTCGAACATGTTGAGGATCGAGTCGCCGCCGCCGAGGGCCGCGGCGGGGGCCAGGTCGACGGCGGCGGGGGCGTCGGGGGCGGTCTGCGGGTAGGCGGCGGCGAGCACGGCGGCCGCGGCGAGGGCGGCCCCGCCTGAGGCGGCGAGCAGCCGCCCGGCGATGGAGTGAGGCATTGTTGCTCCCTGTGCAATTCCTGCCCGCAATCCTGCAAGATGTTGCGAGCTTGGAGAGAACGTAACATCTCCGGTCCGAAACTTTCAAGACGTTCGATATTTGAATTCGTGAGCGCGTGCTTCCGCCGGGCATGAGCCGGTTCGACCCGCTTGCGCGGGATGGTGGCGAGACGACTGCGCTCTGGATAGGCTTGGAAGATGGCGCCGCCCGCAGGGAACCCGATGCTGCCGTCAGTCGACTGGCGGACCGCAGCCTCCTGCTCGCGGGCGTTCAGCAAGGGCGGCCCGCGCATGAGCCCCGAAGGCGCGCTCGACGTCGTCACCGACCTCCACCGCCACGCGCGCACCGCGATCGACCTGGTCACCGACTACACCGGGCTCGTCCCCGCGGCCACCGCGCCCGTCGACGTCGTCGACCGGGCCCGCTGGAGCCGCATCAACATCGCCGGGTTCCGGCGCCTCCTCACCGGCCTCGGCGCCGACGCGGAGGACGAGGGCGTGCCCAGCGCCGCCGCACGGCTCACCGGCGTCCAGGCCGGCGCCGTCCTCGCGTTCCTGTCCTCGCGGGTCCTCGGCCAGTTCGAGACGTTCTCCTCCGACACCGGGCGGCTCCTGTTCGTCGCCCCCAACATCGTCGAGGTCGAGCGGCGCCTGCGCCTCCCTTCGCGCGAGTTCCGCCTGTGGATCGCCGTCCACGAGGCCGCGCACCTCGCCCAGTTCACGGCCGTCCCGTGGATGCGGAGCCACTTCGAGGGCCTCATCCAGACGTTCTTCGACGCCGCCGAGCCCGAGCGGTCCTCCGCGGCCGGCCTCGCGCTCGCCGTGCGCCGCGCCCTCGCCTCCGCCCGCGACGAGGAGCCGCCGCAGGGACCGGGCGCCGACGTCATGACCGCGGTGACCAGTCCCGAACAGCGCCAGGCGATCTCGCAGATCCAGGCGCTCATGACGCTCCTGGAGGGCCACGCCGAGTCCGTCATGGACGGCGTCGGCCGCACCTCCATCAACCACGTCGCACTCCTGCGCCGCCGCTTCGACCGGCGCCGCACCAACCCGACCACGTTGCAGCGGTTCGTGCGCCAGCTCCTCGGCCTCGACGCGAAGATGCGCCAGTACGCGGCCGGGCGGCGCTTCGTCGACCACGTCGTCGCCGAACGCGGCCCCGACGGGTTCAACCGCGTCTGGGACGCCCCCGCGAACCTCCCCACCGAGGCCGAGATCGACCGGCCCGAGCTGTGGACCGCCCGCGTCCTCGGAGCCCGTGGCTAAGCTGCCGCCCGCGGTGGCGCGCCTGCGCGCCGCCGTCCGGGAGGGCCTCGACGGCCTCCCGACCGGATCGCTCGTCCTCGTCGCCTGCTCGGGCGGGCCGGACTCGCTCGCACTCGCCGACACCGCCGCGTTCTGCGCCCCGCGCATGGGGCTGCGCGCCGGGCTCGTGAGCGTCGACCACGGACTCCAGGACGGCTCCGCCGAGCGCGCCGCCGCCGTCGCGGACTGGGCGCGCGGGGCCGGGCTCGACCCGGCCGAGGCCGTGCGCGTCGAGGTCGGCGCCGACGGCGGGCCCGAAGGGGCCGCACGGACGGCCCGGTACGCGGCGCTCGACGCGGCCGCCGAACGGCACGGCGCGGCCGCGGTCCTGCTGGGGCACACCAGGGACGACCAGGCCGAGACCGTGCTCCTCGCCCTCGTGCGCGGCGCCGGGCCGCGCGGCATCGCCGGGATGCGGGCCGTGCGCGGGCGCTACCGGCGCCCGCTCCTGGACGTCGCGCGCACCGACACGCATGCGGCGTGCGCCGAACGGGGCCTGCGTCCCTGGGCCGACCCGCACAACGAGGACCCGCGGTACCTGCGGTCGGCGCTCCGGCCCGCGCTCGACTCGCTGGTGGCGGTCCTCGGGGAGGGGCTCGTCGCGAACCTCGCGCGGACGGCGGCGCTCGTCGGCGAGGACACCGACTACCTTGACGCGTTCGCGCTGGCCGCGCTCGACGAATGCCGGGACGCGGGTGCGGCGGGGGGCGACCGGTGGGGCGTCGGCGGGCCGGGAGGCGGCAGCGCGGACGGCGGATCGAGCGGCGGTGAGGCTGCGGATCGCGGCGCGCTGGACGCGAAGCGGCTCGCGGCGCTGCCGGGGCCGGTGCGGACGCGGGCGCTGCGGGCGTGGGTCCTGGAGTCCGGGGTCGAGGGCGCGGAACTGAACCACCGGCACCTCGCCGCGGTCGACGCGCTGGTCGCGGACTGGCGCGGACAGGGGCCCGCGTTCCTGCCCGGCGGCATCGAAGTCTCCCGGGCCGACGGGCGCCTGCGCGCGCGCCGGCCGTAGGGCTTGGCGGGCTTCGTCGAGGCGCCGCGAGACCGGGCGCCTGCGCGCGCCGGCCGTAGGTGCGGCGTGCGCCGCCCGGAGGGCGGGTGGGTGGGCTAGTAGTAGTTCCATCCCCAGCCCCCACCCGCCCAGGGGAGAGATAGGTGCGATCCTCCGGCGGGGGTCCGACACTTCCGGGGCCCGCGCGGGCCGGATGTGATCCGGTGGGTTCCGCTTATAGCGAAACTGGGAGAACTCCCAGTAAGTACGGAAAGGGCCCGCGCGGCGCGCGGGCCCTCGGACGGTTGCGGACGGGGCGCTCCCCTACTGGTACACCTCGGGGTTGAGCACGCCGATGAACGGCAGCTCGCGGTAGCGCTCGGCGTAGTCGAGGCCGTAGCCGACCACGAACTCGTTGGGGATGTCGAAGCCGACGTACTTGACCGGGATGTCGACCCGCTGCACGCCCGGCTTGCGGAGCATCGAGACCACCGAGACCGACGCCGGGCGCAGGCCCTCGAGGTACTTGAGCAGCCACGACAGCGTCAGCCCCGAGTCGATGATGTCCTCGACGACCAGGATGTGCTTCCCGGTCACGTCGGAGTCGATGTCCTTGAGGATGCGCACCGTGCCCGACGAGGTCGTGGAGCTGCCGTACGACGACAGCGCCATGAACTCCATCTTCACGGGCACCGTCAGCGCCCGCGCGAAGTCGGCCATGAACATGACCGCGCCCTTGAACACGCCCACGAGCAGCAGCTCGTCGGCGGTGTCGGCGTAATCCGCCGAGACCAGCGCGCCGAGCTCGGCGACCTTCTCGCGGAGCTCCTGCTCGGTGATGATGGTGCGCTCGATCTGCCCGGCGTACCACGCATCCGGATCGAACACCGCGTCCTGCGCCGCGGCTGACGGCACCTCGTTGACCAACTCCGACGTCATGGAACAAGGGTGCCACCCGTTCGCTCGCGCCGCAGGCTTGGGTGGGCGAAGTCAAGCCGCCCGTGGTACTAATTACGGACTATCGGCGGGGCGGGTAAAGGGCGGCGACCGGCGCGAAGCGCCATCTTCGGGGTGCGAACGCTATAGGACGCCGATCCTTCACACCGTGTACGTTCGAGGTGTCAAAGCCTTGCGGCCAAGGAAACCCAGCAAGGCCGCAGCGAGGCCAGCGCGCCGTGCACGACCGCGGCCACGCTCGAATACGCGACGAACGCAGCAGGAGGAAAACGAGTGGTCGACGCCGGGAGACCCACACCTGAGCGGAAGCGGTTCTTCCGCAGGCCGCTCGTCTGGATCGTGCTCATCGCCCTCATCGCGGTCCTCATCGGCAGCTTCTGGTCCGGCGGCTCCGACTACGACGAGGCCACCACCTCCGAGGTCCTCAAGGACATCAACGACGGGAACGTCAAGGAGGCGAACCTCCTCGACAAGGAGCAGCTCGTCCAGCTGACGCTGAACAGCGGCGACCAGGTCGAGGCCTACCTCCCCGCGGGGATGATGGAGACCGTCGCGACCGAGCTGGAGGACGCGGGCGTCAAGTTCGACACCGAGGTCAACGAGACCTCCGTGTTCGTGAGCTTCCTGCTGAGCCTGCTGCCGATCGTCCTCATCGTCCTGCTGCTGCTGTTCTTCATGTCGCAGATGCAGGGCGGCGGCTCGCGCGTCCTCAACTTCGGCAAGTCGAAGGCGAAGATGGTGTCCAAGGACACCCCGAAGACCACGTTCGACGACGTGGCCGGCGCCGACGAGGCCGTCGAGGAGCTCCGCGAGATCAAGGACTTCCTCGAGGACCCGAAGAAGTACCAGGAGCTGGGCGCGAAGATCCCCAAGGGCGTCCTCCTGTTCGGCCCGCCCGGCACCGGCAAGACGCTCCTCGCGCGCGCCGTCGCCGGCGAGGCCGGGGTGCCGTTCTACTCGATCTCCGGCTCGGACTTCGTGGAGATGTTCGTGGGCGTCGGCGCCAGCCGCGTCCGGGACCTGTTCACGCAGGCGAAGGAGAACGCGCCCGCGATCGTGTTCGTCGACGAGATCGACGCCGTCGGCCGCCACCGCGGCGCCGGCATGGGCGGCGGTCACGACGAGCGCGAGCAGACGCTGAACCAGCTGCTCGTCGAGATGGACGGCTTCGACACGCGCGGGGGCGTCATCCTCATCGCCGCGACGAACCGCCCCGACATCCTCGACCCGGCGCTGCTGCGCCCGGGCCGCTTCGACCGGCAGATCCCCGTGGACGCCCCCGACAAGGAAGGGCGCCAGGCGATCCTGGCCGTGCACGCGAAGGGCAAGCCGTTCGTCCCGAACGTCGAGTTCGAGACGATCGCGCGCCGCACGCCGGGCTTCTCGGGTGCGGATCTGGAGAACGTCATCAACGAGGCGGCGCTGCTGACCGCCCGCCACAACGAGAAGGCGATCTCCGCGGACGCCCTCGAAGAGGCCATCGACCGCGTCATCGCCGGACCTGAGCGCAAGGGCCGCGTCATGGGCGACGCCGAGAAGAAGATGACCGCCTACCACGAGTCGGGCCACGCGCTGGTCGCGCACGCGCTGCCGCACGCCGCGCCCGTCCACAAGCTGACGATCCTGCCGCGCGGGCGCAGCCTCGGGCACACGCTGGTGCTGCCGACCGAGGACAAATACACGCAGACGCGCTCGGAGATGATCGACACGCTCGCGTACGCGCTCGGCGGCCGCGCCGCCGAGGAGCTCGTGTACCACGACCCGACGACCGGGGCCTCCGACGACATCTCGAAGGCCACGAAGGTCGCGCGGGCCATGGTCACCGAGTACGGCATGTCGTCGAAGCTCGGCGCCGTCAAGTACGGGTCCAGCGGCTCCGAGCCGTTCCTGGGCCGCGAGTACGGGCACCAGAAGGACTACTCCGACGAGATCGCGGCCCTCGTGGACGCCGAGGTCAGGGCGCTCATCGAGATCGCCCACGACGAGGCGTACGCGATCGTCACCGAGTACCGGGACGTGCTCGACCAGATGGTCACCGAGCTGCTCGAGAAGGAGACGCTGAACCAGGAGGACCTGGAGCGGATCGCCTCGCGCGTCGTCAAGCGCCCGCCGATGTCCCCGTTCAACGGCACCGACAAGCGCAAGCTCGGGCAGCCGCCGGTCTCCACGCCGAACGGCTCGCGCCCGGTCGACGGCCCCGAGGAGGGCATCGAGGTCGGCCCCGGCACCGAGGGGCAGTCGCCCCTGCCGTAACTCCGGCAACACTGATTCGAAGCCGCTCGGGCCCGCCTACCTGCGTAGGCGGACCCGTTCGCGTCCGGCGGGTGACGAAGCGCACTCGGATTGTCGGGGCGGAAACGTAAGCTTGGCGCCATGGCTGAACTCGACAACCTCGCGGCGCGCCTCATCGACGGCAGGATCAACGGGAGCCCCGTCGAGGACGTGGTGGACCTGGAGCGCATCGAGGGCGCCGTCCGCGAGATCCTCGCCGCGATCGGCGAGGACCCGGACCGGCCCGGGCTCAAGGAGACCCCGCGGCGCGTCGCCCGCGCCTACGCGGAGCTGTTCGCGGGCCTGCGCGTCGACCCCGCGGAAGTCCTCAAGACCTCGTTCGACGAGAACCACAACGAGCTGGTGCTCGTGCGCGACATCGAGGTGCAGTCGTTCTGCGAGCACCACCTGCTGCCGTTCACCGGCGTCGCCCACGTCGGGTACATCCCGGGGGTGAGCGGCCAGATCGTGGGCCTCTCGAAGCTCGCGCGGCTCGTCGAGGTGTACTCGCGGCGCCCGCAGGTGCAGGAGCGGCTCACCAGCCAGATCGCCGACCAGCTGTACAAGTCCCTGGAGGCGACGGGCGTCATCGTGGTCGTCGAGTGCGAGCACACGTGCATGTCCATGCGCGGCATCAGGAAGCAGGGGTCGCGGACCATCACGTCCGCGGTGCGCGGAACGCTCCAGTCCGACGCGCGCACGCGCGCCGAGGCGATGTCGCTGCTGCGCGGCACCGCCGCCTAGCGGGGACGCGACGAAGGGCCGGATGCGACGCATCCGGCCCTCGCGTATGGAAGGACTGAGGCCAGGGGTGTCCGGTCTCAAGCACCCGGTTGTTAGATGACCTGGCCCGTCTGGGACTGGAAGGAGTCGCCCTCGGGGGTGGTCTCGGTGTAGACGGTGTCGAGGAACGCGTCCTCGTTCTCGTCGGTCAGGACCGCGTCGGCCACGCCGTCGCCGTCCGAGTCGATCGAGATGTCGTCGGCGAAGCCGTCGCCGTTGTTGTCCGAGACCACGACGTCGGTGTAGCCGTCGCCGTTGGTGTCGGTGGCGACCTGGTCCACGTAGCCGTCGGCGTTGGAGTCCACGGAGACCTGGTCGACGTAGCCGTCGCCGTCGGTGTCGGACTCGTAGGTGTCCAGGTAGCCGTCGCCGTCCGAGTCGGAGGCGTAGGACTCGAGGGAGCCGTCGCCGTCGGTGTCCAGGATCAGCTCGTCGCTGATGCCGTCGCCGTCGTAGTCGGTGGCCACGCCCTCGGCGTCGCCGTCGCCGTCCGAGTCGATCAGGGTCACGCCGTCGGCGGTGATCGTGGTGTCGGAGTAGCCGTCGCCGTCGACGTCGAAGGACTCGGTGACCGAGGAGACCTCGGTGTCGTAGCCGTAGTCGTCGGTGTAGTCGGCGGTCTCGTCGGAGGTGTAGGCGGTCTCCTCCTCGGAGTACTCCTCAGCGGTGACGTCCTCTTCGACCGTGGGCTCTTCGTACTCGCTCATGTCTTCCATCCTCAGGTGCTTGAAGTGTTCGGTGCTTGTGAGAAGAACTCTACGACCGGGCCCCGGGCCGTGAATCCCCAGAGTGTGCCAACCCCCTATGCTTTCTCCGGTCCCCCTTGCGCGCAGTTGTCACAGAAGGTCAGGAGCGTTCATTGGGCTTGTCGGACAGCTCCTTCGCGGTCCCGGATCCGCCTCCGGCCCTGGTCCCGGTGCCCGCGGGCCGGGCGTTCGACCTCCACTCCTCGCGGGTGGTCACCGGGGCGCCCGGGTGCGGGTGGCAGTTCGACCTCCGCGCCGACGACCCCGTGACGCGGGACGGGATGCTCGTGGTCCCGCTGATCTCCGAGGCCGACTACTACCGGGCCGTGGACGGCGACGGGGACGCGTACGCGAGCCTCGTCCCCGCCGAGGACGTGTGGGTGCAGCGGCCCGAGCCCGGGACGGGCGCCCCGCGGCCCGGGTACCTCATCGAGCGGCTCTCCGACCCCGACGCGCCGCCGGTGCGCCGGCCGTACCCGGCGTCGGACGTGCCGAACCTGATCGGGCGGCGGGTCTGGCACTGGACCGGCGGGGTGTTCCGCGACGACTTCCGGTGCGTGTCAGAGCCGTTCGAGACCGACGGGGACTTCTGCGTGCGCGTCGTCGAGGAGCGCGCCTGGTACCGGTGGCGGCGCAGCGGCCAGATCCCGAAGGCGCAGGACGCGTTCATCCACCACCTGTGGACGCAGTGAGCGCCTGACGGCCCACGCGGTCGGGCGTGTCGCGATCGCGAAGCCCCCGTTCAACAATGGCGCGGGGGTGCGACAGTCAAGCCCGCCAGAGGGAGAGCATCATCGCCTCCACCGCGATGCGGGGGCGGACGTTCGCCTCGATGGCCTTGCGGCAGGCGAGGATCGCGTCGATGCGGCGCAGCAGCGACTCGGCGCTGAGGCGGGCGGCCGCGGCGCGGGTCGTGTCGGCCATGTCCGGGTGGACGGGGTCGACGCGGGCGCCGAAGCCCGCGGCGAGGGCGTCGCGGTAGAACGCGGCGAGGTCGACCAGGGCCCGGTCGAGGGAGTCGCGCTGGGCGCGGGTGTCGCGGGTCTTCTGCTTCTTCTCCAGCTCCTTGAGCGCCGCGGAGGCGCCGCGCGCGGCCCTCGAAGCGCCTTTGCCGGTGCCGCCCTTGCCGAGCGCGGTCTCCAGCGCTTCGCGTTCGGCCGCGGAGCGCTCGGTGTACGTGCCGGAGGCTTCCGCTTCGGCGGCCTCGATGAGCTCGACGGCGGCGGTGAAGCACGCGCCGAGGCCGGTGAGGCGGCGCGGGATCTGGAGGACGTCGTGGCGCTTCGCGCGGGCGTCCGCGTCGGTGGCGAGGCGCCGGGCCCGGCCGACGTGGCCCTGGGCGGCGGCCGCGAACAGCTCGGCCTCGCGGCGGTCGAGGCCGTCGCGGGCGACCAGGAGGTCGGCGATCGCGCCGGGCGGGGGCTGGCGCAGGCCCATGACGCGGCAGCGGGAGCGGATCGTCACGGAGATCTCGGCGGGGTTCGTGGAGGGCGCGCACAGGAGGAACACGGTGCGTTCGGGCGGTTCCTCGACGGCTTTGAGCAGGGCGTTCGCGGCGGCCTCGGTGAGGCGGTCGGCGTCCTCGACGATGAGGACCTGCCAGGGCCCGGAGGTGGGGGCGCGGGAGGCGTCGAGGATGAGGCCGCGGACCTGGTCGACGCCGAGGGACAGGCCCTCGGGGATGACGCGGGTGACGTCGGGGTGGGTGCCGCCGAGGACCGTGCGGCACGAGTGGCACTCGCCGCAGCCGCCGTCGGGGCACTGGAGGGCCGCGGCGAACGCGACCGCCGCGGTGGAGCGGCCGGACCCAGGCGGGCCGGTGAACAGCCACGCGTGGGTCATGCCGGTGCCGCGGGCCGCCGCGGCGAGAACCCGGCGGGCCTCGTCCTGGCCCACGAGCTCGTCGAACACCCCGGAGACGGTCACGCGCGACCGGCCTCCTCGGCGACGTTGCCCCAGCCGTACTCGTCGGGGCCGCGCTCGGGGGCCTTGTCGGAGTCGAGGCCGGGCCAGCCGGCGTCGGTGCGGGCGGTCTGGGTGCGGATGTCGAGGCGCTCGGCGACGGCCTCGCGGACCGCGGCGGCGATCTCGTCGGGCGTGCCGCCCGCGGGGATCACCAGGTAGCGCTTGGGTTCGGCGGCGGCGAGGCCGAGGAACGTCTCGCGGACCCGCTCGTGGTACTCGATGCGCTCCTGCTCCAGGCGGTCCCCTTCGCCGCCCGCCTTGGCGCGGTGCAGGCCCTGCGCGGGGTCGACGTCGAGGAGCACGGTCAGGTCCGGCTTGAGGCCGCCGGTGGCCCACTGGGAGACCCACGCGACCTCGTCCTTGCCTAGGTCGCGGCCCGAGCCCTGGTAGGCGATCGAGGAGTCGATGTAGCGGTCGGAGACGACGACGGCGCCGCGTTCGAGGGCCGGGCGGATGACCTTCTCGACGTGCTGGGCGCGGTCGGCGGCGAACAGGAGGGCCTCGGCGCGCGGCGACGGCGCGGAGTCGCCGCCGGAGTCGAGGACCAGGGAGCGGATGCGCATGCCGATGTCGGTGGCGCCCGGCTCGCGGGTGAGGACCGCCTCGTAGCCGCGGAGCTTCAGCCACGCGGCGAGCTTCACGGACTGGGTGGACTTCCCGGCGCCCTCGCCGCCCTCGAAGACCACGAAGAAGCCGTCGGAGGCGAGCGGGACGGCCGCCGAGAGCGGGCGCCCGCGCAGCGAGGACCACAGGTCGGCGAAGACCGGGACGCCCGGCTTGTCGTCCATGGACCGGAACGCGGTGACGCCGAGCCAGACGACGAGCGCGGCGGCGACGAACAGGAGGATGCGGCTCATCGACACCTGCACCTCGGTGAACCCGAGGTCGAGCTGCCGGGCGGCCTGCCAGCCCGCGAGCGGCGCGGAGATCGTCATCGACAGCATGAGGATGACGCGCGCGGAGACGGCGATGAACGCGAACATGCGGCCGCGGATCTCGTCCTCGGTGGAGCGCTGGAGCAGCGTGATCCCCGCGAGGAACGCCATCCCGGCGCCGAGGCCGATGATCACGGAGCCGATGACGGAGAAGACCATGTGGGGCGCGACCGCGTCGATGGCGAGCCCGGCCCCGGCGAGGACGATGCTCATGCCGAACCAGCGCAGGCGCGAGAGCTCGCCGATGAGCTTGGGGCCGAAGGCGATCCCGGCGCCCAGGCCGAGGAAGAGGAACACGGCGAGGGTGTAGAACGCGGCGTCCCCGGCGCCGAGCGTCGCCGCGTACACGGTGCCGACGCCGATGAGGATGCCCGCGCCGCTGAACGCGCCGAGCATCCCGAGGATGAGGCCGCGGACCCGCTCGTTCGTGCGCAGGTAGGACCAGCCCTCGACGAGGTCGTGCCAGACGCTGGTGGTCTTCGCGGCGATCTGGCCGTAGCGGCCGGAGATCTGCGGGATGAAGAAGTAGACGGTGGCGGCGAGGATCGCGAACATCGCGGCCGTCAGGTACAGCGCGATGACCATGGGCTCGGCCCAGGACCCGAGGTTGGACCAGACGTTCGAGCCGCGTTCGAGGACCGCGAGGACCGCGAACGCCAGCGGCGGGGCGATGCCGTACGTGGTGGCGAGGCTGAGCTGGTTCGCGGCCTCGTACTTCTCCGCGGGGAGGAGGTTCGGGACCGCCGCCTCCTTCGCGGGCGACCAGATGAGGACCGCGCCCTCGATGCACAGCTGCGCGACGGCGAGCCACACGACGGTGAACGCCGTGTTGTCGGTGATGAGGTAGACCGTGGGGACCGAGGCGATGAGCAGGAACCGGGCGGTGTCGCACGCGGCCATGGTCTTGCGCCGGTCGAACCGGTCGGCGAACACGCCCGCGACGGGCCCGAGCACCAGGGACGGCAGCAGCCGCAGCACGATCGTCGCCGAGAACGCGGCGCCCTTCGCCGCGGGGTCGTCGAACAGGGACTGCGCGAACCCCGCGGTGGCGAAGATCGCGAGCCAGTCGCCGAAGGAGGCCAGGCCGAGCACGGTCCACAGCCGCCGGAAGGGCTTGATCCGCAGCACCGTCTGGATGTCGGCAAGGGTGTTCGCCATGCTGCTCCTCGAAAGTCAGAAGACCGCACCGGGTCGACTACGAGACTAGTCGGCCCGATGCGGCCTCACGTCCCGGCGCGGTCTTGAGAGTGGCCTGGGACGTGTTGTTACGGAAGGCGGCGGGCGAGGTAGTCGCAGACGACGCCGTTGGCCTCGGCGATCGACGCCGTGCAGCCCTCGGGGTCGCGGCGGAACGCCAGGCGGACCAGGGCCTGCCCGGTCTCGACGGCCACCGTCACGGTCTTGCCCAGCTCGTCGTCCCCGCCGATGCCGAAGCGCTGGGCGAGGCCCGCGAGGATCTGGTCGGCGATCACGTCGCCGCCGGTGGTCACCGCGTCGGCCCGGCCCGGGTCGATCGCGTCGGCCAGGTGGAGGACGCGGAAGCCCGGCGCCGTGCGGTACATGTGCACGTACTCGCCGATCGCGGCCTCGACCCCGGCCCGCCAGTCGGCGGGGGGCTCGGCGTCGAAGCGGGCCGTCAGGCGCTCGAAGTACAGGTCGATGTACCGCTGCGACAGCGCCTCGGCGAGCGAGCGCTTGTCCCCGAAGAACTGGTAGACCGAGCCGATCGCGACGTCGGCGCGCTGCGCGATGGCGGTGGTCGAGAGCCGGTCGTAGCCGACCTCCTCGATCAGGTCGGCGGCGGCGTCGAGCATCCGGCGCACGCGGGCGGCCGAGCGCTCCTGGACGGGCAGGCGGCGCAGCGAGTGCGCCTGGCCGAACTTGGACACCGGTGACATCGTGGGCTGCCTCGCGGCCGGCACGGTGGCAGTGCTCATGGTGTTGTCTCCCCCCTCGTGATGACAAGTCACCCCATCATGGACGACTTGCCCGGATTTGAGGCTCATTCCCGGTCGTGTCGCGAGAGAAATTCCGGCTTCCCCCGACCGAGTGTCACCAATCGGCCACGAAACGGAACGAAACCCCCATGTCGCCCATCGTCTTGTAGGAATGCGGAGTTCGTCACTCCCGCGCGTGCGGCGGTTGTGCCCGGGCACGCCGAAGCGGAAGGATGGCGAGGGTTTTGCGCGTTGCTCTAGGGGATGGCAACCGCGGGAGAGGAAAGACACGTGAATCAACGGCGCACCCCGGCCTTCCGGGCCCGATGCCGCAAGCAGGCCGTCCACCGCGTCGCGATGGTCTCGGTCCACACCTCCCCGCTCGCGCAGCCCGGCACCGGCGACGCCGGCGGCATGAACGTGTACGTCCTCAACACCGCCCGCGAGCTCGCCCGCGCCGGCGTCGAGGTCGAGATCTTCACCCGCGCCACCTCCTCCGAGGAGCCCCCCACCGTCGAGGCCGCCCCCGGCGTCCTCGTCCACCACCTCCCCGCCGGGCCCTTCGAGGGCCTCTCCAAGAACGACCTGCCGACGCAGCTGTGCGCGTTCACCGGCGGCCTCCTGCGCGCCGAGGCCCACAACCGGCCCGGCCACTACGACCTCATCCACGCCCACTACTGGCTCAGCGGCCAGGCCGCGTGGGTCGCCTCCGAGCGGTGGAACGTCCCGCTCGTGCAGACCTTCCACACCCTCGCCAAAGTGAAGAACGCGCAGCTCGCCGAGGGCGACAAGCCCGAGCCGATCGGCCGCGTCTGCGGCGAGGAGCAGATCACCACCGAGGCGGACCTGCTCATCGCCAACACCGCCGCCGAGGCCGACGAGCTCCAGCGCTACTACGCCGCCGACGCCCGCCGCGTCGAAGTCGTCCACCCCGGCGTGGACCTCGGCGTGTTCCGCCCCGGCGACCGGTACGCCGCGCGCGAGGCCCTCGGGCTCCCCCAGAACGCCCTCGTCGTCGCGTTCGTCGGCCGCATCCAGCCCGCCAAGGCCCCCGACGTGCTCCTGCGCGGCCTCGCGCGCCTGCGCGAGACCGACCCGGTCCTGGCCGAGCGGATCGTCCCCGTGTTCGTCGGCGGGCCCTCCAACACCGACCTGTACTGGCTGCCGAAACTCGCCGGGGAGCTGGGCCTGGGCGACCGCGTCCAGTGGCGGACCCCGCGCTCGGGCGAGGCGCTCGCGCAGGTCTACCGGGCCGCCGACGCCGTCGCCGTCCCCTCCTACAACGAGTCGTTCGGGCTCGTCGCCCTCGAAGCGCAGGCCACCGGCACGCCCGTGCTCGCTGCCAAAGTGGGCGGCCTGACCACCGCCGTCGCCGACGGCGCCTCCGGGATGCTCGTCGACTCCCACCGCTCCGACGACTGGGCCGCCGCCCTCGGGCGCCTCATGGGCGACGGCGCCCTGCGCGAGCGCCTCGCCGCCGGCACCCGCGCCCACGCCGCGCTCTTCTCCTGGCAGGCCACCGCCGAGGGCCTCGGCGCCGCCTACCGGCGCACCGTCCTGCGCCGCTCCCAGGCGATTACGCTGAACCGGTGATCGAGCGACTCAAGGCCGCCCTCGATGGGACCGGCGCCGACTACCGCCTGGACACCCCGCGCTCGGCGGTCGTCACCCTCCCCGGGCGCCGCAAGCTCGCCACCGAATGCGGCCTCGTCCTCGAGGACCACGCCCTCCGCGTCGAGGCCTTCGTCGCCCGCCGCCCCGAGGAGAACCGCGAAGCCGTCTGGGCGGAGCTCCTGCGCCGCAACGGCAAGCTCTACGCCGTCGCCTTCGCCACCGACGCCAACGACGACATCCACCTCGTCGGCCGCCTCCCCTTCACCGCGATCACCCCCGACGAACTCGACCGCGTCCTCGGCCAAGTCCTCGAGGCCGCCGACGACACCTTCAACACCATCCTCGAACTCGGCTTCAAATCCTCCATCCAAGAGGAATGGCGCTGGCGCCTCGCCCGCGGCGAATCCACCAGGAACCTCGAAGCCTTCGAGCACCTCAAGCCCGAGGACTGATCCGGGGCGGCGCCGTTCGGCGCCGCCCCGGACCCGCTCACTCGGCGGTCCTCCTGCGGCGGGCGGCCGCCGTCAGCACCGCACCGGCGATCACCAGCGCCGCGGCGCCGGCCAAGACCGCGGTCTGCGAGGCGCCGGTCTTCGGGAGCTTCCCGGAGGCGTCGCCCGTGGGACGCCCGGTCGGGTCGCCGGAAGCGCTCGGGTCCTCACTCGGGGTCCCGCCGGGAGTCTCCTCGACGTCGAGCGAGATCGTCGCGATGTTGCTGTCGGGGTCCCCGTCGAGGTCCGGAACCGGTTCGTCGCTGTGCCGCTCGACGACCGCGGCGAGGCCGTCGTCGGCGTCCGCGGTCCCGGTGACGACGGCGGGGAGCACCACCGTCGCGGTCTCCCCCACCAGGAGGGAGGTCCGATTGGTGTTGATGCGGAGCCAGCAGAACCCGTCGATGCGCTCGACGCGGTAGAGCGCCGGATCGAAGGCCGCGATGTCCGGGCGCTTCGCGGCGTCCACGCAGATGACGTAGTTGCCCTCTTCGAAGGACCACAGGGTGCCGTCTTCGTCGGTCTCCGCCCATGTGACGCCGGTGGGCAGTTGGACCGCCATCGCGAAGCCGTAGCCGGGCTTGTACGCAACCGCGTCCGCAGGCCCGAGGCTGGAGACGGTGAGTTCGAGTCCGACCTCGTCGCCGGTGGCGCCTGCGAGCGGTCCCGCGTCCATGGTGAGGTCGTACGGATGCTCGGCCATCTCGATGACGAGCCCTGGAGTCCGGGGGACGCCGCCGCGCTCGCTCGGCTCGAAGCGGAGCTCCTCCTCCGCGTCGAAGAAGTCGATGTCCTCCACGTCGATGAAGTGCTGACCGGGGACGAGGACCGAGAACCTGGAGACGTACTCCTTGGGGCCGGGCAGGTCGGTGTCGAGCACGCCGGTGACCGGTGTGTCCGGGGAGAGCTCGTACACGGCGCCGGGTTCGACGGCGATGTCGTCGAGGAGGCAGATCGCACCGGTCCCGTACTCGCCGCAGTTGGAGTACTCGGCATGCGTTTCGAGCCCGTACCCGGACTCCATGAGGAAGAAGAGGTCCTGGAACGCGGCCGCGCCGCGGTTCTCGAACGCGACCGCGGGCTGCACCGAGCCGCCCGGCTCGATTCCCTGGAACGACTCCACCTCGACCGCGTAGTCGGCCTCGTACCCGGCCGGAGGCACGAACTGCCAGTAGCTGTAGAAGGTGACGGGATCCCAGTGGTCGGCGTACATGGCGATCTTGGTCTCGGTGTGGCTGTAAGGCACGACGCTCGGGGGCACGATGAGGTCGACCGGCACCGATATGTCCATCTCGGAGGACACGTCGGTGAAGTCGCACTCGAGTTCTGTTCCGTCGGCGGTGCAGCCGGGGGCGTCGGTCTCGAGCGCGAGCGCCCCCAGGTCGTCGAGGATCTCCAGGGTCACGTGGAGGTCGACGTCGGACACCTCCTCGCCGGGGTAGCCGACCCGGAGCTCCATGACGACCTCCTGCCGCTGGAGGTCCTCGGTCCAGGGGGCGTAGACGTCGCTGCCGATCCAGGCGTCGACCTCGTACGGAGGCGCGGCCTGCGCGGGGGCGGGGATGAGGCCGACGAGGACGAGCGCGGCCGCGAGGGCCGCGCACGCCGCGGCGGCGCGGGTGCGGAGGGAGGTCATGAGACTCCAAGGGGGATACGGGGGTCCGGAGGACGGCCGGTCGGGCGGTCCCACAAGGTAAACGTGGCGAAGCGGCTACCGGTTGCAGCCGGGCCCGAATCCGGCACGCACATGCGCCGCAGGCGGCGGTGAGGAGGCGACGGCCGCCACACCTTTGCGGCGAGCGGGGTGGCGGGGCGGGCGGGACGCGGCAGGATAGGGGCATGACTTACACGCTCGTGCTGCTTCGCCACGGCGAAAGCGAATGGAACGCCAAGAACCTGTTCACCGGCTGGGTCGACGTCAAGCTGTCGGCGTCGGGCGAGGACGAGGCGCGGCGGGGCGGGCGGCTGCTCGCCGAGGCCGACCTGCTGCCGGACGTGGTGCACACCTCGCTGCTGCGCCGCGCCATCAACACCTCCGAGCTGGCGCTGGCCGAGGCCGGGCGCTCGTGGATCCCCGTGAAGCGGTCGTGGCGGCTGAACGAGCGCCACTACGGCGCGCTCCAGGGCAAGAACAAGGCCGAGACGCTCGCCGAGTTCGGCGAGGAGCAGTTCATGACGTGGCGCCGCTCGTACGACGTGCCGCCGCCCGTGATCGAGGCCGGCTCCGAGTACTCCCAGGACGGCGACGCCCGCTACGCCGACCTGGCCCCCGAGGTCCGCCCCGGCACCGAGTGCCTCAAGGACGTCCTCGAGCGGATGCTCCCCTACTGGTACGACGGCATCGTCCCCGACCTGCGCGAGAACAAGACCGTCCTCGTCGCGGCGCACGGCAACTCGCTGCGCGCGCTGGTGAAGCACCTCGACGGCGTCTCCGACGAGGCGATCGTGGGCCTGAACATCCCCACCGGCATGCCGCTCAAGTACGAGCTCGACGAGGCGACCCTCAAGCCCGTCGTCGCCGGGGGCGAGTACCTCGACCCCGAGGCCGCCGCCGAAGCGGCCGCCGCGGTGGCCGCGCAGGGCAAGAAATAGACGGAAACGACCGCGCTGGGTGAACAGCGCGTGACTTTCATAACGGCCCGGTGCTCGACGCCGGGCCGTTTCCTGCTTAATCTGGGGTCGTGGCCCACAACGAACCGCAGCCCAAGAGCCTCGGAAGAGGCGTCGGGCGCGTCCTGACCGGTCTCGCCGCCGGTGCCGCTTTCGGCGCCGCCGCGACCGCCTTCATGAAGATCCGGCACCGGGGGGCGCCCCACCCCGAGCCGCGCACCGCCCCCGTCCCCGACACCCGCCCGTGGGAGGCCGCCGTCGGCCTGCTGCGGACCGGCGTGTGCCTGGTCGACGACCACAACCGCGTCCTGTACACCAACCGCGCCGCCCGGGACCTGGGCCTCGTGGACGACCACGAGATCGTGTCGCTGACGCTGCGGGCGCTGCTCGCGCAGGCGCGGCGCTCGGGCCGCTACCGGGACGCCGAGATCGAGGTCCCCAAGCAGGTCATGGGCGAGCCGAGCGCGGTGAGCGTGCGCATCACGCCGCTGCCCGACGGCGTCTCGGTCGCCGAGTTCCAGGACATCTCCGAGCTGCACCGCGTCGAGCGCGTCAGGCGCGACTTCGTCGCGAACATCAGCCACGAGCTGAAGACCCCGGTCGGGGCGATGCAGATCCTCTCCGAGGCGCTCAAGGACGCCGCGGAGGACCCCGACGCGGCCGCGCGCTTCGCCGACCGTATCCGCTCCGAGTCGAAGCGCATGAACCACCTGGTCACGGACCTGCTGGAGCTGTCGCGGCTCCAGGGCGCGGAGAAGCTGCCGGACCCCGAGCCGGTCGAGGTCGACCGGATCGTCATGGAGGCGTTCGACCAGACGCGGATAGCGGCCGAGGAGAAGGGCATCGAGCTCCGGCTCACCGGCGTCGAGGACACCGAGGTGCTCGGGAACGAGCCGCAGCTCGTCACCGCGGTGAAGAACCTCGTGGGCAACGCCATCTCCTATTCACCTGAGAACACCGCCGTGGAAGTGGAGACGTCGGTGGCGTCCCCCGCCGGGCATCTGTCCGGTGTCAAGATGGTGTGCATCGCGGTGCGCGACCAGGGCATCGGCATCCCCGCGGAGGAGCTGGACCGAATCTTCGAGCGCTTCTACCGGGTGGACGCGGCGCGGTCGCGCCAGACCGGCGGCACCGGCCTCGGCCTGGCGATCGTCAAGCATGTGGCGGTCAATCACGGGGGTAGGGTGGAAGTGTCCAGTATGCCCGATGCCGGATCAGTGTTTACCTTGATGTTGCCTGCTCGTTCCCTTCCGTCCGACGCCACGGCACCGGACTCGGCTGAAATCGGAACAAGCCAGCAAGCCGCCCGTTAGGAAGGTTCACTCGTGACCCGCGTGCTCGTAGTTGAAGACGAGGAATCGTTCTCCGATGCCCTCTCCTACATGCTCCGCAAGGAGGGCTTCGAGGTGGCCGTCGCCGCGGACGGCGACGCCGCCATCAAGGAGTACGAGCGCGCCGGCGCCGACGTGGTCCTGCTCGACCTGATGCTGCCGGAGAAGTCCGGCACGGAGGTGTGCCGGGAGCTGCGGGCCAACTCGAACGTCCCGATCATCATGGTCACCGCCCGCGACTCCGAGGTCGACAAGGTGGTGGGCCTGGAGCTGGGCGCCGACGACTACATCACCAAGCCGTACTCCTCGCGCGAGCTGGTCGCCCGCATCCGGGCCGTGCTGCGCCGCTCCGCCGAGCCCGACGACCCGATCGTCACGGTCCTGGAGGCCGGCCCGGTGCGCATGGACGTCGACCGCCACACGGTCACCGTCGGCGGCGGCGACGTGCAGCTCCCGCTCAAGGAGTTCGAGCTGCTGGAGATGCTGCTGCGCAACGCCGGGCGCGTGCTCACCCGCGGCCAGCTCATCGACCGGGTCTGGGGCGCGAACTACGTGGGCGACACCAAGACCCTCGACGTGCACGTCAAGCGCCTGCGCTCCAAGATCGAGCCCGAGCCGGGCAAGCCTCGGCACCTGGTGACCGTGCGCGGCCTCGGCTACAAGTTCGACCCGCACGCCTAGCCGTTCCCCCCGGGTCCGCCCGGGGAGCGGACCCCAGACAACGCTTGCCGAACCGGATAGGGTGCACGGGTGACCTACCTTCCCGCGGACGACCGCTACGAGTCCATGCCCTACCGCCGCGCCGGACGCAGCGGCCTGAAGCTCCCCGCGATCTCCCTCGGCCTGTGGCACAACTTCGGCCACACCCGGCCGCTGGAGACGCAGCGGGCCATCGTACGGCGCGCCTTCGACCTCGGCGTGACCCACTTCGACCTCGCCAACAACTACGGCCCGCCCGCGGGCAGCGCCGAGGAGAACTTCGGGCGCCTCCTCGCCGACGACCTCAAGGCGCACCGCGACGAGATCGTCATCTCCTCCAAGGCCGGGTACTACATGTGGCCCGGCCCGTACGGCGAATGGGGCTCGCGCAAGAGCCTCATCGCCTCCGCGGACCAGTCGCTCAAGCGACTCGGCCTCGACTACGTCGACGTGTTCTACCACCACCGGCCCGACCCGGACACGCCGCTCGAGGAGACCATGGGCGCGCTCGACGCGATCGTGCGCTCCGGCAAGGCCCTGTACGTCGGCGTCTCGAACTACACGTCCGAGCAGGTCGCGGCCGCCGCCGCGATCCTGCGGGACCTCGGCACGCCGCTGCTCATCGACCAGCCGCGCTACTCGATGTTCGACCGCCGCATCGAGGACGACCGCCTCCTGGACGCCCTGGAGGAGGCCGGCGCGGGCTGCATCGTGTTCAGCCCCCTGGAGCAGGGCGTGCTCACCGACCGGTACCTCAAGGGGATCCCGTCGGACTCGCGCGTCGCCACCAGCCACTTCCTCAACGAGGACCGCCTCGACGACGCCACCATGGCGAAGGTCAAGGCCCTCAACGAGATCGCGGGCGCCCGCGGCCAGTCGCTCGCGCAGACCGCGCTCGCGTGGGCCCTGCGCGACGACCGCATGACCAGCGTCATCATCGGCGCCAGCTCCGTCAAGCAGCTGGAGGACAACGTCGCCGCGACCGCGAACCTCGCGTTCAGTGCCGACGAGCTCGCCGCGATCGAGTCCGTCATCGGATAGCAAGGCCCGCAAGGCAACGGCGGGACCGTCCCACGTGCGGCGGTCCCGCACCCGATACCTCGGTATGACGCGCCGCGCCAGGAAATCCGCCGCAAGTCGGAAGCCGCGGGCGCGTACATTTCCTACGATTCGGGCATGACCGCTCCACGGACCGCCCTCCGCCCGCCACGGCACCGCTTCGACCCGCGCGCCCTGCCCTGGTGGCGCGCCCAGTGCCTCATCGCCACGGCCGTGCCCGTCGTGCCGCTCGCCGTCCTCGGCCTGCTCATCGCCCCGGCCCGGACCTGGCTCCTCCTCCCCGCCGCCGTCATCCTCGTGATCGGCGCCGCCGCATCGCTCGCGATGCCCGTGTGGTGGCACCGCGTCCACCGCTGGGAGGTCACCGACACCGCCGTGTACACGCTCACCGGGTACTTCTGGCGGACCTGGCGCATCGCGCCCATGTCGCGCATCCAGACCGTCGACACCACGCAGGGGCCGCTCCAGCGGTCCTTCGGACTCTCCACCGTGGTCGTCACGACCGCGTCGTCCGCGGGCGCGGTGAAACTCGAAGGGCTCGACCAGGACGAGGCGTCGGCGCTCGCCGAGCGCCTCACCGAGCTCACCGACGCGACCCCCGGGGACGCGACGTGAACGGCATCGAGCACGCCGAGGACGCCGAGCCCTGGCGGCGCCTCCACCGCGACGGCCTCAAGGTCACGGCCCTGTACATGCTCGGCGTCATGGTCGGCGCGGGCGTGCCCGTCGCGATCGGCATCGGCTCCGGCCCGGGTCTGCTCATCGCGCTCGCGTTCGTCGTTCCGGGCGCCGCGGTCCTCATCGGCCTCGTCGTCGGCTACGAAATGATCCGTCTGCGCGTCACCAGGTACCGCGTCACCGACGCGCGCGTGGAGATGCACACCGGCGTCCTCTTCAAGACCCGCCGCTCGCTCATGCGCGAGCGCATCCGCTCCGTGGACCTCACCGCGAACCCGCTCGAACGCGCCTTCGGCCTCGCGAAGGTCAAGGTCGGCACCGGCGAGACCGGCAGCGGCTCCGGATCGGCGAACGAGCAGACCCTGACGCTCGACTCCGTGGGCCGCGCCGAGGCCGACCGCCTCCGCGCGGAGCTGCTGCGCCGCAGTGCGGTCGAAGCGGGCGAGGACGGCGAGCAGCGGCTCGCCACCTGGCAGCCCGGCTGGCTCAAGTACGCGCCCCTGTCGTTCCTGACGCCGATGCTCGCGGGCGCGGCCGTCGGCGCGACCTTCCAGGTCGCCGACTGGTTCGGCAGGGGCGGCCTGCCCGTCGAGATCGTCGGCGACCTGGTGGACGAGTACGGCCCGTGGACCGTGCTGGGCCTGGGGCTCGTCGGCCTGCTGCTGCTCGGCGCGATCGCCAGCCTCGCACTGCAAGGCGAGGCGTGGTGGGGGCACCGGCTCGACCGCGAACCGGGCGGGACGCTGCGGGTCCGCCGCGGCCTGCTCGTGTCGCGCTCGCTCAGCCTCGAAGAGGAGCGGATCCGCGGCGTCGAGATCGTCGAACCGCTCGGCGTGCGCTCCGCGGGAGCCGGGCGCCTCGACGTCGTCGCGATCGGCCTCAAGACCGACCAGGAGGGCTCGGACCTGTCGACGCTCGTCCCGGCCGCACCGCTCCCCGCCGTCGTCGACGCGGCCGAAGCGGTCGTCGGGCCCGTGGACTGCGCGCTGGCGCCGCACCCGCGGACGGCCCGGACGCGGCGCCTGCGCTGGGCCGCCGTCGCGGTCCTCGTCCTCGCCGCCGCGGCGACCGTGCCGCACCTGCTGTGGGAGCTTCCGGCGCTGCTCAGCGCCGCGATCGTCCTGGCCGCGGTGCTCAGCGCGGCGTTCGCGGTGTGGACCGCGTTCGACTCCTATGCGTCCCTGGGTCATGCGCTCACCGCGCGGCACCTGGTGTCGCGGCGCGGGAGCACCCGGCGCGCGACCGTCCACTTGGACCGGTCGGGGATCATCGGCTGGCGGATCACGCAGTCGGTGTTCCAGCGGCGCATGGGTCTGATGACGCTCGACGCGACCACCGCGGCCGGGAAGGGCCACTACGCGGTGATCGACGCCGACGAGCACGAGATCCTCGACTTCGCCGCCGAGGCCGTGCCGGACCTCTTGCGGCCCTTCCTGACCACGGCGCCTGAATGACAGTGTCACCGGAATGACCGGAGCGCGTCCTCCCCGGGCGGCTCGTCGGCGCGGATGAGCGCCTCGATCTCGCCGATCCGGTCCCAGGTGTTCACGGCCATGCCCGCGAGGACGCGCCCGGCCTTCGTCCAGAACGCGACGAACTCCAGGGACTCGACCGAGCCGGAGACGACGACCGCGTCGTAGGCGTCCGGTCCGGCGACGAACCCGAGGTACTCCATGCCCAGGTCGTACTGGTCGGTGAAGAAGTACGGCAGCTTGTCGAAGGCCGCGTCGGACCCGAGCGCGGCCTTCGCGGCGTGCTCGCCGGTGTCGATCGCGGTCTGCCAGTGCTCCACGCGGATCGGGCGGCCGTAGTGCGGGTAGGGGGCGCTCGCGACGTCGCCCGCGGCCCACACGTCCGCGGCGCTGGTGCGCAGGGTCCCGTCGACGGCGAGGCCGCCGCCGAGCGCGCGCTCGCGCAGTTCGAGGCCCGACGCGGCGGCGAGCCCGGCGTTGGGGACGACGCCGACCGCGACGAGCACCAGGTCCGCGTCGACGCGCTCGCCTTCGGTGGTCTCGACGCCGACGGCGCGGCCGTCCTCGCCGACGATCTTCGCGATCTCGGTGCGGCGGTGCAGGTCCACGCCCTTGTCGATGTGCATCTGCGCGAACACGAGGCCCATCTCGGGGCCGAGGACGCGTTCGAGGGGCTGCGCGCCCATGCCGAACAGGGTCACGTCGCGGCCCATCTGGCGGGCGGACGCGGCGACCTCCATGCCGATCCAGCCGTCGCCGACGATGACGACGCGGCCGTCGCCGCTCTTCAGCTCGGCCGCAAGGAGGTCCGCGTCCTCGACGGTCCGCAGCAGGTGCACGCCGCGCAGGTCGGCGCCCGGCACGGGCAGGGCCCGGGGGCTCGACCCGGTGGCGAGGATGAGCTTCGCGTAGTCGAGGCCGCTGCCGTCGGCGAGCGCGAGCCGGTGCGCGGCGGTGTCGAGGCCGGTCGCGGGGGTGCCGACGCGCAGGTCGGCGTTCTGGCGGTACCAGTCCTCGTCGACGGTGAACAGGGCGCTGCGCCCGGCGTCTCCGCGCAGGTAGTCCTTGGACAGCGGCGGCCGCTCGTAGGGCCGGTGCGGCTCCCCGGTGACGACGGTGAGGTCGCCTTCGTAGCCCTCGTCGCGGAGGGTCTGCGCGGCCTTGGAGGCGGCGAGGCCGCCTCCGACGATGACGAACGGTGCACTCATATTGCGGCTCCGACTCCCGTAGGCGGTTGGTCCGCCTCCCATTCTTACTCCGAACGGGTGACCGCGGGAGCCGGTGCCGACACTCGATCCGGACTACAGGTTTCTGAGGGTGCGGCGGCGCAGGAGCGCGAGGAGGACCGCTCCGGCGGTGATCGCCCCGGCGCCCGCGAGGCCGGCCGCGGCGAGGGAGCCGCCGGTCTCGGGGAGCTTGCCGCCGCCGGTGCCCGGGGCGGTGCCGGTGACCTCGAGGCGGAGGTCGGCGGTGTTGTTCGCGAACTCCTGCTCGATGACCGGGTACTCGGGGAGGGTCTGGCCGATGTTCTCGTACGGGACCTCCTCCCAGGTCTGGGCCTGTTCGAGGATGGAGATGGCGCCGTCGTTCGTGACGGCGTCGGCGGCGATGACGACGTCGATCGCGAGGCTGACGGTCTCGCCGGGGTCGAGGATCCCGGGCGCGAAGCACAGGAAGTCGACGCGTTCGAGGCCGTAGATCGCGGGGTCGGGCGCGGGGTCCTGGTACTCGGGGAAGCTCTCGCAGTAGTTGTCGTAGTCGATGTCCCACACGCCCGGCGGGACGCCCGGCCCCTGCGAGGCGACCTTGAGCCCGTCCGGGAGCTGGACGGCGATCATGAAGTGGCGCTCGGCGTTGGTGGGGTGCTCGTAGGCGATGGCGTCGGCGGGGCCGAGGTTGGTGTAGTCGAGGTGCATGACGGCCTGGCCTCCGGCGTCGCCGGTGACGGTCTCGTCGTGGGCCTCGATGTCGTAGGGGTGCTCGGCGGTGGTGACGACCATGGTCGCGTGCTCCTCGACGTCCTGGTCCTCGCTGACCTGGAACGCGAGTTCGGTCTCGGCGTCGTTGAGGTCGAGGGCGTCCATCGCCCCGGCTTCGAGGTCGGCGAAGCGGACGATGTTGAGCATGGGCATCGGGCCGGGGAAGTCCGCGTCGACGGAGACGGTGAGCGGCGTGTCGGCGGGCAGCTCGTAGACGACGCCGGGTTCGGGGGCGAAGTCGGGGAAGACGCAGTACTTGTAGCCGCAGTTGGCGTAGTCGCCGGTCGTGACCAGGTATTCGGAGACGAACTGGACGATGATGCCGTGCTCGGGCGCGGCCGTCCCGCTGTTGACGAACTTGAGCGTCGCGGGCGCGGTCCCGCCCGGTACGAGGCCGGTCACGTCCTCGGCCTCGATCGTGTACGCGGCCGCGCCCTGCGCCTGCGCGGGCGCCGCGGCCATGGCGACGGCCGCGAAGGCGGCGAGAACGGCGATCGCAGCGCGGAGAAGACGGCGCTGTCTGTCCACTCGGGAAGGGGTCATGAATCCACCACGCGCCGCACCGGCCCCCCGTTGCACCCCGGGTGAACTTCCCGTGAACGGCCCGCTCAGGCCTGGTCGGGCAGCGGGTTGCCGTCGAGGTCGAGCAGGGTCAGGCCGGTGAGGGCTTCGAGGGCGCGGGGCAGTTCGGTGAGCCGGTTGTCGTTGAGGCGGAGCATCGTGAGGCCGGTGAGATTGCCGATGGACTCGGGCAGCGACGTGAGCCGGTTGTAGGAGAGGTCGAGGTGGGCGAGCCGGGTGAGGTTCCCGATCGATTCCGGGAGCGAGGTCAGGCGGTTCATGGCCGGGTCGATCTCGGTGAGGCCGACGAGGTTCCCGATCGAGTCGGGCAGCGTCTCGATCTCGTTGCCCCAGAAGCTCAGGCGTTCGAGTGCGGTGAGGTCGCCGATGGAGTCGGGTAGGGCCTTGAGGTCGTTGTCGCGGCAGAGGAGCTCGGTGAGGGCGGTGAGCCGCCCGATCCCCTCGGGCAGCGCGGTGAGCCGGTTGTCGTCCAGGTCGAGCTTCGTCAGGCCGGTGAGGTCCAGGATCGTGTCGGGGACGGCGGTGAGCCGGTTGTCCTCCAGGTTCAGGACCGTGAGCCCGGTCAGCTTCCCCATGGTTTGGGGCAGGGAGCCGAGCCGGTTGTGTTTCAGCGCGAGTTCGGTGAGGCCCGTGAGGTTCCCGATGGCCTCCGGGAGGGTCTTGAGGTCGTTGCCGTCCAGGTGCAGCGAGGTGAGCGCGGTGAGGTCGCCGATGGAGTCGGGCAGCGCGCGCAGGTCGTTGCGGTGGAGGTTGAGCTCGGTGAGCGCCGTGAGGTTCCCGATGCCGTCGGGGAGCGTCTCGATGTCGTTGCGGGCCAGGTCGAGGCGGGTCAGCGACGTCAGGCCGCAGACCCATTCGGGGACCCGGGTGAGCCGGTTCTTGTCGAGGTCGAGCGAGGTGAGCGCCTTCAGGTTCCCGAGGGAGTCGGGCAGCTCGGTGAGCCGGTTGCCGAACAGGACGAGTCCGGTGAGCCAGGCGAGTTCGCCGATCTCCGCGGGGAGTTCGGTGAGGTCGAGGCCGGAGAGGTCGAGGTCGGTGCTTCTGGTGCGCTCGGCTTCGCGGAGGCGGCGCGCGGCTTCGTCGGGCATCGGGGCGTCAGGATTCGGGGCGGAAGTCGTAGTAGGTCATGTTGCGGGGTTCGAGGAGGGCTTCCATGAAGAGGTCGGGGTGGTCGGCGGTGACCATGGCGCCGACGCGTTGGAGGAGGATGCCGTCGGTGAGGTAGTTGCGGGCCATGCGTTCCCAGCGGTCGTCGAGGACGTCGAGGGCGATGCCGTCGTCGGTGCGGGTGTAGACGGCGACTTTGCGCATGCCGTCGGCCTGGAGGGAGTAGAAGCCGATCTTCTGGGGGATGTCGCTGGTCACGGTCTCGTCTCCCTTGCCACGTAGAGCGGGTGGGCCTCGGTGATGCGGCCGGGCCAGTTGGCGCCGGTGATGCCGCCGTTCTGGCGGATCTCATCGAGGCGGCTGACGGCGCCGTCGACCGCCGCGTCCTCCAAGCCTAGTCGGGACAGGTCGTCGCCGAGCCGGTCGGCGTCGACGCGGTTGAGGCCGTCGATGATGTCCTGGTCCAGGTAGTTGCCGTACTCGTTGGCGACGAAGTCGGAGCGGATGCCGCGGATGGGGCCGCGGTCGAAGGAGTCCTGGTCGACGGGGAAGCTGTAGCCGTGGTCGATGGGGACGACGCCGCCGTTCTGGTCGGTGAGGTAGTTGCCGTTGTGCCGGTCGCTGTTGCCGATGACGTAGTCGAGCACGGCCATGCGCTGCTGCTCCGAGGAGGTGTAGTCGCCGGGGTCGGTGCTCGGCGTGTTCGGCACCGCCATGCGCTGCAAGGACCCCGGGCCGTGCGGGCCGTCCCACATGGTCGTGGCGGGGGTCAGGCCGAGGCCGAGATGCTGGTCGACGACCGAAGCGCCGGCCTCGCGCGGGGCCAGGCCGGAGGGCGGGACGCCGGTCACCGTGGTGGTGTCCTCGCCGGTGACGGGTTTGTAGAGGCCCTGGGAACCGTCCTCGAAGGTGACGACGTGCGCTTCGTTGAGGTGCGCGTTGGCGTTCATCGGGGCGATGCTGTGGACGTCGAGGTCCATCGGGTCCGGCCAGGGCGCGGTGTGGTGCGGCGGTGTCGTACCGGTCGTGCCGGGGGTGGTGGTACTGGGCGTGGCGGTCGACGGCGTCGCCGAAGGGCGCGAGGAAGCGGAGGTGTTCGCGGGGCGGGCGGCGGCGAGGCGTTCCCGGGTCGCGCGGGAGTCGTCGGCGTGGCTGCGGCCGGGGAGGGGGCTGCGGGTCCGGCTCGGACTGCCGTCGTCGGAGCGGGGGTTCGGGGAGTCGGTGTCGGGTGTGCTGGTGCGGGGTGCGTCTGAACCGTGGTGGCGGGTCATGGCTGCTCCGTTCCGCTTGGAGGCCAAGGGTCGCGCTCGGCCCGGCGGTGGCTACCTCCCCGGAATATAGACGCCGTTCCTCCACTGTGGGGTGCGCGCGTGCGGCGTGCGGCGCCTCCTGTCGATCAGTGCGGCCAGCGGGGCCGCATGGACCGAACTTGGCACGTTTCAGGACCAGCCGCGGCGGATGGGGCGGGTCGACTGGGCCGGCTGCGCGTCGCGGGTGCGGTAGACGACGTAGGGCCGGAAGACGTACCAGACGGGCGCGCTGAACGCGTGGACGAGCCGCGTGAACGGGAAGAGCGCGAACAGCGCGAGGCCGATGAGCGCGTGGAGCTTGAACGCGCCGGTCGCGGCGGTCATCGCGGCGACGTCGGGCTGGAGGTAGAAGATGCTGCGGAACCACGGGGAGACGGTCTCGCGGTAGTCGGCCTCGTGGCCGCCGGTGAGCCCGGCGACGGCGCTGAGGAGGGTCGTGGCGATCCCGGCGAGGATCGCGGCGACGAGGACGAGGTACATGACCTTGTCGTTGACGGTGGTGGCGCTGAAGACCGGACCGGTGGTGCGGCGGCGCCAGATGAGCAGGGCGATGCCGCCGAGCGTGGTCACGCCCGCGATGCCGCCCAAGGAGAGCGCGGTGACGTGGTACTGGTCGTTGGTGATGCCGACGGCGTCGGTCCAGGACTCCGGGATGAGCAGGCCCACGACGTGCCCGATGATGACGACGAGCAGTCCGAAGTGGAACACAGGGCTGGCGATGCGCAGGAGCCGCGACTCGTAGAGCTGCGAGGAGCGGGTGGTCCAGCCGAAGCGGTCGTACCGGTAGCGCCAGACCGTCCCTCCGATGAGGATGGCGAGGACGACGTACGGCAGTGCGCCCCAGAGCAGGTAGTCGACGGCGGTGGGGCTCATCGCGCGGCTCCGATCTTCGCGGGCATGCCGAGCCGCACGGCGCCGTAGGGGTCGAGCCCTACGTCCTCGGCGGGAGGTCCGGCGGCGGCGAGGCGGGCGGCCTCGCGGCGGGCTTCGTCGGGGGGCGGGAGGGTTGCGGCCACGGCGTCGAGGACAGCGGCGTACGGGCTGGCGGCGTCGCGGAGGGCGGCGCGCAGGAGCTCGATGCCGGGCTGGAAGCGGACGAGGAGCCGCTCACCCGCCTCCACGTCCCCTCTGGCGGCGAATTCGAGCACCACTGCCAGGTGGTCGGGCAGTTCGGCGGCGTCGAGTCTCCAGCCGCAGGCGCCATAGATCTCCTTGATGCGGGCGAGGGCGTGCCCGCGCCTGCGGGTGTCGCCGTCGGTGTAGTAGGTCAGGTGCAGCGCCCTGCGGCGCTTGAGGTCGAAGGTGCGCACGTACTCCCGGCCGAGGTCCATGTCGGACTGGGATCTCGCGTAGGAGCAGAACGCGGCCAGCGCCTCGCGGGCGTCGCCCGGTTCCTGCTCGGCCGCAGCGGCTTCGATCAGAGGGAGCCGCTCGAAGAACGCGGCGTCGGGGTAGCACAGGAGCATCGCGGCGGCCTGGCGGATCACGGCGGTCACTTCGCCTCCTCGGATCTTGTGAGGTACTTGCCGTCGGAGGTGTTCTGGTTCGCTTCCGGCGGGCCCTTCTCGGGGAACAGCCCCGGCGGCCTGCCGTTGCCGTCCCAGTTCAGGAGGTTGAAGCGGCGCGCGGGGCCCGAGCGGCCGTCGCTGGTCTGGCGGTCGCGCAGGGCGTGGAAGTTCTCCACCGACGCGGGCTGCGGCCGCCCGGACGCCTCGCCGAACGGGACGCCGCCGCCCATGCCGCCCATGCCGGGGCCGCCCTCGAAGTCGAGCGAGCACCCGATCTCGTCGATGACGCCGCGGTCGGCCTCGTCGACGCCGTACGCGGTCGGGACGACGTACCGGTCGTCGTACTTCGCGATCGCGAGCAGCCGGTACATGTCCTGGATCTCGGTGCCGCTCATGCCGACCGCCGCCGCGATCGACTCGTCGGGCTCCTGCCCGAGGTTGATCCGCCGCATGTACGCGCGCATCGCCGCGAGCTTCGCGAGCACCGCCTTCACCGGCTCCGGGTCGCCCGCGGTGAACAGCTCCGCGAGGTACTCGACCGGGATGCGCAGCGTGTCGATGGCCGCGAACAGGTTCCCGGCGTCCTCGCCGTCGTGCCCGGTCTCGCTGAGCGCGTCCACGACCGGCGACAGCGGCGGCACGTACCAGACCATCGGCATCGTCCGGTACTCCGGATGCAGCGGCAGCGCGATCCCGAAGTGCTTGGCCAGCTTGTACACCGGCGAGCGCCGCGCCGACTCGAGCCACCGCTCCGGGATCCCGTCGCGGATCGCCGCCGCGGCGACCTCCGGGTCGTCGGGGTCGAGGAACACGTCGAGCTGCGCCGCGAACAGGTCCCGCTCGTCCTTGACGGCGGCGGCCTTCCCGACCCGCTCGACGTCGTAGAGGATCACCCCGAGGTACCGGAGCCGACCCACGCAGGTCTCGGAGCACACCGTGGGCATGCCGACCTCGATGCGCGGGTAGCAGAGCGTGCACTTCTCGGCCTTGCCGGTCTTGTGGTTGAAGTACACCTTCTTGTAGGGGCAGCCGGTGACGCACATGCGCCAGCCGCGGCACTTGTCCTGGTCCACCAGGACGATGCCGTCCTCGGCGCGCTTGTACATCGCGCCCGACGGGCAGGAGGCGACGCAGCTGGGGTTGAGGCAGTGCTCGCAGATGCGCGGCAGGTAGAACATGAACGACTGCTCGTACTCGAAGCGGACCTTGTCGCCGATCTTCTGCACGATCGGGTCGTCCGAGGCGAGCTCCTCGCCGCCGGCGAGGTCGTCGTCCCAGTTGGCGCTCCACTTGATCTGCATGGGGTCGCCGGTGAGGAGCGACCGCGGCCGCGCGCCGGGGATGTCGTCGCCGAGCGGCGCGGTGACGAGGTGCTCGTAGTCGTACGTCCAGGGCTCGTAGTAGTCCTGGATCGCGGGCATCTTCGGGTTCGCGAAGATCGTGGCGAGCTTCTTGAGCCGCCCGCCCGCGCGGGGCTTGAGACGCCCTGCGGCCGTGCGCTTCCAGCCGCCCTGCCAGCGCTCCTGGTCCTCGTGGCGGCGCGGGTAGCCCTGGCCGGGGCGGGTCTCGACGTTGTTGAACCAGACGTACTCGACGCCGGAGCGGTTGGTCCACGCCTGCTTGCAGGTGACGGAGCAGGTGTGGCAGCCGATGCACTTGTCGAGGTTCATGACCATGGCGACCTGGGCCATGACTTTGCCGATGCGGGCCATCAGTACGTCACCTCGGTGCTGCGCTTGCGCACGACCGTGACTTCGTCGCGCTGGTTGCCGGTGGGGCCGATGTAGTTGAACGCGTATGAGAACTGCGCGTACCCGCCGATGAGGTGGGTGGGTTTGACGAGGAGGCGGGTCAGGGAGTTGTGGATGCCGCCGCGCTTGCCGGTGGTCTCGGTCTTCGGGACGTCGACGACGCGTTCCTGGGCGTGGTACATGTACACCGTCCCCTGCGGCATGCGGTGGGAGACGACGAGCCTGGCGGCGACGACGCCGTTGCGGTTGACGGCCTCGACCCAGTCGTTGTCCTTGGCGCCGATCGCTTCTGCGTCGGCGGGGCTCATCCAGATGTTGGGGCCGCCGCGCGAGAGCGTGAGCATGAGCAGGTTGTCCTGGTACTCGGAGTGGATGGACCACTTCGAGTGCGGGGTCAGGTATCTGACGGCGACGGCCTTCTCACCCGTGGGGCCGATCTCGGGTTCGCCGAAGAGCGCGGCCATGTTGAGCGGCGGGCGGTAGACGGGGAGGGCCTCGCCGAACTCGTGCATCCAGTCGTGGTCGACGTAGCAGTGCATGCGGCCGGTGAGGGTGTGCCAGGGCTTGTCGTGCTCGAGGTTGATGGTGAAGGGCGAGTATCGGCGGTCGTGCGCTTCCTTGCCGGACCATTCGGGGCTGGCGCCGACGGGCGTGGGGCCGTGCTGGGCGTCGGAGAAGACGACGCGGCGTTCGGCCCCGGCGTGGATGAGTTCGGAGAAGTCGGTGCCGGTGCGGGCGGCGAGGCGCTCGAAGCCTTGGGCCGCAAGGCGGCCGTTGCTGGTGCCGGAGAGGGCGAGGATCATCTCGCAGGCTTTGACGTCGGTGTCGATGAGCGGGCGGCCGGTGGCGGACTCCTGTGTGGAGGTGCCGTTCCTGGCGGCGAGCCAGCCGATCTCGGCGTCGGGGGTGAACGAGACGCCTTTGACGGGCAGGCCCTTCGCTTCGGCGAGGGGGCCGAGGGCGGCCATCTTGGCGGCGACGGCGGGGTAGTCGCGTTCGACGGCGATGATCGCGGGCATGGTCTTGCCCGGGATGGGCCGTGCCCCTTGGGCTTTCCAGTCGGGGGCGGTGCCGCCGGGCTGGGCGAGTTCGCCGGGGGTGTCGTGCTGGTGGGGTGCGGCGACGAGGTCGGTGGCGGTGCCGAGGTGGTCGTCGGCGAGTTCGGAGAAGCGGCGGGCGAGGGCGTGGAACGCCTCGAAGTCGGTGCGGGCCTGCCAGGGCGGGTCGATCGCGGGCGAGAACGCGTGGACGTACGGGTGCATGTCCGTCGTGGACAGGTCGTGCTTCTCGTACCAGGTGGCGGCGGGGAGCACGAGGTCGGAGAGGAGGGTCGTGGAGGTCATGCGGAAGTCGAGGGACAGCAGCAGGTCGAGCTTGCCCTGCGGGGCCCGCCCGTGCCAGGTGACGTCGGCGGGCCGGTGGTCCGGTCCGGCCTCGGTGCCCTGCACGGAGTTCTGGGTGCCGAGGAGGTGCTTGAGGAAGTACTCGTCGCCCTTCGCGGAGGACCCGAACAGGTTGGCGCGCCACACGGTCAGGACCCGCGGCCAGTTCTCGGGGGCGTCGGGGTCCTCGGCGGCGAAGCGGAGCTCGCCGGATTCGAGCTCATCGGCGATGTACTCGCCGGGTTCCTTGCCCGCTTCCTTGGCCTCCTGGGCGAGGAGCAGCGGGCTGCGGTCGAACGTCGGGTACGAGGGCATCCAGCCCATGCGGGCGGAGGCGGCGACCATGTCGGCGGTGTGCGTGCCCGCCAAGCGGTTCGGGCCGGTCGCGGACAGGAGCGCGTCGGCGTCGTACGTGTCGTAGCGCCACTGGTCGGTGTGCAGGTACCAGTACGGGGTCGCGGCCATGAACCGGGCGGGCCGGGTCCAGTCCATCGCGGAGGCGTAGGCGGCCCAGCCGGTCTGGGTGCGGCACTTCTCCTGGCCGACGTAGTGGGCCCAGCCGCCGCCGTTCTTCCCCTGGCAGCCGGTGAGGAGCAGCAGCGTCAGGAACGAGCGGTACATGGTGTCGCCGTGGAACCACTGGTTCGTGCCGGCGCCGAGGACGATCATGGCGCGGCCGCCGGAGTCCCTTGCGGTGGCGGCGAACTCGCGGGCGATGCGCGCGATCCGGTCGGCCTTCACGGAGGTCACGGACTCGGCCCAAGCGGGCGTGCACGGCTCGGCCGCGTCCTCGTACCCGGTGGGCCAGCGCCCGGGCAGGCCCGGCCGCTGCACGCCGTACTGGGCCAGGAGCAGGTCGAACACGGTGGTGACGAGGCGGCCGTCGACCCGGCGGACCGGGACGCCGCGCTCCATCGCGTCGCCGTCGCCGTCGAAGCGCGGCAGCGAGACCGCCGCGCTCTCGCCGCCGTCCGCATAGAGCGTCAGTGCGGGCACGACCCCTTCGAGGTCGAGGTTCCACTTCCCCGGTTCGTCGTCGTTCCAGCGGGTCCCGAGGGTCCCGTTGGGCGCCACCGGCTCCCCGGTCGCCTCGTCGAGGAGCACGGGCTTCCAGGCGGCGTACGGGTCGTCGAGGGCGCCGCTGCGCAGGAACTTGCCGGGGACGAGGCCGCCGTCGCGCTCCTCCAGCTCGACGAGGAACGGCAGGTCGGTGTACTTGCGCACGTAGGCGTCGAAGGCCGCGGTGCGCTGCTCGATGAAGTGCTCCTTGAGGATCACGTGGCCCATCGCCATGGCCATGGCGCCGTCGGTGCCCGGGTGCGGGGCCAGCCATTCGTCGGCGAACTTCGCGGCGTCGTTGTAGTCGGGGGCGACGGTGACGACCTTCTGGCCGCGGTAGCGGGCCTCGGCCATCCAGTGCGCGTCCGGGGTGCGGGTGACGGGGACGTTGGAGCCCCACAGGATCAGGTAGGCGGCGTCCCACCAGTCGCCGGACTCGGGCACGTCGGTCTGGTCGCCGAACACCTGCGGGGAGGCGACGGGCAGGTCCGCGTACCAGTCGTAGAAGGACAGCATGGACCCGCCGAGGAGGTTCACGAAGCGGGCGCCGACGCCGTGGGAGACCTGCGACATCGCGGGGATCGGGGAGAACCCGGCGATCCGGTCGGGCCCGTAGGCGCCGATGGTGTGGACGTGTGCGGCGGCGGCGATCTCGACGGCCTCGTCCCAGGTGATGCGCACGAGCCCGCCTTTGCCGCGCGCGGACTGGTAGCGGGCGCGCTTGGCGGGGTCGGTGGTGATCTCGGCCCACGCGGCGACCGGGTCGCCCAGGCGCGAGCGGGCCTCGCGGAACATCTCGACGAGGACGCCGCGCCCGTACGGGTAGCGGACCCGGGTCGGCGAGTACGTGTACCAGGAGAACGCGGCGCCGCGGGGGCAGCCGCGCGGCTCGTACTCGGGCCGGTCGGGGCCGACGGACGGGTAGTCGGTCGCCTGGGTCTCCCAGGTGATGATGCCGTCCTTGACGTACACGTTCCACGAGCACGAGCCCGTGCAGTTGACGCCGTGCGTGGAGCGGACGACCTTGTCGTGGGACCAGCGGTCGCGGTAGAACACGTCCCCTTCGCGGCCGCCCTCCTTGATGATCGCGCGCAGGTCGCCGGTGGCCTCGGAGCGGGTGAGGTGGACGCCCGTGCGCAGCAGCAGTGCGGAGGCGGGCCGGTCGGTTCGCGCCACGCGGGTCTCCCTCGGGTCGGGCGGTGCGGTCTTCTGCATCGAAGCAGGCGTCCGGAGCCCAGATTAGGGTCTTTGGTCCCTTCAAAGGGGACTAATCGGCATACTGTCCGCGGGCCCTCCGGCCGGGCCCGAGCCGCCTCCGGTCCTGCGAGGATCGCGGCAGTGGAACCAGCACCGAGGAGGGCCCATGGGGACCACCGACACTGTCCAGCGCGGCGCCGGGAGGAACCTGGCGCTCGCGACGGCCGCGTTCGCGCTGACGTTCTGGGCGTGGAACCTCATCGGGCCGCTGTCGAAGACCTACGCCGACGACCTGGACCTGAACCCGACGCAGACGTCGATCCTGGTCGCGTTCCCGGTGCTGGTCGGCGCGGTCGGGCGCATCCCGGCGGGGATCCTCACCGACCGGTTCGGCGGCCGGACGATGCTCACGGCCGCGTGCTTCGTGTCGATCGTGCCGGTCCTGCTCGTGGGCCTGTCGGGCGGCTCGTACGCGGCGCTGCTCGCGTCCGGGTTCCTGCTGGGCCTGGCGGGCACCTCGTTCGCGGTCGGCATCCCGTTCGTGAACGCCTGGTACCCGCCCGCGCGGCGCGGCTTCGCCACCGGGATCTTCGGCGCGGGCATGGGCGGCACGGCGCTGTCGGCGTTCCTGACGCCGCGCCTGGTCGACGGCATGGGGCTGCTGCCGACGCACCTGGTCATGTGCGCCGCGCTCGCGGTCATGGGCGTGGTCTGCTGGACGTTCGCGCGCAACGCCCCCCAGTGGAGCCCGAACCCCGAGCCGGCGCTGCCGCGGCTGCGCTCGGTCGCGAAGCTGAAGGTCACGTGGCAGATGTCGCTGCTGTACGCGGTCGCGTTCGGCGGCTTCGTGGCCTTCTCGACGTACCTGCCGACGATGCTGGTGACCGCGTACGACCTGGCGCAGACCGACGCGGGCCTGCGCACGGCCGGGTTCAGCCTGGCCGCGGTGGTCGCCCGCCCGGCGGGCGGGATCCTCTCGGACCGGGTGGGGCCGTTGAAGATCTGCCTGACGTCGTTCTTCGGGGCGGCGATCATGGCGGTGCTCCTGTCGTTCCAGCCGCCCCTGGAAGTCCCTGCGGGCCTGTGCTTCGTGCTCATGGCGCTGTTCCTGGGCCTGGGCACCGGCGGCGTGTTCGCACTGGTCGCCGAGCTCGTCGAGCCCGCGCGGGTCGGCGGCGTGACCGGGATCGTCGGGGCCGCGGGCGGCCTCGGCGGGTACTTCCCGCCGCTGGTCATGGGCGCGGTCTACCAGGCGACGGGCTCGTACGCGATCGGGCTGCTGCTGCTGGCGCTGACGGCGCTGCTGGTCGGCGTGTTCACGCTGCGGGCGTTCCGCAGGCCGGTGCCCGCACCGCGCCCCAAGCTGACGTGATTACTTCTCGGGAATGAAGCGGGCCGGGCCGGAATCCCTCTCAAGCAGGAGGATCCGGCCCGCGTGCGCGCCTAGGGTGAAGTCATGTTGGAAATCAAGGACCTGCACAAGCGGTTCGGCGACACCGTTGCCCTCGACGGGGTGTCGCTGTCGGCCGCCCCGGGCGAAGTCGTCGGATTCGTCGGCGCCAACGGGGCCGGGAAGACCACCACCATGCGCATCGCCATGGGCGTCCTGGCCGCCGACTCCGGCCAGATCGTCTACAACGGCTCGCCGCTCGGCGTCGAGCAGCGCCGCCGCTTCGGCTACATGCCCTCCGAACGCGGCCTCTACCCCAAGATGAAGACCGGTGAGCAGGTCGCCTACTTCGGTGAGCTGCACGGGATGACGAAAGCGGAGGCGAAGCGCTCCGCCGCCGAGCTGCTGGAGCAGCTCAACCTCACCGAGCGGATGGGCGACTTCGTGCAGGACCTGTCGCTGGGCAACCAGCAGCGCGTCCAGCTCGCCGTCTCCCTCGTCCACGACCCCGAGGTGCTCATCCTCGACGAGCCGTTCTCGGGCCTCGACCCGATCGCCGTCGACGTCATGGGCACCGCCCTGCGGGACCGCGCCGCCGCCGGGGCGCCGGTCATCTTCTCCAGCCACCAGCTCGACCTCATCGAGCGGCTCTGCGACTCCGTGGTCATCATCGGCAACGGCCGCATCATCGCGTCCGGGTCCGTGGACGAGCTGAAGGCCAAGGAGGTCAAGCAGCTGCGCATCAGCGTCGACGCCGACGAGGACCTCACCGCGAAGTTCACCGGGACCGTCACCCGCGACGGCGACGACTACCTCATCGAGGACGGCGACGACCAGGAGGCCCTGCGCATCGCCGCGGCCGCCGGGCGCGTCACCCGCTTCGCCTACGACCAGCCCACCATCGCCGAGATCTTCCGAGAGGCCGTGACCCGATGACGCAGAACGAACCCTCGAGGATGCGCGGGCTCATGCTCGTCGCCGGGCGCGAGATCCGCGTCCGCGGCCTGTCGAAGTCCAACGTCGTCAGCCTCATCGTCACCGTCGTCATCGTCGGGATCCTCGCCGCCCTGCCGAGCCTCATCGGCGGCGGCTCCGACGAGGAGAAGATCGGCCTCGCCGGGGACACCGCCCCCGCCATGCAGGCGCAGCTGGAGGCCATGGGCGGCTTCGACATCACTATGTACGACACCGCCGCCGAGGCCGAGCAAGCCGTCGAGGACGAGACCGTGGACTCGGCCGTCGCCGACGGGTCGCTCTACAGCCGCGACGGGGTCGGCAACGAGGTCGAGGCGAAGATCGACGCCGCCTGGCAGGCCGCCAGCGTCCAGACGAACCTCTCGGACGCCGGGCTCACCGACCAGCAGATCGCCGAGGCGCTCACCGTGCAGCCCCTGGAGTGGGTGACCCTCGAAGCGGAGGGCGGCGTCGGCAGCACCCTCGACTACTTCACCGGGCTCATCATCTCCATCATCATGTTCATGATGCTCATGACCCCGGTGCAGTACATCGCCATGGGCGTCGTCGAGGAGAAGTCCAGCCGCATCGTCGAGATCCTCCTGACCAGCCTCAAGCCGTGGCAGCTCCTCGGCGGCAAGGTCATCGGCCTCGGCGTCATCTCCCTCGTGAACCTCATCGCGATGGTCGCCGTCGGCCTCGGGGTCTCGGCCGCCACCGGGATGCTCGACGACCTGCCCGCGGGCACCGCGTCCGCCGCGGTCTCCACGATCGGCTGGTGGCTCATCGCGTTCGCCCTGTTCGGGACGCTCGCCGGCGGCGTCGGCTCGCTCGTGTCGCGCCAGGAGGAGTCCGGGTCGGTCCTGACCCCGCTCATCATGTCGCTGACGCTCAGCTACCTCGGCGCGATCTTCCTGCTCAACGCGCCGACGAGCACGTTCGCGGAGGTCCTGTCGATCGTCCCGCCGTTCTCCGGCATCGCGATGCCCACCCGCATGGCGATCACCGAGGTCCCGGCCTGGCAGATCGGCCTCTCCGGCGTGCTCCTCGCGCTCGCCGCGGCCGGGGCGCTCGCGCTCGGCTCCCAGCTGTACAAGCGGTCGGTCCTGTACACCGGCTCGCGCATGAAGATCAGCGAGGCGCTGCGCCGCGCCGCCTAGCGCCGCGAGCGGAAAGGGCCCGGGAGGATTCCTCCCGGGCCCTTCGTCGTGCAGGCGCTACTCCGTCAGGCCGTGCTACTCCGTCAAGAACAGGAAGTAGCCGATCGAGGCGAGCATGAGCACCCAGGCGATCGGGTGGACTTCCTTCCAGCGGCCCTTGGCGGCCATCATGATCGGGAAGAACACCAGGCCCAGGGCGATGCCGTTCGAGATGGAGTAGGTCAGCGGCATCGCGGCGACGATGAGGAACGCCGGGATCGCGTACTCCAGCTTCGCCCACTCGATTTCGCCGAGCGCCTTCGCCATGAGCACGCCCACGACGATGAGCGCGGGCGCGGTGACCGCCGGGTTGTTGGCGACCAGGCCGAACACCGGGAACGCCACGAGCGACACGATGAACCAGAAGCCCGTGGTCACGGCCGTGAGGCCGGTGCGGCCGCCGACCGAGACGCCCGCGGTCGACTCGATGTACGCGGTCGTGGTCGAGGTGCCGAGGACGGCGCCCGCGGAGGTCGCGATCGAGTCGGTGGCGAGGGCGCGGCCCGCGCGCGGCAGCTTGCCGTCCTTGACGAGCCCGGCCTGCCCGGCGACGGCGAACAGCGTCCCGGCGGTGTCGAAGAAGTCCACGAACAGCATGGTCAGGATGACCGCGATCATGTGGACGGTGAACGCGTCCTCGAAGCCGGTGAAGGCCGCGCCGAACGAGTCGAGGTTCGGGGTGAAGCCCTCGGCGAGCTTGAAGTCGATGACACCGGTGAGCACGCCCAGGACCAGCGTGGCGAGCATCCCGTAGAACACGCCGCCCTTCCAGCCCAGGACCATGAACACGGCGGTCGCGACCAGGCCGAACACGGTGAGCAGGACCGTCCCGGAGGTGAAGTCGCCGATGGTGACGAGGGTGGCCTCGGAGCCGACGACGATGCCGCCGCCCTTGAGGCCGATGAACGCGATGAACAATCCGATGCCCGCGCCGACCGCCAGCTTGAGCTGCGCCGGGATCGCGTTGATGATCGATTCGCGGGCGCCGGTGACGGCGAGGATGAAGAACAGCACGCCCGAGACGAGCGTCCCGGTCAGCGCGGTCTGCCACGGGATGCCGAGCGTGAGCACCACGGTGAAGGCGAAGAACGCGTTGAGGCCCATGCCGGGGGCGGTGGCGATGGGGTAGCGGGCCCACAGGCCCATGACGAGGCAGCCGAGCGCGGAGGCGAGCGCGGTCGCGGTGAAGACGGCGCCCGGGTTGGGCGCGTCGACCCCGGCTTCGGACAGGCCGAAGCTGAGGATGCCGGGGTTGACCGCGAGAATGTAGGCCATCGCCAGGAACGTCGTGGTCCCGGCCAGGACCTCGCGCCTCCAGTTGGTCTTGTTCTCGGTCATCCCGAAGTACTTGTCGAGGCGCCCGGGCTGGGGCGCTTCTTGCTTTTCTGTGGCGTCAGTGGCCATGTCTCGGGCACTCCTGTGCAGGCGAGTCTTCGGATGCCGGGCAGCTGGCACCCCGGGGACCAGGGTAAATGGATAGGCGCTGAACCTGCGGGTAATGTACCGGGTCCGCCACGGAAAGAAAAGCGAGCTGGCCTCGAAGTTGTGAGTTTTACACAGTCTTCACGTGCCGCGCACAAGGCGACGCCCCGGAGCCAAGGGGGGGACGGCTCCGGGGCGTCGACTTAGGGTCGAGCCCCCGGTGGCAGGATTCCGGGGGCTCGACAAGGACCGCACCGTCAAGCAGCGGGCGGTAGTCGGAGGTCTCGCCCCGGCGCGACCGCGCCGGGCTCCCTGCCCTGAGACAACTGCTAAACGCGGCGGCGTCTTGTGCGGTTGCATAACGGTTCGGTAACGGGCGCGGCTTTTTTCTGGGCCGCGCCCGCACGCTCCTATTCCGCGTCCGGCTCGGACTTCCGCCGCAGCACAACGAGGATCACGATCCCGGCGAGGATCACGATGCCGCCGCCGACCAGGAAGTAGATCAGCGACGAACCCGTCGTCGGCAGCTGCGAGACCGGCGTGGTCGAGGCCCCGGCGGGCGCCGAGCTCGTGGCGGCGGGCTCGGAGCTGGACTCGGCCGGGCTCTCGGAGGTCGGGGCCTCCGACGAGGGCTCGTCCGTGGTCGGCTGCTCGCTGGAGGGCTCGTCGGTGGTCGGCGCCTCCGAGGACGGCTCGTCGGTCGTGGGCGCCTCGGAGGACGGCTCGTCGGTGGTCGGGACCTCGGAAGAAGGCTCGTCGGTCGTGGGCACCTCGGACGAGGGCTCGTCCGTAGTGGGAACCTCGGAAGAAGGCTCGTCGGTGGTCGGGACCTCGCTCGACGGCTCCTCCGTGGTCGGCACCTCCGTCGAGGGCTCCTCGGTGGTGGGCACCTCCGTCGAAGGCTCGTCCGTGGTCGGGACCTCGGAGGACGGCTCCTCGCTCGGGGTCTCCTCCCCCGGGGGCTCCTCGGTCGCCGGGCAGGTGTGGGTCAGGTTGAAGTAGTCGCGGTCCTGGCCGCCGTTGCCTCCCCCGTTCCCGTTGCCGCCCTTCTTCTCCTCGTCGCCGTCGCGGTTGATCTCGGCCTTGGCGGCCGTGAGGGTCCAGCCCGCGGGCGTGATGATGTACGCCTTGTTGTCGCCGGAACCGGAGACGATCCCGCCGTCGTCGTCCGTGGTGAGGACGTGCTCGTGGCCGTCGGCGTCGTCGAACGTCGCGGTGATGGAGATGAAGTTGCCGTCGGCGCCGACGGCGCGCGGCAGGACGAACACCCAGCCGTCGAGCCAGTCCGCGGTGTCGCCGGGGACCTGGTCGCAGCTCTGGGACTTGAAGTCCTCGGCGGTGGTGGGCACATTGCCCGGGTTGATCTCGATGAAGTCGGTGCCGCCCGCGAGCGCGGGGACGGCGAAGGCGAGCGCGACGGCTCCTGCCAGACCGGCGGCGGCAGCGGCGCCGAAGGCCTTCTGGCGGCGTGTCAGTTTCAAGGGAGTGCACTCCGTGATGGGTCGTCGGAGGTGTCGGACCTGCCGGGGGTCGACGTGCGCCTGGGCCAGGCGCGGACGGAGTGTCCACGCCTCCCGCGTCACGTGAGTTGCACTTCCTTGAGACACATTCGGAAATCCACCGAACGGCTGACCTGCCAATTCACCGCGAAATCGGCGAAAAAAGGCGGCGTCCCCGGGGCCGGGCCCCGGGGACGCCGCCTCGGGCGGTCCCGCCTACCAGTCCTGCGCCTCGCGGCGGCGGCGCTGGACGAGGAACAGCGCGGCGCCGGCGGCGGCGAGGGCCGCGGCCGAGACGAGCGCGATCGTCAGCGGCGTGCCGGTGGTCGGCAGGGTGGTGCCGCCGGTCGGGGAGGTCGACTCCTCACCGGGGACGCTGGACTCCTCGCCGGGAGACGAGCTCTCCTCGGCCGGGGACGACGACTCCTCGCCGGGGCTCGACGGCTCTTCGCCGGGCTCGCCCGGGCAGGCGTGCGTCAGGTTGAACTGCGCGCCCTCGTCGGGGTCCTCGACGTCGGCTTCGGCGTCCACGAGGGTCCAGCCCGCGGGCGCGATGATGTACGCCTTGTTGTCGCCGGAACCGGAGACGATGCCGCCGTCGGTGTCGGTGCTCAGGACGTGCTCGTCGCCGTCGCCGTCCTCGAAGGTGGCGGTGACGGAGATGAAGTTGCCTTCGGCGCCCGCGGCCGCGGGGAGCACGAAGACCCAGCCGTCAGCGCTGGCGCTGAGGTCGTCGGGCAGGTTGTCGCAGGAGTTGTCGTCGAAGCCCGCGGCGGTCGTCGGGACGTTGCGCCGCTCCCGCGCCGGATCGTGGATCCTATAGGATATGGGCATGCCGCAAGCATTGAAGCTGAGCTATGACACACCCGCGGAAGCCTGGCACGAGGGGCTGCCCTTGGGCAACGGCCGGGTCGGGGCGATGCTCGTCGGGGACCGGATCGAGCTGAACGAGGACGGGTTCTGGTCGGGCGACGGCAACAAGGGCGTCCCCGACGGCGTCGAGGGCGTCGCCGCGGAGGCCGCCGAGCTGGTGCGCCGCGGCGAGTTCCACGCCGCCGACCAGCTCATCACCAAGCTCCAGGGCCCGAGCACCCAGGCGTACCAGCCCGCGGGCGCGTTCACGGCGGTCCTCGCCGCCGGGGACGATCCGGCGTTCCACCGCGAACTCGACCTGCGCGACGGCGTCGCGACCACCGTGCGCGGCCGGGTCCGCCAAGAGGCGTTCGTCTCGGTCGCCTACGGTGTCATCGCGATCCGCTGGAGCGCGGAGGAGCCGTTCGACCTCGACCTGGGCTTCGAGTGGCCGCACGAGGGCGGATCCACAGTCGCCGACTACGACGAGCTGCGCTTCACCGGGCACGCCCCGGTCGACGTCCACGGCGGCCCCGACTACTCGTCCACCGCGGGCGTGCGGCGGCTCGGCCTGAACGCGCAGCTGCGCTGCGACGGCGCCCTGGCCCCCGTCGAGGGCGGGCACCGCTTCACCGGCTGCCGCGAGATCGAGGTCTACCTCGCGCTCCACTCCGACTTCGACGCCGAAGCGGCACTGGACCGGGCGCAGGGCGAGGCCCGGCGCGCGGCCGCGAACGGCTGGAAGGGCCTGCTCGCCGAGCACGTCGCGGCGCACCGGGCCGTCATGGACCGCGTCGGCCTCGACCTTCCACAGGGGCCTGTGGACAACTCCACCGCCGCGCGGCTGCGCCGCCGCGCCTCCGGCGAACCGGACGAGGGGCTCGCGGTGCTCGCGTTCCAGTTCGGGCGCTACCTCCTCGCCGCGTCCTCGCGCCCCGGCACGCAGGCCGCGAACCTCCAGGGCATCTGGAACCGCGAGGTCACGCCGCCGTGGAACTGCGACTACACCACGAACATCAACGTGGAGATGAACTACTGGCCCGCCGAGACCTGCGGCCTCCCGGAGTTCCACGGGCCGCTGTTCGACCTCGTCGACGAGCTCGCCGCGAGCGGCGCCGAGACCGCCCGGAAGCTGTACGGCGCGGGCGGCTGGTGCTGCCACCACAACACCGACTACTGGCGGCTGACCACCCCGGTCGACGGGCGCGCGTGCTGGCAGGCGTGGCCGATGGGCGGGCTGTGGCTCGCCATGCACGTCGCCGAGCACTGGCGGTTCGGCCGCGACGAGGAGTTCCTCGCCGACCGGCTCCCCGCGGTCCTGGGCGCGGCCCGATTCGCGTACGACCGGCTCTCCGAAGGCGGTGACGGCACGCTCGTGACGAACCCGGCGTCGAGCCCGGAGAACGAGTTCGTCACGCCCGCAGGGAACTCCGCGCTCGACGAGTCCACGGGGATGGACGCGGCGCTCGTGCGCGAGCTGTTCGCGTTCGTCGTGGAGGCCGCCGACGTCGTCGCCGAGACCCTCCACGGCGAGGACCTCCAGCTCGTCAAGGACATCGAGGAGTCGCTGCCGCGCCTGGCGGGCCCCAAGATCGGCGCCGACGGGCGGCTCCTCGAATGGGCCGCCGAGCGCGAGGAGGCCGAGCCGCACCACCGGCACGTCTCCCACCTGTACGGGGTGTTCCCCGGCGACTCGTTCGCCGACTCCCCCGAGCTGCTGGAGGCGGCCCGCAAGAGCCTCGAAGCGCGCGGCGACGCAGGGACCGGCTGGTCGCTCGCGTGGAAGACCGCGCTGTGGGCCCGCCTCGGCGACGGCGACCGGGCGCACCGCCTCCTCGGGGAGTTCCTCACGCCCGTGGGCTTCCGCGGCGCGGGAGCCGAGTACGCCGACGGCGGCGTCTACTCCTCGCTCCTGTGCGCGCACCCGCCGTTCCAGATCGACGGGAACTTCGGGACCACGGCCGCGATCGCGGAGATGCTCGTCCAGTCGCACCGCACGGTCGACGGCGAGCCGGTGATCGAGCTGCTCCCGGCGCTGCCGTCCGCGTGGCCCGACGGGGAGGTGCGGGGCCTGCGGGCCCGCGGCGGCGTCACCGTCGAGCGCCTCGCCTGGCGGGACGGGCGGGTGAGCGCGGTGGAGCTGCGGTCCTCGGTGGACGCGAGGGTGCGCGTCCTCGGCGCGGCGGTGCAGCTCGACGCCGGCGTCCCGTGGGCCGCCGACGTCTAAGTCCCCGAACGCACAGGGGAGCGGCCGGAGTCCGATCGGACTCCGGCCGCTTTGGTATGAAGATCGACCTGCTAGCAGGTGGTGTCGACGGACGGCTGGGCCACGGCGACGCCGCAGACCGACCACTGGAAGGCCCCGGTGGTGTCGGCGTTCACCAACGAGATCCCGCTTCCGGGACCCACCGGCTCCTTCGGGCCGTCGATCGAGTTGTCGCAGTCGAAGCCCTCGTTCGGGGCCGCGACGGCGATGCCGCAGACCTGCCACTTCGCGAAGTCGCGCAGGTCCACGTTGGCGACCGACGGCATGCCCGCGACGTCCGGGGACTCCGGGACGGACCGGCCGGTCGCCTCCATCTCGTCCGCCGAAGGCGAGCCGAGAACGGTGTCGCAGGTCGTGGCCGTGATCGCACCGATCTGGTCGGCCTCGCAGACACCGGGCAGCACCGAGTCGTGCTCGGACTCCACGGTGGCGAGCGTCAGCCAGTCGGGAGTGGACGCCTGGGCGGCCCCTCCCGTGAACGCGGCCGCGGCCGCGGCTGCGGCGGCCGAGACCGCCACCATGGTGGTGTTACGCATGTTCCTACCTTTGTTTCTCGACCAAACCGGGGGAAACGGCTGGACTAGTAGTCGCCCTGGTCGTCGCCCTTGCTGGGGTGGTCGTCGTCGTCGGAGACGTGGTCGGCGTTCAGGCACTGCTGGTCGAGCGACGGCGCGACGCCGACGTTCTGGCCGCAGATCTGCCAGTGCGCGGCCGACGAGGCGTCGAGGTTGCCGAGCGAGGTCTGGCCCGCGTTGACGCCCGAGCCGGCGTTGTCGCCGAAGTGGTCGCGGTTGTCGCAGACCTGGCCGAACGACTGGGTCAGCACGTTCTGGCCGCAGATCTGCCAGTGCGCGGCCGACGAGGCGTCGACGTTCACGGCGGAGACGTCGCCGGCGTTGACGCCCGAGCCCTGGTCTTCACCGAAGTGGTCGCGGTTGTCGCAGCTCTGGTCGTAGGACGTGGTCAGGATGTTCTGACCGCAGATCTGCCAGTGCGCCGCGTCCGAGGCGTCGATGTTGACAAGGGAGACCGGGCCGGCGTTGACGCCGGAGGCCGCGGCCATGACGGGCGAAGCCGCACCGAGGGCGGCGACGGCGCCGGCGGCGGCGGCCGTGACGGCGAGAACCTTGCGCATGTGATGAGTTCCTTTCGTAAATGACGGGGCGGGCCCTCGGGACGAGGGCCCGCCCCCGGTCGAATTACTCGGCCGCGTGGGTCAGGTGGTCGTAGTTCTTGCACTCCTGGTCGAGCGACGGCGCGACGCCGACGTTCTGGCCGCAGATCTGCCAGTGGGCGGCGTCCGAGATGTCCAGGTTGCCGAGCGACACGTCGCCCGCCTGCACGCCGGACTGCGGGCCCATGCCGATGTGGTCGCGGTTGTCGCAGTCCTGGTTGAAGGACTGGGTCAGCACGTTCTGGCCGCAGATCTGCCAGTGCGCCGCGCTGGAGGCGTCGATGTTCACCAGGCTGACCGGGCCCGCCCAGACGCCCGAGTTCTGGGCCATGGCGGTGCCGGCGGAGCCGAGAGCGGCGACCGCTCCGGCAGCAGCGGCGGTGACGGCGAGAGCCTTGCGCATTGTGTGTTCCCCGTTCTCTGTCGGATTTCTTGGTTGCCCCCGAAGCGGGCCGTCATGGACGGCCCGGCTTGGGAAGTCCTACTCGTTCAGGTGGTCGTAGTTCAGGCACTGCTGGTCGAGCGAGGGCGAGACGCCGACGTTCTGGCCGCAGATCTGCCAGTGGGCGGCGTCCGAGATGTCCAGGTTGCCGAGCGACACGTCGCCGGGGGTCACGCCGGACTGCGGGCCCTCGCCGATGTGGTCGCGGTTGTCGCAGACCTGGCCGAACGACTGGGTCAGCACGTTCTGCCCGCAGATCTGCCAGTGCGCCGCCGAGGAGGCGTCGATGTTGACGAGGCTGACCGGGCCGGCGGTCACGCCGGAGTTGTTGCCGCCGGCCATCGCGGGGGCGGCGGCGGCAGCGACGGCGCCTGCGGCGACGGCGGCGACAGTGAGAACCTTGCGCATGATGTGCGGTTTCCTTCTGGGTTGTGCGCCCGATCGTTCGGGCGTCTCATGTGGTTTCCCCGCCTCAGCGGAGGCGGCGGTGACTGACGGCTGCCGCGCGTCGGCGCGCCGGAGTCTCCGGGAGCTCGTCCCGGGTTCCGTTGGGAGTTGCGAAGGCGGACTTCGGTTCCCGCGCGTCGACGCGCGGCGCCGCTAGTCTGGGGCGACGGACAGCTCGGCGGCGCGGTCCAGCGGCCGCCCCAATTCCCCGATCACCGTGCGGGAGAGTGACACCTCTTCCCCCCCGGCGGACGGGGAGACGCAGACAGCGTTGTGACCGCTGTCGACGCTGATACCGGCGGTCGAGCCAGTGGCTCCACCGGGGATGATCTTCAGGTCCGGAAGCGCGGCGCCGTGGTACCCCCACGGCTTGGCGGCGGTGCGCGGCGTGCCGTGCACCTCTTCGACCTCGGACCGGTCCGTCCCCCGCGCGCCGTGATCGGTCGCGGAGCACTCGAAGGCGGCGGCCGGCCGGCCGCTGGGCGCTCCGTAGAGCGCCGCCGCCACCTCGCTGGAGTCTGCATTCGCCGCAAGTGTGGTGAAGCTCGGCTGTCCTGCGGCAGCGGCGAGGACGCTCCCGGGCGTCGTCGCGTCGCCGAACCGCAGGCCATCGGTCACCAGTCGCGCCAGGTCGCCGACCGGATCGGTCGGGGGCGCGACAGTCTCATAGACACCGGACACCACGGGGGCGGGGCGGTCCGCAATGGACGCCGTTCCCTGCACGAGGGTTCCCACCAGCGGTGCCACTACTTCGGCGGTGCCGTCTCCGACGGACTTGTCGTCCAGGTCGAGCAAGCCGGGGTCGCCCGGCAGCATCGTGCGCACGGTGCCGTCCGTCTCGTCCACCAGCGATCCGAGTCTCGGCGTAGCTTGCAAGCCGTCAATTGGCATTGAATCGGCAAGGCCCGACACCAGCCCCGTGACCTCCCCCTGCACCGTCGGCGGCCGATGTCCCTGCTGGTTCTGCGGGACCAGTCGCGCGGCCAGGCGCGACATGTCGGACACCTCTGCGGTGAGGGGGTCGGTCATCGCGGCTAGGCCCTGTGATGACGCGGAATCGTCTGATGCCCAAGCGGACGCCGCCATGGCGAAGGCCCCCAGAAGCAGGGACCCGAATGCTGTGAGCGCGGCGCCGAGGAGGAAGCGGAGCACGCTGGTGCGGCGGGTGTCCCCGCTGCCGCCGGCGATGCGTTCCATCGTCTCCCCCGTCGTCCTGTACCTGAGCGCGAGCGGTCTGGCCGCTCGCACCTAAAGAACGAGACCGGACCAACGGTGGATACGGGGTGAATCAGATTTTCTCCCCAAAATAGGGCGAGTAGGACTCACAGCCTCAGGCTGCTCACCCGCAGCATCGCTTAACAGACTGTTTACATGTGATCAACGAACGGGAAATTGCCCTTTGGGAGCGTGGCAGCACAGCCTCACGGCTGGACCTCGTATGAAGAAGGGCTCCCACCGATGGCCATCAAAGCCGAGTACATCTGGATCGACGGCACCGAGCCGACGGCCAAGCTGCGTTCCAAGACCAAGATCCTCGGAGCCGGTGAAGAGCCGCCGATCTGGGGCTTCGACGGCTCCAGCACCAACCAGGCGGAGGGCCACACCTCCGACTGCGTGCTGAACCCGGTCAAGGTCGTCCCGGACCCGATCCGCGGCGGCGACCACATCCTGGTCCTGTGCGAGGTCCTCGACATCGACCTCACCCCGCACCCCTCCAACACCCGCGCCGCGACCGCCGCGACCGCCGAGAAGTTCGCGGGCCAGGAGTCCTGGTTCGGCATCGAGCAGGAGTACACCTTCATGGTGGGCGACCGCCCGCTCGGCTTCCCCGAGGGCGGCTTCCCCGCGCCGCAGGGCGGCTACTACTGCGGCGTCGGCGCCGACGAGATCTTCGGCCGCGAGATCGTCGAGAAGCACCTCGACAACTGCCTCGCCGCGGGCCTGCCGATCTCCGGCATCAACGCCGAGGTCATGCCCGGCCAGTGGGAGTTCCAGGTCGGCCCCGCGTCGGCCCTCGAGGTCTCCGACTCGCTGTGGCTGGCCCGCTGGCTGCTCTACCGCACCGCCGAGGAGTGGAACGTCTCCGCGACGATCGACCCCAAGCCCGCCAAGGGCGACTGGAACGGCGCGGGCTGCCACACCAACTTCTCCACCAAGGCGATGCGCGAGGACTACGAGCCCATCATCGCCGCGTGCGAGGCCCTGGGCGAGAAGGCCGCCGAGCACATCGCCGTCTACGGCGACGGCATCGCCGACCGCCTCACCGGCGCCCACGAGACCGCCCACTACACCCAGTTCTCCTACGGCGTCTCCAACCGCGGCGCCTCGATCCGCATCCCGTGGCAGGTCGAGAAGGACAAGAAGGGCTACCTCGAGGACCGCCGCCCCAACGCCAACATGGACCCCTACCTCGTCACCGGCAAGATCGTCGACACGGTCTGCTCGGCCCTCGAGAAGAAGGGCCTGGTCTAGCACCAGCTCGCAAGGGGCGCTGCGGATGCCGCGGCGCCCCTTTCGCCATGCCCCCACCATCCGGGACCGCCCCGCTTCGCACCCGTCCCGCCCGCGCCCCTCTGCTATGGTCGTTTCGGTCATAACCGAATAACCCTCGGAAAGCAACCGGCAGGAAGCGAACGACCATGACCCCGGACGAACCCTTGCAATACTCCATTTTGGGCACCTGCGTGACCCGCGACGCCGCCGACGTCGGCGCGGCCCCCCTGCCCAAGCCCGTGCACTACTTCTCGCGCACCAGGATCCAGAGCCTCGTCTCCCCGCCCTCGCCCCTCGACCCCGCCGACGTGAAGCTCGACTCCGCGTTCCAGCGGCGCGTCATCATCGAGGACCACGACAAGACCGCGGCGCGCGTCCTCGCGACCCTCGACCACCCGCTCGTGGTCGACCTGGGCGACGAGCGCTCCCCGCTCGTGCGCACCCGCACCGGCGGCCTGGTGACCGCCACGCTCCACTTCAACCAGCTCGGACTGGGCGACCGCCCCGACATCACGCCGGTCGCCGAGGACCGGGAGCTGCGCGACGACGGCCCCTTCGCGGAGGCGTGCCACTACTTCGCCTCCAGGTTCGTGCCGAACCACCCCGTGGTCCTCCACGCCGGGTACTGGGCCACCCACGACGCCGACGGCAAGCCCGTCGAGAAGATCAGGATGGCCCAGCGCAACAACGCCTGGCTGTACCGGGCCTACGAGATCTTCGGGAAGGCGCTCGGCCCGCGCATCAGGTACGTCGTGCCGCCCGAGGAGCTGCGCGTCCCCGACCCGACGCACCGCTGGGGCGAGGAGCCGTTCCACTTCCCCGTGGAGTACTACGACGAGCTGTCGCGCCAGATCCGCGAGGTGCTGAAGCCCGCGAACGCCGCGGTCTGAGCCGGGGCGCGGGAGGCGCCGGGCGTCGCGGGGGCCGCCTGACTGGCATGCCCCTGTTAGAGTCGAAATATGCCGTCCGGGATCGTTTGCGCTCCGGGACGGACGATCCGACGAACGGTCCTCGAATGCACTGCTCCATCATCGGCTCCTGCGTGACCAGGGACGCGGGCGACCTCGGCTCCCGGCCCCTGCCCGCCCCCGAGCACTTCTTCTCGCGCACCAGGATCCAGAGCATCGTCTCGACGCCCACGCCGCTCGCGGACAACGAGGTGCGCCTCGACTCCGAGTTCCAGCGGCGCGTGGTCCTGGAGGACCACGACAAGACGCCCGCCCGGGTCCTCCCGACCCTGGGGCACCCCATCGTCATCGACCTCATCGACGAGCGCGCCCCGCTGATCGACACCGGGCACGGCCTGGTGTCGGCCAGCCTCCCGTTCCAGCAGGCGGGCCTCGACGGGCGGGCCGGCACACCGGTCCCCGAGGACCGCGCGCTCACCGACGGCGGGCCCTTCGCCGAGGCCGCGCGGCGGTTCGCCGCGCTCCTGCCCGACCAGCCGATCGTCGTCCACCGGGCGCTGTGGGCCACCGCCGACGTCAACGGCGAGCCCCTCGGCAACCACCTGCTCGGCGCCCGCTCGAACGCCTGGCTCGAACGCGCCTACGACCTCGTCGAGGCGGCCATCGGCGACCGGGCCACCAGCGTGGCCCCGCCCGCCGAACTCCGCGTGGCCGACCCCTCCCACCGCTGGGGCCTCGCGCCGTTCCACTTCCCGGACGCCTACTATGACGAACTCTCACGTCAAGTCCGCGACGTCCTGGAGCCCGCCCCCGGCGCCTGACCCGTCTCCCGACCCCTCCTCCCCTCCCTTCCCCAAGGACCCCTTCGCATGCCGCACGCCCCCGGCGTCCCCGACGTCCGCTACCGCTCCCGCCCCTACGTCTGCGGCGCCCTCGGCGACTGGGACCCGCGCCGCCTCGCCGAACTGGCCGGCGCCGCGCCCGTGCGCGTCAAGCGCGTCTTCGAGCACGGCGGGCTCGTACTGCTCGCCTCCCCCGGGACCGCGCCGTGGCGCGACGGCGCGCGCCGCGGCCGGACCTGGGGCGCGCTCGCCGACGGCCCCGCGCCCCGCACCTGGCGGGAGGCCACGGAGGACCGGATGGCCGCCGGGGCCGCCTCCGGCCCCGAGGGGGCCGCGCTCCACACCGACGCGCTCGGCCTCCAGGACCTCTACTACCGGCGGCTCGGCGACGCCCTCTACTTCGCCGCGCGGATCGAGCCGCTGCTGCCCGTCGGCGGCGCCCGCTCCCGCGTCGACTGGGGCGCATGGGCCTCCACGCTCGCCATGTCCTCCCCGGTGGACGACCGCACCCCGTTCGAGGCGGTCAAACGGGTCCGCGCCGCGGGCGCGTGGACCTGGCGCGACGGGCGGCTGCGGTGGGAGGGGTTCGAGCCGTCGTGGACGGGCGAGGAGCCCGACCCGGACCTCCGCCCCGAAGCGGCCCTCGGCGTCCTCGACCAGATCGTCGCGCCCGACCGGCGCACCGCCCTGACGCTGAGCGGCGGCTGGGACTCGCGGCTCCTCGGCATCCTCGCGACCCGCCGCCGCAAGCGCATGCGCGCGTGGACGACCAGCCCCGACGACGGCCGCGACCACGACGTCGCCCACGCCCCCGCCGTCGCCGAGGCCCTCGGGCTGCGCCACACCGTCCTCATCCCCGGCGACGACGCCTGGGCCGAGCACCACGCCGAGGTCTGGCGCCGCACCGGGTACCAGACGATCTACCACACCTGGCTCATGCCGCTCGCCGAGACGATCGGCCGCGAGCGCGTCCGCCTGCTCGACGGGCTCGCCGGGGACGTCCTCTTCGGCGGCTCGTACCTCTCGGCCGAGACCCTCGCCCCCACCACGCCCGAAGGCAGGCGCGCGGCGATGCGGCAGCGGATGGAGCGGCGGCGGACCCAGGTCAAGGCCCTGCTGCGACCGGACGTCGAAGACGCGTTCGAAGACCTCCACGCCGACGCCCTCGAAGGGGCCGTCTCCCGCTTCGACGGGCACCACGCGGCCCTCACCCTCGGCGCGCTCCACACCCGCACCTGCCGGTCGATCGGCGCCTCCCCCATGTGGGTCTTCGCCCCCGAGACCGACGTCGTCCTCCCGTTCGTGCACCCCGAAGCGGTCCGCACGGCGCTGCGCATCCCCGCGGAAGCGAAGGCGGGCAAGGCGTTCTACAAGCGGATGCTCGAGGCGGCCGACCCGCGCACCGCCGCGCTGCCGTCCACGAACGACCCGGCCTCCGGGCCGCTGCCGCCGATCGGGCCGCGCCGCCAGACCGGACCGGCCGCCATCGCCGCGCTCACCGGCCGCATCCGCTCCTCCGCGCCCGTGCTGGACCTCCTCGACGGCGACCTGCGGGCCGACCTGCTCGACCCGGACGTCCCCGACCCCGTCCGCGGCGACACCGCCCGGTTCCGCATCCTCACCTGGGCGGGGCTCCTCGCGGCCTGGCTGGAGGACTTCGCGCCGCACCTGGACCTGGACGGCGGCGCGCGGCCGTGAGCCCGGGTACCCGCCGGACCGGTCCGCACGCCGTGCGGACGCGTGATCGATAGCATGGCCGCATGAAGCGGACCGCCCTCACGTTCTCCGCGGTCGCCTTGGCCGCCGCGGTCATCGCGGTGGCCGCGGTGGTGGTCGCCGACCGCTCGGCCGACGCCGACACCACATTGGAGCCGGCGCCGCCCGGGATCGGCTCGGGGCCGCGCCCCGGCGCGACCGAGCACGTCGACTGGGACTCCGAGCTCGCGTTCCAGTCCTGCTGCGACGACAGCGTCCAGGCGAGCGACTACTCCCGGGACGGCGGCCAGGCGTTCCGCAGCTACCTGCGGTACGGCGACGAGCCCGTCGCCGACGGGCCCCGCGCCGAGACCCACACCGCCCGGTGGGACGCGAGCCGCTTCGGCCCCGGCGACACCGTCTACTACGGGTTCAGCGTCTACCTCGTCAGCACCTGGGAGGCCGACAGCGCCGAGGACATCGTCTTCCAGTGGCACACCGAGCCCGAGGACTGCGAGACCGACAAGCCGCCGAGCGCGTTCCTGTCGGTCCAGCCCGAAGGCGTGTGGCGGCTGCGCGTCAACTCCGACGACGACCCGTGCACGACCGCCGACTCCGTCGAGAAGACCGGCTTCGACCTCGCCGACGCCGCGCCGGGCCGGTGGCACGACTTCGTGTTCGCGTTCCGCTGGGACTCCTCTGAGACCGGGGCGATCAAGGTGTGGCACCAGACCGATCTCGACCCCGGCTGGGAGCAGGTCCTCGACACCACCGGCCCCAACACGTTCAACGACGCCGAGGCGAGCGGCTACCTCAAATGGGGGCTGTACAAGCCCGCGTGGAACGAAGGGCCCACCGACGTGGCCGCCCGCGTGGTCTTCCACGACGACATCGCCTTCGGCGGCGGCTTCGACGCGGTCGACCCGAGCGGGTGACCGGCGGTGCTGCTAGTCTCGCCGCACCGACACACCTCCCTCGACCCCCTCGCCGACGCGGACCCCGCCCCGCGCCGCCGGCAGCGATCGAAACGCAGGCACGCCACATGACCCTCCCCCGCCGGACCCTCCTCGTCCCGCTCATCGCCCTCGGCACCGCCGTCGCGGCGGCCGCGGCCGGCCTCGCCGTCGGCGGCACCCCGGGCGCGGTGCTCGCCGCCGGAGTGCTCGTCAGCGGCACCGTCGCCGCCTCCGCCCTCGTCCTCCGCCGACGCCAGCGCGAGCACGAGCGCCTCCTGCGCGGCCTCGCCGACGCCGTCGCGGCGGTCGAGCGGACCGCGGTGAACACGCGCTCGCGGCACATCAGCCTGTCCGAGCGGCTCGACGCCCGCTTCGACGAGACCCGCCGCGCCGTCGCCGACGTCCGCCTGGAGCTGGCCGCCGCCGAGCGCCGCGCCGCCGAGCGCCACGCCCAGGCCCGCAACTGGGCGGAGGTCGCGAAGACCCGGCACGAGGCCCTCGCCGACCGGGCGGGCCGCATCGCCGCCGCCGTCGAGGAGGCCCGCGCCGAGGGCGAGCTGCGCGGCCGCGCGAACGGCGACGCCGTCGCCACCCAGGCCCGCCGCGTCTACGGCAAGGTCGAAGACCTCCTCGCGCTCTACTACGACGTCGACCCGGGCCGGGCCCTGCCGCACACGCAGGGCTGGGCCGCGGGCGTCGACCTCGCCCGCTACCTCTACCTCCAGGTCCGCGAGCACGGCCGCACCCGCGTCCTCGAATGCGGGTCGGGCAGCTCGACCGTCCTGTTCGCGTACGCGTTGCGCGCCATCGGGTCCGGGCGGGCCGTCGCACTCGAGCACGAGCCGCGGTTCGCCGAGGCCACCCGCGGCATGCTCCGCGAGCGGGGCCTGGAGGACTGGGCCGAGGTCGTGGACGCGCCGCTCACGGAGGTGCCGCTCGCCGGGGAGACCTGGCGCTGGTACGACCCGCAGGCCGTCCCCGCGGGCGAGTTCGACCTCCTCGTGGTCGACGGGCCGCCCGGCAGCACCGGGCCGCAGGCGCGGTACCCGGCCGTCCCGGTCCTCTACGACCGCCTCGCCTCCGGCGCCCTCGTCGTCCTCGACGACGCGTTCCGCCCCGAGGAGCGTGCCACCGCCGAGCGCTGGGCCGCCGAGTTCGACGGGTTCGAGCCCGAGCGGATCGGGCACGAGCGAGGGACAATCGTCCTGCGGAAGCCGACCGGCGCCTAGCGCCGCGGCCGACGCGCAGCCCACGAACCCGACAGACAACCGAGGACCATGACGCATACACCGTCCGAGCGGCCCGACCGCGCGATCGTCCGGCGCAACGGCTACGAGGCCGTCCGCCCCGCCGGGGACCTGCGACCGACCCGGACGGTGTCCGTGGTCGTCCCGGCCTACCTCGACCAGGCCAAGCTCGACCTGACGCTCGCCGCGCTCGCGGCGCAGACGTACCCGGGCGAACTGATGGACGTCGTGGTCGCCGACGACGGCAGCGAGCCGCCGCTGCGCCTGCCCGAGCTGCGGCCCCAGCGGACCAGGATCGTGCGGACCCCGGAGGGCTCCTGGGGGATCGCCGCCGCGGTGGACGCCGCGATCCGCGCGTCCGAAGGGGAGGTCGTCCTGCGACTGGACTCGGACGTCGTCCCGGTGCGCGGGCACGTCGAGGCGCACATGCGGTGGCACCACGCGGGCGAGGAGTTCGTCGTCCTCGGCAAGCTCGTGTTCGTGGACACCGACGCCGAGGACCTGCGTCCAGAGAAGGTCCGCGACGCCGTCGCGGCGGGCGGGACCCGGGCCCTGTTCGAGGGCCTGGAGTACGACGAGGACTGGCAGATCGGCCTGGTCCGCGAGTCGGGCGGCCGGATCGACGACGAGGTGCGGGCGTTCATCACCGCGAACGGCGCGACGGTCTCGTTCACGCGGGAGCTGCACGACGCCTGCGGCGGCCTGGACCGGTCGATGCCGCTGGGCAGCGACACCGAGTTCGGGTACCGGCTGGCCCAGCAGGGCGCGGTGTTCGTGCCCGAGGCCAAGGCCGGGGCCTGGCATCTGGGGATGTCGCAGATGAAGTCGGCCCGCAAGAAGGCCGGGACCCGCTTCCGCCACCAGTACATGGCCGGGCGCGTCCCGAGCCTGCGGTACCTGCGCAACCGGCCGGGCCTCCAGTGGCGCGTCCCCTACGTCGAAGTGGTCGTGGAGATCGGCGAGGCCCGGCTCGAACACGTCCGCACGACGCTCACGTCGGTGTTCGGCGGGTCCCTCCAGGACGCCTCGGCGGTGCTCATCGGGCCGTGGGGGGAACTGGGCGCGGAGCGCGTCGCCCCGCTCGACGACCCGCTGCTGGAGCTGCGGCTCATCCGCGAGGCGTTCGGCGGCGACCCGCGGGTGTCGTTCAGCGAGGCACCGGACCGGACCGCCGCGCCGACCCCGTTCCGGCTCGTCCTGCCCGCGGGTGCGGCCCTGGAGTTCGACGGGCTCCAGTCGCTCGTCGCGCACGCCGACGGGCGGCGCCTGGGCCTGGTCGAACTGGAGGACCCGGAGGAGGGCCGCGTCGCGGTCCTGGAGCGGACCGCCGCGGTCAACCGCGCGCTCCGGCTCGGCCTGGGTGCGGACGCGGCCGCGATCGAGCGCGTCTGGGGCGCGGCCGTCGAGCCCGCGGACCGGTGGCTGCGGGCCGCGAAGGGCGCCGAGGGCGCGCTGGCGCGGCGCCGCCGCATGGCGCGGCTGGAACTGGAGCTGAAGCGGCTGCGGGCCGACGAGCGGTACGCGGCCTTCGAGGCGAACCGGCTGGGGCGCTTCGCGGTCCGGGTGCGCCGGGGCCTGGGGCGGCGGGCCAGGCGGGTCCTCGGGCGCTGAGCCGCGAGGTCAGGCCGCCACGACGCCGTCGGCGGCGGCCGTCCGCAGCCGCTCCACGCCGAGCCCGGCGACCCGCGCGAGCTGCGCCTCGTGGGAGAAGTGCTCCCTCACGTACCGGACGGCCTTCTCGGCCTGCTCCGCGTAGTACGCCGGGTCGGTCCGGAGCCGGTCGAGCACGCCCCTGACCTCCTCGGGCGAGCAGTAGATCGCGGCGTCCCCGAACAGCTCCTCGAAGCGGTGCTCCATGACGCACGGCAGGCCCACGGCCATCGCCTCCAGGGGCGCGCGGCCGAACGCCTCGGCGCCCTCGCTGGAGATGAAGTAGACCATCGCGTCGACGTCGGCGAGGAAGTCGCGGGAGGGCATCGAGTTGAACGGGTGGTCGACCCAGTTGGCGGGCAGCCCGCCGAGGATCTCCTTGGGGATCTCGGCGCCGCCGAGGATCCGCACCTCGTAGTCGTCGCCCTCGGTCGGGTAGCAGGCGCGGACCAGGTCCGCGGTGTCCGGCCACTTCAGGCGGGCGTCGCGGGAGTGGCGGCCGATGCGGAACGGGCCGCCGTCGCGCTCGCGCTGCCCGGGGCGGCGCCACTCGGCGGCGTCGATGCTCTCGTACCAGAACGCGTCGGCGAGGTCGACGCGCTCCATCTCGTCGGCGTGGTGCTCGCGCAGCGCGTCGCGCACCACCGGGCCGATCGCGTACCAGGTGTGGTCGCCGACCCACTCGGTGAGGTTCTCGTAGACGGTGCGCACGTCCCACGCGACCGAGGTGCCGCCCTCGGGGCCGTAGAACGAGTACGGGGTCTGGTTGACGACCAGGACGGTGCGGGCCGCGGTGATCCGGGGGCGGTCGTCGAGCAGGCGCATCACCGCGGGCGGGAACCGCACGATCATGAGGTCGCACTCGGCGGCGTCGGCGGCGTCCAGCAGGCGCACCTGCTCGCCGTCGACGAGGTCCAGGATCTTCTGGTCGATCGGGCGGGCCACGTCCCAGTGGTACACGGGGTGGTGCAGGAGGCCCACGGTCAGGCCGGCCTTGCGGTAGGCGCGGATCTCCTCGGCGTTCGCGGAGGTCGTCCCGCCGGGGAGGGCGAAGTGCGAGGTGATGACGATGTCGAACCGCAGCGGTTCCCGGTCCTCGCGCCGCGCGTCCTTCGCCGCGTACCAGTCCATGACCATCTCGGCGACGGCGAGCCGGTAGGCGGGGGACGCCGACGCGGAGGTGACCACGGGGCGCAGCTCGCGCATGGCGGTCGCGGAGAAGCCGCCGAACAGCCGGGCGCGCCAGTTCTTGAGGATGCGCCGCTGCTCGTCGGTGAGCTGGACGGAGCGGAACGGGCCGGAGCGGCCCTGCACCGACTCGGGCCGCTGCCGGGCCTCCTCGGCCCGGCGGACGCCCCGGAGGATCCGCAGCACGACGAGGACGACGACTCCGGCCTCGGCGACGAGCACCGCGGCGGTGAACGCGATGGCGAGGCGCTGGGGAAGCAGGTAGGCGAGGACCGCCGTGACGAGGCTGAACAGGGCGAGGACCGCCAAAGCCGTGCGCACGCCGGAGCGGCCGAAGCGCGTCCGGACGGTCTCAGAGATTCTCACCATGCTCGTTTCACCAGTTGTTGTCGGTCGGAAGGGTCCGCGGGGCGGCCGGGGCCGCCCGCGGTCATCTGCGCCAGCGCGACGCGGTCTTGACCGCCGCGAGGGCGGCGGCTCCGCAGGCGAACACGAGTCCGCCCGCGGCGAGGGCCAGGCCGAGCGGCCCGGGGAACCCGGCGAGGACCGCGGCCGCGACCGTCGCCGCTCCGAAGAGTACGGCGAGTGCGGCGAGGGCCCGGGGTCCGGGCTGCCTGCGGCGCCGGCGGCGGGTCGCCGGAGGGCGGGGCAGGCGGCGGTCGAGGGCCTCGGCCGCGATGTCGGCGCCGTCGGGGCGCTCGATGCGCAGCGCCGCGTCGGTCTCCTCGTCGGCGACGACGACCTTGGCGGCGTCCACGGCGACCGGGTCGACGAACTCGATGCCCTCGTCCCGGGCGAACGCCAGGACTTCGGCGGCGATCGGCGTCCTGAGAAGGGTGTGCTCCCACGGCTTCGGGTAGTGGGCGAGGGCGATGGTGCGGCCTTCGGCGACGGCGGCCTGGGCGGAGCGCAGCAGCGCCTGGCGGCGGCGGTCGAAGGTGCGCCAGTCGGCGATGTAGACGCGGTCGACGGGCCCGGCCTCGTAGCCGGGCTCGGTGAGGCGGCGCGGCGCGTAGACGCGGCGGGGGCCGTCCTCGGGGAGGTAGGCGTCGGCGCCGCGGCGGATCGCGGCGTGCCAGAGGCGGTAGCCCGACTCGTAGGCGACGCGGGAGGGGTGGAGCCAGCCCTGGCCGATCTCGCCGTGGGAGAGGGTCCCCGAGTGCTGGCGGACGATCGTGAACCGGCCGGGCACGGCCGCGACCGCCTTGTCGCCGAACGCGGCGACGAGGCGGAACCGGAACTCGGAGTCGGCGGCCTTGCGGGTGCGGTCGAACCGGCCCAGGCGCGGGAGGACCTCGGCCCGGCGGTACATGATCGAGGTGGAGCGGATCTCGGTGAGGGCCCGCCCGGGCTGGAGGAGGAGCCGGAGGTCGGCGGTGGCGCGGATGCCCTCGGTGTAGGTCATGACGATCTCGCGGGAGCGGACCATCGGCTCGATCTGCGCCTCGATCCAGCGGGGGTGGGCCCAGTCGTCGGAGTCGAGGCCGGTGACGAAGACGCCGGTGGCGGCCTTGAGGGCGTCGTTGCGGGCGGCGTAGGTGCCGCCGTTCTCCTCGCGGCGAAGGAGCCGGATGCGCCCGTCGAGGCCGGCGGCCTCGGCGAGCACGGCGTCGTAGTCGGGGCCGGACGCGTCGTCGACGAGGAGCAGCTCCCAGTTCTGCCAGCTCTGGTCGATGACCGAGCGGACGGCGGTGAGCAGTTCGGGGCCGGGCCGGTAGGCGCTCATGAGGATCGAGACGCGCTGGCCGCCGTGGACCGGTTCGAGGCCGGTGAGGCGGAGGCGGTCGAGCAGGGGCGCTTCGCCGTCGCGCAGGTCGAGGTCGAGGTCGGCCCAGGCGGCGAACAGCTGGAAGCGGTGCAGGAACTCGCCGGGGTCCTCGCCGGGCGCGGGGTGGTGGAGCTCGGCTTCGAGGGCGCGGCGGACGGGCCGGTCGATGTTCTTGTAGGCCGCGAGCGCGTCGGCGACGCGGTCGGTCTGCCCGAAGTGGAACATGAGTTCGGCGTGCAGGCCCTGGTGGGCGGCGTTGACGATCTCGTTGCCCTCGTCGAGGATCCGGTCGTACAGCTCCAGGGCGCGCTGCCGGTGCCACGGTTCGAGGGGCTGGACGGCGAGGACCCTGGTGAGGGCGACCGCGGAGGCGCAGTGGAGGCGGCCGGTCGGCGGCATGGGCTCGGGGGAGAGCAGTCCGCCCGGGTCGCCCGGGCAGGCGAGGCGGGCGAGCATGCGGCGGGCGAGGCGGGACTTCCCGGAGAGGGCGGAGACGGTGAGGGCGTTGAGGGTGGCGCCGGTGCGCTCGAGTCTGCCGAAGTGCGGTTCGAGGGTCTTGAAGAGGACCGGCCCGCCCCCGGTCGGGGCGCGCCGGTCCTCGTCGGGCCTTGCGGCGACGAGGGTCACGCATCCCACCCGTCGGGGAACGGGAAGGCCGTGAGGAGGGACTTGCAGCCGTCGTAGACCGCGACGAAGTCGGAGTTCGACCACTGGCAGGTCACCTGGATGGCGTGGGACGCCTCGAAGAAGTAGTGGTTCTGCTGGACGACCTCGGTGCTGCCGACCGGGAAGCCGGTGAGCATGCCGACGCCGGCGCGGCCGTGGGCGATGGTGCCGCGGTCGTTCTCGAGCGTGTACTCGTACCCGAGCTGCGCGTCGTACTCGCGGATGTAGGCGACGGCGCCGCGGTAGTCGGAGTCGTCGACCGGCTCGGGGAGCACGTAGGTGCTGACCTGGATGACCGCGGTGTCGGTGCCCCCGTCGAGGCGGAAGCTGTAGGTGTTCACCGCGTCGGACAGCGGCACCTCGCGCACGAGGGCCTCGTCGAGGGTGAAGCCCTCAGGGGCCTGGATTTCGAGGGCGACGGGGTCGGTGACGCCCGCCAGCGGCGAGTCCTCCTCGGCGGCCTGCTGGTGCCCCCCGGAGGGGGAGGTCAGGGCGGCGTCGGTGCTCGCCGAGCATCCGGCGGCGGCCAGGGCGACGACCGCGATGGGCAGGAGCGGTCGCATCAACCGGTTCAGGTCCATTGGTCTGGGGGTCCCTTCGGGGAGTCGCGATGTCCCGATGGTATCAGGGGAACGCTCGCGGTCCGGTGCCCCGAGCACGGGGTCCGACCAGGAGCGCGGCCCGTTTTCGGGGTGGGAGTCCCGATTGCCGCTCCTCACTGGACGGGGAGGCGCTCGGCCAGCAGCGGAGCGAGCGAGCTGATGTACGAGACCGTTATATGGTTCCGGTCACGGTAGACCTGGAGGTGCTCGACGACGACCGGGCAGACGTCCTCGAGGCAGAACCACGGGACGACGTCGATCACGGTGGCGCCGGAGGCGCTCTGCGCGACCGACTCCGCGTCGCGCAGGTTCTCGTTGGGCAGGGCGTCGGCGCGGGAGGGCACGCACTCGGGGACCTCGTCCTGGTGCGTCGCAAGGCAGTCGGGGACGTTGATCGGGGTCCTCGGGGTGTCGCTCAAGGTGACGACCGCCGCGCCGGAGTCCTTCAGGCCCGTGAGCGTGCGCTCCCAGCCGGAGGCCCAGGCCGCCGCGTCGTCCTCGCCCGGCAGGTCGTAGAAGACCGACGAGGTGGCGATCACCAGGTCGGGCTTGAGCGAGCCGAGGTAGTCGACCACGGCGCCGCGCCACTCGTCGCACTCGGTGTACTCGCGGTCCTCGCTGGGGTGGTCGACGGTGACGTCGGGGACGGGGCACGATGCCTTGGAGCGCACGATGACGCGCCAGTCGCGGTCGAGCGCGATGGACTCGACGGCGGGGAACCACTGGGCGGCGTGCGAGTCGCCGAAGAGGACCACCGTGGTGTCGGCGTCGGCGTCGCCGTAGACGCAGTCGGCCTCGCTGGACGTCTGGTCGAAGCTGAGGAAGCACCCGTCGGCGAAGACCCGCGGGTAGTCCTCGGCGACCGATTCGAGCGGCGGCTGGAGGTCCTCGGGCAGGGTCTGCGTCTGGGCGCCCTCGGTGAGCGTCGCGGTGAGCCCTTCGAGGTCGTCGACCTGGATCTCCTGCGCGGCCTGGTTCTCCTGCGCGGTCCGCAGCTCGGTGACCGAGGTCGTCACGACCGCGCCGAGGGCGAGCAGGGAGCAGAGGATGCCCGCGCCGATGCCGTACCCGGCGTGGGACTTGAGGAGCTTGGCGCCGCGCATCGGCTGCTCGACCAGCAGGTACGACAGCTGGGAGAGCGCGAACACTGCCGCGAGCAGGGCGAGGTTGAGCACGAGCGAGGACTCGGCGCCGATCGCCAGCGGGATGAGGATGAGGACCGGCCAGTGCCACAGGTACAGGCTGTAGGAGATCTTCCCGACGTACTGGAACGGGGCGGTGGCGAGCAGGGCGGCGGCCGGGTGTCGGTCCCAGCCGGTCCCGGCCGCGATCACGAGCATGGTGCCGAGCACGGGCAGGAGGGCGGTGTAGCCGGGGAACGGCGTCGCCGCGTCGTACAGGAACGCCGATCCGACGACCGCCGCGAGTCCGGCGATGCCGAGCACGGCCGCGGCGGCCTTGGGCAGGCGGCGCCAGGTCGGGAGCGTGAGCGCCAGGAGGGCCCCGGCGGCGAGCTCCCACACGCGGGTGTGGGTGGCGTAGTAGGCGGCCGCGGGCGTGGCCTCGGTGAGGAACACCGAGGCGACGAGCGACAGCGCGAAGACGGCGGCGATGACGCCGAGGCCGATGCGCACGGTCTTGCGCGGGTCGCGCTTGGCGAGGGCCGCGGCGGCGAGCAGGAGCAGCGGCCACACCAGGTAGAACTGCTCCTCGATGGCGAGCGACCAGTACTGCTGGAACGGGGACGGGAGCTGGTCGGCGTTGAGGTACTGCGTCTGCTCGGCGACGAACCGGAAGTTGACGATGTAGACGACGACGGTGAACGCGTCCTGGAGGACCGATTCGAGGCGGGTGATCGGGTACCACAGGGCCGCCCCGACGACCGTCGCGATCGTGACGACGCTGGCGGCGGGCAGGATCCGGCGGGCGCGGCGGGCGTAGAACCCGGCGATCGAGACCGTGCGGGTCGCGAAGACCTCCTCCGCCAGCAGCGAGGTGATGAGGAAGCCGGAGACCACGAAGAAGACGTCGACGCCGACGTAGCCGCCGGCCATGAGCGGCAGGCCCGCGTGGGTGAGCAGCACCAGGACGACGGCGACGGCGCGCAGCCCCTGGATGTCGGGGCGGAAGCCGGTGCCCTGCCAGCGCTGGGCGGGGGCCGGCGCGGGGGCGGCCGGGACGCCGGGTCCCGGCTGCGCGGGCGCGAGCGGCGGGGGGCCCACCGGGTCGGGCGCGCGGAACGGGGCGCGCGCCGGATAGGGGCTGGGCATAGTCCTGCGGGCGGTCCCGGGCGGGGAGGCGGCCGGCCCCGGCGTCGTCAGCGGCAGGTGCAGCGTCGACTCCTCGTTGACCGCAGGCCCCGCGGCCGCGCGCCGGGGGTCGGGGGGCTGGGGCGAGGTCATCGTGCAACAGTCTCCGTCTTGGGGTGCCGGGTCGGTCGCACCATACTAGGCGTCCGCGTCCTGCCGGGAGGCTCGGCGGTGTCGGATCGTTCGGACCTGTCCGCAATCCTACCGACGAGCGGGCTTTCGCGCTGTCCCCGAAGCACTCCGCGGCCTATCCGAGGTCCGGCAGGGCGGCCTCCACGAGATTCGCGAGGGAAGCGGCGAACGGGGTGGAGACGTGGTGGCCGTCGCGGTAGACGGCCATGCCGTCGACGACGAGCGGGCACTGCCCGTCGACGCAGAACCAGGGCTCGGTGTCGACGGTCGCGACGCCGGCCTCGGCCTGCGCGGCGAGGCTGAGCCCGCGGTAGTCGAGGTGGGAGAGCGCGTAGGGGTCGTCGGCGACGCATTCCCGGGCGGTCTTGAGGGCGAGGCATTCGGGCGCGGCCTCGCCGGTGGCCCAGGGCGTGTCGGCCATGGCGACGACCGCGCCCGCGTGCTCGGCGGCGGCGCCGAGGGACGCGGCCCACCCCTCGGACCAGGCCCGCTCGGGGTCGCCGGCGCCGATCGGGGTGCTGTTGTCGGTGCTGCCGAAGACGACCAGGTCGGGGCCGAGTGCCGCGATCTCCTGGTCGACGCGCTGCTTCCAGTCCCAGCACTCGGTGTACTCGCCGTCGTGCTGGGTGGAGCCGACGTGCACGGCGACGGGCGTGCAGGAGCTCTTGGTGCGGCTGACCAGCGCCCAGCCTTCGCGCTCGGCGATGGCCTCGAACGCCGGGAACCACTGGGCCGCATGGGAGTCGCCGTAGAGGACGACGACCGTGTCCGAGTCGGGGTCGCCGTAGGTGCAGTCGGCGGGCGGCTCGGTCTCCTCGAACGCGAGGTGGCAGCCGTCCTCGTAGGGGGCGGGCCGGTCGGCGGCCATGTCCGCGAGCGGCGGGACGAGGTCGGCGGGGACCTCGGCGACGGCGAGGCCGTCGCGGAGGCGCTGCTCCTGGGCGGTGGTGTCGGCGGCGGCCTCGACCGCGGCGAGGTCGACGGGACCGGTGCCGTCGGGGGTCTTGGGGAAGACGTGCACGAGGGCGAGGACCGCGGCGGCGCAGGCGAGTGAGGCGGTGAGCCCCATGAAGAGGCCGGGGCCGTTGCGCTTCAGGGGGCGCCAGTTGCGGACGGGCTCCTCGATGCAGGTGTAGGAGAGCTGGGCGGCGGCGACGGTGGCGGTGAGGAGGACGAGGTTGAGGCGCAGGGAGGGGTCGGTGCCGAGCGCGAGGGGGGTGAGGATGAGGATCGGCCAGTGCCAGAGGTAGAGGCTGTAGGAGATGCGGCCGAGGAACTGGAACGGGGCGATGCTCAGGAGGGCGGAGGCGGGGTTGCGGCCGGGGGCCGAGCCCGCGGCGATGACGGCGGCCGTGCCGAGCACGGGGGCGAGGGCCGCGTAGCCGGGGAAGGGGGTGGCCTCGGTGAACATGAAGCCGGACAGGAGGATCGCGGCGAGGCCGCCGATGCCGAGGATCCAGGCGAGGGGACGCGGGGTCCGTTGCAGCGCGGGGAGCGCGAGGGCGAGGAGGGCTCCGGCGGCGAGTTCCCAGGCGCGGGTGTGGGCGGCGTAGTAGGCGGTGGGCTGCGAGGTCGCGGTGACGGCGATCGAGAGCGCGAGGGTCGCGGCGAAGATGAGCGCGGAGGCGGCGATCGCGGCGGTGACGAGGCGTCGGGGGCGTCTTCCGGTGCACAGCAGGAGGACCAGGAGGAGCAGCGGCCACACGACGTAGAACTGCTCTTCGACGGCGAGGGACCAGAACTGCTGGAACGGCGAGGGCATCTGGTCGGCGTTGAGGTACTCGGTCTGCTCGGCGACGAATCGGTAGTTGACGACGTAGGCGACGACGGCGAGGGCGTCCTGGAGGACCGCGTCGAGGCGCGTGACCGGGAAGAACATCCACGCGCCCAGGGCGGTCGCGGCCGTGACGGCGGTGGCGGCGGGCAGGATCCGGCGGGCGCGGCGGGCGTAGAACCCGGCGATGGAGATGCGGCCGGTCGTGAAGACCTCCTTGACGAGCAGGGAGGTGATGAGGAATCCGGAGAGGACGAAGAACACGTCGACGCCGACGTATCCGCCTGCGGCCCCGGGGAGTCCGGCGTGCGAGAGCAGGACCAGGCCGACGGCCACCGCGCGCAGGCCCTGGACGTCGGGGCGGAACCCGAGGCCGGGCCAGCGTTCGGGTTCGGAGTCGATGCGGGGCAGCAGGAGCGTGTCGGTGCGGCTCGCGGCGGCGGTCGTCATCGGGCGGGGCGCCACGTCGAAGGCATCGGGACAGTGTCCCGGAGCCAGGTGGCCCGCGGGTGAACGCCGCGCGGACCGCAGGGGAACGAAACGGCCCCGACCGGATGGTCGGGGCCGTCGTCTCGTTTAGAGCGCCTTGAGGACGCGCGGTTCGAGCTTGTAGAAGATCCAGCGGCCGAAGAAGAGCAGGAAGACCGAGAAGCCGAAGGCCACGGCGACCTGGTACGTGTTCGGGGCCAGCTCGGGGATGAAAGCGCCGCGGTGCATCGAGAAGATGCCGACGAGCGGGTTCGAGGAGAACACGTCGAAGAGCCACGGGTGCTCCTTCATCGTGTCCGCCTCGGCGACCTTCGAGACCGGGTAGATGATCGCGGAGCCGTAGAACAGCACGCGCATCACCAGCGGCATGAACCGGGAGACGTCCTTGTAGAGGACGTTCGCTGCGGCGAGGATGAACACCATGCCGGTGGTGAGCATGGCCTGGACGAGGATCGCCGGGAACAGCCACAGGAGGTTGAGCCCGAAGGTGCCGCCGTCGAGGAGCGCGACGCCGATGAGGATCGGGAAGCCGACGAGGTACTCCGCGAAGCGCGCGAAGACCTTCGAGACCGGGAAGACCTCTCTGGGGACCTTCATGACGGTGATGAGGCTGGCCTGGCCGCCGAGCGCCGTCTGCCCCTGGTTGACGGCGGTGCTGAACCACTGGTACGCGAAGATGCCGGAGACGATGAAGATGAGGTAGCCCGCCTGCGGCGTCCCCGGGTCGTTCGGCATCGACTTGCCGCCGCCGAAGACGAGGTCGAACACGAACCAGTAGATGAGCGTCAGGCCCAGCGGCTCGATGAGCGACCACACGTAGCCCATGACGGTGGACTGGTACTTGACGGCGAGGTCGCGGCGGACCAGGACCGACATCGCGTACCGGTGGCGCAGGAGCGCGGTGAAGCCGGTCGTCAGCGGGAACTTCCGCTTGAGCGGCTTCGCCTCGGCCTCGCGGGTGTTGTCGATCGGGCCCTCGTCGCTGCGCGCGGAGTCGAGGAACGCCGGGAGCTCGGCGGTGTCGTCGATGTTCCGGCGGATCGGGGACTGGCCGGCCATCGGCATGTCGCGGCCCGGTTCGACGCGGGTCGCGTAGGGCGCCTGCGGGACCTGGCCCGGGCTGCCCGCGGCGACGTGCGGCGGCGGGGGTGCGACCGCGGGGGGCGGCGGAGGCGTCTGCGGCTGGAAGTGAGCAGGCTGCCCGTAGGGCTGCGGCGGCTGCCCCGGCTGCTGCCCGTAGCCGGGAGGCGGGGGCGGCGGCTGCTGGCCCGGGTGGGGCGGGGGCGGCGTCTGGTGCTGGGGCTGGCCGGGGTGCTGCGGCTGCGGGGACTGCTGCGACTGGCCCGGGTTGTAGGGCGCCTGCGGGGCCCCGTAGGGCTGCTGCGGGGAGCCGTACGCGGCGGGCGGCGGGGCCTGCGGGTGGCCGGGCGCCGGGTGCGCGCCGGGGTGCTGGGGCGCGGCCGGGTTGTACCCGGGCTGGGGCGCGTAGCCTTGCGGCGCTTGCGGAGCGGCGGGTGCCTGACCCGGCTGGCCCGGGTGGGGCGGCGGGGTGATGCCGGGCGCGGCCGACGGCGGGGGGCTCGCGAACGCGGCCGAACCGGAGCTCATGGCCCCCGGCGGGTATCCCGCGGGAGCGGCCGAAGGCCCGGCGCCGAAGCCGCCCTGGGGGGCGGCCGCGTCGGTGGGGTCCGGACTCCCGTCGCGGTTCCCGGCTGGGCCGGAGACGCCGTCGGGGTGCGGGCTAATCGAGCTCATGCATCATCTCCGTCAGGTGTCGCTCCAGCGTCACCGAGTCCAGTTCACGATGTTCGAGAATCGTATAACGGCCTGGCCGGGTCCTCGGCGCGTAGGCCACCGCTGTGGCGAGCTGGGCGGGGGTCAACCCGAGTTCACTCGCGGTGCGCGGCAGGCCGTGCCGCTCCATGGCCGCGGCGAGCTCGGCGAACAGCGCCTCGTCGCCGCGCAGCCACGTGCACACGAGCGCCCCGAGGGCCCCTCCGGCCCCGTGCGTCGCGAGCCCGGGGTGCAGCTCCTCGATGGCGTGCGCGATCTCATGGCACCCGCCCGAGCAGGGCCGCGACGACCCGGCCATCGAGGAGGCGAGGCCCCCTTGGATGAGCGCGTCGGCGAGGGTCGCCAGGAACGCGTCGTCGGCGATGGTCCCGGGGTGGCGCAGGACCGCCTCGGCGCCGGTGCGGGCGATCGCGGCGGCGAGGCCGTCGACGGGCTCGCCGTTCACCTCGTGCGACAGCTGCCAGTCGGCGACCGCGGACAGGTTCGTGAGGGCGTCGCCGATGCCGGACTGGAGCTGGTGCGCCGGGGCCTTGCGGATGAAGTCGAGGTCGGCGAGGACCGCGAGCGGCGGGTGGACCCCGTACGAGACGGAGTGGCCGTCGCGTTCGAGCGAGGCCGTGGGGGACGCGAGCCCGTCGTGGGCGAGGCTCGTGGCGACCGAGACCATCGGCAGGCCCAGGTCGGAGGCGGCCCACTTGGCGGTGTCGAGGAGCTTGCCGCCGCCGATGCCGACGAGGGCGTCGACGCGGTGGTCGTCGCGCAGGCGCTTCGTCAGCTCCTTGGCGCTGTCGAGGCTGCCGGGGACGACGGTGTGGACCGTGGCGTCGGGCAGGTGGTCGAGCTGGTCGGCGATGGTCTCGCCCAGGCCCGGCCCGAGGGCGACGGCGACGCGGCCGCCGGAGGAGATCCGGGAGTCCGCGAGGAGCTCCGGGAGGCGCGCGACGGCGCCCGCGGAGACCTCGACGGTGATGGGGGCCAGCACCGTGCGGGCGAACGTCGGCACTAGAGGTCCTTGGCGATGTCGCGCGCGAGGGCCCAGTCGGCGTGGTCGTCGACCTCGGTCCAGGCGACGGGCCCGGTCGAGACGGTGCCGATGCGCCCGGCCTCGGCGAGCAGCTGGAAGGCGTCCTCGTAGTAGAGGGTCGAGTCGCGCGTGAAGGTCGCTTCGAGGGCCTTGGTGAGCTCCTCGGCGATCCCGGCGGGGATGAGGCTGACGCCGATGTACTCGCCCGCGGCGGCCTCGACCGGCTGCTGCTTGTGGATGAGCTCGACGCCGCGGTCGCCGATGCGGACCTTCATGGCCTCGTCGGTGAGCTGCTTGTGGTCGTCGAGGGCCAGGAGCAGGCGCGGGTCCTCCTCGGCGGCGGCCAGGAGGCGGCGCTCGATGCTCGCGGGGTGGACGGTGTCGCCGTTGACGAGGATCGCGCCCCCGGTGTACCGCTCGCGGGCGGTCCACAGCGAGTAGGCGTTGTTCCAGTGCGGCTTGTCGTTGTCGACGATCGCGACGGCGACGCCGTAGCGGGACTCGAGGGACGGCGCGTGCTCGCGGATCCGCTCGGCCGCGTGCCCGACGGTGACCGCGATGTCGGTCACGCCGACCTCGGCGAGGCCGCGGACGATGGTGTCGAGGATGGTCTCGGTCCCGGTGACCGGCAGGAGCGTCTTGGGGAGGCGGTCGGTGTCGGGGCGCAGGCGCTGCCCCTGTCCGGCGGCGAGGATGACGCCTCTCATGTCTGCCTTTCGGTCGGGGGGCACCGGCGGCGCAATCTGCGCGAACCGGTGTGCAACCCGGCTAGTTTACAAGCCGTGAAAGGGGGGAGGCCCCTGCCGAGTGTGCGCCTGCACACGTCGGCCGGGGCCTCCAACTGGGAAGGGGCGGACACCGAACGAACGGTGACCGCTCCCTCTACAACGAGTCCGGGGCGGGCCCGGTTACGCCCTAGTTCGCGATCGCCTTGGCGAGGTTCTCCGACAGGGTGTCGAGGAACTCGTCGGTGGTCTGCCACGGCTCGTCGCGGCCGATGAGCAGCGCCAGGTCCTTGGTCATCTTGCCGCCCTCGACGGTGTCGATGACGACCTTCTCCAGGGTCTGGGAGAACGCGGTGACCTCGGGGGTGCCGTCGAGCTTGCCGCGGTGGGCCAGGCCCCGGGTCCACGCGAAGATCGAGGCGATCGGGTTGGTCGAGGTCTTCTCGCCGCGCTGGTGGGCGCGGTAGTGGCGGGTGACGGTGCCGTGCGCGGCCTCGGCCTCGACGGTCTTGCCGTCGGGGGTCATGAGGACCGAGGTCATGAGGCCGAGCGAGCCGAAGCCCTGCGCGACGATGTCGGACTGGACGTCGCCGTCGTAGTTCTTGCAGGCCCAGACGTAGCCGCCCTCCCACTTGAGCGCCGCGGCGACCATGTCGTCGATGAGGCGGTGCTCGTAGGAGAGGCCCTTGGCCTCGAACTCGGCCTTGTACTCGTTGTCGTAGATCTCCTGGAAGGTGTCCTTGAACATGCCGTCGTAGGCCTTCAGGATGGTGTTCTTGGTGGACATGTACACCGGGAAGTTCCGCTGGAGGCCGTAGCGGAACGAGGAGTGCGCGAAGTCCTCGATGGACTTCTTGAAGTTGTACATCGAGAGGGCGACGCCGCCGCCCTCCGGGTAGCGGGCCACCTCGAACTCGATCGGCTCGGTGCCGTCGTCGGGGGTGAACGAGACGGTGAGCGTGCCGGGGCGGTCGACCTTGAAGTCGGTGGCGCGGTACTGGTCGCCGAAGGCGTGGCGGCCGACGACGATCGGCTTGGTCCAGCCCGGGACCAGGCGCGGGACGTTGCTCATGATGATCGGCTCGCGGAAGATGGTGCCGCCGAGGATGTTGCGGATGGTGCCGTTCGGGGAGCGCCACATCTTCTTGAGGCCGAACTCCTCGACGCGGGCCTCGTCGGGGGTGATCGTCGCGCACTTGACGCCGACGTGGTGCTCGGCGATCGCGTTCGCGGCGTCGACGGTGACCTGGTCGTCGGTGGCGTCGCGGTGCTCGATCGAGAGGTCGTAGTAGTGCAGGTCCACGTCCAGGTAGGGGTGGATCAGCTCGTCCTTGATCTTGCTCCAGATGATGCGGGTCATCTCGTCGCCGTCGATCTCGACGACGGGGTTCGCGACCTTGATCTTCGCCATGGGTTTCGGCACCTCTCCTTGCGCTTCGCCGCGCGTGGTCGGGACGGGGAGCGACTGCTCCTAACAGTACGAGCGTACTGGCTAAGCTTCCAAGGCCGAACCCCAGCCCGGCGAGTCGGTGGTCACAGCCCCGGAACCTCCGATAACGATTCCGTCTCAAGACTGGCGTGCCCCGGGTCACGACAGGTAGCGTCTTTAACTAGAAACAATCTTTCCAATTTGTTTCGGGCCCGTCCCACCGCTGGTAAGCGGGCCGTCGATTCGACTAGTGCACGAAGGAGTGCCGAGGTGACCGCACCCGCCGCACCCCCGCCGCAGCCCCGCGTTGCGGACGGTCCGCCCCGCACCGCCGGCAGCCTGCTGCGCCGGATCTGGGCCTCCTACGCGTTCCGCCGCATCCGCCAGTCCGTCTTCGTCATCTGGCTGGTCGCGACCATCACATTCCTGCTCATGCACTTCATGCCCGGCGACCCCATCGAGATCATGGCCGGGCGCCTCAACAGCGCCGGCATGAGCCACGAGCAGGCCGTCGCCACCGCGTCGAACATCATCGCGTACGACCCCGACGCGAGCGTGTGGCTCCAGTACCTCGACTTCCTCAAGGGCCTGGTCACCTTCGACCTCGGCAACTCCCTGACCAACCCCTCCAAGACCGTGTTCGAGCACGTCATGGAGTACCTGCCGTGGACGCTGTTCGCCGTCGGCGCCGGCGTCGTCCTCGCGATCGTCGTCGGCCTCACCGTCGGCATGGCGATGGCCTACCGCCGCGGCTCCTGGTTCGACCACGCGATGACCTCCGTCGGGTCCTTCCTCACCGGCGTCCCCAACTACATCCTCATCGCCGCGGTCATCGTCGTCGGCTACACGATCCTCGGGGTCCTGCCGTTCCTCGACATGCGCGGGCGCATCACCGCGGGCGTCGAACCCGGGTTCAACCCGGTGTTCTTCGGCGACGCGCTGTTCCACGCGATCCTGCCGATCATCGCGTTCGCGTTCACCGCGACCGGCTCCTTCATGCTCAACATGAAGGCCGCCACCACCGAGGTCCTCACCGAGGACTACGTGACGGTGGCGCAGGCCCGCGGCCTCAAGCCCGGCCGCATCAGCCGCAGCTACGTGGGGCGCAACGCGATGCTGCCGATCATCCCGCAGATCGCGCTCCAGCTCGGCACGCTCGTCGGCGGCTCCATCGTCATCGAGCAGATCCTCCAGTACCCCGGCGCGGGCCAGATGCTCATGCAGGCCATCTCGAACCGCGACTACCCGGTCGTCCAGGCCTCCGTCATCATCCTCGCGACCTCCGTCGTCATCGCCAGCCTCATCGTGGACCTGTTCCTCGTCCGGATCGACCCCCGCATCAAGACCGAAGGGCAGGACGCGTGACCACCACCCTCGACGCCGTCATCGCCAAGCCCCGCAAGCACTTCCGCGAATCGTTCCTCGGCCGCCTGTGGACCGGGCTCACCCGCTCCCCCGCCGGGTTCGCCGGGACGGTCCTCGTCCTCGCGATCGTGCTGTTCTCCTTCGTCGGGCCGCTCCTGATCGACCAGCACAACCCCACCGACACGACCCAGATCTGGACCTCCCCGTCCGCCGAGCACTGGCTCGGGACGCAGTACGAGGGCAAGGACACCTTCACGATCCTGGTGAACTCCGGCGCCCAGCCCATCTGGGTCGGGACGCTCGCCGCGCTCATGGCGACGTTCGTGGCCGTGACGCTCGGCTCGATCGCCGGGTACTTCCGCGGCCGCATCGACGCGGTGCTCCTCCAGCTCACCGACGTCACCGTCACGATCCCGCAGTTCCTGCTCATGCTCGCGGTCGTCGCGTTCTTCGAGGACATCCCGCCGTGGGGCATCTCGATCGTCGTCGGCTCCACCATGTGGGCGTTCCTGTTCCGCTCCATCCGCGCGCAGGTCATGTCCCTCAAGGAGCGCGAGTTCGTCGAGGCCGCCCGGCTCCAGAACCTCGGGGCCGCGCGCATCGTCTTCCGCGAGATCCTCCCGAACATGGCCGGGTTCATCTTCGTGAACTTCGTGATCTCGGTGAACCAGGCGATCTACGCGATCGTCGGCCTCTACGTCCTCGGCCTCATGCCCTCCGGCACGCCGAACTGGGGCCTGATGATCCACCAGTCCTGGGGCCAGAACTTCTACCTCAACCCGGTCGCCCTGCCCTTCGTCGTCACCCCGCTCATCATGATCGTGCTCTTCACGATCGGGCTCGTGACGATGGGCCGCGGCCTGGACCAGGCCCTCAACCCGCGCCTCCGGGAAAGGTGAGACCATGACCGACCCGATTCTCAGCGTCCGCGACCTCGCGATCGCGTACCGGACCGGCCGCAAGGAGTCCGTGACCGCCGTCAGCGGCGTCGACCTCGACCTGTACGAGGGCCAGTCCCTCGCGCTCGTCGGCGAGTCCGGCTGCGGCAAGACCACGCTCGGCCTGGGCCTGCTGCGGCTCCTCCCCGGCCTCGGCGAGATCACGTCCGGCTCCCTCACCTACCGGCTCAAGGACGGCACGCGCGCCGACCTGCTCAAGATGAGGAAGGAGCAGCTGCGCCGCTTCCGCTGGAGCGAGGCGGCCATGGTCTTCCAGGGCGCCATGAACGCCTTCAACCCGGTCATCAAGATCGGCGACCACTTCGCCGACACCCTCCGCGACCACGCCGAGAACGGGAAGCGCTGGACGAAGGCCGCCGTCGAGGCCCGCGCCGGGGAGCTCCTGGAGACCGTCCGCCTCGACCCCGACCGGGTCCTCCAGTCCTACCCGCACGAGCTGTCCGGCGGCATGAAGCAGCGCGCGCTCATCGCGCTCGCCATCGCCCTGGACCCGCAGGTCCTCGTCCTCGACGAGCCGACCACCGCGCTCGACCTGCTCACGCAGCGCTCGATCGTGCAGCAGCTCCACGAGCTGCGCAAGAAGTTCGGGTTCACGATGGTGTTCATCACCCACGACCTCGGCCTCGCCGCCGAGCTCGCCGACCGCGTCGCCACCATGTACGCGGGCCGCATCATCGAGACCGGCTCGGCGCGGGACATCTTCTACACGCCGAAGCACCCGTACACCGCGGGCCTCATCAACGCGGTCATGCCCGTCAAGGGCGAGCGCCCGGCCCTGGAGTCCATCCCCGGCTACCCGCCGAGCCTGAAGGCCATGCCCGACGGCTGCGCGTTCAACCCGCGCTGCGCCTTCGCGACCGAGGAGTGCAAGCGCGACCGCGTCCCGCTCGAGCTCCTCGCCGAGCGGCCGCTCGCCATGGGCCACTCCGTCGCGTGCGTCCACCACGACCAGGTCAGCCTCCAGCGCAAGGCGAAGGAGAACGCCAATGTCTGAGCCTTCGACGAACGCCGCGCCGCTGCTCAAGCTCCGCGGCCTGGAGCAGGTCTTCGACACCAAGAAGGGCCCCGTCGCCGCCGTCGGCGGCGTGGACCTCGAAGTCAAGGCCGGGAAGGTCCTGTGCCTGGTCGGCGAGTCCGGCTGCGGCAAGACCACGACCGCCCGCGCGGCCGCCGGGATCACCCGGCCGACCGCCGGGGCCGTCGAGTTCCGCGGGAAGTCCCTCACCGACATGACCGCGGGCGAGAAGACCGCCTACCGGCGCGCCGTCCAGTACATCCACCAGGACCCGTACGCGGCGCTCAACCCCACGCGCACCGTCGCCTCGACCCTCACCGCCGGGCTCAAGCGCCACGGCCTGGTGCGGAACCGCACCGAGGCCCGCGCGAAGGCCGCCGAGCTGCTCCAGCTCGTCGACCTGACGCCGCCCGAGTCCTACCTCGACTCGTACCCGCACCAGCTCTCCGGCGGCCAGCGCCAGCGCGTGAACGTCGCGCGGTCGCTCGCCATGAACCCGGAGCTGCTCATCTGCGACGAGTCGACCTCGATGCTGGACGTCTCGATCCGCGTGAGCCTCCTGAACACCCTCGGGCGGCTCCGCGACGACCTCGACGTGGGCTTCCTGTTCATCACGCACGACCTCGCCGTCGCGAAGTACTTCGCGTGGGACGGGGAGATCGCGGTGATGTACCTGGGGAAGGTCGTCGAGCACGGCCCGACCCCGGAGGTCATCGGGAACCCGCAGCACCCGTACACGAAGGCGCTCATCGGCGCCGTGTGCGAGCCGGACCCGGACCTGGCGAAGGCCAACCAGTCCGCGGAGCAGCTGCGCTCCGCGGAGATCCCGTCCCTCACCGACCTCCCCGCCGGGTGCGCCTTCCACCCCCGGTGCCCCGCTTACGAACCGGGCCTGTGCGACAGCACCGAGCCCGTGCTCGAACGCACGGGCGCGGCCGGCGGCCGCCGCCGGGTCTCCTGCCACGTCGTGGCGAGGGATCAGCGGCGGGAGAGCGTCCAGGCGGCCCAGAGCCGCGACGACCGGACGCTCGTCCTCGATCCAAACAAGTCACCGGGAGCGGCATGGTCGGCCTGATCGCCCGCGCGGGGCTGGCGTTCGGGGTCCTGCTGACCCTGGCCGCGGTGCTCCTGCTGCTCCTCACCCCAACCGGAACCGCGGAGTCCTCGATCAGCGCGCTGACCGTCGGGCTCGGACTGTTCCTCATCCTCATCACTTCTATCGCCCTCTACATTGAAAGGAACCGGCGATGACCTCTCAGCGATTCGAGCTCAGCCGACGCAACCTCATGCAGGCGGTCGGCCTCGGCGCCGGCGCCGTCGCGACCACCTCCGTGCTCGGCGCCTGCCAGGCCGACAGCGGCGACGGCGGCGACGGCGCGAGCGGCAAGTTCGTGTACGTGTACCCGTTCGACGTCTCGGTGGAGCACTACAACGCGGCGCTGAACACCGGCGTGCTGCTGACCGCCGCCCCCGTGGCGGAGCTGTTCATCCCCCGCTGCGCGATCCTGAACTGGGACACGCTGGAGTGGACGCCGCAGCTCGCCGAGTCGGTGACGCTGGACGGCACGACCCTGACGATCAAGCTGCGCTCGGGGATCAAGTGGACCGACGGCGCGGCCGTGACCGCGAAGGACGTGGCCGGGACCATCTACCTCCAGAAGCTGAACGCCGCGCAGGGCACCATCGGCTGGGACCAGCTCGTGTCGGCGACCGCCGACGACGACACCACCGTGACCGTGACCTACACGGAGGCGTTCACCGGCGTCGAGCACGGCGCGCTCAAGGCGCAGGTGCTCCCGTACGCCCGCTACGGCGAGTGGATGGACGAGGCGCAGGGCCTGGTCGAGGCCGGCGAGGTCCAGGGCGGGCCGGGCCAGGTGGCCCTGGCCGAGAAGATCGCGGCCGAGGACTTCCTCGACGAGGACTTCATCTCCTGCGGCGCCTACAAGTTCGACCAGATCGGCGAGACCGTCATCACGATGACCGTCCACGAGGACGGGCTGTTCGCCGACCAGGTGAAGTTCTCCACCGTGGAGGTCCAGAAGGGCGACAACGCCGCGTCGGTGCAGTTCCTGCTGTCGTCCGCCGTGGACTACTCGACCCAGGTGCTCGGCGCGACCGACCGCTCCACGATCGCGGGCGTCGACGGCCTCAAGGAGATCTCGACCCCCGGCTACGACGGCATCGGCCTGATGCTGAACGAGGGCCGGTTCCCCGAGTTCGCGGACGCCAAGGTGCGCAAGGCGCTCATGTACGTGTTCGACACCGAGGTCATCGGCGAGATCGCGAAGGGCGCGGGCGGCTACTACATCCCGTCGACCTACTCGGGTCTTCCCGACCCGCACGCGGAGGGCCTGTTCGACGACGTCGAGCTGGAGTTCTACGCGACCGACCACGCCAAGGCGGAGGCGCTCCTCACCGAGGCGGGCTGGGCGAAGGAGTCCGACGGCTGGCACAAGCCGGACGGGTCGCTCGCCGAGTACACGATCATCGGCGTCGAGGGCTGGACCGACTTCTCGCTCACCGGCGAGCAGGCGGCGTCGCAGCTGACCGAGTTCGGCCTGGCCGTGTCCTATGAGAACGTGCCCGCGGACAACCCGTGGGGCATCTGGGGCGCCGGCGACTTCGACATCGCGGTGCGCCAGTGGGCGAACCCGTTCGTGCCCTACGTCTACGGCTCGTGGCAGATGACCTGGTTCACGGACAACTCGCAGACCGCGGACCAGCCGGGCATGGGCCTGAACACCAAGGAGGTCGCGACGACCTCCCTGGGCACGGTCAACGTGGACGACCTGTACCTGGCGTCGCAGAAGGGCACCGAGGAGGAGCAGGCCGAGGCGAACAAGACGCTCGGCATCGTCTTCAACGAGACCCTGCCGCGCCTGCCGCTGTTCCTGAACCAGCGCGTCTCGTACGCGATCGAGGGCGAGCGGGTGAAGAAGATCGACGCGGGCGACTACTCGCTCAACGACATCTACTTCGACAACCCGATCATGGTCCGCATCCTCGAGGGCGGCATCGAGCCCGTCTAGGCCGCCTTCAGGAACCGGCTCCAAGATCCTCTCCCGGGGACGCTGCTCGTCCCGGGGGAAGGACTCGGCGGCGGGGTCCCACCGGACCCCGCCGCGGGCCGCGCAGCACCGAGGCGGGTTCAGCGCGGCGTACGAGGGAAGCGAAGGGCCCCGGTCGAACAGGCCGGGGCCCTTCCGTCTCTACGGCCACGAAACCACGAGGGGCCCGGTGCGTTCGCACCGGGCCCCTCAGTGTTCGCTGGCGTCAGCCTTCACTGCACGTCGGGTCGAGCGGAGGACACTCCTCGCCCTCGCTGGTCGTCGTGTCGTCGCCGCCTCCGCCGCCGTCGTCCGCTGCGGGGACGATGGTGATCGCGGAGCCGGGGGCGACGGCGGTGCCGCTGGTGAGCTGGCCGTCCTCGCCGGAGACCGACTCGATGGTCTCCAGGGTGGCGTCGCCGTCGATGGTCGCGGTGAGCCCCAGCCCGTTGAGGGTGTCCATGAGCGCCTGCGGCGTCGTGGTGGCGTCCCAGGTGACCACCACGCCCTGGGCGGTGATGGTGACGGTGGCGCCCTCGGCCTCGGTGGAGCCGTCGGCCGGGTTCTGGTCGTAGACGACGCCGACGGTGCTGCCGCCGGTGCCGTACACGACGTCGACCTCGAAGCCCTGCGCGGTGAGGGTGTCGATGGCGGTCTGGACGACCATGCCCTCGACCTTCGGGACGGTGGCCTGGCCGCCCGAGGAGACGGTGAGCGTCACCGTGGTCCCCGGCGGCACGGCCTCGCCGGCCGCAGGGTCCTGCTCCAGGACCTCGCCGGCGGGCGAGGTGCTCTCGACCGGGTTCTCCTCGACCACGAGGTTGTCGCCCTCGAGCTCCTTCTTCGCGTCCTCGTACTGGTCGCCGACGACGTTGGCGACCTCCACGTCCTCGGGCGCCTGGCGGACGGTGATGGTCACGGTGGTGCCCTGGTCGACCTCGTCGTCGGGCGACGGCGACTGCTCCGTGACCTTGCCGATGCTGGTGTCGTCCGGGTCCTCGGCGACCTCGTACTCGACCTTCACTTCGAGGTCTTCGGCGGTGATCGCGTCCGAGGCGTCCTGCTCGGACAGGCCTATCACCCCCGGCACGGTCGACATGGCGGCCTGGTTCATCGCCTGCATGATCCCCCAGGCCGCGGCCGTGACCGCGACGAGCGCGAGGACCACGCCGAGGGCGATGAGCCACGGGCGGCGCTTGCTGGTGGAGGTCGGGAGCTGGCGGATCGGCGCGGTCGCGTCGGGGTCGATGATCGCGGTCCGGTCGGCGGCGGCCATGACCGCGGGGGCCATGACCTCCTGGCCGCGCGCGGCGCGGATGAGGTCCTCGCGCATCTCGCCGGCCGAGTGGTACCGGTTCTCGGGGTTCTTCGCGAGGGCCTTCATGATGACGGCGTCGACGGACGCCGGGATCGCCGGGTTGAGCTCCGACGGCGGCCGGGCCTCCTCGCGCACGTGCTGGTAGGCCACGGACACGGGGTTGTCGCCGGTGAACGGCGGGTGCCCCACGAGGAGCTCGTAGAGGACGCAGCCGACCGCGTACACGTCGGAGCGGGCGTCGACGGTCTCGCCGCGGGCCTGCTCGGGCGAGAGGTACTGGGCGGTGCCGATGACGGCGCTGGTCTGGGTCATGGTGGCCTGGCCGGACGCGAGCGCCCGCGCGATGCCGAAGTCCATGACCTTGACCTGGCTGGTCTCGGAGAGCATCACGTTGCCGGGCTTGACGTCCCGGTGGATGATGTGGTGCTTGTGGGAGAAGTCCAGGGCCGAGCACATGTCGGCGACGACCTCGCAGGCCGCGGCCGGGTCGAAGCGGCCCTCGGCGAGGAGGACCTCCTTGAGGGTGCGGCCGTTGACGAACTCCATCACCATGTAGGGGATGCCGGCCTCTTCGCCGGTGTCGAAGACCGCGACGATGTTGGGGTGGTTCAGGGACGCGGAGTTCTGGGCCTCGCGGCGGAACCGGATGAGGAACGACTCGTCGCGCGACAGGTCGGCCCGGAGCAGCTTCACCGCCACGTCGCGGCCGAGTCGCAGGTCCCGGCCACGGTGGACTTCAGCCATCCCCCCGTAGCCGATGACCTCGCCGATCTCGTATCTGCCGCCGAGCAGGCGGGGCTCTGTCGTCATCGCGTTTTACGTCCTCGTGTTCCGTTCATCGCGGATTGATTCTAGTGGCAGCGCGAGGCCTGGAAGCCCGCTATCGGTCGTTGCAGTCGGCCCCGGGGAGGCAGTCGCCGAGGCCCCCGCCCTTGGAGGTGTTCTCGTCGTCGGGGGTGGTCTCCTGGTCGGGGCTCTGGTCGGTGCCCTCGTCGGTCTCCTCCGCCTCGGTGGAGGTGCTGGTCGAAGGGTCGTCGCCGCCGCCGGTCGGGTCGTCGTCGTCGTTCATGGACATCAGCAGCCACACCATACCGCCCACCAGGACCACGGCCACCAGGCCCACGATCACGCCGAGCAGCGTCTTGTTCGGTCCGGGGTTGGACGCCCCGGAGGGCTGCGGGGCTCCCAGGTTGATCCCCGGAGGGGTCGTCGGGGGGCCGGGCGGCTGGTACTGCGGGGCGGGCTCGGCGACGCCCGCGGGCGGCCCGCCCATGGCGACGACGCCGGCGCGGCGGGGCAGCTGGCCGACGGGCGGCATGACGGAGGTCGCCGGGGGCGCGTCGACGGCGACGCGGGCGGACGCGGCCATCTCGTCGCCGGTGGCGAACCGCCGGTGCGGGTCCTTGGACATGGAGCGCTCGACGAACGCGCGCACGCCCGGCGGGATGTCCTGCGGGAGCGGCGGCGCGGGGGTGCGCACGTGGTGGAGGGCCAGTTCGATCGGGTTCTCGGCCTGGAAGGGCCGGTGCCCGGTGAGGCCGTGGAAGGCGACCACGCCGAGCGAGTACATGTCGGAGGCGGGCAGGACGCCGGTGCCCTCGGCCTGCTCGGGCGCGATGTAGGAGGCGGTGCCCATGACCGCGCCGGTCTGGGTGAGGTCCCCGGAGGCGCCGGAGCGGGCGATCCCGAAGTCGGTGAGGACGGCGCGCCCGTCGCGGTCGCGCACCAGGATGTTCCCGGGCTTGATGTCGCGGTGGATGACGCCGTGGACGTGGGCGTGGTGGAGGGCCTCGGCGGTCGCCGCGATGATGGGCATGAGCTCGCGGGCGTCGATGCGGCCGCGCTCGGCGATGAGGTCGGCGAGGGACTTGCCCTCCACGAACTCCATGACGAGGTAGGCGGTGGTCTCGCCGCTGGGCAGGTCGGCGTTGCCGAAGTCGTGGACGTTGACGATGTGGGGGTGGGTGAGCGCCGCCACGGTCTTCGCCTCGGCGGTGAAGCGCTGGGTGAAGCCCGGCTCGCTGAGCAGGGACGGCAGCATGGCCTTGACGGCCACGGTGCGCTCGAGGACGGTGTCCTCGGCCCGCCAGACCTCGCCCATGCCGCCCACGGCAATGCGTTCGCGCAGGCGATAGCGCTGCCCGAGGAGCATTTCGGGGCTCAACACGGCGTTTCCTCAATTCTTTGGACGGCCCGGCTGCGGGCGGTTCGACTCCGGGGTGGATCGAGGCTTCAGTCTACTGTCAGGTCGCCCGGTACCTGGGCGCTCGTTATCCGGTCGCCGTCGAACCGTCTCCGAGAATCCACGTCCCGGCGCCCCTGCGGGTTGCCGTTTCCGGGGATCTTGAGGAAACTGTGTCCTTCTCGTTTTCCTTACTCCCCGTTGCCTTCCAGTACCTGTTCCATGAGCGTCCCGGAGATCTCGGCGGCGTGCGCGGAGGCGCCGTCGCCGTAGGAGTCGAGGAACACGGCGACGGCCACGGCGGGCTCGCCGTCCTCGCCCATCGCCCACCCGTGGAACCAGCCGTGGTCGGGCAGGGTGTTCTCGCTGGAGGCGGACTGCTCGGCGGTGCCGGTCTTCCCGCCGACGGTGTAGCCGTCGATCTGGGCGCTGGAGCCGGTGCCGTTCTCGACGACGCCCTCCATGATCGTCTGGAGCTCCTGGGCGGTGTCGACGTCGATGACGCGCCCGGCGGAGTCCTCGGGGCCGTTCTGGACGGTCTCGCCCTTGGAGTCGGTCAGGGCCGCGATGAGCTGCGGCTCCATGCGCTCGCCGCCGTTGGCGATGGTCGCGGCGATGATCGCGTTCTGGAGGACGGTCTCGCGGACGTCCTGCTGGCCGATGCACGCCTGGGCGCGGAACGCGTCCTCGGAGAGGTCGCCGGTCTGCGAGGCGAGGGTCGCCAGCGGCGTCTCGAACGCCTCGCCGAACCCGAAGTTCTCGGCCATCTCGGTGATCTGCTCGGTGGAGAGCTCCTCGACGCACAGGCGCGCGAACGTGGTGTTGCACGACTTCGCGAACGCCTCGGCGAGCGTGTACTCCTCGTTGGGGCACTGGTTCGAGGAGTTGGTGATGGTGTGGTCGGTGTTCGGGGCCTTGTACTCGTTGCCCGCGGGGACCATCGTGTCGGCTGTCGCGCCCATGTCCTCGATGAGGGCCGCGGCGACCACGGTCTTGAACGTCGAGCCGGGCGGGTACCACTCGGAGCGGGTGCGGTCGAGCGCCGGGTTGTCCCCGCCCTCGCCCTCCTGCGCGACGAGGTCGTTCCACGCCGCGGTGGCGGTGTCGCCGTTGTTCGAGGACACGTCGGTGGGGTTCCAGCCGGGGTAGGACGCCTGCGCGAGGATCTGCCCGGTGACGGGGTCGAGGACGACCGCGCCGCCCTTGACGCCGGAGTCGGCGAGCGCCTCGTACGCGGTCTGCTGGAGCGCCGGGTCGATCGTGGTGACGACGTCGCCGCCGGGCTTCTGGTCCTTCTTCACGGTGGCCCAGAAGTCGTCGAAGGCGAGGAGCGAGCTGGAGCCGTTGAGGATCGAGTTCTCGGCCTCCTCGAGGCCGGAGGACCCGTAGTTGAAGGACTTGAAGCCGGTGATGTTCCCGAACGCGTCGCCTTCGGGGTACTGGCGCTCGTAGACGTAGAAGTCGCCGTCGGTCTCCACGGAGGTGGCGATGACGGTGTCCCCGGCGAGGATGTCGCCGCGCGGCACCGAGTACTCGGCGATGAGGGTGCGCGAGTCCGCGATGAGGTCGTAGTCGTCGTGGTGGAAGAAGCTCACCCACGTGGACTGGGCGATGAGCGCGGCCAGCAGGATCAGGGCGATGACGCCCGTGCGTCGCAGGGCAGGGTTCATCGGTCGCCCTCCTTCGGTTCGGTGCGCGGCCCGAACGCCGAGGGCGGCGCCGGGGGCGGGGTCTGGGGGGCCGGGCGGGTCGGGGGCCGCTGCGGGTCGCTCCCGGGCGGGCCGTAGGCGGAGCCGGGCGGCGGGGGCGGGGTCTGGGGGCGGTACGGCTGCGTGCCGGGCGCCTGCGGCGATCCGGGGCCCGCCGGGGGCGGCGAGTGGGGGCCGGGCGGGGGCGAGTACGGGCCGGTCGCGCCGGGCGGCGAGGACGGGCCCTGGCGGGTCGGGGAGACGACGTCCTCCTCAACGGTGCCGCCGGGTCCGGGGCCGGTGCCGGGCGAGCCGGGGAGGTGCCCGGGGATGATGAGCTCGGTGGGCTGGTCGCCGCCGGGGATCGGGCCGGAGTCCATGACGCCCGCGGCGCTCGCCTTCGCGGCCTCCTCGGCGGCGCGCTTGGCGGCCTGCTCGGCGAGGAACTCCGGCGGGGCCTCGGTCTTCATGAGGCCGTAGGACGCCTGCCAGGGCTTGCGCGCGTCGTCGGAGACGCGCACGAGCAGCCCGATGAGCAGCCACGAGCCGACCAGCGAGGAGCCGCCCGCGGCGAGGAACGTCGTGGTCTGGCCGGTCATCGGGATGAGCCCGGTGACGCCGCCGAACACGACGAACAGCTGGAACGCGACCAGGAACGCCAGGCCGCCGGCCATGAGCTTCCCGAACAGGTCGCGCGACATGATGCCGGTCTTGAAGCCGCGCTCGACGAGGATCGCGTACAGCAGCAGGATCGCGGTGAGCCCGAGGAGGCCGACCTCCTCGCCGATCGCGGCGAGGATGAAGTCCGACTCGGAGGCGGGGATGAGGTTCGGGTTGCCCGCGCCGGGCCCGTTCCCGAGCAGCCCGCCCGAGTTCAGGGCCACCAGGCCCTGCACGAGCTGCCAGGAGGTGCCGGTCTCGTAGACCTTCACCGGGTCCCAGGGGTCGAGCCAGATGTCAACGCGCACTTGGAGGTGCGAGAAGAACGGGAAGATCGCGACGCAGCCGCCGATGAACAGGGTGAGGCCGATGACGATCCACGACGCGCGCCGCGTCGCGATGTACAGCATCGAGAGGAAGATCGCGAACAGCAGCAGCGAGGTGCCGAGGTCGCGCTCGAAGATGAGCATGAGGAGGCTGGCGGCCCACACGATCACGATGGGGCCCAGGTCCTTCATGCGCGGCAGCTGGAGGCCGAGGATCTTCTTCCCCGCCACCGACAGCATGTCGCGCTTGCGCACCAGGTACACCGCGAAGAAGATCAGCAGCATCAGCTTCGCGAACTCGCTGGGCTGCACCGAGAACGACCCGAAGCGGATCCAGTTCTTCGAGCCGCCCGACTCCGAGATCGACGCGGGCAGGAAGCCCGGCAGCGCCGCGAGCGCGATGCCCGCGAACAGGAGGATGTACGCGTAGCCGCGGAGGATCCGGTGGTTGCGGACGATCGCGAGCAGCACGGTCATGAGCACGACCGCGGCCATGTAGTACATGAGCTGGCGCCCGCCCTGGCCGCCGAACACGCCCGCGTCCTGCGGGAGCGCGTTGTCCGTGAGCGCGGTCCGGTCGATGCGGCGGATGTAGACGATGCCGATGCCGGTGAGGAACGCCGCGATCGGCACGAACAGTGGGTCCGCGTGGGGCGCCAGGAACTTCACGGCCGTCCACGCGCACATGGAGACCGCGAAGATGAGGATCGGGAGCATGAACGTCACCGACGTCGTCTCGCCCGCCAGCGCCATGTCGATGGTGAGCTGGAAGCAGAAGACCCCGATGCCGCCCATGAGGAGCATGACGATCTCGCGGCCGATGCGCTTGGGCATCCCCGACAGCGGCGTCAGCGGCATCTCCGACGGAGCCACTGGCCGGGCGGTGGCCGACATGGGCTGGGCCATCGGTTCCCCTCGCGTCTCGAAGTGTTACGGGCGCCCCCGCGCCGGTCCGTCTGCGCAGTGAGCGTACAACGGTGACGCTCAGTCGTCGCGGCAGTCCTTTGAAGCGGTCGGCACCGCCTCAGTGTCCGAAACGGAGCACAGCGGGTCGAGGTTCTCGTTGGACGCGGACCCGTCGATCAGCGCCTCGAACTCGGCTTCGGCGTCGCCGCGGCCCTCGGGGCCGATGCCATCCTCCAGGTCCGCCTCGACCGCGTCGGTCGCCTCGGTCGCGGGCCGCTCGGACTCGGTCTCCAGCCAGGCCGCGCGCAGCCCGGCGACCTCAAAAGGGAGGCCTCGGTAGAGGCTGATGTTGCCCGCGTCGGAGATCCCGATGAAGTACTGCGTGCGCGCCCAGTAGGCGCCCGCGCCGGCCGCGAGGACCAGCACGATGAGGCAGGACAGGACGGTCCGCCACACCCGGCCGCGCTTCTTGGCCTTCTTCCCGTCCTCGGAGGCCTCGGCGCGCAGGTCGACGGTCTCGTCGCCGCCCGGCTCGGCGTCCTCCTTGACGGCGCGGAGCACCGCCGTGTCGGACTCGGCGAGGCGCTGGTCGGCGGCGGCGCCGCCGATGATCTGCCGCTGCTCGCCCGGGTCCTCCTCGACGACGTCGGCGATCAGCACCGTCACGTTGTCGGGGGCGCCCGCGTCGAGGGCCTGCTGCACGAGCGTCTCGGCGGCCTCCTGCGGCGTGGCCGCGGTCTGGAGAGTCCGCGCGATGTCCGCGTCCGAGACGGGCCCGGAGAGGCCGTCGGAGCACAGGAGCAGGCGGTCGCCGACGACGCCCTTGATGGTCTGGAACGCCGGCTCGACCTCGGAGGCCCCGAGCGCGCGCAGCAGCAGCGAGCGCTGCGGGTGCCGCTCGGCCTCCTCGGCGGTGATGCGGCCCTCGTCGACGAGCATCTGCACGTACGTGTCGTCGACGGTGACCTGCTCGAACCCGCCCTCGCGGAGCCGGTAGGCCCGCGAGTCGCCGATGTGCACCAGGTTGAACCACTCGCCGTCGAACCACAGGGCCGTGAGCGTGGTGCCCATGCCCTCCTTCTGCGGGTCGTCGGCGACGCAGCGGCGGATCGCGCGGTTGGCGTCCGCGACGGCGTCCGCGAGCTCGTCTACCACCGAGTCCGGCGGCGGGGGGACGTCCAGCCGGGCCACGGTGTTGATGACGATCGCGGAGGCCAGGTCACCGGCGGCCATGCCGCCCATGCCGTCGGCCACCGCGATGAAGTGGGACCCGGCGAACACCGAGTCCTGATTGCCTTGCCTCACCACACCGCGGTCGGAGACGGCCGCGTATCGCAGGTGCAAACTCATGTATCAACCGCCGTAGCGCGGGGCACGCCCGCTGATCGATGCCGACATCGCCGCGTCATTCGCTCGGGTCTCAGGGGCGCAGCTCGAAGGAGGAGCGCCCGATCCGGATGGGCACCCCGAGCGGGACCGGCGTGGGTGCAGTGACTCTAGCGCGGCCGAGGTAGGTGCCGTTCGTGGAGCCCATGTCCTCGACCACCCACTGGCCGTCCAGGGGCCGCACGCGCGCGTGCCGGTTCGACGCGAAGTCGTCCCGGATCACGATCGTCGAGTCGGCCGCGCGGCCGATCGAGATCGGCTGGCCCGACAGCACGAACCGGCGGCCCTGGAGCTCGCCGGTGGTCACCACCAGCCACTGGGCGGCCTGCGCCTGCTGCGGCGCCGCGCCGCGCCCGGGCGCCGGGGGCGCGGACACCGGGCCCGCGCCGGGGCCGGCCGCGGCCGGGCGGCGCTGGGCGAGGAGGTCCCGCGTGATCGTCCGGGCCGCCGCGAACACGAACAGCCACAGCAGCACCAGGAAACCGAACCGCGCGACGGTCTGGACTATCTCAGGCATTCGGTGCTCCCAGCGGATGAACGAACGGTCTCAGACACGGTAGCCCACCGGCGCGCGCCCCAGCAGGCGAGCCGCCGAAGGCGCCCGGTCATCCCACCGCTACCCGTATGGGCCCGTGGGCTTCTCGATATCCGGAAACGACGGCGCCCCGATCCTGCGGATCGGGGCGGGCCGTTCGTGCGCGGACTACCCCGCCTGGAGGGTGAGGGAGGTCGTCCCGATCTGGATGACGTCGCCGGGCTGCATCGACACGGTGGCGATCCGCTGGCCGTTGACCAGGGTGCCGTTCGTCGAGCCGAGGTCGGTGACCGACACCTGGCGGCCGTCGAAGTCCACCCGGACATGGCGCCGCGAGATCCCCACGTCGGGGAGGCGGATCTGCGCCTGCTCGCCGCGGCCGATCACCGTGGCGCCGTGCGCGACCGTGAACTGGCGGCCGTCGGCGGTCACCAGCACCGGGCCGGTCGGGGCCTGCGGGTGCGCGGGGCCGTAGCCGCCGCCCGACACCGGCTGGTCCACGCCCTCGTTCAGGGCCGCGACCTCGGCGGTCACGCGGAACATGCCCGTGTCCAGGCCCTCGCCCCGCTCGATCTCGACGATCACGTCGCCGTAGACGGTCCAGCCGTTCTCGCCGATGAACTCGGCCTGCGACTGGGCGAGCTCCTGCGCCAGCGCGGCCGCGTACGGCGCGAGCCGGTCGTGGTCCGGCGGCGAGAGGTCGATGACGTATCGGTTCGGCACCAGCACGCGGCCACCGGCGAGGACCGCCTTGTGGGTCTCCGCCTCGCGCTGCATGGCGCTGGCGATCTCGACCGGGTGCACAACGCCCTTGAACATCTTGTTGAAGGTGCCCTCGAACAGGCCCTCCAGTTGTTTTTCCAAGCGTTGCAGAACGCTCACCGGTTCTCCCCTCCTCGTCATGTCCTCGTCATGGCGTTGCGAGGACGCACTACGCGTCGACTTCCGATGGTATCGGCTGGCTTCACGCGACGGCGAGGGGTTGAGACGCAACCGCCTCGCGAGTCGCTTTCATATCGTCTGATCGGGTGAGGCCCGTGTCGGCCGGTAGTACCGAATGTCGGGAAGGTCAGGCAGGGGTCGGTGGCGGCGACGGGACGAGGCGCGTATGGTGACGCGGGTGACAGATCGCGACTTCAGCTCATTCGTCCGGGACGTGCGCAAACGCGCTCACGTCTCGTTCCGCGAGCTCTCCGACTCCGCCGGGGTCTCGAACCCCTACCTCCAGGGCGAGCGCGGCGTCCGCCGCCCCTCCGGCGCGGTCCTCCGCCAGCTCGCGCTGGCCCTGCGGATGACCACCCCGATCATGTACCTCCGCGCCTCCGTCGGCAGCGGCGAGGACGGCTCCGCGACGCCCCTGGCGATCGCCACCGACCGCGAGCTCACCCCGAAGCAGAAGCAGACCCTCACCGAGATGTACGAGGCCTTCTGCGACCAGAACGAGCGCACCGCCAGGTAAGACCGGCTCCGGGCGCCGGTGGGGCGCCCGGACTACCGATGTCGTATCCCCCGGGCATCGTTGAAGCCGGGGGCGACAGCGAACTCGAAGAACCTTCGCGTTCAGCGCCAGTCGCGCAGCGCCTCAAGGATCGCGTCGTTCTCCTCGGGCAGGCCCACGGTCACCCGCACCCCGTCTCCCGCGAAGGGCCGCACCAGGATCCCGCGCGCCTCGCAGTGCGCCGCGAACTCGACCGCCCGCTCCCCCAGCGGCAGCCAGAAGAAGTTCGCCTGCGTCTCCGGCACGTCCGGCACCAGTTCCCTTGCGGCCGTGACGACCCGCTTGCGCTCGGAGGTCACCAGCGCGACCCGGCGCCGCATCTCGTCCTCGGCCGCGAGCGCCGCGAGCGCCGCCGCCTGCGCGGGCCCGTTGACCGCGAAGGGGATCACGCACCGCCGCACCGCGTCGGCCACGTCCGACCGCGCGACCATGTAGCCGACCCGCAGGCCCGCGAGGCCCCACGCCTTCGAGAACGTCCGGAACACGACCGCGTTCGGCCGGTCCCCGTACCGCTCGATCCCGTCCGGCAGGGACGGGTCGGTCACAAACTCCCGGTACGCCTCGTCGAGCACGACGAGCACCGACTCCGGCACCGCGTCGAAGACCCGGTCGATCTCCGCCGCCGTCAGCGCCGGCCCGGTCGGGTTGTTCGGGGTGCACAGGATGACCGCCCGCGTGTCGGGCCCGACGGCCGCGATCATCGCGTCCACGTCGTGCCCGTGCTCGGCGGTGTTCGGCACCTGGACCGACTTGAGCCCGGCGACCGTGGCCGCGATCGGGTACGCCTCGAAGGACCGCCACGAGTAGACGACCTCGCTCCCGGGGCTCGCGACCGACTGGAGCAGGTGGCCGATGAGGGCCACCGACCCGGTGCCGGTCGCGATCCGCTCGGCGTCGACGCCGAGGCGCTCCGCCAGCTCGCCGCGCAGCCGGGTCACGCCCATGTCGGGGTAGCGGTGCACGTCGGCGACCGCGCCCGCGACCGCCTCGGCGACGCCGGGGAGCGGCCCGTACGGGACCTCGTTGCTGGAGAGCTTGAGCGCGTCGGGGAGCGCCTTGCCGGGGACGTAGCGGGGGATCGCCGCGAGGTCGTCGCGGATCGGTTCGGTCATGCTGCGGGCTCCTTTTGGGGTCCCGCCTCGACGACGGCCGTTCCCGGCGACTTGTCGTGGAGGCATTGACGGAAGGGTTGGTCTCGGATGCACCATATCCCGTCCATGACCCAGAGGATCGCGCCGAACGGGAAGCACAGCAGCGGCAGGGCCGCGTACGACCAGCGCAGCAGGAGCCGCCCCCAGCCGAGCCCGGCGGGCGCGAGCGAGACGACCTTGATGCCCATGAGGCGCTTGCCGAGGGTCTGCCCGGAGTTGAGGGTCGCGGGGACCTCGTACGCGAACCACAGGCCGAGCGAGATGAGCAGGACCACCCACCACTGGTCGGAGGCGCGGGCGGGCAGCTGCACGTCGTTCGGGTCGTCGGCGGCGGCCATCTCCAGCACGTACGGCCAGACCGTCTGCATGAACTGGTAGATGAAGTAGCCGTTGACGACGGCGTTGAGCGCGATGAGCGCGACCGTGTCGACGATGCGGGCGACGAACCGCTGCCCGGGGTGGGCGAGGACGCGGCCCTCGAGGATGCGGTCGACGTCGATGCGGGAGATCCAGCCGACGGTGACGCCGAGGGACCGGATCGGGATCGTCCCGGGCGGCTGGACCGCGCCGGGGGTCCGCTGGATCACCTTCGGGGGCGGGCCCGCTCCGAAGCGCGGGTCCGGCGGGAGCTCCTGGACGCCCCGGGTGTCTCCACTCTGGATCGTCGCGGGGATCGGCTCCGGTTCGGGGTCGACCGGTTCGGGTTCGGCGGGAGGCTCGGCGCCCGCGGGGATCGGCTTCCCGACCCAGGCGGAGCCGTCCCAGTAGCGCTGGGTGGACGGGTCGGCGGGGTCGGCGTACCAGCCGGGTTCGATCGTGGTCATCGTGGCCCATTCTTGCAGCCGCGGCTGAAGGTTCCCAGTCAGTTCGGACACAGGACGCTGAGAGTGACGATTGGGGGAGGGGGCGGGACCGCTTGGCGGGCAAACGACACGGCCCAGTCGGTCAATAGCCTCGACTGGGCCGCACGCAACTTTCAGCACTTCCGACCGAGTTACCAAGCGTGAAGTCTTTTATAGCGGCGTCCTGCTCCTAGGTGCTGGACCCGCTGTGCCTCCCGACGGCTCAGGTCGCACGTGGGTGCTCGGCGGCGGTGCACGAATCCTTCCGATCTCTGGAGACCGTGTCCCCGTGAAGTCCTTCCGGATCCGTAACTCATTTCTACTCGTCTACTGACGGGTAGTAAACCCCTAACCCCAAAAAATCCGAACGGAGTTCTCGAATCGGCGGGGGCTCCTCCCGGTTCCCCTGATTCGGCACACGACGCGTGAGGTTTGCGTTACCTTGCGGGGCATCGGCGCCGCGAGCGCACCCGAGCCGAGGAGGGCACCATGACCACCTACCCGCCGGCCTCCGACCCGCCCGAACCCGAGCGGCCCAAGGACGACGGGGGGTACTGGAGCCCGAACGCCGAGGGCTCGCCGGGCCAGGAGCCGTTCACCGGCAACACCGACGGCGCGCCCGGCGGTTCGCCCCCGCCCGGCGCCGGATCGCCGCCGCCGGACCCGGGCCTGCCGCCCGCGCCGCAGCCGCCCGGCCCCGCCGGGATCCCGCCCGCGCCCCCGCCGCCGGGCGCCGGGTACACGCCGTACTCCGGAGGCGGGTCGATCCCGCCGCCGCCACCGCCCCCGCCGGCCTACAACGCCGAGGGCGCGATCGGCGGCCAGCCGCGCAACGGCCTCGGGAAGGCCGCGCTGGTCTGCGGGATCATCGCGGTCGTGCTGTCGTTCGTGCCGGGCGTCAACTGGTTCGTGTGGCCGCTGGGCGTCCTCGCGATCGTGTTCGGGGCGATCGGCTGGTCGCGGGCGAACAAGGGGCAGGCGACGAACAAGAAGTTCGCGATCGCGGGGCTCGTGCTCGGCATCGTCTCGTTCTTCACGTTCTGCCTGATCTGGATCGTGATCTTCGGCGGCGCCAGCACCTCGATGTACAACACGGCGCCGATGTAGGCGCAGCGCAAAAAGGGCCGGGAGCTTCCGCTCCCGGCCCTTCCTCGTGTGCGTCAGACCTGGAGCCAGGCGCCGCGGCGCATGACCGACACCAGGTTCAGGTCGTCGTCGAGGACGACCGCGTCGGCGTACTTGCCGGTCTCGATCGCGCCGGCGTCGCGCAGGCCCAGCAGCTCCGCGGGCGTCGCCGACGCCATCTGCGAGGCGGCCTCGACGGACTGCCCGCCGAGGCGGACCGCGTTGCGGAACGCGTCCAGGAGCGTGATCGTCGACCCGGCGATCGTGTCGGTCCCGGCCACGGTGGCGACGCCGTTCTTGACCTCGACCTCGTGGCGGCCGAGCACGTAGTGGCCGTCGTCGAGCCCGGCGGCGTCCATCGCGTCGGAGACCAGGAGCGTCCACGCGGGCAGCGACAGGTCGAACGCGAACCGCATCGCGCCCGGGTGCAGGTGGACGGGGTCGGCGATGACCTCGGAGAGGATCCGCTCGTCGTTCATGAGCGCCGGGATCGGCCCGGGGTCGCGGTGGTTGAACGCGCGCATGGCGTTGAACAGGTGGGTGGCGGCCTGCGCGCCCGCGTCGATCCCGGCGAGGGTCTCCTCGTAGGAGGCGTCGGTGTGGCCGATCGCGGGGACCACGCCGAGGCCGTCGAGGAACTCGATGGCCTCCAGGGCCCCTTCGAGCTCGGGCGCGATAGTGACCATCTTGACGGCGCTGGAGCCGTCGTCCAGGCGCCCGGCCTCGATGAGCTCGGTGAGCTCGGCGAGGTCGGGGTCGCGCAGGACCTCCTTGGCGTGGGCGCCGCACTTGGACGCGGAGATGTAGGGGCCCTCGTAGTGGACCCCGGCGAGGACGCCTTCGGCGACGAGCGGGGTGAGCGCCTTGGTGGCGTCCATGAGGAACCCGTGGGTCTGAGAGACCAGGGACGCGACGAGGGTGGTGGTGCCGCGGGAGGCGTGGAACGCGGCCGCGGCGCGCGCGGAGTCGGCGTCGCCGTTGGCGAGGGAGAACCCGCCGCCGCCGTGGCAGTGGGCGTCGACGAAGCCGGGGAGGACCCAGCCCGTGGGCTCGCCCTCCCGCTCCAGGATCCCCTCGAAGCGGTCGCCTTCGACGATGAGGGTCCCGTTGACCACGCCGTCGGGGGTGACGATCCGGCCTACGGCCGGCAGCATGACGCCGTCCACCGGCGCTCCTTCCAATCGATCCGGCGTGTGTCGGCCCACCCCGGTGCGGCACAATGATCGTGAGCGCGCGAGCACCGCTTGAGCACGGCCCGAGCGCCCCAGAGCATACTTCGAACACTATCGTGCAGAGAGCGGCGGCCCGCCGCCGTCCCAGCCCAGTACTTCCAGAGGAGCGACGTGGACCGCTACGCCCGGTGGAACACCCTGCTGGAGATCCTCGCAGAGACCGGACGCATCACTGTGGAGGAGGCGGCCGAGCGGCTCGGCGTCTCGCAGGCGACGATCCGGCGCGACTTCGACCAGCTCTCGCAGCAGCAGATGATCACCCGCACGCGCGGCGGCGCCGTCGCGGGCGGCATCTCCTACGACCTGCCGCTGCGCTACAAGACCGCCCGCCATGTGGAGGAGAAGCACCGCATCGGCACCGCCGCGGCGGGCCTGGTCAGCCCCGGCCAGGTCATCGCCCTCAACGGCGGCACCACGATCACCGAGGTGGCCCGGTCCCTCGCGATGCGCACCGACCTGGTCGCCACGCCCGGCTCGACCGGCCTGACGATCGTCACGAACGCGCTGAACATCGCCAACGAGCTGATCGTGCGCCCGCACCTCAAGGTGGTCGTCGTCGGGGGTGTCGTGCGGCCGCAGTCCTACGAGCTCATCGGCCCGCTCGCGGCCCCGATCCTGCGCGAGATCACCCTCGACATCGCGTTCCTCGGCGTCGACGCCATCGACATGAAGCTCGGCGCGACCAGCCATCACGAGGGCGAGGCCGCGATCAACGCCCTCATGGCCGCCCGCGCCCGCAAGGTGGTCGTCATCGCCGACGGTTCCAAGATCGGCGGGCACGCCTTCGCGCGCATCTGCCCCACCGACCGCGTCCACACCCTCGTCACCGACGGCAACGCCCCGCCCGAGCAGCTCCGCGGTTTCGAGGAGGCGGGCATCCGCGTCATCGTCGTCTGACCCGCGATCACCAACGGTAAGTCGACGACGAACAGCCGAGCCCCGCTCGTGGTACTCGACCGGTGCGGTTCGACATCGTCCCCGACTTGGTAGCTGCTCCCGGCCTCGACGGTGACGACCTCGCCGTTCCCGAGCTCGGTCGTCAAGGTGCCCTCCATGACGAAGAGGATGTGCCCCCGGTCGCACCAGTGGTCGGCGAGGTAACCGGGGCTGTAGTCGACCATCCGCACGCGGATCGAGTCGAATTCGCGGGTGCGCCAGGTCGCGGTGCCGGTCTCGCCCTGGTGCACGACGGGCTCGACCAGCGACCAGTCGGTGACCCCGAACGCAATACTGCTCATGTCCATCCGGGCACCGTAATCAGGCGTCCTCGGCCCGGCACGGGGTTTCCCATCCGGTGGGCAGGACGACTTCTGGGATGGCAGCGGAGCGTCAGCGGTCGTCCCCGCTCCCGCCGAGCACCCCGCGCCGCTGCCGATCGGCGAGCTTCGCGATGTTGTGCTCGGCGACCTCCCCGAGCGACAGGTCGAAGTAGTCGGCGAGCACCGCGAGGTACCAGAGCGTGTCCCCCAGCTCCTTCTTCAGATCCTCCCGGTCCCACCGCGAGAAGTCGCTCCCCTGGTCCCGGATGACCTTCTTCGCCTTCTCGGCGATCTCCCCGGTCTCACCCACCAGCCCGAGCAGCAGGTGGAACACCTCGTTCGGCTTGTCCCTCGTCGCAGCCGTCCGCAGTGCCGCCTTCTGGTACCCGTCCATGTCCATGCGCCCGATCGTAGGGGCCTCAAATCTGCGAAGCGCCTCGCTCCAGCGGCCAGCCTTGGCGGGCGATGTCGCGGGCTTCGGCTTCGATGCCGGGGCTCATCGGGTCGCCGTTCCAGGCGCGGCGCCATGCGGTGTGGCAGGTCTCGGGCTCGGTGAAGACGGCGACAGGGCGCGGGCCGAGTCCTGTGCCCTCGTCGCAGCTGATGCCGTGGACGGTCGGGTCTTCGATGTTCCGCTCGACCAGGAACCGAATCGAATCACCCATGCCGATGTCACGGGTGAACACGCCGATCAGGTACCAGTCGTCATGCCCAGCGGGCCCGGTGTTCATTGCGCCGCCTGGAAACTCAGGGCGGGGATCGGATAGGGGCTGGGCCTGCGACGGTGTGCGCCGCTGGGTCGGGGTCGGCGCTTGATACGCAGGTCCTCGGCGGTGATGTCGCCTGCCAGGAGGGCGGCTTCCTGTTGGGCCGCGGAGGCGGTGTTCAGGAAGTGCCGGGCGGCGGATTCGCGGTAATGGCAGCCGTGCTTTCCCCAGCGTTCGCCGCACCAGTCGCAGCGGAGGCGGCCGAAGCCGAGCCAGGTCCGGTAGGGCTGGTGCAGTTGCAGGTCGATCTTGGCCCAGGCGGGCACCATGCTGCGCGATAGGCTGTCGAGCGCCATGAGAATCCGTTCTCGTGGAGTGCGCGGCCCGCCGGTCTAGGTTCCAAGCTTTCCCGGCGGGCCGCAGTCTGTGTGCGGCCCTATTGAGTTCGAGTTCCGCCCGCCCCGAGGCGTGCGCTTCGGGGGGGGCGCGGATCACCGGCGGCATCCGCCTGCCCCCACCAAGGCAGGCGGTCTGCGAGTCAGCATCGCCTTCGATGACCCAGAGTGATGCCTCACCTAGTAAATCACAACCGATGGCATCGGTCAATCATTGATGCCATCGAAATGAAATGCTCTCGCCTGAGAGGCCATCACCGCGCGACTGGGTAGGCTGAGGCGTCATCGGGCGAGGAGGAGCAATCGACATGCAAGGCAAGCAGGGCTCAGCGGCCGCGACAGCCGCCGAAGCGCTGCGCCAGCGAATCCTCGATGGCACCTACTCCCCTGGGCAGCGCCTCCCGAGCGCGACTGCGATCGGCAATGAGTTCGGCATCGACCGCGGCACCGCGGCCAGAGTGCTCGCGCAGTTGCGGCAGACCGGCTTCATCATCACCAAGCCCGGTTCGGGAAGCTTCGTCCGCACCTTCGAGCCGATCCGGCGCTCCTTCCCTTCGCGGCTGGCCGCGTGGCGCGAAGGCCAGGCGATCCAGGATGCCGACACCGGCAAGCGGGCCCGGATGGTCGAAGTGACCGTCGGCGAAGTGCTCGCGAGTGAAGCCATCGCGGCAGAACTCTCGATCGACATCGGCGCTTCGGTGCTGCGCAGGTCCCGCCGGTTCGCCGTCGATGACCGGCTGGTGCAGCTGGCCGACTCGTTCTACCTGCTCGACCTGGTCCGCTCGACCCCGATCGTCTACACCGAGACCGGTCCCGGCGGCGTCTATGCGCGCCTCGATGAGATCGGCCATGCCCCGGTCCGGTTCACCGAGCGGCTGCGGGCAAGGATGCCCCTACCCTCGGAGACCGAAGCGCTCGAACTGCCTGGCGGCACACCCGTCGTCGCCATCACCCGCATGGCCTACGACAGCGAGGGCCGCTGCGTCGAAGTCACCGAGATGGTGCTCGACGCCAGTGCCTACGAACTCGAATACCACGCCGCCATCTGAACCCTCGGCGACAAAACAGCGGGTGGGCCCCGGGCGCTTCGCGCCCGGGGCCCACCCGCTTTCGGAGTCTTACCGGTTCGCGGCCGCGGGGTCGTTGAGGCTGGGGTCGAAGAGGCCCGTGCCGGGGTCGGCGGGGTCGTGGCCTGCGGGGAGTTCGGTGGTGGCGGCGGTGTCGTCGTCCGCGACGGGGTCCTTGGGCCGGCCGAGGCGGTCGAGGCCGAAGGCGACGAAGAGGCCGAGGAGCAGCAGGCCCGCGTAGAGGGCGCCGGTCCACTGCTCGAACCGGTCGCCGGCGAGGCTGTTCCACACCAGGTCGAGGGACCACACGGCGACCGCGGCGAGGACGGTCCCGAAGACCGGGCCGCGCCGGCCCCAAGGGCTGGTCCCGGCCAGGAACACCACGATGAGCACCAGGGGCGCCAGCGTGAGCGACGCGTCGCCGCCCAGGACGAACATCCCGGGCACGCCCGCGAAGCCGGACTCGTCGCCGCCGCTGAACACGACCGCGGCGAACGCGCCGAGGGCCGCCAGGAGCAGCGCCAGGAACGTGCCGCCGAGGAGCGCGAACACCGAGGCGGCCTCGCGGTCGCCGGTGCCGTCGGTCGCGCCCCGGACCTTCGAGAAGCGGTCGCGCACCGACGGAACGAGGCCGAGCAGGCCCCCGGCGACCGAGAGCGCGGCCGCGCCGAGGAACAGCCACAGGTTCCCCGGGTTCGACCACGTGCCGGGTTCGCCGGTCGCGCCGACCAGGTCGGCGAGTTCGAGCAGGGCCGCGAACGACCCGGCCAGCAGCACCAGCGAGGCGAGGCCCGCGAGCCACGCCGGGATGCGGAACACGACGGTGAGCACGGTGAACACGATCGCGACCACGGCCGCGGCGCCCGCCGTGTAGGCCAGGCCCACCAGCGGGTTCTCGCCGACGAACAGCGACGGGACCGCGAGGACCAGCATCGGCATCGCCGGGACGGCGAGGTTCACCGCGCCCAGGCGCAGCGTCAGCCCGAAGCCGACCGCCGTCAGCAGCAGCGGCGTCAGCGCCGCGAGCTGGAGGCCGACCGCGTCCATCGTGGCGTCGCCGCCGAAGATCTCGTCCTGCCGCTGGTAGACCAGGAACAGCGCGTTCAGGGTCAGCAGCAGCAGGATCGCCTCCCACACGAACTGGAAGACCGTGCGGTCCCGCGGCGCCGGAGCGGTCTCGGCGTAGCCGACGGTGACCGCGGGGCGGCCCGCGAACGGGTCCACGGGCTGCGCGCTCTGGGCGTCAATGCCGTTGCCGACGGCCGGGTAGCCGGTGCCGGGGGCGGCCTGGACGTCGAGGCGCTGGGTCTGGTCCAGGATGACATCGTCGTCGCGGTCTGAGGGTACGTACGTCATATCGTCTGTCCTCTATGGGGGATTGAGGGCGGTGGGGTCAGCGGCCGTAGCGGCGGTCGTTGTCGAAGCGGGTCCCGTAGCCGTCGCGCAGGTCGTCGAAGGCCCCGGACGCGCCGAACGGGTCGGCGGGCTGCTTGGGGATCCCGCCGGTCGTGTTGGTGCGCATCCCGCCGGTGTTCGTCGACCACGACTCCCCGCCGGACCCGAGGTCCGCGAGGTCGTCGTCGTAGCGCTCATAGGAACCGGTGTCCCGCGGGTCCTCCTCGCGCAGGTCGTCGACCGATCCCGCACGCGACGCCGAGGCCGCCTCGTTCTCGTCGACCTGGTTCATGGCCTCCACGAGCCGCGTCACCAGGAACCCGGCCACGATGGCGCTCAACGCGATCCAGCTCGGGTCGAAGCCCCAACCGCGCGCCTCGGCCAGCCACATCAGGGCCAGCACCAGGAGCGCGGCGAACACCGTCCCGCACACGCCGCCGCGCCGGCCCACCAGGCTCGTCCCGCCCAGCAGCGCCGCGCCCAGCGCGAGCACCGTCAGCAGGATCGGGTCCGGCAGCCCCGCCGCGCCCGCGTCGGGGACCGACGTCCACGCGGCCACGACACCGGCCGCGCCCGCCAGGGACGAGGAGATGAGCAGGCCCAGGAACACCAGGCCGCCGCGGCCGTGCCGCTCGCCGACCGGGGTGTCGCGGATCGGGGCGAGGCGCGAGCGCACGCCCGCGAACGCGCCGACCAGGCCCAGGAACAGCGAGATGCCCGCCGCGCCGGCGAGCGCCGCGAGCACCCCCGTGGACGGCAGCTCCGACAGCGAGAACGCGCCGGGGTCGCCCTGCGTCCCGGCCCACAGGCCGATCGCGCCGCCCACGGCGCCGCTCGCGGCCCAGCCGGGCGCGCGCAGCCACGCGGTCAGCGTCGCCAGGACGATCCCGGTGAATGCGGCCGCGCCGAGGCCGAACGCCAGGGCCATCGCCGAACCGGAGCCGGAGGCGTCGACGAACAGCCACGCCGACAGCAGCGCGATCGGACCGACCGCGAGGTTCACGGCGCCGACGCGCAAGGACACGGACATCGCGCAGGCCAGCATGACCGCGGGCGCGAGCGCCGCGCTGAACGCGGACCAGCCGCCGTCGGCGAACGGGCCCGCGGAGGAGCGGGTGAGGGCGAACAGGACGCCGCCGCCGAGGAGCAGCAGGCCGATCTCCCAGACCACGTGGACCGCCATGCGGTCGGCGGGGGCCTCGCCTCCGCCCTCTGACACGGCGCTCATCTGCGTGGTGGAGTCGCGCTCTTGGGATGGGGAGTCGAATTTCATGGGGCGCACCTCTAAACGCGCGAAATATTGGGGATATGGGGGGGGATGGGTCCAGCATCGGGTCGGAGGGGACGGGTCAGGGTCGGTCGCGGCGGTCCTCGTCGCGGTCCTGCGGGGGAATGCGGCAGGAGTGCTCCAGCCAGACGGCGGCAGCGGTGAGGAGCGCGCACGCGACGGTGCCGAGCACCGCCATGGGAAGGTCGTCCGCGGCGGCGGCGAGGCGTCCTGCCTGGACCGCCAGCCACACCGTGAACCCCAGGTACGCGCCGAAGAACGCGGCCCCGGCGATCGAGGCGGCCTTGCCGAGGACGGCGAAGCGGGCGATCTGGAGCGCGTGCTCCGGACCGTCGAGCCGCCCGGCGCCGGCCGGCGGCTTCCCGTCGACCGAGGCCTCCTGGAGACGCTTCCCGCTGGGGCGCAGCGCCTTCCGGGTCGTCCACGCCAGCCACGCGAGCAGCGCGGCCAGAGCGAGGACCACCGCGGAGTTGTACCAGGTCAGGTCGGGGGCCTGCTGGTAGTAGCGGGCGACGAGGAGCAGGGTCAGGGCCGCCCCGACCAGGGCCGCCACCGCGATGGTGGACGGCGCGGTCGGCCTGAGGCTCGGCTGCGGACCGTGCTTCCCGTCACTCATGATGCTTCGACCATATCGGGTGGAGACGGCGCAGTGCGCGCGCGTCCGCCGCGACCGTGGCGTCCCGTAGCAGCTCCCTCACCCGGCCCTTCCCGGGCAGCTCCGCGTCCCGGTCCACCGCGAACCACGGGACCAGGACGAACGCCCGCAGGTGCGCGAGCGGGTGCGGCAGCTGGAGGCGCGGCTCCTCGGAGCGGACGGCGCCCGATTCGTCCCATACGGCGATGAGGTCGACGTCGAGGGTCCGGGGCCCGTAGGGCCGCTCGGGGTCGCGGACGCGCCCCGCTTCGGCTTCGAGGCGCTGGCCGAGTTCGAGCCAGTCGTGCGCGCTTTTCGCGGGGTCGTCGGCGATGACGGCGATGTTGTAGTAGGCGGGCTGCTCGTCGTCGCCGCCCCAGGGGGGCGTCTCGTAGACGTCGGAGACGGCGGCGGGCGCGACGGCGGCGATGGCGGACCGCAGGGCGGCCTCGCGGTCGCCGAGGTTGGCGCCCATGCTGAAGACGACCCTGCTCATGGGGCACTCCGCTCGATGGTGACGGCGACGTCGGTGAACTGCTGCGCGATCGGCGCCTGTGGCTTGTGGACGGTGACCTTGGCGGAGCTGACGCCGTCGAGGGCGGTGCAGGCGTCCGCGAGCCGCTCGGCGAGCGTCTCGATGAGGTTGACGGGCTCGCCCGCGACGATGGCGGCGAGCGCGTCGGCGAGGGCGCCGTAGTCGACGGTGTGCTTGAGGTCGTCGCTGGCGGCGGCCGCGGCGGTGGAGGTGCGGAGGGCGACGTCGATGACGAAGTCCTGCCCGGCATCCCGCTCGAAGTCGAAGACGCCGTGGCGCCCGTGGACGCGCAGGCCGGTCAGCGTGATCAGGTCGGTATCCACGCGCCCGAGCCTACTCGACACCGCCGTGCGGTCGAGGAAGGACGATCGGAGGGCCGGTCAGGGGGCCTCTGCGGGCGCGGCGGCGGCCTCCACGGCGGCTTCCGCGGCGTCGGCGGGGGCGCGCGGGGCGGGGACCTCGGCCCTCGCGTCCCGGGCGGCCCGGCGGGCCACGGTGCGGGAGCGCACGAAGTACCAGGTGGCGACGGCGAGGACGGCGCCCGCGAGGAGGATCGGCAGGAGCCGCAGGTTCGCGTCGAACCAGTGCAGGAGCTCGCGGTACTCGGCGTCGGGGTCGAAGAGCAGGACCGCGGCGATGCCCGCGGCGACGACGCCCGCGCCGGTGAACAGGCCCGAGCGCCACCACAGGCCGAGACTGAGGCGGCGGGCGAGGATGCCCGCGGCGTCGAAGATCCGCTTGGCGCGCAGGGCCCGGATGGTGCCGACGAGGTAGGCGAGGCGCAGGACCTGGGCGCCGCCCGCGGCGAGGACGAGGCTGGCGACGGTGAGCAGGCAGACCAGCAGCATCCACTTGTGGCGCCACAGCCACTCGCGCTTGTGCTCGGCGGCGAGGAGCAGGACCACCGACTCGAACCACAGCACCGCCCCGGCGGCCCAGCCGATCGCCTTGCCCGCCAATGCGAACCCGCCGTCGGTCCAGACGGTGAGGAACACGGCGGGGATGGAGGCGCACACCGCGACGAGGACCGGGACCTTCAGTTTGAACTGGACGAACCGGGCGAAGACGGTGAGCTTGTCAGGGCGCGCAGGGGCATTCGTGCTCACCCTTCCAATTTACGCGGCTCGTGCGCGGAGACGGGTGTCAGCCCAGCTCGCTGCACGTATCGTGAATGGATGCGCACGCCCGTGTCCTGGTCCCGATCGCAGGCCGGCCGCCTCTCCCCCGAGCGGCGGCGCGCCGACCTGGAGCGGCTCGCCTCCGAACCGTTCGATGTGGTCGTCGTGGGCGGCGGCGCCACCGGCGCGGGCGCGGCGGTCGACGCGGCCTCGCGGGGCCTGCGGACCGCCCTGGTCGAGGCGCGGGATTTCGCGGCGGGCACGTCGTCGCGGTCGAGCAAGCTCGTCCACGGCGGCCTGCGGTACCTGGAGCAGTTGGAGCTGGGCCTGGTCCACGAGGCGCTCACCGAGCGGGGCTTGCTCGCCGGGACGATCGCCCCGCACCTGGTCCGGCCCGTGCCGTTCCTCCTGCCGCTCAAGGGGTTCTGGGAGCGGGCGTACTACGGCGCGGGCGTCGCGGCCTACGACGTGCTCGCGACCGCCTTGGGCGCGGGCCGCGGGCGCGGGGGCCTGCCGTGGCACCGGCACCTGTCGCGGGAGGGCGCGCTGCACGCGTTCCCCGACCTCGACCCGGCGATCCGCGGCGCGATCCGGTACTACGACGCGCAAGTGGACGACGCCCGCCTGGTCGTGGCCCTCGCGCGGACGGCCGCGTCGCTCGGCGCGGCGGTCGTGCCGTCGGCGCAGGCGGTCGGGTTCGGGCGCCAGGACGGCCGGACCACCGGCGTCGAAGTGCTCGACGTGGAGACGGGGACGCGGCGGTTCGTCAAGGCGCGCACCGTGGTCTGCGCGGCGGGCGTGTGGAGCGACGAGCTCGCGCGGATGCTCCCGGAGCGGCCGGGCCTGGCGGTGCAGGCGTCCAAGGGCGTCCACCTGGTGCTCCCGGGCTCGGCGATCGAGGGGTCGGCGGGGATCATCTCGCGGACGAAGTGGAGCGTCCTGTTCATCATCCCGTGGGACGGGCACTGGCTCATCGGCACCACGGACACCGAGTGGCGGCTCGACCCGGCGCACCCGGCGGCGTCGGCGAGCGACGTCGCGTACCTGCTCCAGCAGGCCAGCGAGGTCCTCGGGCGCCGACTCGACGTGGCCCAAGTGGAGGGCGTGTACGCCGGACTCCGCCCTCTGCTGCGCGGCGAGACCGAGGAGACGTCGAAGCTCAGCCGCGAGCACGCCGTGTTCGAGCCCGAGCCGGGGCTGTTCTTCGTGGCGGGCGGGAAGCTCACCACGTACCGGATCATGGCGAAGGACGCGATCGACGCCGCGGCGGTGAGCCTCGGACCCGAGGTGCCGCCGAGCGGCACGCGGCTCCTCCCGCTGCTGGGCGCGGATGGCTTCGCGTCCTACTGGGACGCGCGCGAGCGGATGGCCGACCGCAGCGGCCTCGGCCTCCCCGTCGTCGAGCACCTGCTGCGCCGCTACGGGAACCTCGCGCCGCAGCTGCTGCGCATGGTCGCCGACCAGCCGCAGCTGGGCCGCCCGCTCGCCCGCGGCGAGCACTACCTGCGCGCCGAGGTCGTCTACGCGGCCCGCGCCGAGGGCGCGCTCCACCTGGACGACATCCTCACCCGGCGGCTGCGGCTGTCGATCGAGACCTTCGACCGCGGCACCCGCGCGGCCGAGGACGCGGCGTCCCTCGCGGGCGCGGTGCTCGGCTGGGACGAGGCCCTCCAGGCCCTCGAAGTCGAGACGTACGTCCACCGCGTCGGCGCCGAGCGCCGCTCCCAGCAGCAGCCCGACGACGACGCCGCCGAGACCGCCAGGCTCGCCGCGGTCGACCTGCGCCGCCTCGCCCGCCTCCGGCCGATCGGCTAGACTCGGCATCCGTCGCCCCAGTAGCTCAGGGGATAGAGCGTCGGTTTCCTAAACCGTGCGTCGCAGGTTCGAATCCTGCCTGGGGCACCATCCCACTCCGGCGACAGCCGCTTCCGAAACTCTCGGAAATCCTCCTTGCCGCGATCCCCGCATTCCAGGCGTCTTTTCGACGTGCACGGACTCATAGCCTGGGGCGATGAGTTCGAGAAAATTCCGGAAGTTCTCCGAAACTCATTGACGCGCACAAGGGGCGTCCGGATACTTATCGCATCGAAACTCATCGATCGATTGGAGGACGCATGCCTGACAAGCGCCCGACCGGAGGCCGCTCCCCCGACGCGGGCCGCGGCCCGTTCAGCCGCCGCGGCCTGCTGCTCGGCGGGGCCGGGGCGCTCGCGCTCGGCGGGTCGAACCTGCTGCTGCCGAGCGCGGCGAACGCGCAGACCACGATCACCACCAACCAGACCGGGAGCCAGGGCGGGTACTACTACTCGTTCTGGACCGACTCGCAGGGCACCGTCTCGATGACCCTCGGCTCGGGCGGGAACTACACGGTGAACTGGGGCAACACCGGCAACTTCGTGTGCGGCAAGGGCTGGAGCAACGGCAGCCGCCGCACGGTGAACTGGTCGGGGAACTTCGCGCCCTCGGGCAACGGGTACCTGTGCCTGTACGGGTGGACGTCGAACCCGCTGGTCGAGTACTACATCGTCGACAGCTGGGGCACCTACCGCCCGACCGGGACCCACAAGGGCACCGTGTCGAGCAACGGCGGGACCTACGACATCTACCAGACGATGCGCTACAACGCGCCGTCCGTGGAGGGCACGAAGACGTTCCCGCAGTTCTGGAGCGTGCGCCAGTCGAAGAGCACCGGCGGGGCGATCACCACCGGGAACCACTTCGACGCGTGGGCGGGCAAGGGCATGCAGCTCGGGTCGTTCAACTACTACATGATCCTCGCGACCGAGGGCTACCAGTCCAGCGGCTACTCCAACATCTGGATGAGCTGAGACGGCCGGGGCGCGGGCGCCCGCGCCCCGGCTCCCGCGTGTCGCGCAGCCGTTCCGGATGACCGGTTTGCAACGATCGTTCCATGTGGAAACAAAGTTCACAATGGATCAGGACCGGGACCGTCGCCACCGCAGCCGCCGCCGCGGCGCTCATTCCCTCCGCCGCACTCGCGGCCGAGTACGCCGCCTGGTCGGGCGGCTCCGGCTCGTTCCAGATGTCGAGCCCGGCGACCGGCTTCCCCGGCGCGGACCTCACCACCGACGGAGCGCCGGTCACGACCCCTTCGGGGAAGACCATCTGGATGGGCGAGGACACGCCGTTCGGCGCCGCCTTCGGATCGTCCCAGGACCAGGGGTACATCGGCATCGGCACCACCGGCGGAAACCTGCCGTCGACCACCACGGTCACGTTCGACTCGCCCACCCCTGACGCGAACTGGGGCTTCGCCTTGGGCGACATCGACGTCGACATGGTGCAGATCTCCGGCACCGACGCCGTCGGCAACGCCCTGACCGCCGCCGACCTCGGCTACCAGAGCTCCTTCAACCTCTGCCAGCACTCCCCGCGCCCCTCCGGTTGCAAGTCCGCGGCCACCGACCAGCCCGCTTGGGACGCGGCCGCCATGACGCTGACGGGCACCAACTCCGGCGACACGGTCGGCGCGACCGGCTGGTTCCGGCCGACCGCCTCCATCGCGTCCCTGACGTTCGAGTTCTCCGACTTCTCCGGCATCCCCATGTTCCAGTTCTGGCTCGCCGCCGACGCCTACGAAGTCGTCGCCCCGGTCAAGCCGATCCTCGTCAGCGCCCCTGTCGACCCAGGCGACCCCGGCGACCCGCCCGCGCCCGCCGACGCCATCGGCTCCTGCGACGACATGGCCGGCGAAGTGAGCCTCGCCTTCCTCGACGCCAACGGCGATCCCGTCACCGACGACGACGGCCAGCCCGTGGTCGCCGCCCTCGACGACGAGGGCGACTTCCACTTCGACACCGTCTTCCCCGGCTCCTACCAGGTCCAGCTCGTCACCGACGACCACTACCCGGTCGACGGCCCCGCGATCCAGGACCTCGAAGTCACCGACGCCGACACCGCCGGCCCGTCCTTCTCCATCGAATGCACCCCCGAACCCCCCGCAGCCGCCCCCGCCGCCACCGACACCACCGACGACGACCCCGACGCCCGCCCGGCCCTCCCCGTCACCGGCCCCGGATCCGGCCTCTGGATCGCCGCCCTCCTCGCCATGGCAGGAGGCACGGCAGCCATCCGCAGATCTCGCAACCTCTAGCGGCGCAGCAGGAACGAGGCGGCGAGCCGATCGCCGCCTCGTTCCGCTCACTCGTCGTTCTCCGGGCGCGGCAGGTAGATGCGCTTCGCCGGACCGGTCCTGAACAGCGCGGCGGGCCTGCCGCCGTCGCGGATCGTGCGCTCCCCGGTCGGCTCGATGAACCCCTCGATGCGGGTCACCTTTCGGTGGAAGTTCCCGGGATCGAGTTTGACGCCCCAGACGATCTCGTAGACGCGGCGCAGTTCGGAGATGGTGAACTGCTCTTTGCAGAACGCGGTCGCCGCCGTGGTCGTCTCCAGGAGGTCGCTCGCCTTCGCCAGCGCGTCGCTGAGGATCTCCGAGTGGTCGAACGCGAGCGGCTCGGCCAGAGCCCGTTCGACGGTGCACCACTGCGTGGAGGCGGCGTCGCCTCCGGCCTCGGCCTTCGGCGGATCGGGGATCATCGCCACATACGCGGCGGAGATGACGACGCCCCTCGGATCCCTGCCGGGGTCTGAATACACGCCCACCAGTTCGAGGTGCGGGGTCATGCCCTCGAGCGCGGTCTCCTCTTTGAGTTCGCGTTCCGCCGTCGCCTCCAGGTTCTCCCCGTCTTCGAGGTAGCCGCCAGGTATGGCGAGCATGCCCTTGAACGGCGGGTTGCCGCGGCGGATCAGCAAGACCTCGAAGCGTTCCTCCCGGATCGTGAGGATGACGACGTCGGCGGTGTTCCCGGGGCGGGGATCCAATCGCTCCTGCATCACAGACCTCCTTATTTGTGGGTTGACAATATGCCGTTGAGCTTCGTATGATGTGATGGTAGCGACTTTTTGTAGTCGACACAATATCAGATTCGCTCGGCCACCTCCCACGGCCGTCCAGGCCCCCGGCCGAGCCCGTCACCCCACGGAGCTCCGCATGACCACCCTCCCGATAGCCGTCATCTGTACGCCGCTCCCCGTCGAGTTCGAAGCCGTTTCCCAACTGCTCGACCGCGGCCGCATGGTCGAGGAGAACCGAGGCGGCACCGTCTACCAGCTGGCCGAGTTCCAGGGCCTCCACACGAAGTGGCTGGTGGCCCTCACCCTGTCCGGCCGGCGCAACGAGGCGACGTCCGTCGCCGTCCAGAACGCGCTCGACACGTGGAAGCCGCAGGTCCTGCTGCTGGTCGGCGTCGCCGGCGGCCTGAAGGACACCGAGATCGGCGACGTCGTGGCGGCGAGCAAGGTCTACGGCTACGAAGGCGGCAAGGACACCGATCCGGAGTTCCTGTCCCGGCCCGACGCCATGCCGACCTCCCACGCGCTCTTCCAGCAGTCCCATCTCGTCATGCGCGCGGGGACCTGGATCGAGCGGGTCGAGCCCGGAACCAAGGCACCTGAGGTCCACTTCGGTGCGATCGCGTCGGGTGCGAAGGTCGTCTCCGGCAGCGCTTCCCGCACCGCCGAGCACATCCGCACGTCCTGCGGCGACGCCGTCGCGGTCGACATGGAGGGCTTCGGCGCGATGGTCGCGGCGCACCAGAGCCGCGAGACCGAGGCGACGGTCATCCGCGGCATCTCGGACCTGCTCGACGACAAGGACAACGCGACCGACCGGGTCACGCAGCCGATGGCGGCCGGCCGCGCCGCCGCGTTCGCGCTCGCCCTCATCGAGCGCCACACTCCCGAGCGGGCCCGGCCCGTGCCGACCCCGCCCGTCTCCAGACCCACGTACATCGGCGCCTCGGGTCCGGGCGCGACCGCGAACATCGGCGCGCTCGGCGAGGGCTCCAGCGGGCAGGTCTACAACATCCACGGGTTCTAGGCGGCCGCCATGTCGGTCTCGATGCTGCGTCCGGTGAAGCAGGAGCCGGTCGGTGCGCCGCCGCTCCCGCGGGAAGCCGAGGACGCGACCGTGCACCTGTGCGCCGCCGCCTATCTGGACCTGGAGTTCCGCGAACGCGTGTTCCGGGAGGTCTACGCGCGGCGGGACCGGGCGGTGGCACCCAATCCGGTGTGCGACGCCGTCCCCGTGCTCCACCATGTCCGGCATGCGCGGAGGATCGACTTCGCACAGCATGCCGTGCTCACGATCGTGCTCGCTGCGTTCACCGTCGCGCCCGGCGTCAACCGGCCGATGCTGTTCGCCTGCATCATGGTCTGGTCCGTGATGGGGCTCAGGTTGCGCGTCACCGGCTCCTCGCTGCGGATCTCCGCGAATCCTCGTCGCACCGTGCTGAACCGGATCCTCGGCAAGGCCGCGAAGCGGGTCGGCAGGCCGTACCCGGTCCTCGCCGCCGCGGTCCTGGCGCTGCTGCTGTGGATCGACGCGATCGTCGCGGTCGTGCCGGTCTGGCCCGCGGTCGCAGTGCTGTCGTTGTGCCGGTGCGGCTTCGAATGGGTGCGTCTGCGAAGGCTCATCCGGATCCAGCGGCGGATCGCCCCCGCCCGGGAGCCGGACCAGCGGGCCGCGTACGTCGGCGCCGCGCAGCGCGGCGTCGTCCTCGTCCGAAGGAGGGAGCGGGGCAGGCCCTATCCGGGGTACGGGTTCCAGCTCGAATCGCGGAGCATCGCGTTCGGGCTCGAGGCCAGAGAGGGTCTCACGGGGGAGCCGCTTCCGTTCACGGTCTCCGAGCTGCATGCGGCCCTGGCGGAGCAGGTGATCGAGGCGACGTCGGACTCGTCCCTGGCGACCGGGCTGGCCGGGCTGACGGTCGAGGAGCGCTATTTCACGACCGACTACCACTTCCCGCGTCCCGTCACCGGCCTTGCGGACCTCGCGGCCGGGGAGAAGCCGACGGGGGCGTTCCCCGCGACGCTCGACCGCCGGGTGAGCCGCGAGCTCCGGTTCCGGGTGCCCGGTGTCGAAGACGAATCGGTCACCTGCATGTTCGCCGACTTCACGCTGGTGGGCGGGGTGCTCTCGACCCGCTTCACGCCCTGCGTCCTGCCGCCGACGAGGAGCGAGTACCACATCTTCCGGGACGGGCCGCTGCGCTGGAAGAGCGCGATGGCCTGGTCGGGGCTCCTCGCCGCGGCCTCTGCACCGATCGACCTGCTGCTGAGCCCCGTCGAGCTCCTCGTCCGCTCGGGGCAGTGCGTCGCCGACGAGCTGCGCGGCCGCCCGGCGCTCACCGGCTGGCGCCCGCCCGACGCCGGCGCCCGCATCGGCATCCGGGAGCTGGGCTTCGACCCGGACCCGCTCAACCACGACGTATCGGTCCCGGTCACCTACATCCAGGTCCTGGACCAGCAGATCCTCAAGGCACTCGGAGCGTTCCTCGCCGAACGGGGATTCGACACGAGCGCGCTTGAGGACCAGATGACCAAGATCGTCAACTACGGCGTCATCAACAACGGCGAGATGACCGCCGGCGCGGTCGGGCCCGATGCGCAGGCCACGGTCGGCGCCGTCGGCCAGGCGAGCACCGGTACCACCGTCACGGTCACCGCGAAGCGTCCTGAGAAGACCAAACCCCCGAAGGGAAAGGCGGCAGCATGAGTGACGAGAACGGATTCGGGTTGTTCGGAGGCGCCTGGATCGAGCATGTGCACATCGGTGCGATGGGCACCGGAGCGGTGATGACGGTCGGCGCGATGGGCGACGGCGCCCGCGGGTTCGTCGGATCCGGCGACGACCGGGGACTGCACGGGGAGCTGCTGGAACTGGTCCGGGAGCTGCGGAGCTCCCACGGCCCCGACGGTCGGCACCGGCGGGACCGCCGGTTCGGTGCGGAGCGGGAGCTCGGCGCGCACGGGCGCTGAAAGGAACGAGAACGGGCGGGGCCTCTGGGGTCCCGCCCGTTTTTCAGTGTGTCAGCACTGTTCGCGATGTGTTCTGGTCTTGGTGAAGAGCTCGGGGAGGCCCCCACCGGCCTCCCCGAAGCTCTATCCCACCAAATAGAGAAAGGTCTCGGGGGCGCGCTGCGATAAGCGGAAGCGCGCTGTGTAGATGTCGCCGTCGCGGATCCAGGCGAGCTGGAGGGAGGCGAACATGTCGTCGACGATGTCCTCGTCGGGGAGCCCGTAGTGCTCGCCGAGGCTCCGACCGCGGTAGTGCCACAGGAGTCCTGCCTGGACCTGGGCGGCGTCCGCGGTGTGCTTGCCGCACGAGCGGGCGCAGCGGTAGAGCACCGCGCCGCTGCGGTCGTACTCGATCGCCATCACCTGCTGGCACATCGAGCTCCGCAGCTTGCCTGCCGCGGCTGCCTGTAGCAACGTCTGCGCCTCGAGACGTTCCATATGGCACCCAACCCCTCTCCGGGCGACGATCGGGCCTCGCCGGAGCGGGGGCCCGGCCAAGCTTGCACTGGCACTTGTCCGGTTATGAGATGCGGAACGCACGTTCGCGAAGACGATTGCCGATCCGAAGACCCGGAGGTTTCGGACGGTTCCGCCTGTCGCTGCCCGAAGCGTCGGTTAGCGGCATTTGAGTCCGTGACAACGGTCGCATACCTTCTACGGCCGTGTCTATGTGCATTGTCACATTCATCGTAACATGCATCGACACCGGGCAGATGCACGTGCATCTGCGCGTCCATCCTCCCGTGCAGTCACGGAGTGTAATGTGCGACACTTGATCCGATCGACTACGGGGATGTCGGAATCGTCCGCCGGGATCACCGTCTGGTAGTTCCCGCGGGACCCGGTCCCACGCCTCCGGCGGTCGGTCGAGCACAAGAGAATCCGGCCGGACCTACCGGCCACTGGTGGAAGGAATCTCTATGGACAAGGCACGCAACGGAATCCCGGCGGGGGAACTCCCTTCGTCGCTGGCATGGCGCAAGAGCAGCCGCTCCGGTCCGAACGGCGGCAACTGCGTCGAGCTGGCCGCCCTCCCGCAGGGGGACATCGCCGTGCGCAACTCACGCTTCCCCGAGGGTCCCGCCCTCATCTACACGGTCGCCGAGATCCGGGCCCTCGTCGAAGGCGCCAAGGACGGCGAGTTCGACGACCTGATCGTTTAGGACGCAAGACGGAAGCCCAAGGGCTGCACACTCACCCTGGCAGGAACGGCCCGACGGGCTACCCTGTCAGGGTGAGTTGTTCGTATCCGGGAAACCGTCGCGAGAGGAGGTGGGACGAATGGCGAAAGACGACAACCCGACCGGTCCCACAGCCCTGCGCATGATCATCGGCGGCCAGCTCCGGCGCCTGCGCGAGGGAGCGAACATCACCCGCAAGGAGGCGGGTTTCGAGATCCGCAACTCCGAGTCGAAGATCAGCCGGATGGAGCTGGGCCGGGTCTCGTTCCGGCTCAGGGACATCGAAGACCTCATGGCCATGTACGGCGTCACCGACCAGGCCGAGATCGAACGCGTCGTCAACCTCTGCCGCGAAGCGAACAAGCCCAGCTGGTGGCATCCCTACGGTGACGTCCTGCCCGACTGGTTCCAGACCTATCTGGACCTGGAGAGCGCCGCCTCCACGATCCGCACCTACGAGGTCCAGCTGGTCCCGGGCCTGCTCCAGTCCCGCGACTACGCCCGCTCGCTGCTCATGCTCGGCTACGGGTACACGCCGCTGCGGGAGATCGACAACCGGATCGAACTGCGCCTGGCGCGGCAGAAGGTCCTCGACCGCGAGGACGAGCCCGCCACGCTGTGGTCCGTCATCGACGAGGCCGCCCTGCACCGGCCCTTCGGCGGGCGGACCGTCATGCGCGAGCAGCTCGTCGCGCTCGCCGAGGCCTGCGACCGCCCCAACGTGCGGATCCAGATCGTGCGCTTCGACAGCGGCGCCCACTCCGGCGCCGGCGCGCCGTTCACCTGGCTGCGCTTCGCGTACCCGGAACTGGACGACGTCATCTACATGGAGCACCTCACCGGCGGCCTCTACCTCGACCGCGGGGCCGATGTGGACGCCTACCAGGCGGCGATGGAGCACCTCTGCGTCCAGGCCGCCCAGCCGCGCGAGACCCAGGACATCATCCACCAGGTCATCCGCGACCACTACTCCTAGTGACCGCCGCGGGGCGTCGACGCTCTCGTCCGTCTCGGGCAAGATCACCCGATCGGGTTAACCCCTTCAGGACCATGAAGACACGGAACGGCGCGCAGCCTGGCTGCGCGCCGTTCCCGTGATCGCGGTCTACGCCTTGTAGCCGACGCCCATCATGATGATCCGCTGGTACTCCTCGAGGTCCTCGACCGCCGGGATCTCGGCGTCGGGCTCATCGGGGAACCAGCGCGCGGGGAACTCGATGCCCGGCGCCACCAGCGGCAGCCCCTGGAAGTGCCCCTCGATCTCCTCGGGGGTGCGGGCCCAGCCGTTCCCGAGCACCTCGATGCAGGACTTCTCCATGGCCTTCTGCTCCGGCCAGCCGGTGTCGGCGAAGTCGGTGATGTGCAGGTACGACCCGCTCGGGCAGGCGTCGAGCAGCGCGCGGATCCAGTGGCCGGGCTCCTCCTGGCGGTGGAAGTGCATCATCAGGCCCACGATCATCAGCCCGATGGGCCGGCTGAAGTCGAGCTTGTCGTTGACCTCGGCGTTGCCGAGGATGGTGTCCGGGTCGCGCAGGTCGGCGGTCACGATCGTCGTGGACTTGTTGTCCGCCAGCAGGGCCCGACCGTGTGTCAGCACGATCGGGTCGTTGTCGACGTAGACGACCTTCGCGTCGGGGTTGATCGCCTGCGCCACCTGGTGCGTGTTCTCCATCGTGGGCAGACCCGCACCGATGTCGAGGAACTGGTCGACGCCCTTGCGGGCCACGTACTGCACGCCCTTCTTGAGGCCGAGGCGGTTGTCCTGGCTGGCCTCCTTGATCCGCGGCACGTGCTGCGCGATGACGGCCGCTCCCTCGCGGTCGACCGCGAAGTTGTCCTTGCCGCCGAGGGTCGCGTCGTAGACGCGGGCGATGGACGGCCTGGAGATGTCGAAGTCGGGCACGTATTCGTCGTTCTCTGCCATGGCGCTGCCTCTTCGTCGAAGGTTCGTTGCGCACATCGTACGACCTTGATCACAGTGCCGGGCTTCGGGATCACCCCACGAAGTCGCACAAGCACCAATGGACGCAAAGGAATCGGTGGGCACATCAGCCACATCGGACGACCGTGTCCCCTGGAGACGCAGCGGGGCCCGGCCTCCCGGCCGGGCCCCGCGCTGAAGACCGAACTACGCTTCCCCGCCGCCGACGAGGTCCGGGTTCTGCTCGACCCAGGCGCCCACGGTGTCCTCGCGGATCGCGTCCCAGAGGGTCGTCGCCTCCGGGTTGTCGTTCGACGGGTTCTCCAGGTCGTACGAGTAGACGACCACGGACTCGCCGTTGATGTCGTCGGTCCCGAGGTTCGGCGTGGTCATGAAGACCAGGTCGTCGCTGCGCAGGTCCATGAGGCTGATCGCGGTCGAGACGACGTTGAACTCGGTGTCGACCTTGACGGCGTCCGACGTGGAGTCGATGAAGCTGGTGAGCGTGGAGCGCGAGGTGAGCACGCCCGCGCTCAGCGCGGAGTCCATGATGGCCTTGATGAGGTCCTGCTGGTGCTGCATGCGCGCGAAGTCGCCGCGGTTCCACTGCTTGCGCTGGCGCACGTAGTCGAGGGCCTGGTCCCCGGTGAGCTCGGTGGGGCCCGCGGGGAAGAACATGTGGTCGCCGTGGATCGACTCGACGCCGGGCTCGTCGGTGATGTAGCCGTCGGCGTCGGCGGCCTCGATGTCGATGGTGACGCCGCCGAGGGCGTCGACGACCTGGACGAGGCCCGCGAAGTCGATCTCGACGACGTGGTCGATGCGGACGCCGGTGAACTCCTCGATGGTGAGGACGGTGAGCGGCACGCCGCCCCACGCGTACGCGGCGTTGAACTTCGCGTCGGTCCCGGTGTACTCGGGGTAGTTGCTGGCCTCGGCGAACTCGGGGATGTGGACGTACAGGTCGCGGGGGATGGAGACGCCGTACGCCTCGGTCCCGTCCTCGGCGACGTGCATGATGATGTTGGTGTCCGAGCGGGCCTCGCCGTCCTCCTGGCCCTCGCGGGCGTCGGAGCCGACGATGAGGATGTTCAAGGCCGAGTTGAGCTTCTCGGGGCGGTCCTCGTCAGGAATCGCCTCGAGGTCGAACGGGCGGTCGAGGTCCGCGTCGGTGGTCTTGGCGGTGGACCAGATCGCGAATCCGCCGCCGGTGGCCGCGATGGAGGCCACGAGGCCGATCCCGGAGCCGATGAGGCCCCGCCGGGTCGGGCCGCCGGCCGCCGCGGCGGCGACGCGTGCGCCGCCCCCGCCGCCCGCGGGGGGCACGGAGGCGCTGCCGCGGTAGTTGGAACCGGAATACGTCATGGTGCCAGCTTACGTGGTGTCCGCCCGCGCGCCCGATCGCGCACGCGTGGCGCCGCCGCGCGGTGTGGCTCAGCCGACGGGGATGTCTCCGGAGGCGCGGCGCGCCACGAAGTCGTCGATGGTGGTCTTGAGACCGGCCTCATAGTGGACCTGCGGCTCGTATCCGAGCAGCTCGCGGGCCTTGGTGAGGTCGGGGCGGCGCCGCTCGGGGTCGTCGGAGGGCCGGTCGGTGTACTCGATCGGCGAAGACGAGCCGGTGAGCCGCAGGATGACCTCGGCCATCTCGCGGACGGTGAGCTCGTACTCCGTGCCGAGGTTCACGGGCCCGTACTCGCCGGACTCCAGGAGCAGCACCAGTCCGGCGACGAGGTCGTCGACGTAGCACAGCGAGCGGGTCTGGGAGCCGTCGCCGTGGATGGTGAGGGGCTCCCCGGCGAGGGCCTGGGAGATGAAGCTGGGGACGACGCGGCCGTCGTCGGGGCGCATGCGCGGGCCGTACGTGTTGAAGATCCGCACGATGCCGGCGTCGAGGCCCTTGTGGCGGTGGTAGGCCGCGACGGCGGCCTCCGAGAAGCGCTTCGCCTCGTCGTAGCAGGAGCGGACCCCGATGGGGTTCACGTTGCCCCAGTAGGACTCCGGCTGCGGGTGGACGAGCGGGTCGCCGTAGACCTCGGAGGTGGAGGCCATGAGGAAGCGGGCGCCGTCGGCGAGCGCGCGGTCGAGCGCGTGCAGCGTGCCGACGGAGTCGACGCGGAGGATCTCCACCGGGAGGGTCGCGAAGTCGACCGGGCTGGCCGGGCACGCGAAGTGGAGGACGGCGTCGAAGGGCTCGTCGCCGACGGGGAGGCCCTCGGTGACGTCGGCCTCGACGACGGTGAGGCGCTCGTGGGGGTGGAGGTTGGCCTTCGCGCCGGTCACGAAGTTGTCGACGGCGGTCACGTCGCAGCCCTTCGCCAGGAGCGCGTCGACCAGGTGGCTGCCCACCAGGCCCGCGCCGCCGGTGACGAGGATGCGGCTGCCGGTTCCGTAAGTAGTCATCAAGATCCCAGATTATCAGGGTTGGCCTGGCGTTCACCTGGGCGCAGGCTGTGCATTCGCTCAACGCACGCCCGTGTGCCCGTCAGTACGCGCCCTTTCGTCGCAATACTACGGCGACCGTGCGGAAAAGGATCTGGAGGTCGGTCGTGAGCGACCAGTTGTCGACGTAGTAGAGGTCGAGGCGCACCGCGTCGTCCCAGGACAGGTCCGAGCGGCCCGAGACCTGCCACAGGCCGGTGATGCCGGGGCGGACCAGGAGGCGGCGGCGCACGTCGCCGAGGAAGTCGCCGTTCTCGGCGGGGAGCGGCCGGGGCCCCACGAGGCTCATCTCGCCGCGGACGACATTGACGAGCTGCGGGAACTCGTCGATGGAGGTGCGGCGCAGCCACTTGCCGACCTTGGTGATGCGCGGGTCGTCCTTCATCTTGAACAGGAGGCCGTCGGTCTCGTTGTGCATCATGAGCGCGGCCTGGCGCTCCTCCGCGTCGATGTACATGGTGCGGAACTTCCAGCACGAGAACGTCTCGCCGTCGCGGCCGACGCGGTTCTGGCGAAAGAACACCGGGCCGGGGCTGTCGGTCTTGATGGCGATCGCCACGGCCAGGAACAGCGGCGACAGGAGGATGAGCCCGAACACGGAGGAGGAGATGTCGAGGATGTTCTTGATGAGCCAGCCGATCCCGGAGATCTTCGGCTCCTCGACGTGCAGGAGCGGGAGGCCCTCGACGGGGCGGATGTGGACGCGGGGGCCGGCGATGTCGGTGAGGGCGGGGGCGACGACCAGGTCGCGGCCGGTCCCTTCGAGCTGCCAGGCGAGGCGGCGCAGGTCGGCGGCGTCGGCGGAGGCCGAGCCGCACACGGCGAGCGTGTCGGCTTCGAGGCGCTCGGCGCAGGTGACGACGTCGGTCCCGGCGAAGACCGGGACCGGGGTGTCGAGGTTGCGGACCGAGGAGGCGCCCTCGGTGACGTATATGCCGACGGGGACCAGGCCCGCGGCGGGCGCGCGGCGCACCGTCCGGTACACCTCGAGCGCCTCGGGGTAGGCGCCGATGAGCAGGACCCGCTGGACGCCCTTCCCGGCGAGGCGCATCTTGTGCAGGCCGTACCGGGCGCCGTAGCGGAACCCGATGACGAGCGCGGCGGCCGCGAGGAGGATGACGGCGACAGCGACACGGGATACGTCGGCCTTGAAGGTGAGGGCCGCGAACGACACGAGCGCCAGCATGAACATGGCGGCGCGGATGACGCGCTTGAACTCCTCGTTGCCCATGCCGAAGTAGCGGCGGTCGTAGGAGCCGGTGCCCCACAGGGCGAGCAGCCACGCGAGGGGCAGGATCAGCCAGACCGTGAGGTAGAAGAAGTGGAGCTGGTCGTCGGTGTCGAACCCGGCGCTCGGGGAGTGGGTGAGGTTGACGGCGATGACGGTGGCGAGGAGGGCCGCGAGCAGGTCGGCGCCGACGAGCGCGCCCTGGTAGTAGCGGTGCCAGTTCGAGGCGCGGACGAGGCGCCGCCAGGTGCGGCGGGTGGCGCCGTTGGTGACGAGCTGCGGGTCGCCGCCTACGCGCGTACCGGCCACCTGGGTCCCCGTCCGTCCGTACGGAACACTGCCGCTTCCCTGGATATTGTTTGCTGGACGTTCCAGGCTCGTAGCCACTGCACATCCCTGCGGTCGTCAGCTTACGGTGGAGGTGAGTGTCCGCGGGCGGAGATCGACGCTGCGTCTCCTGATCACCGGGCGGCCCGCCGACACGGTACCCGACAACCTACACCTATTCGGCTCCTGCGGTATCTTCGGCCGAGCTGAAAGCCGTTCCCGCCACCCCTGCCGTGAAGGATGCCCGTGAAGATCGTCATCGCGCACAACCGGTACTCCTCGGCGCAGCCCTCCGGCGAGAACGTCATCGTGGACTACGAGATCGGCGCGCTCCGCGAGGCCGGGATCGAGGTGATCCCGTTCCTGCGGTCCTCCGACGAGATCGGTTCCCTTCCCGCGCATGAGAAAGCGCTCCTGGCCGCGTCGCCGATCCACGCGGCCGGGACGCAGCGCAGGCTCGCCGAGGTCCTCGAACGCGAGCGGCCCGACCTCCTCCACCTCCACAACCCGTACCCGCTGCTGTCGCCGTCCGTGGTCAGGACCGCCCACAAGCACGGGGTCAAAGTGGTGCAGACCATTCACAACTACCGGCACGACTGCATGAACGGGCTCTTCTTCAGGGACGGCCACGACTGCCGCGACTGCCACGGGAAGCGCTGGAACGGACCCGGCGTGCAGCACGCCTGCTACCGGGGCTCGCGCCCGCAGAGCGCCGTGATGGCCGTCGCCCTCGGCGTCCACCAGGGCACGTGGAGGACCGTCGACCGGTTCATCGCCCTCACCGACGCCATGGCCGGGTACCTCCAGAGCATCGGCATCGCGCCCGAGCGGATCCGCGTCAAGCCGAACGCCGTCGCCGACCCCGGGGTCGCGCCGCTCGGCGAGGGCTTCCTGTTCGGCGCCCGCCTCGTCCCCGAGAAGGGCGTGCAGCTCCTGCTCGACGCGTGGCGGATCGCGAAGCCCGCGGTACCGCTGCGGATCGCCGGGGACGGGCCGCTGCGCGGCATCGTCGAGGACGCGGCCGCCGCGAACCCCGAGATCCACTACCTGGGCCAGCTCGACCCGGTCGCGCGCGACGCCGCCGTCGCGGCCTCCGCCGCGGTGATCGTCCCCTCGATCTGGCAGGACATCCTGCCGACCTCCGGGATCGAGGCCCTCGCGGCGGGGCGCGCGGTCGTCGTCACGAGCATGGGCGGGGCGCCGTTCATCGCCGGGGAAGGGACCCCCGCTCCCGCCGGGGTCGTCGCCGCGCCCGAGCCCGCGGCGCTCGCCGCGGCCATCAACGAGGTCGCGAAGGACCCGGCGTACGCGGCGAACGCGCGCGCCCGGTACGAGTCGGTGTTCGCGCCGGAGGTGACGCTGCGGCGGCTCGTCGAGATCTACGAGGAGCTGCTCTAGCGCAGGGTCGCCCGCGCGCTGGTCGCGATGCTCGCCAGTAGGAACAGGCCGTTGACGGCCCCGAAGAACAGCATCACGGCGGCCATCGACTCGGGCCAGGCGAGGGCGAGGGCGATGACGGCGACGACGAACCCGTAGTCGCGCACCAGTTTGATGAGCTTCACGACGAGGTTCGTGCTCGTCACCATCGACACCGACGCGTCCTCTTTGGCCATCACGGAGGTGACGAGGTTCGTCATCCACAGGGCCGCGAACGCCGCGCCGCACCAGGCCGGGACCCAGGGCGCGTAGGCGTCGGTGACGGCGACGACGACGGCGACGACGGACGCCTGGATGGCGACGTCGCAGAGGATGTCGACGCGGGCGCCCGCGTCGGAGCCGGTGCCGGTGACGCGGGCGAGCTGGCCGTCGGCGCAGTCGAGCATGTAGGCGACGTGCCACAGGACCAGCGCGCCGAGGGCGACGGGCCACCACGGGGCACCGTCCTTCGCGGCCGGGATGTAGGCGACGACGGCGGCGCTGACGGCGAGGCCGAGCACCAGGTTGAGGAGCGTCAGGTGGGTCGGCCGCAGGCCGGCCCGCCATGCGGCGTAAGCGAAGAGCGCGCCGCCGCGCTGGTCGAGGTGCAGGGTCGCGAGGCCGCCGCCGCGGTTGGCGGCGAAGAACTCGGCGGGCCTGCGGGACGGGCGCTGATCGGTCACGCGGCGATCCTATCGGGAAGGCCCGCCGCGGCCGGGTGGCCTCGGTCGCAACGGATCCGACCTGCACGGCGACGGACCGTCGCCGGACGGGATCCGGTTGTGTCAAGATCCCGACACCGCCGCGCCGGACGACTCCCTAATATGAGCGCGACCTACACCATTTGGGACGAAACAACTTCTCCTTTGGTAGCCAGCGCATGACCAAGCGTCCTAGAGTTGATGGACGTTCGATTCCTGGGGAGGAACATATGGGCGACGAGGTGACCGGCTCTGCCTTGAAGCACTGGGATCACCCGGCATATTCGGCGAGACTCCAGGCGGGACGAGCGGCCCTCGCGCAGTTGCTGGCCGAGGAGCGGCTCGACCGGGGCAGGCCCATGACGGGTCTCGAACTGGAGCTGGACCTCGTTGAGCCCGACGGGGATCCGGCGTTCGCGAACGACGCGGTGCTGGAGCACCTGCACACGTCGGGCGAGGAAGACGCCCTGTACGGCGCGCAGCACGAGCTGGGGGCGTTCAACATCGAGCTGAACCTGCCGCCGCGGCTGCTCGACGGGGCCGGGCTGTCCTGGTACGAGAGCGATCTGGCGGCGGTGCTCGCGGAGGTGCGGGAGGCGGCCGGGAAGGCCGGGGTGCAGATCTGCCCGATCGGGACGATGCCGACGCTGGCGACGGACCACATGGGCGTGGACGCGCTGTCGAGCGCGCGCCGGTACCGGATCCTCAACGAGGAGATCATGTCCCAGCGCGGGGAGGACCTGCGGATCGACATCCGGGGCGCGGAGTCGGTGGACTTCACGTCCTCGTCGATCGCGCCGGAGTCGGCGAACACGTCGGTGCAGTTCCACTTGCAGGTCGCGCCGGAGGACTTCGCGCGGTACTGGAACGCCGCGCAGGCGTTCGCGGGCGTGCAGGTGGCGACGGCCGCGAACTCGCCGTACCTGTTCGGGCGGCAGCTGTGGGCGGAGACGCGGGTGATCCTGTTCGAGCAGGGCACCGACACGCGGCGGGCGAACCAGCGGGCGGCGGGCGCGAAGCCGCGGGCGTGGTTCGGGGAGCGGTGGATCGGCGGCGTGCTCGACCTGTTCGACGAGAACTACCGGCACTTCTCGCCCCTTTTACCGCTGTGCGACGAGGAGGACCCCGCGGCCGTCATGTCCGGCGGCGGGGTCCCGAACCTCCAGGAGCTGCGGTACCACAACGGGACGGTGTACCGCTGGAACCGGCCGGTGTACGACGTGTTCCGGGGCAGACCTCATGTGCGCGTGGAGAACCGGGTGGTCGCGGCGGGGCCGACGGCGGTGGACATCTGCGCGAACATGGCGCTGTTCTACGGCCTGGTCGCGCATTTCGCGGACGCGGAGGCGCCGCTGAGCGAGCGGATGGACTTCGCGCAGGCGGCGGCGAACTTCAGGTCGGCGGCGCGGCACGGGATCAACGCGGACCAGTGGTGGCCGGGCCTGGGCCTGGTGCCGGTGCGGCGCCTGGTGATGGAGGAGCTGCTGCCGAAGGCCGCGGACGGCCTGTCGTCGCTGGGCGTGAGCGGCCGGGACGCGGACCGGTACCTGGGGGTGATCGAGTCGCGGTGCCGCCGGGGCGTGAACGGCGCGACCTGGCAGGTCGCGCGCGTGCAGGTCGCCGAGCACCGGCAGCGGCTCGAGCGCCGGGACGCGCTGCGGGCGATGGTCCTCGACTACGCGGCGCGGTCGGCGGACGGGCGGCCGGTCCACGAGTGGGAGGTCTGAACTTCCGCGAGCCCCGCGCCCGCGGGGATGAGCCGGGCCCGTCCACGAGCGGGACCGCCTGGACACGTGAGCGGCCGGGTCCGACAGGACCCGGCCGCTTTCCTTTGCGGTGCTTATGCTTCGGCGTCGCCGGAGTCGATCTTGCGGCGGGTGCGGGCGGTGGTCTTCTTGGCGCGGCGGGGCTTGGGGGCCTCCTTCGCGTCGTCGTCCATGTCGACGGCCTTGAGCTCCTGCACCCAGTCGACGTCGGGGTTGGGGGTGTCGTCGCCTTCCTGCGGCTCCCATTCGGCGCGCTTGGCGGCCTCCTGCTTGGCGGCTCGCTCGGAGTCCTTCGCGGCCTGCTTCTCGCGGCGGGTGGGGCGCTTGGGTCTGACGGGCGCGGCGGCGAGGTCCGTGGTGGTCCCGTCGTTCGCGTCGTCGTAGGCGGAGGCGGGGGTGGGGACGGTCCAGCCGGGGGCGGACTCGGTGAGGCCGTCGGTGCGCGGCGGCTCGGTCCGCTGATCCGGCCGGTCGTCGATCTGCCCGCCCGCCTTGGGGACCGCGCACACGATGAGGGAGCCGAGGAGCCCGGCGATGGCCGCGTACGGGCCGACGAGCATGACGGCGAGGGACTCGGCGTTGTCGAGCCGGGAGGGCCCGGCGACCAGGTGCGCGACGGTGACGATGAGGGGCCCGGCGATGCCGGAGGCCGCGGCGATGCGGTACCCGGAGGAGGAGATGTGGCTGCGGCGCGCGAACGCGGCGACGACCGCGCCGATGACGAGGGAGCCCGTCACGAACGGGATCGCGATGGAGAACCCGCGGGTGCCGAGGAACGTGTCGGATCCGGCCCAGGAGCCCCACACGCCGAGCTCGGTGACGGGCGAGACGCGGTCGCCGACGTCCACGAACACGGCGAGGACCGCGAGGATCCACACGAGGGCCGCGGAGGCGCCGACGTTCACGGCGACCGAGCGGGACGACAGGCCGATGAGGGCGAGGGCGAACCCGACGGCGGCGCCGAGCCCGGCGGCGACGAGCGGGTCGACGGGGAAGCCGTCGGAGACGGCGCCCTGCTCGGCGGAGAGGGCGACGAGGGGCCCGACGGCGAACGCGCCGGCCGCGGACGCGAAGACCGCGGCGAAGCGGGTGCCGGGGGTGGCGTGCGCGGCGGCGCGGGAGCCGATCGCGCCGGAGGCGAGGCCGCCGACGACGCAGGAGGCCGCGGCGAACCAGGCGACCCACGCGAGGTTGGCGTTCCAGCGGTAGTCGAGGACGGGGTCGGCGGCACCGGGGGCCGCGTCGGCCCAGGAGAGGAGCCCGAAGCCGTAGGCCAGGCCGAGCTGCGCGAGCGCGGCGAGGGCCGCGACCGCGAATCCGGCGCCGACGGTCTTCGCGGCGGATCTAGGTGACATACGTCGCACGCTACTGCGTGTACGCAATGGAGTCTCGAACGGCCGATCGCGTGAGCGTGACACCGGTCCCGGCGTCTCACACGAGGGGAAACGGCCGGGCCCGCGGCAGGGTCCTCCGGCTATGCTCGGGGCATCAAGGCCACCTGCCCGGTCGCCGTGCGAGATCATGCCGATCAGCGAGGAGCATTGCATGTCCGACGCCTACGAGGCCCTCACCGCGAACCTCGCGGCCGCCGACCCCGAGATCGAACGGCTCATCGAGGCCGAAGGTCGCCGCGAGTCCGAGAAGATCCGCCTCATCGCGTCCGAGAACTACGTGTCCCAGGCGGTCATGGAGGCGACGGGCTCGATCCTGACCAACAAGTACTCCGAGGGGTACGCCGGGAAGCGCTACTACGAGGGCCAGCAGCTCATCGACCAGGTCGAGCAGGTCGCCATCGACCGGGCGAAGGCCCTGTTCGGGGCCGACCACGCGAACGTCCAGCCGTACTCCGGGAGCCCGGCGAACCTGGCCGTGTACATGGCGTTCCTGAACCCGGGCGACAAGGTCCTGGGCATGGGCCTGCCCGCGGGCGGGCACCTGACCCACGGCGCGAAGGTCTCGGCCACCGGCAAGTGGTTCGACGCGGTCTCCTACGGGGTCCGCCGCGACACCGGCCGCATCGACCTCGACGAGGTCGCCGAGATCGCCCGCCGCGAGCAGCCGAAGATGATCATCTGCGGCGGCACCGCGATCCCCCGCACCGTCGACTTCGCGGGCTTCAAGGCCATCGCGGACGAGGTCGGCGCGGTCCTCATGGCCGACATCGCGCACATCGCGGGCCTCGTCGCGGGCGGGGCGCACCCGACCCCGGTCGGGCACGCCGACGTCGTGACGACCACGACCCACAAGACGCTCCGCGGCCCGCGCGGCGCGATGATCCTCGCCAATGAGGAGCACGCGAAGGCGATCGACAAGGCCGTGTTCCCGGGCCTCCAGGGCGGGCCGCACAACCACACCACGGCGGCGATCGCGGTGGCGCTGCGCGAGGCCGCGAAGGACTCGTTCAAGGACTACGCGGCGCAGATCGTGAAGAACGCGAAGGCGCTCGCCGCGGGCCTGACCGCGCGCGGCTTCGACCTGGTCTCGGGCGGCACCGACAACCACCTGATCCTCGTCGACCTCACCGGCAAGGACATCCCGGGCAAGCCCGCGGCGAAGGCCCTGGACGCGGCCGGCATCGAGCTGAACTTCAACTCGGTCCCGTTCGACCAGCGCAAGCCCTTCGACCCGTCGGGCCTGCGCATCGGCACCGCGTCGGTGACGACCCGCGGCATGACCGAGGGCGACATGGACCTCATCGCGGGCTGGATCGACCGGGCCGTCGCCGCGGCGAAGGACGGCAAGGACGCCGAGCTCGAGGTGGTCGCGGGCGAGATCCGCGAGCACACCAAGGCGTTCCCGATCCCGGGCTGGAAGGCCTAGCGGCACAAGCGAACAGGGGCGCCCGTCCGGCCGGACGGGCGCCCTTCCGCGTCCCGCGGTGGGAAAAGTCCCACCGGGGTGCATCAAACGGGGCCGCCGCGGCGTCCAGTATCCAAAGGGCCCCCGAGCGTGACCGACCGCGGGGCGCCGACGACTCCCCCAAGGAACCCAGCCATGAACGCACCCCTCTCACCGGCCCGCCTCGCCGCGGCGGCCGGGGCCGCCGTCCTCGGCGCCGGCCTGTTCGCCCTCCCGGCGTCCGCGCAGGCCCCCGTGCCGGTCGACGTGGTCCACCCCAGCGACCACCGCATCACCGCCGACGACTCCGAGCACGCGGGCTCCCTCACGATCGTGTTCGGCGAGGACTTCGCCGAAGGCGAGCACGACGTCACCGCCGTGTTCGACCTCGCGCCCGACACCGGCGTCTACTACTGGGCCGACAACGACCCGTCGTACGGCGGCTGCGGCCCCGACGCGACCACCGCCCTGCTCCACTGCGAGGCCGAGGACGCGGGCCGCACGGTCGACTTCTCCTACTTGTACGCGGCCGAGACCGGCGCCGAGCCCGGCGAGCACCCGTACACGGTCACCATCGCCGTCGACGGCGAGACCGCGCTGGTCGTGGACGAGACCATGGAGGTCGTCGCCCCCGAGTCCGGCAGCCCGTACCTCCACGGCGACCAGGCGTTCGAGGACGTCGAGCCGGGGACGTCCGCGGACGTCCGGCCCGAGTTCCTCCAGGCGGAGGCGCTCCCGGACGACACCGTCGCCGTGGTCGTGACCCTCCGCGGCTCCGAGTACGTCTCGTACGGCCTGGCCTGGCCCCGGGCCGAATACGACAACTGCATCGCCAACGACTATGCGCCCGAGGTCGTCTGCGTCGTCACCGAGTACGAGGACCTTCCGGGCACCGCCTTCACGTTCCGCGACTCGACCTGGCTCGACGTGGACGCGTCCGCGCCCGGCCCCATGGACCTGTGCGGCTGCTCGTACTCGGTGGAGCCGATCGGGGAAACGACCCTGGAGGACCAGTACGGCGGCGTGTTCTGGGACGAGGACTCGGACGACCTGTTCGGCCTCATGGTCGCGGGCGACCCCGAGTCGCCGTTCGAGGACCCCTACAACGGCTACCTCGACATCCGGACCGCCGAGCACCCCTACGACCTGGCGCTGACCGACCGGACCGTCAAGGGCGCCAAGGGCGACGAGGCCACCGTGACGATCCCGGTCCAGAACCTCGGCACCGCCGCGGCGCCGACCGTGTTCGACGGCCCCGGCTCGTACGCGCTCGTCGGCGAGCTGCCCGCGGGCACCCGCCTCGTGTCGGTCGAGGGGCCGGACGACGGCTGGTACTGCGAGGGCGACGCCTCCCAGTACCTCGACACCGCGATGCCCGACGTGGACGCGGACGACGCGGACTTCATCTGCCTGTTCCAGCGGATCGACGCCGGGGCGACCCTCGACGTCGAACTGACCGTGGAGGTCACCGACGCGTCGGCGCGCGGCGCGGGCTCGCTCACCATCGCGGCCCTCGGCTCCGCCGACTACCCCGGCGAGCTGGATGCGAACTGGGGCAACAACACCGCCGACCTGACGCTCAACGGCGCGGGCTCGGGGCAGCTCCCGAAGACCGGCTCGTCGCTGACGTGGATCCTCGCCGGGGCGGCCGCCGCGCTCGCCCTCGGGATCGTGCTGTTCGTGGCGACGCGCCGCCGCAAGGGCGGCGACGTCGCCCAGGAGGCCGCAGGGGACCAGGCCGAGTAGACCCGCAGGAAACCAGGAGCACGAGCGCCCGTCCGACCGGACGGGCGCTCGTGTCGCATACCACAACAAAACATGAGAAAACTCTGATTCGGGTGCGTCAGATCCGCGGGGCCCCTCGTCTAGGTATCAGGACCCCAACGGAGCTGATCCGTTTCACCGCAAAGGAATCCAGCAAATGTCACCCATCAAGGCCACCGCCCGCGCCGCGGCCGCCCTCGCCGCCGCGGCCCTCGGCGCCGGAGCGTTCGCACTCCCCGCCCAGGCCCAGACCTTCACGCCCACCGAGGTGTTCGTCGAGGACTACTCCCCGATCGCCTACGGCGACGCGCCCGAGCTGTTCGGCCTGCGCATCGCCTTCGGCGACGACTTCGCCGAAGGCGAGCACGACGTCACCGCGACCGTCGCGATCGACGCCCCCGACAACGGCTTCACCATCGGCCTGCCCGACGGCTCCGGCAGCGACTGCCCCGCGAACGAGACCGCCACGGTCGTCTCCTGCTCGTGGGAGGACGCACCCGCGGCCTCCTTCTGGGAGTTCCGGTACGCGCCGACCGCGGAACTCGCCTCCGGCGAGTACCCGTACACCGTCACGTTCGCCGTCGACGGCGAGACCGTCGCGACCCGCGACGACGCCATCGAGGTCGTCGGCACCGGCGGCGACGCGCCCTACATGCACGGCATCGCCGACTACACCGGCGTCGCGCCCGGCTCCTCCGTCGCGATCCAGGCCGAAGTCCTCCAGCAGGCGGCCCTGCCCGCCGGCACCGCCGCGGTCGTCGCGGTCCTCACCGGCCCCGACTACGCGATCATCGAGGGCGTCGAGGTCACCGCCGGGTACGACAACTGCACGGAGGGCGCCTTCGGCGGACCCGGCGTCACCTGCGTCATCACCGACTTCCCCGACGAGCCCGGGACCGCGTTCGCGCTCTCGCCCGCCGACTACGCGCTCGCGGCGGACCTGCCCGGCCCGTACTGGTACTGCGACTGCGAGTACGAGGTGTTCCCGGTCGACGCCGACGGGCTCGCCGCGTACGGCGGCGTCACCTGGGACGAGGGCTCGGCGAACCTGATGGGCATGGAGCCCTCCGACGGCCCCGCCGACTACAGCAACCCGTTCACCGGCTACCTCAACGTCCAGAGCGCCGCGCAGCAGTACGACCTCTCGGTCGCGAACCTGAACGCCAAGGGCGCCAAGGGCACCGAGACGACAGTGACCGTGTCGGCCACGAACGTCGGCCCGGCCAGCGCGGTGCGGCTCTTCGACGAGACCGGCTCGTACGCGATCCTCGGGAAGCTGCCGACCGGCCTGGAGCTCGTCGCGGTCGACGACGAGGACGCCGTCTGCCCCGACGCCGCCGACTGGGCGGAGCTGCTGCCGCTAGAGGACGTCGACGGGCTCGACTTCGTGTGCTTCTTCGACGCGCTGCCCGCCGGGGAGACCATGGAGCTGGCGCTGCGCGTGAAGATCACCGGGGACGGCGCGGCGAACGACGGCACGCTGGCCGTCGCGGCCCGCGAGTACGAGGAGTTCGGCTTCGAGGCCGACCTCGCCGACAACGACGCCGTGTTCAGCGTCAATGCGGGCGGCTCGGCGCACCTGCCGACCACCGGCTCGTCGATGACGCTGCTGCTCGGCGGCGCGGGCGCGGTCCTCGCCGTCGGCGCGGCCCTGGCGTTCGCCGCCCGCAAGCGCCGGATCCCCGCCGCCGCATAGGAGTACGAGACCACCGAGGAAACCCACCGGGCGCCCGGCCCCCACAGGCCGGGCGCCCGCTCCGTGTTCACCGGAAGTTCGGCCCGGCGGTCGCAACCGGTGACGCCGCCGGGCCGTTTCCGTTACGGACGGAAGGAGCACACCATGAAGGCACACCGGTTCCGGCTCGCGGCGGCGTCCGCGGCCGTGCTCGCGGCCCTGGCGGCCGCGTTCCCCGCCTCGCCCGCGCAGGCGCAGGCGCAGGACCCCTACCACCCGTACACGCACTCGGACCTGTCGTTCACGGGCGTCGCGCCCGGGTCGGCCGTCGAGGTGAACCCGCGGTTCCTCCAGGAGGAGGCGCTGCCCGCGGACGCGGCCGCGGTGGTCATCACGTTCGGCGGCTCGGCGCGCGACGGCTGGCCCGTCGCCGGGGTCGAGGCGACCGCGGACTACGACAACTGCCGCCGGATCAGCTCGGGGGACAACTGGAACGGCGTCTCCTGCTACTTCCTCGACTTCCCCGACGTGCCGGGGCAGGTCCTCGCGCTCTCGGGGCCCGTGGACTACCTGGTCGACGCGGGCGCCTCCGGGCCGCTCGCGGACTGCGGCTGCTCGTACGGCGTCGCCGCGGTCGACGCGGCCGAGCTGGCGTTCCAGATCGGCGTCCCGGACTGGGACCCCGGTTCACCGGACCTGGTCCACCTGGCGGCGGCCGACTCGTGGGACGGCCCCGGCGCGGGCCCGAACCCGCGGCTGAGCGGCCGGATCGCGATCGAGGCGAGCGGCTGCACGGGCGCGTGAACGAGGACGCGGGCCCCGGCCGTCGGCCGGGGCCCGCTCCCGTGTCCGGGCGTGCGAAACGCGCCGGGCCCGAGGGCCTGCGGCGCGTTCAGCGGTCGGAGTATTGCAGTCGGGCGCGGCGCCTTGTGGGCGCGCTCGCCTCTGACCTAGCGGGCCAGTCCGGCGAGGGCGCGGCCCTCGACGCGGTCGGCCACGCGGCGGAGGACGCCGGCGGTCGAGAGGCGGACCTTCTCGGGGCGGGTGACGCCGAAGACATACGGCTTGTCGGCCCGTCCGTCGTCAACGACCGGCGCGTTCGGCAGGGCCGAGGTGGCGGCGGTGTTGGCGGCGTCGACTGCGAGGTAAGCACCTACGAACTCGTACATTGCGATTCCTTCCCGGCGGGGTGCGCCGGATCGTGGATCTTCTGAAGGGGGACCGCTCGTCGATGACGCCATTGTCGACGGCGGGGAACCGTCGCGATCGCCTTGGACCGCTTCGGGAGGCCGCTGGCGGAAGCGGTTCGGGTTCGCCGTTCCGGCTCCGCGTCTCCGTGCCTCTGGAATCAATGGTAAGCGCCTTCGGCCAGGGAAATCCAGGGATTTCGCGTGGGTCACATGTAGTCCGCGACACTGTCCACAAAGCACTTAGTTATCGTTCGGTTATCAAATTTCGCGGGCGTTCCGGAGCACGCTGACGGTACGCTGTCCGGATGCGGGACTTGGGAGTTCGCGTCGGGCACTGGACCGGCGAGCACACCGGCTGCACGGTGCTGCTGTTCGAGCGGGCGGTGCTCGCCTCCGGCGAGGTCCGCGGCGGCGCGCCCGCCAGCCGCGAGATCGAGCTCCTCGACCCGCTCCGCACCAACGCCGGGATCGACGCGGTCCTGCTCACCGGCGGCTCCGCGTTCGGGCTCGCCGCCGCCGACGGCGTCATGCAGTGGCTCGCCGAGCGCGGCCGCGGCGTCCCGACCCCCGGCGGCACCGTCCCGATCGTCCCCACGCTCGGCCTCTACGACCTCGACGGCACCGGCACGGTCCCGGGCCCCGCGCAGGGCTACGAGGCGTGCGACGCCGCGATGGCGCCGTTCGAGCCCGCGCTCGACGGCCCGGTCGGCGCCGGCCGCGGCGCGACCGTCGGCCAGTGGCGCGGGGTGACGCTCCCCTCGGGGCTGCGCTCGGCGGCCGTGGCCGCCGGGAACGTGGTCGTCGCCGCGCTCGCGGCCGTGAACGCGTTCGGCGAACCGGGCCCGCTCGACCGCGGGCTGCTGCGGCCCGAGGGGTTCGCGGCGGGGAGCTTCGGGCGCAACACGACGATCGGCGCGGTGGTCACCAACGCGCGGCTCGACAAGGTGGGGTGCGCGCTCGTGTCGCAGGGCGCCCACGACGGCCTCGCGAAGGCGGTCAGCCCGGTCCACACGCGCATGGACGGCGACGCGTTCATCGCCGCCGCCACGGGGGTCGTGGAGGCGGACGTCGACGTGGTGCGGGCCCTCGCGGTCGAAGCGGTCGCCGAGGCGATCAGCGCGGGCGCCTGAACCGGGAGCGCCACGGCGGTTCTCCGCGAATCGGACACCGGGGGACCCCCCGTAATCAACGCTACGCGCGGCCTCCGACATCACCGCAGAGGCGACCAAAGCTCGCAATGTCGACGGACCCGGTTAGGCTCCAGGGCATGAGACGCCTCGGCGCGGCCCTCGCGGCCCCCCTCCTCCTCCTGGCCGGATGCACCCAGGACGCCGACGCCGACCCGCTCGGCCAGCCCCTCCCCGAGGACGGCGCCGACGTTGAGGCCGCCGGAAGCTGGCTCTACCAGCTGTCCGGCTACGAGGACGGCGCGCTCGACGCCGTCGCCGCCGCGCCCCAGACGACCGCCGTGATCGACCTCGCCCGCGACGGCGGCGACGACTACTGGACCGCCGCCGAGATCGACGCGCTCCACGACGCGGGGAAGACCGTCTACGCGTACTTCACCATGGGCTCCATCGAGACCTACCGCCCCGAGTACGACGCCGTCGCGGCCGCGGACTCGGACCTGATCCTCAACCAGTGGGGCGACTGGCCCGACGAGTACTTCGTCAAGTACTGGGAGCAGGACTGGTGGGACCTGGTCATGCGCCCGCGCCTCGACCAGGCCGCCGCGGCCGGGTTCGACGGCGTCTACCTCGACGTCCCGAACGCCTACGAGGAGATCGACCTCGCGCTCGTCCCCGGCGAGACCCGCGAGACCCTCGCCCGCAGGATGGCCGACCTCGTCATCGCCGCGGACGAGTACACCGCCGACGGCCTCGCGATCCTCCCGCAGAACTCCCCCGAGCTCATCGACCAGGACGGCTACCTCGACGCGATCGACGGGATCGGCATCGAGGAGCTGTGGTTCCTCAACCCCGACACCCCCTGCGACGAGGACTGGTGCGCCGAGAACCTCGCGAACACCCGCGCGATCCGCGACGCCGGGAAGCTGATCCTCGCCGTCGACTACGCCGCCGACCCGGCGAACCGGGCCGCGGCCTGCGCGCACTACGCCGAAGAGGGCTTCTGGGGCGCCGTCGCCGGGGTCGACCTCGACGCGGTCTACGAGCCGTGCCAGTAGACCTCGCCGAAGTCCTCCGAGTCGTCCGCCTCGTCGGCTGTTAAAAGGCCCTTCCGAGACCGCTTCATCTGGTACATCGCCTGGTCGGCGGCCCACAGGGTCTGCGCGGGGTTGCCGCCCGCGGCCAGGCGCGCCCACCCGATCGACACGTCGACGGGCGTGCCGGGCACCGAGTACTCCCAGTTCTCGGCCGCGACGGCGATCTTGATGCGCGCCGACACGGCGTCCGCGTCGTACTCCGTCGCGCCGGGGAGGACCATGATGAACTCGTCGCCGCCGGTGCGCGCCAGCAGGTCCCCCGAGCGGACGACGCTCGACAGGAGCGCCGCGAGCCGCTGGAGGATCGCGTCCCCCGCCTGGTGCCCGTGGGTGTCGTTGACGGCCTTGAACCCGTCGAGGTCGAGGACGGCGATCATGCCGTCGCCGTCGACCTCCGACAGGAACGCGTCGAGGCGCCGCCGGTTCGGCAGGCCCGTCAGCTCGTCGGTGTGGGCGCGGTCGGCCCAGCCCGCGGCCGCGCGCCGCAGCTGGTCGTGGTCGACGAGGGCCGCGGCCGACGCCAGGTAGATCGTGTGGAACTCGTTGATCTGCTTGTACAGCGCGTACGTGGTCGCGTGCGCCGCGAGGATCGACGCGGCGTGGTCGCCCTTCGCGACGAGGGCGAGGGACCGCAGGTGCTGCGGCTCCATGACGCCGAGCGTCTCGTCCCCGATGTCGCGCGCTTCGAGGACCTCCAGGGCCTCCAGGCCCCGGGCCTGCGCGATGAGCCGGGACGCGCGGGCCATCGTCCGCAGGTCCATCGCCTCCACCGACGACGTCTCCTCGGGGAGCAGGTGCTCGACCGACCACTGCTCGCTGAACCCGAGGAGCGAGAGGCGCGCGAGCGCGTAGTGCACCCACTCGAGCTCCCTCGTGTCGAGGTCGTGGAGGTTCGGCTTGACGCGCCGCAGCTCCTGCCGGAGCAGGCCTGTGCAGGCGCGCGGGTCGCCGGTGTAGTAGCGCAGCAGGGCGTCCCGCACCCGGATCTCCACGCCCTCCACAGAGGACCTGGTGACGCCGGCGCGCTCGGCGAGCATGTGGCACTGGTCGAGCGACCCCGCGGCCTGCTGCTGGTAGCCGCAGTTGGAGAGGATGACCGCCAGGTCGTACCAGGCGTCGACGGCGGCCTGGCTCGCCTCGGTCATCGACCGCAGGGCCCGCGACGACAGGACGAGGCGCTGCGCGGTGAAGTCGAGGGACTTGATGTGGTGGTGGTAGTACCAGGCGGCGAGCGCGTGGTACTTCCCGTCGAGGCGGGGGTCGCGGCAGCGGGCGACGGCGGTGCCGGCCTGGTCGATGGTGCCGGGGATCTTGTCGATGGCGCGCTGGGAGATCTGGCCCTGGAGGATGAACAGCCAGGCCTGGGCGCGCTGCTGGGCGGTCTCGGAGTTGTAGACGATCCAGGTCGCCTCGCTGACGGCCTCGGCCACCTGGCCGGACCGCACGAGTCCGCGCAGACGCCGGTACTGGTCGGCATAATCACGCGCTGACGTGAGCTCCCTCCGTGGCGTCACGCGCTCTATCCTGCCACCGCCGCGCGGATATATCCAGTGCCGCAGGTCGCAGGGGGCGCCCGCCGGGGTACCGGATGGTCATGGGCGCGAAGCATTTCCGTCCGGCGGGGCGGCCGGGAGCTTAGAGTTGGGGCAGTGCCCGAAATGGAAGGATGGTGGGCTTTGCTCCCTGCGTGTCCGTGCACGTCCTGCGGTGCGCCCCTGGCGGTGGCCGCGGGGGCGACGGTGCTGGCCTGCGACGCCTGCGGGACGTCCCTGCACGGGCGGCCCGCGGCCCGGCGGCTCGTGGACCCGGACTGGGCGGCGTTGGCGTCCAAGGCGAAAGCCCGGTACGCGGACGACACGCCGGAGCTGCTGACGGTGCCCGACGCGGTGGTGCCGTTCAGGATCGAGCGGGCGACGGCGCGGCGGCTCCTGCGGGAGCGGGCCCGGCGGCGGTGGCTGGCGCCGCGGGCGTTCCGGCGGGTCGACGAGTCGGAGTCGTTCCGGGCGGCGTACCTGCCGCACTGGGTGTGGGGGGCGTGGACGCGGTCGCGGTACCGGGCGGCGCGCGGGGACTACGAGTGGTCGCAGGCGGGCCGGGCGGGCGCGTCGCGGGGCTCGCGGGTGCGGGGCGTGCGGTGGAGTCCGGCGGCGGGGGTCGTGGACCGGTCGTTCACGGACGTGTCGGTCCCGGCGACGGTGCGCGTGGACGCGCGGATGCTGGAGGACCTGGCGCGGGACTGGACGCTCGCGGACGCGACGGCGTTCGACCCGGGCCTGCTGGAGGGCCGGTGGGTGCAGCGGTACGACCTGGAGCCGGAGGTGGGCCTGGAGCTGGCGAAGGCGCGCATGGCCGCGGCGGTCGAGCGGGAGGTGCGGGCCCTGGTCGGCGGGGACGCGCAGCACGTGCCGGTCATCGAGACGGCGTACGCGGGCCTCGGATACCGGCTCGTGCTGCTGCCGGTGTGGCTGGCGTCGTACCCGCACCGGGGGCGGCGGCGGATGGTCGCGGTCCACGGGGAGACCGGCCGGGTGGTCGCGGACCGCCCATGGAGTGGACCGAAGCTCGGAATCGCGTTCATGCTCGCGGCTGCTGTGGCAGGCGTCATACTGTATTCGCTCCTGTAGTCCCGTTTCGACCGGTCGCAAGGCGGATCGGGGGAGTGCACGAGGCGGTTACCGGGTGAACATGAACTACTGTCTGGTGAACGCAACCCCGCTGGTGGACCACGCGTGTTCCCCGCAGAGCGGGCCAGCCTCCCCCGGCTGCGCCGCGACACCCCACTTGTAGTTCCCGGGAGAGGCAATGGGCGACCCGATCAAGCACGCTGCGAAGGCGACCTCGCCTTGGTGGGCGAAGGCGATGGTCATCACCGGCTCGATGGTCATGGTCGTCGCCGGCGGCGGCGCCATCGCGGCGCAGGTCAGCCTGAACCTCGTGAACAACGCCGTGAGCCAGGACGACCTGCTCGGCGACCAGGGCATCGAGGTCGAGGAGGGCGAGCCGATCAAGGGCCCGCTGAACTTCCTCGTCCTCGGCACCGACGAGCGCGTGGACGCCGGCGGCGAGGCACGCACCGACGCCGACATCATCGTGCACATCAACGAGGACCTGACGCAGGTCTCGATGATCTCCCTGCCGCGCGACCTGCTCGTGGAGATCCCCTCCGGCGTCCCCGCCGACGAGACGAAGCTGACCGAGGCGTTCGCGTATTCCGAGGACTGGGGCGAGTCGTTCCAGAACACCGCCGAGACCATCACGAACCTCACCGGCATCCAGTTCAACGGCGGCGCCATCGCGAACTTCGAGGGCTTCCTCGACATGGTCGACGAGCTCGGCACCATCGAGCTGTGCCCGTGGCACGAGATCACCTCGATCCACACCGACAAGACGTTCCCCGCCGGGTGCGCCCAGTACGACAAGAAGGACGCCCTCGACCTGGTGCGCCAGCGCTACGGCTGGGACTCCGACGAGGACTACGCGAACGGCACCTGGGGCGACTTCGGCCGCCAGAAGATGCAGCAGCAGGCCATCAAGAAGATCCTCGAGGCCGCCAAGGAGCAGGGCTACGCGACGAACCCCGTCAAGGCCGTGGAGCTGCTGAACTCCTTCGGCGACGCGCTCACCGTGGACGTCGGCGGCTACAACCTCGTCGACATGATCACGCAGATGAAGGACGTCGACCCGAACGAGATCCTCTCCGTCGGCACCCCGTCCTCCGAGGGCTCCATCAACGGGACCTCGTACGTCCTCATCCACGAGGGCACCGACGAGGAGACCGCCTCCGACGCCCTGTGGGAGGCCATCCAGGACGACACCATCGAGGAATGGGCCTGCGCGAACCCGCAGTGGCTGTCCGGCGACTCCGCGCCCGACTGCACGGCCGTGACCGGCGGCGCCACGACGGCACCCCCTACCGACGGGGCCACCGAGACCGCCGATTAGCCTGGGGCGGGGCGCGACCGGGGGGCGTTACCCACCAAGCGTGAACAATTCGGTCGATGCCGTCCAGACCCTGGGAGAAGCATGGCAGTGAAGAGCGGCGCACCCTGGTGGGCCCACCTGATGATGTACGCCGGAGGCGTGACCATGGTCGTCGCCGGCGCGACGGCCGGCATCGCCCAGTACGCCGCCTACACGGCGAACAACACCATCGAGTCCGAGGACATCCTCAACAACCGCGCCGAGATGGACGTCGAGAACATCGAGGGCCCCCTGAACATCCTCGTGCTCGGCGTCGACAAGCAGGGCGGCTCCACCCGCTCCGACACCATGATCATGGTGCACGTCAACAAGGAGCTCACCGAGGTCTCCATGGTGTCGCTCCCCCGCGACCTCTACGTCGAGATCCCCGACTGCGGCCCCGACTGGGGCAACAACACCTGCATGCAGAAGCTCAACCACGCCGCGTCGATCTCCGACGACTGGGACGTCACCCGCGCGAACGTCGTCGACACCATCTACAACCTCACCGGCGTCGAGTTCCACATCGGCGCCACCGTCGACTTCAACGGCTTCATGGACCTCGTCGACCTCGTCGGCGAGATCGAGCTGTGCCCCTGGCACGAGATCCAGTCGATCCACGGCGACAAGCGCGTCTTCCCCGAAGGCTGCAACTACTACGGCAAAGAGGAAGCGCTCGACCTCATCCGCCAGCGCTACCCGTGGGACGACCCCGAGGACTACGAGAAGGGCCTGTGGGGCGACTACGGCCGCCAGGCCATGCAGCAGCAGGCCATCAAGGCGCTCATCAAGGAGCTCAAGGCCGACGGCTACGCCTCCGACCCGACCCGGCTCGGGTCGCTCCTCGAAGGCCTCGAAGGGAAGCTGACCCTCGACCTCCCCGACGGCCTCAGCGCCATCGACCTCGCCCTGAACCTGCGCGACCTCGACCCCGAGAACATCACCTCGATCCGCGTCCCCGCGACGTCCCAGGAGACCGAGGTCGGCTCCTCGGAGGTCATCGCCGAAGGCGAGCAGCAGATGGCCGCCGACGCCCTCTGGGAAGCCCTCCAGAACGACACCATGACCGAGTGGATCGCCCAGTACCCCGAATGGGTCAAGCAGACCGGCAGCAACACGACGCCGGCCACCGAGACCCCCACGGGCGACGGCGCCTCCGAGTCGACCACCGACTAGCGGCAACGCCGGGGCGCGCCCGCGGCGTCTCTAGAGTCGGAACACTTCCGACGACGCTTGGAGACGCATGGCCGGCAAGAGCGGCGCGCCCTGGTGGGCCCATTTCCTCATGTACGCGGGCGGCCTGACGATGGTCGTCGCCGGCGCGACCGCCGGGTTCGCGCAGTACGCGCTGGACCGGGCGAACAACACCATCGAGCACGAGGACATCCTCGGCGACAACCGCGCCGAGATGGACGTCGAGAACATCGAGGGGCCCCTCAACATCCTCGTCCTCGGCACCGACAAGCAGGGCGGCTCCACCCGCTCCGACACCATGATCATCGTCCACATCAACGGCGACCTCACCCAGGCCACCATGGTGTCCCTCCCCCGCGACCTCCTCGTCGACATCCCCGACTGCGGGCCCGGCTTCGGCGGGAACCCCTGCCAGAACAAGCTCAACCACGCCGCGTCGATCTCCGACGACTGGGACGTCACCCGCGCCAACGTCGTCCAGACCGTCTACGACCTCACCGGCGTCCAGTTCCACATGGGCGCCACCGCGGACTTCAACGGGTTCGTCGACATGGTCGACCTGGTCGGCACCGTCGAGATCTGCACCTGGAAGGAGTTCCAGTCCCACCACACCGACCGCGTCTTCGAGGAGGGCTGCCACGACTACGACAAGGAGGCGGCCCTCGACCTGGTGCGCCAGCGCTACCAGTTCTACGACACGATCGACTACGACCTCAACCTGTACGGCGACTACGCGCGGCAGAACTTCCAGCAGCAGGCCATCAAGTCGCTCCTGGAGCAGGCGAAGGCGCAGGGCTTCCTCCAGGACCCCGCGAAGCTCACCGAACTCCTCGAAGGCTTCGGCGACAAGGTGACCCTCGACCTCCCCGAGGGGGTCACGGTCACCGACCTGGCGGTCAACCTGCGGGACATCGACCCGAGCACGATGACGACGATCCGCGTCCCGGCCAGTTCCGAGCAGGGCACCGAGTGGGGCGACATCGAGCGCATCCACGACGGGCCCGAGGCGGAGGCGGCGGCGTCCCTGTGGCTGGCGCTCCAGAACGACACCCTCGATGCGTGGATGGCCGCGAACCCCGACTGGGTCAAGAGCGACGCGGCGAACCCGGACAGCTACACCGACGGGGCGACGGAGACGGCGTCCCCGGGAACGAACTGAGTCGATACGCAAGGGCCGCGGCCGAACTCTCTGGTTCGGCTGCGGCCCTTGCGGCGTCTCGGAATCCTGCCGCCGTTCAGGCCCGGCTGGCGGCCTCGGTCTCAGCTGCGGCCTTAGCAGCCTCATCGGCCTCGTCGACGGCGTTCCACTCCCGCTTGGAGGAGCGCCAGCCGTCCTCGTCATGGCCCGCGCGCCAGTACCCGGACACCGACATCCGCTCGCGCGACAGCTCCCGCTCGAACCGCAGGTAGCGGCGGATCTCCCGGACGAACCCGGCCTCGCCGTGCACGAACGCGTGGACGTCACCGGCCGGGAACTCGAAACCGCGGACCGCGTCGACCAGGTTGCGGCCCAGGGCCTCCGGGCCGCGGTGCAGCCACGTCACGGTCACGTCCCCCGCGGACTTGAACTGCTGCTCCTCGTCCGGTCCGTCGACCTCGAGGAACACGTGCGCCCGCGCGCCGGGCGCGAGGCTCTCGACGGCGGCGGCGATCGCGGGGAGCGCGCTGGCGTCCCCGGCGAGGAGGTGCCAGTCGGCGGTGGGGGCGGGCGCGTAGGCGCCGCCGGGGCCGGCGAAGCGGAGGAGCGAGCCGGGCCGGGCGTTCGCGGCCCAGGGGCCGGCGACGCCCTCGTCGCCGTGGTAGACGAAGTCGATCCACAGCTCGCGGGCAGCGGGGTCCCAGCGGCGCACGGTGTAGGTGCGGGTGACCGGCCACTGCTCGGGCGGGAGCTCCTCGCGGATGCGGGCGATGTCGAAGGGCTCGGGGTAGGCGACGCCCTCGACGGGGAACTGGAGTTTCAGGTAGTGGTCGGTGAAGTCGCCGCACTGGAAGTCCGCGAGGCCCTCACCGCCGAGGACCACGCGGATCATGTGCGGCGTGACCCGCTCGGTCCGCACCACTTCGGCGGTCTTGAGGACCGGGCTCCTGCGCTCACGACGTTCAGCCATTCGGGCTCCTTCGGTCAAGCGGCTCACGACTCCGTACGGCAGGGGCCCCTGAGCCGCTGTTCCGGCCCCGCCTGAAGAAGCATGGTTAGGCGAACCTAACCCTCACCTCATCAGTTGTACCCCGCCACCCCACCCCAATGCCCGCCGCGCCCCGCCAAATCCTGCCGACCAAGAACCATTAGTAGGCACATCCACCCCAAAAGCCCCATCACCAGCAAGGACAAAAGTTATCCACAGGAGGAAAAACAAACCTTGGCAACCCAATCCCGGCATGTGATTGTAGATATCAAAAACACCTGTCTCCGGTGGTGGTGGAGAGGAGGCAGGTGGAGTCGGTCCCGGTAGGACTGGCGGTATTAGAGGGAGACCCTGGGGACCGCCCCCGAAGACCGCGCGGGAGTGCACTCCCGCGCGGCTCCTACCGGAGAACCACCTCGCGAGGTGAGTAAGACGCGGGCGCACCGGCACCCAGCCGGTGCGCCCGCACCAATCATTCAGCTCACTCAACCAATCGACCGACAGGCGCACCGGCCAACGAACCGACCCACGGATGAACCAAGCAACCGACCCACCACGGCCCGATCAGTCGGGCCGGGGACTCACGTCCCGCATCACCGACCGGAGCAGCGGCCGGGCCAGGGCCCCGGCGGCGATCACCGATGCGGTCCCGGCCGCGAGGGTGCCGCCGAGGATCAGGGCGCCGCTGGCGTCGAAGCCCATGGCGCCGATGACCGGGGCGGTCAGGAGCATGCCGGTGAGGACCGAGGCGCCGCCCAGGAACGCGAGCGGGAGCAGGGTCTCTTGGCGGCGGGCCTGGTCGAGGACCTGTTGGGGGGTCCCGGCGAGGTGGAGGAGGCGGTAGGTGCGGCGGCGGTCGAGGACCGAGCCGATGGCGTTGATCGCGGTGGAGACGGCCGCGGTCAGGAAGACCACCGCGAGGACCACGGTCACGCCGGTGCGGACCGAGCTGACGAGGCGGTTCGACATGATGCTGGAGTCGATCTCCCGCTCGGGCGGGTTGCCGGGGATGGTCGCGGTCATGGTGCTGCGCACCGCTTCGAGGTCGGCGCCCGAGGTGGTCGCCTCGATGACGGCCGTGTCCTCGCCGGCGGTGAGGTAGCCGCTGCTGTCGACGACCGCGACGTCGGCCCGGTCGCCGAGATCGGCGGCGAGGGTCGCCGCGAGCGTCTCGGCGTCGGCTGCGGGGACCAGGGCGGCGATGGATTCGGTGGTCTGGGTGCCCGTGTCGGTCACGAGCATCGGGAAGAGCGCGACGGATCCGGCGACGAAGCCCGCGATGGCGACGCCGGAGACGGTGCGCCAGGCGGCCTTCGGGTCCTCGGCGAGGCGGCGGGCCGCCAGGAGGCGGGCGGGGCCGCGGGCGGTGCGGGCGAGGGTGCGGCCGAGGCGCTGGACCAGCCAGGGGCCGATGAGGTTCACGGCGGCGAGGGTCGCGGCGAACAGGACGATGAGGATCGCCACGGCGATCATGCTGCCGCCGACGAGCTGCGTCGCGATCATGAACGCGATCGAGAGGCCCGCGAAGATGAGGACCCGGATCGCCTTGAGGCCCTTAGGTTTGACGCGCCGGGCCACACCGAGGGGGCTGATGACGACGCCGCGGAGGCCGAGGAGGGCCGAGGCGGCGACGAGGACCGGGACCGCGAGGGCCACGACCGCGATCCAGGGCGCGCCGGCCCACAGGTCGGCGGTGAACCAGCGGCCGCCGTCGATGGGGATGAGCGCGACGAGCGGCGTCACGAGCATCCACAGGACCGTGCCCGCGACCGACCCCGCGGCCGCCGCGAGGACCGTCTCGATGAGCGTCAGCCGCATCACCTGCCCGGGGGTCGCGCCGATGAGCCGCAGCGTCGCGAGCCGCTCGTCGCGCCGCGACACCGTCAGCCGGGCCGCCGCGGCCCCGAACACCGCGGCCGGGACGGCCATGAGGATCGCCGCGAGCACCATGAGGATCAGGTAGAACCCGTACACCGAGTCCGGCTGCCCGCCGTCGAACCCGTCGACCGTGCGCGGCGAGACCCCGTCGGCGCTGAACCGCTCCGCGGCCATCGCCGGGTCGTCGGCACTGCGCCCGACGACCGCGACCAGCTCGTTCGGGTGCGCGAGCGCCTCCGGCCCGAGCTCGCCCGCGACCTCCACGTCGCCGTAGCGCGCCAGGAAGTCCGAGTCCGGGACGCCCTCGAGGAGGTCGGCCGCGGCCGGGGACAGCCACACCTCGCCGACCGCCGGGAACGCGTCCATGCCGGGCGGGACGGGCGCGTCGCCGTCGAGCGCGGCGAGGTCCACGCGGGTGACCGAGTCCCCGCCGAAATGGTCGGCGGCGGTCGCCAGCAGCACGGATCCGCCGTCGGCCTCGGGCACGTCGCGCCACGACGTGCGGTCCGCGCGGGCGTCGAACGCGAAGTTCCCCGCCACCGCGAACTGGAGCAGCAGCGTCGCCACGGCGACGGCGAGCGCCGTCAGGCCCGTGCTCAGCAGGGCGCTGCGCCCGCCCAGCCGGGTCAGGCGCCAGGCCAGCGCCGTCATCGCCACACCTCCGCGACCGGCTCGGGGCCGAACCTTCCGTCGCCGGCGATCACCGGACGGTCGGCGGCGTCGCCCGCGAACCCGTCGAAGCCCTTGCCCGTCCGCGGGACGCCGCCGAGTCGGCCGTCGCGGATCTCGATCGTCCTCGTGCACCGCGAGGCGATCCGCGGGTCGTGCGTGACGACGACGAGCGCCGCGTCGAGGTCTTTGACGGTGTCGAGGAGGACCCCCATGACCTGGTCGCCGGTGGTGCGGTCGAGCGCGCCGGTCGGTTCGTCGGCGAACACCACGGCCGGGCGGATCACCAGCGCCCGCGCGAGCGCGACCCGCTGGGCCTCGCCGCCGGACAGCTCGCCGGGCCGGCGTCCTTCCTTGCCTTCGAGGCCGAGCCGCCGCAGCTGCTCGCGGGCGGGCCCGAGCGCGGCCTTGCGCGGGGTGCCGTCGAGCATGAGCGGCAGGGCGACGTTCTCTTCGGCGGGCAGTTCCGGCAGGAGCTGCCCGAACTGGAACAGGAACGCGAACCTGGTGCGCCGCAGGTGGCTCCGGGACCGCTCGGAGAGGGTGTCGATGCGCTCGTCGTACAGCCGCACCTCCCCGGAGTCGGGCCGCATGATCCCGGCGAGGCAGTGCAGGAGCGTGGACTTCCCGGACCCGGAGGGCCCGGTGACGGCGACCGATTCGCCCGGCGCGACGGCGAAGTCGACGCCGTCGAGGGCCGGGGCGGTGCCGAAGTGCTTGACGAGGGCGCGGGCGGCGAGCATGGGGGGTCTCATCGGCGGGCCTTGCGGTGGTCGGTGAGGAAGGGCGCGGCGGTGCCCGCGATGAGGAAGACCGCGGTGAGCACGAGGCCCAGGACGGTGCCGATTGCCAGGATTCCGTTCATGACGCAAGCCTCGTCCCGCACGGGCCCTTCCCGCTTCGGCTCGGCGACGGGTTTCGGGCGGCGCGGGTCGGCCGTTCGACCGAGGACGCCCGGATCCGGGCTACCTTCGAGCCCATGAACGCTCCCAAGGCGGCTTTGAGCGGCCGCTTCAACCGGCTCGTGATGCGGCTGCTCAAGATCGGCGTGGTCTCGGGCCTGCTGCTGGTGCTCCTCGCGGAGTCGATGTCGAGCCTGCCTGACGAGCGGCCGCCGTTCGTGTCGTGGGTGGCGTGGGTGCAGATGGCGACGTCGCTGTTCGCGATCGGCGTGTACACGTTCTACCGGCCGGGCCGCAAGCGGTGGATCGCGGTGGCGGCGCTCGCGTCGATGGCCGCGACGGGTCTCGACGTGGTGTACGACCAGGCGGAGCGCGGTGTGGGGACCGCGGAGCTGCTCGCGTTGGGGCTGCTGATGCTGTTCGCGGTGCGCCATTGGGACGCGGCGCCGGGGCGGTGGGTGGCGTTCGCGACGGGCGCCGCGGTGATGACGATCGGGTCGCGCCTGTTCGTCATCGAGGGTTCGGCGGTGGGCGGGACGGCGCTGATCCTCATGGCGATGCTCAGTGTGATCGGCTTCGGCGCCTACCTGCGGTCGATGGACAAGCTGCGGCGGGAGACGCAGGAGGAGGTGCGCCGGGCGGAGCGGCTGGAGCTGGCGCGGGAGATGCACGACTTCGTGGCGCACCACGTGACGGGCATGGTGGTGCTGGCGCAGGCGGGGCAGGTCGCGGCGACCGATCCGCTGAAGTCGTTCGCGGACATCGAGGAGGCGGGGCTGGCGGCGCTGGCGTCGATGCGGCGGATGGTGCGGATGCTGCGCGACGACGACGCGGCGGGGGGCGTGAACCCGCTGGGGGACCTGTCGCAGATCGAGGACCTGGTGGACCGGTTCACGAGGGAGGGGACGGACGCGTCGTGCTTCATCTCGCCGGAGCTGGCGGGCGTGGTGGCGCCGGAGATCGCGGCGACGGCGCACCGGGTGGTGCGGGAGGCGTTGACGAACGTGCGCAAGCACGCGCGGGGGGCGACGCGGGTGCGGGTCGTGGTGGCCGCGGCGGGCGGGCACGGCGTGGAGGTGTCGGTGCGGGACGACGGCCGGGCGGCGCGCGGCAGGTCGGTGCGGGCGCCGCTGGCGGAGTCGGGCGGGGGCTTGGGCCTGGTGGGGCTGCGGGAGCGAGTGGAGGCGGTCGGGGGGCAGCTGCGGGCGCAGCTGCGTCCGGAGGGCGGCTGGGAGACGGCGGCGTGGCTGCCGCGGGCGGTGCCGGAGGTCCCGGTCGACGCCGCGGGATCGTAGATCCTATAGGAAATAGGATGCACGATCCTGTGCGCGGGGAATGTGAAAGGCCCGCATCTGGTGATGCGGGCCTTGTCGGTGGCAGGTGCAGGATTCGAACCTGCGAAGTCGATGACGGCTGATTTACAGTCAGCTCCCTTTGGCCACTTGGGTAACCTGCCGTGGCGTGTAGCGAGAGCAAGAATAGCGTCCCCTCCCGCAGGGTCCGCAAGCGGGTTCTCCTCGGTTGAGACGGCGTTCACTGCGGCGGGCGCGGGCGCGGTCGCCCCGTGCGGCGGTGCCGGACTAAGCTTGGCGGTCGCGCCCCTTGCGCGGCGCGCGCCGCCGCGCCCGCGGCCGCCGCAGCGCCGACGCTGAGCCGCCTACGACACTGGAAGGACCGGACGCCATGGCCGACGCCTCGTTCGACATCGTCTCCGAGATCGATCTCGCGGAGCTCGACAACGCGATCAACCAGACCCAGCGGGAGCTGGGGACCCGGTTCGACTTCCGCGGGACCGGCGCGGCGGTGGAGCGCTCCGGGGACGAGGCGGCGGTGATCTCCGCCGAGACCGAGGACCGCGCGAAGGCGGCCCTGGACGTCCTGAAGGAGAAGCTCATCAAGCGGGGCATCTCCCTGAAGGCCCTGGACGCCGCGGATCCGCGCCAGTCGGGCAAGGAGACGAAGATCGACGTCGCGTTCAAGCAGGGGATCTCCACCGAGGACGCGAAGAAGATCGGGAAGATCATCCGCGACGAGGGCCCGAAGGGCGTGAAGCCGCAGGTGCAGGGCGACAAGCTGCGGGTCACCGGGAAGAAGCGGGACGACCTCCAGGAGGTCATCGCGCTCCTGAAGGGCAAGGACCTCGACGTGGCGCTCCAGTTCACGAACTACCGCTGATCCGATGGACGTCTCCGACCTGGTCGCCCTCGCCCTGTTCGTGGTGGGCGGGGGCCTGGTCGCGCTCATGGTGGTGGTGACGCAGCGCGCGTACAAGAAGGACGAGCGCTCCGAGTTCTGGGTGGTGTACCCGACCGCGAAGGGCGAGAAGCCCCTGGAGCGGCAGGTCGAGGCCCCGCAGGAGGACTAGGTGGCGAGCCGGTGCGTGAGCCCGGTGTGCCGCTTGCCGGTGCCGGCGGTGCGCACGGCGACCGCGAGGGCCTGCTTCGAGCCGACGAGGACGACGAGCCGTTTCGCGCGCGTGATGGCCGTGTACGCGAGGTTGCGCTGGAGCATGGTCCAGGCGCTGGTGGTGACGGGCACGACGACCGCGGGGTACTCGGAGCCCTGCGAGCGGTGGACGGTGAGCGCGTACGCGTGCTGGAGCTCGTCGAGCTCGGTGAACTCGTAGTCGACGTCCTCGTCCTCGTCGGTGCGGACGGTGAGGGTCTGGGCGACGGTGTCGATGCCCTGGACGATGCCGATGGTGCCGTTGAACACGCCCGCTTTCCCCTTCTGGTAGTCGTTGCGGATCTGCACGACCTTGTCGCCGGTGCGGAAGATGCGGCCGCCGTGGCGGCGTTCGGGCAGGCCCTCGCGGGCGGGCGTGAGGGCTTCTTGGAGGCGGGCGTTGAGGTTCCCGGCGCCGGGGCCGCCGCGATGCATGGGGGTGAGGACCTGCACGTCGCGGACGGGGTGGAGGCCGAAGCGGGCGGGGATGCGGCGGGAGACGATCTCGACGACGCGGTCGGCGACCAGGTCGTTGTCGTCGCACGCGAACCAGAAGAAGTCGGGGTAGCCGTCGAGGTCGGGCATCTTGCCGCGGTTGACCTTGTGGGCGTTGGCGACCACGCCGGATTCGGCGGCCTGCCGGAAGATCTGCGTGAGGCGCACGCGCGGGATCGCGGGGGCGGCGAGGAGGTCGCGCAGGACTTCGCCGGCGCCGACGGACGGCAGCTGGTCGACGTCGCCGACGAGCAGCAGGTGCGCGCCGGGCGGGACGGCCTTGACGAGCTTGTTCGCGAGGACCGTGTCGAGCATGGACGACTCGTCGACGACGAGCAGGTCGGCGTCGAGGGGGTGGTCGCGGTCGTAGGCGGCGTCGCCGCCGGGCCGCAGTTCGAGCATGCGGTGGAGGGTGCGGGCCTCGAACCCGGTGAGTTCGGCGAGGCGCTTGGCGGCGCGGCCGGTGGGGGCCGCGAGCATCACCTTGGCGCCCTTGGCCCTGGCGAGGGCGACGATCGAGGCGACGGTGAACGACTTGCCGCAGCCGGGCCCGCCGGTGAGGACCGCGACCCGCTCGGTGAGCGCGAGGCGCACGGCCTCGGCCTGCTCGGGGGCGAGTTCGGCGTCGGTGCGGCGCCGCAGCCACGCGAACGCCTTGTCCCAGTCGACGCCGCCGAAGACCCCGAGCCGGTCCTCGCTGGTGCGCAGGAGCGCGAGGAGCCCGGAGGCCAAGCCCCGTTCGGCGTGGAAGAACGGCGCGAGGTACCGGGCGGGCACTGTCGCGTCGCCGACGGGCACGTCCTCGGCGATGACCCGCTCCCCCGCGTCGGCGAGCTCGGCGAGCGCGGCCGCGACGAGCCGGGAGGGCAGCGCGAGGAGTTCGACGGTGTCGGCGACGAGGTTCGGGGCGGGCAGGAAGCAGTGGCCGCCGTCGGAGGCCTGCGACAGCGTGTACTGGAGGGCCGCTTTGATCCGCTCGGGGGAGTCCTCGGGGACGCCGACGGCGCGGGCGATCGCGTCGGCGGTCTTGAAGCCGATGCCCCACACCTCGTTCGCGAGACGGTACGGCTCGTTCTTGACGACGCCGATGGAGGCGTCGCCGTACTGCTTGTAGACGCGGACGGCGAGGGAGGTGGACACGTCGACGGACTGGAGGAACACCATGACCTCCTTGATGGCGCGCTGCTCCTCCCAGGCGGCGCCGATGGCCTTGGTGCGTTTGGGGCCCAGGCCCGGGACTTCGATGAGGCGGGCGGGGTCGGCGTCGATGACGTCGAGGGTCGCGGTCCCGAAGTGCGCGGTGATCTTCGCGGCGGTCTTGGGGCCGACGCCCTTGACGAGCCCGGACCCGAGGTACCGCTCGATGCCCTGGACGGTGGCGGGCAGGACGGTCCGGTAGGAGCGGACGTCGAACTGGCGGCCGTACTTGGGGTGGCTGGACCAGCGGCCGGTCAGCGACAGGGTCTCGCCGACCTGGGCGCCCAGCAGCGGCCCGACCACGGTAATGAGGTCGGGGCCGCCGCGGGCGGGGCTGGCGCGCGCGATCGTGTACCCGGTCTCCTCGTTCGCGTACGTGACGCGTTCGAGGACGGCCTCCAGGACCGTGCCGGGGACGCCGTCGTCTCGGGGGGCGCTGCCGGGGCGCCGCTGCTCCTCCGCCATGCCGCAACGGTAGCGGCGGGGTCCGTCAGTCCTGTGCGGGCGCCGGGACCGTCCTGTTCGAAGGCTCGGCGGCGCCAGCGGCCGCGTAGGAGGGGAGCGTCCGCCGGTCGGGGCGCGAGAAGCACCCGCGGGTCTCGCGGTAGACGAGCGGCGTGAGCACCATCAGGCCGTTTCGTGCATTACGCCCGGGATGTACCGCACCCGGAGCGCATAGAGGGGAATGTCGGAGGCGCCCGCTACGGTGTTGGCATGAGCGAGCGATGGTTTGAGGGGCCCCTGCTGGGGTTCGACACCGAGACGACGGGCGTCAGCGTCGAGCAGGACCGGATCGTCCAGGCCGCCCTGGTCACCGGTGCCGGGAGCACCACGTGGCTGATCGACCCCGGCGTCCCGATCCCCCCGGGCGCCACCCGCGTCCACGGCATCACCGACGAGCGGGTCCGCGCCGAGGGCCGGCTCCCGGCCGAGGCGCTCGCCGAGGTCGCCGCGGCGCTGCGGGCCGCGGCCGACACCGGGACGCCCGTGGTCGCGTTCCGCGCCGGGTTCGACTGCACGCTCCTGTCGTACGAGCTGGAGCGCCACGGCCTCGACCAGCCCGCCTGGGAGCGCCTCGCCGTCATCGACCCTTCGGTGCTCGACAAGCGGGTCGACAAGTACCGGCGCGGCAAGCGCACCCTCGGGGCGACCGCGCTCCAGTACGGGGTCGTCCACGACGGCGCCCACTCCGCGGCCGGGGACGCGGAGGCGACCGTGGCGCTCGCCCGCGCGATCGGCGCGCTCTACCCGGAGGTCGGCGACCTCACCCCGCAGGACCTGCACGCCTCGCAGGTCCGCTGGCACGCCGAGGACGCGGCGGGCCTGGAGGCGTACTTCAAGCGCAAGGGGCGGGACGAGACGGTGGACCGGCGCTGGCCGCTCCAAAGGTGAACGGCCGAGGCCCCGGTCCGCGCGGACCGGGGCCTCGGAACGAAGCTGATGCAGCCGGGGCCTAGTGCCCTTCGGCCTCCTCGGCGGGCTCGTAGTACTCGCGCTCGTCGGCTTCCAGGGCCTGGCCGACCGGGAGCTGCGCGGCCACTTCCTGGCCGTTGGAGAACAGGAACACGACCTCGATCGTGTCGCCGGACTTCAGGTCGGCGGCGAGGTCCTCGATGAGCAGGTAGTCGCCGCCCTCGACGCCCTCGTCGAGGCGCTCGTAGTCGCCGACGGCGATCGGGATGTCGAAGGTCGTCTCGCCCTCGAAGGGGTCCTCTTCGACCGCGGGGGCGGAGCCCTCCTCGGCGGCGGGAGACGACTCGCCGTCGGCGGGGCTGCTCGCCTCGTCGGTGGACGCGGCCTCCTCGGCCTCTTCGGCGGCCTGCGCGGCCGGGCTCACGAAGGTGACGGTGCCGGCCTCGGTCTCGACGCCGACGAGGCTGACCTCCTCCTCGCCCTCGTTGCCGATCCACACGCGCAGCGCGGCGGCGTCGCCGGCGGCGTAGCCCTCGGCGGAGTCGAACTCGACCTGGAGGTCGCGCAGCGCGAGGTCGCCCTCGTCGACGTTCACCCCGGCGATCGCGCTCACCTTCAGGTCGGTCTGGGTCTCCTGACCCGCGCCGCACGCCGACAGCGCCGCGGCCGCGGTGCCCGCGATCGCGATGGCGGCCGCGCGGCGGGCCGTGATCGCCGTCCTGATCCCCTTGGCCACTGCTGGTCCTCTCCGAGTTCCGACAGGAATGCTGACGACAGCGTAGACGACTCGCTCTCACCTCTCGCCCGGGCCGGTGCGGCGGTGGAACGCACGTCTCACGCGCCGTCCGGTGCCGTTGCGGCCCTGCGGGATCCGCGGGGGCCCGGCCGCGCCCGCCCCGTCCCGGACGGTAACGGTTCGTCCGCTCCTGCGAACACCGGTCCGCACCGCGCACCCGCGGCGCGCCGCCGCGCACGGCGGAGCGACCTGGGCCTCATTCGCCCCAACCGCTCGCTCCTCGAAAGCCCAAGGTGCCGTAGAGTAATCAGTCACATACCAATTGACCAGGGAATTCGTGGCGATCCGATGTCGGGAAAACCCCGACCGCCGTGTTAAGCTGGACACAGCGAAAGGGGTTTCGATCCTATGGGTTTTAGTGTCGGCGAGACCGTTGTCTACCCCCACCACGGGGCCGCACTCGTTGAAGCTGTAGAGACTCGCACCATCGGTGGTATCGAACAGGAATACCTCGTGCTGCGCGTCGAGCAGGGTGACCTCACGGTCAAGGTTCCAGCCAAGAACGTCGAGCTCGTCGGCGTCCGGGAAGTCGTCGGCGCTGAAGGCCTCGAAGAGGTCTTCGAGGTGCTGCGCGCCCCCCACACCGAGGAACCCACCAACTGGTCGCGGCGCTACAAGGCGAACGTCGAGAAGCTGGCCTCCGGTTCCCCGCTGAAAATAGCAGAGGTCGTCCGCGACCTGTGGCGGCGCGACCGCGAACGCGGCCTCTCCGCCGGGGAGAAGCGCATGCTCTCCAAGGCCCGCGAGATCCTCACCGGCGAGATCGCCCTCGCCGAGGACTGCGTGAAGGACGAGGCCGACAACATCCTCGACAAGGTCCTGCTCCAGGAGGCCCCGGTCAAGTAGGCCGGCACCGCCAGCAGACCGCACTGTGACCAGTCCCAATACGCCCTACGTCATCGGGCACGGCACCGACGTGCACCGGTTCGACGCCGCTCGGCCCTGCCGCCTCGCCTGCCTCGACTGGCCCGGCGAGGCCGGGCTGGCGGGGCACTCCGACGGCGACGCGGCCGCCCACGCGGCCTGCGACGCCCTGCTCTCCGCCGCCGGCCTCGGAGACCTCGGGTCCAACTACGGCACCGACCGCCCCGAATGGGCCGGCGCCTCCGGGGCCGCGCTCCTCGCCGAGACCGCCCGCCGCGTCCGCGGCGCCGGATGGGCCGTCGGCAACGTCTCCGTCCAGATCGTCGGCAACCGGCCCCGCATCGGGACCCGCCGCGCCGAGGCCGAGGCCGCCATGGCCGCCGCCGTCGGCGCCCCCGTCCGGCTCTCCGCCACCACCACCGACGGCCTGGGCTTCACCGGACGCGGCGAGGGCGTCGCCGCGACCGCGGTAGCGTTGCTGTACCAGCCCTGAGACCTGTCCGGGAGTAGACCCATGGACGCAGACCCCAAGCGCACGGTCGCCGAGCACCTCCAGAGCGCCGAACTGCTCTACGAGCTCGGCCAGGTGCCCGACGCGCGCGCCGAAGCGGACGCGGCCCTGCGCCTCGACCCCCTCAGCCCCGACGCGAACGCCATGGCCGCCGCGTGCGCCCTCGCCGACAACGACCCCGACGAGGCCCTCGTCTACGCGGGCGCCGCCCTCGCCCAGACCCCCGGCCACCGCCGCGCCATGATCACCCGCGGGTACGCGCTCGCCGACGCGGGCCGCAAGGACGAGGCCATGCAGGCCGCCGCGTCGCTCCTCGACATGGACCGCGCGTCCTGGCTCCACCACGTCCACTACGCGCTCATCACCCGCCGCGCCGGCGCGGCCCAGCCCGCGCTCGACGCCGCCTGGAACGCCGTCAACATCGCCCCCGACCAGCCGCGCACCCACCGGGTCCTCGCCGCCATCGCCGAAGACCTCGGCATGGACGACCTCGCGAAGCGCTCCCGCCGGGCCGCCGCCGAACTCGACCCGGGGCTGGCCGTCGAGGACAACGTCCACGTCCTGCCGCCCGAGGCCCGGCGCGTGCGCCGCCGCCTGGTCGACGTCGACAAGGACGACCCGCGCTGGCGCGAGAAGCTGCTCGGCGGGGGCGACGACGTCCCGTACTGGCGCCGCCGGACGCCCTTCCACGGCGCCCTCGGCCGCTCCGTGCTCCTCGGCATCGCCGTCGTCTTCGCCGTCCCCGCGCTCCTGGGCTCCGAGATGGACTCGGGCGTGCGCCTGTTCTTCGCGGCCGTCGCCGTCGCCGCCTGGGTGGGCTGGTTCACAGTTCTGCGCCGCCACCGCCGCGCCGAGTGACCTCCGGGCGCCCGCGCTCGTTAGTCCTTCACCACCGATCCGATGGAGGACGAGCAAGTGACGACGTGCTGGGTTCCCGGGGCCGACGAGAGTCCCTACAACATCCACAATCTGCCGTTCGGGGTCTTCTCGACCGCCGACGAGACGCTGCCGCGCATCGGCGTGCGCATCGGCGACCACATCCTCGACATGCACAAGGCGGTCCTGTCGGGCGACTGCCAGACCTGCGCGTCCTGCACCGCCCTGCGCGACCCGGCCCTGAACCGGCTCCTGTCGCTCGGGAAGGCCGCGTGGAAGCAGGTCCGCGCCCAGGTCCAGGAGGCCCTGAGCGAGCCGAGCCTCCAGGACGTCGCCTCCGAGTGGCTGACCCCGATCGGCGAGGCGGTCATGCACGCGCCGCTCCTGGTCACCGACTACGTCGACTTCACCATGCGCGCCCCCGGCTCCGACCGGGTCTACCCGCGCGCCTCCAACGGCCGCCCCTCGACGCTCATCCCCTCCGGGATGGACCTCGTGCGGCCCGCCGGGCACCGCCGCGGCGAGGACGGCCAGGCCGTGTTCGGCCCCACCCGCGCCCTCGACATCGAGGCCGAGGTCGGGTTCATCATCGGCGGCGAGTCCGAGCTGGGCCGCCCCGTCTCCCCCGACGAGTTCGAGGACTACGTGTTCGGCGCGGTCCTGCTCAACGACTGGACCGCCCGCGACTTCCAGGAGCTGGAGACCGACGGCCTCGGCCCGGTCGCCTCCAAGTCCTTCGCGACGTCCATGAGCGCCTGGATCACGCCCATCGAGGCGCTCAGCGCCGCCCGCACCGCCGCGCCCCAGCCCGCGCCCGACATGGCCTCCTACCTGAAGGAGTCCGACCGGTACGGCTTCGACCTGCACCTCGACATCCACGTCAACGGCGTGGCCGTCGCGGGCGCGGACTTCGCCGAGGCGTGCTGGACGCCCGCGCAGCAGCTCGCGCAGCTCACCGCCGGCGGCGCCGTCCTGCGGCCCGGCCTCATGTACGGGTCCGGCGAGGCCGTCACCGGCCAGTGGCGCCTGGAGAACGGCGACGTCGTCAAGGTGACGGCCAGTGCGCCCGGCCCGCGCGGCACCACGATCGCCCTCGGCGAGGTCGAGACCCGCGTCCTCCCGTCCATCACCTGATCGACACAGCACACCGGTCGGTCCCTTCGCGGGACCGACCGGTGCGGGCAGATGTTCCTAGACCAGGACGGTCTTCGCGCTCGGGGCGAGGCGGGCGACCAGCTCGACCTCGACCGGGGCGTCCAGCGGCAGCACGGCCACGCCGACCGCGGAGCGCGCGTGGGTCCCGGCGTCGCCGAACACCTCGCCGAGGAGCTCGGAGGCCCCGTTGACGACCTTCGGCTGGCCGGTGAACTCCGGCGCCGAAGCGACGAAGCCCACGACCTTCACGATCTGCACGACCTCGTCGAGGTCCGCGACGGAGGCGACCGCGGCGAGCGCGTTCAAAGCGCAGATCCGCGCCAGGCCGTACGCGTCCTCGGGGTCGACTTCGGCGCCGACCTTGCCGGTCGCGGCGAGCGCCCCGGCGACCATCGGCAGCTGGCCCGAGGTGTACACGTAGTCCCCCGCGCGGACCGCGGGCCGGTAGGCCGCGACCGGCGGCACGACCGCCGGGAGCTCCAGGCCCAGGCGGGCGAGCGCCTTCTCCACGTCCGCCACCGCTACTGCTCCTTCTTGCGCTTGAAGTACGCCACCAGCTGCTCCGAGTTCTGGCCCGGCAGGACCGTGACCAGCTCCCAGCCGTCGTCCCCGAACGTATCGAGGATCATCTTGGTGTTGTGGATCAGCAGCGGCGCCGTGAGGTACTCCCATTTCTCCATGCCGCCCACAGTACGGCGTCTTGATTCGCCCGCGGCGCACCGCTACGCTCAGAGTGCGTCGCCTCCCCGAAGAGTCCCGCGGCCCCGTGCCGCACCAGTGAACCAGGGAGTCCCCATGTCGTCAGACACTGCGGCGCAGTCGTCGGACGCCGCCGAGGCGCCGTCAGCGGGCCGCGTCCCGCGCCAGGAGCCCGCACCGAGAACCGCCGGCCCGCCCGGGCCCGCGCACGGCGACCAGTCGAGTCTCTTGTGGACCGTGGTGACGGCGGTCGCGGCCGTCCTGTTCTGCGCCGCGCTCGTCTTCGGCGCCACGCGCCTGTTCATCGGCGACGCCTCCGGCGGCGTCACCGACACGCCCGAGCACACCGTCTCGGCGTTCCTCGGCGCGCTCCTGGACGACCGCGACGCCGAGGCCGCGGCCGCCTGGCTGTGCACCGACAAGGCCGACCGCGACCTGGGCTCGGCCGTCGCCGCCATGGCCGACGCCGCCGACCGCGGCTTCGAATGGGGCGAGGTCGCCGAGACCGGCCGGACCGTCGGCGCGGCCACGGTCACCGCCGAGATCGGCATCGACGGCGGCGCGTCCCCGGCGACCTGGGCGTTCACGCTCGTGGCCGAGGAAGGGGACCCGCAATGGCTCATCTGCGGGATCGCCGCCGGATGACTAGACTCCGATGAATGACTGCCTCTGCGATCCCGGTGCCGCGCCTGCACATCGTCACCGGGAAGGGCGGCACGGGGAAGACCTCGGTCGCCGCGGCGCTCGCCCTGGCGCTCGCCGGCCCCGGCAGGCGGGTCCTGCTCGTGGAGGTCGAGGGCAGGCAGGGCATCGCGCCGCTGTTCGGGGCCGCGTCCCTCGGGTACGAGGAGCGGCACCTCGCCGCGGGCGCGGGCGGCGGTGAGGTCTTCGGGCAGTCCGTGGACGCCGACGAGGCGCTCCTGGACTACCTGGCGCTGTTCTACCGGCTCGGCTCTGCCGGGCGGGTGCTCCAGAAGTTCGGGGCGATCGACTTCGCGACGACCATCGCGCCGGGCCTGCGGGACATCCTCCTCACCGGGAAGCTGAAGGAGGCCGTGTCGCGGGCCGAGTCGGGGCGGATGGCGTACGACGCGGTCGTCCTCGACGCGCCGCCGACGGGCCGGATCGTCAAGTTCCTCAACGTGACCGTCGAATCGGGGCGGCTGGCGAAGACCGGGCCGATCGGGAAGCACTCCAGGTCGGTGGCGCGGATGCTGCACTCGTCGCTGACGAACGTGCACCTGGTGACGACGCCCGCGGCGATGCCCGTGCAGGAGACCGTCGACGCGTACAAGGAGCTCGCGGCCGCGGACCTGCCGGTGGGCCGGATCGTCCTGAACAAGGTCGCGGGCGCGAAGTCCGGCGAGGTGACCGAGGAGGAGCTCGGGGCGGGCCTGGCCCGCGCCGGGATCGCCCCCGACGCCGCGCTCGTCGCGGGGCTCATGGCCGAGTACGGGTCGGCGCGCGAGGAGATCCGCGCGGTGGACGCGTACCGGGACCGCCTGGAGCGGCTCGGGCGGCCCGTCGAGGAGCTGCCGCTCCTGCCCGAGGGTGTGGATCTGTCGGGCCTGTACCAGCTGGCGCGCGCACTCGGGGGCCGCAATGAGCAGTGAACTCGATGTCGACGCCCTCCTGGGCGACGCGGGCAAGCACGTCATCGCCTGCTGCGGCTCCGGCGGCGTCGGCAAGACCACGACGGCCGCGTCGCTGGCGCTGCGGGCCGCGGAGGTCCACGGGCGGCGCGCGGTCGTCCTGACGATCGACCCGGCGAAGCGCCTGGCCCAGTCGCTCGGCATGGAGGCGCTCGACAACACGCCCCGGCCGGTCGCCGGGGTCCGCGACGGGTCGCTGGACGCGATGATGCTCGACATGAAGCGCACGTTCGACGAGGTCGTGGCCTCGCACACCTCGAAGGACCGGGCCGCGGAGATCTTCGCGAACCCGTTCTACCAGGCGGTGTCCTCGACGTTCTCGGGCACGCAGGAGTACATGGCGATGGAGAAGCTCGGGCAGCTGCGCGCCACCGGCCAGTGGGACCTCATCGTCCTGGACACGCCGCCGTCGCGCTCGGCCCTGGACTTCCTCGACGCGCCCGCGCGCCTGGCCCGCCTCCTCGACGGCCGGATCATCCGGCTCCTGTCGGCGTCGACGCCCGGCGCGCGCCGCTCGATGCTCTCGCTCATGGGCGCCAGCGCCGCCGTGTTCACGCGGGTGTTCAACAAGGTCCTGGGCGGGCACCTGCTGACGGATGTCGCGGAGTTCACGGCGAGCCTGGAGGACACGTTCGGCGGGTTCCGCAAGCGCGCGGAGGCGACGTTCCGGGCGCTCCAGGGCGACCAGACGTCGTTCCTGGTGATCGCGGCGCCGGAGCCGGCGGCGGTCGGCGAGGCCGTGTACTTCACGCGGCGGCTCACCGAGGAGCGGATGCCGCTCGACGGGATGATCCTGAACCGGCTGACGCCGCTCGCGGCGGACCTGTCCGCGGAGCGGGCCCTGGGGGCGGCGGCGCAGCTGGAGGAGGCCGACCCGGAGGACCCGGTGGCGGCGGTGCTGCGCACGCACGCGGACCTGGCGCGGCGCCGGGCGGCGGAGGAGCGGGTGGCGGCGCGGTACGCGGCGGCGTGCCCGGAGGTGCCGCAGCGGTGGCTGCCGGCGCTGGGGGTGGAGGTCGTGGACCTGGCCGACCTGCGGGCGTTCGGTGCGGCCGCGGCGGGCGTGGGCGCGGAGTTATCCACAGGGCTGTGGATATGAACGCGCCCGGGCGGCGGGGCCGTCCGGGCGCGAAAGCATGTCCGGCCGCAGATTCGCGGCCCGCCGGTCAGAAGTTGATGTTCACCGGTATCCGGCGCCGGCTGCTCTTGCGGGCGCTGCGCTGCTCTTCATCGAGGGCGACTTCGAAGATCGCCCTCCACGAGCGGACGTCCGAGTGCTTGCGCAGCAGTGCTCTCCGTTCCCTTTCGGTCATGCCGCCCCACACGCCGAACTCGATGCGGTTGTCGAGTGCGTCGGCAAGGCATTCGAGCCGGACCGGACAGCCGCGGCACACCTTCTTCGCATTGTTCTGCTCCGCCCCTTGTACGAACAAGGCATCAGGATCGCCGTCCTGACATAGCGCCTTGGTCGTCCAGTCGATCAGCAGTCCCATCTGCATGACCTCCCCGTGAGATCTACCCTTCATACCCCCCGACGACTACAGTCGAGTGACCTCTCGATCACACAACGTCGCCGTCAGAACGGACCCTACACCTCTTGTAAGTGTTTGACTACTCTCCGAGACGAAAATCGGACTCCATGGGACGGCTTCACCCCTACGGTTCGCTTAGCGAATGCGACTCGCGATAATAACGATTCCAATACGGGGGCACCCTCGATCCGCGTTCGCGGCGTACCACTTCTGGGCGCCGTCTCCGACGGATCCCGCGGCCGTGCTCAGCACAAGTGCCCGGCAGTCCCCGCCCTTCCCGACGTCCGTTCTAATCTGAGGCGGTGGAGACCTTGAAACGCGACCGCAGTCCCCTCGGGGATGCCATAGCCCTGCTCGTGTGCGGTGTCCTCGCCGGGATCCTCGCGGCCGCGGCCGCCTTCCCCCTGGCGGGGCTGTTCGGCATGGCCGCCGAGAACGGCATCCAGTCGTTCGAGTCGCTGCCGACGGAGCTCACCAAGCCCACGCTCCCGCAGACGTCCTATGTGTACGCATCTGATGGCGAGACCCTGATCACCTCCTTCTACGAGGAGAACCGCCGCGAGGTGACCCTCGACGAAGTGTCCCCGCTCATGATCGACGCTTTGCTGGCCGCCGAGGACTCGAAGTTCTACGAGCACAACGGCGTCGACTGGGCCGGCATCATCCGCGCCGCAGTCGCGAACCAGGGCGGCGACTCGCAGGGCGCGTCGACGCTGACCATGCAGTACGTGCGCAATACCCTGATCTACTCGGCCTCAACCATCGACGAGGTCATCGCCGCGTCCGAGGACACGTACGAGCGCAAGCTCCGCGAAGCCCGGTACGCCATGGCGATCGAGGACTCCATGTCCAAAGAGGACATCCTTGAGGGCTACCTGAACGTCATCTACCTCGGCAACCAGGCGTACGGCGTCCACGCCGGCTCCTACTCCTACTTCAACAAGCCGCCGAGCGAACTCGAGCTGTGGGAGGCCGCGACCCTCGCTTCGCTCCCGAAGTTCCCCTCCTACGCCGACGGCCTCCTCGACGGCGACTACGACGACGACGCCGACGACCAGATCGTCGAGCGCCGCAACTGGATCCTCGACCGCATGGCCTCCCTCGGCTACATCACCCAGGCCGACGCCGACACCGCCAAGGAGCAGCCCCTCGGCCTCAACCCGCGGCCCGTCCGCAGCGAGTGCGTCGACGTCGCGACCGCCAACTGGGGCTTCTTCTGCGACTACTTCAAGGCGTGGTGGGGCGACCAGGAGCTGTTCGGCGAGACCGAGCGCGACCGCATCTCCCTGCTCAAGCGCGGCGGCTTCCGCATCGTCACCTCCCTCGACGCCGAACTCCAGAACGACGCCACGGAGCGCCTCGCCGAGGAGGTCGACGTCGACAACCCGGCCACCCTCGGGTCGGTGACCATCACCCCGGGGACCGGGCACGTGCGGGCCATGGCCGCCAACCGGATCTACAGCCTCGACCAGACCGACAACGGTCCACGCACCGACGGCGACGACTCGAAGCCGTCGAACTACCCGAACACGACGATCCCGCTGCTCAGCGGCAACGAACGGGTCGCCGGGTACCCGGCGGGCTCGACGTTCAAGATGTTCACCATGCTCGCGGCCCTCGAAGAGGGCTGGCCGCTGGAGACCCGCATCCCCTCGCCGGGGACCTACACCTCCAAGTACCTCACCGCCGCAAACGACCCGTCCTCGTGCGGCTCTGTCCTGGAGAACAACCAGCGGCACTGGTGCCCGTCCAACGACGGCAACTGGTCGGCGTCGCCGATGAACATGTGGGGCATGTTCGGACGCTCCTCGAACACCGCGTTCGTGCAACTCCAGGAGATGGTCGGCACCAGCAAGGCCTACGACGCGGCCAAGCGCGCCGGGATCGACTTCTACAACAACGAAGGCCTCGACGCCCGCGTGGAGAGCGGCACGCTCGACGACTACGGCGTCTTCACCCTCGGGTTCGACGCCACCACCCCGATGGACATGGCCGAGGCGTACGCCACGGTCGCCGCCGGGGGCGTCCACTGCAACCCGCTGCCGGTCATGCAGGTCATCGACGCGACCGGCGAGGAGTGGGCCGAAGCCGCCGCGCCCCAGTGCGAGCAGGCGTTCCCCGAGGAGGTCGCGTACGCGGCCGTCAGCGCCGGGCGCTGCGTCGTCGGCCAGAACGCCGACGGCACCCAGTGCTCCGGCAACGGCACCGCCGCCGCCTACACCGGCGGGTTCGACCGGCCCCTGTTCGGCAAGACCGGGACCTCCGACTCCGACCGCGCCTACTGGTTCATCGGCTCGACCCCCAACGCCACCACCGCGACGTTCGTCGGCGACACCGACGCGACCTACCGGTCCGGCACGGCCACAGCGGGGTTGAAGGTGTCCGTGAAGGAGGTCGGGGTCGCCATCCTGAAGAAGGCCGTCAAGGACCTCGAGGAGGAGGGCTGGCCGAAACCCTCGAGCGACATGATCAACGGCAAGAACCTCACCTCGATCCCGTCCGTCGACTGCATGGACGCCGACGAGGCCCGCTCCCGCGTCGCGAACGCCGGGTTCGACGCCTCGATCGCGCCGGGCAAGTTCGAGTCCGACTGCAAGGAGGGCGAGGCGTTCGGGACCTCCCCGTCCGGGTCCGCCCCCGGCGGCGCCCCCGTCTACATCCTCGTGTCCGACGGCTCCGGCTACGAGGACGAGCCCACCGGCGAAGAGACGACCGGCGGCCCAGGAGGACCAGGAGGCCCGGGGAACGACGACTGACCTGAGCTGAAAAGCCTGCACACCAATGGGAGAGGGCCCGCGCCTCACGGCGCGGGCCCTCGTTTTCCTTGGGAGGGTGTAAGGCTCAGGGGGCGGCGACGTGGTTGCCTTCGCGGAGTTCGCCGTCGCGGATGGTGACGGCGCGCTGGGCGCGCTCGGCGACGTCGTGGTCGTGGGTGATCATGAGGACCGTCAGGCCCCCGGAGTGAAGCTCGTCGATGGTCGCCAGGACCGCTTCGGCCGTGTGGGAGTCGAGGTTGCCGGTGGGCTCGTCGCACAGCAGCAGGCTCGGTTCGGCGGCGAGGGCGCGGGCGATGGCGACCCGCTGGCGCTCGCCGCCCGAGAGGGTCGTGGGGAGGGCGTCGAGGCGGTGGCCCAGGCCCACCAGTTCGAGCTTCTCGCGGGCGATCTGACGGCGGCGCCGCCGCGGGATCCCCTGGTAGACCAGGGACATCGCGACGTTCTCAGTCGCGGTGCGGTGCGCCATGAGGTGGAACGACTGGAAGATGAACCCGATCTTGTCGGCCCGCAGGCGGGTCCGCATCGACTCCTTCATGACCGACGTGTCGTGCCCGTCGAGCCAGTACGTGCCCGAGGTGGGCGCGTCGAGCAGGCCCAGCAGGTTCAGCAGCGTCGACTTGCCCGAGCCCGAAGGGCCGACGATCGCGACGTACTCGCCGTCGCCCACGGTGAGCCGCACCGGCTTCAGGGCCTCGACCGGCGGCGGGCCGGGGTAGGTCATGCCGACGCCGTCGAGCTCGATGAGCGCCCGCGGGCCGGGGTCGGCCTCCGGCGACTCGGCGACGCGCGCGAACACGGCGGTGTCGTCCGCGGCGCCCTCCGCGGTCACGGTCGGCAGGATCAGCGTGGCGTCGTTCTCGGTCACGTCAGTGAGACGCCGCGGCCGCGGCGCGGGGTTGCCCGCGTCAGAACGCGAAATCGGCGGAGACCGGCCGGTGGTCCGAGGCCGTCGCGTCGAGGACGCCCGACCCGGTCGCGTCCAGGCCCCGGTACAGGACCTGGTCGATCCGCGCCATCGGCGTGTCCGCGGGCCACGTGAACCCGAAGCCCTTCCCGGCGGACGCCTGCGCGGACTCCAGCTGGTACGTGATCGGCGCGAGCGCCCGGTCCTGGACGGTCCCGTTCAGGTCCCCGGCGAGGACGACCCGGTCGAGCTCCTCGTCGGCGATGGCCTCGCCGAGCAGCTCGGCCGTCTCGTTGCGCTGCTCCGAGGTGAACCCCTCCGAGTTCACGCGCACCGACAACAGGTGCGCGACGTAGAACGCGACGGGCTCGCCGTCGATGTCGATCGCGGCGCGGAACGCCCGCGCCCACCCGAGGTTGAGGTCCACCTCGTTCGAGTCGGTCACCGGGTACACCGACCACAGGGCCACCGTCCCGTACGCCGCCGAGTACGGGTACTGGTCGGCGAGGACCTCGCCCCAGTCCATCCGCTGCTCCTCGGTGAGCTCGACGAGGACGATCACGTCCGGGTCGGCAGCGAGGAGGGTCGCGGCGGTGGCCTCGGTGTCGGTGTTCTCGGCGTTGACGTTGTGGGCGACGACCCGGAAGTCGCCGTCGCCGTCGTGCTTGTCGGGGATGAGCGCCGCGTACATCTGGAACCACACGAGCGCGGGCAGGAGCGCGCAGACGATCGCGAACGGGCGGCGCCGGACCGCGGCGAGGACGATGAGGACCGGGACGCCGAGGCCGAACCACGGCAGGAACGTCTCGATGAGGCTGCCGAGGTTGTACCAGCGGTTCGGGATGAAGCGGTGCAGCAGCAGGATCGCGGCCAGCAGCAGCGACAATGCGATGACGACGCCGCTGTAGATCTTCCCGCCGGTCTTGGCCATCCCGGTCCGCCCTTCACGGTCGGCGGCCCGCACCGGCCGCTGTGGAGTTTCGACAGCCTAGCGGGAGGCTGCCGGGAACGGCGAACGCCGGGCCTCGGTGAGGCCCGGCGTTCGGACGTTGGCGGTAGCGGTGGGATTTGAACCCACGGTCAGGGGTTACCCGACACTCGCTTTCGAGGCGAGCTCCTTCGGCCGCTCGGACACGCTACCGCCGAAAAGGTTACCGGACGCGCACGGCCGCCCGGCGGGCGGGATCGGGCGATTCAGCTCACAGGTGGTCTCCGAGAATTCATGGGATGTTTATGAGAGGCTGGCGGCATGACTGCACACATCTCCGCCGAGCCCGGCGACATCGCCGAGAGCGTCCTCCTGCCCGGGGACCCGCTGCGCGCGAAGTGGATCGCCGAGACCTTCCTCACCGACGCCGAGTGCTACACGCAGGTGCGGAACATGTTCGGGTACACCGGCACCTACAAGGGGAAGCGCGTGTCGGTCCAGGGCACGGGGATGGGCCAGCCGTCGGCGTCGATCTACACGCACGAGCTGCTCGACGTGTACGGCGTCAAGACCGTCGTCCGGGTCGGCTCCGCCGGCGCGATCCACGACGACATCGAGCTGCGGGACGTGGTCGCCGGGATCGGGGCGTCGACGAACTCGTCGATGAACCGGATCCGCTTCAACGGGGTCGTCGACTACGCGCCCGTCGCCGACTTCGGGCTGCTGCGCGGCGCCGTGGACGCGGCCGCCACGCGCGGCGTCAACCTGCACGTGGGCCAGCTGTACTCCTCCGACACGTTCTACACGGACGCCCCCGACGTCGAGGCGAAGCTCGCCGACTACGGGATCCTCGCGATCGAGATGGAGGCCGCGGCGATCTACACGCTCGCGGCGAAGTTCAAGGCGCGGGCGCTGGCGCTGTGCACGATCTCCGACCACATCCTCAAGGGCACCGAGCTGCCCGCGGCGGACCGGCAGGAGTCGTTCTCGGAGATGGTCGAGATCGCCCTCGACGCCGTCACCGCGTAAAGCGGCCTCTGCGGGGCCCGGTCCGGTCGGACCGGGCCTTCGCGCTATCCGAGGGCCGCGGCGAGCTCGGCCTCGAGGTAGGGGCCGAGGGTCGCGGCGTACGTGTTCGTCATATGGGCGTCGTCGCGGTAGACGAGGACGTTGCCGACGACGGGCGCGCAGGTCTCGGGGCCGCAGATCGCGTCGGTGAGGTCGATCTTGTGGACGCCGTCGGGGACTTCCAGCCCTGCGAACGCGCCCTCGTCGTAGTAGGCGTCGCGGTCGACGGCGCACTCGGGCGACTCGGGGCCGTGGAGGTCCACGCACAGGGGGATGTCGAAGCGGGGGCTGGGGGTGTCGCGGACGACGGCGACGCTCGTGCCGGTGGCGAGGAGCTGCTCGTACCGGTCGGTGTAGTCGGGGAACGTCTCGTACGCCTCGTACCCGACGCGGGAGCCGTACGTGAAGACCAGGTCGGGGGCGAGGTCGCCGATCTCGGCGACGACGGCGTCGTTCCAGGCCGCGCAGGACCGGTACCGCTCCTCGCCGAGGGACTCCTGACCGGTCTCGATGATGCACGCGTTCTTCGTGTACGCGACGACATGCCAGTTCTGCGACTCGGCGGCGGCGAGGACCGCGGGGAGCCACTGCCAGATCTTCGAGCCGCCGTACATGACCACCGTCGCGGCGGCGTCGGCCTCGGGCGTCCCGAAGTCGCAGCGGATCGGCTCGTAGCCCTCCATGGTCTGGTTGCAGTCGCCCGAGAGCGCCGGGTCGTAGTCCTCGGCGGCGTCGAGCGTCGAGGGCGCGAAGTCGAGCTCGGGGAAGGCGGCGTCTTCGGCGAGGGCCGCGGCGCCCGGATACTGCGACGGGTCGGCGGCGGCCTCGGCGAGGCGGGCCCGCTCGTGGGCGATGTACCAGGTCATGGACGCGCAGGCGGCGAGGACGAGCGCGATGCACGCGGCCCCGAGGGCGAACGCGCCCCGCGCGGTCGACTGGCCGAGCCCGGACGCGGGGAGGCGGACCTCGACGGCCCAGTGCGTGAGCGCGGCGAGCGCGGTGGCCGCGGCGAGGATGAGCAGGCCGCCGGCGAGGGTCGCGGTGTCGCGTCCGGTGGCCGTCAGGTAGCAGACGAGGATCGGCCAGTGCCACAGATACAGCGTGTACGAGAGGGTGCCGAGCCGCTGGAGCGGCCACGTGTTCAGCAGGAGCCCGGCGCCCTTCCCGGGCGCGGCGGTGGCGGCGAGGATGACCGCGCAGGCCCCGGCGACGGGCGCGAGCGCGGCCCAGCCGGGGAACTGCGTGGACTCCAGGAACGCGCCCGCGAACACCAGGACGGCGACGCCCGCCCAGCCGAGGGCCGCTGCGGCGGGGCGCGGGAGGCGCGCGGTCCAGCCGCGCACGGACGGGCGCAGGGTGAGGGCGAGCAGGCCCCCGGCGGCGAACTGCCAGATGCGGGCGCGCGTGTCGAAGTACGCGTACGCCTGGTTCTCGGCGGTCTCCCACAGCGCGAACGCGAACGACGCGGCCAGGACCGCGGCGAGGACGACGGCGACGGTGCGCATCGGGGGGAGCCCGGCGCGGCGCGCGGCCCACAGGACCAGGCCGACCAGGACCGGCCACAGAATGTAGAACTGGGTCTGGACGCCGAGGGACCAGTAGTGCTGGACGATGCTCGCGCCGTTGTTCGAGGACAGGTAGTCCACGGAGTGCGCGGCGAGGTTCCAGTTCCCGTAGTAGAGCGCCGAGGCGGCGATGTCGCCGAGCTGCTGGCCCCACGTGGCGCGCGGCAGCCACAGCAGCACCATGAGGACGGTGCCCGCGGCGACGACGAGCGCGGGCGGGAAGATGCGCCGCACGATCCGGGCCGCGTAGGGGAGGTAGCCGAGGCCGCGCCCGGCGTCGGCGGAGCGCAGGAACCCGGCGGTGATGAAGAACCCGGACATGAGCAGGAAGATGTCGACGCCGCCGGAGACGCGGTCGAACCAGATGTGGTAGACGGCGATGACGGCGATGGCGAGGCCGCGGAGGCCGTCGATCTCGCGCAGGCGGGGTGGTCGGACGGGCTTGGCGGTGCTTCCCACGGCCGCGGGTTCGTCTGCCGCGGGTTCGGCGGTGGAGGTGGCGCTCATGGGTCTCCGGGGCGTGGCGGGGCGGTCGCTGCGGGGTGTCGACACCGAGCGTAGAAGGCGGTTCGCGGATGCGTTGACACGGGGCGCCGGGCGGGACACAATAGCCATGACCTTAACGATCGTTCAGGTCGGTGGATCGTCAAGGAGGACGTCATCGTGGACTTCAGCGGGGACTACCCGGCCGAACGGGCGCGCATCGAGCGCGGCGGGGCCGAGAAGTACCACCAGGCGGCGGCCGCGGCGGGCAAGTACCACGCCCGCGAGCGCATCAGGCGCCTGTGCGACCCCGACTCGTTCCGCGAGGACGCCCTCTGGGCCAACCCCGACCCGACGCTCCCCGCCGACGGCGTCGTCGTCGGGTCCGCGACCGTCCAGGGCCGCCCCGTGCGGATCGTCGCCAACGACTCCACCGTCAAGGCCGGGTCGTGGGGCGCGCGCACCGTCGAGAAGATCATCCGCACCATCGAGGCCGCCCAGCTGGAGCAGCACCCGATCGTCTACCTCGTCGACTCCGCGGGCGCCCGCATCACCGACCAGGTGCAGCTGTTCCCCGGCCGCCGCGGCGCCGGCCGGATCTTCCACGAGCAGGTCCGCGCGTCGGGGAAGATCCCGCAGGCGTGCGCCCTGTTCGGGCCCAGCGCCGCCGGGGGCGCGTACATCCCCGCGTTCTGCGACATCGTCGCCATGGTCGACGGCAACGCGTCCATGTACCTCGGCAGCCCCCGCATGGTCGAGATGGTCACCGGCGAGAAGACGACGCTTGAGGAGATGGGCGGCGCCCGCGTCCACACCGAGCGGTCCGGCGTCGGGCACTTCCTGTGCCGCAACGAGGACGAGGCCATCGCCGACGTCCGCAAGTGGCTGTCCTACCTGCCGTCGAACTGGACGCAGCCCGCGCCCGTGCGCGCGGCCCGCCCGCCCCTCCCGGTCGACCTGGCCGCGGTCGTCCCGCCCAGCGAGTCCGCGCCGTTCGACATGCACGCATTTCTCGACGGCCTCGTCGACCAGGGGTCCGTCCTCGAAGTGCAGGCCCGCTGGGCCGGGGAGCTCATGACCGCGTTCGCGCGCCTCGACGGGCGCCCCGTCGGCGTCGTCGCCAACAACTCCGCGGTCCGCGGCGGCGTCCTGTTCTCCGACTCCGCCGACAAGGCCGCCCGCTTCGTGAACACCTGCGACGCGTTCAACGTGCCGCTGCTGTTCCTCGCCGACGTCCCCGGGTTCATGGTCGGCTCCGCCGTCGAGCACGCCGGGATCATCCGCCACGGCGCCAAGATGATCGCCGCCGTCGCCGAGGCCACCGTCCCGAAGCTCTGCGTCGTCGTCCGCAAGGCCTACGGCGCCGGGCTCTACGCCATGGCCGGGCCCGCGTTCGGCTCCGACGCCGTCCTCGCGCTGCCGACCGCGCGCATCGCCGTCATGGGCGCCGAAGCCGCCGTCAACGCCGTGTACGCCAACAAGATCGCCGCGATCGACGACCCCGCCCAGCGGGAGCAGTTCGTCGCCGACCGCCGCGCCGAATACGAAGCCGACGTCGACCTGCGAAGGCTCGCAGGAGAACTCGTCGTCGACGACGTCCTCGCCCCCGAGGAGCTGCGCGATGACCTCATCGCGCGGTACCGCCGGCTGACCCACAAGGACCGCCGGTTCGCCGACCGCCGACACCCGATCACACCGGTGTGAACAGGAGCCAGCAATGAAACTCGACATCGAGCAGACCGAATTCGCCGCCGCCGTGCGCGCCTACGCCCAGGAGCAGATCCGCCCCGTCATCGGCGACTTCTACGAGCGCGGGGAGTTCCCGATCGAACTCGTCCGGGGCCTCGGCAAGCTCGGCGTCCTCGGGGTCACCCTTCCCGAGGAGCACGGCGGCGCCGGGATGGGCCTGTTCATGCTCGGCCTCGCCCTGGAGGAGATCGCCCGCGTCGACGCGTCCGTGGCCGTCACCGTCGAGGCGTCCGTGACCCTCGGCGCCGAGGCCATCGCCAAGTTCGGGACGCCCGAGCAGCAGGCGAAATGGCTCCCGAACCTCGCCGCCGGGCAGGGCCTCGTCGCCTTCGCGCTCACCGAGCCCGGCGGCGGCACCGACGCCGGGCACACCGACACCAAGGCCCGCCTCGAAGACGGCGAATGGGTCATCGACGGCGCGAAGTGCTTCATCACCAACGCGGGCACCGCGATGACCGACCTCATCATCACGACCGCGCAGACCGGGCCCGGCGAGGTCACGTGCATCGCCGTCGAACCGGGCACGCCCGGCCTGGAAATCGGCCCCGAGTACTCCAAAGTGGGCTGGCGGGCCTCCGACACGCGGCCCGTCTACTTCGACAACTGCCGCGTCCCCGAGGCGAACCTCATCGGGCAGCGCGGCCGCGGGTTCGTGCAGTTCCTCGAACTCCTCGACTCCGGGCGCGTCGCCATCGCGGCCCTCGCCACCGGCTCCGCGCAGGGGTGCCTGGACGAAGCGCTCGCGCACGCGAAGGAGCGGGAGGCGTTCGGACGGCCCATCGGCGAGAACCAGTCGATCGCGTTCATGCTCGCCGACATGAAGCTCCGCGCCCACACGTCCCGCCTGGCCTGGCAGGACGCGGCGCTCAAGGCCGACTCCGGGGAGCCGTTCGGCACGGACGCGGCACTCGCGAAGCTGCACGCCTCCCTTGCGGCGGTGGACAACGCGCGCGAGGCGACGCAGATCTTCGGCGGCTACGGGTTCATGAACGAGACGCCGGTGGCGCGGGCCTGGCGGGACGCGAAGGTGCTGGAGATCGGCGAGGGCACCAACGAGGTGCAGCGGATGCTCATCGCGAGGTCCCTGGGGCTGTAGGGATTCCAGGCGGCGGCCGGGGCCCCGGTCGCCGCCTGAGAGTTTACTGAAAACTTCAACTAAAGGTCTTGAGTTTCCGCCCCGAATCGTGACAAGCTCGGCTCTTCGGCAGTAGCGTTGCCGCCGCGGCCCGAAATCCCTCCCAGGCTCGCAGGCTGCCGCGGGGGACGGGCCGCATGGACAAGGAGCTCAGACATGACCGACAGCAAGACCGGTAGCGACCTCGCGCGGCGGGTCATCGCCTCGCGGCGCGGGCTGATGTGCGGCCTGGCCGGGCTCGGGGCCGCAGGGGCCCTGGCCGCGTGCGGGACGGCCGAGTCGCCGTCCGATTCGAGTACCTCCTCCGGTTCGGACGCCACGACCGGCGGCTCCACCGACGGATCGACCGGGGACGCGGGCGGGGACGCCGTCGCGGCGACCGCGGACGTCCCCGAGGGCGGCGGCATCGTCGTCGACGACACCGTGATCGTGCAGCCTTCGGCGGACGAGTTCCTCGCGTTCTCGGCCGTGTGCCCCCACATGGGGACGATCGTGAACCCGCCGGACGCCGCGGGGGACATCATCTGCCCCAACCACGGCTCGACGTTCTCCCTCGAAGGGGAGCTGGAGAAGGGCCCGGCCGAGACCGGCCTGACCCCGGTCGACATCACCGTCGAGGACGGCCAGATCTTCCTCGCCTAGGAGGGCGGGACGGAGCGGCCGGGAAGCGATCGCTTCCCAGCCGCTCCGCGTCCGTGCACTGGAGCAGGGCTCGCAAGCGTCGCCCTGTCGTCGCTACGTCAGGGCGTCGGCCGCGGCCGGGTCGGAGTCGCGCAGGAACTGGGCGCAGCGCGCGGCCTCGTCGGCCTCGCCGATCGCGGCGGCCGCGCGGGACAGCTGGTGCAGGGACTTGAGGAACCCGCGGTTGGGCTTGTGCTCCCACGGGATCGGGCCGTGCCCCTTCCAGCCGCTGCGGCGCAGCTGGTCGAGCCCCCGGTGGTACCCGGTGCGCGCGAACGCGTAGGCGGTGACGTCGTCGCCCGACTCCAGGGCGTTCTTCGCCAGCCGCGCCCACGCGGCGCAGAACCACGGGAACTGGCGGACGGTGTCCTCGGGCGTGTGCTCGTCGAGGTACGTCCTGGCCTCGGTGTCCTCGGGCATCAGCGTCGCCGGAGGCTGTGACATCAGATTCTGCGGAGCCAATTCGGGTCCTCACTCTAGGGTCGAGTCGCTCGTGAAAAGCAGTCCGCCAAGCCTAACCCCGCCTCGCGGGCGTCCTCCAGCTCCGGGTCGGCGTCGTCCTCCTGGGGCGTGCGGGGCGCCGTGAAGTGCACGGCGATCCCGCCGATCAGGGCCGCGAGGATCGACGCGGCGAGCACGCCGATCTTCGCCTCGTAGGCGAGGACCGGGTCGCCGCCGTAGAACGCCAGTTCGGCGATGAACAGGGCCACCGTGAACCCGATGCCCGCGACCGCCGCGATCGCGGCGAGCAGCGGCCAGCTCGTCCCCCGCGGCATCCGGCCCAGCCCGAGCTTCACGACCAGCCACGTCACGAGCGTGATGCCCACGGTCTTGCCGACGACGAGGCCCGCGACGATCCCGAGCGTCACCGTCGACCCGAACGCGGCGCCGACGAGGTCGGCCGAGAGCGGGACGCCCGCGTTGGCGAGCGCGAACAGGGGCAGGACCACGAACGAAGAGAACCGGTGGTTCTGGTGCTGGAGCCGCGCGGCGGGCGGCTGCGCGTCGCGCGTGAGCTTGACGAGCCGCTCGGTCTCCTCGAGCGTGAGGCCGTCTTTGGCGAGCTCCTGGGCCTCGTCGTGGGCGACGGACGGGTCCAGGAGCGGGCGGGCGGCGATGATCAGGCCCATGATGACGCCCGCGATGGTCGCGTGGACGCCCGATTCGAGCATCGCGACCCACAGGAGGACCCCGATGACCAGGTAGACGGCCGGGGACCAGACGTTGAGCAGGCGCATGAGGACCGCGAGGGCGGTGAGGGCGGCGGCCGCGATGAGCCACTCGGTCGCGAGGTCGTCGGTGTAGAACACGGCGATGACGGCGATCGCGCCGAGGTCGTCGACGATCGCGAGGGTGAGCAGGAAGATCCGGGCCGCCGAGGGGATGCGGGACCCGAACAGGGCGAGGACGCCGACGGCGAACGCGATGTCGGTCGCCATGGGGATGCCCCAGCCGTGGGCGCCGTCGCCGCCGGCGTTCAGCGCCGCGTAGATGAGGGCCGGGACGGCCATGCCGCCGACGGCCGCGGCGATCGGGGGGACGGCGTTGCGGGGGCTGGAGAGCTCCCCGGAGACGATCTCCTGCTTGATCTCCAGGCCGACGACGAAGAAGAACACGGCCATGAGGCCGTCGTTGATCCAGTCCTTGAGGGTGTGGTGGAGCGAGAAGTCCCCGAAGGCGAACGTGATGTCGAGGCCCCACACGGCCTCGTACGAGCCCGACCAGGGGGAGTTGGCCCAGAGCATGGCGAGGACGGCGCAGACGACGAGGACGACGCCCGCGGCGGGCTCGATCTTGAGGAACTCGGCGGCGGGGCGGCCGACGTAGCGGGCGATGGGGCGGCGCGAGTACAGGAACGCGGGCCGGTTCCTCCAGATGTCGGACTTCCAGGGCTCCTCGGGCAGTGTCATGCGCCAGAGCCTATCCGGGCGAAAGCGCCCGTACCACTCCTATGAGGACTGCGTGCGGCAGTCCGGGCACAGGCCGCGGTAGGTGACGGCGGCGCTGGTGACGGTGAAGCCGTGGCGCTCGTCGCCGGGGAGCCACTCGATCGGGTCGGCGACGGCGTGGACGTCCTTCATGAGGCCGCAGCCGTCGCAGATGAGGTGGTGGTGGTCGTGGTCGGCGTTCGGGTCGTACCGCTTCGAGCGGCCCTGGAGCGACAGCTCGAGGACCTCGCCGAGGGCGACCATCTCGTTCAGGGTGTTGTAGACCGTGGCGCGGGAGATCTCGGGCATGCGCTCGCAGGCGCGCTCGAGGACCTCGTCGGCGGTGAAGTGCACGTGGGAACCCTCGAGGGTCTCGGCGATGACGCGTCGCTGAGGGGTGATGCGCCAGTTGTGGCGCCGCAGTCGGGTTACCAGGTCGCTCATGCTGTTCTCTCAACGGTTCCGGAAGTCGAACCCCACTCTAGCAGGACAAACGGGCCGCGCACCACTGATGCTGGACGGCTTCTCACTTTAGACCGCTTCTAAGCGTTCGGCCAGGCGGTCGGGGGCGGGCGCGGCGGCGGCCCCCGCGCGGTCGCGCGGGGGCCGCAGTACCTGACCGCAGTGCCGGGGGCTCAGTCCTCCAGGACGCGCCCGCACTCGCCGCATTCCGGCGGCTTCTGCCGCGGGACCTCCACGAACTCCTCGGCCACGATCCACAGCTTCCACCGGTCGTGCTCGCGGATCACCGTGATCGAGGTGATGTCGTCGCGGCCGGGCCGCTCCAGGCCCCACATGATGTCCAAGGGCTCCTTGTGCTTCGCGAGCTTCACCTCGCGGCCCTTCAGGTAGTAGCCGGCCCGCGAGTACACCAGCTGCTCCTGCTCGCCGTGCTCCTTCGGCGCGGGCTCGCGGCTGCGGCCGTTGAGGAACGCGTGGTACTCGGTGTGCAGCTGGCGCGCGATCTGCTGGAGCGGCACGGACGAATAGGCCTTGACCCACCGGTTCGCGGGCTGGTTCTTCCACTTGGTCAGCCGCGCGGAGATCTCGGCGTAGGAGATCTTCTCCCCCTTCGCGCGCCACTCCCGCTGGAACACCGACAGCGACCAGTTGTACACGGCCCGAACCGCTTCGAGGGTCTCCTCGAGGTTCCTGAGCTGCTGCTCGTCGGGGTCGAACGTATACTCGTACCCGCGTTTCACCAAGTGGGTCATAGGCTTCGTCAAGTCCATGACCTGTTGATATCAGACGATTACGCACCGCCACGTGTTCCTCACCTCATCGGCGTGTCGACTGGCCGTGCGGCAAGTAACTTGGCCTGGTGCCCTTCGACATCGACCCCGGTCTCTTCGCGCTGCTCATCGTCGCGGCCGTGTTCGCCGGATGGGTCGACGCGGTCGTCGGAGGCGGCGGCCTGATCCAGCTCCCGGCGCTCCTGGTGGCGTTCCCCACAGCGCCGGTGCAGCTCATGCTGGGCACCAACAAGATGGCGTCGGTGTGCGGGACGACGATCTCCGCGATCACCTACTCCCGCAAGATCAAACTCGAGCACCGGCTGCTGTGGCCCACCGTCGGCCTCGCGCTCCTCGGCTCCGGCGCCGGGGCCGTCGCGGCCCTCGCGGTCTCCGCGAGCGCGTTGAAGCCCATCATCATCGCGGTGCTCCTGGCCGTCCTCGTCCTGGTCATCGCCCGCCCGCAGCTCGGCCTCGAACCGCAGCCGCGGCTGCGGACCCCGCTGCGCGCCGCCGCGCTCATGCTCACCGCGGGCGTCGCGGTCGCGTTCTACGACGGCGTCATCGGGCCCGGCACCGGGATCTTCCTGTCGGTGGCGTTCACGACGATCATCGGCTTCGACTACGTCACGGCCGCGGCGCACACCAAGGTCGTCAACGCCGCCACCAACATCGGCGGCGTCACCGTGTTCGCCCTCCAGGGGAACGTGTGGTGGGTCCTCGGCCTGGTCATGGGCATCGGCTGCATGGCCGGCGCGTGGTTCGGGGCCCGCACGGCGATGGCGAAGGGCTCCCGTTTCGTGCGGATCGTCCTCGTCGTCGTGGTGCTCGCGCTGCTCGCCCGGCTCGGCTGGGACGTGTGGGCGGCCGCCCGCTAAGGGTTGATCGCCAGGAACAGGTAGGCCGCGAGCAGCGCCAGGTGGACGCCGCCCTGGAGGCGGGTCGCGCGGCCCGGGACCACGGTGAGGACCGAGACGACGAGCGTCAGGCCCAGCAGCACGATCTGCGTCGGCCCGAGCCCGAGCAGCAGCGGCCCGTCCATGAAGAACGAGGCGATCGCGATCGCCGGGATCGTCAGGCCGATCGACGCCATCGCCGACCCGTACCCGAGGTTGATGGAGGTCTGGATGCGCTCGCGGCGGGCCGCGCGGATCGCCGCGATCGACTCCGGGAGCAGCACCAGCAGGGCGATCGCGACGCCGACCGAGGACGCGGGGAAGCCCGCGGCGTCGACGCCGGCCTTGATCGCCGGGGACTCGACCTTCGCGAGCCCGACGACGCCCACGAGCGCGACCATGAGCATCCCCAGGCTGAGCAGCGCGGTCCTCCCCGACGGCGGGTCGGCGTGGGTCTCCTCGGTGACCGGGCCGGACTCGGTGATCGGGAGGAAGAAGTCGCGGTGGCGGACCGTCTGGGTGAACACGAACAGGCCGTACAGGACGATCGAGACGACCGCGGCGAACACCAGCTGCGACGCCGTGTACTCCGGGCCCGGCGCGCTCGTCGTGAACGTCGGCAGGACCAGGCCGAGGACCGCGAGGGTCGCGACGGTGGCGAGGGCCGCGCCCGAGCCCTCCGGGTTGAACAGCGTCGTCCCGTACTTGAGGGCGCCGAGCAGCAGCGAGATGCCGACGATGCCGTTCGTGGTGATCATGACCGCGGCGAACACGGTGTCGCGGGCGAGCGTCTCGGCGTCGTGCCCGCCGGAGGCCATCACCGTGACGATCAGGGCGACCTCGATGACCGTGACGGCGACGGCGAGGACGAGCGACCCGTAGGGCTCGCCGACGCGGTGCGCGACGACCTCGGCGTGGTGGACCGCGGCCAGGACCGTCGCCATGAGGGCGGCGGCGGCGATGGCCACGAGGGCGGTCTCGGATTCGCGGCCCCAGGTGAAGGCCAGGACGACGATGCCGACCACCGGCGCGATGACGGTCCAGGACAGTAGCGGGGATCGTTTCGCGGCGCTCATACGCGACATCCTGTCACGGGGCGGTCGCATTGTTCCCGGGACCACAGCACCGCCATGCGCCATGACACACCCGTACTGTCCTTTTCGGAGTGTGCGAATCGGCGCGGGCGCACGCCGCCGCGGGCCTGCGGGAGTCGCTAGAGTCGTTCCATGGCGAGCGAGTTCACACCTGAGTCCCCCTCGGACACCGTCTCGCGCCTGCGGGCGCACTTTGACACCGGCCGCACCAAACCCGTCCCGTGGCGCCTGGAGCAGCTCAAGGGCCTCGACCGGCTGCTCCGCGAGGCCGGGGAGGAGCTCGCCGACGCGCTCCGCGCCGACCTGGGGAAGGCCGCGCCCGAGTCGTTCCTCGCCGAGATCGACTTCGTGTCCGCCGAGGTCCGGGCCCTGCGCAAGCACCTGCGGTCCTGGCTGCGGCCCAAGCGGGTCTACACGCCGCCGCACCTCCAGCCCGCGAAGGCGTACGTGCTGCGCGAGCCGCTCGGCGTCGTCACCGTCATCGGGCCGTTCAACTACCCGGTGCAGCTCCTGCTCGCGCCGCTCGCGGGGGCTTTGGCCTGCGGGAACGCCGTGGTCGTGAAGCCCTCGGAGTCGTCGGCGGCGACCGCGTCGGTGCTGGGGCGGCTCATCGGCGAGTACCTGGACCCCGAGGCCGTCGGGGTCGTGCAGGGCGGGGCCGCCGAGACCGCGGCGCTGCTGGCCGAGCGGGTCGACCACATCTTCTTCACCGGGTCGCCGCGGGTGGGCCGGATCGTCGCGAAGGCCGCGGCCGAGCACCTGACGCCGGTGACGCTCGAACTGGGCGGGAAGTCCCCCGCGATCGTCGAGCCGGGCGCGGACCTGGCGACGGCGGCGCGGCGGATCGCCTGGGGCAAGTTCATGAACGCCGGGCAGACGTGCATCGCCCCCGACTACGTGCTCGCCGTCGGCGGCACCGGCCCCGAGCTGGAGAAGCACCTCGCCGAGGCGGTGCGGGAGATGTACGGGCACGCGCCCGCCGACAGCCCCGACTACGGGCGGATCGTCGACGAGCGCGCGTTCGACCGCCTGGAGCGGTTCCTCGGCGAGGGCCGCCTCGTCGTCGGCGGCGGCCGCAACCGCGCCGACCGGTACATCGCGCCGACGGTCCTCGCCGACGTCTCCCCCGACGACGCGGTCATGGGCGAGGAGGTGTTCGGGCCGGTCCTGCCGGTGCTCGCCGTCGACACCCTCGACGACGCGATCGCGTACGTCAACGCGGGCGAGAAGCCCCTCGCGCTGTACGCGTTCACGAACTCGGACGCGACGCGGCGCAAGCTCCTGACGCGCACGTCGTCGGGGGCGGTCGGGTTCAACATCCCCATGGCGCACATCGACGTCCCGGGCCTGCCGTTCGGCGGGGTCGGGAACTCCGGGCTCGGCGCGTACCACGGGCGGCACTCGATCGAGGTGTTCAGCCACGCGAAGTCGGTGCTGGACAAGCCGCTCGCGCCGGACACGATGCGGGTCGTGTACCCGCCGTTCACGTCCCTCAAGGAGCAGGTGATGCGCCGCCTCCGCTAGCGAGGTGGGCGTTGACGCGCCCGAGGAGCGAGAACAGCTGCGCGCGTTCGGCTTCGCTGAGCGGGGCCATGATGCGGTCGTTGGCGCCGTCGAGGACCGCCTCGATCTCGGCGAGCCGCGCGCGGCCCGCACCGGTGATCGTGATGGTGTTGCGGCGCTTGTCGGCCGGGTCGGGGGCGCGGACGATCCAGCCGCCCTCGGCGAGCTCGTTGAGGACGGCCACCAGGTCCGAGCGGTAGACGCGGGCGCGGTCGGCGATCGCCGACTGGCTGGCGGGCCCGCCTTCGGCGAGCACGGCGAGGACCACGAAGTGGGCCTTGTGCGCGCCGAGCGGCGCGAGCGCCTCGGCGGCGACGCGGCTCGCCTGCGCGCTCGTCATGCCCAGGAGGCGCGAGAGCTGGCGCCGGAGCCGCCCGGGAGTGCGGTCGCCGCCGTCGAAGGTGCGGTCGAACCGCAGATCGTCGCTGGTGTCCATGGGGACAGCCTACCCCGCTTGCGTTAGTCCCACTAACGATGTACATTCGTTAGCGACACAAACGTTCGACACGCTAACGAAATCAGGGAGCCCCCATGACCACCGAAGACACCCTCCGCCGCCTCGCCGACCGGGCCGCGCTCGAAGACCTCGTCGCCCGCCACACCGTGTGGATCGACGAGGCCCGCTGGGACGAGACCGACCGGATCTTCACCGAGGACGTGGCCGTCGCCTCGCCGCGCGGCGAGGCCCGCGGCATCCCCGCGCTCGTCGCCCTCGTCAGCGGCGGCAACGGCTACGAGGCCACGCTCCACACCAAGGCGAACCTCGTCATCGACCTCGACGGCGACACCGCCGCCTTGCGCGCCAACGACATCGGCGTGTTCCTCAAGGAGGGGAACGAGGCGGCCGTGGCCGCCGGGACCCACCACTACACCGCGCGGCGCACCCCGGACGGCTGGCGCTTCGACGGCCTCCGGGTCGCGCCCTTCGCCCTCACCTCCGGCATCGCCCGGGCCCTCTGAACCCGAACGGACACCTCATGAAGACCGTCGACGTCCTCGACTCGCACCTCGCCTACACCGAGGCCGGCACCGGCGACCCCGTCGTCCTCCTGCACGGCAACCCGACCTCCTCGCACATCTGGCGGCACGTCGTGCCGCGCCTGGCCGGCCGCGCCCGCGTCATCGCGCCGGACCTCATCGGCATGGGCGCCTCCGGGAAGCCCGCGATCGCGTACGACTACGCCGACCACGCCGCGTACCTGGAGGCGTTCCTCGACGCCGTCGGCGCGGACCGTCCGGTGCTCGTCGGCTACGACTGGGGCGGCTCGCTCGCCCTCGACTGGGCCGCAAGGCATCCCGACCGGATCCGCGGCGTCTCGGTGATGGAGACGTTCCTGCGGCCGATGACCTGGGCCGAGTACCCGGCCGGGGCCGTGGCGTTCTTCCGGACGCTCCGCACCCCCGGCGCGGGCGAGCGGATGGCCCTGGAGGAGAACTGGTTCATCGAGACCGCGCTGCGCGCCACCAACGGCGGCATCTCCGACGCGGACCTCGCGGTGTACCGCAAGCCGTACCCCGACCCGGAGTCGCGGCGCCCGCTCCTGGCCTGGCCCAGGCAGATCCCGCTCGCCGAGGCCGGCGGGGAGCCGTTCGCGCCCGCGGCGGTGGCGACGCGCTTCGAGGCGTACGGGGCGTGGCTCGCGTCCTCCCCGGAGGTCCCGAAGCAGCTGCTGACGGCGAGCCCGTACGGGCTGGGCTCGCCCGCGATGGTCGAGTGGGCGCGCGGGCACGCTGCGGCCCTTGAGATCCGGAGCATCGGCGAGGCGGTCGGGCACCACGCGCCCGAGGACGCCCCGGAGGCGATCGCCGACGCGGTCCTGGACCTGCTCGACCGGGTCGGTGCCGAGGACTTCGACAGGGCCCTCGACGACGGCGCCGCCGCCGCGTGACGGCCCGTCGGGGTCCGGACGCGCAAAACAGGCCCTGACCGGCGCGGACGCCGGTCAGGGCCCATACCCCTCGAAGACAAGTCTGCGCAAAGACTAGCATCCGCCTTGCGCGCGCTACCGGAGGGGATGCCCGTTCGATGTCCAACGCCCCCAACGGAAAAGGCTCCATACCGGACCTCCACAAGTCTAATGGGGACTTCCAGTCCGGGGAGGGCGATTCGGGTTGCGGCGCCCGGGTATGTACACGACAGGGGCGCATCGGTAACATTGCACCGATTGGGAGTGACAATCCATTCCTTTTAGGACGCAAGGACGCCCCATGCGACGAATGGTGCTGAACGCCGCTCTCGGCCGGTCCGCGCGGGTCCGCCGGGACCCCGCCGAGACGCTCGCGCTGTGGCGCAAGTGCATCCGCGAGACCGTCGCCGCCGCGGACACCGAACCCGACCTGCGCGACTGGGAGTTCATCGAGGACCTCGGGTTCCTCCTCCAGTGCTTCGCCGCCGTGCCGGAACTCACCCCGCTGGGCTGGACGCTCCAGCTCCGCGGCGCCGTCCAGCGGCTCGAGAACCGCTTGCGCGTCAAGTGGATCCACGCCCAGAACCCCCTGGTCGGGGCCGCGCCGGTCGAGCGGCCCGTGTTCATCGTGGGCCTGCCGCGCGCCGCGACCGGCCTCGCGCACCGCGTCCTCGCCGCCGCCCCCGGCCACCGCGCCCCGCACCTGTGGGAGCTCCAGCGCACCGGCCTCGCCCGCGAGGACGCCGCCCGCGGCCGCACCGCCGTCGAACGCCAGGTCGCGGCCCTGCGCCGCCTCGCCCCCGACTACGACGCGGTCCGCCCCATGCGCGCCGACCGGCCCGAGGACCACACCGCGGTCCTGTGGCGCACGTATACGCCGCTCGCCGCCGCGCCGCTCCCGGAGTACCGGGCGTGGCTCGACCACGAGGACGTCACCGGCGACTACGAGTACCTGAAGCTGGTGCTCCAGGTCCTCCAGTACGGGTCGCCGCCGCGGCGGTGGGTCCTGCGGTCCCCCGGGGACGTCGCGCACCTGGACGTGATCCGGCACGTGTTCCCCGACGCGGTGTTCGTGTGGATGCACCGCGACCCGGTGGCGGCGGTGCCGTCGTTCTGCTCGGCGGTGGAGCGGCTGACCGCCTTGCACTGCAAGGACGTCGATCCGCTCGCGATCGGGCGGACATGGCTGCCGGTGCTCGCGGAGTCGATCGAGCGGGGGCGCAAGCTGCGGCGGTCGCTCCCGGAGGACGCCGTGGCCGACGTCAACTACCACCGGTTCACCGGGTACCCGCACGAGTTCGCGCCGCGCCTGTTCGAGCGGATCGGCGCGCAGTGGACCGTCGCGGACCGCAACGGGCTCAACGCGATCCTCGACGAGCACCGGCCGGGCCACGAGTACGCCCTGGAGCGGTACGGGTTCGCCAAGCGCGACGTCGAGGCGGCGTTCGGCGACTACCGGGAGCAGGTCGCGGCGCTGCGCGGCTGAGGCGCCGCCGGTCGCACCGCCCGGGTGCCGCTAGTCCGTCTGGACCGCCATGGGGCCGAGCCAGGTCGCGAGGGCGGCCCGGAGGGCGTCCAGGTCCGGCTCCGCGCCGGGCCGGGCGGCCCAGGCCACGTGGCCGTCGGGGCGGATGAGGACGGCGTCCGCGCCGAAGGGCGCGGCGGGGCGGGCGCGGACGAGGTCGGCGCCGCCGGTCCAGCCCGCGGCGACGGCTTCGAGCCCGCGCAGGCCGGCGAGGTCGAGCAGCACGGCGCGGCCCCGGTGCAGCAGGTCGGAGACGCGGCCGCCCTCCAGGTCGAGGTCGGGCATCCGCCGCCCGAGCAGGTCGTCGGACCCCGGCATCGGGTACCTGGTGTCGATCGCGGTGATCTCGCCCGCGAGGCGCGTGCGGACCCCGTCGACGCCGAGCAGGTCGGCCATGGTGTCGCGCAGCGCGGAGGTGTGGTCGTCGACGCGCCACAGCGCGGTCTGGGCGCGGGTGTTCTGCAAGACCCGGGCGGCGACCGGATGGCGTTCGGCCCCATAGGTGTCGAGCAGCGAGTCCGGTGCCTGCCCGCGGACGACGGCGGCGAGCTTCCAGCCGAGGTTGACCGCGTCCTGCACGCCGGTGTTGAGCCCCTGCCCGCCCGCGGGGAAGTGGACGTGCGCGGCGTCCCCGGCGAGGAGGACCCGGCGGTCGCGGTAGCGGTCGGCCTGGCGGGCGGCGTCGCCGTGGTGCGAGAGCCAGCGCGGGGAGTGCATGCCGAAGTCGGTCCCGGCGATCTTGCGCATGGCGGCGCTGAGGACGTCGAGGGTGACCGGGTCGTCGCGGTCGCGGACGCGGTCGAACTCGTTGGTGATGACCCGGTACCAGTCGGGGCCGAACTTGAGCACCGAGAAGGAGCCGTCCGCGCGCCGCTCCTGGAAGATCTCGCGTTCGGGCGGGTCGGTGAGGTGGACGTCGCCGAGCATGGCGGTCATGGTGGCGGGGGTGCCGGGGAAGCCGATGCGGGCGAGGCGGCGGACGGTGCTGCGGCCGCCGTCGCAGCCGACGAGGTAGTCGGCGCGCAGGCTCGTGCCGTCGGCGAGGCCGAGGGTGACGCCGTCGCCGTCCTGGCCGAAGCCGGCCAGTTCGGCGCCGCGGAGGATCGACGCGCCGGTCTCGAGCGCGCGCTCCTCCAGCAGCCGTTCCACTTCGGACTGCATGAGGAGGAGCAGGTACGGGAAGCGGGTGGGCAGGTCGGCGAGGTCGAGCGGCAGGCCCGCGTAGTGGGCGCCGGGGCGCCGCCGCCCGCGTTCCAGGAACCGGTCGGCGAGGCCGCGCTGGTCGAGGACTTCGAGGGTGCGGGCGTGGAGGCCGCCCGCGCGGGATTCGACGGTGCGGCGGGCGTGCTCGCGTTCGAGCACGAGGACGTCGACTCCGGCGAGGCGGAGTTCGCACGCGAGCATGAGCCCGGTGGGCCCGGCCCCGGTGATCGCCACCTGGGTCCGGGCCGCGGTCTTGCTGTCGGTCATCGTGATTCCGTTCTGGGGTGCGTGGGCGGCGCTCAGCGGCGGCTGATGCGGTGGGTGCCGGCCATGGCGAGGAGCTTGTCGGGGTTGCGGATCGCGTAGAAGTCGGTGATCCGCCCGGCGGCGACCACGAGGAGGAAGACGCCTTCGAGGCGGCCTTCGACGTAGGCGGCGACCGCGGGCGCGCCGTTGCAGTTGACGGTCTCGATCCGCAGGTCCGACGACGTCCGTCGCTTGTGGAAGATGTCGAGGACGGCGGCGGCGACCCTCCCGGCGCCGACGACGGGCTTGCGGGCCGCGGTGGTCTTGCCGCCGCTGTCGGCGGTCCACACGGCGTCGGGGGCGAGCAGCGCGAGCAGTCCGTCGAGGTCGCCGGTGGCGGTGGCGGCCATGAACTGCTCGGTGATCCGCTCGGTCTCGGCGTCCAGGGGCTCGAAGCGCTTGCGGCGGGCCTGCACATGGGCGCGGGCGCGGTGGGCGGTCTGGCGCACGGCGGCGACGGACTTGCCGACGGCCGCGGCGATCTCCTGGTGCTCGAAGCCGAAGACCTCGCGGAGGACGAACACGGCGCGCTCGTCGGGGGTGAGGGTCTCGAGGACGACGAGCATCGCCATCGACACGGATTCGGCCAGGACCGCGTCGGCGGACGCGTCCCGCTCGTCGAGGAGCAGCGGCTCGGGCAGCCACGGCCCGACGTAGTCCTCGCGGCGGCGGCTGCTCGCCCGCAGGGCGTTGAGCGCCTGCCGGGTCACGAGCTTCGCCAGGTACGACCTGGTGTCCCGGACCTCGGCGAGATCCACTCTGGACCAGCGCAGGTAGCCGTCCTGGAGGACGTCGTCGGCTTCGGTCGCCGAGCCGAGGATCTCGTACGCGATGGTGAACAGCAGCGGCCGCAGCGCCGTGAAGCGCTCCGCGTGCTCCTGGGAGCCTTCGGTGCTCATGCCGCACTCCGTTCCGCGACCGGGTCGACGGCGCGCGGGCCGCCCTTGATCCAGACCATCGTGCCGGGTTTGCGCGCTTCGAGGCGGATGCGCTTGGCGACGACGAACCGGCAGGTGACCTCTTTGATGATCCCGCCGAGGCGGCCGCCGATGAACAGGCCGGTCATGGAGTCGTCCTTGCGGCCGATCTGCCGGATCCCGTCGCGCCGGCCGAGGCTCACGCACGCGCCGGTGAAGCCCAGTTCGAGCACGGGCGGCTCGGTCCCGGCGATGCGGCTGAGCACGGTGTCGGCGGCCTGCGCGCCGAGCGGCCCGGCGGCGTACCCGCTCATGCGCAGCGCCCGGCCCGAGGGGGCCGCGCAGTCCCCGGCCGCGACGACCCGGTCGTCGTCGACGCTGGTCAGCGTCTCGTCGGTGAGGAGCCGCCCGAGCCCGTCGGTGCGCAGCCCGCTGGCCGCGGCCAGGTCGGGCACGGCGAATCCGGCGGTCCAGATCGTCAGGGCGCTCGCGCGTTCGGCGCCGCTGCTGAGCTTGACGGCGTCGGCGCGGACGGAGGCGACGTTGTCCCCCTCGATCACGGTCACCCCGTTCCGGTCGAGCCACTTGGCGACGTACCGCCGCCCGGGTTCGCTCAGGTAGGGCGCGAGGACCCGGCCGCACACGAGCGCGACCGTGCGTCCCTGCTCGGCGAGTTCGGCCGCGACCTCGATCCCGGTGAGCCCGCCGCCGACCACGGTGACCGGCTTGTCCTTCGGCAGCTGCTCGAGCTCGGCGCGCAGCCGCCGCGCGGGTTCGAGCTCGGCGATGTCGTACGCGAACTCGGCCGCGCCGGGCACGGCGGCGGGCGTCGCCCCGGTGCTCCCTACCGCGTAGACGAGGTAGTCGTAGGCGAGCGCCTTGCCGGAGGCGAGGCGCACCGTCCGGCCGGCGGTGTCGATCCGCTCGGCCTTGTCGACGACGAGCTCGACCCCCTCCCCGAGCAGCGTCCCGTAGTCGATCTCTGCCTCGCCGGTGCCCGCCACGAGCTGGTGCAGCCGGATGCGCTCGACGAACTGCGGACGCGGGTTCACGAGCGTGACCCGCACGTCCTCGCGCGCCCGAAGCCGGTTCGCGGCGAGCGTCCCCGCATAACCGCCGCCGATGACGACGACGTTCCTGGTTGCCATGTGTTCGTTCATGCCCCCAAGACACCGCCGCCCCCGCACACGTGACACCCCATGACCCGCATCACCGACGAAGAACCGTAGACGATCGCGAGCGCATCCCCAACGGCCGATAGGACCGTCTTGTCGTTCTGGGCATGGCGTCATCCGCCGTGCTTGAGGTGGCGGTCGAGGTATCGGCCGGTGATGCTGCCGGGGTTGGTGCGGAGGTCGTCGGGGGTGCCGGTGGCGGTGATGGTGCCGCCTTCGGTTCCGCCGCCGGGTCCCATGTCGACGATGTAGTCGGCGTCGGCGATGATGTCGAGGTCGTGCTCGATGACGATGACGGTGGCGCCGTTGTCGATCAGGCGCTGGAGGACGCCGAGCAGCGTCCGGACGTCGAGCGGGTGCAGGCCGATCGAGGGCTCGTCGAAGACGAACAGGGTCTCGCTCTGGTCGCGGCCCAGTTCGGAGGCGAGTTTGAGCCGTTGGGCTTCACCGCCGGAGAGCGCGGGCGTGGCCTCGCCGAGGGTGAGGTAGCCCAGGCCCAGGTCGATGAGGGTCTGGAGTCTGGTCCTGACGGGGCGGAGGTCGCCGACCTGCTCGAGCGCTTGCGAAGCGGTGAGGGTGAGCAGTCCGGGGAGGGTGAGGCCGTCGCGTTCGTACCGGTCGGCTGCGGGTGCGTACCGGGTGCCTTGGCATGCGGGGCAGACGATGTCGACGTCGGGCAGGAACTGCACGTCGAGCGAGACCTCCCCGGTGCCTTCGCAGCGCGGGCAGCGCAGGGACCCGGTGTTGTAGGAGAAGTCCCCCGCATCGAGGTCGTCCGCCTTCGCGGTAGGGGTGGCGGCCCAGGCGCGGCGCAGGTTGTCGAGGATGCCGCTATAGGTGGCGACGGTGGAGCGGACGTTGGCGCCGATCGGCGAGCTGTCGACGGCGTCGACGCGCTTGACCGGGCCCGCATCGAGGTCCGCGACGTGTCCGGGCAGCGGCGACCCGGCGATGCGGGCGTGGAGCGCGGGGATGAGGCTTTCGAGGACGAGCGTGGTCTTGCCCGACCCGGAAACACCGGTGACCGCGGTGAGGCGTCCGGCGGGGAGAACGAAGTCGAGGGCGCGGACCGTATGCAGTGGCCGGGTCGACAACCGGATGCGGCCAGAGTCGAAGAGGGATTCGCTGCTGGAGCGCGCCCGGCTCTGGATGCTTTCGCGGCCGGCGAGGAACGGCCCGATGAGCGAGGCGGGGTCGGCGGCGATCCGTGCGGCGTCGCCGGTGGCGAGCACCTTCCCGCCTTGGCTGCCCGAGCCGGGGCCGATCTCGATGAACCAGTCGGCCTCGCGCAGGATCTGGACGTCGTGGTCGACCAGGACCACGGAGTTCCCGTCCGCGAGCAGGTCGCGCATGACGGCGACCAAGCCGTCGATGTTCGAGGGGTGCAGGCCGATCGAGGGCTCGTCCAGGACATACAGGACCCCGGTGGTCTCGTTGCGGACCGCCCGGGTGAGCTGGACGCGCTGGCGTTCCCCGGTGGAGAGCGTCGAACTGGCCCGGTCGAGGCTGAGGTAGGACAGGCCGAGACCGGTGAGGCGGTCGGCGATCTCCAGCAGTTGCGCGGTGATCTCGCGGCCCATGCGCGCCATGTCGGGCGGCAGCGCGTCGATGACCTTCGGCACCCAGGCAGTGAGTTCGCCGAGGGTTTTCGCGGTGGCCTCGGCAAGGTTGACGCCGTCGATCGTGGTGGACCGGGCGGCCGGGCTCAGCCGGGTGCCGCCGCAGTCGGGGCAGGTCTGGACGGACAGGAAGCGATTGACCCTCGCCAGGCCCTTCTCGCTGGCGGCGTTGCGGACGGCTTCTTCAACGGCGCGGCGCGCGTTGCGGTAGATGAAGTTGAGGTCGAACAGCTTGCCGTTCTTGGACGGCACGCGGATCTGGCGCTTGACTTCGGGGCCGTGCATGACCGTCTCGCGTTCGGCGTCACCGAGGTCGGCGTAGGGCACGTCGGTGCGCACTCCGAGCTCGGCGACCACCTGGGGCATCACGGTCAGGCCGAACATCGACCACGGCGCGACCGCGCCCTCGTCGATCGTCTTCGCCGGGTCGGGGACGAGGGCGGCCTCATCGACCTCGCGCACCACACCGGTGCCCTCGCAGCGCGGGCACGCGCCGTCGGAGTTGAACGCGAACGTCTCGGCCCCGGGCGGGTAGAACACCGCCCCGCATTCGGGGCACGTCAGGTCCATGTTGAGCGCGACATCGATCGTCGGCGCCTGCCGGTGCCCGTTGGGGCACAGGTGCGCGCCGAGCCGGGAGTACATGAGCCGCAGGTAGTTCAACAGCTCGGTCGAGGTCCCGAAGGTGCTGCGGACCGAAGGGAGGCCGGGGCGCTGGCGCAAGGCGAGCGCGGCCGGGACGTGCTGCACGCTGTCGACATCGGCCCGGGGCGCCTGCGCGAGTCGCCTGCGGGTGTAGGTCGACAGTGCCTCCAGGTAGCGGCGCGAGCCTTCGGCGTACAGGACGCCGAGCGCGAGCGAGGACTTGCCCGACCCGGAGACGCCGGCGATGGCGACGAGCCGACGCAGCGGGATGTCGACGTCGATGTTCCGCAGGTTGTGCACCCGCGCACCGCGGACCTGGATCTTTACCGGTTGGCCGTCCATGTCAGTCTCCTCTGCCCGCGCTGCCGGTTCCCGCCGTGGTGGATCGCGGTCAGTCCTTGCCCCAGAAGGCGTCCTCGGCGTCCTGGTCGGCCGAGAACAGCCACATTTCCACGATCTTGCCGCCCTCGACGCGGAACACGTCGATGCCGTCCATCGACATCCGGGCGCCTTCGCGCGACCCGGAGAAGTGGACCGGGATGGAGGCCAGGTCGCCGTTGACCATGGGCTCGCCGGTGAACTTCAGCTCGAAGGTCCCGCCGGTGAGGGCCATCTGGGCGCCGATCATCTCGCCGACGGCGGCGGCGCCGTCCTTGAGGCCGGCGAAGCGGTGGTCGCCGGGCTGGTGCCAGGCGATGTCGGCCGCGAACAGGCCGGTCGCGGTCGGAATGTCGCCGGAGGACATGGCCTCGTAGTACTTCCGGGCGACGGCGGCGGTGCTGGTCGACTCGGTCATCGGACTGCTCCCCTTTTGGTGTTCGTGCAGGTACCCGTCTATAGTCACTATCGGAAACCAGTCACTTCAACGTAACCATTGGAATTATGTGACCCATGTCATTTCAACCTGACTGGAATGTGCTCACCAAGACCTGCCCGTCGCGGACCTCGCTGGCGCGCATCGCGAACAAGTGGACGGCGATGATCGTGATCGTCCTCGGCCGCGGCACGACGCGCTTCCGCGACCTCCGCGCGCAGGTCGAGGGGATCAGCGCGAAGGTGCTCACCGAGACCTTGCGCGACCTCGAACGCGACGGACTCGTCGCCCGCCGCGTCTTCGCCGAGGTCCCGCCCCGCGTCGAGTACGAGCTCACCGACCTCGGCCGGACCCTCCACGGCCCCCTGGCCGCGCTCGGGCAGTGGGCCGAAGCCCACATCGCCGAAGTCCTCGAAGCGCGCGAGACCTACGACCGCCAGGCATGACCGCCGGTCCGGTCACGCGCCCTGCCGCGGCGTTACGGCGTCGGGCCGGTCGACGTCGTTGTAAGTGTCCAGCCGGACTCGCGATCCCCGGCGACATCTCGATCGTCGGAACCGACGACGTCCTCGAGAGCGCCCTCCTCAACCCGCCGCTGACCACCTTCACCATCCCCAAGTTCGAACTCGGCCGCACCGGCGCCGCCGGGCGGGTCGACTGCTGGGCAGCTGGGTTATTCAACCTCGAGGTCGAAAACTGTTGAGAGGGACTGGAATTCGGAGGCTCGGACTTGGACGGTGAGCGTCCAGGCGCCGGCGAGGGGCAGGTCGATGATGCAGTGGTACTGGCCTGCACCGAATTCGTGGACTTGGGCTTGGACGGGGCCGAAGTCGCGTTCGGGCAGTGAGGCCGTGATCGAGGGCGGCTCCAGTGGTGTGAGCGGGAGTCCTTGGGCGTCGACCAGGTTGAGGGTGAAGGACTGCTCGCCGATGCCGGTGACGGTGCCGTGGAGGTGTGCTTTGCCGTCGCCGAGCGGCTCGGTCAGGGCGATCGTCTCAGGGACTTGGGTCGTCAGCTCGTTCGCGGCAGGCGGTGCGGTGTCCGCGCCGGGCGGGAGGTTCACCAGGATGCCCGTGACGGCGATGATCGCGGCGAGGACGGCGGCTTCGGTTCGGACTGTGCGTCGGAGCCGGGTCAGGCCGGTGGCCGGGTCGGTGCCGCGAATGAGCGGGACGAGCCGGTACCGGTTCCACCCGGCGAGCGCGAGGGCGACCGCGACGAGGCCGAGTTTGACCAGCAGGACCCTGCCGTGGTCGGACTCGAAGAGGCTGGCCCAGGTCCGGTGGATGGCCCAGCCCATCGCGATGCCGCTGGCGCCCAGGGCGGCGACGCTGTACCCGGCCCAGGTCGAGAAGCGCGCGACGACGGTCGCGGCGTCCTCGGCGCGGCTGTGGTGGCGCCGCAGGAGAACGATGCAGACGCCGGTGATGCCGCCGATCCAGATCGCGGCCGTCGCGAGGTGCACGGCGTCGGCGGCGATCATGAGCCAGCGCGGGCCGAAAGCCATCGAGTGGCCGATGAGGACGGGCGCGAGCAGTGCGGTGGCGGCACCGGCGAGGACGGCGGGGGTGGACCAGCGTCTGCCGGAGCGCATCGTGCCGAGGCAGGAGAGGAGGACGCCGACGGTGGTGGCCGCGAGGACCGCGACCGCGCCGGTCTGGACGGTGCGCGTCCAGGTGCCGAGGTAGGGGAGGTCGGTGAGCGGCCGTCCGGCGAGGTCGAGGGCGCCGACCGGGACGGCCAGGGCCGCAGCGAGAACGGCGAGGGCGCCGCTGGCGCGTAGGAGGCGGTGCCGGGGCCGGGCGGAGGCGAGGTCGCGGGCGATGGCGGTGCGGAACAGCGCGTAGCCGACGCAGACGAGAAGTCCTGCGTAGAAGGCGATGTTGAGGGTCTGAACGGCCCAGGGCCGGTCGGGTTCGGGCGCGGCGGTCTCGTCCGTCGGTGGCGGCGGGGTGCCGGTGCCGACGGTGAAGGACAGGACGCCGGAGATCGGGTGGGAGTCGGCGGAGATGACGCGCCAGTTCACGTAGTAGGGGCCGTCGTCCAGGTCGGGCAGGTCGATGACGACGTCGGTGTCGCTGGCGGTCGCGGTGAGGTCGTGTTCGGTGCCGTTGCCGTCGACCAGGCGCATGGCGTCGGCGACGGGTTGGACGGGTTCGTTGAAGGTGAGGGTGACCTCCTCGGGTGCGGTGTCGAGGGCGGCGCGGTCGGGCGGGTCGGTCGCCAGGAGGGCGGCGTGCGCCTGTGCCGGGGCGGCGGGTGCCAGGGCGAGGAGGAGGGCCGCCAGGGCGGGCAGGATCGCCCGCCCCGGCAGGTGGGATCGGATCGCGGTCACGAGGAGCGCCGCGTCCGGGCGAGGGCGAACGCGCCGAGCGCGGCGCCGATCATGCCGATGGCGAGGGCGACGTAGGTGACCGGGTCGGTCCCGGAGTCGCTGTCGTCGGCGGCGTCGTCCTCGGTGTCGGCGGCGGCCTCCTCGGCGTCGTCGGTCTCAGCGGCGGTCACGGTGATCGACGGCGCCGGTGATTCGAGGTCGTCGGGGTTCTGGCCTTCGGCGGGGATCTCGATCCAGGGGTGGTCGGAGGCGGTGCAGGTCTGGACGACCGGGAAGTAGAGGGTCTGCCCGGCGGTCTCCTCGGGGAGCTGGAGGGAGAGTTCGAAGGCGTCGCGCAGGTCGTCGGGGAGCGGGGTGCGCGCGGTGTAGACGATCTGGTCGACGCGCTCGGTGACCTCGTTGCCGTGGGCGTCGGTGACGGGTTCGGGCAGGTCGACCATGACCTTCTCGACGTCCCAGTTCGGGTTCACGCTGGGGGTGACGGCGTTGATGGGTTCGGGGATCTGGATGGCGACGGCGGTGGTCGCGTCGCCGTCGCAGCCGTGCGGGACGGAGACGGTGAGCAGGGTGTAGGACCCGGCGACGGTGTTCGGGGTCGCGATCGTCACGTGTGCGGCGGCGGGTCCGGCGGCGGCGAGGACGGCGAGCGCGGCGGCGGCGCCCACGACGGCGGTGCGCGCGAGGGCGCGGGAGGTGCGTTGCATTGGCGGTACTGCTTTCTGGATTCGGGACATTCTATCTATGAATGGAGATGTGTCGATGTATGTGGATACGGGATGCGGGGCGGCGGCCGACCGGGTCGCGGTCGGCCGCCGCCGGTGTCAGGCGATCAGGCCCTGGCCGATCCAGCCGCCTTCGTCGCACCCTGGCGGGAGGACGAACACGGCCGAGCCGATCGGCACGGCGTAGTCGTTGAGCAGGTCGGCCTCGGCGAGGCGCTCCTGGATCGCGGTGAACTGGCCGACGTCGGCCTGGTAGGAGACGAACACCAGGCCGGTGTCCGACTCCCCTTGCGGCCCTGGACCGTCGTCGTAGTTGTAGGAGCGGCGCAGGATCGTCGTCCCGGCCTCTCTGGCGCGGCGGACGTGGGCCCCGGTCGGGATGACCAGGAGCCCTGAGTCTTCTCGCGCCTCCAGGTCGGGCTCGTCCTCCTCGCGGTCGCCGGTGAGCGGCGCGCCGTCGGCGAGGCGGCGCCCGATGACGCGGTCCTTGCCGGTCTCGTCGAGCTCGTCCCACTGGTCGAGGTCGGTGCGCATGCGGCGCACCACCATGACCGTGCCGCCCTCCAGGGCCCCGGCGTCGGATCCGAACCAGACTGCACCGGCGCCTTCGGCGTCGGACGGGTCGGGGTTGCCGGTGCCGTCCATCTGCCCGAGCACGTTCCGGGGCGTGCCGCCCGCGGCCGGGCGCTGCTGGAAGCCGCGCTGGATCCACCGGACGGCGGCGAAGGACCGCGTGTCCTTGACCAGCATCCGGATCGCGTGGCTGACGGCCAGGTCGCCGTCGCCGCACACCTGGACGAGCAGGTCGCCGCCGGACCAGGCGTCTTCGAGCCGGTCCACGGTGAACTCCGGCAGCGGCGCGGCGCCGGGCGGCACCGCCAGGCCGAGGCGTTCGAGCAGGTCGAGCCCGAACCCGAACGTGACGGTGAGCATCGCGGGCTCGGCCGCCAGCTGCGGGTCGGCGTCCGCGAGGGCCGCCTCGCCCTGGGTCAATCGTGCGGCGTCGTCGGTGAGCAGCCGCATGACCGCCGCGAGGCGGTCGGTGCCGACATCCGCATTGACGTCCAGGGCCAGCATCACCGTGCGGGCCTGGGCTTCACCGGTGATCCCGGCCTGGTGGGGGCCGTGGAAGGCCACGGTGGTCGGGGCCGGGGCCTCGGGTCCGGGCGTGCCGGAGTCCCGGGCGAGGGCCGCCGCACCGGCGCCGACGGCGCCGATCGCGGCGACCCCGCCTGCGGCCCCGAGCAGTCCGCGCCGGTTCAGGCGCTTGCGCTTCGGTTCCATCGCAGGGGCCTACATGTCGTCCATGCCGCCGGGGACGTACTCCTCGTCGCCGCCCTCGAAGTCCTTGGCGACCGCGGTGACGTCGAGGTCGGAGCCGTCCTCGAAGCGGAGGGTCACGGTGACCTCGTCACCGGCGACGATCGGGGCCGTCAGCCCCATGAGCATGATGTGGTCCCCGCCCGGGGCGAGCTCGTGCTCGCCTCCGGCCGGGACGGTGAAGCCGTCGTCCACCGGCTGCATGATCATCTCGCCGCCGGACTCGACGGTCTCGTGGAGCTCGACCGTGCCCAGGCCGGTCTCGGCCGAGACGAGGCGGGCGTCGGTCCCGGAGGCGTTCTCCATGACGCCGAACAGGGCGCTCATGTCCTCCTCGGTGGACAGGACCCAGGCGTCGGTGATCGTCACCGACTCCGCGGCGGTGGCCTCCGCGGTCTCCGCGACGGCGTCGGTATCGGGCTCGTCGCTGCCGCAGGCGGCGAGCGCGGCGGCGCTCAGCAGGGCGGCCAGTGCCGCGGCGGTGCGGGTCAGGGCAGGGGTGGTTCGGGTGTTGCGCATGTTCGCTCTCTTTTCCAGGTGCGAGCACACGACCGGCGGGCACCGGAGGTGCCGTGGAATGCGGGTGCGCGGGCTCGCGGCACATGCCCGCTCGGGGCACGGCCGACGTCAGAAGGTCAGTGGGAGAAAGCGAACGCGGGCGGACCGCGCCTGACCGCACTGGAGGCGAGGAGCCGCAGGACCGGCGGCGCGAGCACGCGCTCGGCGCGCGCACGAGCCCGGCGGACGACCGGCACCGGCCGCGACAGCAGCACCAGAATCGCAGCGGCCGACCACAGGACCAGCAGGTCCAGGAAGGCCGCGAGCGCGGCGTCGCCGCGGGCGAGCCAGATCGCGCTGACGGCCATCGCCAGCATGTGGACCAGGAGCATCACCGGGCCCGGCACCAGGTGGTCGAGGTGCCCGGCGCCGGCGGTGAACCATACGTGGAGCCCGGCCTGCGCGACCGCGCAGGCGGGAAGGAGCACCGCCCAATGTCGTTGCGCGCCACCGAGGAGATACGCGAACGGGGCGACGGCCAGTGCGGCGGCGGCGAAGTGGCTCCAGGAGACCAGTGCGCCCCCGGCGGCGAAGTGCAGACCGACCGAGACGCCGGTGCAGGCGACCGCGAACACGAGGGCGCGGAACCCTCGGATGATCGGTCGGCCGATGTGCACGGAGCGATTCTCGCATAACCGGCCACCGCATCGATGTCAGGCATCCGACTCACCCTCGCCTTAGGCTGCCCGAATCACGCCTTAGGCGGTCGCGTCGGCCTGTTGGAAGATCAGTGCGGTGCCGAAGGCGGTCTCGGCGGGGATGAAGGGGCGCCCGTCAGCGGATCGTCGGAGGCCGAGGCGCTGGGCGTGCAGGCGGGCTTCGGCGGCGGCCAGATCGGCGACTTCGATGGTGTAGGCGCTCAAGCCGGGTGTGGTGTGCGGCCGCTCGCCCGGCAGGAGCGCCGCCAGACCGGCCGGGGTGGTCAGGGTCAGGCGGCTGGAGTCGAGGGTGAATACGGTGTCGGCGCCTTCGCGGGACGCGGGCAGGTGCAGATAGCGCTCGTAGCGCTCGCTGGCGGCCTCGAGTTCACTGTCGTCGAAGCAGATGATGCATTCGGCCAAGCCGGTGGCGCCGTTGGGATGCGCGAGGCCGATCTGGGCGTCGAGGAGGTCGTGCGGGGCGTCCTCGGCGGCGCCGACGCGCCCTTCGGGCACCATGCCAGGGGCTGCGGACGGATCGTCGCCGCTGAATTCGAGGAACTTGACGGCGGCGAGTTCGGTCCCCTCCGCGGTGGCGATGGGTCGCTGGAGTGCGCGGGCCGGGGTGTGGGCGACGCCGGTCCGCTCGAGCCGGTTCGCGGTCAGTTCGGCATCGCCGGTGGTGAAGATGAGGATGTGCGCGCCCTCGGAGGTGTCCAGCCGCGCGGCGAGGCCCGCGATCGTGTGCTGGATCGCGGCCCTGGTCGCGGCGAGCCGGTCTTCTGGTACGTGGAGCGGCACGAGCCGCGATCCGGCGGGAAGGCCCGCCCGGCGCTCGGGTGCGGGGGCGAGCAGCTCGATGAAGGACCGCGGGAAGTCGGCGTGGGTGTTGCCCGCGCCGACCGGTTCGGGAACCGCACCGGGATACGCGGGGAGTGCGGGGTAGTTCGGCGCGCCGATGTGGAAGCCGAACCGCGTGAACGCGGCGATCGCCGCGTCCATGTCGCGGACGACGAGGCCGATGTGGTGGAGGTCGAGGATGTCGGTGCGGGGGTTGGCGGCGTCCATGCCGTGGCCTTTCTGGAAGGAGCGTCGGCGGCTTCAGTCGGCTGCCGGTCCGTAGGCGGTGCGGCGGAATTCGTCGGCGAGGCGTGTAAATGCGGCGACGGCCAGCGGCGCGACGGCGACGTAACGGTCCCGCGCGGGCGCCGGGTCGGGTTCGAAGGAGCGGCGGATGATCGCGGCGAGCAGGTCGGCTCGGTGTTCGAGAGCGGATTGCGGATCGTCGGGCAGGAGCGGGCCGGCGGCGAAGAAGCCGTAAGCGACCGTTTGGAGCCCGTAGTCGACATCGGACAGCTCGATGCCGGGGCGCAGCAGGCCGTGGTCGGCCAGGGCGGCGAGGTGGTCTCGCGAAGTGAGCGCCTTGGAGGCCGCCAGGTCCACGCGGGCGGCCTGGCGGGCGAAGGCGTCGAGTTCGGGCCCTTCGCCATTGAAGATCGTCTTCAGGATCGGCCGTCGCACTGCTTCGAGGAAGTGCCGGCGAAGGTACCGGTGGGGTGCGGCTTCGACGGGGTCGGCGCGGATCGCGGCGATCACGGCGTCGGTCATCGCGGCGCCCTCGCGGGCGCCTACGGACAGCAGCAGGTGGTCGCGGCTGTCCCAGTGCAGGTAGACCGTCCCCTTCCCGACTCCGGCCCGGCGCGCGACCTCCTCGATGCGGATTCGGCGCGATCCTTCCGTGATCAGCAGCTGTGCAGCGGCATCGAGCAGCGCATCAGCGCGCTGCCGCAGATCGGCCCGCTGGGTCTTCGCCATCCTCGCCTCCGCCGTCCCGATTCCAACTCATGACCAGAATACAAGTATGGTCATGAGTTGAGCAAGCAATGACGCCCGCTCCGCACTACGGCTGCGCCTCGCCGGACCGTCAGGCGCTGAGCTCGACCACGGTCCGGTGCGACTTCGGGAAGACCTGTCCGGCGAGGATCCGGTCGAGCCCGGGGACGTTCAGGGCCTTGAACCCCCAGCGGCGCATGACGAGTCGTGCGCGGGAGGTGGGCAGGAACCACTCGGTGACGCGGTCGCGGGCCGATGCCTGGACGCCGGTCGCGACGGGCCGCCAGCGCGCCTCGTAGTCGGCGGCGCCCTCCGCGGGCGTCGCCGACGCGGTCCGCTCCCTCGCCTGCCGCCTCGCCGCGGCGGCGGGCAGGCGCCTCGACGCGGGCAGCCCGTACGCGGACGTGC
>JBEYTX010000008.1:0-288859 GCA_040643255.1 Glycomyces sp. NPDC047369 | reverse complement strand
GCGGTTCAGCGTCCCGGTCACGGTGTGCGTCACCGGCGCGCCCGCGCCCGTCACGCTCGACGGCGCCCCCGTCGAGCAGTGGGTGCCCATCCAGGCGCGGGGGTTCTCCCCGCGGCCGGCCCGGACCTTTCTGGGCGGCAAGGTCTCCAGGGACTCAGTTCAGGTAGGGCCCGTCGGCGCCGACCTGGCCGGGCGCGTCGGTGAGGGCGGTGTCGAGCACGTAGACGGCCATGTCGCCCTGCCCGGATACGGTGGCGGTCAGGGTCCCGTTCGTCACGGTCTTGACGTCGCCGGTGACGGCGTCGGTGTAGGTCCCGTTCGGGATGTTCGCGAACGTCGCGGAGGAGGTGACGGCGACGAGGACGAAGCTGTCGGTGCCGGCGTCGGTGTAGCGGCGCTTGAACGCGATGCCGCCGCTGACGTCCTCAGTAGAGTACTGCCCCATGGAGAGCGCCGGGACGGCCCGGCGGATCTCGTTGAGGCGCTGGAGGTGCTGCACGAGCGGCTGGTCGAGGGTGGTCGCGATCGCGCCGGTCGCGGCGTCCACTTGGCTGAAGTCGCTGACGGCGAGGGTGCCTTCGAGGTGGTCGCCGTAGTAGGCGCGGCCGGTCTCGGCGAGCGGGCAGGTGGGCCCGCAGTCGATCCGCACGCCCGCCTGGAACTCGATCTCCGAGCCGTAGAACAGGGTCGGGATGCCGCGGAACGTCCACATGAGGTTCATGTTCTCGGCCCAGGCGTCGGTGCCCCCGGCGTAGCGGGTGCTGGACTTGTTGGGGCCGTAGTCGTGCGAGTCGACGTAGACGGCGTTGAACGTGGCGTCGTTGACCCAGGGGTCGGAGTCCTTGCCGTTGAAGAACGCGTTGGAGGCCTCCCCGAAGTTCATGTGCATGCGCATGTCGATGATGTTCATGCCGGAGAACTGCGAGTGGTCGGGCGCGTGGTACGTGTTCCCGTCGAGGAACGCGTTGTCGCTGGTCGGCTGGTTCTCGGTGCCCTGGGCGTTCTCCCAGTCGTACTGCTCGAGCGCGGCGGCCACGTCGTCGGCGGCGTACTCGCGCCGCTCCTGCCAGGTGTAGAACTGCGCGGAGTGGTTGACCGAGCCGCGGTTCCAGCGGTCGTGGACGAACGCGGCGACCTCCCCGAAGATGTAGAAGTCCTGCGCCTTCTCCTCGCCGTACTTGGCCACCAGGTGCTCTTGGAGCGCGGGCAGGAACACCCGGTTCCAGGTGACGCGGGGGATGTGGACGGCGGTGTCGACGCGGAAGCCGTCCACGCCCATGTCGATGTACTGCTCGTAGGCGCCGATCAGGTAGTCCTGCACCGCTTCGTTCTCGGTGTTGAAGTCGGCGAGGTCCTCGTGGATCCAGCAGGAGCGGGCGTCCTCGCCCTCCCAGTTCCCGATCCAGCACTGGTGGTAGTTCTGGGAGGAGAACATGCCGGAGGTGGGGCTGGGCCACTGGCAGTTGTAGACCCGCCAGCCTTCGGCGCTGTAGTTGCCGGAGAAGACGCCCCAGTTGCGGCACGTGTTGTCCGCGGGTTCCTCGGTGGACCAGAGGTCGCCGTTGTAGTAGGAGCGCCCGGAGTTCGGCTCGACGGCGAGGCCGTCGTAGGTGAAGTCGGGGTTGTAGTCGTCGTAGAAGTCGCCCCACTGGTCGTCCTGGACGCCGTAGACGGTGGGGGTCTCCAGGCCGACCGCGCCCCAGCGGGACGAGTGGTTGAAGACGACGTCCTGGTAGATCTTCATGTCCTTGGCGTGCGCGGTGTCGATGAGGTCCTGGTAGGAGGCCCCTTCGGATTCGAGGCGGGCGTCCACTTCGTAGAAGTCGTACCCGTGGTAGCCGTGGTAGTCGTAGTCGGAGCGGTTGAGGACGACCGGGGTGATCCACACGGCGGAGAAGCCGAGGGCCTTGATGTAGTCGAGGCGCTCGATGAGGCCGGAGAAGTCGCCGCGGAACATCGGGTCGTCGTACTCGGCGTTCCCGGAGGTCTCGTGCTTGGCGCCGCCGCGGTTGTTCGACTCGTCGCCGTCGTAGAAGCGGGCGGTCATGACGAAGTAGATCGGGTCCTGGCGCGGGTCGCCGCCGAGCATCTCGCCGCCCGCGGCCGCGGGCGGGGCGTCGCCGGTGGTCGCGGCGGCCGAGCCGCTGGCGGGCGAGAGGTTCCCGGCGGCGTCGTAGGCGGCGACGGTGTAGGCGTACTCGGTGTTGGGGTCGAGGTTCGCGTCGGTGAACTTGGTCGACGCGGTGGTGCGGGTGACGGTGCCGTCGGCGGAGGTGCGGGTGAGGCGGTAGCCGGTGACGCCGACGTCGTCGGTGGCGGCGGTCCACGACAGGATCACGGTGGTGGCGTTGACGGTGGCGGTGACGCCGGTCGGCGCGGCCGGGGCGACGGTGTCGGGCTCGGCGGTCTCGCACGGGTCGGCCGCGTCGGCCTCCACTTCGGAGTCGGAGACGAGGGTGACGCCCGCGCCGATCTGATAGTCGGCGCCGCCGTTGTTGTCCCAGACGCCGCCGCCGTTGTTGAATGCGGCGGTCAGGCCGGTCGCGGAGCCGAGCGGGACGGTGAGGCGGGCCCATCCGGCGCAGGCCGGTTCGGCCATGGCGGCGCCGGGCGCGGTGGTCCACACGCCCGCGATCGCGTAGTGGAGGTAGGCCTGGGTCCAGCCCATGGAGGTGAGGTCGTAGTAGACGACGGCTTCGTCGCCACCGCAGGGGTTCCCGGCGCCGACCTGGCCGCCCGCGACGGTGACGTCGCCCGAGCCGATCCGGTAGTTCGCGCCGCCGTTGTTGTCCCAGGTGCCCGCGCCGTTGTTGAAGACGACCTGCGCGCCGACCGCGGTGCCGAGGTCGATCGTGCGGACGTACCAGCCGGTGCAGGCGGCGGTCATGGGGACGCCGGGGACGGTCGTCCAGGCGGCGCCGTCGGGGGCGTAGTGGATGTTGGCGCCGGTCCAGCCGGAGGAGGCGCGGTAGTAGACGGTGGCGGTGCCGGCGGCGGCCGTCGCGGCGGGGACGGCCGCCAGCGCCATGAGCGCGGCGGCCAGTGCGAGGAAGGCGGCGAGCAGCCGGGAACGGCGGCGGGGTCCGCGAGTCATGTCGGGCTCCTGTGGGGCGTGGTTGTCGGTCTCGTCGGTTCTTGCCGTTCCCAGATGATTTCTTGCAGGTCTTGCAAGAAGTAGTCAGACCTTAGCACAGACTTTCCCATATAGCCATGTCTCGATTAGTAGCGTTAAGTGCCGCAGGCCGTATAGCCATCCCTAGCCCCCACCCACCCAGGGGACCCTGGCGGCGATCCTTGCCCGGGAGTCCGACAGAAAAGCGGCCGCGCGGGGGGTCGCAGCCGCATTGTCACCCGTCCGGGTGGCATGGCGTCGAGCACACCCCTCGCGCGAGATTTATCGAACACCCGTTTTAAGTTGCACGGGGCGCCGCGTTCGGTAAGTTGATCTTGATACACATGTTCGACACAGCACGGGGGTTCTGGTGGCGACTACAGTCGCGGCCGCACTGGCCGCTGAGCTCGGCCTGCGCACCGGCGCGGACCTGCGCCGCGCCGCCGCAGGCGGCACCGGTGCCGCGGCCGCGCCCAGCGCGGCCGGGCCCGCCGCCGGGGCCGGCGTGGCGGTGCCGCACGGCGCGGAGCAGGACGAGAGCCGCAGACCCGCCGTCATCGGGCCCCCGAAGACCATCCTGCCCGTCACCCCCGACATTTCCGCCCTCCTCCCCCACGGCGGCCTCGCCACCGTGACCGCAATCACCGCCACCCACCGCGGCGCCACCTCCCTCCTCTGGCGCCTCCTCGCCGGCCCCACCGGCGCCGGAGCCTGGTGCGCCCTGGTCGGGCTGCCGCGGGTGTACCCGCTCGCGGCGACCGCGGCCGGGGTCGAACTCGGGCGGGTCGCGCTGGTCGACCCGGGGGGACGCGTCGCCGAGGCGGCCGGGGCGCTGGCCGAGGGCGTCGCCGTGATCGTCGTGCCCAGCGAGGGCCTCAGCCCCGCGCAGGCGCGGCGCCTCACCGCGCGCGCCCGCGGCAGCGGGACCTCCATCGTGTGGTGGGAGACCCGGCCCGTGGCCGGGGCCGACACCCGGCTGCAAGTGTCGCGGGCCCGCTGGAACGGCCTGCGCGAGAACGCCGGGCGCCGCTGGGGCGCCGGGCGCATCAACGCGTGCGAGCTCGAAGTGGCCTCCCGCTGGCGCTCCGGCGGCGTGCGGCGGGCCTCGATCTGGCCGTACGGCGGCAGGCCGCCCGAGCACGTCCTCGACCTGCGCGACCGCGCCGTCGAGCCGCGCGGCGGCAAGGGGCGCAGCGGAGGCGCCGCCGAACCGCGGACCGGGCCGGGCGGCGCGGAGCCGCGCCGCGGGGTCATGGACCTGCGCGCCCGCGGCGCTGCGAACCCTGCCGCCCGCCAAGGCCGGGGTGAACCGCGATGACCGCCCGCGTCCGGCGGGCCCCGAGCCGGGTCCTGGTGATGCGGCTCCTGGACTGGGACGGCGAGGACGCCGCCGCGTTCGAACCGGTCCTGGAAGCGCTCGACCTGCTCACCCCGTACGTCGAGGTCCTCGAACCCGGCGTCGCGGCCGTGCCGCTGCGCGCCGGGGCCGGGAACGAGGCCGTGTTCTGCGAGCGGCTCATCGACACCGTCACCGGCCTGGTCGACCGGGACTGCCTCACCGGGGTCGCCGACGGCCTGTTCGCTGCGGTCCTGGCCGCCCGGGACGGCCGGATCGTGCCGCCCGGCGGCGACGCCGCGTTCCTCGCCGGGAGGGACGTCACCGACCTCCTCGCCACCGGCCTGGTCGACGCCGAGACCTGCGAGACCCTGCGGCACTTGGGGATCGACACGCTCGGGAGGTTCCGGGAGCTCCCGCCGCAGGCCGTGGCCGAGCGGTTCGGCGCGCCCGTGCGGCGGGCCCAGATCCTCGCGGCCGGGCGCTTCGCCCGCCCGCTCGTGCCCCGCCCGGCCGCGCCCGAGCTCACCGTCGCCGAGACCCCCGAGACCCCGTACGAGACGGTCGAGCACGCCGTCTTCGCGGCCCGGCCCCTCGCCGAGCGGCTCCTGCGCGTCCTCGACGAGCGCAACCTCACCTGCACCCGCATCACCGTCACCGCCCGCACCGGCAGCGGCCTGGAGCGGCGCCGGACCTGGCAGGTCGACCCCGCGATCACCGCGTCCGACCTCGCCCGCCGCGTCCGCTGGCAGCTGGAGGGCTGGCTCGCCGCCGGGCCGCTCGTCCACGGCGGCGACGAGGCCGCGAACGCCGTCACCTCCCTCGAACTCGCCCCCGGCGGCCTGGTCGGCCTCGTCCAGGCCGGGCAGGGCCTGTGGGGCGCCAAGACCGCCGCCGCCGTCAAGGCCGAAGCGGCCCTGCGGCACGCGCAGAGCCTGCTCGGCCCCGAAGCCGTCCGCATCGCCGGGCACGCCGACGGCCGCGACCTCGACGAGCGGTACGCCAGCGCCGCATGGGAGGTCGAGCCCGCCCCGGCGCCGCCGGCGGGGCCGTGGCCGGGCGGCCTGCCGGACCCGCTGCCGCAGCTGACCGGGACCGGGGAGGACGTCGAGGTCCTCGACGCGGCGGGGACGCCGGTGACGGTCGCGGCCCGCGGGGACCTGTCGGCGACCCCGGCGCTGGTGTCCTTGGGGGGCAGGCGGATCCGGATCGCGGCGTGGGCGGGGCCGTGGCCGGTGGCGGAGCGGTGGTGGAGCGCGGAGGCGCGCCGGTACGCGCGGCTCCAGGTGGAGCTGGCCGACGGGAGCGCGGCGCTGCTGGTCCGCGAGGACGGCCGGTGGCGGGCGGTGGGCTGGTATGACTGAGTACGCGGAGCTGCACTGCCACTCGCACTACTCGTTCGCCGACGGCGCCGACGCCCCGGCGGCGCTGGCGGCGGAGGCGGAGCGACTGGGGCTGCGGGGCCTGGCGATCACCGACCACGACGGCCTGTACGCGGTGTCCCAGTTCGCCACGGCCGCAAAAGACCTCCGCCTGCCGACGGTGTTCGGGGCCGAGCTGGGGCTCGACATGCCGAAGGCCCGGCGCGGCCAGGCCGACCCGGTCGGGCGGCACCTCATCGTCCTCACCCGCGACCCCGAGGGCTACAAGCGGCTCTCGCGGGCCATCACGGCCGCGAAGCTCGAAGGCGGCGAGAAGGACCGCCCCAGCTACGACCTCGACGCGCTCGCCGCAGCAGCGGGTGGGCACTGGCAGGTCCTCACCGGCTGCCGGAAGGGCCCAGTGAACGCGGCGCTCGACGCGGGCGGGACCGACGCGGCAGAGCGGGAGCTGCGGCGGCTGGTCGACCTGTTCGGGGCCGAGCGCGTCGCGGTCGAGCTGACCTGCCACGACCTGCCGGGGGACGTCGAGCGGATGGAGGCGCTCGCGGCGGTGGCGCGGCGCTGCCGGGTCCCGGTGGTGGCGACCAACAACGCGCACTATGCGGCCCCGGCGCGGGCGAAGGCCGCGGCGGCGCTGGCGGCGATCCGGGCCCGCACGACCCTGGACCAGGTCGACCCGTTCCTGCCCGCGAACGCGGGCGCGCACCTGCGCTCGGGCGCGGAGATGGCGCTGCGGTTCGCGGACTTCCCGGAGGCGGTCGCGGAGTCGGTGCGGATCGCCGAGGAGTGCGCGTTCGACCTGGAGCTGCTGAAGCCGCAGCTGCCGCACTTCCCGGTCCCCGAGCGCCACGACGACTTCTCCTATCTCGCGAAGCTCACCGTGAAAGGCGCACTGAAACGCTACGGGCCGCGTGACGCGGCGGCGGACCAGTGGGACCAGCTCGACAAGGAGCTGCGGGTGATCCGGCGGCTGAAGTTCAGCGGCTACTTCCTCATCGTGGCGGACATCGTGGAGTTCTGCGAGCGGACAGGCATCCTCTGCCAGGGCCGGGGGTCGGCGGCGAACAGCGCGGTCTGCTACGTCCTCGGGGTCACCAATGTGGACCCGGTGGAGTTCGGGCTGCTGTTCGAGCGGTTCCTGTCCGACGAGCGCACCGGGCCGCCGGACATCGACATCGACATCGAGTCGGGCCGCCGCGAAGAGGTCATCCAATACGTCTACGGGAAGTACGGGCGCGACCGGGCGGCGCTGGTCGCGAACGTCGTGACGTACCGGCCGCGGTCGGCGGTCCGCGACGCGGCGAAGGCCCTCGGATACGGGCACGACCAGGCGGTGGCGTGGTCCAAGCGGCTGCACCGGTGGAGCGGGATCGACCCCGGCGAGGCCGAGGGCATCCCGGAAGACGTGCAGGCCCTCGCGGGCGAACTGCGGGACCTGCCGCAGCACCTGGGCATCCACCCGGGCGGGATGGTGCTCACCGAGGAGCCGGTGAGCCAGGTCGTGCCGGTGGAGCCCGCGCGCATGAAGGACCGGACGGTCCTCCAGTGGGACAAGGAGGACTGCGCGGATGCGCACCTGGTGAAGTTCGACCTGCTGGGCCTGGGGATGCTGGAGGCGCTGCACCGCATGTCCGACCTGGTGCGGGACTTCCACGGGCGGGTGGTGCGCCTGTGGCAGCTGCCGCCGGACGAGCCCGAGGTCTACGAGATGCTGTGCCGGGCCGACACCGTGGGCGTGTTCCAGGTGGAGTCGCGGGCGCAGATGGCGACGCTGCCCCGCTTGCGCCCCAAGGTGTTCGGTGACCTCGTCGCGGAGGTGGCGCTCATCCGGCCCGGGCCGATCCAGGGCGGGGCGGTCCACCCGTACCTGCGGCGGCGGCACGGCGAGCCGTGGCGCGAGCAGGTGCCGGAGATCCTGCACGAGACGCTCGCGAAGACGTACGGGGTGCCGCTGTTCCAGGAGCAGCTCATGCAGATCGCCATCACGGCCGCGGGGTTCAACGGCGGGGAGGCCGACCGGCTGCGGCGGGCCATGGGCGCCAAGCGGTCCGCCGACCGCATGGAAGAGCTGAAGGCGCGCCTGTACGCGGGGATGCAGAAGAACGGCATCGAAGGCGCGCAGGCCGACCAGATCTACGACCAGCTGAAGTCGTTCGCGGACTTCGGCTTCCCCGAATCGCACGCGGCCTCGTTCGCGCACCTGGTGTACGCCTCGGCGTGGCTGAAGTGCCGGTACCCGACCGCGTTCTACGCGGGGCTGCTGGCGAGCCAGCCGATGGGGTTCTACTCCCCCGCGTCGCTCATCGCCGACGCGCAGCGGCACGGCATCGAGGTGCTGGCCCCGGACGTGAACGCCAGCAAGGAGGTCGCGTCGCTCATCGCGACGGAGCGGGAGTGCGAGGCGCCGCTGCACGGGGTCGCGGACCTGCGGCTGGGGCTCGACAACGTCAAGGGGCTCGGGGCCGAGGCGGGGCGGCGGATCGCGGCGGCGCGGGAGGAGGGGCCGTTCACGTCGCTGGCGGACCTGGCAAGGCGGGCGGGGCTGGACCGGGCCCGGATGGAGAAGCTCGCGGTCGCCGGGGCGCTGGGGAGCCTGGAGGCCGACCGGCGCAAGGCGCTGTGGGCGGCGGGCACTGTGGACGAGCGGCCCGGGACGATCCCGGGCACGGGCCCGGCGGCGCCGCCGCCGACGCTGCCGGGGATGAGCGCGGCCGAACTGGCGCGCGCCGACTACACGGGCCTGGGCCTGTCGGTGGAGACGCACCCGATGGAGCTGGTGCGCGCGGGCCTCGACGCCGACGGGGTGCTCCCGGCGCGGCGGCTCCCGCACATGAAGGACGGCAAGCGGGTCGAGGTCGCCGGGATCGTCACCCACCGTCAGCGCCCCTCGACCGCGAAGGGCGTGACGTTCCTGAGCCTGGAGGACGAGACGGGCATCGCGAACGTGGTGTGCTCGCAGGGCCTGTGGAAGCGGTGGCAGTCGGTCGCGACCGTGGCGAAGGCCCTGCGCATCAAGGGGACCGTGGAGAAGGCCGTCGACGCGCACGCGAGCGCGATGCCGATGATCGTGGCGTACAAGCTGGTCGAGCTGGACCTGAACAGCCCGTCGGCGCCGTCCCGCGACTTCAGGTGAGGACGGGACGGCGCCGGGGCGGTCAGCCGGCGGCGAGGCGCATGTAGTCGCTGCCGAAGGCGTCGTCGACTTCGGTGGGGTCGAGGCCGTAGCCCATGAGGGAGTGCTCGTGGCGGCGGACGCCGTCGCGGCCGCCGCCCTGGCCGGTGCGGGTGAGGTGCTCGTCGAGGCGGGCCTCGTCGTCGGGGCCCCAGGGGAGGTCGAGCTGGCGGAACAGCTCGGGGACGGCGTTGTGGGGGGAGCCGGTGAGGCGGTGGTACTTGACGTCGATGAAGCGGCCGGGGCTGGCGTTCTCGGCGCGGACGCGGCGGCACTGGTCCATGCCGGAGGCGAGCTCGTGGAGCCACTGGCGGCCGATGGCCTTGGGGTCGACGGCGCCGCGCTTGAGGTGGATGCTGTAGAGGCTCTCCACCATGGAGCACAGCGAGGACATGACGGTGTTGGGGTCGCGGTGGGTGAGGACGATCTGGGCGTCGGGGAAGACGCGGAGGATCGAGTCGAGGTTGAAGAGGTTCCCGGGGTGCTTGAGGACCCACCGCTGGCGGGGGCGCCCGGCCTGGAGGACCTGGAGGGCGTCGCGCACGAACCGGAAGTCGGTGTCGCGGTCGTAGGAGGTGCGGTACCAGTCGAGGTAGCCGGGCAGGGGCGCGACGGTGGTGTGGAACGTGGCGTGGAACTTGAGCCAGTAGTCCTCTTCGGGCCATTCGGCGTTGGTGGGGTGGATGTGCTGCCAGGTCTTGGACATGAGGAGGGTCATGTCGAGGCGCTTCTGGGTCTTGCGGATGCGCCGCCGGCGCTCCTCGGCGTCGGGTTCGAGGCCGAGGTAGTACATCTCCCACAGGTACGGGGCGCGGGCGTGGTCGGACCCGGCGATGATGTGCTGGGTGAGCGTGGTCGCGGTGCGGGGCAGGCCGAGGACGAAGATGGGGCGCTCGACGACCTCGTCGCGGACCTGCGGGTGGTCGGCTTGCAGGCGGCGGACGGTGAGCAGGTTGGAGATGCGGGCCTCGACCATGTCCTTGGCGGAGCGCCAGCCGACGCCGGAGAGGGCGGGGGTGGCGGCCCAGCAGTGGAGGAGGAACCGCAGGCTCTCCATGATCGCGGCGTCCTCGTCGGACAGGACCAGGTCGGTGGTGCCGGAGTCCTTGCGGGCCTTCGCGGTCAGCTTGTCGAAGACGGCGTCCACTTTGGCGTTGTTGCGTGATTCGCCGCGGCGCTGGCCCTCCATGAGGAGGTTGATGACGCCGAGCATCGGGGTGGTGCGCTGCAAGTGAGGTCTCCTTGCGGGTTCGGGGACGTCCAGGGCGGGGTGCGACCGTTATGGGCGGGGCGGTGGTGGTTTCTGCCGCCCCTCGGTGCGCCACACGATACGCCGCCGTGCCGGGCCCCGGCTTTCAGGTTCGCCGGGGACCGGCTGCACCGCAATGCATCACGCGGCGGCCGCGGCGCTCTCCAGGTCGGCGAGGGCCTGGCGGGCCTCGGCGGCGACCTGCGCGCGGAAGCCGTCGGCGCCGAGGCCGAGGACCGCTTCGAGGGCGAGGCGGTGGGCGGCGGGGAGCGCGTCGGCGGCGGGGACGGGGACGTCGGGGGCGACGCCGGTGCCCTCCCAGTTGCCGCCGGAGATCGGGCTGACGGAGCGGGCGGTCGGGATCGTGACCTCCAGGTGGGTGTCCACTTTGAAGCTGTTGCGGGGGTGGGCGCCGCCCTTGGTGCGCTCGCCGACGACGGCGGCGCGGCCGCGCTCCTGGAGGTCGAAGCTGAGGGCTTCGCCGCCGGAGAACGTGGTGGCGCTGGTGAGGACCCACATCGGCTTGTCGGGGCCGAACTTCGGGCCGGGGACGTGGGAGGACCACAGCTGGTGGAGGTCGGCGGGGTCGCGGTGGGCCATGCCGGAGAGCTGGACGGGTTCGGGGCCGGTGAAGAAGCCGTAGGCCCAGGCGACCATGTTCGGGTCGCCGCCGAGGCATTCGCGCAGGTCGAGGATGAGCGCGTCGGTGGAGGCGAGGAGGTGGAGGGCGGCGGTGACCTTGTCGGCCGCGACGGAGGGCGGGAACAGGAGCGGCGCGATCTTGAGGAGGCCGACGTTGCCGGGGAGGCGGGTCGCGTTGGCGACGCCGCCGCAGGCGAGGTCGGCCCACTCGCCCAGCTGGCGCATCTGGGTCTCCTCGTCGTCGTGGTGCTCCTCGAGTTCGGCCTCGCTGTGCTTGAGGCGCAGGTGGAGGTCGCCGTTGACCGATTGCAGGTCGGCGGTGACGAGCTCGGCGAGGCGGGCCTGGCCGGCGCCGTCGTAGCGGCCCTCGGCGGCGCGGGCGGCGAGGAGGCCGCCGAGTTCGGCGGCGACGTCGGGGAACACGTAGTGCTCGTGGAGCAGTTTCGCGATGTGCGGGATGGCGGCGTTCATCGGGGACCTCCGTGCAGGGCGGGTGATACCGAGAAGTGAACCACGCCGTTGACAAAGTGTCCAGTTTTCTGGACACTTAATTTCATGGACGAAGCGCACGCCCCCGACATGACGGTCTCGACCCCGCAGCAGTACCGGGCCCTGGCGCACCCGGTCCGGCACCGGCTGCTCTTCGCGCTCGGGGAGCGGCCCGCGACCCTGAGCGGCCTGGCCGCCGACCTCGGCATCAGCAAGGGCAGCGCGGGCCACCACCTGAAGCTCCTGCGCGAGGCGGGCCTGGTGGTCCTCGACCACGAGCGGCAGGTCCGCGGCGGCACCGAGCAGTACTTCAAGCGCGCCTTCCGCAGGCTGCACTACGAGACCGGCGAGACCACGAAGATCGTCCTCGCGGCCGTCGCCGACGAGATCGTCACCGACGCCGACGACCCGCTGCTGGTCCTGCGGGGCGTCCGCCTCACCGAGGCCCAGGCCCGGCACGTGCGCGAGACCCTCGAAGCGCTCGTCAACGGCCTCGAGGAGGCCGAGGGCGAGGCCCGCTACGGCGTCCTCGTGGGCCTCTACCGCTCCGGGCGGACCGGCTGACGAACGCGACCGGGCCCGGCCGCGCAGTGCGGCCGGGCCCGGTGGTGTCGTTGCGGAGCTAGTGCGCGGCGAGCGCGGGCTCCTGGCCGTCGACGGCGGGCTTGCGGACCAGGAACGCCGCGGCCACGGCGATCACGGCCATCCCGGCACCCCACAGGAACGCGGTGTGGATGCCGTCGGCCGTGGCGGTGATCGCCCCGGCGCCCGACTCCAGGCTCGCCTTCGTGCCCGTGGTCATGAGCGTGATGAACACGGCGGTGCCCGCGGCGCCCGCGACCTGCTGGAGCGTGGTGAGGACGGCGCTGCCGTGCGAGTACAGCTCCATCTTCAGCGACCCCAGCGACGACGTCATGAGCGGCGTCATGAGCAGGCTCAGGCTCAGGCTCATGAGGACGTGGATGACGACGACGAACCACACCGGGCTCGCCTGGTCGAGCAGCGTCAGCAGGGCGAGGGCCCCGAACACGCCGAACGAACCGGGGATGACCAGCGGGCGCGGGCCCAGCTTGTCGTAGAGGCGGCCGACCGTGGGGCCGGTGAGGCCCATGGCGAGGCCGCCGGGGAGGACCACCAGGCCGGTCTGGAACGTGGTGAGCTCCAGGACGTTCTGGAGGTACATGGGCAGCAGGATGAGCGACCCGAACAGGGCGGCCATGGAGACCAGCAGCATGACGACGCCGACGGTGAACGAGCGCGAGCGGAACACGCGCAGGTCCAGCAGCGCCGAGTCGGTGCGCTGGAGGCGCAGCTGCCGCAGCACGAACAGGGCCAGGGAGACCGCGCCCGCGCCGATCGCCGCGTACGGCGGGACGGGCGTGTGGGCGCCGGCCGCGGCCTCGCCGATGGAGCTGAGGCCGTAGATGAGGCCGCCGAAGGCGACCGCGGACAGCAGCGCGGAGAGCAGGTCGAACTTCACCGGGCGGGTCTCGCCGAGGTTCTGGATCTTCAGGGCGCCGAGGACGAGGCCGAGGACGGCGATCGGCAGCACCGACAGGAACATCCAGTGCCAGGTGAGCTGGGAGAGGATGAACCCGGAGAACGTCGGGCCGATCGCGGGGGCGACGGCGATGACGATGGTGATGAAGCCGATGGTGCGCCCGCGCCGGTCGGCGGGGACGAACGTCATGACGGTGGTCATGAGCAGCGGCAGCATGACGGCGGTGCCGCTGGCCTGGATGACGCGGGCGGCGACGAGGACGCCGAAGACCGGCGCGGCGGCGGCCAGGACCGTGCCGACGGTGAACAGGGTCATCGCGGCGATGAACACGGTGCGCGTGGTGAACCGCTGGAGGATGAGGCCGGTCATGGGGATCACGACGGCCATGGTGAGCATGAAGCCGGTGGTGAGCCACTGGACGGTCGCGGCGGTCAGGCTGAACTGCTCCATGAGCTCGGGCAGCGCGACGCCCATGATGGTCTCGTTGAGGATCATCACGAACGCGGCCACCAGGAGCACGCCGAGCACCAGTTTGATCTGGGCGGGGACCCCTTCGGAGGGGGCCGGTTCGGCGGATTCGGCGGACGGCGGTGTGTCGGCCGGTCGCTGGTCAACGCTCATTCTGGGGGGATCCTTCGGGTGTTGTGCGGCCGGTGCCGCCGGGTCCGCGCTGTGGTGACGGCGCTGACGCACCGGATGTGTCAGTGACTGTCAATCATTGCAGTTGCTACCATCCGATCATGAGCGCCGGTGGGAGTCTGCGAGAAGTGTCACGTCGGGCCGTGCAGTCGCGCATTGCACGGGCCGCCGAGGAGCTGTTCGTCGACAAGGGCTTCGAGGAGACGACGGTCGACGAGATCGCCGCGGCCGTCGGCATGTCGCAGCGGTCGTTCTTCCGTTATTTCGCCTCGAAGGACGAGGTCGTGCTCGACAGCCTGGAGCGGCTGGGCGAGGACCTCGCGGCCCGGCTGGCGGCGCGGCCCGCGGGCGAGCACGAATGGGACTCGCTGCGGCGCGCCTTCGACCCGGTCGTCGAGCGCTTCGGCGACCCAGTATCGCGCGAGCACGACGCCGCGATCCAGCGAATTATCGACCGGAGCCCGCGGCTGCTCGCCTCGTACCTGTGCCGCCTGGAGCTGCTGCAGCGGATGCTCACCGACGCGCTGCTCGCGCGGTCGGAGGACGCGGACCCGGTGGTGCTGCGGGCCATGGTCGGCGGGGCGTTCGCATGCCTGCACGCGGCGGCGTTCCCCGCGTGCGACCCCGACGAGTTCGCCCCGTCCCTGGACCGGACGATGGCCGCGCTGCGGCCCGTCGGCGCACGCTGACCTCGGGGGCGTTTGCGCGAACGCCCGGTGCCGGGCCCCCGCGCGGTGGAAGATCCACTGTGACGGGTGAGGGGGCGCGGTGGACGACGGGGCGGAACCGGGGGCCGGGCGGCTGGCGCAGCTGGCACGCAACGGCCCGTATCTGAAGCTGCTGCTCCTCGCGGGGCTCATCGGCGTCCCGGTGTCGGCGGTGGCCTTCGCGTTCCTGGCGCTGCTGCACCGCCTGACGGCCCTCGTCTGGGAGGACCTGCCCGCGGACCTCGGGTTCGACCCGGTCCCGTGGTGGTGGCCCGCCCCGTGGCTGCTGGTGGGCGGCCTGGTCACGGGCGCGGCGATCAAGTGGACGCCCGGCGGGGCCGGGCACCTGCCGATCAACGGCCTCTCGGCCGAGCCCGTCAAGCCCGCGTACCTGCCGGGCGTGCTGCTCGCCGCGGTCGGCGGTCTGCCGCTCGGCGTCGTCCTCGGCCCGGAGGCGCCGCTCATGGCCGTCGGCGCGGCGACCGCGCTCATGCTCGCGCGCCGCACGCAGGACACGCCCGCCGCGGGACTCGTCGGGACGTCCGGGTCGGCCGCGGCCGTCGCCGTGATCTTCGGCAGCCCGCTGGTCGCGGCCGTGTTCATCCTTGAGGCCGTCGGGTTCGCGGGGCCGAAGCTGACGCGGCTGCTGCTGCCGTGCCTGCTGTCGGCGGGCGTCGGCGCGCTCATCTTCACCGGGCTCGGGTCGTGGACGGGCCTGCCGGTGTCCTCACTGGAGCTGCCGGGCCTGCCGGACGCGTCGCTGCACGTCACGGACCTGCTGTGGACGGTACCGGCGGCGGTGCTCATCGCGGTCGGCGTCCGGGAGATCCACGCGCTCGGCCGGCGCCTCGCTCCCGTGGCGCAGCGGCGGCCGATGACCATGGCGCTCATCGCGGTCGCGGTGACCGCGGTCTGCGCGGGCGCGTACGCGCTGCTCACCGGCCGCTCCCCCGTCGACGTGCTCCTGTCGGGGCAGGGCTCGCTCGCGGAGCTGAGCTCGGACCCGGAGGCGATCGGGATCGGCGCGCTCGTCGCGGTCCTCGTCTTCAAGGGCGTCGCGTACGCGGTGTCGCTGGCGGCGCTGCGCGGCGGCCCGATTTTCCCGGGCCTGTTCCTCGGCGCGGCCGCAGGCGTCCTGCTCAGCGCGCTCCCCGGGTTCGGGGCGGTGCCCGCGCTGGCGGCCGGGATGGGGGCGGCCACGGTGGCGGTCCTGCCGCTGCCGGTGTCGGCGGCGATCCTGGTGACGCTGCTGCTCGGCGCCGACGCGGCGTCGATGACCCCGGTGGTGCTCATCGCGGTCGTCGTCGCGTTCGTGACCGGCCGGGCCCTCGACCGGCCCCGGGCCGAGGAGGCGGCGGCGTGAGGCGGTTCCGGCTCCCGGCGCCGTGGCGGTACGCGGTCGTGTGCGTCGCGCTCGCCGTCGCGTACACGGTGGTGCCGATGCGGTCCGACGCCGACACGGGCGTGCTGGTCCTGCGGTGGACCGCGACCGCGGTCATGCTCGCGACGATCGCGCTGGTCGCCCGCTGGGAGGCGGTCCGGCAGCTGCGCGACCCGGACGCGCCGCTCGGCGGGCTCCTCGTCGCCGTCCTCGGCGGGGTCCTCGTGTTCGCGCTCGCCGACTACGGCCTCGCGGTCCACCGGCCCGACGAGTTCGCCGGGCTCGCGACCCGCGTCGACGCGCTCTACTTCGCGCTGAGCACGCTCCTGACGGTGGGCTTCGGCGACGTCCACGCGCAGGGCCAGATCGCGCGGACCCTGCTGACGGTGCAGATGGCGTTCAACGTCACCGTGATCGCCGCGTCGGCGTCGCTCATGGCCCGCAAGATCAGCTCGCGCGCCCGCCGTCACTCCAGCCGGTAGCCCACGCCCGGGGTGGTCGCGAGGACCGCGGGCGGGCCGAGCTTGCGGCGCAGGCGGCCCACGGTGACGGCGACGGTGTTGGTGAACGGGTCGGCGTGCTCGTCCCACACCTGCTCCAGGAGGCGCTCGGCCGAGAGGAACCCGGGGCTGGCGTGCATGAGCGCCTCCAGGACCGCGAACTCCTTCACCGACAGGGACAGGACCCGGCCGTCGCGGACCGCGGTGCGCCGCACCGGGTCCAGTTCGATCCCGGCGGCGCGGAGCGTGCGCGGGCGCGCGTCGGGGCGGCGCCGCGCGAGGGCCTGGACGCGGAGCACGAGTTCAGGGAAGTGGAACGGCTTCGGCAGGTAGTCGTCGGCGCCGAGGACCAGGCCGGAGACGCGGTCGTCGGGGCCGCCCGCGGCGGTGAGCATGAGGATCATGGGCCGGTCGTCGCGGTCGGCGACGAGGCGGCAGACCGCGTCGCCGTGCAGGCCGGGGAGGTCGCGGTCGAGGACGAGGACGTCGTAGGCGGTGTGGCCGAGCTTCTCGGCGGCGGCGAGGCCGTCGAAGGCGAGGTCGACGGCCATCCCGTTGTCGCGCAGGCCCTCGGCGACGACCTCGGCGAGCGCGCGGGCGTCCTCGACGACGAGGACCCTCATCGCGGGGCCGCCGGGAGCTCGACCGCGGCGGTCAGGCCGCCTTCGGGGGCGGCGGTGAGGGTGAGCGCGCCGCCGTGGGCGGCCGCGACGGCGCGGACGATCGCGAGGCCCAGTCCCGAGCCGCGGTCGGAGCCGGTGCGGTCGGCGGCGAGGCGGTGGAAGGGGCGGGCGAGGCCGTCGACGGCGGCCTGGTCGAGGACGGGCCCGGAGGAGCGGACGCTGAAGCGGACGGCAGTGTCGGCGAGGGCGGTGGTGACGGCGACGGCGCCGCCGGATTCGTTGTGGTCGACGGCGTTGTCGACGAGGTTGCCGACCATGCGTGCAAGGAGCGCGGTGTCGCCGCGGACGCGGGTGCCCGGTTCGGCGGTGGTCGTGACGGTGAGGCGGGCGGCGGCGATGTCGGCGGCGCGGGCCTCGATCGCGGCGGCCGCGACCGCGGCGAGGTCCACGGCGCCGTCGGCGGCGACTGCGCCGTGCTGGGACCGGGCGAGCGCGAGGAGGCCGTCGAGGAGCCGGTCCACCTGGTCGAGTTGGGGGCGGAGGCGTTCGGCGAGGGCGGTGACGGGCGCGGGGGCGGCGGGCTTGGCGGCGGCGACGTCGACGGTGGCGCGCATGGTCGCGAGCGGGGTGCGCAGCTCATGGGAGGCGTCGGCGGCGAAGCGGCGCTGCGCCGCGAAGGACGCCTCGAGGCGGCCCAGGAGGTCGTCGACGGTGTCGGCGAGGTCGGTGACCTCGTCGCGCGGGCCGGGGAGGGCGAGGCGGCGGTCCAGGTGCTCGGCGGTGATCTCGCGGGTGACGGCGGTGATGCGCCGCAGGGGCCGCAGGACCCGCTTGGCGAGGACGCGGCCGACGAGGAGCGACACGACGACCATGAGCGCGAACGCGCTCAGGCACGCGGTGAGGATCTGCCGCGAATGCAGGTCGTCGAGTTCGGCGAGCCGCCGCTGGAGGGCCGCGATCTGCTCGTCGGGGCTCGCGGTGCCCTGGCCGGGCACCGGCTGCGTGTCCGAGAGGTCGCCGCCGGCGAGGGCGAACACGAGCGCGAGGAGCCCCGCCCCGCAGACCAGGAACGCGGCGCCGTACAGGACCGTGAACCGCGTCCTCGTCTTCACCATGGGTCCAAGGATGCCCGCCCCGGGATAACAGGGGCCTAACGGGTTCGCTGCGGCCCGTGTCATCGATGAGCGCGTAGAACTCCGGGCATGAAGAAGCAACTGCACGCCACGTGCGCGGCCCTCGGCCGCACCGTCCGGCACTGCCCGCGGGCCCTGGGGGCGCTGCGCCGCCCCGCTCGGCTCATCGCCCTCGCCGCCGCCGCGGCCGTCCTCGTCGGACTCGCGCTGCTGACGGCCGCGGGCAGCCGGTCCTCGTGCGACGGCCCCTGCCCGCAGACGCCCGCCTCGGGCGACGGGACCGCCGTCGCCGACCGGTTCTGGTTCGTCCACCAGGGGCTCGGCCCCGACGGGTCGGTCACGGTGCGCCTGGCCGACATGACCGGCACGATCACCTACCCGCCGCCCGACCACGACGAGATCGTCCCTGGCCTGGTCCCGTGGGCGAAGACCGGGATCATCCTCAAGGACGGGCTCGAGCAGGGCTCGGACTACGCCGCGCTCATGCTCACCGGCGGGCACGGGGTGCGGTTCCAGCACGGGTACACCGAGGACGCGGCCGGGCCCGCGGTCGAGCCGGGGACGCCGGTGTGGCTGCGGCTGGAGCGCGACGGCGACCGGATCACCGCCTCGGCCTCGACGGACGGGCAGGCGTGGGAGGAGGTCGGGACCGCGGTCCTCGACGGGCTCCCCGAGACCGTCCAGGCCGGTATGTTCGCCACGTCCCCCGGGGACCTGACCGTGCGCGAGACGGCGCTGGGCGCGGGGCTGCCGGAGTCGCGGTTCACGCAGGCCGTCGGCGTGTTCGACAACGTCGATGTCGAAGGCGGCACGGGTGAATGGGCCAGCGAGTCGGTCGGGCAGATGAACCAGACCGACTGGGAACGGCTCCACAACGCCTCCGGCGGCGTCGAGGACGGCGGGACGTGGACCGTCGGCGGCACCGGCGACATCGGACCCGCGGGTGTCGAGGGGATCGCCACGGTGGACCGGCTCCTCATGGGCCTGCCGTTCGCGCTGGCGGTGCTCGTCGTGGCGGCGGCCCGGTTCGGGGCGTCGCGGGACGTCCTGGGGCGCAACGACCTCGCGGCCCGCGCGACCGTGCTGGGGACAGCGGTGCTCCTCGTCGGGCTGGTCGCGGCGGGCGTCGCGATCGGGGCCGGGACCGCGGTGCTGGAGGGCAACGGGGTCCCGGTCGAGCCGCTCCCGGTGTGGGACGCGGCGCGGATCGCGGCCGGGGCTGCGGCGGCGCTCGCGCTGAGTTCGGTGCTGGCGTATGCGATCGGCGCGTGGCTGCGCCGCACGTGGGCGGCGACGGCGGTCGCGGTGGTCCTCATCGCGGTGCCGCTGGCGGTCGGCGTGCTGCCGCTGTTCCCGGACGCGGTCGCGCAGTGGCTGCTGCGGACCACTCCGGCGGCGGTGTTCGCGCTCAAGCAGGCTGTGGCCGAGTACCCGCAGGTGACGGGCTACTACGTGCCGTCGGCTGGGTTCTATCCGCTGCCGGGCTGGGCCGGGACGGCGGTGCTGCTGGCGTACCTGGCGGTCGCCGGGTGGCTGGCGCTGCGGCGCGCGGCACCGGTCCGCGCGCCGCAGCCGTTCAGCGTCGGAGCGCTCGCACGGTGACCGCGGCCGCGACCAGTCCGGCGCTCACCAGCGCCGGGCCGGTCGGCCCGGCGGCGTCGTAGCCGATCCCTGCGAGGACCGGGCCGAGCATCGCGCCGACGTTGAGCGCGGCCGTCGCGTAGGACCCGCCCATGGTGGGCGCGTCCTGCGCGGCGGCCATGATGCGTCCGATGAGCGTGCTGCCCACCGCGAACGCGAGCGCGCCGAGTACGAACGCCAAGGGCAGCAGGGCGACCGGGATGAGCGCGAGCGCGAGCCACCCGGCGAGGAGCAGCGGCCCGCCCCAGGCGAGGAGGGCCCGCCAGTGCCGGTCGGCGAGGCGACCGGCGGCGAGGACGCCGAGGAACGCGCCGATGCCGAACAGCGCCAGCACGAGCGGGACGCGGCCCGGGGCGAGCGTCCCGAGGTAGGTGTAGGCGCCGAAGGTCGCGCCGTTGACGAGGACGCCGAGCGCGAGGACGTGCAGCACGCCGGGGCGCTTCAGGACCGCCAGCTCGGTGCGCAGGGCGACCGGTCCGGCGGCCGCGGACCGGTCGGGGACGGCCAGCGCGACGGCGACGAGCGCGGGCGCGGCGAGGGCCGCGACCGCCCACAGGGTCGCGCGCCAGCCGAGGGCCTCGCCGAGGACGGCCCCGGCGGGGACCCCGGCGACCAGGGCGAGCGTGGTGCCGCCCAGGAGGATCGCGAGGGCCCTCGCGCGGGCGTCGGCGGGGACGAGGAGCGCGACGGTGGCGAGGGCGACGGCGAGGAAGCCCGCGTTGGCGAGCGCGGCGACCGCGCGGGTCGCGAGGAGGACCGCGAAGGAGTCGGTGAGGGCTCCGGCGGCGTGGGCGGCGATGAACAGGGCGAGGAAGGCCGCGAGCGAGGCGCGCGGGGGCCAGCGGCGCCCGGCCGCGGCCATGAGCGGCGCGCCGAGGACCATCCCCGCGGCGAACGCGGAGGTGAGGAGGCCGGCGCGGGCGACGGTGATGTGGAGTTCGGCGGCGATGTCGGGCAGGAGCCCGGCGAGCATGAATTCGGAGGAGCCTTGCGCGAACACGGCGACGGCGAGCATGTACAGGACGAACGGCATGGGTGTGTCTCTCCGGAAGAAGCGGACGGTCGGCTGGTGACCGCCGCGGCGCCGGGCGCGCGGAGAGACGGCCCCGCTCGGGAAGCGGGGCTGGGGCTCACACGGGCGTCAGGGCCGCCGGCGGTGCGGCGGCCCGGGTCTGGACGCTTCGGGTGAGGACATGGCGCCGAACATATCACGGGCCCTCGGCGGACCCGTACCGGTTTTCAGGCGAGGAGCGCGGCGTAGAGGGTGAGGCCGGGGCCGAAGGCGAGCATGACGACCGGGCCGTCCGGGGGCCCGGCCTTGAGGATCTCGTCGAGGACGAGGAGCACGGTCGCGGAGGAGCAGTTGCCGTGCTCGGCGAGGACCTTCCGGGACGGGTCGAGGGCGGTCGGGGCGAGGTCGAGTCCGGCGGCGACGGCGTCGAGGACGCGGGGCCCGCCGGGGTGGACGGCCCACGCGGCGACCTCGGAGCGGTCGAGGCCGTGGCGGGCGAGGAGGTCCTTGACGAGCGGGCCGACGTGCTCGCTCAGGGCCTCGGGGACTTCGGGTGAGAGGCCCATGCGGAAGCCGAGGTCGGTGACGCGCCAGGTCATGTGGCCGCGGCGGACGGTGTCGGTGCGGGCGGCGACGTCGACGACCCGCAGGCCCGGCGTGTCGTCGGGGCGCACGACGATCGCGGCGGCGGCGTCGCTGAACAGGGCGTGGACGACGGCCTGGTCGATGTCGCGGGTCGCGGGCTGGACGTGCAGGGAGGTGAGCTCGACGCAGAGCAGGACCGCGGGCCGCCCGTGGGCGGCGGTGTAGTCGGCGACGGCGCCGAGCGCGGGGATCGCGGCGTGGCATCCCATGTGGCCCACGAGGAGCCGCCGGGCGTCGGCGCGCAGCGGCAGGGACCCGGCCAGGTCGATGTCGGTGCCGGGCGTGCCGTAGCCGGTGCAGGTGGCGACGGCGAGGAGGCCGATCTCGTCGGCGTCGGTGCCCGCGGCGGCGAGGGCCTGGCGGACGGCGCGCAGGCCGAGCGCGGGTGCGCGTTCGGCGTAGCGGCGCATGCGCTCCTCGGTGGACCAGTCGGCGGCGTCGGCGAGCTCGTACGGCGGGGTGGCCGAGTGGCGGCGGGCGACCCCGGCGGTGTCGAACATGCGGGCGGCGATGCGGCTGCCGTTCCCGTGCTGTCCGCTGAAGTGGGAACGGAACACGTTGTCCCACAGCCAGTCCTGCTCGTACTGCGGCGGCAGGGCGGTGCCGATCCCGGCGGCGCGGGCGGTCACCACCGCGGGACCGCGGTGTCGTGGTCGGGGTCGGCGCCGAGGGCGGCGGCGCCGAGCCAGTCGGCGCACACGTCGGAGGTGGCCGGCTGGAGGGCGCCGCAGCGGGCGTCCCGGTAGAGCCGTTCGAGCGGGTGGCCGCGGCGGGACGCGGAGGTCCCGGCGGCTTCGAGGAGCGAGGACGCGACCTGGAAGGCGGTGTCCCCGGCGGTGAGCTTCGCGCGCCACACCCACCGGTTGGTGTCCTCCTCCCCCGGTGCGGCGTCGATGCGCCGGGCCGCCTCGGCGACCACGAGTTCGGCCGCGGCGACGGCGGCGTCGGCGCGGCCGATGCGGGCCCGCACGTTCGCGAGCGCGTCGAGCCCGCGGCCGCGGAGGTGGGCGGCGGCCGCGTCGACCGCGGCGTGCGCGACCCCGGTGTAGACCGCGGCGTAGGAGGCGACGAGCCACTGCGGCATGGCCTCGGCGAGGAGCAGCGCGAGGCCCTCGACGCCGCCGAGCAGCGCGTCCCCGCCCACTTCGACGTCGAAGTGGACGTCGTGGCTTCCGGTGGCGCGCATGCCGAGGGAGTCCCAGGTCTCCTCGACGCGGATGCCGTCCCCGGCGGGCACGAGGAAGTGCGACACGAGGGGTTCCTCGGACTCGGCGTCGCGGGCGGTCACCAGGTAGGCGTCAGCGTGCCCGGCGCCGGACACGAACGCCTTCGCGCCGGTGATCCGGTAGCCGTTCGCGCTGCGGCGGTAGGCGGTCGTGGTCTTCGACAGGCGCGAGCCGCCGCCGCGCTCGCTCATCGCGACCCCGTAGAGGGCGCCGTCGGCGGCCGCGGCGAGGGCCTTGTCCCTGGCGGCGAAGAAGCTCTCGGGGGCGCCGAGGGCCCGCACGAGGTGCTCGGGGGTCTGCGCGAGCGCGCCGGTGACCGAGGCGTGCATGTTGAAGATGAGCGCCGTCGAGCCCGCGCCCCGCGCCAGCGCCGCCGCGACCGCTGCGTACTCGGCGAACGAGGCGCCCGAGCCGCCGAGCCGTTCGGGGACCATGAGCCCGGTCAGGCCCGCCTCCCGCAGCTCCGCGAAGTCCGCTTCGGGGAAGCGGCCCCGCTCGTCGTGGGCCGCGGCCCGGTCGGCGAACCGCGGGGCGAGCTCGCGCGCCAGCGCGAGCGCCCCGCCGCCCTTGGACTCGGTCGGTGCTGGCATGCGCTCACTCCTCAGGCCGAAGGGACCCCAGTATGGAGGAGGAGGACGACGTCGACAAGGGCAACGAGGAGCACGGCGCGGAACGCGGCGCGCGATCCGGGCCTGCGGCCGAGGGCGAGTCCGGCGGCGAGGACGAGCGCGGCGAAGGGGACGGCGGCCAGGACCAGGGCCGAGGGCGGGCCGGGCGGTCCGAAGGCGAGCAGGGCGGAGGCGGCGAGGACGAGTCCCGCGGCGAGGAGCCGGGTCGCCAAGGGGCCCAGGCGGTGCGGGAGGCCGCGGACGCCGGTGGCGGCGTCGTCGGCGAGGTCGGGCAGGACGTTCACGAAGTGCGCGGCGCAGCCGAGGGCCGCGGCGGCGGCCATGAGCCACAAGGGGGGCCAGGGGGTGCCGGGCTGGCCGAGGGAGACGATCGCGGGGAGCATGCCGAAGGAGAACGCGAAGGGCAGCACGGAGAACGGTGTGGACTTGACGCCGAGGTCGTAGGCCCAGGCGGAGGCGAGGGCCGCGAGGTGCGCGAGGGCGGCGGGGACGCCGGAGACGAGGGTGAGCAGGACCGCGGCGGGCGCGGCGAGGGCGATGGCCGCGGAGGCGATCGCGGGGTGGAGCTCGCCGGAGGCGAGGGGTTTGCCGGCGCGTTCGGCCTGGGCGTCGCGGGGGGCGTCGACGAGGTCGTTGAGCCAGCCGACCGACAGCTGGCCGAGGAGGATCGCGACGGCGATCGCGATGATCCCGGAGGCGGAGCGGCCCGCGGAGGCGGCGAGACCGGCGGTGACGAGGGTGACGGCGAGGGCCGGAAGCGGATGGGACGCAAGGACGAGCGCTCGGAGCATCGCCGCGGCCGTTGTCATCGGATCAGTGTGCCACTCTGGCGGTATGCCACGCCAGACCCGAACCGCGAACGACCCGGCGCTCTACGACGATCTGGCCGGGGAGTGGTGGCGCCCGCGGGGCGTGTTCGCGGTGCTGCACTGGCTGGCGGCGGCGCGCGGGGCGCTCGTCCCGGCGCCGGAGCGGCCGGGCGCGGTCCTGGTGGACCTGGGCTGCGGGGCGGGTCTGCTGGCGCCGCATGTGGACGGGTACGTGCATGTGGGCGTGGACGTCTCGCGCGAGTCCTTGGCGCTGGCGAGAAGTCACGGGGTGGAGGCGGTGCGGGCGGACGTGGCGGCGGTGCCGCTGCCCGACGAGTGCGCCGATGTGGTGGTGGCCGGGGAGATCCTGGAGCACGTCCCGGATCTGGCGGCGGCGGTCGCGGAGGCGTGCCGGCTGCTGAAGCCCGGCGGGCTGCTGGTGGTCGACACGCTCGCGGCGACGGCGCTGTGCCGGTTCCTGGCGATCGGTGTGGCCGAGCGGATCCCGAGGATCGCGGTGCGCGGCGTCCACGACCCGGCGCTGCTGGTGGACCGCCGGGAGCTGGTGCGCGAGTGCGGGCGGCACGGCGTGGAGCTGACGCTGCGCGGGATCATGCCGCACCTGGGCGATACGGCGCTGTGGCTGGCGCGGCGGCGCGCGGCCGTGCGGATGGTGCCGGTGCCGACCACGGTGGTGCTGTTCCAGGCGTGGGGCGTGAAAGGGGCCCGCCCGGGGGCGGGCCCCGGGCCAGGCCCTAACTCAGGGTGAAGCTGATGAACCTCGGTTTGTAGATGCTCGGGTCCTGGTAGTGGGATCCTTCCGCGGTCATGCGGCTGTCGAAGGTGTTCACGTTGTAGGACATGACGAACCGGTTGCCGGAGCTGATCGTCGGGTGCAGGTGCGCGTTGTACGCGAAGATCCGCTCGTCGCCGTAGGAGCCGAACAGGCCCGTCTCCGGCATCGAGTAGACGAGGCTCTGGTTCGTGAACGGCCCCGCCGGGGAGCAGGACGTGTACGCGTACACCTGGTTGTTGAACGCGAGCGTCGAGTCCTGGGTGACCAGCACGTACTGGTTGTTCCACTTGGTCACCGAGTACTCGTTGGCGATGCCGTTGAGCCCGATGCCGGTGTCCGACTCGTACGCGGTCCACCCGTCGGCGGTCCAGTACTGCCACTTCGCGGTCGCGCCCAGGTCGGAGCCGTGGACGCGGGCGATGCGCTGCTTCTTGTTCGTCGGCGCGTCGGCGATCCCGTAGATGTACGTGTAGCCGTCCCCGGACTGGCTGGCCGGGAGCAGCGCCGAGCCCCAGGCCCCCGCCTGCGAGGGCAGGGCCTCGACCCGCAAGGGGTCCTTGAGGTTCGAAAGGGAGAACGTGGCGACGACGTTCTGATCGAACCGCCAGTCCCAGTCGCCGGTCCCGAACCGCAGGTACTCCTGGAACACCACTTGCAGGTAGTCGGTCCCGTTCTGGCGGGAGATCATCCCGTCGCCGAGCCAGTACCAGTGGTTGGCCTCGGGGGGCGGCATGATCGCCTCCGGGTTCGCGGCCGTGCCGCCCTGGATGGTGCTCAGGCCGCTCCCGTCCTGCCTGACGAACGTGGAGTTGATGAGCGGCGCGGTGACCGGTCTGGTGCCGTCGCTGTTGAGCGGCCCCAAGAACGTGTCGGAGAACAGCCACAGCAGGTCCCCGTCGGGCAGGCGCACCGAGTAGGTCGAGTCGCCGCCGGTCCAGCCGTTCGGGGTGGTCGCGGCGTAGTCGAGGAACTGCTGCTCGGGCGCGACGCCGTCGTCCTGGAGGTTCGAGACGTTCAGGTTCGAGAGCGTGCACGACGGGTGGTCGAGCGGCACGAGGGCCTTGGTCTCGAAGCGGTACTCGCGGCCGTCGCCGTCGGCCTCCACCGAGTTCGTGTTCAGGTCGGTGCGGGTCGCGACGAGCGTGACGATCATCGGGTACGCGAAGTCGGCGACCGTGATGACGTTGTTGACGTCGGGGTACACCGCCCTTGCGGCCGTGGGGTACTCGGAGAGGCTCCCGGGGCTGCCCTGCGCGGACCAGACCATCGCCACGTACTCGAGGTCGTCGCGGTCCTCGGTGGAGATGGTGAGGCGGGACCGGTAGTCGGCGGTGGGGTCGCCGGAGTTCTGGACCGCCGCGAAATCGAAGTACGCCGACCCGCCCGGCTCCATCTCGGCCGTGTAGGTCTCCTGCGTGCCCATGGGGACGGCGCGGGTGGTCCGGTACGGCCGGTACTCGCCGAGCAGGTGGTCGTCGGTGCGGGAGTCGCCGGAGAGGTAGGAGCGCCACAGGTCGCGCTCCTCGTCGTCGTAGCCGTACCCGGCCATCGGGTTCGGCGGGGCGCCGCCCTGCTCCTCGGCGAGCCGGTAGTTCGCGACCGAGAAGCCCAGGAGCGTCGAGGGGATGTCGAGGCCGTAGCCGGTGAGCACGGCCTTGATCGCGGTGATCGGCGTCGAGTCGTGGTCGCGGATGTGCTCCCAGGTCTTGCGGACCGCCGCGGTGCTCCCGGTCTGCTCGTTCAGGTAGAACGCCAGGATGAACGTGGAGTACTGCCTGGAGCTCCCCAGGGCCTCGGCGGCGTTGAGGGCCCGGCCGGGGTCGCCGAGGAACTCCGGGAGCGCGCGGGCGTACATCATCGCGGCGGTCGGGTTGCGCGGGTCGTACGGCTGGAGCCGGTAGGACATGAGCGCGGCCCACTCGGCCGTGGACTCCATCCACCAGTTCATGGTCTTGAAGTCGCTGCCGCCCATCCAGTCCTGCACGTAGGCCCAGCCGATGTCGCCCGTGTCGTCCCAGTACTGGTACTGGACGACGTGGAAGAACTCGTGCCGGGGCAGGTAGTCGTAGTTGTCGTCGTCGTGCAGGCCCGGATCGGAGGGCAGGATGATCATCGGCTGGCTGTTGGCGCCGAAGGGGAGCGTGAACGCCCCGCCGTTGAACCAGCCCTCCTGGGTGTCGTTGAGCCCCACCACGACCGCCCACGGCCCCGAGCCGGGATCGACGTCGTAGCCCATGTCGCGGTAGGCGGACTGGGCCTCGTCGATCGCGTTGATCATGTCGACGACCGCGTAGGGGCGGCCGTTGGCGCCCGCGTCGGCCGGGACGCCGCGCGTGTCGCCGGGGCTGTCCTTGACGTCGTAGAGGAACACGAAGTCACCGGCGAACGCCTGGCACTCGTAGTCGTGGAAGTTGTAGTTGTAGGAGGAGGCGCAGTCGTCGGCCGCCGCGGTCGCGGCGTCCTCCATCGCGAAGGGCTCGGCGTCGAGCGACTCGGCGGTGATCTCCTGGCGGACGAGGCTGTCGCCCGGGGCGAGCGCGGCGCCGGGGCCCTCGTCCGGTCCGGTGAACTCGGCGTCGCCGGGGTCGGTGAACGCGTCGAACGCCTCCTGGTCCCACGGCTGGGGTTCGGCGACGCCCTGCTGCTGGAGCTCGACGGCCTCCTCTGGGGGTGCGGCGGCCGGCGGGGCGGCCTGGGCGGGCTGGATGACCAGCAAACTGACGAATACCGCTGCGGTGCAAGCGATCGGAAGCCTTCTCAAGACTGTCCTCCGTCCCGTTGGTATCGATACCAGTAAGTATCGACATCAGTGAGTATGGCAGTGTGGAGGGTCTTCCGGATAGCCCTCAATGGAGGCGATTCCGGGACGCACGGGACCGGTCCCGCCGCGCCCGGACTACAGTGGCGGCGAACGGGAGGAGCATGCCGTGCGCGAGCTGCGCGAACAGTCGGGGATCGTCGTCGGGCACCTGGTCGACACCAGCTTCTTCACCGTGATCGTCTACTCGCGCGAGACCAAGCGCTTCGCGACCACCCCGGTCCCCTACCGGCGGCCCACCGCGGGCGAGGAGGTCCGCGAAGCGCACTGCGGGACGTGCGGGGAGGAGCTGCTGCTGCGCGTGCGCAGCATCGGCGAGACGAAGCGGATCCGCAAGCGGTACTTGACGGTGGCGCTGGCGGGGCTCGCGCTCGCGGCCGTCACGGTGGTGTTCGGGTCCCTCGTCTACCTGCCGCTGTCCGAGCCGCTGGGGAAGACCGTGCTCATCGCGTTCCTGCTCAGCCTGCCCGTCATGGGGATCGCGGGATGGCTGTGGTGGAAGGAGGACGGCGTGCGCCTGCACTCGGCGGGCACCGAGACCGACCTGACGCACTGGCGGCTCGACGGTCCCGTGCCCTACCGGGCCGCGCCCTGACGCCCTACCGGGCGGCGCCCTGACCCGGGGACCACAGGCCCCGCGCGGTGCCCTCCTCGACGTGCCGCTCGTAGACGACGACCTTGTGGTGCACCACGTCCAGGCACGCCTCCAACTCGGCGATCTTCGCCCGCACGTCGGCCTCGTGCTGCTTGAGGAGCTTCAGCCGCTCCGGCTCGTTGCCGGGTCCGGCGCCGACCAGGGCCGCGAACTCGCGGATGCCCGAGATCGGCATCCCCGAGTCCCGCAGCCGGTTCAGGAGCACCAGCCACTCGACGTCGGCGTCGCCGAAGACCCGGCGGCCGCCGCCGGAGCGCGGGATGTCGCGCAGGAACAGGCCCTCGCGCTCGAAGTAGCGGAGCGCGTGCACGCTCAGACCGGTCGCCTCGGCGACCTCACCGATCGACAGCCCCTCGTCCATGCGGGCCATCCTAGCGTGACCTCGGGTTCCGCCGGACTTTAGCGATCCACCGGCGTTCACCTGTCGAAATGGTTTGTCGAACCGGCCGATCGGATGCAAGCTGGTCCGGTGCCCGGCCCGCCGCGGGCACCCCCGTGCCCACGATCCGATTGGACCGCCGTGACCGACTCCACCCTGCGCGAGCGCCCCGGCCGCACCGACCCGGTGCTGGCCCAGTGGCGCAACGCCGTGTTCACGATCTTCGCCCTCTCGGGCTTCGTGTTCGCGAACTGGGCGGCCCGGGTGCCAAACATCCGCGACATCCTCGGCGCCTCCACGCAGGAGATGGGCTTCCTCATCCTCGGGATGGCCGGGGGCGCGATCCTCGGGCTCGTCGCCTCCAGCCACGTCATCACGCACATCGGCGTCAACCGGGCGATCCGCTGGTTCCTCGCGACCGCCGCGGTCGGCCTCATCGCCGCCGGGCTCATCGCCGGGTTCGTCCCCGGCTTCTGGCTCCTGTTCTTCGCGCTCATGGTCGCGGGCGCGGGCAACTCGATCCTCGACGTGGCGATGAACGTCGCCGGGGCCGCCAACGAGCGGCGCATCGGCAAGACCCTGATGCCGATGTTCCACGCCGGGTTCAGCGTCGGGACCATGCTCGGCGCCGGGTGCGGCGCGCTCACCGAGCAGCTCGGCGTCCCCGTCGCCGCCCACCTCGGGGTCGTCGGCGCGGCCGTCATCGCCGTGGACCTGTGGGTGGTGCGCTACCTCCAGCCCGCCGAGGAGCCGCACGAGACCGAGGGCGAGCCCGCGGGCTGGCGGACGCGCCTCTCGGCGTGGACGGACCCGCGGATCATCCTCATCGGCCTCATCATCCTCGGCATGGCCTTCACCGAGGGCACCGCGAACGACTGGCTCGGCCTGGCGATGGTCGACGGCTACGGCCTCACCAACCCCGGCGGCGCCGCGGTCTTCGCCGTGTTCGTCACCGCCATGACCGCCGGGCGGCTCTTCGGCGGCGCCGCGCTCGACCGGTTCGGGCGCGTCCCGGTCCTGGCCGGGTCGGCGCTCCTCGCGTTCGCCGGACTCCTGCTCGTCATCATCGGGCCCACCGCGCCGATCGCGATCGCCGGAGCGGTCCTGTGGGGCGTGGGCGCCTCGCTCGGGTTCCCCGTGGGCATGTCGGCCGCCGCCGACGACCCGCGCCGGGCCACCGCGAACGTCGCGGCCGTCGCGACCATCGGCTACATGGCGTTCCTCGTCGGCCCGCCGCTCATCGGCCTCCTCGGCGAGGAGGTGGGGCTGCGCAAGGCGTTCCTGGTGGTCCTCGTCCTCGTCGCGGTCGCCCTGGTCTGCTCCCCCGCGGCCCGCAAGCCGAAGCACCTCGCCGACCGAGCCTAGGATCACCTGATGCTGAAACTCACCGACTTCATCATCGACTGCCCCGACCCGATGGCGCTCGCGGCGTTCTACGCCGGGGTGACGGGGCGGGAGGTCGCGGCCACGAGCCGCGAGGAATGGGCGAGCGTCGTGTTCGGCGAGATCGAGCTCGCGTTCTACAAGGTCGACGGCTACACCGCGCCGAGCTGGCCGGGCGACGAGCACCCGAAGCAGTACCACCTGGACTTCGAGGTCGACGAGTTCGCGCCCGAGCGCGAGCGCATCGAGGCGCTCGGCGCGGTGCACCTGAAGGACTTCGTCAACGACGAGGGCTACGGCTGGCAGGTGTACGCCGACCCGGTCGGCCACCCGTTCTGCCTGTGCCGCAACCCGGGGCACGACTGGTCCGAATGACGGCGCGGGCGATTCCCTCCTGATCGTCCCGCTTCTCCCTAGAATGGGCCCGGTGCACGGGTCTGCTCCGGCGGGAACGCCGCCGGGGGACCCTCATTTAGACTCTGTCTAAACTAGGAGTAGGTTTAGGGCTTGTGGGGGCCGCCCTGGCAGGGGTACGGGGCTCCCCGGCGATACAGGAGGGAAAGCCATGTCTGACGACCACGAAGCCATCATTCACGACCCGGAGGCCGGAGCCGAGTCCAAGTGCCCGGTCGCGCACGGCCGCGCGCCCGTCCCGGCGCAGGGCGGCGGCAACCGCGGCTGGTGGCCCGACCGGCTCAACCTGCGGCTGCTCGCCAAGAACCCGGCCGAGGCCAACCCGCTCGGCGAGGACTTCGACTACGGCAAGGCGTTCCTGTCGCTCGACCTCGACGCGGTCAAGCGCGACATCGAGCAGGTCCTGACGACCTCGCAGGACTGGTGGCCGGCCGACTTCGGGAACTACGGCCCGCTCATGATCCGCATGGCGTGGCACTCCGCGGGCACCTACCGCATCCACGACGGCCGCGGCGGCGCCGGCGCCGGCCAGCAGCGCTTCGCCCCCCTGAACTCCTGGCCCGACAACGGCAACCTCGACAAGGCCCGCCGCCTCCTGTGGCCGGTCAAGCAGAAGTACGGCCAGAAGCTGTCCTGGGCCGACCTGATGATCCTCACCGGGAACGTGGCGCTGGAGAACATGGGCTTCCGGACGTTCGGCTTCGCCGGCGGCCGCGAGGACGTGTGGGAGCCGGACGAGGACGTCTACTGGGGCCCCGAGACCACCTGGCTGGGCGACGCCCGCTACTCGGGCGACCGCGAGCTGGAGAACCCGCTCGCCGCCGTCCAGATGGGCCTGATCTACGTGAACCCGGAGGGCCCCAACGGGAACCCGGACCCGATCGCCGCGGCCCGCGACATCCGCGAGACGTTCGCGCGCATGGCGATGAACGACGAGGAGACCGTCGCGCTCATCGCGGGCGGCCACACCTTCGGCAAGACCCACGGCGCCGGCCCGGCCGAGCACGTCGGGGCCGAGCCCGAGGGCGCCGGCATCGAGGAGCTGGGCCTGGGCTGGAAGAACGCCTACGGCACCGGCAAGGGCGGCGACGCCATCACCTCCGGTCTCGAGGGCATCTGGACCGACACGCCGACCCAGTGGGACAACAGCTTCTTCCAGATCCTGTTCGGCTACGAGTGGGAGCTGTTCAAGTCCCCCGCGGGCGCGCACCAGTGGCGGCCGAAGGACGGCGCGGGCGCCGGGACCGTCCCCGACGCGCACGACCCGTCGAAGACCCACCAGCCGACCATGCTCACCACGGACCTGTCGCTGCGCTTCGACCCGGTCTACGAGCCGATCTCGCGCCGCTTCGCCGAGAACCCGCAGGAGTTCGCCGACGCGTTCGCCCGCGCCTGGTTCAAGCTGACGCACCGCGACATGGGCCCGAAGGTCCGCTACCTGGGCGCCGAGGTGCCCGCCGAGGACCTCATCTGGCAGGACCCGCTGCCGCAGGCCGACGCCGCGCCGCTCACCGACGCCCAGGTCGCCGACCTCGAAGCGCGGATCCTCGCCTCGGGCCTGACGGTGCAGCAGCTCGTCTCGACCGCGTGGGCCGCCGCGTCCTCGTTCCGCGGCAGCGACAAGCGCGGCGGCGCCAACGGCGCCCGCATCCGCCTCCAGCCGCAGCGCGGCTGGACCGTCAACGAGCCCGACAAGCTCGGGGTCGTGCTGACCAGGCTCGAAGAGGTCAAGGACGCGTTCAACGCGGACGGCGGGCGCGTCTCGCTGGCCGACGTCATCGTCCTCGGCGGCACCGCCGCGGTCAAGAAGGCCGCGAAGGACGCCGGGTTCGACGTCGAGGCGCCGTTCGCGCCCGGCCGCGTCGACGCGACCGAGGAGCAGACCGACGCCGACTCGTTCGCGCCGCTGGAGCCCACGGCCGACGGCTTCCGCAACTACCTCGGGAAGGGCCACCGCATCCCCGCGGAGTTCCTCCTGGTGGACAAGGCGAACCTGCTCACGCTGACCGCCCCGGAGATGACCGTCCTCGTCGGCGGCCTGCGCGTCCTGGGCGCGAACTTCGAGGACGCCAAGCACGGCGTGTTCACCGACCGCCCGGGCCAGCTGACCAACGACTTCTTCCGGAACCTGCTGGCCCCCGGCGTGACCTGGAAGGTCGGCGACGACTCGGCGACCTACGAGGCCCACGACGACGCCACCGGCGAGGTCAAGTGGACCGGCACCCGCGTCGACCTGCTGTTCGGCTCCAACTCCGAGCTGCGGGCCCTCGCCGAGGTCTACGGCAGCGACGACGCCGCCGAGAAGTTCGCAAAGGACTTCGCGGCCGCGTGGGTCAAGGTCATGAACCTCGACCGGTTCGACCTGCGCTAAGACGCAAGGCGCGAAAGCCGCCGGGCCCTGGGCCCGGCGGCTTTCGCCTTGCCTCACTTGAGCGTGGTGCAGCGTTCGCGGAACTCCGGGGCGCCCTCGCCGCTCAGCTCGTCGAGGTACACGGCGCGCCCGGCCATCGCCATGATCAAGGCGAGGGTCGGGCCGGTGACGAGCGGGCCGTCCCCGGCCGCGAACGGGCCGTCGGTCGCCTCGAGCCGCAGCCCGGCGGCGCGCTTCCCGGAGGGGACGGTCATGTTCGAGCGCTGGTAGTAGACCGCCAGCGCGGTGAGGACCGGGACGGGGTGGTCGCGGCGGATGCCGAGGGGCCTGCGGATGTCCTCGCCGTGGACGACGATCTCGCCGAGGACGGCGGGGACGGGGATCGGGTGCTTCGTGCTGGTCGCGGCGGCGCCGAAGCGGGCGAGGGTCTCGGCCCCCGAGTCGCCCATCCGGCGGCGCAGCTGCATGTCGACCTGCTTGTCGAAGTCGAAGCGGCACTTGATGACCCCGGCCATCCACCCGGCGAAGGTGAGGCTGGCTCCGGAGGTGAGGTGGGCGAGCACTTCGCGGACGGTGAGGCCCTCGCACAGCGAGGGCGCGGTCCAGTCCTCGAAGCCGTCGAGGTCGGCGGCGAGGGCGCGGCGCTCGTCGGCGATCGCGGTCCACAGGGCGGTCTTGGGCAGGTCGGTCACCTGGGCTCCTTTCTCCTCCGCTTATGACCGGTCGGCGGCCGGGGATTCATCGGCGGCGTCAGCCGAATTCGGCGAAGGGCGGCGCGTAGGCGAACGTGCCGCGCAGGTCCTCGTCCCAAGCGGCGAGGGTGCGGATCTGGAAGAAGTAGCCCCATTCGGGGTGCTCGGGTTCGATGCCGTGGTCGGCGGCGGGGACGAAGCCGAAGCGGCCGTAGAAGCCGGGGTCGCCGAGGAGGATGATCGCGGGCTCGTCGCGGGCGTCGGCGGCGGCGATGGCGGCGTGCATGAGGGCGGAGCCGATCCCTTGGCCGTGGCGGGCGGGGTCGACGCCGATGGGGCCGAGGCCGAGGACGCGGGTGCCGCCGACGGTCCCGTAGGTGGAGACGACGTGGCCGGCCACGGCGCCGTCGATCTCGGCGACGAGGGAGTGGTGCGGGGCCCAGGCGTCGGTGCCGCGGAGGGCGTCGACGAGGTCGGCCTCGTGGCCGGAGGCGTGGGCGGCGGTCTTGAAGGCGGCGTCCTGGAGGGCGTGGACGGCGGCGTGGTCGCGGTCGGTCTCGCGTCGGATGAGTGTCACCGCATGAGTATGCCCGCTACCGGCCGAGGATGCTCCGGGCGCGGCCGAGCATGGCGGGGTCGACCATCTCGCCGCTGGGGAGGGTCGCCACTCCCCCGCCTTCCAAGGCCGCCACCACGGCTTCGGCCCAGGCGGTCTCCTCGGGCGTGGGTGCGAAGACCTCGCGGATGACCGGGAGCTGCTTGGGGTGGACGGCGGTGCGGCCGCGCAGGCCGAGGGCCTTGCCGCGCTCGGTGTCGGCGCGCAGGCCGTCGAGGTCCTGGAGGCGCGGGTAGACCGAGAGCATGGGGGCGGGCAGTCCGGCGGCGCGGGCGGCGATCAGGACGTGGATGCGGGCGTGGTCGAGGACGGCTTCGGCGGTGGCGCCGAGGTCGGAGCGCAGGTCGGCCTCGCCGAGGGCGAGGGCGGCGACGGCGGGGTGGGCGGCGATGGCGGCGGCGTTCTGGAGGCCGCGGGCGGACTCGATGAGCGCGGTCAGCGGCAGGCCCTCCGCGAGGTGGGCGATGACGCCGAGGTCTTCGGGCGCTTCGACTTTGGGGATGCGCAGGCCGACGCGGGCGCCGGTGGCGCGGACGGCGCGGATCTCGTGGTCGGCGCCGACGTTGACGCGGACCTGCACGTCGACCTCGGACTCGCGGTTCGCGAGCCAGGCGGTGACGTGGTCGAGGGCGGCGGCCTTCGCGGTGTCGGCGACGGCGTCCTCCAGGTCGAGGATGACGGTGTCGGCGCCGGAGGCGGCGGCCTTGCCGAAGCGGTCCGGGCGGTCGCCCGGGACGTAGAGCGCGCTGACCGGGTTCATACGATCCCCTTCTCCCGCAGTCGTTCCAGTTGCTCACGGGTCACGCCGACCTCGGCGAGGACCTCGTCGGTGTCCTGGCCGTGGCGGCGGCCGGGGAAGCGGATGGCGCCGGGGGTCTCGGAGAGGCGGAACAGGACGTTCTGCATCTTGACGGGGCCGAGCTCCTCGTCCTCGACGGTCTGGACGGTGCCGATCGCCTGATATTGGGGGTCGTTGAGGACGCCGCGGACGTCGTAGACGGGGGCGACGGCGGCCTGGGCGTCCTCGAACGCGGCGACGACCTCGGCGGTGGGGCGGGCCTTGATCCACGCCCCGACGGCGTCGTCGAGTTCGTCGGCGTGCTCGGCGCGGGTGTGGCCGGAGGCGAACCAGGGTTCGGCGACGAGGTCGTCGCGGCCGACCAGGCGCATGACGCGTTCGGCGATGGACTGGGAGGAGGTGGAGACGGCGACCCATTCGCCGTCGCCGGTCTTGTAGACGTTGCGGGGCGCGTTGTTGACCGAGCGGTTCCCGCTGCGGGCCTGGAGGGTCCCGAGCTGGTCGTAGGCGGTGATCTGGCCGCCGAGGAGCATGAGGATCGGCTCGATGATGGCGAGGTCGATAACTTGACCGCGGCCGTCGCGGTCGGCGGAGCGGAGGGCGACCATGACGGCGTAGGCGGTCGCGAGCGCGGCGATGCCGTCGGCGAGGCCGAACGGCGGGAGCGTCGGGGGCCCGTCGGGCTGGCCGGTGAGGGCCGCGAAGCCGCTCATGGCCTCGGCGAGGCTGCCGAAGCCGGGGCGCTTGGAGTAGGGCCCGGTCTGGCCGAAGGCGGTGACGCGGGCGATGACGAGCCGCGGGTTGGCTTCGAGGAGGCGCTCGGGGGCGAGGCCCCAGCGTTCGAGGGTGCCGGGGCGGAAGTTCTCGATGAGGACGTCGGCGTCGGCGGCGAGGCGCAGCAGCAGGTCGGCGCCTTCGGGGGTGCCGAGGTTGACGGTGGCGGTCCTCTTGTTGCGGCCCAGGGTCTTCCACCACAGGTTGACGCCGTCCTTGGAGGGCCCGTGGCCGCGGGAGGCGTCCGGTCTCGTCGGGTGCTCCACTTTGATGACGTCGGCGCCGAAGTCGCCGAGGAAGGTCGCGGCGATGGGCCCGGCGAACAGGGTCGAGACGTCGAGGACGCGCAGGCCCTCCAGCGGCGCGGTCATGCGGTCTCCTCTCGGGTCAGGTCCCAGGCGATGCGGAAGCCGATGCTGCTGGACCGCTCCAGTCCCAGGCCGGGGAGCAGGAACTTGAGGCTGAACCCGGGGTCCTGGAGGCCGCCGTCGGTGTACCAGTCGGAGCCTTCGGAGCGGTGGGCGCTGCCGCCCTTGAGCATCGCGAAGCGGGTGATGCCGTCGGTGTGCTCGCTCTCGGTCCAGTTCCACACGGCCGGTTCGCGGCGTGCGAAGCCGGGTTCGGCGGCGGCGAGCTGCCATTCGAACTCGTCGGGGAGGCGGGCCCCGGCCCAGGCGGCGTAGGCGCGGGCGTCGTCGAGGGACACGCCGGTGACGGGCGCGGCCGGGTCGGCGTCCTCGGTGCCGCACAGGAACCGGTGGGGCGTCTGCGGCTCGTACCCGGAGCGTTCGAGGAACTGCCGGTACTGGCGGACGCTGACCTCGTTGGCGGCCACGGCGACCGGGCCGGTCTCGGCGAGGACGACCTCTTCGCGGGGGTCGTGGAGGCGCGGCGGGAGCGGCTTCCATTCCTCGACGTAGGGCGCGCCCTGGTAGAAGCCGGTCTCGCGGCGCCGGAACGTGACGGTGAGGCGGTGGCGTCCGGGGGCGGGGCGGACGGCGGTGTTCGGCGGGAGGTGGAGCGCGGACCGCCCGGGGCGCACGCGGACCGCGTCGCGGGCGGGGAAGCGGGCGTCGCTGGAGCCGGGGTCGGCCGCGGCCTGGGCGAGGAGCCCGTCGAGCCAGGCGGGGGCCGCGGCGCCGGGCGCGAGGTCGAGGATCCCGGCGATGCCGCGCCCGGGGACCTTGACGGCGCCGTCGACCTCGGTCCCGGCGGTGAGGTCGAAGCGGCGGCCCTCGGCGGGCGCGGCGAGCGGGGTGCCGATCCAGTCGATGTCGCGGCGGTTCACGATCGTCCACAGTGTCAGATCGCCGCGGGTCCAGCGGGAGGCGTACACCCCGGCGGTGACGGCCTCGGGGGCCGCGCCGTCGAGGGGGGCCCATTCGCCTTCGGCGAGGACGTCGGCGAGGGCGCGCTGGACGCGGAGCATCCGGCGCAGCGTGGCCTCGTCGCGGCGGTTCCAGCCGACCCACACGCCGAAGACGGCGTCCCACACGAGGATCCCGGTGCCGTTCATCCACGCGGACTGGAGCTCCCCGGAGTGATCGCGGTTCCAGCGGCGGATCGAGTGCATCATGTGGCGCCGCTCGTACCAGTGCGCGCGCTGCACGCCGGGGGCCTCGGAGTCGGCGAACCACTGGGCCCAGGACAGGAGGTGGTCCTCGATGCGGGCGTTGGGGACGCGGGACTCGCCTTCGAGGACCTGCGGCGGGTCGGTCGCGGTGAGCGCGGCGGTGAGGTCCGCGTCGCCCTCCTTGAGGGTGTCGAGGAAGACGCCATCGGCGCCGATGCCCTCGCACAGGTCGGCGAGCTCGGCGGCGTCGCCGCGGCCGGTGCGGCGGGTCCCGGTGTCCCACGGGTTGTAGTCGACGAACACGCGCAGGCCGCGGTCGTGGAACTCGCGCACGAGGTCGGCGAGGCCGGGCACGTCGCGGTAGAAGTCGAACTGGTTGCGGTCGTCGATGCCGATCACGGGGTAGGCGTGCCACAGGACGAGCCCGTCGAGGCCGCCCTGGTCGGCGATCGAGCCGAGGAACCGGTCGACGGTGAAGCGCTGCTCGGCGTGGTCGAACAGCCGCTCGTCCCACAGCCACACCTGGGCGACGGCGAACGCGCGGGACGCCCACGCGGTGCGCGGGTCCTCGTACGCCTTGCCGCTGTAGGCGAGGCGGGCGCGGGCCTCGTCTCGCCAGGCGGCGAGGTCGGCGCGCCACGCGGGCCAGTCGGCGGGGTCCGCGGGGGCGGCGAAGATCTTCGCGATGTCCCCGGCCGCGGGGTCGATCGCGCCGCCTTCGGGCAGGACCGTGGACCGGTCGATGGGCCGGGGCACCAGCGGGTCGAACGTGTTGGTGGCGGCCTCGTCGGGATCAGCGTGCGTCACGGAACTCCCGCACCTCCTCCAGGGTCGGAATGGACGGGACGGCGCCCTTGCGCTGCACGGCGAGCGCCGCGGCGGCGGTCGCGAAGCCGACGGCGGCCACGAGCGCCTCGAGGCCGCCGCCGTCGAGCGTGGCGGCGAACGCGCCGACGAACGTGTCGCCCGCGCCGGTGGTGTCGACGGCGTCGACGGTGTAGCTGGGGACGCGGACGGGGTCCTCGCCGGGGACGCCGACGAGGGCGCCTTCGGCGCCGAGGGTGACGATGACGGCGCAGCCGCGGGCGGTCAGGGCCGCGACGGCGTCGCCGGGCCCGGCGAGGTCGGCGGCCTCGTGCTCGTTGACGACGAGGACGTCCACGCCGTCGAGGAGGTCGAGCGGCACGGCGCCCGAGGGCGCGGCGTTGAGGACCACGCGGGTTCCGGCGGCCTTCGCGGCGTCGATCGCGGCGGCCACGGTCGGGACGGGCGTCTCCAGTTGGAGGACGAGCACGTCGGCGGCGCCGATCGCGTCCTGTTCGGCCGCGGTCAGGTCGGTGAGGAGCGCGTTCGCCCCGGAGTCGACGACGATGGAGTTCTCGCCGCGCCGGTCCACGAAGATCGCCGCGGTCCCGGTGGGGGCGTCGACGCGCCGGTCGAGGAGGTCGATCCCGGCGGCGCGGGCCTCGGCGGCGAGCCGGTCGCCGGAGGCGTCGGCGCCGAGCGCGCACACGAACCGCGTCGCGGCGCCCGCGCGGGCGGCGGCGACGGCCTGGTTGTTGCCCTTGCCGCCCGCGAACGCCCCGGAGCCGCGCGACAGGACGGTCTCCCCGGGCGCGGGGATCCGGTCGACCTCGTAGACGAGGTCGAGGTTGGCCGAGCCGAGGACGAGCACGGTCATCGGGACGCCTCCAGGGTGCGGGCGGCGAGGGCGGTGAACCGGGCCCCGGCGAAGCCGGGCACGGAGGTCGCATAGCGGTCGTCGAGCGGCGCGATCCACTCGGCGGGCAGGGCTTTCGCGCCGGTGAGCGCGCCGGTGAGGGCTCCCGCGGTGGCGCCGACGGAGTCGGTGTCCCAGCCGCCGGAGACGGCGAGGGTGATCGTGCGGTGGAAGTCGCCGCCGCCGCGGGCCAGCGCGAACGCCAGGAGCGCGGCGTTGGGCAGGACGTGGACCCAGTGCAGGTGGCCGTACTCGGCGTGGAGGGCGTCGATCGCGGCCTCGTCGGGCAGGTCGCCGTCGGCGAGTTCGATGCCGCGCACGACGGCCGTGAAGTAGCGGCTGCGGGGCGGCACGACCGAGAGCCCTGCGGCGAGGACGGCGTCGATCCCCGCGCCGGTGACGGCGGCGGCACTCGCGGCCGCGGCGAACATGGCGCCGTAGATGCCGTTGCGGCCGTGGGAGAGGCGCGCGTCGGTCCAGGCGAGGAGGGCGGCGTCGACGGGCAGGCCGGGGCGGGTCCAGCCGTACAGGTCGGTGCGGATCTGCGCGCCGATCCAGTCGCGGAACGGGTTGCGGACGCTTCCGGCGTGCTCGGGTTCGACGCCGTCGAGGAGGTTGCGGTAGGCGATGCGCTCGGCGGTGAAGACGCGGCCGCCGGGGAGGAGGTCGAGCCAGGCCTGGGCGACGTGGTCGGTGGTGAAGCCGGGGCCGTGGCGTTCGAGGAGGGTGAGGGCGATGAGCGGGAAGTTGAGGTCGTCGTCCTCGGGCATGCCGTCGATGTGCTCGGCGAGGCTGGTGGGCCGCGAGCGCCGGTTCCACGGGTACTGCGCGGCGACGTCCGGGTCGAGGCCCTGCTCGGTGAAGTAGCCGTTCAGGGGCCAGTTGCCGGTGGAGCGGGCGATGGCGCGGATGCCGTCCAGGCTGATCTTCTCGACGGGTTTGCCGAGGAGGCATCCGGCGGCGCGGCCGAGCCAGGCGCCGAGGACGCGGTCCTGGAGGTCGCCGGGCTCGGGGAGCTCCGGGGGCGCGGCGTGGGCGAGGACGGGGCCGAGGTCGTCGGGTTCGACCTCGGCGAGGCCGGGCGGGTCGGGGAGGCGGTCGAGCTCGTCGAGGAGGTCGCGGGCCAAGGCGCGCATGGTCTCCGGGGCGGGCTCGGGGGTCGCGCCGGAGACGGGCGCGACGGTCGATCCGCCCGCGGCGGTCCAGCGGTCGCGGATCGCGGCGGCGTCGCGGCCGTCGAGGCGGGCCGCTTCGAGCGCGTGCGGGACGAGGTCCTCGGGCTGGGTCCAGGAGAGCCTGATCATTCAGAGGCTCCGTATGCGGCGGCCCCGGCGTAGGCGGTGCGGGCGGCGGCGACCTGCGCGGCGCGCTCGGCGTCGCGGGCCCACACGTCGCGGGCGACGGCGGCCATGGCGGGGCCGGTGGCGGTGACGTCGATGCGGCTGGCGTCGGAGACGTCCTTCACCCAGTCGGCGGGGACGGCGGCGAGGCCGCCGAGGGCCCCGGCGATCGACCCGGCCATGACGGCGATCGAGTCGGAGTCGCGGCCGTAGTTGATCGAGCCGAGGACGGCGTCGCGGTAGTCGCCGCGGGCGGCGACGAGCATGCCGAGGGCGATCGGGAGCTCCTCGATGGCCTTGGTGCGGCTGGGGATGCGCGCGTCCATCGCGGGGGCGCGGTAGTCGGGCCCGACGGTGTCGAACGGCTCGACGGCGCGGCGCAGGTCGGCGAGGCCGCCTCGCCAGTCGCCGATCCCTCGGGCGGCTTCGGTGACGGCCGCGATGGCGTTCCGGGTGCCGTCCTTGGCGAGGCGCAGCGCGGTCGCGACGACCGAATCCACGGACGCGCCGGGGCGCATGGCCTCGGCGACGGCGGCGGCGTAGACACCGGCGGCCTCGCGGCCGTAGGAGGACTGGTGGGCCCCGGCGACGTCGATGGCCTCAGCGTAGGCGGCGTCGGGGCTCCCGGCGTTGACGATGCCGATCGGCGCGGCGTACATGGTCGCGCCGCAGTTGACGATGTTGCCGACCCCGGCTTCGCGCGGGTCGATGTGCCCGTAGTGGAGGCGGGCGACGAGCCACTTCTCGGCGAGGAAGATCCGGTGCAGCAGCAGCGCCTCGGACTCGAACTCGGGGATCCACCGCTTCTCCCCCATGAGCAGCGGCACGAGGTGGGTCGCGACGTCGTGGGCGGTGAGGTGGTCGCGGACGGTGCCGTAGACGTCGACGAGCGCGCAGGTCATGAGCGTGTCGTCGGTGATGTGCCCGTCGCCCTTGTGGTACGGGGCGATCGGGCGGGCGTTGCGCCAGTCCGCGTTGAAGGGCGGCACGATCCCCTCGATGAAGCCGCCGTACCGCCGCTGGATCGCCTCGGGCGTGTTCCCTTCGGCGGCGCCGCCGAGCGCGTCGCCCACCGCGGCGCCCGCGAGCGCGCCGGTCGCCTTGTCGGTCAGGACGTCGTGCAGCGGTGCGGTGGCCTGGGTCATCGTGTCTCCTTGATCGGTTCGGGTGCCCGCCGGGGCCTGGGCCCCGGCGGGCGGGGTGTCGCGGGTGCGGCGCTAGCCGAGGCTGTTCCAGCCGTCGGTCAGCTGCGTCTGGAGCTGCTCGACGGTGATCTCGTCCGCCAGGTACTGCTGGAGGGCCGGGGTCGCGTACTGGTCCTTCCACTGCGGGTAGTTCACGGCGGACTGGAACGGCGCGGCCGACAGGCCCTCGCCGGAGGCGAGGATCGCGTCCCAGCCGTTGTCGCCCGCGGCCTGCTCGGCGACGAGGTCGCGCGCGGCCGTGGAGGACGGGATGAGCCAGTCGCCCTGGGCGAGCGCGGCCTGGTGGTCGGCCTGCATGAAGAAGTCGATGAACGCGGCCGACTCCTCGACGTGCTCGGACTCGGCGGCCACGGACATCGTCTGCGGGTTCGCGGCCTGGGTCGCGCCGGCGGTGCCCGCGAGCGGGGGCAGGACGGCCCAGTTGAAGCCCTCGGGCGCGGACTCGGTGATCTGCTGGGCGATGTAGTTGCCCGCCACGTACATCGGGTACTTGCCGTCGAAGAAGCCGGGCAGGACGTCGGAGCCGGACTGGGTCAGCGAGACCGGGTCGAGCGAGCCGTCGTCGTAGGCCATGGCGTGAATGCGCTCGGGCACGGCGAGCTCGTTCGCGCCGACCTCGATCTGGTCGCCGTCGAAGTAGGTGCCGTCGAAGCCGAGCGAGAGGTTCATGACCGCGGCGGTGGGCTGCTGGAGGCCCCACCCGAGGCCGAAGCCGTCCCCGGCGACCTGGCCGGCGAGGGCCTGGAAGTCGTCCCAGGCGAGGCTGTCGCCGGTCGGGAGCTCGACGCCCGCGTCGGCGAACGCGTCGGTATTCGCGAAGACCACGTAGGACTGGAGCAGGGTCGGGGCGGCGACGATCGCGCCGTCGGAGGCGGTGACGGTGCCCCAGATGTCGTCCGAGACCGCGGACTTCGTGTCGTCGGAGAGGTAGCCGCTCAGGTCGGCGAGGTAGCCCTGCTCGGCGAAGCCCATGATGTCGGCGGACTCGTCGTGGATGATGTCCGGGGCGGTGCCGCCCTGGAACTGGGTCACGAGCTGGTCGTGGACGTTGTCCCACGAGCCCTGGACGAGCTCGACCTGGACGTCGGGGTTGGCCTCGTTCCAGGCGTCGACGATCCCCTTGGTGGCGGTGATCGTGGTGTCCTGGTAGGCGAGGGACTGGAACGTCAGGGTGACCTTCCCGCCGTCGTCGCCGTCGTCCCCGACGCCGAAGGCCGAGCAACCGGTCAGCGCGAGGGGCAGGGCGAGCAGCCCGGCAACCGCGGCGACGCTGGCGCTGGTGCGAGTTCGCATTTCGTTCTCTCTTTCCATAGTGGTCGGCCCGGTCAGCCTTTGACCGCGCCGCTGAGGAGTCCGGCGGTGAGCCGTTTCTGAATGAGCATGAAGAACACGAGGCTGGGCAGGCACGCCATGAGCGCGGCCGCGGCCAGCGGCCCGAGTTGGACCTGCCCCTCGGCGCCGACGAAGCGGGCGAGGGCGAGCGGCAGGGTCTGCATGTCGGGGTCCTGGATGAGCACGAGCGCGAAGAAGAACTCGTTCCAGGAGTTGATGAACGTGAACAGGCTGGTCGCGACCAGGCCCGGCGCGAGCAGCGGCAGGACGATCTTGACGAGGGTCTTCAGGCGCCCGGCGCCGTCGACCGCTGAAGCCTCTTCGAGTTCGACGGGGATCGCCGCCACGTAGCCCTGGAGCATCCACAGCGCGAACGGCAGCGCCCACACCGCGTACACCAGGACCAGGCCCAGCAGCGTGTTCACCAGTCCGATGTTCTTGAGCAGCAGGAACAGCGGGATGATGATGAGGATGAACGGGAACACCTGCGAGAGCAGGATCCACCCGGTGGCAACCGCCCGCAGCTTCGTGCGGAACCGCACCAGCGCGTAGGCCGCCGGGAGCGACACGGCCGTGACGATCACCGTGGTGGTGACCGCGGTCAGGAGGCTGTTCCCCGCGGCGCGGAACAGGTCCGCGCGCTCGATCGCCGCCGTGAAGTTGTCGAAGTTCAGCGACTGCGGCAGGAACGACGGGTCGGGCGAGCGGATCTCGCGGTCGGTCTTGAACGCGGTCGTCAGCAGGAACACCAGCGGGAACGCGAGGAAGCACATGTACGCCAGCAGCGCGACGTACTGGAGCGGGCGGGAGAGGCGGTTGCGCTTGGTCATGAGGTCCGGCTCCGCATCTGGGCGCGCAGGTACAGGAACAGGAACGCGCCGATGAGGATCACCATGACGTTGCCCATCGCGGCGGCGTAGCCGAAGTTGCCGTACCGGAACGCCTCGTTGTAGGCGAACAGGCTCGGCAGCATCGTGGTCCCGCCCGGGCCGCCCGCGGTCAGGACGAACACGAGCGCGAACGAGTTGAAGTTCCAGATCAGGTCGAGCGTGGTGATCGCGGTGATGATGGGCCGCAGCGCCGGGAGCGTCACGTGCCAGAACCGCCGCCACGTGGACGCGCCGTCGATCGCGGCCGCCTCGTTCAGCTCCGCGGGCACCGACTGGAGCCCGGCCAGGAGCGTGATCGTGGTCTGCGGCATCCCCGCCCACACGCCGACGACGATGACGACGGGGAGCGCGATCGCCGACTCGCCGAGCCAGTTGATCGAGGACGGCAGGCCCAGCGTCTCCAGGGTCCGGTTGACCGGCCCGTAGTTCGGGTTGAGCATGAGCTGCCACATGATCGCGATGATCACCGGCGGCATCGCCCACGGGATGAGCGCGAGCGTCCGCGCCAGCCAGCGCAGCCGCAGGTTCAGGTTGAGCAGCAGCGCGAGGCCGAGCGAGGCGAGGAACTGGAGGATCGTCACCGAGAACGCCCAGATGAGGCCGATCTTGAACGAGTTCCAGAACAGCTCGTTGCCCGCGAGCGCGGTGTAGTTGTCGAGGCCGTTGAAGTGCGTCTCGGCGTTCAGTCCGGCTTCGGCGTCGGTGAAGCCGAGGAGCACGCCGTACACGAGCGGGTAGACGCTGAACAGCATCACCGGCAGCAGCGCGGGCAGGACCAGCAGCCACGCGTCGCGGCCTTCGGTCGAGCGGCGCCGCCGGCGGGGCGGTGCGGGTGCGGAGAGGGCGGTCATGCCGGGCCTCCGGTGGATTCGCGGACCGACAGGGCCGGGGGGATGACGATGCGGCTGACGGGGGCGCCGGGTTCGGCGATGCGACGGATGAGGAGCTTCGCGGCGGCCTTCGCGCGCTTCGCGGAGCCCAGGTCCACCGAGGTCAGCGACGGGGTGGCGAGTTCAGCGGCGTCGGTGTCGTCCATGCCGACGACCGCGACGTCCTCGGGGACGCGCCTCCCTGCCGCGGCCAGTTCCTTGAGCGCGGCGACGCCGAGGAGGTCGTTGGCGCCGATGATCGCGTCCGGGCTCGCCTGGCCCAGGAGCGCGGCGGTGGCCCTGCGCCCGGCCTTGTACGTGAACGCCGAGGCGGTGACCTGGAGTTCCGCGGAGGTGGTGAGCCCGAACCGCTCGATCGCCGAGAGGTACCCGGCGAGGCGGGCCGAGCCGGGGACGGTGTCGACGGGGCCGTTGACGAGCGCGATCCGGCGGCGGCCCTGTGCGACGAGGTGTTCGACGGCGAGGCCGATGCCGGTCGCGGAGTCGGCGCGCACATTGTCGAGCGCGACGTCGGCGGGGAGCGTGCCGATGACGACGATCGGGAGGCGGCTGGACTTCATCGCCTCCACGAGGTCCTCGGTGATGCGCAGCGGGCTCATGAGCAGCCCGTCGGCGTACCCGCGGTTGAGGCTGGTGACCAGGTCGATCTGCGACTGCGGGTCGGCGCCCGTGGAGGAGACGACGAGCCGGTACCCGGCCTTGGCGACGATCCCGGTGACGGTGCGCATCATCTGCACGTAGACGGGGTTGCCGACGTCCGCGACGGCGAGGGTGATCTGGTCGGTGCGCCCGGTCCGCATGGTCCGGGCGCTGGCGTGGGGGACGTAGCCGAGCTCGTCGGCGGCCTCGCGCACTTTCCTGGCGAGTTCCTCGGAGGCCGAGCCCCCGTTGAGGACCCGCGACACGGAGGACACGGACACGCCGGCCTTGGCGGCCACGAGCTGGAGGTTGGACTTCTTCGTCTCAGCCATCCTCGATCCTTGCGGGTAGGAGGGGTTGGGAACGTTCTTAAGAACGTTTCCAGGAACGATATCAGACCCTGCCGAGAACACAACACCAGTCACACCGGCACCGCTCCCACCTCCGATCAGGCATTCGCGGGAGGCGAAATGTCGGACCCCGGTGAGACGTTTGTCTTTTTCGGTTGGTGGTGGTGGATGCGGGTGGGACGGGGCGTGCCCTACGCCCGCGGCGCCGCGGGCGCCGCCGCGGCGCCCGCTTCCGGACCTCGCGCCGAGGCGCGGCCTACACCCGCAGCTCCGCGCCGCCGGCCGCCCGGCGGGCGGTGTTAGGTTCGGCGCGGAAACCGACCGAAGGAGTCCCGGCCATGGCCAAGAACCCCGTCTTCCTCTACCGGATGCTCACCCTCGCCGAAGGCTGGTCCTTCGTGCTCCTGCTCGTCTTCGGCTCCGGCCTGAGCCGGGTCTCGGAGATCGACCTCGTCATGCCGCTGGGCTCGCTCCACGGCGCGCTCTTCGTGCTGCTGGTCGGCTCGACCTTCTTCATCCGCCGCCGCCTCGGCTGGGGTTTCGGCACCACCCTTCTCGCGCTCGTCTGCTCGGTGGTCCCGCTGGCGCCGTTCTGGTTCCACCACCGCAAGCGCGAGGAGTTCCTCGCCGCCGAGCGCGCCGCCGTGCAGCCCGCGTAACCAGGACATGCGAAACCGCCCCGGCGCTGCGCGCCGGGGCGGTTCGTCGTCTCCGCTAGAGCGCGCGGCTCTTGAAGGACCGCAACCGCAGGCTGTTGCCGACCACGAACACGCTGGAGAAGGCCATGGCCGCGCCGGCGAGCATCGGGTTGAGCAGACCCAGGGCCGCGAGCGGGATCGCCGCGACGTTGTACGCGAACGCCCAGAACAGGTTCCCCTTGATGGTGCCGAGCGTGCGCCGCGACAGCCGGATGGCGTCCGCCGCGCCGCGCAGGTCGCCGCGGACCAGCGTCAGATCGGCGGCCTCGATCGCGACGTCGGTGCCGGTGCCCATCGCCAGGCCCAGGTCGGCCTTGGCGAGCGCCGCGGCGTCGTTGACGCCGTCGCCGACCATCGCCACCACGTTGCCTTCGGCCTGGAGCTTCGCGACGGCGGCGACCTTGTCGGCGGGCAGCACCTCGGCGATGACCTCGTCGATCCCCACCTCGGCGCCGATGCGCTCGGCGACCGCCTTGTTGTCGCCGGTCAGCAGGACCGGCGTCAGCCCGAGGGCCTTGAACTGGGCGACCGCCTCGACGCTGGTCGGCTTCACGGTGTCGGCGACGACCAGGACCCCGCGGGCCTCGCCGTCCCAGGCGACCGCGACGGCGGTCTTGCCGCCGCGCTCGGCCTCGGCCTTGGCCTCGGCGAGCACCGGGTCCAGTGCGAGCTTCCAGTCCGCGAGGAGGCTGTCGCGGCCGACGACGACGTAGTGCCCGTCGACGACGCCCTGGACGCCCTTGCCCTCGACGTTCTGGAAGTCCTCGACCGCTGGGAGCTCGACCTCGGCGGCCGCGCCCTTCGCGATCGCCTGCGCCACCGGGTGCTCCGAGGCGTGCTCGATCGAGCCGGCGAGCCGAAGCAGCTCTGCCCGGTCGGTGCCCTCGGCGGCGACCGCGTCCACGAGGGTCATCTTCCCGGTGGTGACGGTGCCGGTCTTGTCGAGGACGATCGTGTCCACCTTGCGGGTGGACTCGAGGATCTCCGGGCCCTTGATGAGCACGCCCATCTGGGCGCCGCGGCCGGTGCCGACGAGCAGCGCGGTCGGCGTCGCCAGGCCCAGGGCGCACGGGCACGCGATGATGAGGACCGCGACGGCGGCGGTGAACGCCGAGGCCGCGGGGAACCCGGCGCCGAGCCAGAACCCGAGCGTGCCGACCGCGATCGCGATGACCACAGGCACGAAGATCCCCGAGACCCGGTCGGCCAGGCGCTGGACCTCGGCCTTCCCGGACTGGGCCTCCTCGACCAGGCGCGCCATCTGCGCGAGCTGCGTGTCCGAGCCGACGCGGGTGGCCTTGACGACCAGGCGTCCCCCGGCGTTGACGGTGGCCCCGGTGACCGGGTCGCCTTCGGCGACCTCGACGGGCACCGATTCGCCGGTGAGCATCGACGCGTCGATCGCGGAGGTGCCGGAGACGATCACGCCGTCGGCGGCGATCTTCTCCCCCGGCCGGACCACGAACTCGTCGCCGACCGCGAGCTGCGCGATCGGGACGCGCGTCTCGGCGCCGCCGCGGAGCACCGCGACGTCCTTGGCGCCCATCTCGAGCAGCGCCCGCAGGGCCGCCCCGGCCTTGCGCTTCGAGCGCTTCTCGAAGTACCGCCCGGCGAGGATGAACATCGTGACGCCCGCGGCGACCTCGAGGTACAGGTTCGAGGCGCCGTCACTGGGCTCCACCGTGAACTCGAAGGGGTGCTTCATGCCCGGAGTCCCGGCCGTCCCCCAGAACAGCGCGTAGACCGACCACGCGAACGCCGCGAGGGTGCCCACGGACACGAGCGTGTCCATGGTGGCCGCGCCGTGGCGCAGGTTCGTCCAGGCGGCCTTGTGGAACGGCCACGCGCCCCACAGGATCACCGGCCACGCCAGCGCGAGCGAGAGCCACTGCCAGTACTCGAACTGGAGGACCGGGGCCATCGACATGGCGATGACCGGGACCGACAGGACGATCGAGGCGACGAGGCGGTCGCGCAGGGACGTCAGCTCGGGGTCGGGGCGCTCGGTCTCGTCGGCCTCCGGCTCGGGGGCCTTGGGGAGGGCCGCGGTGTAGCCGGTCTTCTCGACCACGGCGATGAGCTCGGCAGGGTCGGTGCCCGCGGGGGCCTCGATCCGGGCCTTCTCGGTGGCGTAGTTGACGCTGGCGGTGACGCCGTCGAGCTTGTTGAGCTTCTTCTCGATCCGCATGGCGCAGGAGGCGCAGCTCATGCCGCCGATCTCGAGTTCGATGCGGTTCGCGGCGGCGGGGGCCGATGCCATGGTCTCGTCCTTCCTTCTGCTCGTGCGTCTAATTGTCGTCGTGCGAGGGCTCGTCGGCGTCGTGGCCGTGGGTCTCCTCGCCCGTCGGGTCCGCGGCGGGTTCGGTGCCGTCGGTGTCGAGGACGAAGGGCGCGGTGTGGACCTGGCCGTCGACCTGGAAGTCCAGGTAGAGGAGGTACCGGCCCTCGGTGGGCGCGGCGGTGGCGAACACGATCTCCGGCCCGGAGGTGGTGCCGGGCTCGGGCTCGTCGCCTTCGGGGTGGACGTGCAGGTAGCCGAGGTCGCCTTCGCGCAGGGCCACGAGGTGGCCCCAGGCGCCGAGGTAGGGCTCCAGGGCGGTGACGGGCGCGCCGTCCCTCGTGACCTCGACGGTGAGTTCGGTGGTGGTGCCCGCGGCGAGGTCGCCGGTGAGGGTGACGTCGAAGCCGTCGACGCTGGCGGTGCGGGTGACCGGGTTCTCGGCGCGGGGCGCGTAGTCGCCAGCGACCTCGATCGTGCGGCTGAGGGTCACGTCGAGTTCCTCGCCGGTGTCCCCGGGGACGAAGTCGGCGAAGACGCGGTAGGTGCCGGGCTGGGCCCAGGACCAGGGCAGGGACCAGGTCTCGCCGTCGAACTCGGGGTGGACGTGCCGGAACTCGGCGCCGTCGGCCCGCACGACGATGAGGTGCAGGTCCTTCTCGTGGGACTCGGTGTACTGCTTGAGCGGCTCGCCGTCGGGGGCGGTGATGCCGAAGGCGAGGACGCCTTCAGTGCCCGTGGCGGCGGGCGCGGCGACCTCGCTGAGGACGTAGCCGTCCTGCTCGATCGAGAGGCCGCGGACCGGGTCGGCCTCGTGGCCGCCGTGGTCTTCCATGCCGGTCTCCGTCTCCATGTCCATGTCGTGCTCGGTGTCGGTGGCTTCCAGGCGCTCGTCGACGGCGCTGTCGGGGACGACGTTCGCGGCGACCGCGTACGCGCCCCCGAACAGCGCGGCGAGTCCGAGCCCGAAGGCGCCGAGTCGGACGGGGGTCTTCATCAGATCCGCACCGCCTTGTATCCGGCCTCGTCGACGGCGGCGATGACCGCGGAGTCGTCGACGGCGCCGTCCGTGGTGAGGACGAGCCTGCCGGTGGCGGCGCTGACGTCGATCTTCCCGACGGGGCCGATCTTGCCGACCTCTTCGCGGACCGACATCTCGCAGTGGCCGCAGGTCATTCCGGCGACCTGGTACTCGATGACGCTCATGGCGGCTCCTCTCGCTCGATCATACCCCTGGAGGGTATCTCCTTGAGATGAATTTATACCCCCTGGGGGTATCGAGTCAACAGGCGGGTCCCAGTTTTTCCACAAACCCTCGGATTGCGCCTTCAGCGGAACCGGTGGAAAACCCCGGGCGCGGCGGAATACGGTGAACCATGGCTGAGACTTCCCCGAACCCGGTCACCGCGCCGGAACAGCACCGACCGACGGCCCCGAGCACGGCTCCCGGCCCGGCACCGAGCGAGCCCCTGTGGCGCGACGCCCTCGGCGAGCAGCTCCGGTCCGCCCGCCGCGACCGCGGCGAGACCCTGAGCGAGACCGCCGACCGCGCGGGCATCTCCCCGCAGTACCTCTCCGAGATCGAGCGCGGCGTGAAGGAGCCGTCGAGCGAGATGATCGCGGCCGTCGCGGGCGCCCTGGAGACGACGCTCGGCGACCTGGTCCTCCAGGTCGCCGAACGCATCCTCCTCGACCGCTCCACCGTCGACCGCGCGGGCACCCCGTCCGGCCCGGTCTGCAGGGCGGCGTACGCGCTCGCGGCCTAGCGGCCGCTACTTGGCGGCGTCCTGCGCCTCCAGGATGTTGTCGACCAGGCCGTAGGCCTTGGCGGCCTCGGGCGTGAAGACGCGGTCCCGGTCGGTGTCGATGCGCAGCTGCTCGGCGGTCTGGCCGGTGTGGCGCGCGAGGATCTGCTCCATGCTGTCGCGCACGCGCACCAGCTCGTCGGCCTGGATGATGAGGTCCGGGATCGGGCCCCGCCCCTGGCCGCCGGGCTGGTCGAGGACGATGCGGGCGTGCGGCAGCGCCGACCGCATCCCCTCGGTCCCGGCCGCGAGCAGGACCGCGCCGACGCCCACGGCCTGGCCGACGCAGAGCGTGGCGACCTTCGGCCGGATGTAGCGGAGCGTGTCGTAGACGGCGAGCATCGCGCTGGGGTCGCCGCCCTCGCAGTTGATGTAGAGGTTGACGTCCTTGTCGGGGTTCGCCTCCTCCAGGTGCAGGAGCTGGGCGACGAGCGCGTTCGCGACGCCCGCGTCGATCGCGGTGCCCAGGTAGATGATCCGGCCCGACAGCAGGTGCGAGTAGACGTCCATGACGCGCTCGCCGCGGCCCTGGTCGACGATCACGTTCGGAATCATGTAGCTGCTCACTTCGTGCCCCTCTCGGCCGCGACGCGCAGGCCGATGCCCGGCCGCTCTTTCGGCGTGATCTCCTCGAACGAGGTGACGGTCCCGTCGACGAACCCGTACTCGCGCGCCTCGTCGGCGGTGTACCAGCGGTCGCGCAGCGAGTCCTCGAAGATCCGCTCGACGGTCTGGCCGGTGTCCTCGGCGATGAGCTTGAGGACGGTGTCCCTGGTGTAGCGCAGGTCGTTGGCCTGCAACTCGATGTCGACGGCGCCGCCGCCGATCCCGGCCGAGCCCTGGTGCATGAGGATCCGCGCGTGCGGCAGCACCTTCCGCTTCCCCCTCGTCCCCGCCGAGAGCAGGAACTGCCCTGCGCTGCATGCGATCCCGAGGGCCAGCGTCGCGACGTCGCACGGCACGAGCCGCATCGTGTCGCGGATCGCGAGCATCGCCGGGACGGAGCCGCCGGGCGAATGTATCCACAGTGAGATATCGCTGTTCGGGTCGTCGATCGCCAGCGACAGCATCTGCGTCGCCAGGAGCGTCCCGTTGTCGTCGTCGAGCACTCCGTCGAGCACGAGCACGCGCTGCTGGTACAGCTCGCGCCGCACGCGCTCGGAGAACTGCTGCGGCCTGTTGTCTTCGCTCATGCCCCAACGATCGCCACCCGCGCCCCTCCCCCGCAATCGAATCCGCCCTGAGCAGATCCGCTCTCAGCAGCGCGGCCGCCGCGGGAGTCCTCTCGGGACTCCCGCGGCGCGGCGGTTCGGACCGGGGTGCGGCTAGCCGTTGACGGCCTCGGTGATCTTGCGGGCCATCTCTGCCATGACGGGGCTCGGCGCGCCCTTGTGGGCGCGGGTCGCGGCCTCGACGGCCACGCCGACGACGGTCCGGAAGTTCGCCGCCTCGGCCGGGTCCTGCGCCTCGAGGAGGCGCACCGACTCGGCCAGCGCGGGCAGGACCTGGTCGGCGAGGGACGCCGCGGACTTGGCCTTGAGCTTGAAGTCGCCCTTCTTGGAGGCGAGGACGTGCCCGACCTCGCCGGTGGCGGAGGCGTAGGCGAGGGTCCCGTCGGTGGCGACCCGGTGGGCCGAGCCGGCGATCCCGGCGTAGGAGAGGAGGGTGACGGCGCCGAAGGCGGCGATGCGGATGACGGTCTGGTCCTGGGCGGTCAGGTTGACGCTCATGTTCGTGCTCCTTGCGTGTCTCACCGGGCGTTTCCCGTTGATGGAGCAACTATCGGGGGGCGGCCTGACGCGGGGCTGACGCGAGCCTGACACCGGTCCGGGCCGCGGGGGCGCGCCTGTCAGCCGATCAGGATTTTTCACCCGTTGTCCGTCATGGTCGACATCCCGGTGCGTTCTTCTTAGGAGCGGGCCGGTCGGACGTCCACCAGCGGAAGACCGGCCCGCGTCCCTCCCGGCACGATGAATCCGGCCCCCGCGCCTCGTCTACAGAGGCGACAGGACTTCGACGAACGCTGGGAGCACGCCATGACCGCCCTCTACACCTGGGACGTCTTCTCGACCCTCGACGGATTCGGCTCGTTCGGCCCCGACGGCAACTGGGGCGGCTACTGGGGCAAGCACGGACCGGAGTTCCTGGAGCGGCGCCGCGCGGTCCTCGCCGAGGACCAGCGGATGGTGCTCGGGGCCAACACGTTCCGGGAGTTCATCACGCTGCTCGGTCCGATCCCGGAGGCCGAGATCGACCCGGTGAACGCGCGGATGCGCAGCATGCCGACGACGGTGGTGTCCACGACGCTGACCGGGGACCTCGACTGGCCGGACGCGACCCTGGCGGCCGGTGACGCCGTCGAGGTCGTCGCCCGCCTCAAGGAGGAGTCGCCGGTGCCGCTGCGCTCGCACGGCAGCCTGTCGATGAACCGGGCGCTCATGGCCGCGGGGCTGGTCGACCTGGTCCAGCTGTCGGTCTTCCCGGTCATCAGCGGGCGCACCGGGACCGACGCGGTCTTCGCGGGCGCCGAGGACTTCGATCTCGACCTGGTCGAGACGCGCACCTTCGACGGCCGCACCCAGGAGCTCGTGTACCGGCCGGCCCTGCACGGTTGAAGGACGGGGCGGTCCGCCTGCGGGCGTTCGCTTCAGGTCGTTTAATGGAGCGACCTACCGAGCGAGAGGGACCCGCATGAAGGCCGTAACCGTCACCGACCCGGACGCCGGCACCGCCGGCATGACCCTCGGCGAGCGGCCCGAGCCGCACGCCGCCGAGAACGACGTGGTCGTCCGCGTCCGCGCCTCCGGGTTCACGCCCGGGGAGCTGACCTGGCCGGGCACCTGGACCGACCGGGCCGGGCGGGACCGCGCCCCGAGCATCCCCGGGCACGAGCTGGCCGGGGTGGTCGAGTCGCTCGGGTACGGGACGACCGGGCTCACGGTGAGGCAGCGCGTGTTCGGGCTCGCCGACTGGACCCGGGACGGCACGCTCGCCGAGCTGGTCGCCGTCGAGGCGCGCAACCTCGCGCCGCTCCCGGCCGACGTCGACTTCACGACCGCCGCGAGCCTGCCGATCTCCGGGCTCACCGCGTGGCAGGGCCTGTTCGTCCACGGCCGCCTCGAGGCCGGGCAGACCGTCCTCGTCCACGGCGCGGCGGGCGGCGTCGGCTCGGTCGTCTCCCAGCTCGCCCGCGAACGGGGCGCGCACGTCGTCGGCACCGGCCGCGCCGCCGACCGCGAGGCGGCGCTCGACTTCGGCGCCCACGAGTTCGTGGACCTCGAAACCGACGGCCTCGCCGCGGTCGGCGACGTCGACCTCGTGTTCGACGTGATCGGCGGCGACATCGGCGCGCAGTCGGCCGAACTGGTGCGTCCCGGAGGCACGCTCGTGACGATCACGGCCCCGCCGGAAGTGCGGCCCGCCGACGCCCGCGCGGTGTTCTTCGTGGTCGAGGCCGACCGGGCCCAGCTCGCCGAGCTCGCCGCCCGCGTCTGCGACGGCCGCCTGCGCACCCGGATCGGCGCGGTCCATCCCTTGGAGGACGCCGTCAAAGCGTTCAATCCGACGTCGCGTCCGAAGGGCAAGACCGTCATCACGATCGGCTAGGGCGGCCTCAGAGGTTGGTCATCTGTTCGAGGGCCTCGGGGTAGCGCTCGCCCTGGATGCGGACCTGGGACGCGGCCTGTTCGATCGCGTCCAGGTCCGCCGCGGTCAGTTCGACCGCGGCGGCGCCGAGGTTCTCGGCGAGGCGCTCGGGCCTGCGCGTGCCCGGGATCGGGACGAGCGACTGGCGCTGGGCGAGGAGCCAGGCGAGGGCGATCTGCGCGGTGGTCGCGCCCTTGGCGGCGGCGATCCCGGCGAGCAGGTCCACCAAGGCCCGGTTCGCTTCGCGCGCTTCGGCTTCGAAGCGCGGGATGGTGTTGCGGATGTCCCCTTCGGTGAAGCGGGTGCCCGCGTCGATGGCGCCGGTGAGGAAGCCCTTGCCGAGCGGGCTGTACGGGACGAGGCCGATGCCGAGCTCGTCGAGGACCGGCAGGATCTCGTCCTCGGGGCGGCGCCACCACAGGGAGTACTCGTTCTGGAGGGCGGCGACGGGCTGCACGGCGTGGGCGCGGCGGATCGTCGCCGCGGACGCCTCAGAGAGTCCGAAGTGGAGGACCTTGCCTTCGGCGATGAGGTCCTTGACGGCCCCGGCGACGTCCTCGATCGGCACTTCAGGGTCGACGCGGTGCTGGTAGTACAGGTCGATCCGGTCGGTGCCGAGCCGCCGCAGCGAGCCCTCAACTGCTTCGCGGATGTGCTCGGGGCGCGAGTCGGTGCCGTTCCAGCCGCCTTCTGGCTTGATGTCGAACCCGAACTTGGTGGCGATGACGACCCGGTCGCGCAGCGGCGCGAGGGCCTCGCCCACGAGTTCCTCGTTGACGTAGGGGCCGTAGACCTCGGCGGTGTCGAAGAGGGTCACGCCCCGGTCGACCGCGCCGCGGATGAGCGCGATGTGGTCCTCCCGGGTCCCCGATGGGCCGTAGCTCTGGCTCATGCCCATGCAGCCCAGGCCGATCGCGGAGACCGTGAGGCCGTCGCCGAGTGCTCGCTCCTGCATCGTCGTTCCTTTCCGTTGCGGTCGTTCAGTACCAGGCGGGCTTGTCGCCCTCGGTGCCGGGCTTGACGACGCCGATGCTCTGGCGCGCCATCAGGTCCGGTTCGGTCAGGAGGCGCACGGCGAGGTCGGCGACGCTCGCGCGGGAGACCTCGGTGCCGCGGACCGGCTCGTCGCGACCGGTCGTCTCGTAGTCCGGCTCATCCTCGTCGGTGAGCCAGGTCGGGCGCAGGATCGTGTAGTCCAGGCCGGACGCCTCGATCGCCGCCGCGGACGGCTTCGCCGCCGCGAGGTACGGGGCGATCATGGAGGCGTTCCAGGCGCCGAAGGCGCCGGGGACCTCGTCGTGGACGCCGATCATCGAGATGAAGACCAGGCGCCGCACGCCGGTGCGGCCCATGGCGTCGAGGATCGAGTCGGTCTGCGCGTCGAGGTCGGTGCCGCCGACGCCGGAGAAGACCGCGTCGGCGCCGTCGATCGCCGCCGCCAGCGCGACCGTGTCGAGGACGTCCCCGGCGGCGACGGTGACGCGGTCGGCGTCGACCGGGCCGAGCCGGTCGGGCCTCCGCAGGAACAGGGTCAGGTCGGCGTCGGTCTGCGCGAGCAGGCGCTCGGTGACGAGCCGGGCGATGCGCCCGCCCGCGCCGAGGATCGCTATGCGTGCCATGTGGTGGCGTCCCTTCGTGATCGGCTACGGCTGGAGGAGGACCTTGATGGCGCGGCGCTCGTCCATGGCCTTGTAGCCCTCGGCGACGTCGGCGAGCGGCAGGGTCAGGTCGAAGACCTTGCCCGGCTCGATCTCGCGGCGCCAGATGAGGTCGATGAGGTCGGGCAGGTAGCGGCGCACCGGGGCGGGGCCGCCGTGGAGGTGCACGCCGGAGAAGAACAGCTCGTCACCGGGGAGGGCGACGCCGTGGGCGACGCCCACGTAGCCGACGTGGCCGCCCGCGCGGGTCGAGTGGATGGCCTGCATCATCGACTCCTGCGTGCCCACGGCCTCGATGGTCGAATGGGCGCCGAGGCCGCCGGTGAGCTCCTTGACGCGGGCGATGCCCTCCTCGCCGCGCTCGGTGACGATGTCGGTGGCGCCGAACTCGATGGCGAGCTTCTGGCGGTCGGCGTGGCGGGACATCGCGATGATCCGCTCGGCGCCCATCTGCTTCGCGGAGAGGATCCCGAGGAGGCCGACGGCGCCGTCGCCGACGACGACTACCGTGGTGCCGGGCCCGGCCTGGGCGGCGTCGGCGGCGAACCAGCCGGTGCCGAGGACGTCGGAAGCGGCCAGCAGGTGCGGGATCAGATCAGCGTCGGGCGTCCCGGGCGTGGCGACGAGCGTGCCGTCGGCGTTGGGGACGCGCGTCAGCTCGGCCTGGGCGGTGCCCATGAACTCGCGGTGCACGCAGTGGGACTGGTACCCGGCCTTGCAGATCTCGCAGGTGTTGTCGGAGGTCGCGAAGGAGCCGACGACGAAGTCGCCGATCTTCACGTTCCGCACGTCCGCGCCGACCTGCTCGACGACGCCGACGTACTCGTGGCCCATGGGGTGCGGCTCGCCGACGGGCTCGACGCCGCGGTAGGGCCACAGGTCGGAGCCGCAGACGCAGGTCGCGGCCAGGCGGATGACCGCGTCGGTGGGCGCGGTGATCGCGGCGTCGGGGCGCTCCTCGAAGCGGACGTCGCCGGGCGCGTGGATGACGGTGCCGTACATGGTCGATCTCCCTCTGGTCTCGGATCGGGGCCGCCGCGGCCGCCCCGGACATCATCGATCAAAGCGCGCCTGCGCGCCTGGTGGAACGCACTATTGAGGGGTGTACCGGGAGGGCACCCTTCGGGGGCGCGGAGCGGCGTAGCGTCGGTCCCGTGGACTACCGGGACGAAGTGCGCGAGTTCCTGACCTCGCGGCGCGCGAAGCTCACCCCCGAGCAGGCGGGCCTGCCCGCCGGGTCGAACCGGCGCGTGCCCGGGTTGCGGCGCGCGGAGGTGGCGGTGCTGGCGAACGTGAGCGTCGAGTACTACGCGCGCCTCGAGCGCGGCGGCCTCGCGGGCGCCTCTGACACCGTCCTGGACTCGCTCGCCCGGGCGCTGCGGCTCGACGAGGCCGAGCGCTCGTACCTGTTCGACCTGGCGAAGGCCGCGGGGCGCAGCCCGCAGGTGCGGCCGCGGCGGCGCGCCGCCAAGAACTGGACGCCGCGGCAGAGCCTGGTCCAGCTGCTCGACACCATCGGCTCCCCGGCGATCGTCCGCAACGGACGGCTCGACATCGTGGCGGCGAACCGGCTCGGGCGGGCCTTCTACGACGACCTCTTCGCGAGCGCCGAGCACCCGCCGAACTTCGCGCGGTTCTGCTACCTGGACACCGAACGGTCCCAGCGGTTCTACCCCGACTGGACGACCGCCGCCGACATCAACGTCGCGATGCTCCGCGCCGAGGCCGGCCGCGACCCGCACGACAAGGGCCTCCAGGACCTCATCGGCGAACTGTCGACCCGGTCCGAGGAGTTCCGGACCCGCTGGGCCGCACGGAACGTTCGCATCCACGGCAGCGGCCGGAAGCACGTGCACCACGCCGTCGCGGGCGACCTGGACATGACCTACGAGGAGCTCGAGTTCACCGCCGAGCCGGGTCTGGTCCTGCTGGTCTACACCGCCGAACCCGCCTCGCCGTCCTTCGAGCGGCTGCAACTCCTCGCGAGCTGGAGCGGCACCGAATACGAAGCGCCGCAGGCGAAGGAGCAGACCTCCTTAGCCGACCAGTCCGGACAGGAGCTTCGCGAGCGCCGCGGTCCGCCGCTCCTCGGCGGACCCGGGCGGGCCGGCGAGGTCCCCCAGCAGCTCCGCGATCCGCGGGTGCTCCCCTGACGCGGCGACGTGCCCCAGGTAGGCGGCCGCGTGGCGCGCCCGGTCGTCGGCGGCGCGCTCGTTCATCGCGAACGTCGCGACGACGGCGTTCAGCAGCGCGAAGACCTCCAGTTTGGCGCGGCCGTCCCCCGGACGGTCGGCGAGCAGGCCGAGCACGTGGTCCAGGACCGCGACCCCGTTGGGGCCGAGCGAGGGGCGGGTGAGCACCAGCTCGGGCAGCCACTCGTGCCGGGCCATCACCCCGTGCAGGCCCTCCCCCACCGCCACCAGGTCCCCGACGAGGTCCCCGGTGGGCTCGGGCAGCTCGATCCCGGCGGCGGCGGCGTCGACCATGAGGTCGAGCAGGTCGTCGCGGCCGGAGACGTAGCGGTACAGCGAGGCCGCGCCGGTGCCCAGCTCCTCGGCGACGTTGCGCATCGAGACCGCGTCGAGCCCGCCCCGGTCGGCCACCGCCAGCGCGGCGGCGGTGATCTCCGGGCGGCTGCGCACGGCGGGGCGGCCGGTGGCGGCCCGCTCGGGGCGGAGCCAGATCGGCTCGTCGTAGTCGGCCACATCACTCCTTCGTCGTTTGCGAACACTGTACCCGAAGGCTAGACTTCGGGAACACCGTTCGCGAACTCCGATCTACAGGAGGAGCCATGAACCAGCCCCAGTCCCCCGCCGGATACGCCGACAACGACGGGGTCCGGATCGCCTACGAGGACCTCGGAGGGGCGGGCGGCGAGCCGCTCCTCCTCGTCATGGGCTCGGCGGTCACCAGGTTCTGGTGGCCCGAGGGCCTGGTGCGCGCCTTCATCGACCGCGGCTTCCACGTGGCGGCCTTCGACAACCGCGACTCGGGCCAGTCCACCCACTTCCCCACCGCGAAGGCGAAGCCCGTGACCGCCCTGTTCCGCAAGGAGGTCCCGGCCTACACGGGCGAAGACGTCGCCGACGACGCCGCCGCGGTCCTCGACGCCCTCGGCTGGGACAGCGCGCACCTCTTCGGGCACTCCAACGGCGGCCTGCGGGCCCAGCGCATCGCCCTGCGCCACCCCGGCCGGGTCCGCAGCCTCGCACTGTCGGCGAGCGTGTCCTCCGATGCGGGGAGCCTGAAGCTCCTGCGCTACATCCACTTCGGATTCGTCGCCAAAATGGGCCGCCTCAAGTTCCCCGACACCCCGGAGGGCGACCTCGCACTGAGCATGGCCGTCTCCCGCGCCCTCGCCTCCCCGGGCTTCCCGTTCGACGAGGCCGAGGCCCGCTCCCGCGTCGAGAAGGACGCCGGCAGCCCGATCCGCGACCCGAACTCGATGGGCCGCCAACTCGGCGCCCACTGGTCCGGCCCCAGGCTCGACGCGGTCCACGTACCGACCGTGGTCCTCCACGGCGACGGCGACCAGCTCCTGCGCACCTGTGCCGCAAGAGACCTCGCCGCGGCGATCCCCCACGCCCGCCTCGTCCTGACCCCGGGCGTCGGCCACGACATCCCCAGCCCCATGTACGACACCTACGCGGAGGAGGTCCGGCGAAATGCGGATGAGGCCCGGTTGCACGCGTCGTTATACTCTGCGGCTATGGGATACAACGAAACGAGCCCCACCATCCGATGACGGCGACCGGCGAGCGCAATGCGCTCGACCCCGAGCCCATCCAGAGCCGCCTGCGAGCGCTGCTCGATCACCACCCCGACGGACCGCTTCCCGCAGCAGCGCTTGACGGGATTCGCGCTGGATCCGGCTCCAGTCCGTCGCGACCGGCGCGGGCTGGAACGCCCAGAGAACGAGCACTCCAGGCCCTGTCCGAACGCGCCTCAGCGCGAGCCGAGCTCATCGAGTCGATCCGCACCGCCGATCCATCTCTGGACGGCCTGCGGGACTTCGCGAAGCATCGCAAGGAGTCCGTCAGCCTCCGCACCCTGGACTCCGATCTGACAGCCGCGGATCTCGCAATGCAGCCGGGCACGATCCGGGCCTTGGCCGAGCACCTGCTCGATACGGGTACGACCACCGCTGAAGTCTGCATCGGCCTGAACCTGCTTTCGCTCGCACCCCGCGATGGGGACGGCGAACGCATCCGGGTCTTCGCCCCGCTCGGTCGCAGGATCGAAGCGGCCGCGATCGAAGCCCTGGAGCGCATCGGGGATGCCGGTCCGCACTTGGTCTGGGCAGCAGACAGGACTCCGGCGTATCGCCGCTGGGTCGCGCTCGATGCGATCCTGAATTTGCCGGGGCGCGAATTCGGGGATCTGCTCTATGCCCTGCCGGTGAAGCAGTCCGCCGACCTGGTGCAGATGTTCAGCGCGCTCGACGCCAGTGTCGAAGAGTTCCAAGACAACCGGCAGTTCGCCCGTGTGCTGCGCGACGCGGCCCGGCCGGGTGCACTGGAGGTCGAGCCGGAGGCGCTCGCGCTCGCGGCGCAACTATGGGACGGCGTGCGGTACGGCCGCTGCGCGCTACTCGGGTTCGAACCCGGGGAGCGGGAGGCGACCGCCGCGGGGTTCCAGGCCCTGCTGGCGTCTCCGGAGGCGTCGGCTTCGGTTGATGCCGCGCTGGCCGCCGAGCCAGAGGACCCTGACCTGGTCTGGTTGCGCACGCGGCTCAACCGGGCAGTACAGGACGATCTGCCACTGCCCCGGGGATTGGCGGTGCGGGTGAGTGTGCCGCAGCCGAGCACCGGCGCCGAACTGCGGACCCATCTGCTGTTCGACGGCGTGCCGTTCGTGGAGGCGCACTTTCAGCGCGGGCATCCGGGCCGGCCGGAGGCGGTGCTGCAAGACGGGCGCGGTCTCGCGGCGCTTGCGGAGCCGCGAGACGTGAACATCGGCGACACCGGGTGCGTCGAGGAGTGCTGCGGCGCGGTCCGGGCGGTGATCAGTCGCGCTGGGGCCGTGGTGGAGTGGGAGGTTCGAGACACTGGCCGTGCAGAGGCGCCGACGGTTCGGTTCACCTTCGAGGCCGACCAGTACGACGCCGAGGTCGCCAGGGCCGCAGTCGATTTCGACTGGGAGTGGCCCGCACGCCGCGCTGCACGACTCTTGCGGGAGCGGATCGGGGTTGATCCACAGCTCATGTCGCGCTGGGGATGCGAACTGGCATGGGCCGGTTCATGGCCGCGTGAGCGTTCGACGATGCGGTACTCGTTCTTAGTTCCGAAGCGGCCCTCGGGAGACGACGCCTACGTGCAGTTCACGGCGTCGTGCGAGGTCCCGCACGTTCCCGAGGTCGACGACGCTGCCGTAACGGCGGTCGTGGACCGGATCGTCGCGGACCTGCGCACGACCGACCCCAAGTCGACGGCCCGGCTCTCCGGCGGCTCGAAGGCGGCCGCCGAGGCGCTCGGCTTCCCCTGGCCGCCTTAGAGGACCTAACGCGATTGCCGCCGGGCCGGTGCCGGCGCAGACTCCCCGACCCGGCGATGCTCGGCCAAGCGCAGGAGTCCGACGCCGCGGAGTGGGTCCTCGGGCCCGCTTCGGCGGCCGCGTGGGACGGGGAGTTCGATCTGGCGATCATGAGCGGCAACGCGTTCCAGTGCCTGCTGGACGACCGGCAGGCGATCGCGTCGCTGACCGCGGTCCGCCGCTCGCTCGCCGACGGCGGCAGGTTCGTCTTCGACACCCGCAACCCTGCGGCGAAGGCGTGGCGGACCTGGACGAGTGCCGAGCCCTACCGGTTCACCGATCCGCTCGGGGAGCCGATGAGCGTCGTGCAGGAGGCGGGCGAGCCCGACGGTGAAGGCGTGGTCAGGCTCGACGCGTACTTCAGCGCCTCCTACTGGGACGAGCCGCTGAAAGCGAGCTGCGGCCTGCGGTTCACCGCCCCCGAGCACCTCGACCGGCTCCTGGAGGCGGCGGGCCTCGCAGTCGAGGACCGCTACGGCTCCTTCACGGGCGCCGTCTTCGACCCGGCCGCGTCGAGGTCGATCATCACCGTGGCGACACCGTTCGAGGCGGCGGTGCCGCAGCAGGCCGTGCGTTGAGCAGAGGCGTCAGCGGAGCGGGGCGTGGGCGAAGGCGGCCATGCCTGCTGCGAAGGCGGTCTCGGCGCGGAAGTTGAGGCGGTCGGCGGCGAGGGCGGGTGAGGCGACGATGTGGCGGACGTCGCCGAGGCGGTAGTCGCCGGTGATGGCAGGGGCTGGGGCGCCGGGGAAGCCGGCGGTGAGGGCGGCGGCCATGTCGGCGATGGTGTGGGGTTCGCCGGAGGCGATATTGCAGGCGCCGGTCCAGTCGGTGTCGAGGGCGGCGAGGTTGGCGCGGGCGACGTCGTCGACGTGGACGAAGTCGCGGGTCTGGGCGCCGTCCTCGAAGACGCGGGGGGCGCGGCCGGATTCGAGGGCGCTGCGGAAGATGCTGGCGACGCCCGCGTAGGGGGTGTCGCGGGGCATGTGGGGGCCGTAGACGTTGTGGTAGCGCAGGGCGCAGACGGTGGCTCCGGACTCGCGGCCGTACAGGGCGGACAGGTGCTCGGTGTGGACCTTGGTGGCGGCGTAGACGTTGCGGGGGTCGAACGGGGCGTCCTCGGTGACCGGGGCCCAGGCGAGGGTCGCGCCGCAGGCGGGGCAGCGGGGGTCGAAGCGGCCCGCGTCGAGGTCGGCGGCGGTGCGGGGCGCGGCGCGGACGTCGCCGTGCGCGGGGCAGCGGTAGCGGCCCTCGCCGTAGACGACCATGGAGGAGGCGACGACGAGCCGCCCGGTGAAGGAGCGGCGCCACAGGGCCCGCAGGAGGGCCGCGGTGCCGCCGTCGTTGTCGGCGACGTAGGAGGTCACGTCGTCGAAGTCGACGCCAAGGCCGACACGGGCGGCCTGGTGGCAGACCGCGTCGGCGCCTTCGACGGCGCGGCGGACGGCGTCCTCGTCGGCGAGGTCGCCGACGATCAGCTCCGCTGAATCGGGCAGGTATTCCGGGGCGTGCTCATGGGCCGCAAGGGAGTCGAGGACGACCACGTCGTCGCCGCGGGCGGCGAGGTGGCGGCAGATCGCGCCGCCGATGAACCCGGCGCCGCCGGTGACCAGTACGCGCATGCGTGTGCCTTTCTGCGGTTCACCACTGCACCCGCAGTGCGGCGGCGAGGACGACGGCGACCGCGAGCTGGACCGCCAGCCACGCGCGGGGGCGCGGGAGGGCGCACCCGGCGAGGAGGATCAGGGGCATGAACGGCTGCCAGATCCGCTCGGTCTCGGCCGAGGACATGCCCGACAGGTCCGCGACCGCGACGGCCGCGAGGCACGAGCCGACGACGATCCACATGCGCCGGTCGCGCAGCCGGGCGAGGGCGACCGCGGTCGCCGGGCCCAGGGCCAGCGCGAGAACGGCGAGGTTCGCGAGCAGGAAGTACCAGTAGCCGCGGATCGCGGCCACGCCCGCGTAGTAGCGGACGCGGGTCGCCTGGAGCCCTTCGAGCCACCAGTAGCCCCACGCCAGCGGCGCGAGGACCACGGCCGCCGCGAGCGCGCCGCCGCCGAGGAGCACGCCCCAGCGGCGGCGCCGGATGGCGACGACGACGATCGGGAGGGCCAGGAGCGCAGCGGAGAACGAGAGCATGAGCGCGGCGCCCGCGAGGAGCCCCCCGGCCGCGGTCAGGGAGGCGGCGCGGGCGCCGGTGCGGTTCGTGGCGAGGACCAGGCAGGCGACAGCCGCGAGGGTGACGCCCGCGAAGATCAGGTCGGCGGTGTTGTGCCAGTAGGCGGCCGGGGCGATGACGAGGAACGGGGCGGCGCGGCGGGCGAGGCGCTCCCCTGCGACGTCGCGGGCGATGACGAGCGCGGCGAGGACCGCGGCGGCGACGCCGAGCTGGATCACGGTGTTCTGGAACAGGGTCCCGGAGAGGCCGAGGCGCTCGGCGCCCCAGAAGAACAGGACGAGGCCGGGCGGGTGCGACTGGAGGTGGATCGGGTAGACGCCGTCGACCTGGAGCTGCGTGTAGTGCGCCAGGAACACCGCGGGGCCGCCCGCGTCGTCGACGAGGTGGGCGTTGCTCGCGTAGTGGTGGTCGAGGTCGGTCCAGGTGCGGGGGTGGGAGTGGGCGACGGTGAGGGAGAGGCTGAAGGCGACCGCGGCGAGGGCGGTCGCGGCGGCGGCCCACCGCCAGCGCCAGCGGGCCGCGGCGGCCGGGAGGAACGCGATGAGGAAGGCGCCCACGGCGATCGGGGCGAGGAGGCTCGCGTCGACGTGGGGTTCCCAGCTGCCGAACAGGGGCATCGCGCCGAGCTGGTGGCGTCCTTCGGTGACGTCGAGTTTGACTTGGCCGAGGACCCAGGCGAGGGCCAGGAGCAGGGCCCAGCCGGTGAGGACGGCGGCGGTGCGGGCCTTGACCGTCACCGGCGGTCCCCGGCGGGGAGCCGGACGGTGAAGCGGCAGCCGCCCGCGGTGTTGGCGACGGTGACGGTGCCGGCGTGGGCTTCGATGAGGCCGCGGGTGATCGCCAGGCCGAGGCCGCCGCCGCGCTCGTCGCGGCGCCGGGCCTCGTCGCCGCGGAACGCGATGTCGAACACGCGGGGCAGGTCGGCGTCGGGGATGCCCCCGCATTCGTCCTGGATGGACAGGACGGCGGCGCCGGGGGCGGCCTGGGCCTCGACGAGGATGGTGCCTCCGGCGGGGGTGTGGCGGATGGCGTTGTCGAAGAGGTTGTCGAGGGCGCGGCAGCATTCGCGGGCCGAGACATCCACGGGCGGGAGCGCGGCGAGGCGTTCGACGACGGTGACGCCATTGAGGTCGGCGGCGGCGCTGGCGCCGGCGAGGGTGTCGGCGACGGCGTCGCGCAGGTCGACCTGCTCGCGGCCGAGCCGCAGGGAGCCGGAGTTGATGCGGGAGAGCTCGAACAGGTCGTCGACGAGCGCGGAGAGCCGTTCGGCGTCGGTGCGGATCTGCGCGTGGTAGCGCTTGACGGCGGCGTCGTCGTCGACCACGCCGTCGTCGAGGGCCTCGGCCATGGCGCGGATGGTCGCGAGCGGGGCGCGCAGGTCGTGGGATACCCAGGCGATGAGTTCGCGCCGTGAGGATTCGAGGGCGCGTTCGCGCCGCTGGGATTCTTCGAGGCGCCGGGAGACGTCGGCGAGTTCCTTTGCGAGCGCGGCGAGTTCGCCGGGGCCGGTGACGGCGGGGGCCAGTGCGGCGGCGGCGCGGCCGTCGCGGTCGACCATGGTGCGGGCGTAGGCGCCGACCTGCTCGGCGCCCGCGCCGATGTCGTCGCCGAGCTGCCAGGCGGCGCCGAACGCGACGCCGGAGGCGACGATGAGGACCACGAACAGCAGCACCAGGTCGTGGTAGGAGATGAACATCGCGAGCGCTGCGGTGACGACGCCGGTGGCGGCGACGAGGACCGAGGAGAGGGCGACGGTCATGGTCTGGACGCGGGCGCCCCGGCCGCGGAGGCGCCGCAGGACGATCCCGCCGACGGCCCCGGCGAGCGCGGAGGCGACCGCGGCGGTGGCGACGAGGACGGCGATGTCGCGCGGCGGGAAGTCGAAGGCGACCGCCAGCGCGGTCGCGGCGGCGAGCGCCACCGCGAGGATGAGCAGCGAGCCGGCCCGCCGGTTGGTCAAGTGCCGCATCAGGGCTCCCACCGGTAGCCGACGCCGCGGACGGTGGTCAGGTGGCGGGGAGCGGACGCGTCGTCCTCGATCTTCTCGCGCAGGCGCCGCACGTGGACGGTGACGGTGGAGGTGTCGCCGATGCTCCAGCCCCACACGGTCTCGAGGAGCTCCTCGCGGCGGAAGGCCCGCCCGGGGTTGGTCAGGAAGCACACGAGCAGGTCGTACTCCTTCGCGGTGAGGTCGAGTTCGGCGGCGCCGCGGGTGGCGCGGTGGGCGACGGTGTCGACGGCGACGCCGCCGCCGGTGAGGACCGCGGGGGCCGGGGCCTGGGGTGCGGCGCGGCGCAGGACGGCGCGGACGCGGGCGGCGAGCTCGCCCGGGGAGAACGGCTTGGTCACGTAGTCGTCGGCGCCGAGGTCGAGGCCGGTGATGCGGTCGGTCTCCTCGCCGCGGGCGGTCAGCATGACCACGGGGATCGCGGTGGTCTCGCGCAGGCGCCGGCACACCTCGAAGCCGTCGAGGCCCGGCATCATCAGGTCGAGGACGACGAGGTCGGGAAGGGTCGCCAGGGCGCGGTCGAGGCCGGTGGCGCCGTCGGGCGCGTAGTCGACGTCGAAGCCGTCGCGGCGCAGGTAGCGGGCGACGACCTCCGCGAGGGCGGGGTCGTCGTCGACGACGAGGACGCGCGGGTCGGCTCGGGAGGTCATGGGTGCAACGATGCCCGATCGCACGGCCGTCCGTCTCGCGACCTGCCGAGACTTTCGCGAACCGTAAGGATCGAGCGGGCCTGGAAGTGCCCCGTGCGCCACTAGCATCGGCCAGATGCAGCGGACCCATCTCCTCGTCATGGCGAAAGCCCCGGTCCCGGGCCGGTCCAAGACCCGGCTCACGCCGCCGTTGCGTCCCGCCGAGGCCGCGGCCGTCGCGGAGGCGGCGCTCGCCGACACGCTGGAGGCGGTCGCCGGGTGCGGGGCCGACCGGCTGCTGCTGGCGCTCGACGGCGAGCCGGGCCCGTGGCTGCCGCCGGGGTTCGCGGTGGTCGCACAGGTCGAGGGCACGTTCAATGAGCGGCTGGCGGCGGCGTGGGCGCACGCGGACGGCCCGGGGCTCCAGATCGGCATGGACACCCCGCAGGTCACGGCGACCCTGCTCGACGCGGCGCTGGCCGTCGTCACCGACGGGGCGGACGCGGCCCTGGGCCTGGCGGAGGACGGCGGGTGGTGGGCGCTGGGCCTGGCCCGGCCGCACCCCGAGGCGTTCGCGGACGTGCCGATGAGCACCGGCGACACCGGCCGCCTCCAGCGCAAGCAGCTGGAGGCGCTCGGCCTTGAGGTCGCGGACCTGCCGGTGCTGCGGGACCTCGACGACGCCGGGGACGCCCGCGCGATCGCGGCGCTCGCGCCCCGGACCCGCACGGCCGCGATCGTCCGGGAGTTGTTGGGCCCCAAGGAGGTCGATGCGGTGGTGGACGTGGTCCTGCCGGTCCTGGACGAGCGGGACGCGATCCCGTGGGTCCTGGAGCGGATGCCCGCGGGGTACCGGCCGATCGTGGTCGACAACGGCTCGACCGACGGGTCCGCGGCGGTCGCCGCGAGGCTCGGGGCGCGGGTGGTGGCCGAGCCGCGGCGCGGCTTCGGCGCCGCGTGCTTCGCGGGGCTCACCGCTGCGACCGCGCCGGTCGTCGCGTTCATGGACTGCGACGCGTCCCTGGACCCCGCGGACCTGCCCGCGGTGTGCGCGCCGGTCCTCGCGGGCGACGCCGACCTGGCCCTGGGCGCACGGAACGCGAGCAAGGGCGCGATGCCGCTGCACGGGCGCCTCGCCAACCGGTACCTCGCGCGGCAGGTCGAGCGCACCTGCGGCGCCGCCGTCACCGACATCGGGCCGATGCGCGCGGCCCGCCGCGAAGCACTCCTGAGGCTGGGGACCGCCGACCGGCGCTCGGGCTGGCCCCTGGAGATGGTCCTGCGGGCCGGGCTCGACGGGTGGCGGATCGCCGAGCTGCCGGTCCCCTACCGGCCCCGCACCGGCCGCAGCAAGGTCACCGGCACCGTCGGCGGGACCCTCCGCGCCGTCAAGGACATGCGCGCCCAACTGGCCCGGGCCAGGAAGGCCGCGACCACGAGAAGGAGCGAACAGTGAACGACCTGCCCCGCGCCGACGTCGGCGTCTTCGGCGGATCCGGCTTCTACACCCTTGCGGCGCAAGCGGAGACGTGGGAGATCGCGACCGACTGGGGCCCGCCGTCGGCCCCCGTCTCCATCACGGAGACGGCAGGGGTCCGCGTCGCGTTCCTCCCCCGCCACGGCACCGGCCACACCCTCCCGCCCCACAAGGTCAACTACCGGGCCAATGTGGACGCCATGCGGAAGCTCGGCGTGCGGGCCCTCGTCTCGCCGTTCGCGGCCGGGTCGCTGCGGCCCGAGATCCGCCCCGGCGACTTCGTCGTCTGCGACCAGGTCGTCGACCGCACCTGGGGGCGCGAGTCCACCTTCCACGACGAGTTCGCCGACGGGCCCGTGCACATCCCCTTCGCCGAGCCGTACGACCCGCGGCTGCGGCGCATCGTCCTCGACGCCGCCGACCATGTCGGCGTGACCGCGCACGACGGCGGCACCGTCGTGGTCGTCAACGGCCCGCGGTTCTCCAGCCGCGCCGAGTCGCGCTGGCACCGCGAGTCCGGCTGGCACGTCGTCAACATGACCCAGTGCCCCGAGGCGCCGCTCGCGATGGAGGCGGGCCTCCCGTTCGTCGGGATCGCCCTGGTCACCGACTACGACGCCGGGCTCGACGAGGACCCCGATGTGGAGCCGGTCAGCCAGGACGCGGTGTTCGCGGTGTTCGAGGCGAACCTCCACAAGGTCCGGGAGCTGCTCGACGCCGCGATCCCGGCGCTGGCGGACGTAAGCGAAACGTAAGGACGAACCGTGGAACTCGGACCGCCCGCGGCCGTAGCCTCAGCGGCATGACCGACACACGAAGGTTCGCGACCCTCGCCGTCCACGGCGGCGAGCCGCGGCCCGCCGCGGGCGGCTCGGTGGTCTTCCCGGTCTTCCAGGGCACGGTCTTCGAGACCGACCCCGGCGACCCGGCCGGCGACGCGCCGTACTCCCGGCTCGGCACCAACCCGACCCAGCGGCACCTGCACCGCAGGCTCGCCGCCCTCGAAGGCGCCGAGGCGGCCGTCGCGACCGCGTCGGGCATGGGCGCCATCACGACCGCGCTCCACAGCGTCCTGTCCACCGGCGACCACCTCATCGCCGCTGGCGACTTCTACGGCGGCACCCACCGGTTCCTCGCCGAGCACGCCGACCGCCTCGGCTGGTCCTTCGACCTCGTCGACCCCGGCGACCCGGACGCGTGGCGCCGGTCCCTGCGCCCGTCCACGAAGGCGCTCCTCACCGAGACGATCACCAACCCGCGCACCGCGGTCGGCGACCTCGCCGGGGCCGCCCGCTTCGCCCGCGAGCACGGCCTGGCGTCCCTCATCGACAACACGCTCGCCACGCCGGTCGTGTTCCGGCCGCACGAGGTCGGCTTCGACCTGGTGTGCCACTCGGCGACCAAGGCGCTCAACGGCCACTCCGACCTCACCGCGGGCGCGGTCACCGGCTCGCGCGAGCGCATCGCGCGCGTCGCCGCCGTCCTCGGCTCCTACGGCGCGAGCCTCGACCCGCACGCCGCGTTCCTGCTCGCGCGCGGCCTCAAGACGCTCGCGCTGCGCGTGCGCCGCCAGAACGAGAACGCGCAGGCCGTCGCCGAACTCCTCGCCTCGCACGCGGCGGTCGCGACGGTCCGCTACCCGGGCCTGCCGCAGCACCCGGACCACCGGAGGGCCGCGGAGCTGCTCGACGGGTTCGGATCGATCGTCACATTCCAGCCCGTCGGCGGCGCGAGCGCGGCCGAGGCGATCCTCAAGGCCCTGCGCCTGCCCTACGCGGCGCCGAGCCTCGGCGGCGTCGAGTCGCTCGTGACCCGCCTGGCCCTGGACGGCGCCGCGCACGGCCTGTCGGGCGAGGTCGTGCGCTTCTCCGCGGGCATCGAGGCCCCCGAAGACCTCGTCGAGGACTTCGCGCAGGCGCTCGCGCAGTCCCCCTGCGTTGTTTAGCGGAACGTAAGCACCGCCGCCGGGCATCCGGGCCGGAAGCGGTTCAAGATGGAGGGGTGAACACCACGCAACACGCATCGCCGCGTTCCTGGGCCGCCGCCGGGCTGCTCGCCACCGTCGCGGGACTCGCGCTCGGGCATCTCGCCGCCGCGTTCTACGAGCCGCGCTCGGCGCCGCTGTCGGCGCTGTCGGACGCGGTGATCAGCGTCGTGCCGCTCGAGGTGTCGCACTGGTTCATCGAACTCGTCGGCACCCTCGACAAGCCGCTGCTCATCATCGGCCTGTTCATCGGCGTCGCCGCCGTCGGCGCCGGGGTCGGGGTCCTGTGGCGGACGCGGCCGTGGCCCGCGCGGGTCGCCGTCGCCGCACTCGCGCTCGTCGGCGCCGCCGCCGCGTTCACGCGGCCCGGCCTCGGGCTCGAGGCGGTCGTGCCGTCGCTGCTCGCGGGCGCGGTCACGATCACCGGGCTCCAGTTGTGGGCCGGGAGGTCCCAGGCCGAGGAGTCCGGGCGCCGCGGGTTCCTCATGGTGGTCGGCGGCGTGGCCGCGGCCGGGTTCGCGGCCTCCTGGTGGGCCGGGCGGTCCGGGCCCGCCGGGGTCGAGGCGCAGCGCGACGCTGTGCAGCTCCCCGAAGCCGACGTGCCCGCCGTCGAACCGGGACCGGTCGCGGACTTCAAAGTGGACGGACTCTCGCCGTACCGGGTCCCCAACGGCGACTTCTACCGCATCGACACCGCGATCACCGTCCCGCAGGTCGACGTCGACACCTGGACGCTCCGCGTCCACGGCATGGTCGACAAGGAGCTGACCTTCACCTTCGACGACCTCCTCGGCCGCGAGCTCATCGAACGGGACGTCACGCTCGCGTGCGTCTCCAACCCCGTCGGCGGCGACCTCGTCGGCAACGCCCGCTGGCTCGGCGTGTCCCTCGCCGACCTCCTCGCCGAAGCCGGGCCCGACCCCGCCGCCGACCAGCTCGTGTCCCGCTCCACCGACGGGTGGACCGCCGGGTCGCCGACGCAGCTCGTGTTCGACGGCCGCGACGCGATGATCGCCGTCGGCATGAACGGGCAGCCCCTCCCCCTCGACCACGGCTGGCCCGCGCGCCTCGTCATCCCCGGCCTGTACGGGTACGTCTCGGCCACCAAGTGGCTCACCGAGCTCGAACTGACCACCTTCGACAGCTACGACGCGTACTGGATCACCCGCGGCTGGTCCGAGCCGCGCCCGATCAAGACCCAGTCGCGCATCGACACCCCGAAGAGCAAGGCGGGGACGGGCACCGTGGCCGTCGCCGGGGTCGCCTGGGCGCAGCACCGCGGCATCAGCGCCGTCGAGCTGAAGATCGACGGCGGCGAGTGGCTGCCGTGCGAGCTGTCCGACGTCGCCACCGGCGACACGTGGCGCCAGTGGCGCTACGAGTGGGACGCGCCCGCGGGCGACCACACCCTCACCGTCAGGGCCGTCGACGGCGACGGCGAGGTCCAGACCAGCGCCGTCCAGGGCGTCATCCCCGACGGCGCCACCGGCCTCCACACCGTCGACGTCGCGATCGGCTAGGAGCGGGTCCCGACCGGCTCCTGAACCTCGGTCTTGCGGGCGGCCGGGGTGATGAACGCGGCCGCCAGGACCAGGACGAGGACGGCGATGAGGGCCGAGCGGAGGCCGTAGTGCTCGCCGAGGAAGCCGAGGACGGGCGGGCCGACGAGGAACGCGACGTAGCCGATGGTCGCGGCCAGGCCGACGCGCGCGGCGGTGTGCTCGCCGGAGTCGCCGGCCGCGGAGATCGCGACGGGGAAGCCGAGGGAGGCGCCCAGGCCCCACAGGATCGCGGCGGCCGCAGCGACGACCTGGTCGTCCACGAACACGACCAGGGCCATCCCGGCGGCGCTGACGACGGCGCTGGCGGCGAGGACCGCGACGCGGCCGTACCGGTCGACGAAGCGCCCGCCGATGAACCGGCCGATCGTCATGGCGGCGGCGAAGACCGCGAAGACCGCCGAGCCGAGGGCGGCGTCGAAGCCGTGGCCGTCGACCATGAGCAGCGGGAGCCAGTCGTTCGCGGTGCCCTCGGCCATCGCGAGCGCGAGGATGATCCCGCCGATGAGCAGCAGCCGCACGTCCTTCCACACGGCCGGGCGCGGTGCGCGCTCGGCGGCCGGGGAGGCGGCGACGCGGCCGACGCCGGAGGGGACGGGGCGGATCGCGACCGCGAGCCCGGCGACCACGACCGCGGCGGCGATCCACAGGTGCGCGACGACGGGGAACGCGACGGCCGTGAGGATCATGCCCGCGGTGGCGCCGACGACGGTGCCGAGGCTGAAGAACCCGTGCATGAGCGGCATCGCGGAGCGGCCGAGGAGGCGTTCGACCTCGGCGCCCTCGATGTTGAACGCGACCTCGGATCCGCCCATGCCGCAGCCGAAGAGGCCCAGCCCGATCGCGACGGCGAGCCCGGAGCCGAGCTGCGCGCCGGTGCCGATGACCCCGGCCCCGGCGGCCATGGCGAGGGTCCCGGCGATCATCACCGGGCGCGTCCCCCAGCGGGTCACGAACGACCCGGAGGTGAGGATGCCCGTCATCGAGCCGATCGAGAGGCCGAAGAGGATGAGGCCCATCTGCGCGGTGGAGGCGCCGACGAGGTCGCGCACGTCCGGAGTGCGGGTGACCCACGACGAGATGGTGATGCCGGGCAGGAAGAAGAGGCCGGACAGGGCGTTCCTGCGGGTGCGGACGGAAGCGGTCACGGAGGGCTGCCTTCTCGGGGACGAGGACACGAGTCTGTACAACCGTACACACTTCCGGGCGCGGGGCCACCCGGCCGGAACCCCGGCTGTGGCAGATTGGTCACATGGCAGGAACACGGCGCGAGGTCCCCAACGACCCCGGGCGCAGGGAGCGGATCCTCGACGCCGCGCTCGACACCGTCGCCGAGTCCGGCGTCCACGGGACCACGCACCGGCGCATCGCCGCCCGCGCCGGGGTGCCGCTCGGGTCGCTCACGTACTACTTCGAGGGCATGGACGACCTGCTCGTGCAGGCGTTCGCGCGCCTCGCCGACACCATGTCGGTCCACTACCGGGCCACGCTGGAGGGCGCCGCGACCCGCGAGGACGCCGAGGCCGCGGTCGTGGAGCTCATCTGCGGCCCCGAGTACGGGACCTCCCGCGAGATGACGCTCATCTTCGAGATGTACGCCTACGCGAACCACCACCCGGAGGCCATGGCGATCCTCCGGGCGTGGCTCCTGCGCAGCCGCGAGAGCCTGAAGCTCCACTTCCCCGAGCACGTGTGCCTCGCCCTCGACGTGCTCATCGAGGGCTGGCCGATCCACCGCTCCGTCGAGCGCGCCCCGCTGGACCGCGGCCTCGTGGCGGCCACGGTCCGCGCGATCGTCGGCGCCCTCGACCCGGCCTAGCGGGACTCGGCGGCGGCCTTGACGCCCGCGAGCCAGGTGTCCACGCCCGCTTGGAGGGCCGCGCTCGGGAGGAGGGCGGCGACGACCGGGCCGGAGAGGGTCTCCTTGCAGGACAGCAGGGTGCCGCTGCCGGCGGGTTCGGTGCGGTAGACGTGCGTGAAGCGGGCGCCCGCGCTGGTGCTCACGTAGGTGAGGAGCCGCCCGGGTTCGACGGCGCCGAAGGTGGAGGTCACGCGGTTGGGGCCGGCGCTCCAGGTGAAGGTCGCGCCGGGCGCGGCGGGGCCGGACGATTCGACGTCGCGGACGTCGCCGCGGACCTCGGGCCAGCGCTCGACGTCCGCGAGGACCGACCAGACGGCTTGGGGCGTCGCGTCGATGCGGATCTCCCCCGCGGCCCGGGTCGGGGCGAGGTCGTCGGTGCGGCCTTCGGCCACGGCGGCGAGGAGGTCGGCGGGGCCGGGGCCGGTGTAGAGGAGGGCGCCGAGCGGGGCGGCGCCGGAGTCGAGCCAGCCCGCGGGGGCGTCGAGGAGGGCGATCCCGGCGGTGCCGGGGACGGCGGCGCCGTCCGGGGCGGGGGCCTCGGTGAGGCGAAGCGCGGGGCCGGGCTCGATGGTGAGGACGGTGCGGCGGCCGTCAGCGGTCCAGCGCAGGAACCTGATGGCGGACATGGGGTTTCCCTTCGTTGCCGTACGTTGTACCGTACAAGGTACGTCAGCCGTACCGAGTACGGCAAGGGATTAGAATCGGCGCGTGAACTCGCAACGATGGCCCGATCCCGGTGCCGTGCTGCCGCTGCTGTGGCGCACGGCGGAGCGTCCGAGCCGCGGCAGCGGCCTGACGGTGGGCGCCATCGCGGAGGCGGCGGTGGCGATCGCGGACGCCGACGGGATCGGGGCGGTGACGATGCGGAGCGTCGCCGAGCGGCTCGGGGCGGGCACGATGTCGCTCTACACGCACGTGCCGGGGAAGCGGGAGCTGTACGCGCTCATGCTCGACCACGTGTTCGCCGACGCGGCGGAAGCGCCTGCGGGGGAAGGGGACTGGCGGGAGCGGTGCGCGGCTATCGCGAGGCGGGACCGGGAGCGGTACCTGCGGCACCCGTGGCTGCTGGAGCTGCCCGCGGCGCGGCCCGCGTTCGGGCCCAACGTGACCGCGAAGTACGACCGGGACCTGGCGGCGCTGGAGGGGACGGGGCTGAGCGCCGCGGAGATGAACGCCGCGGTGATGTCGCTGACGAGTTTCGTCTCGGGCGCGGCGCGGTTCCAGCGGCAGGCCGAGAGCGACGAGCGGGCGGGGCGGACCGAGGAGCGGTTCTGGCAGGCGCACGAGCCGTTCCTGCACCTGGTGCTGGACCCGGAGCGCTTCCCGACCGCGCACCGGGTCGCCGCGGAGGCGCGGCGCGACGGGGACGCCGACCACGACTCCTCGTTCGAGTTCGGGCTCGAACGGCTCCTCGTCGGGATCGGCGACCTCGTCGCGCGGAAGGGTTAGAGCGCCAGGCCGAGTGCGAGCGTGGCAACGGCGAGGCCGAGGAACGAGAACGTCCCGACGGTCTCCTTGGGCCAGAAGTTCGCGAGGACGTGCGTGTGGACCGCGCAGGTCCAGAACAGGACCAGGCCGGCGGCGGACGCGATGCCGAGCGGCGGGTAGGCGAGCCCGGCGAGGAGGCCGAGGCCGCCCGCGATCTTGAGGACTCCGATCGGGAAGACCAGCATGGACTGCGGGACGTGTGCGCCGTCCATGAGCGGCAGGATGACCTTGAGGCGGACGGCGGCGCCGATGCCGGAGCCGAGGTTGCCGAGGCCGCCGACGAGGACGAGGACCAGGTAGAGCGCGGACATTGCGGGCTCCTTCAGTGGAGGCGGGTGAGCTTCTCGGGGTTGGTGACGGCGTAGACGCCGGTGACGGCGCCGTCGTCGGGGTGCAGATCGAGCATGAGGACGCCGACGACGGCGCCGTCGCGGACCATGAGGGCCGACGGGGAGCCGTTGACGGGCTGGAAGCCGACGGAGAGCCCGTCGCCGCGGCGCAGGAAGCGGCCGGAGAGGAACTCGGCGATCCGCTCGGGCCCGTGCATCGGGCGGGGCCCGGCCGCGGGGGCGAGGCCGCCGCCGTCGCAGGTGAGGACCACGTCGGGGGCCATGAGGCCGATGAGCGCGTCGAGGTCGCCGCCGGAGACGGCGGCCATGAACCGCTCGGTGACCTGCCGGTGGACGGCCGGGTCGACGCGGTACTTGGGGCGGCGGGCCCGGACGTGGCCGCGGGCGCGGTGCGCGGTCTGGCGGACCGCGGCCGGGGTGCGCCCGAGCATCGCGGCGATCTCATTGTGGCCGTAGCCGAAGACGTCGGCGAGCACGAACACGGCGCGCTCGGCGGGCGTCAGGGACTCCAGGACCACCATGAGCGCCAAGGACACCGACTCGACGTGGACGGCGCGGTCGGCGCCGCCCGCGTCGCCGGTCCCGGTCGGGACCGGCTCGGGCAGCCACGGGCCGACGTAGGTCTCGCGGCGGCGGCGCACCGCGTCCTGGCGGGCCAGCGCGGCGTTGACGGCGACGCGCGCCAGGTAGGCGCGGGGGTGCTCGATCGGCGCGCCGTGCGAGCGGGCCTCCCAGGAGAGCCAGGTCTCCTGGAGGACGTCCTCGGTGTCGGCGACGGTGCCGAGCATCGCGTAGACGATGCCGAAGAGCAGTTCGCGGTGGTCGGTGAACACCGCGGTGGCGGTCTCGGTCTCGGTGCCGGGGTCCATGCGGGCCTCCTCGGTCGGCGGGTGCTGTTGCCGATCTGAGAGCCGGACGGGCCCCCGATCTGTGACACCCTCACGAGGATTGTGACCGAGGCCGCAGTCTTGGTGTGCTCAGCGCTCCTTGGCGAGGCGCAGGACGCGCGCGGTCGGGGCGGGGACGTCCGCGGCGATGCGGAGCACGCCGTCGGCGGCGTTCCAGGCGGTGCTCCACGCGCCGGTGCCGGGCGTGCCCGGGGCGGGGAAGACCTGGTCGCAGGTGACGTGCTCGCCTTGGAGCGAAGGGAGGGCGAGTTCGAGGGCGTCGGGGGCGCCGGGGAGGCGCCAGACGGTCACGACCGTCGCGCGGTCGGTGTGGAGCGCGAACGCCTGCCAGGGGCCGCGGTGGTCGAGGCCGAGGGGCCAGGAGGGGACGGCGGCCGCGCTGTGCGGCAGGAGGTCGCGGTGGGCGGCGACGGCGGTGGCGACGAGCGCGAGCTGCTCGTCGCCCATGCGGGCGAGGTGGCCGCTGAGGTAGAGGCGGCCGGTGATCCCGGCGACGAGCGTGAACGCGGACTCCTCGGTGCTCATCTCGGGCTGCGCGTAGCCCCAGTGCCCGGCCTGCTCGGGGAGGATCGAGGCGGGCGTGGCGGCGGCGATCGCGGGGTACAGCAGCGGGTCCTGCTGGTCCGATGTGGATTGCAGGTGGAGGCGGGAGAGCGTCGCGTAGTCGGCTCTCATGCCGCCGGAGGCGCAGTTCTCGATGAGGAGCCCGGGGTGGCGGGCGAGGACGGCGTCGAGCCAGTCGAGGTAGGCGCGGCAGTGCTCCAGCAGGCCCGCGCCGGGGGCGAGGCCGCCGGTGTCGGTGCCGGGTCCGGGCATGATGTTGTAGTCGAGCTTGAAGAAGCCGATCCCCATGCCGACCAGGCGGTCCACGACGGCGTCGAGGTGGGCGCGGGCGGCGGGGTGGCGCAGGTCGAGCTGGTAGCGGCCGTGCTCGACGACGCGGTGGCCGCCGCGCTGGAAGAACGCGTCGGAGGGCAGGGCGTCGGCGGTCGTGGAGCGGACGCCGACCACTTCGGGTTCGAGCCAGATCCCAGGGACCAGGCCGAGGTCGCGGATGGCGGTGAGGACGGCGCCGAGGCCGTCGGGGAAGCGCGAGCGGCTCTCCTGCCACTCCCCCACGGCGTCCCACCAGCCGCCGTCGTCATCGTCGTACCAGCCGGCGTCGATGCAGTAGTAGTCCGCGCCGGCGCGGGCGGCGGCCGCGGCGAGCGGGAGGATCTTGTCGGCGGTGGGGTCGCCCATGAGGGTGTTCATGTAGTCGTTGAAGACCACCGGGAGCGGGCCGTCGAGTCCGGCGGTGCCGCTGGCGGCGGTGAGGGCGCGGCGGTGGGCGGTGAGCTTTGCGATGGCGGCGCTCACCGGGTCGGCGGCGTCGTGCGCGAGGGTGAACGCGGCGGGCACTGACGTGAAGGCCGCGCCGGGGGCGAGGTCGACGCTCCACTGGTGCTCGGCGTCGGTGGGGCCGAGGAGCGCGAGGGACGCGCCGGTGCGGTCCTCGCCGATCTCCCAGTGCCAGGCGCCGTTGTGCTCGATCTGGAAGGCCAGCGCGGCGCCGGGGCCCGCGATGAGGCCGGTCGGGAGCCGCTCCCCGGTGGACCAGGAGCTGCGGGTGGTGACGGCCATGCGGGCGCGGTTCATGTGGTGGTGGACGGCGGGGTCCATGGCGGGCAGGCCGACCTCGCGGAGCGGGGCGCGGTGCCAGCGGGACTCGGCGACCCAGTCGTTGTCGCCCCACAGGACGTCGAGGTCGTCCACGATGGTGTCGCTGTTGATGAAGGTGCCGAGGACGAGCGAGGTGACGGCCTGGACGGTGACGGGCCGCTCCCCCGCGCGCAGTTCGGTCCAGGTGCGCACGGCGCCTTGGGAAGGCGCGAAGACGCTGGTGGCGTGGAGGCCGGTGACGGGGTCGGCCTGGTGGATCCGGAGGGTGCCGTCGGCGAGGTCGTGGCCGGTGTAGCGCAGGCGGGCGCCGACGGTGGTGCAGGAGTAGCGGTGGCTGCCGGGGAAGCGGCCGTGGCCGAGGGCCTGGATCTCCACGAGCGGCGGGGTGGTCCCGTCCGGGCCGGGCGCAGCGCCTGCGGGCGTGAGCGACCGGAGCGAGACCGGCGCGTCGGGGCCGGTGGCGAAGTCGAGATCGAAGTCCTCAGTGGACCATCGCATGGCGTGTCTCCTCGCGGCGCCGCCCGGCCTCGCGGCCGGGCGGCGGATCGTGGGTCAGAGCAGGTCGTTCGCGCAGCGGAGCGCGGCGGCGAACGCCTCGGGGGCGCCCCCGGCGGGGGTCTCGACGCGGATGACGGCGGTCTCCCCCGCGCGGAGGGTGACCATGCCCCGGTCGACGCGCGCGAGCGGGTCGACGGTGTCGGCGTGGCAGAAGACGTCGCGGGCGAGGGACGCGGCGGTGACGTGGAGTTCCACGATCCCTTCGGCTGCAATGGCTTCCACGCTGAGCGGGCGCGGTTCGAGGCGCTGGCCGACGACTTCGGCGCCGTAGCGGAACGCGGTCGCGAAGGCCCCGTCGTCGGCGACGGCCACCACGGCTTCGGCGGCCGGGTCGCCGAACGCGGCGACCTCGGCGGGGACGGCCACGGTGGCCGCGCCGCGCGCGGGCACCGCGACTTCCACGGCGGCCTTGGCGAGCACGGTCCCGTCGAAGGACTCGCGGACGAGCGTGAACGCGCCCTCGTAGTCCTCGCCGGTGTCGTTGACCAGGACCAGCGCGAGCGTGTCGAGCTCGGGCGGCAGGCCCTCCCACGCCTCGGCGCGCGCCTGCTCCGAAGGGCGGGGCTGGAGGGTCGCCAGGCGCGGGGCGTACATGTCGCGCAGGGCGTGCCACAGCGGCTTGCGGTGCCCGGCGAAGTCGACGGCGGCCCAGGAGACCACGGGCCAGTTGTCGTTGAGCTGCCACAGGATCGTGCCGGTGTTGTGCGGCGTGAGGGAGCGGAAGTGCTCGACGCCGAAGCGGATCGCGTGGGCCTGGTTCAGCTGCGTGGTCCAGTGCCAGTCCTCGATGGACTCCGGGTCGGGCAGGTGGCCCTGCCAGCCGCGCTGGAGCTTCGCGTTGCCCTGGTTCGCCTTCTGGTGCACGAGCATCTGGGGCCCGAAGGGGTCCATGGGCTCGTCGTGGACGACCCCGGCGAGCGTCGACCACGCGGGCGGGGCCTGGAACCCGAACTCGGAGACGAACCGCGGCCGGTAGTCGGCGTACACCGAGTAGTCGACGCGGTTCCACACGTCCCAGATGTGCATCGAGCCGTAGCGCTCGTCGTTGGGGTGGCGGTAGTCGCCGAAGGAGTACGGGCTCGCGGGCGAGTACGGGCGGGTCGGGTCCAGTTCGGACAGGATCGCGGGGAGCAGCTCGGTGTAGTAGGCGTCGCCCCAGCCGCGGCCGCCGAGGCGGTGCGCCCAGGACCAGTCGACCGAGCCCCACGTGTTCTCGTTGTTGCCGTTCCACAGCACGAGGGAGGGGTGCGGGCTCAGGCGGGCCACGTTCTCGCGGACCTCGGCCTCCACTTCGGAGCGGAGCGGGTCCTCCTCGCTGTAGGCGGCGCAGGCGAACAGGAAGTCCTGCCACATGAGCAGGCCGCGCTCGTCGGCGAGGTCGTAGAGGTCGTCGGACTCGTAGATGCCGCCGCCCCACACGCGCAGGAGGTTGACGTTCGCGTCGAGGGCGTCGTCCACGCGCCGGGCGTACCGGGCGCGGTCGATCTCGGTGAGGAACGCGTGGTCGGGGATCCAGTTCGCGCCGCGCACGAGGATCCGCTCCCCGTTGACGCGCAGGTCGAACAGGGCCCCGGCGGCGTCCGGGGCCGTGTCGAGCTCGACGGTGCGGAACCCGACGCGGCCGCGCCAGGCCCCTTGGCCCGCGGCGACGTCCACGTCGTAGAGCGGCTGGTCGCCGTGGCCGACGGGCCACCAGCGGCGGACCTCCTCGACGGTGAACCCGATGACCGCCGAAGCCGACCCGGCCGGGACGGTGACGGTGGCTTCGAGGGGGAAGTCGTCGGGGTCGGTGAGGACGGCGAGGACGTCCACGTCGCCGTCCCCTTGGGCGCGTTCGATGTCCACGTGGACGCTGAGGACGCCGTCGTGGCCGCCCGCGGCGTTCGCGACGACGTCGACGAGGGGCCGCACGCCCGCGATGCGGGTCCCGGACCACGAGTCGAGGCCGATGGGCTTCCAGATCCCGGCGCCCGCCACGTCGACGCCCCAGTCCCACCCGAAGGAGCAGGCCATCTTCCGCAGCTGGTTGTAGTCGTGGTGGTTGGTGCGCGGCAGGGCCCCGTCGCGCTCGGCGCGCGCGGCGGCCTCGGGCACCGGGGCGGCGAAGACCACCGCGAGCGTGTTCTCCCCTTCCCGGAGCAGGCCGCGCACGTCCCACCGGTAGGACCGGAACTGGTTCTGTGTGCCGCCCACCTCGGTCCCGTTGAGCACCACCGTCGCGACGGTGTCGAGGCCGAGCGCCACCAGGTCGTGGCGCTCCGACCCGTCGTCCGTCCACGTGAACGCGGTCGCGTACCGCCAGGACGTGTCGCCGATCCACTGCTGCGCGGCCTCGTTGTCCCCGTCGAAGGGGTCGGCGATGAGCCCGGCGCGGCGCAGGTCCAGGTGCGCCTCGCCCGGGACGGCGGCCGGGACGCCTGCGGCCAGCGCCGCCGCGTCGGCGGGCGCGCCCGCGGGGAGGTCGGCGGCGGTCAGGGTCCAGCCCTCGTGGAGCGGACGGAACGTCGCGGGAAGGAAGGTCATATGGGTCCTCATGGTCGTGGGTGGTGCGGTCTCGCGGGAGCGCCGGTCCCGCGGGGGCGTCAGGTGCGGGTGACGGTCTTCGCCTCGGCGGCCGGGACGCCGGCCTCGCGCCATTCGCCTGCGAAGTGGTCGTAGCAGGCGCTGTTGTCGATCGCGTCGCGGTCGACCGGGGCGTCGGCGGTGACGCGGCCGAGCCGTTCGGGGTCGGGCGCGGCCGCGGCGAGGAGCTTCGTGTACTCGTGGTGCGGGTCGAGGATGACCGCGTCGGCGGGTCCGCGCTCGACGACGCGGCCGCGGTAGAGCACGGTGATCTCGTCGGAGAAGTGGCGCGCGGTGGCGAGGTCGTGGGTGATGTACAGGACCGCGAGCTCGTCCTCGCGCTGGAGGCGGCCCAGGAGGTTGAGCACGCCGAGGCGGATCGAGACGTCCAGCATGGACACCGGTTCGTCGGCGATGAGGACCTTGGCGCCGGGGGCGAGCGCGCGGGCGATGGCGACGCGCTGGCGCTGCCCGCCGGAGAGCTCGTGGGGGCGCCGCGGCGCGATGTTCTCCGCGGGCGTGAGGTTGACGCGCTCGAGCATCTCCAGGACGCGCTGCCGCGTCTCCTCGCCTGCGGCCGTGCGGTTGTGGATGCGCAGCGGCCGGCTGATGTGGTGCTCGATGGAGTGGAACGGGTTGAGCGAGGCGAAGGGGTCCTGGAAGACCATCTGGACCTCGCGCCGGTACGCGGACCGCTCGACGCGGGTGCCGTCGTCGCGGACGACCTCGACGGTCCCGGACGTGGGGCTCTCCATGCGGGTGAGGATCTTCGCGATCGTGGACTTGCCGGATCCGGAATCGCCGACGAGGGCGACGGTGCGCCCGGGGGTGAGGTCGAGGCTGACGTGGTCGACGGCGCGCAGGCGGTTCCGCTTGAGGCCGTTGCGGATCGTGTAGTCCTTCACCAGGTCGGCGACGTGCACGCTGGTCATGCTCGCTCCTCGGTCGTGGCGGCGGCGGTCTCGTCGACGCCGGTGCGGATGAAGGCGCCGCGGTCGCCCGAGAGGCTCGGGAAGGAGCCCAGGAGCTTCTGCGTGTACGGGTGCTTCGCGTCGCGGTAGAGCCGCTCGGCGGTGTCGAGCTCGACGATCTCGCCGTCGAGCATGACGGCGATGCGGTCGCTGATCTCCAGCAGCAGCGGCAGGTCGTGGGTGATGAACACGACCGCGAAGTCGAGTTCGTCCCTCAGGCGCACGATCTCGCGGAGGATGTCGCGCTGCACGACCACGTCGAGCGCGGTGGTCGGCTCGTCCATGATCATGATCTGCGGCTCCAGGAGCATGGCCATGGCGATCATGACGCGCTGGCGCATGCCGCCGGACAGCTCGTGCGGGTAGGAGCCGAGGCGGCGCGGGTCGACGCCGACGCGGCGCAGCACGTCCTCGGAGCGCTCGCGGACCTCCGCGCGGCCCATCTTGGGGCGGTGTGCGCGGAGGGTGTCGGCGAGCTGGGCGCGGACGGTGCCGACCGGGTTGAGGGCGTTCATGGCGCCCTGGAAGACCATGGACAGCTTGTCCCAGCGGAACGCGCGGAGTTCGCGGTCCTCCAGGGCGAGGATGTCGACGTCCTCGCCGCTGCGGTCGTGGAAGGTGATGCGGCCCGAGGCGATGCGCGCCGGGGGCCGGTGGAGCCGGTTGACGGCGTACGCGAGGGTGGTCTTGCCGCAGCCGGACTCGCCCGCGAGGCCGAGGATCTCGCCGCGGTGGAGCGTGAGGTCGGCGTTGCGCACGGCGGTGACGGGTTCGTCCACTTCGTACACGACCGTGAGGTCTTCGACGGTGAGCACCGGCGGTGTGGTCGTCATCGGTCGGTCTCCTTGGCGGCGGGGGTGCGGCGGGCCAGCTCGCGTTCGAGGCGCAGCGCACGGCGGGCGCGCTTGCGGTGCTGGCGCAGGTTCTTCAGCTTCGGGTTGATGACCTCGTCGATCGAGAAGTTCACGAGCGACAGGCCCATGCCGAACAGGGCGATCATCAGGCCCGGCGGCACGAACCACCACCAGGCGCCCAGCGAGAGCGCGAACCCGTTCTGCGCGTAGAAGAGCATCGTGCCGAGCGTCGCGGAGTTGGAGGCGCCCAGGCCGATGTAGGAGAGCCCGGCCTCGCCGAGGATCGCGGCGATCACCGCGAACACGAACTGGGAGGCGATGACCGGCAGCAGGTTCGGGAGGATCTCCACGACGATGACCCGCCACGGCCGCTCGCCGGAGACCTGGGACGCGGCCACGTAGTCGCGCTGGCGCACCGAGAGGGTCTGGGCGTGGAGGACCCTCGCGGAGGCGGCCCAGCCGGTGACGGCCAGGACCACGGCGATCGTCCACAGTCCGCGGCTCTCGCGGGGCACGAAACCGGAGATGACGATGACCAGCGGCAGGCCCGGGATCACCAGGAACACGTTGGTGAACAGGGAGAACGCGTCGTCGAGGAACTTGCCGCGGTAGGCGCCGTAGATCCCGAAGAACGCCGAGAGCACGGTGGCGAGGACGCCCACGAGCAGGCCGATCTGGAGGGACCCGCGGGTCGCGTAGGCGAGCTGCGCGAGCACGTCCTGCCCGGTCTGGGTGGTGCCGAGCCAGAACTCCGCCGACGGCGGGGTCAGGCCCTGGTCGCGGATCTGCCGCGGGTCGCCCACGAAGAGCGGCCCGAGGAGTCCGAAGAGGCCGATCCCGGCGACGAGGACGAGGCCGATCGCGAGCCAGGGGGTCATGGTCGGCAGGAGGGAGCGCCAGCCGGAGCGGGCGCGGGCGGCCGGGACGGCCGGGTCGGCGGCCGCCGCGGCGTCGGCGACGGGGGTGGTGTTGGCGGGCTTGAGGTTCGTCATGGTCGCCGCTCCTTACGTCCGCGCCCGGGTGCGGGGGTCGATGAGGCCGTAGAGGAGGTCGACCAGGAGGTTCGCGCCCAGGACGGCGAGGGTGATGAACAGGAACACGCCCTGCATGAGCGCGTAGTCGTTGTTGGTGACCGCGCCCAGGAGGCGCCCGCCGATCCCGGGGTAGGAGAACACCTGCTCGGTGATGACCGAGCCGGAGACGACGAACCCGAGGGAGATCGCGAAGCCCGCGACCGAGGGCAGGACGGCGTTGCGGGAGGCGTAGGAGCGCAGGATCTTCCGCGGCGACAGGCCCTTGGCCTCGGCGGTGAGGATGTAGTCCTCCGAGAGCGTCGAGACCATCATGTTGCGCATGCCCAGGACCCAGCCGCCGATCGAGGCGAGCACGATCGTGAGCGCGGGCAGGAACCCGTACTGGACGGCCGAGCCGATGAACTCGGCGTTCCAGCCGGGCGTGAGGACCACGTCGTAGCCGCCCTGGAGCGGGAACCAGCCGAGGACGCGGGCCAGCAGGTAGGCGAGGATGAGCGCCAGCCAGAAGTACGGGACGGCGGCCAGGAGCGTCGTGGAGGGCACGAGCGAGTCCAGCCACGTCCCGGGCTTCCACCCGACGACCGCGCCGAGCAGGACCCCCAGGACCGCCGCGAGGATCGTGGCGATCCCGACCAGCACCACCGTCCAGGGCAGCGACGTGAGGATCACGTCGCTGACCTTGGCCGGGTAGTAGCTGACCGAGACGCCCAGGTCCCCGTTGGCGAGGTTCTTCAGGTAGTCCCAGTACTGGACCCACAGGGGATCCGATGAGTCGCCCCCGAGGAGGAGCGCGTACGCCTTGCGGGTCTCCGGGGTGACCGTCTCGCCGCGCTGCTGGAGCTTGGCCAGCAGGATGTCGACGGGGTTGCCCGGCAGCAGCCGCGGGATGGCGAAGTTCAGCGTCAGCGCCGCCCACAGGGCCACGGCGTAGAAGCTCAGTTTGCGCAGGAAATAGTTCACTGTGTCTCGACTCCTCCTCGGGGGCGAAGGCCCTCTAGCCCTTCGGCTCGAGGTGCTTGAAGATCTCGGCGCAGTCCCAGGCGGACCAGACCGCCGGGAACGCGTAGAGGTCCTCGTCCGAGGGCCAGCCGGTGAACTCGGCCGTGTTCCACACGCTCGTGGTGCCGCCGGTCATGATCGGGATGTACGGCATGTCCTCCCAGATCGCGGCCTGGATGGTGTCGAAGTACGGCTGGCGGGCGGCCACGTCGTCGAGCGGCAGCGAGGAGAGCGCGGCGAGGGCCGCGTCCACGTCGGGGTTGCTGAAGCGCGCGTAGTTGTTGCCCGCGGACTCCCCGACCTGGGTGGTCGCGGTGGAGACGAAGAAGTAGTTGTACAGGTAGTACGGGTCGGCCGTCGGGCCCTGCCACAACGAGTCGATGGCGAGCTGGAACTCGCCCTTGAGGCGCTGGTCGGTCCACTCGTTCCACGACGACTGGGCGGCGGTGAGCTCGATGCCGGCCTCCTTGGCCTGGGAGGCCATGGTGTCGACGGCGGTGATGTAGTCGGTCCAGCCGGTCACGACCTCGACGGTGAGCGAGAGGCGCTCGCCGTCCTTCTCGTAGATGCCGTCCGAGCCCTTGGCCCACCCGGCCGCTTCGAGGATCCCGGCGGCGGTGTCGGCCTGCGCGGTCTGCGGCGCGGTCTTCTCCTCGATCGCGGCGGAGACGAACTGGTCCTGGCTCGGGGTCAGGGTGAACACCGGGGAGACCTCGTTCGCGGTGTCCATGAACGCCAGCGAGTTGAGCTGGTCGCGGTCGAGCGCGTAGTAGAGGGCCTTGCGCACGGCCGGGTCGGTCTGCGGGCCTTCGCAACCGAGGTCGGGGTTGGAGCAGGTGCCCAGGACCATCTGGTTCTGCCACTGCGTGTACGCGTCGTAGTTCGGGAAGTTCTGGTGCGTGTTCTGGATGTCCGGGATCGGCCCGGTCTGCCAGTCGATGGTCCCCGCGGCGATGGCGTCGGCGCCGGCCTGGTTGCCCGACAGCGACAGGTAGCGGATCTCCTTGATCTTCGGCTCGCCGCCCCAGTAGTCGGGGTTGGCCGCGAGCGTGTACGCCTGCGGCTTGAACTCCTTGAGCGTGAACGCGCCGGTGCCGACGGGCTTCTCGACGACGTCGGCGGTCGGGTCGACGTCCGCCCACAGGTGCTCGGGCACGATCGGGGTGCTCAGCAGGTCGGGGGCCTTGGTGAACATCGGCGACTCGAACGTGAGGGTGACGTGCGTGTCGTCGACGGCCGCGGCCGTGCCGTCGTAGCCGCCGCCGTTGATCGCCGGGGTGGCCTTGAGCAGGTCGAAGGTGAAGACCACGTCGTCGGCGGTGAACGCCTCGCCGTCGCTCCAGGTGACGTCGTCGCGGAGGGTCACGGACAGGACGGTGCCGTCCTCGTTCCACGCCTCCTCGGTGCCCAGCAGCGGGACCGGGTCCTGGACCTGGGCCTTGTTGAAGAAGAAGAGGGATTCGTAGATCGTGCCCATGCCGCCGATCTTGGTGGGCGAGAAGGGGTTGAAGTTGATCTGGTAGTCGCCGGCCTGTCCGGTGTAGACCACGAGGGTGTCGCTGGAGGAGGAGCTGCCGGAGCCCCCCGAGCAAGCGGTGAGCGCGAGGCCGAGCACGGCCGCGCCCGCGAGGGCGGCCGCGGCGCGGCGCCGCAGTCCGTTGTTGGGTGACATCGTCGTCCTTTCGGGTCCGGGGCGCCGTCGCCCGCGGAACTGGAGGGGATCGCGCCCGCTTGGGCGTCCGGCCAATTATTAACCTGTTAAATTTAAGGTGTCAAGAATAAGATCCGATGAACTTCCGAAGGAGGCCGCCGATGCGCCACCGGGGCGGAGCCCGCGCCAACGCGGCCCGACGCGTCCTCGACCTCCTGCGCACCGAGGGCACGATCAGCCGCGTCGAGCTGGCCGAGCGGACCGGGCTGACCGCCGCCACGATCACGAACACGGTGCGGCCGCTCATCGTCGACGGGCTCGTCCAGGAAAGCGGGCGCGATCCGCAGCCGGGCCGCGGCCAGCCCCGGCGGCTGCTGCGGCTCGTCGCCGACGCCTGGTACGCCGTGGGCGTCCAGGTCGACCGGACCACCACCACGATCGAGGTCCTCGACTTCGCCGGGGGCCGCATCGCCACCGCGAACCTCGCCGGGACCGGCGGGCGCGGCCCCGACAAGACGATCGCGGCGCTCGCCGGGCAGGTCGGCGCGCTGCTCGACCGCGCCGGGGTGCCGCGCGGGCGCGTCCTCGGCGCGGGCCTGGTGACCCACGGGCCGCAGGACCTCGACCGGGGCGTGCTGCTCACCGCCCAGCCCGGCCCCGACTGGCTGGAGTACCCGCTCACGCGGTCGCTCGCCGACCGGCTCGGGCTGCCGGTGCTGCTGGAGAACGACGCGACCGCCGCGGCGGTCGGCGAGCTGTGGGCGGGCGCGCCGCGGACCGACACGTTCGGCCTGGTGTACATGGCCGCGGGGATCGGCGGCGGCGTCATCGTCGACGGCGAGGTGTACCGCGGCCGGGCCTCGAACGCCGTCGAGATCGGGCACGTGCCGCTCGCGGGCGGGCAGACGCCGTGCGTGTGCGGCGGCGCGGGCTGCGTGCAGGCCGAGGCCGCCCCGCAGGCCGTCGTCGCGCGGGCCCTCGACGACACCGGGCTCGCCGAGCGGTTCGGGCTGGTCGGGGCGCGGGACGGCGCGCTCGCGGACTTCGACCGGATCGCGCGGGCCTGGCGCGCGGGCGACCCCGAGGCCGCCGCGATCCTGGAGCGGTCCGCGTCCTGGATCGGGCGGGCCGCGGTCACGCTCGTGAACCTGTTCGACCTCGACACGGTCGTCCTCGCGGGCCCGGCGTTCACCGTGGCCGGGCCGGTGTACCGCGACCGGGTCGCCGCCGAACTGGAGCGGCTGGCGCTGAGCCGGTCCCTGGTCCGCCCGAAGGTCCTCGTCTCCGCGGACACCGGGTCCGCGGCGGCGCTCGGCGGCGCGCTGCACGTCCTGCGGGCCATGCAGGGCGCGCCCGCGCCCCCCGCCGATTTCGCCCGGTCACCGGACGAGCGTGTCCAGTAAGGTGATACCGGCCCGTTCACCCCGAGTAAGGAGTCCGCATTGCGCTCGTTCGGCGCCGACACCCGACTGCCGACGCTGGCGGTGGTGCTCGACATCATCCGCGAGCGGGGGGCCGCCAGCCGCGTCGAGCTGGCCGAGGCCACGGGCATGACGCCGGCGACCATGACGCACGCGGTCCGCAAGCTCACCGCGCTCGGCCTGGTCCACGAGGTCGGGACCGTGCCCGCGAACCGCGGCACCCCCCGGCGCCTCATCGGCATCCGCGACGACGCCTGCTACATGGTCGGCGTCCAGCTCGACCAGTTCGCGGCCGTGGCCGTCGTCGTCGACCTGGCCGGGCGGGTCGTGGTCCGCCACGACATGCCCGGGTCCGGGAAGCGCCCGCTCGCGTCGGTCGTCGCCGACCTGGCCGGGCACGTGCGGGCCATGCTGGAGGACGCCGCGGTCCCGCGCGACAAGGTCCTCGGCATCGGCCTGGCGACCTACGGGCCGCAGGACCGCGAGGCGGGCGTGGTCATCACGCCCCACCCGACGCCCGAGTGGACCGGGTACCCGCTCGCCGAGACCCTCGCGGCGGCGACGGGCCTGCCGGTGGCCCTGGAGAACGACGCGACCGCCGCAGGGCTCGGCGTGCAGACCCTCGGCGGGTCGGGGTCGAGCTTCGCGGTCGTGTTCATGTCCGGCGGCATCGGCGGCGGCGTCATCCTCGACGGGCACCCGTACCGGGGCGTGACCTCGAACGGCGTCGAGCTCGGCCACATCTCGGTCGACGCCCTCGGCGCCGACTGCTCGTGCGGCAACCGCGGCTGCCTCGACCCGGTCGCCGGGCCGCGCCCGGTCGTGGAGCGGGCCATGGAGGACACGGCGCTCGCGGCCCGGCTCGGCCTGGGCACCGACACGCTCACCGACTTCAACCGGGTCGGCCGCGCCGCCCGCGAGGGCGACCCCGCCGCGGCCGCGCTCATCGCCGACTCCGCGCAGCGCCTCGCCGTCGCGACGGTCACGCTGGTGAACATGTTCGACGTGGGCCGGGTCGTGCTCGCCGGGCAGGCGTTCGCCGAGTCGGGCCAGGCCTACCGGGACGTACTGGAGGAGTGGCTGAACCGGTCGGTGTTCATGCGGCACGTCCACACCGTCGAGGTCGAGCTCGCCGGGGACGTCGCGCAGGCCGCGGCGCTCGGCGGCGCCGCGGTGGTCCTGCGCAACCTCCTGGAGTCACCGAACCCGGAGCTGCGGACCGCTCACTCCGTGCCGAGGTAGATCAGGGACTTCAGCACGTACTTCCCCGGTTCGAGGACGCCCCGCAGGACCGGCAGGACCGTTGCGGGCCAGTACAGGTGCGTGCCGGGCATGGGCTCGATGAGCTCCGCTTCGCGGCCGGTCCCGGAGTCGATGATCTCCGAGCGCAGGCCCTGGCTGGTGACGAGGGCCTTCGACTCGCCGACCTGGGCGACGTGCCCCGACTTGGGGACGCACCAGCCGCCCTCGCCGGTGTACAGGAGCCGCCCGGTGTCGACGACGTGGACGCGGGCGTGCCAGCCGTCCACGGCCGCTTCGAGGGACGTCGTGATCGACACGTCCTCCCACGGCTGCCAGTTGATCGTGAGCACCCCGTTCTCGTCGATCGCGCCCTCGTCGGAGTCCTCGCGGCCGCGCCAGTGGCGCCCGTCCTCCGACAGGTGCAGGGCCCCGTCGGGCACGGCCGCTTCGAGGCCGGGACCGGCGACGGCGTGGGAGAACGCCGCGAGCGTCGAGTACGCGAACTTCCCGTACGCCGCCTGGCCGCCCCGCGCCCACGGGTGCCAGGCCTGGCCGTTCAGGCGCGTGACGTGACCGGCGCGGTCGCGCACGTGGACCGCGCGGGCGGCCTTGTGCGGCTCGATGACCGGCCCGGGGACGGCCTCCTCGGCGGTCCAGAAGGGATGCGCGGGCCCGGCGAGGAGCCCGATGAACGCCTTCGTGGCCCACCACGGCGACCCGGCGGTGAGGTACTGCTCGACGACGGCGTCGTTCGGGTAGGAGTAGCCGACGGTCAGGCGCCCGTCGGGGTCGAGCATCGGACGGCGCCACCACCAGTCGAGGTGGCGGCGGGCGTGCCCGGCGGCCTCGGCCCACGGGACGGCCTCCACGTCGGCGGCGGCCAGCGCGCCCCACAGGGACGACTGGGCGAAGCGGTAGCCGAGGCTGCGCCCGTAGGGGACCGCGGCGCCGTCGGCGGCGAACCAGGACCCGAAGCGCTTGGCGAACGCGGCGGCGTTCGCGACGTAGCGGTCGTCGCCGGCGAGCCGGTAGTGCAGGAGCGCGTACGTGTGGAACGCGAAGGGGTTGTAGTAGTCGACGCGCCCGCCGGGGCCGTCCTCGAAGACCGAGTCGCCCAGGAGCATCTCCCCCATGCGCTCCAGGTGGGCCTCGGCGACGGCGGGGTCGTGCTTGACGCCGATGCGCTTGAGGCCGTGCCCGGCGAACACCGGGAAGTAGTGCCAGTTGGTGTCGGCGACCTCGGCGGTGTAGGCGCGCCCGAGCCAGGCGGCGACCTTGTCCTTCGCCTTGGGGCCCAGGGGCTCCCAGAGCTTCTCGGGGGCGGTGGCGAGGCCCCAGCCGACGGAGGCGGCCTCGACGATGCGCTGGCCGCCGCGGGCGGCGTCGCCGATGTACCAGTCGTCCTCGTCGTCGAGGGCGCGGGCGAGGGCCCCGGCGAGGGGCTCCCACACGGAGTCGGGGACGTGGTCCTTGGCGGCGGCGAGGCCCCACAGGGGGCGGGTGAGGAGCTCGAACCAGTTCTCGCGGTGGGAGTGGTTCGACATGGTGACGGGCATCGCGCCCGGGCCCTGGACGGCCAGTTCGACGGCGGGCCCGCCTATCGCCAGCGCCGCGGCGCCCCATCCGGCGTGGGTCTGGTCCAAGGGCCCGAACGTGCGCTGCGGTGAAGTCACGCTGGCAGACGCTATCAACGCGCGAGCGCTCCTGCAACCCTGCCGGGGTATCGCCGTGGGTTATTCACGGTCCGAATCGTGTGAAAGCGGGGTGGCCGGTCGCGGCCTTTGCCCGCAATATGAGTGATCGGAAGGTTCCTGGCGGTGATGGGAGGGCTCGCATGGGCGACCGGTACGAGGCGTTCTGCATGGCGGACCCGTCGTTCTACGACGCGATGCACTCGGAGGCGACGGCGGGCGCGTCGTTCGCGACGGCGTCGCGGGCGCTGCCGGAGGGGTGGCGGTGCTCGGCGAAGGACGACTGGCTGACCGTGCGCCGCGACGGCGCGCCGCTGCCGTTGCAGGGCTGGAAGATCCACGCGTCGGCGACCCTCGGCGGGGCCGAGCGGGTCCTGGAGGCGGTGTGGGAGTACTGCGTGCCGCGGGGGATCCAGTTCAAGTTCCTGCGGTCGCCGGGGGCGTTCCGGGCGCGGGTGTCGAAGTACGCGCCGCGGGGGTTCTCGGGGAAGCTCGTCACGGTCTACCCGGGCGACGACGCCGAGTGCGAGCGGATCCTCACCGAGCTGGGCGCGGAGCTGGAGGGGACGCCGGGGCCGTACATCCTCAGCGACCTGCGCTGGGGCGGCGGGCCGCTGCACGTGCGGTACGGGGCGTTCGCGAACCGGTTCACGACCGACGCCACCGGCGCCGTGGTCCCGGCCCTGGAGGACGGCGACGGGAAGCTGGTGGCGGACCGGCGCGACCCGGTGTTCCGCGTCCCGGAGTGGGTGGAGCTCCCTGCGTTCCTGGAGCCGCATCTGAAGGCGCGCAACGCGGTCACGGTGACCGCGATCCCGTACGCGATCGAGCGGGTCCTGCACTTCTCCAACGGCGGCGGCATCTACCTGGCGCGGCACGAGGACGGCCGGCAGGTGGTCCTCAAGGAGGGCCGCCCGCACGCGGGCCTGGACGCGTGGGGCGAGGACGCGGTGCAGCGCGTGGAGCGCGAGTACGAGGTCCTCTCGGCGCTGGCGGGGGTGCCGGGCGTGCCGGAGGTGTACGAGCTGTTCTCGCTGGGCGAGCACCGGTTCATGGCGATGGAGTACGTCGAGGGCGAGGTGCTGAGCAAGGCGGTGGTGACGCGCTTCCCGCTGGTGGACCCGGCCGCGACGCCGGAGGACTACGCGGAGTTCGCGGCGTGGGCGACGGGCGTGCACGACCGGCTCGCGGCGATCGTGGCGGCCGTCCACGACCGCGGGTTCGCCTACGGGGACCTGCACCTGTTCAACGTGATGGTCCGGCCGGACGGGTCGCCGTGCCTGCTGGACTTCGAGGTGGCCGGGCCGGTCGGCTCGGAGCGGCGGGCGGGGCTGGGCAACCAGGGGTTCGCCGCGCCGCGGTCGGTGGCCGGCGCCGACGCGGACCGGTACTCGCTGGCGTGCATGAAGATCGCGCTGTTCCTGCCGATGACGAACCTGCTGGGCCTGCACCGGCTCAAGGCCCGCCACTTCACGGAGATCATCACCGCGCACTTCCCGGTCCCGGAGGGCTGGTTCGACGACGCGTTGGAGCGGATCGCCCCGGCGGCGTTCGCGTACGAGGCGCCGCGCACCGGCGCCGACGACTGGCCGGGCGTGCGCGACGCGGTCAGCGCCGCGGTCCTGGCGTCGGCGACGCCCGAGCGCGACGACCGGCTGTTCCCCGGGGACGTCGAGCAGTTCGAGTCCGGGGGCCTGGGCCTGGCGTTCGGTGCGGCGGGCGTGCTGTACGCGCTCGACGCGGCCGGGGCGGGGCGCTCCGAGGCGCACGAGGCGTGGCTGCGGGACCGGGCGGTGCGGCCCGCGCCGGGCACCCGGCTGGGCCTGTACGACGGGCTGCTGGGGGCCGCGTTCGCGTTGGACCGCTTCGGGTACGGGCAGGACGCGCTCGACGTCGCGGACATCGTCCTGCGCGAGGACTGGGAGTCCCTCGGCGGCGACCTGTCGGGCGGGATCGCGGGGCTGGGCCTGGGGCTGCTGCACCTCGGGGAGCGCCGCGGGGAGCCGTCGCTGACGGCCGCGGGGCTGCGCTGCGCCGCGATCACCGCCGACCGGCTCGCGGCCGAGACCGGCACGGCCGAGGTCAGCGGCGGCCGCGAGCCGTGGGCGGGCCTCATGCGCGGCGGTGCCGGGCGGGCGGTGCTGCTCATGCGGGCCGCCGACGCTTCCGGGGACGGCGGGTACCTCGACGCCGCGGCGGCCGCGCTGCGCGCCGACCTGCGCCGGACCGTGGTGCGCGGCAACGGGTCCCGCGAGGTGAACGAGGGCTGGCGGACCATGCCGTACCTCGACGCGGGGAGCGTCGGCATCGGCCTCGTCCTCGACATGTACGCGGCGCACCGGGACGACGAGGCGTTCGCCGAGGCCGCCCGCGGGATCGCGGCGGCCGCGTCCTCCCCCATGTACATCCTGCCGGGCCTGTTCACCGGCCGCGCCGGGATCCTCCTGTACCTCGCCTCCCGCTCCGACGCTCCACTATCGGACCCGTTGGTGCGCAGGCAGATCGAGGCGCTCTCCTGGCACGCGCTGCCGTACGGCGGGGGCATGGCGTTCCCCGGCACCGGGCTGCTGCGCCTGTCGATGGACCTCGCCACCGGCGGCGCGGGCGTGCTCCTCGCCGTCGGCGCCGCGAACGGCGGCCCCGGGCTCCCGCTGGTGCCCGGCGCGCTCGCCCCCAAGACGCCCGCGCCGCCGGCGCGGGTCAGCGAAACCATCTCCCGATGAACGACGAAAGAAGGTAGCCATGGCTCTTCTCGACCTGCAAGGCATGGAAGGCAAGGACGAGGTCGCCAACGCCGGGTCCTCCGCGAGCGGGCACTCCTGCCCCTCCAACCTGAGCGCGACCCTCTGCGGCGGCACGAGCGGCCTCTCGGTCCTGCTCTGCCACTAGGCGGTACGGCCGCGGTCCCGGGCGAGTCACCGATGCCCGGGGCCGCGGCCCGTCCCGAATCCGGTCCCTCGAAGCGGGGCCGCTTCGCGGCCTCCGGAACATGCCGGTGCGCCGCCGCGGCAGGCGCCCGCGCGCCTCGGGCACGGGGCCGGTCGCGACCGCGGCGCTGCTCGCCTCCCCGGTCGCGATCCGCGGCTCCCCGACCGAAGCCGCATCGTCCGAACTGCCGCACTTCTCGCGTTCCCTGTCGCGTTCCGCGGCTTCCGGACCGGGGCCGCGTCATTGAATGGAGCCGACCATGACCGCCGCACCGCTGACGTTCCGGGCCGTGGTCCGGGACTCCCGGGCCCGGCTGCCGCTCATCGGGGCGGCGTCGGTGCTCGGCTCGCTCGGGATGCTGGCGCTCCCGCTGTCGCTCGCGGCGGCGGTCGACGCGCTCGCCGCGGGCCGCCCCGCGGCCGGGCCGGTGGCGCTCGCCGCCGGGCTGATCCTCCTCGGCGTCGCATGCGACCTCGCCGAGTCGTGGGCCGCGACCGCGTGCGCCGCGGCCGCGACGGCGCGGCTGCGCACCGGCCTGGTCCGGCGGATCCTCGCCGCCCCGCACTGGATCGGCCGCTTCGGCACCGGCGACCTCGTCGCCCGGATCTCCGCGGGGGCCGCGGACGCGGGCCGCGCCGGGCCCGCCGCCGTCGCCGCAGCGGCGGCGCTCCTGCCTCCGGTGGGGAGCCTCGCGGTGCTCGTGTGGCTCGACTGGCGCCTCGCCGCCGCGTTCGCGCTAGGCCTCGGCCTCGTGGCACTCGTGCTGCGGCTCTTCGCGATCCGGACCGCCACGGCCGCCCGCGACTACCAGGCCGCCCAGGGCGCCATGGCCGCGCGCCTGACCGAGGCCCTCGACGGCGGCCGGACGGTGGCCGCCGCCGGGACCACCGGCGCCGAGATCCGCCGGGTCCTGACCGGACTCCCCGACCTCGCCCGCCACGGCGCCGCCGCCTGGCGGGCCCTCGCCTCGGCGGGCGCCCGCGCCGCCCTCGCCGGGCCCCTCACCGTGGTCGGCGTCCTCGCCGTCGCGGGGTTCCTCCTCAGCGCCGGGCGCCTGACCACCGGGGAGCTCCTCGCCGCCGCCCAGTACGCCATGATGGGCGCCGGACTCGGCTCGCTCACCGGCGTCGTCGCCTCGGCCGCGCGGGCCCGGGCCGCCGTCGCACGGGTCGCCGAGGTCCACGACCTCGACGCGATGCCGTTCGGCGCCGAAGCGCTCCCCGCGGGAGGAGGGCAGCTCGAGTTCCGGGCGGTGACCGTCCTCGCCGACCGGCCCGAGCCCGATCCGGAAGCCGGACTGCGGCCACTGCCCGGCGACTCGGCTACCGTCCGAGCCGACTCCTCCACCGGTGCGCGCCCGCTGCTCGACGGCGTCTCCTTCACCGTCCCCGGCGGCGCCCTCGCGGCCGTGGTCGGCACCGCCGGGTCCGGGAAGACCGTCCTCGCCGAGACCGCCGCGCGCCTGCGCGACCCCGACGCCGGGACGGTCGCCCTCGACGGCCGGGCCCTGCCGTCCTTGTCCCGCACCGCACTCCGTGCGGCCGTCGGCCTCGCCGTCGCCCGCCCGGCCCTCGCCGGGGCGACGCTCGCCGACGCCCTCGGCCCCGGCCGCGGACGCGGGGAGGCCGAGTCGGCCGCGGCGGCGGTCGGCGCCGACGACTTCGCGACCCGCCTCCCGGACGGGTACGGCACACCGCTCCCCCGGGTCCCCATGTCCGGCGGCGAGGCCCAGCGGATCGGCCTCGCCCGCGCCTGGCACGCCGACCGGCTCCTGGTCCTCGACGACGCCGTGTCCAGTCTGGACCTGCTCAGCGTCCGCCGCGTCGAGGAGGCCCTGGCAGCCACCGGCCGCACCCGGCTCGTCGCGACCCACGACGCGTCGCTGGCCGCGCGCGCCGACCTCGTCGTGTGGCTGGAGGACGGCAGGGTCCGCGCGGTCGGCCCCCACGCGGCGCTGCGCGCCGACGCCGACTACCGGGCGGTCTTCGCGCGATGAGGAGCGAACTGCGCTACGCCGCTTCAGGTCTGCGGCCCCGGCCGGTCGCCGCGCTGCTGGCCTGGTCGCTGCTGGAGATCCTCCCGACCGCCGTCCTCGGCCTCATGCTCGCCCGCGCGATCGACGACGGCTTCCTGGCCGGGCGGCCGTGGACCGGCGCGGCCTGGCTCGGCGGCGTCCTCGCGGCCGCCGCGCTCGGCGCGGTCGGCGCCGGGCGGGTCTACGCCGCGCTCGGCGCCGTGGTCGAGCCGTTCCGGGACCGCCTGGTGCGCAGGGTGGTCCGACATGCGGTGGCCGACGCGGCCGCCGACCGGCCCCCGGCCGGGGCGCTGTCGCTGCTGACCCGGCAGGTCGAGATCGCCCGCGACGCCTTCGCCGGGATCGTCGTCTCGGTCCGCGGCTGCCTGGTCGCCACGGTCGGCGTCGGCACCGGCCTCCTCGCCCTGGACGCGCGCCTCGCGCTCCTGGTCCTGCCCCCGTTCCTGCTGGGGCTCTTGGCGTTCGCCGCGACCCTCGGCTTCGCCGCCGCCCGCCAGCGCCGCGCCGCCGTAGCCGACGCAGACCTCACCGACCGGGCCGCGGAGGTAGCGGCCGCGGCGCGCGACCTGGCCGCGTGCGGCGGCGAGGCCGCCGGGGAGGCGCTGGCGGCCGGGCCGATCGCGGCCCAGGCGGCAGCCGAGCGCGGGCTCGCGGGGGCCGCCGCCGTCCGCAGCCTGTGCTTCGCGGTCGGCGGCTGGCTCCCGCTCCTGGTGCTCCTCGGCGCGGCCCCGCGGCTGCTCGACGGCGGCGTCACGGCCGGGGCGCTGACCGGGGCGCTCCTCTATGTCCTCACCGGGCTGCAACCGGCGCTGTCGGCACTGGTCTCGGGCCTGGGCGGCAGCGGCCTGCGGCTGTACGTGGCGCTGACGCGGATCCTCGCCGAGCCGCCGGAGGACGCGCGGCGGGCTCCAGGGCCGCGGCCGCGAAGCGAGGTGCGGCCCGCGGACGCCGCGCCCGTCGTCGCGGAGGCGCCGCTGCTCGCTGCTCGGGACCTGACCTTCTCCTATGGGCCGCATGCGGCTCCGGCCGTCCAGGACCTCACCTTCGACGTCGGTCCGGGCGGGCATCTGGCGATCGTGGGCCCCAGCGGCGTCGGGAAGTCGACGCTCGCGGCGCTCCTGTGCGGGCTGCTGCGGCCCGACCGCGGCGAGGTCGCCTACGGCGGGGCGCCCGCGGCCGGGCTCTCGCCGCGCGAGCGCGCCCGATGCCGCGTGCTGCTCCCGCAGGGCGGGTACGTCTTCACCGGCACGGTCCGCGCCAACCTCGCCTACCTCGCTCCGGGCGCCGGCGACGGGTCGCTCTACGATTCCGCGGCGGCGGTCGGGGCGGCCGGGCTGGTCGAGCGGCTCGGGGGCCTGGACGGCGTGGTGGACCCGCGCGGCCTGTCGGGCGGGGAGCGGCAGCTGCTGGCGCTGGCCCGCGGGCACCGCTCCCCGGCGCCGGTGGCGATCCTCGACGAGGCGACGTGCCATCTCGACCCGGCCGCGGAGGCGCGCGCGGAGGCGGCGTTCGCGGAGCGCGGCGCGCTGGTCGTCATCGCGCACCGGCCGTCGTCGGCGCTGCGCGCCGAACGGGTCCTGGTCCTGGACGGCGGGGCCGCGGTGCTCGGCGACCGCGAACTGCTGCAAGGGGTCTCGCCCCTGTTCCGGGAGCTCCTGGCGGGGGCTCGGGACGGGCGCGCCTGAGCCGGGTCAGATCCAGCCGGCCTCCTGGGCGATGCGGACGGCGTCGATGCGGCTGCGGGCGCCGGACTTGTGGATGGCGTTGGACAGGTGGTTCTGGACGGTCCCGACCCGCAGGAACAGCTTCTCGGCGATCTCGCGGGTCCGCGCGCCGGTCGCGGCGAGGGCGAGGACCTCGCGTTCGCGCGGGGTGAGCGGGTCGGCGCGGGAGCGGATCGCGGCGAGGGCGATCCCGGCGTCGAGGACGGCCTCGCCGCGGGTGAGGCGGTGGATCGCGTCCACGAAGCGGTCGAAGTTCTCGGCGGTGGTCATGATGCCCACGCGCGGCGCGAAGCGGGCGAGCTCGGGGCGCAGGTCCGCCGGGCAGCGCGGGTCGCGCAGGAGCAGCACGGTGGACTCCGGCAGCGCCGTGCACACCGAGGCGACGCGGTCGGGGTCCAGTAAACCGGCCTCGTGGACGAGGACGTGGGGGCGGACGCGCCGCCCCGCGGCGATGACGTCCTCGCCCGGCGGGAGCTCGTGGACGGCGGCGATGCCCCGCACGCCGTCGAGCCCGCGCGCCAGCGCGTTCCGCCACAGTTCCTGGTCGTGTTTCAGCAGCACCCGGATCATCAGCAGCCCATCGGATCGCGTCGGACGGCGCCCCCACCGCACCGCCCTATATGGATTCGGTTTCCCTGCCTGGACGAGCATACCGTCCGCAAAAGGCCGCTAAACATCCGCGATGTGTCTGATCATTGACAAATCAGGATGGAGTTCGTACAGGCGATCAATATTCGTGCGCGGTGAGGTTGTGCTCGAGGCGGTCGAGGACGGCGGCGAGGCGCTCGCGGTCGGCCTCGTCGAATCCGGCGCACGTGATCTCGTCGAGGCGCCGCCAGGAGTCCTCGATGCGGCCGAGGAGGCCGCGGCCCTCGGCGGTGACGGCGACGACGGAGACGCGGCGGTCGGCGGGGTCGGGGCGGCGCTCGACGAGGCCGGCGCGCTCGAGGCGCTGGAGCATCTTGGTCACGGTGGAGGGGTCGATGCCGAGTTCGAGGACGAGGCGGGACTGGCGGGTGTCGCCGTGGTCGGCGAGGAGCCCGAGCATGACCTCCTGGCCGGGGTAGAGGCCGATCTCGCGCAGGAGGCGGCCCGCGGCGGCGCGGTGGGCGCGGGCGACGCGGAAGAGGGCGTGGCCGATGCTCCCGGCATGGTGCTCGTCGCCGCACGCGTCGGCGCCGGGCGTCCCGGCGGTGGTGCGGGTGGGTTCCATGCGGGTAGCGTATCGACACCCGTGGACGGCTCATGACCTGCTGCGGGTCCGTCCGCGAGGACGGACCCGCAGTACGGACCGGTAAGGCGGCCTTGGCCGGAGGGCAGTCCTCCGGTTCGGCCTCCGCGTGGAGCTCCACGACCGGAGCCGCCTCGATCGCCAGGGGCGCTTCGGGTTCGGCCTCGGCGTGGGTCTTCTGCCAGTGCTTGGCGACCCAGCCGAGGATGAGGCCGACCGCGAGCACCGTGAGGACCGACCCCAGCAGCGACTGGAGGCCCGGCCCGGCGATCCACGCGATGAGCAGGCCCAGGCTGACGGTGTAGACCGCCCACAGGACGCCGCCGAGCGCGGCCATGCGCCCGTACGGGGCCCGGCCCGCGCCCGCCGCGATCCACGCGAGCGTCGTGCGACCGGCCGGGAGGAAGCGCGCGATGACCGTGGTGCGGTAGGGGTGCTTCGCCACGCTGCCTTGGAGGAGCTGCTCGAGTTTGAGGACCGCTCCCATCACGGACCGCTCCGCGAGGCGCGCGACGAACCGGGGCGGGCGCCGCCGCAGCCCGGCCCGCACCGCGCGGAACACCTTGTAGCCCATGAACTCGCCGAACCACGACGAGGACGCCGCGCCGACGAGGAGTACGCCGATCAGCCACGGGTTCCCGAACACGAGCCCCGCCGCCGCCGTCACCAGCGTCGCGCTCGGGAGCATCGGGACGAAGAAGTCCGCGGTGATCATGCCGATGAGGATCAGCAGCGCCAAGAAGAAGACCGTCATGGGGTCCCCCGTTCACCGACACCCGCGGGGACCCGGGCCGGGGGTCGGCCCGAGTCCCCTCCGGGCTTCGGCTACTTGGACGCTCCGACGAGCTCGCGCTCGTCCTCGGGGGCGTCGGAGGCGAGGCGCTGCTGGAGCCGCTCGCCCTCGACGTCGACGTTCGGCAGGATCCGGTCCAGCCACTTCGGGAGCCACCAGGCGCCGCGGCCCACCAGGGCCATGACCGCCGGGATGATCGCCATGCGGACCACGAACGCGTCGAACACGACCGCCGCGGCCAGCGCGAAGCCCATCGAGGCGATGAGCGACTCGGCGCTGAAGATGAACGCCGCGAACACGGAGATCATGATGAGCGCCGCGGCCACGACGACCCGCGAGGAGTGGCCGTAGCCCTCCACGATGGCCTGCTTCGGGCTCGCGCCGTGCACGTACGCCTCGCGGACGCGCGTCACCAGGAAGATCTGGTAGTCCATCGCCAGGCCGAACACGAGGCCGATCATGAGGATCGGCATCATCGACATGATCGGGCCCGGCTGGTCGACGTTGAACAGCTCCGCGCCCCAGCCCCACTGGAAGACCGCGACGAGCGCGCCCAGGGCCGCGAACACGCTGAGCATGAATCCGAGCGTCGCCAGGACCGGCACCAGCAGCGAGCGGAACACCAGCAGCAGGATGAGCGCCGCGAGGCCGACGACGATGAGCATGTACGGCAGCAGCGCGTCGTTCAGGTTGTCGGAGATGTCGATGTTCAGCGCGGTCGCGCCGGTCACCGACCAGTCCGCGTCCGCGTCGTCGGCGAGGACCCCGCGGATGTCGTGGACGAGCTGGTTCGTGGCCTCGTCGGCGGGCGCGGTCTCGGGGATCACGGTGACCAGGAGCGTGTCGCCGGCCTGGTTCGGGACGGCCTGGCCGACCATCGCGATGCCGTCGATCTCGTTCAGCTCCGCGGTGACGTCCGCGGCGGCGGTGGCCGCGTCGACCCCGTCGTCGAGGTCGCCGACGATCATGAGCTGGCCGTTGAAGCCCGCGCCGAAGCCCTCGCTGATGAGGTCGTACGCCTGGCGCTGCGTGGTGTCCTCGGAGGAGGAGCCCGCGTCGGGCAGGCCCAGCTCCAGGTCGGTCGCCGGGTAGGCGAGCGCGCCGAGGCCGACGATGCCGACCAGGGCCACCAGGACCGGGTGGCGGGTGATGAACCCGGCCCAGCGCTTGCCGCCGTTGGGCTTCGAGTCGTGCAGGCCCTCGGCGATGCGGCGGCGCTGGCGCTTGGTGAAGATCCGCTTCCCGGCGAACCCGGCGAACGCGGGCAGCAGGGTCACGGCGATGACGACGGCGATGAGGACGGTGACCGCGGCGGCCACGGCCATCTCGGTGAGGAACGGGATGTTCACGACCGACAGGCCCAGCAGCGCGATGATGACCGTCAGGCCCGCGAAGAACACGGCCGACCCGGCGGTGCCGACGGCGCGGCCCATGGCCTCGGCGCGGGCCCGCTTGTCCTCGACGCGGCCGTCCTTGGCGAGTTCGCCGCGGTAGCGCGAGAGGATGAACAGCGCGTAGTCGATGCCCACGGCGAGGCCGATCATCGACGCGAGCGTGCCGGTGGACTCGCTGACGTTCATGAACGAGGTCGCGGCGAGGATGCCCGCGGTGGTGAGCATGACGCCCAGGACCGCGGTGATGATCGGGAGCCCGGCGGCCAGGAGCGCGCCGAACGTGATGACGAGGACGATGAGGGCGACGCCGATGCCGATGAGCTCGGTGGCGCTGGTCTCGGGGATCGCCTGGAGGACGTCGCCGCCCACTTCCACGCGGATGCCCTGTTCCTCGGCGTCCGCGACGGCGTCCTCGAGGTAGGTGATGGTGTCCTCGTCGAGCTCCATGGAGGGCTCGGCGTAGGTCACCTGCATGACGCCGATGGTCTGGTCCTCGGCGGACAGCATGCCGATCGGGGTGCCGTCGGGGGCGGTCGCCAGCGGGCTGGTCACGGCCGCGACCTGCGGGGAGTCCTCCATGACGGCGGCGAGGTCGGCGATGGCCGCCGCGTTCGCCTCCGCGGTGAGGGCCTGCCCGTCCTCGGACTGGATGACGATCTGCGCGGACCCGCCGTCGGCGTCCATCTCGGGGAAGCGCTCTTCGAGGAGGTCGAAGGCCTCCTGCGACTCGGTGCCGGGGAGGACGAACTCGGGGTTCGTCTCCTGCTGAAGGGTGGCGGCTGCGGCGCCGACGCCGCCGACGACGAGGACCCAGACGGCGAGGACGAGCCAGCGCAGTCGATAGGACCCTCTGCCGAGACGGTAGAGGAAGGTGGCCACGGTCGGGTGCTCCAATCGGATGATTGGCCGGCCCCGCCTGGGCTGCGCTGTCTGGCAGCGCGGCCGGTGGGTGTGTGGCGGCGGGACCGGTCGGGTGGTGTTCGCCGACGGCGTCGTCGGCGGTGGGTTTCCTGGTATTGCCGTTTCTTCAGTTGTGGTCGGTGGTCCGCGGGCGGTGTCAGTCCCCTTGGACGGGCGGCCGGGTGATGCCGCGTTCGAGGACGGCGAAGCCCTCGGCGATGGCCTCGGGGAGGGTCCGGCCCTCCGGGTCGGCCAGCCAGTGCTCGGTCGTGGTCTTGATGCAGACCAGGGCGCTGCCGAGCACGAGGCGGGGGTACAGGTCGTCGACGGAGGTGCCGGTGGCGTCGGCGACGATCCCGATCGCCTCCTTGAACAGGGCCATGAACTGGCCCGACTGCTCCTTGATGAGGGAGGGCGACTCGTGGATGAGCTGCTCGCGGCAGCGCATCATCTCGATGTCGAACTTCTCGTCGAAGTGCATGGCGACGGCCGCGTCGCGGATGGCGTCCCAGACGGGCTGGGACTCGGCGCGCTCGCGCAGGTCGGCGAGGAGCGCGTTGGAGGTCTCGTTGAAGTCGTAGAGGAGCGCGGCTTCCTTGGAGGGGAAGTAGTTGTGGAAGGTGCGGGTCGAGACGCCGGCGTCCGCGGCGATCTCGTCGGCCGTGACGTTCCCGATCCCGTTCTTCGCGATCGCGAGACGGAAGGTCGCCGCGGAGAGGGCCGCCTTGGTGGCGGCCTTCTTGCGTTCGCGGAGTCCCGTCGGTTCGGCCATGGGCCAACCCTAGCCGGGGTGCGCAGTGTTCACAAGGTGCTCACCGTGAAATTTTGCAGAGCATGCAGTTTTCAGGAGAGAGGGGCCACGCAAGTGACGCCGGGCACGGACCACTCGGTCACCGGGGGACGCTCGCCGGTCGGGTCCACCCGGGTGACCGTACCGCTGTGCTGGCAGGCCACGAGCAGGGTCCCGTCCACTGTGAGGACCGCGTCGCGCGGCCAGGCGCCGCCGACCGGGACCGAGCGCACCAGCGCGTTCGCGGCCGGGTCGACGACCGCGAGCTGGTCGGGGCCGCGCACGGTGATGTAGACGAGCCCGCGCTCGGGGTCGGGGACGACCGCGGCCGGGAGCGCCTCGGGGGCGGCCTCGTCGAGGCCGATGTCCGGCATCGCCGCGTAGTCGACGGCCTCGCCGGACGGGAGCGGCACGGCCGGGCCGAACGAGAACGTCGCGGAGCGCGAGTCCCAGGAGCCGACGGCGAACGCGTTCGCGAGCTCCCCGGCGATGACGGCGCGGTCGCCGACGAACGCGAGGTGCCGCGGGCCGAAGCCCGGTTCGAGCTGCGTGGTCGCCGCGGGGGTGAGCTTGCCGTCCTCGCCGAGGTCGAGCGCGTGGATCCGGTCCGAGCCGAGGTCGACGACGAGGACGCGGGAGTCGTGGCACACCACCTGGTGCGCGTGCGGGCCGGTCTGGCGGTCGGGGTGCGGGCCGGTCCCGGAGAGGCGGAACTCGTCGGCGGCCTCGCCGAGCGTCCCGTCCTCGCCGATCGGCAGGACCGCGACCGAGGCGCCCGAGCCGTCCCCGGCGCCGTAGTTGGCGACCAGGAGCCAGCGCCCCGACGGGTCGACCGCGGCGTGGCAGGGGTTGTTGCCGCCGGTGGAGCGGCCCTGGCCGGCGCGGTCGAGCGCGAAGTCGTCGCCGATGCGCCAGGCCCCGGCGAAGCCGGGCTCGGTCTCGGTGAGGGTGTAGACCGCTTCGGGGCCGACGTGGACCCACGAGGGGTTCACCACCATCGCGGGCGCGCCGAGCCCGTCGGGCCCGGCCGCGACCAGGCCCGGGCCGCCTTCAGTGGTGTAGTCGCCAAGGAGGTACCGCATGGGCCCGATCCTAGCGGCCCCGCCGCGCGGGGGCGCGGGCTCGGGCTCCGGGTGTCGCGCGTCCCCGGCCGCCGCGGGATTCGCGGCCTAGACTTGGGTCGCATGGGACGTGAGGACGACGCGCAGTGGCGCGAGAAGCTGACGCGCGAGGAGTACAAGGTGCTGCGCCAGGGCGGCACCGAGGCGCCGTGGACCGGCGAGTACGTCGACGAGAAGCGCCGCGGCGTGTACCGGTGCCGGGCCTGCGGGTCCGAGCTGTTCGCCTCCGACACGAAGTTCGACTCCCGCTGCGGCTGGCCCTCCTTCTGGACCCCGCTCGCCGGCGACAAGGTGAAGCTCCTGGAGGACGACACCCTCGGCATGCGCCGCACCGAGGTGCGCTGCGCGAACTGCGACTCCCACCTGGGGCACGTGTTCTACGGCGAGGGCTGGGACAACCCCGACGACGCCCGCTTCTGCATCAACTCGATCAGCCTGACGCTCGAGCCCGCGGAGGACCAGGCGTAGGAGGCCCGTTCATCTTCGGCGCCAACGGGATCCATTCCCCGTCCGGGCGCCCCCGGCCGCGTGCGGGCGGGGAGGCGGCGCACGACTAAGCTCACCTTCGTGCCCTGCTCCCGATGAACGAAAGAGGCCGAGGGTGGAACCCGGGAACCTGATCGCTGGCCGTTACCGCCTAGAGCAACGCCTCGCCGCGGGCGGCATGGGCGAGGTGTGGCGCGGCACCGACACCCGGCTCAACCGCGTCGTCGCCGTCAAACTGCTCCACTCCGGACTGTCGGGCAACGACCGCTTCCGGGCCCGCTTCCACCAGGAGGCCCAGGCCGTCGCCCAGCTCCAGTCGCCCGGGATCGTCGCCCTCTACGACTACGGCGAAGAGCACGCCCCCGAAGGGCTCGTGTCCTACCTCGTCATGGAGCTCGTCCGCGGCAAGGCCCTCGACAACGTCCTGCGCGAACGCAGGCGCCTGTCCCCCAACGAGACCCTGAAGATCATGGCCTCCGCGGCCGAGGCCCTCGACGTCGCGCACCAGGCCCACATCATCCACCGCGACATCAAGCCCGGGAACCTCCTGGTCGACACCGACGGCTCCGTCAAGATCGTCGACTTCGGCATCGCCGCCGCCAAGGGCGGCGCCGGGCTCACCGAGACCGGCACCGTCATGGGCACCCTCGCCTACGCCTCCCCCGAGCAGCTCCAGGGCTCCCAGCTCACCGGCGCCACCGACCTCTACTCGCTCGGCATCGTCGGCTACGAGGCCCTCGCCGGACGCCCCCCGTACGCCGGGAACGAGCCCACCGCGGCCATCGCCGGACACCTCACCGGCACCCCCGCGCCGCTGCCGCCCGACGTCCCCGCCCCGGTCGCCAACATCATCATGCGCTGCCTCGCGAAGGACCCCCGCCAGCGCTTCGCCTCCGCCGCCGAACTCGCCCGCGTCTGCCGCGCCGGCGGCATGGGCGGCGGCACCACCGCGATCCTCGCCTCTCCCCCGCCCCCGCCGCCCACCCAGTCCACCCGCGTCATGAGCCCCGCCGCGGGCGGCGCCGCCATGGGCGCGGGCATCGTCGCCGCCCACACCAGCCCCATGCAGCAGCAGCCCTTCCAGGACGACTACGGCCCCGGCGCGGGCACCGGCCAGTACCGCACCGGCGGCGCCCCCGAACGCCCCCTGCCCCCGCCCCGCGACATGGAGCAGGCCAAACGCAACCCGACCGGCCCGATCCTCATCGTCACCGCGGGCTTGGCCGTGATCCTCATCGCGTTCCTCATCTGGGCGCCGTGGAAGGGCGACGAGGACGACCCCGCGGGCGCCTCGGAGGAGACCTCGGCGACCACCCAGGCCGCCGAGGAGACCACCGAGGAGACGACGGAGGAAGAGGACGACTCCGGCTCCGGCAACAACGACGAGGAAGAGGAACAGGAAGAGGAGCAGACGACCGAGGAGGAGACCACCGAGGAAGAGGACCTCGCCGAGCTCGACGACTACCGCGGCTGGAACGTCAACGAGGCCATGGACGACCTCGCGAACCAGGGCTTCACCGACGTGACCGCCGCGCCGACCGAGCCCGAGAGCGAGAACCACGACACCTGCGAGATCCTCTACCAGGACCCCGAGAGCGGCGGCGACCTCGCCTACGACACCCCGATCACCCTCGCCTACGTCTCCAACGAAGCGGAGTGCCCCGCGGGCGACATGGTCTGACCCCCTCCCCGACCGCCGCGACGGCCGCGCCCCGCCAACCGGGTCGCGGCCGTCGCCGCACCCGCTGTCGCACCCCCCTGGCACCGTTGCAACCGGGGGCGACTCCGGATGTCCGATTTACCCGGAACCTCCGTTCACATTCCGCCGCACACACCTCCCGGCCGCAGCCCGCCGCCGTCGCGGCCTCGGCGAGAATGGTCGGCATGCCGCAACCGCCCGCCCTCCCCGACCTGCCCATCCGCGCGTCGCTCCCCGCACTGCTCGACGCCGTGGCGCGCACCGGGACCGCGGTGCTCGCCGCGCCGCCCGGGACGGGCAAGACCACGCTCGCGCCGCTCGCGCTGGCCGGGCTCATCGGGGACGGGCCGCGGCGGCGGGTGCTCGTGGCCGAGCCGCGGCGGCTCGCGACCCGCGCGGCCGCCGCCCGCATGGCCTCCCTCCTCGGCGAGAAGCCCGGCGAGCGCGTCGGGTTCCAGATCCGCGGCGAGACGCGCCGGTCCGCCGCGACGCAGGTCGAGGTCGTGACCACCGGGGTCCTCCTCAACCGGCTCCTCGCCGACCCCGAGCTGCCCGGCACCGACCTCGTCGTCCTCGACGAGTGCCACGAGCGCCACCTCGAAACCGACACCGCGTGCGCGTTCCTCATCGAGTCCCGCCAGGTCCTGCGCCCCGACCTCGGCCTCGTCGCCGCCTCCGCAACCGCCGACGTGGACCTGTGGGCCGGGCTCCTCGCCGGGGACGCCGGCCTCGCGCCCGCCGTCGCCTCCGAGCCCATGCGCCACCCCGTCGCCATGCACTGGGAGCCCCCGCGCGAACGCCTCAAGCCCCCGGACGGCATGCGCGTCGACCCGCGGTTCCTCGCCCACGTCGCGCACCTCGTGGACCGGGCCCTCGCCGCCGACGACGGCGACGCGCTGGTCTTCCTCCCCGGCGCCGCCGAGATCCGCCGCGTCGCGGAGCGACTCGGGCACCTCGATGCCGATATACATCATCTGCACGGCTCGGTGCCGCCCGCGGAGCAGGACCGGGCCATGCGCATCGGCGCGCGCCGCCGCGTCGTCCTCGCCACCGACATCGCCGAGTCGAGCCTCACGGTCCCCGGTGTGCGGATCGTCGTCGACGCCGGGCTGGTGCGCCGCCCCGTCGTCGACCACGCCCGCGGCCTCCCCGGGCTCACGACCGCGCCCGCCTCGCGCGCGGCGGCCGACCAGCGGGCGGGCCGCGCCGGGCGCGAAGGGCCCGGCGCAGTGTGGCGGGCCTGGAGCGAGGCCGAGCACCTGCGCCGCGCCGCCCAGCCCGTGCCCGACGTGGCCGCCGCCGACCTCACCGCGTTCCGCCTCCAGGCCGCGTGCTGGGGCACCGCGGTCGACGACCTCGCCCTCCCCGGCAGGCCGCCCGCCGGGGCGGTCGAGGCCGCCGAGGCGACGTTGATCGCCTTGGGCGCCATCGACGATGACGGCGCGGCCACCGACCGCGGGCGGGTCCTCGCCAAAGCCGGGCTGCACCCGCGGCTCGCGCGGGCGCTCGTCGACGGCGCCGCCCGCGTCGGCTCCGCGAAGGCCGCCGAAGTCGCGGCGCTCCTCGGACTCGACAAGCGCGGCAAGGGCGACGACCTCCTCGCGCAGTGGCGCCGGCTCCGCAGCGGCCGCGACCGGCAGTGGGAGCAGGAGGTCAAGCGCCTCGCCCGCGCCGTCCCCGACATCGACCGGCACGTCGCCGACGACGAGGCCGCGGCCACGGTGATCGCCCTGGCGTTCCCCGAGCGGGTCGCCAAGCGCAGCGGCGGCCAGTGGCTCACCGCCGGGGGCACCGGCGCCGTCGCGGCCGAGGGCTCCGCGCTCACCGGCAGCGAGTGGCTCGCGATCGCCGACGCCGACCGCTCCCCCGGCCGCGCCGCCGCGGTGATCCGCGCGGCCGCCCCGATCGACGGGGACCTGGCCCGCGACATCGTCGGCGAGGAGCTGGTGGAGCGCGTCGAGTGGGACCCCGAGCGCCGGGACGTGGCCGCACGGGCGGTCCGCATGGTCGGCGCCATCGAGGACGCCTCGGATCAGGTGCGGGACCCCGACCCGGACCTGGTGCGCGCCGCACTCCTCGAAGGGCTGCGGCGCGAAGGGCTCGGACTGCTCCAGTGGTCCGAGGGGGCGACGCGGATGCGCGAGCGGATGGCGTTCTGCCGCAAGGAGATCGGGGAGCCGTGGCCGGACGTGTCGGACGCGGCGCTGCTCGCGGGCACCGACTGGCTCGCACCGTGGTGGGGCCGGGCGCGGCGCCGCCGCGACCTGGAGCGGATCGACACCGCGGCCGCGCTGCGGAACCTCGTGCCGTGGTCGGAGGACCTCGACCGGACCGCGCCGGTCCGGCTGCGCCTGGGCAACGGCTCCGAGGCCGCCGTGGACTACACGAGCGGGACCCCAGTCCTGAAGATGAAGCTCCAGCTGTTCTTCGGCGCCGAGGAGATCCCGCGGATCGCGGGCGTCCAGGTCCGGGCGCACCTGCTCGACCCGGCCGGGCGGCCCCTCGCGGTGACCGCCGACCTCGCGTCGTTCTGGGCGGGCCCGTACGCGCAGGTGCGCGGCGAGATGCGCGGCCGGTACCCGAAGCACCCGTGGCCCGAGGACCCGGCGGGCGCCGAGCCGACCGCGTGGACGAACCGGCGTCTCAGGGGCGCCTAAGCAAGCCACTCGCCGATCGGCAGGAGCATCCAGGTGCCGCCGAACGCGGCCGCGACGGTGGCGAGGGTGAACACGAAGATCCAGAACGCGGCCGGGAACGGGGTGATCCCCGCGAGCTGGTCGGCGTCCGACTGGCCCGAGCCGCGGCCGCCGCGGCGGCGCGTGCCCAGCTCCAGGACCGGCTTGACGGCGCCGAGCAGGAGCAGCCAGACGCCCGCGTACGCGGCGACGGTCTGCACGATCGCGTTCCCGTACCAGGTCGCGGCGAACACGCCCGCGCCGACGACGATGAGCGCCAGCGCGCCGTACCAGTTGCGGATGAACACGAGCATGACCGCCAGGAGCACCAGGGTGATCCACAGGAGGAGGACGATCCGGCCGGCGCCGACGAGGGCCGCCGCGCCCAGGCCGAGCAGCGCGGGGGCGGTGTATCCGGCGACGAGGGTCATGGCGGCGCCGAAGCCGGTGGGCCTGCCGCGCGAGAAGGTGAGGCCGGAGGTGTCGGCGTGGAGGCGGATGCCGGTGAGGCGCCGTCGCATGAGGACCGCCATGAGGGCGTGCCCGCCCTCGTGGGCGATGGTGACCAGGCCGCGGCTCCAGCGCCAGACCGGCGCGTAGAGGACGGCGGCGGCGGCCGCCGCGAGGCAGGCGATCGCGACCCAGACCGGGGGTGCGGTCTGCGTCTGCGTGAGGGTGTCGATGACGGACTCGATCGGTGCCACAGGACCTCGTCTTCGGGGTGAAACGGACGCGCGGTGAAGGATGATCCTAGCGGCGGGCATATGGTAGAGGAGGAAGAGGCACCTCCTCGTGGAAGGACGGCCCCATGGGCACCGACGACCGCTTCGACCCGCACCTGGGCCTTCTGGAGACGACGGACCGGCTCGTCGAGGAGCTGACGATGCACAACCTGAAGGCGCGCGAGCGCCTCCGGGAGGGGATCGCCTGGCTGGAGGCGCGCCGGGAGGGCGCCGCCGACGCCGAGCATGCCGACATCGAGATCCTCATCGCGCAGTGCCACGACGCGCTCAAGCGGATGGAGTCGCTGCGGGGCGCCTACCAGGACGTGCGGGCGATCAACGCGGCCGCGCACGCCGAGCACGTGGAGTGGCTGGAGAAGCGGATCCTCGGCGGGGCCGAGTCGCCGGAGGAGCGCCGCGAGCGCGCCGAGCGGCTGGAGCGGCTCCGGGTGGAGCGGCAGGCGCGCATGGGCGAGCTGCGGCGCCGGGCCGAGGAGGCGGGGCGTCCCCCGCAGACCGAGGGCGAAGACGGTCCCCGCTGAGCGGGTTGAGCGGTAACCTCCTGCCCTGCAAGGGCTTACATGGGCGCGCGGGGCCGATCCGGGTAACGTTTCGGCCACGACCCATTGACATGTTCCTATGCCGTCCGGTACGAATGGGGTTCTGGACCAAACGAGAGAGCGCTCTCTCATGACGATCACCTCCGTGGTCAGCATGGAGAGAGCGGTCTCTCAACCCGGCAGAGGAGCCTTCATGGCAGACGTTCAGACCCATGTACCCACGAGAACCCGGCGGCGCCTGGCCCGCGCCCTCGCCGCCGTCACCGCCGGGGCCGCGCTCATCGCGAGCGTCGGCCTCGCCATCGCGAACGCCAACGCGGAGACCGGCGTCGGCGCCGCCCAGACCTGGGACCTGGTGTGGTCCGACGAGTTCAACGGGTCGGCCGGGCAGCTGCCCTCGACCCAGAACTGGCAGTTCGACCTCGGCCACGCCTACCCCGGCGGCCCCGCGAACTGGGGCACCGGCGAGATCGCCGCGCACACGAACAACCCCGCGAACGTCTCCATGGACGGCAGCGGCAACCTCAAGATCACGGCCCTGCGCGACGGCGCGGGCGCGTGGACCTCCGCGCGCATCGAGACCGTCCGCTCCGACTTCAAGGCGCCCTCCGGCGGGACCCTCGCCATCGAGGGCCGCCTCCAGCTCCCCCAGGTCGGCGGCGACGCGGCCCTCGGGTACTGGCCCGCGTTCTGGGCCCTCGGCTCGCCGTTCCGCGGGAACTACTGGAACTGGCCGGGCATCGGCGAGTTCGACATCATGGAGAACGTCAACGGGCAGGCCAACGCCCACGGCGTCCTCCACTGCGGCGTCGCCCCCGGCGGCCCCTGCAACGAGTTCAACGGCCTCGGCGCGACCACCCAGTGCGGCGGGTCCTGCCACAACGGCTTCCACACCTACCGGTTCGAGTGGGACGACTCGGGCGCCTCGGGCCAGCTGCGCTGGTACGCCGACGGCCAGCTGTTCCACACCGTCAACGAGAGCGCGCTGCCCGCGGACACGTGGACCCAGATGACGAACCACGCCGGGTACTTCGTGCTGCTCAACCTGGCGATGGGCGGGGCCTTCCCCGACGGGGTCGCGGGCTTCGCGACGCCTACGGCCGCAACGCAGCCGGGCGCGTCGATGCTCGTGGACTACGTGCGGGTCTACACCGCGGGCGGCTCCGGCGAGCCCACGGAAGAGCCCACTGAGGAGCCCACCACCCCCGGCGGGGGCGGAACCCGCGACGCCTACGCGTCCGTCGAGGCGACCTCCTTCGACGGCTCGTCCACGGGCCTGCCGGTCTCCGGCGGGGCGATCGGCCCGCTCGGCAACGGCGACTGGGTCCGCTACGACGACGTGGTCTTCGGGTCGGCGAGCCCCCTCGACTTCGTCGCCCGCGTCGCCTCCGGGGCCGCGGGCGGGGTCAGCGGCCTGGTCGAGGTGCGGATCGACTCGCGCACGGCCGCGCCGATCGGATCGTTCGCCGTGGCGAACACCGGCGGGTGGACCTCCTGGCGGGACGTCCCCGGGAACGTCGCGTCCGTGACCGGCACCCACGACGTGTACCTGACCTTCACCTCCGGCCAGCCCCAGGACTTCGTGTCCGTGGACCAGTTCTACTTCCGGCACTGAGAGGCGCCGGCCGCGCGGGCGGGCGCCCTCCGCCCGCGCACCCCTCATCCGACGACGACAACGGAGAACCAGTGATGACAACCAGACCGACCCGCGCGATCAGTGTCGTGGCGGCCCTCGTCACCGCGGCGGGCCTCGCGGCCTGCTCGGGCGGGGACGACGACGGCAAGATCACCCTGAGCGTGGGCCTGTTCGGCGACTTCGGCTTCGGCCCGCTCTACGAGGAGTACTCGAAGCTCCACCCCGACATCGAGTTCGAGGAGCGCATCTCCGAATTCGCCGACCACCACACGAACCTGACCACGCACCTCGCGACCGGTTCGGGGGCGGCCGACATCGAGGCCGTCGAGGTCGGCTACATCTCGCAGTACACCGCCGAGCCCGACCGCTTCCACAACCTCCTCGACCTCGGCGCCGACGAGCTCGAAGGCCAGTGGCTCGACTGGAAGTGGCAGCAGGCCCTCTCGGCGGACGGCGAGTCCCTCATCGGACTCGGCACCGACGTCGGCGGCATGGCGATGTGCTACCGCCGCGACCTGTTCGAGGCCGCCGGGCTCCCCGTCGAGCGCGACGAGGTCTCGGCCCTGTGGGCCGGGTCCTGGGCCGACTACGTCTCGGTGGGCGAGCAGTACACCGCCGACACCGGCGGGTACTGGTTCGAGTCCTCCGGGAACATGTTCCGCGCCATGGTCGAGCAGGCCGACGAGGGCGTGTACGACCGCGAGGACAACCTCATCGTCGAGTCCAACCCGGCGATCGGCGACGCGTGGGACCTCACCGTCGAGGCGATCGAGGCGGACATGTCGAACCGGCTCACCGCGTGGACCCCGGAGTGGAACGCCGGGTTCAACGAGGGCACGTTCGCGACGATCATCTGCCCCGCGTGGATGACCTCCTACATCGAGACGAACGCGCCCGACGCGGCCGGCCTGTGGGACATCGCGACCGTCCCCGGCGGCGCCGGGAACATGGGCGGCTCGCACCTCGTGCTGCCCGCGCAGGGCGAGCACCCCGAGGAGGCGTACGAGTTCATCGAGTGGCTCACCGCCCCCGAGCAGCAGCTCAAGGTGTTCGAGGCGACCGGGAACTTCCCGTCCACTCCGGAGCTGTACGAGGACCCGGCGCTCACCGGGCTGAGCAAGGCGTACTTCAACGACGCGCCCGTCGGCGAGATCTTCACCGCCGCCGCCACCGCCGTGCAGCCGCAGTACCAGGGCCCGCTCCAAGGCGACGTGCTCGCCACGATCGGCCAGGGCCTGGGCCGCATCGAGGACGGCAGCCAGTCCCCCGAGGACGCGTGGAGCCAGGTGCTCTCGGACCTCGAATCGTTCTAGCCCCGGAGCGGGGCGGCGGGCCGCAGGGCCCGCCGCCCCATGAGTGGAAAGCCACCCGATGACCATCGCCGCCAAGGGGTCCGGCACGCGCAAGGGCCCCGCGGGCCTGCTGCGCTACCGCCTCGACCTCAAAGCCTCCCCGTACCTGTACATCGCCCCGTTCTTCGTGCTGTTCGCCGCGTTCGGGCTGTTCCCGCTGGCGTTCACCGCGTGGGTGTCCACCCACGAGTGGAGCCTCCTCTCGGACGAGCACGTGTTCGTCGGCTTCGGGAACTACGAGGCGCTCCTGACCGACCCGTACTTCTGGAACGCCCTCGGCAACACCCTCTCGATCCTCCTGCTCGCCACCGTCCCGCAGCTGCTCGCCGCGCTCCTGCTCGCCCACCTGCTCACCATGCGGCTGCGCGCGCAGACGTTCTGGCGCATGGGGATGCTCCTGCCGAACGTCGCGTCCGTGGTCGCCGTCGCCGTCATCTTCAGCCAGCTGTTCGGCCGCGACTTCGGCCTCGTCAACTGGGTCCTCGAATCCCTCGGGGCAGGGCGCATCGACTGGCAGGCGGGGACCGCGTCCTCGCACGTCGCCATCGCGGTCATGGTCGCGTGGAAGTGGACCGGGTACAACGCGCTCATCTACCTCGCCGCCATGCAGGCCGTCCCGCGCGAGGTCTACGAGGCCGCGCACCTCGACGGCGCCACCCGGATGCAGCAGCTGTTCCACATCACCGTCCCGATGATCCGACCCACCATCGTGTTCACCGTGATCGTCTCGACGATCTACGGGCTCCAGATCTTCGCCGAGCCGCAGCTGTTCGGCGGCGGCGGGCAGAACGGCGTCACCGGCGGCGCCTCCCGCCAGTTCCAGACCCTCACGCTCTACCTGTACGAGCACGGCTTCAACCGGGGCTTCGAGTTCGGGTACGCCTCGGCCGTCGCCTGGACGATGTTCGCCGTCATCGTCCTCGTCGCCCTCCTCAACTACCTGTTCATCCGCCGCATCAGGAGCGCCTCGTGACCGCCGCCGACCTCGACACCGTCGCCGCACCCCCCGAGAACTCCCGGCGGTCGGGCCGCACAGCCTTGCCGGGCCGACCCGACCGCCGGGCCCGGGCCCGCCTGCGCGCCCTGCGCGAGCAGCCCGGCCGCCTCGCGTACCTGACGCTCGTCGCCGTCCTGTTCTTCTCCGGGTTCCCGCTGTACTACAGCTTCGTGGTGGCCTCGCGGGACAACTCCGCGCTCGCCACGGTCCCGCCCCCGGTGCTGCCGGGCGCGAACCTCGTCGAGAACGTGCAGCGCGTGTTCGACACCGTCCCGTTCGGGACCGCGCTGTTCAACTCGGTCCTGGTGAGCGGCAGCGTCACCGCGTCGGTCGTGTTCTTCTCGACGCTCGCGGGCTTCGCGTTCGCGAAACTGGAGTTCAAGGGCGCCAAGGTGCTCCTGGTGTCGGTCGTGGCGACCATGATGGTGCCCGTGCAGCTCGGCGTCATCCCGCTGTTCATGCTCATGGTGGAGCTGGAGTGGACGGACACGCTGTGGGCGGTGATCGCGCCGGGCCTGGTCAACGCGTTCGGGGTGTTCTTCATGACCCAGTACCTGCGCGGGGCGCTGCCGGGCTCGCTCATCGAGTCGGCGCGCATGGACGGGGCCTCGACGTTCCGGATCTTCTGGCAGATCGTCATGCCCGCGGCCCGGCCCGCGGCCGTCGTCCTCGGGGTCCTCACGTTCCTGACCGCGTGGAACGACTACTTCTGGCCCCTCATCGTCCTCTCCAGCCCCGAGAACCAGACCGTGCAGGTGGCCCTGTCGACGCTCTCGGGCGGGTACGTCACCGACCAGTCGCTCGTGCTCACCGGGACGATGCTGGCTACGCTTCCTCTGCTGGCGGTGTTCGCGCTCTTGGGCAAGTACATGATCAGCGGGATCATGCAGGGCGCGGTCAAAGGCTGACACGAGACGGAGGCGGACGCGATGGTGCGTGCGGATGCGGGGCCGGTGCGGGGGCCCCGCCAGGGGCGGCCGACACTGGAGGAGGTCGCCGAGCGGGCGGGCGTGTCGCGCGCGACCGTCTCCCGCGTGGTGAACGGCCAGACCTCGGTGAACGAGGACCTGCGGCGGGCCGTCGAGGCCGCCGCGGACGAGCTCGGGTACGTGCCCCACGCCGCCGCCCGGTCCCTGGTGACCCACCGGACCGACTCGGTCGCGCTCATCCTCCCCGAGTCGCCGAACCGCGTGTTCTCCGACGACCAGTTCTTCCCCAGCGTCATCCGCGGCGTCGCCACCGAGCTCGACGCCGCCGGGAAGCTCCTGGTGCTCATGACGACCGGCTCCGCGGAGGCCCGCAAGCGGGCCGAGCGCTACGCGGTCGGCGGGCACGTCGACGGGGTCATGTTCGCGTCGCTCCACGATGCGGACCTGCTGCCGGAGCTGATGATGCGCCGCGGCGTGCCGGTGGTGTGCAACGGGCTGCCGCAGCTGGACGCGCCGTGCATCGACGTCGACCACCTCGGCGGGGTCCGGGCGGCCGTCGACTACCTGATCGCGCAGGGGCGCAGGCGGATCGCGACGATCGCGGGCCCCTTGGACATGGTCGCGGGCCGGGCCCGTCTCGACGGCTACCGGGCGGCGCTCGCGGGCGCGGACCGGCGCGCGATCGTCGCCGTCGGCGACTTCACCGCCGAGTCCGGGCAGGCCGCGATGCGCCAGCTCCTGGCGGACGAGCCGGACCTGGACGCGGTGTTCGTGGCCTCGGACCTGATGGCGCACGGGGCGCTCCAGGCGCTGCGCGAGGCCGGGCGGCGGGTGCCGGACGACGTCGCCGTCGTCGGCTTCGACGACATCGCCCTGGCGACCTACTCGGATCCGCCGCTGACGACGGTGCGCCAGCCGATCGCGGAGATCGGGCGCACCATGGCGCGGACGATGCTGCGGCTCCTGGAGGGCCACGACGTCGAGCCGATGACGATCCTGCCGACGGAGCTGGTGGTCCGCGAGTCGGCGTGAGCGCGCGCGGGCCCGGTCCGCGGTGCGGACCGGGCCTGCGGGTCGTTCGTCCGTTTCGGGGCCGCGACCACCGCGCTCCTGCCGGGCGCGCGCGGTGCGGCCGGGCTAGGTGAACACGCTCACCCCGCCCGGGCCGACCAGCAGGCCGACGATGATGACCACGATCCCGAGGAGTACCTGACCCCGGAAGATCATGTAGATGCCGTAGACCACGAGAAGGACCGCGAGGATCCACAATATGAGTGCCATGCGGTCCGAATACCCATAGGCGCGGCGAATATGTCTGGAAGCGGGCCGGGACCCGCGGAATGTCGGTGGTGCGTGGTCCACTTGGGGCGTGGAGGTCGCACTGGTGCACGGCAGGGCTGGCGAGGGCTGGACGATGGCCCTGCCCGGCGGCGCTCCCGCGTACCACGCGGACCTCGCGGCGGCCGTGAACGCCGCCGAGGCCGAGGCGCCCCCTCGGTGGGTGGTCGCCGACCTCGCGCGGGACTACCCGCCGCTGCTGGAGGCGGGCGCGCGGCTGGACCGGGCCCGCGACCTGCGGCTCGCCGAGCGGATCCTCTCCCGGGTGGAGGCGCACGACCCGCCCGCGTACGTGGTCGCCTCGGACCCCGACGCGGGGACCCTGTTCGAGCGGGAGCCGGAGCCGGTCGACGGCCCGGCCGAGCTGACGCGGCTCCAGGCGGCCTGGCTGGACCAGCGGCGGCGCACCGCGAACGCGGCGATCCCGGGCCTCGGGGCGCTGCTCGCGGCGGAGTCCGCGGGGGCGCTGGTCGCCGCCGAGATGGGCCGCACGGGCGTCCCGTTCGACCGGAAGGTCCACGACGAGCTGCTGCGGGACCTGCTGGGGCCGCGCCCGTCGAAGGGGCTGCGGCCGCGGAAGCTCCAGGCGCTCGCCGACAAGGTCACCGACGCGTTCGGGCACCAGCTGAACCCGGACTCGACGAAGCAGGTGCTCGCGGCGTTCCATGCGGCGGGCGTCGACGTGAAGACCACGCACGCGTGGGAGCTCCACTCGGTGGACCATCCGGCCGTGGAGGCGCTCAAGGTGTACCGGGAGCACGCCCGCGTGTGGGGGGCGTTCGGGTGGAACTGGGCCGACGCGTGGGTCCACGACGTGGTGGACCGCGGGTCGGGGCGGACGGCGAGCCGGTTCCGGCCGGTGTACATCGTCGGCGGCGCCGACACGGGCCGCTGGGGCACCGACGGGGGCGGGGCGCTGCAACTCCCCCACTCGGTGCGCGAGGCGATCCGCCCGGACCCGGGCTGGAAGCTCGTCGCGGCCGACGCGGCGCAGCTGGAGCCGCGGCTGCTCGCGGCGATCAGCGGCGACCGGGCGATGATCGCGGCGACGGCCGCCGACGACCTGTACACGGAGCTCGCGCCGCGCCTCGGCGGCGAGCGCGGGAAGGCGAAGATCGCGCTGATCTCGGCGATGTACGGCGGCACGGCGGGCGACGCGCGCCAGCTCGTGCAGCTCATGCGGGACCGGTTCCCGGCCGCGTTCGAGCGGGTCGAGTCGGCGGCGCGCACCGGCGAGAAGGGCGGGCTGGTGCGCACCTGGCTGGGCCGGACGGTCCCGGCGCCCTCGGAGCGGTGGTGGCGCCAGCTCAACTCCGAGGACGGCGTGAAGTCGTCGGCCTCGCGGGGCCGGTTCACGCGCAACTTCATCGTCCAGGGCACGGCCGCGGAGTGGGCGCTGGTGCTGCTGGCGCTGCTGCGGCGCGAACTGCACGAGCAGGACCTGGGCGAACTGGTGTTCTTCCTGCACGACGAGGTGATGGTCCACTGCCCGGCCGAGCACGCGGCCGCGGTCGCGGAGGCGATCGAGCGGTGCGCCGAGCAGGCGACGCGGACGCTCTTCGGCGACGTCCCGGTGCGGATCCCGCTGCGGCCGAAGGTCGTGGACTCCTACGCGCAGGCGAAGTAGGCGGGCCCGACCCGCTCCTGGAGTCGTAGTACCCGAGTACGACCCGCGTCGCCGAATATCGATCCTGAAACCGATGAACGGGCCTCTCGCGGGCCGTAGATTTCGGGGCATGATCGAGATCGAGCACTTGACGAAGCGCTACGGCAAGAAGACGGCCGTGGACGATCTGACGTTCGCCGTCAAGCCCGGCGTCGTCACCGGGTTCCTGGGGCCGAACGGCGCCGGGAAGTCCACCACGATGCGCGCCATCGTGGGCCTGGACGCCCCGACCAGCGGGCTCGCCCGCGTCAACGGGCAGCACTACTCGCAGTTCAAGTCGCCGCTGACCGAGGTCGGCGCGCTGCTGGAGGCGAAGTCGGTGCACGCCGGGCGCAGCGCGTACAAGCACCTGCTGGCGCTCGCCCGCACCCACGGCATCCCCGCCAAGCGCGTCCACGAGGTCATCGACCTCGTCGGCCTCCACGAGGTCGCCGGGAAGCGCGTCGGCGGGTTCAGCCTCGGCATGGGCCAGCGCCTGGGCATCGCGGTCGCACTGCTGGGCGACCCGGCGGTGCTCATCCTCGACGAGCCGGTCAACGGCCTCGACCCCGACGGGGTGAAGTGGATCCGCCTGCTGCTCAAGGGCCTCGCGTCCGAGGGCCGGACGGTGTTCCTGTCCTCCCACCTGATGAGCGAGCTGGCGCAGACCGCCGAGCACCTCATCGTGATCGGGCAGGGCCGGCTCCTGGCCGACACGACCGTGGACGACTTCGTGAACGGGAGCGGGAAGGCCCGCGTGCGGGTCGTCTCCCCCGACGCGGCGCGGCTCGCCGAGCACCTCGCGGGTCCGGGCATCACGATCGCGAGCCCCGAGCGGGGCGTCCTGGACGTCTCCGGGACCGAGGCCGCGGTGGTGGGCCAGACGGCCGCCGCGCACGGCCTGGTCCTGCACGAGCTGCGGACCGACCGCGGCTCCCTCGAGGACGCGTTCATGCAGTTGACCGCCGATTCGGTCGAGTACCGACAGACCGTGGAAGGGGCGAAGTGATGACCGCCGCCGCAATGACCGAACGACCGGCCGCGTACGTGCCGAAGGGCGGGTACCGGCTGACCGGCGCGGGGCTGCTGCGCTCGGAGTGGACGAAGCTGTGGTCGCTGCGCTCGACGTGGATCGTGCTGCTGTGCGCCGTGGTGTTCGCCGCGGGCCTGGGGGCCCTGATCTCCGCGAGCGTCCCGTCCGACCAGGGCCTGGCGGGCGCCGACATGGCGCTGAACTTCGCGATGGCGGGCGTCTCGCTCAGCTCGGTGTTCATCGCCGTCCTGGGGATCCTGACCGTGACCGGCGAGTACTCGACCGGGTCGATCCGGTCGACGATGTCGGCCGCGCCCAAGCGCCTCGGGGTGCTGGCGGCGAAGGCCGCCGTGTACGGCGCGGTCGTCGCGGTCCTGTTCACCGCCATGGTGTTCGTGACGTTCTTCCTGTCGCAGGCCCTGCTCGACGACCCCGCGCTGTCGGTGTCGCTGGGCGACGACGGGGTGCTGCGGGCCCTGTTCGGGTACGTCGCGATGATCGTGTACCTGGCGCTCCTGGCGATCGCGCTCGGCGCGATCCTGCGGAACTCGGCGGGGTCGATCGCGTTCTACATCGGCGTCATCATGATCCTGCCGCAGCTGGCGACGATCCTGCCGTGGGACTGGGTCGCCGACGTGGTCCCGTACGCGCCGGGCAACGTCCCGAACTCGCTGGTCCTGGTGGACACGTCGACGGGGACGCTGGGCCTGGGCGAGTCGTGGCTGTGGATGGGGATCTGGCTGGTCGTGGCCTACGGGCTGGCCGGCGTGCTGCTCAAGCGCCGGGACGTGTGACGATTCCGTCGTGGCGCAGGCCGTGAACCTCCCCCGCAAGCGCGGGCTGTGGCAGCGGGTGTCGGAGTTCGACTCCAGGCACCCGCTGCTTTGGAATCTCTTCCCGATCTTCCTGTACTCCTTCTTCGGCTGCATCGGCGCGATCGCCGCCGCCATGGGGCAGATGGAGTTCGCGCACCCCTGGGCGCAGGCGGCGGCGACGCTGCTGTTCCTGGTCCCCACGATCTGGCGGCGCAAGTACCCGTTCACGGTGCTGGCGAGCCAGGTCGTGCCGATGGCGATCACGATCCCCTTGGGGATCACGGCGAGCGGCGAGGGCTTCGTGAGCATCGCGGCGGGCCTGGCGTACACCGTGGCGATGTACAACGTGGTGCTGCGGCGGCCGCTGAAGCTGCTGTGGTGGGCCGCGCTGGTGACGGGGGTGCCGTCCCTGGTCGACTGGCTGGTGAACCGGCCGTCGCCGGGCATCATCGGGTTCACCGTGTCGGGGGCGCTGTACTTCGCGTTCATCGTGGCGATCGGCATGCTGGTGCGCACGCGGCGGGACTTCCAGAGCTCCCAGCGCGACCAGGCGACCCGCGAGGCGGTGTCGGACGAGCGCAACCGGATCGCGCGGGAGATGCACGACATCATCGGGCACAACCTGGCGGTCATCAACGCGCTCGCCGACGGCGGCGCGTACGCGGCGGCGGCGTCGCCGGAGAAGGCGAAGGAGGCCCTGGAGGTCATCGGGCGGACCAGCCGGGAGGCGCTCGGGGAGCTGCGGCGGGTCCTGTCGGTGCTCAAGGCCGAGGACCCGCAGGAGGTGGAGCTCGCGCCCCAGCCGGGACTGTCCGACGTGGACGCCCTGGTGGAGCGGGTCCGGGAGGCGGGCCTGCCGGTGGTGCTGCGGTCCTCCGGGGAGCACTGGGAGCTGTCGGAGAACCAGCAGCTCGCCGTGTACCGGACGATCCAGGAGTCGCTGACGAACGTCCTCAAGCACGCGAAGGGCCCGCGGCGGGCCGAGGTGTCGCTGGAGTACCGGGACACCGGGCTCGCGGTGACGGTGGCGAACACCGGGAACCGGGTCGACGAGGCGGGCACGTCGCGGGGCCTGGCGGGCCTGGCCGAGCGCGCGGCGGCGTTCGGCGGCACAATGGTGGCCGGACCCGAGGCCGGCGGCGGCTGGCGGGTCGCGCTGTGGATGCCCGTCGACGGAAGGGAACGCCGGTGACCTCGCTGCTCATCGTTGATGACCACCCCTTGCAGCGCATGGGGTTCCGGATGCTCGTGGAGAGCCAGCCGGACCTGGTGGTGCTCGGCGAGGCCGAGAACGGCGCCGACGCGGTGCGCCGCTCCACCGAGCTGGGCCCGGACGTGGTCCTCATGGACGTGCGTATGCCCGGGGTCGACGGCATCGAGGCGACCCGGCGGATCATCGCCGCGGGCGGGCGCAGCCGGGTCCTGGTGCTGACGACGTTCGACCTCGACGAGTACGCGTACGCGGCCCTGCGCGCGGGCGCGAGCGGGTTCCTCGTCAAGGACGCCCAGCCCGAGGAGCTGCTCGCCGGGATCCGGGTCGTGGCCGCGGGGGACGCGGTCGTGGCCCCGAAGCTCACGCGGCGGCTCCTCGACCGGTTCGCCGACCAGTTCCCCGTCGAAGGCGAGGAGGAGGCGAACCTGAGCGCCCAGCTCGACGTCCTCACCGAGCGGGAGCGGGAGGTGCTGACGGCGATCGGCAAGGGCTGGAACAACACCGAGATCGCGACCCGGTTCCATCTGGCGGAGTCGACGGTGAAGACCCACGTGGGGCGGATCCTCGCGAAGATCGGCGCGCGCGACCGGGTGCAGGCGGTCATCTTCGCCTACAACACGGGCCTGGTCGCCCCCGACGGCCGCTGACTCAGCGGCGCGCGAACGCCAGCAGGTCGCAGTCGGCCTCGACCGGCCGCGGGACGGTCTCCCGCTCGGCGTCGGCGGCCATCGCGGCCAGGCCGTCCCGGTACTCCTCGTCCGTGAGGTGCTCGTACACCGACAGGGCCCGCAGGCGCTGGCGCTCGGTGTACTCGGCGAGGCTGTCGGCCGAGCGGTGGTGGACCTCGACGAGCCCGGCGGGGGCGAAACCCGCGTCGGCGAAGACCGCCTCGGTCTCGGCGCGCGTCGGGAAGACGTGGGCGTCGATGTCCCTGGTGCGCGGGAAGTACCGGTAGAGCAGCAGGTCCTTGAGGCGGTCGGCGAGCGTCGTCGCGACGAGCAGCCGCGCGCCCGGCGCGAGGACCCGCGCCAGCTCGCGGGCGGCCGCGGGCCGGTCGGGCACGTGGTGCCACACCAGGAACATGAGCGCGAGGTCGGCGCTGCCGTCGTCCAGGGGCAGGTCGGCGGCGCTGCCGGGCACGTACGTGACGAGCGGGTGCGCGGACTCGGCGAGCGCGACCTCCCGCATCCGCTCGGAGGGTTCGATCCCGACGGTCGCGGCCCCGAACTCGTCGGCCAGCGCGGGCGTGAACCGGCCGGTGCCGGAGCCGACGTCGGCGACGCGGGCGATGCGGCGGTCCCCGGCGAGGGACCGGAACGCCCGCGTCCAGGCGCGGCGGCTCGACGGGAGGAGCCTGCGGCCCTTGGCGTATCCGGCGTGCTGGGTCCGGTCGTAGTCGACGCGTTCGATCCTCATCGGCTCCCCCTCGTGCGGTCGGCGCCGCTCAGTCGGCGGTGGGCACCCAGAAGCGCAGCTTGTCGCCGCGGCGGTCCTCGAGTACCCCGCCGTTGGCCTCGATCACCTTGCGGGACGCGGTGTTGTCGGCGTCGCAGGTGACCAGGGCCTTCTCGATGCCGAGTCCGGCGGCGACGGGCAGGGCGGCCGCGAGCATGGCGGTGGCGTGGCCGCGGCGGCGCGCGGAGGGGCGCACGTCGTAGCCGATGTGCCCGCCGACTTCGCGGAGGTGCGCGTTGAGGACGTGCCGGATCGCGAGGCGCCCCAGGTAGGTGTCGCCGTCGGCCCACCAGAGGGTGGTGAAGGGGACGAAGCCGGGCGGGGCGGTGGTGCGCCAGGCGAGGACGTCGGCGACGTACTCGGCGGCCCATTCGTCGCCGGGGCGCAGGTAGTTGCGGATGATCGTGTCGGTCCCGGAGTCGCCGGTCCCGCCGCCCTCGGCGATGAACTCGTGCAGGGCTTCGGTGAAGGAGGCGGCGAGCCGCACGGTCGGGTCGATGAGTTCTGGCACGGTTTCGACGCTAAAGGACCGGTCCTGGGGCCGCAACCGCATTCCCGGGGCGCACGCCGTGTTCGCGGGGCGGCGCGCGGAATGTAGCGCGCCCGTCATCTTCCGTTGGTACCGTTGCGGGTCGGTTCTAGGGAGGTACGTCATGGGCGGTTCGGTGCTGGCGGCTTCGGTGCTGCTGTTCGACATGGACGGGACGCTGGTCGACTCGACGGCGTCGGTGGAGCGGGCGTGGGGGCGGTTCGCCGGGCGCCACGGCCTGGAGGCGTCGGCGATCCTCGCGGTCGCGCACGGGCGGCCCACGATCGAGGTGGTCGCGGAGTTCGCGCCGCACGGCGTGGACGTGGTCGCCGAGACCGACCGGATCGAAGCGGAGGAGATCGACCGGACCGACGGGATCAGCGAGATCCCCGGCGCGGCGGCGCTCCTGGGGTCGCTCGACCCGGCCAAATGGGCCGTGGTGACGTCGGCGACCCGGGCGCTGACGCTGCGGCGCCTGGCCGCGGTGGGCATCCCGCTGCCGAAGATCCTCGTGGCCGCCGACGACGTGACCAAGGGCAAGCCCCACCCCCAGCCGTACATGCTCGCCGCGCGGGCCCTGGGCGCGGACGCGACCGACGCGGTGGCCTTCGAGGACGCCCCGGCGGGCCTGACGTCGGCGTCGGCGGCGGGCGCCGCCACGGTCGTGGTCGGCGGCTACACCGGCGAAGCGGCGCAAGGACTGCCGCGGGTCGCGGACCTGACGGGAGTCACCGTGTCCCAGGACGGCCCGGCCCTGGAGGTCCGGCTCCCGTAGCCCGGTCGCACTGTTTCCAGGGCGGTGCGAGCATGATCGTCATCTGCGAAGTCCAGAACAAATGGAGCGACGACAAGTACTTCCGGTTGCCCGGGTACATGTCCCGAGCCTTCGAGGATCACCGGATGCCGGTCTCGATGCTCATGATCTGCGGAAACGACCATCTCGCAAAGCGGTTCGGTCGGGGCATCGAGATGGGCCCGGGATCGACTGTCGCCGTGGCGACAGTCGGCCCGGCCCAGCTCCCCGACCTGGGCTCGGACGACAAGCCGCCGAGCGCCGAGGCAGCGGTGCTCTGCGCCGTCCTGCGCAAGCAGCCGAAAGACGTCCCCGAACCACTGTTCATCTCGACACTCGACCGATGGCTCGGTACCATCGAAGACCCGGGTCGAGCCGCCGATTACGCGATGTACCTGCTCACCACATTGGCGAAGGAGCCTGCGACTTTGCTGGAGGCACTCATGAAGACCGGAGACCGTCTTTACCACTCCGAGTTCACGGATCAGCTCCGCGAGGAAGGCGCCCTTGCACAGTCACGGGCGATCCTTCTCAAGATCCTCCAGGCCGGTGGGCCTGTGAGCGACGAGCGCCGTGCGGAGATCGAATCCTGCTCCGATCTGGCGCAGCTCGACACCTGGATCACCGAGCGCATCAAGCCCGCCAAGGGCTGATCGGACGCTGAGAGCCGCCCGCCGCGAATGCGGCGGGCGGCTCTCGACGTGTTCAGGCGACGGGCTGGGCGGCCTCCATGCTGGCGAGGCGGGCGGCGCGCAGGCGTCCGGCGAGGTCTCGGGTGGGGCCGCCGCGGACGAGGAGGACCAGCCACGGGTCGTCGTCCATGCGGGCGGCGCTGACCAGGGCGAGGGCCATGATGTGGGCGCAGACCTCGCGGGAGTCGGCGCAGCCGCAGGCGGTGGTGATGCGGTTGTGGTCTTCGGTGACGAACTTCTTGGGCAGCAGGCGCATCCCGGTCTCGGCGAGGACGTCGTCGATGCGCTTGGGGAGGCGCCCGGCGAGGAGCCCGGCGACGCACGAGGGCGACAGCGACAGGGCCGACAGGCCCGCGGTCCACGCGGACTTGTTGTACACGGGGATGGTGATCTCGGCGTCGTAGGAGCCGGGGCCGTCGGCGACGGTCCCCGAGACCCGGCCGGGCTCGATGGAGAGGCCGGTGACGGCGCCGCGCCCGGCGATGGCGCGGCCCTTGACGATGCGCTGGTCGGGGTAGTTCAGGCCGATGGTCTCCAGGGCCCGCCACCACTTGCGGCCCCACCAGGTCCGGCCGTACGGGTCGCTCACAGTCGGCCCCCCTCCTCGTCGAGTTCGATGAGCTTGCGCAGCTGGGAGTCGTCGAGCTCCCCGAGCCAGTCCTCGCCGGAGCCGACGACGGCCTCGGCGATGGCCCGCTTGCGGGCGAGCAGCTCGTCCACGCGCTCCTCGAGGGAGCCCGCGGTCACCAGCTTGTGGACGTGGACCGTCTGGGTCTGCCCGATGCGGTGCGCCCGGTCGGTGGCCTGGTCCTCGACCGCGGGGTTCCACCAGCGGTCGTAGTGGACGACGTGCGAGGCGCCCGTGAGGTTGAGGCCGGTGCCGCCCGCACGGAGCGACACGAGGAGGATCGCGGGGCCCTCGACGGTCTGGAACTCGTCGACGAGCTTGTCGCGGGCGGGCTGGTCGAGGCCGCCGTGGAGGAACGGGGCGGCGACGCCGAGCTCCGCCTCCAGGTGCCGCGAGAGCAGCTCCCCCATCTGCCGGTACTGCGTGAAGATGAGGGTCTTGTCGCCCTCGTCGACGACCTCGGTGAGCATCTCGGTGACGCGGTCGAGCTTCCCGGAGCGCTCGGCGAGGTGCCCGTCCCCGACGCCGACGTACTGCGCGGGGTGGTTGCAGATCTGCTTGAGGCGGGTGAGGAGCTTGAGGACGCGGCCGCGGCGGGTGATGCCGTCGCCCAGGCCCTCGTCGAACGCCTCGCGGATGGCCTCGCGGTAGAGCCCGGCCTGCTCGTCGGTCATGGTGCAGGCCACGACGGACTCGATCTTCGGCGGCAGGTCGGCGGCCACGTCCTCCTTCATGCGGCGCAGCACGACCGGGTCGATGCGGGCGCGCAGCGTCGCGGCGGCCACGGGGTCGCGGCCGATCTCGATGGGGTCGGCGAAGCGGCGCTTGAAGTCGGCCTGGATGCCGAGGAGCCCGGGGTTGACGAACTCGGAGATCGACCACAGCTCGGCGAGGTGGTTCTCCACGGGCGTGCCGGTCAGGGCGATGCGGACGCGGCCGGTGAGGTCGCGGACGGCCCCCGCGGTGCGCGAGCGGTGGTTCTTGATGGCCTGGGCCTCGTCGATGACGATGGTGTCCCAGCCGATGGAGCGCAGCAGTTTGATGTCGCGCAGCGCGATCGAGTACGAGGTGACGACCACGTCGGTGTCGGTGAGCGGCCCCGTCGACTTCGTGCGGGCCGGGCCGTGGTGCAGGTGCACCGACAGCTGCGGCGCGAAGCGCGCGATCTCGCGCTGCCAGTTGCCGACCAGCGACGTCGGGCAGACCACCAGGTGCGGAGCGATCCCGGCGCGGCGCACGAGCAGGCCGATCGACTGGAGGGTCTTGCCCAGGCCCATGTCGTCGGCGAGGATGACGCCGGTGCCGCCGTCGGCCGCGGCCTCGAGCCAGGCGATGCCGTGGGCCTGGTACTTGCGCAGGTCGGCGTTGACGCGGACCTCGCCGGGGTCGGCGTGCTGCGCGGTGATGAGCCGCAGGTTGAGGCCCGAGTCGGAGCGCAGCAGCTCGGTGTAGGACTCGACGAAGGCGCCCACCAGGGCCTTCGCGGTCCATACGTGGCCCTCGGAGTGCGGGGCGCTGTGGCCCTCCGCGGGGAGCTCCCCGGCGATGCGGTCGAGGTCGTCGAACTTGTCGTCGTCCACGGCGTTCGCGATGCGCGCCCACACGGCCACGGACTCGGTGATGTCGGGCCGGGACGCGATGCGAGTGAGCGCGGGCAGGACCGGGCGGACCGGCATCGCGACGCCTTCGACCTCGAGCAGCTCGCTGCCGAGGTACAGCTCGGCCGCGACCGGGTCGCCCGGGGGCAGCCCGAGCTCGGCCACCGCGGCCTCCGGCCGCCCGCCCCCGAAGAACAGGAGCCGCCCGTCGGCCGGGGAGGCGTGGTCGGGCAGGAAGGTGGCGTGCAGTTCGCTGGGTGGCAACGAGGCTCCTACGGTGGGAAGGCAGACGTGCCATTTTGCCACAAGCACGGGCTCGAACCCAAACGCGCGAACCGTTATGAACCGTTTTGGGAACTTCTTAGCGGAACGGTGGCGCGGAACGGGGCGGGTCCGCCCGCGGCCGCCGCCGCGGTCTCACGCGTCGGCTTCGGCACCGGACGGCCCCGCCCCGTCAACCCCAGAGCAAGGTCCGCGGGAGGGCCGCCGTGCGGTCCGCGCGAGCGCCGGACCGCGTCCCTCCACATTGAGGTCGAGTGGGCATCCTTCGGACAGAAGGATGTGCAAACGTGTAGAAGTTAGCGGTAATTTCGAACACTGTCAATACCGGTTCCGCATCGCGGGTTCACGACGGCGGGCAGCGCAGCGCCAGGTCGAAGGCCGCGGAGTCCTGGTACTGGGCGATCGCGCCCTCCAGGTCCTCGGGGTCGGCGGTCGCGGCGAGGTCCTGGACCTGGGACGCGTAGACCGCGGTCAGCGACTTGAGGTCGGGGTCCTCGATCTCGTTGCCGAGGGCCTCCATCTGGTCGACGACGGACTCGACGTCCCCGCCCGCGGCCTGACCGGCGAGGTCGAGGGCCTGCCAGGTGCGGCCGCAGTCCGCGGCGTACTGCTCGGCGTCGCGCTGGAGGTCCTCGTTGTCGTCGGTCCCGTCGGCGCCGCCGGCGCACTCGGCGAGCAGCCACAGGACGAGCAGGACCCCGATCGTCCACGCGAAGACCTTCACCAGGCGCACGTCGATCATGTTCGCCCCCATCGCGAGAGGTCCGTCGGTCCAGTCTACGTGAGACGGCGGGCGCCGCGGCTTTGTGAATGCGCTTTCCGGTCGGTAGGCTGGGGCCGTCCCCCGACCCCGAAGGGAGCCCCCTTGGACGTCCTGTGCCTCGGCGAGTCGATGTGCGTCTTCGCGCCCGCGACCGCCGGACCCCTGCGCACGGCGGTCGAACTCCACGCCGGCGTCGCCGGGGCCGAGTCGAACGTCGCCGTCGCCCTCGCCCGGCTCGGCGCCCGCGCCGCCTGGCACGGCAAGGTCGGCGACGACCCGTTCGGCCAGCGCATCAAGGACGTCCTGGAGGAATCGGGCGTCGACTGCGCCGGCATCGCCACCGACCCCGCGCGGCCCACCGGCGTCTACTTCAAGGACCCCGGGCCCGAGGGCACCGTCGTCCACTACTACCGGCGCGGCTCCGCGGCCTCGACCATGGCCCCCGGCCACCTCGCCGGAGCCGCCGCGCCGCGGATCCTGCACCTGTCCGGGATCACCCCGGCCCTGTCCGAGTCCTGCGCGGCCCTCATCGAGGAGCTGCTCGTCGACCGCGCCCTCCCCGGCGCGACCGTCAGCTTCGACGTGAACTACCGCCCGGCCCTGTGGCCGGTCGCGGAGGCCGGGCCGGTGCTCGCGCGGCTCGCCGACGCCGCCGACATCGCGTTCGTCGGCCTCGACGAGGCCCAGGTCCTGTGGGGCTCCAAGACCCCCGAGGACGTGCGCGAGCGCGTCCCGAACGCCCCGGTTCTCGTCGTCAAGGACGGCGGGAACGCCGTCACCGCGTTCGACGGCGCCGAGCGGCACTACACCCCCGCCGAACCGGTCGACGTGGTCGAGCCCGTCGGCGCAGGGGACGCCTTCGCTGCCGGATTCCTTTACGGCCGCTTGCAGGACGCGTCCGTCGCGGCCGCGATGCGCCTGGGCCACCGGCTCGCCGCCGGGGCCCTCCGGACCGTCGGGGACCTCGCGCCCCCGCCTTCACCCGAGACCGTTCGAGCCCTCCTGGAGGACCAGTGACCGTTGACCAAGGCGCCTTCTTCGACCGCCTCTTCGCCGACCAGCGCGTCATGGCGATCTGGCGGGGCCTGCCCGCCGACGAGACCGTCGCGCTCTCCGAGCGGCTGTGGGACGCCGGGATCGACCTCGTCGAGGTCCCGATCGGGAAGCCCGGCCAGGAGGAGGCCCTCGCCGCGGCCGTGAAGGCCGCCGCGCCGCGCGGGCACCTCGTCGGCGCCGGGACCGTGGTCTCGGCCGGGCACGTCGAGCGCGCCGCCGCCGCGGGCGCGGCCTACACGATCGCGCCGGGCCTGAACCCGGCCGTCCTGGAGGCGTCGCACGCCGCGGGCCTGCCGCACCTGCCGGGCGTGGCGACCGCGAGCGAGGTCGGCCTCGCGCGGGAGCTGGGCTGCACGTGGGTGAAGGTCTTCCCCGCGTCGTCGCTGGGCAAGGACTGGTTCAAGGCGATGGCCGGGCCGTTCCCGGACGTCAAGTTCGTGGCGACCGGCGGCGTCGGGCCCGATGAGGTCGAGGCGTACCGCAAGGCGGGGGCGTCGGTGATCGGCATGGGGTCGGCGCTGGCGGACCCGGCGAACATCGAGAAGCTGCTGGCCTGAGCGCGGCCGGGCGCAGTGGTATGTGACGCATTACCGCCGGGCCCCCTGCACAACCCTGCACCAGGGGTACGACAGTGCGCGGAGTCCCCGGGACTCCGCGCATCGGCGTGCGAGGGCTTAGAGCTTGCCGAGGAGCGAGACGACGGGGTAGCCGTCGAGGCGGTCGCGGCCGTTGAGGGCGGCGATCTCCAGGAGGGCCGCGCAGGCGGCGATCGAGCCGCCGAGCCCTTCGACGAGGCGGACGCCGGCGGCCATGGACTCGCCGGTGGCGATGACGTCGTCGACGAGGAGGACGCGGTCGCCCTCGCGCACGGCGTCGGCGTGGAGCTCGACGCGGACCTCGGCGTACTCGCCGCGGTAGGTCTCGACGGCGGCGCGGCGGGGCAGCTTGCCGGCCTTGCGGATCGGCAGGAGCGGCGTGCCGGTGCGGTCGGCGAGCGGCGCGGCCCAGAGGAACCCGCGGGCGTCGAACGCGGCGATCGAGTCGTACGGGTACGGCTCGCACGCCTCCAGGAGGCGGTCGATCGAGGCGCGGAACGCGTCGGGGGCGGCGAGCAGCGGCGTGATGTCGCGGAAGCCGACCCCGGGTTCGGGGAAGTCGGGGACGACGGGCACGTATTCGGTCAGGTCCACGACGGCAACACTAGCGGGCGGACCGGGGGACTTCAGGCCCCCGGCCGGAGCCGGGGGCCTGCGTCTCAGCCCTTGAGGCCGGTCTGGGCGACGCCCTGGACCAGGAAGCGCTGGAGGAACAGGAACACGAACACCAGCGGCAGGATCGCCACGAGCGCGGCGGCGAACAGCTGCGAGAGGCTCACCGTCTGGGCGGTCAGGAACGTCGAGAGGGCGACCTGCACCGTCCACGAGTCCGGGGACCGGCCGATGACCAGGGGCCACAGGAACGAGTTCCACGCGCCCACGAACGTGATGACCGCGATCGCCGCGAGGAAGCTCCCCGAGTTGGGGATCACGATGCGCCAGAACGCGCCCCAGTGGCTCAGGCCGTCGACGCGGGCGGCCTCCTCCAGCTCCCGCGGGAAGCCCAGGAAGTACTGGCGGCACAGGAACGCCGCGAAGCCCGAGAACAGGCCGGGGATGATGAGGCCCCGGTAGTCGGAGAGCCAGCCGAGGCTGGAGACCATGACGAAGCTCGGCACGAACGTGATCGCGCCGGGGATCATGAGGGTCGCCAGGACGATGTAGAACACCTTGTTCGCGTGCCGCCACGGGACGCGGGCGAGCCCGTACCCGGCGGTGGTGCACAGGAACAGGGTGCCCGCGGTGGTGAGGACGGCGACGATCGCGGAGTTGAGGAGCGACCGCGCCATCGGCACCGACGGGTCGTCGAACAGCCGCGACAGGTTGTCCCAGGCGGGGTCCGGGGAGAACCACATCCAGCCGGGGGCGGTGATCTCCTGGTCGGTGGCGAAGGCGTTCCGCAGGATCAGGTAGAACGGGATGAGGAACAGGAGCGCGAGCACGGCCAGGACGATGAAGACCGCGACGTTCGCGCCTTTCGAGCCGATCCCGGGCCGGTAGCCGACGGGCTTGGCGCGCAAGGGTGTCGATGCCATGGCTACTTCTCCTCCGCGTTCCCGAATCCGAGGAACCTGCCCTGGAGGACCGTCACGATCGCGATGATGAGCGCCAGGATCAGCGCCCCCGCGGAGCCGCGGCCCAGGTCCTGCTGGGTGCCGAGCGCGGTCGTGTACAGGTACATCAGGGGCGGCCGGGCGTACGCCTGGTTCCCGATGAGGTTGTAGAACTCGTCGAACGCCTGGTAGGCGGCGATGAGGATGAGCATGAGGACCGCGACGGACGTGGCCCGCAGCTGCGGGAGCGTGATGTGCCAGAACGTCTGCCAGCCGGGCTTGGCGCCGTCCACGTAGGCGGCCTCGTAGAGGTGCTCGGGGATCTGCTGGAGCGCGGCGATGAACAGGATCATGTAGAAGCCGCACTGGATCCACAGGCGCAGCGTGACGATGACCAGCCAGTACCAGGGCGGGTTCGGGTCGAACAGCCACGGGACGTCCTCGATGCCGAACAGGTCGAGGATCGAGTTCGCCATGCCGTAGCGCACGCCGTTGAAGATCGACATCTTCCACACCAGCGAGGCGACCACGTAGGAGCACGCGAACGGCAGGAAGAACACCGAGCGGAAGAACGCCCGCATGAGCCGGACCCGGTTGAGCAGCAGCGCCAGCGCGAGCGAGCACGCGAAGGTGAGCGGGACGATGAACGCCGCGAACACGGTGAACGTGACGAGGCTGTCGGTGAACGCGGCGTCCTGGAGCATGCGGGCGTAGTTGCCGAAGCCCACGAAGTCCTCGGGCAGGGGCGTCACGGTGTTGCGCGCGTCGAAGAACGACAGGTACGCGCTCCAGACGACGGGGATGTAGGTGAAGACGAGGAGCCCGATGAAGAAGGGCCCCACGAAGTACCAGAAGGTGAGTGCGGTCCGCCATCCGCCCGTGCGGCGGCGGGCCCGGGGCGCTCGGCCCCCGGTGCCCGCCGCCCCGGGCGCGGCGGTCTCGGTCGAGACGGCCACGGTGCCCCCGGTCAGCCGAAGATCGAGTCGAGCTCGGTCTGGATGGTCTGGGCGGCGGTGTCGAACTCGGCCGACGGGTCGGCGCCTTCGAGGACGATGTGAGTCATCATGTCGTCGACGGCGGTCTCCATGGTGGGGGTCCAGTTGGGGTCGTCGCCCCAGCCGAAGTCCTGGGAGATCTGGACGGCGGTGGCGGCGGGGCCTTCGGCGAGGGCGTCGGCGTTGGCGGCCATGGACTTGCGCGGCGGGATGTGGAAGCCGTAGGAGAGGCACCAGTCCTGGATGTACTCCTCGTTGTCGATCCACAGCCACTTGGCGAAGGCCTTGGCCTCGTCGACGTGCTCGGACTTGGCGTTGACGAAGGTGGACCAGCCGCCGTTGTAGACGGTCTGGGCGCCGCCGCCGAAGCCGGGGAAGGGCATGACGGCGATGTCGTCGCCGTAGGTGTCGATGATCTGCGGGAGGGCCCACAGGCCGCACCACTGGATCGCGCACAGGCCCTGGATGATCGAGGACGGGTCCCACGCCTCGGTGGGGGCGCCGATGAGGAGCGAGCTGGACTCATGGAGCGCCTTCACCTGCAGCGCACCGGCGATGACGGTGTCCTTGTCGAAGCCGATCTGGTGGTCGTCGGTGAGGAGGGTCTGCCCGGCGGAGAACACGATGGGCTGGAACAGCTTCGTGGCCGAGTCGTCGTTGCCGAGGAAGAGGCCCTTGACGTCGCCGGTGGTGAGCTCGGCGGCCGCGGCCATGAGGTCGTCGAAGGTGGCCGGCTCGGTGATCCCGGCCTCGGAGAAGAGGGACGGCCGGTAGTAGAGGAACTGCGGGTCGTCGATCATCTGGATCCCGTAGACCTTGCCGTCGATCGAGTTGCGCTTGACGTCGATGTCGGTGAAGTCGTCGAGGACGCCTTCGAAGAGGTCGTCGAGGGGCACGATCTGCCCTGAGTCCACCATGGAGCGGTTGAGGTGGCTCTCGAAGACGTCGGGGTAGTCACCGGGCTTGTCGGCGAGGAGTCCGGAGGAGAGGGCGGTGTCGTAGTCGCCGGGGACCCAGTTGATGGTGACGGTGGCGTCTTCGTAGGCGGCGGCGTACTTCTCGGCGGCCTGCTGGGTGCCGGCCTCGCCGTACTGGTGGTACCACTGGTAGAGGTTGACGCCGTCGCCGCCGTCGCCGCGGCCGGTGTTGGAGCCGCATGCGCCGAGCGCGCCCGCCCCGGCGGCGAGGCCGCCGAGCGCGAGCATGCGGCGACGGTTGAACGCCAGGCCGGCAAGCGCCTGCTTGGACGAACGGTCAGTGCTGAAGGCCATTTCTAGCTCCTCGCTACGTTGAGAGGTCGGAAGGGCTCCCGCGCGACTCCGGGTCATGGTCGACGCCGCAGCGGAGATTCGACATCCGTCGATTCGCCTCTCAGTGTTGCGAGGGTCACTCACTTTGTCAATGGGTTGAAGTAAGGCTCGTGGTAACGATTCGTGCGCGATCGCGTTGGAAGCGCTCGGTTTTTGTGGGATGACGGGCCGTTCGGATCAGCGGCGGCTGCGGGACCCCACGGTGTTGAGCCGGTTCAGGTGGCCCTCCAGGGCGAGTGCGGCCGCGCCGAGCGCGACCATGTTGCGCTCCTGGGTGTTCCGCTTCAGGCGGGCGGCCTTGAGCGGGGCCTCCATGGCGTGGGAGGCGAGGCGGCGCTCGAACTCGGGGACGAGCGCGTCGCCGAGGGCCCAGGTGACCCAGCCGTCGAGGACGACCAGGTCGGGGTTGACGAGGTTGAGCAGGTTCGCGACCCCGGCGGCGAGGGATTCGGCAACGGTCTCGACGGTGCGGACCGCGGAGGCCTCCCCCGCCTCCCAGGCGGCGGCGAGCGCGGCCATGGCCTCGGTCTGGGAGCCCTCGGCGGCGCGGCCGTCGAGCTGGGCCCACTGCCACAGGATCGCGGGCGCGCCCACGTAGGCCTCGATGCATCCCTTTGCGCCGCAGCGGCACTGCGGGCCGTTCGGGTTGATGGTGGTGTGGCCCCACTCCCCCGCGGAGTTGGTGGCGCCGCGGTAGAGCTGACCGCCGAACGCGAGCCCGGCGCCGACGCCGGTGCCGAGGATGAGCACGGCGAGGCGGTCGACGCCGCGGCCGTCGCCGAACCACAGCTCGCCGACGGTGATCGTCTTCAGGGGATTGTCCAGGTAGACCGGGACGTCGAGCTGGAGCCGCTCGGTGAGCAGGCGCCGGAAGGGCACGTCGTGCCAGTTCCAGTTGGGCGCGAACCCGGAGACGCCCCAGGTGACGTCGACCTGCCCGGGGAGACTCACGCCGACGCCGAGGATCGCGCGGTCGCCGAGGCGGGAGCGGACCTGGTCCATCGCGGAGGCGATGTGGCCGATGACCTGGTCGGGGCTGTTCTCGCTGGCCTCCATGCGCTCCTCGACCCGGTCCACCACCGTCAGGGCCAGGTCGTAGACTTCCAGCTGCACGTACGTCTCGGCGACGTCGACGCCGATCATGACGCCGCCGCCCGCATTCGGGGCCAGGAGCGCCCGGGGGCGTCCGCCGCCGGAGTCCTCGCGTCCCACCTCCACGACGACGCCCAGTTCGATCAGGTCGGTGACCAGGTTCGACACCGTCGCCACCGACAGGTCGGTCTCGCGGGCGAGGATCTGGCGGGAGGTCGGGGCGTCCGCGATGAGGTGCCGCAGCACTGCGAAGCAGTTGCGCAGGCGGATATCGCGCGAGGTGGACTTCATGGCTGAATGCTACGGCGGGTGCGCCACTTTGTAAATGGGTTAGTTGAAGGGGGCCGTCACGGTGGAAGCGCGGAAGCTGGGCAGGACCGGCGCGAGCGTCGGGGTCGTGGGCTTCGGGGCCTGGCAGATCGGCGCCGACTGGAGCGAGGTCGGCGAGGACGACGCGAACGCGGCCCTGGAGGCCGCCGCGGACGCGGGCGTGACCTTCTACGACACCGCCGACGTGTACGGCGACGGCCGCTCCGAGCGCCTCGTCGGCGCGTTCCGCGAGCGGCACCCGGACGTGTTCGTCGCGACGAAGATGGGCCGCCGGGCCGAGCAGGTCCACGGGAACTACAGTGAGGCGAACTTCCTCGCCTGGAACGACGACTCGCGCGAGCGCCTCGGCATGGACACGCTCGACCTGGTGCAGCTCCACTGCCCGCCCACCAGCGTCTACGGCGACGACGCCGTGTTCGCCGCCCTCGACGCGATGGTCGCCGACGGGCGCCTCGCGCACTACGGCGTCAGCGTCGAGACCTGCGAGGAGGCCCTCGCGGCCATCGCGCGGCCGGGTGTGGCGACCGTCCAGATCATCCTGAACCCGTTCCGGCAGAAGCCCCTCGAACGCGTCCTCCCGGCCGCCGCGGAGGCGGGCGTGGGGATCATCGCGCGCGTCCCGCTCGCCTCGGGCCTCCTGTCGGGCAAGTACACCGCCGACACCGTGTTCGCGGCCGACGACCACCGCAACTACAACCGCAAGGGCGACGCGTTCGACGTCGGCGAGACCTTCGCGGGCGTCGACTACGCGACCGGCCTCGCGGCGGTCGAGCGCCTCCGGCCGCTCGTGCCCGAGGGGATGACCATGGCGCAGTTCGCGCTCCGCTGGATCCTCGACCAGCCCGGCGTCACCGTCGTCATCCCCGGGGCCCGCAACGCCGCGCAGGCCGCGGCGAACGCGGCGGCCGCCGCGTTCGCGCCCCTGGACGCGGACCTCCACGCGGAGGTCCGCGCCGTCTACGACGACCTCGTCAGACCGCAGGTCCACCACCGCTGGTAGTCAGCCGCTCCAGCCGCGCCAGGATCTCCGAGGCCGTCACCGGGTCGAGGTCGACCGGGCGCGGCGGGCGCTGCTCGTCCCACCACCAGCACGGCTCGCCGCGCGAGACCACGGCGCTCCTGACGGTCTGGTCCGGGGACTGCGTCGCCGCGCCCGCCCAGATCCCCGGCTCCAGTGCGACCGCGACGACCAGGCCGTTCCCGAGCGGCCAGGAGACCCCCGGCTCGACCCCGGCGTCCTCGGGCCTGGCGCGCTGCCAGCCCTGGCCCGTCGCGCCGAGGACCCGCAGGGCCTCGACGACGGTGCCTTCGGCGCGGACGAGGCGGCCGCCGCGCTCCTCCTCGGCGAGCGCCAGGACCGGGCGGGCGAGCTGGTCGAACGGCTGGAGGAGCTCGTAGTCGGCGAACAGCGCGATCCAGTCGGCCGTGCGCTCCCCCAGCAGGACCGGGTGCGCGAGGCGGACCGCGGCGTCCGCGGGGAGGACGACCGCGGCGTCGTCGGCGTCGGCGTAGCTGCCGTCCTCGGCGATGCGGAATCCCGTTGCGGCGCTGCCGGTCCCGGTCCACCACACCAGGCGCCGGGCCAGGCGGCGGTTGAGCGGGTGGCCCGCGAGGTGCTCCTCGAACTCGGGAACGGACCAGGTGCGGGCCGTGACCATCGCCGTTTCGAGGCGGCGGACCTGGTCGGCCGCAACGGTTCGCAGCTCCTTCTTGAGCGCGGTGAAGCGCCGGTGCGACTCCCCCGCGGCCGCCGCGTCGTCCTTCGCGCCGGGTTTCGGGAGGGCCTTGAGGACCTTCCCCGTCCCGTCGGTGACACGGAGGTGCAGGTGCTCGTCGGCCTCCACGGTGAACGCGCGGGGGCCGCAGTCGAGGACGATCGGCCCGCCGAGCCCCAGGTCCGGGACGAGCCGGTCGGCGAGCTGCTCGCGGCCCAGGCCCAGCCGCGCGGCCACCGCGGCGAGCTCCCGGCCCGCGTCGTCCTTGAGCCCCCTGAACCGCAGCTTCTCGGCGAGGCCGTGCAGGGCCCGGAGCGCGGCCTCGGTGCCCATCGCGCCGAGCACGGCCAGGCCCGCGGCGGCCCGCTTGTGCTTGTTCTCCCCGGGCCACTCGCGGACCAGGTCGGCGAGGCGCACCGCGGCGGCGTCGCTCGGGAAGTGCGCCAGCTGCGTCAGAGCCCAGCCGTCCTTCGCGGGCGCGCCCGCGCCGAGCCACTGCTCGAACAGCGCAAGGCCGAACGCCGCCAAGGACTCCCGGTCGCAGGTCTCGGCCACGACCGCGAGCCCCGGATAGGGGTAGTCGGGGGCGGCCAGCGCGAGGACGGTGACCAGGTGGCCGATGGAGGCGGCGGGGAGCGCGCGCTGGCGGTCGGCGAGGAGGACCTGCGGGAGGGCCGAGGGGACGAACCAGGTGCCGGGCTTGGGGACCTTGACCGAGGGGGTCAGGGGGTCGTCGTCGAGTTGCGTCCGGAGTGCTCGGGCCGCTTCGGGTCCGCAGGGTGAGGCCGCGGCGACGGCGTCGGCGCCGTGGCGGGCGGCGAGATGGGCGAGGGCGGCCGCAGCGTGGCGGCGGCGGTCCTTGTCGGCGCCGAGGGCGTCGGGGACGAGGTAGGGGACGGCGGCGAGGCCGTGGCGGTCGAGCCAGCGGTGGGAGTGGGCCCGGGCGGGGCCGGTGAGCCGCGCAGCGGCGAGGCGGGCGGCGGTGAGGCTGAGGATCGGGCCGGGGAGTTCGGGGCCGGGGCTCTGGAGGAGGACGCGGTCGAGGACCTGCTCGCCGAAGCGGGCGAGGATCCGCTGGAGGTCGCCGGGGTGGTCGGGCGGTTCGGTGCCCTGCCAGTCGGCGAGGCGGGGTACGGCCTTCCCCATGTCGCCGTAGGCGAGGAACGGGGTGAGGCGCCAGTCGTAGGCGTCGAGGCCGGGGAGTTCGCCGAAGCTGCGGAGCCAGAACGCGTTGTGGTCGTCGGGGTCGGGGAGGGCGTTCCAGGCGTCGCGCTCGCCGTCGGCCCAGACCAGGCGGGCGTCGGCCGGGGGTTCGAGGCCGTCGACCTCGACGGGCTTGGGGCGCTTGCGGGTCCAGGGCGGACCGGTGAGGAGCGGGGGGAGGTCGGCGGCGTCGGGGACGCGGCCGACGGCGGTGTCGAGGCGGTCGAGGGCGGCCCGTTCGTCCTCGGTGAGGCGGGCGCGCAGCGCGGGGTCGGGCAGGGCGGCGATGGCGGCGAGCGCGGCGGGGTCCGCGGCGTCGGGGGCGAGGCGGGCGGCGGTGCGGAGGGTCCGCAGGGGGAAGGTCGCGGCGGCCTTGGCCGCGGCCTTGAACGCGGAGGGCTGCGGCAGGCGGGCGAGGACGTGCGCGGCGGCAGCGTCGCTGGGGAGCATCGCGATGGCGTGGAGGAGGTCGCCGCGGCCGTGGTAGTCGGGGTAGGCGTCGCCGACGGGTCCGGTGAGGACGGGGAAGGCGTCGGCGCCGAGGGTGGCGACGAGGGTGAGCAGGCCGTTGTAGCCGAGCCACGGGTCGGCGGCGCCGGCGAGGCCGACGGCGGCGATCTGGTCGGCGGTGGCGAAGGCCCGCCACAGGAGGTCGTCGTGGTAGGAGTGCTCGCGGGCCCGCATGAAGTCGGCTCCGGCTTCGAGGAGCCACGCGGGCTCGTCGGGCAGGAGGACGGTGGCGGCGATGCGCTTGGCGGGGGTGTCGCGGTGCGCCGCGACGGCGGTGACGGCGTCGGCGTACTCGTCGTCCGGTGCGGCGGCGAGGAGGGCCCGGACGGCGGCGAGCCCTTGGTCCAGTTCGCGGTCGAGGACTTCGAGGTTCCCGGCGGGGGTCTCGGCGAGGACGCGTTCGCGCAGCGGCGGCAGGTCGAGGTAGGTCTCGGTGCGCTCCTTGACGGTGAGGAACTCGACGGCCGCGGCGGCGGCGAACGGCAGGCCGCGGTCGAGGACCCAGGCGTCGAACGCGGGCCGCAGCCACGACTTCCCGTACAGCTGATGGGGTTCGGTGAGGAGCGCGGCGACGGCGGCCGCGCCGCGGGGGTCGGGAGTGCCGTCGAGGTGGGCGCGGCCCGCGGCGGCGTAGGGGGCGTTCCCGGCGAGGTCGAGCGCGGCCCGCAGGTCGGCGTCGCGCTCGACGCGCTCGCGGGCGAGGTCGGCGAGGGTCTTCGGATCGGCGAGGACGACGGGCTTCTTGGCGGGACGGCCCCGGCGGGGCAGGACCCGGGAGGCCCACGAGGCCGGGATCGTCAGCTTGTCCTCTTGCGGCGCACGGGATTTCGTCATCTGCGTCCTTCGCTGGAACCGGGAATGCCGCACCGAGGATAGACAATCGGTGCGACACTCCCGTTCCGTCACGAATCGCGCACTAGTAGCCCGTGGACATGCCGTCGACGGCGTCCTTGGCCTCCTTGAGGCCCAGGCCGGTGTGCTCGCGGTACAGCTTGATCGCCTGGATCTTGCGGCCGGAGCGGATCTCGGAGCGGACCTGGGCGAGCCAGGGCTCCTCGGGCGGGGCGGACTGGGGGATGCCCAGGTGGGCCATGATCATGTCGAGCTTGTACTCGATGCGGGACAGCGCCTGCATCGTGATGTAGTCGCGCGGTTGGGCCATGCGGTGTGCTCCTTCCTCAGGGCGCACATTGTGTCACTCGGCGGGGCGGCAGAGGTCGCGGCGTTCGGCGCCGGGGGCGAAGCCCGCGGACCGGTAGGTGGCGACGGCACCGGGGAGGTCGGTCGGGGTGACGACCTCCACGCCGGTGGCGCCGAGCTCGCGGAGCACCGCGCAGCCGGCGACGGTGATCGCGCGGCCGAGTCCCTTGCCGCGGTGGTCGGGGGCGACGCCGAGGGGCTCGACGAGGCCGGGCCTGCCGGGTCCGGCGGACCACACGGTGACGGCCGCGGCGGGTGCGTCCCCGTCGTAGGCGAGCAGGCTGCGGGCGTCGGCGTAGGCGGGCCCGGCGGCGAGGGCGTGCCAGCGGTCGGCGTCGAACGTGGAGCCCTTGAAGGAGGCGCGGACGATGGCCGCGTAGGCGTCGGCGGTGCCGGCGTCGACGGTCTCGACGCGGATGCCGGGGTCCTCGACGGGCTCGGCGAGGCTGCGGTGGAGCGGGGTCCAGGCTTCGCCGGGGGTCCAGCCGCGGGCGGCGAGGACCTCGCGCAGGAGCGCGTCGGCCGGGGCCTCGACGTCGGCGTCGCCCTCGGGGAGGACGCCGCGGCCGGTGTCGGCGAGGTCGTCGGCGATCTGCGCGGCGAGCGCCTCGTCCCGGCGGGCTTCGGGGGCGGTCGCGATCCGGGCGAGGCCGGGGCCGTCGAGGAGGGCCACGGCGAGGATCGTCCCGCCGCGGCTCCAGGTGCGGAGGTCGGCGGCGGTCTCGGCGGCGCCGAAGCGGCGGTACCAGCCGACGTCGCCGGGGTGGAGCTGGACCGGGAGGCCTTCGCGCTGCCAGTCGCGCAGGGCGCCGAGGACGGGGGTGGTGTCCTCGGGCGTGTCGAGTCGGATCGTCATACCGGTGATCGAACCATCGCGGGTGCGCGGCGCGCCACCGGTTTACCGCAAGAGGCGTCCTGTCTCAGGGGTCGCGGTGATCTCCACGATGCCGGGGTCGATGTCGTCGGGGCCGGGCATGACGCTGCCGGGGAGGGCGACGGTGGCGGCGCCCCAGGCGACGGCCGCGGCGAGCGCGTCGGGTCCGGTGCCGCCGTTGGCGAGGAAGCCCGCGAGGGTCGCGTCCCCGGCGCCGACCGCGCTGACGAGGGGCCGCGGGCGCGGGACGTGCGCGTGGTGGACCCCGTTGCCGTCCACCAGGATCGCGCCGTCCGGGCCGAGGCTGGCGAGGACCGCTCCGGCGCCCGCGGCGCGCAGGGCCCGGGCGGCGTCGATCGCGTCGCCGAGGGTCGCGACGGTCGTCCCGGCGGCCTCGGCGAGCTCCTCGCGGTTGGGCTTGACGAGGTCGGGCCGGGCGCGGAGGCTCGCGGCGAGGGCCGGGCCGGAGGTGTCGACCGCGGCGCGGGCGCCCGCGTCGCGGGTGCGTTCGACGAGCACGGCGTAGAAGTCGGCGTCGACGCCCGGCGGCAGGCTGCCGCACCCGGCGATCCAGGAGGCGCTGCGGTCCAGTGTGGGCGTGATCGCGGCGACGAGGAGTTCCTCGATCTCGGTGGGCCGCAGCACGGGTCCGGTCTCGTTGAGCTTGGTGACGGTGCCGTCGGCCTCGGCGATGGCGAGGTTGGAGCGGATCGCCTGGGAGACGGGCACCTCCTCGATGGGGACGCCGGCCTCGCTGAGGAGGTCGAGGAGTTCGGCCCCGGCGTGGCCGCCGGTGGTGAGGACCGCGCAGGTGCGGTGGCCGTTGGCGACCAGCGCGCGGGAGACGTTGACGCCCTTGCCTCCCGGGTCCACGCGGTCGCCGGTGGCCCGGTGGATCTCGCCGCGCAGGAGCCGGTCGACCGCGATGGTGCGGTCGAGGCTGGGGTTGGCGGTGACCGTGACGATCATGCGGACCTCCGATTCGCTTCGATGCAACGCTACCGGGAACCGCGGGCCGATCCGTGCTTGAATGCGGGCATGGGCATCTCGATCCTCAAAGGCGACATCACGCTCCAGCACGTCGACGCGATCGTCAACGCCGCGAACTCGTCCCTCATGGGCGGCGGCGGGGTCGACGGCGCGATCCACCGAGCGGGCGGGCCCGAGATCCTCGACGCGTGCCGGGACCTGCGCGCCTCGCAGTACAGGAAGGGCCTGCCGACCGGGCAGGCCGTGGCGACCACCGCCGGGAAGCTCCACGCCCGCTGGGTGATCCACACGGTCGGCCCCGTGTACTCCGAGACGGAGGACCGCAGTGCGCTGCTGGCGTCGTGCTACCGGGAGTCGCTGCGGGTCGCCGACGGGCTGAGGGCGGCGTCGGTGGCGTTTCCCGCGGTCTCGGCGGGGGTATACGGCTGGCCCGCCGAGTCCGCTGCGCAGATCGCGGTGGCGACCGTGCGCGAGACCGCGACGCGGGTGGAGGACGTCAGGTTCGTCCTGTTCAACGACGAGGTCTACGCGGCCTTCGAGCGGGCGATCGGCTGAATGTCGGACCCCGCCGGTACGGTCGGACGCCTCCCACCGACCGAAGGGGACCGCATGAAGACGCTCGATGGAGACGCGTTCGCCGCCGCCGAACGGTACCTGGACCTGCACGCCCGGCTCGTCGACCGGCTCCGATTCGCGCACGCGTTCCGCGGGGCGCCGGGCGAGCTGGTGCGCAACGCCGTCGCCGCCTACCAGAACCTCGACGGGGGCTTCGGGCACGCGATCGAGCCCGACCTGCGCGGGTCGGGCGGCCAGCCGCAGGGCGTGGAGATCGCCCTCGGGATGCTCGAAGGGATCGCGACCGCCGACGAGCCGCTGCTGCTGCGCGCCTGCGACTGGCTCGCCGCTAACTCCACTGAGGACGGCGGGGTGCCGTGGGTGCTCCCGAGCGTCCTCGACGACCCGCGCGGGCCCTGGTGGCAGCCGCAGGGAGCGAAGCCTCCGGCGGCGCTCAACCCGACCGCGCCGGTCGCCGGGCTCCTCCACGCATTCGGCGTCGACCACCCGTGGCTCGGGCCCGCGACCGAGTACTGCTGGAACGCGATCGCCGCGGTCGACGAGATCGGGGCGTACGACGCGATGTGCATCCTGAACTTCCTCGAACGCGTCCCCGACCGCGAGCGCGCCGAGGCCGAGTTCGCGCGGCTGCGCGATGGGCTGCACGGCAGCGCCGCGCTCGACCCGGACGAGCCGGGGCACGTCCACTCCCCCGTCGACCTCGCCCCGCGGCCCGGCCTGATGGCGCGGCGGCTGTTCAGCGACGAGGAGATCGGCGTCCACTTGGACCGGATCATCGCGGACCAGGCCGAGGACGGCGGCTGGGCCCCGAACTTCACGATGTGGACGCCGGTCGTGGTCCACGAGTGGGGCGGGTACCTGACGCTCGCGCGGCTGGAGACCCTGAAGGCGTACGGCCGGATCGGCTGAGCCGGTCGGCCCCGCCCGGAGGGGCGGGGCCGCCTGCGGCGCTAAGCGGGTTTGCGGGCCTCGCCCGCGAGGTGGGGGCTGACCTTGAGGGGGTAGGGCAGGAACGGGAGCTTCTCAGGTTCGAGGCCCGCCGTGTCGAAGCCTGCGGCGGCGAGGTTGGCGCCGGTGGCGCGGGAGGTGTGGCAGCCGCCGAAGACGTGCGACCAGACCACCACGTCGAAGAGGTATTCGAGCGCGCGGATGTTGCGGTTGGCGGAGCCGACGTGCTCGAGGAGCACGAGGCGGCCGCCGGGCTTGAGGACCCGGTGGATCTCGGCGAGCGCCCGCGGCTGGTCCTCGACGGAGCACAGCACCAGGGTGGCGACGACCGCGTCGAAGGAGTCGTTCTCGAACGAGAGCTGCTCCGCCTGCCCTTCGAGGATGACGGCCTCGCGGCCCAGCTCCTCGGCGCGGGCGACGGCGAGGTCCCGCAGGGCCTCTTCGGGTTCGACCGCGACCAGGTCGGTCACGGCCTCGGGGTAGTGCGTGAAGTTCGCGCCGTGGCCGCAGCCGACCTCCAGCACGCGTCCGCTCAGTCCTGCCAGGAGCCGCGCCCGCTGCGCGCCGAGGCCGCGGTCCTCGATGGACGCGGCGGCCTTGGGGTACCAGCGGGCGAAGAGGCGGTGGCTCCTTCGTGCCATGTCTACTCCTCGTCGTTCTGCGACCGGGCCAGGAGGACGACGGCCACCACGATGGCGACGAGCAGGATCACGGCCACGAGGAAGGTGTCCACCGCGAACAGGGCGTTGAGGCCCCATGCGAGGAACGGGGCCATGACGACGAGCACCGCAGTCAGGGCGATCCACCGCGCATTGCGGCTCATGAAGTCCATCGGCGCTCCTCCCGGGTTCTCCCCGAGCCTACGGGAGCGCCGCCGAACGCGGGGGCGGCCCTAGTTGGTGCGCGTGTTGGGGAGGTGGTCGCCGAGGTAGCCGATCCAGACCTTCCCGGTGGGGCCGCCCGCGTCGTCGTGGAAGTGCATGCGCGGCGCGGGCGAGCCGATCGGCTGGAGCTTGACGTGCGCGGGCATGTAGAGGCGGCCGGACTCGTCGAGTTCGGCGGGGACGCGGAAGACGCGGGCCTTGTAGTACTTCGGGTTCCCCGACACCGAGTCGGACTCCTTCATGGACACCATGGTCGGGATGATGTGCGGCTCGCCGGGGAGCGGGCGCGAGCACCAGTCGTAGAACCCGCCGGTGAAGCGTCCGTCGGCGCGGGCGGCGGCGTAGGCGTCGAGGGCGCGCAGGGCGTCCCAGGCGCGGGCGGTCCAGCGGCGCCGCTGCCGCGGGTAGGTGACGTCGAGGCGCGAGACCTCGGTGTCGAGCGTGTCCGGCAGGTCGAGGCGGTGCAGGCGCTTGCGGGCGCGCTGGACGACGTCCATGAGGCACTCGGCGTCCCAGGGGCCTTCGGGGCCGTCGTCCTGGACTCCGTAGACGGGGTCGGCGTGCTCGGCGAGGCGGCCTTCGAGCCAGCGGATGCGGTCCTGCGCTTTGCGTTCGTGCTCTTGGAGTTCGACGTAGTCCATCTCCAACTGGTCGTACTCGCGGCGGAGCCGTTCGAGTTCGTCGCCGCGTCCGCGGCGGCCGAGGAGGCCGGTGGTCTCGACGGCGCGGGTGAGGGCCTGGAGGTGCGCGGACATGGTCCTGATGAGCGCGGTGGTCTCGGAGTCGCCGCCGCGGGCCATGTCGACGAGCGCTTCGAGGACGGCGTCGTCGAGGTGGTCGGCGAGCCGCGCGGCGATGGCCCCGGCGAGGCGGCCGTCGCGGACGGCGTCGGGGGCCGCTTGGGCTTCGGGGGCGGGTTCGGGGGCCGGGGGCTCCTCGGCGACGGGTTCGGGCGCGGGAGGTTCCGGCTCCGCTTCCGGTTTGGGCGCCAGGTCCTTCGGCTTGGCCTGCTTGGGGATCCGGGGCGGGCGCGGGACGGCGATGGCGGCGGGGCTCGGCGGGGGCGCGTGCAGGTCGGCGGGGTCGAGCGCGCCGGAGAGGACGCGGGCGACGCGCGGTTCGGCCTGCTTGACGTCGGCGGGGACCTGGCGGTGCGCAGAGAGCTCGACGACGCCGGTGACGACCACGCCGAGCGCGGCGGTGCCGTGCTCGCGGATCGCGTTGCCGCCGCGCGGCTGGTGGCGCATCGCGTACGACTCCTCGCCGGGCCGCACGCCCGGCAGGTAGGTGCGCAGGCCGCCGCCGAAGACGCTCAGGTCGGGGCCGAGCCAGGCGTTCAGGTCCTCCTGGGTCTTCGTGTCGTAGAGGCGGACCACGGACGCGACGCCCGCGAGCGACTCGGCGAGGTGGTCGGCGCAGGCCGCGGCGACGGCGGGGTCGGTGCGGTCGACGGTGAGGACGATGAGCGGGACGGCCCGGTTCCGGTCGGCGAGCCGCAGGGTCAGGTCCTTGACCTCCTCGGGGCCGACGAGGTGCGCGCCCGCCTCGACCGGGACGGCGCCGTCGGTGGCCCGGCCGGTCGCGAGGAACGCGGGCATGAACCCGGGGGCGCGGACCGGTTCGGCGGTCGGCGACAGCTCGCCCTCGACGGTGACGAGGACCCAGGAGCGCTCCGGTCTACGCCCGGCGGCCCAGGTGGCGGTGGTGCGCAGGCGCCCGGCGCCGGTCGGCACGTCGAGGACGTACCGGCCGCAGACCGCGGTGTCCGCCAAGGTGGCTCGGGTGCGGCCGCGGGAGTGCTCCAGCAGCGGGGACCCATCGTCCTCGACGCGCGCCCACGCGGCGAAGCACCGCCGCAGCCGGGGTCCGAGCCGTTGCCCGCCGTCGCGGAGCACTGCCTGGTAGAACAGCGTCACTGTGCCTCCAGCGGTCCCTCGGCGGCCGTAATGAGGGAACATGCTACTGGCTCGCGGCCGCCGCGTCGTCCCCCAAATCCGATAGGGACGGTCCGACCCGGAATGCGGAACGGGCCCGCCTCCCGGAGGAGGCGGGCCCGCACGGCTTGACGGGGCTTTTCCGAAGGCGGCTCAGGCGGTCTCGGGGGCCGGCTCGTCCTTCTCCGCGGCCGCTTCGGCGGCGGGGTTGTTGGCCTTGTCGAGGACCGGCCCGCCCACGTCGCGCTCGGCGAGGTGGCGGCGCACCGAGTACCAGACCGCCGCGATCCACACGGCCGCGATGGCGATGTAGACGACGACCTGGACGGTGTTCGAGGCGGCGATCCAGTCCGAGCGCAGGAGCGTGCGGACGTTCGTCAGGATGATGACGCCGCCGACGGCCGAGCCGAGGACGCGCGGCGGGATGTGCCGCACCAGCCAGGCCGCGATCGGCGCGGCGATGAGCCCGCCGAGCAGGAGGACGCCGACCCACGCGAAGTCGATGCCCTGGCTGCCGAGCGCGAACAGGAAGCCCAGCGAGGCGGCCAGCGCGACGAGGAACTCCGAGGTGTCGATCGAGCCGATGACCTTGCGGGGCTCGATGCGGCCGCTGGCGAGGAGCGCGGGCGTGCCGACCGGGCCCCAGCCCCCGCCGCCGGTGGCGTCGAGGAAGCCGCCGACGAGGCCGAGCGGGGTGAGGAACCGCTTGCGCAGGGGCTTGCCGAGGTTGCGGCTGTCGAGGCCGCGGAGGGTGAAGCGGATGAGCAGGTAGAGGCCGAGGCCGAGCAGGATGATCGACATGACCGGGGCGGCGAGCTCGGTGGAGAGCCAGGAGAGGAAGGTGGCGCCCGCGAAGGCGCCGACGGCGCCGGGGATGCCGATCTTGAGGACGACCTTCCAGTCGACGTTGCCGAAGCGCCAGTGCGAGGCGCCGGAGGCGAGGGTGGTGCCGATCTCGGCGAGGTGGACGGTGGCGGAGGCCGAGGCGGGGTTGGTGCCGATCGCGAGCAGCAGCGTGGTCGACGTGACGCCGTAGGCCATGCCGAGGCTGCCGTCGACGAGCTGGGCCACCAGGCCGACGATCCCAAGGAGGACGAGGGTTTTCACGGGGTTGCCTTCCGAGACGGTAACCGGGCAAATATCTCTACCAAATCTATGGGAAATATAGACAGGTTGCGGGTGAACGTCAACCGCCGGTCCCGAAACGCGGGAACGGGCGGCGCATCCTGGGATGGGCGGGGCGGGAGGGGCGGACGGGCCGCCGGATCCGGGATTTCCGTGCGATCGCCGGACACGGGCCCGCACGGGGGCCAGAATCGGGCCGAGAAGCCGCCGCCGGCGGCGCAACGCAGGAAGGAAGGCGCCCATGAGTCAACTCATCGCCGTGGCCTACCCGGACGTCCCCACCGCACAGACGGTCCTCGGCAAGCTCGCCGACATGCAGAAGCGCGAGCTCATCAAGCTCGCCGACGCGGTGGTCGTCGAGCGCCGCGAGGACGGCAAGGTCAAGCTGCACCAGTCGACGTCCCTGGTCGGCGTCTCCGCCGCGGGCGGGGCGCTGTGGGGCGGCCTCATCGGCCTGCTGTTCTTCGCCCCCCTGCTCGGGATGGCGGTCGGCGCGGCCGCGGGGGCCGCGGGCGGCGCGCTCACCGACATCGGCGTGGACGACTCGTTCATGAAGCAGCTCGGGACCGAGCTGTCGCCGGGGACGGCCGCGCTGGTCCTCCTGGTCGTCTCGGCGACCGAGGACAAGGTCGTGCAGGAGCTGGGCGGCCAGTACCAGGGCAAGCTGCTCCAGACGAACCTCTCCGCCGAGGAGGAGGAGCGGCTGCGCGAGACCATCGACGCGGTCCAGGCGCAGCGCGCCTGACATGATCGAGGGAACGGCGGGCGGCGGCTCCCAGCGCCGCCCGCCGTCCGTTTTCCCTGTTGAGAACTCCAGGGGCCCCGGTTCTGATTAGGCTCTCGGCATGCGCAGGGGGTCGGAGGGGGCGGACATGCAGGGCTACATGCGGTCCTACGTCGCCCCCAGGACCGTGTGGGCCCGGATCTCCTCGGGCCATCCGGGTTCGGCGCTGCTGCTGCGGCTCCTGCCGCTGATCCTGCTGGGCGCGACGATGCCGCTCGCGTTCGTGGTCCCCGCGATGGCGCCGTTCGCCGACTACGCGCTCGTGTTCCTGCCCGCGTTCACCGCGCTGGTGAACGGGCCGGTCGCGACGGCGGCGGCGACGCTGGCGGTGGTCGCGATCGTCAGCTGCGGTGGCGAGGCCCTCGGGCTCATGCCCTATCCGCAGTCCGCGTGGAGCGACCTGCCGCCGATCATCGCGGTGGGCGTGCTGTGCACGGTCCTGGCATGGGCGAGGAACCGGATCGTGGCGCGGCTGCTCGACATGACGCTGGTGGCCGAGACGGTGCAGGGCGCGATCCTCCCGGACGTGCCGCCGGTGGTCGGCGGCGTGAAGGTGGCGGTGGCGTACCGGACGCACGACGGCAGTCCGGGCCTGGTCGGCGGGGACTTCTACGACGTGCAGGAGACGGACGCGGGGATCAGGGCGGTCGTCGGCGACGTCCAGGGGCACGGCCTGAACACGGTGCACCTGACGGAGGCGCTGCTGGGGACGTTCCGGGAGCGGGCGCTCGACGACCCGGACCTGGCGACGCTGACGGCGCGCATGGAGCGGCGGGTGCGACTGCACAACCGGGGGCTCGACGAGTGGGAGCAGTCGTTCGCGACGGCGGTGCTCATCGAGATCACGCCGCGGCGGGACACGATCCGGGTGGTGCTGTGCGGGCATCCGGCGCCGCTGCTGGTGCGCGGGACGGCCGAGCCGATCTCGGCGAAACCGATGCCGCCGCTGGGGCTGACGGACTTCGGGTTGCAGCGCACCGTGGTGCGGGAGGCGGCGCTCATGCCCGGGGACGTGATCGTGGCGTTCACCGACGGGTTCATCGAGGGCCGCAACGCCGACGGGCAGACGTTCCCGCTCATCTCGATGCTCAACGCCCACATAGCCTCGGGCGTCCGCGACCCGGACCGGCTGCACCGCAAGCTCAAGGCGGACTTCCAGGGCGGCGGGTACGAGCGCACCGACGACCTGACGGTCCTCATCATGCAGCTGCCGGGCTCGCAGGCCCGGTGAGCGCGGCGACGGCGGCCCCGCGGGTGCGGGACCGCCGTCGATGGTGCCGGGGCCGTGGCCTATTCGGCGGCGGGCTCGCCCGGGTCGCCGAAGTAGGAGCGCTCCGGGGAGGTCGGCGGGTCGCCCACCGGGACCCCGAAGGTCACGGACTCGCCGTTGGAGAACGTGAAGACGAGCGTGACGCTCGACCCCATGTCCACGTCCTTCCGCAGGCCCTCCAGGAGCAGGAACGAGCCGGTCGTGGGCGCCAGGCGCATGATCTCGCCGGGCGCGAACTCCAGGGTGAAGTCGGGCTCGCCGACGATCTCGGCGGCGGGCTCCTCCGCTTCGCCCCCGGGGGTCGCGGACGCGTCCGCCGTCGGCGAGGCCTCGTCGCCCGGGGAGGACTGCTCCCCCGGCGTGGCGGAGGCGTCCCCGCTCGGGCTCTCGGACTCGGCGGCCTCGGGGCTCTCGGACTCCTCGCCGGTGCCCTCTTCGACCGCGACGACCTCGGTCGCGAGGGTGACGGCCTCGGCGTCCGGGCTCGTCACCGACTCCAGGGTCACGGCGGTCTCGTACTTGTTGCCGATCCACACCCGCAGCGGCGCCTGGCCGCCCTCCGGATAGGAGCCGTTGACGCCGAAGTCGATCTGGACGTCGCGCAGGAGCATCTTCCCGGCCTCCGCGTCCACCCCCGAAATGGCCGTCTGCATTCTGCTGGTCTCTGCGTGCTGGCCCGCGCCGCACCCGGTCAGGGCCAGTGCGAGGGCCGCGGCCCCGATCGCCGCGGCCGCCGCGCGTCGGCCCGCGCTCGCGTCTCGTCTCTCCACAAGCGCCACCGTAAGCGCGGACGGGCGCCGGGCCCGGCAGCGACATACCGGCCGATCGAGATCACGCGCCGCGGCTGCGGCCCACGGCGCGGTGGTCGAGGGCGGCGAGGACCCGGTCGATGAGGGCCGGGTCGTTGCCGGGCGAGGACCGCATCTGGAGGAGCCGGGCCGTGGACGCGGAGATCATCTCGCCTTCGATGCGCTGCATGGCGTCGAAGCGCTCGACGATCCGCTCGGTCTCGGGGTCCTCGCGGTCCTCGACGAGCGCGGCGATCTTCTCGGCGCGCCGGTCGTACCACTGCTCCATGCGGGCGGCGACCTCGTCGTCCACCTCGCCTTCGCGGCGCAGCTCGCGCAGCCGCCGGGTGGCGGCCTTCCCGGCCTCGGCCATGATGCCGCGCACCGCCTCGGTCTCCTTGTCGGTGTCGGCCTTGACGCCGAGGAACGCGATGAGGCCCGGCAGGGTGAGGCCCTGCGCGAGGAGCGTCGCGATGACGACGACCACGGACAGGAACTGGATCTGCTCGCGGCCGGGGAACGGGGAGCCGTCGGCGATCGTCTGCGGCAGGGCCAGCGCGGTCACGATCGTGACGACGCCGCGCATCCCGGCCCAGGCGGTGACGACGGCGAGCCGCGGGTGCTCCCCCAGCTGCTTCCAGCCGACGCCCATGCGGCCCAGGATGATCGCGAGGCCGAGCCACAGGGCCCGGACGGCGATGACGGCGCCCGCGACGGCGAGGGCCTTCCACAGCAGCTCGTCGACGCCGTCGCCGACGGCCTGGATGATGTCGACCAGCTCCATGCCGACGAGCGCGAACGTGAGGGCGTTCAGGGCCGTCTCCAGGACCTCCCACACCGAGCCCTGCACGAGGCGGCCCTCGTAGTCGTCGGGGTCGTTGGAGCGGGCGACGAGGTAGAACGCGGCGCAGATGACGGCGAGGACGCCGGAGGCCTTGACGCCGTCGGCGAGGAGGTAGGCGATGTAGGGGCCGGTGAGGCCGAGGGCGGTGACGACGCGGCTGTCGTCCACGAGGGAGCTCAGCTTGACGAGGACCCAGCCGACGCCGAGGCCGATCCCGACGGCGGCGACCGCGGAGTAGGCGAACAGGCCCGCGGACCAGGCCGCGGAGACCGAGCCGGTGACGACGCCGAGGACGGCGACGTTGTAGAGGGTCAGGGCGGTGACGTCGTTGAACAGTCCCTCGCCTTCGAGGATGGTGACGAGGCGGCGGGGCAGGCCGAGCCGGTCGGCGATGGCGCTGACGGCCGCGGCGTCGGGCGGGGCGCAGATCGCGCCGAGGACGATCGCGGCGGTGATCGGCAGGACGGGGCTGATCGTCGCGGCCACCAGCGCGACCGCTGCGGCGGTGACGAAGACGAGGACCACGGCGAGGAAGATGATGGGCCGCCAGTTCGCGGCGAAGTGCCGCCACGAGTACTTGCGGGCCGCGGCCCACAGCAGGGGCGGCAGGAGCACCGGGAGGAGGTGCTCCGGGTTCAGTTGCAGTGCGGGCATGCCGGGGACGAGGCCGAGTGCGAGCCCGTAGAGGCAGATGAGCACCGGCGCGGGGATGCGCATCCACTCGGCGGCGGCGGTCAGGAGCAGCCCGCCCACGGTGAGGGCGAACAGGATCGCCACCAGTTCCATCCGGCCTCCGGTTCGGTTGTGCCTGGAGCGATCTTAGGCCGCGCGAACGGCTCCATATCCTGCATTTATGGGATGATTTGCCGCTATCGTTCCGCCTATGAGCACTGTCGACACCGCCGAGCGCCCTGCCGCAGCGGAGCCCGCGCCGCCGGTTCTGAGCAAGTCCCGCAGGAACCTCGTGTTCACCACGATCCTGCTCGGCATGCTCATGGCGGCCCTGGACCAGACCATCGTCTCGACGGCGCTGCCGACGATCGTCGCGGACCTCGGCGGGGCCGGCCACATGGCGTGGGTCGTCACCTCGTACCTGCTGGCGGAGGCGATCGCGTCGGCGGTCGTCGGCAAGTTCGGCGACATGTTCGGGCGCAAGGCGATCTTCCAGATCAGCGCGGTCGTGTTCGTCGGCGGCTCGGCGCTCGCCGGGTTCAGCGACGACATGCTGTTCCTCATCGTCGCCCGCGCCGTGCAGGGCCTGGGCGCCGGCGGCCTCATGGTCACCGCTATGGCGCTCATCGCCGACGTGATCCCGCTGCGCGAGCGCGGGAAGTACCAGGGCGCCATGGGCGCGGTGTTCGGCGTGACCACCGTGCTCGGGCCGACCCTGGGCGGGCTGTTCACCGACCACCTGTCGTGGCGGTGGTGCTTCTACGTGAACGTGCCGATCGCGGTGGTCATGATCGCGATGGCGGCGGCGACCGTGCCGCGCGTGCGGTCCGCGGTGCGGCCGATCATCGACTACTGGGGGCTGATCTTCGTCGCGATCGGCACCTCGCTGCTGATCCTCGCCCTGGAGTGGGGCGGCGACGAGTACGCGTGGGACTCGGCGACGATCCTCGGGATGTTCGCGGGCGCCGTCGTGGCGCTGACGGTCTTCGTGTTCGTGGAGCGGCGGGCCGCCGAGCCGATCCTCCCCATGTGGCTCTTCGGGAACCCCGTGTTCACGGTGTGCTCGATCCTCAGTTTCATCGTCGGGTTCGCGATGCTCGGCGCGATGACGTTCCTGCCGACGTACCTCCAGTACGTGGACGGCGTCTCGGCCACGGTCTCCGGCTACCGGACGCTGCCGATGGTCGCGGGCATGCTCACCACCTCGATCCTCTCGGGCGCGTTCGTCAGCCGCACCGGGCGGTACAAGCTGTTCCCGATCCTCGGCACCGCGTGCATGGCCGTGGGCCTGTACCTGATGTCCACGATGGGCCCCGGGACGAGCATCTGGCTGGAGTCGCTGTACATGCTGGTCCTCGGCCTCGGGCTGGGCCTGGCGATGCAGGTGCTCACGATCGCGGTGCAGAACACGGTCCCGTACGCGCAGATGGGCGCCGCGACCTCGGGCGTGACGTTCTTCCGCACCGTCGGCTCGACGTTCGGGACCGCGATCTTCGGGACCATGTTCTCCAACCACCTGACGCCGCTGCTCGCGACCGCGTACGCCGAGTCCGGGATCGACCCGGCCGCGGCCGCCAGTCCCGCTGCGCTGCATCAGCTACCGGACGAGGTGATCGCGCCGGTCGTGAACGCCTACGCCGACTCCATCAACTTCGTGTTCTTCTGGACCGTCCCGGTCGCGATCCTCGGGTTCCTCGTCGCGTGGTTCCTCCAGGAGCGGCCGCTGCACGACGCCGCGCGCGGCCGCGCGGTCGACATGGGCGAGGGCTTCGCCGCCCCCGACCCGTCGCCGTCGGAGGAGCGGCTCGCGCGCATGGTCGCCGACGTGATGCGCCGGGAGCGGCGCACGGTCTACACCGAGGTGTACGAGTCGGTTTCCGGCGCGAGCGCGCTCGACCGGGCCGGGTCGTGGGCCCTGCGGCAGGTCTACATGCGGCAGACCGCCGGGTTCGAGGCGACGCTCCCGAAGATCGCCGCGGCCCACCGGCTCCCGCCGCAGGTGCTGCAACCGGTGTTCGTGCAGGCCGTCCGGGACGGGTTCCTCGCGGTCGACGCGGGGCACCTGAGCCTGACGCCGCGCGGCCGCGCCGAGTTCGAGCTGTTCGTGTCGGCCTGGAAGCGCTGGCTCGACCGGCACCTGGACGACTGGAACCTGGCCGACCCGCAGGACCGGGAGGTCTTCAACCGGTCGGTCGCGCACCTGGCCCGGGACATCGCCGAGCAGGAGTCGTTCCAGGAGGCCGAGGGCCGCGAGTCCAGGGCCGAGGCGAGCGCCTAGTCTTCGTCGGCGACGAAGGCGTACTTGGGGCCGAGGAGGGCCGCGATGATGGCGCCGGTCCCGGCCCAGACGAGGTTCATGCCGGCCATCTCCATGCGGCTCTCGGTGGTCTGCAAGTGGATGTTGTGGGCGAGGACGACCGTGGGGCCGCGTCCGGCCTCGCGGGCGCGGATGTCGATGAGGTTCTCGGCCATGAGGGCGTCGCGGACGCCGGACAGGCGGCTCCACCGGTCGGCTTCGGGGAGCCGCTGCGCGGCCTGGCGGTGGTAGCGCAGGAGGCCGGTCGCGGTGGCGGCGTTGATCCTCGCTCGGTGCCACTCGGTCGGTGAGGTGGCGGCGATGCGTTCCGGTGCGGCGGTGTGGAGCGCGGCGTGCAGGTCGTCGGCGATGAGGCTGAGCCGTTGGGCCGCAGGGGTGTCGCCGGGTGAGGCGGCCGGGTCGGTGACGGCCTCCGTGCGGCTCCAGGTCTCGTCGTCGCCGGCCAGTGCGGCGATGTCGAGGTCGAGGCTGAGGAAGTCGCGGACGTGTTCGAGGTAGGCGCGGGGGCTGGCGGCGGTGAACTCGAGGGGCGCGTCCATGCCGTGGAACGCGACCCGGTCGCGCGCATCGCGGCCCTCGTTCCAGTCGCGGAGGCGGGCCACGAGGCGGCGGTTGACCGCGAACGCGCCGAACCCGTGGGTGAGGCCCTCGTCCATCGCGGTGTCGAGCGAGTCGGTACGGCCCTGGACGTAGTCGTCCACGGCGAAGGCGGCGACCCGGTCGGACTCGAACACGATCGAGCGGGCGCCCTGCGCGACGAGGCGCAGCGCGAGGTCGGCGCGGGCCTCCGCCTGCGGCGAGTCCCCGTGGGCGCGCTCGCCGAGGCCGATGACGTCCTGGGCTGCGGTGATCTGGTCGGTCTGCATGCCTTGAAACGTATCGTTGAAAGAACGGTTGAGACTTCGATCGGGCCCGGCCTCGGAAGCGCGGGGTAAAGTCTCAAACCGTGACGCGACTGCGGCCCTCCGACCTGGCGCGCGAGCACGGCCTGACGGCCCAGGCCGTCCGCAACTACGAGCGCGACGGGTTCCTCCCTCCCGCCGAGCGCACCCCGAGCGGCTACCGGGTCTACACGGAGGTCCACGCGGCGGCGCTGCGGGCGTTCCTGGCGCTGGTGCGCGCCTACGGGCACGCCGTCGCCGGGGAGATCATGCACGCGGTCCATAGCGGACGGATCGACGAGGCGCTCATGGTCGTCGACCGCGGCCACGAGCAGCTGCTGCGCGACCGGGCCACCCTCGACGCGGTCACGGCCTCGGTCGCGCGGCTGGCCGGGCCGGAGGCCCCGGAGCGGTTCGCGCCGTTCACGGTCGGCGAGCTCGCGTACCGGCTGCGGGTCACGCCCGCGACCCTGCGGAACTGGGAGCGGGCCGGGATCCTCTCCCCCGCGCGCGACCGCGCGACCGGGTACCGGCGGTTCGAGCGGGAGGACGTGCGCGACGCCGAGCTCGCGCACCTGCTGCGGCGCGGCGGCTACCCGCTGGAGCACATCGCGGCGGTCGTGCGGCAGGTGCGGACCGCGGGCGGCACCGATGCGCTCGCGCAGTCGCTGGAGGACTGGCGGGGGCGGCTGACGCGGCGGGGGCTGGCGATGCTCGACGCGGCCGCGCAGCTCAGCGCGTACCTCGGGGTGGACGCCAAGCGGCCGCAGGCGTAGGGCCCGCGGCCGCTGCACGGTCACCGCCGGTGCATCGGTGGGCCGCTCGATTCCACGCTAACCGGCGCAGAGGCCGGGTTGAGGGGCTTTCGCGATGCGGCCGAGACGGATTCACGACAGTCGCGCGGCGCTCGCGGCGTGGTCGATGGCCTCCACGATGGACCCGGCGGTGTGCGTGGGCCGGTAGTCGGCGGCGGTCCACTCGCGGCCCAGGTGGAGCCAGACGCTCGGGACGCCGAGGCGGTGCGCGCCGAGGATGTCGGCGTCGTCGCGGTCGCCGATCATCCACGCTTCCTCGAGCGAGCCGTCCACGGCGGCCGCGGCGGCGCGGAACGGCGCCGGGTCGGGCTTGTCGGCGCCCACGGCCCCGCTGATGCTCCACGCGTCGACGAGCCGGTCGAGCCCGGCGTTGCGGATCTTCCCGAACTGGCCCTCGACGGGCCCGTTGGTGACGATGACGACCCGGTGGCCCGCGCCGCGGGCGCGGCCGATCGCGTCGGCCGTGGCGGGGTCGAGCCGGGCGTTGTCGCGCGAGCCGCGGTAGAGCGCATCGACGAGCTCGTCCTCGGTGAGGTCGAAGTCGAGGCGCTCGCGCATGGCCTGCGCGACGAGCGGGCGGGGCGCGTAGCCGCAGGCGTCGATGGGCATGATCCAGTCGGCGTGGTCGGCGGCGTGGCCGTGCGCGGCGAGGAGCGCGGTCAGGCCGGTGCGGAAGCCCGCGTCGCGGTCGATGAGGGTGTTGTCGAGGTCGATCATCAGGAGCGTCACGGCACTGAGGGTAACCGCCCCGGGCCGGGACGTCGAGCGTCGCGGATCGCGATGGCGGCGTTGATGAGCCCGATGTGGCTGAACGCCTGCGGGAAGTTCCCGAGCATCGCGCCCGTCGCGGTGTCGACCTCCTCGGAGAGCAGGCCGAGGTCGTTCGCGCAGTCCGCGGCGAGCGCGAACGCCGCCTCCGCGCGGTCGGGGCGGCCGGTGAGCGCCAGCGCCTGCGCGAGCCAGAACGTGCACATGACGAACGAGCCCTCGGTGCCGCCGAGGCCGTCCGTTCCGATCTCGTAGCGGCGCAGGAGGCCCCGCTCGTCGCGCAGCCGCGCGTCGATGACGTCCACGGTGGACTTCAGCCGCTCGTCGGTGCCGGGCAGGAACCCCGAGGCGGGCATGGCGAGTACGGAGGCGTCGAGGTCGTCGTCGCCGAAGGCCGCGCAGAACGCGCCGATGCGCGGGTTCCAGCCGCGGGTCTCGATGGCCTCGCGGACGCGGTCGCGCTCGGCGGCCCAGTCGCCGACGCGGTCGGCGCCGACGTCGAGGCGGCCGGCGAACTTGACGGCCCGGTCGAGGGCGGTCCAGCACATGAGCTTGGAGTACAGGTAGTGCCGGGGTTCGCCGCGGGACTCCCAGATGCCCTGGTCGGGCTGCTCCCACTGGTCGGCGGCGGCGTCGGCGATCCCGGTGAGGAACTGCCGGGCGGGCTCGTCGAGGCCTTGGAGGTGGCCGCGCAGATGCCATGCGGCGTCGAGGAGTTCGCCGTAGACGTCGAGTTGCGGCTGGAGCCAGGCGGCGTTGCCGACGCGCACGGGCCTGGAGCCGCGCCAGCCCGCGAGGTGGCCGAGTTCGCGTTCGGTCAGGTCGTGCTCGCCGCCGATGCCGAACATGATCTGGAGGGGCTGCTCGGGCTGGTAGTGGGCGGCGGCGCGGGTCATGAACTCGAAGAACTCGACGGCCTCGCCGTGGCATCCGGCCTCGGCGAGGGCCTGGACGGTGAAGCTCGCGTCGCGGACCCACGAGAAGCGGTAGTCCCAGTTGCGGCCGGCGCCGACGGCTTCGGGGAGGGAGGTGGTGGGGGCGGCGACGATCGCGCCGGTGGGCTGGTAGCGGAGCGCTTCGAGGACGAGGACCGAGCGTTTGACGAGGGGCGCGAGGGGGCCGTCCCAGTCGGGGTGGGCGTCGTGCCAGTCCTGCCAGCCGATGAGGGTCTCGTCGAGGGCGGCCTGGACGGCTTCGGGGGTCCAGGCGGGCGGCGGGTCCTGGGCGAGGTCGGCGGTCTGGACGCAGAAGTGGAGTTTCCGGCCCTCCTGGAGGTGGAGGCGGGCGGTGGCGCCGTCGTCGCCGAAGTCGAGGCGGACGGGGCTGGTGAGGACGAAGCGGGCGGGGCCGCCGGTGGCGAGGACGCCGCCGGGGACGCGGGTGAAGATGGGGTTGACGAGGCCGTACTCGGGGCGGGGGCGGAACGCGAAGTCGACGTCGAGTTCGCCTGCGGTGCATTCGATGGTGCGGAGGGTGGCGATGGGGGCGCGGGAGGCGAGGCGGATGCGGCCGCCGTCGGTGGCGGGGCCGAGCGCGAGCGCGTCGGTGAGGACGGCGGTGCCGGTGTCGGTGGTGAAGACGGTGCGCAGGACGAAGGTCTCGCCGATGTAGGCGCGTTCGGTGCGGTAGGGGGCGGCGGGGGTGAGGGACCAGTGGCCCGCGTCGGGGTCGAGGAGGCGGCCGAGGACGGCGGGGCTGTCGAAGCGGGGGCGGCAGAGCCAGTCGATGGAGCCGTCGGTGCCGACGAGGGCGCCGGTGTGGCGGTCGGAGAGGAGGGCGTAGTCCTCGATGGGGCGGTAGCCCCCGGCTCGCGGGTCCGTCATGGTGCACTCCTCTCCGCCTGGGCGGGAGCGTACTCCGGTTCGGTCCGCGACGTGGGGCGGTCCTCGATGCGCGCGCCTTGGTCCTGGTTCCGCACTGAATGGTGCGGACGCGGTACGGTCCGGTTGCCGGGATTGCACCGTTCCGGTCTATTGAGGATCACCGCTGGTGGACGGTCCTTTGGGGACGCGAACGGCTCCCGGCGCGGGGCCGGGAGCCGGGGCGGCCGTCAGGAGCGGCGGTACTGGGCGGGCTTGTAGGGCTCGTCGCCGAGCTCGGCGGCGGCGTTGCGGGCCCAGTAGGGGTCGCGCAGCAGTTCGCGGCCGATGAAGACCGCGTCGGCTTCGCCGTCGGCGAGGATCTTCTCGGCCTGGCGGGCCTCGGTGATGAGGCCGACCGCGCCGGTGGGCAGGCCGGTCTCCGCGCGCACGCGGGCGGCGAAGGGGACCTGGTAGCCGGGCGCGGTGGGGATGTCGGCGTGCGGGACGGAGCCGCCGGAGGAGACGTCGAGGAGGTCGATGCCGTGCTCGCGGAGGACCGCGGCGAGGCGGACGGTCTCGTCGGCGGTCCAGCCCTCGGGCTCGATCCAGTCGGTGGCGGAGACGCGGAAGAACACGGGGACGGCCTCGCCGACGACCGCGCGGACGGCGTCGGCGATCTCCACGGCGAGGCGGGTGCGGTTCGCGAAGGATCCGCCGTACTCGTCGTCGCGGCGGTTGGAGACCGGCGAGAGGAACTCGTGGAGGAGGTAGCCGTGGGCGCCGTGGATCTCGACGACCTCATATCCGGCGTCGAGGGCGCGCTGTGCGGCGGCGGCGAACGCGGCGACGACCTCCTGGACCTCGTCGCGGGTGAGGGCGTGCGGGACGGGCCGGGTCTCGCTGAAGGCGACGGCGCTCGGGGCGACGGGGACCCAGCCGCCTTCGTCGGGCGCGAGGGCGCGGCCGCCGTTGAACTCCAGGTCGGAGGTGGCCTTGCGGCCGGCGTGGGCGAGCTGGATGCCGGGGACGGTGCCGTGGGCGCGCATGAGGTCGGTGAGGCGGCGGTGGGCCGGGACCTGGTCGTCGCTCCAGATGCCGAGGTCGCCGATGCTGATGCGGCCTTCGGCGGTGACGGCGGTGGCCTCGACGAGGATGAGGCCGTGGCCGCCGACGGCGCGGGAGCCGTAGTGCTGGACGTGCCAGTCGTTGGGGGCGCCGGTGCCGGGGCCGGCGGTGTCGGCGCTGTACTGGCACATCGGGGCCATCCAGGCGCGGTTGGGGAACTCGGTGCCGCGGATGGTGAGCGGCGTGAACAGGTTGCTGGTCATGTGTCCTTCAGTGTGTTCGGGCGGTCCAGGGGGCGGGGCCGCCGGTCCGGCGGCCCCAAGGGTACGTCTATCCGATGAGTTTCAGCAGTTCGTCGGCCGCGGCCTGGGACGACTGCGGGTTCTGGCCGGTGACGACGGTCCGGTCGACCTCGACGTGGGAGGTGAACGGCTCCCCGGCCTGGAAGTTGATCCCGGCCGCTTCGAGGCGGGTCTGGAGCAGCCACGGGGCCTTGTCGCCGAAGGCGCCGAGGTGCTCTTCGCGGTCGGTGAACCCGGTGATGCGGTAGGCGGCGAAGGGGTTGACGCCGTCGGGTCCGGTCGCGGGCAGGAGCGCGGCGAGGCCGTGGCAGACGAGGCCGGCGGGCTTGCCGGAGGCGAGCGCGTCGGCGAGGAGGGCCCCGGCGTTGGGGTCGACGGCCAGGTCCTCCATGGGGCCGTGGCCGCCGGGGACGTAGACGGCGTCGAAGCCGGTGAGGTCGGTGGTCGCGAGGTCGACGGGCGCCGCGAACTCGGGCGCGGCGGCGACGGCGTCGCGGAAGCGGGCGGCGGCCTCCTCGCCTCCGGCGAGGTCCGGGTCGAGGCTGACCGGGTCGGCGGGCGGGACGACGCCGCCGGGCGTGGCGACGGTGACGGTGTGCCCGGCGTCCTTGAACGCCTGGAGCGGGACGACGGCCTCTTCGGCCCAGAAGCCGGTGGTGTGCCTGGAGCCGTCGTTCAGCGTCCACGCGTCCGCGCCGGTCATGATGAACAGGATCTTCGCCATGGTGGTTCCCCCTTGTTGCGGTTTACTCGTCGAAGCTCGCGAAGTACGTCGCGGCCATGTCGTCGTCGCCGTGCCCTTGTGCGGAGGCGCGGCGGAAGCGCTCGGCGCCGGCTTCGGCGAGGTCGAGGCGGACGCCGTTCGCGGCGGCGGCCTCGACGATGAGCCGGGTGTCCTTGAGCGCGGTGTCGAGGCCGAAGCTGGCCTGGTCGGTGGCGCCGTCGAGGATGAGCGCGCCTTTGGCGTGGGCATATCCGGCGTCGAGCGGGCCGCCCTGGATGAGGTCGTAGAAGCCCTGGGGGTCGACGCCGAGGCCCTTGGCGAGGGCGAGGACCTCGCCAATGCCGTGGGTGAGGACGAGGACCCAGCTGTTGGCGACGAGCTTGAGGCGGGAGGCGCTGCCGTCCGCGCCGTCGGGGCCGGTCCGCACGGTCTTGGCGCCGACGGCGTCGAAAACGGCGTTCGCGACCGGGTCGTCGGCGGGCCCGGCGGCGAGGACGGTGAGCTGCCCGGCTTCGGCGGGGGCCCGCGTGCCGAGGACGGGGGCGTCGAAGAACACGAGGCCGTGCTCGTCGGCGACGGCCGCGAGCGCGGCGGCGCCGTCGAGGCCCGCGGTGGTGGACTGGATCCAGCGGACGCCGGGCTCGAGGGCGGGCGCGGCCTGGGTCATGACCTCCTGGACGGCGGGGCCGTCGTGGAGCATGGTGACGATCGCGTCGGCGCCCGCGACGGCTTCGGCGGGGGTGTCGGCGAGGGCGATCCCGTCGGCGGCGAGGGGCGCGGCCTTGTCGCGGCTGCGGTTCCAGGCGGTGACGCGGTGCCCGGCGCGGGCGAGGTTGCGGGCCATGGCGGCCCCCATGATGCCGGTGCCGAGCACGGCGACGTGCAGCTGTTCGCTCATCGGTTCTCCTTCGGTTCGCGGCGTCGAGTCTGCCGAATCCCGGGGCCGCGGGTGCCCCGTTCCGTCGCCAACGATACTTGCAGACGCGGGCTAATTGCAAGCGATGGTATTTGTCGCGTCGGTTATACCGCCGTACGCTAGGATGGGGTACCGTTCCGGCCCCGAGGGAGGAGCACCGTGACCGCGGCCCCGGAGACCATGACCGCACTGGCGCAGCACTGGTGCGCCCTGTCCGTCCTGCACGAGCGCATCGCCGACCGCATCGGGCGTCGGCTCGAAGCGGCGCACGGCCTGAGCGTGCGCGAGTTCTCGCTGCTCACCGTCCTCGACCGGCAGAGCGAGGGCCGGCACCTCCAGATGCGGCAGGTCGCCGACGCGATCGTGCTGAGCCAGAGCGCGACCACGCGCCTGGTGACCCGCATGGAGGACCGCGGGCTCCTCGCCCGCACCATCTGCAAGGACGACCGGCGCGGGATCTACACCGACGTCACCGCCGCGGGCCGCGGGCTCCTCGCCGCCGCGACCCCCACCCACGATGCGGCCCTTCGGGAAGCACTCGACGAGGCCCGCGCGGACGCCGACTTCAAGCCGCTCGTGGAGGCGCTGGAGCGCCTCGGCTGAGGCGGTAAACCGTTGGGGCCCTTGACGGACGCCCAGATCCGGTCCGGCAGGTACTTGAAGGCCTCGGCGATGTCGTCGGCGCCGGGCATGGCGATGAGCCAGCGCGTCACCGCCTCGGTCACCGGTCCGATGAGGAGGCAGCCCAGGAGGCTGTCGGGGACGTCGACGATCCGCCCGGCCTTCACGTGCGGCGCGAGCCACGCGAGGATCGCCGCGAGCTGCGGCGCGGTCTCGGCGAGCATCGCTTCAGTGGGGCTGACCAGGTGGGCCTGGTAGGGCATGCCGAGCAGGAAGTGGGCTTTGGCGCGGTGCTCGGTGCACCACGTCAGGTACGCGGTGACGCAGGCCCGGACGCCGGTCCGGGCGGTGCGCCGCGGTTCGACGGCCTCGACGAGCCGGTCGAGCAGCTCGCCGCTGAGCCGCGTGTAGAGCGCGGCGGTGAGCCCGTTGAAGGACCCGAAGTGGTGGTAGAGGCTGCCGACGCTGACGCCGCTGGCGTTGATGACGCCGGTCATGGTGTAGCCCTCGGGGCCGGTGCGCTCGTAGAGGTCGAGGGCGGCGGCCAGGAGCCGCTCGACGGTCTCCCGCCCCCGGGCTTGCTTGGCGGCCATGGTCGGCGGGGTCAGGACTTCCAGAACTTGGCGGCGATGCGGGCGAGGGCGTCGCGCTGGGGGCGGCTGAGGCCCTTCTCGTGCTTGTGGTTGAGGTAGAGCCCGGGCGGCTCGGAGTCGATGCGGAAGACGTTGCCGATCCACGAGACGGGGTGGTCGCCCTTGAGCTCCCACAGCTGCACGATGCGCTCGCCGGGGGTGATCGTCATTCTGATGTGGAGTTCGAGGAACTCGATCTCCTCAGTGCGGAGCCAACCCACGGTCTCGGGGTCGGGATACCCGCTGGGCATCGGGTTCTCAGGTCCGCTCATGTCCGGGCCCGCCATTCCATGCATTGATGACAATCCGGTCTCCATCATCGCAGACCACGGTATGCACGCAACTGCCGCACAGAGTGACACCGGGTCTCCAATGCCCAGGATAGTAGGCGGACCCGGCGGGGCGGTCGGCGGAAGCGGCCCCGGGCGGGCCGGGACGTGACCGGCGACCGGTGGGGCGCGCCCGGAATGTCCGGGCGGTCGCGGGGCCCCGATACTGGGCGGATGAAGCTCAGTCGCGGCGTCTCCGTGTTCCTCCTCGCGTTCGGCGTGTGGTCGCTGATCGTATGGTCGACCTTCGTAAAGAATCTGTTCAAGGACGTCAGCGGCCTCGCGTTCGACGCCGCGGGTGATCCGACGGGCTACTTCTGGGTCCACCTGGCGCTCGCGGCGACCTCGTTCGGGCTCGGCGTCGCGATCGGGGTGATCGGCCTGCGCGGGCTCCTGGCGAGCCGCCGCGCAGGCCGCGACTGAGTCCTGAAGGGACGTTTCGACCCGTTGGCGACTCGCCGCGGAGTCGGGAATCCGACCCGGAGCTTTTTCACCCGATCGGGCCGGAAAGCGCTTGATTCCGAAAGCGGGCCGCCCCGACCGGAGTCGGGCGACTCCGGTCAGGCGTCCTCGAGCTCCCGCATCGCCTTCGACGCCGCGTCGAGCTCGCGCTCGTCGGCGTCGTGGGCGACGAACGCGGCGAAGCGCAGCAGCGCCCACGCCTTGACGCGTTCGGCGTCGGCCCCGAGGCCGTCGGCGACCGCGCGGAGCAGGTCGCGGCCGCTGTGCGGGCCGTACATCTCCTGCGTGAAGAGGAAGTACCCGCCGTCGAAGGCGCGCTCGGCGATGTAGGGCTTGGGGTCGATGACGAGCCACGACTCCCGTTCGGCGGACACGATGTTCGTCAGGTGCGTGTCGCGGTTGCCGATGCCGGCCTCGGGCGCGTCCATGAGGTCGTCGCAGCGGGCCAGCGCCTCGCGGAGGCGGTCGTCGCCGAGGCGGCGGCGCACGTCGGCGCCGGGCGCGCCGTACGCCGCGCGCCAGCCGTCGAGCATCTCGGTGGCGGCGGGTAGGTCCGGGTAGCCCTCGACGGGTTCGTAAGGGCGCCACAGGCGCCGGTACAGGCCCGTGGCGATGCCGATGCGGCGCCAGGCGGCCGCGGGGGTCTTGTGGCCGAAGAAGCGGGTGGACTTGAGGCGGTTGCCGGGGACGGCCCTCTCCATGAGCATCGCGCCGGTCGCGGGGTCGAAGTCGTAGAGTTCGACGGCCCCGTCCCCTTGATACCGGTGCAGCGCAGTCGGTTCGCCGCGGTTCTCCTCGTCGCGGTAGATGACTTTGAGGACGGCCGGGGAGTCGTCCTCGCGGCGCACCGGGACCACGTAGGAGTGCGATCCGCCGTCGTAGGGCGGCCCGTCCAACCGGAGCGACCACAGGCGCGTGAGGCTCCAGACCGTCCTGGGGAGGTCGTCGAGCCATGCGCGGCCCGACTCGCCGTGCCAGTTGAGGACGTCGCGGCGGACAGAGGAAGGAACCACACCAAATCGCATCGGTACAGTATCGAGCACTCGGATTCGCCGACGCAATCCGCATATGCGTTTGCAGCGGGGAATCAGACCACTGCGGACGGTGTCAGGACGCGAAGGCGGACACGGCGTCCGACACGGCGTCCTCCCCGCCGCGCAGTTCGAGCACCCGCCGGGTCACGGCGGGGGTCTTGAGGATCTCGGCGAGCACCGCGGCGACGTCCGCGCGCGTCACCTCGCCGCGCCCCGCGGGCGGGTCGGCGAGCAGCACGGCGCCGGTCGGGGCGTCGTTGGTGAGCGCCCCGGGCCGCACGATGACCCAGTCGAGGTCCCGCGATTTGAGGTCCTCCTCGGCGGCGGTCTTCGCCTCGATGTAGGCGGCCCAGACCTCGTCGCGCGACGGATCGGGGGCGGTTCCCGCGCCCATGCTGGAGATCTGGAGGAAGCGGCGCACGCCCGCGGCCACTGCGGCGTCGGCGAGGAGCACCGAGGCGCCGTGGTCGACGGTCCCCTTGCGCGCGGCCCCGCTGCCGGGCCCGGCGCCCGCGGCGAACACGACCGCGTCGACGGCCCCGTCCGTCTCGGAGGCGAGGAGCCCCGCGAGGTGCTCGGCGTCGGCCTGCTCGAGGTCGATGACGATCGGGCGCCCGCCGATCGCCGCGATGTCCTCGGCCTGCTCGGGTTTGCGGATCAGCCCGGTGACGGAATGTCCTTCTGCGGCCAGGATCTCGGTCAGGAGCAGCGCGATCTGTCCGTGCCCTCCGGCGATGACGACATGCATACGGCCCACCCTAGCCCGCCCCGCGGACTCGCGCAGCGGTTGCGGCGCCCGGATCGGCGCGGTAGCCTCGTCGGCTCCACTCGCGAAGGGGCACTGCATGGTCGTCGACGTCGAGCGCACGATGGAGAACTACCGGCACACGGGCAATCTCAAGGCCCGGGTCGGCATCTACCGGTACCGCACACCGCACTTCGATCCCGAAGCGCTGGCACTCGAACTCCTTCCAGAGGACCTCGGGTACGTCCTCGACGTCGGCACGGGGTTCGGGCGGTACGCCAAGCGCATCCGCGCCGAGCGACCGGAAGCGACCGTGGTCGCGATCGACAAGTCCCCCGGGATGCTCAGCGAGGTCCCGGAGCCGGCCATGGTCGCCGACGCCCAGGCGATCCCCTACCCGGACGCCAGCGTGGACGCGGTCCTCGCGATGCACATGCTCTACCACGTGCCCGATGTCGCCAAGGCCGTCGCGGAGTTCCGCCGGGTCCTCAAGCCGGGCGGCACGCTCCTGGTCTCCACCAACGCGGGCACCGACATGGCAGAGCTGTACGGACTGTGGGACCGGGCGGCCGCATCGGTCCCCGAGTCCGTTGGCTACACGGGCTCGACGACCGTGGGGCACTTCAACTCCGAGAACGCCCCCGGCTACCTCGAAGCCGAGTTCGACTCCGTCGAGGCCCATGTGCGCACCGGTGTCGTGGCCGTGCCCGACCCGCAGCCGATGCTGGACTACCTGCGGTCGGCCCGGTCGTTCTTCCAATGCGGCGACGAGGCGTTCGAGGGCATCGTCACCGAGGTCGAGCGGCGGCTCGCCGAGCACCTCGCCGTCAACGACACCTTCGACTTCGGTAAAGAGGTGGTCTTCTACCGCTGCCGCTGAGGCGGCCGGCCCCGCCTGATCCTGTAGCGGTTCGCCGAGCGGGCGCGGGCCGCCGCGGATCCGGTCCACGGCAGGTCAGGCGTTCTTCTTCGCGGAGCGGCGGCGCAGGAGGGCGCCGACGGCCCAGCCCGCGATGAAGATGACCGCAAACATGATCCACATGGGGGTCTCGACGCGCACGACCCACAGCTTGATGCCGACGGTCTCGGTGTTGGCGAGGATGAACCAGACGGCGAGCGCGATGATGACGACCGCCGTGATGAGGCGGCGCAGTCCCCTGCCGCTCTTGCCTTCACCTGTGTCCGACATCGTCCGCTCCTCGCCTCGTGTCCGTGGTCCGGTCAGTATGGGCGGGTCGGCGGGGCGCGGCGGCGGTTCGGGGAAATCGGGCCGTCCCGGCGGGCCGGAGCCCGCCGGGACGGGTGTTCAGCCTGCGTAAGGCGCGGCCGCGGCCTGGGCCGCGGTCATGATGGCGCCCTCGTTCTCGGGCCAGAGGGTGTCCTCGACGCACGAGAACGCGGGGAAGAACCCGCCGCAGTTCCCGAAGTCGGGGCCGACTTCGAAGGTGAACGAGGCGACGCCGAGTTCGCCGTAGGCCATGTCGTCGGTGGTGCCGCTGGTGCTGTAGCCGACGGTGTCGTCGTTGGTGCCGACGAAGTAGCCGTTGGACTCGGCCATGTCCGCGCCGAGGGCGCGCAGGGCCGCGTCGTTCGGCGCGGCGTCGGAGGTGAAGCCCCACGGGACGATGATGTACTCGCCGTAGGAGTGGAGGGTGAGGAAGACGTCGCGGGCGTCGGCGGGGGCCGCGTCGTCCTGGCCCTCGCCGCGCTGGTCGGGGTGGAGGGCGCGGAGCCAGTCCTCGATCGCCTGCGTCTCGGGCTCGGAGGCGCCGGAGGCGCCCTGGTAGGTCTCGGCGCACGGGTTGGACGAGTCGCCGCCCCACTCGAACGAGGAGTTGCGGTTGAGGTCGATCCCGGCGCTGGAGCCGCAGTTGCCCGCGGAGTCGTTCACGTTCTTGCGCTGGAGGACCGGGTCGTCGCCGCCGGAGGAGACGACGTCGACGCCGTCGGGGTTGACGACGGGCACGACCCACACCTCCGTGGAGTCGAGGAGGTCGGTGACCTCGGCGTCGGTGCCGTATCCGGCGACGAGCTTGTCGATCCAGCGGAGGGCGATCTCGCCGGTGGCGATCTCGCGGGCGTGGATCTGCGCGATCAGGGAGAACCGGGGCTTCGCGGAGTCGGGGTCCTGCTCGCAGTCGCCGTCGGCGATGGCGGTGACGCAGATGGCGTAGATGTCGTGGCCGCCGTCGTTCTGGGTCTTGAGCCAGGAGTCGCCGATGTCGTGGAGGCGGGTGAGCGACGGGTTTGCGTCGGCCACGTCTTGGAGGTGGGCCTCGATGGCGTCGACGGTGCGGTAGCCGCCGTAGTAGGTGCCCTCCTGCTGCGCGGCGGCGCCGAGGTCCTTGTAGACGGTGTCGAAGAACTCCGGCTCGTGGCCGAGGGCACGGAGGTCGTCGGCGACGGCCTCGTCGCCGATGATCTGGGCCTCGCCGCCGTGCTCGGCGGCGATGTCGAAGCCCAGGGTCTCGAGTTCGGCGACGTCGGCGGCGGTGAGGCCGTCGACGGTCCAGGTGACGGGTTCGGTGGAGGTGGACGGACCGGCCGGGTCGGCCTGCGCGGTGTACGCGGCGGCGCCGGTGGCCGCCGCGGCGACCCCCAGGGCGACGCCGGCCGCGGCGAGCCTTCGCTTCATGTGCATGTGTCCGTTCCTTTCTCGGCCCGGCGATCGTGACGCCGCACCGAAGGGGAGGCCAAAGGGAGTCTAATCATACAATTGACCGACAAGTCCCGATACTTCCGACAATTTCGGACACAGTGGATTCGGTTGTGGACCTTGGGATTGCTAAGCCGCGGCGGCGGTGTCACCTGCGAGGAGGGCTTCGATGACCTGTGCGACGCCGTCTTCGGCGCTGGTCGCGGTGCGGTCGGTGGCGGCCTCGACCGCTTCGGGGTGGGCGTCGCCCATCGCGTAGGAGCGGCCGGCCCAGGCGAGCATCGGGACGTCGTTCGGCATGTCGCCGAAGGCGACGACCTCGTCGGGGCCGATGCGGCGCTCCTTGCACCAGGAGGCGAGGCCGAAGGCCTTGTCGGCGCCGCGGGCGTTGAAGTCGAGCATCCCGAAGTCGCCCCAGTGGCACATCGAGAGGCCGCCGAGGTCGGCGGTGGCGACGGCGGCGGCCATCTCCTCGCCGGTGCGCTCGGCGCAGTAGACCTTGAGCTTCACGGCCCGCTTGGCGCGCTTGAAGACCGCGTCGACACCGGCGGCGAAGTCCCAGTTCGTGGAGCCCACGAGGGGCCGGTAGGCCTCCTCGCCGATGATGCCGGTGCCGGTCTCGACGGCGAAGACGGCGTCGGGGAGGCGCTCGGCGACGGCGGCGGCCGCGCGGCGGGCGGCCCCGAGGCGGATCGAGCGCAGCACGCGGATGCGGCCGGTCGCGGGGGCGTAGTCGATGGCGCCGTTCGCGCAGATCGCGCCGTCGAGGAGCGGCAGGAGGTCGGTGAGCACGTCGACGCCGTAGGGGGTGCGGGCGGTGACGGCGACGATCGCGACGCCCTCGGCGCGGGCGGCGGCGAGGGCGTCGCGGGTCCGCTCGGAGAGGATGCCGCCGGGGGCGAGCAGCGTACCGTCCAGATCGGAGGCGATGGCTAGGGGTTTGAGCACCGCTCTAGTATCGCCCGGCCCGGCAAACGCGGCAACCGCCGCGTCGGGGAGCCGACAAGCGGCGTTCACGGGAACGTGATCCGTTGGGCCCCAAAGGATGACGAATCATTAGTGATCGGTCGCACATTATTGTTGACCCTTGAGTCAAGAACGGGTTAGGCTTCTCGGCATGGGCAGGCCGAAGGAATTCGAACCGGACGCGGTCGTCGCGCAGGCGATGGAGGCGTTCTGGACCGGCGGGTACGCGGGGACCTCTCCCGCCGACCTCGCCGAGGCCACCGGCGTGGGCAAGGGCAGCCTCTACCACGCGTTCGGGTCCAAGCGCGAGCTGTTCGGCAAGGCGCTGGAGCTGTACGGCCGCGGCGGCTCCGAGCTGACCGAGGCGTACCTGGACGAGCCGGGCACCGCCAAGGAGCGCATCCGGGCCTACCTGGAGTTCCTGGTGGACACGGACCTGGACGGCCCGGTGCGGCGCGGCTGCCTCGCGGCGAACACCGCGCTGGAGCTGGGCGGCCGGGACGCCGAGGCCACCGAGGCGGTGCTGCGCATGACGGACCGGACCGTCGAGCTGCTCACCGAGCGGCTGCGGCGCGGCCAGCGCGACGGCGACGTCGCGCCGGAGGTCGATCCGCGGGCGCAGGCGCTGCTGCTCATGAACACGATCGTCGGGCTGCGCGTCATGGCCCGCACCTACGACGGCCCCGTGCTGCACGGGATCATCGAGTCGGCCCTGGCGGGCTTCTAGTCCGCGACCGCGCCCTCGCGAGAGGGCGTTTTTCTCACCCTAATTTTTGACCTGTAGTTCAAGAACTGCATCTATCGGAAGGCGACATCATGGAACTGGGACTCAACGGCAAGACCGCGCTCGTCACCGGCGCGAGCCGGGGCATCGGCCTCGCGGTCGCGGAAGCCCTTGCGGCCGAAGGCGTCCGGGTCGTCGGCGCGGCGCGCACGGTCACGCCGGAACTGGAGAAGACCGCGGCGGCCGCGATCGCGGCGGACCTGTCGACCCGCGAAGGGGCCGAGGCGATCGTGGCCGAGGCCGTGCAGGCGGTCGGCGGGATCGACTTCCTGGTCAACAACGTCGGGGGCGGCGACGCCGACCGGATGGCCGTCGGCGGGTTCCTCGACATCCCCGACGAGCAGTGGGCGGAGGTGTTCGCGCTCAACCTGTTCAGCGCGGTGCGGACGACGCGCGCGGCGCTGCCGGGGATCGTGGAGCGGCGCGGGGCGATCGTGAACGTCTCGTCGGTGAACGCCCGCGTGCCCACCGGCTCGCCGGTCGGGTACGCCGAGGCGAAGGCCGCGCTGACGATGTTCTCCAAGCGGATCAGCGAGGAGGTCGCGCCGCTGGGCGTGCGCGTGAACACGGTGTCGCCGGGCGTCATCGGGACGCCGCTGTGGCGCGACGAGGAGCGGTTCGGCGGCAAGGTGGCCGAGGCGTTCGGGGTCGCGCACGCGGACCTGCTGGCGGGCATCCCGTCGCAGTTCGGGATCGCGTCGGGCCGCATCGGCGAGCCCGAGGAGGTCGCCGACCTGGTGGCGTTCCTGCTCTCGGACCGGGCGCTGAACATCCACGGCGCGGACCACGTGATCGACGGCGGGACCATCAAGGCCGCGTAGCGGAGTGCGGGCGCGGTCACGGCCGCGCCCGCCTCCGGTAGGGGTCCCGCGAAGGGTGTGCGAGAAAGGGACTGTCGGACCTTCGTGTCACGGTTGCATCACGGGTGCAACCGCGGCACACGCGCGGTCGTCGGATCACCGGCGACCGTCCCGGTTCGCACCGCCGTCCTACGGTGGACGGACAACACCCGTCGAAGGAGCCCGTCATGACGTACAACCCGCCCCCGCACTACAGCCTCGGCGACGGCGAGCCCCAGCAGCCGCAGAGCGCCCCGCCCGGGTACTCGCAGCCCCAGAGCGCCCCTCCGGCCTACTCCCCCGTCGGCCAGCCCGCCGCCCCCGGGTACGTGCCGACCCAGCCGGTGCCGATGCAGCCCGGCCTGTCGCAGCCGCTCACGCAGCCCCTGCTCGCGCCGGGGCCGCCGCCGCAGCGGCGCTCCCCGATGGTCCCGGTCCTGGCGGTGGTGGCCGTGATCGGGTTCGCGGGCGCGGCCCTGTCGCTGGCGCTGTGGCTGCGCACCAGCGGCGACCTGGACGACGTGACCGCGCAGATCGAGGACCGCGAAGCGGAGATCGCGCAGCTCGAAGACGACCTGGAGGCCGCCGAGACGCAGCTGGGCGACCTCGAGGTGCAGGCCGCGGACGCGGAGTCGATGCGCGCGTGCCTGGACGACCTCAACTGGTACTACGCGACCGAGACCGACTCCGACGAGGAGGCCCAGGCTGAGCTGGCGGTCCAGGAGTCGTGCGCGACCTGGCTCTGGTAGCCCTCAGCGCTCGCCGCGGTGGCGGGCGAACGCGGCGGGGATGCGGAGCTCGTGGCCGCGGAAGAACAGGTCGCGGAGGTGGTCCGCACTCTCCGCCTCCTCGCGGGTGATCCAGCGGGCGTCGGAGGCTTCGAGCTCGGCGAGCCGCAGCGGCTGCTCGGGGTCGAGGGCGCGGGCGGTGAAGCTCATGATCATCGGCATGCGGTCGTCGCCGAGTTTGGTGTCCCGCTTGTCGAACGCCCACGACAGGCCCGTCAGCTCCACGTCGAGGCCGGTCTCCTCGGAGGCCTCGCGGACCGCGGCGAGCCCGACCGGCTCGCCGACCTCGGCGGCGCCGCCGGGCACCGCCCACTGGCCGGTGTCGGTGCGCTGGATGACGAGGAGCCGGCCGGTCTCGTCGAAGACCGCGGCGTCGGCGCCGGTGGCGACGCAGTCGGCGGCGAGGTCCCCGCAGTCGATGCGCGGGTAGTCGACATCGGAGGCGACGGCCGACTCGCACAGGGCCAGGACCCGTTGCTGCCGTTCGCGTTCGTAGAAGTCGTCGGTCACGGCCAGGGACTCCTTGGCGAGCGCGGCGACGGCGTCGAGGAGCTGGCGCACGACCGGGCCGACCGCGAGCGGGCCGTGGTCCGGCTCCTGGGCGGAGGCCGAGGGGTTCAGGCTCGGCACGTCGCCTTCGAGGTCGGGCTCGGTCGGTTCGAGGAGGGCCGCGGCGGCGGCCGCGTCGAGGTGGGTCTCCAGCTCGTAGACGAGCAGGAATGTGTGCGGGCACGGCAGGCCGGCGAGGTCGGTGTCCGCGATGGCGACCGGTTCGGCCGGGGCGCGGGTGCGCAGGGCCGCGGCGACGGTCTCGAGGCGCTGGCCGAGAGTGCCGGAGGTGCGGCTGAGGCGGCGGCGCCGCACGAGGCGCGTGCCGTCGGCGCAGTCGATGCGCAGCTCGGTGCCGGGGATGGGGGTCCGCAGGCCCGTGTCGGCCTCGTAGACGGCGAGGATCGCCTCGTAGGGGCGGTGGTCGATCTGGGCGAGGAGCGCGGCGGCGAGGTTGCGCAGGCGCCGCAGGCGGGCCTCCTCGTCGGGTCCGGCGCCCCAGAAGAGGCCGTTGGCGGCCTCGGCGCGGAGGATCCCCGAGAGCCGGGCGAGGCCGTTGGCGGCCTTCAGGTTCGCGTCTGCGGTGTCGGCGGGCATGGTGCTCCTTCGCTTCGGTTCGCGGCGCGGTCAGATCGTACGCTGCCCGACGGCCGCGCGGGCGAGGCTCAGCGCGTCCTGTGTCGAGGCGATCAGGGCGGGGTCGCCGAGGCGCTCGCGGATCTCGAGGACCTCGGCGAGGACGTCGACGGCGAGGTGCGGGCGGCGGGCGTCGATGAGGTGCTTGCCGTAGTGCTGGAGCGTGAAGTGGACGAGCTCGGGGCAGCGGGTGCGGGCGAGCTCGATGGCGCGGCGGTAGACCGGTTCGGCGGCGTCGAGGGCGCCAGGGTAGCGGTGGGCGTCGCCGAGGTTGACGAGGGCGGCGACCTCCTGGCTCGGCGTCTCGGCGCGCTCGACGGCGGCGGCGAGGACCCGCTGCGCGGCGGCGTAGTCGCCGAGGGCGACGAGCCCGACCCCGGCCAGCCGCAGCTCCGGCTGCGGCAGGCGGGGTTCGCGGGCGAGCTCGAAGTGCACGAGGCGGCGGAGCTTGTCCGGCTCGGTCGCGTACATGCGGCCGTCCTTGCCGGTCGCGACGAGTTCGGCGATCTGGTGGCGCTCAGCTGGCAATGCGCCTCCCCCTTCCGTCCCTGGGGCCGCGCCGCGGCGGCCTGAGCCGAGGATAGAGCCGGATCGGCGCCCTTGCCAGGACAGGCCCTAGGCCCGTTCGGGTGTCCTTGGGGCTCAGGGCCTGCGGAGGACGAGGCCCTGGAACTGGTCGATGTTCCCGTCGATGGTGACGCGGACGGCCTCCACGAGCGTGAAGTGCTCCTGCGCGAGGCGCTCGATCGCGTCGGCGGTGAAGAACGAGAAGTACCGCTTCGGCTCGTACGCGTCGCCGTCCCAGACGCCTTCGAAGTCGTCGCCGCCGTACTGTCCCCAGTAGAGCAGGCCGCCGGGGGCGAGGACGCGGGCGATGCCGTCGAGGACGGCGGGCAGCTCCGCTTTCGGCACGTGCAGCAGGCAGTTCATGCCGAAGACGGCGTCGAAGGCGGCGTCGGGGAAGTCGAGGTGCGCGAAGTCCATGACGCGGGCGTCGAGGCCCTGGGCGCGGCAGTGGGCGACGAGCGCGGGCGAGAGGTCGGTGCAGGTGACGGTGAGGCCCTCGTCGGCGAAGGCGCGGCCGCTGACGCCGTGGCCCGCGCCGATCTCCAGGAGGGTCGTCGCTCCCGCTTCACGCAGGTGGGCGGCGAAGCGGGCGCGCTCGGCGCGCTTCCAGGGGGCGTCGTCCATGGCCGCGCGGCGGTCGGCGTCGGCGTCGTAGGCCGCGCGCAGGTCGGCCTTCACTTCCTCGTATCGCATGGGACCGATGGTGCCCGAGGGGTGCGACAGAGTCAGCGCAGGCCCGCTTCTGCGAGGACGCGCTTGCGGGTCTTGGCGGGGAGGCGGTCGACGTAGACCGTGCCGTCGAGGTGGTCGGTCTCGTGCTGGAGGCAGCGGGCGAGGGTGCCGGTGCCGTCGATGCGGATCGGGTTCCCGGCCGGATCGAAGCCCTCGACGGCGGCGGTGGCGGCGCGCGGGGTGTCGGTGAAGGGGCCGGGGACCGAGAGGCAGCCCTCGTCGCCGACCATGAGGTCGCGCGGCGGCGGGGGCAGGATGAGGACCGGGTTGACGACCGCGGCGACGGTGCGCTCGCCGTCGGCGTCCTCGCAGTCGAGGACGAAGACGCGGGCGTCGACGCCGATCTGGTTGGCGGCCAGGCCGACCCCGTTCGCGGCGTACATGCTCGCGAACATGTCCTCGACGAGGGACGCCAGCGCGCCGTCGAAGGACTCGACGGGTGCGAGCGCGCGGTGGAGCACGGGGTCGCCGTAGTGGACGATCGGCCGGGCGGTGCCGGTGTCGCCCGGGTTCGGTCCGGTGCTCGGGTCGCTGGCGGTCATATGGTGCTCCTCGGTTCGGTCGCGGTGCTTATTGCAAGTCTATGGCAACAGTATCCGGAGCGATGTCGGATCCCTCCCGACCGATAGCGGTTCGTTCCCGGACCGTGACGCAGCGCACGGATCATTGGCAGTGGCGGCGGATCCCTGGCCGCCACCCCTCCTACCCCCTTGCGAGGCAGCACATGCGCACGTTCAGGATATCCATTGTGGCTGCTGCGGCGGCACTGCTCCTCTTCGGCTGCTCGGATGCGGGCGGCGGGTCGGGCGAGGCGGCGCCGGAGGACGGGGGCGTCGCGGTCGACGAGGGCGCCGCCGACGGTGCGGGCGAGACCGGCGGAGTCGCCGATCCGCAGGTGAGCGCCGGTGAGCGGGCCGTGGTCTACGAGTCGGCGCTCGAGGTCGAGGACCCGGATCCGGACCGGGTGGCCGAGGACGTGTGGGACCTCGCGGCGTCGTTCGGCGGGTACGTGACCGCGGACGAGCGGGACCTCACCGCGACCGAGGACGGCGGGGTCGCGGGCACGGCGCGGCTGACGATGCGCATCCCGTCGGAGCACTTCCAGGAGGCCATGGACGGGCTGACCGCGCTCGCGGAGACCGAGGTGGGCCGGTCGGTGACCACTGAGGACGTGACCGAGGCGGTGGTGGACCTGGAGTCGTACATCGCGACGAAGAGCGCAAGCGTCGACCGCGTGCGCCAGCTGCTGGCCGACGCGGACTCGGTGTCGGCGATCCTGGACCTGGAGTCCGAGCTGGCGACGCGGGAGGGCGAGCTGGCCTCGCTCCAGCAGCAGCTCGCGGAACTGGAGGAGCGGATCGCGCTGTCCACCATCGACTTCACCGTGACCGCGCCGGAGGCGGTGCGCGCGGAGGAGGGCTACACCGGGCCGGACTCGTTCTGGGACGGCCTCGTGGTGGGCTTCGACGGGGCGCTGGGCCTGCTCGTGGGCCTGTCGGTGGCGCTCGGCGTGATCCTGCCGTTCCTGCCGCTGATCGCGCTCGGGTTCGCGGCGGTGCTGCTGCCCCTGCGGTGGCGCGCGAAGCGGCGCCGGGCCGCGCCGCCGCTCTCGCCCGCGGCGGCCCCGCTGCCGCAGGCCCCGCCGCCGCGCGAACGGGTCTGAGACGCGCCCGAAACGTCCCCGCGGACCAGGCGTGAGAGACTGGCTCGCGTTCGTTCCACTGCCCCGAGAGGACGTACCCCTATGCGCCGCGTCGCCGGTTGGGTCAAGCCCCTGAACGCCGTCATGTCCCCCGCCCTCGCGAAGGCGGTCCGGAACCCGGACAAGGCCTTCGAGCAGGCGGTGGAGAAGGCCGAGCAGGCCGCGGGCGCGAGCGCGGGCATCGACCCCGCGTTCATCGAGGACTACCGGGACCTCATGCGCCGCTTCGCGAAGGTCCGCGACATCTCGTTCCTCGGCTGGACCGCGACGGTCTCGGAGCTCCAGATGCGCATGGAGAACCGGCTGCGCATCAAGCGGCTCCACGCCGAGCACCCCGATATCGCGCACCAGCCGATCGACCGGCCGATCGTGGTCGTGGGCCTCCCGCGGACCGCGACCACCCTGGCGCACAAGGTGATCGCCGCGCCGGACGGGAACCGGGCGCCGATGATGTGGGAGTTCCACCACGCCGACCGGTTCGACATCGACCCGAAGCTGCGCGAGCAGCGCCTCAAGAAGGCCCGGCGGATCTCCGCCGCGGTCAACGTCATCACCCCGATCTGGGAGACCATCCACCCCAGCACCGCCGAGACCCCCGAGGAGTGCGTGCTCGCGCTCCCGCACGGCCTCCAGTGGGGCACCCGCTTCAAGCTCAACGGGTACCGGGAGTGGCTGGCGCAGCGCGACTTCGTCCCGGACTACCAGTACCTCAAGGAGTTCCTCCAGGTGCTCCAGACCGGCGACCGGACCCGGCGCTGGGTCCTCAAGTCCCCGTTCCACCTGTACAACCTGGACGCGCTCCTCAAGGTCTTCCCCGACGCGCACATTCTGTGGACCCACCGCGACCCGCAGACCGTCATGGGCTCCTGGTGCTCCCTGGTGGAGACCGGGACGGCGCTGTGCAACCGCCGCTACGACACCCGCGAGATCGGCCGCGAATGGCTCGCGTCGCTGTCGTGGATGGTCGAGCAGGGCCGCATGTCGCGCCTGGACATCCCGCCGGAGCGGATGGTCGACGTGTCGTACCACGCGCTCACGGCCGACCCGCACGGGCAGCTCCCCCGCATCTTCGAGCGCCTGGGCCTGCACTGGAGCCACCGCGAGGAGGGCAACCTCGACGACGTGCTCGCGCGGCCGGGCATGCGCCGCAACCACGAGTACTCGCTGGAGCGGTACGGCCTCGACGCCGACATGGTGGACTCGGCGTTCGGCGACTACTCGAAGCTGGTCGCCTCGATCCGCTAGGACCGCAACGGTTCCAGATCGAGGGCGTTGGTCCTGACGACCTCCAGGGCGCGGGTGACCGCGCCGAGGCTGACGACCCCGCCGCCGAGCGTGGAGGCCACGAGCTCGGGGCCGGGCGGGTGGGCGAGCTCGCCGAGGCGCTCGGACGCGCGCTTGAGGACCGGGTCAAGCGACGCGGCGACCGCGCCCGCGAGGACGATCCGCTCCACGTCGAGCAGGCCGCCGAGGACCGCGCAGATCCTTGCGAGGCGCTCGGCCATCCGCTCCGAGAGGTCGAGCGCGGCCGGGTCCCCGGCCGCCGCGGCGGCGAGGACGAGTTCGGCGCCGAGGTCCGCGGCGGGGGCGGTCATGATCGCGCTGCCGGGGTCGGCGGCGCCTTCGGCGCGGACCTCGAGTGCCCAGCGGCGCAGCAGGTTCCCGATGCCGTGGGTCGAGCCGACGCCGTCCACGAGCGTGAGCAGGCGCAGTTCACCGGCGGCCCCTGAGCGGCCGCGCACGAGGTGGCCGTCCACGACGTAGCCAGCGCCGAAGCGCTCCCCGGAGACCAGCGCGATGTACGAGGAGGCCCCCGCGCCCGCGCCGAGCGCGCCTTCGGCGAGCGCGGCCAGGTTCGCGTCGTTCTCGACTTCGGTGAGCCAGCCGCGCCCGCGGAAGTGGGCGGCGTAGCCGGGGTTCATGCGGGCCCAGAAGCGGCGCTGGCCTTCGGGCGAGGCGCCGTCGAGGTCGACGGGGGCGGGGACGCCGACGGTGACGCAGAGGACGGACCCGGGGCGGGCGCCCGCGCGGTCGAGGACCTCGGCGATCGTCGCGTCGGCGGCCGCCAGTCGCGCGGCGGGGTCGTCGCCGTCGGGGTCGGCGGCCCGGTGGGCGCGGGCGAGCTCACGGCCGCGCAGGTCGGCGGCGGTCGCGGTGATGCAGTGCTGGCCGGCGTCCACGCCGAGGACGGTCCCGGCGTCGGCGCGCAGCTCGTAGCGGCGGGCGGGGCGGCCCTTGCGGTACTCGCCCCCGGCGGCGCGGGCGTTGGGGAGCTCGGCGAGCCAGCCGCGGTCGACGAGCTCGTCGCACAGGGCGATCACGGTGGAGCGGGTCAGGCCGGTCGCGGCGATGACGTCGCTGGCGGTGAACGCCGCGCAGTCCCAGGCGCGGTCCAGCACCGCCGCGGCGTTCGCGCGCCGCTGCGGGTGGGTCCGGTCTTCGGTCTCGGTCACGCCTCTTGACACCTCGCCTTCGCTGCCTCAGTATGGCGGGAGTGATTTGATTTTGGTATTAGATTTAATCACGAGATCATTCCGGCCCGCGCCCCGGCGCGGCCCACCACCACCGAAAGGCACCCAAGATGGCTGCTCAGACCGGCGCCGACTGGTGGCGCCAGGCCACCGTGTACCAGATCTACCCGCGCAGCTTCGCCGACGCGAACGGCGACGGCGTCGGCGACCTGCCCGGGATCACCTCCCGCGCCGACTACCTCGCGCGGCTCGGCGTCGACGCCGTGTGGCTCAGCCCGTTCTACCCGTCGGCGCTCGCCGACGGCGGCTACGACGTGGACGACTACCGGAACGTCGACCCGCGCCTGGGCACCCTCGACGACTTCGACGCGATGGTCGCCGCCTTCCACGCCAGGGGCATCAAGCTCATCGTCGACATCGTCCCGAACCACTCCTCGAACCGCCACGAGTGGTTCCAAGCCGCGCTGGCCGCCCCGAAGGGCTCCCCCGAGCGCGACCGGTACGTCTTCCGCGACGGCCTCGGCGAGCACGGCGAGCTGTCGCCCGCCCCCGACTGGGTCTCGGCGTTCGGCGGCCCGGCGTGGACCGCGGTCGGCGACGGCCAGTGGTACCTGCACCTGTTCGCGCCCGAGCAGCCGGACTTCAACTGGCGCAACGAGGAAGTGCGCGAGGACTTCCTGAAGACCCTGCGGTTCTGGTCCGACCGGGGCGTGGACGGCTTCCGCGTCGACGTCGCGCACGCCCTCGCGAAGGACCTCCCCGCGGACCTGCCGTCGCAGGCCCAGCTCGACGCGATCGACAAGGCCACCGGCACGCACCCGCTGTGGGACCGCGACGAGGTCCACGAGATCTACACCGGCTGGCGCGCCGTCTTCAACGAGTACGACCCGCCGCGCATCGCCGTCGCCGAGGCGTGGGTCAACCCGGCGGCGCGCCGGGCCCGCTACGCCAGCGCCGCAGGCCTGGGCCAGGCGTTCAACTTCGACCTGCTCGAAGCGGACTTCGACCCGGAGGCGTTCCGGGGCATCATCACCGAGAACCTCGCGCAGGCCGCGGCCTCGGGGTCCTCCACGACGTGGGTGTTCTCCAACCACGACGTGGTGCGCCACGCGACCCGGTACGGCCTGCCGCCCAACGGGGACCAGCCGCGCAAGTACAACCGGGCGTGGCTGCTGTCGCGCGGCACCGAGCCGGAGCTGGACGCGGCGCGGGGCCTGCGCCGGGCGCGGGCGGCGACGCTGCTCATGCTGGCGCTGCCGGGCTCGGCGTACCTGTACCAGGGCGAGGAGCTGGGCCTCGGCGAGGTCGCGACCATTCCCGACGAGGCGCGGCAGGACCCGACGTTCTTCCGCAGCCCTGGAGTGGACGTGGGCCGCGACGGCTGCCGGGTGCCGATCCCGTGGACCGTGGAGGGCCCGTCGTTCGGGTTCGGTTCGGGCCCTGCGCATCTGCCGCAGCCGGACTGGTTCGGGAAGGTGTCGGTGGAGGCCGAGGACGGCGACGCGGCCTCGACGCTGACGCTGTACCGGCGGGCGCTGGAGCTGCGGCGCGAGTTGCAGTCCGACGAGACGCTCGAATGGGTGCGCTACCCGGCCCCGGACGTGCTGCACGTGCGGCGCGCGAACGGCTGGGAGGCCGTGGCCAACTTCGGGAAGGACACGCTGCCGCTGCCCGAGGGCACGCCGCTGCTGTCGAGCGGCCCGTTCGACTCGGGCGAGCTGCCGGGTGAGACGACCGTGTGGCTCAAGAACGCTTAAGGAGCAATGGAAAGGGCGCGGCGGGAGTCCCGCCGCGCCCTTTCGCGTGCGCTACTGGAGGGCCCAGACCTGGACGTCGCCGCCGGCGGAGCCGGTGACGGCGACGGGGTATCCGTCCACTTCGGTCACGGCGGTGGACTGGATGAGGTCCTCGCCCGAGTGCGGGGCGAACGCCTCGCCGAGCTGCGTGCCCGTGCCGAGGTCGAACATGCTCAGGCCCTGGTCGCCCTGGAGGAGCGCGATCGCCTCGCTGCCGAGCTCGATGAGCTGCGCCTGCGTGACCGCCTGGCGCAGTTCCATGCCGGGCTCGCCGTACGGTTCGGCGGCGGCGAGGTCCCAGCCCTGCACGGAGCCGTTGGCGGCCACGGTGAGGCTCAGGGCCTTCCCGGCCGCGCCGCCCGCGGCATAGGCGGTGACGTCGTAGCCGAGCTGGTCGAACGTGCCGGTGGTCGGCTCGCCGGTCGCGAGGTCCGCGACGAAGACGCGGTTCTCGTAGACGCCGGTGAAACGCAGGGTCCCGTCTACGTCCACGATGCCGGAGAGGTCGGCGTAGGCCAGGGAGACGTCGGCGATCGGCTCGCCTGTGAACATCTGCACGACCTCGTAGCCGGAGATGTAGGCGGGCACGCCGTCCCAGACGCCGACCCAGTAGACGGTGTCGTAGTCCGCTTCGCGGGTGGCGATCGGGTGGTCGGGGTCGTCGGCGTACCAGACGGCCTCGGTCCCGTAGTCGCGCGAGAAGACCACGGTCCGGTCCTCGAACTCGAAGGTGGCGAGCACGTCGATCGTGTCGGTGTGGCCGCGGAACTCGTCCTTGAGCTCGCCGGAGTTCAGGTCCCAGATGCGGATGATGAAGTCGTCCCCTGCGGTGATGGCGACGGGCGCGTTGTCGGCCTGCCCGACGGCGACCCTGGTGACCGCGCCGACGTGGGCCGACTCGAACTCGCCGACGAGGTCGCCCTGCTCCGCGTCGGCGAGCGGCACGAGCCCGTCCGACGCCTCGGCGTTGTTCTGGTCCTCGCCGTTGCTGGAGGAGGCGTTCTGGTCGTCAGCACTGCTGTTCTCGCTCTGCGGGTCCGCGCCGCCCGCCTGGTCGGCGGAGTCGTCCTCGCTCAGGTACTTCAGTCCGATGAGGACGGCCAGCGCGAGGACCACGACGGCGGCGGCCGCGCCGACCACCGACAGGCCCTGCCTCGACTTGATCCACGGGGTCGGTTCCGGTTGCGGCGCAGGGTAGGCGGGGCCCTGGGGGTACTGGATCGGCGGGCCGGGGGGCGGACCCTGGGGTGCGGCCAGGGCGGGCTGGGTGATCGGGCTGGGGTGGCTCGGGACGGCCTGCGGGGTGGGCTGGGGGGCCGAGGGGTGCATGAGGGGCATGGTCTGGTTGGTGTCCGGCGCGGGCGGCGGGAGGACCGGAGTGGGTTGCGGGACAGCCGGTTGCGGGGCGGCGGTCTGCGGGGGCAGGGCGGGGCTGGGGACGCTCACCGGGGAGGAGATGGTGTGCTGGGCGACCAGGCCGCCTTCGGAGACGGCGAGCTCCGGCTGCTCGATGGCGGCCGGGGCGATGCCGAGTTCGCGGTGGAGCTTGGTGGCGACCAGGGGCATGCGGGAGGCGGCGCCGACGAGGAACAGGGCGGTGATCTGCTCCTTCGCGAGGCCCGATTCGCGGATGACCCCTTGGGTGACGCGGATGGTGCGGGCCACCAGGGGCGCGCAGACCTCTTCGAGCTGGCCGCGGGTGAGGTGCGTGTCGACGTCGAGGAGCGGGATGGTCAGGTCGGTGGTGGCCGAGCGGGACAGGCGCTCTTTGGCTTGGCGCACTTCGTCCATGAACGCGGTGCGGTGGCGCAGGTCCGCGGGCTCCGTCGGGTGCACCAGGCGCTGCCAGCGCTCGTCCTCGGGCTGGACGGTGGCGGCGAGGTGCTCGGCGAGAGCCTGGTCGAAGTCGAGGCCGCCGAGGTCGTCGGCGCCGTCGACGGCGAGGACCTCGAAGCCGTTCGCGCCCCGGCGCAGGACGGTGGCGTCGAAGGTGCCGCCGCCGAGGTCGTAGACGACGACGCCGTTGCCGGGGCGCACGTCGACGCTGAGGGTCTCCATGAAGTAGGAGGCGGCGGCGACGGGTTCGGCGACGAGGTCGACCTGGCCGAGTCCGGCCGCGGCGGCGGCGTCGGCGACGACGTGGCGGCGGGTCGGACCCCAGGCGGCGGGCACGGTGACGGTGACGGGTCCGAGGGAGCCGAGGGTCTGCTCGCACTCGCGGGCGACGCGGGAGAGGACGGCGGCGATGACGCTGGTCACCGGGATCTCGGTCTCGCCGAGGAGGATCGACTCGTCGTCGATGCGGCGCTTGGGGTTGGGCTCGAACCGCTCCGGGCGGCGGCGCCCGGAATGGACGGCGTCGGCGCCGACGACCGGCCCGCCCTCGTCGTTCATGAACACCGCGGAGGGCAGTTGCGGCGAACCGTCGAACAACTGCTGGTGGACCCGCCCGTCCGCGCGCCGGATGGTCGCGACCGTATGGGAGGTGCCGAAGTCGATGCCGATCGCGGCGGGCCGTGGGCTGGAGAAGGACATGAGGTCACTGTAGTTTCCGCGGTCCACGGCGCGGGGGACGGGAACCCGCCCGGCGCCGGGCGGCTGCGAGAATTCCTCAGTGGGAATTCAGACGCAGCTGCGGCGCGCGAACACGGTGTTCCGGTTCGTCGCGCTCGGCTACCCGGTGCTCCTGGGCGGGCTCGCGTTCGAGTCGCTGGCGCGGCCGGTGTGGGCGGCGCTGCTCGTCGCGGTCCTGCTGGGCTGGACCTGGGTCGCGACCGAGTGGTACCGGCGGCGCGGGTACGAGCCGGCGGCGCTGTACACGGACCTGGCGGTGACGGTGCTGGCGGTCGCGGCCTCCTCGTGGGCGCTGGCGTCGGAGAAGGTGCCGGTGTCGGTGGGGCCGTGGATGGCCGGGGCGGTCCTGGCGTGGGCGGCGGCGTGGGGGCGGCGGTCGGGGGCCGTCGCGGGCGCGGTCGTGGCGGCGACGGGCATGGTGTTCCGCGGCGGCGTCCACTCCAGCACCGTGAACGAGGCGGTCCTGCTGGTGCTCACCGGGTTCGCGGCCGGGCACCTGGTGCGGCTCGGGGTGGTCGCGGAGCAGCGGATGCGCGAGGCCGCGGAGCGGAGCGCGACGGTCCGCGAGCGCGAGCGGCTGGCGCGGGACATCCACGACTCGGTGCTCCAGGTGCTGGCGCTGGTGCAGCGGCGGGGCGCCGAGATCGGCGGCGAGGCCGCGGAGCTGGGGCGGCTCGCCGGGGGCCAGGAGGAGGCGCTGCGGGCGCTCATCGGCTCCGAGTCGTACCGCGATCCCCTTGGGGGCCAGCGGGATCTGCGGGGCCTGGTGGGGCGGCACGCGGGGGCGACGGTGTCGGTGGCGGCCCCGGCGACGCCGGTGCTGCTCCCGGCCGAGACGGCCCGGCAGCTCGCGGCGGCCGTGGCGAGCGCGGTGGACAACGTGCGGGAGCACTGCCCGGCGGCGACGAAGGTGTGGCTGCTGGTGGAGGACGACGGCGAGGCCGTGCAGGTCACGGTGCGCGACGACGGCCCGGGGATGGCGCCGGGGCGGCTCGCGGCGGCGGCCGCGGAGGGGCGCCTGGGGGTGGCGCAGTCGATCGAGGGCAGGATCCGGGAGCTCGGCGGGACGACCGCCGTGGTCTCGGCGCCCGGGGAGGGGACGGAAGTGGAGATGCGGGTGCCGAGGAACGAGGGAGGTGCCGGTGGCGACGCTCGTCGTGGTCGATGACCATCCGATCTGGAGGGAGGCCATCGCCAGGGACCTGGAGGGGGCCGGGCACCGGGTGCTCGCCGCGTTCGGGGAGGGCCGGGCCGCGCTGGAGGGCATCAGGTCCCTGCGGCCGGACGTGGCGATCCTGGACTTGCAGCTGCCGGACCTGTCGGGGGTCGCGGTGCTCCAGGGCCTCGGGGAGGACTGCCCGACGGCGGTGCTGGTGCTGTCGGCCAGCGGGGAGTCCGCCGACGTGCTGGAGGCGATCAAGGCCGGGGCGAGGGGGTACCTCGTGAAGTCGGCGTCGCCTGCGGAGCTGGCGGAGGCGGTGGAGCGGGTCGCGGCCGGGGACGCGGTGTTCACGCCGGGGCTGGCGGGGCTGGTCCTCGGCGAGTACCGGCGGCTGGCGAACACGCCGGAGCCGGACGAGCGGCCGCGGCTGTCGGACCGCGAGACCGAGGTGCTGCGCCTGGTCGCGAAGGGCTTGGGGTACAAGGAGATCGCGTCGCGTCTGACGCTGTCGCCGCGGACGGTGCAGAACCACGTGCAGCACATCCTCGCGAAGCTCCAGCTGCACAACCGGGCGCAGCTGGTGCGGTACGCGATCGAGCAGGGCATCGACGGGGACTGAGTACTTTCGCCCCCGCGAAATGAGCGATCCGGCGGATGCGCGACCGGCCCCGCATGGGGCCCAATGGAGGCATGAACGCCTTCATCACCGCCGCCGGGGCGTACCTCCCCGGGGACCCTGTCGGGAACGACGAGATCGCCGCGCGCCTCGGGGGCGTGGACGGGCGCGGGGACCGGCTCCGCCGCCGCATCCTCGCCGCGAACGGGATCGCCAAGCGCCACTACGCCCTCGACGAGCGCGGGCGCACCACCGAGCTGAACGAGGAGCTCGCCGCGCACGCGCTGCGGTCCATGCTCGGCGACCGCGGGTACATCGCCGAGGACCTCGACATGCTCGCCACCGCGACCACCCAGGGGGATCTGCTGGTGCCCGGGTTCGCGTCGATGGTCCACGGCCGCCTCGGCGGCGGCCCGATGCAGCTCCTGTCGGCGGCGGGCGTGTGCGCCTCCAGCATCGCGGCGCTCGACGCGGCCGTGGCGAAGGTGCGGCTCGGCGACCGCGAGCGCGTCGGCGTGGTCGGCAGCGAGCTGGCGTCCCGGTGGCTGCGGGCGTCGAGGTTCAACGGCGGCAACGACACCGACGCGCACTTCCTGCGGTGGATGCTCTCCGACGGCGCCGGGTCGGTGCTCGTCGAGGGGCGGCCGCGGCCGGACCGGCCGTCGCTGCGCGTCGACTGGGTGCGGACCGTGTCGCTCGCGCACGAGCACGGCGTGTGCATGCGGGCCGGGACCGACGGGTCCTCCCCCGCGGCGGGCCGGACCTGGCAGGACATGGGCAGCGCCGCCGCGGCCGAGCAGGCCGGGATGATGCTGCTGCGCCAGGACACCTCGATGCTCGGGGCGCTCGCCGAAGCGGGCCTGAAGGAGTTCTCGTCGCTCGCGCAGCGCGGCCTCATCGATCTCAAGCGGCTCGACCACGTGCTGTGCCACTACTCGACGAACGCGTTCCGCGACATCGTGTTCGACCAGCTCGCGGCCACGGGCGCGCAGATCGACACCGGCCGGTGGTTCTCGAACCTGGAGACGCGCGGGAACACCGGGGCGGCCTCAATCTTCATCGCCCTGGAGGAGTGCTGGCGCACCGGCCGGTTCGAGCCGGGCCAGACCGTGCTGCTGGCCGTGCCCGAGTCGGGCCGGTTCTCGTTCGGGTTCGCGCACCTGACGTGCGTGGGACCCGAAGCGCCGCAATCGGTCCAGGTGCCGGAGCGGGCCGAGGCGGCGGTCCGCGAGCCGGTGGCGGCCGCAGAGGGGAACGTGTTCGCGCGGCTCGACGCGGTCTGGCAGGACTTCGAGGCGCGCCTCGACGACGTCCCGGTCATGCGGCGCCTCGCCGACGGCGAGTCCACCCTGGACGACTACCTGCGGCTGCTGTTCAACCTGCGCCAGCAGGTCGCCGACGGGGCCCGCTGGATCTCCCGGGCCGCCTCGAACTTCTCGGTCGACTTCTTCGACCTGCGCAGCGCCGCCATCGGGCACGCCGCGGAGGAGCACCGCGACTTCATGATGATCGAGCGGGACTACGCCGCGTGCGGCGGCTCGATCGAGGCGATCCGGAACGGGCGCAAGAACATCGGGTCGGAGGCCCTGTCGGCGTTCATGTTCCATAAGGCGAGCGAACCGGATCCGGTCGGGCTGCTCGGGGCGATGTTCATCATCGAGGGCCTCGGCACCGGGAAGGCCGCCGAGTGGGCCGCGCGGTTCAAGGAGCAGCTGGGCCTGCGCGACGACCAGGTGAGCTTCCTGGCCTACCACGGGGAGGCCGACGACGACCACTTCGCGAAGCTCCAGGCGATCCTGGCGTCCCCGCGGGTCGACGCGGCCGCCGCGGACGCGATCGTCTCCACCGCGAAGACCGTCGCGCGCCTGTACGCGCTGCAACTCGAAGAGCTCGACAATGTCTGACCTGAAGGGCCCGCCCCTGTGGGACGCGGTGGTCGGGGACCCGTCGCTGGTCCTCGACCCCGAGACGGCCCGCAAGATCGCCGCCGACCAGCAGCGGTGGACCCGGACGTGGCTGTACCCGCTCGCGCGGCCCGTCTCGCGGGTCCTGGCCCTGGTCATCCTGGTGCTCAAGCGGCTCACGCCGGTGCGCTGGACCGCGCACCGGCTCATGGACCGGCTCTGCCTCTGGTTCCTGCGCCGCTTCGTGTCCCCGCAGGCCGTGGAGCTGCTCATCAGGCACTTCGTGATCGAGACGAACCTGCTCAACTTCATCGTCCGCAACTGCGACACCGAGGTCGAGCCGGTGAGTCTGCGGCCGACCACGCTCGCGGGGCTCGGGGACAACGCCGTCATCGAGCACGACATCAACGTGTACGTGGTCCTCGCCGGGATCGGGCCGCTCGTGTACGACGCCGGCCCCGACTACTCCGGGCTCGACATCCCCGAGCTCGACCCCGAGCCGGACCGGTTCCGTTTCATGCACCTCGACATCCAGACCGCCCTGTGCCTCATGAACCTGCCGTTCGCCGCGTGCCTGACCCCCGAGGAGTACCGCCGTGCCGTCCACTCCATGCGCTTCGACGACTCGATCCTGGCGATCCTCTCCGAGATCACTGGCGACCCGGCGTTCCTGCGGTGGTGCTCGGGCGACCTGTCGGTGCGCGTCGACTCCAATGCGGACGTGCCGCACGCGGTGTACCGCCATGCCGTGATCTGCGAGTACGCGCACGAGCACCTGCGGCGCCTGGCGGCCAGGGCCTGAACTGCTACCGTCATCGGCGCAGCAGAGGGGGCACGCCTTTGGACGCCTGGGTGGCGATCGACTTCGAGACGGCGAACGGCAGCCGCGCCAGCGCCTGCTCCGTGGCCGCGGTGCGCGTCGAGAACGGCAAGGAGGCGGACTCGTACGCGAGCCTCATCCGCCCGCCCGCCGGGCACGACCGGTTCGAATACCGGAACACGCAGATCCACGGGATCCGGCGGCGCGACGTCGTCGGGGCGCCCACGTGGCGGCAGGCGTGGTCGCAGCTGCGGGACCTCATCGGGGACGCGCCGCTGGTGGCGCACAACGCCGCGTTCGACACCTCCGTGATCCGCGGCGCGAACGCGGCGGCCGGGATCGAAGCGCCGAGCGTCCGGTACGCGTGCACGCTCGTCATCGCCCGGCGGACGTGGGAGCTCGACTCGTACACGCTGCCGCGGGTGGCGCGGGCGGCCGGGATCGCGTTCGGCGACCACCACCGGGCCGAGGCCGACGCGCGCGCGGCGGCGAACGTGCTCCTGGCCGAGCAGCGCGAGCACGCGGTGGACTCGCTGGACGGGCTGCTGGACGCGGCCCGCGTCCAGTGGGGCCGTATTCACAGCAGTGGATACGACGGCTGCCGCAAGTATTGACCCTGGTCGATATCGGCGGGTTCTGGCGGTCTGGACGCTTTCACCCTTTCGGTGTCAAGAAACCGTCAAGTCCGTTGACGCAGGTCAATTGCGGTGGTGCGCTTGAGAGGTCAAGCGAATCGCAATCGGAGGTGGATGATGGAGCGCACTCCCTCGACCCCGTACTCCCGCGCCGGCGGCCTGGCCGCCCTCGGCGGTTCCATGCTCGTGGCCGGATCGATGTTCCTCCCGTGGGCGGACGCGGGAGGGGGGACGGTGAACTTCTGGGGCCTCTCGGGCCTGGTCGACGGCGACGGCGACGCCCGCACCTACGGGCTCTCGGTGGCCCTGATCCCGCTCCTCGTGCTGTGGTGCGCCATGTTCTTCGCGTGGCGGACCCACGAGACCCGCATGGCCTGGGCGTTCGGCGGGTTCACCGGGGCGGTGCTGCTCTACGGCGGCGACCTGCGCATCAGCGAGGACCTGGCCGCGAGCGCGCACGGCGCCGGCGAGGTCGTCGCCGCGGTCGGGCTGCTGCTCCTGGCGTCGGGCTGCGTCCTCGCGCTCGCCGCGAACATCCCCGAGCCCGTCCAGACCAGGACGGACTGGAAGGGCTCGCTCTAGGGCCTGTCCTAGACGGACCGGAAACCCGGCGGCGGCGCTTCGGCGCCGCCGCCGTCTCAGTTCCCGAGGAGGCGGCGCTTGGCCGCGTCGAACTCCTCTTGCGTGAGGTGGCCTTCGGCACGCAGGGCGGCGAGGCGTTCGAGCTCGGCGACGAACGTGTCGGACGCGGCCGCGGCGGGCGCGGCGTCCGGTTCGGGCCGCTCCGGGGCGGGGAAGCTGCGGATCCACGGCAGCGCGATCTTCGCGCGCTCGGGGCGGGTCTCGCGGAAGACCGCGAACAGGGGGTGGCCGACCCACTGCTCGCGGGCGCGGACCTTCACGCGGTGGCGGCGGCCGTTGTCGGTGAACGTCAGGTACGCGGTGCCGAACCCGAGGGCGGCGGCGTCCTTCGCGTTGATGCGGCCGAAGTCGCCTTCGGCGGCGCCGTAGTCGACGAGGACGGCGGGCACGCGTTTCGCGCCGAGGAGGCGGGCGCCGTAGCCGGTGGTCTTCAGCTCCGAGAGCAGGCCGAGGAGGGCGATCAGGGCGGTGAGGGCCGCGGCCGCGGTCACGATCCGCTGCTCGGTGAGCACCGACGCGGGGTCCACGCCGCCTTCGGTGATCGCCTTGTTCCAGCCGCTCAGCGCCGCGAGCGTGCCGACCAGGGCGGCGAGCCCGAAGCCGAACGCGCGGGCGGGCTTGAGGAGGAGGACCGCGAGGACGACGTTGCAGATGATCCCCGCGATCGGCAGGAGCGACCGGGGGTCGTTCGTGGAGCACTCCCCGCCCCAGCACTCCCACGGGACGAGGTGGCCGACGGCGACGCCCCATTCGATGAGCCACCAGGAGGCGGCCGCGAAGACGGCGACGAGGAGGAGGCGGAGGAGCGCGGCGGCGGGGCTCCCGCGCTCGGGCTGCGGAGTCGAGGGCACGTGACCAGTATGGAGCCTCGGAGCCCGTCGCGCCGGACCCGTCCCGCGAAGCATTTGACCTCGAGTGCGCTCTAGGTTCTACGCTCGGTCCATGAGCACACCGCAGCAGAGCATCAACTCCGGATTCGGCGCGAAGACCACCGCGGCCGAGGTCCTCGCCGGCATCGACCTGACCGGGAAGCACGTCCTCGTCACCGGCGGCTACTCCGGGATCGGCCTGGAGACGACGAAGGCGGTCGCGGCCGCGGGCGCCGAGGTCCTCGTCCCCGCGCGGCGGCCGCAGGTCGCCGCGGAGGCCCTCGCCGGGATCGCGGGGGTGGAGACGGACGAGCTCGACCTCGCCGACCTCGCGAGCGTCCAGGCGTTCGCCGACCGGCGCATCGCCGTCGGGAGGCCCTTCGACGCGGTCATCGACAGCGCCGGCGTCATGGCCTGCCCCGAGACGCGGGTCGGCCCCGGCTGGGAGCTCCAGTTCGCGACCAACCACCTCGGGCACTTCGCGCTGGTGAACCGGCTCGCGCCGCTCATCAGCGAGGGCGCGCGGGTCGTCTCGGTCTCCTCGGGCGGCCACCGCAGGTCGCCGATCCGCTGGGACGACCCGCACTTCGAACGCGGCTACGACCGCTGGGAGGCGTACGGGCAGTCCAAGACCGCGAACGTCCTGTTCGCCGTCCACCTCGACCGGCTCGCGCAGGACCGCGGCATCAGGGCGTTCGCACTGCACCCCGGCGGGATCCTCACGCCGCTCCAGCGGCACGTCTCCCGCGAGGACCAGATCGAGATGGGCTGGATCGACGCCGACGGCAACCCCGTCGCCGACTGGTTCAAAACCCCCGAGCAGGGCGCCGCGACCCAGACGTGGGCGGCGTTCTCACCGCAGCTCGACGGGAAGGGCGGCGTGTACCTCCAGGACTGCGACGTCGCGGAGGTCGGCGAGGGCGGCGTGGCCGCGTACGCGGTCGACCCGGGAGCGGCCGAGCGGCTGTGGGCGCTGTCCGCGGAGCTGACGGGCGTCGACGGCTTCGGGCGCTGACGTCGGCCGGGCGCGGTAGGTTTCCAGGCGGAGGGAAAGGAGACCGCATGGAGATCGGCGAACTGCTGGCCGACGCCTTCGGACGCGTCCAGGGCGAGGTCGCGGGGGTCCTCGACGGGCTGTCGCAGGAGGACCTGGAGGCCCGGCCGGGCCCGGAGGCCAACTCGATCGCGTGGCTGGTGTGGCACATCGCGCGCGTCCAGGACGACCACGTGTCCGAAGTGGCGGGCCGCGAGCAGGCCTGGACCGCGGGCGGCTGGGAGGACCGGTTCGGCCTCGACCTGCCGCCCGGGGACACCGGGTACGGGCACACGCCCGAGCAGGTCGGCAAGGTCGCGGGCGTGTCCGGGAAGGACCTCCTCGCCTACTACGAGGCGGTCCACGCGAACACGCTCGAATACGTCGCCGGACTCACGGCGGCCGACCTCGACCGGGTCGTGGACACGAACTGGACCCCGCACGTGACGCTCGGGGTGCGGCTGGTCAGCGTCATCGACGACAACCAGCAGCACGGCGGCCAGGCCGCGTACGCGCGCGGGCTCCTCGAAAGCCGCTGAGGCGCAAGGAGTTCGGGCGCTGTCGTGATCAGGCGCTGTCGCGCACGACCAGTTCGGTCGGGAGGATCACCGGCTCCACCTCGTGCTCGTCGAGGAGCTCGATGAGCAGGCGCACCGTCTCCTCGGCGACGCGGGCGAGCGGGTGGCGGACCGTGGTCAGGGCCGGGCGGGTCGCGGTGGCGATCACCGAGTCGTCGAAGCCGCCGACCGCGACGTCCTCGGGGACGCGGCGGCCCGCCTCGTGCAGGGCCTGGAGCGCCCCGGCGGCCATGAGGTCGGAGGCGACGAACACGGCGTCGATGTCGGGGACCGCGGCGAGGAGGCGGCGCATCGCGGCCTCGCCCGCGGCCTGCGTGTAGTCGCCGTGGACGACGAGCTGCTTGGCGGCCTTGCGGCCCAGCACGCCCGTGAACCCCTCGAGGCGCAGCGCCCCGCCGGGGGTGTCGAGCGGGCCGGTGATCATGCCGATCTTGCGGCGGCCCTGCTCCACGAGGTACTCGGTCATCGCGGCGGCGCCGCCGCGGTCGTCGGCGGCCGCGTACGGGATCACCGACTCGCGGCCCAGGACCGCGCCGCACGCGACGGCCGGGATCCCGGAGCGCTCGATCTCGTCGAGCAGCGGGTCCCCGGCGTGCGTCGAGACGAGCAGGGCGCCGTCGGCGTGGCCGCCGCGCAGGTACCGGGCGACGCGGTCACGGCCGCGGTCGTCGCCGGCGATCATGAGCACCAGCGACATGTCGCGCTCGGCGAGCTGGTTCGTCGCCACCCGCATGAGGACCGAGAAGTTCGGGTCCTCGAACAGGCGCTCCTGCGGCTCGGACAGGACCATCACGATCGAACCGGTCCGGCTGGTCACGAGGCTGCGCGCCGCGCGGTTGACGACGTACCCGGTCTCGGCGACCGCGCGGCGCACCGCGGTCTCGGCCGAGAGCGAGACGTTCGACTTGCCGTTGAGGACCCGCGAGACCGTCCCGCGCGAGACCCCCGCCGCGGCGGCCACGTCGTGGATCGTCGGTCGTTTCCGTGCTGCCAAGTTGCTCAGTTCTCCCTTGTGTCTCGGTCATTATCGCCCTCCGCGCCACATCGCGCGGCGGGGCGCGGGGAGGCGGCCCAAGGGGAAGGCCGCCTCCCCGGTTCCCTAAGCGGTGCGGTACAGCTTCACGTCGTCGATGTTCAGCCAGTTGCCCGCGTTCGCGTTGTCCCAGAAGCCGACCTGGATCTGGCCGTTGGTGACCTGGATGCCCTCGATGGACACGTACGTCCACGCGGAGGCGCTGGCCGGGATCGTCGCCTGCCGCTCGGTGCCGCCGTAGTTCTTGGCGTACATGTACACCGAGTTCTGGCCGCCGCCCGACAGCACCCAGCCCGAGAGCGTGTACGTGCCGTTCGTCAGCCCGGTCCTGTTCTGGTAGAGCGACACCGTGTAGGCGCTGGCCCAGTAGTGGTTCGCGGTCCAGTCGCCGTGGGCGGGCCAGGCGTCGGACGTGAACGTCGCGTTCGCGTAGCTGGAGTTGGCCGAGACCACCGTCCACCCCGACGGGGTGTTCGTGTAGGTCCCGTTCGCCTCGAACGACCCGTTCGTCAGCAGGTTGACCCGCTGGGTCGCGGGGTCCTCCCCGAACACGTCGAGGGTGGCGAGGGCGTTGCCGTCCCAGTCGAAGAGGGTCTGGTTGTCCCACGGGTTCGACAGGACGCCGGTGTCGTTGTTGTCGGCCTTCCCCTCCTCGGTGCCCCAGTTGGCGCCTTCGACGGGGAGCCAGGTCGGCTCCCACCAGATGATGCCGCGGCCCCGGTCGTCCGGGACGTCGGCGACGATCTCGCGCAGGTCGCGCAGGAAGTCGATCTGGCCCTGGACGGACGCGGCGTAGCCGCCGGTGGTCTCTTCGGCCGTGTAGAAGGAGTTCCCGAGGCCGTCGCCGTCGCCGAGGGTCCAGCCGTAGGCGGTCTCGACGATGAGGACGTCCTTGGAGTAGCGCTCCGAGATGTCGTTCAGGTTCTGCTTCAGCTCGCCCATGGTCCCGTGCCAGAACGGGTAGTACGAGAGCGCGATGACGTCGAAGTCGACGCCTTCGGCGGTGATCCCGTCGAACCACCACTGGTACAGCGAGTTGTCGCCGCCCATGTCGAGGTGGAGCGCGATCTCGATGCCGGAGGCGGCGTCGTGGACGCCGTCGATCCCCGCGGAGAGGAGCTCGCCGAGCTGCGTGAAGTCGGAGACGGAGCCGCCGATGCGCCCGTCCTCCCACAGCACGCCGGAGGAGATCTCGTTGCCCATCTGGACCATGTCGGGGGTCGCGCCCGCGGCCTCCATGGCGTTGATGACCGATTCCGTGTAGTCGTGGACGGCGGTCTTGAGCTGGGTGTAGGAGAGGTTCTGCCAGGCCTTGGGCTTGGTCTGGGTGCCCGGGTCGGCCCACCAGTCGGAGAGGTGGAAGTCCAGGAGCACGTCCATGCCCTGGGCCTTGGCGCGCTGCGCCATCGCGATGGTCGACGCGAGGTCGTTGGTGCCGCCGCCGTACGGGTTCCCGTTCGCGTCGTACGGGTCGTTCCACAGGCGCAGGCGGACCATGTTCGCGCCGTGGTTCGCCATGATGTCGAGCGCGTCGCCCTCGACGCCGTCGTCGTAGAACTGCCCGCCGAGGTCCTCGACCTCGCCGAGCATCCCTACATCGACGCCCATGATGAAGTCGCTGCGGACCGCAGCGGCGGGTTCGCCGACGGCCAGGACGGCCGCCGTCAGCGCACCGGCCATGAGGCCGGTGGTCAAACGCTTCAAGCTGTTACGCTTCAAGCTTCGCTCCTTTGCGATTGACAAGGGGGTTCAGGCGCCGCCAAGCGCCCGCAACGACGGCAGTGCATTGCCGTCGAAGTCGAAGAGGGCCTGATTGGCCCAGGAGTTGCCGGCCTCGTCCACGACGTCGTCGCCGTACTCCATCCCGGCTCGCGACGCCCAGGTGGTGCCCGCTACTGGGAGCCACGCCGGCTCCCAGTAGACGATCCCCAGGCCCAGGCCGTGCGGGACCGCGGCGACGGTCGCGTACAGGTCGCGCAGGAACGCCGTCTGGCCCTCGTGCGAGACCTCCCACGGCAGGCCCTCGGCGAGCCGCTCGTTGAAGACCTGGTGGTGGCCCTCCGGCTGGTCCGTGGTCCACGCGTACGCCGTCTCGACGACCACGAGGCCCTTGCCGTAGCGCACGGCGAGGTCGTTCAGGTTGGCGCCCAGGTCTTCCAGGGTCGAGTGCCAGTACGGGTAGTACGACAGGCCGATGACGTCGTAGTCGAGGCCGCGGACCGTCGCCTGGTCGAACCAGCCGCGGTAGAGCTCGTTGGAGCCGCCGAAGTCGAGGTGGACCATCACCTGCGCGGCGCCGGACTCGCGGACCGCGGCCGCGCCCGCCTGGAGCAGGCCGGTGAGCCGGTCGAACGCGGCCGGGTCCTCGCCGGTGAAGCGGCGCTCGCGGTCGTCGAACTTCGGGGTCTTCCCTTCGGGCCAGAGCATCCCGTTGGTGATCTCGTTGCCGACCTGCACCATGTCGGGGTAGACCTCGGCGGCGGTCATCGCGGCGAGGACCTCGGCGGTCCAGTCGTGCACGCGCGCTTGGAGGTCGGCGCCCTTGAGGCCGCGCCAGGACTTCGGCGTGGACTGCTTCTTCGGGTCGGTCCAGAAGTCCGAGTAGTGCAGGTCGAGCAGGAGGTGCTGGCCCGCCGCCTTGGCGCGGCGGGCCAGCGCGATCGTCGTCTCCAGGTCGTTCGTGCCGCCCATGTAGGGTTCGCCGGTCTCGTCGCGCGGGTCGACCCACAGGCGCAGGCGGATCCAGTTGACGCCGTTCGATTCCAGCGCCTCGAAGAGGTCGCGCTCGGCGCCGTCGGCGCGGAAGACCGCGCCGCGCTCCTCGATCTCGGCGGTCATGGAGACGTCGGCACCCCGGATGGGCAGCATTCGTTTATCCCTTCTCGGCGCCGGCGGTCGCGCCGGTCACCAGGTAGCGCTGGAGGACGATGTAGAGGATGGTGATCGGGACGGCGAGGAGGACCGCGCCGGCGGCGAAGGTCGTGTACTCGCTGGAGTACTCGTCGCTGATCATGTCGAACAGGCCCAGGGCGACGGTCTGCTTGTCGGTGCTCTGGAGGAGCAGCCGAGGCAGGATGAAGTCCATCCACGGGACCGTGAACTGCGTGATCGCGACGAAGGTGAGCATGGGCCGCATGAGCGGCAGGATGATCTTGAAGAAGATCGTCATGCGCCCGGCGCCGTCGATCGCGGCGGCCTCGTCGAGCGAGTCGGGCAGGTTGTCGGTGTAGCCCTTCATGAGCCAGATGTTGTACGGCAGGGCGGCGGCCATGCTCACGAGCGCGAGGCCGGTGAGCGAGTCGAGCAATCCGAAGTTGAGGAACAGCATGTAGACCGCGATAGCCGTGAGGAACGTCGGGAACATCTGGAGGATGAGGATCCCCAGGAGCCCGGCCTTGCGGCCGCGGAACCGCACCCGGGAGAAGACCCAGCCGCAGAGGGCGGCGAGGACGACCGACCCGATCGTGTTGATGACCGCGACGTAGAACGAGTTGAGGTACCAGCGCCCGTAGGCGGTGCCGGTGAACAGGTTCAGGTAGTGGTCGACGGTCGCGTCGGAGGGCAGGGGGCTCACGGAGCCGAGGCCGTCGCCGGGGCTGAGGGAGGCGCCCACGACCCACATCAGCGGGAAGATCACGATGACGGCGACGATGAGGAGTTCCAGGTGGAGGAACGCCGAGGCCAGGCCCGTTCCGGAGCGGCCGCGCTTCTTGTTGCTCATGTGCTACAGCTCCCGGATCGCCTTGGTGCGGTTGAGGTTCCACACCGAGACCGTGCCGACGATGATGAAGATGACCATGCTCATGACCGCGCCGATGTTGTAGAGGCGGTTGTCCACGGTGAGCTTGAACAGCCAGGTGATGAGCAGGTCGGTGCTGCCGGCGAACCGGTAGTCGGCGTTGTCGGGGCCGCCTTCCGTGAGGAAGTAGATGACGCCGAAGTTGTTGAAGTTCGACACGAACGCCAGGATCAGCAGGGGCGCGACGGTCTTGTGCACCACCGGGAAGGTGATGTGCCGCAGCTGCTGGAGGGCCGTGGCCCCGTCCATGCGGGCGGCCTCGTAGTAGCTGGCGGGGATGTTGGTGAGCACGCCGGACACCAGGGCCATGAAGAACGGGAAGCCGAGCCAGAGGTTGACGATGAGCGCCACGCCGCGGGCGAGGTTCGGGTTCGAGGCGTCGGTGAACCAGTAGACGCGCTCGTCGGTGAGGCCGATGTCGACGAGCCACTGGCTGACGGGGCCGAACTGGCCGTTGAACATCGAGCGGAACACCAGGGCCGAGACGATGCCGGGGACGGCCCACGGCAGCAGGAAGATGCTGCGCCACACGCGGGGGGCCTTGACGAGCCGGCTGGAGAGCAGGACGGCCTGGAGGAACCCGGCGGCGTAGGCGGTGATCGTGGAGAGCAGGGCCCACACGACCGTCCAGCCGAGGACGCCGACGAACGTCGAGGTCCAGGAGGGGACGTTGAACAGCAGCGCGAAGTTCTCGAACCCGACCCAGCTGACGAGGTTCTTGGGCGGCAGGTTGTCGCGGTTGTAGTCGGTGAAGGCGACGAGGATGCCGAAGAGCACCGGCAGGACCGACATGAACACGATGAGGATCAGGCCCGGGGAGAGGACGATGTAGGCGAAGGCCGAGTCCCAGATGCGCCGGAAGTACACGGCGGAGCGTTCGGGCGCCGCGCCCGCGTTGAGGGCGGCCCGGTACGCCGCGGCGTCGCGGACGCTCCAGATCCACACGATCGCCAGGAGCCCCAGGGTGAGCAGCGCGATCAGGCCGTTGGCCATGAGCATGATCGAGTTGTCGCCGTCGGTCAGGCCGGTGAGGGTCATCTGCTGCGCCCGGGTGCCGAGCGTGAACAGGCCCCAGAGGCCGTGGACGAAGAAGCCGCCGTTCTTGTCCGGCGCGAACTGCATCCCGGCGTAGTAGTTGCCGGACAGCAGCTCCCACCCGACGGTGAGGGCGAAGAAGGCGAAGAAGAAGGCGGCTTTGCCCGCCTGGCGGTTGAGGAGCTGGCCCGCTCCCCACACCAGTGCCGAGGCGATGCCGGGCACTGGCGCGGGGAGGCGCCCGCTCTGGGCGGTCTGGCTCATCTGCGGTTCCGTCCTTGCGGTTCTCTAGAGCCCGTTGAGTTCGTCGTAGCCGTCGGCGGCCTTGGCCTGCGCGTCCTCGACGCTGGACAGGTCGTTCCAGACGTCGGAGAGGAGGGTGTTGCCGGTCTCCCAGTAGTACGACGGCAGGGTCGGGAAGAGCTCCGCCTGGGCCGACTGGGCGACGATCCCGGCGACGTGCGGGTCGTCGGCGAGGCCCTCGATGTTGGCCTGGAGTTCGGCGGTGAGGGCCGGGATCTGGCCGGTGACCTCGTACATGACCTTCGCGCCCTCGTCGGAGGCGAGGAAGTTCGCGAAGACCCGGGCGGCGGCCGGGATCTTGGTGCTGCCGGAGACGGCGGCGCAGTGCATGCCGGCCATGGAGGCGGCGGGCTGGCCGCCGTCGACCTGCGGGAGGACGGTGACGCCGTACTCGAAGCCGAGTTCGGCGGCGGCCGCGTCGAAGGCCGCGAACGCCCACGGGCCGGTGATCGCGTAGGGGAGGGTGCCCTTGGCGAACTCCTCGGTGAGGATCGTGTCGGTGGCGTCGGCGCTGGGCACGTCGAAGAGCTCGCGCAGGCCCTGGAAGTAGGTGAGGGCGGTGGTCAGGGCCGGGTCGTCGAAGCCGGGCTCGTTGATGTCGCCGTCGGGGTAGGCCCGCCAGCCGGCCGAGGAGAGCACGGCGTAGCCGTGGTAGATCTCGCCGGGGGTGAACTGGATGGTCCAGGTGTTGGCGGCGGCGTCGTTGTAGGTGGCGGCGACCGCCTGGATCTCCTCCCAGGTCGTGGCCGGGGCGTCGGAGCCGGTGATCTGCTTGAGGAGCGTCTTGTTGTAGAACAGCGCGATCGACTCGGTGGTGAGCGGGACCGCGCACATGCCCTGGTCGGAGGAGACGACGCTGACGAAGGCCTCGGGCACGCGGTCGGCGAGGACGTTCGAGTAGTTGCCGAGGGGGGCGGCGGAGGCGTCGTCGATCGCGCGGGCGACCTGGTCGTAGAAGGTCATGTAGACGTCGGCGCCGTTGCCCGCGGGGCCGGCCAGGGACATCTTCTCGACGGTGTCGTTCTTGGCGACGAGCTCGTACTCGACCTTGACGTCGGGGTAGACGGCCTGGAAGGCGGCGATGCTCGCCTGGGCCAGGGCCTCGTCCTCGAACCAGATCTTGATGGGGGTCTCGCCGGACTCGACGTCGGCCTCCATCACGTAGTTCTGGGTCTCCTCGTCCCAGGTGAGGCCGCCGTCCTCGGCCGTCTCCTCTTCCTCGGGGCCGCCGCAGGCCGCGAGGGTCCCGGCCGCGGCGACGCCGCCGCCCGCGGCGAGGAGGCGGCGGCGGTTCATCGAGGGTCCCGCGTAAGCACCGTTGCTGCGCATGTCAAGTCCTTGTCTCGGTGAGAGGGAGTCCAGTGCCCGCTGGGCTGAAAGTTGCGCGCCACCGGACTGTGAACGTTTACACGAATCTAGCGACTCACGTCGCAGTTAGCAACATATCTATGTCCGCTTGTATCCGTTTCACGTGGAACGTACTTCATGAAACGATCACAATTTCGAAACGAGGACCGACTGAACCACAGGTTGCACGGCGGCTGGGCGTGGAGTACTGTGCACGTTCACAGGCATTTGTGCAAGGAACCTCACAGGAGACCGCAGTGCAGGACATTCGCTTCGGCGGCGACTACAACCCCGAACAGTGGCCGGAGGAGATCTGGCTCGAGGACGTGCGCCTCATGCGCGAGGCGGGCGTCAACCTCGTCAGCCTCGGCGTCTTCAACTGGGGGATCATCGAACCCGCCCCGGGCGAGTACGACTGGAGCGGCCTCGACGCGATCGTGGAGCTGCTGCACGCCAACGGGATCGGCGTCAACATGGGCACCCCGACCTCCTCGCCGCCCGCGTGGCTCCGCAAGGCGCACCCCGAGATCAGGCTCGTGGACGCCGAGGGCCGGACCCTCGCCGGGGGCTCGCGCCACGGCGTGTGCCCCTCCTCCCCCGCGTACACCGAGGCGTGCGCGTCGATCGTGGGGAAGATCGCGGAGCGGTACGGCGCCCACCCGGCGGTCAAGCTGTGGCACATACACAACGAGTACGGCTGGGCCAATGTGGAGTGCTACTGCGAGGCGTCCACTGCGGCGTTCCAAGGGTGGCTGGCCGACAAGTACGGGGACGTCGACCGCCTGAACGACGCATGGGGCACCGCGTTCTGGGGCCTGGTGTACCGGTCCTTCGACCAGGTCGAGGCCCCCGCGGCCGCGCCGCCCGGCGTCAACCCGGCGCTGCAACTGGACTGGAAGCGGTTCTCCAACGACGAGCACGTCCGCAACTACCGGATGCAGCGCGAGGTCATCGCGCGGCACTCCGAGGCCCCCGCGACCACGAACTTCATGATCCCCAACTGCGAGGGCATGGACTACCGGCGCTGGGCGGGCACCGTGGACGTCGTCTCGAACAACCACTACCTCATCGCCGAGCGCGAGGACCACCAGATCGAGCTGTCGATGAGCGCCGACCTCACCCGGGCCGTCGCGAACGGCCCGTGGATGGTCATGGAGCACTCCACGTCCGCGGTGAACTGGCAGCCGCGCAACATCGCGAAGACCCCCGGCGAGCTGCGCCGCAACTCGCTCGCGCACGTCGCGCGCGGCGCCGACGGGCTCATGTTCTTCCAGTGGCGGGCCTCCCGGGCCGGGGCCGAGAAGTTCCACTCCGCGATGCTCCCCCACGGCGGCACCGACACCGAGGTGTGGCGCGACGTCGCCGCGCTCGGGAACGACTTGAAGAAGCTGTCCTCCGTGGTCGGTTCTGACGTGGCCGCCGACATGGCGGTCCTGTGGGACTGGGAGTCCTGGTGGGCGCTCGAACTCGAGTGGCGCCCCTCGGTGGACCTGAAGTACCGCGAGCGCGTCGAGGCGTACTACGCGGCCCTGTGGCGCAGGCACGTGACGGTGGACTTCGCGCACCCGGAGGCGGACCTGTCGGGGTACCGGCTCGTGGTCGCGCCGTCGTCCTATGTGCTCACCGACGCGGCCTCGAAGAACCTGCGCGGGTACGTGGAGAACGGCGGCCACCTGGTGGTCTCGTACTTCTCGGGGATCGTCGACGAGCACGACACCGTCCACCCCGGCGCCCACCCGGGCGCGCTGCGGGAGACCCTCGGCCTGTGGATCGAGGAGTTCCACCCGCTCCACGAGGGCGAGTCGCTGGCTCTGGACTCCGGTGCGGCGGGCCGCATCTGGTCCGAGCACGTGCGCCTCGACGGCGCGGAAGCGGTGGCGCGCTTCGCGTCCGGCCCCGACGCGGGCCGCCCGGCGCTGACCCGGCACGACCTCGGGCGCGGCACCGCGTGGTACGCCGCGACCGCGCTCGACGAGGGCACCGGCCTGGACGAGCTGCTGGCGACCGCCATGGACGCCGCCGGAGTCGAACGGCCGCAAGGCGTCCCGGACGGCGTCGAGGTGGTCCGCCGCGGCGGCCACCGGTTCCTCATCAACCACACCGGGGAGGACGTCCAGGTGCCGGGCGCGGGCGTGGACGCCCTCGACGGCACCGCGTACGACGGCCGCGTCCCGGTCCGCGCCGGAGGGGTCGTGGTCCTCGCCGACGCCTAAGACTCGGCGGCCCCGCACCCCCGCGGGGCCGCCGCCAAGGAAATCACCCTCAGGGAGTGTGTCTCAATGAAGAGAAGAACCGCCCTCACGGCCGCAGTGGCCGCCCCGGCACTCGCTGTCCTCGGCAGCGGCACCGCGGCCTCGGCGCAGACCGCGTTCGCCCGCGGCGCCGACATCTCCAGCCTCGCCAAGTCCGAAGCGCTCGGCGGCGTCTACATGTGGTCGGACGGCTGGAAGGAGGACGCGATCTGGATCCTCCAGAAGAGCGGCGTCAACTGGATCCGGCTGAAGGTGTGGGTCAACCCCGCCGACGGCTACAACAACAAGGCGCGCGTCGTCGCGGTCGCCAAGCGCGCCAGGGCCGCAGGGCTCAACGTGCTGGTCGACTTCCACTACTCCGACTCCTGGGCCGACCCCGGCCAGCAGACCAAGCCCGCGGCCTGGGCGAACTACAGCGTCGCGCAGCTGAAGACCGCGGTCTACAACCACACCGCCGACGTCCTCGGCGCGATGGTCGCCGCGGGCGCCGCCCCGCAGATGGTGCAGGTCGGCAACGAGCTCAACGGCGGGATGCTGTGGCCCACCGGCCGCTACGACCAGCTCGACAACCTCGCGCAGTTCCTCATCTCCGGGGTCAACGCCGTCCGCGCGACCGTGCCGGCCGCGAAGGTCATGCTGCACCTCGCCGAGGGCGGCAACAACTCGCTGTTCCGGTGGTTCTTCGACGCCATGAAGAGCCGCGGCGTGTCGTGGGACGCGATCGGCGCCTCGTACTACCCGTACTGGCACGGCTCGCTCTCGGGCCTCCAGTCCAACCTGAACGACGTGGCCGCGCGGTACGCGAAGCCGGTGTACGTCGTCGAGACCGCGTACCCGTTCACCGCGGGCGACAGCGACGGGTTCGCGAACATCGTCTCCTCGTCCACGCCGGTGGCCGGGTACCCGGCGAGCACCACCGGCCAGTCCAACATGCTCAAGGCGATCGCCAACGTCGTCAAGGCCGTCCCGAACGGCCGCGGCGCGGGCGTGTTCTGGTGGGAGGCCACCTGGACCGCCGTCAAGGGCAACGGCTGGGACCCGACGAACCCGTCGAGCGGCAACGGCTGGGAGAACCAGGCGCTGTTCGACTACGCGTGGAAGGTCACTCCCGCGCTGAAGACCCTCGGGACCCTGTAGAGAACCAACCCCCTCCCCCTGGTCGGGGCCGGCCGCGCGGCGCATTCCGCGCGGTCGGCCCCCGAACCCCCGCAAGAGAAAGCGACCCCCACATGAAACGCAGAACCGCCCTCACCGCCGCCGGCGCCGGCGTCTTCGGCATCGCCGCGGCCGCGGCCGTCCCGGCTCTGGCCGAGGCCGTCGGCGACGACCGGAGCAAGCCGGGCGCCGGGAGGTTCGTGCGCGGCGCGGACGTCTCCGGGCTGCTCAAGAACGAGGACTACGGCGCGGTGTACCGCAAGGCCAACGGCCGCCCTGGCGACGCCGTGAAGATCCTCGCCGACAGCGGCGTGAACACGCTGCGCGCGAAGGTCTGGGTGGACCCGGCCGACGGGTACAACGACAAGGACCACGTGGTCGAGCTCGGCAAGCGCGCCAAGCGCGCCGGGATGGACCTCATGGTGGACTTCCACTACTCCGACGCCTGGGCCGACCCGGGCAAGCAGAACAAGCCCGCGGCGTGGGCGGAGCTGCCGTTCGCGGACCTGAAGACCGCGGTGTACGAGCACACGGCCGACGTCCTGGGCGCGCTCAAGCGGGCCGGGGTGAAGCCGGTGCTCGTGCAGGTCGGCAACGAGACCAACGGCGGGCTGCTGTGGCCCGACGGGCGGTGGGACCGGTTGGAGCAGATGGCGGAGCTGCTCGCCGCCGGGTGCGACGCCGTCCACGACACCGCGCCGCACGCGAAGGCCATGCTGCACTTGGCCGAGGGCGGGGACAACGGCGCGTTCACGTGGTTCTTCGACAACGCCGTGGCGAACGGGGTGCCGTTCGACGCGATCGGCGCCTCGTACTACCCGTACTGGCACGGGCCGCTGTCCGGGCTGGAGGCGAACCTGAACGACCTCGCGGGCCGGTACGGGAAGCCGATCTACGTGGTGGAGACGGCGTACCCGTTCACCATCGAGGACTCGGACGGCTTCGCGAACATCGTCACGGACGCCGAGCCGGTGGCCGGGTACCCGTCGAGCCCCGAGAGCCAGGTCCACTGGCTGGAGCAGGTCGCCGAGGTCGTCAGGAACGTGCCCGACGGCCTCGGCAGGGGCGTCGTCTACTGGGAGCCGACCTGGACGGGCGTCGCGGGCGCCGGGTGGGACCCGGCCGACCCGTCCAGCGGCAACGGCTGGGAGAACCAGGCCCTGTTCGACTTCGACGGGAAGCCGCTGCCGGGCCTGAAGGCCCTCGGGCGGCTCTAGAGCGGCCAGGGGCCGAAGCGGCCCCAGGCGATCACGGCGGCGATGAGGAACAGCACGCCGTTGACCACGAGGGCGGAGTACTCGCCCTTGCGGACGTGGTACGCCGCGGCGAGGACCATCGTGAGCGCGAGTCCCGCCGCGGCGAGCGGCGTCAGGACCACGGCGATGCCGGTGACGGCGGGCAGGATGAGGCCGACCGCGCCGAGGAACTCGGCGATGCCGACGAACTTGACGGTGCCCGCGGAGAAGTCGTTCACCCACGGCATCTGCGGGGCGAGCTTCTCCTTCGGCTGGGTCGTCTTCATCACACCGGCGGCCAGGAAGGCCAGGGCCAGCAGGCCTTGCAGGATCCAGAGCAGGACGTTCATGTGGGCGTTCTCCAAGAGGAATCGACGGGAGCCGCTCCCAAGCGGAGCGGCCTATCCGGTTGTAGGCGCTGAGTGTAACAACGCAAGCGGATAGGGCATTCCACTTGGTTAGGATTGCGGCATGGAACCCGACCGCAAGCGCCCCCGCCGCCTCCGCTGCGACGCGGAGCAGAACCGCGACCGCATCATCGAGGCGGCGCGGCGGGTCTACGAGCGGGAGGGCCTGAGCGCGTCGATGGCGTCGATCGCCCGCGCCGCCGGGGTCGGGATCGCGACGCTGTTCCGGCGCTTCCCGACCCGGACCGAGTTGATCGCCGCGGTCTTCGAGGACGCCATGGAGCGCAACCGGGCCGCGGCGCTGGCGGCCGCCGAGCGCGGGTCGGCGTGGGACGGGTTCCGCGAGTACGTCGAGACGGTGTGCGGGCTCCAGGCGGACAACCGCGGGTTCGCCGAGGTGCTGACGATGAACTTCGGGTCCGCGAAGGTCCTCGAGCGCCACCGGCAGGAGGCGTTCGCGGCGTTCACGGGCCTCATCGACCGGGCCAAGGCCGAAGGGCGGCTGCGGGAGGACTTCGCGCCCGAGGACCTCTTGATCCTGCTGATGGCGAACGCGGGCGTGCTCGCGGCGGCCACCGACGCGGCGGGCGAGGCCTCGCGGCGGCTCGTCGGGCAGATGCTGCGGGCGTTCGCGGTCGGCTCGGACGAGGCGCTCCCGGAGGCGCCCGCGCCGAAGCGGCTGCTGCGCGGCATGGTGCGGGGGCGCCGCGGCGCGGGCTGCTAGGCCGGTTATCCGGCGGCGAGCTTGGCGGCGAAGCCGATCATGACCGCGCCGACGAGGCCGTTCCCGGCCGCGGCGAGGCGGCGGCGCCGCCGGAACGTCTGGGCGAGGCCGTCACCGGCGAGGATGAGCGCCGTCAGGTAGACCATCGAGAACGTCTGGATGATGACGTACAGGACGCCGTAGCTGAGGACCGGGTACGCGTAGCCGGGGTCCACGAACTGCACGAAGAACGAGACGAAGAACAGGATGGCCTTCGGGTTGAGCAGGCTCGCGACGAGCGCGCGCATGAAGGGCCGCTCGTTCGGCGGCGCGACGGGCGCGGGGGCCTCCTCGATCGCGTCGCCGCGGCGCGCGGCGCGCCAGGACCTGACGCCGCCGCGGATGAGCCCGAACGCGAGGTAGGCGAGGTAGGCGACGCCCGCCCAGCGGACCGCGTTGTAGACCACCGGGGAGGTCGCGAAGACCGAGGCGAGGCCGGCGGCGGTGGCGATCATGAGGACCGAGTCGCCGCAGAACACCGCGGCCGCGGCCTTGAAGCCGTCGCGGCGCCCGCGCCGGGAGGCCACGGACAGCACGTACAGCGAGTTCGGTCCGGGCAGCAGGATGATGAGGACCGAGGCGACCACATAGGTCCACAGGTCGACGGTGCCGAACACGGGCGCTTCCTCTCAACGCGGGGGACGCATCGGAACGGCCGCGCGCTCGCGCGGCCGAACGGTCCCAGCGTAGCGCGCCCTGGTCAGGTGGCCCTATGCTGTGGCGACCGGGGCCGGGGGCGCGTGCGGGTATGCGCCTCCGGCCCCTTCGCGTCACGAGTTGTCGAGGCGCGGGAGCACGAGCTCCTTGCCGATCAGGCGGACCGCCGCGTAGATCGGGACCGACAGGACGATGCCGACGACGCCGAACAGCGTGCCGCCCACCAGGACCGCGACGATCGCGGCCAGGTTCGAGACCTTCACCGCGCTGCGCATCACCGTCGGGTAGATGACCCAGTTCTCCAGCTGCTGGTAGGCGATGAAGAAGATCGCCGACGCGACGGCCGTCATCGGGGAGACCGCGAGGGCCACCAGGGTCACGACGACCGCGCCGATCGTGGCGCCGATCTGCGGGATGAGGTCGAGCAGGGCCACCAGGAGCGCCAGCAGCGCGCCGTAGGGGATGCCGACGATCGCCATGAAGATCCACGACGAGACGCCCGCGAACAGGCCGATCGCCAGCGCGCCGATGAGGTAGGCGCCGACCTGCTTGAGGATGCCGTCGAGGATGCGGCCGGTCTGCTCGCGCTTGGAGGCGGCGACCAGGCGCAGCGAGCCCTGGCGCAGCTGCGTGTAGGACGCGAGGATGAAGATCGTGAGCAGGATCGTGGTGACGGTCCAGACGAGGCCGTTGGCCGCGGAGGCCGCGCCGCCCGCGACGCCGCCGAGGGCCTTGGAGATGTTCCCGGCGGTGAGAACGTCCTGGGCGCGGTCGGCCAGGCCCGCTTCGCCGCCGAACTGCGCGGCGAGCTTGCTGTTCATGAGCGTCTCGTAGTACTCGGGGACGTTCTCGACGAACTGCGCGGTCTCGCGCACGAGCGCGGGGATGATCGCGGCGATGCCGCCGCAGAAGACGAGGAACACGCCGAGGAACAGGAGGGTCATGGCGAGCCAGCGGGGCATACCGCGGCGGGTCATGGTGGAGATGATGCGTTCGAGGCCGACCGCGAGGAACGTTGCCACGACCAGGGCCGTGATGACCGTGCTCAGCTCCTGGAGCGACCAGACGAGGGCGTAGGCCACGGCCAGGCCGAGGCCCACGAGGATGCCCGCGGTGAGCGGGGGGCTCTGGGAGAGACTTCTGCGCAGCGGCAGTCCGGGTTTGTCGGTCATGGGAGATGTCTAGCAGATTCCGCGGACCGGCGTCACTCTCGGTGCGCCCGTGTCGGGGTCGCGGTCCACTGTGACCGGTTGGCGGTAGACCTCGCCGAGGCGGTCGGCGGTGTAGACGTCGGCGGGCTTCCCGCAGGCGGCGATGCGGCCTTCGGAGAGGAGGGCGGTGCGGTCGGAGTAGGCGGCGGCGAGGTCGAGGTCGTGGAGGACGATGACGACGGCGCGGCCCTCGGCGGCGAGGTCGCGGCAGCGGCGGCCGACGAGCTCCTGGTGGCGCAGGTCGAGGGCGGCGGTGGGCTCGTCGAGGAGGACGAGGCCGGCGTCCTGGGCGACGACGCGGGCGAGCATGACGCGGGCCTGCTCGCCGCCGGACAGGGACGTGAAGGGGCGCTCCGCGAACGGCGCGGTCTCGGTGCGGGCGAGGGCGTCGGCGATCCGGGCGTCGTCGTCGGCGGCGCGGCCGGTGCCGGCCCAGGGCGCGCGGCCCATCCCGACGACTTCGCGGACGGTGAAGGGGAACGAGACGCGGTGGGCCTGCGGGAGGACGGCGCGGCGGCGGGCGGTGTCGAGGGGGCTCCACTCGCCGACGGGGCGGTCCCACAGGAGGGCGCGGCCGGAGGCGGGCGGGAGGTCGCCGGAGAGGGCGGCGAGGAGGGTGGACTTCCCCGCGCCGTTGGGGCCGACGAGGCTGAGGACCTCTCCGGCGTTGACGTCGAGGTCGACGCCGCGCAGGATCTCCTTGCCGCCCAGGCGGACCCGGAGGTCCTCGGCGGCGGCGGGGCGGTCGGGGACGGCGTCGGGGACGTGGTGGCGGCGGCGCGGTCGCATCAGGCCCAGCCTCCTTGGCGGCGTCGGGTGCGTCGGAGGAGCCAGAAGAAGAAGGGGCTGCCGACGAGGGCGGTGAGGATGCCGAGGGGGATCTCGGCGGGGGCGGCGAGGGTGCGGGCGGCGAGGTCGGCCCAGACGACGACGACGGCGCCGCCGATCGCGGACAGGGGCAGGAGGGCGCGGTGGCCGGGTCCGGCGGTCATGCGGACGAGGTGCGGGACGACGAGTCCGATGAAGCCGATGACGCCGGAGACGGCGACGGCGGCGCCGGTGAGGAGCGCGACGATGACGATGAGGTGCAGGCGGAGCCGTTCGACGTCGACGCCGAGGTGGCGGGCGGGGCGCTCGCCGAGGGCGAGGAGGTCGAGGCGGCGGCCGTAGGTCGGGGCGAGGAGGAGGCCGGTCGCGGCGAGCGGCAGGACGGCGAGGATCTTCGGCCAGGTGGCCTGGGAGAGGCTGCCCATCTGCCAGAAGGTGATCGCGGTGATCTCGTCGTTGTCGGCGTAGAAGATGAAGACGCCGATGAGGGCCCCGGCGAGGCCGTTGACGGCGACGCCGGTGAGGACGAGCGTGACGACCTCGGTGCGCCCGCCGGAGCGGGACAGCAGGTAGACGGCGGAGACGGTGACGAGTCCGGCCGCGAAGGCGCACAGGGGGATCGTCCAGTTCCCGGCGAAGGTGAACCCGAAGGCGATCGCGCACACGGCGCCGACGGCGGCGCCGGAGGAGACGCCGATGACGCCGGGCTCGGCGAGGGGGTTGCCGAACATGCCCTGCATGAGGGCGCCCGCGCAGGCGAGGCTGGCGCCGACGAGGACGCCGAGGACCACGCGCGGGAAGCGGATGTTCCACAGGACCGACTCCCCCGTGCCGTCGACGGGCGAGCCGCCGAGGCCGAGCCGGTGGCCGATGGAGGCGGTGATGTCGCCCGGGGGGATCGCGAAGGCGCCGTTGGCGGCGGAGACGAGGACGCCGAGGGCGAGCGCGGCGGTGAGGCCGAGGCCGAGGAGGGCGGGGACGGCCCAGCGGCGGCGGGCCGGGGCCGCGGTCGTCTCCGGCTCGGTGGCGGTGATGGTCATTCGGCGTCGCCGTGGAGCTGCGCGGCGAGGTCGGCGACGACGTCGCCGGTGCGGGGCCCGTAGTTGAGCATGATGCCGTCGGGCAGGTGCGCGATGCGCTCGTGCTCGCCCGCGGGGGTCTGGGCGACGCCGGGGATCTCGAGGAGTCCGGCGATGCCGCCGACGGAGTCGAGTCCCTTGTCCATCACCAGGATCACGTCGGGGGCGGCGGCCGCGAGGGCTTCGGGGGTGAGTTCGAGGAAGTCGCCTTCGAGGGCCTCGGCGCCGGCGTCGATGCCGCCCGCGGCCTCGATGAGCGAGGTGGCGCCGGAGTCGCGGGCGCCGATCATGTAGACGGACGCGGAGCCGCGCAGGTAGAGGAAGGCGACGCGCGGCGGGTCGGAGAGGTCCAGGCCCTCGGTGGCGGCGGCGATGCCCGCTTCGGTGCGCTCGACGAGCTGCGCGCCGAGGTCGGCGACGCCGAGGACGTCGGCGACGGCGGTGATGCGCTCGGCGGCGGCGTCGATGCCGTCGGCGGGGTCGAAGACGACGATGGGGACTCCGGCGGCCGCGATCTGGTCGAGCGCGGTCTGCGGCCCGGAACTGGTCTCGGCGAGGACGAGGTCCGGCTGGAGGGAGAGGACCCCTTCGGCGGAGATGTCGTGGCCGTGGCTGACGACGGGGAGGTCGGCGGCCTGCTCGAAGGTCGTGGTGATGTCGCGGGCGACCACGCGGTCGCCGAGGCCGAGGGTGAACACGATCTCCGAGAGCGACCCGGAGAGGGGCACGATCGCGTCGGCGGCGTCGACGGTGACCGTGGCGCCGGTCGCGTCGGTGACGGTGGCGGGGAGCGCGGGCTCGGCGCCCTCGGCGATCGGGTCGACGCGGTCGACGGTCGCCGGGACGGTGGTCTCCGCTTCGGATTCGCCTGTGCCGCAGGCGGTGAGGGCGAGGAGGAGCGCGGCGCCGACGGCGGTCGCGCGGACGGTCCGGCGGGGGTCTGGGCGCACGGCGGTCTCCAGTTCTGTCGTCGGGCGGCCGATCGAGCATAGGTTAGGCTTCGCTAATAATTGTTAGCACCCCCTTTGCTATGACGGCATTACTTAGGTTAGCCTTACCTCCGTTGATCGTGAAGACGGAGGTCCCCCCATGCCCCACGCCACCCGCCTCGCGTCGGGAGCGCTGGCTGCCGCCTGCGCCCTGGCCGCGGCGCTCCTCGCCTGGGCCGCACCGGCGCACGCCGACGAGCTCTCCGGCGGACGGCTCGACTGGGGCGTCAAGGAGTCGTTCCGCTCCTACATCACCGGCCCCATCGCCCAGGGCGAGGTGCAGACCGGCGACGGCGCGTCCACTGCGGACGGCGCCTACCGGTTCCACTCCGCGTCCGGCTCCTACGAGGACGGCACCGCCGTCGTCGACTACCAGGGCTGGGTCTACTTCTGGGGCCACGACGGCGAACTCGACCTGACCTTCGCGAACCCGTCCGTCGAGTACTCCGGGTCCTCCGGGACGCTCTACGTGTACGTCAACGGCACCCGCACCGACATGGCGAGCCTCAGCGGCGCGAGCCTGCAGGCGGGCGGCGGGACGGTCTCGGTGAGCGGCGCGGCCGCGACCCTGACCGCCAACGGCGCCACCGCGTTCGCCGGGTACTACGAGGCCGGGCAGGAACTCGACCCGGTGTCGTTCAGCGCGGATGTGGCGGCCGAGCCCGAGGAGACCGAGGCGCCGACCGAGAGTGCGAGCGCTGAGGCGGCCGGGGACGCCGTGTCCGGCGCGGTCGTCGACTGGGGCGTGCGCACCTCGTGGCGCGAGTACGTGTCCGGCGACATCGCCGAGGGCGCGTGGACCGTCGCCGACGGCGCGGCCGACGGCGGCGCGGTCTTCCGCTTCGGCGAGGGCGCGGGCACCGCCACCGCCGCCGACTACGAGCTGGCGTTCCAAGGCACCGTGGCGTTCACCGGTACGGACGTGGACCTCGCGCTCACCGACCCCGCGATCACCGCCGCGGACGGCGAGGGCGTGCTGTCGGCCGAAGTGGACGGGGCCCGCGTGGACCTCGTGACCTTCGAGGCCGAGCTCGCCGAAGCCGACGGCATGCTCCTCGCCGAGGACGTCCCCACCGTCCTCACCGAGGCCGCCGTGCCCGTCTTCGGCGGGTTCTACCAGGCGGGCGACCCGATGGACCCGCTGCTCATCGCCGTGCCGCTCACCGCCGGCGCAATCCTGCCCGCGCTGCCTGACCTCGGGTCCGACCCCGTCGAGCCGGCCGCGAGCGAACCCGCGACCGCGGACGCCGACGAGGCGTCCGCCGAGGCCGGGATGAGCCCGCTGGTGTGGATCATTCCCGCCGCCATCGCCGTGCTGCTCGGCGCCGGGGCCGCGATCGTCGCGGTCGCCCAGCGCCGCAAGCGGACCGCACAGAACTCCCCCGCGGCCCCGCCCGCGGGGGACACCCCCGACCCCACCGAGGACGGGCCCGAGGGCCCGGACGCAGACAAGGAGCAATGATGAGAGCCTCCACCCGCAAACGCCTCGCGGCCTTCGCCGCGATCGCCCTCGGCGCCGGAGGCGTCGTCGGCCTCGCGGCACTCCCCGCCCAGGCGCAGGAACTCGCGAAGTACCCCATCGTGGACGGCTCGGTCGTCTGGGGCGTCAAGGAGTCCTTCCGGAACTACGTGACCGGCCCCATCGCGGGCGGCGCGATCGAGGCCGTCGACGGCGCGACCGTCAACGACGACGGGACGTTCACGTTCAAGCCCGTCACCGGCGTCGCCGACCTGCCGAACCAGGCCACCGAGACCACCGCGCCCGGCGGCGTCCGCTTCACCGGCCACCACGGCGAACTCGACCTGCTCATCGAGAACGTCGAGACGGTCAGCGACACCGAGTCCTACACCGGCGCGATCTACGCCGACGTGACCTCCGGCGACGACGTGTTCGAGGACGTCCACTTCGCGGACTTCACCGTCGGCACCTGGACCTGGGTGAACGGGTACAGCACCCTCACCGACGCGCCCGTGGTCCTCACCGCGGACGGCGCGGAGGCGTTCGCCGGGTTCTACCAGGCGGGCACCGCGCTCGACCCGATCACCATCGCCGTCAAGACCGACCTGACCGACCCGATCGAGGAGGAGCCGTCCGAGGAGGAGCCGTCCTCCGAGGACCCCGCCTCCGAGGACCCGAGCAGCGAGGAGCCCGGCGGCACCGTCTACGACGTCACCGGCGGCGACGCCGACTGGGGCGTCAAGGAGTCGTTCCGCTCGTACGTGACCGGGCCGATCGCCAACGGGGAGATCACCGTCGCCGCGCCCGCGACCGAGAACGCCGACGGGACCTACCGCTTCCCCGAGGCCGCGGGCACCTTCACCGCCGAGACCTGCCACCTCGACGCGTCCTTCGCGGGCGGCGTCAACTTCTACGGCCACGACGGCGAACTCGACCTGGACCTGGCGGACCTGAGCGTCAAGAGCGTCGACGGCGGGCTCGCCGTGTTCTCCGGCGCGACGCAGATCGCGGACGTCGCGGTCGGTCAGCTGGCCATCGCCGACGGCGCGGTGACCGTGGACGGCGCGGCCGCCACGGTTGCAGTGGGCGGCGTGGACTTCTTCGGCGGCTTCTACACCGAGGGCACCGCACTCGACCCGGTGAGCTTCACCGTCCAGATCGAGGGCGCCCCCGACACCACGTGCGAGCCGACCGGCACCCCGGGCGGCGGCGGCACCGGCGGCGAGGCGACCACCACGAGCGCCGGGGGCGCGGGTTCCCCCAAGCTCCCCGTGACCGGCTCCCCGCTGGTCCTGTTCATCGCCGCGGCCGGCGCGCTCCTCGCGGGCGGCACCGCGGTCATGGTCCTGGCGCGCCGCCGCGCGCTCCAGGCGTAGGACTCCACTCCAGAGGAGGGGCCGCCCCGCCTGCAACCGGGCGGCCCCTCCCGCAAGTGCCGTAGGCACGGCGAAGGGCCGGTGGCGGCGCCACCGGCCCTTTCGGGTCGCTTCAGACGGCTTTGAAGCCGCGGGAGAGGAAGCGGCGGGTCTGGTAGCGGCGGAACCAGGCGATGGACGCGAACAGGACCAGCAGGATGATCGGCGTGTAGACCGGGAAGTCCAGGATCGTGGCGTTGAAGACCGCGGCCCCGACCATGAGCAGGCTCAGGCCGATCGCGGCGAGGCCGGAGACGCGCGGGATCAGCAGGCCCACCCCGCCGGCGACCTCCAGGGCGCCGATGGCGTACATGAACCAGTCGCCCCAGCCGATGAGGTCGAAGCCCTCGGCCGCGGACTCGGCGCCGAACAGCTTCGGGGCGCCGGAGGCGGCGATCATGAACACGCCCAGGAGCACCTGGAGGACCCACAGGGTCACGTGCAGGGCCTTGCCGGGGCGCTCGGCGTCGACGGTCTTCTCGATGGCGATGTCGTTGGTGCTCATAGTGTCTCGTACCTTCCGGGAGTATCGGGCTCTCGTATGTGAAGACGAGGGGGCCCGCCGGGATTCATCGGCGCCGCAGAGGTTTTTTCCGGCACGCGTGTCGGGGGGCGCGGATACGGTGAAGGCATGATCGACAGCCGCCAGGTCCTGAGGTACCGCACGCACGTCCAGCAGCTCGACCGCGAGCACGGCACGGCCGCCGACACGGCGGTCCTCGACCTCGGGGCGCAGGAGACCGGCCCCGACGGGGCCATGTGGGCCCTCGCGGTCCGCGGCGCCGAAGTCGACGAGGCGGACCTGGTGTGGCTGTGGACCCTGCGCGGCGCCCCGCACGCGTACCGGCGCGCCGACATGGGCGCCGTCGCGACCGCGGTCGCCCCGTGGTCCGACGCCGACGCGGCCAAGCGGATCTTCGACGCCGCGAAGCCGCTCAAGGCCGCGGGCATCCCGGTCCTGGAGGCGCTCGACACCGTCGCGGCCGAGATGAAGCGGATCGTCACCGCCCCGATGGTCAAGGGCGAGATGTCGTCCCGGCTCCACGAGGCGCTCCCGGAGCCGTACCAGCGGTTCTGCCGCTCCTGCAACGCGGTGCACCTGTACGAGATGCCGTTCCGCCTCGCCGCGGTCCGCGCCGGGCTCGAACTCGAGGCGCACACCTCGCCGCCGGTCCTCAAGCCCGTCAAGGGGTTCAAGGCCGCGGCGTCGGTCCCGGAGCGGCTCGACCCGGTCCGGGCCTACCTGCACCTGTGCGGGCCCGCCACGGTGAAGGAGGTCGCCGAGTACCTCGACTCCCCCGTCAAGGAGGTCAAGGCCCACTGGCCCGCCGACGCGGTCGAGATCGACGTCGCCGGGGAGCGGCGGTGGATCCTCGCCGGCGACGAGGCGGCCCTGCGGGGCGCCGACGCGGAGGCCGTCAGGCTCGTCGGCCCCTACGACCTGCTGCTCCAGTCGCGGGACCGGAAGCTCCTCGTCGACGACCCCGCCAAGGCGAAGGCCCTGTGGCCGGTGCTCGGCCGCCCCGGCGCCGTTCTCGCCGGGGGCCGGATCGCCGGGCTGTGGCGGCCCCGCAAGTCCGGCAAGAAGTTCACGGTGCTCCTCGAACCTTGGGGCACGCTGACGGCGGCGGAACGCAAGGCGATCGGGGCCGAGGCCGAGCGCCTCGCGGCCTTCCGCGGCACCGTGCTCACCGCCGTCGAGGACGCGGGCTAGCGCTTCGCCGTCAGGTTGTCCACGAACAGGCCGTAGTCGCCGAACGCGTCGTCGATCATCGCCGGGTGCAGCCCGTAGTGGACCATCGAGTACTCGTGGCCGCGCTGGTCCCGCGGTCGGTTCAGCGCGTCCTCGAGGTTCCGCTCGTCCGCGTCGGTCCACTTGAGGTCGAGCTGCTCGAACAGCGCCGGGACGGCGCGGAACGGGTCGGCCATCATCGCGTGGTACGCGACGTCCACCGTGGCCTCGCGGGGCATCCTGATGCGCTCGCGGCGGGCCCGGTCGACCATCTCGGGGAGGATCCGCAGCCAGGTCCGGCCGATCTCGTGCGGGTCGACCGAGCCGGGCCGGTTGTGCAGGTACGCGAGGGACTCGGCCATCGAGCACATCGAGCCCATGACGGTGTGCGGGTCGCGGTGCGTCCACACGAACTTCGCGTCGGGGAACACCGCGTGGATCGCGGCGGTCTCGCCGAGGCAGTCGGGGTGCTTGAGCATCCAGCGCGGCGTGGGGCGCCGGTACTGGAGGATCTGGAGCGTGTCGCGCACGAACCGGTAGTCGGGGCGGGCGTCGTAGGTCGCGAGGAAATCGGTGTACTCGGGCATGGGCGCCATGGTGTTGTGCAGGCGGCTCTGGTTGAGCAGGAAGTAGATCTCCTCGACCCAGTCGGAGCGGACCGGGTGGATCCGGCCCCACGAGGGGCTCAGGGTGAGGATCTGGTCGAGCTTGCGCTGGGTGCGGCGGCGCAGCCGCTGCTCCTCCTCGACGGTGCGGGCGAGCCCGATGTTGTCCATCTCCCACATGTACGGCCCGCGCCCGCCCTGGGCGTTCGCGAGGATCTTGTGGGTCAGCGTGGTCGCCGTGCGGGGCAGGCCGATCACGAAGACGGGGGCCTCGATCCGCTCGCGCCTGACCTCCGGATGCCGGGCCTGGAGGCGGCGGACGCGGAACAGGTTCCCGATGCGGGTCCTGATCATGTCGTGGACCGAGAGCCAGCCGACGCCGCTGAGCGACTCGACGGCGGCGATGCGGTGCAGGAAGCCCCGCAGGTGCTCCAGGGACCGCTCGTCCTCCTCGCTGAGGACGGCGCCGTCGAGGTCGGCGCGCTCGGTGAGGAGGATCTTGTCGAAGACCCGGTCGGGGTCGCGGCGGGCCTTGGCGGCGGGGGCGGTGAGGGTGTTGACGAGTCGCATCTTCGCAGTGGTGCGGCGCATTCGGAAGGGGTCCTCTCTCCGTCGGCATTGGACAGGGATCGGGCGGATTCCCACGTACCGTAGCGCAATCGGTGCTGACGGAGAAGACCCGCGAGTCGCCTTTGTCACGTGCAGGCGGACCGCGCGGGTCTGAACTGTATTTCCGATTCATTCCATCGGATTAGTGCAATTGATGCCGGACGGTCCGGCGCCGCTATTCGCCGGTCTGGCCGTCGATGGATTCGCGGAGGAGGTCGGCGTGGCCGTTGTGCCGCGCGTACTCCTCGACCATGTGGACGAGGATCCAGCGCAGGGACGGCTTGCGGCCGTCGTCCCACGACCCGTGCGCGAGGCGGTCGAGGCCGCCGTCCTCCAGGGCCTCGGCGGTGAGGACGCGGGCGCGCTCGACGCTCGAGGCCCACAGGTCCCGGAGCTCGTCGGGGGTGTCCTGCGCGGCCGAGTGCCATTCCCAGTCGCGGTCGGCCTTCCAGTCGACGTCGTCCCACGGCTCGCCGAGCGGGCGGCCGAACAGGCTGCGGGAGAACCAGCTCGCCTCGACGAGCGCGAGGTGCTTCATCATGCCGCCCAAGGTCATCTTGGAGGGCGGGAGCGAGGTGTAGAAGCCGGCGGCGTCGAGGCCGCGGGTCTTCCACTCGAAGGTGGCCCGCTGGAAGTCGAGGAACCCGAGGAGGGTGGCGGCCTCGTCCCCGGCGGCGGGGGGCTCGGGGCGGCCCTGGTCGTCGATGATCGTCATGTCCGGACTGTAGCGGACCGGTGCGCGGCGCTGCGACGCAATCGGTTTCCGGAAGTTCCGGAGCATTGCAGCACAGCTCAAGCTATTTACATGTCTCAATGTTTACCGGTAACCTGTTCCTGCGGCCGGGCATATTCCGGAATTCCCTGGAACTCTCGGCCCGCGCCGCATCGAGAGAGGCGAGGCAATGGCAATCCCTGTGAGAACGAGGCTGAAGGCGGTGCGCGCCGCGCTGCTGGCGGCCGCCCTGGCCGCCACGATGGCGGCCGCCGCGCTGAGCGCCAGCGCGCAGACGGACGACTCGGCCGACCCGGTGCAGGCCGAGGCGCTGCCCACGAGCTACACGTGGAGCTCCAGCGGGGTCCTGGCGGGTCCCAAGCCCGACGCGTCCCATCCGAGCATCGCGGGCCTGAAGGACCCGTCGGTGGTGTACTCGGGCGGGAAGTGGCACGTGTTCGCGAGCATCGCGAGCTCCGGCGGCTACAACATGGTCTACTTCAACTTCACCGACTGGTCGCAGGCCGCGTCGGCGACCCACTACTACCTGGACCAGTCCGGGATCGGCACCGGCTACCGGGCCGCCCCGCAGGTGTTCTTCTATGAGCCGCAAGGCTTGTGGTACCTGGTGTACCAGGACGGCAACGCGGCGTTCTCGACGAACGCGAACATCGCGAACCCGGCGGGCTGGTCGGCGCCGCGGCACTTCTACTCGGGGATGCCGCAGATCATCAGGGACAACATCGGCAGCGGGTACTGGGTGGACATGTGGGTCACCTGCGACGACGTCAACTGCCACCTGTTCTCCTCGGACGACAACGGGCACCTGTACCGGTCGCAGACCTCGGTGGCGAACTTCCCGAACGGGATGAGCGAGCCGGTGATCGCGATGCAGGACTCCAACAAGTACGCGCTGTGGGAGGCCAGCAACGTGTACAAGGTGCAGGGCTCGGACCAGTACCTGCTGCTGGTGGAGGCGTTCGGGAGCGTGGGCCGGTACTTCCGGTCGTGGACGTCGGCGAGCATCGCCGGGCCGTGGACGCCGCTGGCGGACTCGAACGCGAACCCGTTCATGGCGGCGTCCAACGTGACGTTCTCGGGCGGGGTGTGGACCGAGGACATCAGCCACGGGGAGATGCTGCGCGCGGGCGTGAACCAGAAGCTGGAGATCAGCCCGTGCAACATGCGGTACGTCTACCAGGGCGTGGATCCGAGCGCGGGCGGCGACTACAACAGCCTGCCGTGGCGTCTGGGCCTGCTGACGCAGACGAACACGGCGCCGGGCTGCGGCGGCGGCGAGGAGACGACCGACCCGCCGGCGACGACGACGCCCCCGCCGACCGGAGGCGCTTGCAGCGCAGCGGTGTCGACCGTGGGGAGCTGGAACGGCGGCTGGCAGGGGAAGGTCACGGTGACCGCGGGCGCGGCGGCGATCAGCTCGTGGAAGCTGACGTGGACCTGGCCGGGGTCGCAGGCGATCACCTCGGCGTGGAACGCGACGTGGTCGCAGACGGGGTCGGCGGTGACGGCGACGAACGTGAGCTGGAACGGCGCGGTCGCGGCGGGCCAGTCGCGCGAGGCGTTCGGCTTCATCGCGAACGGGGCGACGGCGGCGCCGCAGGTGACCTGCTCGACCGCGTGATAGGAAGGGCCGCTTGACGAGCCGGTGCCCGCTCCCCCGGATCTGGGGAGCGGGCACCGGAGTTGTCGTGGGACGGGGGCCGCCGTCTGGGGGGCGGCCGGTGTCGTGTTCAGGGGCGGACCCGTTTCAGGGCAAGAAAAAAGGCCCCACCGCAACGAACCGAAACGACGAAAGCCTTAAAAATGAAACGACGACCTTCTTATGCTAACGCTTTTTCTTTCCACAGACTATTTGTCCACTACATACACTAACTTTAAGTATCACCGAGACCTCTCAAGTGTAAGGCCCGGACGCCTTTGCGGTCAAGGCGTCCGGGCCGTGCTTTACGTAAATCGGCTGTTCAGCCGATGTCGAATTGGACCAACAGGTAGGCGCGGCGGACGTCCTCGGGCAGCAGCGAGTCGTATTCGGCGGCGACCGCCCGCTTGAGCCCCATGCGCCACTCCCCCAGCATCGGCGGGGCCGGCACGGGGGCGACCGCGGAGTGCGGGGCGCCGCCGAACCCGGGGTCGTTCGCGCCGGGGACCTCGCTGGAGGACGGCTGCCCGGGGAGGCGCCACTTGACGGTGAACGCGTCGGTGTGGACGGTGTCGAGGACGAGGTCGGCGGCGCTCACCTTGACCGGCTCGGCCGCGGCGCGCACGCGGGCCCAGTACGGCAGGTGCTCGGGGGTGAGCGTGAAGACGAGCTCCTGGTCCTCGCCGTCCTCGGGGTGGAGCATCCGGTGCCAGGCGGTGCCGAACTGCTCCTCCAGGGCGAACAGGGCCGCGCCGGAGGTCGGGAGCACGGCGTCGATGTTGGCGGCGGCCAGGTCGGCGAGGCCGGGCCCGCCCGCGCGGGCGGTGTAGTCGAGGTGGAGCACCACGTCCGTGATGGATCCGAGGTCGAACTGGTTGCGGGCCTTCGGGAGCGAGAGGGTCCACTCGCTGACGGCGCCGGCGCCCTCGAACGGCAGGAATCGCTCGTCGTCGAAGCGCAGCTCGAACATGCCGCGGTCGTTGACGGCGTGGCTGGTGGCGATCGCGGTGGTCGGCACGGGGCTCTTCCAGAACCGCGGGTCGCCCCCGGCGAGCGGGTCGCCGTAGCCGCCCGCGACCGAGTCGGTCAGGCGCACGCCGTTGTTGGTCACCGCGAGTGTGCAGTTCACCGACGTGTAGGGGCCGACGACGCACGGGACGGACAGGGCGACGGACTTGAGGCGGCGGCGGTAGTGGCCGGGGTAGTCGAGGTCGAACAGCCACTCGGGCAGCAGGACCGAGGCCTGGCCGGTGAGTTTGAGCGCGAGGAGCGCGAGCGGGTCGACCTGCGCGAGGGACACGTGCTTGGTGAGCTCGAGGTCCCGCAGGTGCTTCTCCATGTAGGAGGACTCCATGCGGCGCAGGTCGTTCGTGAGCCGCTCGGGGGCGAGGAGGCCCTTGCGCAGGGAGTCCCAGTACCCGAACTGGATGAACGAGGCGTCCGGCTCGGCCAGCTCGAACTGGTAGGACTGCTGTGCGAGCATCGCGGTGTCGAACGCGATCTGGTACGCCTGGAAGTAGACCGTGGCGATCTTCCCGAGCATCCAGTCGTACAGCTCCTTGTCGGTGTACTTGGAGCGCAGGAACTCCTCGACGGCCTCGGCGTCGGCGGTGGCCTGGAGCTGGTTGTTCGCCTCGGCGACGGCGACCTGCTCGCGGATCGCGGCGGCGGCGAGCTGGGCCTCGAGCTGGGCGAGGTCGTTGACGGCCACGTCGCGGCTGAACTGGTGCTCGTCGAAGTCGCGGGTGTAGCGGCCCTGCGTCTCGGCCATCCCCGCGCCGGTCATGAGCATCCCCGCGAAGCCGCCGATCATCGCGGCGGTGTTCGAGAGGTACCCGGAGACGTTGGAGCCGCCGATGGACATGCTCACGTTCGGGGAGCCGCCGAACCCGGCGATGCCGATGCTGAAGTCGGGGATGAGGCTCGCGCCGCCCGCGATGCCGGACATGATGGCGGACACGGCGTTCCCGGCCAGGCCGAGGCTCTGCATGACGACCGCGGCGATCTCCTCGCCGTTCATGCGCGGCACCGAGCCGTGGAAGGCGATCCGCGTGTCGATCGCGGCCCGCCCGGCTTCGAGGGCGGCCTTGTCGGCGGTCGCCTCGTCGACCTGGAGGTCGCGGACGGCCTGGATCGCCCGGTTGAGCGCGGCCTCCTGGGTGGCGCGCAGGAGCGCCAGCTCCTCGGCGTCGCGGGTCTCCAGGATGCGCAGGAGCTTGTCCCCCATGGCCCGCAGCTCCGCGAGCAGCTCGGCGGCGCGGGCGGCGAGGACGCGGAACCGGTAGCGGGTGTCGGCGGCGGTGAACAGGCCCAGGACGCTGGAGAGGTCGGCGCCCGCGGCGGCGGCCTTGACGAGCATCCCCGGGTCCAGGGGCGGCTCGAACAGCGGGAGCTGGCGGAAGACGCCCTCGATGTTGAGGCCGTGGCGGACCTTGAACAGCCGGTCGGCGACGGTGTCCCAGTAGCCGAGGAGCTTGTCGTTCACGGGGATCCCGAAGTACTTGACCTCCAGGTGCGGGAGCGGCTCGCCCCCGCCCTCGTCGGGGCCGGCCGCGATGTCGAGCGGCGGCGCGAACCCCTCGAGGACCGCGGCGACGTCCTGGTTCCCGAACGGGTCGAGGGCGCCCTCGGCGGTGAGCTGCGCGTAGGACTTGTCGGCGCGCTCGGGCGGCGGGACGCTCTCGGGGCGCCGGCCCAGGATCTCCGCGGCGAGCGTGTACAGGAGCACGGCCTGGTTGATCGATTCGAGCGTGTCGCGCCGGAACTGCTGGTCGGCCCAGCCGATGAGGTTGTCGAGGTACTTCATGACGATCGCCTTCTGGTAGGCGACCGGCCGGTAGCGGGCGACGGTGTGCGGCGAGAACGGGTGGTTCTTCCACGCGCGCAGCTCGTCCAGGTGGTCCCCGATGTCGCCGAGGATCGACTCGATGCGCTGCTGCCGGTAGTCCTCACTGGTGTTGTCGAAGAACGGCTTGGTGACCCAGTACCTTTGGGGCGCCTCGTCGCCGTCGGTGCTCGTGGGGTCGAAGATCCGGTGGTACCAGCGCATCGCCTCCTCGAACCGCTGCTCGGCGGTGAGCTTCGCGGCGATGAGCATGGGCGCGTGGAAGAACAGCTCCCAGTTGTACGCCGAGTACGCGCCGCCGCGGGTGAAGTCCACGCCCCCCTGGGCGGTCGGGTCGATCGCGTTGCCCGGCTGCGGGCCGTACGCGAACTGGGTCTGCGGGTTCGGCGCGATGCTCTGCTGCGGGCGCGTCACGAGCCCCTCGACGCCCTTGGTGTCCAAGGACGCCAGGAAGTCCGAGGCGTGCGGGTGCCAGAACGGGTACCAGCGGTGCCCGAGCGTCACCACGGGCACGTGGATCCAGAAGCCCCCGGCGACCCCGTTGAAGTGCATCGGGACCGTGGTGACGACCTGGGTGCGCTTGACCCAGTAGGCGCGCTCGCGGTCCTGGAAGACCATCGGGGACGCCGGGTCGTCGTTGAACTGGCGGCCGTGCGGGGCGAGCACCAGCTCCGCGGGCGTGCGCGCGGCGGAGAGGAGCTTGCGGGTGTCCTCCCAGCCGACCATGACGTCCACTGCGGACCCGAGCGCGGCGAGGCGGCCGTTCGCGAAGCGCATCGTCGCGGGCTTGCGGAGCTTCGGGGACCGCTCCGCGGACGTCAGGGCCGTGATGCCGCGGCCCTTCTCGCCGAAGTTGGTCTGCACGTGCCACAGCGAGTCCGCGGTGAACAGCGTCCCGTCGGAGCGCCGCGTGTAGCTGCCGTACATGGGCTTCATCTTCAGGTCCAGGACCTCGCCGGTGAACACGTACGACGAGGAGTGCCAGGGCCAGTGGAGCGCCGAGTACCGGCGGCGGGTGAGCCGCTCGTGCGAGTCGGTGAACTCGTCGTAGAAGCGGCCGTCGTTGAACTCGATCGACGAGGAGATGTACACGTCCAGCCACAGCTGGTTCGCGCGGTGCCGCGGCTTGAGCGTGTAGGACGAGCGCGGGCGCGGCCACGGGTGGATGAGCTTCTCGCCGCTGGTGCGCCGCGCGGTCCACCCGTCGGGGGTCCGCTCCGACCACGCGAGCTCGATCTCCAGGGTCCGGGCCGGGTCGGCGGTCGGGTTCGGGGAGTCGGTGATCTGGGCCGGGGGCTGGCGCTTGGGCTGCTGGGTCTTCTCCTCGAACTGGAGCCAGAACAGGTGCAGGCGGTCGCGGTAGACGACGGGGATCACCTGGTCGGAGGCGATGTCGACGTCGATGCGCTCCCAGCCGGTCCACTCGTTGTACGCCAGGTCGAGCGAGCGGTAGTAGCAGTGGCTGGGCTGGGAGGCCGAGCGGGCGACCACGTGCAGGCGGTTCGCCGAGGCGGTCTGCTGGTGGTAGATCCCCAGGGTCTGCATGTGCGCGACCTCCACGAGCTTGCGGAGGTAGTCGCGGTAGGCGGCCTCGGCGTTCGCGTCGGTCAGCTCCCCTTGGGCGAGGCGGTCTTCGAGCTCCTTGAAGAACGGGGTCTTGTCGTCGCGCAGCTCCGCCTCGATCCAGTTCTCGGGGTAGAGGAAGACCTTCCGGTTGGCCTCCCAGAGGCGGTAGCCGCTCATCCACTCCCACTGGCTCCACGAGTCCAGGGACGTCGTGTCCGCGGTCTGCGCGGCCGTGATCCGCACCAGCGGCAGCTCCAGGTTGAGCAGGCACCGCTGCGCGAACAGCTGCACGGAGCTGATCGCCTGCTTCAGGCGCGAGGTGAGCTGCACGGACGTCATCTCGGTGTCGAGGAGGAACCACCGCTGGAGGTCCGCGGTGTCCTTCCAGTGCCGCGGGTTGGCCCACTCGCGGCCCTCGGCGGTGATCGTCGGCGAGGTGGTGCGCAGCGAGCGCTCCACAAGGTACGCGGTGAGCGCGTCGCGGCGGGCCTCGCGCAGCGGGTCCTGGAGCTCGGGCATGAGCGCGAGCCACGCGCGCGTGTCGTACTTGGACTTCATGGTCTGGCGCAGGTGCTCGGCGGCGAGGCGCTGGGCGCCGCCGGCGTCGTCGTCGCGGTCGACCCAGCGGAGGGCGTCGGCGGCCGGGACGGCGAGGCGCCGCAGGGCCTCGGCGGCCGCGCGCACGCGGGCGAGCGCGTCCACGTCGGCGTAGAACGCGGGGTCGTCCCCGTCGAGCTCGGCGAGGTCGGCGGCGTGCCAGCCGGTCAGGGCCTCCACGGCGGCGCGCACGTCGGCGACGGGGTCGCCCGCGGCCGCGGCGTCGAAGACCTCCGGCCACCCGGACTCCTCGGGCCGCGGGTACCGGTGCCGCAGCACCAGCCACGCCGCGAGCCGCCGCCACTGCTGAAGGGACGCGGGCGGATCGGCGGGCCCGGCGGGCAGCGCGCCGGGGTGCAGCCACCCCGAGGCCGCCGCGCGGTCCATCAGCCACGGCAGGTCGGTGGCGTCGATCCGCATGCGCCGCACCAGGTACGCGGCCTTGTGGAGGAGCCGCCAGGTGTGGAACAGCTCCGCGAACCCGGTCTCGGTGAGCGGGTGCGTGTACTCGCCGTCCTCGTTCTGGGCCATGAGGTCGGGGTTCGCGAACACGTCCCACAGGGCCGGGCGCAGCAGGTCGAGGAGGGTCACGGCCTGGCCGTCGGGCAGGGAGAACGTCGCCGCGACGGTGGCGGCGATCTGGCCGTTCACCTCCTCGGCGGGCGTGGTCCGCAGGCTCTCGCGGAGCGCGTCGAGCTGCTCGGTGATCGCCTCGGCGCGCTGGCCGAACGGCGCGTCGGGCCGGTCGTTCAGGAGCCAGTCCAGCTCGGACACCGTGAGGCCCGCGGCCTTGGCCTCAGCGTGGCGGTCGGCCAGCGCGAGGGTCGCGTCCGGGCCCGCGTAGGGGTCGGGGAGGTCGGCGGCGGCGAGGTCGAGGAGCGCGAGGTACTCGGCGACGGGCAGGCGCAGGGCCTCGGCGAGGACGGTGTGCCGCAAGGGAACGGTGAGGTCGGCGACGGTGAGGTTGGGGCCGGTGCGGGCCAGGAGCAGGTCGAGGTCGGCTTCGCCCGCGCGCCAGGCGGCGGCGAGGGCGGGCCGGTGGTCGGCCATGGGCTCGGTGCCGGGGAGCGGCAGGTCGAACGCGGGGTCGGGCGGGTCGAGGAGGTTGGGGTTGGCGAAGAGGTCGGCGTACGGGGAGCGGGTGTCGTCGGGGCCGGGTTCGGTGCTGAGGGGGGCGTAGAGGGTGATGGCGGCCTCGAAGGGGAGGCGCAGGCGCCCTGCGAGTTCGGCGAAGGCGGCGAGGCGGCGCAGGGCGGCGTCGTCGAGGGTGCCGCCGCCGATGCCGGGGGCGCGCAGGAGCCGGTCGAGCTGCCTCGGCGTCCAGTCGGTGTGGCGCCAGAGGCGGATGAAGCGGTGGACGCGGTCGTAGCGGGCGGGGCCGAGTCCGGCGAGGGTCTGGAGTTCGAGGTCGCAGGTGCCGTCGGGGCGCTGGAGGGTGATGGTCCCGGCGGCGTGGATCCAGGTGGTGTCGAGGAGGTCGAGGAGTTCGGCGTAGGTGACGCCCGCGTGGCGCAGGAATCCGAGGACGCCGGTCTCGGCCTCGGTGGTGTCGAGGCCCCAGATGTCGTCCTGGTCGGCCTGGTTCGGGGCGGGGGCGGTGATGAGGGAGGCGTCGAGGGTGGAGAGTCCGAAGTACTCGGCGGCGGCGGAGGCGAGGGCGCCGGGGGTGCCGGGGCCGAGGAGGCGCATGAGTTCGTGGCGGGGGACGCCGAGGTGGGCGAGGAGGACGCGGGCCTCCTCCTGCCAGGCGTTGAAGGCGCCGCGGACGGGGAAGGGGGCGGCCTTGACGGCCTCGTAGGCGGGGGCGTGGAGGTGTTCGGGGACGGCGCGGAGCTCGGCGGCGGTGCGGGTGGTCTGGGGCTGGGCGGCGCCGGGGGCGGCGGCGCGTTCGAGGAGTTCGTTGACGAGGTCGATGTAGGGCAGGGCGGTGTCGGTGTTGGGGCAGTTGAGGAGCAGGTCGTCGATGTCGGGGCGGCGGGCCTGGAGGACGGTGAGGACGGTGTCGGGCCCGGTGGCCTTGGCGGGCCGGGTGGAGAGGAAGCGGAGGAGGTCGGCGAGGTAGGCGGCGGGGCCGTACACGGATTCGCAGTGCCCGCAGTCGCAGTAGTCGAGGCCGCCGAAGAGGAGGGCGAGGTCGGGGACGTCGCCGAGGACGCCGGTGGCGTCGGCGAGGGTGATCTGCTGGGGGCCGAGGGCGGTGGGGCCGCCGGGGGCGTGGTCGGAGCGGAAGGCGGCGACCTGGCCGAGGACGTGGGCGTAGGCGATCTGGGCGGCGGAGTGGACGTGCGCGACGGCGAGGTCGTCGACGCCGTGGCCCTTGAGCTTCGCGGCGAGCTCGGTGCGGTCGAGGGCGGCGATCTGGCCCGCGGAGTGGAGGTGCTCGGCGAGGAGCGCGGCGCCGGTCTTGTGGTCGGGGGCGAGGCGCACGGCGCGCTGCTGGACGCGCAGTTCGGCGCGCAGGTCCGGGTCGAGGTCGAGCCCGGCGGACCTGGCGTAGGCGTCGAGGCCGGTGGCCTTGAGTTCGAGGTCGGGGTGGGCGTCGATGAACGCGGCGGACTGCGGGACGAGGGCGAGGCCGTGGCCGTCGGTGCGGCCGAGCTCGGCGATGAGCGCGGTGGTCGGGTAGTGGGCGGCGGCGGTGGCTTCGAGCTTGCGGGCGTAGGCGTCCGCGGCTTCGCCGGCGGGGTGGCCGGCGTCGGCGACGACGGCGTCCCAGTCGGCGCTGGAGAGGCGCGCGAGGTGGCGGGTGCTCGTGAGTCCGGGTTCGCCGGGGTCGTCGATGCGGGCTTTGAGGAGGGCGGCGACGGGCGCGTAGCCGTCGGCGATGGCGGCGGACTCGACGGCGGCGGCGACGTCGGCGACCACGGCGTCGCCGCCGAGTTCGCCTGCGGCGCCGGTGAGGTCGGTCCAGAACGCCTCGCTGGTCTCGCCGTGGGCGAGGAGGATCGCGGCGACGCCGTCGTAGTGGGCCGCTTCGAGCTGGGAGGAGTCGAGGACCTGGCGCAGGGACGCGTTCCCGCCGACGGGCGGGGCGTCGAGGACGGCGGTGACGGACCGGGCGGTGAGCGCGGTGAGCACGGCCTCCTCGTCGCGGACGACCGCGATGGGGACGAGGTTGTCGTCGGCGGCGCGGGCGAACGCCTCGGCCTGCTTCTCGGGGCCGAGGAGGAGGATCCCGGCGGCGGTGGCGGCGGTGAGCTCGCCGATGCGGGTCCACTCGTCGGTGGCGGCGAGGAGTTCTTCGGGGAGCGTGCCGGGCAGGCCCTGGGCGATGAATCCGAAGTAGACGGCGGCGCCGAGGGCGGGGTCGCCGACGTGCTTGGCGGCGCGCACGGCGAGGACGAGGCGCATGACCTCGTACTGGGTGAGCCCGGATTCGAGGGCGGCGACGGTGACGTCGTTGCGCTCGCCGTCCTCGACGAGGTCGGTGACGCCGAGGCCCCCAAGGACGGCGTCCAGGGCGGCGCGCTGCGTCTCGTAGAGGGAGGGGCCGCGGTAGGGCCGGTCCCCGGCGGTCTGGTTGGTCCACTGGATCGGCGTGGGGTTGAACAGGATCCGGGACCCGAGGGGGGCGTCGTCGGGGCCGGTGAAGGTGACGACGAGGTGGAGGGGCTTGGCGACCTCCTTCGTGTTCGGGTCGCGCGGCGGGTCGTACGGCAGGTCGTAGAAGCCGTTCTCGCCGGTGACGCGGGTGCCGACGGTCTGGCCCTCGCCCGCGAGGGACCGGAGCGCGAGGCGGACCTTCGCGCCCTTGACGGGCCGCCAGCGGTCGTCGCGGACCGAGCCGCGGAGCCGGTAGTGCGCGACGGGCTGCGCCGACTCGGGGAGCGCGGCGAGGAGGTCGCGGTTGAGGGCCTTGACGGTGGGGCCGTCGAGCGCGCCGGTCTGCGGGAGGCGCTTGGCGGCCTGGAACGCGAGGACGGCCTGCCGGGTGGCTTTCCCGTAGCGGGCCTCGCCGTGCTCGCTCATGGGGACGGCGTACCCGAAGTGGGCCAGGGCCTTCTGGGCGGCGGCGACGTGGCCGCCGCGCATGTTCAGCTTCGCGCCGCGCTTGAGCGTGGACAGGCCGAGCGCGGACTTGACCTTGAGGGTCTTGACGGGCGCGGGTTTGGAGGCGGCGACGGCCTCGAGCTTGTCCATGGTGGCGAGGTCGAAGCGGCCGGAGGCGGGGAGGCGGTACTTGGCCTGGAAGGCGCGCAGGGCGGCCTGGGTGCCGGGCCCGGCCTGGCGGGCGTGCAGTTCGTCCGCGCCGATCGGGACGTCGAGCTTCGCGACCGCCAAGGCGCGCACGAGGGTCCGCTGGGCCCTGCCGAACTGGGTGCGCGAGCCGAGGCGGGCCTGGAGGGCCTCGGCGCGGAGGCGTTCGACGAGGGCCTCGTCGAGCCACCAGGAGACGCCGCGGGACTTGGTGCGCTGGCGGAACTGCTGGATGGCGGCGGCCGTGGAGGTGCCCACCTTCCGGGAGGCGAGCTCGTGCTCGTCGATGCGGTGGCCGAGGGAGGTGAGGAGCGCCTGGATCTTCGCGGCGCGGTGGGGCGCGTCGGTGAAGTACCGGTGCTCCAGTTCGCGTTTGATCTGCCCGGCGGTCTCGGGGGTGACGACGCCGGTGCGGACGATCCCGGCGGCGGCCTGGACCCGGCGCACGGCGTCCCTCGTGGACGGTCCGAGGCGGGACTCGGCGACCTCGTCGGGGTCGACGGCATGCCGCAGGCGCGCCAGGGCCGCCTGGAGGGCGGCGACGTCCCCGCCGGTGGGCTCCTCGACGAAGCCGGGCAGCTGGATCGCCATGGTGCGGTCCGGGTCCGCGCCGGGCGGGGCCGCGGCGGTCTCGACGGGCAGCGCGAGCTTGCGGATCGCCTCGGGGCTGAAGTGCCGCTTCGGCTGGTTCATGTCGGGTCCTCTCTGTGCTGCGGCGGTCCCGTGGATCTCGCAACTGGGGTGGGTGCGCTGTGGTCGGTGCGGGGTCGGTGCCGTTGCGGCGCCGTGGTTCGGAGGGTCGGGTCAGTCGTCGGTGAACATCCGGTACAGGCCGTAGAGCCCGGCCGCGATCCCGGTGACGATCCCGATCCCGATGAGGACGGGCGAGCCGATGATGCAGCCGATGACGAGCGCGACGCCGCCGACGGCGGCGGCCGCGTTGAACGCGAACGAGGTCCAGTCGCCGCGCTGGTAGTCCTCGTAGGCGAGGTAGCCGGAGATGAGGGCCTGGGCGACGCCCCCGGCGACGCCGGCCGCCCCGCGGGCGATCCCGGCGGTCCGGGCGAGGTTCGCGGAGTGGAGCCCGCGCACGCCGAGCGCGGTGCGCGCGCCCACATAGGTGGCCCCGGCGGCGAGTTCGACCCCGGCGGCGCCGTACGCGCCGTAGCGGACCGCGCGGTTCTCGATGGACGAGGCGCCCCAGATGGTGACGGCCGGCCCGGCGAGCATGAGCGCGTTGCCGCCCCAGCGCAGGCCCGTGCGCAGGCGGGTGCTGTTGCTCCAGTGGCCCATGTCGGCGGTGCGGGCGACCCCGCCCGCGGGGACGTCCTCGACGGCGCCGGCGGCACGGGCGCGCCGGTCGGCGTGCATGGCGCTGGAGCCCTGGGAGCTGTTGATGCCGCGGGGCCAGTAGCGGTGGTCGACCGGGCGCACGAACTCGCCGGGCTGGCGGACGATGTGCTGGAGCTCGACCATGTGGTCGACCGGGTTCGCGGCCGAGCGCAGGCCGCCGTTGGCGGCGTCGAACGCGTCCATCAGGCCCTCGTTGGCGGCGCGGATGTCCGAGGTGCGGGCCGAGCCGCGGCCGGTGTGCGCGGGGTCGGCCGAGCGCAGGCCCACGCCGCGGTCGCCTTGGATGCGCTGGCGGTAGGCGTTGATCTTGGCGTCGTCGAAGTTGTTGGGCACCTCCAGGGTCTCGCCGGGCGGCCCGGCGCGGAACGCCTCGCGTCCGGCGGCGCCGACGCCGGGCCCGGCCGGTGCGCCCGCGCCCTCCCCGGTCTCGCCGCCGTCGCCGGTCTCGGCGCCGGTCCCGGCTCCCGCGTCGGCGCCGGTGCCCGCGTCGCCGGACCCGGTGCCGTCCGCGCCCGCCCCGGCGTCGGGGCCCGGACCCGCGTCCGCTCCGGCGCCGGTGTCCGCGTCGCCGCCGCCGTCGGCGTGGACGGTGATCTCGGCGTCGTCGGTGGTCTCGCCGGGGTCGCGGTAGGGCTCGTTGAAGAACCACGAGCCGTCCTGCCAGGTCGGGAGGGTGTGCAGGTACGGCAGGATCCGCTGGGCCTCGCGCAGGACGTCGGCGGGGTCGGCGTTCGGGTTGGACCAGATCTGCGGGTCGCCGCCGGGCACGGGGATGCTGATCTTCCCGGGCTCGGCGGTGTCGGCCGGGGCGTCCTGGGTGCCCTTCGGGTCGATCCGGCCGACCGGGTCGTTCCCGCAGTAGGCGTACAGGTTCGGGCCCGCGCCGGTGCCCGCGGGGTCGGCGCCGGTCCACCGGCCGAGCCACGCCGCGTACATGCGCGAGCCGTAGTCGTAGAGGCCGGTCTCCTCGTCGCGCTCCTTCCCCTGGAAGCGGTAGCGCTTGAGGCTGTGGTGCTCACCGGGTTTCGCGGAGCGGTAGGCGGTGGTGCCGTACGGGTGGTACTCCTCGTAGGAGACGACGGCGCCGTCCTCGCCGGTCTCCACTGTGGCCGAACCGACGTGGTTGCCGTACTGGTACCGGAGGACCGGTTCGCCGAGCGGGGCGCCGTCGGTCCCGGCGGTGTCGGTCACGAGGACGTCGGCGCGGGCGAAGCGCCCGGCGTCGTCGCTGAACTGGATCGTGCGGCGCTCCAGGCGCAGCACGCCGTTCATCCACTCCCGGTAGACCTCGACGGCGCCGAGGTGGCGGCGCTCGGTGCGCAGGCCGCCCTGGCGCTGGATCACCTTGCGGGCGCGCGAGCCGCCGCCGGTGTGGCAGTAGTACGCGGTCCCGCCGCCGCCGAGGTCGGCCTCGCGGAGGCGGTCGTTCCAGTCCCATGCGAGCGCGGCCAGGTGCGGCGCGGTGGCGAGGTTCCCGTAGGCGTCGTAGGTGTACTGGTGGCTGTAGGGCCCGTCGGGGGCGTCGCCGGGGGCGCTGGTGGCGGTGAGCCGGTTGCGCCGGTCGGCGGGGTCGTCGTCGTGCGCGTACCGGTAGCGGCGGGTCCAGCCGCCGCCGTTCGCGATGTGGCGCATGGATAGGAGGTTGCCGAGGTCGTCGTAGGCGTACACCTGCTCGTAGCGGCGCACGGCGGCGGTGTCGTTGGGGTGGGGCAGCGGGGCGCCGACCGCGTCGGCGGGTCCGGTGGGCGCGTTCGCGTCGGTGCCGGCGTGCTCGCGGCCGGTGGCGTGCACGAGCTGGCCGAGGGCGTCGTGGCGGAAGCGCATCGCGGCGGGCACGAAGGCGCCCGCGAAGAACAGCGACTGCTGCGCGGTGTCGTCGGCCTCGACGAGCCGACCGGCGGCCTCGTAGACGTAGTGGAGGTGCTGGACCGCGTCCGCGGCGCCGTCGGCGGCGGTGCGGATCTCGGTGACCTTGCGGCTCAAGGGGTCGTAGGTGTAGGCGGTGGTGAGGCCGTTGCCGTAGCGGGCGGTCGCGCGGCGCCCGAGCGCGTCGTACTCCTGCCCGGCCATGAGGGTCCTGACCGGCCCGGCGCCGCCGATCTGCGCGTCGAGGCGGGCGAGCCGGTTGGCCTCGTCGTAGGCGGGGGTGACGACGGTGCCGTCGGCGAGGACCGCGGTGGTGGCGCGGCCGAGGGCGTCGAACGCGCCGCCGGTCTCGACCTGGTCGGCGAGCGGTTCGAGCAGCGGCGCGGCGGCGGCCATGACGGCGGCGGGGTCCTCGATCCCGTCGAGCGCGGACCAGTCGGGCTCGGTCTCGGGGTCGGCGGTGAAGCGGCGCAGCACCCGGAGCGGGTTGCCGTGGCGGTCGTAGCGGTCGAAGACCACCGCCCCGGCGCCGTCGAAGACGATGTGCGTGCGGCCCACCAGGTTCCGTTCGGCGGCCTCGGGGTGGGCGTCGCCGTAGACGACGCGGCTGAGCACCGTCTCGGGCCGGTCGGGGTCGGTGAGGCGGGTGGTGACGGGCCGGTGGAGGCCGTCGTAGGTGACGCGGAGGGTGCGGCCGTGCTCGTCCCAGGCGCGCACGAGGCGGCCCACGGTGTCGGCGAGGTGCCAGCGCCTCCCGCGCTCGGCGGACTCGCCGGCGACGGCGCCGCCGGTGAGGTTGGCGACGGCGGCCCCCACGAGGCGGCCGCGGTGGTCGTACTCGCGGGTGAACCCGCCGGTGGCGTCGGCGGCGGCCCGGCTGGTGCGCAGGCCCGCGGGGCCGTTGTCGGCGATGGTCCAGACGGTGCGCCCGGACGGGTCGGAGTGGGTGGCGGCGGGCGTGTCGGCGTGCTGGGCGGCGATCCAGGCGGCGCGCTGCTGCGGGTCGGCGGGCTCGGGCCCGGCCGGGTCGGGGCTGCCGCGCTCGGCGTACCACGCGGAGTCGAGGACGGTGTCGTCGGCGTCGTAGGACACCGTGGACCACGGCGCGGTCGCGGTGCGCGTGAACGTGCCGTCGGGGCGGTCGGTGCGCACGACGCGCCCGAGCGGGTCGTAGCGCGGGATCGCGGTCGTGCCGGTCTCGACCAGCGCGGCCTCCGATTCGAACTCGGCGGTGGTGGAGAAGTACGGCTCGTACTGCTTGACCGGCAGGCCCTTGTTGTTGACCACGGTGCGGCCGTTGCCGACCCAGCGCGGGTCGGCGTGGACCTCGGTCGCGGTGCCGGTGTCCGGGTCGTACTGGAGGGCGGGCCCGGGGGCGACCCGGCCCTTGGTCATGACCGTCCCGCCCGCGCCGTCGAAGTAGGTGCGGGTCTCCTGCCAGGGGGTGCCGGGGTCGGCGTGGCGCTCGCGGCGGCGGCTGCGCACGCTGATGGGCTTGCGCTCGTCGATCCAGGAGAACAGGTCGTAGTCCATCGTGGTCGTGGGGTCGTCGGCCGTGTCGGCGTCGGTGTCGCCGGGGCGGCCGAGGACCGCGGTGGCGACGGTGGCGCCGAGCGCGTCGTAGACGGCCTCGGCGCGGTTCCCGGCCGCGTCGGTGACGAGGCGGGGCCGCAGGACGCGGTAGTCGGGTTCGATGCGGATCTCGCGCCCGGCGGCGTCGGTCGCGCGGACCACCATGAGGTCGCGGGGGTCGCGCTCGATGACGGCGGTGACGCCCGCGGGGTCGGTGGAGCCGGTCGGGAGGTAGAAGCGGTCGGGGGCGTCTGGGGTGTAGACCTCGGTCGGGCCGGTGGCCCACCAGCCCTCGTCGAAGTGCTCGTACCCGGCGGCGGTGAGTTCGGCGGCGGTCACGGTGCCGTCGTAGTGGGCGGCGACGAGGCCGTCGGTGAGGACGAGGCCGCGGCTGCGGTGGCCGATGCCGAGGCGGCCGTGGACGCCGTGCGGGAGCGGCCCGGCGAGGTCGTCGGAGCGGAAGAACGCCTGGGCGCGCGACAGCAGCCGCAGGGCGGGGCCGTCCGCGTCCACGGCGCCGTCCTCGCCGACCTGCTCGTACGGGACGTGGGCGGCGGTGGCGACGAGGGCGTCCACGCCGGCGGCGGTGAGGCGCCCGTCGGGGAGCCCGGCGAGTTCGAAGGAGCGGGCCTCGCAGACCTGGCGCAGGCGGCGGGCGTCCGGTTCGTCGATGTCGGCGGTGTAGTCGGCCTCGCTGTATCCGGCGCGGGTGCGGGCCTGGGCGTCCCGGACCTCTTGCGGCAGTGAGGGGTCGGTGATCGCGCGGCGGTAGGCGATCGCGGCGGAGCGGATCGGCAGCCCGAGGTCGTCGAGTTCGAGGGCGAGGGAGTGCGAGACGCGGGGGTCGCCGGGGTTCCGGTCGTACGCGTAGGTGACGGCCTCGGTGGGCAGGAGCTGGAAGACCGCGTGGCGGCGCGGCCCCTTGGGCTGGCGCAGGGCCACGTCGTAGCCGGACTCGCTGACCGAGTACGGGTCGGCCGCCTCGGGGGCGCCGTCGAGCCCGTACACCTCGGTGCGCAGCACGACGCCCTTGAGGGCGCGGCACGCCTCGCGGTACTCGTCGTCGCCGAGCCCTTGCGGCAGCAGCGGTTCGGGCAGCGGCGGCTCGGGGAGGACGGTGTTCTCCCAGTACTGGTCGCGGCGGGCGTGGAGCATCCGCTGCCCGGCCGCGGCGGCGGCCCCGGTGTGGAACCAGGTGCGGGTGAGGACCGGCGGCTGGTCGAGGTCGGTTCCGGCACTGTCGTTCTCGGAGGTACGCCCGGTCTCGTACGCCTCGGTGTCGAGGGCCTCGACGCGGCCGAAGCCGCGGAACTCGCGCTCGACCGGGTCGAAGTAGCCGTCGTGGTAGCTGGTGGTCGAGGTGAACGCGGTCTCGCGCACGTGGTCGGCCCGGGTGACGCGGTGGGCGCACGAGACGGGGAACGGCAGGCGCGCGGGCCAGGGGCGTCCGGCCTGCTCGTCGGCCAGCGCGAAGTGCGTGGAGGGCAGGTACTCGACGGTGGTCTCGCCGCCGAAGCCGTTCTCGTACCCGGCGAGGAGGTGGGGGCGTCCGGCGGCGGCGAGGTCGATGTAGCGCATGGCGGCGGCGGTGCCGCGGGGCAGGTTGGTGGACCAGACGAGGCAGCCGGTGCCGGCGCCGCGGAGGTCGACGACGGCGGCCATGCGGCGGTTGTCGGCGGCGGGGGCGCCGGGGAGGTCGCGGGCGGGGGCCCAGGAGTCGCCGGAGCGGTTGGCGTAGATCCGGGCGGCGTCGGCGGCGAGGTAGACGAGGTCGGTGCGGCCGTTGCCGTCGGTGTCGCCGAGGAGGACGCGGCGGGGGTCGAAGCGGTCGGGGCTGTCGAACCAGGGGGCGTCGTCCATGGCGACGGCGGGCCCGAAGCGGCCGCGGCCGAGGTTGGGGCGGTAGGAGACGGCGCCGTTGGCGATGCGCACGAGGTCGGGGAGGCCGTCGCCGGTCATGTCGGCGAGCTGGACGGCGACGCGCTCGGAGGTCTCCACGAGGGAGGGCCGGAGGGGTTCGGCGCCGGGTTCGATCGGCTGGGGCGGACCGAATCCGGCGAGGCCGAGCCCTTCGCACCAGCGGGCGCCGCCGGGGTCGGTGAGGACGAGGTCGGAGAGGCCGTCGCCGGTCATGTCGGCGACGCGGACGGCGGCGCCGAACGCGTCGATCGAGGGGCGCTGCGCGAAGGGCGCGGCGGCGCGCCAGCGGCCGTCCTCCTCGCGGACGGCGATGCCGGTGACGGGTCCGTCGAGGCGCACGAAGTCGGGCCTGCCGGAGCCGTCGGCGTCGAGGAGGAGGTCGGTGCCGACGTTGAGGCGGCCGGTCTCGGGGCGGGGGTCCACGTGCCGGGCGGCCGTGAAGCGCACGGGCCCTTCGGGTTCGAGGGGGGTGTGGTTGCGCAGGTAGTACCAGGCGCCCGCGCGGGAGGCGAGGACCCCGGCGACGCCGTCGCCGTCGAGGTCGACCCAGGTGTAGTCGACCAGGTCGAGGCCGGTGGGCAGGTGCTCGGCGCGGACGTCGCGCACTTCGGGGTCGAGTTCGGCGGGCGTGTACCGCAGGGTGGTGGGCGGGGTGTGGGCGCGGTCGTAGCCGTCGCCGGAGCGGACGTAGCCGGTGGAGTGGACGGCGGTGAGGAGCGAGTCCCCGGCGTGGGGGGCGGTGTCGTAGGCGAAGTCGAGGGAGGCGACGAGCGTGGGCGCGTCCCCGAGTTCGGGGAGGTCGTGGAACATGAGGGCGCGTTCGCCGCGGCGGTGGCAGCGGATCTCGAACCCGGGGCGGCAGGTGCCGTAGGGGTCGGGGCGGGCGGGCCAGGGCCGGTCGGGTTCGAGGGCGGGGGTCTCGGGGTCGTGGTCGCCGTAGTCGACGACGAGGGTGAACAGCCACTGCGCGGGACGGGGCGTCGCGGGCGCGTCGGGGTCGAGGACGGGGAGGTAGGGGGCGGCGTTGCCGTAGCGGACGCGCTTGAGGTGCCTTGCGGCCGTGCGGGACTGCTCGGTGCGGCCGGATTCGGCGGCGGAGCGGGGGACGCCCGCGGAGTCTTCGGGGGCGTACTCGTAGGCGACGGCGTTGCCCTTGTCGTCGTGGCCGAAGCTGAGGAGCCATGCGAAGATCCGGGCCGGGTCGGCGGGGTCGGCGATCCGGCTCTCGGGCCCCTCGCCGAACCAGGAGGTCTGGTTGTCGCTGGAGAGGGTGCGCCACTTGACGTCGGCGCGGTCGGCGACGGCGCTCCAGCGCTCGATGCGGGTGAGCCCGTCGTCGATGCGGGGCCGGTAGCGCTGGACGGCGTAGGCGGTACCGGCGACGGTGCGGACGGCGGCGGGCGCGGCGTCGGGGACGAGGTCCTCGGCGTCGGCGGCGAGGAACACGTCCGAGTCCTCGGCGTCGCGGTAGCGGGGCGTGCCGCGGTCGGTGCGGCGGCTGATGCGCGGGACGGGGAGGTCCCAGCCGTAGCCGAAGAGGCCGGGCCCGCCGGAGGAGTCGTAGGCGACCGCGAGGGAGGGGGCGCCGCGGCCGGCGCTGAAGGGCAGCGGGAACGACATCGAGGCCGAGCCGGTGACGGGGTTGGTCTGGAACGTCTCGCCGAGGCGCCCGGGCGGGTTGCCGACGGCGGGCAGCTCGGGGGCGCCGCCGGCGCCGCCCGGGAAGGGCTGGCCGGGCGGCTGCATCGGGTGCTCGGCTCCGCCGCGGTAGGCGTCCACGATCGCGGCCCCTTTGCTGGGAAAGGCGGTTGAAAGGCACTCGGGGGGTGCCTGATAACGGAGCGTAATGCGATGGAAGCGGCCGCGCAATTGTCCGTACGGACCAATTCGAGGACAGTTTTCAATGTGCGCGAGTGGTAGAATCCACGGCCTTTCAAGGGCGGTCACGAATGGGGATAACGAGTCCCGAGATTGAATAATGTGGACTATTGAAGACAGGGGCTCCGCTGGTGCTCACGGTGCGTCAGGCTGCTCACTAGATGCTATCGGGACCTCGGATGCGACGGGGTCCCGCCGTGAATGCGGCAAGCGGTCGCCGTCCGGAACGACGGTGTCGCGTCCGCCCGGACCATTCGCTCGCATTGCGGATCAATGGGTGGAACGAATGCCGAAAAGCATTTCGGGCTCGCGCGGCCCGGCGCCGTCGGCCTCCGCCACCGCGGGCCGCGCCGCAGGGTGGTTGAATCTCCAGGTGACCCCCGAACCGGCCCCCGCGCGCGACCTGCGCCGCCTGCGCACCTACACGTTCTTCACGGTGATCGGCTCCGGCCCGCTGGCCCTCGCCATGGCCGCGCTGTTCCTTGCCGGGGCCGACGTCGGCGTGCGCCCGCTCGCCGCGGGCGCGGCGGTCGGGTCGGTCGCGCTGTGCACCGCGGGGCTCGCGCTGCACTGGCACGGCCAGGGCCCGTGGCGCCGCCGCCTCCTGTGGATCGCCTCGCTCGCGCTGCTGCTCGCGGGCGTCGCCGCCGAGGCCGCCTCCGGCGAGATCGGCCCCGCGTGGGCCGCCCCCGCGGGGCTCATCGCCGCCGAAGGCGCGCTGCTGTGGTCGCGGCCCGGGCGCCGCTCGCTCGCGGTCCTGCTGGGCACCGCCGCCGCGGCCGCGCTCTCGGGCCTGGCGATGCAGCTGGGCTACATGGACTTCGGGACCGTGCTGACCACGGCGGTCCTGGTGCCGTCGGTCGCCGTCGGGATCGTGTGCCAGCTGTGGCACTACCGGGTCGCGCAGGAGCTGGAGGAGGCCCGCGGGCTCGCCGGCGACCTCGCCGTCGCCGAGGAGCGGCTGCGGTTCGCGGCCGAACTGCACGACGTCCAGGGCGGGCACCTCCAGGCGATCATGCTCAAGGCCCAGGTGGCGCGGCGGTTCCGCGAGGCCGACCCGGACCTGGCCGACGCGGAGGTGCAGGCCGTCGAGGAGCTCGCGCGCGAGGCCCTGCGCGACATGCGCGCCGTCGTCGGCGGCTACCGCAAGACCGCGCTGGCCGACGAGATCGACTCGGCCGCACGGCTCCTCAAGTCCGCGGGTGTGGAGGCGTCGGTCCCCGACGCGGCCCCGGACCTCGACGAGGACACCGAGCGGCTGCTGGGCCTGCTCGTGCGCGAGGCGACCACGAACCTCATCCGCCACGCCGAGCCGACCGCCGCGAACGTGTCCATCGTGGAGGTCGACGCGCAGGTCACCGTCACCGTGGTGAACGACGGCGCGGGCGAGGCCGCCGAGGGCGGGAACGGGCTCTCCATGCTCGCCAAGCGGTTCGACGAGGCCGGCGGGTCCGTCGAGCACGCGCTCGACAACGGCGAGTGGACGATCAGGGGGACCCTCCCCCGGCCCGTGGTCCCGCGGCCGCGCCAGGCACCGCGGGCGGCCACTAGGGCCCGCAGGAGGGTCCGCCGCCGCCGCTAGCCGCCGAAGGTGTGCGACTCCAGGTGGTCGAGCAGGACCCATTCGGAGTCCGGGCTGGCCGCCGCGACGAGTTCGCCGAGGGCCGCCGCGCCGAACAGGTCCACGGCCGGGTCCGCTAGGGGCGCTTCGTAGTCGTCCCAGTGGGTCGGCACGATGTACGGCGGGTGCCCGGTGGCCGCGAGCATCCGCTCGACGTAGTCCGGGTAGGCCGGGTTGGGGCCCTGCATGAACAGGACCGTGGGCCGCACGCCCGCGACCTCCCGCTCGTGGAACGACGGCAGGCCGTTGAAGAACAGCGAGGTCTCCCCGAAGGTGACGAGGTACGCGAGGCTGCCGCCCTCTACGAGGTCCTTGATGGCCTCGGGCCTCGCCGGGACCGGGCCCGGGCGGGTGCCGGGGAACAGGAGCGTCTTGTGCTTGCCCGAGACGCCGTGGGAGGACCGGAACACCTCGACGGTGTAGCCCTCGAACTGGTACAGCTCCCCGCCGCCGACCTGCGACAGCTGCTCGTCGGGCGTGCCCATGGCGCGCAGCAGGTTCAGGTGCGTCTCGGTGCCGAGGACCGTCGCGCCGGTCTTCGCGGCGACGTACGGGACGTCGGCGATGTGGTCGAAGTGCGCGTGCGTGATGAGGACCGAGTCGGCGGCCCCGATGTGCTCGTCGACGGCGGACTCGTCAACGGTGATCGGCGTGTCCGGGTCGAACTGGCCCGGCACGGTGGCGCCGGTGTAGGTGCGGGAGACGTACGGGTCGACGAGCACGGTGGCGCCGTTCCCGGTGATCTCCCAGGCGTTGGTGCCCAGCCAGCGGACGGTGACCTCAGAAGTCATGGCTCTCCAGGTGGTCGAGGAGCAGGAACTCGGTGCCGGGGCTCGCGGCCGCGACGCGGTCGCGCAGGGCCTCCCAGTCGCCGCCCTTGACGGCGGGCTCGGTGAGCGGCTCGTCAAAGTCGTCCCAGTGGGAGGCGACCACGTACGGCGGGAAGCCCGTCGCCTCCAGGGCCCGCTCCACGAAGTCCGGGGTGTGGCCGCCGCCGGGCTGGAGGAACAGGACCGTCGGGCGGATCCCCGCGATCTCGGCCTCGTGGAAGCTCGCCGACCCCATGTTGAAGAACGAGACGCCGCCGAAGTCGATCAGGTACGTCAGGCTGCCGCCCTCGATGAGGTCCTTGATCTTCTTGGGGCGCTTGGGGACCTCGCCGGGCCGGGTGCCGCCGAACAGGATCCGCTTGTGCTCGCCGGAGGTGGAGTGCGAGGAGCGGAACACCTCGACGGTGTAGCCGTCGAACTGGTACAGCTCGCCGCCGCCGACCTGCGACAGCTGGTCGTCCGGGGCGCCCATGGCGCGCATGAGGTTCAGGTGCGTCTCGGTGCCGAGCACGGTCGCGCCGGTCTTCCCGGCGAGGTAGGGGACGTCGGCGATGTGGTCCCAGTGCCCGTGGGTCACCAGGATCGTGTCGGCCTTCGGCAGGTGCTCGTCGACGACGTCCTCGTGGACCTCGATCCTCGTCTCGGGGTCGGCGCCGCCGCTCGAGTAGGCGCCGGTGGGGAACCGGCTCACCCACGGGTCGATGAGCACCGTCGCGGCCTCGGTGGTGAACTCCCATGCGTTGGTGCCGAGCCAGCGCAGTCGCACGCCCGCGGTGTCGGTCTGGGCCCAGGCGTTGCCGCCCCCGGCGGCCGCGGCCGCGACGGCGGCGACGCCGGTGCCCTTCAGGAGGTTCCGGCGCTGGAGCGCCGGGGTCCGGTCTCGTTTCTCGGTCATCGCGACAGTCAAGCCCGGATCATCCCGTCCGTCCAATATCAACGCGCGTATGGGCCGATACGCGCGTTGATATCGTGGCTCCGTGGACATCATGCGGCACCTGGAGTGCTTCCTGGCGGTCGGTGAAGAACGTCACTTCGGGCGGGCCGCCGAGCGGCTCGGCATGGAGCAGCCGCCGCTGAGCCAGCGCATCCGGCGGCTGGAGAAGGAGCTGGGCGCGGAGCTGTTCGACCGCAGCGGCGGCCAGGTGGCGCTGACGGCCGCCGGGGACGTCCTCATGCGCGAGGCCCCGGCGCTGCTGCGCCAGCACCAGCGGATGCGGTCCCTGGTCAAGCGGGCGGCGGAGACCGACCCGGCGGACCCGCCGCGCCCGTGGAGCGCGATCTACTGACCCGCTACCGCCCCATGGCCTCGGTGAGGGCGAGGGCGGTGCGGCTCATCGCGAGTTCCACTTCGCGGAAGTTCCGCTCCGTGGGCTGCGCGGAGACGGCGATGGCGTGGCGGCGGCCGTCGGGCCACTCCCACACGGCGACCTCGTTGAGCCAGCCCGGGAGCGACCCGGAGCGGCCGAAGACCTGGACCTCGCTGGGGGCGAGGCGGGACAGGCGCCCGCCGGTGAGCTGGCGCCCGGTCCAGGTGCGCAGGTCGGCGGCGATCGGCTCGGGCCCGTTCCAGACGTGCCGCATGAACGCGGTGAGGTCGGCGCAGGTCGAGACGTTGGTGCGGGCGGGGTCCCAGGCGCTCGTGGCCCGCAGCTCGGCGGTGGTGACGGCCCCGGCGCTGAGGACGTGCGCGAGGGCCTGGAGGTCGGAGACGTCGAGGTCGCGGGCGACGTCTTCGAGGATCTGGCGCGGCGGGCCGATGAGCCGGGTCCCCTTGAGCCCCAGGCGGGCCGGGAGGCTCCGCAGGTTCGCGGCGCCGATGCGGGCGGTGACGAGGTCGGCCGCGGAGTTGTCGGAGACCTCCATCATGAGCGCGGCGAGGTCCCAGGCGCTGATGTGCGAGTCGTACCGGAACCCGGCGGTGCCGGTGCCGCCGAGGCGGTCGGCGGCGGTGGTGCGGACCGGCGCGGCCGGATCGACCAGGCCCTCCTCGACCTGGCGGCGGAACTCCCAGGCGATGAAGAGCTTCACGACGGACACGAGGACCACGGGCTCGTCCTCGCGCACGCCGATGCCGCGGCCGTCGCCGAGGTCGCGGATGTGCGCCTGGGCGGTGGCCCCGAGCGGCGCGAAGAACCCGTCGATCAGCGCCTGCACCATTCGTCCCCTTCCGGTCGACCGACCACGGTACCCGGCGGGTGCGACAGGACGGGGGCGCGGACCGCGGGTCCGGCGGCACCGCTGCGGACCGCAGGTCCGGCAGCGCCTCTGCGGACCGCAGGTCCGATAACGGCTCGCGTCCGGTCCTAGAATCGGCCTCATGGAGGACGAGGGACCGCTGCTGCGCGAGGTGTACCCGGACCTCGTCGCGGAGCTGGAGCGGCTCCTGGAGGCCGAGGGCGAGCGGAACCTGTCGGTCCTCGCGCACGACCTGCGGATCGTCGCCGAGTGCGGGTGCGGCGAGTCCCACTGCCAGAGCGTCAGGACCGCCCCGCACCCGCCCGGCGAGCCGTACGGGCCCGGGCACCGGAACGTGCTGCTCGACCCCGACGAGGGGATGCTCGTCCTGGACGTGCTGAACGAGCGGATCGTCTACGTCGAGATCCTGTTCCGGCCCCCGATGGCCCGCCGGGACGTCACCCGGCCGCAGTAGCCGGGTCCATCGCCCACAGCGCCCCGCCGTCCCCCGCCTCCGGTGCGGCGCCCGCGACCGCGAGCGCGAAGTCCTGCCGCAGGTCGCCGGTCGGGGCCGCGCCGGGCGCGTGGCTGGTGACGGAGACGCCGCGGACCCGGAACGTGTAGATCCCGGGCTCGGGGTCCTCGACGGTGATCTGCTGGACGTTGTTCGTGACGCGGGTGACGGGGTTGGCGTCCCAGTTGCGGACCTCCCCCGAGGGCGTCTCCACCTGGAGGTACAGCTCGTTGACGAGGCCGCCGAGCCCTTCGAGCGAGGGCGCGTCGGTCCACGCGAGCGTGGCCTTCAGGACCGGCCCGGCGGCGGTGACGCGGAAGGTGCGGATCTCCCCGGTGGCGACGGCGTGCGCGGGCGCGTCGGCGAATCCGACGAGGGGGCCGACGGCGCCGCCGACGTCGATGCGCCCGAACCCGGACACCGGGTTGGGCCCGGCGGGGATCTCCCCCGGGTACTGGCCGGCGATCGGGACGGCGCCGTTCACCAAGAGGGCCTTGAGGAGTGCCCCGGAGGGGCGGCGGCCGTCCTCGAGGTGCCCGGCGTCGGCGAGGCGCTGGCGCACGAGCGCGGCGGCCCCGGCGACGAGCGGGGTGGCCATGCTGGTGCCGCCGCTCCAGCAGTACTTGTCGCGCAGCGGGTGGCCTTCGGGGAGGCGGCCCCAGAGGGGCTCGCCGTCGCCGTCGTAGACCGAGGAGAGGATCGAGAGGACGTTGGTGCCGGGGGCGACGACGTCGGGCTTGATGCGCAGGTCGTCGGTGGGGCCGCGGGAGGAGAACGCGGCCATGCCCTCGGTGTTGTCGGAGACGTGCCCGGCGGCGCCGAGCTTCGGGTAGCCCGACCAGTCGCTCCAGTTGCGGTCGAGGCCGGGCGCGGGGTCGGACCCGGCGGGTCGGTCGTTCTCGCTGGCGCCCACGGTGAGGCAGTTCTTGGCGGTGCCGGGCGAGCCCATGGAGTCGCGGTCGATCTGGCCGTCGCTGTCGACGTCCTCGCCGTCGTTCCCGGCGGCGAAGAGCACGAGCATGTCGGGGTGCTCCCAGGTGAAGGCGTCGACGGCGCGGGCGTTCTGGCTGTACTCCCCCGCGAGGGGCGCGCCCCAGGAGTTGGTGTGGACGCGGGCGCCCGCGGCATAGGCCTCGGCGAACAGCTCGGCGATGTCGCCGGGGATGCCGTAGAGCCCCGACGCCGGCGGGGGCCAGGGGAACGTGAAGGGCTGGAGGCCGGAGGCGGCGAGTTCGGCGCGGGACTTCCACCTGATCGTCTGGTTGACCACCTGGAAGAAGACGTGCGCGCCTGGGGCGGTCCCGGCGGGGACGGGCCCGGCGCCCGCGAGGCGGGCCGCTTCGCCGTTGCCGAGGACGGACCCGGTGACGTGGGTGCCGTGGCCCGATTCGATGTCGGCGGGGCCGTCGTCGTGGGAGGGCGGGTCGTTCGTGAAGGGCGCCAGGACCGAGCGGGTGGGCCAGGAGGTGATCCCGGCGACGCGGCCGCGCACGTCGGGGTGGAGGGTCTCGGGGTCGCCGTTGTCGAGCCCGGAGTCCGCGACGGCGACGATCTGCCCGGCGCCGGTGAGCCCGATCGCCTCGGCGACGGCGGGGACGCCCATGACGGCGGTCGCGCGGTCGTTGCTGGTCTGGGAGAACGCGTAGGGGACGATCGCCTGCACCCCTTGGAGGTCGGCGAGGTCGGCGATGACGGTGCGCGGCAGGCTGGCGACGACGGAGGAGGGCAGGACGGTGAGGACGGTGCCGCCGGACTCGCGGATGCGGCGCACGAGCGCGCCGGAGTCCTCGCCGGGGAACACGGAGACCTCGACCATCTGGAGGGCGTCGTCGGTGAACGCGTCGGCGTCGACGGCGGCGAGGTAGGCGGCGTCGAGGTCGCGGCGGGGCCGCGGGTGGAGCTTCGGGGAGACCTTCATGGCGGGCCGGTACGGGGTGACCTCCTCGACCCGCGGGAGGTCGCGGATCGCCTGCACGCGTTCGGGAAGGGCGCCGACGAGGAGCGTGAACCCGGAGAGGCTGCCGTGGATCTGGGCGCCCGCGTCGGTGAGTTCGCCGAGCCAGTCGGCGGTCGGCGGGCCGATGAGCTTGACGAGCCAGTACGCGGTGCGCCCGGGCTCGGGCTCGATCGCGGCGGCCTCCTGCGCGTCGACCGCGGCGGCGAACGCGAAGGAGGCCCCGGCGGTCTGCACGGGCTGCTCGTGGAGCGGCGCGGTCTCGACGCCGCGGGCGGCGAGGTCGCGCGCCTGGCCCGATGTGGACGCGACGAGCAGGGAGTCGGGGTATTCGGCGAGGACTTCGACCCCGGTGTCGCGCACCGCGTCGCGGTCGCCGGGGGTGCGCAGGGTGACGAGGAGCTTCGGCATGGGTGCCTTCTTCCGGAGGGGAGCGCCGGGTGGCCGTCCTCTCAGGCTACGCGGATGCGGTGACGGCGTGGGTGCGCTGCGTATCCGCCGAACGGCTGAATGCGGCGGCCGCGTGCGCGGGGAGGTGCCGCTCGGTACGCAGCAGGAGGAGCCCGCCCGCGAGGACCGCGGCGGCGAGGACCGCCCACAGCTGCCACGTCCCGGCGTCGAGGAGCAGCCCGAGGACCATGGGCGCGACGGTGCGGCACAGCGACCAGGACAGCTGGTAGACCGCGAGGTAGCGGCCACGGACGTGGTCGCGGGCGGCCTGCACGGAGAGGCTCTGCGCGGGCGCGGAGTGGATGAGTTCCCCTGCGGTGTAGACGATCGCGACGATGAGGACGGCGACGGCGCCGCCGCCGAGCGCGGGCAGGGTCGCGAAGGCCGCGAAGGAGGCCGCGAAGACGGCGGTGCCGAGCGCGGCGCCGCGGGCGCGCCGGGCCCGGGCCATCGCGCGGGCGACGGGGACGCCGAGGACGGCGACGAGCGCGGTGTTCACGGCGAACACGCCGCCCGCCAGCGCGCCGGGGAGGCCGACGTCGCGGGTGAGGAACACGGGCAGGGCGATCGCCTGCGCGGTGTAGCCGAAGCCGATGAGGAAGTTCGCGGCGGTGAGCGCGAGGTAGGGCCGGTCGGCGAGGACCTCGCGGTAGCCGCCGCGGGACTCGCGGGGTGCGGGCGCGGTGCGGCGGCGGACGGGGATGGTCGTGACGGTGAGCGCGGCCGCGGCGCAGGCGGCGGCGAGGAGCGCGGCGGCCGCGTAGAAGCCGGCGTCCCCGTCGACGGCGAGCATCCCGGCGGCGGCGAGGGCGCCGAACCCCATGCCGCCGTTGCGGAGGCTGCGGTCCCAGGCGAGGAGGCGGTCGCGTTCGGGGCCGTCGGCCATGTCGCCGATGAGGGACTGCTGGCTGGGCGGGGCGGCCCACATGGCGACGGCGACGACGAGCGCGACGGCGAGGAACGCGGGGTAGGAGTGGGCGAGGGGGTAGAGCGCGAAGCCGACGGCGCGGAGGGCGAGCGCGGCGGCGTAGACGCGCTTGCCGCCGAAGCGGTCGACGAGGGTCCCGACGGCGGGCATGGAGGCGAGCGCGCCGAGTCCGGCGAGGGTGAGGCCGGTGCCGATCGCGGTGAGGGTGAGTCCGGTGAGGGCGTGGACGAAGAGCATGGTCAGGGGCACGTAGACCCCTTGGCCGAGGGCGTCGGTGAAGCTCGCGGCGATGAAGCGGCGGCGCGCCGGGGAGGAGTTGTCTTCCATGGAAGACATTTTATCTTCCTTGGAAGGTAGAATGCAAGGCATGCCGAACGACAGGAACGACGCCGTCGCCGACATGGTCGGCCAGTGGCGGCGCGAGCGCCCCGACCTCGACGCCTCCCCGATGCTGGTGGTGGGCCGGATGTTCCGCCTCGCCGACGGCTTCGACCGGGAGCTGCGGCCGCCCTTCGCCGACGCCGGGCTCGGCAACGGCGACTTCGACGTCCTCGCCGCGCTGCGCCGCTCCGGCGAGCCGTACGCGCTGTCGGCGGGCGACCTCTCGCGCACGGTGCTCGTCACGACCGGGGCGATCACCAAGCGCGTGGACCGGCTCGAAGCGAAGGGCCTCGTGGCGCGCTCGGTCGCCGACGAGGACGCCCGCGGGCGCCAGATCTCCCTGACGCCCAAGGGGAAGGAGCTCACGGACCGGCTCATGGGGGTGCACCTCGCGAACCAGGCGCGGCTCCTGGAGCCGCTCACCGCCGCCGAGCGGAAGACGCTCGCAGGGCTCCTCGCGAAGCTCGCCTCGAACGCCGAGTAGCGGGCCCACACAGCGCAGGCGGAGCAAGCGATACGAAACGTCATACGCTCAGGCGCGCAGCAGCCGCTCTGCCAGCGCCCGCAGTTCCTCGCGCAGCTCCGGCGGGTCCTCCACGGTGAGCGGCACGTCGAGCGAGGCCGCGAACAGCGCGAGGTCGCGCAGCGAGTCGCTCCCGGTCTCCCACAGGCACTCCCGCGGCCCGGCCGGCTCGATCAGGCCGCTCCCGGGCGGCAGCCGGTCGGCCGCCGTCTCGGCCGACACGTGCAGTCGGAGGCGCGCCGGGTGCCGCCATGCGGCCCGCCCCAGCCCCCGGAGCACATGCGCCACAGCCTCCTCCGGGGGCTCGCGCGGCGCGAACCGGGGCCCGTTCGGGGTCCGCGGCCGGACCCGGTCGGCCCGGAACGTCCGCCAGTCGGACCGGTCGACGTCCCAGGCGAGCAGGTACCAGCGGCGCCCGGTGTACACGAGGCGGTGCGGCTCGGCCCGGCGCCGCGTCGCCTCCCCCGCCCGGTCGAGGTAGTCGAAGCGCAGCTGCTCGCACCGGTGCGCGGCCTCGGCGATCGCGGTGATCACCTCGGCGTCCACGGCCGGGCCCGCCGCCGCGGCCGAGACCGTGGCCGAGCGGAGCACGTCGATGCGGCGCCGCAGCCGCGAGGGCATCGTCTGCTCCAGCTTGGCGAGGGCCCGCAGCGAGGTCTCCTCGATGCCCGCGACCGAGCCCGACGCGGCCGCGCGCAGCCCCAGGGCGACCGCCACGGCCTCCTCGTCGTCGAGCAGCAGCGGCGGCATTTCGCTGCCCGCTTCGAGCCGGTACCCGCCCGCGCTCCCGGTCGTGGACGCGACCCGGTAGCCGAGCTGCCGGAGCTTGTCGACGTCGGCGCGGACGGTCCGCGTGGACACCCCGAGGCGTTCGGCGAGGTCGGGCCCGGTCCGGTCGCGGCGGGCCTGGAGGAGGGCGAGGAGGCGCAGCAGGCGCGCGGAGGTCTCCAGCATTCCCGAATTCTCCCATGTATTGCGGAAGCTGGTCTTCCGCAATGGGTCATAGCGTGGGGTGCAACGACAACGAAGGAGCCGGACATGCTGCGGGGATTCGCCACCATCACCTATTTCGCCGAGGACCTGGAGGCCGCGAAGGCCTGGTACGCCGAGCTGCTCGGCGTCGAGGCGTACTTCGAGGTCCCGGGCGGGTACGCCGAGTTCCGGATCGGCGACCACAGCCAGGAGCTGGGGATCATCGCCGGGGCCTGGGCGCCCCACGAGCCGCGGCCCGGCGGCGCGATCGCGTACTGGCACGTCGACGACCTCGACGCCGCGATCGAGCGACTCATCGCCTTGGGCGCGAAGGAGTACGAGCCGCGGAAGGTCCGCGGGGAGGGCTTCGAGACGGCCTCGTTCCTCGACCCGTTCGGGAACGTCCTCGGCGTCATGTTCAACCGGCACTACCTCGACGTCCTCGCCGGGGAGGCGCAGTGACGCCCCTGGAGTTCGCGGACCGCGCCGCGTGGGAGGACTGGCTCGAGGCGCACCACGCGGACGGGACCGAGGCGTGGCTGCGGATCGGCAAGCGCCGCACGGCACTCGCGCTCGTCCGCATCGAGGAGGCCCTCGACGCGGCCCTGTGCTTCGGGTGGATCGACGGGCAGCGCAAGGCGTTCGACGCCGACTCGTTCCTCCAGCGGTACACGCCGCGCCGGTCCGCCAGCGCCTGGTCGCAGGTCAACCGCGTCAAGATCGAGGCGCTCACCGCCGCGGGCCGGATGCGCCCGGCGGGCCTGGCCCGGGTCGCGGAGGCGAAGGCGGACGGCCGGTGGGCGGCGGCGTACGAGCCGCAGTCCACGGCCGCGGTCCCGCCCGAGCTGACCGCGGCGCTCGCGCCGCAGGCCGCGGCCGCGTTCCTGGCGCTCCCCCGCAGCGAGCGGTACGCGCTCATGCTGCCGCTGCTCCAGGCCCGCACGCCCGCGTCGCGGGAGCGGATCGCGGCGAGGATCGCCGCATCGTTGGGGGCGGCGGCCCCGCAACGGGACTGAACGGGAATGATGGCCGGGTCCGCTAAGGAGGCGCTTCATGGACCGCACGGGCCCGGCCGTACCCCAGACCACGATCTTCACCGTCATGTCGGCGCTGGCGCTGGAGCACCGCGCCGTGAACCTCGGGCAGGGCTTCCCCGACGAGTCGGGTCCGGCCCGCGTCATCGAGGCGGCGGTGGCCGCGATGCGGGAGGGCCGCAACCAGTACCCGCCGCTCGCGGGGATCCCCGAACTGCGCGAGGCGGTCGCGGCGCACCAGCGGCACTGGTACGGGCTCGACCCGGACGCGGACACGGGGGTGGTCGTGACGGCGGGGGCGACGGAGGCGATCGCGGCGGCGATGCTCGCGTTCGTGCGGCCCGGCGACGAGGTCGTGGCGATGGAGCCGTTCTACGACTCCTACAAGGCGTCGGTGGAGCTGGCGGGCGGCACGATCGTGCCGTGGCGCCTGGAGGCCCCCGGCTTCCGGCCCGATCCGGAGCGGCTGGAGGAGGTCGTCACCGACCGGACGCGGGTGCTGCTGCTGAACTCGCCGCACAACCCGACCGGGACGGTCCTCGACCGCGCCGAGCTGGAGGCCGTCGCGCGCGTCGCCGAAGCGAGGGACCTCCTGGTGGTCACCGACGAGGTGTACGAGCACCTGGTGTTCGACGGCCTCGCGCACGTCCCGTTCGCGTCGCTGCCGGGCATGTGGGAGCGGACGGTGAGCATCGGCTCGGCGGGCAAGACGTTCTCGGTGACCGGCTGGAAGATCGGCTGGGCCACCGGCCCCGCGGACCTGATCGGAAGGCTCAAGGGCGTCAAGCAGTACCTGACGTTCGCGTCGGGCACGCCGTTCCAGTACGGCATCGCCGCGGCGCTCGCGTCGGAACCGGAGTTCTACGAGGAGTACACGGCCGACTATGCCGAGCGGCGCGACCTGCTCGCGTCCGGGCTCGCCGACCTCGGGTTCACGGTGCACCGCCCGCAGGGCACCTACTTCGTGACGACCAGCGCCGCGCCGCTCGGGTACGCGGACGGCATGGCGTTCTGCCTGGAGCTGCCCGAGCGGTGCGGGGTGGTGGCGATCCCGAACCAGGTGTTCTACGCGGACCCCGCGGCGCCGCGGCCGGAGGTCCGCTTCACCTTCTGCAAGCCCCGGGCCGTCCTGGAGGAGGGCCTGGAGCGGCTGCGGAAGGGCCTGCCTAGATGATCGTCGACAGGATCACGAAGAAGATGACGAACAGGATGATGACGGCCGCGCCGGTCACGAGGACGGCCGGCTCCTGCGTCAGCGGGCGCTTCGCGGGCTGCTGCTGGTAGACCGGCTGCGGCTGCGGCGCGGGCTGGTAGTTCGTCTGCGGCGGCAGCATCTGCGGCGGGGCCTGGGGGGCCTGCATCGACGGCGCCTGCATGGGCGGGCGCGGGGCCGACATGTGCCCGGCGGGCGAGACGGGCCCGCCGGAGGTCGGGCGGGTCAGCGGCTGCTGGTCGGTCGGGGCCGGGCCGGACGCGGCACGCACGGCGCCTTCGACGACGACGGTCTCGGGCTGCTCGAACGTCTGCGGCGGCACGCCCAGCTTCGAGTGGATGAGCTGGGAGATCATCGGGATGCGCGAGGAGCCGCCGACGAGGAAGATCCCGACGAGGTCGGCGGGGTTCATCCGCGCGGAGCTGATGGCCCGCTGGAGGCAGTCCACGGTCCGCTCCAGCGGCGGGCGGGCGATGTCCTCGAACTCGGCGCGCGTCAGGTGCGCGTCGACTTCGAGCGCGGGCAGGTGGATGTCGGCGCTCGCGGTGCGCGAGAGCGTCTCCTTGGCGCCGCGCACGTCCTCGTAGAGCATGCGGCGGTAGCGGCGGTCGCGGTCGTCGGCCGGGCTCAGGAGCCGCTGCCAGTCGGCCGCGTGGGACGCGCCGTAGGTCTTGCCGAGGTGCTCGACGATCCCGTGGTCGAAGTCGAGGCCGCCGATGTCGCCGACGCCTTCCTCGGCGAGGACCTCGAAGCCGGTCTGGGTGCGGCGCACGACGGTCGCGTCGAAGGTGCCGCCGCCGAGGTCGTAGATCGCGAGCGAGCGGCCGGGCGGGACGGCGGTGCCGAGCACCGACGTGAAGTAGGAGGCCGCGGCCACCGGCTCGGGGATGAGCTGGGGGGCGGGGAGCCCGGCGAGGCGCGCCGAGTCGACCAGGATCGAGCGGCGCCGCTCGCCCCAGCGGGCGGGGTGGGTGAGCCGGACCTGGCCGGGCATCTGGCCGGCCTGCCGCTGGGCCTCCAGGGCCACCTGCTGGAGCACGTACGCGAACACCTGGGGCACCGGGATCTCGGAGGTGCCGAGGAACAGCGAGCCGTCGTCGATGCGGCGCTTCGGGTTCGGTTCGAACCGCGCGGGGTCCATGCGGGCGTTGCGCTCGGCGTCGCGGCCGACGAGCATGCGGCCGTCGGAGTTGTAGTAGACGGCCGAGGGCAGGATCGGAGCGCCGTCGAACAGCAGCGGGCGTACGCGTCCGTCGGCCGAACGCAGCACGGCGACGGTGTTCGAGGTTCCGAAGTCGATTCCAAGCACGTGCATGTGAGAACTCCTTGTCTGGTGCACACCTTACTGTGCGCGTCCCCGACGGATGCGACCCGTTCGGTGTTCACCAGTCGCTCACGCACCGTTCGCACCGCATTCTCCCCGGGTGCGAGCGGCATCTCACGTGCTCGCCCGCGCGGATCGGGGCCCGTGTTGTGTCACACTTCAAGGGGACGTCCGTGGCGGCCGCGGCCGCGCCGGGCCACACTTGGGGGTCCGCGTCGGAACGGCTGCGTCTCCGGACGGCGGTGCCGGGAAGGATCCGGCCAGGTCCCGGCGTTGTACGAAGCGAAAGCCCCCCGATTCGGCGTGATCCGAGGGGGCGCGCAAGCAGCGGGGGCCGACCGGTCCGGCTGCGAGGGTCAGGGCAAGTGCTCAAAGGAAGTGCAGGGGAACATGGGCGACAGAATGCTGAGAGGCTCCCGTCTCGGCGCCGTCAGCTACGAATCGGACCGCAACACGGAGCTGGCTCCCCGCCAGACCCGCGATTACGTCTGCCCGCAGGGCCACCGCTTCGAGGTGCCCTTCGCGGTCGAAGCGGAGATCCCGCTCACGTGGGAGTGCCGTCTGGACGGGACCACGGCCAAGCTCGTCGACGGCGAGGAGCCGGAGACGAAGAAGGTCAAGCCGCCGCGCACCCACTGGGACATGCTGCTGGAGCGCCGTTCGATGGAGGAGCTCGAGGAGATCCTCGACGAGCGCCTTCAGGAGATGCGCGCGCGCCGCGGCGAGCGGTAAGCGAACGAGGCTCACGGACCCTGGTCGATCGACCGGGGTCCGTTGTCGTACCGCTTGGGCTCGTCGTCCGGGTACGGCGTGTCGGTGTAGTCGCGCTCGTCGACCACTTCGCCGTCGATGACGTCGCCGCCGAAGCGCATCACGGGCGTGCGGGCCGCGATCCAGCGGCCCAGGCCCCGGAACAGGAACCGGGTGGGCGGGAACAGCAGCAGGAGCCCGATCAGGTCGGTGACGAACCCGGGGATGATGAGGCAGAACGCGCCCGCGAGCGCGTACCCGTTGGGGAGCTCGCGGGAGGGGTCGCCGCCGGAGTTGAGGTAGTCGCGGGCGGCCCGGAAGGACTTCGCGCCGACGTACTGGATGAGCGCGATCCCGACGAAGGTCGTGCCGATGAAGATCATCAGCGTGTACGCGAAGCCGATGAGGTAGGCCAGTCCGAAGAAGGCGGCGGCCTCGGCGACGATCCACACCGCCAGCGCGAGCCGGACGGCGAACGGGGCCCGCTTGGGTGCCTGCGGCGGCTGCTGGTGCGTCACCCCTCGATTCTGCCACGCGAGAAGGCGCGCCGCAGTTGCCGTGCGCGGTGGGCGAACCCCCACACGGTGACGTTCCAGAGTGCTTCGATCGTGATGGCGCCGTTCATCTTCGAGGCGCCGGCGCGCCGCTCGGTGAACACGATCGGGATTTCGCTAATGGTGAAACCGGCCTTGACTGCCCGCCATGTGAGGTCGATCTGGAAGCAGTACCCGACGGAGTTGACGGTGTCGAGTTCGAGCTTCTGAAGGGCGTCGAGGCGGTAGGCGCGGTATCCGGCGGTGACGTCGCGGACGCGCAGGCCGAGCATCGCGCGTGTGTAGATCCCGGCGCAGCGGGAGAGCGCGAGCCGGTGGAGCGCCCAGTTCTCGACGGACCCGCCGGGGATGTACCGGGAGCCGATCGCGAGTTCGGCGCCCTCGTCGATGGCGTCGAGGAGCCGCGGCAGGTCGGCGGGGTCGTGGGAGCCGTCGGCGTCCATCTCGACGACGATCCGGTAGCCGCGCTCGGCGGCCCACGCGAACGCGGCGAGGTAGGCCGCGCCGAGGCCCTGCTTCTCGGCCCGGTGGAGGACGTGGACGCGGGTCTCGCGCGCGGCGAGGGCGTCGGCGATCTCCCCGGTCCCGTCGGGTGACGAGTCGTCGACGACGAGCACGTCGATGCCGGGGCAACCATCCAGAGCGGCCTGGACGGCGGTCTCGATGTTGTCGCGCTCGTTGTACGTCGGGATCGCGACGACGGCCGGACCGGCATCGCTGCCGGGGGTGTTCCGGTCCGGGTTCTGGGACATGGCGTCGGCTTTCTAGACCTGGCCGCGGCGGTGCCGGATGTTGATGGCGATTGCGCAGGCCAGTGCCACCAGTGCCGCTCCGGTGAGGACCGCTTCAGGCAGGATACCCACTGCAGTGGCGGGAGTCGAGGCGTCCGAGAGCGTCAGGTCCGACTGGATGACGGCGGCGGTGTTGAACTCGGTGGCCTGCGAGACCGCTCCGGTGTGGTCGGTGAACGCGGAGACGCCGACCGTGGAGGCCATGAGGCCGTCGCGTCCGTGCTCGATGGACCGGATCTGCACCATCGCGAGCTGCTGCTGCGCCTCTTTCGTGTCGAAGGTCGCGTTGTTGGTCTGGACGACCATGAGCTGCGCTCCGTTGAGGACGGAGTCGCGGGTCTCGGCGTCGAAGGCGATCTCGAAGCAGATGAGCCCGGTGATCTCCGCGCCGTCGACGGGGATGACGCCGTCGCTCTCCCCCGCTTCGAATCCGGCGACGCTGTCGAGGCCCTCGGACATGCGCGGGTCGATCCACCCGGCGACGGTGGAGAAGAAGTCCTTGTAGGGCACGTACTCGGCGAACGGCACCGGGTGCCGCTTGGAGTACATGTAGACCGGGCCGTCCTCGGGGTCCCACACGATGCTCATGTTGGAGACGGTGCCGTCGTCGTTGTGGACGATGCCGCCGAGGACGATCGGCGCGCCGATCGCGGCCGCGGCGAAGCTGATCTCGTCGTACGCGTCCTGGTTCTCGATCGGGTCGATGTCGGAGGCGTTCTCGGGCCACACGACGAGGTCGGGGCGCTCGGCGCGGCCCTCGTTGACGGCGTCGGCGAGGTCGAGCGTGGCCTGCACGTGGTTGTCGAGGACGGCGCGGCGCTGCTCGTTGAAGCCCAGGCCCAGGCGCGGGACGTTGCCCTGGACGACGGCGACGTTGACGGTCTCCCCCGCGGGCGCGGTGGTCCCGATCGGCAGTGCGAGCGGCGCGATGGTGGCGACGGCGGCCGCGGCGACGAACACGGCGGCCTTGCGGAGTCCGCCGAGGCGGCGCGTCACGACCGCGTACCCGGCGGCGAGGAGGAACCCGCCGGAGAGGGCCACGATGAAGCTGAGGAGCGGCGCTCCGCCGAGCCAGGCGGCGTAGGCGGTGGGCGCGTCGGCCTGGCTGAACGCGAGACGCGCCCAGGGGAAGCCGCCGAACGGCTGGTGCGACCGCAGGGACTCCTGGGCGACCCAGGCGAGGCCGGTGAGCGGGGCCCAGATCCAGCGGTGGCGGTCGATCATGCGCGAGCAGACGGCGAGCCCGGCGCCGAGGATGCCGGTGCCGAGCGCTTCGAGCCCGGACAGGAAGATCCAGGGCCACTGGCCGACCTGCGTCGAGGACCAGGCGAGGAGCGGCATGAAGAACGCCATGCCGTACACGAAGCCGATGCCGAGGCCGCCGCGCAGGCGCCTGCGGTGGACTGCGGCGCCGAACCCGGCGACCGAGACGGCCGCGAGCGGCCAGACACCGTAGGGCGGGAACGCGAGGACGGCGAGGAGCCCGGAGGCGATCGCGAGGACGAGTGCGGCGGGGAGGCTCAGGCGCCGCCCGAGCGGCGAGTCGACCAGGAGGAGGCCGCGGCGGGCCTTGACGGGCTGCGGCGCGGGGGCGTCCTCCGAGGGAGGGGCGTCGCGGTCGTCGTCGATCACGGTGCTCAAGAAGGGCGCTCCTCGCTCGTGCGCTGGCCTGGGATGCGACCGGCGCGAGCGGAATTCGCGCCCGGTGGGGCTCTAGCGTACTGCGGACACGGCAAAGGGGCGTAGCTGTGTCCGGCTACGCCCCTCGCACGGGTTTCTCCCAGTCCCTGTACGGCCGGTGTCCCCTGCCGCGTTCACTGGTGATCTTCGGACCAACTCGCACCCGTCTGGCTGAGCGTCTACGAGCTGTTGTCTAGGGATCACCTGCATCCGCCGCGGGTCCACCACCGGCGACCGGCCCGCCTTCCTCCGCCGACCCCCGCGATCTGGACCTGGCCGCCGGTGACAGTGCGGCCGCGCTGTCACCTTGTCCAGTCTGCGTGGGAGCAAAGCAAGTCGAGTCGCCCCCGACGTTCGGCGGGCCACCGTTTCAGGTCTTCCGCCGAGGACCAGACCACCGTAAGCCAAACAGCGCCGAGGGCGTCGACCGGGTCGGAATTTTGGTCCAGCAATTTTTCTCGCGTCAGCGCCGCCGCAAGCGCAGTGCCAGGTCAGCCGCGCGTGTACACGAGTGATCCTTCCGCGACCGTGAGGCGGCACTCCGGGTCGGGGGTACCGGGATCACTCAAGTCGGGGAGCCCGGTCCCGGTGAGGTCCCACACTGTGAAGTTCGCTCGGGTGTTCGGGACGAGCGACCCGGAGTCGTCGATCCCCAGGGCCCTCCAGCCGCCCCTGGTGGCCGCCGTGAACGCCGCGGCCACCGGGAGCCGCGACACCGGGTTCCAGTGCCGCACGGCGGCCCTCACGCCGCCCCACGGGTCCAGTGCGGTCACCGGCGAGTCCGACCCGAACGCCAGCGGCACCCCGACCCCGGCGAGCCGCGACAGCGGGTTCGCCGCCAGCGCCCGCTCGCGCCCGAGCCTGGCCGCGTACATCCCGTCGGCCCCGCCCCAGGCCGCGTCGAACGCGGGCTGGACGGACGCGTGGACGCCGTGGTGGACCATCCGGGCGATGAGCTGCGCGTCGAGCAGCTCGGCGTGCTCGATCCGGTGGCGGGCGTGCCGGATCGCGTCGAGCCCGATCTCCGCCTCCACCCGGTCGAGGCCGTCCAGCACGGCGGCGATCGCCCCGTCGCCGATGGCGTGGAACGCCGCGGGCAGCCCGAACCGGTGCGCGTCACGCAAGTGGGCGGCGACATCGGCCGAGGTCAGGTACTGCGCCCCGAGCGTGTCCTCGTCGGCGTAAGGCGTCCGCAGGAACGCCGTCCGCGCTCCGAGCGAGCCGTCCGCCGAAAGGTCCCCGCCGCTGCCGTGCGCGCCGAGGTCGCGGGCCTTCTCGGTGGCCCGCAGCTCGCCCCACCAGCCGTAGACGGCGGGATTCCCGGGCTCGCGGCCCAGGCCCACGAGCCCGGAGAACTCGGCCTCCGTCAGCGGGTCCGCGTCGTTCGGGATCGCCATCTCGGCGAGGGCGGCGATGCCCAGTCCGGCGGCGTGCGACAGCCCGGCCTGGGCGACCGCGAGGCGCTGGCCGAGCGGGACGGCGGCGTTGAGGGTGGCGCGGGCGGCGCGGTGGGCGGCGCGGGTGAGGAGCCCGGAGGGGTCGTAGCCGTCGAGGGCGGCGAGCTCGGGGTGCTCGGCGAGGAGCCGTGGCGCGGCGACGCCGGTGTGGCCGCAGGTGCGTGACAGGTACGCGAGGCGGCCGCCGGCGGCTTTGCCGAGGGCCTCGGAGGTGAGCGGCGTTGGGTCGTCCCAGGCGGTCTCGTCCCAGCCGTGGGCGAGGACGATCCCGTCCGCGGGCAGGCTCGCGGCGAAGCTGTCGACGCGTTCGAGGATGACGGACGCCGAGGGCAGCCCGGCGAGGTGCAGGCCGACGAGGGAGGCCCCGGTGCCGGTGAGGTGGACGTGCGAGTCCACGAACGCCGGGGTCGCGAGGCCCCCTTCGAGGTCGACGGTGCGGTCGGCGGCGGGCGCGTCGGTGTCGTCGCCGATCCAGGCGATGCGGTCGCCGACGGTGAGCAGTGCGGTCGCGGCCGGGTGGGTCGGGCTCAGGACCCGCCCGCCGCGCCACAGTGTCCGTTCCGAGGTTCGCTCGGTGCTGTCGAGGAGGCTCATGCCTCCAATGATGTCAGTCGGCCGGGTGGAGGACGCGGTGGAGGAAGCTGCGCGCCCGCTCGGTCTGCGGGTTCGCGAGGACCTCCGAGGGCGGCCCCTGCTCGACGATGACGCCGCCGTCGAGGAACAGGACCCGGTCGGCGACCTCCCGCGCGAAGCCCATCTCGTGGGTGACCACGAGCATCGTCATCCCTTCGGCCGCAAGGCCCTTCATGACGGCGAGGACTTCGCCGACGATCTCGGGGTCGAGGGCGCTGGTGGGCTCGTCGAAGAGCATGAGCCGGGGTTTGACGGCCAGCGCGCGGGCGATGGCGACGCGCTGCTGCTGCCCGCCCGAGAGCTGCGCGGGCTTCGCCTGCTCCTTGCCTTCGATGCCGACCTCGGCGAGGAGGCGCCGCGCCGTCTCGACCGCTTCGGCTTTGGGGGTCTTGCAGACGCGCCGCTGCGGGACGACGAGGTTGTCGAGGATCGTCATGTGGCTGAACAGGTTGAACTGCTGGAACACCATGCCGATGTCGCGGCGGGCGAGGTCGAGGTCGGCGTCGGGTCCGGTGAGGTCGTGCCCGGCGGCCTGGACGGTCCCCTCGGTGGGGATCTCCAGGAGGTTGACGCAGCGCAGCAGCGTGGACTTGCCGGACCCGGAGGGCCCGATGAGGCACACGACCTCGCCTTCCTCGATCTCCAGGTCGATGCCGCGCAGGACCTCGTTGTCGCCGAAGCGCTTGCGCAGTCCTTCGACCTTGACGATGGGCGCGTTCACCGGTGGTCCTCCCGGTTCTCGAGGCGGCGGGCCAGGAGGCCCAGCGGGATCGTCAGCAGCAGGTAGAGCAGGCCGCCGACGAGCAGTGGGGTGGCGTTGGCGGTGTCGGTGAGCTCGTTGCGGGCGAACTTCGACAGCTCCATGGTGGCGGTGGTGACGCCGAGGACGAACACGAGCGAGGAGTCCTTGGTGAGCATGACGAGCTCGTTCGTCAACGGCGGCACGACGATCCGCAGCGCCTGCGGGAGCACGACGGTGACCATGGTGCGGGTGCGGCTCATGCCGAGCGACCTGGCGGCCTCGACCTGGCCCTTGGGGACGGCCTGGATGCCGGCGCGCACCGATTCGGCGATGTACGCGGAGGAGGTGAGGCCCAGGCCGATGGCGACCTGCCCGTAGACGCCGCCGGGGTACTGGATGCCGGGGAACGCCTGCGGGACGCCGAAACCGACGAGGAACAGCACGAGCAGCGCGGGCAGGCCGCGGAATACCTCGACGTACACGGTCGCGAACCAGCGGTAGGGCGCGAACTCGGAGACGCGCATGAGCGCGATCGGCACGCCGACGACCATGCCGAAGGCGAAGGCGAGGAGCGTGTACAGGATCGTGTTCCAGAACGAGGTCCACACCTCGGGGAACATGTCCGCGGCGATGTCGAGCTGGAAGAACGACTCGGCGATGCGGCCCCAGTCGGCGACGGCGGCGAGCACCGCCACGACGGCGACGATGACGGCGTACTGGACGCCGCGGGCGAGGCGGCGCCGCTGCCGGGCCGTCATGCGGCTCCGGGCGGGCGCGGCGTCGGTGGTGGCGGCGTCCACTACTGGTCGAGGTCCCCGGTGTAGGGCTCGCCGATCCACTTCTCGTACAGCTCGGCGTAGGTGCCGTCGGCGAAGATCTCGTCGAGCATGGTGTTGACCTCGTCGAGCAGCTCAGTGTCGTCCTTCTGGACGGCGAAGCCGTAGTGCTCGGCGGTCTCGATGGTCTGCACCAGCTGGAGGTCCGAGGCGGTCTCGATCATCTCGTTCCAGGTGGCGAGGTCGGCGATGGAGGCGCCGACGGTCCCGGTCGAGAGCGCGGAGGCGATGTCGCCCATGGACTCGAAGGCGCGCACCTCGAAGCCGTACTGCTCGGCGTTGTCGTTCGCGTACGCCTCGCCGGTGGACCCGGACTGGACGGCGACCTGGAGCCCGGAGAGGTCGTCGAGGCTCGCCACGGCGGAGCCGGTCGGCACGACGAGCGCCTGGTCGGCGCGGTAGTAGGCCTGGGACATGCCCATGGCGTCCTGGCGCTCCTCGGTGATGGAGAGCCCGGCGGCGGCGATGTCGCAGGTGCCGGCGTTGAGGGCCTCGCCGGAGCTGATGGAGTCGAAGCTGATCTCGACGACTTCGACGGTCTGGTCGAGGCGCTCGGCGAGCATGTTCATGAGGTCCATGTCGAAGCCGACGTACTCGCCGTCCTCCTGGTACTCGAACGGCGCGAAGGGGACGTTCGTGCAGACGGTGAGGGTGGAGTCGTCGTCCGATCCGGACGAGCAAGCGGCTGCGGCGAGCCCGGTCCCGATCAGGGCCAGGGCTGCCGCGGCGCGGCGGGTGTGCGTGTTCACCTGAAGGCTCCTATGCGTTTGCGGATTCGCCGATCATTCCGGTCGGATCCACCCATACTCATGCCACCTGGTCCGCAATGTGGCAGGTTTCGCAGTACGGACCGGCCGAATCGCCGCTGGCGCGCGCTGTCGTGGCCTCGGCGCCGCTTGCAAGCCGTACATGTGCTCGGCCGTGAGAGAGTGGTCCGATGCTGATGCTCATCGACGCCGCGTCCCTCTGGTACCGCGCCTACTACGGGCTCCCCTCCTCGATCAAGGCGCCCGACGGCCGGCGCTCAGGAGCGGTGCGGGGCTTCTTCGACGGCCTGGCGGTCCTGGCCCGCCGCTTCTCCCCCACCGGCATGGTCTGCTGCCTCGAAGGCAACTGGCGCCCCGGCTGGCGCCTGGAGCAGCTCCCCTCCTACAAGGCCGAGCGCGCCAACCCCGACGGCTCTGAGATCGTCCCCGAGGGGCTCGACGACCAGGTCGCGGCCATCGAAGCCCTCCTCCCGGCCCTCGGCGTCGCCACGGCGACCCACCCCCACTACGAAGCCGACGACGTCATCGCCACCCTCGCCGCCCGCACCGCCGAACCGGTCCTGGTCGTCACCGGCGACCGCGACCTCTTCCAACTCGTCGACGACGACCGCACCCGCCACGTCGTCTACCTCGCCAAGGGCATCTCGAAGGCCGAGCTCTTCGACGGCGAGGCCGTCGCGACGAAGTTCGGCGTCGCCCCCAGCCACTACGTCGACTTCGCCGTCCTGCGCGGCGACCCCTCCGACGGACTCCCCGGCGTCAAGGGCATCGGCCCCAAGACCGCCGTCTCCCTCGTCAACACCTACGGCGGCATCTCCGGCCTCCGCGCCGCCGCCGCCGACCCCGCCTCAGAGCTTCCGGACCGCCAGCGCAACGCCATCACCGACGCCGCCGACTACCTCGACCGCGCCGTCAAGGTCTCCTCCGTCGTCCCCGACGTCGACATCCCCACCACCGACGCCACCCTCCCCACCACCCCCAAAGACCCCGCCCGCGTCGAAGCCCTCGCAGCAGAATGGAACGTCACCTCAGCCCTCACCCGCTTCCAAGAAGCCATAACCCAACCCGCCACCTAGCGCCCCGGCGCTGAGCGCTCAGCGAAGAATTGTCGGCCCCCGCAGGCATCGTAGAAAGCGGGGGCGCCACCAAATCCGAGCCAAACTCTCGTTCAATCCCAGAGGGTCGCCGCGGCTTCGAACTCTGCCGGGTCGGAGTGGAGCGGGATCACGCACACCACGTGGCCGCCTGGCGCGCGGAGGGTGCGGCAGTCGAGCCAGCGCGACAGTTCGACCGCGCCGAGCGCCTTGAGTCGCTCGGTCTCCGCGTCGGGGTCGTCGGTCTCGATGTCCACATGCACCCGCGCCTCGCCCTCGTCCAAGCGCTGCACCGCGGTCACGAGCCCCGGCAGCACCCCGGGCAGGCTCGTGAACTGCGGCTCGCCCTCAACGGGCCGGGCCTCGGTGCCGAGCGCGGCGGACCAGAACGCCGCGGCCGCTTCGGGCTCGGGCGTGTCGAACAGGATCGTCGAGAGGCGGCTGCGATGCATGCCGGATTCCTTCCTTCACATCACGGCCGACCCACCGGCCACCGGCCACCGGCCACCGGCCACCGGCCACCGGCCACCGGCCACCGGCCACCGGCCACCGGCCACCGGCCACGAATTGTCGGCCCCCGCAGGCACTATTGCAAGCGGGGGACGCACCAAACGCGAGCAAGGCTCGCGCGCCGGTACCCGGCGCAACCGTCCTACACGTCCGCGACCACGCCGCGGCGGATCGCGTCCACCGCGTCGAACGCCGCATCGGCGAGCTTGTTCGAGGACTCGGTTCCGATGAACCGCGCCGCGGTCCCCATCTGGTGCAGCAGGTCCGCGGTCCGGCGGGCCCAGCGCACGAAGTCGCCGCCGGGCATCGGCCAAGGGCCGTCGGCCGCGGCGAGCGCCTTCGACAGCTCCTCGCCGCTGGTCCACCGGTAGATCGGCCACGCCAGACCCAGTTGCGGCCGCGAGATCAGCGACAGTCCGCGCTGGTTCTCGGTGCGGCGGATCGCCTCCCACCGGCGCACGGTCTTCGCGACGTGCTCGGTGATCTGCCCCGGCACGGCCACGAAGAACTCGTCCTCCTCGAACCGCGACTCGTAGATCACGGTCGAGGCGACCGCGGCCAGCGCCGCGGGTTCGAGCCCCTCCCAGATCCCGTCGCGCAGGCACTGCGCGACGAGCAGGTCGGTCTCCACGAACAGGTTCCGCAGCAGCCGCCCCGAATCCGTGACGGTTTCGCCTTCGAGGTACCCGAACTCGGTGAGCACCTCCCGCACGGCCGTGAACTGCCGCGCCAGTGAGTGCTCGCGCCGCTCGGAACGGCGCCGCAGGGCGTCCTCCTCGCGCTTGAGCCGCGACCAGCGGGACGCGTGCACGGTGTGCTGCCCGGCGTCGGGGCAGGTGCGGCACGGGTGGTCCTTGACCTCCTCGCGCAGGCGCGCGATCTCGGGGGTCTCGGCGGCGCCGCCGCGGCGCGTCGGCCGCGAACGGTCCCTTGTGGCCTCGCGCAGGCTCGACGCGAGGTCGTTGCGGGAGCGGGGATCGCGGCGGTCGAAGCGCTTGTCGACGCGGATCTTCGTGACCACTTCGAGACCGCCGTCGAACGCAGACGTCTCGAGCGTCCCGGCCCATCCGTCCGCGGTGAGCACCGCCCAGCGCGGGTCGTGGTGGCGCGAGCCGCCGGTGGGCCGCAGGAAGACCGCCCATCCGGCGCGCTTGCCGCGGGAGATCCACACGACGTCGCCGGCGCGCAGCTCCTCCAGGCGGGTGCGGGCCTCGTCGCGCAGGGCTCCCTTGCGGCGCTTCTGGTTCGCGCGCTCGGCCTGCGAGAGTTCATGCGTCAGTTCGTAGTACGCGAGGAAGTCGCCCTTGTGGCACTCGGCGCCCTTCGCGGCCTCAGCGGCACGGCGCCCGAGCGACCGGGCCTGCTCGGCGATGTGGACGGCCTCGGCGTCCGATTGGAACTGCGCGAACGAGGACGCCAGGACCTCTTGCGCGCGTTCGACTCCGGCCGCGCCGATGAGGTTCACGGCCATGTTGTACGACGGCGCGAACGAGGAGTTCAGCGGATAGGTGCGCTTGGACGCGAGCCCCGCGAGCTCCTTGGGGCGCACGTCCTCGGCCCACACGGTGACCGCGTGCCCCTCGACGTCGATGCCGCGGCGCCCGGCGCGCCCGGTGAGCTGCGTGTACTGGCCGGGCGTGAGCATGACGTGGTCGGACCCGTCGTACTTGATGAGCCGCTCCAGGACCACCGACCGGGCGGGCATGTTGATGCCCAGCGCGAGCGTCTCGGTCGCGAACACGGCCTTGAGCAGGCCCCGCTCGAACAGCTTCTCGACGACCTCTTTGAACACGGGCAGCAGCCCGGCGTGGTGGGCGGCGATCCCGGCCGCGAGGCCCGCGAGCCAACGGTCGAAGCCGACCGCGTCGAGGTCGGCGGGGTCGATGTGGGCGACCGACGCGGTCGCGTAGTCGACGATCTCGTCGCGTTCGCGCCCGTCGGTGAGCCGCAGGCCCGCGCGCACGCATTCGTCGACGGCCGCATCGCATCCGGCGCGGGAGAAGATGAAGTAGATCGCGGGCAGCAGCGCGGCCTGGTCGAGCCGGGAGACGACGCGGCCGCGGTCCACATGGGGCCGTCCGCGGCGGCGCCCGCCGCCGGTGCGCTCCCCGCGCTCGCGCATTCGCGCGTCCTTCTTGAGCAGCTCCTTGGAGACGTAGTCGGCGCCGGGCTCGAACAGGTCGAGCAGCGCGCCGCCGATCATCATGTGCTGCCACAGCGGGACCGGCCGCGTCTCGGAGACGACGACCTCGGTGGAGCCGCGGACGCTCTTGAGCCAGTCGCCGAACTCCTCCGCGTTGGAGACCGTCGCCGACAGCGAGACGACGCGGACCTCCTGCGGGAGCTCGATGATGATCTCCTCCCACACGGCGCCGCGGAACCGGTCGGCGAGGTAGTGGACCTCGTCCATGACCACGTACCGCAGCCCCTGGAGGGTCGAGGAGCCCGCGTAGATCATGTTCCGCAGGACCTCGGTGGTCATGACGACGATCGGGGCCTCGCCGTTGACGACGGTGTCGCCGGTCAGGAGCCCGACGTTCTCGGCGCCGTGGGCGTCGACGAGGTCGTTGAACTTCTGGTTCGACAGCGCCTTGATCGGGGTCGTGTAGAAGCACTTCGCGCCCTCGGCGAGCGCGAGGTGGACCGCGAACTCCCCCACGACGGTCTTCCCGGCGCCGGTGGGGGCGCAGACGAGGACGCCGTGCCCCGCTTCGAGGACGCGGCACGCCTCGACCTGGAAGTCGTCGAGTTCAAAGGAGTAGTCCCCCGCGAATGCCGCCAGCTGGGGCCACTGCCGACGCGCCTGAGCGGCGGCGTGGCGTTCGGCCGGGGAGCGGTCGTCGGCGTAAGGCACGTCGGCGTTAACCATGGTCTCAACACTAGTCTGCCGCCCCGACAAGAGCATCCCGGTAACGCGCCCGGCGCACCCGGCTGTGACGACGCCTACACGGCCGGGTATCGTCCCGGATGTGCACCGTGATTCCTCACCAGGAGACGACGATGCGGGACGCGGAGGGGTCGACGCGGTCCTGTTCGACTTCCACGGCACCTTGGCGCAGCTCGAACCCCTGACCAGGTCGGTCGCGCTGGCCGCGGACGCCTGCGGGAAGCAGCTCTCGCCGCTCGCGGTGACGGCGCTGGCCGACGCCATCGGCGCGCAGGGCTGGCTCGGTTCGGGCATGGAGCCGCGGGTGCGGCCGCACTTCGCCGAGGCGTGGGCGGACCGGGACCTCGACGAGGACGCCCACCGCGAGGCGTTCACGGCGCTCGCGGCGCAGGCCCACGGCGTGTTCGACGGCCTCGCGGAGGCCCTCTACGACCGGCTCGCCTCGCCCGAGGGATGGGTGGCGTTCGCCGACACGTTCGCGACCCTGGTGTCGCTGAAGGCCCAGGGGTACCCGATCGCGCTGGTGTCGAACATCGGCTTCGACGCGCGCCCGATCCTGCGACGCCTGGGCATCGACCGGTTCATCGACGCGTGGGTGCTGTCCTACGAGGTCGGCTACTGCAAGCCGGACGAGAAGATCTTCTATTCCGCGTGCCATGCGCTGGACGTCGAGCCGGGCCGGGTGCTCATGGTCGGCGACACGATGGCCGACGCGGGCGCGGCCCGGGTCGGGGCGCGCTGCTACCTGCTGCCGCACGCCGAGGCGGGCCGGGCGGTCGGCCTGGACGCGGTCCTGCGACTCGTCCGCGCGGGCTGCTAGGGCTTCGGAAACGACGGAAGGGCCCCGGGTTCACCCGGGGCCCTTCTTCGTCGCTCTACCTGCGTCCCAACCGGACTCAGGTGATGTCGTCGTAGCCGTCGACGCGCCTGCCGAGCCGGTTGCGCCGCTCGTCCTCGGCCGGGTAGTCCTCGTCGTCGAGGCCGCCCGCCCGGATCGAGGTCGCCACGTCGACGCCGCTGGAGGCGCCGATGTCGCCGGCCTCGTCGTCGTCGAGCTCCTCGTCGTCGATGATGCCCTTGCGCTTGTCGTTGAGGTGGGCGACGATCAGCGCAAGTCCATAGAGGAAGAGCATGCAGATCGCCAGCGCCGTCATGCCGAACGGGTCGGGCGTGGGCGTGAAGATCGCGGTGAAGATGAAGCTCACGACGACCACGATGCGCCACCAGCCGCGCATCCGCTTGGCCGTGACGATGCCCATGACGTTGAGCATCAGCATGATCAGCGGGAACTCGAAGCCGACGCCGAAGACCACCATCACCGTGAGGTAGAAGTTGATGTACTCCTCTAGGTTCAGCGCGATCGTGAACCCGGTGCCCTCTTGGAGCACCATGATGAACTGGATGCCGTGGCTGACCACGAAGTACGCGAGGGTCGCGCCGCCGAGGAACAGCGGCGCGGCGATCCCGATGAACGTGTAGGCGTACTTGCGCTCGTTGCGGTGCAGGCCGGGGGCGATGAACGCCCACAGCTGGTACAGCCAGATCGGCGAGGTCGCGACCAGGCCCATGTACAGCGACACCTTGAGGTACAGGGCGATGTGGGAGGCCGGCGAGTTCAGCGTGAAGTTGCAGAGCACTTCCTCGCCCGACTCGACGTTGGTGCCCGACGTGTTGCAGTAGGGCTGCGCGAGGAACTCGATGGCCTGCTTGGAGAAGATCAGGCCCAGCGCGGTGCCGACCAGGATGACCAGGACCGCGATCATCAGGCGCGACCGCAGGTCCATCAGGTGCTCCATGAGGGTCATGGAGCCGTCGGCGGCGCGCTGGAACTTGGTCTGCCGTTTGCCCTTGCGGCGCGGTGGTTCGTCCGCCATGTCCGTAACGGCCGTATCCAGGCTAACGGGTCTGCTTGCGGTCGACCGCTTCGCCGTCGATCACGGACTCGTTGACCGGCTGCGGCGGCTCGAGCGGCTCGCGCGTGTGCTTGGGCTCGGCGCGGGTGTCGCCGTCCTCGTCCGGGTTGTTCCCGTCCTTCTTCATGGCCTCGGTCTCGGACTTCAGGATGCGCATGGAGCGACCCAGACCGCGGGCCATGTCCGGGAGCTTCCGGGAGCCGAACACCAGCAGGATGACAACGACGAGAATGATGATGTGCCAGGGCTTCAGTGCACCCATTGTTCGGTCCCTCCGGATATATGTCGGTGACGTTTACCATCGTATGCCTCGGTGGAGGCTGCCGCCACGGAGCCTGAGACCGGGTTCACCCCGTGGTCACCGTTGGTAGGCGCGGCTACGACATCGTCGAGCCGGACAAGCATGACCGACGTTTGACACTTCCGTCAACACTGGAGCCTTCGGGATCGCTGATCTTTATCAGAATGTGGCGAGTGCGACCGGGCAGTGTCATTTCTCGGGCAGCGCGGCGGTCGTGCGCTGCACTTCCGCCATCGTCTCGTTCAAGCGTTCTTGCAGGTCCTGTACTTGGCCGGCGCGTTCTTGGACGCGGTCGAGGCCGGATTTGAGTTCGCTCAGGCCACCGAGGAGGCGCCACGCGGCGACCGCGAGGAGCACGAGTCCGGCGAGTGCCAGCACGACCGATATCGCCCAGATCATCGGGTCATTCTAAGCGGACGCGGGCCCGGCTCAGGCGGCCGGGGCGTAGCGGGCGAGCGCGGAGGCGGCGGTCTGGCGGACGGCGTCGCGCAGCTCGGCGGGGGCGACGACCTCGGCTTCGCCGCCGAGGCCGAGGACGAAGCGGCGGGCCCAGTCCAGGTCGCGGACGCGCATGACGACGCGGCGGCGCCCGTCGGGCTCCCCGGCGACCTCCTCGCACGGGTAGGAGTCGGAGACGCCCTTCGCGCCGGCTCCGAGCAGCAGCTCGATGCGCGGCAGCTCCGAGGCGAGGAACGCGGTGGGCGCGGGCGGGTTGGTCAGCCGCAGCGGCTCGGACGGTTCTTCGAGCTCGGTGCACGCGTCGATCCGGTCGATGCGGAACTGGCGGATCTCCCCCGCCGTGCGGCACCAGGCGCGCAGGTAGGCGTGGCCTTCGGCGACGACGATCTCGATGGGGTCGACGACCCGCTCGGACGTGGTGTCGCGGTGCGCGGAGTAGTAGGTGATGCGCGCGGCGTGCCCGGAGGCGACGAGCGCGGCGTACTTCTCCGCGGTCGGGTCGGTGACGGTGTCGCGGACGGTGACGTCGGCGGGCGCCTCGCCCGCGGCGGCGGCGAGCTTGTCGAGCGCGGAGGCGATGGCGGCGCGGTCGCCCACGCCGGGCGTGTCGGCGAGGACCCGCAGGGCCACCGACAGGGCGAGGGCCTCGTGCGCGGCGAGGCGCACGGGCCGGTCCATGCCGGCGGCGAACAGGACCCGCACGGCGTCGGCGTCGAACGCGATGTCGATGAGGTCGCCGGGCCCGTATCCGGGAAGGCCGCACATCCACAGCATCGTCAGGTCGGCCTGGACCTGCTCGACGTCCACCCCGAAGTCCGCGGCGATCTCGGACATCGGGACGCCTTCGGGGCGCGCGACCAGGTACGGGACGAGGTTGAGCAGCCGGGCGAGACGGTTGGTCACCATCAGTTGTCCTCCTCCTCGGCCGCGAGCGCCTGGAGGCACGCGACGGTCTCCTTGACCAGTTCGGGCGGGTCGACGACGAGCACGTCGGGGCCGAACGACGCGAGCCACGCGGCGGTCGGCGCGGTCTCGGTGTACGAGAAGCACACCTGGTCGCCTTCGGAGGTGCGCGGCCCGATCTGGTCGGCGCGGCGGCGCACGCCCCACGCCCGCTTGGGCCGGACCATGACCGTGGCGCGCACGGGCATGAGCCGGGACTCGGACTCGGAGGCGAACGCGAGCACGTCGACGTCCTCGGGGATCGCGTACGCGCCCTCGGGGCCGGTGAGCCGGACCTTCCCGCTGATGCGCGAGAGCCGGAAGCACCGCTGCGCGTCCCGGTCGAGGTCGAGCCCGGCGACGTACCAGCGGCCGCGCCAGGCCGCGCAGCCCCAGGGCTGGATGCGGCGCTGCTGCGCGGACTCGTCGCGCGAGCCGAGGTAGTCGAAGACGACGGCGCGGCGCACGGCGATGGCCTCGAAGAACGGCGACAGCGCTGCTTCGGCGCCCGGCAGGGACTTGACCGTGGCGGTCGCGGCGTGCGACTCGACGTCGATCCCGGCGGCGCGGAGCTTGAGCAGGGCCTCGGCGCTCCCGGACTGGAGCTCAGGCTGCTGCCACAGGCGCGCGGCGGCCGCGACGGCGGCGGCCTCGGCGTCGGTGAACTCGATCTGCGGCAGCTCGAAGTCCGAGCGCGCGATCCGGTAGCCGGGCTCGCCGTCGGCGAGGAAGTCGCTGCCGGCCTGGAGCGGGATGCCGATGCGGCGCAGCTCGGCCTTGTCGCGCTCGAACTTGCGCTGGAACGCCTCGTGCGCCTTCTTGTCCTCGGGGTCGTGCTCGTATCCGGGCACGGTCCGGGCGATCCTGCCGGCGGTCTGGAAGCGCCGCGAGGACAGCAGGCAGAGCACCAGGTTCACCAGTCGTTCAGTGCGATCGTTGGACACCCGCCCAGCCTATGCCAGCGCCTTCGCGCGCCGCCATCACGCCCGGCCCCGCGGAGGCGCCGGCCTGAAGGCGGCACGGTCGGGCCCTCGGGCTTCGCGCCTGCTTTGATAGTGTCCGGGCGTGATCAGATGGCGATACGGGACCGTCACCGGCGTGCGCGGCGGCTGGCGCGGCTGCACCGAGCTGGAGGTCGACGTCGAGGCCCGCGAGGGCGAGGACGGGTTCTCGTGCCGGGGCCTCGCCTACGACGGGCTCGTCGGCGTCCCGGAGGTCGGCGACCGGGTCCTCCTCAACTGCAACGCCATCGCCAAGGGCCTCGGCACCGGCGGGTATGCGCTGGTCATCGCCGTCCCCGACCGGCTCCCCGCGGACGTCGACGTCCCCGGCCACATCGTCAAGGCCCGCTACACGCCGATGCAGGCGATGCGCCTGGCCGTCGACGAGGACGACTCGCCGCACCGCGCCGCCGTGGAGGCGTGCGACGACCTCGGCGGCATGCCGGTGGTCGTCGCGGACCTGCACTCGGCGCTGGCACCGGTCCTCGCGGGGATCCACGCGACCGCGCCCGGCGCGAAGGTCGCCTATGTGATGACCGACGGCGGGGCGCTCCCGGCCTGGTTCTCGCGCCAGCTCGACCAGCTCTCGGACCGGATCTGCACAGTCGTCACCGCGGGTCAGTGCTTCGGCGGCGACCTGGAGGCCACGAACATCCACAACGCGCTCATCGCGGCCCGCGTCGTCGGCGGCGCCGACATCGCGATCGTCGCCCAGGGCCCGGGGAACCTCGGGACGGGCACCGTGTGGGGCTTCTCCGGCACGGCCGCGGGCGAGGCCGTGAACGCGGCGTCGGTCCTCGGCGGGCGGCCGGTCGCGTCGCTGCGGATCTCGGAGGGCGACGCCCGCGAGCGCCACCGCGGCGTCTCGCACCACTCGATGACCGCCTACGGCCGGGTCGCCTTGGCACCGGCCGACATCCCGGTCCCCGACGAGCTCCCCGCGGACCTCGAACCGAAGATCCGCGCCCAGCTCGCGACCCTGCCCGAGCGCCACCGCCAGATCGAGGTCGACTGCTCCGGCCTCGCCGAGGCCATGGAGGCCCTCCCGGTCAAGCTCTCGACGATGGGCCGCGGCCTCGACAGGGACCGCGTCTACTTCATCGCCGAAGCCGCCGCGGGCCGCCACGCGGCCCACCTCGCCAAGCGCCGCGACTGAACTTCAGCTCCCCTTCAGCAACCCCCGACTACCGTTGCAGCCGGGGGGCGCTGGATGCCGCCGCCCACGCGGCGTGCCCGCGAACGAACCGCTTCAGGTCTCCTTCAGGAACCCCGCGCTAGGTTCGAAGCGGGGGGCGCTCGCTCGCACCCGCCATGCGGCGTGCCCGCGGCCCGCCGCTAGAGCACGAACAGGACCACCATCCACAGCCCGATCACGCCCGCCAGCGCGAGCGACAGGACCCATGTCGGGACCTTGTACTCGCCGCGGCGGTTGCGGGCGATCTCCTCGCGGATGCGGGTGGTGCGCCGCTCGTAGGCGGCCACGGGGTCGAACGAGGAGAGCAGGCCGGACCTGCCGGCCTGCTCGCGCTCGTCGGGCCGCCGCTCGGCGGCAGTCTCGGTCTCAGGGGTCTCGGAGGACATGCCCCATGCTCACATGGAGGCGATGAGCTTGTCCACGCGCTCGTCGCGCGAGCGGAACGGGTCCTTGCACAGGACGGTGCGCTGCGCCTGGTCGTTGAGCTTCAGGTGCACCCAGTCGACGGTGAAGTCGCGGCGCTTCTCCTGCGCCTTGCGGATGAACTCGCCGCGCAGGCGCGCGCGCGTGGTCTGCGGCGGCACCTCCTTGGCCTCGAACACCTCGACGTCCTGCGTGATCCGGTCGGCCTCGCCGCGTTTCTCCATCAGGTGGTGCAGGCCGCGCCCGCGCCGGATGTCGTGGTAGGCCAGGTCGAGCTGGGCGACGCGCGGGCTCGACAGCGGCAGGCCGCGCTTCTCGCGGTACCGCTCGATGAGCTTGTACTTGGCGACCCAGTCGATCTCGCGCGAGATCGTGTCGAGGTTGCCGTCCTCCACGGCCTGGAGGACGCGGCCCCACAGCTCGATGACGCGCTTGGTGGTCGCGTCGGCGCCGCGCTGGTCGACGAAGTCCATGGCCTTCTCGAGGTACTCGCGCTGGATGTCCAGTGCGGACGCCTCGCGGCCGCTCGCCAGGCGCACCAGGCGCTTCCCGGTCGTGTCGTGGCTGATCTCGCGGATGGCCCGGATCGGGTTCTCCAGGGTGAGGTCGCGCATGGTCACGCCGGTCTCGATCATCCGCAGCACCAGGTCGGCGGAGCCGATCTTGAGCATCGTGGTGATCTCGTTGATGTTGGAGTCGCCGACGATGACGTGGAGGCGGCGGTACCGCTCGGCGTCGGCGTGCGGCTCGTCGCGGGTGTTGATGATCGGGCGGGAGCGGGTGGTCGCGGAGGAGACGCCCTCCCAGATGTGCTCGGCGCGCTGCGACAGGCAGAAGCGCGCGCCCCGCGGGGTCTGGAGGACCTTGCCGGCGCCGCAGATGAGCTGGCGGGTGACGAGGAACGGGATGAGGACCTCGGCGAGGCGTCCGAACTCGCCGTGGCGGCTGACGAGGTAGTTCTCGTGGCAGCCGTAGGAGTTCCCGGCGGAGTCGGTGTTGTTCTTGAACAGGTAGATGTCGCCCGCGATGCCCTCGTCGTGGAGGCGCTTCTCCGCGTCGATCATGAGGCCTTCGAGGATGCGCTCGCCGGCCCGGTCGTGCTTGACCAGGTCCTCGACGGAGTCGCACTCGGGGGTGGCGTACTCGGGGTGGGAGCCCACGTCGAGGTAGAGGCGGGCGCCGTTGCGGAGGAACACGTTGGAGGAGCGGCCCCAGGAGACCACACGCCTGAAGAGGTATCGGGCCACTTCGTCCGGAGACAGGCGGCGCTGTCCCCTGAAGGTGCAAGTGACCCCGTATTCGGTCTCCAGTCCGAAAATGCGCCTGTCCATGTCGAAACCCTACCCCGATTCTTATGAGGAGAACACCCCTCGCGGTCGAACGGTTTCGCTCCGCGACGGGCGTGTTGACGGTGTTGGCGGGGTCGCGGGGGCGCTGCCGCCCCCGCGACCGTCCACTTGCGTGCGGGAGTTTCGTTGTCCGTGAATGCGGCTCGGGCCGTTGCTATTCGCTCGGCTCGGGCCTTTCGCCCTTGTCGGGCGTGTCGGGTTCGGCGGCCGGGTCGTCGTCCCCGATGACGTCGTCGGGGTCGACCTCGGAGGGCTCGTCGTCGGCGCGCGGCATGAGCGCGTCGAGGGCGAGGCCCTCGATGCGCCGGAAGGCGCGGCCGGGCCGGGCGCGTTCGAGGACGGCCACTTCGAGGACGTCGGTCGTCAGCTCCCGGCGGGTGCCGTTGCCGCCGTCCGAGGAGAGCGCCCGCAGGGCCAGCGCGAACGCCTCGGCGAGCGGGGCGTCGGCGTCGTGGCCTTCGGAGAGGACCTCGACGAGCTGCTCGGCGGCGCCGCCCATGGCGAGGTAGCCGGGCTCGTCGTTGATCGAGCCGTCGAAGGTGAGCCGGTAGAGCTCGTCGGCCTCGGGGGACGCCCCGACGCCGGCGACGCAGATCTCGACCTCGAAGGGCTTGGTCTGCTCCGAGAAGATCGCGCCGAGCGTCTGCGCGTAGGCCTTGGCGAGGCTGGCGGCGGTGACGTCGCGGCGGTCGTAGGAGTAGCCGCGCAGGTCGGCCATCCTCACGCCGGCGGTGCGGAGGTTCTCGAACTCGTTGTACTTGCCGACGGCGGCGAAGCCGATGCGGTCGTACAGCTCGTAGACCTTGTGGAGCGCCGAGGAGACGTTCTCGGCGACCAGGAGGACCCCGTCGGCGCACGAGAGCACGACGACGTTGCGGCCGCGGGAGATGTTCTTGCGGGCGAACTCGGCCCGGTCCCGCATGATCTGCTCGGGACTGGTGTAGAACTGCATGGCCATGTCAGGCTCCTCTCCTTATCCGTAGGGGTTCTCGGTGCGGGCCGTGATGACCGCGCGGGCGAGGTCGGCGACGACGGCGTCGTCGATGCGCCTGGAGCCCTCGGTGGTGGCGGACATGACCACGGGGTAGAGGTCGCGGATCGGGTCGGGTCCGCCGGTGGCGGAGTCGTCGTCCGCGGCGTCGTAGAGCGCCTCGACGGCGGCCTTGATCGCGTCCTCGGTGCTGAGGCCGCGCCGGTAGCGCTTCTTCAGCGAGCCCTTGGCGAAGATCGAGCCGGAGCCGATCGAGTCGTAGTCGCGTTCGGCGTAGACGCCGCCGACGACGTCGAAGCTGTAGATCTTCCCGGCTTCGGCGACGGAGGGCGCGTCGTTGTCGAACCCTGCGAACAGGGGGACGACGGCGAGGCCCTGCATGGCCATGCCGAGGTTGCCGCGCAGCATGGAGGCGAGGCGGTTCGCCTTGCCGTTCAAGGTGAGCGGTGCGCCTTCGAGCTTCTCGTAGTGTTCGAGCTCGACCTGGTAGAGCTTGATGAGCTCGATGCCGAGCCCGGCGGTGCCGGCCATCCCGACGAGCGAGTAGCCGTCGGCGGGGAAGACCTTCTCGATGTCGCGGCTGGCGATGTAGTTGCCCGACGTGGCCCGCCGGTCGCCCGCCATGACGACGCCTTCGGCGGTCTTGAGCGCGACGATCGTGGTCGCGTGGGCGCTCATCTCAGTGAAGTCGCCGGGGGGCAGGGGCCTTCGCCCCGGCAGCAGTTCCGGCGCCGTCTGCATGAGGAACTCCGAGAAGGAGGAGGTTCCAGCCGTCATATACGCGTTGGGCAGTTTGCCTGGGAATCCTTGACCTGTCACGACATGACCTCCCTGATTCTCTATTCTTTTCGACGCTCGGCCGAGACTGCGACTGGACGGTGCCAGGACCCGGTGCGCCTGTGCGTCACACCAGGACCTGTCGACCGCAGGTGCGGCTACTGGCCGCCCTTCTGCACGAACGAGCGGACGAACTCCTCGGAGTTGGTCTCCAGGACCTCGTCGATCTCGTCCAACAGGTCGTCGACTTCTTCGGTCATCGCTTCGTGGCGTTCGGCGATCTCGGGGTCTACAGCGGCCTCGGTGGTCTCGGCATCTGCTTCCTGCCGTGACCGCTGCGACTGCGACTGCCCGCCGGAGTCCTTCGCTGCCATAGCTGTTCCCTTCTACCTCGACGGTGCATAAACCGTACCGCGAGAGTACGACAGCACGCCAGATACGACGCTGTACCGCTCTGTAATATTCCCGCGGCGGAGCGGTGTCGCCTAATCGGCGGTGATGACGTCGAGGAGGTCCTTCGCGGCCTCGCAGCGCTCGAACAACTCCCCCACATGGGCTTTGGTGCCCTTCTCGGGCTCCATCATGGGCACTCGCACGAGCGAGTCGGCGCCGACGTCGAAGATGACGGAGTCCCACGAGGCCGCGACGACCTCGGAGGGGTAGCGCGAGAGGCACCGGCCGCGGAAGAACGCGCGGGTGTCGGCGGGCGGCTCGGTCATCGCGTTGATGATCTCGGTGTCGGTGAGCAGCCGCTTCATCTTGCCGCGGGCGACGAGCCGGTGGTAGAGGCCCTTCTCGGGGCGCACGTCGTGGTACTGGAGGTCGATGGCGTGGAGCTTCGCGGCGCCCCAGTCGAGGTTCTCGCGCTGGCGGTAGCGGTCGAGGAGGGAGAGCTTCGCGGGCCAGTCGAGCATGTCGGCCAGCTCCATGGGGTCGCGGGCCAGCGCGTCGAGGACGTACGCCCACAGGTCGAGGACCTCGCGGGTGTCGGGGTCGGCGTCGGCGCCGCAGTAGGCCTCGGCCTGTTCCAGGATGGACTGCTGGAGTTCGATCGCGGTGAGCCGCTTGCCGTTGCGCAGTTCGATCTTGTGGGTGAGCGTCGGGTCGTGGGAGACGGCGCGGAGCTCGGCGACGGGCTCGGCGATGCCGAGGGAGCCGTCGAAGGCGCCGGACTCGATCATGGCGAGGACGATCGAGGCGGTGCCCACCTTGAGGAACGTGGCGTGCTCGGCGAGGTTGGCGTCGCCGATGATGACGTGGAGGCGGCGGTACCGCTCGGCGTCGGCGTGCGGCTCGTCGCGGGTGTTGATGATCGGGCGCTTCAGGGTGGTCTCCAGGCCGACCTCGACCTCGAAGAAGTCGGCGCGCTGGGAGATCTGGTAGCGGTGCTCGGAGGCGTCCTGGCCGATGCCGATGCGCCCGGCGCCCGCGTAGATCTGGCGGGTGACCAGGAACGGCGTGAAGTGGGCGACGATGTCCGCGAAGGGGGTCTGGCGCGACATGAGGTAGTTCTCGTGCGCGCCGTAGGAGGCGCCCTTGTTGTCGGTGTTGTTCTTGTACAGGTTGATCGGGCCGATGCCGGGCGTGTGGGCGGCCCGGAGGGCGGCCTCGGCCATCGTCATCTCGCCGGCCTTGTCGAACAGCACGATCTCGCGGGGGTTGGTGACCTCGGGCGTGGAGTACTCGGGGTGCGCGTGGTCGACGTAGAGGCGGGCGCCGTTGGTGAGGATGACGTTGGCGAGCCCGGAGTCCTCGTCGGCGAGGTTCTCGGCGGGGTCGTAGAGGGCCCCGGTGTACGTGAAGCCGCGGGCGTCGCGCAGGGGGGTCTCCTCTTCGTAGTCCCACCTTGCCCGTCCGCCCTTGGACAGCTCGGGGCGGGCGGCGTAGGCGTTGACGATCTGCGAGGAGGTCACCATCGGGTTGGCCCCCGGCTGGCCCGGCACGGAGATCCCGTATTCGATCTCGGTGCCCATGATGCGGCGAACGGTCATGCCTTCGAGCCTAGTCCGTCCGGGCCCCTTTGCGCCCCCTCGGAGTGCGGTCGACTGGATTTCCGCGGACTCGATGCGCACGTTGTTCAATGGCTGCGGCTTCATGGACGGCGGTTACCCCGAAGTAAACGCGCGACACGCCGGACGCAGGAGGGATCGGCCGACGGGCGTTCCGTCGGCCGATCCCGCTTGAACTGCTCCTACAGGTACTGGCCGGTGTTCGACACGGTGTCGATGCTGCGGCCGGAGTCCGCGCCCTTGCCGGAGACGAGCGTGCGGATGTAGACGATCCGCTCGCCCTTCTTGCCGGAGATGCGGGCCCAGTCGTCCGGGTTGGTGGTGTTCGGCAGGTCCTCGTTCTCGCGGAACTCGTCCACGGTGGAGTCGATGAGGTGGCTGAGCCGGATGCCCCTCGACTGGTTGGTGAGGAAGTCCTTGATGGCCATCTTCTTGGCGCGGGCCACGATGTTCTCGATCATGGCGCCGGAGTTGAAGTCCTTGAAGTACAGGACCTCCTTGTCGCCGTCGGCGTAGGTCACTTCGAGGAAGCGGTTCTCGTCGACTTCGGAGTACATGCGCTCGACGACCGCCTGGATCATCGAGGACACCGTGGCGTCCCGGTCCTTGTCGTGCTCGGCGAGGTCGTCGTCGTGCAGCGGCAGGGTCGTGGTGATGTACTTCGAGAAGATGTCCTTCGCGGACTCGGCGTCGGGCCGCTCGATCTTGATCTTGACGTCCAGGCGGCCGGGCCGCAGGATCGCCGGGTCGATCATGTCCTCGCGGTTGGAGGCGCCGATGACGATGACGTTCTCCAGGCCCTCGACGCCGTCGATCTCCGACAGCAGCTGCGGGACGATCGTGTTCTCGACGTCGGAGGACACGCCCGAGCCGCGGGTGCGGAAGATCGAGTCCATCTCGTCGAAGAACACGATGACCGGCATGCCCTCGCTGGCCTTCTCGCGGGCCCGCTGGAAGACCAGGCGGATGTGCCGCTCGGTCTCGCCGACGTACTTGTTCAGCAGCTCGGGGCCCTTGATGTTGAGGAAGTAGGAGCGCCCGGAGGCCTCCTCGCCGCGCATCTCGGCGACCTTCTTGGCCAGCGAGTTGGCGACGGCCTTGGCGATGAGCGTCTTGCCGCAGCCGGGAGGGCCGTAGAGCAGGATGCCCTTCGGCGGGCGCAGCTCGTGCTCGCGGAAGAGGTCGGCGTGCAGGAACGGGAGCTCCACGGCGTCGCGGATCATCTCGATCTGCCCGTCGAGGCCGCCGATGTCGTAGTAGTCGACGTCGGGGACCTCTTCGAGGACGAGCTCCTCGACCTCGCTCTTCTGGATCCGCTCGTACGCGTAGCCCGCGCGCGGCTCGATCATGACCGAGTCGCCGGCGCGCAGCGGCCCGTTGATGAGCGCGTCGGAGAGCAGCACGACCCGCTCCTCGTCGGCGTGGCTGGTGACCAGGGCCCGGTCGGGCGGGCCGCCGCCGGGGACCTCGATGAGCTCCTTGAGCGTGACGACCTCGCCGATGCGCTCGTAGTCGAGGACCTCGACCACGTTCATCGCGTCGTTGAGCAGGACCTCCTGGCCCCGCTCCAGCTCCTCGGGGTCGATCGAGGGGGCGAGGGACACCCGGAACTTGCGACCTGAGGTGAAGACGTCTACGGTGCCGTCCTCGCGCGCGCCCAGGAACACGCCGTACCCTGACGGCGGCTGGGCGAGCCGGTCGATTTCCTCTTTCAGTGAGACGATCTGCTCGCGGGCCTCTTTCAAGGTCGACACGAGTCGCTCGTTCTGCTCCGACAGGCGGTCGATCTGGGATTGGGCGGCGGCGAGCCGCTCCTCCAGGATGTGCATGTGTCGGGGCGTTTCGGTGAGACGGCGCCGTGCCGCGGCCAGTTCTTCCTGGAGCTCTTCGACCTGTCCTGACAGTTCGTCGTGCTCTGAGCCCTGGCCCAGGTTCTGTCGACGGTCATCGTTGCTTCGTGCCACGGGTCACACCTCCCAGGAGAGTGTTGCTACTCCAACCGTAGCTGGCTGGGGAGGCCAATAGTAAGGCTCGCCACCGACATTGCGCTACATTCTCGATGCGATTTAATGTGGGAGCCATGGCTGTGGAACGTGAACTCGAAGTCTCGATCGACCAGGACGCGTGCACCGGGGACGGGCTCTGCGTGCAGTACGCCCCCGACGTGTTCGAGTTCGACATCGACGGTCTCGCGTACGTGAAGGATACTCAGGGCGAGCTGTTGACTACGGCGGGTTCGCAAGTCAGCGTGCCCGAGCACCTGCGACTGGACATTGTGAACGCCGCGCACGACTGCCCCGGCGAGTGCATCTACGTCCGCGACCGCGCGAGCAAGGAAGCCGTCGCCGGACCCGGCGCCGACGACTAGACCGGAGACGCGAGCGCGGCCCCGCATTCGCGGGGCCGCGCTATCTTGTTTCAGCACTTGGGAAGTCGTGAATCCGACTCTCGAAAACCGCGGATTGTTACTGTTCCGTTACTTCTCCGTCGGGGGCCGTCCCGGCTTCGGCGGCGATCCGCGCGTTCCGCTCCCGCAGCGCCTGCTGGCCCTTCGAGGGCTTCAGCTTCCGCGCCGGGGCCACCGTCCCGGGGGCGAGCTTGCGCGCGGTGATGAGGAACGCGGTGTGGGCGATCATGCGGTGGTCCGGGCGGACCGCCAGGCCCTCCAGGTGCCAGCCGCGGATGAGCGACTCCCACGCCTCGGGCTCGGTGAAGGTCTTGCGCTCGCGCAGGGCCTCGACGAGTTCCGACATCTGCGTGGTGGTCGCGACGTATCCGATGAAGACACCGCCGGGCCGCAGGATTCGCTCTACAGTGTCCAGTACCTCCCACGGGGAGAGCATGTCGAGCACGACCCGGTCGACCGGACCGTCGAGCCCGGCCTCGGCCTCCGCGACGTCCCCCACCGTCAGGGTCCACTGCTCGGGCAGCTCGCCGTAGTAGCCCGCGACGTTCTCCTGCGCGATCTTCGCGAAGTCCTCGCGCAGCTCCCACGAGAACACGCGCCCGGCCGGGCCCACGGCTCGCAGCAGCCAGTTCGTGAGCGCCCCGGAGCCGGCCCCGGCCTCGACGACGCGCGCGCCCGGGTAGATGTCGCCGAACGTGAGGATCTGCGCGATGTCCTTGGGGTAGATGACCTGGGCGCCGCGGCGCATCGACAGGCCGTAGTCCGGCAGCAGCGGGCGCAGCGCCAGGTAGGCGGTGCCGCCCTCGGTGGTGACCGTGACGCCGTCGGGCTTGCCGATGAGGTCGTCGTGGAACAGCCTGCCCCGGTGGGTGTGGAAGGCGCCGCCCTCGGCGAGGGTGATCGTGGCCTTCCGGTTCTTCGCGTCGGTCAGTTGGACGCGGTCGCCCGGCGCCAGCAGGTCAGATGCCACTTTGCCTCGTGTCTCCTTCGGTTCAGGTCCGAAGCATCTTAACGGAGGGCTTTGACCACGTCGGCGGTGTAGAGCAGCCCTGTCAGGCGCCCCTCATCGACCACGAAGAACCGGTCCGCGCCGCTCCGGCCGATCGCGTCCACGAGCGCCTGGCCGGTCAGTTCGGCCCCGAGGCCGGGGATCTGCTGGGCCGAGCGCAGGAGTCCGGCGAGGGGCATGGCGGCGACCTGGTCGGGTGGGACGGCCTCGGCGCTGGCGCGGTCGAGGACCCCCACCGGGCGCCCGTCGACGGCCACGACCTCCTTGTCCCCCGCCGCGGCGAGGGCCTCGCCGAGGGTCGCCGAGGCGCTCACGACGACGACCGGGCGGGCGAGCCTGGAGGCGTCGAGGGCCTTGACGCGCGGGCCCATGCGGGCGGCGCGGATCGCGCCGGTCGCGCCGCGCCACAGCTCAAACGCGACCATGAGCAGCAGGATCAGGCCGATCCAGGAGAACATGCGGTTGGCGAACAGCCACAGGCCCGCGCCGACCGTGGCGACGGCGACGACGCGCCCGGCCCACCCGGCGACCCGGTAGCCGCTCCAGCGGTCGCCGGTGGCGGCCCAGATGCCCGCCTGGAGGGCCTTGCCACCGTCCAGGGGCAGGCCCGGGAGCAGGTTGTAGGCGGCGACGAGGAGGTTCGCGACGCACACCTGGAAGCTCAGCTGCCAGCCGAGGGTACCGACGTCGATGACGGCGACGCCAGCGAGCCCCGCCAGGCCCAGCAGCAGCGAGACCGCCGGGCCCGCCAGCGCGATCGCGGCGGCCGTCGAGGGCTTGGGCGCCTCGCGGTCCATCTCGGTGAAGCCGCCGAGGGCGTCGAGGTTGATCTGGCGCACCCCGATCCCGGCGCGCAGGCTCACCAGCGCGTGCCCGAGCTCGTGCAGGAACACCGACAGGAGCAGGGTGAGCGCGAACAGGGCGGCGACCGCGAGGGAGGCGCCCGCGCCGATGCCGGGGACCGAGCGCTGGACGATCGGCGCGTACACGGCGACGACCATCGCGGCGAGGATCAGCCACGTCCAGCCGAGCGTGACGGGGATGCCCTTGACGCGGACGAGCGTGAAACCGGAGCGGCGGAAGGCCAGGACGTTGGTCGACATCGGCGGCAATGCTACGCGCACCCTTGGCGAAGCTTGCGAGCCATAACTGTGTACAGACTCGCGGTCCGGGCGCGGTTCAGAGCATTCCGATGAGTTCAGGCGGGCCTGACGCGGAAGGCGTGGGTGCGGTAGGGCATCGCGAAGGCGTCGCGTCCGGCGAGGTCGGGGTGGGTGGCGGCGAGCTCCTCGACGCGGGCGACGAGCTCGCGCCGCCGGTCGGCGTCGGCGGTGAGGTAGTAGGAGCGGGACTGGACGAGCCGGACGAGGCCGTCGCGGTCGAGGGGCTTCTCGTGGCGGAAGACGCGGACCTCGGGTTCGCCGAAGTCGGGGCCGAAGTAGCCGGGTTCGGCGGCGCGGGTGGCCATCTGCTCGCCTTTGGAGGAGCCGACGATCTCGGTGAGGCGCTCGACCCAGTCGACGGACTCGTCGCGGAGGTTCCAGATGGGGGCGAGGACGCCGTCGGGGCGCAGGACGCGGCGCAGTTCGGGGAGGGCCTTGGGGCGGTCGAACCAGTGGAAGGCCTGCCCGGCGGTGATGACGTCGGCGCTGGCGTCGGGGAGCGGGAGGGCTTCGGCGCTGCCGGTGCGCGCGTCGACGAGGCCGGTGGTGGCGGCGGTGAGCTTGGCGAGCATCTGCTCGTCGGGGTCGACGGCGGTGACGCGGTGGCCGAGGGCGATGAGGCCGCGGGTGAGCAGGCCGGTCCCGGCGCCGACGTCGACGAGGTCGGCGGGCGCGTCCCCGGCGAGCCAGGCGAGGGCCTCGGCGGGGTAGGCGGGGCGGGCGGCGTCGTAAAGGTCGGCGGCCTGGCCGAAGGAGCGCGCTTGCTGCTGGTTCGTCATACCTAAACCGTACGTGCGTTATGTTAAAAAGTCCAGCGGCCTGAAGGCGTGTCGGCACCCCGACCTATGCTCAAGGGATGTCGAACGCCACCCGACCGACCCAGCTGTCCCCTTCGCGCGCCGGGGATTTCAAGCAGTGCCCGCTGCTGTACCGGTTCCGGGCGGTCGACCGCCTGCCCGAGCCGTCCTCGCGGGCGCAGGTGCAGGGCACGCTCGTCCACGCGGTGCTCGAGCGGCTCTACGAGCTGGAGGCGGGGCGGCGCACGCCGGAGGAGGCGCTGGCGCTCATCGAGCCGGAGTGGTCGCGGCTGAACGCGTCCCAGGAGTACTCAGAGCTGTTCGACGACCTCGGCGACGAGTCGGACTGGCTGCGGGGGGTGCGGCGCCTGGTCGAGACGTACTTCGCGATGGAGGACCCGCAGCGCCTCCAGCCGCACCGCACGGAGTGCCTGGTGACGACGACGCTCGACGACGGCACGCAGCTCAAGGGGTTCATCGACCGCGCCGACGTGAACCCGGCGGGGCTGGTGCGCCTGGTGGACTACAAGACGGGGAAGCGCCCGCCGGACCGGTTCGCGGACAAGGCGCTGTTCCAGATGAAGTTCTACGCGCTGGTGTGGTGGCGCACCCGCGGGAAGGTGCCGACGCTGCTGCGGCTGATGTACCTCGGCGACGGCCAGATGCTCGACTACACGCCGACCGAGCGGGAGCTGGAGCAGTTCGAGCGCACGCTCAAGGCGCTGTGGGCGTCGATGCGGGAGGCGATCGCCACCGGCCTGTTCCGGCCGCAGAAGTCGAAGCTGTGCGGCTGGTGCGCGCACCAGAAGCTGTGCCCGGAGTTCGGCGGGGAGCCCCCGGCGTACCCGCTGACCACCGTCCTTCCAGGACTGGAGATGCCTCCTCCCTGAGGCGGATCCGCGAATCATTCCCACGTTCGATGAAACGGGAGTGACCGGCGGATACGGTATAGAGCGTGCACGCCGCCTCCGCCTTCCACCGCTTCCGCTACTGGCTCCACGAGCGGCCCTTCATGGCCGACTGCCTGCTGGCGGTGGTCCTCGGGGTCGGCTACACGGGATTCTTCGCCGCGACGGCGCAGCTCGCGCCCGACTACGCGCTCGAATGGCCGCAGTCGCTGCTGATCCTGGCGCCGTTCACGGTCATCGCGCTGCGGCGCCGGTCGCTGTGGACGGGCGTGGTGCTCGGCCTGGCCATCATGGGCGTCGCGGTGTTCTGGGAGCCCGCGCAGGTCATGGGCGCCGACAGCGGCATCGGGTTCTTCGTGCTCACGTACACGGCGGCCGCGTGGCGGCCCGTGAAGACGGCGCTGCTCGCGTCGGCCGCGATCTGGGTCCCCGTCGCGGGCGTCATCTACATGGGCGTCGGCGCCGAGCTCGACCACATCACCGCGACGATCCTCGTCATGGTCAACCTGGTCATGGCCGCGACGGTGTTCTGGATCGGGTGGGTCGTGCGCAACCGGCGCGAGAAGGTCGAGGAGCTGTCGGACCGGGCCCGGTTCGCCGAGGAGCGGCAGGAGGCCCTCGCGGCCCAGGCCGTCGCGGACGAGCAGCGGCGCATCGCCCGGGAGCTGCACGACGTCGTCGCGCACCACATCTCGGTCATCGGCGTGATGTCGGAGGGCGCCAAGCGGGTCCTGCGCACCGACCCCGACGCGGCCGAGGACGCGCTGACGACGGTGAACCAGACCGCGCGCACCGCGCTGCGCGAGATGCGCGACATCCTCACCGTCCTGCGCAACGGCCATGAGGAGAGCGACCCCGCCGACCTCGAGCCGCAGCCTACAGTGGACTCGCTGCGGGCGCTGGTGGCGCAGACCAAGGAGGCCGGCCTGCCGGTGCGGTACACCGTCCGCGGCGAGGAGTACCCGCTGCCGACGGGCGTGAGCCTGGCGGTCTACCGGATCGCGCAGGAGGCCCTGACGAACACGATCAAGCACGCCGGGCCGCACGCCCGGGCCGGCGTCGTCGTCGACTACGGCGACCAGGAGTTCCGGATCTCCGTGGGCGACTCCGGGACCGGGGCACCCGCCGCCTCCGGGTTCTCCGGCGGCCACGGCCTGATCGGGATGCGCGAGCGCGCCACGCTGTACGGCGGCACGCTCGAGGTCGGGCCCCGGCCCGGCGGCGGGTACCTCGTCGAGGCCCGCTTCCCCAAGAACGCCCACCTCCAGGGAGTGACCACATGAGCGACCGGCCGATCCGCCTCCTCCTGGCCGACGACCAGCAGCTGCTGCGCGCCGGCTTCAAGATGGTGCTCGGCGCCGAGACCGACATCGACATCGTCGGCGAGGCCGGCGACGGCGTCGAGGCGTTCGAGCTGACCCGCAGGCTGGTGCCGGACGTGGTCCTCATGGACATCCGCATGCCCCGCCGCGACGGCGTCGCGGCGACCGCCGACATCGTGCAGGCGAATCTGCCGACGCGGGTCCTGGTGCTCACCACCTTCGACCTCGACGAGTACGTCGTCGGCGCGCTGCGGGCCGGGGCCGCCGGGTTCCTCACCAAGGACGCGCCCGCCGCCGACCTCGTCGAGGCCATCCGCACCGTCCACCGCGGCGGCGCCGTCGTCGCCCCGCACATCCTCTCGACGCTGCTGGGGCGCTTCGCGCAGCACCGCGGCGCCGACGACGACCGCACCCCCGCGATCCTCGGCTCGCTCACCGCCCGCGAGAAGGAGGTCCTCATGCTCCTGGCGAAGGGCCTCACCAACGCCGAGATCGCCGACTCCCTCACCGTCGGCGAGACCACCGTCAAGACGCACGTCGGCCACCTGCTCACCAAGCTCGGCGTCCGCGACCGCGTCCAGGCCGTGGTGCTCGCCTACGAGACCGGCCTCGTCAAGCCCGGCACGGGCGACTGACCAGCGCGGCCTCCTCCCCCGGTGCCGCCCCCTCCGCCTGCGGGCGTAGGCGAAGACCGTTCTCGAAGCGGATGCGGGCGGCCCGGGGACCGCCTATCGTCGAAAGCGATCATGCGGACCACGATGCCGAATGACATCAGGTATGATGTCACAAACCGGCGTTTCGACGTCACCGGTTCGCATCGAGAACACCACGGCTCCCCGGGGCGGCGCCTCGCGGAGCGAAGGAAACCAGCACACCGAATCCCTCGGAACCCGACTTCTTCACCCGAAAGCGAGAGCGTCGTGTCCACCGCATCCCCCGTCAAGACCACCGCCGTATCGGCCGAAGGCGTCTGGAAGGCCTACGGCACGGGCGAAGCCCAGGTCGTCGCCCTCCGCGACGTCTCAGTCCAGTTCGCCTCCGGCGCGTTCACCGCCATCATGGGCCCCTCCGGGTCCGGCAAGTCCACCCTCATGCACTGCCTCGCCGGGCTCGACACCACCGATCGCGGCACCGTCCACATCGGCGACACCCCCGTCACCGGCCTCAGCGACAAGGCCCTCACGAAGCTCCGCCGCGACAAGATCGGCTTCATCTTCCAGCAGTTCAACCTGCTGCCCACGCTCACCGCGGAGGAGAACATCACGCTCCCCGCCGCCATCGCGGGCGCCAAGGCCGACCCCGACTGGATCAAGAAGATCATCCACACCCTCGATCTCACCGACCGCCTGTCGCACAAGCCGACCGAGCTGTCCGGCGGCCAGCAGCAGCGCGTCGCCTGCGCCCGCGCGCTGGCCTCGCGCCCCGAGGTCGTGTTCGCCGACGAGCCCACCGGCAACCTCGACACCCGCTCCGGCGCCGAGGTCCTGCGGTTCCTGCGCACCAGCGTCGACGACTTCGGTCAGACGATCGTCATGGTCACCCACGACCCGGGCGCCGCCGCCTACGCCGACCGCGTCGTGTTCCTCGCGGACGGCCAGATCGTCGAGGACATGGCGGACCCGACCGCCGACAAGGTCATCGACAAGATGAAGCACTTCGAGGAACTCGTCGCTGCCGCCCAGGAAGCCGCCGCCTAGCCATGCTCCGTGCCACCCTCAAGGGCATGGCGAGCCGCAAGGCCCGCCTCGTCCTCACCAGCCTCGCCGTCGTCCTGGGCACCATGTTCGTGGCCGCGGCGATGGTCCTCACCGCGACCATGGAGAAGTCCGTCTCCGGGGTCATCGCCGACGCCTTCACCGGCGTCGACGCGGTCGTCACCTCCGCGGAGGATCCGGCCGCCGCCCAGGGCAACACCCCCAGCGCCACCCTCATCCCCGCCGACGTCCTCGACACCGTCCGCGGCGTCGACGGCGTCGACACCGCCAACGGCGATGTCTCCGGGCAGGTCAACGCCATCGGCGACGACGGGAAGCTCGTCGGCGCCTTCGCCCCCACCATCGGCTTCAACTGGGACGACGAGTCCAGCGGCTACAACGAGATCCGCGACGGCCGCGGCCCGCAGGCCGACGACGAGGTCATCGTCTCCGCCCAGTTCGTCACCGACGCCGGGCTCTCCATCGGCGACACCGTCACCGCCTACTCCTACTCCGCCGACCGCGCCGACTACGAGATCGTCGGCGTCTTCGGCCTCAGCGGCGACCGCGACTCCCTCGCCGGCGAGACGCAGATGGGCTTCACCACCACCGAAGCGCAGCGCCTGCTCACCCAGGGCGAGAACGCCTACATGACGATCTACGTCGACGGCGACGCCTCCACCGGCGACATCGCCGACGCGGTCGGCGCCGACTACCGCGTCCAGACCGGCGAGGAGGCGTCCGAAGAGGCCGCCGAAGGCTTCGCCGCCGTCGCCGACATCATGGGCTACATCTTCCTCGGCTTCGGCCTCGTCGCCGTGTTCGTGTCGGTGTTCCTCATCATCAACACCTTCACGATCATCGTCGCCCAGCGCCAGCGCGAACTCGCGCTCCTGCGGGCCATCGGCGCCGCACGCGGCCAGGTCGTCGGCTCGGTCCTCGCCGAAGCCGCCGTCATCGGCGTCATCGCCTCGATCGCCGGCCTCGGCCTCGGCGTGCTGCTCGGCTGGGGCCTGTCCAAGCTCGTCAGCTCCTCGGCCATGGGCGGCCTGCCGGTCGCGCTCGAAGTCCCGCCGACGTCCCTGTGGGCGCTCGCGGTCGGCATCGGCGTCACCGTCCTGTCCGCGATCATCCCCGCCGTCAAGGCCTCCGGCGTCCCGCCGGTCGCCGCCATGCGCGAGGCGGTCAACCCGCCGAAACCGCTGCGCGGCATCACCATCGCCGGGCTCGCGGTCACCGCGGTCGGCGGCGTCCTGGTCGCGCTCGGCCTCACCGACAACCTCGGCGACCTGGGCCTGGGCGGGTTCCTCACCGGCGTGGGCATCGCGTTCGTCGGCATCACGCTGCTGACGCCGATCCTGTCGCGCCCGCTCGTGGCGCTCCTCGGCGCGGTCATGTCGTGGTCGTTCTCGGGCCGCCTCGGCAAGCTCAACGCCGGGCGCAACCCGCGGCGCACCGCGATCACCGCCTCGGCGCTCATGATCGCCGTCGCACTGGTCACCGGCATCGCCACGATCGTCTCCAGCTTCAAGGAGACCACCGCGGAGATGACCGAGTCCAACCTGGAGTCCGACCTCATCGTCATGGGCCAGCAGGGGGCCAACATCCCCACGTTCGCGCCCGAGACGCTCGCCGAGATCAAGGCGCTGCCCGACGTGGCCGCCGTCGGCGACCTCTACGGCGAGTTCTTCGGCGCCCAGATCGACGGCAACCAGGCCGCGCTCCTCGCCAGCGAGGACCTCGCCACGAGCCTGGGGATCTTCTCCGGGACCGTCGCCGAGGGCTCGGTCGCGGACCTCCCCGACGACGGCCTCGTCGTCAACGAGTCCGCCGCCGACGACCAGGGCGCGGCGCTCGGCGACACCGTCCCCGTGACGTTCGCCGACGGCACCGAGGTGCAGCTCAAGATCACCGCGATCCTCGAGGACGGCCTCCTCACCGACGGCTGGTGGGTCGCCCCCGCGCAGATCGAGCACTTCACCGTGCCGAAGCCGATGCAGGCGTACATCCAGGTCGCCGACGGCGCCGACGTCGACGCGGTCCAGGACCAGGTCGACGACATCCTCGCCGACGAGCCCGAAGTGAGCGTCACCAACAACGCCGACTTCGTGGAGCAGCAGACCTCGCAGCTCGACGTCCTGCTCAACTCGGTGCAGATCCTGCTCGCGCTGGCGATCATCATCGCGATCATCGGCGTGGTGAACACGCTGGTCCTGTCGGTCCTCGAACGCACCAGGGAGCTCGGGCTCCTGCGCGCGATCGGCATGACCCGCGGCCAGGCCCGGCGCATGATCACCGTCGAGTCGGTCATCATCTGCCTGTTCGGCGCGGTCCTGGGCATCGCGGTCGGCATCGGCCTGGGCTGGACGGTCCAGCAGGCGCTCGAAGAGGAGGGCCTGACGAGCTTCGCGCTCCCATGGGACCTCATCGTCACGTACCTCGTGGCGGCCGTCGCGGTGGGCCTGCTCGCCGCGATCGCACCCGCGGCCCGCGCGGCGAAGCTGAACGTGCTCAACGCCATCGCCTACGAATAAGCCTTCACCCCAAGGAAACCAGGAGAGGGGCGGCGCATTCGGGCGCCGCCCCTCCCGTCTGCCCGCGGCCCCTCCGCCTTTCGACCGAGGGGCCGCGGGCGCCGCTCCGACCTGCGGAGGAGCCCGGTTCTGGCCCGCGGACCGAAGCGGACATCCGGGCGCGTCCATAGCCTTGAGAGGACAGTCACCCGATCAGAAAGGCGCTCCAGTGCCACTCGCGAATCCCCCCGCCCCGCAGCTCACCAGGACCCGCTCCGCCGTCACCGCGAGCAACCTGTGGCGCGCCTACGGCTCCGGCGAGGCCCAGGTCGTGGCCCTGCGCGACGTCTCGGTCCAGTTCGCCTCCGGCGCGTTCACCGCGATCATGGGCCCGTCGGGCTCGGGCAAGTCCACGCTCATGCACTGCCTCGCGGGTCTCGACACCACCGACCGCGGCACCGTCCACATCGGCGAGACTGCGATCACGGGCCTGAACGACAAGGCCCTCACGAAGCTCCGCCGCGACAAGATCGGCTTCATCTTCCAGCAGTTCAACCTGCTCCCGACCCTGACGGCCGAGGAGAACATCCTCCTGCCCGCCTCGATCGCCGGCGCCAAGGCCGACCCGGAGTGGATCGCCCGCATCATCGCCACGCTCGACCTCACCGACCGCCTCACCCACAAGCCGACCGAGCTCTCCGGCGGCCAGCAGCAGCGCGTCGCCTGCGCCCGCGCGCTCGCGACCCGCCCCGAGGTGGTCTTCGCCGATGAGCCCACCGGCAACCTCGACACCCGCTCCAGCGGCGAGGTCCTGCGGTTCCTGCGCCGGTCCGTCGACGACTTCGGGCAGACCATCGTCATGGTCACCCACGACCCGAGCGCCGCGGCCCACGCCGACCGCGTCGTGTTCCTCGCCGACGGCCAGATCGTCGAGGACCTCCACCAGCCCACCGCCGACGCCGTCATCGACACCATGCGCGGCTTCGAGAACCGCGTCCCGCTCGCCGGAGAGGCCCGCTAAGCACATGCTCCGCGCAACCCTGAAGGGCATGGCGGCCCGCAAGGCCCGCCTGATCCTCACCAGCCTCGCCGTCGTCCTCGGCGCGGCCTTCATCGCCGCCGCGCTCGTCCTCACCGCGTCCATCCGCGCAACGGTCGACGACCTCAGCGGCGACGCCTACACCGGCACCGACGTCATCGTCCAGCCCGTCGAACCCGAGAACCGCGGCGACCGGCTCGTCCGCGACGGCGTCGCCGCCGAGACCCTCGCCGCCATCGAGGCCAACGGCGACGTCGCCGACGTCAGCACCACCGTCACCTGGATGGTCAACGCCCTCGGCGACGACGGCAAGATCGTCGGCGGCTTCGCCCCGACCATGGCCGTCAACTGGGGCGACCAGTCCGTCGAACGCGAGATGCGCGAAGGCCGCGCCCCCGAGGCCGACGGCGAGACCGCCGTCTCGGCCCAGTTCGTCACCGAATCCGGGCTCGGCCTCGGCGACACCGTCACCGCGTACTCCCTGTCCACCGACGAGACCGCGTACGAGATCGTCGGCGTCTACGGCTACTCCGGCGGCCGCGACTCCCTCTCGGGCTCGACGGAACTCGCGTTCACCACGACCGAGGCCCAGCGCCTGGTCTTCGGCGGCGAGGACGTCTACTCGGCCGTCGCCGTCACCGCCGCCGACGGCGTGACCGCCGACGAGCTGCTCAAGGCCCTCGAACCGGCCGTGGGCGCCGAGTCCGAGGCCATCAGCCGCCAGGCCTACATGGACGACCTCAACGCCGAGAGCGCCGAAGTCACCAGTGTCATCGGGTACTTCCTGCTCGGCTTCGGCCTCATCGCCGTGTTCGTCTCCGTGTTCCTCATCGCGAACACCTTCTCCATCGTCATCGCCGGGCGCCTCAAGGAGATCGCGATGATGCGCGCCATCGGCGCGGGCCGCGGCCAGATCATCCGCTCCGTCCTCGCCGAAGCGGGCCTGCTCGGCGCGGCCGCCGCGATCGTCGGCGCCGGCATCGGCGTCGCCGCCGGCGCGGGCCTCACCTCCGTGGTCGCCAACGGCTTCCTCGACACCGCCACCACCAGCGTCGCGATCCCCTGGAGCGCCCCGCTCGCGGCCGTCGCCGTCGGCCTCGGCGTCACCGTCCTCTCCGCGCTCGTCCCGGCCGTGCGGGCCTCCAAGACCCCGCCCGTCGAGGCCATGCGCGAAGCGGTCAAGGCCGACAAGCCGATCACCGGCGTCACCGTCACCGGCCTCGTCGTCACCCTGCTCGGCGCCACCGGGATCGTCCTGGGGCTCAACGAGACCTTCGACGGCGACAACACCAACCTCATGGCCGCCGCCGTCGGCGCAGGCGTCGTGTTCGTCGGCGTCGCGCTCCTGACGGCCTGGCTGTCGAAACCCGTCGTCGCGCTCCTCGGCGCGGTCTGGTCCTGGTCCTTCGCCGGGCGGCTCGGGCGCCTGAACGCCTCCCGCAACCCGCGGCGCACCGCCGTCACCGCGGCCGCGCTCATGATCGGCGTGACCCTCGTGACCGCCACGGCCACGCTCCTCACCAGCGTCAAGGAGAGCCTCGCCGAGCGGTTCGACTCCACGATCAAGGCCGAGCTGTTCGTCACCGGCCCGGTCACCGCCTCGGTCCCCGCCACCTTCGACCCCGGCGTCATGGACGAGATCCGCGCCGTCGACGGCGTCGAGGCCGCCGTGGACCTCTACTACGACCTCGCCCAGATCGACGGCACCGAGCAGTACGTCAACGCCAGCTCCGACATCGAAGGCGCCGTGACCCAGTTCGGCGGCGTCGTCGCCGAAGGGTCCATGGACGGCCTCGGCGAAGGCGAGATCGCCGCCAACGACTCCGCGGCCGAGCAGCTCGGCATCGGCCTCGGCGACACCGTCACCGCGACGTTCAGCCGCGGCACCGAGGCCCACGAGTTCACCCTCGTCGCGATCATCGCCGACAACGAGGAGAGCGACGGCTTCTACGTGGACCCGGCCTACACCGCCGAGTTCTACACGCCCAAACCGAACATGGGCCTGGTCGACGTCGCCGACGGCGCCGACGTCGGGGACGTGACCGCCGAGGTCGAGGGGATCCTCGCCGACCAGCCCGCCGTGAGCGTCCAGAACCACGAGGAGTACCTCTCGCAGGTCACGGTGTTCTTCGACTACGCCATCATCGCGATCCAGCTGCTCCTGGCGCTGGCGATGATCGTCGCGGTCATCGGCGTCGTCAACACGCTGGTCCTGTCGGTCCTCGAGCGCACCCGCGAGCTCGGGATGCTCAGGGCGATCGGCATGACCCGCGGGCAGACGACCCGCATGGTCACCGTCGAGAGCGTCACGATCGCCCTGTTCGGCGCCCTCCTGGGCATCGGCACGGGCCTGCTCCTCGGCTGGATCGTCCAGCAGGCGCTCGTCCCCAGCGGCATCGAGTCGTTCGCGGTCCCGACCGCGCTCATCGCCGGGTACCTCGCCGCGGCCGTCCTCGTCGGACTCCTCGCGGCCATCGCCCCCGCGGTGCGGGCCTCCAAGGTCGACATCCTCGGCGCGATCTCCTACGAGTAGGACTTTCCTCGGCAGCGGGGAAACAGAAGCGGGGCGCCCGAAAGGACGCCCCGCTTCATGCATGTCGGTCAGGTCGGGAGCCCGTGGCGCTCCAGGTCCTCCATGTCCTCCAGCTCGATGCCCTTCGTCTCGCGGACCATCTTCCACACGAAGATGAAGGAGATCAGCGCGAACAGCGCGTACAGGCCGTACGCCAGGAACAGGCCGGTCTGCGCGAGCTCCGGGAACGTGACGGTGATGAGCCAGTTGGAGATCCACTGCGCGGCCGCGGCCACGCCGAGCGCGGAGGCGCGGATGCGGTTGGGGAACATCTCCCCGAGCAGCACCCACACGACCGGGCCCCAGGTGAACGCGAACCCGAACACGAAGACGTTCGCCGCGATGAGCGCCGTGACGCCGGCCGCGTCGCTGAGGACCGGATTGTTCTCGGCGTCCACGGGAGACGACGCGAAGATGACGGCCATGGTGCCGAGCGCGACGAACATGAGCGCGGAACCCATGAGCAGCAGCTTCTTGCGGCCGATGCGGTCGACGAGGTAGATCGCGAGGATCGTACCGGCGATGTTCACGACGGAGTTGATGACGGAGGTCAGGAACGCGTCGCTCTCGCTGAACCCGACGGACTGCCACAGCGACGTCGAGTAGTAGAAGATGACGTTGATGCCCACGAACTGCTGGAACATCGACAGGAGAATGCCGACCCACACGATCGGCATGAGGCCGAGGCGCGAACCCCGCACGTCGGAGATGCGCGGCGGGTGGTCGCTGTCGAGCGTCCCCTGGATCTCGATGATCTTGTGGTCGACGTTCCCGCCCACGTACTTCAGCAGGACCTTGCGCGCCTTGTCGAGCTGCTGCTTCGCCACCAGGTAGCGCGGCGACTCGGGGATGTTCAGCGAGAACATGAAGTACACGAACGCCGGGATCGCGGCCGCGGCGAACATCCACCGCCACGCGGTGCCGCCCCATGGCACCTCGCCGCTCGCGCCGCCCGCCGAGGCCTGGATGCCGTAGTTGACGATCAGCGCGCCGAAGATGCCGAGCACGATCGCGAACTGCTGCAATGAACCCAGTCGTCCGCGCAGGTGCGCGGGCGAGATCTCCGCGATGTAGGCGGGGGCGATGACGCTCGCCGCGCCGATCGCGAAGCCGCCGACGATGCGCCAGATCGTGAGGTCGACCGGGCCCGTCGCCAACGCGCTGCCCAGCGAGGTCACGAAGAAGACGATCGCCGCGAGCATCATGACCTTGGGCCGGCCGATCCTGTTCGCCAACGAGCCCGCGAACCACGCGCCGACGGCGCAGCCCAGCAGCGCAGAGGAGACCACGATGCCGGTCTCGACCGAGCCGATCCCCCACTGCCGCTCCAGGGCGCCCGTGGTCCCGTTGATGACGGCCGTGTCGTACCCGAACAGGAACCCGCCCAGTGCGGCCGCGATCGACACGAACAGCGCCGAGCCGGTGGGCGCCACCTCGGGTTCGCCGCGCAGCAGACCGTCATTGTCTGTCGTCATCACTCACTCCCGTAGGCGACTTGAACCGATACCACACGTGTCCGAATCCTAAGCCGCTATTGCCTTGAAGATCACGAATTGCCGGAATCCACAGATCTACCCCGGCGGGAGTGAGTCAACCTCGATCAGCCCAGCAGCGGCTCATCGATCCGCACGTCAAGGGCCCGCAGCATCCGGGCCAGGGCGATGTACGTGGCACCGGTGACGGTGAGCTCCGTCTGCTCGACCGGTCCGAAGCACTTGTCGAGCACTTCGTCGTCCCGCTCCGCCCCTGCCCCCAGGTGCTCGGCGTACGCCAGCACGGCCCGCTGCGGCTCGCTGAAGCAGCCGGCCTGCCGCCACTCGGCGATCGAGGCGACCTGCTCCGCGTCCAGTCCGGACTCCTTCGCCATCGGAAGGTGATGCGCGAGTTCGTACTCCGAGCCCTCGAGCTGCCCGATCCGACAGATCATCAGCTCCCGCAGCGACCGAGACACCGTCGCGTCGAACCGCAGCGCATGGATGAGGTCCAGCACCGGCGCCAGCAGCGCCGGCGCGTGAGCGAGAGCCCGGTGCAGGTTGATCGGATCCCGCCCCACCGCGGCCAGCCGCCGCGACGCCGACGATGGAAGCGGAGCGACGGGGAGACGCGAGATTGAACCAGAGTCCACTACTGTGACCTATCTAACTTGTGATGCCCACCATCATCTATTTATCGATGTGGGACAATACCTGAAGGGCAAACACCCAGAGCCTGCAACGGAGGAGGCCACGTGAGCACATTCTTCAGTGTCGTCGGTGCTATCGGAATCGCGATCGCGCTCGTGACAGTGTCGCTACTGACATTCCTGGTGACCGGCGCGATCTTCGGGATCGGCGTCGGAGTAGCCAAGGTCAGAGACGCGCTCTCGACTTCTTCGTAGGCATGCGAAAAGGCCCCCACCGTATGGTGGGGGCCTTCCCTCATGTTCATGTTTGGCGGTGTCCTGCTCTCCCACACCCCCTCGGGTGCAGTAC
>JBEYTX010000007.1:0-351628 GCA_040643255.1 Glycomyces sp. NPDC047369 | reverse complement strand
GGGGGCCGCCCCCCCCGCCCCCCCTTAACCACACCCCCCGCCACACCACACCCGGGGCGGCGCCCCGCGGCCCGGGCCGGCGGGGCCCCGCCTCCGTCCGTCCTAAGCGGAGAGCGCGATGCCGTCGAGGATGTCGTGCTCGGAGATGAGCACCTCACCGATCCCGCTGCGCTCCATGATGGTCCGCAGCACGAGGGCGCCGCCGACGATGACGTCGGCGCGGCCCGGGTGCATGACGGGGATCGCCAGGCGCGCGGCGTGGTCGGCCGCCGCGAGGTCGGCGGTGACCTTCGCGACCTGCTCGTACGTCAGGCGGGTGCCGTCGATTGCGTCAGGGTCGTAGGCGGGCAGGCCCAGGGAGATCGCGGCGACGGTGGTCGCGGTCCCGGCGACGGCGACGAGCTCGGTGGCCTCGCGGCCGGGGTCGGCGACGGCCAGGGCGCGGTCGGCGATGCCGGTGATGTCGGCGGTCGCGGCGTCGATCTCGGCGGGGCCGGGCGGGTCGGAGCGCAGGTGGCGCTCGGTCATGCGGACGCAGCCGACGTCGACGGAGATCGCGGCGAGGACGTCGCCGCCGGTGCCGCGCACGAACTCGGTGGAGCCGCCGCCGATGTCGATGAGGAGGCGCTGGCCCTCATGGGCGGGGAGGGTGGCGACGGCGCCGGTGAAGGAGAGCCGGGCCTCCTCGTCGCCGGTGATGACCTCGGGGGCCTGGCCGAGGACGGTCTCGACCATGGCGGTGAAGTCGGCGGCGTTGGCGGCGTCGCGGCTCGCGGAGGTGGCGACCATGCGGATCGCCTCGGCGCCGTGCTGGCGGATCTGCGCGGTGTAGTCGGCGAGGGCGGCGCGGGTGCGCTCGATGGCGGCGTCGGCGAGGCGGCCGGTGCGGTCGACGCCTTCGCCGAGGCGCACGACCTCCATGCGGCGAACCACGTCGTGGAGGCGCCCGTCGGCGTCGATGTCGGCGATGAGGAGGCGGATGGAGTTGGTGCCGCAGTCGATCCCTGCGACGCGCCGGGTGCTCATTCGGCGGCCTCCTGCTTCGTGGCGCAGCTGGAGGTGCGCCACCACTCGGGGAGCATGTCGATGGCCTCGTCGCCCATGGGGCTGACGCCGGGTCCGGCGGCGAGGGCGTGGCCGACGAGGGCGTGGAGGCATTTGACGCGGTCGGGCAGGCCCCCGGCGGAGACGCCGGCGATCTCGGGGACGTCGCCGAGGCGGGCGCGGCGGGCGAGGTAGTCCTCGTGGGCGCGCCGGTGGTGCTCGGCGAGTTCGGGGTCGGCATTCAGCGACGCGTTCATGTCCTTCATGACGCCGCCGCCTTCGAGGCGGCCGATCGCGGAGGCGGCCTTGGGGCAGGTCAGGTAGTACGTGGTGGGGAACGGGGTGCCGTCGGGCAGGCGCGGCTCGGTCTCGACGACGGCGGGCTGCCCGCAGGGGCAGCGCCAGGCGACGGCGTGGGCGCCGCGGATGGGGCGCCCGAGCTGCTCGGTGACGGCGGCCGCGTCGGCCTCGGTCACCGGCTGCGGCTCCTGGGGCCACGCTTCGGGTTTCACAGGGCCACCTTCTCCACTGCCTTCACGGTCATTCCCCCGGTTCCTCGGTCTCGTCCGGATCAAGCTGATCGGCGTCTTCAAAGGTATCGGTGAGCGCTTCGTACCAGGGCTTGTCGGCCCCGGATTCGTCGTCCTCGCCACCGGTGTGCTTCGGGTCGTCCTCGTCGATGACGATGACGAGGTCCTCGCCGGGGGGCACGAGGAGGAGGCTGGAGCGGATCTGGGCCTCGACGTACTCGGGGTCGTCCCATTTGAGGCGCTCGGCCTCGAGGTCGTCAATGCGGTCCTGCTGCGCGGACTGCTCGGCTTCGAGGCGGTTGATCTCGATGCGCTGCTCGACGTACGTGCGCAGGGGGTACGCGTAGGCGAGGGCGAGCGCGGAGAGGACGAGGGCGAGGACGGCGGCCCGGCGGGAGACCTTCCGGGCGGGCCGGTACCGGACCCGCTTGACCTCGGCGCGGCCCGCGGTGCCGGGGGCGGGGCGCCGGGCGGCGCGGGTGCGGCCGGGACCGGTGGATCGTCCTCCGGGGCGGCTGGGTCGGCGGCTCGCGTTCACGGGCCCAGCCTAGTCGATCCGGCACGGCGGAGGCCCCCGCGCCGAAGCACGGGGGCCTTCGCTTCAGGTTCCCTTCAGGCGGCTTCAGGTCCGCTTCAGGTTCCCCGGGATACGTTCCTACTTGCCGAACTTCGGGAAGGCCGAAGCGCCCGCGTACCGGGCCGCGTCGCCGAGGTCTTCCTCGATGCGCAGCAGCTGGTTGTACTTGGCGACGCGGTCGGACCGGGCGGGGGCGCCGGTCTTGATCTGGCCGCAGGTCATGGCCACGGCCAGGTCGGCGATGGTGGTGTCCTCGGTCTCGCCGGACCGGTGGCTCATCATGCAGCCGAAGCCCGCGCGGTGGGCCATCTCGACGGCGTCGGTGGTCTCGGTGAGCGAGCCGATCTGGTTCACCTTGACCAGCAGGCCGTTGGCGGCCTTCTCGTCGATGCCGCGGCGGATGCGCTCGGGGTTCGTCACGAACAGGTCGTCGCCGACGATCTGGAGGCGCGAGCCGACGGCGGCGGTGAGCGCGGACCAGCCGGCCCAGTCGTCCTCGGAGAGGGGGTCCTCGATGGACACGAACGGGTAGGCGCCGATGAGCTCCTCGTAGTAGGCGCTCATCTCGTCGCCGGTCTTCTTCTGGCCCTCGAAGAGGTAGGCGCCGTCGGTGAAGAACTCGGTGGCGGCGACGTCCATCGCGAAGGCGATGTCGGTGCCGAGCTTGTACCCGGCCTTCTCGACGGCCACGGCGATGAGGTCGAGCGCGGCGCGGTTCGACTCCAGGTTCGGCGCGAAGCCGCCCTCGTCGCCGAGGCCGGTGGACAGGCCGCGGTCCTTGAGGACGGACTTGAGCGCGTGGTACGTCTCGGCGCCCCAGCGCAGGGCCTCCTTGAACGTCGGCGCGCCGATCGGGGCGATCATGAACTCCTGGACGTCGACGTTGGAGTCCGCGTGGGAGCCGCCGTTGAGGATGTTCATCATCGGCACGGGCAGGAGGTGCGCGTTCGGGCCGCCCACGTAGCGGTACAGCGGCAGCTCCGCGGAGTCGGCGGCGGCCTTGGCGGCGGCGAGGGACGCGCCGAGGATGGCGTTCGCGCCGAGGTTCGACTTGTCCGGGGTGCCGTCGGCGTCGAGGAGCGCCTGGTCGACGAGGCGCTGCTCGGAGGCCTCGATGCCGATGAGGGCGTCCCGGATCGGGCCGTTGACGTTGTCCACGGCCTTCTCGACGCCCTTGCCGAGGTAGCGGGACTTGTCGCCGTCGCGCAGCTCGATGGCCTCGAAGGCGCCGGTGGAGGCGCCCGAGGGCACGGCCGCCCGCTGGAGCGTGTCGTCGTCGAGCAGGATCTCCACTTCGACGGTGGGGTTCCCGCGGGAGTCGAGGATCTCCCTGGCCCGGATGTCTTCAATTGCAGCCACTGTCACTCCTGAGATAGCCGAATCATGACTGTCGGCCCGATTACGGGGCCGTGTCCGAAGGATTTCGGCCGACCCGACACTGCGCCGGCCACAGCACCCCAGCCTACGCCCCGGCCCCGGCGGCAGTGCCTCCGAGCCGCGAAAACGCGATGGCGGCGACGGGTCCTCCTCGTGTTACATGGAGGCTGGATAGGGCGCTATAAGGTGGAGTCCTATCTCAGATCAGACACCTGTGCTAGGCGTGCCCCCCGGATGCCGACGGCCGAGTCGCGGCTCGCGAGCGCCGCCGAGAGCGGCCCCGGCGCCTCCTTCGCCGAAGCACGACGGAAGTGGAGCCCCATGATCGTGCAGAACCCCCTCCGGCGCTGCGCCGCCTTCGGCGCGGCGGCGCTGCTGGCGCTCGCCGCCGGCTGCTCCGGAGGCGAAGGCGGCGAGGAGACGGCCTCGGAGGACCAGGCCGCCCTCACCGAGCTGAGCGAGCGCCTCGTCGACGGCGAGGGCCACGCCTACACCGCCGAGTACCTCGTCGAGGGCTCGGACGACGCGCTGCTCGTGGCCGTCGACCCCGAGGCGGGCACCGCCGCGGTCGTCGTCGGCGACCGCCCGTCCCTGTGGGCGGGCGAGGACGCCGCCGACCTCGCCGTCTGGCTCGGCCAGGAGCTCGACGGGCTCCTGCCCACCGACGACGACGTCGCGTCCTGGCTCGCCGCGGCCGCGGCCGACGCCGCCGCCAGCGCCGAGTTCTCCGACACCACCCTCGCCGGGGAGCTCGCCGACTGCGTCGACGTCCAGGGCGCCGCCGAGGCGCCCGTCGGCTCGTTCGAGGTGTGCGTGACCACCGTCGGCGTCATCGCCAGCATCACCGCGAAGGTCGGCGACGACGCGTTCGGCGCGAAGCTCGTGAACTACCACGACGGCGTCGACGCCGCCTGGCTCGAGGACGTCACCGGACAGGCGAGCACGAGCAACCAGTGAGAATCACGCCGCGCCCTCGGGCGCGGCGCGTTACAGTCGCTCGGCGGGCCGGGGCCGGCGCAACGGGGGTTCACCTGAGAAGGTGGCGGCGCCGGGCCCCGGCCCGCCGCACACCCCAAGAGGTAGGCCACATCACAAGCCATATCCCGCTTGCACACCCCCTCCCCCGACCATGTACAGTTGTCTCCGTTGCCGCGGCCAAGCCGCGAACAACAAGGCAAGCTCCCGTCGTCCAGGGGCCTAGGACGCCGCCCTCTCAAGGCGGAAACGGCGGTTCGAATCCGCTCGGGAGTACAGATAGATATGCAGCTCAGGAGCCTCGGCATTGCCGGGGCTTTTGTGTTGTGGCCGGTCGGGGAGGTTTGCGGGGGCGGGTTGCGGGGACATTCCCTGCATGGGATCTGAGAAGCGCGAGCGGGACGAGCAAGGGGCGACGATGCCCGAGGACGTGTCGAAGCGGACGAGCATGTTCGACCGGTTCGCGACGAGGGCGTCGGAGTTCGCGGCGAGGGCGCCGTTCTTCCTGCTGTGCATCCTGCTGGTGCTGATCTGGGCGCCGTCGATCATCTGGCTGCCGATGGAGACGTGGCAGCTCATCATCAACACGACGACCACGATCATCACGTTCCTCATGGTCGCGCTGCTCCAGAACACCGAGTCGCGCAATGACGCGGCGATCCAGCACAAGCTGAACGCGATCGCGCACGGGCTGGCGGACCTCATGCAGCACACGGCGAAAGAGGACCCCGACTCGCATGACCTGGACGAGTGCCGCCAGCAGCTGCGGCGCGCGGTCGGGCTCGAGGACGACGAGAGCGCCTGAGCGGGGTTGTTTGGGGCCGGTGGGGCGGGGGAACTATCCGGGCGTGTGGTGGAGGGGTGTCAGTGCAGCGTGCGGGCTCGTGGCCTGCGCGGCGGCCGTCGCCGGGTGCGGGGCGGGGCAGCGGGCCGTGGAGGCCGGGGACGCGGCGGACGCGTTCGTGACGGCGCTCGCCGAAGGGGACGGCGCGGCGGCGTGCGGGCTGCTGTCGCCGGAGGCCGCTGAGCAGCTGGCCGCGGACGAGGGCGAGGCGTGCGAGGCGGCGGTGCTCGCGCTGGGGCTGCCGACGGAGGCGGCCGGGGACGCGGACGTGTGGGGCGACCGGGCCCAGGTGCGGACCGGGTCCGACGTGCTGTTCCTCGCGGAGCTGGAGGACGGCTGGAAGGTCGTCGCCGCCGGGTGCGCGCCGCAGGGCGAGCGGCCGTACGAGTGCGAGGTGAAGGGCTGATGAAACGCGTGATGTTCACCGCGTACCTGGCGTTCACCGTGCTCGGGCTCGGGTACGTGATCGCCGTCGGGCTGATGCGGCTCTGAGGGGGGACACATGCGGCGGGCACTGCGCGACAACGGGTTGAGCATCGGCTTCGGGCTGCTGTTCCTCGCCGCGCTCGTCGGCCAGGCGTTCGCCGGGCAGGCCGACTACAACGACCGGCAGCTCGCCGAGGCGGGCAGGCAGGTCACGCTCGTGGAGTACGTGGCGTCGAGCGACTTCGCCGTGGACGTCGCCGAGAACTGGCAGTCGGAGTACCTCCAGTTCTTCCTGTACGTGTTCGCGACCGTGTGGCTGGTGCAGCGCGGCTCCCCCGAGTCGAAGCTCGTCGGCAAGACCGGGACCGAGTCCGACGAGGAGCAGAAGGTCGGCGAGTACGCGACCGAGGACTCCCCCGCGTGGGTGCGCGCCGGAGGCTGGCGGACCGCCGTGTTTTCCAGGTCGCTGGGCGCGGTCATGGGCGCGCTGTTCGCCCTGTCGTGGCTCGCGCAGTCGATCGCCGGGCGCTCGGCGTACAACGCCGAGCGGCTCGCGCAGCTCCAGGACCCGCTGAGCTGGCCCGGGTACGTCGGCAGCGCCGACTTCTGGAACCGGACGCTCCAGAACTGGCAGTCGGAGTTCCTCGCGATCGGCTCGATCGTCGTCATCAGCATCTACCTGCGCCAGCGCGGCTCCCCCGAGTCCAAGCCCGTCGGCGACCCGCACGACACGACGCAGGACTCCGGCTGAGCCGGAAGCGGTTGGGCGCAACGGGACCGGGTACCCGCCGCCGATGCTCACCCGCCTCACCGAAGTCGTCGGCCGCGACCTGCTGCGCGACACGCTCGCGTACAGCGCGGGCATCGCCGTCGCCGGAGCGTCGTTCGGCGCGCTCGCGACCGCGCAGGGCCTGGAGTGGTGGACGACCATGGCCGTCTCGCTCCTGGTCTACGCCGGGACCGCGCAGTTCGCGGCGCTCGGCGTCGCCGCGTCCGGTGGCGGGCCCGCCGCGATCATCGCGACGGGGCTGATCCTCAACCTGCGCCACCTCCCGTACGGGCTGTCGGTCGGCCACCTGTACTGGGACCGCTGGTGGACGCGGATCCTCGGGACGCACAACCTGCTCGACACGACCACGGCGTTCGCGCTCGCCGAAGGCGACGACCTGCGGCGCGCGAAGATCGCGTACTGGACGACCGGGGCGGGGAACGCCGTCGCGTGGACCGTCGGCAACGCCGCCGGCATCCTCGCCGGGGGCCGCATCGCCGACCCGGCGGTGCTGGGCCTGGACGCGGCGCTGCCCGCGGTGATCCTCGCGCTGGTGCTGCCCGCGCTCCGCGACCGGGCGACGCTGCTCGCCGCATCGGTCGGCGCGGGACTGGCGCTGGCGGCGAGCCCGTTCCTGCCCGCAGGGCTGCCGGTCCTGGTGGCGCTGGCCGGTCTGGTACTCGCTTGGCCGCGAAGGGGATCCGAGACGAGTGAGGAGGCGGCCGCATGAGCATGTTCGTGATCGCGGCCCTGGCGGTCGGGACGTTCCTCATCCGGCTCGCCGGGCCGCTGCTGCGCGGCCGCGTCGACATCAGCGACCGGACCGACGTGCTGCTCAAGCGCGGGGCCACGGTCGTGCTCGTGGCGCTGGTGGCGACGTCGGCGCTCATCGTCGAGGGCGCGTGGGCCGGCTGGGCGCTGCCCGCGGGCGTGGTCGTCGGCGGGGTGCTCGCGTGGCGGAAGGCGCCGCTGGCGCTCGTCGTGGTCGCCGCGGCGGCGACGACCGCAGGGCTGCGGCTCCTCGGCGTCGCGTAGGGCCGAGGAGCCGGAGCGTTGCGTGCGGGAGCCGTCAGCCGGGCATGGTCTCGCCGCCGAGCGGGGCGAGGACTTCGCCGGTGTAGAACGACGAGAGGCGGTTTGACGCGAAGAACACGTAGGACGGCGCGATCTCGTCGGGGTCGGCGGCGCGGCCCATCGGGGTGCGCTCGCCGAAGCCCTCCACGTGGTCCTCGGAGAGCGTGGAGGGGATCAGCGGCGTCCACACCGGGCCGGGCGCGACGCAGTTGACGCGGATCTTGCGGTCGGCGAGGGCCTGGGCCATCGAGTAGGTCCAGGCGATGATCGCGCCCTTGGTCGCCGAGTAGTCGATGAGGGTCTTGTTGCCGCGCAGGCCGTTCACCGACGCGGTGTTGATGATCGAGTCGCCGTCGCCGAGGTGGGCGAGGGCCGCGGCGGTGACGCGGAAGTAGGAGTGCATGTTCACGTCGAACGTGTGCGTCCACTGCGCGTCGGTGATCTCCTCGGGCCGGTCGACCGGGGTCTGGGTGGCGATGTTGTTGACGAGCAGGTCGAGCCCGGAGAGGGCTTCGACGGTGCCTTCGACGGCGCGCTGGCACTGCTCGGGCGAGGCGAGGTCGCCGGGCAGGAGCGCGCAGGTGCGGCCTTCGGCCTCGACGAGCTGCGCGGTGTGCGTGGCGTCGTCGTGCTCCTCCAGGTACGCGATGGCGACGTCGGCGCCCTCCTTCGCGAACGCGACGGCGACGGCGCGGCCGATCCCGGAGTCGCCGCCGGTGATGAGGGCCTTGCGGCCCTTGAGGAGGCCGCTCCCGGCGTAGCCGTCCATCGCGTCGCGCGGCTGCGGCCGCATCGCGTCGGTGCGTCCGGGCGGTTCCTGCTGCTGCGCCGGCTTCCCCATGGCGGCGTCCCCCTTCGGTCGCGGCCCCGGGCGGGGCCTGTGAGGGGAGGGGTACCCGGGGCGGGAGTGGTTAACCGCCCCGGTCGGGGACGTCAGTCGGGTTTGACGGCGTCCTTCAGCCGGGCCTTGTCCATTTGGGACGCGCCGCTGACGTTCATGTTGCGGGCCTGGAGCTCGAGCTCCTCGCGGCTGGCGTGGCCGGGCTGGTCGCCGAGGTGCTGCGCGCGGCTGGCGGCGAAGGCCTCGCCGAGTTCGGCGCGGCGGGCGGCGTCGAGTCCGGTCTTCATGCCGGGGAGGACCGTGGACTCCTCCTCCTCGACGTGGTGCGTGACCGCCTCGATGAGCTTCTGGAGGGCGCGGTCGAACTCCGGGGACTCGGGGTCGGCGCCGTTGAGGCGGACGAGCAGCTCCTCGGCCTCCTCGTGCTCCTCCTGGGAGTGCGCGACCTCCTCGGTCTCGTGCGCTTCGGTCTTCGCGGCCGGGTAGACCTCGGCCTCCTCGGCGCGGCTGTGCGCGGTCAGCAGTGCCGACAGCACCGGCGTGAGCAGCGGCCGGGTCTCCGGGTGCGTCTTGAGCTCCTCGAACAGCCGCTCCACCTCGCGGTGGTCGGCCATGATCAGGTCAACTACGTCGCCGCTCATGTCATCGTCCTCTCGTTCGGCGTGAGGGGCGGGTACCCGTGGCCGGGTTCCTCATGCATCGCGGGTCGGACGAGGCAGGGCCCGGCCGCGCGGCCGGGTCCTGCACACTGATTTCGCTACGGCGCTTTGGCGATCGCTCCGGCGACCTGCTTGACCTCGTCGAGGCCCTGGCGGCCGAACGGGTCGCGGACCTCGACGGCGAGGCCGGGGGCGAGGAGGCGCGCGACCTCGTGCTCGCTCGCGAGGCCGTCGTCGCCGAAGGGCTCGGGCTTCCAGTCGTCGCCGCGCTCGTGGTACTCGACGAGGAAGGCGCGCAGGGCGTCCATGTCGGCGAGGGCCTCGCCGCGCATCGCCTGCACCTGGAGGTCGACGCGCCAGGCGCCGGAGTCGAGGCGGGTCTCCCAGACGCGCTGGACGAACGCGACGCCGCCCCACTCGAACTCGAAGTCGGAGGCGGAGCCGAGCCGGTCGGGCAGGTACCCGACCGCGAGGCCGCCGATGTGCGTTTCCTGGCTGCTCACAGTCATGTCTCCATTGTAGGTATTTGCGTGTGGAGTGTGCTATTGCCTCTTAATCCGGCTTGTCCGTGAATCAACTGTTGCGTAAGTTCGCCATGTCTTGTGGGTAAAAGATGGGATTCACCCCTTGCGTCGCTTCGTCATCCCATGATTCGATGATTCCCGGTCCCCCCGCACTCCCCCACTTCCCCCGCAGGAGCCTCCATGCAGACACTCAAGCGCGCGGCCGCCGTCGTCTCGGCCGCGGCCCTCGCCGTGTTCACGGTCCTCGTCCTCGACGCCGCCCCGGCCCAGGCCGTGCGGCCGCCGGGCATCCCGTCCCTGTCCACCGCGCAGTCGGAGCTGAACGCGCTGACCGTCGCCTCCGAGTCCCACGGCGACTCGTACGACCGGGACCTGTTCCCGCACTGGTCGAGCGTCGGCGACGGCTGCACCGCGCGCCAGTACGTCCTCAAGCGCGACGGCAGCAACGTCGAGACCGGCTCGGACTGCCAGCCCGACTCCGGGTCGTGGCAGTCGGACTTCGACAACCAGTGGACCTCGACGGTCTCGAACGCGACGGTCGACCACGTCGTGGCGCTCTCCGAGGCGTGGGCGTCGGGCGCCTGGGCCTGGACCACGGCCGAGCGCGAGGACTTCGCGAACGACATCAGCTCGCCGCAGCTGTGGATCGCGACGACCTCGGCGAACTCCTCGAAGAGCGACTACGACCCGGCCGAGTGGATGCCGACGAACTCCTCGGTGCGCTGCGACTACGTCAAGGCGTGGACGCACGTGAAGTACCTGTACGACCTCACGATCGACTCGGCGGAGAAGTCGGCGATCCAGTCGCACTTCGACACATACTGCTAAGACCTGGAACCGGCGGCGCCCTCGGATTCCGGGGGCGCCGCCGCCGTTCACAGGAAGTTCGCGGTGGTGATGAGGGCGGTGACGCCCGCGAGCGAGAGCGCGACGATCGCGATGATGAGCCCGGTGAGGGCCACGCCCTTGCCGGAGATCCCGCCGTGCGCGCCTCGGATCTGCTTGCGCGCGTGGAGCGCCAGGAACAGCGAGCCGATCCCGAACAGGGCCGAGCTCATGAAGAACGTCAGGCCCGCCCAGGGGGTGACGACCGCGAAGATCATGCCCGGGAGGGCGCCGAGGACGGCGCCGATACCGGCGACCAGGGATCCGATCGCCGGTCCGGACGGGATCGGCTTGAGGCGCGGCTGCACGATCTGGAAGCCGTCGATGACGACCGGCGCCGGGACGGGCGGCCAGTAGAAGGCAGGCTGGAACTGCGGGACCTGCTGGTACGGCTGCGGATAGCCGGGGACCGGCGGGCCCGGTTGGGCGGGCTGCATCTGGGGTTGGTTCAGGGGAGCCGGGGGCGGCTGGAGATGAGGATGGTACGGATCCTGCGCGGTCACGCCCCCAGACTATCCGCCGCGGAGCGTCCTCGCGACCTCGGCGAAGTACTCGTCGACTTCCGCGGTGTCGTAGCCGCGCAAGGTGAGCTGGAAGCCCATGTTCGTGAGCGAGTCGGGGTGGGGCGGGGCACCGGCGTCCGTCGCGGTTCTGATGCGGGCGACCGCGCGGTCGACTTGGGCGCGGTCGTATCCGCGGAAACGGACAGAGAAGAAGGGGTTCTCCATACGTCACAGTCTGCCAGGTCAGCGCCACGCTTTGGGATCGGGCCACCGTGCGATGAATTTGTGGGGAAATATCAACTTCTAACGGGCACAATCTAAGTGAGGAAGCGTTTCCACCTTTTCACCTGGTGTCGGATCCTCCCGGAGTATTCGGACGCGACGGCCGCGGCCGCATCGGCGTCGGCCTCCGAGACCGCGTGCGGGGCGAACGCCGCGGCGTTGACCAGACGCGGCAAAGGCCCGATATCGGCTTCAAGCGCCCCGAGACGCGCCGCCGCCTCCTCCGCGTTGGCGTGGCCGGGGACCTTCACCCCGGCGCGGGCGGCGGCCGCGAGGACCTCGGCCCACGCGCCCGCGACGCGCTCGGCGGGCGTCCCGCGGGTGAGCCTGCGGCGCCTCCGCAGGGCCCGGCGGGCCTTGAGCAGGAGCGGGACGCACGCGAGCAGCAGGATCCCGGCCGCGTACCAGACCCACACCGGCAGGCCTCCGGCCTCCTCGGTCAGCGCGTCGTCGAAGTCGCCGTCCTGCTCCAGGGACTCGTCGTTGAAGTCCTCGGCCTCGCCCCCGCCGCCGGAGTCCTCCTCGGGGCTGGGGGTCTCCTCCTCCATCTGCTCCAGGGTGTCCTCGGGCGGGACGGGCACGGCGTCGGGCGGCGGCATCGGGTCGAAGCGGACCCAGCCGACCCCGTCGAAGTCGATCTCCGGCCACGCCGAGCCCTGCCCGGCGGTGACGGTGCTGGACCCGCCGGGGACCTCGAAGCCGACGACGACGCGGCTGGGCAGGCCGATGAGGCGCGCGATGATCGCGTACGCGGCCGCGAAGTGCTCGCTGGTGCCGCGCTGCCCGCCCGCGTCGACGGGGCTGCCGAGGAAGAACCCGAGCGAGGGCAGGTCGTGCCCGGAGGGCGCCTCGGGGTTGTAGGCGTAGTGCTGGCCGAGGAAGTCCGCGAGCCCTTGGGCGCGTTCGTAAGGCGTGTCGTAGGTGGTGCGGACGTAGTCGGCGATCGTCGCCATGATCTCGGGAGTGCCGGGCGGGACCGCGACGGTGGCGGCGTCGGCGAGGTTCGCGCGGGCGTTCACGGCCGCTTCCGGATCGGCGGTGACCAGCGCGGAGTCGACGTGGTACGTCGAGCCGGTGGCGAGGCCGTCGGGGGTGAGCAGGCACCGGGTCGTCAGGTTGACGGCGATCGGCAGGCCGGTGACGGTCGCGGGGTCGGCGGCGGCGGGGACGAGCTTCCCGCCGAGGCCGATGATCTCGACGTCCGCGGAGTAGCTCGCGTCGCCGCTGCCGGGGATGACGGTCCCGGCGGTGCGGAAGTCGCCCGCGGCCTGCCAGGTGGTGCCGTCGTACTCGGTGAGGACGGCGAGGCGCATCCACGCGTCGGCGCTGGTGTCGGCCTTGAAGAGGTCCTGGTCGGGGTATTTGGACCAGGCCGCGATGCGCACGAGCGGGTTGAGGTCGATGTCGGTGAGCTGCGGCGGCTCGACGTACTCGCGGGGGTCGCCGGGGCTGACGGTGACGAGGCGGGCCGCGACGGGGACGAGCAGGGCCATGACCGCGAGGAGGACCGCCGCGGTGGCGACCATGCCCATGAGCGCGGGCGCGCGGGAGGGCGCGGGGCCGTCGACGATGGCGTCGGTGTCGGGGCGGCGCTCGGGCGGGGCGGCGGTGACGGCGAGCGCGGCCGCGGCGAGGACGCAGAACGCGACGGCCCAGACCGCCCCGGCGTCGGCGTTGGGGCCGACGAGGTACAGGCCGGCGCCGTACAGGATCGTCGGCGGGAGGCAGCCGAGGAGCGTGCGGCCGTAGCGGATCGCGAACTCGCACGCGAGGGTCGCGGCGATCCAGGTGAGGAAGACGGGGACGACGACCGTGTCGGGGGCGGGCTCGACGGGGATGAGCGCGGTGAGCGTGCGGGGCACAGCGTTGACGAGCGCGTCGACGATCGTGGCGGGCAGCGGGTCGGCGCCGTCGTCGGTGACGACGATCGCAACGAGGAGGTACGCGGCGAGGCCGACGAGGGAGGCGCTGGGCGCGAGGAACGCGGGCCGGTTGCGGAGCGCGAAGCCGATCGCGAAGGCGCCGAAGGCCGCTCCGGCGACGAGGAGGAACAGGAGCTGCCCGTGGTAGACGCGGGCCGCGACCGCGCCCGCGAGGGCGCACATGAGCGTCAGGGAGGCCGCGACGGCGGCGACGCGGAGGCGGTAGCGGGTGCGGCGGCCGCTGCGCTTGGGGCGGTCGCGCTCGATGGCGGTCACAGGCGGGTCCCGCCGCTGTTCCAGGCCGCGGCGAACTGGTCGCCGTCGGCGGCGCGGACGGTCGGGAGGCCCCCGACAAGGGACGCGGAGGCGGGGAGTCCGGCGGCGAGATGCACGGCGATCACGGTCGGGTAGGCGCGCTTGAGGAGCGCGAGCCGGTCGGTGGGCGGCTCGGTGCCGGTGATCCACACGAGCGTGTCGCCGTAGCGGGCGGCGGTGAGGCGGGCGACGTACGCGTCGAGGGAGTCGGCCGCGTCCGGGGCGAGCTCGGCGAGGAGGTCGCCGTAGGAGTCGCGGCCCGCGCCGGACACGGTCGCGCCGGAGGCGGGCACGAGCGCGGCGTGGTACTCGGCGCGGAAGCACGCGGTGAGGACCGAGTAGGCGGCTTCGCAGGCGGCCTCGAAGGGGTCGGCGAGGGGGTTCGGGGCGGGCTCGGCGGGCCAGGACGCGGGGCGGTCGTCGATCGCGATGGCGACCGTGGGGAGCGAGGTGTCGAGGTGCTCCTTGACCATGAGCTTCCCGATGCGCGCGGAGGTGCGCCAGTGGACGTGGCGCAGCTCGTCGCCGATGACGTACTCGCGGAGGGCGTGGAAGGTCTGCGAGCCCTGCTCGATCTTGTCGGCGGTCCCTTCGAGGGACCGGGCGAGGCCGTCGGGCGTGCGGGCGAGCTGGTGGAGGCGCGGGTGGATCCACAGCCGCCCGCTGGGGCCGAAGTTCCCGGCGGTCGCGGCGAGGCCAAGGAGGTCGCGCTTGCCGATGCCGAGGGGCCCGGCGTCGACGACGCCGCGGCGCTCGGCGGTGATCGTGTAGCTGGCGGCCGCGCTCTTGCCGGGGCGCAGGCGCGCGAGCGGGACGGCGACGCGGCGGGTCTCGATGCCCGTGCTCGGCGACGCTGGCGAGCCGAGCTTGGGCGGCGTGCCGTAGACGTCAACGGCGCGGGCGTTGACGGCCCGCCAGCGCCCGGTGTTGGTGACGGCGAGCTGCACGGTCGCGGTGTGGCCCACCGAGACCCGGTCGGGGTGGACGGTGCGTTCGACGTCGAGGCGGGGCCGGGCGGCGATCACGGATCCGGCGGCGACGCACGCGAGGGCCGCGGCGGCGCCGATCGCGGCGAGCTCGGGGTAGCCCCAGACCCATCCGACGGCGAGGAGCGCGATCGCGGCGGCCGCGAGGCCGGCCCCGCGGGCCGTGATCGGGACGGCGAGCAGCCGTTCGGCCAGAGTGGACCGGGACGCGGCGGGCGCCTCCGGTGCCGCGGCCGCACCGGTCCCGCTCATGCCGCCGAGGCGGGCAGCGGGACCGAGACCTGGTTGAAGGCGTCGGCGACGACCTGGGCGCCGGTGGCCCCGCGCATCGCGGCGTCGGGGGCGAGCTGGATGCGGTGCGCGAACACCGGTCCGGCGAGGGCCTTCACGTCCTCGGGGATGATGTAGCTGCGGCCCTGCGAGAGCGCGAACACGCTGGCGGCCCTGGTGAGGGCGATGAGGCCGCGGGGGCTGACGCCGACGGCGACCTGCGGGTGGTTGCGGGTGGCGTTGGCGAGCTGCACGAGGTACGCGTACAGGGGCTCGGCGATGTAGACGTGCTTGGCCATCTCCGCCATCTGCGCGACCGTGTCGGTGTCGACTACCGCGGCGAGCTGCTCGGGGCTGCGCTGGTGGGTGCCGCGCAGGACCTCGATCTCGGCGGCCTCGACGGGGTAGCCGACGGAGAGCTTCACGAGGAAGCGGTCGAGCTGGGCCTCGGGGAGGCGGTAGGTGCCGTCCATTTCGACGGGGTTCTGGGTCGCGACCACCAGGAACGGCTGCGGCACCTGGTGGGGGCGGCCGTCGACGGTGACGCGGCCTTCCTCCATGACCTCCAGGAGCGCCGACTGGGTCTTGGGGCTGGCGCGGTTGATCTCGTCGGCGATGACGATGTTCGCGAACACCGGGCCGGGGTGGAACTCGAACGCGCCGCTGGCCTGGTTGAAGATCGTCACGCCGGAGACGTCGGAGGGCAGCAGGTCGGGCGTGAACTGGATGCGCCGCCACTGCCCGGAGACGGCGGCCGCGATGGCGCGGGCCATCGTGGTCTTGCCGGTCCCGGGCACGTCCTCGAGGAGGATGTGGCCTTCGGCGAACATGGCGGTCAGGGCGAGCCTGACCACCTCCTGCTTGCCGAGCACGACGGTGTCGACCGCGGCGGCGAGCCGCTCGAACGCGGCCGCGAACTGCTCGGCCTGCGCGGCGCCCAGCTGGACCTGCTGCTGCATGCGCTTAGGCACCCGCAGCGGGTGGGTCTGCTCGGTGTCGTGCATCCATGTCTCCTGCTAGCACTCCGGAAGGTCGCCCGTGGAGTTCTTACCGACCCCGTCGATGTTGATCCAAATGAAGGGGACGTACGCGTTGGAAGCGTAGTCGATCTTCACCCACTTGTTCGAGGCGTCTTTGCCCGGGTGATAGTCGTGATACCCGTCGCTCTCCTGGCCGCGCGGGGGGATCGCGTCGCCGGAGGCGACCCAGCAGTAGGCCTTGTACCGGTCGCCGGTGTTGGTGAACCCGAGGGAGCTTCCGCCGCCTGGCGAGCTGTAGACCGAGACGCCGTTGGCGCCGCCACCAGAGGAGTTCGGCTCGTCGCAGTAGTTCGTGCTCATCTCGGAGCAGCCGAAGTAGATCTGGCCGTTGATCGTCGTGGTCGAGGCGTTGTAGGTCTGCGAGGTCATCTCGCCGGCCGGGTTGGAGATCTTGATCTGGAAGCTGTAGCTGGTCGATGCGTTCAGATTGGTCACGGCGTAGACATCCGGGCACGACTGGGTCGACTGGGTGACCCCGTCGCTCAGCAGAGTGCACTGCGGGTCGCTGCTGCCGCCGTCGTCGATCGCCAAGGTCAGGTTGACCTGGTCGGCGAGCGACTCGTGGCTGGAGATCTGCACGGTCGGCGCGGACATCGTGTTCGAGGTCGTGGTGGCGGGCTCGGACTGGCCGGCCTCGTTGACCGCGACCACCGAGACGTTGACCTGCTCGCCGTTGCCGAAGCCGGACAAGCTCGCGGTGGTGCCGCTAGTGACCTCCTGGGTCTGGCTGCCGGCGGTGACGATGTACTTCTGGATGTCGCGTCCGTTGTTGGACGGCTGGCTCCAGGACACGTCGATCGTGCCCTGCGCCGAGCCGGAGCTCTGCGCGAGCAGGTCGCCGGGAGCGTCCGGGACGTTGAACGGCACGACCGTCGCCGACAGCTCCGAGGGAGCCGAGGCCGCGGACCCGGAAAGGGTCGTCACCTGGAACGCGTACTGGGTCCCGTAGTCCAAAGAGCCGGCGACGGTCTTCAGCTCGGTCCCGTTGGCCTGGCCGACCACGGTCCGCTCACCGGTGCCGGAGACGGACTCGACCTGGTAGCCGGAGATGTCGTTGCCCTGGCCGTCGGCCTCGTCCCACTTCACGGTGACCGTGCCGTCCGGGTTCGCGGTCGCCTGCACCCCGCTCGGGGCGCCCGGGACCTCCGCTGAAGGCGTGATGGTCGGGGAAGTGACCGTGTCGCCAGCGCCTTCGGCGTTGTGGGCGGTCACGGTGAAGGTGTAGCCCTGGCCGTTGTCGAGGTCGCCGATTTCGAGGACGCGCTGGCTGGGTGCGATCTCCCAGCTCTGGCCCGCGCCTTCGACGACGTACTTGGTGAGGGCGGAACCGTTGTTGGGCGCGGCGTCCCACGAGAGGTTGATGGTGCCGTCGCCGACGGTGCCGTCGAGGTTGGTGACCGCGCCGGGCGGGCCGACCTCGGGGGCGGACTCCTCGTCGCCGTTCTCGTCTCCTTCGTCGCCGCCGTCGTCCTCCTCGGTCGGCGGGGCGTCGCCGCCGAGGATGTCGTCGCGGTTCTTCGGGGCGAGGGCGGCGACGCCGTCGGCGGAGACGACGACCGCGGCGTTCGTGTTGACCGCGTTGGCGAACAGCGTGTCGCCGGTGTGGTACAGCTCGACGGGCCCGCCGCCGGAGTCGATCTCGATGCGCTGGAGCTCGTTGCCGTCGAGGTCGTAGACCCAGACGAGGCCGGAGGCGCCGTCGGGCACGTAGATGCGCTCGTGGAACTCGACGGAGGCGCCGAGGAGCTCGGAGGACCCGGCGCCGATGGCGAAGCTGCGGGTCTGCTCGTCGTCGACCGTGACGATCGAGGGCGGGTCGGTGACGGTGACCGAGGCGATGGTGCCGGGGCTGGTCACGGCCGTCTCGGTGGGTCCGGCGAGTTCGATGGGGGTGACGGCGCGGCGGCCGTCGGTGCGGATGGTCGTCATCTCCTTGGCGGTGGAGTTGAGGACCGCGACGCCGTCGCCGAGGACGGTGAGCGCGAGCTCCTGGCGCGGCTGCGCGACGACCTCGGTCGCGGCGGTCTTCGCGCCGGAGTCGCGCGGCTCGATCTGGACGATGGTGCCTTCGCGGGGGACGCCGACCCACAGCATCCCGTCGCCGTCGAACGCGCCGCCGGTGAGCCCGGCCGGGAACTGGAGGGGGTCGCCGATCGCGGAGAGCGTGGAGGGGTCGACCTGGTTGACCAGGCCCTGCGTCTGGTCGATGATGAACGCGCCGTCGTCGGAGAGGGCGACGCGCACGCCTTCGCCGGGGGCGGTCTCGGCGTTGCCGGTGACTTCGAGGGTGGAGAGGTCGATCGCGGAGACCTTGCCGGTGGCGATCTCGCGCAGCAGCAGGTGGGAGTCGGTCTGCTCGATCTGGACGGCGTTGCCCGCGGCGTCGGTGACGTCGAGGCGCACGTCGGTGGCGGCGGTGAGGCCGTTGACGCGGGCGATCTCGCCGAGGGGGGTGGTCCAGAGCCAGAGGCTGGCGTCCTCGCCCTCGTTCTCGCGGCTGAACGCGCCGGTGCCCAGGAGCGTCGCGACGAGCGCGCCCACGAGGACCACCGGGAGGCCTACGGCGATGAGCAGCCCCTTGACGTTGAGTCTTCGGGCGTCGACGTTCCGAGTGGTCATAGGGGTGAGTTCCTCTGCGCTTCTGGTGCAAGTCGGCGGCTCGCGGGCCTGCGCGGGTCTCGCGCCGGCGGGGTGCGGTCAGGGAGGCGCACGAACCCGAGCCTAATTCGCGGGTGCAACTAGGACTAGGCTGCCATTGTCACAAGACGGTATCGGTCTCGGGTATCCCTAAGTGACACAAGCCGGTCAGGTTACCCGCACGTAGCGGGACGCCCGCGGGCACAGAGGTGGCGGTGCGCTTGACGCACCGCCCGTCGGGGTTCCTGTGTTCGGTTCTCTCGCCGCGGCGGCGCCTCCGCTGCTGCGCCGCCGTCGGTCCTGCCTGGTGGTAGGGACAAGGAGTGGGTCAGGCGGCCTCGCCGAGTTCGAGGACGCCGGCGCGGCGCGCCCGTGAGACGCCCGCCATCGCGAGGATCTCCGCGGCCACTTCGGGCGCGGCGAGCTCGTTCGGCGTGTACACCGGCGCGTCCATGCCCGCCACGGCTTCGCGGATGGCGAGCGTGGACTGGGTGAGGCGCCCGGAGGCGGCGATCACCGGGAGGCCGAGCGCGCGCAGGTGCTGGGCGCCGTAGCGGGCCCCGGCCGCGTCGGCGGCGGCGAGGACGACGCCGTCGACGAGTTCGCGCACGAGCGGGAACTCCAGGAGCGCGGAGGTCTCCGACTGGAGGATGCCGTCGGCGATCTCCATGACCACGGCGTCGACGTCGTGCGCGGCGGCGTGGTGGTAGAGGGTCTGGGCCAGTTCGGCGAGCTCGGGGACGGGGACGCCCGCGGTCGTCGGGTAGCCGCCGTCGGTGAAGTCGGCGGCGACCACGGCGCCGGAGTCGCGGAACATCCACGGGTCGCCGCCCGCGCCGGTCCCGGTGATCTTGATGCCCGCGACGCGGCGGCCCGAGCGGGACAGGCCCCGGATCACGGACGCGGCGGTCGTGGACTTCCCGGCGTTCATCGAGGTCCCGACGACGCACACCACCGGCGGGTGGTCGCCCAGGCCGAACGGGGCGAGCACGCTGAAGCGGCGCAGGTCGAGCGGGACGCCCTCGCGGTCGGCGAGGATCCCGATGGGCTCCAGGCGGGTCGGCGGGCGCATGTCGCCGTGCCGGGAGAGGACCTCCCCGGCGACGCCGCCCGCGGCGACGAGGTCCACGGACGTGCCGAGGACGTCGGGGATGCGGGACTCGTACTGGTCGGGGGCGTAGCGCTCGCCGAAGGCCAGGAGGATCTCGTCCCCGGGGTAGATCGCGGCCTTGCGGCCGGTGGAGAGCTCGAGCCAGTTGTGGTGCCCGATGGCGTCGACCCGGGCGGCCAGGATATGGCCGGCGCGGGGGGCGCATTCGTCCACCAGGGTCAGTCCGGGCAGCGTCAGGTCGACGTTGCGGACCGCGTACGCGACTTTGAGCCGCGAAGCGAGCTCAGCAGAGAACTCACGAATGCGCATGCACACTCCAAAGAGGACAAAAAGGGTGAGCGAGAGACCCCGCTCATTTGGAAGTACACCAGTGGTCCAAGACGTGGCCACGGTGGCAGACACGGCGATCGCCGCGCTGTTGATGGACGAATATTACGGCCTGTGTTCGGGCTTGTAAAGGGTGGATTAGGTAAAACTGCGGCGGCGCCGAGGTGACACCTCGACGCCGCCGGAAAACCGGGTCTTACCTGGGAAAACTCACAGTTCGCGACCGCGCGCGGCGACCGCCCCGATGACGATGACGGACGGGTGGTGCGCTTCGGTGACGCCGAGGTCGGACAATTCGCATTCGCGGACCGTCTGGTTCTTCGTCGTCGCGTTCTCGACGATCCGGACCGGGGTGTCCCCGGGCCGCCCGCCCTCCATGAGCGCGGCGGCGATGGCGGCGCGGTTCTTGACGGCCATGAGGAGGACGACGGTGCCGTTCCCGGCGCCGAGGGCGTGCCAGTCGACGAGGCTCTGCGGCCCGGGCGGGACGTGGCCGGTGGCGACGGTGAAGTCGTGGACGACGCCGCGCTCGGTCACGGGGATGCCCGCGGCGGCGGGCCCGGCGATCGAGGAGGACAGGCCGGGGACGACCTCGACGGGGACGCCCGCGTCGAGGCACGCGTCCAGTTCCTCTGCGCCGCGGCCGAACACGAAGCCGTCGCCGCCCTTGAGGCGGACCACGAACTTGCCTTCGCGGGCGCGCTCGACCATGACGGCGTTGATCTGCTCCTGCGTGGTGTGGCGCCCGTACGGGAGCTTCGCGGCGTCGACGATCTCGACGTCGTCGCCGAGCATGTCGAGGAGCTCCTGCGGGGCGAGGCGGTCGGAGACGACCACTTCGGCCTGGCGGAGCAGCTCGAGGCCGCGGAGGGTGATGAGGTCGGCGTCGCCGGGGCCGGCGCCGACGAGCGCGACGCCCGCGGGGCGGGTGCGGCGGGCGCGCGGGGCGTCGAGGTCCCCGGAGTGCAGGGCCGCGGCGACGGCGTCGCGGACGGCGGCGGCGCGGCGGGGGTCGCCGGAGGCGGAGACGGCGACGCTGACGCCGTCGAAGGCGGCGTGCGCGAGGGTCCACGCGTCGGAGGCCTCGGCGTCGTCGCTGCGGACGCACCAGGTGCGGCGGGACTCGGCCTCGGCGGCGACCGCGGCGTTCACGGCGGGGTCGTCGGTCGCGGCGAGCACGAACCAGGCGTCGTCGCCGTCGCCGGCGCGCCATCCGCGCCGCTCCCACTGGAGCGCGCCGGAGGCGGCCAGGTCCGAGAGGGTCGTGGTGGCCTCGGGCGCGACGAGGCGGACGCGGGCGCCCGCGTCGAGCAGCCGGGGCACGCGGCGGCCCGCGATGGTGCCGCCGCCGACGACGAGCACGGTCTTGCCCGCGAGCCGCAGGCCGATTTCGTAGACCGACACGCGTCCTCCTCCGGTGTTGTGATGGGGCTGTGCGATGGGCCCCTGAGATGGGACTGCCACAAGGGTAGGCAGGTTTCGTCGCGTACATCTAACCGGCGGATTGCGAGCCTGTTACGCACGACTCCCGTGACGGGTCGGCCTGGAGTGATGTGAGTCCGGTTTGCGTTTCGCCCCTTGATGAAAGCGATACCGACGCTCGTGAGGATTTTCACCTTGACGTGATCCGTGTGCCCTAGGCTGGATATATGCGCGATCGACCCCGCCAGCACCGTGTGCCCGGACTGTCCGCACTCGGGAGCGACCGACCCGGACCGCCCGCCGAAGGGGTGTACGCCCTGCTGCGCACCAGCGTCCTCGCCGGGCTCGCCATAGCGGCCCTGCTATTCCCGCTGGCAGCGATGGCCGGGCTCAGCGCGAAGGCCGGGTTCAACGCCATCGACACGCTGTCGGTCGAGGTGACCGAGACCGACCCGCCGCTGACCTCTTATGTGTACGCCGCGGACGGCGAGACGCTCATCTCCCTGTTCTACGACGAGTTCCGCCGCCACGTCACGCTCGACGAGGTCGCGCCCGTCATGCAGCAGGCCATGGTCGCCGCCGAGGACTCGCGGTTCTACTCCCACAACGGGGTCGACTACCGCGGCATCGTGCGCGCCTTCGTCGCGAACAACTCCTCCGGCGGCGTCGAGCAGGGCGCCTCCACCATCACCATGCAGTACGTGCGCGGCGCGCTCCAGCTCAACGCCGACTCGATCGACGAGGTCATCGCCGCGACCGAGCAGACCGCGACCCGCAAGCTCACCGAGGCGCGCCTCGCGATGGCCGTCGAGGAGCAGCTGTCCAAGGACGAGATCCTGGAGCGGTACCTCAACCAGGCGTACTTCGGGCACAACGCGTACGGGATCTTCGCGGCCTCGCAGGTGTACTTCTCGAAGCACCCGTCGGAGCTGAACCTCCAGGAGGCGGCCACGCTCGCCGGGCTCGTGCAGGCGCCCTCGGCGTACGACCCGATCGTCTCGGACCAGACCGACGCGCTCGCGCGCCGCAACTGGGTGCTCGACCGGATGATCGACATCGACTACCTCTCGCGCGGCGACGCCTCCGAGGTGCGGGGCCTGCCGATCGAGCTGGAGGTCTCCGACCCGCCGAACTCGTGCATCGGCGTCGAGGGCACCACGTCCGAGTACGGGTTCTTCTGCGACTACTTCCGGCGCTGGTGGCGCGAGCAGGACGCCTTCGGGGCGACCCCGGCCGAGCGCGAGCAGGAGCTGCGCCGCGGCGGGTACACGATCATCACGACGCTCGACCCGGACCTCCAGAAGCTCGCGAACGACACGGTGACGAGCCAGAAGAGCGAGGAGTCGAAGCTCGCGCACGGCGCGGTCCTCATGGAGCCGGGGACGGGGCGCATCAAGGCCCTGGGGCTGAACCGGACGTTCTCGTACGACCAGAGCCACAACGGCCCGCACTCGAACCCGTCCTTCGACCGGAAGGGCAACTACCCGAACACGGTGAACCCCGTGCTGGGCGGGGGTGAGACCGGCGGGTACCAGGCCGGGTCGACGTTCAAGGTGTTCACGATGCTCGCGGCGCTCGACGCGGGCTATCCGCTGAACTACAACATCTACTCGCCCAACCAGGTCCGGACCAGCTTCGTGTCGGCGACGACCGCGTGCGGCGGGAACTGGTGCCCGAAGAACAGCTCGGCGGCCATGGCCGGCGACCGGGACATGTGGTCGGGCTTCGGGATGTCGGTGAACACGTACTTCGCGCAGCTCATCGACCGGGTGGGCGCGGACAAGGCCGTGGAGATGGCCGAGCGGATGGGCCTGCACTGGCGCAGCGAGGGCGACGCGTACTACGCGTCCGAGGAGCGGCGCTCGGGCTGGGGGCCGTTCACGCTGGGCGTCTCCGACGTGCAGCCGATCGAGATGACGAACGTGTTCAACACGCTCGCCGCGGAGGGGAACTACTGCGAGCCGATCCCGGCGCTGCGGATCATCGACCCGAACGGCCAGGAGCTGGACACGGCGGCGCCGCGCTGCCACCAGGAGCTCGACAAGGACGTGGCGCGGGCGGCGACCGACGCGGCCCGGTGCGTCACCGAGACCGCGCGGCGCGGCGCGCAGTGCGGGTCGTGGGGCACCTCGCCGATCGTCGGGAACCTGGCGGGCCGCCCGGTCGCGGGCAAGTCCGGTACGACCGACAACAACCGGACCTCGTGGTTCCTGGGGTACACGCCGCAGCTGACGGTGGGGGCGTTCATGGCCGACCCGGACTACATCTTCAACGCGGTGGGGACGGCGAACGCGACGAAGTCGAAGGAGACCGTCGGGACGATCTTCAAGGAGGCCCTCGACGGGGAGCCGGTGATCGACTTCAAGGCGCCGTCGAGGGAGATACAGTTCGACGGCAAGGATTAGACGTTAAAGGGATTCGGCCGCTTCCGCTTCGGAGGCGGCCGTTTCTCCGTCTTCGGCCGCGGCCTCGTCGAGGTCCTTGCGCTCGCGGCGCACGAGCGTGATCCAGCCGAACGGGACGAGGACGGCGAACAGGGCCCACTGGACGGCGTACGAGTAGTTCTGCCAGTCCTTGAACGAGGGCGTCTCGAGTCCGGTGAGGCCCTCGGCCGGCTCGATGTCGGCGATCCACGCGGAGCGGAACTCGTAGTCGAAGTGGGAGCCGAGCATGTCGATGCTCAGGCGGCGCGACTCCAGGTGGCCGTCGACCTCGGTGACGGCGCCGGAGGCCTCCTCGTACTCGTAGACGCGGCCGGTCACGGTGACCTCGCCAGTCGGCGGGGCGGGGTAGTCGGGGACGGTGCCGGTGTTCTCGGAGGGCACGAACCCGCGGTCGACGAGGACGGCGGTGCCGTCGGCGAGGACGAGCGGGGTGACGATCTCGAAGCCGTTGAGGCTGTCGTTGGTCTGGGCGCGGAGCACGACCTCCTGGTCGGCGTCGTACACGCCGGTGGCCTCCACGAGGGTCCACCGCTGATCGGGGTCGAGGTCCTCGGCGGCGGGGAGCGTGTCGTCGATCGGCACGGACTCGGTGCTGGTCTCGATGACCTCGTTCGCGGCCGCGCGCTGGACGGCCCGGCCCCACTGCCACTGGGAGAGGAGGGCGCAGACGACCATCACGACCACGCCCGCGAGCGTCAGGAGGAGCCAGCGGGGCGTGAACACGAACCGGTATCGCTGCAACACGCCGCTTACTCTAGACCCGCCCTAGAATTGCGCCCCATGAGCGATGTAGTGAATGCGGTGCGCGCCGCCCTCCCGGGGGTCCGCGCCGATCTGGAGGCCCTCGTCACGATCCCGGCGATCGCCTTCGACGGACTCGACCACGAGCCGGTCCGGCAGGGTGCGGACGCCGTCCAGCGCCTCCTCGACGAGGCCGGCGCGGCCGAGTCCCGGCAGCTGTCGCACGGCGGCGGGCAGCCGAGCGTGTACGCGCACTTCCCGGCGCCCGAGGGGCAGCCGACGGTGCTGCTGTACGCGCACCAGGACGTGCAGCCGGTCGGCGACCTCGCGAAGTGGGAGCAGGACGACCCATTCACGGTCGTCGAGAAGGACGGGCGCCTGTACGGGCGCGGCGTCGCCGACGACAAGGCGGGTGTCATGGCGCACGTCGCGGCGCTGCGCGCGCACGGCGGGAGGCCGCCGGTGGGCGTGAAGCTCCTCATCGAGGGCGAGGAGGAGTTCGGCTCCCCGACGCTCGAGGGGCTCCTCAACGAGTACAAGGACCTGCTGGCCGCGGACGTCGTGGTCATCGCCGACTCGAACAACTGGCGGACCGAGGTCCCCGCGCTGACCACCACCCTGCGCGGGGTCGTGAACGTGTACGTCGAGGTCGCGGTGCTCAAGGTCGCGGTGCACTCGGGCATGTACGGCGGGCCGGTGCCCGACGCGCTGACCGCGCTGGCGCGGCTCGTGGCGACCCTCCACGACGAGCACGGCGATGTCGCGGTCGAGGGCCTGGTCTCGGGGCGCGCCTCGGACCTGGACTTCGACGAGGCGGCGCTGCGCCACGAGGCCGGGATGCTCCCGGGCACGGAGTTCATCGGGACCGGGCGGCTCACCGAGCGGCTGTGGACGAAGCCGACCGCGACGGTGCTGGGGATCGACGCGCCCGGTGCGGCGGAGTCGGCGAACGCGTTGCAGCCCAGCGCCCGCGCGAAGCTCTCGTTCCGCCTCGCGCCCGGCGACTCGGGCGCGAACGCGCTCAAGGCGGTCACCGCGCACTTGGAGGCGAACGCGCCGTGGGGCGCCGAGGTGACGGTGACGCCGGAGGGCGGCGTGGGCGACCCGTGCGCGATCGACGCGACCGGCCCGGCGTTCGACGCGGCGCGCGAGGCGTTCACGGAGGCGTGGGACGGGACCGAGCCCGTGGAGATCGGCGTGGGCGGCTCGATCCCGATGATCGCGACGTTCCAGGAGCTGTACCCCGAGGCCGCGATCCTGGTGACGGGCGTCGAGGACCAGTACTCGAACCCGCACGGCCCCAACGAGTCCCTCGACATCCGGATGTTCGAGCGGGTCTGCACCGCGGAGGCGCTCCTGCTGGAGAAGCTCAAGCGCTAGAAGGCGAACGAACGGGCCCGGTCTTCCGACCGGGCCCGTTCCGTTGCGTCCGTTCTAGAGTCCGTCGCGGAACTTGCGCAGGAGCTTCGCGAGCGGGTCGCCGGAGGTCTCGAAGAGGTCCTTGTAGGACTTCGCGGCGGCCTTGGCCTCGGCGGAGATCGACGCGTCGGCGTCCTCGTCGCGCCGCGGGTAGGACCCGGCGAGGTAGTCGCGGTACTCGCCCTCGTCGATCCAGGTCTTGACGGCGGCGGCGCGGGCGACGGCGAAGTCGTGGCTGCGCTGCTCCAGCAGGATGAGCTTGAGGAAGCTGTCGCGCAGGTCGCCGCCGGTCTCGAACTCCTTGGCCTGCTCCAGGAACGCGGCGGTGTCGACGTCGTGGAGGTCGCCGCCGCCGGCGAGCTTCGCCATGACGCGGATGGCCGCGGCGGGGTCCTGGACGGCGAGGGCGCCGGCCCGGTCGGCGGAGAGCTCGGACTTGCGGCTCCACTCGTAGAGCGCGGCGGTGATGACCCGCAGGCCGACGACGCCGACGGGGATCCACGCGACGGAGGTCGTCAGGCGCAGCAGGACCATGAGCAGGGTCCGGTAGAGGCCGTGCCCCGAGAGGGCGTGGCCGAGTTCGTGGGCGAGGAGGAACCGCAGCTCGGCGTCGTCGAGGAGGTCGAGGGACCCGGAGTTGATGACGATGACGGGCTTGTCGATGCCGATGCACATGCCGCCGAGGTCGGGGTTGCGGGTGATGTAGAGGTCGGGGAGGTCGGGGGCGTCGAGGACGGCGCCGACGGAGAGGTACGCGTCGTGGACGCGGGAGTACTGGTGGCGGTCGACCTTGATCGCGGAGCCCATGAGGCTCAGGCGGAGTGCGCGCTCGGAAATCATGCCGGAGAGCTTGCGCAGGACGATGTCGAAGCCGCGGAGCTCGCGGAGGGCGACCAGGGCGCCGCGGTCGGCGGGGTGCTCCCAGGCCCGGGTCGATATGCCGCGCAGGATGACCGGTTCGCGCCCGTTCTCCCGCGGTTCGATCGGGGCGTCCTCGGCCGGTTGACGCTCGTCGCTCATGCCCGCTCCTCACAGTCGGCTCTGCTGCAAGTGTGGCACGGCGGCGCCAGGGGCGGCCTCCCGCGAGCGCGGGGCGGCCGCGGGCGGCCCGACCGCGCACGCTCCGTGCCCGTTCCGTGCGTGCCGGATTTCACCCTGCGTGTCCATTAGGGCCGCACGCAGTCAGGACGCAAAGCGGGCATTGCCGCCCACTTAGGGCAAGATAACGAATCGGTGTCAACACGCCGCGCGCTGCTTGACACTTGAGCGCTCAAGGACTACTCATTGATGTGGGTCAGCAATTCCGGGGCGTCGTGGAGAATCGTTTGGGGTGTTCTTGCGACGCCCCGTATCCGTGCCCGCTCCCCCGCCCCGTCCCCCCGCGAGGGCCCGGTGCCGGGTATTCTTACCGCTGGCGCGGCGCCGTGTGCTCCCCGCCGTGCCTCAGTAGCTCAGCTGGATAGAGCACCGGACTTCTAATCCGATGGTCGCAGGTTCGAATCCTGCCTGGGGCGCCCTCACCCCCCATTGTCACCGGGTTTCTTGGGCTTGTCCCCGCGCACATGCCTCGCGATCCAGTTCTCGACCGGCGCGAGTCCCGCGACCACCAAGAGGTGCATGGCGGCGACGGCGACCGCGATCCAGTAGAGCCCGGCGGCGCAGGCGACCGCGATGGCGGTGACCGACCAGATCGAGGCGGCGGTGGTCATGCCGTACACGAGGTTGCGGTGGAAGAAGATGACGCCCGCGCCGAGGAAGCCGACGCCGGTGACGACCTGCGCGGCGATGCGGGCGGGGTCGACGCCGGGCGTGCCGGGCTCGATGTGGCCGAAGCCGTAGCGGCCGGCGAGGACGAACAGTGCCGCGCCGACGGCGATGAGGGCGTGGGTGCGCATCCCGGCGGGCTTGCCCTGCCATTCGCGCTCGGCGCCGACGAGGACGCCGAGGAGCAGGGCGAGGGCGACGGGTCCGAGCTGGGTGAGGAAGTCGTCCATGACGTCCTCGGGTACCCCGCCGGGGCGGGCCTTAAGCCAGGAGGTCGGACTCCCAGTCGTTCGGGCCCTCGCCGGGGCCCTGCTCGCCTTTGACGAGGATGTAGTGCTCGGCGGCGACGGCGCCGTCCCCGAGCTTGTCGCCGAGGAGGTCGAGCCAGTCGCCGGGGGCGATCTGGGTCGCGTACGCGGCCATGGCCTCGCGCTTGAGGTCGGCGGCGGTGGGTCCGGCGGTGACGCATGCGTGGATCTCGTCATCGCGGGACCCGAACGGGAGGTCGTCGACGGACGCGGCGCCCGCGAACGGGTTGTCGCTGGCGCCCGCGAAGGCGGCGAACTGGGCTTCGACGACGTCGCGGGGGACGGTGGTCCAGTAGATCTTGCGGACCTCGTGGGCCTCGCCGAGGTCGGGGCGCCACGCGGGGTCGGCGGCGAGGTCGGCGGCGCGCATGGCGACGCGGTGGGCCTGGATGTGGTCGGGGTGGCCGTAGAAGCCGACGGGGTCGTAGGTGACGAGCACTTCGGGGCGGCGGTCGCGGAGGACGGCGACGAGGTCGGCGGCCGCGTCGTCGACGTCGGCGCCCCAGAACGCGCGCGGGTGGTCGTTCGAGGGCAGGCCCATCATCCCGGAGTCGCGCCAGCGCCCGACGCCGCCGAGGAAGTGCGTGTCCTCGACGCCGAGGATCCCGGTCGCCTGCCGGTACTCCCAGTAGCGGTAGCCGCCGAGCTGGTCGGCCTGGTCTGCGGCGAGCTGCGCGAGGTGGGGGACGCGGATCTCGCCCTCCTCGCCGAGGGTGCAGGTGACGACGGTGAGGCGGACGTCGGGGCGGGCGGCGTAGTGGGCGAGGGTCGATCCGGTGGAGACGGTCTCGTCGTCGGGGTGGGCGTGGACGAACAGGATCCCTCGTGCGCTCATGGACCCAAGCCTATCGGCGGGGTGCGACGATCGGTTGCTCACGCGCCCCAGGAGACGCGCGGAGGGCTCAAATGAAACTTTGCAATCTACAGTCCCAGTAAGAGAAAAGCTCGTAATTGTGATGTACCCCATGGACTTACGTCACAGGTTCAGGGATATCCTGCGCTGATGACCACGACCGAAGACAGTGCCGTCTCGTCGCCGCGGGCCGCGATCAAGGCGCGGAACCTGCGGACCGACAACTGGCGGCGGGGCCCGATCCTGACGGTGCTCGGCATCACCGCCTGGGTCGCCTACGCGACGTTCCGCGTCTTCTACCAAGGCGACTACTGGGTCGCCGACTACCACTACCTGACGCCGTTCTACTCCCCGTGCGTCTCCACCGGATGCGTCCCCGAGGCCGCCCACTTCGGACGGTTCCTCCCGGACCACCCGCTGATCCCGTACGCCGCACTGAGCCTGCCGTTCCTGCTCGCGTTCCGGCTCACCTGCTACTACTACCGGAAGGCGTACTACCGGTCGTTCTGGCTGTCGCCGCCCGCGTGCGCCGTCCCCGACGGTCACACGAGCTACAGCGGCGAGACGCGCTTCCCGCTGGTCCTCCAGAACTTCCACCGGTACTTCTTCTACGCCGCGTTCCTCATCTCCGTCATCAACACGTGGGACGCGATCCTCGCGCTCCACTCCCCCGACGGGTTCGGCCTCGGCCTGGGGAACCTGGTGCTGTGGGCCAACGTGGTCCTGCTGTGGTGCTACACGCTCGGCTGCCACTCGTGCCGCCACGTCATGGGCGGGCGCCTCAAGCACTTCTCGAAGCACCCCGTCCGGTACCGGTTCTGGACGGTCTCCAGCGCCCTCAACGCCCGTCACATGATGTGGGCGTGGATCACGCTGGCGTCCCTGGCGCTCACGGACTTCTACGTCATGGCCGTGGCCGCCGGGTGGATCACCGACCTCCGGTTCATCGGATAAAGGGGAGAGAGCATGAGCGACAACCGAGACGACGTCGAGCACCTCGCCTGCGACGTCCTCGTCATCGGCGCCGGCGGCGCCGGGCTCCGCGCGGCCGTCGAGGCGCGTCTGGCCGGGAAGACCGTCATCGTCATCTCGAAGTCCCTGTTCGGCAAGGCGCACACCGTCATGGCCGAGGGCGGCGCCGCCGCCGCGATGGGCAACGTCAACGCCAACGACAACTGGCAGGTCCACTTCCGCGACACGATGCGCGGCGGGAAGTTCCTCAACAACTACCGCATGGCCGAGCTCCACGCCCAGGAGGCGCCCGACCGGATCTGGGAGCTGGAGACCTACGGCGCCCTGTTCGACCGGACCGCGGACGGCAAGATCAGCCAGCGCAACTTCGGCGGCCACGAGTACCCGCGCCTCGCCCACGTCGGCGACCGCACCGGCCTCGAACTCATCCGCACCCTCCAGCAGAAGCTCGTCTCGCTCCAGCAGGACGACGAGGCCGCCGGAGAGGACGAGTCGAAGCTCCAGGTCATCGACGAGACCACCATCACCGAGCTGTTCATCGAGCAGGGGAGGGTGAAGGGCGCGTTCGGGTACCGGCGCGGCACCGGCCGGTTCATGGCCATCGCCGCCCCCGCGGTCGTGCTCGCGACCGGCGGCATCGGGCGGTCCTTCAAGGTCACCTCGAACTCGTGGGAGTACACCGGCGACGGGCACGCGCTCGCGCTGCGGGCCGGGGCGAGCCTCATCAACATGGAGTTCATCCAGTTCCACCCCACGGGGATGGTGTGGCCGCCGTCGGTGCGCGGCATCCTCGTCACGGAGTCGGTGCGCGGCGACGGCGGCGTGCTCAAGAACTCCGAGGGCAAGCGGTTCATGTTCGACTACATCCCCGAGGTGTTCAAGGCGCAGTACGCCGACAACCCCGAGGAGGGCGACCGCTGGTACACCGACCCCGACCACAACCGGCGCCCGCCGGAGCTGCTGCCGCGCGACGAGGTCGCGCGGGCCATCAACTCGGAGGTCAAGGCCGGCAGGGGCACCGAGCACGGCGGGGTGTTCCTCGACATCGCGTCGCGGCGCAGCGCCGAGTACATCACCGAGCGGCTCCCGTCCATGCACCACCAGTTCAAGGAACTGGCCGATGTGGACATCACGTCGGAGCCGATGGAAGTGGGCCCGACCTGCCACTACATCATGGGCGGCGTCGAGGTCGACCCCGAGACCGCCTCGTCCAAGGTCACCGGCCTGTACGCGGCCGGGGAGGTCTCGGGCGGCATGCACGGCTCCAACCGGCTCGGCGGCAACTCCCTGTCGGACCTCCTCGTGTTCGGCAAGCGCGCCGGGGAGTTCGCGGCAGAGCACGCGACGGCCTCCGAGTCGCCGAAGCTGAGCGACGCGGAGATCGCGGCCGCGCAGGCCGAGGCCCTGCGGCCCTTCGCCAACGACGGCGAGAACCCGTACGAGCTCCAGGCGGCGCTCCAGGCGATCAACGGGCGGCTCGTGGGGATCATCCGCAAGGCCCCGGAACTGGAGGAGGCCCTCGCCGAGCTGGAGGCGCTGAAGCCGCGGATCGACAACGTCACGGCCGTGGGCGGGCGCGCCTACAACCCCGGCTGGCACCTGGCGCTGGACCTGCGGAACATGTTCGTCTGCTCGGTGGCGACGGCGAAGGCCGCGCTCGAGCGCGACGAGTCGCGCGGCGGGCACACCCGCGAGGACGCGCCCGGCATGGACCCGCAGTGGCGCCGGATCAACCTGGTGGCGACCCTCGACGGGGACGGCGGGATCGCGCTGGCGCGGCAGGACGTCCCGGCCATGACCCCGGAGCTGCTGGGGCTCTTCGACACCAGTGAACTGGCCAAGTACATGACCCCCGAGGAATACGGGCCGACGGAAGCGGAGGACGCCTGATGAGCACGAGGACCTTCCGGGTGTGGCGGGGCGACGCGGACGGCGGCGACTTCGCCGAGTTCGACGTCGCCGTGAACGAGGGCGAGGTCGTCCTCGACGTGGTGCACCGCATCCAGGCGGAGCAGGCCCCGGACCTGGCGGTGCGGTGGAACTGCAAGGCGGGCAAGTGCGGCTCGTGCTCGGCCGAGGTGAACGGGATGCCGCGGCTGATGTGCATGACGCGCATGAACGTCTTCGAGGAGGGCGAGCCGGTGACGATCACGCCGCTGCGGACGTTCCCGGTGGTGCGCGACCTGGTCACGGACGTGTCGTTCAACTACGAGAAGGCGCGGCAGATGCCGCAGTTCGCCCCGCCCGCGGACCTGAAGCCCGGCGAGTACCGGATGCAGCAGGTCGACGTGGAGCGCAGCCAGGAGTTCCGCAAGTGCATCGAGTGCTTCCTGTGCCAGAACACCTGCCACGTGGTGCGCGACCACGAGGAGAACAAGCCGCCGTTCTCGGGCCCGCGGCTGTTCATCCGCGCGGCCGAGCTCGACATGCACCCCTTGGACGCGCGCGACGACCGGCGCGAGGCGGCGCAGGACGAGCAGGGACTGGGGTACTGCAACATCACGAAGTGCTGCACGGAGGTGTGCCCGGAGCACATCAAGATCACCGACAACGCGATCATCCCGATGAAGGAGCGCGTCGCCGGGGACCGGTACGACCCGCTGGTGTGGCTGGGCCGCAAGATCTTCCGCAAGGGGAAGACCTCGGCGTAGGACGATGAGAAGGGCGGCCCCGAGGCTGGGGGCCGCCCTTTCCGTCTGTGCTGCTTCGGTGCGCCTTACTCTCCGGCGGCCTGGACGAGGTCGATCTCCACGACGATGTTGCCGCGGGTGGCGTTGGAGTACGGGCAGACCTGGTGGGCCTTCTCGACCAGGGCCTGCGCGGTCTCGCGGGGGGCGCCGGGGGTGGAGACCTCGAGGATGGCGTTGAGGCCGAAGCCCTCGCCCTCCTTGCCGATGCCGACGCTGGCCTCCACGGAGGACGCGCCGAGGTCGACCTTGGCGGCGCGGGCGATCATCTGGAGCGCGGAGTGGAAGCAGGCCGCGTACCCGGCGGCGAACAGCTGCTCGGGGTTGGACAGCCCGCCGGGGCCGCCGAGCTCCTTCTGGATGGCGAGGTCGAGGTCGATGAGGCCGTCGTCGGTGGCGACGTGGCCGTTGCGGCCCTCGCCGGAGGACACGGCGTGCGCGACGTAGAGCGGTTCCATATGGTTTCCCCTTTACTCGGAGGCGGTTTCGCGGTTGCTGACGGATGCGGTGAACTGGTTGAGCCGGTCGCGCAGGGCGACCAGCTCGTCGTAGGACATGCCGGAGGCGGAGCCGACGACCTGGGTGATCTCGCAGCCCTGCGTCTCGAGGGCCGCGCCGGACTCGGTGAGGTGGACGGTGACGCGGCGCTCGTCGTCGGATTCGCGGCGGCGCTCGACGAACCCGGCGGCCTCGAGGCGCTTGAGCAGCGGCGAGACGGTGCCGGAGTCGAGCTGGAGCTCGGCGCCGATGCCGCTCACGGTCCGGCCGTCGGTCTCCCACAGCAGCATGAGGACCAGGAACTGCGGGTAGGTGAGCCCGAGCCGGTCGAGCATGGGGCGGTAGAGCCCGATGACCGCCCGGGAGGCGGCGTACATGGCGAAGCACGCCTGCTCGCTGAGTCTCGGTGTCGCGTCCATGAGAAAAAGATAGCGCGCAACTTAGTTGTACACAACTTAAATGAGTGTGACGTGCCGGTCAGACTCGATCGGAGCCGCTACTCGCCGAGGAGCGTGGCGGTGGCGACGGCCTTGAAGGACGCCTCCGGGTTGTCGATGACGGCCTGCGGGAAGTTCCCGGCGATGAGCAGCTCGGCGAAGCCGTGCGCGAGCGACCAGGCGGCCAGCGCGCGGACGTTGAAGACGGCGCCGGGGACGGCGCCGGTGCCGCGGTGGAGGGCGGCGCGGGAGCGGACCTCGGCGCGGAGGAGGTCAGGGTCGTCAGCGTGGAGCAGTTCGGGACGGAACATGACTTCGAAGTGGGCCTTGTGGTCGATGGCGAAGCGGACGTAGGCGCCGCCGACGGCGTGGAAGTCGCCGGTGGCGTCCCAGGCGCGTTCGAGGGCGTCGGCGAAGCGGTCGAAGCCCTCGGCGGCGACGGCGGTGAGCAGTCCGGCCTTGTCGCCGAAGTGGTGGGCCGGTGCGGCGTGGGAGACGCCGGCGCGCTTGGCGACGGCGCGCAGGCTGAGTGCGCTCGGGCCGGCCTCGGCGACGGCCTCGACGGCGGCGTCGATGAGGGCGCGGCGGAGGTCCCCGTGGTGGTAGCGGTCGGTCACGTGGACCACTGTACCGCGGATCTTGACAGTGTCAAACGCCACTGGCCACTGTCAAGATTTTAACTTGACACTGTCAAGACACGTGAGTACCTTCAGTTCCAGAACCGCCACGAGATTGGAAGCCCCTGATGTTCGACTCCGCCTTCGCTTTGAGCGACGCCTCCCGCCTCCTCGCCGGGATCGTCCTCCTCACCGTCGTCACCATCGAGTTCGGCGGGACCTTCCTGGTCCGGATCGCCAGCGGCAAGGTGCCCTTCACCGAGTTCCAGAAGTCCTTCTCCCGCGCCGGGCATGCCCATGCTGGCGTCCTGGTCATCTTCAGCCTGGTCGGCCTCGTCCTCGCCGACGCGACGGGCCTGGAGGGCGCGTGGGGCTGGGTCGCCCGCGCCGGGATCCCCGCCGCCGCGATCCTCATGTCCGGCGGGTTCTTCGCCGCGATGGCCGGGAAGGGCCGCACCGAGCCGAACAAGGCCATCGCGCTCCTGTACGCGGGCGCGGCGAGCCTCGCCGCCGGGACCCTGACGCTCGGGATCGGGCTCCTGACCGCCTAGGGCCCGGCCCGGCGCCGTCCCAGTGCACATCGCGAGGTCGCGCCGCAGCCGCGCGGCGCGGCCCCGCCTAGAATCGGTTCTCGTGAAACTCAGCATCGGTATCGTCGGCCTGCCCAACGTCGGCAAGAGCACGCTGTTCAACGCGCTGACCCGCTCGGACATCCTCGCGGCGAACTACCCGTTCGCGACGATCGAGCCGAACGTCGGCGTCGTCGCCGTCCCCGACGACCGGCTGCCGAAGCTGGCCGCGATCTACGAGTCGGAGAAGATCCTCCCGGCCACCGTCACGTTCGTCGACATCGCGGGGCTCGTCAAGGGCGCCTCCGAGGGCGCGGGCAAGGGCAACCAGTTCCTGTCGAACATCCGCGAGACCTCCGCGATCGCGCAGGTCGTGCGGGTCTTCGAGGACGGGAACGTCACCCACGTCGACGGCAAGGTCTCCCCGGTCGACGACATCGAGACGATCAACACCGAGCTGATCCTCGCCGACCTCCAGACCATCGAGAACGCCCTCAAGCGCCTCGAGCGCGAGGCGCGGATGAACAAGGACGCCAAGCCGAAGCTGGAGGCCGTCCAGGCCGCGCAGGCCGTCCTCGACTCCGGGCGCACGGTCTTCGCCGCGGGCCTCGACACCGAGCTGCTGTACGACCTGCACCTGCTGACCGCGAAGCCGTTCATCTACGTGTTCAACGTCGACGAGGGCCAGGTGGCGGACGAGGAGCTGGCCGCGAAGCTGCGCGCGCTCGTCGCCCCGGCGCAGGCGGTCATCCTGGACGCGAAGTTCGAGTCCGAGCTCATCGACCTCGACGAGGCGGAGGCCCTGGAGCTGCTGGAGTCGACGGGCCAGACCGAGCCGGGCCTCGACCGCCTGGCGAGCGTCGGCTTCGCGACCCTCGGCCTCCAGACGTACCTGACGGCCGGGCCGAAGGAGACGCGCGCCTGGACGATCAAGCAGGGCGCGACCGCCCCGGAGGCGGCGGGCGAGATCCACACCGACTTCCAGCGCGGCTTCATCAAGGCCGAGATCGTGTCCTTCGACGACCTGGTCGAGGCCGGCACGATGCAGGCCGCCAAGTCCGCCGGCAAGGTCCGCATGGAGGGCAAGGACTACGTCATGTCCGACGGCGACGTCGTGGAGTTCCGCTTCAACGTGTGAGCGGCGGGGCGCGTCCCCGGTGCAAGCGGAAGGCCCGCACGGCGTGCGGGCCTTCGTGCTGTTCGGCGGATCGCCGGGAGGTGGGGTTCCCGGCGGTCCGCCTTGTCGTTGCCGCCCGTGGGCGGTGCCTCTGCGTCCCGGCTCGCGGGCTATTCGCCGCGCCGGAGCCAGCGGAAGCGGCCCTTGGAGAGGTGGGTCTCCTCGGCCGCGAGGTCTCCGGCCATGGTGATGTAGGCGGTCTCGACGCGTCCGGCGAAGGTCACGTCGGTGAGGCTGAACCCGCCTTCACGGGCGAGCACGATGAGCGTGGCCTCGTCGGTCCGCCGCACGTCCGGGCGGACGCCGAGCGTGTCGGCGAAGATCTTGATCTGCTCCGCGAGCTCGGCGTGCTGGGAGTCGTCGAGCGGCAGCGACCGCGAGAGGCGGCCGTCGTCCGCTACCCAACCGTTGAGCTCCCTCAGTGCATCCAGCAGCACGTTGTCGTCTTGCTCCGTTCTCCCCATGGCACCGTCGCCATTCATGTCGCCGTTCCGAAGTGCCGCGTCCAGCAGAGCTGCGCCCTGCCGAAGCAGGGCCGCGACCGATCAGTAAGGTTGGTCTGACAGGGATCCGACAGTCACGAGGGGCGTTCGTGTCTGAATTGTCGCCGGATCTTTATCATTTCAAAACCGAGTCTTCCGCGTTGTTCAGCTTCTGTCCAGACCGGCAAACGGGATGAAACGGTCACCGCGGAAATTCAAGGACAGTTCTTGTCTGGTTCTGTGCCGACGGACACGATTCCTGACCACCCGGCCCATGCGATATCAACCGAACGTATGAACAACAGGATGCTCACTAGCCATCACGCATCGTCATCGTTCGTACGAAAGATAACGAAACGCCTTCAGCCCGGCAACGGACCCATCCGTCGCTTCAGGTCCCCTTCAGCTCCCCGCGGCTAGCCTCGAAACCAGGGGCCCTTTCCCAGCCGGTGTCCGCCCCGCCGGCATGCCCGGGGCCCGACCGGCGGCGCCTCGCTCCGGCCCGCGAGACGGACCTAGACTCCTGGCCGTGAGCGAAGCAAGCACCTCCGGCACCGCCCCCCGCATCGTCGTCGGCGCCGCGATCCGCGACGGCCGCGCCGTCCTCGCCGCCGCCCGCGCGTACCCGCCCGAACTGGCCGGGCTCTGGGAGTTCCCCGGCGGCAAGCTCGAACCCGGCGAGACCGAGGCCGAGGCGCTGCGCCGCGAATGCCGCGAGGAGCTCGGCGTCGACATCACCGTCGGCGACCGCGTCACCGGCGACCTCACGACCGGCGACGGCCGGTACCTTCTGCGCGTCTACTACGCCGCGCTCGCGGGCGGCGAGCCGCACGCGAAGGAGCACGCCGAGCTGCGCTGGCTCCTGCCCGAGGAGATCGACTCGGTCCCGTGGCTCCCGGGCAACCGCCCCGCGGTGGACGCGATCCGGGAGGCGCTGGGCACCGAGGGCCCGGAACCGCGCTCCTAGCAAGTCATCGCCTCAGAAGAAGGTCCGGATCGCATCGACCACGGTGCCCGTCTCCTCGTCGACGACCGGGAGCAGGCGCCACTTGTCGAAGCTGGTGCACGGGTGGGAGAGCCCGAGGCGCACGGTGTCGCCGACGGCGAGGCCGTCGACCGCGCCCGTGAGGAACAAGTGCTGGTCGCTGATCTGCGGACACTCAGTGCCGCTCAGCCCCAGCGGGATCGGCAGGTCCTGGTCGTAGGGGAAGTCGCGGCGGCCGCCGTCGAGGATCGCCAGTCCCGGTTCGGGCCTTGAGATCACGCGGGAGCGCCCTTCGAGCGCCGGGCGCAGCCCGGGGCCGTCGCCGCCGCGCGCTGTCGGCGTCATGCGGGCGTAGAAGCCGTGGTCGTGGACGAGGTAGGAGCCCGAGCGCAGGAGCACCTCGGCGCGGTCGGCGAGGGGCCCGAGGATCTCGGCGACACGGTCGAAGTAGGCGCTGCCGCCCGCGCTGACCACGGGCCGGTCGGTCTCGAAGTCCAAGGCGTCGAAGAGGGTCACGAGGTCGCCGAGGTAGTCGTCGACGGCGCCGATCGCGGCCGCGTCGGTCCCGCCGGTCACCGACCCCTCATACCCGGCGACCCCGGCGAGCCGCAGATGCGGCGCGGCCTCGATCTGCGCGGCGACGGCGAGCGCATCCTTGACGCTCCGCGCCCCGGCCCGCCCGCCCGGGTTCCCGAGCTCGACGTACACGTCGAGCGGCGCCGCGGCACCCCTGACGAAAGTCGGGGCCGAATCGGAAAAAAGTCCGATGGCAGTGCCTTCACCTGCCCATACGCTTAGTCGTACAAGCTCGGCCGGATCGGCGATCTGGTTGGCGATGAGGATGCGGGGCACGCCGAAGTGACGGGCCACGCCGGCCTGAAAGGAGGTGGCGACGGTAATCCCGGCAGCGCCGGCATCCAGCTGGCGGCGCCACAACTGCGGGGCCATGGTGGCCTTCCCATGAGGGGCAAGCGCAAGCCCCCGCTCGGCACACCACGTGGCCATGGCCCGCAGATTCTGCTCCAGAGCCTGGTCCGAAATCGATACGAGGGGGGTGGGGAGGGAGGGGGAGGGGGGCCCCGAAGCGAGCCACTCGGCGACCGTGAGCCCATGGGCCGCAGCCGGAATGCCCTTGTAGCGCCAGTCGAGGACTTCGTCACGGAGGGCGTCGAGGCGAGCGGTGTCCATCATCGGCGACCGGCCTCCGCGCGGACTGTGGCCAGGCGATCTCCGGCGGCTTCGCCGCCGGGGGCGGCGTGGCGGCATCTGCGGGCGGTGCTCGGGGAGGGCTCGTCGGTGGGTGGGCTGGGCCTGGTGTGGGTCATGGGTTCACCGCCGTTGGTCGGGCCGCCGCTTACTGGAAGGTATCTTCACTATATGACCGAGAAGATCGCGATCCGCACCGACGCCGCTCCCGCCCCCGCGCACGCCTTCCCCCAAGGGGTGCGCAAGGGCCCGCTGCTCACCGTCTCCGGGCAGGGCCCGGTCGACCCGGCCACCGGCGAGTACCTCTTTCCCGGCGACGTCAAGGCCCAGACCCGGCGGACCCTCGACAACGTCGCCGCGATCATCGAAGCGGGCGGCGCCTCGATGGCCGACGTGATGATGCTCCGCGTGTACCTCGCCGACCGCGCCGACTTCGCCGCGATGAACGAGGTCTACGAGGCCTTCCTCGAGGAGAAGATCGGCGCCGCCGCGCCGTTCCCGTGCCGCACCACCGTCATCTGCACCCTCCCGAGGGCCGAGATGCTGGTGGAGGTCGACGCGCTGGCCTGCGTAGACTAGGCCGACTTTTGCCTGACGGGGAGGGGCGCGGCATGGCCACAGGAGACTTCGTGATCCGGGGCGCGGCCGTCGCGGACGGCACCGGCGCGCCCCTCTACCGGGCCGACGTCGCCGTCCGCGGGGGCCGGATCGCCGGGATCGGCGAGCGGCTCGACGGCGCCGAGGTGATCGACGCGGGCGGGCTCGTGCTCGCGCCCGGGTTCATCGACATGCACGCCCATTCCGAGCTCGCGGTCCTCGCCGACCCCGACCACCTCGCCAAGCTCGGCCAGGGCGTCACCCTCGAGGTGCTCGGCCAGGACGGCCTCTCCTACGCCCCCGTCGACGAGGCCACCGCGCCGCAGATGCGCGAGGCCATCGCCGCCTGGAACGGGCCCCTCGACGTCGCCTACGACTGGCGCACCGTCGGCGAGTACCTCGACCGCCTCGACCGGGGCATCGACGGCCGCGGCATCCCCGTCAACGCCGCCTACCTGGTCCCCCACGGCACGGTCCGCATGCTCGCGATGGGCTGGGACGATCGCCCGCCGACCGGGGCCGAACTCGCCGCCATGAAAGCCCAAGTGGCCCAAGGCATGGAGGAGGGCGCGTTCGGGCTCTCGGCCGGGCTCAGCTACACGCCGGGGATGTACGCCGCCACCGCCGAGCTCGTGGAACTGTGCACAGTGGTCGCGCAGTATGGCGGCTACTTCGGCCCGCACCAGCGCAGCTACGGCGCGGGCGCGATGGAGGGCTACGCGGAGATGATCCAGATCGCCCGCGAGGCAGGGTGCGCGCTGCACCTCGCGCACGCCACCTTGAACTACGAGGTCAACGCTGGCCGCGCCGCCGAGCTCCTCAAGCTCGTCGACGAAGCCCTCGACGAGGGCGTGCCCGTCAGCCTCGACACCTACCCGTACCTGCCGGGCATGACGATGCTGGCGGCCCTCCTGCCGAGCTGGTCGCTCGCCGGAGGCTATGGGGCCCTTCGGGAACGGCTCTCCAGCCCGGAGACACGGGCCCGGATCGTCCACGAGCTCGACGTCACGGGCACCGACGGCGCCAACGGCGTCCCCGGCCACTGGGACCGGTACGAGATCGCGGGCGTCACGAACCCCGAGCTGCGCGGCCACGTCGGCAAGTCCGTCGCCGAGGCCGCCGGGGCGCAGCGGCCCGCCGAGTTCTTCCTGGACCTGCTGGTGCGCGACGACTTCGGGACCGGCTGCCTCATGCACGTCGGGAATGAGGAGAACGTGCGCGCCATCATGCGCCACGGCGTCCACACGGGATCGTCGGACGGTGTCCTCGCCGGGGACAAGATCCACCCCCGCGCCTGGGGCTCCTTCGCCCGCTACCTCGGCCACTACACGCGCGAACTCGGCCTCTTCAGCGTCGAGGAGTGCGTGGCCCACCTGACCGGCCGCCCCGCCGCCGTCCTCGGCCTCCCCGACCGCGGCCTCGTCAAGGAGGGCTTCGCCGCCGACCTCGTGCTCTTCGACCCCGACACTGTGGACGCCCGTTCCACCTTCGCCGACCCCCGGCGGCAGGCCGCGGGCATCCCCTACGTCTTCGTCAACGGCGCCTTGGCGATCGCAGAGGGGCGGCGGACCGGTGTCTTGACCGGTCGGTCGGTCCGCCGCCCCCGGCGGTGACCGGCGCCCGGCCGAGGCTGTGCGAATTTACGGCTCGCAAGCTTCGCCGAGGCGGGGCGCCGGACGGTTATTTGAGTCCGGACGTGGAGAAGCCCTGGACGAAGAAGCGCTGGAAGAACAGGAACATCAGCAGGACCGGGAGGATGAACATGGTGCTTCCGGCGGCCAGGAGGTTCTGGACGGGGAAGCCCTTCTCGTTGACGTAGCCGGCGGTCATCGCGACGGCGAGGGTGGTGCGGTCGGCGCTCAGGAGGAGGCTCGGGGCGATGAAGTCGCCCCAGCTCGCGGTGAACGTCAGGACCATGCAGGCGGCGAGGACGGGCCAGGACTGCGGGATGAAGATGCGCCAGAAGATGCGCACGTGGCCGCAGCCGTCGAGGATCGCGGCCTCCTCCAGCTCCTTCGGCATCCCCGAGAAGAACTGCCGGAACAGGAACACCATGTACGCGGCGCCGGAGAGTCCCCACAGGACCCAAGGGACGTAGGTGTCGACGAGGCCGAGCTTCGCGAACATCAGGTAGGTCGGGATGAGGGTGATGATCCCCGGCATCATCATCGTGGAGATGAGGAGCCCGAACCAGAACTTCTTGCCCGGGGCCGAAAGCCGGGCGAAGCCGTACGCCATCCACGCCGACGAGACGGTCGTGAGGACCGACGTGATCGTCGCGAGGATGAGCGAGTTGCGGGCGTAGCCGAGGAAGTCGATGTGGGTCAGGGCGTCGATGTAGTTGTGCCACTGGGGCTCGGCGGGGAACCACTGGACGGGGAACACCGAGAGCTCGCTCGGGGCCTTCAGCGAGGTGAGGATGAGCCAGCCGAGCGGCCCGGAGAAGACCACGGCGAGCGTGATGAGCGAGACGTACAGGGCCGTGACGCGGGCCCGGCGGGCGATGCGCTCGGTCACCGGCCCTCCTTCGACTCGGACGGGTCGACCCCGCCGTAGAAGACCGCCCGGTTCCCCAGCTTGAAGACCAGGCCGGTGATGAGCAGCACGAACAGGAACAGGACCCACAGCAGCGCCGACGCGTACCCGAAGTGGCTCTTCGCGAAGTACTCGGCGTAGACGTGGACCATGAAGAAGTAGTTGCCCTCCGGGACCGCGGTCACCGCGGCCGGGCCGTTGACCGGCGCGAGGAGCAGCGAGGGCACGAACACCTGGAGCGAGCCGATGACGCCGGTGACCACCTGGAAGAAGATGATCGGGCTCAGCAGCGGCAGGGTGATCTTGAAGAACGAGTAGACCGGGCCCGCACCGTCCACTTTGGCTGCTTCGAGGAGTTCGCGCGGGACGTCCTGGAGCGCGGCGAGCGAGACGATCATGGATCCGCCCACGCCCCACAGGATCATGAGGATGAGCACGAACCGCACGTACGGGTCGGCGAGCCACGAGACCGGCTCGCCGCCCGCGGCGCCGATGGCGGCGTTCGCGGCGCCCGCGTTCTTGTCGAAGATGATCTTGAACGTCAGGGCCGCGGCGACGCCGGGGACGACCGCGGGCAGGTAGAACAGGGCCCGGAACAGCGCCCTGCCGCGGAAGTCGCGGTTGAGGAGCACCGCCATGAGCAGGCCCGCCGCGACCCCCGTCGGCACCGTGGCGAGCATGAAGATCCCGGTGCGGCCCAGGGAGGCGATGGTCTGCCCGTCCTGGAACACCCGCACGTAGTTGTCGAGGCCCACATAGGACCAGTTCGGGGAGAGGCCGTCGGTGTTGGTGAGGCTCATCCAGAACGCGTAGCCGAGCGGGAAGACCGTCAGGAGCACGAACCCGGCGATCCACGGGCCGACGAACAGGTAGAAGGTGCGCGGCCGCTGGCCCGCCCGGCCCCGCGTGCGGCGGGACCGGGCGGGCGCCTCGGGGGGCGGTGCGGCTTCGAGGACCGCGGTCACTTGACGAGCTCCTTGCCCTCGTCCAGGAGCGCGTTCATGTCGGTGTTCAGGGTGTCGCCGAGGGACGCGGCGGTCGCGTCGCCGTTGATCGCGTCGGGCAGGTACTGGTTGAGGACCGCGTCGAGCGCCTCGACCTTGACGTACGGGGAGAACGACAGGACCTTGAAGTAGTCGGTCTCGGCCTCGACCGCGGCGAGCGCCTGCTCCTGCGCGGGCGTGCCCGTGGGCAGGTCGGCGCGCAGCGACAGGAGGCTCGGGAGGCCCCAGCCGCCGGCGGCGCGCTCCTTCGCGGGGTCGCCGCCCATGAACCACTCGAACAGCTGCCAGGCCTCGTCCTGGTGCTTGGAGGCCTTGGGGATCCAGTACCCGGTGGCGCCGTAGCAGGGGCTGAGGCGCTCGCCGCCCATGGTCGGGGCGGGGGCGAGGCGGGAGGTCGCGGCGAGCTCGGCCTCGGCGGCGATCGCGCCGCCGAACCAGTAGCCGGACCAGGAGACCGCGAGGCGGGACGTCTGGTACGGGGGCCAGTCCCAGCCGTCGGGGTTCGGCTCGACGGGGCTGAAGCCGACCTTGGCGCGGGCGTAGTCGAGGTACCACTGGAGGGCCTGCTGCCCTTCGGGGGACGAGAAGTCGACGGCGCCGAGGTCCTCGGACAGGAGGCTGCCGCCCGCGGAGGCGGTCATGTTCGCGAGGCTGATGAACAGGCCGAGGCCGCCCGCGGAGAGGCCGTAGACGGAGGTCGTGTCGCCGTCCTTCTGCGTGAGCTCCCTGCCCATGTCGAGCCACTGGTCGTAGGAGACCGGCTCGGTCTCAGAGGGATAGGCGACGCCCGCGGCGTCGAACAGCGCGGTGTTGTACCAGAACATGGCGTCCTGGGAGTAGTCCTTGGCCATGCCGTAGCGCGGGCCCTGGCCCTGGGCGGTGCCGTCGTAGCGCCACACGTCGTTGACGGGGTCGATGTCGTCGGCCTTGAGCAGCTCGCTCGCGGCGAAGTAGTCGTCGAGGGGCAGGGCGAGGTCGCGGGCGACGATGTAAGGCGTCTCGACGGCGCCGAGGCCGCGGACCAGGTCGGGGGCGGTGCCGCTGGCGAGCATCGCGGTGAGCTTCGTCGGGTCGACCTCGACGCGCTTGACGGTGACGCCCAGCTCGTCCTCGGCGGACTTGAGGAACTCCGGGCTGAACTCGTTCTCCGGGGCCATGATCGTCAGCGTCGTGCCGCCGGAGCCGCCGCCCGCCGAAGGGGCGCAGGCGGACAGGGCGCCCGCGCCGGCGGCCGCGGCCGCGCCGAGGGCCGTGCCGCGCATGAGGCCGCGGCGGGAGAGCGTGCTCGAAGACAGCGGTGTCCCGAGGGATTCAAGCATCGGTTCGCCTTTCAGAAAGGGGTTGCGAAAGTCTGTGGACGAAATTTAACGGGGCGGACGTAAGTTCGTCAAGACTCTTGACACACATTTATGGGCGACGGGTATGATCGCCGCATGCCCCGGACAAGCAGCGGTTCCCTCCAGTCACTGCGCCGGGCGAACCAGGAGCGCCTGCTGACCCTCTTGCTCCGCAAGGGGCCTGTGCACCGCGCCGAACTCGCCCGCCGCGCCGACCTCTCCCGGACCACGGTCTCGACGATCGTCGCCGACCTCATGGCCCGCGGCCTCGTCGTCGAGTCCGCCGCGGCCGGGCCCGGCGCCGACGGCCGCGCCAAGGAGGCCCTGGTCGTCAACCCCGCCGCGGCCGTCGCGCTCGGCATGGACTTCACCTTCGACCACGTCTGGGTCCACCTCTCCGACCTGGGCCATCACGAGATCGCCAGCGCCGGCCAGGCCGTGGACACCGACCTCGGCTGGGCCGAGCGGATCGACGTGGCCGCGGACCTGCTCGACCGGCTGATCGGGCGGCACGGGCTGGACCGGGCCCGGATCGTGGGGGCGGGGATCGGGCTGCCGGGGCCGATCGAGCGGTCGACGGGGATCGTGTCGACGTCGCTGCCGGACCAGCCGTGGTCGCATGTGCATGCGGCGGACGAGTTCGCGCAGCGGCTGGGCCTGCCGGTCGCGATCGAGAACAACACGCGGCTCGAGGCGGTCGCGGAGTCCTACAGCGGCGCCGGGAAGGGTGTGCGGGATCTGCTGTACGTGGGCCTGTCGAGCGGGATCGCGGCGGGGCTGATCCTGGACGGGCGGCTGTTCCGGGGCGCGGTGGGCGCGGCCGGGGAGCTGGGGCACACGTCGGTCGATGTGGACGGTCCGGCGTGCGCGTGCGGGAACCGGGGGTGCCTGGTGCTGCACGCGGGGATTCCGGCGGTGCTGGCGGCGCTGCGTCCGCACTTGGGGGCCAAGGCTTCCGTGGAGGACGTGCTGTCGGCGGCGGCGGCCGGGGACCGGGCGTGCGAGGGGGTGCTCGCCGATGTCGGTCAGATGACGGGGCGGGTGCTGGCGAGCCTGTGCAACCTGTTGAACCCGGAGCGGATCGTGGTCGGCGGTGAGTTGGCGCGGGCGGGCGAGGTGCTGCTGGATCCGCTGCGGACGGCGATCCGGCGGTATGCGCTGACGCTGGTGCGGGAGGTGGACGTGGTGCCGGCGGCGCTGGATCTGGGGGCGCGGGCCGGGGCGGTCGGGGGTGCGGCGCTGATCCTGCGGGAGCGGCCGGGCCTGGCGGCGGCGCTGGTGGACTTGACGGACGGGGTGGGCGCGTGAGCCGGTTCGCGGGGAGGACCGTGGTGGTGACGGGCGGGGCGATGGGCATCGGCGCGGCGTGCGTGCGGCGCTTCGCCTCCGAGGGTGCCGTGGTCTATATCGCCGATGTGGACGATGCGGCGGGTGCCGCGGTAGCGGCGGAGGTCGCGTCGGCCCGGTTCGTCCACTGTGATGTATCGAAGGCCGCCGACTGGGAGGCCCTGGCGGCGGCGGTGCTGCGCGAGCAGGGGCGTGTGGACGTGCTCGTGTCGAACGCGTACGCGCTGCGGTTCGGCGCCCCGCACGAGCTGCCCGAGGACGACTGGGACCTGGTGCAGGCGGTCACGTTGAAGGCCGCGTACCTGGGCATGCGGGCGCTCGCGCCTTCCCTTGCGGCCGTGGAGGGTGCGGTGGTGGCGGTCTCGAGTGTGCACGCGCACGCCTCGTACCCGGGGTTCGCGGCCTATGCGGCGGCGAAGGGCGGGCTGGGGGCGCTGGTGCGGCAGCTGGCCGTCGAGTACGCGCCCGCGGTGCGCGTCAACGCGGTCGTGCCCGGTCCGATCATGACCCGCCAGTTCGCCGGCATGTCCCCGGAGTCGATCGCCGACGAGGCGGGCCGCACGCTCGCGAACCGGATGGGCCGGCCCGAGGAGGTCGCCGCGGTGATCGCGTTCCTCGCGTCCGAGGACGCCGCGTACGTGACGGGCGCGGAGCTGGCCGTCGACGGCGGCTGGCAGGTCAGGCACCGCTGAACCGCCGCACACCCCGAGTTCTCCACCAGAGATTGAGGTTCCCTTGAACATCGCCAAGATCGAGACCTTCCTCGTGCCGCCCCGGTGGCTGTTCGTGCGCATCGAGACCGACGACGGGGTCGTCGGCTGGGGCGAGCCGGTCGTCGAGGGCCGCGCCGAGGCCGTCGCCGCGGTCGTGGACGCCCTCGCCGAGCGGCTGGTCGGCGCGGACGCCTCGCGGATCGAGGACCACTGGCAGGTCATGACGAAGGGCGGCTTCTACCGCGGCGGGCCGGTGCTGTCGAGCGCGGTCGCCGGGATCGACCAGGCCCTGTGGGACGTCAAGGGCAAGGCCCTGGGCGTGCCCGTGTACGACCTGCTCGGCGGCGCGGTGCGCGACAAGGTGCGCGTGTACACGTGGATCGGCGGCGACAGCGTCCAGGCGCTCGCCGAGGACGCTCTGCGCGCCAGGGAGAACGGCTTCGACGCGGTGAAGTGCAACGGCGCGGCGCAGCTCGGCCCGATCGAGTCGCCCGCGGTGGTGCACCGGATCGCGGAGCAGTTCACGGAGCTGCGGGCGGCGGTCGGCGACGACTTCGACATCGCGATCGACTTCCACGGCCGCTTCTCGACGGCGATGACGCGGCGGGTGCTGCCGCTCCTGGAGCCGGTCATGCCGCTGTTCGTGGAGGAGCCGGTCACTCCGGAGTTCTCGCGGGACCTGGCGGTGGTCACCGCGGGGACGTCGATCCCGATCGCGACGGGCGAGCGGCTGTTCTCGCGCTGGGACTTCCGGGACGTGCTGCCGACGGGCATCGCGGTCGCGCAGCCGGACCTGTCGCATGCGGGCGGGATCTCGGAGGTGCGGCGGATCGCTGCGATGGCGGAGGCGCACGGGGTGGCGCTGGCGCCGCACTGCCCGCTGGGGCCGATCGCGCTCGCGTCGAGCCTCCAGGTGGACTTCGCGACGCCGAACTTCCTCATCCAGGAGCAGAGCCTCGGCATCCACTACAACCAGGGCAACGATCTCATGGACTACCTGGTGGACCCCTCGGTGTTCGCATTCGACGAAGGCTACGTCGCACGTCCGACGAAACCGGGGCTCGGCATCGACGTCGACGAGGCGGCGGTGCGGAAGGCGGCCGAGCAGGGGCACCGCTGGCGCAACCAGGTGTGGCGGCTGAAGGACGGCACGTTCGCCGAGTGGTAGCGGCTTGAACAGGGCCCCGGCGCGATGCGCTGGGGCCCTTCGCTATGCGGTCGGGAGGGCCGCGGTCGGGAGGGCTGCGGTCGCGATGACCTCGTCGAGGATGGCGCGGGTGCGGTGGAGGTCGGCGATGGTGCGGTCGATGCGGTCGCGCTCGGCCATGAGGTCGCGGGCGAGGCTCTCGGTGGTGAGCTCGTTGGGGCCGCCGTCCTCGTCGTGGATGCACGGCAGGACCGAGGCGACGGTGGCCGAGTCGAGGCCGGCCGCGAACAGGACCTGGATGCGGATGACCCGGTCGACGGCTTTCTCCGCGTACTCGCGGTGGCCGCCGGGGGTGCGCTCGGAGGCGAGCAGTTCGCGCTCCTCGTAGTAGCGCAGGGACCTGACGCTCACGCCGGTCCGCTTCGCGAGCTCCCCGATTCGCATGGCGTGCCTCACAATCCCTTGAACCTCACATCAATGTCAGGTTCTACGGTACCCCCATGACGAACGAAACGACCGCCCGGCGCCTCTTCGAGCCCGTGAAGCTCGGGGCCCTGGAGCTCCCCAACCGCATGGTCATGGCCCCGATGACGCGCAACCGCGCCACCTTCGCGGGCGTCCCCCTGCCGCTCATGGCCGAGTACTACGGCCAGCGCGCGACCGCGGGCCTCATCGTCGGCGAGGCGTCCACACCGAGCCCGTTCGGGTTCACCTACCCCGAGATCGCCGGGCTCTACGGCGACGACCAGGTCGAGGGCTGGCGGGCCGTCGCCGACGCGGTGCACGCGGGCGGCGGGCGGCTGTTCCTCCAGATCGAGCACGGCGGCCGCATCGGCCACCCCGACAACAACCCCGGCGGCCACCTGCCGCAGGCGCCGTCGGCGGTGCGGCTGCCGGGCGGGATCCACACGCCCACAGGGCATCAGGAGGCGCCGGTGCCGGTCGCGATGACCGGAGCGGACCTGGAGCGCACGCGGGGCGAGTTCGTCGCGGCGGCGCGGAACGCGCTGCGCGCGGGCGCGGACGGCGTGGAGGTCCACGCGGCCAACGGGTACCTGCTCAACCAGTTCCTGTCGTCGAGCACGAACCGGCGGACGGACGGGTACGGCGGTTCGGTGGCGAACAAGATCCGGTTCGTCGTGGAGGTCGTGGAGGCGGTGGTCGCGGAGGTCGGTCCGGAGCGGACGGGCCTGCGGATCTCGCCGTGGAACACCGGCAACGGGATCGACGTGTCCGACAGCGGCGAGGTGTTCCCGGCGCTGCTGGACGCGTTGTCGCACTTGGGCCTCGCGTACCTGCACATCGGGCGGGCGCTGCCGGGCGAGGCGCTGTTCGGGGAGCTGCGGGAGCGCTGGACGGGCCTGCTCGTGGCGAACCCGGAGCTGGGCGAGGAGCTGCCGATCCCCGCGGACGGCGGGCGGTCGTTGGGCGTGGAGCTGCTGGAGGCGGGCGCGGACCTGATCGCGTTCGGGCGGGCGTTCCTGGCGAACCCGGACCTGGTCGAGCGGTACCGGCGGGGCGCGGCGCTGAACCCGGTGCGCGAGGACGTGTCGATGTACGGGCGGGGCCCGGAGGCGCTCACCGACTACCCGTTCCTGGCGTGAGGGAAAGGGGCTCCCGTCGCAGTGGGAGCCCCTTCCTTCATGCGCTAGTTCAGGATTCGGCCTCCAGTTCGGCGTCGGCGCCCGTCACGGCGCCGTCAGCGACCGCGGCGGCGGCGGTCCCGGCCGCGTAGCCGGGGGCGGTGACCTCCAGGGTCCGGTCGCCGGGGTCGGTGAACAGGACGTACATGCCCTCGGCGTCGGTGACGGCGCCGGACCCGGAGGCCGGGTCGACGACGCGCGCGCTCTCGATCGGGGCGCCGGTGGCGGCGTCGGTGACGTGGCCGCGGACGAGCCCGCCGTCGAGGGCCTCGCAGCCGCCGACGCGGACGTTGTCGACCATCCACCAGTACGCCCAGGTCGCGTTGTCGGTGAAGTGGAACTTGAGCTGGACGGCGGACTGGTCGGCCCACTCGGCCAGGTCGACGGTCTCGATCGTCGCCTCGAGGTCCTCGTTGGTGTACCAGACCTGCTCCCATGTGGCGCCGCCGTCGGCGCTGAGGAGCACCTCGGCCTCGGAGCCGATGCCGCCGTCCACGAAGAAGTTCGCCCACGACAGCGTCGGCTCGCTCGCGGCGCTCAGGTCGAACGGCGCCGTGACGAGGTCGGTGTCGGTGAGGGCCTCGATGTCGGAGGCGTCGGAGTTGGCCTCGGCGTACCCGCCGGAGCCGGGGGTCATGTTGCCGTAGCCCCACGGGTCGTCGAAGACCCACGGGAAGTCGTCCTCGCCGTTGTTGACGACCTCCCAGCCGGTCGGCGCCGCGAGGGTCTCGAAGCGCTCGTCGAGCGTGGTCGACCCGAAGCCGGGCGCGAGGCACCCGTCGGCGGTCGGCACCTCGATGAGGGCCGCGTCGTCGGGGTCGACGGTGACGGTTTCGTAGCCGGGGTAGGCGGTCTCGACGGTGAGCGGCCAGTCGCCCTCGTCGGGGATGACGAGGCTGTACTCGCCGGTGAGCGGGTCGGTGTCGGCGACCGCCTCGCCCGCGGCGGTGGAGACCGTCGCGTCGAGCGGCCAGCCCTGGCCGCCGCCGTCCACGACCTGCCCTGCGACCGTGCGGGTCTCGAGGAGCTCCATCTCGGTGTCGAACACGGCGGCCGCGTTGCGGTTGACGCGGACGGTGCCGGTGGCGTCGCCGTACAGGAACTTCGTGGCGCTCACGCGGTAGCGCCCGGCGGGGATCCGCTCGAACGCGTACTCGCCGTCCGCATCGGTGGTGGCCTCGCGGACCACGCCGCCCTCGAAGACGAGCCGGGCCCCGGCGACCGGGTCGCCGTGCTGGTCGGTCACGGTGCCCGAGAGGGACCCGAACTTGCCCGCGGGGGCCTCGTCGACGGCGTCCTCGACGTCGATGCGGCCGTGCCCGTACACGTTGTTCGCCTCGTCGTCGCCGGTGCACTGGTCGTCGGCGGTGTCGACGGCGGTGCCGGTGACCGTCTCGTAGACGGCCTCGTAGTCGCCTTCGAGCGTCGGCGAGGCGGACATGAGGAGCGCGATCGCGCCCGCGACATGCGGTGCGGCCATTGACGTCCCGTCGCCGAGCCCGTACTCGTCGCCGGGGAGCGAGGAGCGGACGCCGACGCCGGGCGCGGACACGTCGGGCTTGAGCGTCCCGCCGAGGCCGTGGCCGCGGGAGGAGAACTCGGCGACCACGTGGTCCTCGTCGTAGGCGCCGACGGCGATGACGTTCTCGTACACGCCGGGGGTGCTCATCGTCAGGCACGCGGGCCCGTTGTTGCCCGCGGCGAACACCGGGATGATCCCCGAGGCGTGCCACAGGTCCACGACCTCCGCGTAGATCGGGTCGTAGCCGGGGATCGTGGTCCCCCACGAGTTGTTGACGACGTGCGGCGCCTTCAGCGGGTCCGGGTTGCGGCCCTCCGCGTCGGTGGGCGCGGCGATCCACTGCCCGGCGAGGATGAGCGTCTCGATGTCGGGGCAGCAGCCGTTGACGGCGATCCACTCGGCGTCGGGCGCGATCCCGATGCCGCCGTTGCCGACCATGGTGCCCATGGTGTGGGTGCCGTGGCCGTCCTCGTCGCAGGGCGCGTCGCCTTCGCACACGTCCTGGATGTCGTAGAAGTTGTAGTCGTGCGTGTAGGTCCCGTCGCCGTTGTTGCCCCGGTAGGAGTCGGCGAGCGCGGGGTGGTCGTACTGGACGCCGGTGTCGATGGAGGCGACGGTGATGCCCTCGCCGGTGAAGCCCTCGTCCCACACCTCGGGGGCGCCGACGTCGGCGACGCCCCACTCGACGGCCGCGGTCTGGACGGCGTCCCAGGTCTGGAAGCCGCCGCCCGCCTCGTCCTTGCCGTCGGGGGCGACGGGCTCGATCATGTCGTACTCGGGTGCGGCGACGACCGCCTCGACGGTGTCGAGCGCGGCCAGGTCGGCGAGGAGGTCCTCGTCGGCCTGGACCTTGATCGTCGAAGCGCCCCAGTAGGACTCGTAGTCGGCGCCCGCGGCGTCCAAGACGGCGAGGGCGTCGCGCTGGGAGGTCTCGGCGTAGGCCTTGGCGGCGGCGACCGCCGCGGCGCCCTTCTGCTCCTTCGCGGCCGCGTCGAACGCGGCGCCGTAGTCGGGGGACCCGGTGAAGAGGAGCCACGCCTCGGCGTCCCCTTCGGCGCCGATCTCGGCGATGATCTCGGGTGCGGTCTTCTCGGCGACCAGGGCCGCCTCGGTGTCCTGAGCGGCCGCGCCGGTCGCGAGACCGGCCGGGACGAGCGCGCCTGCGAAGGCGGCGGCGAGGATGCGGCGCGTGCGCCGCGGTGCAACTGTCACGAACTCTCCTTTGGGGGGTGGCCCCGGCGGCACCGGGGCCGTGGGTGTGTTGTCCGGAGGAAAAGCGGTTTGGTGACTATTGACATGTTGGCAGGGGTAGCTCCACTTTGGGGTCCCCAACGGACGTACGCCCCGAAGGCCGGTTCCGGTTGCATTAGATCGGTTTTAGGCACACGGAAAAGCCCCCTGCCGCGGCGCGGCAGGGGGCGGTGTTCACTTCGGCCTCAGCAGTTCAGCTCCTCCAGGGTGAAGCTCAGGTCGGCGGTGTCGCCGGCCGGGAGCGCGAGGCTCCCGAAGTCGGCGGCGTAGCCGTCCTTGGAGGCGATCACGGTGAAGTCGCCCTCGGGGAACCAGTACGAGTAGTTGCCGTCCTCGTCGGTCCAGAAGTGGAACCGGTCGCCGTCGGCGCCGCGGACCTGGACCTGGACGTCGCCGAGCGGGACGGTGTCGCCCTCGCAGGTCGCGGCCAGGACCGTCCCGGTGACCTTGCCCTGCTCGACCGTGGGGACGACGAGCATGGACACGTCCACCGACGGGGACTCATTGGGGCTCATGTAGTTCGCCGTCAGCACCGCCGTGTACGTGCCCGGCTGGTCGACGCCCGCGTCGGCGGTGGCGCTGGTCTTCACCGTGACGGTGACCGTGGCCCCGGCGGGGACGGTGACCGCGTCGACGCTCGTGGTCAGCCACGAGGTGTCGCCGGGGTAGCCGTAGCCGAGGATCGCGAAGCCGCCGTCGGACACCGAGAACGTGACGTCGCCGTCGGCGGTCCCGGTGTTGGTGAGCCGCAGGCGGGTCGACCAGGTCGCGCCCTGCTGGACGTAGGTGCTGACCGAGGACGCGGAGATGCTGATGTCCGCCACGCCGATCGCGAAGTCCGCGGTCGTCACGGCGTCGGGGACGATCGCGACGTCCTCGGTGGCCGAGCCGTAGTCGGCGACGACGGCCTTGAACTCGCTCGGGCCCGAGCCGGGCGCGAACGTCCAGTACGAGCCGTCCTCGTCCGTCACGGCCGAGAAGCCGGACGCGGTGTGGGTGACCGTGGCGCCCGCGAAGGGCTCCCCGGTCTCGAGGTCGGTGACGGTGCCGCGCACCAGGCCGCCCTCGATCGCGGTGCAGTCGCGGGAGGTGCCGACGAACACGTCGTCGATCTCCCACCACCACGCCCACGTGGTGTTGTCGTTGTAGTGGAACTTCACCTGCGCGGTCGCGGAGTCGGCCCACTCGGACAGGTCGATCTCCACGGTCTGGTTGCGGGCGTTCGCGGTCGGGGCCCACACGGTCTCCCACGTGGCGCCGGCGTCGGGGCTGAAGAGGACCTCGGCGACGGTGTTGTAGGAGCCCTTGTAGTAGTCGGTCGCGAAGGACAGGACCGGCTCGTCGGCGGCGGACAGGTCGAACGCCGGGGAGACGAGGTCGGAGTCGAGGAGCTTCCCGCCCGATCCCTGCTCGTCGGAGTCGGCGATCGCGAACCCGCCGGAGCCGGGGGTGCGGTTGCCGCGCCCGCCGGGGTCGTCGAACGTCCACGGGTTCTGGCCGCGGTCGACGACGGTCCAGCCCGCGGGCGTCGTGCCGCCTTCGAAGCCGTTGCCGAGGGGCTCGTACCCGTAGCCGGGCGCGGTGCAGTCCTCGGTGATCGGCACTTCGATGACGAGGTCGTTCGCGGACACGACGCTCGTGGTGACGGTCTGGTAGCCGGGGTAGTCGGCCTCGACCACGAGGTCCCACTCGCCGACCGGGAGGGTCAGCGAGAACTCGCCGGTGACCGGGTCGGTCGCGGTGGCGACCTCCCCGCCTTCGGTGGCGACGGTGGCCGCGAGGGGCCAGCCGTGCCCGGAGCCGTCGACGACCGTGCCGCTCACCGTCGCCGAGTCGACGGCGTCGAGGACGGCGTCGAAGACCGCGGACTGGTCCGCCGCGACGGTGACGGTGCCGGTGGTCTCGGCGTACCCGAACTTGTTCACGGTGACCGCGTACGTGCCGGTGGGCACGACGGGGAGCGCGAACGCCCCGTCCTCGCCGGAGGTGGCGCGGCGGGTGAACTCGCCGGTGAACACCAGGTCGGCGTCCGCGACGGGGGCGCCGTCCTGGTCGGTGACGGTGCCCGAGATCGAGCCGGTGTCGCCGATCGGGGACGCGAGGACCGCCGCGAGCGCGTCGAGCTTCCCGTTGCCCCACACGTTGTTCAGTTCGGCGGTGCCGCCGCACTGGTCGTCGTCGACGGGGACGGCGGTGCCGGTGAGGGCCTCGTAGACGCCCTCGTAGTCGCCGTCCAGTGCCGGTGCGGCCGAGAGGATCAGGGCCACGGCGCCGACGACGTGCGGTGCGGCCATGGAGGTGCCGCTCTTGAGGCCGTAGCCGGTCCCGGGGATCGCGGAGCGGACCGCGACGCCGGGGGCGGCCAGGTCGGGTTTGACCTGCCCGTCGCGGCCGGGGCCGCGCGCGGAGAAGTACGCGATCTCGCCGGCCTCGTCGTAGGCGCCGACGCCGATCACGTTCGGGTACAGGCCCGGCGAGCCGGCCGACTCGCAGCCCTCTTCGCCGTTGTTGCCCAGGGACATCACGGGGATGATCCCGGCGGCGTGCCACAGGGCCACGACGTCCTCGTAGAACGGGTCGTCCACGGACTGCGTGGTGCCCCACGAGTTGTTGACGACGTCGGGGGCCTTGGACGGGTCGGGGTCGGAGCCGTCGGCCTTGGTGGGCGCGGCGATCCACTGCCCGGCGTCCAGGAGCGCGTCGGCGCTGGGGCAGCAGCCGTTGACGGCGATCCACTCGGCGCCGGGGGCGACGCCGATCTGGTTCCCGGCGCCGTCGTCGCCGACCATGGTGCCCATGGTGTGGGTGCCGTGGCCGTTGGTGTCGCAGGGGGCGTCCCCGGCGCAGGCGTTCGCGACGTCGTAGAAGTTGTAGTCGTGCGTGAAGGTGCCGTCGCCGTTGTTGCCGCGGTACTGGTTCACCAGGGCCGGGTGGTCGTAGTCCACGCCGGTGTCGATGGAGGCGACGACGACGCCGGTGCCGTCGTAGCCGAGGTCCCACACGTCGGGCGCGTTGATCGCGTCGACGCCCCACTCGGTCGCGGTGGTCCCGAAGCCGCCGTCGGGGACGGGGTCGATGAGCTCGTACTCGGGCGCCTGGACGAGCGCGTCCACATTGGCGACCTGGACGAGGTCGGCGACGAGGTCCTTGCCGCCGGTGGTGCGCACGGTGTTGGAACCCCAGTAGGATTCGTAGTCGGCACCGGACTGCTCCAGGAGGTCGATCACGTCCTTCTGCGAGGCCTCGGCGAACTCCTGAGCCGCTGCAACGGCTTCGGAGCCCTTCTCGGTCTTGGTGTCTGCTGCGAGGGCGGGGCCGAAATCGGGGGCTCCTTCGAAGCGCACCCAGATCTCGGCCTCGCCTGCTGACTCGATCGCCGCGAGGAGGTCGGCCGCGGCCTTGTCCTCGATGAGTGCGTCGGTGTCGGACTCGGCGAAGGCCGCGGTACCGGGCATGGCCGATACCAGCAGGCCCGCGGCCGCAGCCGCGAGCGCCCTGCGCCATCGTCGTTGCGGATTCGTCACGACGGCTCCTGTTCTGTTGGTCTCCGGGCGTTGGGTACGGCCCGGAGTGGGGGGGTCGAGCGGCGCCTCGCGTGGATGCGCGGACGCCGACGAGGACACGTTGCCAGTCCACAAACGAACGCACAAGGCCCCACTTCGCACGGTTCGGTCACCGCTCGACAGAACTCCGGTAACGGCCGTATGCGGCGGAGCGGGCGAAGGGCCCGTACCGGAAGCGGGCGGCAGAGCCCCTGAACTCGGGAGATTCCCGCGCAGCCCGGCGCAAGCGCGACGGCCCGGGACGCGGAGTAACGCTTCGTCAACACTCCGGAAACGGAACGTAGACCGATTCAAGTGAGCAAGATCACAAACAAGGTTGCGCAAAGGGGTTGGGGCGCTTGGGACTCACGTCGAGTAGTGGCCGCATTACCCCTTCTGCACCCCCAGGCACGCGAAAGGCCCCCGCCCACAGTGGGCGGGGGCCGAACTCGCGTGTCTCCGGGCTACTCGAAGCCGCCGAAGTCCCCGCCGCCCCCGAAGTCCCCGCCGCCGAAGTCGCCCCCGCCGTAATCGCCGCCGCCGCCGTCGCCGCCCGCGTCCGCGGACGCGTCCCCGCCGTCGGCGAAGCCGTCCTGGTAGCCGTCGGCGTACCCGCCCTCGACAGCGCCCATGGCGTACGCGGGCGAGATCATCGCGTCGAAGATCATCATGCCCACGAGCGCGCCCCCGGCGCCCGCCAGCGCGGGCTGCCACCACGGCGTGTTGTACCAGCCGGACGGGACGGGACGGCCGTCCACATTGCCGCCCGGGTAGTAGTGGCGGTTCTCGTCGCTCGGGTTCGGCGAGCCGGTGTACCGCTGCCCGTCGACCTCGGCGCTGACCGGCTCGGTGAGCGCGCCGGTGCTGCGGTGGCCGCGCAGCTGCGGGATCTCGGGCCCGGGGTCGAGGTCGAGGGCGGTGCGGGCGGCCCGCACGTAGTGGAGGCCCTCGATCGCGGTCTGGGCGGCGAGCCGGTACTGGTGGATCGTCTGCGCCTGCTCGATCTGGGAGCCGGTCGCGGTGTAGCGCTCGCCGGCGTCGGCGAGGGCCTGCGCGGCGGGCAGGTTGTCCCCCGGCGCCACGAGGTTCATCGTCTGGCCGCCGAGGCGCTCGTGCAGGCGGCGGGCCTCGGCCTGCGCGTCGGCCAGCTCGGCCTGGGCGCGCTTCTTGTTGGACTGGACGAGGAAGGCGATGACCAGGATGGCCACCACCAGGAGGGTCAACCACAGGAACATGTACCGACTCTACCTGCGGCCGCCCGCTTAGACTGGCCCGTATGACGTGGGTCCTATTGGCGGCGGTGTGCCTCGCGGCGGGCGGGGTCGGGGGATGGTTCGCCGGGCGGTCGCGCCAGGCGGCGGAGCTGGCGGCCGCGACGGCCCGCCTGGAGGCCGCCGCGGAGAACGAGCACCGGCTCGAGGCGACCCTGCGGACCGTCGCGTACGAGGCGACCGATCATTCGCGGGAGGCCCTCGGGCAGGTCCTCGCGCCGATCGCGGACACGTTGCAGCGCTACGAGACGCGCCTCGGCGACGTGGAGAAGGCGCGCGTGGACGCGTACGCGCAGCTGCGGATCCAGCTCTCGGGCGTCGCGGACATCTCGGAGGGCCTGCGCGAGCAGACCGGGCGGCTCCTGGGCGCACTGCGGTCCCCGCAGGTGCGGGGCCAGTGGGGCGAGGTGCAGCTGCGGCGGATCGTCGAGGCCGCGGGCATGGTCGAGCACTGCGACTTCTCCGAGCAGCACACCGGTTCGGTGGACGGGCGCGGCGTGCGCCCCGACCTGGTGGTGCGCCTGTCGGGCGGGCGGACGCTCGTGGTCGACGCGAAGGCGCCGCTCCAGGCGTACCTCCAGGCCCTGGAGATCGAGGACGAGGCGGGGCGCGACCAGCTGCTGAAGGCGCACGCGAAGCACCTGCGGCGGCACGCGGAGGCGCTGGCGGGCAAGGAGTACTGGCGGGCGTTCGACGACACGCCGGAGCTGGTGGTCCTGTTCGTGCCCGCGGACGCTTTTTTGGACGCGGCGCTGCGCGGGGACCCGCTGCTGCTGGAGGACGCGTTCGCGCGCGGCGTGGTCATCGCGTCCCCGGCGACGCTCATGGCGCTGCTGCGGACGGTGGCGCACACGTGGCGCCAGGAGGCGCTGGCGCGGCACGCGAAGGAGGTCCACAAGCTGGGCCGGGAGCTGCACGAGCGCCTCGGCTCGGTCGCGGGCCACTTCGCGCGGCTCGGGACGTCCCTGGAGGCGGCGGTCGGGTCCTACAACGCGGCGGTCGCCAGCGTCGAGTCGCGCCTGCTGGTGACGGCGCGGCGCTTCAGCGAGCTGGAGGTCGCGGGCGAGCCGCCGGAGTCCCCGGCCCCGGTGGTGACGCCGGCACGGCGCCCGGCGTGGGACGAGTAGACCGGCCGGCGCGCCCCACCCACTGGGTGGGTGGGCCAGGTATAAGACCATCCCTAACCCCCACCCACCCGGGGAAGCATAGGGTCCCAGCCTCCCGCGGGGGTCCGACAAGAACGGGCGCCGCAGGCGCCCGTGTCACCCGATCGGGTCAGGTCCGCCCGGCGGCGCGGAGGTCGGTGACGAGTTCGCGCGGGAGCTGGAAGGTGATCTTCTCGGTCACCGGCTCGAACTCCTCGACGCTGGTGAACCCGCGCTCGGCGAGGTGCGCGAGGACGTCCTGCACGAGGTTGTCGGGCACCGACGCGCCCGAGGACAGCCCCACGGTGGCGGCGCCTTCGAGCCAGTCCTCCCGGATCTCGTGCGCGAAGTCGATGAGGTGCCCGGCGCGCGCGCCGTGCTGGACGGCGACCTCGACGAGCCGCACCGAGTTGGAGGAGTTCTTGGAGCCGACGACGAGCATGACGTCGCATTCGGCGGCGATGTCCTTGACGACCTGCTGGCGGTTCTGCGTCGCGTAGCAGATGTCGTCGCTCGGCGGGCTCTGGAGCAGCGGGAGCCGCTTCTTGAGCCGGTCGACGGTCTCCATGGTCTCGTCGACCGAGAGCGTGGTCTGCGACAGCCACACGACCTTCTCGGGGTCGCGGACGGTGATCCCGTCGACCGCGTCGGGGCCGTCGACGAGCTGGATGTGCTCGGGGGCCTCCCCGGAGGTGCCCACGACCTCCTCGTGGCCCTCGTGGCCGATGAGCAGGATGTCGTAGTCCTCGTCGGCGTACCGGCGGGCCTCCTTGTGGACCTTCGTCACCAGCGGGCACGTCGCGTCGATCGCCTTGAGGCCCCGCTCGGCGGCCTGGTCGTGGACCTCGGGCGCCACGCCGTGCGCGGAGAACACGACGACGGACCCGTGCGGGACCTCCTCGTTCTCCTCCACGAACACCGCGCCCTTCGCGGCGAGGGTGTCCACGACGTGCCGGTTGTGCACGATCTCCTTGCGCACGTAGACGGGAGCGCCGTAGAGCTCCAGCGCCTTCTCGACGGTCACCACGGCCCGGTCCACACCCGCGCAGTACCCGCGCGGCTTGGCCAACAACACTCGCTTCGGGTCTGCCACGCCTCGATGGTAGCCGCACGCCCGGTTTCGTCACACCCCGCAGTTACGCTGACCACGTGACCGCCGCAGAGCAGAGCAGCCCAGCGCAGGGCCAGGACGCACCGGCCACCGGGCCGGGGGCGCCGATGAGCGCCGAGAACCCGTGGCCGCTGCGGGTGGTGTCGAAGAAGATCGGGGACTGGCTGGCGCGGCTCGGGGAGGTGTGGACCGAGGGGCAGATCACCGAGATCAGCCACCGGGGCCGCACGGTGTACCTGACGCTGCGCGACCCGTCCGCCGAGGTGTCGATGCGGGTCGTGGACTTCACCGGGGCGGTCGCCGCGTGCGACCCGCCGCTGCGCGACGGCGCGCAGGTCGTCATCCGCGCGCAGGCCCAGTGGTGGGACAAGAACGGGTCGCTGTCGCTGCACGTGCGCGAGATCCGGCAGGTCGGGCTCGGGGAGCTGCTCGCGCGGCTGGAGCGGCTCAAGAAGCTCCTGGCCGCGGAGGGCCTGTTCGCGGCCGACCGGAAGAAGCCGCTGCCGTTCCTGCCGTACCGGATCGGGCTCATCACCGGGCGCGCCTCGGACGCGATGCGCGACGTGCTCAAGAACGCGAAGGCCCGCCTGCCGTCCGCGGACTTCGCGGTCCGCGAGGTCGCCGTCCAGGGGCCGCGCGCGGTCACCGAGGTGTGCGCGGCGCTCGCCGAGCTCGACCGCGACCCCGACGTCGAGGTCATCGTCATCGCCCGCGGCGGCGGCTCGATGGAGGACCTACTGCCGTTCTCCGACGAGACGCTGTGCCGGGCCGTCGCCGAGGCCGTCACCCCGGTGGTGTCGGCGATCGGGCACGAGCCGGACACGCCGATCCTCGACTACGTCGCCGACTGGCGCGCCTCCACGCCCACCGAGGCCGGGAAGAAGGTCGTCCCGGACCTCGCCGAGGAGCAGCGCGGCCTCAACATCAGCCGCACCCGGCTGCGCCAGGCCCTGAACGCGATGCTCGTCCGCGAGTCGGACGCGCTCGCGGCGATGCGGGCGCGGCCGGTGCTCTCAAGGCCCGAGTCGATGCTGGAGGCCCGCTCGGAGGCGGTCGCGAACCTGGTGCACCGCATGCGGTCCCGGGTCGACTCGCGGCTGGAGCGGTCGGCGGACGAGCTGGAGCACCTGCGGGCGCGGCTGCGCACGCTCTCACCGCAGTCCACACTGGACCGCGGGTACGCGATCGTCACCGACACGGCGTCGGGGGCGGTCCTGCGGGACGCGGCCGACGCCGGGGAGGCCGTGGAGGTGCGCCTCGCGGCGGGCTCGCTGCGCGCGGCGGTCGTGGCGACGACAGAGCAGACAGCAACGGACACAAGGGAGGACGACGCGTGAGCGACGAGCGGTTGACGTACGAGGAGGCCCGCGCCGAGCTGGTCGCGACGGTGGAGCGCCTGGAGGCGGGCGGGGCGACCCTGGAGGAGTCCCTGAAGCTCTGGGAGCGCGGCGAGGCCCTCGCCGACCGCTGCCAGTCGCACCTGGAGGGCGCCCGCGAGCGCCTCAGGGCCCGCACGGAGCCCGAAGCGGGAGAAGACGAGGACTGATCGCGGACCCTCGCCCGTCCGGGCGACATCCGGGCCGCGGGAGGCCGTTTCTGTCGGACCCGCCAGGAATGATGGGCGCTACCCGTTCCCCGGGTGCCCGGGGATGACGATTTCACAAATGCGTTTCCGCAGGTAAACCACTATATCATGCACACTATTGCCTAGTTTCCTCATCTTCGCCCTAGGGTCCGACGACTACGCTAAGAACCCGAAACGCACCGTGAAGTCGAAGAACTCTGGAGGGTGCCGCGAACTGTTCGAACAGGGTGGTGTCATAGGGCGGGCTTAAGATCACGCGGTCACACATTGTGACGCGTTTTCGAACGCTGGCTTACAAGGAGGATCCGTTGGCAATTCGACGGACCACGGCCAAGGTAACGGTGCGTCGCACTGTTACTCGACAGGTCACCCGACGGGTGACTGCCACCGGCTACGCGGGCCTGGTGCCGATGACACCGGTCAACCCGACCACAAACAACTACTACGACGGCCCCGTCATCGAAGGGGACGTTGTCTCTTCTCAGCTCGCCTGGGGCAACGAGACGGTCGTACAGATCCAGCAGCAGGCGTCCATCGCCCCTGAATGGGCCAATCTGATAGCGACGCTAGATCAGATCCGCGAGGCGATCGGTCGCCTGGAGATGCCCCAGCACAACCGTGGGGCAGCGCTCGGCGCGATCGCCGTGGCGGAGGCTGCTCTGACGGAACCGGAGCCCGAAGAGAAAGAAGTCCACGGGGCGCTGCAACTTGCCTGGTCGCTGATCGAGCCGTTCGCCGGCCCCATCCTTGCGGGTGTCCCTACCGATGTGCGCGAACTCGCGCTGGCCATCCTTAACCAGATCGCCACAGGGATGTAGAACGAAAGGGTCGCCTCCTTCACACCCGGGGCGGGAGCGAGCGAGGCGGCCCAACCAAGACGAATACATGTGCCAGCACCCTTGAAGGATGAAAAGGGACCATACACTAATGCAGAGGAATCAAGGGGTGACCTGAACTATACTTCTGGGTAAACGATCTGAACTTCGTCGAATTGATAGCCGAGTTTTTCCCCCAGGAAGGATTCAAAATTCCCATCGCTCCAGCAGGTGATGCTTGCCCCGCTGACTCCGAAAAGCTCCTCCCCGAGCTCACGGAAATCACTAATCGACCCGCGGGAGATTCCATTAAAAGGCAGGTCAGCAATGTATAGTTTGACGATATCATCATACGGCGGCGATTCGATCTCCGTCGTAACCGAAAAATAAGACGAGCTTGGGACGAATCCATCTCTTATGGTATCCTTCCAAGTGCAAATATATAGCCTCTCCGGTTTTTTATTCAGAAGCTTGTATCGTACAGGAAGTGTTGAAGCGATCGAGTTTGCATCATCCTGGGAAGACTGAATGGAGTCTTCTATGCGTGAAATCAGGGTGTTCGACTCAAATGCGATCTTGACGCGATTCTGAGTCTTGTTGAACTCATTGGCCGCGCGTTTGACAAACTTAAGGGCATACTGCAGAGGGTCTTGAACGTTGGTTCCCATTCTGATTACTATGTCCCTTACATACTCCTTCTCGATGATCCCGGCGATGCGTTCGATATGCAATCCTCGAAATACACTCCCAGGATCGATCTGTAGCAGTCCCGGCACTCGCCGTGCATTTCTACCTGACGAAACCTTACAAACTATGTTGTAGCCCATATCGCCATCAAATAGAAACCCAATACTTGATTCAAGATCCAATGCGTGCCGTTCTTGCGGCGAAGCCAGTTCTCGAAGGCAGCTTAGCAACAATGTACGTTCATTCATCAGGCGATCAAAGGCGCTGCTACTATGATTTTCTTGCTGAGGATGCTCGATCGCCGTATCGATAGCTTCAAGGTTTTGCGCGGCCAACTGGAAACGCTCCGAAGGAATCTTTTCCATAGGGTGTCGGTTTACGTATGTTGGCCGAAGCTCTTTTTTCCAAATTGTCTCTGAAAAACGATTGAGAATACCTATGACATGGTCACGCTCTGCGAAGTCATCGTACTCTGCAACCAGGTACAAAGGTGTGTTGCCGAATTCCAGTTTGGCAATAAGGTAGTGAAGGATTCTGGTCTCGCCTGAGGATGAATACCTTGCGTTATCTGCGTAGGATTTTGCGATCTTGGAGAGCGATGAAATACTCGGCCTTCCAATACCATATTGAACCGTTCGGAATCTCCCTAGTACCTGTTTTAGGCTAACGCCAAACAAGTAGGAAGCCAAACTTGGGATCGGGATCCTTTGGAGTTCCGATGCACATCGACCTGCGATCATTATCTCAATCTCAGGGTCATGCCAGTTAGCTTGCACTACTGTTTCTTGATCAGATTCGTCTACGATCAAGATACCTTTGTTGGCTAGGAGCTCCAGCGCGACTTCTAGGTCAGAGACAATCGCAAACTCGGTTCTGGCGTGATTTAGTACATTTCCAACCTCGAGAGCCCCTCTCGTATTGAAATGCTCAGTTAGTTCAAGTAGGGCACCAAGTACTGCTAGCTCAGAGCTGGTAGCTGAGTACACGGCCGCGGCTTGTAGATTCCTTTCCATGAGGTTACGATCGAAACGGGCAATTTCAGCGTATGTTTGAACGTCTTCAGGAGCGGTTCCGAAACTAACTACGGTGCCCAGGAACTCGCGAGCAAGGCGTGCAGATTCTGCCTGTTGATCCTCTTCCAGGATTTCATTCCATACGCACCTTCTGCGCAGTTCGTGAAACCATGGATGATCTGACCGAACAAAAATTCCTGAATCGCAAAGGGAGCCACGCAAGATCGCCCAAGCCAGAGGTTCGAGCCCAAGGTATTGTTCAATGAGCGAGGATGTCTGGGGAACTGGGAACACGGCCAGCATGCTTATGGCCAATTTTTCTCGATCTCCGAGGCGCTGCCATATCGATTGTGTTCGAACTCTCAGAATCTCCGCGGGATTATATCGAGCTATTACTGAGACCGGTTGGCCCTGATGCAACAGCTCGATCGCGTCAGCCACATGCAGGGGGTACCCGTTTGAAGCCAATTGTAGTTCCTCAGCATGCTCGGCCGGGAGATTCTCGCGTTGGAGCCAGAGCCGTATCGATTCTAGACCAAGCCCCCGGAGTTCGATTCGACTCATGTTCTCGGTAAAGACATCATTGGCTTTTTGGATGAGAGTGATATTCCACGTAGAGAATGCAACTCGGATTAGAATACCGTCAGGAAGGGATTCGGCCAGATATGCCAGCCGTAGACAATCATCGGGAGTCAACGTTTCGGCGTCATCGAGGGCAAGTATCACTTGCCTGCCCTCGATAAGATCATTCAACTCCGAGGCAAGCTCAACAACAATCTCAATAACATCGGGATCGGATGAATTCTTGACCCTATCGATCAAGCTTGAGTCTCGAATCTTTGAAAGTTGCTTATAGCCCTTATGGACTAGATCTTTAACGGTAGGGCCAAGTCGGTCTAGAATCATATCCAGGACTACACCGCCAACCGCGGCACCCAAATCTTTCAAGTGTTCTTTTGCGATTCCTTTAGATGCTGCAACCACGACATTTACGATGTCATGTGTCATTGTTGTCGAGATCGAGAGCTTTTCGATGGCGCCGACCAGCGCTTCGAGCAGCGCGTTCTGAAGCCCGCCAGGTAGTCCCTTGATCCTCACGGGCGGAGGGCATACTGCATCGACTCTTGCGAGTTGGGCTTGTGCAAGAAGTGCGCTTTTGCCAACTCCTGAGTCGCCGATCAAGAGAGTTATAGGACTTGCGGAATTCGCGAGTTGCAAAAGTTCACTTTCGCGCCCAACCAGGGAAATCTCTGAAAAATCTGACATTTGATCCAGCCAACGCATTAACTCGGAGTGCAAACGCTTTCGGGTTTATCGGCTATGCGGGTAAATCAATCCCGCTAGTCATGGCTGTGATCTTACTCCATGCCCGGATCCTTTGGGTACGGAAAGTCAACCTGTGTACATGTGCTCGATCTTTGTGATCAAAGAAGGAAGCACAGTAGGGCAACCATGGTCGTCGCAGAAGTTATGTCGCCTTTGTGAATAAGTGCCCGAATGTCCGTTAGTGGCACCCACTCAACGCGTTCAGATTCAAACGCGTCTAGGGGATCGCCAAAGCACTGAGCCGCTTCAGACTTGAAGATGTGGTGCTCCGCAGTCATTAGTCCGGGCGATGGTTGGGTGTATACGAGCGGAACAAGCTGTCCGATCGGCCGCCAACCCGTCTCTTCCTCCACCTCTCGCCGAGCGGCTTGGTCGGGAGTCTCCCCGGATTCGATGCCGCCAATTGGGATTTCCCAGCCCCAGGTGTCGGTGATGAAGCGGTGGCGCCAGAGGAGGAGGACCTTGCCGTCCTTGACAACGACGGCTCCCGCACCGGGGCCGGTTTCGATGAGGCGGTGGTCGAGGTGGCGGCCGTCGGGGAGTTCTATGTCTGCGGTTTGCAGGTGGACCCACTGGTCGCGGTAGAGGGTTCGCTTGGAGTTGACCTGCCAGCGCATCATGCTCCCGGTTCCGCGAGTTGGACTTCGGCGCGTTCGAGCGTACTCGCTACGGGTGCTTCTGCCGAGTACGGGCGTAGGGCGCGCATGACGCTGGTGAGGCGGTCGTGGAGGCGGCCGGATTCCATGCCGATGGCGCAGGCGAGCATGGTCGTCGCAGCATCAGCGGCCTCCTCGATCTCACCCTGGGCGGTGAGGACGAGGGAGTAGCCGGCCCAGCGGTGGACTTGACCTCGGAGGTGAGTGCTGGGTGCGGTTCGGATGGCTTCGTCGGCGTAGGTGCGGGCGGCTGTGGTGTCGCCGAGGCGGCGTAGGGCTTCGGCTGTCTGGAGCTGGATGAGCCCGGCGGTCATGTAGGAGGCTTCGGGGAGGTCCGGGCCTTGCCAGGCCCGCTCGGCGGTTGTTTCGGCGGCGGCAAGGTGACGGTGGCAGGCGGTGGTGTTTGCGGCTCTGGCGTGGGCTTTGGCGGCCAAGGTGTGGAGGTCGCAGATGAGGGCGGGATTGAGACGGTCGCCGAAGATGTCAAGGACGGTTTCGGTGTGGTCGAGGACTTGGTCGAGTTCGCCCAGGTGCATGGCTAGGTTGGCGAGCAGCGCATGGAGGTAGCCCTCGAACTGGAGGTCGGCTGAGGCGCGAGCGAGACTGAGGGCTTCAGCGAATCGGGCCGTGGCGGCCATTTGCTGGTCGGCGTCGTAGGCGCAGACCCCAGCGAATGCGGTGAGGCTTCCTGCCGCACGGAAGAGCTGTCTGCCGAGGTTGTTCTCGTAGGCCGCACGAAGCATCGGGGCGACTCGTTGGTCTAGGACGGCGTTGATCCGAGGCAGGGTCGGTACGCCGCCGACTCGCCGGTACATCTCCTGGAAGTGGGTGCGGGTCAGATCGATCCGTTGGAGGTCCTCGACAGTCACGGCAGCGGACTCGACCAGATGCGGACGTGTGGCTACTCGGCCAGCGACAGTCTGATGCGGAAGCCGGTCGTCAGAGTCGAACAGGAGCCGGTCGAGTTCGACTGCGCTGACACCCAGAAGCTCGGCAAGCTCGCGGCGGTGCAGAGGTTGCGGATCGTTCTCGCCCCTATCCCAGCGGGAGACGGTGGTCCGGTCGACACCAAGTCGGTGCGCGACTTCCTCTTGACTGATGCCCATCGCCTTTCGGCGCCGGATGAGTGCGTCTCGTCGTTTCCCCACGGCCCGCCTCCGCTTCGGATTTCCGCGATATTCCAGGTCAGCGGCATGATGCCGCATTTTTGCCGCATAGATGTGGCATCGATGCTCTGGTTTGGACGATTTGTGCCTGCTGAAATCAAGGCTACGGGCGGCTTGCCGACCAGCGCAAGACAAGGGCCCGCGATGTACGGAAATCCCGATGTCGCTTCACCCGATCGAAGACTTGCAGGACAGTGGGGGAATCTCATGGCACGTGCGGCTACGCAGGATACGAGTCTGAACGTTGCGGCCGAGTTCGAAATCCTGGGCGAGTGGGAGACGCCGAACGGAAACGTTCTACGGCTCAAGGCCCGTCGGAAGACCGGATACGCCTCAGTCTGGCTGAACTACAACAGCCATCCGGCCAAAATCGGGTACGCCGTTCACTCGGGCGGAGTAGTCCGAGCTGTGCGATGGGAACCCCCGTGGAACGAGCAGACTCCGGCGTGGAAAACCCAGCAGCGCAATCACATCGCTTCGCTCATCGCCGACTGGCACGCCGAGAACGCCCGGCCCACGCGCCCCGCTCCACTGCCGACGAGTGTCCTTGGGGTGTTCGACCTTGACGGGTTCCGGTTCGCCGTCGAGCCCACCTCGGCCCCCGAACATGCGGTGCTGAGCGTGGTGAACACCGAGAACGGTCTCACGCCGGTCGCGGATCTGCTCCACGACAGCGGGCGCATCTGCGGCCTCGTGACTCGGCCCGGGTGGAAAGGCACACCTGACGAACGCAGGCGTCAATGGCGCTTCGAATCCGAGGCGATCCTCGTCCACGCCGCTGCGCACGAGCAGCACTGAGCTTTCTCCCAAGTGCGGGGCTGCGCCAAGGTGGAGGCGCGGCCCCGCTTCCCCGCATCCCAGAACGGCTCGATCCAACCCTCCCGGGCCGTTCCTTCAAGCACTTCTGTCGAACATCCCTGCGAACGGAGGCGGCGTGTTCCGCGGCCACCGCGAGCCTTGCCGTTCCGAAGCGGCGGCTCGGAACGCTTCCATCAGCTCAGAACCCGGGTACCTTCCGAACTCGGGGTACTTCCTGCGGTAATAGCACGTCCAGTAACTCACCACTCGTCGTTCCGTGCTCGCAAAGAATCCCGGATTCTGCACGATGAACTCGCCGTAGAGCCGACGCTCGACCGAACCTGGGACAGCGAGCCCGCCCAGACCCTGGCAGATGGTCTCGAGAATCTCCAACACGTACTCGCCGGCCAACTGCATCACGAACGGGGCAACCCACGGCTCCATCGAATCCAGGAGCAGCTTCAGATTTCGTTGGCGTACATAGCCGTCGTGGTGCCGGGAGTATAGGCAGCGCGCTATGACACGCTGTGCCCCGGTCAGGGCTCGTTCCAAGGAGGGGTCGAGTTCCTCGCTGTAGATCCGGTAGGGGATCGAGACGGTCTCGCCTTGAACCGCAACCGCGAAGGTTCCGGTCGGCGGGTACTGTGCGCCAGGGATGATCGAGACGACGCGCTGCACGTTGCCGCTCATCCTGGCCGGGAATGCTGCGAGCAGGGCGTGAGTGGAGTTCGAGCGGTCCCAAGGCGACTGCATGGCAGAAGACTAAGACGGGAGGCACCAGCCTCCTGCAACCCCACCCGGCATCGCGGGAAAGCCTCTAGGGCAGCGAAGCTTGCGCTCGGCAGGTACGAGGCGTGGATCGGCATGGATGCGGTGTGAAGGCGAGATCCAACAAAGATCTGAGTGGAATCTTGGGTGCCTCTCACAGACTTCGAGACTCATATTCGTAAGGCAAGCGCGATACAGCTTGCCGAGTCGAATTGGTAATCCGAGGCCATCTGAAATCGTGCTAGACTGATGGACTGCTTTGGGCCACGGACCTTAGTCGTCATGCTGATGCCAGAGACTATCGCCGTTTGAGTGCGCGATCTGCGCTTCCAAGGCTTCCCTTTTTCTTTCGCCATGCCCGATGAATGTCTATGCGGCGCAACGCTATAGGTGCATCCGGCAAGGTCTAACTGCATATTCGCGTGCCTGGCTGGAGGCTTGGCTCGCTGTTCATCGGTTGCGGACCGCGCTGGCCCGCTTCTGAATCACTGCGCTCATTCAACGATTGGGGAATCACCATGAGCGATGTTTTGAACGGTAGCATGTTCGCTTCGATAGGGACAGTGCTGAGGCAGATTGCGGCGGCTTTGTGGGCGAGTCCACAGGTCCGTCTCATCCTTATAGTGGCGGCGGTTGCCGCGGCTGCCTGGGTCGTCGTACAAGTGGCCCGGCGAATCCTCCACGCTCGCGACCGGGCTCGGTGGCAGTCGAGCGCTCGGTATGTCGAGATCGCCGCCCCGCAGGTGGTCGACGAGTCAGGCGGGGAGGTGTTCTGGAAGCAACTGGGATTCCTCGCCCGGCCGGCGTGGCGCCGGTACTGGCTCGGACAGCCGCACTTGGTCTGGGAGATGCGCGTGACCGGGCGTCGGCTCACGATGCGGGTCTGGGTACCAGGGTGTGTGAACACCGCTTCGGTGCTCGGTGCGGTCGAGGCGGCATGGCCTGGCGCAGGCACTCGAATCGTGGACGCTGAGCCGCCATTGAAGCCTCAAGGGCTCACCGCAGGTGGCAGGCTCGGTTGGGCGCGGTTCGAGCCGCATCCGGTACTCGTAGAACAGGGGATTGATCCTCTGCGAGCGCTCTGCCACCTGGTGGATGAAGTCGATTCGGACGTGGAACTAGTGGTTCAAGTTGCCGCGTCTCCGGTCGGCCGACGGCAGATGTCTCGGATTGCGAAGGGCGCGTGGTCGTCCGGTCGCGATGATGTCGTCACGTCGTCGCTGAAGGGATTCATGAACCTAGGGCTCAGCGTGGTCACTCTCGACGCGGAGCGCAAGGCTGGCCCTACTGCACCGGCGCCGGAGTCAGAGTGGATTCAACACCAGCGCCGCATCATGCAGGAGCGACTCAAGGGTGGTTCGGCATGGTGGTCGGCCTCGGTCCGATGGGCCGTCAGCGTGCCTTCTGGGGGACGGGCGCGGCTGCGCCGGGAAGCCGAGCATCTGGGTTCGGCGGTCCGTGCCCTACCTGGCGGCGTGGTGCGACGCAAGCGCCTGCATCGCCCGGAGCGATTGATCAACGGCTGGAGCCCGGGTTCGGCGGTGCTGGTGAATACGGCCGAGATTGCGACGTTGGCGCATCTGCCGTTCGATGCGATCGTGCCGTCCCTGGAGCGTGCACGGGCGCGACGGGTCCGCCCTCCCGAACAGGTTCCTCGCGGAGGCCGAAGGGTGAAGCCGCTGGGACGGGCTGCGCAAGGTGGCCGGAAGGTCGGCCTTGCTGCGGCTGACGGCCGCCAGCATTTGCACGTGCTCGGTGCGACCGGCACGGGCAAGTCAACGCTGCTGCAGAACATGATCCTCTCCGACATCCGGAGCGGGATCGGGGTCATGGTGATCGATCCGAAGGGCGACTTGGTGAACGACCTGCTCGACAGGCTCGATCCCGCGACCGTGGCGGACCGGCTCGTGTTGATCGATGCGGCAGAGCCCGCCGGGCACGGGTTCTTCCCGCTGTCAGGTCCGAACCGGGAGATTGCGATCGATCACGTCGTGGGGATCTGTAACCGGCTGTGGTCGCAGCACTGGGGCCCGCGCGCGGATTACATCCTGCGCAATGGGCTGCGAACAGTGTTGACCTGCGGGTACGACCTGGTCGATCTGCCTCAGGTGTTGATGAATCCCTCGCAATGGAAGCACGTCAAGGAGCGCATCGGCGACGACGAGACGCTGAACGTGTTCTGGGACTGGTGGGCCGACAAGATGGACACGCACACCCGCCAGCAGGCGATCGGGCCGATCCTCTCGCGCTTTGACATGCTGTTCGGCAACGAGTTCATGCGTGCCACCATCGGCAGGCCGACCAAGCCGGTCGATATCGGTAAGGTGCTCGACGGTGGCGGCACCGTGCTGGCGCGACTGCCCAAGGGCGAGCTGCCTGACACGGCGGTGCCGCTGCTGGGGTCGATCCTGGTGGGGAAGGCATGGCAGTGCGGGCTTCAGCGCTCCGCGCTGCCGGACGAGAAACGCCCGGAGACGGTGCTGTACATCGACGAGTGCCACAACTTCTTGAACCTGCCGCATGCGTTCGAGGACGTCTTGACCGAGGCCCGAGGCATGCACATGGGCCTCGTGCTGGCGCATCAGCACCTGGGGCAACTCGATCAGAAACTGGCCGATGCGATCTCTGCGAACGCCCGCAACAAGGTGCTGTTCAACTCCTCTCCGGAGGATGCGCACCGGCTGGCGCGGCACACGCTGCCCGAACTCGGCGAGGACGACCTGTCGCATCTCGATGGTTTCGAGGCGGCCTGCCGATTGATCGTGAACGGAGTTCCGACGCCGGCCTTCACGCTCCGCACAGAGGGGCCTGCGCCAGTGGTCGGGGCGGCGAATCTGATCCGAGACGCAGTCTTCGGACGGTCCCCGAGGCCAAGGCCAGCGGCGGCGCCGACAATGTGGCAGGAAGCTCAACAGCTCGCTAAACGTCGTGCAGCCGAGATCCAAGCCCGGCAACGGCGGTCGCCCGAAGACGAGCAGGCGGAGCAAGAGTGGGGTGATGCCGCTTGAGCGCCCGACGCATCCCCGGTCAGGTTGCGAAGGACTTCTCAGAAGTTCTCGAACGCCTGACCGGGCGGGACATGCAGATCATCGACCTGTTGGCCCGCCACCGCATCTTCACCGCCGACCAACTCGCCGACCTGTGCTTCCCGTCCAGGTGGGCGGCACGCATCCGACTGGTCACCTTGGCGGAAATGGAAGTCCTCGCTCGCTTCCGTGACGACAACCGCTCCGCGTTCAGGTACGCACTCGGCATCTGGGGTGCCGCCGTACATGCCTGGCGAAGGAACGAGACGCCACCCACGAAGTCCGCCGTTACGCAAGCGGTCCACCAACTGGCGGTGTCGCAGAAGCGCAGCCATCTCGAAGGCGTCAACAGCTTCTTCACCACGATTGCCGCTGAGGCTCGCGCTGACGGCGGGTCAGTGCGGTTGGCCGAGTGGCGCAGCGAGGATGAAGCTGCATCGATGTTCCTTGGCAAGGTCCGGCCCGATGGTGCCATGACGCTCGTGGGAGACAGCGAAGCAGCAGGGACGTACTTCTTCGAGTACGACACCGGGAGCGAGACGCTGGAGATCCTTACTGCGAAGCTCGACCGGTATGCCTCCCGGCAACCGGTCGGCGGACACCGCAGAGTCCTCGTTCAGTTGACTCGGCCCCGCCGAGAGGCGAACCTTCACCACCGGCTCGCTAGGCACACCCTCCCGTTCGTGGTCGCAACGACCACGGCCGTGAACGGGCTGTTCGGTGACTGCTGGCGACCTGTCGGTCATGCGGAGCGGGTGAGTCTCCGCATGCTTGGTATAAGGGCGGTGCTTTCATGACAGGACCGAATTCGGGGCACACCGGCCCCGACACTGGGGCCCACACTTTGCCCGACGCTGGTCCCCACACCGGTCCCGCCGCAACCGAGAGCCGGTCGCAGGGGATAGGGGCAGGCCAAGGGCAGTACCAGGGGTCTGTTGCTAGTCCGATACATACGTTCCGTCGGGGCGAGGGAGATGGGACAGCAACCGGCATGGAGGGCCGATCGCCTTCGGCGACGGCGGGACACCAATGGTCCATACGAGACCGTAATACCGTCTCCGTCACGCCAGTCCCACGGCAGAGCATTCCGGGACCTGCACGTTCGGGGAGCGACAGCGCAGTGAGCGGGCCTGAACGGGTACCGCCCTGGGCGAAGACCATCCGCCTGTCCGAGCAGTGGACCGTGACCGAGAAGATCGACGGCACGCACGTCATCGTCGTCATCGAGCCTGCCAGCGCTTCACAAGGCGACCTTCCCGGCGTCAATCTCGCGGCGGGACCAGCCGGAGAGCCGGTCACTGTGCGGGCGGCGAGTCGGACTCGGTGGCTCGTGCCCGAATCCGAGGCCGTGGCGGGTATCGGGCGGGATAACTTCGGTTTCGCCGCATGGGTCGCGCTCCACGCTGGCGAACTCGCGGTGCTGGGTCCAGGTGCCCATCACGGCGAGTGGTACGGGGTCGGCATCGGGCACGGCTACGGGCTCACGGTGCGTCGTCTCGCGCTGTTCGATACGGCTCGATGGCGGCGCGGGGTTCCTGAGGGCGTGCCGGAACGTCTTGGGCTGGTGCCCGTATTGGCCGACTGCGAGGGGTCGAAGCTCAACGCCACGATTGCCCGGTGCTTGTGGGGCTTGACGCGAAACGGTTCGCAACTGGTGGCCGGGGCGGCGGCCGAGGGCGTCATCGCCCGTTCGGCCGCCGATCCGAGGCTCGCGCTCAAGAGCTACGTCACGAACGCGTCAGAGGGTTTGCAGGCTCCAGCCGACGTAGACGATGCAGGTGCGTAGGGCGAGTTCGGCGCCCTGGTCGGGGTCGTACCAATCGGGCGCTTTGATGGTCGAGCGGCAGGCCACCGCGTGGAACCCAGCTGTGGCGAGGAGATCCCGCCGCTCTGCGATGTCGGCTGCCTCCCATGCTTGGGAGTAGGTGGTCCCGGTGGGTACGTACTCCCACCGGGCCTCGTCGGCTGGCTGGGCTTCGAGCTGGCCGCGCTTGTCGATCAGCGCTTTCATCCGAGCACGGTATTCCTCGTCCTCGCCCTCCCACAGCCCGGCATCGCGGTCGTCCCGCAGGTCTTTGATCGTCCGGGCCAGTCGTTCGAGCTGCGCGGCCGTGCCGGTGGCGGGGATGAACTTGTGCTCGTAGACCTCCTGGTCGCCGAACGCATCGAGGAACTGCTCGGTCACCGCCTGATCGGTGCGATCGAGCTTGACGGATGCGGGCGCCGGGCACTGCTTGAAGTTCCCGTTGCAGCCATATCGGATGTAGACCACGCCTCTGCTGGTGTTGACGAAGCGGTACATCTTCTTACCGCAACCGCCGCACCGCAGGAAGTCCCTGAGCAGGTAGAGCTCCGTCTTCGGGCGGGTGGTGCGCCTCAGTCCCGTGCCGTCGTTGCGCACGTTCGTCTTCGGCCGGAGTTCCTCGAAGTCCTCGAAGGAGATCAGCGGTTCGGCGAACTGGATGGGCTCGCCTGCTCCGTCGGTCACGGTCTTCCCCTGATGCACGGCCTGGCCGATGAGGTGACGACCGCCGAGGAACTTCGCCACCGTTGCCCCGACCCACGGTTTGCCCTTGATGCTGGTGACCCCTTGCTCGCCGAGCCAGTCCGCGATCTTCTGGAACGACCACCCTTCGAGCCGGTTGGCGACCATAGCGCGGGCCCATGGGGCTCGCTCGGGATCGATCGCGAGGCCGGTCGCGCGGCCCAGCTCGTCGTGGGTCGTCTGGTAGCCGAACGGGGCCATACCGCCGGGCCACTTGCCTTGCTGACGCAGTTTCGCCCGTGCCGAGGACACTCGCTCTGAGATGGCGTCGAGTTCCATCTCTGCGAATATCGCCGCGACGTAGGCGATGAGCTTGCCTGACGGTTCGGAGGTGTGCAGCTGCCGGTCGGCGGTGGCGGCGAGCTTGTCGTGCTCCTCGCACCATGCCAGGAGCTTCGAGAAATGGACGATGCTTCGCGCCCACCGGTCGATCTTGGCCGCGCAGAGCCCGTCGAACTCGCCGGTCCGCTCGACCAGCCAGGGACCGAGCTCGTCACGCTCGAACGGGTCGGTCGATCCCGATACGTCGAGATCCTCTGCCCAGCCGACGATGGTGTGCCCGTTCTCGGCCGCCCAGCGTTCGATAGCTTCTTTCTGACGTTCGGGCGACGTGGTCACGTCGGTCACCCGCGACAGGCGGACAACGCCGACGATGCGGAGCCCGGACCGGCTTATCTTCGCGCGGGACCTGGATCGGTGATTTGCCATTGCATCCCCTGATGACTAAGTTTCATGGTCACATGCGCAACATGAGTCACGCCTGAAATTCGTGAAACTGTCATCTACGGATGGGTGGGGGTTAGGGACGGCAGTACTCCTAGCCCACCCGCCCACGCCCTTGGCCCACCCGCCCACGCCCTTCGGGCGGCGCGTCTAGGACGCGGCGGCGACGCCCGCGGCGAGGTCGTCGAGGTCGCCCGTGCCGTCGGTCTCGGCCGACAGGACCACGGTGGCGCCGTCGATGACCGCGACCCACGCCTCGCCGGAGTCGAGCTCGTACGAGGCCCACTCGATCCCGGCGGACTCGACGGGCGTGCCGGCGCCGGTGAGGCCCTCGTCGACCTCGGTCGCGTCGCCGGAGGTCTCGGCGAGCTGGAGGCCGTTCCCGTCGGGCGAGTACCAGCCGGTGCGCAGGGTCGTGACGTCCCCGTCGGCGGCGAGGTGCGTGGAGATCGGCTTCCAGTCCTCGCTCAGCGCGGGCGCGATCGCGGGCAGGCCCAGGCTCGCGGCCGTCGCGTAGTTCTCGCTCGTGTCGACGACGCTCACCTGCCGGTCCTCGGCGAGCCAGCTCCACGCCCAGTAGAACAGGCCGAGCGGTACCAGCAGCACCGCCATCGACAACGCCATGTCGCGCATCCGCCGCGGCCGGGGCCGCTTCGCCTTCGCGGACTCGGCGTTCGCCTCGGCGGCCGCGCGGGCCTCGTCGATGTCGACGTCGGCGGCGGCCTTGACCTCTTCGCTGGACATGCCCCCATCCTGGACGACCGCGCCGCGGCGCCCCGAGGCGCCCCGCCGCGGCGTGGCGCACGAGGCTCGGCCCGGCCGCGATGCGGCCGAACCGGGACGCACGCCGCCAACGAGGCGCGAATCCGACTTCCGGCCCCGGGAGGCACTGCAATAACCTTTCGGGCAGCGGCATTCGCGCCCGACCGGAAGGAGCCCCCGTTGATCCTCGTGGCAGGCGAGAACGTCATCGACCTCGTGCCCGCGCCCGGCGGCCAGCTCCGCCCCACCTGCGGCGGCGGGCCCGCGAACACCGCCGTCGCCCTCGCGAAGCGCGGCATCCCGACCGCGCTCGTCGGCTCGGTCGGCGGCGACCACTTCGGGCGCCGCGTATGGCGCCGCCACATCTCCGCGGGCGTGCGCCGCGACTGGCTCCAGCGCACCGACCTGCCCTCGACACTCGGCCTCGCCGTCGTCAACGGCGACGGCACCGCCCACTACGACTACTGGACGACCGGCACCGCCGACTTCGCATGGGAGGGCCGGGCCCTGCCCAAGCCCGACCCGGGCACGGTCGACCTCGTCCACTTCGGGTCCCTCGCCGCGTACCTGGAGCCTTCGGCGCGCGCCATCGAGCACTGGGTCAACCGCGCCCGCGGCTCCGTGCCCGTCACGTTCGACCCGAACATCCGACTCGGCGCGATGGGCGAGGCCGCGAAGGTCCGCGAACGCACCGAGCGGCTCGTGGGCCTGTCGACCCTCGTGCGCGTCTCCGAGCGCGACCTCGCGCAGCTCTACCCGGGGGTCCCCGTGGACCGGGTCGCCCGCGAGTGGCTCGAACTCGGACCCGACCTCGTCGTCGTCACGCTCGGCGACGCCGGGTCGGTCGCGTTCCACCGCAACCACACCACCGAGGCGACCGCCCCGCCCGTCGACCTCGTCGACGCGATCGGCGCGGGCGACGCGTACACCTCGGGCCTCATCGGCTGGCTCACCTCCGCGGGCTGGATGCGCCTCGACCGCCTCGCGTCCTGGGGCAACTCGACCGTCGTCGCCGCGGCCCTGCGGTACGCGAGCCAGATCGCCGCCCACGCGTGCACCGTCCCCGGCGCGCCCTGACCCGCGTCGTTCACACGCCCGCAACTCGGACACGGGCGGCATAAACTGGACTCGTGTCACACCAGGAACTGCGGATCTGCATCGCCGAGGACGACCTCGACGCGGCGCTGCGCCTCGACGTCCGGCGCGGCCTGACCTCGCGGCCCAAGCACCTCCCGATGCGCCTGCACTACGACGGCCGCGGCTCGCGCCTGTTCGGCGAGCTCACGCGCCAGCCGGAGTACTACCAGACCCGCAGCGAGCGCGCGGTCCTGCGCGACAACGCCGCCGGCATCGCCGCGTTCGGCACCGGCCCGGTGTCCGTGATCGAGCTGGGCGCGGGCCGCGCCGAGAAGATCCGCCCGGTCCTCGACGCGCTCGCCGCGGCCGGGCGCCTGGACGCGTTCTGGCCCTTCGACGTCGCCGAAGGCGAGGTCCGGGAGGTGCTCGCGGAGCTGGCCGCGGCCTACCCGGACGCGCGGCTCGGCGGGATCGTCGGCGACTTCACCCGGCACCTCTCCCAGCTGCCCGACAACGGGAGCGCGCGGCTCGTCGCGTTCCTCGGCGGCACGTTCGGGAACTTCACCGGCCCCGAGCGCGGCCGGTTCCTCCAGGACCTGCGCGAGGCCCTGCGCCCCGGCGACCGGTTCCTCGTCGGCGCCGACCTGGTCAAGGACCCGGAGGTGATCCTCGCGGCCTACAACGACGCCGCGGGCGTCACCGCCGAGTTCAACCGGAACGTCCTCAACGTCGTCAACCACCGCCTCGGCGCCGACTTCGAGCCCGCGCACTTCGAGCACGTCGCCCTGTGGGACGGCGGGACCGACACGATCGACATGCGGCTGCGCGCGATGAAGCCGATGACCGTCCGCGTCGCCGACCTCGACCTGGAGGCGTCGTTCGCGGTCGGCGAGGAGATCCGCACCGGGATCTCCGTGAAGTTCCACCGCGGGGATCTGGAGTCGCAGCTGCGCGCCGCCGGCTTCGCGCCCGAGGCGTGCTGGACCGACGCGGACGGGCACATGGGCGTGTTCCTCGCCGGGGCCGCCTGAACGCGCGTGGCGGCCGCGCCCGGCGGCTAGGGTGGCGGGCATGGGAGAGATCGTGCTCATCCGCCACGGCGAGACGACCTGGTCGGCCTCCGGCCAGCACACGTCCGTGACCGACCTCGACCTCACCGAACGCGGTGCGGCGCAGGCGAAGGCGCTCGCGCCGCTCCTGGCGGGCCGCCGCTTCGCCGCGGTCTGGTCGAGCCCGCGCAAGCGGGCCCTGGTCACCGCCGACCTCGCCGGGCTCGCCGTCGACGCCGTCATCCCGGACCTCGCCGAATGGGCGTACGGCGACTACGAGGGCCGCACCAGCGACGAGATCGCCGCGACTGACCCGGACTGGTCGCTGTGGACCGACGGCGGCAAGGGGCCTGAAGGCGAGAGCCCCGCGCAGGTCGCCGAACGGCTCGACCGGGCGCTCGCCGAAGCAGAGCCGCTCCTCGTCCAAGGCGACGTCGCGTTCGTCGCCCACGGCCACAGCCTCCGCGTGGCCGCCGCCCGCTGGCTCGGCCGCCCGCCCCGCGACGGCCGCGACTTCACCATCGACACCGCCTCCGTCGGGGCCCTCGGCTACGAGCACGGCGGCCACGCCGTGACCCTCTGGAACCTCACCGCCGCGAATCCGGCCGCACCGGAATAGACTCGGGAGGGCCCACGACGAAGGAGCACACCCCATGGACCCGATTCTCGTCTCGATCGCCACCGCCGCGGCCGGGAAGCTCGCCGAGGAGGCCGCCCGCGGCATCGTCGCGGCCGGACGCTTCGTCAAGGAGCGCTTCGCCAAGGACGACAAGCAGGAAGCGGTCCTCATGCGGGCCGAGACCGGGCGCGTCTCCGTCGAGGACCTCGCCGCCGCCATCGAGGCGACCGCCGCGTCCGACCCCGCGTTCCTCGCGCAGCTCGAGACGCTCGCGGGCCGCAAGATCGAAGTGACGCAGGTGAACCAGGCCGGGCAGCAGGTCAAGTTCCAGAACAACTTCTTCAGCGGCGCCCCCAGCAACGTCGTCCAGGGCGAGACCGTCAACATCCAGCGCCTCGGCTGACCCGGGGCGTCCTGTAGCGTCCCGGTCCATGAGCGATCCCCTCTCCCCCGCCCGCGTGCCCGCCCGCGCGTGGCTGTGGGCCTTCGCCGCGGTCCTCGCCGCGGAGCTCCTCGCCGTCGCCCTCGGCTGGGACGCCGTCAGGTGGGTCAGCAAGAGCGCCTTGACGCTCCTGCTCCTCGGATACCTCCTCACCGTCGTCGAGCCGGGTCAGACCGCGGGCCGCCTGTTCGCGGCGGGCCTGCTGTTCGCGTGCGCCGCCGACCTCGCGCTCCTGGTCGACGGCACGCCCGCGTTCCTCGTCGGCATGGGGCTCTTCGCGGTCATGCAGGTCCTCTACATCAGCGCGTTCGCCAACCTGGGCGCCCTGCGCGCCTTCGGGAACCGCCGCCTGGTGCTCCTCTGCTACTTCGCGTTCTGGGCCGGCCTCATCACCGCCCTGTGGACCCGCCTCGGCCCCCTCGCCGCGCCCGTCGCCGTGTACAGCCTCCTCCTCGTGGCGATGGCCGCCACCGCCGCAGGGCTCGGCTTCGCCCGGGCCGCAGGGCATCTCGCGGGCTGGGGCGGGCTCCTGTTCGTCGTCTCCGACATGATCCTGGGCCTCGGCGTCGCCGGGTTCGACATCCCGTTCTCGGGCCTCGCCGTCATGTCCACGTACGCCGCGGCCCAGCTCCTCCTGGCCGTCGGCATCACCAGGCACCTGAAGCGCCGCCCGGCCCATTAGAGTCGTGCCATGAAACGCGTCCTCTGGGTCCTGGCCTTCGTCGTCGGCGGCTTCTTCATCGTCCGGGCCCTCATGGAGCCCTTCATCATCGACTACTCCGACCCGTCCAGCTACGCCGAGGACTGGGGCGGCCCCAGCCTCATCGGCGTCCTCCTCGTCCACATGGGCCCCGGCATCCTCGCCGCCGCCCTCCTCATCTGGCTCGTCCGCAGAAGCAACCGCACCACGCAGCCCGCCCGCGACGGCGCCTGACCCCTCGGCCCCTCCCCCTCGAAAGCGCCCCGATGAACGTCCTCTTCGACGCCGCCGCGATGCTCGTGCTCGCCGCGGGCCTCGTGCTGCTGGTCCTCCTCGGCCTGCGCCTGGCCGCCCCGGCCGTGCTGCGCCGCGACGAACCGGAACGGCCCCGGCCCCGGAGACTGGAGGCCGCGGCGGTCGCCGTCGCGTTCCTCCTGGCCGCTCTCGCCGCTGCCGCGGTGCAGACCGCTTACGGCGCGCCGATGGGCGAGCGGTCCTCGCCCGCGGTGGAAGTCCTCTCCACGGGGGACTGCACGAGGCCCGTCGCCGGTCTCGGGCTCGTCGTCCGCTGCGAGCCGTCCGGCTGGACCTCGACCCTGCCGAACGAGTACTACCTGAGCGACGGCGAGGCACTGCGCGTGGTCGGCGGCGCCGCCGTCGCGCCCGGCGCGGAGGTCGCCGAGTACCGGATCCCCGGCTGGCGCTTGCTCCTACCGGTTCATCCGGAGTCGCAGTGGCGTGACACCGCCGACGAGTCGAAGCCGGACCTGCGCTGGCTGTCGGCACTGCCGTTCGCGGGCCTGTTCGCCTACGCGGGGTCGATGCGCTTGAGGCGCTGGGTTGCTCGGGTGAGGACCACGTAGGCGACGCCGGGGCCGTGGGCGGCGGCGACGGCGTCGAGGTCGACGGCGATGACCGCGTCCCATTCGAGGCCCTTGGACTCCAAGGGGCCCACGAGGGTCACGCGGTCGTCGGTGACGACGGCGCCGAGTTCGGCGTGGCGGGTGTAGGGCGCGATGACGCCGACGGTGCCTTCGACGGCGCCGAGGGCTTCGGCGACGGCGCTGGCGAGCTCCGGGAGGAGGGCGTCGGCGTCGACGGTCTTCGCCTCGACGGGGATGCCGGTCTCGCGGACGGCCTCGGGCAGGTCGATGCTGCGCAGGCGGGGCTTGGCCCACTCGGCGGCGTAGTCGAAGACCTCCATGGAGTTCCGGTAGTTCTTCGTCAGGTGGAACTCGTGGATCTTCCCGCGCGGGACGGCGCGGCGGCGGGCGTCGGCCGATTCCTTGGGGCGCGGCCAGCTCGACTGGGCCTCGTCGCCGACGATGGTCCATCCGGCGGCGCGGCCGCGGCGGGAGAGCATGCGCCACTGCATGGGCGAGAGGTCCTGGGCCTCGTCGACGATGACGTGCGCGTAGTCCTCGTAGAAGGCGTCGCGGGCCTGGCGCTCGGGCCGGTCGTAGAAGCGGTCCTGGGCGGTCGAGACCTCCTGGATGCCGTCCCAGGAGCGGATGCGGTCGCGCCCGCGCGGCTGGGGCTTGACGCCGAGGAGGATGCGCAGCTCGTCGAGGAGCGCCACGTCCGGGATGGAGAAGTCGGCCTCGCGCAGGGACGCGGCGACCGCGTCCACGGATTCGCGCTTGAGGTGGCCTTCGGCCGCGGACGCGAGACGCCGCGGGTCGCCGGCCCAGCCGAGCACCTCGGCGGGGTCGAGGTCGGGCCACCAGTGGTCGAGGAAGGTGAGGAACTCGCCGCGGGAGCCGACGTCGCGCGAGAACTTCGCGGGCTCGGCGTCGGGGATCACCGGCTTGATCTGGCGCCACAGGGCGATGAGGAGCGCGCGGCCCGCCTCGGTCTTGGCGAGGTTGGGGCGCGGCTCCTTCTCGAAGACGCGGGCGCGGGCGGCCGCGAGGTCGGCGGCGTCGAGGCGGAACACGTCGCCGCGGTAGACCATGCGCAGCTCGTCCGGCGCGTCCGGCGGGGTCTGGCGGACCAGGCGGCGCAGGATCGGGAGCATGACGGTGCCGCCCTTGACGGCCGCGACCTGCGGCAGGTCCTGGCGGACCGCCTCGACCCCGGCGTACAGCTCGCCGAGGGAGTACAGGGCGGCGGTCTCCTCGCCGAGGCTGGGGAGGACGCGGCCGATGTACTTCATGAACACCGCGGACGGCCCGACGACGAGGATGCCGGCGGCCTCGTAGCGGCTGCGGTCCTGGTAGAGCAGGTACGCGGCGCGGTGCAGGGCCACGACGGTCTTGCCGGTGCCGGGCCCGCCGGTGATGATCGTGGCGCCGCGCCCGGGCGCTCGGATCGCGGCGTCCTGCTCGGCCTGGATGGTCGCGACGATGTCGCGCATGCGACCGGTCCGCTTGCGGCCCAAGGCGGCCATGAGCGCGCCGTCGCCGATCACGGGCAGGCGGTCGGCGGCGTCCTCGTTGAGCAGGTCGTCGCTGATCTCCTCGACCGAGCGGCCGAACGAGCGGATGACGCGGCGCCGCGCCACCTCCTGGCGGTCGACGGCGGTCGCGCGGTAGAACGGGGCTGCGGCGGGGGCGCGCCAGTCCACGAGGAGCGTGCGGTACTCCTCGTCGCGGACGCCGAGGCGTCCGATGTGGCGGACGCCGCCGCCGTCGAAGTCGAGGCGGCCGAACACGAGCCCCTCGTGCTGGGAGTCGAGGTCGGCGATGCGGCGGGCGGCCTGGTACACGAACACGTCGCGCTCGTACCGCGCGCCGGGCACGGTGGCGGCGAGGTGGGCGTAGCCGGAGTCGCGGTTGCCCTCGGCTTCGCCGCGGAGCACGTCGACCCGGCTGTAGACGCGGTCGACGAACGCCTGCTCGATCGCGATCTCCTGCTCGGGGGTGCTGGCGGGGTCGGGATCGGGCACGGCGTGGGACGTGTCGACGTCCTCCGCCGGGCGGGCGTCGGCGGGGCCTGGTTCCTGGGACACGGCGCTCCTCGCTCGAATTCGGGACGCACCAGCCTAGCGCGCCCGCGCGACGCCCGTCCGCCGATCATGGACCGGCGAGTGCTCGGACACCTACCGGTCGGGCGTCACGGGCGCGCGTCCCACACCCGGTACATCCACGAGTAGTCGTCGCCGATCTCGTCGAACCCGAACTGCCGGTACAGGCCCTGCGCGTCGCCGGTGGCGAGGAGGACCCGCTTGAGGCCCATCTCCTCGGCGTCGGCGACGATCCGGGCCATGAGCAGCTTGCTGATCCCCTGCCCGCGCACGGAGCGGTCGACGAAGACGTCGCTGAGCCACGCGAAGTAGGTCCGGTCGGTCACGAGCCGCCCGAACGCGACCTGCCCGCCGGGCCCGTAGACGCCGTACACGAGGGAGTGCGCGATCGCGTGGTCCATGTCCTCGCGGGTGCGGCCCTCGGCCCAGTACGTGTCCGTGGAGATGACCCGGTGGACCCAGTCGCGGTCGAGCCGGTCGGGGTCGGTCGAGATCTCGTACGCTTCGCTGCCCATGCTGCTCCTTCGCGATCAGACCCCGACAGTGCCCCGCTTCCGCTTGCGCCGCAAGTAGATTTCCATGAAGGCCACGTTGAGCACGATCGAGGAGACGACCGCCGAAGTGTAGGCGGTGTCGAACAGCGGCTCGAAGTCCCCGCCGTAGTACCCGTCGAGCAGCGGCAGCTGGAGGGCGATGAACAGGCCCAGGTAGACGCGCAGGTTGACGGCCGCGAACGTCGCCGCGAAGTTCCGCAGCATCCACTCCTGATGCGACGCGAAGTCCCGCGCGCGCACCGCGCGGTAGGCGCGCAGCGCCGAGTAGAACCACCACACGTCGAGCAGCACGAACGTGGTCATCGGGATCGGCCCGGCGGTGGTCAGGAACGCGACGACGATCCCGCTCAGGCTCGCGGGCAGGACCCCCGCGAGGAGGTAGGTGCGGCCGAGGATCCGGTGGACCTTCGGGTGGTTGCGGCGGATCGAGGCGAAGAACTGGAACGGGCCGACGAGCAGCGCGATCCCCGCGGTGGCGGCGTGGACGACGAGGAACGGCAGGTGGAACGGTACGTCCTCGCGGATGCCGACGCGGGAGTCGACGTCGGGCACGAGGTAGGCGGGCACGGCGTACAGGACGATCGCGACGCTGAGGATCGCGACGGTGAGGACGGCGGCCCGGCCCTTGCGAGCGGCGGGCGGGCGTCCGAGGGTGGCGGTCATGGGGGTGCTCCTGGTGTGAGTTTCACTATCGATAGTGAAACTATCACCTGAGAACGATCATCGTCAACGCCGTTTCGGGTAAGAAAGAGCCATGCGAATCGGCGAGCTCAGCGCGAGGACCGGGGTCCCCGCGGCGACCATCAAGTACTACGTGCGCGAAGGCCTGCTCTCCGGCGGCGAGCGCCGCGGTCACAACCAGGTCGAGTACGGCGAGGAGCACGTGCGGCGGCTGCGGCTGGTGCGGGCCATGGTCGAGGTCGGGTCGGTGCCGATCGCGAAGGTCCGCGAGGTGCTCGCCGAGATCGAGGACCCGCGCCGCGACCTGGACTCCACGCTCGGCGTCGCGAGCCGGGCCCTCTCGCAGCACAAGGTCCCGGCCGAGGAGCCCGCGGCGGCCGACGTCGAGACCGCGAAGGCGATAGTGCGCGGACGGGGATGGAACGCGGTCCCGCTGGAGCACGGCTACGTCTGGACGCTCGCGGACGCGATCGGTCGGCTGCGGGAGCTGGGTCTGTCCGACATGGTGGACCTGACCGGCGAATACGCGCGTGCGGCCGAGATCGTCGCGGAGTTCGACCTCAAGCTGCTCCAGATGCGGAGCGACCGCGACGAGATTCTGGAGGCGATGGTCGTGGGGACGGTGCTCGGCGACGCGATCTTCGAGGCGCTGCGGCGGATCGCGCAAGTCGAGGTGTCCTCGCGGGTATACCCACCGGGACAACGGGAATCAGTGCAAGACGAGGAAAGCTCGTCCACTGGGGAGTAATCGCAGGACGATACTCCCTTCTCATCCACTCTGTTTCATGCACTAATGACAATGTCTGCACTTGTCGGGTTTTTGACTTCGCAAGTCGATTGGGTAGTTCTAGGCTTATTCCAACGCCCGGTAATGGCGCGGCGGCGAGCTTCCAAGCCTGCTCGACAAGCGACTTCGCCGCCATCACCAGGAGGCCGTCCGCCGAAGTGGGGTAGACGGGCGGCCCGCGGCGGGGTCCCGATCACCTGGCCCGGGACCCCGCCGCCTTTGCGTTTGTCGTTTTGCGATGGTTGAGCCGGGGCACTCCAATCTCTACGATGGAACCCACCGTCTACCTCTGGAGTGCGATTTCCCATGGCCCTCAACTCGTCCATGGTCCCGCTCGGTACGGCCGCGCCGGACTTCTCCCTCCCGGACCTCGACGGCGAGGTGCGGTCGCTCGAGAGCTTCGAGGCGCCCGCGCTCCTGGTCGCCTTCACCTGCAACCACTGCCCGTACGTGCGCCACATCGAGCAGAGCTTCGGCGCCTTCACCGCGGGCCAGGCCGACCTGGACACGGTCGCCATCTGCGCCAACGACACCGCCTCCCACCCCGAGGACGGCCCGGCGGGCCTCGCCGAGCAGGTCGCGCGCGCCCAGTGGACGTTCCCGTACCTCGTGGACGAGTCGCAGGAGGTCGCCCGCGCCTACCGCGCGGTCTGCACCCCGGACTTCTTCCTCTACGGCCCGGACCGCAAGCTCGCGTACCGCGGCGCGTTCGACGGCTCGACCCCCGGCAACGGCGTGCCCGTCACCGGGGAGTACCTCGCGGACGCGATCGAGCGGGTCCGCAAGGGCGAGCCGGTGCCCGAGCCGCACTACCCGTCGATGGGCTGCGGCATCAAGTGGCGCTAGGGGAACCGCTAGACGAGTGAGCCGTTGCGCGCGACGATGCGGCCGTTCTTGACGACCAGCGTGCGCGCCCGGTGCTCCAGGACCGCCTCAGAAGGAGTGCGGCCGGGGACGGCGACGAGGTCGGCGGTGTCGCCGACGGCGAGGCCGTAGCCGTCGATCTTGAGCAGGCGCGCGCCGCCGAAGGTGGCGGCCTCGAGGGCCAGCTCGATGTCGGCGTCCTTGCTGAACCCGGCGTTGCGCGCGAACCACTGGGTGCGCTGGAGCATGTCGCCGGTGCCGTAGGGGCTCCACAGGTCGCGCACGCCGTCGTTGCCGATGCCCATGGTCACGCCCGCGGCGTCGAGTTCGCGCAGCGGCAGGATCTGCCTGGGCGCCACGGAGGTCAGGCCGATCTTCAGTTCGGCGAGGTCGGCGATGAGGCGCTCGCGGGTGGCGTCGTCGGCGTCGCAGAGGGCGAACGCGTGGCTGATGACCACCTTGCCGGTGTAGCCGAGGGCGCGGGTGCGCTCGATGATGAGGTCGAACTCGCGGATGCCGAGGTCGCCGCCGTCGTGGAGGTGGATGTCGATCTCGGCGCCGTACTGCGCGGCGAGCGCGAAGACGAGGTCGAGGTGGGTCTCGGCGTCGAGGTCGAATCCGGCGGGGTCGATGCCGCCGATGGACTTGACGCCGGCCTTCAGGGCCTCTTCGAGGAGTTCGGCGGTGCCGGGGCTGACGAGGATGCCGGTCTGGGGGAAGGCGACGAGTTCGACGTTGATGCGGCCTTCGAGGCGCAGGGCGCCTTCGAGGACGGCGTCGACGGCGCCGATGCCGATGCCGGGGTCGATGTCGACGTGGGAGCGGGCGTGGGTGGTGCCGGAGGCGACCATGTTCGTGAGGAGCGCGGTGATGAAGTCGGGGTTGGGGACGCCGAACTCGGCGCGGCGGTCGCGGCCGTAGGCGATGGCGGCGGCGAGGCCGGGGCCGGCGGTGCGGGGGACCCAGGGGCCGCCCCAGAGGGTCTTGTCGACGTGGGCGTGCGAGTCGACGAGGCCGGGGATGACGACGGCGCCGTCGAGGTCTTCGACCTGGGCGCCGTCGGCTTCGAGGCCGTCGCCGAGGGCGGCGATGCGGCCGTCCTTGACGAGCAGGTCGGTGCGTCCTTCGCGGCCCCAGAGCCGGGCGTCGCGCAGCAGGAGGTCGGTCATGGTGTCGGTCCTTTCCTCACGGTCCCCGCCGTTAACGGTATACCACTAACATGGACCGTATACCGTTGACGGGCCTCCGTCCACCTCCGAGGAGCACCATGAGCCGAGCCGACCAGGTCTACCAGGCGCTTCGCGAGCGCATCGTCACCGTCGGGCTGCGCCCGGGCGCGCGCCTGATCGAGCGCGACCTCGCCGCCGAGTTCGAGGTCTCCCGCATCCCCCTGCGCGAGGCGCTCCAGCGGCTGGCCGCCGACGGGCTCGTGACCGCCGTCCCCGGCCAGGGCAGCATCGTCACCGTCCCGACGCCGAAGGACATCGCGGACCTGTTCGACGTGCGGGCCGGGCTCGAACCGGTCGCCGCGCGGCTCGCCGCCGCCAACGCGGCGCCCGAGGACCTGTTGAAGCTCCAGGCGTGCGTCCTCCCCCGCGACCGGGCGGACTCGCGGACCGAGGCGAACGCGGCGTTCCACCGCGAGCTGGTCGCCGCCGCGCGCAACCCGCTGCTCGCGCAGATCATGGAGCCCCTGGAGGCGCGGATGCGCTGGGTCTTCCACCTGACCGTGGAGCGCGACCCCGAGCGCCAGCGCGAGGAGCACGCCGAGCTGCTGGAGGCCCTGGTCGCGCCGGACCCGGACCGGGCCGCGGCGGTCGCGTTCGCGCACGTGGAGGACGGCCGGGCGTTCACCCTGGAGGCGGCCCGCCGGTGGCAGCTGGAGGCGGTCGACGCGTACGAGGCGACGCGCACCAGGCGCCGCCGGGTGGACGCGGATTTAACGCCAGAGCTGGTGGAGCGCGATCTCCAGTTCGCCGAGCATGTTGCGCAGCAAGGGCATCGACAGGCCGATCACGGTGCCGGGGTCGCCGTCGATGCGGTCGATGAACGCCGAGCCGTAGCCGTCGAGGGTGAAGGACCCGGCGACGTGGAGCGGCTCGCCGGTGGCGACGTACGCGGCGATCTCCTCGTCGGAGACCTCCGCGAAGTGGACGGCGGTCCCGGAGGCGCGCACGATCTGCCGGTCGGCGGCGGTGTCGATGAGGCAGTGGCCGGTGTAGAGCGTCCCGTTGTTGCCGCGCATGCGCTTCCAGCGCGAGGTCGCTTCCTCGGGGCCTTCGGGCTTGCCGAGGATCTCGTGCCCGAAGTGGAGCACCGAGTCGCAGCCGAGGACGAGGGACCCGGGGCTGACCTGGTCGAGGACCGCTTGGGCCTTGAGTTCGGCGAGCGCGCTGGCGAGTTCGGCGGGGTCGTGGCCCATGACGCGGGACTCGTCGACGCCGGAGACGATGACGAGCGGGTCGATCCCGGCCGCCTCCAGGAGCGCCCGGCGGGCGGGCGACTGGGAGGCGAGTACGAACGGCCGGGTCAACGGTCGGTCCCCCGGCGGGCCGGGACGGCGGTGTCGCGCCAGGAGCGGCGCACGCGCAGCTTCAGGCCGGGGTTCGACCAGGCGGCGCGGCGGGCGGGCGCCTCGGACTCCTCGGCGGGCCGCGGGAGCGCGGTGATGAGGCCGACCAGGGCGGCCAGTTCCTCGTCGGTCGGGTTGCCTCGGAGGACCTTGAGCTCCAGACCCATCGTGCTACTCCTCGTCGAAATCGAACTCGCGGTGCACCCGCTCCCAGAACCCGTCGCGGACCCAGATCCGCGCTTCGGGGTGGTCGCGTAGAGAGTAGCCGAGTTCCTTCTCGGCTTCCACTAGCAGCTCCTTGTCGATGACGGTGGGGAGCTGCGGCCCCGGCAGCAGGTCCGCTATGTTGTCGGCGCCCCTGGTCAGGAGCCATTTGTGGCCGACGTACTCGCCGATGGAGCGGACGGTCTCGGGGTCAAGCTTCTCGCCGGTCTGCGTGGTGCGCACGAATTTGGGCCTCGCCGACTCCGCTTGCGCGAGCGCGTCGGCGGCCGTCATCGTGACGGCCACGGATTGGCGGGTCCCGAAGACCATCGCCGGGTTGGGGACGGTGGGCGCGGGCTGGGCCATGGGGGCGCCGACCATGCCGTGGGTGGCCGCCGCGGCGGTGCCGCTCTTGGTGAAGTAGGCCTTGAGCTCTTCGGACTCGATGGTCTCGACGGTGTCGGACTCCCAGACGAGGCGCTCGGCCTGGTTGGTGCCGTAGGGCGGTTCGACGCCCCAGAGGTGGACGCGCACGCCGTAGGCCTGCGCGACCTCGACGGCGGGGACCATGTCCTCGTCGCCGGCGAGGAGGATCGCCTCGTGGATGGCGCGGTGGCGGGCGAGCAGTTCCAGGTCGGAGCGGATCTGCGCGTCGACGCCCTTCTGCTGGCCGCGCGAGTTGAGGTTGCCGAGGCGGACCTTGACGTAGTCCATGTTGGCGATGACGCGCTGGTCCACGGTGGGGACCCGGTCGCGGGCGGCGTCGAACCAGTAGAGGCGCAGCAGCTCGCCGTCGGAGAGGCGGATCGCGGCGCGCTCGATGAGGGATTTGATGAGCTTCTCGGCGTCGACCCGGTAGTCGCGCCTGGAGGTGGCGTCGAGCAGCAGCTCAGCCGCCGCCGCGTAGAGGTAGCCGACGTCGATGAGGATCGCGTACCGCCGGGACGGCAGTCCTGGAAGCATTCCTCCGATTGGTGTCATCGCCCACACTCCCAATATCCGGCGGGACGTTTCGTCCCGCTTTCCCCAGCTGTATAGACGGTACCCGGATCGGACTCCTGGGATGGGAGTGGTGCACGCCGCTCCGGCGGGAAATGCGGTTTCCCCCGGTAGCCGGGTCGGGCGGGAAACGGGACGCGCGGGTCCCTCAACCGATCCGGTGACCGGAGGCCGTGAGGGTCCCGCGCGTTCCGCATGGGTCCTAGAGCGGGATGTTCCCGTGCTTCTTCGCGGGCAGCTCGTCGCGCTTGGAGGCGTTCATGCGCAGGCCGCGCACGAGCATCGCGCGGGTCTCGCGCGGCTGGATGACCGCGTCGATGAGGCCCAGCTCGGCCGCGACGTACGGGTTGTTCAGCTTCTCCTCGTACTCCGACATGAGCTCGGCGCGCTTGGCCTGCTCGTCGTCGGCCTTCGCGAGCTCGCGGCGGTACAGGATGTTGACCGCGCCCTGCGAGCCCATGACCGCGATCTCCGCGGTCGGCCACGCCAGGCACAGGTCCGCGCCGACGCCCTTGGAGCCCATGACGCAGTACGCGCCACCGTAGTCCTTGCGGCACACGACGGTGAGCTTCGGGACGGTGGCCTCGGCGTACGCGTAGATGAGCTTCGCGCCGCGGCGGATGATCCCGTCGTGCTCCTGCGAGGTGCCCGGGAGGAACCCGGGGACGTCGACGAAGGAGATGATCGGGATGTTGAAGGCGTCGCAGAACCGGATGAACCGGGCGGCCTTCTCGGAGGCGTCGATGTCGAGGCAGCCCGCGAAGTGCATGGGCTGGTTCGCGACGACGCCGACGGGCTTGCCGTCGAGGCGCCCGAAGCCGGTGAGGATGTTCTTCGCGAACAGCGCCTGCGTCTCCAGGAACTCGCCGTCGTCGAGGACGGACTCGACGACCTTGTGCATGTCGTACGGCTGGTTCGCGGAGTTCGGGATGACCGTGTCCAGCGCCAGGTCGTCGGCGGTGATGTCGAGTTCGAAGTCCTTCGACTCGTACGCCGGCGGCTCGTCGAGGTTGTTCGACGGCAGGTACGACAGCAGGTGCTTGACGTATTCGAGCGCGTCGTCCTCGTCGGAGGCGAGGTAGTGGGCGTTCCCGGCGACCGCGTTGTGGGTGCGGGCCCCGCCCAGCTCCTCCATGCCGACGTCCTCGCCGGTCACCGCGCGGACCACGTCCGGCCCGGTGATGAACATGTGGCTGGTCTGGTCGACCATGACGGTGAAGTCGGTGATCGCGGGCGAGTAGACCGCGCCGCCCGCGCACGGGCCCATGATGAGCGAGATCTGCGGGATGACCCCGGAGGCGCGCACGTTGCGGAAGAAGATCTCCGCGTACCCGCCGAGCGAGGCGACGCCCTCCTGGATCCGGGCCCCGCCGGAGTCGGAGATGCCGATGATCGGGCGGCCGGTGCGCAGCGCCAGCTCCTGGATCTTCGTGATCTTCTCGCCCGAGACCTGCCCGAGCGACCCGCCGAGGACGGTGAAGTCCTGCGCGAACACGCACACCTCGCGGCCCTCGATGGTGCCGTACCCGGTCACGACGCCGTCGCCGTAGGGCCGGTTGGCCTCCATGCCGAAGCTCGTGGAGTGGTGGCGCCGCAGGCTGTCGAGCTCGACGAACGACCCCTCGTCGAGCAGTTGCTCCAACCGCTCGCGCGCGGTGCGCTTGCCCTTCTCGTGCTGCTTCTCGATCGCCCGGGGGTTCCCGGTGGCCGATTCGGAGAGGCGCTCGGCCAGGTCGGCGAGCCGCCCGGCGGTCGTGTGGAAGTCGATGTCGGTCACGCTTCGGATCGTATCGGCCCGGGCGGTGGCTACGCTATTGCCGTGAGCACACCGACGAGAAAGCCACTGGACCGCGACGCCCTGTGGTCGCTGTTGTCGGAGAAGTCCGACTTCTGGACCCGCCTCGACGTGGTCCCCGTCACCGGATCGACGAACGCGGACGTCGCCGCCGCCGCGAAGCTCGGGGCGGCGCAGGGCCGGGTCCTCATCGCCGACGAGCAGTCCAGCGGCCGCGGCCGCCTCGACCGGCGCTGGGAGAGCCCCGCCCGCGCGGGGCTGGCGATCTCGTTCCTGCTGCGCCCGGCCGCGCCCCGCGAGCAGTGGGGGACGCTCGGCCTCGCGACCGCCGTCGCCCTCGAAGAGGCCCTGCGCGCCGTGTGCGGCGTCCGCGCGAAGCTCAAGTGGCCCAACGACGTCCTCATCGACGGCCGCAAGGTCTGCGGGATCCTCGCGCAGGCCGAAGGCGACGCCGTCGTCGTCGGCGCCGGACTGAACGTGTCCCTCACGGAGGACGAGCTGCCCGTCCCGCAGGCGACCTCGCTGCTCGTCGCGGGCGCCGCGACCCTCGACCGGGAGCTCATCGCCGCGACGTTCCTCGCGCACGTCGCCGCCGTCTACCGCACCTGGGAGGACCAGGGCCCGGGCCCGGTGGTCGCCCGCTGGGCCGAAAACTCCGACACGCTGGGCCGGGAAGTCGCGGTATCGTTCCCGAACGGCCGCAACCTCACCGGCCGCGCCGTCGCCATCGACGCCGACGGCCGCCTACAGGTCGACCCGGGCGACGGGCCGGTGGAGACGGTCGCCGCGGGCGACGTCGTCCACCTGCGGCCGCGGGCGTGAACCCGAGGGAGTGGCGCATTGACCGACCCCGAGCATCCAGGCACCCGGCCGGCCCGGCAGCCGCCGGGCGCGACCGGGCTCGACCCTGAATCCGAGGCGCTCTACCGGCTCCTGCTGACCCGGTCCGAGGCCACCGTCGCGCAGCTCGCCGCCGACGCCGCGGGCTCGGTCGACCACGTCCGCGACGTCCTCGCGCACCTCGTCGACGAGGGCTTCGCGACCATGGTCGCCGACTCCCGGTTCCGCGCCGTCGGCCCCGACGCCGTCCTCGGCGGCCGCATCGCCTCCCAGCTCGGCGAGGTTCTCGGCGAGTACGAGGCCCTCCGCGAGCTCCTCGGCGTCCAGCGCGCCGGCGGCCCCGCCGACGCCGGAGGCGCCCAATGGGAGGTCGTCACCGGCGCGACCGCGATCCGCTCCCGCATCCGCCAGCTCAAGGCCGCCGCCGAGCGGACCCTGTGCACGTTCGTGCGCCCGCCGATGGTCCTGCCCGTCCCCGAGGACCGGCTGCACCAGGACCTCCAGGCCCGCGGCGTCGTCCACCGGATCCTCTTCGACCGGGCCGTCCTCGACATCGACCCGTACGCCGACTACGTGCGCCACGCCCTCGAATCCGGCGACGAGGTCCGCTTCGCGAAGCGCCTGCCGCTCAAGGTCCTCATCGTCGACGACCGCACCGTCGTCATGGAGGAGCCCGGCGGCGAGCGCCCCCGCGCCATCGTCACCGGCAACCGGTCCATCGCCGGGCTCGCCGCGACCCTCTTCGAGCAGCTGTGGACCGCGGGCATCCCCGCGACCACCGCCTCCGACGGCGGCGTGCGCATCGACGAGGACGACGCAGTCCTCCTCGGCCTCCTCATCGCGGGCCTGACCGACCAGTCGATCGCGTCCAAACTGGGCATCGGGCTGCGCACCGTCCAGCGGCGCGTCCGCGAGCTCATGGACCTGGCCGATGTGGACACACGGATCCAGCTCGGCTGGCACGCCGCGAAGAACGGCTGGGTCCCTTAGTCCCCCGGCAGGGGTCGCGCAATCGTGGCCACGGGGCCGGTGACGAAGTGTTGTACTGTGCTTTTGAACATTCGTACCGCCCCCGGCCCGTTTTTCTCACTCCTGGAGGTCCGCAGTGGGATATCCCGACGACCAGCTCGCCCGTGACGAGGTTGTCAAGCTCCACACCCACCCGCACTGGAAGGAAGGCGTCGCCCCGGTCCTCTGGTTCGTGGTCTTCCTCGCGATCGGCGCCATCGCGATCACCTACACCACCAAGCTCGACTGGGACGGGAAGATCTGGCTGATCCTCGCCGAGGTCGTCCTCACGATCATCCTGCTCGTGTGGCTGTCGGTCATCCCGTGGATCCGCTGGCGCTCCACCCACTACGTCATCACCGACCAGCGCGTCATGTGGCGCGAGGGCCTCGTGACCCGCGAGAGCCGCCACATCCCGCTCGCCCGCGTCAACACCGTGTCCTACACCCAGAACGTCTGGGAGCGGATCTTCGGCTTCGGCGACATGAACATCGACTCCGCCTCCGACGAGGGCGAGATCAACCTCATCGACGTCCCCAGCGTCGACAAGACCAAGGCGCTGCTCTACCAGCTCGCCGAGGACGACCGCACCCGCCGCGCGAACCAGGGCGACGGCTCGTAAGCCCGGAGACGCAAATGAGGCCCGCACTGGCAGGTGCGGGCCTTCTGCTTTGCGCCTCAAGCGCTCTCGAGCGCCTCGGCGAGCTTGGGGGTGCGGAACACCCAGGTGCGGTACGCGAAGAACCGGAAGATCGTCCCGAGGCCGACGCCGAAGAAGTTCGCCGCCAGGTTCACCGCGAGCGCGTTGTCGAAGTACTGCGGCCACACCTGCGCGAGCCCGCTGTTCGCCCAGATGCACGCCAGCGAGATGAGCAGCCCGATGCCGTTGAAGAAGAAGTACAGCCCGTACTGGCGGTGCGCGGCGGCCGTGCCGCGGCGCTCGCGCCAGGTCCAGTGCCGGTTCCCGAAGAACGCGACGGTCATCGCCACGACCGAGGACAGGATCTTCGCCCACCAGTAGGACCAGTCCGCCCCCAGGTACATGAGGTTGAACAGGCCGAAGTCGATGATGTAGGCGGTGCCGCCGACGCCCGCGAAGCGGATCAGCTCGCCCGCGTGGCGCTTCAGCAGCCCGGCCGTGCGGGCGACGAGGCCGCGGCGGGGCGCGGACGTCGGGGTGTCGGTGGTGGTCATCAAGCGCCAGGATACCCGCCGCGGGACCCCCGCGGGAGGGCCGAACGGCTTACACGTGCGGCTGCGCGACGGCCACCACGCCGACGATGAACGGGTCGTCGCCCCGCTCGAAGCGGACCACGCCCGCCTCGCCGGTGTGCGCGGAGTAGACCTGCACGTCGACGCCGAACGCGTACCAGTTCGGGTTGTTCACCGCGCCGTTCGCGTGGCAGGAGGCCGCCTGGCCCAGGTGCTGGTCGCCCGCGGAGACGCTGTCGCCGCGGCGGTTCGCCGAGCCGCCCCACAGGGTCGCCGCGATGTCGACCTCGCCGCCGTTCTCGATCTCGATCTCCGTGTCGGAGGCGGCCGCGCCGTCGTAGACCGCGACCTCCTTCGCGTCGGCGCCCGGCTCCGCGTAGACCACGGTCAGGGACCAGCCCGCCCAGTGCTGCTCCTCGATGCAGTGCGCGTCGGCGCTGATGGGCCAGGCGCTGCACTCGGAGGTCGGCAGCTGGTGGTTGTCGGTGGAGACCCAGTACTCGCCGCCGCCGTTCACGAGGGCCGTGACGTCGGCGAACGCCTGCACGCCGGGGGTCGTGTCCGTGACCGAGTCGGCCGACAGGGAGGTCCAGGACCCGCCCGGCCCGTGCAGCGACACGTCCGTCGGCAGGTCCTCGTGGGCGCCAGCCCAGTACAGGCCCGCCCACTTCACGGTCGCGCCGCCGGGGACGTCGAGGACCGCGCCGGAGGCGGCCTCGCCCTCGCGCCCGGCGGGCGCGTCCTGCGGCTTGTACGCCTTCATCGGCCAGCGGTCGCCCGCGCCGAGCAGCGAGGCCTCGCGGCAGCCGGGGATCGAGCAGGTCATCCACGTGTTCCCCGCGGCCGTGACCCCGGTGGCGTCGAGGCTCGCGTAGCCGACGGCGCTCCCGGCCGGGGCGATCGGCACCTGGAGCAGGGTGGTCCCGGAGATCCCCGGGCCGTCCACGGTGACCTCGAAGGTCTGGTAGCCGGAGACGTCGTCGGCGATGAGGACCCGCAGGTTCGCCTCCGCGGGCGAGGGCATCTCGGGGATCGTGCAGTGCACGGCGTCCCCTTCGATGCAGGTCCAGCCGGGGTCGGCGGTCTCGGACGCGAGCGTGATCCCGGCGGGGAAGACGATGTCGAGCGTGACGCGGTCGGTCGCGGCCGCCTGGCCGTGGCCGACGGTCGCGGACTCGGCGGCCCGCTCGGTCCGGGGCGCGTAGGCGCCGCCGGAGCCCTCGGGCGCTTCGAGGCGGATCGGGAGGACCGCCTCGCCGCCGGCGACGAGGCCGCTCGTGCCGAGGCCGTGCGCGATCGCGTACGACGCCGGATCGTCCGCGTCGGGTGCGGGCTCCTCCGCGGGGTCCTCGGGGTCGGGTTCGGGCTCGGGGTCGTCCGGGTCCTCCGGCGCGGGGTCGTCGGGGTCCGGGACCGGGTCGTCCTCGGCCTCGGGGCCGGGGTCGGCGGGCTCGGTGACCGCGGGCTCGTCGGGGGCGGCCTGCGGCTGCTCCTCCTCTTCGCCGGAGGTGAGCGCGAAGACCGCGACGGCGGCGGCGACCGCGACCGCGGTGCCGGTGGCGACGGTGCCCTTCGTGCCGAGCTGCTGCACGATGCGGCGGATCCAGTTGAACGCCTTGATGAACGGCGCGGCGAGGAACGCGAGCACCCCGCCGACGGCGAGGCCCGCGGCCGAGACGGCGCCCGCCGCGAGGTACGGGCTGGCGGTCTGGCCGAGGAACACCCAGGCGATGACCACGCGCAGGCCCGAGTTCAGCTCGGTCAGCTCCGCGAACAGCAGGTTGCAGGTGACGCACGAGTCGAGGTGGTCGTCGACCTTCTGCATGTCGCGCTCGCCGAGCTTGCCGCGCACGCGCGCGCCCAGGCGGTCGACGGTCCAGCGGCACTCCTCGCGCGGCGAGTCGGCGGCGTGCTCGGTCAGGTAGTTCTGGCGGAGCTTCTCGCGGGCCCGGTACGCGAGCGCGGAGACCCCGTTCGGGGTCATGCCGAGCATGGTGGCGATCTTGGCCGGGGAGTCCTCTTCGACCTCGGTGTGCCACAGGACCATCCGCCACCGCTCGGGGAGCTTCCCGAAGGCGAGGGCGGCGTAGCGGCGCTCCTGGCCCTCGACGGCGGGGTCGACGTAGATCTCGCCGGAGTCGTGGGGCGTGAGGTCGTCGGTGAACTCGACCTTCTTGTCGCGGCGCACGCGGTCGTAGAAGGTGTTGCGGAGGGTCTGGAGCATGTAGGGCCGGAAGGCGAGGTCGGGGCCGCCGCCTTCGCGGAAGGTGTGGAGGAGCTTCGCGAAGGTCTCGGAGACGAGGTCGTCGGCGCCCGCGGGGTCGCGGCTGAGGATGCGCGAGAGGCGGCGGGCGGCGTGGACGTGGCGCTCGTAGAGGACCGCGTAGGCGGTGGTGTCGCCGCGGCGGGTGGCGGCGATGAGTTCGGGGTCGGAGAGCACGTCAGGGGCGTCGCCGGGGGCGTCGGGTCCGGGGCTGCGCGGATCGCCGGCGGGTACGGTCTCGGGCATCGTGCGCCGGTGCTCCTTCCTGGTTGCGCCGAGCTCGTACGATCGGGGGGCTCGGAGGCGTCTCACTGGTGAGGCGTTCGGGTCGACTGGATTGGAGGAGTTCTCGCTGTCTCCCTTGGGTTAACGATCGAGTCGGCCTCCGGTTGCGCCCCGCGCGGCTGGTTCGGGCAGGCAGCGAACAGGACATTCCACGGAGTTTAGGGCAAAATCCCGTCATAGCCGTGAATTGTGATGCGATTGTGACCATGTGTGATGGTATTGGGACTTCCCGCCCGGGTTCCAGGCAACTGTCGGAAATACGTCAGGCCATTGCGTACCGTTGGACGACGCATGGTGTGATGCAGACGACGCAAGGAGGTGAGCGATGCCCGCATCGGTACTGCTGGCGCTTCTGGTCGGAACGGCCCTCCTGGCGCTGACCCCGGCCCTGGTGCGCCGGTACGACCCCGACGAGCGGATGATCGCCGACCGCGCCTCCTCCGACGCCCGCGTGCTCGACCGCGAGGGCCACCGGCCGCCTCGTCCCGCCTCGCACCGGACCGTCCCGCTCGATGCGGCCATGGCGTCCGAAGAAGCGGATGAAACGGACGGTTCGCTCGACGATCTCCTTGACTCCCAACGGTCTCGCGGCGTTTCGGGCGCCCGCGGGTGGGAGCGGCGCGGCACGCGCAGCGGCGACTCGGTACGGTTGGTCTCCGACCAGTCGTTGACCGGCGAGGACCCCGAGATGCACGAGCAGGCCAGGCTCCGGCAGATGCGCGCCGAGTGGTGGCGGCGGCGACACCGCCGCATCCTCTACGTGCTCATAGCCCTTGCGCTGCTGGAACTCGCGGGCGTGGCGATCGCCGGCCCCGGGTTCTGGATCGGCGCGGGCCTGTCGCTCGCGGCGCTGGGCGGGTACGTGTGGTTCCTGCGCGAGCGCGCGAAGCGCCTGCGCCCCAGGCGGCCCAAGGCGATGATCACCGCCGAGCCCGAGCACGAGGAGGTCGGCCCGCCGACGTACGTGCCCGAGCAGCCCGACGGCGACTACGCCGACGAGGGCTACGTCGAGGAGGACACCCGCGAGTCGTTCCTGTTCGCCGAGGACGAGGACGACGAGCCCGCTCCCCCGCCGCGGCCGGACCCGCGGCGCCCCGACGGTCCCGCGGGCGTGCGCGGCCGGTCCTACGAGGCCCCGGCGAAGCTCGAACGCTGAAGCGGGTCGTTCGGGGGCAGGTCACAGCGGTCGCACCGCTAGACTTGCGCGGTTATGCCTGATGAGGAATCCCAGCACCGCCACATCCTGACGTTCAACTTCCGCCAGGGCCGCAACAAGCCCCGCCACGACGAGGCGTTCGCGCGCCTGTGGCCGCGCTACGGCCTGGAGTGGACGCCCGAGGACGGCCGTGTCGACATCGCGGCCCTGTTCGGCCGCACCGCGCCCCTGGTGCTGGAGATCGGCTCCGGGAACGGCGAGGCCGCCGCCGCGATGGGCGACGCCGACCGGGACCGGGACCTCCTCGCCGTCGAGGTGTACCCGCAGGGGATCGCCGACCTCATGGACCGGGCCGAGGAGCGCGGGCTCGACAACCTGCGGATCTACCAGGGCGACGCGCTGCCGCTGCTGTGGCACGGGCTCGCCCCGGAGTCCCTGGACGAGGTCCGCGTGTACTTCCCGGACCCGTGGCCGAAGAAGCGCCACCACAAGCGCCGGATCATCCAGGCCGAGCACGTGGCGACCCTCGCGGGGCTGCTGCACTCGGGCGGGCTGTTCCACTGCGCCACCGACATCGCCGAGTACGCGGAGCAGATGCTCGAGGTGCTCACGGCCGAGCCGTCGCTGGAGAACACCGAGGAGGGCTTCGCGGCCCGCCCGGACCGGCGGCCCGTCACGAAGTTCGAGCGGCGCGGCGTCAAGGCCGGGCGCGACATCTTCGACCTGGTGTTCCGCAAGAAGTAGCGCTAGGCGGCCGTGAGGCGGCGGTGCCAGGACTGGGCCGACGCGTCGGTCAGCGACGCGACCTGGTCGATGACGGCCCGCAGTCTCGCGGCGTCGTCTCCGGCGCGGTGCCACAGCTCCGCGAACATCGGCTCCATCGCCTCGGGCCCGCGCTCGCACAGGAGCGCGACGAGGTCGTGGAGGATCTCCCGCTGGAGCGTGTACCAGGACTCGTCGGTGCGCGGGCGCATGACGTAGCGCCACGCGATCCCCTTGAGCAGCGCGCACTGGATCCGCTCGCGCTCGGGGACGACCAGGTCGGCGTCGTAGCGGCGCAGCGGGCCCTCGCCGAACCGGTCCCGGGTGGCGCGGACCGAGCCGTTCACGAAGCGGCCCACCATGTTCGAGGTGAAGTCCTTGAGGACGACCATCGCGGCGAACGAGCCGTCGTAGTCGTGGAGGCCCTCGGTGACGGGGTCGCGCAGCAGGTCGCGCAGGGCCTCGCCGAGCGTCGCGACGGACTCGTCGGAGTAGCGGCCGGCGACGTCGGCGCAGACCGCGGCCTGCTCGTCGGCGTCGTCCATGAGCTTCGCGAGGTTGATGTAGCCGCCGTGGAGGCCGTCCTCGACGTCGTGCACGGAGTAGGCGACGTCGTCGGACCAGTCCATGACCTGCGCTTCAAGGCAGGTGACGCCTTCGGGGACGCCGCCGCGGACCCAGTCGAACACGGGCCGGTCGTCCTCGTAGACGCCGAACTTGCGGACCCCGGGCCGGGCGGGCCACGGGTACTTGCAGGTCGCGTCAAGGGAGGCGCGGGTGAGGTTGAGGCCCGCCGACGCGCCGTCGGGGCCGAGCACCTTCGCTTCGAGGCGGGTGAGGACGCGGAGGGTCTGGGCGTTGCCCTCGTAGCCGCCGCAGGGACCGGCGACCTCGTGGAGGGCGTCCTCCCCGTTGTGGCCGAACGGCGGGTGGCCGAGGTCGTGGGCGAGCCCGGCGACGTCCACGACGTCGGCGTCGCAGCCGAGCGCGGACCCGAGTTCGCGGGAGATCTGGGCGACCTCGAGGGAGTGGGTGAGGCGGGTCCGCAGGAAGTCGTCGGTGCCCGCGGTGTGGACCTGGGTCTTGTCGGCGAGGCGCCGGAACCCGGCCGAGTGGAGGAGCCGGGCGCGGTCGCGCTGGAACGGCGAGCGCGTCGAGCCGGGCTCGGGCACGAGCCGCGCCGCGGACGGCCACTGCTTGGCCAGCGGGTGCAGAGCGGGATCGGTCACGCTGTCGAGCCTAGCGCGACCGATCCCTTGTGCCTCGTCTTAATCCGTCAGGTACAGGCGCAGGACGCCGGTGCCGTCGCCCCCGTCGGAGCCGTGGGCCCACGCGAAGGCCGAGAGCGCTTCGGCGCCTGCGAAGTCCTCCGGGAAGGTCTCGCCGGCCGCGGCGAGGTCGACCCAGACCGCGATCGCGGACTGCTCGGGCGCGACGGCGGCGAAGTCGCTGAAGCGGGAGTCCTCGGAGAGGGTCCCGGACGCGGTCGCGCTGCCGGTGTAGGAGATCTCGGAGCCGTCGGCGGTGACGCCCTCGGGGAGGGCGGCGCCCTCCTCGGTGAGCGACTCGTCGATGAGGGCCTGGAGGTCGGCGGCGCGGTCCTCGGCGAGGTGCGCGGAGGCCATGATGGAGTCGGGGTTCAGGCCCTCCTCGGCGTCGAAGTCGCCCGCGAAGGAGAGGTTCGCCCCGGCGAGGAGGTCGGTGAACTCGGTGACCATCGCCTCGATCTCCTCGGTGTCGGGCCCGTAGTCCTCGTAGTCGTCGACCCACGGGTCCTCGACGGTGCCGGCCGTCCAGTACCGCGCGTCGAGTTCGAGGTAGCGGGTCTCCTGCTCGGCGGTGAGCTCGTCGTTGTAGTAGCCGTCCTGGAGCTCGAGGTACTCGGTGTACTCCTCGGCGGTGAGCGGGTCGCCGGCGGGCTCGGCCGGTTCGGCCTCCGCGTAGTCCTCGACGCCGTAGAGGCCCTCGTAGGCGTCGAGCCACTCGCTGGTGAGGTCCCCGATGTTCTCGGGGATGTACGCGGTCGCGGCGACGTCGGCGGCGGGAAGGTCGCCCATCCCGGCGAGGAGGTCCTCGGAGCCGGTCCACGGGTCGTCCTCGCCGCCGAAGAGGCGGTAGGTCAGCTCGAAGCCGTCGTCGAACGCGGAGAACCCGGCGATGAGCTGGCCGGAGTAGAACTGCGAGAACATGTCGGCGTCCTCGCCGGTGAGCTCGGCGAGCTCGCCGACGGATTCCATGTCGACCCAGTAGACGGCGAGCTGGTCGCCGTCGAGCCAGGCGCGGGCGTCCTCGTAGGAGGCGGACGCGGAGAGCGGGTCGGACCCGGCCTCGGTCTTCGCGGCGTCGAGCGCGGCTTCGGCGCCGGTCTCGCCGACGACCATGAGGACGTGGTCGGACTCGACGGTGTAGGCCATCTGGTCCGATTCGACGCCCGCGGCGGCGCGCAGGTTCGCGAGGCCGTCCTCGGCGGCGCCGGCGTCGGTGCTGGCGAGGCTCACGACCGCGTACGGCTGGCCGTCGTGCTCCCACATGGCGAGGCCGTGGCGGCCGCCGAGCCAGGAGGTGAGGTCCTTCTCGGCGTCGACGCCTTCGAGGCCGGACTCCTCGAGGAGGTCGGCCAGGAGGTCGTCGGTGGAGTCGTAGTCGAGGTCCTCGAACTTGGAGAGGTGCTCCAGGAGCTTCGGCGTCTGGTCGAACGACGGGTCGAGGTTGAGCTCCATGTACATGCTCGCGGAGGCGGGGAAGCTCTCGGCCGGGTCCGGTCCGCCCTTGAGGACGAACTTGAAGAGGACGACCGCGCCGACGGCGGCGAGGAGGACCACGGAGAGGATCGTCGCGATGGCGACCTTCGCGCCCCGGCCGCCGCGCGGCGGGGGCGGCGGCGCGGGCGTGTACGCGCCCGGCGGCAGGTACGGCGGCTGGCCGGGCCCTTGGGGCGCACCGGCCTCGACGTAGGGGACCGGCTGGGCCGGACCGGGCTGGTAGTACTGCTGCGGCGCGGGGGCCGGCTGGTACTGGGGGCCGCTGGGCGGCCCCTGGTACGGCGGGGGGCTGGGTTGGCTCGACATCCTTCGACGCTACGGCGCGCGTGCAACGGGCGTATCCCGGGAACGTGCCAAACCGGCCTCAGGGGACCGTGTTCACCCCTTCGGGCCCCGGTCCCTTCAGAACTCGAAGACCTGGCCGGGGCGGACGACGTCCACGGGCCCGGTGTACGCGGCCTTCGCCTCGGCGAGGGTCGCCTCGCGGGAGTTCCACGGTTCCACCAGGTGGGTGAGCAGGAGGCGTCCGGCGCCGGTCTTGGTGGCGTACTCCCCCGCCTCCTTCCCGGTGAGGTGCACGTCCTTCGGGTTCTCGCGGCCCTCGATGTAGGACGCCTCGGCGAGGAGCACGTCGCAGTGGGCCCCGAGGGTCTCCAGGGCCTGGCAGGGCCCGGAGTCGGAGGTGTACGCCAGGGACGACCCGGCGTGCTCGACGCGGATCCCGTAGGTCTCCACCGGGTGCGCGACCCGGTCGACGGTGATGCTCAACGGGCCCAGCTCGAAGCTGCCGGGCGCGAGCTCGCGGAAGTCGTAGACGTCGCGCAGCGACGGGTGGCACAGCTCGCCCTGGCCGCCGTAGGCGGCGACGATGCGCTCGCCGACCCCGGCGGGCCCGTACATGGGGACCGGGTGGCCGGGGGCCTCGGGCGCGTAGCGGCGCATGACGGCGTAGGCGCACGCGTCGAAGAAGTGGTCGGCGTGCAGGTGGGTCACGATCACCGCGTCCACCAGGTGCGGGTCGAGGTGCTTCTGGAGCTCGCCGAGCGAGCCGGTGCCGAAGTCGATCAGCAGCCGGTAGCCGCCCGCCTCGACCAGGTAGGCCGAGCAGGGCGTGTCGGGCGCCGGGAACGAGCCGGCGCAGCCGATGACCGTCAGTTTCATGGCAGATCCACCTTGTCCAGTACGGCTGCGGCCGCGCTCGGGAACAGGTTCCCCAGGAACCGCCTTGAGGTCCTGGTGAACGCGTCCGGGTCCCCCGTGGCGAGGAACCGGTGCGCGGGCGGGACGGTGCCGGTGGTCAGCAGTTCGTGCTCGGTGAGCACGCGGTAGAGTTCGCGGGCGCACTCGCTCCCGGAGTTCACCAGTGTCACGTCCTCTCCCATCACCAGTCCTATGAGTCCCGACAGCAGCGGATAGTGGGTGCAGCCCAACACGACCGTGTCGACGTCGGACTGCTGTAGCGGCTCAAGGTACCCCTGGGCGAGGCCCAGGAGCTGTCGGCCGGTTGTCACACCGCGTTCCACGAAATCCACGAACGCCGGGCAGGCGACGGCGGTCACCTCGACGTCCGGGACGGCGTTGAAGGCGTCCAGGTACGCGCCCGACGAGATCGTGGAGACCGTCCCGATCACCCCGACCCGGCCGGTCCGCGTCGTGGCGACGGCGCGGCGGACGGCGGGCCGGATGACCTCCACGACGGGAATGTCGTAGCGGTCGCGGATGTCGGCCAGGCTCGCCGCCGAGGCCGAGTTGCAGGCGATCACGAGCGCCTTGACCTCCTGTTCGACCAGGTGGTCGCAGACGTCGAGGGACAGCTTGCGGACCTCGGCGATGGACCTGGGACCGTACGGGACATGGGCGGTGTCGCCGACGTAGACGAGTCGCTCGGCCGGCAGCAGTTCGCTGATCGCCCGCGCGACGGTCAAACCTCCGACACCGGAGTCGAAGATCCCGATGGGCGCGTCGTTCATGGGCTCCGAGAGTACGTCCAATCGGCCGTTCCGCGCCCCTGCTCGGCACGGGAATGTCGCCAAAATGACAACGTGGCGCTCGCCACATTTTCGCTGGACGCAAGCGCTTTTCGTCGGACTCGGGGCGGACGATCGAGGGGCAGTCCCACCCCGGGGAGGGTGTCCCACCCAGAGGGCGGGGTTCCCACCCTGGGCGGGAGGGTGCCCGCCGCGCGGCGGCTAGGCCAGCCGCAGCATCGCGAACGCGGCCAGGAGCGTCACCGAGGACGCCGCCATGAACATCCAGGGCACGCCCCGGAAGCGCACCGTCGCGAACGCCATCATCGCCAGGAGCATCCCCACGACGCCGACGGAGATGAACGCGGGCGTGAACCAGTCCGGGCCGGACCCGAACACCTTGAACAGCCCCACGATCGCGGAGGCGACCCCCGCGAGGACGAGCACGAGCGCCCACACCGCGACGCCCGCGAGGCGGCGCAGCCGCACCTCCGGGCTGTCGGCGCGGACCTTCGGCGGCGCCGGGTCGACCGGGATGGACAGGCCCTGCCGTGGAGCCGACTCCGGCTGCGGGGCGGCGCCTTGGCGCGGGAGTCCGCTGGCGGTGCCGCTCGCTGCGCCGATGGTCAGGGTTCGCTGGTCGCCGGTGGTCATCCGCCCAGGCTAGCAAGCCACTGAGGACTGCTCAGGAGTGCACCCGCGCGGTGCGGGACGCACCGCGGCCGCCGGGGCGGCCCGTGCCGGCTGTGACGGAAGGGGGCGGTGGGCCGTGAGCGGATGGACACGCATCGATGTCGGCTAGGCTCCGCCCAATGCCGATCTCCTTCGACACCACCGGTCTCCAGCAGATCGGGCCCACCGCCTGGGCGAACCCGGGCAGCGACGACAAGATCGAGGTGAAGACCGTCGAGGGCCAGGCGTTCGAGCCCTCCTGGATGCACGACCTCGGGGCGCTGCGCCGCGGCTTCGCGGGCATGTACGGCGAGGCCGGGTGCCTCATCGGGCTGGAGCGCTACGAGATCGTCGGCGTCCCGGTGATCTACCAGGTCGTGAAGGTCCCCCACCCGGCGCTCCCCGCCGGGCAGGTCTTCATGGCGATCTACACCGTCCCGAAGACCCCCGTGTACGCCCAGTTGATCTACGCCGCCGCCGAATCCGGCATGACCGGCCTGCGCGAGGCGACCCTCATGGCCCAGCTCGGCATGCCCGCCGACTGGACCCAGCCGCACCCCTTCGACCCGTCCCTGCGGTCCCGGCTCCCGTTCCACCGCGGCGACGACCCGGCCTTCGACCGCCAGTTCCCCGACCACCCGCTCTCCCGGGCCCGCGCCTGGGCCGGCCACATCGGCCGCACCATGCGCATCGACCCGGCCTTCGCCGCGCAGGCGAACCTCGGCTGAGCCCCGACCACCGGGCGCCGTCCCACTGCCACACCGTCACTGCCGCACTGTCGCACCCCCGCGCCATTGTTGAAACGGGGGCGCCCGCGATCCGACACGCCCGACCGCGTGGGCCGCAATCAAACAGGCCGGGCCCGCGCTTTGCGCGGGCCCGGCCTTCGGAATCGATGTGTCAAGCCCACACCTGGCCGTCGAGGGCGTCCACCGCGTCGTCGAGGACGTCGGAGTAGGCACCGGTCGACAAGTACTTCCAGCCGCCGTCGGCCACCAGCAGCGCGATGTCCGCCTCGCGCCCGGCCTTCGCGGCCTCGCGCGCCAGCGCCAGCCCCGCGTGCAGCACCGCGCCCGTCGAGAGGCCGACGAACAGCCCCTCCTCGGACAGGACCTCGCGGGTCCGCCGCAGCGCGTCCTCGGTCCCGACCGACAGCCGCCGGTCGAGCACCGCCTCGTCGTACAGCTCGGGCACGAAGCCCTCGTCGAGGTTCCGCAGGCCGTACACCAGCTCGCCGTACCGCGGCTCGGCCGCGACGATCTGGACGCCCGGCGCGTGCTCGCGCAGGTACCGGCCGACGCCCATGAGCGTCGCGGTCGTCCCGAGGCCCGCCACGAAGTGCGTGATCTCGGGCAGGTCCGCGAGGAGCTCGGGGCCGGTGCCCTCGTAGTGCGCGGCGGCGTTCGCCGGGTTCGCGTACTGGTTGAGCATCACCCAGTCGGGCCGCTCGGCGGCCATCGCGCGCGCCTTCGCGACCGCGGCGTTCGAGCCGCCCGCGGCCGGGGAGAACACGATCTCGGCGCCGAACGCCCCGAGGAGCTGGCGCCGCTCCAGGGACGTGTTCTCGGGCATGACCGCGACGAGCTTGTAGCCCTTGCGGCGCGCGATCATCGCGACCGCGATGCCCGTGTTGCCCGAGGTCGGCTCCAGGATCGTGGCGCCCGGGTGGAGGAGGCCGTCGCGTTCGGCGGCCTCGATCATCTTGGCGGCCACGCGGTCCTTCACCGAGCCGGTCGGGTTGGCGCCCTCCAGCTTGGCCCACAGCCGGACCCCGGGGGCGGGCGACAGCCGCGGCAGACCGACCAGGGGCGTGCCGCCCGTGGTCGCGGTGATGTCGTCGAAGCGTGCCACGGCGTTCCCTCCGGTCTACATGCCGCCCGCGACCGCGGGCAGGATGGTCACGGAGTCGCCGTCGGCCAGCTTCGCCTCGAGGCCGCCGATGAAGCGGACGTCCTCGTCGTTGATGTAGACGTTCACGAAGCGGTGGAGCGCACCCTCGTCGGTGACCACGCGCGCGCGCAGCCCGGTGTAGCGGGAGTCGAGGTCGGCGAACAGCTCGCCGATCGTCTCGCCCTCGCCGGTGACGAGCTTCTCGCCCTTGGTCTGGGGGCGGAGGATGGTCGGGATGCGGACTTCGATGGACATGCGGGTTTCCTTTGTTCCGTGAGCAGCCTCGTGGACGCTCGAATTGTCTGGCGCGCAGCCGAACGCTGCATGGACCTGGTCCGCCCGGGGGCGGGCGCTCAGTGACAGTCGTAGACCGTGGAGTCGGGGGTGTGCGCGAACTTGTAGCTCTGGACCGCCTCGGGCGCGCCGGTGACCTCGATGGGCTCCTCGGTGATGACGCCGTCGGCGATGCGGAAGGACCGGACCTCGGCGGTCTCGGGGTCCTTCGTGGTGACGAGCACGTAGTGGGCGCCGGGCAGCCCCAGCTGGGAGGCGATCCCGGCGTCGGAGCGCGACGGGTAGGCCTCGGTGTGGGTGTGGGAGTGGTAGGCGACGACCACTTCCTCGTCGTTGTCCCACATGCGGTCGTACTCGCGCTTCCACTCTTCGGAGTCGAACTCGTAGAAGGTGGTGGAGCGGGCAGCGTTCGTCATCGGGACGTGCCTCTGAGGCGCTCCCGTGCCCTCGGGGCCGGCGATGATGCCGCACGCCTCGTCGGGATGGTCCGCGCGGGCGTGCGCGACCATCGCTTCGACCAGCTCATGCGCGATCCGCAACACGTCAGCAAGCGTACACGCGGCGGCACTTGCGCTCCAGCCTCCGTTCAGAGCGTGAGACGAACCTCCCGACCTGCGGCGGGAGGGAATAATCCGGGGGCCGCGAGGGCCGCTCGCGCACCGGGCCCGGACCGGGCCGGGGTGCATTACGCTCACCCCTATGTCCGTCACGCTCCCCCGCACGCCCCTGTACACCGACCACTACGAGTACACGATGCTGGAGGCCGCGCTCCGCGACGGGACCGCCGGGCTGCCGTGCGTGTTCGAGGTGTTCGGGCGCCGCCTGCCCACCGGCCGCCGCTACGGCGTCGTCGCCGGGATCGGCCGCCTCGGCGAGGCCATCGAGCGGTTCCGCTTCGAGGACAGCGACCTGGAGGACCTCACCTCCCGCGGCGTCGTCAAGGAGTCGACCGCGGCGTGGCTCGCGGACTACCGCTTCAAGGGCGACATCGACGTGTACCCCGAAGGCGAGCTGTACTTCCCCGGCTCCCCGATCGTCACCGTGACCGGGACGTTCGCCGAGTGCGTGCTCCTGGAGACGCTGACGCTCTCGATCCTCAACCACGACAGCGCGGTCGCCTCCGCGGCGGCGCGCATGGTCACGGCCGCGCGCGGGCGCCCGATCCTGGAGATGGGGTCGCGGCGCACCCACGAGGCGGCGGCGATCGCGTCCTCGCGGGCGGCGTACCTGGCGGGGTTCGCGGCGACGTCGAACCTGGAGGCGGGCCGCCGGTACGGGGTGCCGACCTCGGGGACGAGCGCGCACGCGTTCACGCTGCTGCACACCTCGGAGGTGGCGGCGTTCCAGGCGCAGATCGACGCGTTCGGGACCGACACGACCCTCCTGGTGGACACGTACGACATCACGCAGGGCATCCGCAACGCCGTCGCCGTCGCGGGCCCGCGGCTGCGGGCGATCCGCATCGACTCCGGCGACCTCGACGTGATGGCCACGAGCGCAAGGGAACTGCTCGACGAGCTGGGCGCGAAGGACACGAAGATCGTGGTCTCGGGCGACCTGGACGAGTACTCGATCGCGGCGCTGGCGGCGGCGCCGGTGGACATCTACGGCGCGGGCACGGCGGTCGTGGTCGGGTCCGGCGCGCCGACGGCGCAGCTGGTCTACAAGCTCGTCGAAGTGGAGGGCCGGGCGGTCGCGAAGCGCTCGGAGCACAAGGGCACCAACGGGGGCCGCAAGATCGCGGTGCGCCGGCACAAGCCGACGGGGACCGCGGTCGAGGAGGTCGTGGTGTCCCAGGGGGAGCCGGACGCGCAGCCGGGCGACAAGCTGCTCCAGAAGCCGCTGTTCCGCGGCGGGGAGCTCGTCGGGCAGCCGGCGCTGGAGGAGTCGCGGGAGCTGCTGCGCCAGCGCCTCATCTCGATCCCTTGGGAGGGGCTGAAACTGTCGCCCGGGGATCCGGCGATCCCGGTCGTGCAGCGGCACGGGGGCGAATAGTTCCTTTTGCGGCCCACCGGATCACCGCGGTCGGGTAGCCGCTACGCTGCGCCTGTCACACAGTGGCCTGCGCTTCCGGGATACGATGCGGTTGCCCCCTGTCCGTGTTCCCCCGCGACGTTCCCGCGATCCTCCGAAAGGAACCGCCCCAATGGTCTTCAGCAAGCTCAAAGCCATTCTCGGTAGTGGCATCCAAGTCGACACGCTCCTGCACGAGAAGCACGTCGTCCCCGGCGGGACCCTCAAGGGCGAGGTTCGCATCTCCGGCGCCGAAGTGGACGCCTCCGTCGAGAGCGTCGAGATCGAGTTCACCGCCCTGGTCGAGGACGACTCGAAGGGCGAGGACGAGCCCGGTGCCGTCCACGAGTACTTCAAGACCGAGGTGTCGGGCAAGTTCGACCTCGCGAAGGGCGCGGCGCACCCGATCCCGTTCGAGGTGCAGGTCCCCTGGGAGACCCCGTTCAACAACGTGGACGTGCGGCCCCTGGTCGGCGGCATGAAGCTCGGCGTCTCGACGCACCTCGCCCTGGACCAGGCCCTGGACAAGGGCGACCTGGACTGGCTGACGGTGGAGGCGCTGCCGGTCCACAAGGCGGTGTGGGAGGCGCTGGAGTCGCTCGGGTTCGCGTTCCAGGAGACGGACCTCGAGCTCGGGACGATCCAGGGCGCGACGGTGCCGTTCTACCAGGAGGTCGAGTTCTGGGCGACCGAGGGCGAGTTCCACGAGCGGATCCGCGAGCTGGAGGTCGTGTTCGTGGTCGGCGAGGCGAGCACGGACGTGGTGTTCGCGGCGGACAACTCCGCGGAGCTGCTGGCCCCGGACCTGAACTCGACGATCCGCTTCTCGGTGCCCACCGGTTCGGCGGACGTGGTCGAGACCGTCAAGGCGCAGCTGACGCAGCTGGCGGCCCAGAAGGGCGTGTAACGCCAGCTCAGGACAATCGGAAGGCGGTTCCGCGATGGCTCGCGGGGCCGCCTTTCCGCGTGTCCGGGGGAAATTCCGGGGCGGGCTTGCACATCTCTACGTATACGTATAGTCTATGCGTATACCGAGGACGACCCCTGGAAGGAGGTTAAGATGCCGCTATGCCCAACAAGACGATCTACGTCTCCGACAGCGACCTGCCGATCTACAACCGGGCGCAGGAGCTCGCCGGAGGCAACCTCTCCAAGGCCATCTCGACCGCGCTGCGGCGCTACGTCGACGCCGAGGAGGGGCGCCAGGAGGGCTACGAGGAGATCACCGTCCGCGTCGGCCCGGGCACCGGGAAGAACCGGCAGCGGCAGCGCTTCACCGGGGTCAAGCTCGGCGAGTGGGTCAACTCGAACAACCGGACCGCCGAGATCCTCCGCGTCTACCGCTCGAAGTCCGGCAGGTTCGTGCTCCACACGGAGAAGACCCCGGACTACACGCACCTGACCGACGAGACCGGGTGGCGCAAGCTCCTGGGCCTCGGCGAGCAGACCTACGCGATGAACACCGGGGAGTCGACCCTCGTCGTGGTCGACACGCTCCAGGAGCTCAAGGCGAAGATCCCGGCCGAGCTGTACGAGATGGTCGCGGCCAGCGCCGAGGCGCCGCCCGTCCAGGACCTCGACATCTAGGCACCACTGATCTAGAGCCACAACGGCTCTCGATCGATCCGAACCTGAATCAGCCGGGGCGGAGCCCTGCCCTCTGAACGTCCATATTAGACAGAAATGCAGGAGGCGGAACCGTGATCGACCTCGGCCTGCTCCTCACCCTCTACCCGCCGCCGCGGCCCCTGACAGCGCCCGGCCCGACTCGTCAGAGCCGTGTCAGCCGCGTGTCAGCGGGCGCCGCCAAAGTACTCACATGCCCGGCGAGGGACACCGAGCCGGAACCGCAGACCACCACCGAAGACCCCCGGAAGAAGGAATCATGACCACCACCAAGAACCTGGCGATCGAGGCCCAGAACCTCACCAAGTCGTACGGCGAGAACGAGGTCCTCAAGGGCATCGACATCGCCGTCCCCGAGGGCACGATCTTCTCGCTCCTGGGCCCCAACGGCGCCGGCAAGACCACCACCGTGAACATCCTGTCGACCCTCATCCCCGGCTCCGGCGGCCGGGCGAGCGTTCGCGGGTTCGACGTGGCCGGCCAGGCCGACTCGGTCCGCGGGGTCATCGGCGTCACCGGCCAGTTCGCGGCCGTCGACGGCCTGCTGACCGGCCGCGAGAACCTCCGGCTCATGGGCCGCCTCAACCACCTGCCCAAGCGGGAGATCCACCGCCGCACCGAGGACCTCCTGGAGCGGTTCGACCTGGTCGAGGCCGCCAAGCGCCCGCCGGCCACCTACTCCGGCGGCATGAAGCGCCGCCTCGACATCGCGATGTGCCTCATGGGCGACCCGGAGATCATCTTCCTCGACGAGCCGACCACCGGCCTGGACCCGCGCAGCCGCCGCACGATGTGGCAGATCATCCGCGACCTCGTCAAGGGCGGCACCACGATCTTCCTCACCACGCAGTACCTCGAGGAGGCCGACGAGCTCGCCGACCGCATCGCGGTCCTCGACGGCGGCAAGATCGTCGCCGAGGGCACGCCCGAGCAGCTCAAGCGCCTGATCCCCGGCGGCCACGTGGGCCTGCGCCTCCACCGCGCCGACCAGGTCGAGCACGCCGCCCGCGTCCTCGACGCCGGCTCGTCCGACGCCGACCAGCTCACCGTGCAGGTCCCCACGGACGCGTCCGTCGACTCGCTGCGCAAGATCCTCGACACCCTGGACCGCGAGGGCATCGAGGTGGACGAGTTCACCGTCCACACCCCCGACCTCGACGACGTCTTCCTGTCCCTCACCGGCCAGGCCAAGGCCGACGCGTAACCCCCTCCGCCACCGACCGAATCACCGAGAAAGAGAACTCAGATGAGCACGCTCGCGCACACCGTCTCCGACACCTCCACCATGCTCAACCGCCAGCTCAAGCACATGCTGCGCTACCCGTCCCTGACGGTCATGCTCGTGGGCATGCCGGTGGTCTTCCTCCTGCTGTTCGTGTACGTCTTCGGCGGCACGATCGGCGACGGCCTCGGCGGCCCCACCGGCGGCCGCGAGGCGTACCTGACCTACCTGACACCCGGCATGCTGCTGATGGCGATCGTCGCCGCGGTGCAGGGCACCGCGATCAGCGTCGCCATGGACATGACCGAGGGCATCGTCGACCGCTTCCGCACCATGAAGATCGCCCGGGTCTCCGTCCTCACCGGACACGTCATCGCCTCGGTGCTCCAGTCCTTCCTGTGCATGGCGGTGCTCCTGGCCGTCGCCGTCGCGATCGGGTTCCGGCCCGAGGCGACCCCGCTCGGCTGGCTCGGCCTGGTCGGCGTCCTGGCCCTGATCTCCTTCGGCCTCACCTGGCTGACGGTCGGCATGGGCATGAGCGCCAAGTCGGTCGAGGAGGCGTCGAACACCCCGATGATCCTGATGCTCCTGCCGTTCCTCGGCTCCGCGTTCGTCCCCACCGAGTCGATGCCCACGGTCATCCAGTACTTCGCCGACTACCAGCCCTTCACCCCGTTCATCGAGGTCGTCCGCGCCCTCCTGTTCGACAACCCGGTCGAGGCCGCCGACCTGATCCTCACGGCCGCATGGTCGATCGGCCTGGCGCTCCTGGGCTACGCGATCTCGAAGAAGAAGTTCAACAAGCGCTAGGCGCACCGGAGACCGCACTCGCAACACCCCGAAGGCGGGCCGCAGCAGCGGCCCGCCTTCGTTCGCGCGCCAGGCGATTCGGCGTCAGAGGGACCGCGGCCGCGGGAAGCGCGCCACGTCCGGGTCCTTCGACGCCCAGCCCGGGAACTCCCCCAGGTACTTCTCGGCCTTGAACTTCAGGTACGGCCACGCGGCCGGGTCGAGGTCCGTGGCCGACGCCGTCCAGCGCAGGAACGGGATGAACAGCTCCCGCACCGCCTCCACCACCGGGTCGTCGGGCTCGAACTTCGCGGGCATCCAGCGCTCCAGGAACACGTACGCCCGCGTCGGACTCACCTTGGGCCCGTTGACGCCGTGGAACCAGCACAGCTCCTTGATCGCCTCGAAGTGCGCCGCCTCCAGCATGAGCTTCCCGAGCATGTGGCTCAGGAACCCCGAGGCGAACAGCGACAGCTCGTCGTCCGTGGGCTGCCGCACCTCCTCCGGCTCGACCTGCGGGAAGACGCGCAGCCGCGCCCGCCACAGCTCCCGCAGCATCAGGAACCGCGGGGCGAGTCGCCGCGCGTCGCCCTCGACGCAGAACAGGTCCCAGTCGTCGAGCGCCCGCCGCGTCCCCGCGAACACCTCCGCGGGGTCGGCCTCCACGGGCTGGAACAGCCGGTCCGGGGACTTCCCGTTGCGGTCGCGGTGCAGCGCCAGCAGCCGGTCGACGTCGTCGGTCGCGTCGCAGTCGACGACCATGTCGAAGTGGTACTCCGAGTAGTCGACGGTGAAGGACAGCGCCTGGCCGCCGCTCGGCGCGCTGAACGCGCAGAAGAACGTCAGCTGGTCCCCGTACACGTCACCCGCCTTCCAGCACTCCACGAGCTTCATGTCCTCGCCGTACCACGACGGCGGCGAGACCCCGAGCCGCTCCAGCCGCTCCAGAGCCTTCACCGCCGCGCGGCGGCCGCCCGGGGCGTCCGCGAGCTCCGTCATCGCGGCGAGCATCGCCGCCGAGAACGGGTCGGGACGCCCCAGGTAGTACTGGACGAACACGAGCTCCAGCTCGGCGAGCGACACCCCTTGCACCTCGGGCATCGTCGCGCGCGTCCACATGTTGCCGAGGAACCCCGAGCACGACGTCTCCACCGCGAGCCGGTCCTCCGGGTCGGGCTGCTGGTCGTCGGGGTAGTCGCCGAGGATCCGGAACCACTCCTCGCGGTGTTCCTCATTGAGCGCCATGGGCTTCGCCTCGTTTCTGCCGGAGGTCCGGGAGCTGCCGAGTATCGCAGCAGAGACGCTCAGTAGTCAACCGCAAGCCGGGCCCCTTGCACCTCAAGCGACCAGGCCCGACCGGAACGCCCGCGCCACGGCCTGCGCCCGGTCGCGCGCCCCGAGCTTCCCGTACATGCGCTTCGCGTGGGTCTTGACCGTGTCCTCCGAGACGTGCAGGCGCGCACCGATCTCCGCGTTGGTCATCCCCTCGCACATGGCCCAGAGGACCTCGAGCTCGCGGTTGCTCAGCAGCGAGGTCCCGCGGCCCGCCCGCTGGCGCGGCATGGCCTCCTTCGCCTCCGACGCTGCGCGGCAGGCGAACTGGTACGCCTGCGCGAACGCGACGAGCAGCGCGTCGCCGCCCGGCGAGGCCGCCCGCAGCACGCCCTTGGCGCCGGCCGCGACGACCATCGCCGCGATCCGCGGGTCGGCGTCCCCGCACATGACCAGGGCGGTCTGCGGGAACCGGGAGCGCAGGTTCTGCGCGAAGATGACGGGGTTCGGCGCCGCCAGCCGGAAGTCGATGAGGGCGGTCTCGACGAACTTGCGCCGCAGCTCGACGAGCAGCGACGCGGCGCAGTCGACGGTTCTGACGGAGAGCGTCTGCCCCATGCGGGAGGCGCTCGCTGATATGGCCCGTGCCGCTTGCACGGTCGGGACGCACACCACCATGGTGCTCATGGTCTTCTCGCTTTCGATGAGTACATCGCGCCGCCGGTGGGGACGGTGCGACCGGTGGGAATCGGTGGGAATCGATGTGAATGGGCGGATCGGAAAGGGATGCCGGATTAACGAGGGTGCGGCGCGCGAGTTACGCCGTTCGGGGGACATCCCTTGGCAAATAGTGAACAAGCCGTTACTGGACCGGGTGACACCGGAAAGCGGCGCCGCCGATTGCTCGGCGACGCCGCTGAGGCGGTCGGATGGTCGGTGCGGGCCGCTTACCAGCGCCACCACAGGAAACGGCGTTCGCGGCGGACGATGACCTTGCTCCACGCGTTCTTCCCGGAGAGGTGGAAGCGGGGGCCGTCCGAGGCGGTGTGGCAGCGGTTGACGACCGCGCCGCCGTGGAGGTCGACGCCTTCGTCGATCGCCGAGGCGTTCGGCGGGAGGATCAGCGTGATCTTGGAGTGCCTGAGGTCGACTTCGAGGTCGATCTCGGCGGCGGTGAACACGGCCGTGCGGCAGTCGAGCGTGATCGCGCTGTGGGCGGCCTTGGCCTTGATCCGCGCCGGGACCCGCCACTCGCCCTGGCGCTTGACGTGGGAGTGCGCGGGGTTCAGCTCCAGGTCGGGCGCGTTGCCGCCGACCTTGGCGCGATTGGGGACCGCGAGGGCGCGGTCCTCGGCGGGGAGGTCGGTGAGGAGTCGTTCGACCTCGGCGTAGGTGCGGGCCTCGTAGACCTCGCGGGAGCGCTCGGCGAACTCGTTCAGGTCGAGGCGGCCCTCTTCGGTGGCGGCCTGGAGCCGGGCGATGAGGGCCTCGCGTTCGGCGTTGGAGAGGCGGACGTTCGGGTCGGGTTCGGGCATCGCGGTTCACCTTCTACTGGTTCCGCGAACGAATTTACCGCCACGCCCGATCCCGGTCGCCGGCCTCTCCGCTCCCGTTTCGTTTCCGGCCCGTCAGGCGTGGCAGCAGAACTCGTTGCCCTCGGGGTCGGCCATGAGGATCCACTTGGCGCCGTCCTCGTCGTAGGCGCCCAGGCGGGTCGCGCCGAGCCCTTCGAGGCGGTCGGCCTCGGCCTCGTAGTTGTCGGGGCCGTAGTGGAGGTCGAGGTGGAGGCGGTTCTTGACGGTCTTCGGCTCGGGCACGACCTGGAACAGGAGCCGCATGCCCTTCCCGGTGCCGCGCACCGGGTCGAAGGGCGCCTCGGGGTCGCGGACCGCGGCGGCGGTCTTCCATCCCTTGCGGCCGTGGACCTCCACGGTGTGCTCCTCGGTGACGACCCCCTGTTCGAGGAGCATCGCGATGAGCGCCGAGTGGTCCTCGACGACGTAGTCCATCGCGGCGGCCCAGAAGTCGGCCAGGCGGTGCGGGTCGGTGCAGTCGATGCAGATCTTGAAAGGAACGGACATGCCCCGATCGTAGATCGGGGGACCGACAGCCGTTCCGGATTCCGCTGCCCCGCTAGCCCTCGATGTAGGCCTGGGCGTTCGCCAGGTGGTCCTTGACCTGCTGCTCCTGCGCGTAGATCTCCGTCTGGTTCGGCATGAGCCTCTCCACGTACAGGCGGGCGTACCGCTCCTCGGCGCCGTCGCGCAGGCCCGCGTCCTCGGCGCACTGGGCGAAATCGAGGGCGATGGCGAACTCAGCGGCCACAGGGTCGCTCGTGTCGAAGTCGTCGGGGAGTTCGGGGACCTCGACGCGCTCGTCGCCTTCATAGGCGATCGTGGTGTCGCCGTAGAGGTTCACGGTGATGAACGGGCCGGTCTCCAGCCAGCCCATCTCGTCGAACTCCCATTCGCCGTAGCCTCGGTCGGCGAGGCAGTCGAGGAACGCGTCCTCCTCGTCGGCGTAGTCCTCCAGCATCTGCCCGTAGATCTCGCCGTCGCCGACCTGCACGAGGGGGCTCTCGTCGTTGCCGGGCTTCAACCAGGAGACCCTGCCGTCTTCGTCTTCGCGCTTCTCGGGCTCGCCGTAGACGTTCTCGATGGTCTCCAGCTCGCAGCCGCCGAACGGCGGCTGGTCGAGGTCGAGGTCGACGTCCGCGGGGTCCGCGGCGGACTCGAACGCCTCCGAGAGCGCCTTGTCGTACTCGTAGCGCTCCGCGCCCTTCCAGGCCTGCTCCCACGCGACCGTGTAGTCCTCGCCCTGGGCCTCGAACTCCTCGTGCTCGGTGTCCCAGACGGGATTCCAGTAGCCCTGGTCCTCGGCGTGGGCGGCCAGGTAGTCGGGGTCCTCGCGCATCGCCACGGCCGCATCGGTGTCGGTCCAGTTGACCCAGTCGCCGAAGGCGAACTTCTCGGCCTGCTCGACCGTGGGGATGCGGGCGTAGGGGGAGGCGAAGCCGGTGAAGCGGTTCGGGACGGCGTTCCCGAAGAGGGCGAGCGGGTCGTGGACCGTGAAGCCCTCGTCCTGCATGCACATGGAGCCGACGCGGTACTCGGCCTGGACCAGTTCCCAGCTGAGGGCGGAGATGTTGACGATGCTCTGCTCGATCGCCTCGATGTCCTCGTCGGTGACCTCGACGGGTTCCTCACCGCCGCAGGCGGTCAGGAGGAGCGGGAGCGAGAGGAGCGCGAGCGCGGGTCGGCGCATGTCGGTGGCCCTTCGACGGGGAGACGGGTTCGGCACTTTGAATAGATGCGCCGAAACCGCCCGAAGGTTGCACGCGGGGCCGGATCAGACGTGGTCGCGCCAGGTGTGCTGCGGGTCGTAGCCGAGGATCCTGCGGGCCTTGTCGATCGAGAGGAGCGTCTCGTGGCCGGAGACGGGCCGCTTGAGCTCGAGGTCCGGGTAGTGGGCGGCGACGAGGTCCGCGGTCGGGGTGGTCATGACCGTGTCCGGGGAGGCGATCACGAAGACCTCCTTGCCGGTGCCCTCGCGTTCGAGGCCGAGGCGGACGGCCAGCGCGCCGTCGCGGGCGTCGATGTAGGACCACAGGTTCCATTGCCGCAGTGCGGGATCGTCGTTGAAGGCCGGGAACTTCGCGTAGTCCTCGGGGTACATGACGTTGGAGAAGCGCAGGCCGGTGGCCTTCAGGGCCGGGTTCCAGCGGCAGAACTGGTCGACCATGGTCTCCTCCATGGTCTTCACGAGGGAGTACGTGGATTCGGGGCGGGGCGCGTACTCCTCGTCGACGGGGAGGTACGGGGGCGGGGTCTCGAAGGGGAGGCCGAGGACGGTCTCGCTGGAGGCCCAGACGATGTTGTCGATCCCGGCGAGGCGGGCGGCGGCGAACACGTTGTAGCTGGTGAGCATGTTGTTGCGGAAGACCGCGGAGTTCGGCTGGAGGCCGGGGGCGGGGATCGCGGCGAGGTGGACGAGGGCGTCGACGCCGTCGTAGCGGTCGTCGATGCGGGTGAGCGCCTCGACCGCCTGGCCGTAGTCGGTGAGGTCGACCCGGGAGTAGGGGAAGGAGAACGGGTCCGGGTGGTCGGGCGAGGGGCGCCGGTCGAGGTTGACGACGTCCCAGCCGTGCTCGACGAGGTCGCGCACGACCGCCCTGCCGAGCTTGCCGCTGCCTCCGGTGACCGCTGCGCGCGCCATCGCGCCTCCCCTTGATCGTGGCCTGTGCGACACCAGTGTGGCAGGATCGTGCGATGACGCCGACGCTGGACCTCGGGACCCACCAGATCATCGCGCTGACCGACGGGGTGGGGCCGTTCCTCTCCTCACGGGCGGAGGCGTTCCCGGACGCGACGCCGGAGCAGTGGGCCGACGCGGACGCCCTCGATCCGGAGGCGGTGGACGCGAACGGCGAGTGGATCCTCCGGTTCCGGGCCTTCGCGATCCGCTCCGACCGCGGTGTGACCTTGGTGGACACCGGCATCGGCCCGGCGGGGGCTCCCGCGGAGTCCTGGACGCCCGTCCCCGGGCGGCTCCCGGAGGAGCTGGCGGCGGCCGGGATCGACCCCGCCGAGGTCGCCCATGTCGTGCTGACGCACCTGCACTCGGACCACATCGGGTGGGCCGTGGTCGGCGACGACAAACGCCCCTACTTCCCCAACGCCGAATACCTGTTGCAGCGCAACGAGTTCGATGCGATCGAGGCGATCAACCCGAAACTGGAGGGCCAGATCATCGCGCCGCTCCTGCGCGCCGACCGCCTCCGGCTCCTCGACGGCGACACCCCCCTGCCGACCGGCGAGCGGATCGTCTCGACCCCGGGCCACACCCCCGGCCACCAGAGCGTCCTCGTCGAGTCCGGCCGCGACCTCGCCGTCGTCACCGGCGACCTCCTCGTCCACGCCATCCAACTCGCCCACCCCGGCCTCGAATACGCCCACGAGATGGACCGCCCCGCCGCCAAGCGCTCCCGCCAGGCGATCCTCGCCACCGACGCCGTCCTCCACCTCGCAACGCCGCACTTGACGGCGCCGTTCACGCGTTACCATCCCTAGCCCCCACCCTCCCAGAGGGGACCGTAGCGGCGAGTCTTGCCGAGGGGTGCGACAGAAACGCGCGGCCGCGGGCGGCGTGTCACCCGATCGGGTCCTGTGACATGCGCCCGCGCGCCCGTGTCACGCCCGGACGGGCGTGACACGGGCGCGCCCGGCCGTGACATGCGCGTGCATCGGCGATGACATGCGGGGTGCGGAGCATGGGTTCCGTCAACCGACAAGGTTCGAAGGGAAACCCGCATGTCCACCGCATTCGAGACCGAAGGGCTCGTCAAGCGCTTCGGCGACTTCACCGCCCTCGCCGGGGTCGACCTGGCCGCCGAGGAGGGCACCGTCCTCGGCGTGCTCGGGCCCAACGGCGCGGGCAAGACCACCATGGTGCGCGTCCTCGCGACGCTCCTGCGCCCCGACGGCGGGACCGCGCGGGTCGACGGCATCGACGTCACGCGCCGCCCCGACGAGGTGCGCCGCCGGATCGGGCTCACCGGGCAGTTCGCGTCCGTCGACGACGACCTGACCGGTCTGGAGAACCTCCAGCTCATCGGCAGGCTCCTCGACCTGCGGGGCGGCGAGATCCGGTCCCGCACGAAGCAGCTCCTGGCCGATTTCGACCTCACCGACGCCGCCAAGCGCACCGTCAAGACCTACTCCGGCGGGATGCGCCGCCGCCTCGACCTCGCCGCGAGCCTCATGGGCCGGCCGAGGACCGTGTTCCTCGACGAACCGACCACGGGCCTCGACCCGGTCAAGCGCGAGGAGCTGTGGGGCGTCGTGCGCAGGCTCGTCGCCGACGGGACCACCGTCCTCCTCACCACCCAGTACCTCGACGAGGCCGACGCGCTCGCCGACGCGATCAGCGTCTTCGACCACGGCCGCGTCATCGCGCACGGCACGCCCGCCGAACTGAAGCGGATCGTTGGCGGCCAGTCGATCGTCGTGCGCCCCAGCGAGACCGCCTCGATGGACACCGTCGCCGGCCTGCTGCGGCGGTTCACCGGGCACGAGCCCGAGTCGCCGCAGCGCGGCGTGCTCGCCGTCCCCGTGGACAACGAGCTGGTGTTCACCGCGATCGTCGCCGAACTCGCGCTCGCCGGGATCGGCGTCACCGAGCTGGCGCTCCGCCTCCCCGACCTCGACGACGTGTTCTTCAAGCTCACCGGCCACGTCACCAGCAGCCACGACCAGAAAACGGAGGTGCCGGCATGACCGCCGTCCTCACCGCGCCCGCCGCGCCCGACCTCGACGCCGCGGCCGCCAAGCGCCCGTTCGCGCTCGCGCGCCACTCGCTCGCGCTCGCATGGCGCAACCTCGTCAAGACGATGCGCAACCCCGAGCAGCTGCTCGACGTGACGCTCCAGCCGATCATCTTCACCGCGATGTTCGGGTTCCTCCTCGGCGGCGCGCTCGCGGGCGACACCGCCGCGTACCTCCAGACGCTCGTGCCCGCGCTCATGGTGATGCTGACGCTGTTCGCGTCGATCCAGTCGGGCACGAACTTCTCCACCGACCTCAAGAGCGGCCTGTTCGACCGGTTCCGGTCCATGCCGATCGGCCGGTCCGCGCCGCTCATCGGCGCGGTGCTCGGCGACGCGATCCGGTACGTCGTCACCGTCGTCGTGCTCCTCGGGTTCTCGTCGCTGCTCGGGTTCCGCATCGAGACCGACCCGGCGCGGGCCCTCGCGGCCTGCCTGCTCGCGATCGGGCTCGGGTTCGCGCTCAGCTGGGTGTTCCTGCTGCTCGGCGCCGTCATGAAGGAGCCGGGTTCGGTGCAGGGCATCGCGTTCATCGTGACGTTCCCGCTGACGTTCGGCACCAACATGCTCACCCCGACCGCGTCGATGCCCGGCTGGCTCCAGGCATGGATGGACGTGAACCCGTCGGTGTACGCCATGGACGCGGCGCGCGGGCTCATGGTCGGCGGGCCCGTCGCCACGCCGGTCGCGGTGACCCTCGCGTGGATCGCCGGGATCATCGCGGTGTTCGCGCCGCTCGCGGTCGCGGCCTACCGGCGGCGGACCTGACGGCCCTTGGGCCGCAAGGAACCACGTATCACCACAGGAGAACACCCCGTGAGCGCCGGGCCTTCGGGCCCGGCGCTCATGCTCTGCACGCCCGTTCCAGGCGGGCCAGCGCGGCGTCGCGGTCGAGGGCGCGGCCGAGTTTCGCGGCGGCCTCGAAGGGGGCGGCGCCGAGGCGTTCGCGAAGGCCGCGTTCGAGGATCGCGGCGTCGACGTCGAAGCGGTCGGGGGCGCCGCGCAGTTCGTCGGCCACGCCGATGAACTCGGCGGCGGCGGTGTCGTCGCCTCCGGCCGCGGCGAAGGAGCCCGCGGCGACGGCGACCTTGGCGAGGACGGGCATGTCGAGGGCCGAGAGCGCGGACTCGAAGGCTTCGGCGAGGCGGTGGCGGGCGCCTTCGTTGTCGCCCTTGGCGAGCGCGGTGTAGATCCGGGCCCGCGACATGAGGGCGTTCCACTGGGGAGGGACGATGCCGCCCGCGTCGGTGCGGAGCCAGTCCGCGGAGGCGTAGTGGCGTTCGGCGTCTTCGAGGCGGCCTTCGATGCGGGCGAGGTCGCCGAGTCCGAGGTGGGCGAAGAGGGCTTCGCGGGCGGCGGAGGGGTGGTCCTGGTCGGCCTCGGCTTCGGCGATCACGGCCTCCATCCCGGCGCGTGCCTCGTCGTGGCGGCCTTGGCGCAGGAGGGCGACGGCGAGGATGGTGCGGGTCTGGATCGCGGCGGCGCCGGGGCTCAGGTCCCGTTGCAGCACGATCGACTCCTCCAGGGCGGCGACGGCGGGTTCGAGGTCGCCGAACATGAGGCCGATCTGGGCGAGCCAGTTGAGGGCGTGGTAGAGGCCGAAGCGGTCGCCGGTCTCGCGGAAGCCGTGGGCGGCGCGGCCGAGGTCGACGCGCATCTCGGTCATCTCGCCGCGGTCTTCGAGGAGGAGGGCGCGGAGCATCCAGAGGACGGCGCGGACCCAGGGGTCGGGGTGGGCCATGCGGGCCTGGATCGCGGCGAAGCCGCCGTCGTGCTCGTCGATGAACATGCACAGCAACGGCTCTGCGAGGACGAGGAGCGGGTGGTCGGGGTAGGGGGCGGCGGCGCGGACGACGGCGTCGAACTCGTCGATGATGCCGTCGGTCTGGAAGGAGCCGCAGAGCATCCGGTTGATGACGGCCATGCCCTGGACGACGACGCGCGCTTCGGCGGGGGCGGGGCCGGGGACGGCGAGGGCCGCGTCGAGCCAGGCGGTGACCTCGGGGCGGGCGCCGGAGTAGAGCCAGTGGAGGCACATGGCGGCGGCGAGGCGGACGGCCGTGTCGGCGTCGCCGCCGCCGACGGCGAAGTGGAAGGCGGCCAGGAGGTTCCCGCGTTCGGTGTCGAGGCGGCGCATCCACTCGATCTGGTCGGCGCCGCGCAGGTGCGGTTCGGCGGCCTCGGCGAGTTCGAGCGCGTAGGCGGCGTGGGCCTCGTGGGCCTTGACGAGGCGGCCGGTTTCGGCGAGGCGGTCCTGGCCGTACTCGCGGATGGTCTCCAGCATGTGGAAGCGCCCGGAGCCGGTGGGCTGGAGGATCGACTTGTCCGCCAAGGAGGTCAGGGTGTCGAGGGAGGCGCCGAGCCATTCGGCGGCGTCGATGGAGAGGCCCCCGGCGAACACGGACGCGGACTCGGCGAGGTCCCGTTCGGAGGGTTCGAGGAGGTCCCAGCTCCAGGCGACGACGGCGCGGAGGGTCTGGTGGCGCGGGAGGGCGGTGCGGGAGCCGCCGGTGAGGAGCAGGAAGCGGTCGCCGAGGCGGTCGGCGACCTGCGGGAGGTCGAGGGTGCGGAGTTTCGCGGCGGCGAGTTCGATGGCGAGGGGGAGGCGGTCGAGCCGGTCGCAGAGGGCCGCGACGTCGTCGGCGTTCGCGTCGTCCACGGTGAAGCCGGGGCGGACGGCGGCGGCGCGGTCGGCGAAGAGCCGTTGGGCCGCTTGCGCGCCGAGGGGCCCGAGGTGGCAGACGGTCTCGCCGGTGATGGCGAGCGGTTCGCGGCTGGTGGCGAGGATGCGCAGGTCGGGGCAGGCGCCCAGGAGGCGGTCGGCGAAGTCGGCCGCGGCGGCGATGAGGTGCTCGCAGTTGTCGAGGACGAGGAGCGCGGGCCGGCCCGCGAGGGCTTCGACGAGCAGTTCGAGGGTGGCGGCGGGGGCGCGGCGCTCGGACGGGTCGGTGTCGAAGGCGCCCACGGCTTCCGCGGCGGCGCGGGCGACGCCTTCGGGGTCGGTGACGGGCGCGAGTTCGGCGATCCAGGTGCCGCCGGGCGGGGCGGTGGAGGCGGCGACGGACGTGGCGAGGCGGGTCTTGCCGACGCCGCCGGGTCCGCAGAGGGTGACGAGGCGGGCGGTGCCGAGGGCCGCGGCGATCTGGGCGCGTTCGGGTTCGCGGCCGACGAAGCTGGTGAGCGGGGCGCGGAGGTTGCCGCGGGTGCGGACGGGCCTGGGCGCCACCGGTTCGAGGAGTCTCCTGTGGACGGTCTGGAGGTCGGGGCCGGGGTCGGCGCCGAGCTCGTCGGCGAGGCGGCGGCGCAGCGCGTCGTAGCGGGCGAGCGCCTCGGCGCCTTGGCCTGCGGCGAGGAGGGCGCGGAAGTACAAGGCGTGCAGGCGTTCCCGGAGGGGGTGCGCGGCGGCGTCCTCGGCGAGCGCGGGCAGGAGCGCGGTTCCGGTCGCGCCGGAGGCGAGTTCGGCCTCGGCCCAGTCCTCGACGGCGGCGAGGCGGGTCTCTTCGAGGGCGGCGACGGCGCTGAGGGCGTCGGGGGTGTCGGCGAGCGCGGGGCCGCGCCACAGGCCGAGCGCGTCGGCGAGGAGGCCGCGGGCGGCGGGGTCGCCGGAGCGCAGGGCGCGGCGGCCCGCGGCGGCGAGCCGCTCGAAGCGGAGGAGGTCGACGGCGTCGGGGTCGGCTTCGAGGCGGTAGCCGCCGGGGACGGAGGTGACCGCGCCGGGCGGCAGGAGGCGGCGCAGGCGGGTGACGAGGGAGCGGACCGCGGAGGCGGGGTCGGCGGGGCCGTCCTCGGGCCATACGGCCGCGGCGAGCGATTCGGCGGCGACGGGCCGTCCCGCGCTCTGCGCGAGGCGGGTCAGCAGGGCCCGGAGGCGGGCCCCGGCGACCTCGACGGGCCCGTCGGCGGTCCCGACCGCGAGCGGCCCCAGCACTCCGACCGTGAACGCGGAGGCGTCGAGTGGCGGCATGAGATGAATATACGTCGCCGTGCGCGGCGGTTCCCGCTTCGCGAGTCCGCGCGGGCGGGGCACCCGTTCGGGTGACACACGGCCGTCGGCGGCCGGTTTTTGTCGGACCCGCGGGGAAGCCTTGCCGCTACGGTCCCCAGGGCGGGTGGGGGTTAGGGACGGTCTGAACCTCTCCCTATCGCAAGCGCCTCGAAATCGACGAGGAGGTCGGCGCGGTCGCGGACGGCGCGGATCCGTTCGGCGTTGCGCTCGTCGACCTCGGCGACCCAGGTCCGGGCGTGCTCGGGGGTCTTGCCGAAGCGCTCGTGGCGGGCGATGAGGCGCTCCAGGCGCAGCGGCTCGGGGGTCTCGCAGTACCAGGTCTCGGTGAGCGCGGCGCGCACCGCGGGCCACGGGCCCGAGCCGTCGAGCAGGTAGTTCCCCTCGGTCACGACCACGGCGGCCTCGGGCGGGACCGGGATCGACCCGGCCACGGGCTCACCGACCGTGCGGTCGAACTCGGGCGCGTACACGACGGTGCGCTCGGCGGCGATCCGCTCGAGCAGGGCCCGGTAGCCGTCGCCGTCGAACGTGTCGATCGCGCCCTTGCGGCCGCGCCGCCCCAGCCGCACCAGCTCGGCGTTCGCGAGGTGGAAGCCGTCCATGGGCACCTGCACGGCGCGGGTGCCGCCCGCGTCGAGGGTGCGCGCGAGCCACGCGGCGAGGGTCGTCTTGCCCGCGCCGGGGCATCCGGCGATGCCGATGAGCACGCGGCCGCCGGCGTCGAGGGCCTTGACGCGGTCCAGCAGCGCCTGGGGGTCGTTCGCGAAGTCCACGCGCCGAACCTAGCCCACGGCCGCCGCGGCCCCGCAAAGGCTGCTCAAAACCGGCCGACACCACCGTGATCGGGGTTACGGTGACCGGGTCAGAGGCCCCGTGGACTGCGGATTCGCGGGCCCAGCGCGAGCCGCACGGAGGCGTCATGAAAGCCCTGCAGTACCGCGAGATCGGCGCGGCCCCCGAGGTCGTCGAGATCCCCACGCCCGAGCCGGGGCCCGGCGAGGTGCTCCTCAAGGTCACCGCCGCGGGCGTGTGCCATTCCGACATCGCCGTCATGGAGTGGCCCGCCGAGGGCTTCCCGTACGAGCTGCCGCTCACCCTCGGCCACGAGGGCGCGGGCACCGTCGCGGCGCTCGGCGACGGCGTCAGGGGCGTCGAGGTGGGCGAGTCCGTCGCCGTGTACGGCCCGTGGGGCTGCGGGCGGTGCATCAAGTGCGCCGCGGGCGAGGAGAACTACTGCCAGCGCGCCCAGGAGCTGGGCATCAACCCGCCCGGCCTCGGCTCGCCCGGCGCGATCGCGGAGTACCTGATCGTCGACGACGCCCGGCACCTCGTCCCGCTCGGGGACCTCGACCCGGTGCAGACCGTGCCGCTCACCGACGCGGGGCTGACCCCGTACCACGCGATCAAGCGGTCGCTGCCGAAGCTGACGCCGGGTTCGACGGCGGTCGTCATCGGCACCGGCGGGCTCGGGCACGTCGCGGTGCAGGTGCTGCGGGCGGTGTCCGCGGCGAAGGTCGTGGCCCTCGACGTCTCGGAGGACAAGCTCGAGCTGGCGCGCAAAGTCGGTGCGCACGAGGCGTTCCTGTCCAACGAGGAGGCCGCGGGCAAGGTGAAGGAGCTGACCGGCGGGGTCGGCGCGCAGGCGGTGTTCGACTTCGTGGGCGTGGGCCCGACGGTGGCGACCGCGGGCGCGTGCGCGGCCGTCGAGTCGGACGTGACGATCGTGGGGATCGGGGGCGGGACGCTGCCGGTCGGGTTCGGGGCGCTGCCGTTCGAGGTGTCGGTGAAGGCGCCGTACTGGGGGACGCGCGACGAGCTGATCGAGGTGCTCGACCTGGCGCGGGACGGCCACGTGGACGTGCACGTGGAGACGTACTCGCTGGAGGAGGCGCCGAAGGCGTACGAGCGGCTGCACGCGGGGCAGGTCAACGGGCGCGCGGTGATCCTGCCGAACGGCTGAGCGGGTGCGGAGGGGCGGCCCGGCCGGGGTTCCGGCCGGGCCGTTTGACAATCCGGGAACCCTAGATCTACGATGCATAGAACCACAAGGCATAGAAGTTCTAGGTAAGGAGGCGCCCCCTCATGCACATCGCGAAAGACCTCGTGGCGGCCTCGGCCACCCCGCTCGTGCTCGGCATCCTCGCCGAGGAGGAGAGCTACGGCTACGCGATCCTCAAGGAGATCGCCGAGCGGTCCGGCGGGCGGCTGGAGTGGACCGAGGGCCTGCTCTACCCGCTGCTGCACCGGCTCGAACGGCTCGGCCACGTCGAGTCCACCTGGCGCACGCCCGAAGGCGGGCGGCGCCGCAAGTACTACGCCATCACCGAGGACGGGCGCCGGGAGCTCGCCGAGCAGCGGCGCCAGTGGGCCGCCGTCACCGACGCGCTCCAGGACATCTGGGAGACCACGCGCTCCCTCGGACCGGCCGGGCCCGCGGCCCTGGAGGCCTGACATGACCGACACCGACATCGAGGCCCAGGTCGCCGAGTGGCGCGCGTACATGCTGCGCCGCAAGGCGATCAGCGAGGCCGACGTGGACGAGCTGGAGGACCACCTGCGCGAGCGGGTCGGCGACCTCACCGCGGCGGGCCTCAAGCCCGACGAGGCGTTCCTCATCGCCGTCAAGCGCATGGGCCGCATGGACGAGCTGTCCCGCGAGTTCGCCCGCGAGCACTCCGACCGGCTGTGGAAGCAGCTCGTGCTCGACCCCGACCGGGACGCCGCCGCCGACGCGGAGCGGCGCCGCGGCCTGCTCGTCATGATCGTCTGCGCCGCCCTCGGCGTGGTCGCGATCAAGGCCCCGGCCCTGTTCGGGCTCGGGTTCGACGACTCCGGGGAGTTCTACGCCCGCAACATGGGCCTGCTCGTGCTCGCGCCGCTCGCGGTCTACTTCGCGTGGCGCCGCCGGCTCAGCGCATGGGGGATCGCGGCGGTGGCGGCGCTGTTCGCCGTCGGCGCGGTCGCCAACAACGCCTACCCGCTCGACGCCGACTCGCAGTCGGTGGTGCTCAGCGCGATCCACCTGCCGCTCATGCTGTGGTTCGTCGTCGGCGTCGCCTACGCGGGCGGCGAATGGCGGTCCGGACGCAAGCGCATGGACTTCATCCGCTTCTCCGGCGAGTGGTTCATCTACCTGGTCCTCATCGGACTCGGCGGCGGGGTGCTCACCGGGTTCACCGCGGGCGTGTTCGGCGCGATCGGCGTCGACGCCGAGGTGTTCGTCTCCGAATGGCTCGTGCCGTGCGGGCTCGCCGCGGCGGTCGTGGTGGCCGCGTGGCTGGTCGAGGCCAAGCAGTCGGTCATCGAGAACATGGCGCCCGTGCTCACCCGCGTGTTCACGCCGCTGTTCGCCGTCACGCTCGTCGCGGTGCTCGTCGCGATCGGCGTGACCACCAACGCGATCGACGTCGAACGCGACATGCTCATCCTGTTCGACCTGCTCCTGGCGGTCGTCCTGGGCCTGGTCCTGTACTCGATCTCGGCGCGCGACGCCGAGGCGAAACCGGGGGTGTTCGACTGGATGCAGCTTGCGCTCGTGGTGAGCGCCCTGCTCATCGACGTGCTCGTGCTCGTCGCGATCCTCGGCCGCATCACGGAGTGGGGGTTCACGCCGAACAAGAGCGCCGCGCTCGGCGAGAACCTCGTGCTCTTCGCGAACCTCGCGTGGACGGCCTGGCTGTACGTGTCGATCATCAGGCGCCGCAAGCGGTTCGCGCAGCTGGAAGACTGGCAGACGAACTACATGCCGGTGTACGCGGCGTGGGCGGCCGTCGTGGTCCTGGCGTTCCCGCCGCTGTTCTCGTTCGCCTGACAGGAAACCGCTGCGGGCCGCCCTGGGAGGAGGGCGGCCCGCAGTCTCCTGTTCGGACCCGGAGGTGCGGCCGGGCCCGGAGGACTAGTCCGACCCGAAGGCGCTGTCGAAGGACGCCGCCGGAGGGTCGAAGTTCAAGCCGCGCACGAACTCCACCGCTTCGGCGGCGCCGCGCAGGCGGTCCATGCCGGCGTCCTCCCACTCGATGGAGATCGGCCCGGAGTAGCCGATGCGGCCCAGGACGCGGAAGCAGTCCTCCCACGGGACGTCGCCGTGGCCGGTGGACACGAAGTCCCAGCCGCGCCGCGGGTCGCCCCACGGCAGGTGCGAGCCGAGGCGGCCGTTGCGGCCGTCGAAGCGCCTGCGGGCGTCCTTGCAGTCCACGTGGTAGATCCGGTCGCGGAAGTCCCACAGGAACGCGGCCGGGTCGATGTCCTGCCACACCATGTGGCTCGGGTCCCAGTTGAGCCCGAACGCGGTCCGGTGCCCGACCGCTTCGAGCGCCCGGTGCGTCGACCAGTAGTCGTAGGCGATCTCCGAGGGGTGGACCTCGTGCGCGAACCGCACGCCCACCTCGTCGAACACGTCGAGGATCGGGTTCCAGCGGGCCGCGAAGTCGTCGTAGCCCGCCTCGATCACCGCCTCGGGCACCGGCGGGAACATCGCCACGTACTTCCACACGGCCGAGCCGGTGAAGCCGATGACGGTGTCCACGCCGAGCTTCGCGGCGGCCCGCGCGGTCGCCTTCATCTCCTCGGCGGCGCGCCGCCGCACCCCTTCGGGGTCGCCGTCGCCCCACACCCGCGAGGGGACGATCGCCTTGTGCCGGTCGTCGATCGGGTCGTCGCAGACCGCCTGACCCACAAGGTGGTTCGAGATCGCCCACAGCCCCAGGCCGTGCGATTCGAGGATCGCCTTGCGCTCGGCGACGTAGTCGTCGTCCTCGGCGGCGCGGACCACGTCGAGGTGGTCGCCCCAGCAGGCCACTTCGAGCCCGTCGTAGCCCCACGAGGCCGCGAGGCGGCACACCTCCTCGAACGGCAGATCCGCCCACTGGCCGGTGAACAGCGTGATCGGTCTAGGCATACAGGCTCCTCAGGTAGGCCAGGCCGTCGACGGCGATCGCGTCCTGGGTCGGCGCGAGCGGCCGCCAGATCGACGCGGCGGTGGCGATGGTCGCATTGTGCGCCGTGAACGACTCGATGACAAGCGGTCCGCGGTACCCGGCGGCGTCGAGCGCCCCCGCGATCGCGGGCCAGTCGAGGTGGTCGCGGCCCGGCGCGCCCCGGTCGTTCGCCGAGACCTGCACGTGCGCGATCCTCCCTGCGGCCCTTGCGATCGCCGCGGGAATGTCGGTCTCCTCGATGTTCATGTGGTAGACGTCCAGGGCGAGCCCGGTCCCCGGCAGGCCGTCGAGCGCCTCCAGGGCCTGGTCCACAGTGTTCATCACACTGGTCTCGTAGCGGTTGAGCGGCTCCACCGCGACCGTGATCCCCCGCGCGGCGGCGTACTCGGCGACGGGCCGGAGGTTCGCCCGCAGCTCCCCGTACGCCGCCGCGCGGTCGCCGATGCGCCAGGTCCGCCCGACCGACGCGTACGCGGGCCCGGCGATCACCGGCGACCCGACCGCGGCGGCGGCGTCCACGACGCCGCGCAGATACGCCTGCGTCTCGGCGATGGTTCCCCTCGGGGCTTCGACGAGCTCGCGTCCCGGTCCCATGACGAGGACGACCGTGGCCGCCAGGCCGAGCCCTTGCAGCAGCTCGGCCGCCCTCGCGGGGTCCCAGTCCCCGGCGGACTCGACCGGGAGCTCGATCGCGTCGAACCCCCAGTCGCGGATCCGGGGCGCGAGCCGGGCCAGGGCCTCGTCGTCCAGCGGCGAGGCCCAGACCCAGGTGTTGACGCCGATGCGGCTCAACGGTCCTGCCAGGCGTCGGGGAAGCCCGGCAGGTCCTCGCCGCCGAACTTGGCGTAGTGCAGCGAGGGCATGTCGGCGTTCACGTCCAGGTACTGGTCGCGCTCGGCCTCGGTGATCGGGTCCTGCGGGAGCACCCACTCGGACGGGACCTGCTCGCCCGCGAGGATCATCGTCGCGGCGATGACCGGCGTGCGCCACTGGAAGTTCGAGTACACGGGCGCGAGCGCGGTCATGCCGGTCTCCTGCCACTTGCGCATGAACGACAGCTCGTCCTCGCCGGTCATCACCGGGTAGGGCTTGCCGGCGTCCTCGAACGCCTCGATGGCCGCGACGGCGCCGTCCCCGGCGTCCATCCAGATGCCGTCCACGTCGCCGCGCTGGAGGTACTGCGTGACGATGTTCTTGATCTCCGCGGCGTCGCCGCCGGTGAACTCGTTCCCGAGGATCTCCAGCTCCGAGTCGGTGAAGATCTCCTGCGCGGCGGCCCAGCGGTTCTCGAGGACGTCCACGCCCGGGAGGATGCGCAGCGCCAGGACCTTGTCGCCCGGCTCCAGGTTGTCCACGAGGAACTCGGCGGCGTCGGCGCCGAACGCGTAGCCGCCGATCGGGTGGATGAACGTGACCGCGCAGTCGGTGTTGACGCCGCGGTCGAAGACGATCACCGGGACGCCGGACTCGCAGGCCGCTTCCACCGCGGGCGTGAGGGTCGCGGTCGTCGACGGGGAGATGATGAGCGCGTCGCAGTCGCCGGAGTCGACGAACGCCTGGATGTCGCTGATCTGCTGGTCGTCGTCGTCACCGGCGTCGGAGTGCCGGAACTCGCCGATCTTGCCCTCGGCCTGGAGGACCTCGACCTGCTGCTGCATGGTGATCCAGCCGGTCACGCGCCACGGGTTCGACACGGACGCGTTCGAGAAGCACACGGTGGCGTCGCCGCCCTCCTGCGCGAACTCGGTCGTGTCGATCCACTCGGGCTCGATGGCCTGGAGCCACGGGGCCGCCGGGTCGCCTTCGGGTTCGATGTCGCGCTGGGCGAGCTGCTCGTCGTAGTCGGCCTGGACGAACCACTCGTCGCCGGATTCGGCCTCGGTGGTCGCCTCGTCGGCCTCGTCGGTCGGGGCGTCGGTGGTGCAGGCGGTCGCGAGCAGGATGCCCAGGGACGCCGCGGCGGCCGCGGCTATACGGGTTGTCCGCATGGTGTCTGACCTTCTTTTCATGAGGGAGTCGGAGTTGCGGTGGCGGTCGGAACGGGTCGGGTGCGCGCCCGCGCCGCGTAGGCGACGGCGGCGATGATGATGGCGCCCTGCACGGCGGGCCGGAGCGTCGCGGGGAGCGCCATCTGGTTGAACAGGGTGAACAGGCCCTCGATGACCAGGGCCCCGGCCATCGCGGCGAGCACGGAGCCGCGGCCGCCGCCGAGGACGACGCCGCCGAGGACCACCGCGGTGATGACGGTGAACTCCAGGCCGTCGCCGACCTGCGCGGAGACGCCCGCGAAGCCGCCGATGAGGACCCCGGCGACGGTCGCGGACAGTCCTGAGAGGACGAACGCGAGGGTGCGGGCGGTGTCGACGCGGGCGCCCGAGAGGGCCGCGGCGCGCTCGTTGTCCCCCGCGGCCATGAGGATCCGGCCGAAGCGGGTGCGCATGAGCAGCACCGCGCCCGCGCCGAGCGCGAGCATGATGACCAGGGCCCACGGGATCTGGCCGAGGACCGGCACGTCCTCGATCCCCATGCGGCCGAACACGCGGAACGCTTCCGAGAGGCTGCCGGTCGGGGCGCCGCCGGTCCACAGCCGGATCGCGCCGTACAGGACCAGGAGCATCCCGAGGGTGGTGATGAACGACTGGACCTTGAGCGCGGTCGTGATGAGCCCGTTGACGAGCCCGACCGCGATCCCGAAGAGCGCCATGGCGAGCAGCACCGGCACGGTGCGCGACTCCTCGCCGTCGATGAGCCGCGCGGCGATGACGACCTGGGCGCCGACGAGCGCGCCCACGGACAGGTCGAAGTTCCCCGAGACGATCACGAAGTACTGGCCCGCGGCCAGGATCACCAGGGGCGCGGCCTGCTTGAGGAACGCCATGAGCGAGGGGCCCGCGAAGAACCCGGGGTTCATCGCGAACACGGCCGCGAAGACGAGGACGAGCAGGATGAAGACGGTCGCGGTCGGGTTCGTCGCCCGCGCGAGCAGCTCCCGGGCGCGCGTCATGACGCCCTCCCTTCGGCGAAGCGGGGCCGCCGCGCGTGGCGGTCGAGCTGGCGGCGGGCGTAGATGGCGACGGCCGCGATGATGACGGCGCCGCGCAGCACGTCCTTCGCGAACGGGTCGATCTGGAGCACGTTGAACACCGTGTCGAGGACGGCGAGGATCGCCACGCCCGCGACGGTTCCGGCGACGCCGCCCTTGCCGCCGAGGAGGAGCGTCCCGCCCAGGACCACCGCGGCGATGGCGTCGAGTTCGTAGAGGTTCGTGTACGCCTCGGCCGAGCCGGTCCCGAAGCGCGCGGCCAGGAGCAGGCCCGCGGCGCCCGCGGTCATGCCGCAGAGGATGTGGGCCACGAGGAGGGTGCGGCCGGTGCGGATGCCGGACATGCGCGCCACGTCGGCGTCGCCGCCGACGGCGTACATGTGGTGGCCGGTGCGCGTGGAGCGCAGGAACCAGACCGCCGCGGCCGCGACGAGGAGCATGACGAGCGCGGACACCGGGACGGGCCCGATGCGCGTGTACCCGAACTGCTGGAACACGGCGGGCACGTCCCCGGCGGGGCCCTTGTACTGGGTGTCCAGGTAGCCCTTGAGGATCAGGCCCGTGCCGAGGGTGGTGATGAACGGGTTGACTCCGAGGTAGGCGGTGACCGCGCCGTTGAAGGCGCCGACGAGCCCGGAGACGAGGAGGACCGCGGCGACCGCGAGCGGCACGTTCGCGGCGTCGCCGTCCATGGTGGTCGCGGCGACGAGGCTGGAGAGCGCCGCGGTGTACCCGACGGACAGGTCCAGGGACCGGCACAGGATCACCAGGGTCATGCCGATGGCGAGGAACCCGGTGAGGCTGGTGCGGGTGAGCATGTCGACGAGGTTCGCGGTGGCGAACAGGTTCCCGCCGTCGGCCGCGACGGCGATCCCTCCGATGAGGAGGACGCCCGCGAGCGCGAGGTAGATGAGGGCGGTGGTGCCGAGGCGGGGCTGGTGGAGGCGGGTCATTCCGGGCCCCTTCCGGTCGCGTAGGCCATGACCTGCTGCTCCGTGGCGCCGCCGGGGAGTTCGGCGGCGATGCGGCCGTCGTGGAGGACGGCGATCCGGTCGGCGAGGCCGATGACCTCGATGAGCTCGGAGGCGATGAGGAGCACCGCGAGCCCTTCGGCGGCGAGTTCGCGGATCACCGAGTACAGCTTGTGCTTGGCGCCCACGTCGATCCCGCGGGTGGGCTCGTCGAGGACGATGACGCCGGGCTCGGCGGCGAGCCACTTCGCGACGACGACCTTCTGCTGGTTGCCGCCGGAGAGGAAGCGGACCTCCTGGTCCTCGCCGCGGGCAACGAGGTCGAGGCTGGAGAGGAGCCCGGAGACGCGGGCGAGGCGGGCGCGGGAGTGGACCCGGGCGTTGGCGTCGAGGACCATGCGGGCGTTGGCGCGCACGGACTGGCGCAAGGCCAGGCCCTGGGCCTTGCGGTCCTCGGTGACGAGCGCGATCCCGGCGCCGATGGCCTTGCGGGGCTTGGTGATGCGGATCGGCTTGCCGTCGACTTCGAGCGTGCCGCGGGTGAACGGGTTGATCCCGAACACGGCTTCGGCGATCTCGGTGCGGCCCGAGCCCTGGAGCCCGGCGAGGCCGACGATCTCCCCGGCGCGGACCTCGAGGTCGACGCCGTCGATGAAGTCGTTGCCGCCGTTCGCGATCCTGAGCCTGACGGCGCCGGTCTCGGTGCCGGGCAGGCGGGCGGGGAACTGGGCCTCGATGCGGCGGCCGACCATCTTGGCGACGAGGTCGTCGGGGGTGATGTCGGCGGTCGCGGTGGTGTCGACGAGGCGGCCGTCCTTGAGGACGGTGATGCGGTCGCAGAGGTCGAAGATCTCTTTGAGCCGGTGGGAGACGTAGAGGACGGCGGTGCCGCGTTCGCGCAGGCGCCCGACGAGGCGGTAGAGGAGTTCGACCTCGGCGTCGGCGAGGGCGGCGGTCGGCTCGTCCATGCAGATGAGGTCGGCGCCCTGGGAGAGGGCCTTGGCGATCTCGGTGATCTGCTGGTGCGCGACGGAGAGCGTCCCGACCTTCGCGGTCGGCGAGAGGTCCTCGACGCCGAGGTCGGCGAGGACCGCCGCGGTCGAGTCGGTCATGGCGCGGCGGTCGATGAGCAGGCGGCGCTTGGGTTCGCGCCCGAGGTGGACGTTCTCGGCCACGGTCAGCTCCGGGAGGAGGTTGAACTCCTGGAAGACCGAGGCGACCCCGGCCTGCTGGGCCTGGAGGGGGTGGGTGAAGGAGACGGCGCGGCCGTCCAGCTCGATGGTGCCGGCGTCCGCGGTGTGGACGCCCGCGAGGATCTTCATGAGCGTGGACTTGCCGGCGCCGTTCTCCCCCACCAGGGCGTGGACCTCTCCGGGCTCCACAGTGAGGTCCACTGAGGAGAGCACGGGGACGCCGAGGAACGCCTTGTCGATGCCGCGCATGGCGAGCAGGGGGCCGGTCACCTCGGCACCTCCGCCCAGTCCCTGGTGCGGGCCGACTCGGCGACGGCCTCGGCGATGCGGGCGGCGCGCAGGCCGTCGGCGAACACCGGGAGGCCGTCGGGGGCGTCCCCGGCAATCGCCGCGGCGGTGTCGGCGACGAACGCGTTGAAGCAGTCCTGGTAGCCCTGGGCGTGGCCGCCGGGGACGCGGGCGAGGCGCGCGGCGTCGGGGCTGAGGTTGTCGGGGTCGCGCATGAGCTCGCCGTTGACCTCGCGGCCGCCGATCCACAGCGTCTCGGGGCGCTCCTGGTCGAACGCGAGCGTGGCCTCGGAGCCCGAGATCTCCAGCAGGAGGCGGTTCTTGCGTCCCGCGGAGACCTGGCTGACGACCGTGGAGCCGATCATGCCGCCCGCGGTGGCGAACTGGAGCGTCACGATGTCCTCGGTGGCGACGTCGCGGCCGCCGCGGCGGCGGTTCGCGGTCGACAGCTGCGCCGAGACGGCGGTGATGCGGTCGCCGGAGACGAACTCGAGGAGGTCGCACCAGTGGGATCCGATGTCGCCGAACGCCCTGAGCGCGCCGCCGCGGTCGGCGTCCACGCGCCAGTTGTCGTCCTCGGGGCGCAGCAGCCAGTCCTGGAGGTAGGAGCCGTGGGCGAGGGTGAGGCGGCCGATGCCGCCCGCACTGATGCGGGCGCGGGCCTCGCGGACCATCGGGTGGAAGCGGTAGACGAAGGGGACGGTGGCGACGACGCCGGCCGCGGCGGCGGCCTCGGTCATCTCGCGGGCGGCCCCGAGGTCGGTGGCGAGGGGCTTCTCGCACACCACGTGCTTCCCGGACTCGATGGCGGCCATGGCGATCGGGTGGTGCAGGTGGTTCGGGACGCAGACGTGGACGACGTCGACCGCGTCGATGAGGTCCTTGACGTCGTCGAAGACCGCCTCGGCCCGCAGCGAGGGCGCGGCGCGGCGGGCCCGCTCGGGGGTCGAGCCGGCGATCCCGGCGACGGCGCCGCCCGCGACGGCGATGGCGTGGGAGTGGACCCGCCCCATGAAGCCGGTGCCGATGACGGCGGCGCGGTAGGTCGCCTGCCGGGTGATCGTGACGTGAGCCATATGACGACCGTAGGACAGACTTATGTCGGAGCACAAGCAAAAGTTGTTCGTGTTATGAAACAGTTATGACACCAGTCCGTCCGAACCGGTGTGGTTCACTAGTCCCGTGACTGATGGTTCGACCGAGCGGCACCGGACGGCCCCCGCGGCCGCCGCCGGTGCGGGCACCCTGCTCCAACTGCTGCGGGACGGCGTGCCCCGCACCAGGTCCGAGCTCGCCGCGCTCACCGGCCTCGCGCGCTCCACCGTCACCGGCCGCGTCGACGCGCTCCTCGCCGCCGGGCTCATCGCCCCCAGCGGCGAGACCGCCTCCACCGGCGGCCGGCCCCCCGCGACGTTCGCGTTCAACCCCGCCGCCCGGATCGTCCTCGGCGCCGACCTCGGAGCGACCCACGCGCGCCTCGCCGTGATCGACATGGCCGGGACGGTGCTCGCCGCCGTCAACGCGGACCTGGAGATCGCCTTGGGCCCCAAGGCGGTCCTGGACTGGACCGTCGAGCACGGCCGCAAGCTCCTCGACGAGGTCGGGCGGCCCGTCGCCGACCTCCTCGGCATCGGCATCGGCCTCCCCGGGCCCGTCGAGCACTCCACCGGCCGCGCCGTGAACCCGCCGATCATGCCCGGCTGGGACGGCTTCGACGTCCCCTCCTATGTGCGCGAACGCATCCCGGTGCCGGTCCTGGTCGACAACGACGTGAACATCATGGCCCTCGGCGAGCACTTCGCCGCCTGGCCCGAGTACGAGCACCTGCTCTTCATCAAGGCCGCCACCGGCATCGGCTGCGGCATCATCGTCGGCGGCCAGGTCTACCGCGGCGCCCAAGGGGCCGCCGGGGACATGGGGCACATCCGCGTCGCGGGCGCCGACGACGCCCACTGCCGCTGCGGCAACACCGGCTGCCTCGAAGCGGTGGCCTCCGGCGCGGCGATCGCGTCGGCCCTGACCGCCGAAGGGATCCCCGCGGGCGGCTCCCTCGACGTCGTCGAACTCGCCCGCTCCGGCTCCATCCCAGCGCTGCAACGGGTCCGCCAGGCGGGGCGCGACATCGGCGAGGTCCTCGCCGGGGCCGTCAACTTCTTCAACCCCTCGATCATCGTCATCGGCGGGTCCCTCGCGCTCGCGGGCGACCACCTCATCGCGGGCGTCCGCGAAGTGATCTACCAGCGGTCCCTTCCCTTGGCCACCAGGCACCTCCGCATCGCCGCGGCCCGCACGGGCGAGTCGAGCGGCGCCATCGGCGCCGGTGTCATGGTCATCGAGCACGCCCTCGACCCCGCGCGCCTCGACGCGGGCACGGATTCCCTGAAGAACGGATGAACATGCAGCGCACCACACTCGGCAGCACCGGCATCAGCGTCACGCCGCTGTGCTTCGGCACCAGCACCATCGCCGGGTTCACCGAGACCTACGGGTACGACGTGGACGACGAGCGCGCGGTCGAGACGATCCTCGCGGTCTTCGACAGCGACGTCAACTACCTGGACACCGGCAACAACTACGGCAAGGACGGCCTTGCGGAGCGCAGGATCGGCGAGGCGATCCGCCGCCGCGGCGGCCTCCCCGACGGCTTCGTCCTCCAGACCAAAGTAGACGCCGACCCCGCGACCGGCGACTACTCCGGCGCCCGCGTCCGCCGCTCCTTGGAGGAGAGCCTCGAACGGCTCAACCTGGACCGCGTCCCGATCCTCGCCCTCCACGACCCCGAGTTCATGAAGCAGGACGGCTTCGCGCCGGGCGGGGCCCTGGAGGCGCTGGTCGCGATCCGCGACGAGGGCCTGGTCGACCACCTCGCGGTGGCGTCCGGGGACATCGAGATCACGCAGCGGTACCTGGACACCGGCGAGTTCGCCCTGGTGCTCAACCACAACCGCTACACGCTGCTGAACCGCGAGGCCCACGACCTCTTCGAGGGCGCGCGGGCGAACGGCCTGGGCGTGCTCAACGCGGCGCCGTACGGCGGCGGCATGCTGTCGAAGGGCCCTGCGGCCCAGCCGAAGTACTGCTACGGCGAACGCGACGAGGCATTCGCGGCGAGCGCGGCCGCGATGGCCGAGGCCTGCGAAGCGGCGGGCGTCCCGCTCGCGGCGGCGGCCCTCCAGTTCTCGACCCGCTCCCCGCTCATCGACGCGACGGTCGTCGGCATCTCCCGCCCCGAGCGCATCGCCGAGACCATCGCCCTCTACGACACCGAGATCCCCGACACCCTCTGGCCCGAGCTCGAATCCCTGAAGCCGAACGCGAGCATCTAACGCAGATCCGCCGGGCACACGAACAACCGCCTCGACGCGAGTGGGGCTCGGCCGGTTCTACCGGCCGAGCCCCACTCGCGTCGTTCGCGTCAGCGCGTCGCGCGCGCGATGCGCGCCGCCACGGTCAGCGCCTCCGACATCCGCACCGGGTCGACCTCGCCGTCCTCGGGCAGCGCGACAACGACCTTCTCCAGCACCTGCTCGTTGTCGTCGTACCCGCCGTACCCCGGATGCACGCCCGGCGTCGGCTCCAGCAGCAGGTAGCCGCCTTCGGGGAACTCGTAGAAGATCCCGCGCCCGTAGCTGCGCGCCCGCGGGTCGCCGTACTTCCAGCCGCGCTTGAGCAGCCCGATGAGCGGCCCCGCGCCGGTCTTCGCGCCCTCGAAGCGCGCCACGCGCCCGCTCGCGCGCTCCTCGTCCGTCAGCGCCAGCACCAACCGCGTGAGCTGCTCGAACGGCTGGAGGATCTCGTAGTCCGCGAACACCTCCGCCCACGCCGCGACCTCATCGCCGAGCGTCAGCGGGTGCGCGATCCGCACCGAGGCGCCCTCCGGCAGGTCGAACGGCTCGTCCTCGACGTCCGCGGGCGTGCGGTCCTCCGCGAGCCGGAACGCCCGCCAACCGTCCCCAGTGGAGCATTGCCACACGAGGCGGCCCGTGAGCTGCCACGCCACCGGGTGCTCGACGAGGTACTGCCGGAACTCCGGCACCGACCACTCGCGCTGCGCGGTCATCGCCGCTTCGAGCCGCTTGACCTGCTCGGTCGCGGCGGCCTTCATCTCCTTGCGCAGCAGCGCGAACCGCTCGAACGCGGCCTGCGCCGCCTCCGCGTCGTCGGCCGCGGCGGGCTTCGGGGCGCTCGCGCGGCGCTTGCCCTTCTCGTCGACCACGTACGGCTTCAGGCCCTCGTCGAACTTCACGGTGAACGACCGCGGCCCGTAGTCCAAGACGAGGGGCTCGTCCGAGGACAGGCCGAAGTCGGGCAGGAGCCGGTCGGCGAGCTGGTCGAGGCTCAGTTCCAGGCGCTCGGCGATGACCTCGATCTGCGCGGCCGCGGTCTTCTTGAGCGCCTTGAACTTCGCGTTCGACGCGATGGCCTGCACCGACCGCAGCGCGCCCTCCGAGCCGATGTGGCCCAGGATCTCCAGGCCGCGCACGGCCTTGCGGTTCTGGCTCTGGCCCGGCCATTCGCGGATGAGGTCGGTGAGGCGCCGCACGGCGGCGTCGTCGGCGAAGCGCCGCAGCTGGTCCATCGCCCAGCCGTCCTTCGACGGCGCCCCCGCCGAGAGCCACAGCTCGAACAGGCCCCACGAGAACGCCGTCAGCGACGCCGGGTCGCATTCGGCCGCAAGGAGTTCGACGCCCGGGTAGAGCCGGTCCGGGTCGTCGAGGGCGACCGCGGCCATGAGGGTCCGCACCGCGTCGGCGGGCAGCGCGGCATCCCGTCCCGCGAGCAGCACCGGCGGGAGCATCGCGGGGTCGGCCCAGGCCGGGGGCTTGGGGACGCGGCGCTGCGGGTCGAGCGGGTCGGCGTCGACGATCGCGGCGACCGCTTCGAGGGCGGCCGGTCCGTACGCGGCGGCGCGCTCGTCGAGGAGCGCCCGGTCCGTCGCGGCCAGGTGCTTGAGCGCGTCGATGGCGCTGAGGCGCTGCTTCCCGGCCTTGCCGAGCGCGTCGGGGATGAGCAGCGACGCGGCGTCGGCGGCGTGCCGGTCGAGCCACGCCCGCCCGAGCGCCCGGTCCCCGCGGGGCCGCGACACCAGGTCGGCGGCGATGCGCGCGACGTCGAGGTTCACGAAGGGCAGCATGGCGATCCGGTGCGAGGGCCGCTTCTTGAACAGCTCCTGGACCCGTCCCGCGGCCTCCTCTCCGAAGCGGGCGAGGATCCCGCAGAGCGTCTCGGTCGTGGCCCACTCGAACTTCCCGGTCCACAGCGGCAGCGCCGCGCGGGCGCGCTCGTCGGGGCCCCAGGCGAGCAGCCCGGGGAAGTAGTAGTGCTCGGGGTCGGGGCCGTCGGGCATCATCCGGTCCCACATCGAGGGGGTCGAGCGGATGTAGTCGTACTCGTAGCCGGTCTCCGGCATGGTGCCCCACGCGTCGCGTTCCCCTGGGGCCCAGCGCAGTTCGTCGATCTCGGGTGGCACGAGCCCGGCGACGGCGGTCGCCGAGGCGGCCTTGAACGGCGCCCACGGCGGGACCGCGAACACCGCGGGAGCCTCGGCGGTCTCGTACCGCGACGCCGCGGCGAGCAGCTCCTCGACGCGCCCGCGATCCGAGTCGTCCAATGCAGACAGATGAGATTCGATGCCGAACTCGCGCAGCAGGCCCGCGATGCGGCTGCGAGCGTGCGTCGCCGTGCCGGGCGCGACCGCGGCGACGGCCCGGAGCGTGCGCACCGGGAACCGCGCGGCGGCCTCGCGCAGGGCGGCCAACGCCTGCGGGCGCACCGTGCGCTCCAGGAGGAAGGCGATGCCGGCCTCGGAGGGGATGCGGCCGATCGCCTCGTACATGAGGCCGCGGGTCTCTGTGCTGGGCTTGGCGTCGTCTTCAGCGGTCGCGGTGAGCAGCGGGAGGATCTCGGCGCCGAGGACGTGGAGGGCGCGGGCGATGGCGCCGGGCTCGAACTGGGGGTGGTCGAAGTACTCGACACCGCAGCGGGACAGGTGATCGGCGGTGGATACGAAGGTCCAGATGATGTTGGCGCCGTGGCGGATGTGGCCGCGGTCGGCGTAGACGGCGCAGGCGTCGAGGGCCCACTGCTCCTGCTCGGGCATGAGGACGGCGCTGACGAACTGGTGGGCGTCGCTGGTGGCGCGGCGGGCCTCGATGCGGGCGCGGATGTGCTCGTACTCGGCGTCGGGCAGCGCGGCGAGAAGGGAGCGGAGGTCGGCGAGGGCGCCCATGGAGACGATCGCCTGCCTGGTGAGGCTGTAGCTGGAGTGGGGCGTGAAGTTCAGGTGCGAGCCGGTCGGGTGGTTGTGGGCCCGGTACCAGCTGAGGCTGTTGGCGTACAGCTCGGTCATGGCGTCGACGGCGAACGGGAGGCCGTGGCGGGCGGTCCAGGCGTGCAGGGCGAGGCGCTCGAACTCCTGGCGGCGCTGGTGCTGGGAGCGGCTGACCAGGGCGACCGTGAACGCGGCGGCCTCGGCGTCGGGTTCGAGCGCGGTGCCGGCCCGGATCATGTCCTTGTACGGGCCCCCTTGGGCCACTTCGAGGGGCGCCTCGAAGAAGGAGCGCTTCTGGTCGAACAGGTCCAGGAGCTTCTGGGGCGCTTCGGCGTCGACGGCGACGGCTTTGGGCGCGCCGCGCCCGCGCCGGTCGAGCGTGTGCGCGGCCCATTCGTCGGGGAGCACGACGGCGTCTTCGCCGGGGACGGATGAGGAGTCGTTGAGGTTCACGCCAGGAAGCATAGGAACCCGGTACGACACCGCGGCCGCGGCGGCGGTCCGCCTACCGGGCGCGGTAGGTCTGGAGGGACATGCCGGACTCGAAGGTGAGGTTCTCGACGAGGTCGAGGCGCAGGGGCGCGTAGGGGCCGTCGAACAGCGGGAGGCCGCCGCCGAGGACCACGGGGTAGCGCTTGAGGACGATCTCGTCGATCTCGTCGACCAGCGCGGCGGCGAGCTTGCCGCCGCCGCAGAGCCAGATGCCTTGGCCCTCTTGCTGCTTGAGTTCCCGAACGGTCTTGACGGCGTCGTCGGCGACGAAGGTGACGTCGGGTGCGAGCGCCGGGTCCAGGGTCGAGGAGAAGACGTACTGCTTCAGGTGCGCGTAGGGGCTGGGGTTCCCGGATTCGAGGCCGGGCAGGTAGGTGCCTTTGCCCATGAGGACGGTGTCGTACAGCCTGTTGGGGGCGTCGGCGAGGCCGAGCGGTTTCCGGAAGGCGGTCGGGATGGTCTCGGGCCGAAGGGCGTTGATGTGGGCGGACAGGTCGGGTTCGATCGGCAGCTGGTCGAACTCGCCGCCGGGGCCGGCGATGTAGCCGTCGATGGTGGCGCCGATGTAGTAGGTCAGCTCGCGCATATACACTCCGTTTAAAGTACTATGAATGAAGTGGTTTGAAGTTACCACTACATCCGCAGTGGTGTCAACCGAGGATCGAGGAACCCATGCGCCAGAACCCCGAACGCCGCACCGCCCTGGTCGACGCCGCCATCGAAGTGCTGGCCGACCAGGGCGCGCGCGGGCTCACGTTCCGCGCCGTCGACCAGCGCGCGGGCGTCCCCACCGGCACGGCCTCGAACTACTTCCCCAACCGGGACGCGCTCCTCGTCCAGGCCGGGCGCCGCGTCTTCGAGCGCCTCGACCCCGGCCCCGACGTGGTCGGCGAATCCCTCGCCCTGCCCCGCACCCGCGCCTCGGTCGACCGCCTCATGCACGAGCTGGTCGGCCGCATCACCGCCTACCCTTCAGGCCAGCTCGCGATGCTCGAACTCCGCCTCGAGTCCACCCGCCGGCCCGAACTGCGCGCGATCCTCACCGAGCAGATCCGCTCCAACCTCCAGGACAACATCGACTTCCACCTCGGCAACGCGATGCCGGGCGACGCCGACACGGTCGTCCACCTCTACCTCGCCCTGAACTGGCTCATCCTCGAACGCCTCACCCTCCCCGACCTCTTCGACCAGGCCCGCACCGACGCCCTCATCACGTCCCTGGTGACGCAGCTGGTCCCGGAATAGGAAGCACGAACCGCCGGCACACGTGCACCCGCGAGAACTGCTCCCGCATGAGCGCCTCGTCCTTGATATCCCCGTGCAGGAACACCTTCACGGGCCGCAACCCGGGTCTCCGCGCCCCGATGGCAAGGTCCGGCTCGGCGGAATTCGCGTACAGATCCGCATAGACATGCAGGTAGTGCTCGCCCTCGGTGAACCCGGTGGCCCGGTACCAGGCCAGCACCGAGGGATCGTCCCGAGTCCAGGCATCGAGAAGCCCGACGCTCATCGCACCGAGCCGCCGAACGGCCGTCTCGAGCAGCGCCCGGGCGATCCCCTCGGACTGCCGGTCCGGGTGCACCGCAACGCTCTCGATGGTCGCCTCGGCACCTTCGACCTCGACGTCCATCAGTCCGACGACCGCCCCGCCCGACACGGCGACGAGCGAGAACCCGGGCTCCGGTACGGCAGGCTTCCGCCGCTCCACCGAATCAAAATAGGAAGTCCCCAAAAAGGCGAGCACACGGCACCGAAGCCACTGGGTCTCATCGCCAGCCGAATAATCCCGAACCGAGAAGTCCACCCGCCAATGCTCCCGAATCAGCGCATCGCCGTAAAGCGCATTTCCCTGAGCCGCTTACATCTCCGGATCGTCCATGAGCGCTCTGACCTCCTGCGCGCACCGGCACGCCACCGCCCACTTCGCGGCCCACCCCTGCGCCTCCTCCAACGACCCCACGTCCACGATCACGAACCCCCCGACCACGGCCTTCGCCTCCGGCAGCGGCACCTCTGCCACCGCCCCGTCGACCCCGACAACCGTCGCGCCCTGAACCACCCCACCCCCGGTCACGAACACCCCGGCCCGCTTCGCCTCCGCAACCACCGCATGAGCAGCCGCCCCGACCGCCCCCCACTCCCCGTCCGGAACCACCATCGCCCCGTCATCGAACGAAATCAAATACCGAGCCATCGCACACCCTCCCTACGAACCTCCCCGATCCTAAGAACACCCCCCGACACCCCAACCCAACCGCACCAAATCCCCGACTAAACCCTCCAGGACCGACGCGGCCGGAGCTCGAGATCCGGAACCGCCGACGGATACGGCGGATACTGCTCGACCAGGCCCTCCCACACCTCATGCGGAATAGCCAACCCGGCATCGATCATCGCCGCCCCCTGCCACAGCCCGACCTCCTTGAGCGCCTTCGCCGTGGCCCGGCAGATCTCCTCATTCAGCACCGCGAACCGCTCCCCGACCACGTCCCGCTCCGCCACCTCCACCGGATCGGTCGCCGCCTCCAACCGGTCCAACACCGCCCCCAACCGCTCACACTCCTCAACCAACCCCCACACCACGCGAAGCCCCGCCGCAATCTCCCGATCGCTCAACCCGTCCACTTCCCACTCCTCTCAACGGCACCTCCAGAACGTGCTCAGTCAATCCGAACCCGCCGACGACCCCCGAACGCACCTTGCGCTATCAACGCGCCATTCGATTCTTCGAACGTCAGGCAGATGCTCGAGTCACCCCACCATTCAAGCTGCGCTGCAAGCGGTTCCTCCATGGGGGGAAGTCTCGCATCCGCGGCTAGGCTGCGTCCATGGACAAAGCGATCGCAGGACTTGGAGACCCTGTGCTGGTTCCGACTCCGCGATCTGCGATTCCTCGACGACCTCTCCGAGCCGTCCAGGGACGAGCTCGGGCTCTCGGGAAAGTACCGGTCATGCGGCGTTCCCGGGCCGTTCCGGGAAGCATTCGGCGATGAGAGCCGCTACCACAGCAAGTTCGCCTCGGTCTACGCCGAGATCTTCCACCACTACGGCTACCTCACCGCAGACCGGCTGATCCCCGATGACGAGTGGACGCGCCTACTCACCGCCGCCAACTCGGCCTACGCCGAAACGGACACCCGACTGAGCGAAATCATCGACGCCTTCGGACCACCCAGCTTCAAGATCGGCAGGTGGCTCCTCTGCTACGCACCAGCAGACGGAACCGGATGGGTCTTCTTCGACGGTTTCGCGTACCACCCCGACGGCCACGGTGCTCGCCAAGCCGTCTTCACCGGATACCCCGACGACCCGATCCTCCGCAGCATCCGCCTCCCCGGACCCGACTTCGAAGGGGGCCTGCGCCTCACCCCACTCGGCGCAGCGTTGCACCAGCGCCAACCAGCATCCTAGGCAGGGTGGTCAGGGCATACCGCATCTCCTCAGTCAGCAGTCCGGTGCAGGGGTGATGCTGAACTGCATGTTGAGGTAGGTCTCGGTGGAGTTCAGCGAGGTCGCGAGCAGTTCTGCCGGGCAGATGGTCTCGCTGCCGTGGACGATCTGATTCGGCTCGTCCGCCCCCGGCACGAGCACCGATGCGAACCACTCGGCCCCCGCGGTCTGGTCGGCGCCGGTGACCGCTGCCGCGCTCCAGCAGGTGTTGAGGAAGTCTTCTGCGGTTGCGGAGCGGATGCCGAACGCATGGCAGGTAAACCAGTCGACCTCGTCGCCCTCGAAACCGATGGCCGCGAAGAACGTGGCGCCGTCCTGCATCCCCTCGCCCGCGTAGTAGCCGCCGGTCTCGGGGTCGAAGTTGATCAGGTTCTCCGGCCGTTCGGTCTTGAGCGTGTCGCCTTCGGGCCAGACCAGTTCGAAGTCGCTGAAGGCGGCCTTCCATTCGCCGATGCCGGTCTCGGTCGGCACGGAGGGCGGGGGTGCCTCGTTGACGAGGTCCGAGAAACTGGTGTCGTGTTCGAGGATGTAGTCACGGTTCGCCGCGAACCAGAACGTGGTGACGAGAAAGAGGAACGCAAGCGCCAGGACGTTGGCGACGAACTTCTTCGACTCCCGCGGGGCGAAGAAGAACCGCATGAGCGCTAGTGCGATGCATGCGCCGGTGAGCGTCAGCCCCAGGGCAAGGGCATGTTCGGCGATGAACCTCATGCGCTGCCCTGCGGTCGATGCCGCATGAACCGGCCCGAGCGCCGGACCGCCAGGGCGCCGGGCACCTCGCGGTCGAACGGAGTGACGAGGAACTTGGGCCAGGCCCAGAGCACCATGACGACTGTTTCGATGAAGCCTGCCCCGGCCGTGATGATCAGGTACCACAGGTAGGACCGCTCGAAGGCCGGTTGCGGTTCCACGATGCCGGCGAGAGCGAGGCCGAGCATTCCGATCAGGGGCAGGAGCGCAACGCCCATAAAGGCGGTGGCGACGGGATAGGCGCGGTGGAGCACGTGCCCGATCCACCAGGGCAACCCGGACTGACGGGCCGCCGCTCGGATGCCCTGGATCGGACGGTCCGAGCCTTTCCAGACCGGCCATGCGAAGAGGAGTAGGCCGCCGAAGGTGATGCCGAACGCCGAAGCGAAGGCGACGACGAAGAACATGGACTGTGTCATGGGTGGGGGCGGGGCTTTCCAATTGTGAATAGGAGGGTGCCTCCAGTATATGGCTGATCCAGGAGCGGCACGCTACTTGTAGTCGAACGCCAAGTCAGCCGCCGCTGGACCCCCAGAAGGCCACCCGCTGGTTGCCGGACTCGTCGCTCAAGAGCACAAAGCGGCCACTGTCGCAGTCGGTCACGTCCCAGACCTCGCGACCCGCCTCCAGCGCACGCTTCAAGTCCACGACCGAAGGCTTCGCCGTACCGAAGTCCTCGATCGACTCCTGATCGCTCAGTTCCAGCACCTGGCCCTGGTCGATCTCGTCGAGCTCTATGCCTCGCACGATCTCCCGCATGTCGACGATCGAGTGCGCACCGGGATAGTCGTTGCGTAGATCGACTTCTCCCACTCGGTGAGGCTCTGCGGCTTCGGCCCCTTCCGCGGCTCATCCTCCGGCCTCCAATACCAGTCCCCCGAGTCGAAGGACCGCTCCCGCAACGCGGCGAACGTCGCCTCCACCGACCCGTCAAACTCGACCAGGTAATCCCACGACGAAGCACCCACAACCAGACCATCCAACTGCTCGAAGCCGACAACTACCTCAATGTCCGAGGCGTGCCCGGGAAACCTATAGCTTGGGTCCGACACGAATGAACATGCAGACCCGTCTTTGGGCCTGCGATGAGCCGGGAGGCCTGGCATGGGGCAACAGATCTCGCTCGGGTTCGATGCCGACGAGCGCGAGTTCTTCGCGCGAGCGCTTGGAGAGAGCAGCGGGCCCGCTCACGTCACCGACGCCCTGGCTGTGTTCGTGGGCTTTGCGGATGCGGCCGATATGGTCAAGCGCTGCAACGACATAGCGGGCCGGGTTCGCCGAGACGGCCGCATCGACGCCGCCGATCTCCGACGCAGCCAACTCGCCTGCGAGATCCTGTTCAGCAGCGACATTCACGGCTCCGGGCTGGACTGGGAAGCCACCACCGGGCTCAGTGACGCCGAGGCGATCGGTCTGCTGCGCCGCGTCCAGGTGAAGATGCTTGGTCTGCACGGCTGAGCCCCATTTCCTGTTCACGGGCAGGTCTCAGGGCGCCCACGGGTCGCAAGAGCGGCCCTGCCGCACGGGTAGGGTGCTTGCCATGCGTTTGTCGGTGGCACGGCGCCAGGTTGATTACACAGGTCGGCTTTCTGCCCATTTGCCGATGGCTGTCCGTTTGATAATCTGGAAGGCGGACGGGACCACCGCCGACACGAACGCTTAAGCCCTGCCAGGCGCTTCGCATCGAAAACGGCTAGGTTTGGCGGGTGTCGAACACCCCTCGAGATGATCGACGACGTTGGCTTCGGCGCGGAGTGAACGTCGGTTTGGTAGCCGCCTGGCTGATCGCGCTGATTTGGCTTATGTCGGATGCTGCCTTGGCCTGCGTGTATCCCGATCCGCTTCCAGGCGGTTGCCCCGCGGACGAGGCCCGCGCACTCGCGCGATTCGATTTGTGGTTCGTGCCAGTGCTGCTGGCAGGGCCTGCTGTGATACTCGGAGTGTCAGCCGGACTGAGCCCGCAAGGACAGAAGTACAAGGCAGCCTGGTACGCACTTGCAATCCTGCTCTTCTGCGCTGCGCCATCCATGTTCCTCGAGGCCGCCGTGACGGGCTTCGCCGTCATCGACCGTGAACTCACCCAGACCGAGAATCAGGCCATTCTCCTACGATTGATCGGTAGTTCCGTCATCGCGATCGGCGCCCCGGCAGGCCTCGCATTCCTCACCCACCGCCGAGGCTACGTCACGTACGCGAAAGTCTGGGCGGCATGTTCGATCGTCTCCGCAACAATGGTGCTGGTGGCGGTACTGCCCGCGATCTGAGTCGAGCATGCTGCGGCAAGACGCCACAGGTAGGGTCTTCGGCATGCGTTTGTTGGTGGCACGGTGCCAGGTTGATTACACAGGTCGGCTTTCTGCTCATTTGCCCATGGCTGTCCGTTTGATAATCTGGAAGGCGGACGGGAGTGTGCTGGTGCATGCCGACGGGGGGTCGTACAAGCCGTTGAACTGGATGACGCCGCCGTGCACGGTGGTGGAGGGGGCGACGGAGTGGACGGTGACGTCGAAGAAGACCGGGGACCAGCTGAAGATCTCGATCGAGGAAGTGCTGCACGACTCGAGCCATGAGCTGGGGGTGGACCCGGGGCTTCAGAAGGACGGGGTCGAGGCGCACCTTCAGGAGCTGCTGGCGGCCGACACGGCGCCGCTGGGGAAGGGGTGGAGCCTGGTGCGGCGGGAGTACCCGACCGCGATCGGGCCCGTGGACCTCATGTGCCGCAACGCGGACGGGAAGCACGTGGCCGTCGAGATCAAGCGGCGCGGGGAGATCGACGGCGTCGAGCAGCTGACGAGGTACCTGGAGCTGCTCAACCGCGACCCCCTGCTGGCCCCCGTCGACGGCGTCTTCGCCGCACAGGCCATCAAGCCGCAGGCGCGGGTCCTCGCCGAGGACCGCGGGATCCGCTGCGTCGTCCTCGACTACGACGATCTGCGCGGGGCCGTGGACGAGAGCCAGCCCAGGCTGTTCTAAGCGACGCAGCAAGGGCCGCAACGCGAATGCGTTGCGGCCCTTGTTCGTTGAAGCGGGATTACTCGCCGTAGACGGAGTCTTCGGCGTCCTCCCAGATCTGCTCGCACTCGTCGCGGGTGCCCGCACCGGAGTCGACGCAGTCCTGGATGGTGTCTTCCTTGATCTCGTCCGCGGCGTCGCCGACGGCGTTGAAGACCAGGACGTTCATGGCGATGGCGACACCGATGGCGAGGATGCCGAGCACGAGGCCGGTCCCGCCGGTGCCCTTGCCCTTGCCGCCGCGCTTGCCGGCGACGACCAGCGCGACGATGCCGAAGATGATGGCGAGGACGCCGAGGGGGACGGCCGTGAAGACGTTCACGACGGGGATGACGGCGAAGACCAGGCCGACGATGCCCAGCACAAGGGCGGTCACGCCGAAACCGTTGCCCTGCTTCACGGGGACGGGCTGAGGGACGGGCGCCGGGGCAGGCGGGTAAGCCACGAGGGAACTCCAATTGTTCTCGTTCTTGGGTTGGGCGGAACTGCGGTGAGTCTATGGGGTCGATGCAAGTCGGGGCGATTCGGTAACCGGGGTAAAGCAGAGATACTACTCACTTCGACCATATACACCAGGGCGATCACTGTCCGTGATCGTCCTGTGTGTATTCGGCGACTTGATCGCCTATTCAACTCTCCGCAGTCTCATGATAGCGGAATCCCAGTCCGCAGGGGTCCACCGCATCGGCAGCCCCAGCGCATTGAGCGCAGCGCCCCAATGGGTCTCGCCGGTGTCCTCGTCGATCCACCGCGAATCGGACGGGACGCCCGCGGGACGCAGCGGCGCCAGCGGGCGGTTGCAGTGCCACGGGGTCTTGAAGGCCAGCACCGCGATCCGGTCCCCGAGGACGTACTGGACGCCGGTCAAGGCGTCGGTCTCGGGGTCGCCGAGCCGGTACTGCGCGCCGTGCTGCACGACCGGCCGCAGCTCCTTGTACAGCGCGATGTGCGCGGCAGCCTCGTCGAGCTCGGCCTCCGACCACTCCGAGAGGTCGCCGCCGACGGCGAGGACCCCGGCGCTCGCGACCTGGAAGCGGAAGCGCAGCGAAGTGGTCCGGTGGTTGAACCCGCTGGGCTCGTCGGTGATCCACGCGCCCATGGCCCGCGCCGGGTACGCCTGGCTGAAGCCGTACTGGATGTTGACGCGGTCGCCGGCGTCGGTGTTGTCGGAGGTCCACACCTGGTCGACGTAGCGGAGGATCCCGGGGTCGACGCGGGCCGCGCCCCCGGCGCAGCCCTCGATGCGCACGCCCGGGTGGGCGCGGCGCAGGCGGTCCTTGAGGTCGTAGACGGCCTGGACGTGCTCGAAGTAGGCGCGGTCGGGGTCGTCGGAGCCGGGGCGGCCGACCTCGGTGAGGGGCCGGTTGTGGTCCCACTTGACGTAGTCGATCGGGTTGTCGCCCAACAGCTTGTCGAGCCACCCGAAGGCCCACTCGGCGACCTCGGGGCGGCCGTAGTCGAGGACCATCTGCTGCCGCAGCTCGGTCCGGTCGCGCCCGTCCTGGCGCAGGACCCAGTCGGGGTGCGCGCGGTAGAGGTCGGAGTCGGCGTTGACCATCTCGGGCTCGACCCAGATGCCGAACCTCATGCCCGCCTTGTGGACGGCGTCGGCGAGGGGCGTCAGGCCGTCGGGGAACCGCTCGGGGTTGTGCCACCAGTCGCCGAGCCCGGCGTTGTCGGTGGTGCGGCGCCCGAACCAGCCGTCGTCGACGACGAACTGCTCGCAGCCGATGCGCGCGGCCAGCTCCACCAGCGGCAGCTGCTTCTCCTCCGAGACCTCGAAGAACACCGCCTCCCAGGAGTTGAACAGCACCGGCGCGTCCTCGTCGGCAGTGGGCATGACGTGGCGGCGCAGGTGCTCGTGCCAGGCGCGCGAGGCCCCGCCGAAGCCCTCGCCGCTGAACAGCCCGGAGTACACCGGGGTCGTCCAGGTCTCGCCCTCGCGCAGCGTCCAGCGCAGTCCCTCCTGCCCGGCGCCGCCGGTGACCGAGACGCGGCCCTGCGCGGAGCGGCGCAGCTGGACGCGCCAGGACCCCGACCACGCGAGGTTCGCCGAGTACACCGTTCCGGTGGTCTCGGTGGCGGTTCCGTCGTCGAGGGCGATCCACGGGTTGGCCTGGTGGCTGGTGTTGCCGCGCCGCGAGCCGAGGACGGTCTCGCCGACGGGCAGCTCGGTGCGCCGCAGCTGCCACTCCCCGGCCCACTCACCCGAGAGGTGCGAGAGCCGGTAGCCGCCCCAGTGCGGGAGCGTCCAGGCCGCGGAGTCGAAGCGCGAGACCTCCACGGCCGCACCGGCCTCGATCGAGGCCCACCGGTCGAGGACCCCGGTGTCCCACAGGCGGTAGTGCAGCGTCAGGACCAGGTCCCGGTCGGTGAAGCTGATCGCCAGCGCGTCGCCGTCGACGGCGGCGTCGCGGTAGTTCCACGCGAAGCCCTTCGCGCCGTCGGGGTGCCGCAGTTGGAGGGACGGGGTCGCGAACTGGGGCCCGAGCTCGCCGAGGAGCTCGGCGCCGGTGTGGAGGCGGTCGTCGAACGAGTAGGCCTCGCGCCACTCCTGGACCAGGGACGGGACGGCGCCGTCGGGGATCCGCGGACCCCAGTACAGCTGGCGGGGCAGTCCGTCGCCGAGGCCGACGACGTAGGACAGGCCGGCCCCCGACAGGTGCCAGGTGCGGGCGGCTTCGTCGAAGCGGATGGACATGCGGGCTCCTCTGCGATCGGATCGGCACCAGTGTGCCCGGGCCCGCGCACCGGCGGCAAGCGGTATCCCCGCCCGTGGGCGGGAACGTTGCCCGATCCTTCACCCGGCCGCAACGCCCGCGTCACCCCGCGCCGCCCGCCGCAGGGGTGAACGAGCACGTGGGAGGGGCGTGCAAGACTATTGGCATGCTTCACGCGGTGGTCCCCGCAGGCGGTTCCGGAACCCGGCTCTGGCCCCTGTCTCGCGCGCAACGACCCAAGTTCCTACTGCCGCTGACGGGCACGGACTCGTCGCTGCTCCAATCGACCGTGGAGCGGGTGCGGCTGCTGTCGCGGCCCGACCACGTCTACGTGGTCACCGGCGCCGCGCACGCGGTCGACGTGGCCCGCCAGCTCCCCGACGTGCCCGGCGACAACATCCTCGTCGAGCCCTCCCCCCGGGACTCCGCGGCCGCGATCAGCCTCGCCGCCGCCGTCATCGCCGAGCGCGAGCCGGCCGCCGTCATGGGCGCGTTCGCCGCCGACCACCTCGTCCCCGACGGCGAGGCGTTCGCCAAGACCGTCGAGCGGGCCATGGAGCTGGCCGAGACGGGCCTGCTCATGACGATCGGCATCAACCCGACCGGCCCCGACACCGGCATGGGCTACCTGCGGCTCGGCGCGCCCGTCGGCCCCGGGTACCAGCTTGAGGCGTTCGTGGAGAAGCCCGACCAGGTCTCCGCGGTCGAGTACGTCTCGTCCGGGAACTACTTGTGGAACGCGGGGATGTTCGTGTGGCGCGTGGACGTGTTCCTCGCCGAGCTCGCCCGCCACCGCCCGGCCCTGCACGAGGCCGTGCGGACCCTCGCGAAGGCGTGGGACTCCACAGGCCGCGAGGCCCTGTTCTCGCAGCTGTGGCCGACGCTGGAGAAGATCTCGATCGACTACGCCGTCATGGAGCCCGCCGCCGCGGCCGGGCGCGTCGGCGTCGTCCCCGGGGACTTCGACTGGCACGACGTGGGCGACTACAACACGCTCGGCCAGGTCCTCAAGGCCGCCGACAAGGTCGGCAACGTCGTCGTCGAGCCGCGCGGCTCCGGAGAGGCGCTCCTGACCGAGTCGAAGCGGAACGTCGTCGTGCCCGCGGCCGGGCGCCTCGTCGCCACGGTCGGCGTCGACGACCTCATCATCGTGGACACCCCCGACGCGCTCCTGGTGTGCCCCAGGGACCGCGCGCAGGAAGTGAAAGGGCTGGTCGAGGAGTTGAAGCAGTCGCACCGGAACGACCTGGTCTGATGGGGCCCCTGCAACTCGCGACGCGCACGCGCACCGCCGTCGCCGTCGTCCTCCTCGCGTGCGCCGTCCTCGTCATCCTGGTCGCCTTGTCGCAGTGGCTGTTCGGGGCCGGGCTCGACCCGCGCGACGACACCATGAGCCGCGCCGCCGGGATCGGCTTCACCGACGAGGCCCGCGGCACGCTGTTCTCGGTCCTGCCCGTCGCGCTGCCGCTGCTCGCGGTGCTCCTGGCGCCGCCGACCCGACCCGGACGGGTGATCGCACGCCTGACCCGTCTCGTCTACGCCGCCTACATCGTTATCGGAGTGCTGCTGGCGTTGACAGCGGCGCGGTACGGATTCGACGAGGCCGGGCAACTGGCGAAGGAAGGACAGGTCTTCATCGACACTCGGGCGGCGGTCGAAAGGCTGCTGCTGGACGTCGTGTGGCTCGTGCTGGCCGGCATCGGCCTCGCATTCGCACAGAAGGCCGGAAAAGGCGAGCGAACCTCCACTGCGGAGCCTGTCAAGTAAGGTCCCCCGCAAGCGTGAGTCTGAGGGGTCCTTCCATCGTTCGGATCACTGTGCGCTATCGTCTGATATCGAACCGTTATCGAATAGCGATGAGCACTCATCGTCCATAGAGATGAGTCAGGCGGCGCGGCCCCATCTTCAGGCCGCCCGCGGGGCATCGGACTTATTGCAGGACTTGACCACCAGCGGGCGACCGGCGCGCCCGCCGCAGGGCCGTACGCGTTTCAGGGGAGGGGACGCGTGCACGCCTCGGGTCCGCATCCGGTGCCGTGCAAGTGATTGCAAGGGGGGAGCACCGGATTTCCGGTGCGCGAACGAGGAGGCGGACGTATATGGACGGCCGTGACTACTTGGCCGACCTGTTGGGTAACGTTCCGGAGTGGCAGGTTCGCGCATTGTGCGCGCAGACCGACCCGGAGGCGTTCTTCCCCGAAAAGGGGGGCTCCACGCGGGATGCGAAACGCATCTGCGCGCGGTGCGAGGTCAAAGAGAACTGTCTGCAGTACGCACTCGACCACGACGAGCGGTTCGGCATCTGGGGCGGGCTCTCGGAGCGGGAGCGCCGCAAGATCAAACGCCAGGCCCGGGAGGCGGCGCGGCGCCGCCACGAGCGGCTGCCCGTGGTGGTGTGCCTGCCGAGCCCGATGATCAACCCCGCGCTCGCCGCGGAGTTCGCCTTCACGGCCGAGGCCCCGCTCGCGGAGCCGGTCCTGATGGGCGGCTGCCGCAGCGAGGCGCTGATGGACGAACTGGTCGGACCGCGCCGAGGCGAGCCGACCGCACCGCGGGCAACGGAGCCCGCACCCGAACCCCGCGTGCCGGTGGCGGCGTAAGGGACATCCCGACGAGCGGATGGAGGGGCGGAGCGATTCGGTTCCGCCCCTTCGCCGATCCCGGCGGAACATGAAACAGGGCATTCCCGATTTGTCCGCCCGGGGGACCCCTTGTTTTCAGTCTATGCCGCAGGTCCGACATTCCCGTTTCGCACAAGTGGCGAGCCCCGCTCAGAACTCCAGGTCCTCCGGCGGCAGGTTCAGCAGCGACGCGAGCTGCTCCACCAGGACCGAGCGCACCAGCGACTCCATGTCGGCCTTGCTCTCGCCGCGCAGCTCGATGGGCCTGCGGTAGAGGACGATCCGCGGCGAAGCGGCCACGGTCCCCGGCTGCGACGGGTACAGCTTCGAGAGCGGCACGCCGCGGTCCTCGACGATGTCCGCGTCGTACGACTGCGGCTCCGGCGGGACCTCGTCGACCGCGAACTCGATGTGCCGCAGGTCGGTGAACTTCCCGCCGAGGGTCTCCGCGAGCCGCCGCTCGATCGCGACCACCGACTCCATGACCAGCGCGTCGAACTCCTCCACCGGCGTGCGCCGCAGCGGCAGGGCCCCGGGCGCCAGCGGGCCCCGCATCCCCCGTCCGTGTCGATCTCTGCGCATGGGGCCACCTTAGCGTCCGGGTCGGACGAAACCGGGCCCCGAGACGGTCCGCGGCGCGAATCGATCCGCGGCCACTGGTCAGCAACACCGACTTCGACACCGCGAGTGGTAGTTTCGTGGGGTGAGGTCGGATCGGCGTTGCTCCCGGAACGGCTGCCGCCAGCCTGCGGTGGCCACTTTGACATATATCTACTCGGATTCGACGGCTGTGGTCGGCCCGCTCTCGACAGCGCGGGAGCCCCACAGCTACGACCTGTGTGATGCGCACGCCCGGCGCCTCACCGTGCCCCACGGCTGGGAGCTCGTCAGGCACCAGGGCGACTACGCCGTGCCCATGCCCACCGACGACGACCTGGTCGCCCTGGCCAACGCCGTCCGCGAGGCCGCGGTCGGCGAGCGCCACGAGGACCCCGGCCAGCCCGACGACGCCGCGACGCTCGCGAGCCGCCGCCTCGCCGAGGCCGAACCGGCTCCGCGCCAGGGCTTCCGGTCCGCGAACCCGCAATTCGGTGCCCGGCGTCACCTCCGGGTGGTGTCCGGCGACGAGGACGTGCAGGGTTAGTCTCGTGTGCGGGGGCGGCCCCTCCGCAGCGGCGCGGCGGGTCCGCGGAGGCTCCCTCCCCTGATCGGCCCCGCATGCACACCCGAAAGGCGGCAGCAGCCCGTGGCTCCCAAGCTCAGTGAATTCGTGAAGGCCTACGACGTCCGCGGACTCGTCGGCTCGCAGCTCACGCCCGAGGTCATGGAGGCGATCGGCGCGGCCGCCGTCGCCGTCACCGGCGAGAAGACCTGGGCCGTCGGCCACGACATGCGCGACTCGGGCCCCGGGTTCGCCGAGGCCTTCGCGCGCGGCGCCACGCGCGCCGGCGCCGACGTCCTCGACGCCGGGCTGTGCTCCACCGACATGCTGTACTTCATCGCGGGCCTGCGGAACGTCGCCGGCGCGATGTTCACCGCCAGCCACAACCCCGCCGAGTACAACGGCCTCAAGATGTGCCTGCCCGCCGCGCGGCCCATCGGACTCGACACCGGCCTGGCCGACATCCGCGACAAGGCCCAGGCGATCCTCGACGGCGAGCCCGCCCCGGCCTCGGCGACGCTTGCGAGCCGTAAATTTGCAGAGTCCGAGAAGCCCGGGACGGCCTCCAGCGAGGACTTCCTCGCCGCGTACGCCCAGTACATGCGCGACCTCGTCGACCTCTCCGGGATCCGCCCCCTCAAGGTCGTCGTCGACGCGGGCAACGGGATGGGCGGCCACACCGTCCCCGCCGTCCTCGGGGACCAGCTCCTCGCGGCGCTCCCCCTCGACATCGACCCCATGTACTTCGAGCTCGACGGGACCTTCCCCAACCACGAGGCGAACCCGCTGGAGCCGAAGAACATCGTGGACCTCCAGGCCCGCGTCAAGGAGGTCGGCGCCGACCTCGGCCTCGCGTTCGACGGCGACGCCGACCGCTGCTTCGTCGTGGACGCCGACGGCGAGCCCGTCACCCCCTCCGCGATCACCGCGCTCATCGCCACCCGCGAACTCGCCAAGCACCCCGGTTCCGCGGTGTGCCACAACCTCATCACCTCCAAGGCCGTCCCCGAGATCATCGCCGAGCACGGCGGCCGCCCCCTGCGCACCCGCGTCGGACACTCCTACATCAAGGCCGTCATGGCCGAGGAGGACGCGGTCTTCGGCGGCGAGCACTCCGGGCACTACTACTTCAAGGACTTCTGGTTCGCCGACACCGGCATGCTCGCGGCGATGCACGTGCTCGCGGCCGTCGGCGGCTCGGACCAGACCCTCGCCGAGCTGGCCGCGGACTACGTCCGCTACACCGCCTCCGGCGAGATCAACTCGAAAGTGGACGACCCGCACGCGAAGATCGAAGAGGTCGCCGCCCACTTCGGGGCCCAGGACGGCGTCGGCACCGACCGCCTCGACGGCCTCACCGTCTCGTTCCCGGACGGCTCCTGGGCCAACCTGCGCCCCTCCAACACCGAACCGCTGCTGCGGCTGAACGCCGAAGGCCCCGACACGGCCTCGATGGAACGGCTGCGCGACGACATCCTCCGCATCGTAAGGAACTAGGCCATGCCCGCCACCGCGCCCAAACCAGTGCTCCTCGAACTGCTGCGCTGCCCCGAACCGCACCACGCCCCGCTCGCCTACGACCGCGAGGAGAACGCCCTGACGTGCTCCGAGTGCGCGAAGGTCTTCCGCGTCGAGGACGGCATCCCCGTGATGCTCCTCGACGGCGTGGAATAGCCGGCGCCGAGCACAGCGAGGGCGCGGCGGGCACCCCCGAGCGATCCCACCCGGCAACCGAACCGCGACGGCCGCGACAGGCCAAGGAGGAACAGCATGGGTCTTGAGGACGACGGCATAGCCGGCATCACCGGCGACCGGCTCCCGGACGAACGGCGCATCGAAGGCGACCTCAGCGAGTCGATCCGCCCCGGCGGGGCGCTGTGGGCGCTCGCGTCGGCCGGGCCGCAGCTGCGCGAGTCGGCGGCGCTCGCCGCCGACGCCGGGCTGGCTGCCCTCGCCGAGGAGGGCCGCCCCCGCGCGGTCGTCGTCGCGGGCGTCGGCACGGCGGCGCGCACCGGCGACATCCTCGCCACGGTCGCCGGGCCCCGCTGCCCGGTCCCGATCCTCGGGCACCGCTCCGCGGGCGTCCCCGGCTGGGTCGGCGCCGCCGACGTCGTCATCGCCGTCTCCGCGTCCGGCCGCAGCCCCGAGGCCCTCGCGGCCGCCGAGGCCGCCGCCCGGCGCGGCGCCCGCCTCGTCGCCATCGGCGCCCCCGACTCCGAGCTCCAGGCGCTCGCCGAGCGCGCCCGCGCCTCGTTCGTCGCGGTCCCCCGCCGCGCCCCCGCGCGCCTGAGCCTGTGGGCGCTCACCGTCCCGGTCCTCATGGCCGCCAGGGAACTCGGGCTCGTGAACCTGGTCGAGGCGGACATCGCCGAGACCGCGCGGCGCCTCGACGAGGACGCCGAGCGGTGCCGCCCCGACGCCGACGCGTACGTCAACCCCGCGAAGGAGCTGGCGATGAACCTCGCCGGGTCCATTCCCGTCGTGTGGGGCTCCAGCCCGCTCGCGGGCGTCGCGGCCCGCCGCTTCGGCGACATGCTCGCCGCGAACTCCCGCTACCCGGTCGTCTCCGGCGAGCTCGGCGAGGTCGGCCGCGGCCGCGTCGGCCTCCTCGACGGCGTGTTCGGGTCGCTCGCCGAGGGCCACAAGGACATCTTCGCGGACCCCGACGACGGCGACGAGCTGACGCGGCTGCGGATCGTGCTCATGCGCGACGACGGCCTCGACGGCGACGACGCCAACCCGAAGCCCGACACGCGGCGCGCCGACGCCGTCGCTGACCTGGCCGGGCGCCGCGGCGTCCGCTGCGACGTGCTCCCCGCCGAGGGCGGCTGCGCCCTGGAGCGGCTCGCGTCGCTCATCGCCGTCCCCGACTTCGCGTCGGTGTACCTGGCGCTCGCGCACGGCCTCGACCCGATGCGCGTCCCCGCGGTCTCCGAGATGAAGGACTACACGCTCGGCAGCGAGTGAACCGAGCGTGACGGGCCGCGGACGCAGCGACGTCCGCGGCCCTTCCCGTGCCGGTGCCCCGCGTCATCCGTACGAGGACGCGGGCTACGGTACGCATGGGCCCGACGGATAGAGTTGTGGTCTCCGGATCGAGATGAGTGAGGAGCGGCGGTGCAGGGGCTCTACGGCGTCATCCGCAACTACGCGTGGGGATCGCAGATCGACATCGCCAGGCTCCAGGACCGCGAGGTCCCGGCCGACCTGCCCGAGGCCGAGGAGTGGTTCGGCGCCCACCACAGCGCGCCCTCGACCCTCCACGACGGGCGCCCCCTCGACGCCGCGATCGCGTCCGACCCGGCCGGGATGCTCGGCGAGCGCGCCCACGAGCGCTTCGGCCCGAAGCTCCCGTTCCTGCTCAAGCTGCTCGCCGCCGCGAAGCCGCTGTCGCTCCAGGCGCACCCGAACGCCCGCCAGGCCCACTCGGGCCACCAGCGGGAGATGCGCATCGGCATCGACATGGCCTACCGCAACTACGTGGACGACAACCACAAGCCCGAGATGCTGGTGGCGCTCACCGAGTTCCGCGCCATGTGCGGCTTCCGCGACCCGCTCGAAGCGGCCGCCGACATCGAGGCGCTCGGCGTCCCCGAGCTTGAAGGGCTCGCGGCCACCTTGCGCGACAAGAAGGCCGGGCTCCGCAAGGCCGTCCCCGACCTCCTCGGGCTCGCCCGCGACGAGTGCCGCTCGATCATCGACGCCGCCGCGAAGGCCGCCTCCGAGCTCGCCACCGACGACGGCGCCGACCTGGTGTCGCTCGCCCGGTCCTACCCCGACGACCCGGGCGTCCTGGTCAGCCTGCTGCTCAACCACATCACGCTCCAGCCCGGCGAAGCGGTGTACATGCCCGCGGGGAACCTCCACGCGTACCTGCACGGCTTCGGCGTCGAGATCATGGCCGCCAGCGACAACGTGCTCCGCGGCGGCCTCACCAACAAGCGCGTCGACGTCCCCGAGCTGCTGCGCGTCCTCGACTTCCAGGCCATGGCCGACCCGCGCACCGCCGCCGAGGACGACGGCCCGGTCCGCACCTGGCCCGTCCCCATCGACGACTTCCGGCTCCGCCGCGTCGAACTCGCCGGCGAGCCGCTGACGATCGACGTCGACGGCCCCCGCATCTGCATCTCCACCGGCGGCAAGGTCACCGTCGCCGACGACCAGGGCGCCACGGCCCTGGCCCCCGGCCGCGCCGCGTTCTCCGCGGGCACCGCCGGACCGGTCGTCGCCAGCGGCGAGGGCGAGCTGTTCATCGCCAGCGCCTAAGGCCCCCAACGAAAGAACGGCCCGACCGCTTCAGCGGTCGGGCCGTTTCCCATTGCAACGCGGGAACTTCCGTCGTTCTAGAGCTTCTTCTGGACGTCGAGGTCGCGGCACAGGGCCCGGTAGCCGACGGCCTCGTTGATCGCGATCATGTGGTCGTTGGACTCGGCGTTCCAGGTGTGGACGTACCGGAGCTTCGGCCGGTACTGGCGCAGCGCCCGCTGGTTGGCGATCTTGAGGATCGTGCCGAGGCGGTGGCCGCGGTGCGCGGGGTCGACGATCGTGTCGTTCTGGCCGGCGTGGACCTCGTCGCCGGGGAACACGATGATGTCGGTGAGCCCGGCGATCTCGCCGCTCTCGACGTGCCGGACCGCGGCGGCGAGCTGGAGCTGGCCGCGGGCGACGAAGGTGCGCTCCTCGTCGCGGACGCGGTCGGCGTCGTAGACGGAGGGGCGCATGTCGAGCTCCTCGCCCATGGGCGGGTCGGTGGACATGCGCTGGCGCATGGCGGCGACGCCTTCGACGATGTCGTCGGGCGCGTGGTTGATCCACTGGACGAGCTCGTAGCCCGCGGCGTGCTCCCAGGCGTCGACGTAGAGCTTGGCGAGCTCGTCGTCGTCGACGGCGAAGAGGTCGTTGCGGCGGTGGATCTCCTGGTCGACGGTCTTGTAGCCGCGGGCGGCGGCGAAGTGCTGGCCGGCGTGGTCCTGCTTCGGGGCGCCGTCGAGGGAGTCGGAGACGGCGGACAGGAGCGTGTCGCGCTCGAGTTCGGCGGCACGGCGCTCGGCGAACCCGAGGAGCGCGGTGCCGACGCCGCGGCGGCGGTGCTCGGGGTGGACGAGCAGCTCGAACGCGGCGAGGTGCTGGTTGTCGGTGAGGAAGGTGACGAGCTCGACATAGCCGAGGACGGTGCCGCCCGCCCGGGCCGCGTACCGCTCGGGACGGATCGCCGCGGGGTACAGGAGCAGGCGGAGCCGCTGGAGGGCGGGCCTGCTCTGGGGCGCGCCGGGGTTGTCGTGCTCGTACACGGCGCGCTCGACTTCGATCCAGCCGTCGACCAGGTCGCGGTCGAAGGGATCGATCGGGACGATCTCGATGTCAGGGTTGCTCACGCCCCGACCTTCCCGCAGAAACGGGGCGGCGCGCAAACGAATTTCAGGACAGCGCTTGCCAATCGGGGCAAAAATGTGCCGGGCGGCCACCCCAGACCGCCCGGCACTCCCCCCGGTTTGGTTTCCCCGTGGCGCCAGCGGAAGTGGTCTGGAACCCTGTGGATTCCCGCATCTCCGTGACGCTGCGTATCTGCAATATTACCCACCGCCTCAGCAGTGTCAAGCAGAAACAGCGGTTGCGGCAAATTTTTTTCCGTGTCGCCTGCCACGGGGGCCACAGGAGCCCCGCGCCCGGCGTGTCGCGTGCGCGGCGCCACGGTCCCGTTCAGCTGGGGCCCAGGGGTCGGCGCGTAGCATTTCAGGCATGACGAACACGCTGCGAGCCGAGGACTACAAGGTCGCCGATCTCAAGCTGGCCGACTTCGGCCGCCACGAGATCCGCCTGGCCGAACACGAGATGCCCGGGCTGATGGCCCTGCGCGAGCGCTACGGCGCCGACCGCCCGCTGGAGGGCGCGCGCATCACCGGGTCGCTGCACATGACGATCCAGACCGCGGTGCTCATCGAGACGCTCACGGCCCTCGGGGCGCGCGTGCGCTGGGCGTCGTGCAACATCTTCTCGACGCAGGACCACGCGGCCGCGGCGATCGCCGTCGGGCAGGGCACCCCCGAGGCCCCGCAGGGCGTCCCGGTGTTCGCGTGGAAGGGCGAGACGCTCGAGGAGTACTGGTGGTGCACCGAGCGCGCCCTCGACTGGGGCTCGGAGGAGCCGAACCTGATCCTCGACGACGGCGGGGACGCGACGATGCTCGTCGTCAACGGCGCGAAGTTCGAGGCGGCCGGGGCCGTGCCGGACGCGTCGACCGCCGACAGCGAGGAGGAGGCCGTGGTGCTCGCGCTGCTGGCCCGCTCGCTCAAGGAGGACCCGGCCCGCTTCTCGCGCAAGGCGTCCGAGGTCAAGGGCGTCACCGAGGAGACCACCACGGGCGTGCACCGCCTGTACGAGCTGGAGCGCGAGGGGCGCCTGCCGTTCCCGGCGATCAACGTGAACGACTCGGTCACGAAGTCCAAGTTCGACAACAAGTACGGCGTGCGGCACTCGCTCGTGGACGGGATCAACCGGGCCACGGACGTGCTCATCGGCGGCAAGGTCGCCGTGGTGTGCGGCTACGGCGACGTCGGCAAGGGCTCGGCGGAGTCGCTGCGCGGCCAGGGCGCCCGCGTCATCGTCACCGAGGTCGACCCGATCTGCGCGCTCCAGGCCGCGATGGACGGCTACCAGGTCCTCACCCTCGAGGACGCCGTGGAGTACGCCGACATCTTCGTGACGACCACCGGCAACCGCGACATCATCTCGATCGAGCACATGCGCCGGATGAAGCACCAGGCGATCGTGGGCAACATCGGCCACTTCGACAACGAGATCGACATGGCCGGCCTCGCCGCCGAGCCGGGCGTCAAGAAGCTCGAAGTGAAGCCGCAGGTCCACGAGTGGCAGTTCGCCGACGGGCACTCGATCATCGTGCTCTCCGAAGGGCGCCTGCTCAACCTGGGCAACGCGACCGGCCACCCGAGCTTCGTGATGAGCAACAGCTTCACGAACCAGGTGCTCGCGCAGATGGAGCTGCACACCAAGCTCGACGAGTACCCGGTCGGCGTGTACACGCTGCCGAAGCACCTCGACGAGGAAGTGGCGCGCCTGCACCTCGACTCGCTCGGCGTCAAGCTGACGACCCTGACGAAGGGCCAGGCCGACTACATCGGCGTCCCGGTCGAGGGGCCGTACAAGCCGGACCACTACCGGTACTAAGGCAGAGCGAACGGCCCGGTCCACTTCGGACCGGGCCGTTCCGTTCGCCTAGATGACGGCCTTCATGATGACCGAGCGGGCGATCTTCGCGATCTGCTCGACGATCACCACGCCCTTCTCGTAGTTCGGGGCCTTGCTGGTGAGGATGGACATCCGCACGTCGTGCTTGTTGGGGATCGAGATGTAGCCGACGGAGTGGACGACCCACAGCCCCCCGAGGGAGGAGCGGGAGTCCCAGCCGTTCTTGAGCCACACGGTCTCCCCGGTGCTCGCGGCGGCCTTGACGCCCCAGTCCTGGGAGTCGATGACCTTGCCCATGAGCGAGCGCGCGTAGTCGACCTTCTCCTGGTTGAAGTAGCCCTTGACGGTGAGCATGTTCAGCACGCGGAGCTGGTCGGGCGCGGTCGTCGTGGTCAGGCCCCAGCGGCAGTCCGCGGACGCCTTGGTGTTCTTCAGGCCGTACCGCACGTGCGCGGCGGACAGGGCCGAGCAGCCGCCGAGGAAGTTGTAGAGCTTCGTGGCGTTGTCGTTGTGGGACTGGGTGATCATCGTGCGAGCCCACTCCTTCTTCTCGGCGGGGATCGCCGAGACGGTGGAGTACTTCTCCAGGAGCATCGCGAGGATCTCCATCTTCACGAGCGACGCCGTGTCGTGGATGCGGCTCTTGTTGGTGGTGATGACGCGGTTCTCGCGGCCGACGACCACCGACGCCTGCGTCTGCGTGCCGGTGGTCGCCAGGTACGCCTTCGTGCGGTCGGTGAGCTCGACGGCGAGCTCGGTGTCGGTGGGGCCCGCGGCCCATGCGGCCGTGCCGATCCACGCGGTGCCGCCCGCGAGGGCGATCGCGGCGGGGACGCCGGCGCGCAGCGCGGTCCGGCGGGTGAGGCGGCGGGACCGGGGGGCCGGTTCCGCTCGGGGTGCTTCGAGAGTCATGCGATTCCTGTTTATTCGTACTGGATGACGTCGCGGGAGATCCGGGAGATCTCCTCGACGATCGGGATCCCCTCGACGTCGTCGACCGCGCCGCTGGTGAGGACCGCCAGCTTGACCGGGTCGCCGTCGCCGTCGAGGACGCCGATGGAGTTGACCACCCACAGGCCGCCGAGCTGGGACTCGACGTCCCATCCGTTCTTGAGCCAGACGGTCTCGCCGTCCTTCGCGGCGGCGGAGACCCCCCAGGCCTGCTCCTCGATCACCGAGCCCATGAGCTCGCGTCCGAGGTCGACCTGCTCGGCGTCGAGGATCCCCTCGAAGAGGTTGAGGCCCACGAGGATGAGCTGATCGGAGGCGGAGGACCAGCCGACGCCCCAGCGGCCCTGGGGATCGGGGGTGGTGTCCTGGAGACCGTACCTCTCGTGCGCGGCGACGAGTGCGTCGACGCCGCCCAAGTAGTTGTAGAGGGTGGACGTGGAGTCGTTGTGGGACTCGCGGATCATGCGATTGAGCAGCGCGAGGTGGTCCTCGGGGATCGCGTCGACCGAGCCCCAGTACTCCTGGACCATCGAGAGGAGCTCGACCTTGACGATCGAGGCGGTGATGTGCGTCTGGTCGGGGTTGTAGTCCAGGCGCATGTCGCCGCGCTCGATCGCGACCGACGCCTCGACCCGGGTGCCGGTCGACGCCAGGTAGTCGTCGATCCGGGTCTTGAGGTCCGCTTCGAGCTCCTCGCGGGTCGGCCCGAAGATGGCTTCGAGGCCGTTCTCGGACGCGTTCGCGGCGACCGTCGCCACGGCCCCGGCCCCGACCAGGGCGGCCGCGGCGGGCACGCCGAACCGCAGGAGGTTGCGGCGGGAGGGGCGGAGCAGACGGAAGGAAGGTTCGCTTCTGCGGATCATGGCCCCAAGGCTAGGGAACCGGTCGAACCGGAGTCAACGCGCCCTCAACGGAATCCTCTGAGCAAGCGTGTCTGAAATGTCATAGCGGCGCGAAGCAACCCAAAGCATGCCGAAGGGCGTCCGGCAGGTGCCGGACGCCCTTCGCGAGCCGTCTAGTAGCTGGGGAGGCTCGGGTCGACCTGGTTGATCCAGCCGAGCACGCCGCCCTGGACGTGGACCGCGTTCTTGAGCCCGGCGGCCTTCGCGGCGGCCAGGGCCTCGGCCGAGCGCACGCCGGCCTTGCAGTAGAACACCGCCTGCCGCTCCGTCGGCAGGTCCGCGAGGGCCGCACCGGACACGATGTCGCCCTTGGGGATCAGCCGCGAACCGGGGATGCGCACGATCTCGTACTCGGCGGGCTCGCGCACGTCGATGAGGTCGATGTCGCGCCCCTCCTTGATCCACTCGGCCAGCTCGCGGGCCGTGATCGTGGAGCCGACGACGGCCTCGGCGGCCTCGTCGGTGACCGAGCCGCAGAAGTCCTCGTAGTCGATGAGCTCTTTGACGGTGGCGTTCGGGCCGCAGACCGCGCAGTTCGGGTCCTTGCGGACCTTGATCTTGCGGTAGGTCATCTCCAGCGCGTCGTAGACCATGAGCGAGCCGACGAGCGGGTCGCCGATCCCGGTGAGCAGCTTGATGGCCTCGGTGACCTGGATCGAGCCGATCGAGGCGCACAGGACGCCCAGGACGCCGCCCTCGGCGCAGCTCGGGACCATGCCCGGTGGCGGGGGCTCGGGGTAGAGGCAGCGGTAGCACGGGCCCTGGTCGGCCCAGAAGACGCTGGCCTGGCCGTCGAAGCGGTAGATCGAGCCCCACACGTAGGGCTTGCCCGACAGGACCGCGGCGTCGTTGACCATGTAGCGCGTCGCGAAGTTGTCGGTGCCGTCGATGATGAGGTCGTACGGCTCGAAGATCTCGAAGACGTTGTCGTTGTCGAGCACCGTGTTGTGGATGACCACGTTGACATACGGGTTGATCTCGCGGATCGACTCGGCCGCGGACTCGGCCTTGGTGCGGCCGATGTCGGACTGGCCGTGGATGATCTGGCGCTGGAGGTTCGACTCGTCGACGGTGTCGAACTCGACGATGCCGATCGTGCCGACCCCGGCCGCGGCCAGGTACATCAGCGCGGGGGACCCGAGGCCGCCCGCGCCCACGCAGAGCACCTTGGCGTTCTTGAGTCGTTTCTGACCGTCCATGGCGACGTCGGGGATGATGAGGTGGCGCGAATAGCGGCGCACCTCGTCGACCGACAGCTCGGAGGCTGGTTCGACCAGCGGCGGCAAACTCATATCACCAATAATGCATGTCCGCAGTGTGGATATTCCACCCCCCGGCCCTGTGTGCCGAGCTTCACCCCGTGAGATTCCTTGTCCCGCATGGCGGGACAGCGCTCGCCGGAGGGGACGCGGCTACTGGTCGACGAAGTCGTCCGGCGGCAGGTCGGGGCCGTTGTAGTCCCCCGCCGGGCCGGACACGTACGTCTCGCCGTCCGGGAACGGCCACGCGTTCCCCGTGCACCCCGCCAGCTGGTACGTCTGCTGCGCCATCACCGGCGACGGCTCCCCGTCCGCCGGGCACACCTCGTGCCCGTGCCCGAGCCGATGCCCGACCTCGTGGTTCACCGCGTACTCGCGGTAGGTGTCCAGCGTGCCGTCCCAGTGCTCGACCCCGGTGATCCACCGCGCCGAGTTGATGACGACCGCGTCGCCGTTGCGGCACGAGACCGTCGTGTTCTGCGAGCCGCACAGGTACGAGCGCTGCTCGGGGCTCGCCAGGTAGATCGTGAAGTCCGCGTCCCCGCCGCCGACCTGCTGGAACCGCCACGCCCCGCCCGCGGTCCACGAGCGCGCGTCCGAGAGCGTCGCGTGCACGAACGCGCTGAACTCGGCGGCGTCCAGGCCGATGCCGTTCTCCACGGCCACGTTGTACGTCATGAGGGTCCCCGCGTCGCCGAACACCGCTGTGTCGGCCGGTTCCGCGTAGGTCCAGGTGCCCGTGCCCGAGAAGTACAACGGCACGTTCGCGACCTCCGGGGAGGCCGAGGGCGACGGCGGGACGGCCTCGTCGGGCACCGCCTCCGCGCTGGTCGGGACCACCTGCTCGTCCTCGTCGAGGGCCTGCGGCTTCTCCGAATCGGCGGCGCCGACCGCAAAGTACAGGCCCGCGCCCGCCATGACGACCAGGATCGCGAGCAGCACGAAGCGCCGTCGTCTGCGGAGCCTGCGGTTGCGATCCAGCCGTCCCTCAGTCACACCGGCGAGTCTAAGCCAGACGGCAGTCCCGAGGGCCCGGCCCCGATCATTGTGTGAACCGGTTCCGGTTCACAATGCGGACAAAGCATCCTCGGTGTCGGCGGTCGCGTCGTCGCGGGCCTCGTCGAGCATCGCGACCATCGCGCGCGCCACCGCTTGCGGGCGCTCCATCATCGCGACGTGGCCGGTCCGGTCCAGGATGAGCAGGCGCGAGTCAGGGATCGCCAGGGCCGTCGGCGGCGCCTGGCGGACGTCGATGACCCGGTCCTGCTTGCCCCACACGACGAGGGTCGGGCACTGGATCTCGCGGGCGAGGCGCCACAGGGAGTGCGTTCCGGGCACGAGGGCCTGGACGAACGAGGCCATGAGGCCCCGGTAGGTCTGGAAGTACGCCTGGTTGTTCCACGGGACGGCGAGGCGGTGGCGGGCCTCGGCGATCGCCTCGCGGCGGCGCTGCGGGTGGATCGAGGACGGGTCGGCCCAGGTGCCGCGGATGATGTCGTCGACGACCTGCTGCGGGGTGCGCCCGCGCATGGCGCGGTCGGCGAGCCACGCGATGTTCGGGACCGCGAGCATCGGCAGGTAACGGGACTGGTGCGAGCGCCGCGGGTTCCCGAACGGCATCGCGGGCGAGACGAGCGTCAGCGTGCGCACCAGGTTCGGGCGGGTCGCGGCGAGGTACACCGCGACCGCGCCGCCGAGCGAGTGGCCCGCGAGGTGGACCGGGCCACGCCCGGACTCGGAGATCCAGGCCGCGACGTCCTGCGCCAGGAGCGGGATCGTGGCCCGCGGCGCGGGCGCCGAGTGGCCGAAGCCCGGCAGGTCCACGGCGTCGGTCCGGAGCCGGTCGGAGAGCGCGTCGGCGAGGTCGGTCCAGTTCTGGGCAGAGCCGCCGAGCCCGTGGACGAACACCGCGGGCTCGGCGCCCGGCGCGGTCGCCGGGGTGTGGCGGATGAACAGCCTGCGGCGGCTCACCTGGTGCTCGATGCCGGGCCACGGCGCGTGCGGCCGTCGGGGAGTGCGGACCTCCCCGGCGTCGACCAGCCGCGCCCGTTTCATGGAAGCTAGTGTGCCACTTCGGCAGCGAGCGCGCCCAAAGTAGCCGAAACCACCGCGCGGGCCCGCTCGGCGGTCACGACCGACGCCCCGGAGAGGCGCCGCACGGACCGGCCGTCGAGCCACAGGATGACCACGACGGCGGTCTTCACGGGCCCGGTGGGGACGATCGAGGCGTGCTCGACCTCGACGCGCACGTCGCCGGCGCCGAGGCGCGGCCGCAGGGCCTCCACAGTGGCCGCCGCGGCGGCGTGCTGGATGTGCCAGTCGATCGGCGGGACCGCGACCTTGCCGGTGGACTCGGTGTCGCCGAGGGCGAGCGTGACGCTCACTTCGGCTTCGAGCCCGGCGGACTCGATCTCGACGCGGCGCAGCTCGACCGGGCCGACCGAGGCGACCTCCATGTCGGTGGAGGCGGGCTCGACGTGGCCGCGGATCTCGGGCTCCTCGCCGGACTGCGGGCCGGGTTCGACGGCGCGCTGCTCGTTGACGACCGCGGAGACCACGGCGTGGACCTCGTCGGGGTCGACGCCCTCCTCGAGTTCGAGGCGGAGGCTGGAGGCGCCGTCGGGGGCCGTCACGTGGAAGGCGTCGCGGACGCCGGGGACCTGGCGGACGGCGTCGACGAGGCGGGCGGATTCGGTGTCCTGCACTTGGGTGCCGGCGGATCCGGGCATGGGTCCTGTGCTCTCCACGGTGGCGGGCGGTGTCGGTTCGGCGATGGGCTGGCGGGGCGGCGTGCGCAGCAGCGGGGCCTGCTCGGTGACGGGCGGGCTGGGGACCGCGGCGGGCGAGACCTCGGTGAGCGGCGGCGGCACGATCGGGAACTGGTCGGTGCGCTGCTCGACGACGGGGACGGACGGGGCCGGGGGCGGCGGGGTCGCGGGCGCGGGCGGCGCGCTCGGCGGCTGCGGGGCCTCGGCGGCGGGGACAAGGGCGGCCGGGACCGCCGGGTGCTCCTGGGTCGCCTCGGGCGCGGGGGCCGCGGGGCGGGCCGGGCTGGGCGCCGCGGGCGGCGGCGGGGTCGGTGCGACCGCGGGCGGGGCGGCGTGGGCCTGCGGGACCTCGATGGGTCCGGTGTGCTGCGGCGCGGGCGCGCTGTAGTGCTGCTGCGGCGCTTGGGGTTCGGGTGCCGGGGGTTGGACGAACTCCTGGTTGGGGCCGGGCGGCGCGGGGATCTGCTGCGGGGCCGCGGGGCTGGGCGCGTAGTCGCCGGGCAGCGGCGGGGCGCTGTAGCCGGGGTGCTGCTGGGGGACGCCGAAGTCCTGGGCGGGGGCGCTGTAGAACTGCTGGGCGGGCTGGCTCTGCTGCGGCGGCGCGGGGGCCGCGGGCGGCGGCGGGGTGTGGTGCTGCGGCGGGACGGGCGGCTCGGGGTGCGGGGCGGGCGGCGCGTACTCCTGGCTCGCGCCCGGCAGCGGGGCCGGCGGGGCGTACTCCTGGGCGGGCGGCGCGGCGAACTCCTGGGCCGGGACCGGGGGCGCGCTGTTCGGCGCGGGCGGGGCGAACGGGTTCACCGGGACCTGCTCGGCCTGGAAGCCCTGGGGGCCTTGGGGGGTCTGCGGGACGGCGGGGATCGGCTCGAACTGCTCGCCGGGCGCGGGGCGCCGGGTCGCGGGGACCATCGGCCCGGTCTCGGTCATCTCGACCGGGACGTTCGGGACCTGTCCGGTGGGGTCCTCGCTGTAGCGGTGGCGCCTGCCCCGGTCCGGGTCGAACCGGTACTGCTCGGGCGCCTGACCCATCCCCTGACGGGCCGCGTCGGCGGTCTCGGCGCCCTCCTCGGACGGCGGGCCCCAGGACCTGCCGATCCGCCTGCGGGCTGCCCGTTCCTCCCCGGTCGGACGCTGGTCATCCGGTCGGTTCTGGTCATACACCACTAGACAACTCCTTCATATTCCCGCCCTCAAGGTACCGTGGCGCGCCCAGTGACTCGAACCCGCGTTTGTCGCCCCCGTACGCTGGGAGACTGTATTCAAGGTTTCCGTAAACTCCGTCCGGGCCGCAAGCGACCGCGGCTGACGGATGGGCGACATGAGCCGGGAAGAGGTGGCGGCGTGAACAGCGCTGGTGAGGGGCGGGTCCGACTGCCCAGGAGCGAACGCCGCGCGCAGCTGCTGCGGGCCGCGCAGGACGTCTTCGTCTCCAAGGGCTACCACAGCACTTCCATGGACGACATCGCCGAGAACGCCGGGGTGTCCAAACCCGTGCTGTACCAGCACTTCACGTCGAAGCTGGAGCTGTACCTGGCGCTGCTGGACGGCCGGGCGGCCGAGCTGGTGGGGCAGGTGCGCGACGCGTTGCAGTCCACTGAGGACAACAAGGAGCGGGTGAACCGCGCCATGCGCGCGTACTTCGAGTTCGTGGACGCGCAGGGCGAGGCGTTCCGGCTCGTGTTCGAGTCCGACCAGCGCAACGACCCCGAAGTCGCCGAGCGGGTCATGCGCATGGAGGCCGACTGCGTCGCGGCGATGGCCGAGACGATCATGGCCGACACCCACGTCGACAAGGCCCGCGCCGAACTCCTGGCGACGGGCCTGCTCGGGACCGCCGAGGTCTCGGCCCGCAAGTGGATCGCCTCCGGCCGCGCGATCCCCAAGGACGAGGCGGTGCACCTCATGAGCACCCTCGCCTGGCGCGGCATCTCGCACTTCCCGCGCGAAGACGAAGTCTGAGTGCGGGAGCAGAGGCACAGTCCGCGCGAAGACGAAGTCTGAGTGCGGGAGCAGAGGCGCAGTCCGCGGGAAGACGAAGTCTGAGCCGACCTTCCTCCCGGAAGGTGAATTCTCGGGGGCGGCGCCGTTCGCTCTCGGCGCAGCGCTCCGTGCAGTGGACCGGGGGTCGCCGCGAGTAGTCTTGCTTCGGACCGAAGGTCAGAGTATTTCGATTGAGGAGGGCCCGTGGAGGTCAAGATCGGTGTCCAGTACGCCCCACGCGAACTGGTGTTGGAGAGCAAGCTGTCGCCGAAGGACCTGTCCGACACGATCGAGCAGGCCGTGAAGGACGGCGGGGTCCTGCGCCTGGAGGACGACAAGGGGCGCCAGGTGATCGTCCCTGTCGAGAAGATCGCCTACGTCGAGATCGCCGCCACCAACGTGCGGTCGGTCGGCTTCACCGTCGACAAGTAGGCGGATACGGACTTCAAAGGCCCGGGGCTTCGGCTCCGGGCCTTCTCCGTCACTGGAGGACCGTGAACGGGGCGGTGCCGCCCACGGCGTGGCTGCCGTTGCGCACGCCCTCGGGGCCGCTCGTGTGGACCCGGTACAGCGTGTCGTTCGCGACCACCAGGACCGGGTCGCCGCGGTTGAGGTTCGACTCGACCGGGTCGGCCGGGTTCGCGGCGACCTCGGAGAACACCAGCCCGGCCGTGCCGGCCTGGACGTCGGTCCGGGAGTTGTCGATCGCGACCCGGAACAGGGTGTCGTCGTCGCGCTTGCCGGTCACCCACAGGTAGTTCTCGGAGCTCCACGCGATGTCGGTGACGTCCTCGATGTCGGTGCCGATGCGCCGCGGCTCCCCCGCCTGGAGGTTCCCGTCGGCGTCCACGTTCAGCGGCGCGACCCACGCGTGGCCGCCCTCGACGTACGCCAGGCGCCGCCCGTCCGCCGCGAGCGCCATCGCCGTCACCGCCTCCCCGACCGTGAGCGGCTGGATCACCGCCCGCGAGTTCGGGTTCACGACCGTGGGGACGCCGTCGGAGACGACGAGGATCGCGCTCGCCGGGTGCCACTGCGGGTCGGCGAGGACGGTGCCCAGGCCGCCGACGGCGCCCATCGCGGAGTTCGTAGGGCCCACGGTGAGCACGTCGCCGGAGGTCCCGGCGACGATCGCGGCGAGCTGGTCGGCGGGGCCGACCGCGACCTGCCGGAGGCCGTCGGCCTGGAAGCCGACCCACGGGTGCTCGGCGGACTCGGTGGTGACCTCGTCGGCCGTGTACTGCCAGACCGTCTCCTCGAACAGGAAGTACGCGGTCTGCGGGAGGTCCACGGGGATGGCGTTCCAGTTGCGCCAGTCTTCGAGGGTGCCCTCGCCGATGACGTCGCCGTCGGCGGAGAGCACGAACCCGTCGGACAGGCCGAGGGTCCAGGCGACCTGCGCGGTCACCGCGTCCTGCACGGACCGGTCGTCGACGGGCTCGCCGAGGGTGAGGTCCACTTCCACGACGTCGTCGCGGACGGTGGTCTTCGCCGTCGTCGAGGTCGGGATCGCGCTGCGCGCGGACTGGCTGGCGAACTCCGAGGGGCCGCGCAGGAGCCAGTCGAGCAGGAGGCGCCGGTCGGTGTCGGCGTCGAGGTCGGCGTAGATCCAGCGCAGGTCCGGGACGAGGAGCTCGGGCGCGTCGGCCTGGAAGTACAGCGGCGAGGCCCGGTAGGAGTCGAGGAACTGCTTGTAGTCCAGGGACACCTGCGAGGGCTGGCTCTCGATCGACCACACGTCCTGGAGGCCGCCGTCGCGCCCGAGCATGAACGTCTCCTCGTAGGCGCTCGGCGAGGAGCTCATGCGGACCGAGCCGTCCTCGAGGTAGACGCCGACGATCGAGGCGGTCACGGTGACGTTCGCCGACTCGATCGGGTTGCCGCCGCCCACGGACACCTCGATGTCGTCGAGGAGGCGGATGCCGGAGGCGGCGTCGGAGAACTGCTCGGTGCCGGAGGCGGTGAACTTGTTCAGGCGGTCGTCGCGGCTCGCGGGGTCCCCGGCGGCGGCCTTGAGGAAGTTCTGGACGGTCACGTCGGCCTCGGCGGTCGGCTCGAACGTCTCGGCGGCCGTCCCGGAGGACTCCCCGAAGTTCGTGGGCGCGTCGTCGACGACCTCGGGGTCGCGCCCGGTGGGGATGCCGCAGGCCGATGCGGCCCAAGCGGTCCCGAGGGCGAGCGCGGCGGCGAGGCTAGTCCTGCGTCGCACGGGTGGCCTCCTTCCCCGCGCCGGGGCGCGGGCCGTCGAGCCGCAGGGGGATCGGCGAGGTGATGACGCGGTTCCCGGCCTGGAGCGGCAGGGTCAGCACGAACAGCGTGCCCCGGCCGGGCTCGCCGACGGCCTGGAGGGTCCCGGAGTGGAGCTTCGCGTCCTCCAGGCTGATCGCCAGGCCCAGGCCGGTGCCGCCGGTCTTGCGGTTGCGGGACGGGTCGGCGCGCCAGAACCGGTCGAAGACGCGGTCGGCGTGGCCGGGCTTGAGGCCCACGCCGTGGTCGCGGACCGCGACGGCCACCGCGGTCTCGGACTCGGCGACGGTGACGCGCACCGGGCGGCCCTCGGCGTGCTCGATCGCGTTCGAGACGAGGTTGCGCAGGATCCGCTGGACCCGGCGCGGGTCGACCTCGGCGATGACGCGGCGCTTCGGCTTCTCGACGGTGACCTCCACGCCGCACTCGCCCGCGAGGTGCGACAGGCCCTCGGCGACGTCGTCGGCGATGCGCCCGACGTCGACGGCGTCCACTTCGAGGGACGCGAACCCGGAGTCGAAGCGGGAGATCTCCAGCAGCTCCTGGAGCAGCTCCTCGAAGCGGTCGATCTCGTGCTGGAGCAGCTCGGTGGAGCGCTTGGTGACCGGGTCGAAGTCGTCGCGGTTGTCGTACAGCAGGTCGGCGGCCATGCGGATCGTCGCGAGCGGCGTGCGCAGCTCGTGCGAGACGTCGGAGGTGAAGCGCCGCTGCATCATCGACATCTCCTCCAGGCGCCGGATCTGGCTCTGGAGGTTCTCGGCCATGAGGTTGAACGAGCCCGCGAGCCGCGCGAGGTCGTCGGACCCGCGGACCTCCATGCGCTCGTGCAGGAGCCCCGCGGCGAGCCGCTGGGAGGTGCGGGCGGCCTCGCGGACCGGGGTGACGACCAGGCGCGTGACGAGCGCCGCGATGACGCCGAGGAGCAGGACCAGCGCGACCCCGGCGAGCGCGAGGTTGGTGCGCAGGAGGCTGATGGCGTCCTGCTGCGACTCGAGCGGGTAGAACGCGTACAGCTCGAAGTCCAGGCTCAGGTCGATGAACGAGCCGACGACGAGGTACGGCATGGGGCCCTGGTCGTCGAGCGCGACGTTCTCGTACTGGATCGCGGTCTTGCGGTCGGCGACGTCGGCCTGGAGCGCCTCCGAGGGCGCGGCCTCGGCGGACGCCGGGTGCGAGCGGGTGACCACGCCGTCGTCGGTGCGCAGGACGATGACCGGCGCGTACACCGGGTCCTCGGCGAGCTCGTTGACGATCCGCTGCATGGTCGTGGCGAGCGCCGAGTCGGAGGAGGACGTGTAGGTGCCGAGCTGCTCGGCGGCCCGCTCGACGGCGTTGAGGGTCTCCTCGACGGCGGTCTCCTGGCGCTCGGTGAGGAGCCCGGAGGTGACCGACCCGGCGACGACGAAGGAGAAGATGAGGACGAGGACCGTGGAGGCGATGAGCGTCGAGGAGACGACCCGCAGCTGGAGCGAGGCGCGGAAGCGGTCGATCAGGGGCCGCGAGGCCCGGTCCGCCCAGCGGGCGGCGCTCCCCCATGCCCGTCGCAGCCACACCGGGCGCTCGCGCGCCCGGTCCTCCCCTGCGGTCATGGACTAACCTAGTCCGGCTTTGTACCCGACGCCGCGGACGGTCTGGATGAGCTGGGGGCGCTCGGGGTCGGGCTCGATCTTGGCGCGCAGGCGCTGCACGTGGACGTTCACCAGGCGGGTGTCGGCGGAGTGGCGGTAGCCCCACACCTGCTCGAGCAGGACCTGCCGGGTGAAGACCTGGCGGGGCTTGCGGGCGAGGGCCACGAGCAGGTCGAACTCCAGGGGCGTCAGCTTCACTTCGGCGCCGTTGAGGGTCACCTGGTGGGCGGGCACGTCGATCTGGACCTGGAGGCCGGGCTTGCCGATCTCCAGGCGCTCGGGCGTGACGTCGTCGCCGCGGCGCAGGCGGGCGCGGATGCGGGCCACCAGCTCCTTGGGCTTGAACGGCTTCACTATGTAGTCGTCGGCGCCCGATTCGAGGCCGAGCACGATGTCCACGGTGTCCGATTTGGCGGTGAGCATCACGATCGGCACGCCGGACTCGCCGCGGATCGCCTTCGCGACGTCGATCCCGCTCATGCCGGGGAGCATGAGGTCGAGGAGGACGATGTCGGGGCGGTGCTCCTTGAACGCGGCGAGGGCCTTCTCGCCGTCGACGACGAACGTGGGGGTGAAGCCTTCGGTCCGGAGGATGATGCCGAGCATCTCCGCCAGGGCCGGGTCGTCGTCGACGACGAGTACACGTGCTCTCATGGACACCAGTTTTCCACCTCGCTAAAGGCCGAAGCACCACGGGTGTGTCCCCGTGGTGCTCCAACTGTAACGACTATCCGACGGACTTGGCGGCCCGTGCGGGGTCGGTGCCTGCGGCGATGGCCTCGAACGGCTCGCGACCGGCCTGGATCTCGCCGAGCTGGACCATCTCGCGCTTCGTGAAGAAGCCGACGATCCAGTCCGCGAGGACGCGGCCCTTGCGGCCGGTCCCGGGCACGCGCGACAGGTGGTAGCCGCGGTGCATGAGCCAGGCGAGGAGGCCCTTGGCCTTGAAGCCGTAGGTGTTGGCGACGCCCTTGTACAGGCCGAGGCCGGCGACCGAGCCGATGTACTTGTGCTCGTACGGCGTCAGCGCGCGGCCGACGTGGCTGCGGTAGACGTTGTCCGCGAGGGTCTTGGCCTGGCGGACGGCGTGCTGCGCGGACGGGGTGCACCAGTCCATCGGGAAGTCCGAGGTGTCGGGGACCTGGGCGGAGTCGCCCGCGCCCCAGGCGCCTTCGACGACCTCGCCCACGGTGTGCTTCCCGGCCTCGACGCCGGTGGCGACCTGGAGGCGCGTGTTGCACTCCAGGTGGCCGCGCGGGCCGATCGGCAGGTCCGTCTGCTTGAGCAGCGGGTGGGGCATGACGCCGGCGGTCCAGATGATGGTGTCGGAGTCGAACTCCTCGCCGTCGGTGAGGACGACGTGGCCGCCCTCGCAGGACTTCAGGGTCGTGCCGAGGCGGATGTCGACGCCGCGCTTGGTGAGCTCGCGGGCCGCGTAGGCGCCCATCTCGGGGCCGACCTCGGGGAGGATCTTGTTCGCGTACTCGACGAGGTACCACTTGATCTCGGAGGCGTCGAGCATCGGGTAGTTCTTCACGATGTTCGCCGTCAGGTCCTCGAGCTCGCCGAGGGTCTCGGCGCCGGCGAAGCCGCCGCCGACGGTGAGGAACGTGAGGGCCTTGCGGCGCACGTCGGGGTCCTCGGTCGTGGCGGCGATGTCGAAGCGCTGGAGCACGTGGTTGCGCAGCCAGATCGCCTCGCCCATCGACTTGATGCCGATGGCGGTGTCCGCCAGGCCGGGGATGGGGAGCGGGCGGGAGACGGAGCCGGGGGCGACGATGACCTCGTCGTACTCGACCTCGCGGGCGGGGCCGACGTAAGGCTGCACCATGAGCTTGCGCTCGGAGTGCTTGATCTCGGTGACCGCACCGGTGAGGATGGTGCAGTGCTTGAGGGCCTGTCGGAGCGGCACAACGCCGTGTCGCGGGGAGATGGAACCAGCGGCCGCCTCGGGCAGGAACGGCTGGTAGGTCATGTGCTGGTTGGGGTCGATGACCATCAGTTCAACTTGACCGCGCTTGATGTCGCCCTTCAGCAGCTTGCTCAAGCGTTCGGCAACGTAAAAACCGACGTGACCGGCACCTATCACGACTATACGTTTCACGTGTTCAATTCTGGCCCTGTTCAGGGGGCCTTGTGTAGTGAACGCGCGAGGACGTAGATCACGGTGACAGCGGCCACGATGCCCGCGCCGACCGCGAGACCTGCGGTGAGACCCGTGAAATACGCGGTGAACAGCGCCAGGGTGAGGGCTATGGCCACAGTCGACGCCAGGACCAGTCCGAGGTGTTTCGCCCAGGTGAGGATGATCTCACCGTCCATTGCGGTAGTCGTTCGGAAACGCTGCGCCACCGCCGCGGCGGAGTGGCCGGTGTACAGCAGGCAGGCGAGCCCGGCGGCCGTCCACAATGTGGGAGAGCGGTCGCCGTCGAGGGCGTCCGAGACGAGCCACGCGGCGATCGTGAACCCGATGGCGACGAACGTCGCCGGCCCGGCGGGGGCGAGGGCCGCGGCGAGCGCGAGCAGGGCCGCGAGCGCCACGTAGAACCCGGCCCCGGCCCATTCGGGCGGCACCGCGAGCTCGGACGCGGTGAACAGCGTCAGGGCCGTCAGGAGGCGCAGCAGGACCGGCGCGGGGGCGACGCGGCGGGCCCACGAGAGGCCCCCGGCGCGCCCGGCCTTGGCGCGCTCGCGGGCGCCGTCGCGGAGGGCCTGGAGGAGGGGGCGCTGCACATCTGTCATCGGTAGCGCCTCCGGGTGAGCTGGGCGAGGACGGTGTCGAGGGAGGCCGCGCCCTGCCAGGGCTCGACGGCGACGCCGAGGTCGCGCAGCTCCATGAGGGTGTTGTCGCGCGAGAGGCGCCACAGCCGCTCCGCGTACGGCGTCCAATGTGTACGCCTGGGCGGGGCGACGTGCGGCGGGAGGGTGTCGACGCACAGGACGGGCCGCCCGGCGCGGGCCAGCGAGGCGATGAGCGCGATCGAGCGGTCGGTGAGCAGCGGCGTGAACACGACGTTGAGGCTGCGCTGCCCGGCGAGCTGGCGTCGCAGCAGGTCCGGGGAGGGAGGGACGGGGTCCGGCGGGATCTCGACGGCGGCGAGCCAGCGGAGGGTCGCGGCGGCGTGGCGGCGCCCGGCCCCCGCGCGCATACGGCGCCCGCGGGCGCCGAACTCGACGCACGCGGTGCGGTCCCCTTGGAGCGCGTAGTGGGAGGCCACGGCCCCGGCGGCGCGGACGGTGAGGTCGGCGATCGACGCGGCGCCGTCGAGGCCCCCGGACGCGCCCGCCTCCACCTGGAGGTCGAGGACGAGGGTGACGTCGGTGTCGCGTTCGGAGAGCGTCGCGTTGACGTACAGGTCCCGGGTGCGCATGGAGGTGCGCCAGTCGATGCGGCGGAGCCGGTCCCCGGGCTGGTAGAGGCGGACCTCGGCGAGCTCGCCTGAGTCGCCGCCGCGGCGGGACCGGTGGACGCCGGTGACGCCGTCGGCGAACGGCAGGGACTCGGCCGAGTCGAACCAGTCGGGGACGGGCAGGACCCACGCGCTCAGGCCGGGGAGGCGCTGCACGGTGGTCTCCAGGAGGCCCCCGCAGGCGACGGAGCGGACGTGGACGGGGCCGAGGTGGTGCTCGCCCCAGCGGCGGGCCGTCCCGGCGACGACGAGGTCGCGCCCGGACCGGGGCGCCAGCGCGGACGCGAAGTCGCCCTTGCCGGTGTGGAGCTCGATCCACGGGTCGGCGACGGCGGTGACGATCGCGGTGACGGAGACGGGCTCGGGGTTGGCGACGATGACGCGCGCGGCGGCGGTGGCGCCTTCGGCGCAGGAGAGGTCGGTGCCGGTGCCTTCGAGGGGCGCGATGCGGACCTCGGGCGGCAGGTGGGGGCGGCGCTGGAGGAGCACGGCGGTGCCGATCGCGAAGGGCGCGGCGATGAGCACGAGGTCGATGCGGCCGAACGCGACCGCCGCGAGCAGGCACACGGCGGCGATGGCGACGGCGCGCGTCAGGGCCTTCGTGCGGCGCCACGTCACGGGCGGTTCGATCTGCGCCGCGCGCACCTGGCGGGGGTTGTCGGTGCGCAGGCTCAGGACCGGGTCGATCGTCATCGCAGGGGCGCGGTGTAGGCCGGGGCCTGGGCGGTCTGCGGGGCCGGGACGCCGCGGCAGATGTCGGCGACGACCGCGGCGGGGTCGATGCGGCGCATCCACAGCTCGGGCTTGAGCGTGATCCGGTGGGCGAGCGCGGCGCCGGCGACGCCCTTGACGTCGTCGGGGGTGACGAAGTCGCGGCCGGCGAGGACGGCGAGCGCGCGGGAGGCGAGCAGCAGCGCGAGCGACCCGCGCGGGGACGCGCCGACCTGGACCTGCGCGTGGCCCCGGGTGGCGGTGGTGACGGCGACGATGTAGCGGCCGACGGAGTCCTCGACGGTGACGTCCTCGAGGGCGCGCTGCATGCCGACGAGGGTGGCGGCGTCGATGACGGGGTCGAGGTCGACGGTCTCCCGGCGGCGGCCGATGCGCCGCTGGAGGACCTCCCACTCCTCGTCGGGGGTGGGGTAGCCGAAGGAGACGCGGAGCAGGAACCGGTCGAGCTGGGCTTCGGGGAGCTGGTAGGTGCCCTCGAACTCGACGGGGTTGGAGGTGGCGAGGACGGTGAACGGCTCGGGGAGGAGGTGGGTCTCGCCCTCGACGGAGACCTGGCGCTCCTGCATGGCCTCGAGGAGCGCGGACTGGGTCTTGGGGGGCGTCCGGTTGATCTCGTCGGCGAGGAGGAGGTTGGTGTGGACGGGGCCCTTGCGGTAGACGAACTCGCCGGTCTTCTGGTTGTAGAGGAGGGATCCGGTGACGTCGGCGGGCAGCAGGTCGGGGGTGAACTGGAGGCGCCGGAAGTCGAGGCCGAGGCTCTGCGCGAAGCAGCGGGCGGTGAGGGTCTTGCCGAGGCCGGGGAGGTCTTCGAGGAGGATGTGGCCGCCCGCGAGGATCCCGGCGAGGACCAGGCGCAGCGGCTCGTCCTTGCCGACGATGACCGACCGGACGGACTTGAGGACCGCTTCGGCGTGGTGCGCGACCTGGTCGAGGCTGATGCGCGGCGTCTCGGTCATTAGATCTCCTCGATGGCTTTCAGGTGGGCGCCGAGCTGCTGCGGCGAGGGGCAGTCCGGCACGGGGCCGGTCAGGAACAGGTACGCGCTCTCGCCGAGGGCGGCCCGGCACTCCTCGGGCTGGTCGGCGAGGGAGAGGCCCCGGCGCAGCCGCAGGCGTTCGGCGGCGAGCTCGGTGAGCTGCTGCTTGGCGTTGGTGGTGGCGAACCGGCCGGGTTTCGCCTCGGCGAAGATGAACCGGTCCTCCCAGCGGTTGACGTCCGCGAAGGGGCGCCAGGACGGCTCGTTGACGGTGTGGACGCGCAGCTCGGGCGCGGGCTCGGTGTCGGCGCGCATCCCGGAGACCACGGAGTACGCCAGGAGCGCCGCGAGCGCGAGCAGCACGAGCTGCCACAGCGCGAAGTCGACGCCGCCGACGTACGCGAAGGCCCACGCGAACACGGCGAGGGCGACGGCTCCGACGGCGGGCCACAGGCGCACGCGCCCGAACGGGGAGAGGAGCTCCTTCACGGAGATGCCTTGGGGCTCTTGCCGGTTCATTGGGCCTCCCTGACGCCGAGCTGGGTCCGGAGCGCGACGAGGGCGTCGCGGGCGCGGTCGCGGTCGGCCTCGCCGACCTCGTGGGGCGAGTAGCGGGCCCGCAGGTACGCCTCGGTGAGCCGGTTCAGGGCCGCGCCGTCGAGGTCGTGGCGGGACAGGAGCTTGCGGACGAGGTCCGCGGGCGTGTCGGAGGCGTCGCGCTCGATGCCGACGCCGTCGGCGGCGCGCTCGAAGTGGAGCCAGCAGGCCATGATCGCGGCCCGGGCGTCGGTGCCGAGGTCCATCTCCTGGAGTGCGGATGCGATGGCGTCCTCGACGAGCGCGAAGTCGCGGACCAGGTACTCGGGTTCGGGTTCGGGCGCGCCGGTGGACTCGGGCGCCTCGACGATCCAGCGGAGGAGGCGCCTGATGACGAGCAGGAGGATCAGCGCGAGCGGGACGCCCGCGAGGATGCCGAGGATGAGCCAGCTGATCCACGACGGGAACGCCGTCCCCTCGGCCGGTTCACCGGTCGGCGGCAGCGACGGCTCCTCCTCGCTCGCGATCGGCGGCGCGATCTCGACCCCGTCGCCCTCGGAGTACGGCATCCGCGCCTCGTCCCACTGGAGCCCGGTCCCCTGCGCGGCGATCCCGACGACCAGCAGCGCGGCGACCACGGCGAGGACCGGCAGCCACCGGCGCAGCGTCGGGCGCTCAGGCGGTGCGGGTGGCGTCATGTGGGGCCTCTTGGGGTTCGGTGCGGCGACTGGGGTGATGCGCGTCCCCCACCTTATGTCAGCGGCGCTGCAAACGCCTACCCGTCTCAGGACTCGAAACGCGACGCGAAGCGCCGCTGCCAGGGGGTCTCGACGGCCTTCGGGGAGTACCCGGCGCGGACGAACGCGACCGCCTCGGCCGCGGGGACGCCGTCGAGCACGGCCAGGCAGGCGAGCGCGGTCCCGGTGCGGCCGTGCCCGCCGTGGCAGGCGAACTCGACGCGTTCAGACCCGGCCCGCTCCCACGCTTCACGCAGGGCCGCAGCGAAAGCCGACTTGTCCGCGGGGAGCCGGAAGTCGGGCCAGCGGACCCACGTCGCGTCCCACGCGACGGCCGGGGGCTCCTTCCCGAGCAGGTACAGCGCGAACTGCGGCTCCGGGCCTTCGGGGAGCGGCCGGGCGAGGCCGCGGCCGCGCACGAGGCGGCCGGAGGGGAGGCGCAGTACGCCGGGGGCGTCGGGGTCCCAAGTCATCGTCCGATGCTACTGCGGCGCAGCGCTAGTGGACCTCTCTGAGCCCCGAACCCTCCTCGGGGAGCTCCTTGAGGGTGCGGATCGGGGTCTTGAGGAGCACGAGGCACCCGGCGAAGAGCATCCCGGCGGCGACGAGGAGGACCGACTTCGCGCCGATCGCCTCGCCGGCGAACCCGCCGGCGATCGAGCCGACCGCGACCGTGCCCCACGAGATGACCCGTTGCGTCGCGTTGACGCGGCCCTGGATCGGGTCAGGGGTAATGGCCTGCCGGTAGCTGACGACATTGACGTTGAACGCGACGATCGCCGCAACGTAGAGCGCCTGGCCGAGGAAGGCGGCGACCGCTCCCCACTCCGGCCCCGAGAGCGCGACGACCGCCATGCCGGGCCCGGAGAGCGCCAGCGCCGCAAGTGCGGTACGGCCCATCCCGGCCTTCGCCGAGATCTTCCCGACGAGCATCGCCCCGAGCACCCCGCCGACCCCGGACCCGGCCAGGACCAGGCCGACCACCGCACTGGACAGGCCGGTGTCGCGGATCAGGAACACCACGAGCATCGCCTGGAACGCGCCGACGGAGAGGTTGCACCAGGCGCTGGAGAACGCCACGGTCCTCACGATGGGGTCTTTGAGGATGAAGCGGATGCCCTGCACGATCTCGGCCCGCAGGCTCGGCTTCTCCGCCCGGACCGGGTCGGTCTCCTGGAACCTGATGCGCCACATGCTGAACGCCGACACCGCGAACCCGGCGACCGCGACGGCGACCGCGACGGGCGCGGTCAGCAGCGTCACGAGCGGCCCGGCGACGAGCGGCCCGCCGGTGTCGGAGGCGGACCGGAGCCCCTGGATGCGCGAGTTCGCCCCGGCGAGGCGGTCGTTGTCGATGAGCATCGGCACGTAGCTGCCCTGCGCCACGTCGAAGAACACCGAGACGAGGCCGAGCCCGAACATGACGGCGTACAGCTGCCACATCGCGAGCGCGTCGAGCATCCACGCGACCGGCACGGTGAGCATCACGGCCGCCCGCAGCACCTCACTCACGACGATGATCGGCTTGCGCCGCATCCGGTCCACCCACGCGCCGACCAGCAGGCCGAACATGACCAGGGCGATCTGGTCCATGGCGTTGAGGACGCCGATCTGGGCTTCGCTCAGGTCGAGCACGACCACGGCGATGATCGAGACCGAGAAGTACGCGATCTGGAGGCCGACCTGGCTGGCGGCCACGGAGACGAGCAGGAGGCGGTGGTCGGGGTTGCGGAACATCGGTTCGGGGAAGCCTTTCCGGGGGGTATCCGGGCAGCTTACGCCCCGAACGCGACAAATGGGTGCCACGGACGCTGCTCCCCCACGGCCGCAAGCGCTTCGGCGGGGCTCGCGCCCGCGGCGCAGCGGCGGTGGTACTCCAGCATCATGTCGGCGGCCATCGCATCGGGGACCTTCGCGAGGCTGGACACGACGGTGGAAGTGCCCGCGTGCAGCAGCGCCGCGGTGAAGCCGAGGGTCTCGTTGCCGACCTCGACGGTCGAGCGGCCGAGGTCGCAGGCCGAGAGGACTACGTGCTGCGGCGGCTGGTCGAGCCCGAGGAGTTCGTACGCGTTCAGCGGCCCGAGCCCGAAGTCCAAGCGGGAGAACAGGACGTTGTCCGGCTCGTGGTGCCCGTGCGCGGCGAGGTGCGCCACCGAGGCGCCGTCGAGGCCCTTGAGCACCGCTTCGGGGTCGGACTTCTCCGCCCGGATCAGGCGCGCCTCGGGGTAGAGCGCGCCTACGGCGTCGACCTCGCTGTCGGCGCGGACGAGCCGCGGCCCGGCGGCGACGATCGCCGGGCCGGTCGCCGCAGGCCGGTGGACGGCGCGCCACCACGCCTCGGCGGAGGGCGTGACCGTGAACGGGCGGCCCCGCAGGGGCGGCAGCAAGGGCCAGGGGACCCAGGCGAGCTTGCTGTGGGGGATCATGACCGTCTGCCGTTCGCCGACGTAGTCCGCGATCGGATCCCAGATGCCTTCTGCGAGCACGGTCGCATTGCGGCGCATAGCGCTCTCGACGCTCTGACGCAGCCGCTCCGGATGGTGGAAGGTCCGGCTCAGCGCATCCAGGTCGGCGCCGAGGCGGCGTTCGAGTTCCGACGCCTCGGCGAGCGGCATGAGCGGCACATGCCGCAACCCGTCTCCTCCGGCGAGGACCGCGCGGAGGATGCCGCCGACTTCGAACAGGCTGACCACCACCGTTTCCCGGGACTCCGCCAGATCGTGGATCTCCGAGGAGGCGACCCGCTCCGCCTGCTCCCGCGGTCCGGGCCTCGCCCTGTCGTAGTCGCGGATCTCCGCTTCGAGGCCGCGAACGCGCGCCAGCGCGTCGGCGGCCTCCGCGCCCTCGACCTGGAGGTCCCAGAGTTCCTGGCGGGCCAGGCGGAGGCGGCCCAGCGCTTCGCGGGCGTTCGGGTCGGACGAGGACTTGACCGGCGGGATCCGCAGGGCCTGCCCCCGGCAGCGCTCAGCCCACTGGAGCATCTCCGCGGGACTGCCGTGGTTGGTGGTGTGGATGAGGCCCTTGCTGGAGAGCTGCACCCCGAGCGCGGACACGCCGGCTTGGAACTCCACCGATCCGAAGGTCGTCCGATAATCGTCGAGAAGGTCGAGCCCGGTGCGCAGGTCCGGCATGGGGTCCTCATCGCGGGCGATGGCGAGCTCCGCCTTCGCAGCGAACCTGGCCAAGCTCTCTGCGAGCACTTCATGAGCGGGTCCGCTCAATTCGAACCGCAGCGCCTCCTCGGCCAGCTCGAGTTCCCCGGCGCGGATCCTCGCCCGGGCGGCCAGCACTTTGGCCTGGTTGAGGCGGAGCGTCCAGCCTCGCTGATCCAGTGCGTCGCACAGCCGGCCGACCTGATCGGCGAAGTCGGGGCCCATCTGCTCGGCGTCGAAGCGGCCCTGGAGGATCAGCAGGCGGGCGAGGAACGCCATCGGCTCGTTGCCCTGCTCGTACAGCGAGTCCATGGCCTGCTCGGCCCACTGCTCCGCGATGTCGTACCGGCGGTCCTCGTACGCCGCAACGGCTCTCCAGAATTCCGCGTTGGCCGCATTCCGGAGGTCCCCGGCGAGCCGCGACGAGGCGATCGCCTCCCCCCACCGGTCGGCGGCCTGCCCGAACATGCCGACGGAGAACAAGGCCAGCGCGTAGGAGGACTCTATGAAGGTCTCGAGTTCTGGCGCGTATTTCAGGTATTCGGCGCGGACCTCGTCGAACGCGGTGAGCGCCTTCGTGGCCTCGCCGAGGTCGAGCCATATCAGCGCCTCGATGTGGATGGCCTTGGCGCGGTTGACCGGGATGAGCACCTGCTCGTAGAGGTCGATGGCCTTGTGGATGCTGTCGAGTGCGCGCTGGAGCTCGCCGAGGTCCCGCCACAGGTTGGCCCGATTATGGAACAGCGCCGCGTACATGTAGTCGGGGCCGTTCGCGGCGAGATGCGGTTCGGCTTCGTCGAACCACCGGTCGGCGTCGGTGAGGCGGCCGCTCTGCCACAGTCCGAGAGCCCTCTGGTGGAAGAGGACCCCCCGGTCGTCCGGAGCCACGAATGCCTCGGCCGTGTCGAGGAGGCGCAGTCCCTCGGCGGGGTCGCCCAGACTCGCCTTGTCCGTGGAAAGGACCATCAGGGCTTTCGCGGTCAGTCGCGCCCGGGCGGTTCCGGCGACCGGAGGCCGCTCTCGGTCCCATTCGAGGACTTCAAGCGCCTGTTCGAGCGCCAGTGCGGATTCCGAGATTCGGCCGCGTCGGTTCAGACGCTGTCCCCGGGTGAACAACCGCCAAGCGCTTTGAAGCATTCTTCATATGCTACAGGCGCACTGCGGGCGTCACGACCACCGCCGGGAGGCCCTCTCGCTGCAATGCCTCGTCGGGTCTGATGACCAACTGGAACATCTCATTGTTGGGCAAGCCCTCGAGTACGAATCTCCCGGTTTCATCGGTCGTCGCGCGCCGGGTCCCCTGCGGGCTTCTGAGCTCGACGGCATAAGTCCCTTCTGGTCCGATCCATCCGTCGAGGCGCATTTCCTGCAATGCCGAGGGACGCGGCGTGACCATCACGGTGACCGTTTCGCAGTCGAAGGTGATCGATGCCGGATCACCCTGGTTCACCGCCAGTTCCGCTTCTCCGCGGACGAGCGTCAATTCCTTGGGCCGGTATACGGACGCGACTCTGGCATCCAGTGCCGCTTCGAGTTCGAGTACGAATTCGACCCGCTCGTTGAGATCGGTCGGCATCGGGTCGTCCCGTCGGTGGAGCTCGTTGATGACGGCGAGAATCCGCTCGTCGCAGGAGTCCAACGGCTCGAACTCTCCCTGGTCCCGCTTGTCAGGTTCCATCTGCATACCGCTCCTCACCTGCGCCCCAGGACGGGTCGTCCAGCAGGGTCTTCCTCATCTTGTCCAAGCACCGGCCCCGCGTGGGCCCGATGCTCCCCCTTTTCATTCCGAGCTCTTCGGAGATGACGTCGTAGTCCGGCCGGGAGAACGCCGCGACGTAGGCGAGCAGCGCCCGGCACTTCTCATCCTGTGCAAGAAAGGCGCGGCGCACCGCCTCCCGTTCGTCATCGCGGACGAAGCCGTCCTCGATGCCTTCGACGATCGGCTCCTTGATATCGAGCGGGTCGGAGGCGATCTCGCGCCTCGCGTGCCCGGCCACGTTCCAGGCCTCGCGGCTGACCGTGGTGCGCAGCCACTTGGTCAGCGCGCGAGGCTTGTCCAGCCCGTCCTTGGTGCGCCACAGGCGAAGCCAGGCGGTCTGCACCACATCGGCGGCGCTCTCCCGGTCGAGGCCGGCCCGCCGCGCCACTCGCCAGAGCGGCTCGGTGAGCTCCTCGATCAGGGTCCGCTGCGCGGCACGGTCGCCGGCACGCGCGGCGATGTAGAGCCGCGCGTACCGGTCGTAGTCGACCGCCGCCACCGATTGAGCCGGAATCGTGTTCATGTCTTCAGGCTAGCGACTCTTCAGCCGGGCGAGGGCCGCGTGCGCGCGCTCCGCCGCCTTGACCGGGTCCTGGATCTCCTCCACACCGGATTCGGCGATGGCGTTCAGGAGGTACGCCGCCGCGACCGGGGCCGCGAACGAGGTGCCGCTCCAAACGGCGTAGCCGGAGGAGAAGTCGTCGAAGTCGTAGCTCTCGCGGAACCGGTTGCGCATCGTGGACTTGGCGCGGCGCTCGGGTTCGAGCGATCCGGCCGCCTCGCACGGGTACGTGCTCACCAGCCCGGCCCCGGTGGCGTAGCACGAGACCCACGGGCCCTCGTTGGAGAACATGGCGATCTCGAGGTTGGGGTTCAGCGCCCCGACGCTCAGAATCGGCGCGGCGTTCTCCGGCTGCTCGTGCGCGGCGAACGCCGCGGGGTAGAACGGCCGGTCGGAGGACTGGTTCCCGGCGGCGGCGACCACGGGGACGCCCAGCTTGATGAGACGGTCGACGGCACCGCCCATCCAACCGCCCGGGATGTCGTCGGAGGCCTCGTCCACATAGCCCGTCGCGAGGACGACCACGTCGACCGGGAACGCCTCGGCGTCGCCGCCGCGCGCGGCCTCGATCTGGTCGGCCACATGGTGGAGCGCGCCGATGATCTCGTGCTCGTAGGAGAGGCCGTCGTTGTGGACCACGCGCAGGGAGTACACCTGGACGTCCGGGGACATCTGGCGCAGCAGCCCGGTGATGAAGGTGCCGTGGCCGAAGTGGGTGGCGACCTCGCCGAGGAGGGTCGGCTCGTGGACCGGGCCGTCCCAGGGGTCGTCGAGCGGCGGCGCGGGCGAGTCGTTGTGCTGGCCCAGCCGGGTCTGGAAGGCGTGGTCGACGACCACGAAGGTGTCCTTGCCCTCCGAACGGTCCGAGATGTCGAAGGCCGGGTGGCTGCTGGGGACGCCGGTGTCGAGGACCGCGACGCGCAGGCGCCGGTCGAGCTTCTTGCGCTCGGGCATCGGCGCGACCATGTCGACCGGGATGCGGCCGATGGAGTGCTTGTGGGGCCCGGGAAGCGGCGGCTCGCCGGTGCCGACGCTGGGGCCTCCGGCCCTGGAGCAGATCATGAGGTGCTCCAGGCGGACCTTCGCGAGCAGGTCTTCCGGGAGGCTCGCGTCGCTCGTGTCGGTCTTCAGCCGCTGGAGGAGCGACCACGCGTCCACGGCGGCCTGGTCGCCGTGGGTGCTCACCACCGGGACGCGGTACGGGCCCGAGCCCGCGACGACCGGGTTGGCGGCCTGGCTCTCCAGGGACAGGCCGGTCGGGCGGATCGCGCCTTCGAGCCTGCGGCGGGCCGCGTCGTCGTTGATGACGGACTCGTCGACGAGCAGGCGGTCGTAGCGGTAGATGGTCCCCACGGGGGCCGAGCGGCCCGCGGTGCGGACGACCTGGCCGGGGAGGAGGACGCGGCCGCCGTGCCGGTCCAGGGTGGAGTAGGCGAGTTCCGGGACGCCGGACATGTGGTCGCGGCGCGGGTTGGGCTTCAGATGGGGTTCGTTCTCCGCGAACACCAATCGCATGGGAGCTCCTCTTGTCGTCTTCGGGGGTCTATGCGGTTGTCGGGCGAGGAGGGGGATCTCTTCGAGATCGATTCTCCTCACCTTCTGCGAGGCGCGGGGTACACGCCGGTTCCGATAGGTCGAAAGGCACTCAAGCCCGGAATGCCGCGAACGCCACGGGCTGGACGGGTATCGCGGCTTTCACCAGGGAAGAGGCCCGTGAGACCGGTGGGATACACGCCGGAAGGCGCTATCTGAAGTTGGCACGTTCGCAGGATGCGCGAAGCGCCCCGGAGTTCCACTCCGGGGCGCTTCGGTGCTGCGGTCTAGGGCTTGGCGGGCTCGTCGTCGTCATCCTCGATGATCTCGACGATTGGCTCGTCGTCCCAGGTCGGGAGGTCGAACTCGCCGTCGCGGACGCCCTCGACGAAGGCCTCCCACTCCGACGGGGTGTAGATGAGGATGTCGCCCTCGGGGTCCTCGGCCATGCGCAGGGCCACGAGTCCGTTGTCGGCGTAGCCGATCTCGAGTGCGGCGGGGGTGCCGTCCTCGTGGGTCGTGCGCTCCCAGCGGGCCTCGGCGGTGTCGAACTCGCCCTTCAGCGGATGCTCACGCTTCGTCATGGGGCAAGCATAGAAAGAGGGCCCGGACCGCGCGGTCCGGGCCCCTTGCCGGGCTGCTAGCCCTGGTGCGGATAGCGGTACTCCGTCGGGGGGACGAAGTTCTCCTTGATGGAGCGGGGGCTGACCCAGCGGACGAGGTTCTGCCAGGACCCGGCCTTGTCGTTGGTGCCCGAGCCGCGGGCGCCGCCGAAGGGCTGCTGGCCGACGACCGCGCCGGTGGGCTTGTCGTTGATGTAGTAGTTGCCGGCGGCGAAGCGGAGGGCTTCACTCGCGCGGGCGATGGCGGCCCGGTCGGTGGCGAAGACCGCGCCGGTGAGCGCGTACGGGGCGATGTCGGCGGCCTGGCCCATGACGGCGTCGAAGTCGGCGTCGTCGTAGACGTGGACGGCGTTGATCGGCCCGAAGTACTCCTCGGTGAACAGCTCGTGGGTCGGGTCGGCGGACTCGATGAGCGTGGGCTGCACGAAGAAGCCCTGGGAGTCGTCGGCGGTGCCGCCGGTGACGACCGTGGCCTTCGCGTCCCCTTGCAGCCGTTCGAAGAGCGCGGTGTGCTTGGCGTAGGCGCGGGCGTCGATGACGGCGCCGCCGAAGTTCGCGAAGTCGGTGACGTCGCCGTACGTGATGTCCTCGGTCATGCCGACGACGGCGTCGCGCAGGCCGTTCTTCCACAGCGACGCTGGCACGTAGGTCCGCGAGAGCGCGGAGCACTTCTGGCCCTGGTACTCGTAGGCGCCGCGGACCATCGCGACCGCGAGCGAGTGCGGGTCGGCGCTGGGGTGGGCGATGATGAAGTCCTTGCCGCCGGTCTCGCCGACCAGGCGCGGGTAGGTGCGGTAGCCGCCGATGTTCTGGCCCACCGTGGACCACAGGTGCTGGAACGTCCGGGTGGAGCCGGTGAAGTGGATGCCGCCGAGGTCGGCGTCCAGGAGCGCCACGTCGGAGTGCTCGCCGACGCCGGTGACCATGTTGATGACGCCGTGCGGCAGGCCCGCCTCCAGGAGCACCTGCATGACGAAGTGCGCGGCGAACTGCTGGGTCGGCGAGGGCTTCCACACCACGGTGTTGCCCATGAGGGCCGGGGCGGTGGGGAGGTTCCCGGAGATGGCGGTGAAGTTGAACGGGGTGATCGCGAGGACGAACCCGTCGAGGGGGCGGTGGTCCATGCGGTTCCACAGGCCCTTGGAGGAGTTCGGCTGCTGCCGGTAGATGCCCTCGGCGAAGGAGACGTTGAAGCGCAGGAAGTCGATGAGCTCGCACGCGGCGTCGATCTCGGCCTGCGCGGCGGTCTTGGACTGGCCGAGCATGGTCGCGGCGTTGACGGTGTCGCGGTAGGGGCCCGCGAGGAGCTCGGCGGCGCGCAGGAAGACGGCGGCGCGGTCGGCGAAGTCGGTGCGGATCCAGTCGTGGCGGGCGGCCTTGGCGGCGGCGACCGCGTCGGCCCACTCGCCCGCGGTGGCCTCGCGGGTCGTGCCGAGGACGTGGTGGCGGTTGTGGGGCTGGACGACGTCGATCTCGGCGCCCGTGCCGCGGCGCCACTGGCCGGAGATGTGGTGGTCGAGGTCCAGGCGCGTGGCGGCGAGCTCGGCGAGCTTCTTCTGGAGGCTCTCGCGCTCGGGCGTCCCGGGCGCGTACGAATTGACCGGTTCGTTCTCCGGTGTGGGTACCGTAAACAAGGCGTCCATCGCGCACTCCCGTTGATTCGACGGATATAACGATCACTTGGCTTTGAACACGAGGTTACTAGACCGGTGTCGCTACCGCCATCCTCGCACAGTCCGGCCCGTGCGAACTGGTGCGATGCGAACAAGAGCGCCGCTCGGGGGCGCCGGGCCACACCCGCCCGACCGAGGAGTGCGGCGCAGCGCCGCATCCGTACTCTGGGGGTCGTGACCAACACGCAGGAGCAGCAAGCCGCAGCCGCCGAGTCCGCCCCCGCCGCAGCCGACCCCCGGCCGGGCCGCGTCGCGCTGTGGGTCCTCGGCGCCGCCGCCGTCCTCTCCGTCGCGGGCGTCGCCTACTCCCTGTACGCCGCGATCATCGGCACCTTCGGCCGCCTCGACGACACCGGCGTCGTGCTCCTGGCGAACTCCCTGTTCAGCCCCATCATCGTCACCGTCTTCGCGGGCGCCGCCCTCGGCACGGTCGCCGCGCGCGCCCTCAAGGGCCCGCGCCCGGCGCTCGTCATGCTCGGCGCGCTCGTCACCGGCCTCGCCTCCGGCGCGGCCTCCTACGTCATCTTCCTGTCGAACGGCCCGGTCGCCCTGAGCACCGCGCTGGTGCTCCTCGGCGCCGGACTCGTCGGCGGCCTCTTCGCGCTCCCCCGGCGCGCCGTCACCGTCGTCGCCGGGCTCTCGGCGACCCTCCTGCTCCTGGCCGTCATGTACGCGCGCGGCATCTACGAGGCCACGTCCTCGGTGAGCCTGTTCTCCGACCCGCTCGACGAGTACGGCGCGCTCGGCACCGCCGTCCCGTTCATCGCCGGGATCGCCTGCGGCGTCTGCGCGTTCCTGTACCTGCGCAAGCAGAAGGCGGGCGTCAAGCTCCTCGGACACCTCGTCGCCGGGGCCCTGCCCGGCGCGATCTGGCTCGTCTCCACCGTGCTCGCCCAGATCGGCGTCGAAGTGCTCCTGAACGTCGGCCTCGACGAGGTCGCCCCGCTCGACGAGGCGTTCCTCGCCCTGAGCTTCCAGTGGCAGTACAACGGGTCGATGACCGCGATGTTCGCCGGAGCGCTGTGCGCGGTCTTCGCCTACGGGTTCCTGCTGCCTAAGACGCCCAAGGCCGCCAAGAGCTCCTGAAGCTCCGACGGGGCGTACCAGTCGAGGACGTGCTCCTCGACCGCGGCCAGCTCATCGGCCGTGCCCGCGGCGGCGATGACCCCCGCGGCCGCGGCATCGTCCATGTGGACCGCCGCGACACGCTTGAGCTTCACATCGCCGCCGAAGTCCGCACCGGTGCCCTCGGCGTGCTCGGCGACCCGCTCGTCCGGGACGTCGGCCGAGACCACGACCCGGCGCGGCTCCGACTCCGGCAGCAGCGCCAGCGACGCGAACGCCGCGTCGTCGAACGCCGTGAACTCCAGGTCCTCCTCGTCGGCCCCCGGCGCCTCGCGCCGCAGCCACGAGGTCACGGTGTGGACGGCCGACACCGGCTTCAGCTCACCGGTGTCGGCCAGCGTCCGCAGCATCGCCGCGTTCGCGGGTACGTAGATTCGCGCCATGCCCTTAGTCTGCGGTGCCGCCGGGCGCGCCGTGGCAGCGCTTGTACTTCTTGCCCGAACCGCACGGGCACGGGGCGTTCGGGCCGGTCTTCTCGACGTGCCGCTGGCCCGGGTTCGCCTGCTGCGCGGGCGGCGCGGTCGCGGCCTTGCGCGGACCGGCCGAGCGCGCCGACTTCGGGGCGACCTTCGCGGCGCCCTTCTGGCCCGCGCCCGGGGTGCGCTTCACGTCCCGCTTCTGGCCCGCGACGGGCTTCGGCGGGCGCTTGAACACGGCGCCGTCCTCGGTCGTCGCCTGGCTCTCCACGCCGCTGGCGTTGTCCATCGACGGCGCCGACTGGAGGAGCATCTCCGGCTTGCGCAGCGGCTCGAGGCCGCGGATGGTCGCCTCCGGCTCGGCCGCGGCCCCGCCCTCGGCGGGCTTGGCCTTCAGCTCGGCGTTCATCAGGAAGCGGACCGTGTCCTCCTTGATGCCGTCGAGCATCGTCTGGAACATGTCGAACGCCTCGCGCTGGTACTCGATGACCGGGTCGCGCTGCGCGTACGCCCGCAGGCTGATGCCCTGCTTGAGGTAGTCCACCTCGTACAGGTGCTCGCGCCACTTCCGGTCGATCGTCTGGAGCAGCACGCGCCGCTCGAGCTTGCGCAGGACCTCTTCGCCGAACTCGTCCTCGCGCGCGGCGTAGACCTCGTGCGCGTCCTCCTTGACGGCCTTGAGGAGCGTCTCGGCGTCGAGCTCGTCGAGCCCGCCCGCCTGCTTCACGACCTCCTTGTGCGACAGGCCGATCGGGTACAGCTGCTTGAACGCCGACCACAGCTCGTCGAGGTCCCAGTCCTCGCCGTAGCCCTCGCTCGTGGCGCCCGCGACGTACGCCTCCAGGACGTCGTCGATGAAGTGCCCGATCTGCTCGGACACGTCCTCGCCGTCGAGGACCTTGCGCCGCTCGTCGTAGATGACGGTGCGCTGGTTGTTCATGACCTCGTCGTACTTGAGGACGTTCTTGCGGATCTCCGCGTTGTGGCCCTCGATCTGCGACTGCGCCGACTCGATCTGGCGGGTCACGAGCTTCGAGACGATCGGGACGTCGTCGGGGACGCGCATCCGGTTCATCATGGCGCGCACGGCGTCCGCGTTGAACCGCTTCATGAGGTCGTCCGAGAGCGACAGGTAGAACCGGGACTCGCCCGGGTCGCCCTGGCGGCCCGCGCGGCCGCGCAGCTGGTTGTCGATGCGGCGGGACTCGTGGCGCTCGGTGCCGAGCACGTACAGGCCGCCCGCGTCCTTGACGTCCTCGGCCTCGGCCTTGGTCGTCTCCTCGAACTTCTCGATGGCCTCGGCCCACGCGGACGCGTAGGTCTCCTCGTCGGCGTCGTCGACGCCGCGCGCGCGAAGGTCGGAGGCCGCCAGGTACTCGGGGTTGCCGCCGAGCATGATGTCGGTGCCGCGGCCGGCCATGTTGGTGGCGACGGTGACGGCGCCGCGCTGGCCCGCCTGCGCGATGTACTCGGCTTCCTTCGCGTGGTTCTTCGCGTTGAGCACGTTGTGCGGGATGCCGCGCTTCTTCAGCAGGCGCGCGAGCATCTCGGACTTCTCGACCGAGACGGTGCCGACCAGGACCGGCTGGCCGGTCTCGTGGCGCTCGGCGATGTCGTCGACGACGGCCTGGAACTTCGCCTCTTCGGTCTTGTAGATGACGTCGGGCTGGTCGCGGCGGATCATCGGCTTGTTCGTGGGGATCGGGATGACGCCCATGCCGTAGACGTTGTTGAACTCCGACGCCTCGGTCTGCGCGGTGCCGGTGATGCCCGCGAGCTTCTCGTAGAGGCGGAAGTAGTTCTGGAGGGTGGTGGTCGCGAAGGTCTGGTTCTCCTGCTTGATCTCCACCTTCTCCTTGGCCTCGATGGCCTGGTGGATGCCCTCGTTGAAGCGGCGGCCCGGCAGGACGCGGCCGGTGAACTCGTCGACGATGAGCACCTCGTCGTCCTCGGAGACGATGTACTCGCGGTTGCGCTCGAACAGCTCCTGCGCCTTGATGGCGTTGTTCAGGTAGCCGACGAGCGGCGTGTTCACCGAGTCGTAGAGGTTCTCGATGCCGAGGCGGTCCTCGACGCGGGCGACGCCGGACTCGGAGATCGCGATGGTGCGCTTGCCCTCGTCGACCTCGTAGTGCTCGTCGCGCTTCATGGAGCGGACGATGTTCGCGAACTCGGTGTACCAGCGCTTGGAGTGCTCGGCGGGGCCCGAGATGATGATCGGGGTGCGGGCCTCGTCGACGAGGATCGAGTCCACTTCGTCGACGAGCGCGAAGTGGTGGCCGCGCTGCACGAGGCTGTCGGCGGAGCCGGTCATGTTGTCGCGCAGGTAGTCGAAGGCCAGCTCGTTGTTCGTGGAGTACGTGACGTCGGCGAGGTAGGCCTCGCGGTGCTTCTCCGAGCCCTCGCCGGGGAGCACGACGCCGACGGACAGGCCCAGGAAGCGGTGGATCTCGCCCATCCACTCGGCGTCGCGGCGGACCAGGTAGTCGTTGACGGTGACCTGGTGGACGCCCTGGCCGGTGAGCCCGTTGAGGTAGACGGGGAGGGTCGAGACGAGGGTCTTGCCCTCGCCGGTCTTCATCTCGGCGATGTTGCCCTGGTGCAGCGCGGCGCCGCCCATGAGCTGCACGTGGTAGTGGCGCATGCCGCGGACGCGCCAGGCCGCCTCGCGGACTGTGGCGAACGCCTCGGGCATGAGGTCGTCGGTGGTCTCGCCGTCTTTCAGGCGCTCCCTGTATTCGTCGGTGAGCGCGCGCAGCTCGGCGTCGGTGAGCGCCTTGTACTCGTCTTCCAAGGAGTCGACCGCGTCGGCGATCGCGTTGAGTCGCTTGAGCGCGCGGCCCTCGCCGGCCCGCAGTACCTTCTCGAACAACGACACGGAAGATCAGCCCCCAGCAACGTCTTGACCAGATCGGGTGGATATCCCGGTCAATACTACGCGTAGGCGGTGACTGGCCCGGACGGCCGTTGGTGGGGCACAATCGGAGGCTATGGAACCCGTCACCCTCGACGCCGACGGCCTGCGGCTCGTCGCCTGGGAGCAGCGGCACCTGCCCGATCTGGCCCGGATCTACGCCGACCCGCTCATCGAGCGCTTCCTCGTCATGCCCCTCCCGTGGGGCGGCGCCGCGCGGGACCGGTACGTGGAGGTGCAGCGGCGCCACTGGGGCGGGGAGAACCCGCGCTGGGCCGTCGAAGAGGACGGGAGGCTCGTCGGCTCCATGGCCCTCACGAAGTCCTTCCCCGGCGAGATGACCATCACCTACGTGACCGCGCCGTGGGCGCGGGGCCGCGGCGTCGCCCAGCGCGGCATCCGCGCGGCCGTCGCGTTCGGGTTCGACCGGCTCGGCGCCCGCCGCATCGCGTGGGACGCGATCGTCGGCAACCACGCCTCGCGCCTCGCGGCCCTGCGCACCGGGTTCACCGTCGAAGGGGTCTCCCGCGGCGGCGTCAACCAGCGCGGGACGACCCGCGACTGCTGGATCGGCGGGATGCTCCCCGGGGACCTGCGCGGCCCCGGCGACCCGCCGCCGCACTACGGCGTCCTCAAGCGCCAGGCCGCGTTCTTCACCGCCCCGCAGCCGGACCTGGAGACCGGCGTCGCGGGCCTGCGGCTGCGGCCGCTGCGCGAGTCGGACCTCGACGACGTGGCCGCGGCCTGCGCCGACCCGGACGTGCAGCGGTTCACGCCGATGCCCCGCGACTACGCGCGGTCCGACGCCGAGCAGTTCCTGCGGGACAAGCGCCGCGCCTGGGAGCTCGGCGACCGCGTCCTGTACGTCCTCGCCGACGAACGCGACCGGTACTGCGGGTCCGTGGAGCTCATGCTCCGCGAGCCCGGCGAGTCGGAGGTCGGGTACCTGACGGCGCCGTGGGCGCGCGGGCGCGGCTGGATGACCGCGGCCGTCAAGCGCCTGTGCCGCCTCGGGTTCGATTCGCTCGCCCTGGAGCGCATCGAGTGGCGGGCCGACCCGGACAACGAGGCGTCGCTGCGGGTCGCGCAGAAGGCCGGGTTCACCGTGGAGGGCGTGCGGCGGCGCATGCGCTCCGGCCCGCTGGGGCGCCGCGACTCGGTGATCGCGAGCCTGTTCCCCGAGGAACTGGCGCCCTGAGCCGGGCCATCCGGTGCAAATCAGACTCGCCAAACGGTTGACGCACCGCGCCCGGACTGCTTTTCTGAGGACGTGAAATTCTTCGAACCCGTCGCGACGACGGCGTTCGTGCTGCGGGCGGCCGACTCCGGGACCACCGTGGACTGCGGGTTCGAGCCCGACGCCGTGGCGGTGTCCCCCGAAGGCGAGGCGGTCTGGGGCGCGCTCGGCGTCGAGGGGTCCGGCGTCGCCGCGGTCCGGTACTGGGTCGCCCCCGAGCGCCGCGGCAAGCGGCTCGCTTCGGCGATGCTCCGCGCCGTCGCGCCCGTCGTGTTCGAGGCCGGGGCGCACCGGCTCGAAGCGCGTCCGCCCGTGCGCGACCACGCCGCGATCCGCGCCGCGCTCGGCGCGGGCTTCCGGCCCGATGGCGGCGTCTCGCGCGGCGCGGCCTGGGACGGCACCAGCGCGCTCACCCTCGGCCTGCTCCCCGGCGACGGCACCGGGCCCTCCCCGCGGGTCCTGCCGGACCTGCCGGGCGGGACGCTCTCGGACGGGGTGATCGCGCTCCGGCCGCTGGGCGCCGGGGACTTCGAGGCCCACCTTCGCCACCGCTCCAGCCCCGACGTGTACGCCGGGGCGGCCCTGCCGCTGCCGCCGAGCGCCGAGGAGGCCCGCGAGGTGTGCGAGTGGCGGGCCGCGGTCGACTGGCTGCGCGGGCGCAGCGCCCTCATGGTCATCGACGACGGCGAGGGCTACCAGGGCACCATCGGGCTGTACGACGTGGCACGGATCGTCGGCACCGGCATGATCGGCTACGACCTGCGCGCGTCCGTGCGCGGCCGCGGCTACGCGACGCGCGCGGTGAACCTGGTGCGGCGCTGGGCGTTCCGCGAGGTAGGACTGGATCGGGTGTGGGCCGGGACGGACCTCCACAACACCGCTTCGCAGGCCGTTTTGCGCCGCGCGGGCTTCCGTCTGGAGGGCGTGGAGCGCGGCGGACTGCCGACGCTGGCGGGCCGCAGGCGCGACACGTTGGTGTGGGCTGTGTTGAGCAGCGACTAGCGTGCAACCCAAGGGGTGGGGCCGGGCGTCGGAGATATAGTTATCGCGTCGCTTCGCTTTGTGGAGGAACCCCCTTTGAAACGCCGGTCCTTCGTCGCCGCTGCCTCGGCGACGTCGCTGCTCTCGCTCGCCGCGTGCGCGGAACCCCAGCAGGGGACGTTCACGCCGGCCCCGATCGTGCCCGTCGTGTCGCTCGACGCCGTCGACGACCATGATCCGTCCCAGCCGTTCAACCTCACCGTGGTGGACGGCATCCTCGAAGAGGTCAACGTGACCTCCGACCGGTCCAAGACCATTGAAGGCGATTTCGCCGAGGACCTCACCGCGTGGACCTCGAAAGGCGTGATGGACGCGGGGTCGGTGCACACCGTCGCCGCGAAGGCCGTCAGCTCCGACGGCACCGTCACCGAGTTCGAGCAGACGTTCACCACCCAGCGCATGGACGGCACCGGCTTCGGGGTGGCCGACGTGACGCCGATCGTGGAGGGCGAGACGGTCGGCGTCGGCGCGCCGATCATCGTGTTCTTCACCGAGGACGCCCCCGACCGCGCAGAGGTCGAGAAGAACCTCAAGGTCGAGTCCGAGCTCGGCCACGAGGGGGCCTGGCACTGGGTCAGCGACTCGCAGGCGATCTACCGGACCAAGGAGTACTGGCAGCCGTACCAGAAGGTCACCTTCACGGCGAACTTCGACGGCGTGTTCCTCGGCGGGGACACGTGGGGGGACGAGAACTACGAGGCGGTCATGGAGATCGGCCGGTCCCAGGTCTCCTCGGCCGACCTGAACACCTACACGATGACGGTGAAGTTCGACGGCGAGGTGGAGAAGGAGATCCCGATCTCCGGCGGCAACGGCTCCGAGTGGGAGTACTACACCGCCACCGGCGTCCACCTGGTCATGGAGAAGTTCGCGCAGAAGACGATGGTCTCCCCCGGCAAGGAGGAGGGCGACGAGGGCTACTACTCGACCGACGTCAACTGGGCCACCCGCATCAACGCCACCGGCGAGTTCGTCCACGGCGCGCCGTGGAACGGGAGCCTCGGCTCGGCGAACCTCTCGCACGGCTGCCTGAACGCCAGCGAGGGCAACGCGGAGTGGTTCTACGGGATCGCCCAGCGCGGCGACCCGGTCGACGTCACCGGCTCCCCGCGCGAGATGCCGTGGGACAACGGCTGGGGCTTCTGGATCAAGTCCTGGGACGACTGGAAGTCCGGCTCGGCCCTGGAGGGCTGACCCGAGCACGTGGGAGGGCCCCGGCGCATGCGCGCCGGGGCCCTTTCGCGTCCGGTCCTTACAGGTCGAGCTTGAGCAGGCCGTAGTCGAAGGCCCTGCGGCGGTAGACGACGGACGGGCGGCCGGTCTCCTTGTCGTGGAAGAGGTAGAAGTCGTGGCCGACGAGCTCCATGTTCTGGAGGGCGTCGTCGACAGTCATCGGCTCGCCCGGGTGGATCTTCTCGCGGACGATCCGGCCCGGCAGGTGGTCCTCGACGAGGCCGTCGAAGTGGTCGACGTCCTCGGAGATGAAGCGGGCGCGCGCGGCGCGCTCCTTCGCGTCGGGCTCCGCCACGAGGGTCGCGCCCTCGGGGATCCGCCCCCCGCCGTTCGCGGTCGCCTCGGCCACCGAGATGGGGGCCTTGGTGCCGCCGCGCGAGACGCGCTTGCGGTCGGAGGTCTTGCGGAGCTGGTGGCCGAGCTTGGTCACCGCGAGCTCGAACGCGGACCTGAAGTCCCCGGCGCACGCCTCGGCGCGGATGACCGTGCCCTTCGGGCGGCACGTGATCTCGACGCGCTGCGCATGGTCGGCCTGGCGGGGATTGGGCTCGTGATACAGCTCGACGTCGATCTTGATCGCCTCGCCGTCGTAACGGGCGAGGTATTTGGCGATCTTGCCTTCGATCTTCTCTTCGACGAGCCCGCGGTAGTGGTCGGGGACCTCTACGTTCCGGCCCTTGACGACGATGTCCACCTCTGAACCTCCCAGGTGCGCCGCGCGCTGCGGCGGCGCTGACGTAGTTGCGTGTGCTGGGTCCGGAGCCGAAGTTCCGGTACGGCGGATGGCGCGACCTCCCTTCACGGTCAGGACGGATGAGGACACCTCTCTACAAGGGGGCGTTCACCTTTGGGCCAACTGGCCTCTGCCGTCTCGTTACCGATCTGAGATTTCGAGACTAACCCCTCGGTCACCGAAAGTCGACCCTTCGGCTACCGGAATTCTCCAATGCGGCGGGGCGCCGCGCACGGATTCCGGCGGAACTGAGATAACTCTTCGCATTCGCGCGCGAACCTTCCGGACGGGGCTGTCGTGCCGTGCTGTCGGGATCACGACAGGAGCAGGGTTGCCGCACTCGCGCCACGCAAACCCCGGGAGTGCGTTTCAGGCCGCCGCGACCACTACCGCCGCGGGGACCTCGACGCCCGCGTCCCGCAGCACGCGGGCCGCGGCGCGGAGCGTGGCGCCGGTGGTGACGACGTCGTCGACGAGGACCGCGGGGCGGCCGGAGGCGGCGAGCGCGCGGATCGATCTCGCGGCGCGGAGGCTGCGGCGGGCGGCCTCCTCGCGCTGGGCGGGCGTCAGGCCGACCGAGTCGGGGCGCGGGCGGGCCCGCAGGCACGGGCGCAGGTCGCCGAGCCCGGCGCAGGCGGCCGCGACGTGGTCGAAGCCGCGTGCGCGCCTGGCGGCGGCGGTGGGCGGGACGGGGACGAGGACGGCCCCGGGGACCTCGGGGGCGACGACGGCGAGCGCTCTGGCGAGGAGCGCGCCGAGCGGGGCCGCGAGTTCGCGGCGGGACCGCTCCTTGTACTCGTTGAGGGCCTCGGCGAGCGCGCCCGTGTAGGGCCCGGCGGCGACGGTCGGCGGGTCGGGTCGCGGCGGGGTCGCCAGGCGCGGGCGCAGGGCCCGGAGCTCGCCGGCGCAGTCGGGGCACAGGCCCCTCCAGACGCCGCCGCCCGCCGCCCGGGCGCTCCGGCAGGAGGCGCAGGCGGCGGGCAGGAACAGGTCCCGGGCGTCCTCGATGAGGTTCACGCGGGGTCTAACGAGCGTCAGGTCCGCAAGGTGACCGCGGGCGGGATGCGGGAGGCGCGCCAGGCGGGGTAGACGCCGGCGACGATGCCGACGACGGCGCCGATGACGGGTCCGGCGGCGAACAGTCCGGGGTCGAAGACGATCTGCCAGTCGCGGTAGAGGGACACGAACGCGGTGACGTTCACGCCCAGGACCGTGCCGACGAGGCCGCCGATGAGGCCGATGAGCGTGGACTCCCACACGAACTGCATGGCGACCGCGCGTCTCGCGGCGCCGACGGCGCGGCGCAGGCCGATCTCCGAGCGGCGCTCCATGACCGACACGAGCGCGGTGTTGGAGACCGAGACGGCGCCGATGACCAGCGAGACGGCCGCGAGGCCGAGCAGGAGCGCCTGCATCTCGTTCTCCACGCCCTTGCGGAACGAGCGCAGGTCGGAGGGCTTGGACACCGACAGGTTGTCGGGCCCTTCGGGGAACACGGCGGTCGGGGCGGTGTCGGCGACCTTGTCGGCGGCGCCGAGGTCGGTGCGGATGAACACCTGCCCGGCGGCGTACTCGGGGTCGGCCTCCAGGCACGGGGTCGGGGGGACGACGACGGCGCCGGTGAGCTTCGCTTCGCCTTCGGGGGCCTGGTAGACGCCGATGAGGGCGTACTCGCGGCCGTCGACGTAGATCATCGGGCCGCCCGAGAGCGACGTGTAGCCGAGGTCGCGGGCGGCGGACTCGTCGATGACGGCGACCTGGTCGCCGCGGGCGACGTGGCCCTCGTCGAAGGCCGCGCCCTGGGTGAACTCGAACCCGTACGCGGCCATCGCGCCGGGCTCCATGCCGAACACGGGGACCTCGCGGACGTAGTCGCCCGACTCGGTGCGGGAGGCGGCGAGGTCGTCGGTGGAGCCGCAGACGATCCCGGCGTCCAGGACGCCGTTGATGTCGCGGACCCGCTGCGCCGCTTCGAGGGTCGGGGCGTACCCGGCGTCCCTCATGGTGTCGGAGAACGAGACGGTGACCTGGGTGGCCTCGGTCGCGTCGAAGCGCTCGGCGATCGCGGCGGCCGAAGTGGACGACAGGCCGACGGTGGCGACCGTGGCGGCGATGCCCAGGGCGATGCCGATCGCGGTCATCCACGTCCGCATCGAGCGCCCGCGCAGCGACTGGATCGCCTCGTACGCGATGCCCATGGAGCGGACCCCGAAGCGGCCCTTGGCCTTGGGGATGGCGTCCCGCTCGTCCTTCGCGGCCTGCTTCGCCGCCTTCTTCGCGGCACGGCGGGCCTTGCGTCCCTGCGGCTCCCCGTCGGCGCTTTCACCGTCGGGGACGACGTACTCCAGCAGCTCGGTGTCGGTCTCGGGTTCGCGCCGGCGGCGGGCCATCAGCCGTTGCCCCGGTCGCGCCAGGCGATCACGACCTCGTCTCCGGCCGCGAGCTCGCCCTCGACGGGGACGACCACGCCGCGGCCCTCGTGGCGCAGGCTCACGTCCACTTCGACGTGCCGCTCGGTGGTGCCGTCCTCTTCGAGCACGGTGATCATGGTCCGGTCCTCGGAGTCGGTCCACAGCGCCGAGAGCGGCACGATGAGCGCGTCCTCGGCGGAGCGGGCGCGGATGAGCGTGACCTCCTGCTCCTCGCCCGGCGCGAGGTCCTCGATCCCTTCGAGGGCCTCGGCGTCGAACGCGAAGACCGCGAAGGTCTTCTCGACGGTCTCGGCCTCCTCGCCGGTCCACTCGTCGGCCTCGCCCTCGACCTCGCGGGTCTCCAGCTCGAAGCCGCCGACCTCCTGGCCCTCCAGGGGCCCTGAGCCGTACTCGAGCTCGGCCTCGTCGCCGAGTTTGGACAGCTCGGAGCCGACCTCCTCGTCGAGCTCGGCCTCCAGCTTCCAGTCGCCGGAGGCGAGCACCAGGACGGTGCCCTCCACGGGCGCCGACTGCTGCGCGTTGACCTTGGAGACCTGCATGGGCAGGTCCGGCAGGAACACGACCTCCGAGGCGGGCAGCGCCACGCGCTCCACAGTGGTCGTCTGGGCGCCGCCGGTGTTCTCGTCACCGCCCTCGGGGGCCTCCTCGCCCTCGCCGGTGTCGGTCTCCTCGGTCTCGGTCTCGACCTCCTCGGACGTGGTCGCGTGGTCGTAGCCCGCGTGGTCGTAGAGCTTCTTCAGGTCCGAGGCCGTCCGCGAGTCGAACGTCCCGGTCTTGGGCGTGCCGTAGATCTGCTGGAGCGCCAGTTGCAGCTGCTCCACGTCGGGGCCGGTGTCGCCCTCCTGGAGATCGCGGTAGGCGGGCACGTCGCCTTCGAGGGCGATCATGGGGCGGCCGGACACCTCCAGGAGCACCGTCCCGGCCTTGACCTCGTCGCCGACCTCCACGGGGATCTTCGAGGCCAGCGCGGTCTCGATCCCCTCCGGGGCGGTGGGCGCGGGGACGTTGAAGTCGCCGGTCCGGTCCAGGACCGCCTCGAACTCGAGGGTGTCGATCAGCTGCTCCTGGTCGACGCTGACGGTGATGACGCTGTCGTCGGGTTCGGCGGTCTCCTCGGCCCTCTGGGCCGGGGTCCGCGCCTGCGCAGCGAAGTACCAGGCGGTGGCCGTCGCGCCGAGCAGCGCGACGGCGAGCACCCCGCTGACGACATGGCTTTTCGTGAGCCGCATGTTGAAGTCCTCCTCCGCCCCGAAGACGCGTGCAGCAGAGGCCCTGGTTGCGACCGTTTCGTCTCGATTCGGTAACGGCACTGGCGGTGACGTGCCCGAACGTGTCGCGGGTCCTAGTTGTTGAGGCCCACGGACTTCATGCGGTCCTGGTGGGCGCGGGTGAGGCGGCGCAGGAGCGCGTCGAGGGTGCCGCCGTCGCCGACGATGATCCCGGTGAGGCGCTCGTTGGCGGCGGCCACGCCCTGGGCGCGGTTGATGCCCTCGCCGACGAGGCGCCGGGCCCACAGGGACAGGCGGCCGGTGACGGACTCGTCGGCTTCGACGGCGGCGCGGATCTCCGCGGCGGCGAAGTCGGCGGCGCCGGACTCGGCGAGGACGGTCTCGATGACGGTGCGGTCGGCGTTCTCCAGGCCCGAGGAGACGGCGCGGAAGAAGTCGTCGGCGACGGCGTCGCCGAGGTAGACCTTCACGAGCGCTTCGAGCCAGTCGCGCGGCGAGGTGGACGCGTCGAAGGAGCGGAACGCCTCGCGGAACGGGGCCATGGCCTCGGCGGGGTCGGCGCCGAGGGCGTGCAGGCGGTCGGCGATCAGCCGGTAGTTGCGAATCTCACCGACGGCCGCCTCCGAGAGGGCCGCGCGCCGGCCGAGGTCGGGGGCGAGGCGGGCGTCGAAGACCATGCGCTCGAAGGCGAGCAGCTCGCCGAGGGCAAGCAGCCCAAGGAGTTCGACGACGGCCTCGCGGCCGGGGGGCGCGGTCGCCGGGGCCGCGGCCGGGGCGGGATCTGAAGTCTCGGACACCGGGGCAGGTTACCACTGGACGGATGCGGCCCTCGCCTTCACACGGGTGTCGCCGATCGGACCGTTCCAGGCGTCTTCGCAGGCCAGAAGGGCCGGATCGGCGGCCTTGGGGGAACGACGCGCCCCGCCCGGGAACGGCGCACCGAGACGATCGTGCCGGGAGAGCGTAGGATGGACGGAAGGGACCGCGGCCCCGACGGGGCATCCCTGTACCAGGCGGTCCTCAAGCGGTACCGGTTTCTTCACCGGGCCGCTCCTGCGAAGCGGCGACTCACCGAATCCGGCGGTCGTCGCCGCTGTGTAACGAGACTATATGTGGCGCCGAGTTCCCCGGATCTGGTGACGTCCTCCGCCACGAGGTGAACAGAGTGAACGAATTGAACACTGACCGGCCCCAGAACGACGGGCCGACTTTCGCAGCCCTGGGCGTTCGGGAAGAGACCGTCGAAGCGCTTGCGGCGCTTGGCATCGAACGGGCCTTCGCGATCCAGGAGTACGCGATCCCCATCGCCCTGCGGGGCTCCGACATCATCGGGCGCGCCCCCACGGGCACCGGCAAGACCTTCGGGTTCGGCCTCCCGATCATCGACCGGATCACCTCCGCCGAGGAGGGGTCCGACGGGCTCCCCCAGGCGCTGATCCTGGTCCCCACGCGCGAGCTGGGCCTCCAGGTGGCCCGCGACCTCGAGGACGCGGGCAAGACCCGCAACATCCGGGTCCTGCCGATCTACGGCGGCCGCGCCTACGAGCCGCAGGTCGAGGCCCTGAAGGCGGGCGTCGACATCATCGTCGGCACCCCGGGCCGCCTGCTCGACCTCTACAAGTCGAAGCACATCAAGCTCAACAAGATCGCGCACTGCGTCCTCGACGAGGCCGACCGGATGCTCGACCTCGGGTTCTCCGAGGACGTCGAGAAGATCCTCAAGCTCCTCCCGGAGCAGCGCCAGACCATGCTGTTCTCCGCGACGATGCCCGACACGATCATGTCGCTGTCGCGCCGCCACATGAACCGGCCCATCACCGTCGCCGCCGACGTGAGCGCCCCCGACCTGGAGGCCGCCAACAACACCCGGCAGCTGGTCTACATGACCCACGCGATGAACAAGATCGAGGTCGCCGCCCGGATCCTCCAGGCGAACGGCCGCGGCCTGACGATCATGTTCTGCCGCACCAAGCGCGCCGCGCAGAAGGTCGCCGACGAGCTGGACTTCCGCGGCTTCGCGGTCGGCTCGGTCCACGGCGATCTGGGCCAGAACGCGCGCGAGCGGGCCCTGCGGGCCTTCCGCTCGGGGAAGATCGACGTGCTCGTGGCGACCGACGTGGCCGCCCGCGGCATCGACGTCCCCGACATCACGCACGTCATCAACTTCGACGCGCCCGAGGAGGCCGAGACCTACGTGCACCGCATCGGCCGCACCGGCCGCGCGGGCGCGACGGGCATCGCCGTCACGTTCCTGACGTGGGAGGACCTGCCCCGCTGGAAGATCATCGTCAAGGCCAACGGCCTCGACCTCGGCGAGCCGCAGGAGACCTACCACACCTCCGACCACCTGTACTCCGACCTCGACATCCCCGAGGGCGCCCCGCCGGCGCTCCCGAGCGAGCTCCGCAAGCGCGACGGCCTCTCCGCCGAGCGCGAGGAGAACGTCGAGGGCGAGCCCCGCAAGAAGGGCCGCTCGCGCAGCCCCCGCGGGCGCGGACGCGAAGGCGGCCGGGGCCAGAGCGACCGCCGCGGCGGCTCCCGCGACGGCGGTTCGCGTGAGGGCGGTTCGCGTGACGGCGCCTCCCGCGAAGGCGGCGACCGCCGCCCCGCCGAGCCCGCGCAGGGCGGCGACGCCCCGCGCAGCCGCCAGCGCCGCCGCATCCGCACCGACGAGGACGCCGCCCCGCGCGAGTCCAAGCCCCAGTCCGACCCGGCGCCCGCCGCGTCCTCGGACGCCGACGGCGACGCCCCGGCCCGCCGCCGGCGCCGTCGCCGCCGCCCCACGGGCGGCAACGACCGCCAGGCCCCGAGCCAGGACTAAGGGCTCGGCGAACAAGCACCGATAGCGAACGCTGCGGGCGGTGCCTCCGATCGGAGGCACCGCCCGCAGCGTTTCCGCGCCGCCCGGCGCTAGGCTTCCCCCATGAGCGATGAGCGCCCCGCCTACGAAGGCCCGCCGGCGACCGTGCCGCCGCCTCCCGGGTGGCGGGTCGAGGCGGTGGCGCTGCCCGGCGAGCCGCGGAAGCTGCCGCCGCAGGACCATGCCGCGATCGACGCGGCCGAGCAGCGGGCGCGGCTCGTCACCCAGTGGCTGACGCTGATCTCGGTGGCGCTCATGTTCACCGTCCTCATCATCGGGCTCGTCGAGTTCTAGCGCAGCGCGAAGCCCCCGCCCCGAACCGGGACGGGGGCCTCCGCATACGCGCGTCAGCTCTGGACGACGCCGCCCCACACCATGTCCGCGCCGGTGTGCCCGGTCTGGAACAGCCACCAGGCCGCGAGGCCCAGCAGCACCAGCGCGATCAGGCCGATGACGAACATGATGACCTTGCGCCCGCCCGCGGCCGGGTCGTCGGAGCCCCCCGACGTCTCGCCGTCCTCCGACGGGGCGGGCTTCGGGGCGTCGCCGTTGCGCAGGAGCGCGGCGCGGCGGCCCCGGTCGAGGCCCGCGAACAGGAACCACACGGGGATGAGCGCGAGGAGCGTCCACAGGAGCCAGTAGGCGTTGTCGTGGTGCTGCTGCACGGCGTCGGGCCACTTGCCCGCGCCGTACGTGAAGTCGGCGAACTGCTGTCCGGTGAGGATCGATCCGTACACCGTCGCGGGCGCGACGAGCACGAGGATCGCGGCCGCCCACCCGACGCGCTGGCGCAGCGGCGGAATGAGCAGGTACGCGGCGCCGAGGAGCACGAGCAGCGCCACGAAGATGATCGGCGCGTGCACCGCCAGCGGGTGCAGGGGCAGGTCGAGAATCGTCGTCATGGGTTCATTGAACCCTAAAGTGATCACCAACCGGTAGCGCCGGCAGAACTTTCGAAGTGGGCGGCGTAGCTCATGACGGCGTCTGCGATGAGCTGCACGGCGATCGCGGCGAGGAGGACGCCCGCGATGCGGGTGAGGACCTCGATGCCGCCGCGGCGCAGGATCTTGACGAGGACGCCGGAGAAGCGCATCACCAGGTAGATCAGGAAGTGGATCACGATGATGGCGAGGGCGATCCACAGGTAGTCGGTGCGCGAGGGCGCCTGCTGCACGAACAGGATGACCGCGACGATCGCGCCGGGCCCGGCCAGGAGCGGCGTGCCGAGCGGGACGAGCGCGATGTTGGAGGTCGCGGCCTCGTTCGGGTCGTCGGCCTTGCCGGTGAGGAGCTGGAGGGCGACCAGCAGGAGCAGGAGCCCGCCCGCGCCCTGGAGCGCGGCGAGGTCGATGTGCAGGTAGCTGATGATCTGCTGCCCGAGCAGCGCGAACAGCGAGATCACCCCGAGCGACAGCAGGGTCGCCTGGAGCGCCGCCCGGTTGCGCTGCCCCTTGTCCATGGTCCCGGTGAGGGCCAGGTAGATCGGCACGATCCCGGGCGGGTCCATGATGACGAAGAGCGTCACCATGACGGTCAGCAAGTATTCGAGTCCACCCACGCAGCGAGTATGGCAAGTCCGCCGCGTCACAGCCGCGGATTCGGACCCTTGTGTTACGTGCGGCTCAGCGCCGGGTCAGTCCGGCGGCAGGTAGTCCATGACGGGCATGACCGCGCCCGGCGGCGGGGTGAGCAGCGACATGACCGCGGGGTCCTGGGTGTAGTCGATCATCATCCAGGTGGCGTCGCCCGGGTCGTAGGACAGCTCCCAGCGGAAGAACGGGTCGTTGAAGAACATGTCGGTGTCGTAGAACCGGTCCTGGTAGTCCCCCAGGTTCAGTTCCGACATCGTGGAGTAGCCCTCCCCCTGGAGGCGGTCGACGGTGTCGGTCACGGCCGTGAGCGCGTCGTCGTCGCCGGACGTCGCCTCGATGTCGGCCCGGATCCGCTCGGTCCCGACCGGGCCGCACTCCTCGCCTTCGCGGGCGACGCCGCCGAAGGCGTCGAGGTCGGCGACGCACACGTAGTCGGTGTTCACGGAGTCGACGACGGCGACCGACTCGAACCCGGCGTCGGCAAGCGCGCCGAAGTTCCAGTCGAACTCGCTGTTGAAGTAGTAGGTGCTCTCGGAGCCGCCGGTCGTGGACCACAGGTCGGCGGAGAAGACCGCCGTGGACGAGTCCCAGTTCTGGAGGGTCAGGTCGTAGCTGACCGAGAACTCGACGGCCTCGCTGACCGCGGCGATGGTGACGTTGTTGAGCGTGTACTGCTCGAAGGTCATGTCGCTGTTGGGGGTGACCGTCGCGTACCCGGTGGCGTCGACGTTGACGACGCTGTACGTGTCCGGCGAGGGCCACTCGTAGGTCGCGCCCGAGGTGCCGTCGAGGCTGAGGACCTCGGTGGTCTGGCGCGAGGGCGACTGGAGCACGTACGCGTCCTGGAGCCGGTAGACGCTCTCGGGTTCGACGTCGCCGATGTGCACGGTGTCGCCGTCGTCGTTGAGGATCTCGTATCCGCCGCCGTCGGCCTCGACGACGAACTCCATGCCCATGTCCGCGGCGACCTCGGAGGTGCTGGAGGAGCCGACGGAGGCGCCGCCCTGGTCCTGCATGTCGAGGAGCGGCTGGAGCGCGAACACGCCGGCGCCGATGACGAGGAGGCCCGCGCCGCCCGCGGCCGCGCCGATGCGGCGGCGGCGCCGGATGCGGTGGGCCCCGGCGATGGCGAGGTCGGCCAGGGCCGGGTCGTCGACCGTCTCGGGCGCGCGCTCGGCCTGCTCGGCCAACCCGCTGCGCAGGAGGGCCTCGATGTCCCCGTTCACGCCGCCTCCCTCGGTTCCATGGCGACGCCGAGCGCGGCGGCGGGGGTGCCGAGGCGCTTGCGCATGCCGGCGAGGGCCCGGGAGGCCTGGCTCTTGACGGTGCCGATCGAGATGCCGAGGATCTCGGCGATCTGGGCGTCGGAGCGGTTCTCGTAGTAGCGGAGGACGAGGACCGCGCGCTGGCGCTTGGGGAGGGCGGCGATGTGGCGCCACATGGCGTCGCGGACGGCGCCGTGCTCGGTGAAGTCGCGGGAGAGGTCGGCCCGGTCCTCGAAGACCTCGGTGGGCTTCTCGCGGTTGGAGCGCTTGCGCCACCAGGAGGCGTTGGTGTTGTAGAGGATGCGGCGGGCGTAGGCGTCGACCGAATCAGTCGTCCTGATCCGGCTCCACGCCAGGTAGGTCTTCGTCAACGTCGTCTGCACCAGGTCCTCCGCTGTCGCCCAGTTCCCCGTGAGGAGATACGCCGCACGGTGCAGCGCGGCCGAGCGCGCCGCCACGTACTCGCGGAACTCCTCGTCCTGAGACGATTTGACCTCGCTCACGCGTCTCCCTGGGGGGGTCGAACAACAGACGACGTACCCCCGGTGGAAAGTTGCCCCGCAGGGCGGAATTCTGCCAAAAGATGGGTGTCATCGGCAACCGAGGGTTGGTACGAAAGCGAGTATACGAAGTAGGTGCCAGGCGCCGACTCCCGGATTCATGCCACGAGTCGCCCGTCATGCCCGGACGCGGAACGCCCGCCGGCGGGTGCCGGCGGGCGTGCTCGTCAACGGGGTCGGAGGGCGGGTCAGGTGCCGTCGCTCTTGCTCGGGACCGCCGGCTCCTCTTCGGGGATGAGGTCCTCCTCGGGTTCGGCCATGCGCTCGTCGACCGCTTCGGGCTCGTACATCTCCTCGCACATCTGGAGGTAGAGCTCGTTGGGGTTCGGCAGGTGCGGGACGTTCCGCAGCGCCTGGTCCTGGCCCGCGGACTCGATGATGAACTCGCCGTAGTTGAGCATGCGGCCCATCGGGGTCTGCGAGTACTTCATGTCGGTGACGCGGCCGAGCGGCATCATGGCGACCGAGCGGGTGATGACCCCCTGGATGAGCATGATCCGCTTGTTGGTGAGGATGAACCGGTCCATGTACCAGTCGAGGATCTTCCAGCCGACGAAGCCGAGGATCAGCAGCCACACGATGACGGTGACGGACAGGGCGGTGTCGCGGTTCGCGTTGTCCCACTTCGTGAGCATGCCGGAGGCGAGGCCCATGATGAAGGTGGAGAGGGTGCCGATGATGTACCAGGGCATGAGGTGGACCCAGTGGCGGCGCCACTCGCCGCGGTACTTCTCGGTGGGGAACAGGTAGCGCGCCGAGATCGGCGACGGGACGTCGGGGACGGCCGGGGCGCGCACGCCGGAGAGCAGGCCCCCTGCGGGGCTGTCGTCGAAGCGGACGCCGTCGATGTCGGAGGCGGCGGCCGCGGGGGCTCCCGAGGAGGTTCCCGGAGGGAACTGGAATTCGCGCGTGGGGGACTCGGCTCCCGGGGCGGGGCCGTCGGAGGGGGCGCGGGGACTGGGGGGTTCCAGCGGCTCGGTGTCCTTCTTGTCCCCCGAGCCGCCTGCACCGGAATCGGTCATGGCGTCTGCCGCGATCAGGTCACGAGGTTCGTGAAGAACGCTGCGAAGCCGTTGGCGGCATCGAGGATCCCGCCGGCGAGTGATCCGACGACACCGCTGGCTTCGTCCGGCCTGAAGGCTACAAAGAACACCAGGAACGCAAGTCCGCCCCAGGTCAGAATCTTCTTCAACATCCTCACCCCTCCCGTCAAAGGGTCCTGGCCGATCGTTCGTCTGGCGCAGGCTGGCACGAGTCTACCGTACGAGCATGACTCGGCTTTCAGTTTTCTGATGGGCCCGGACGGTGTGAGCCGAGGGGCCGATCGACGGGCTACAGCGTAACAACATCGTTCCACTTTTGCCCGACTCCGCCTATCTACCAGCGGAATAACCTATTCGGTTGTGCCACGGGCGAGCTTACCCCAAGTCACGTTCCATTGGCTCAATGTAGGCGCATAGCCCCCGTGAACCCCAGGGAAGCGTCAGGTATCCGACACTGCGCCTTGCAGGTGCACCTCCGGTGCGCCGTCAGGGCCGCTGGTCGAACACGTGTTCCCTCACCCACGCGTGCATGGCGATCCCGCTGGCGACGCCCGCGTTGATGGAGCGCGTCGATCCGAACTGGGTGATCGAGCAGACCATCGCGCATGCCTCGCGGACCGGTTCGGACAGTCCCGGGCCCTCCTGGCCGAACACGAGGACCGCGTTGCGCGGCAAGGAGGCCGTCTCGATGGGCACCGACCCGGGGAGGTTGTCGATCCCGACGACGGCGAGTCCCTCGGCGGCGGCCCACGCGGTGAAGTCCTCGACGGTGGCGTGGTGCTCGACGTGCTGGTACCGGTCGGTGACCATCGCGCCGCGGCGGTTCCAGCGGCGCTTGCCGACGATGTGGACGGTCTTGGCGAGGAAGGCGTTGGCGTTGCGCACGACGGTGCCGATGTTGAAGTCGTGCTGCCAGTTCTCGATGGCGACGTGGAAGTCGTGGCGGCGGGCGTCGAGGTCGGCGACGATCGCCTCGCGGGTCCAGTACCGGTAGGCGTCGACCACGTTGCGGCGGTCGCCGCCGCGCAGCAGGTCCGGGTCGTACCGGTCGCCTTCGGGGAGCGGCCCCTCCCAGGGCCCGACCCCGACCTCCATCGCGTCCTCGTCAGTCACGCGGACCATTGGAGCACAGCGCCGGTGCGCGCGCCGGGCGGCGGAGGGCATAGCGCCGCCCCGGCGGCTACGGGGGAAACCGACCGGGGCGACACGAAACATACTAACGACCGCACGTCTGCGACTGGGCACACACCCAATTGAATTCCCTTGCCGCAGAAGGAAATCGGGTTACCAGTGGCCCCACGTCACTCCGAGTTCCACTCGTCTCAGAGGTGCGGGGCGCACCGGCTCAGCCGGGCAGGAACCAGCGGAGCGCCTCGGGGTTGGCGAGCGCGTCGCGGGCGATGGCCTCCTCGGCCTTGACGCCTTTGAGGATCTTCTTCACCGGGACCTCCACCTTCTTCCCGCTGAGCGTCCGCGGGACCTCGGGGACCTGCCGGACCTCGTCGGGGACGTGCCGCGGCGACAGCTGCTCGCGCAGCGCCGCGGTGATCCGGCGGCGCAGGTCGTCGTCGAGGTCGACGCCGTCCTTCAGGGCCACGTAGAGCAGGAGCCGGTCCTGGCCGGGGTCGTCGAGGTGGACGACGAGCGAGTCGGCGACGCCGTCGACGGCCTCGACGACGGCGTAGAACTCCGAGGTGCCCATGCGGACCCCGCCGCGGTTGAGGGTGGCGTCGGAGCGCCCGGAGATGACGGCGGAGCCGCGGTCGGTGATGGTGATCCAGTCGCCGTGGCGCCAGATCCCGGGGAAGTCGGTGAGGTAGGTGTCGCGGTAGCGGTGCTTGAGCGGGTCGCCCCACAGGCCCACGGGCATCGACGGCATCGGGGAGGCGATGACGAGCTCGCCTTCGCGCCCGATCCCGGGATGCCCCTCGGGGTCGAAGGACTGCACGTCGGCGCCGAGGCACCGGCACGACAGCTCGCCGCGCCACACCGGGACCGTGGGCGCGCCGCCGATGAACCCGGTGCACAGGTCGGTGCCGCCCGAGAGGGACTGGAGCTGCGCGGTGGCGCTGACGGCCTCGTACACGTAGTCGAAGCCGACCGCCGGGAGCGGGGCGCCGGTGGAGCCGATGCCCTTGAGGCGCGAGAGGTCGGCCTCTTCGGACGGTTTGATGCCGCGGGAGCGGCAGGCCATGAGGAACGGGGCGCTGGTCCCGAAGAACGTCGTCCCGGACTCCTCGGCGAGGCGCCACATCCCGGCCGGGTCGGGCATGCCGTCGAACAGGACGACGCCGGCGCCGACGATCGGCGCGGACACGAGGTAGTTCCACATCATCCACCCGGTGGTGGAGTACCAGAAGAACCGGTCGCCGGGGCCGAGGTCGTGGTGGAGCGAGTGCATCTTGGCGTGCTCGATCGCCATGCCGCCGTGGGAGTGGACGATCGCCTTCGGCAGGCCCGTGGTCCCCGAGGAGTAGAGGATGTAGAGCGGGTGGTCGAACGTCAGCGGCTCGAACGCGACGCCCTCGTCGTAGGCGCAGAACCGGTCCCAGGTCTCGCCCTCGACGGCCGCGTCCGGGTCCAGGTACGGGAGGGTGACGACCGAGCCGAGCCCTTCGAGGCCGCGCACGACGCGGCGGACGTCCTCGGTGCGGTCCACGGTCTTCGGCCCGTACTTGTAGCCGTCGACGGCGACGAGGACCTTCGGCTCGATCTGCGCGAACCGGTCGAGGACGGCCTTGGCGCCGAACTCGGGGGCGCAGCTGGAGAACACGGCGCCGAGGCTCGCGGAGGCGAGCATGAGCGCGAACGTCTCGGGGATGTTCGGCATCCACGCGGCGACGCGGTCGCCGCGGCGGACCCCGTGGGCGACGAGCCCGGCGCGGGCGCGGGCGACGGCCTCGCGCAGGTCCGCGAGGGTCCACTCGACGGGCCCGCGGGTGTCGGAGTAGGCGCGCACGAGCACGTCGTCCTCGGCGACGCCGGGCGCGGTGAGGACCGCGCGGGCGTAGTTGAAGGTCTCGTCGGGGAACCACACCGTGTCGGGCATGGTCTCGTCGGCGAGGACCCGGTGCTCGGGGACCGTGGCGCCGAGGCCGAAGTACTCCCAGACCGCGCCCCAGAACGGGCGCAGGCGCTCGACCGAGTACTGCCACAGCGCCGGGTAGGAGGTGAGGTCGCGCTCCTCCCGCCGCGACAGCCACTGGCCGAAGCGGCCGATGTTCGTCGTCTCCACCGCGTCAGGGCGCGGCAGCCACAAGACCTCGCTGGTCACGATCGCCTCCCGGTCTCCACAGCACTGTGGTCCACAGCACTATCGTGGCACGGCTCGGGTTCGGCGCCGCCTGCGGGGGATCGTTTGCACGATTTCGCCTATTGGCCCGGTTTCGCCTGGGGCAGTTCGTCCTCGATGTACCGCTCGCGCGTCACGTAGAGGCCCGTGAAGAACAGGAGCACGGCCAGGACCGACAGCAGCGCGAACGGCACCGTCCACGAGGCCGTCAGCCCGTAGACCCAGCCGACCGCGAGCGGCCCCGACCCGGCCAGCAGGTACCCGCCGGACTGCGCGAACGAGGACAGCGCGCTCGTCCCCGCGGGCGTGCGCGCCCGCAGCCCGAACAGGGTCAGGATCAGCGGGAACACCGAGGTCCCGATCCCGAACAGCGCCATCCACAGCCACGTGAGCGGCCCGCCGCCCGCCAGCCACAGCCCCGCGATCGCGGGCGGGTAGCAGGCCATGAGCACCAGGAACGTCGGGCGCGGGCCCCACCGGACGGTGAGGATCGGGACGACCACCGACACGGGGATCTGCACCATCGTGAGCACCCCGAGCATCGACCCGGCCGCGGCCGCCGACATCCCGTCCGCGGCGAGGACCGTCGTCGTCCACCCCATGAGGATGTACGCGATCGCCGACTGCGCGCCGAACAGGAGCAGCATCATCCACGCCAGGCGCGAGCGGTGCGCCCCGTGCAGGTGCGACACCGGGGCCGCGCCCGGCGCCGCCGGGGCCGGGCGCCACAGCAGCCACGGGACGATCGCGATCACCGCGGGGAGCGCCCACGCCGCGAGTGCGAGGCGCCAGTCCCCCGTCAGGTGCTCGATCGGGGCGGTCGAGGCGGCCGCGACGGCGGTGCCCACGGCGAGGGTCGTCGAGTAGAGGGTGGTCATGACGCCGATGCGGTCGGGGAAGTACCGCTTGACGATCACCGGGACGGCGACGTTCCCGATCGCGCCCGCGGCGAGCGCGAACAGGCTGAACAGCAGGAACAGGGCTGTACTGGGCGCGTAGGCCCGGGCGACGAGCCCGGCGCTCATCGCCAGCAGGGCGCCGGTGAGGAGCATGCGGGGGCCGAAGCGGCGGGCCAGGCGCGGCGCGAACGCGCCGAGCCCGGCGAACGCGAGGACCGGGAGCGTGGTGAGCAGCCCGGCGACGGTCTCGGACATGCCGAGGCCGGTGCGCAGCTCCGCGAGGATCGCGCCGACGCTGGTGACGGCGGTGCGGAAGTTGAAGGCGGCGAGGACGACGCCCGCGACGAGCATCCAGCCCGCGGCGACCGCACGGCCCCCCGGGGGCGGGTCGGCGATCTCGGCGGCGGGCGGGGGGACGGGGTGTTCGAGGGCGCTCTCCCGAGCGGTGTCGCTGTCGGGCGCGTCTGCGGGCGCGCTGGCAGTGGCATCGGTCGTCACGAGGACGTCTCCTTCCGAGGCCGGGGTGATCGCGGTAGGTAGGCAAGGCGCCGGCAATCGTTGTCCACTATCCCGGGAGGAGTGCCGGAACACGGTTTCGACTCGATTCGCGGCGGCCTGGCAGGGGGCGCCAGCTGCCGGGATAGAATCGAGTCAATTCATGGGATGAATTGACGGCCTGTCAACGGTATCGCGACGGCTGTCTGCTTTAATCCTTCTAGTGTCAGGAAACACGCACACCCCCCATGGCGGGCCCCCGCAAGCCATGGCCGCGATCCGGGAAGGTCAGGTCCGCCAGTGGCATTGCAGTCGACGCGCAAGTCCGCCCTCGTCGATCAGGTGATCGAGCAGCTCCGGCAGCAGATCAGCGACGGCGAGTGGGGCCTCGGCTCGCGCATCCCCACCGAGAGCGAGCTGGCCGAGCTCCTCGGCGTCGGCCGCAACACGATCCGCGAGGGCGTCCGCGCGCTCGCCCACGCCGGGCTCCTGGAGATCCGGCAGGGCGCCGGGACGTTCGTCGTCGGCCGCAGCGAGGTCACCGCGGCCGTGCGCCGCCGCATCGCCGCGAGCCCCGCCTCGGACGCCATGGAGGTCCGCCGCGGCCTCGAGGTCGAGGCCGCGCGCCTCGCCGCGCACCGCCGCGACGAAGCCGACATCACCCGGCTGCGGATCCTCCTCGCCGAGCGCGAGGCGACCCACGAGGTCGGCGACACCGAGGCGTTCGTCGCGGCCGACATCGCGCTCCACCAGGCCGTCGCCGAGGCCAGTCACAACAAGCTCCTCGCCGAGCTGTACTCCGAGCTGGCCGAGTCGCTGCGCGACACCGTCCGCGCCGGGCTCGGGCCGGTCCTCGCCGAGGAGCCGCACATAGACCACTCGGTGGCGATCGAGGCGATCATCGCCGGGGACGCGGACCTGGCCGCCGCCGAGACCGCCGCGTACCTCCGCCTGCTCGTCGACGACTAGACCGCCTCACAGCGTCCCTGCGAACCGCGGGAGCGCGACGCCCCTAGAGATAGAGTCGGAAGCACCCGCTCGCCCGAGCGGCACCCGAGAGGAGTCCTCATGCGTCTGTCAGCCCGCGTCGACTACGCCCTGCGCGCCGCCGTGGCCCTGGCCGGGTACGGGGACCGCTGGGTGTCGGCCGAGCAGATCGCCGAGGACCAGGCCATCCCCCGCAAGTTCCTGGAGTCGATCCTGCTCCAGCTGCGCCGCGGCGGCATCGCCACCTCCAAGCGCGGCTCCGAGGGCGGCCACCAGCTCGCCCGCCCCGGCGACCAGATCAGCCTCGCCGACGTCATCCGCGCCGTCGACGGCCCCCTCGTGGGCGTCCGCGGCGAGCGCCCCGAGCAGGTCGCCTACACCGGGACCGCCGCGGCCCTCACCAACGTGTGGATCGCCCTGCGCGTCTCCGAGCGGAACATCCTCGAATCGGTGTCCCTCGCGTCGGTCGCCGGGGACGACCTGCCGACCTCGGTGACCAAGCTCCTCGAAGACCCCGACGCCTGGGTCATCCGCGACTGACCGCCCCCGGCGGTGCGCGCTCTGCCAGAATCGGCACGTGAAGTTCCCTGACCTGGGCGCGTGGTGGGACCGGGTGGTCGACGCCTCCCGCAGGCGGTCCAACCTGGTCGACCACGCCTGGCGCGCCGGCGAGCGGTACGGCGAGGTCCACTGCGGCCAGCTCGCGGCCGCGATCTCCTACTACGCGTTCTTCGCGGCGTTCTCGATGTCGCTGCTCGCGCTCGCGATCTTCGGGTACCTGCTGAACTTCCCCGACATCTACGACTCAGTGGAGCAGTGGCTGTCGACGAACCTGCCGGTGATCGACATCGGGGTCCTGGAGTCCTCCCGCAAGTCGGTGACGATCTTCGCCGCGGTGGCCCTGGTCGTGGCCGGGGTGGCGTGGGTGCAGTCGGTGCGGGCGGCGATCCGGATCGTGTGGGGTCTCGACGCGCAGCCGGGGAACCCGTTCCTGCGCTGGGCGATCGACCTGGGGATCCTGCTGGGGATCGCGGTGCTGCTGCTCATCACGATCGGCGCGACGGCGGGCGCGGAGTTCGTCATCGGGTGGCTCGACTGGGACGAGGTAACGGGGAACCTCGCCTGGCTGGTCCGCGCCGTCTCGGTGGTCGTGGGCCTCATCGCGAACGCGCTGCTCGCGGCGGTCCTGCTCCAGGCGCTCCCCCGCGTCGTCATGCTCCCGCGGCGGGTCGTGTGGGCCTCGCTGGCGGTGTCGATCGGCATGGAGCTGCTCAAGACCGCCGGGCGCATCTACGTCCTGCACGTCTCCGACCGCCCGGCCTACCAGGCCGTCACGACCGCGGTCGGCCTCCTCGTGTTCATGTACCTGTTCAACGTCATGCTCCTGGCCGCGGCATGCTGGACGGCGACCTCGCTGCGCGGCAAGGCGATCGACCTGTACGACCGGGAGTCCATCCCCAACGGGCACGGCCGCCTGTACAAACCGCCGGGGGCGTTCTGACGGCCCGGACGCGAGCGCCCGGGCCGTCGGTCATTCGATTAGACGGTCGTGCAGACCTGGCCGTTCATCAGGAACATCCCCGGGTCGTCCGGGTCGCCGGTGCCCTGGAAGCCGATCTGCTTCGTGTGGCCCGGCTTCAGCGGGAAGTTCCAGAACGCCGGGTCGGCGGCCATGGCGTCCCCGTCGATCGCGATCTCCCCGCCCCAGTCGTACTCCACGGTCGCGACGCCGCCGGACCGCCATTGCAGGTCCCACTCGTCGATCGCGGTGTCGCCGGTGTTGGTGACCTTGATCTGGACGACGAAGCCGGAGCCCCAGTCGGCCGCGACCCGGTAGTCGACCTCGCACGAGCCGGCCGCGTACGGCGCGGCGGCCGCGTCGCGGGACGGACCGTACGTCACGGTCTCGTAAGACGGAGCCTCCATGCCGTAGCCGATGAAGTAGCTCGGCCACGGCGGCTGGTTGTAGGAGACGTTCTGCCAGGACACCGAGAGGCGGTACTGCGGGTCGTTCATGAGCGTCGGCAGCGTGTACTCGGTCGGGATGGTCGTGGTGAAGATCCGCACGCCGTCATTGGACTCCTTGCGCAGGATCACCTCCTCGCGCCAGTCGCCGAGCAGGTCGGCACTGAGGACCGGATTGCCCTTGGTGCCGTTGTTGGTGTCGACCCCTTCGGGCGTGAAGATCTCCTCCTGGGTGCCCGTCTCCGGGTCCCACTCGGCGATGAACGGGTAGACCGGCACGTAGTTCGGCTCGTCGAAGACGTGGTCGAGGATCTCTCGGCCGAGGTCGCCGTCCCACCAGACCATGAAGTTCGCCGACGGGATCGACGTCCCGATGAGCGTCCCGTCGGCCGCGCGCAGCTCGCCCTCGCGGGCGTTCCAAGCGCCGGTGGCCGACACGGCCCAGCACTCCGCGCCCGGGTACGCCGGGTCGATGTCGCCGCACGCGCCGCGGCCGGTGTCGCGGGTGCCCGGGATCGACCAGAGCACCTCGGCGGTGTCGGCGTCGCGGAAGGCCGCGGCCCGGTTCCCCGAGCAGCCCATGCACTCGAAGGGGCTGAAGACCTCCAGGCCCTCGTTCGACGGGTCGAAGTCGGAGACGTGCAGCGCGTCGCCGTGGCCCAGGCCCGTCGAGTACAGCGGCGTGCCGTCGTCGTTGATCGTCATGGCGCCGAACACGATCTCGTCGCGCCCGTCGCCGTCCACGTCGGCGACCGACAGGTTGTGGTTGCCCTGGCCCGCGTAGGCCCCGCCCCAGCGGTCGGAGCTGAAGCTCCACCGCTTCGGCAGGTTGTCGCCGTCCCAGTCCCACGCGGTGATCTCGGTCTTCGCGTAGATCCCGCGGTTGGTGATGAGCGAGGGGTGGACGCCGTCGAGGTAGGCCACGGCGGCCATGAGCCGGTCGCCGCGGTTGCCGTAGCAGTCGCCCCACTGGCAGATGTCGCCGCGCTCAGGCGAGAAGTCGACGGTCTCCATCGCGGCGCCCGTCTGGCCGTTGAAGACCGTCAGGAACTCCGGGCCCTCCAGGATGCGGCCGGTGCTGTTGCGGTAGTCCGCGTCGGCGTCGCCGATGACCGCCCCGGTCCCGTCGACGGTGCCGTCGGCGGTCTTCAGGGCCACCTCGGCGCGGCCGTCCGAGTCGAGGTCGTACGCCACCAGCTGCGTGTAGTGCGCCCCGGCGCGGATGTTGCGGCCCAGGTCGATGCGCCACAGCAGCTCGCCCTGGAGCGTGTACGCGTCGACGTAGACGTTCCCGGTGTAGCCGTTGTGCGAGTTGTCCTTCGCGTTCGACGGGTCCCACTTCTGGACGATCTCGTGGGTCCCGTCGCCGTCGAGGTCCGCCACCGTCGCGTCGGTCGGCGCGTACGTGTACGCGACGCCGTCCGGGGTCGTGCCGCCCTCGGGGCGCTGCATGTCCACGTCCACGTACTGGTCGCCCCAGACCTGGAACGCCGCGGTGTACCCGGTCTCGACGCCCTCGGACACCGTCGCGACCCAGTAGGTCGAGTTGGCGGTGCCGCCCGCGTCGGTGAGGTTCGTCAGCCCCGTCGGCTCGGGCGTGAGCAGGCGGCCGTCGCGGTAGACGTTGAACGCCGTCCCCTCCGGGTCGTTGGCGAGGCTGCGCCAGGACAGGTAGTTCCCGTCCTCGACGGCCACGGCGACCGGGGCGCGGTCAAGGCTCTCGATCTGCTCGGCGCAGTCGGCGCACGGCTCGTCGGGGCCCTCGTTGCCGGAGCCGGGGACGTCGCCGATCCTGGTGAGCTCCAGGCCGTTCAAGTGCCCGGTCTGGCCGGAGACGGTGACGTTGAGCTGGCCGTCCTCGACGACGATGCCCTCGAAGTCCTTGGTGAGGATCGACTTCGACCCGGCGTTCGCCGCGCCGTAGTCGACGCCCTCGAACTTCAGGTTCGTGCGGGCCGAGCCGACGTAGTCGCCGACGAAGACGCGCGCGGAGTACAGGCCGTCGGCCACGTCCACGGCGAAGTCGTACGAGCCGCCGAACCAGGCCACGAAGTCGGAGCCGAGCGGGTCGGTCGTGACGCCGCGGTCGCGGTCGATCGCGCTGGCCATGTCGGTGGTGAAGCCGTAGCCGCGCTCGGCGGTGTAGGCGGTGCCGCGGTTGACCTCGGTGTAGCCGGGGGCCACGGTCTGGCTCGCGGGCCCGAAGTCGTACTTGAAGCCGGCGGTCGCGGTCGTGACCGCGAGGGTGTCCGAGTAGGACGACTCGCCCTTGCCGTTGACGGCGGCCACCGCGAACTCGTACGCGGTCTCCTCCGCCAGGCCCGAGACGCGCCCGACGCCGACGGTGGCCGTGGTGCCGAGGCGCCACTCGCCGCCGGGTTCGCGCACGTAGACGCGGTAGATGTCGGCGTCGTCCTGGTCGGCCCAGTTGAGGGTGACGCTGGCGTTCGCGACGGTCGCGGCGGTGAGGCCGGTCGGGGCCGCGGGGACCGCGTCCGGCGGCGCGACGTCCACGACGTGGTCGCTCAGCGGGAGCCCGAGCGTGGCGGTCTCCTCGGCGACCAGGCGGGCCATCTGGATGGCGCCGTACTCCTGGAAGTGCGTGTCGTCGATGGTGCCGTTGGGCCGGTTCGGGTAGACCCCGGCCGGGACGTGCAGGAACACCGACTTGGACTCTTCGGGCCCGATCTCGTTGAGGTACGCGCGGGAGGAGGCCGACAGGTCGACCATCGCGACGCCGGTCTCCTCGTGGAGCTCGTAGACCTTCTCGACGTACTCGGGGAACGAGGTGTTGAACTCGCCGGTGTCGGCGTTGAAGCTGCGGCGGGACACCGGGGTCACGAGGACCGGGATGGCGCCCTTCTCGATCGCGCCCGCGATGTAGTAGTCCCGCAGGTACATCTTGTAGTCGTCGGGCGAGGTGTACCGCTCGGGGACCGAGACCGTGGCGTCGTTGTGCCCGAACTGGACGAACAGGTAGTCGCCCGGCTGGATCTCGTTGAGGATCGCGTCGAGGCGGCCCTGCTCGACGAAGGACCGCGAGGAGCGGCCGCCGATCGCGTGGTTCGCGACGGTGACGTTCTCGTCGAAGTACCGGTCGATCACCTGGCCCCACCCGGCCTGCGGCTCGTAGTAGGGGTCGTAGGTCTGGACGGTGGAGTCGGAGGCGAGGTAGACGGTGATGCCGTCGTCCTGGGCCTGGGCGGGGGCGCCCGCGGAGAGGACGCCCGCGAGGGCGGTCGCCCCGGCCAGGGCGGCCGCGAGGAGGCGGCGCCGAGGGGGTCGAGGAGTCATGGACCTCATGTTCACTTCCGTAGTGAGAGGAGGGTGCCCGCCCGGCACACACGAGTGAAACGATTCAATCGTGTCGGAGAATGCGGGGCAAGCGGTTGCTACCTTCGGGACGGTACCGAGTGGAGCCCGGAAAGTCAATACATGTCGATACATGTTGGAAACGGTGACGGATTCGCGGTGGTTTGCGGTGGCCGCCGGATCGTGCATCCTATAGGAAACAGGATGCACGATCCTGGTGCGCGCTAGCGGACGTGCGCGGCGATCGGGCGGCTCAGGGCCTTCGCGCCCTCGGCGACGAGGCGCGCCATCTGGTTCGCGCCGTACTCCTGGAAGTGCGTCGAGTCGGCGAGCCCGTCGGGGTAGGCCGGGTAGGCCCCGGCGGCGAGGTGCATGAACACCTGGGCCTGGGCCCGCGCGGGGGTGATCGCGTTGAGGTAGGCGCGCGAGCGGGCGCCGAGGTCGATGAAGGACACCCCGGTCTCGCTGACGAGCTCGCGGACCTTCGCGGCGTACGTCGCGAACGACTCGTTGAACTGCCCCGAGGAGTTGTAGTCGAGCCGGTTGACCGGCGTGAGCAGGACCGGGATCGCGCCCTTGGCGGTGGCCCCGGCCATGTAGTGGTCCCGCAGGTACATCTTGTAGTCCGCGGGCGAGGTGTACCGCTCGGGGTTGCCGGTGCTCGCGTCGTTGTGCCCGAACTGGACGAACAGGTAGTCCCCGGGCTGGATCGCGTTGAGGATCGTGGTCAGGCGCCCCTGCTCGATGAAGGACCGCGAGGAGCGCCCGCCGATGGCGTGGTTGGCGATCCGCGTGTTGGCGTCCATCCAGCCGCCGAGCTTCTGGCCCCAGCCGGTCATCGGGTAGACCGAGGAGTTGTAGGTCTGCGCGGTGGAGTCGGAGGCGATGTAGATCGTGGGGACGCCCGAGGCGGGCGCCGCGTCGGCGGGGACGAGCTTCCACTGCTGGTTGATCCCGCCGGCCGAGTCGTACTGGGACAGGCGCGAGCCGAGCGCGATGTTCCACTCCCAGACGTCGAGGGCCTTGCCGGAGTTGCGGTTGACGAAGCGCAGCCAGGTGCCGTCGTCGAGGATCTGCCACTGCTGGTTGGTCTGCCCGTTGGAGGGGTACTGGATGACGTCGGCGCCGTTGGCCGTGGACTTGCCGTAGACGTCGAGGACCTGCCCGGAGTGGCGGGCCTCGATCCGGTAGTAGCCGCCGCCGGCGTCCACGAAGCGGAACTGCTGGCTCGTCGCGTAGGTGCGGTTGCCCTGGACGAGCTTGGCGGCGTTGGCGGTCGAGCCCCCGGCGATCTCGAGGACCAGCCCGGAGTAGCGGGACTGGAGGTGGTACCAGGTGCCGGGGGTGAACGCCGCGCTCGCGGCGCCCGCGCCGAGGAGGCCCCCGGCGGCCGCGCCGGCGCCGAGGCCCGCGAGGAGGCCGAGCGAGCGGCGGCTCAGCTTGGCGCCGAGCGGGTTCGGAGTTTCGGACATGTGCGCTCCAGTGCGTCGAAGGTCGAGGGCCGCGGCGCCGTGGCGGCGCCGCGGCCCCTGTGAGAGGCGGGGATCGGCCGGTGGGGGGACGGAGGAGGACGCCGCCGGTGCGGTGCGCCGGGAACCGCGCAGCGGACGTGAAACGATTCAAGAAGTATCTACGTACTGATGACTATCGATTTGTTTTGTCGGGTATCGTAACGCGCGGAAAGCGCTCGCACAAGGTCCCCGTCCCCCGTTGCCATCCCGAACCCCCACCCACCCCGGGGAAGATAGCGGCGATCCTCCCGCGGGGGTCCGACAAGAACGCCGCCCTGCGGCGCTCGTGTCACCCGATCGGGTCAGGCGGGCAGGAGCGGGGCGAGCCGCGCGGCCGCCGCGTCGAGGTCGATGCCCTGCTCCGCGACCCACTCGTCGTTGAAGTAGGTGGTGGCGTACCGCTGCCCGGAGTCGCACAGGAGCGTGACGATGCTGCCGCCGCGCCCGGCCTCGCGCATCTCGGCGATGAGCGACAGGGCCGCGACGAGGTTGGTGCCGGTGGAGCCGCCGAGGGGCCGGCCGAGGTGCTTCGAGGCCCAGCGCAGGCACGCGATCGACTCGGCGTCGTCCACTTTGACCATGCGGTCGACGAGGCCGGGGATGAACGAGGGCTCCACGCGCGGGCGCCCGATGCCCTCGATGCGCGAGCCGCGGGCGGTCGTCGCCTCGGGATCGCGGTCGCGCCAGCCGTCGAAGAACGCCGAGTGCTCGGGGTCGACGACGCACAGGTTCGTGTCGTGCCGCCGGTAGCGCACGTACCGGCCGATGGTGGCCGAGGTCCCGCCGGTGCCCGCGCCGACGACGATCCAGGCCGGGACCGGGTGGCGCTCCAAGCGCATCTGCTCGAACACCGACTCGGCGATGTTGTTGTTCCCGCGCCAGTCGGTGGCCCGCTCGGCGTACGTGAACTGGTCCATGAAGTGCCCGCCGGTCTCGGCCGCGAGCCGCTCGGCCTCGGCGCAGACCTCGGACGCCTCGCGGACGAGGTGCGCCTTGCCGCCGTAGAACTCGATCTGGCTGATCTTGGCGCGGCTGGTGGACTCGGGCATGACCGCGGTGAACGGCAGGCCGAGCATCCGCGCGAAGTACGCCTCGCTGACGGCCGTCGAGCCGCTGGACGCCTCGATGACGGGCGTCCCCTCGTCGATCCAGCCGTTGCAGATCGCGTACAGGAACAGCGACCGGGCGAGGCGGTGCTTGAGCGAGCCGGTCGGGTGCGCCGACTCGTCCTTGAGGTACAGGTCCACGCCCCACTCGGGCGGCAGCGGGAACGGCAGCAGGTGGGTGTCGGCGGAGCGGTTCGCGTCGGCCTCGACCGCGGTGATGGCCCAGTTGGTCCAGAGGCGGTCGCGGGTGCGGTCAACCGACTCCATCGGCGTCCCCGTCCTCGGGGATCGGCTGCGGCCGGTCCTCCCATTTCGTGGAGAGCGTGATCGTCGTGCGCGTCTGCGCCACACCGGGAATCGCGCCGACGCGATGGATCAGCTGTTCGAGGTCCGCCATCTTCGGGACGCGGACCTTGAGCTGGTAGCACTCGACCCCGGCGAGGAAATAGCACGACTCGATCTGCGGAATGGCGCGGAGGCGTTCGCAGATGTCCAGGTGGTCCGCCGAATTGTCGGGAATGATGCCAATGAGCGCGGTGATCCCGAGTCCGATCGCCTCGGAGTCGATCACGGCCTTGTAGCCTGCGATGACGCCGTTGCGCTCCAGTTTCACGACCCGGTCCTGCACCGAGGGCGCGGTGAGACCGACCCTGCGCGCCAGTTCGGCGTAAGAGGTCCGCCCGTCGGTGCGCAGGAGGTTCACGATGGTCCGGTCGATCTCGTCCACTCCATGAGGATAACGGGAGTTGCATCTTGGGTCCTGTGCCTACCTCATACCCGGGAACTCCTAGAGCGAAGGAAACAGCTCAGAGCGCCGTTGACATACGCGTGGTACTTTCAGGCAATACCTACCGACCGAAAGTATGTCCAAGAACTCATGGCAGGTTTGACTGAATAGTGGTGTAATGGGTTTAACGCACGAAGTGAGTCTTCATCACGGGGAGGAAGAAATCATGGAGACCGAGGACCGCCTACTCACACCCGGCGAAGTCGCCTCGCTGTTCCGCGTCGATCCGAAAACGGTCACGCGATGGGCGGCGGCGGGCAGGATCGGGAGCATTCGCACGCCGGGCGGCCACCGTCGGTTCCGCGAGTCAGAGGTCCGGGCCCTGCTCGAAGGGGACGCCGGAGCGCAGGCCACGTTCGAATCGGGGAACGCCCAGTCCTAGCGCGGCCGCGAGCCGCCGGGCCGCCGACAGCGGCCGCCAATCAGCAGACCTTGCCTGGCACAAGCCGGTCCAGCGCAGCGCACCACGGCCTTCCGGCCGCAGGGAGACGCGCGAACGGACCGGCTTTTCGCATGCCCGGATTCGGGGGCCCGATTCCACATCGGAGTTGATTTGTTCCTTTTAGGGCAATTGCCCACTCTTTGCAGCCGGACCAATACCCTGAGTCGCCATCTATGCCGCCAATCTGACTTTTCTGGATTCTCCGGTCGTGAACCCCTTGACATCACTGTGATACATAGGCAAACTTCGATGTGATGTTGGGAGCGCTTCCGTGGACACCCGGTACACGCGGAGCCGTTCCCCAGCCCCGACCAGCAAAGGGAAGGCACATGACGCTCAACCGAAGCAGACACCACAGCGGCCCCAGGAGACTGGTGGCGCTCGGCGCCGCGGCGGCCGCCGCCGCGACCGTCAGCGCCCTGGCGGTGACCACGGCCGGCGCCGAGGAGACCAGCGGCGAGGACAACCCCGTCGAGACCCAGCAGACCAAGGTCGACAACCCCTACGAGGGCGCGCAGGTCTACGTCAACCCCATCTGGTCGGCCAACGCCGCGGCCGAGCCGGGCGGCGCCGCCGTCGCGGACGAGCCGACCGGCGTGTGGCTCGACCGCACCAGCGCCATCGAGGGGAACGACTCCCCCACCACCGGCTCCATGGGGCTGCGCGACCACCTGGACGAGGCCGTCGCGCAGGGCGCGGACGTCATCCAGATCGTCATCTACAACCTGCCCGGCCGCGACTGCGCCGCGCTCGCCTCCAACGGCGAGTTGCCCGCGGACGCGATCGACCGGTACAAGAGCGAGTACATCGACCCGATCGCCGAGATCCAGGGGGACCCGGCCTACGCGGACCTGCGGATCGTCAACGTCATCGAGATCGACTCGCTGCCGAACCTGGTCACGAACGTCTCGCCGCGGGCGACCGCGACCCCCAACTGCGACACCATGCTCGCGAACGGGAACTACCAGGACGGCATCTCGTACGCCGCCGCCGAGCTCGGCGCGCTGCCGAACACCTACAACTACCTGGACGCGGGCCACCACGGCTGGATCGGCTGGGGCGACGCGAACCCGCAGTACGACAACTTCCACGCGTCCGCGGCGATGTTCGGCTCGCTCATCGGCCAGAACGGCATGACGGCCGACGACGTCCACGGCTTCATCACGAACACCGCGAACTACTCGGTGCTCGAGGAGCCGTACTGGGAGGTCGACCAGAACGTCGGCGGGCAGCCGCTGAACCAGAACCCGAACCTGCCGTGGGTCGACTGGAACGACTTCAACGGCGAGATCGACTTCGCCACCGCGTTCCGCGACGAGCTCGTGGGCAACGGGTTCAACGACAGCGTCGGCATGCTCATCGACACCAGCCGCAACGGCTGGGGCGGCCCGGACCGGCCCGCCGGTCCGTCGACCTCGACCGACCCGGTGACCTTCGTGGACGAGTCGCGCATCGACCAGCGCATCCAGAAGGGCAACTGGTGCAACCAGGCCGGTGCCGGCCTGGGCGAGCGGCCGCAGGCGAGCCCCGAAGCGGGCATCGACGCGTACGTGTGGATCAAGCCCCCGGGGGAGTCGGACGGCGCCTCCGAGGAGATCCCGAACGACGAGGGCAAGGGCTTCGACCAGATGTGCGACCCGGACTACCAGGGCAACCCGCGCAACGGGAACAACCCCTCGGGTGCCCGGGACGACATGCCGCTGTCGGGCCACTGGTCCTCCGAGCAGTTCCAGGAGCTCCTGGAGAACGCGTACCCGCCCGTGAGCTAGGTGGGGACAGGGCGGACCGGCACTCCGCCCCACGGGAAACGGCGGGGCCGCGCGGGAGCGCGGCCCCGCCGCCGTGCGCGCTCCCCCGGCGAGAACTTTTTCTAAGGCTCCCTTCGCGTTTCCGCGGGAGCGTTTTCACTGATTCAAGCGCTTGCCGGGCGGCCGGTCGGGCGTGAAACGGGTGGCTCCAGCGCTCCCATGCGCGAAATATCCAGCCGGACCTCTTGACAGCCCATCTATATATCGGAGATTATCAATGCACATCTTGGGAGCGCTTCCCTAGGTGGACACCCGTTCCGGGCTGCTCGCGTGCGGCCCTTCAACCCCGAAGGACATCGAAACATGCAAGTACCTAAGAAACGAAGGAGATTGGCCGTCATCGGCGTCGCGGTCGCCGCGCTCGCCGCGACCGGGCTGACCTTCGCTTCGGCGAACCAGGCACTCGCCGAAGAGGGCTGCAAGGTCGACTACAAGGTCGTCAGCAGCTGGGGCTCCGGTTTCCAGGCCAATGTCACCATCACCGCCCAGGAGCCGATCAACGGCTGGGAGCTCAAGTGGAACTTCCCCTCGGGCACCACCGTCTCCAGCGCGTGGAACGTGAGCTACACCCAGAGCGGCACCGCCTTCACCGGTAAGGACGTCGGCTGGAACGGCTCGATCGCGTCCGGTCAGAGCAAGGAGGTGTTCGGCTTCATCGGTTCGGGCTCCTCCACGACGCCGGCGCAGTTCTCCATCAACGGCGACGTCTGCAACGGCACCACGCAGCCGCCGACGAGCGAGCCGCCGACCACCGACGACCCGGGCAACCCGGGCGGCGGCGACAAGGTCGACAACCCGTACACGGGCGCGCAGGTCTACGTGAACCCGCAGTGGTCCGACCGCGCCGCGGCCGAGCCGGGCGGCGACGCCGTGGCGGACGAGCCGACCGGCGTGTGGCTGGACCAGACCAGCGCGATCTACGGCAACGGCTCCCCGACCACCGGTTCGATGGGCCTGGAGGACCACCTGGACGAGGCGCTCGCGCAGGGCGCGGACGTCATCCAGATCGTCATCTACAACCTGCCGGGCCGCGACTGCGCGGCGCTCGCGTCGAACGGCCAGCTCGGGGCGACCGAGATCGGCCGGTACAAGACGGAGTACATCGACCCGATCGTCGACATCATGGGTCAGGCGAAGTACGCCGACCTGAAGATCGTCAACGTCATCGAGATCGACTCGCTGCCGAACCTGGTCACCAACGTGACGCCGCGGGCGACAGCGACCGCGAACTGCGACACGATGAAGGCCAACGGCAACTACGTCGACGGCGTCTCGTACGCGACGGCGGAGCTGGGCTCCCTGCCGAACACGTACAACTACATCGACGCCGGCCACCACGGCTGGATCGGCTGGGGCGACACCAACGCGCAGTACGACAACTTCCACGCCGCGGCGGCCCTGTTCGGCTCGCTCATCGGTGAGAACGGGATGACCGCGGACGACGTCCACGGCTTCATCTCGAACACCGCGAACTACTCGGTGCTGGAGGAGCCCTACTGGGCGGTCGACCAGGTCGTCGGCGGCCAGGCGCTCAACCAGAACCCGAACCTCCCCTGGGTCGACTGGAACGACTTCAACAACGAGAAGGACTTCACGGAGGCCTTCCGCGAGGAGCTCATCGACAACGGGTTCAACTCCGACATCGGCATGCTGATCGACACCAGCCGCAACGGCTGGGGCGGCGACTACCGCCCGACCGGCCCGTCGACTTCGACGAACCCGGTGACCTTCGTGGACGAGTCCCGCATCGACCAGCGGTTCCAGAAGGGCAACTGGTGCAACCAGGCCGGCGCCGGCCTCGGTGAGCGCCCGCAGGCCGACCCCGAGTCCTGGATCGACGCCTACGTCTGGATCAAGCCCCCGGGCGAGTCCGACGGCGCGTCGGAGGCCATCCCGAACGACGAGGGCAAGGGCTTCGACGAGATGTGCGACCCGGACTACGGCGGGAACATCCGCAACGGCAACAACCCCTCGGGGGCGCGCGACGACATGCCGCTGTCGGGCCACTGGTCCTCGGAGCAGTTCCAGGAGCTCCTGGAGAACGCCTACCCGCCCATCAACTAGGGGCGCAGTACCGGGCCCGGCGTTCCGGGAGGCGGATCGCCGGGCCCCCTGACCACATCCTCGGTTCCTTCCGGAGACCGGGCCCCGCGGGACGGCGGGGCCCGGTCGCAAACCTGAGTGCGACGCGCCGCGGCCCCGGCCGGTCACATGACCGGCCGGGGCCGCGGTGCGTGTGCGCCCCTTACGGGTTGCGGGCCTCGCAGAGCGGGCCGCCGAGGCCGCGCAGGAGGTGGTCGACGAAGCGCTCGACGGTGTCGTCGGCCTGGAGGTGCGCGTACTGCCCGTAGACGAAGATCGTCAGGAGCGGGCTGGTGAACATCGCGACCGCCAGGTCGAGGTCGAGGTCCGGGGCGATCTCGCCGCGCTCGGCCCAGTAGGCGAACGTGTCGTGGACGTACTTGCGCCGCAGCTCCACGAGCCGGTCGTGGTGGCGCCGGTACTCGGGGTCCTCGTGGAAGACGGTCATCATGCACCGCACGACCTTCATGTCGCGGGGGCCGTAGGTGCGGCGCATGTTGTTGCCGAGGTACACGAGGTCGTCGCGCAGCGAGGTGTGCGGGATCCCCTCGGGCGCGGGGGCCTTGATGCTCTCGAAGGCCGCGGCGACGAGCTCCTCCTTGGAGGACCAGCGCCGGTAGATGGTGGCCTTCGAGACGCCCGACAGCTCCGCGACGCCCTCGACGCTGACGTCGGTGACGTTCCCGTGCTCCGCGATGAGGTCCAGCACCGCTTCCAGGATGGACTCGCTCACCGCCTGGCTGCGTGGGCGGCCCTTGGCGGGGGTCGTCGGCGCAGGGGCCCGGTGGTGGGCGGTCGCATCGCGGAGCTCGGGTCGCATGACTCGATTGTCCCTCAGACCTCGACGAGCGCGGGCTCGGCCGCTTCGGCGGGGGCTTCGGTCCCTTCGGCGCGGCGCTTCCCGGGGAAGAACAGCGCGATGACGATGAGTCCGAGGACGCCGACGCCGATCGCGACGAGTGCCGTCGAGTGCAGGGCGTGGATGAACGAGTCGTTCGCGGCCTGCGCCACCTGGGCGGCGGCGTCGGCCGGGATCGCACCGGTCTCCAAGGCGCCGTAGGTCGACGCGAAGGACTCGCGGGCGGCCTCGGGCAGCTGCGGGGCCGCGTCGCCGATCTGCGACTGGTAGGACTGGGCCATGATCGTGCCGAGCACGGCCACGCCGAGCGCGCCGCCGACCTGGCGGAGCGTGTTGGCGAGCGCGGAGCCGACGCCGGCCTTCTCCTTGGGGACCGAGGCCATCAGCGTGTTCATGGCGGGCGGCATGAGGTTGGCCATGCCGGCGCCGGTGATGAAGAACAGGGCGATGATGACCCAGACCGAGGTGTCGGCCTCGTAGACGAACGCGGTGACCGCGAAGTTGGCGATGACCAGGAGCATCGCGACGATGCCGACGGCCTTGGCGCCGAACTTGTTCACGAGCGTGTTCGACAGCGGCGCGAAGACGAGCATGGAGGCGCCGAACGGCAGGAACAGCAGGCCGGTCTCCAGCGGCGAGTAGCCCTTCAGGATCTGGAGGTAGAAGGTCATGAAGAACATCAGGCCCATCATCCCGAAGAACGTCAGGGTGATGATCGCCGAGGACGCGGAGAAGCGGGTGCTCTTGAACAGCTTCATGTCGAGGGAGGCGTGCGGGATGCGCCGCTCCCAGAGGACGAACCCGATGAGGACGACCACGCCGAGGGCGATGGTGCCCCAGACCTCGATACCGGTCCACGAGCCGGCGTCGCCGGCCTCGATGATGCCGTAGGTGAGGCTGACGAGGCCGACCATGGACAGGGCCATGCCGACGAAGTCGGCCCTGGCCTGGCTGCCCTTGGACTCGGGCGCGAGGATCGTGATGGCGATGAGGCCGAACACGACGATCGGGACGTTGATGAGGAAGACCGAGCCCCACCAGAAGTGGTCGAGGAGCGCGCCGCCGACGATCGGGCCGATGGCGCCGCCGATGCCGACCGCGCCGGTCCAGATGCCGAGGGCCTTCGGGAACTCCTTGGCGGAGAAGACGTTGCGCAGGAGCGACAGCGTCGAGGGCATCATGATCGCCGCGCCGGCGCCCATGAGGGCGCGGTACCAGATGAGCTGGTCGGGCGAGGACGCGTAGGCGGAGAGCAGGGAGGCGGCGCCGAAGACGACGAGGCCGGCCAGGAGCATCCGCTTGCGGCCGATGCGGTCGCCGATGATGCCGGACGCGAACAGGAGGCCCGCGAAGACGAGCGTGTACGAGTTGATCATCCAGGCGAGGTCGCTCTGGCTCGCGCCGACGCCCGCTTCGGGGTCCGCGAGGGTCTTCATGGCGACGTTCAGGACGGTGTTGTCGAGGACGACCACGATGAGGCTGAGCACGAGGACGCTCAGGATGGCCCACCTGCGGGGGTGGCCTTGGTCGTCGTCGGTTCCCGCCGCTGGGGCCGGAACGGAACGGGTTTCGCTCACAGGGTTTCCATTTCTGCGATCGCACCTGGCGGTGCGGAGATGTCGCCGCGGCGCCGATACCGCGGGTGGTGTGGTGCCGTCGTCTCGATGGCGGTGCCGCGGGCGGGACGGGTGACGTCCCGGGCGCGGGAGGCGCGTGCTCGTGAGCCTGGGGCTTCGCAGGGCGCGGCCTGGTGTTGGTGAGAACTCTACGGCATTCCGAAACGATACGGTACCGTATCGTTAAGTAGATCACACGGAATCGTACCGCCGGGGTGCGACGGTCCCGTGAACTCCGCGCGAAGGACCGTGTTCACTCCGCATCGGCCTCGCCGGGCGGGTCCGGCCCCGGGTGGTTGAATGGGGTCCGTGGCACCCAAGTTCCCTTACGACGACCTCCAGTCGTTCCTGGCCGCCCTCGAAGCCGACGGCGACCTCAAGCGGATCTCAGCGGAGGTCGACCCGCACCTGGAGATCTCCGAGATCGTGCAGCGGGTCGTCCGCGACGGCGGGCCCGCGCTCCTGTTCGAGAACCCCGCCGGGAGCGACATCCCCCTCGCGATCAACCTGTTCGGGACCACCTCCCGCACCGCGAAGGCCCTCGGCGTCGGCGACCTCGACGAGATCGGCCAGCGCATCGGCGAGCTCGCCAAGCCCGAGCTGCCCGTCGGCTGGGCGGGCATCCGCGACGGCCTCGGGAAGCTCATGCAGCTGAAGTCGGTGCCGCCCAAGCGCGTGAAGAAGGCGCCGTGCCAGGAGGTCGTCTTCACCGGCGACGACGTGGACCTCAACATCCTCCCGGGCCTCCAGGTGTGGCCCGGCGACGGCGGGGTCTTCCACAACTTCGGGCTCACCCACACCAAGCACCCCGAGACGGGAAAGCGCAACGTCGGCCTGTACCGGCTCCAGCAGCACGACGAGCGGACGATCGGCCTGCACTGGCAGATCCACAAGAACTCGACGTCCCACTACGCCGAGGCCGAGAAGCGCGGCGAGCGGCTGCCGGTCGCGATCGCGATCGGCGCGGATCCGGTGATGGCGTACGCGGCGACCGCGCCGCTGCCGCCGGACATCGACGAGTACCTGTTCGCGGGGTTCCTGCGCGGCGAGCGGGTCGAGATGGCCGACTGCCTGACCGTGCCGCTCCAGGTCCCGGCGAACGCGCAGATCGTCCTGGAGGGCTGGGCCGAGCCGGGCGAGCGGCTCCCGGAGGGCCCGTTCGGGGACCACACGGGGTTCTACACGCCGGTGGAGCCGTTCCCGGTGATGCACGTCGAGGCGATGACGATGCGGCGCAACCCGGTCTACCACACGATCATCACCTCGGCGCCGCCGCAGGAGGACCACGGGCTGGGGAAGGCGACGGAGCGGACGTTCCTGCCGCTGGTCAAGATCATGATCCCGGAGATCGTGGACTACGACATGCCGGCCGCGGGGGTGTTCCACAACTGCGTGATCGTCTCGATCGACAAGAAGTTCCCGAAGCAGGCGCAGAAGGTGATGAGCGCGATCTGGGGCCTCCAGATGATGAGCCTGACGAAGCTCATCGTCGTCGTGGACGCCGACTGCGACGTGCACGACTACCGCGAGGTCGCCTGGCGCGCCCTGGGGAACGTGGACTACTCGCGGGACCTGCTGCTGACCGAGGGCCCGGTGGACCACCTCGACCACGCGTCGTACCACCAGTTCTGGGGCGGCAAGGCCGGGATCGACGCGACCGCGAAGTGGCCCGAGGAAGGGTATACGCGCGGCTGGCCGGAGGCGATGCGCATGAGCGCGTCCGTGAAGGCCACTGTGGACCGACGCTGGAAAGAATACGGAATTGACTGACACCGCCTCCAGACCCAATCACGTCAAGGACTTCCTGAAGCTCGTCGCCTTCGAGCACTCGGTGTTCGCGCTGCCCTTCGCGTACCTCTCGACCCTCACGGTCATGACCCTGGAGGACGCGTTCTCCTGGGGGGACCTGGTCCTCGTCACCGTCGCGATGGTCGCCGCCCGCACCCTCGCCATGGCCGCCAACCGGATCATCGACCGCAGGATCGACGCGCAGAACCCGCGCACCGCCCAGCGCGAGCTGGTCACCGGGAAGGTCTCGCTCAGGACCGCGTACGTCGGCTGCGCCGTCAGCCTCGTCGCGCTCCTCGCCTCGGCGTTCCTGCTCAACCCGCTGTGCTTCGCACTGAGCCCGCTCGCCGTCGCGCCGCTCATCGTCTACCCGTACGCGAAGCGGTTCACGGACTACCCGCACGCGATCCTCGGCCTCGCGCAGATGGTCGCCCCGGTCGGCGCGTGGCTGGCCGTGACGGGCACGTTCGCGGGCTCGGGCCCGGCGTTCGTCCTCGGTGCGGCCGTGGGGCTCTGGATCGGCGCGTTCGACCTGATCTACGCCTGCCAGGACGTGGCGATCGACCGCGAGATCGGCGTGCACTCGACCCCGGCGCGCTGGGGCGTCAAGGCCGCGCTGCACGCCTCCTCCATCGCGCACGTGGTCACCGTGGCCCTGTTCGCGTGGTTCGGGCTGCTCACCGGGTTCGGGCTCCTGTACTGGATCGGCCTCGCGCTCGTCTCGGCCGCGCTGGTCTACGAGCACTCGATCGTGCGGCCCGGCGACCTGTCGAAGGTCAACCGGGCCTTCTTCACCGCCAACGGCTTCGTGGCCGTGGCGCTGTTCGCGTTCGCGCTCGCGGACCTGCTGCTGCGCTAGGCGGCCTCCGCCGCGTGGGCGAGCGCCGACGGGGTGAGGCGGCCGTTGATGGCGGGGGCCTCGCGCACGAGCGCGTCGTCCTCGATGGCGGCGACCATGAACAGCGCGAAGTCGGTGCGGCGGGTCAGGTTGCTCTCCAGGACCGGGTCGCCCACGTGGCGGCTCCAGACCGGCAGGCCCTGGCCCTCGCCCTCTTCGAGGTCGCTGCCGCGCACGACGGTCCAGCGGGTGTCGCTGTTGAAGATGAGGTCGGTCGCCCGGTACTGGTCGGCGATGTCGACGAGGCGCGTGATCTTCATGAACTTGGCGAAGGCGACGGCGGCCTTGATGCCGCGCTTGTAGCGGTCCTCGCCGTCGCGGGTGATGTGCCAGCCGCAGGAGTAGATCAGCCGCGCGCCGGGCTTCGCGAAGTCCATGACCGCCTTGGCGGTGCCGGACGCGTAGTCGTGGACGCCCCAGGGGACGAGGACGGTGAGGACGGCGTCGCAGCCCTCGACCGCGCGCTCGACGACGTTGCGGTCGTTCGTGAAGGCGCCGTGGACGGTGATGCGCCCGGCGTAGTCGTCGAGCTTGTGGACGCTCTTCTCGCGGCAGACGCCGACGACCTCGTAGCCGCGGTCGAGCGCGTGCCGCACCATGTACCGGCCGAGCTTGCCGGAGGCGCCGACGATGCAGACCTTCTTGCCGACGCCGGTCTGCGGGATGGGTTCCATGACGTGCTCCTCACGTGAAGGGTGCTTGCTCCTTTACACTGTACAGGAAAACTGTACGGTGTAAAGTACGGCGGATGGACAGGAGCACCACGTGACCGACGAACCCGCCGCAGGCTCGGCCCGCGGCTCGCTGACCAGGGAGAAAGTCCTGCGGGCCGCCGTCGACATGGCCGACGCCGCGGGCGGTGAAGTGCCCAGCACCCGCCGGCTCGCCGAGCGCCTCGGCGTCCGCGCCATGGCGCTCTACCACCACTTCAAGAACAAGGACGAGCTCCTCGACGGCATGGTCGACCTCGTCTTCGCCGAAGTCGACCTGCCCGAGCGGGGCGAGCCCTGGCGCGAGGGCATGCGGCGGCGGGCCGGGTCGATGCGCGCGGCCCTCGGCCGCCACCCGTGGGCCGTCGGCCTCATGGACTCGCGGCTCAACGCCGGGCCCGCGACCCTCCGCCACCACGACGCGGTCCTCGGGTGCCTGCGCGGCGACGGGTTCTCCGTCGCCGGTGCCGCCCACTCGATCTCGCTGCTCGACAGCTACGTGTACGGGTTCGCGATTCAGGAGGCGGCGCTGCCGTTCGACTCCTCGGGCGGCGACGACATGGAGGCCCTCACCGAAGGCATCATGGCGCAGGCCCAAGACCAGTTCCCGCACCTCGTCGAGATCGCCGTGGAGCACGCGATGAAGCCCGGGTACGCGTACGGCGACGAGTTCGCGATCGGCCTGGACCTCATCCTCGACGGCATGGAGCGCCGCCGCGCCGAGTGGTGACCCGCCCCCGGCCGCGCGTGGGCCGTGGGGCCGGTGGTGACCGGGGGGCGGGCCGGGCCCGCGGCCCGCCGTTCAGGCGGATCGACACGGCCCCGGGTCTGGACTTTCACGACCCGCGTGGTCCAAGATGGGGCCATGTGGCCCCGATCGACCGATCCCCTCCCGCCGGGGAGGATCCAGTGCATCCGCTGATCGGATACCTGATCGCCGTGGGCCTCTTCGCGATCGGCCTCTACGGCGTCCTCACGCGCCGCAACGCCGTCCTCCAGCTCGCCGCCGCCGAGCTCATGCTCGGCGGCGTCCACCTCGTCCTCGTCACCACCGACCTCGTCGTCCGCTCCCACACCGGGCAGAGCTTCGCGCTGTTCATCGTGGTCATCGCCGCCGCCGAAGTCGGCGTCGGGCTCGCGCTCGTGCTCAACCTCTGGCGCGAGCGCGCCTCCATCGACACCGACGGCCTCCCCGAAGACGACCCCGCCGACGGGGCCGCGGAACAGGCCGCGGAGCGGCGGGTGTCCCGGTGACCGCCCTCGCCTGGCTCCTCGTCGCCGCCCCCGCCGCCGCGGGCCTCGCCGGACTCCTGGTGCGCCGCAGGGACCTCGCCGTCATCCTCGCCTACGCGGGCCCGGGCGCCGCGCTGCTGTGCGCCGCCGCGGTCTCGTTCGCGAACCCGCAGGCGTCCTATGTGCTCGCCGACTTCGGCTCGGCGACCGTCACCGCGGCCCTCGACCTCTCCCCCGGCGCGTGCGCCGTCGCGCTCGCCACCGGGTTCGTGTCGCTCCTGGTGCAGCTCTACTCAGCCGCGTACCTGCGCGACGACCCGCGCTACGCGCCCTTCGCCGCCCAGGTCAACCTGTTCTGCGCCGCGATGCTCCTCGTCGTCGCCGCCGACGACCTCGTGCTCCTCCTCATCGGCTGGGAGGTCATGGGCGCCTGCTCGTACCTCCTCATCGCCCACTACGCGAAACTCCCGCAGGCGCCGGGCGCGGCCGCGAAGGCGTTCCTGGTGACCCGTTTCGGCGACGTGGCGTTCGTCCTCGGCGTCATGGTCCTCGGCGTCTCGGCGGGCAGCTTCCGCATCGGCGAGATCCACGACGCGCCCGGGGCCGCGATGCTGCTGATCCTGTTCGGCTGCATCGGGAAGTCCGCACAGTTCCCCCTCCAGATCTGGCTCCCCCCGGCGATGGCCGGGCCCACGCCGGTGTCGGCGCTCATCCACGCGGCGACGATGGTCGCGGCGGGCGCGTACGTGCTCACGCGACTCCTGCCCGCGTGGCCCGCGGACCTGCTGCTCGTCGTCGCGGTCGTGGCGGCGGTGACGATGGTCGGCGCGGGGCTGTGCGCGCTGGCGGCGCGGGACGTCAAGGGCGTGCTCGCGTGGTCGACGGTCTCGCAGGTCGGGTTCATGTTCGCGGCCGTGGCGGTCGCGGCCGGGGACGCGGCGCTGTTCCACCTCGTGGCGCACGCGGCGTTCAAGGGGCTGCTGTTCCTGACCGCGGGCGTCGTGATCGCCTTGGCGGGCACGGACGGGTCGCTGCGGGCGACGCGGCTGCGGCCGGGCGATTCGCGGCTCGCGTTCTGGGCCATGACGATCGGCCTCGCCGCGATGGCGGGCCTGCCGCCGCTGGGCGGGTTCTACTCGAAGGAGACCGTGCTCGGCGCGGCCTACGAGGCCGGGACCCCGGCCGGTGTCGTCGTGTTCTGGGCGGGCGTCGGCGCGAGCATCCTGACGGCGGCGTACGCGACGCGGCTGTGGCTGCTGCTGTTCTGGCGCGGCGCGGGCCCGGCGGCGCTGCCCGCGGTGCCGCGCGCGGAGTCGTTCAGCCTGTGGGCGCTCACCGCGGCGACCGTGCTTGTCGGTGCCCTCTACTACGCTGGGCCGTTCGAGGTGCCCGAGCTGCACGGGGACCTGATGGCGCTGCTGCTGCTCGCCACGCTCGGCGGCATCGCCGTGGTCGCCGACTCCTGGTGGCGCGACGGCCGCGCCCGCGAACCGGTCCCCGACCGCGACCCGGCCCGCGTCCTCGGCCGCGCGCGAAGCGCGCTCGCCGAGGGCCTGTACGCCGAACGCCTCGCGGCCAAGGCGACCCGCGGCGCCGCGGCGGCACTGAGCGCTGCCGCGACGACCCTGGACGTGCGCCTCGTCGACGGCGCCGCCGTCGAAGGGTCCGCACGGGCGACCCTCGCCGCGGCCGAGAGCACGGCGGCGGGCCACCGCGGCGGCCTGGTCCGGTATCTGCGCCTGAGCGCCGCCGGGACGCTCGTCGTCGCGGCGGTCGCGATCGGGGTGAGCCTGTGGAGCTGAACGCGCCGAACCGGCCCGCCGCGCGGGCGCGCGGGCGCCGCGCAGCGGTTCCCGCCGACCGGCGCGGTCGCAGCAGACGCGACCGCGCAGAGGGCGGTGCCGGTCCGGATCGCCGTGCGCGCGGACGCGAACGCCGCGAAGCGGATCCGCGAGGCCGCCGAGGACCGGCGGGCGCAGCGGGACCGCTGACCGCCGGTCGCAGCAGACGCGACCGCGCTGACGGCGGTGCCGGTCCGCATCGCCGGGCACGCGGACGCGAACGCCGCGAAGCGGACCCGCGGGGCCGCCGAGGACCAGTGGGCGCAGCGGGACCGCTGACCGCGGCAGGCCGGAGCGAGGTGGGCGGGTGAACGCGATGCTGGTACTGGCGGCGGCGCTGCCCGCTCTCGGGGCGCTCGCGGTGTGGGCGCTGCGGCGGAAGCCGTACGCGCACTGGATCGGGACCGGGGCGGCGGTGCTGGCGTTCGCGGCGGTGGCGCTACTGCCGGTCGGACGCGACACCGGCGCGCTGATCGCCGGGGACGGCGCGACCTGGTGGCACCGCCTCGCGATCCCCTGGGCCCCTTCGCTCCACCTCGAGTTCGCGCTCGCGGTCGACGGCGTCTCGTGGACCCTCGCGCTCCTCACCGCGCTCCTCGGGGTCCTCTGCTGCCTCCACAACGCCGTCGGCGCCGAGCAGCGCGCCGCCGACCTCTACGGCGCCGACCACGCTTCAGGTTCCCTTCAGCCCGCTTCAGCTCCCCTTCAGGAACCCGCAGGTAGCGTTGAAAACGGGGGGTCCCCGAGCGGCGGGGACCCGCTGATCGGCGTGCGCGCCGCCAGTCCGGCGACTTCAGGTCACCTTCAGGTGGCAACGGGCGCTTCAGGTTCCCTTCAGGATGGTGCGGGTAGCGTTGAAAACGGGGGGCCTCCCCTGGCGGCGGCGCCGGTGCATGGGGTGCCCGCCGGAGCCGGGGCCGGAGCCGGCGGGGAGGAGCGGGACGGGTGGCAGTCGCCCGTGCTGACCGCGCTGCTGCTGGCCGTGCAGGCCGCCTCGACGCTCGTGTTCCTCGCCGACAACCTCGTGCTGTTCTTCATCGCGTTCGAAGCGGTCCTCCTCCCGATGTGGGCGATCGTCCACCGGTTCGGGGACCCGCGGACGCGGCGGCGGGCCGCCGCGAAGTTCGCGCTGTTCACCATCGCCGGGTCGCTGCTCATGGCCACCGGGCTGTTCGTCGCGATAGCCGACACCGGGACCGCCGACCTCGGCGCGATCATCGCCGCAGGCGGCGTCGGCGGCGACGTCTCGCTGCTCGTGTTCTCCCTCCTGGCCATCGGGTTCGCCGTCAAGGCGCCGCTGTGGCCGCTGCACTCGTGGCTCCCCGACGCGCACACCGCCGCGCCCACCGTCGGCTCGGTCCTCCTCGCGGGCGTGCTGCTCAAGCTCGGCACCTACGGCCTCATCCGCGTCGCCGGGGGCCTCGCGCCCGACGGCGCGGCCGACGCCGCACCCGTCCTCGCCGTCCTCGCCGCGCTCGGGATCCTCGTGGCCGGGCTCGTGTGCCTGCGCCTGCCCGAGCTCAAGCGCCTCATCGCGTACTCCTCGGTGGGCCACATGGGATTCGTGGTCCTCGCGTTCGCCGCCGGCACCGAAGCGGGCGTCCGCGCCGCCCTGTTCGGGAACCTCGCGCACGGCCTCGTCACGCCCCTCCTGTTCTTCCTCGCCGGAGCCCTCAAGGCCCGCACCCACACCGGCAGCCTCACCGCCCTCGGCGGCCTGCGCCTCGCCGCGCCCGCGCTCGCCGGGCTCCTCGGGTTCGCCGCGCTCGCCTCCCTCGGCCTGCCCGGCCTCGCCGGGTTCTGGGGCGAGGCGTTCACCGTCTACGCCGCGGCCGAACGCGGCGGCGCCTGGCTCGTCCTCGCCGCGGCCGCCGCGTTCGGCGCGTTCCTCGCCGCCGCCTACCTGCTGCGGATGCTCAAGCACGTCAGCCACGGCCCCGTCGCCCCCGCGGCCTTCGGCATCGGGGACGTCTCCGCCGCCGAAGCCGCCGTCTGGTCCCCGCTCGTCGCCGGGACCCTCCTCCTCGGCCTCGTCCCCGGCCCGCTCCTGGCCCTGTTCGCGGAGGGCCGCCTCTGATGCGCGCCCAAGCGATCGACCACGCCGCGATGCTGCCGCTCTACCTCGCCGCGGCCACCGCCGTCGCCGCCCTGTTCACCGGACGGTTCGCCAAGGCCGCCAGCATGACCGGGCTCGCCGCCGCAGCGGTCGCCGCCGTCTGGATCGGCGTCGGGCCCGACCGGGCCACGTTCGCCGTCGGCGAGTGGCACTCCTACGTCGCCGACGACGCCGCCATGGGCGCCGCCGCCCTCTTCGCCAGCCTCGCCGTCCTCGTCGCCGCGATCAGCGGGAAGCAGCCCGGCGAGTACTGGTTCCTCCTCACCGCCTCCGCCGCGGGCGGCATCGCGCTCGCCGGGGCGCGCGACCTCATCACCCTCGTCGTCGCCGTCGAGACCCTCACGCTCCCCCTGTACGTCCTCGTCACGCGCCCCGGCCGCGACGGCGCCGAAGCCGGGACGACCTTCCTCATCGCCTCCGTCACCTCCTCCGCGACCGCCCTCATGGGCGCCGCACTCCTCTACGCCGCCACCGGCACCGTCCACCTCGAAGGACTCGCGACCGCCCTCGGCGGCGCCCACGCGGGCCTCACCGCCGCCGGGACCGCGCTCCTCCTCGCCGGGCTCGCCTTCAAACTCGCCGCCGCGCCCCTGCACGCCTGGGCGCCGCTCGTCCTCGAACGCGCCCCGCTCCCCGTCGCCACGTACCTCGCGAGCGCCTCCAAGCTCGGCGGCGCCGTCGCGATCGTCTGGGTCGTCGCCTTCGGACTCCCGAACACCGCGAGCGCCGGGCTCGTCGTCGCCGTCCTCGCGGTCGCCTCGATCGCGGTCGGGAACCTCGGGGCGCTCGCGCAGCGCCGCACCGTGCCGCTCCTCGCCTGGTCGGGCATCGCGCACGCCGGGTACGCGCTCGCGCCGCTCGCCGTCGTCGCGACCGCGGAGGGCAGCGAGCACGTCGGCGCGGCCGCCTCCGCGGCGTTCGCATACGCGGTGTTCTTCGTGCTCCTGGAGGCCGGGGTCTTCGCGGCGCTCACGGCCGTGCGCACCGGGGACGGCGGCGCGGTCGTCGACCTCGGCGGCCTGTGGAAGGCCGCGCCGCTGCCCGCGGCGGTGTTCCTGTTCGCGGTCATCGGACTGGCGGGCCTGCCGCCCGCGCTCGCGGGCACGGTCGCGAAGGTCGCGGTGCTCGAAGTGCTCGCGTCGTCGGCGGTGTGGCTGGCCGTGGTGGTCGCGGCCGGAGCGGTCGTCGGGCTCGCGTACTACCTGCCGCTGGCGCGCGCGGTGCTCACCGGCAGGTCAGGGCCCGTTCCGAGGCGGTACGCGGTCGCGCTCGCAGTCGCCGCCGTCGCGGTCGTCGCGGTGTCGCTGGCGCCGCAGCTGGTGTTGGACTTCACGTCCGTTTCCCGGTGAATTCCCAGTTCGTCCAGAAATACTGGCCGTAACCAGGACGTTGCATTTCCCACCAGGAGGGAAACCAACCACCATGAAGCACCACAACGGCCTCAAGACGGCGGTGCTGCTCGGCGCGATGTCGGCGATCGTCATCGCCATCGGCTACGCCTTCGGCGGCTCCACGGGCGTCCTCATCGCCGCGGTGATCGCGGTCGGCATGAACGCCTACGCCTACTTCAACTCCGACAAGATCGCCCTGCGCGCGATGCGGGCGCGGCCCGTGACCGAGGCGCAGGCGCCGCAGCTGTACGCGACGGTCCGCGAGCTCGCGCAGCGCGCGGGCCAGCCGATGCCGCGGCTCTACGTCTCCCCCACGATGCAGCCGAACGCGTTCGCGACGGGCCGCAACCCGCAGCACGCGGCGGTCGCGGTCACCGAGGGGATCGTGCGCCTGCTGACGCCCGCCGAGCTGCGGGCCGTCATCGGCCACGAGCTGTCGCACGTCTACAACCGCGACATCCTCATCTCATCGGTCGCGGGCGCGCTCGCCAGTATCATCACGATGCTCGCGAACCTCGCGATGTTCCTGCCGTTCTTCGCGTCCGACGACGAGGACCGGCCGAACCCGCTGGTCCTGCTGCTGACGATGATCCTCGGGCCGGTCGCGGCCGGGCTGATCCAGATGGCCGTGTCGCGGTCGCGCGAGTACGAGGCGGACGCCGACGGCGCGCGCCTGACGGGCGACCCGCTGGCCCTCGCGAGCGCCCTGGAGAAGATCTCCGCGGGCGTCGACCGGATGCCCGCGCGGGCGGACAGCCGGATCGCGGAGCAGTCGCACCTCATGATCGAGTCGCCGCTGCGCGGGGGCGGGCTCGCGAGCCTGTTCTCGACGCACCCGCCGACGGCGCAGCGGGTCGCGCGCCTGCGGGAGATGGCCCGCGGCGTCGTCAAGTACTAAAGGGCACACCGAAAGCCGCGCCAGCATCAGCTGGCGCGGCTTTCCGCAAGTCAGATCGCTCCGGCGCGAGGTCGCACCTCAGTAGGTGCTGCCGCCGATGTCTTTGATGCCCGTTCGGACGTCCAGGAGGTACACCAGTGCCGCCGCGACGGCGACGAGTGCGAACAGGTTGAGCCGGCCGTAGCCGCCGAAGAGGAGCGCCAGCACCATGCTCACGACGAGGAGCCCGATCCAGGTGCCCTTCGAGAGGGTGCCGACGGCGTTGAAGGCCTCGGGCTTCTGCACTGCGCAGTGGATGACGGCGATCAGGGACAGGAGCGCGGCTCCGTATCCGATGATCTGCGAGATCACGCCCCGGACATCGAAGGCGAACACGGCATCGAACTCTGGCATGTGGCCCAGCCTACCCGCAGGTGCTCGGAAGCCGGTCGCCTCGGTTACTTGCCGAGCTTGCGACGCTGAACGCGGGTCTTGCGGAGCAGCTTGCGGTGCTTCTTCTTCGCCATGCGCTTGCGCCGCTTCTTGATGACCGAGCCCATAGAGCTTCCTCACAGGTGTTGACTAGACGATAGTTAGAGCCCGACCAGCCTAGCCCGTCCCTCCGGCGGCCCCCTCGCCGGGCGAGTTCGAGCGAAGGCCCCGTCACAGCTCGCGCGTGGCGGGGCCGGGACTGGCCGAGCGGGGTCACTCGTCCGTCTGGAGAGCCTCGGAGAGGTAGGTCTTCACGGCGCTCTCGGGGACGCGGAAGGAGCGCCCCACCCGCACCGCCGCGATCTCACCGTTGTGGACGAGCCGGTACACCGTCATCTTCGAGACGCGCATCAACTCGGCCACTTCCGTCACCGTCAAGAACTTGACCTCGTCGAGGAGGTCCCCGGGTTCGCTCATGTGTCTCACCGTTCTGTCGAGGGCTGTTGCGAGCACTATTGCCTGTGCAAGGACGTGGGGTTGTGTGATGTGTTAGAGGTGCGGTGGACGCGAATGCCCTATGAACCGAAACAAGTCGGTCGTCACGAAGCGTGACGTTGATGTCTTTCGATTGGGATGTTGCTCATGTTACGGCAGTCCGCGCCACCCGGCAACACCCGATCTCACACGGTCTGGGCAATGAACGCCGTAATCTCCTCCATGATCGCCGCGTAGTCCTTTCCGTAGACGGTCTGCGCGGCGTCGACCGCGGGGGTGCCCTCGCGCGCGGTCAGCCCGAAGAACTCGGCGAACGCGTCGACCCCGTAGGTCTCGATCATGTAGTGGACGCCGAGGAACCCGCAGCCGTACTTGCCGGAGCCCGCGAGCGTGTCGTCGTCCTCGTCGGGCGGGAGGATGTCGGTGGCGCAGCCGCCCTGGGCGACGTAGTCGGTCACGTCCCACATGCGGTCGTAGTCCTCAAGGGCCCGGTCGCCGTGGTCGATGTACTCGGCGACGCCCTCGACCATCCACCACGTGTCGTCGGCGTACCGCTCGGACGGCGCGGCCCACAGGGTCACGGCGTGGCCGAGCTCGTGGCGGATCACCGAGGTGAGGCCCTCGCCCCAGCCGGTCCGGTCGACGCCCATGACGGTGGCGTACGTGGACGGCTGGCGCTCGCCGTCGATGGTCCCGTTGAGCGGCAGGGCGAAGCCGAGGACGTCCTCGGAGTCCCACATGCCGCCGAACCAGGTGTCGAACTCCTCGTCGGAGGCGATGTAGATGACGTACCGGTCGGGCTTCTCCCAGTACGCCCACTGGTCGGCGTTCTCGGCGGCGGCCTCGGAGATCGCGAGCGCCTCGTCGAGGCGGGCCTCCATGGACGCGGGGACGGCGGTGACGGTGCGCTCGCCGACGGCGGCGACGAGGTCGGTGACCTCCCACGGGTGGGGGCCCTCGCCGAACTCGGAGTTCTGGACCTCGATCATGCGCATGCCGTCGTCGTCCGCGCGCCAGCGCGTGTCGAAGACGATGTCGGCGGCCTTGCAGGTCTCGGCGGGCTCGACGAAGCAGTAGGAGAGCGCGATGGAGATGTCGTAGAGGGGGACGGCGCCGGAGGCGTCCTCGATGGGGCCGGACGCGATCTGGTAGTCGAAGCGGGACACCTGCATGGAGGTGAGCGAGTCGTACCGGCCGGTCATCTGGGCGTGCAGGGTCGGGTCGTAGGCGGCGAGCCAGCCGTCGAGGCTGCCGTTGAGGAGCGACTCGGACTGGGCGTCGAGGACGAGCTGGGCCTGTTCGCGCAGGTAGGCGAGGATCTCGGAGGCGGGGGCGTCGGCGTCGGGGCTGGGGACGGTGCCTTCGCCGGGTTCGACGGCGAGGCCCTCGATGGTGCCGGTGGGGTTGTCGAGGCCGGGGCGCCAGCCGTTGACGAGGGCGCCGGCGAAGACCGAGGACGCGACGAGGGCGACGACGATGAGGATGGTCGCGAGGCGGTTGCGCTTGGGCTCGGGGCGGGGCGCGTAGTAGCCGGCGGGGCCGCCGGGCCAGGGGGGCATGGCGGAGACGGGGATCGGGCCGGGGCCGACGCCGGGGGGGAGCTGTCCGGGAGGCATCTGCCCAGGGTGACCGTAGGCGGGCGGGACGGCTCCCGGCGGGACCATGCCCGGGGCGCCCTGCGGGGGGCCGGGGGGCATCATGCCGGGGGGCGCCATGTCGACCGGGAGCGCCGACGGCGGCTGCGTGGGTTCGATCATGGGCGGCATGGGCGCGGGCTGCGGGAGCGCGGTCTCGGCGTTCTCGGCCTGCGGGAGGACCGGCCCGGGGGTAGTCGCGCGGGGCGCGTCGGAGGCGCCGCGCTGTCCGGGCACGAGCGGCGCGGGGCCGGGCGGGTTCGCCGCCGGGTTCCCTGCGTGGGGCCCGGTCGCGGCGGGCTGCTCGGGGGATGCCGGGGGGAAGTCCTCGGGGGCTTGAGTCACGTTCGCAACTGTAGTCGCCGTCCGCTAGTCGCGCGAGCCGCGAACGCGCGGTGTGCGCTGGGCGTCCACCGGTCGCGGCGCAGCTCACCCGGGCCGGGGCGGCGTTCGCCGTCCCGGCCGGGATCCGGGTCTCCTAGGACTTGGTCCACAGTGAGCGGAGGAACACGGCGAGGTTCGCGGGGCGCTCGGCCATGCGGCGCATGAGGTAGCCGTACCACTGGTCGCCGTAGGGCACGTAGACGCGCATCCGGTAGCCCTCGGAGGCGAGGCGCAGCTGCTCGGAGCTGCGGATGCCGTAGAGCATCTGGAACTCGAAGGAGTCCTTGTCGCGATCGTACCAGCGGGCGCGGTCGATGCCGATCTCGATGAGCCGCGGGTCGTGGGTGGCGAGCATCGGGTAGCCGTCGCCGGCCATGAGGGCGTTGATGCACCGCACGTAGGAGCGGTCGACGTCGAGGCTGCGCTGGTAGGCGACGGACTCGGGCTCCTTGTAGGCGCCTTTGCAGAGGCGGATGCGGGAGTCGGCGACGGCGTGGGCCTTGCAGTCGTCCTCGGTGCGGCGCAGGTACGCCTGGAGGACGGCGCCGGTGAGCGTGAACTCCTCGCGGAGGCGCTGCACGATCTCCAGGGTGGAGTCGGTGACCGTGTGGTCCTCCATGTCGACGGTGACGGTGGTCCCGGCGTCGGCGGCGGCCTCGCAGATCTCGCGGGCGCGGTCGTAGGCGAGTTCGGCGTCGAGGCGCTGGCCGAGCGCGGAGAGCTTGACGCTGACCTCGGCGGCCTTGGAGAGGCCCTCGCCCTTGAGGGCGGCGAGGAGGCTCAGGTACTCGTCGCGGGTGGCGTCGGCCTGCTCGACGACGACGGTGTCCTCGCCGAGGTAGTCGAGGGTGGCGAGGAGCCCGTCGGCGGCGAGCGCGCGGGTGGTGGCGACCGCCTCGGCCGTCGTCTCGCCCGCGACGTAGCGGCGCACGAGCGACCGGGACACGGGCGCGGTGCCGACGAGGCGCTCGATCTTCGATGACCTGGCGGCGGCGAGGATGACAGAACGCAGCATGAGTGCAGCGTAGCCTCCCGGTATGCGGGATCAGGTCACGGTGCCATAACACGTGTGCCGCAACATTGGAAACCAAGCCTTGGAAGGGAAGGAACGCTCCTCTTCCAAGGCTCGGTGATGCTGCGGCCTCGGTTCGATGTGGTCGTTCGGGGGTGCGGGTCAGACCTGCGCGTACGGCCGCTCCGCCGCGGCGGGGTCGAAGCCCAGGTCAGGGGTGGGGTCGGTGACCGGGAGGGCCTCGAAGTCGCTCACGTCCATCGCGCGCGTCACCTCCAGGCCGGGGCGGCGGCGGGCGAGCGTCCACCCGAAGGGGACGGCCGCGGTGTCGGCGATGACGACCAGCCGCACCCCGTCGAGGCGCAGCGGCTCGAGGCGGCGCAGGGCGATCCGGCGCAGGCTGTGGCCGCGCACGGCCTGGTAGCCGCGCCAGAAGAACCACTTGCGGATCTTGCGGACGGCCTTGACGTGGACGCGGCCGAGCCTGCGGCCGGCGCCGCCGACGGGGCCGGGGGCGTTGCCGAGGCGCCGGAACAGGCCGCCGGGGCCGCGTTCGACGAGCATCGTGTACGTCCACACGAACGGCTGCCGGTTCTCGCGGTCGCCGATCGAGAGGACCTCGGCGCGCGGGTCGAAGCGCGGCGCCTGCTTCCAGCCCTGCCCGTCGGCGACGAGCACGGTGACGGGCACGCCGCGGGAGAGCAGGTGGTCGAGGTAGGAGTTGACGCGCTGGACGGCGGCCTTCCTGAAGGCCACCACCAGGACGCGGTCGGGGGTCGTCATGTCAGGCCGCCTTCCGGGCGACGAGCTCGCGCGCCCACTGCTCGAACGGGGCGAGCGCCGCCTCCCTGGTGAAGGAGCGGGCGTACGCGCGGGCGCGGGCCGCGGCGTCGGCGTCGGCCTTGCGGGCGGCGTCCCCGGCCTCGGCCATCGCGGCGGCCACGTCGGCGGGGTCGAGGCTCGCGGGCTCGAACCACAGCGGGTAGTCGCGCAGCAGTTCCTCTGCGGCGCAGCCTTTCTCGTGGACGGAGACGATCGGCTTGCCGGTCGCCATGTACTCGAAGACCTTCCCGGTGGTGACGTACTTGGAGCCGCCGTTGAGGAACACGAGGACGTCGCTGGCGGCGTACGCGGTGCCGATCTCGGACTTGGGGACGGGGCCGCGGTAGGCGACGCCGGGGCGTTCGCGGTCGAGGCCCAGTTCGGCGCGGAGCTTCATCTCCTGGGAGGAGAAGAACCCGATGTGGCCGTACAGGTCCAGGGCCGCGCCGGGGTGGGCGCCGGACTCGGCCATGAGCCGGTGGCCCTCCAGGAGCGACTCGATGGGCTGCACGTGGGTGAGGGTCCCGATGAACGCGAACGACAGCGGCCGGGCCTCGTCGGGGGCGGTCGCGATGGCCTCGGCGTCCATGATGTCGGGGTCCCAGCCGTTGAGGACGACCTGCATCCGGTCGGCCGCGTCGGGGTACTTCGCGGCGTGCCAGGCGCGCATCGCGTCGTTGACGTGGACTGCGGCCGCGGCGGTGCGGTGGATCTCGGCCTCCCACCTCCAGGCGGCGTGCCCGGGCGGGAACTTGTCGGTGTTGTCGAACTGGTTCAGGGTCCACGAGTCGCGGTAGTCGATGACGAACGGGACCTTCGTGCGCCGCTCCAGCTCCCAGGCGGCCCAGAACGACGCGAACGGGTTCCCGGTGGCGATGACGAGGTCGAACGGCTGCTCGCGGTGGAGGCGGCGGCCGGTCTTGACGGCGCTCTCGGCCCACGTGATGTAGTGCTCGGGGAAGGTCCGGTCCAGGCGCTTCTGGTACCGCTTCTGGGCGAGGACGGGGAAGTTCCCGCGCCAGAACGAGTAGTCGCGCAGGTCGTTCTCCCACGCGAAGAAGTCCATCTCCGGCTGGAGGACCTTCACGCGCGGGTCGATCGTCTCCACGAGGGCCTCGTCCACGGACTTGACGATGTCGTAGAAGAACCTGTCGGGGGCGCGCAGGACCGTGACGTCCCAGCCCTGCTCGGCGAAGTGGTTCGCGGTGGCGCGGGCGCGGAAGACGCCGCTGGCGCGCGAGGGCGGGAAGTAGTACGCCAGGTACAGCAGGCGCGGGCGTTCAGCGGGCACGTGCGGCCTCCGCTCGGGGCTCGAAGGAGAAGGTGGTGACGAGCTCGGGGCGCTCGTCGAGGAGCCGCGGGAGCCAGTCGGCGCCCAGCTCCACGGCCTGCGGCTCGTGGAGGACCAGCCAGTCGAACTCCCACTCGCCGACCGCGGCGGCGACGGCGTCGCGGCGGTGCGCCTCGCGCAGCCGCTTCGTCTCGGGCCAGCGGCGCTTCTTCAGCGGGCCGAGGACGGTGCGCCGCCACCAGCGCGACAGGCCGTCGGCGGGCCCGCGCAGCGGTCCGCGGCCGAGCACGCGCAGCGCCCCGAGGGGGATCCTGCGCAGGAACACGGCGGTGAACGCCGGCTCGGGGGCGCTGACGGCGGTCGCGCCGGTCCAGCGGACCTCGACGCGCGGGTCGAGCGGCGTCAGGTCCCAGTCGGGGCCCTCCTCGGCGACGACGCGCACGGCGTGCCCGGCGTCGGCCGCGGCGCACGACTCGGCCGCGAGGGCCTGGCGCCACGCGCTCTTGGGCGCTACGAACACGATCCTCATCGGCGGCCTTCCCGGTCCCAGACCTCGAAGTGGCGCGCGGCCACGGTCTCGTAGGAGTACTTGGCGCGCAGGTGCTCCCGCGCGGCGTCCACATCGGTCTTCTCCGGGTGGCGTTCGCGCAGCTCCAGGTACGCGGCGACGAGCACGTCCGGGTCGTCGTCCACGTCGTAGAGCTGCCCGGCCTCCGACTCGATGCCGCGCAGCACCTGGTCGGAGCCGCCGCAGCGGCTCACCAGGACCGGCGTGCCCGCCGCGAGCGCCTCGACCACGACGACGCCGAACGTCTCGTGGCGGCTGGTGTGGACGAACAGGTCGTGGGAGGCCATGAGCCCGGGGACCTCCGAGGGGTCCGCGGAGCCGAGGAACTCCACGGCGCCGCTCACGCCGAGGTCCTCGGCGAGGGCCTCCAGGGCCGGACGGAGCTTCCCGTCCCCGGCGAGGGTCAGCGTCAGGTCCGGGTCGGCCTCGCGGCAGCGGCGGAACGCCTCCAGGAGGTAGTCGATGCGCTTGCGCTCGTTCAGGGCCGCGACCGACAGCCACCGGCGCAGCGCCCGCGGGGGCTCGGCGCGGGCGGTCCCGAAGTCGATCGGGTTCGCGATGTACTCGAGCTTGCCGGCGAACCGCGGGAAGGTGGCCGCGATGAGGTCGTGCAGGGGCTCGCCGACGACGAAGAACCCGTCGGCGCGCTCCAGGATCCGCTCGTAGCGGGCGCGGGCCTCGGGCTGCTCCAGCAGCTCGGCGAGGAACGAGGAGTGCTCGGTCATGTAGACGCGCGCGTCGGGGCGGGCGTTCTCCAGCGCCGCCCACCCGCCGGTGATCGGCACGTGCGCGTGGACGATCGGCGCGTCGAGCGGCCGGCCCCCCAGGAACGTGCGCAGCCACCGCGCGGACGCGTCGGAGTGCGTGATCCACGCGGTGTCCCTGGGCGTCAGCGTCGGGACCCGGTGCAGGACCGCGCCGCCCGCGGTCGCCAGTGGCGCGTCGGCGCGCGCCAGCAGCCTCGCGTGCAGGTCGAGTACCTCGGGGTTCGCGTCCAGCGGTGCGCCGACGGCGCCGACCGGCCAGCTCTTCAGGTGGTACACGTCCAGGTCCGAGCAGCCCCCGGCGACGGCCTCCACCTGGGCCTTGACGAAGGCCCCCGCGTAGGTCACCTGCGGGTCCGGGTACCAGGGCGTCACCACGGCGACGTGCCGGTCTGCGTTCACTGTGTCAGGTGCTCCTTCTCTCAGGCGCCGACGAGGCGCCCGTACAGGTCGGTGAGCCGCTTCGCCTGGGAGTCCCAGGTCCACTCGTCGAGCGGGACGCGCTCGGCGTACGCCTTGCGGTACGCCTCCGGGTCGTCGAGGACGGCCCGCACCGCGCGCGTGAAGTCGGCGGTGTCCTCGGCGGTGAAGACCTCCCCCTGGCCGGTGCGGTGCACCAGCCCCGACATGGTCTTCACGTCCGAGACGACCACGGGGATGCGCGCGTGCGAGTACTCGAAGAACTTCGTGATGAGGGAGATCTCGTGGTTCCCCCAGTGGTGGATGGGGATGACGCCCAGGTCCGCCTCGGCCAGGAACGGGACGACCTGGCGGTGCGGCACGTATTCGAGGACGTGGACGCGGTCGGCGACGCCGAGTTCCGCGGCCCTTTCCTGCGTGCGCTTGATGTACCGCCACTGCGGGTACGAGACGACGAGCGCGGCGTGGACGCCCGGCAGGTCCGGGAGCGCCTCGACGAGGATGTGCAGGCCGCGCTGCTCCAGGGGCGCACCGGAGTAGACCATGAGCGGCGTGCCCGGCCCGATCCCGCAGCGTTCGCGCAGGCCCGGCACGGGCTGCTCGACGGGGCCGGAGGTGTCGGGGACGTTCATGACGACCTCGGGGAGCTCCGCGAGGCCGTGCCGGTCGCGGAGCATCTCCGCGAGCAGCTCCGAGACCGTGACGACGGCGTCGGCGTGCGGCGCGAACTCGCGCTCGTGGCCGATCTGGGCGTCCTTCCACCAGGGGTGGTTCTTCCACGACTTCATGCCGGGCAGGTACTCGTGCGCGTCCCACACGAGCTTCACGTCCCGGCCCTGCGCCTTCGCGCGGAGCTTCGCGCGGGCGCCGACGCCGAGCATCTGGAAGTCGTTGGCGTGGATCAGGTCCGGGCGCAGCTCGTCCACCACGGGACCGAACGACAGCTCCAGGTCCCACAGCGCCGGGTCCAGGCGCCGCCACGCGCGGTCGCCCATCGTGGCCTTCCAGAACTTCGCGGCGAGGCGGTCCATGCCGCCCTTCACGCCCGCCCGGTCCGCCTCCAGCTTCCGGGTCGCCTTGCGGCGCAAGCCGGTCCAGCCCCAGAACGCCCGGTACGCGGCCTCGCGCGGCGCCAGCGCCAGCGGTGACGCGCCCTGCGCGCGGGCGGTGTCGAGGTCGGCGCGCCACGCGCGGGCCTGCCGCTGCCGGTAGGCGGCGAGCGGCCCCGGCGGGTACGCGAGCGGGGAGCGCAGCCAGCCGCGGCGCATCTCGTGGCGGCGGCGGTCGAACACCCGGTTGACGGGGACTAGGCGCACCGTCGCGCCGCCGAGCGCCCACTCCTCGGCCTTGCCGGAGGGCGAGGCGCCGAGCAGGACGACCTCGTAGCCCGCCGCCGCGGCGGACTCGGCCTCCTTCTGCACGCGCGAATCGCCGGTGACGCCGTTCTGCACCAGCATCACGATCCGCCGGGGGTGCTCCGCCATCGTTCCTCCGTGTTCACCGTACGACCGCCGGGCAAGCGAGGGGGCCCGGCGCGCACATCGTACGAAACGAACTGCTTCACCTGGCGTTTCCCTAAACTTGGGCGTTTGTACCCGGCCCATTCGGGCACCGTTCGGGCGGCCGCGCCGCGCCCGGCACCGTCCCCGCGGGACCGCGGGTCCATAGGCTAGCGTTGGACGGCCGCCCGCCTCTCGGTGCGCGAATACAGCGGCGGCCCGCCACCCCCGAACCGATTCCGAGGAGACCAGTGAGCAATCCCCGGCCGCGCATCGTCATGCTGGTGCACAACAACGTCAAAGGCGACTCCCGCGTCCAGAAGCAGGCGCGGTCCGTCGCCGCCCTCGGATGGGACGTGACGCTCCTGGGCGTCTCCGCGGGACGCCGCCGCTTCACCGGCGACCTCGGCGGCGCCAAGGTCGAGCTGATCCCCCTCGAACCGGGCCTCCACCAGCGCCCGCACGAGCTGCGCACCAGCTTCCCGCGCGACCCGCTCGCCTACGGCAACGCCCTCAAGGCCCGCTGGAAGGCCCAGCACCTCCAGGCCCGCCGCGCCGACCTCGGCGCCGCGAAGGCCGAGTTCAAGCTCTACGGGCACCGCCTCCCCGCGCCCCGCCGGGCCCTCGCCTGGGCCGGGCTCCAGGCCCGCCGCGCCGGCTTCAAGCTCGACGCCAAATGGACGAAGCTGCGCGTCCGGCGCACCGACGCGCTCCTGGAGCGGCGCCTCCTCGGCACCGCCCCGCTCGACATGGCGATCACGAGGTTCTGGATCAAGGCCATGGGCGACCGCGCCTGGCGGCGCCTCGACCCCGACCTGTGGCGCTACGAGCTCGCGTTCGGCAAGATCATCGACAAGCTCGAACCGGACGTCATCCACGCCAACGACTTCCCCGTCCTCGGCGTCGGCGCCCGCGCGAAGCTCCGCGCCCTCGCCAAGGGCCGCGACGTGAAGCTCGTGTGGGACGCCCACGAGTACCTCGCCGGGATCAAGCCGTGGCGGCCCCACCCGCGCTGGCACCCCGCGCAGCTCGCGCACCAGGCCGAGTACGCGCCGTACGCCGACGCCGTCGTCACCGTCTCCGCCGAGCTCGGCGCGCTCCTGGTGCGCGACTTCCACCTGAGCGAGCCGCCCGCGGTGGTCCTCAACGCCCCCGGCGACCCGGCGCACGCCGGGCACGAGGAGGAGTTCGCGGTCGTCGACGCGAAGGGCCGCCCGGGGTGGCCCGCCACGGAGTCCGGCGCCGACGCGGAGGTCCCGAGCCTGCGCGGGCGCTGCGGCATCGGGCCCGACGTGCCGCTCATGGTCTACTCCGGCGCGGGCGCCCCGCAGCGGGGCCTCGACACGATGGTCGAGGCGCTCCCGGACCTGCCGGGCGTGCACGCGGCGTTCATCGTGCCCAAGCCCGAGGGCCAGTACGCGATGACGCTCAAGGCCCGCGCGGCCGAACTGGGTGCCGCCGACCGGGTCCACCTGCTGCCGTACGTCGAGCACTACCAGGTGGTCGAGCACCTCGCCGAGGCCGACTTCGGGGTCATCCCGATCCACCACTGGCCCAACCACGAGATCGCGCTCATCACGAAGTTCTTCGAGTACGCGCACGCGCGCCTGCCGATCGTCGTCTCCGACGTCGAGGCGATGGCCGGCATGGTCCGCGCCACCGGGCAGGGCGAGGTGTTCACCGCCGAGGACACCGCGGACTTCACGCGCGCCGCGCGGGCCGTCCTGGCCGACCCGGACCGGTACCGCAAGGCCTACGACGGGCCCGTGGACCTGGACGCGTGGACGTGGGAGCGGCAGGCCGAGGTCCTCGAAGGGGTCTACCGGCGCCTGCTCGGGTCCTGACGGCCCGTCCGTAGAATCGGCCCCGTCCCCGGCGGCCGCCCACCGGCCGAACCAGCACGCGAGGAAAGCAGCAGATGTCTTACAGGGTCCAGGAAACCGCGCAGGTCCACGAGAGCGCGAAGGTCGGCGACGGCAGCTCCGTGTGGGAGCTCGCCCAGATCCGCGAGCATGCCGAGCTGGGCGTCAACTGCGTGATCGGGCGCGGCGCCTACATCGGCACCGGCGTGCGCATCGGCGACAACGTGAAGATCCAGAACTACGCGCTCGTGTACGAGCCCGCGCGCCTCGCCGACGGCGTCTTCGTCGGCCCCGCGGCCGTGTTCACCAACGACCACAACCCGCGCGCGGTCGCCGTCGACGGGTCCCTCAAGTCCGCCCACGACTGGGAGGCCGTCGGCGTCGACGTCGCCGAGGGCGCCTCCATCGGCGCCCGCGCCGTCTGCGTCGCCCCGGTCCGCATCGGCCGCTGGTCGATGGTCGCCGCCGGCGCCGTCGTCACCAAGGACGTCCCGGACTTCGCCCTCGTCATGGGCGTCCCGGCCCGCCGCGCCGGCTGGGTCGGCCGCACCGGCGAACGCCTCACCGACCTCGGCGACGGCCTGTGGGAGGACCCGAAGAACGGCGACCGCTACCGCGAGGCCGACGGGCTCCTCGCGGAGGACTGAGGGCCGGTTCAGCTTTCGAGGAAGGGTCGCAGCGCTTCGGCTGCGGCCCTGCCGTCGTGCATGCGGCGGGCGAACCGGAGCGACTCGGCGCCGATCGCGCGGGCCCGGTCGCGGTCCTCGACCAGCGACACGACGACGTCTTCGAGGGTCGGGACCGTGGCGTGGACGACCGGCGGCGCCTCCCCCATGCGCTCGGCGGTGGCCTCGTGGAGGTACGCGATCGCGGGCCGGCCGGCGGCCATCGCCTCGACCGCGAGCGTCGAATAGCAGCCCAGCGCGATCTGGTCCACGACCAGGTCGGCGCCCCGTACCAGGTCCCGCATCTGCGCGGGCGGCAGGCCCTCGACGAGGCGGAACTCGATCTTCCCGGCCGCGTCGAGGCGCTCCAGGACCGGCAGGATCTCGTCGCTGCCCTTGGTCCAGCGCTTCGACGGCGCGTGCAGCACCACCGGGCGGGCCCGCTCCATCACCGGCAGGTCGGAGTACCAGCGGTCGACGTCGACCGTGAGCGGCACCCAGGTCGCCTCCGGCAGGTCGTCGAGGAGGTCGAGCGTGGTCACGAACAGCGGGAGGCCCGACTCGCGGGCGGCGGCACGGCTGCCGGGGGCCTTGAGCCGCAGCACTTCCAGGACGTTCTCGGGGGCGTTGCGGTAGGCCGAGTGCTCGTGGCGGGCCAGGTGCGCGTCGGGGTCGCGGACGTCGGAGCCGTGGAACAGCAGCGCCGTGCGCACCCCCGCGTTGCGCAGGGCGGGGAGGTCGCCGAGGATGTCGCGGCCGTTGCGGCGGCCGAGGACCGGTCCGGCCCAGTCGGAGAGGACGTGCGTGTAGCCGTCGAGGACGCGGGCGGCGCGGGCGCGCTGGAACTCGGGGTCGTCGAGCATCGCGGGCGCGAAGTACTCGTCGGCGGGGTAGCCGAACACGCCGCGCGGTTCGAGGGCGACGAGCTCGACGCCGGTGTCCGGGTAGTGCCAGGCGACGGCCTTGGCGATCGCCGTGAGCTGGCCGGCGCTGTTGACCGGGCCCAGGCCCAGCCGCACCGCGTCGGCGGACTCGAGCTTCGGCCACGGCGTGGGCGTGCCCAGCCTCGCGCGGGCGCGCAGGTGCCGGACCCGGTCGGGGTCGGCGAGGAGCTGCTTGACGGCGGCGGCGACCGCGCCCGGGTCGTCGGCGCGCGCGGCCTGGCCGACCCGGTGCTGCTCGCAGAACTGCTGCGCCGCAGGGGTTCCGGGGGCCACGATCGGGACGCCCGCCTCGAGGGCGAGGGCGAGGTTCGGCGGCAGGACGTCGTCGCGGGCCGCGCCCGGCAGGACCACCGCCGAGGCCGTCGAGAGGAACGCGGCGATCGGGCCGGTCGGAACCACGGCGTCGGCGAACGCCTCGGTGCGGGCGGGGTCGGTGCAGACGACGACGGTGCGCGCCTCGGTGAGCGCGGCGAGGCCGCGGACGGCGGTCGCGGTCCACGCGTCGTCCGGCCCGCCGTCGAGGACGGCGACGACCGGCAGGTCCGCGGGCGCGCCGGCGCGCTCGCGCAGCACGTCGCGCGCGGGGGCCGGCGCAGGGGCCCGGCTCGGGGCCGGGCCGAGCAGCTCCTCGTAGAGCGCGGTGTACTGGCGGGCCTGGTGCTCCCACGTGTACTCCGACAGGAGCGCGGGGTCGCGGTAGGCGCGGCGGTACGCGGCCGGGTCGGCGAGGATCCGGCGGATCGCCTCGGCGAGCCCGGCGGCGTCGCCCGAGGTGTAGACCTCGCCGCTGCCGAGGCGGCGGACCTCGGCGGACATGGTCGCGACGTCGGAGACGACCAGGGGCAGGCGGGCGCGGCTGTACTCGAAGTACTTGTTCGGCAGCGACACCTCGTGGTTGATCGGCCCGGTCTGGAGCGGGTACACGCCGAGGTCGGCGGTCTCCAGGAACCGCGGCAGGTCCTCGTAGGCGACGTAGCCGCGGAAGTGGACCCGGTCGGCGATCCCGTACTGCTTTGCGAGGGCCTTCAGCGACTGCACGTACGGGTTCTTGTGGCGGCTGACGACGAGCGCGAGGTGCAGGCCCGGGACGAGCCGCGCGGCCTCGATCATCTCCTCGATGCGCCGTTCCGGGGACGCCCAGCCCGCGTAGACGGCGAGCGGCGCGTCCGCGTCCAGCTTGCAGGAGGTGCGGATGTCGCCGGGGTGGGGCCGGTTCGCGTCGGGCGCGGTCGGCGCGTTGAGGACCACGGCCGGGAGCCGGTCCAGGCGGTGCGTGTCGCGCAGCAGCTCGGCGAGCGGCTCGGAGACGGTGACGACGGCGTCGGCGTGCGGCAGGTACCGGCGCTCGTAGCCGGTGAGCGCGAGCTTCTGCGAGGGCGGCTGGGCGTCGAACCCGGGCCGGAACTCGTGGGCGTCGTACACGAGCTTCACGTCGCGGCCCTTGGCCTTCAGGTGCGCGGCCGCGCGGGCGCACACGCCCAGCGGGTACACGTCGTGGGCGTGCAGCAGGTCCGGTTTCAGTTTGAGGATCCGCGTGCGCAGCGCCAGCTCGATCCTCGTGGTGTTCAGGTCGAGGCGCTTCCACGCGCGGTCGCCGAGCAGCGAGGCCCACCAGGCCCGCTCCAGGCGCTCCAGGCCGCCCTCCTCGATCGCGGTGAACGCGGCGCGCTTCCCGGTGGACGCGGCGCGGTGCTCCAGCCACTTGCGCTCGACCTTGCGGCCGAGGCGGCGGACCTTGCGCGGGGTGCGCAGGAGGCCGTCGTCGCGGGTGCGGGACCGCTCCCGGTCGTCCGCCTCGAGGTCGATGCGGGCGGCGCGGACGCGGTGCGGGACCTCCTCGGCGCGCTCGGCGTCGGCGTAGGCGAGCGGGAAGCGGAGCCGGGCGACGCGCTCGCGCAGGCCGGGCGGCTCGGCGAGGTCGGGCAGGGGGCAGCGGTGGACCGTGTAGTCGCCCTGGCGGTACCGCTCCTCCTTGCCCGAGACGGAGAACCCGACGAGATGGACGTCCCAGCCGTCCTCGGCCATGGACTGCGCGGCCTTCTGGACCCGCGAGTCGCCGTCGATCCGGTTGGCGACCACCATGACGACACGGGGAGGACGGGTCTGGGGCTCCATGCTCGGGCGGGTCCTTCCAGGTGCTCGGCCTAACTGCCGAGGACGATGTGGCGCTGTCCGGCCCATGCGTCGGGGTCGGTGACGCGGCGGCCGTCGAGGAGGACCGTCACCCCGGGCAGGTCGGAGGGGGTCAGACCACGGTACTCGTCGTGGTCGGCCTGGACGACGGCGGCCGTCACCTCTTCGCCCCGGTGCGCGGGGAGTCCTTCTTTCTCGAGTTCCGCGGGCGTGTACAGCGGGTCGGAGACGAACGGCTCGGCGCCGTGCTCGCGCAGCGACTTCACGAGCGGGAACACGCCCGAGAACGCGGTCTCCTTCACGCCGCCGCGGTAGGCGGCGCCGAGGACGAGGACCCTGCGCCCGGCGAGGCCGCCGCAGGCGGCGTCGAGGACGTCGACCGAGTAGGACGGCATGGCGCGGTTCGCGGCGCGGGCGGCGCGCACGACCGTGGCCTCCGGGTCGTTCCACAGGTACATCTGCGGGTAGATCGGGATGCAGTGGCCGCCGACGGCGATGCCGGGGCGGTGGATGTGGCTGTACGGCTGCGAGTTGCAGGCCTCGATGACCTTCATGACGTCGAGGCCGCGCTTGTCGGCGAAGCGCGCGAACTGGTTCGCGAGCCCGATGTTGACGTCGCGGTACGTGGTCTCGGCGAGCTTCGCCATCTCGGAGGCCTCGGCGGTGCCCAGGTCCCACACGCCGTTGGGGCGGGGCAGGTCCTCGCGGTCGTCGAAGTCGAGGACGTCTTCGTAGAACGCGACGCCCGCGGCGGTCGAGGCCGCGTCGACGCCGCCGACGAGCTTCGGGTAGCGGCGCAGGTCGGCGAAGACCCGGCCGGTGAGGACCCGCTCGGGGCTGAACACGAGGTGGAAGTCGGTGCCGACGGTGAGGCCCGAGCCGGCCTCCAGCATCGGGCCGAAGCGCTCGCGGGTGGTCCCGACGGGCAGAGTCGTCTCGTAGGACACGAGCGTGCCGGGCTTGAGGCCCTTGGCGACGGCCTCGGTGGCGGCGTCCATCCACCCGAAGTCCGGGACGCCCTCGGCGTCGACGAACAGGGGCACGACGAGGACGACGGCGTCGGCCTCGGCCACGGCGGCGGTCGTGTCGGTGGTCGCGCGGAGGCGGCCGGCCGCCACGTTCTCCTTGAGGAGCTCGGCGAGCCGGTGCTCGCCCGGGAAGGGCTCGACCCCGTCGTTGACGGACTGGACGGTCCGGGCGTTGACGTCGGCGCCGACGACCCGGTGCCCCTTCGAGGCGAACTGGACCGCCAGCGGCAGTCCGATCTTCCCCAGAGCGACCACACAGATGTTCATGGGTTCTCTTTCTGACGAGTTGCGTTGAAGCTATAGCTACGCAGCCGAGAATGAACGGCACCCGAACGCCGGGGGACGTGTCGATGACGGCTCAGCGCACCGATGGTGCGCGCCGCCGCCGCGGGGCCGTCCGATTCACCTGTCGGACAGGAAGCCGAGCAGCCGGGAGGCCCCGTGCCGGGTCGCACGCTGGCGGACCTTCACGACGGTGCTCCGCTTCCGGCCCCACTCTACAGAGACGCCCCGGAGCATCCCCTCCCGCCGGACGTACCCCTGCGGGGCCTTCAGCGGCAGGTCGTAGACGTACGCGCCGAGGCGGACGGAGGCGCGCAGGGCCCACCGGCCGACCGGGCCCTCCGTGAGCGGGTCGAGGAGGATGCGGGCGGTGACCACGGTGGCGGCGCCGTCGGGGCCGGTCTCGACCTCCGCGGCGATCTCCCGCTCGGGGACGTCCGCGAGTGCGGCGCCGGGGGCGGGCTCGTCGCCGTCGGCGAGGCGGACCGCCCCGACCTGCACGGCGCCGGCGTCCAGGCCCGCGACGGGCAGGAAGCACGAGTACTCGATGCGGTAGTCGGCGCGGCGCACGCCGGTCCACACCAGGTAGCGGGGTTCGAGGCCGCGCACGAGGGCCTCGGTGAGGGGCTCGCCGTCGGCGGCGAACCACGCGTCGGGCAGGCCCGCGGCGGTGCGGAACCCGGGGTAGCGGGCGTAGAGGCGCCCGTCCTCGGCGAGGAGGCGGGGCGCGGCCTGGGCGAGGGCGGCTTCGAGGAGTTCGAGGTCGCCGTGCTGGGCGAGGGAGACGCGGACGCGCAGGGCCACGGGGAGCGCGGCGCGCAGGTCCTCGGTGAGGTGCGCGTCGGCGAACGCGGCGGCGGCCCGCCACGCCTCGGCGCGCGCGAACGCGTCGAGGGCGAGGAACCGCGGGTCGAGGGCCTGGGCGATCTCGCGGGTGAAGACCCCGGCGAGGAGCGCGTCGCGGGCGGCGCGGTCGAGGCCGTCGGCGGCTTCGGCGAGGCGCTCGGCGGCGGCGATCCGTTCGAGGGGCGACGCGGCCGCGTCAGCTGCGGGAGCGTCGTCGGCGACGGCGACTGCGGCAGCCTTGGCGAGGGCCCGGAGGGCGAACAGCTCGGCGGCGCCGGGGCCGTCGGGGTAGTCGAGGCCGTCGAGGAGCGCGCGCCGGTAGAGGCGGGCGGCCCCGAGGGCGGCGAGCGCGGCGGTCCCGGCGGCGCCGCCGAGGTCCGCGGGCGCGCCGCACAGCAGCACGTCGGCGTCCCCGGCGGCGGCCAGGAGCCGTTCCAGGCGTTCGGGCGCGGGCCGTTCGGCGTGGTCGACGAAGACGACGTAGCGCCCGCGGGCCGCCGCGAGGGCGGCGGTGCGGGCGGCCCCGCCGGGGGCCCCGGCGCGGACGACGCGGACCAGGTCCGGGTGCTTCTCGGCGAACCGGTCGAGGTCCTCGGCGTCGTCTTCGGCGACGGCGAGGACTTCGAGGCGGCCGGGGCCGAGGGTCTGCGCGGCGAGCGCCGCCAGGCAGTCCAGGCTCCCCTGGTGCACGGTCACCGCGGTGAGGTCCGGCGGGGCGTCGGTCATGCGGACGGGACCAGGGAGACGGTCTCGCCCGTGGCGGCGGAGTGGAGGATCGACTCGGAGACGGCGACCGTGGCCGCGCCCATGCGCAGGTCGACGATGTCGTTCGACTTGCCGAGGATCGCGTCGCGGAACTGCTCGTGCTCGACGAGGAGCGGCTCGCGCTTGCGGATCGCGTACCGGATCATGTCGCCTTCGGAGACGCCGCGGAAGTTGCTCAGGGCCTCCCACTCGTTGGCCTCGATGCCGTTCGCGTAGAACGTCAGGTCGGCGGTGAGCGTGTCGGCGATGAAGCAGCCGCGGTCGCCGGTGACGACGGTGGTGCGCTCCTTGAAGGGGCTCAGCCAGTTCACGGAGTGGTTCGCGATGATCCCGTTCTCGAGGACGCCGACCGCGGACACCATGTCCTCGTGGGGGCGGCCCGAGCGGGAGACGGTGCGCGCGGAGACCGACACGTACGGCTGGCCGGTGACGAACCCGGTCAGGTCGATGTCGTGGGTGGCGAGGTCCTTGACGACGCCGACGTCGGCGATGCGGCCGGGGAACGGGCCCTGGCGGCGGGTGACGACCTGGAGGATCTCGCCCAGCTCGCCCGCGGAGAGCCGCTCGCGCAGGCTCGCGATGGCCGGGTTGAACCGCTCGATGTGGCCGACGGCGCCGACGAGGCCCTTGGCCTCGAACGCGTCCGCGAGGCGGGTCGAGGCCTCCGCGGTGTGCGCGAGGGGCTTCTCGATGAGCGCGTGGACGCCGGCCTCGGCGAGCGCCAGGCCGATCGGCTCGTGGTGCACGGTCGGGCAGGCGACGACGGCGTAGTCGAGGCCCAGTTCGATGAGCTGCTCGACGGTCTCGACGAGGCGGACCCCGGACGGGAGCGAGGAGGCGGCGGCGACCGGGTCGGCCACGGCCACGAGCTCGACGCCTTCGAGGGCGTGGAGGACGCGGGCGTGGTTGCGGCCCATGGCGCCGAGGCCGATGAGGCCCGCGCGCAGCTGGGTGTCGGTCATGGCTCAGACCTCCAGGGCGTTGACGGCGTCGACGATGCGGTCGAGCTGGCCGTCGGTGAGCGACGGGTGCACGGGGATCGAGAGGACCTCGGCCGCGGCCCGGTCGGTCACGGGGAGCTCGACGTCCATGTGCGCGTACGGGATGAGCTTGTGGATCGGCGTCGGGTAGTAGACGGCCGAGCCGACGCCCGCGGTCTTGAGCTGCTCCAGGGCGCCGTCGCGGTCGCCTTCGACGCGGACGGTGTACTGGTGGTAGATGTGGCGCGCGCCCGCGGCGACCGGCGGGGTCGTCACGGTCTTGATGGCGGCGTCGAAGCGCGCGGCGTTGGAGCGGCGCTTCTCGGTCCAGGTTTCGAGGCTGCGGAGCTGGACGCGGCCGATCGCGGCGGCGACGTCGGTCATGCGCATGTTCGCGCCGACGATCTCGTTGGCGTACCGCTGCTCCATGCCCTGGTTGCGCAGGAGGCGGAGGGTGCGCGCGAACTGGGCGTCGTTGGTGGAGACCATGCCGCCTTCGAGCGAGTGCATGTTCTTCGTCGGGTAGAAGCTGAAGGTCCCGGCGATGCCGAAGGACCCGACGGGCTTGCCGTCGACGGCCGCGCCGTGCGCCTGGCAGGCGTCCTCGAGGATCGCCAGGTCGTGCCGCTCGGCGATCTGCACGAGGCGGGTCATGTCCGCGGGGTGCCCGTACAGGTGCACCGGCATGATCGCGACGGTCTTGGGGCCGACGAGGGCCTCGACGTGGTCGGGGTCGATGCAGAACGAGCCGGGCTCGACGTCGGCGAACACGGGGTCGGCGCCGACGAGGCGGACCGCGTTCGCGGAGGCCGCGAAGGAGAACGACGGGACGATGACCTCGTCGCCGGGGCCCACGCCCATGGCCATGAGGCTGAGCTGGAGGGCGGAGGTGCCGGAGTTCACCGCGACGCAGTGCGCGGTCCCGGAGACGGCCGTGAACTCGTCCTCGAACGCCGCGACCTCGGGCCCCTGCACGACCATGCCGCTGCGCAGCACCGCTACCGCGGCTTCGATCTCTTCCTCGCCGATGTGCGGCTTGGCGGGGGGGATGAACCCCTGGTTGTCCGTTGGCACTGGGCCCCCTGTACTGGTGGATCGGTGATGGTGGATGCGCGGCCGGGGTGCGGACGCGAGACGATGGTACCGACGCGCCGGGCCGCGGCTGCCGCCACGTCGCGGGCGCTATGGCGCCGCCGGGGCGCCGCTCAGGTCTTCTCGAACGGCGAGGGGAACGGGAAGTAGTGGTCGAGGAAGCGGCGCACCATGGCGCCGATCGCCTCCTCGCGCTCGGGCGGGGTGTCGACGTCGTTGAGGCAGAAGTACTCGGCGTCGCGGCCCGCGGCCAGCTCCGCGAGCTGCTTCCCGGCGTCGCGGTGGCCGATGTCGACGTAGTGGAGCTTCGAGGCGCCGGGGACGGCCCGGCCGGTGAGCATCGAGTAGTGGTGGAGCATCCCCACGAACTCGATGTCGGCGGGGTCGCGGAAGCGCGAGCGGGCGGTGGCGTCGACGGCGGGCGCGTACCGGCCGGCCATCTCGGCGGCCGCTTCGCGCAGCTGCGGGTGCGGCAGGTGCTTGAACTTGCTCACGGTCTGGCGCCCGAAGTCGGCTTCGAGCAGGGCCCGCACGTTGCGGCCCGCAGAGTTCGGCGCGGAGTCCTCGGCGCGGGCGGCGCCGACGCCGATCTGGAGCGGCGAGAACGGCAGCTGCGCGACCCCGGAGGCGTGGAAGAACTTCTCGGCCCGGCTCGGCACGCCGAAGAACACGTCGTCGTTCATGACCAGGTAGTGGTCGGCGAGCCCGGGGATGCGGTGCAGCTGCGTGGCGATCGCGTGCGAGGAGAACACCGGGAGCGCCGACGGGTCGGCGAAGATCTCGGCGTGGTCGACGACCTTGACGTTCGCCGCGTCGGTGTCGAGCCAGGCGGGGACCTGCCCGGCGGTCACGAGGTACACGTTGCGGATGAAGGGCGCGAACGTGTGGAGCGACCTGAGCGAGTACTTCAGCTCGTCGCGGCTGACGTACCGGGACGCGCCCGTCAGGTGCGTGTGGTCGGCGGCGTCGCCGCCGAGGTACCGGGCGCGCTGCGCGGCCCACTCGGGGTCCGAGCCGTCGACCCACATGTAGACGGCGTCCACGGGGAAGTCGACCTCGTCGACGAGCCGGTGCGTGAACGCCCGGTACGTCGGGTGCTTGTGGTCGCCGACCTTGGTGCTCGCCGGGACCAGCTCCTCGGCGGGCAGCACGTCGGAGACGCGGTTGGGCCGGGGCGCGACCAGGCCGCCCGCGAGCATCGCGGCGGGGACCTGGACCTTCAGGCGCGCGTTGCGCCGCTCGAAGTCCGGTTCGGCCGCGAAGTCGTCGCCGCCGCGCCAGAACTCGACGTCGCAGCCGTAGTCCAGGCCCGACAGGACCTGCCCCTGCGGCCCGAGCGTGAACCGCCCGAAGCGGATGACCTGCGCGAACTTGACGGTCTTCGGCAGGGCCCCTTCGCCGTAGAGCGCGACCGCCTGGTTCGCGGCGCTGATCTTCGCGGCGTACACCTCGGTGTCGCCGTAGCGCTCGCGCATCGCGTCGAGGAGGGTCTTCTTGTCGTCGCGGCGCACCCCGACCGCGTGGCGCAGGTGCGACTTGCCGGGGACGAGGAAGTACGGGACGCCCGCGGCGTCGGCGGCGTCGGTGACGATCCGCAGGTTCGCCTCCGCGGCGCCCGCCGCGGTGAAGTCGGCGGCGAGGCGCCCGGCGAGCTCGTGCCCGTCGAGGCGGAACGCCCGCAGCGCCGGGTCCGCGGCGACCAGCGCCGACATCCGGCGGCGGCCCGCGCGGCGGCGGCGCCGCTCCTGGACCCGGTCGCGCAGCCCGGCGGGGAGCACCAGCCCGGCCAGGTGCCGCACGACGGCACCGGGGCTCCGCTGCTGACCGGGCATGCATCCTCCTTCGGGAATCGCACGAAATGAGGGTTCGTGCGAAGTTGATAATACCGCGGCAACGCGCAGGCAATATCCGGTGAACGTACAGGAAAGAGACGGCTCGGACCCCGCCTGCGGTTGCGCCCCGGGGGCTGTGATGCTCGTCAGGCGTGCGAGCCGAGCGAGTCCCGCGCGAACTTCAGCGACTCGTGCAGGTCGTCGGCGCGGCGGGTCCGGTTGCCGCTCTTGCGGGTCGACACCTCCACGGTGATCGAGCCGTCCCAGCCCGCGGCCCCCAGCGAACCGAGCAGTTCGCCGCACGGCTGCGTCCCGCGGCCCGGCACCAGGTGCTGGTCCGCGCCCGGCGCGGTCCCGTCGCACAGGTGGATGTGCCTGAGGCCCTTGCCCATCCGCTCGGCCATCGCGAGCGCGTCGGCCCCGGAGGCCGCGCAGTGCGACAGGTCCAGGGTGTACGAGTCGTACCCGTGCCGGGTCGGGTCCCAGTGCGGCCGGTACGGCACCAGGTTCCGCTTCCCGACCTTGAGCGGGAACATGTTCTCGACGGCGATCGTCACCCCCGGGTACCGGGCCTTCAGCCCGTCGAGGACCGTGGAGAACTTCGCCGCGTAGTCGCGCTGCCAGGAGAACGGCGGGTGGATGACCACCGTCGGCGAGTCGAGGTACTCCGCGGCCTGCACCGACCGGCGCAGCCGCGTCCACGGGTCGGCGCTCCACACCCGCTGGGTCACCAGCAGGCACGGGGCGTGGACGGCGCCGATCTTGACGCCGTAGTGCTTCGCGAGGCTGGCCGCCGCCGACGGGTCCTGGGAGACCCGGTCGGTGAAGACCATCAGCTCGACCCCGTCGTAGCCGAGCTCGGCGGCGAGCTCGAACCCCACCGCGGTGGGCTCGGGGTACACGGACGTGGTCGACAGCAGAACCGGGACGGACTGGGTCACGCCCCCCAGGGTACGCCGCGCGAATTTACGGCTCGCAAGCTTCGCCGAGGGGGCCGGAAACGGGCCGCGGGCTTCGTGGTCAGCGCGGCGTGAACCGGTCCTGAACGTGCAGTGCAGGTACCGTTGACGGATGACCGACGAGGTGCCCGCGGGCTTCGACCGCGAGTGGGTCGAGTTCTTCGACCCCGCTGACTCCGACACGATGGTCCGCGCGGACCTGACCTGGCTCCTGTCCCGCTGGGGCTGCATCTTCGGGAAGCACCCCGAGCAGGGCGGCTGTCCCGGGATCGAGGCGAACCAGCCCGCGGACGGGTGCTGCCTGCACGGCGCGTTCTACACCGACGAGGCCGACATCCGCCGCACCAGGGAGATCGTCAGGAAGCTCACGCCCGAGACCTGGCAGCTCCACCGCAAGTGGAAGCACACCATCGTCGACGACACCCTCGAGAACGAGGACGGCGAGGAGGAGCCCGCGAAGAAGACCGCCGTCGTCGACGGCGCCTGCGTCTTCCACAACCGCGAGGGCTTCCCCACCGGCGCCGGGTGCGCCCTGCACCAGCAGGCGATGCGCGACGGCGTCCACCCCATGGAGTACAAGCCCGAAGTGTGCTGGCAGCTCCCGGTGAAGCGCGACTTCAAGACCGAGCACCGCGCCGACGGCACCGACGTGTCGGTCACCCTCATCACCGAGTTCGACCGCGCCTCCTGGGGCCCCGGCGGCCACGACTTCGACTGGTGGTGCACCGGTTCGCCGCTCGCCCACACCGCCGCGGAGCCCGTGTACCTCTCGTACGCCGTGGAGCTGACCGAGCTGCTCGGGGCCGCCGCCTACGAGAAGCTCGCCGACCTGTGCGACGAGCGCGAGCGCCGCGGCCTGGTCGCCCCGCACCCCGCGACGGCCGCCCACGGCCCGACCCCGCTGCCCCCGCCCGTCCGGCTCGTCCCGAGCCCCGCGGAGCAGTCGCACTGACGCAAGCAGAGAAGCCCGGCGGATCACCGCCGGGCTTCCCCCTTGTCTGGCCTAAGCCTGCTTCTCCCAAGGCGACGGGAACGGGAACATCCGCTCCAGGAAGCCCCGCACGAGCGCGTCGATCCGGGCCGCGTTGGCCTCGTTCGTGTCGACGTCGTTGAGGCAGAACGTGTCCGTGCTCCGGTCCGCCTCCAGCTCCGCGAGCCGCTCGGGCGCCGTCGGCGCCGTCACGTCGATGTACTGGAGCCGGAACGCGCCCGGCACGGCCTTCCCGGTGAACAGCGCGTAGTGGTGGTGCAGCGCCGTCGCGAAGTTGATGTTGTCCGGCGCGCGGAACCGCGACGCCGTCGTCGTGCGCACCTCGTCGGCGTACCGCTCCTCCAGCTCCTCCGCGAGGGTCCGGATCTGCGGGTGCGGCACGTGCTTGAACTTCGAGGCGATGAACCGGTCGAAGTCCGCCGCCAGCAGCGCGCGGACGTTCTTCCCCGCGGAGCTCGGCGCGGCCTCCTCCGCCTGCGGGCGGCCCAGGCCGATCTGCGCCGGCGAGAACGGCAGCCGGATGATCCCGTTGGCGTGGAAGAAGTTCGACGGCGTCGAAGGGCGCCGGAAGAACGTGTCGTCGTTGAGCACCAGGTACCGGTCCGACAGGCCCGGGATGCGGTGCAGCTGCGCCTCGATGGCCTGCGAGTTGAACACCGGGAGCACCGACGGGTCCGCGAAGATCTCCGAGTGGTCGACGATCCGCACGCCCTCGGCCTCCGGGTCGAGCCAGTGCGGGGTCTGCCCGGCGGTCACGATGTACACGTTCCTGATGTACGGCGCGAACGCGTGGAGCGACCTGAGCGAGTACTTCAGCTCGTCGCGGCTGACGAAGTTCGATGCGGCGCTGGCGATCTTGGAGACGCCCTCGCCGAGGTACCCGGCGCGCTTCGCGGCCCAGACCGGGTCGTCGCCGTCGACCCACATGTAGACGGCGTCCACGGGGAAGTCGACCTCGTCGACGAGCTTGCGGTCGAACGGCTCGAACGTGTCGAACTTGCGCTCGCCGACGACGCGGTGCGCGGGGACGCGGGCCTCGGCGGGCAGGACGTCGGCGACCTCGTTGGCGCGCGGGGCGACCCAGGCCCCGGCGAACATCGCCGGGGGGATGCGCACCTTCAGCTTCTCCTGCCGCGCCAGGAACTTCGGGTCGTTCCCGAGCGCGTCGGCCTCGTCCCAGAACTCGACGTCGCAGCCGAGTTCGAGCCCGGACAGCAGCTGGCCCTGCGGGCCCAGCAGCAGGCGCCCGAAGCGCAGGACCTTCGCGTTGGCGACGCGGCCGGGCAGGTCGCCCGCGAACGGGAACGGGCCCGCCGCGAACTCGTTGGAGACGCCGCCTTCGGGGCGGCCGACGTAGTACTCGGAGGACCCGAAGCGGCGGCGCATCTCGGCGAGGAACGCGGCGCGGTCGGCGCTGCGCAGGCCGACGACGTGGCGCAGGTGCGACTTGCCGCGGACGAGGAAGTACCCGACCCCGGCGGCCTCGGCCGCGCCGACGACGTCCACGAGGTGCGCTTCGGCCGCGTCGGCGCCGGTGAACGCGTCGACGACGCGCCCGACCAGCGGCAGGCCGTCGGCCTCGACGGCGCGCAGGCCGGGGTCGGCGGCGAGGAGCCGGTCCTGGGTGCGGGCGGCCGCGCGGGCCTCCCGTCTGCCGCGCGACCCCGTCTTCAGCGACCGCCGGAGCAGCCGCAGCCGCTCCCACAGCGGCGCGGGGACCGCGCGCTTGACAAGCCCTTTCACCGAACCGGCTACCACAGTTCTCCGTCCGATCGTCTGCTGGAAGTCGACCATCAGATTAACTGCTCATGACACGCGCGGGGACGCCCCGGGGTGGCGGCGGGGCCGGATCACCCCTTCGCGCCGCTCACGCCACTCCAGTCCCCTGCGCCTCTTTGCGGGCCATCGACGGGATCGCCGACTCGCCCAGCGCGGTCTTGTGGACCGGTTCGGCGTACGTGGCCTTCACTTCCTCCGTGAAGACGTCGATGAGCTCGTCGGGCGCGAAGTCCCCGAGGTAGTACTCGCGGACCTCGGCGCGCACCGCGGCCTTCGTGTCGTGCACGAGCAGCTCGTCGAGGACCTCCTCGATGTTCCCGGCCTTCGGGTCGAGCAGGTACGCGGCCTTCGCGAGCGGGAACTCGTCGAGGTACCGGTCCCGGTAGCCCTTCGGGTCGGTCATCGCGAACGGGCGGCCGCTGTAGAGCCAGTCGGAGGCGGTCCCGGAGATGTCGGAGATCGCGACGTCGGCGGCGTTGATGCAGTCGGTGAGCGACACGCGGGACTCGGCCTGCGCGCCCCACAGGTGCGGGCGGCCGGTCTTCGCGGCGTCGGCGGCGATGAGCGCCTTGATCTCCGCGGCGAGCGCGAGGTAGGCGGCGTTGGTCTTCGTGTACGGGTGGGTGCGGAACACGAGCGTCACGTCCCGCTCCAGGAGCGCCTGCACGATCCGCTTGCCCTGCTTGAGGGACGAGTAGTTGACGTCGGCGGTCAGGCCCGTCCAGGTGGGCGTGTACAGGACGACCTTGCGGTCCCCCTCGGCCTTCTCGCGGTCGCCGACGCGCAGGTCGTGCAGTTGCGGGCGGCCGATCTTCTTGAACTTGTAGTTCGGGATGTCGACGCCGTAGCGGTGGTACCGGTCGACGCCGGCCTGCCCGGCCACGAACACCCGGTCGTACATGAGCGAGACGGGGCTGCGGCTGATGGCCTTGTCGGAGTCGCCGTGCATGAGCTGCACGTGGAGGTACTTGTCGAGCTTGATGAGCTGCGCGTTCTTGATCGCGTGGTTGACGTAGTAGCAGGCGCGCACGCTCTCGGGGAGGATCGTGTCGAGCACCGACTGGGCCGGAACGAGCACGACGGGGGCGCTGGTGCGGGCCACGATCCCGTCGTACAGGTACCGGTCGCGGATGAGGATCATGTACGGGTCGCCGACCTTCTCGAAGTACGGCAGCCACATGTTGAGCTGGTACTCCGAGGCGCGGGCGCCCGCGAAGTAGACGATGAACTTCGGCTGGAGCCGGGTCACGGCGGTCATGACGCGCCCGTCGACCGGGTGGGACTCGCGGCGCCGGTGGAAGTACCCGGAGAGGAACGCGATCCCCGTCCACGCGAACGACGCGAGCGCCAGCAGCAGGAACACGACGTCCACGGCCCCGGAGTAGGCGGCGGGGACGGCCGCGGCGGCGACGTACGCGAGGCCGAGGGCGCTCATGATCCGCACGATCACCGGCGGCGTGGACCACCGCTCGCGGGTGCTGCGCTCGACGTCGAGGTTGACCGAGAGCAGGTAGCCGACGTTCAGCGCCCGGTCGACGATGTCGGAGGAGACGGCGAACAGGGCGATGAGCACCCCGGCCGCCAGGAGGGGCCACCGCTCGAACCCGCTGACCTGCCAGACCGCGACGAGGACGGCGGTGGAGGCGACGATGCGGGCGGCCCGGAGGTTCGCGATGTTCTCGGTGGTCCGGCGGGCCACGCCCGCGAACGCGACCAGCGCGAGGAGGAGCGTCGGCCACGGCGCCTGCCAGTCGGTCAGGGCGAGGGCCAGTGCCGCGGACCCCGACGCGGTGGGCAGGAACGTCCGTGACTTGAGCAGCTTCTTCAACAACTTGGCGTGCCTTTGCTCGAATGGTCGGTGTCGTGGTGATGCTGGGGGGCGTCGGCGACGGTGCCACGCGGGTTCGGGGCGGCCTTCGAGGGTCGGACGGGTGGTTGACCTACTTGAACGCGCGGTTGACGCTGTTGAGGTCCTCGGCGAAGTCGACTTCGATGACGTTGTGCTGCGAGATGTCGACGGCCTCGAACTTGAGCCCGTCCTTCTCGATGGCCAGCTCGATGCCGCCCTCGAAGTAGTCCTGGTCATCAACCTCCGCGAGGCGCTTCGCGACGAGCGCGCGGTCGTCGGCGGACACGTAGTTGATGCCCACGGCCTCGCCGAGCGCGCCGTCGTGGACCTGCTTGGAGAGCTTCGCGATGTAGCCGTCGGCGCCGAGCGTGTACTTGACCTCCTCGTCCGAGACCTTCGCGGTGTTCACGGCGACGAACGAGTGGTCCATCGCGATGTGCGGGAGGAGCACGTCGAGGACCTGCGGGTCGAAGACCACGTCGCCGTTGAGCCACAGGACCCCGCCGGGGCCGAGGATGCTGAACGCCTTGAGGAGGCTCTTGGAGGTGTTGGTGTCGCCGTAGGCCTGGTTGTAGATGAAGCCGACGTCGGGCACCTCCTCCATGATCATCTCCTTCTTGAAGCCGACGACGAGGTGGATGGAGTGGCGGCTGAACCGGGAGGTGAGCAGGCGCAGCGAGCGGCCGAGGATCGTCTCCCCGGTGTTCAGGGGCGTCAGGGGCTTGGGGTGCGGTTTGCCGAGCCGGGAGCCGACGCCGGCCGCGAGGATCACGATGTTCGTGGACATGTCGAGTGCCACCTCGTTCGGTTTAGGTGCTGGATTGGTGCAGTTTACCTAGCTGAACGTTTGACGACGCCCGGCTGACGCAAGGTTTACGCGACCGTCACATGAGAATCCGCAGATGATGCGGTCCGTGACCGCCGCCCGACCCCCGGTGACCGCATCGGCGTTTCCGCGCCGCGGCTCACCGCTCCGCGAGGAGCGCCGCGGCGATGCGGAGGTCGTCGGGACCGGTCACCTTCAGGTTCCGCTCCGAGCCCTCGACGGTGCGAACGGGCACGTCAGGACGGTAGCGCAGGACCACCGAGCAGTCGTCGGTGGGCGTGAAGCCGGGGTCGGCGGCCGCCGCCTCGTGCGCGGCGGCGATGAGGCCGAGCCGGAAGCCCTGCGGGGTCTGGACGCGGGCGAGCCGGGCCCGGTCGGGGACGGCCGTAATACGCCCGTCATCGGTCTCCACGACCGTGTCGGAGGACGGGACCGCCGCGGTCACCGCCTGGTGCTCGTCCAGGGCCGCAACGACATCGGCGATGATCCGGCCGGTCACGAGCATGCGCGCGGCGTCGTGGACGAGCAGCTTCGCGTCCGGCCCGGCGACCCCCTGGGCCCACCGGATGGCCGCGACGGACGAGTCGGCACGGGTCGCACCGCCCCCGATCACGGCCGAGAGTTTTGTCACATTTGCGGCTTTGGCTATGGTCCACGCGGCTTCGTGGTGCCCCTCGGCCATGACGAGGACGATCCGGTCCACGACCGCACTCGCCTCGAACGCCTCCAGGGTGTGCCGCAGCACCGGCTTCCCGGCGACCTCGAGCAGCTGCTTGGGGACGCCGGCGCCCATGCGGGCGCCGGTCCCTCCGGCGAGCACGGCCGCGATCGTCGGTTCGGTCGGCACAGCGCGTCTCCTGGCACTCGGGGGCGGGTCGCCGCTCAATCTACAAGCGCCCGCTCCGGGTCAGCCGCGGGCGCGCGCGACCTTCTCGAAGACGTCCACGTGGAGCCCGACGACCTCGCTCGGCTCGTAGCGCTTCGCGGTGGTCCGCCCGGCGTCGGCGAGCTTGCGCCGCAGCCGCGGGTCGCCCATGAGCCGCCGCAGCGCGTTCGCCAGCGCCGTCGGCTTCATCGGCGGCACCAGCAGGCCGTTCTCCTCGGTCTGGATGATCTCCAGCGGCCCGTGCTTGACGGCGCTGCACACCACCGGCAGGCCCGCGGCCATGGCTTCGACGATGACGAGCCCGAACGGCTCGAACCGCGACGGGATCGCCGCGATCGAGGCCTGCTCCCACTCCGCGTCGAGCGGCGTGACGGGCCCGGGGAGCTCGACCCGGCCGTCCAGGCCCAGGTCGCCGATCATCTTGACGAGCTTGTCCTTGTTGGGACCGCGCCCGAAGATCTTCAGCCGCCACTCCGGGAACTCCTCGGCGACCTGCGAGAACGCCTTGACGAGCGTGTCGAAGCCCTTCATGCCGGTGAGGCGCCCGGCGGTCATGATGAGCGGTTGGGCCAGCTCGGCGGCGGGCCGCGAGCTCGGCGGGATCGAGTTGGGGATGCACGTGATCTTGTCCCCCAGGCCGGGGAACGCCTCGTGGTAGACGGCGGCGTCGGCCTCGGTGATGGTGACGATCGCGTCGAGCTTCGGGTACTGGGCCTCGATCCGCTTGCGGACCTCGGGCCGGTAGTGGTCGAGGTACATGTGCTCCTGGGCGACCATCGCGTACTTCTCGGGGCGGCCGTACTCGGCCATGTACAGGTTCACCGACACCTGCGTGCCCACCACGACGTCGGTGTCGGCGCCTTCGAGATAGCGCTTGACCCGCAGGTCGAGGAGTTTCGAGGACTCGCCCTGGTTGTTCACTTTGTCGGCGTCGAGGAATGAGCTCCGCTTGGCCTGCCAGCGCTCGACGAATGAAAGGCGCTCGCCGCCTTTCTCCGGAGTGCGGGTGTCCCAGAGATTGACCACTGTGATGCGGGGGTCGATGGTGAAGTCGGATTTCTTCTTGTGCCTGACGAATGATGCGATCGTCACGTCGTGACCGAGGTCTACCAGGGCTTCGGCGGTGTTGAGGGTGGTCTTGATGGTGCCGCCGATACCCCAGATGTTACGGACCAGAAATGTGATTCGCATGTACTCGAAACCCGCTTTCGAAGAATTGCCGTCTTCAGCCACATCGGACGATCGTCGCTCCGCATCGAGCGGTGTCCGCAAAGCCTTGACGCGCCGGACCCTAGACGAGGTTGCATCCACGCAGAAATTAGTTTACGAACGGTTGAACCGTAGGGGGACGCGCCGGGCCGGGACGTGTCCGGGCGCATTCGGGTGTCAGACATGCCACACATCACCGCAAAGGCGACCACTCGGGCAAAGCGAAGGCCCGGCCCCGGTCGTCCGGGGCCGGGCCGTGCGCTCGGAGCCGCTACTCGCCCGAGGCGGGCTTCTTCGCGGCCTTCTTGACCGCCTTCGCGGCCGTCGTCTTCTTGGCCGCGGTCTTCTTCACGGCGGCCTTCTTCACTGCCTTCTTGGCGGTCTTCTTCGCGGCGGTCTTCTTGGCCGCCTTCTTCGCGGTCTTCTTCGCCGGGACCGCGCCCGACGCGACCTTCTCGCGCCGCTCGGCGAGCAGCTCGGCCGCGCGGTCGATCGTCAGGTCCTCGACCGAGTCGGTCTTGCGGATCGACGCGTTCGTCTCCCCGTCGGTCACGTACGGCCCGAACCGCCCGTCCTTGAGCGAGACCTCCTTGCCGGTGACCGGGTCGGGCCCCAGCTCCTTCAGGAGCGTCTGCGCGCGCTGCTGGCGCCCGCGGGTCTTCGGCTGCGCGAGGAGCTTCTCGGCCTCCTCCAGGGTGAGCGAGAACAGCTGCTCCTCCCGGTCGAGCGACCGGTAGTCGCGGCCCTTCTTCACGTACGGCCCGTGCGGGCCCAGGCCCGTGCGGATCTCCTCGCCCTCGGCGTCCTTCCCGACCAGGCGCGGCAGCGTCAGCAGCTGCACCGCGTCGTCGAGGGTCAGCTCCGAGAGCTTCTGGCCCGTCAGCAGCGACGAGGACTTCTCCCCGGAGGTGACGTACGGCCCGTACCGGCCGCTCTTGGCGAACACCGGCTCCCCGGTCTCGGGGTGCGTCCCGAGCTCGCCCTCGGAGGACCCGAGCTCGTACAGCTCCTCGACCTTCGCCTCGGTCAGCTCGTCGGGGGCCAGCGACTCGGGCACCGAGACGCGCTCGCCGGGCTCCCCGGCCTCGGCCTGCGCGGGCGTGGTCCGCTCCAGGTACGGCCCGTACCGACCGACCCGGGCGACGACCTGCCGCTGCTGGCCGTCGGTGTACAGCGGGATCGAGTTGACCTGGCGCGCGTCGATCTTCGCCAGCTCCTCCTCGACCATGTGCCGGAGCCCGCCGGAGGCCGCGACGGTCCCCTCCTTGTCCTTGCCGCCGAAGTAGAACTTCCGCAGGAACTCCTCGCGGGACTCCTGCCCGGCGGCGACGCCGTCGAGCTCGTCCTCCATCCCGGCGGTGAAGTCGTAGTCGACCAGGCGCGGGAAGTGGCGCTCCAGGAGCCCGACGACCGCGAACGCGCGGAACGCGGGCACGAGCGCCTGGCCCTTCTTGAAGACGTACTCGCGGTCCTGGATGGTCTGCATGATCGACGCGTACGTCGAGGGCCGCCCGATCCCGCGCTCCTCCAGGGCCTTCACGAGGCTCGCCTCGGTGTACCGGGCGGGCGGCTGCGTGGTGTGCCCGGCCGCTTCGAGGCCCTTCTCGGCGAGGTGCTGGCGCTCGGCCAGCTCGGGGAGGCGCTTCTCCGCGTCGTCGGCGTCGCCCTCTTCGATGGACTCGACGTACGCGAGCAGGAAGCCCGGGTTGGTGATGGTCTTGCCGGAGGCGCCGAAGTCGGCCTCCTCCCCCGAGGCGGTGACGGCGCGGGTGCGCACCGACGTGGAGTTCCCGGTGGCGTCGACCATCTGCGACGCGAGCGTGCGCCGCCAGATGAGCTCGTAGACCCGGTACTCCTCGGCCGAGAGCTGCGACTTGATCTGGTTCGGGGTCTTGAACACGTCCCCGGCTGGCCGGATCGCCTCGTGCGCCTCCTGCGCGTTCTTCACCTTCCGCGCGTAGTGGCGCGGCTCGGCGGGCACGTACTGCGCGCCGTACAGCTCGGCGGCCTGCGCGCGGGCGGCGTTGATCGCCGTCGCCGACAGGTTCGTCGAGTCGGTACGCATATAGGTGATGTGGCCGTTCTCGTAGAGCCGCTGGGCGACCCGCATGACCTGCGCGCTGGAGAGCCGCAGCTTGCGCCCGGCCTCCTGCTGGAGCGTCGAGGTGATGAACGGCGGGTACGGGCGGCGCCGGTACGGCTTCTTGTCGACCTTGAGGACGGTGAAGTCGCGCCCTTCGAGGCGCCCGGCGAGGCCGCGCGCGCCCGCCTCGTCGAGGTGCACGACGTTGCCGCGGGCGGTGCCGGTGGCCGCGTCGAAGTCCTTGCCGGTGGCGACCCGGTCGCCGTCGACGGCGATGAGGGTGGCCTTGAACCGCTGGTCGTCGGCGGTCGACAGGTTCGCGGTGACGTCCCAGTAGTCGGCGGCGTGGAACGCCATGCGGGCCCGCTCGCGCTCGACGACGAGCCGCGTCGCCACGGACTGCACGCGCCCGGCCGACAGCCGCGGCATGACCTTCTTCCACAGGACCGGGCTGACCTCGTACCCGTACAGCCGGTCGAGGATCCGCCGCGCCTCCTGCGCGTCCACGAGGTCCTGGTTCAGCTCCCGCGGGTTCGCGGCCGCCTCGGCGATCGCCTGCGGCGTGATCTCGTGGAACACCATGCGCTTCACGGGGATCTTCGGCTTCAGGGTCTCCAGGAGGTGCCACGCGATGGCCTCCCCCTCGCGGTCCTCATCGGTGGCGAGGAAGAGCTCGTCGACCTCCGCGAGGTAGCCCTTGAGCTTCTTCACGTGCGCGGACCGGTCCGGGTTGACGATGTACAGCGGCGTGAAGTCGTTGTCGACGTCCACCCCCAGCCGCGACCAGGCCTTGTCCTTGTACTTCGCCGGGATCTCCTTCGCGCTGCGCGGGAGGTCGCGGATGTGCCCGAGGGAGGAGTCGACGATGTAGCCGGCACCGAGGTACGAGGCGATCGTCTTGGCCTTCGCCGGGGACTCGACGATGACCAGGCGTTTGATGTCCGGCACTGCTCCCACCGTTCACTCGGAAAATGCACTCGAATCGTTACGGTAGCTCACGCTTCCGTATCGCGTCCCCTGAGTATGGGTGTGCCCCGTTCCGAGGGAACGGGGCACACGCCGAATCAATAGCCCGGAAAGCTAGCCGACCTCGACCGACTCACGCTGCTCCGGGGTGCGGGCTTCCCCCGCCTCCACCACCGAGGAGCGGCGCTTGGAGACGACGATCGCGGTGACGAGGGCGGCGACGGCGAGGCCGGCGATGATCCAGCGGACGGGGCTGGAGGCCTCGCCGCCGACGCCGTCGACCGTGTAGACCACGACGGCCGGGGCGATGATGAGGCTCACGAGGTTCATGACCTTCAGGAGCGGGTTGATGGCGGGGCCGGCGGTGTCCTTGAACGGGTCGCCGACGGTGTCGCCGATGACGGCGGCGGCGTGGGCCTCGGAGCCCTTGCCGCCGTGCGCGCCGTCCTCGACGTCCTTCTTCGCGTTGTCCCACGCGCCGCCGGAGTTGGCGAGCATGACGGCCATGAGGACGCCGCAGGCGATGGCGCCGGCGAGGTAGGCCGCGAGCGGGCCGACGCCGAGGCCGAAGCCGACGGCGATGGGTGCGGTGATGGCGAGCAGGCCCGGGGTGACCAGCTCGCGCTGGGCGTCGCGGGTGCAGATGTCGACGACGCGGCCGTACTCGGGCCGCTGCGTGCCCTCCATGATCCCGGGGAAGCGCGCGAACTGGTCGCGGACCTCGTTGACGACGGACCCGGCGGAGCGGGCGACGGCGTTGACGGCGAGGCCGGAGAACAGGAACACGACGCTCGCGCCGATGATGAAGCCCACGATGTTGACCGGGTCGGCGATGTTCAGCGTCTCGAACAGCGCGCCGCCCGCGAGGCCCTCGGAGGCCACCGCGTCGGTGTAGGAGCCGAACAGGGCGGTCGCGGCCAGGACCGCGGTCGCGATCGCGATGCCCTTGGTGATGGCCTTGGTGGTGTTGCCCACTGCGTCCAGGTCGGTGAGGGTGCGCGCGGCGTCGCCCTCGACGTCGCCGGACATCTCCGCGACGCCCTGCGCGTTGTCGCTGATGGGCCCGAAGGTGTCCATCGCGACGATGACGCCGACGGTGGTGAGCAGGCCGCAGCCCGCGAGCGCGACCGCGAACAGCGAGACGAGGAAGACCCCGCCGCCGAGGAGGTACGCGCCGAGGACGGCCGCGGCGATGGTGAGCGCGGTGTAGACCGCGGACTCCAGGCCGAGCGAGAAGCCCGAGAGGATGTTCGTGGCCGCGCCGGTGCGGGTCGAGGCCGAGACGGTCTTCGTGGGCTTGTAGCGGGTGTCGGTGTAGTAGCCGGTGAGCGCGAGGATCGCGGCGGCCAGGGCGATGCCGATGAGCACCGAGACGACCGCGAGGACCTGCGGGTTCACGGGGATGCTGGCGATGTCCTCGGCGGCGATCTTGCCGCCGAGGTCGGACCAGGACGACGGGACGTACCAGAACACGGCCGCGGCGGTGAGCGCCGCTGCGACGACCGCGGAGATGTAGAACGCGCGGTTGATCGCGGTCAGGCCCGAGGCGTCGGAGGCGCGCATGCGGGTGATGATGACGCCGAGGATCGCGCAGACGATGCCGACGGAGGCCACCAGCAGCGGCAGGACCAGGCCGGTCTCGCCGAAGGCGGCGCGGCCGAGGATGAGGCTCGCGACGAGCACGACGGCGTAGGACTCGAAGAGGTCCGCGGCCATGCCGGCGCAGTCGCCGACGTTGTCGCCCACGTTGTCGGCGATGGTCGCCGGGTTGCGGGGGTCGTCCTCGGGGATGCCCTGCTCGACCTTGCCGACGAGGTCGGCGCCGACGTCGGCGGCCTTGGTGAAGATGCCGCCGCCGACGCGCATGAACATGGCGAGGAGCGCGGCGCCGAAGCCGAAGCCCTCCAGGACCACGGGAGCGTCGGCGTTGTAGATGAAGACCACGACCGAGGCGCCGAGCAGGCCGAGGCCGACGGTCATGAAGCCGACCACGCCGCCGGTGCGGAAGGCCAGGTGCATCGCGGTGGTGGGCTTGCCGTCGCGGGCGGCGGCGGCGACGCGCACGTTCGCGCGGGTCGCCATGCTCATGCCCGCCCAGCCGATGAACGAGCTGAACACGGCGCCGACGATGAAGAACACGCTCCGTCCGATGCGGACGTCCGTGCCGCCTTCGGCCGGGAGCAGGAAGAGCAGGACCACGGCGATGACGACGAAGATCCCGAGCGCCTTGAACTGGCGGTTCAGGTAGGCGGAGGCGCCCTCCTGGACGGCTCCGGAGATCTCGCGCATCTTGTCGGTGCCGGTCCCGGCGCCCAGGATGCTCTTGACGAGCGCCGCGGCGCCGCCGAGCGCGATGAGCGCCAGCACGGCCGCGAGCACGACGAGGCTCAGGTTCGCGCCTTCCAGCGCGCCTACGCTCTCGTCGCCGTTGGCGAGCAACGTATGCATGTAGTTCCTCCATAGAAAAGAAGCAGCGCAGGCAGGGCGCGCTCCTTCGCAGACACGTAGGGGGCCGCTCCGGGGAAGCGGGCGGCCGGTGCCGCGTGACGCGGCTGACTTAACGTGCGGAGTGTAACGAGATGAGGGCTTTCGGAGTGGGTTCGGTCACGCGGCCCCGGGAAGGTGTGCGGGGCCTCAGTGGTCGGCCTGGGAGCCGGACCCGGGCAGGGGCCAGGACATGCTGACGGTGGTGCCGCCGTCGGCGTCGGGACCGGTCACCACCAGGTCTTCGACCAGCCCGCCGAGGACGATGAGGGTGATCTCCTCGGAGAGGGTGTCCTCTTCGAGCGCGTCGTGATCGTTCGCTCGCGCATCGCCGCCGACGCCGCCCGCACCGACGCGCTCGCCGGAGCGTGCGCGCAGATCCTGCGCGTTGTCGGTGATTTTCGCTACAAAACGATCACCGATCGAAAACTCTACGCGCACGAGGTCGCGCAGACCGCGGTCGCGGTGCCGCAGGACCGCGCGCGTGCACGCTTCGCCGACCGCCTGGCGGACCTCGTCGAGGAGCCCGGTGGCGACGCCCGAGCGGGCGGCGACGTCGGCGGCGACGAGCCGCGCGGCGCGCACGTAGGCGGCGGAGGGGGTGAAGGCGAACCTGACCGTCGCGGGCTCCGGCCGCCTTCCACCGGTGCGGTCGTGCCTGGAGCCGTTCACTCGCCGGGCACCGCTTCCCTCACGTCGAGGACCTTGTCCAGGCCGGTGAGGTCGAGGAGCTTGCGGATGCGGGGGTTGGCGCACACGACGACGAGGCTGCCGCCGGCGTCGGAGAGGCGGCGGCGGGCGCCGATGAGGACGCCCAGGCCGGTGGAGTCGCAGAACTCGGTGGGCGTCAGGTCGATGGCGACCCGCATGCGCCCCTCGGAGGAGAGCTGGCGGACGGCTTCGCGCAGCTGCGGCGCGGTGTACATGTCGATCTCGCCGGTGACGCTGATGACGGCGTAGTCGCCGACGGTCGAGAGGCTCAGCCCCAGTTCGGGCTCGGGCGCCCCGTCGCCTGAAGTTCCCCTCACGCCGTCTCTCCTAGCTGGCTGGAGTGTGTCTTGGCCCATAAGCGTACTGCGTTCCGAGTGGACATGAGCCGGGAGCGTATGACCGATATGGGGGCGGGCACTGTCGCCGCGGACGCGGTGTCGGCCCGTTGCGGCATCATTGCAGGATGTCCGCCGACCAGCTCATCGCCGCCCTCGACTCCGAAGATGGCGGCGTGGTGCACCTCCGGAAGCTCCCCGCGCGGGCGTCCGTCCGGTCCCCGTGGCCCGAGTGGGTCCCCGACGTCGTCCGCAAAGCGCTGGGGGACACCGGGATCACGCTGCCGTGGCCGCACCAGGCCGAGGCGGCCACGCACGCGTACGAGGGCCGCGACACCGTCATCGCCACCGGCACGGCCTCCGGGAAGTCCCTCGCGTACCTGCTGCCGCTGCTCACCGAGGCCGCCGCCGACGGGCCCGGCCGGACCCTCTACCTCGCGCCGACGAAGGCCCTCGCGGCCGACCAGGCCCGCGCCGTCGCCGGGTTCGACGTCCCCGGGCTCATCCCCGCGATCGTCGACGGCGACACGCCGTTCGAGCACCGCCAGTGGGCGCAGCGGTTCGCGAACCTGGTCCTGTCCAACCCCGACCTGCTCCACCACTCGCTGCTCCCCCGCCACCGCATGTGGCGCTCGCTGCTCAAGGACCTGAAGTACGTCGTCGTCGACGAGTGCCACGTCTACCGCGGCGTCTTCGGCGCGCACGTGGCGCTGACGCTGCGGCGGCTCCTGCGCCTCGCCGAGCACTACGGCGCCAGCCCCGTCGTCATCGCCGCCTCCGCGACCGCCGCCGACCCGGCGGCGTCGCTGTCGGTCCTCACCGGACGGCCCGCGACGGCCGTCACGGTGGACTCGTCGCCGTCGCCGGGGGCGACGGTGGCCCTGTGGGAGCCGGTGACGTACGAGGTCGAGGGCGAGCCGCAGCAGGCGTCGACGCTGTCGGAGACGGCGCGGATGCTCGCGCAGCTGGTGCGCCGCGGGGTGCGGACGCTCGCGTTCGTGCCGTCCCGGCGCGGGGCGGAGATCGTTGCGGCCGAGGCGAAGTCGCGGCTGGGCGCGGATCCGGCGGCGGGGCGCATCGCGGCGTACCGGGCCGGGTACCTGCGCGAGCACCGGCGGGACCTGGAGGCGGACCTGCGGGAGGGGCGCCTGCTGGGGGTGGCGACGACGAACGCCCTGGAGCTGGGCATCGACGTGACGGGCCTGGATGCGGTGCTGCTGTGCGGGTACCCGGGGCGGCTGGCGTCGTTCTGGCAGCAGATCGGGCGGGCGGGCCGCGGGGACACCGAGGCGCTCGCGGTGATGCTCGCGAAGGACGACCCGCTCGACACGTTCCTGGTGCACCATCCGGAGGCGATCTTCGACCGGCCGGTGGAGGCGTCGGTGTGCGACCCGTCGAACCCGTACGTGCTCGCCGGGCACCTATGCCTGGCCGCGGAGGAGCTGCCGCTCAAGGAGTCCGACCTCGCGTCGATCCCCGGGAGCAAGGCCGTGGCCGAGGAACTGTGCGAGCAGAAGCTGCTGCGCAAGCGCGCGGGGGGCCGGTACTACTGGATCGGGTCGGAGCGCCCGGAGGTGACGCTGCGCGGGTCGGGTCCGATGGGCGTCGACATCGCGGAGACGAGCACGGGCCGGCTCATCGGCACGATCGACGCGGCCGCCTCGCACCGGCTCGTGCACCGCGGGGCCCTGTACCTGCACCAGGGCGAGTCGTACCTCGTGGACGACCTGGACCTGGAGGAGGGCCTGGCGCTGGTGCACGCGGCGAAGCCGCCGTGGACGACGAGCGCGCAGGAGATCACGCACCTGGAGATCCTCGCGGAGCGCGAGCGCCTGGAGATGGGCGACGTGACGCTGAGCCTCGGGGAGGTGGAGGTGACGTCCTGCGTTATCTCATACCAGCGGCGGCGCCTCCCGTCGGGGGAGGTCATCGACACGCAGCAGCTGGACCTGCCGCCGCAGACGCTGCGGACCGTCGCGGTGTGGTGGACGGTGGGCCCGGAGTCCCTCGACGGCCTGAAGGACCTCGCGGGGTCGCTCCATGCGGCCGAGCACGCGTCGATCGGGCTGCTGCCGCTGATCGCGACGTGCGACCGGTGGGACATCGGGGGCCTGTCGACGGCCGCGCACATGGACACCGAGCTGCCCACGGTGTTCGTGTACGACGGCCATCCGGGCGGGGCGGGCTTCGCCGAGCAGGCGTTCCGCAAGTGGACCGCGTGGCTCGGCGCGACCCGCGAGGCGATCGCCGGGTGCGAGTGCACCTCGGGGTGCCCCTCGTGCATCCAGAGCCCCAAGTGCGGCAACGGCAACGAGCCGCTGAGCAAACCGGGGGCGCTGACGCTCCTGGGGAGGGTCCTCAAGGCCGCGGACGGCCCGGTGACCGCGAAGTCCTTCGCGGACAAGCCGACCGGGCCGGAGGACGACCTCTGGCCCGGCGACTTCTGACCGTGCTACCCGGCGACGCGGTTGAGGCTGGCGCTCAGGTGCGGGCTCATCGGGTGGCCTTCGGCGGCCATCTCCTGCGCGTACATGAGGGCGCCTTCGACGATGCCGTAGAGCCGCTTGCCCGCGGTGACCTCCTTGGCCTGCGGGCTGCGCACGACCGCGTCGGTGGCGATCTCGATGCGGGTCCCGTCGACGTGCCCGTAGTACAGGTCGAGGACGCCCGTCGGGTGCGCCAGGAGCACTTCGATCTCGGGCTTTTTCGGGTCCTCGCCCTTGACGACGCGCCACCAGCCGGTCTCCTGGGCGGCGGGCCGGATCGGCTTGCCGTCGGGGTCGACGATCCACGAGCGCGAGTGGTAGCGCAGGAACGGGCGGCCGTCGTGGAGGAACGCGGCCTCCTGGGCGAACAGGAAGTCCTCGGCCCCGGGGTAGCCGCCCTGGCCGCGGCCGCGCCAGCGGCCGACGAGCGGGAGGAGCGGCAGCAGGTCGTCGTGCAGGTTCGGTCCCTGCCGGAGGTCGTCGGTCTCCTCGAACGGGTAGGGCTCGACCTTCTCGAAGGTCGAGGCGAACTCCGCCGGTACTTCGCGCTCGCTCATTTGTTCCTCGCGGTTCGGATGGTCCAGTAGCCGAGTGCACCCGCCATGGCGCCTGCGGCGATGACGAGTACGGCCGTCAATGCCGTCTCCACGGCCACCACTTTACGTCCGCACCTCGCCGTTCGGCCGATGCGATGGCAAGATGTTGACCATGACTACACCTGGACCCTTCGACAGCTGGCTCTCGGACATGGACGGCGTGCTCGTCCACGAGGGGGTGCCCGTCCCCGGAGCGAACAAGCTCATCGAGAAGCTTCAGGAGGCGGGGAAGGCGTTCCTCGTCCTCACCAACAACTCGATCTACACCCCGCGCGACCTGCATGCGCGCCTGAAGAACTCGGGGCTCTCGGTCCCGGCGGAGAACATCTACACCTCGGCGATGGCGACGGCGGACTTCCTGCACTCGCAGCGCCCGAAGGGCTCGGCGTACGTCATCGGCGAGGCGGGCCTGACGACGGCGCTGCACGAGATCGGGTTCGTGCTCACCGACTACCGCCCGGACTACGTGGTCCTGGGCGAGACCCGCCGGTACGACTTCGGGGCGCTCACGACGGCCGCGCGGCTCATCAAGGCCGGGTCGCGGTTCATCTGCACCAACCCGGACACGACCGGCCCGTCGCTGGAGGGCATCCTCCCGGCGTGCGGCGCGGTTGCGGCGATGATCACTGCGGCGACGGGTTCCGAGCCGTACTTCGTGGGCAAGCCCAACCCGCTGATGATGCGGAACGCGTTGCGGCGCATCGGGGCCCACTCGGAATCGACCGTGATGATCGGCGACCGCATGGACACCGACGTGCTGTCGGGCCTCGAAGCGGGCCTCGAAACGGTGCTCGTTCTGTCGGGGGTCACTGACACTATGGAAGAGGTCGAGCGCTACCCGTTCCGGCCCAACCACGTCAAGGATTCGGTCGCCGACCTCATCGACTGGATCGAGTAAGCCGAGCCAGCAAGGAGCAACCCCATGCCTCCCGGTCAACGCCCCGCCGCCCAGTCCGCGCGCACCCGCCGGGAGGACGACGCTCCCCCGCCGCCGCAGCGGGCCCCGCACCAGCCGGGCCCGCAGGCCGCCCCCCGCGACGCCGAGTCCAAGCTCTCCGGCACCGAGACCCGCATCCTGGAGTTCGAGGCGCGCTGGTGGCGCGCCTCGGGCGCCAAGACGCAGGCCATCGCCGACGAGCTCGACCTCACCCCGGAGCGGTACTACCAGCAGCTCGCGCGCCTCATCGACCACCCGGAGGCCGCCGCCGAGCAGCCCGCCGTCGTGCGCCGGCTCCGGGCCGCCCGGGACGCGAGGCGCGCCGCGCGTTAAGCCGCGCCGCGCCGTTCCGTGATCCAGAACCAGACGGCCCCGACGGCGAACACCGCGAGGCCCCCGAGGACCGCGGCGAGCGGCAGGCTCGCGGCCACGAGCAGGCACCCGGCCAGGCCCAGCCACGGCAGCGGGGCCCGGAGGTCCAGCGTGGCCGCTGCCGCGTTCGCGACCGCGTAGTAGATCAGCACGCAGAACCCCGAGAACCCGATCGCCCCCGCGAGATCCATCGTGGACACCATGACGAGGACGACCGCGCTCGCGGCGACCTCGGCCGCCCACGGGACCCCGAACCGCTCCGACACGGCCGTCAGCGGCCCCGGCAGGCGCCCGTCCCGGGCCATCGCCAGCGCCGTCCGCCCGATCCCCGCCAGGAGGCTGAGGAGCACCCCCGCGGTCGCGATGCCCGCGCCGACGGCCACGAGCGGCTTCACCGCCGGCGCGGCGGCGCCAGCGAGGTCGGCGAGCGGCGCGGTCGACTCGGCGAGCGTCCCGGCGCCGAGGACCATCAGCGCGGTCACCGCGACGGCCGCGTACACGAGGACGGTGGCGCCCAGGGTGATCGCGACGGCCCGCGGGATGGTCTTCTCGGGCCTGGACACCTCCTCGCCGAGGGTCGCGATGCGCGCGTACCCGGCGAACGCGAAGAACACGAACCCGGCGGCGGTGAGCACGCCCCACGGGTGCGTGTCGCCGAGGGGCCGGGCCGCGACGGGGCCGGTGAGCCCGGCGGCGACGACGATCGCGAGGACTGCGGCGGTGATGCCCGCGAAGACGGCCGAGGCGAGCGCGGTCCGCTTGACGCCCAGCAGGTTCACGGCGCAGAACGCGACGACCGCGGCCGCCGCGAGGGCCCGCGGATGACCGGGGAGCAGGTACGCGCCGAGCGTGAGCGCCATGGCGGCGCCGGAGGCGGTCTTGCCGACCAGGAACCCCCAGCCCGCGGCGAACCCGGCGGCCGGGTGGAGGCGCACCGTCCCGTACACGTACGCCCCGCCGGACTGCGGGTGCAGTGCGGCGAGGCGGGCCGAGGAGCGGGCGTTGCAGTAGGCGATGACGGCGGCGATCACCAGGGCCGCAAGGAGTCCGGGGCCGGATCCGGCGGCCCGGGCGGCGGGCGCCCAGACGGTGAAGACCCCCGCGCCGAGCATGGACGCGAGGCCGATCGCGATGGCCGAGGGGAGGCCGAGGCGGCGCTGGAGCGGCGGCTGCGCTCGCGGCGGAGTGGGCATGCCGAGACGATACCGCGCACGGGTTGCCGGTCAGGGGCGGCGATATCGCCGTTCGGGTTCGAGCCAGAGCGGCAGCGGGACCGCGGGCCAGGGGACGCGCTGCATGAGCCGGATGAGGACCAGTCCCATGAACAGCCCGGCGATGGAGTCGGTGAGCCAGTGGAAGCCGAGGTACGTCGTGGAGAAGAACACGATGGCGACGGGCGCGGTGAGCAGGAGCCGCCGCTGCCAGGTCTTGAGGACCGCGCCGGTGAGCATGATGAGCAGTCCGTACCAGATGAGCGTGTTCACCACGTGCCCCGACGGGTAGGCGCCGACGGCGGTGTCGCCGAGGTCGCCGAGCTGGGACCGGTCGGGCCAGTACAGGAGCGATTGCGCCGCGTCGGCGTACGGGCCCGGCGCGGGGCGGGGCCAGTGCGGGTAGATCCGCGGGAACGCGAGCTTGAGGACCAGGACCAGCGCGGTCAGCATGTACGCGCCGAAGAACGCGACCACGGGCCGGACCGTCTGCTTGACGTAGCCGATGATCGCGGCGATGCCGAGCGCGAGCCCGGACAGGAACCCGCCCTGGCCGAGCTTGTTCGTCTGGACCAGGAACCAGTCGAACCACGGGGGCCGGTGCGCGTCGGAGAAGTCGCGGATCCAGATGTCGAGGTCGATCAGGGGGCTGTGGAACGTCGCGAGCACCGTGCACGCCGCGAACCCGGCCGCCAGGAGGACCTCCGGCCACCACGAGCGGGGTCGCCGCACGACGAACGGCTCCCAGCCGCCTGGGGCGATTCGACCGATGCGCTGCCTGATGCCCGTCACGGGCGTAAGCCTAGCGACGCCGGATCCGGGCCCGGACCGCATGTCGGAACGCGTGAGGGGCGCCCGCGGTCCGCGGGCGCCCCTCGTTCGATTCGCTTACAGCTCGGCGACGTCGGCCTGCTTGGCGCGGACGGCCTCGGCGGCCTCCTTGAGGTTCGCCAGTTCGGCGTCGGTCAGGGGGGTCTCGACGACCTCCTTGACGCCCTCGGCGCCGATCTTCGCGTTGACGCCCAGGTAGACGCCGGAGATCCCGTACTCGCCGTCGACCCACGCGCACACGGGCATGACCGCGCCGGAGTCCTCGGCGACGGCCTTCGCCATGCGGGCGGCGGCGGCGGACGGCGCGTAGTACGCCGAGCCGGTCTTGAGCAGCGCCACGATCTCGGCGCCGCCGTTGCGGGTCTTGGTCACCAGCTCCTCGACCTTGTCGGCCGGGAGGAGGTCGGCGAGCGGCTTGCCGTCGACCGAGGACTGCGACGGGACGGGCACCATGGTGTCGCCGTGCGAGCCGAGCGTCAGGGTCGTCACGGACTTGACGGGGACCTGGAGCTCCTCGGCCACGAAGTTCGTGAAGCGGGCGGTGTCGAGCATGCCCGCCTGGCCCAGGACCCGGTTCTTCGGGAAGCCGGAGGCGAGCTGCGCGAGGGCGGTCATCTCGTCGAGCGGGTTCGAGACGACGATGATGACGGCGTTCGGGGAGTGCTTGACCAGGTTCTCGGTGACGCCGCGGACGATGCGGGCGTTCACTTCGAGGAGGTCCATGCGGCTCATGCCGGGCTTGCGGGGGAGGCCCGCGGTGATGACGATGACGTCGGACCCGGCGGTCTTCTCGTAGCCGTTGCCGTCGTTGTCGGTCGTGGCCCCGACGACCTTGGTCTCGAAGCCCTCGATGGTGCGGGACTGGTTCATGTCCAGGGCGATGCCCTCGGGCTTGCCGTCGACGATGTCGGTGAGGACGACCTCGTCGAAGACGTCGTACTCGGCCAGGCGCTGGGCGGTGGTGGAGCCGTAGAAACCGGCGCCGACGACCGTGACCTTCTTACCCATCGAATGCTCCTCTGCATTGCTCGAAAGCCTGTGTGGTGCGCAGGCTGGTTGCCGGTAGGGGCTACGCGAGCGTAACCAGGACCGTTCCCCCACGCTATGACCCTGGTCTCGCCCAGCGCATCCGGCCCCTCACCGCGTGGCGGGCGCCTCTGATCGGGCACGTCGGGGGCGTGCGGGGACGCGTCCGGGGGCGGCGGCGCGGCGGCGTGCGGGCCCGTCGCGGGGCCGTTCTATCCTGGGGCGTCCGAACCGGAGGGAGCCGCACGTTGCCCGTCTCGATCGCCGTCGCCTCCGCCGCCGCGGCGGGCCTGGTGGCCCAGCTCGTCGACGGCGCCCTCGGCATGGGCTTCGGGACCGTCGCGGCCGCGATGCTCACCGGGATCGGCCTGGCGCCGGTCGTGGCCGCCGCCGCGCTCGCCTCCGCGTCCCTGGTCGCCGGGGTCATGGCCGCGGCCGCCCACACCCGCTTCGGGAACGTCCACTGGCCCACCGCGATCCGCCTCGCGGCCGCGGGCGCGGCCGGCGGCTTCGCCGGGGCCTGGGCCCTCGCGTCCCTCGCCGGACTCGACGGCGCCACCCCGATCGCCAGCGCCGCCCTGATCGCGGTCGGCGGCGTCCTCGCCTGGCGCGGCTACCGCGGGAACCTGCCGCTCGGCTCGGCGCGCACCGGCTTCACGCTCCCCACCGGGCTCGTCGGCGGGTTCGCGGGCGCCGTCTCGGGCGGCTGGGGCCCGGTCGCCGTGCCCGTCCTCCTGGCGGTCTCGCGGCTGGAGGCGCGCCGCGCGGTCGGCTCGGCCGCGGTCGGCCAGGCGGGGGCCGCCGCGGGCGCGCTCCTCGGCTTCTGGATCTTCGCCCCGCAGTCCCTGGCCGTGGGCATGCCCCTCGCGGAGGGCCTGGCGATCGGCGGCGCCCTCGCGGCCCCCTTCGCCGCGTGGCTCACCGGCCGCGTCCCGGCCGCGAAGCTGACGGCCACGATCGGCATGCTCGCCGTCGCCCTCCACCTCCGCGCCCTCCTCGCGGGCCTCGCCCTCCCCTGGCCCGCCGTCGCCGCCGCCTACCTCCTCCTCGCCGCCCTCTGGGCGGTCGCCCTCACCGGCCCCCGCAGCCGCACCGCCCCCGAGATCCCCGAGCAGCGCCCCGAACGCGTCGAGGCCGGGGCATAGGAAAAGGCGGGCCCGCAACGGACCCGCCTGCTCCCTCGAAGGACCTAGAACGCGTTGCCGCGCTGGAGTTCGCGGGCGATGACGATGCGCTGGACCTGGTTGGTGCCCTCGTAGATCTGGGTGATCTTGGCGTCGCGCATCATGCGCTCCAGGGGGAAGTCGCGGGTGTAGCCGTAGCCGCCGAGGACCTGGACCATGTCGGTGGTGATCTGCATGGCGGCGTCGGAGGCGAAGCACTTGGCGGCGGCGCCGAAGTAGGTGAGGTCGCCGTCGCCGCGCTCGGAGCGGGCCGCGGCGGCGTAGGTGAGTTCGCGTGCGGCGCTGATCTTCATGGCGGCGTCGGCGAGGAGGAACTGGACGCCCTGGAACGCCGCGATCGGCTTCCCGAACTGCTCGCGCTCGGCGGCGTAGGCGGTGGCCGCGTCGAGCGCGCCCTGGGCGATGCCGAGGGCCTGCGCGGCGATGGTGACGCGGGTGTGGTCGAGGGTGCGCATGGCGAGCGAGAACCCCTGGCCCTCTTGGCCGATGAGCCGGTCGGCGGGCAGGCGCACGCCGTCGAAGTAGACCTCCGCGGTCGGGGAGCCCTTGATGCCGAGCTTCTTCTCGGGCTTGCCGAACGAGACGCCCGCGTCGTTCTTCTCCACCAGGAACGCCGAGATCCCCTTGGGGCCCTTGCCGGGCTCGGTGACGGCGAAGACCGTGTAGTACTCGCTGACGCCCGCGTTGGTGATCCACCGCTTGACGCCGTTGAGGACCCACTCGTCGCCCTCGCGGACGGCCCGGGTCGTCATCGAGGCGGCGTCGGAGCCGGCTTCGGGCTCGGAGAGGCAGTAGGAGAACATCGCGTCCCCGGCGGCCACGGGCGGCAGGTAGCGCCGCTTGAGCGCCTCGGAGCCGTCGAGGAGGACCGGGAGGGACCCGAGCTTGTTGACCGCGGGGATGAGCGAGGAGGACGCGCACGCGCGGGCGACCTCTTCGATGACGATGGCGGTGCCGAGCGCGTCGATGCCGGCGCCGCCGTACTCGGCGGGGATGTGCGGGGCGTGGAGGTCGGCGGACTTGAGCGCCGCATAGGACTGCTCGGGGAACGTCGCGGTCTCGTCGGCCTCGGCGGCGTGCGGGGCGACCCCGGCATCGCAGACCGAGCGGGTCGCGGCGCGGATGTCGTCGTACTCTTCTGGCAGCTGGTACGGGGTGAACCCGGTGGACATCGATGGCTCCCGGCAGTGTCGCTCAGTGTCGCTGAATGGTTGTTACTCGTCGGTAATACCCGCCGAGTGTAGCCCATGGAGTGGCCGCCCGGTGACGGCCGACACCGTGAATTATCCGCGGCTTCGCCGCAACGTCATCGGAAGTTCAAGCGTGGAGCTGAATATACGATGGCGCAGGCCATAGGGACGTTCACGTACAATTCGAGGTCGCCGCGCGATGCGGGATCATGTGTACGGGCGCCGCGGCACCCCGGACCCGCACCGACCAGCACTGCACCGATCTACAGACAGGGCACGCATCTGATGGCCAACGCGAACCAGACCCCCTCGCAGAACCCGACGACCCGTCCCCGCATCTCCTTCCTGGGCTGCGGCTACCTCGGGGCGACCTACGCGATCTGCTTCGCGGAGCTGGGCTACGAGGTGATCGGGTACGACGTCGACACCGCGAAGATCGAGTCGTTCGCGTCCGGCACCGTCCCCTTCCACGAGCCTGGCCTGCCCGAGCTGCTGAAGAAGAACCTCGAGTCGGGGCGCCTGCGCTTCACGACCGACGTCACCGCCGTCGCCGACTTCGCCGACGTCCACTTCATCTGCGTGGGCACCCCGCAGCGCAAGGGCGAGCACGGCGCGGACCTGTCGTACATCGAGGCGTCCGTCGTCGACCTCGCGCAGCACCTGACGCGCAAGGTCCTCATCGTCGGCAAGTCCACCGTCCCGGTCGGGACCGCCTCGTGGGTGCAGGAGCTCGTCGACCGCCACGCCCCCGAGGGCCTGGGCGTCGAGGTCGGGTGGAGCCCGGAGTTCCTCCAGGAGTCGAACGCGATGCACGACGTCCTGCGCCCCAACCGGATCGTCTACGCCGCCCAGTCCGAGTGGGCCTCGCAGCTGCTCAAGGACGTCCACCGCGGCATCCTCGAGCTCGCCGCGGTCGAGGACCGCGAGGTGCCGGTGGTCGAGACCGACCTGGCGACCGCGGAGCTCGTGAAGGTCGCGGCGAACGCGTTCCTGTCGACCAAGATCTCCTTCATCAACGCGATGGCCGACCTGAGCGAGGCCGCCGGCGCCGACGTGGTCGACCTGGCGCGGGCCATCGGCTACGACCAGCGCATCGGCAACAAGTTCCTGCGCGCGGGCATCGGCTTCGGCGGCGGCTGCCTGCCGAAGGACATCCGGGCGCTCTCGGCGCGCGCCGGGGAGCTGGGCGTGGGCGAGTCGTTCCGGTTCCTCGACGAGGTCGACGCCGTGAACACCCGCCGCCGCACCCACACCGTGCGGTCCGTCGCGAACCTGGTGGGGCGCACGCCGGGCCCGAACGGGCCGGACCTGTCGGGCGTGCGCGTGGCCTACCTGGGCGCGACGTTCAAGCCCGACACCGACGACATCCGCGACTCCCCCGCCCTCGACATCGCCCGCCGCCTGCGCGCGGCGCGCGCCGACGTCGTGGTCTACGACCCGGAGGGCCTGGAGAACGCGAAGGCGTTCGCGCCGGAGCTGTCGTTCGTGAAGACCCTCGCCGAGGCCGTGGCGGGCGCCGACGTGGTGTGCGCGATGGTCCCGTGGGAGGAGTTCCGCACCCTCGACCCGGAGGCCCTGGGCCGCCAGGTCGCCGAGCGCCGCCTCCTCGACGGCATGAACGCCTACGACCCGGAGCAGTGGCGCAAGCACGGCTGGACGTACCAGGGCATCGGCCGCTAAGTCGCGGTGTTCACCCGCGTGAACGGCCACGCGTGCGGGGCCCGCGCGATGAGCTCCTCCGGCGGGTCCGGGAGGCGCCGCGGGGGCTCGTCGGCGACCGCGATGACGACGACGCGGTCGCCCGCGACGAACACCTCGGTGCGGACCGCGGGGTCGGCGATCGCGCGGACGCCTTCGTCGAGGACCCAGCGCAGCAGCTCCGCGCCGCGGCCCTCGGCCGCCTTCGCCTCCCACATCAGGGTGTCCACCGGCTACTCCTCGTCCACGGGTTCAGCAGTGGAACCATTGTCGCCCAAGCCGTCCCAGCGCCGCGCCTTGGCGTAGTCGAGTCCGAACTGGTCGAGGGTGCGGGCCACGACGTGGTCCACGATGTCGTCGATCGTCTCGGGCCGGTTGTAGAACGCCGGGACCGGCGGGAGCACGACCGCGCCCATCCGCGACAGTGCCAGCAGGTTCTCCAGGTGGATCTCCGAGAGCGGCGACTCGCGCGCCAGGAGGACGAGGCGGCGCCGCTCCTTCAGCGTCACGTCGGCGGCCCGCCCGATGAGCCCCTCGGTGTAGCCGGTGCGCACGGCCGCGACGGTCTTCATCGAGCACGGCGCGATGACCATCCCGTCGGTGCGGAACGACCCCGAGGAGATCGGCGCGGCCTGCTCCGCGGGCCCCCATGTGAAGTCCGCGAGCGCGGCGACGTCCGCGGGCTCGTAGTCCGTCTCGAGCCGCAGGGTCGTGCGCGCCCAGCGGCTCATCACCAGGTGCGTCTCGACCTCGCCGGTCGCGCGGAGCGCTTCGAGCAGGCGCACCCCGAACACCGCACCCGTCGCACCCGTCATTCCCACGACCAGTCGCATCGCCACTCCTCGAATCACCGGACAGATGGCCCGGGACACCTACAATCACGGCATGGGACGCCACAAGTTCGGCATTGCGGCCGCGCTGCTCGCGCTGCTCCTGCTCGCCTGGATGTGGCCCGAGGGCGACGCGCCGCCCGCGGGGACCCTGACCGCGACCGAGCCTACCGGCAGCGAGGCCCCCTCGTCCCCCGCTGAGGACGCCGGGGAGTCGCCCGACACCGGCGACGAGGCCGGGCAGGACCCCGAGACCACCTCCGGCGAGGACCCGGCCGAGACGAGCGGTTCGCCGTCGCCGTCGTCCGAGGCCCCCGACGCGCCGTCGTCGGCGCCCGCGGCCGAGCCCGCCGCGAACACGTACGACGGGCCCCTGGGGACCCGCAACCACACCGGCGACGACTCGGTCGCCCTCACCTTCGACGACGGGCCGTCCCCGGAGTGGACGCCGAAGGTCCTCGACATGCTCCGCGAGCGCGGCATCAAGGCCGTGTTCTGCCTCATCGGCGCGTACGCGGAGGCGTACCCCGAGCTCGTCGCCGACATCGTCCGCGAGGGCCACACGCTGTGCAACCACTCGTGGTACCACGAGTTCGACCTCGGCACGTGGAGCGAGGAGGAGATCCGCGCGAACCTCCAGCGCACCAACGACGCGATCACGAAGGCCGCGCCCGGAGCCACCGTGGAGTACTTCCGGCACCCCGGCGGGCAGTGGACCGACAAGGCCATCGCCGTGGCCGCGGACATGGGCATGGAGTCGCTGCACTGGGCCGTGGACCCCTCAGACTGGGACAACGCGACGACCGAGTCGCAGATCCGCGACCACGTGCTCGACAAGACGAAGCCGGGCGCGATCATCCTGCTGCACGACGGGGCGTCGAACCAGAAGGACATGTGCGGGGCGCTGGAGTCGATCCTCGCCGAGTTCGAGCGCCGCGGCTACACGTACTCGGCCCTGTAAGCGCCGAACGCTCAGCGGAGGTTCGCGGGCATCCTGCGGCCGGGCAGGAGCGCCAGGAACGCGAGCGCGAGGAGGCCGACGCTCATGCCGGCCTGCACGGGGAAGGAGAGGCCGAGGAGGCCGCCCTGCTCCGTGTCGCCGGAGCCGCCGTCGACGGGGCCCGAGCCGGGCTCGCCCGCCTCACCGGTGGGGCCGTCGTTCCCGGACTCGCCGTCACCGTCGGTGCCGTCATCGTCGCCGTCGGCGGTGCCGTCGCCGTCGTAGCTGGGGCTCTCGGTGAGGTCGGTGCCGGGCGGCCACGGGTTGGTCTCGTCGGCGTTCACCCAGTCCACATGGGATATGGAGGCGCCGTCGGGTCCGGTTCCGGCGCCGTACCAGGGCAGGGAGAGCACGCCCACCGCCCCGATCACGGACGCGACGAGCACCAGACGCCGGAGCCCACACTTGCGCACACGTACACCTTAGTCGCGCAAAGCGAGCGGCGCCCGCCCGTCCGGGCATGTACGCCGAACGAGTTCGCTTGGAAGTCAATGAGGTGCGGGCGGAAAGGGTCTCGCGTCAGGCGGCCGCAGCGCGCGAGGCGCGGACCGTGCCGGCCACGACCGCGCCGACGAACACCGACGCGACGTACACCGCGAGCACCCCGTAGACCACAGTGGCCACCAGCGGCCCGGTCGCGACGGCGACGGCCGCGGCGGCGAGCGCGATGAGGCTGCGCACGGGCCAGCCGAGGCCGAGGTCCCGGCGGGCCACCGGCGAGGCGGCCTTGTCGAGGCCCGCGGCGAGGTCGTAGAAGTACAGGGCGATCACGGTCAGCAGCAGGTACAGGACCGGCCAGGAGACCTCCGCGGCGATCCCGGCGGCGGCAATCGCGCCGAGTTCGACGGCGCGCAGCCCGGCGGGGATGTACCAGTCGAGGATCCCCTCGTGGTCGGTGCGGGCCACCGACCCGGCGACGACCAGGGCGAGCGCGGCCAGCCCGAACGGGATCCACGGGGGCGTCCCGAGGGCGGCGGCGAGCACGGCGGCGCCGGCGGCGAGGACGGCGGCGGCGGTCGCGGCGAACGGCGTCATGTCGCCGCCGAAGCGGGCGCGCGGGGCGAGGCGGGCGATCGGCCCGTCGTCGCGGTGCGCGGACCGGTCGGGGCGGCGCAGGGCCGCGGTCCGGGCCGCGAGGGACCGGAGCGTGCGGCCCGCGGTCGTGTACGCGAGCGCGAGGAGCTGCCAGCACAGGAGCGCGGCCAACGCGACCTGCGGCCCGAAGGCGACGGCGGCGACGGCGAGGAGCAGCCACCGCTCGCCGACGGGGGCGACGATGGTCCGCTTGGCCCAGTACAGGACCGAGCGGTGGGCGCCCATGACCTGCTCGGACGCGGAACCGAGGCGTTCGCCGAGGTGCGCGGCGCGGCCCGAGGGCGGCGCCGACTCGCGCTTGCGGGCCTGGCGGACCACGGCGGTGTCGAGGAGCACGGCGTACCAGGTGTCGGCGGTGTGCCTGACGGTCTGGGTCGCCATCGCGGCGATCGCGAGGCCCCACGCGGCGGGCGCGGAGGCGCCGCCGGCGACGGCGCCCGCGGCGAGGCCCGCGTAGATGAGGAACTCCTTCGAGCGGTCGGCCATCATGTCGAGCCAGCCGCCGAACGAGGAGAAGTTCTGGGTGTAGCGGGCCAGCTGGCCGTCGACGCAGTCGAAGACGAAGCTGAAGTACATGAGCGCGGCGGCCGCGACGTACCACCAGGACCAGCCGGTGGCGAAGATCCCGGCGGCGGCGACGGCGAGCGTGATCGACACCCACGTGATGGGCGTCGGGGTCCAGCCGAGGCGCGCGGAGAGCTTCACGAGCTTCGGGGACCAGGAGGAGACGGCGTAGGTCGCGAAGAGATCGTCGTCGTGCTTGACGGCGTTGCGCAGCCGCCACGCGTCCATGTCGACGGCCTCGAACGCGGCGATGACCTCGCGGGCCTCCTCGCCGGTCCCGGCCTGGCGGTGCTCCAGGCCCGGGGTGCGGTAGGCGTTGACGGGGACGGCGCGGGCGTGGAGCGCCGCGAGGACGCCCTCGAAGGCGTCCCCCTTGGTCTGGCGCGGCCAGTGCCGCTCCAGTCGTTCGAGGTGCGCCGCGGAGACCTTCGCGAGGCCGCCGAGGCGGGTCTGCCCGGGGCCGGGGCCGGTGACGAGGCCGCGTTCGACGAGGACGGTGGCCGCGGCGGGGTCGTCGGTGCCGACGAGGACGCCGGAGCGCCGCGAGGAGTCGGAGAGGACGGCGGCGACGGTCGTCTGGGACGCGACGAGGTCGGCGCAGGCGACGAACAGGGGCCCGTCGCCGGAGAACGCGATCTCCCCGAGGTGGGCCAGGTCGGCGTCCGCGTCCGCGGACGGCAGCTGGGTCGCCTTGACGGGCCGGTCCGTGCCGGGCCTGGTGAGGACGGTGACGTCGTCGCAGCCGGCCTCGCGGATCTGGGCGATGAGTCGGTCGAGGACCGTGCGGTCCTCATCGATCTCGGCGAAGCCGCCCGGGGCCGGCAGGATGACGGCTCGGCTCACGCGCCCGCCTCGGCCGCTCCAGGTACGAGGGCCGGTGCGGGTGCGGCCTGCTCGGCGGCCTTCGCCGCCGCGGCGGCGCGGCGGGCCTTGCGCTCCTCCTTGGCCTTGGCGTCGCGGGCCTCGGCCTCCTTGTAGGCGGCGAGGGCCTCGGCGACGGTCCCGTCGGTCTCCAGGGTCCCGGCGTCGAGGAAGATGCCGCGCTCGCAGTACTTCTTCAGGTCGCCTTCGGAGTGGGACACGAACACGAGGGTCCGGCCCTCCTTGAGGAGCCCGGCGATGACCTGCTGGCACTTGCGCTTGAACGCGGCGTCGCCGACGGCGAGGGCCTCGTCGACCAGGAGGATCGGGTGCGGGAGCTGCGTGATGACGCCGAAGCCGAGGCGGACCTTCATGCCCGAGGAGTAGTACTTGACGGGCGTGTCGATGAAGTCCTCGAGCTCGGAGAAGTCGACGATCTCGTCGAACTTCGCCTTGATCTCCTTGGTGGTCATGCCGTGGAGGGCGGCCACCAGGTTGACGTTCTCGCGGCCCGTGAGGTCGCCGGAGAACCCGGCGGACAGGGCGATGAGGGGGGCGACGCGGCCTTCGCGGCGCACGTACCCCTCGTCGGGGATGAGGACCCCGGTGATGAGGCGCAGCAGCGTGGACTTGCCGGTGCCGTTGCGTCCGATGATGCCGACGGCGTCGCCGGGGAAGATGTCGAAGTTGACGTGGCGCAGCGGCCAGAAGTCCTGCTGCTGGGCACCCTGCTTGTTGGCGGCGCGCCGCACGAACAGGTCCTTGACCCGGCCTTTCTTCTGCTTGCCTTTCGCAAAGCAGATCCCGAGGTCACGAGCCTGAATGATCGGCTCCTCCATGGGGGCGGCCCTCCCGGAACAGGTGAATTACACGGCGCGCCAATACTACCGTCCGGTCGCGGGGGCCGGTCCTTGGCCGATCCGAGAGGAATCTCATGCCCCCGGACCGGCGCTCCCGCAGGTCGCAAGGTCACGCAGCGCGGTCGGTCCCTGCCCGGCGGCGCTCGGCCGCGAGGCGCTCGACCTCGAACGCGGCGAGGATGCGGCGGTAGGTGACCTCGGCGCGCTCGGCCGAGGCGCGGGCCTCGAGCCGGGCCTGCCTCGCCTCGCGCCACACCAGCGCCAGCGCGCCGAGCGTGACGAGGCTCATCGCGAATGACGCGGCCCACACGAGCCGCTGCGGTCCGAGCAGCGCGATCGCGAGGAGCCCGGCGGCGGCCAGGACGGCGAGGACGGCGCCGGCGCGGGTGGGCGAGGGCCGGCCGAGGCGGCGGTGGACGGCCTTGAGCAGTTGCTTCATTGCGGGCACTCCCGGTCAGGCTGACGCGGTTCGGACAGGGCTGTCGGCCAGCAGGTCCGACACGAGCTTGCGGTAGGAGTCGTGGCTGAACCGCTCGCGCACCCGCTGCTGGGCGAGGGCGCTGCGGTCCAGGTACCGCTCGGGGTCGGCGTACAGGCCGTCCACCAATGGGACCACTTCGGAGGGCTCGCAGTACAGTGCCGCGTCGCCGAAGACCGGTGCGAATCTCGGCGGGAGGACCGCGACGCAGCCGGCGGCGAGGGCTTCGAGGACGGCGCGGCCGAACGCCTCGTACTGCATCGGGTGCGGGAAGTAGATCCAGAAGTCGAGCTGGTACAGGAACGAGTCCACGTCGGTCTCGTTGAAGCCGTAGCAGGTCCACTCGGGCGGGACGGGTTCCCCGGTGATCTGGGGGATGGCTTTGACGCCGCCCATGATGCGCACGTCCCAGCGGCCGTCGCCGGGGTAGACGAGCGGCAGGTCCTCGGCGGTGGGCCATTTGGTGCGGTCGTCGCGGGAGTGGCGGCCGACGACGGGGAGGACGGAGCGGAACCCGGTGCGGGCGGGGGCGATGTCGGCGGTGTCGAGGATGCCGGGCATGTCGAATCCGGCGAGGCGGCCCGCGGTCAGGCCGCTCAGGGCTTCGCGGACCTGCGGGCCCTGGGGCACCCAGAGGGGTTCGGTACCGAACATGTCGGCGGCGTTGGCGTGGCAGCCGTCGGGGTCGTAGCGGACGTCGGTGCCGTTGCGTTCGGCCGGGGCCTGGTTGGCGAGGACGATCATCCGGTCGGGGCGGACGTTGGAGCGCTCGCCGGAGCGGAACTGGAGGATCGGCGGGTAGCGGAGCACGAGGAGGTCGCAGGCGGCGTCGTCGGTGACGAGGACCTGGTCGACGGCGCCGTCGTTGATCATCTTCTGGATCGGCTCGCACATGGGCCGGTCCTCGGTGGTCATGTGCCGCCACGATTCGAGGTGCATGACGGCGATCGACATGCCTTCGGCGCGCAGGGCCTTGATCTCCTCGATGGTGGACTTCTGGGGGCCGCCGAAGGGCCGCCAGTCGAGGCAGAACACGACGTCGAAGCGGCGCTGCGACTGCTCCGACCTGGCGACGGCCGCGTGGTACGGGGCCCAGAACGGGCGCGGCTCGGGGCGCCGCGGCAGGTACGGGTCGGCTTCCCCGGCGGCGATCTCGGCGTGCCACAGCGGGTACGCGGACTGGTAGGCGCGGCGGGAGGGGTGCTTCCAGCCGGGCCCGAACTCCTCGCGGGACAGGGACCCGGGGGCCTGGCGCATGACCGTGTCGGTGACGCGGAGGCGCTTGACGGCGCCCTCGCCGTAGGCGGCCGAGAAGCGTTGCAGGAGTTCGGTGTCGGCGCCCTTGCGGATCTCGTCGTAGTAGCCGAGGCGGTCGAGGGCGCTGCGGCGGAACGTCATCGACGCGGTCGACGCGGTGGTGAGGACCCGGCCGGGGCGGGTCGCGGTGAGGTCCTCGTTGCACAGGAACGCGTCGCCGTACGTGAGTTGCAGGTCCGGGTCGGCGAGGAGCGGGGCGACCGAGCGGGCGAGGCGGCCGGGCGCGGCCCAGTCGTCGGAGTCGAGGCCGGTGACGAAATCGCCTGTGGCGGCGTCGAAGGCGGTGTTGCGGGCGGCGAAGGTGCCGCCGTTGGCGTCCTTGCGGATCACGCGGACCCGCTCGTCCAGCGCGGCGGCCGCGTCGAGGACTTCGCGGTACTCCTCCCCCGAGGCGTCGTCGACGACGAGCACTTCGAGGTTCGCCCAGGTGCCGTCGAGGAGCGACCGGACGGCGGTGAGGAGCGGGCGGCCGGGCCGGTACGCGGTCATGACGACCGAGACCTTCGGGCCGTCGACGCTCGCGGGGACGGCGCCGGCGCGGAGCCGGTCGAACCACGGCAGCGAGGCATCGGGGTCGAGGCGCAGCTCCGGGTGGCCGCACAGCGCGCCGAGGCGTTTGATCCAGGCGCGTTCGTCGCCGCCCGCGTCCGGGTGCTCCAGGTCCGCCAGGAGCGCGTCGCGCTCCAGTTCGGGCAGGTGCCGGTAGCGGCGCAGGAGCCGCCGGACGCGTTCGGCGTCACCGGTCGCGTAGGCGAGCTGGGCGTGGACGGCGGCGCTGCGCGGGCCGATCCGCTTGGGGCCGCCGAGTTCCAGCGCGAGGTCGAACAGGGCGAGGGCATCGGCCCGGTCGTCCTCGGTCCCGAACTGGAGGCCGACGACGCGCGCGAGGTCAGCGAGGGCCTCCGGGTCCGCTTCGACGCGCCGTCCCTCGCGGGCGGCGGCGATGAGTTCATGGAGGCCGAGGTCCCGGGTCGCGGCCGCGGCGAGCAGGTACCGGCCGCCCGGGGAGCGGGTGCGCAGCGCGGTCGACACGAGCGAGCCGCGCCTGCGGGCCCGCGACTGCCGCAACTGGTCGTCGATCAGGCGGGCCGGATAGCGCGCGTCCTCGCTAGCTGGGGTCATCTCGTCCGTTCATCTCTGCGTCGCTTTCGACTGAGATCCTCGCGTGCCCAATGGCCGCCGAGTTGAATTGAAAACGAACGGTCTCCCTCACCTGCGTAAACAGATGTTGAACTGGGAAGCCGGTCAATGTCCTCCGCCGCTGCCGGGATATCGTGGGCGCGAAATGAGCGACTCACCGAAACGCCCGCGCATCGTCCGCAACGACTATAGGGCCCTCCACCCGCCGCAAGGCGAAACCTGGAAGCCGAGTCTCGCGGTGAGCGTCGTCATCCCAGCTTACGGGGCCCAGGAGAAGCTGGACCTCACGCTGGCCGCCCTCGCCGCCCAGACGTACCCGGCCGAGCTGACCGAGGTCGTCGTCGTCGACGACAACTCGGCCCCGCCCCTGCGCCTCCCCGAGCTGCGCCCCGAGCACACCCGCCTGGTCACCACCACCCCCGACTCGTGGGGCTCGGCGCACGGCGTCAACACCGGGGTCGCCCACGCCGACGGGCAGGTCGTGCTGCGCCTGGACTCCGACATGGTCGCCTACCGCGACCACGTCGAGCAGCAGATGCGCTGGCACCACACCGCCGACTACCTGGCCGTCCTGGGCCACAAGCGGTTCACCGCGTGGGAGCCGGGCCGCCTCACCCCCGAGCAGGTCCACGAGAAGGTCCTCGTCGGCGAAGGGGAGGCCCTGTTCGCGGTCGAGGACTCCACCTCGCACTGGATCGAGAAGGTCATCGCCGACACCGACGACCTGACCGCGCACCACCCCACCAACTACCGGGTCTTCATCGGCGCCACCGGGTCCCTGCACCGCGACTTCTTCAAGACCGTCGGCGGCCTCGACACCGACCTGCGCCTGGGCTCGGACACCGAGTTCGCGTACCGGCTCGCGCAGGCCGGGGCCGTGTTCGTCCCCGAGACCCGCTCCTCCGCCTGGCACCTGGGCATGCCGCAGATGCTGGAGCGCCAGGACGAGGGCCGCCAGCAGCGCGTCCCGTACATCGCGCAGCGCGTCCCGCTCCACGGCTGGCGCCGCACCGCCGCGCCCCGCGCCTGGCGGGTCCCCTTGGTGGACATGGTCATCGACATCGGCGACGCGACCGCGGCCGAAGTGGACGCGGCCGTCGCGCCCGTCCTCGGCGGCCCCGACGGGGACGTGCGGATCACCCTCGTCACCGGCCAGGGCCCGGCCCCGCAGGACCGCGCGTCGATCCTCGCCGGGGACGGCGCGCAGCTGCGCCTCGTCGAGGAGCTGTACGACGCCGAAGCCCGCGTGCGAATCGCGGCCACGGCCCCCGAAGCCGACCCGGCCGTCCCCTACCGGCTGCTCCTCACCAAGCCCGTCCCCATGCGCGCCAAGGGCCTCGGCCGGATGCTGCACCTCATGGAGCGCGTCGACGCCGGCCTCGTCCTCGCCGAGCTCCCCGGCGGGCCCCCCGCCCGCCTGGAGCGCACCGCCGCGTTCGCGCGCGCCCGCCACATCACCGGCGGCACCGGCCTCGACCAGGTCGTCGCCGGAATCTGGGGCGTCACCACCTTCGACGACCTCGCCGCCCCCGAACCCGAAGGCACCGTGTTCAACCCGCCCCCGGCGGACATCGCGCGCCGCTTCGCCCGCAAGTACTTCAACGCCCGCCAGCGCGCCCGGCTGCGCGCCATGCTCAAACGCTAGGAGCCAGCAGTGACCGTCCTGCGCCGCAACGACTACGGCCCCCTCGAACGGCCGGGCGCGGACTGGCGGCCGAAGCTCACCGTGAGCGTCGTGATCCCCGCGCACGGCCACCAGGACAAACTGGACGTCACGCTCGCTTCCCTTGCGGCGCAGTCGTACCCGTCGTCCCTGGTGGAAGTGGTCGTGGTCGACGACGGCACGGAGCCGCCGCTGCGCCTGCCGGACCTGCGGCCCGAGTCGACGCGGATCGTCGCGCCGCTCCCGGGCGGGTGGGCCTCGGCGCACGCCACGAACTCCGGTGTCGCGCAGTCGGACGGCGACGTGGTCCTGCGCCTCGACTCCGACATGCTCGTCTTCGACGACCACGTGGAGTCGCAGCTGCGCTGGCACCACGCCGCCGACTACCTGGCGGTCCTGGGCCACAAGCGGTTCGTGGACTACCGTGCCGGTGACCTCGACCCGGTGGACGTGTTCGAGGCGGTGCGCGCCGGGAAGGCCGCGTCGCTGTACGACCGGGCCGAGCCGCAGTGGATCGAGCAGATCATCGGCGCCACGGCGGGACTGCGCGAGGCCGACCACCGGGCGTTCCGGGTCCTCGTCGGCGCGTCGTTCTCGGTGCACCGGAAGCTCTTCGACGCCTCGGGCGGCATGGACGCCGACGTCCTCCTCGGCTCCGACACGGTCTTCGGGTACCGGCTGCACCAGGCCGGCGCGCTGTTCGTGCCCGACGAGGACTCCTCGGCGTGGCACCTGGGCCCGCGGCAGATCGCCTCCCGCGGCGACCTCGCGAAGGCCTACCGGCGGCCCCGGATCGCCGACCGGGTCCCGGAACTGGACCTGAAGCGGCCCAGGGCGAACCGGTCCTGGGACACCCCGCTCGCCGACGTCGTCGTCGCGGCCGGGGACGGCGCTGAATCCTGTGTGGACGCGATCCTGGGCGGTTCGGTGCGGGACGTGCGCGTCACGATCACGGGCGAGTGGCCCGAGCCGCACACCGGCCGCCATGCGCCCCTGGACGACCCGCACTTCGCGGCCCGGAACCTGCTGGAGGCGTTCCAGGGCGAAGCCCGCGTGCGGTTCGCCGCCGAAGCGGAACGGGACCGGCGCGTGCCGTACCGGATCGAGGTGCCCGCGGGCGCCGAGCCCGGACCGGACGCCGTCAGGTCCCTCGTGGACCACGCCAACGAGCACCGGCTCGGACTGCTGGAAGTGGCGCTGCCCCAAGGGGTCGTGCGCCTGGAGCGCGCCGCGGCCGCCGCGCGCGCGGCGCACCTGGACGCGTCCGTCGCGGACGTCTGGGGCGAGGAGAGGATCGGCGAAGGCCCCCTCGCGGAGGCGTTCGCCCCGGCCTCAGGGGCCGGTGACGCGGGTGGCGGTCGGGAGCGTGGTCTCGGACCGCTGCGCCGGGCCGTCAGGCGCGGCCTCGGCCGCTGACTCCCGCTCGCTCACGTCGGTGTGCTTGAGGCGCTGCGCGAGCCGGTACACCTGGCGCAGGGCCTCGTACCCGAGGTAGGCGCGGGCGGCGAGGAGCCGCTGCTTGAGGCCGGTCACGCCCTCGGCGGGGTGCCACGCGTCGGGGCCCGGGTGGTAGCGGCGGTACAGCCCGGAGGTGCGGCGGAAGAACTCGCGGCGCTTCTTCGGGTCGACGCGCTCGGTGTTCCCGATGACGAGCAGCAGGTGCCACACCATGTGGTTGAACAGCGCGACGCGCACGCCCTGGTCGGTGACGTCGGCGAAGTCGTCCCAGACGCGCTGCCACTGCGTGAACACGTCGAAGTGGCGGTCGTCGCGGGTCCGCGTGATCGAGGACCCGGCGCGCTGGCGCCACTGGTAGCAGCATTCGGTGACGACGCTGATCCGCTCGGCGCGGCGCAGCAGCCCGTACGTCCAGGGGATGTCGGTGTACCAGCCCGCGGGGAAGCCCAGGTCGATGCCGGTGAGGAACTCGCGGCGGGAGACCTTCGTCCACGGCGTGTGCGTGTAGTCGACGATCTGCGGCCACTCGGCGAGCGTGAACGAGGCCGGGTCGGCGGGGCAGTGCGCGGCGAGCTCGGCGAGCTCGCCGGTCTCGACCACGCCGGTGTCGCGGACCTTCTCGTGCTGGACGAGGACCACGTCGGGCCGCTCGGGGGCCTCGACGGCGGCGAGCACGCGCTCGACGGCGCCGGGCTTGAGCTCGTCGTCGCCGTCGACGAACCACACGTAGTCGCCCTTCGCCTGCGTGAGGCCGAAGTTCCGGGCCGGGCCCGAGCCCGCGTTCTGCGGGGTCGAGACTACGCGGATGCGCGGGTCCTCGGCGGCGAAGGCCTCGGCGACGGCGCGGGAGCCGTCGGGCGAGCAGTCGTCGACGACGACCACTTCGAGCCGGTCGCCCCCGCCGGTGATCGTCCGGAGGCACCCGGCGAGGTACGCCTCGGCCTCGTAGACGGGGATGACAATGCTCAGTGCGGGCATGTCATCGATCGTAGCCCCAGGCGGCCCTTCGGAACGGCCGGAGAATGGGGTGGCGGTCACGCCGCGCACCGGGTGAAATCGCATGTGAACCGTAGAATTCAGGTACCGGTTCCCGCAGGTCCCCGCGGCTGCGGGCGCTCCAGGGGAATGGTGAACATTCGCCTATCAATCGGTGAACAGAATTCCGGAACGACGATTTCACGCACATTACATGACGAATGAATGAACGAACAGCCAACAGGAATTGACGTTTGCCCTGGTTGGACCCCTGGGCGTTGCCGTTGCTAATCTCGATTCACCCCCGAGCACCCACCCTGCCGATTCGCAAAGGACTCCACTGTGGTTAACGACGCGGCACCGAACGAGCCGGCCCTCGACGTCGACCTGGTCGTGGTCGGCCAGGGCTATGTGGGCCTGCCCCTCGCGCAGGCCGCGGCCGCCAAGGGCCTGACCGTGGTCGGCCTCGACCGCTCCCAGCGCGTGGTCGACGCCCTCAACGCCGGCACGAGCCACATCGACGACATCGCCGACGCCGAACTGGCCGTCATGATCGGGCAGGGCTACACCGCCACCACCGACGCGTCCGTTCAGTCGCGCGCCAAGGCCATCGTCATCTGCGTGCCCACCCCGCTCGGCGAGGCGGGCGGCCCCGACCTGGCCGCCGTCACCGGCGCGTCCCGCTCCGCAGGGCAGCACCTTCAGCGCGGCGCGCTCGTGGTCCTGGAGTCCACCACCTACCCAGGCACCACCGAGGAGGTCGTGGCCCCGATCCTCAAGGAGGAGTCGGGCCTGGAGCCGGGCGCGGACTTCTGCCTCGCGTTCTCCCCCGAGCGCGTCGATCCGGGCAACCCCGTCTACGGGATCGTCAACACCCCCAAGGTCGTCGGCGGCCTCACCCCCGAGTGCACCGCCGCCGCGAAGGCGCTGTACTCGCGGTTCATCGACACGATCGTGGAGGCCAAGGGCCCGCGCGAGGCCGAGATGGCGAAGCTCCTGGAGAACACCTACCGGCACGTCAACATCGCGCTCGTCAACGAGATGGCGGTGTTCTGCCGCGAGCTCGGCGTGGACCTGTGGGACGCGATCGGCCTCGCGAAGACCAAGCCGTTCGGCTACCAGGCGTTCTACCCCGGGCCGGGCGTCGGCGGGCACTGCATCCCGATCGACCCGAACTACCTGTCGTACAAGGTGCGGACCCTCGGGTACCCGTTCCGGTTCGTGGAGCTGGCGCAGGAGATCAACAACCGCATGCCCGAGTACGTGGTCAACCGGGCCATGGCGAAGCTCAACGGCAACGGCATCGCGCTCTCGCGCGCCCGCGTCCTGCTCCTCGGCGTCACCTACAAGCCCGACATCGCCGACCAGCGCGAGTCCCCCGCGACCCCGGTGGGCCGCAAGCTCATCGAGGCCGGCGCCGAGGTCGCCTACCACGACCCGCACGTGACGTCCTGGACCGTCGGCGGCCACGAGGTCGAGCGCGTCGCCGACCTGGCGACCGCCAAGGCCGACCTCATCGTCCTCCTCACCAACCACGGCGAGTACCAGCCCGACGCCCTCCCCGCAGGCGTCCCGGTCCTCGACACCAGGGGCGCCCTCCGCGGCACCGACGGCGTCGAGACCCTCTAGTCGCCGTCTAGACCCGATGACCGCCGCGCGTCAGCGCGGCGGTCTCTTGCTGTTCACGCCAATCCCGCCACACCTTTATTCAGGGAAGTATACTTCCGGGAAGTATACTTCCCTATTTTTCGAGGTGCTGATGCTCGACAAGCCCGAAGACATGTTCGACCGCGAACGCGAGTGGCGGGCGCTCACCGCCTTCGCATCGAGCGGGCAGGCCGGCGCCACGCTCGGAGTCGTCTCGGGGCGTCGCCGGCAAGGCAAGACCTTCCTGCTCGAAGCGCTCTGCGAAGCCGCCGGCGGGTTCTACTTCTCCGCAGAGCAGGCGTCCGAAGCCGAGTCGCTCCGGTATCTCGCCTCGGCGGTCGGCGCGTTCACCGGCTCACCGCTGCCCGTCGCCTTCGCGGACTGGCGCAAGGCGATCGACGGGCTCCTGTCGCTCGCCGTCGACCGAGAGATCCCGGTGGTCATCGACGAGTTCCCGTACCTGGTCAAGTCGAGTCCGTCGCTGCCCTCGGTCATCCAAGCTGCACTCGCACCCCGTCGCAGCGAGCGCCTGGCCTCCAAGGCCCGACTGCTGCTGTGCGGGTCGGCGCTGTCCTTCATGGGCTCACTGCTTTCGGGCGCCGCGCCGCTGCGCGGACGCGCGGGCCTGGAGCTGGTGGTCCCGACACTCGACTACCGCCTCGCCTCGCAGTTCTGGGGCATCGACGATCCACGGCTCGCGCTCCAGGTCAACGCGATCGTCGGAGGCACGCCCGCCTACCGCCGCGAGTTCGTCGCCGATGACGCCCCCGGTTCGGCGGACGACTTCGACGCCTGGGTCCTGCGGACCGTGCTCAACCCGGCGAGCCCGATGTTCCGAGAAGCGCGGTACCTGCTGAGCGAGGAGCCCGGCCTACGCGACCTGGGACTGTACCACTCGGTGCTCGCGGCCGTCGCGTTCGGCAACTCGACCGCGGGCGGGATCGCGACCTATGTGGGCCGCAAGAGCAGCGACATCACGCATCCTCTGTCCGTCTTGGAGGACAGCGGACTGCTGCGCCGCGAGACGGACGCGTTCCGCACGAACCGGTCGCTTTACCGGATCGCCGAACCGCTCATCACCTTCTACCAGTCGATCATGCGGCCCGATTGGGCCGAGTGGGAGCACGGCCGCGACCCCGACGGCCTGTGGGCCAGTGTTCGACACCGGTTCGACGGGAACGTCCTCGGCCCGCACTTCGAGGAGGTCTGCCGTGCATGGGCGCTTCGGTATGCGCCTGCCGAGGTGTTCGGCGGGCGGGTCCGGCGGGTGTCCGCTGGAACCGTCAACGACCCGGGCCGCAAGGCCTCCCATGAAGTCGACCTCGCGGTATTCGGAACCGGAAGCGACGGGCGCGAAGTCCTGCTGGCGATCGGGGAGGCGAAATGGAACGACGTCGCAGGGCTCGGCCATCTCGAACGGCTCCGCCGCATCAGGGACCTCCTCGGTGCGAGCGGAAGGATCGACGTCTCCCGGACTCGCCTGGCGCTGTTCAGCGGCAGAGGCTTCATGCCGGCACTCGAAGCGGCCGCAGCAGACGATGAGACGGCCCTGGTCGGATTGGGCGAACTCTTCGGCACCTCGGGACCGTGACGGAACGGCCGGTGGGCCGGACGCGCTTCGCGCGTCCGGCCCACCGGCTTTCGGGTTTCCTGGTGTTTAAGCCACGGCGCGGGCGAACTTCCTGGTCGCCCACCAGACGAGGACGATGGTGAGGGCGCCGAGGATGACGGGCGCCTCCCAAACGAAGCTGGAGTCGAGGTTCCCGGCGAAGAGTTCGCGGGAGGCCTGGACGGCGTAGTAGAACGGGTTGAAGTCGGCGACGTTCTGGAGCCAGGCGGGGGCCATGACCATCGGGAGCATGATGCCGGAGATGAGCATGATCGGCTGGACGAGCGTGTTGATCGTCGGCGCCATCGCGTCCTCGCTCTTGAGGATGATCGCGAGGCCGAGCGAGACGGCCGCGAGCATGAACGCCGTCAGCATGACGATGAGCAGCATCAGGGCCACGCCGGGCCAGTAGACGTTGAGCTTCCCGGTCGCCGCGGCGAGCAGGACCAGCGCGAGCGACTGGAACACCGTGGTCGTCACGGTGGACAGGGTGCGCCCGAGCATGAGCGCGATCCGGCTGACCGGGGTGACGCGCATGCGCTCGATGACGCCCTGGCGCAGCTCGGCGATGAGGCCGAAGCCGACGAACGCGGACCCGAAGAGCGCCATCATGATGATGAGGCCGGGCACGAACGTCTCCATCGCGCCGTTCTCGAAGCCGGGCATGCCGTCCATGGGCTCGAGGAGCGGGGCGAACAGGAACAGGAAGTAGATCGGCTGGACCAGCATGACGATGAGCCAGACCGGCTGCTTCAGGTTGAGCTTCATCGCCCGGGAGTAGACGAGCCAGGTGTCGCGGAAGACCTTCACGACTGCTTCTCCTCTCGCAGGGACCGGCCGGTCTGCTTCAGGAAGACGTCGTCGAGGCTCGGCCGGTGGAGCTCGATGGAGGCCGGGGAGAGGTCGGCGCCGTCGAGGGCGCGGAGCAGCTCGGGGAGCGCGGCGGCGCCGTCGTCGACGTAGAGGCGCAGGACCGCGACGCCGGTGGCCGGGTCGGGGTCGCCGGTCTCGACCTCGCGCACGAAGTCCTTGGCGGCGAACAACTCGCGGGCCTCGGCGGCGCGGTCGGGCACGCCGACGGCGACGACGTCCCCGGCGACCTCCTTCTTGAGGGCGATCGGGGTGCCCTCGGCGACGATCTCGCCGTGGTCGATGATCGCGAGCCGGTCGCACAGGGCGTCGGCCTCATCGAGGTAGTGCGTGGTCAGGAAGATCGCGGTGCCGCGCTCGCGCAGGGCCCGCACCTCGTCCCACATGTGGGCGCGCGACTGCGGGTCCAGGCCCGTGGTCGGCTCGTCCAGGAACAGGAGCTTCGGCTCGTGCATGATGCCGAGCGCGATGTCGAGGCGGCGCTTCTGGCCGCCGGAGTAGGTCTTGACGTTGCGGTCGGCGTATTCGCCGAGCTGGAACGCCTCCAGGACCTCGACGGCGCGGACCTGCGAGCGCTTCTTCGACATGCCGTACAGGCGGCCCTGCATGACGAGCTCCTCGCGGGCGGTCACTTCGCCCCAGGTGCCGCCGGCCTGGCCGACGTACCCGATGTCGCGGCGGACCTTCCCGGCCTCGCGGGCGAGGTCGTGGCCGCAGACGGTCGCGCGGCCCTCGGTGGGCTCGATGAGGGTCGAGAGCATCCGCATGGTGGTGGTCTTGCCGGCGCCGTTCGGGCCGAGGAGGCCGAAGACCTCCCCTTCCTTCACGGCGAGGTCGACGCCGCGCACGGCCTCGACCTCCTTGCCGCGGGACTTGAAGGTCTTCTTCAGCCCCTTGGTCTCGATGAGCATGGGTACCTCACGGGTGGACGGATCTGGTGGAACGGTGTTTCTGTGAACCTGTTTCCTTGTTCAAGTTTGACTATAACCACATGCCTGAGACGCCCGCAACTCGGATTCCGGGTCCGTAGCGCATTAGTCAACGTTGAAGTAATATCGACGGCATGTGGAGCACGCGCTTGCTTGTCCTCGGCCTGGTCAGGTGGCTCGGCCCCGTCCACGGCTACCTCGTCCGCCGGGAGCTCGACTCCTGGCGGCTGCCCGGCGTGTCGGAGGTCGGCGCGGGCTCGATCTACCACGCGCTCAAGCGGCTCACCGCCGACGGGGCCATCGAGGTCGTCGGCACCGAGTCGGTCGACGCGCGGCCCGCGCGCACCACGTACAAGGTCACCGCGAAGGGCGAGACCGAGTTCCAGCGGACGCTGCGCGAGCGGCTGTGGGAGGTCTCGGCCTCGGAGGACCCGTTCCACACGGCGTGGACGTTCGCGCAGGTCCTCAGCCCCGCAGAGAACGTCGCGATGCTCAGGCAGCGGGCCGAGACGCTGTACGGGCGCGTCGAGATGGTCACCCAGGTGCTCGCGGCGACGACCTCAGATTTCAAGGAGGCCAACGGCGACGCGTTCGTCCCGGCCCACGCGCGGGCGATGATCCGGCGCCAGGCCGACCTGTGGGCCGTGGACGCCGAGTGGTGCGAGCAGACGGCGGCGCGCATCGAGTCCGGGGACCTCGACATCGGCTCCGACCTCGACGCGGAGCAGGCCCGGTACTGGCGCGAGGCCATCCAGAGCGACAAGTTCGTGGACCAGGTCCAGATGTGGCGCGAGGGGATCGGAAAGTAAACCCCTGAACGATCGTTTAATAGATCACCATAAAAAATCGACAACCCGTCTTATGGAGACCCTCTAAAAACAGTCCGGTTCGTGCCGGTTCTTCCGGGCCCTGCGTCTCGGCGTGCTCCCGGTGCCCGATACCCGGCAACTACACTGCGGGACGTGCGCAAGGTTTTGATCGCCAACCGCGGCGAGATCGCAGTGAGAGTCATCCGGGCCTGCCGTGACGCCGGCTTCGAGTCCGTCGCCGTCTACGCCGACGGCGACCGCGATGCCCCCCACACCCTCCTGGCCGACGAGGCGTTCGCCCTCGACGGCCTCACGGCCGCCGACACCTACCTGCGGATCGACAAGCTGCTGAAGATCGCGCAGCGGTCCGAGGCCGACGCCGTGCACCCCGGGTACGGGTTCCTCTCGGAGAACGCCGAGTTCGCCCAGGCGGTCATCGACGCCGGGCTGACCTGGATCGGCCCGACCCCGCAGTCCATCAGGGACCTCGGCGACAAGGTCACCGCCAGGCACCTCGCCATGAAGGCGGACGTGCCGCTGGTGCCCGGCACCAAGGACCCCGTCTCGGACGCCTCCGAGATCCTCGCGTTCGCCGACGAGCACGGCCTGCCCGTCGCGATCAAGGCCGCCTTCGGCGGCGGCGGCCGCGGCCTCAAGGTCGCCCGCACCCGCGAGGAGATCCCCGACCTGTACGAGTCCGCGGTCCGCGAGGCCGAGGCCGCGTTCGGGCGCGGCGAGTGCTTCGTCGAGCGCTACCTCGACCGGCCCCGCCACGTCGAGGCGCAGGTCCTCGCCGACACGCACGGGAACGTCATCGTCGTCGGCACCCGCGACTGCTCGCTCCAGCGCCGCCACCAGAAGCTCGTGGAGGAGGCCCCCGCGCCGTTCCTCACCGACGAGCAGCGCGCCGTCATCCACAGCGCCGCCAAGGCCATCTGCAAGGAGGCCGAGTACCACGGCGCGGGGACCGTCGAGTTCCTCGTCGCGGTCGACGGCACCATCTCCTTCCTCGAGGTGAACACCCGCCTCCAGGTCGAGCACCCCGTCTCCGAGGAGACCAGCGGCCTCGACCTGGTCCGCGAGCAGTTCCGCATCGCCTCCGGCGAGCGGGTCCCGGTCCTGGAGGACCCCGAGCCGCGCGGCCACTCCATCGAGTTCCGCATCAACGGCGAGGACCCCGGCCGCGGGTTCCTCCCCGCGCCCGGCGCCGTCACCAAGCTGCGCCTCCCGGCCGGGCCGGGCGTGCGCGTCGACACCGGCATCGAGGAGGGGTCCGTCATCGACGGGAACTTCGACTCGCTGCTCGCCAAGGTGATCGTCACCGGCGCCACCCGCGAAGAGGCCCTGCGCCGATCCGCGCGCGCCCTCGCCGAGATGGAGGTCGAGGGCATCGCCACGGTGCTCCCGTTCCACCGCCTCGTCGTCGAGGACCCCGCGTTCGCCGAGGACTTCACCGTCCACACCCGGTGGATCGAGACCGAATGGGACAACACGCTCGAGCCGTACACCGCGGGCGGCGCCGGGAACGGCGACGCCGAGGAGCGCACCAGCCTCGTCGTCGAGGTCGGCGGCAAGCGCCTCGAGGTGTCGATCCCCGCCGGGCTGCTCAACCCGGTCGCGTCCAGCAAGCCGAAGAAGCGCGCCGCGAAGAAGCAGGCCGACGGCGGCCCCGCCATCGGCGGCGACGCGCTCCCCTCGCCGATGCAGGGCACCATCGTGAAGGTCGCCGTGTCCGAGGGCCAGTCCGTGGTCAAGGGCGACACGATCGTGGTCCTGGAGGCCATGAAGATGGAGCAGCCCATCGAGGCGCACAAGTCCGGGACGGTCTCCGGCCTGGAGATCGGCATCGGCGACGTCGTCGCCGCGGGCGCCCCGATCTGCCGCATCTCCGAGTAGCGCGCCACGAGACCGTAACGGATCTGTCGGGTCCAAGACTTACAACCCGGCATTCCGCGGGGGACAATGGTCAGTGCTGTGCGTAGCACCACAAGCACTGCGGATCACGACCGAAAACGGGTTAGGGTACCCGGCGGCGGCTACTCCGTCGCCGGACCTCGACCACTCCCTACAGGGGGCCTCGCCATGCGCTTCATCGACCGCCAGCCCGAGCACGACCTCACCTACTCCGACGTGTTCATGGTCCCCAACCGGTCGAACGTGGCCTCCCGCCTCGACGTCGACCTCTCGACGAACGACGGCACCGGCAACTCGATCCCGATCATCGCGGCCAACATGACCGCGGTCTCGGGCCGGCGCATGGCCGAGACGCTCGCCCGCCGCGGCGCGCTCGCCGTGATCCCCCAGGACATCCCCGTCGACGTCGTCGCCGACGTCATCGCCCGCGTCAAGTCCCGGCCCCTCGACTGCGACGCGGCCCTGACCCTCCCGCCCACGGCCACCGTCGCCGAGGCCATCGCGCTGTTCCCCAAGCGCGCCCACGGCGCGGTCATCGTCACCGACTCCGAGCGCCGCCCGCTCGGCGTCGTCACCGAGGCCGACTGCCGCGGCGTCGACAGGTTCACGCAGCTCGAGCAGGTCGCCTCCGACCGGCTCGTGACCCTCCCGATCGGCACCACCGAGGCCGAGGCGTTCCGCGTCCTCGAAGCGTCGAACGTGAAGCTCGCGCCGGTCCTCGACGCCGACGGGCGCCTCCACGGCGTCGTCACCCGCGCCGGGGCCCTGCGCAACACCATCTACCGGCCGAACACCGACGCCGACGGGAAGCTCCGCGTCGCCGTCGCCATCGGCATCAACGGCGACGTCACCGGCAAGGCCGCGGCCCTCGTCGAGGCGGGCGCCGACACCATCGTCGTCGACACCGCCCACGGCCACCAGGAGAAGATGCTCGACGCGCTCAAGCTCGTGCGCGACGCCGCCCCGCACCTGCCGATCGCCGCCGGGAACGTCGTCACCGCCGAAGGCGCCATGGACCTCATCAACGCGGGCGCTGACATCGTCAAGGTCGGCGTCGGCCCCGGCGCCATGTGCACCACCCGCATGATGACCGGCGTCGGCCGCCCCCAGTTCTCCGCGGTCCTCGACTGCTCCGCGACCGCGCGCAAGATGGGCCGCCACGTGTGGGCCGACGGCGGGGTCCGCCACCCCCGCGACGTCGCCCTCGCCCTCGCCGCGGGCGCCTCCAACGTCATGATCGGCTCCTGGTTCGCCGGGACCCACGAGTCCCCCGGCGACATGCACTACGACGCGAACGGCAAGCCGTACAAGGAGTCCTTCGGCATGGCCTCGGCCCGCGCCGTCAAGGCCCGCAGCGCCGGCGAGACCTCCTTCGACCAGGCCCGCAAGGCCCTGTTCGAGGAGGGCATCTCCACCGGCCGCATGTACCTCGACCCGCAGCGCCCCGGCGTCGAGGACCTCCTCGACTCCATCGTCGCGGGCATCCGCTCCGCCGCGACCTACGCGGGCGCCACCAACCTCGAGGAGTTCCACGAGCGCGCCGCCGTCGGCGTCCAGTCCGCCGCCGGCTACACGGAGGGCGCCCCGGTCCCCAGCAGCTGGTAGCCTGTCAGCTCCGGGCGTCCCTCGCGAGGAGGGCCGCCTGGACGCGGTTCGTGCAGCCGAGTTTCGCGAGGACCCGGCTGACGTAGGTCTTGACGGTCGCTTCGCTCATGTGGGCGCGGGCGGCGATCTCGGCGTTCGAGAGGCCCTCGGCGAGGAGGTCGAGGACGTCGCGTTCGCGCGCCGCGAGGCGGTCGACGCGGGCCAGGGCGTCGCGGCGGCGGGGCGCGGACTCGGGGGCGACCAGGCCCAGGACCATGCGCGTGACCGCGGGCGACAGGTACGCCTCCCCGGCGGCGACCGCGCGGACCGCCGTCACCAGTTCCTCTGGCGTGCAGGACTTCAGGACGAACCCGGCCGCGCCGCGCTCGACCGCTGCGAGGACGTTCGCCTGGTCGCCGAACGAGGTGAGCACCAAGGCACGCGTCAGCGGTGAGGCGGCGGCGAGGCGTTCGGCGACCGCGAGGCCGCCGAGGCCGGGCATATGGAGGTCGAGGAGCGCCACGTCGGGAAGGTGCTTCTCGGCGGCGCCGACCGCGGCCCGGCCGTCGTGCGCGGTCGCGACGACCCGGAACCCGGCCGCTTCGAGGACCGTGCGGACCCCTTCGACCACGAGCGGCTCGTCGTCGGCGATCAGGACGGAAGTCGGCGGCGCAGCCGGCGCGGTCCCGGTCGTCATCGGACCCCCGCGACCGAGGTGAGCGGCACCAGGACCAGCAGGAGCACCAGCGTCGCGAACGCCGCCGCCTTCACCCGCCGCGCCACCTTCGGCTCGCGGACGCGGGGCAGCATGGCGCTCAAGCGGAACCGGCCGCCCTCGGCCCGGTGGTCGAGCAGGCCCCCGGCGGCGTCGACGCGCTCGCGCAGGCCCGTGAGCCCGTGCCCGCCGACGAGCGGCGCGGGCGCCGAGCCGGGGGCAGGGCCGGCGCCGGGGGCGAGATCTGGGGCGGCGCCGGGGAGCGGGTTCTCCACGGTCACCAACAGGGCGTCCTCCTCCCACGTCACCGTCGCGACCGCGAGCGTGCCGGGCGCGTGCTTCGCGGCGTTCGCAAGGCCCTCTTCGAGGACCGCGTAGGCCGCGCGGGACCCGGCCGCGGTGAACGGGCCCGGTTCGCCGCGCTGGCGCAGTTCCACGCGGGCGCCGGCTTCGATGAAGCGGGCTGCGAGCGACGCGGCGGCGGCGTGGTCGAAGTCGGCGTCCGCGACCTCCTCGCCGCCGCGCAGGACCGCGACGAGGCCGTGCAGGTCTTCGACGGCGCCGCGCAGCGAGTCGCCGACGCGCCGGGCCTCGGCGCGGCGCTCGGGGTCGGTCTCGCGGACTTCCAGGGCCGCGGCCTGGACCGCGGCGAGGCCGAGGCGGCGGCCGATCCGGTCGTGCATGTCGCGGGCCAGGCGCAGCCGCTCGCGGTCGACGGCGGCCTCCTGCTCGCGCTCGGCGCGCCGGTACCGCTGCCACAGGGCCACGACGACGGCGGCGGCGAGCAGCGCGAGGACGCCCGCGGGGACGGGCCCGGTCGGCATCATGGCGAACACCGCGAACTCGACCAGGACGACCGCGACCGCCGCGAGGAGACCTCTCATGCGGCCAGGGTACGCACTCGCGGCCGGGCACGGCCGTCCGCTTTCGTCGCGGCAGGACGCGACCTTCGGGGACTCCCCCGCCGCCCTTCGGCCTCCATACGTTGGCCGCGTGATCGAAGTCCACAACCTGACCAAGCGGTACCGCGGCGGCACGGCCGTCGACGGTCTCACCTTCACCGTGGAGCCGGGCCGCGTCACCGGCTTCCTCGGACCCAACGGCGCGGGCAAGTCCACCACCATCCGCATGATCCTGGGCCTCGACCGGCCCACCGAGGGGACGGCGCGCGTCAGCGGCCGCCCGTACGCCGCCATCGAGCGGCCGCTCACGGCCGTCGGCGCGCTCCTGGAGGCGGGCGACCTGCACCCGGGCCGCTCGGCCCGCGAGCACCTGACGTGGATCGCCCGCTCCAACGGGCTCGGGCGCGCCCGGGTCGCCGAAGTTCTGGAGGAGACCGGGCTGACGGAGGTCGCCGGGAAGCGCGCCCGGACGTACTCCCTGGGCATGAAGCAGCGCCTCGGCATCGCCGCGGCCCTGCTCGGCGACCCGGAGGTCCTCATCCTCGACGAACCCGTGAACGGCCTCGACCCCGAGGGCGTCATCTGGATCCGCACGCTCGCGAAGCGCCTCGCGGGCGAGGGCCGCACGGTCCTCGTCTCCAGCCACCTCATGTCGGAGATGGCGGTGACGGCCTCGCACCTGGTCGTCATCGGCCGCGGGCGCCTGCTCGCCGACCTGTCCACCGAGGAGTTCGTGGCCGCGCACTCCGGATCGAACCTGGAGGAGGCGTTCATGCGCCTGACGAGCGACGCGGTCCAGTACCGCGCGGGAGGGACCCGATGAACGGCTTCGCTCAGGCCACCGCCGCCGAGTGGGTGAAGATCCGCTCCGTGCGGTCCACCGCGATCACCCTGGGCCTGTTCGCGTTCGTCGCGCTCGGCCTGGGCCTGCTCATCGCCCGCGGCTTCGAGTCCGGCGGCCCGAAGGAGGACGCGGTCCTCCCGATCTTCTTCGGGCTCCTCACCGGGCAGCTCGTGCTCGTCACGTTCGCCGTCGCCACCGTGGGCGCCGAGTTCTCCACGGGCACGATCCGCACCTCCCTCGCGGCGGTGCCCTCGCGCGGCCGGTTCTACGCGGCGAAGATGACCGCGGTCGGCCTCACCCTCGCCGCCGCGTCCCTGGTCGTGGAGCTCGCCTCGTACACCGCGGTCCGGCTCGTCATCGGCGACGCGGCCGCCCCGCTCGGCGAGTGGTGGACGATCCAGGCGCTCCTGGGCGGCTGGATCCACCTGACGCTGCTCAGCCTGTTCACCGCGGCGGTCGCGGTCATGCTGCGCAGCACCGTGGTCGCGCTGTCGGTGCTGCTGCCGATCCTGTTCCTCGGCTCGCAGGGCCTGGGGAACATCGACGCCATCCGGCCCGTCGCGCAGTACCTGCCGGACCAGGTCGGCATGGTCATCATGCACCTGACCGTCCCCGGCGACGCGCACTTCGGCCGCGACTACGGCCCCTGGGAGGGCATCGCGATCCTCGTCCTGTGGACCGTCGCCGCATTGATCGGCGGCTGGATCGCCATGCGCCGCAGGGACGCCTGAGACGCGGGTGCGGGGCGGCCGGGCCGCCCCGCACCCCTGTGGACCGTCCCCAATTGAGGGAAGATCCACACTTCGCGCACCGTTCTCATATAGCTTCGCTCTGTAGTCGACCCGTCACAGCGAGGTCGCGCGACTGGAACGAAGGAGCACTTGTGAAACGCATGGCCATCCTCGGCGCGGGCTCGATGCTGCTCGCCGCCGCCCTCGCCGCGATCCCCGCGACCGCCGCCGGAGCACAGGGAGCGGAGGAGCTCACCAAGAAACTGCTGTTCACCGCCCCCATGACGGGCAACGGCGACAACGTCCCGGCCGACGCCGTCTCGCTCGACGCCTGCCTGACCGGCGCCACCGAGGTCCTCGGCACCGACTACTTCGACTCCTGCGCCGACCAGGCCACGGGCCCGGTCCCGGAGGCGGGCAAGACGCCCGGGTACCTCCAGCTCACCGACGCCAGCGAGTACAACAACGGCGCCGCGATCCTCAACAAGGCGCTCCCGAACAAGGGCGGCATCGAGGTCACGTTCGCGCAGTACCAGTACGGCGGCACCGGCGCCGACGGCATCTCGTTCTTCCTCGTCGACGGCGACACCGACCTGACCGAGCCCGGCGCCCTCGGCGGCAGCCTCGGCTACGCGCAGAACAAGAACTTCGACGGCGTCGACGGCGGCTACCTGGGCCTCGGCCTCGACGCCTGGGGCAACTTCTCGGCCGACACCGAGGGCCGCGGCGCCGGCTGCCCCGAGGACTACCGGGCCCCGTCCTACCTGAGCGTCAACACGAACCGGGCGCCCGACAACGTCGCACTGCGCGGCCCCGGCCAGGGCAAGGAGGGCTACTGCCTCCTCGCGACCACGGCCACGGACAAGAAGATCGGCGAGTACACCGGCGGCGACATCTACGGGACGAACTTCCCGGAGAGCCTGCGCGCCGAGGACCTCGCCGACGCCAAGCGCGTCGTGAAGCTCAAGGTCGGCGACGGCGCGCACCCGAAGGTCACCGTCGACATCGACTTCCTGGACGGCGCGGGCTGGACCCGGGTCCTGGAGACCGAGGTGCCGTTCGAGGCGCCCGACACCTTCAAGATCGGCTTCGCGTCCTCCACGGGCAGCCACACCGACGTCCACCTGATCCGCCACCTGCGGGTGGAGACCTTCGTCGAATAGGGAACCAGGGAAGAAGGGGCCCGCGCCGTCCGGCGCGGGCCCTTTCTCATGTCTGCGCGCTAGAACTCCATGAGCTGGCGGGCGGCCTCGGCGACCGAGCCCGACAGCGACGGGTAGATCGTGAACGTCCGCGCGACCTGCTCCACGGTGAGCCGCTGCTCCACCGCGAGCGCGATCGGCGTGATGAGCTCGGAGGCGCGCGAGCCGACGACGATGCCGCCCGCGACGATCCCCGAGGAGTTCCACGCGAACAGCTTCACGAAGCCCTCGGTGCGGTCGACCATCTTCGCGCGCGGGTTCGACGCGAACGGCAGCAGCACGCCGCGGCAGTCGGCCTTCCCGGAGTCCACATCGGCCTGCGTGACGCCGACGGAAGCCAGCTCCGGGTCGGTGAACACGTTCGCGGCGACGTGGGCGAGCTTGATGGGGCGCACGGCCTCGCCGAGCGCGTGCCAGATCGCGATGCGGCCCTGCATGGCCGCGACCGAGGCGAGCGCGTGGACGCCGGTGACGTCGCCCGCGGCGTACACGCCGGGGACGTTGGTGCGGGAGACCTTGTCGACGGGGATGAACCCGCGCTCGTCCACGGTGATCCCGTACGCGTGCAGGCCGAGGTTGTCGGAGTTGGGGATCGAGCCGACGCAGATGAGCGCGTGGGAGCCTTCGATGACGGTGCCGTCGTCGAGTTCGACTTCGACGCCGTTGTCGGTGCGGCGGGCCGCGGCGGCGCGGGAGTGGTTGCGCACGTCCATGCCGCGGCGCACGAACACGCGGCCGACGGTCTCGGCGGCCTCGGCGTCCTCGTGGGGCATGACGCGGTCGCGGGAGGAGATGAGGGTGACCGCGGAGCCCATGGACAGGTACGCGGAGGCGAACTCGGCGCCGGTGACGCCGGAGCCGACGACGATGAGGTGCTCGGGGAGCTCTTTGAGGTCGTAGAGCTGGCGCCAGGTGAGGATGCGCTCGCCGTCGACGGGGGCGGAGGTGAGGGTGCGGGGGGTGGCGCCGGTGGCGATGAGGACGACGTCGGCGTCGGCGTCGAACGGCTCGCCTTCGAGGGGGACCACGTGGAGCTCGTGGACGTAGTTGTAGCCCTTGTCGACGCGCAGGGCGCCGCGCCCGTAGACGATGTTCACGCCCGCGTTGACGAGCTTCTGCGCGATGTCGGCGGACTGCTGGGTGGCGAGGCGGCGCACCCGGCCGTTGACCGCGACGGGGTCGGTCGTGGCCTCTTTCGCCGCCACGCCGAGCTCGGCGGATTCGTGGATCTCGGTGAGCACGTTGGAGGCCGCGATGAACGTCTTCGAGGGGACGCAGTCCGACAGGACGCAGGCCCCGCCGGCCCCTGTGGCCTCGATGAGGGTGACGTCGGCGCCGAGCTGGGCCGCCACGAGGGCGGCCTCGTACCCGGCCGGGCCTCCGCCGATGATCGCTACTCGTGCCACGGGCGCGCCTTTCGGTGTTCGGGATGCTTCAGTGCGGGCAGGTTTAAGGGTATCTTCGAGTCGTGCATCTCTATGCCGCGTATGGCTCGAATCTCGACCCTGCCCGCATGCGCGCGACCTGCCCGCGGTCGCCGCTGGTCGGCACGGGCTGGCTGGAGGGCTGGCGCCTGACGTTCGGCGGCGCCGACCTCGGCTGGGAGTCCGCGGTCGCCACCGTCGTCGAGGCGCCCGGCGAGCGGGTCTTCGTGTCGCTCTACGACCTCGACCCGGCCGACCGCCAGGTCCTCGACGAGCTGGAGGGCTTCAACTCGAAGCTCTACCGCAAGATGCACTCCCAGGCCGCGACCCTGGAGGCGAACCGCCAGGTGTGGCTGTACGTCTTCGAGGGCTTCGAGGGCGGCCTGCCGTCCCAGTGGTACCTCGACGAGATCCTCCGCGCCGCCGAGGCCGCCGGAGCCCCGCAGGACTACGTCGAGGCCCTGCGCAAGCGCCCGACCGCGGAATTACCGCGGCCCGACACGACTGTCGGCCCTACCGGATACGGTTCGGATAGGGGCGCTTCGGATGTCCGTTTTGCCGGGACCCTCCGTTCACATTCCGCCGACGCGGCACAACAGCACAGAGCGGGTCGGGCGCTGCGCGCCCGACCCGCTCTTGCCACATCTCAGAACGCCGGGCTCTGCGCCGCGGCGAGGGCCGTGTGGACCATGACGCGCACGCCGTGGGAGAGCGCGTCCTCGTCGATGTCGAAGTTGCCCTGGTGGATGTCGAGCCGCTCCCCGGGGCGCCCGACCCCGAGGCGCGCCATGGCGCCGGGGATCTGCTCCAGGTAGTACGCGAAGTCCTCGCCGCCCATGGACATCGGGGCCTCGGCGACGGCGTCCGGGCCGAGCGCCGCGGCGGCGGCGCCCGCGAACATCGCGGAGGCGGCGCGGTCGTTGACGACCGGCGGGACGCCGCGGCGGTAGTCGATCTCGCACTCGACGCCCGAGGCGCGGGCGACGGAGCGGGTGATCTCCTGGACCAGGTCCGGGATCATGTCCCAGGTCTCGCGGCCGTGGACGCGGACCGTGGCGCGCGCGAGCGCCTCCTGCGGGATCGCGTTCGCGGCCTCGCCGGCCTGGACCGCGCCGAAGACGATCGCGACGGACTGCCGCGGGTCGAGGCGGCGGTTGACCAGGGCGGGGACGTCGACGACGACGCGCCCGATGGCGTTCACGAGGTCGGTGGTCAGGTGCGGGCGGGACGTGTGGCCGCCGCGGCCCTTCATGCGGACCTCCATGACGTCGCACGCGGCCGTCAGGGGCCCGTTGCGCACGCCGACCTTCCCGGCCTGGAACTGCGGGTCGCAGTGGAACGCGAAGATCGCGTCGACGTCGGTGAGCGCCCCGTACTTGATCATCGTGGGCGCGCCGGACGGGAACTGCTCCTCGGACGGCTGGAACACCAGGCGGAACCGCCCGGGCAGGCCCTCGCGGGCCTCCAGCTCGTGGAGGACCCGGCCGACGCCGAGGAGGATCGCGGTGTGCGCGTCGTGGCCGCACGCGTGGCAGACGCCGTCGACCGTGGAGCGGTACGGGACCTGCTTCGGGTCGTGGATCGGCAGCGCGTCCATGTCGGCGCGGATCGCGATGACCCGGTCGCCGGTGCCGATGTCGCAGGTCAGGCCCGTGCCGTCGGGGATGATCTGGGGCTGGAGCCCGGCTTCGAGGAGCCGCGCGGCCACGTAGTCGGCCGTGTCGTGCTCCTGGCGCGACAGGCGCGGGTTCGCGTGGATGTGGCGGCGGGCCGCGACGACCTCGTGCGCGTGGGCGGCGAGCCAGGCGTCGAGGAAGTCCGGCAGCGATGTGGACATGACCTGCTCCGAAGCGGTGGTGCCGGAAACAGCGCTCCCGGCTGCGGTGTCGAACGAGGGCAAGGCGGCGGGTACCACGAGACACGGCTCCGGTGCGACGGCACTCGGCAGCGGCTCATTGGATTTCGTGGCGGTACCCATCTCGACGACTTTCTCCGCAGTGAGCGTGTACATTTCCTTCGCGCCTCGCAATTCGCGTTCGAGGATCAAAGCCAATGGAGGGCGATCCGGCAAGCTTAATCCGATCGCACTCCGTTGCGGCTAGCGCCGTGATTTGCGACGCCCGGCGGCCGCGTCCGGGTGCATCAAGGCGAGCCCGGGGTCACGGCCGCGCGACAGCCGGTCACGGCCCTGAAGGCCGAACCTGCCGTCATAAGGCATAACGCTTGCCGGGCCGATAAGTTACGGCTGAGATCCGACTTTTGAACGGACGGCGGACGCGTCGCCGTTCGATGACGCGTCCGCGGTCGAGTCTTTCCCCGCGTGGCGATTCCGGCGACAGACGCCGTGTGCGTTCACCGGTCCGGGCCCGTGCTCGCGAAAGGCGCGGCTCACCAGTTGTCGGCGGGGACGTGGCGGCCCCATTCGGCGGCGAGCGCCGTGCACACCTCGCCCACCGTGGCCCCGGCCTTGAGGGCGCGCTTGAGCGGGTAGAGCACGTTCGCGGTCCCGGCGGCGGCGGCCGTCACCTCGGCGAGGGCCGCTTCCAGCTCGGACGCGTCGCGTCCGGCGCGGTGGGCGGCGAGCCGCCCGACCTGCGCGGCCTCGATAGCGGGGTCCACTTTGAGCGGTGAATAGGGCGCTTCGTCCCCGTTGAGGATGTATTTGTTCACGCCGACGACGGTCTGCTCCCCGGAGTCGATGCGCTTGGCCGTCTCGTAGGCGCTGCGCTCGATCTCGCCCTTCTGGAAGCCCTCTTCGATGGCGGCGACGGCGGAGCCGTGCGCGAAGACCGCGTCGATGAGGCGCAGGGCCTCGGCCTCGACCTCGTCGGTGAGGGCCTCGACGGCGTAGGACCCGGCGAACGGGTCGACGGTGGCGGTCAGGTCGGTCTCGGCGGCGATGACCTGCTGGGTGCGCAGGGCCAGGCGCGCGGAGGTGTCGGTGGGCAGCGCGATGGCCTCGTCGTAGGCGTTCGTATGGAGCGACTGGGTGCCGCCGAGGACCGCGGCGATCGCCTGGACGGTGACGCGCGCGAGGTTGACCTCGGGCTGCTGCGCGGTGAGCTCGACCCCGGCGGTCTGGGTGTGGAACCGCAGCCGCATCGAGCGGGGGTCCTTGGCGCCGAAGCGGTCGCGCATGACGTGGGCCCAGATGCGGCGGGCGGCGCGGAACTTCGCGACCTCGGTGAGGAGCGTGGAGCGGGCGACGAAGAAGAACGACAGGCGCGGCGCGAACGCGTCGACGTCGAGCCCGGCGTCGAGGGCGCAGTTGACGTACTCGATGCCGTCGGCGAGCGTGAACGCGAGCTCCTGCGCGGGGGTCGCCCCGGCCTCGGCCATGTGGTAGCCGGAGATGGAGATGGTGTTCCACTGCGGCAGCTCGGCGGCGCAGTACGCGAACGTGTCGGCGACGAGCCGCAGGGAGGGCGCGGGCGGGAAGATGTACGTCCCGCGGGCGATGTACTCCTTGAGGATGTCGTTCTGGATCGTCCCGCGCAGCTGCGCGGGGTCGACGCCCTGCTCCTCGGCGACCAGCTGGTACAGGAGCAGCAGGACGGCGGCGGGCGCGTTGATCGTCATCGACGTGGAGACCTCGCCGAGGGGGATGTCCGCGAAGAGGGTCCGCATGTCGGCGACGGAGTCGACGGCGACGCCGACCTTGCCGACCTCCCCGGCGGCCTCGGGCGCGTCGGAGTCGTAGCCCATCTGGGTGGGCAGGTCGAACGCGACGGACAGGCCGGTCGTGCCCGCGGCCAGGAGGTCCCGGTAGCGGCGGTTCGACTCGGCGGCCGTGGCGAAGCCCGCGTACTGGCGCATGGTCCAGGGGCGGGACGTGTACATGGTCGGGTGGACGCCGCGCGTGTAGGGGAAGGACCCGGGTTCGCCGAGCCGCTCCGCCAGATCGTCCGCGGCGTCGCCGGGACCGTAGACGGGTCGGATCTCGATCCCGTCCCGGCCTTGCGGTGACGACTGCATGGCTGCCATCCTAGGTGGTGAACCGCGCCTCCGGGAAGCAGTGCGCCTCCCGGCGGCGCCTTCGCGCACCTGGACCCGCGTCCCGCCGTGACCGAGGATCACTTGTGTATCCCCGGTACCGCACCGGTGGCCGGGACGCGGCAGACTAGGAGGGATCCCTCGCGAGGAGTGGTTGCATGACGTACTCATCTGACTACGGTCGCGGTGGTCCCGGCGCCTATGAGGACCCCCGATCCGGCCCGGTGCCGTCCCCTCGGTACTCCCCCGAATCCCAAGGGCCCCAAAGCAATCCCTACGGTTCGGAGCCGCGGCGCGACCCGCACCCCTCGTTCGGGGCGCGCGGGTCCGACCCGCACCCCTCGGGCCAGCAGGGCTACAACCGCGACCCGTACGGCGGGGACTCCTACGGCGACTCCTCCTACCGGCACAGCTCCTCGTACGGCAACTACGGGAACCTCGGGCAGAGCTTCGCCGTCGGCCCCGACCAGGGGCAGCGCGCCCCCGGCCCCGGCGGCCCCGGGAACCGGGCCCGCCCCGGCGACCTGGTCGGCGACCGGTACCGGCTCGAAGACCTGGTCGGCAAGGGCGGCAACGGGTCCGTATGGCGCGCGACCGACACGGTGCTGCGCCGCGAGGTGGCCCTCAAAGAGGTGTTCCTGCCGCCCGACCTCCCGCCGCACGAGCGGGTCCAGCTCATCGACCGGTCCCGGCGCGAGGCGCAGATCGCGGCGGGGCTGTCGCACCCGTCGGTGATCCGCGTGTTCGACGTCGTCGAGCACGGCGGCCTGCCGTGGATCGTCATGGAGCTGCTCCAGTCGCGGAGCCTCGCCGAGATCCTCTCCCAGGACGGGCCGCTCCAGCCGCGCGTGGCCGCGAAGATCGGCCTCGCGCTCGTGGGGGCGCTCCAGGCGGCGCACGACGCGGGGATCATCCACCGCGACGTCAAGCCCGGGAACGTCCTCATCTCCACCGACGGACGCTGCGTCCTCTCCGACTTCGGTGCGGCGCAGCTGCACCAGGTCTCGGGCGGGACGACCCCCGGGAAGGTCCTCGGCTCGGCGCACTACATCGCGCCCGAGCGGGCCGTGGGGCACCCGGCCGAGCCCGCCTCGGACGTGTTCAGCCTCGGCGTGACCCTGTACGCCGCGGTCGAGGGGCGCCCGCCCTTCGACCGGGGCGACGCGGTCTCGACGATGCGCGCGGTCGTCCAGGAGCCGCCGGAGAGCCCGCGCAACGCCGGGCCCCTGACGCCGCTGCTGGGCGGGATGCTCGCGAAGGACCCGAACCAGCGCATGCAGCTCCCCGAAGTGCGCCATGAACTCCAGTCGCTGCTCGCCGGGCAGTTCGCGGGCCCGGGCGGGCCCGGACACCAGTCCCCGCCCTACCGCGGCAACGAGGGGTACCAGGAAGGGCCGCCCGCAACGACGGGCCCGCGCCCGCGGGTCCGCGACGCCGAGCCCGAGCCGGAGCGCGGGAACCCGTGGAGGTCCGGCGCGGTCATCGCGATCTGCGTCATGCTCGTGCTCGTCCTCGGCTGGGGCGCCTACAAGTTCCTCACCGGCGACGACAGCGGCGGGGGCGGCGCGGAGGACCCGGGCACCAGCGAGGGCGCGACCGACGGCGACGAGTCCCCCGACGGCGGCGGCGAGTCGCCGGAGGGCGACGACGGCGCCGCGCCGTTCGAGACGAGCACCTACGAGGGCGACGGCTTCTCCGTCGCCTACCCGAAGGACTGGTCCGAAGGGGACAGCGGCGACGACTTCGTGTCGTTCTTCAACCCCGACGACCAGACCCAGTGGGTGCGGTTCTACTCCCAGTCCGAGCGCGGCGCGGGCGACCCCGAGGGCTACCTCTCGGAGTACTTCGGCGGCCTCGACGCGGAGATGACCGACCTGGAGCAGGTCCGCTTGGAGGACACCGAGATCGGCGGCCTGTCCGGCTCGGTCCTGGAGTACACCGGGACGAACCTCGACGAGACCGGCGCCCAGCGGCACTCGGTGTGGGCGATCGTGGACGCGGGCGACGGGTCCACGTTCGGGATCTTCATCTCCGGCGACGCGGATACATGGGATCTATCACAAGGGGTGTACGACACCGCCGCGGCGTCGTTCGCTACCGGCTGAGGCCACACCGTCCGCAACACCGGTCTCCCAGGCTGCGGATATGCGACCATTTCCCCATGACCGACTCTGCGCCAGCCATCGACGCGAAGCTTGACGCGCTGCGAGCCGAAGCGCTCCAGTGGATCACCGACGACCCCGACAAGGCCGGCCGCGACGAGCTGTACCGGCTCCTCGACGGCCTCCCGGAGACCGCGGCCGACCTGGCCGACCGGTTCTCGGGCCGCCTGAAGTTCGGGACCGCGGGCCTGCGCGGCCCGCTCCGCGCCGGCCCCAACGGGATGAACCTCGCCGTCGTCCGCGCCGCCGCGGCCGGGCTCGCGAACTGGCTGGACGCCAAGGGGGCCGAGGGCCCGGTCGTCATCGGCTACGACGCGCGCCACGGCTCCCGCGACTTCGCCGTCGAGACCGCCCGCGTCGTCACCGGCTCGGGCCGCCGGGCCCTGCTCATGCCCGGCCCGCTGCCGACCCCGGTGACCGCGTTCGCCGTGACCCACCTCGGCGGCGCCGCCGCCGTGCAGGTGACCGCGAGCCACAACCCGCCGCAGGACAACGGGTACAAGGTGTACCTGGGCCGCGAGCTGGGCGGGGACCTCGGCGCGGGCGCGCAGATCGTCCCGCCCGCCGACACCGAGATCGAGGCCGCGATCGAGGCGCTCGGGCCGCTCTCGGAGATCCCGCTCGGCGACGAGGGCGAGACCCTCGACGGGTCCGTCCTGGACGAGTACCTCACCGCGATCGCCTCGGTCGTCGACCCCGACGACCCCAAGCGCCTCGCGTCCGTCGCGACCCCGATGCACGGCGTCGGCGGCGCGACGCTCGTGAAGGCGATGGAGCGGGCCGGGTTCCCGGCCCCGGCGCTCGTGCCCGAGCAGGCCGAGCCCGACGCGGACTTCCCGACCGTGGCGTTCCCGAACCCGGAGGAGCCCGGCGCGATCGACCTGCTCAAGGCCCTCGCGGCCGAGGAGGGCGCGGACGTCGCGCTCGCGCTCGACCCGGACGCCGACCGCTGCTCGGTCGCCGTCCCCACCGGCGACGGCGGGTGGCGCCAGCTCTCGGGCAACGAGGTGGGCGTGCTCCTCGCCGACCACTGGATGCGCAAGGGCCGCACCGGGACCTACGCGACCACGATCGTGTCGACGACGCAGCTCAAGGCCATGTGCGAGAAGCGCGGCCTCAACTACATGGAGACCCTCACGGGCTTCAAGTGGCTGGCGCGCACCAGCCCCGACCTGGCGTTCGCGTTCGAGGAGGCCCTCGGGTACTGCGTCGCGCCGGAGTTCCTGCGCGACAAGGACGGCATCTCCGCGTCCCTCGTGGTCGCCGAGATCGCCGCGGGCCAGGCCGCCCGGTTCGCGACGCTCCAGGACCGCCTGGACGAGCTCGCCGAGGAGTTCGGCGTGTACGAGACCGGGCAGCTGTCGGTCCGCGTCGAGGACCTGAGCGAGATCGCCGCGTGCATGAAGCGCCTGCGCGCCAACAAGCCCGCGTCGCTGCTGGACGAACCGGTCACCGACTACCTCGACCGGCTTCCCGAAGCGGACGTGGTCACGGTGACGACGGCGAACGCGCGCGTCGTGTGCCGCCCGTCCGGGACCGAGCCGAAGCTCAAGGCGTACCTGGAGGTCCGCGAGGACACCGGCGGCGACCTGACCGCGGCCCGCGAGCGCGCCCGCGCGGGCGTCGAGGCCCTGCGCGCGGAGGTCGCCGGGATCCTCGGCGTGCCGCACTAGGAGACGTCGAAGGGCCCGGCCGAGTCGGCCGGGCCCTTTTTTCTTCGTCTAGAAGCGGCGGTAGGCGCCGAACTGGCGGTCGCCCGCGTCGCCGAGGCCGGGGACGATGTAGGCCTTGTCGTTGAGCTCGGGGTCCACCGCGGCGGTCGTCATGCGCATGGCGATCCCGGAGGACTCGAGCTTCGCGATCCCGTCGGGCGCGCACAGCACGCTGACCAGGTCGATGTGGGTGCACCCGCGGGCGGCGATCATCTCGCAGCAGCGCAGGAGCGAGCCGCCGGTGGCGACCATGGGGTCGAGGACGATGACGTGGCGCCCGGCCAGGTCGTCGGGGAGGGACTCCATGTAGGCGTAGGGCTCGTGCGTCTCCTCGTCGCGGGCGAGGCCGACGAAGCCCATGGAGGCGTCGGGGATCATGGCCTGCGCGGCGTCGGCCATGCCGAGCCCCGCGCGCAGCACCGGGACCAGGACCGGCGGGTTCCCCAGCCGGAAGCCCTTCGCCGCGGCGACGGGCGTCCTGATCTCGTATTCGGCGACGGCCACGTCGCGCGTGGCCTCGTAGACGAGCATCATGGTGAGCTCGTGCAGGGCGGCCCGGAACCTCGGTGAGTCCGAGCGCTCGTCGCGCATGGCGGTGAGCCGTTCGGCGGCGAGCGGGTGTTCGACGATCTTGACATCCACGGTTCATAACCTTAACGCCCAGTTCGCCGCGCTAATGTGAGCTGGTCACCACAGTCTGATTCAAGCGTCACGCGGATACGGATACGATCGGGTCATGGGATCAATTCTGAGCGGCGCCGAGGCCGCGTCCCTCGTCCGCGCCCTCCCGGGCGTCGACGCGGTCGGCCTCGAAGCGCGCGCGGCGGGGCTCTCCACCCGCTCGGTCAAGACGACGTCGAAAGCGCACGCCATCGACCTCGCCATCAGCATGATCGACCTCACCACCCTCGAAGGGGCCGATACGCCGGGCAAGGTCCGCTCGCTCGCCGCGAAGGCGATGCGCCCCGACGGCGACGCGCCCGCGACCGCCGCCGTCTGCGTCTACCCGTCGATGGTCGCCACCGCGAAGGAAGCGCTCAAGGGCAGCGGCGTGCTCGTCGCGTCGGTCGCCACGGGCTTCCCCGCCGGGCAGGTCCCGCTCGACGTGCGGCTCGCCGACACCGAGTCCGCGGTGCGGGCCGGGGCCGACGAGATCGACATGGTCATCAACCGCGGCGCGTTCCTCGCCGGGGACCTCGAACGGGTCTTCCACGAGATCAAGGCCGTCAAGGCCGCGTCCGGCGAGGCCCGGCTCAAGGTGATCCTGGAGACCGGCGAGCTCACCACCTACGACGCCGTGCGGCAGGCGTCGTGGCTCGCGATGTACGCCGGCGCCGACTTCATCAAGACCTCCACGGGCAAAGTGGGCGTCAACGCGACCCTGCCCGTGACGCTGCTGATGATGCAGGCCGTGCGCGACTACCGGGCCGCCACCGGCGTCCAGGTCGGCGTCAAGCCCGCGGGCGGCATCCGCAACACCAAGGACGCGATCAAGTACCTCGTCACCGTGAACGAGGTCCTCGGCGACGACTGGCTGTCGAACCACTGGTTCCGCTTCGGCGCGTCCAGCCTCCTCAACGACCTGCTCATGCAGCGCCAGAAGCTCACAACCGGCCGCTACTCCGGCCCCGACTACGTGACGGTGGACTAGCCATGTTCGAGTACGCCCCCGCGCCCGAGTCGGTGCGGCCCGACATCAAAGAGCACTACGGGCTCTTCATCGACGGCGAGTTCACCGACGGCCAGGACGTCTTCAAGTCGGTGAACCCCGCGACCGAGGAGGTCCTGTTCACCGTCGCCGAGGCCGGAGAAGCGGACGTCGCGCGCGCCGTCGCCGCGGCCCGCCGCGCGCAGGAGACCGTGTGGGGGCCCATGAGCGGCACCGAGCGCGGCAAGTACCTGTTCCGCATCGCCCGGCTCCTCCAGGAGCGGGCCCGCGAGTTCGCCGTCGCCGAGTCCCTCGACAACGGCAAGCCCATCAAGGAGACCCGCGACTTCGACGTGCCGACCGCGGCGCAGCACTTCTTCTACCACGCCGGATGGGCCGACAAGCTCGAGTTCGCGGGCCTCGGCGCCGACCCGAGGCCCTTGGGAGTCGTCGGCCAGGTCATCCCGTGGAACTTCCCGCTGCTCATGCTGGCGTGGAAGATCGCGCCCGCGCTCGCGTGCGGGAACACGGTGGTGCTCAAGCCCGCCGAGACCACGCCGCTGACCGCGCTCATGTTCGCCGAGCTGTGCCAGGAGGCCGACCTGCCCGCGGGCGTCGTCAACATCCTTCCCGGCGCCGGGGCGGCGGGTGCGGCGGTCGTCGACAGCCCTGTGGACAAGGTCGCCTTCACCGGTTCCACGGCCGTGGGCCGCGCGATCGCGAAGGCCGTCGCGGGCTCCAAGAAGAAGGTCACCCTGGAGCTGGGCGGCAAGGCCGCGAACATCGTCTTCGACGACGCCCCGATCGACCAGGCCGTCGAGGGCATCGTCAACGGCATCTTCTTCAACCAGGGCCACGTGTGCTGCGCCGGGTCGCGGCTCCTCGTCCAGGAGTCCGTCGCCGACGAGGTGCTGGCGCGGCTCAAGGAGCGCGTCTCGACGCTGCGCGTCGGCGACCCGCTCGACAAGAACACCGACATCGGCGCGATCAACTCCGCCGAGCAGCTCGCCCGCATCACCGCCCTCACCGAGGCCGGGCGCGGCGAGGGCGCCGATGTGTGGCAGCCCGCCTGCGACCTGCCCGAGAACGGGTTCTGGTTCCGCCCCACCGTGTTCACGGGGGTCCAGCAGTCCATGCGGATCGCGCAGGAGGAGATCTTCGGGCCGGTGCTCAGCGTCCTCACGTTCCGCACGCCCGACGAGGCGATCGCCAAGGCCAACAACACGCCGTACGGCCTCTCGGCCGGGGTGTGGACCGAGAAGGGCTCCAAGATCCTGTGGGCGGCCGAGCGGCTGCGCGCGGGCGTGGTGTGGGCCAACACGTTCAACCAGTTCGACGCCGCCAGCCCCTTCGGCGGCCTGAAGGAGTCCGGATACGGCCGCGAGGGCGGCCGCCAGGGACTGGAGGCGTACCTCGATGTCTGATCGACTCCAGGTCAAGAAGACCTACAAGCTCTACGTCGGCGGGAAGTTCCCCCGCTCCGAGTCCGGAAGGAGCTACCCGGTGAGCAGCCCCGACGGGACCGAGCTGGCGAACGCCGCGCTCGCCAGCCGCAAGGACGCCCGCGACGCCGTCGCCGCCGCCCGCAAGGCCCAGCGGCCGTGGGCCGGCCAGACCGCGTACCTGCGCGGGCAGATCCTGTACCGCGCCGCCGAGATGCTCGAAGGCCGCGCCGGGCAGTTCGCCGAGGAGCTCGCCGACGCGACCGGAGCCGACCCGCACGACGCGCTCGGCACCGTCGAGGCCGCGATCGACCGGCTCGTCCATTACGCGGGCTGGACCGACAAGTACACGTCGGTCCTCGGCGGCGCGAACCCCGTGGCCGGGCCGTACTTCAACCACACCACCCCCGAGCCGCTCGGCGTCGTCGCGGTGATCGCCCCGCAGGACGACCCGCTGCTGGGGCTGATCGAGGCCGTCGCGCCCGCGATCGCCGCCGGAAACACGGTCGTCGTCCTCGCGAGCGAGGCGAAGCCCCTGCCCGCGTTGAGCTTCGGCGAGGTGCTCGCGACCTCCGACCTGCCCGGCGGCGTCGTGAACCTGTTGAGCGGCAAGGCCGCCGAGGTGGCGCCGCACCTGGCGTCCCACGCCGACGTCAACGGGCTCGACCTGACCGGCGCCGACCCGGAGCTGGCCGCCTCGCTGGAGGCCGCCGCGGCCGAGACCCTGAAGGTCGTGCGCCGCCCCGGGAAGGGCGGGAGCGCGCTCGACCTGCTGCGGCAGTGGACGGAGTACAAGACCGTGTGGCACCCGGCCGGGATGGCCGCGGGCGCCGGGGGCGCGTACTAGTGATCGATCCGGGGCCTTCTCCGCGGTAGCGGGGAGGGCACTGTCGCCGTTGCGGAAAGGGCCCTGTCGCTATCCACAAAGAAAAGCGCACACCGGATGCGATGCGGCGCGCGCTCGGGTCGTAGGCTGTTCCCCAGCTAGACGACTTACGGGAGGGACGCGACATGGCGGCCGAATCTGACGCGCCGGAGCGCGGTGCCGACACCGAGAAGCTCTGGAACGAGACCGGGGTGGACCCGGTGGAACTCCACCTGGGCAAGGACTCGGGGTACACCCTCCGCGCCTACCGGATGTCGGACACCCTGCCGGGACCGAAGGACGGGGAGTCGGAGGCGCCCGCGGACGCCGACGAGGACGCCGACGACGAGGAGTACGGGGACGAGTCCGTCCCCGAGGACCCCGACGCCGGCGAGCCCGACCCCGCCGACTTCGAGGACGACGAGCCCGAAGCGGAGGAGGAGGACGACGAGGACGAGCTCGACGCCGCCCCCGAGGAGGTCCCGGTCTTCCTGACCCGCAAGGGGAAGCTCCTCGTCTTCCGCGAGCCCGCCGCGCTCGTCGCGTACGTCAAGGACAACGACGACCACGACCTGGCCGTCATCGACGAGTGGGACGACCTCAAGGACCGCGTGACCGAGGACGACATCGCGTGTGACGAAGCCGACACCTACGAGCTCGACCTCGTCGTCGCGAACCTCCGCGGGGGCCAGGAGGCGTGGGAGCCCGAGCTGCTCATCAAGGCCGCCGAGGTCGGCCGCGACCTCGGCTACGCGCTCAAGAACGACTCCGTGATCGCCGCGCTCGCACCGGGATCGCCCCTCGACGACCTCGACGAGACGTTCCGCGTCGTCGTCGACGGCGGCCTCAAGGGCAAGTTCGCGAAGCGGCGCCTGAAGCGCAACGACTCGCAGCAGGCGGCCATCGCCTGGCGCGGCGTCATCGCCAAGATCAACGACCATGTGGAATGGCGCGGATAGGGCGCGTCCCCACTCAGCCGAACGGCCACACTCCGATGGCCGCCGAGTCCGTTTTCCGGAGCCGCCGCGGGAGTCCCGCGGCGGCTCCGCTGCGTTATTCCACAAGGGAATGAGCAGGTCGTGCCTGCCAGTGAATTGACGGAAATGTGTGCTATGGCCTTCGCTCCGTAGGCGAACCCGGACAGACAGTCCGCTTGCAGAACCGAGTATTCTGCGGAAAACTGATAACGGACTGGTAAAAACGGGCCGGGCACCAGCCCCGGCGACAGGGGACTGCGCCGGCTGCGCGCCCTACGAGAGGAGCTCCGCGGGTGCAAGTGTTCTGCGGCATCACCACCGACCAGCAGGTGTCCGGCGCCGGGCACGGCGACACGACGTGCGCCGTCGCCCTCGTGGCCGCCGGAGGCGGCCTCATCGCCACCGACACCTTCGGCGACGACCCCCGCGGCTGGGTCCGCTTCAACGGGCTCCTCGCCAGGTCGGCCCCCGGCCAGTCCGTCTCGGTCTCCGTCGCCGGCGACGTCGTCCAGCTCGCCGAGTTCGCGGCCGCCGCAGGACAGCTCGTCGTCCGCGCCGACGCCCGCGCCCTCCGCTCCAAGGACGCCCTCGACGACGCGATCGCCATCGCCCGCGGGCTCGCCACCGGCGAGGTCGCCGGGCAGCCCCTCGCCGCGCGCCCTGAGGTCGCCGCTCTGCGCCCGATCCTGGACACCGTGGCCGCGGCCGCCAGGGCCCGCCACGACGCGGCAGAGGCGCTCACGTGCCTCCTGCGGGCCGTCTTCCCGGCGGCCCTCGCCGCGTGGGACGACCCGAGCGAGGCCAACGCCGTCGCGATCCTCACCCGGCTCCCCCAGCCCGGCGCCCTCCAGTCCATCTCCACCGAGGAGCTCGCCGCCGACCTCGCGACCGTGGCCGACCCGGGACAGGTCGCGGCCATGGCCGGCGCGCTGACCGAGGCCATCAGGGAGATCGGCGGCGGCGACGACCCGTCCGTCGCCCCTTCGGTGTCCGCCACCGCCGAGGCCGTCTCGGCCTGGGACCGCTCGCTCGAAGGGCTCATCGGCCTCCTCCAGGCCAAGCGCCCCAAGCCCGAGTCCGCGCTCCCCCACGTCTCCCAGCCGCCGGAGGAGGACCGCGCGACGCGGCGCCGCGGCCGCGGGCACGACTCCGACACGCACCGCACGGTCCGCCTCCCGGGCGACCTCCCCGACCGCCAGAGCCTGCGCGCCCTCGACCCGGCGTCGCAGCTCCACTCGGTGGTCATGCCGGACCTCGAGGCGACGCAGGTCCTCCCGGACTCGTTCTCCTCGCCGTCCATGCAGCAGCCGGTCGACAGCGAGGGCAGCCAGACCCGCTCGATCCGCCGCCGCCGCGCCGAGCCCGCCGAGCTCCCCCACACCGAGGAGCCGGTGCGCCGCCACCCGTGGCAGCCGCGGGAGGACATCGCGATGGTCGACGTCGCGAGCCTCGCCGCCGACGACGACGGCCTCCTCATCTTCGGCCAGGCCAAGAGCGCCTGGTTCAAGCGGCCCGAGAGCGAAGAGCCCGAGTCGGAGTCGTGGAACCTCCCCGGCGACGACGGCTGGCGCACCGCCCGCACGGCCACCGAGACCCCCGCGACCGAGGAGCCGACCACCGCGGCCGGCCTCCCCCGCCGCAAGCCGCAGGCGAACCTCGTCCCCGGCGCGGTCGTCGCCGACGAGCACCCGCGCTTCGACGAGCCGATCGACCGCGACCCGGAGCTGCTGGCGCAGAACACCGCCGGTTACTTCCGCGGCTGGGGCCGCGCCCGCGGCGGGCGCCCCGGCAGCCCCGCGAGGACGGAGAGGATGGCCGCCCGATGAGCGCCAATCTCGGCGTCTACGAGCGCTCCCTGAGCATGCTCCTCGGCTCGCTCGTCGCCCGCACCCCCGGGCTGTCGCACGCGGTCCTGGTGAGCGTCGACGGCCTGCCGCTGGCGGTGTCCGCCGGGCTCCCGAAGGAGCGCGCGGACCAGCTGGCGGGCATCGGGTCCGGGCTGCTCTCCATCGGCGAGGGCGCCGGGCGGTCCATGGACCACGGCCCGGCCCAGCAGGTCATCGTCGAGATGGCCGAGGGCGTCCTCCTGGCCGCCCCGGTCGGGCCGCAGATCTGCCTGACCCTGCTGGCGGTGTCGCAGTGCGACCGCGAGCAGCTCGGCTACGAGCTGGGCCAGTTCACCATGCAGGTGGGGCCTCTGCTGAACGAGGCCCTGACGAACACGGGCTCGATCCCGAAGGTCGTCTGAGCAGGACCGCCGAGCAACCGCATCCACGGCCCCGAGGCGCAGGTCTCGGGGCCGTTCGCTGTACGCGGCAACGCGAAAGGGGCGCAAGGCAGATGAGTTGCCTTGCGCCCCTTCGCTATGGTCCAGGTGGTTCGGGTCAGCCTAGACGGTCCCCGCGCGGGTCAGGCGCGGTTCGCGGTGGTCGCCGTGCGTCCGGTTGTGGGCACTCAGTGGACGCCGACGGTGCGGGTGCGCCGCATCGACAGCACGTACTCGACGAGCTTGATGAGCACCTGCTTGGTGGACTCGCGGTTGCGCGCGTCCGTGTAGACCACGGGGACCTCCTGGGAGATCTGGAGCGCGTCGCGGATGTCCTGGATCTCGTGGAGCTGCTTGCCGTCGAAGCAGTTCACGGCCACCAGGTACGGGAGCTTGCGGTGCTCGAAGAAGTCGATGACCGAGAAGCAGTCGGCGAGGCGGCGGGTGTCGACCAGGACGATGGCGCCGATGGCGCCGCGGACCAGCTCGTCCCACATGAACCAGAAGCGGGTCTGGCCGGGGGTGCCGAACAGGTACAGGATCAGGTCCTGGTCGATCGTGATGCGGCCGAAGTCCATCGCGACCGTGGTCGTCGCCTTGTCGGGCACCAGGTTGTTGTCGTCGACGCCCTCGGAGGCGGAGGTCATGATCGCCTCGGTCGTCAACGGGGTGATCTCGGAGACCGAGCCGACCAAGGTCGTCTTGCCGACGCCGAAGCCACCGGCGATGACGATCTTGGCAGAGGTCACACGAGAGGTGTCTGCGGGTGAGTTCATTAGGGTCTATAGCCTCCTGAGTCCACTGAGAACGCGCTCAAGGAGCTCGGTTCCGACCGATTCGTCGCCGCCGTCCGCGTCGAAGCCGGTGGGTTCGTGCACTGCCAACAAGCCGTCCGCTGCCATGTCGGCGACCAGCACGCGGGCGACGCCGAGGGGCACCTCCATGCGTGCGGCGATCTCCGCGAGGGACTGGAGGCGGCCGCCGCACAGGTCGACGATCACCTTCTGCTCCCTGCCGCCGAGGAACTGCCCGGACCGGCCGCGCGCGGTGGTCTCCACCAGCGCTTCGAGGGCGATCTCCAATTGGGGCCGCGTGCGGCCGCGCGTGACCGCGTACGGTCTGACGAGTGAGCCAGTAGGCTCATCACCACCGAGGACCATTGTTACCTCCAACCACGGCCTCGGATCCCACAATCCTTGTGCCGCAGTCTTGTCAGTTATCCATGTACCGGATGCCCGGGGAGGCACCGGCCCGTCGCCTGGGGATGCGACGGAGGGGTCGTTGTTCAGTTCGTCCCACTCGTGCTGCGTTCCGCTCGAATGGAGCCTACCGTGCCGCAACCCGTTGCGCCAAGCGCACACCGGAAGCGGCCCGGATCAGCTTCGGGCCGAAGGCGTCAGGGCCTGGCCGACCCGGTCGACCAGGAGGGCCATCTCGTAGCCGACCTGGCCCACGTCGCAGTTCTTCGACGCCAGCACCGCGAACGAGGAACCGTCGCTGATGGACATCAGGAACAGGAAGCCACGGTCCATCTCGACCACCGTCTGGAGGACGGCGCCGCCCTCGAAGCAGCGGGACGCGCCCTGGGTCAGGCTCACCAGACCCGAGGTCACCGCCGACAGCTGGTCGGCGCGGTCCCTGGGGAGGTCCCGGGAGGACGCCAGCAGCAGACCGTCGGCGCTGACCGCCACGGCGTGGGCCACGCCCGGCACGCGTTCGGCGAAGCCGGCCAGCAGCCAGCCCAGGTCCTGGACCGAGGTTCCACCAGTGCTCATCGTTTGCGCTCCTTAGTAGCGTCTGCCGTGTTGCGGATCAGCGACTCAGTTGCCGTCATTGCCACGTCCTCGCTGCACCCCACGGTGATAGGCCGACAGCAGGCCCCGAATGCCCTCGGGGTTGCGCTTCTGCGCGCTGACGGTCTCCTGAGATTCCTCCACCGCGCCGGGAACGAGGCGTTCCATGGGGCGGCGCTTGGGAAGACCGACCGTGGTCGTCTCCTCGATGGTCTCCGCGAAGGCGTCGTCGACGCGCGACCACCCGTCGTCGGCGGCGGTGCGCCAGGCGTAGGAGCCGGTGTCGGACTCGGGGGAGGTCAGGCGGCGGCGTTCCGGGCCCGGGGCAGCGGCCGGCGACTCGTCGGCGGCGGGGGTGTGCTGCATGGTCGGGCCTTCCGTGGGCTGCGGAGGGGAGGGCGGCGCCGCGTCCCAAGCCGGGGCGGGGGACTCGGCCGCACCTGACTGGTCAGCGTAGCGCGGCGAGGTTGCGTCCGCCACCTCCGCGGGTGCCGCCGGGGCGGCCCGGAAGGACGACTCGGGGGCGTCCTCGACCTTGGCCGCGCCGTCCTCGACCTTCTTGGGCGCGGGGGTGACCGCCTTGAACCAGGCGGACTCCACCTCGCGGAAGATCGGCAGCTCGGTCGTCGCGTCCAGTGCGGACACGCGGTCCCGGCGGGCGGCGCGGGGCGCCTCGGTCCCGGAGGGGGCCGCGGCCACGTCGGGCCACGACGGGGGCGCCGGCTCGGGCTCGGGGGTCCACGCCTCGAGCTGGATCTTCGGCAGGGCCACGTGCTCGGAGGAGACGATCTCCCCGGTCACCTCCATGACCTTGCCGTTGGCCTTGCGCTCGTCGGCGAGGCCGCCGGGGCGGAACATGAAGCCCGGCTCCTCGTCCGCGGGCACGGACTGCGGGAACGGCGGCTGGAAGGACTGCTGCGGCTGCGGGCGCTGCATCGGGTACTCGCCGGTGACGGGCTCGACCGGCTGCGGCGGCACGTTCGGGCGCGAGGGCATCGGCGGCGCGCTCGGCTGCCACGCGGGAGGCGTGGGCTGCGGCGGCGGCGGGGAGTGCGGGGCCTGGGGCGCGGCGGTGTCGAACAGGCCCGCGGGGCTCTCGGGGACCCGCGGCAGCGCGCCGGTGGACTCCATGCCCGACAGGAGCTCGCCGCGCGGCGCGGAGCCGTTGAGCGCGTCGAGCGGGACGCCGGAGCGCAGGCCGCGCTCGGGGAGCTTCGCCTCGGTGAGGACGGCGTCGCCGAGGATGACCTCCGCGACGGTGCCGCGGTGCTCGCCGGGGCGCAGCTCGACGTGGACCTCGTGGCGCTTCGCGAGGCGCGCGACCACGACCAGGCCCATCATGCGGGAGGACGCGAGGTCGATGACGTCGGCGGACTCCGAGAGCTGCCGGTTGATGTCCTCGATCTGCGCGGGCGGCATGCCGATGCCGACGTCGTGGATGCGGACCCGGATCGCGCCCTGCGGGCTCTCGGCCGTGCGCATCTGCTCGGCCTCGACCAGGACCGGGGACTCCGGCGGGGAGAACGCGGTCGCGTTGTCCATGAGCTCGGCGATGAGGTGCACGAGGTCGTTGACGGCGGCCGGGCGGATCTCCCGCTCGGCCTCCAGGGACCCGAACTCGATGCGGGTGTACTGCTCGACCTCGGACTGGGCGGCCTGGAGGATGTCGCCGATCGGGGCCGGGTACCGCTCCTGGCGGGTGGAGTCCGCGCCGGCGAGCACCAGGAGGTTCTCGTCGTTGCGGCGCATGCGGGTCGCGAGGTGGTCGAGCTGGAACAGCTCGGCCAGGCGGTCCGGGTTCTCCTCGCCGCGCTCCAGGTGGTCGAGGTGGCCGATGAGCCGGTCGACCAGGTTCTGGGACCGGCGGGCCAGGTTGATGAACATCTGGGAGACGTTGGCGCGCAGGGCGGCCTGCTCGGCCGCGATGCGGATGGCCTCGGTGTGGACGATGTTGAACGAGTGCGCCACGTTGCCGATCTCGTCGCGCTGGTCGATGTCGATGACCGCGCCGGTGTCGGCGGCGACCTCGTCCGGTGTCCGGTTGCCGATCGTCTCCGCGTCGCGCATCTGCGCCACCGCCTGCGGCAGCGACACGTGCGCCACGTCGAGCGCGCCCTCGCGCAGGCGCCGCAGGCCCGTCGCCATGTTGCGGGCGATGAGCAGGGCGACCACGGTCGCGATGACGAACGCCGCGAGGATGAGCACGGCTTCGAGCAGGAGCTGGAAGATCTGCGCGTTCAGGTCGGCGCGGGCGTCGTCGAGGACCTGCTCGGACTCGTCGTTGATGTAGTCGAGGCCGTTGTCGAGGATCGCGTTGTACGAGTCGATGACCGCCGCGTTCACCTCGAGGGGCTTCGCGGTGCCCGCGTTGACGGCCGCGTTCTCGAACGTCAGGGCCGCCTCGGCCTCGCCGGTGTTCAGGCCGCCGGGGCTGAAGAAGAACGCGAGCTGCTCGTCGCGGTCGGCCACGGTCTTGAACTCGTCCTCGGCGGTCTCGCGGAGCTTCGCGAAGGCGATGAAGTTCTGCCAGCGGGTGTTGTTGATGAAGTTCTTGCCGTTGCCGACGTTGATCGCGATCGACCGCTCCTCCTCCAGCGTCTCCAGGACGGTGGTGGCGGCGGCGATGGCCTGGAGGTTCCGGGCGATCTCGGGGTCGTTGACGATGCGCGAGGAGATGTCGGTGATCGTCACGAGCTCGGCGACGAGGCGCTGGTAGACGCGGGAGGTCTGGTCGATGGAGACGCCGTCGGGGCTCTCCGCGGCGGCCTCGCGGATCTGGACGAGCGTCTCGTACTGGGTCCGGACCGCGTCGATCCGGTTGGAGATGTCGTCGGAGAGCTCGGGGAGCCCGTCGGCCTTCTCGTTGAACTGCTCGAGGGCGGAGTCGGTCTCGGCCTGCTGGCCGGTGACGGCGGCCTCGTCGTACTGGGCGGGGTCGATGTCCGCGACGTGGTTGTCGGCGATGCGGAGGTGCGTGACCAGCAGGGACCGCTCGACCTGGAGGTCGTAGCGGAGGTCGGCGGTCACGGCGTTGAACTCCACGAGCTTCACCATGTCGTCGGACTCGAACACGCGGTCCGCGAGGTCGTACAGGCGGAGGCCAGCGACCGCCACCAGGACGACGAGGGGCACGAGGAGGATCAGTCCCAGCTTGGACCGGATTCGCATGTCGGCGATGCGGGGCAGGCCGAGCGGTCCTCGTCGAGCCGCTGAACCCGCACGGTTCGAGCTGCGCTTGCTCACCTTGTCTAGCCTCCTGGGGTGGTCCTCTGTGTCAGACCGACGGGCCCGTGCCGGGCCGGGCTCGGTCTCGGGCCGACGGCGCGCGCCGGCTGCCGTCCTGCCGCCGGGGGCGGCGGGGGTTCGGCATGTGAAGCCCAGCAGATTCCATCATGACGAATCAGGGCGGCGAAATCCAGGGGCGTACCGGAGTACTGAACTCGGCCCCGTATCGCACCGAGTTACCGGGCGAATCTCAAGAAACGCTGGTATTTCGGACACACGCCTACCGCGTATTCGGCCGTCCGGTCGAGAAAAGCGACTACTCGGACGATGAGGCTCAGACCAACGGCCCCGTCCGCAGGAAATCATCGCCGTCGATACGTTGCGCGGCAGCGCGAGCACGTTCGGTAGCGACCGTTTCGCCACCTTAGTCCACTGACGGAGCGCGGCCATGCGACCACGCGTTCCGGACAGATCCTCCATATCCGCCGCCGCTTCCCGGACAACTCGCACTTCTTGTGCGACAGACTCCACCCCCCGTTGAGGCACCGTTGACCCACAACGCCTTCCAGGAGGTCACCCCATGGACCCGCTCGCGGTCACCCTAGAGCACCACCACTTCACGTACGGCTGGCTCAACCCGGCGATGGGCCTCGCCTTCGCCGCCGCCGGGTCCTTCCTCGGCCTGACCGCCTCCCGCTACGCCCGCGCCGCCGCGACCCGGGGGTCGCGACTTCGCTGGACCCTCATGGCCTCGTTGGCCATCGGCGGGATCGGCATCTGGATGATGCACTTCATCGCGATGATCGGCTTCACCGTCACCGGTGCGGATATCGCGTACGACCCCGCGCTCACCGCCCTGTCCTTCGGGCTCGCGGTGCTGGCCGTGGGGACCGGGCTGTCCGTCTCGGGCGGCAGGCGCGCTGGCTGGCCGCGCCTGCTGCTCGGCGGACTGCTCTGCGGCGCCGGGGTGGTCGGCATGCACTACACCGGCATGGCGGCGGTCGCGACGGGCGGGCGGGTCGTCTACGACCCGGTGCTCGTCGCGGCCTCCGCGGCCGTCGCCGCGGTGGCCTCCACCGTGGCGCTGCGGTTCACGGCGGTCGTGGACCGCCGCGGCTCGATGGCGCTCGCGGCGGCCGTCATGAGCGTCGCCGTCGTCGGCATGCACTACACGGGCATGGCCGCCGTGGACGTCGAGGGCCCGGCACGCGGCGACGTCTCCGGCATCAGCCCGCTGATCCTCCTGCTGCCCATCATGCTGCTGGCGCTCATCGCCATCGTGGGCATGGTGTTCGGGGTCCTGGCCTCGCCGAACCTCGACCGCGTCGACCGAAATGACCGTCCTAGTGCAACTGTCCGTCTTGCGGATGCCGCCGGACAGTAGTCGTATAAGTTTCAAACCGCGCAGATCCCAATCTCGCAACATTCCGCATACGGGCATCTGCCTGAGGAGGAAGACCACTGATGGAACATGTGAGTCACTTCACTTACGGCTGGATCAACCCCATCATGTCGTTCGGGTTCGCCTTCGCAGGCTCGATCCTGGCGCTCATGTGCATGACGCAGGCGCGTCGGCAGGACGGCACGGTGAAAGCGGCCCGCAAGCGCGTGCAGTGGATCGCCCTTGCCTCGTTCTCCTTGGGCGCCACGGCGATCTGGATGATGCACTTCACGGCCATGATCGGCTTCAAGGTCGTCGAGTCCGACATCGCCTACGACCCCTTCAAGACCTTCCTGAGCCTCGTCGCCTCCGTCGGCTCGGTGTTCTTCGGCCTCCTGGTCGCCGGCACCGGCAACCGCGGCACCGTCGGCAAGATCCTCATCGCCGGCCCGCTCACCGGCCTCGGCGTCGTCGTCATGCACTACTCGGGCATGGCCGCGATCAACGTCTCGGGCCACATCACCCACGACCAGACCTACTTCGTCGCCTCGGTCGTCATCGCGGTCGTCGCCGCGACCGCGGCGCTGTTCTGCGGCATGTACCTCGAGGGCTGGAAGTGGCACACCGCCGCGGCCGTCGTCATGGCGATCGCGGTGTGCGGCATGCACTACACGGGCATGGCTGGCGTGCGCGTGACGCTCTACAACCAGGGCCGCGACACCGTCGAGGGCATCGACCCGATCATGCTGATCCTCCCGATCCTCGGCGTCGCGACCCTCGGCATCATCGTGCTCCTGTTCGCGCTCATGGGGACCACGCCGAAGACGGTGAGCCGCCGCGAGCAGCTCGGCATCCACGTCGACGACGAGGAGGCCCTCCCGACCGCGACCGGCGCCATCCAGGTCGACCGCCTGCGCGCGCAGCAGCAACAGCAGCGCCCCCGCACTCCGGGCCGCGTCCGCAACCGCACCGAGCGCACCGCCGGCCACGTCCCCGACCAGCGCCCCGCCGCCAACCCGGTCCCGGCCCCCCAGGGCCACGACGACCTCCCGCGGATCGTCCCCGACCACCCCCGCGCCCAGCGCTCCTTCCAGCAGGCCGACCTCGACGTCACCGCCGAGCGCTACGGCGCCGCCCGCAACACCCGCGGCCACTGACCCTCGCAACCGTCAAGCACCGCAACGGCCCCCGCTCATCAGAGCGGGGGCCGTCGGCTTGCACCTTATATATATGCGCGGCTACGCACCGCGATCTCGGAGGCGGGGTCAGACGCCGGCGTAGGAGTGGAGGCCGCCGAAGACGAGGTTGACGGCGGTGAGGTTGAAGAGCATGACGGCGTAGCCGAGGATCGCGATCCAGGGGGCGTTGGCCTTGGCGGACTTGCCGGAGACGCGCGCGTGCAGGTAGGCGGCGTAGACGACCCAGGCGATGAAGGCCCAGACCTCCTTGGGGTCCCAGTTCCAGTAGCGGCCCCACGCGAGGTGGGCCCACACGGACCCGGCGATGATGCCGAAGGTGAGGAGCGGGAACGCGAAGACGTGGATCTTGAACGTCAGGCGCTCCAGGGCGGTCGCGTCGGGGAGGCGCTCGGCGATGTTGATCGGGAAGCGGACCGGCTTGCCGTCGGAGACGCGGCGGTCGTGGGCGCGCTTGAGCAGGTGGAGGATCGCGAAGACGCAGCCGATGAGGAGGATGCCGGAGGCGCAGATCGCGGCCGTGACGTGGATGATGATCCAGTACGAGTCGAGCGCGGGGACGAGCGGCCCGGCCTCGGTGTAGACGCGGACCGAGGTGCCGAGGACCATCGTGACGGCGAAGGTCGCGAACAGGCCGAGGCGGCGCGGGACGGCGCCGCGGGAGACCAGGATGAGCCAGGTCGTCATGCCCGCCAGGGCGACGCCGACGGTGTACTCGAACATGTTGCCCCAGGGCCACCGTCCGGTGTAGACGACCCGGACGACGATGCTCGCGGCGAGGGCCGCGGTGCCGAGGAACGTCAGGACGAGGCCGAGGCGGCCCGCGCCGCGGGCGGCCGCGGGGCTGATGGGGGCGTCGGCGGGCGCGTCGGCCGGGGTGTCGTCCGGGTCGAAGTACCCGGTCCCGGCGGCCACGGAAGCCTTGGCGCGCTTGGGCGCCCGCTTGTCGAAGGCGTATTCGACGGCGTAGGAGAACATCGCCGCCGCGTAGAGGACGATGGTCGCGACGAACAGGGCGTTCGCGACTTCGGCACCGGTCATTGATCACTCCTGTCGGTACTGGTTCCCGGCGGCTCGGAGTCGGGAGCGATCGCGGCGGTGAGTTCGTCGCACTCCTCGTCGAGGCCGTCGAAGTCGTTGCGGTTGAGGCCGGCGGTCTCGACGGTCCCGTCGGGGTTCCACCGGATCCAGTAGCGCCTGCGGCGCACGGCGAGCCCGGGCAGGAGCCCGAGGAGCAGCAGGACCGCGCCCGCGAGGACGACGGGCCCGCCGGGGTCGTGGCGGACCTGGAGGACCGCGTACTGCTCAACGCCGTCGAAGGCGAGGGTGGACCCGTCGGGGAGCGTCATGGCGTCGCCGACGCCGATCACCTCGACGTCGTCGTTGACCTGCTCCAGTGCGCCGGAGGCGATCTGCTCCTCGTTGATCGAGTACACCGACTCGGGCAGCCCGTCGCCCAGGCCCAGGTCGCCGGTGTACGCGGTGAGCGCGAGGACCGGGTTGTTCAGCTCGGGGTCGGTGCCCAGGAGCATCGCGGTGGAGTCGTCGAAGGTGGGCACGAGGATCGCGTCGAAGCCGACCTCGGCGTCGTCGTCGACGGCGCCGGTCTCGGGGTCGACGTTCACGTCGGGGAACTTGAACGCGCCCTCGGAGTTCAGGGCCGCGTCCATCGACAGGAACTCCTGGTGGAGCGTCTGGGTCTGCCCGTAGCGGTCGGTGTAGGTGACGACGGCGGTGTAGCCGTGGCCGATGAGGAAGACGTTGGTGCCGTCGATGTTCAGCGGGTGGTTGACCTTGAGGTCGTACTCGCCGGTCTCGGTCCCGCCGCCGTCGTCGGTGGTCTCGTAGGTGACGTCGGCGTCGAAGGCGGTGGGCCCGCCGTTGGTGAACTCGGCGTCGAACTCGTCGAGGGTGACGCAGAACCGCGGGAGGTCGGTCTCGTCGACCCACGCGCCGAGACCGTACTCGTCGTACTGCTGGAGGTTGTTGCAGTACGCCTTGTCCTCGGAGAGGATCCGGTTCCCGTACCAGCTCATGAGGCTCCCGGCGGCGACGCCGACGAGCACGAAGATGATCGAGGTGTGGAACAGCAGGTTCCCGGTCTCGCGCAGGTAGCCCTTCTCCGCGGCGATGACGACGGTCCCGTCCTCGTGCTCGCGCACGGCGGTGCGCCAGCGCCGCTGCTTGAGGACGGCGCGGGCGCGGCCCTGGTTGGCGTCGGCGTCGAGGACGCGGTGGTACGGGAGGATCGACATGCGCTGCGGGGCGTCGGGGACCTCGGCGCGCAGGGCGCGCCAGTGGACGCCGAGGCGGGGGACGATGCAGCCGACGAGGCTGATCATGAGCAGCAGGTAGATCGCGGAGAACCACGGCGAGGTGTAGACGTCGAAGGCCCACAGGCGGTCGAGCCAGGGCGCGAGGTCGGGGTGCTCGTCGAAGTACCCGGCGACGTCGACGGTGCTGATGGACCGCTGCGGGAACGTCGAGCCGGGGATCGCGGCGAGGGCGAGGGCGAGGAGGAGGATGAGCGCGGTCCGCATGGCGGTGAGCTGGTGCCACCAGCGGCGCCAGAAGGCGCGGAAGCGCTTGGCGGCCTTGGGTTTGCGCGGCGGGGAGGTGAGGGTGGCGGTCACAGCGAGCTCACCCCGGTCCCGACGGTGGCCCGGAGCCAGTTGGTGAAGTCGCCCCACGCGCCGGTGGCGAGCATGAGGCCGACGGCGACGAGCATGACGCCGCCCGCGATGGAGATGGCGCGGCCGTGGCGCTTGAGGAAGTCGAGGGCGCGGGCGAGGCGGTGCATGCCGACGGCGAAGAGCACGAAGGGGGCGCCGAGTCCGGCGCAGTAGGCGATCATGAGGCCGACGCCGCGGGCGGTGCCGTCCTGGACGACGGCGAGGCTGGTGATCGCGGCGAGGACCGGTGAGGTGCAGGGGATCCAGGAGAGCGCGAAGACGGCGCCGAAGAGGGGCGCCCCGGCGAGGCCGACGGCGGGCCGCCAGGTCGGGGCGAAGCCGCCGCGGGTGGGGATGAGGCCGATGAACATGAGGCCCATGGCGATCATGACGATCCCGGCGACGGTCTCCAGGACGGAGGTGTTCTGGAGGAGGGCGCGTCCGGCGCTCTGGAGCGCGAAGACGAGGACGGTGTAGACGGCGGTGAACCCGGCGACGAACAGGAGGGCGCCGGTGAGGACGCGTCCGACGCGGCGGTCGGCGGGGTTCCCGCCGCCGCGCAGTTCGGTGCCGCTCATGCCGGTCACGTAGGACACGTAGCCGGGCATGAGGGGGAGGGTGCACGGGGACGCGAAGGACACGAGTCCGGCGAGCGCGGCGACGCCGAAGGCGAGGAGGAGCGGCCCGGAGGCGGCGGTCTCGGCGGGGTTCACTCGGCCTCCTCGCGGGGGCGCGGCTCGGGCGGGTTGAGGCGGCGCTTGACGAGGGAGGTGACGGCGACGGCGGCGAGGGCGGCGGTCCCGGCCATGACGGCGCGCTTGGCGGCCTTGCGGAGGGCGGGGTTGCCGGAAGGGCTGGCGCTCATCAGGTCTCCAGGGCTTTGGTCACGTCGGCGATGATCGTCTCGGCGTCGTCGAGGCCGCCGCGCCAGATGGAGAACACGCGGTGCTCGGCGTCGATGACGATCGTCGCGGGGATGTCGTTCGGGGAGAGGCCGTAGTCGACGAACTGGTCGGCGATGCGGCCGGCCTCGTCTTCGATGGACGGGTACTGGACGCCCCAGCGCTGCTCGAAGGCCTTCGCGGCGTCCCCGGTGTCGCGGATGTTGACGCCGAGGAACTGCACGGCTTCGCCTTCGAGGGCGGCGGCGGCGTCGACGAGGTAGGGGGCCTCGGCGACGCAGGGCGGGCACCAGGAGCCCCAGAAGTTGACGACGAGGACGCTGCCGGCCCAGTCGTCGGTGTCGACGGGGTTCCCGTCGAGGTCGGTGCCTTGGAGCCGGGGGGCGTCGAAGCGGTCCCCTGGGTCCTCCCACCGGTAGTTCGAGCCGTCGCCGGAGACGAACCGGTCGCGGTTGATCTCGTTGACCCGGTCGGCGTTCTCGCCGGACTCGCCGCAGGCCGCGAGGGCCAGCAGCGGTGCCGCAGCCAGCATGGTCCTCCGCCGCAGCCCCACGGTCAGGCGCCCTTGGCCCGCCGGGCCGACGCGGACCTGAGCACGAGGTGCGCGGCCGGTTCGGAGTACTCGATGCGGGCGAGCGTCTCGTCCTCGTAGACGAAGCTGGTGACCGAGGCGAGGGCGCATTCGCGTTTGCGCGGGTCGTGCCAGAGGCGCTTGCGCTCGGCGAAGCGGCGGACCGTCCAGATGGGCAGCTGGTGGGAGACGAGGACGGCTTCGGCGCCGTCGGCGGCGGCGCGGGCCTTGTCGACGGCGTCCATCATGCGGCGGGCGATGTCGAGGTACGCCTCGCCCCAGGAGGGCCGGAAGGGGTCGCGCAGGCGCCACCAGTAGCGGGGTTCGCGCAGCGCCCCGTCGCCGACGCCGACCTTGAGGCCCTCGAAGGAGTTCCCGGCCTCGACGATGCCGTCGTAGGTGACGGTGTGGAGGCGGTGGGAGGCGGCGACGGGCTCGGCGGTCTCCTGGGCGCGCTGGAGCGGGGAGGCGCCGACGTGGACGATGTCGCGCTTGGCGAGCCGCTCGGCGGCGGCGACGGCCATCTCCTTGCCGAGCTCGGACAGGCCGTACCCGGGCAGGCGCCCGTAGAGGACGCCTTCCGGGTTGTGGACCTCGCCGTGGCGCAGCAGGTGGACGATGGTCTTGGAGCCGCTCATGAGCGCACCTTAGCGGCGGCTTCGGCGGCGGGTTGCAGCGCCTGTTCGATGTGTGACAGGGCTTCCTCGTCGATCGCGGCGGACGTGAACCAGCATTCGAACGCGCTGGGCGGCAGGTACACGCCGTGTTCGAGCATCGCGGTGTGGAACGCCCCGAACGCGGCCGTGTCCTGGGCCTTCGCCTCGGTGAAGTTCGTGACGGGCCCGTCGGCGAAGAACACCGAGAACAGGTTCGAGGGCGCCGAGACGTAGTGCGGGACACCGGCTTTGGCGAGGGCTTCGGCGGCGAGGCGCTGGATCTCGGCGGCGGTGGCGTCGAGGGTCGCGTAGACGGCGTCGTCGCAGGCGCGGAGGGTCGCGAGGCCGGCGGCGACGGCGAGGGGGTTCCCCGAGAGCGTCCCGGCCTGGTAGACGGGCCCGGCGGGGCTGATCATCGACATGAGGTCGGCGCGGCCGCCGAACGCGGCGGCGGGCAGGCCCCCGCCCATCACTTTGCCGTACGTGTACAGGTCGGCGGGGGCGGCGAGGCCGCCGGGGGCGACGCGGAAGCCGGTCATGACCTCGTCGGAGATGAGGAGCGCGCCGCGGGCGTGCGCGGCGGCGTAGAGCTTCTCGTTGAAGCCGTCGAGCGGCGCGACGGCGCCCATGTTGCCGGGGACGGCCTCGGTGATGACCGCGGCGATCTGCCCGGGGTGGGCGGCGAACGCGGCTTCGACGGCCGCGAGGTCGTTGTAGGGCACGACGATCGTGTCGGCCGCGGCGGCGGCGGGGACGCCGGGCGAGTCGGGGTGGCCGAGGGTGGCGACGCCGGACCCGGCTTCGGCGAGGAAGTAGTCGGCGTGGCCGTGGTAGCAGCCCGCGAACTTGACGATCTTGTCGCGGCCGGTGGCGGCGCGGGCGAGGCGCACGGCGCTCATGGTGGCCTCGGTGCCGGAGGACACGAGGCGGACCATCTCGCAGGGGGTGCGGTCGGTGATGAGCTCGGCGAGCTCGATCTCGCCGACGGTGGGCGCCCCGTAGGAGGTGCCGCGGGCGGCGGCCTGCGCGAGCGCGGCGACGACGTCGGGGTGGGCGTGGCCGAGGATGAGCGGGCCCCAGGAGCCGACGAGGTCGACGTAGGTGTTCCCGTCGACGTCGGTCAGGCGGGCGCCCTCGGCCTCCGCGATGAAGACGGGGTCGCCGCCGACGCCCCGGAAGGCCCTGACCGGCGAGTTCACGCCGCCGGGGATGACGCGGGCCGCCCGTTCGGCGGCGGCCTTCGAGCGGGAGCGGTCGAGCGGCTCCGGTTGCCTGTCAGTCACGGGCCCAGCATCGCACACGCCCCGCGCGGGCCGCGGGAGCGGCGGCGGCGGGTGTGGACCCCGCCGCCGCCACCGGGTAAGGCGACCGCGCGCAGGCGCGGGGCGTTGAACGGGACGGGGTGGACCAGGCGCTCGGCGAGGTCGAGCGGGGCCGCGGGCGCCGGGCCGTTCACGGGGCCGTTGACCGGGCCGGGCGCGGCGCCGGGTCCGGCGAGGAGCCAGCGCAGCGGCGCGGGCACCCGGTACACGGCCTGGTCCATGGCGGGCCGCTCGATGACCACGAGGGCGGCGTCGACGAGCTCGACGAGTGCTTCGAGGCTGCCGTCCCGCTGGCGGCACAGGTCGAGGACCTCGTCGACGCTGGCGCCGCGTTCGCGTGCGGCGAGTTCGAGGAGGACCGCGCGGGCGGGCCCGGAGATCGCGGCGACGGCGTCGTCGATGGCGGCGCGGAACCGCCCGCCCGCGTCGAGGACCGCGACCGGGTCGTCGCGCAGCCGCCGCAGGGCCGCCTGCGGGGAGGCGAGCGCGACGAGGTCGGCGAGCGCGAGGAGCGCGGGCGGGAAGTTCTCGACGGCGGCGGCGAGGCCGCGGCAGTCGGCGGCGGTCCACGGGGCGCCGCGGTCCTCGCAGAACCCGGCGAGCATGGAGGCGCCGACGGTCCCGGCGGGCAGGTCCAGGGAGCGCTTGACGGCGCCGGGCAGGTCCAGGGGCCTGCGGCCGACCGCGAGGAGGTGCAGGTCGGGGCAGGACTCCAGGAGCTCCAGGAGTTCGGCGCGGCGTTCGGCGCCGAGGCGGTCGGTGCCGTCGACGACGAGGAGCGCGCGGCGGTCGCGGAAGTGGTCGATGACCGTGGCGATCGGGTCGCGCAGCGGTTCCGAGCGCAGGTCGAGCGCGTCGAGGAGGGCCCGGCCGAGGTCGGGTCCGGTGTCGGAGTACCAGACGCCGTGCTCGTAGCAGGCGAGGCGCTTGCGGGCCCAGGCCTTCGCGAAGACGGTCTTGCCGCAGCCGGGGAGCCCGGAGAGGGCGACCATGCGGCTGACGGCGAAGGCCCGGTCCAATTCCCGCGCGTCCTCGGGGCGCTCCACGGGCGGCTTCAGCGCGTGCGGCAGGTTGTGCCGGCGGGGCCGCGAGGACGGCGGCGGGAACGACTCGGGGAGGCCGGGCGTGTCGATCTGGACCAGTTCGGTGGCGCCGGGCAGGCCGCGCAGCTCGAAGTCGCCGAGGCGGCGCACCCGGGCCGGCGGCAGGCCCGCGGCGGCCGCGCACGCCGCGGACGCGAGGATCTGGTCGCCGTGGGCCGCAGAGCAGATGCGCGCGGTCTTGTGCACCTCGGGGGTGGCGTACCCGCCCGCGGAGGGCCAGGCCTCGCCGGTGTGCAGCCCCATGCGGACGCGGGGCCGCAGCGGCCCCGAGCCCTGGTCGGGCCAGTGCGCGCCGTGCAGCGCGGCCTGTATCCCGGCGGCTGCGGCGCAGGCGGCGGCCGCGTCGTGGAACGCCACGAAGAACGAGTCGCCCTCGGTGTCGATCTCGACGCCGCCGTGCTCTCTCAGGACCTCGCGGACGAGCGCGCGGTGGCGGTGGAGGACGACCCGGTAGCGCTCGGCGCCGAGCCCGGAGGCCAGGCGCGTGGAGCCCTCGATGTCGGTGAACAGGAACGTGACGTCCCCTGCGGGCAGCAGGGCGGTCCCGATCGGGCCGGCGGGCCCGTCGGCGCCGTCCGCCCCGGCCGGTCGTCCGGCCACATCGGACGGATCCCGATAGGCCGGTGCATTCGCGGGCGTCCGGATCCCGTTCCCGCCAGCAGGGCGCGGGCGATCCGGTCGCCCGGTGCCGAGCGTCGGAAGGGAAGCCGGTGCGGCGTGCGATGCCGTTGTCGTATCCACGTGTCGGTCAACTTTCGTTCAGCCCCCGTATGCCGGGCTGTGGCGCGCTGGTGCGCGGGCACAAATGCCCAGCGGCCTCACAGTGTCACCCCCATCTCAGTCGGTTACCTGACGTGATGGGAACTGGCACTCCGCATGGCCGTGTCTCCTGCCCTTCCGCGGACGCGAGGCGTTCTCGACGCGGGTTTGCTCGTGGCAACCACCGATCCGATATAGGAGAACGATCCGGCCGCCCGCCGGTAGCGGGCAGTGGAGAGAATTGTTGCCCCTCAGGCGTTGCCCGCGGGAACGAAACTAGGGAATACTCGCATTCAGTCCGGTCCCGCCGCGGCGCCGCACGCGCGCCGCCCCGCGGGTGCATACTGGGCGCGCCGCACCGCCCGCGCGCACGCCCGCCCCCGCCGATCCGCCACCGCTCCGGCCGCCACGATCGAGAAAGGACGACCCGCTCCCGTGCTGCTCCTCCTCCGACGCTTCGCACGACGCCTCGCGCTCCTCCCCTGGCGCGCCCTCAAGGCCGCCGGCAGGGGCGTCCGCGCCTGCTTCCGGGCCCTGCGGGCCCCCGCGGGCCGGCTCGGCGTCCAGGTGGCGCTCACGGTCCTCGCGGTCGCCGGGGCGCTCGCCGCCGGATGGTTCGTCGTCCCCGGCGCCGGACCCGCCTGGTCGTTCGGCACCGAGCCCAGCCCCGAGGCAGAGGAGGCCCCGCTCGTCCTCACCCCCGAGGACGCCCCCGCCGCGGGCCTGCCCGCCGAGCCCGACGGACTCGAGGAGGCCGCCACCGGCTCCCCCACCGACGGGACCACCACCCAGGCCGGCGCCACCGACCTCGACTCGTGGGCGCGCGGCCTCGCCCACCTCGGCATCCCCGAGCGCGTCCTCGTCGCCTACGGCCGCGCCGAACTCGTCTCCGCCGTCGAGAACCCCGGCTGCAACCTCTCCTGGACCACCCTCGCCGGGATCGGCGCCACCGAGACCAACCACGGCACCACCGGCGGCAACCGCGTCCAGGCCGACGGCACCACCCTCACCCCCATCCGCGGCGCCGACTACGACGAGATGGGCCCCATGCAGTTCCTCCCCAGCACCTGGGACTCGTGGAAGGCCGACGGCGACAAGGACGGCCTGTTCAACCCCGACGACATCGACGACGCCGTCACCGCCGCCGCGAACTACCTGTGCCACGGCGACCGGAACCTCGCGACCCCCGACGGCTGGCAGTCCGCCGTCCACTCCTACAACCCCAGGGACGACTACGTGCAGAAGGTGTTCGACCGCGCCGACCAGTACGGCAGGACGAGCGCCGCCTGACGGGGCCCCCGACCGCTGCGATCCGTGAGCCGGGGGTTCCGTTCGGTGACGATTTCGGGTAAGGATAAGAGATGCCCCTGAAGCAGCTCGCTCCCGGCGAGATGACGGACGACGACCTCCGCGACTGGTGCTCGGTGCTCAACGACATGACCGCCGCGGACATGCCCGCCGAACCGCGCTGGCGCACCGACCGCCTCCGCGACTACCTCGACGCGACCCTCCCCGAGGACGAGCGGCACCTCTTCCTCGACCGCGACGCCGACGGCGACCTCGTCGGCCACGCCAGCCTCATCGTCTTCGGCGGCGAGCAGGCCGGCACCGGCGTCGTCGAGATGTCCACCCGGCCCTCCGCCCGCGGCAAGGGCGTCGGCACGCGCCTGCTCCGCGCTGTCGCCGAATGCGCGAAGGCCGGCGGCTGCCGGACCCTCTCCGTCGAGGTCATCGCCACCACCCCCGCCGTCGGCTTCTACGACCGGCACGGGTTCGCGCGCTCCACCGTCGAGCAGCGCCACCTCCTGCGGTGGGCCGAGATCGACTGGGAGAAGATCGAGCACGCCGCCGGGCGCCTCGCCGCCGGGTACCGCCTCGAATACCACGCCGGGGGCGTCCCCGACCGCCTCATGGACTCCTACGCCGACGTCAAGGCCAACCTGCGGTCCGCCCCCGGGAACGTCGCGTTCGTGCCCGAGTGGCGCGGCTCGGCCTACGCCCCGGCCCTGCGCGACTCCTTCCAGACCCTCGCCCGCCGCGGCATGCGGTCCCACATCGCCGTCGCCGTCTCCGAGCCCTACGGGAACGTCGTCGGCCTCACCGAGCTCGTCGTCTCCGCGCAGCGGCCCACCCGCGCCGACCAGTACGACACCGTCGTCGCCCCCGCCCACCGCTCCTACGGGCTCGCCATGACCATGAAGGCCCGCCTCCTCACCGAGCTGCGCCGCGCCGAGCCCCAGCTCGTCGACGTCCAGACCTGGACCCTCGACACCGCCGACGACGTCCGCTGGATCAACGGCGAACTCGGCTTCGTCCACGACGTCGACTGGTACGACTACGAAGCGGACGTCGACAAGCTCCTGTCCCGCCTCTCCCGCTCCGCCTGACCGGCCCGCCACCCGTGAAGCATCCGTGAACGCCTGTACCGCAACCGTTTGCGAACATTCTTTACACTGACAGTCATGCACCCCCGGCAGGACGGCCACGACGACGCGCGCCACGAGCGCCGCGTCATCGTCGTCGGCGACAACGGGCTCACCCTCAGGTTCATCAGGAACCTCGTCGACAACTTCGCGTTCCACGTCGTCGCCGTCATCCCCTCCGGACCCGGCGGCCAGCGCGAGGAGATCCGCCGCGCCGCCGAGCACAACAGCCGCCTCACCGTCCGCGAGGCCCGCACCGTCGACGCCGACGTCATCCGCGACGCCGGCCTCACCGACGCCTACGCCGTCGCCCTCATGGACCAGAACGACGTCGGGAACCTCCACCTCGCCCTGAAACTGCGCGAGATGTCCCGCTATCTCAACGACGACACCCTCCCCCGCCTGGTCATCCGCATGTACAACAGCGGCCTGCGCGCCCACATGCAGAAGCTCCTCGGCGACGACGGCGTGTTCGTCAAATCGGACGCCGACATGGTCGCCCGCACCTACGCGGCCGCGGCCCTCGAGCAGATCCCGCCCGGCGACATCGTCATCTGGGACCGGCGCCTGTACCTCGCGCGCGCCGCCGACCCGCGCGCCCAGGCCCAGTGGGTCGTCGCCACCGGCAACGAGTTCGGCGTCGACATGATCCCCCCGGACCCCGACAACCCCGACGAGGCCGACGAGGCGGTCCGGCTCCTGTGCCTGGAGCCCGTCGCCGCGCGGCGGTGGGTCAAGCCCATGTGGGAGCGGGTCGGGCAGTGGTTCCGGCAGTCGCTGCACACGCTGCGGCGCACGTTCTCCAAGGGACTGTGGATGGCCGCGGCCGTCCTCATGGCCGTCATGCTCGGCGGCATGACGACCCTGCTGACGGTGAACAGCCTCAACGCGAGCCGCGAAGTGAACGGCGACTTCTGGGACGCCCTGTACATGCTCGCGATGATGGCCGCCGGCGGCGCCGACCCCGACACGACCGACCACTGGGAGCTGCGCCTGACGCACGTCGTCGTGGTCGTCTCAGGGGCGCTGCTCATCCCCGTCGTCACCGGTGCGATCGTGCAGGCCGTCGTCGAGCGCCGGTACGCGCTCGCGGAGGGCCGCATGGTCCGCGCGGTCCGCGACCACGTCATCGTCGTCGGCCTCGGCAACATGGGCACCCGCGTCGTGGAGACCCTGCGGAAGCGCGGCGTCCCGGTGGTCGCCATCGAGAAGGACCGCGACGCGATCGGGGTCCGCGCGGCCCGGGCCGCGGGCGCGCAGGTGCTCCTGGGGGACGCGAGCCGCCCCGCGACGCTCCAGGAGGCCGAGGTCAAGTACTCGCGGTCCCTGGTGGCGATGGCGAAGCAGGACTCCGCGAACCTGGAGACCGCCCTGTCGGGCCTGGAGTGCAAACCGGACCTGCGGACGGTCATGCGCATCTACGACCCGGAGTTCGCGGCGCTCATCCGCCGCAACCTGAACAAGAACCGGTCCCTGCACGAGGCGTCGCAGCACTCCTCCTACAGCGCGCCGCAGGTCGCGGCGGGCTCGTTCGCGCGAGAGCTCACCGACGACGAGATCCTGGAGACCATCCCCGTGCGGGGCCAGATCGCGTACATCGCGGAGGTCACGGTCGGGAAGGGCGCGTGGCTCGACGACGTCCCCGCCCGCAAGGCCACCGTGCCCGGCTCCCACCGGCTCCTCGCCGTGCGCCGCCCGACCGGGAGCATCCGCTGGAACCCCGACGCGGGCTTCCAGATCACCCACGGCGACACCCTCCTGGTCCTGGTGACCCGCAAGGGCCTCAACGAGGTCCACGGCGCGTGCAGGCCCCGCGAGGACGGTCGGGGCCGCCACCGCTACGAGGCCTGACCGCCGCGGCCCGTTCCCCTGTGACGCTCACTGGTTCGCGTGAGTGCGCGCAACTTCCGGGCCGCTCGCTCGTTTCAACCGTGGAAACATCTCTCACGGAAGGGGCCGGCAGTGGCGGCGAGCGAGCGGAGACCGCGGGCGGATCGAGGCGGCGCCGGAGGCGCCGGGAGCGGGAAGCGCAAGCGCCGCAAGGTCGTCCTGGCGGCGACCGCGGGCGCGCTGGCGCTGGGCGGCGCGGCGGTCGTGGTCCCCACGGCGTTCGCCGACGACCCGGTGTCGGAGGCCCTCGCGGGCGCCTCGGAGCTCCTGCCGGTGGACGACTCGCTGCTGGGCCTGGTCGACGTCGGCGAGGTCGAGGAGCTGACCGAGTCCTTGACCTACGAGGACTCGCAGGACGCGGTCACGGTCTCGGAGCCCGACGCCGGGTACGTGAAGGTCCACTTCGAGCGGCTGCTGCTCGACGACGGCGACTACGTGACGGTGTCCAGCCCCGACGGCGCCGAGTCCTACCGGTACGAGGAGTCCATGGTCGACGGGTGGGCGACCTCGATCACCGGCGACACCGCGGTCGTGGAGCTGCACCGGGCCGAGTCGGGCCCCGCGTCCGACGCGCTCGGGGTGCTCATCGACCGGGCCGCGTTCGGGTTCGCCTCCGACGTGGTCGACGCGCTCGTGGCCGAGCAGGCCGACGCGGCGCGCCCGGAGGAGAGCGTCTGCTCGGGCGACGAGAAGAAGTCCTCGGCGTGCTACCGGTCCTCGTACCCGGAGGTCGTGGAGCACGCGGAGCCGGTGGCGCGGCTGCTCATCGACGGGACGGTGCTGTGCACGGCGTTCCGCGTCGGCGAGGACAACCGGATGCTCACCAACCACCACTGCTTCACCGAGACGTGGGAGGCCCAGCAGACGGAGGTCTGGTTCGGGTACGACTGCGTCGCCTGCGGGGCCGACGCGGCGAACATTCCCGTGAAGGTCGGCGGCCAGCAGGTCCTGAAGACCTCGAAGCCCCTGGACTACACGCTGTTCACGGTGGACAACTTCTCGCGGATCGACCAGTTCGGGTACCTGGAGCTGTCCGACGCCCCCGCGAAGGCGGGCGAGGCGATCTACATCCCGCAGCACCCGGCCGGGCGGCCCACGGAGATCGCGATGGAGTCCTCGGTCGACGGCGGCAACTGCGTGGTGAAGAACGCCGTCTACGACGGCTACGTCGCCGGCAGCGACGTCTCCTACTACTGCGACACCGAGTTCGGCTCCTCCGGCTCCCCGGTCATCTCCCGCGACACCCACGAGGTCGTGGCGCTCCACCACTTCGGCGGCTGCCCCAACTCGGGCGTCAACGCGCAGCTGATCCGGGCCGAGATCGGCCACCTGCTCTAGCGACGACGAGCGGCGGCGGGGCGGACCATCGGTCCGCCCCGACGGCGCCGACGCGTTCTACGGGTTCATGATGGGCGCGCCCACGCCGTGGGTCGACGAGACCGGCCAGGGC
>JBEYTX010000006.1:0-352551 GCA_040643255.1 Glycomyces sp. NPDC047369 | reverse complement strand
GGCCTTGTACTGCGGGCTGAACTTCCGGCGTTTCGCGGGCATGGACACGATCCTCTCAAATCAGGATCCGTGTCCAACAACCTTGATACACCTCAGCACTGAACAAACGGCTCTCAGCCGAAGCACGCACCGCACTCATCACCGCGTTCGCCGCCGGCGTCCGACAGAACAACCTCGCCCGCGAATACAACATCAGCACCCGCAGTGTCAGACGCCTCATCCAGCAACACCGCATCGAAGGAACAACACAACCAGGCGCAAAGTAACCACCAGAGCGCACACCGAGGCCACGGCTGAGCGCAATTTCGTCGTGGGTAGTAGCTTGGTGGGGTGGGGCTCCCACCCGGCTCCCTCCCTGGCCTGGCGAGCCTGGACCTCAACCAGAGACGACTTTGCATACGCAGTGCACATCAGCTTGCCCGAAAAGACTAAGTGCTTCTCCGATAGTGACGAGCCATGAGCACATGGAGCACTACCGTTGCCACCACTTGTGGAACCAGAAGCACCCCAAATAGGATTCCAACGGTCAGCATTACAGGGAACGACCATACGACAATCCCGATATAAGGAACGTAATGCATTCTCCTCGGCGGACTACCCCTGAAGCGCAATACACTAACCACTACACTCGGTATGACTATAATCCCGAGCGCATAGATATAACCTACACCGGAGATGTAGGCGAGAAATCGGAAGTCGCCCGAATTGATCTCACCATTAACTGGCCAGAGACCCAATATAATCAAGGGCAGAGGCACAATAGCAAACTCAAGAAGTGTCCAAATTCCCAGTAGTCGAATCACCGCTCTACCAAATGCCACCCTCGGTCTATTATTTCCCGCAGATTCTCTCACCACACCCAAGCTAACAGTCACCAATCCCTAACAATCGTGTAGTCGTTGTTGCCATCTGGCATGAGGCCCGTCGGCACGTTAAGCAAGTCCGTTTCATACATGGTGGCCAGCACTTCTGGCGCCGCACCTCCGTACTGCACGACAGCCATCGAAGGATATGTGTCCCCAGAGCTCGCAACAAAGACTCCGGAACCAGATTCGTGGAATCCGATGCTAATTGTCCGGTTGATATCCGGAATAAACGGCGCCAGTAGACTGTTCGGCCAATGCTCCGTGAAACTCTCCGCCGCATCGACTTCAAATGAAAATCCACTCCATTCATCATACCCGCCTTGTGGCCCCCAATACACACAATCCACACCTTTGCAGTAAGACTCGGTTTCCATTTCTCCAAGGTGGACGCTATTTTGTTCCCCGCACTCGAAGCAGGACTCCCGCGCGTCATGGCAAGACCCGTTATCGGTGCATGTGTGATCCGAAATGATCGTGATCTGGCCGGTTTCCGTGTTCCAAAAAATCTTGACCTTGGTCTCTGCGGTTGGGTCAGTACTCATTCCACGTACGTTGCCACGGAGCCCCGGGGTGTCACTCTCAATCCACAGGTCGATCATGATTGTGCCGTTGTTTCCCGGGACGATGTAGTCCGTGCTCGTTGTGGTCGCGCAGGTGCTGCCCTCGTGGAGATTACCGCAATCCATCACTAGTTGAAGGCCTGGGTAATCTTCATCGCCTCCTCCACTACCGTTCCCACCCCTATCGCACGCGGAAGGATTGTAAAGGTTGCAGTCGCTACTTACCGGAACCTGCTTCCTCTTCCCTTTATTCCCCCCAACGTTCTCCATGTTCTTGCTCCCCTTTTTCAGGCCAGTCGGGTCACTGAAAGAGGTTGGGTTGTTGTCGGAGTATGCGTACCCGTTGAGCTGCTGAGGTTCGGCGAGGTCGCCAATGGGGTCGACTGAGAGGAAGCGGCCGGTAGTGGGGTTGTAGTCGCGTGCGCCGATGTGGGTGTAGCCGGTGGGGTCGATGGTGCCTTTCACGTAACCGTTCTGGCCGAGCCATTCGGGAGTGCCGTCGGCTGCGGTCGTGGTGGTGGCGAGATTGTTGCCGTAGGGGTCGGAGTAACGGCGGGTGACGTCGCCGGTGAAGCAGTCGAAGGCGAGGGTGCCGGTGCCGTGATGGTCGGCGAGTTGGAGTTGGGAGGTGCCTCCGGCTTGTTCGGTGCGGGTGGCGCCGCCGGGGAGGTCGACGGTGCGGGTGGAGGCGATGGTGCCTGCGGTCTTGTTGAGGGTGAGCTCCACTCCTGCAACGTACAGGGTGGTCTCGGTAGTCGTCGAGCGCATGATGCGGCCACCGTCAGCGTCGTAGAAGAACTCGATAGTGCCGTCGGTGACGTCGCCGCTGACGGCTCCGGTGCTGGAGAGGGCGGCGCCCGCGGTGGAGATGGTCTCGACCTTGCCGTTGGCATCCCAGGTCAGGCTCTGGCTGAACCCGGTCGTGGAGGTAATGCCAGTGGTGTTGCCGACGGCGTCGTATTCGAAGGAGGTCGATTCGCTGGAGCCTGCTTCGGACACGGTCTCAAGCGAGTGGGCGGTCTCCTGTTCGGCGGTGTCGTAGGTGTAGTTCCAGGTCTGGTCGGTGCCGGTCCCGGTGGTGTCGTGGTCGGTGAGGCTGGTGCGGTTGCCTGCGGCGTCGAAGCTGTAGGACTGCCAGTACTCGGCGGCACCGCCGATGCCGGTCGTGGCGGCCCCTCCGGCGCAGGCGGTCGAGTCGGTGCCCTCCGCGGCAGTGGTCCAGGCTTCGGTCAGGCGACGCAGGCCGTCGTAGGCGTAGCACTCTGCCTGGCGGGACGTGTTCTCAGCGGTGGGGTTATCGATGACGGACAGGACGTTCCCGGCATCATCGTAGTCATAGGTGGTATCCACCAGGGAGCCGCTTCGGTCGTCGGCGAAAACCCGGGTCCGGTCGATGCGGTTGGCTTCGCCATAGGTGTAGTACTTGCCGAGCACGGTGGTATCGGTCGGGTACTGGGCCGAGATGAGTCTGCCGACGGGATCGTAGGCGAGGTTGCTGGTATAGGTGCCGTCGTTGCCGTAGACGGTGGTGATACGGCCGAGGTCGTCGCGGATGTAAGCGACGGCTTCGGAGTCGAGGCCGCCGAATCCGGACCAGGCGCGTCCGCTGGTAAAGCCGTTGATGTAATAGTCGGTGCCAAAGTTGTAGGTGCCTGCGAGGGATCCGGCTGCCGTGCCGGAGATGAACACGCGATTGTCGATCGGTTGGTAGTCCCAGTTGCGGGTGTCGATCCAGGTGCCGATTGTCAGGTTGTCCTCGTATGAGACTGAGCCGGTTTCATAGCCCTTGTAGAGGGTGTCCCAGACGCGCCGTGTCAACCGGACGCCTCCATCGGTGGGGTTGGAGGGGCCGTCCCAGGTGGCGGTGACGCGGTTGAGGGCGTCGTAGACGGTAGTGAGGGTCTGGCCTCGGTTGTCAAGAGCGGTGGTGAGGTTGCCAACGGCGTCGTAGCCGTATTCGGTCTTGCCGGTGTCGGGGTCGACGGACTTGATCTTGCGGCCGCGCTGGTCGTAGGTGAAGGACCAGACGTTGGCGTCGAAGTCGGTGACGGAGGCGAGATTCCCGGCCGGGGTGTAGGTGTACATGGTCTTCTGTGCCTCGCCGGTCGCTTCGTTGCTCAGGTACTGCCATAGTTCGGTGGTGTTGCCGCGGGCGTCGGTGAAGGTGGTGGTGGCGGTGCCGCCTTCGGGTGCGGTGGCGGTGGTCTGGTCGGTCGAATAGGTGGCGGTGGATCGCCACAGTTCGACGCCGGCCTGTCGAGTGATAGTGGTGGTGGCGCGGCCGAGGTCGTCGTATTCGCTGACGGTGGCCATGTCCGTCTCGCCGGAGTTCACGTTCAGGAGTGTCGTGGAGGCCTCGCCGAGTGCCGCGTAGACCTCGCGTGTCTGGCTCGTGCGGCCGATGGCGTCGTACAGGGTCTCGGTGATGAGGCGGTTGCCAGCAACGCTGGTGGCCTGGGTCTGGCGGGTGCGCAGGAGCCCGTCGAAGATTTCGATGCTCTTGGTGTAGTGGGCTTCGTCTTCTTGGAGCTGCTCGGTGGTGACCGCAGCCGGTGCGGTGTCGGAGACGATGTAGCTGTACCGCTGGTAAGGCAGCGCGTTGGTGGCGTTGGGGTTCTGGAACGGCATCCACAGCTCGGTGATGCGCCCGAGCGCGTCGTAGCCGAGGTTGGTGACTCTGCTGTTTGCGTCGGTCACGGAGGTCGGCTGGTGCCGGGCATCACCGTAGACCGTGGTGACGGTGTGGCCGAGCGCGTTGGTGGCCGTCTGACTGGTGTTGTGGCCGCTCGCGTCGGTGTAGGCGGAGGTGGTGGTGTTGCCGTTGGCGTCAGTGACGGTCAGGGCGCGCCCGTAGTCGTCATAGGTTGTTGTAGCGGTGGTCGCGTAGGTGCCGGTGGTGCCGTCTTGTGAGGCGAGTTCCTGAACGGCGGTGACCAGGCCACGAGTGTCGTAGGAAGTCAGCACGTCGCTGATGACCTGGGTGGCCCGGTTCGGTGTGGTGGCGCACTTGACGGCGACCGTGTCGACCCGCTTGACGTAATCGATCAGGTATGCAGAAGCGTCCTGGTCGTACTCATAGCTCGTGCACCGGTCGTCCGCGCTGGTGGACCCGTCGCCGTAGTCGTCGGTGGTGGTGACGAGGCCGTAGGTGCTGTCGTAGTCGTTGTCGGTGGTGGTACGCCGCATCGTGCCGTCGGATTTGAGTTCGTCGGTGCGGGTGATATCGGCCCGGACGAACGCAGCCTCGATGTCGCCCCAGGAGTGGGTGTCGGTCGCAGTGATGTAGCGCCAGTGGCTGTTGGCGGTCGTGGTGACGATCTGCCCGTCGTTATAGGCGACCGAGTCAAGCACGGAACCAGAGAGCTGGTCGTAGTCGGTGTGCTCGTAGCCGAGAGCGTCGGTAAGCGTGACGGTCCGGGTGCCGCCAGCGGCGGTCTCGTCGCCGTGCATGCCCTGGTAGTAGTGCGTGACCGACGCTGATGCGAGGGTGGTGCTGGGGGCGCTGGTCGTGGTGACGGTCCCGTAGCCGCGCCAGTCGGCCCATGTGAAGGTGGACTCGTCGCCGATGCCCTGGTACTGGTTCTTGCGCCAGGCGGGGTTGGAGTAGGCGTAGCTGGTGGTCTGGGTGGGGCTGGCGCCGGTGCGGTCGGTGACGGTGACGCCGGTGACGACGTACTTGTGGAACCAGTCGGTGATGTCGTCATCGTACGAACCGGGCTGCCAGATGAGCGGGAAGCAGGCGCGCTCGTTCGAGGCCGCGGTCGGCGTATCCGTTGGGGTGCAGTCGGATCCGGCGTAGGCGACATCGATCTGGGCGCCGGTGTCGGTGTAGACGGTGGCCAGGCGAGGTCGGATGAGCGCGGCGATGTTGTCGCCGGTCTCGTCGATGCGGTTCTCCTTCTGCACCGGTAGGAGCGTGGTCGCCGGGAGGGTGATCTCGGCGCCGGTCCCGGCCTTGCCGGTGCGGGTGATCGATTCGAGCCACAGGCTGCGGGTGGAGTCGCCGTTGGAGATGAACGAGTGGCCCAAGCCCCAGTAGTCGACGTCCTGGTAAGCGGAGCCGTCGTGGACCTGGGTGGTGATGCCGGTCAGCATCTTGCGGGTCCAGAACGTCGGGGACGCCTGAGAAGCCTCGCATTCGGTGCCCGAGACGCAGTTGCGGTCCCAGGGGACGTCGGGCCAGTCCGCGGCGGTGCCATCGGTCAGGGCCGAGGCCGAGCAGTCGACACTCGAATCGTATTCGAGGCAGCGCTCGGACACGGTGAAGACGACCCGGGCAGGGGCGGTGGTGTAGGCGTCGACCGAACGAAGCCCGTACTGAATGGACTTGAGGTAGCCGCCGCGAGTGTACGCGTCGCCGTCGACCGTGGTGTCACCGTGGCGGGCGTAGTAGTTGGTCTCTTTGGCGTAGTAGTAGGACATGGCGTTGCCGACCGGGTCGACCACGTAGTCGAGGTTCCATCGCCAAGCCTGGTCGCAGTAGGCGTCGGCGAGGGTCGCGTCGTAGCACTCGTCGCCGGAGTCGTCACCGAAGACCGGGACGGTCCAGGTGGAGTTCGTGGCGGTGTCGGTGGACTCGTAGCCGGGGAGCCGGTGGCGGCCGAAGAAGTACTGGGTGCCGTCGGTGGTCGTGACCTTCCAGTACTCGCCGTCGTCGTCGCCGTTCGCGGCGCCGGTGAGGCGTTCGACCTTGGAGCCGTCGTCGCCCGAGATCCGCCAGGTGGAACCGTCCTTGACCAGGTCACCGGCGGCGCCACCGAGGACGATGGAGGCGTTGTCCCAGGCCCAGCATTGATCCCCCGCTCCGTCGGCGGTTTCGTCGAGGCCGTCGTCCTTGCAGGACTGGTAGGACCGTTCGATGTAACCGGGCTCGTAAGTGAAGCCTTCGCCGATCCACGAGCCTTGGTTGTTCGTGACCGAGGTGCGCCCGTCGGAGGTCTGGGAGGAGTACCCGAGGGAGATGTCGGGGGCGAGGCCGCCGATGACCGGGGGCACGTCAATGCCGTAGGACCAGTTGAATGCGCCGGTCGAGCCGCCGTGCGTCCACTCGGAAGAGGGTGCAAGCGCGGTCGCGGAGTAGTCCCCCTGGTCGGAGGATGCTCCTGCGGCCAGTGCGGTCACCGTGGTGGTCGTATCGCTTTGTCCCGAAGCGCTGTTCGAGGAGACGATCGTGCCGTGGCCGCTGCTGGCGGCGAGGCTGCCGCCGCCGCGGTGGCCGGCGCTGGTGTCGACGGTGAAGGTCAGGGTCTGGGATTCGCCGTCGTTGACTGCCGAGAGCACCTCGGCCCCGGATCCGCAGCCTTCGGCAGTGCCTGCGGCGCAGTCGGGGAGGTCCCATGCGGCCAGGCGGGAGCCCCAGGCTCCGCCGTAGTACCCGGCCATCGCCTCGTATCCGACTTCGATCTGAACCTCGCCGCCGGTGCCTGCGACCGCGAGTAGCAGCCCTGAGATCCCGGCCTGGTCGGCGTCCTCGGCAGGGAGGATCCCGATCTCGACCTCATCGGGACTGCCCGAGCCGGTCTTCGCGACCGTCACCGGTAGTCCGCCGAGTGTCGTCTCGGCGGCCCCGGTGCTCAGGTCGAGCACGACCGTGTCCGCTTCGGGCCAGGCCGCCTCGACAGGAGCGTCGGCGGCGAGGTCGTTGCCTTCGCGGGGCGCGACTTCGACGTCGGTTCCCTCTGCCAGATCCCCGTAGCCGGGGGTCTCGGGCAGACCACCGAGATAGGGGAGGTCCATGCCCGCCACCACCGAGCCGGCGACGAGGGCGAGCCCGACAGTGGCAACGGTGAACCGCTGACGTGCCTCGGCGAGGCGGGCGGCGGGCAGGAGCGGCTTCAGGCGGTTCAGGGCCATGTCAGTCGAGTTCCTTCGCAATGGGATCGAGGGGGCGGAGGCTAGATCTCAGGATGTTCGACATCGATGCCGAGCGCCAGGCGGGCGATGACACTGTCGTGCAGGACTCCGGTGTAGACGCGCATGTCGTCGATCGCGCCCGCGAAGTACTGCGTCGCGTCAGCATTGCGTCCCAGGAGGATCCCGTCGGTGGACGACCAGGGCGTCATGCCTGCCATGTCGATCGGAGCCGAAGCGGTGCCGTCTACGTAGAGCACGGCGCGGGCGAGATAGGTGTCGTAGACGACCGCGATCGACTGGCTGTCGAGTGCGGAGGGCGTCTTGGAGCTGAGGGTGCACTTGCGCGTCGCTTCGTTCACGTCCGTCGTCGCCGGGTCGTCCGATTGGGCGACGCACAATTGCCAATGTCCGCTCGAAGCGTCGTAGCCGACCTCAACAACGGTCGCGTCCTCCCCGGGGAAGGCCAGCACCGTCATCGACTTCGCAGGAATCGCGGTGTCGAAGCGGACTCGTGCGGTCGCGGTGAAGGACTGGGCCGTGTTTACCACCGCGGAAGGGATCGCCGCGTAATCGCCGACGCCGTCGAGGACCAGGTCACCAGTTCCCACAAGCGGATCCGGCCCTCGGGAGAGGATCTCCCCGGTGTCCGGGTCGTACACGAACTCCCCGTGATTGATCTCGGCGTCGCCGCTCAGTGTCGCCGCAACTCCGGATTTAAACTCAGGGCTGGTGGTGGTTCCGGTGTTGAACTGCCAGTATCCGGTGCGAACCTCGGCCTGCCAGCCGTAGTTCTCGGCCTCGACCGGGGGGACTGTTCGGTCGTAGACCCACACGTCGGCGATGGCGCCCTCGAAGTAGTCGCCCCAGACGCCAGCGGACATGGCGCGACCGATCTGGATGGTGCCATCGCCCCACCAAGCCGACTTCCGCGTGCCGGTCCCGGCGTTGGCGAAGTCGCCGTTGACGTACAGCGACATCTGCCCGGTAGCGTCGTTCCAGACCCCGACCAGGTAGACCCACGTGCCGACGTTACTGGTGTTGACGCTGCCCGCCGTGACCTCCCATGAGGTGAACGCGTTCATGGGCATATCCGGCATCGACAGCACCCACGTCCCGGAAGTGGCGGTCAGCGACCGGTACCCCAGGACCATACCGGCTTCGCCCAAGCCGCCGTCGATCGAGGCGACGACGCCGTCGTGTGAGAGGTCGTCGACGCGGACACGCGCGGCAATCGACACGCCCTCCCCAGTCGGGGCGAGCCCGTAATCGGCGGTCGAGATGTAGGCGTCCGCGGTGCCGTTGAACTTGGCGGCGGTCGCGGGTCCACGCCCGGGTTCCCCGAGTGCCACACCATCACCAACGGTCCCGGGATTGTCACCGCTGACGTCGGCCACAGTCGCGGACCCTGCCGCGTCGTCGAGCTCCCACACCCCGACCGGATCGGACCAGGTCGCACGGAACTCGAACGTGGTGTGGACGGAGGGGTTCCCGGCTGCGTCGAACGCCCACACATCCACTGACTGAAGGCCGGGGATCGTAGGCATGAACCCGATCGTGGTGCCCTCGTTGACGGTGTCGAGCGCGACCTCGTGCTCGGCCCCGTCGCCGTAGTTGATGAAGTACCGGTACTTGACCACATCGGTGGCGGTGGTGTCGAAGGTGAGGTCACCGAGCTCGCCGATCACCTCCTGCAGGTCATTCCCTGGTGTGAAGGTGGTGCTGGTGACCATCGGGGCGTCGGGCGCGGTGGGGTCGTAAATCATCCGGCATGCCGCGTTGCCCTCGGAGGAGTACTTCGACCAGGCGGAGCCGTCGGAGGCGCGCACATCCCAAGTCAAGACAGTGCCTGCTGCGGGCATCGCAATGCCCGAGGTCGCCAGGTTGAACTCGATCCTCCCGCCCGAGCCGACTGGGCTGGGATTGGTGTACGTCATCTTCAGGACGCCGTCGTAGTAGACACGGAACTCGGCCTTGAGCAGCTCGCTCACCGGGCCCTGGTTCGAGCCCCAGCCAGAGGTGTCGCCGTGGTCGGGGTCGGTGACGACCGCCGAGAGTGTCGGCAAATCCTCTTTCGTGGGGCTGTTGAAGTAGGAGTCGTTGCCGGCGATGATGCTCCACCGGCAAGAGCCATTAGAGGTGGAGAGGTTGCTGATCTTCGGCTGGTCCGGCGGGGTGTTGTACTTGACGCGGAGCACCCCGTTGTTGCAGATGCGGATCCAGTGCGAACCGGTGTTCTCGTCGGCATTGCGGACCTGGAACGACAACGAGGACTTGCCCGCGTTCGCCGCAGTCTGCATCGTGGCGTCGATGTCCCACTCCATCGCGGTCGACGAACCATTCGTCGGCATCTTGCACGCACCCCCTGTCGCAGCCGGTGCGTCAGCCGTGGAGACGCGGGTGAAGTTGGTGGGGCGGTTGTTCCAATTCGTGGACTTGGAGAAGCCCGAGACGGTGTCGAGGTAGACGTCGTAGCCGGTCTTGCGCTGATCGGAGTACCAGTTGTAGGTGACAGTGACAGCGAACTCGGCGTCGAGAATCTGCTTGCCCGCGTATGCGGCGGTGGGAACCTGGAACAACTGGCGCTTGATCGGGCCGTTGTCGTACCAGGTGCCGACACCCTTGCCGTTCTTGGTGTCCGACCACTTCCAGTACTCCTGGTTCGGGTAGTCCTCGGCTACCATCGCCCACGCCTGGCGGGACTCGTCCCGGTAGATCGGGTCGATGTAGACCGGGTAGACCGTGTCAACGCCCGCGAGCAGGTCCTGGTCGGGGGTCAAGACGATCGACGACCCGGTCCCGGCGATGCCGACCTCGGCCTGCCGTCCGATGGTCAAGGCGGCGTCCCGCGCAACCATGGGATCAGTCAAGTCCCAGGTGCCCAACTGCGACTCAGAGTCCGCTGAGGCCGCGGCGACCGCCTCGGCCACTCCGGTCGAGTCCCACATGATCGGAGTGTCGGTCGCCACCCACGCATCGAGAGTGTCGGCATCGACAATGTTCAGACCACCTTCGGCAGTCGTCTCGACTTCAGCGCCGTCAACCGTGATCGGCCACTCGATCGCAGCCAGTTCCGAGTTCGCCGCGGCCTCGGCCGACTTCACCACGATCGTGTGAGTGAACCCGGAGTCGAGCGCGGTCACCCACAGGTCCACACCGGGCAAGACCTCGGCGTAGACGGCGGTGTCGCCGTCGAGGGTCGGGACCGGCAGATCACCCGGCCAGTCCATGGTCATGACGTGGTCATTGCGGGCGATCGTCACCAGCGGCTCAGCACCGCCGGCCGAAAAACGCAGGTCCGAGACCGTGACCATCGGGCTAATCGAACCGTCAGCGGCGACCTGCAGGGTCGGGTCGATATCCGCCCAGACGCCGTCGATCAGCAGCCGGACTGGTTCGGCGTACTCGTTCGCCGTGAACGTCCCGTCCGGGTTAGCCCACACATCCCGCAGTTCAGAGCGGTGCATCAGTACCTCGACGGGTTGGCCCGATGCTGCGGCCTCAGCGAGTGCGTCGGCTTCGGTATCGGCCACGCCGTCGGTGGTCCCGTCGGTCTCTTGTGCTACGGCCGGGGGGACTTCGGCGCGGTCCCACGGCCAGGTAGCCAAGGAAGCGGTCAAGACCAGAGTGAGGACACCGACACCGGCAATGCTCCAGGCGCGGCGGGGTCGGGGCAGTCGCATCAGTGTTCTCATCTTCTCGGGGGCGGGCATTTGCGCGGGCTTGATATTCGGCTCGATGCTCATGCGAGGCTTCTCCCGAACGAGGACGAGTCTGCGGTGTCCATCCCGAAGTCGCTCGGATCCGCGACGAGGCTGACGTCGGCGTAGGTCTGGTTGACGATGTTCAGCCAAGGGACCGAGTACACGGCGGGTCCGGAAGCGGTGCGCACGGTCAAGAACAGACGGGCAGTCGTGCTGTGGAGAACCGAGCCGATCGCCGCGCCTTCGGCCAGGTCGGCACCTGCCATGACCAGAAGCTCCCGGATAGGGTCGCCACCGGCCGATTCCGCCTCGACCATGGAGTACAGACCGACCTCGCCGACATCGCTGGCTGCACGGTTGCCAGCGCTGTTCTCGGTGTCCTCGCCGGGAGAACCGACCGCGAGTAGGAGCGTGTCGGTACTGGTGCTCGCTTTGGGAGTGCGGTTGACCATGGCCACCGCCGCGCCGAGTGCGTCACCGGGCTCGGTGGCGTCCGCCGCGACCTTGTCGCGGTCCTGGCTGATGGTCTTGTACTGAGCGATCCCCGTGCCAGGTGACCACATGACCATGGACATGCCCGCGGCATCATCCCCGGCGAGGGATTCGCCGGGAGCCCCGACAGCGATCATCATCCGCGTCGAAGTACCTCCAGCGGGAATGTAGTCGACCATGTCGAGCGAGTATCCGTACATGTCGCCGGTCTCGTAGCCGCCGGTAATGCCTGTGGAATCCTGTCCCCAGGCTGTGATCGGGGTCGGCGCTGTACTCGCATCGTTGTGGCCGATCAGGAAGACCGTGCCAACGTGGTTGATGTCGAGTGCGGGGCTGGTCTTCTCCGCCGACTCACCCGGCACGCCGACGACGAATCCCGACTCCGATGCCGCCACCGAGTACCCGAACATGTCCCCGTCTTCGAAGGAGTCGGCGTAACCTGCCGAGTTCTGGTTGAAGTCCACCGCATTGCCCGGGCGGGCGTAGAAGACGTTTCCTCCATGCTCGAGCACGACACCGTCGGTTGTCCCGGTGGACTCCCCGGGCACACCGACCACGAGGTACGGATCGCCGGCGATGTCGAGACCAGCGGCGATGTCCCAACCGAAGCGATCTCCCGGCTCGTTGGCATCGACACCGGTGTCACCGTCGAAGCTGGCCTGGGACCAGTTCTCCGCCAGCGCCGTGTCGAGACCGGATGGCGAACCGGGGATGAACACTACGATCCCGGTCTCGACCTGTCCTGATGCCCACGTCTCGAACGGGGCACCGATGAACAGGTCCGAGCAGCCGTCACCGTTCCAGTCGACCGTGTCCAGGGTGAACCCGAACCGCTCCCCCGCACCGTTCTCGTTGCTGGCGATGTCGTCCGCATCAATCGTCACTTTCGCGCCATCCCCGTAGGCGATGTGCACTTGTCCGGCGAGAGCCTTGCCCGCCACCGTCGCGTCCGGGTCACCGATTGCCAGATCGACAACGTTGTCGCCGTCGAAATCCGCCCCTGCTCCCGGCACCGAGGAGATATCCGTGGAACACGACTGAGCCTGCGCGGTTCCGGGGACTACCAGCATCAGGCCGACGAGCAGTACGGGGACAACGAGTCGGCGCAGCCAGGCACCAGGGGAGGGCATATGGGGCATGAATGTGGACTCCGTGGTCAGGGCTCGGGGGGTCGATCGCGGGGGACGCGACCTGCAGAACCGATGGGGATCAAGTTCCAATATCAACAGTCCGGAATGGGTCCGAACACGAAGACGTGACAGAACCTAACCGATGCCGACACAGACCGTCAAGCCCTGTTCGGAATCACAAATAGGGACAAGCACACCAAGCACAGCCAGTCCCCAATCGACCGAAACTCCGAGCCAACACAATCGGGAGATCGCTCGGCAAGCCGTTACCGCAGCCCAACAGCCAGGGGGGCACATGCCCATTGGTCCGCACTTGCACACACGCTTCAGTAATGTGATAACAGTCACAATCAAGATCATCTCGTACTGGGAGCTGCCCGCACATCCACAAGTGCCCGGTCTAGGTGTGATGTCTGGAGAGGTTGGCCAGTCGGGTGACCAGTGGTCGACCTCCGACGGCGGAGTGGGCTCGGTGGTGATCGTAGAAGTGGATCTAACCTGGTAGGGCCGCTCGGCGCTCGGTTTCTGATGCGTCGAAGCAGGCGTGGGCCCAGCCGTCGGCGAGGGCACGGTGGAACCGTTCGATTTTGCAAGCGCTTCACCGCCTGCCGAGCGCTAGGGGCGCACAGCCGTCACCGACCTGTGCTCAGGCCTCACGGTCGCGATCGCCAAGGGAGCGACCCTGTCACTCGTCGGCAGCCACCTGTGCGCCTTTGACCCGGATCAATGGCTTATGGGCAATACCAACCTCAAGTCCGTGAACCGCGAGTGTCGGGACTAAGATTTACGATCATCGGATGGTCGATTGGAAAGTCTGGAACTGGTTTCAGGGGCATGACTCGAGCGACGCAGGTCGTCCGATGCTGCACACGTTGGCGCCACGCAACGATCCTGCACTCCATGGCACCTATGTCGATGCGCTCAGGGCAGCACTCGACGGCAAGGTCGATGCACGGAACATCGCTCTCGCCGGGCCGTATGGCGTCGGCAAGAGCAGCATTATCAAGGCCATCGTGGCGCAGTACTCAAAGCCCCGGAAGCCAGTTGCAGAGCTTTCACTTTCGACCTTGGGTACGACCTCGGAAGCGGCTGACGGCGGCAGCATTCGTATCGAGACCAACTTGATCCAGCGCGAGATTGTCCGACAGCTGTTGTACCTGCTTCCGCCGTCACGGATGCGGTTGTCAAGGTTCAAGCGAATCGCTCGACCACAGTTGTGGCGAGTTCTATTCGCCGCGGTGGCGCTCGGGGTGGCTGCCGTTCTCGCGATGGTGCTCACCGGATGGGGCCGAGCCGCGAGCGGCAACCTCAGCGCGTTTGGCTTCTCAGCACCTTCCTGGAGTGGATATGCCGTCGCGTTCACGCTCGTCGCAGGTACCTGGCTCGGCATTCGGTACGGGTGGCGCCAGAGCATAGTCCTCGACAAGTTTGCCGCCGGTCCGGCGACCTTGTCACTCACCTCCGCGCAGGACACATACTTCGACGAGTACACCGACGAAATCGTGCACTTCTTCGAGGTCAGCAGATGCACTATCGTCATCTTCGAGGACTTGGACCGGTTCGGGAACACCGAGATCTTCGAGGATCTGCGGGCGCTGAACACCTTCTTGAACCAAGCTGGCCAGTTGCGGGGCAGAAAGATCCGGTTCGTGTATGCAGTCAGCGATAGCCTCTTCGAGGCGGCAGCTCCTGCAGATGCAGATCACCTGTCCAAGTCCCTGGTCGAGCTCGAACGAGCTAATCGAACCAAATTCTTCGAGCTCATCGTCCCGGTGGTCCCCTTCATCACCCGCGAGAACGCTCGGGACCTGCTCAAGAAGAAACTGCAAACCGGCAGCGGCATAGTCTCCGATGCCCTGGTCAGCCTGATCGCCCCCCACGTCGCCGACATGCGATTGATCATCAATCTCTGCAACGAGTTCGAGATCTACTGGCGGCAACTGATCGACCAGCCGACCAGATTCCCTGATCTGACCGACGACAAGATGTTCGCACTGGTGGCGTACAAGAGCATCTATATGTCGGACTTCGAGGACATCCGACACGGCCGCAGCCGTCTCGACGCCCTGTACCGCCACTGGCGCGCCATGGTCCCTTCCTGCCTCGACGCCCGAGCCGCTGAACGGATCGAAATACTGGAACGGTTGGACTCGGCAAACGCTTGGCGTGAGCGGGCTGGCGAGCTCGGCGCCCGCCTGTGCCAGCAAGCCGAGCTGCTCAGCGCAGGACTAACGAACGTTGGGGGCCAGCACTACCAAGTTCGCGTTGGGAGTTTGCCGGTGGACCAGACGCACATGATGTCACCTGAGTTCTGGAGCGATCTGGCCGAGAAGCGCTCCACGCTCGAGATCAACTTGGCACCGAACTACTCCAACATGACGATTGAGATCCCCGCGGACAGTATGGACACATTCCTTGGATTGGACCTGGACCCTGTGCGATGGGCAAACGAGGATCAGACTGCCCACACGCGACGTCTGGAAGCTCTCGCCGCTGAATCGAAGTTCCTTCGACACCACACTTGGGAAGAACTCTGGGTGAGAAGCGATATCACGTTCAGCGCAGACGGTCGTATGGAGACTTTCCGTGAGGCGGCTGAGCGAATTCTCCAGTCGAAGATGACCGTCGACCTCATTGCGGGCGGCTACATCGACCAGTACTTCATGCTCTACGTGTCCGCCTTCTACGAGGAGCACCTCAGCAAAGACGCGATGCAGTTCCTGCTCCGCAACATCGACCGCGGCCAACCCGACGAACGCTATCCGCTCTCTCGCAATGATGTCGACGCCATCATCAATCGCGAGGGCGACAGTATCCTGCGGGAGCCGACAATGCTCAACCTCTCGGTCCTGGATTCCCTGCTCGCTCCTGACACGAAGACCGACGTCCAACCGATCATCGACCAGCTGTTGCCCTTCAGCTCGAAGAGCCAGCCCTTCATCAACCATTATCTTGCAGAGGGGGCCTTCTCGGAGACCCTCGTCGAACGGATGACGCCCTTCTGGGATTCGGTGTTCACCCACCTCGCCGGTGCGGCACCAATTGACGATGAACAGCGCCACATCCTGTTCGACCAAGCGCTCAGGTCCGCGAACCGCGATACAGACTACGAGTTCGACAACATGGTCGCATCGTACATCGAGACGGACTACCAGGCCTTCACCGTGCTGACCGAGTCCGCACCCGCCGATGAGGTCGCGGCCGCCATCGCCATCATCTCCTTGTCTGGCGCTGAACTGCTTGACGTCTCCAATCTGACCCCCCTGGCACGCGATGCGATCTCCGAGACCGGCACCTATATGCTCACCGCCTCCAATCTTGCGCTGCTCAGCGGAAGCGCGAACGTCGCGCTCGACCGGCTCCGTACAGCGAAGAACTCGGTCTACCGGCGAGCCCTTGAGGATCTGCCCAGCTATCTCGATGCCGTCATTTCGTCCGACGCCACTTCCTTCACCATCGAGGGCCCCGACGCCTTCGCAAACGTCCTTAACGAGACGCCTGACGAAAGTCCTTTCGAGAAACTTGTGCACGGTTCCGCGCCCGACTGCCGCGTCAACGATCTCCGACAGGTGCCAGCCCGCACCTGGCCAGCACTCGCGAAGGCTGGGCGGATGCCCGCTACGTTCGCCAACCTTGGGCTTTACCTGGAGGAATACTCCGAGCTGGACGAACCGCTCGCGAATCTTCTGCGAACGACACCAATCACCGATATTCCGAACGACGAACTTGATGCGCGTTACGACCTCGCCATCGCGATCCTCAACGCCGGCGAGAATTTGCCAGACCCGATTCTCCGCGTGGAACTATCGGAGCAACTGGATCTGGATACCACACTCGCTATCACCGACCTTCGGCCCGAATCCGGTGGTCTCATCGCCGAGCTCCTGCGTGTCGGATTGCTCGAAGACAGCGCTACAAGCTTCGCTGGGACCCATCTGCCCGACTGGACAACCCGGGAGGCAGCCATTGCCGCCTCTGAACAGTTCGAGGAATTCATGAGTCCTGAGCTGATCCCCGCCAGTCAGGTCGGCTCGCTCTTTTCCAGCTCCGCAATCCCGGACAAGGTGAAACTGCACATCCTCGCCGACCTGGTCTCATACACCCACGGCGCCGACCCCGAGTCCTTCGCCACCATCGGCTCTATCGCCTCAAAGAACGGCTGGCAGCTCCAGTTCGAGCAGATAGACATCCTGGTTACCGGCGGCCTGCACAAGCCACATACCGTGGTGCGGCTGATCAACTTCTCCGGATCGCTACTCCAGATATCGCAGGTCCATCAGCTGCTCAACAAACTCGGCGGCGAGTACACCAAACTCACCGCAATCGGGCCACGTCCCATCCAACTGTCGAACAGACCGTGGCATAGGGCCCTTTTGACACGGCTCAAGGCCGAAGGCAACGTCTCAACCTTTTCCGAAACAAGGGACCACAAGCTCAGGGTAAACCTACGGCGAAAGTAACGGACCTCTTCTCCGCAGGCAGCGTCAGACGCCTCGCCCAGCAGCATCTCGCCGAAACGCCGCGCAGGTTCAAACCACCGGGCGGGATACCAACAAACCAGCGCGTCGGCGGCTCGTTGGGAAACTGGAGGTATCCGACCAGTTCCCGACGCAATCCCACGTGCACGACTGATCGATTCGATCGCCCCGCCCCTAAAGCCTTCAACCTTCAAGATCCCGGACACATGTAACTGCGGTGATAATCAACGTTGAGAGGGGAGGCGAGCGGCTGACCCTCAGGGAGATTATGTCCAATTTGCGCCAGATTTGTCCATGTTTCAAAAGCATCTGGAGTGAACCGCTGCCGCCGCCGAGGCGGGCCCTTCTGCACCTGCCCTACCTTGAGGTGCTCTGTATGATGTTGAGCAGCGCCGCGCCTACCTCATCGGCAGGACCGGCACGCTCTTCAAGCCCGCCCCGTTATCGCCCTATTCCCCACCGAGTGGACCGGGCATGAACTCGGCGTTGACGCCATCCATCGGTGGGCACAGCGCAATCGACTCTTCTGCCGAGGCACCGTCCCCGGAGTTCGGCAACCTCTGTCCCGGATCCACGAGGTCTACAACCTGCACATACTGCACAACACAAGCGAACTAATGCCCCAGCACAAGCGCACCCGCCAATAGGAGGCCGAGCAGGGTGAACAATTATCAGGCCGTCCAACTCATCTTCGACCGGCGCCGCACCCCCGAGGAGATCCGCGACACCGCCGACGAACACGGCACACCCGACCACACCCGTGGCCGAGTCGTCGACGAGCGCCTCTCCAGTCACACCACCATCCGATGGGAGTGGATGGAATGAGCGGGCAGATCGCCGTCGCGATCATCGTCGCCACGACCTCGGTCGGAACGCTGATCGCCACGAGAGCATTCGACGTCGTCTCCGCCGTCCTCAAACGGACTCAGGAGAAGGAAGACAAGGCCGATCAGCGCCGTGATCAATGTCGGGCCGCCGTAGAAGCCGTTCTCCAGTGCGCCCAGCAGTGGCAGGCGAATGTCCGCTTTGCGGTCATCGAGAACAAGGCCGCGGCCAGGGCCACCGACACCGCCACACGCAGCGCGATCCAGCACCAGGCGCAGGCGCGTTTCATCGACGCCACCGAATCCTTCCGGTGCTTTCAGGACTCCCTGAACAGCACGCTCGCGCAAACCGACGTAGTGGACCTCCACCCGAACCTGCGAAGCCTGCTTCAACTGTCCACGGAAATCCACAGCAGGTACGTAGAGTACTTCGCACTGCCGGGCGATGAACCCGACGTCTCCGACACGCGAAACCAGCACGCGAACGAACTGGAGGCGTTCCGCAAGGCATTCGCCGAACGCTGCCCATAAGCAACGTCGAGCGCAACTCGACAACAATCCCGTCGTGCCTCAGAGTTGCCAAGTCTAAGAGCCCCTAACACATTGAGACACAGCCACACTGGTGAGGCGGGTTGGTCCCTGGTTTGTTCCCTGTGCGGGTGAGCAAACCCTGGATTGTTGACGATGCGCTGTGGGCGTTGATCGAGCCGCTGTTGCCGGTCTGGCCTTCGAGGCGGGGTCGGAAGCCGATCCCTGACCGGCTGTGCCTGCAAGGGGTCCTGTTCGTGCTGCATACCGGGATCGGGTGGGAGCACCTGCCGCAGGAGCTCAGGTTCGGCTCGGGGATGACCTGTTGGCGGCGGTTGGAGCGGTGGTGCCGGGCCGGCGTCTTCGATCGGCTGCATCGCCTGGTCCTAGCCCGCCCGCATGGCGCTGGTGAACTGGACTGGTCCAGGGTGTGCATCGATGCGAGCCATGTGAAGGCCAAGCGGGGTGGCGAGGGCATCGGCCCATCCCCGGTCGACCGTGGCAAACCCGGCTCGAAACACCACGGCGTCTACGATGGTGCGGGTCTGCCGCTGAAGGTGATCACGACCGGCGGCAACATGCCTGACATTGCAGTGGCCGAGGCGCTGATCGCCGCCATCCCGCCAGTCGCCGGGCGCATCGGCCGTCCCCGGTCGAAACCTGATGCAGTGCTGGCCGACAAGGGCTACGACTCGATCGCCTTCCGGGACTACCTGGAGCGACGAGGCATTCTGGCGGGAATCTTGCAGCGAAAACGGCGCGACATCATCGGCCTGGGCAGTCTGCGCTGGGTTGTCGAGCGCACCATCGCCCACCTCCACCAGTTCAAGCGCCTCGCCGTCCGCTGGGAGCGCCGCCTTGAGCTGCATGAAGCCTTCGTCACGCTCGGTACCTCGCTACTATGCTGGCGTCGGCTCGTCCGTGTACTCAGCCAGTAGGAGGCGTCTCCCTGACCGACATCCCTGCCGACGCGGAACCGCTGACCGGAGGACGAATCGCGACCGGCGTCGTCCGTCTCGGCGGGACGGTGCACAGACCCGTCTGCGCCTCCTCCGGTTTCATGGCCGCACTGCTGAAGCTGCTTGAACGCCGCGGTTTCACCGGCGCGCCCAGGTACCTGGGACAGGAGGGCGATGCTGACCTGCTGTCGTTCATCCCCGGAACGGTCCCCGCGCGATTCGGAGTCTGGTCCGACCTCCAGGTACAGGCAGCGGCTTCGCTGCTGCGCGGCTTGCACGATGCGACCCGGGGCAGCGACTTGGCCGGGCGGTGCGACGTGGTGTGCCACCACGATCCGGGACCGAACAACGTCGTCTTTCAAAACGGCCTGCCCGCAGCCTTCATCGACTTCGCCGAGGCCGCCCCCGGCAGCCGATTGGAGGACGTGGCCTACCTCGCGTGGACCTGGACCATCTCCTCGAAGGAGTCGACGCCCTTGCCTCATCAGGCAGAACAAGTGCGACTCGTCGCCGACGCCTACGGCCTCGAACCTCCCGAGCGGCATGTCCTGGTCGACTGCATCCTGGAGCGACAAGCGAGGAACGTGCGATTCTGGGCAGATTTCCAGACCAGGCGGGAAGCCACCCCTGCCAATGCCTCGCAAATCGCCGACTGCATCGCGTGGAGCAGACGCGAGCACTCCTATCTCTTCACGCACCGCAACGCCTTCGACCACGCCCTGGTCTGAAACCAACGGCAGGAAGCCGGACCATCGCCGAGACCCTCATTAGGCGCAATCTGTTAGGGGTTCTTAGTGAGGGGGCCCAGAATGAGCGGAGCACCCGGCGACGAAACACGGTCACGATCCGCGACGCGAACCAGCCGCAGAGGAACACGATGACCGCGGCGCACAGGTTGACGGCAAGGTCGACGACGAGTCCAGGCACGGTGGCCCCCTCCAGCAGCAAGCCCAGAACCGGGGGTCAATCCGTGGCGTGCTTCCGATGGTAGAGAGCACCAGCCTCCGGTGCGTCCCGTCGGCACTGTCACTGCGCCCGGAGTTCCTCCAATCGGCGTTCCACGAAGACATGACGCGCACCCGACCCGGTCGAATGCGACGGAATCCACGGCAGCAAGCGGTGCGGTGCCGACACGCTGGTCAGTAGGTCCCGCTTCCGGAGTTCGCAGGTCCGGCAACATCGACGAACTTCAAGACCGAGGTCACCAGCATGACGGCGATGACAGCGTTCGCGACCGTGTACTGTTTCCCAGAGACAGCGTGAGCGCTGGCATGACGGGCCAGTCCGTCCGGGATCGTTTCCTGCTTCTCCCGCTTGAACCGGCCATGTGCCGCCCACACGGGGGCGAGTACTGCTCCCGCACGCCAACGGTGGGCATCAAGGTTGAACTCGGTGTCCTTCGCGTGCGGGCCTTTACGAGTGGTTTCGTGGTGCAGCGCCTGGTCCAGGTTGTCGAACAGGATCGTGTCCAGGAGGTTTACTGCGAGCGCTTGCGCAGCGGCGTGGTGGCCGTCGCCGAGCGCCAGCGCCGCCTGTCCAGCGTGCCCGAACGGTTCCGCCAGGCTCGTATGCGCAACGGTGGCGAGGACACTGGCGCAATCGTCGGCGATGGTGGCACGAGCGTCCGCAAGCACTGTCCGGCGAGCGTCCCGTGTGCCTGCTTTACGGAGGGCCGTGATCGTCGAAGCTCGGGGCACCCACATGAGCGGTATGCCTTCGACACTGGAAAACTGCTTGATCTCGTCCTTGGTAGGCCGGGCGATGCCTTCCCAGTTCGCGGGAAACACCCACCGGGCGATCGCATCCGACAGCTCTTGCTGGCGTTCAAGCCATTGAGCGATGACGTTTGAAATACCGGGGCTGAACGCTTCCGTGAGCCGGCGGTTGTCGTCTTCAATGCGCTGAAGTACGTTGCGAAGCGCTGAGCCGTCTCGCGTGAACTGCGCGGTCAAGGCTGTCGTCTGTCGCATCGACGCCGTAGCGGCTCTGATTGCAGGTGACATATCGTACCGAGCCGCCATGGCCGCCAGCGTCTTGCTGAACGCGGCAGCGTCGAAGTCGTCATCCCCGTCGTCGGCTTCTGCTGCTGAAGTTTCGCTCACCGCTGCATGATGACACGCGATATTACGCCCGTTGCACTGCGAGTGCCGCCCAACGCCGGGGCATGTGCGGCTCGTCGGCAGGTTGACCCGATGCGGTTACGCATCGTTTCCCCACCGGCGCATCGCAACGGGGGCATGCGACCTCCGTGGGCCGCGGCGTTCCTCGGACCTGCCGCGGCAACGTCGGCAGCGGCACTGGTACCCATTGCCCGGCAGCGCGAAGGTCGCGCCGCCAGCGCCGTGCGGTGAGGATTCGCGGCCGGTGCGGGATGTCCCTGGTGCACGCCTCCCCGGCCCGGGCGCCGCACGAGGTGCAGCCGTATTCGCGAGCCCGCTCGACGTCGACGAGTAGGTACCGGCCGCTTTCGGAAGGGATGTCGGACCGCTCGGCAGTGATCTCGGTTTGCTCGTCCTTACTGAGGTGCCGCCAGCAGGCGCGGCCCCAGTCGTTTGGCCGGTCGACGACGAACGAACGGCACTTGTGCGGGCATTGCGGTGTGGCAGGCTCATAGCCCGACACGCTCTGCGGGTGGGTGCCTGCGGCGAGAAGCTCCTCGTCGAGTTCGCTCCACTGGGTGTCGATGTGCGTCTGGGCGTCCACATCCAGCATGTCGTCAGTAAGCATGTCGACATGGTGCGGGGCGTACACGTTCCGTGAACGGTACACGCCGACCGTCGTCAAATGCCCGTCTTCGACCAGGCGCTCGACATGGTCCGGAGTAACCGCGACGCCCCACCGCTCCGACAGGTACTCCGCGGTTTTGACCGCGCCTCGGCAGACGTATCCCCACCCAGTCCACGATCTCGTCCCGGTCGGTGTCGAGGTGGTTAACAAGGGTGCGCACCCATTGCGGCGGCGCGCCATGCGGCTGCGACCATAGGGGCAGCGCTGGCGTGACCAGCCCGAGATAGTTCGCGCAGCTGACCTGCCACGCCATGAAGCTCCAGCGCTCCTCCAGGTATCGCGGCCCACCGTCGCCAGGGAGGTCCGGACATAGCCGGGTGCGTCCGGACCCAGGTACCGGCCCGTCCTGGAGTCGAGTAGATGCCGCATGTCATGCCAGAACCGCGACCGATCGCTGACCTCGAACGGGGGATGGTCCGCACTTGCGCGCGCGACGGCTTCGACGACCCAAGGTTCCAGGTACTCGTACTCATAGCCGTGGACATACGGCAGGTACACCTGGAGGCACGCGTCGCATCCGACCGCCGCCGCGATCGCGCACGTCGTCAACGCATTCACGCAGTCGACCGGATCGAGCACGGTCCGCGGATCGTGCGGCAGACCGTACTCCGGGCGCGGCTCCCCAGGGAACATCAAGCGGGCGTGCATCTCCTTCGACAGGTCCGTCGCCGGATCCGCAATGTGAGCGCCACGCTGCGCCGCCAATACCGCCTGTCCGCGGCCGGTGTGGATACCTGCTGCGGCGAAGTCGTTGTCGTCCCACCGGATCGGGTGGCACTCCTCGCCTGGTGCGGCGTTGCACTTGCGGCAGCGTATATCCACCGGCGACACCGTGAGCGGCGCCTTGGGCGGCCGCTTCGACCGCGTGACCATCTTCTTCCGGCTGCGGCTCTTCGGCATGTGCCTACCTTACGGAAGGAAGTGCACACATCTGTACTCCAGCCGTTGCGCCTGGCGCGCTCCATCCGAACGTGGCGCGGCCCAGATTGACGTACGGACCTGAGAGACTGTCGCGCATGGACGACTACACCGCCCTCCATCGTCACCTCGGGCGACCACGCGGCCTCGTCAACGACGAACTTCTCGACGCCGCGGTCGCCGCACGCCTGGAAGAAACTGACGACCTTGACTGGAAGAAGCCTCCTCAAGACCCGCAGAAGCGGAAGCAGTTCATTCACAAGGACTTCCTTGAGGATGTCGCAGCGTTCGCGAACGCAGGCGGAGGCACCATCGTCATCGGTGTCGACGAGGTCGACAGCGCCGCCGATCATCGCGTTGACGCCGGCGAATGGACCGACACCGATGTTCGCACGCTGCGGACCGTTGCCGCGAGCAAGCTCTACCCGGCAGTGCAGGGCCTGCGCATCCACCGCCTGACGGCCACCGACAAGCGAGCCGTCATCGTCGTGGTGCCGCCCAGTCTGGACCGGCCGCACTTCATCCAGAACGACCAGCAGTACTATGCTGCGCGCTTGCGTGTCGGCTCCGGCAGCCGATGGCTGAGCGAACGCGAAATTGCCGAACGGTACCGGCTGCGGTTCACCGAGCAGCGCGACGCCGAACAAGCATTGGAGCGGCTGTACGCCCGCGCATGCACAGGGGTGCCTCGTGACCGCACGTGGGGGATCGCCGTAGCGAGGCCTCGGCTGCCGCTTCCCGCCCCGGCCGGATTGACCGCCAGCACAGCGAGAGCGCTCGTGGAGACGGCAAGACTGGAAGCGGAATCCTCAACGCCGGAAGCGTTTCATCACCCCATTGCGTCCGTCGATGACCGGGCGATCCGTCCCGGCCTGCGCCGTTGGCATGCGCCGTCACGGTGGTACCCAGCTCACGTCCAGGCTCAAGCGGACCTATTTCAGGACGGCTCAATCACCCTCGCGGCCGCGCTCGGCGGCCACGAAGTAGCGATCTCAGGCTACCTCCCAGAAGGCACCTTCTCGTCATGGCGTATGGAAACGCTCGTGGTGGACGCGCTGTGCCTCATGAAGGCGGTCGGTGATCGCACCGGTGCCGTCGACTACGAAGTCCGCGTGGGTCTTGCACCTTGGAATGCCGCGCTCGAAGCCAAAATGGTGGTGTCGGACCGCGATTACGGTGTCCTGAGCAACCGCACCGTTCCGATGGATATCTACGAGCCCGTGGACACCACCGTCTCGCTCGACGCAGGTCCACAAGGATTGATCCGCCAGGCTCAGGCGCTGGCTACGGACTGCGTCAACCAAGGCGGCGTGGACGAACTGTTCGCGCTCAGCAAACGAATCTAATCCGGCGCCGACGGCGCACAGGCCCTCGCGGCGAGCGAGACGCTCGGGCTGGCAGGGCGCGCGGCTCGCTCTACGCGTCGGGATCGGGACGGCTGCCGCGCCGACTAAGATCCTTCCGCGAAGGTCGGCCGACGTCCCTCGTCCATGTCTGGGGCTCGGAGGCCGTGCGCGATGCGCTCCCATGCCTCATCGGACCAATCCCACTGCGGCACGTGCGACAACCGGTGCGGCTGCGATATCGGATGGAGCCGCCCGCCGAACATCGCCCGGGTAACGGGCTCATCTGCAAGCATGGAGGGCCTTCCAGGGGCGAGGACTTCGATGCCGCACACTAACACTGTGGTTCTGATGGATATCGCTGCCGCTCCCGCCGCGGGTTCTGCGGCCAACCTCGCCAACTAGCGCCAAATAACCGGCGATCAGCTGGTAGACGAACCGCCTGCGGCGTCCCAAACGGCCAAGAACTCACTTAGGAAATAGTTGTAAAGCTCAGGATCTTCCGATCTCCTGATCTTGATGGTGACTCTTCGATCGTGACGCCCTGAATGGAATGCCAACCTCACAAGTAGACGTCCGCTAGGCGAGTATGGATCGCAGATATAAATGGAGTAGGGTGCCAAATATCCGAGAGTCCGGTATTCAAGACTTTCAGATGGAATAGTCTTCAGCATACGATCCAATGTCCTGATGGTCACCTTCAGGCGCTCTTCGAGCAGCTGGATATTCTCAGTAAATGCTACTTCCGATTTGAAGTCATTCCAACCATGTTTCGGAGGCTTGCTCAGTCGAAACGCAAGATCTTTCACGGCAGAGCTCTTGCGTTCTACCATTAGGAGGCGTATTATCAATCCGCGATTGAATTCATCTATTAGGTTTGGCTCCATTTCTTGGAGATGCTCAGTAAAGGCTCCGCCCCATATCCACATTTCTCTAGAACGAGATATCATATTCTTAATCTCTTTTGCGCTCTCTCCCCAATCCAACACCTGAGCTACCGAATTGTCGCCACCCGGATTCGCATGGATGTTGTTACGAAGTCGAACCAGACAAATGCCAATGAGGGTAAGCATTGTCAGAGTTACGGCCGTCAAGTATTTGTCTATATTGATACTCATCGCGCTCGCGGCAAGCAGGACGACTGAAACGGATATTAGGACCCAGAAATCAAGGTCCCTTAGGAACCGCTGAATTATACGCACTTGAGACTCCGGGGGGGAGAGAGAATGAGAGAAGTGCTATCCTAAAAATTGGCTACCGATTCTGAGTGCTACCGCCTACTGCTAGGCAACGATTCGAGAATCCTATTGATGGTTATCGTGATCGCTTTGCTCGCTAAGTTTCTGCAATCGCTTTCGATCGCCAAATGCTCGCAATGCCCTGAGGAAGTCTGTGTATCGAAATCCTGGCCAGTAGACGTCACAAAAATAGAGCTCAGCCCCGGTTGCTTGCCAAAGCAAGAAGCTTGACAGGCGACGTTCACCGCTAGTGCGAATGATTAGGTCTGGATCAGGTCTACCGCTAGTATATAGATGTGGAGTTATGTCCTCCGCGCTAAGATTTCCTGCAAGATCCCAAATATCGGTTCCTCTTGCCGCTTCGTTCCTCAGAACAGTCTTGATTGCTTTTATGATTTCCTCTTGGCCATCATAACCAATTGCAATGTTTAGATGATAGTCTGAACGACCGCTTGTTTTTTCGCATGCGAGTAGAATCGCTCGGGAAGTTGATTCAGGAACATCATCTAGTCGTCCTGCTACATGAAGTTGCCAAGGGCTTTGAGGCAGCTCCAATCGTTCGATGATCATTATTTCAATCATCTGCATAAGATTCTCAATCTCACTTGCGTCTCGCTTCCTGAGGTTGTCTGAGGATGCCAGGTAGACAGTTACATGATGAATCTTGTGTCTCACAGCCCACTCTAGCAACGTACTTAGATGCTGCGCTCCGTAGCGGTGTCCCATACCAGGGTCTTCAAAACCTTTCTGCCTGGCCCAACGACGATTTCCGTCCATCGCCACTGCGATGTGCTGGGGAAGCAATCGGCCGTCCATTTGATGGGCAAGGTGCCATTGGTACGCACGGTAGACCAAGTTACGAATGCTCATAGCTCTAGCTTAGTACAAGCCGAGCACGAGGCTGGTCAATGCCATCCCTCATACTTTACTTAGGTCTTCCTCCTCGCATTGAAATCTTAATGATTCTTACCAATACCAGAGGATGCCGACTTATCCGACAAAATCAGAGCCACTCTCACTAGGTTCCTCTGGTCACCTACGTCTCAGATCTAATCACTAATTCGAAGCATTGAATCAGGGGCTCTCGCGTACCACTATGACAAGCAGTAAGAGCGTGTCTCAGCTGGTGGGTTGATCGGTCGCATGCATCCTCCATCGCCGAGGTGCCGAGCTTCAGCGAGGAGGGCGCCGAGGGGTTCCGATTAAGATCGTCTGATGGAGCACCCCCGTACAACGCCTGCACGCCGGGTCGGCAAGGGTAGGGTGGCTCCTGATCGCATTTGCGGCCACGATGCTCGTGTTGGCGATTCGTGCACTGGTTATCAACCCGTCGATAGCTCCGATTCCCATGCTGGCTTTCGCACACTTCTTGTTGTGGGGCCTACGATGTGGGCTCCTCTTTGTCTCTGTGGTCGTGATCGATCCAGAGGGCATCACCGTGCGGGCAGAATCTGGCCGGACCGGCCTGTTCGTTCGCTGGGAACATGTTGAAGCCGTGGTGATCTGGTACTACCGCTACGGGCCGCCGCCACTCGGAGCCTCAAGATCGCGTGGCTGTTTTTGTGCACCAGCTAGCACGGTGGGTTCTTTTTCACCTCTTCAAGGCCCCCGGCAGGCCAGCTCCTCGATCACGGTAGTGGGCGGCCAGAGTGCTGTCTCCCTGCTGGACGTAGAAGTCCGCAAGCCTGCTGCAAGCGCGGGCAGCGGCGGCACGGTACTGGGTGCGCAGTCCGTTGATCTGAGCGTTCTCCACATCGGGGGCGAGGTCCCCGGTGTAGAGGGTCACCGCCGCCTCGAGCGACTGAGCCACTTGCGCAGGGTCGGTGGCAAGGGCGGCGGCCTGCTCGTAATGGTCGAACTCGGCGAGGTCAGTAGTGAAGTGCTTCATTTCGAGCGTGTAGGTCTCGGTGCGCTGGTCATAGGTGTAGAACTTGTGGTCTGTACCGGTGACAGTCTGAAGGTTGCCGCGTGTCGCGCTGCCAATGGTATTGAGGTTGTTCTTCGCTTTCGCGGTGTCGTACTGGTCACCGACGACTCCGGCGAGGAGGTCGGCGAGGGGCACGGGTTCGTCAGCGAGGGCAAGCACAGTCAGGAACCTGAGCGCGCGTCGGCCCTTCTTAAGCTGGACCAATTGGTCGCCAAGGTAGAGATCCGCCTGACCAAACAGGCACAGCCGCAAAGGCGGCCCGGTCTCCTCTGTGGCGGCTGGGCCTTGGTCGGTCAAGGCCGCCACACCATGAGGTTCGTCGGTGCTTGTGACACCGTCTGGTGCGGGAGCGTCGATCGCGGCTTTACGCGTCGTGTCGGTGCTGGCAGCGGCGAGGCCCGCCAAGACTGTGGCGGTGGTGTCGTGGTCGGCGATGTGGAGGCTGCGGAGCTCGGTGTCGGCTGATCGGCCATGGGCGGTGCGGACAGTACCGTCGGCGGCGAGAACGAGGCTGGAAGGGATCCAGTCGCCGAGAATGAAGGCGCTGTGGCGCTCGGCGTTGAGGAATTGTTCCAGCAGCGGGCGGGTGGCCTCATCGAGGTCGGTGTCAGCGCACACCACGACCAGATCGGTGTCTCCGGCCTGGGTTTGCAATGCGTCCTCGAGGCCGGACGTGAAGTGGAGTTGGTCTGAGGCGGCTTCGGTGCCGAGTTCGAGACGCAGGTCGGCGGCTTCGGTGACCAGGACCCGGGCACCGGCTGCGGTGGCGGTGAGGATCGCCGCCCGAGCGGCGCCGCGCTGCCCTGGTCCGCGCAATCCCACCCCTTCGGCGGCGAGATCGCTCAGAGCGATTGGCGTGCGGTCGGTGCTGACGCCGACGACCGGCGCCGCGCTGACGGGTGGCTCACCGGAGTCGGGGAGGGGCTCGGCGAGTTTGCGGGCTTCGGTCTCGATGATCGCTTCAAGGTCGGAGAGGCGCCCGGTCATCACCTCGTCGGTCATCGAGTCGGTGACGGGCTCGCGCCCGGATCGGCGGCGGCGCAGGCCGTGTGCGATGGCGACGACCGTCCCTGCGGCCAGACAGGTGCCCGCCGTCAGCCATACCCCGAACGGCACCATCGCGGTGAACGAGGAACCGGTCTCGTCGGATGGTTCCAGTTCGGGCGCTCCAGGATCGGGCGATGCCGCTGGCGGGCTCAAGTCCTCGGCCTCCGGCTCGGTGTCGCCTGCGTCGGGTTCGAACTTGGGCGGTTCGACTATCTCGCCTTCGTCGTCGGCGGCAGGAGGCGACGTCTCGGTGGAGGGCTCGTCGGTCTCGGTGTCGGGGATAAGGAGCTGCCAGCCGTCTTGGACCTCGTCAGGGTCGTCAAAGGGCCCGCCCGGGAAGTCGCGGTGCTTGTTCAGCTCGAAGATCTCCATGTAGCGGGTCGGGTCGCCGAGGTAGTCCCCTGCGATGTCCCACAGCGTCGGGTGTTTTGGTCCAACGGTGACGACGCGTAGCCCGGTCGCCTCGTCCACTCCGGGGCCGGTGTCGGTGTCGGGGAGGAGCAGCTTCCAACCGTCGAGGACGACCCACGGCTGGGTCAGCCGGTCGCCGTTGCCGAGGTCGCGGCTCTGGTTGAGGTTGAAGATCTCCATGTACCGGGTGCCGTCGCCCAGGTGCGTCTCGGCCATGTCCCACAGTGTCGGGTTCTCAGGCCCTACGGTGACGACGCGCAGTCCCGTCGCCGGGTCGGTCTCGGGTTCGGAGGAGATGGTTCGGGTGGTGGAGGTGTCCGCCGTCTCTGCGGTGGTGTCGGTGCGCCACACGAGTAGGCGGGCGGGGTTGTTCTCGACAGACTCCGGGTCGTCGAGTTCGAGGCTTGTGGTCGCGGCGGCAGGCGCCGGTAGCGCGGCCTGGGTTGTCGCAGGCCAGAGGGCTGCGACGGCACCGATGAGCGCGCCGGCGAGCCACCGGACCGGACTGGCGGCGTCACGTAGGTGCTCGGGGTTGATGCCCCAGCGGAGGGCGTGGACGGCTTCGCGGAGCACGACGATGAGGAGCCAGGCCCAGGTGATCCATCCGGCCCAGGCGAGGGCGCTGGCGAGAATCTCGTTGGTGAACAGATGCGGGTACTTCCACGCCGTCGCATCAGGGAACGGCGGCGGCCAGCCGAACGCTGCGAGCAGGATGAACGGCACACCGACCAGCAGTGCGCAGAGCCCGAGGCCGGCGATGATGGCCCAGGTCGCTCTGGCGGCCAGGGAGGGAAGCCGGACAGGTTCGGCCGGGTGGTGGTGATGGTGTTCGGTGGCGATCCTGGTCATGGCCCGTTCCTCTCATGTACGGCGGGGTGGTCAAGCGCGGTGGGTGTGTCGCCTTGGTCGGGTTCGGCGGTGGCCGTCGCGGTGACGTTGAAGGTGCTGAGGCCGAACGCGGAGAGGATCTGGGTGTTGTGGGTGGTCGCGGCGGTGACGGTGACGTCGGCGAAGGTGGCCGTGACGGAGCCGCTCATGCCGGTGGCGGCCAGCCAGGCGCTGGCGGCGGCTTCGGCTGCGGGTGGATTGAGGCGGACGATCCCGGATTGGCGAAAGTAGGCGATATCGATCTCATTCGCCCCGGCCCGAGCGGACTCGGCTGCGGCGGTGGCGGCACGGACTTTGGCCGCGACTGCACCGCCGCCGTCGAAGGACAGCCCCACTGCGGCAAAGAAGGCGAAGAGCATCGCCAGGGCGAAGGGGGTCGCGAATCCGCCGTCGCGACGGCGGGGACCGAGACCGGACCGTGGACTGCTGTCGAGCAGGAGCGCGTCGGTCATGCCACGTCGCCTCGCCATCGGTCTACCGGGGATGAGGCTTCGGCGGTGATGGTGCGCCCGTTCAGGACGGCGACCCCGGTGCCGGTGACGGTGCAGGTGAGGGTCGCGGTGATGACCCCGCCGGGTGTCAGGTCGCCGCCGATGTCGATCGAGACGCTCGAACAGTAGGCGGCGGTCCCGATCTCGGCGGCGGCCTGCCCGGCGGCTTCGGCCGCGCCGAGGGTCCGTTCGAGCGTTGCGGCGCGGACGGCGGCGTGCGCGGCACCGGCCGTCGTGATCTGCGCCAGCGCAAGCTTGCCGAAGGCGAATCCGAGCATCGCCACCAGCGCCAGGACCGGGACCATGATGAGGGTCTGGAGGATGCCCGAACCGGCTTGCTTTGGCAGCGTTCGCTGTCCGAGCCCTTCGGCGGCACCGGGGCGCAGCAGGTGCGGGTCGTAGGAGGCCATGTCACTGCCCTCCCGCCGGGACGAAGCGTTCCCTGGGCCCGACTGCTTGCACCTCGACCGGCCAGTCCAGGCCGAGGGCCGGGAGGAGCGATGGGGCTTCGCCGGTGACGGTGACGGTGACGGTCTCGGCGCCCTGGTCGACGGTGATGGCAGAGACGATGAGCGAGCCGCCTGCATTGCGCGCCAGCAAATCCTCGCCTTCCCCGGAGGCCGCTGCGACGGTGCCGTCCTCGGTTCTGCCGGTCGCCAGCGCGGTCTGGGCGGCGGCGGCAGCGACGTGGTAGGCGTGCAGCCACATGCACAACTGGAAGACGAGCAGCATCAGCACGACGACGACGAAGGCGCCGATGACGCCCTGGACCAGGCCCGAGCCGCGGTCGCGTCGGTCGAGATGCCGCTCCCACAGTGGTGTGGATTCCATGTCGGCACCACCAGGTCAGAGCTTGATGGCCCCGGCCGCGACCAGCACCACGCCAGCGATGATGGCGGCGGCCCCGAGTGAGCAGACGACCATGGCGGCCGTATAGCCGACTTCGTCGGGCATGCCGCCGCGCGCGGGTGCGGACCGGACCTCGTCGATCCAGTTGCGCACTTGCAGAAGTGCGAGTGTCCATTGCGTGTTCATTAGTGCTTCCCCCGTGAGATTGATGGTGCGGTTTATGTGGTCGTGCCGAGTCCGTTGATGACGTTGGGCCGAGCCGACGAATCCCGCAGCGGCAGCGGTGAGCTTGAACGCCTCGGCGATCGCGTCAACCGCCTGCGGCGCTTGGCGAAGCAACACCTGCGTGGCCGCGTTGTGGATGACGGTGCGCCCGAGTTCGGACCCGGTGACGTCTTCGGCGTCCTGCGTCACCACCGCGAGCCCGCAGTTTCGCTTCCTGGCCGATTTCGCCAAGCGGCTCAACCATGCGGCGCCTTGGCCGGTGCGCAGCATCAGCCACGCCTCATCGACCACCACCAGCGTGCGCGGACCACCGGGACGCAGAGACCGCCAGATCTGGTCGAGCACCAGAAGCGTCACCACCGGCGCGAGCTCGGGAGCGACCAAGGCGAGGTCCCACACCTCCAGCGGCGAAACCGACTGGAGCGCTCCCGAGGGCGTAAACGGATCGTTCGCGGTGTCGAAGACGGTGCCGGGCCCGGTCCACGGACCGATGCGGGCGGCGAGGTCGGCACCGGCCGCCTCGTCAGCGAGCACGGCGGCGACGTCGGCGAGCGCGGGGGCCCGGCGGCCCCAGGTGGCGGGGTCGTCGCCGATTCCGGCGGCCTCGTAGCAGGCGGCGACCGCGCGCTGCAGGACCGCGGCCTCGGCCCCCGGCAGCCGCTCGCCCAGCAGCGTCTCGATAACCGTGCCCGCGAACAGCTTGCGCCGACTGAGTTCGTCGGCCTCGCCCGCGACCGGCATCGCGAGCGGGTCGAGGCGCGCGCCGGGCGCGCCGGGCTGGTGGACGGCCCCGCCGACGTGGCTGGCGAGGTCCAGGTACTCCGATTCGGGGTCGATGACGACGACCCGCACGCCCTGGTAGAGCTCGCGCAAGACCGTCGTCTTCGTCAGATACGACTTCCCGGCCCCGGACCGGGCGATCACCACGCTGTTGTGGTTGTCGAGCGAGACCCACCGGTCCCACAGGACCGGCGCCCCCGAGAAGACGTTCAACCCGACCAGGACCGCGGTATCGGGCACGGGCCCAGGCAGGTCGGGCGAGGCGAACGGGAACGCCGCCGCGGCACTGGCGGTGTCGACCGTCCGGCGCGCGCCGACCGGGTCGATCCCGAACGGCGCAGTCGCTACCGCACCGAGGAGCTGCCGGGCGGTGGCGGGCCGCAGGTCGATCATCGCCGCCGCCGCGCGGGAGCGGATGCGCGCGCACGCCAGATCCAGATCCTCGGGCGTCTCGGCGCAGACGGTGACGTAGACGGCCTGGCGGTGGAGTTGGGCGTGCCCGCGCGCGACCTGGGCGGCCAGGTCGGCGGCGTCAGCGGCCGCGGCCTCCACCGCTGGGTCTTCGAGGCGCCCGCGCACCGCCTGGTAGCGGCGCTGGGACTCAAGTCGCGCGCGGCGGCGCTGCAACTGCATCGCCGCGACCGGGGCCGGGACGCCGTCGAGGTGGAGGCTGATCGAGGCGCGGACGCCGGGGACGGCGAGCCTGCCGAGCCACCCCCACGGCAGTGTCGCGGGGTAGCCGGTGACCAGCAGGACTGCGCCCAGGGAATCGCCGGTGCGGAATCGGCGCAGCTCGACGGTGGTGGTGTCGGGCCACAGGTCGGCCTCGAGCACCGCTGTCCGGCGCGCGGCTCGGGCATTGCGGAAGGCGCTCATCGCGACCAGCTCCCGAACGCCGGGCCCGCGGTCCCGAACGGGTCGAGAGCGAACCGGACCCGCTCGGAGAGCTGGGATCGGTCCAGGCGGGTCGCTTCGGCGCCGATCTGGGCGCAGAACGACTCCACCTGGCCCGCCGCACGCGCCGCAGCCTCGGTATCGGACTCGGTGACGACGACCGTCACCTCGCGGGCGAGCAACCCCGGCCCGGCGGTGAGGTGCGCGAGCCAGCCCCGGTGCGCCTCGGCCGCCGCCCGCAGCGCCCCGTCCCCGAGCGCCTCAGCACGGGCGTCGAGCCCGGTGAGGTACCCAGTCAGGTCGACGGGGCGGTGGGTCAGGCACACCTGCAGGTGGCCCTCGACGGTATGGAGGAGCTGTCCGAACGCCTCGCACAGCGCGGCCTGCTCGCCCGGGGCGCACAAGTCGAAGTTCACCGTCTGGCAGGCGAGCGCGACCGCCGACCCGGCCGGGCCCAAATCCAAGACCCCGCGCTCGTCAATTCCCGCGACCGGGGACGGGAGGGGCCGCACCCGCGTCAGACGCCTGCGCCCGGCCACCCGCGCCGCCGCACGGACGACATCCGGTGCCGGGGCCCCGGCGGCGAGCGGGGCCCGGGGCGAGCGCAGGGCCGCCCACACGAGCCGGTCGAGCGTGGCCCCGTCCTTGCGGGCCAGCGCGAGCGCGAGCGACGCAGCGGCGACGGGTGCCGAGACCAGCAGCAGCCACACCGGATGCACCTGGCCCGCGAAGGACTGCCACAACCACCACAGGCCCAGCGCCGCCGGGGTGACCACGGCGACCTGGCGGGCGGTCAACCCAAACAGCACCTTGTCGGCCAAATCCAAGTCGGCCGGAACGTAGACACCGCGATCCATCACCGCGCACCGCCCTCGGGCCGCGGGGCGGGTTTCGGCGGCGGGAACGCGTGCTCCTTGCGGGCCGGAGGCACCTCGTGGACCGCCGCACCGCCGTTGGCACCGGCCATGCGCGCCATCGCCGCCTTCGCCCTCGCACGCAGCTCGGCCTGCTCGAGCGCTGCCTGCTCCTGGCGGCGACGCTCCTCAGCGCTCGCCTTGACCGCGGCAGCGGCAGCATCGGCCTCGCGCTCCCGGTTGGCGTCGACGGCCTCTGTTCGCCGCTCAGCCAAGGGCACGACCTGGTCGGTGCGGACCCGCACCACCGGCGGTTCCTCGGGCGGGCGAACCCGCAGCAACTGCCCGTCGCGACGCTCGCTGAGCGGCACCTCTCCCTGCACCGGTCCGGGGCCGGCATCGGCCAGCGGCGAATCCGGCGACGGCCCCGCCTGCTCGCCGACGGGTGCGGGGCGATGGCCCCCCTCGGGGTAGCGGACAGATCGGATCCGGACGGCGCTGCCGGTCGGGACCGGCGCGCCATCCTCCAGCGGTGATCGCCCTGCTTCGGCGCTGGTCGGATTGGTGCGTTGGGCGTCGACGCCGGCCCGGAATGCGGCCCAGTCGCCGAATCCCGCGGGCTCGGGCGGCAGATCAGGGAACCGATCCGGAGCAGCCTGATCGCCGCTCTCGCTTTGCTTGCGCCGTTTCCACGGCGGCTCCATTTTGCGGCCCCACGCCGAATCGGAAACATCGATCGTGCGTTTGCGTCCGCTACTGCCCGCCCGGGACAGGAATGCGGCCGCAAGGAGTCGCGAACCGGGGATGGAGACCGGCCTGCCTCGGGCGATCTTGAAACACTCCAGATGCAGGCGCCACATCATCCAGACCAGGACGACCGCATAGACCCGTCCATCGGGACGATGTCATTGACCATCCCGAAATAGACCGCACCGGTCATCTGCATATAAATCCAGATCAGGACCGCCTGGCCGATCGAAGAGGCCAGACACGCGCCGAGCATCCGCCACCAATAGACCGCGAACCGCTCAGTCACCGGCAGACCGTGACAGGCCAGTGCCGCCGGAGACAAAGCGATAACAAAGAACCAGCAGACATTGCGGAGAATCGCGGTCACCAGCAGCACCACAACCGCGGCAATGCACACGAGTTTGTAGACCGCAGCGAGGAGGTAATCGGCGGCCGTCATTTCCTCCATCGACCAACCGAGCATCCCGAACTCGTCTTCGAACGCCTCGGTCTCGCCCATCACCTCGGGCTTGGTGAATTCAGGCGTGTCGAGGAACGCACCGACGATCTGCCAATTGAGCTGAAACGCCTGGAAGCAGATCGTCACCGCCAGCCCGGAAAGCAGGAAACCAACGACAAGGCGGGGCGCGATCTCGCGGACGGAATAGCGGGTCTGCAGCGACTCCTGCGACATGACGATGACGCCGCCGACCACGATCACCAGCGCATAGGAAGAGGCGACGACGACCTGGAACTGCGGAACGAACGGAATCGCCGCGTAGTAAATATCGTCGGAGAGCGCGACCCACTCCCAGTCGCGGAGCAAGGCCAGCAGCCACGACAGGATGTCAGCGATCGCGCGATAGATCAACTCGCACAGGTCGGTGAACAGATCCGAGAGCACGTCCATCACGCCGGCCCCAGGATCGCTTTGAGGATCTCCACCAGCGGGACCGCCAGCACCACGATCGCGAACCCGATCGCCGCACCTCGAAGGAGCGTTTTCGCTTTCTCCGTCTCGCCGGGGTCGGACGCGAGGAGGTACCGGAGCCCGGCGATGGTGAGCATGACGGCCGCGAGCGTTCCCGCGATCCCCACGATCCAGAACCGGAGATTGTCGAGCACCCGGATGATGTCCTCGGTGCCCGCCCAGGCAGCGCCCGGCACCGCGAACACCAGCACCCCGGCGCCTGCGCTTGCCGCCGCGACCGGCGGCAGCCAACGGGCCAGCCGGGCCCGAAATGGTTGGTGAGCCTCTCCCACGTCCGCACCCCCGTGGCGGATCGATGCGTGGGGTCGACCCGGGGGTCAGACCGGGTCGACCGGGCTCCTCGGCGACGGGGTCGGTGCTCGGTGAGACACCACCTCCCTCAAGGTCGGATGCGAAACAGGACGCCTGGACCGCACCCGCGTCAGCGGAAGCCCGAGCCAGCCATCTGTCCAACTGACTCACCCGGGTACGGCAGAAGGTGCGCGAGAACCGGTCGGCATGCGCGCACCCCGCACGCACCCGACCAGGCGAAAACGACAGGAGACGGCAAAACAGCGGTGCGAGGGTGCGCGCACTCTCGCGCCACCGACAGCGGCTCGGCAAGGATGGGTGCGCGGGTGCGTCAGGGCAGGGTGCGTGCAGGTCAGCGAGTGTGCGTGGGTGAAGGTGCGCGCCCCTCAGGCGTGGGGTGCGCGAAAGGCTGGACGCACCCGCGGGTGCGCGAGCCCAGTAAGGACTGCGCGAGGCGACCGGCCTCGCCCGTCCCGAAGGAGACCGCCATGCGAACCCGCGAAGCAGCCCCCAAGCCGCTCCAGCTCGTCCGCGCCGCCTACACCGAACTGACCACCGGACCAGATGCGCTCGTCCTCGACGGCACCGTCATCGACGGTCTCGAGGACCGGCCCGTGCCCGTCACCGAGGCCCATCGCCTCCTCCACACCCGTGGCACCACCGATGCCGTCAAAGACGCCGTCTCGACCTACCTGGTCCAAGCCGCCCGGACCCAGGCGGCACCCTGGACCACCGTGTGCGCTGGGATCGCGCTCCCGGGCCTGCGTAACGCCTACCGCAAAGCGCGTTGGACCGCGCCGGAGTTCATCGACCGCGCCGACCTCGCCGCAGCCGCCATCGAGGCGTTCATCGCCGCACTCGCCGATATCGACCTGCGCTGCCCGCGCATCGCCAGCCGCCTGACCAACCGCGCCTACACCGGCGCCCGCGCCTACGCCCGCGAACTGGCCCAATACCACGAGGCGCTGGTCTCCAGCGAATACGAATCGCACCCGCCACGGCCCCAGTACGGCCACATCGACCTCGTCCTCGACGAGGCCGTCGCTGACGGGGCGCTCACCGATGCCCAGGTCGAACTCATCTGGGCGACCTTCATCAGCGCACAGCCCGTCGCCGAGTATGCCAAGGAACTCGGCCTGAGCCCGGGGACCATCACACGCCGCCGCCGCGAGGTGAAAGAAGCGATGGCCCAATGGCTCAAAGATCGCGGCATGCGCCTGGATAGCGAATATTGACCTTATGGGGGTATGTTTCCTGGTCATAACCAAGCGACTAGCAGTTGCCCGGGGAGGCAAGGAGTTTTAGGCGCCAGCCTTTTTCACGGCCGATGCGGCAGCTCGCATCAATCTGGCTCCCGTCTCGAACACATAGCTACACATCGCGACTACATCTTCGGGCGCTCTTGAATTCTGGGTAATCGAGTTCGCCGGGTCGACGAGATCCATTTCATGAACGATCTTATTTCGAGCCTTGAAGAACTCATCGAGACTCTCGAGTTCAAGATCGGTTACCGCTTGCGCAGGGATTCCAAGTGCATCTCGCACCCTTGTCTTGAGATGGCCGCTTTTTTGGAAGCTACTTTCTGTTTGCTGGTCGATGTACAAATCGATCAACCGGTCGGCCGCATTAGGGGCGGTCACTGCATTTATAAAAGCACTAGTAGCAGCCACTGGTTTCGAGAGTTCGTTCTTCAAGAAAGCTTGATATCTCTTGGCAGCGCTGCTATTACTTTGTTCAAGGAGTGCACGGCCCGCATCTCGAACAAGACGCTTCATGGACGCGTCGAGACCAGCCGAAGTGAATATGATTGCTGCGCGAAGTACATCATGCTCTATGTGCGACATCCGGCCTTTTTTGGATGGATTAGCGGAGCGGCGCGCGTCGTCGAGCACCGATACTGCTCCGAAAAGACCCTTTACGCTCGCGTGGGCCCGGCCGAGAATGCGGTACGCTGGCCGCACTCGGGGAGCCCGCCCGAGTTCCGGCAAGTCTCCAAGTTCGATCACCGACATGCACCTTCCGACACGGCAATGATTTCATCCCTAGTGTTCATTGAGAGACTAGCTCAACTACTTCACACACGTGACCGTACGGGTACTAACCCTCCAATCTCGCAACCTTGAAAATGGGTCGATGTCTGGGCTACTGCACCCTGACGGTTTTCTGGAGTAAAATGGGAATTTATCTAGGACTCTCTCGCCCGATCCGTCTAGTAATGACGGCCTCGATGGTTTCGGCGGCGCTCTGTTGAAACCCTTCCTTGAGAAGTGTGAACCGATGCAGGCGAGGGTTCGGATCCTCCGCGTAGTCGGTAACGCGGCCCCCTTCGAGGTGGCGTCTTGGGTCCTCATCCACGTCAATGAGGCCGCAGCGCCGAAGGAAGCGGTGCGACTCATATGCATCCCTACTGAGGCCAAACTGGAGCAGGCGTCGGTCGCTGTCGATGAAGACGTCTTTGGTCTTGTACCGAGCATGCAGCCAGGAAACCATGAGCAGGAATGCAATTTCGCTGTCCTCAAGAAGATGGATCCACCCGTTCTGTAGCAGTCCGGAGGGAAGGCTGAGCAGGAGGTTCTTGCCGGGAACGGGGACGGTGTAGCGCTCGTCGTTGATCCCACCATCGAGAGGCGCTCCGCGCTCATGGAGCAGTTCGAACTCTTCGTACTTTCCTACCGATTTATCACTATTTGGGAGTCGTACGAGTTGAACTTCAGGGCTAGAGAGCCGTTTGAGCGCGCTCATCAGTTGGCGCCGGGTCTTGTCGCGAGGCGCCAGGCTGTAGCGACCTTTCAATGGCGTTGCGGGGGTCGCGAGCAGGCTGACCCAGCTGACCCTGTCCTCCGCATCTATGGGGATGGTGTTGCGGGTCTTGCGGCCCTCGGGGCGAGTCTGCGCAATGTACATGGCGAGTAGGTACGTCTTCAGCGCTATGCCATTGGGAGAGACCAAGCGTGTCGCTGGCGGACGGTCCTGTCGTGGAAGCGGTCGCCGGTCCGACACGCGATCAGTCGCCGGTGCTGGCACGGTTCTACGGGCGAAGGCTTCCCGGACTAGCAAGCGTGGGGGCAAGCGGTCAGCGGTCGGGATTTGACGCAATGCCGTGGACGCCTTCTCGATCGAGGATCGCATCTTCTGAAGTTTGACCCGCCGGGCCTCGAGACGCGCCCGCTCGCTTGCCGACAGGGGCTCGAGGTCAAGGAAAAGAATCTCGAAATTCATCCAGGCTCCTTATTCTGAGCGTCTTGATCCGCCTTTGAATATGCAACTTGTCAGTCATGTCGTTCTAAGGCGGATCAAGACGCCCTCCCAGTGTACTTGCGGAGCGGTGTTTCCGCCACCGACACTTGTGCACAGCGACCGATCGCTGACCACGAGAGCCTTTGGCTCGTAGCACTTCTAACGAAGGAGAACCTGATGAAAAAGCCTGCAGACGATGAGGGAGCGCCGCGCGATCGCCTGCCGTTGCGATGGGTGGTGATCCTCGCAATCGCCTGCGCCGCTGGGATCGCGGTTGCGTCCGGGGGCACTGCCCTCATGATCGCCACATCCGTGTCGGTTGCGGTGGCGCTTCACGCAGTGACCACGGCAACGTAGGAACCGCACCGGGAACCGAAGGCGTCGAAATTTTGAGGGCAGGCATGCGGATGCGTCTGGGACTTGGCCTCTTCTCGAGGTCAAGTTCGTGACGGAGGGCAAGTGCGGGTGGCTCACCCGCATCCCCCGCCCGTACATCTCAACCATTGTTTCCACAGCGAACTGGAGCTGCTACATCGAGCGCAACGAGGATCCTGCTCAGAACTCGATCTGCGCATGAGGCGCTTGCCGGGAGGCGGCAGCGACGTAGACCCCTGTCGAGAAATATCGATTTGTCGTCTTTGCCGGGTGCGCGCACTCCTACGTTCCGTGATCGATACGCGCGCACCCGCTGCCTATACAAGGTGCCTGGATCTCTCGGTTCTTCGGTGAGACGCGCTCTTGCCTAACCGCATGCAACAGCCGCCGATGGCGGTCGCCCGTGTCGGCAGCCTCGACGTTCCGCTCACGGTCTGGACCGTCCGGGACGCTGTCGACCTCGTGGACGGGCTCCTCGACGAGCTCGCACCCATGGGCATGGTCATCACCGTCGATCTTCCAGGGTGGGAGGCCGCTCCCATTGCGGGGCGGCGCACTCATGTCCTCTACCGCCGCCGCGCCACAGCGACCCGCGCGCTCGGCAACGTGCCAGCCTTCGGCCAGCGCCGGACGAGCATGGAGGCGGTCTGCGAGTCCACGCTCGCGGCGAAGCTGCACCAGTACCAGGCCGGGATGGTTGCGGCCTCGGCGTGGCTGCTGCACTGCCCGGGTGCACTGGAGGCGGCGATTGGGGCGCTGAAGCCGGGCGGGCTGCTCTTGCTGGTGGGGCGCTCGGAGCAGGATGCGGTCGACATCGCCACGCTCACCGATGTCACGTTCCTGCCGCTGTCCTTCACGGCCTATCTGGTCGCCGCCGCGCCACCTGTGTTCGACGCCGCGGTCAAAACGAGCCCGGAGGCGGGTGGCGGCGATCCGACGACGCCCGGCTCGCATTGGGGCGTCGGAGTCTGGCGCCGAACTGAAGTGGCGGGTGGTGCTCGTGGCTAGCCGTGCTCCTCGGCCGCTGCCGAGTATCTGGGCGACTGGGCAGACGAAGCCGCACCGCCAGCGCACTGCTGCGTACGTGGCCGGGAACGCTCACCCGGCGAAGATGTGGCCGCATATCGCCGCCACCGCGATCGCCCGCTATTCCGAGCCCGGCGACACGGTCTTGGACCCCATGTGCGGGGTCGGCACCTCCCTGATCGAGGCGATCGCGCAGGGCCGGAACGGCTACGGCGTCGATTTGGAGCCGGAGTGGGTGGAGTTGGCGCGCGCCAACGTCGAGGCCGCCATGACCGCGTACCCCGGGTCCTGGGGTGCGGTGTTCGCAGGGGATGCGGCGGACCTCGCGCCGCTGTTGAGCAGGAAGCGGCTTCGGGCGGTCGATATGGTACTCACCAGCCCTCCCTATGGTGCTGTGACCCATGGGCAGCCGGACACCTCGCGGGTGACCGGTGGGAAGATCCGCAACCGCGCTCACCGCTACAGTGCCGGCAAGCCGAAGCCCGAGTCCTTGGCGACTTCGTCGGCGCCTCGATTGCAGGCCGGTCTGGAAGCGGTCTTCGGGGGCTGTCTGGCAGCGCTGAAGCCGGGTGGGTATGCAGTCGTCACGTCGCGCCCGTTCACCGAGGCGGGGCAGTTGGTCGACTTCCCTTCCGCCGTGATCCGTGCCGGGATCGCCGCCGGGTTCACGCTCGCTGAACGTCGGGTCGCGCTCTTGTCGCGCTGGGATGGCACCAGGCTCTCGCCGAGCGTGACGTTCTTCCACCTGCATAACGTCCGCCGGGCGCGTGCTGCGGGACGGACCGTGTTCGCCAGGGCCCATGAAGATGTGCTCGTCTTCCGACGGCCCTCATGATGCCGACGGTACGAGCGCGCGGCCACCGGTTGCTACTGGCAACGCGCACGCGGCAGCGCCGGCGCTGTCGGCGGCTTGCCCGGCACCAGCAGTCGCCCTATCGTCCGGCTCGCCGCCGCCTCCCAATCGGGAGGCGGCGGCCGCAAGCCGCCTCTGATGCGGTGCGCGTCCCGGCCAGAAATCGCAGGAAGCAGGACCAGTCCATGACCGAACAGAACCAATCGCAGCAGCCGATGCGTGCCGTGCTCTACGCACGTGCGGCCATCGACCCGACCGGAACATCGATCATCAGGCAGGAGCAATACTGTCGGGAGTTCGCCGCCGAGCATGGCATCGAGATCACTGGCGCGTTCGCCGACGTCGGCCCTGCCCCCACCCCCGGGAAGCTTCCCCCCGGCTACCGCCGCATGCTCGAGCGCGCCGCCGATACCGCCGCTCGGGTCCTCATCGTCGAAGACCACGCCCGCCTGAGCCGCTCCAGCACCGACATTCCCGTGCTGCGGCAGGGACTACGCGATCGCGGCCTCGTCTTGCGGTTCGCGTCGGAACCTGACTGCCTCGATGACGGCAGCCTCACCGTTCATACGATCCAAGACCTCATCGCCTACTTGGATGCATCCGGCACCCGGGGATCGGACTGCCATGGCCGCGTCTGAGCACCGTGTCCGCATCCTCGGCGCACGCCGGACCCGGATCGACCTCCGGGCCCTTGCTGACCTGCTCGTCGCTGCCGCCGACAGCGACCCGGCCGAGCACGCTCGGGACGCCGGACCCGCCGCCCGCTGGCAGCCGACCCACCACACCAACGGAGAACGGAGCAAATCGACCGATGAGTAACCGCCGCCGCCGCACGCTCACCTACTATCGCGTCTCGACCACCCGGCAGGCGCAGACCGGGACCGCCGAGGAGGAATACGGCGACTCGATTGCGAGCCAGAAGACCGACTGCCACCGCTACGCCGACCAGCACGACCTGGACATCATCGATGAATACCCCGAGCCGGGCGGCTCGGGTACCTCTATCGATCGCAGGCCGCAGTTCCAGAAGCTCCTGGAGCGCGTCTACCACCAGCAGGACGTCGATGTCGTGCTGGTCTACTCGCGCTCCCGCGCCTTCCGTAACGCCTACGAAGCCATGGTGACCCGCGAGAACTTCCGCAAGCTCGGCGTGGAGCTGATCTCCACGCAGGAGCCTTCCGACGCCAGCCTCGAAGGCGATCTGGTCTCCCTCATCCTCGACGGCGTCAAAGAGTACCAATCCCGCAAACTCGGCGCCGACGTGTCGTTCAAAATGGCCGCTAAGGCAGCCCGTGGCGGCACCCCCGGCCGCGCGAAGCTCGGATACCTCAACGTCCGCAAGAAGATCGATGGCCGCAACGTCGCCACTGTCGAGCTGGACGCCGACCGCAGCCCGTTCATCATCACGGCCTTCGAACTGTTCGCCACCGCGCAATACAGCCAGCGCGAGCTTCGCGATGCCCTCACCGAAGCGGGGCTGCGCAACCGCCCCACCAAAACCCATCCCGCGGGCTCTCCAGTCTCAGTGAGCCAGCTCGAGAAGATTCTGCGGGACCGCTACTACCTCGGCTACGTGCTCTGGCGCGGCGAGGAGCACCAAGGACGGCATCCACGCCTGATCGAACCCCATCTGTTCGACCGCGTCCAAGCCGTCCTCGCCGAACGTCACCGCGGTACCCGCCAACGCGTCTGGGACCACTACCTCAAAGGCGGGCTGTGGTGCCACCGCTGCGCCGGGCGCATCATCTTGGAACCGGCCCGCAGTCACACCGGTCGCGTCCACTTCTACATCCGGTGCGCAGGACGGGAGCGTCGCACTTGTGACCTACCCCGCTTCACGCTCGCCGAAGTCGAAGCGGCCGTTGAAGCCCACTATGCCACGCTCACCATCACACCCGAAGAGCGCTCCGAGGTCGAACAGCACCTCACCGAAGCCATCACCGCACGACAATCCACAACCAAAGCACTCCGCCAGCGCCTGCGAAACGAGCTCACCCGCCTGAACCACCTGGAAGACGAGTTGCTCAACCTGGTAGGCCAGCCCGGCTGGCCCGCCGAGAAACTCACGACCCGGATGCATGAGGTCAGCCTCGAACGCGACAAGGTCAAATCGAGCCTTGATGAGGCCACCGAGATCGATCTGAAAACGGCGAGAAGACGCATCACCACGATACTTGAGCTGCTCGTCCAGCCGCGAAAGCTCTTCAAAGAACTACCCGACGACCTGCGACGCACCCTCGGTGCACTCTGCTTCGACAAGCTCTACGTCGAAGTGGACACCGCTGGAGCACCGGTCATCACCCGAAGCACCACAGCAGCCCACATCGAGCCCCTCCACAAGCACCTCAACGAATCAAGATCCTGCACGTTCAGGCAGGAGCAATACGACGGACCCCGGCCACCTCTAAAAGGTGACCAGGGTTCGAGTAAATCGTCTTTGGTAGGGCAGGCAGGACTTGAACCCGCGACCCAGGGATTATGAGTCCCCTGCTCTAACCAGCTGAGCTACTGCCCCGAGCGGGCAATATCCTCTCACACCCCGTGTCGGCGCGGTGGCCCCAGGGCAGCGGAGGTGGTGGAGGAGGGGGTGCGGCGGCGGGCGGGGCGGCCGGGAAGTGTTCACTGGTGCCGAACGATACCGAAACGACCGTGTGGCACGACCGCCGCGTCGCAGGCGACGCGGCGGTAACATTCGCGCCACATTTGCAACGGTTCCATAACGACAGGTGCTGTTGTAAGACAGGTCTCTTTAAGATCCGACTCACTCCCGCCGTTCTGTGTTTCTCGAACGTTGCACCCGGCGGGTTCCGACGCCCAAACCTCCCGAGGGGGCCCATTGAGACGAGCATTGTTGCTGCTGTCGGCTGCGCTGGCCGGCCTGTCGCTGTGTCTGGGGGTGAGCAGCAGTGCCGCCGCACAGGACGCGTTCGGCATCCACGGCACACTCGACGACCAGCAGGACCAACCTGTGGCGGGCGTGTCGATCACCGTGTCCGACGCGTCGGGGACGGAGATCGCCACCGTCACCACCGCCGAGGACGGCACCTGGGCCGTTCCGCTCGAAGCGGAAGGCGACTACGTCGTCACCCTCGACGAGTCCACCCTGCCCGAGGGCCTCGTCGTGCGCAACTGCAAACCGCAGCTCGAAGTCAACGTCACCGGCGACCGCACCGCCCTGTTCCCGCTCGACACCCAGGTGGACGGCTGCACCCCGGGCGAGAGCCCCGGCGGCGGCGAGACGCCCTCCTCCGGCGAATCGAGCGCCGAGCCCGGCGAGGAGTCCTCCGAGAGCGAGGACGCCGCCGCCGACGACGCCGCGGCCGACGAGGTCGGCGAGATCGAAGGCGAGGGCGGGGCGACCCGCGCCATCAGCCTCCTGGTCTCCGGCCTCCACTTCGGCCTCATGATCGCCCTCGCGGCCGTCGGCCTGTCCATGGTCTTCGGCACGACAGGCCTCACCAACTTCGCCCACGGCGACCTGGTCACCTTCGGCGGCGTCATGGCGCTGCTGTTCAACGTCACGTTCGGCGTGCCCGTGTGGCTCGCCGCGATCGCCGCGGTCGTCCTGGGCGCCGCGTTCGGCTGGGCGCAGGACTGGGGACTGTGGTCCCCCTTGCGCCGCAGAGGAACCGGCCTGGTCTCGATGATGATCATCTCGATCGGCGTGGCCCTGCTCATCCGCAACGCCACGCTGTTCTTCGTCGGCGGCGAGCGCCAGCGCTACACCGAGTACGTCGGGCAGAAGCCCTGGGACTTCGGCTGGCTGGTCATCACCCCGAAGGAGGTCGTCACCGGCGCGATCGCGCTCGCGGTCTGCATCGCGGTGGGCCTGGCGCTGGTCTACACCCGGCTCGGCAAGGCGACCCGCGCGGTCGCCGACAACCCGTCGCTCGCGGCCTCCACCGGCATCGACGTGAACAAGGTCGTCCGCCTGGTGTGGACGATCGGCGGCGCGCTCGCCGCCATGTCGGGCGTGTTCCTGTCGATCAGCGACGGCGTCAAGTTCGACATGGGCCAGCACCTGCTGCTGCTCGTGTTCGCGGCCGTGGTCCTCGGCGGGCTGGGCACCGCGTTCGGCGCGTTCGTCGGCGCGATGCTCATCGGCGTGTTCGTGCAGATGTCGACCCTCGTGATCGCGCCCGAACTGAAGTACGTCGGCGCGCTGGTCGTCCTCATCATCATCATGCTCACCCGTCCCCAGGGCATCCTGGGCCGCCGCGAGCGAATCGGTTAGGGGGCCACGCGATGGATTGGCAATTCGTATTCAGCCAGGCGCTGACGCAGGCCATCGGCCCGACGATGCTCATTTACGCCCTCGGCGCGATCGGCCTGAACCTCCAGTTCGGGTACACGGGCCTGCTCAACTTCGGCCAGGCGGCGTTCGCCGCCATGGGCGCGTACGGCCTGGCGCTCAGCGTGGTCGCGTGGGGCCTGCCGTTCTGGTGGGGCATCGTGATCGGGCTGCTCGCGGCGTGCGTCATGGCGCTGCTGCTGGGCATCCCGACGCTGCGACTGCGGGCCGACTACCTTGCGATCGTGACGATCGCGGCGGCCGAGATCGTGCGGCGCATCGCGCGCGCCACGGTCTGGGCGGACACCACCGGCGGCTCGGACGGCATGCGCGGCTTCTCGGAGCCGTTCTTCGAGATGATCCCGTGGGACCGCGACACGACCTGGTCGTTCCTGTTCGTGTCGATGGACGGCGGCCGCCTGGCCGTGGACTTCGGGATCTTCGAGCTCCAGTACTCCTACCGGGACACGTGGGTCATGGTCGTGGGCTGGACGCTCGTCCTGGTCATCCTCGCGATCATGGCGTTCCTCATCCACAGCCCGTGGGGCCGGGTCCTCAAGGGCATCCGCGAGGACGAGGAGGCCGTGCGCAGCCTCGGCAAGAACGTCTTCGCGTACAAGATGCAGGCGCTGGTCCTGGGCGGGATCATCGGCGCGGTCGCGGGCTTCGTGTTCGCACTCAGCCGCGCGAACGTCCAGCCGGACGGGTTCACCACGGACTTCACGTTCTACTTCTACGTGGTGCTCATCCTCGGCGGCGCGGCCCGGATCTTCGGGCCCGTGCTCGGCGCGGCGCTGTTCTGGTTCCTGTACAACATCCTCGCGCAGGGGCTCATCCAGGCGATCTCCGCCGAGGTGATCCCGCCGAGCGTGATCGACTCGACGCAGGTGGGCCCGCTGGTGTTCTTCCTGCTCGGTCTGGGAATGGTCCTGCTGCTGATCTTCCGGCCGCAGGGGCTCATCGGCAACCGGAAGGAGCTGATGTTCGATGTCCGATAAGGAGAAGGCGGGCGTCGCCGCCGCGCGCGCGGCCCTCGCGGGCGTGCCCGCGGAGCCGGGGGCGCCGAAGCAGGACGCGATCCTCTCGGCGACCGGGGTGCGGCGCGCGTTCGGCGGCCTCGTGGCCGTGGACGTCGAGCACCTCGAGGTCCAGCGGGGCGCGATCACCGCGCTCATCGGCCCGAACGGCGCGGGGAAGACCACGTTCTTCAACCTGCTCACCGGGTTCGACCGGCCCAGCAGGGGCTCGTGGGACTTCGACGGGCGCCGGGCCGACCGGATGCGGTCGTACCAGGTGGCCCGGTCGGGCATGGTCCGCACGTTCCAGCTCACGAAGGCGCTGTCGCGCATGACGGTCCTGGAGAACATGCTCATCGGCGCCGACCGGCAGCTCGGGGAGCGCCTGTGGGCCGCCCCGTTCCGGTGGCTGTGGCTGAAGGAGGAGGCCGCCAACGCGGCCCGGGCCCTGGACCTGCTGGAGCGGTTCAAGCTCGCCGACAAGCGCGACCACTACGCCGGGGAGCTCTCGGGCGGGCAGCGCAAGCTGCTGGAGATGGCGCGGGCGCTCATGCTGAACCCGAAGATGATCATGCTCGACGAGCCGATGGCCGGGGTGAACCCGGCGCTGAAGCAGTCGCTGCTGGAGCACATCAAGGGCCTGCGCGAAGAGGGCATGACCGTGCTGTTCGTCGAGCACGACATGGACATGGTCCACGAGATCGCGGACTGGGTCGCCGTCATGGCGGCCGGGCAGCTCATCACCGAGGGGACGCCGGACCAGATCTCGGCCGACCAGCGGGTGATCGACGCGTACCTGGGCGCCCACCACGACGCGGCACAGCATTAGGAGGCGGTATGAGCGACAACGAGACGAGTGAGGGGATCGGCCCGACGGGCGCCCCGATCGACGAGACCGCCGAGTCGTCCACCGAGGTGTGCAGCCGCGAAGGGCACCTGGCGGCCTCGGGGGACGCGCTGCTGCGCGCCGACGAGGTCGTCGCCGGGTACCTGCCGGGCGTGTCGATCCTGAACGGGACCGACCTGTACGCGAACGAGGGCGAGCTCGTCGGCATCATCGGCCCCAACGGGGCCGGGAAGTCGACGCTGCTCAAGGCCATGTTCGGGCTCGTGGGGATCACGTCCGGGAAGGTCGTGCTGCGCGGCGAGGACATCACCAACCGCAAGGCGCACCAGCTGGTGCCGCTGGGGGTGGGGTTCGTCCCGCAGACGAACAACGTGTTCGCGGCGCTCACGGTCGAGGAGAACCTCGAGATGGGGGTGTTCCTGCGGCCCAAGGCGTTCAAGGAGCGGTTCGACTTCGTGACGGACCTGTTCCCGGTGCTCGGGGACCGGCGCGCGCAGCGGGCCGGGTCGCTCTCGGGCGGCGAGCGGCAGATGGTGGCGATGGGCCGGGCGCTCATGATGGAGCCGTCGGTGCTGCTGCTGGACGAGCCGTCGGCGGGCCTGTCCCCCGCGATGCAGGACGAGGTCTTCTTCAACACGAAGCAGATCAACCAGACCGGCGTCACGGTGGTCATGGTCGAGCAGAACGCGCGGCGGTGCCTCCAGATCTGCGACCGCGGCTACGTCCTGGACCAGGGCCGCAGCGCCTACACCGGCCCCGGTGACGGCCTGATCGACGACCCGAAGGTCGTGGAGCTGTACCTCGGCACGCTCGGCCGGGCCAGCTAGCGAGGGCAAGGAGAAGCCCCCCGGGTCCTGTGGTCCCGGGGGGCTCTTGCTTGCGCGGCTTCGGTTAGCTCAGTTCGCCGAAGCTGTAGGTGAGGTTCTCGTACGTGTTGTCGGGCAGGTACTGGTAGACGCCGATCGTCGCCGCGGTGACGTCGCCCTCGGGCGAGAACTCGATCGGGCCGGAGTAGCCGTCGTAGTCGATGTCGGCGGTGTTGTCCTCGGCGAGCAGCTCGGCGCACTCGGTGAAGCCGGTGCACTTGGTGCCGCCGCTGGAGACGTCGACCAGGTTGTCCTTGATGGTCTCGGAGTCGATGCTGTCACCGGCGATCGCCGCGAGCGCGACGAGCGAGGTGGCGTCGTAGGACTCGGGGCCGTACGTGAAGTCGGTCAGCTCCGGGTCGACCTCGAGGAGGCGGTCGCGGATCTCGGCCGGGTCGGCGCCCGGGAAGGTGCCCTTGGCGCCCTCCATGAAGCCGGCCGGGAAGGTCTCGCTGTAGTCGGCCAGGTTGCCGTCGACGAGGTACCAGGGGATGTCCTGGGCGCTCAGGCCGCCTTCGGCGAGGGCCGGGCCGAGGTTGACGATCTCGTTGAAGGTGACCAGGACGATCGCGTCGGCGCCGGAGTCGGCGACGGCGCTGACCTCGGCGGAGAACTCGGTCGCGGTCGGGTCGTAGATCGTCTTGAGGACGACCTCGCCGCCGAACTCGGTGAAGTTCTGCTCGACGGAGTTCGCCAGGCCTTCGCCGTAGGCGTCCTGGAGGGCGAGGATCGCGATCTTCTCGTGGCCGTCCTGGATGATCGTGTCGGCGAGGACGCGGCCCTGGAGGACGTCCGAGGGCGCGGTGCGGAAGTAGTAGTCGCCGCGCTCGTACGTGGTGAAGTCCGGCGACGTGTTCGCCGGGGACACCTGGACGATGCCCTCTTCGTACAGCTTGTCGATGAACTGGAAGGAGACGCCCGAGGAGGCCGCGCCGATGACCGCGTGCACGCCCTGGTTGATGAGGGCGTCGGCGGACTGGCTGGCGATGTCGGTCGAGGTGTCGCCCGAGTCCTGGTCGAGGACGTCGACGCAGCTGCCGAGTACGCCGCCGTACTCGTTGATCTCCTGCTGGGCAAGGTGCACGCCGGCGAATTCGGGCGGGCCGAGGAAGGCGAGGGAACCGGTCTGCGGCAGGATCGTGCCGATCTTCAGCGCGTCGTCGCTCTCGGTGCATTCACCCCCGGACGACGACGGGTCCTCGTCCTCGCCGCAGGCGGCCAGCGACAGAGCCGTGATGCCGGCGGTGGCTACAGCGAGCAGTGCTCGGGGAAAGCGAGCCATGGTTTCTCCTATTGAGTGTTCGAGATGGATCCGCAGGTGGATATGGAGGTTGACGTGATCCGAGTTACACCCTATGGCAGCCGGGGTGCGGATGCCAGACGCCGTGACCGGACCCGTTCCTGTTTGTGATGGCTCCGTGACCTTGCCGATCCGGTATTGCAATCGCTTTGCGGGGAAGGGAAGGCCGCGTTTCGCGCGGGCCTCCCCCACGTGGTTCCCCCGCCAGGGGGAGGCGGTTCGCCCGCGCGCGGGAGGGATCCGGGCCCGCCCGCCGCGAGGCTGAAGGCATGACAACGCAACCCGCCCTCCAGCGCCGCACCGGACGCGCCGCCCTCGCGGCGTTCCTCTGGTCCCTCACCGTCATCCCCATCGGGCTCTGGCAGCTCCTCGACCCGGCGACCGGGCCGTTCTCGCACGAGCTGTACGAGCCCACGGTCCGCCTCCCCGAGGCCGTCCCCGACTGGGCCGGGCCCGCCGCGCTCATCGCCGCCGGCGTCCTCGGCCTCCTCGCCGCCCGCACCGCGCGATGGGCCCTCCCGGCCCTGTTCGCCGTCGTCTTCGGCGTCGTCATGAGCACCACCGCGCCGATGTCCCTCGCCGGGTACCTGTGCGCGCTGTTCATCCCGCTCCTGATCGCCGCGAGCCCGGTGCTCATCGCCCGCGGCCCCGTCGCCAAGACCGTCGCGGGCCTCGCCGTCGTCGGCCTCTTCGTCGCCTTGGGCCTCACCGGGGTCGTCGACTACCCGGCGGTCGGCGACTTCCTGTCGATGCTCGGCGGCCGCTTCGCCGACATCGCCGCGTACATGCTCGTCCAGGTGTGGATGACCGTCGGCGGCGGCATCTGGGCCGCCCTCGCGCTCACGCTGCTCCTCAACGGACGCGACGGGAAGCCCGCCCCCGCATGGCTCGCCCCCGAGCGCGCCGCCCGCTGGGGCCGCACCGCCTCCTGGATCGCGTTCGCCTGCGCGCTCCCCTACGGGCTCGTGCGCATGTCGTGGCTGACGCCGTGGGCGTGGATCAACGGCCCGCTCGACAGCTCCATGATCGACCCGGCCACCCGCGTCTGGGGCCTCTGCCTCGGCCTGGCGGCCCTCGGCGGCGGCGTCCTGTGCCTCGGCATGACCTACCGGTGGGGCACCCGCTGGCCGTTCTGGATGCCCGGCCTCAAGGGCCGCCCCGTCCCGCCGATGGTCGCGATCGTCCCCGCCTCGATCATGGCCGCGATGTTCACGTTCATGGCGCTCCCCTTCGCGGCCTTGGCGGTCCGCCAGGACGCCCTGGAGCTGATCTGGTCGTTCCCGTTCTCCGTCTGGGGCCCGGCCCTGGGCGCGGCGACCCTCGCCTACGCGATCCGCCGCGGCGTCGTCCGGCCCCGCTAGGACACGCGGAAGGGCCCCGGGGAGCTTCCCCGGGGCCCTCCTTCGCGTTCAGCCGTGCAGCCGCCTCGCGATCGCGACCACGCGCTTGGTCTGGATCGCCACCGCCACCCGGTTCTTCTCCGAGACCGGGCCCTTGAGCCCGATATGGCTGGCGCCGTACGGGTTCCCGATCTCCACGTCGAACTGGAGCGGGTCGGTGTAGCCGGGCGAGACGATGATCGCGCCCCAGTGGTAGAACGTGTTGTTCATCGCGAGGATCGTCGACTCCTGCCCGCCGTGGCTCGTCTGCGTCGACGTGAACGTCGACATCACCTTGTCGGCGAGCTTCCCCTGCTGCCACAGCGGCCCGGTCGTGTCGACGAACTGCTTGATCTGCGCGGTCGGCAGCCCGTACCGCGTCGGCGTGCCCCACAGGACCGCGTCGGCCCAGTCGAGGTCGTCGAGCGTCGCCTCCTGGACGTCGGCGCTGGCCTCGAAGTGGTTGGCCCACGCCTCGTTCGAGGCGATCGCCTCTGGCGGCGCGAGTTCGCGCACCTTCCGCAGGCGCACCTCGGCCCCGGCGTCCTGGCCCTCCCTGGCGGCGGTGCGCGCCATCTCGTAGACGTTCCCGGTCTGCGAATAGTGGATGACGGCCAGCTTGACCATGGTTCCTCCCCTTGCGTGAGAATCGGTATTGACCCTGGCACAGTCGTTCCCATAGGGTTGCCCTCGCAACAGATTCCACACAATCCTGCAAATTATTTCAAAGGAAGCAATCACATGCTGGACATCCTGGTCGTCGGCGGCGTCGGCGTCGACACCATCGTGCGGGTCCCGGAGATCGCGATCGGCGAGGGCGACTCACTCGGCGTGGAGCCGATCCTCGACTACGTGGCGCACACCGGGAACGGCGTCGCGCTCGGCTGCCTCCACCTCGGGCTCGCGACGCGGTTCATCGACTACATCGGCGACGACGAGCAGGGCGCGCTCGTCCGCCGCCACTACGACGCGCACGGCCTGGACTTCCGGTACCTGATCTCCCCGAACGGGACGTCGCGCTCGGTGAACCTCGTCGACGCCGGGGGCCGCCGCTACTCCTTCTACGACTACCGCCACGCCCCCGAGCTGCGCATGCCCGAGTCGTTCTTCGGACCCCATGTGGCCGAGGCGAAGCACGTCCACGTGTCGATCCCCAACCACACCCGCGACGTGCTGGCCGCGATCCCCGAGGGCGTCACCGTCTCCACCGACCTGCACGGCTGGGACGGCGAGGCCGAGCACCAGAAGGACTTCGCGCGCCGCGCCGACCTGGTGACCCTGTCCGCGGCCCGCCTCGGCGGCGACCCGGAGAAGGCCATGCGCTGGATCATCGACAACGGCCGCGCGTCGGTCGTCATCGCGACCGACGGCGAGCACGGCGGGTACGTCCTGGAGCGCGGCGGCGAACTGGAGCGGTACCGGGCCATCGACCCGGTCGCCGAGCTCGGCGCGGTCGCACGGGAATGGGCCGAGTGGGCGCCGGTCGACTCGAACGGCGCGGGCGACGCGTTCGTGTCGGGCCTGCTGTGGGCCCGCGGCCGCGGCGAGGACCTCGCGGGGGCCATCGCGGCGGGCCGGGTCGCGGGCGCCTACGCGTGCCGCTCGAAGGGCACGAGCACGGCGCTCATCTCCGAGGCGCTGATGGTCGAGAGCCTTGCGGCCCTGAAGTGATGGACGGGGCCGCCGACCGGGTCGGCGGCCCCGCCGCTACTGCTGCTCGGTGCGGTTGGCGGTCATCGCCTTCGCGCGGGCGATGACGTCGTCGAAGGGGGACGGCTCGGCCGGGTTCGGGCGGACCGCGTCGCGGTGCTCCGGCTGGACCACCAGCATGAACAGGCACCCGACGGCGGCGGCGACCACGGGCGCGCCGAGGCCGATCTCGGCGACCGGCCAGTTCCCGGCGTGCGCGCCGGTCGCGATCATGAACGCCGCCCACACCGGGACCGCCCAGCCAGCCGCGAGGACCATGAGGTCGCGGCGGCGGCGCAGCTCGGGGCGGATGAGCCAGACCAGGAAGTCGAGCCACACGCCCGACAGGAGCAGCACCCACACGTAGGCGCCGTTGTCGAAGCCGGTGAACGCCCCGGCCATGATGCAAGGGTACGCGAACGCGACGGTGAAGAACCCGAGCGGCAGCCGGAACCGGCCGGTCGTGAAGACCGCCAGCGCGAGCACGAGCACCGTCGTGAACACCATGCCCGCCACCGGGCCCGAGTCGAACCCGAAGCGGCCTTCGAGGGCCACGCCCGTGGCGAACGGGGTGTCCGTGAACGGGACGAGGTAGTTGAGGAACAGCACGAGGGTCGCGATCGCGAAGCCGAGCGACAGCGCGGGCGCGGCGAGGCGCGCTTCGAGCGGGATCGGCTCCGGTTCAACGGAGAGGACCTCCCGGCGCCACGCGGACAGCCACGGCGCCAAGGCGATGAGGCACCCGGCGACGGCGAGGCCGAGATGCGAGGGGCTGAAGAAGATGTCGAGGTCGGCTTCGACGCCGAGCAGCTCGTGCCAGATCATGTCGGCGATCCCGGAGACCAGGAACAGCGGGATCCCGATGATCGCGGGCCCGTAGCCGTGGGGGACTGCGGCCATGCCGGTGCGGCCGTCGGCGCGGTGGGCGCGCACGAGGATCCAGGCGATCCAGGCGGCGGTGGCGGCGAAACCGGTGTAGAACGCCAGGTGCCACCAGGTGAAGAAGGACTCGGCCCAGCCTTGGGCGTGGGCGTTGACGTCGAGGATCAGGCCGCCGATGAACCACGCGGAGAACGCGGCGGTGGTGAGGTCCTGCCACCAGGCGGCGAAGGCGCGGGGCTGCCGGGAGTCGGCCAAGAGGTGCATCTTGTACTCCAGCAATCGGTCGAGGGGGGTGATGGCCATGAGGCCATCATGGCCCACCTCGACCAGCGGCGCAATCGCGGAATTGTCACGGTCTGCGCACTGTGCTCAGGCGAAGCGCACGAGGAACAGCTTCGGCCAGTGCTTCCCGGTGATGTAGAAGGTGCCCTCCTCTTCGGCGGCGGCGATGCCGTTGAGGACGTCGGCCCCGGCGGCCTCGTCGTCGGTGAGGAGTCCGGCGGCGTCGACGACCGCGGTGACCGCGCCGGTGGCGGGGTCGATGCGGACGATCTGGTCGGTCTGCCAGAGGTTGGCCCAGACCTGGCCGCCGGTGCATTCGAGCTCGTTGATCGAGTAGACCGGCTCGCCGTCGAGGGTGACCTTGACGGTCCCGGCGGGGTCGAAGGTCTCTGGGTCGCGGAAGGTGAGCGTGTCGGAGCCGTCGCTCATGACCAGGCGCTCGCCGTCGTAACAGATGCCCCAGCCCTCGCCTTCGTAGTCGACGGTCTCGACGACGTCGAGGGTGGCGGGGTCGCGCTTGTAGGCGTGGTGCTCCTGCCAGGTGATCTGCCAGACCGCGTCGTCGGTGAGGGTGAGGCCCTCGGCGAAGTCCTCGGCGGGCAGGTCCTGGGAGGCGAGCACTTCGCCGGTGGCGGGGTCGGTGATGCGCACGTCGGATTCGCCGTAGAGGCCGGCGGACTCGTAGAGCACGGTGCCGTGCTCGGGGTGGTCGGCGAGTTCGAGGCCCTGGGTGAAGGATCCGGGGTCGTGGTCGTAGGTCTCGATGACTTCGACGGCGAGCTCCTCGACCGTGCCTTCCGCGACGGCGTCGTCGGGGACGGTCACGGATTCCTGGGCGTTGGCGTCGCCGGTGCTGCACGCCGCGAGGGCGAGGAGCCCGGCGGCGGTGAAGGCGAGGCCGTGCCGGGCCGCCCGCTTCTCATCGAACACTGAACTCATCTCCAGGTGCTTCGGGGGTGATGCCTCGTACCGTATCGGTCATGGCAAACGAGGACAAGACTTCCGTGCGAAGCGTTTGCCGTGCAACGGGGAGTGCATCGGGGGCCGACCTCGTCCGCAGCACCGGAAGGGGTCGGCTCGCAGGCCGCTCTCAGCCCTTCGGGCGCCAGCGGGCGACGGTCGCCGCGACGGTGACGTCGATCCGCTCGGGCAGCGCGGCCACGGCCGCGTCGAGCTCGGCGGGGCCGTGGTGGCGGGCCGAGGGGCCCATGCCCACGAGCCGGCGCACGTCCTCGTGTCCCAGGCCAATCGAATAGGAGATCTCGTCGGTCCGCTCGGCCTCGAACACCGAGCCGAGCTGGTCGGCGGTCCGCTGCGGTTTAGCGGGGTCGACGCTCAGCAAGTCCAAGGCGTCGACGAGTTCGCGGAGGTGGTCCAGCCGGGGGGTCAGGACCACTAGAGCGCCTCTTGGGTGGAGGACGCGTGCGAGTTCGTCGGCGTTGCGGGGGGCGAAGACGTTCAGCACCGCGGCGGCGGCGCCGTCGCGTACCGGGAGTCGATTCCACGCGTCGGCGAGCACCGCGGCGAGCCGCGCCTGAGTTCCGGCGGCTCGTCGCGGTTCGTCCGTGTCCGTCGCCTGTGCTTCGGGGACTTCACGTTTGGCGCAGCGCCGCAGCGCGTACTTGGAGGTGTCGAGGCCGATGCCCTCGCGTCCGGGGGCGGCCGCGAGCGCGGCGGCGAGGTAGTGGCCGGTGCCGCAGCCGGGCTCGATGACGACGCCGGGGGCGTCGGTGAGCGAGGCGTCCGCGACGGCCTTCAGCAGCGGGTCGTAGAAGCCCGCGGAGAGGAACTCCTCGCGGGCGGCGACCTGGTCGGCGGTGTCGCCGGTGGTGGCGTTGGAACCCGGGGCGAGCAGCGGCGCGTAGCCCTGCTTGGCGAGGTCGAAGGAGTGGCCGGAGGGGCAGGACAGGCGCCGGTCGGCCTGGTCGAGGGCCTGGCCGCAGTTGGGGCAGGCGAGCGCGTCGAGCGCGGGCAGCGTCACGCGGCGGCCCCGGGGTCGATGAGGCGCAGGAACGCGCGGAACGAAGCGGGCATGTCGACGCCTTCGGGATCGTGGAGCCACTGGAACTGGAGACCGTCCATGATCGCGACGACCAGCGGCGCCACCTCTTCCGGGGTGAGCCCGGAGGGGAGCCGGTCACCCCACTGGGCGCGCAGCGTCGCGGCCATCTCGCCGCGCACGCGCCGGTACCGCTCCCGGAAGTAGGGCTCGGCGGGGTGGTCCTCGGTGACGGACTCGCCGAGCAGGGCGGAGAAGGTGCGGATGATCGCCGACCGGTGCGCGTTGGCCTCGACGACGCCGACGGTCTGGGCGACCGTCATCGGGTTGCCGTCGGAGGAGACGCGGTCGCCGCGGTCCCACTCGTCGCGCATGGTGAGGACCGCGATCAGAAGGTCCTCTTTGGACGGGAAGTAGTGGAGGAGGCCCTGCTGGGTGAGGCCGACCTTCTCGGCGACGGCGGCGAGGCTGGCGCCGCGGTAGCCGCGTTCGGCGATGACCTCCATGGCGGCGCGCACGATCTCCTCGCGGCGGGCCTGCCCGCGGGCGCCGTGGCGGACGCCGTGCGGTCTCGGCGGGTTCGGCATGGCTGGCCCCGATCTGGGCTCGGTCTCGATGGCACTCCAGCATAGATAATCACTATTCGGTAACAGGCACTACCGGTCACTCGGTAGACGTGGCAGACTCCTAGGCAGCCCCCTCCTTCCCCTCGACGCAGAGGAGCCCGAGCGATGGCGCTCGACGCGAACCAGGCCCCGCCGCCGACCCCTCCCCCGCTGGCCCCGTTCCCGACCCCCGTCCCGCCGAACGGGTTCGTGGTCCGCGCCGCCCTGTCGAACTGGAGCCTGTGGACCGCGCTCCTCACCCCCGGGATCCTCACCCTCGCGATCCGCGTCCCCGAGATCGCCGGGGACGACTACGAGGCCGCGTACTCCGTGGTCATCTCGGCCGGCATCGTCGTCGGCATGCTCGGCAACCCCCTGTGGGGGCGGCTGTCGGACCGCACCCGGTCCCGGTTCGGGCGGCGCCGCCCCTGGATCCTCGGCGGCGCGCTCACGGGCGTCGCCGGGACCGTCGGCGTCGCGTTCGCGCCGGACCTGGCGCTGCTCGTCGCCGCGTGGGTCCTCACGCAGGCGGGGTTCAACGCGGCCCTCGCCGCGACCATGGCGATCGTCCCCGAGCGCATCCCCGCGGCAGACCAGGGCCGCGCGTCCGGCGCGTTCGGCGCCGCGATCACCGGCGGGTTCCTCACCGGCTCGGCGATCGCCGCGGTCACGCAGGACACCGCGGTCATGTTCCTGCTCCCGTGCGCGCTCGTCCTGGTGCTGACCGGGACGTTCGCGCTGACGCTGCACGACCCGGCCGTGGACGCGCCGCGGAAGCCGTTCTCCCTCAAGGAGTTCGCGGGCACGTTCGGGTTCGATCCTCGCCGCCACCCGCAGTTCGCGTGGGTGTGGCTGACGAAGTTCCTGTTCGTCTTCGGCATCGCCGCGCCCTCGACCTACATGGTGTACTTCCTCGCCGCCCGGCTCGATTTGGCGCCCGTGGAGGCCGCCGCCGTGGTCGGGCTGGTCTTCGTCGTGAACTTCTCAGTGCAGACCGGGGTGACCCTCGGGACCGGGTGGCTGTCGGACCGGATCGGGCGCCGCCGCCCGTTCGCGGCCGCCGCGGCCGGGCTCGCCGCCGCGGGCCTGCTGCTCATGGCGTTCGCCGACGGGCTGCCGCAGATCCTCGCCGGGCAGGCGTTCCTCACCCTCGCGGGCGGCCTGTTCGCCGCGATGGACGGCGTCCTCGTCTTCCAGACGCTCCCCGACCGCGCCGCGCCCGCCAAGGACCTCGGCGTCGCGAACCTCGCCAACGGACTGCCGGGCGCGCTCCTGCCGCCCCTCGCCACCGCCCTGCTCGCCTGGGGCGACACCGATTACACGCTGCTCTTCGTCCTCTGCGCCTGCTGCTCCCTCGGGGCGGCCGCCGCGGTGAGCCGCGTGAGGAGTGTGCCGTGAGGCCCGCGCCCGCGGCCCGAAGACGCCCCCCGCGAAGGAAACCGAGAGATCGACAGAAAGGAAGGGCACGGCATGAGCGACTGGACCGTCCCCGCCGACGGGCCCGGCTACGACGAGGCCGTCGAGGCGGCGCTCGCGAAGCTGGACCTGGAGACCAAGGCCGACCTGCTGGCCGGCATCGACATGTGGCGGACCCTCGCCGCCCCCGACGCGGGCCTGCGCTCGATGACCGTCTCCGACGGGCCCATCGGCGTGCGCGGCCGCTTCTGGACCGCCGCCGACCCGTCCCTGGCGCTGCCCAGCCCCACCGCGCAGGCCGCGTCCTGGGACCCGGCCCTGGTGCGCCGCACCGGGAACCTCCTCGCCGCGGAGGCCCGCCGCAAGGACGTCGACGTGCTCCTGGCGCCCACGATCAACCTGCACCGCTCGCCGCTGGGCGGGCGTCACTTCGAGGCGTTCAGCGAGGACCCGTACCTGACCGGGCGCATCGCGGAGGCGTACGTCGCGGGCGTGCAGGAGCGCGGCGTCGGCACCACCATGAAGCACTACGTCGCCAACGACGCCGAGACCGACCGTTTCACCGTCGACAACGTCATCGGCGAGCGGGCCCTGCGCGAGCTGTACCTGCGGCCCTTCGAGATGGTCGCCGCCGCGGTCAACCCGTGGGGCGTCATGACCGCGTACAACACCGTCAACGGCACCACCATGACCGCCCACAGGGAGCTCATGGACGTCCTCCGCGAGGAGTTCGGGTTCGACGGCTTCAACGTCTCCGACTGGGGCGCCGCGCGCCACACCGTCGAGGACGTCGAGGCGGGCCTCGACCTCGCGATGCCGGGGCCGCTCACCGTGTTCGGCAAGGCCCTCGTGGACGCGGTCCGCGAGGGCCGCACGACCGAGGCGGCCGTGGACGCGAACGTCCGCCGCATCCTCAAGCTCGCCGCCCGCGTCGGCGCCCTCGACGGCGTCGAGGCCGCGGTCAGCGGCCGCCTGGAGGCGATCGAGGACCCCGACGCGCTGCTCCGCGAGATCGCCCGCCGCTCCTTCGTCCTCGCCAAGAACGACGTCCCCGCGGGCGACGAGACGAAGATCCTGCCGCTCCACGCCGACGTCATCCACAGCCTCGCCCTCATCGGCCCGGCCGCCGACGAGGCCCGGATCCTCGGCGGCGGCTCCGCGACGGTGTTCCCGCCGCGCGTGGTCTCCCCGCTCGAGGGCCTGCGCGCCAAGCTCGGCGACCGCGTCGTCTACGCCCAGGGCGTCGACCTGTTCGAGCAGATCCAGGCCGCGAACCGCGGCTTCACGCTCACCGCGCGGCCCGTCAAGAAGGACGGGACGCAGCTGCCCGCCGAGCCGCTCGCGAACGGCGACGTCAAGTGGATGGGGTACGTGCCCGGCGGGCTCACCGCCGACGAGTTCGGCCACGCGCTCGTCGAGGGCCGCTACGTCGCGACCAAGACCGGCGAGCACGTCTTCGGCACCCGCGGCTTCGGGCACCACACGCTCGTCATCGACGGCGAGACCGTGTTCGACCAGGACCAGGAGTTCACCGGCGACGACCCGTTCGAGGCGTTCTTCGGCCCCGGCGTCGAGCGCGTCCGGCTCCACCTCGACGAAGGCCAGGAGGTCGAGCTCCGGCACGAGTTCGCGCCGTTCGACTTCCCGCCCGGGTTCCCGCCCTCGGTCCTGTTCGGGCTCATGCACACCGAGCCCCGGCCCGACGAGCAAACCCTCATCGAGGAGGCCGTGGCCGCGGCCCGCGGCGCCGAGATCGCCGTGGTCGTCGTCTCCACCACCGCCCTCACCGAATCCGAGGGCTTCGACCGCGCCGACCTGCGCCTCCCCGGCCGCCAAGACGAACTCGTCGCCGCCGTCGCGGCCGCCAACCCGAACACGGTCGTCGTCGTCAACACCGGCTCCCCGGTCGAGATGCCCTGGGCCGCCGACGTCGCCGGCATCCTCCTCACCTGGTTCCCCGGCCAGGAGGGCGGCAACGCCCTCGCCGAGGTCCTCCTCGGCGCCGAACCCGGCGGCCGCCTCACCACGACCTGGCCGCAGACCCTCGCCGACGCCCCGGTGACGCAGGTCGTCCCCGACGCCGAAGGCAAGCTCCACTACGACGAGGGCGTCTTCATCGGCTACCGCGCCTGGCAGCGGCGGGGCACGGTCGAGCCGACGTTCTGGTTCGGCCACGGCCTGTCGTACACCGAGTGGGAGTACGAATCGATCGAGGCCGTCGACGGCGGCGTCAAGGTCAGGGTGAAGAACCAGGGCGCCGTAGCGGGCCGCGAAGTGGTCCAGGTCTACCTCTCCCCCGACGAGTCGGCCGAGGTGGAAGGCGGCATCGAGCGGACCCGCCTCGCGGGCTTCCAGGCCGTCGAAGCGGCACCGGGCGAGCAGGTGGAAGTGGTGATCCCCCTGGAAGCCCGCTCGTTCGAGTTCTGGAACGAGGGAACCCACTCTTGGGAACGGGTTGCAGGCACCTGGACGGTGAAGGCGGGAAGGAACGTGGCGGACCTCCCGCTCAGCGCCGAGCTCAAATAGGCCTTGCCGATTAAAGGATGAAAGAGAGAAGGGCGGGACCTGGGGTCCCGCCCTTCATTCTCTGTCTGCTTCCTGCTTAGAAACCCGGCGAGTCCTCGCGGAGCGCCCGTTCGCTGCGGGCCGGGGTGGTGACCCCGGCGGAGTCCCAGGGCTCGGCCTTCGGGGGCTCGTCGGCACTGGTCGTGAAGTTCTCGATGATCTCGCCGAACTTCGTGTCCTTGATCTTGTCCTGCGCCGCGTTCACGGCCTTGCCCGCCTGGTTGCGCACCGACGAGGCCACCTGCTGCACCTTGTCGTTGCCGGTCACCCGGCGCGTGTAGTCGACGATCTGGTCGTACCGCTCCCGGCCCGCCTTCGCACCCAGGATGTACCCGACCGCGAACCCGGCCACGAGATACCACTTCCGCATAATTGCCTCCCCCGGCCGACCCTCGGGCCGGACGCTGCCTCGTCGATCCGTGCGTGCCCGCACACAGCGGCCATTGTGCCGCATTTCGGGGTGCCCCGCCTGCCCAAGCACGAAACGCGCCCCCGATTCCACCCACCCGAGGACCCACACCACACCGACCCCGGTGGCACCCGCTCCCTCCCCTCCTGTAGTCTCGTATCCGGTTCGCCACCACGGCAGAACCCCTTCCCCAATAGCTCAATTGGCAGAGCAGCCGACTGTTAATCGGCAGGTTCTTGGTTCGAGTCCAAGTTGGGGAGCCAAACACCAAGGTAAAAGCCGGGTACGCGCAATGCGAACCCGGCTTTCATCATTCGGCAGTACACATTCAGTACACACCGTCAGACTGCGCCGTCCTCCAACCCGAGCGACGCAGCCCGCTTCGCGCTCATCGCGTCGGCGACCTCATCGAGGCGGTCGGGGAACAGGTGCCCGTACACGTCGAGGGTCATGGTCGCGCTGGAGTGCCCGAGCATCTGTTGCACGACCTTGATGTCCGCCCCGGCGGCGATTGCGAGCGACGCGGCGGTGTGCCGCAGCTTGTGGAGGGTCATCGCTCCCGACAACCCGGCCTCGGCGACGGCACGGTCGAACACCCGGGTGCGGAAGTTCGCCGCGCGAAGGACGCCGCCGTTTGGCGAGGTGAAGACGAGCCGGTCGGCGGCGGTGCCCGCCGCTGGCAGGTACGGCGCCAGCTCGGCGAGAAGGAACTCCGGGATCGGGACCATGCGCGGCTCGTGGCTCTTGGGGGTCGACAGGTACAGCTTGCCGCCCTTGGACTCGGCGTACGCCTCCACGACGTGAATGCGGCGCCGGTCGAGGTCGACACGACCGGCTCGCAGTGCGCTGACCTCACCCCACCGCAGCCCCGTGTAGGCCAGCAGCAGCAACAGGACGCGGTACTCCGGCGTTTTAGCGCGAGAGGCGGTCTGACGGAAGTCGAGCCGGGTCACCGCCTCGGCGAGCTGGTCGACCTCGGCATGACTCAGGTAGATGTGCGCCGACGGCGGCCGCCGCGGCAGCGGGACACCCGCCGCAGGGTTGGCCGCGAGGCGCTTGGACATCACGGCCCAATCCAGGATCATGCTCATGACGCGGTGGATGGTGCGCAGGTGGGAAGCGCCGACCTTGCCCGACTTGGCTCGCGGTCGCTTCCCCTCGTTGTCCTCGTCGGGCTGGTCGGCGTCGGGATCGTGGATCGCGTTGAACCACTCCGTGATCCGCTCGAAGGTCACCCCGTCCAGTGGCGTTGCGCCCCACGTCGGCAGGAGGTGCCGTTCCAGGGCGTTCGTATAGGACTTGCGCGAGGATTCCTTGAGGTCCCGGCGGTTCTCAAGCCAACTGGCGGCGGCCTCTCCGAAGTGCAACCGTCCGGCCTTCGGGTCCCGGTAGGTGCCTTCGTCCAGACGGGCTTCGAGCTTGACCTGCTCGGCCTCGGCCTGCGATTTCTTCTTGAAGGTCAGGGCCTTGGCCTTGCCGTCAGGGTCGTACCAGCGGAGCCGCCAGCGGCCGGGCGGGATTCGGCCGGCGGCCTTCGCGGCGGTCACTTGCTCGCGGTATGCAGCGTGCTTGCTGCGGTCTTCGATCCAGGTGCGTGCCATTGGGTTTCCTTCCAGGCGTGCCGCGGCGAGGGCTCCAAGGCCCTCGCCGCGGCGGGTTAACGATCTACTGAGACGGTCATGGCGTCGATGAAGCGGTGGACCTCGCTCCGGCGGTACCGGCAGCGGCGGGCTCCGAGCTTGACCCAGGAGGGGCCCTTGCCCTGTGAGCGCCAGTTCGCGAGAGTCTGCGTGGCGACCTTAAGGATGTCGGAGGTCTCCTCCGGCGTTAGAAGCTCGTCGTTCGGATGAGCAGCCTTGGTAGAGATGCTGGCGGGTGCGTGTGTCATGCTGGGCTCACAACCTTTCTTTCGGGGGCCTCGGCGGGTTTGCAGCTCGCGCCGGGGCCTTTTTCATGTCCGGTGAACCCGTTGAACCCTTCGGCGTGGGCGCTGACCTGGGAAAGGGTTCAAAGGGTTCAAAGTTTCAAGGGGTCGCGTCCACGGCATCCCAGATCGGTTGGGCTTCGGTGCCGTGGTCGACGGCGATCCACTGCCCGCGTCGCACCTGGGTGAACCACCCGTCGTCGGCGCCGCGCTTGAGCGCGGTCTTGACCGACTCCGGTTTCATCCCCGTGCCGGTCGCGATCGCGGTCGGGCCGGAGTTCGGGTTCTCGCTCAGCCAGTCGTGGACGGTGGTGTGGTTGTCGGTCTGGGTGAGGCGGCGGGGATCGCCGTCGAGGAGGGTCCAGGCGCCGCGGGTGGGGTCGAACGCGAAGCCGTGCTCGACTTCCTCCACGTCGCGGCCGGTGATGTGCAGCAGCCCGTCGGCTTTGCCGCGGCCTCGCTTGAGGACCAGGGTCGCGTCGGCGGCGCCCGCGATGCCGTTGGTGCCGGAGACCTCGGACAGGAAGTCGTCGCTACCTGCCTTGCGGACGTGGTGGACGACCACGAACGCCACGGCGTGCTTGTCGGCGAGGCGCTTGATCGCGCCGATCGCGGCGTAGTCAGCGTCGTAGGCAGAGGTGCCGGGCCCGATGGCGGCAGGCCGGATCTTGGCGAACACGTCGACCACGACCAGGCGGGCCCGGGGGTGGTTGGTCAGCCATGCATCGATCGCGTCGGCGCCGCCGTGGTCGAGTCGCGGGCACTCGGTGACGATGGTCAGGTCCTCGGGGGCGGCGGAGCCCGCGAGGATGGTCCGCATCCGGGCTTGAAGCCGCCGGGCGGTGTCCTCAAGCGCCAGGTACAGCACTTCGCCTTGTTCGACGGGGATGGACCCGAAGGCGTCGTCGCCGCGGGCGATGGCGAGGGCGAGCCCGAAGCCCGCCCAGGACTTGCCGACCTTCGGCGGCCCGCACAGCAGGTTGACGCCCTCGCAGATCATGCCGGGCACGGCCCACTTGGGTTCGGGGAAGACTGCGGCGGCGAGTTCCGCGGCGCTCCAGGAGGTTTGGCGCTTGGGTGCGGCGAACACGCCCGGGTCATCGGACGGGTGGTCGTCGGTGTCGAGGTCGAACACGGTGGTTCCTCCTTCCAGTCTCAGGCGAGGTCGAGGGTGCGCGGGTTCTTCGCCCCGGCAGTGAGGCCGGAACTGATAGTGCGGGCGGTCTCGATCTCGCCGAGCCCGGCGGCGGCCGCGGCGGCGGCGAGGGGTCCGGTCACCTCGGTGTCGGTGAGGTAGCCGGAGGCGGCGAGCTGGCCGAGGGCGACGGCGGCGCAGTAGAGGCGGTGGTTGCGCCCGCCTTCGGCGGTGGCGGCGACGGCGGTCGTCTCGCGGTTGATCGCGGCGGCGAGGTAGCTCGCGAGGCGGGCCGATCGCCGCTCGCCGCGGGCCAGGCGCGCGGGCGCCGGCCGATTCGCCGCGGCCGCTGCGGCGGGCCGGTCGGTGGGGGTGAGGCGGTCGGCGAGCCAGGCCGGGAGCGGCGCGGCCGCGCCGCCGTGGATGGTGTCGTAGGTGCCGGTGTCGGTGGCCGATCCGGGCGCGACGACGTAGCCGCCGCCCGCCCTCGTGTCGACCAGGTAGGCGAGCTTGGAGGCGGTGTTGCGGGCGGCGAGGTCGTCGGGGCGCGTGAAGTACAGGTGCCAGCCGCCGGAGGGCGTGCGGACGGTGAAGGTCTCGCCGAACCCGGTCGCGCCGCCCGCCTCGGCGGCGAGGGCGTCGTAGCCGACGGCGCCGGTGTAGGTGGACCCGTCGGGGTTGTAGCGCTCCTGTCCGGGCTTGGGGCGGTCGAGGTCGATCACGAGGAGCCCGGCGGGGCCGGTGGCGAGGCCGATGTTCCACGGCTTCGCGCCCGGCGCGCCCCAGCAGGTGCGGATGCGGTCGGGGTCGGTCGTCGCGCGGGCCTCCCAGTTCTTGACCGCGGGGCGCTTGCCGCCCGCGGCGAGGGGGAAGACCGGCCAGCCGCGGGAGGCGAGTCCGAGCGCGGCGTCGAGCAGTCCGTGGGTCGTCATCGGTGGTGCTCCTTCGGCTAGAAGTAGTAGGCGTCTTCGCTGTCGCGGAGGTCGCGTTCGTAGGCGGCGTAGGCGAGGTCGTCGGCGCACCCGCACTCGCCCCAGGTGAGGTCGAGGCACCACGGGCAGCAGGCGCATTCGCCGCCCGGGTCGAGGTCGGTCAGGCACCGGGGGCAGGTGCGCACGGGCGGGTAGCAGTGCGGGCACGCCTCGGCGACGGGGTCGTAGGCGAGCTGGCACTCGGGGCAGAAAGCCATCACGGTCGTGTCTCCTCTCGGATGGCGGCCCGGCCCCGCACGGGGCCGGGCCGGTCGGGTCTAGTACCAGCCGGTGCAGTCGTCGCAGTAGTAGTCCTCGGGGTGGTCGCATTCGTTCCAGCAGACGCACCCGTAGGTGCCGCCGTTGTGCCCGCCGCAGTCGGGGCAGCAGCCGCCGGGCTCGGTGGTCCCGCAGACGGGGCAGGTCTCGTCGGTGGTGGCGGGTGTGGTCATGGGTGTGCTCCTTCGGTGTGTCAGGCGGTGGCGGCGAGGATGAGGGTGAGGGCGGCGAGGGCCGCGGCGGCGGCCGCGGTGGTGAGGGCGCGGCGCAGCCACTGGAACTTGCGGTCGAGGATCACGGCGAGGTCGCAGACCTCGGCGGCGAGGTAGGCGCGCAGGACGCGCGGGTCGTTCCCGTCGAGGAAGTCCAGGAGGGCGTCAGCGTTGCGGTGGCGCTTGCCCGGCGCGGTGCCGTGGCGGGGCCACAGGACCGCGCCGAGCTCGCCGAGGACGGCGAACCCGAGCGCGGCGGCGCTCCAGCCGACGGCGGCGACGGGCCCGGGGAGGCCGACCAGGGCTCCGGCGGCGATGGCGGCGGCGAGACCGGGGACGACCGCCCCGGCGAGGGCGGCGGCCTTCGTGTCGGCCTGCTGGGTCTGGGTGCGGGCGTGCGCGCGGCGCTCGCGCAGCTCGGTGTCGATGGCGTTGGGGTCCATGGCGGTCGCTCCGTTCGGGTCGCGTCGGGTCAGCTGTAGAGGCACCAGTCGCACTCGCAGCCGGTGCCGTGGTGGAAGCCCCCGCCGCCGTCGCAGAAGACGCCGGGCGCGGGAAGGTCGCCGCAGTCGGGGCAGACCGGCTCGTCCTCGTCCGGGTCGGGGCCGTATCCGGTGTTGAGGTGCCCGCACTGTCGGCACAGGCCGAGGGCGTCGATCACGGCGCCGCAGCCGTTGTCGCAGTACTCCATGTGAAATCCCTTCGTGAAAGCCCGGCCCCGCACGGGACCGGGCGCGGACTGGCTACTCGCCGCAGGTGCAGTCGAGTTCGTCGTGAATCGAGCAGCAGCCGCAGCCGCACTCCCCGTCGGGCGGGTAGATCTCGCATCCGCACCAGTGGCAGATGGGGCCTTCGTCGTCGGTCTGGATCTCGTCGTCCATGTCGGTGGCTCCTCTCGGGTGGGGCCCGGCCCCGCCGGGGTCGGGCGGCAGTGGCTAGTAGTCCTCGTCGTCCAGGGCGTCGTTGAGGTCTTCGAGCACGTCGCAGGCGTTGTACTCGTCGGGGGTGTGGTCGGTGAGGAACTCCCCGCAGATCGGGCAGCAGTTGCACGAGCCGTTGTCGAAGTAGGGCCAGCCGCAGTTCTCGCAGATCTCGTTCATCCGGTGTCTCCGTTCGGATCGGGTGTGGTGGTCGGCTCCGGGAGAGGCCCGGCCCCTCGCGGGGCCGGGCGGCGAGGGCTAGTCGAGGTCGGGGCTGTAGCGGTACTCGTCGTTGTTGCCCAGGCCGTCGATGTCGTGGCACGGCTGGCAGAAGTCGCCGTCGTAGTCGGCGGTGTCGAGCTGGCAGGACAGGCACAGGCCGCAGCAGTCCTCGCCGTTGCGGTCCTCGCCGCAGACGGTGCAGACCACGTAGTCGTCGTCGGTGCTGTCGATGGCGGGGCCTCCTTTCGGGTGGGCCCGGCCCCTCGCGGGGCCGGGCGGTGGCGGCTAGTAGAGGTCCGGGTCCAGCAGTTCGTCGCAGGCCGCAAGCTCGTCGTTGGTGTGCTCGGTGATGAGCTCGCCGCAGACGGGGCAGCAGTTGCAGCCGCCGCTAGAGGCAAAGCCCCAGCCGCAGGTCTCGCAGATGTCGTCCATCGGGTGTCTCCTCTTGGGTCGGGTGGGCTCTGGTAGCGGATGGCTCCGGGGCCCCTGTTTTTGGGTGCAGGGGGCTCCAGGCCCCGGGTTCGGGGTCTGTGCTGTCGGTCGGGTGTTGCTGCTACATCCCAGGTCGGGGGCGGTAGCGGATGCTGGTAGCGGCTGGTAGCGGGGCCGTGCTGCTATCTGCTGCTACGGGTGCTGCTACCGCTTGCTGCTACCGGGTCAGCGCCTCCGTTCGCGGCGCGGTGTCGGTCGTGTCCGGGTCGGTGGTGTCGGTGTCGGCGGCGGGTTCGCGGTCGAGTCCGGCGACGGTGTCGGCGAGGCGGTAGCCGCGGGGGTTGCCTTCCCAGGCGCGGCCGAGTTGGACGGGTTCGACGCCGTACGGGGCGGCGAGGGCGGCGAGGCCGCGGGAGTCGAGTCCGGCGAAGCCGGTGTCGGCGGCGTCGAGGACGGCGAGGAGGTCGCGGGTCGGGGCGGCGTCGTGGCCGGTGGCCTTGATGTGGTTGGCGATGACGCGCAGGGCGACCTTGCCGCGGGCGAGGCCGTAGCGGGCCTCGCCGTCGTCGGTGCCGAAGCGGGCGTGCAGGACCGCGCGCAGGCGCAGCAGGTCGTTGCGGGGCCCGCCGGGCTCGGGGACGGCGACTGCGGATCCGGCCGGCGCCGCCGCGGCGGGCGCACTCGGAGTCGGTGCCTCGGCTTCGGCATGGTCGAGGGTCAGGGGGGTGTCGTCGCGGATGGCGTCGAGGAACGCGGCCATGCGCGGGTTCGACCAGCGGTCGCGGTAGGCGCGGGTCGCCCCGGCCGCGGCGGCGTCTTCCAGGGCGGGCCGGAACATCGCGTAGTGCTTCGCGCGCTCGGGGATGTCCTCGGTGGGCAGGTAGTAGGTGCGGCGGGCGGCCTTGCGCGAGCCGCGGGCGAGGGTGAGGACCGAGCCGGGCTCGGTGAACCCGGCCGGGTCCACGCCGCCCAGATCGGCCCCGGAGATGGTGAGGGTGTTGAACACCTCCGAGGCGGAGTCGACGCGCAGGATGTTCTTGATGCCGGTCTGTGACAGCAGGTCGCGGGCGCGGGGGCCGAGGAACGACATGGTGGCCCGCTGGGAGTAGAAGTCGATGTCCAGGCCCTCGGAGCGGTGCTTGCGGACCACCCGAATGAGCAGGTCGACAGCCTTGGCCTTGAGGGGGTCGGTCATGGCGTCGGCGGTGAGGTCGGCGATCTCATCGATCATGAGCCGGATCGCGGGCAGGTCCATGTCCGGCCGGATCTTGTCGCCGCGGCGGGCGCGGGCGCGGATCCCGGCGATCCGGTCGAGCTCGAAGGCCATGGCGAGCACGTCGGCGGCAGTGAACCCGACCCAGTCGAACACGGGCGTGGGTCGCTGCCCTTTCGCGAACGGCTCCAGCCAGTGCCGGACCACGCTGCCTTCCTTGAAGTCGATGATCCACACCAGGCAGTCGGCACAGGAGGCGTAGTTGTCGATCATGACGTTCTGGAGCCCGGTCTTGCCTGCGTCGCGCTGTCCGATCGAGGAGGTGGTCTGGTAGGCGTAGACCTCGGCGGCGGGCTCGCCGTCCTCGAAGGCGCCGACGGCGAGGGGGTCGAGGATCGAGCGCGGGTCGGCCGGGACCGGCGGCATGGGGAGCACGTCGGCGAGGATCGAGCGCCGCGCGCAGGTCAGGCGGACCCGGCCGACGTGGTAGCCCCGGGGCTGCTCCAGGCGGACCGCGCCACGGAACGGCGCGCGCAGGGCGATCTCCAGGGCCTCGACCAGGCCTAGGGCCTGGCGGAACGTGGTCCCGCCGGGCTCGATCTCGAAATCCGCCACCATGCGGTCCTCGCTGGCGCCTTCCGAGACCATGGTCCATCCCTTGATCCCGGCCTTGGCGACGGCGGCCGCGGTGCCGGTGCGCCGCTGGTTGACGGTCTGCTGCGCGAGGTAGCGGGCCTGGTGGGACCGGGCCTCACCGGCGAGCAGCAGGGCGTAGACGATCGCGAGCGGCAGGCACGCCCCGCCGAGGACACCGAGGTGAGTCAGGGTCTGCTGGATCTCGAACACGTTGAACGTCAAGGTGGTCGAGGCGTACGCGGACCAGGCGGCGGCGACGGCCGAGCAGGCAGCGGTGTAGGCGACGCCCAGCGGCCGGAACCCGGCCTTGCGGACGGTCCACGTAAGGGTCGCCCCAGCGACAATGCCGATGGCGAGCACCAGCGACCAGGGCAGCCCGGCGACGTAGAGGATGATGCCGACGATGTACAGGACCAGGACGCCGGTGACCGGGTTCGACCAGGCCGCGACATCCCACTCGCGGGTCCCGCCGCTGTTGGTGGTGCTCATAGCTGTTGTCTCCCTTGCTCAGTGGTGGATCGCGGGGTGCCGCCGTGCCGGGTGGCGGGGCCCGGCCGCCATCGCGGCGGCCGGGCCGGTGGGTCAGTCCTGGTTGGCGGAGAAGTCGGCCATGGCCTCGCCGGGGCGCGGGTTCTCCAGGCGCTTGTCGTCCTCGACGTGGGTCGCGGCGAACATCTGCGCGGTGGTCTCGGCGCCCTGGGACAGCGACTGGAGCTGCGCGGCCATGGCCCGGTAGTTCGCGGCGGTCTCGGCTCCGGCCGGGGTCTGCTCCAGCTGGTCGGCCAGGGAGTTGAAGCCCGACGCGAAGTTCGCGAACATGCCCGGCGTCGCGCCGACCATGCCCTTGATGTCCTTGTAGTTGCGGAACTGGTAGCCCCCCAGGTTCGCGACCGACTCGGACGCGCCTTGGACGACGGGGTGGTAATCGCTCATCTTGTGGTGCCTTTCTCCTTGCGTGGGTTGGACATTCGTGGAAGCGGCGGGGATCGGGCGGGCCTGCGGGCGGGGCGTGGCGATCGGCCCCAGGGCCGGGCCCTGCGGCGCCTGCCGCGGCGCTGGGCGCGCCGGTCGCGAGCCCAGGCCCGCCGGGGCCGGGCGCGGCGCGGGGACCGCGACCGGCTCCAGGACCACCGGGCCGGACGCGGCCGGTCGCGGCGCCGGGGTCGCCGGGGCGGGCGGCGCCTCGGTGCCGGAGTCGTTGCGGCGCTTGCGGTTGCCGAGCCAGTCGCCGAACGCTCCGGCGGCGTAGGCTCCGGCGCGACCGGAGTCGGTCGCCTCCTGGCGGGCCGCCCGCCAGGTGCGACCGGCCGCGCGGGAGGCGCCCATGGCCGCTTCCTCGCCGCGCTGTCCCGCCCAGGAGCGGGCCCGCTGCCACCGGGACGGGGTCTCGACGGTCTCGCCGTCGATCACGGTCGGCCCGGCCTGGTCGCCGCTGGCGCGCTTGGCCTTCGGCCCAGCACCGCCCGGGCCGGGCGTCGCGCCGCGCGGCCCCGGGCCCCCCGGGCCCGCGCCGGGGCGACCGGCGGGCCCGGCCCCGGGCCGCGCACCGGGATGCGGACGGCCCGCGGGCCCGCCCGCACCGGGGCCGGGAGCCCCCGGCCCGGTCGGCGGGGTCTGGCGGCCCTTGCGGGAGAACCAGCCGAAGCGCCCGGCCCGGCCCGGCTTCGCCCCGCCAGCGGCGGTGCCACCCGGCCCGCCGGGACCGGCCGGGCCGCCACCGGCCCCCGGCCGCGCGGCCGGACGGGCACCGGCCCGGCCCGGACCCGCGGGGGATCCCGGGCCGCCCGGCCCGGCCGGGCCACCAGAGGCGGCCCGCTTGCCCCGGCCGGGCATGAGGCGGCCCATCAGAGAGCCCCGGCCCGCGGCACCGGCCGGGCCGCCCTTGCGGCCCGCACCCGGCGCACCACCGGGCCGACCTCCGGGCTTGGCCCCGGGCCTGCCGCCCACCCCCGGGGAAGCGGCGGCCATGCCGGGCTTGCCGCCGGGCACCGGGCCCCTTCCCTTGGCGCCAGCGGGCACCGGCCCGCGGCCGGTCCCCGCGACACCGCCGCGGGGGCCTCCCGGGCGGGCGCCGGGGCCACCGGCACCGCCGGGGACGGCACCCCGGCGGCCGCGCAGCCCGCCCGGCCCCGGACCACCGGGACCGACGGGGCGCGCGGCCTCGCGGAGGGCCTTGCGGTGCTGGCGGGTCCGGGCGATGAGCGCGATCAGAGCGGGGATGCCGAGGGCGGCGACGACCAGGGCCGCCAGCCACCACGACATCCCGGCCTGCACGAGCCCGATCAGGACCAGGGCCCCGGCGAGCGCCAGCGGCGCGGCCCAGCGCCGCAGCGGCGAGGGCTTCGGCTTCGCACCCGGCTTGCCCGCGGCGGTGGTGCCACGGGGACCGGCCGCGGGGACGGTCGGGGCCGCACCCGGCGCGGCCGGGGCGGCGGGGCGCTCCGGCGCCCCGGCTCCGGCGGTATCGGCCGGGGTCTGCTGGTTGGTGTTCGCGTCGGTCACGTCGGCCTCCTAGAACTGCGCCATGAAGGTGGTCGCGGCCGCGGCGATGCCGTAGACGACGGTGTTCGCGAACGTGCCGATGGCGGGGATCGCGCCGATGAGGCCGAGGACGCCGAGGACGAATACCGTCTCGCCGATCAGGAACGAGCGGCGCAGGGTCCACATGCCGATCATGAGCAGGACGACGGAGACGAGGAGGATGGTGCCGGTTGCCATGAGGTGGCTCCTTTGATGCGATGCGGTTGCGTGCGTTGGTGTGTCGATGTCTGGTGGCGGGGCCGGTCGAGCAGCTGAGCGGCCCCGCCGGGGATCTAGTCGGTGGACGGCTCGGGGGCGAGGAGGTCGGCCTGGGCGAGCAGGCGCTTGGCGCGGTCGGAGCCGCAGTGCAGCAGCTGGCGGGCTCGCTTGATCGAGACGTGGCCGGACTCGTCGCGTTCGAGGTCCCGGAGCCGGTCGAGGGCCGCGGCATCGTCCAGCCGCGCCGCCGCTTTGACGGCGCGCTTGGGTGCGGCCTTCGCGGGGGCCTTGCGGGATTCGGCCGGCGCCATCGCCTGCGCGGGCGCGGCGGGGGCCTTGGCCTGCGCCGGGGCCGGGTCGTCGGCGACCTGGGGCGGCACGAACGTGTAGACGGCGGTGTCGGTGAGCTTGCGGAGCCGGTAGGCCGCGCGCAGCTGGATCGGGGCCGTGACGCGCCAGGCGGCGCCGTAGCGGAACCGCAGGGCCGCTTTGGCTTCCAGGCGGGTCGACTCGACCTCGCGGGCCGCCTCGGCGGTGCGCACGCCCCACAGGCGCATGTGCCGCCACAGCCGTGCCGTGGTCACCGGCGCCAGCAGCCACCGGGCGATCCCGAGTGACTCGGTGCGGGTGCCTGCGGCGAGCCCGGCGCGGACCTTGACCACGTGCGTGCCGACCTCGGAGGCGATGACCCACAGGCCCGGGAGGACCACGTGCGCGATGCGCGCCAGCGTCTCATCGTGCGCGTTGACGTTGATGTACAGCGTCGCCGCCGTCAGCACCGCCGGGACGGCCCGCAGCCACGGCATCGAGATGTTGATGCGCGCCAGCACCAGGTTGAGCGCTGCGAACGCCACGATCCCCACATCGATGCCGACCGGGATCATCCAGGCCGTGTCGCCGAAGAACGGCGCGAGCGCCTCCACCTGCGTGCCGAACGAGATGATGAACCCGAGCACCGCCAGGGCGCCGACGGCGCCGATGACCAGGCTGACGACCACCCACATGCCCAGCGACAGCGGGCGCGGCCCGGCCGGGTCGTCCGAGTCCGCTTCGGCGGACTCGGGGTCCTCGTCGGGGAGTTCGTAGCCGGGCAGACGCACCTCCGGGTAGGCCGCGTTCACAGCTCGCGCGATCGAGTCGCGGTCGGCGCCCCACACGCGCATCTGGTTGGCGAGGGAGTCGGCGGCGCTCCACTCAGTGAACTGCCGACCGGCCTCGGCGCGGCCCGTCGCGGGCGCGGCTTCCTCGGGTTGCCCGGCGGGTTCGGTGCTGGTCGGGGTGGCCTCGGCGTCGCCGAACACCTCGTCGTTGAGGGCGTCCCAGTCGACGGGGCCGGGCTCGGGGGCGGGGGTCGCAGTGCTCATCGGCCCTCCCCGTCGGTGTCGGTGCGGAGCATGGCGAGCAGGAAGCGGAGGAAGTCCACGCCCGCGCCGAGGTCGTCGGCCACGCGCAGGACGCGGCCGAGCGCCTCGGCGCCCTCCCCGGCCTCGGTGTCGGCGTCGGCGGTGTCCATCGCCGCAACCAGTCGGGCCCAGTCCCGGGCGGTCAGGGCCGCCAGCCGCGGGTAGTCGCGGGCGATCACCCGCGAGTGCGCCTCAGTGACCCGGCCCTCGCGCACCGCGCGGTAGACCTCGTCCATGTCCGGTTCCGGCTGGCGCTGCCGCGGCACGTGTGGGTGCCCCGGCTCGCGGGGCGCGTCGGCGCCGATGACGAGGCCGACGGCGTTCGCGCCCGGCAGCACGTGGTCGATCCGCGAGGAGACCGACACGCCCTCGCCGCCGCCGACCACGCTCACCATGCCGTGCTCGTCGCAGTGCAGTCTCGCGGCGCCGACGGTCACGCTGGTGCCCGGCGCCATGGTGAACGGCGCGCCGCCGTCCACGGACACCTCGCGGTTGTGGATGTCGATGTGGATCATTCCCAGTCCTCTTCGTAGTCGGCGCCGTAGGCGTCGGGTCGGCAGCACTCGCCATACGAGTTGAGGTCGCACTCGGCGTCCTCGCACAGCCCGCACAGCTCGGGGTAGTTCATGTCCGCCGAGACCGCGAGGTCGAAGCAGTCGCGGCAGGCGCAGTCGGTGTAGCCGCTGGTCACCGGGCCTCCTCGACGTGCTCGCCGTCGGCGGTGCGGTAGTGCGGCATGGGCCCTCCGTTCTCGTGGCAGGCGAGGCATTCGCCCAGGCTGCGAGGGATGTAGTAGGGGTATTCGCGCCCGCAGGTCGGGCAGATGCACTGCGCGACATGGGCTTTCATGAGCGCGGCGAGCTGCGCGTCCGTTGCGGGGCGCTTGGGCTGCGCGAGGTCGTCGCGGTAGAGGTAGGCGAAGCGGGCGCCGCAGCGCCACCGGATCTGCGCGGCGATCGGCTGGCGGCCGGGCGTCAAGCCCTTGGCGGCGAGCTGGCGGCGCGTCGACAGGCCCTTCGGGGCGTGGCGGAAGTTGAACGTCGGCAGTCCGCCGTGCCGCTCGCCGGTCGGGTCGTCAAAGCGCGCCAGGTAGGTCACCGGGACACCGCCTCCCGCGTCGCGTCGGCGGCCGTCCACCGGTCGAGGTCGCGGACCCGCACGGCCGGGCGCGTGTTCGCGGGGGCGGCGGGGTGGTCGTCGGCGGCGGGGTCGAACACCGCGAGCGGCGCGCCGGTGGCCTTGGCGCGGTAGGAGGCGGCGTCGGCGCGCGCCAGCTGCGCCCCGAAGGGCTCGGCAGGGTCGTAGCCGACGGCGCCGGCCGCCATGGTGACCGGCATGGCCTGCCCGTCAGGCCCGGTGGCGGTGACGGCGAGGATCCCGGCGCCGATGGCGGCGAGCTGCTCGGAGGTGCAGGCGAGCACGAACTCATCGCCCCCGAAGCGGGCCGCGGCCCCGGCCGGAGCGACCAGGCGGTGCATCCGGGCGGCGAGGGCTCGCAGGACCGCGTCCCCGGCGGCGTGCCCAAGGGCGTCGTTGACGGCCTTGAACCGGTTGCAATCGGCGGCGACCAGCCACACCGCGCCGGGCGCGCGGCGCAGGGCCCGGGCGAACCCGGCGCGGTTGTGCAGGCCGGTCAGCGCGTCGCGGTGCGCGGCCCGGTGCTGGACGGCGAGCTTCCAGCCCAGCGGCCCGGCGGTCGCCGCGGCGGCGAGCAGGCCCGCCGAGGCGGCGGTGAGCAGGTGCGAGGAGCGCTTCACTGCGCACCCCCGAAGTCGACGGCGACACCGAGTTCCTTGGCCCGCTCGCGGGCGATCCGCTTGACCTGCGAGACGGCCTGCGCCTTCGTCAGGCCCTGGGCGACCAGGGCGGCGGGAACGCCCGCGCCGTAGTCGTAGACCTCCCAGCCCGCACCCTGCTTGCCGAACGCGGCGGCGAGGTGGTGGCCCTTGTGGGCGCTGTACTCCCACTCCCCGATCGCGGCGATCACGTTCTTGAGGTGGCGGCCGCCGTCCCACAGGCGGGCCTTGGGTTCGCGGGAGGTGTGCCAGGCGGGCAGCACCGGCTGCTTGTGCCACGACTCGAACCGCCAGCGGTACTCCTTGCGGCCGTGGCGGGTCGTGAATTCCACGGACATCCGGTCCGCCGCGCGCACGGCGGTCTCGACGGTCTCCCAGCGGTGCGCCGGGGTGAAGACCTGGTCGCCGACACGGATGTCGTCGGCGCGCCGCTCCAGCGGCTCGGTGTCGTCGTACTCGCTCACTGCCTCACCTCACTTTCCCTTGCTGCGCTTGCGTTCTGACTCGACTGGTTCGCTCGTCGGTCGTGAGCGGCCACCGCTCCCCCATCGCGCGCCCCGTGCCGGGCGATGAGGGACGGAGCCCCGCTCAACCGGGGCTAGAACGGGGGCTCTGCGTCGAAGCCGCCGCCCGCGGCGGCGCCAACGCTCTCGCGCGGGGCCTGCTGGGACCACGGGTCCTCGACGGGCGCGGCGTGGTTGCCGCGGGGCGCCTTGGCGAGCTGCACGGTGGCCCACTGGAGCGAGGCGCCGATCTCGTCGGCGACCAGCTCGATCGCGGAGCGCTTCTGCCCCTCGGCGGTCTCCCACTCCGACTGGCGGAGCTTGCCGACCACGATCACCCGCTGCCCCTTCGACAGCGAGTTCGCCGTGTTCTCGGCGACCTGCCCGAAGGCGGTGCAGCGCATGAACAACGTGTCGCCGTCGACCCACCGCCCCGCGGCCTGGTCATACCGGCGCGGGGTCTGCGCCACGGTGAACCGCGCCCACGCCTTCCCGGACGCGGCGTACTTCAGCTCCGGGTCCGCCGTCAGATTCCCGGCCACCGTCACTTCGCTGGATCCCGTCACGGGCACCACTTCCCTTCTGCACGTTCGGCTTGGCTCATCAGCGGGCCGGGAGCCACCCGGCGCCGGACGCAGGCGACGCCTGCGTTTCGCCTAGTTGTCGATGCGAACCCCGATGAGCGCGATCGGCCCGGCTCCCCAGAGCCACTCGCCGATCTGGCGGCGCTCTCCTGCGGCGAGGCGAATGCGCTCGGTCTCGCCACCCTTGTCGCCCTCGGTCTGAAGCCGGCCGTCAGCGTAGAAGTCGTTCGTGTACTCGACGACCTCGGAAAACTCGGCCGGGGGCAGCAGCACGGTGACGTCAATGCCCTGCCTGAAGTCGGTGGTGATGACCTGGCCTTCACCGGTCGTGGTGATGATGTTGCGGCCATCGGTCGATTCCCGGCTCGCGGTCCGCACGTCGTGGGTCATGGGCTCTCCTCAAGGTCACGTGGCTTGGCTCATCAGCGGGCCGGGAGCCACCCGGCACCGGACGCAGGCGACGCCTGCGTTTCGCCTACTCGTCGGGTTCGTAGAGGTTGAGCCAGTTGTCGATCTCGGCGACCGTCGTCTCGGCGACTTGGCCGGTCATGATGAGGTGGTTGAACAGGGCCGCGGCAGAGGCGATCCCGCCTTCCAGGCGCTCGACCTGTGCGGCGAGGCGCTCGATCTCTTTGCCGTCAGCCTCGCCTTGCGCGTCGATCTCGGCGAGGTCCTCGGAGGACATCCAGATACCGGCCGCCATCACGCCACCAGCTCCCCAGCAGCCTCGGCGGCGGCAAAGAACGCCGCCCGGCGCTGATTACGACGGCGCAGGCGCCGCGTGGCGGCGAGGGTGACCACGCGGGCCGGGCAGGAGACGTGCCCCGATGCGATGACCCGCAGCAGCGCTGCGTCCAACGGGGCGCCAAGGGCGTCGATCACGGTCACGTTCCGCGACAACAGGACCTGGGCGTGGATCGCTGACAGGTTCCGACGCTGCATGAGCGTCCGCTTGGCTTCGCGCCACTCGGCGACCGTCAGTTCCACCGGCTCACCGGCCACGGCGCGGTCCACGGCGACCTCATCGATCAGGTCTGGGTCGGGCTCACAGGTCTCCGGAAGGTCAGCGGCGAACGCAGCTTCCTTGTCGGCCTGGATCGCCATCTGCCAGCAGTCCGGGCATGCCGGGTTCTCCCAGGTAGAGACGTAGTTGTGCCGGGCTCGGCACAGCCGCGCCGCCGCCGACGCGACCGGGTGGGAACCATCTCTGCCCATGAAGACCTCCTCGTGTTCGGTCGAGTGCGCCTCGAACCGCAGGACTTGATGACACGAAGATATAAGTAACATAGGTTTGTTGTCAAGTAGGTAGGTTACTTTTTTCTCACCGCTTATGTTCGATCCGACCTATGTCATGTGTGTTACCCTGGGCTTATGCCGCGAAAGAAGCAATCCACGTACGAGAAGATCGCGTCGCACTACCGCGATCTGATCGAAAACGGAGAACTCACGAAAGGTGACAAACTCCCCAGCGTGAGCCAAATGTGCGCTGAGTGGAACGTCGCCACCGCCACCATCAACGCCGCCGTGAACCTGCTCAAGTCCGAAGGCTTGATCGAAGTGCGAAGGGGCGCAAGAGCGACCGTCCGTGAGGTGGTCCCCCTGGTGCGAATCGCTCCAGAGCGGTACTTCCGGCCCCACACCAAACCGACCTGGATGAGGGAGGCTGAACGCGCGGGCCGCGCTCCCGAAATCGACTACCGAAGCGAACGGATCGAAGCGCCGGCCGAGATTGCCGAACGCCTGGGTATCGAGGACGGCGGCGCCGTCATCCGTACCCGATACCTCATCAAGATGGACGGGGAACCCGTCTCGATGTCCGCAGCATACGAGCCATACTCGCTGGTCGGGGGGACGGAGATCGAGCGACCGCACGAGGGCCCCATGGCTAACCGTGGAATCGTCCCTCGGTTCGATCACCTCCAGGTGTTCATCGACGAGGTCGAAGAGGTGCTGAAGTTCCGGGCACCTACTCAGGAGGAGGGCGAGGCCCTCCAGATCGCGAAGACCGACCGCGTCGTTGAGATCGCTCAGACCTTCCGGGCCGACGGACTCGCCGTAGAGACGGCCGACATCACGTTCGTCGCCGATCGCTACGAACTCCGATACCGGATGCAGATCCCCATCGAGAGGGTCGAGGAGGTCAAGAGCTACGACCGCGCGGGGCAGTCGACCACGACGACTCCCCCGGCCGAGACGGATGCTCCTGACGATCCGCGCTCGGACCTCCCCTGGCCGTTTGGGACGCTCGGGGGGTAGCGACACAGCAGAGGCCCGGTCGGTGAGTACCGACCGGGCCTCTGCTGTGTCGCGAAGGACCTGTAGTCACAGAAGTTGCATTGATAACGCATGATGACTTCATGACATTCTGTGACCAATGCGGCGCAACCCTCCCGCCTGGCACGGTCATGGCCTGCCCGTGGTGCCGGGCCTCGCTCACTGGAGAGGTGGCGCCGGGACCGGTCGCGGGGCCGCGGTGGGCGGGTCGTCCGGCGGTGGCCTCGGTGGGGCGGTGGCTGTGGTCGGCGATCACCGCGCACCCGATCGGGACCGCGGCGGCACTCGTGTGCGCATGGGGCGGCCTGCCCATGGCGGTGCTCCTCGGCGCAGTCGGGGCCGCCGCGGGCGGGATCCTCGGCGCGTTCTCGGCGACGCCGCTCGGCGAGGGCGTGCAGGACCGGGTGTGGCTGCTGTTTGACCTGGTGATCCCGCTGCCCGTGCCCGTCGACCAGCTCATCCCGGATATCGCGTGGCAGCTCGGCATGATGGCCGGGATGCTCATCGGCGCGGCCTACGGCGGTATCACCTTGGCGTGGCTGGGCCTGTCGGGGCCGTGGCGGCTGCTGTATGAGTCCGATCCGACGTGGCCGGTGTCCATGATGCTCGGGAACCTCGTTGCGGCGCTTGCGCTCGGTGTCGTGGTCACGCTGGTCATGGTCGCCGCTGAGCGGTGGCGCCTGACCCGGCTCGGCGGGGCGCGGATCCCGAGTGCGCGCGAGGCCGACATGCTCGCCCCCGCTGTCGCTGACGCCGCCCGGCTGCTCGGTGTCGCGTCGGTGCCGCACCTGCTGATCGCCGACGAGGGGCCCGCCGAGGCGGTCGCCTACACGCGGCACCTGGTGGTGTCCCGGGCGCTGCTCGCCGAGTGCGTCGGCGACCCTGCGCGGTTGACCGCGCGCGTGGGCCGGGAGCTGGTCCACTGGCGCGAGGGCCACCCCGTGACACAGGTGTGGGTCCGGGGCGTGGCGCTCCCGCTGACCCTGGTCTACGAGGTCGCGTCCCGGCTCCTCGCGCCCTCGACCAACACCAGGGCGCGGCCCGCGACGCTGCTCCTGTACCTGTTGTTGTGGCCGTTCATCGTCACCGTGCAGAAGGTCATGGTCCCGATCCAGGCGGGCTGGTGGCGGCGAGCGACGATGCGGGCGGATGCGAGGGCCGCGGCGTGCGGCTGGGGCGGTGTGCTCGCCGAAGTGCTTGCCGCCGCGCCCCGACCCGAGGCCCCCGGCGTGGTGTCGTGGCGGACCGCGTTCGATGTCACCCCGCCCGCCGAGACCCGGATCGACGCACTCGAGCGCGCCGGAGTCCCCCGCCGGGACCTCGCCGCCGACCTCACCGAGGACTCAGCACCAAACGGCCGGCGCCGACTGCCCATGACCGACCTTCCCCAGCTCCGACGCCAGGAGGTGCCCGCCGATGCCGACTGACCCCACCCCCGACACCGACACCGCCGAGGACGCCGCCGCGGCGGTGTGTCGCCACGACGGCGCACGCGCCGGGGCCCGGTTCTGCGCCACTTGCGGAGCGGCGATCGCCGCACCCGATCCCGTTGCGCCCGTGCAGGAGGCACCGCGGGCGGGTATCCCGCACCGAGCCCCAGGTGCGCGGCGGCGGTTGCCGCGTCGTGTCGTGGTCCCCGTCGCCGCCGGGGCCGTCCTCGTGCTCGCCGCGGTCGGTGCGCTGTACCTCGTGCAGGGACAGCGGTACTCACCCGAGCAGCCCGCCCGGGAACTCGCCGAAGCCCTGGAAGCCGGAGACGGCCCCGCCGTGGCGGCGATCCTCGGCGTCGAGACCACCGATCACCCGATGCTCGCCGCCGGGGCCCTCGATGCGGGCTATGAGGCGCCGACCGGCGTCGAGGTGGTCGGCGTCGAGTACGACACCGCGGGCGCGTGGGAGGGGACCGGGGACGGGTCCTCGGTGCGGTGGGTCGAGGACTACACCAAGCGGCCCGACATGGAACACGCCACCGTCACACTCGCGTATTCGCTTGGGGGAGAGGCGTACACGGTGGAGCTGGACGCGACGCGCGAGGGCACCGGGTGGGCGCGGCCGTGGTCGCTCAATCCGGCGCCGCTGGAGACGACGGTGCGGGCGTCGGCGACGCGGGCGGGTGCCGTGCAGCTCGCCGCCGCCGACATCGACCAGACCGCCGACGCCGAGGGCTCGCAGTGGGACGCCGAGGACGACGGCGCCGGGCTGCTGGTGCTCCCGGGGATCTACACCGCGGCCGCGGCCGGAGACGGGCTCTGGAGCGACGCGGAGACCACGGTGGCCGTGCCCCTCGGGGAAGACGTCGCCGCGGTCCTGTCCGCGGACATCCGCCCCGACGCCGAGGACGCCGTCACCGCCGCCGTGGTCGCGCACATCGACGCATGCGCCGCGGCAGGCGGATACCCGGACGCGGCGTGCGGGTGGCGCGAGGACACCGGCTGGATGACGATCATGCCCACAGGCACGCCCTGGAGCGTCGAGACGTACCCCACGGTTGAGGTCGCGCCGGACTACGCCGGGGGCCTGGAAGTCCAAACGGTCACGCCCGGATCCGCGGTCGCGGAGTACGAAACGGCCGCCGGAGAGACGCGGACCATTACCGCCGAAGTCCACGCCAACGGCACCGCGGTCCTCGGCGGCGACGGGACGCCGGTCTACACCCCGCAGGCATGCGACATCGGCGCATCCTACTGCTAGCAGGCTGAAACAGGGGGGAAGTCGGGCTCCTGAACGCCACCAGGCGAAACGGGCCCTTACCCGAGGTAGGGGCAGACGCTGCCAGGCCCGCAGGGACGCTCTCAGCGGGTTGCGTTTCCGCAGGTCAGAGGCATTTCCGATGCCAAGAGGGTAAGCCGTCCATCAATCGAACCGAGCGGGCTTATTCTCATACACATGATCGAACTTCCACCCGATTCGCGCCTCTTTCGCGCCGACCCCGCGGGCGGCACCCTGGAGCCATCACCGCATGGACTAGCGCTCGGGTGGGCGTGGGAGGACGGCCGTGTGTTCATACGGGTCTGGGGCCGCGAAGGTCGCCCGGACCCGACAACGCGTTTCGAGGATCTCTGGTTCGACACGATGGGCGAGTGCCTCACCGCGCTCGGCGGCGAGTCCGAACTCTGGTGGACGGACGCACCATGGCCGATCCACCGGTGGACGCTGGAACTACCCGTAGGACGCGATGGAGCCCTCGCGCGCAGGACAAGCGAGAGGGGCACCAGGTAAGCCGGTGCCCCTCTCGCTATTCGTTTGTGCCTAGCCTCCCAAGTCAGGGACGTCATCGGCCTGGAGCCGGTTGAGCGCCTCCCGAATGGCCTCCATCGTGGCGCCGGTCAGCATCGAGCCAGACTCATGCAGTCGATCCCGCTCAATCCAGGCGGCCTTGTGGATACGGACCCACCCGCGGGCGGGGTCGGCTTCCCCAAGCTGAACGGCGAGCGGCGAGGGCTTGCGCACGATCGGCATCACCCACACTTCGCCGTCCGGGGGATTCTGGTTGAGGTCGTCGCGGCTGACCAAAACCACGAGCTGCGGCCGACGGCCGGGCCCGTTGTCGCACTGGTAAAGCTCGCCACGACGGAACTCGAACTCAGGCACAGGGGTGCCCCCTCCTAATCGTTTTCGCCCCAGTCCCGGGCCGCCTCCCGATTCGCCGCATCCCAGTCATCGAGCTCGTCATCACGCACCCACTGCTGCAACTCCGCCTGAAGCGCAGCAGCATCAGCAGCTCTCGCAATGAACGTCGTTGGAGCAAGACCCGCCCTAGCAGCGGCTGCCTCAATCGATGTCCAGGTGTTCCGGTCAAACCGAACTGTGGTCCGGTGCTGGTCTGTCGGATCCCGCAGGGATCTCGATGGATTCTCTTGTGGCATCTGACCTCCCACTTGTTTGATTCTTGGTCGGCTGCGCCAGTAGCCAGTACCCAGACGGAGAGGTGGCTCCGCTCGTGGTCGACCGCAATTGGGTTCCCAAGAATCTCCAGCATCATAACCTGCATCAGATTTAGCTGCTCAAAGTGATGCACGCTTGGGCATGACGATACTGAACCCTCTTTTTGTAGAGAACATACAAAGAGGGAGCTCAGTGGTTGTATGCAGATTTTGAAACTTTGAACCCCTTGAACCCTTCGCCGGGGAAGATGCAGGTCAGGGCGCTATACCCAACGGGTTCAGCAAGGTTCAACCCCGGCGAGCCACCCCCTTGTTTCAGCCCTGCGGCAGCCACAACGGCTCCGGATCTGAAGTTGTGGGATTGAGTTTGGATGCCGCCAGTGGACCACCTAGGGCTCGAACCGCGACTTGGTACGGATTCAGTACGCACCAACCCGGGAGGTCTCGGTAAATCCACTGATCAAGGGGGATGGTGCCCAACTAGATCGGGACTGAACACCGTCTAGCAGCACTAGCCGTCACCGCTGGTCACGGAGGAAGCTTCCTCCGCCTCGGAGCTTCGGGATTCGGAAACGGCAGGTTCTTGGTTCGAGTCCAAGTTGGGGAGCAGACAGCGAAAGGCCGGTCGTTTTCGACCGGCCTTTGCTTTTTCTCGGTTCTGGTCAGGGCTTGTCGGCGGGGGTGGCCATGTCGAGGAGTTGGCGGCAGACCACTGCCGCGGTCCAGGCGAGGGCGAGGAGCGTGAGGCCGAAACCGGCGATCGAAGCGCCGATGAACTGGCCGGCCGGGTTGGACTCGTCCATGCCGCTGTATGAGCTCGGGTCGAAGTCCGTTGTGGCGAGCCAGATCACGGCGCCCAGAACGAGCGCGCCGGCACCGGTGGAGATCATCCCGGTGAGCAAGGGGTTGTCGAGAGGTTTTCTGTCGTCCATCCATCGACGGTAGACGGGGCCGGGCGGGCTGGGAAGCGCACGAACAGGTGAGCAGGCCCGGCCTTTCGCGGATAGCCGGGACCCCGAATACGGGCTGCGGTCCATATGGTGGGGACATGAGGGAATTCGACGATGAAATCGAGAAGGCGGTCAAGCGCGCGGGGAAGGCTGCCGGGTGGATGTTCGCCATTGGTGTGCTGACCCTGCTGCTGGGGCTCGTGGCGAGCTTCGGGACGTACGGGTTCGGGTTCGTGGTGGCACTGCCCGGGGCGGGATTGATGTTCGCTTTGGGTGTGATCATCAACTTGCAGGGCATGCAGCTCATGGAGACCTGGCGGCAGGGACGCCGGGATGCGGAGACCTCCGGGCGCTGAGAAGGCCGGGAGAGGAGATCAACCGGCCTTTCGTCTTGTCGTACGGCGTTGCTAGCTTCCGAGCGGCAGACACCTTCGACCGTTGGACTCCCGATGCCATTCACTACCCCGGACCGCCCCTACGATCTCGTTGCCATATGGCCCGAACTCGCCAAACTGGCCCGCACCGCTGTGCGACTGCATCCCCGGCACGGTGACCCTGCCGCGGAGCAGTCCTCGATCGGAGGACCGCTGCTGTGGCCGGTCGATGAGCCGTGGCCGACATGTTCAGGGCCGCATGAGTGGAACTCGCTGCAGACGCTCGACGAAGTCTTCGAGGAACGGCGAATCATGGACCTGACATGGAGCAAGCGAATCGCAAATGAGCCCGAAATATTCACCGCAGAAGAGCGAGCGATCCTGGACAGCATCCGCCAAGCCGGGCGTAGCGACGCCCGGCAGGACCAGCTCCACGCTGTAGGGGCGTCGCTCCTACCTGTGGCCCAGCTGTACACACGCGATGTGCCGGGCTTGCCGTTCCGCGAGCGCTTCGACCTTCTTCAGGTCCTGTGGTGCCCATATGAACATCCCGAGACTGAGAAATATGAGCCCGCAGTACACCTGCGGTGGCGGGACACCTCCCAATCCGTTCTCAAGCCCGCATATCCGGATGGGGACACGCTGGTGGGCTTCGACGACTACGTGCCGAGCCGGTGCGTGATCGCCCCAGAAGAGGTCGTCGAGTTCCCGGACGTTGGCCTGCTTCCCCCGGACCTCCGCGAATCGATTAAGGCGGCTTCTGAACGGTTGGACGCCTTCGACTACTTTGACAACGCGCTGGCACCGGGCTGGAAGGTGAACGGCCACGGATCCGCATGGATGATCACCGATGCCATCGATGTGCGCTGCGAATGCGGAGCGGAGGCGAAACCGCTGCTGACCGCCGCCACCGGAGGAATGGATGATCTGACGTCCACCTGGTTGCCGTTGGAGGAGCGCGATATCGCAAAGGAAATCGAGAAGCGCTACAGCTACTCCGTCGACGTCTACCTCGGTCGCGGCTACAACCTCCAGATCTTCCACTGCGGCCTCGACCCGGAGCACCCGCCGGTCACGGCGATGTCCTGACCGGATTCGTGCCCTATTTGGTGTTCGCGGTTCAGGGCCGGGGGTAGGTGAGGCGGCGCAGGAGGGTTTCGAAGGGGCCGCGGATGCCGTGGTGCGCCATGGCCGCGGCGATCGCGACGGTTGCGGCCCATACGGCGACGGCGATGCCGGAGGCGGCGGCGTCGGAGAGTTCGGTGCCCAGGCCTGCCGTCAGGGGTGAGAAGACGGCGACGAAGGCCACCGACTGGAGCAGGTAGCAGGTGAGGGAGCGCTGGCCGCAGGCGGCGAGGGCTCGGGTGACCGGTCCAGGGGTCCGGGCTGAGCGGCGGTCGGCGATGAGCCCGATGAGGGCGGCGTAGCCGAGGCCGGCGGCGAGGCCGGTGACGCTGTGGAGGGCGTAGACGGCAACGGCGACGGGGGTGTCCGGGTGCCACAGCTGCGTTTCGGCGAGCATGAGCGGCGTGCCGCCGATGAGGCTGATGACGGTGCCCCACAAGGCGGTTCGGGTGAGCAGTCGGCGGTGGCGGCCGGGTTCGTCGAGGATGCGGCGGCGGGCGGCCCAGATGCCGAGGGCGAAGGCGGGCAGGATGCTGACCAGGTAGAAGGTCGGGGTGAGCGCTGACCAGGTCATCAGCCGCATCGCCAGGGCCGCGAGGGGGTCGGCGATGGTGGTCGGCTGCTCGGTGCGGTGGTCGGCGGCTTCGGCCGAGAGGCCGAGGAGGGCGACCACCGCGATGTGGGCGAGCGAGGTCAGGGCCGCGATCTTGAAAAGTGTGCGGTCGCGCGCGACGAGCATGCCGGTGAAGAGCAGGCCCACGAATCCGTAGGCGGCGAGGATGTCGCCGAAGAACAGCAGCAGCGCGTGCGCGAAGCCGAAGACCAGGAGCCAGGCGCTGCGCCTGCGCACGATCCGGCGGGCTTCGGGCCATGCGGCCCCGGTGCGGGCCTGGCGGTCGACCAGGCGGACGAGTCCGTAGCCGAACAGCGCGGCGAACATCGGCAGGGCGCGGCCGTCGATGAGGAGGACCTGGACGCCGGTGAGGAGCCGCTCGAGCGGCGCGGCGTCGACGGCGTAGCCGCGAAAGCCGGTCTGGTCGTGACGGATGAACATGTGCGCGTGGGCGAGTGCGATGAGCAGCAGCATGGCGCCGCGGGCGAGGTCGGGGGCGAGGGACCGCTGCGCGGCGGGCGTCGCCGATCGGATTGCGGGAGGGGAGAGCGTCATGGCGGCTCCAAAATTAGATACAGGACTGTAGCTAAAGAGCTTAGGATACAGTCGTGTATCTCAATGGATCGGGGTGCGCTTTGAACGAAGCCGAAGGTCAGACGCGGCGCAGGGGCAAGGACCTGCTCGACGCCATCTACGCTGCGGCGGTTGAGGAAGCGGCCGCCGCGGGAGTCGGGCGGCTGACCATGGACGGCATCGCCAAGCGCGCCCGGACCGCCCGGACGACGCTCTACCGGCGCTGGTCCGACCCGGTCGAGCTGCTGCTCGACGCGCTCCACGAGCTCCACCCGGTGGAAGCGCCGGCCCCCGGCGCGGACGACCTGCGCGGCGACCTCGTCGCCGCGCTCCGCATGATGGTCGACTGGGCGCTCAGCCCCGCCGGCCGCGCGGTCCTGGTCATCGTCGCCGACCCGCGCCGCGACCCGGCCGTCATGGAGGCGCTGTACCAGCGGGTCTTCGCCGAGAAGGGCGGCACGTTCACGCAGACCGTCCTGCGCCACTACGCCGACCACGGCCGCTTCGACCCCGGCCTGCTCACCCCGGTCGTGGTCGACATCGGCGAAGCCATGGTCACCAAGCGGATGATGGACACCGGCGAGGACCCCGGCGACGACTACCTCGCCGCCATCGTCGACCAGGCCATCCTCCCCGCCCTCGGCCTCGGCTGAAGGGCGGGCGTCAGGCGGACGGGGTCAGGGCGGTTTTGAGGGCTTGGGCTTTGGCTTGTTGGCGGGGTTCTCCTATTGCTCCGAAGAGGTGGGCGGCGGCGGTGAGGTATCGGGTGGCGGCGGCGGGGTCGTTGAGGGCGGTTGCGACGGTGCCGAGGCCTTGCCAGGCTTTGGCGAGGCCGAACTGGTCGCCGAGGGTCTGGTAGTGCGCGGCGGCGGCGTTGTAGAGGTCGTCGGCGAGGCGGGGGTCGCCGGAGGCGAGGGCGGCTCGGGCCTGCCAGCGGAGGTGGGCGGTGCCCGGTTCGTCGTCGAGGGCGGCGTAGACGTCGGCGGCGGCGCGGTAGCGGGCGAGGGCGGTGGCGAAGTCGCCGCGGAGGTACGCGACGTCGCCGAAGCCGCGGAGGGTCTGGGCGGTGCCGCGGGGCTGCTTGTCGCCGTAGGCGTCGGCGGCCGCGGTGAAGAAGCGTTCGGCGGCGTCGGGGTCGCCGCCCTCGGCCATGGCGTTGCCGAGGGCGCGGAGGGCGTGGGCGAGGCCGATCGGGTCGCCGTGCTCGCGGTAGAGGGCGGCGGCCCGCTCGTAGGAGGCGACGGCGTCGCCGTAGTGGCCCCACTCGGTCTCGACGTCGCCGATCCAGCGGTGGGCGTGGGCGAGGTCGGAGAGGTCGTCGCGCTGGGCGTGGATGGCGGCGGCGCGGCGGTAGCAGTCGCGGGAGCGGTCGAAGTCGCGCACGCGTGAGGTGTCGCCGAGCCCGCGGAGCGCGCGGACCAGGCCGCGCTGGTCGTCGAGGGCGGTGAAGCAGCGGGCCGCGTGCTCGTAGGCGCGCTCGGCGTCGCGGCCGCGGTCGATGCGGTAGAACTGGGCGCCCGCGGCGAGGGCGAGTTCGGCGAACTCGGGGCCGTCGCCGATGAGGGCCGTGGCGAGGATGCCGCCGGCCTCGGCTTCGAGCCAGGCGCGCCGGTCGCCGCCGAGGCGCTTGAGCCGCTTGCGGTAGTGCGCGCAGAGGGCGAGGCGGGTCGCGTCGCGGTCGCCTTCGCGGGCGGCGCGGTGGGCGCCGTACGCGCGCAGGAGGTCGTGGGCGCTGTAGGCGCGGAACTGCGGGTGGGGGCTGGGGGCGGGCTGCTGGTCGCGGTGGGCCAGGCCGAGCTTGACGAGCGCGTCCAGGTGGGCCCGGACGCGGTCCTCCGAGAACCCGAGGACCGCGGCGAGGCTCCCGACGGTCGCGGACTTGCCGGGATGGGCGCCGAGGGCCCGGAACGCGCGACGCTGGTCGCCTTCGAGGTAGTGGTACGAGCCGTCGAGCCGCGCGAAGAGCCGCTCCTGGCTGAGCGGTTCGGTGCCGAGCGGGTTCGCCTGGAGGTCGTAGAGGATCTCGTCGAGGCGGTGCTCACCGGACCTGACGGCCTCCGCATGGACCTTGATGAGCAGCGGCAGGTACCGGTCGTACTCGATCAGGCGCGGGACCTGGGCCGAGTGGCGGCCGGTCCCCGCGATGCGGTGGAAGAGCCGCAGCGCGGACCGGGCGTCCATGACGTCGAGCCGGATCGGGGGCGCCGCCCCGTCGATGTCGATCGCATCGCGGCTGGTGACGATGGTGGCGCAGCCGGGCTGGCGGACCAGGAGCGGGGCCACCTGGTCGGCTCGTTTGACGTTGTCCCACACCATGATCAGGCGCCGGTCGGCGACCGACTCGCGCCACAGGCTGAGGCGGCCCTCGGGGCTGAGCTGGTAGGCGACGGGCACCGAGACGTCCTCGCGGACGACCGGCAGGATCTGGAGCAGCGCGTCGTCGGCCGTCTCCGGGGCCCGGTCGCCCGCGTAGGACTGGAAGTCGTAGAAGATCCGGCCGTCGGGGTAGTCGTCGCGGTGGGTCCGGAGATACGCGGCTGCGAGCTGGGTCTTGCCGACGCCGGGGATGCCGCCGACGGACTGGACGACGCCGATGCCGTCGCGGTCGGCGAAACTCGCGGCCAGCGCTTCGAGCTCCCCTTCCCTGCCGACGAAACCAGCGGACGGGGCGTTGGGGTGCCAGAAGTCGCGGAGCGGGAGGCGGGGCGCGGCCTGCTGGTGGAGGTGGATCTGGTCGGCTTGGAACAGGTTGCGCGGGGCGCCGTCATGGAAGTCGTTCGCGAACCCCGGCCCGGGGGAATCCACCTGCGCCTCCCGCATCCTGTTGCAGGGCATGAATAGGTGCCCCTGGCGAGGATTCGAACCCGCAACCTCAAACCCTGAAGGCTTGTGCTCTATCCATTGAGCTACAGGGACACCATTTCAAGGTAGCACGCTTTCGCAAGTCCGTGCGTGCCGTGTTTTCGCTGTTGACATGCGGCACAACCGCATCAGTAGGCGACTATTGCATAGCTGCGATCACTGGACTCAAGGGAGGCGGGAGAGGGCGTCCTCCACTGCGCGGTGGAAGGTCGGGTAGGCGTAGATCATCTGGCGGAGGCGGGTGATCGGGGTGCGTTCGTGGACAGCGAGGGTGAGCATGGAGAGGACTTCGCCGCCGGTGGGGCCGGCGGAGGTCGCTCCGACGAGGACGCCGCGGTCGGTGTCGGCGACGAGTTTGATGAAGCCCTCGTTGCCGGACTTGTGGATCCAGCCTCTTGACGAGGACGGGATCTCCGAAACCGATGTCGCTACCTGGATGCCCTGGTCCTTGGCCTGTTGTTCGGTGAGGCCGACCGCGCCCACCTCGGGGTCGGTGAAGGTCACCCGGGGGACGGCGTGGTATTCGGCGCCCGGGTTGTCCTTGCCGAGGATGTGGTCGGTGGCGATCTTGGCCTGGTACATCGACATGTGGGTGAAGGCGCCCTTGCCGGCGATGTCGCCGATCGCGTAGACGCCTTCGGCGATCCGCATGTGGTCGTCGGGGGACAGCGAGCGGCCGCTCGCGTCCACGCCGACCGAATCCAGTCCGAGGCCGCCGATGTTGGGCTTCCTGCCCGTCGCCACCAGGAGCCGGTCCGCCTCGACGGTCACGGTGCCGGCCTTGACGGCGAAGCGGCCGTCGTCGTGCGAGACGTGCTCGACGGCGGCGCCCGTGTGGAGGGCGATGCCCTCGGTGCGGAAGACGTTGGCGATGAGGTCGCCGGACTCGGGTTCTTCGAGGGCCAGGAGGCGGTCGGCGGCCTCGAAGACGGTGACCTGAGTGCCGAAGCGGGAGAACGCCTGGGCCAGTTCGAGGCCGATGGCGCCGCCGCCGAGGACGATGAGGGAGTCGGGCGCTTCGGTGGCCGCGACGGCGTCGCGGTTGGTCCAGTAGGGGGTGTCGGCGAGGCCGGGGATCGGCGGGACGGCCGGTTCGGTGCCGGTGTTGAGGACGATGGCCTTGGCGACGTTGAAGTCCCGGTCGCCGACGCGGACGGTGCCGGGGCCGGTGATGACGGCGTCGCCGCGGACGAGGCGGCCGCCGGCGTCGGTGAAGCGGTCGGCGGCGACCTGGTCGTCCCAGTCGTCGGTGGCCTCGCCGCGGATGCGGGCGGCGACGGGCGCGAAGTCGGGGGTGACGTCGGCGGTGCCGGAGAGGCCGGGGACGCGGCGGGCCTCGGCGAGGGCGTCGGAGCCGCGGACCATCATCTTGGTGGGGATGCACCCGTAGTAGGGGCATTCGCCGCCGACGAGGCGGCGCTCGACGCCGACGACGGTGAGTCCGGCGCGCGCGAGCTCGGCCGCGGCGGACTCGCCTCCGGGTCCCATGCCGACGACGACCACGTCCACTTGCTCCGCCATGTCCGGCTCCTCTCCGTTCGTTTGCGCCCCACCATACCGGCGCGGGAGCGCACCGTATCCGAGTCGAACACTCTGTTTCGGAAAACGTAAGGGCGAGGGAGGCGTAAGGCTGGTGCAAATCGGGTAGTGTCGCGTGAGCGCCCGGACCCGAGGAGCAAGCCCGATGATCGAGTTCCGCAACGTCACCAAGCGATTCCCGGACGGGACGGTGGCCGTCGACTCGTTCGACCTGGTGATCCCGTCGCGCAAGACCACGGTGTTCGTGGGGTCTTCGGGCTGCGGGAAGACGACGCTGCTGCGGATGATCAACCGGATGGTCGAGCCGACCTCGGGGACCGTGGCGATCGACGGCGAGGACGTCGCCGCGAAGCAGGCCGTGCACCTGCGCCGGTCCATCGGGTACGTGATGCAGAACAGCGGCCTCATGCCGCATTTCACCGTCGCCGAGAACATCGCGACCGTGCCGAGGCTGAACGGCGGCACCAGGCGGGCCGCGAAGGCCCGGGCCCTGGAGCTGATGGACACCGTGGGCCTCGACGCGTCGATGGCCGACCGGTACCCGAGCCAGCTGTCGGGCGGGCAGCAGCAGCGCGTGGGCGTGGCCCGCGGGCTCGCCGCGGACCCGAACATCCTGCTCATGGACGAGCCGTTCGGCGCGGTCGACCCGATCGTGCGGGCCGAGCTCCAGACCGAGCTGATCCGGTTGCAGCAGGAGCTGGACAAGACCGTGGTGTTCGTGACGCACGACATCGACGAGGCGTTCCTCCTGGGCGACCAGGTCGCGATCCTCGCCAAGGGCGCCGAGCGCCTCCAGGTCGGCAGCCCCTCCGAGATCACCGAGAACCCCGCCGACGAGTTCGTGGCGGCGTTCATCGGCGCCGAGCGCGGCAAGCGGGCGCTGCGCGTGAAGCAGACCCCGCACGGGCCGGTGCTCGTGGACGCCGAGGGCCGCACCCAGGGCGTTCTCGTCGAAGGCGGGGCCTGAATGGACTGGGTGTCCGACAACCTCGACCTGATCGGATCCCTGACGCTCGACCACCTGCGGCAGAGCGTCATCGCCATCGTCGCCGGGTTCCTCCTGTCCCTGCCCCTGGGGTGGGTGGCGTGGCGGTACCGGCTCCTGCGCGGCTGGGTCATCACCGTGACCGGCCTGCTCTACACGATCCCGTCGCTCGCGCTGCTCATGATCCTCCCGGTCGTCGCGGGCTATCCGGCGACGAGCGAGACGAACCTCGTGATCGCCCTGACGATCTACGCGATCGCGATCATGGTCCGTGCCGTCACCGACGGCCTCGACTCGGTCGACCCCGCGGTGCGCCGCTCGGCCACCGCCGTCGGGTACGGCGACGCGCGCCGGTTCTGGGCCGTGGACCTGCCGCTCGCCGGGCCGGTCATCCTCGCGGGACTGCGGGTCACCGCGGTCTCGACGATCTCGCTCGCGACCGTGGGGATCCTCGTGGGCGTCACGAACCTCGGCTACCTGTTCACCAACGGCCTCCAGCGGCGCATCATCCCCGAAGTGCTCGCCGGGATCGTCGCCGTCGCGCTCATCGCGCTCCTCGTGGACCTGCTGCTCATGCTCGCCGGGCGGGGCCTGATGCCCTGGGCCCGAAGCAAGACGCCGAAGCGGAAGTCCGCCGTCGCGACCGACGCCGTGGAGGCCGCCGCGTGAACCTGCTCTCCGAGGCCTTCGCCTGGCTCACCGACCCCGAGCAGTGGACCGGGCCGAACGCGTTGCAGCACCTGCTGCTCCAGCAGCTGTACTTCACCGCGCTCGCCGTCGGCATCGCCGCCGTCATCGCCGTCCCGCTCGGCTGGGCCATCGGCCACACCGGGAAGGGCCGCGAAGTCGCCGTCGCGTTCGCGGGCGCCGCGCGCGCCGTCCCCTCGTTCGGCCTGCTGGTCCTGCTCGTGCTCCTGTTCGGGGTGCTCCACAAGCCCGAAGCCGCGGTCGTGACGTTCGTGATCCTCGCGATCCCGCCGCTCCTGGCCGGCGCCTACGCGGGGTTCGAGGCGATCGACCGGCGCACCGTCGACGCCGCGCGCGCCGTCGGCATGACCGAGGCGCAGATCCTGTGGCGCGTGGAGGTCCCACTCGGGCTGCCGCTGCTCGTCGGCGGGTTCCGCTCAGCGGTCCTGCAAGTGGTCGCGACCGTGACGATCGCGGCGTACGTCAACCTCGGCGGCCTGGGCCTGCCGATCATCACGGGCCTGAGCCTGCGCCGGTACGAGGTCGTCCTCGGCGGCGCCGTCCTGGTCGCCGTCCTCGCGCTCGTCCTCGACGCGCTCCTGGCCCTCGCGCAGCGCGCCGCGGTCCCCCACGGCGTGCTCGCCGCCCAGGGCCACGCGCCCCGGCGCCGCGCCGAATCAGCTTCCTGACCCCCACCACCCGAGCCAGACCCATCAGTGAGAGGAAGACCCATGTTCACAATGCGGGGCACACGCAGAGGACTCGCCGCCGCGGCCGTCCTCGGCACCGCGATCGCGATGACCGGCTGCTCCTCCGACGACCCGCTCGGCGAGAACGAGTCGACCGGCGAGGCGGCGAACGGCGCCATCGTCATCGGATCCCAGGCCTACTACTCGAACGAGATCATCGCCGAGATCTACGCCCAGGCCCTCGAAGGCGCCGGGCAGGAGGTCGAGCGCCGCTTCAGCATCGGCCAGCGCGACGCCTACATCCCCGAGCTGGAGAGCGGCGCCATCACGCTGTTCCCCGAGTACACCGGGAACCTCCTCCAGTTCTTCGACGCCGAGACCGAGGCCCGCTCCCCCGAGGACGTCTACGCCGCCCTCGAAGGCGCGCTGCCCGAGGGCCTGACGGTCCTGGAGCAGTCGACCGCCAGCGACCAGGACTCCTACACCGTCACGAAGGCGTTCGCCGACGCGAACTCCCTCGCCTCGATCGCGGACCTCGCGAACGTCTCCGAGACGCTGACCCTCGGCGGCCCGCCCGAGCTCGCCGAGCGCCCGTACGGGCCGACCGGGCTCGAGGACGTCTACGGCGTGCAGGTCGAGTTCTCCGCGACCGGCGACACCACCGTGGAGGACCTGGTCGCCGGGACCGTGAACGTCGCGAACGTGTTCACCGCGGACCCGCGGATCCAGACCGACGACCTCGTGGTCCTGGAGGACCCCGAGTCGCTGTTCCTGGCGTCGAACGTGGTCCCGCTGGTCAGCGAGGACATCGCCGACGAGGTGTCCGAGGTGATCAACGCGGTGAGCGCCGCGCTCACCCCGGAGGGCCTGGTGGCGCTGAACGTGCAGAGCACGGTCGACCAGATGTCGACGCCCGACATCGCGAAGCAGTGGCTCGCCGACAACGGGCTGAGCTAGGGCGCAAGAGGGAAGGGCCGGTCGCGGTGCGGCCGGCCCTTCCCCTATGCGGCGAGCTGCGCGCGGGCCTCCATGAGGGCCTTGCCGAGGAGGTTCAGGCCGCGCCACGTGCGCGGGTCGGCGGCGCGGGGGTCGTCGCCGGTGAGGCCGATGCCCCAGATGCGGTCCTTCGGGCTGGCCTCGACGAGGACGCGGTCCCCGGTCGAGCGGAGGTAGTCCAGGAGCTCGGGGTGCTGACCGAACTTGAGCACGCTGCCGCGCACGACGATCCCGAAGCGCTCGGCCTCCCACACGTCCTGGGTGAAGCCGCGGACCTGGCGGCCGAGCTTCTGGGCCTGCGCAGGGTGGCCCGAGGCGAGGATCTTCTCGGCGGCCTCGGTGTCGCCGAACAGCCATGCCTTGTGCGCCATCATGTAGTGCTCGGCGGTGGCGTACCGGCGGCCGTCGTCGGTGAACACCGAAGGCCACCACTGGCTCAGGCAGCCGCGGCCGGGGCGGCCGTCGCGCTCGGCCTTCTCGTTCCAGAAGCAGAGGTACTGGACGGACATCGGGCCAGCTTCGCACGGGGCGCGGGCCGCGCGCAACGCGGTAAAGTTGAGGACGTTGTCAAGATGAGGGGGCGGCCGTGGGCGAGGCGCGGACGGTGCGGGCGGACGCCCGCCGGAACATCGAGAAGCTGCTGTGCGCCGCCGCCGAGGTCTTCGGGGAGCGCGGCCTGCACGCGCCGCTCGACGCGATCGCGCAGCGCGCGGGCGTGAGCACCGGGACGATCTACCACCGGTTCGGCAGCCGCGAGGGCCTCATCGACGCCGTCGTCCCCCAGTACGCGGAGGAGCGGCTCGACGCCGCCGCGGGCCGGGCGCTGGCGTGCGCGGACCCGTGGGAGGGGTTCGCGCAGTACGTGGAGCGGGTGTGCGAGCTCCAGGTGCAGAACCTGGCGCTGAACGACGTGATCTCGCGGAACCACCCGGGGACGGCGCGGCTCGCGGAGGTCTGCCACCGCTCGCAGGAGCAGGCGCGGCGGATCGCGGAGCGGGCGCAGGCCGACGGGTCGCTGCGGGCGGACTTCGCGGCGGAGGACCTGCTGTTCGTGTTCTGGTCCAACGCGATGCTGGTGCGGTTCACGGCGAAGGACGCGCCGGACGCGTGGCGGCGGAGCCTGGCGTTCACGCTGGACGGGCTCAGGTCCGAGGGGGCGCGGCCGCTGCCGACCGCGGCCCTGACGCCCGAGCAGGTCGAGCGCGTCATGCAGGGCCGCGGCGGCGCCTAGCGGTTGGTCCAGGCCGTTTCGAGGGCCTGGAGGAACGCCTCGACGGGCTGGGCGCCGGAGACGCCGTACTTGCCGTCGATGACGAAGAACGGGACGCCGGTGACGCGCAGTTCGCGGGCCTGGCGGATGTCCGCGTCGACGGCGTCGTCGTAGTCGCCGTTCTTGAGCGCGCTGAGCGCGGCGGACCGGTCGAGGCCGGTCTCGGCGGCGAGGTCGGCGAGCACGTCGTGGTCGGCGACGTTGAGGCCGTCGGTGAAGAACGCCTTGAACAGCCGGTGGACCAGGTCGGTCTGGCTGCCGTGCGCGGCGGCGAAGTGGGAGAGCCGGTGGGCGTCGCGGGTGTTGACCGCGAGCGCGGTGTCGAAGCGGTAGTCGAGGCCGAGGGCCTTGCCGCGCTCGGCGACCTGGGCGTTCATGGCCTCGGCCTGGGCGCGCGGGAAGCCCTTCTCCTTCTCGAGGATGTCGAGGACGTTCGCGGGCTTGTCGCTCGGGAGCTCCGGCATGAGCTGGAACGCGTGGTAGCGGGTGACGGTCTCGTGGGGGAAGCGCTCGAGGGCCTGGCCCAGGAGCGCGTCGCCCATGTAGCAGAAGGGGCACATGACGTCGGACCAGACGTCGATGGACACCGGGTCGGCGCTGCGGCCGAAGACCTCGCCGGCCATCACTCGCACACCCCGTCCGTGCCGCACACGCCGTAGGACTCGTCGGAGGTCACCAGCAGGAGCGGGGCTTTGAGCACCGCGGGCCGCCGCGGCTCGGGCGCTTCGGTCTCGGGAGCCTCGGGCTCCTCCGTCGCCGTCGCGTTCTCATAAGTTGACGCCATAGTCAAAAACGGTACCGCAACTTGAGGCCGCCGCCAAGTTAGCGGGGCCGGGAAGCTTGCTTGCCGGGCGGCTAGCGCGGGCAGTAGGGTCGGGGCACCTCAGATTCGGAAGGGTGCACATGGGCGATCCGCAGCTCGCTGCGCTGGCGCAGCGGTACTTCGATTTCCACCTGGCCGACAACCCCATGTCGGCGAGCTTCTACGGGATTCCCGGCTACGACCACCTCCTGCCCGACCCGGGCCGGGACGGCGACGCCGCGCGCCTCGCCCACCACGCGGAGGTCCGCGAGGGCCTCGCCGCGATCGACGCGGACGCGCTCGAAGGCCAGGACCGGATCACGCACTCGATGCTCGGGCGGCTCGTGCGCGACCAGTCCGCGGTCATCGAGTCGCGCCTCGGGGAGGTCGCACTGAGCAACACCATCAGCGGGCCGGTCACCTCGATGCTGTCCTCGCTGCCGCGCCAGACCCTCGACTCGGAGCAGCGCAGCCGCGACTACCTCGTCAGGCTCGGGAAGCTCGGGGATTACTTCGACGCGGTCCTGGACCGGTACCGGCAGGCCGGGGCCGAAGGGCGGCACCAGACCCGGGGCGGCGTGCTCGGGGTCATCGAGCAGGTGGGCGATTACCTTGCGACCGATATAGAACGGGACGCCCTCACGGCGCCGACGCCGTCCGGTGTGGACGCCGACGAGTGGCGGGCCGAGGCCCGCGCGCTCGTCGCCGAGCGGGTCCGGCCCGCGCTCGCGCGGTGGCGCGAGGCCCTGGAGGCGGAGTTCCTGCCGGTCGCCCGCGGGGACGGCGAGGTCGGCGTGTGCCACGTCCCGGGCGGCGCGGAGGGGTACGCGGCCGCGTCGCGGCAGTTCACCACCACCGACCTCGACCCCGAGGCGGTGCACCGGATCGGGCTCGAGGAGGTCGAGCGGAACCGGGCCGAGTTCGCCGAGATCGGGGCCCGCGAGCTGGGGACCGGGGACGTCGCCGAGGTCGTGGACCGGCTCCGGAACGACTTGTCTCTGCGGTACGGGACCGCCGAGGAGATCGTGGACGACGTGACCGCGGCGCTGCGGCGGGCCGAGGCCGCGCTCCCCGCGGCGTTCCTGGAGTACGACTTCGCACCGTGCTCGGTCGAGGTCATCCCCGAGCACGCGGCCAAGGGCTCGACCCTCGCGTACTACACCGTCCCGGCCTCCGACGGGTCCCGGCCGGGCACGCACTGGGTGAACACCTATGCGCCGCAGACCAGGTCGCGCTACGAGTACGAGGCGCTCGCGTTCCACGAGAGCGTCCCCGGGCACCACCTCCAGTTCGCGCTGGGCCAGACCCTGAAGGACCTGCCGCAGTTCCGGCAGTTCGGGTACGTGACGGCGTTCGGCGAGGGCTGGGGCCTGTACACCGAGCGGCTGTGCGACGAGATCGGGCTCTACAGCGGCGATCTCGCGCGGCTCGGGATGGTCTCGTTCGACGCGTGGCGGGCCTGCCGGCTCGTGGTCGACACCGGGATGCACGCGTTCGGGTGGTCGCGGGAGCGGGCCGTGCAGTTCATGCGCGACAACACAGCCCTGTCCGAAGTGAACATCGCCAACGAGGTCGACCGGTACATCGCCTGGCCCGGCCAGGCCCTCGCGTACATGATCGGCCGCAGGCACATCCAGGGCCTGCGCGGGAGGGCCGAGCGGGAACTGGGGGCCGCGTTCGACCTGCGGCACTTCCACGACCGGATCCTGAGCAGCGGATCCATTCCGCTGGAGACGATGACGGGCGTCGTCGACGCCTGGATCGCCGAAGGCAGGTAGTCCCCCGGCCGCTGTCGGATCGCTGACAGACAGCAACCGACCGGTCCGAGATGATGTGAACGCGGCGGCGACTCCCCCCGGGCGCCGCCGCGACAATCTTTGCCGCCACTCCGGGAGCGGCGGATCCCCTGCGCCCCTGAAAGACTGCGGCGCAGCACGTCCCGTCACTCCACAATGGAGGTCAGACGGCGTTGGCCGCAATTTCACGCAAAAGCCGATTAGCGGCCGTTCACACAGAGAACCGTGGAGAACATCACCATTCGGGATGAGCCCTTTCGCTCTTCGTGAGCTTAGGTTAGCCTAACCTACACGCTCCCCGGGTTCCCATCCGCGTCGTTCCACTACGCCGTCCCTCCAAGAAAGGTGACCCTCCGTGCTGACAAGCGCCGACCTCCGTCCGGCTCCCGCGCCGCTCGACCGCACCGCACCCCCGGCCCTCCTCGGCCGCGACTCGGCGGCCGCCTACCGCGGCCTCGTCGCCGACGTCGCCGCCCGCCTGGCCGAGCGGTTCGCCGCGGTCGACCGGCCCTGGACGGGCGCCGCACCGGCGGCCCTCGCCCCCGCCGTCGCGGCCGTCGACCTCGACCGGCCCCTGGAGTCCTTCGAGGCCGCGTTCGACGAGGTCGGCGGGCTCTACCTCGACGACGCGGTCTGGTTCCACCACCCCCGCTACCTGGCCCACCTCAACTGCCCCGTCGCCCTTCCGGCCGTCGCCGCCGAGACCGTCCTCGCGGCCGTGAACACCTCCGTGGACACCTGGGACCAGAGCGCCGGCGGGACCCTCATCGAGCAGCGGCTCATCGAGTGGACCGCCCAGCGCATCGGCCTCGGCCCCGACGCCGACGGCGTGTTCACCTCCGGTGGGACGCAGTCGAACCTGCACGCGCTCCTCCTCGCCCGCGACGAGGCCGTCGAAGCCGTGCTCCTCAAGCACCGCGTCGAGAACGGGACGCCGCTGCGGAGCGTCGAGGTCCTCCCCCGGCTGCGGTTCTTCGCGTCCCCGCACTCGCACTTCTCGGTCGTCAAGGCCGCCAGGATCCTCGGCCTCGGCGAGGACGCCGTCGTCACCGTGCCCGCCGACGACTGGTTCCGCATGAACCCCGCGGCCCTCGACGCCGCGATCGAGACCTGCCGCGAGCAGGGGAACGTCCCCGCCGCGGTCGTCGCCACCGCCGGGACCACCGACTTCGGGTCCGTCGACCCGCTCGGGCCGATCGCGGAGATCGCCGCGGCCCACCGGGTCTGGCTCCACGTCGACGCCGCGTACGGGTGCGGGCTCCTGGTGTCCCTGGAGCACCGCGGGCTCCTCGACGGCATCGGCCAGGCCGACTCGGTCACCGTCGACTACCACAAGTCGTTCTTCCAGCCCGTCAGCTCTTCCGCGCTCCTCGTCAGGGACCGGGCCGCGCTGCGCCACGTCACGCACCACGCCGACTACCTCAACCCCGCCGAAGGCGCCCTGCCGAACCAGGTCGACAAGAGCCTCCAGACCACCCGCCGCTTCGACGCGCTGAAACTGTGGATGACCCTGCGCACCTTGGGACCCGACGCCCTCGGCGCCATGTTCGACCGCGTCTGCGCGCTCGCCGACGCCACCTGGGACTGGCTCGCGTCGGACCCGCGCTTCGAGGTCGCCGCCCCGCCCTCGCAGCTCTCCACCGTCCTGTTCCGGCTCGCGGGCGCCGACGACGACGCGCACCGCCTCGCCCGCGAGGCCCTCGCCGCCTCCGGGGACGGCATGGTCGCCGCGACCCGCGTCGAGGGCCGCATCGCCCTCAAGCTCACCCTGCTCAACCCCGAGACGTCCCTCGACGACGTCGTCCCGGTGCTGGAGGCGCTCGCGCGCCACGGCAAGGAGGCCAAGTGACCGTCCGCGACTTCATCGGCATCGGCCTGGGGCCGTTCAACCTCGGCCTCGCCGCGCTCACGGCCCCGCTCGACCTCGACGGACTGTTCCTGGAGCGCAAGCCCGACGTCGACTGGCACCCCGGGATGCTCATCGAGGGCACCACCATGCAGGTCCCGTTCATGGCCGACCTCGTGACGCTCGCCGACCCGACCTCGCCGTACTCGTTCCTGAACTACCTCAAGGACACCGGGCGGATCTACCCGTTCTACATCCGCGAGTCGTTCTTCCAGCTCCGCGCCGAGTTCCAGGACTACCTGCGCTGGGCCGCGAGGCGGATGACGAACCTGGAGTTCGAGCGGGAGGTCACCGCGGTCGCGTGGGAGGACGGCGCGTACGCCGTCACCTCCGAGGGCCCCGGCGGGACCCGCACCGACCGCGCAGAGCGCCTGGTCCTCGGCACCGGGACGCCGCCGTGGGTGCCGCCCGCGTGCCGGGAACTGGAGTCCGAGACCGTCTGCCACGCGTCGTCCTATCTGGAGCACCGCGAGAAGCTCAAGGGCTGCAAGTCGATCACCGTGGTCGGCTCGGGCCAGAGCGCCGCCGAGATCTACCGGGACCTCCTGAGCGGCATCGAGGAGGGCGGCTACGAGCTCAACTGGGTCACCCGCTCCCCGCGGTTCTTCCCGCTCGAGTACACGAAGCTGACACTGGAGATGACCAGCCCGGAGTACGTGGACTACTTCCACGAGCTCCCGGCGCCGAAGCGCGACGAGCTCAACCAGGCCCACAAAGGACTGTACAAGGGGATCAACGCGGAGCTGATCGACGACATCTTCGACGTGCTGTACGAGAAGAAGTTCACCATGGGGTCGGTGCCGACGCGCCTGTTCACCAACTGCACCGTGGAGAAGGCCGCCGGGTGCGGCAGCGTCAGACTCGGTGTGCGCCAGCACGAGCAGGACCGGAGCTTCGAGCTGGTCACCGAGGGACTCGTGCTCGCCACCGGCTACAGTTACCGCGTCCCCGCCTTCCTCGACCAGGTCCGGGACCGGCTCCGCTTCGACGCGACCGGCCGCCTGGAGCCCCGCCGCGACTACAGCGTCGACAAGGCGGACGAGGGAGAGGTCTTCGTCCAGAACGCCGAACTCGCGACCCACGGCTTCACCGCCCCCGACCTGGGCATGGCCGCCCACCGCAACTCCTGGATCATCCGGTCGATGACCGGCCGGGAGGTCTACCCCATCGAGCAGCGAATCGGCTTCCAGGAGTTCGGAGCACCGACACCATGACCCTCGCGACCGCCCCCAAGTCCTTCTACCACCTGCATCCGAGCCTCGGCGACTTCGGGCTGCGCCCGGTCGACCCGCCGACCGACTCGCCGCTGCTCCACGAGTGGGTCACGCACCCGAAGGCCCGCTACTGGATGATGCAGGACGCCGCCGTGGCCGACGTGCTCGCCGAGCACGAGTCCATTCAGGACAACCCGCACCACTTCGCGTACATGGGGCTGTACCACTACCGGGCCCGGTTCCTCGTCGAGGTCTACGACCCGGCGCACTCCGAGCTGGCGGCGGTGTACGACCCGCAGGAGGGCGACGTCGGCATGCACGTGCTCACCGCCCCGGCGGACAAGCCGATCCCCGGGTTCACCCGCGGCGTCATGACCGCGGTGATGCACCTGCTGTTCGAGGGGTTCCGCGCCCAGCGGGTCGTCGTCGAGCCCGACTCCGGCAACGAGGCCATCCACCGGCTGAACGAGTTCGCCGGCTTCCGTCCGCAGAGGACGGTGGCGCTCCGGGACAAGGAGGCGCTGCTGAGCTTCTGCACCCGAATGGACTTCGAGCGGTCCGAAGCGAAGGGAGTGCGCGCGTGAGCGCGATCGACCACCTGACCCCCGCCCTGTGGGGGCGGGCCACCAGGAACCTGCTGGCCAAGGCCATCGGCGAGTTCGCCCACGAGCGGCTGCTCGTGCCCGTCAAGGACGGGGACGCCTACGTGCTGAACGCGGACGGCGAGCGCTACCGGTTCGCCGCGCGGCGGTTCAAGCTCGACCACTGGGTCGTCGACCCGGACTCGGTCGAGCGGACCGGCCCCGACGGGGCCGCGCTGGAGCCGGACGCGGCCGCGTTCTTCCTGGCGTTCAAGGGCGAACTGGGCCTGAGCGACGCGGTGCTGCCGGTGTACCTCGAAGAGGTCGCGGCCACCGTCAACCGCGGCGCGTTCCAGCTCGCGGAGGACCAGCCGACCGCCGCGGCGCTCGTCGGCGCCGGGTTCCAGGCGATCGAGGCGGCCATGACCGGCGGGCACCCGTGCTTCGTGGCCGGGTCGGGGCGCCTCGGGTTCACCTCCGAGGACTACCGGGCGTACGCGCCCGAAGCCGGTGCGGGCGTGCGGCTCATGTGGCTCGCCGCGCCGCGCGAGCACGCGATGTTCGCGGCCTCCCCGGAACTGGACTTCCAGTGGCTCCTGGACACCCAGGTCGACGCCGACTCGCGCGAGTACTTCGCGTCGGTCCTCACCGACCGCGGACTCTCCTATGAGGACGTCTACCTGATCCCGGTGCACCCGTGGCAGTGGCGGAACAAGATCTCCGTGACGTTCGCGCCCGAGATCGCCGCCGGGCGGCTCATCCCCCTCGGCGAGGGCCACGACGAGTTCCAGGCGCAGCAGTCGATCCGCACGTTCTTCGACCGCACCGAGCCGGGCCGCGACTACGTCAAGACCGCCCTGTCGGTCCTGAACATGGGGTTCATGCGGGGCCTGTCGACCGAGTACATGGAGGTCACGCCCGCGATCTGCGACTGGGTGGCCGACCTCGTCCACGGCGACCCGACCCTGAAGCGCCACGGCGTCACGGTCCTGCGCGAGCGCGCCGCCGTCGGCTACCGGCATCCGGCCTACACGGCCGGGGCGCCGAAGGGCTCGCCGTACCGGAAGATGCTCGCGGCCCTGTGGCGCGAGAGCCCGGTCCCCAAGCTGGCCAAGGGGGAGCGCGCCGCGACGATGGCGTCGCTGCTGCACGTCGACCGCGACGGGAGGCCGTTCGCGTCGGCGCTCATCCGCCGCTCAGGGCTTCGCCCCGGCAACTGGCTGCGCGGGTACCTCGACGCGTACCTGGTGCCGCTCGTCCACTGCCTGTACAAGTACGGGCTCGTGTTCATGCCGCACGGGGAGAACATCATCCTGGTGCTCAAGGACGGCGCCGTGGAGCGGGTGTTCCTCAAGGACATCGGCGAGGAGTGCGCGGTCCTGGAGCCGGCGACCGAGGTGCCCGAGGCGATCGGGCGGATCCGGGCGGAGGTCCCCGACGAGGTGCGGGCGCTGTCGATCCTCACCGACGTCGCCGACTGCTTCCTGCGGTTCCTCGCCGGGATCCTCCACGTCGACGGCGTCCTCAGCGAGGACGAGTTCTGGCGGGTGGCGGCGGAAGCGCTCAAGGACTATGAGAAGGGCCACCCCGAGCTGGCCGACGCGTTCGCGCGGTTCCCGCTGTTCGAGGACGCGTTCCCGCTCTCGTGCCTGAACCGCTTGCAGCTCAAGAACAACCAGCAGATGGTGAACATCGAGAACCAGGAGGAGAGCCTGATCTACGCGGGCCGCCTGGATAACCCGCTCGCTCCTTGGCGCTGAACGCACCTGGCTTCCCAGCGGTGCCCCGACCGGCGGGGGGACCCCCGCCGGTCGGACGTGGACCGGACGAGACACGTCAGGTCAAAATGAACGGCATGCAACTCAACAGCCCTGTCCTCATCACCGGAGCGAGCCACGGCCTCGGCCAGGCCACGGCCGAGCTCCTCGCCTCCCAGAGCGTCCCGCTGGCGCTGTGCGCGAGGAATCCCGCCCCGCTGCACGAGTTCGCGGCGAAGCTGCGCGCCGAGTACGACGTGCAGGTCGCCTCGCGCGCGCTCGACGTGAACGACGGCGAACTGCTCGCCGACTTCGTGCACGAGGCCGGCCGCCGCCTCGGCGACCTCGGCGGGGTCGTCGCGAACGTCGGCGGCGCCCGCGGCCGCAGCCTCACCGACACCGAGGAGGACGACTGGGCCTACACGCTCAACGTCAACGTCGTGAACGCGATGACCGCGCTCAAGGCGGCCCTGCCGCAGCTGCGGCGCCGCGGCGGCGCGGCCGTCCTGGTCTCCTCGATCTCCGGTTCCAAGCCCTCCCCCGGCCTCGCGTACGGCGCCACGAAGGCCGCGCTCAACCACGCCGCGACGATCCTCGGCCGCGAGCTGGGCCCGACGGGCGTGCGCGTCAACGCGGTCGCGCCGGGGTCGATGCTCATCCCCGACCGCAACTGGGACCGGCTGCGCGTGGCCGACCCCGGCCGCTACGAGGCGTTCCTCGACGAGTTCCCCGCGAAGGAGCTCGTGGACCCCAAGGACGTGGCCGAGGTCATCGCGTTCCTCCTGTCGGACAAGGCGAGAGCGGTGAACGGCGCCGTCGTGCCGGTCGACGGCGGCCAGAACGCGCCCAGCGCCTACGGTTATTAGACGGCCTCCTCGGCGGGCTTCGGGCCGGCGATTCCGCCCATGAGGAACGGGACCACGCACAGCGCCACGACGGCGCAGAAGACGCACAGCATCCCGTAGCCCCAGTACTCCACGATCGGGCCCGAGGCGATCCCCGCGCCCATGGCCGCCAGGCCCATGACGAGGTCCGAGAAGCCCTGCGTCGACGGGCGCTGCGCGGGCGTGACCGCGCCGGTGACGAGCGCGGCCGAGCCGACGGTCATCGCCGACCAGCCGAGGCCGAGCAGGACCAGCCCGATCGTGATGCGCACGTGGTCGTCCGAGGGCGCCGAGCCCGCGACGGCGCACGCGGCGACGAGGATCGCGGTGCCGCCCACCAGGACCGGCCGCGAGCCGCGGCGGTCCACGAGGCGCCCGACGACCGGCGCGAGCGCGTACATGCCGCCGATGTGCAGGCCGAGGATGACGCCGACGACGGTGAGGGCCTGGTCGGGGTCGGCCATGCCGTGCCTGATGTGCAGGGCCGTCATCGCCATGACCCCGACCATGACGAAGTGGCCGAGGGCCGCGGCGACGACGCCGGTGCGCACCGCCGGGTTGGCCTTCGCGGTGCGGAAGCCGTCGGCGATGGAGCGGCGCGGGGCGTCGGTCTCGCCGCTGATCCTCCGGGCGGTGAGCAGCGGGTCGGGGCGCAGGAACACGCCGATGACGGCGGCGGTGAGGACGCAGAGGATCCCGATGGCGGCCATCGAGCCGACGTACTCGGGGCCGCCGAACCAGGCCGCCCACGCGCGTTCGGCGAGCCCGGCGACCGAGGGGCCGACGACGGAGCCGAGCGTGGTGGCCCACACGACGATCGCGAGGTGGGAGCCGCGGCGCGCCTCGGGCGCGAGATCGGCTGCGGCGTAGCGGGACTGGAGTCCGGCGAACGAGGCCGAGCCGAGCAGGAAGTAGCCGAGGACCGCGACGGGGGCGTTGTCGATGTGGATCGCGGTGATGATGACCAGGGTCCCGGCGACGGCGCACGCGTAGCCGAAGGCGAGGCCGCCGCGGCGGCCGAAGCGCTCGGTGATGCGCACGGCCGGGACGACGACGAGCGCGGAGCCGCCGACGAAGAGGCTCTGCGCCAGGCCCGCGTAGGTCGACGAGCCCGTCATGTCCTCCACGAGGAGGGCGCCGACGGCGATGCCGATGCCCACGGCGAGGCCGCCGAGGATCTGGGTGGTGAAGAGGGTGCGCAGGACTCTTTTCTGGATTTGCGTCGTGTCCGGAAGTGCAGTCGCGGTCACGGGGTGTCCTTTCTGGAGTTGTAGACCGGGCCGCTGAGGTCGGCCCGGGTCCCGGTCAGATCGGCGGGGCCGCCGGACCGGAGGCGTAGGCGATCGCGTCGGCGACCGCGGGGGCGGCTTCGGGCTCCAGCCGCGCGGTGCTCACGCGGATCCCCTGGGCCCCATGGAAGGAAAAGCCGCGGCCGGGGGCGACCGCGTACCCGGCGTCGCGCAGGGCGACGACCGCGGCCGTCTCGTCGGCGACGGGCACCCACAGGTTGAGCCCGGAGGTCCCCCACGTCGCGATGCCGCGGGCCGCGAGGGCCTCCCGCAGCGCCGCCTGGCGCTCGGCGTAGACCGCGCCCGCGCGGTCGACCTGCGCCGCGACGGCCGCGTCGGTGAGGGCCGCGATCACGAAGTGCTGGAGGATGCACGAGACCCAGCCGTGGCCCATCGCCATGCGGCCCTGGACGCGGGCCTTGGTCTCGGCGTCGGCCGCGACGAGGGCGGTCCGCAGGTCGGGGCCGTAGGGCTTCGACGCGGAGCGGACGAACAGCCACTGCTCGGCGGCGTCGGCGACGAAGTGCAGCGGGGTGCGCGACAGGTCGCCCCAGTGGTCGTCCTCGATGACGAAGACGCCCTGGTGGCGGCCGATCACCTCGCGGAGCTGCTGCGCGCGTGCGGCGGACACCGCTGCGCCCGTGGGGTTCTGGCCCCGCGACGTGAGGATGAACGCGCGGGCGCCGGACGCGAGCGCCGATTCGAGCTCGGCCGCGATCGGGCCCTCGCCGTCGATCGCGACGGGCGTGATCTGGTACCCGGCCGACAGGAGCAGGTCGCGGCCGTTGGCCCAGGTGGGCTCCTCGACGGCGACGGTGTCGCCGGGTTCGAGCCGGGCGGCGAGGCCCCGCTCGAAGGCGTCGAGGGCGCCGGAGGTGACGGTGAGGTCGCCGTGGACGCCGTCGGCCGCGAAGCGCTCGCGGGCGAGGTCGAGCAGGTCGGGGCAGGGGCCGCCGTCCCGGTAGTTGCCGTGCGTGATCTCCACGATCGGCTTGAGCGAGCCGAGGTCGGGCAGGAGCGCGGGGTCGGGCTCGCCGGAGACGAGGTCGCGGACCCCGGCGGGCACGGTGAGCGTGCCGACGGGCGTGAACGCGGAGCGCTGGCGCACGAAGGTGCCGGCGCGGCCGCCGGTCTCGACGACGCCGCGCTCGCGCAGCCGCCGGTAGGCGGACGCGACGGTGCCGGGCGCGACGCCGAGGTCGGCGGCGAGCTTGCGGACGGGGGGCAGGGTGCGGCCGGGCGCGAGCTCGCCGGAGCGCACGCCGGCCTCGACGCTGGCGGCGATCTCGGTTGCCGCGGCACCGGTGATCTGATACTGTACCGACATAACTCAAGCATTGTATCAGTACATATTCTCAGATGGGAGCCCCCCTCGATGTCCACCCTCGAATGCCCCTCCAGCGGCCGGTTCGAGCAGACGGAGCGGACGACGCCGAAGCGCTCGCGCGAGCGGGTCACCTACGAGAAGGCCGAGTCCTACCGGGTCCTCGACGAGGCGCTGTTCTGCGACCTCGCGTTCGTCGGCCCCGACGGCGCGCCCCGCATCCTGCCGACCTTCCATGTGCGCGTTGGCGACACGCTGTACGTCCACGGCTCCACGGGCGGGAGCATGGGCCTGGGCGCGCGCGGGCCGTTCCCGGTCACGGTGAGCGCCACCGTGGTCGACGGGCTGGTCTTCTCGAAGTCCTGGTTCCACCACTCGATGAACTACCGGAGCGTCGTGGTGCACGCCGAGGCCCGGCTCGTGGAGGACGAGGACGAGCGCTGGAGCACGTTCAAGGCCCTCATCGACCGGTTCGCGGAGGGCCGCTCCGAGCGGTCCCGCGAGGCCAGCGAGAAGGAGAACGCGATGTCGGCGCTGCTCGCGATCCCGCTCGAAGAGGTGTCGATCAAGCAGCGCTCGGGCGGGCCGAAGGAGGAGCCCGAGGACGAGGACCTGCCCTTCGAGAACGGCGTCGCGAATGTGCGGACGCTGGTGACCGGGCGGTTGTAGACTCCGATCCGCGCGGTGCCGGACGCTGCTCGGCCCCCTGGGCCGTATGGGCGCTCCGGGGGTGTGAGCGGGTCGTGGGAACTTCTTGCTCCGAGCGGTCCGGCACCGTCGCGCGAGACGGGAGAGGGCGGACCTCCGGGTCCGCCCTTCTTTGTTTACTTGCGGCGCTTAGACGGCCGCGCCTGCGCTCTTGTCGGCCTCGGCTTCCGCCTCGCGGCGCGTCTCGTCCTTGTCGAGGCGCCACACGGCGATCGAGCCGCCTCCGGCGACCGCGACGACGAAGAACGCGAACGTCCACGTGTAGGGCCACTCGGGGGCCGCGTCGTCGGAGTTCTGGAGCAGCACGCCCTCCTCGCCCGCGGCCCACCAGATGGCCTGTCGGATCAGCTGGAGGAAGTCGCGGTCGCCCCAGGTCTTGCCCTCGCCGCCCGGAGAGGCGTAGAACGCGCGGTGCTCCGCGGAGCTCCAGGCGACCGGATCGCCGGAGCCGAGCTGCGCGAGGATCGTCGACTCCGGCTGCGCCGGTTCGGGATCGAAGAAGTACCAGCGTTCGTTGAGCGTCAGCTCGTCGTCGAGGCCGTCGGTGATCGGGGAGCCGGAGTTGAAGGAGACGTCCTGCTCGGTGGGCGGGTCCTGCGGCGGCGCGAGCGCGGTGGCGTCGAGCATCTCGTTGTAGAAGTTCCAGTCCGGCTCGCTGGAGACGGCCGAGTTCGTGGCGACGAAGCCGCCGCCGCGCGTGATGAACGACTGGAGCGACGCCTCCTGCGCCTGGTCGAGGATGTCGGCGCCGGTGTTGACGAAGACGACCACGTCGACGCCGTCGAGGTCCTCGAGGTCGGCGGGCTCGCCCTCGGTGAGGGTGAAGTTCCAGCGGCGGGCCTCCATCTGGAGGCGCTCGACCGCGTAGTCGGCCACGTCCTCGGCCGCGGCGCCGGTCGTCAGGACCAGCACCTGCGGCCCGCCGGCGGCGAACGCGGCCGAAGGGGCGAAGGCGGGCGCGCAGGCCAACACAACGACGGTGCACAGTCGCAGGAGGGTTCTCACGCGCCCACCTTAGCGGGCTTTCCTAAGCGGCGCGTCAGCCGCAATGGCTCCAGGCGCTCGTCCAGGTGGTCGAGCCGACCGAGCCGCCCCATTTGACGCAGGTGTTCGGGGCGGACTTCTTCACGGGTCCCGCGTAGTAGGCGAAGTTCCCGGAGTCCTTCGTGGTGGTCCCCCCTTCGACCTGGAGGGTCGCCGAGACCGCGGAGGCGGTGCCGACGCTGGTGTACTTCAGCGTCACGACGCAGTTGTAGCCGTTGGAGCTGTTGTACATCAGGAAGACCGCGCCGACCGAGCCGAGCGCGTGCTGGTTGATCTGGGAGTAGCCGGAGCCGCAGACCCCGCCCGGGGTGTACGGGTTGCCGCCGCCGGAGCAGCCGTTGGAGGAGGTGACGGCCTTCTTGGTGCCCAAGGGGACCGAGACGCCCTCGACGACGGGGCTGACGACGGTGCCGCTGGCGTTCCGCTGCTCGTAGTGGAGATGGGGTGCGGTGGAGCCGCCGGTGGACCCGACGGTGCCGATGACGGTGCCCTGGGAGACGGACATGGAGGAGCCGGGGGCCTTCACCTGGGTGGCGAGGTGGGCGTAGCGGGTCTGGGTGCCGTCGGAGTGGACGACCTTGACCCACCGGCCGTAGCTGGTGCTGCCCTCGTTGTAGAAGTAGGCGGTGCCCGCGGCGGTGGCCCGGACGGTCTCGCCGTTGATGGCGTCGGACCCGTAGGTCTGCCAGTCGATGGAGTTGCTCGGGTTGTGCCCGCCCGACCAGTTGTTCGCGTAGAACGTCTTGTTGCAGTTGAACGGGCTCTTGTGGGAGACGGCCTGCGCCGTGAAGTCGTCGGCGTTCGAGACCAGGGTCGGCACGAAGGAGGCTGCGACCGCGGTGAGGAGCGCCGCGACGAGGAGTGCGATTCGTCGGTTTCGGTGTCTCATAAGGGGAACGTACCGAAGATTTACTCCGTTGTGAAGATCACATATGAAGAAAACTTTCTTACAAACGGGTCAGCCGCGCCCCCGCGGACGGGGACGCGGCCTGCTGCTTGACCACTGCTACTTATACAGAGCCCGTGCAAGTCGGCGCTGCGCGATCCACATGCCGCCCACCGCGAGCGCGAGCAGGTACCCGATGTGGACCAGCATCATCGGGCCGAGCTGGCCGAGGCTGATGCCGCGGACGAGCTCGATGCCGTGGTACAGCGGCATGACGTAGACGATCGGCTGCGCGAAGGCCGGGTACGCCTCGACGGGCGTGAAGGTGCCGCCGAACAGGAACATCGCGAAGACGACGGCGTTCATCCAGTCGAAGTCGGTCCAGTCGCGGAACAGCGTCGCGAGCGTGAGGCCGATCCCGGCGAACGCGAGCGCGATGAACACGCACGCGGGGATCGCCAGGAGCGCCCACCAGGAGTCGAGGAGTCCGAAGAGCCCCATGACGACCACGAACGCGCCGATGTAGGTGAAGCCGCGGATGAGGGCCCACCAGACCTCGCCGAGGGCGACGTCCCAGGGGCGCAGCGGGGTGTTGAGGATGCCGTCGTAGACCTTCATCCACTTGAACTTGGCGAACACGTTGATGGAGGTCTCGGCGAGGACGCCCATCATGGCGGCGTTCGCGAGGATCGCGGGGGCCACGTAGGCGGTGTAGGAGACGGTGGTGCCGTTCGGGAGCGTGATGTCCCCGACGAGGGCGCCGACGCCGAATCCGAAGGCGAACAGGAAGAGCAGGGACTCGACGGCGCCGGAGAGGACGAGGATCCAGGCGCGGCGCATGGCGACCCAGTTGCGGTTGAGCAGGGCCCCGGAGTTGCGGAGGCCGGCGCGGGCGGCGCCGTAGGCGATGACGGACACGCGGGCTCCCTAGAAGTTCAGGCGTCGCTCGATGACGCGGCGGGCGGCGAACCACCCGGTCGCGGCGAGCAGCGCGAGGTAGGCGATGTGGGCGTAGGGGGGCAGCGCGGGCGCGACGTCGGCGGTGGCGGCGCGGGCGAGCTCGGTGCCGTGCCACAGGGGCGAGACCCACACGAGCGGCTGGAGGAACCCCGGCATCTGGTCGGCGGGGAAGAACACCCCGGAGAACAGGGAGATCGGCATGACGGCGAACCGGAAGATCATGTTCAGGTTCGAGTCGTTCTTGAGCGTGGAGGCCCAGGCGTGCATCCAGGGGGCCATGGCGGCGGAGACGAGCGCGGCGGCGATGACGGCGAACGCGGCCCACCAGGAGGCGTAGACGCCGAAGAAGGCCATGACGACGGCGACGATCGTGCAGTTCGTGAAGGGGCGGAACAGGACCGCGTACGCGAGGTGGCCGTTGAGGATGTCGACGGGGCGCAGCGGGGTGGCCCGCTGGGCGAGGTAGCCGCCGCCCCAGTCGGCGTAGCCGCCGAAGACGGGGAAGACCATGTCGTTGCCGAGCATCATGACGGCGACGGAGCAGATGAGGCCGGGGGCGATGAACGCGGCGTAGTCGAGGCCGCCGAGGGAGGCGGGGTCGATGTAGGCGCCGACGCCGATGCCGATCGAGACCATGTAGAGGATCGGCAGGAGCACGGAGGTGAAGACGGTGCCGTGCCAGACGTGTTTGAAGAGGGCGAGCTGGAGGGTGAAGGCGCGCCAGGCGCCGGTGAGGGCGCTGGGGGCCTCGCGGTCGACGGTCGCCTCGGTGGTTGCGGCTGGAGCGGTCACGCCTCGTCCTCCACGAGGGCGCGGCCGGTGAGGCGCAGGAAGACGTCTTCGAGGGTGGCGCGGCGGGCGAGGACCGAGGACGGGTGGATGTCGCGGGCTTCGAGGGCGGCGTTCGTGTCGTCGGCGTCGTCGGTGTAGACGAGGATCTTGTCGGGCAGGGGCTCGATCTGGGCGCCGACGCCGTCGAGGGTGTGGGCGAGGGCGGCGAGCTCGGCGGTGTGGGCGGTGCCGAAGCGCAGTTCGACGACCTCCTTGGTGACGTGGGTGTCGATGAGCTCGCGGGGGGAGCCGGAGGCGATGATGCGGCCTTCGTCCATGACGACGAGGCGGTCGCAGAGCTGCTCGGCCTCGTCCATGTAGTGGGTGGTGAGGAGGATGGAGACGCCGCGGTGCTTGAGCTGGAAGAGGCGCTCCCAGACGAGGTGGCGGGCCTGGGGGTCGAGGCCGGTGGTGGGCTCGTCGAGGATGACCAGTTCGGGGTCGTTGATGAGGGACCTGGCGATGGCGAGGCGGCGCTGCATGCCGCCGGAGAGGTCGGAGACCTGGTCCTTGGCGCGGGCGGTGAGCTGCACGAAGTCGAGGAGCTCGGCGGCCTTCTCGCGGGCGGCCTTCTTCCTGATGCCGAAGTAGCCGGCGTAGACGACGAGGTTCTCGAAGACGGTGAGCATGTCGTCGAGGGTGTTGTCCTGGGGGACGACGCCGAGGCGGGCGCGGATGGCGGCGCCCTCGGTGTGCGGGTCGCGGCCGAAGACCTCCAGGGTGCCGCCGGTGGGTTGGGAGACGCAGCCGATCATCCGCATGGTGGTGGACTTGCCGGCCCCGTTGGCGCCGAGGAAGCCGAAGGCCTCGCCGCGGCGGATCTGGAAGTCCACGCCGCGCACGGCCTCGTGCTCGCCGTAGCTTTTCCGCAGGTCGGCGGCGCTGACCAGGATCTCGTTGTCATCAGGCATGTGTTCGAGCCTAGATCCCTCATGTGACAACGTTCCACTCCTTACTCGCTGTCACGGTCCTTACGCGATTCGATGCGTCCCCTTACGTTGCGCTGCGTGAAGCTGGGAGTCCGCTGGGAAAGGTAGGGCAAGCACTACCCCTATTGACGGGTCAGCGGTAGCGACTTGGAGGCTCGGAACCGGGAGGCTTAGGAGGTCGAGAACGACCCCGACAGAACGGACGCATCCATGACGCTCACCGCCGAGGCCCCGCAGCGGACCGGCAGCGACTTCGCGCAGCTCTCGCGCCGCATCAACGCGGCCGGGCTGATGCGCCGCCGCCCTGCGTACTACGTCATCCGCTTCGCCCTCACCGGCGCGGTGTTCATCGGCGGCTGGGTCGCTTTCGCCATGATCGGGAACACCTGGTGGCAGCTGCTCACCGGCGTGTTCCTCGCGATCGTCAGCGCGCAGGTCGCGTTCCTCGGCCACGACCTCGCGCACCGCCAGGTCATCCGCAGCCGCTCCACCTCCGAGCGGATCGGCTGGTTCACCGGCAACCTCGCCAACGGCATGGGCTACGGCTGGTGGAACGACAAGCACAACCGCCACCACGCCAACCCCAACCACGAGGAGCTCGACCCCGACGTGGCCCCGGGCCTGTTCGTGTGGTCGAAGCGCCAGGCGGGCTTCGCGAAGGGCATCACCACCTGGTTCGGCAAGTACCAGGCGCAGCTGTTCTTCCCGATCCTCACCCTCGAGGGCCTGAACCTGAACGTGTCGGGCATCAAGTCGGTCCTCAAGCCGGGCCTGAAGAACCGCGGCCTGGAGGCCCTGTTCCTCGCGATCCACTGGGCCGCGTACCTGTCCCTGGTCTTCACGTTCCTGTCGCCGGGCAAGGCGGTCGTCTTCATCCTCGTGCACAAGGCGGCGTGGGGCGTGTACATGGGCTCGGTCTTCGCGCCGAACCACAAGGGCATGCCGACGTTCGTCGGCGAGACCGAGCTGGACTTCCTCCGCAAGCAGGTGCTGACCTCCCGGAACGTCAAGGGCGGCTGGTTCACGGACTTCGCGCTCGGCGGCCTGAACTACCAGATCGAGCACCACCTGTTCCCGGCGATGCCCTCGGTCCACCTGAAGTACGCGCAGCCGATCGTCGAGGAGTTCTGCATCGAGAAGGGCATCCCCTACCACGCGACGGGCCTGATCCAGTCGTGGAAGGAAGCCCTCGGCGAGCTCCACGCCCACGGCGAGCCGCTGCGCAACCCGAAGCCGCAGCCGGTCAAGGCCGCGCTCTAGCAATCGAGTCTTCGAAGGCCGCTCCCGGCGACGGGGGCGGCCTTTCGTCTACTCGAAGGCGTTCGCGGCCTGGTCGCGCAGGGACCGCACGTGCTGTTCCAGGCCCATGAGCTGGCCGAACAGGGTCATGTACTGGTCCTTGTCGGTGCTGGGGTTGATGCGCTGGAGGCGGCGCTTGAGGTCGGCGACCTCGGCTTCGACGACGGGGCGCTGGATGCGCGCGAGGATCGTGCGCACGTACAGCGCGTCGGGCTCCCCCGCGAGGCGCAGCTCCTCCACGGCCAGCTCGGAGACGAGCGCCCCGGCGGCGATCTCGGCGCACGCGGCCTGGACGGCGGCGACCCAGTTGGGCCCGGCCGCGGCGTGCGCGGCGCCGCCCGCGGCGCCGATGGCCTCGCGCACGGCCCGGTAGTTCGGGTCGGTGTAGGGCGCGGCGTCGACGGCGTCGAAGTACGGCCCGGCGACCTGCGGCTGCTGCAAGGCGACCTTGAGGACCTCGCGCTGGGCGCGCAGCTGCATCGAGTCGGCGCGGGCCTCCCGGCGCGGCTGCGGCGGCGCCTCGGCCGGGGCCTGTCCGGCGGCGGCGCCCTGGACGGCGCGGCGCAGCTCGGCCTTCTCCTTGCCGAGGCGCCCGGCGTACACGCCGAGGTACTCCTCGACGAGGCCGCGGTCCTTGACGCGCGCGAGCAGCGGCGCGATCGCGCGCGTCGCATGCAGGCGGCCCTCGGCGGTGTCCAGGTCGTGTTTGGCGATCGCGCGCTCGATCGCGAACTGCACCAGCGGCGTGTGCCGCTCGATGAGCTCGCGGACCGCGGTGTCGCCCGCGGACTGCCGCAGCTCGCACGGGTCCTGCCCGCCCGGGGTGACCGCGATGTACGTCTGCGAGACGAACCGCTGCTCCTCGTCGAAGGCCTTGAGGGCGGCCCGCTGGCCCGCCTCGTCGCCGTCGAACGTGAAGATGATCCGCCCGTCGGCGGACTCGGAGTCGAACAGGAACCGGCGCAGCACCCGGATGTGCTCGGCGCCGAACGCGGTGCCGCACGTGGCGACCGCCATCGGCACGCCCGCCAGGTGGCAGGCCATGACGTCGGTGTACCCCTCGACGATCACGACCCGGCCGGTCTTCGCGATCTCCTTGCGCGCCAAGTCGATCCCGTACAGCACCTGCGACTTCTTGTACAGGGGCGTCTCGGGGGTGTTCAGGTACTTCGGGCCCTGGTCGTCGTCGAAGAGCTTGCGCGCCCCGAAGCCGATGACCGATCCGGACGAGTCGCGGATCGGCCACACCAGGCGCCGCCGGAACCGGTCGATGAGGCTCCCCGACCTGGACGGCTTCGCCAGGCCCGCCTGGGTCAGCTCCTCGGCGGTGAAGCCCTTGGCGCGCAGGTGCTTCGCGAGCGCGTCCCACGCGTCGGGCGCGTACCCGCAGCCGAAGGTCGCGGCCGCGTCGCGGTCGAAGCCGCGCGCGGACAGGAACTGCCGGGCCGTCATCGCCTCGGGCGACAGGAGCTTCCCGGTGTAGAACTCGGCGGCCGCGGTGTGCGCGTCGAGGAGACGCTGCTTCAGGCCGGGGGCGCCCGAGGGGCCGCGCTGCACGCGCCCGTCGACGTCCTCGTACGTGAGCTTGAGCCCGGCCTTCCCGGCGAGCCGCTCGACGGCCTCGACGAACGTGAGCCCGTCGAGCTCGGTGAGGAACGTGATCGCGTCGCCGCCGACGCCGCAGCCGAAGCAGTGGTAGACGCCGCGCGCGGGGGTGACGTTGAAGCTCGGGGAGCGCTCGTCGTGGAAGGGGCACAGGCCCTTGAGGTTGCCGCCGCCGGCGTTGCGCAGGGTGACGCGCTCGCCGATGACCTCGGCGATGTCCACCCGCTCGCGCACGAGCTGGATGTCGGCGTCCCGGATTCGCCCCGCCACTGTTCACCTCTTTCTGCCTCCACCATTCTGCCTGGCGGGTCCGACACCGCGGCGGCGGACGCGGCGGGTTGTGAGGCGACGCGCCGACACGCCCGCGGCGAACGTCACGTCCCCTTCGGGCGGCCCCGAACCGCTTGGCGCGGAAGAACTTCGAGGTGGCGGCCCCGCTGTACCATGTTCCCCATCAACATCTTTCCCGACCACGCCTCACGGTTGCGCGGTCCGATCAGCTAGAGTCGCCTATCATGCCGGACCCATCGCCCGAGCAGCCGCCCTCCTGGCCTCCCACCAGCGAACCCGCGGCCACACCCACGAATCCGCCCCGAATCACCGCGCGCGGGGTGGGTCACCTGCCTTCCGCAGCGCCGGAAGAAGAGGCGTCGTCCGATCCCCGTCCGCCCGCGGGCCCGAACCTGTTCGGCGACCCCGCGCCCCGCGACGACCTCGACCCCGAGGCCCGCCGGAACGAGTGGGCGACCGACCTCGGCGGCGCCGAGCCGCCGCGCGCCGGGGAGGTCCGCGGGACCCTCTTCGAGACCCCGGGCGCCCCCGCGGGCGCGCCCCCGCAGCCGCAGGGCGACTGGGGCGAGTCCGCCGACTGGCCGCCCCGCTCGAACCAGGACTGGATCTCCCAGCAGTCGCACACCGGCCGCGGCCTCACCGGCGGCGGCGCCGCATGGCCCCCGCCGGGCGTCCCCGGCCAGGCCGGGCCCGCCGAACCGCAGGCCCCGCAGGCGTTCCGCCCCGACCCGGGCGCCGCCCCCGCGTCCGGGCCCGGCTTCAACGCCCCCGAGCAGCAGCAGGGCGGGAGCCTCGAGTTCCCCGAGCTGCGCGCCGACCCGTACGAGGCCGACGTCTACGGCCAGACCCAGTACCGCGGCGACTCCGGCGGGCAGGACCTCTACCAGTCCGACCCGTACCAGGCCGAGCGCCTCGCCGCCGAGGCCCAGGCCGCGCGCGACGCGTACCAGGCCGAGCAGCAGCAGTACCAGGCCGACCCGTTCCCTGCCGCCCCGCAGGGCGCCTTCCCGGAGCAGCAGCAGTATCAGGAGCCGCAGTTCCAGGAGCAGCCCGCGTTCGGGCAGGGGTCGGACGCCTTCGGGCAGGCCCCCCAGGACGCCTACCAGGACCAGGCGCCGAGCGCCTTCCAGGAGCAGGGCTTCGACGGGCAGCAGCAGCAGTACGGCGAGCAGCAGCCCGGCGGCTTCCCCGAAGCGCCGCAGAGCGCCTACGGCGCCGAGCGCTTCCCCGCCGACGCCCCCTCACCCTTCGGCGAGCAGGCCGTCGCGACCGAGACCGTCCCGGCCGAAGCCGTCCCCGCGCAGCGCCGCAGCGAGGAGACCGCGCCCGAGCCGGAGCCCTCGCAGGCCCCGCCGGTGCGCGCCGCGCCGCCGACGCACCGCGGCGTCCGCTACGCCATCTACGGCATCGGCGGGCTCATCACCCTCGGCCTCATCATCGGCATCGTCCTCATGCTGGGCGCGGCCCCGCCGAGCGAGCCGTCCAACCCCGGCGACGAGTCCGATGACGGCGGTGCGAGCGAGAGCCCCGGCGCCGACGCGGCCTTGAGCGCGGAGCAGTACACCGAGCTCGCGGCCGCCGCGGGCAGCGCCGAGTGGTTCGCGTGGCGCTACGGCGAGGCCGGATCCGGTTCGGGCGCCGAGGAAGTGGCCGCGACGAGCGGCGACGCCCTCGCGACCGCGCCGCTCCTGGGCGACGCGGACCGCAGCGTCCAGGGCCAGCTCGGCTACCTCACCGACGAGTCGGGCCTCAGCGGCATCGACCACGTCACCGCCGTCGAGTCCACCGACGACCTCATCGGCCTCACGCCGCGCGCGGGCGGCCGGTTCTCCGAGGACGGCGCCCCCGAACTGGAGCTCCAGGAGGGCTCGACCGCCGAGTGCATCGCCGGGCTCGGCGTCGAGCTCGGCCGGCCGGTCGCGCTGGCGCGGCCCGAGCAGAGCGCCGAGGTCAGCGCGCACTCGGTGATCGCGTTCTCCTCGGGCGTCATCGCCACGGCGGGGATCTCCGGCGCGCAGGGCGGCACGTGCCTGCTCCTGCCCGACGGGCAGGTGCCCACCGACGTCGCGCTGACCGACGGCAACGAGCTGGCGCTCGTGACCACTTGGAACCCGGCGTCGCAGACCGGCTCGCTCGTGGTGATCGCCATGGGCGACAAGAGCGGTTCGTACTCGTCGAGCTGGTCGGAGTCCTACCCCGGCCTGCCGAACCCCGGGCACTTCGCCTCCGCGCAGGTCCTCGGGACCGTCGCGCTGCCGTTCACGGCGCCGACCTCGGTCGACGCCTGGTCGGACTCGGCGGGCTCGCTCGCGCTGGAGCGCGGGACCGTGGAGGACGGGGCGCACCGCGACACGGTCGCGGGCTCCGGATACGCGGTCGTCGGCGACCTGAGCGCGAGCCAGGTCGCGGTCGTGGACCTGACGTCGACGTTGCAGGGCATCGCGGCGCAGTACTACGACGGCACGGCGCTCGCGTTCGACGCGGCCGCCGGTGAGGCGATCGCCTTCGACGGCGGCGTCGCCGACGTGGCCGCCGCGGAGGCCGGTCCGGCCGTCGCGACGAGCGACGGGAAGGTCCACGAGCTGGACCGGGAGCTCGCGGAGACCGCGGCGACGGAGGTCGGCGTCAACCCGACGTGCCTGGTCGTGGGCGCGCAGAGCGGCCAGTTCATCGCGACGAGCCGCGGCACCGGGACGATCAGCTGGGTCGCGGGCGGCGAGGTCGCCAAGCAGCTCGCGGACTCGCGGCTGACCGACCCGCTGTGCGCCTCGGAGACGCCCGCGCTCGACGTGAAGGGCTACGCCGGGAGCGCCGCGGTGGTCCTGGTCTCGGACTTCGAGGGACAGCAGCTCCACGCCTACCTCGACGGCCAGGCGACGATCCCCGGCGGCGCGGCCGTCGGCGGCGACGGCTTCAGCTACGCGGGGGCGTACGACGTCGCCGGCAAGCCCTGGGCCGCCTCGGTCACGGTCGACCTGGAATGACGCCGATTAAGGGCTGAAGGCAGTAGACCGTCCCTAGCCCCCACCCTCCCAGAGGGGACCGTGGGTGCCAGCTTTGCTCGCGGGTCCGACAGGAATCGGGCCCGCGAGCGTTCTTGTCCCCCGAAAGAGGTCACCGGCCCGAGAGGCGCCGCTGCGCGCGCCCCGCGGCGGCCGTCACGCCGCCGGGTTTTGGCGCTCGCCCCCGGCGCTGGGATAATCGACCGGTGACGAATCAGCTCTCGCTCGCGGGGAAGCCCGTGTCCCCGCCCGTGGTCCTCGCGCCGATGGCCGGGATCACGAACCTGCCGTTCCGCAAGCTCTGCCGCGAGCAGGGCGCAGGGATCTACGTCTGCGAGATGATCACGACCGTGGCGCTCACCGAGCGCAACCCGAAGACCATGCGGCTCATCGAGTTCGACCCCGACGAGGAGACCCGCAGCCTCCAGCTGTACGGCGTGGACCCCGAAGGGGTGCGCAAGGCCGTGCGGATGGTCGTCGAGGAGGACCTCGCCGACCACGTCGACCTGAACTTCGGCTGCCCGGTCCCGAAGGTGACCCGGCGCGGCGGCGGGTCGGCGCTGCCGTGGAAGCGGCGGCTGTTCCGCGAGATCGTCACGGCGGCCGTGGACACCGCGGCCGAGCGGGGGATCCCCGTCACCGTGAAGATGCGCAAGGGCATCGACGACGACCACCTCACCTACCGCGAGGCGGGCCTGATCGCGCAGGACGCGGGGGTCGCGTGGGTCGCGCTCCACGGCCGCACCGCGGCCGAGCGGTACTCGGGGACCGCCGACTGGGACGCGATCGCCGACCTCAAGGAGCTGCTCGACGTCCCGGTGCTCGGCAACGGCGACGTCTGGGAGGCCGACGACGCGGTGCGCATGGCCGCCCAGACGGGCTGCGACGGCGTCGTGGTCGGCCGGGGGTGCCTGGGTCGGCCCTGGCTCTTCGGGGACCTGGAGGCGGCGTTCAGCGGGCGGGAAACGCGCCTCATGCCGTCGCTCGGGGAGGTCGCGAAAGTGATGCTGCGGCACGCGCAGCTGCTCGTGGAGTGGATCGCGGGCGCGGAGTCGTACGAGGCGCGGCGGAACATCGACGCGGAGGAGCACGGCTGCCGCGAGTTCCGCAAGCACGTCGCCTGGTACCTCAAGGGGTTCCCGGTCGGCGGCGAGCTGCGCCGCGGGCTGGCGATGGTCTCGACCCTGAACGAGCTGGAGGACCTGCTCGGGAAGCTCGACGCGGACGCGCCGTTCCCCGAGTCCACGATCGGCAAGCCGCGCGGGCGCACCAACTCCCCCGGCAAGGTCTCGCTGCCCGACGGGTGGCTGGACGACCGCGACGACCGGACGGTCCCCGTCGGGGCCGAGATCGACTCCTCCGGCGGCTGATACAGGCAGCAGAGACGACAGCAGGGGCCTCCCGGTGCCGGGGAGGCCCCTGCTGCGGTCGTAGGGCTACTTGCCCTTCTGGCCGTAGCGCTTGTAGAACTTGGCGACGCGGCCCTCGTCGTCCAGGACGCGGTTCTTGCCCGTCCAGAACGGGTGCGAGGCCGAGGAGATCTGGACGTCGATCACCGGGTAGGTCCGGCCGTCCTCCCACTCGACGGTCTCGGCCGAGGTGGCCGTGGACCGCGTGAGGAAGGCGAAGTCGGCGCCGCGGTCGCGGAAGACCACGTAGTCGTAGTTCGGGTGTATGCCTTGCTTCATTCCTGAATCCCTTCCTTGCCATCGAGACAACCCTCGAACGGGTCGGCGTATTCCCGCCACGCGTCCGGACCCGCCGCGGCCTCCTCGTCGGTGAGGAGGCACGCGTCCAGGACGGCGGCCAGCTCGTCGGCCGCGAAGTGCAGCCCGACGAACGCGAGCTGGATCTCGCGGTCGCCGTAGTCGGCGTCCCAGTGCAGGTCGGCGTTGACGCGGCGCTCGGGGCTGGACTCGTCCCACTCCGCGTCGGGGGTGGCGGCGAGCCAGCGGCCCATGCCGCCCATGGCGACCCCGCCGCCGCCGGACTCCCAGGCCGCGATCACGTCGGGCTGCGACGCGAGCCACAGGTGGCCGCGGCCGCGGATCGTGGCGCCCGCGAGTTTCGGGAGCGCGTCGTGGAAGCGGCCCGGGTGGAACGGGCGCCGGGCCCGGTAGAGGGCGGCGACGACGCCGCAGTCCGGTTCGGGCTCATGGCATCCGACGCTGTAGCCCTCCAGGCCGCGGCCGTACGGCTCGGGCCCGTCGGGGTCGAAGCGGCCGCTGCGGCGCAGGCGCGCGGAGAGCCACGCCTCGTCGTCGAGGTCGACGACGAGGTGGCGGGCCCAGGGGTTGAGCCGCTGGAGGAGGACGGCGAGGCGGGTGTGCTCGAAGTCCGCGTCGGCGCCGGGGGCCCACAGGAGGACGGTGTCGGCGTACTCGATCTGGCGGGCGGCCGTGTCGGCGACGGAGCGGGCGTCGTCCTCGGCGGCCTGGAGGCCGCGGTCGGCGAGGTCCTGGTCCGAGTCGAGGGTGTCGAGGAGCGTAGCGGGGTCGCAGACGGCGACGACGGAGTCGATGCGGACGGCCTCGGCCACGGGCCGGCCGTCGATCTCGCACCACGCGCACGCGGCGGTGACCGTGTCGGGCTCCATCGACGGCGGCAGGACCAGGGCGATGTCGCTGCCGGGCCGCTCGCGGGCGAGCCGCACGAGCGCCGGGAGGAGGTCGTCGCGCACGGTGCACGACAGGCAGCCGTGCTCCAGGACCGTGCGCTCGTCCTCGACGGTCCCGCGCCCGTCGCGGACGGTGCGGCGGACGGCCCCGTCGGCGGCGAGCGCGGTGAGGTCGTAGCCGATGACGAGGAGGGTCGGGTCGGCGCGGGTGAGCAGGTCGGCGGCGGCGCGGACGGTCTCGGGGGCGAAGCCGGTGAGGAGCGTCAGGGCCGGGCGCAGGTCGGCGCGCGGATTGGCGGCCGCTCCGGGCTGGGCGAGCTGGGACATGGGACCTCCGATCTAACTGAAAACGATTGTCATTATAGTGGGAGCCGACGAGAGGAGGACGACCGTGTCCAGAACTTGCGATGTGACCGGGGCCGGACCGGGCTTCGGCAACAACGTGCCATGGTCGAAGCACAAGACCCGGCGCCGCTGGAACGTGAACTTGCAGACCAAGCGGTACTACCTGCCCAGTGAGGGGCGGCAGGTGCGGCTGCGCCTGTCCGCCAAGGGGATCAAGATCGTCGACCGCGACGGGATCGAGGCCGTGGTGCGGCGGATCCGCAGTCAGGGAAGGAACGTCTGATGGCGAAGCAGAGCGCGATCGCGAAGCAGCGGCGGCGCGAGGTCCTGGTGGACCGGTACCGGGAGCGGCGGGCCGAGCTGAAGCGGCTCGTCGCGGCGCCGGGGACGGGCCCGGAGGAGCGGGCGGCGGCGGTGCGGGCGCTCCAGCGGCTGCCGCGGGACTCCTCGCCGGTGCGGCTGCGGAGCCGGGACGCCGTGGACGGGCGTCCGCGTGGCGTGTACCGCAAGTTCCAACTGTCGCGTGTCCGACTCAGGGCGATGGCGCACCGCGGAGAATTGCCCGGAATACGGAAATCGTCCTGGTAGGAGCCTCACCTGAACGGTTGATAAGGCGACCCTGACCTGCGCCCCCGGCGATCCATTGGCATGAAACCGTTATGTGCCCGTCGCCGGGGGGCGCTAATCTGGGCGGTGCGAGTGCGCTGTGAGACTGCTCTCAAGCCCGGAACCATGCGAGCCGTTTCTGCGTTTGACTCGGATAGAGACTAAGGAGCGATGAACGCAATGGTCCAGCAATTGGAGACCGCCCCGGCCGAGGCGCCCGAACCCGTCGAACTCTCGCACGAGGTCGAGGCCCCCGTGCCCGCCAGCCCCGCGTCCCTCTGGGCGTCGGAGAGCCGCGGCCACTACTCCATCACGCACACCGACCGCGCGACGGCCCCCGCGTGGGTCGACTGCGACTGCGTCATCCACAGCGACTGACGTCTTCCGGGACGACTGACTGACCGGTGCGGCCGCGAGGCCGCGCCTCAGTCCACTTCGACCAGCGAGCTGCACCGCTCGAGCGTCGTGCCGTCGGGCCGCCGGATGACCGCGCCTCCCGCGAAGTCCAGGTCCGCGTAGAGGCCGTCGGCCCACACCGGGCAGCTCACCACGGTCTCCCGGGCCTTCCCGTCCTCGGTGACCACGACCGCCATGCGCGCCTCGCCGGGCACGGTCGTCACCAGGATGAAGCCCTGGAGCAGCTCGTACCCCCACCACTGCGCCCGGACCTCCGGGTAGGCGGTGATCTCCCAGACCGCCCCGGGCGCGGGCGCGATCGTGCGCGCGGCGTCGTCGGGGAACGCGAACGGGCAGTCCACCCGGTCGGCGTCGACCGCGCAGCCGTCGAGGTGCGCGTGCAGGGCCCGGTCGATGAGCGCCTCGCCTTCGGGCGAGACGGTGGGCCACGGGATCGGCAGCCACTCGTCGGCGTACTCCGCGCCGAGCGGGATGAACCGGTTCCCCAGGGTCAGCAGGACCCCCTCCGTCTCCAGTTCCATCGTGGACGGCAGGTCGGGGTAGAACTCGTAGATCCCCGGCAGCAGCACGATGTTCGTGATCCCCATGGCTTCGTCCACGGGGACGGTGACGCCGTTGACGTCGAGGTGGTCGAACGCGGGGTACGCCTCGCTGCCGCTGAGCGCGTTCTCGATGCGGACCTCGCCGTCCTCGATGCCCACGAAGTAGCGGAACCCGATCCGGGTCCCGTCGAACGCCTCGATCTCGGCGTACACCTGCGACACGTACCGGCCCTCGCGGGCGCTCGGGGCGCTCGCGACCTGCCCGACCTCGACGATGCTCCAGCGGGTGTCGAGCGCCTCGTCCACGAGGAAGTCTCCGGTCGCGTGCGGCTGGTCCGTGAAGGCAAGGGCCCCTTCGATGTCGCCCGCCTGCGCGGCCTCCAGGAACCCGGTGACGACGCCCTCGGCGTCGCGCTTGCCGAGCGGGGACCACTTCGCGACGGCGACCGCGCCCGCGGCGAGCAGGAGGAGGGCCGCGGCGAGGGCCATGGCGGCGTTCGGGAAGCGGAGGCGGCGCCGCGGGACGTCCACAGTGCTCGGCATCGGCGGGGGCCCGCCGGCGGGCGCGTCGACCGCGCCGAGGTCGATCGCGTGCTCGTCGCCCCAGCGGTCGGATGGCGCCGCTCCGGACACTCTGGCTCCTCGACTGCTACCGTGGTGCACAAAGTGTAGCGTTCTCACACGGGATCCCTCATGCCCTCGACCAGGTGGATCAGCGCCCCCGCAAGGCGGTTGCGGCGGTTCGCGGCGCGCGTCGTCCATCGAACCGCGCCGATGCCGCGCCTGCCGTTCGCGGTCGCGCTCGCGGCCTGCGCGGCGGCCTTGGCGGTCGCGGTCGAGTGGCAGCCGCTCCCCGACGACGGCGTCGCCGACGTGTCCGAGCTGGGGACCGCGCCCGCGCTCGGCCCCGAGTTCACGTCGGGCGCGCAGGTCCAGTTCGAGATTCTGGAGTACGGGTTCAGCCCCGTCGTGGACGAGCTGGGGACGCCGCGGGTGATCCTCGGCGCGGTCCTGCGCAACCCGTTCGACACGGCGATGCTCACGCCCGGGTCGCTCGACGTGTGGGCCGTCGCCGCCGACGGCACCGAGGACGACCTGGAGAGCTTCTACCCCAACCCGATCCCCGCCGACACGACCGTGCAGCTCGGGTTCGTGCTGTCGGCCGCGCTATTCGACACGCCCGTGGAGAACCTGCGGGTGACCTCCCGCGAGCCGTCGTTCCTCGCCCCGGACCCCGAGGGCCTCACCGCCGATGAGCAGGACTGGGCGTTCGTCGAGCCGCTCCCGGAGGTGGCCGTCGTGTCGGTGGAGCCGCTGCTGAGCCCCGACGGCTACCGCGTCCGCTACCGGGTGGTGAGCGCCGTCGAGCAGGAGATCCGGGTGTCCATCATGTTCCGGGACGGGGACGGCGCGCTCATCGGCGGCCTGCCCGCCGGGCAGGACCCGTTCTCGTTCGACCTCGGCTCCGCGGGCTGGCGCACCGTCGGCGCGGGCGAGTCGGTGCAGGAGCTGGACCTGCACGCGTCCTGGATACCCGAAGGGGCCGACCTCGACAGGATCGAGATCGGCCCCCGGACGATGGGCGGCGGCTAGAGCCGCTCGAGGAGGTAGCGCTCGACCTGGTCGAGGGCCACGCGCTCCTGCTTCATCGAGTCGCGGTCGCGGATCGTCACGGCCTGGTCCTCCAGGGTGTCGAAGTCCACGGTGATGCAGTACGGCGTGCCGATCTCGTCGGCGCGGCGGTAGCGGCGGCCGATCGCGCCGGCGTCGTCGAAGTCGACGTTCCAGTGGCGGCGCAGGCGCGCGGCCAGGTCCTTCGCCTTCGGCGACAGGTCCTCGTTGCGGCTCAGCGGCAGGACCGCGGCCTTCACGGGGGCCAGTCGCGGGTCGAAGCGCAGGACCGTGCGCTTGTCGACGCCGCCCTTGGTGTTCGGGGCCTCGTCGACGTCGTACGCCTCCAGCAGGAACGCGAGCACCGAGCGGGTCAGGCCCGCCGCGGGCTCGATGACGTACGGCGTCCACCGCTCGCCCTTGGCCTGGTCGAAGTAGGACAGGTCCGCGCCCGAGTGCTTCGAGTGCGTCGACAGGTCGAAGTCGGTGCGGTTCGCGATGCCCTCGAGCTCGCCGAACTCGCTGCCCGCGAAGTTGAACCGGTACTCGATGTCGACGGTGCGCTTCGAGTAGTGGGACAGCTTGTCCTGCGGGTGCTCGTAGCGGCGCAGGTTCGCCTCGGACAGGCCGAGGTTGACGTACCAGTTCCACCGCTCGGTGAGCCAGTACTCGTGCCACTCCTCGTCCGTGCCCGGCTCGACGAAGAACTCCATCTCCATCTGCTCGAACTCGCGGGTGCGGAAGATGAAGTTGCCCGGCGTGATCTCGTTGCGGAAGCTCTTGCCGGTCTGCGCGATGCCGAACGGCGGCTTGCGGCGCGAGGCCGTCATCACGTTCGTGAAGTTCACGAAGATGCCCTGCGCGGTCTCCGGGCGCAGGTAGTGCGTGTTCTCGGAGTCCTCGACGGCGCCCAGGAACGTCTTCATCATGCCGTTGAACATGCGCGGCTCGGTGAAGGAGCCGCGGGCCCCGCAGTGCGGGCACGCGAGGTCGGCGAGGCCGCCCTCGGGCTCGGCGCCGTCGTGCTTCTCCTGGTACGCCTCGATGAGGTGGTCGGCGCGGAAGCGCTTGTGGCAGGACTGGCACTCGGTGAGCGGGTCGGTGAACTCCTCCAGGTGGCCGGAGGCGACCCACACCTGCGGGTTGAGGACCACGGCGGAGTCGAGGCCGACGACGTCGTCGCGCTCGCGGACCATCGCGTTCCACCACTCGCGGCGGATGTTCTCCTTCAGCTCCACACCGAGCGGGCCGTAGTCCCAAGCAGAGCGGGTGCCTCCGTAGATCTCCGAACTGGGGAAGACGAAGCCGCGGCGTTTGGACAGGCTGATGAGCGCTTCGGTGCGGTCCTGGGACACGATGATTCCTCTCGATCCGGCTGGCGGTCGGTGAGACTGCGAATAAGTTTCCGCGAACAGACTGTTCGCTTTTCGGCGGATGTTCAACCCGGTTTCGATCCGGTGGTGAACGTGCGAGCGCACCAGTGTATGAGCCCGTGCCGCCAGTGCGCAAGCGTACCTCGCACGGGCGGCCCGGCCGCCGTCAGGCCCCGCCGCCCCGGCCTCCCGCCGCGCCGCCGCGCAGATCCGCGAGGTGCTGCTCGAAGCCCTCCCGGGCCTCGGCGTGCTCGGGCGCCGCGAGCCAGCCCAAGGCCTCCTCGCCGGTCTCGACGGCGCCCGCGGCGTCGCCCAGCTCCGCCAGGAGCCACATCGTCTGGTGCGCGGTCAGCGACGCCCGCTCCAGCAGCAGCGGCCCGTCGCGGAACACCGCGAGGGCCCGCCGCTGGAGGTCGAGCACCGGCTCGGCCTCGTCGCGGCGCAGCCCCGGGTCCCCGGCCTGCGACTCCAGGAACTGGAACGTCAGCTGCGCGTGCTGCCGGTACGTCTCCCCCAGCTCGAAGCGCGCGGACTCGCGGACCGCCTCCGGCGCCTCCGGGTTCGCGCGCTCGGCGATGAGGCCCGCCGCGATGTGCGCCATCGCCTGGAGGCCCTCGCCGAACGCGGCGTCGCCGGAGATCGTGCGCAGCAGCCACACCCGGGCGCGGCTCACCCGCGCCCACGACGTGAGGTCGCCGACCTCCTCGGCGGCCTCGGCGGCGCGCGTGTACACCTCCAGGGCGTGCTCGTGCTCGCCGAGCTTCTCCAGCAGCTCCCCGGTCAGGAACAGCGTGTCCGCGTACAGCGGGGCCGCACTGAGCTCGGGGCGCGTCTCCATGAGCGCGAGCGCGGCCAGGCCGTGCTCGACGCCGCGGCGCGTGTCGTCCTGCTTGTCGTACGCCTCGGCCAGGTTGAAGCGGATGTTGCACGCCCGCCACGCCTCCGAGTCCGGCAGGTCGTCCAGGGCCGCCTCGAGGATCGGGACGGCCTCGGCGCGGCGGTCCAGCTCCACGAGCGCGGTCCCCATGAGGTGGCGGGCCACCGCCCCGGGGACGGCCATGCCGACGGCGTCGCAGTGCACGGAGGCCGCGAGCGCGTGCTCGTAGGTCCCGGCGTGGTCGCCTTCGCGCATGCGGAACTCGGCGGCCTGGAGGTGGAGCTTCGCGGCGATGGTGCGGCTGGGCTCGTCGCCGAGCGCGGTGATGCCCTCGCGGGTGACCGCGTACGCCTGGGTGAAGTCCCCGGCGAGGCCGATCTGGTCGGCGAGGTCGGCGCAGGCGCGGGCGACGGCCCATCCGGCGTCGGCGGCGCGGGCGACGTCGCGCTCGGTCGTGAGCAGCCAGGTCTTCGCGTCGGTGTCGTCGGCGAGGCGGGCCCGCAGGTCGAGGAGGTCGCAGCGGCGGATGAGCGCGTAGCGGCAGTCGGGCAGGTCGGCGAGCTCGGCGTCGAGGGCCTCGGCGCGGGCGTCGAGGTCGGGCGCGGGGCCGCCGGTGAGGTACTCGGCGCGCATGGCGAGGACCTGGCTCGTGTGCAGGCTCCGGTCGTCGATGCGGTGATCGTCGCGCAGGCGCAGCGCCGTGGCGGCGACCTGCGCGGCCCCGGCCCGCACCTCGTCGGGGGCGGCCTCGGCCCGGTGGATGAGCAGGAACGCCTCGGCGACGAGGGCCCGGCCGGGCTGGCCGGCGGTGCCGAAGAGGGCGACGGCGCGGCGCAGGCCCGCCTCCACCTCCTCCGGGTCGTCGGCGCGGGCGGACTCGGCGTGGGCGATCTCGGCGCGGTGCTCGGCGATGAGCTCGATGCCCAGCGCGTCGGCGATCGCGCCGACCTTGAGCCACGCCTTCCACGTGTCCGGCGAGCACGCGTCGTACGCGGCATAGGCCGCGTCGATGGCGGCGTCGAGCGCGGGGCCCTCGACGGGCTCGTCCGCGGGCAGGGCCACGGGCGCCTCGACGGCGCGGGGCTCCTTGAGCCCCAAGTGGACCGGCTCCTCGTACGGCGTGGACTCGACGACGCAGTCGGACATGCGGGAGTGGTGGTCGTTGCCGTTGCGGGCGTCGAAGCGCGCGCAGATCGCGGTCCGCTCGGCCTCGGCCCAGTCGTGCAGGCCCGCGGCGGTCCACTCGCGGCCGCCGGGGCCGGGCACGGCCGCGTCGGCGAACCCGAGCGCGGCGAGGCGCCGGCACGTGAGGACGGCGACCTCCAGGAGCCGCTGGCGCTCGCGCACCCCCAGGTCGAGGTCGAAGAAGCGGGCGTGGTCGGCGAGGATCTCCACCGCGCGGTGCTCGTTCCCGGTGAGCGCGCAGAACTCGATGTGCAGCGCGATCATCGGGACCATGTCCTCCTTGCCGCGGCACATCTGGTAGCCGCGCAGGTGGTTCGCGCGGGCCTCGGCGGGGCGGCCCAGCTCCACGAGCGGCAGGAGCGACAGCGCGAGCCCGTAGTGCGGCTCGTGCGCGCACGAGTGCTCGCCCGCGAGGACCGGCTCCAGCATCTCCATCGCCGCGTCCGCGGAGTCCTCCTCCGCGTAGAACACGATCGTCGCGAGGGTCGTGAACTGGCAGGCGGTGCAGTCGGACATGTCGTCCTCCTCGGCCTCGCCGAGGGCCTCGATCGCGCGCGCGACCCGGTCGTAGTCGCCGGTGTGGAACGCCAGCTGCATCTCGTACGCCGCGGGCGCGTGCATCGAGTACCCGGCCTCGGCGTAGCGGCGGCGCATCTCCTGGAGCCAGTGCTCGATCGATTCGAGCGGCACGTCCGGCTGCTCGATCATCGAGTCGACGATCCACTTGAACGTCCAGTACAGCGACCGGGTCAGGTACGCGTCGAAGTGCTCGGGCCGCGTGTCGAAGGCGCGCAGGAGCCGCGCGAACGGCACGAGCAGCCGCGTCGAGTCCCGGGAGAACTCGTAGGCGTCGACCAGGCCGTTGAGCGCGTAGTTGACCAGCTCCGGGTCGCCGACCGCGTCGGCGGCCTCGACGGCCCGCTCCAGCGCCGCGACCTTCGCCTCGCCGGCCTCTTCGAAGCGGGCCTCGTTGAGCAGTCGCCAGATCGCGTCGGGGTCGGGAGCAGCCATCGCGGGTCCTCGGTCTTTCTCGGCGGGGGGTTCTAGTCCTTTGTAACGTGTTCCAGCAGGTTCATGAAGGACCGGTTGAGGAGCGCGGTGTCGGCGCTGCGCAGCGGCCGGTGGCTCATGAGCAGCGCCTGCCCGTACAGCGACTCCACGGCGGTCCCGGCCAGGTCGGCGTCGGCGATCCCGCTGATGCGCCGAACCGTCGGGTTGCGGTGGTTGAGGACCAGCTGCGCGCGCGGCGCGTGCTGCTTGATCGACGCGAGGATCCCGCCCCACAGGTCGTCGGCCTGCGCCTCCGCTTCGGCGCGCTGGCGTTCGCGGCGGGCCTCGCGGTCGTCCAGGAGCAGCGCGGGCACCGACACGGGGTTGAACTCGCGGACCACGACGTCGACGTCCACGGCGTCGAGGCGGGCGCGGGCGGCGGCCAGGAACGACTGGAGCGCCAGCTCGTCGCGGGTGCCGACGGGGTCGAGGCTCGCGGAGATGACGCCGGGCTGGAGCTGCTCGATCTTCACGTCGGAGTCGATGCGCGGCAGGGCCTGCACGAGTTCGGCGTCGTAGGTGTAGCCGCCGTTGACGACCCCGATGCCCTGGGCCGCGGCGATCTGCGCGACCTGCCGGAACTCGTCCACGGTGGCGGCGAGGTACACCGGCTCGTAGGCGCGCGCGAACTCGGGCAGGCTGGTGCGCCCGGCCGTGGTCTCGAACCGCAGCCACGGGAGCATCGCCGCCAGCAGCTCCTCGTCATGGCGCGCAAGCGCTTTGACGCCGAGCTCGTGGACGGCGAGGAACGCCTCCAGGCGGGCCGGGTCCTCCGCGGCGAGGCGGGAGATCCACTCGCGGATCTGCGCGCCGATCGCGTCGCGGGCGACCGCCAGCGCCTCGTCGTCGTACAGCGACTCGCGGGACGCGGTGGGGCGCAGCGAGTCCGTGTCGACCACGCAGCGCACGAAGAACGCCCACTCGGGGACCAGGTTGTCGGCGGTCTCGGTGAGCAGCATCCGCTTCAGGTGAACGCGGTGCGCGGGCCGCGCCGACGGGGACGCCGCGTGCGGCAGCACGAACGCGATCCCCTTGAGGCCCGAAAGCGGCACGTCGAGGTCGATGACGTCGAGCGGCGGGAAGCCCATGACGTCCTCGCAGTAGCGGTTCAGGGCGAGGCGCCGCGCGGTCGCGTTGGGGTGCTTGCGGTCCCACATCGGCGGCGTGTCGGTGATCCGCTCGGGGGCGCCGCCGCCGAACACGGTGACCTCCACCGGCAGCAGCGAACCGTACTCGCGGGCCAGCTGGACCACCCGGTGCGGCTGGAGCCAGTCCTCGCCGGGGCGGCCCGTCAGCTCGACCGTGGTGCCCGGCTCCGGGTGCTCCGCGTCGGGGACCTCGGTGACCGTGTAGGAGCCGTCGTCGCGCGCGGACCAGCGGACCACGGGCGAGGCGGGGTCCTTCGCGGACTTGGAGGTCACCGTGATGACCGACGCGACGGTGAAGCACGCGAGCAGCCCGATCCCGAACTGGCCCAGGAAGTCCCGGCGCGCGCCCTCGATCTCCTCGTCCCGCTTGGACGAGCCGCCGATCGTCGCGAGCAGCTTGTGGACCTCCGCGACGGTAAGTCCCACACCGGGATCGGTGATCCGCAGCCGCGTCCCCTCGGCGTCGATGCGCACCGGGGCGCCCTCGGCGGCGAAGCCCGGGTCGAGCTGGCGGCGCGCGGTGACCGCGTCGACGGCGTTCTGGAGCAGCTCGCGCACGTACACCTTCGGCGAGGAGTACAGGTGGTGCGAGAGCAGGTCCACCAGTCCGCGCAGGTCCACTTGGAACGTATGGGAAGTGGGCGTTGTCTCAGACACGGCGCGTCCTGCTCTGATCGGAGGTCGTTCAGCGTCAGTCAGACTAGCAAACCGCCGCTCCCCCGAAGCGCGTGAAAACCCCGGTCCGAGCGGGCACCTGCACTGGCCCGCTTCCGGTAAGGTGGCCGCTACCGAACCGCCCGCCGCACCGCCCGACCGCGAGGACCCCGCCCCGATGACCTTCCCGCCCCCGCCGCCCGACCGGACGCACCTCCAGTACCAGCCGGCGCCCCCGCCTCCGCCGCAGCAGGCGGGCCCCGGCGGCGCGTACGGCCCGGTGCAGCAGCGCCCCGGCCAGCCGCTCCCCGGGCAGGCCCCGCCGCCCGCGGCGAGCATGGCGAAACCCGGGACGATCACGGGGATCCAGGTCATCCTGTGGATCTTCACGGCCCTCGCCGGGATCGGCGACATCGGCTCGGCGATCGGCCTGGTCGGCTACTTCAACCCGTTCAGCCTCATCGGGCTCGCGTTCGCCGTGTACTCGACGGTCCAGGCGCTCGCCTCCGGCGTCCACATCACCCGCGGCAAGCGGTGGGCGTGGATCTGGTCGCTCGTGACCGCGATCCTCGGCCTCGCGCTCAGCGCCGTCGCGATCGTCTTCGGCGTCATCTACATCGAGACCGGCTGGCCCTCGCTGCTCGTCGGCGTCGTCCTCGCCGGCCTGTACGGGACCCTCCTGGGCCTCCTGTGCTCCAAGTCCGCGCGGCGGTGGATCCTCATGCACCGCATCCGGAGAGGCGAGGTGCAGATCGCGGGCGCGGCGGGCCCCGGCGGGTACGTGCAGGCCGCGCCGGAGCGGCCCGCGACGCGGCCGGGCGCGGCGACGTTCGCGGCGGTCCTCGCCGGCCTGGTCGTCGCCCTCGCCGCGTGGACCGCGTTCGGCGCCATCTGGACGATGGTCGCGCTGAGCAACGGCGGCTTCGGCCTCGAGTACATGGCGTTCGGGTACGGCACCGGGCTCACCCTGGTCTCCGCCGCGACGGCGGTCCTGACCGTCGTCTTCGCGCTCATCACCGCGCTCGGGGTCCTGCGCGGCTCGTTCGGCGCGCGGGTGTTCACGGTCGTGTGGACCTCGATCCTGGTCCTGCCGTGGGGGCTCCTCGGCACCGCGCAGACCATGGACTTCGTCCGGTACGGCGACCACACGCTCCCGCCGGACCGGATGAACTGGATCGTCACGGTGATCCGCCAGGACCTGACCGCGGCGCTCGTCATCGCCCTGTTCATCGCGGTGCTCACGCCCGCCGTGCGGTCCTGGACCCCCGGGAAGGGCGCGGCGGCGCTCATCGTCGTGGTGCCGCAGGCGCCGTACGGGCCGCCCCCGCAGGGCGCCTACCCGCAGCAGCAGTACCCGGGCGCGCAGCCGCAGGGGCCGGGCGGCGCGCCGTACCCGCCCTACGGCGGCTAGCTACTCCTCGACGTCGTACCAGCCGCAGATGCTGGTGCCGATGGTCTGGTCGGTCTGCTCGACGGGCACGACGAGCGCGATCTGGGAGCCGTCCGCGAGGCGGACCCGGACGTCGAGGTCGTTGTAGCCCAGGGGCTGGACCTCGGCGGTCGCGGCGTCCCACGACCGCCACTCGGCGATGTAGTCATCCGCGGGGCGCTCGCGCAGGTCGGGGCAGAGCATCGCGTACGCGGCGTCCCAGTCCTCGTCGGCGAGCTGGGCGACGAACTCGTCGGCGGTGTCGACGATCTCGTCGCTGATGGACGCCGTGAACGTCGCCATCGCGACGACGATGGCGATGACGACGGCCGTCACGAGGACGAAGCCGCCGCCGATGCCGAGGGTCAGCTTGAGCGCGAGGCGGCCGCCGTTGCGCTCGGTCGGCGGGGCCGCGAACGGCACGGGCACGCCCGTGGGGGGCGGCGGCGCCGAGGAGGTCACCGGCGTCGGCTCGACGGCCGCGGTGGTCGGCGGGAGCGCGAGCGTGTCGGCGGTGCCGAGGTCGGTCTCGGGTTCGAGCGCGACGGGCGCGGCCGGCTCCGGGACCGACGGCTCGGGCTCGAACGGGATCGGCGCGGCGCCGGGCTCGGGGGCGATCTGCGCGGGCGCGGCCGGTTCGGCGACGGCCTCGACGGAGGTGTGCGGCTCGATCTCGATCGGGCCGGTGTCGTGCGTCGAGGGCGCCTCGGGTTCGGGCGCGGGCTCGTGGTCGGGGACCGCCTGCGGCGGCTCGATGTGCTCGACGAGCTCAGGGGCCGGCGCGGGGTCCTGCACCTGCTCGGGAGACCGGTCGGGCCGCGGCGCGGGGTCGGGCTGCGCGGCCCCGTCGGGGCGCGCGGCGTCGCGGTCGCTCATCGGGCGGCCTCCCGGCGGGCGGTCTCGGGGTCGGCCTCGCGGTCGGAGTCGGTGCGGCGCGGCCGCTCGCCGGGCGCGCACTCGGCGAGGACCTCGAAGCCCGACGCCTCGGGGAGGGCCCGGGACAGCAGCGGGGTCGCCATCTTGACCTGGAAGTTGGAGAGGGACCGGCGGTAGGAGCCGACGTCGTCCCATTCGGTCCACAGCATCCAGACCGCGTCGGCGGCGTCGAAGTCGTCGACGGCGCGGCCCAGCCCGCCGCGGACGTAGCCGCCGCAGGAGGCGAGCGCCGCGAGGGCGTCCCCGGCGTCGCGCGAGAAGGTCTCCGTCTCGCCTTCGGTTACGGCGAAACGATATACAACCAGCACGGGGCCTACCCTACTGTCCGGTCGCGGAACGCGAGCAGTCGGCGCAGAGGCCGTGGAGCTCCAGCGTGTGCCCGACGTCGGTGAAGCCGTGCTCGGCGGCGACCTTGTTCGCCCAGCGCTCGACGGTGGGCCCGGCGACCTCGGCGGTCTTCCCGCAGGAGCGGCAGACGAGGTGGTGGTGGTGCTCCTCGGCGGCGCACAGCCGGTACAGGTGGTCGCCGCCGGGCAGGCGCATGACGTCGACGATGTCGGCCTCGGCGAACGCCTGGAGGGTGCGGTAGACGGTGGTCAGGCCGATCTTCGACCCGGCGTCGCGGAGGATCGCGTGGAGGTCCTGGGCGCTGCGGAACGCGTCGTCGTGCTCGAGCAGGTCGAGGATCGCGGTCCGCTGCTTCGTGGACCTGGCCATGTTCTCGGCCGGGGGCTTGGTCGCCACTAGTGCTCCTCCCTCGCGTGGTTGACGGCGTCGGTGACGATGTGCGCGATGTGGTCGTCGATGAGGGAGTAGGAGATCTCCCGGCCCGACCTGGTGCCGCGGACGATCCCGGCGCCGCGCAGGACCCGCAGGTGCTGGGAGACGAGCGGCTGGGTGACGCCGAGGGTCTCGACGATCTGGTGGACGTACTTGGGGCCCGCGGCCAGCTCCATGACGATCGCGATCCGCAGCGGCGCGGCCAGCGCGCGCAGCAGCTCCCCCGCCGACTCGTAGTCGGCGGGCGTGGATTCTTCGGCTAGCTCGGTCTCGGTCCGCACTCCGCAAAAATATCGCGTCGCCGGGTCCGGTGAGGTCCCAGGTGCCGCGGCGGTCATGCTTTCGCGGGGAGTTCGACTTCGAGCGGCTCGCCTTCGGGGGGCAGGTGGGCGCGGCGGGTCTGGCGGACGCGGCGGGTCAGGGCCGCGGCGACGGCGGTTGCGAGGAACACGGCGACGCCGATGAGCACGATGGTCGCGCCCGGGGGGACGTCCTGGGCGGCGGAGGTGAGGACGCCGGCGCCGGAGATGAGGAACCCGGCGCCCATCGACGCGAACATGGTGGCCTTGAAGGACCGCGTGAACTGCTGGACGGTGACGACGGGGATGACGAGGAGGGCGCTGACCAGGAGGATCCCGACGGCGCGCATCGACACGGAGACGGTGACGGCGGTGGTGATGAGCAGGAGCAGGTTGAGGGCGGCGACGGGCAGGCCGGAGACGCGCGCGTACTGCTCGTCGGCGCAGATGGCGGTGAGCCAGGGCCGCAGGACCAGCATGAGGGCGGCGACGACGGCGCCGCCGATGACGATCGTCCACACCTCGGACCATCCGGCGGTGAGGAGCGACCCGAACAGGTACTGCTGGAGGTTGGCGATGCCCTTGTCGGAGGCGATGCCGGTGAGGTAGACGCCGCCGGCGAGGCCGCCGTAGAAGAGCATCGCGAGGGCGACGTCGCCGGAGGTCTTGGACTTGGCGCGGAGCAGTTCCATGACGACGGCGGCGGCGGTGGTGACGGCGAGGGTGGTCCAGACGGGCGCGGCGCCGGTGAGGAAGCCGACGGCGACGCCGGTGAGGGCGACGTGGCCGAGGCCGTCGCCGATGAGCGCGAGGCGCTTCTGGACGAGGAACACGCCGACGGTGGGCGCGCACAGGCCGACGACGAGCGCGCTGAGCAGGGCGCGCTGCATGAACTCGTACTGGAAGTACTCGAGGATCACTTGCCGCCCCAGAGGTCGTCGGTGCCGTTGTGGCCGTTGGCGTGCGGATGGGCGTGGTCGTGGGCGGGGTCGGCGTGCTCGCCGACGGGCCGCGGGGGCGCGCCGTCGTGGACGACCTTGCCGTCGGCGAGGACGACGGCGCGGTCGAGGCGGTCGGTGAGGGGGCCGAGTTCGTGGGTGACGAGGAGGACGGCGCATCCGGCGTCGATCCGGTCGGCGATGACGGCGGCGAGCGCGGTCTGCGTCTCGGCGTCGACGCCGACGGTGGGTTCGTCCATGATGAGCAGGTCGGGGTCGGTGGCGAGGGCGCGGGCGATGAGGACGCGCTGCTGCTGGCCGCCGGAGAGGGTGTCGACGGAGCAGTGGGCGTGGTCGGCGAGGCCGACTTCGGCGAGGCTGCGGGCGACGGCGTCGCGGTCGGCGCGGCGGGCGGGCAGGCCGAGGAGGCGGTGGGCGAGGCGGCCTTGGGAGACGACTTCGGCGGCGGTGGAGGGGACGCCGGAGGCGGCGCCGGTGCGCTGGGGGACGTAGCCGATGCGCTTCCAGTCGCGGAAGCGCTTCTGGGGGGTGCCGAACAGCTCGATGGTCCCGCCTGCGAGGGGGACGAGTCCGGCGACGGCCTTGATGAGTGTGGACTTCCCGGAGCCGTTGGCGCCCATGAGGGCGACGGCCTCTCCGGGGGCGACGGCGAGGTCGGCGCCGCGGACGACGGCGCGGCCGCCGTAGGAGACGGTCGCGCCGCTGACGGTGAGGACGGGCATTGGCCTAATGCTGCCTTACGCCGCGCCCAGGGCGGTCTGCAACGCGGCCAGGTTCTCGCGCATCACAGTGAAGTAGTCCTCGCCGGCGTCGGCCTGCTCGTCGGTGAGCCCTTCGAGCGGGTTGAGGACGGCGGTCTGGGCTCCGGATTCGGCGGCGAGGGTGTCGGCGATGTCGGGGGACACGAGGGTCTCGAAGAAGATCGTGGTGATCCCGTTCTCCTCGACGTAGTGGGCGACGTCGGCCATGCGCTGGGAGTCGGGCTCCTGGTCGGGGCTGAGGCCGGAGATGGCGACCTGGGTGAGGCCGTAGCGGTCGGCGAGGTAGCCGAACGCGGCGTGGGAGGTGACGATGGCGTCGCTGGTGCGGTTCGCGAGGCCGTCGGTGAACTCGGCGTCGAGTTCGGTGAGGTCGGCGGTGAAGGTGTCGGCGGCGGTCGCGTAGTCGTCGGCGTTGGCGTCGTCGATCCCGGCGAGGCCGTCGGCGATCGCCTGGCCGATCTGGGCGTAGCGGGTGGGGTCGAGCCAGACGTGGGGGTCGGTGCCTTCGAGCTCGTCGTGCTCGTGCTCCTCGCCCTCCTCCTCGGCGTGGTCCTCTTCCGCGGCGTGGTCGTCCTCGAAGACCTGGGTGGCGTCGTAGCCGATGGTCTCGACGGCGGTGGACACGTCGAGGGCCTTGTCGGCGGCGTACTCCTCGATGGCGGCGTCGAGTTCGGGGATGAAGCCCTTGAGGTAGACGACGTAGTCGGCCTCTTCGATGGCGGCGATGTCGGAGGGGGCGAGTTCGAGGTCGTGGGGCTCCTGGCCGGCGGGGGTGAGGTTGGTGACGTCGACGTTGTCGCCGCCGACCTGCTCGGTGGCGTAGGCGAGGGGGTAGAACGCGGCGACGACGCCGGTGGTGCCGTCGTCGGAGCCGCCTTCCCCGCCGCAGGCGGCGAGGGTGCCGGCGGCGGCGAGGCCGGCGATGGGGAGGATGAGCAAGCTGGATCGGCGCATGCTTGAACCTTGCTCCGTCATGACAATCATTGTCAACATCTAATATGACCGCCTGCCCTCCGCTTGCAGGCGGCGACCTGCGGCAACGCCGCCGCCCGCTTCCGGCGGGCAGCGGGTCCCATGACCGGCATCACGCGATCGGGTGAACTCCGCGCGCAGCGGCCGGTCCGGGCCCCGGAACTGTCGGACCCCTCGGCGATGATCGCCGCTACGGTCCCCTGGGTGGGTGGGGGCTAGGGATGGTCATACGGCCTTCAGGTCTTCAGCGCGCCTACTGGTACTCGTTGTCGGGGGCGGGGATGCCGGTGATCGACTCGACCTCGATGTAGGGGACGAGTTCGCCGTTGATCTCGTCGCGTCCCTGCCGCGGGGTGTACTCCCCCACGACCTCGACCCACTGGTCGGGTTCGAGGTCGGCCGGGACGTCGCCCTCGAAGCCGATCTTGACGGGCCGGGCGTCGGCGGCGCAGCAGGAGACGACCATGCGCGCGAGCTGGGGTTCGTCGCCTTCGTAGAGGATGAAGCCGCGCAGCTGGATGCGGTGGCCCTCGAGGGTCTGGCCCTCGTCGAAGATCGCGCGGGCGGCGTAGTCCAGGAGCGTGAGCGGCACGGGGTCGACGTCGTCGGGCAGCTCCGGGTAGCTCGACCGGGACTCCTCGGCGCCCACGACGGTCCCGGTCCGCTCGGCCTCGTACGACCCGAGCGCGTCGGGCGCGACCAGGAGCATCCCGACCACGGGCGCGAGCAGCAGCCACGCCACTTTCGGCTCCCCGTGGCCGTGCCCGTCGTCGGCGTCGGCGCGGTCGCGCCACGCCTGGACGCCGGTGATCGCGGCGACCGCGACCAGGAGGATCCCGGCGGGCACGATCAGCCAGAACGCGTACGGCTTCACGTAGTCGAGGTAGTCGCCGGTCCAGGCCAGCCGCAGCATCCCGCCGCCGACCAGGAGCAGGACGACCGCCTGCGCGTCGCGTCTCACAGCCAGACCACTCCCATCAGTGCGGCGGCGGCGAGCGCCGCGAGGAACGCTGCCGGGGCGAAGCGGGCCGCGAACCGGCGGCCGAACGTCCCGGCCTGCATGGCCGCGAGCTTCACGTCGATGAACGGGCCGACGACCATGAACGCGAGCTTCGCGGTGGGCGAGAACTGGGTCAGGGACGCGGCGACGAACGCGTCGGACTCCGAGCAGATCGACACGAGCACCGCGAGGACCGCCAGTGCGAGGACCCCGAGGACGGGGCTGTCGGCGATGGGCGCGAGCCACGTCTCGGGGACGAGGGTGTTCAGGCTCGCGGCGATGGCGGCGCCGATGACGAGGTAGCCGCCGGCGTGGAGGAAGTCGTGGCGGATCGCGGCCCAGTACGCGGCCCACTTGCCGTCGTCGTGGTGGCGGTGCTCGGGCAGGCGCAGCCACTCGGTCTTCCCGAGCTTCGCCCACAGCCAGCCGATGCCGATCGCGGCGGCCAGGGAGGCGCACACGCGTGCGGCGACCATCTCGGGGTTCCCGGGGAAGGCCACGAACGTGGAGACGACGACGATCGGGTTGATCGCCGGGGAGGCGAGCATGAACGTGAACGCGGCGGCGGGGGCGACGCCGCGGCGCACGAGGGCCCCGGCGACGGGCACGGACGCGCATTCGCAGGCGGGGAGGACGGCCCCGGCGACGCCCGCGACGGGGACGGCGAGCGCGGTCCGTTTCGGGACGGCCCGGTGGAAGAACCCGGCGGGCACGAACGCGCTGATGGCGGCCGAGAGGGCGACGCCGAGGACGAGGAACGGGAACGCCTGGACGCACACGGCGACGAACCGCGCGGCCCAGGCCTGGGCGGCGGGGGCGGCGAAGAGGTCGGTGAGGCCGGGCCTGGCGGTGAGGCCGAAGACGAGGAGCAGCCCGAGGGCCTCGATGGAGGTGAGCCCGCGGCGGGCCCGCGGGGGGCGCTCGGCGGCGGGGGCGTCGGTGTCGGCGAGGTCGGCGCTCACCGCCTCATTGTGCGGCATGGGGACCGCCGAACGCGTCACCGGGCCGCTCACCTCCGCAGTCGGCGGGTGTGCCGACTTACTACTCTTGTGCGGTGCGCGTTCCCACCCTAGGTACCGACCCCAGCCGTATCCCCGCCGCCTGCCGGGCGCTGCTGGCGAGCCCGCGGTTCCAGATGGTGTCGATGGTGGTCATCCTGGTGAACGCGGCCGCGCTCGGGGCGATGACGTTCCCGCACTCGCCGGAGGTCGCGGAGTTCCTGCACTGGGTGGACCACGTGTGCCTGGGGTTCTTCACGTTCGAGGTGCTGGCGGGGCTGGTGTCGTTCGGGCGGCGGCCGCTGCGGTTCTTCAAGGACGGCTGGAACGTGTTCGACTTCGTGATCGTCGTCGCCTCGTTCATGCCGGGCCTGCGCGAGAACGTGACGATCCTGCGGATGCTGCGGCTGGCGCGGATCGTGCGGATCTTCCGGTCGCTGCCGTCCCTGCGGATCATCCTGGTCGCGGCCGGGAAGGCCCTGCCGAAGTCCGCGGGCGTGTTCGCGCTGACCGGCGTCGTCATGTACCTGTGGGCGATGGTCGGCTGGATCGCGTTCAGCGCCTCCGACCCGGAGCACTTCGGGACCGTCGGCGAGGCGCTGCTGAACCTGTTCCAGCTGGTGGCGTTCGACGACATGGGCAACGTCATGCGCAACAGCATGGAGCACAACATGTGGACGCTGCCCTACTACCTGGTGTTCATCCTGTTCGGCGCGTTCGTGCTGGTGAACCTGCTGCTCGGCGTGGTGCTGGCCTCCATGGAGGAGGCGCAGCGCCTCGACGACCTGGACGAGCAGGTCTCGGCCGACACCGCGCTCATCCTCGAGCGCATCGACAGGCTCCAGACCACGGTCGACAAGCTCCAGGCGGACCAGGAGCGCGGCCGGGGCTTCACCCCGTTCGGCTAGCGCTCGCCCGCGGCGACGGGGTTGGGCTCGGCTCCGCCACTGTGCCCTCGGTTCGGCTCCGCCGCGGTCCGGCTGCGCCGCGCTCCCCTCACCGCACCACGGGGTTGGGCTCGGCTCCGCCGAAGCGGCGGTCACGGCGGGCGTAGATCTCGCAGGCGCGCCACAGGTCGCGGCGGTCGAAGTCGGGCCACAGGACGTCGAGGTAGACCATCTCGGCGTACGCGGACTGCCAGGGCAGGAAGTTCGAGGTGCGCTGCTCGCCGGAGGGGCGCAGGAACAGGTCCACGTCGGGCAGGTCCGGGTTGTACAGGTACCGGGCGAAGGTCTTCTCGGTGACGCGCTCGGGGTTGAGGCGACCGGCCTTGACGTCCCGGGCGAGGGCCGCGGCGGCGTCGGCGATCTCGGCGCGGCCGCCGTAGTTCACGCAGAACTGGAGTGTGATCTTGTCGTTGTGCTTCGACAGCTCTTCGGCCACTTCGAGTTCCTTGATGACGCTCTTCCACAGCTTCGGGCGGCGCCCGGCCCAGCGGATGCGCACGCCCATCGCGTGGAGCTCGTCGCGGCGGCGGTGGATGACGTCGCGGTTGAAGCCCATGAGCCACCGGACCTCGTCGGGGCTGCGCCGCCAGTTCTCGGTCGAGAACGCGTACGCCGAGAGCGTCCCCACGCCCATCTCGATCGCGCCCTCGATCGTGTCGAACAGCGACGCCTCCCCCATCGTGTGGCCCTCGGTCCGCTTCAGCCCGCGCTCCTTGGCCCAGCGCCCGTTCCCGTCCATCACCAGCGCGACGTGCTTCGGCACCAGGTCCTTGGGCAGCTCGGGCGGCACCGCGCCCGACGGGTGCGGCTTCGGCGGCTCGTACGTGCGGCTCACAGGTCCTCCAGTTCGACGGGGACCACGATCGTAATTCGCGGTCAGGCGCCGCCGCGGCCGTGGGGCACGTACTTGAGCGTGCGCAGGGGCCGCTCGGAGTGCCATTGGAAGTGGGCGGCGATGAGGCCCGCTGCCTCGCTGCGCTGGCGGGGGTCGGCGGCGACGGCGCTGCCCCAGTCGCCGGACTCCAAGGCGCGCATGAGTTCGAGCGAGGAGGGCGCGGGCACGGACGCGCCGCCGGGGCGGCAGTCGCCGCAGACGGCGCCGCCGGCGGCGACGGCGAACGCGCGGTGGCGGCCGTCGGCGCCGCACACGGCGCACTGGTCGAGCGAGGGCGCCCAGCCCGCGGACTTCATGCCGCGCAGCAGGTACGAGTCCATGACGAGCACCGGCGGCAGCTCGGTCTCGGCAAGCGCGCGGAAGGCGCCGAGGGTCAGCTGGAAGACGTCGAGGTCGGGCTGGTGGTCCTCGGGGACGAGCCGCTCGGCGGCCTCGGCGATGACGCACGCGGCCGTGTACGCGGCCCAGTCGCCGCTGATGGCGCCGCCGGACAGGTGCAGGCCGACCGCCTGCGTGACGGTGTGGAGCTCGGCGCGTCCCTCGATGAGCTGGAGGTCGACGTGGCTGAACGGGGCGAGGCGCGCCCCGAACTTCGAGGAGGTGCGGCGCAGGCCCTTCGCCATGGCGCGGTAGCGGCCGCGGTTGCGGCCCAGGAGCGACACGATCGCGTCGGCCTCGCCGAGTTTGAAGGTGCGCAGGACCACCGCGTCGTCGCGGAACAGCTTCCGAGTGCTCACCCCCACGCCGCAAGCCTAGCCGGGGCCACCGACACCGCAAATGCGGTTGAGGCGCCCGCCGCGCGGGGATACGCTCCGGCGCGTGAAGATCCTCTCGGTGAACGTCGGCCGCCCGCGGCAGAACCCGTGGAAGGGCCTCGCGGCCACCTACATCGACAAGCGGCCCGTCGACGGCCCGGTCGCGGTGACCTCGCCGGGGCCGAAGGGCGAGGGCACCGTGGGGCTCGCGGGCGACCGCGTCGGCGACGTGCGCAACCACGGCGGCACCGACCAGGCCGTGTACGTCTTCGCCAGCGAGGACTACGCGCATTTCGGCGCGCTGACGGGCCGCGGGTTCGGGCCGGGCGCGTTCGGGGAGAACCTGACGACGAGCGGCTACGACGTGAACGCGGCGCTCATCGGCGAGCGGTGGGCCGGGCCCGGCGGGCTCGTGCTCCAGGTGACCGGCGCGCGGATCCCGTGCGGCACGTTCCGCGGCTGGATCGACGAGCGCGGCTGGCTGAAGACGTTCACGCGCGAGGCCAGGCCGGGCCCGTACATGCGCGTGGTCGAGCCGGGGCACGTCGAGGCCGGTGCCGAGCTCGAGGTGGTGCACCGGCCCGACCACGGGGTGACGGCCGCGATGTTCTTCCGCGCCGCGATGGGCGAGCGGGACCTCGTCGAGGAGGTCGCGTCGGTCCCGGACCTCGCGCCGGCCGAGGCGGCGTGGCTGCGCGGCCTCTAGGACAGGCCCTAGGCCGCGACGGCTTCGGCGGGCTTGCGGAAGTACGCGTTCGCGCTGGGGCTGAACATGACGATCGTCGCGGTCAGGACGGCCGCGATGTGGAGCATGCGGGCGACGAAGATCCCCATCATGAGGTCGCCGTCGCCGCCGAACGCCTCCAGGAACGGCGCGCCGCCCATGAGCTCCTGCGCGGGCTCGACGACCAGCGACGCGAGGCCGATGACGGACAGGAGCCCGGCGAGCGCCCAGCGGGCCCAGCGGCGGCCGGTCGCGAAGACCGCGATGAGGGCGAGGACGGCGAGGTAGATGAGGCCGCGGACGCCGACGGAGGCCCACACGCCCGAGTCGAGCCCGGTGTCCTGCCGGATCTCGCTGACGGCGAAGACGGCTTCGATGACGCCGGCGACGACCGCGAGCGTCCACAGTAGTGCGGCGTTGGTGACGGACTGGGGTTTCTGCATGCCTCCAACGGTAGGAGGAAAGCCCACCGTCCGCGATCCGGTGGGCGGGCCGGTCGGGGGTGGGGTGGACCCTACCTCGTCTCGGCGAGTCGCTTGCGCCCCAACTGGTCCGCGGCGCGGATCGGCTCGGGGAGCCGGTAGCGGGGGGCGAGTTCGAGGACGAGGTCGCGGGCCGAGGCGAGGGTGCGGCGGTGGCCGACGGAGACGTACACGGGCTTGACGCCGTCGCGGGTGCGCAGCGCGCAGCCGACGGTCTCCTCCCCCGCGGTGATCGGCGACCAGTCGCCGCGGGCGGGGCCGGGATCGGCGACGGGCAGGTGCGGCGGGTTCTTCGCGACGCCGATCGCGGGCGCGTCGAGGACGACCCCGAGGTGGCAGGCGAGGCCGAATCGGCGCGGGTGGGTGAGGCCGTAGCCGTCGCACACGTACAGGTCGGGGGCGACGGTGAGCGCCTCGATGGCCTTGAGCAGCAAGGGGAGTTCGCGGAAGGCGAGGAGGCCGGGCACGTACGGGAAGTCGGAGGTCCCGTGGACGACGGTCTCGTCGAGGACCGCGAGGTCGCTGCGGCGCATGACGACCGCGGTGGCGACGGCGGTGTCGGAGCCGGTGTCGTAGGCGATGTCGAGGCCCGCGACGGTGTCGACGGGCCGGTCGTCGTCGGCGGCGACCACGCATCCGGCCAGCTCGGTCTGCATCGCGACCGCTTCGGCCTCGTTGCGCGGCATGCGTATGTGTGCTGCTATTTCCATCCCTAACCCCCACCCACCCGGAGTCCGTAGGGGCGATCCTTCCCCGGGGGTACGACAAGATCCGGCGCTCCCGGCGATCTTGTCACCCGAAAGCGGGACCGGCACGGCCGGGTCGGGTCAGCCTTCGCCGCCCACGTCGAAGTCGAGGTCGAAGGGGAAGTCGGCGTCGGTGAAGTCGTCGGGCTCGGCGTCAGCGGTGTCTGCGGGGTCCGCGGCGGCGGTCTCGAAGGTGCCGTCGCCTTCGGCCTCGTAGAAGTACTCGTCAGGGCCGTCGGCGCCGAAGAGGTCGTCGGCGCCCGTGCCGGTGCCGGGCGCGGACTCCAGGTCGGCGAAGAAGTCCTCGCCGAAACCGCCGTCCGCGGCACCGTCCTCGGCGCCGTCGGCGCCGCCCGGCGCGGCGTCCTCCGAGCCGCCTTCGGCGTCATCTGCTCCGTCGTCGGCCGCGGCGTCCCATTCGTCGGTCATGGCGCCCTCCCCGGGTCTCTTCCCAGCATATTGAGCCCGCGCGCGCCCCGCCGCAAGACCGCCGCGATGCCATCCTCGAACCCGCCGCCGATCCGTGATCGACCCCGCCCCGAGCCCCACCGATCCCCGCGCCTTCCCGCGCGCTGCTGTGAGCGGATCCGCCGTGGGCGAACGCCCTTGCCCGCCGACCGGCAGGCCGCCATGCTCAAGGGCATGAGCACGCAACCGAAGCGGATCCTCGTCCTCGGCGGGACCGTCTACCTGTCACACAAGATCGCCGCCCTCGCGCTCGAACGCGGCCACCAGGTCACCGTCGCCTCCCGCGGCGCCAGCGGCAAGCCACCCGAGGGCGCCGAGTTCGTCGCGATCGACCGCAGCGTCGAAGGCGGCGCAGAATCACTGCGCGGCAGGGAGTTCGACGCGGTCTTCGACGTCGCCCGCATCCCCGCCCACGTCGGCCCCGTCCTCGACGCCCTCGCCGACCACGCGGGCCACTGGTCGTTCATCTCCTCGATCTCGGCCTACGCCGAGCACGCGACCGTCACCGACGAGGTCTTCGCGCCGACCGCCCCCGACTCGACCGACCCGTCAGTGGAGGTCTACGGCGCCAGCAAGGTCGCCATCGAGAACATGGTCCGCGAACGCCTCGGCGACCGCGCGCTCGTCACCAGGCCCGGCCTCATCGTCGGCGCCGGGGACCCCGTGGACCGGCTCGGCTACTGGCCGCTGCGGTTCAGCGAAGGCGGCGAGATCCTCGCGCCGGGCCCGCAGGAGCGCCCCGTCCAGTGGATCGACGTCGAGGACTACGCGAACTGGCTCCTCGACGCCGCCGACGCGGGCCTCACCGGCACCTACGACGCGATCGGCGACCACATCGGCACCGAGGCGTTCTTCCACGGGATCGCCGACGCGCTCATCGAGCAGGGCGTCCTCACCGAGCGCCCGGACCTCACCTGGGTGTCGCAGGAGTTCATCCTCGAACAGGAGGTGACCCCTTGGGCCGGTTACGAATCGCTCGGCTTCTGGGCGCCCTCCCCCGACTACGACGGGCACGGCAGCCGCCCCTCGGCGCCCGCCGTCGCGGCCGGGCTGCGGCTCTCGACGCTCGCGACCACGGTCGAGCGGTGGTGGAACGCCAACGCGGCCGCACCCACCCTGCGCGCGGGCCTGAGCCGCAGACGCGAAGGCGAGCTGCTGGCGGCCTGGCACGGGACGGAGCCCGACGCCGAGGCCCTGGAGCGGTACGACCGGGAGCGGGCCTTCAAGGTGCCGCCGCCCACCGCGCCCCCGGGCTAGCCCGGACGCCGCAGACGCGGAACGGCCCCGCCTCGTCGAGGCGGGGCCGTTCCCCTTGCGCGGCTTACTGGACCGGCGGTCCGGGCGGCTGCTGCCCGTAGGGCGGCTGGCCCGGCTGCTGGCCGTACGGGGGCTGCCCGGGCTGGCCGTAGGGCGGCTGGCCCTGGTACGGGCCCGCGGCCGGCTCCTCCTTGCGGAAGAACTCGTTCGAGGCGGGGACCGCGAGCAGGATGATGATGATGAGCGAGCCGACGATGAACACGATGAGGGTGGCCCAGTCGAGGGCGCTCACCCAGCCCGGCGTCGCGTCCTCGACCGCCTTCGTCATCTCGTCCTGGTACTCGGTGCCGTTGACGTTGTAGGTGGTCTCGCCGACCTGCCCGATGAGGCCGCCGAGGCCGCAGCACAGCAGCGCGATGCCCGACAGCACCCACGAGAGGATGCGCCCGGCCCGGTTGCCCTTGTTGTTGAGGATGCCGAGGATCACGTAGAACACGGCGAACAGGATGTAGACGCCCGCGACGACGGCGAACGTGAGCGTGATGATCGTGGAGACGTCGTCGGCGGTGATGCCCGCGTCGGCGAGCGAGGGGTCACTGAGGACTTCGTCGCTGACGACATCCTTGACCGCCGACTGGACCGCGAACATCGCGATGCCGGTGACGACGAGCAGCGCCGCGGTGATGAACTGCGTCCACACCACGGCCGCGACCGACCCCGGCCTGGTCTTCGGTCCCTGCGGCAGCGGCTGCTGCGGGTACTGGGGCGCTGGCGGGTACGCCATGGCGTCCTCCGATTCAGATTGCAGGCGGTTACTCGGGCTCCCTCATCGTACAAAGGGAAGCCCTTTCTCGCACACCCCTCAGACTTCGAGGTTCAGGCGGTAGCCGCGCTTGATGACGGTCTCCACACAGGACCGGAGGTGGACGGCGTCGCGCAGGCGCGTCACGGCCATCTCGACCGCGTGGCCGTCGGCGCCGCGCGGCAGGTGCCCGAGGAGCTCGGCCCGCGAGAGGACCTTCCCGTTCGCGGACGCGAGCGCGCGGATGACGGCCATCGGCGCGGGCGGCAGCTGGAACGGCTGGTCGTCGAGGAGGACCATGTGGCCGCGCAGCTCGATGCGGTGCCCGGTGGCGAGCTGGAGGCGCCGGGAGCGCTTGGGGAGCGCGGAGGCGACGGTGCGCACCAGGGACCCGAGGCGGGCCCGCTGCGGCTGGACCGTGTCGACCCCCAAGCGGGACAAGGGGGACGCGGTGACGGGGCCGACCGCGACGGGGAGGACGCCGTTGTCCTCGGCGGGGGCGCGGAACGCCTCCAGCATGTCGGCGGCCTGGTCCCCGGCGATGCGCAGGAGCGCGTTCGCGGCGGGCGCGGACGTGAACGTCACGGCGTCGATGCGGCGGGCGCAGATGGCGTCCACGAGCCGCTGCACGGGCGTGATGTCGGTCGGGAGGGTCCAGCGGTAGACCGGGACGGGGACGGCGGCGCCGCCTCCGGCCCGGACGGTGCGGATGAAGTCCTCGGCGGGGTCGCCGTGGAGCTGGATGGCGACCCGCTGGCCGTTGACGCCGCGTTCGCGGAGGTACTCGACGACCTCGTCGCCGGTCTCCGAGGGCGCGGTCCACTCCTCGGTGAGCCCGGCGGCGCGGACGGCGCCGAGGGCCTTGGGGCCGCGGCAGAGGATGCGGGCGCGGGCGAGGACGTCGAGCAGGTCCTCGCCCATGCCCCAGCCCTCCGCGGCCTCCAGCCAGCCGCGGAAGCCGATCCCGGTGGTGGCGACGACGAGGTCGGGGGCCTCGCGGATGAGTTCGACGGTGGCCGCGCGGAGGGCCTCGTCGTCGGGGAGCGGGACGATCCGCAGCGTCGGGGCGACGATCGTGCGGGCGCCGCGGCGCTCCAGCAGGGTCGCGAGCTCGTCGGCGCGGCGCTGCGCGGTGACGGCCACGGTGTAGCCGGTCAGGGGCGCGAGCGTCGTCTCGGCCTCGCGGACGGGGGCTCCGGCGGCGGCCATCAGGCGGCGACTTCCGCTTCGGAGCGGGCGCCCACGCGGATCTCGCCGTCGCGGACTTCCACGGCGTAGACCTCCAGGGCCACGTCGGGGTCGTCGAGGCACGCGCCGGTGGTGAGCGAGAACGCCTGCTTCAGGAGCGGGCTGACGACGACCGGTTCGCCGCCGCGGTCGCCGACGAGCCCGCGGGAGAGGACGTTCGCGCCGGTGAACGGGTCGCGGTTGGCGACGGCGTGGAGGCTGTCGTCGAGGAGGCGGAACAGGGCGACCTGGGCGCCGTCGGCGAGGAGTGCGGCGACGCCGCGCCCGGGGACGAGCCGGTCGAATGCGCAGATGGGTTCCACGTGGATCACTTCCCTTGGGACGAGCGGATGACGGGCGTGCCGAGCAGGACCGGCTGGGAGCGCTCGGTGCTCCCGGCCGGGAACTTCTGGCCGCGGACCTCTTCGAACTCGATGGAGGGGTCCGGGGTCTCGGGGGCGTTGACGAAGGACACGAACCGCTGGAGCTTCTCGGGGTCGTCAATGACGCCCTTCCACTCGTCGGCGTAGTGCTCGACGTGCTTGGCCATCATGGCGTCGAGGTCCTCGCAGATCCCCAGCTTGTCGTCGACGATGACGGAGCGCAGGTAGTCGAGGCCGCCTTCGAGCCCTTCGACCCACTTGGAGGTGCGCTGGAGGCGGTCGGCGGTGGAGATGTAGAACATGAGGAACCGGTCGATGGTGCGGACCAGCGTCTCGGAGTCCACGTCGGACAGGAGCAGGTCGGCGTGGCGGGGCGTGAAGCCGCCGTTGCCGCCGACGTACAGGTTCCAGCCGTGCTCGGTGGCGATGACCCCGAAGTCCTTGCCGCGGGCCTCGGCGCATTCGCGCGCGCACCCCGAGACCGCGGACTTGAGCTTGTGCGGGGACCGCAGGCCCCGGTAGCGCAGTTCGAGGTCGATGGCCATCTTCACGGAGTCCTGGACGCCGTAGCGGCACCAGTCGGTGCCGACGCAGGACTTGACGGTCCGCAGGGCCTTCCCGTACGCGTGGCCGGATTCGAAGCCGGCGTCGACGAGCTTGCGCCAGATCTTCGGAAGGTCCTCGACGCGGGCGCCGAACATGTCGATGCGCTGGCCGCCGGTGATCTTGGTGTAGAGATCGAACTCCTTGGCGACCTGGCCGATCACGATGAGCTTGTCGGGGGTGATCTCGCCGCCGGGGATGCGCGGGACGACCGAGTAGGTGCCGTTGCGCTGCATGTTGGCGAGGAAGTGGTCGTTGGTGTCCTGGAGCGCGGCCTGCTCGCCGTCGAGGATATGGCCGTTGGAGAGCGACGCGAGGATCGAGGCGACGGCGGGCTTGCACAGGTCGCAGCCGGAGCCGGTGCCGTGGCGGGCGATGAGCTCCGAGAACGTCGTGATCCCGGTGACCTTGACGATGTCGAACAGTTCCGCGCGGGACTGCGTGAAGTGCTCGCACACGGCCTTGGAGACCTCGACGCCGCCTTCGGCGAGGAGCTGCTTGAGCATGGGGATGCAGGAGCCGCAGGAGGTCCCGGCCTTGGTGCAGGACTTGATCTCCGCGACGTCGTGGCAGCCCTCGTGGATGGCGCCCATGATCTCGCCCTTGGTGACGGCGTTGCAGGAGCAGACCTGCGCGCCGTCGGGGAGCGTGCCCTCGACCTCGCCGCCGCCGAGGAGGTCGGCGAGCGTCCCGGGGACCTTCCCGCCGACGCTGGCGCGCAGCAGCGGGTACGGCTCGGCGTCGCCGACGAGCATGCCGCCCAGCAGGGTCTGCGCGTCGTCTGAGAGGACGAGCTTCGCGTAGGTGCCGTTCGCCGGGTCGAGGTAGGTGGTCGCCAGGGGGCCGTCGAACGCGCCGAACTGGGCGACGTCGACGCCGAGGAGCTTCAGCTTCGTGGACATGTCGGCGCCGGGGAACGTGGCCTCGCCGCCCGCGAGCCGGTCGGCGACGGTCTCGGCCATCGCGTACCCGGGGGCGACCAGCCCGTAGCAGACGCCTTCCATCGCGGCGACCTCGCCGATCGCGTACACGTCGGGATCCGAAGTGACGCAAGCTGAGTCGGTGATGATGCCGCCGCGCTCGCCGACCTCGATGCCGCAGTCGCGGGCGAGCTGGTCGCGGGGGCGCACGCCCGCCGCGAAGATGATGAGGTCGGTGTCGTACGCGACGCCCTCGCGGTTGGTGTCCATGCGCAGGCGCCCGTCGACGGCCTCGATCCTGGTGCCGCCGGTGCCGCAGTCGACGCCGATCCCGAGGGACTCGATGTGCTGCTTGAGGACGCCGCCGCCGGCCTCGTCGAGCTGGCGCGCCATGAGCCACGGCGCGAACTCGACGATCTGGACTTCGAGGCCGAGGAGCTTCAGGGCGTTCGCCGCTTCGAGGCCGAGGAGGCCGCCGCCGATGACGGTGCCGTGGCGGCGCCCGTCGGCGTGGGCCTTGATGCCCTCCAGGTCCTCGATGGTGCGGTACACGAACACGCCGGGCAGGTCCGCGCCCTCGACGGGCGGGACGAACGCGTACGAGCCGGTCGCGAACACGAGCTTGTCGTACGGGTACTCGCCCGTCGCGGACCTGACCACTTTGGCGTCCCGGTCGACCGCGGTCGCGGCCTCGCCGAGGCGGACCTCGACGCCGTCGAGGTCCGAGGCGAGCGAGAGCTCCTCGGCGCTGACGCCGTCGAAGAACGCCGACAGGCGGACCCGGTCGTACGCGGGGCGGGGCTCCTCGCACAGGACCGTGACGTCCCAGGACGGGTCGCGCTGCGCGACCGCTTCCAGGAACCGGCGGCCGACCATGCCGTCGCCGATGACAACGAGTTTGCTCATGCTGACACCTCATCGAGTTGTTCTGCGGCGCTTCCGATTCCAGCGACGGTGCTGTTCAGCCACTTGCAGAGTCCTGCGACGTCCTCGGTGCAGGTTCCGCAGCCGGTGGACGCCTGGGTGGCGTCGGACAGGGCCTCGGGAGTGCGCGCGCCGTTGAAGAACGCGGTGCGCAGCTCCCGCTTCGTGACGTTGTTGCAGCGGCAGACCACGACCTCGTCGGGCATGGACGCCGGCGTTTCGGGGGCCACCGACACGGATTCGCCGGGGCGGCCCATGAGGAGGGTGCGGCGGTCGTGCGGCACCGGGTCCCCGGTGTCGAACAACTGGACCACCTGGCCCACCATCGGGTTGTCGCCGAGCATGACCGCGCCCGCGAGGCGGCCCTCCTCGTCAATGACCAGGCGGGCATAGGTGCCCCGCGCGGGGTCGGCGAAGGAGACGACCTCGTCGCCTTCGACGTCGCCCATGGCCGCGAGCTCGATCCCGGAGGCCTTCAGGCGGGTCACCAGGCGCGAGCCCTCGTAGGCGGCGTCGGGGTTGACGCCGGAGAGCAGGTCGGTGACGACGTCGGCCTGCTCCCAGGCCGGGCCCACGAGCCCGTAGGCGACGCCGCGGTGCTCGGCGCAGTCGCCGACCGCGAACACGTCGGGGTGGGAGGTCCGGCACTGGTCGTCGATGACCACGCCGCGCCCGGTCTCCAGGCCCATCGCCTGCGCCAGTCCGATGTTCGGGCGGATCCCGCAGGAGACGACCAGGAGCTGCCCGGTGACGGTCCGCCCGTCGGCGAGCACCAGGGTGAGCCCGTCGTCGCCGTGGACCACGCGCGTGGTCCGCGCGTCCGTGACCGACGCGACCCCGACTTCGGCGTAGGAGTCGGCGAGGACCTTGGCGCCCAAGGGGTCGAGCTGGCGGTCCATGAGGTGGCCCGCCGCGTGGACCACCGTCACGTCCATGCCGCGCTTGGCGATTCCGCGCGCCGATTCGAGGCCGAGGAGCCCGCCGCCGAGGACGACCGCGCTGGCGCGGTTCGCGGCCTCGTCGAGGATCGCGCGGGCGTCCTCGATGGTGCGCAGGACGTAGGCCCCGGTGGGGAGCGGGTCGAGGCCCGGGACGGGCGGGACGAACGCCTCGGCGCCCGTGGCGAGCACGAGCTTGTCGAAGGGCGTCCCGTTGACGGTCTTGGCGTCGAGGTCGACGGACTCGACGGCCTCCCCGAGGCGCAGCTCGACGTGGTCGGGCGGCACGGGCAGGGCGATCTCGGCCTCGGTCTGCTTGCCCGCGATCATGCTCGAGAGCAGGATGCGGTTGTACGCGGCCGCCGACTCGGCGCCGAAGACGGTGACGTCGACGCCGCGGCGGCCGAGCTCGCGGGCGATGCGGGCCCCGGCCATGCCGTAGCCGACGATGGCGACCTTCACGCGCTGGACCTCCAGGTGCTGGGCTGACTGCGGACGCGGCCCCGGGGGTGGCTTGCACCCCCTGCGGCCGCGCCGTCGGAGCGACGGCGCTGTCAGCCCCCGACTGGCGTCCAGGTTCGCCCGGGGCTGTTTCGCGATCAGGCGGTCAATGTTTCGCGCGTGCTAAGTAGTGCGCACTCTTCGGCGACACGGCCTGGACGGTTCGTGCACGTCACCCGACTGGGTGTAGCGACGGTCTCACCGATACCCCTACAGTGGTTCCTGCCTTGCACTACAGGTTTCACCCAAAGGGACACGTATGTCAGACAATCACCCGTTCGTGTTGCCGACGTTCTACCTCCCGTACCCGGCCCGGCTGAATCCGCACGTCGAGGGCGCGCGCGCCCACGCCCGGACCTGGGCCAAGGACATGGGCATGCTCGACGCCCCCGCCGAAGGGGGCGGGGTGATCTGGGACGAGGCCGAGCTCGACCGCCACGACTACGGGCTCCTGTGCGCGTACACGCACCCCGACTGCGACGCGCCCGCGCTCGACCTCGTCACCGACTGGTACGTGTGGGTGTTCTTCTTCGACGACCACTTCCTCGACGCGTTCAAGCGCACCCGCGACAAGGCCGGCGCGAAGGCGTACCTCGACCGGATCCCCCTGTTCATGCCCCTCGACCCGGGTCCGACGCCGGAGCCGGAGAACCCGGTCGAGCTGGGCCTCAAGGACCTGTGGGACCGGACCGCGCCGTCCATGTCGGCCGGGTGGCGCGAGCGCTTCCTCGTGTCCACGGTGAACCTGCTGTTCGAGTCGCTGTGGGAGCTCGACAACATCACGTCCGACCGCGTCGCCAACCCGATCGAGTACATCGAGATGCGCCGCAAGGTCGGCGGGGCGCCGTGGTCGGCGGGCATCGTCGAGTACGCCGTGGGCGCCGAAGTCCCCGACAAGGTCGCGGGCTCGCGGCCGCTGAAGGTCCTGCGCGACACGTTCTCCGACGCCGTCCACCTGCGCAACGACCTGTTCTCCTACGAGCGGGAGGTGACGAGCGAGGGCGAGAACGCGAACGCCGTCCTCGTCTTCGAGCGGTTCCTCGGCCTCGACACGCAGCCCGCCGCCGAGCTCGTCAACGACGTGCTCACCTCCCGGCTCCACCAGTTCGAGAACACCGCGCTCACCGAGATCCCGGTGCTGTGCGCCTCCGAAGGGGTCACGCCGCCCGAGCAGCTCGCGATCGCCCTGTACGCCAAGGGGCTCCAGGACTGGCAGGCCGGCGGCCACGAGTGGCACATGCGCTCCAGCCGGTACATGAACGACGCCGCGCAGCGGGTCCTCAGCGGTCCCAACGGGATCGGCACGTCCCAGGCGCGCCTGGCCGCCTCGGGCCTGAAGCAGCACGCGCGGGCGCCCTTCAAGCAGGTCGGGCCGACCGCGCTCCCGGCGTTCCACCAGCCGTTCGCGCTGCGGCTCAACCCGAACCTCGACGCGGCCCGCGAGCACGGCGTCGAGTGGGCCGCCGCCATGGGGTTCCTCGCGCCGGACCCGGCGCTGCCGGGCTCGGGCCTGTGGAACCGGCGCCAGTTCCTCGGCTTCGACTTCGCGCTGTGCTCGGCCGGGATCGACCCCGACGGCACCGCCGAGGAGCTCGACGCGTCCGCCGACTGGCTCGCGTGGGGCACCTACGGCGACGACTACTACCCGGCCGCGTTCGGGCGCGGCCGCGACCTGAGCGCCGCGATCGCGCAGCACCGCAGGCTCCTGGAGTTCATGCCCGTCGACCTCGGCCCGGCGCCGGTCGCTGCGAACCCCCTCGAACTGGGCCTGGACGACCTGTGGCGGCGCACCGCGCCCGCGTTCGACGAGCGCGGCCGGGCCGAGTTCAGGTCCGCGGTGGAGCAGATGCTCGAAGGCTGGCTGTGGGAGCTGCACTCCGAGGGCCAGAACCGCGTGCCCGACCCCGTCGACTACGTGGAGATGCGCCGCGACTCGTTCGGCTCGGACCTGACGATGTCCCTCGCGCGGCTGCGCGCCGGGCGGCAGGTCCCCGACGCGGTGTGGACCTCGCGCCCGATCCAGTGGATGGAGGCGTGCGCGATGGACGCGGTGTGCCTGCTCAACGACGTGTGCTCGTACCACAAGGAGGTCGAGTACGAAGGGCAGCTCGCCAACGGCGTCGTCGTCATCGAGGAGTACCTCGGCGCCGGGCGCGAGGAGGCCGTGCGCATCGCCGCGGCCCTCGCCGACGCCCGCATCGAGCAGTTCCAGATGGTCGAGGCGAACGACCTGCCGGGCCTGGCGGAGGAGCACGATCTGGACGGGGACGCGCAGGCCGCCCTGGCATCCTACGTGGACGACCTGAAGAACTGGATCGCCGCGATCCACAAGTGGCACCTGGACGGGACCGACCGGTACGACGAGGCGGCGCTGCGGCGCCTCGGCGACGCCGCGCCCGGCGCGACCGCGGCCCACGGCGTCGGCCGGTTCCTGGAGGCGGGCGGGCCCGACGAGGCCCCGGTCCCGGCGCGGTACCGGGTCCCGGGGCCGCCGTCGTAGCGCGACTACCTGCCGGCCCGGCCGGAGAACGCCGCCCCGGCGCCCATCGCGGCGACGAACGCGAGCACCACGGCCGCCATGCGCTTCTTAAGGACCGAGGAGTCCTCGTCGTCGTCCGCGCTGACGGGGGCCGCCGCCTCCTCGACCGCGAGCCCGTCGGGCAGCGGCCCGGGGTCGGGCGGCGGCGGCTCGGCGCTCGGGGACTCCTCGGACATCTCGGGAGCGGGCGACTCGACAGTGGACGGTGCAGCGGAGGGCTCGGGGGACGCCGCGGGCGGTTCGCTCGCGGCGGGCGTCGTAGCCGGGTCCGAGACCGGCGGCTCCGGCGGCGTCGGCTCCTCGGGCGGGGTCGGCGGCGTGGGCGAGGGCGGGGGGCTCGACGGCGCGGGCGCCGACGGCTCCGGGGTGGGCGTGGGGCACTCCAGCAGGGGCGGGAGGTCCGGGAGGTCGATGATCGGCAGGTCGATGCAGATGCGCACCAGCACGTCCAGGCCGATCCCGGCGCGCTCGGGACCGGACTCGCCGGTCCCCGGCGTCGACGCCAGCGCGATCCCGGAGAAGCCGGTCAGCGCGACGGCCGCGATGACCAAGGCCACTAGGCGCCGCACGTATCCCACCACCATCTGCTGCGTTGTTCATCACTGTTCATGCCTTTTATTTTGCTTTACGAAGTTTGGTGAGGTCAATGCCCATCTGGCTCCAGGGACTCCTGTTCACCCTTACGGTCGTCGCCGCGGCGTGCGTGGTGATCGCGCTGCTCCAGCGGTTCGCGCCGCCGACGGACCGCGCCCACAACAACGAGCTCGGGACGACGATCTTCGAGCTGCTGACGGTCCTGTACGCGATCGTCCTCGCGTTCGTGCTCATCACCGCGTGGGAGAACAAGGAGGAGGCGGGGCAGGTGACGTACATGGAGGCGAACGAGCTGGTCGACGTGTACTGGTCGGCGGCCGCGCTGGAGCCGGAGCAGCGGGACCTGGTGCGGGAGGCCGTGCGGGCCTACACGGACGAGGTGATCGAGGACGAGTGGCCGGCGATGCGGGACCGGGAGCCGGTGTCGTCGGAGGGCCTGATGCTGCTCGACGCGATGCGGGCGCCGGTGTCGGGGGCGCAGACCGACGACGACGTGGTGCAGGCGCGGCTGACGGACGCCGAGGACGGGGTCCTGGCGATCACGGAGTTCCGGACGGACCGGCTGCTCCAGGCGGAGCGGGGCCTGAGCGCGGCGATGTGGACGGTGCTGGTGCCGGGCGCGATCCTGGTGTTCGCGGTGATGCTGACGCTGGGGACGCCGACGCGGAAGTACCAGTACGTGCTGGTGGGGCTGATCTCGGGGATGGTGGCGCTCATGCTGTTCGCGACGTACCAGCTGGAGTACCCGTTCAGCCGCAGCGGTGCCGCTGATCCGGTGGCGTACCAGACGGCCGTGGAGCGCTTCGACTACATCGATGCGAACTATGCTCCCGATCAACTCTTTTGAGTGATTTTATTGGGGTTTACGCCCCAGTAGGCAATAAGATGCTATTCGAGCCATGACCGCCTCAACGTGAGACCTCGTATCAGAAGGACGTGTTCGCATGACCGACGCCGTCGTCAGCAACCCGGCAGTCCCCCAGCAGACCTCCAACGGACAGCACGCCCAGACCAGCCTCAGCACCGCCGCCGCCCGCAACCTCGCCACCACCACCAAGTCCGTCCCGCAGATGCAGGAGATCACCTCCAGGTGGCTCCTGCGCGTGCTCCCGTGGGTGCAGACCCAGGGCGGCGCCTACCGCGTCAACCGGCGCCTGACGCACGTCGTCGGCGACGGCCGCGTCGAGTTCACCACCGAAGGGGACGCCGTCCGGGTGATCCCCACCGAGCTCGGCGAGATCGCGCAGCTGCGCGGCATCGACGACGAGGAGGTGCTGGCGGCGCTCGCCGACCGGTTCGAGCAGCGCGAGATCCGCTCCGGCGAGCACCTCGCGCAGCAGGGCGCCCCGGTGGACGGCCTGCACCTGGTCGCGCACGGGCGCGTCGAGCAGTTCGGCGAGGGCAAGTTCGGCGACCGGTTCTCCCTCGGGGTCCTCGTCGACGGCGACCACTTCGGCGAGGAGCTGCTCACCGAGTCCGGGCCGGTGTGGGGCCACGACGTCATCGCGGCCACCCCGGTGACCGTGCTGACGCTGCCGACCGCCGCGGTCGCGGAGCTCGTGGACCGGATCCCGGCGCTGGCGGCGCACCTGGAGCGGTACCGGGCGGGCCGGTCCGCGAAGCAGAACAGGCACGGCGAGTCGGCGATCGACATCGCCGCGGGCCACACCGGCGAGCCGGACCTGCCGACGACGTTCGTGGACTACGAGCTGGCGCCGCGCGAGTACGAGCTGTCGGTGGCGCAGACGGTGCTACGCGTCCACACGCGCGTCGCCGACCTGTACAACCAGCCGATGAACCAGATGGAGCAGCAGCTGCGGCTCACCGTCCAGGCCCTGCGCGAGCAGCAGGAGGACCAGATGGTGAACAACCGCGAGTTCGGGCTCCTGCACAACGCGGCGCTGAACCAGCGCATCCCGACCCGGTCGGGGCCGCCGACCCCCGACGACCTGGACGAGCTGATCTCGCGGCGCCGCGACACGCGCGTGATCCTGGCGCACCCGAAGGCGATCGCGGCGATCGGGCGCGAGTGCAGCAAGCGGGGCCTGTACCCGACGCCGACGGAGTACGACGGGCACCACATGCCGGCGTGGCGGGGCGTCCCGATCCTGCCGTGCAACAAGATCCCGATCACCGCGGCGGGCACGACCTCGATCATGGCGATGCGCCTGGGCGAGCAGGAGCAGGGCGTGGTGGGCCTCCACCAGACGGGCCTGCCGGACGAGTACGAGCCGGGGCTGTCGGTGCGGTTCATGGGCATCGACGAGAAGGCCGTCATGTCGTACCTGGTGAGCGCCTACTTCTCGGCGGCGGTGCTGGTGCCGGACGCGCTCGGCATCCTCGAGCACGTCGAGATCGGACGCTAGTGAGCCCCGGGCGGCCGCGGAGCGCACCGCCGCGGCCGCCCGGGCCCGTACCCCCGAGATTGGGAGGCCCCCGCATGACCGTCCTGACCGACCAGTACACCGCCGAGCGCGCGGCCATCGACGCGGCCCTGCGCGCCGCCGCGAGCAGGCTCCCCGCCCCGGCCGCGCGGATCGCGGCCTACCACTTCGGATGGACCGACGAGGCCGGGAACCCGGTCGAGGCGAACTCCGGGAAGGCCCTGCGGCCGCTCCTGACGCTCCTGGCGGCGAAGACCGTCTCGGGCGACTGGCGGGCCGCCGTCCCGGCCGCGGTCGCGGTCGAGATGGTCCACAACTTCTCCCTCATCCACGACGACATCATCGACCGCGACGGCCTGCGGCGGCACCGCCCGACCGCGTGGAAGGTCTTCGGGGTCAACGACGCGATCCTCGTCGGCGACGCGCTGCACGCGCTCGCGTTCGAGGTCCTCGCGGAGGCGGGCGGCGACCGCGCGTGCGCGGGCGCAGGCTTGCTCGCGCAGACCGTGCGGGCGCTCATCGAGGGGCAGCTCGCCGACACCGGGTTCGAGGGCCGCGAGCACGTGGACCTCGCCGAGTGCGTGGCGATGAGCGAGGCGAAGACCGCGTCGCTCATGGGCTGCGCGACGGCGCTCGGCGCGCTGTTCGGCGGCGGCACGCCGGAGCAGGTGGAGGCGCTGCGGGACTTCGGGTGCCGCCTCGGGCTGGCGTTCCAGCACGTCGACGACCTGCTGGGGATCTGGGGCGACCCGGCCGTCACCGGCAAGGCCGTCTACTCGGACCTGCGCAACCGCAAGAAGTCGCTGCCGGTGACCGCCGCGCTCGGGTCGGGCCACGCCGACGCGCCCGAGCTGGCGGCCCTGTACCGGGCGGCGCACCCGCTGGATGAGAACGGACTCCGGCGCGCGGCCGAGCTCGTCGAGTCGTGCGGGGGCCGCATCGCAAGCCAGCGCGCCGCCGAGTCGCTGACGGCCGCGGCGGCCGACGGGCTCGCGGACCGGCGCCTCCACGGGGGCGCGGTCGCGGAGCTGACGAGCCTGGCCGCGAGCACCGTCGGCAGGGTCTGGTGACTCCGGTCCGCCGGGTCCTGCTGCCGTCGCCGCGATCGTTCTGCGCGGGCGTGGAGCGAGCGATCGAGATCGTGGAGCGGCTGCTGGAGCAGCACGGCCCGCCGGTGTACGTGCGCAACCAGATCGTCCACAACGCGCAGGTCGTCGCGGGCCTGGAGGCCCGCGGGGCGGTGTTCGTGTCCGAACTGGACGAGGTCCCGGCGGGGGCGCTGGTGGTGTTCTCCGCGCACGGGGTGGCCCCGGCGGTGGAGGCCGAGGCGGCGCGGCGGGGCCTGGACGCGGTGGACGCGACGTGCCCGCTGGTCGCGAAGGTCCACGCGGAGGCGAAGCGGGCCGCGGACGCGGGCGACACGGTCGTCCTCATCGGGCACGACGGCCACGAGGAGGTCGTCGGGACGATGGGGGTGGCGCCGGGCCGGACGGTCCTGGTGGAGACGGCCGCCGACGTGGCGGCGCTGCGCGTCGCGGACGAGCGGCGGGTCACGTACCTGTCGCAGACGACGCTCGCGGTGACGGAGGTCGAGGCGATCGCGGCGGCCCTGCGGGACCGGTTCCCGCACATCAGGGGCCAAGGGGCCGAGGACATCTGCTACGCGACGAGCAACCGGCAGGCGGCGGTCGCGGCGATCGTGGACGAGGCGGACCTGGTGCTCGTGGTCGGATCGGCGAACTCGTCGAACTCGAACCGGCTGGTGGAGCTGGCCCGCGCGGCGGGCGTGGCCTCGCATCTGGTCGAGACGGCCGCGGCGGTCGATCCGGCGTGGCTCGACGGGGCGTCGACGGTGGCGGTGACCGCGGGCGCCTCGGCGCCGCCGCGCCTGGTGGACGAAGTCGTGGCGATGATCGCGGGACTCGGGCCGGTCGAGGTGGTCGAGCGGCCCGTGGCCGAGGAGACCCAGGAGTTCCTCCTCCCCCAGCGGCTCCGGGGGGCGTGAGGCGGCCCGGCCGCGCACCGCGCGGCCGGGCCTTATCTGGTTTCCCTTGCAGGTCTTACGGGTTATGGAACTCGATCTCAGGCCAGTCGGCGCTGGGCCCGTCGAGGACCGGTTCGTCCTCGCAGCGCAGGTGCGCGTCGAGGAAGGCCGTGACGTAGGTCCGCGCGATGTCGCTGGAGCGGAAGCCGTCGGTGGCGTCCTCGTTGAGGCCGGCCTGCTCGGCGAGCGGGGCGAGGTCGGTCATGGCGCTGTGGCCGGTGCCGTCGACGGTGATCCACCGCTTCCAGCCGCGGAGCTTCTTCCAGGCCTTGTCCCAGGAGTCGTCCGCGCCGGGCTGCCCGTGGACCTCGGCGCCGACCATGAGGAACGGCTCGCGGACGGGCTTGGGGTCGAGCGCGAAGAAGGTGCCGTCGAGGTTGAACCCGGCGTCGAAGCGCTCGTAGTCGGCGAGGGCGCGGTGCGACGAGGCGCCGCCGATCGAGTGGCCGCCGACGGCGATCCGGTCGAAGTCGATGCGGTCCGAGCCGTCCCAGGCGCCCGCTTCGAGCTCCTCGACGACGAAGTCGAGGTCCGCGGCCCGGTTCGGGACGAGGGTGTCGCCGTCGATGTCGTCCTCGCAGGTGAGGCATTCGGTGGTGCGGTCGGGGAAGGAGATCGGGGCCTCGTAGTTGTGGCCGACCGCGGCGACGGCGTACCCCTGGCTCGCGAGCTCCTCGGCGAGGCCGGTGAGGGTGGCGCGGGGGAACGAGAACCCGGGCGACAGGACCACGAGCGGCAGGGAGTCCGCTTCGGCGAGCGGTTCAGCGTCGGCCGCGGAGTTGGTCTGTACCTGGGCGAGGAGGTCGCCGGGGACGCCGAGCTGGGCGCCGAACAGCGCGGACTCCTCGGCGGTCATGTACGGGGCGGTCGGGCCGTCGCCGTCGGCGGTCGGGTACCAGAGGGTGACCATGAGTTCGCGGCGCTCGGCCGGGACCCAGACGTCGGCACGGTCCTCGTCGACGAGGTGGAGGGCGGTGGTGCCGGTGGCGTACGCGCCGGTCGGCTCGGGGATCGCGAGCGGCGCTTGCGGTGCGGGCCCCTGGGCGGCCGCGGGGACGGCCCCGAGGCCGAGCGCGGCCGCGGCGGCGGCCGCGACGAGGACGGTCCGTCTCGTGCTGCGTTGCAAGATGCGTCCAATCGGGAGTGGGTGGCGCGGGCCCGGGCGGGCCCGCTGCACCAACTCTGACCGGCGGAGCGGCTGCCGCCCTGGGCAATTCGACTGAACCCGCTCCGTCTTTCGACCGATATTCCGGACCCGCCGGCCCTGACCTTCGTCAGGGGTTGGGCGCGGGGGCGATCTTGACGGCGCAGACCTTGAACTCGGGCATGCGGCTGATCGGGTCGAGGACGTCGGAGACGGCGGCGTTCGCGTTGGCGGCGCCGGGGAAGTGGAAGGGGCTGAAGACGGTGTCGGGGCGGATGTCGGCGCTGAGGCGGGCCGGGGCGGTGTAGGAGCCGCGCCGGGAGGTGACGCGCACCAGGTCGCCGTCGCCGATGCCGTGCCGCACGGCCGTGTCGGGGTGGATCTGGAGGAACTGCTCGCCGTCGAGGGAGCCGATGCGGCGGGTCTGGGCGCCGGACTGGTACTGGGTGAGGATCCGGCCGGTGGTCAGGTACAGCGGGTAGACGCTGTCGCGGCGCTCGGCGGGGTGGCGGTGATCGACGGCGGTGAACCGGGCCCGGCCGTCCGGGGTGGGGAAGACCAGGTCGGTGAACATGCGCGGCGTGCCGTCGTGGTCGGGCGCCGGGACGGGCCACTGAAAGCTCTGGGTCTCCAAGCGCCCGTAGGTGATCCCCGAGTAGTCGGCCTTGCCGCCCGCGGAGGCGCGGCCCAGCTCCTCGAAGATCGCCTCCGGGTCGGTCGAGTAGGTGCCGGGCGCCTCCAGGCGCGCGGCCAGCTCCCGCATGATCCACAGGTCGGAGCGGACCTCGTCGGGCGCGGGCCGCAGGGACCGGCGGCGGATGACGCGCCCTTCGAGGTTCGTCATCGTCCCGTCCTCCTCGGCCCACTGCGTCACGGGCAGGACCACTTCGGCGAGTCGCGCGGTCTCGGACATGACGAAGTCGAGCGACACGAGGCAGTCGAGGTCCTTGAGCCGGTCGGCGACCCGCGCGGCCCGCGGCGCCGACACGACCGGGTTGGAGCCGAGGACGAACAGCATCCGCACCTCCTCGCCGCACTTGCGCAGCAGCTCCACGGCAGAGACGCCGGGGCCGGGGAGGATCTCGGGGTCGACGCCCCACACGCCCGCGACGTGCTCGCGCGCCACCGGGTCGGTGATCATCCGGTACCCGGGCAGCTGGTCGGCCTTCTGGCCGTGCTCGCGCCCGCCCTGCCCGTTCCCCTGGCCCGTCAGGCACCCGTAGCCCGACGAGGGCCGCCCTGGCAGGCCCAGGGCCAGGGCGAGGTTGATCCACGCGGTGACCGTGTCGACGCCCTTGGCGTGCTGCTCGGAGCCGCGGGCGGTGAGGATCGCGGTCTTCTTGCCCGCCATGAGCCTCGCGGCGGCGTACAGGTCGGGGACGGAGACGCCGGTGGTCCGCTCGACGAACGCGGGCCAGTACCCGGCGGCGGTCTGGCGGACCTCGTCGAAGCCGGTGGTGTGGTCGGCGATGTAGGCGCGGTCGAGGAAGCCCTGCTCGATCGCGATGTGCAGCAGGCCGTTCGCGAGCGCGAGGTCGGTGCCGGGGGCGGGCTGGAGGTGGAGCTGCGCGGCCTCGGCGGTGGCGGTGCGCCGCGGGTCGACGACGATGAGCTCGGCGTTCTGGAGGAACCGCATGAACGGCGGCATGGTCTCGGCGGGGTTCGCGCCCACGAGGACCACGACCTCGGCTTCTTTGAGGTCCTCGGCGGGGAAGGGGAGGCCGCGGTCGATGCCGAACGCGCGGTTGAGGGCCGCGGCCGCCGAGGACATGCAGAACCGGCCGTTGTAGTCGATGTGCTTGGTGCCCAAGGCGAGCCGGGCCCATTTGCCGAGCTGGTAGACCTTCTCGTTGGTGAGGCCGCCGCCGCCGAAGACGCCGACGGCGTCCTTCCCGTGCGCGGCCTGGACGGCCCGGATCCGGTCGGCGACGTGGTCGAGGGCCTCGTCCCAGGAGACGGGCTTCCCGTGGAGGAGCGGGGCGGTGATCCGGTCGGGGTGGTCGAGGAGCTCGGGGGACGTCCACCCCTTCTTGCACATGCCGCCGCCTCGCGGTGCGGCCGTGACCGTGCCGTCGGCGTCCTCTTCGAGCCGCATGCCGCATTGGAGCGCGCAGTACGGGCAGTGCGTGTCGGCGCTGCGGAGGACGGGGAGGCGGGTGCGAGCGGTCATTGGGCGAGTGTGCCCAGGGGCGGTTACGTGTTCACGTGAGTGATGTTTCAGGGATGCTAAGTGGCCCGCAATCGCCCCGGTTCGGCGATTGCGGGCCACTGTGCGCGGAGGGTCAGACCTTGGCGTACGCGAGGCTCGGGGCCTTCGCGACGAGGACGGTGCGCTGGTAGCACCACCAGTTCAGGACCAGGAAGAACGCGTAGGCGCCGACGAACGCCCACATCGCGGGGACCACGGACCCGGTGGTCTCGTTGGCGATGCGGAAGCCCTGGTTGATGAGGAACCCGCCGAACGCGCCGATCGCGGAGATCCAGCCGAGCGCGGCGGCGGTGATCTTCTTCGCTTGCAGCACGTCGGCCTCGCTCGCCTTGCCGCCGGCCGCGGCGGCGGCCTCGGCCTGGAAGATCGCGGGGATCGACCGGTACGTGGAGCCGTTGGCGACGCCGCTCATGACGAACAGGACCATGAAGGAGGCGAAGAACAGCGCGAACGACCCCGCGTTGATGCCCCAGATCGCGCCCATCGCGCCGACGGCCATGAGGGCGAACGCGCCGGAGGTGATCGGGGCGCCCGCGAGGCGGTCGGCGAACCAGCCGCCGATCGGCCGCGCGAGGGACCCGACGAGCGGGCCGAGCGCGGCGATCCACAGGGCGTTGAACTCCGGGAACGCGAGCTTGATGACCAGCGGGAACGCGAAGGAGTAGCCGATGAACGACCCGAACGTGCCGATGTAGAGGACGCTCATGATCCAGGTGTGGCTGCGGGCCAGCGCCGGGACCTGCTCGCGCAGGGGCGTGCGGGCCACCGCGAGGTTGTCCATCGCGCGCCAGGCCATGACCGCGGCGAACACGGCCAGGACCAGCCACAGCAGCGGCACGTTGTGCAGGTAGAACGCCTTCCCGGTGTCGGTGGTGCCCTGGGAGGAGCCGAGAACGGCCGCGCCGATGACGAGCGGCCCGAAGAACTGCACGGCCGCGACGCCGATATTGCCGCCCGCGGCGTTGACGCCGAGCGCGGAGCCGCGGTGGCGCTCCGGGTAGAAGTACGAGATGTTCGCCATGGAGGAGGCGAAGTTCCCGCCGCCGAACCCGGCGGTCACGCCCGCGGCGATGAACATCCAGTAGGGCGTGCCGGGGGTCATGACGCAGTACGCGAGGAGCGCGGTCGGGACGACGAGGAGGCCCGCGGAGATGATCGTCCAGTTGCGGCCGCCGAACAGGGCCACGGCCGCGGTGTAGGGGATGCGCAGGAACGCGCCGACCAGGTTCGGGACCGCGGTGAGCCAGAACAGCTGGCTCACGGTGAAGTCGTACCCGGAGGCCGCCAGGTAGGGGGTGATGATGCTGAACATCGTCCACACCGAGAAGCCGAGGTGCTCGGCGAGCACCGACCAGACCAGGTTGCGGCGCGCGACTCTGCGGCCGGTCGACTGCCAGAAGCCCTCGTCGTCGGGGCGCCAGTCGCTGATCCAGCCTTTGCGGGGGGCGGCCGTGCCGGCCGGGGGCGTCAGTGTCGAAGTCATGGCCCCAGCCTCTGCGGGCGGCGTTGCCTGGACGTGCGCCCGCCGTACCGGGCCCGTGAAGTTCACCTCACGGTCCTGTTACGGACGGTGTGAACGCGGGAGCCGAGAACCCCGTCACATCGGACGATGGCCTAGGTTTGCTGCTATGGAAGCCGCCATCGAGGTCGCCGACCTCCGCAAGACCTACCGCGGCCGCCGGACCGGTGAGGTCCGCGCGGTCGACGGCGTGAGCTTCCGCGTCGAGCGCGGCGAGTTCTTCGGCATCCTCGGCCCCAACGGGGCCGGGAAGACCACCACCCTGGAGATCGTCGAGGGCCTGCGCAGGCCCGACTCCGGGGAGGTTCGCCTCCTGGGCCGGTCCCCGTGGCCCCACTCCCCCGAGCTGACCCGCCGCCTCGGCGTGCAGCTCCAGGCGTCCGCGTTCTTCGAGTTCCTCACCGTCGCCGAGCAGATCGGCACGTTCGCGGAGCTGTACGGCGCCTCGAAGGCCCGCGCGGCCGAGATGCTCGACCTCGTGGGCCTGACCGAGCACGCGAACATGCGCTGCGAGAAGCTCTCCGGCGGCCAGCAGCAGCGCCTCTCCATCGCGTGCGCGCTCGTCGGCGACCCCGAGCTCGTGTTCCTCGACGAGCCGACCGCCGCCCTCGACCCGCAGGCCCGCCGCAACCTGTGGGACCTCATGCGCGCCATCAACGACGAGGGCCGCACCGTGGTCCTCACCACGCACTACATGGAGGAGGCCGAGGCGCTCTGCGACCGGGTCGCCATCATGGACGCCGGGCGCATCAAGGCCGTCGACTCCCCCGCCGGGTTCGTGCGGAAGCTCGACGCCCCCACGCGGGTCACCGTCGCCGCCGGGCAGCTCGACGACGCCCGCATCGCCGAGCTCGCCCTCGACGGGACGGTAAGCCTCGCCGACGGGACGGTCGTGTTCGAGACCCGCGACCCCCGCAAGCTGTTGACCGCGCTGGCCTCCGACGGGGCCCTGGAGGGGCTCGCGGTCCGCACGGCGAACCTCGAAGACGTGTTCCTGCACGTCACCGGACGGGAGTGGCGCGGATGAGCGCGGTGACCGAGCAGCGCGCCGAACGCGAGGCCCCCGCGGGCTCGCGCGGCCGGGCGTTCCTGAGCCTGTTCAAGGCCCTGGGCCGCGGCTGGATGCGCGACCGCAGCCAGATCTTCTTCACCATCCTCCTGCCGCTCATGTTCATGGTGCTGCTCGCGAGCGTCTTCGGCTCCGGCGACACCGCGGCCTCCCGGATCGTCGCCGTCGGCGACGTCGCGGTCCTCGACGGCGCCGACCCCGACGAGTTCGACGTCAGCTCCGCGTCGGACCTGGACGCGGCCCTGGGGATGCTCCGCGAGGGCGACGCGGACGCCGCGGTCGTCCAGGACGGCGCCACGGTGCGCATCTACCCGTCGGCGACGAACTCGACGTCCGGCGCGATCGCCGAGGGGCGGCTCGCCTCACTCGTCGACGACGTCAACGTCGAGGTCCTCTCCGCGGCGGCCCCGGACGAGCCGGTGCTCGCCACCGACGTCGAGGAGGCCGACGGCGGCGCGCTCCAGCCGATCCAGTACCTCGCGCCGGGCATCCTCGCGTGGGGCGTCGCCATCTCGGGCGTGTTCGGCGCGGCCGGCACGATCGTGGACTGGAAGCGCGACAAGCTCATGCGGCGCCTGCGCCTCACCCCCGCGTCGGTCGGGACGTTCCTGGGCGCGAAGGTCGCCGTGAACCTCGTGGTCGCGGTCGTGCAGACCGCGGTGTTCCTCGCCGTCGCCGCGGTCGGGTTCGGGCTGCACCTGTCGGCGTGGACGTGGTTCGCGGTGCCCCTGGTCCTGCTCGGCACGTTCGCGTTCCTCGCGATCGGCGTGGTCATCGGCGGCATCGCCCAGACCAGCCCCGCCGCCGCGGGCCTGTCGAACCTGGTGACGATGCCGATGGCGTTCGTCTCCGGCGCGTTCTACCCGCTCGCGCTGTCCCCGCAGTGGGTCCAGTGGCTCTCGTACGCCTCGCCGATGCGCTACCTCAACGAGGCGCTCCAGTCGGTCGTCGTCTACGGCGAGGCCCCGACCGCGGTCCTCCCGCAGATCGGGTTCCTCGCGGCCTTCGCGGTCCTCGTCGCGCTCGTCTCGTGGAAGACGTTCAAGTTCGACGAGCTGTGAGCACCGCGTCGTAGACGTCCCTGCGGGTGACGCCGAAGCGGCCCGCGACCTCCTTCATGGCGGCTTTGCGGTCGGTCCCGGCGTCTTCGAGGGCGGCGACGGCGGCGGCCATGGCCTCGGGGGTCGCCTCGCTCGCGTCGGGGCCGGTCCAGCCGGAGATGACGAGGGTGATCTCGCCGCGCGGCGGGTCCGCCTCGGCGCCTTCGGCGAGTTCGGCGAGGGTGCCGCGGCGGATCTCCTCGTGGGTCTTGGTGAGCTCGCGGCACAGGGCCGCGGGCCGGCCGGCGCCGAAGGTTTCGGCCATCGCCTGCAAGGTATCCGCTACACGGCGCGGCGATTCGAAGAACACCATGGTGCGCTTCTCCTCGGCGAGCTCGCCGAAGAGGCGCCGCCGCTCGCCGTCCTTGCGGGGCGCGAAGCCCTCGAAGCAGAACCGGTCGCACGGCATGCCGGAGAGGGCGAGGGCGGTGGTCACCGCGCTGGCGCCGGGCGCGCACGTGACGGCGATCCCGGCGTCGATCGCGGCCCGCACCAGGCGGAAGCCGGGGTCGGAGACCGAGGGCATGCCGCCGTCGGTGATGACCGCGACGCGCTTGCCTTCGTGCAGCTGTTCGATGAGGGTCCCGGTTCGCCCCGCTTCGTTCGCCTCGAAATACGAGGTGATCGCAGCCCCTGGAACCACATCCAGCTCACTGAGCAGCCGCCGCAGCCGCCGGGTATCCTCTGCGGCGATGACGTCCGCCAGGCCGAGCTCGGTCCGCAGGCGTGATGAGGCGTCCTCTGGATTTCCCAGGGGCGCACCGAGAAGCACCAAAACGCCCGAAGTAAGTGTCGACACCGGGACAGTATCCCCCACCAACGGCGGCGGGGGCCCTTCCCGGTGAACGCGCCGCGACGGGCCGCACATGCAGGATGCCGCGTCATGCTGTCGGGTACCGGACATTGCCCTTACGCGTGAGCGAACGGTAACGGATACTCGTAGTCACAACACAGGCGACATAACGCTAACCGCAAGCCCTCTGAACCAAATGGAGGCCGCCTTGTCCGTGATCCTCAGAGTAGGAGCGGGTCTCGCCGCTCTCATCATCGGCTACTACGTTCTGAGTTTCGTAGCGGACCATTGGGCATGGTTCGCTTCGGTGGCGATCCTGTTGGGGGGCACGGCGATAGCGGGATGGGTCCTGTTCCGCAGCCGCGGCCACGAGCACCGCGACCGCACGCTCACCGCCGAGCGCCACGAGCTCATGCGCAACGTCGACCGCATGAACATGCCCTCGTTCGACGCGATGGTCGGCCAGCTCCTGGTCGGTCTCGACGCCAAGCGCGTCAAGAAGTTCGGCCACCGCAAGAACGACCTCGGCTGCAACTTCGTCGTCACCTTCAGCAACGGCAAGCGGATCATCGTGCGCGCCAAGAAGGACGACAAGCAGCTGCGCCGCCGCAACGGCAACCGGCACGTCCAGATCCTCGGCGGGGAGATCAAGGCCCGCTGGGACTGCGACGCCGGCGTCATCATCACCAACGCGAACCTCCACTGGATGCACCACGCGGCCCGCAACGAAGCGGTCGCGCGCCAGCTGGGCGTCCTCATCGTGGACCGCGACCGCCTCGCGGAGTGGATCGACACCGGCCAGCCGCCGGCCGAGCTGCGCCCCGTGCGGGCCGCGATCCAGGCGGGCACGGGCGCCGCGCAATGACACGGCCGCGGCCCCGGGCTTCCGCCCGGGGCCGCGTCTCCGCTTGCGCGCGTTCAGTGTCATGAGGCCGCGAGCGTCGCGCTCGTGGACTCCTCCTGGCCGTCCCGCGTGTACGTGATGGCGACCTCGGTGCCCGAGGCCGTGCCCTGCACCGCCGCGACCACCTCGGAGGCGCTGGTGACGGGGTTGCCGTCGACGGCGGTGATGATGTCGCCCTCCTGCAGGCCCGCGGACTCGGCGGGCGAGCCGCCCTCCACGGACAGGACCATCGCGCCGTTGCCGTCGGTGTCGGCCACCGAGACCCCGAGGTAGCCCTGCTCGACCGAGCCGTTCTCGATGAGCTGCTCGACGACGCTCTGGACGGTGTTCGACGGGATCGCGAAGCCGAGGCCGATCGAGCCGGAGTCGGTGGTGGCGATCGCCGTGTTGATGCCGATGAGCTCGCCGTTGCCGTTGACGAGCGCGCCGCCGGAGTTCCCGGAGTTGATGGCCGCGTCGGTCTGGATCAGGCCGGTGAGCGTCGAGCTCGACTGCTGCTGGAAGCCCTGCTGCTCCTCGCCCGCGACGGTCATGGACCGGTCCAGGGCCGAGACGATGCCGGTCGTGACGGTGCCTTCGAGGCCCAGCGGCGAGCCGAGGGCCACGGCGGCGTCGCCGACCTGGATCGAGTCGGAGTCGCCGAACGTGATCGGCGTCAGGTCGTCCACGCCGGACACCTGGATGACCGCGAGGTCCTGCGTCGTGTCGGTCGCGATGATCTGCGCGTCGGCGGTCGTGCCGTCGGAGAAGCGGACCTCCACGGACTGCGCGCCGTCGACCACGTGGTTGTTCGTGACGATGTAGCCGTCCTCGGAGTAGACGACGCCCGAGCCCTCCGCGGAGTCGGTGACGATCGTGACGACCGACGGGCTGACCTTGTTCACGATGTCGGTGTAGGTGAGGCCGTCCCCGGCGTTCATCGACACGGACTCCACGACCGTGGTGCCCGGGTTCCCGTCGTTGAGGAACCAGCCCGCGACGCCCCCGGCGCCGCCCGCGATCAGCGCGAGCGCGAGGGCCCCGGCCACGAGCTTGCCGCGGCCGCGCCGCTGCGGGGCCACGACGGCGCCCGGGCCCTGGTACATCGGCGGGACCTGCGAGGGCTGCCAGCCCGGCGCGGGCGCGTTCATGTGCGGTGCTCCGGCCGGTGCCGGGGAGGGAGCGCCCGCGGGCAGCACGCGCGTCTGGTCGGTGGGCGGGCCCTGGGGGGCCTGCGGGGCGTGGTGGACCGGCGGGTGGGCCGGGGCCTCCTGGTAGGAGGGCGCCGGGGCCGCGGCGGGCGGCAGGCTCGCCTCGGGGACCGCGGGCTGCGGTTCGGCGGGGGACTCGGGACGGTGCTCGGCGGCGGGGCGGTCGGTGAAGCTCTCGGGGAGCGGCTGGTCCGCGGCGGCGGCCGCGTCCTCAGCGGGGTTCGGAGCCCCTGCGGGGCCCTCCGGCGCGGTCCCCTCGGGGCCCTTGGTGCTCTCAGTGTTGCTCATGTAAGCAGCTTGCAGGGCCCAGCTCTCGGCCCGCTGCAAAAACGCCTTAAAACCCTTTAATGAACCGAGTCCGGTTCAGAGGCGGGCGCACTGGTCAGACGGGTCGGGCAGGCGCGGGCGGGCGCCGCCTGCGGGGACGCGACCTCAGAGGTTCCCAAGAATCCGCTCCAAGGGGCCTAGGCGTCGTCCTGGGACTCCACCGCGGGCTCGGCCGCGAGGCGCACCGTGAACGCCGTGCCCTCGCCGGGCCGGGAGGCGACCTGCACCGTGCCGCCGTGGGCCTTCACGATGGCCGCGACGATCGCCAGGCCCAGCCCCGAGCCGGGGTGGACGACCGCGTCGGAGCGGAAGAACCGCTCGAAGACCCGGTCGGCGGTCTCCTGCTCCATGCCGGGCCCGTCGTCGGCGACGGTGAGGAGCACCGTCCCGTCCTCCGAGGCCAGCTCGACGTGCACGTTCGTGCCCGCGGGCGTGTGCCGCAGCGCGTTCGACAGCAGGTTGTCGAGGACCTGCCGCATCCGGGCCCGGTCCGCCGCGACCACCGTCGCGGAGCCCGGGACGCACGTGAAGCTCAGCTCGTGGTCCTCGGCCATGACCGCGTGCGCGGTGACCGCCTCGTGCGCGAGCGGCGCCAGGTCCACCGGCTCGGTCTCCACCGGCCGCTCCTGCCCGAGCCGGGCCAGGTGCAGCAGGTCGCCCACGAGCAGGCCCATGCGCTTGGCGGCCTCCTCGATCTGGCGGATGTAGTGCTGCCGGTCGGCCTCGGGCATCTGCGGGTTCGACCGCACCAGCTCCGCGTACCCGCGGACGCTCGTCAGGGGCGTCCGCAGCTCGTGCGAGGCGTCGGCGATGAACTCGCGCATCCGCTCCTCGGAGTCGTGCGCCCGCTGCTCGGAGTACTCCCGGGCCCGAAGGGCCCCTTCGACCTTCGTGAGCATCGAGTTGATGGCCCGGCCGACGCGGCCGACCTCGGTCGCCGGGTCGTGCTCGGGGACGCGGCGCGAGTAGTTCCCGGCCGCGATCATCGCCGCGGTGTTCTCGATCTGCCGCAGCGGCGACAGGCTCGCGCGCACCAGGCCCACGCCGATCGCCGCGAGCCCCGCGAGCACGCCCGCGCCGATGAGCAGGTCGACCCACACGAGCCCGGCGACGGTCTTGTCGAAGTGCGCGAGCTTGTACGACAGCACGTAGTAGGCGTCGCCCTGGAGGTTGTGGTCCTCGGGGTCGTACTCGGGGTCGTTGGTGCCGACCATGGACCCGGTCAGGCCCAGGACCCGCCACCGGGTGGTCCCGTCGGCCGAGAGCGCGGTGAACGCCTCCCCGTCGGCGGCGACCAGGTCCTCGTAGTCGAAGACCGGGTAGTCGGCGCGGTCGGTGGGCCGGTCGAACCGGTTGCCCTCGCCGTAGAGGATCGAGAAGACGTACTGCTCGGGCCGCACGGTCGGGGTGCCCTCGTCCTCCATGTCCTCGGGGTCGAACACGTCGGGGCTGAAGTTGAGGAGCTGCGCCTCCAGCTCCTCGTCGACGGTCCCCAGGAAGTACGAGTGCAGCGCCAGGATCGTGGACACGCTGATGAGGATGAGCGACCCGGCCACGAGGACGAGCACGGCCGCGGTGAGCCGGACCCTCAGCGGGGTGCGGTCCCACTTGTCGCGGGCGCCTTCAAGGACGCGCGGTGCGCTCAACGATGCTGCTCCCGCAGGACGTAGCCGATGCCCCGGAGGGTCTGGATGAGCTTCGGCTCCCCCGTGTCGATCTTGCGCCGCAGGTACGACACGTACGACTCGACGATCCCGTCGTCGCCGCGGAAGTCGTAGCGCCACACGTGGTCGAGGATCTGCGCCTTCGACAGCACGCGGCCGGCGTTGATCATGAAGTACCGCAGCAGCTTGAACTCGGTGGGCGACAGTTGCACGGCCTTGCCCGCGCGCCACACCTCGTGCGTCTCCTCGTCGAGTTCGAGGTCCGCGTACTGGAGGCGCGAGGGCCGCGGCAGCTCGCCCGAGGAGCGGCGCAGCACCGCGCGGATGCGGGCCACGACCTCTTCGAGCGCGAACGGTTTGGTGATGTAGTCGTCGCCGCCGACCGACAGGCCCGTGACGGTGTCGGCCGTGTCGTCGCGGGCGGTGAGGAAGAGCACCGGCGTGTGGTCCGAGCCCGAGCGCATCCGCCGCACCACCTCGAAGCCGTCGAAGTCCGGCAGGTTCACGTCGAGGACCACCAGGTCGGGGCGGTGCCTCGCGACCGAGCGGAGCGCCTCGTCGCCCGAGCCCACGGCGTGGACGGCGAACCCGGCGTACCGCAGCGACGTCGCGAGCAGCTCGCAGATGTTCTCGTCGTCCTCGACGACCAGGAGGGTCGCTTCGGTCTCGGCGCTCGGCTGGCTGGTCGAAAGCGGCATGTGCCTCATCTTCGCGGTCGGGGCGGGCCGGTCGGCACGACGGGCCGGTGCTCCGCTGGTCACAGGTGGTCCTGAAGCATACGCCGGGCGCCGGGGCGTGCCAAGCGGTCGCGGCCCCGCGGAGGTGACCGTCCGCACCCGCGCGGATCACCTTCGTGTGACCTTTTTCCGAAGAGTGCGTTGCTTTGCGGTCATCCGGCGCGCGCGAGCTGTTTTCGGTCGGGGCCGTCGGATAGACTTTGTGTCCCAGCCGAGTACGGCAGGTGTGCTCGGGCCAGGATCCCAACAGGGGCGAGGATCGCAATATGACGCTGTCAATCGAGACCGCCACCACCGACACCGGTGTCGTCACCGTCGAGCTGTCCGGCGAGGTCGACTACGCCACGGCGCCCCAGATCCGGGAGACGATCACCAACGCGCTCGAAGCGGGCGGCGCCACCGCCATCCGGGTCGACGTCGCCAAGGTGACGGTCCTCGACTCCACCGGCATCGGCACCATCGTCGTGGCCTACCGCATCGCCCGCGAGATGGGCGTCGCGCTGGCCGTCGTCAACCCCAACCGCTTCATCACGCGCCTGTTCACCGTCGTGGGCGCCGAGGAGCTGCTGGAGGAGCCCACCGAGACGTTCTCCGGCAAGGAGCGCAGCGCGGCCGGCTAGACCGGCCCCGCAGGCCCGCCGGAGCCCTCCCCGAGGACGCGAAACGCCGGTGTGTCGAACCAGACTTCCACCCGTATCCACCTGCTGCGCAGCACGTTCACGGCGGTCCACGTGACCGGACCCGCAACGGCGTCACCGGTACTACAGTTCCTCCCCCTCCCGGTTACCCTTGAGTCCGGGGACTGCCGTCCCCGTCCACGCAGCGTCAAAGAAGAGGCGATTCAGTCGTGTCGAGTGCGACTCCGGGCAATCCGCTGACCGATTTCGGTGCCAATGAGTGGCTGGTCAACGAGATGTACGAGCGATACCGCGAAAACCCCGACAGTGTGAGCGCCGGGTGGCGCGAGTTCTTCGGGGGCGAACCGACCACCGCGCACCTCAACGGCGAGAAGCCGGCCGCGAAGGCCCCCGAGCAGGCCGCGGCCGCACCCGCCCCTGCCCCGGCGCCCGTGAAGGCCGAACCCGAGCCCGTCGCGAAGCCGACGCCCGAGCCGACTCCCGCTGCCGTGGCACCCGAGACTTCGACCGAGAAGGCGACCCCAGCAGTGAACGAAACCGGTACCAAGCCGCTCAAAGGCGTCGCGGCCAAGGTAGCCCAGAACATGGACGCGTCCCTGGAGATCCCGACGGCCACGTCCGTCCGCGCGGTCCCCGCGAAGCTCCTGTTCGACAACCGGATCGTCATCAACAACCACCTCAAGCGCGGCCAGGGCGGGAAGGTCTCCTTCACGCACCTCATCGGCTACGCGCTGGTGCAGGCGGTCAAGGCCCACCCGGGCATGAACGCCTCCTACAAGGTGGTCGACGGCAAGCCGCAGCTGGTCACCCCCGAGCACATCAACCTCGGGCTGGCGATCGACCTCGCCAAGCCGGACGGGACCCGCACGCTCGTCGTGCCGTCCATCAAGAACACCGAGTCGATGGACTTCCGCGAGTTCTGGCAGGCCTACGAGGACCTGGTCCGCAAGGCCCGCAACAACAAGCTCACGATGGAGGACCACGCCGGGGCGACGCTGACGCTGACGAACCCGGGCGGCATCGGCACCGTCCACTCCGTCCCGCGCCTGATGAAGGGCCAGGGCCTCATCGTCGGCGTCGGCGCCATGGAGGTGCCCGCGGAGTTCGCCGGGGCCTCCGACGAGACCCTCTCGGACCTGGGCGTCTCCCGGATCATGACGGTCACCTCGACGTACGACCACCGGATCATCCAGGGCGCCGAGTCCGGCCAGTTCCTGGCGACCCTCCACAAGCTCCTGCTCGGCGACGGCTTCTTCGACGAGGTCTTCCGCTCGCTGCTCATCCCGTACGAGCCGGTCCGCTGGGTCCGCGACGTGTCGAAGACCCACGAGGGCCAGATCGACAAGAACGCGCGGGTCATCGAGCTCATCCACGCGTACCGGGTCCGCGGCCACCTCATGGCCGACACGAACCCGCTGCACTACGAGATCCGCCGCCACCCCGACCTCGACATCCTGTCGCACGGCCTCACCCTGTGGGACCTGGACCGGACGTTCCCCGTCGGCGGCTTCGCGGGCCAGCAGCGCATGAAGCTGCGCGACATCCTCGGCGTCCTGCGCGACTCCTACTGCCGCCGCATCGGCGTGGAGTACATGCACATCCAGGACCCGGAGGAGCGCGCCTGGCTCCAGCGGCGCATCGAGGTCCCCTTCGAGAAGCCGAAGGTCGAGGAGCAGAAGCACATCCTCGGGCGCCTGAACGCCGCCGAGGCGTTCGAGACGTTCCTCCAGACGAAGTTCGTGGGCCAGAAGCGCTTCAGCCTCGAAGGCGGCGAGTCGCTCATCCCGCTGCTCGACCGGATCCTCAACGAGGCCGCGGGCGCCGAGCTCGACGAGGTCGTCATCGGCATGCCCCACCGCGGGCGCCTGAACGTCCTCGCGAACATCGTCGGCAAGAAGCTCTCGAAGATCTTCACCGAGTTCGAGGGGCACATCGACCCCAAGAGCATCGGCGGCTCCGGCGACGTCAAGTACCACCTGGGCCTCACCGGGCGGTTCACGTCCCCGAACGGGCGCGACGGCATCACGGTCTCCGTGGCCGCCAACCCGTCCCACCTCGAAGCGGTGAACCCGGTCCTCGAAGGCGTCGTGCGCGCCAAGCAGGACCGCCTCAACCTCGGCGAGGAGGGCTTCACGGTCCTGCCGGTCGCCATCCACGGCGACGCGGCGTTCGCCGGCCAGGGCGTGGTCGCCGAGACCCTGAACCTGTCGCAGCTGCGCGGCTACCGCACCGGCGGCACCGTGCACGCCGTCGTCAACAACCAGGTCGGCTTCACCACCGCGCCCTCGCACTCGCGCTCGTCGCTGTACTGCACCGACGTCGCCCGCATGATCCAGGCGCCGATCTTCCACGTCAACGGCGACGACCCCGAGGCCGTCACCGAGGTCGCCAAGCTCGCGTTCGCGTACCGGCAGCAGTTCCGCAAGGACGTCGTCATCGACATGGTCTGCTACCGCCGCCGCGGCCACAACGAGGGCGACGACCCGAAGATGACCAACCCGGAGATGTACCAGGTCATCGACGCGAAGCAGTCGGTCCGCAAGCTGTACACCCGCGCGCTCATCGGCCGCGGCGACATCACCATGGAGGACGCCGAGGAGTCCCTCGCGGACTACCAGGCGCAGCTCGAGCGGATCTTCCGCGAGACCAAGGAGGCCCTGGCCGGGCAGACCGGCCCGCTGCCGTGGCGCCACCAGCCCGAGCCGGTCGCCGACATCGACACCTCCGTCGACGCCGAGACGATCGCGATGATCGGCAAGGCCCACACGACGCTCCCCGACGGGTTCGCGCCGCACAAGGCCGTCCGCCGCGTGCTGGAGAAGCGCAGCGAGATGTCCACCTCCGGGCACGTCGACTGGGCCTTCGCCGAGACGCTCGCGTTCGGCTCGCTCCTCATGCAGGGCAAGGCCGTCCGCCTCGCCGGGCAGGACTCGCGCCGCGGCACCTTCGTGCAGCGCCACTCCGTGGTCATCGACCAGGAGACCGGCGGCGAGTACACGCCGCTGTCGAACCTGGGCGAGCACACCGCCAAGTACTTCGTGTACGACTCGCTGCTCAGCGAGTACGCCGCGCTCGGCTTCGAGTACGGCTACTCGGTCGAGAACCCCGAGATGCTGGTCCTGTGGGAGGCCCAGTTCGGCGACTTCGTCGACGGCGCCCAGACCGTCATCGACGAGTTCATCTCCTCGGGCGAGGCCAAGTGGGGCCAGCACTCCAGCGTCGCGCTGCTGCTGCCGCACGGCCACGAGGGCGCCGGCCCGGACCACACCTCCGGGCGCATCGAGCGCTTCCTCCAGCTGTGCGCCGACGAGAACATGCGCGTGGTCAACTCCACGAGCCCGGCGAACTACTTCCACCTGCTGCGCCGCCAGGGCCTCGACCCGGTGAAGAAGCCCCTCGTGGTCTTCACGCCGAAGTCGCTGCTGCGCCACAAGGCCGCCGTCAGCCAGCTGGAGGAGTTCACCACCGGCCGCTTCCAGCCCGTCCTCGGCGACCCGGCGCTCGCGTCCGGCGAGATCCGCGCCGAGAACGTCAAGCGCGTCCTCCTGTGCTCCGGCAAGGTCTACTACGACCTGGCCGCCGCCCGGGCCGCCCGCGGCGTCGCCGACACCGCGATCCTGCGCGTCGAGCAGCTCTACCCGCTGCCCGCCGAGGAGCTCAAGGCCGCGCTCGGGGCGTTCCCGAACGCCGTCGAGACCGCCTGGGTCCAGGAGGAGCCCGCGAACCAGGGCGCCTGGTCGTTCATCGCGCTCAACCTGCTGGAGCAGCTCGGCGGGGTCCACCTGCGCCGCATCTCCCGCCCGGCCGCCGCCGCGCCGTCCACCGGCTCGCCGAAGGTCCACGAGGTCGAGCAGCAGGCGCTCATCGACGTCGCGGTCCCGCAGCCGCAGTAAGCGACGAGAACCGAAGGGGGAGGCCGGAAGCGGCCTCCCTCTTCGGCGTTTCCGCCGGTGCACCCGGCATGGCCCCACGGGCCCCGTGAATAACAAGTTGCGCATCGGTAGCGGTTTCTATATATGCGCACTCTTGACTCCTGTGATGAGAGCGATAACAATGGCGGGACGGCTCACCCTTCGCACGGCCGTCCCAACAAAGCTCACATTGGAGTGATGCATAGATGCCGAACCATCCCTCGCCTCCTGGAGCGCTCTCCAGGAGGACGCTCCTCACCGGGACGGCCGCCGCCGCGGGCCTCGGCCTCACCGGATGCGGGTCCCTCGCGGTGTCGCTCAGCGACAAGACCGTCGTGAAGCAGTGGAACCTCCTCGCGGGCGCCGACGGCGCGATCATGACCGACCTCCACACCCGCTTCGAGGACGAGTACCCCGACGTCGACCTCCAGGCCACCACCCTCGGCTGGGGCACCCCGTTCTACACCCGGATCGTCATGGGCGCCTCCGGCGGCAACGGCGCCGACGTCGCCACCGCCCACGTCTCGCGCATCAAGAGCCTCTCCCCCGCCACCCTCCTCGACCCGTTCGACCTCAAGGAGGTCGAGGACGCCGGGCTCGACCCCGACGCGTTCCCCGCCGAACTGTGGGAGAAGTGCTTCGTCGACGGCGACCTCTACGCGATCCCGCTCGACACGCACGCCCTCGTCAACTACTACAACCGCGAGATCTGCGAGCAGATCGGCGTCCTGGGCCCCGACCGGACCCTCCTGGAGACCCAGGGGCGCGACGCCTACTTCGAGATCCTCCGCGAGGCCAAGGCGATCACCGGCGAGTACGGCACCTCGCTCGACACCTTCGGCGGCTGGCGGCAGTTCTGGGCCTGGTACCGCCAGGCCGACGGCGAGATGTCCTTCGGCGACGGCGACTACGAGATGGACGACGACAAGGCGCTCCAGGCCATCGAGACGATGTACATGATGGCCGAAGAGGGCCTGTGCCCGACCTTCGCCGACGGCGCCCAGTGCGCCGCCAACTTCGAGAACGGCGCCGCCGGGTTCGTCCAGGTCGGCAACTGGGAGATCACCCGCTTCCGGGCCTTCAACGAGGCCCAGGGCCTCGACTTCTCCATGACCGAGATGCCCGACTTCTTCGGCAACCGCCGCACCCAGGGCGACAGCCACTCCTTCATCCTCCCCCACCACAACCAGTGGGACCCCGAGGTCCGCCGGGCCACGCTCGAGTACGTGGCCTTCATGCTCCAGAACTCCTTCGACTGGGGCGCCGGGGCCGGGCACACCCCCGCCTACCTGCCCGTCACCGAGAGCCCCGAGTACCAGGCCCTGGAGCCGAACGCGGAGTACTCCGGGGTCGTCGACAACGTCCAGCTCGACCCGGACGTGTGGTTCTCCGGTTCCGGCGCCCGCCTCTTCGACGAGTCCGGCTCCGTGTTCCAGCAGGTCTACAGCCTGGCACTGAACCCCGAGGAGGCGCTGGCCCTGCTCAAGGAGCGGATCCAGGACCTCGTCTCGCTCCCGAACCCGGTCGACTGAAACGATCCAAGGACCTCCCCATGACTGCGCAAACCGAGACGCCCGCCGAGGCGTCGGCCGCGACGACGCGGCCCCCGAGCACCCCGAACGCCAAGCGGCGCAACTGGACCGGGCTGTGGTTCGTCCTCCCGTTCTTCGCCGCCTACGCGCTCTTCCTGATCTGGCCGACGATCCTCGGCCTGTACTACTCGTTCACCGACAAGTCGATCACCGGCCGCACCCCGAGCTGGGTGGGCCTGGACAACTGGGCGGAGGCGTTCGCCGACGAGCGCGCCTGGAACGCCCTGTGGAACACCGCGGTGTTCACGCTGTACTCCACGCCGCCGCTGGTGGTCCTCGCGATCGTCTTCGCGCTGCTGGCGAACCGCGCCCGGAAGGCCGGCTGGTTCCTGCGCCTGGCGTTCTTCGCGCCGTTCGTCGTCCCCGTCTCGGTCGTCACGACCATCTGGACGTGGATCTACCAGCCCGACGGCGGCCTGCTCAACCACTACCTGGAGCTGTTCGGGATCCAGAGCCCGGACACGCCCACGATCTGGCTCCAGGACGAGCACCGCGCCATGTGGGCCGTGGTCATCACGACCGTGTGGTGGACGCTCGGCTTCAACTTCCTGCTGTACCTCGCGGCGCTCCAGACGATCCCGCAGGACGTCTACGAGGCGTCCGCGATCGACGGCGCCGGCTGGTTCCGGCAGCTGCGGAGCATCACGCTCCCGCTGCTCAGCCGCACCACGGGCCTGGTCATCACGCTCCAGCTCATCGCGTCTTTGCGCATCTTCGACCAGATGTACCTCATGACCGGCGGCGGCCCGAACCGGGCCACCGAGGTCGCCATCCACTACATCTACATCGCGGGCTTCGAGGGCTACCGGATCGGCTACGCGTCCGCGCTGTCGTACGTCCTGTTCGTGCTCATCCTGCTCGTCTCGATCGTCCAGTTCCGGCTGTTCTCACGGAAGGGGGCCTGACATGACCGCAGTGCTCGACAAGCCCGCCGAAGCGCCCGCGCAGGAGCCCCCGCGCCGCCGCAGGTTCAAGCGCCCCACGGTGGGCGCGGTCATCGTGTACGTCGCGGTGGTCCTGCTCGCGGTCCTGTGGCTGCTGCCGCTGCTGTGGGCCCTGTCCACGTCGCTGAAGACCGAGACCGAGGCGAGCCTCGGCCAGGACGTCCACTGGATCCCGCAGGACTGGTCGCTCGACGGCTACCGCGCCCTGTTCGAGCAGGGCGACCACCTGGTGTGGATGGTGAACTCCACGGTCGTCTCCACGATCGTCACGGTCCTGACGCTGGTCCTGTGCGTCCTCGCGGCGTACGGGTTCTCGCGGTTCGACTTCCCGGGGAAGAACGTCGTCTTCGGGATCATCATCGCGGGCCTCATGGTCCCGGGCCAGGCGCTCATCATCCCGCTGTTCGACATCGTGGGCTTCCTGAACCTGTCGAACACCTACTGGGGCCTGGCGCTCCCGCAGGTGGTCGCGCCGGTCATGGTGTTCATCCTGAAGCGGTTCTTCGACGCGGTCCCCCGCGACTACGAGGAGGCCGCGAAGATCGACGGCGCCGGGCACCTGCGGGTGCTGTGGAGCGTCATCCTGCCGCTGTCGGGGCCGATCCTCGCGGCGGTCGGGATCTTCACGTTCATCGGCTCGTGGAACAACTTCCTGTGGCCGCTGCTGGTCGCCACGGACCCGTCGATGATGACCCTCCCGGTCGGCCTCGGCGTGGTCACCGGCGGGTACGGCCTGCTGTACGCGCAGAACATGGCCTCCGCGGTCGTGGGCGCGCTGCCGCTGCTCGTGGTGTTCATGATCTTCCAGAAGCAGATCGTGAACGGCGTCGCGGGCGTGGGCCTGAAGTAGGCGGCCGGACGCACGAGGACGGGGCGCGGACCATGTCCGCGCCCCGTCCGTGTTCGTCTCTCAGAGCGGTCCCCGCGTGCTCCAGCGGTCGCCGCTCACTCCGGCACTGCCGTCAGATCCGGTCCCTTCATAGAACCCCCTCCTTGACGAGGCACGACGCCGGGCTGTAGCCGACGGTGTCGCCCGACTGGACCCTGATCCACTCGGTCTCCCAGCGAAGGCCCGCGCAGCCGATGGTCCTGCCGCCCTGGGTCGGCTCGCACGCCCCGTTGACCTCGGTCTTGTTGTGCAGCCGGAGCAGGCGCCGCGCGCCCATGTCGGTCTCGGTGAACACCGAGACCCCGAACGTGGCCTTCACCGTGTACTTGCACGACAGGTCCTGCTCGTGGGTCCAGCCCTCCGAGAGGATGGCGTGCTGCGCCGCGACGGGCCGGGCCTCGGTGCCGACGGGCGAGGCCTCGGAGGCCGAGCTCTCGCCGTTCCGCGCCAGCGCGATGGCGACGACCATGATCGCCGCCGCGATCGCGACCCTGACCAGGATCTTCCTGGCCACGGCCCACGTGCTTCCGGCGGCGGACCTGATGCCGCCCTTGACCCGTCCCATTACCGACATGGCCGCTGCTCCCTGCTTTCGGAGTGACCTCCATTACAGGGTGAGGGCAGGCGGGGCCGGCCGCGGGCGAACCCCGCAGAAACCGGCCCCACTGTCGTACTTACGACGCTGTCGGCGCGGCGGCCTAGGCGTTGGTGACGACGACCTTCCCGAACGCGTCGCCCGAGGCCAGGCGGCGCAGGGCCTGCTCGGCGTCGGGGAGGGCGTGGACGGAGTCGATGACGGGCTTGAGGCCGCTCTCGGCGCAGAACAGGAGGAGTTCCCGCAGCTCGGCGAGGGTGCCCATGGTCGATCCGAGGATCTCGAGCTGCTTGAAGAAGACGTGCCGCATGTCCACGTCCGCGACCGGTCCGCCGGTGACGCCGCAGTTGACGAGGCGCCCGCCGGGCTTGAGGGACTTGATGGAGTGCGCCATGACGGGCGCGCCGACGGAGTCGACGACGACGTCGACGCGCTCGGGCAGGCGCCCGCCGGCCTCGATGGGAACGGCCCCGAGTCCGGCGGCCTTCTCGCGGCGCTCGGGGGTGCGGCCGGTGGCGTAGACGCGGGCGCCGAGGGCCCTGGCGAGGACGATCGCGGCCGTCGCGACGCCGCCGCCGGTCCCCTGCACGAGGACGGCGCCGTCGGCGCCGAGGCGGCCGCGGGAAGTGAGCATGCGCCACGCGGTGAGGTACGCGGTGGGCAGGCACGCGGCCTCGGCGGCGGTCCAGCCCTTCGGGACGGGCACGAGGTTGCGCGCGGGCACCGAGACGTACTCGGCGAGCGTCCCGGGGTGGAGCTCCGAGAGGAGGGTGCGCTTGGGGTCGAGGGTCTCGTCGTCGAGGGAGGCGTCGGCGATGACGGGGTAGACGACGACCTCGTCGCCTTCGGCGGTGCGGCCGACCGCGTCGGTCCCGAGGATCATCGGGGTCTGCTCGGCGCGCAGGCCGACCCCGGCGAGCGACCAGAGGTCGTGGTGGTTGATCGAGGCCGCGACGAGCTCGACGCGGGTCCAGTCCTCCGGCACCGCCGGGGGTTCGATCTCACCCACCGAGAGCGCGTCGAACGGGTCCTCGGGATTCACGTTGCGGGCGTAAGCGGCGAGCATCGGGACTGACCTCCGTCTCGTTGTTTTCACTGTCCACCATGGTGTTCTGTGAGCAGCGCTGTCGCGTACCCAACTCTAGGGGGCCGACCAAAACGGGCGTTCATAGAGGTATGGTCGGCGGTGGAATCACAACCCACTGAAGGAAGCTGGAGGGGCGCATGTTCAAGCCTCTGTTCAAGCGGCTGCTGCCGCAGATCGGCGCTTCCGCTCACTGCGACCTGCCGTGCGGGGTCTACGACCCGGCCCAGGCCCGCATCGAAGCGGAGTCGGTCAAGGCGATCTGCGAGAAGTACCAGGCCAACGAGGACCCTGAGTTCCGCACCCGCGCCCTGATCATCAAGGAGCAGCGCTCGAACCTGGTCAAGGAGCACCTGTGGGTGCTGTGGACCGACTACTTCAAGCCGCCGCACTTCGAGAAGTACCCGCAGCTGCACACCCTCGTGAACGAGGCGACGAAGCTCGCGGGGGCCTCGGGCGCCAAGGGCTCCGCCGACCCGAAGGTCGCCGAGGAGCTGCTCGCGAAGATCGACGAGATCGCGACGATCTTCTGGGAGACCAAGAAGGCCTAGCGCCTTCGTCATCCGTGTGGAGCGCCCTGTCCCGAGCCGCGGGAGAGGGCGCTTCTCCGTTCGGGCCGTCCCCTCGGGTGGGATTTCGGCCGGGGTGTTCCGCGCCCGGCCCGCGGTCCGATTATCCTTTGCAGCGAGAGGGGTCCGCGGTCTCGGGCTCCTCGGTCACAGGAAGCGGTTATGCCGGTGAGCGATGAGCGCGACGACGTGCTGCTGCTCGACGTCCCCTCGACGGGCGACTACCTGTCGGTCCTGCCGACCGCGACCGCGGCGGTGGCGACCCGCCTCGGGTTCTCGCTGGACGAGATCGAGGACCTGCGGGCGGCGGTGAACGCCGCCGTGGCGCTCCTGATCCCGCCCGACCCCGGCCGCCCGCGGCCGTTCCGCCGCAAGAGCGGCGACGAGCCCCTCAAGTGCCGCCTGGAAGTGGGCGAGGAGGCCCTCCAGATCGTGCTGAGCCGCCCCAAGGGCGAGCCCCTCCCCGACGCCGGGTCCTACCAGTGGCAGGTCCTCAGGGCGCTCACCGACGAGGTCGAGGCCGAGGTCCACGACGCCACCACCACGATCCGCATCCGCCAGCGCCGCCCCGCGACGGAAGCCGACGCCGACACCGAGCGCCACCAGATCCACTAGCCCGCCCGGAATTGTCGTACCCCTCGGGCATCTTTGCAACCGGGGGCCCTTCCCAGCGCCGGAGCCCGGCCGTTGCGATGCCCCGGGCGACCGGAATGTCGTACCCCTCGGGCACTATCGGCAGTGCTTCTCTTGGGCGGCTCGCAAGCTTCGCCGCCGCGGGGCCCACCCCACCGCCTTCGGCGGGCCCGCAGCGTGTCCCGGACAAGCTTGAAGGCCCGGCGGGCATGCCGGGCCTTCCAAGCTTCTGTTGTCGCAAATTCGAGGGATGGGTTACATCAAGGGATTGCGCAGTACTAGCCGACGACCTGGGTGGCGAGCGTGCGCAGCGCACCCGAGCGGCGCTTCAGCTCGCGGCGCTCGATCTCGCTCATGCCGCCCCACACGCCCGCGTCCTGACCGCTCTCGAGCGCCCACCGCAGGCACTCCTCGGTCACGGGGCAGCGCCGGCAGACGTTCTTGGCCTGCTCGATCTGTACCAGTGCCGGACCGGTGTCCCCGATCGGGAAGAACAGCTCGGGGTCCTCGTCGCGGCAGATGGCCTCGTGGCGCCAATCCATCAAAACATCTCCTTGCTAAGCATCAAGCATCTTGCTTTCACGGTGTTATGAGTTCTTGCGTTCGGGCGTCGCGGGCCGCTGGGGCCCTGCGCCGGGCGTTCAGGTCGCGCTCCGCTCGCGCGCCGTACCGTGTTCCGCCGAGCGGGATCGCTGCGGCGGTCGCACCACACGGGTGGGCGCTGGCGGGCACTCGGCACGGATCGCGGTTCCCCGTAAAGGGAATCGTTGTCACCGCGAGCTCGGAGTGCCCTCGCGTCGCGCCAGCACCGTTGCTGAACGCTCTGGGCCGGGGGGCACACCCGCCTACGGCGTCGGCCGCCCAAATGGCGACTGCAAACTTACAGCTCCGCGAGCGGATCTGCGACAAGTCCGCACCGTGACCCGGGCCCTTGTGAATACTTTCACAAGGTTGTGATTTGTCAAGGGTTCGACTCCGGAATTGAGCACGAAGTGAGTGAACTCACCGTGCTACCTCGAAGAAGACTCGGGGAACTCGTTCCGCGGTGTCGCGGGGACCCCTACCGCGGGCCCTCGTGCGACACCCGCCACACGTTCCCTCCGCGCGAGCCGAAGCCGTTGTCCGGCTTGCAGGCTTCGTAAAGGAGGGGGTCGGTGACAGCGAGTCGAACCGGTTTGACACACTGGTACTCAAGGTTGGCAGACACACCCTGCTAGGAAAGTCCGCCAGGGCAGAAGTACCCACAACGCCCGGTCTATACGCACCGAAAAGACGATATTCGGTTGTAAGTCTCGCGCCGTCCCGGTAGGGATGGCGAAATCAACCTTGCCTGCTCACGGGCGACTTGTCAACACCCACCTAGAGGTTTTCCCAAGTTGTTAGCAGGCCACCCGCAACGCCTTCGGCACCGATCCGAGTTCGAGTTCGGTGCGCTCTCCGAGATAGTCCCCGTCGAGCTGGAAGGCCTGCGGCAGCGACGCGCGCAACCGGATCCTGGAGAGATCGTGATGCGTCACCGCGTGCTTGCCGTCGGGTCCATCACGTCCCACCAGCAGTGAAGCGGCGGTCCGAGCGGCGTCCGACAAACCCAGTTTACGCAGAATCAGGACATCAAGTCCAGCATTAAAGGACGCCCGCGCGTTGAGATTCACCGGAAGGGCGCCGAGGTACGTCCACGGTGCGCAGTTCTGCACCACGACCATCCCCGTCGATTCGATCTCCTCGCCCGTGGACAGCTCCACTTCGATCGAATCCCCTTCCACGCCATGCTCATTCAGTTCCGCCATGACGGCGCGGGCGTAGTGCGCGCCGAGATTGCGCTTCTTGCGGTACGACTCCACCTTCTTGATGATCGACGCGTCCCAGCCGAGCCCGGCGCAGAACGTGAACAGCCGGTCGACCCCCTCGCCCTGCGCGCGACCGAGACTGACGGTCCGGGTCCGCGGCGAGTCCACCAGCGCGGCCACGATCGCCATCGACGCGCGGCGCCGGTCCCACGGCAGGCCCAGGGCCCGCGCGAACACGTTCGTCGACCCGGCCGGGATCGGCGCGAACACGGGCGCCTCCGCGGCGGTCCGGCCGTCGGCGACCAGGCCGTTCACGACCTCGTTCACGGTGCCGTCGCCGCCGAGCGACAGGACCACGTCGTACCCGGCGTCGGCGCCGCGGCGCGCGAGCTCCTCGCCGTGGCCGCGGCCCTCGGTCTTCTGCACGGTCAGGTCGAGCACGCTGTCCAGCTTCTTGACGACCCAGCGCGTACGGCGGCGCGAGCCGGTGGAGGCCTTCGGGTTCACGATGAGCAGGCCGCGCTGTGGCGCTGCTTTCAGGTCGCGCATAGGCGCAGCGTAGCCCGGGATACGGTTGGCGTGTGAACGAAACCGACGCCGACATGGGCGCGGTCACCGAAAGCCACGGTGACAGCGCACGTCCATGGACCCTGACCGCAGCCGCCGGCGTGTTCTGGCTCCTCGCAACGGGACTCGTCGCGGCTGGGGCCTGGGGCCTGATCCAGATCCTCACCGGCGACGTCGACACCGTCAGCGGGGCCGTCGGGATCGCGCTCATGGCGTGGCTCGCGGCGCTCTACTACTGGTTCATCGGGCGCCGGCTCCTCCAGAGCCGCGACATCGTCGCGCAGGCGGTGTTCCAGGCGCTCCTGTGGCTGCCGGTCGGCTACTACCTGCGCGAGGCCGCGCACCCGGTGATCGGGCTCGCGGTGTGGGCGCTGGCGGCGTCGATGCTGGCGCTGGTCCTGTGCGGCCCGAGCCGCCGGGCCGTCGGGTTCGGCGAGCACCGGCCCTTTAGCGAGAGCGAGTAACGCGCAGTCCTCCTGGACCGCAACCAGGCGGTCTACCGAACGAGTCACGCCTCCGCGGCGCGCTTCGCGATGAGGTCGAGCAGTTCCGGTGCGGCGCCCAAGGGTTCACCCGTGTGGACGACGCCCGCTTCCTGCGCGGACTCGATGGCGGTGTCGCACAGGATCCCCGGGGCGATGAAGTAGCAGACGGCCGCGACGCGCTGTGCGCCTTGGGCCTTCAGTTCCGCCACGGTCTCACCCGCTCGGGGGCCCGGGCCGGAGGCGAAGCCGGGGCCGGCCGGGACGCCGAGGAGGCGGCCCGCTTCCGCGGCGACGGCGGCGACGTGCGCGCGGCCCTCGTCGACACGGGTGCCCGCGGCGCACACCACGAGCCCGTCGACGCCGAACGGCAGGTCGCGGACCAGGGCGCGGGCGAGGGAGAGGTCCCCCACCGGGCGGGCGACGGCGACCGCGAGCCCCGGGCGGGACTCTTCGGCGCGCTTCGCGACCTCGGGGAGGTCGGTGCGGGTGTGGTAGGCGTCGGTGAGCAGCAGCGGCAGGGCGACGGCGGCGGTCTCGCCGGTGTCGGCGATGGCCCGCAGGACCTCGACCGGGTGCGGCTCGTTGAACTCCAGGAACCCGACGTCCGCCCCGGCCGCCCGCGCGATGGCGCGGACGGCCTCCGGGGAGCGCGGGTCGGGGCTGCCGTGGGCGACCAGGACGATCGGCCGCGGCGGTCCCGCAGGCGCCGTCCCCGGCGCGGCCGGGGCCGCGCCGGTCCGGGGCGCCTGATCGTCAGACATGCAGTCCGCACTCGGTCTTGTCGAACGCGGCCCAGCGGCCCGCGCGCGGGTCCTCGCCCGGCGCGGTACGGCGGGTGCACGGCCAGCAGCCGATGGAGCGGAAGCCGTCCTTGAGCAGCGGGTTCACCGGGATGTTGTGGCGCTCGATGTACGCCTCCTGGTCGGCTTCGGTCCACTTCGCGATCGGCGAGACCTTGACCTTGCGGCGCGACAGGTCGAAGTCGACGACGCGCGTGTTCGCGCGGGTCGGGCCCTCGTCGCGGCGCAGGCCGGTGGCCCAGCCGTCGTAGTCGGCCAGGGCCGCGTTGAGCGGCAGGACCTTCCGCAGCGAGCAGCACTCGTCGGGGGCGCGCGAGAACAGCCGGGGCCCGAACTCGGCGTCCTGGGACAGGACGCTCTGGTCGGGCTGGATCGACCTGACGTTGACGTCCATGGTCGAGGCGACGAAGTCGCGGACTTCGAGGGTCTCCGGGAAGTGCAGGCCCGTGTCGAGGAAGACCACGTCGATGCCGGGGGCGACCTCGCTGGCGAGGTGGACCACGGCGGCGTCGGCCATCGAGGAGGTCACGCAGAAGCGCTCGCCGAACTCGCCGACCGCCCACTCGATGATCTGGTGGGCCGTGGCGTCCTCGAGGCGCTTCCCCGCTTCGGTGGCGAGGTCACGGAGTTCGAATGGGTCTCTCTGGGTCCCGTTGCTGCTCATGCTGCTTCACTCCGATCGGGGTGTTCACTCCGGCTGGTCGCCGGTGGAGGGCGGCGCGATCATGGGCGCGGCCGCCATCCCGTGGTATTTGACGGCGAAGACGCGGGTGCAGTCCGCGCAGTGCCATCCGCCCTTGATGTCGACGTCGCTGTCGGCATCGGGCACGTAGGGTCGAAGGTCTTCCTCCCCGCAGTACGGGCAGTGGTAGGGGACCACGCGGCCGCTCACTGGAGGTCCGATTCCTCCGCGCGGTGGACCCACTGCGCGAACGTCTCGCCCTCGGTGCGGCCCGCGAGGTAGCGGCGGGTGACGCGCTCGACGTAGTCGCCGAGGTCCTCCGACGCGACCTTGAGGCCGCGGGACTTGCGGCCCAGGCTCGCCGCGGAGGCGTGGCCGCCGCCGAGGTGGACCTGGAAGCCCTCGACCTGCTCGCCGTCCTTGACGACGAGCTGGCCCTTGAGGCCGATGTCCGCGGTCTGGGTGCGCGCGCATGCGTTCGGGCAGCCGTTCACGTGGATCGACACGGGCGTGTCGAGCTCGGGGACGCGCTTCTCGAGTTCGGCGACGAGGTCGCGGGCGCGGTCCTTGGTGTCGACGATCGCGAGCTTGCAGAACTGGATCCCGGTGCAGGCCATGGTGGACCGGCGCCACGGCGACGGGTTCGCCTCCAGGCCGATCGCGCGCAGGTCCTCGACGGCGTCGTCGACCTGGTCGCCGGGGATGTCCAGGAGCAGGAGCTTCTGGAGCGGGGTGGCGCGCACGCGGTCCGAGCCGTACTTCTCGGCGATGTCGGCGAGCTGGCCGAGCATCGTGCCCGAGACGCGCCCGGCGATCGGCGCGAGGCCGATGAAGTACTTGCCGTCGCGCTGCTTGTGGACCCCGACGTGGTCGAGGAGCTTCTCGGGGACCGGCGGCTGCTCCAGGTCGGGGAGCTTGCGGCCCAGGTACGCGTCGGACTCGAGGACCTCGCGGAACTTCTCGGCGCCCCAGTCCTTGACGAGGAACTTCAGGCGCGCGCGGGTGCGCAGGCGCCGGTAGCCCCAGTCGCGGAAGATCTTGACGACGTTGACCCACACGTCGACGATGTCGTCCTGGGAGACCCAGGTGCCCAGGCGCTGCGCGAACATCGGGTTCGTGGAGAGGCCGCCGCCGACGTACAGGTCGAAGCCGGGCCCGTGCTCGGGGTGGACGGCGCCGACCAGGGAGATGTCGTTGATCTCCCAGGGGCTGTCGGGGAGCCAGCCGATCGAGGACTTGAACTTGCGCGGCAGGTTCGAGAGGCTGCGGTCGCCGATGAACCGGTCGTAGATCTCCTGGATCTGCGGCGTGGCGTCGATGACCTCGTCGACGGCGACCCCGGCGACCGGGGAGCCGAGGATGACGCGCGGGCAGTCGCCGCACGCCTCCTGGGTGTCGAGGCCGACCGCTTCGAGGCGGCGCCAGATCTCGGGCACGTCGCGCACGTCGATCCAGTGGAACTGGACGTTCTCGCGGTCGGTGACGTCGGCGGTGTCGCGCCCGAACTCCTTGGAGATCCCGGCGATGGTCCGCAGCTGCGCGAGGTCGAGCTGGCCGCCGTCCATGCGCACGCGCATCATGAAGTACTTGTCGTCCAGCTCCTCCTCTTCGAGGATGCCGGTCTTGCCGCCCGCGATGCCGGGCTTGCGCTGCGTGTACAGGCCCCACCAGCGGAAGCGCCCGCGCAGGTCGGCCGGGTCGATCGAGTCGAAGCCGCCGTGAGCGTAGATGCCCTCGATGCGCTGCCGCACGTTCAGCGGGTTGTCGTCCTTTTTGGACTGCTCGTTCTTGTTGAGCGGCTCCCGGTGGCCCATGGCCCACTGGCCTTGGCCTTTGGGGCGGGACGGTTTGCGCGTTGGCGTTGGCACGGTACTCCTCATCGCGGACACAGGTGTGGCGTGGTTCGTCGGCGGAAAAGCCGGAAGGAATTAAGCGCGCATCAGACAAGCGGCGCTGAACACACGGCAGAAGTCGACGTGGCGGCGTGCCACCAGTCGGAGCCCGTGTGCGCGAGACATGCCTAGAAGCATGACACAGGTTCCCGTCCACTGCACTCGACGTCCCGCTCCCTGGACAGCAGGTCACATGAAGGTGACACGCGTCCGGCCGGACCCGCGGTGACGGGATCCGGCCGTACCGGCATGCGGGACGAGTGTTACTGGAGAGCGAAGTCGACCACGGCCTCCGTGCCGCCTTCGGCGCGCGGGCGCATGTCGATCGTGCCGCGCAGCTCGCCGGTGACGAGGGTGTGGACGATCTGGAGGCCCAGGCGGGTCGAGTCGGCGATGCGGAAGTTCTCGGGGAGGCCCTTGCCGTGGTCGGAGACGGTGACGCGGAAGCGGTCGCCGTCGCGCTCGACGCCGATGACGACCTCGCCGTCCTGGCCGGGCGGGTAGGCGTGCTCGACGGCGTTCTGGATGAGCTCGTTGACGACCATGACCAGCGGCGTCGCGTACTCCGAGGGCAGGACCCCGAAGGTGCCCTCGCGGCGCAGCGTCACCTTCGACTCGGCGACCGAGACCTCGACGGCCATGGAGGCGACGCGGTCGACGATCTGGTCGAAGCCCACGGACTCGTCGCCGGACTGGGACAGGGTCTCGTGGACGAGCGCGATCGAGGCGACGCGCCGCACCGACTCCTCCAGGGACTGGCGGGCCTGCGGGGAGCCGACCCGGCGGGCCTGAAGGCGCAGCAGCGCGGCCACGGTCTGGAGGTTGTTCTTGACGCGGTGGTGGATCTCGCGGATCGTCGCGTCCTTGGTGACCAGCTCGCGGTCGAGGCGCCGGACCTCGGTGATGTCGCGCACGAGGACGAGCGCGCCCGCGGCCTTGCCGCCGGGCCGCAGCGGCAGCGCCCGCATGAGGACCGTGGCGCCCTTCGCCTCGATCTCCTTGCGGCGCGGCGTGCCGCCCGCGAGCGCGTCGGCGATGCGGCGGGCCGCGTCGGCGCCGACCTCGGGGTCGGAGGGGAGGCTGCGGGTGAGCTCGGCGAGGTCGCGGTCGCGCAGGTGCCCGGTGACGCCCATGCGGCGGTACGCCGAGAGCGCGTTCGGGGAGGCGTAGCGGACGAGGCCGTCGGCGCCGATGCGGACCAGGCCGTCGCCGATGCGCGGCGCGGTGGTCGGCTCGCCGGGCAGCAGCGGGGGCGGGAAGCCGCCGTCGGTGAGCATCTGCACCAGGTAGTCGGCGGTCTTGAGGTAGTTGAGCTCCAGGTGGGAGGGGCTGCGGGTGTCCGAGAGATTCGTGTCGCGGGCGGCGACGGCGATGACCTGGCTGCGGTCGCGGCGGCGCACCGGGATGGCCTCGTGGCGGGCGGCGACGTCGCCGCGCCAGACCGGGTCGCCCTCGCGGAAGATCCGGCCCTCGGTGTACGCGACGCTCAGGTGCTTCGCGTCCTCGCCTTCGAGGAGGCGGCCGACCTGGTCCTCCTCGTAGGCGGTGGGGCCGGTCGTGGGACGGACCTGGGCGAGGCACACGTACCGGCCCGGGTGGTCCTTGACGGCGCCCCACAGGAGGAAGTCGGCGAAGGAGAGGTCGGCGAGGAGCTGCCATTCGGCGACGAGCCGCTGGAGGTGGGCCGCGGAGTTCGACGTGAGGTCGGTGTGCGCGCTGATCACATCACGGAGTGTGGACACCGGGCCAATGGTACCGGCGGGTCGGGCGGACCACTCCGTGCTCGGGCGGACGCTACGGCAGCGTCATGTCGGGCTTGTCCAGCTCCTCGACGTTGACGTCCTTGAAGGTCAGGACCCGGACGTGCTTGACGAAGCGGGCCGGGCGGTACATGTCCCAGACCCACGCGTCGCTCATCTCGACCTCGAAGTAGGTCTCCGCGTCGGCTCCCCGCACGTTGACCTCGACCGCGTTGGCCAGGTAGAACCGCCGCTCGGTCTCGACGACGTAGGTGAACTGCCGCACGATGTCCCGGTACTCCCGGTACAGCTGCAACTCCATGTCGGTCTCGTACTTCTCGAGGTCCTCGGCGCTCAACGCTCCTCCTTCAATGCGACGGTAACCACGATAGTGCGCGCATGCCCCGCCGCGGACGCGGCTTGCCCCGCCCGTCCCGGATTCACGCCGGGCGGACCCGGTAAACCCGGTTCAGACGGCGGCGGGTACGGCGAGCGCGGCGACGTTGGCGTACGAGAAGCGGTGCTCCCCGCAGGGCCCGAAGCGGCGCATCGCCTCCTCGTGCGCGGGCGTCCCGTATCCCTTGTGGACCGCGAAGCCGTATTCGGGGTGGCGGCCGTCGAGCTCGGCCATGATCCGGTCCCGGGTCACCTTCGCGACCACGCCGGCCGCGGCCACGCACGCGGCCGTGCGGTCGCCCTTGACGACCCCGAGGCTCCCGGGCAGGCCCGGGACGGGGAACCCGTCGGTGAGCGTGTACCCGGGACGCTCGGGCAGGCGGGCCACCGCGACGCGCATGCCTTCGAGGTTGCAGACGCCGACGCCGCGCCGGTCGATCTCGCGCGGCGGGTAGGCGACGACGCCGATGAGGGCGCGGGACCGGCGCAGCCGCTCGTAGACGCGCTCGCGCGCGGCCTCGGTGAGCAGCTTCGAGTCGTTCAGCTCCTCCAGGCGGGCGCTCGGCGGCAGGATGACCGCCGCGACCACCAGGGGCCCGGCGCACGCGCCGCGGCCGGCCTCGTCGGTCCCGGCGACCGGGCCGAGGCCGCGCCGGGACAGCGCGGCCTCCAGCGCGTACAGGTCGCCGTCGCGCCGCATCCGGGAAGGGGCCGGGCGGAGCACGGTCAGGACGGGTCCGGGACGTCGTCGAAGGTCTCCGGGATGGAGAACCAGTTGAAGTCGCCGAAGGGCCAGAACAGGACGAAGGCCTTGCCGATGACGGCGTCGACCTCGATCGTGGAGGCGTCGACGTTCCCGCCGGTGCGGATGAACCGCTCGCGGGAGTCGCCGGAGGCGGAGCGGTGGTCGCCCATGACCCACAGGCGCCCCTCGGGGACGATGACGTCGAACGGGTCCTGGGAGGGCGGGTCCTGCTCCCCGGTGACCGGGTTGGTGAACAGGTACGAGTCCTCGTCGAGGGCGACGCCGTTGACGGTGATCCGGCCCTGGTCGTCGCAGCAGACGACGTGGTCGCCGCCGACGGCGATGACCCGCTTGATGAACTCGTCCTCTTCCATGACCGACCGCCACGACTCGGGCGCGGTGAAGACGATGATCTCGCCGCGCTCGGGTTCGGAGAAGTCGTACACGAGCTTGTTGACGAGCACCCGGTCGTTGATCTGGAGGGTGTTCTCCATCGATCCGGAGGGGATGTAGTAGGTCTGGACGACCCAGGTGCGCACCACGATCGCCACGAGGATGGCGACGCCCAGGAGGATGGGGAGTTCCTTCCAGAACGACCCCTTCTTCTTGGGCTGCTGCTTGTCGGAGGTCTCCTCGGCGCCCTCGCCGTCGGCGCCGGGCGCCTGCCCTTCTTCGATCACGGTGCGAGTCTACGCGCTCGCGCTCCGGCGGCAGGGGCGGTGGTCGCGGTGGCGGGCAACGAAGGCGGTGAGTCCCAGGCCGTGCCCCACGCCGCCGGGAGGCCGTCCCCGGCGGTGCCCGAGGCGGACTGGGCCCCTTCGGCTCCGGTGGTCCCGTCGAGCGCGTCGAAGGAGTCGGGGATCTCCAGTTCGGTCGCGCGGTCGGTGGGCCAGACGAGGGCGATCGCCCGGCCGATGATGTTCTCCACCGGGACCGGGCCCTGGCACCGCGAGTCCTTCGAGTTGCCGCGGTGGTCCCCCATCACCCACACCTCCCCCTCGGGGATGACGACCTGGTCGAAGCGCCTCGAGTGGCACGTGCCGGGCTCGGGGTCGATGGGCGCGTTGTCGTAGACGTAGGCGTCCTCGTGGAGGGACACGCCGTTGACGACGACGTTCCCGTCGGCGTCGCAGCACATGACGGTGTCGCCGCCGACGGCGATGACCCGCTTGATGAAGTCCTTCTCGTCGGGCTCGGCGAGGCCGATGAGGTCGAGGACGCCGGTGGTGAGGTCGTCGACCCAGCCGCCGTCGCCGCCCGCGGGCCGGTACTCGGGGTCCCAGGAGTCGGTGCCGCGGAAGACGACCACCTCGCCGCGCTGGGGGGTGCGCAGCGTCGTGGTGAGCTTGAGGACGAGGACCTTGTCGCCCTCCTGGAGGGTCTGCTCCATGGAGCCGGACGGGATGTAGAAGGGCTGCACCGCGAACGTGCGCAGCAGGACCGCCGCGGAGAACGCGACGACGAGGAGGAGCGGCAGCTCGATCCACAGCGACAGGTACTGGCGCTTGTGCGGCTGCGAGAGGCGGCTCTCGGACTCCTTCTTCGGCTTGACGGCGTCGTGCGCGCCGGAGACGGTGCGGTGCGCGGCCGAGACGCGGTCGTGGGAGGCGGAGACCCGGTCGTGCGATCCGCTCACGCGGTCGTGGGCGCCGGTGACGCGGTCGCGTGCGCCCGTGGGGCCTTCGGGGCGGTTCAGGCGTTGTGTGGCGTCCGTGGCGGGCGGGCGGCCCGCGAACGGGGCGCCGGGGCGGCCGGGCGGCTTGGCGGGGCCCTTGGGGGGCACGGGGGCGCCGGGCCCGCCGGGACCGGGGAGGCGGCTCCAATCGATGCGGCGGGGGCCCTTCGCCCCGTCGGGGGAACCGGGACTCATGCGGTGAGCGTAGCGGAAAACGGAGGGTATGGAAAAACCCCGGGCGGGTGCCCGGGGTTCTCCGAAAGCTGCGAAGGATCAGACCTCGCGGCGCTCCTTGATCTTGGTCGCGGCCTTGCCCTTGCGGTCGCGCAGGTAGTACAGCTTCGCGCGGCGGACCTTGCCGCGCATCGCGATCTCGATCGAGTCGACCATGGGGCCGTGCACCGGGAAGGTGCGCTCGACGCCGATGCCGTAGCTGATCTTGCGGACCGTGAAGGTCTCGCCCAGACCGCCGCCGTGGCGGCGGATCACGACGCCCTGGAACACCTGGACACGGGACCGGTTGCCTTCCTGGATCCGGACGTTGACCTTGACGGTGTCGCCGGGACGGAAGTCCGGCACGTCGGCGCGCATGGAGGCGGCGTTCAGCTCATCCAGAATGTTCATTGGTTTCAACCCTCGTTGATGGAAGTTCAGAAGTTCCGATCCGGGAGAGGTACCGCTTGAACGGGCGGGACGTCACGGGGAACCGTCTTACTCTGCCACACCCTGCCCGGGCGCGGCGAGCCCGGCCCCTTCGAGGAGGAGCCGGTCACGTTCATCGAGGCTACCCGGGTCGAGGCGCTCCAGCAAATCCGGGCGGGCCCGCGCGGTGCGCAGGAGTGCCTGCTCACGCCGCCACCGGTCGACCTTGCCGTGGTCCCCCGAGAGGAGGACCGGCGGGACCTCGTGGCCGCGCCACTCGGCGGGCCGCGTGTAGGCGGGGGCCTCCAGGAGGCCCGCGTTGTGCGACTCGTCGTCGAGGGAGGCGGCGTTGCCGAGGACGCCGGGGACGAGGCGGGTCACCGCTTCGACGATCGCGAGGACCGCGACCTCGCCGCCGAAGAGCACGTAGTCGCCGATGGAGACCTCGGTGACCTCCATGCGGTCGGCGGCGTAGTCGACGACGCGCTGGTCGATGCCCTCGTAGCGGCCGCAGGCGAACATGAGCCACGGCTCGGCCGCCAGCTCGTGAGCCATGGCCTGCGTGAAGGGCCGCCCGGCGGGGCTGGTGACGAGCAGCCGCGGCTTCGCTTCTCCGGGAACGAGCTCGTCGAGGCACTCGCCCCACGGCTGCGGCTTCATGACCATCCCGGCGCCGCCGCCCGCGGGGGCGCCGTCGACCGAGTGGTGCACGTCGTGGGTCCAGCGGCGCAGGTCGTGGACGTTGAGGTCGAGCAGGCCCTTGTCGCGGGCGCGCCCGATGAGCGAGAGGTCGAGGGGGGCGAGGTACTCGGGGAAGACGGTGACGACGTCGATCTTCACTACAGCTCCAGGAGACCCGGCGGGAGGTCGACGACGATGATCCCGCCGTCGAAGTCGATCTCGGTGACCATCTCGGCGACGAACGGGATGCGCGCCGGATGCGTGCCCTGGCGCTTGACGACGAGGGTCTCGTGGCCCGCGCCGTGCTCGATGCGCGCCACGATGCCGACCGCGGACCCGTCGGTCTCGATCACGTGGAGGCCCGCCAGGTCGTCGTCGCGGAACTCGTCCTCGGCGAGGTCGTCCTCGTCGACGTCGACCGAGAGCAGCACGCCGCGCAGCAGCTCCGCCTCGGTGCGGCCGGGCACGCCCTCGAAGCCGACCATGGGCCGGCCCTGGTGCCAGCGCACCGTGACCGCTTTCAGGGGGCCGTTCTTCGTGGCGTACTCGACGCCGGGCTGGAACCGGGCCTCGGGATCGTCGGTGCGGACCTCGACGATCAGCTCGCCGCGCAGCCCGTGGGGGCGGACGATGCGGCCGACCACGACCTCTGCCATTGCTTGCCTCTCCTTGCAGCACGACAGCCCCGGGGGTGACCCCCGGGGCTGTCGCACTCAGACCTCAGTAGGAATCGACGACCTCGACGCGGATGCCGCGCCCGCCGATCGAGCCGATGACCTGCCGCAGCGCGTTGACGGTGCGGCCGCCGCGGCCGATCACCGTGCCCAGGTCGTCCGGGTTGACCCGGACTTCCAGGCGCTTGCCGCGACGCGAGTCGACCAGACGGACACGGACATCGTCAGGGTGATCGACGATGCCTTTCACAAGGTGTTCAAGCGCCGGTCGCAGCACGGTCTACTCCCCTTTTTCGTCGGACGCCTCAGTGGCCTCCGCCTTGACCTCTTCAGTCTTAGCGGATTCGTCGGCCTTCTCGGCGGACTTCTTCGACTTCGACGCGGGCTTCGTGTCGGCGGCCTTGGCGGCCTCCTCCGAGACGTAGGCCTTCGACGGGTCGATACCGGACTCCTTGAGGGCCGCCACGTACAGCGACTCCTTCTCGGGCTTCGGCTCGGCGACCTTCAGCGGTCCCGGCTCGGGCAGGCCCTTGAAGCGCTGCCAGTCGCCGGTCTTGCGGAGGATGGCCTTGACCTGGTCGGTCGGCTGGGCGCCGACGGAGAGCCAGTGCTGGACGCGGTCGGACTTGACCTCGATCCGGGACGGGTTCTCCTTCGGGTGGTAGATCCCGACGTTCTCAATGACCTTGCCGTCGCGCTTGGTCCGCGAGTCGGCGATGACGATGCGGTACTGGGGAGTACGGATCTTCCCCATGCGCGTGAGGCGAATCTTCACTGCCACGTTCTTGTTACTCCTGTAATAAGGATCACGCAGCGCGCGCGCCTTCCAGGGGAATCACTCCGGATTGCGTTCGCGCTGAAACCTGGCTTTGCGTCACGGTTGTTGAGAGGGCACCCGTCCCAAAGCTCATGTACAGCGACCGAGTCTAGCGCACGGCCGGATCAGTACGACCGGGCGAGGTAGGCGATGAGACCGGGTTCATCCAGGGAGTCCGGTACGGAGCCGTCCTCGCGTTGCAGGACCCGCACGGTCACCGCGGATTCGGCGGCCTTGCGCTCCCCTTCGACGCCGCAGGCGTCCCAGGGCAGGCGCGCGTACCCGGTCTGGGCGGCCTCGACGGCCTCCTCGACGGTGGCCGCGTCGGCGGTGTGCGACTCCCGGAACTCCAGGGCCTCGTTCCACAGCTGCTCCTGCGCGCCCTGGAGCGCGGCGGCGACGGCCTCGGCGAGCATCCCGAGCGGGATCGTCTGCTTGGAGCCCTCGACGCGGGAGACCACGGTGGCCTCGCCGTTCTTCAGGTCGCGGGGGCCGATCTCGATGCGGACCGGGTAGCCCTTGAGCTCGGCGTCCACGGCGCGGCGGCCGAAGGCCGTGTCGCCGCGGTCGTCGAGCTTGACGCGCAGGCCGTCGCCCTTGAGCTCGTCGTAGACCTTGCGCGCGGCGGACTGGACCTCGTCGGTGTCCTTGACGACCATGACGCAGACCTGGACGGGCGCGAGGTTCGGCGGCACGCGCAGGCCCGCGTCGTCGCCGTGGCCCATGATGAGCCCGCCGATCATGCGGGTCGAGGTGCCCCACGAGGTGGTCCAGCCGTGGGCCTGCTTGCCGTCCTTGCCCTGGAACTGGATGTCGAAGGCCTTCGCGAAGTTCTGGCCCAGCTCGTGGGAGGTGCCCATCTGGAGGGCCTTCCCGTCGCGCATGAGCGACTCGACGGCGAACGTGTTCAGAGCCCCGGCGAAGCGCTCGGCCTCGGTCTTGATGCCCCGCAGCACCGGCAGCGCCAGGACGTTCTCCATGAAGTCCGCGTAGACCTCGTGGAGGATCCGCAGCGTGAACGCGTGGGCGTCCTCGTAGCTGTCGTGGACCGTGTGGCCCTCCTGCCACAGGAACTCCGAGGAGCGCAGGAACAGGCGGGTGCGCAGCTCGTAGCGCATGACGTTGCACCACTGGTTGAGCAGCAGGGGCAGGTCGCGGTAGGAGTTCACCCACTTCGCCATGTACTCGCCGATGACGGTCTCGGAGGTGGGGCGGATCGCGAGCTTCTCTTCGAGCTCCTTGCCGCCGCCGTGCGTGACCATCCACAGCTCGGGCGCGAAGCCCTCGACGTGGTCGGCCTCGCGCGTGAAGTAGGACTCGGGGATCAGCAGGGGGAACGAGGCGTTCTCCGTGCCGGTCTCCTTGATGCGGGCGTCCATCTCGGCCGTCATGCGCTCCCACAGGGCGAAGCCAGTCGGTCGGATCACCTGCGACCCGCGGGCCGGCCCGTTCTCGGCCAGCTGGGCCTTGGCGATGACGTCCTGGTACCAGCGAGGGAAGTCCTCGCCCTGCGGTGTGAGTACATTGGCCATAATCAGGGATTCTACGGAACGGGCCCCGCCGGGCCGCAATCGGATTCCGCCGCTGCGGCATCGGCCGGACGGCGGAGGAGCGATTGCCGTATCCCGGTCCTTCGGCGGTGATACAGGACGGCGAACGTCGCATAAGCTGTCGACGTGACAACACCCATGCTGGCAGGCGACCGCGGCCTGACGGCCGCCGAGGTGGCCGAGCGCGTCGAGGCCGGAGCCGTCAACGAGGCCAAGCGGCACACGAGCCGCCCGTTCTCGGCCATCCTGCGCGCCAACCTGTTCACCCCGCTCAACGCCGTCATCGGCGTGCTGGCCGTGATCGCCGTGACGTTCGGCGGCTGGAAGCAGGGCCTGTTCGCGGGCGTCATCATCGCGAACATCCTCATCGGCACGATCCAGGAGCTGCGCGCCAAGCGCACCCTCGACAAGCTGTCGCTCATGAACCAGGCCAACGCGAAGGTCCTGCGCGACGGCGAGGTCCAGGAGATCGAGCCGAACAAGATCGTCAAGGACGACCTCGTGTTCGTCGAGCCCGGCGACCGCGTCGTCGTCGACGGCCCCGTCGTGGAGTCCCGGAACCTCGAGATCGACGAGTCGCTGCTCACCGGCGAGGCCGACCCGGTCGCCAAGGCCCCCGGGGACGCCGTCAGGTCCGGGTCCTTCGCCGTCGCCGGCACCGGCCTGTTCCGGGCCGAGCACATCGGCGCGGACTCCTACGCCGCCAAGCTCGTCGAGGAGGCCAGCAAGTTCACGCTGGCCCGCTCGGAACTGCGCGAAGGCATCAACCGGTTCATCAAGCTCATCAACTGGCTCATCGTCCCGATCGCGATCCTCCTCATCGTCAGCCAGGCCGCCGACGCGCAGAACTGGCGCGACATCATCGTCTCCACCGTGGCCGGGATCGTCCCGATGATCCCCGAGGGCCTGGTGCTGCTCACCTCCGTGGCGTTCGCGGTCGGCGTGGTCCGCCTCGGCGCCCGCAAGTGCCTCGTGCAGGAGCTGCCCGCGATCGAGGGGCTCGCCCGCACCGACGTGCTGTGCCTGGACAAGACCGGGACGCTCACCGAGGGCGGCATGGACGTCGACGAGATCCGCCCGATCGAAGGCGGCGACCGGGCCGCGTCCCTGGAGGCCCTCGCCGCGCTCGCCGCGGCCGACGACAGCCCCAACCCGACCATGCAGGCCGTCGAGTCCCACTTGGAGGAGCAGCAGGTCGCCGACCCGCGGTGGCGGGTCATCGACGTCATGCCGTTCTCCTCCGCGCGCAAGTGGTCCGGGACCCGCTTCACCGACCACGGCACGTGGCTCCTCGGCGCCCCCGACGTGCTCCTGGACGCCGGCGACCCGGTGCTCCTCGAAGCCGACATGCTCGCCGCGCAGGGCCTGCGGGTCCTGTCGCTGGTGACCGCCGAGACCGCGTCCACCACCGGCGGCGTCACCGGCGTCAAGGCCCAGGCGCTCGTCGTCCTGCGCCAGCGCCTGCGCTCCACCGCGGCCGCGACCCTCGCCTACTTCAGGGAGCAGGGCGTCGCCGTCAAGATCATCTCCGGGGACTCCCCGGCCGCGGTCGGCGCGGTCGCGGCGCAGCTCGGCGTCGAAGGGGCCGCGGACACCGTGGACGCCCGGCGCCTCCCCGAGGACCCCGAGGAGCTGGCGGACCTGCTGGAGCGGGCGACGATCTTCGGGCGCGTGAAGCCGCACCAGAAGCAGGCGTTCGTGAAGGCCCTCCAGTCGCGCGGGCACACCGTGGCGATGACCGGCGACGGCGTCAACGACGTCCTCGCGTTGAAGGACGCGGACCTGGGGATCGCGATGGGGTCCGGTTCGGCCGCGGCCCGCTCCGTGGCGCAGGTGGTGCTCCTGGACGACGAGTTCGCGACGCTCCCGCACGTGGTCGCCGAGGGCCGCCGGGTGCTGGGCAACATCGGGCGGGTCTCGAACCTGTTCCTCACCAAGACCGTGTACGCGATCGCTTTGGCGCTGTTCATCGCCGTGGGCGCGTCGATCGCGTGGTTCGCGGGCAACGACCCGCTGCCGTACCCGTTCCTGCCGATCCACCAGTCGCTCATCAACGCGTTCACGATCGGCATCCCGGCGTTCTTCCTCGCGCTCGCCCCGACGTTCGACCGGGCCCGGCCCGGGTTCGTGAAGCGGGTCCTGAAGTTCGCGATCCCGGCGGGGATCTGCTGCGCGGTGCCGACGTTCGCGGTGTACCTGGCGGCGCTCGCGCACGACGGCTACGACTCGGACCTGCCGCAGACGACCGCGGCGATCACGCTGTTCAGCCTCGCGCTGGTGGCGCTGGCGATCGTCGCGAAGCCGTACGTGTGGTGGAAGGGCCTGCTGGTCGGGGTGTGCGCGGGCGCGTTCGTCCTGGTGCTGGCGGTCCCGCCGTTCGCGCGGTTCTACGAGCTGTCGCTGCCGGGCGTGTGGAACACCACTGCGGCGGCGATCGCGGTCGGCTGCGGCGCGGCGACGCTGCTGTTCTGGCTGGTCGTGCGGCCGAAGCACCTGGCGGACTGACGCCACTGCGAAGTTTCGAGGCCCCGCTACATCGCGTGTAGCGGGGCCTCGCGGCTTCTGGCGGGCCGTGTAGCGCCTCTGGAGTGAAGGCAGTAATTCACTCAGGAGGCCGACATGGCAAGCGAGACCGCGATCCGGGCCGAGGGGCTCGTCAAGCACTTCAAGGACATCAAGGCCGTCGACGGTGTGGACCTGGAGGTCCCCGCGGGGACCGTGTACGGGGTGCTCGGGCCGAACGGGGCGGGGAAGACGACGACGGTGCGGATGCTGGCGACCCTGCTGCGTCCGGACGCGGGCCGGGCCGAGGTGTTCGGCAGCGACATCGTCGCGGACCCGTCGGCGGTGCGCACGCAGGTGAGCCTCACGGGCCAGTACGCGTCGCTCGACGAGGACCTGACGGGCGTGGAGAACCTGGTGCTGCTGTCGCGGCTGTACGGGTTCGGGAAGCCCGCGGCGCGGTCGCGCGCCGGGGACCTGCTGGAGGCGTTCGGGCTCGCGCACGCTGCGGGCAAGCAGGTGAAGGCGTACTCGGGCGGGATGCGGCGGCGCCTGGACATCGCCGCGTCGATCATCATCACGCCGAGGCTGCTGTTCCTGGACGAGCCGACGACGGGCCTGGACCCGCGCAGCCGCAACCAGGTGTGGGAGGTCGTGCGGACCATCGTCGGCGAGGGCACCACGGTGCTCCTGACGACCCAGTACCTGGAGGAGGCCGACCAGCTGGCGAGCCGCATCGCGGTCATCGACACCGGGAAGGTCATCGCCGAGGGCACGCCGGGGCAGCTGAAGTCCTCGGTGGGCGCGGGCTCGATCAAGCTGCGCCTGCACCACACCGACCAGCGCGAGCACGCCAGGAGCGTCCTCGCGGAGGCCCTGCGGGCCAGGGGCGAAGAGGCACTGGTCGAGCTGGACGACGACCCGGTGGCGCTCACCGCGCGGCTGCTGCCCGGGCAGGACAACGCCGTGCAGGGCGCGCACGCGCTGAGCGAGCTGGCGAAGGCCGGCATCCTCGTCGACGACTTCTCGCTCGGCCAGCCGAGCCTGGACGAGGTCTTCCTCGCCCTCACCGAGCGCGTCGGCGCCTAGACAGCCCACTTGAGAGAGACAGAGGAAGAACCGATCATGGCTTTCACCGAGACGAAGACGAGCACCGACCAGGACGCGCCGGCCCCCGTTGCGAAGGAGCGGCTGCGGAAGCTGCTGAACCAGGGCGAGCGGCCGGCCCCGCCGAGCGCGTTCGCGTCGGCGCGGGCGTTCGCGTGGCGATCGATGCTGAAGATCAAGCACGTGCCCGAGCAGCTGGGCGACATCCTGGTGTTCCCCATCATCATGCTGCTGATGTTCACGTACCTGTTCGGTGGCGCGATCGCGGGCGGCACCGGCGACTACCTCCAGTTCCTGCTGCCGGGGATCATGGTCATGAGCATCGTCATGACGACGATCTACACCGGCATGTCGGTGAACATCGACATCAACAAGGGCGTGTCGGACCGGTTCCGGACGCTGCCGATCTGGCGGGCCGCGCCCATGGTCGGGTACCTGCTGGCGGACATGTTCCGGTACGCCGCGGCGGGGGCGATCATGTTCGGCACCGGCATGATCATGGGCTACCGGCCCGCTGGCGGCGCGGCGGGCGTGCTGCTGGGCGTGGCGCTGCTGCTGGTGTTCTGCTTCGCGTTCTCGTGGGTGTGGACGTGGCTGGGGCTCATCACGCGGTCGGAGAAGACCGTCATGTCGATCTCCATGTCGATCATGTTCCCGCTGACGTTCCTGTCGAACATCATGGTCGACCCGGCGACGATGCCCGGCTGGCTCCGGCCGGTCGTCGAGAACACGCCGATCTCGCAGCTCGTGGACGGGGTGCGGGGGCTGTTCGACGGGACGTCGCCGTCGGGGGCGGTCGCGACGACGCTGATCTGGTCGGCCGGGTTCATCGCGGTGTTCGGGTTCCTGACGCTCAGGGCCTACAACCGCAAGTGAGGCTTCATTGGAAACACCCGGCGGGGCCGGGAGGGCAGGCGCCCTCCCGGCCCCTTCGCGTCACAGCGTCCACTTGGGACTGCCGGGTCCGGGCCGGTAGGCGCAGGAGGAGCCGGTGGTGACGGCTTCGCGGAGGTGGCTACCGAGGGCGGGGTGGCCGTCCTCGATCTTCTTGAGGGTGTTGCGGATCCGGTTGGTGACGGTCTTGCGGGCCCGCTCGTGGTTGTCGCCGAGGCGCCGGGAGCGGCCGCCGAGGCCGGTGGCGGCCTTGAGGTGCTCGATGAGGGCCTGCCGCTCGGCGTCGAGGGCGGCGGCGCGGGCGTCGTCGCCGACCGCGGCCGCGGTGTCGATCTGCTCGTCGAGGGCCTCGAGGTGCTCGCGGAAGCGGGCGCGGGACTCGGGGTCGAGGAGGTCGTCGCCGCCCAGGCGGGCGTCGGCGGCGACGGCCTCGGACGGGTCGAGCAGGTCCGCGGCGGCGATCTCCTCCCCCGGGCGGGACAGGAGCTCGCGCAGGTCGGCGAGGCCCTTCGCGTGGGGCAGGTGGAGGACGGTCCCGGCGTAGGCGAGGGTCCAGGTGGCGCCGTCGCGGCGGAACACGTCGCCGGCGTCGGGGGCGGGCGCGGCCGGCGCCGCCAGGCAGGCGAGGCCGGAGCGGGCGAGGGCCGACCAGGGCGCCGCGCCGAGCAGGTCGGCCTGGGCCGCGGCGGTCGCGAAGTGGGCGGCGGCGCGCTCGGGTTCGTCCAGGACGACGGCGAGCACGCCGAGCCAGTGGCTGACGGGACCGGCGATGCTGGTGCCCCACATGGCGACCAGCCATTCGTCGGGGTAGGGCGCGAGCCGGTCGTAGACGCTGCGGGCGAGTTCGGCGTCGCCGTCGGCGGCCGCGAGTTCGGCCTCGAAGCGCAGCATCAGCGACTCCCACGAGCCGTACTGGCCGTCGGCGGCGGCCAAGCGGTCGCGGAGGCCGCGGGCCCGGCCGGTCTCGCCGCGGCGCAGGGCGCTGATCCCGGAGAGCAGGTCGCCGTACTGGCCGCCGAAGTGCGACCGGTGCACCTCGGAGACGTCGGGGGCCCCGCCGCGCGCGAGCTGGAGCTCCCAGCGGAGGTGGTCGACGAGGTCGAGGTGGGGGCGTTCGCCGTCCATGAGCGCGGCGGCCTCGTCGATGCGGGCCTGCGCGGCGTCGAAGCGGCCCTGGAACATGTCGATGATGGCCTGGTCGACGCTGGAGCCGCCGCGCCAGTGGTCGGACTCGGCGGCGTCGGCGAGGGCGCGGAACTCGGCGAGCTGCGCGAGGAACGCCGGGTCGCCCTGCTCCAGGAGCACGACCCACCGCAGCGAGGACGACAGCAGCCGCATCTCCTCGTCGCCGGTGCGGCGGGTGATCTCGGCGAGCTCCTCGACGATCTCCTGGCGCTGCGCGGCGGTGCCGGGGCCCCAGTTCGCGGCGTGGGAGGCCCACAGGCCGAACGAGATGTCCTCCTCGTCGCCGGACTCGCGCGCGGCGATCATGAAGCGGTACAGCAGCTGCCGGGTGAGCGCCTCGTGGTCGAGGCCCGGCGCGGGCGGCCCGCCCGCGAGGCCCTCGTAGGCGAGGGTCTTCAGCCGCACCAGTTCGGGGAGGCGCTCGCCCTGGGGCGCGCCCATGGCGGCGCGGGTGAGGAGCATCGGGTCGCCGAGGTCCTCGGCCTCCTGGAGCGCCAGCGCGTAGACGCCGCGGGCCTCGTCCTCGCGCCGGAGCCACCACACGGCGTCGGCGAGCTGGATCCGCAGCAGGACCCGCTGGCGGGCCATGGCGGGCGTGCACCGCTCGACGGCGCGGCGGAAGAACTTCTCGGCGCCGCCGATGCTCATGCAGGCGTTGGCCTTCGCGCCCGCCCGGGAGATGAGGTCGACGGCGGTCTCCGGGTCGAGGTCGTCCCCGGCGAGCCAGGCGTGGTGGGCGATCTCGGTGATGAGCATGTGCTTCTGGAGGGACTCGTCGGCGACGAGGGCGCGGACGACGCAGCCGTGGTGGTGGGCGGCCTCGTCGGGGGCCATCGTGTTGTAGAGGGTCTCGCGGACGAGGTCGTGGACGAACACGTACCGGTCGCGCTCGCGGCGGACGAGACGGGTCTGGCAGGCGGTGTCGAGGGCGCCCTCGATGCGCTGGAGGTCGATGCCGGACGCCTGGGACATGATGCCGGCGTGGAACTCGCGGCCGCCGACGGAGGCGAGGACGAGCATCCGCAGAATCGGCTCGGGGAGCTGGTCGATGCGGCGGCGCAGGGCGTCGCGCATGCCGGCGCTGGTGGCGTCGACGGGCTGCCCGGAGGCCCACAGGAGCGCGGTCTGCTCGACGAAGAACGGGTTGCCGCCGGTGCGGCGGGTGATCTCGGCGACCGTGGCGGGGTCGGGGGCGGCGCCGACGGTGGCCTCGACGAGGGCGGCGACGCCGTCGTCGGGGAGGCCGTCGAGGCCGACCATGGCGGCCTTGGAGACGAGCTGGAGCATGCGGCCGCGGAGGCGGTGGCCGGGGTCGATCTCGGAGTCGCGGTAGGTGCCGACGAACAGGATCCGCTCGAAGAACGTGTGCTGGCAGGCGAACTTGAGCAGTTCGAGGCTCGCGGCGTCGGAGAAGTGGAGGTCGTCGAGGACGATGAGGAGGGGCCGGAGCCGGGAGGCGGCGATGAGCAGCTGGGTGACGGCGTCGTGGAGTTCGAACTCGACGGGCCGGGATCCTTCGCCTTCGCCGAGGAGCACGTCGATCGCGGGGGCGGGGCGCAGGGACCGCCACGCGTCGTCGCCGAGGCGCCCGCGGATGGACCGCAGGACCTGGAGCCACAGCCAGTTGTCGGGAACGGCCTCGGACTCCCAGGAGGTCGCGAAGGCGACGAGGAGTTCGTCGCGGCGGCCCGCGGCGGCCGCGGTGACCAGGGCGGTCTTGCCGATGCCGGCCTCGCCGACGACGAGGACGAGTCCGCCGTGGCTGGCCGCGGTGCGGTCGACGGCCGCGCGCAGGGCGGAGGCGGGATGGTCGCGTCCGATGAGCAGCGAGTCAGTCACCCGACCAGTGTGGCCGAAGGGTCCGACGCCCGCCAATCGGTCCGCTTTTCACTGTCGGCTTTCGGACGAAGTCGTTTAGCGGCGATCCCCCTGCTCAGGGCGCTCCGGTCGGGCAGGATGTCGGTATTTGCCCGGTCGATTCTCTCGAACCGGTGCGCGGATTACGTCGAGTACATAAAGTCCTACGGAAAGTTAGGCATCCCGGTGCCGACGGGGCGGTCGGGCCGTCCTCACCGACGGTCACAGGCAGGACCGCACCTGAGCCGGGAAGGCCGACAACCAACAGGAGCAATCCTCATGGCACAGTCCACGTCCAACGGAGTACGCAAGAACACCTGGCGCGCGATCCTCATCGGGGCCGCCGTACCGTTCGCCGTCCTGGCCGCCGCACCGGCGGTCGGAGCGGCAGAGACCGCCGACCACGTCCAGACCGTCAACAGCGAGCAGCTTCCGCCGCTGCCGGGCGCGGGCGACCTGCCGGTGCCGGGCGACCTGCCCGTTCCCGACCCGACCGCGCTCACCGACCTCGCCACGTGCCTGACCGACCTTCAGGCCGCACTCGACGCCGGGGCGCCGATCCCGGCCGAGAGCCTCGACGAGTACGAGCAGCTGCCGCCGCTGCCGCTGCCGGTGCCCGGCGGCGGGGACGCGCCGGCGATCCCGGACATCGGGGCGCTCGCCCAGACCTGCCAGGACATCCTCGCGACGGTGACCGGCGCGGTGCCGCCGGTCGACCCGCCGGTGGACGTCCCCGCGGTTCCGAAGGACTAACGGACGCAACGCGAAGGGGCCCGCAGCCGATGGCTGCGGGCCCCTTTCACGTGTGCTCATTTGAGGCGCTGCGCGGCGTCCGCGATCGCCTCGTCGGTCGCGGTCAGGGACAGCCGCACGTGGCGGTTCCCCTTGGCGCCGTAGAACTCCCCCGCGGCGGCGAGGATGCCGCGCTCGGCGAGCCAGGCGACGGTGTCCCAGCAGTCCTCGTCGCGGGTGGCCCACAGGTAGAGGCCCGCGGTCGAGTGGTCGATGCGCAGCCCGGCGGACTCGACGGCGGCCCGCAGGACCTCGCGGCGGCGGCGGTACCGCTCGCGCTGGGCGATCGCGTGCTCCTCGTCGTGGAGGGCGGCGATCGTGGCGCGCTGGACGGCCCACGGGACCATGAAGCCCGCGTGGCGGCGGATCTCCAGGAGGTCGGCGATGAGCGCGGGGTCCCCGGCGAGGAACGCGGAGCGGTACCCGGCGAGGTTCGAGCGCTTCGACAGCGAGTGCGCGGCGAGCAGGCCGGTGAGGTCGCCGTCGTTGACGCGCGGGTCGAGGACGGACACGGGCGGGTGGTCGTCGTCCCAGCCGAGCGTCAGGTAGCACTCGTCGGAGGCGAGGACGATCCCCGATTCGCGGGCCCAGCGGACCAGGCCGCGCAGGTGCTCGACGGAGGCGGTCTCGCCGGTCGGGTTCGTCGGGTAGTTGATCCACGCGAGGCGCAGGCGCGACCCGGCGGCGTCGCGCGGGTCGGCGACGGGCGCGGGGTCGGCCTTCGCGAGGATCGCGCCGATCTCGTACGTCGGGTAGGCGATCTCCGGGTAGGCGACGGTCTCGCCGGGGCCGATCCCCAGCTGGAACGGCAGGTTCGCGACCAGCTCCTTGGAGCCGACGGTCGGCAGGACCGCGACGTCCTCGGCGACGCCGGTGTGGCGGTGCAGCCAGGAGCGCATCGCGGCGGCGAGGTCGGGGGGCCCTGCGACCGTGGGGTACCCGGGCATCGCGGCGGCCTCGTGGAGCGCGGCCTGGATCGCGTCGGGCACCGGGTCGACGGGCGCGCCGACGGTCAGGTCGACGAGGCCGTCGGGATGCGCGGCCGCGCGCTCCTTGTAGGGGGCCATCCGGTCCCACGGGAAGCGCGGCAGCCGCCGCGCGGGCGAGGCGCCGCGGAGGCGGCGCAGGGCCACTACTCCGCCTTCGGCGGCAGTCCGGCCACGAAGTCGACGTCGCTGTCGATCTTGCCGACCTTTGAGGCGCCGCCGGGGCTGCCCAGGTCGTCGAAGAAGTCCACGTCGGCCTTGGTGTAGGCGGCCCACTCCTCGGGGACGTCGTCCTCGTAGAAGATCGCCTCGACCGGGCACACCGGCTCGCACGCACCGCAGTCGACGCACTCGTCGGGGTGGATGTAGAGCTTCCGGTTGCCTTCGTAGATGCAGTCGACGGGGCATTCTTCAATGCAGGCCCTGTCGAGCAGGTCCACGCACGGCTCGGCGATTACGTAAGTCACGAGTCGTCCTTCCTACAGCGCGCAGTCGGGCGGACTGCGCTGAGATGAGCCTAAAGCTTATTTCCTCTAGTAGACCCGAAGGCTTGGGGTGCGCCAGATGCTGGGACCAGAACACGTCGGCCGCCGCGTGGCGGTTCGGATCAGGTTGCGCGACGCCCGCCCCGGTCGCCGGTTCACGGACGTCACGGGCGAGCTTATCGAGTTCGGCGCCGAGCACTGGCGCGTGCGGCCCGAAGCAGGGGCAGTCGTCACCATCGACGCCGCGGCCGTGGTCGCGGCGCGGCCGATCCCGCCGAAGCCCACCCCGTTCTCCGAGATCATCGGGACCGAGCGACTCCTCGCCGAGACGTGGCCCGCGACGGAGACCGAGACGCTCGGCGGCTGGCTGCTGCGGGCCGCGGACGGGTTCACCAACCGCGCGAACTCGGTCCTGGCGCTCACCGAGCCCCCGGGCGGCACGGACGCGGCGGTGGCGGCGGTCGTCGACTGGTACGAGGCGCGCGGCCTCGTCCCGAAGGTCTCCATGGCCGGGCCCGTGACGCGCCGCCTCGACGACGAGCTGGCCGCCCGCGGCTGGACGTACGAGCTGGAGACCGTCGTGATGGCCAAGGCGCTCAAGGAGACCCGCTACGACGGCGAGGCGGTCGTCGGGCACGCCCCGAGCGCGGCGTTCCTCGCGCAGACCGACCGCGGCGTCCCGCACGCCGCCCCGAAGGTCTTCGGCTCCGGGCCCGACCGCGCCTACGCCGAGATCCGGCGCGGCGGCGTCCTCGCGGCCCGCGGGCGCGGCGCCCTCGCCGGGGACCTCATGGCCGTCGGCAGCATCGGCACCGCTCCCGACCACCGCCGCCGGGGCCTGGGCATGGAGATCATGGCCGCCCTGGAATCGTGGGGCGCGGACGCGAAAGCGGCGCGCGCCGTCCTCCAGGTGGAGGCCGACAACGCGCCCGCGATCGCGATGTACGAGCGGCTCGGGTACGCCGAGCGCTACCGGTACGGGTACCGGGTCAGGCCTTAGCGGCGGCGGTCTTCTTGGAGGGGCTGGCCTTGCGCTCGAACGCGATCTTCGTGGCCTTCAGCTCGCGGCCGTAGTGGTCGACGCCGAGGGCCATCACGATGAGGAACCCGACCCAGCCCGACAGGGCCAGCAGCGCGAAGTAGATCGGGATCTGCGAGAACACGCCCTGGAGGTCCGGGTAGTCGACGCGCGCGATCAGCGGGTTGATCAGGACCGCGAACAGAGTCGCGACCAGGAAGATCACGAGCAGCTCGCCGGTGATGTCCTGGCGGCGGCGCCGCACGCCCCACCAGATCCCGGCCGCGATCGCCACGGCGGCCATCGCGCCGAAGGTGTACAGGCCCACGAGGTCGCCGACCGCGGTGCCCTCGCCCCACACGTTCGAGGCGATCCGGCCCGCGAGGTTCGCGGCGATCAGGCCCAGCGCGAAGCCGTAGATCGACGGCCAGTGCGGCATCAGGAGGCGGCTGAGGAGGGTCACGGTCGGGACTCCTTCGGGGCAGAGGGGGCTTTGCTCGGTCTGGGACGAAAATACCGCCACAGCGCGACGGCGATCCCGGCGGTACCGGCCAGGAGCAGCGCGTAGCCGTTGAAGCCGCTGTTGATGACCAGCGACCCCGCCGACGTCGGCATCGAGGCGGTCAGGACCACCGCGAACCACGCCAGCGACGTGAGCAGCGCGCCCCACCTGGACCCCGTCCACCACACCGCCAGTGCGGCGAGCGCCCAGTTCCCGGCGAACGCGAGCGCCCCGGCGAGCGGGACCGCGATCCCGTCCCAGTAGGTCGGGACTAGGAACGATTCGATCAGGGCGGCGAGGGCCGCCGCGGCCGCCGCGACGACCGCGCCGCCGACCCGGACCGCCGTCTCCAGACCTCTCTCACGCACGGTCGCGATCCTACGGCAGCAAGCTAAGTGGCCGCCGCCCCGGCGCGTTGGAGGCGGCCTCCCGTACCACCGGACGGGACAATACGCTCATGACCACGATACGAGAGACAACTGCCACGAAACGCCGACGATTCCGACAGCTGTTTCCCGAACGGTCCGACTTCCAGCACGTCCGCCGCCACTGGCACACCGACCTCCTCGCCGGGCTCACCGTCGCGGTCGTCGCCCTGCCGCTCGCGCTCGGGTTCGGGATCGCCTCGGGTCTGGGGGCCTTCGCGGGCCTCATCACCTCCATCATCGCCGGGGTCGTCGCCGCGCTCCTGGGCGGCTCGAACCTCCAGGTCACCGGCCCGACCGGGACCATGGCGGTCGTGCTCGTGCCGCTCGCGGCGACCCACTCGCACACCGGCGTCATGCTCGTGGGGATCATGGCCGGGCTCATGCTCGTGGCGCTCGCGCTGACCGGCGCGGGCCGGTACGCGCGGTACGTGCCGGTGCCCGTGGTCGAGGGCTTCACCGCCGGGGTCGCGATCGTCATCGCCGTCCAGCAGCTGCCGTCGGCACTCGGACTGCCACCGCAGAACGAGCACATGCTCACGGGCGCATGGGACTCGCTGCACGCGTTCGCGGCCCGCCCGGACTGGGCGCCGGTCGGCGTCGCCGCCGGCGTGGTCGTCGCGATCCTCCTCGGCTCGCGCCTGCACTCCCAGATCCCGACGCCGCTCCTCGCGGTCGTCGCCGCGACCGCCGCGGTCTGGTTCGCGGACCTGGACGTCGCGGTCATCGGATCGCTGCCGCGCACGATCCCCGCCCCGGAGGCCGGGTTCCTCGCGTTCGCCGCGGAGGCGCCGCAGCTGGTGGCCGCGGCGGTCGCGATCTGCGCCCTGTGCGCGCTCGAGTCGCTCCTGTCGGCCACGGTCGCCGACAACATGACCGTCGGCCGCCACCACAACCCCGACCGCGAGCTCCTCGGGCAGGGCGTGGCGAACCTGGTGACCCCGTTCTTCGGCGGCATGCCGTCCTCGGGGGCGCTCGCGCGGACCGCGGTGAACGTCAGGTCCGGCGCGGCCGGGCGCCTCGCGTCGCTCTCGCACGCGCTCGTGCTGGCGGTCATGATGCTGGCGCTGGCGCCGCTGGTCGCGCACATCCCGCTCGCGGCGCTCGCGGGCGTGCTCATCGCGACGTCGATCCGGATGATCGAGGTCGGGTCGATGCTGGCGCTGGCGCGGTCGACGCGCGCCGACGCGGCGGTCATGTGGCTGACGCTCGGCGCGACCGTGGTGTTCAACCTGGTGTGGGCCGTGGCCGTGGGGATCGCGCTGGCGGGGCTGCTGGCGCTGGGCCGGATCTCGCGGTCGGTGTCGGTGGAGGAGGAGCCGATCGACCACGACGACCACCACGACGAGGAGGCGGCGCTGCTCCACGAGCACATCGTGGCGTACCGCCTCGAAGGGCCGCTGTTCTTCGCCGCGGCACACCGGTTCCTGCTCCAGCTCCTGGACGTGGCGGACGTGCGGGTGATCGTGCTCCGCATGAGCCGCGTGTCCACGATGGACGCGTCGGGGGCGACGGTGCTCGCCGACGCGATCAAGCGCCTGGAGCACCGCGGCATCGCCGTGTACCTCTCGGGCCTGGAGCCGGTCCACGCGAAACCCCTTGAGGCCCTGGGGGTCCTGGAGCCGCTGTGGCAGCAGGGGCGGCTGTTCGAGCACACCAAGGAGGCGATAGCGGCGGCGCGACAGCGCCTCAAGGCCGACGGGCTCCTAGAGCAGCTCGAAGCGGAGGCGCGAGGTCTCGGCGGGGAGGCCGAAGCGGAGCGCCCATAGGCGGTCGGCGGTGCCGCGGTGGTCGGCGGTGTCGACCGAGTCGACCACCGCGTCCTCGGGGTTGACGCCGTGGAGGATGAGGGTGCCGCGCTCGCCGGTCCAGACGGCGCGATCCTCCTCGATCTCGGGGCGGATGCGGCTGACGAACGTCTCCGTCAGCTCGGGTCCGAAGTCGCGCAGGGCGATCCCGTCGTCGGTCCAGGAGAACTTGCGGATGAGCGCGCCGTCGCCGTACGCGTCGACGTACACCTCCAGGCCCTCGGGCCCGTCGACGAGCTCGGCGCGGGAGTCCTCGCCGGGCTGCTGCGCGGCGCCCTCGACGGTGGGCACGGAGTGCCACGCGGCCGAGGGGTGGACCTGCTCGTAGCGCTCGTCGCCGAAGTACGCGGCGGTGTACTCCCCCGCCCCGGCGTCGCACAGGAGCTGCTCGCCGTCGACGGCGATGATGAACGAGCCGAGGTCGAGGTGGTTGTGCGGCTCCTCGTTGTAGCCGCCCTTGACGGCCAGGGCCCACAGGCGGCGCCCGATCCGGCGGCGCTCGACGAACCAGCCGACCTCGGGCAGGAGCGTGCGGGCCGGGCCGATCTCCTCGGGGAGGGGCCGGCCCCATTCGAGGGTGCGGGTGAGCGGGGCCCAGCGCGCGCACTCGTCCTCGGCGAACGTCTGCGGCCGGTCGGCGGCGGGCAGGTCCGCACCGAGCCGGTCGTGGAGGCGGGTGAGCAGGCCCGCGGGCAGGAGCGGGTCGGCGTCGGTGTCCCCGAACGTCGCGAACGACCCGGGGTAGAGCTGCGCGCGGGCCGGGAACGCGGCGATGGCCTCGTTCCCTTCGAGGAGGTCCTCGCCGGTGGCCTCGCGCCAGGCCTCCGCGAAGTACGTGAAGTACCCGAAGCCGTAGATCCAGTAGTAGACGCCCTCGACGCAGCCGCCGTCGGGCCCGAAGGAGAACAGGTAGCTCTGGAGCGCGGGCAGGACCCGGCCGCGGATGACGTCGGTGTCGTACCCGAGGGCGAGCGCGGCGAGCCCGGCGGCGCCCGCGCACACGGCGGTCCAGTTGGAGATGCGCAGCTCCCACCAGAACGGGAACTCCGACTCGAAGAACGGGTCGAGGACCCGCTCGCGGATCTCGGCCTCGACCTGCTCGGCGCCCTCGACGTCCTCGCGCAGCCGCAGGATCTCGGCGAGGGTCTGCGCGGTCTCGCACGCGAACAGGTCGACGCACGTGCGCGGGTCGAAGTCCTCGCCCCAATGCGCGGGCAGGGCCCAGGACCGCTCCTGGCACACATCCTTGATCAGCGACGAGAGCGCGGCGCCGTCCCCGGCGATGGCGAGCGCGGCGAGGTGGCGGCGGCGCGCGAAGTACTGGACCTCGTAGGGGAGGCGGCGGCCGGTCGCGGCGAAGTCGTCGGCCAGCGCCGGGTCGAAGCCGGGCACCGGCTTCGCGGCGATCTCGCGGAGCTCTTCGAGGAGGGCCGTCCGAAGGTCGCTCATCGGGCAACGCCTTTCCGGTGGGGTGGATTCGGGCAGGGGATCCGGCCGCGGCTCAACGGTAACGCGGGCGCGCTTTCCGTCATAGACTCCCTCGTATGCGCATCGGCGAGCTGTCGGAGCGGACGGGCGTCCCGGCCGCCACGATCAAGTACTACCTGCGGGAGCACCTCCTCCAGGCAGGGGAGCACGGCGAGGGCAACACCGTCGAGTACGGGCCCGCGCACGTCCACCGGCTGACGCTGATCCGGGCCCTGTCGGAGACCGCGGGCCTGTCGGTGGCGCAGATCGGCGAAGTCCTCACCGTCCTTGCGCGCCATCCGGAGTCGGCCTTCCAGGCCCTGGGCGCGACGCTCGCCGCGACCCACCGCGACCCGACGTTCTCCCTCGCCAGCGAGGGCACCACGGAGGCCGCGGAGCGCACGGTCGACCAGCTCCTCAACGAGTACGGCTGGGCCGAGGTGGCGCCGCCGATGTACCGCGACGCGATGGTCACGGCCCTGACCGCGTTCTACCGCTTGGGGAATCCCGACCCGCAGGAGGTGTTGGGCCACTACGCGGACGCCGCGGCGGCGCTCGCGTCGGCGGACATGGAGGCCATCGCGGAGGCCACGAAGATCGAGGGCGTCGACGTCGAGCAGGCGGTCACGGCCACGGTCCTCGGCGAGACGGTGTTCGCGGCCCTGCGGCGCATCGCGCACATCGCCGCGTCCGCGCGCACGCAGGCGAGCCAGGGCCCTTCGGGCACAATCTAGAGCGTGCCTCCCGAACACGATCGGCCCCGCCATGCCTGACGGCCTCCGCTTCGACCGCGACCCCGACCGCCCGAACCTGCTGCACCTCGTCTACGACGAGGTCGTCCAGGCGACCATCGACCTCGACGACCCGTCCTACCTGGACGCGGAGTACATGCAGCGCATCGCGTACCTGGTGGACGCCGCGGCCGAGCCGAAGCGGCCGCTGCGGGTCCTGCACCTGGGCGCGGGCGGCCTCGCGATGGCCCGGTACGTGGCCGCGACCCGGCCCGGCTCCTACCAGCAGGCGGTCGAGACGAACGACGACCTCATCGCGCTCGTCCGCGCCGAGGCCCCGCTCCCCCGCGGCGTCAAGGTGAAGATCCGCCGCACCGACGCCCGGGAGGCCATCGAGTCGGCGCCGGACGCGAGCTACGAGATCATCATCACCGACGTGTACGACGGCGCTCGTGTGCCCGCGCACGTCACGAGCACCGAGTTCCTCCATGGCGCGGACCGGGTGCTGCGCCCGGGCGGGCACTACGCGGTGAACCTGTGCGACGGCGGCCAGATGAAGTTCCTCAAGCCCGCGCTCGCGGCGATGCGGGAGGTGTGGCCGCACGTGGCGGTCATGGCCGAGCCCGCGGTCCTGCGCGGCCGCCGCTTCGGCAACGTCGTGGCCGTCGCCTCCGGCGTGGAACTCCCGATCGCCCAGCTGCGCCGCCGCTGCGCGGGCGCCTCGTTCCCCTGCCGCGTCGTCGAGGGCGCCGAGCTGCGCGAGTACATCGCGGGCGCGCCCCCGGCCACCGACACCACCGCCATCAAGTCCCCGCCCCCACCGAAGTCCCTCCGAAGCTTCTGACACGCGCCCTGTCGCACCCTCCCGGCACGCTTGAAAGCGGGGGCGACCGGCGACGCGAGAGGCCCTCACGAACCGTCCCGGCGGACGGTCCAGGCGCGGATCGGCCGTTCGGACAATAAAGCCGCAGGATAGTGGCCCTGTCTCCCGTCGCGTCACGACTGTCCGGTCTCGATCGGTGAAGGCGCTCACACAGGACTTGGCGATCCGGGTCACCCTGGACTAGCGTCGGCGGCTGTTCCGGTCGGGTCCTCAGGGCTCCCCCAGAGACCCACCCGTCCGGACCGCCGAGCCGCGCAGCGCATGACGCCCGTTCCTCCCGGTGCAGGGCGAGACACCGCAGCGCGGGCCGGGGACCCAGCCGCGCCGTTCCCCCCATCTGACGGCGCAGGGGTGAATCCCGCCGAGACCCCCTCGGCGGGTAGGGCGATCTTCCCTGCCCGAACCCGACAGCTAACCCGGTAGGCGGCCGAGGAAGAAAGGCCACCTGGTGGCTCAGACCTGCACTGACATCGACCATCGTTCGCGCGCGAGCGCGATCCTCCGCCGCGTCGCCGCCTACACCGGCGTCACCGTCGCCACCGTCGGGCTCGTGACGGCGTTCGCCGGCAGCCGCGCCCACGCGGCCGACATCGACTACGACTCGGCGTCCGCCACCGAGATCGAGGACCACCTCGAGGACCTCGAATCCCAGCGCGACGCCGCCGCCGACACGATCACCGGCCTCCAGACCGACCTCGCCGCCGCACAGGCCGTCATCGACGCCGCGGCCGCCGACTACGGGTCGTCGGACGCCCAGCTCACCTACGTCACCGCCGCCGTCGAGTCCGCCGACGACGAGCTCGGCGCGAAGGTCTCCACGCTCGTCCAGTACGCGCAGGAGCAGACCGACAAGTACGCCGAGGCCCAGGAGGCCACGGAGACCAGCGAGACCCTTACCGCGCAGATCGACGACCTGTCGACGAAGGTCGACGGGCTCGACGCGCAGATCGAGGAGGCCCAGGCCGCCTACGACGAGGCCGCCGAGGCTGAAGCCGCTGCCGCCGCGGAGGCCGAGAGCGAGTCCGACTCGTCCTCGTCGTCCTCCTCCTCTTCCTCCTCCGGCTCGACGGCCGAGTACAGCGCCGACGCCGCGACCGCCGCCGTCCAGTTCGCGAAGGACCAGCTCGGCGAGTCGTACGTGTTCGGCGCGGCCGGCCCCGACACCTGGGACTGCTCCGGCCTCATCGTCGGCGCCTACGACGTCTCCGGGATCTCCCTGACCCACTCGACGTGGACCATGTGGGACGAGACCAGCGCGATCGACAAGGGCGACCTCCAGCCGGGCGACCTGATCTTCTACAACGGCCAGAACCACGTCGCCATGTACATCGGCGGCGGCGAGGTCATCCACGCGCCCAAGCCGGGCGACGTCGTGAAGATCACGAACCTGGACGACATGGGCATGTCGGTCGACGGCTACCGCCGGGTCTGACCCGCAGCCGCGCCGTCGCGCGAGCAACGCTCGCGTTCGCGGCCGCCCCCGCTTTCAAGCGTGCCGGGCGGGTGCGACACCCGCCGCTCGCGCGCGGCGCCGCACAGGGCAAGACGAAGGGCCGGGGCTTTCGCCCCGGCCCTTCGCCGTCGTGTCAGCGTTTACGCCTTCAAGCCGCCTCGGCCATGACCTGGTCGTTAGCGAGCTCCTTGAGGCGCGCGAGCGCCTGGATCTCGAGTTGGCGGATGCGTTCGCGCGACAGGTGGAACCGGTGCGCGACCTCGGTGAGCGAGTGCTCGCGGCCGTCTTCGAGCCCGTAGCGGGCCTTGACGATGCCGGCCGAGCGCTCGTCGAGGTGGTTGAGCATCATCTCGATCCGCTGCCGCTCCATCCCGGCGAGGACCACGTCCTCCGGGCTGGGCTCGTCGGAGTCGGCGACCAGGTCGCCGAGGTTGGTGTCGCCGTCGTCGCCGATCGGCGTGTCCAGTGAGACCGTGTCCTGGCTCCAGCGGATGAGCTCGTTGACCCGCTCGACCGTGACGCCGAGTGCGGCGGCCACCTGGTCGGGTTCGGGGTCGCCGCCGAGCTCACGGGTGAGCTGGCGGGTCACGTTGCGCATCCGGTTGACGTCCTCGACCAGGTGCACCGGCAGGCGCACGGTGCGCTCCTGCTGGGCGATCGCCCGGCTGATGGCCTGGCGGATCCACCACGTGGCGTAGGTCGAGAACTTGAAGCCGCGCGCGTAGTCGAACTTCTCGACCGCGCGCACCAGGCCCGTGTTGCCCTCCTGGATCAGGTCGAGCATCGGCATCCCGGAGCGGACGTACCGGCGGGCGATCGACACGACCAGCCGCAGGTTCGCCTTGATGAACTGCTCCTTCGCGCGCGCGCCGTCCTCGATCAGGCGGCCGAGCTCCTTCTCGGAGGCGCCGCCGAAGGTCTCCCCTTCACCGAGCAGGTGCTTCGCGAACAGACCCGCTTCGACCGCCTTCGCCAAGTCCACCTCGGCGGCGGCGTCGAGCAGCGGCGTCTTCGAGATCTCGTGCAGGTAAACGCCTACAAGGTCTCGTTCCTCAGCGACCTCTTGGGTGGTGAGGGTGGGTGTGTCAGTAGTATCCACGCTCAAGGTCTCCTCCAGCTTCCTCGTCCCCCGACACCGCGTGAACGGTGTACCAGTTACAACGACCGCTTCGTTGCGTGGAATTCCGTGCCCCGGTGTTCGATGCGCCACGGTTACGAAACTGATGCGAACGGGTGCCCTTTCGGGTGTTCGCGCAATCCCGTCGTCCGGTCTCGCGGGCTATGCTCGGTTCACGGCTCCTGTCACTGGGACGGGGGCGGGGATCGTTCATGATGCCTCTGAGACGGAGATCACCTCACCGGCGTCGCGGTGGGGCGATCCGATTCCTGGTCACGGTATCGTCTCCGGCCTGCTTCATCGCAAACCTTCAATCTCTAGGGGTACACGCGCCTTACCTTGAAAAAGTTGAGAGATCATCTCTTTGCGGCCCGAATCACTCGGTTTCCGGCCGGGAAGGCGGCGACGCTCTGATATCCGCACCATAGCGGACGGTAGCGGTGACAAGCAACACCATTCTCAGCTGTTGAAGTCGGATTCCAAGCACCCCTCGTTCCTCTCAGTCTGCGCCTCCTCGGGCCGCCGCGGGCGGCTTCCGGCGGCCTGCCGCGTAGATCACGGCCGTGACCGCCTGCGCGTAGAGTTGGCCGGGTGACAGAAGAACGCCTTGTGTGGGTCGACTGCGAGATGACCGGTCTCGACCCGGACGCCGAAGCCCTCATCGAAATCGCCGTGCTCGTCACCGGACCGGACCTGACCCCCCTGGACGACGGCATCGACATCGTGATCGCGTGCGACGAGGCCGTCCTGGAGAACATGGGCGCGTTCGTGGCCGACATGCACGCCAAGTCCGGTCTGACCGACGAGGTGCGGGCCTCGACGATCAGCCTCGCGGAGGCCGAGGACCAGGTCCTGGAGTACGTGAAGCGCTTCGTCCCCGAGGCGCGCACCGCCCCCCTGTGCGGCAACTCCATCGCCACCGACCGCACGTTCATCACCAAGTACATGCCGAAGCTCGACGCGCACCTGCACTACCGCATGATCGACGTGTCCTCCATCAAGGAGCTCTCGCGGCGCTGGTACCCGCGCGTGTACTACAACCAGCCGCCCAAGGGCCTCGCCCACCGCGCGCTCGCCGACATCAAGGAGAGCGTGCAGGAGCTGGAGTACTACCGCCGCACCGTGTTCGTGCCGCTGCCGGGGCCGACGAGCGAGGAGGCCAAGGCCGCCGCCGCGGCCCTCGTCGAGGCGTCCGGTGAGACCGCGAACACCCAACCCCGTTGACATCACGCGCATGCGGGTGGCTATTATTGTCCCCGGCTTCCTTGTTGAAGCCCGATGGTGGTCGTAGTTCAGCTGGTAGAACGCTTGGTTGTGGTCCAGGAGGTCGCGGGTTCAAGTCCCGTCGATCACCCCATCTGAAAAAGCCCCGCGGCGAAAGCTGCGGGGCTTTTCGCTTGCCTTGTCAGCGGTTCCGCTTGCGGCGCAGGCGTTCTTTGCGCTTGCGCTCCTCGGCGGGGCGGATGATGAAGCGCTCGGCGAACGTCAGGGACGTGCCGATGACGGCCAGCGGGACGATGACCCAGATGGGCCAGAAGTAGACCGGCCCGTCGGTGAGGGCCTCGACGACCGCCCACACGCCGAAGTTGATGCCGATCGGGATCGAGAACCCGAACCACAGCCACTTGATCCAGTCGGGGGTGCCGAGCTTCTCGGGCTCCTGGGCTTCGACGATCCGCTGGTACGCGGGCAGGTCCGCGAGGACGGCCTCCGCGTCGCCGACGGTCTGGGCCGCGAGGAGCACGTCCACGCGCTTCTCGTACTCGTCGAGGTCGATGTACCCCTGGTCGACCGCCGCGCGGAGGATCTCCGTCAGGGCGCCGCGCTCGGGGTTGCCGATCCTCATGCCGCGGTCGCCGAACCGTTCGAGGGAGGACATTCAGGCTCCTTGGGGTGGGTGTTCGCAGGGGCTGGGGGCGTCAGTGGGAGGTGCTGCCGTGGTGGCCGCCGTGGTGGCCGTGGCGGTGGCCCCGGTCGCGGCGGTCCTCGCCGTCCTCGTCGTCGTCATCGTCGCCGTCCCCGCCGAAGCCCATGTTGACGACCTGGAGGACGGTGGCGATGCCCAGGCCGAGGATGGGCCAGATCGGCCAGAAGTACGGCATCTCGCCGGTCCCGACCCAGGTCGCGAACCAGACGCCGGTCGTGATGAGGCCGACCGTGATGAGGCCCTGGAGGGCCGGGATGCGCCGGAGCGGGTTGCCGCGGCGGCGCTCCGCCGGGGCGGCGGGGGCGGGGGCGGTCTCGCCGGCGGGGACCACTTCGCCGACCTTCGGGCGGCCGCCGGGGAGGTCCTCGAAGATGAGGTCGAGCTCGGCGTTGGTCTTGGCGCTGTAGGCGGCCATCGACCGCTCGTCGAACTCGGCGAGGTCGATGCGCCCCTCGTCGAGCGCCGCGCGAAGCTGCTCGATCGCCTTGTCGCGGTCGGCGTTCGAGATGCGCAGCCTGCTGTGGTCGTCGGTCACGAGGCCATTATGGCATCGGCGGCCTATTCGCCGCGAGCCGCGCTCGCAGCGAGTTCGCCCAGCTGTTCGACGCCGCCGTCGGGGGCCGTCAGGACCCACACGCCGTCCTCGCACAGGGCGATGGTGTGCTCGGTGTGGGCGGCGACGGAGCCGTCGTCGGTGACGATGGTCCAGCCGTCCTCCAGCTCCGCGGTGTCGGGCGAGCCGAGGGTGACCATCGGCTCGATCGCCAGGGCCATGCCCGGGCGGAGCTTCGGGCCTTCGTTCGGGCGGCCGTAGTTGAGGATGTGCGGGTCCTGGTGCATCTCGGTGCCGATGCCGTGCCCGCCGAAGCCGGTGACGATCCCGTACTCACCCGAGTGCTCCACGGAGTGCTCGATCGCGTGCGAGATCCCGCCGAGGCGCTTGGACGTCGCCGCGGCCCGGATCCCGGCCCACATGGACGCCTCGCACGCCTCGCGCAGCGCCCGCAGCTCGGGGGCGACCTCGCCGACCTCGATGGTGATCGCCGCGTCCCCGTGCCAGCCGTCGACGATCGCGCCGACGTCGACCGACAGGAGGTCCCCGGCCTTGAGGACGGCGTCCTCGGACGGGATGGCGTGGACGACCTGCTCGTTCACGGACGAGCAGATCGAGGCGGGGTAGGGCCCGAAGCCGATGTCGTAGCCCTTGAACGAGGGGACCGCCCCGGAGGAGCGGATGACCTGCTCGGCGATGCGGTCGAGTTCCGCCGTCGAGACGCCGGGGCCCGCGGACTCGCGCATGGCCTGGTGGACCTCGGCGACGACGAGGCCGGCGGTCCGCATCTTGCGGATCTGCTCCGGGGTCTTGTACTGGATCCGGTCGCGACGGCGGAACACGCTGCTACTCCGCGGCGCCGATGGCGGCGAGGGCCCGCTCGGTCACCTCGGCGACCTCGCCGATCGCGTCGATCTCCACGAGCTTGCCCTGCTCCTCGTAGTAGCCCACAAGCGGCGCGGTCTGCTCCGCGTAGACCTTGAGGCGGTTCTTGATGGTCTCCGGCTGGTCGTCGGACCGCTGGTAGAGGTCGTCGGAGTCCGGGTCCGCGGGCGGGTCGAACTCGAGGTGGTAGACCTTGCCGGTGGACTTGGAGACGCGGCGGCCGGACAGGCGCCGCACCACCTCGTCATCGCTGGCGACCAGTTCGAGCGCGGTGTCGAGGACGGTCCCGGCGGCCTTGAGGATGCCGTCGAGGACCTTCGCCTGCTCGGTGTTGCGGGGATAGCCGTCGAGGAGGAAGCCGTCCTTGGCGTCGTCCTGCGCGAGGCGGTCGGCCACCATCTCGTTGGTGACCTCGTCGGGGACGAGGTCCCCGGCGTCCATGTACTCCTTGGCCTTGAGGCCCAGCGGGGTGCCGCCGGAGACGTTGGCGCGGAAGATGTCGCCGGTGGAGATCTTGGGGACGCCGAGGCGTTCGGCGATGATCTCCGCCTGGGTGCCCTTGCCGGCCCCGGGCGGGCCTACGAGTACCAGTCGCAAAGAAGTTCCTCCCGTGTCGTGCTGCCGATCCTCGGCGTCCTGGCGTTCGCCGAGCGTGCCGATAGCGCGGCCTGGGCGGCCGCGCTGTGGCACCGAGTTCAATCCTGCGTCAGCGCAGGAAGCCCTCGTAGTGGCGCTGCATCAGCTGGGACTCGATCTGCTTGACCGACTCCAGGCCGACGCCCACCATGATCAGCACCGAGGTGCCGCCGAACGCGAACTGAGCGAACAGCTGCTGGTTACCGAACGCGATGATGGCCAGATTGGGAAGGATAGCGATCGCGGCCAGGTAGAGCGAGCCCGGGAAGGTCAGGCGTGACAGGACTCGCTGCAAGTAGGTCGCGGTCGGGTTGCCGGGGCGCACGCCCGGGATGAACCCGCCGGCCTTCTTCATGTTCTCCGCGACGTCGTCGACCTTGAAGGTGATCGACACGTAGAAGTAGGTGAAGAAGATGATGAGGAAGGCGTACAGCGTGATGTACACCCACGAGCCCTGGTTGAGCAGGTACCGGTCGATGAACTGGACCCACGAGGCGTCGCTGTTCTGGTTGAGCTGGCGGAACAGCGTCGGGATGTACAGCAGCGACGAGCCGAAGATGACGGGGACGACGCCGGCCTGGTTGACCTTGAGCGGGATGTACGTGGACGTCCCGCCGTACATGCGGCGCCCGACCATCTTCTTGGCGTACTGCACCGGGATGCGCCGCTGCGACTGCTCGATGAAGATGACCGCCACCATGATCGCGATGCACAGGCCCACGATGACCGCGAACATGAACCAGCCCTCGGACTCCTGGAGGGACCAGAACTGGCCGGGCATCTGGGCGGCGATCGACGCGAAGATCAGCAGGCTCATGCCGTTGCCGACGCCGCGCTCGGTGATCTGCTCGCCGAACCACATGATCATCGCGGAGCCGGCGACCATGACCGCGACGACGACCACGACGGACATCCAGTAGGGGATGTTCGCGTCCGTGGCCGACAGGTCGGGCAGGATCGGGCTCGGGCACTCGGTCTGGAACAGGATCCCCGACCGCGCCAGCGCGATGTAGCCGGAGGCCTGGAGCAGGGCGAGGCCGAGCGTCAGGTACCGGGTGTACTGGGTGATCTTGACCTGGCCGGGCTGGCCCTCCTTGCGGAGCTGCTCGAGCCTGGGGATGACGACCGTCAAGAGCTGCATGATGATCGACGCGGTGATGTACGGCATCACGCCGAGTGCGAAGACCGAGAGCTGGAGGAGCGCTCCACCGGTGAACAGGTTCAGGAGGCCGAAGACGCCCGCTTCATCCGTCGGCTGGATGTTCAGGCAGGACTGCACCGCGGCGTAGTCGATGCCGGGGCTCGGCATCTGCGCACCCAGTCGGTACAGACCGATGATCATCAGGGTGAACAGGATCTTCTTGCGCAGATCCGGGGTCCGAAACGCGCTGATGAAGGCGGAGAGCAATGCGGTTCCTCCTGAACAAGACCCCCTGGCGGGGCCCATGGTGTTGCGGTGCAACACCTTTCGTTACCAGTGGGCGTGTGAAGTTCGTAGCGAGAGGGTCACGCGCCCGAGGAAGACGGTGGTCCTCGCCAAGGGAGCCTAGCAGGCGCATTCGGACGCAGCGTTATCGGCACTCAGCATGACGAAACGGGCCGGAGTTCCCTCCGGCCCGTTTGCGCAGATCAGTTGTACGTCCGCCTACTCGGCGAGCGCCTCGCCGGTCTTCTTGTCCACCACGGTGGTCGAGCCGCCGGCGGCGGCGACCTTGGTGGTGGCGGAAGCGGAGAAGGCGTGCGCCGACAGGTCGAACTTGACGCCTTCGAGCTCGCCGGAGCCGAGGACCTTGATGAGCTCCTTCTTGTTGAGGACGCCCACCTCGATCAGCTGCTCGGGGCCGACCTGGCCGCCCTCGGGGAAGAGTTCCACGAGGCGGTCGAGGTTGACCACTTGGTAGACGAGCTTGTTGTGCGGCTTGAAGCCCTTGAGCTTCGGCAGGCGCTTCTGGAGCGGCAGCTGGCCGCCCTCGAACGCCGCCGGCACGGTCTTGCGGGCCTTGGTGCCCTTGGTGCCGCGGCCGGCGGTCTTGCCCTTGGAGCCCTCACCGCGACCCACGCGGGTCTTGGCCTTCTTGGCGCCGGGGGCGGGCTGCAGGTCGTGAATACGGATACTCATGACTACTCGACCTCCTCGACGTCGACCAGGTGACGGACGCGGTGGACCATGCCGCGGTACTGCGGGAGGTCCTCCTTGTAGACGGTCTGGCCGATCTTGCGGAGGCCGAGCGTCTGGATGGTCGCACGGGCCTTCGGCTTCTCGCCGATGACCGACTTGTGCTGGGTGATCTTCAAACGTGCCATGTCAGATCCCCTAAGCCTGCGCAGCCTGGGCGGCTTCGGCGCGGGCGCGCAGCAGACCCTGGGGAGCGATGTCCTCCAGGGGCATGCCGCGGCGGGCCGCGACGGCCTCCGGGGCTTCGAGCTGCTTGAGCGCGCGCACCGTCGCGTGGACGATGTTGATCGCGTTCGAGGAGCCCAGGGACTTCGACAGGACGTCGTGGACGCCGGCGCATTCGAGCACGGCGCGCACGGGGCCGCCCGCGATGACGCCGGTACCGGCGGAGGCGGGCTTCAGGAGCACCTTGCCGGCCGCGTCCTCACCGAACGTCTCGTGCGGGATGGTGCCGCCGATGCGGGGGACCTTGAAGAAGTTCTTCTTGGCCTCTTCCACACCCTTGGCGATGGCCGCGGGGACTTCCTTGGCCTTGCCGTAGCCGACACCCACGTTGCCCGCGCCGTCGCCGACCACCACGAGGGCGGTGAAGGCGAAGCGCCGGCCGCCCTTGACGACCTTGGCGACGCGGTTGATGGTGACGACGCGCTCGATGTGCGGGGACTTCTCGGCGCGGTCGCGACCGCGACCGCCGTCGCGTCCTCCGCGACCGCCCTGACCGCGACCGCCGCGGCGGTCGCCGCCGCCGTCCCGGCCGCCGGCCGCTTGCTGTTGATCAGCCACGAGACTGATTCCTTTCGTTCGCTAAAACGCCATGCCCGACTCCGTCGGGCCTGACTCGCATACTGTTCCCCTTTTGCGGGCCTTCGGCCCGAGGGTCCGGATTTTGGACCCGGAGACGTCGCACTAGAGCGCAACTTCTCGATTATGCCTGGTCAAGGGTCATGCGGCGAACGGCGGGGTGGGGATGAGGCAGGCGACACAGGCCGCCGCGGGACCGGGGCCCCGCGGCGGCCTCATATATATGGCGCGCGCTAGCGGACGGTGACCGCCCAGCGCTGGTTGGCGGCGCCGGTGCAGGTGCTCTGCACGATGGCGGCGCCGTCGGCGGTGGAGGAGCCGGAGACCGAGACGCACAGGCCGGAGTGCTGGGCGACGATCAGGTAGCCGCCGCCGCTCGCGGCGCGGAGCGAGAAGCGCTGGTTGCCCCCGGCCCAGCAGCCCCACTGGCCGACGGGGGCGCCGGAGGCGGTGGACTGGTCGAGGACGTCCCAGCACTTGCCGGTGGCGGTGTTCGAGATGGCGCCGACCTTGGAGCCGGGGTAGACCGGGTCGAAGGTGAAGGCCTGGGGGGCGCCGTTCCAGCAGCCGTACTGGATGAGGGTCGTGCCGTCGGTGCCGGAGCCCGACGGGACGTCGATGCACTTGCCGGAGCCGGCGTTGACGAACTTGGTGGAGTACGGGTTGCCGTCGTCGGTGCCGACGACGCCTTGGACGGTGCCCGCGGCGGCGTCGATGTTGAGGGTCGAGTACCAGGTGAGGGTCATGCTGGTGGAGCTGGGGAAGGCGATGGGGAGCCAGACGTACTCGCTGTCCATGGGCTTGCCGCCCCACTGGGGTCCCCAGCGGTCGCCCATGTAGAGGTAGCTGGTCCCGGCGGTGCCCTGGACGGTGGTCACGAAGGTCGGCTGGGAGCCGTAGGTGGTGGAGTTCCCGGCGTTGGCCCAGCCGGACCAGGCGCCTTCGGGGAAGTTCGTGGTGGTGGCGTACTGGGTCTGGTTGGCGTTCCAGCCGGTGGCGCCGGAGGTGACGAGGAAGTAGACCCCGTTGCGCTGGAACACGGCCGGGGCTTCGCGGTGGTAGCCGTCGAAGACGTGGACGAGTTCGTCGATGGCGAGGTAGTCGTCGGTGAGGCGGTAGACGTTGAGGTCGTAGTTGACGTCGGCGGCGGAGATGAGGTAGCCGGTGCCGTCGGTGTCGACGAAGAGGGTCATGTCGCGGGAGTCGTACCCGGCGGGCCGGAACGAGCCCTGGTACTCGTAGTCGCCGTCGACGGTGTCGGAGACCGCCACGGCCACTTCGGCGTCGCCGTAGTCGACGCCGTTCTCCTTGTGCGCCCAGAGGACGTACTTGCCAGTGCTCGCGTTGTAGATGACCTTGGGGCGCTCGATGTTCGCGGGCGAGAGCTCGGGGTCGGACTCGGCGCTGAGGATGTCGTTGCGGAAGGTCCAATTGACGAGATCGGTTGAGCTGTACATCGAAACCTGGTCGAAGAGGTAGTCGTTGCGCTGTTCGCCGACGAGGTAGTAGGTGTTGCCGACCTTGAGCATGCCGCCGCCGTGGGCGTGCATGAGGTTCCCGGAGGTGTCGGTGATGGTCTGCCCGTTGTCGAACGCCACGGGGGCGGCTTCGGCCGGGGCGGGGGCGCCGAGGCCGAGGACCGCGGTCGCGAGGGCCGTCGCCGCCGCGAACGCGCCCAGTCGTGAGGACATCGTCGTCTCCTTCGCTTGGGCCCCTGAAGAAGGGCCGGATCGAACGATTTCGATATTTCCACAGATTCCCGGCCTTGTAAAGACCCTTCGTCTAACGGGTTTAGTAACATATTCCTTCACGCTCCAGTGGAACCCGATAAAGCTACTCGCCGGTCGTCCCCCATTCGGGCAATAATCCGCGGTCAAGTACCCGACAGTTCGCGCAGGAATTGTAATCGCGACTTGTCCGAATCGATCGGATACGCGCGAGACGTGCGCAATCCCGTTCCGCGCAAACTGGACATTTGCCGACCCCGAAGTGACGCACCGTGATTCCGCTGCGTGATCGCCGGGTCCCACGGCCTGCTCCGCACTGGCTAGGGTGGGTGCCACAACCCGATCCGCAGCACGCACGAACGTCCAATGAAGACGAGTCGATGCGTTTATCCGCCGTGCCTTCAGGAGGCCAATAGAATGCGTCGGCTCCGGCCGCAACAGTGCCGCCAGCAATTGGCGCGGCTCGCCCGGTTCTCGGGCGTCGGCCTGACCTGCTTCGCAATTCAGGCCGGAATACTCCTGGCCCTGAAAGGCGCCGGAACCCCCGGCCCGCTCGCGAACGCGGTCGGATTCCTCGCCTCCGCCCAGGTCAACTTCCTGCTGTCCACCTACGTCACGTGGGCCGACCGCCGCCGGCCCGGCGCCCGGACCGCCGGGCGCTGGCTCTCCTTCCAGGCCACCGTCGCGGTGAGCCTGGCCTGCAACACGGGCGTGTACGCCCTCGTCTCGGCGTTCCTGCCGCCGGTCGCCGCCGCGGCCGCCGGAGTCGGCGCCGGGGCCCTGCTCACCTACCTCGCCTCCGACCACCTCGTGTTCCGCCGCAAGGCATCCGCTATCGACCACTATGGAGACTCCCTTGACGATCATCGCCGACCAGCCGCAGCAGTTCCCGGTCCGAACGGCGGCGCCGCCGCCGACTGAGGGCGTCGTCGTGGTCATGCCCGCCTACCGCGAGGAGGCGAACGTGGCCGCCACGGTGCAGGACTTCCTGTCGACGCTCGTGCGCGAAGGCGTCCCGCACGCCGTCGTCGTCGTGGACGACGGCAGCGACGACCGCACCGGCGCGGTCATCGACCGGCTCGCCGCCGCCCACCCCGGACGGGTCATCGCGGTCCACCACGACCGCAACCGCGGCTACGGCGCCGCCGTGCGCACCGGCCTGGAGACCGCGCTGCGGCGCACCGGGTTCCGCGAGATCCTGCTGACCGACGCGGACTGCCAGTTCCGCGCCGGGGACCTGGTGCGGCTGCGCGAGCGCAAGAAGGAGGAGCGCGCCGACGCCGTGATCGGGTACCGGCGCCGCCGCGCCGACCCGTGGCGCCGCCGCCTCAACGCGAAGATCTGGACCACCCTGTGCAAGGCCCTCCTGCGGGTCCCCGGCCGCGACGTCGACTGCGCGTACAAGCTCATCGACCGCTCGCTGCTCCAGGACCTGCGGCTCACCGGCCAGGCCGCCGCCATCTCCCCCGAACTGCTGTGCCGCATCTCGGGCGACGGCGCCCGCATCGTCGAGCACCCCGTCGAGCACTACCCGCGCGAGCACGGCGAGCAGACCGGCGCGCGCCTCTCGGTCGTCGTCAGGTCCCTCGTCAGCCTCGCGGTCGTCTACGGCCACATGGTCCGCGACGCGCAGCGTCTCGGCTGGATCCGGCGCCTCACCGCCCCGCGCGACCCCGGCGCGGCCGTCGTCGCGCTCGCCGCCGCGGCCGTCAGCGTCCTCGCGTACCTGTACTTCGCCGACCACGGGTACCTCCTCGCGTACCCGGACGCGAACTCGCACCTGCTCATCGCCCGGCGCGTCGTCGAGAGCCCCACGGCCGGGCTCGCGCAGCTCGGCGGCGTGTGGCTCCCGCTGCCGCACCTGCTGACCGCGCCGCTCGCGACCTGGGAGGCGCTGTACACCAGCGGGTTCGCGGGGGCCGCGGTATCCATGGCCGCGTACGTCGTCGCCGCGCGGACGCTGTTCGTCCACGCGCGGTCGGTCGGCGGGCACTGGGCCGCCGGGCTCACCGCCGCAGGCCTGTTCGCGCTCAACCCGAACGTGCTGTACCTCCAGGCCACGGCCATGACCGAGCTGCTCCTGTTCGCGTGCGCCGTGGTCGCGGTCCACCACCTCCACGAGTGGTGCACGCACGGGCGGCTGCGGGACCTGACGCTCGCGTCCGGCGCGGTCCTCGCCGCGTCCCTGACCCGCTACGAGGGCTGGATCCTCTGCGCCGCAGCCGGATGCATCGTCGCGTTCACCGCGCTGCGGCGCCACCGCCGGTACTCGCACACCGAGGGCTCGGTGGTCGTGTTCGGGTTCGTCGCGGGCGCCGGGATCCTCGGCTGGACCGCCTGGAACCTCGCGATCTTCGGCGACCCCATGAACTGGAAGTCCGGCGAGTACGCCGACGCGTCCCTGTGGGTGGCCCAAGGCGAGGCGAACGTCGGGTCGCTCCCCACGGCCGCCGCGACCTACGGGTACGCCGCGCTCCACAACCTCGGCGTCGCGACCGCCGCGATCGGCATCGCCGGGCTCGTCCTCTACGCGGTCCGCAACCGGCTCCGGTCGCGGCGCCTCGCGCCCTACACGATGCTCGTGTTCGCGCCGTTCTTCCTGTGGGCCCTGTACTCCGGGGAGCGGCCGCTCCACGTCGAGGAGGTCATGGGCGGGCTCTACAACGTCCGGTTCGGGCTCATCATGCTCATCCCCGCGGCGGTCTTCGCCGGGTACCTCGTCGGCGCGCTCGTGCGGCGCCTGCCCAGCCGGAGCGGCGCCGCCGCCGGGGCGCTCGCGCTCGCCGCGGTCGCCGGGGCCACCGTCGCCGTCGGCGCGCCCGTGGTCCTCGACGAGGCGGTCGCGTTCCGCTCCAGCGAGAACGCGGCCGACGACGCCGCCGTCGCCGCCTGGCTGCGCGGCCACCACGACGGCGGGACCACGCTCATGATGTCGTTCGAGAACGAGTCGGTCACGTTCGACTCCCAGGTCCCGACCGGCTCGCTCGTCTACGAGGGCTCGTACCGGATCTGGGAGGAGGCCCTCGCGGACCCGCACGCCGCGGGGGTCGAGTGGATCTACATGCGGGCCGTGCCCGGGTCCGAGGACGACGTCTGGCGGGCGCTGTGGGGCACCGACCTGCTCGAGGACCACTACGACCTGGTCTACGACGAGGACGACCGCCTCGTCTACCGCGCCGAGGAGTCCGCATGAGCCATCAGATGATCCAGGCCCCCGACCTCAGCGCCCGGCGGCTCCTCAGCCCCGGCCAGTGGGCCCTCGCGCTCGGCGTCCTCGGTGGCGTCGCCGCCTGCCTGGCCCTGCACCTGCTCACCGGGATCGGGCCGAGCCCGCTCCAGTGGGCGCAGGGCGGCATGTGCGCGCTCATCGTCCTGTACCTGGCCGTCATCGGCTTCAAGCTCGCGATGGTCCTCGGCTCCGGCCGGTCCACCGCGATGCGCTTCGCCCCCGGCGCGCTCGAGACGTTCCCGGACGCCGAACTCCCCCGCTACACCGTCCTCGTGCCGCTGTACCGGGAGGCCGCGGTCGTCCCCGGGCTCGTCCGGCGCCTGTCCGCGATGGACTACCCGCCGGAGCTGCTGGAGATCCTCCTGCTCGTGGAGGCCGACGACGGCGAGACCCGCACCGCGATCGCCGCGCAGCGGCCGGACCGCAGGTTCCGCACCGTCGTCGTCCCCGAGTCGGGGCCGAAGACGAAGCCGAAGGCGTGCAACGTGGGCCTGGCCCAGGCCACCGGCGACCTGTGCGTCATCTTCGACGCCGAGGACCGGCCCGACCCCGACCAGCTCCGCAAGGCGGCCCTGGCGTTCCGGGTGCTCCCCGACCGCGTCGTGTGCGTGCAGGCCGAGCTCCAGTACTGGAACCCGTGGACGAACTGGCTCACCCGGTGCTTCTCCGCCGAGTACGCCACCAACTTCAGCCTCACGCTCCACGGCATGGACCGGCACCGGCTCGCGATCCCCTTGGGCGGCACGTCGAACCACTTCCGGACCGACGCGCTGCGCGACCTCGGCGGGTGGGACCCGTTCAACGTCACCGAGGACGCCGACCTCGGCATCCGCATCGCCCGGCGCGGCTGGGACGTCCGCATGATCGTCTCGGTCACCGAGGAGGAGGCGAACTCCCGCCTGGGCAACTGGATCCGCCAGCGCAGCAGGTGGATCAAGGGGTACCTCCAGACCTGGCTGGTGCATTCGCGCGAGCCCGTGCGGATGTGGCGGGAACTGGGGGCGAAGAAGACCCTGGCGATCCACCTGACGCTCGGGTTCTCGACGGTGACGACGCTGATCAACCCGCTGATGTGGCTGATGACGCTGTCGTACTTCGTGTTCGGGCCCGAGTGGATGGAGCCGCTGTTCCCGCCCGCGGTGCTGTACGGGGGGATGTTCGCGATGATCGCGGGGAACGCGCTCATGTGCTACGCGTTGATGCTGGGGTGCCTGAAGCGGGGCCTGTACGCGGCGGTGCGGGCGATGCTGACGGTGCCGCTGTACTGGGCGCTGATGAGCGTCGCGGCGTACAAGGCGCTGGTGCAGCTGATCCGGCCGAGCAAGCGGCACTTCTGGGAGCTGACGGTGCACGGGCTGGACACGTCCGACGAGGCCGGGGAGGTCGTCCATGCGCGCTAGAGGATTGGGCCGCTTGGCGGTCGGGGCGCTGCTGGGCGCGGCGCTGCTGGTGGCGCCGGGGGCGCAGGCGGCGCCGCCGGAGGAGTTCGAGAAGCTGCTGGTGGTCGGCGGGCTGGAGGAGCCGACGTCGTTCCGGTTCACGCCCGACGGGGACATCCTGGTGGCGGAGAAGAACGGCGCGATCGAGCTGGTCCACGACGGAGAGCTGCACGAGCACCCGCTCATCGAGCTGGCGACGGCCGGGTCGGACGAGCGGGGGCTGCTGGGCCTGGAGCTGGACCCGGATTTCGCCGAGAACGGGTACGTCTATGTCGGGTACACGGCGGCGGACAACCTGGACCGGTTGAGCCGCTTCACGATGGCCGACCACGAGATCGATCCGGGCTCGGAGCTGGTGCTCATCCAGTCGCACCAGGACGCGAACGTGTTCCACCACTCCGGGACCATCCAGTTCGGGCCGGACGGGAAGCTGTACTGGACGCTCGGGATGAACACGAACAGCCAGAACCCGCCGAACCTGGGGAACGTCCACGGGAAGATGCACCGGATCAACCCGGACGGGTCGGTCCCGGAGGACAACCCGTTCACTGCTACGCCGGGCGCGGAGCCGTCGGTGTGGGCGTACGGGCTGCGGAACTCGTTCCGCTGGGATTTCGTCCCGAGTGGACCGAACGCGGGGAGCGTCCTCGCGGGGGACGTGGGCGGCTCGGAGTGGGAGGAGCTCAACCGGATCGAGCGGGGCGCGAACTACGGGTGGCCGCATGTGGAGGGGCCGTGCGACGGGTGCCCGTACGCGCAGCCGGTGTACGCGTACCCGCACACGGCGCCGCCCGCGAGCGCGGGCTCGATCTCGGCGGTGGAGGTGTACGAGGGCGGGCTGCTGGGCCCGCAGTTCGAGGACGCGGTGTTCTTCGCGGACTACACGCTCGGGTTCGTGAAGTACCTGGAGATGGACGACGCGTTCGAGACCGTGGTCGGGGTGCACGACTTCGACCTGGACGCGGGGACGCCGGTGGAGCTCCAGACGGGGCCGGACGGGGCGCTGTACCAGTTGAACATCTACCCCGGGGAGCTGTACCGGATCGCGCCTTCGGGCGGGAACCGGACGCCGGTGGCGAACGCGTCGGCGACGCCCGATTCCGGCTACGGGCCTTTGGAGGTGGCGTTCTCGTCGGCGGGGTCGGGCGACCCGGACGGGGACGGTCTGACGTACGCGTGGGACTTCGGGGACGGGGAGGCCTCGACGGAGGCCGACCCGGTGCACGTCTACCCCGAGGACGGGGTCTACCAGGCGGTGCTGACGGTCGCTGACGGGGACAAGTCCGCGCAGGCCGCGGTGGAGGTCCAGGTCGGGAACACGCGGCCGGAGGCGGTGGTGCTGACGCCCGAAGCGGGCCTGACGTACGACGGCGGGGACGTGATCGCGTTCTCGGGCGCGGCGACGGACCCGGAGGACGGGGAGCTGGGGGCGGCGTCGCTGTCGTGGACGGTGCAGTTCCACCACGCCGACCACGTGCACCCGTTCTACGGGCCGGCGGAGGGTTCGGGCGGGGAGATCACGATCCCGCGGGCGCCGCACGGCGGCGACAACACGTTCTACCGGATCGCTTTGACGGCCACCGATTCCGGGGGCCTGACGGACACGGTCTATGTGGACGTGCATCCGAACACGGTCGAGGTGTCGATCGCGACGGACCCGCCGGGGCTGGCGTTCACGCTCGACGGGCGCCCGTACGGGTCGACGTCGAAGCGCCTCGTGGTGGGCACTGAATACGCGCTCGGCGCGGAGTCGCCGCAGTACGCGGACGGCACGCGGTACCGGTTCGCGGGCTGGTCGACGGGCGCCGACCGCCAGCACGTGTTCACCGTGCCGGGCGAGGACACGGCGGTGACCGCAGAGTTCGAGGAGCTGCCGGTGCCGCCGGAGCCGTGGGAGGCCACGGATGTGGGCGAGCGGACCACGTTGGGGCTCAGCAGCTTCGACGACGGCGAGTTCACGGTGTCCGGCGCGGGCTGGGACGTGTGGGGCGGGACCGACGAGTTCCACTTCGTGCATCAGTCGCTCGTCGGGGACGGCTCGATCACGGCCCGGCTGACCGGGCTCGACGCCGCGGACCCGTGGGCGAAGGCCGGGATCATGGTGAAGGAGTCGACCGCGGAGGGCGCGACGTATGCGGCCGTGGCGGTGACCCCGGAGCACGGGGCGCACTTCCAGGCGGACTTCGGGACCGACCGCGGCGGGTTCGACTACACGTCCGGTGCGGCGTGGCTGCGGTTGACGCGCACCGGGGACGAGTTCACCGGGGAGCTGTCGGCCGACGGGGAGGCTTGGACGCCGATCGGTTCCGCGACAGTGCCGATGTCGGCGAACGCCCGGGTCGGCCTGTTCGCGACCGCGCACGACAACACGAAGTTCGCGACCGCGGTCTTCGACTCGGTCGAGGTGACGGCCAGCGGGCCGGCGCTGACGTGCGGGGACGTGGGCGATCCGGCGGTGGCCGGGTCCGCGTCGTTCGCGCCCGACGGGACGGCGACGCTCACCGGCGCCGGGAACGACATCTGGGGCGACGCCGACCAGTTCCAGTACTGCCACCGGGAACTGGCCGGCGACGGCGAGATCATCGCCCGCGTCGCATCGCTCGAGGACACCGACGAGTGGGCGAAGGCCGGGGTGATGGTCAAGACCGCCCCGGAGGCGGGCGCGGACTACGTCGCGGCCATGGCGACCTCCGGGCAGGGGATTCACTTCCAGACCGGGTTCGACACCGATGTGGACGGACCCGGATCCGATGCGCCCGTGTGGCTCCGGCTCGTCCGCGAAGGCGGGCAGGTCACGGCCTACCACTCGGCCGACGGCCTCGCGTGGGAGCCGTTCGCGGGCGGGACCCTCGCGGGGCCCGCCACCGTGGGCCTATTCGTGACCTCCCACAACGGGGGCGAGGCGAACACCGCCGTGTTCGACTCGGTCGTCGTCCGCGACGGCGCGCCGCAGGTGCCCGAGCCGTGGACGTGCGGCGACGTCGGGAACCCGCGGATCCCCGGGGACGCGCTGTTCTCGGGCGGATCGGTCACGGTCACCGGCGCCGGGAACGACGTGTGGGGCGACGCCGACCAGTTCCACTTCTGCCACCAGCCCTTGGCAGGGGACGGGCAGATCACCGCGCGGGTCGCCTCCCAGGAGGACACCGACGAGTGGGCGAAGGCCGGGCTCATGGTGAAGACCGCGCCCGAGGCGGGCGCGGACTACGCGGCCGTCATGGTCACCCCCGGGCACGGCGTCCGGTTCCAGACCGGCTTCGACACCGACACCGCGGGCGCCGCCGACGGCGCGCCGATGTGGCTGCGGCTCACTAGGACCGGCGGCACGGTGACCGCATCGTGGTCCGCCGACGGCGAGGCGTGGACGGCGTTCGCGGCGGTCGACGTCCCCGGCGACGCGGTGGTCGGCCTGTTCGCCACCTCGCATGACGGCTCCGACCCGGGTGCGGCCGTGTTCGACTCGGTCGCGGTGTCATAGACCGGCGCCGGGGGCCAGCGGAAGCCCCCGGCGCCGACCTTGAACGCGAAGTGTGCGTCCCGGGCGGCGGACTACTTGATGGCCCCGGCCGTCAGGCCCTCCTGGATCTGGCGCTGGAACAGCACGTACGCGATGAAGATCGGGATCATCGCGAGCACCGTCCCCGCGAACAGCGCGCCCAAGTCGCCCTCGTAGCCCTGGCGCATCGCGAGGTTCGCGAGGCCCTGCGAGATGACGGCGTCGTCGGGGTTGCGGCCCATGAGGACCAGCGGCAGCAGGAACTGGTTCCACTGCCCGATGATGTTGAAGATCGTGATCGCGATCAGGCCCGGCTTCGCCATAGGCAGCATCACCTGGAAGAACAGCCGGTAGTGCCCGGCGCCGTCCACGATCGCCGCCTCCGCGACCCCGGTGGGGAGCGTGCGGAAGAACGCGGTCAGGAAGAACACCGTGAACGGCAGCGAATAGGCGATGTAGACGATGATGAGCCCGGTGTAGGTGTTCAGCAGGCCCACGTTCCCGAGGGTCTTGAACAGCGGGAACAGGGCCAGGAACACCGGGAACATCATCCCCGCGGCGAACCCGAAGTAAATGATCCGGTTTCCGAAGAACTGGTACCGGGCCAGGACGTACGCGGCCATCGCGCCCAGGAGCATCGTCCCCGAGACGCTGAAGACCATGACCTGCAACGTGTTCAGGAAGAACGCGCCGATGTGCCCGTTCGTCCACGCGTTCGCGAAGTTCTGCCAGTGCAGCGACTCCGGCAGCGCCAGCGGCGCCGACGCGATCTCCCGCGTGGTCTTGAACGAGGAGAGCACGATCCACACCACGGGCACGATGACCATGAGCGACCACAGCCACAGGAAGCCCTGGGAGAAGAAGTTGAGCACGGCGCCTTCGCGCGGGGCGCCGGAGGCGCGCGACTTCGCGGGCGCCTCGGGGGCTTTGACGGGGGTCTCGGTAGCCATCTCGAACCTCAGTACTCGATCTGCTCGCGGCGGCCGAACCGCAGCGACACCACGGCCAGGGACAGCGCGGCGAAGAACAGGACCACGCCGATCGCCGACGCGAACGCCTGCTCGCCGTGCTTGAACGCGTACTTCCAGATGACGCCGCCGACGACCTCGCTCGCCGTGTCCGGGCCGCCCTGCTCCGGCGTCATCAGGTACACCAGCACGAACACGTCCAGCGCCACGATCGACAGGTAGATCCACGCGGTCTGGACCGAGTCCCACAGCAGCGGCAGCGTGATCTTGAAGAACATCTGGAACCGCCCGGCCCCGTCGATGATCGCCGCCTCGTAGATGTCGCGCGGGATCGACGCCATCGCCGAGGAGAAGAACACCAGGTAGAACCCGACCGCGCTCCACACCAGGACCCCGATGACGGCCGCCAGCACGAACCGCTTGTCCGCGAGGAACCCGTTCACCGGCGACGGCAGCCCGATCGCCCCGAGCGTCCCGGTGATGAGCCCGCCGAAGTTCTCCGGCGCGTACACCTGCTTCCACAGGATGCCGACGATCGCGACCGACAGCACCTGCGGGAAGAAGTACACGACCTTGTGGAACCGCGAGCCCGCCACGCCCTCGATGCGGCCCTGGCGGCTGCGCCCGCCGAGGTTGAGCATGAACGCGAAGAACAGGCCCAGGGCGATCGTCACCACCGGCAGCACCACCAGGATGATCCCGGTGTGCCGCAAGGCGGGCAGGACGAACCGCTCGTCCTTGAACAGGTTCACGTAGTTGTCGAACCCGATGTAGTTAAAGGAGTTGCTCGACCCCGACCAGTCGGTCAGGGAGATCTGGAAGGCCTGGGCGAACGGCAGGATCACCAGCCAGGCGTAGAGTCCCACCGGCAGCGCCAGGAAACTCAGGATGAACGGGTACCTGCCGTGCTTCACGACCCAGGCCCTCCTCTCGTACCGGACCTAGTCCTCGTGGTGGAACTTGTCGATGGTGTCGTCGGCGGCCGTCTCGTCGGCCACCGTCTGCATCCGGTCGATGAACTCCGCCGCCGTGGACTCGCCCGACAGGAGCGATCCGAGCGCGGGCCGGACCTCCTCGTTCATCTTCGTGTACCAGAACCGGAACTGCGGCTGGAACAGGTCGTCCGGATTGGACACCAGCGCGTCGGTCGCCTTGGCGGCCGGGTTGTCCAGCTCCACGCCCTTGACGATCGTCGCCGCCTGCACGGTGTCGCCGAAGATCTGCGCGCCCTCCTTGGAGAGCATGATCCGCAGGTACTCGTACGCGCCCGCGAGGTTCGCCGCGTTCTTCGGCACCACGAACGGCTCGTCGCCGCCCGCGCTGATGAGGCCCGGCTGCACCGAGCCCTCGAACGGCGGCACGCCCATCGGCATGTACTCGAAGTCCGCGGGCGCGATCGACGCCTGCTCGTTCGGCAGCCACGACCCGCACGGGATGAACGCGGCCCGGCGCTCGTTGAACGCCGTCTGCGACTGGATGTGGTCGATGCCCGGCGTGCCCTCGAGGATGTACCCCTCGGTGTACAGTGCGGCAAGCGCCTCGGCGGCCTTGACGACCGACTCGTTGCGCCACGCGTCCGGTTCGAGCTCGTCGATGGCCTTGACGACCTCGACGCCGCCGTGGCGGCCCGCGAGGATCAGCAGCAGGTCGTACAGGTACACCGGGTGCTGCCCGGCGTACGTCCACGGCGCGATCCCCGCCTCCTTGATCGTGGGGCAGAGCGCGAGCATCTCCTCCCACGTCGTGGGTGGCGTCCAGCCCTGGTCGCGGAACAGCTTGGCGTCGTACCAGACCGTCCACGCCGAGAACACGTAGTTCAGCGCGTACACCTCGCCGTTGAACGTGCCCGAGGTGAGCACCCCGTCCCGCAGGGTGTCGCGGACCGTGACCGCCGGGTCGTCGTACGAGGGCGCGTCGAGCAGCGGCGTCAGCTCCGCCAGCTCCCCGTCCGAGACGAGGGAGTCCATCGGGATCTGCTGCGCGCCGGAGTTGTCGAGCACGTCCGCGGGCTTGCCCTCCGCGAAACGCGGCTGCTGGGTCTCGGCGATCGCCTGCGTCGCCAGGTGCGTGATCTCCGCGTCCGGGAACGCCTCGTTGTAGATCGCCTGGTGCGCGACGGCGTACTCGTTGCCGAAGCCGCCGTCGAAGATGACGACGTCCAGGGGCGCGGAGCCGTCGACGCCGAACGGGTTCTCGGCGTCGTCGCCGACCGTCACCTCCTCGGCGTCGTCGTCGCTGCCGCTGGTCGCGCACGCGCCCAGCGAGGAGGCCGCCAGTCCGGCGGCGGTGGCCCCGAGCAGGTTGCGGCGGTTGAACAGTGGGCGGTTCGAGTTCCTCATGGGTTTCGCTCCTGAGTTGGGGGTAGAGGGTGTTGTGCAGATCGGTCGGGCGGTCAGCCGGCGCCGTTCCGGGGCCGCGGCGTCGGTCGGTGGCCGACCACGGCTCGCGCACGCGATTCCAGGGCCTCGCTGGCCTCCGGGAAGCGCCGCTGCGCGACGGCTATGTGAATCAGGTCGGCGACCAGCAGCGCGGAGTGCCGGGACGCGAGCAGGTCCGCGCGGTGGGAGTTGCGGCGCGCGGCCGAGACCAGGCAGACGTCGGCGACCTCGGAGAGCTCGGCCTCGGGGCAGGCGGTGACGGCGACGGTGAGGGCGCCGCGGGTGCCGGCCTCGCTGAGCATCTCGATGGTCTCGGCGGTGGTACCCGAGTGCGAGATCGCCAGGGCCACATCGTTCTCCCCGAGGAGGGCGGCGCTGGCGAGGGCGTCGTGGACTTCGGTCCAGGCCCAGGCGGCGACCCCGGTGCGGTAGAACCCCATCTGGAGTTCGCGGGCGACGGTGGCGCTGGAGCCGACGCCGTAGACGTCGACGCGGCGCGCCTCGGAGACGCGGGCGGCGACGCGCTCCACGGCGGCGAGGTCGAGCGTGTCGACGGTGTCGCGGAGCATCGCGGCGTCGATCGTGATGAGCTGCTTGAGGACTCGGTCGAGCGGGTCCTCGGGGCCGATCTCGCGGCCGATGTTGACGTCCCAGCCGGTCTCGTGCCTGGCCGAGGCCCTGCCGGTCTCGGTGGCGATGGCGACCCGGAGGGCCGCGTAACCGTCGTATCCGAGGTGACGGCAGAATCGTGTGATGGTTCCTGGGGAGGTGCCCGAGAGCTCGGCGAGATCCATGATCGTCGCCCGGGCCGCGGCTTCGGGGTCGGCCAAGACCTGGTCGGCCACTTTGGACATTGCCTCGGAGAGGTCGTTCGCGCCCAAGCGGATCCGTTCGAGGACGCCCGCATCCGCTGGGGCGGGCGGGGCATCTGTCCGGGTTCGGTCCATGGGCGACCCTTTCGGGAGGTGGATTCAAGAAAAACTATTACCTGTGCCACACTCGTGTCAAGTTCATGAGAATTTTTTTTACTGGTTTGCACCTAGAGCGGATACTGCTGGTAGCGCGAGAAGCGAGGACCCTCATACATGCATGCAAGACTCGCCGTCGGCCTAGACGCCGGCGGGACCAGCAGCCGCGCCGTCCTCATCGATGAGAGCGGCGCGCAGCTCGGCACCGGCGCGTCCGGACCGGCCAATCCGGTGGGCGGCGACCGGGAGATCGCCCTGTCCAACATGGCCCTGGCGTTCCAGCGGGCCCTCGGCGGCATCGACCCGGCCGAGGTCGGCTCGGTGTGCGTCGGCACCGCGGGCGCGCTGTCCCTGACCGAGGAGGTGCGCGAACTCTCCGCGGACCTCAAGCGGCGCTTCGCGACCGCCTGCGAGGTCGAGGTGGTCTCGGACGCGGTCATCGCGTTCGCGGCCGGGTCCTCGGCCGCCGACGGGACCGTGATCGTCTCCGGGACCGGCGCGGTGGCGTTCGCGATCCGCGACCGCACCCCGGCACTGCGCTCCGACGGCTACGGCTGGCTGTTCGGCGACGCGGGCTCGGGGTTCTGGCTCGGCCGCGAGGCCGTGCGGGCCGCCCTGCGCCACATCGACGGCAACGGCCCCGGCGGCCGGCTCGTCGAGGCCATCATCGCCGCGATCGCCCCCGACAAGCGCCGCTCCGGCGCGCTCGTCGCCAAGTGCATGGCGGACCCGCCCGTCCGCCTGTCGCGCTTCGCGGCCCTGGTCTGCGAGGCCGCCGACGGCGGCGACGCGGTCGCCGAGTCGATCGTCGCGCGGGCCGTGGGCCACCTGGCCGAATCGGTCTCCTACGTCGTCGACCGCGAACTGCCGATCGTCATGGCCGGCAGCCTCCTGACCCGACCCACCCCCATCGCCGCGCTCCTCCAGGAGCGCTTCCGCCTGGTCTACCCGAAGGCCGGCATCAGCAAGGCCACCGATCCCGCCATCGGCGCCGCCTGGATGGCGGCCAGCGCCTTCGTCACCGACCCGGCCGAACGCGCCCGCCTCCACCGCCAGCTCGCCTGGCGCTAGCCCCCGCCCACGACGAAACGCCGCCCCCGACCCGACCGTCACACCCATCAGTGACACTCGAACCGGGGGCGGCGCCGTTCACCCGCCGACGCGGCGTACCCGAACGCCGCCGCGACCGGCGGATGTCGTACCCCGCAGGCACAGTTGAACCGGGGGCGGCCGAGGGTCGCGCCCAATGGAGGCTGCCTTCAGGCCGCCAGCGCCCCCGAGAGCCTTCCGTCCGCGCGTTCCAGCCTCGCCTCCGCGTCGGCGGCGCCGATGCCGAGTTCGAGCATCACGACCGCGGTCTTCACCCGGTTGCCCGCGGCCGCCAAGGCGGCCTCGGCCTCCTCGGACCCGGCGCCGGTGATCTCGCGGATCATGCGGACCGCGCGCGCGGCGAGCTTCTGGTTCGCGACCTTCATGTCCACCATGTAGTTCCGGTAGACCTTCCCGAGCCGCACCATGCTGATCGTCGACACCATGTTGAGCACGAACTTCTGCGCCGTCCCCGACTTCAACCGCGTCGACCCGGCCACGACCTCCGGCCCCACCTCGACCTCGATCCGGTGCTCGGCCGCCTCCGACAGGACGGTCCCCGTGTTGCACGACAGCCCTACCGTCAGCGCACCGCGCCGCCTGGCCTCGCGGACCGCTGCGACGACGAAGGGGGTGCGGCCGCTCGCGGCCAGGCCCACGACCGCGTCGGCCGGGCCGATGCCGTCGGCGACCATCGCGGCCTCGCCCGCGGCCGCGTCGTCCTCGGTGCCCTCGACCGCGCCGCCCTCGGCGGCCTTGCCGCCCGCGATGACCGCTTTGATGAGCTCGGGGTCGGTCGAGAACGTCGGGGGGCACTCGGCGGCGTCCATCACGGCCATCCGCCCGGCCGTCCCGGCGCCGACGTACCGCAGCCGCCCGCCCTTGGCGAGCCGGTCGGCCACCGCGTCGATCGCGGCGGCCACCTCGGGCAGCACCGCGGCGACGGCGGCGGAGACGCTCGCGTCGGCCTCGTTCATGGTGCGCGCCAGGTCGAGGGTCGACAGGCCCTCTATCCCCGCGTACCGGGGGTCCGCGCGCTCGGTCGCCAGCATTGCCAACAGGGTTCGCGCTTCGAGGCGCTCGGTCGGTTCACTCACAGTTGCGAGCGTAGCGCAATGAAGTAAAATTTCACCCACCTAGGTTCAAGTGAAGAATCGCGCCGCACCGTGACGAATCGCCCGCGGGTGTACCGTGACGTCATGCCAGCAAGCCGCACCGACGCGCCCAACCTCCTGGTGCTCATCAAGTCGGTCCTGCCTTCCCTCTCGAAGGCCGAGACCAAGGTCGCCCAAGAGATCATCCGCGAGCCCGAGGCCGCCTCCACGCGGACCATCACCGAACTCGCCCGCGCCGCGGGTACCTCCGAGGCCACGGTCGTGCGCTTCTGCCGCTCCCTCGGCCTCGCCGGCCACCGCGAGCTGCGCATGCGCGCCGCGCAGGCCGTCATCGGCACCGGCGACGGCCCCGACCGCGAGATCGCGGGCGGCGACATCCCCACCGGCGCCGACATGTCCCGCATCATCGCCACCATCTCGTACGCCGACGTCGGCGCGATCACCGACACCGCGAACGCGCTCGACACCGCCGCCTGCGAGGCCGCCGTCGCCGCGCTCGCCGCGGCCGGGCGCGTCGACGTGTTCGGCGTCGAGGCCTCCGGGATCGTCGCGGCCGACCTCGTGAAGAAGCTGCACCGCATCGGCTCGGTGGCCTTCTCCTGGCCCGACGTCCACTCCGCGCTCGTCGCCAGCGCGCTCGCCGGGCCCAAGGACGTCGCGGTCGCGATCTCCCACTCCGGCGCGACCACCGAGACCGTGGAGTTCCTGGAGGCCGCCCGCGACCGGGAGGCCGTCACGATCGCGATCACCAACCACGCCCGGTCGCCGCTGGCGCAGACCGCGGACCTCGTGCTGACGACCGCCGCGCGCGAGACGACGTTCCGCTCCGGCGCGACCGTCTCGCGCATCGCGCAGCTCATGGTCGTGGACTGCCTGTTCGTGGGGGTCGCGGCGAAGCAGCGCAAGCGGACCGCGAAGGCCCTGGCGGCGACCGCGGCGGCGGTGTCGCACCGGCAGCGGACGTGAAGGATCGCGCGCGGCGGTCACCGTCGCCGCGCGCGATCAGCTTGCGCGCCTTATCGAAGGCGCTACCAGCTGCGGACCGAGTCCACTTCGTCCCGCAGCTGCGGGAGCCGGTCGTGGAAGACGCCGGGGCACTGGGTCGAGTTGAAGTCCATGTGCCCGTAGATCTCCGACGACGGGATGCCGTACTGCTCGCACGCGTACGCGCACAGCGTCACCAGCGACTCCCATTGGGCCGCGGGCGGTTCGGCGCCGTCGTGGTAGGCGCCCTCGTTGGAGATGCCGAGGGCCGTGGTGTTCTGGCCCGAGGTGTGGATGCCCTGGATGAAGCGCAGGCCCGAGCGCAGGGCGGCGAGGCTCCCGGTGGTGCCCTCGGTGATCCAGCCGCCGCGGCTGACCACGAAGTTGTAGCCGGAGTCGCGCCAGCCGTTGCCGTCCATGTGCAGGTCCTGCACCCACTTCGCGTGGGCGTGGGCCTGCGCGCGGGAGAAGTCGCCGGTGTTCGCCGAGACCGTGTGGTGCACGATCAGCTTCGCGGGGCTCCCCTGGATGACGGGGTTGGTGCCGTTCGGGGGCCGCGCGCCCCATACGGTCGTCGCGTCGATGTCGGGTTCCACGGCCGCTTGCGCGGCCGTCGCGCCGAAGGCGGTCGCGCCCGCGGCGGCGATGAGGGCGCCGGTGCCGAACAGGACCCGGCGGCGGATGCGGTGGTCGTCCATGGTCTGCCTCCCGGGACGCCGCGGGCCGGGCCGCCAGGCCCGGCCCGCGCGTCGCACTAGGTGTTGTTCGCCAGCGCGAGGAGCCGCGCGGTCGAGCCGTTGAAGTAGTTCCGGTCGACGTTCCCGGCGATGCCGGAGACCGAGCCGGTGGACGTGTACTGCCAGAACGTCCAGGTGGTGCTGCTCCACCCGGCGGGGAGCGACGGGGTCGAGGCGCCCCAGTGCGCGACCCACAGGGGGCTCTTGGAGGCCATGCCGGTCCAGGAGCCGGTGCAGGTGTTCCACCACGAGGCGGTCGTGTAGATGACGACGTCGCGGCCGGTCCGGGCCTTGTACGTGTTGTAGAAGTCCGTGATCCAGTTGCGCATCGAGGTGGTGCTCAGGCCGTAGCAGGCCGCACCCGAGGGCGGGGCCTCCAGGTCGAGCGCGCCGGGGAGGGTGAGGCCGTCGGCCGACCAGGCGCCGCCGTTCGAGGCGAAGTAGGTCGCCTGCGCAGCGCCGGAGGAGGAGTTGGGCCGCGCGAAGTGGTAGGCGCCGCGGATGACGCCCGCGGCGTGCGCGGCCGGGTAGTTGGTGTTGAACCGGGCGTCCTTGAAGGTCGTGCCCTCGGTCGCCTTGATGTAGGCGAACTGGATGCCCGCGTTCTTGACCGAGGTCCAGTTGATGGAGCCCTGGTAGTTCGAGACGTCGATGCCCGCCAGGCCCTGGGCCTGGGCGGGGCTCGCGACGGCGAGTCCGGTCGCGGTCAGGACCGCGGAGAGGAGGACCACGACCGCGGCGCGCAGTCCGTGGCGTCTTCTGAGGTTGCGGAGGGTTGCGAAGAGGTTCACTGATGCTCCCTGCTTGTCAGGAGATCTCACAAATGGGGGGAGTGCCTGGTTTGGCACTTGGCCCCAGTATGGAGATAAGTTCCACGAACAGTCAAGCCTGTGAAAATAACTTTCCGTTGCGTGGCGGTGAACGTGCGATCCGTAGCGCTAGCGGTAGCCGAGGCCGTGGCCGAACGGGTAGAGCACGTCGCCCGAGGCGGCGGGGACGTCGACCGGGAGCGTCCCGGTCGGCTCGACCGCACCGGCGATCACCTTGGCAAGGGCCGCAAGGGAGGGCGCGGCGTAGGAGTACGCGGCGAGGCTGGCGTTGACGCCGGGGAGGTGCGCCGCGTCGTAGGGTGTGCCGACCGCGGCGGTGACGACGGGGGCCGCGCCGTCGAGGAGGGCCGCGACGAGGTCGGCCTGCGGAGACCCGGCACGGACACTTCGGGTGGCGACCACGACGAGGTCGCGGCCGGCCGCTGCGGCGACCGCGGACGCGATCGCGTCGGCGTCGGGCTCGTCGCCGGTGACGTGCGCTTCGGCCTGGAACCCGTTGGCGTTCAACGCGGCCGCGAGCCGCTGGGTGGTGTTCTCGCCCCACCCGGTGACCAGGACCGAGCCGGAGGCGAGCGGCAGCGTGCCGTCGTTGGCGAGGAGCGTGACGGACCGGTCGGCGATGTCCTCGGCCGCGGCGCGGTTCGCGTCGGTGCCGACGGCGTCCGCGGCGGCGCCCTCGTCGGCCTCCGATGCGTCCACAATGCCGCGTGAATGCTTCAATGCGAGCAGGCGGCGCACCGATGCGTCGATTCGGTCTTCAGTGAGTTCCCCGGTCGCGACGGCGTCGAGGACGGCCTGGTGCGCGAGCGGGAAGTCCGGGGGCATGAGGAGCAGGTCGGCCCCGGCTAGGAGCGCGAGGACCGGGACGCGGTCGTCGCCGTACTCGGTCCGCACGCCCTGCATGTCGAGCGCGTCGGTGACGACGACGCCGGTGAACCCGAGCCGCTCGCGCAGCAGCCCGGTGAGGATCGGCGGCGACAGCGTCGCGGGCTTGAGCGAGTCGTCCAGGGCGGGGAATTGCAGGTGGGCGGACATGACCATGTCCGTCCCGGCCGCGATCGCGGCCTTGAAGGGCGGCGCGTCGACCGCCTCCCACTCCTCCGCGGTGTGCGTGATGACCGGCAGGCCCACGTGGCTGTCGGTCGAGGTGTCGCCGTGGCCCGGGAAGTGCTTGGCGGACACCGCGACGCCCCCGGCCTGGTACCCGCGGACCTGCGCGGCCGCGAAGTCGGCGACGAGGTCCGGGTCCGAGCCGAACGAGCGGACGCCGATCACCGGGTTCGCGGGGTCCACATTGACATCTGCATCGGGTGCGAAATTGTGGTTCAGGCCCATGGCGCGCAATTCGCCGCCCGCGATCCTCGCGGCCTCCTCGGCCGCCGCGGTGTCCCGGGTCGCGCCCAGCGGCATCGCGCCGGGGAACTGCGTCGCGGGCTCGCCGATGCGCACCACCGAGCCGTACTCCTGGTCCGTGGCGATGAGCAGCGGCACCGCCGAGGCGTCCTGGAGGCCGTTCGAGAGCCGCGCGACCTGCTCGGGATCGGCGAGGCCGTTCGCCCAGTCGAAGTAGATGACCCCGCCGGGCCGGTACGCCGCCACGAACGCGGCCCCGTTGTCGGCGCCGAGCCGCTCCCGGTTCGAGGCCACCGCATCAGGGTCGTCCGTGTCCGCGGACTCGCCGTGCACGTACACCATGAACAGCTGGCCGACCTTGTCCTCCAAGGACATCGACGCGAGCAGCTCCCCCACCGGGTCCGCGGTCGTCTCCTCCACCGGCTCGTCCCCCTCGGGCTCGTCGTCGCCGCCCGCGGTCGCCTCGGCGATCACGGCTCCCCCGCCGACGACCGCGAACGCGGCCGTGACACTGGACAGGAGCACGGTCTTTCGGGAGAGCTTCACCGGACGCACCCGCCCATGGTCGCTCAAGCCGTCCGAGCGCCCGCGCCCGCCCCCCTCACGGGCCGCCCAAATCACCCCGACCGGGCCTTTTCAGACATGACGAAAGCCGGGCCGGAGCAGATGCTCCGACCCGGCGCGAAAGAGCGGTCCTAGCGGACTAGAACTTCAGACCGGCCTCACGGGCGGCGTCGGCCAGGGCCGCGACGCGGCCGTGGTACTTGACGCCGCCGCGGTCGAAGACCACGGCCTCGACGCCGGCGGCCTTGGCGCGCTCGGCGACCAGCTTGCCGACTTCCTTCGACTTCGCGGTCTTGTCGCCCTCGAACGCGCGCAGACCGGGCTCCACCGTCGACGCGGCGGCCAGCGTGTGGCCCGTCACGTCGTCGATGACCTGGGCCACGATGTGCTTCGAGGAGCGGAAGACCGCCAGGCGCGGCTGAGCGGCCGTGCCGGTGATCTTCTTGCGACCGCGGAAGTGACGGCGGTTCTTGCCGATCCGGCGGCGCTCGGACACCGACCCGGACGGGCGGCGGTTTTCGAGTTTGCTCGCCATTACTTACCTGCCTTCCCGGCCTTGCGGCGGATGCGCTCGTCGACGTACTTGACGCCCTTGCCCTTGTAGGGCTCCGGCGGACGCAGGCGACGGATGTTCGACGCGACCTGGCCGACGAGCTGCTTGTCGATGCCCTCGACGTGCAGCAGGGTCGGCTTCTCGACGGTGAACGAGATGCCCTCCGGGGCGTCGACCTGGATGGTGTGGGAGAAGCCGAGGCTCATCTCCACGCCCTTGCCCTTGGCGACGGCCCGGTAGCCGGTGCCGTTGATCTCGAGGGACTTCTTGTAGCCCTCCGAGACGCCGACGACCAGGTTGTTGACGAGGCTCCGCGCCAGGCCGTGGAGGGCCCGGGACTTGCGCTCGTCGTTCGGGCGGGTGACCGAGACGGACCCGTCCTCGTTCTTCTCGATGCCGATCGGCTCGGGCAGCTCGATGCTGAGCTCGCCCTTGGGGCCCTTCACGGTCACCGTCGCGCCATCGACCTTGACGTCGACGCCGGAGGGCACCAGAATCGGCTGCTTCCCAATGCGGGACATGCTTAATACCCTCCTGCTACCAGACGTAGGCGATGACTTCGCCGCCCACGCCGCGCTTGCGAGCCTGACGGTCCGTCAGCAGGCCCTGGGACGTGGACACGATGGCCACACCCAGGCCGCCGAGGACGCGCGGCAGCTCAGTGGACTTGGCGTAGACCCGCAGGCCCGGCTTGGAGACGCGGCGCAGGCCCGCAAGGGACCGCTCGCGGCGCTCGCCGAACTTCAGGTCGATCACCAGGGTCTTGCCGACTTTGCCCTCTTCAGGCTCCTCGGCGCGCCAGTCGGCGATGTAGCCCTCCTGCTTGAGGACCTCCGCGATGGAGGCCTTCATCTTGGAGTGCGGCATGGCCAGCGTGTCGTGGTAGGCCTGGTTGGCGTTCCGCAGACGGGTCAGCATGTCTGCGATCGGGTCGGTCATTGTCATTAGCGTTGTTTACCTTTCTCACCCCGGTTCCCCGCCTTCAACTGCCGGCGGGGCCTGTGGCGATCGGAGCTATGGGCCTGGGTTTACCAGGAAGCCTTGTGGACGCCCGGGAGTTCACCCGCGTGGGCCATGTCGCGCACGCAGACGCGGCACAGGCCGAACTTGCGGTAGACGGCCTTCGGCCGGCCGCACTTCTGGCAGCGGGTGTAGGCGCGCACGGCGAACTTCGGCTTCCGCTTGGCCTTCGCGATGAGGGCTTTCTTCGCCATTAGTCGTTCTCCTTGAACGGGAAGCCGAGCAGCTTCAGGAACGCCCGGCCTTCGTCGTCGGTCTTCGCGGTGGTCACCAGCGTGATGTCCATACCGCGAACCCGGTCGATCTTGTCCTGGTCGATCTCGGGGAACACGGACTGCTCCGTGAGACCGAAGGTGTAGTTCCCGTTGCCGTCGAACTGCTGGTCCGAGAGCCCGCGGAAGTCGCGGATGCGCGGCAGCGCGATCGCCAGCAGGCGGTCGAGGAACTCCCACATGCGGTCGCCGCGGAGGGTCACCTTCGCGCCGATCGCCTGGCCCTCGCGCAGCTTGAACTGCGCGATCGACTTCTTGGCCAGACGCACGAGCGGCTTCTGGCCGGTGATCGTGGCCAGGTCGGCCAGGGCACCGTTGATGAGCTTCGAGTCGCGCGCGGCCTCGCCCACACCCATGTTCACCACGATCTTGGTCAGACCGGGGATCTGGTGGAGGTTCGCGTACTTGAACTGGTCCTGGAGCGCCGGGCGGATGTCGGAGCGGTAGGTCTCCTTCAGCCGGGGCTCGATCTTCTCTGCAACGTCAGTCATTACAGGTCCTTACCCGTCCGCTTCGAAATGCGGACCTTGCGGCCGTCGTCGCCGAACCGGTAGCCGACGCGGGTCGGCTGGTTGTCGGCGTCGAGCACCTGCACGTTGGACACGTGGATCGCGGCTTCCTGGGTGACGATGCCACCCGTCTTCGATCCACGCGCCGTCTGGCCGGCCTTGGTGTGCTTGGTGATGCGGTTGACACCCTCGACGAGCACGCGCTCGCGGTCGGGGTACGCCTCCAGCACCAGGCCCTCGGCGCCCTTGTCCTTGCCCGCGATGACGCGGACTCGGTCGCCCTTCTTGATCTTCATCTCTTACAGCACCTCCGGTGCGAGGGAGATGATCTTCATGAACTGCTTGTCGCGCAGCTCACGGGCGACCGGCCCGAAGATGCGGGTCCCTCGCGGTTCGCCGTCCTTGACGAGGACGGCGGCGTTCTCGTCGAACTTGATGTACGTGCCGTCAGGACGGCGCGTCTCCTTGACCGTGCGCACGATGACGGCCTTGACGACGTCGCCCTTCTTCACCCCGGCACCCGGGGTGGCGTCCTTGACGGAGGCCACGATCGTGTCGCCGATACCGGCGTAGCGTCGGCCGGAGCCGCCGAGCACCCGGATGCACAGGATCTCCCGCGCGCCCGTGTTGTCGGCGACCTTGAGCCGCGACTCTTGCTGAATCACGTCCCGATCCCCCTACTTCGCCTTCTCGAGGATCTCGACGATGCGGAACCGCTTGGTCTTCGACAGGGGACGCGTCTCCATGATGGTGACGCGGTCGCCGATGCCGGCCTCGTTGTTCTCGTCGTGAGCCTTGTACTTCTTGTTGGACTTGATGACCTTGCCGTACAGCGAGTGCTTCTTGCGGTCCTCGACCTCGACGACAGCGGTCTTGTCCATCTTGTCGCCGACGACCATGCCCTCAAGCACCTTGCGCCGACCGCGAGTCTGAGTTTCCTCGCTCACTTCTCAACCTCCTCCGGCGCGGCGCTGAGGCCCAGCCGGCGCTCGTTCATGACGGTGTAGATCCGCGCGATCTCCTTGCGGACCAGACCGAGCTCGTGGTTGTTCTCCAGCTGGCCGGTGGCGTTCCGGACCCGCAGGTTGAACAGCTCTTCCTTCTTCTCCACGAGCTTCGCCTGGAGTTCCTTCTCGTTGAGCTCGCGCAGCTCACCGGTGTCGATACCAGTAGCCATCACTACTCACCTGCCCCTTCACGAGAGACGATGCGGCACTTCATCGGGAGCTTGTGGATCGCCCGCTGAAGGGCCTCGTGGGCCGTCTCCTCGCTCGGGTACGAGAGCTCGAACATGACGCGGCCCGGCTTGACGTTCGCCACCCAGAACTCGGGCGAGCCCTTACCGGAGCCCTGACGGGTCTCCGCGGGCTTCTTGGTGATCGCGCGGTCCGGGAAGATCGTGATCCACACCTTGCCGCCACGCTTGATGTGGCGGGTCATGGCGATACGAGCGGACTCGATCTGGCGGTTGGTCACGTAGCTGTGCTCCAGCGCCTGGATGCCGTACTCGCCGAAGGAGACCTTCGTGCCGCGAGTGGCCTTGCCCTTGCGCTTGGGAGCGTGAGGCTTCCGGTAACCGCGCGGCGGTTTCCGTGGCATGAGCATGTCGCTTAGCCCTCCTGCTTCTCAGTGGCGGGCGCGGCGGCAGCGGCCTCCGCAGGCTGAGCGGCGGCCCCGCGGCCACCACGGCCGCGTCCGCCACGGGCACCCCCGCCGGCACCGCCGCGGCCGCCGCGTCCACCGCGGTCGCCTCCGGCGTCGCGACGACGCTGCACCTGCTCGGCCTGCTCCTTGAGCGTGGCCTCACCCTTGTAGATCCACACCTTCACGCCGATGCGGCCGAAGGTCGTGGCGGCCTCGAACAGGCCGTAGTCGATGTTCGCGCGCAGCGTGTGCAGCGGGACCTGGCCCTCGCGGTACTGCTCCGAACGGGACATCTCGGCGCCGCCGAGGCGGCCCGAGCACTGCACCTTGATGCCCTTCACGGTCGGGTTGCGCATGGCCGACTGGATGGCCTTGCGCATCGCGCGACGGAAGTTGACACGGCTGGACAGCTGCTCCGCGACGCCCTGGGCGACGAGCTGCGCATCGATGTCGGGGTTCTTGACCTCGATGATGTTCAGCTGCACCTGCTTGCCGGTCAGCTTCTCCAGGTTGCCGCGCAGACGATCGGCCTCGGCGCCCTTGCGGCCGATGACGATGCCCGGGCGGGCGGTGTGGATGTCGACGCGGACCCGCTCGCGGGTGCGCTCGATGTCGACCTTGCTGATCCCGGCGCGCTCCAGACCCTGGGTCATGAGCTTGCGGATCTTGACGTCCTCGCCGACGTACTCGGCGTACTCCTTGTCGGCGTACCAACGCGAGGTCCAGTCGGCGCTGATGCCGAGGCGGTACCCGTGCGGGTGGATTTTCTGACCCATTAGGCGGTCTCCTCCTTCTCAGCGGTCTCGGACTTCGCCTCGGCCTCGACCGGCTTCGGCGCGGCCTTCGGGCGGCGCACCGACGGAGCGGCGCTGGAACCCTTGGCCTGGACGGACTCGACCACCACGGTGATGTGGCTGGTGCGCTTGTTGATCCGGTAGGCGCGACCGTGGGCGCGCGGACGGTACCGGCGCATGGTCGGGCCCTCGTCGACCTTGATCTCGGACACCAGAAGCGATTCCGGGTCCAGACCGAGGTTGTTCTCGGCGTTCGCCTGAGCCGACGCGATGACCTTGTAGACGACCTCGGCCGCGCTGAACGGCGCGAACTCCAGGGTCGTCAGGGCCTCGTCCACAGGCAGGCCACGCACGAGGTCGACGACGCGGCGCGCCTTGCGGGGTGCTACGCGGACGTACCGCGCCACCGCGCGCGCCTTCGGAGCCTCCTGCTCCACTGTTGCCATCGTTCTAATCCTTCGTTCGTTTCTCAAACCCGTGGCCTAGCGGCGACGGCTCTTCCGGTCGTCCTTCTCGTGCCCGCGGAACGTGCGGGTCGGGGCGAACTCGCCGAGCTTGTGCCCGACCATGTTCTCCGTGACGTAGACCGGAACGTGCTTGCGACCGTCGTGGACGCCGAAGGTCAGCCCGATGAAGTCCGGGGTGATCGTCGAACGGCGCGACCAGGTCTTGATGACGTTCTTGCTCTTGGTCTCGACGGCGACGTCCACCTTCTTCTGGAGGTGGTCGTCGACGAACGGGCCCTTCTTGAGGCTGCGAGCCATGGCTTACTTACCCCGCTTCCGGTTGGCGTGGCGACGGCGCACGATGAGCCGGTCGGTCGGGTGGTTCTTCTTCCGGGTGCGACCCTCGGGCTTGCCCTGCGGGTTCACCGGGTGGCGACCACCGGACGTGCGGCCCTCGCCACCACCGTGCGGGTGGTCGACCGGGTTCATGACGACACCGCGGACGGTCGGGCGCCAGCCCTTCCAGCGCATGCGGCCGGCCTTGCCCCAGTTGATGTTGCCCTGCTCGGCGTTGCCGACCTCGCCGACGGAGGCGCGGCAGGTGACCTGGACCAGGCGGATCTCGCCGGACGGCATGCGCAGGTGCGCGTACTTGCCTTCACGGGCGAGGAGCTGGATCGAGGCGCCGGCCGAGCGGCCCAGAGCGGCACCGCCGCCGGGCTTGAGCTCCACCGCGTGGACCGTCGTACCGACCGGGATGTGGCGCAGCTCCAGCGAGTTGCCGGGCTTGATGTCCGCGCCCGGGCCGTTCTCGATGGTGTCACCCTGCTTGATCCCCTTGGGGGCCAGGATGTAGCGCTTCTCGCCGTCCGCGTAGTGCAGCAGCGCGATGTTCGCGGTCCGGTTCGGGTCGTACTCGATGTGCGCGACCTTCGCCGGCACGCCGTCCTTGTCGTGGCGACGGAAGTCGATCACGCGGTAACGGCGCTTGTGGCCGCCGCCGCGGTGACGGGTCGAGATCTTGCCCGAGTTGTTGCGGCCGCCGGTCTTGGAGATCGGGCGCAGCAGCGACTTCTCGGGGGTCGAACGGGTGATCTCGGCGAAGTCGGAGACGCTGGAGCCACGACGCCCGGGCGTCGTCGGCTTGTACTTGCGAATAGCCATATCGGTTAACTCCCTGCGTCTCTTAGGCGATCTGTCCGCCGAAGATCTCACCGAGGCGACCGGGGTCGCCCTCGACGGTGACGATCGCGTGCTTGACGCTCTTGCGCTGGCCCCAACCGGTCCGGGTGCGCTTGCGCTTGCCCGAGCGGTTCAGGGTGTTGACGCTCTTGACGTCCACGTCGAAGATCTCCTTGATGGCGATCTTGATGTGGCTCTTGTTGGCGCGCGGGTCGACCTCGAAGGTGTACTTGCCCTCGCCGAGGAGGGTGTAGGTCTTCTCCGAGATGACCGGCTTGATGATGATGTCGCGCGGGTCGGCGACGGTCACTTCGCTGCTCACGCCGCGACCTCCTCGTCGGTCCGGTCCGCGATGAACGCCTCGATGGCGGCCTCGCTGAACACGATGTCCTCGTTGTTGAGCACGTCGTAGGTGTTGACCTGGCCCCAGTCGAGCAGGTGCACCTCGGGGAGGTTGCGCAGGCTCTGGGCCGCGGTCTCCTCGTCGCGGGAGAGGACCACGAGGACCTTCGACGCGCCGGTGATCGCCGCGAGGGCGGCCTTGGCCGTCTTGGTCTTCGGGGTCTCGTCCGCGATGAACGAGTCGATGACGTGCACGTTGTCGCCGCGCACCCGGTCGGTGAGGGCGCCCGCCAGAGCGGCCGCCTTCATCTTCTTCGGGGTCCGCTCGGCGTACGAGCGCGGCTGCGGGCCGTGGACGACGCCGCCGCCCGCGAACTGCGGGGCGCGGGTCGAGCCCTGGCGCGCGCGGCCGGTGCCCTTCTGGCGGTACGGCTTGCGACCGCCGCCGCGGACCTCGCCGCGGGTCTTGGTCTTCGCCGAGCCGGTGCGGGCGGCCGCGAGCTGGGCCGTCACGACCTGGTGCATGAGCGGGATGTTCGGCTCGACGTCGAAGATCGACGCCGGAAGCGCGATGGTCTTCCCGGTCTCCTCACCAGAGGCGTTCTTGACGATGATTTCAAGGCTCATGCTTATGCCACCTGCTTCACTGCGGAGCGGACGAGCACCAGGCCGTTCTTCGGGCCGGGCACGGCACCCACGATGAGCAGGAGCCCGCGCTCGGCGTCGACCGCCTGGACGCGCAGGTTCTGCGTGGTGTGGCGCGAGCCGCCGTGGCGGCCGGCCATGCGCATGCCCTTGAACACGCGGCCCGGGGTCGCGCAGCCGCCGATGGAACCGGGGGCGCGGTGGACCTTGTGCGCACCGTGCGAGGCGCCGAGGCCCTTGAAGCCGTGGCGCTTCATGACGCCGGCGAAGCCCTTGCCCTTGGTGGTGCCCGTGACGTCGACGATCTGGCCGGCCTCGAAGGCCGTGGCCTCGACGGTCTGGCCGAGCTCGTAGTCGGCGGCGTCCGAGGTGCGCAGCTCGACGAGGTGGCGACGCGGAGCGACGCCGGCCTTCTCGAAGTGGCCCTGGAGCGGCTTGGTGACGTTCTTGAGTTTGATGTCGCCGAAGCCCAGCTGGACGGCCGAGTAGCCGTCGACGTCGGGCTTGCGGACCTGGGTGACCACGTTCGGGCCGGCCTGCACCACAGTGACGGGAACGGCGCGGCCGTTCTCGTCCCAAACCTGGGTCATGCCGAGCTTGGTGCCCAGGATTCCCTTGATCTGCCTGTCCATTGGTCCCCTACAGCTTGATCTCGATGTCGACGCCGGCCGGGAGGTCAAGGCGCATCAACGAGTCGACCGTCTTCGGGGTCGGGTCGAGGATGTCGATGAGGCGCTTGTGCGTGCGCATCTCGAAGTGCTCGCGCGAGTCCTTGTACTTGTGCGGCGACCGGATCACGCAGAAGCGGTTGATCTCGGTCGGCAGCGGCACCGGCCCGGAGATAGCGGCACCCGTACGGGTGACCGTCTCCACGATCTTGCGGGCCGAGGAGTCCACGACCTCGTGGTCGTAGGCCTTCAGCCTGATGCGGATCTTCTGTCCCGCCATGTGTCCTAACCTAACGTAAATTGGCTGTTCAGACCGCTCCACGCGGTCGGGCGTGTCGCGAGTTTGAGACTGGCTCGGGCACGCGAATGCCCTCTGCTGGTCTTTCTGGCTCGCCCGCCTGCCCGTCGTGAACGGTCCCTCTCAGCACAGCAACAGCGCCTACTAGGGCCCGCGGGCCGGGCGTGAGCACCGCGCACGTCGAAAGCGCGCTGGTGCGAACGCAACCTGAATATTATGCCTGCTCCCCCGAATGCCCAGCAAGCTGGGGTCGGGGAACAGTGGGGCAGGTTACGCGGATGCAGCTATATCGGCGTCCGGGACGGCACGAGATGACGTTCCCCGGATGCGAATGAACCGGGGCGGTCCTTGCGGACCGCCCCGGAACGGGTCTTACTTGACGACCTTGGTCACACGACCGGAGCCGACGGTGCGGCCGCCCTCGCGGATCGCGAAGAGCAGGCCCTCGTCCATGGCGATGGGCTGGATGAGCTCCACCTTCATGTCCGTGTTGTCGCCCGGCATGACCATCTCGGTGCCCTCGGGGAGGGTCACGACGCCGGTCACGTCGGTGGTCCGGAAGTAGAACTGCGGACGGTAGTTGTTGAAGAACGGGGTGTGGCGACCGCCCTCGTCCTTCGACAGGATGTACACCGCGGCCTCGAAGTCGGTGTGCGGGGTGGTCGTGCCAGGCTTGACGACGACCATGCCGCGCTCGACCTCTTCGCGCTTGGTGCCGCGGAGCAGCAGGCCCACGTTCTCACCGGCGCGCGCGTCGTCGAGGGTCTTGCGGAACATCTCGATGGCGGTCACCTTGGTGGTGATGGCGCCCTCGCGGATGCCGACGATCTCGACTTCCTCGTTGGGGAGGAGCACACCGCGCTCCACACGACCGGTGACCACGGTGCCGCGGCCGGTGATCGTGAAGACGTCCTCGATCGGCATGAGGAACGGCAGCTCGGTGGCGCGCTCCGGCTCCGGGACCGAGTCGTCGACGGCCTGCATGAGCTCGGCGACGGCGTCGACCCACTTCTGCTCGCCCTCGAGGGCGCCCAGAGCGGAGACCTGCACGACCGGGGCGTCGTCGCCCGGGAAGTTCTGGTCGGACAGCAGCTCGCGGACCTCCATCTCGACGAGCTCGAGGATCTCCTCGTCGTCGACCATGTCGGCCTTGTTGAGCGCCACGACGACGTAAGGAACGCCGACCTGGCGGGCGAGCAGGACGTGCTCGCGGGTCTGCGGCATGGGGCCGTCGGCCGCGGACACGACCAGGATCGCGCCGTCCATCTGGGCCGCGCCGGTGATCATGTTCTTGATGTAGTCGGCGTGACCGGGGCAGTCGACGTGCGCGTAGTGACGCGCCTCGGTCTGGTACTCGACGTGCGAGATCGAGATCGTGATACCGCGCTGGCGCTCCTCGGGAGCGTTGTCGATCTCGTCGAACGGCGTGTACGGGTTGAGGTCCGGGAACTTGTCGTGCAGGACCTTGGTGATCGCGGCGGTGAGCGTGGTCTTGCCGTGGTCGACGTGACCGAGCGTGCCGATGTTCACGTGCGGCTTGGTCCGCTCGAACTTTTCCTTAGCCACTTCGTCCTCCTGTGGACTGGGTAAATCTGGTTTGACTTATCTGACCTATTGCGTCGCGTTGGTTCTCAGCGCCTCTGCTGGCAACAGGTGGTCAGCGGTCCCGCCCAGGCTCGGGCGGGGAGCCGCTTACTCGCCTGTCGCCTTGGCGATGATCTCCTTGGCGACGTTCGTCGGGACTTCGGCGTAGGTGTCGAACTGCATCGAGTAGTTCGCGCGCCCGGCCGTCTTCGACCGCAGGTCGCCGACGTAACCGAACATCTCCGACAGCGGCACCTTGGCCACGACCGTGCGGTCGTTGCCGCGCTCGCCCATCTCCTGGACCATGCCGCGACGGGAGTTGATGTCGCCGATGACATCGCCCATGTTCTCTTCAGGGCAGATGACCTCGACGGCCATCAGCGGTTCGAGGATCACCGGACGAGCCCGCTTCGCGGCCTCCTTCAGCGCCATGCGACCCGCGATCTTGAAGGCCATCTCCGAGGAGTCGACCTCGTGGTACTGGCCGTCGACCAGTTCCATCTTGACGCCCACCAGCGGGTAGCCCGCCAGGACGCCGTCTTCGAGCGCGGACTCCGCGCCGGCCTTGACCGACGGGATGTACTCGCGCGGGATGCGGCCGCCGGTGATCTTGTCGTCGAAGGCGAAGATCTCGTCCTCGTTCGACTTCATCTCCAGCGGTTCGAGGTTGACGAGTACCCGCGCGAACTGACCGGAACCGCCGGTCTGCTTCTTGTGCAGGTATTCGACCTTCTCGACGCGCTGGGTGATCGTCTCGCGGTACGCCACCTGCGGCTTGCCGATGTTCGCCTCGACGTTGAACTCCCGCTTGATGCGGTCGACCATGATGTCGAGGTGCAGCTCGCCCATGCCCGAGAGCACGGTCTGCCCGGTCTCCTCGTCGGTCTTGACGCGGAAGGTCGGGTCCTCCTCGGCCAGGCGCTGGATCGCGGTGCCCAGCTTGTCCTGGTCGGCCTTCGACTTCGGCTCGATGGCCACGTCGATCACCGGCTCCGGGAAGATCATCGACTCCAGGATGACCTGGTTGCCCGAGTCCGACAGCGTGTCGCCGGTGGTGGTGCCCTTGAGGCCCTGCACCGCGATGATGTCGCCGGCCTGCGCCTCCGAGCGCTCTTCGCGCTTGTTGGCGTGCATCTGGTAGATCTTGCCGATGCGCTCCTTGCGGCTCTTGGTCGAGTTGATGACCTGAGTGCCGGTCTCGACCGTGCCCGAGTAGATCCGGACGTAGGTGAGACGACCGAGGTGCTTGTCGGTCTGGATCTTGAACGCCAGCCCCGCGAAGGGCTCCTCGACGTCCGGGTGGCGCTGGGCGGGGGTCTCGTTGTCGGTGAGGGTCCCCTGGATCGCCGGGATGTCGAGCGGGCTCGGCAGGTAGTCGATGACCGCGTCGAGCAGGGGCTGGACGCCCTTGTTCTTGAACGCGGTACCGCAGATGACCGGGTTGATCTCGTTCGCGATCGTGGCCTTGCGGATGGCGGCCTTGACGTCCGCGACCGAGATGTCCTCGCCCTCCAGGAAGCGCTCGGCGAACTCGTCGTCGACGTCCGAGAGGGTCTCCATGAGCTTCTCGCGGTACTCGGCGGCCTGGTCGGCCAGGTCCGCCGGGATCTCCTCGATCTCGTAGTGCTCACCGAGGTCGGTCTCGCCGCGCCACACCTTGGCGTGCATCTCGACCAGGTCGACGACGCCGATGAAGTCGGCCTCGTTCCCGATCGGGAGCTGGATCACCGCGGTGTTGGAGTTCAGGCGGTCGCGCATCATCTCGACGCAGCGGAAGAAGTTCGCACCCGTGCGGTCGAGCTTGTTGACGAAGCACATGCGCGGGACGTTGTACTTGTTCGCCTGGCGCCACACGTTCTCGGTCTGCGGCTCCACGCCGGCCACGCCGTCGTAGACGGCGATCGCGGAGTCGAGCACGCGCAGCGAACGCTCCACCTCGACGGTGAAGTCGACGTGGCCGGGCGTGTCGATGATCTGGATGACGTGGTCGTCCCACTCGCACTTGGTGGCAGCGGAGGTGATGGTGATACCCCGCTCCTGCTCCTGCTCCATCCAGTCCATCGTGGCGGCGCCGTCGTGGACCTCACCGATCTTGTGCGAGACGCCGGTGTAGTACAGGATCCGCTCGGTGGTGGTGGTCTTACCGGCATCGATGTGGGCCATGATGCCGATGTTCCGGAGCTTGGCGAGCTCCGCGTTGGCTTTGTTAGCCACGATGTCTCCTTCTCACTACCAGCGGTAGTGCGCGAACGCCTTGTTGGAATCGGCCATCTTGTGCGTGTCCTCGCGCTTCTTGACCGCGGCGCCGAGGCCGTTCGAAGCGTCGAGGATCTCGTTCGTCAGCCGCTCCACCATGCTCTTCTCGCGGCGGTCGCGGGCGTAGCCCACGAGCCAGCGGAGGCCGAGGGTGGTGGCGCGCTGCGGACGGACGTCGACCGGGACCTGGTAGGTCGCGCCGCCGACGCGGCGGGAGCGGACCTCGAGGGTCGGCTTCACGTTGTCGAGGGCGCGCTTGAGGATCACCACGGGGTCCGAGTCGGCCTTCTGGCGGCAGTTCTCGAGGGCCTCGTAGACGATCCGCTCGGCGAGGCGGCGCTTGCCGTCCTTGAGGACCTTGTTGATGAGCTGGGTGACGAGCACCGAGTTGTAGACCGGGTCGGCGGTAAGCGGCCGGCGCGGCGCGGGACCTTTACGCGGCATGGCTTACTTCTCCTTCTTCGCGCCGTAGCGGCTGCGGGCCTGCTTGCGGTCGCGGACGCCCTGGGTGTCCAGCGCACCGCGGATGATCTTGTAGCGCACACCGGGGAGGTCGCGGACGCGGCCGCCGCGGACCAGCACGATGGAGTGCTCCTGGAGGTTGTGGCCGACGCCCGGGATGTAGGCGGTGACCTCGGTGCCGTTCATGAGGCGCACGCGGGCGACCTTGCGCATGGCCGAGTTCGGCTTCTTGGGCGTGGTCGTGTACACGCGCGTGCAGACGCCGCGGGCCTGCGGCGAGCCCTTCAGCGCGGGCGTCTTGTTCTTGCTGGTCTTGGCCTGGCGGCCTTTGCGGACCAGCTGCTGGATAGTCGGCACTAGGCGGACCCCTCTCAACAGTGTCGGTTGCGTACTCTGTTCCGACGCCATCTATCCCCCACGTCGAAGCAGGCGAAAGCGCTGCTCAGTGGCGTGGGTTCCCGTCCCCCGCGTTCGGGCGTGTCGCGTCTCTCCGGACCCATACCCGCCGCCCGGCAGACCGAAGTCCGCCGCGATGCGAGTTCAGACGCGTTCGTGAAGCGATCTCCTCGGAGACCGGCTAACGAGCCGTGTTCACGAAGCCCCCAGTGCGAGGGATGCGTGCCGATGGCGCCGGCCCGCGGGACCGAGGTCCCGAGTGCCTTGCAGACACGCAACCTGGCCTGGCTCTCACGGGGACCGAGCTGCCGGAGTTGACAGGGCCACCATGCCGCTCAAAGCGGTGTCCAGGCGCAAGGGAGAAGCCTACCTAGCCTAACGAACAAGGTCAAAGCCGATTTCGCCCTGAGCGGCATCCGTGTCCAGTGTCACGGGGCCGGGGAGCACGGGCATCGTCTCGTCCATGCGGCGCGGTAAGCACACCGCAGCCATCTTATCTCGCGGGACGCGCGCGCCCCGCGCGGGGAGCCCGGTGGGAGTGCTTGTTCACCAGGGGTTCCCCTGGAGGTCAGGCGACCCCGCCGCCGTACGGGTCGGACCCCGCCGAGCGGGCCATCGCCACCACCCAGACCAGCAGCGCCGCAACGACAACGGCCCCCGCGATCCCCAGGGCGGCCCACGCCGTCCGCCGGATCCCCGGCAGCCGCGAGGCCCCCAGCAGGAACCCCTCGGAGGCCCGGATGTCGGCCTCGGCCTGCCGCGCGAGCATGAGCGCGATCACCGCCGGAACCGCTCCCCCGACGAACACCGACAGCGCCGCCCCGACCCCGGCCAGCATCCTGGCCGCCACCACCTTCGTCGACTCCACCGGCTCCGGATCATCCGGATGCCGCACCCCAGGCTCCATCCGCCCATCCTATTGGCCGGGGTGCTCGTGCTCCTCATCAGTTCTTCCCGAGTCACGCTCAAGGTGCTCAAGGAATTCCTCCGCACTGTAGAAGACCTGGCCCTGGCCGGCCGCGATCTGCGCACTGGCCTCGCGCTCGCCCGCCAGCCATTCCGGGGTCCAGAACCATTCCTGGTCAGGCGGAACCTCGGCCGGTCGCTCCCACAGGTCGCGATCGTCATCCGGCCTCGTCATTTACACCTCACTCCACGACTCGAACTTCGCACCGCCGTACAGGGCAGTTCACTAGCTTCCTATCGGTAGTGACCAGGGGACAGTCGAGCTGCTCCGCCAGGGCGATGAAGGCGGCGTCGTACGGAGTCATGTTCTCCCGCAATGCCCATGCCCGGTCGGCTACCTGCGACCACGGCGCCCGGAGAATCGGCATCTCTCGAAGCGTCGCAAGCGCGAACTCGGCTCGTTCGAGCGAGACCTTCTTTCCGAGTAGCCTGCCGCGAATCGCCGAGGTCACTTCTACTGCGATATGCTCCGGCGCGTGCCAGACCGGGTCTTCGGTAAGCAGGATGCGAGCCCGATGCGCCCGTCCGTCGTCACCCGTCAACGCCTCCACTAGCAGCGAGGAGTCGATGACGATCATGCCTCACCCAGGATTCGGCGATCCCGCTCGGCCCTCTGCTCCTCGATCTCCTCAACCGCGTCGGAGCCCGGACCGGAGTACCCGCCGCCCATCGAATCGAGCCGCCGCAGCATCGCGATCGCCCGAGTTCGGCGGCCAGCCTCTTCGAACAGGGTCAGCAAATATGCCTGCATCGACTGCCCCCGCTCCTTGGCCTCGGCAGCGAGCGTGTTCCGAAGCTCCTCGGGGACATCTCTGACTTGAATGTTCACCATGCATGTATTTTACATGCGCAAGTTGGATTCCGCTGCCGTGAAACGCCGGTGGGCCGGTGGCGCTTCGCGCCACCGGCCCACCGGTTTCTTGCATGCCGTCGGGAATCGGCGGGTGTTGCTAGAAGGTCCCCAGGTCGTACGAGTCCTCGAGGCTCACGGCCGGGCCGCCGCCGTAGGCGAAGGCCGCGGCGGTGGTGTCCTCGTAGCCGCCGAGGGAGTAGACCGCGGCCTTGGCTTCCTCGGTGGGTTCGACGGAGACGTTGCGGTACTTGGCGATGCCGGTACCGGCCGGGATGAGCTTGCCGAGGATCACGTTCTCCTTCAGGCCGACCAGCGAGTCGGACTTGCCGGAGATCGCGGCCTCGGTGAGCACCCGGGTGGTCTCCTGGAACGAGGCCGCGGACAGCCACGACTCCGTCGCCAGGGAGGCCTTGGTGATGCCCATCAGCTGCGGGCGGCCGGAGGCCGGCTCGCCGCCGTTGGCGATGATCTTGCGGTTCTCCTCCTCGAAGGAGAGCCGGTCGACCAGGGAGCCCGGCAGGAACTCCGAGGTGCCCGAGTCGATGATCGTGATCCGCTTGAGCATCTGGCGCACGATGATCTCGATGTGCTTGTCGTGGATCATCACGCCCTGCGACCGGTACACGTCCTGGACCTGCTCCACCAGGTGGCGCTGGACCTTCCGCGGACCGAGCACGCGCAGCAGCTCGTGCGGGTCGATCGTGCCCTCGACGAGCTTCTCGCCGACCTCGACGTGCTCGCCCTCGCCCACGCGCAGGCGCAGACGGCGCGGCACCTTGTCGACCACGATCTCCTCGGAGCCGTCGTCCGGCGTGATGATGATCTTCCGCGACTTCTCCGCGTCCTCGATGCGCACGGTGCCGCTCGCCTCCGCGATCGGCGCCTTGCCCTTCGGGATGCGGGCCTCGAAGACCTCCTGCACACGCGGCAGACCCTGGGTGATGTCCTGCGACGTCGCCGCACCACCGGTGTGGAACGTACGCATGGTCAGCTGGGTGCCCGGCTCGCCGATGGACTGCGCCGCGATGATGCCGACGGCCTCGCCCAGGTCGACCTTCTCGCCCGTGGGCATCGAACGGCCGTAGCAGGCCGCGCAGACGCCCTGGCGGGACTCGCAGGTCAGGACCGAGCGGACCTTGACGTTCTGCACGCCCGCGGCGAGCAGCGTCGCGATGTGGTCCGAGTTCAGCGCGGTGTTCCGCTCCAGGACCACCTTGCCGTCGACCTCGACGTCCTCGGCGAGGTTCCGCGCGTCGATCGAGGAGTCGACGATGTCGGACTCGATCAGGCGCCCGTCGACCTCGGTCGCGAACTGGAAGTCCAGCGCCCGGTCGGTCCCGCAGTCGTCCTCGCGGATGATGACGTCCTGCGACACGTCCACCAGACGACGGGTCAGGTAACCCGAGTCGGCGGTCCGCAGCGCGGTGTCGGCGAGGCCCTTGCGGGAGCCGTGGGTCGAGATGAAGTACTCGAGCACCGTCAGGCCCTCGCGCAGCGAGGACTTGATGGGGCGCGGGATGATCTCGCCCTTCGGGTTCGCCACCAGGCCGCGCATGCCGGCGATCTGGCGGAGCTGGAGCATGTTGCCTCGAGCGCCCGAGTTGATCATCTGCCACAGCGGGTTCTCCGGCTGGAGCGTCTCGTTGAGGTCCTCGAGCACCTCGGCCGTGGCCTTGGTCCAGATCTCGGTGAGCTCGCCGCGCCGCTCCTCGGCCGTCATGAGGCCGCGGACGTACTGCTTGTCGATCTTGGCGGAGTCCGCCTCGTACTTCTCGAGGATCTCGGCCTTGTGCGCCGGCTCGACGACGTCCTCGATGCCGATGGTCACACCGGACCAGCCGGCCCAGCGGAAGCCCGCGGACTTCAGCGCGTCCAGGCAGGCGCCCAGCTGCACCTTCGAGTAGTGCTCGGACAGGTCGTGGATGATGTTCGACAGCTGGCCCTTGCGGACTTCGTAGTTGACGTACTCGAAGTCCGGCGGCAGGCACTCGTTGAAGAACACCCGGCCCAGCGTCGTCTCCACCAGCAGCGGCTCGCCCGGGGTCCACTCCTCCGGAGCGGTCCACGGCTCGGCGCCGGCGCCGTTGTTGATGTGCTGGATGCCGTCCAGGCGGATGCGGATCGGCGACTGGAGGTCGAGCTCCCCGCGGTCCTTCGCCATCTGCGCCTCGCCGACGTCGGCGAACGCCCGGCCCTCGCCCACGCGCCCTTCGGACTTGTGGGTCAGGTAGTACAGGCCGATGATCTGGTCCTGCGTCGGCAGGGCCACCGGCTTGCCGTCGGACGGCTTCAGGATGTTGTTCGACGCCAGCATCAGGATGCGGGCCTCGGCCTGGGCCTCGGCGGACAGCGGCACGTGCACGGCCATCTGGTCGCCGTCGAAGTCCGCGTTGAACGCGGTGCACACCAGCGGGTGCAGCTGGATGGCCTTGCCCTCGACGAGCTGCGGCTCGAACGCCTGGATGCCGAGGCGGTGCAGCGTGGGCGCGCGGTTGAGCAGGACCGGGTGCTCGGAGATGACCTCTTCGAGCACGTCCCACACGACCGGGCGCGCGCGCTCGACCATGCGCTTGGCCGACTTGATGTTCTGCGCGTGGTTCAGGTCCACCAGGCGCTTCATCACGAACGGCTTGAACAGCTCCAGCGCCATCTGCTTGGGCAGACCGCACTGGTGCAGCTTCAGGCGCGGGCCGACCACGATGACCGAACGGCCCGAGTAGTCGACGCGCTTGCCGAGGAGGTTCTGGCGGAACCGGCCCTGCTTGCCCTTAAGCATGTCGGACAGCGACTTGAGCGGGCGGTTGCCCGGACCGGTCACCGGACGCCCGCGGCGGCCGTTGTCGAACAGCGCGTCCACCGACTCCTGGAGCATGCGCTTCTCGTTCGCCACGATGATCTCGGGCGCGCCGAGGTCCATCAGGCGCTTGAGCCGGTTGTTGCGGTTGATGACGCGGCGGTACAGGTCGTTCAGGTCCGAGGTCGCGAACCGGCCGCCGTCGAGCTGCACCATCGGGCGCAGCTCCGGCGGGATCACCGGCACGCAGTCGAGGACCATGCCAAGCGGCGAGTTGCCGGTGGCCTGGAACGCGGCCACGACCTTCAGGCGCTTGAGCGCGCGGAGCTTCTTCTGCCCCTTGCCCGTCGCGATGGTCTCGCGCAGGTTGATCGTCTCGGCGTCCAGGTCGAGGTTCTCGAGCAGGTTCTTGATGGACTCGGCGCCCATCCCGCCCGTGTAGTACTCACCGAAGCGCTGCTGGAGCTCGCGGTAGAGCATCTCGTCGCCGATGAGCTGGCGCACGTCCAGCTTGCGGAACGTGTCCATGACCTCGTCGAGGCGGTCGATCTCCCGCTGCGCCTTGTCGCGGATCTGGCGCATCTCGCGCTCGCCGCCGTCCTTGACCTTGCGGCGGACGTCGGCGCGGGCGCCCTCGGCCTCCAGCTCGGCCAGGTCGGCCTCGAGCTTCGAGGCGCGCTCCTCGATCGCGGCGTCGCGCTGCTGCTCCAGGTGGCGCTTCTCGGCGACGATCTCGTTCTCCAGCGTCGGCAGGTCGCGCTGGCGCGCCTCGTCGTCGACGGCGGTGATCACGTAGGCCGCGAAGTAGATGACCTTCTCAAGGTCCTTCGGCGCCAGGTCCAGCAGGTAGCCCAGGCGCGAGGGGACGCCCTTGAAGTACCAGATGTGGGTCACGGGCGCGGCCAGCTCGATGTGGCCCATGCGCTCGCGGCGGACCTTCGAGCGCGTCACCTCGACGCCGCAGCGCTCGCAGATGATGCCCTTGAAGCGGATCCGCTTGTACTTGCCGCAGTAGCACTCCCAGTCCCGGGTCGGACCGAAGATCTTCTCGCAGAAGAGACCGTCCTTCTCGGGCTTGAGGGTCCGGTAGTTGATGGTCTCGGGCTTCTTCACCTCGCCGTGAGACCACTGCCGGATGTCCTCCGCGGTGGCGAGGCCGATCTTCAACTTGTCGAAGAAGTTGACGTCGAGCACTGAACTCTTCTTCCCCTTGTGCTGCTTCTGTAAGGATGGGATGAGACGTAAGGCGGGGGCGGCGGCGCCATGCGGCCGCCCCCGGCTCGACGTCAGGCGCTCTCGAAGTCCACGCTCGAGGGCTCTTCGTGGGACAGGTCGATCCCGAGCTCCTCGGCCGCGCGGAAGACCTCGTCGTCGCTCTCCGTCATCTGGATGGCCTGCCCGTCGGCGGACAGCACCTCCACGTTGAGGCAGAGCGACTGGAGCTCCTTGAGCAGCACCTTGAACGATTCGGGAATGCCCGGTTCGGGGACGTTCTCGCCCTTGACGATCGCCTCGTAGACCTTCACGCGGCCCACGACGTCGTCGGACTTGATCGTCAGCAGCTCCTGGAGCGCGTACGCCGCGCCGTAGGCCTGCATGGCCCAGCACTCCATCTCACCGAAGCGCTGGCCGCCGAACTGGGCCTTGCCGCCGAGCGGCTGCTGGGTGATCATCGAGTACGGACCGGTCGAACGCGCGTGGATCTTGTCATCGACCATGTGGTTCAGCTTCAGGATGTACATGTAGCCGACCGAGATCGGGTCCGGGAACGGCTCGCCGGAGCGGCCGTCGAACAGCTGCGCCTTGCCGGTCGGGGCGACCATGCGCATCCCGTCGCGGTTGGGCAGCGTGTTCGCCAGGACGCCCTGGACCTCCTCGGGGTGGGCGCCGTCGAACACCGGCGTCCCGACCTTGGAGTCCGCCGGGGCCTCGTCGGCGCCGATGGCCTTCAGGGCCTGCTGCCAGGCCTCGTCGAAGCCCTCCAGCTTCCAGCCGGTCTTGGCCGCCCAGCCCAGGTGGACTTCGAGGACCTGGCCGATGTTCATTCGGCCGGGCACGCCCAGCGGGTTGAGCAGGATGTCGATCGGGGTCCCGTCGGGGAGGAACGGCATGTCCTCCTGCGGCACGACCTTCGAGATGACGCCCTTGTTGCCGTGGCGGCCGGCGAGCTTGTCGCCCACGCCGATCTTGCGCTTCTGCGCGATGTACACGCGGACCAGCTCGTTCACCCCCGGGGACAGCTCGTCGCCGTCCTCGCGGCTGAAGGTGCGGACGCCGATGACCGTGCCGGCCTCGCCGTGCGGGACCTTCAGGGACGTGTCGCGGACCTCGCGGGCCTTCTCGCCGAAGATCGCGCGGAGCAGGCGCTCCTCCGGGGTCAGCTCGGTCTCGCCCTTGGGCGTGACCTTGCCGACCAGGATGTCGCCGTCCTCGACCTCGGCGCCGATGCGGATGATGCCGCGGTCGTCCAGGTCGGAGAGCATCTCCTCGCCGACGTTCGGGATGTCCCGGGTGATCTCCTCCGGACCGAGCTTCGTGTCGCGGGCGTCGACCTCGTGCTCGTCGATGTGGATCGAGGTGAGCACGTCCTCTTCGACCAGGCGCGAGGACAGCACGATGGCGTCCTCGAAGTTCTGGCCCTCCCAGGTTGTGAACGCGACCAGCAGGTTCTTGCCGAGCGCCATCTCGCCCTTGTCGGTCGAAGGACCGTCGGCGATCGGCTGGCCGGCCTCGACGCGCTCGCCCTCGGTGACGAGGGGCACCTGGTTGATGCACGAGCCCGCGTTGGAGCGGCGGAACTTGTGCAGCAGGTAGGTGCGGCGCATGCCGTTGTCCTGCGCGATGGTGATGTAGTCGGCGCTGGAGTCCTCGACGGTGCCGTCGGCCTCGGCGACGACGACGTCGCCGGCGTCGACCGCGGCGCGGTACTCCATGCCGGTGCCCACCAGCGGCGAGTCGGTCTTGATGAGCGGCACGGCCTGGCGCTGCATGTTCGCGCCCATGAGGGCGCGGTTCGCGTCGTCGTGCTCGAGGAACGGCACCAGCGCGGTCGCGACCGAGGTCATCTGGCGCGGCGAGACGTCCATGTAGTCGATCTCGTCGGCGGTGAGCAGCTCGGCCTCGCCGCCGCGGCCGCGGGCCAGGACCTGGGTGTCGACGAACGAGCCGTCGTCGTTCAGGAGCTGGTTCGCCTGCGCGATGGTGAAGCGGTCCTCTTCATCGGCCGTCAGGTAGTCGATGTCGTCGGAGACCCTGCCGTCCACGACCTTCCGGTACGGCGTCTCGATGAAGCCGAACGGGTTGACGCGGGCGAACGTCGACATGGCGCCGATGAGGCCGATGTTCGGGCCTTCCGGCGTCTCGATCGGGCACATGCGGCCGTAGTGCGACGGGTGCACGTCGCGCACGTCCATGGCGGCGCGGTCGCGGGACAGACCGCCCGGGCCGAGCGCCGAGAGGCGGCGGCGGTGGGTCAGGCCCGTGATCGGGTTGACCTGGTCCATGAACTGCGACAGCTGCGAGGTCCCGAAGAACTCCTTGATCGCGGCCACGACGGGGCGGATGTTGATCAGGGTCTGCGGCGTGATCGCCTCGACGTCCTGGGTCGTCATCCGCTCGCGCACGACGCGCTCCATGCGGGAGAGGCCCACCCGGATCTGGTTCTGGATGAGCTCGCCGACGGTGCGCAGGCGGCGGTTGCCGAAGTGGTCGATGTCGTCGGGCGCGTAGCCCGGCTCGGCCGAGTGCAGGCGCAGCATGAACTCGATCGTCGACGCGAGGTCGTCCTCGGTGAGGACGCCGGTCGAGATCGGGTGGTCCAGGCCGAACTTCTTGTTGACCTTGTACCGGCCGACCTTGGCGAGGTCGTAGCGCTTCTTGTTGAAGAACAGGTTCTCCAGCAGCGACTGCGCGTTGTCCTTCGTCGGCGGCTCGCCCGGGCGGAGCTTGCGGTAGATGTCGAGCAGGGCCTCGTCCTGCGAGTTGATGGTGTCCTTCTCGAGGGTCGCCATCATGAGCTCGGACCAGCCGAAGCGCTCGCGGATGCGGTCGTTGTCCCAGCCGATGGCCTTGAGCAGCACGGTCACGGCCTGGCGGCGCTTGCGGTCGACGCGCACGCCGACGGTCTCGCGCTTGTCCACGTCGAACTCGAGCCACGCGCCGCGGCCGGGAATGACCTTCGCGCTGGTCAGGTCGCGGTCCGAGGTCTTGTCGGGCTGCTTGTCGAAGTACACGCCGGGCGACCGGACGAGCTGCGAGACGACCACGCGCTCGGTGCCGTTGACGATGAAGGTGCCCTTCGGGGTCATCATGGGGAAGTCGCCCATGAAGACCGTCTGGCTCTTGATCTCGCCGGTGGTGTGGTTGATGAACTCCGCCGTGACGAACAGCGGGGCGCAGTACGTGAGGTCCTTCTCGCGGCACTCCTCGATGGGGGCCTTGACCTCGTCGAAGCGAGGGTTGGAGAAGGACAGGCTCATGGTGCCCGAGAAGTCCTCGATCGGGCTGATCTCCTCGAGGATCTCGTCGAGGCCGCTGACTGCGTCTTCGCCCACGCGGGCGCGGTAGGTCTCGTTGCCGACGAGCCAGTCGAACGAGTCGGTCTGGAGCGCCAGAAGGTTCGGGACTTCGAGTTTCTCTTCGATCCTGCCGAACGAGATACGGCGGGGAGCGTGCTTGCTCTTGCTGGAGCTGGTCTTGCCAGTGCGGGAAGCTGCCAAGATTCGTCCTTCCGAGGACCTGAGTGTTACGACGGCCGGCGCATGCCACAGTCACCGCATCGATGCGGGATCGACGAGGACAGCCGGATACGGGCATCGAAACGAGCGGTCATGCTGGGCATGACGTCAAACGTGAGTCGAAAGCCTGGAATCCCCACCGTCCGCGACCCTCACCGCGTCAAGAAGGCGTGAAGGAGGCAGCGCAAATTATTACCCTAGCGTACACTCCGGCAGACTGTCAACTGCCCCACCGTGCGGCGGGGTGAGTGGTGACGACCATCTCTCTTGCTGCCGAAGTTCCTCCCGGTCCGGGCCGGTCCTCGCTGGGACCGTCGTGCTGTCCTGCCTCTGCGCCGTAGAGCGGCGCTTGAGGAACTAGTTTGCAGGATCAAGTCACACTTCGTCAAGTCAGGCGTCCAATTCGCCCGGATGCGCCGCTTGGGCCCGGTCGCGTCGAGCGGGCGGGAAGCAGGCACGATGCGTCCCTCGGGGCGGCGGAACGCGCCGCGCGGAGGGCCCGTTCCGGGCGTGTCGCGGAAGGTGCGGGCGCGGGACGCCTGCGCGTCGCCCGCGGCCGGGTCGAGCCCGGCCGAGAAGCGGCGTCTCGCGCCCGGGCACCTGCGGCGGCGCTGCCGCCGCACTTGTACAACGAGCCCGCGCCGCGAAGGTGACGCCCGGAAGGTGACACGGGCTCGGTCGTCGTCAGGAAAGGGGGCGGCCCGGGCCGCGCCCCATCTGCGCAGCCCGGGCCTTTTCTTCCCCGATAGAGAAGTGGTCTCGTCGTTCGCGGTCGTACTAGGCGTCCAGGAGCTCCTGGGCCTTGCTGATCGCGTCGTTCATGTCCTCCTGCCAGGCATAGACGTCCTGCTCGATGGCCGCGTAGGCCTTGACGTGGACCTCTTCGTAGGCCTTCTCGGAGGCGTCGGCGTAGCCGATCTCCTCGCCGCAGGCGTCGAAGTCGACGGCCGTCTGGATCTCGTAGGCCTTCCACTCCTCGTAGGAGTCCCCGGCGTCCTCGGGCAGCGGCGGGATGACGGCCTCGGTGTCGCCGATCATCATGTCCTGCTCCTCTTCAGAGGCGTCCTGGTAGTAGAGCGCGTTGAAGAACTCCCAGACGGGGAGCGAGTTGTACTGGTCGAACTCCCAGCCCTCGTAGCCCTTGCCGGAGATGCAGTCGAGGAGCTCGTCCTGGAGGCCCGCCATCTCCTCGGCGTAGTCGGCCTCGATGTCCTCCCACATGGCCTCGTCGGCCCAGGCGGGGTTCTCGGGGCGGTAGGTCCAGTAGGAGTAGGACTCCTCGGCGCCGCCCTCGCCCTCGTAGGTCTCCTCGACGAGCTCGGGCTCGCCGTAGAGGGCCTCGATCATCTCGAGCTGGCAGCCGCCGGGCTTGGGCTCGGGGCCCATGTCGTCCTCTTCGAACTCGATCGAGCCCTCCTCGGACTCGGCCTCCTCCTCTTCGGCGGCCGCGTCCTCGTCGGGGGCCTCGGTGGCGTCGTCGGTGCCCTCCTCGGCCCACTCGCCCTCGCCGCTCATCATGTCGGCGTAGTCCTGGGCGGTGCCGTACTGCCACTCGGCGTACTCCTGGCCCTGGTAGGCCACGTACCAGCCGTACTGGTCCTCCGGGGAGAGGGCGTCCCACTCGGTGGTGTCGGGCTCCTCCCAGGTGCCCTCCTCCTCGTACTCCTCCTCTTCGGAGGCGTAGTAGTCCTCGGCCGCCGGGTCCTCCCAGCCGTCGGGGCTGTTGGCCCACTGGCCGAAGCCGTACTCGGCGGCCTCGTCGGCGCCGACGAGGAAGCTCTCGTGGGGGTAGTAGGAGGTGAGCGACTCCTGGACCTCGGGCTCGTAGGCCTGCATCATCCAGGGCTCGTGGACGGTGAAGCCCTCGGCCTCCAGGCACTGCTCGACGACCCGGAACTCGGCGGCGGCGAGCTCGGCGTCGACCCGGTTGCTCTCGTTGAGCATCTCGACCAGGCGGTCCGCATCGGACTCCTCGGCTTCCCCGCCGAGGCCGAGCATGCCGCAGCCGGCGGTCAGCGCCAGCACGGCGGCCGCTCCTACGGCGGCGGCCCCTCTTGTCCCGGGCATCGTCGTTCTCCTCGCATGTCAGGTGTGTCTACCCGCAAGACGAGGCGGTGCCCGGATTTCGTTGCAAGCCTTCGGGGAATCTTCTGAAAATCTCTCGGGTGGCACGAAACCGGGGCCGCACTGCGCGATGCAGTGCGGCCCCGGTCTCCGTACCCAGGGCTGGGAGGCCCCTGGCGTCTGACTAAAAGGCGCGTCTTACTTGAGCGACACGGTGGCGCCGGCGCCCTCGAGGGCCTCCTTGGCCTTCTCCGCGTCGTCCTTCTTGGCGCCTTCGAGGACGGCCTTGGGGGCGCTCTCGACGAGCTCCTTGGCCTCCTTGAGGCCGAGGCCGGTCAGGCCGCGGACTTCCTTGATGACCTTGATCTTGGACTCGCCCGCGGACTCGAGGACGACGTCGAAGGTGTCCTTCTCGACGGCGGCTTCCTCGCCACCGGCGGCGCCGGCGACGGCGGCCACGGCGACGGGGGCGGCGGCGGTGACGTCGAACTTCTCCTCGAACGCCTTCACGAAGTCGGAGACCTCGAGGAGGGTCATGCCCTCGAACTGCTCGAGCAGCTCGTCAGTGGACAGCTTAGCCATGGTGTGTTCCTTTCTGTAAAGTCTCGGACCTGCCCGGGATTACTCCCCGGCGGCCGCTTTCTTGTCCTGGAGCGCAGCGCCCAGTCGCGCCACCTGCCCGGCGGGGGCGGCGAGCACGGAGGCGGTCTTCTGCGCGGTGGCCTTGAGCGCACCGGCGAGCTTCGCCAGCAGCACCTCGCGGGACTCGAGGTCGGCGAGCTTGTTGATCTCGTCGACGGAGAGGGGCTTGCCCTCCATGTACCCGCCCTTGATCACCAAGGCCTCGTGCGACTTCGCGAACGCTCGGAGCCCCTTGGCGGCCTCGACCGGGTCACCCTGGATGAAGGTGATCGCGGTGGGGCCGACGAACAGCTCGTCCAGGCCGGTGACACCGACCTGGTTGGCGGCACGCTTGGCGAGGGTGTTCTTGGCGACGCGGTACTGCGTCCCCTCGCCGAGGGAACGCCGGAGCTCGCGCAGTTCGGCAACGGTCAGCCCGCGGTACTCGGTGAGCACCGTGGCGGTCGCGTTGGAGAACTCGTCGGCGAGTTCGGCGATGGCGGTCGTCTTGCCCGCCGGGTATTCCCTGTCAGCCATGTTTCCCTCCTTTCTCGGCTGGTCAATCCACAACCGTGCGGAGGCGACAAAAAAGGCGCCCTCGCGGACGCCTCATCACTGGGACCTTCGGGCCGGAGCCCGCACCATGGTCGCTTCGAGTAGTCGCCCTACGTCGGTCCCCGGAGGGTTTACAACCGCGCAAGGCGGTGACCGAACGGTCTATGGGTTGTTCTCCGCCACGGTACACCCCTGACATGCGAAACCCCGGCGCAGGAGGCCTGCACCGGGGCTACGTCACATTCAGTGGCGCTACTTGATCTTGACCGCCTGCGGGTCGACCGGGATGCCCGGGCCCATGGTGGTGGAGATCGTGGACTTCTTGATGTAGACGCCCTTGGAGCTGGCGGGCTTCAGCCGCTGGACCTCTTCGAGGGCCGCGTTGTAGTTCTCCGCGAGCTGCTCGGCCGAGAAGCTGGTCTTGCCGATCGGCAGGTGCAGGTTCGCGTGCTTGTCCACGCGGAACGCGATCTTGCCGGCCTTGATCTCGGTGACGGCCTTGGCGACGTCCGGCGTGACGGTGCCGGTCTTCGGGTTCGGCATGAGGCCGCGCGGGCCCAGGATCCGCGCGATCCGGCCGATCTTGGCCATCTGGTCGGGAGTGGCGACGGCGGCGTCGAACTCGAGCCAGCCCTCGGAGATCCGCTTGACGAGCTCGTCGGAGCCGACCTCGTCGGCACCCGCGGCGACGGCGGCCTCGGCCTTGTCGCCCTCGGCGAAGACGATGACGCGGACGGTCTTGCCCGTGCCGTGCGGCAGGGAGACGGTGCCGCGGACGAGCTGGTCGGCCTGGCGCGGGTCGACGCCCAGGCGCAGGGCGACTTCGACCGTGGCGTCGAACTTCGTCGGCGAGGTCTCCTTGGCGAGGCCGGTGGCCTCGACCGGGGCGTAGAACTGCGTCCGGTCGACCTTCTTGAGGAGGTCTTGGTACTTCTTGCTGCGCTTCATGTTCCATCCTTCGGATGTCGTGGTGAGGGCGGGCGCGCGCCCTTCCACTGGGTTCGCCGCCGGCGGTGCCGGCGGGGTGACGTTCAGGCGGTGCTAGCCCTCGACGGTGATGCCCATGGAGCGGGCGGTGCCGGCGACGATGAGCGACGCGGCGTCGAGGTCGTTGGCGTTGAGGTCGGGGAGCTTCTTCTCCGCGATCTCGCGCACCTGGGCCGAGGTCACCTTGCCGACCTTGACGCGGTGCGGCTCGCCCGAGCCCTTGGGGACGCCGGCGGCCTTGAGCAGGAGCTTCGCGGCCGGCGGGGTCTTGAGGATGAACGTGAACGAACGGTCCTCGTACACCGTGATCTCAGCGGGGAGGACTTCGCCGCGCTGGGATTCGGTGGCCGCGTTGTAGGCCTTGCAGAACTCCATGATGTTGACGCCGTGCTGACCGAGGGCGGGGCCCACCGGCGGAGCCGGAGTGGCCTGACCACCCTGGAGCTCCAGCTTGAACGTCACAACGGCCTTCTTGTTGGGAGCCATCGTGTCCTTCTCTTCCTGGGATGACGCGGGGCCGTTCCCCCGCGCCGCTTGCGTGCGCACGGCAGCGCTCGGCTGCCGCGCAACCGTTCCAGGGTACCTGCCGGAAGGCAGGGCCCCTGAACGGAGGTGTGTGAGCTGTAGCTCGTGCTACAGCTTCGAGACCTGGTTGAAGTTGAGCTCGACCGGGGTCTCGCGGCCGAAGATCGACACGAGGACCTTGAGCTTCTGCTGCTCGGCGTTGATCTCGGCGATCGTCGCGGGCATCGAGGCGAACGCGCCGTCGACGACGGTGACCGACTCGCCCTCGGTGAAGTCGACCTTGATGTCGGGGTCCGACGAGGCGGACTCGGCGGCGGACTCGTCCTTGGGCTTCTGCTCGGGCGGGAGCAGCCACTGGATGACCTCGTCGAGCGGGAGCGGGCTGGGCCGGTCGGTGCGGTCGACCACGCCGACGAAGCCGGTCACGCCGGGCGTGTTGCGCACGACCGAGTAGGACTCGGGGGTCATCTCCATGCGGACGAGCACGTAGGAGGGGAAGACCTTGGCCTCCACCTTGGAGCGCTTGCCGTTCTTGATCTCCACCTCGGTGTGGGTGGGGACCTCGATCTGGTAGATGTAGTCCTCCATGTCGAAGGACTGGATGCGGTTCTCCAGGTTCGAGCGCACGCGGTTCTCGAAGCCGGCGTAGGAGTGCAGCACGTACCACTCGCCGGGGGCGAAGCGCAGCTTCGCGCGCAGCGCCTCGGCCGGGTCGACCTCGGGCTCGGCGGGCTCGGCGCCCTCGTCCAGGTCGGCCTCCGGCTCGTCGTCGACGTCCGCGACCTGCGCAGCAGCGGCCTGCGCCGCGGCTTCTTCCTTCAAGGCCTCGTCGAACTCAGACACGCTTGACTCTCATTCCGGCTCGGTGCCCGCGGACGGCGGGACACTGCGACTGTGCTTCGGTTTCTCGGATGCGGCGGCGCCGCGCCACCGCACGGCCCGGCCGTTGCGGACAGGGCCGCCTGTGAAGTCGCGCGCCGGCGGAACCGGCGCGCGTCATACCCACTAGGGTAGCCGCTCCGCGGCGCGCCGCGACTCAGGCACCGTCGAAACGGCGCAGGTCACGCGAACCGGTCGTCCCGGACCGGGCCGGGGAAGCTAGGAGTCGGCGCCGAAGGCGCGGCGGACGAGGTCGCCGAAGAGCAGGTCGAGCCCGCCGATGTACGCCATCATGATGCCGACGAAGACGAGCACCACGATCGAGTAGGTGATGAGCTGGCGGCGGGTCGGGTAGACGACCTTGCGGAGCTGCTCGACCACCTCGCGCAGGAACCGGCCGAGCTTCTTGAAGGGGTTGCGCTCGGCGGTCTTCTCGCCCTGCTTGCGGGTGGGACGACCCTTGTCGGCGGTCGCATCGGAGCGGCTGGTGTCGTCGGCCACGTCGGCTTCCTCCAGGGTTCGTCACTGATGGGGCGGTCAGGGTTGCAGCATACCGGACTAGCCGGACGCGCCCGCGTCGCGGCGTCGCGCTTCGTAGGCGGCGCTGATCTCCAGCCTGCGGGCCCGCCAGTGCTCGTGCATGAGCCGCATCTCCTCCTTGATGAACTCCATGAACGCGGCGGTCTGGACGAGCCGGTCGCGGCCCGGTCCTTCAGGGAGGGTCTCGATGCCGACGACCGCGGTGTCCCGGTAGCGGTCGAGGAAGCCGGAGCGGTCGAGCATGATGCCGCCCCAGATGTCGTCGTCGTTGAGGCGGTAGACGTCGGCGCGGGTGGAGGGGCGGCGGGTCTTGAAGACCAGGCCGGCGGCGAGGAGCTCGCGCACGGCGCCGGAGACGGCGGCGAGGCTGATGCTCAGGCCCTCGGCGATCTCGGCGGCGGTGTAGGTCTCGTCGTCGTCCACCAGGATGTAGGTGAACACGCGGGCGGCCATGCGCTGCATCCCGCTGCTCACCAGGATCGCGGAGAACTGCTCCACGTACTCGAGCATGGCCTTGCGCTCATCGCTGTGCTCTTCCATGACTCTCCTCCGCCGCGTCCTGATGCGTGTTGATGATATCTTGACGCTCTACATGTTTCACAAATTTGTGAAAACTATGATAGCTTGAGCGCATGAACGCAGTGATCCGCACTGAGAACCTGGTCAAGCGCTTCGGTCACGTGACCGCGCTCGATCATCTCAACCTCGAAGTGGCCCAAGGCGAGACCCACGGATTCCTGGGCCCGAACGGCGCCGGCAAGTCCACCACCATCCGCGTCCTGCTCGGGATGCTCCGGTCCGACGAGGGCCGCGCCGAGCTGTTCGGCGCCGACCCCTGGAAGGACGCCGCCGAGCTCCACCGGCGCCTCGCCTACGTGCCCGGCGACGTCGCCCTGTGGCCCGGCCTCACCGGCGGGGAGACCATCGACCTGCTCGGGCGCCTGCGCGGCGGCGTCGACAAGGGCAAGCGCGACGAGCTGCTGGAGCGCTTCGACCTCGACCCCCGCAAGAAGGGCCGCTCCTACTCCAAGGGCAACCGGCAGAAGGTCGCCCTCGTCGCCGCGTTCGCCGCCGACGTCGACCTGCTCCTGCTCGACGAGCCGACCTCCGGCCTCGACCCGCTCATGGGCGCGGTCTTCAACGAGTGCGTCAAGGAGGCCGCCGCCCAGGGCCGCACCGTGCTCCTTTCGAGCCACATCATGAGCGAGGTCGAGGCGCTGTGCGAGCGGGTGAGCATCATCCGCAAGGGCGTCATCGTCGAGACCGGCTCGCTCGCCGAGATGCGGCACCTGTCGCGCTCGCGGCTGCGCGCGACCCTGAAGAACCCGGTGCGGGGCCTGGAGGACCACGAGGGCGTCCACGACCTGGTCGCCGACGGCCTCGACATCGACTGCACCGTCGACGCCTCCGCGCTCGACGACGTCCTCGCGCAGCTCGCCGTCGCGGGCGTCGCCGGGCTCACCTGCGAGCCGCCGTCCCTGGAGCAGATCTTCATGCGCTTCTACGGCGACGAGCTCGCCGCGTCGGGCGTCCACGAGGGGAACGGGAAATGACCACCGCAGCAGCGGAGATCGAGGACGGCCTCGGCACGCTCGCCGGGACCGGCAAGATCCTCCGGTTCCAGCTCCGCCGGTCCCGCCTGTTCCTGTTCTGGTGGATCGCGGGCATCGCCGGGTTCACCTGGATGGTCGTGCCCGTCATCGCCGACCAGTACACGACCGAGGCCGAGCGGGCGGGCTTCGCGGCCACCATGAGCTCCCCGGCGATGCTCTCCATGAGCGGCCCCGTCGAGTACGTCCACGCGTACGCCGAGAGCGTCGGCGCGCTGTTCGCCCACCGGATGATCCTGTGGACGTGCGCGATGACCGCCGTCATGTTCGTCCTGCTCGTCACCCGCCTCACCCGCGCCGACGAGGAGACCTCCCGCTCGGAGGTCATCCGCTCGCTGCCGATCGGGCGCCGCGCCGACCTCGCCGCCGCGCTGCTGGTCAGCGCCGGGGCCGCGGTCGTGCTCGGCGGGCTCCTGGCGCTCGCCGCCACGGGCCTCGGCGGCGGGGACGGGGCGAGCCCGCTCCTGTTCGGCGCCGTCCACACCGCGGTCGGCCTGGTCTTCGCGGGGCTGACGGCCGTGGCCGCGCAGCTCAGCGAGAACGCCTCCGCCGCGACCGGGTACGGGCTCGCCGCGCTCGGCGCGTCGGTCCTGTTCGCGGGCGCCGGGAACGCCGAGGGGAACTGGGCGACCTGGCTCTCCCCGATCGGCTGGTCGCAGCTCACCTACGTGTACACGCCCGAAGAGCGGTGGTGGCCGCTGCTGGTGTCGCTGGTCGTCGCCGTCGCGGCGGTGCTGGTGGCGTTCGCGCTGGTCGCGCACCGCGACTTCGGGCAGGGCATGTTCGCGGCCCGCCGCGGGCGCGCCGAGGCGAAGCGCGGTCTGCGCTCGGCGTGGGCGCTGACGCTGCGCCTCACCCGCGGGCTCATCGTGACCGGCGCGATCACGCTCCTGCTGCTGGGCATGGCCTACGGGTCGGTCCTCGGCGGCGCCGACGACTTCGCCGACGGGCTGTCGGCGGCGCAGAAGGAGATCCTCGACCGGGGCGGCTCGACCCTGCAACTGAGCTTCGCGACCACGTTCATCTCCATCAACGCGATCGTCGCGGCCCTGTTCGGGGTGCTCGTCGTCGGCCGCGGCCGCAAGGAGGAGACCGTCGGGCGCGGCGAGCTCATCGCCGCCGGGCCCGTGTCGCGCCTCGGCTGGCCCGGCACGTACCTACCCGCGGCGCTCTTCACCGCGACGCTCACGAACCTCCTCGGCGGCCTCGGGCTCGCCGCGGTCGGCGCGGGCGGCGACGGCGACCTGTTCGGGAAGATCATGACCGGCACGCTCGTGCAGCTCCCGGCGATCTGGGTCCTCATCGCGTTCGTGTTCGCGGCCTTCGCATGGCTGCCGCGCGCCGGCTGGCTGCGGTGGCTCGCCTGGACGTGGACGCTCCTGGTCGTCTACTTCGGTGCACTGCTCGACCTCCCCGAGTGGGCGATGGCGATCTCGCCGTTCGACCACCTCGGGAACTACCCGGCCGAGGACTTCTCGGCGGTCGCACTGGCGGTCCTCACCGTGATCGCGGCGGCCCTCGCGGCCTTCGGGTACACGGGGCTGCGCCGCCGCAACCTCAGCTTCAACTGATCGCAAGGGAAACCGGGCGCCGCCGGTCCGACAACACCCCGGACCGGCGGCGCCGCTCTGCGCGCCCCTCCGGGGCCGGGATTGTCGTACCCCCGTGCTTCGCTGTGGTTCCATGGGCAGCGTGCTGGACCTCCGCTATGAGTTGACCGATCCGCCCGCCGAGGAGGAGTCCCGACTCGACCCGGCGCAGCAGGCGGCGGTGGACCACGCCGCCGGGCCGCTCCTGGTCCGCGGCGGGCCGCAGACCGGGAAGACCGAGGCGCTGCTGCGGGCCGCCGCGGCGAAAGTGGAAGCCGGAGTCGACCCGGCCTCGATCCTGTTCTTCGGGCTGCGCCGCCAGGACACCGCGTACCTGCGGGCCCGCCTGAACGCCGCCACCGCGCACCGCTCGGCCGCCGAGGTCGGCGTGTACACGTTCCCCGCGTTCGCGTTCGCGCTCCTGCGGTCCGCCGCCGCAATGGACGGCCGGGAGGAGCCGCGCCTGCTCACCGGCCCCGAGGCCGACGCGCTCATCCGCTCCATGCTCGAAGGCGAGGACTTCGGGTGGCCCGACGGGTTCGACGAGGCCGTGCGCACCTACGCGTTCGCGCAGCAGCTGCGCGACCTGGTCCTGCGCAGCGGCGAGCGCGGGCTCTCCGCGCCCGAGCTGACCCGCCTCGCGCTCGACCACGACCGGCCCGAGTGGGCCGCGGCCGCCCGCTTCTACGACCGGTACGTCACCACCCTTGCGCTCCAGTCGATGTCGAGCGCCCTGTACGACTCGGCGGAGATCGTGCGGGCCGCCGCGGCCGCGCTGCGCGCGCGTCCCGAGCTGCTCCCGCGGCCCTCGTGGGTGTTCGTCGACGACCTCCAGGACGCGACCCCCGCGCACCTGGGGCTGCTGCACCTCCTCGCGGGCGAGGGCGGGAACCTCGTCGCCGCGGGCTCCCCCGACGCGGCCGTCTTCGGGTACCAGGGCGGCGACCCCGAGTCGGTGCGGGAGTTCCCCGACCGGTTCCCCACCGGCGGCGGCGAAGAGGCGCCGGTGATCCAGTTGCACGACGTCCACGACACGGCGCTCGCGCCGCTCGCGGCGACGACGGTCCTGTCGCGGCGGCTGCGCGGCTCCGACCGCGACCGGCGCCGCGGCACCGCCTCGGAGGAGCCCGGCCGCGCCGAGGTCGTGTACCTGCCCTCGCCGACGCGGGAGGCCGTGTACATCGCCGACACCGCGCGCCGCGCCCACCTGCTCGACGGGGTCCCCTACGGCGACATGGCGGTCGTCGTCAAGTCCGCGTCCTCGATCCCGCACCTGCGCCGGGCCATGCAGCACGCCGGGGTGCCGACCCGCCAGGCCGCCGACGACGTGCCGCTCCCGGCCCACCCGACCGTCCGGGACCTGCTGCGCGTCGTCCTCGTGGGGCGCCACCCCGAGCGGCTCGACGAGGCCGTCGCGGCCGGGCTGCTGCACTCCCAGTTCGGCGGCGCCGACCCGTTCGCGGAGCGGCGGCTGCGCCAGGAGCTGCGGCGCCTCGCCGTCGCCGCCGACGACTTCTCCCCCGGCGCCGACCTGCTCGTCGAGGCCCTCGCCGACCCCGCGCGCATCGCCGCGCTCCCCGACGAGGAGTGGGCCGAGCCCGCGCGGCGCCTCGACGCCCTGTTCACCGCCGCCCGCGAGGGCACCGGGATCACCGGGACGCTGTGGACGGTGTGGGAGGCCTCGGAGCTGAGCGAGCGGCTCCGGCGCCGGGCCCTGTCCTCGGACCGGCGGGCGCAGCGCGCCGACGCCGAGCTGGACGCGGTCATCGCCATGTTCGACCTGGCCGCCGACTACGAGAAGAAGCAGCCGGGCGCGGGCGCCGAGGTCTTCTGCGAGCACGTGCTCCACCAGCAGCTCCCCGGCGACTTCCTTTCGGCGCGTGCGGAACTGGGCGACGCGGTGACCCTCGCGACCGCGCACGCCGCGCACGGGCGGCGCTGGGACTTCGTGGTCGTCGCGGGCGCGCAGGAGGGCGTGTGGCCGAACCTGCGCCCGCGCGGGTCGCTCCTGGGCGCGGAGGCGCTCGTCGACGTCCTCGACGGGCGCGCCGACGTCGACCAGGTCGCGCAGCTCCTCGACGAGGAGCGGCGGCTGTTCTACAACGCGTGCACGCGGGCGCGGGTGCGGCTGCTGGTGACCGCGGTCGACTCCGACGACGTGCAGCCGAGCCGGTTCTGCGGGGAGCTGGGCGTCGAGCCCGCGCCCGCGCCGCGGCGCGGGCGGCCGCTGAGCCTCGCGTCGCTCGCCGCGCGGCTGCGGGAGGCCGTCGTGGACGCCGGGCACGCCGAGCGCGACGCGGCCGCCGCCGCGCTGCGGCGCCTCGCCGGGACGGGCGTGCCGGGCGCGGACCCCGCGAAGTGGTGGGGGCTCGCGCAGATCTCCGACGAGCGGGCGCTCGCGCTCGCCGGGGAGACGATCCGGGTCTCGCCGTCGCAGGTGGAGACCACGCAGCAGTGCGGGCTGCGGTGGGTCCTCGAATCGCACGGCGCCGACGACGGCGACCTGCTGCCGCGCCACCTCGGGACGCTCCTGCACGCCGCGGCCGAAGCGGTCACCGTCGACCCGGGCGCCGACCCGAAGGCGGTCATGGAGCAGGTCGTGGGCGAGCACTTCGACCGGCTGCCGTTCGAGGCGCCCTGGCACGCCGAGCAGCAGCGCCGCCGCGTCTCGGGCGCGGTCGAGCGGTTCGCGGCCTGGCTGAGCGCCAACCGGCGGGAGCTGGTCGGCGCGGAGCGGTCGTTCCGGGTGAAGCTCGAGCTCGGGCCGCCGGGCGTCGAGGTCGTCATGTCCGGGCAGATCGACCGGCTCGAACGCGACGGCGACGGGCGCCTGTACGTGGTGGACCTGAAGACCGGGAAGACGCCGCCGACGTACGACGAGGCGAAGTCCCACGCGCAGCTGGGCGTGTACCAGCTCGCGGTCGCCGAGGGGGCGTTCGCGGAGGGCGCCGAGCCGGGCGGCGCGGAGCTGGTCTACCCGAACGCGAAGGGCGACAAGGCGGCCTCGCGGCCGCAGGGCCCGCTCGGGGAGGCCGAGAACCCGGACTGGGCGCGGGACCTGGTGGCGGACACGGCGAACCGCATGGCCGGGTCGGTGTTCGAGGCCCGCTCCACCAGCAAGTGCGAGACCTGCTCGGTCAAGCACTGCTGCCCGATCGCGGACGAGGGACGGCAGGTCACCGATGAGTGAGCGTGTTGCGGGGCAGCGGAGCTACGGCGCGGTCGGGCTCGCCAACCGGCTCGGGCAGCCCTCCCCCACCGACGAGCAGCGCGCGGTCATCGAGGCGGGGCGGGACCCGCTGCTGGTCATCGCGGGCGCGGGTTCGGGGAAGACCACGACGATGGCCGACCGGGTGGTGTGGCTCATCGCGAACCGGGTCGCGCGGCCCGAGCACATCCTGGGCCTGACGTTCACGCGCAAGGCCGCCGCGGAGCTGGCCGCGCGCGTCCGCGACAAGCTGCGGCGGCTCACCGAGTCGGTGCCCGAGCTCGCGGAGCTGCACGGCGAGCCGACGGTGTCGACGTACAACGCGTACGCGGGCGGCCTGGTCGGCGAGCACGGGCTGCGCATCGGCATCGAGCCGGGCACGCGCGTGGTCACCGACACGGGCCGGTGGCAGCTCGCGCGGGACCTGGTGTGCGCGTGGGACGGCGAGATGAGCGAGTTCGACGTCAGCGTCGACCGCGTCACCGAGCTGGTGCTCCAGCTCGCGGAGCAGCTCGCCGAGCATCTGCGGGACGGCGCCGACCTGCGCCGCTTCGACCGGGACCTGTTCGAGCACCTCGAGGAGCGGTCCTCGGCGCGCCTGAACGACGAGTTCAGGAACCTGATGTCCTTGCGGCGCAAGCGGGACCAGCTGCTGCCGCTCGTGGAGGCGTGGGACCGGCGCAAGCGCGAGCTCGGCGTCATGGACTTCGCCGACCAGCTGTCGCTGGCCGCGCAGCTCGTCGCGGGCGCGCCCGAGATCATCCGCACCGAGCGCGACCGGTGGCGGGTGGTGCTCCTCGACGAGTACCAGGACACGTCGTTCTCGCAGGTGTCGCTGCTGCGGGACCTGTTCGGCGGCGGACACCCGGTGACGGCCGTGGGCGACCCGAACCAGTCGATCTACTCGTGGCGCGGCGCCTCGGCGGGCACGCTCCAGCGGTTCCCGCAGGACTTCCCGGCCGCGGGCGGGACCCCCGCGGCCGTCGCGTACCTGACGAAGTCGTGGCGCAACCGCGAAGCGGTCCTGGAGACCGCGAACGCCGTGTCCGAGCCGCTGCGCGCGGGCGCGGTCCCGCCGCTCACCGTGGGCGCCAAGTTCGACGACGAGCACGGCATCGGCTCGGTCGAGGCGGCCATGCACCTCACCGCCTCCGACGAGGCCGAGTGGATCGCCGCGCGCCTCGCCGCCGTCTGGCAGCCGGGCGCCGACGAGACCGCCGCGGTCCTCATCCGCAAGCGCCGCCAGATCCCGGCCCTGCACCGGGCCCTCACCAACGCGGGCCTCCCCGTGCAGGTCGTGGGCTCGCTCGGGCTGCTGTACTACCCGGAGGTCGCCGAGGCCGTCGCGATGCTGCGGGCCGCGGCCGACCCCGTGAACGGGCCCGCGCTCATGCGGCTGCTCGCGGGGAACCGGTGGCGGATCGGGCCGAGGGACATCGCGGCGCTGTGGACGCGGGCCCGCGAGCTCGCCCCCGACTCGCGCGGGTTCGAGCCCGACGCGGGCGTCGAGGCGGAGGCGTCGCTGGCCGACGCGCTCGCCGACCCCGGTGCGGCCGAACGGTACTCGACGCTCGGGTACCTGCGGTTCGCGCAGCTGCACGAGGAGCTGTCGTGGATCCGCGGGCGGCTCGGGCAGAGCCTGCCCGACGTCGTCGGCGACGTGATCGCGCACTCGGGGCTCGACGTGGAGGTCATGCTCCACCACGGCGACCTGTCCAACCTGGACGAGTTCACGGACATCGCGGCGTCCTACGAGAACGACACGCTCGGGGCGAGCGTCCCGGGGTTCCTGTCGTACCTGGAGTCGGCGGCGAAGCGCGAGCGCGGGCTGGTCGTGGAGGGCGCGAACCCGGCGGGCGGGGTGGTGCAGCTGATGACGGTGCACGCCGCGAAGGGCCTGGAGTGGGACGTGGTGTCGGTGCCGGGGCTGTGCGAGGGGATCCTGCCGACGTCGGTGAAGCGCGACTCGACGTGGGTCTCGGACGCCGCCCGGCTGCCGTACGGGCTGCGCGGCGACGCCGAGAACCTGCCGGTCCTGTACCTCGACGAGGCGCACACCCCGGCCGACGTGAAGAAGGCCGTGCAGGACTTCAAGACCGACGACCGGGAGGCGCGGCTCGACGAGGAGCGGCGGCTCGCGTACGTGGCGCTCACGCGGGCGCGGCGGGCGCTGCTGGCGTCGGGGTACTGGTGGGACGCGGAGGCGCGGTCGGCGCGCAAGCCCGCGCCGTTCCTCCAGGAGGCGCGGAACGCGGGCGCGGAGGTGCCGGTGTGGACCGAGCCGGGGCCGTCGAACCCGTTGGAGGACCAGGCGCGGACGGCGCAGTGGCCGGCCAAGGCGCCCTTGGGTTCCCGGCAGGCGGTGTTCGCGGAGGCCGCGGAGCTGGTGCTGTCGGCGCCGGAGCCGGACCGGGAGGGGCCGCTGGCGCGGCAGTGGCGCGAGGAGGCGGAGCTGCTCATCGCCGAGCGGGACGAGCGCGAGTCGGGGGTGGTGCGGCTGCCGCGGCCCGCGCGGCTGTCGACCTCGCAGCTGATGGCGATGCGCGCCGACGAGGAGGGCTTCGCGGCCGAGCGGCGGCGCCCGATGCCGCAGCCGCCGCGCCCGGCGACGCAGCGGGGCACCGAGTTCCACTCGTGGGTCGAGGAGTTCTTCGGCGGCGGCACCCTGTTCGACCCGGCGGACCTGCCGGGCGCAGCCGACGAGGCCGCGGACCAGGCGGACCTGGAGCGCCTCAAGGCCGCGTTCCGGGCCTCGGTCTGGGCGGGGCGGCGGATCGCCGCGCAGGAGGTGCCGTTCGTGGTCGAGTACGAGGGGACGGTGGTGCGCGGGCGGATCGACGCGGTGTTCTTCAGAGAGCCCAGTTACGGCGAGGACGGCGGCTACGACATCGTCGACTGGAAGACCGGCCGCCCGCCGCAGGGCGAGGCCGCCGAGCACGCGGCGCTCCAGCTCCGCGTGTACCGCAAGGCGTGGGCGCGGCTCAAGGGCGTCGACGAGGCGCAGGTGCGCGCGGCGTTCCACTACATCTCCTCGGACCACACGTGGTGGCCCGACCTTTAGCGCCGTGTTCAGCCGCAGCTCGCCCCGGGTTTGCACCGCCCCGTTAACGTGACGGACGAGTGACACGGCCCTACCCGGGGCCGAGCCCGACCCCCCATGTGATTGGACCCGATGGACATCAACGTCAAACTCCGCCGCGCCACCGCCCTGACCGGCGGTGCCTTCGCCCTCGCCCTCGCCCTGTCCGCGTGCGGCGCCGGAAGCGACACGCCCGAAGGCGCGGTCGAGGGCTTCCTCAAGGACGGCGCCGAGGACATGGTGAACGCCATGCTCGACGGCGACGGCGAGAAGGCCGCCGACATCGCGGGCGACTACTTCTGCGCCGACGACGTCGCGGGCGTCGAAGACGCCGCCGCCCAGTTCGAGGGCATGACCGACGAAGAGAAGCAGCAGATGGAGGAGATGGCGGGCGACACGTTCTCGATGTTCGAGGACATGTCGTACGAGATCGGCGAGACCACCGAGGACGGCGACACCGCCACCGTCGAGGTCTCGATCACCGCCAACGACGAGACCAGCGACGAGACGTTCGACCTCGTCAAGGAAGACGACGCCTGGAAGATCTGCGGCTACATGGCCTAAGGCCCGCAAGGCGAAAGGGCCCGGCGACCGTTCGGTCGCCGGGCCCTTCCCTTGCTTCTACCGCTTCACGACGGCGGCCTTCACCGACTCGCCCTCCCCGGCGTCGCCGGCGGTGGCGGTGTCGGGCAGGGCGCCGAAGTCGAGCGCCAGCGCGAGCGTCTCGGCCTTGACGAAGTCCAGGTGGGCTTCGACGGCGGCGCGGACGGCGGGCGAGGCGTCGACGGTGACGGCGACGCGGTCGCTGACGTCGAGGCCGGCGTCCTTGCGGGCCTGCTGGACCACGCGGACGGTGTCGCGGGCGAGGCCCTCGGCGGCCAGCTCCGGGGTGACCTCCGTGTCGAGGACGAGCACGCCGCCCTCGTTCGGGAGGGCCTCGGTGTGGTCGGCGTCGACGGCGACCATCGTCAGCTCGAACTCGCCGTCCTCCAGGACGACGCCTCCGGCGGTGACGGTGCCGTTGGCGGCGGTCCAGTCGCCGGACTTGACGGCCTTGATGACGCGCTGGACGTCCTTGCCGAGGCGGGGCCCGAGGACGCGCGGGACGAGCTTCAGGTCGGACTTGGAGTAGGCCGCGACGTCCGGGTCGAACTCGACGGCCTTGACGTTCAGTTCGTCCTTGAGCAGGTCGGCGAAGGGCGCGAGGCGCTCGGCGTGCGGGGTCGCGACGGTGACCTTCGCGAGCGGCAGGCGCACGCGGAGCTTGCGGGCCTTGCGCATGAACAGGCCGACGGACGCGATGTCGCGCACGGCGTCCATGGCCTCCACGAGGGCGTGGTCGGCGGGCAGGTCCGCGGGGTCGGGCCAGTCGGCGAGGTGCACGGAGCGGCCGCCGGTGAGGCCCTTCCAGATGTCCTCGGCGACCATCGGCAGCAGCGGCGCGGCGACCTCGGTCGCGGTCTTGAGCGCGGTCGCGAGCGTCGCGAACCCGGCCTCGTCGCCCTCCCAGAACCGGTCGCGCGAGCGGCGCACGTACCAGTTGGTGAGGCTTTCGAGGTAGGAGCGGAACGCGGCGGTGGCGGCGACGAGGTCGTAGCCGTCCATGGCGGCGGTCACGGTCTCGACGAGTTCGCGGGTCTTGGCGAGCAGGTACCTGTCGAGGCGGTGCTCGGAGGCGAGCGCGGTCGCGCGGGCCTCGACGGGCGCGGCCTCGTACCCGGCGGCGCCGGCGTAGAGCGTGTAGAAGTACCAGACGTTCCACAGGGGCAGGACGATCTGGCGGACGGCGTCGCGGAAGCCGGTCTCGGTGACGGGCATGTCGCCGCCGCGCAGGACCGGGGAGGCGACGAGCGACCAGCGGACGGCGTCGGATCCGAACTGCTCGAAGGACTCCCGGACGTCCGGGTAGTTCTTCAGGGACTTGGACATCTTCTGGCCGTCGGCGCCCAGGAGGGTGCCGTGGACGACGGCGGTGCGGAACGCGGGCCGGTCGAACAGGGCGGTCGAGAGGACGTGCAGCAGATAGAACCAGCCGCGGGTCTGGGCCGTGTACTCGACGATGAAGTCGCCGGGGAAGTGGTGCTCGAACCAGTCGGCGTTCTCGAACGGGTAGTGGACCTGCGCGAAGGGCATGGACCCGGATTCGAACCAGCAGTCGAGGACCTCGGGGACGCGGCGCATGACGGACTTCCCGGTGGGGTCGTCCGGGTTGGGGCGCACGAGGTCGTCGATGTGGGGCCGGTGGAGGTCGGTGACGTGCACGCCGAAGTCGCGCTCGAGTTCGGCGAGGGAGCCGTAGACGTCGGTGCGCGGGTAGGCGGGGTCGTCGGAGGTCCACACGGGGATCGGGGAGCCCCAGAAGCGGTTGCGGCTGATGTTCCAGTCGCGGGCGTTGGCGAGCCACTTCCCGAACTGGCCGTCCTTGATGTGGCCGGGGGTCCAGTCGATCTCCTGGTTGAGCTCGACCATGCGGTCGCGGAACTGGGTGACGGCCACGAACCACGCGGAGAGGGCGCGCTGGATCAGCGGCGAGCCGCAGCGCCAGCAGTGCGGGTAGTTGTGGTTGTAGGTGTCGTGGCGCAGGAGCCGCTGGGTGGCCTTGAGGTCGTTGATGATGAGCTTGTTCGCCTCGAAGACGTGGACGCCCGCGTAGGGGGGGACCTCGTCGGTGAACTTGCCGGAGTCGTCGACGGGGACGACGGGTTCGATGCCGGCGGCGTCGGTGACGACCTTGTCCTCCTCGCCGAAGGCGGGGGCGATGTGGACGACGCCGGTGCCGTCCTCGGTGGTGACGTAGTCGGCGGCGAGGACCTGGTGGGCGTTCTCGCGTCCGGTGAAGAAGTCGAACGGCGGGTTGTAGCGCAGGCCGACGAGGTCGGCGCCCTTGTGGCGGGAGACGACCTCGGGGGCCTCGCCGAGTTCGCGGGCGTAGGCGGCGAGGCGGGCCTCGGCCAGGAGGTAGCGGCCGTCCTCGGTGGCGACGACGGCGTAGTCGACGTCGGGGTGGACGGCGGCGGCGAGGTTGGACGGGAGCGTCCAGGGCGTGGTGGTCCACACCAGGAGCTTGACGCCGTTCAGGGGGCCGTCGTCGACGACGTCGAGGCCGACGGTGACGGCCGGGTCCTGGCGGTCCTTGTAGGTGTCGTCCATCTTCGTCTCGGTGGCGGCCAGCGGCGTCTCGCAGCGCCAGCAGTACCAGAGCACGCGGTAGCCCTCGTAGACCAGGCCCTTGTCGTAGAGGGTCTTGAAGGCCCACATGACGCTCTCCATGTAGGTGAGGTCGAGGGTCTTGTAGTCGTTCTCGAAGTCGACCCAGCGGGCCTGGCGGGTGACGTAGTCGTGCCATTCGCCGGTGAACTGGAGGACGGAGGCCTTGGCGGCGGCGTTGAACCGGTCGATGCCGTAGGCCTCGATGTCGGCCTTGGACTTGAGGCCGAGCTCCTTCTCGGTGGTGACCTCGGCGGGCATGCCGTGGGTGTCCCAGCCGAAGCGGCGCTCGACACGGCGACCGCGCATGGTCTGGTAGCGGGGGACGATGTCCTTGACGTAGCCGGTGAGGAGGTGCCCGTAGTGGGGCAGGCCGTTGGCGAAGGGCGGGCCGTCGTAGAAGACGAACTCGTTGGCGCCGTTCTCGCCGGCGTCGCGGGCCTCGATGGACGACTGGAAGGTGTCGTCCTTGGTCCAGAAGTCGAGGACGCGGCGCTCGACCTCCGGGAGGTTCGGGCTCGCGGGGACGCCCCGCTTGGGGTCGTCGAGTGGATAGGCCATGGGACCCGGGTCTCCTCACACACGCCTTCGGTTTCCGTGTGCGAGGACGAGTCGCGCCCTCGTCTCGGTGAGGGCGGCCCGCGGTACCACCTCGCTTGGCGCACTGGTGCGCCCGCTCGTTCGGCGGCGGTGACGGGCCGCGTCCGTCCGGTTCTAGTGGGGCCCCTGGGGGCCGGTTCTTCCGGAAGCTCGCCGGTGATGGCCGGGTCGACGCTGTTGCACGCAAGTGTAGCGCTGCCCGGCGCGGCGGTCGCGCGCGTTTCGCATCGGCGCGCGGGCGCGGTCACCGGTCGGCGTCCCACGGTGCGGGCATGTAGTATTCGGCCTGTGAGATTCCACGCGAACAACTGGTGGTGGCGTCGCTGAGGCGGCGTCCTGCTTTCGCGTGCGAGTGAAGCGAGCGACCGTCTGGTAGGCGGTCGCTTCGTCGTATCCGGGGTCGGCCGCCTCAGGACGGGACTAGTGACCCAGTTTCTTTCGAGGAAGAGGCCCTGAATGACCTTGTTCAAGACCCCGTCGGGCGTGACGGTCGAGCGGACGGTGTCCGAGCTCGACTCCCCCGACCTGACGTCGGTGGTGGCGCAGGTCGAGGCCCGCCGCGGCGGCGTCCTCTCCAGCGGCATGGAGTATCCCGGGCGCTATTCGCGCTACCACCTCGCGTACGTCGACCCGTCCCTGGAGGTGGTGGCGCGGGGCCGCTCGGTGACGGTGCGGCGGCTGAACGCCCGCGGCTACCTGCTCGTGGACGTCCTCGCGGACGCGCTCACCGCCGCCGGAGTGGGCGAGGTGACCCGCGAGGACGGCGAGGCGCGGGTGGAGGTCCCGGTCCCGACGGAGCGGGTGCCCGAGGAGCTGCGGTCGAAGCTGCCGACGGCGTTCTCGGCGCTGCGGGTGGTGCTCGACGCGCTGCGCTGCGACGACCCGTACCTGGGCCTGTGGGGGGCGTTCGGGTACGACCTGGCGTACCAGTTCGAGCCGATCCCGTACGCGAAGGACCGGCCCGCGGACCAGCGGGACCTGGTGCTGCACCTGGCGGACGAGCTGTACGTGGTGGACCGCAAGCGGGAGACCGCGCAGGTGCGCCGGTACGAGTTCACGTTCGGGGACCGGTCGACGAAGGGCCTGGCGCGGGAGACCGAGTCGCTCGACTACGTGCGGGCCGAGTCGGTCCCGGACGGGCCGGTGCCGGGCGTGTACGCCGACACGGTGCGGCGCGCGAAGCGGGAGTTCAAGGCGGGCAACCTGTTCGAGGTCGTCCCGGGGCACGAGATGTACGCGGCCTGCGACTCGCCGACGGCGTTCTACGAGCGGCTGCGGACGGCGAACCCGGCGCCGTACGAGTTCCTGTTCAACCTGGGCGAGCGCGAGTACCTGGTGGGGGCGTCGCCGGAGATGTTCGTGCGGGTCACCGGGGACCGGGTGGAGACGTGCCCGATCTCGGGGACGATCGCGCGCGGCGCCGACCCGCTGCACGACGCGACGCAGATCGCGGCGCTCATCGGCTCCGCGAAGGAGGAGTCGGAGCTGACGATGTGCACCGACGTGGACCGCAACGACAAAGCCCGCGTGTGTGTGCCCGGGTCGGTGAAGGTCCTGGGGCGCAGGCAGATCGAGATGTACTCGCGGCTGATCCACACCGTGGACCACGTGGAGGGGCGGCTGCGGGAGGGCATGGACGCGCTCGACGCGTTCCTGACGCACATGTGGTCGGTGACGGTGACCGGCGCACCGAAGACCTGGGCGATGCGGTTCATCGAGGAGCAGGAGACGACGCCGCGGCGCTGGTACGGCGGGGCGGTCGGGTTCGTGGGCTTCGACGGGACGATGAACACGGGGCTGACGCTGCGGACCGCGCAGGTCCGCGAGGGCGTGGCGCGGGTGCGCGCGGGCGCGACCCTGCTGTACGACTCCGACCCGGCCGCGGAGGAGGCGGAGACGCACCTGAAGGCGCGGGCGCTGCTGGAGACGGCGGCGGGCGGCCTCGGCGCGGCGGCCCCGGTGCCCGAGCCGATCGAGGTCGCGGGCGGACCGATGGGGGTCGGGCGGAAGGTCCTGCTGGTGGACCACGAGGACTCGTTCGTGAACACGCTCGGCGACTACTTCCGGCAGCACGGCTGCGAGGTGACGACGCTGCGGTTCGGGTTCGACGTGCCGGCGGTCCTCGACGAGCTCGCGCCCGACCTGGTGGTGCTCTCGCCCGGGCCGGGGCGCCCGGAGGACTTCGGGACGGCGGCGCTGCTCGACGAGATCGAGCGGCGCGGGCTGCCCGCGTTCGGGGTGTGCCTGGGGCTCCAGGCGATGATCGAGCACGCGGGCGGGCGGCTGTCGCTGCTGGACGAGCCGAGCCACGGCAAGCCCGGGAACGTGAAGGTCAACGGAGGCGGCCTGTTCGACGGGCTGCCCGACGAGGTCACCGCGGCCCGATACCACTCGCTGTACGCGACGGCGGACCAGGTCAGGGGCGATTTCGCGCCGACCGCGGCGATCGGCGGGGTGGTCATGGCGATCGAGGCGCCCGCGAAGCGCTGGTTCGCGGTGCAGTTCCACCCGGAGTCGATCCTGACGGCTTCGGGCGCGCACGGGCACCGGATCGTCGGGAACGCGCTGCGCCTGACGGCCTGAGCCGACGAAGAAGGGGCCGGGAAGCGGTGCTTCCCGGCCCCTTCTTCGTTCCCTTGTCCCGCTTCGGCTCTCGCCTAAGAGGTGTACTCCCAGTCCTTGACGCAGCCCCACGCGCTGTGGCCCCAGTTGCCGTTCCAGTAGACCTCCATCCAGAAGTCGCTGGAGAGGCCGCACGCGGTGTATTCACCGCCGGCGACGCGGGTGCAGGACGTCTGCACCCAGGTCCCGGCCGGGATGGACCCGATGATCGCCGATTCCGCCTCGGCGCGCAGGCGGTGGTTGACCCCCTCCGCGAAGCGGGCCCGGCAGGTGCGCTGCTCGGCGGCGGCGTCGGGCGCCGCCGCGTTCTCGATGCGCGACTTCACGGGCGTCGGCGCTTCGACGGGAACCGCCGCGGCCGGGGAGGTGGCGGACAGCGAGAGCGCGAGCGCTGCCGCCGCGACACCGATGGCAGTGAAGATCCTCTTCAATACCATGATCACCCCTTTGGTGAAACTTGTTCTGACTGCGCCTTGTGACGCACCCCTTACCTAAGTACGCCCAGAGGTCTAATCCGGTGCAAAACGGTCAATGTCGTGAACCTGACAGAAATGGCCCGGCGCGTCGGATCGCATCGACGGGGACGCGGGGCTCGGGTGTTCGAAAACGGCCGCCCGCGATTCCCCGGCGGAATGTCGGTGGCGCGTGATCGGATGGCGGGATGGCGAAAACCGTGTACAACACCGCGACCACCGTCGACGGGTTCATTGCCGATCCCGACAACTCCCTGGAGTGGCTCTTCACCGTCCCGGGCGGCTCGCCCGAGGCGGGCGACGGCGAGGAGACGCCGCTCGACGAGATGGCCGAGTTCTTTGAGGGCGTCGGCGCGGTCTGCATGGGCTCCACCACCTACGAGTGGATCGTCGAGCACGAGCAGCTCCTCGACCACCCGGAGAAGTGGGCCTACCCGCAGCCCAGCTGGGTCCTCACCAGCCGCGACCTCCCGGCCGTCCCCGGCGCCGACCTCACCTTCGCCTCGGGCGACGTCAGGGAGGTCCACGCCGCGATGGCCGCGGCCGCGGGCGACAAGGACCGCTGGATCGTCGGCGGCGGCGACCTCGTCGGCCAGTTCTTCGACGCCGGCCTCCTCGACGAGGTCCGCGTCGGCATCGCCCCGGTCTTCCTCGGCGCGGGGGCGCCGCTCCTCCCCCGCCGCATCCTCTCCGACCGCCTCGAACTCATCGAGGCCAAGGCCATCGGCCAGTTCGCCACCCTCGCTTACCGGGTGAAGAACTAAGGGACGCTCGGGGTTCCGGCGGGCCGCCCACCGTCCCGCCCGAATCCCTCGCACCCCAGGCCGCCTCGGCGGCCGGAGACTCGCCCGGCCGCCCCGGTCCCGGCCCGGCCCTCACGGGCCGGGCCGGGACCGGACCTGTCTCCGGAGCGGGGGCTTCGGGGGCCCTCCCCCCCCCTCCCCCCTCCCCGCCCACCCCGATGGTCCGGGTCGGTGCCCGCGCGGCTGGATCGCCGCGGGGCACCGACCTGCTGGTGACCTTGTCCCGCTAAGGCTCCGGCACCGGCGGGGCCGGAACGGGGGCGTTAGTCGTCGTCGCCCCGGTCGTCATCGTCGTCGTCGTGGCGGTCGTCGTCGGAGTCGTCGTCCTGCTGGGAGCCGAGGATCGAGCCGTCGAGGGCGTTGACCGCGACGTCCCACTCGGTGCCGTCGGCGTCGGTGATGTCGATGACCCACACCGGGAGGTCGGCGCTGCCTTCGAGGTCGACGTCGCGGACCGAGCCGTCGACCTCCGCGAGGGCGGCCTCCACGGCCGCGTCCTCGCCGATCGCGCCGTCCGGGAGGACGAAGTCGTCGTCATCGCCGCGGTCGTCCCAGGCGTCGTCCCAGTCGCCGCCGCGGTCGTCGTCATCGTCCCAGTCGTCGTCGCCGGGGGTCGGCTCCTCGCCGCCCGGCGTCGGCTCCTCGCTGGAGCCCGGGCTCGCCTCTTCGGTCGGGCCGGCCTGCGCGCCGCCGGAGTTCTCGGACTCGAAGACGTCGTCGTCGGCCGCGAACGCGGCGGCGGTGCCGCCGCCGAGGAGGATCGCGCCGGCGGCGCCGGCGATCACGAGGGTGCGGTGGCGGCCGGTGAAGCGGCGGGCCTTCGCGAACTTCGAGAGGTCCTGGGTCGGGGTCTGGTCGTTCATGGCGGGTCCTTTCGGTCCGTTCGGATCGGATGCGGGCAACCATGCGCCACCGAACCTGAAGCTGAGCTGAAGTCGCCTGAAGACGGCTTCAGGTTGGGGCCGTAGGGCAATACCCATGCGGCGTTTGCGCTGGCAGGCGGCGACATCGCGCCTCCGGGGCCGACTTCAGCTCAGCTTCAGGTTCCTTGTGCCAAGCTTCGGGACATGCGTTTGCTGATGGTGGAAGACGAGCAGCGGCTGGCCGAGGTGGTCGCCGCAGGGCTGGCGGCCGAGGGGTACGCCGTCGACCTGGCCCACGACGGCCGCACCGGCCTGGCGATGGCCCGGGGCGGTGAGTACGACGCGATCATCCTCGACATCATGCTGCCCGGCCTGAACGGCTACCAGGTGTGCGCGGCCCTGCGCGGCGAGGGCGTCGAGACGCCGATCCTCATGCTCACCGCCAAGGACGGCGAGTACGACGAGGCCGAGGGCCTCGACACCGGCGCCGACGACTACCTCACCAAGCCGTTCTCCTTCGTGGTCCTCCAGGCCCGCATCCGGGCCATGCTGCGCCGCGGCCGGGCCTCGCGGCCCGCCGTGTGGCGCTTCGGCGACCTCGCCGTCGACCCGGCCACCCGCACCTGCCGCCGCGGCGACGCCGCGGTCGACCTCACCGCCAAGGAGTTCGCCGTCCTCGAGTACCTCGCCACCCGCGCCGGAGAGGTCGTGTCCAAATCGGAGATCCTGGAGCACGTGTGGGACTTCGCCTACGACGGCGACGTCAACATCGTCGAGGTCTACATCTCCAACCTGCGCCGCAAGATCGACGCGCCCTTCGGCAAGGCCGCCATCACCACCGTCCGCGGAGCGGGCTACCGGCTGGCGGCCGACGGTGGATGAGCAGGTGAGGAGGCGGGCGATCAAGGAGTCCGCGCGGCACTCCCGCGGCAAGCGGCTCCTGTGGCAGCCCGAGTCGGTGCGCGCCCGCACCACCGTGGGCGCCACCGTGGTCGTCGCGATCGCGCTCGTCGTCGCCGGGTTCCTCGTCGTGGCCCTCCTACGCGACAACCTCTACGGGCGCGCCGAACTCACCGCCGAGGTCAGCGCCCGCTCCATCGCGGGCCAGCTCGCCTCCGGCACCGCGCCCGCCGCGATCGAGCTGCCCGACGACGACGAGGCCGCGCAGATCCTCGCCGCCGACGGCACGGTCGTCGCCGCGAGCGAGGACCTGCAAGGGCTCGGCCCGATCGGCGACTTCGCCCCCGAGCCCGACCCCGTCGCGACCGAGTCGCCCACCGAGCAGGAGTCCCCCACGCCCGGCGGCGACGATTCAGACGACGATGACGATGACGACGACAGCGATGACGACGACTTCGAGAGCAGCACCGACGACGACACCCCGTCCGCCGAAGTCGAGGACTCCCGCGGCGCGGTCGGGTCGTCGATCGGGTACGCCACGGTGGCGCTCCCCGGCGAGAACGCGTCGTACCGGTTCGCGGCCATGAACGCCACCGCGCCCGACGGCACCGTGTACACCGTCTACTCCGGATCGTCGCTCGAAACGCAGGAGGAGGCCGTCGACAGCGTCGCCGCCATCATGTGGTGGACGCTGCCCGCGCTGGCCCTGGTCGTCGCGGTCGTGACGTGGCTGGTGACCCGGCGGGCGCTGCGCCCGGTCGGCGCGATCCAGAAGGAGCTCATGTCGATCACCGGCGGCGACCTGTCCCGGCGGGTGCCGGTGCCCGCGAGCCGCGACGAGATCCACAGCCTCGCGGTCACCACGAACACGACCCTGACCGCCCTCGACCACGCGGTGTCGCAGCAGCGGCGCTTCGTCGCCGACGCCTCCCACGAGCTGCGCAGCCCGCTCGCGATCCTCCGCAGCCAGATCGAGATCGCAAGGGAGCACCCGGAACTGCTCGACCTCGACGCCACGCTCGCCGACGTGATCCGGCTCCAGGACCTCTCCGCGGACCTGCTGCTCCTCGCGCGCCTAGACGCCGGGGAGCGGCCGCCGCACGTCGCGGTGCCGTTCACGGAGCTGGTGCGCGAAGAGGTGGCGCGGCGGGCCGCGACTGACCGGGTGCCGGTCCGGCTCGACGTCGAAGAGGACCTGTCCGTGGTCGGCGTGCGCGGGCACCTGGCGCGAGCCGTCGGGAACCTGCTCAACAACGCGCAGCGGCACGCCGCGACCGCGGTGACCGTGACCCTCGCCGCGGAGGACGCCGAGTGGCTGCGCCTCGACGTCGGCGACGACGGCAACGGCGTCCCGCCCGAGGAGCGCAGGCGGATCTTCGACCGGTTCGTCCGGCTCGACGAGTCGCGCAGCCGCGACGACGGCGGCGCCGGACTGGGCCTCGCGATCGTGCAGGACGTGGTGCTCGCGCACCGCGGCACGGTCCAGGCCCTCGGGTCCCCGGAGGGAGGTGCGATGTTCAGACTCGCGCTGCGCAGGGCCGACCCCCGGCCCCCGCACGGGCGTGCGGAGGCCGAAGGAGCGGACGTCTAGGGGCGGTCCTGCGGGCGGGCCGGACCGCGACCGGCCCGATCCGCGGGGACAGGGCTCAGACGGGGTCCGCGGGCTCCTTGCGGCGGCGCGCGACGACGAAGAGGACGATGCCGAGGACCAGCGCGCCCGCGGCGACCGCCGCGAACACGATCGTGGACGAGCCGGTGTTCGGCAGCGAGCGGCCGTCGACCGTGATCGCCGCCGAGTTGTCCGACAGGTCGCCGTCGAGGTTCACGCCGTCGACGCCGCGGAAGAACGCGTCGACCTCGACCCGGCCGGGCGCGCCCGTCGCGTCGGAGACGTCGACGGTGAGCGTCACCTCGGTCGACTCGCCGGGGCCGAGTCCCCAGAAGGCGCACGCGAAGTCGATCCGGTCGAGTTCCGTACCGGCTTCGAGCGCCTCGTGGCGGTCGTCGAGTTCGGCGTCGTCGAAGCAGCGCCAGCCGGGGCTGCCGTCGGTGTCGGCGTCCTCGACCGAGACGACCTCCGCGCCAGCGGGGAGCTGTCCGCGCAGGAAGTACGACGGCTCGCCTTCGAAGGCGGGGCGGGTGAGGGCCCTCGCCGGGCCGTCGTTGCCGATCGGGACGGTCAGCTCGACCTCGCCGCCGGAGAGGTCGGCGCCCTCGACCGTCAGGTCGTAAGGGCGGGCGGAGGTCTCGATGACGAGGGTGCCTTCGCTGTCGCCTGCGACGGGGTCCTGGTCGTCGGCGGCCTCGATGGTCATGAGGTCGGGCGAGTCCGGGTCCCACCAGGGGGTGCCGAAGTCGCGGTCGAACACCTCCTGGTTCACGGCGAACAGGTCGTAGCCGCAGGCGCAGACCGCGAGCGGGCCGGGCGCGTCGCCGTCGATCGCGTACGGGATCGGCTCGGCGAGCCGGAGCGTGGTGCCCGGGACGTCCTCGTAGTCGAGGAAGAAGCAGAACTGCGTGGCGAACATCGGCTCCCAGATGTTCGGCGAGCAGTTGTCCCACGGCGCGTCGTGGTCGACGCCTTCGGCGCCCATGTTGGCCATGCCCGCGCCGAACGCGGCCACGACGGCGTACGTGTCGTCGGGGAGGGCGCTGGTCTGCGTGAACCGCGGCTGGACGTCGACGACCGATCCGGCCGCGACGTCGGTGAAGGTCAGGTCCTCGGCGGTGTAGCCGCGGAACACGCCGTCGTAGCGGTCCTCGACGACCTCGACCGTGCCGGTCTCGGTGTGGATCTCGGCGCCGTCGAGGAGGACGGTGAGCGTGTAGTCGTAGTCGCCGAGCGGTGTGCCCGTGGCGGCGGCGATGGTGAAGGTGAACCGGTTGGTCGTGCCGGGGTCGGCGGTCTCGCATTCGATGAAGGGGACGTTGTCGGGGGTCTCGCAGCCGGGTCCGGCGCCGAAGTAGATCGTGGCGTCGGCGGTGTCCACTTCGAGCTGCATGGCGAGGACCCCGGTGGGGTCCTCCGCGAAGGCGACGTCGAGGGAGGCGGCGCGGGGCGGGTTGCCGGGGACCTGGGGGTCGTCGAGGTCCAGGACGACGCTGGTGGGCACCGGACCCTGCGCGGACGCGGGCGGGGCGGCGAGGCCGACGGCGGCGGCCGCCAGGGCGGCGGCGACCGCCGCCGCGAGGCGTCGGGTTCGGTCGGTTGCGGTCATGGCGGGCTCCCTAGAGGGGTACCCGGGCCGTGCGTGCGGGCCCGGTGGCGTAATGCCTGTACAGGGGAAACGTCGCCGCGGCGCGGTCGGTTGCGGGTCCTCAAGGGAACAGCGGGTGAACCGGGTTCAGGAGATGCGGGCGCCGATCGGGACGTCGGCGTCGGGGGCGAGGAGGACGACTTCGTCGGTGCCGTCGACGGGGACGCCGAGGACGAGGACTTCGGACATGAAGTCGGCGATCTGACGGGGCGGGAAGTTGGTGACGGCGACGACGGTGCGCCCGACGAGCTCGTCGGGCGTGTAGCGGGCGGTGATCTGGGCGCTGGAGCGCTTGACGCCGAGGTCGCCGAAGTCGATCCAGAGCTTGTAGGCGGGCTTGCGGGCCTTGGCGAAGACCTCGGCGCGTTCGATGCGGCCGGTGCGGATCTCGGTGCGGAAGAAGTCGTCGGCGCTGCTGTGCCCGCCGACGGGTGACTGGTGTGCCATGCGGGGAGGATAGCGCCGGGTGTTCAGGCGCGGAAGCGGGTTTCGAGGTCGCGGAGGGCCTCGGGGGTGAGGCGGCCGTAGAGGCGGAGGCGGGCCATGCCGCCGTCGGGGAAGATGTTGAGCCGCACGGCGGTCGCGGGGCGGTCGTTGTCGAGCACGAACCGGTGGGGCGTGTCGGGCTGGAGGGCGGTGCGTTCGAGGAGGGGGAACGTGCCGGTGCCGTCGGCGGCGTCGATGGAGGCCCAGCCGGGCGCGTTGTGCTTGAGGTGGGTGGTGTCGAGTTCGGCGATGCGGACGACGCCGCGTCCGGCGAGGCGCACGTCGAGCCATTCGTGGCCGGGGGTGCGGCGGCGGGCGGTCTCCCAGCCGTCGGCCTGGCTGGCGGGCAGTCCGGGCATGATCGCGCCGGTCGGGTTGGAGTAGAACGCGTTCGAGGCGCCCGTGACGGCGGCGCCGTTGGCGAGGGCGGCGAGGTCGAGCGGGAGGTCGGCGAATCCGGCGGGGTCGGGCACGGGCGTGCCGTGGACGCGGAGGCGCGCGACGCCGCCGTCGGGGTGGAGGTTGAGTCGGACGTGGGTGTAGCGGTCGGGGTCGGCGACCTCGTACTCGTTGCGGCTGTCGCCCTTGGCTTCCGAGACCGGGACGATGGTGCGCCAGTCGGCCGCGAGGAGGTCGGCGAGGGCGGGGTGGCCGTCGGCGCGGCAGGCGTCGACCGAGATCCGGGGCGGGTAGTTGCCGGTGAAGTACGCGGTGTCGACGGCGACGGCGCTGAGCACGCCGGGGACGCCGAGGCGGACGACGGCCCAGTCGTGGCCCTCGTCGCGGCGGCGGCGGGTCTCCCAGCCGTCGTAGACCTGGCCTTTGGCGCCGAAGGTGTGCGCGGCGTGGACGACCGGGTAGGGGCGGATCAGGTGCTCCTTCTCGGCGAAGGACTCGTCGTTGGCGGCGATGACGGCGCCGCCGAGGGCGCGGGCGGCGAGGTCGGGGAGGGCCCGGGCGGTGTCGGCGGCGGTGCGGGGTCCGGGGACGGACGCGGTGTCGGTCATCGTGGGCTCCTTCGCAGTTGGCGGCCGCGCGGGGCGGCCGCGGTGTCGATGCGCCTGCCGCGCAGCCAGGTGGTGACCACACTGCCGGTGAGGCGGCGGCCGTCGTAGGGGGTGACGGGGTGGCGGTGGTGGAGGTCCGCGGCGCGGACCGTCCACTCGTGCTCGGGGTCGAAGGCGACGAGGTCGGCGTCCGCTCCGGCTGCGATGCGGCCCTTGCGGTGGAGGCGGGCGAAGTCGGCGGGGCCGCGGGAGGTCCAGGCGGCGAGGTCGGCGAGGCCGTGCCCGCGGGTGCGAGCCTCGGTCCAGAGGACGGGGAGTCCGAGCTGGAGGGAGGCGATGCCGCCCCAGGAGGTGGCGAAGTCGCCGGTCTTCATGGCGCGGGGGCTGGGCGAGTGGTCGGAGACGACGAAGTCGACGGTCCCGTCGGCGAGGCCGTCCCAGAGGGCGTCGCGGTTGGCGGCGCCGCGGATGGGCGGGCAGCACTTGAAGGCGGTGGCGCCGTCGGGGATCCGCTCGGCGGTGAGGGCCAGGTAGTGGGGGCAGGTCTCGGCGGTGATGCCGACGCCGCTCCGGCGGGCGCGGCGGATCGGTTCGAGCGCTTCGGCGGCGGACAGGTGGAGGATGTGGACGCGGGCGCCGGTGGCCTCGGCGGCGGCGATGACGTCGCGGATCGCGTCGGTCTCGGCCTCGGGCGGGCGCGTGGCGAGGAAGTCCGCGAAGGCGGTGGCGGCGGGGGCCTCGCGGAGGCGGGCGGGGTTTTCGGCGTGGACGATGAGGACGGTGCCGAGGGCGGCGACCGTCGCGCAGGCGCGGCGGAGTCCGTCGTGGTCGAGGGGCGGGAACTCGTCGACTCCCGATGGGGCCGTGAAGCATTTGAAGCCGAAGACGCCCGCATCGTGGAGCGCTTTGCGCTCGGTCTCGTTGCCGGGGACGGCGCCGCCCCAGAAGCCGACGTCGACCCAGATGCGGCCCTTGGCGGCGGCGCGCTTGGCGGCGAGCGCGGCGGTGTCGACGGTGGGCGGGAGGCTGTTGAGCGGCATGTCGATGAGGGTGGTGACGCCGCCTGCGGCGGCGGCGCGGGTGGCGGTCGCGAAACCCTCCCATTCGGTGCGGCCGGGTTCGTTGACGTGGACGTGGGTGTCGACGAGGCCGGGGAGGAGCACGAGGTCGCGGAGGTCTTCGGTGCGGCGGGCGGGGATCGGTTCGGCGTAGTCGCCGATGACGGCGATCCGCCCGCCCGCGACGGCGACGGCGGCGGGCCGCTCGCCGTCGGGGAGGACGGTGCGCCGGGAGCGGAGCACCAGGTCGTAGACGACGGGCACTGAAATGTCGGAGGGGTCGGTCATCATGGTGACTCCAGGTGCAGGAGTGGTGACGACGAGGAGGTGAGGCGAGGGCGGCGGGGGCGGTCGCGGCCGCCGGGGTCGCCGGGAGTGTCGAAGCGGCTCATCGGAGTTCGGCTTTCGTCGCTTTGTAGGCCCGCCAGGAGCCGTGGGCGGTGATGTCGGTCAGGCCGGGGAGGCCGGCGCAGTCGTCGCGCAGGCGCATGCCGAGGGCTTCGGCGCCGTCGGCGAGGCCGATGACGCCGAGTTCGAGGTCCGGCGGTTCGGCGGGCAGGAGGGAGGTGCGCAGGACGAGCAGGTCGATGTCGTAGAGCTCGCCGGTGACGGCGGCGCCGGTTCCGGGGGGCGCCGCTTGCAGGGCCGGGTGGTCGTCGGCGACGCCGTCGAGGGGGACCGAGTGGAGCCGGTAGATCGGCAGGGTCGTGGCCGGCCCGAGGAACGGCGCGCCGCCGATGAGGTGGTGGAGGTTGCCGCCTTTCATGCCGCCTCCGTTGAGGAACATGTGGACCATCGTCGGCTCCTTCGGTTCGCGCGGCCCGGTTCGGTGGCCGGTCCGCTCGGGCTGTCGGTTGATCGGTCGGTTCGCGGCCGGGACCGCGGTTCGCTTGCGGCGCCTGCGGTTCCGATCGGGTTCGCCGGTTCGGACCACTGCCGGGCGGTCAGTGGTGGATGGGGCCTTGGGCTTCGGTGAGGAAGCCCGCGGCGGCGCCGTTCCTGACGGCGGTGATCTCGGCGAGGATCGACAGCGCGGTCTCCTCGGTGGTGCGGCCGTTGAGGTCGAGGCCGATCGGGGATCTGAGGCGGGCGAGCGCGGTCTCGGGGACGCCGGTGTCGCGCAGGCGCGCGAGGCGGTCGCGGTGGGTGGTGCGCGAGCCCATGGCGCCGATGTACCCGGCGTCGGAGACGAGCGCGCGTTCGAGGAGGGGGACGTCGAACTTCTCGTCGTGGGTGAGGACGCAGACCGCGGTGTCGGCGTCGGCGGCGGCCTTGTCGAAGTGGCGGTGGGGCCAGTCGACGATCACGTCGTCGGCTTCGGGGAAGCGGATCGCGGTGGCGAAGACGGGGCGGGCGTCGCAGACGGTGACGCGGTAGCCGAGCTGCTTGGCGATCCTGACGAGCGGCCCGGCGAAGTCGACGGCGCCGTAGACGAGGAGCCGCGGCGGCGGGGTGTGCGCTTCGACCGCGAACTCGCCGGTGCGCCCGGAGGCGGCGGGCAGGTCGGGGCCGCCGAGTTCGAGCGGACCCGTGAAGCCGTCGGCGGTGATGGCGACGGCCTGGCCGAGGCGGGGCCCCTCGGCGGCGCGGACGAGGGTGACCGGTTCGCCGGCGAGGATCGCGTCGAGCGCGGCGGCGATCGCGCTGTCGTCGGGTGCGACGCGGACGATGAGGACGTCCATGGTGCCGCCGCAGGTGAGGCCGACGGCGATGGCGTCCTCGTCGCTGTATCCGAAGGATTCGACCGCGGGCGCGCCGGTCTCGAGGACTTCCTGGCAGCGGAGGTAGACGGCGGCTTCGACGCAGCCGCCTGAGACGCCGCCGACGGCCGCTCCCTGGCCGTCGACGGCGAGCGCGGTGCCGAGCGGGCGCGGCGAGGATCCGGTGGTCCCGATGAGGGACGCGAGCGCGAAGGGGCGGCCTTCGCGCATCCAGGCGCGCAGTACGGCGGCGATGGTGTTCATGACGGCCTCCCGACGGTGAGGTGCTCGGGTCTGACGGGGACGCGGGTGAGCGGCAGTCCGGTGGCGTCCCTGATGGCGGCGACGATCGCGGGTGTTGAGGACAGCGTCGGGGGTTCGCCGGCGCCGCGGAGCCCGTAGGGCGCTTCGGGGTCGGCGTTCTCGACGATGCGCAGGCGCATCGGGGGCGTGTCGAGGATGGTGGGGATGAGGTAGTCGGTGAAGGACGCGTTCCTGACGCGGCCGTCGTCGGTGATGATCTCCTCCATGACGGCGAGGCCGAGCCCTTGCGCGCTGCCGCCGTGGATCTGCCCTTCGAGGGCGACGGGGTTGAGGGCCTTGCCGACGTCCTGGACGCAGGTGAGGTCGACGACCTTGACGAGCCCCAGTTCCACGTCGACGTCCACGGTGGCGCGGTGGACGCAGAGGGCGAGCTGCACGTGGCTGTCGCCCTGCCCGGTGACGGGGTCCATGGGCTTGGTGGCGCGGTGGCGGAACACGCGGGTGGCCTCGATGGGGCCGTCGGCGAGGTCGCGGTCGCGCCACAGCTCGCGGACCGCTTCGCACGCGGCCTTGACGGCGCCGCCGGTCATGTAGGACTGGCGCGACGCGGAGGAGGATCCGGCGGATCCGGCCTTGGTGTCGTTGGGCAGCAGGACGACCCGTTCGACGCCGAGTTCGGTGCGGGCGATCTGGGTCTGGAGGTTCCAGTGGCCCTGGCCGACTTCGGCCGCGGCGGTGTGGAGGTAGGCGACGGGTTCGCCGTCATGCTCGGGTCCGCCGAGTTCGAGGCGGACGCGGGCGGTCGAGTAGTCGTCGAAGCCTTCGGAGTAGCAGATGTTCTTGAGGCCGACGCCGTAGCCGACGCCGCGGCGCACGCCTTCGCCGTGGGTGGTGTTGCCGGTGCCGCCGGGGAGGTCGACGATGTCGCGTCCGGCGGGGATCGGCGGGACGGGAATGTCGGCGAACCGGTCGAGGAGGTCGCGCAGCGGCGAGAACGGCCGGTCGTCAACGGACCTGGCGGGGTCGTAGGCGTCGACGACCTGGCCGTTGACGAGCTTGTCGCCTTGGGCGAGGGCGTTGCGGCGGCGCACTTCGAGGGGGTCGAGGCCGAGCGCGTCCGCGATGGCGTCCATTTGGGACTCGTACGCGAAGCAGGTCTGGACGCCGCCGAAGCCGCGCATCGCCCCGCACGGCGGGTTGTTGGTGCGCGCGCCCCAGGCGTCGACGCTGACGTGCGCGACCTTGTAGGGGCCCACCGCGAGCGAGGCGGCGTTGCCGACGACCGCCTCGGTGGTGGAGGCGTAGGCGCCGCCGTCGAGGACGATGTGCGCCTTGACGTAGACGAGCCGCCCGTCGGCGTCGGCGCCGTGCTCGTAGCGCATGCGCGCGGGGTGGCGGTGGACGTGGCCGAGGAACGACTCGGCCCGGTCGTACATCATCTTCACGGGGCGGCCGGTGCGCAGGGCGAGCATCGCCATGTGCACCTGCACGGACAGGTCCTCGCGGGCGCCGAACGCGCCGCCGATCCCGGCCATCGCGAGGTGGATCCGCTCGGGCGGGAGGCCGAGGCACGGCGCGATCTGCTCGAGGTCGGAGTGGAGCCACTGGGTCGCGACGTGCAGGACGAGGCCGCCGTCGCCGGTGGGGACGGCGACGCCGGACTCGGGGCCGAGCGGCGCCTGGTCCTGCATGCCGACCTCGTACTCGCGGGCGACGACCACCGCGGAGTCGGCGGTCTCGGGCTCGCCGAGCCGCACCGGCTGGTAACGGAAGTACTCCCCCGCGGCGACCGCTTCGCCTGCGTCGCATCGCGGTTCGAGGACCTCGTACTCGACTTCGACGAGTTCGGCGGCGCGCCGGGCGAGGTCGAGGGTCTCGGCGGCGACGACGGCGACGGGCTCGCCCTGGTAGTTGACCTCGCCGGGGGCGAGCACGGGCTGGTCGGCCTCGATGAGTCCGTAGTGGAGCTTCCCGGGGACGTCGGCGGCGGTGAGCACCGCGGCGACGCCGGGGAGCGCCAGCGCTGCGGCGGTGTCGATCGACCGGATGAGCGCCCGCGGGTGGGGGCTGCGGAGCGTGTGGCCCCACAGCATCCCCTCGAATGCGAGGTCGGAGGCGTAGTCGAAGGCCCCGTTGGCCTTCGACTCGGCTTCTGGGCGGATCGGCGAGGCCCCGACGACCCCGCCGGGGACGCGTCCGGTCGAGATGCCGGGCGCTCGCGGGGCGTCGCCGGAAGGCGATCCCCCGGAGATGCCGCGGGCGGGGAATCGCCCACCGGGGGCGCCCGGGATCCGTGCTGCGGCATCGCCGTCGGGTGCTTGCCCGACCCCGCCGGCTGCCCAGGGCGGCGGGGTCGGAGTCGTGGCGGGTTCAGGCATCGGGTGCCTCCCTGAGGTCGGCGCTGGCGGCGGCGAGGTCCTTCGCGAGCGTCTCGGTGTCGGCGGTGCGCAGTTCGCCGTCGGCGACGACGGCCCGTCCGGCGACGGCGAGGAGCCGCAGCGGCGCGGCGGGGCCGAGGACGAGGGCCGCGACGGGGTCGGCGATCCCGGCGTGGCCGAGGCCGGTGAGGTCCCAGAGGGCGACGTCGCCCTGCTTGCCGGGTTCGAGGGACCCGATCTCGGTGTCGCGGCCGAGGACCCGCGCCCCACCGATGGTGGCGAGCCGCAGGGCGGTGCGGGCGTCCATGGCGTGCGGGCCGTGGCGCTGGCGCGCGGTGTAGACGGCCTGCCGCAGCTCTTCGCCGAGGTGCCCGGCCTCCTGGCTCGCGGCGCCGTCGACGCCGAGGCCGACGGGGATGCCCGCGGCGAGCATCCCGGGGACGTCGGCGAGCCCGGTCCCCAAGCGGGCGTTGGAGGACGGGCAGTGCGCGACGCCGGTCCCGGCCGCGCCGAGGCGGGCGCGGGCGCGGTCGTCGAGGTGGACGGCGTGCGCGAGCCAGGCGTCGGCGGCGATCCAGCCGACCCGGTCCATGTACTCGACGGGGTCGCAGCCGTGGACCTCGGCGCAGAACTCGGCTTCGTCGACGGTCTCGCACAGGTGCGTGTGGAGGCGCACGCCCTTGTCGCGGGCGAGGGCCGCCGATTCGCGGAGCAGGTCGGTGGAGACGGAGAACGGGGAGCAGGGCGCGACGCTGATGCGCAGCATCGAACCGGGCGCGGGGTCGTGGTGGCGGTCGACGGCGTCGGCGGTGGCCGCGAGCGCGGCGTCGAGGTCCTCGACGATGCGGTCGGGCGGCAGGCCGCCGTCGGAGACGCCGCGGTCCATGGACCCGCGGGCGAGCTGGAGCCTGACGCCGATGCGGGCGGCGGCCGCGATCTGCACGTCGACGAGCTCGGCGGCCTGGCCGCCGGGGTAGACGTAGTGGTGGTCGGCGGCGGTCGTGCAGCCCGAGAGCGCGAGCCACGCGAGTCCGGCGGTGTTCGCGGCGGCCACGTGCTCGGGGCGCAGCCGGCCCCACACGGGGTAGAGGTCGACGAGCCATTCGAAGAGGGTGTGGTCGGTGGCGTATCCCCTGGTGGCCCACTGGTACAGGTGGTGATGGGTGTTGACGAGCCCGGGCGTGGCGAGGCAGCCGGTGCCGTCGATGCGCTGCGCGCCTTCGACATGCGGTGCAGGGCCGGGGCCGACGGCGGTGATGCGGCCGTCTTCGATGACGACGTGCCCGGCGGCGTGCTCGGTGCCCGTGGCGTCGACGGTGGCCACAAAGGAGTTCTCGATCACGATCGCGCTCATCGGGCACGCTCCGGGGTCGGATTGTCACACCCGACGGGGAGGCTTGCGGTCCCCGGAGCGGATGCGGAAGGAGGTGACGGGATGCGGTGATTCACGGGCGCTCACCCGCCAGTGTCGCGGCGGCGGTGCGGACGGCGTCGATGATCTTCTCGTAGCCGGTGCACCGGCACAGGTTCCCGGCGAGGGCTTCGCGGATGGCCGCGTCGCCCGGGTCGGGGTCACGTTCGAGGAGGTCGGCGACCGAGACGAGGAGTCCCGGGGTGCAGAACCCGCACTGCACGGCGCCGCACTGCACGAACGCGTCGCGCACCGGCCGCGGGACGGCGCCGACGACGGTCTTGACCTCGCGGCCTTCGCATTGGGCGGTCGGCACGAGGCACGCGCACACGGGCGCGCCGTCGAGCAGGACCGTGCACGACCCGCACTCGCCCTGTTCGCAGGCGTTCTTGGTCCCGGTGCGTCCGAGGCGGTCGCGGAGCGTGGTCAGCAGGCTCTCGCCGGGCCGGTCGAGGTCGGCGGCGAGCTGGGCGCCGTCGACGTTCATGGTCACGCGCATCGGGGTCTCCTCGGGTGGGCGAGCCGCGCGACGCCGCTGCGGGCGGCGGCGCGGATCGCGCGGTGCGGGCGGTCCGGGTGCCGGTGGCGCGCACGGTCAGGGACCGTGCCGGGGCCGGGTGCGGGTGCGGTGGTCATCGGGGGCTCCTGTCGTGGGCGGCGGTCCAGACGCGGCGGAGGGCGCGGGCGGCGCAGACGGCGAGGGCGTGGCGGCGGTAGTCGGCGGTGCCGCGGACGTCGTCGATGGGGCGGGCGGCCGCGGCGACGCGGCGGCCGAACTCGGCGGCGAGGACGTCGTCGAAGCGGCTCGGGCTGCTCCAGGGCAGGTCGAGGGCTTCGGCGTCGGGAGCGGTGAGCGGGACGGGCCCCGCCGAGCCGATGCCGGTGCCGAGGCGTCGCGCGTCGAGGTCGACCGCGAGGGCGAAGGAGCAGACCGCGATGACCATGGCGTTGCGGGTGCCCACTTTGAGGAACTGCTGCGGCCCGGCAGCCTTCGGGACGGTGACCGCGGTGACGAGCTCGCCCGGTTCGAGCGCGGAGCGCTTGGGCCCCAGGTAGAACTCGTCGATGGGGACGGTCCGGGTGCCGCGGGTGGAGGCGAGCTCCACGGTCGCGCCCGTGGCGAGGAGCGGCGGGTGGCCGTCGCCCGCGGGCGAGGCGGTGGCGAGGTTCCCGCCGAGGGTGCCGCGGTTGCGGATCTGCGGGGAGCCGACGGTGCGGGCGGCGGCGGCCAGGCCGGGGAGGACCGTCGCGAGTTCGGCGGTGATGCGCGCGTACGGGACGCCCGAGCCGATGCGGATCGCGTCGCCTTCGTCGGTCCAGTCGCGCAGTTCGGCGAGGCCGGTGAGGTCGAGCATCGATTCGGGCCGGGTGTGCCGGTAGTTGACGGCGACCATGAGGTCGGTGCCCCCGGCGACCGGGACGGCCTCGGGGTGCTCGGCGAGGAGGCGCACGGCCTCGCCCACCGTCGCAGGGCGGTGGAAGTCGCAGCGGGTCGCGACGCTCATGCCGCCTCCCTTCGGACCGTGCCCTCGATGAGCCCGTAGGGCAGGTCGCCCGCGTGGAAGACCGCGCCGGGGTTGTCGAGGCCGAACGGCGCGAGGTCGACGAGGTAGTGGTGCCGGTTCGGCAGGGACAGGTGCACGTCGCGGGCCTCGGGGACCGCCTTCAGTATGCGCTCGCCGACGGCGTAGAGGGTCTGTTGCAGCGAGAGCGAGTAGGTGTCGGCGAACGCCGCGGCGAGCGCGGTCCGAGCGGTCTCGAAGGCGGTGTCGTAGCCCGCGGGTACGGTCGCGTAGGTCCAGGTCGCGGTGACCGCGGTCGCGAGGATGCGGTCGTCGGTCTCGGGGAGGGTCGTGTACTCGTCGGTGCGGAAGCCGCCGAATTCGGAGTCGGTGGTGTTGAGGAGCAGGAGGTCCCTGACACCGGCGGCGACGGCGGCGGCCGCGCCGTCGTAGGCGGCCTCGGCGGTGCGGATCTCGCCGCCGTCGCCGCGCGCGAAGGAGTGGTCGCCGAGGCGGGTCCACGGGTGCTCCTCGACGCGGACGCGGGCGTGCGTGATGGAGGGGGTGGTGTCGACGAAGTGCCGGGCCAGGCGCTCGGCGAACGCCTCGGGGGTGCCGACGCCGTCCCGCGCGAAGGCGTACACGGTGTTCTTCTGCGTGTCGGTGGGGAGGACGCCGGTGTTGTCGCCGGTGTAGTGGGTCGCGTCGAGGTCCCCGGCGAGCGCGGTGTGGACGGTGAGGTCGCGGATCGCGTGGCGCGCGGTGGCGCGGTCGACGTGGACGAGCCGGATGCCGGACTTGCCGTAGCTGTTGGGGCCCAACGTGAACCCTGGTTCGGGTGCGTTCATCTAACTGCCTCGGTACGTGGAGTAGGCGAATGGGCTCAGCAGGAGCGGGACGTGGTGGCGGCCGTCGGCGGCGGTGAAGGCGACCTCGACCTCGGGGTAGAACGTGTCGGTGCCGCGGGCGGCGAACCAAGCGCCGGTGTCGAAGCGGAGCCGGTGGACGCCGGGCTCGGTGCGCCATCCGGCGACGCGGCCGTCGGCGTCGGTGCTGCCGGTGCGGACCTCGATGTAGGCACCGGCGTCGTCGCGGCGCAGGAGCGTGAGGCGCACGCCCGCGGCGGGGCGGCCGGTCGCGGCGTCGAGGACGTGGGAGGAGACCGTCGCGGCCGGTACGGCGGGGGCCGTGCCCTCGGCATCGGTGCGGGCGGAGACGCGGATCGCGGGATCGGTGCCGGACGGGTCGGCGCCCGACGGTGTCGTGCTCATCGGTCCTCCCCGAACGCCTTGCCGAGCCGGAGGGCGACGATCTTGCGGAGTTCAGCGCGCGTCACGGCCCGTTCGGTCGGCTCGTCGCTGTCGAGGCGGCGGCGGGCCGCGGCGAGGATGTCCTCGGCGGCGAGGCCGGTGGCGCAGATGAGGAAGACGCGGCCGAAGCGGCGCTCGTAGGCGGCGTTCGCGTCGGCCAGCGCGGCCCGGACCGCGGCGTCGGCGGTCATCGCGCGGGCCTGCTCGCCCCGCGACCACTCGGCCTCGGGGCCCGAAGGTGCGGCCGGTCCTCGGCCCGGGGCGCGCGCTCGGAGGCCTGCGGCGTCGTCCGCCGTCGCCCCCGGCGCCGTCCCGGCGCCGCCTGCCGCGGCCGCGCCCCGGGCCGGTTCGCCTTGGCACTCCGCCGAAGTGCCGGGGGCGGTGCTCCCGGCCGGGACCGGGTGCTCCGCGCCGCCGCCGATCCGCGGGTGGGCGTCCACGGCCTTCTCGATCTCGGCGTCGTCGAGGGCGTCGAAGGCCGCGAGCGCCGCGTCATCGAGGTCGGCGAGCGTGTCGTAGGGACGGCCCGCGGCGAGTCCCTCCGCCCAGACCGGCGAGGCGCAGCAGGCCGCGAGGACCCGGGTCGCGGACTCGGGGTCCGCGGTGTTGAACCCTCCGAGCGTCCACATCGGCGCCTCCCGTTCACGTCCGGTTTCCCGCGGTGTCCCCTCAGCGTGGCAGGTTTGCCGCCGCGTCGGGCAATTGAAGCCGAAACGCGAGGCAGAAGGCATTGTCAACGCCTATGAAACCTTGGTTTCCCGGTCGTTAAATGCTGGAGGATCGTCCAAAGTCGGTCGGGCGGCGGGGCTATGGTGGGCTGTATCCACCGCGTCCCGAACCCGCCTGAGAAGGCCGGACCCCCTGGGGGCCACCATGCGACTGCGTACCCTGCTTCAGATGCCGGAACTGGGCCTGACCCTCGTGTCGGGCCGCCACCACCTGGACCGCGAGGTCCGGTGGGTCGTGCCGACCGACCTGCGCGACCCGCGCCGGTACCTGTCCGGCGGCGAGCTGGTGCTCACCGGGATGATGTGGCGCCGGGCCGAACGGGACTCGGACGCGTTCGTGCGCAACCTGACCGCCGCCGGGGTGACCGCCCTCGGCGCGGGCGACCACCCGGACTTCCACTCCGTGCCGTCCGATCTGGTCGACGCGTGCGCCGCGCACGACCTGCCGCTGTTCACCGTGGACGCCGAGGTCGCGTTCGCCGAGATCACCGAGCGCATCGTGCAGCGCCTCTCCGCGGGCCGCTCCGGGGACCTCGCGTCGCTGCTGGACCGGCACCGCCGCCTCATCGCCGCCGACGGGATCGGGCAGATCCTCGAACTCATCGACCGCGAACTGGGCATGGAGTGCCTGGTCCTGTCACCCGCGGGCCGGGCCCTGCGCGGGAGCCTCGAACTCGGCGAGTCCGAGCGCGCCGCGGTCGTGGCCCGCGCCCACGCCGCGGACCGGCTGCCGCAGAAGGTGACCCTCGACCGGCACCGCTGCTGCTCGGTCTTCGGCATCGGCTCGACCATCCACACCGGACGGTTCCTGGTCGTCGGCGACGACCACACCCGCTGGCCCGCCGAGCGCCGCCTCGTCGCCGAGCAGCTCTCGGCCCTGCTCATGCTCGAACTCGACGACCCCTCGCAGCGCCCCGCCCCGCACGTCGAACTCGTCACCGCCCTGCGCGAAGGCCGCGTCGACGCGCACCTGCTGCGCTCCGCGGGCCTGCCCGCCGACGGCCCGGCCACCGTGATCGCCGCTACCGGCGAACCCGAGGCCCTCAGAGAGGCCGTCGTCGCCGAGACCCTCCACTACGCCACCGCCGCGACCATGGAGGACCCGCTCGATCCGCCGACCGCGGCGTGGGCCAGCCGCGGCGGCGAGACCGTCGCGGTCCTCACCGGCAGGGCCGCGCTCCCCGAGGAGCGCGCCCGGCTCGTCGCGTGGGCGCGGCGCGCCGCCGCGGTCCTGCAAGCGGCCCATCCGGGCGGGAACGGCGCCGTCGGCGTCGGCATCGCCGACCCCGTCACCTCTCCCGGCGGGCTCGGCGGCGCGCTCGAACAGGCCCGCCACACCGCCGCGCTCGCGCAGCCGCGGCCCGGCCGCATCGAGGTCGCCGAACCCGACCACCTCGTCTCCCACCGGATGCTCCTCGCGGCCGTCCCCCCTGACGTGTCCCGCGCGTTCCGCACCCGCGTCCTCGACCCGCTCCTCGAATACGACGCCCGCCACCGCTCCGACCTGCTGCCGACCCTGCGGCGGTTCCTCGAATGCGACGGCTCCTGGCGCCAGTGCGCCGTGAGCCTCCACGTCCACGTGAACACCGTCCGGTACCGCATGCGCCGCGTCGAAGAGCTCACCGGCCGCGACCTGCGCAACCCCCTCGACCGGATGGACCTCGCACTGGCGGTCAGCCTGGACTGACCGCCCCGCAGACGGGCGGCGCAGGGGGCGCCGCCGCATATTCCGCCGGGAGGCGGGACCATCACAAGGGGGATCGACACCATGGGGAACACCGCGGGGCTCGTGCTCGCCGCAGGCGCCGGACGGCGCTTCGGCCAGCCGAAGGCCCTCGTCGAATACGACGGCCGCAGCCTGCTCGACCGGGCCGTGGCGACATTGCGGGACGGCGGCTGCCGCCAGGTCCTGGCCGTGCTCGGCGCCGGGGCCGAGCAGGCGCTCGCCGCGGCGACGGAGGCGTTCACGCCGGTCATGAACCGGCGCTGGGGGCAAGGGCTGTCGACGTCGCTGAAAGCGGGGCTGGCGGCGGTGCCGTCGCGCTACGACGGGGTCGTCGTGACCCTCGTCGACCAGCCGCGCATCGAGCCCGAGGCCGTGCGGCGGCTCATCGCGGCCGCCGCCGAGGGCGCCACGGTCGCGATCGCGACGTACGCGGGCCGGCGCGGCCATCCGATGTACTTCGCGCGCGAGCACCTCGACGGCATCGCCGCCGGGGCCGTCGGGGACCGGGGGGCCCGCGACTTCATCGCCGCGAACGGGGACCTGGTGCGCGAGGTCGCGTGCCCGGGTGACCCGGCGGACGTCGACACCCCGGCCGACCTGGCGGCGCTCCAGCACCCGAGCCCCGCCTAGCGGGGCACCGGGCGCACTGCTGCCAGCGTCGTCAGCGGTGCACCCTAAGCGGTGAACCAGAGGTCGATCTCGCGCTTCGCGGACTCCTCCGAGTCCGAGGCGTGGATGAGGTTCTGCTGGTTCGACAGCGAGAAGTCCCCGCGGATCGTCCCCGGCTCGGCCTTGCGGCCGTCGGTGGCGCCGGCGAGCAGCCGCACCACCGGGATCGCCTCGTCCCCGGCGACGACCAGGCTCACCAGCGGACCCGACGTCATGAACGACTTCAGGCCCTCGTAGTACGGCCGCCCCACGTGCTCGGCGTAGTGCGCGTCCGACAGCGCCGCGTCCATGGTCCGCAGCCGCAGCTCCTCGATGCGCAGGCCCTTGCGCTCCAGGCGGGCCAGGACTTCGCCGACGAGCCCGCGCCGGACGGCGTCGGGTTTGATCAACACGAGCGTGCGCTGCTCGGCCACGTGGAACTCCTTGGAAGCGTCTGTCGGATGGTGGCTGCCATCGTAAGCGATGTTGTGCCGGTTGCCTCACCCACGTACGATTCACGTTGAAACCCGGTTTCCCAGTTGCGGATGAGGTGTCCCAGATGCCCCCCAGACAGCCACCCCGTCCCGCCCCGCGGCCTTCCAAGGCCCCCAGCCGGGGCGGCGCGAAGGGCGGTGCGGCCCGCGGAGGGACGAAAGGCGCGGCCAAGGGCGGGGCCGCCAAGGCCGGGGCCCGCAAGGCCGCGCCCGCGAAGGCCCAGCCGCGCGGGACGCGCCAGCAGCAGGCCCGGGGCCAGACCGCGGAGCAGCTGCGCCAGCAGCGGCTCTTGCAGGACCAGCAGCGGCGCCAGAACCAGGCCCGCTGGTGGGCGATCAACCAGCACGCCATGAAGGACCTGCACTCGCGCCAGCACCACGCGGCGGGCGGCGAGGCGATCGGCACGGTCCTCAACGCGGACAGGCGGATGCGGTGGCGCACCTCGCGGGCGATCGGCGCCATCACTTTACTGATCCTGGCGTTCTTCTTCACGTCCATGGCGATCGGCGCGCAGAGCGTCGGCATCGCCGTGCTCGCGTTCCTCTGCCTCGCGGGGTGCATCGCGTTCTTCACCGTCGAGCACTCGGCCCGGCGCTTCCCGCAGCCGGTCCCGGCGCCGCCGCTCATCGGCCAGCACCGGCTCGAGGACCTCATCGTCGAGGACGACCCGCCGCGCGGCGCCCCGGTGAAGAAGGAGCCCGAGCGCGGTTCGCTCGACGACCTGTTCGAGCCGAACCGGCCCGAGACGGCGCCGATCCCGGAGCCGCCCAAGGCACCTGAGCCTCCGGTGGCGCCTGCCGCGGCGGCCCCGCCCCCGGCCGCGACGCCGGTGGCCGAGCCCGTCGAAGCGGAGCCGCTGACCGAACCGGCGGCCGCCGAGCCCGTCGTTGCGGAAGCGGGCCCGTCAAGCGAAAGCACCGTGAACGACGGCGCGGCCGAACCCGCTGCGGCCGAAGCACTTCCGGAGCGCGAGCCGACGGAGCCTCCCGGTGACGCGGCGGCCCCCGGTCCCCCGCTGTTCGTGGTGTCCGAGGCGCTGAAGGCCGCGTCCGAGCCGTCCCGGGAGCGGCAGGCCGACCCGGTCGAGGCCCCGCCGACCGCCGAGGAACCCGCGGACGAGCCCGGACCTCCCGCGGCGGAAGCCGAAGCGGCCCCGCTCGGCGAGGCGCCCGTGGACTCGGCGTCCTCCGAGTCGGCCCCGCTGCCCGCCGACCCGCCCGCGGCGTTCACGCTCCCGAGCGAGCAGATCGGCGGGGACACCAGGGTCGAGATCGTCGACATGCCCCTCGACGAGGAGCCGTCGGCGAAGGGCCCCATCGCCGAAGCCGCATCGAAGCTCCGCTCGCCGTCCCCGCCGAAGCCCCGCGCCTCCGAGGAGGGCGGCAGCCTCGCGCGCGACCTCGCCGAACTGCTCCTGTCGGAGCAGCGGCTCGGGGGCACCGACGTCACCGACGTGGCCGCGACGCTCGTGGTCGCCGACCTCCAGCGCTCCGTCGAGTTCTACACGGACGCATTGGGTCTGGCGATCTCCGACCGCACCGCCGAAGCGGCCGTCCTCGACGCGGGCTTCGGGAAGATCCTGCTGTGGGAGCGGCCCGACGCGCCCCCCGGCGAGACCGGGATCATGCACCTCACCTTCGAGGTCGGCGACATCGACGCCGCGTTCACGCAGATGAACGAGGCGGGCGTCCAGTTCCTGCACCTGCCGCGGACCGCGCTGCTGGGGCAGAACTACGAGATGCGGGCGGCCGCGTTCCGGGACCCGGACGGGCACGGCCTGGCGATCACCGAGCACCGGGAGCGCGACTAGCTCCCGAGTCCAGAACCGTTCCCGCCCTTGCGAACCGGAGTGCGCCCATGCTCATCGTCGGCGAGATCCACACCGCGCTGCTGCCGCACTCGCGGCCGCTGACGCCCGAGGAGGCCCGCGCGGCCCTGTCGCTCGCGGTCGGCGAGACCGTCGTCCAGTGGGCGCGGCCCGTCCCGCACACCGCCTCGCCGGTGCTCCTGCACGGCGTGGACTGCAAACTGCCGCTCGCGCCCAAGCAGGACAACCGGCACGCCGACGACAAGTCCGCGAACGGCACCACCGTCCGCGCCGTCGGCACGGTCTGCTCCCGCGCGGTCCTCACCGGCGGGCACCTCCTCCAGGGCTCGGCGTGGACCGCGGTCGCGCCGCCGCAGCAGCCGCGGCGCATGCCCTGGTCGTACTACCTGGCCCGGCCCGGGACGCTCGAGACGATCGGGAACTTCGAGGCCGAGCGGCTCGCGCGCGCGTTCCTCGTCGCCGAGAACCGCCGCGACCGCTCCGAGCTCCTCGACACCGCCGCCATCGCCCGCCACTCCATCCACGACGTGCTCTCGCGCCCGGTCCTCGACCAGCGCCCGCCCGTCAAGACCGGCTCGACCCGGCTGCGGTGGGCGGCCATCGCCGACCCCGGGACGCGCAAGGCCGTCGCGTTCCGCCTCGTCGGGAACGACCGGCGGCGCATGAGCATGGTCACCGGCCTGGTCGAGCCCGAGCACATCGCCGCGGCCGCAGAGGACCTCGCGATCCACGACTGGCTCCTGACGGCCGTCGCCGCGCGCATCGCGCTCGCGAAGATCGGCGAGGACCCGCGGCACACGCTGCGCACGCTCCGCCCGGTCGTCGACCACCTGCTGCACCTGTGGTCGGCGGGCGCGCGGACCTCCCGCGACCTGGAGTTCATGTGGGACTCCCTGGAGCGGCGGCCCGGCCTGTCGCGGCAGTGGGCCACGATGACCGAGCGCGTGCGCTCCCAGATCGACTACGGCGCAGCAGATCTCGCCGCGAAGATGCTCGACATGATGGAGCAGAACCAGCGCCAGGGCGGGTCCGCGGACCGGTTCCTGCGGTAGGGCCTGCGGTAGGGGCCTGCGCTAGAGCGGCCCCTGGAAGATGTAGGAGAGCCGGTCCACGAGCTCGTCGGGCAGCGACATGCCCTCGCGCTCGGCGGACTTGCGGATCTGATCGAGCGCGCCCGTGTCGGGGCGGACGCTCCCGCAGATGACGCGCACCGCGTGCTCGACCTCCAGGAAGTCCGTCGACAGGACCGACACGGTCCGGTACGCGGGGAACGGGAACGCCTTCTTGTTCAGCTGGAGGATCGGCGGCATCTCCGACCACCGGTCCGGGAACCGGTTCCCGAGGCGCTGCCCCGGCACGTGCCCGTGCTCGGCGGGCACGAGCGACTCGACGGGCTCGGGCACGCCGATGCGCTTGCCCTGGTCGCGCAGCACGCCCAGGCGGATGAGCTGCCACACCGCGGCGAGCATCGGGCACGACCAGCGCCGGCCCTTCGGGGTGTCGTTCCACAGCTCCACGTCGAGGAACACCGAGTGCTCGCGGCGCGCGTTCTGGCTCGGCGGGATCCACCGCAGCGGCGCGCCCATCGCGATGCCGCGCGGCTTCGGCGTGGGCACGCCGTTGGGGAGCCAGCCGAGGTCCGAGACGGGCGGGCGCGAGCCGTTCGTGCCCGGCGGCGGCTCGAACACGATCCGGTCGGCCACGAGCGCCGCGAGCTGCAAGGGCCCCATGCGGTCGCACGAGGACTCGCGGGCCAGGTAGTCGATGCGCAGGCCCGCGGCGCCGGCGGCCTCGGCGACCTGCGCGATGAGGTGCTCGGGGTCGGGCAGGTCCTGGTGGAAGTAGTCGTCGACGAGGTAGCAGGTGCTCACGCGCGGCGTGCGGCCGCCGAGGCGCTTCGACAGCGCCTCGGTGGTGCCGTGGACCCACGCGGCCGCCGACGCCATCTGCTCCTTGAGCGCGTCGGGCCGGGCCAGGTCGTCGGCGTACAGGTGCCCGACCTCGATCGACAGGTGGGACATGCCGAACCGCTCGGTGCGCTGCTTGGCGCTGGTCTCCTCGTACGTCATTCGATCCCCCGCACGCTCGCCTCGAGTCCGGGCACGAACAGCTCCTCCGCCGAGCGGGCGGCCAGGTCGGAGAAGGCCCGGACGGTGTCCTGGTTGGCGATCCGCAGCGTCACCGTGTCGGCGTCGGTGATGATCTGCTCGCGCCACTGGAGGACCGGGTCGAGCGGGACCGAGCCGAGGAGGTTCATGCGGCCCAGCTTCAGGCGCGCGGCCATCTGGTGCAGGTCGGCGTCGATCTTGCGCAGCCACCGGATCTGCGTGGCCTCCAGGCCCTTGAGGTCCACGCCGTCGGGGTCGACGACCGCGGTGCGCACGTAGCGGATCGAGGCGAGGAGCTTCCGCTGGTACTCCTCGCCGTAGGAGCGGGCGGTCTCCACCAGGCCGCGCTCGCCGTAGACGAGGGAGTGCGCGGCGATGACGTGCTGCTTCGTCCAGCGGTGGTAGACGATCCACCGCCACGGGAGGTTCGCGAGCTCGGGGCGGGCGGTCGCGGCCATGACCATCTCGGTGGCGTGCGAGCGGCCCGCGGACAGGTCGACGATGACGAGGTCGAACTCGCGCGAGAGCTCCTGGAGGAGCTTGACGCAGCGGTCGACGGTGTTCTCGTCGCCGGGGAACTCCGAGCCGTCGGCGTCCCCGGGGCACAGGACGAGCTCCCCGGCGCCGTCGGGGCGGGCCTGGAGCTCGGCGCGGTCGCTGACGGCCCACACCGAGTGCCGCTCGGGCTCGGAGGCGAGGTCCTGGAGGTACTCGTGGATGCCGTTGCCGTAGGTGCCGTGCTCCAGGTCGTCGATCCCGAAGATCGCGCCGGCCGTGGGCGAGCCGAAGTCGAAGTCCACATAGCACACGTTCATGCCCTGGACGGCGCGGCGGTACGCGAGGTTGCACGAGGAGACCGACCGGCCCGTGCCGCCCTTGTCCGAGGTCGCGAACAGCAGCATCGTCACACTCCGGTCTCGGCGTCGCGGCCGGCCGAGATGAGCCGGTCGAGGTCGATGAGGGCCTTGACGCCCAAGGCGAACGCGGTGCCCGGCCGCTCGTCCACGACGTCCTTCGCATGGCGGATCGTCAGCCCGACCGACCGGATCTCCTGCGCCAGCGCGGGCCCGGCGTTCCCGGAGCCGCGCAGCAGCTCCTGGTCGTAGATGTGCTCGGCCTCGACGAGGAGCTCGTGGGCGAGGTCCTCCAGGTTGCGGGAGCGGGCGGGTTCGGAGCCCGCGAACTGGGCCGCGAGGACCATGGACTCGACGACGCGGATCGTGAAGTGCCACGACGGGTCCTCGAACCAGTTCGGCAGCTCGCCGTAGACCTGCTGGGGCTGGTCCCACAGGCGGGCGGCGCGGCCGTCGCGGATGCGCCTGCGCGCCAGGTGCTCCCAGACGAGGTCGGCGACCTCGAGGAGTTCGGCGCGGGCGTCGATGGTGACGAGGAGCCCGGCGGCGTCGTAGATGCGCTTGAGGAGCAGGGGCGCGAAGTCGACCATGTTCCAGATCATGGCCGGGCCGTCGAGCTTCTCGATGCCCGCGAGCTCCGCTTTCACGCCGGGGAAGTGCATCTCGATGGCGCGGTCGCCGACGAGGGGGCGGCGGGTGATGCGGCCGCGGTTGGCGAGTTCGACGAGGACGTCGGCGAGGCGGATGAGGTCGTCGTCGCCGCCGCGGCTGGAGCCGAAGGTCTCGGTGGCGACGGCGCAGACGAGGAGCGTGTAGTAGTCGTACTCCAGGCCGTCGGTGGTGCGCCAGGGGACGTCCTCGAGGGGCCATTTGGAGCCGCCGCCGAAGGACGCGACCATGGCCCAGTAGCGGCGGGTGACGTCGAGGCGGATCTGGAGCGACTGGGCGAGGCGGCGCTCCTCCTCGGTGAGGAGGTTGCGGCGCATGACGCGGTCGGAGAAGAGGGTCGCGATCGCTTCGAGGGCGACCACGGTGAAGTACAGGTAGGGGGCGTCCTCGGCGCGGCCGGTGCGCTGGGTGGAGGTGTCGGAGACGTCGGGGATGTCGGGGGCCTTCTCGACGACGGACCAGGACCAGCCGATCTCGAAGAGCTTGGTGGGGGCCTCGACGCCCGCGGTGCCGCCGGAGCCGACGGTGATGGTGCGGAGGGTCGCGATGATCTCCTCGGCCTCTTCCCTGAAGCGGCGCACGATCTTGCGGTCGGGCTGGCCGTCGACGTTGATGAGGGCGATGAGCTGGCGTCCGAAGTCGTCGTCGGCGTCGAAGGTGGAGACGGCGAAGGACCGCAGGAGGCCGGTGACGGCGCCGAGGAGGCGCCGGTGGACGGTCTCCTCGACCTGCCGCAGCTCGTGGACGAGGTCGCCGCGGCCCATGCGGTCGACGGTCGGCGAGAAGTCGGCGAGGAACGTGAGCGCGGTGAGACTCAGCGGGATCGCGAGCGCGAAGCCCTCGGTGACGTCGATGGCGCGCTGCTCGGCGGTGGCCTCCCGGGTGCGGTCGACGCGGTGCATGTTGGAGCCGCCGGAGTAGACGGGGACGCCCTCGGCGTCGACGTGCCGCTCCATATAGTCCTTGATGAGCCGCATGATCCGGATGGGGATCTCGACGGCGTCGCCGAGGCCCGAGAGCGCTTCGAGGACGGCGTCGCTGGTCGCGTCGGGGTCGGCGTAGCGCAGGTCGACGAGTTCCTGCGCGGGGTAGAGCAGGCACAGGAGCTGCTGGGCGTCGCCGACGGCGTCGGAGTCGTTCCGCCCGCCCCAGTGCCACTCCTTGCGCCTGGAGCCGTCGGCGGCGGGCCGCCAGCTGTAGGCCACCTGGGCCTTCCAGATGTCGAGGAGCTGTTGCCGAGGCTGCATCTTCACTGGGGACCACCGCCGTGCGCTCTGGGCCGAAACGGACAGCTTCACTATCGCATGTCGATGCGACGCAAACGGACTCGCAGAACGCGTGTTGTCGGCTACCCGACAGAACGCAATTCGTAGACGCGGCAGGGGACGCCGGACGCCGGGACGGTGGTCTCGCGTTCGAGGGCCATGCCGAGCTTCTCGGCGACGCGGACGGAAGCGGCGTTGTCGGCGTGGATGCAGGAGACGACGCGGTCGAGGCCGAGGTCGCCGAAGGCGAAGCCGGTGACGGCGCGGGCGGCCTCGGGGGCGTAGCCGCGACCCCAGCGGTCGCGGGCGATGCGCCAGCCGACCTCAGTGGCGGGGAGGATCTCCGGCAGGAACGTCGGGGTCGCGAGGATGCCGAGGCCGACGAGGGCGCCGCCCTCGCGCTCGGTCACGGCGAAGGCGCCCCAGCCGTGCTCGTCCCAGTGGGCGGCGACCTTCGCGCACAGCGCCTCGGTCTGCTCAGGCGTGCGCGGCTCCCCGGTCCCGATGTAGCGCATGACCTCCGGGTCGGCGTTGATCGCGGCGAGGGCCGCCGCGTCGGCGGCCGCGAGGGGGCGCAGGGAGAGTCGCTCGGTCTTCAGTTCCACGGCAGGGCCTTCGTCATCGCTTGGGAGGCAAGGCCAGTTGGCGCTTGACGTGCCAACAGTAGAGCCACACGCAACCGAATATCAGGCCCGCGACGCCGAGGGACCAGTGGATCGGCCAGCAGGCGATGACCGCGAGCTGGAGGACCGCGCCCGCGGGCCAGATCCAGGGGCGCTTGGCCATGCCCGCCAGGGCGACCGCGAGCACCACGAGGACGACGATCGCGATGGTCGCAGGGGCCGGGTCGTCGAGGATCATCCGCATCGGGACGATCGCCATGAGCAGCGCCAGCGCCTCGAAGACGAGCGCGAGGGCCGCGAGGGTGCGGGCGGCGCGCGCGGGGTCGCGCAGGCCGGAGCGGTTCGGGTCGGGCTCCTCCCAGGGGGCCTCGGCCGCTTCGGGGGTCTCGGGGTGCTCGTCGTGCTCAGCCACGGCGGCCCACCAGGATGCGGCGGGCGTCGGCGATCGTGAAGACCGAGCCGGTGACGAGGACGCCGCCGCCGGACTCGTACAGGTCGTCGGCCTCCTCGGCGAGCTCGATGCCGCGGGTCAGGGCGTCGCGCAGGTGCGGGAGGACGTGGACGCGCTCCTCGCCGAACACCTCGACGGCGAGCTTCGCGAGGGTCGCCGCGGGCATCGCCCGGTCCGACGAGGACTTGGTGATGACGATCTCGTCGAGGATCGGCTCCAGGAGTTCGAGCATGTGGTCGACCTCCTTGTCGGCGAGCATGCCGACGACGCCGACGAGCTTGCGGAAGTTGAACTCCTCCGCGACGGCCTTCGTCATGGCCTCCATGCCCGCCGGGTTGTGCGCCGCGTCGAGGATGACCGCGGGCTCGGAGCGCACGACCTCCAGGCGGCCCGGGGACGTGAACTCCGCGAACGCCTGCCCGACGACCTCGGCGTCGAGGGCCTTCGGCTCGCCCGCGCCGAGGAGGACCTCGACGGCCGCGAGCGCGAGGGCCGCGTTGTGCGCCTGGTACTCGCCGTGGAGCGGCAGGAACAGGTCCTGGTAGCGGGCGGCGCGCGTCTCGATGGTGAGGAGCTGGCCGCCGACGGCGACCTCGCGGGCGGTGACCTCGAAGCCGCGGCCCTCGGGGACGAGCTTCGCGCCGACGGCGGCGGCGCGGCGAAGCAGCGGCTCCATCGCGGACCGCTCCTGCGCGGAGGTGACGAGCGTCGACCCCTCGTGGACGATCCCGGCCTTCATGGTCGCGATCTCGGCGAGGGTCTCGCCGAGCCACTTGGTGTGGTCGATGCCGATCGGGGTGATGACGGCGACCTCGGCGTTGAGGATGTTCGTCGAGTCGGTCTCGCCGCCGAGGCCGACCTCGATGACGCCGACGTCGATCGGGGTGTCCGCGAACGCGCCCATGGCGAGCGCGACGGTCATCTCGAAGTAGGTGAGCGGCTCGGACGCCTCGCGGTCGACGAGCTCGGCGAGCGGCGCGATCTCGTAGTACTGCTGGGCGAGGCGCTCGGCGCTGATGGGCTCGCCGTCGACGTTGATGCGCTCGGTGACGTCGTTGAGGTGCGGCGAGGTGAACATGCCGGTGCGCAGGCCGTGCCCGCGCAGGAGCCGCTCGATCATGCGGCTGGTCGAGGTCTTGCCGTTCGTGCCGGTGATGTGGACCGAGCGGAACGACCGCTGCGGGTCCCCCATGAGGTCGAGCAGCTGCTTGATGCGGTCGAGCGTGAAGTCCCAGCGGGAGAACCCGCGGGACTCCAGCGCCGCTTCGACCTGCGCCAGTTCGGCGTTCAAAGTATCGGTCCCCCAGTGAGAAAGGGGAGGCCGGGGCCCGCGGGGCCCCGGCCTCCGCCTATGCGAGTCGTGCGAGCTGCGCGGTGGCGCGGGCGATGTCGGCCTCGGCGGTCGCCTTGCGCGCCTTGATCTTGTCGACCACGGCGTCGGGGGCCTTCGCGAGGAACGCCTCGTTGCCGAGCTTCGCGGTCGTCCCGGCGAGCTCCTTCTCCGCGGCCTTCAGGGCCTTCTCGAGGCGGGCGCGCTCGGCGGCCACGTCGATCGTCCCTGACGTGTCGAGCCCGACCGTGACCTGGTCGGACACGGCGAGCTCGGCGGTGGGCGCGAAGCCCTCGGCCTCGGCCTCCAGCCGGACGAGCGCGCGGATGAGCGGCTCCTGGTCGGCCAGGCCGGCCGCGTCCAGGCCCGCCAGGCGCGCGGGCACCGGCTGGCTGGGCTTGACGCCCTGGTCGGAGCGGAAGCGCCGCACCTCGGTCACGAGGTGCTGGAGGGCGCCCACGAGGCGCTCGGCCTCGTCGTCGGCTCCGGCCGCCGTCGGCCACGCGGCCACGGTGAGCGAGCCGCCCTGCTCCTCGGTGCCGGTGAGCGTGAGCCACAGCTCCTCGGTCACGAACGGGATCACCGGGTGCAGCAGGCGCAGCAGCTGGTCGAAGACGTGGCCGAGCACGCGCCGCGTGTCCGCGGCCCGCGGCCCGCCCTCGGCGAGCACGGGCTTGGTCAGCTCCAGGTACCAGTCGAACACGTCGTCCCACGCGAAGTGGTACAGCACGTCCATGGCCTTCGCGAACTCGTACTGCTCCAGGTGGCCGTCGACGGCCTCCACGGTGTGCGAGAGCCGCGAGAGGATCCACCGGTCGATGAGCGACGGGTCGGACGGCAGGTCGCCGTCCACGGTGGCACCCGACATGAGCGCGAACCGCGTCCCGTTCCACAGCTTGTTGCAGAAGTTCCGGGAGATCTCGGCGAGCTCGATCGAGGCGATGCCGTCCGCACCGGGGTTGGCGTCGCGCGCGAGCATGAACCGCAGCGCGTCGGCGCCGTACTGGTCCACCACTTCGAGCGGGTCGATCCCGTTGCCCAGCGTCTTCGACATCTTGACGCCGTTCTTGTCGCGCAGGAGCCCGTGCAGGACCACCTCGGAGAACGGCGCCCTGCCCATCGCGTAGGTCCCGAACATCATCATCCGGACCACCCAGAAGAAGATGATGTCCCAGCCGGTGATCAGGGCCGCGGTCGGATAGAACTTCTCCAGCGCCGGAGTCTCCTCCGGCCAGCCGAACGTCGAGAACGGCCACAGGCCCGAGGAGAACCACGTGTCGAGCACGTCGGGGTCCTGCACGTAGCCCTCGGGGGCGGTCTCGCCCGGACCCACGCACACCTCTTCACCGTTGGGGCCGTACCAGATCGGGATCCGGTGCCCCCACCACAGCTGGCGCGAGATGCACCAGTCGAGGAGGTTGTCGACCCACGAGAAGTAGCGCTTCTCCATCTCCGGCGGGTAGATCTTCGTCTCGCCGTTGCGCACGGCGTCGCCGGCCGTCTTCGCGAGGCGCTCCACCTTCACGAACCACTGGAGCGACAGGCGCGGCTCCACCGTGGTGTCGCACCGGTCGCAGTGGCCGACGGCGTGCATGTACGGGCGTTTCTCGGCCGTGATGCGGCCCTCGGCGCGCAGCGCGGCGGCGATCGCCGACCGGGCCTCGAACCGGTCGAGCCCTTCGAACGGGCCGTGCGCGGTGATGACGCCGCGCTCGTCCATGATGAGGATCGACTGGAGCCCGTGGCGCTGGCCGATCGCGAAGTCGTTCGGGTCGTGCGCGGGCGTCACCTTCACGGCGCCGGTCCCGAAGTCGGGGTCGACGTGCGCGTCGGCGACGATCGGGATGCGGCGGCCCGTGAACGGCACCTCCACGGTGGTCCCGATCATGTGCCGGTAGCGCTCGTCGTCGGGGTGCACGGCCACCGCGGTGTCGCCGAGCATCGTCTCGAGCCGGGTCGTGGCGACCACGATCGACTCGTCCCCGTCGCCGTAGCGCATGGACACGAGCTCGCCGGCGTCGTCCTGGTGCTCCACCTCGGCGTCGGAGAGCGCGGTCATGCACCGCGGGCACCAGTTGATGATGCGCTCGGCGCGGTAGATCATGCCGTCGTCGTACATGCGCTTGAACATCGTGTGCACGGCGCTCGACAGGCCCTCGTCGAGGGTGAACCGCTCGCGGTCCCAGTCCACGCCGTCACCGATCTTCTTCATCTGCGACGTGATGCGCTCGTGGTAGGCGTCCTTCCACTCCCACACCTTGTCCACGAACGCCTCGCGGCCGAGGTCGTGGCGGGACAGGCCCTCCTTGTCGGCGAGCTGGCGCTCCACCACGTTCTGCGTGGAGATGCCGGCGTGGTCGGTGCCGGGGAGGAACAGGGCCTCCTTGCCGCGCATGCGCTCGCGCCGCACCATCCAGTCGATGAGCGTGTGGTTGAGCGCGTGCCCCAGGTGGAGCTGCCCCGTCACGTTCGGCGGGGGGATCACGATCGCGTAGGGCTCGCGGTCGGAGTCGTCGGCAGCCTTGAACCGGCCGTCGGCTACCCACTTCGCGTAGCGTCGCGCCTCTACCTCTACGGGCGCGTACGTCTTCGGCAGGTGGGTTTCCGGGGCCGGTGTCTGCTCAGCTGCGTCTGTCACCGTTCCAGTCTACGAAGCCGCATGGTGAGAAGGCGAAGAGGTTTAGCCGGTGTCGCCGAGAACGCTCCGCGCGGCCGAGGCGACGTCGGTCTCCCCGTTCGCGACGGCCTCGGCCAGCGCCTCCGGCACCCGGTGGCGCCGCCGCAGTTCGGCGTCGACGCGGGCGCGGATCTCGGCGGCGGCCCGCGTGCGGCGCTTGACGGCGAGCCGGTCGCCTTCAGAGAGCCAGTCGCGGTGCTTGCCGATGGCGGCGACGAGGTCGTCGACGCCCTTGCCCTCGGAGGCGACCGTGGTGCAGACGGGCTGGCGCCACTCGCCGGGTTCGCGGCGCACGAGGCTCATCATGGCCTTGAGGTCGCGGACGGTGCCGTCGGCGCCGGGCCGGTCGGCCTTGTTGACGACGTAGACGTCGGCGATCTCCACGACCCCGGCCTTGACGGCCTGGATGCCGTCGCCCATGCCGGGGGCGAGCAGCAGGAGGGTGGTGTCGGCGAGGGAGGCGATCTCGACCTCGGCCTGGCCGACGCCGACGGTCTCGACGATGACGGTGTCGAAGCCGAGCCCTTCGAGGAGGCGCACGCCCGCGGTGGTGGTGGCGGCGAGGCCGCCGAGGTGGCCGCGGGTGGCGATCGAGCGGATGTAGACGCCGGGGTCGAGGGCGTGGTCGGCCATGCGGACGCGGTCGCCGAGGATCGCGCCGCCGGTGAACGGGCTGGACGGGTCGACGGCGAGGACGCCGACGCGCAGGCCCTGCTCGCGCCAGGCGGTGATGAGCGCGGAGACGAGCGTGGACTTGCCGACGCCGGGCGAGCCGGTGATGCCGACGATCTGCGCGTCGCCGCCCTTGACCAGGCCCGCGAGGGCGGGGGCGTCGGCGGTGTTGTTCTCGACGATCGTGAGGAGGCGGGCGGTGGCACGGCGGTCGCCCGCGCGGGCCGCGGCGACGAGGTCGGCGAGGGACGTGTTCGCGCGGGCCATCAGGCTCCCTTGAGGACGATGGCGTCGCCCTGGCCGCCGCCGCCGCACAGCCCCGCGGCGCCGAGCTTGCCGGGGGCGAGCTGGCGGGCGAGGGTCTGGGCGAGGCGGGCGCCGGAGGCGCCGATGGGGTGGCCGAGGGCGATGGCGCCGCCGTCGGGGTTGACGCGGTCGAGGCCCGCGCCGAGGGTCTCGGCGGAGGCGAGGACGACGGCGGCGAACGCCTCGTTCATCTCGACCACGTCGAGGTCGGCGGCCGAAGCGCCCGCGAGGCCGAGGGCCTTGGCGATGGCGTTGGCGGGCTGGTCGAGCAGGGAATTGTCGGGCCCGGCGACGGTGGCGTAGGCGAGGATCTCGGCGGTCCAGGCCCAGCCGTTGGCCTCGGCGACGGACCTGCGGGCGAGGACGAGCGCGGAGGCGCCGTCGGAGATCTGGGACGCGGAGGCGGCGGTGATGGTGCCGTTCTCGGTGAACGCGGGGCGCAGCTGCGCGAGGCCCTCGGGGGTGGACTCGGGGCGGACCCCTTCGTCGGCGTCGGCGTAGCCCTTGCGGGTCTCGACGGGGGTGATCTCCTCGGCGAGGCGCTCGGCGGCCTTGGCGGCCCGCTGGTGGGACTCGGCGGCGAACGCGTCCTGGGCTTCGCGGGTGATGCTGCGGCCCTTGAGGTGGCGCTCGGTGGACTCGCCCATCGAGATGCCGTCGTAGGCGTCGGTGAGGCCGTCGTGGGCGAGGTGGTCAAGGAGGACGGCGTCGCCGTACTTGAAGCCGCGGCGCGAGCCGGGCAGCAGGTGCGGGGCGCGGCTCATCGACTCCATGCCCCCGGCGACGACCACGTCGGCGGCGCCGCCGCGCAGGATCTGGTCGGCGAGGCCGACGGCGGCGAGCCCCGAGAGGCACACCTTGTTGACGGCGAGCGCGGGCACGCGCATGGGGAGCCCGGCGGCGACGGCGGCCTGGCGGGCGGGGTTCTGGCCGCACCCCGCGGACAGGACCTGTCCGAGGAGGACCTGGTCGACCAGGTCGGGGCCGATGCCGGCGCGTTCGATGGCGGCTCGGATCGCGGTCCCGGCCAGGTCGGTGGCCGGGATGTCGGCGAGCGCCCCGTTGAAGCGCCCGATGGGTGTCCGGGCGGCGGCGAGGATGACGGTGCTGTCGTTCATGGCGGACCTCCGTTGGTCGATTCGCTCGATACGCTCGATCGTATGACTTACACGGACGGAATCGGATTGCGGCGCATCGATCACGTGGGCATCGCGGTCCCCGACCTGGACGCGGCCCTGGAATGGTACGAGGGCGCGCTGGGGGGCCGGGCGGTGCACCGCGAGGTCAACGAGGCGCAGGGGGTCGTCGAGGTGATGGTGGCGTGGCCCGAGGGCGGGGCGCAGGTGCAGCTGCTCGCGCCGCTGACGCCGGAGTCGACGATCGCGAAGTTCATCGGGACGAAGGGCCCGGGGCTCCAGCAGCTGGCGTTCACCGTGGAGGACGTGGAGGCGGCCGCGGCGGCGCTGCGCGCGAAGGGCGCCCGGCTGCTGTACGACGAGCCGCGCGAGGGGACCGCGGGGTCGCGGATCAACTTCGTGCATCCGAAGGACGCGGGCGGGGTCCTGGTCGAGCTCGTCGAACCCGCTTAGGGCCCTTGCAGGTCGGGAGCCGGTGTCACTGAAAGTGTCCGATACCTGACGCCGTTCGGGTGATCCCTGGAGGACGCCGAAACTTCACCGCGTTCGACATCCGTGTCGTTCCAAGGGATTCGCCCGATTTGCGGCTAGTGTTGCGGGTGGTTCGACCTCCACAAACCCCTGACCTTGCTGTCGACATTCCCAGTCGCGTCTGCAAGTATTGGTCCATGTCGCAGCAGCCCTCCAGCAGTACCTTTTTCGACAACGACCAATCGGTGCCGGAATTCCCCGTGCAGTTGCGGGGTTACGACCGTCACCAAGTGGATGACTTCATCCAGAAGAACATCGCCAAGCTGACGCAGACCGAGCAGCAGCGGACCGAGGCCGAGCAGCGGATGACCGACGCGCAGCGTCGCCTGCGCCAGGCCGAGCAGCGCATCCAGGGTCTTGAGCAGCGCCTCGCCGAGCAGCAGAAGCAGCTCGAGGAGAACACGCGCCCGACCCTGTCCGGTCTGGGCACCCGCGTCGAGCAGATCCTGCGCCTCGCGGAGGAGCAGGCGAACGAGCACCGCGCCGAGGCGAAGCGCGAGACCGAGGGCATCCTCTCGGCCGCCCGCCTGGAGTCCCGCGAGATCACCGACGCCGCCCGCGGCGAGGCCGGCTCCCTGAAGCAGAACGCCGAGCGCGAGGCCAACGCCCTCCGCACCCAGGTGGAGCGCGAGGTCGCGGAGCTGCGGACCAACGCCCGCCGCGAGTGCGAGACCCTCCGCGCCGACGCCGAGCGCGAGACCAAGCAGCTGCGCACCGCGACCGGCCACGAAGTGGCCGAGCTCAAGGCCTCCGTCGAGCGCGAGGTCGCGACCCTCCGCGCCACGGCGGACCGCGAGATCACCCAGCTGCGCGCCAAGGCCGCCCGCGAGGCCGAGGAGAAGCGCGCCGAGGCCGCGAAGCTCTTCGCCGAGGCGAAGGAGAAGCGCGACAAGGACCTCCAGGCCCTCGACCTCGAACTGGCCGAGCGCAAGGAGAAGGCCGAGCGCGAGGAGTCGGAGCGCCACACCCGCGCCGTCGCCGAGACGCAGAAGCTCGTGTCCGACGCCGAGAACCGCGCCCGCGACGCCGAGGAGCGCGCGAAGTCCGCGGAGACCCGCGGCGAGGAGAAGCGGTCCGAGGCCGACAAGTACGCCGAGGACACCACGACGAAGGCCAAGAAGGACGCGAACAAGCTCGTCACGGACGCGAAGTCCGAGGCCGAGCGCCTGCTCGCCGACGCCAAGTCCGACGCGGAGCGGGTCACCAAGGAGGCGGAGACCAAGGTGTCCGAGCTCACCGCGAAGCGCGACCAGGTGCAGGAGACCCTGCGCAACCTCAGCGGTCTGGTCAGCGGCGCCCTCGGCGGGGCGCTCGGGCAGCAGGACGGCGACAAGTAGAAAAACCCGACGAACAAGTAAACCTGGCGAATCCGCGTTACCGTCGAGACCTACGACAGTGAAGAATGATCGTAGGCGTAGGTCGACGGTGGAGGAACCACAGCTCGGCCGCGTCCCGTCACATCCGGTCCCTATCCGGAGGTGGCGGGACGCGGCTTACGTGAGGATGAGGGCATGGCGCGTGAAGACAGACTCGACGATTCCGAACTCCTGACCGGCTTCGATGAGGGCGGACCCATCGACCGGGGGTTCGAGACGGCCCTGCGCGGCTACGACAAGCGGCAGGTGGACCGGTACCTCCAGCAGATGCAGCTCCAGATGGACACGCTGGCGGGGGAACGCGCCGAGGCGCTCGCGCAGATCGACCGGCTCGTGGTCCAGATCCAGCAGCTCCAGGCGCAGATCCAGGAGCTGCGGCGCCGCAGCGCCGCGGGCGACAACGCCTCCTACCGGCACCTCGGCGTGCGCATCGAGCACATGCTCACCCTCGCCGAGGAGCAGGCCGAGGAGATCAAGGCCAATGCGCACGCGCAGACCCAGCACCTGCACCAGCGCGCCGACCAGCGCCTGCGCGAGGCCGAGGCGCAGATCGAGCAGGCCCGCAAGGACTTCGAGACCACGCTGAAGGCCCGCCGCGCCGCCGCCGAGAAGGCCGAGGCCGACCGGCGCGCCATCATCGACGCCGAGATCAACAAGCGGGCCCGCGAGGCCCAGGCCATGGTCGACCAGGCCAAGGAGCGCGCCGCGGCCCTCGTCGCCGAGGCCGAGCAGGACGCCGAGAACAAGCGGGCCGCCGCTGACGAGCAGACCCGGCAGCTGGTCGCTCACGTCGAGCGCCTCCGCGCCGAGGCCCAGCAGCTCAAGGACGACGCCGCCCTCGCGTCCGAGCAGGCCGTCGCCGAGGCCCGCGAGAAGGCCGACCGGATCGCCGCCGAGGCCGACGCCGAGGCCGAGCGCAAGCGCGCCGAGCACGAGGCGGAGCTGCGGGACCTGCGCACCGAGGCCGTCGAGAACCTCGAGCGGTTCAAGCAGGAGACCGAGACGTTCGCGCAGACCGTCCGCACCGAGGCCGAGAACGAGGCCACGCGCCTGCGCGCCGAGGCCGCCGACAACGCGACCCTCACCCGCACCGAGGCCGCCGACGAGGCGAAGCGGCTCCGCCAGGAGGCCCAGCGCCGCCTGGAGGAGGCCGAGGCCGAGGCGCAGCGCGTCACCGCCGAGACCGAGGACAAGGTCGCGAAGCTCGCCGCGGAGGCCGACGAGGCCGCCCGCGCGCAGCGCGAGGCCGCCGAGGCCGAGGCCCTGCGGCTCACCGAGGAGACCGAGCGCGAGACGCAGCGCCTGCGCGACGAGGCCGCCGACGCGAGCCGCCAGGAGCGCGAGGCCGCCGAGACCGCGGCCCGCCTCCTCACCGAGGAGACCGCCGCCGAGGCCGAGCGCCTCCGCGGGCAGGCCGCCGCCGAAGCCGACCGGATCACCGCCGAGGCCGCCGCCGAGGCGTCCCGCATCCGCGAGCACGCCGACGGCGCCAAGGTCGAGGCCGAGGCCGACGTCGAGCGCGCCCGCGCCGAGCTCGCCGAGATCGAGGCCGAGCGCGAGCGGCTCGTCGCCGACGCCAAGGCCGAGGCCCAGCGGATCCTCGAGCAGGCGAACCTGGAGGCCGAGCAGGTCCGCAGCGAGCGCGACCAGTACGTCTCCGAAGCGGAGAAGAAGGCCGACAACGCGAAGCGCCGCGCCGAGGAGCTCTCCAAGTCCGCCAAGCAGACCGCGCGGCGCGACTCCGAGGCGATCCTCTCCACCGCCCGCGCCCAGGCCAAGAAGCTCGTCGAGGAGGCCCGCGCGGGCCGGACCGAGGAGCCCGCCCAGGACGCGCCGGTGAACAAGCCCGCCGCGAACGGCAACGGCCGCAAGCGCCCGCAGAACGGCGGCAAGCAGGCCAGCAGCAGCGAGGCCGCCGAGAAGGTCTCGTCCTCGTAGTCGAAGCGAACGGAAGGGCCCCGCACCGGATCGGTGCGGGGCCCTTCTGCTACCGAGGGGAGCCTCGGTCCCTAACTGGTGGAGGCCTTCTCGGGCTCCTTCGCGTCGGGTTTCGCCGCCCGCTTGGCCTCGCCCGAGCCCCCCGGGGTGACCCCCACGAGCGGGACGTTGCCGCCGCCGGTGGCGCGCTTCTTGTTCCACACGTCGAACAGGACCGCGGCCAGGACGACCAGGCCGAGGATGACCTGGACGGTGTCGGTCGCGATGCCGAGCACGGTCATGCCCTGGTTCATGATGCCCATGACCAGACCGCCGATGACGGCGCCGATGATGGTGCCCACGCCGCCGGTGACCGACGCGCCGCCGATGAACGACGAGGCGATGGCCGACAGCTCCAGGGTGTTGCCCGCGCCCGGCGTCGCCGAGTGCAGGCGGGCGGTCACGATGACGCCGGCCAGGCCGGCCATGGCGCCCATGATGACGAACACCCAGAACGTGGTCTGCTTGGTCTTCACACCGGAGAGCAGCGCGGCCTTCTCGTTGCCGCCGCCCGCGTAGATGTGGCGGCCGAACACGGTGCGGTTCGCGATGAACGTGAACAGCAGGACCAGCGCCAGCAGGATCCAGCCGATGATCGGAAGGCCCTTGTACGAGTAGAACGTGTACGCGGCCACGATGATGACCGCCGCGACGACGATCGTCTTGACGAGCCAGCCGACCTGCGAGGTGCCGACGATCCCGGCCTTGGCCTGGCGGGCGCGCCCGCGGACCTGGAAGAACACCCACAGGACCGCGCCGAGGATGCCGAGCACCAGGGTCGGGATCCGCAGCTCCACGCCGCCGACGTCGTACCCGGAGGCGAGGGTGTTGAAGGTGCCGGTGGTGCCGATGGTCTCGGCGTCGAGGACCTTCAGGGTCAGGCCGCGGAAGATGAGCATGCCCGCGAGCGTCACGATGAACGCCGGGATGCGCACGTACGCGATCCAGAACGCCTGCCAGACGCCGATGAGGGCGCCGATGCCGATGGCGAACAAGACCGCCGCCCACCACGGCCAGTCCCAGCGCGACAGCGCGATCGCCGACATGGCGCCGCTGAACGCGAGGACCGAGCCCACCGACAGGTCGATGTGGCCGTTGACGATCACCAGCATCATGCCGATCGCGAGGATCAGGATGTACGAGTTCTGGAGGATCGCGTTGGTGAGGTTCTGCGCGGTGATGAAGTTCTGGTTCTGGAGCGCCACGTCGAGCACCTGGAACAGGATCATGATCAGCACGAGCGCGATGATCATGCCGTAGGCGCGCAGGTTGATGTTGCGCAGCGCGCCGAGCAGGCTCGGACGCGGCTTGGTCTGGACGGTGGTCATTGGCGTTGCTCTTCTCCCCCGCTGGCGGTCTCAAGGGTCATGAGGCGCATCAGCTCTTCCTGTGTGGCATGTTCCCGGTCGACCTGACCGGTGATGTGCCCGGCGCTCATCGCGTAGATGCGGTCGCACATGCCGAGCAGCTCGGGCAGTTCGGAGGAGATCATGAGGACCCCCTTGCCCTGGTCGACCAGCTGGTGGATCAGCTCGTAGATCTCGTACTTCGCGCCGACGTCGATGCCTCGCGTCGGCTCGTCGAGGATGAGCAGCTCGGGTTCGGTGAACACCCACTTGCCGAGCACGATCTTCTGCTGGTTGCCGCCGGAGAGGTTCCCGGCGAGCGAGTGGACCGACGGCGCCTTGACCCCGAACTCCTTGCGGAGGCGCTCGGAGACCGAGTCGACGCGGTCCTGGTCGACGACCCCGCGCTTCGAGAGCTTGTGGAGGCCGGGGAGGGTGAAGTTCTCGCGCAGGTCGTAGTCGAGGTGCAGGCCGTAGTGCTTGCGGTCCTCGGTGGCGTAGGCCAGGCCGGCGTCGATCGCCTCGGGGACGTTCCGCAGCTGGAGCGCCTTCCCGTCCAGGGTCGCGGTGCCGGAGATGTTCGATCCCCAGCTGCGGCCGAACAGGCTCATGGCGAACTCGGTGCGGCCCGCGCCCATGATCCCGGCCAGGCCGACGATCTCGCCGCGGGCGACGTTCAGGGTCGCCCCGTTGACGATGACGCGGTGGCGCTGGTCGGGGTGGTGGACGGTCCAGTCCTTCACCTCGAAGAAGACCTTGCCGATCTTCGGCTCGTGCGGCGGGAACAGGTGCTCCAGGTCGCGGCCGACCATGGCCTTGATGAGCCGGTCCTGGGTCACGGCGTCGGCCTCGGTGTCGAGCGTCTCGATCGACTGGCCGTCGCGCAGCACGGTGATCCGGTCGGCGACCGCCAGCACCTCGCCCAGCTTGTGGGAGATGATGATGCTGGTGACGCCCTCCTCCCGGAGCTGCCGGAGCAGCTCGAGGAGGTTGTCGGAGTCGGTGTCGTTCAGGGCCGCGGTGGGCTCGTCGAGGATGAGCAGCTTGACGTCCTTGGAGAGCGCCTTCGCGATCTCGACGAGCTGCTGCTTGCCGACGCCGATCTTCTCGACCAGCGTGGCCGGGCTGTCCTGGAGGCCGACCTGCGCCATGAGGCGGGCGGCCTCGGCGTTGGTGCGGTCCCAGGAGATGACGCCGCGCTTCTTCTGCTCGTTGCCGAGGAAGATGTTCTCGGCGATGGACAGCTCGCCGACCAGGGCGAGCTCCTGGTGGATGATCACCACGCCGGAGGCTTCGGAGTCGCGGATGCTGCGGAACTCGGCGGGCTTGCCGTCGAACTCGATCTCGCCCTCGAAGTCCCCGTGCGGGTACACGCCCGACAGGACCTTCATCAGGGTCGACTTGCCGGCGCCGTTCTCGCCGACCAGTGCGTGGATCGTGCCCCGCTTGACCCCCAACTCGACCCCGGACAGTGCGAGCACGCCCGGGAACCGCTTGGTGATCCCCCGCATTCGGAGGATGTCTTCAGACATTGATTCGTCCTATTTGGAGAATTGGACTGCTCTGGGGAGAGGTTCGGGGGCGCCCAGGCGGGCGGGCGCCCCCGAGAGGAAGGGTCGTACGGGTCGGCTAGGCCAGGTCGGCTTCGTCGATGTAGCCCGAGTCGATGAGCTCGGCCTGGTAGTTCGTCGCGTCGACGCTGACCGGCTCCAGCAGGAACGCCGGGACGACGTGGTCGCCGTTGTCGTAGGTCTCGGTGTCGTTGACCTCGGGGTCCTTGCCGTCGAGGACGGCCACGACCATGTCGACGGTGACGTCGGCGAGCTCGCGGGTGTCCTTGTAGACGGTCATGGACTGGGTGCCCGCGATGATGTACTTCACGGAGTCGACCTCGGCGTCCTGGCCGGTCACGACGGGCATCGTGGTGTAGCCCTGGCCGTCGAGCGCGGCGATGATGCCGCGGCTGATGCCGTCGTAGGGCGAGAGCACGGCGTCGACCTTCTGGCCCGCGGTGTAGAACGAGGTGAGGATGGTCTCCATGCGGTCCTGGGCGACGGCGCCGTCCCAGTTCTCGGTCGCGACCTGCTCCAGGTCGGTCTGGCCCGACAGGACGACGAGCTGGCCGCCGTCGATGTAGGGCTGGAGGACCTCCATCGCGCCGCCGAAGAAGTACTTGGTGTTGTTATCGGTCAACGCGCCCGCGAAGAGCTCGATGTTGAACGGTCCGGCCTCGCCCGCGGCCAGGCCCAGCTTCTCGGCGATGTAGGTGCCCTGGAGCGTGCCGACCTTGGTGTTGTCGAAGCTCGTGTAGTAGTCGACGTCCGGGGTGTCCAGGATGAGGCGGTCGTAGGCGATGACGGTGACGTCCGCCTCCTTCGCCTGGGCCAGGACCCCGTTCAGGGACTTGTTGTCGATCGCGGCGATGACCAGCACGTTGACGCCCTGGCCCACCATGGTCTCGATCTGGGAGACCTGGTCGGCGGCCACGTCGTTCGCGTACTGGAGGCTCACCTCGTAGCCCTGGTCCTCGAACGAGGCCTTCAGGTTGTCGCCGTCGAGGATCCAGCGCTCGGAGGTCTTCGTGGGCATCGCGATGCCGACCTTCTTGCCAGCGCCCGAGCCCGAGTCGCCGTCCTCGGAAGCGCAAGCGGAGGCGACGAGGGCCACGGCGGCCGCGCCGACGGTTCCGGTAAGCAGGTGGCGTCGGTTGACGTTCATCTGTTAGTACTCCTTCGTACCGGGCGGTGCCGGGGCATGACCGACGTCGCCCTGGGGTCAAGACGGATTCGATAGTTCAACGTTTTTCCACAACCGTCAACAGCGGATGCGTCTCGTGTCCGAATCGTTGCTTTTCCAGTTCACCGAATTCCGACACACCCTCACCACAGGGCACATCGGACTCCGGTCGGCCTCCAGGATATGACCGTGAGTGCCGAAACGGTCACCCTTTCGTGCCACATCCCTACGGCCGACTACCGCTCGGCCGATCGGATGGGATAGCCTCACATTTAGTGCCAAATCACGACACCGATCAGCGGACCCCCTGAGGAGGTGAGGATGTCGAGCACGACGACCGTCGGACCCGCAGCCGTCCACCGTTTACTGCACCGGGACGCGGTGTGCAGCGTCTTCGGCGGCACCGTCGCGGCCGACCCCGCCGAGCTGCTGTGCGTGACCGTCGCGCATGAGCGCGTCGACGGCTCCCGGCGCGAAGTCTTCCTCGAATGGGCCGCGAAGCTCACCGGCCTCCCCGCCCACCCCCATCTGTCCCCCAGCTCGGCCGTGGGCCTGACCGAGAACGGCCGCCCCTACCTCGCGGTGGGCACCGCGCGCCGGACCCTCGCCGACCTCCTCGCGGAGCAGGGCCCCATGCCCCCCGGGCAGGTGCGCGCCCTCGGCGTGGCCCTGAGCGACGCCGTCGCGGTGTACCACCGCGCGGGCCTCATCCACGGTGCGATCCAGCCCTCGCACATCCTCGTCGGGTCCGGGCACCACCTCCAGCTCACCGCCTACGACGTCACCGCCCCCGTCCTGGCGGCCCCCCTCCCCCCCACCCCCTACACCGCCCCCGAGCACCTCGACGCCGCCGTGGCGGGCGAGGTCGCCGCCAGTCCCGCGGGCGACGTGTACGCGCTCGCCACCGTCCTCTACGCCGCCCTCGGCGGGCGGCTGCCGTGGGTGCGCCACGCCCGCGAGGACGCCGCCGACCCGCTGTTGCGCGCCGCCCCCGTGCCGCACGTCCCCGGCGTCGACTCGGACCTCACCGACCTCATCGGGGCCGCCCTCAGCCCCGACCCCCGGCGCCGCCCCACCGCCGACGTCTTCCGCGAGCACCTCACCCGCATCGCCCTCGGCGGGCCCGTCGCCCCGGGCCTGCGCCCCGACTCGGTGGCCGCGGGCCTCCTCCCCCGCCGCGGACTGCGCCCCGTGACCGTGGCGTCATCGACCGAGCTGGCGCCCTACCGGCCCGGCCGCGAGCGGGTGGGCCTGCGCCCGCGCCTGCGGTCCATCGCCACCGCGACCGCGGGGATCGCCCTCACGGGAGCGCTCCTCGGGGGGGCCGCGCTGGCGACGTACGCCGCGACCAATCCCGAGAGCACCGGGACCGTGTGCACCGACCCGGCCGTGCTCGGCATGCGGATCAGCGAGCAGCTCGACGACGGAGAAGTCGTGGAGAGCTGGTGCGCCGACGGCGGCGGCTATGTCGCGGCCACAGTGGACTATCCGGGCGGATCGGGCGGCGACGGCGAGGGCTCGACCGAGCGCCGCGTGTGGCGCATCGAGGGCGAGGACCTCGTGGCGGTCACCGGCTGCACCGACACCGCGATGCCGCCCAGCATCGTCGAGTTCCTCGAATGCGTCTGAGCCCGGCAGCGGGCCAGGAGGCCTGAGCCCTGCGGCCGAGCGGCGGCCGCAGGCACTGCGGACCGGTTGGGGCCGTTCGTGATCGGATCGGATTCGGGGTTCGCCATCCTGCGCCTCCTTCAAGTCATCCGGCCGTTCGCCGGGCGTGGAGGCAATAGTGCAGGAGCGAAGCTGAAGGGGACCTGAAGCCGCCTGAAGGGCGCTTCAGGTCCCGTGTGGAGCGCGCGGGGTCAGTCGCGTTCAGGTTTGGGCAGGAACCCGCCGAAGGCGGCGACCGACTTGTCCGCGTAGGCGGAGGTGTCGCCGCGCTCCATCGGTCCGTCCCATGTGGTCGGCAGCGGGGCGCGGCCGGGGAGGATGCGGGTCACGATGCGGTCCAGGGCCTCTTCGGCCTTGCCGACCCACAGGTGGCCGCCGCCGGCGATCTCGACGACCTCGGCCTGCGGGACCGCGGCGAAGCGCTGCTTCGCCTCCGGGTACTGGAGGTAGTCGTCCTGCTCGGGGATGAGCGCCAGGAGCGGGCGGCCGTCCTCGGCCCAGCGCTCCAGGTCGTCCTCTTTGGAGTACCGCAGGGGCGGGGAGAGGAGCACCGCGCCCTCGACGCCGGGCTCCAGGCCGTACTTGAGGGTCAGGTCGGTGCCGAAGGACCACCCGACCAGCCACAGCCGCGGCAGCTCCGCGAACTCGGCGTACTCGACCGCGGCGGCGAGGTCGTAGCGCTCGCCCACGCCGTTGTCGAAGGCGCCCTGGCTCTTCCCCTGCTGCGACTCGGTGCCGCGCGTGTTGAAGCGGAGCACCGCCATGCCGGCCAGCGCAGGGAGCCGCCAGGCGGCCTTGCGGAAGACGTGCGAATCCATCATGCCGCCGTGGGTGGGCAGCGGGTGGACGCACAGGATGGTCGCCTCGGGCTCGCGGTCGGCGGGCAGGGCGAGTTCGCCGACGAGTTCGAGCCCGTCGGCGGTGTGGAGCGTGAGCGCCTCGCGTCTGGCGGGGAGCATGCTCGCGGATCTGATGACAGCCACGCCGGAATTATCCCCGGAGGCGCGGGTGCGGGGCCACCCGCTGTGTCGCACCCCTCGCCGAGTTGGTTCCTACCATCCCTATCCCCCACCCACCCGGGGAACGGTAGGTCCCAGATTCGCGCGGGGGTGCGACGGGAACCGGCCCCCGCGGCCGCGGTGTCACCCGATCGGGGCCGCCCTGTGGCGGAGGGCTCAGCGCCAGCGGCCGGGCCTGCGGCGGTCGCGGGCGTTCCAGCAGCCGGTGTGCCAGTGGCGGCGGTCGTCGCCGTCGCCGTCGTCGGCCCACGCGACGACATGCGGTGTGCCCGGCTGGATCTCGAGGTCGCAGCCGGGGCACCGGTAGACCTTCTCGGCGCCCGCGCCGGGGATGCGGCGCACGCGGACGGGCCCCCCGGGACCGTCGACGAGGCTCGGGTCCTGGGCGCCGGAGGTCGGCCGCCGGGGTTCGTCCCGGCGGCGGTTCTTTCGGGGCACGGCTGGGCCTAGGCGGGTTTGGCGTCGTCTTCGGTCGCCGTGGCGGCCGCGGCCTCAGCGGCGGCGGCCTCCCGCTCGAAGCGCGCGTTCGAGCGCCGCACGTGCTTGTTCATCCCCCTGATCAGGAAGATGATCGTCACGAGGAGGAAGACCGTCACGAACGCCCCGAGCGGACCGGCCATCGCCTGGTCGCGCTCCGGGCCGAACTCTTGCGCCAGGATCTCGATCACGCTGCAACCGTATCCCGGCCGCTCAGGCCTCGTTCAGCGCCGGGAGGCGCCAGTCGACCGGCTCACCGCCCTGCTCGGCGAGGAGCGCGTTGACGCGGCTGAAGGGCTTGGAGCCGAAGAAGCCGCGGCGGGCGCTGAGCGGGGACGGGTGGGCGGACTCGATCGAGGGGATCGGGCCGAGGAGGTCCTTGAGCTTGCGGGCGTCGGCGCCCCAGAGGACGGCGACGGCGGGGCCGCCGCGCTCGGCGAGGGCCCTGATGGCCTGCTCGGTGACGGACTCCCAGCCCTTGCCGCGGTGCGAGGCGGGGGTGCCGGGGGCGACGGACAGGGAGCGGTTGAGCAGCAGGACGCCCTGGTCGGCCCAGGGGGTAAGGTCGCCGTTGGCGGGGAGCGGGTGGCCGAGGTCGTCGCGGTACTCGTTGAAGATGTTGACGAGGCTCTTGGGCAGGGGCCGCACGTCGGGGGCGACGGCGAAGGACAGGCCGATGGCGTGCCCGGGGGTGGGGTAGGGGTCCTGGCCGACGATGATGACCTTGACGTCGTCGAAGGGCTGCTGGAACGCCCGGAGGATGTGCTCGGAGGCGGGCAGGTACTTGCGGCCTTCGGCGACTTCGTTGCGGAGAAACTCCCCCATCTTGGCGACGTCGTCGGCGACGGGGGCGAGGGCCTTGGCCCAGCCCGGTTCCATGAGTTCGTCCAGAGTTTTCGTCATGCCTCAGATGCTAGGACCCTCCACCGACACGAAGTACCCCGCGTCGCGCAGGGCCGCAACGATTTCGGTCGCATGTTCGGAACCGCGGGTCTCGATCGAGAGGTCCACGGAGACCTCGCCGACGCTCAGGCGCGGGTCGGAGCGCTGGTGGTAGACGTCGACGATGTTGCCGCCGTAGCGGCCCACGAGTCTGAGGACCGTGGCGAGGGCGCCGGGGCGGTCGGCGCAGCGCAGGCTCGCGCGCATGAAGCGGCCGGAGGCGCCGAGGCCGTGTTCGATGAGGCGCATCAGCAGCAGCGGGTCGATGTTGCCGCCGGAGAGGACGGCGACGCACGGGTCGTCGTAGGCGACGGAGTAGTTGAGGAGCGCGGCGTAGGCGGTGGCGCCGGCGGGCTCGACGACGAGCTTGTTGCGTTCGAGGAGGGACAGGAGCGCGCGGCTGATGTCCTCCTCGGTGACGGTGACGATCTCGTCGACGAGGCGTTCGACGTGCGCGAAGGGGACGTCGCCGGGGCGGCCGACGGCGATGCCGTCGGCGATGGTGTGCATCTTGTCGAGCTTGACGGGCTTCCCGGCGGCGAGGGAGGTCGGGTAGGACGCGGCGCCTTCGGCCTGGACGCCGACGATGCGGATCCCGGGCTTGAGCTGCTTGGCCGCGGCGGCGATCCCGGCGATGAGCCCGCCGCCGCCGACGGAGGTGACGATGGTGGCGGTCTCGGGGAGCTGGTCGAGGATCTCCAGGGCGATGGTGCCCTGCCCGGCGACGATGTCGCGGTGGTCGAAGGGGTGGATGAGGGTCGCGCCGGTCTCCTCGGCGAAGCGGTGCGCGGACTCGAGGGCGTCGTCGACGGTGAGGCCGCCGAGGATGACGTCGGCGCCGTACCCCTTGGTGGCGGCGACCTTCGGGAGCGGCGCGGCCTCGGGCATGAACACGGTGGATCGGATGCCGAGGGTGGAGGCGGCGAGGGCGACGCCCTGGGCGTGGTTGCCCGCGGAGGCGGCGACGACGCCGTGGCGGCGCTCCTCGGCGCTGAGGCCGGAGACGCGCATGTAGGCGCCGCGGATCTTGAACGACCCGGCCCGCTGGAGGTTCTCGCACTTGAGGTGGACCCCGTCGAGGACCGGGTCGCGGGAGGGTTCCAGCGGGGTGCGCCGGACGATGCCGGCGAGCGCGTCCGCGGCGTTGCGGACGTCGGTAAGGGTCACGAGCTCCGTCACGCCTCGATCGTAGTGCCCGCGGTGCGGACGGTGCCCGCCCGTGGTTCCGGGGCCGGTTCCGCGCTTCTCCCGAACGCCCCGAAAACGGTTGCCAGCGACCGATTTGTCGATTCCGATCCCTCTTGGGCGGCGGAATTCCAGTCCTTGAAACCGCAGGTCGCACCCTGGGCGAATCGGCGTCCACCTCGCGCACCGGACTACTGCAACAGTGGGTGACCCCCGTTACCCAGAGAGACCGGAAGGCTTAAGCTACGAACAGTCCTCCCGTAACCGTGGCGAAGCTCGCGGGACACGTACCGGCCACCGCCCGCCCAGCGCCGCCGCCCGACCACCTGTCCATCCCCTTGAACCCCTGGAGTCAACGGTGACTGCTGTCACGCTGAAGAACGTGTCGAAGGTGTTCCCCGGCGACACCCTGGCCGTGGACTCGCTGAGCATGGAGGTCAACCACGGCGAGTTCCTCGTCCTGCTCGGCCCCTCCGGCTGCGGCAAGTCCACGGTGCTCCGCATGGTGGCCGGCCTGGAGACGCCCTCGGACGGCGAGATCCTCCTCGACGGCGAGTACGCGAACGACCTGCCACCGCGTGAGCGCAACGCCGCCATGATCTTCCAGACCTTCGCGCTCTACCCGCACATGACCGTCGGCGACAACATCGGGTTCCCCCTCAAGCTCGGCAAGAACAACGGCGCCCAGTCCGTGCCCGACGCCGTCGGCGACATGGCCGGGGCCCTGGGCATCTCGGACCTGGTGGACCGCAAGCCGAGCCAGCTCTCCGGCGGCCAGCAGCAGCGCGTCGCGATGGGCCGGGCCCTGGTGCGCCGCCCCAAGCTGTTCCTCATGGACGAGCCGCTGTCCAACCTGGACGTGGGCCTGCGCGCGGAGCTGCGCACGGAGATCTCCTCGCTGGTGCGCCGCCACGACGCGACGACCCTGTACGTCACGCACGACCAGACCGAGGCCCTGACGATGGCCGACCGGGTCGCGGTCATGCGCAAGGGCGTCCTCCAGGACGTCGGCACCCCCGACGAGGTGTACGAGCGGCCCGCGACAATGTACGTCGCGGCGTTCCTGGGCACCCCGCGCATGAACCTCCTCGAGGCGCGCGTGAACGTCTTCCTCGACCGGTACGTGGCGCTCGACTTCGGCGACCAGGAGCTGCGCCTGCCCTGGCACGACCTGCGCGGCCGCGCCGTCGCCCGCTACCACGGCGAGAACATCGTGGTCGGCATGCGCGCGGAGGCGCTCGCCCCGGTCGCCGAGGGCCACCCGGGCCAGTCCATCCAGGGCCGCGTCCGCTTCTACGAGCACCACGGCCACGAGACGCTCGTGTTCCTCGACATCGGCGCGACCGCGGTCGTCCCCGACGGCATCGGCGACAAGCCCGACCTGGCCCGCTCCGGCTCCAAGCCGCGCCGGCGCCTCGGCGGCCTGTTCTCCGGCTTCGGGCAGGCCCCGGCCGAGCGCCGCGGCGAGACCGACAGCGGCCCCATCCGCAAGCCCGCGGACCTCGTGTTCCGCCTGCCCCCGCACATCCCGGTGTCCGCCGGGCAGCCGATCACCGTCGCCGTCCACATGGACGCGCTGCACTACTTCGACAAGTACGGCAAGCGGATCGACGTCGGCTGGACCCAGCGGGCCTAGTCCCGAGCACGCCGAAGGGGGCCCTCCGCGGAGGGCCCCCGTTCGCGCGCAGCGCTAACCGAGGAACTTCTCGGCCTCGACGATCTTGACGGAGATCTCGATCTCCTTGGGGGTCTTGTACACGACGGTGTCGCCGATCTTGTGGCCCAGGATCGCCGCGCCGAGCGCGGAGTCCGGGCTGTACACGGTGAGGTCCGTGGTCGCGGCGATCTCGCGGGAGCCGAGCAGGAACTTCTCGGTGTCGTCGGGGTCGCCGTCGAACGCGATGGTCACGACGGTGCCGATCTGGATCTCGTCGGAGTCCTTCGCCTCGCCGACCTTCGCGTTGCGCAGCAGGTCCTCGAGCTGGCGGATGCGCCCCTCCTGCTTGCCCTGCTCGTCGCGGGCGGCGTGGTACCCGCCGTTCTCCTTGAGGTCCCCCTCCTCGCGGCGGGCGTTGATCTCCGCGGCCATGAGGGGGCGGTTCGCGACGAGCTCGTCCAGCTCGTCCTTGAGGCGGTCGTAGGCCTCCTGGGTCAGCCAAGTGCCCTGGTTAGCGTCGGTAGCCATGTGTTCTCAATCCTCCGATTAGTGCGATCCGTAGTGCGGGTCCCGCCTCAGCGCGCCGCGTGCCGGGCGCGGGCCCCGGATAGCGAAAGGCCCGCCGACCGGAATGCGGTGCGACGGGCCGGAAGTCTGTGCTCAGTCGGCCTGCCAGCACCTCAGTACTTCACCGGTGTTGACGTCGCCCTCCACCGGGAGGACGTAGGTCATCTCCACGCGGGTGGAGTCGTCCGCCGGGACCTCCACTTCGGCGTAGCCGATCTCGGCTCCGGCGAGGTCGCGGGACCGGACGGCGCACACGGCGCCCTCGCCGGCCGGCTTGTAGACCTCGAACGTGACGGCGACCTGGCCCGCGACCGAGTCGTCGTAGGCGAGCAGGCGCTCGGAGACCTCGTCCTGGCCGTAGGACTCCATGAGGAGCCACGCGGCGGCGATGCCCGCGACGACGACCCCCGCCGTGAAGGCCGCGGTCACCGCGGGGCGGCGCTTCGCGGGTTCGCGGCGGCGACCGTAGCGACCGTCGGGGAAGGACACGGGAGCCGTTTGCGGCACGCGTCCGTCCGTGGTCTGCGTCTCAGTCATTGGCGCGGCTTTCCTTCGCGATCAGCGGCTTCGCCGCCAGGAGTCCGGATTCCGGGAGAAACCGGGAAGCATTGATTATCGAGTATCGTTGCACAGAATGCCGGAGCCGACAACTACCGCGGTGCGCGAGTCGGTCCGAGCGACGAGGATCCCTGTCTCCCAGCCAGCGAGGTCGACTGCTGTGACGAACCGAAGCACCCTGCGCCTGATGTGCGTGCACGCCCACCCCGACGACGAGTCGAGCAAGGGCGCCGGCACCATGGCGCGCTACGTGCGCGAAGGCATCGAGGTCCTGGTGGTCACCTGCACCGGGGGCGAGCGCGGCGATGTCCTCAACCCGAAGATGGACCGCCCCGAGATCCAGGCGAACCTCCCCCGCGTGCGCAGCGAGGAGATGGCCCGCGCCCGCGAGATCCTCGGCGTGCAGCAGCACTGGCTCGGCTTCACCGACTCCGGCCTCCCCGACGGGTGGCTCCCCGACTCCGGGATCGCGCTCCCCGACGACGCGTTCTACCTGGTGCCCACCGAGCAGGCCGCCGCGCCGCTCGTGGAGGTCATGCGCTCGTTCAAGCCCCACGTCGTCACCACGTACGACGAGGAGGGCGGCTACCCGCACCCCGACCACGTCAAGACCCACGAGGTCTCCGTCGCGGCCTTCGCCGCCGCCGGGGACCCCGACCGGTACCTCGACCGCGGCGAGCCGTGGCAGCCGCTGAAGCTGTACTACAACCACGGCTTCGGCAAGGCGCGCATCGAGGCCCTGCACTACGCGATGGTCGACGCGGGGCTCGAGTCGCCGTACAAGGACTGGATGGACGCCGGGGACTGGACCCGCGACAAGAGCGAGCGCGTGACCACCCGCGTCGAGTGCGCCGAGTACTTCGAGATCCGCGACGCGGCCCTGAAGGCCCACGCGACCCAGGTCGACCCCGACGGGTTCTGGTTCGCCGTGCCGCGCGCGATCCAGGAGAAGGCCTGGCCGACCGAGGACTACGAGCTCGTCGAGTCCCGCATCGACTCGCGCCTCCCCGAGGACGACCTCTTCGCCGGACTCCGGTGACCACTCGTATCACTTGGGCCCCAGGGGAACCTGGGGCCTCTTTCTCCACTTGCGACGTCGCCTTCGACGGCGGATCGTCCCCTCCCGCGCACCCTCAGTGAGGAAACAACTGTCGGGCTCCCGACACCACGGTGTAATTCTCCGGAAAGTGCGAGAACCTTGCTGCAAGCGCGCTCCCGCGGGATACCGTGCGGGTGAAACCGGGCCGCACCCAGGACCCCGAGCACTCCTTGCTGAGGCGGGCGCAGAACGGAGGTGGAGCCATGGTCAGCCGCGAGACAACGCCGGCGCGGACGAGGTCGTTCGTGGGCAGTCTCCTCGTCGCCACGCCGAGTCTTCAGGACCCGAACTTCGACCGCACCGTCGTCATCGGCGTCGGACACGAGTCCGACGGCGTGCTCGGCGTGGTCCTCAACCGCGCCACCGAGCGGAAGGTCGCCCACTACCTCGACCAGTGGGCCGTGCTCGCCGGGCACCCCGCGGTCCTGTTCGAGGGCGGACCGGTCCAGCCGGACGCCGCGATCGGCCTCGGCTGGCGCAAGGCGGACGCGCCGTTCTCCGACGCGTTCCGGCCCGTGCTGGGGCGCCTCGGCACCCTCGACCTGTCCCGGGACCCCGACGAGGTCGCGCCGCTCCTGGAGGGCATGCGCGTCTTCACCGGGTACGCCGGATGGTCGCCGGGCCAGCTGGAGTCCGAGATCGAGGCGGGCGCGTGGATGGTCTTCGACGCCCTCCCCGCCGACCCGTTCTCCGCGAGCCCCGAGGACCTGTGGTCGATGGTGTGGAAGCGCCAGGGCGGCATGCTGTCCGCCGTCGCGCACTACCCGTCCGACCCCGCCATGAACTGACGCCCCGGGTCGCAGTCACGGCGAACGCTTGCGGAGCCGTGGATCAAGCACCGGGCCGCCAGGCCATCAGGATGACCACGGCGGTGTAGAAGACGAGGTTCAGGCCCGACAGGGCCAGCAGGCGGCCGCGGTGCTGCTCCAGCAGCTCCCCGTCCATGACCCCGTGCGCGTCCTGGAGCTCCTTGCCGATGCGCGCGAGCACCGCGGGGATGACGGCCGCGCCGTTGACCACGGCGACCACGTACAGGGTCGAGGCGATGATGAGCCACGCGTCGGCGAACGAGTACCGCTCGCTGGTGGCCGTCGCGAGCACCCCGAACAGGGCCGCGACCAGCGTCAGCGCGTTGTACAGCATGGTCCGGCGCCCGGCCTGGTGCACGCGGTCGCCGTCGCGCTCGCGCAGCGCCCGCTCCCCCAGCCACGGCAGCAGCATGGCCGGGCCGACGCAGACCACCACCGCCAGCACGTGCAGGACCACCAACAACGTGTGCATAGTGTGATCTTAAGGACAAAGAAGGCGACGAACAGCCGAAACGGCCGCCCCCCGGACACGACCGGACCCCGGACACGACGAAGGCCGGGACGCTTCCGCGTCCCGGCCTGTCAGTCGGTGGAGCTGCAGGGAATCGAACCCTGGTCCTCCGCGGCCTTCGTGAGGCTTCTCCGGGTGCAGTCCGCTGTGCCTTTTCTCGAGCCCCACCGATCACGCGGACGAGTCGGTGAGACGGGCTCTAATCGCCGAAAGTCTCGGACGGCGTCCCAGCGATCAAGACGACGGCCACAGCATCCTTAAATGATGCCGCTGGTCCAGGGCGGATGCGCCCCTGGAGCGGCAAACTTCACGCTCGCTTAGGCAGCGAGGGCGAAGTCAGTGCGTTGCTTTGCGTTGGCACTTATTGGTTTCCAACATCGGTTTACGAGACGGCGTTGGCTTCCTCGACCCGCTTCCCTCACGTCAACGTACGGAGTCGAAACCGATCAGCCCCTGGATGGTGCCAGGTGCAACGTCGAGTGAGTGTTCATCACCCTGTTCAGTTGTGCTGTGGAATTCTACCCCGTCTCAACGGACGGGGTCGACCCGATATTCCCGTCAGCTCCCGCCGCGCTTGTTGGCGCGGCCGATCGCCCGCTCGATCTCGCGGTCGGACTCGCGCTTGGCGATGGCCTGCCGCTTGTCGTAGTTCTTGCGGCCGCGGCCCAGGCCCAGCTCCATCTTGGCGTACCCGTTCTGGAAGTACACCGACAGCGGGACCAGCGTGAGACCGGCCTCGTCGAGCTTCGGGGCGAGCTTGTCGATCTCGGAGCGGTGCAGCAGGAGCTTGCGGATGCGCCGCGGCGGGTGGTTCGTCCACGTCCCGTAGTCGTACTCGGGGATGTGGAAGTTGTGGACGCGGGCCTCGCCGTTGTGGATCTCGGCGTACGCGTCGACGATGTTCCCGCGGCCCTGGCGCAGCGCCTTGACCTCGGTGCCCGACAGGACCATCCCGGCCTCGAAGGTGTCCAGGATCTCGTAGTCGTGGCGGGCCTTCCGGTTGGTGGTCACCACCGAGCGCTCGGGACCCGAGTGCTTGACTTTTTCCTGCTTCTTCTTGGACACCAGGCAAGCTTAACGATCGAACGTCCGTACGTCGAAACCTTATCGGCACAGGCAGGACGGCAGGTACGGCACGGGATTGACGCGCTCGCCGTCGACGCGCACCTCGAAGTGCAGGTGCGGGCCGGTGCTGTCGCCGGTGGTGCCGACCGCGCCGATGCCCTCGTCGCGGTCCACGTGCTCGCCGTAGGACACCCAGATGCTCGACTGGTGCGCGTAGCAGGACGTGATGCCCCCGCCGTGCGAGATGCACGTGAGCTTCCCGTAGCCGGAGCTCCAGCCCGCGTAGACGACCTTCCCCGATGCGGCGGCGTGGATCGTGGTGCCCGAGGACGCCGCGAAGTCGGTGCCGCCGTGGAGGCGCGCGTAGCCGAAGATCGGGTGCATCCGCCAGCCGAAGTCCGAGGACTTCCAGCCGTCGACGGGCACGACCCAGCCGCCGCCACCGCCGCCGGAGGAGGACGAGCCGCCGCCGTCGTCGTGGTCGTCGTCGTCCTCGCGGCGCAGCTGGTCGGCGAGGCGCTCCGACTCGGCCTCGAGGTCGTCGTAGTCGGCCTGGGCCTCGTCGCGGGACGACTCGGCGACCGCGAGCGCGGCCTCCTGGTCCGCCTGGAGCTGCTGGACGGCGAGCTGCGCGGCCTGCGCCTCGGCCTCGCGGGCCCGGGCGTCGGCGAGGGCCTGCGCGGCGGCGGCCTCGGCCTCCTCCGCTTCGGCCTCGGCGGCGCTGGCGGCGTTCTCGGCGTTGGCGGCCTCGCGGCGCGAGAGGGTGACCTCCTGGACGGCCTGCTCCTTGCCGTTCATGAGGAACTCGAGGTAGGTGAAGCCGTCGACGGCCTCGGAGGGGTCGTCGGAGGCGAGGATCGCGTCGACGGTGAGCAGTTCGGCGCCGCGGGCGGTCGCGTTGAACAGGGCGGCGCGGGCCTCGCGGGCCTCGTCGACGGCCGCGGCGGCGGCCGCGTACTCGTCCTCGGCGGCGGCGAGGGCCTCGCGGGCGGCGTCGGCCTCGCGGGCGGCCTGCGCGGACTCGGACTCGGCGGCGGCGACGCGGCCCTGGGCGACGTCGACGTCGTGCTCGGCGTCGGGCAGTCGGGCCTCGGTCTCGGCGAGGACGGCGCCGGCGGCGCGGACCTCGTCGGAGGCGTCCTCGAGTTCGGCGGCCATCTCGGCCTTCTCGCGCTCGACCTGGTCGAGATCGGACTGGGAGACCCCGAAAGCGGGACTGCTCGCGGTCCCCGCCGTGAAGAGCAGGGCCGCGAGCAGCCATCCGATTCGCCTCATAACGCCAGAATCTAGTCCATCTGCGACGGATGTTCAGGCGGATCGGCGCGAGTGCCCCGATCAGGTGAGGGTCAGACCTTGATGTTGAACCGCAACGTGATCCACGCGGTGATCGCGGAGATGAGCGCGGAGATGCCCGTCAGGATCGGCAGGAGCAGCAGGATCGACTGCATGGTGATCGGCGGCATCAGGTTGAACAGGCCCTCGAGCTGGCTGTTCTCGATGCCGAAGAACCGCCCGGCGATGAGGATGAGGAACGCGAAGATCGCGCCGATCACGCCGGCGAAGACGGCCTCGAGGACGAACGGCGCCTGGACGAACCAGTTCGGCGCGCCGACGAGCTTCATGATCGCGACCTCGCGGCGCCGCGAGTAGGCGGCGACCTGGATCGTGTTGGCGACCAGGGCGAGCACCGCGATGCCCAGGAAGAGCGCGACGCCGAGCGTCAGCTTCTGGAAGGCCCCGAGGATGCCGAAGACCTCCGAGAGGATCTCCTGCTGGTTCGTGATCTGGTAGACGCCGTCGCGCTCGCCGAAGTCGGCGATGAGCTGGGGCGCCTGGCTGATGTCCTTCATCTTGATGCGGAACGCCGCGGGGAGGACTTCGGGGTCGACGGAGTCGACGAGGTCCTCGGACTCCGCGAACGTGTCCTTGAACCGCTCGTACGCCTTGTCCTTGGACTCGAACTGGACCTGCTCGGCGTAGCCGCTGGCCTCCAGGTCGGCCTTGAGCTGGTCGGTCGTCGCCTGGTCGATGTCGCGGTCGAGGTAGACCACCACTTCGAGGCTGGTCTGGTAGTACTCCTCGATCACGTCGACCTGGTTGTAGAGGATCAGGCCGGCGCCCAGCATCGTCAGCGAGATCGCCATGGTGATGATCATGGCGACGGTCATGGCGATGTTGCGCCACAGTCCGAGGAAGACCTCGGACATCACGTACTTCGCGCGCATGTGCTTCGGTTCTGCCTTTCGCTCAGCCGTAGACGCCGCGCGCCTGGTCGCGGACGATCTGGCCGTTCTCGATCTCGATGACGCGGCGGCGCATCTGGTTCACGATGTTGGAGTCGTGGGTGACCATGAGGATGGTCGTGCCGGTCCGGCTGATCCGGTCGAGGAGCCGCATGATCTCGATCGAGGTGTCGGGGTCGAGGTTGCCGGTGGGCTCGTCCGCCAGCAGGAGCAGCGGGCGGTTGACGAACGCGCGGGCCACGGCGACGCGCTGCTGCTCGCCGCCGGAGAGCTCGTGCGGGTAGCGGTGCTCCTTGCCGCCGAGGCCGACGAGCTCGAGGACCTCGGGGACGACGCGGCGGGCCACGGACTTGGGCTTGCCGATGACCTCGAGCGCGAACGCCACGTTCTCGGCCGCGGTGCGGTTCGGCAGCAGCCGGAAGTCCTGGAACACGCAGCCGATGCTCCGGCGGTACGCCGGGGTCTTCCAGCGGCGCAGCCGGGTCACGTCGGTGTCCCCGACGGTGATCTTGCCCTTGTCCGGGATCTCTTCGCGGAGCAGGAGCTTGATGATCGTGGACTTACCCGCACCGGTCGGGCCGATGAAGAAGACGAACTCTCCCTTGTCGATGAAGACGTTCATGTCCTCGACCGAGGGCCGGTTCGACCGGGGGTAGTGCTTGGTTACACCCTCAAGCTGAATCACGAGGCGGAGTCTATCCGCCGAAATCCGGGGCCGGTCCGGCGGCTCCAGTACAAGCGTGGCATATTCCGTCGTTTCCGACCCATATGTCACGACCGCCCGGTGGTAACGACGTGATTTCGCCCGAACGGGGGAAGCACATGTGGTCAGGAGGCCCATGCGGGGTCGTCGGAGGGTCACCGGGCGGGTACGGGGGGTCCACAGCGGATCGTAGATCCTATAGGAAACAGGATCCACGATCCGGGGCTAGTCGGCGTTCTTCTCGCCGCTCTTGCGCCAGCGGATGCCCGCCTCGAGGAAGCCGTCGATGTTGCCGTCGTAGACGCCCTTGACGTCGGCGGTCTCGAAGCCGGTCCGCAGGTCCTTGACCATCTGGTACGGGTGCTCGACGTAGGAGCGCATCTGGTCGCCCCACGAGGCGGTGGCCGAGCCGCGCAGCTCGTCGACCTTGGCGCGCTCCTCGTCGCGGGTGCGCTGGAGCAGCTTGGCCTTGAGGACGGCCATCGCGGTGGCCTTGTTCTGGAGCTGCGAGCGCTCGTTCTGGCAGGAGACGACGATGCCGGTCGGGAGGTGGGTCAGGCGCACCGCCGAGTCGGTGGTGTTGACGCCCTGGCCGCCGGGTCCGGAGGAGCGGTAGACGTCCACGCGGATCTCGTCCTCGGGGATGTCCTCGATCTCGTCGGTCTGCTCCAGGGCCGGGACGACCTCGACCGCGGCGAAGCCGGTCTGGCGGCGCCCCTGGTTGTCGTACTTCGAGATGCGGACGACGCGGTGGGTGCCCTGCTCGACGGAGAGGTGCCCGTAGGCGTAGGGGCCCTTGACGGCGAAGGTCGCCGAGCGGATCCCGGCCTCCTCGGCGTACGAGACGTCGTACACCTCGGTGCCGAAGCCGTGCGGCTCCGACCAGCGCAGGTACATGCGCATGAGCTGCTCGGCGAAGTCGCAGGCGTCGGCGCCCCCGGCGCCGGACCGGACGGTCACGACGCAGTCGCGCTCGTCGTACTCGCCGGAGAGGAGGGTGCGGACCTCGAGCTCGTCGACGGCCTTGCGGATCGAGGCGAGCTCGGCGCCGGCCTCGGCGGCCGCGCTCGGGTCGTCCTCGGCGTCGGCGAGCTCGAAGAGCACCTCGACGTCGTCCATGCGCCCGTGGAGCGAGGCGAGCTTCTTGAGCTCGGCCTGCACGTAGGAGAGGCGGGAGGTGAGCTGCTGGGCGTGATCGGGGTCGTCCCACAGCCCGGGGTCGGCGGCCGCGGCCTCAAGCTCGGACAGCTCGCGCCGGAGCGCGGGGAGGTCGAGGACGGCCTCGACGCTGGCGAGCGTCGCCTTGAGTTCGCGGAGATCGGCGGAAACATCGACACTGGTCACAGCAGATCAGGGTACGCCTGTATTCGGGCTCATACGAAACGGGACGCGAGCCCCTCAGGGCCGCGTCCCGCTCCGTGCTTGATCTCGTGCGTCCGGCCGGGGCCGGGGTCTCTAGGCGCCTACCGCTTCTTCAGCCAGCTGAGGGCCGAACGGTGGTAGCCGATCGCGAACTCCATCGCGACGGCGGCGTTCGGGTCCTCATCGGCGTAGTCCTTCGCGGCGGCACGGGCCTCTGCCAAGGCCTCCTGGTGCTGCTCGACCGCGTCGGCGAACATCTCGTCGGCGGTGTCCTTCGAGAGGTAGTCGAGGAAGGCCGTGCGCAGCGCGACGGGGTCGCGCAGCTGGCCGATCCGGGCCGGCTCGTTGAGCCAGCGGGTGAACGCCCGCTTGCCGTTGGCGCTGATCGTGTAGGGCACCGAGGCGCGCGGCCCCGGCTTCCCGACGCGCACCAGGCCGCCTTCGGCGAGGGCGGGGAGTTCGCGGTAGACCTGCGAGCGCGTCATGGTCCAGTACGGACCGAGGCGACGGGTCGCCTCCGCCATGAGTTGTCCGCCGGTCATCGGTCCTTCGTGCAGCAAGCCCAGCAATGCTGCTGAGGTCGCGTTGAGTTCTTTTCCTGCCATGCCCGACAGGATGCCATGTGGATGCCGCCCTGACAAGTGGACAGCTCCAATGTGTCGATAGACCCCGACCGATGACTCGTGCTGCGTGACCACGGAATCCACTGCAAGCCTTGTGAATCCGGCGGCGACCGATACGGGATTGCAACGCTTGATCGGAGAATTCCAATCGTGTGATCCCCATCGCCCTCATCGGTTCGGGTGACGCGGCGTCACTCGCCGCGCATGGATCATTATCGACTGTCGCGGCCGTTTTCACTTGTCGGCATGGGGGAACCGATGAGGTCCGATCCGGGCGAGTCGTCGTCGGAACCGCCCTCAGTGGAGCCTTCGGTCTGACCCTCTGATCCGGACATATCAGTTGATTCCACCCCGTTGTCGGGGCTCTCCGACTCCGTCCCTTCGGGAGTCGCGGACGCAGCGTCACCGGACGGGGACGCATCGGGCGTCGGTTCCGTTGGGTCCGCAGAGGACTCGTCCTCGGCCGGGGCGGACGTTCCGGCCTCTTCAGACGGATCGCCCGCATTCTCCGCATTCGGGACGTCGGGCCCGGTGAGGGCCGCGACGGCCCAGACCGCCGCGGCCGCCAGGCCCACGAGGACCAAGGCGGCCACGAGGAACCGGCCGCGGCGCGCGGGCTCGGCGGGCGGCTCCTGCCCGGCGGCGAGGAGCGCGCCGATGCCCTCCCCGGCGTGCGGGGTGACGGGCTCGTAGAGGAAGGACTTCGTCGCGTCCCGTTCGCGCAGTTCGGGTTCGATGGGCGCGGTCGCCTGGCGGGAGAGGCGCGGGGCGAGGCGGCGCAGCTCGGCGGCGATCGCGTCGAGGTCGCCGCGGGCGCGCGGGTCGAGCGACAGGAGCGTCTCGACCACCCGCCACAGCTCGGGGTCGACCGCGACGGGCTTGACGGGGATGCGGGTGAGGTGGCGCTCGACGACCTCCGTGATGGACCCGCCCCGGTAGGCGCTGTGCGCGGTGAGCGCCTCGTAGAGGACCAGGCCGAGCGCGTAGTTGTCGACGCCGGTGCTCGCGGAGTCCCCGGAGGCGACCTCGGGGGCGATGTACTCGGGGGTGCCGTGGGAGGGCGCGGTGCGGGAGGCGGCGGCGCGGGCGATGCCGAAGTCGACGAACTTGACGCCCTCGGCGCCGGAGAGCATGAGGTTGCCGGGCTTGACGTCCGAGTGGCGGTAGCCCGAGCGGTGGACCGCGGCGAGGGTCTCGGCGGCGCTGGCGCACCGCAGGGCGGCCTCGGCGGCCGGGAGCGGCCCGTGGAGGCGCAGGTGCTCGCGCAGGTCCAGGCCCTCGATGAACTCCAGGACGACCGCGCACACCGCGTCGGTGACGATGAAGTCCTTGACGCCGACCACGCCCGGGTGGTCGATGGTCCGCAGGATCTCGGCCTCGGCCCGGAAGGACTCGAAGATCTCCGCCTCGCCGCGCAGCTCCTCGCGGAGGACCTTGACGGCGACCCGCTCGCCGGTGATCCGGTCGGCCGCCCGCCAGACGACGCCGACCGCTCCCCGCGCGATCTCGTGCTCCAGGACGTAGCGGTCGGCCAGCACGGACTTCATGGCAGCTCCCGGGGGTGGGTGGCGAAGCGGGCTGAATCCACTGTAATCGGGGCGTCACCGCAGCTCAGCGGCGGGTTCACAGGGTGGCACGAACGGGGGATACAGCGCCGGGCCCGGCCGGGGCGCGGACCGGGGTTCAACGGTCGCGTGCTGTGAGTGCGGGACCACTACACTTGCGCCCATGTCCCTCGAACGGCCAAGCTTTGAACAGACTGCCGAAACTCAGTGCCGAATCAGTGGTGATCGCCTGTGACCGAATTGCGATGGCGCTACGGCGCCGCCACCGACGTGGGCAAGGTCCGCGACCTGAACGAGGACTCCCACCTCGCGTCGCGGCGCCTGCTCGCGGTGGCCGACGGCGTGGGCGGCGCCGCCGCCGGTGAGGTCGCCAGCGGGGTGACCATCGCCGAGGTGACCCGCCTGGCCCGCCGCTCCCCCGCCGACGCCCACGCGGAGCTGGGCGAGGTCGTGGAGGCCGCCCGCGACCGCATCCGCGCCGCCGTGGCCGAGAACCCCGAGTCCGAGGGCATGGCGACGACGCTGACGGGGCTGTGGCTCGGCGACGACGCCGTCGACATCGTCCACATCGGCGACTCCCGGGCCTACCAGGTGCGCGGCGAGGACTTCGTCCAGGTGACCGTGGACGACTCGTACGTCCAGCACCTGGTCGACGAGGGCGCCATCACCCCCGCCGAGGCCCAGGACCACCCCTACAAGTCCGTCGTCACCCGCGTGCTCCAGGCCAACCCCGCCCCGGCGCACTTCGAGACCCGGCCCGCGCAGCTCGGCGACCGGTACATGCTCTGCTCCGACGGGCTCAGCGACGTCGTGGACGACGCCGTGATCGAGAACGTCCTGCGCGACTTCGCCGACCCCCAGGCGGCCGCGGAGGAGCTGGTGCGCCTCGCCCTCGAAGGCGGCGGGCCCGACAACGTCACCGTGGTCGTCGGCGACGTCTCCGAGCACCGCGCGCGCCGCCGCTGGCCGTGGGTCCTCGCCGCGGTCGCGGCGGTCCTGGTCGTGGCCGCGATCGCCTTGGGCTTGTACGTCGTTTAAAGAGCGCAGTTTCTGAGCGGCTTCCCGCGAGGGCCGTCCGGCGCCGCCGGGCGGCCCTTCGGCGTTCAGTCGAAGGCGAGGCCCAGGTTCGCGCCCTCGGCGCGCGCGGCGTAGTCGAAGAACGCGGCGTCGTCGGCGGTCACGTTGTTCAGGTGCCCGTGGAGCTCGTAGCCGATGACGCCGACGAGGCGGTTCCACGCGAGGACGAGCCGCGCGGTCTCCTCCACGGTGAAGGCGCCCTCTTCGAGGAGGACGAGCATCGCCGGCTCGATCGCGTCCGGGTCGCACTCGGGGCCCGTGTAGGGGCGGAGCCCGCTGCCGCGCTTGGCGTCGACGACGATGCGGGCCAGGGTGAGCGGCATGCGCGCTGCGATCTCGGTGGTGAGGTGCGGGGCGGCGTAGCCGGGGACCGGGGTCCCGAACAGCAGCGCATACTCGTGGCGGTTGGCGAGGGCCCAGTCGCGGACGCCGCGCCAGACGCCGAGCCAGCGGTCCTCGGGGACGGCCTCAGGGCGGTCGGCGCGCTCGGCGGCCTCGCCGACCTCGTTGTAGGACTCGATGAGGAGGGCGGTCAGCAGCTCGTCGCGGCTCGCGAAGTAGCGGTACACGGCCGAGGAGGCCATGCCGAGGTCGCGGGCGACCGAGCGCAGGGACAGGCCCGGGGCGCCGACCTCCCCGAGCTGGCGGCGCGCGGTCGCCAGGATCTCCTTGGTGAGCTCGGCACGGGCGCGTTCTCTGGCGGTTCTCGGCGCGTTCATCAGACCAGTGTACAGAAACGAGAGCACCGCTCTTGCATCCTCGGGAACGATGTGCAATCATTGCTCTCAACAGAGAGCACCGCTCGCGAAAATGAGCGGTGAACCCCCAAGGAGCATCCATGACCCGCACCGCCCCCGACCCCCGAGCCCGCATGGGCGCCTTCGCCTTCGCGCTCGCCGGGATCCTCTTCGTCCTCTACGAGGCCGTCGCGCCCCGCGAGGACCAGACCACCCTCGAAGGCGCCGCGTCCTGGGCCAGCGCCGGCTGGTCGATCGCCCACGTCTCGGCCATCGTCGGCCTCATCCTCATCCCCCTCGGCTACGGCGCCCTCCGCGGATTCTTGGAAGGCACGAAGCACGAGAAGACCGCGTTCCTCGCCGCGACCATCGGCTACATCGGCTCGGGCCTGACGATCTCGTACTACGGCGCGGAGGTCTACGGCCTCAAGGCGATCGGCGAGCGCGCCGTCGCCGACGGGGACGCCTCCCTGACCGAGGTCGGCGACGCGTTCCGCTACGACGCCACCGCGATGACGGTGTTCGCGATCGGCCTGGTGCTCATCGCCATCGCGGGCGTGCTCGCGGCCGTCGCGGTGTGGCGCTCGGGGGTGCTGTCGAAGTGGTCCGGCGTGCCGTTCGCGGTCCTGATGGTGACGTACCTGCCGCAGTTCTTCCTGCCGCAGTCGGGCCGGATCGCCTGGGGCGCACTGGTGACGGTCTCGGCGCTGTGGCTGGCGGCCGAGCTGTGGCGGGCGTCCTCGAAGGCCCCCGCGAAGGAACTGCAACCGGCATAGACGAACACGGAGGCGGGGCCCCCGGGGCGCCGGCCCGGGGGGGCCGGCCGGCGGGCGGAACGGGGGGGGGGGGGGCGGCGGGGGGGTGGGGGGGGGGGGTGGGGGACTCACCCCAGC
>JBEYTX010000005.1:0-480899 GCA_040643255.1 Glycomyces sp. NPDC047369 | reverse complement strand
ACCGAGAAGCGCATTCCGCAACAGCCTCACCGGAATCGAGCCCCCGTGGTCCACGCGGGGGCGTGTCCTCGCCGCGCGCCCGACGACCGCGGCGGCTCCCCGCACCCGGCTCCGTCGTCGGCGCCGAGTCCGAAAGGGGCAGCGGCCACTATAGCCGTGGCGGGGCGGGGGAGGCGACGCCGACGCGGTCGGTGAGGGCCTTGACGGCCTCGATGTCGGCCGCGGCCCGTGCGAGGTCGGCCGCCACTGGTGGTGCATCCTATAGGATGCACGATCCGCGGGCCGCGCCTCGCTAAGCCCCGAGCGGCCGGTACCGCACGACCTTGTCCGTCCCGTTGCCGTTCGAAGTGGTCACCCACAGCCAGCCGTCGGGCCCGAGCTCGACGGTGCGGATCCGTCCGAGGGTCGACTCCAGTACGGCCACAGGCTCACCGGCCTCGCCGTCGGCGACCGGGACCGTCCACAGGCGCTGGCCGCGCAGGGCCGCGATGTAGGCGGTGCCGCCCACGACCTCGGCGCCCGAAGGGGACGCCTCGGCGGTCGTCCAAGTGGCGATCGGGTCGATGAACTCCGGCCCGCCGCCGGTGCCCTCGACCTCGGGCCAGCCGTAGTTGCCGCCCGCGACGCCGAAGTTCAGCTCGTCCCAGGTGTTCTGGCCCAGTTCGGAGAAGTACAGGTCGCCGTCGGCGTCCCAGGACAGGCCCTGGACGTTGCGGTTGCCCCAGGTGTAGACCAGCGATCCCTCGAACGGGTTGTCCTCGGGCACGGAGCCGTCGGGGTTCGCCCGCAGGATCTTCCCGCCGAGGCTGTCGAGGTCCTGCGCGTTCGCGGTGTCGTTCGCGTCGCCGGTGGTGATGTACAGCTTGCCGTCGGGCCCGAACGCCAGGCGGCCGCCGTTGTGGTTGAGCGCGGAGGGGATGCCGGTCACGACCGGCTCGGGGTCGAACGATTCGAGCGTGAACCGCACCACCCGGTTGTCCTCCGCAGTGGACAGGTACGCGTAGACCAAGCCGTCGGTCGCGAACGTCGGCGAGACGGCCAGGCCCAGGAGCCCGCGCTCGTCGATCGAGCTGGTGCCGCCGACGACGTCGAGCGTTCCCAGGACGGCCGGGTCGGCGTCGGTGCCGATGCGCAGCACGTCCCCCGAGTTGCGTTCGGCCACAAGGCCGGAGATCCCGTCGGGGAGGAACGCGAGCCCCCAGGGGATGGTGAGGCCGGTGGCGACCGTGTCGCCGTTCGCGAAGTCGAACCCCGGGGTCTGCGCCGGGGCCTCCTCCTGTGCGGCCGCCGCGGTGGTGCCCGCGGCCAGCATGATCCCGGCGAGCGCCGCGCCGATGGCGGGCAGTCTGCGTCGCATGGCTGCTCCTTCTCTCTCGTGGTGCCGGTACGGAAGCGGAGAAATCATGACATTGAGGTATTTCGATGGAATTGCCATCCTAAGCAGGTATTGCCCGTGATGTCCACCGGTAACGAACCCGTGATGTGAACGGGTGCGTACCCCGGCACGTGGGCGGCGTCCTTTAAGCTCGGATCAGGAACGCAGATCCCCAGAACCCAGGAGCACACCCATGCACTCCCGTACCTCGGTGCGCGTCACCGGCATCGCCGCCGTCGCCGCGTTCGGCCTCGGCCTCGCCGCCTGCGGCGACGGCTCCAACGACACCGCCGGCGGGTCCGGCGACACCGCCGACAACGCCGCCGCCGCGGCGCTGTCCCCGCAGGAGGCCGTCGCGGCCGCCTTCACCGGGCTCGACGACGACTCCTACGTGATGGAGTCGAGCATGACCGTCAGCGGCACCGAGTTCGTCACCATGACCACCACCGTCGACGGCGAGAACGCCAAGGCCGTCGGCGACATCTCCATGAGCGCCATGGCCGAGGCCTCCGGCGAGGAGATCGACCCGAGCATGGCCTCCCTGTTCGGCGACATGCACTCCGAGTCGATCATCGTCGGCGACACCGCCTACATGCAGTTCAGCGGCGGCATGTTCGACGGGATGGCCGAGCAGTACGGCGACGACGCCTGGTTCACCCTCGACATGACCGACGGCGACATGGCCGAGGTCTACGGCCAGTTCGGCGGCCTGGACCTCAAGGCCCAGACCGAGACCATGCTCAGCAGCCTGGAGAACGTCGAGGAGACCGGCGACAACACCTTCACTGGCACCCTCGCCGCCGACTCCGAGGCGCTCGCCCCCTTCACCGAGGGCGCGACCGAGGCCGACACCGCCGCGCTCGAAGGCACCGAGGTGACCGTGACGCTCGACGACGACGGCCTCCTCAAGTCGATGACCATGGCCCTCCCCGAGATGGACGGCATCGTCATGGAGATGACCTCCGAGATCACCGAGATCGGCGGCTCCTACGACATCGCCGCCCCCGACACGGACAACCTCGTCCCGTTCGAGGAGTTCATGCGCTCGGGCATGTAGCCCCCGCGAGCCCCGAGGGCCGCCGCACCGACCGGTGCGGCGGCCCTCCGCCGTTCCTGCCACGGCCCACAGCAACGCCTCAGTTGTGCGTCCCGCTCATGCGCATGGCCTACGCTGAAGGCGAGATGGACGCACCAGGCCTGTTCGAAATCGCCCAGCCGCCCGAGCCGCAGCAGTCGGGCATCCTCGGCACCGGCGCCGCCACCGGCGACGAGCCGCTCGCGGTGCGCATGCGCCCGCGCACCCTCGACGAGCTCGTCGGCCAGGACCACCTGCTCGGCGCCGGGTCGCCCCTGCGGCAGGTCGTGGAAGGCCGCCAGCCGCTCTCGGTGATCCTGTGGGGCCCGCCCGGCTCCGGGAAGACCACGATCGCGCACCTCGTCGCCCAGTCCGGCGACCGGCGCTTCCGCGCGATGTCGGCCCTGAACTCCGGCGTCAAGGACGTGCGCGCCGCGATCGACGAGGCCCGCCGCATCCGCCGCACCGGCGGCCCCCAGACGATCCTGTTCATCGACGAGGTCCACCGCTTCACCAAGACCCAGCAGGACTCCCTGCTCGGCGCCGTCGAGGACCGCACGATCACCCTCCTGGCCGCCACCACCGAGAACCCGTACTTCTCCGTGGTCGCGCCGCTGGTCAGCCGCTGCGTGCTCCTGACGCTGCGCGAACTCGACGCCACCGACGTCGGCGAGCTCGTGGACCGCGCCGTCGCCGACGAGCGCGGCCTGAACGGCGAGGTCGTCCTCGAACCGGAGGCCCGCGAGCACCTCGTGCGCACCGCCGCCGGGGACGCCCGCAAGGCCCTGACCGCCCTCGAAGCCGCGGCCCTGTCCGTCGGCGAGGACGACGTCATCACCGTCGCCGTGGTCGAAGCGGCCATCGACACCGCCGCGGTCCGCTACGACCGGGACGGCGACGGCCACTACGACGTCGCCTCCGCGTTCATCAAGAGCCTCCGCGGCTCCGACGTCGACGCCGCGATGCACTACCTGGCGCGCATGGTCGTCGCCGGGGAGGACCCGCGGTTCATCGCCCGGCGCCTGGTCATCTTCGCGTCGGAGGACGTCGGCATGGCCGACCCGACCGCGCTCCAGACCGCGACCGCCGCGGCGACCGCGGTCGAGCGCATCGGCATGCCCGAGGCCCGCATCAACCTCGCGCAGGCCGTCGCCCACCTCGCGACCGCCCCGAAGTCCAACGCGGTCATCACCGCGATCGACGAGGCCATTCGCGATGTGCGCCAAGGGAAGATCGGCCCGGTCCCGCCGGACCTGCGCGACGCCCACTACGGCGGCGCCAAGAACCTCGGCCACGGCGCGGGCTACGTCTACCCGCACGCCGACCCGCGAGGCGTCGTCCCGCAGCGGTACGCGCCCGACGTCGTCGCCGGACGCGACTACTTCCGGCCCACCCGCCACGGCCTGGAGGCCGAGATCGGGCCGCGCCTGGACAAGCTCCGCCGCATCGTGCGCAAGGCCGACGAAGGCAGGAAGCCCGCCGATGACGACTGACCGCCCGCCGCGGGCGGGCCGCCTCGCGGCGGCGCTGGAGGGCACCGGGGCCCGGATCGAGCGGCTGCGCATGGGCGTCATCGCGATCGGCGTCTCCGCGGTCCTGCTCGTGGCCGCGGTCCTGTTCCTCGGCCGCGCCGTCACCGTCGACCCGACCCGCCGCGCCGCCGACGAGCTCGCGGTCCCGGCCTGGGCCGCCGTGAGCGTCGCCGACGAGACCTACGGCTCGCGCTGGTGCGTGGGGGAGTGCCGGGTCCGCATGCGCACCTGGGTCTCCGAGGGCACCGTCGAGGACACGTCCCAGGTGTACTGGGAGGCCGTCCTCAACGCCGGATGGGCCCCCGCCGAGCCGGGGACGTGCGTCGGCGGCGTCGGCGAGGAGGGCTGCTACGTGCGCGACGAGCTGTACCTCGAACTGTGGATCGTCCCCGTCGAGTGCGGCGACCGGTACGAGCTGTGCGTCGGCTCGGAAGTCACCGTGGTCGTCGCCGCGCAGGCGGCCCTGCCGCGCCTCGCCGAGGACCGCCGCGCACTCACCGAGGCCGGATAGGCCGGGCCGCGCCCCGTTGCGTCGGATGTCCGATCCCGCAAGGTAAGGTCGGGGCTGCGTCGCTTCTACGCGCGAACCGGGGAAGAATCACCAGCCGCACCGGTCGGCTGCAATGCTTCAGCAAGGGGGAAGAGCTGTGCCAGGCGAGACGTTGGCAGTGGAGTTCAACAACGTGGGCGTGTGGGAGATCGCGCTGCTCATCATCGCGGTCGCGTTCTTCATCGTCAGCCTCATGCTCGCGGTGGGCCTCATCCGGAAGCTCGACGGCACGGTCGCGCGCGTCAACAGCGTCCTCGACAAGGTCGACCACGAGATCGGCCCGATCCTGCGGAACGCGAACGCGACGCTCGACAACGTGAACGCCTCCCTCGTGCAGGTCGAAGGCGAACTGGAGAAGGTCGGCTCGATCACGACGAACGCCGCCCACGTCTCCTCGAACGTCGCCAACATCACGAGCCTGGTCGTCTCGGCCGTCGGCTCGCCGCTGGTCAAGGCCGCCGCGTTCGGCTTCGGGCTCCGCACGGCCGTGAAGAAGCGCAACCAGGGCTACGACGAGGACCAGGTCCGCCGCATGGTCGAGGCGTCGCGCCAGACCAAGCGCGAGTCGAAGCGGGCCGCGAAGGCCCGCCGCAAGGCCGCGAAGTAGCAACGCTCGAAAACGGATTGAGGGGTCCCCGTGCTCAAGCGGATGATCTGGGTAGGCATCGGTGTCGTGGTCGGCGTCGTCGTGGTCCGCAAGCTGACCAAGGCCGCGGAGTCGGTCACTCCGGGCGGGGTCGCGGAGCGGATCGGCGATGCCGGTGCTGGAATGAGGGAATCGCTCAAATCGTTCTGGGCGGACGTCTCCGAGGCCAAGCAGGCCAAGGAGGCCGAGCTGTACGAGGCGATCGAGCGCGGCGAGGACATCTCGCCGCTCCTCACCGAGGAAGAAGACGACGACCAGGCCGCCGGCCGGTTGTTCTAGCAGTGGCGAGACCTTGAAGGAGGTGCCCATGGAGACCGCTGAAATCCAAAGGCGATTTCTGAAGTTCTTCGAGTCCAACGGCCATACGGTGGTCCCCAGCGCACCGCTGCCGGCGATCGAGGACCCGAACCTGCTGTTCGTCCCCGCGGGCATGGTCCCGTTCGTGCCCTACTTCCTGGGCCAGGCGACGCCGGACTGGAGCACCGCCACGTCGGTGCAGAAGTGCATCCGCACGCCCGACATCGACGAGGTCGGCAAGACCTCGCGCCACGGCACGTTCTTCCAGATGAACGGCAACTTCTCCTTCGGGGACTACTTCAAGGAGCAGGCGATCCGCTACGCCTGGGATCTGACCACCGGCTCGGTCGAGTCCGGCGGCCTGGGCCTGGACGGCGACCGCATCTGGGCCACGGTCTACCTCGACGACGACGAGGCGATCGACATCTGGCACAAGCAGATCGGGCTCCCGCTCGACCGCATCGTGCGCCGCGGCCAAGCGGACAACATGTGGTCCATGGGCATCCCCGGCCCCTGCGGCCCCTGCTCGGAGCTGTACTACGACCGCGGGCCCGACTACGGCCCCGAGGGCGGCCCCGAAGTCGACGAGGACCGCTACCTGGAGTTCTGGAACCTCGTGTTCATGCAGAACATCCGCGGCGGCGGCCCCGCGAAAGAGGGCTACGAGATCACCGGCGACCTGCCGAAGAAGAACATCGACACCGGCATGGGCATGGAGCGCATGGCCGCCCTGCTCCAGGGCGTCGACAACATGTACGAGATCGACCAGGTCCGCCCGCTCATCGACAAGGCGTCCGAGCTGACGGGGAAGCGCTACGGCGTCTCCACGTCGCGGACCGCCTCCGAGTCGCACCCGGACGACGTGCGCTTCCGCGTCATCGCCGACCACGTGCGCTCGGCGCTCATGCTCATCGGCGACGGCGTCGCGCCCTCCAACGAGGGCCGCGGCTACGTGCTGCGCCGCATCATGCGCCGCGCGATCCGCGCCGTGCGCCTGCTCGGCTACGACAAGCCCGCGCTGCCCGAGCTGCTGCCCGTCGCGCGCGACTGCATGAGCCCGTCCTACCCCGAGCTCGCGAAGGACTTCGAGCGCATCTCCTCCTACGCGTACGGCGAGGAGGAGGCGTTCCTGAAGACCCTCAAGCACGGCACGACCATCCTCGACACCGCGGTCACCGAGACCAAGACCGAGGGCGGCAAGACCCTGTCCGGGTCCAAGGCGTTCGAGCTGCACGACACGTACGGCTTTCCGATCGACCTGACCCTGGAGATGGCCGAGGAGCAGGGCCTCTCGGTCGACCAGGAGGGCTTCCGCCAGCTCATGGCGGAGCAGCGCCAGCGCGCGAAGGCCGACGCGGCCGCGCGCAAGACCGGCCACGCGGACCTGTCCGCGTACTGGGACCTCCTCAAGGAGCAGGGCCCGACCGACTGGAAGGCGTACGAGTCCCTGGAGACCGAGTCCCGCGTCATCGGGATCCTCTCCGAGGGCAAGCCGGTCCCGGTCGCGAAGTCCGGGCAGATCGTCGAGGTCGTCCTCGACCGGACCCCGTTCTACGCGGAGTCCGGCGGCCAGCACGCCGACGCGGGCAAGATCGTCGGCCCGAACCTCTTCGCCGAGGTCGTGGACGTGCAGCGGCCCGTCAAGAAGCTCGTGGTCCACCAGGTCCGCGTCCTCGAAGGCGAGATCGTCCTCGACGACCGCGTCGAGGCCACGGTCGACGCGGAGTGGCGCCTCGGCGCCCGCCAGGCGCACTCGGGCACCCACGTGGTGCACGCGGCCCTGCGCGAGGTGCTCGGCCCGACCGCGCTCCAGTCCGGCTCGTTCAACCGGCCCGGCTACCTGCGCCTGGACTTCTCGTGGCGCGCGAAGCTCTCCGACGAGACGAAGAGCGAGATCGAGGAGGTCTCGAACAAGGCCGTCCGCGACGACCTGCCCGTCTCGGTCAAGTACATGAGCCTGCCCGAGGCGAAGGACTTCGGCGCGGTCGCGCTGTTCGGCGAGACCTACGACGAGACCGTCCGCGTCGTCGAGATCGGCGGCCCCTGGTCGCGCGAGCTCTGCGGCGGCACGCACGTGTCCCACTCGGCGCAGATCGGCCCGCTGGTCCTCACCGGCGAGTCCTCGGTCGGCTCCGGCCAGCGCCGCGTCGAGGCCGCGACGGGCATGGAGGCGTACCGCTACCTCGCCCGTGAACGCGACCTCGTCTCGCAGATCGCCGAGGAACTGGGCGCCCAAAGGGGCGACGTCCTGGAACGCGTCCGCGCGATCCTCCAGCGCTCCAAGGACGCCGAGCGCGAGCTCGCGGGCCTCCAGGCGAAGCTGGTGTCCGGCCGCGCGGCCGAGTTCGCGCAGAACGCGAAGCAGGTCGGCGCCGTGAAGGTCGCCGCGGTCCAGGCGCCCGAGGGCACCAAGGGCGGCGACGTGCGCAACCTTGCGATGCAGATCCGCGGGCACCTGCCCGAGGACCAGCCCGGCGTCGCGGCGGTCGTCGCGACCGCGGGCGGCAAGGCCAGCATCGTCGTCGCGGCGAACGCGGCCGCGAAGGCGCAGCACGTCTCGGCGGCGGCGCTCGTGAAGTCCGCGCTGTCCGGCAAGGGCGGCGGCAACGACGACGTCGCGCAGGGCGGCGGCGTCCCCGCCGACCAGGCCCCGCAGCTGCTGGACGCGGTCGTCCGCGCCATCGGCGCGTAAATGGAAGACGCACCGAGCGGCCCCGCACCCACCGAGTGGGTGCGGGGCCGCCGTCTCGGCATCGATCTCGGCAAGGCCCGCATCGGGGTCGCCGTGTGCGATCCGGACGGCCTCCTCGCCACTCCGGTCGCGACGGTTCGTCGCGACCTTAGAACCGCTGGTGAGCACATTCCGGCCGATATTCAAGAAATCGCCGAAACGGCCCGGGAATACGATGTGGTCGAAATCGTCGTCGGCCTACCGGTTACTCTTTCGGGTGAGGAGGGGCCGGCAGCCGCCCACACCCGAGCCTGGGTGGAACGGTTCGCCGACCACGTCTCGCCAACGCCGGTGACCCTGACCGACGAGCGCATGACGACCGCCGTCGCCACCCGCCGCCTAAACGAAGGCGGGGTGCGCGGGAAGCGGAAGCGCTCCATCGTCGACCAGGCGGCCGCGGTCGAGATCCTCCAGCAATGGTTGGACCGTCGGCGGAGGTAGGGACAAGGATGCTCGGCGACTTCAGGACCGAGGACGAGCGCTCGGCGGCGCCGCGCAGCCACCGCCGCAAGGACTCCGGCAAGTCCCTGATCGCCATGACCCTGGTCGTCGCCCTCTTCGGCGTCCTCGGCGTCGGCGGCTGGTGGGCGTACAACAACGTCATCAAGGACTACTTCGTCGCCGAGGACTTCACCGGCGACGGCAACGGCAACCAGGTCATGATCACCGTCGAGTCCGGCTGGCTCGTCTCGAACATCGCCGACGAGCTCGAAGCCCAGGGCGTGGTCGCCTCCGCGAAGGCGTTCCTCAACGCCTCCGAGGACGACGGCGACTCCGGCACCACGATCCAGGCGGGCTCCTACGCCATGGAGGAGGAGATGTCGGCCGCCTCCGCGCTGGCGTTCATGACCGACCCGGCGAACCTCACCATGGACCACGTCGTCATCCCCGAGGGCAAGCGGTCCTTCGAGGTCTACGAGATCCTCTCCAGCTACACGGGCGTCCCGATCGCGGACTTCGAGGCCGCCGCGCAGGACCCGGAGGCGCTCGGCGTCGACCCGGTCTGGTTCGAGGGCTTCTCGGACCGGCAGGTGAAGTCCGTGGAGGGCTTCCTGTTCCCGTCGGCGTACGAGTTCGACGAGACGTGGACCGCGGTCGACATGCTCAAGGAGATGGTCGAGCGGTTCAACGAGACGATCGAGGAGATCGGCTTCTTCGACAAGCTCGCCACGATCCCGAACCCGGACCCGGACTACGACCCGAGCGCGATGGAGAACCAGACGTTCTACCCGCCGACGGGCGGCGAGTTCAAGATCTACCCGTGGATGGCGCTCCAGATCGCCTCGATCGTCCAGTCGGAGTCCGGCATCGCGTCCGACGACCCGAAGATCGCCCAGGTCATGTACAACAAGATGTACCTGAACCCGTACGAGCACGAGCAGACGAACTGCAACTGCTTCGAGTCGGAGGCGATCTGGAACTACGGGCGCCTGCTCAACGGGGAGGACGCGATCACCTCCGGCGAGGACATCAACTGGTACGACCTCATGCGCGACCCCGACAACCCGTGGGCGCCGTCCGCGCCCCAGCACGCCGGGTACCTGCCGAGCGCCATCTCCAACCCCGGCGCCGCGGCGCTGGAGTCGGCGGTGGCCCCTGAGGCGGGGGACTGGCTGTTCTTCGTGACCGCGTACCCCGACGGGTCCGCCTACTTCTCCGAGACCTTGGAGGAGCACAACGAGGTGGGCATCCCGCTGGCCGAGGAGAACGGCATCCAGTGATGAAGGCAGCGGTCCTCGGCAAGCCCATCGGGCACTCGCTCTCGCCGGTCATCCACAACGCGGGCTTCGCCGCGGCGGGGCTCGCCGACTGGACGTACACGCGCCACGAGTGCGACGAGTCCGGCCTCGCCGGGTTCGTCGACGGCCTCGACGACTCGTGGGCGGGCCTCTCGCTCACGATGCCGCTCAAGGAGGTCGCGCTCGACGTCGCCGCCGAGGCCACCCCGGTCGCCGAGGCGATCGGCGCGGCCAACACGCTCGTCCTGCGCGGCGGGCGCCGCCTCGCCGACAACACGGACGCGCCCGGCATGGTCGACGCGCTCGCGGAGATCGGCCTGAAGGACGCCGAGGAGGTCGCGGTGCTCGGCGCGGGCGGGTCCGCGCGCGGGGCGCTCGCGGCCGCGCAGCAGCTCGGCGCGTCGTCGGTCACCGTGTACGCGCGGCGCCGCGAGGCCGTGCGCGAGCTCGAACCGGTCGCAGCGCGGCTGGGGCTACGCTTGAAGGCCGCCGACTGGGAGGACGCCGCCCGCGCCGGGCGGGCCGACCTGGTGGTCGCGACGGTCCCGAAGGGGGTCACCGACGACCTGCGGCTCGACTGGTCCGCCGACGCGGTCCTGTTCGACATCCTCTACGACCCGTGGCCGACGCCGCTGGCCGCGGGGGCCGAGGCGGAGGGCGTGCGGGTCCTTGACGGGCTCGCGCTCCTGCTCGCGCAGGCGGTGCGCCAGTGGACGCAGTTCACGTGCGTCGCGGACGCCCCGGTGGCGGCGATGCGCCGCGCACTCTACGACGCGGTCCCGTCCCGGACCGAGTGAAGGACCCGACCATGCACGATGACCACGTCTTCCTCTACGACGGCGACTGCGCGTTCTGCACCACGTCCGCGAACTTCCTCGAGAAGCACGTGCGCACGACCGCGCGCGTCGTCCCGTGGCAGTGGTCCGACCTGGACGCGCTCGGCGTCACCCAGGAGGAGGCCGAGGCCGCGGTCATGTGGATCGAGGAGAACTTCCAGCGCTCGGGCCCCGACGCGATCGCGGTGCTCCTGCGCCGCGCCCAGTGGTACTGGCGGCCGATCGGGTGGGTCCTGTCGCTCAAGCCCGTCTCGTGGCTCGCGTGGCCCGTGTACCGGCTGATCGCGCGCAACCGGCACCGCCTGCCGGGCGGCACCGCCGCGTGCTCGCTGCCGCAGGCCGAGCGCGACCGGCTCCGCGGCCAGCAGAGCAGCGGCTGACCGCCGACGGGGCCGTGCCATACTTCCCCGATGTCCGCTGACCGCACCGAACGTCCTCTGACGCGCACCGGCCGGATCGTCCGGGTCGGCGCCGCCCTCGCGATGGTCCTGGCGCTCATGGCGACCTCCGTGTGGGGCGAGGACGACTTCTTCCCGTTCGCGCCCTTCAAGATGTACTCGCGCGCCCACGACACCGACGGCTGGGCCGACAGCACCAACGTGTTCCTGGAGAACGCCGAGGGCGAGCGGATCGCCATCGGCGACAACGACACCGGGTTCCGCCGGGCCGAACTCGAAGGGCAGCTGACCCGCTTCCGCGAGGACCCGAGCCTGCTCGCGTACATCGCCGAGGCGTACGAGGCCGCGCACCCCGACGAGCCCGAGATCGTCGCGGCCGAGATCGTCACGAAGCGGTACGAACTGGTCGACGGCGCGCGCACCGGCGAGGAGACCGAAGAGGTCGTCGCCGCCTGGACCGAGGAGGGGGCCGCGTGAGCGTCCGCAGCGCCGTGAACGGCTTCTTCTTCGAGCCCGTGCCGCTGGGCCGGGTCGCCGCGATGCGGTTCCTCGCCGGGCTCTACGTGTGGATCGAGTGGTGGGCGTACATGCCCTTCATCTTCGGGCACCGGTTCGTCCCCGGCGAGCTGTACCAGCCGCTGTTCGTCGGCCGGGTCCTGCCGCTGCCGACCCCCACGTACTGGCTCGTCACGGGCACGCTCATCGTGATGCTCGCGGCCGCCGTCCCGATGATGCTCGGCTACCGGCCCAAGCTGTTCGGCTGGATCCTGTTCGCCGCGTACTTCGAGTGGATGGTCATCGCCAACTCCTACGGGAAGGTCGACCACGCCAGCTTCGGGTTCATGACTCTGCTCCTGGTGCTGTGCCTCATGCCGTCCCATGCGAAGTGGGGCGACCGCGTGCAACTCTCCGAGCGCGCCGGGTGGGGCTTCAAGCTCGTCCAGATCGCCGTGGTCCTCACGTACTTCCTGTCCGCATGGGCGAAGTTCCGCTACGGCGGCTTCGACTGGGCGAACTCCGGGGTCTTCACGTGGGCGATCATCCGCCGCGGCACGGTCTTCTCGGAGTGGATGCTCGACTTCCCGTGGCTGCTGCACGTCGCGCAGTGGGGCATGATCGCGTTCGAGCTGCTCACCCCGGTCGTCCTGTTCGTGTACAAGTGGAAGCGGGTGCAGTACGCGATCGTCGCGTTCTTCTACTGCTTCCACGTCACCGTGTTCCTGGCGATCGGCATCAGCTTCCTGCCGCACCTGGTCGCCATGGCCTGCTTCCTGCCGCTGGAGCGCATCGACCCGAAGGCGATGGTCCGCCGCCTCAAGGACCGCCGCGCGGCCGAGCCGAAGTCCCGCGAGCCCGAACCCCAGTTCGACGCCTGACGCGGGTCCGCCCCTTGTGGCGGGCCCGTGCCATACTCTTGCCGTGTCCCCATACCTACCCCGTATCTCCAGGGTCCGGCCGAAGGGGCGCGTCCTGCGCGTCTCGATCACCATGGTCGTGCTCGCGCTCGTCACCGCCACCACGTTCTGGGGCGGCGACGACTACTTCCCGTTCGCGCCCTTCAAGATGTACTCCGGGTCGATGTCCCTGGACGGCTGGGCCGGATCGACCCGCGTCGAAGCCGTGAACGAAGAGGGCGAGCGGTTCAAGCTCACCGAGTCGATCACCGGGTTCCGCCGCGCCGAGCTCGAAGGCCAGAAGAGCCGCTTCATCGAGGACCCGGCCCTCCTGGAGTACATCGCACAGGCGTACGAGAACGCGAACCCCGGCAAACCCGAGATCGTCACCGTCGAGATCATCGAGCGCCGCTACGAGCTCAAGGACGGGCACCAGACCGGCGAGGTCGTCGAAGTCGTCGAGGCCGCCTACACCCGGGACGGAGACGGCGCGTGACCCAGCTTCCCTTGCAGCAGAAGGCCGTCGGCTGGTTCTTCCAGCCCGTCGCCCTCGGCCGCGTCGCCGTCATGCGGTTCCTCGCCGGCGCGTTCATCTGGGTCGACTGGTGGTGGTACATGCCGTGGATCCTCGGCCACCGCCACGTCCCCGGCGAGCTGTACCAGCCGCTGTTCATCGCGCGCGTCCTGCCGGTCTTCCCCGTCCCCAACTACTGGGTCGTCGTCGGCACCCTGGTCGTCCTGCTCGCGGCCACCGTCCCCATGATGTTCGGCTGGAAGCCGCGCCTGTTCGGCTGGATCGTCGCCGCCGCGTACTTCGAGTGGATGATCATCGCGATGTCCTACGGGAAGGTCGACCACGGCAAGTTCGCGTTCCTGCTGCTCCTGTTCCTCCTGCCCACCATGCCGAAAGCGAAGTGGGGCGACCGGGAGCACCTCTCCGAGCACGTCGGCTGGGGCTTCAACCTCGTGCAGATCGGGGTCATCTGCACGTACTTCTTCGCCGCCTGGGCCAAGTTCCGCTACGGCGGCTTCGAATGGGTGAACTCCGCGACCATGACGTGGGCGATCATCCGCCGCGGCACCGAGTTCTCCACCTGGATGCTCGACTACCCGTGGATGCTCCGCGCCGTCCAGTGGGGCATGGTGAGCTTCGAGCTGCTCACGCCCGTCATCATGTTCATCGCCGCCAAGCGCCTCAAGTACGCGGCCGTCGCGTTCCTGTACTGCTTCCACGTCTCCGTGTACCTCGCCGTCGGCATCAGCTTCCTGCCCCATATGGTCGCCATGGCCTGCTTCCTTCCCCTCGAGCGCGTTTCGCCCCGTGACCTGGTTCGCAGGCTGAAGCGCGGGAAACGAGTTGAGAAAAGCGAGCGGATTTTCCTACCGTTGAAGCATGCCGATTCTCGAAGCCCGCAACCTCACGAAGACCTTCCGGCGGCCTGACAAGGCCTCCGGGTTCAAGGGCGCGGTCAAGCACCTCGCCCAGCGCAAGTACAAGAACTACACCGCGGTGGACGGCATCAATCTGTCGATCGAGCCGGGCGAATCGGTCGCGTACGTCGGACCCAACGGCGCGGGCAAGTCCACCACCGTCAAGCTCCTCACCGGGATCCTGCGCCCCTCCGAGGGCACCGTCCGGGTGATGGGCCGCGACCCGCACACCGAGCGCATCGCCAACGCGCACGACATCGGCGTGCTCTTCGGCCAGCGCACCCAGCTGTGGTGGGACCTGCCGGTCGAGGAGTCCCTCAAGCTCCTCAAGCACATGTACGGCGTCTCCGACGCCGACTACCAGGCCCGCATCGCGAAGTTCGACGAGCTGCTGGACCTCGGCGAGTTCATGCCCGCGCTCGCGCGCACCCTGTCCCTGGGCCAGCGCATGCGCGCCGACCTCGCGTGCGCGCTCATCCACGCGCCCAAGATGGTCTACCTCGACGAGCCGACCATCGGCCTCGACATCTCCGTGAAGGACCGCCTGCGCGCGTTCCTGCGCGAGACGGTGGACGACGGCACGACGCTGCTCCTCACCAGCCACGACCTCGCCGACATCGAGGAGGTCTGCGAGCGGATCGTCGTCATCGACAAGGGCGCGGTCGCCTACGACGGGCCGATCACGCAGCTCAAGGCCCACTACATCACCACCAAGGCCGTGAAGCTGTTCCTGGAGGGCCCGGCCGACGTCGACGCCCTCAAGGTCAAGTTCCCCGACTACGAGTGGACCGCGGGCGAGGCCCCGAGCGAAGTGACCGCCACGTACGAGTCGAAGCGCTTCACCACCGCCGAAGTCCTCGGCACCCTCACCTCCCAGCTCGCCCCCCGCGACCTGTCCCTCTCGGAACCGTCCATCGAGGACGTCATCCGCCGCCTCTACGCCGGAGAACTCACCCAGTGAGCAGTGCTTTCGCGGTCGACCGCGCGTTCGCGGTCATCGCGTTCAAGCGCCGCCTGGCCTACAAGACCCAGTGGCTGGTGGGCCTCGTGCTCGGCGGCGGCGCCATGCTCGTCTCGATGGCGATGTGGCGCGAGCTCCTCTCCGGCGGCGCGCTCTCGGGTTACGACTGGGACGCCATGCGCGCCTACGTCATCATCGGGTTCATCACCGCGACCATGGTCTTCGGCGCGGCCGACTGGCACATCGCCGACCGCATCCTCGACGGCCACGTCGCGATCGACCTGACCAAGCCGGTCGACTTCCAGCGGGCCCGCGCCGCCGAGTACATCGGCTCGATGTGCTCCACGGTCCCCACCGTGGTCCTCGGCGTCGCCGGGGCCTGGCTGCTGTTCGACCCGCCCGGCCCCGTCTCCGTCTCGGCAGGGATCCTCACCGCCGTCAGCCTCGTCCTGGTGTTCCCGCTGGCCTTCGGCATCACGTACCTGACGGTCCTGGTGTGCTTCTGGACCAAGCGGTACCTGGGGGTCATGTGGCTGCGCGAGGCCCTCCTCGGCTTCTTCTCAGGGATGATGATCCCCTTGGCGTTCATGCCCTCCTGGCTCCAGGCCATCGCCTGGGCCCTGCCGTTCCCGCACTTCACGACCACGCCGTCGGCGATCTACCTCGGCCACGTCGACACCGCGGGCGCCCTCGGGCTCCTCGCGGCGGAGGCGGCCTGGGCCGCCGGCATGTGGTTCGGGGCGCGGCTCATCTTCAACCAGGCGGTCAAGAAGGTGACGGTGCACGGTGGCTGACACGACGACCCATCCGGTTCGCCACACGGGCGGCGTCTACGGCCGCTCGATCGTGGCCCAGATCCGCGCCATCACCGAGTACCCGGCCGACTTCTGGGTCATGGCCTCGGCGGGCGTGATGTGGAACGTGCTCCAGTTCGCGTTCCTCACCGTCCTGTTCGCCGCGGTCCCCGACGTCGCGGGCTGGCGGTACCACGAGATGCTCATGCTCTCCGGGCTCCTCACCGTGGCCGCGGGCTCGACCGCGCTGCTGTGCGACGGCATCTGGAGCACCGGCACGTACGTCCTCAAGGGCGAGATCGACTACCGCATCACCCGCCCCGCGCCGGTCGTCGTCCAGGTCGCGAGCTCCCACATCGGCATGCAGGGCTTCGGCGAGGTCGCGTTCGGGCTCGTCATGGTCGTCTACGGATGGATCGGCGCAGGCATGGGCCTCGCCGCGATCCCCGCGGGCGTCCTCGGCCTGGCGTGCGCGATCGTCATCGAGTGCGCGCTCATCACGATGCTGTGCGCGGTGAACTTCTGGATCAAGGGCACCAACTCGGTCTTCGCGTTCGTGATGCTCGACCTCCAGCACAACGCGATGACGCTGCCGCTCGCGCTGTTCCCCGCCGCGGTGAAGCTCGTGACCATGTTCGTGCTGCCGGTCGCGTTCGTCAACTTCGTGCCCGTCGCGGTCCTCACCGGCCACCTCGGCCCCTGGTGGCTCGTCGGCCCGCCCCTGGCCGCCGCCGCCTCGGTCCTCGCGGCGGTCGGCGTCTACCGCCTCGGGCTGCGCTCCTACGACTCGTCTGGACACTGACACATGGCAAGCGTCGACGTCGCGCTCGCGACGATCTCCTTCAAGCGCAAGATCGCCTACAAGTCCACCTGGATCTTCTCGGTCCTGTTCGGCGGCTGGTCGCTCCTGGCCGGCCTCGCCGTGTGGAGCCACCTCATCGGCGACGGCGAGATGGGCGGCTACGACTGGCAGGCGATGAAGGCGTACCTCATCATCGGCTTCCTCACCTCGACCCTCGCGTGGGCCGGCTCCGACTGGGAGATGGCCAACCGCATCCTCGACGGCCTCGTCGCCGTCGACCTCACGAAACCGGTGGACTTCCAGCGCGCCCGCGCGGGGGAGTACATCGGCGGGATGCTCGCCTCGGTCCCCGCCGCGATCCTCGGCACCGCCGCCGCGATCCTGCTGTTCCGGCCCGCCGGGCCGGTCTCGCCGGTCGCGGCCGTGCTCACCGTCGTGAGCGTCCTGCTCATCTTCCCGCTGGCGTTCGGGTTCGCGTACCTGTGCGTGCTCGCCTGCTTCGTGACCCAGCGGTTCCTGGGCATCCAGTGGGCGAAGGACTCCATGGTCGCGTTCTTCTCCGGGATGATGGTCCCGCTCGCCCTCATGCCCGCGTGGCTCCAGACCGTCTCCTGGGCCATGCCGTTCGTCCACCTGACCACCACGCCCGCCTCGATCTACCTCGGCCGCGTCGACACCGCGGGCGCCCTCGGCCTCATCGCCGCCGAGGCCGCCTGGGCCGCCGGCCTGTGGATCACCGGCAGGCTCATCTGGTCCCAGCTCGTGAAGAAGGTGACCGTCCATGGCGGCTGACATCTACGGCCCCCGGCACGCCTTCGGGGTCTACAGGCGCTCCATCGGCGCCTACCTGCGCTCGGTCGGCGAGTACCCGGCCGACTTCTGGGTCATGGCCGTCTCCGGCACGTTCTGGCAGGTCGTCCTGTTCTCGTTCCTGACGATCCTGTTCGGGAACGTCAGCTCCATCGCCGGATGGGGCTACCACGAGATGCTCGTCCTCGCCGGGTTCCTCGCCACCTCCTGGTCCTCCACCGCCCTGTTCTGGGACGGCATCTGGGACACCGGGAAGCTCATCGTCGAAGGCGACATGGACTACCGGATCACCCGCCCCGCCCCCGTCCTCGTCCAGGTCGCCTCCAAGCACGTCGGCTTCCAGGTCTTCGGCGAGATGACCCTCGGCCTCCTCATGATGGCCGTCGGCTGGACCGGCGCGGGCCTGGGCCTCGCCGCCGTGCCCGTCGCGCTTCTGCTCCTGGTGTGCGCCGCGGTCGTCCAGGCGTCCCTGCTCACCGTCGCGAACGCCGCGAACTTCTGGATGAAGGGCCGCACCCCGATCATCGCGTTCATGCTCGCCGAGCTCCAGAACGAGGCCATGCGCTTCCCGCTGACGATCTTCCCCGCCGCGGTCCGCCTCGTCCTCACCTTCGGCCTCCCGCTCGCGTTCGCCAGCTTCATCCCCGTCCTGATCCTCACCGGCCGCCTCGACGCCTGGTGGATCGCGATCCTCCCCGCCGTCGCAGCCGCCTGCGCCGCCCTCGCCGTCTGGATCTTCCGCATGGGCCTGCGCGCCTACGACTCCGCCGGCCACTAGGCCGGAAATAAAAGACTTGCGCGCCCCGGGCGCGATCCGCTAACGTGGCATCCGTTGCCCGGAGGCGCGTCGCCCCGGGGCTCGTGAGGAATGGAGGTGTTACTGATGGCTGTCGTTGTCTACGCCCACGCCATGAAGCCCAGTTCACCTCCCGTCGCCGCTTCCTAAACTCTCTTCGCGGCGGACGGACTTCCTCACAGGAGCCATTCACCTTGCCTCGCAAGCAGCAATTCTCTGATTCTTTCCAGTCCACCAAGCGCCGCGACCGCGGGTCCCGCGAGGTCTTCTCCGATGAAGAACGCGAACGCTACGAGTCGATGCGCACCGTCTTCGACGAGATCCCCAACGACGACCGGCCCCCGGCCGGGGACCGCTGGTCGATCTGGTGGGACTCCGAGCCGCTCCAGCGCGGCCCCGAGCCTCTGCCCGACTGGGTCATCACCGACCACGGGGCCGTCGACTACGAACTCGGCGTCCTCAAGACCGGCAAGGAAGCGGACGTGTTCCTCGTCGAACGCGTGCTCCCCGGCACCGACCGGGCCGTGATCCTCGCCTCCAAGCGCTACCGCAGCGCCGAGCACACCCAGTTCAACCGGGCCGGCGACTACACCGTCGGGCGCGCAGCCAAGCGCTCCCGCGACAACCGCGCCATGGCCAAGCGCACCACGTTCGGCCTCGAGCAGGCCGCGGGACGCTGGGCCGCCGCCGAGTTCGACGCGCTCAAGCGCCTGTACCAGGTCGGGGTCCCCGTGCCCTACCCCGTGCAGGTCCACGGCACCGAGGTCCTCATGGAGTTCATCGGGGACGGCCGCACCGCCGCGCCCCGGCTCGCCGAGACCAGGCCCGACCAGGATGAGGCCGAGAGCCTCTGGGAGCAGGCCGCCGAGGCCCTGCGCCGCATGACCGAGCTCGGCTTCGCCCACGGCGACCTCTCGCCGTACAACACGGTGGTCCACGAGGGCCGCCTCATCGTCCTCGACCTCCCGCAGGTCGTCGACATCTACGCGAACCCGCTCGGGCTGGACTTCCTGACCCGGGACGTCGAGAACCTCGGCTCCTGGTTCGCGAACCACGGGGTCGACCGGGCGGTCGTCGACGACCTCCACGCGGAGGTCCTGGCGCTGGCGGCCAGGCCGTAACGGCGGTGTTGTCGGGGGCGGGATATAGCCTTGTGTTGTGGCAGTTGATTACCGTCCCGCCCCCGGCACGATCCCCACGCAGCCGGGCGTCTACCGGTTCCGGGACCGCGACCGGCGCGTGATCTACGTCGGCAAGGCGAAGAACCTCAGGAACCGCCTGAACTCGTACTTCGCCGACGAGACCCGCCTGCACGAGCGCACCCGCCGGATGGTGAACACCGCTCGGAGCGTCGAGTGGACCGTGGTCGCCACCGAGGTCGAGGCCCTCCAGCTGGAGTGGACCTGGATCAAGGAGTACGACCCGCGCTTCAACGTCATGTTCAAGGACGACAAGTCCTACCCGTGGCTCGCCGTGACCGTGGGGGAGGAGTTCCCGCGCGCCCAGGTCATGCGCGGCAACCGCCGCAAAGGGGTGCGCTACTTCGGGCCGTTCGGGTCCGCGTGGGCCATCCGCCAGACCCTCGACCTGCTCACCCGGGTCTTCCCGATCCGCACGTGCTCCGACACGGAGTTCAAGCGCTGCAACCGGATCAACCGCCCGAACCTCCTCGCCGACATCGGCAAGTGCTCCGCGCCGTGCGTGGGCCGCATCTCCGCCGAGGACTACCGGGAACTCGTGAACGGCTTCTGCGCGTTCATGTCCGGCGAGACCGCGCCCGTGCGCCGCCGCCTCCTCGCCGAGATGCAGGAGGCCTCCGAGGCCCTCGAGTTCGAGCGGGCCGCGCGCCTGCGCGACGACCTCGCCGCCCTCGACAAGGTCCTGGAGCAGCAGGTCGTCGTCCTCGCCGAGGACGTCGACTGCGACGTCATGGCCGTCGCCGACGACGAGCTCGAAGCGGCCGTCCAGGTCTTCCACGTCCGCAAGGGCCGCATCCGGGGCCAGCGCGGCTGGGTCATCGACAAGGCCGAGCCCGTGGACCTGGCCGGGATCGTCGAGCGGTTCTGCCTCCAGTTCTACGGCGAGCAGAACGAGGTCGTCCCCAAGGAGGTCCTGGTCCCGGCCCTGCCGACCGACCACGAGGCCCTCGCGGAGCTCCTGTCGGAGCGCCGCGGCGCCAAGGTCGACCTGCGGATCCCGCGCCGCGGCGACAAGCGGGCCCTGGCCGAGACCGTGGAGAAGAACGCGCTGGAGAACCTCCAGCGCCACAAGCTCAAGCGCGCCGGGGACCTCACCTCGCGCTCGAAGGCCCTCGAAGAGCTGGCCGACGCCCTGGACCTGCCGGAGGCGCCGCTGCGCATCGAGTGCTACGACGTGTCGCAGTCCCAGGGCGAGGACGTCGTGGCGTCGATGGTCGTGTTCGAGGACGGCCTGCCGCGCAAGAGCGAGTACCGCCGCTTCGTCATCAAGGGCGAGCGCAAGGACGACCTCGCGTCGCTCCAGGAGACGCTGCGGCGCCGCCTCTCCAAGCTCGGGGACCAGCCCGCGGGCTCGCCGGTCGAGGAGGGCGACGAGGAGCCCAAGCGCGGCTTCCACTACCCGCCGCAGCTGCTCGTCGTCGACGGCGGGCAGCCGCAGGTCGCCGCCGCCGACCAGGTGTTCCAGGAGCTTGGGATCGACACGATCAACCTCGCGGGGCTCGCCAAGCGCCTCGAGGAGATCTGGCTCCCGGGCGAGGAGTTCCCGGTGATCCTCTCGCGCACCTCCGAGGCCCTGTACCTGATGCAGCGCGTCCGCGACGAGGCCCACCGGTTCGCGATCTCCCTGCACCGCACCAGGAGACGCAAGAAGATGACGGCCTCCGCACTGGACACGGTGCCGGGCCTGGGGGCGTCGAAGAAGAAGGCGCTGCTGAAGGAGTTCGGCTCCGTGAAGCGCATCCGCGAGGCCGAACTGTCCGATTTGGAGGCTGTGCCCGGTATCGGCCCGAAGCTGGCGGAGGCCTTGCGGACACATCTCCGTAATCCCGATGACAACGGCTCTTGAGACGGCTCTGGTAGCTATACGCTTGTCAATTCGGCCGCAGGGCCGGGGCCGTGTCAGCACGGCGGTTGGAACGAACTCGGGGATACTTGACTTATGGGTGTGGCAGCAGTGCATGCGGGTTCGAGCGACCGCAGCGAATTGGACCTCGTCATCGTCACCGGCATCTCCGGCGGCGGACGCTCGACAGTGGCCCGCGCACTGGAGAACGTGGGCTACTACGTGATCGACAACCTCCCGGAGTCGCTCGTCGGCCAGGCCGCCGAGCTGGCCGCCGCTGGCGGCGAGGAGGTCCGCCGGACCGCGATGGTCCTCGACGTGCGCTCGCGCGCGTTCATGACCGACCTCGTGGGCGTCATCGAGGACCTCCGCAAGGGCGGCTTCAAGCCGCACCTGGTGTTCGTCGACGCCGACGACGACGTCATCATCCGCCGCTTCGAGAAGGTCCGCCGGGCCCACCCGCTCCAGGGGGACGGGATGCTCGCCGACGGCATCGCCGCCGAGCGGCGCCTGCTCGAGCCGGCCCGCGGCTCCGCGGACACCCTGTTCGACACGACGCACCTGAACGAGAACCAGCTGCGCGCCCGCGTCGAGGACGCGTTCCTCGCCCCGTCGTCGCCGCGGCTCCAGTTCACCTGCATGTCGTTCGGGTTCAAGTACGGCATCCCCCGCGACGCCGACTACGTCGCTGACGTACGATTCCTTCCCAACCCGTACTGGGTTCCGGCCCTGCGCGAGCACACCGGCACCGACCCCGACGTCGCCGACTACGTCCTCGGGCAGGACGGCGCCGAGGAGTTCGTCGAGTCGTACACGGCGCTCCTGCTGGGCACCACCCAGGGCTTCGAGCGGGAAGGCAAGCGGTACATGACGATCGCCATCGGATGCACCGGCGGCAAGCACCGCAGCGTCGCCATCTCCGAGGAGATCGCCAAGCGCCTGAACGCGGCCGGGTTCCCCGCGAACACCCACCACCGGGACCGCGGGAACGAGTTAATCCGTCACCGCACCACCGACACCCCCGATCCGAGGTAACCGCTGATGCAGAAAGTGGTCGCGTTCGGCGGCGGGCGGGGCCTGTCGGCCTCGCTGCGCGCGCTCTTGAGGCTCGACGTCGAGCTCACCGCCGTCGTCACCGTCGCCGACGACGGCGGATCCTCCGGGGACATCCGCGCGACCAGGCCCGTCCTGCCGCCCGGCGACCTCCGCAAGGCCCTCCTCGCGACCGCCGACCCGTCCCGCGCCGAAGCCGCCGAGCTGTTCTCGCACCGCTTCGGCGGGGACGACTTCCTCGCCGGCCACCCCGTCGGCAACATCGTGCTGCTGTCGCTCCTCGAACGGCACGCCAACCCCGTCGACGCCGTCGCCGCCGCGGGCCGCCTCGTCGGCTCCCGCGCCCGCGTCCTCCCCATGTCGTGCACGCCCCTCGACATCGAGGCCGACCTCGCCGAAGGCGCCGGGATCCGCACGATCGTCGGCCAGCACGACGTCGCGGTCGCCGACGGCCAGGTCGCCGACGTGCGCCTCCTGCCCGCCGACGCCCCCGCCTGCCCCGAGACCCTCGAAGCGGTCGCCGAGGCCGACTGGCACGTCTTCGGGCCCGGCTCCTGGTACACCTCCGTGATCCCGCACCTGCTCCTGCCCTCGCTCCGCGAGGCCATCGCCGCCTCCGAAGCCCGCAAGATCGTGGTGCTCAACCTCTCCGAGGAGAAGGAGACGGACGGCTTGACGCTCGCAGGTCACGTCGACACGCTGCGGCGATACGCTGAAGGTGTCCGGTTTCACTACGTCGTGTCAGGCGACGCCCGAACCCTCGACGATCCCGGATCGTTGAACAGTGCGGCACAATCGTTGGAGGCCCGGTTGGTCGCGGCGGACCTCGCCGCCGACGGCGTGACGCACGACGTCGGATCCCTGGCCGCCGTATTGGGAAACCTGCTGGTCGAAGATGGTGGTTAACGAATGGCGATGACCGCGGAGGTCAAGGACGAGCTCAGTCGCATCGAGGTCGCGAAGTCCTGCTGCCAGCGCGCCGAACTCGGCGCGCTCTTCCGGTTCGCCGGGGGCCTCCACCTCGTCGGACAGGGCAACGTCGTCGTCGAGGCCGAGGTCGACGCCGGGAACGTCGCCCGCCGCGCCAAGCGCATGATCGACAAGCTCTACAACTACGAGTCCGAGATCCACGTCCTCGTCGCCGCGGGCCTGCGCCGCAACAACCACTACCTGCTGCGCGTCATGGCCGACGGCCAGGCGTTCTCCAAGCAGATCGGCCTCACCGACCAGCGCGGCTACCCCGTCCGGGGCCTGCCCAACCACGTCGTCGGCGCCTATCCGTGCTGCGCCGAGGCCGCCTGGCGGGGCGCGTTCCTCGCCCGCGGCTCGCTCACCGAGCCCGGCCGGTCCTCCTCACTCGAGGTGACCTGCCCCGGCCCCGAGTCCGCGCTCGCGCTCGTCGGCGCCGCCCGCCGCCTCGGCATCGCCGCGAAGTCCCGCGACGTCCGCGGCGTCGACCGCGTCGTCATCCGCGACGGCGACGCCATCGGCGAGCTGCTCACCCGCCTCGGCGCCCACGCCTCCGTCCTCACCTGGGAGGAGCGCCGCGTCCGCCGCGAGGTCCGCGCCACCGCCAACCGGCTCGCGAACTTCGACGACGCGAACCTGCGCCGCTCCGCGCGCGCCGCCGTCGCCGCCGCCGCGAAGGTCACCCGCGCCCTCGAAGTCCTCGCCGACGACGTCCCCGAGCACCTCGCGTCCGCCGGCCGCCTGCGCCTGGAGCACCGCCAGGCGTCCCTCGAAGAGCTCGGCGCGCTGGCCGACCCGCCCCTTACCAAGGACGCCATCGCGGGACGGATCCGGCGCCTCATCAACATGGCGACCAAACGCGCCCAGGAGACCGGCGTCCCCGGGCCGGACGACGTAGTCGCCGAAGAGGAAATGCTGGTCGCATAGGGCGGCTTCGCCCCGATTCGCCACACCCGCCGTACCCGCCTCGACCGCCTGCTCAAGGGTTAGGCTTAACCGCGATGTCACACCCCCGTCCCGGGTGTGACATGATCGGGGGGAGCCAGCCGCGGAAGGTCTGAAGACCGGAGCGGTTAGGGTCAAGGAGTGCTCGGCGACGAGGCCGAACAGCGATCTGTTCCACCGTCGCTCTTCGGCTGAACGGATCGCGTGCGAGACCGCCTCCGGTCTCATTCAGATATCCGATCCTGTTCTAGCGAGGAGATGGGCACGTGACCATCCGCGTTGGCGTCAACGGCTTCGGCCGCATTGGGCGCAACTTCTTCCGGGCGGTTCTCGCCTCCGGTGCCGACATCGAGATCGTCGCCTTCAACGACCTGGGCGACGCCGAGACCATCGGCAACCTGCTGAAGTACGACTCCATCCTGGGGCGCCTCCCCTACGAGGTCAAGGTCGGCGACGGCGAGCTCACCGTCAACGGCAAGACCATCAAGGCGTTCGCCGAGCGCGACCCCGCCAACATCGCGTGGGACGAGGTCGGCGCCGAGGTCGTCATCGAGTCGACCGGCTTCTTCACCGACGGCACCAAGGCCGCCGCCCACCTGGGCGGCTCGGTCAAGAAGGTCATCATCTCCGCCCCGGCGAAGAACGAGGACCTGACCGTGGTCATGGGCGTCAACCACGACAAGTACGACGCCGAGAACCACCACATCATCTCGAACGCGTCCTGCACCACCAACTGCCTGGCCCCCATGGCCAAGGTCCTGAACGAGTCCGTGGGCATCGAGAAGGGTCTGATGACCACGATCCACGCCTACACCCAGGACCAGAACCTCCAGGACGGCCCGCACAAGGACCCGCGTCGCGCCCGCGCCGCGGCCCTGAACGTCGTGCCCACCACGACCGGCGCCGCCAAGGCCGTCGGCCTGGTGCTGCCCGAGCTCAACGGCAAGCTCGACGGCTACTCGCTGCGCGTCCCGGTCCCGACCGGCTCCATCACCGACCTCACCTTCGAGGCCTCCAAGGCCACCACGAAGGAGGAAGTGAACGCCGCGCTCAAGGCCGCCGCCGAGGGCCCGCTCAAGGGCATCCTGTACTACACCGAGGACCCGATCGTCTCCAAGGACATCGAGACCGACCCGCACTCCTGCATCATCGACGGCCTCCTGACCAAGGTCATCGACAACCAGGTCAAGGTCTTCGGCTGGTACGACAACGAGTGGGGCTTCTCGAACCGCCTCGTCGACCTCGTCAAGCTGGTCGGCTAGCAGTCTGATGAAGACGCTCGACGAACTCCTCCAGGAGGGCGTCAACGGTCGGCGCGTACTCGTACGCGCCGACCTCAACGTGCCTCTGGACGGGAAGACCATCACCGACGACGGCCGCATCCGCGCCGTCGCGCCCACGATCAAGGCGCTCGCCGAAGCCGGCGCCCGCGTCGTGGTCTGCTCGCACCTGGGCCGCCCGAAGGGCGCCCCGGACCCCGCCTTCTCGCTGGCCCCCGTGGCCAAGCGCCTCGGCGAGGTCCTCGGTCGCGAGGTCGCGTTCGCCACCGACACGGTCGGCACCGACGCCGAGGCCAAGGCCGTCGCCCAGGGCGACGGCGACGTCCTCCTGCTGGAGAACCTGCGCTTCAACAAGGGCGAGACCAGCAAGGACGACACCGAGCGGGCCGAGTTCGCCGGCCAGCTCTCCGCGTTCGGCGACCTGTACGTGGACGACGCGTTCGGCGCGGTCCACCGCAAGCACGCCTCCGTGTACGACGTCGCGAAGCTCCTCCCGCACTACGCGGGCTGGCTCATCGCCAAAGAGGTCGAGGTCCTCTCGAAGCTCACCGGCAAGCCGGAGCAGCCGTACGTCGTCATCCTCGGCGGCGCGAAGGTCTCCGACAAGCTCGCGGTCATCGACAACCTGCTCGACAAGGTCGACACGCTCATCGTCGGCGGCGGCATGATGTTCACGTTCCTCGCGGCCAAGGGCTACGAGGTCGGTTCGTCGCTGCTGGAGAAGGACCAGATCGAGGTCTGCAAGAGCTACCTCGAGCGCGCCGCCGAACTCGGCGTCGAACTGCTGCTGCCGGTCGACACGACCACGGCCGCCGAGTTCGCCGCCGACGCCGAGCCGCTCACCGTGGCCGTCGACGCGATCCCGGCCGAGCGCATGGGCCTCGACATCGGCCCCGAGTCCGCGAAGCTGTTCGCCGAGCGGATCGCCGGAGCGAAGACCGTGTTCTGGAACGGCCCCATGGGCGTGTTCGAGTTCCCCGACTACGCCGCGGGGACGAAGACCGTCGCCCAGGCGCTGGTGGACTCCGAGGCGTTCAGCGTGGTCGGCGGCGGCGACTCCGCCGCGGCGGTCCGCACCCTCGGCCTGCCCGAGGACGGCTTCGGCCACATCTCGACCGGCGGCGGCGCCTCCCTCGAATACCTCGAGGGCAAGACGCTCCCCGGCCTGGACGCACTGGAGAAGTGAACATGACTGAGACCCGCAAGCCGCTCATCGCCGGCAACTGGAAGATGAACCTCAACCACCTCGAAGCGATCGCGCTGGTGCAGAAGCTGGCCTTCAGCCTCACCCGCGAGCAGCTCGAAGCGGTCGAGACCGTCGTCCTCCCGCCGTTCGTCGACATCCGCAGCGTGCAGACGCTGGTCGACGGCGACAAGCTGACCATCGGCTTCGGCGCGCAGGACCTGTCGGCGCACCCGTCGGGGGCCTACACCGGCGAGATCGCCGGCTCGATGCTCGCGAAGCTGGGCTGCTCGTACGTGGCCGTCGGCCACTCCGAGCGCCGCCAGTACCACGAGGAGGGCGACGAGCTGGTGGCCGCGAAGGTCCGCCAGGCGCTCAACAACGGCATCAGCCCGATCCTCTGCGTCGGCGAGGCCCTGGACGTCCGCGAGGCGGGGGACCACGTCCCGCACACGGTCAGCCAGCTCATCGCCGCCGTCGACGGGCTCACCGAGGAAGAGCTCGCCAAGGTCGTCGTCGCTTACGAGCCGGTCTGGGCCATCGGGACGGGCCGCACGGCCACGCCCGAGGACGCCCAGGAGGTCATCGGTGCCCTGCGCTCGGCCCTGGCCGAGAAGTTCGGCGCCGTGGCCGAGCGGGTCCGCATCCTCTACGGCGGCTCGGTGAAGTCCTCCAACGTCGCCCAGATCATGGGCAAGGCCGACATCGACGGCGCCCTCGTGGGCGGCGCTTCGCTGGACGCCGAGGAGTTCGCCAAGATCGTCCGCTTCCCGGAGCACGCGGGAGCGTAAGAAAGTTTCGCCCGCAGTGCCCGAGCTGAGCACTGCGGGACGCAGACAGGGCCGCCGTACAACGACGTACGGCGGCTCCTTGCTTCCGTGCGTGCGAGCACGCATGGCCCCGTGGCTTATGGATTAGCTAAACCGCTAGACTCACACCTGGCCCAAGCCCCAAACCGGGCCAGATTTGCTGAGAGGACACCCGATCACTGATGATGACGGTTCTGACTTGGGCCCTGCTGGTCATCCTGCTGCTGTCCAGCGCGATCCTTATCCTGATGGTGCTGCTGCACAAGGGTAAGGGCGGCGGTCTGTCGAGCATGTTCGGCGGCGGCATGTCCTCCGTTGCGGCGGGTTCCTCGGTTGCAGAGAAGAACCTGACCCGAATCACCATCGGTGTGGGCATCATCTGGTTCGCCTGCATCATCGCCTTCGGGCTCCTGCTGCGCACACTGGTCTAGCGGCACAAGACTTCAGAACGGGCCCGGCGAGCACTGCTCGCCGGGCCCGTCGCTTCGCACAACCCCCATACATGACATCTTGCCACTGTGTGCGTTACGTCATAGAATTGCTCAGGGCGGTGCCCCAGCCGCTCCGGCCGGTGACTCCACGGCCACGCCCTCGGGGAGTCTCGGTCTTCCTCCCGCTGACGCTCCGCAACCGTGGCCGCGCCCGGTCGACATCCACAGTAGATCCCCTGTCTGTGAGGAGCGATCACACATATGTCCAACGGACACGCCATCCGCGGCACCCGCATCGGCGCGCTGCCGGGCCTCCACTCGGAACGCGGCGAACCGGTGCCCCGGCAGAACATCAAGTACTGGTGCGCCAAAGGACACGAGACCGTACTGCAATTCGCATTGTATGTAGAAGTACCTCAGGAATGGGACTGCACCTGCTGCGGCTGGCCCGCCGGCCCCGACCAGGACAATCCCCCGGAACAGCGAACCGTCAAGCCGTACAAGACCCATCTGAACTACGTACGCGAGCGCCGCAGCGAGGAAGAGGCCGAAGACCTCCTCGCCGAAGCGCTCGCCGCCAGGGCCGCCGCCCGCGGCGAACGATCCCTCTTCTGAACAACCCCGCAATCGGCCGCCCGTCACAAGGTTGGGTGAACGGAGCGCCGGCCGCGCACCGCTGACAGGGTCCCACCACCCCAGCGCGCCAGCGCCCCGCAAGGGGGCCGAACAGACCGAGGGCCCGGATCTCACCGAGATCCGGGCCCTTCAGCGTTCTGCTAGAACTCCAGGTGCTTCAAGTGCGACGCGGCGTCCTTGTCGATGAGCCAGCGCGTGTGGCCCGTGGCCTGCACGCGGCCCGCCGGGAGCTCGCCCTTCGCCAGGGCCTCGTCCACGGCCTCCGACTTCCCCTCGCCCGACGCGATGATCCACACCGCGGTGGCCGCGTTGATGGCCCCCAGCGTCAGCGAGACGCGCTCGGGCGGCGGCTTGGGGGAGTTGCGCACCCCCACGGCCGCGCCCTCGGCGTCGAGCGCCGGGTTGCCCGGGAACAGCGACGCGACGTGGCCGTCCTCGCCGATCCCCAAGAGCAGCAGATCGAACGCGGGCAGACCGGAGCCGCCCGCGGCGGCCTCCAGCTCGGCCGCGTACAGGGCCGCCGCCTCCTCGGGCGTGTCCACCACGTCCGAAGCGGCCATCGGGTGCACCCGCTCGGGGTCGATCAGGAGCTTGTCCAGGAACGCCGCGCGCGCCTGGGTCTCGTTCCGCTCCGGGTCGCCCGCGGGCAGGAACCGCTCGTCGCCCCACCAGAAGTCGACCTTCGACCAGTCCACGACCGAGCGGATCGGCGACTCCAGCACGTACTGGTACACGCGGGCCGCGATGCGGCCCCCGGTCAGCACGATCGATGCCTCGCCCCGCTGCGCCTGCACGTCGGCGAGCCGGTTGATGAGCCGCGACGCGACCGCCTCCGCGAGCACCTCGGCGCCCTCGTGGATGATCACCGCGCCGGAGCGGCTCATGCGCCGTGCTCCGCCGCGTACTGGTCCTGGAACGTGTCCAGGACCCGCCGGTACGCGGTGTCGGGGTCGATGTGCCGCAGCTCCTCGGCGAGGAGCTGGCCCAGGGTCCGGCCCTGGAGCGTCTGGCGGCGCTTCGGCAGCCCCGCCTGGCGCAGGACCGTGGTTCCGTCGGACTTCCGCTCGACCTCCATCGTCTCCCCGCCGGCCATCGTGAACGCCACGGAGGCGATCGCGGGCAGGTGCTCGGAGTTGCGCTCGACCTCGGTGTCGACCACCTCGGGCGCGACGCCCAGGCGCGTGTGCAGCCACGCGGCCATGAGCTGCGCCGACGGGTCGCCGTCGTCGGCCTTGACGGTGATCTTCTCGACCGACTGCGTGACCCCGTCGAAGGCGCTGGCGATGAGCGAGCGCCACAGGCTGATGCGGGTCCAGCAGATGTCGGTGTCGCCCGCGACGTAGGACTCGGCGCGGCGGTAGAGCGACTGCACCGGGTCGGCCGCGCGGGCCGAGTAGGTGATGCGGCGGTCGGCGAACGAGCGCAGCTCGTGCTCCAGGCCGTAGCGGACCGGGTCGAGCAGCCACCAGGTCACGACCGGCACGTCCGGTGCGAGCATCGGCAGCACGATCGCGGTCAGGTGCGCGGCGGCGGGGCCGTCGAGGCGCAGGATGATCGCCTCGGCGGAGCCGAGCCGTTCCCCTACGGTCACTTCGGCGTCGATGCGCGGCTCGGGCGCGTCCACGTCCCGGGGGATCGCGAGGATCAGCCGGTACGGGTGCTCCTGCGCGGCGAACGAGGCGGCCTTCTCGACCTCCTCGCGCTCGTCCTCGGTGGTCAGGGCGACCAGGTTGAGGGCCAGGCCGGAGGCGCCGCCGCCGGTCTCGTGGAGCTGCTTCTCCAGGGCCTTCATGATGTCGCCGGTGGTGGTGTCCTTCAGATGCATGTCAGGACCCTTCTACGCCCGGCGCCAGCGGCGGCCGGAGGACTGGAGCATCAGGTCGGCCCCGGCGGGGCCCCACGTGCCGGACTCGTACGGCTCGGGCTTCGTGGACTGCCAGTACTCCTCGAGCGGGTCGATGACCGCCCAGGACGCGTCCACTTCCTGCGCGTCCGGGAACAGCGTCTTGTCGCCCAGGAGCACGTCCAGGATGAGCCGCTCGTACGCCTCGGGGCTCGACTCGGTGAACGTCTCGCCGTAGCCGAAGCCCATCGAGATGTCCCGCAGCTCCATGCCCGTGCCCGGGACCTTCGACCCGAACTTGACGGTGATGCCCTCGTCGGGCTGCACGCGGATCACGAGCTGGTTGTTGCCGAGCGTCTTGGTGTCGTAGTCGGCGAACGGCATGTGCGGCGCCTCCTTGAAGACCACCGCGATCTCGGTGACCCGCTTGGGGAGCCGCTTGCCGGTGCGCAGGTAGAACGGGACGCCGTTCCAGCGCCGGTTCTGGATGCCGAGCTGCACCGCCGCGTAGGTCTCCGTGGTGGAGGTCTGCGGGATGTTCTCCTCGGACAGGTAGCCCTTGACGGGGCGGCCCTGCACCCAGCCGTCGGTGTACTGGCCGCGGATCGCGGTCGACTCCAGGTCGTCGTGGAGCTTGATGGCCCGCAGGACCTTCAGCTTCTCGGTGCGGATCTCCTCGGCCTCGAACCCGTTGGGCTGCTCCATGGCCGCGATGGCGAGGAGCTGGAGGACGTGGTTCTGGAGGACGTCGCGGGCGGCGCCGTTGTCGTCGTAGAACCCGGCGCGGGAGCCGATGCCGACGTCCTCGGCCATGGTGATCTGCACGTGGTCGACGTAGTTGGAGTTCCAGATCGGCTCGAACATGGCGTTCGCGAAACGCAGCGCGAAGATGTTCTGCACCGTCTCCTTGCCGAGGTAGTGGTCGATGCGGAACACGTCTTCGGCGGTGAACACGTCGTCGACGAGCTGGTTCAGTTCGGCCGCGGAGTCGCGGTCCTCGCCGAACGGCTTCTCGACCACGACGCGGCGCCAGCCGCCGCCGTCCTGGCGGTTGTCGGACATGCCGGTCCGCTTGAGCTGCTTGAGGACCGTCGGGAACGCGAGCGGCGGGATCGAGAAGTACATCGCCGCGTTGCCGACGATGCCGTGCGTGATGCGCAGCTCGTCGACGGTCGCGTCGAGCTTGTCGAACGCCTCGTCGTCGTCGAACGCGCCCTGCACGAACTTGAAGTTGCCGGACAGGCGCGCCCAGACCTCCTCGCGCCACGGGGTGCGCGCGTGGGACTTCGCGGCCTCGCGGGACATCTCCTCGAAGGTCTCGTCGCCCCAGTCGCGGCGGGCGAAGCCGACGATCACGAACGACGCCGGGAGCAGGCCCCGGTTGGCGAGGTCGTAGATCGCCGGGATGAGCTTCTTCTTGGCGAGGTCGCCGGTGACGCCGAAGATCACCAGGGCGCACGGCTCGGGGATGCGCGGCAGGCGCCGGTCGACCGGGTCGCGCAGCGGGTTGGCGAGTACGGAGTCACCCATCTAGCTCAGCTCCCTGAGGGCGTGCACGAGCTGGTTGATCCCGCGCTTGCGGTCGGTCAGGTGCAGGCGCACCAGCGGGCGCTCGCGCGACTGGAGGGCCTGGCGGTCCCCGGCGGCCTGCGCGGCCTGGAGCCCGGCGAACGTGTAGTCGCGGCCCGGGATGAGCAGGTCCTCGCCGACCTCGCCGGTGAGCTGGAGGAACACGCCGGTCTGGCGGCCGCCCTTGTGGAACTGGCCCGTGGAGTGCAGGAACCGCGGTCCCCAGCCCCAGGTGACGGGCGCGCCGGTGCGCTCGGCGAGGCCCGCGCGGAGCTTCGCCACCTCGGCGTCGTCGATCCGGTCCAGGTACGCGAGCACCGCGATGTACGCGTCCTCGCGGTCGGCGTCGGTGAGCAGCTCGCCGAGCGCGCCCGCGACGGTCTCGGCGTGCGAGCCGTAGATCTCCACCGCCCCGTCCACCGCGTGCGGGCGCTCCTCGGGGAGGCCGTCGGCGAGGATGCGGTTGGTGTTCTCCTTGGACTCGGTCACGTTCGGCTGGTTGAACGGGTCGATCCCGATCAGGTACCCGGCGTACGCGGTCGCGAGCTCCCACGCGAGGAACTGCGCGCCGAGCGGGCCGTTGACGACCACGTCGGGCATCGCCAGCTGCGAGCCCGCGGCGGGCAGGCCCGTCGAGGAGCCGCCGACGGTGGCGTACACGCGGTCGGAGCCGCGGGCGCCCGGCGCGGCCGGTCCTTCGAGGACGACCGGGAGGGTGCCCTTGCCGTCCTTGCCGAGGGACTCGGCGATGAGCTGCTCGGCCCAGTCGCCCAGGCCCACGACGCCGGTGCCGTCGTCGGCGATGGTGATGGTCGGCTTGGCGGCGATGACCGCGCCGAGGACCAGGGCCGGGTTGTCGCCGTCGCTCTCGATCGTGGTCGCGAACTCCTCGGCCTGCTCGATGAGCTCGGCGATGTCGGCGCCCGCGAGCGCGGTCGGGACGAGCCCGAACGCGGTCAGCGCCGAGTACCGGCCGCCGACGTTCGCATCGGCGAGGAACAGGTGCGAGCCCTGCTCGTTCGCGAGCTTCTCCAGCGCGGAGCCGGGGTCGGTGACGAACACGAACCGGCCGGCCGAGTCCTCGATGCCGACGCCCTTGAACGCGGCCTCGAAGGCGCGGCGCTGGGAGTCGGTCTCCACGGTGGACCCGGACTTGGAGGACACGACGACCGCGGTGCGGCGCAGCGACGCCTCGCCGAGCTCGGCCAGGATCTGGCCGGGGTCGGTGGTGTCGAGGATGCTGATGCCCAGGTCGAGGGTGCGGGAGATGACCTCGGGGGCGAGCGAGGAGCCGCCCATGCCCGCGAGGGCGATGTGGTCGATGCCCTGCTCGGCGAAGTCGGCGCGGAGCTTCGCGAGCGGCGCGACGAGCTCCTTGGACTTGACGAACGTGTCGATCCAGCCGAGGCGGATCGCGGCCTCTTCCTCGGCCTCGGGGCCCCACAGGGTGGCGTCCTTGGCGGCGAGCTTGGCGGGGACGCCTTCGCCCTTGAGCCGGTCGACGCCGGCGTTCACGTCAACGCCGGTGGTGACCGCCAGGCCCCCTGCGGCTTCCATTCTGCCCATCGGGTCGCTCACTTCTGTTCTCCGCTCGTGCTGAGCTTGGACTCGATCTGCTCCAGGAGCTGGTTCCAGGAGACGATGAACTTCTCGACGCCCTCGTCCTCCAGGACCTTCACGACGTCGGCGTAGTCGATGCCGACGCGCTCGAGCTGGAGCATCACGGTCGCCGCGTCCGCGTAGTAGGGGCGGATGGTGTCGGCCTCGACCTCGCCGTGGTCGGCGAAGTCGCTGATCGTGCCCTCGGGCATGGTGTTGACCGTGCCGGGCGCGATGAGGTCCTCGACGTACATGACGTCGCGGTAGTCGGGGTTCTTCACCGAGGTGGACGCCCACAGCGGGCGCTGCGGGACCGCGCCGGCGGCCGCGAGGGCCTCCCAGCGCGGGGACGCGAACGCGTTCTCGAACTCCTGGTAGGCCAGGCGCGCGTTGGCGATCGCGGCCTTGCCCTTGAGGGCCTTGGCCTCGTCGGTGCCGACCGCGTCGAGGCGCTTGTCGATCTCGGAGTCCACGCGGGACACGAAGAACGAGGCGACGGAGCGGATCTGCGAGAGGTCGTGCCCGGCGGCCTTGGCGCCCTCCAGGCCCGCCATGTAGGCGTCCATGACGCCGCGGTACCGCTCCAGGGAGAAGATGAGCGTCACGTTGACGCTGATCCCCGCGCTGATCGCGGCGGTGATGGCGGGGAGACCGGCCTCGGTGGCGGGGATCTTGATCATGGTGTTGGGCCGGTCGACGGCCCACCACAGGTACTTGGCCTCCGCGATGGTCGCCTTCGTGTCGTTGGCGAGCCGCGGGTCGACCTCGATCGAGACGCGGCCGTCCTGGCGCCCGGTCTCCTCGAAGACCGGGGCCAGGACGTCCGCGGCCCAGCGGATGTCGTAGGTGGTGATGGCGCGAGCGGCTTCCTCGACGCTCACTTTGCGGACCGTCAGGTCGGCGATCTGCTCGTCGTAGCCGTCTCCCTTGGAGATGGCGGTGGCGAAGATGGTCGGGTTCGAGGTCACGCCCGTGACCGACGACCCGGCGATGAGGTCCTTCAGGTTGCCCGACTCCAGTCGGTGCCGCGAGATGTCGTCGATCCAGACGGACACCCCTGCGGCCGACAGACCCGCGAGGTTCTCGTTCGCGCTCATCGGTTCCTCCAGCTTTCCAGCTAGTGCTTGATCCGCTTCGGTTCAGTTGTACTCAGTTGTATTACTGCTGTGCCTTCTTGATGGAGGAGCGGGCCGCGTCCGCCACGGCGGCGGCGGTGATCCCGAACTCCTCGTACAACTTCTCGAACGGCGCAGAGGCACCGAAGTGTTCCAGGGAGACGCTGACTCCCGCGTCACCCACCAGGCCGCGCCACGAGAGGGCGATGCCCGCCTCGACGGAGACGCGGGCCTTGACGGCCTTCGGCAGGACCGACTCCTTGTACTCGTCGTCCTGCTCCTCGAACCACTCGATGGACGGGACGGACACGACGCGGGCCTTGACGCCCTCGCCCGCGAGGGTCTCGGCAGCCTGGACCGCGAGCTGGACCTCGGAGCCGGAGCCGAGCAGGATCACGTCGGGGGTGCCGTCGGTGTCGAGCAGCGTGTACGCGCCCTTCGCGGCGCCCTCGGCCGAGGCGAACTTCGTGCGGTCCCACACCGGGATGTTCTGGCGGGTCAGCGCCAGCGCGGCCGGGCGGTCGGTCTTGCCGAGGAGGGTCTTCCAGACCACGGCGGTCTCGTTCGCGTCGCCGGGGCGGATGACGTCCAGGCCCGGGATCGCGCGCAGGGCCGCGAGGTGCTCGACCGGCTGGTGGGTCGGGCCGTCCTCGCCGAGGCCGATCGAGTCGTGCGTCCACACGTAGACCACGGGGGTCTTCATGAGGGCCGCCAGGCGCACCGCGCCGCGCATGTAGTCGGAGAACACGAGGAACGTGCCGCCGTACGGGCGGGTCGGGCCGTGGAGCTTGATGCCGTTGAGGATCGTGCCCATCGCGAACTCGCGGATGCCGAAGTGGAGGGTCCGGCCGTACGGGTTGCCCGGGTACGCCTTGGTCTGGCGGCTCAGCGGCAGGAACGACGGCTCGCCGTCCATCGTGGTGTTGTTGGAGCCCGCGAGGTCGGCGGAGCCGCCCCACAGCTCCGGCAGGACCGGCGCGAGCGCGGAGAGGACCTTGCCGGACGCGGAGCGGGTGGCGACGCCCTTCTCGGACGGCTCGAACTCGGGGAACGCGTCCTCGAAGCCCTCGGGGAACTCGCCCGCCCAGAGGCGGTCGTGCAGGGCCTTGCGCTCGGGGTTCGCGGCGCCCCAGTTGTTGAAGTCGGTGCGCCAGCCCGAGTGGTCCTCGCGTCCGCGGGCGACGGCCTCGCGGGTGTGCGCGAGCACCGCGTCCTCGACGTGGAAGGACTCGTCGGCGGGGAAACCGAGGATCTCCTTGGTCGCGGCGATCTCGTCGGCGCCGAGCGCGGAGCCGTGCGCGGCGTACGAGTTCTGCTTCTTCGGCGCGGGCCAGCCGATGATGGTCTTCAGGCGGATGAAGGACGGCTTGTCGGTGACGGCCTTGGCCTTCTCGATGGCCTCGAAGAGGGCCTTCGGGTCCTCCTTGTACTCGTCGCCGTCGCGCCAGTCGACGTCCTGCACGTGCCAGCCGTAGGCCTCGTAGCGCTTGGCGACGTCCTCGCCGAGGGCGATGCGGGTGTCGTCCTCGATGGAGATCTCGTTGTCGTCGTAGATGACGACCAGGTTGCCCAGCTCCTGCACGCCCGCGATCGAGGAGGCCTCGTGCGTGACGCCCTCTTCGATGTCGCCGTCGGAGGCGATGACGTACACGAAGTGGTCGAACAGGCTCTCGCCCTGCGCGGGCTCGGGGTCGAACAGGCCGCGCTCGCGGCGGGCCGCCATCGCCATGCCGACCGCGGTGGCCAGGCCCTGGCCGAGCGGACCGGTAGTGGTCTCGACGCCCGCGGTGTGGCCCACCTCGGGGTGGCCGGGGGTCAGGGATCCCCACTGGCGCAGGCTCTTCAGGTCGTCCAGTTCCAGGCCGTACCCGGCCAGGTACAGCTGCACGTACAGCGTCAGGCTGGAGTGGCCGCAGGAGAGCACGAACCGGTCGCGGCCCTCCCAGTGCGGGTCGCTCGGGTCGTGGCGCATGACCTTCTGGAACAGCGTGTGCGCCACGGGGGCGAGGCTCATCGCGGTGCCGGGGTGGCCGTTGCCGGCCTTCTGGACGGCGTCGGCGGCGAGGAGCCGAGCGGTGTCGACCGCCTTCTGATCGAGTTCGGTCCACTCGAACTGTGCCACTGCGATACTCCTTGGTACTCGTCGTATTTGGGCCTTTGACGTGTGCCTTCTGACCCTACCTACACAGGCTGAACTTTATGCGCAGTCTCTCGGGAGGCGGAATTCCGCTCGTTGTGAACCCGCCCACGAGCAGTGCTCGTGTAGGAAAGCGCCTGCTAGTGGCCCGTGACCCGCGGCCGGGTCACAACCTCACCGCCCGTATGGTGGGCCGTGATGAACGAGGACCCGACCCAGGCCGTCGCCGACACCCCCCGGCCCGCCCGCAAGCGCATCGAAGTGCCCGATCCCGCTGCCGCCGAAACGGCCCGGCCGGGCTGGAGGACGATCGTCGGCGCGTACGTGTCGCTGACGAAGCCCCGCATCGTGGAGCTGCTCCTCATCACCACCATCCCCGCGATGCTCGTCGCGGCCCGGATGGAGTTCGACGCGCTCCCGTCGCTGACCGCGGTCCTCGCGACCCTCATCGGCGGCGCGCTCGCCGCCGGGTCCGCGAACGCGATCAACTGCTACATCGACCGCGACATCGACCAGCTCATGGCCCGCACCTCGCGGCGGCCCCTCGCGAAGCACCAGATCGAGCCGCGGAACGCGCTGATCTTCGGGCTCGTCATCGGCGCGGTCGCGGTCCTCGGCATGGGCCTGCTCGTCAACTGGCTCGCCGCGCTCCTGACGTTCGGCGCGATCGTCTACTACGACGTCGTCTACACGATCTGGCTCAAGCGGACCACCCCGTACAACACGGTCTGGGGCGGCGCCTGCGGCGCGGCCCCGGTGCTCATCGGCTGGGCCGCGGTCACCGGGCACATGTCGTGGATGGCGTGGGTCCTGTTCGCCGTCGTCTTCCTGTGGCAGCCCCCGCACTTCTACGTCCTCGCGATGAAGTTCAAGGACGACTACGCCGCCGCGGGCATCCCGATGCTCCCGGTCGTGGCCCCGGCCCGCCGCGTCGCCATCGAGTCCGTCGTCTACGGCTGGGCGATGCTCGCCGTCTCCCTCGTCGCCGTCCCCCTCGGCGCCACCTGGCTCTACGGCTCGGTCGCCCTCGTCGCCGGCGCCCTCTTCGTCTGGGAGTGCCACAAGCTCCTCACCCGCGTCAACCGCGGCGAAGACCCCAAGCCCATGCGCCTCTTCCACTGGTCCACCAGCTACCTCACCCTCCTCTTCCTCGCCCTGGCGGTCGACTCCTTCCTCATGTGACCCGCGCGAGGAGGGCGGCGAGCGCCGGGTTGGTGTGGGCTGTTCTCCAGGTGCAGAAGAGTTCCACGGTGTCTCGGGGCATGTCGGGGATGTGGAGGAACTCGAGGTTGGGGAGGGCGAGGGTCGCTGCTGAGCTGGGGACCAGGGCCACTCCCAGTCCTGCGTTGACGACGGCGGCGACGGTGTGGACCTGGCTGATGTGCTGGACGTAGCGGGGCTTGACGTGGGCGTTGCGGAAGGCGGCGACGACGAGTTCGTAGAAGTACCAGGCTTCGCTGGGGGAGTAGGTCACCACGTCGTGCTCGGCGATGTCGGCGAGCGACGGCGCTCTGCCCAGGCGGGTGAGCGGGTGCTCCTTCGGGGCCGCGAGGACCAGGGTGTCCGTGGAGACGAGGCGGGCGTCGAGGATCTCTGAGCGGGGGACCTGGCGGACCAGGCCCACTTCGATCTCGCCTGCGAGGAGCGCATCGAGCTGCGCGTGGGTGACCATCTCGCTGAGGACCAGGTCGACTTCGGGGAGTTCGGCCGCCGCTGTCTTGATCCACTCGCCGAGGACGGTCAGCGCGGAGACGGCCGTGAAGCCGATCCGGATCGTTCCGGCCGTGCCTGCGGCCACTCGGCGGGCCCGCAGCGGGGCCATGTCGACCGAGGTGAGGAGGCGGCGGGCCTCTCCCAGGAAGACCCTTCCGGCGGGGGTGAGGTCGGCCCCGGTCGAGTTGCGGGTGAACAGCTCGAAGCCGATCGTTCGCTCCAGGCGCTGGACCTGGCGGCTCAGGGGCGGCTGGGTCATGTGGAGGCGGGTCGCCGCGCGCCCGAAATGGCCTTCTTCGGCGACCGCGACGAAGCCGCGGAGCTGGTCGAGGGTGTAGCTGCCTTCGGTCATGCTCTGAAGGTATCGGGTGATGTCGAAACGGTGTTTGACGGGTATGGGAACTGCTTTTAGTGTCGTCCCATCCCTACGACCACAGGAGTTCCCCCCGAATGACCCGATTCGCCCCCGCGGAGATCCAGACGGCCCTCGGCTCCGGACTGCTGTCCTTCCCGGTGACGCACTTCCGCGACGACCTGTCGTTCGACGAGGCCGCGTACCGCGAGAACCTGTCGCACCTGGCGTCGTTCCCGGCCGCCGGGCTGTTCGCCGCGGGCGGCACCGGCGAGTTCTTCTCGCTCACCGCCGCCGAGACCGCGCAGGTCGTGCGGGCCGCCGTGAACGAGTCGGCCGGGGCCGTCCCGATCGTCGCCCCCGCCGGGCTCGGCACCGCGCAGGCCGCCGCCTTCGCGAAGGACGCCGAGGAGGCGGGCGCCGACGCGGTCCTCCTGTTCCCGCCCTACCTGACCGAGGCCGGGCAGGAGGGCCTGTACGCGCACGTGAAGGCCGTCTGCGACGCCACCTCGCTGGGCGTCATCGTCTACCACCGGGCGAACGCCGTCTACGAGGTCGATACCGTTGCCCGCCTTGCCGACTCCTGCCCGAACTTCATCGGGTTCAAGGACGGCGTCGGGGACATCGAGTTCATGACCCGGCTGTACGCCACCCTGGGCGACCGGCTGCTGTACATCGGCGGCCTTCCCACTGCGGAAACGTTCGCGCTTCCTTACCTCCAGCTCGGGGTCACCACCTACTCCTCGGCGATCTTCAACTTCGTCCCTGAGTTCGCGCTCGCGTTCTACGACGACGTACGCGCGCAGAACTCCGGCGAGGTCTACCGGCGCCTGCGCGAGTTCGTCCTCCCTTACCTGGAGATCCGCAATCTCGGTAAGGGCTATGCCGTCTCGATCGTCAAGGCCGGGATGCGCGCGGTCGGACGGGATGCCGGGCCCGTCCGACCGCCACTGACCGAGCTGCGCGACGACGAGTTCGCCGCGCTCGCCGCGCTGATCGAGAAGGCCGCCGCATGAGCACGTTCCCCGAAGTCGACCAGGCCGTGGCGGCGGCGTCCGCCGCCTTCGAGCCCTACCGCCAGACCGCCCCGGGCCTCCGCGCCGCGTTCCTCGACTCGATCGCCGACCGCATCGAAGCCATCCCGGACCTGCCGGAGACCGTCCACCGCGAGACGCACCTGCCGGTCGCCCGCGCCGAATCCGAGCGCGGCCGCACCTGCAACCAGCTCCGCATGTTCGCGCGCCTCCTCGAGGACGCCACCTGGAACCGTCCCCGCACCGCCCCCGGCGAACCCGATCTGCGGCTGCGGCACGTGCCGCTCGGGCCCGTCGCCGTGTTCGGCGCCAGCAACTTCCCGCTCGCGTTCTCCGCCGCCGGGGGCGACACCGCCGCCGCGCTGGCCGCGGGCGCGCCCGTCGTCGTCAAAGCCCATGAGGCCCATCCGGACACGTCGCGGCTCGTCGGCGGCGCGATCCGCGACGCGCTCAAGGAGCACGGCCTGCCCGAAGGGGTCTTCACGCTCCTGTTCGGCCCCGGCCGCACCCTCGGCCAGGCGCTCGTCGCCCACCCCGGGATCAAGGCCGTCGCGTTCACCGGCTCGCGCGCCGCCGGGCTCGCCATCGCCGCGACCGCCGCCGCGCGGCCCGTGCCGATCCCGGTGTACGCCGAGATGTCCAGCGTCAACCCCGTGTTCCTCCTGCCCGGCGCGCTCGCCGCCGACGCCGAAGGGCTCGCCCGCGGCTTCGCCGCCTCCGCGGTCCTCGGCTCCGGGCAGTTCTGCACGAACCCCGGACTCGTGTTCGTGCGCAGCGGGAACGGACTCGACGCGTTCCTCAAGACCGCTGCCGCTTCGTTTGCGGAGACGCCCGCGCAGCCCATGCTCACCGACGGCATCCGCGCCGCCTACGAGACCGGCCGCGACCGCCTCGCCGCCCTCCCCGGCACCGAACTCGTCGCCCAGGGCACCGGCGAACCCGCGGCCGCGCTGTACCGCACCGACGCCGCCACGTTCCTCACCGAACCGGCGCTGCGCGACGAGATTTTCGGGGCCACCTCGCTCGTGGTGACCGTCGACTCCGAAGTGGAGACGCACCGGATCCTCGACGTCCTCGAAGGCCAGCTCACCGCCACCCTCCATACCGGACCCGGCGACGCCGAGGAAGCGGCCCGGCTCGTGCCGCGGCTCGAACTGCTCGCCGGGCGGATCGTCCACGGCGGCTGGCCCACCGGCGTCGCCGTCGGCGAGGCCACCGTCCACGGCGGTCCGTACCCCGCCACCACCGACGCCCGCACCACCTCCGTCGGGACGCTCGCGATCGACCGGTTCCTGCGCCCCGTCGCCTACCAGGACTTCCCCGCCGCGCTCCTCCCGGAGGAGCTGCGGTGAGCACCCCCGTCGTCACGGGCCTCCGCGTCGTCCCCGTCGCGGGGCGGGACTCCATGCTGCTCAACCTGTCCGGCGCCCACGGCCCGTTCTTCACCCGCAACCTCGTGATCCTCACCGACGACTCCGGCGCCACCGGCGTCGGCGAGGTCCCCGGCGGGCAGGCCATCGCCGACACGATCGCGGACGCGCGCGGACTCGTCGTCGGCAAACCGATCGGCACCTGGAACGCGATCCTCACCGAGGTCCGGCGCGCCTTCGCCGATCGCGACGCCGCCGGGCGCGGGCGCCAGACCTTCGACCAGCGCGTCGCCGTCCACGCCGAGACCGCGCTCGAAGCGGCCCTGCTCGACCTGCTCGGGAAGTTCCTCGACGTCCCGGCCGCGGCGCTCCTCGGCGACGGCGTCCAGCGCGACCACGTGCCCGTCCTCGGGTACCTGTTCTTCATCGGCGACAAGGGAAAGACCGACCTCCCGTACCGCGACGGCGACGGTGATGGCGACGTGGACGACTGGTTCCGCCTGCGCGACCGGGAAGCGCTCACGCCCGACGCGGTCGTCGCGCTCGCCGAGGCCGCGTACGCCCGCTACGGCTTCCGGGACTTCAAGCTCAAAGGCGGCGTGCTCCCGGGCCCCGAGGAGGCCGCCGCGGTCACCGCGCTCGCCGAGCGGTTCCCCGACGCCCGGATCACGTTGGACCCCAATGGGGCCTGGTCCCTTGAAGCGGCAATTGCCCTGTGTCGTAACCTAAGCGGCATTCTTGCCTATGCCGAGGACCCCTGCGGGGCCGAGGGCGGGTACTCCGGCCGGGAGGTCATGGCCGAGTTCCGCCGCGCCACCGGGATGCCCACCGCCACCAACATGATCGCCTGCGACTGGCGCGAACTCGGCCACGCCGTGCGCGCCGGCGCCGTCGACATCCCCCTCGCCGACCCGCACTTCTGGACCCTGTCCGGCTCCGTGCGCGTCGCCCAGCTCTGCGAGGCGTGGGGCCTCACCTGGGGCTCCCACTCCAACAACCACTTCGACGTGTCGCTGGCGATGTTCACCCACGCCGCCGCGGCCGCCCCCGGCGCGATCACCGCGATCGACACCCACTGGATCTGGCAGGACGGCCAGCGCCTCACCAAGGCGCCCTTGCCGATCCGCGACGGGCGGATCGCCGTGCCCGACGCGCCCGGGCTCGGCGTCGACCTCGACCTGGACCAGGTCGAGGCGGCCCATGAGCTCTTCCTGAAGCACGGCCTCGGCGCGCGCGACGACGCCGCGGCCATGCAGTACCTGGTCCCCGGCTGGACCTTCGACCCGAAGCGCCCCTGCCTGGCCTGACAAACCGTCCCTGCGAACCGAGAACACTCAATGAGGAGTCGAGAACACATGAACCCCTTCCCCCGACGCGGGCTGCTCGCCGCGGCCGCCGTCTCCCCCTTCGCCGCCCTCGCGGCCTGCCAGGTGCAGGGCGGCGCCGACGCGGCCGAAGGCGACTTCCCGAAGCGAGCCGTCGACTTCATGGTGCCCTTCGACCCGGGCGGGTCCGGCGACCTCATCAGCCGCGCGATCGCCAAGGCCGCCGAGGAGCCCCTGGGCCAGTCGTTCGCCGTCACCAACAAGCCCGGCGCGAACGGCGCCGTCGGCCTCAAGGAGCTGCTGGCGGGCAAGGCCGACGGCTACTCCATCGCCCTGGCCGTCAAGTCCCTGTTCGCGATCACGCCGCTCGCGGTCGAGGACCCGGACGCGGTCGTCATCGACGACCTGCGGATCATCACCACGCTCACCAACGAGGCGTACGTCCTCGTCGTGCACGCGGACTCGCCGTACGAGACCCTGGACCACCTGCTCGCCGCCGACCACGTCAACTACGCGACCACCGGTGTCGGCACCGGCTCGCAGCTGTCGGCGCAGCTGCTGTTCACCGGCGCCGGGATCGACGCCACCGACGTCCCGTTCGACGGCGGCGCCTCCGCGGTGACCGCCCTCCTCGGGCAGGAGGTCGACGCCGTGTCCGCCTCGCTCGCCGAGACGATGCCGCAGGTCGAGGCCGGCGAGCTGCGTCCGATCGCGGTGTTCTCCGAGGAGCGCAGCCCGTTCCTCCAGGACGTGCCGACCGCGGTCGAGGCCGGGTTCGACGTGATCGTGGACCAGCGGCGCTTCATCGTCGCCCCCGCCGACGTCCCGGACGAGACCGCCGGGGTCCTGTCGCTCGCGTTCGAGGAGGCCCGCGAGGGCGCCGAGTACGGGCAGTTCCTCCAGGACAACTACATGGACCGCTGGGAGGTCGACAACCTGGAGGCCAAGACGCACCTCTCGGAGGCCGCCGCCGAGTACGCCGCCCTGGTGGACGACGCGGGCCTCCAGCTCGGCGACGGCGCATGAGCGAGGCTGTCATGTCCGATGCCGAAGCGCCCCAGGAGGAGGGGTTCGACGAGCCGCGGGCGGGCGGCCGCGTGCAGGCCGTCGTCGCCGGGGCGGTGCCGATCGCGCTCGGCGGGTTCGCGGCGTGGCTCGCGTTCGGCCTGAAGATCGGGAGCCTCACCGACCCCGGGCCGGGGCTGTGGCCCCTCGTCGTCGCCGCGCTCCTGGTGGCGTGCGGCGTCGGCATCGTCGTGGTCGCGCTGTCCGCCAAGGTCTTCGAGGCCGCGCCCGCGAACGGCACCGAGGCGTTCACGCGCGGGACGGGCGCGGTGCTCGCCGCCGCGGCCGCGCTCGCCGTCTACGCGTCGCTGTTCGAGGTCGTCGGGTTCGAGCTGCCGACGCTGCTGCTGCTGTTCGCGTGGCTGCGGTTCCTCGGCCGCGAGTCGTGGCTGTCGAGCGCGGTCATCGCGGTCGTCGCCACCGCCGTCGCGTACGCCCTGTTCATCCTCGGACTCGGTGTGCCGCTGCCGCACATCATCGCGTTCTAGCCGGAGCGGACCATGGACTTCTCAACCGTGCTCTCCGGCTTCGCGGTGGCGTTCGAGCCGCAGAACCTCCTGTTCTGCCTCATCGGCGTCACCGTGGGGATGCTCATCGGCGTGCTCCCGGGCCTCGGCCCGGCCGCGACGATCGCGATCCTGCTGCCGATCACGTACAACCTGGAGCCGACCGCCGCGGTCATCATGCTCGCGGGGATCTTCTACGGCGCCCAGTACGGCGGCACGATCACCTCGGTGCTCCTGCGGATGCCCGGCGAAGCATCCACAGTGGTCACCGCCCTGGACGGGCACGCGCTCGCGCGCAAAGGCGAGGCCGGGCCCGCGCTCGGCGTCGCCGCCATCGCCTCGTTCATCGGCGGCACCGCCTCGATCCTGCTGCTGACGTTCATCGCGCCCGCCCTCGCGGGGGTCGCGCTGGCATTCGGCCCGGCCGAGTACACCGTGCTCGCGCTCATCGGGATCTTCCTGGTGGGCACGCTCGGATCCGGCTCGCTGTGGAAGAGCGCCGCCGCGGCCGCGCTGGGCCTGCTCATCGCCACGGTCGGGCTCGACCCGCTGCTGGGGACGCCCCGGTTCACGTTCGGGACCGACCAGCTCGCCGACGGCATCGACTTCACGCTGGTCGCCATGGGGCTGTTCGGGGTCGGCGAGATCCTGTACAACCTGGAGCACCGCGACCGGCCCCAGCCCGCCGTGCCCGCCTTCGGGCGGGCGATCCCGAGCCGCCTGCACTGGCTGCGCTCGCGGATGGCGATCCTGCGCGGCTCGGTGACGGGCTTCGTGCTCGGCATCCTGCCGGGCGGGGGCGCGACCATGTCGTCGCTGGTGTCGTACGCGGTCGAGAAGCGGGCCGCGAAGGACCCGTCGCGGTTCGGCAAGGGCGCCATCGAAGGCGTGGCCGGGCCGGAGTCGGCGAACAACGCGGCGGCGACGTCCTCGTTCATCCCGCTGCTGACGCTGGGCATCCCGGCGAACGCGACGATGGCGGTCCTCTTCGGCGCGCTGATGCTGCAAGGGATCACGCCGGGGCCGGGCCTGATGAGCGAGCACCCGGACGTGTTCTGGGGCGTCGTCAACTCGATGTACGTCGGCAACCTCCTGCTGCTCGCCCTGAGCATCCCGCTCATCGGGGTGTTCGTGCGGATGCTCAAGGTCCGGCCGGGGATCCTCGCGCCGCTGACCGTGGTCATCACGATGCTCGGCGCGTACTCGATCCGCAACAACGCCTTCGACATGCTGCTCATGATCGGGCTGGGGCTGCTCGGCTACGGGATGCGCAAGCTCGGATTCGAGCCGGGGCCGTTCGTGCTCGCGTTCGTCCTCGGGTCGCTCCTGGAGGCCTCGTTCCGCCGGTCGATGCGCCTGTTCGGCGGCGACCTCACCGAGTTCGTGCAGCGCCCCGTCTCGGGGACGCTCGTCGCGGTCCTGGTGCTCACCGTCGTGGTCGTCCCGGTCCTGCGGACCGTGCGCGCCAGGCAGACCGAGCGGGCCGCCGCGGCGGACTGAAACTGATGCGGTCAGGCGCCTTCGGGCCGGACGTATCCGAGCCGGCGGGACACCGTCCCGGCGGCGTCGGCCACGAGCGGCCCGAAGGCGGCGCCCGCGATCCGCACCGTCGGTCCCGCGACGCTCACGGACCCGACGACCTCCCCGGCCTGGTCGAACACGGGCGCGCCGAAGCAGGTGCTGGACGCGTCGAACTCGCCGCGCTCCTCCGACCATCCCCGGACGCGGATCGCCTCGACCTCGCGGCGCAGCCGCGCCGGGTCGGTGATCGTCTCGCCGGTGAACTCCGCGAGTTCCAGGCCGTCGATGAGGGCCCGGGCCCGTTCGGGGTCGAGCCCCGCCAGGTACGCCTTGCCTACCGCGGTGGCGTGCAACGGCCTCCGCGCCCCCAGCTCCGACCGGACCTGCACCGCGTGGCGGCCCAGCTCACGGAACACGAACACGATCTCGTCGCCGCTCAGGACCCCGAGGTTCACGGTCTCGCCGGTGCGCGCCGCGAGGTCGCGCAGGAGCGGCGGGGCCGCGGCGAACACGTCCATGCGCTGCACGGCCGCCATCGCCATGCGGGCCACGGCGGGCCCGAGCCGCCAGCGGCCGTCGGCGTGCGCGAGGTACTCGGCGGCCTGGAGCCGCTCCACGAGCCGGTACACCGCGCTGCGGGACGCGCCGGTCGCCGCGACGAGCTCCGCGGTCGTGGCCCCGCCGCGCACCGTGAGCACGTCGAAGATCTCCAGGGCCCGGTCGAGCGAGCCTTTCGGGGGCGCCTCCGCGCGCGGCATGACCTCATCCTCCGCAGTCATCGGCGGCGCACGTCGAGGAGGGGGCGCCGGGTGTCCACAAGCGTAGTGGCGGCCCGGCACGCCACCGTGCCGGGCCGTCCGCCGTCACGCGCCGAAGGTCTCGGTCGCCGTCGTCCAGGCCCGCGCCTGCTCGCTGAGGCTCACCCCGATGCCGGGGCGCGCCGGGACGAGCATGCGCCCGCCCTCGGTCGCCAAGCGCTCGTTGAACAGCGGCTCCAGCCAGTCGAAGTGCTCGACCCACGGGTCGTGCTCGTAGGCCGCCGCGAGGTGCAGGTGCAGCTCCATGACGTAGTGCGGGGCCATCCGCAGGTTCGCGGCCTCGCCGAGCGCCATGATCTTCAGGAACGGCGTGATGCCGCCGACGCGCGGCGCGTCCGGCTGGATGAAGTCGGCGCCCCGGTGCCGGATCAGCTCGGCGTGCTCGGCCACGGACGTGAGCATCTCGCCCGTCGCGATCGGCGTCGCCAGCTCCCGGGCGAGGTCCGCGTGGCCCTCCGCGTCATACGCGTCGAGGGGCTCCTCGATCCACGTCAGGTCGAACTCCTCGAGCGCCCGGCCCATGCGGACCGCGGTGCTCCGGTTCCACTGCTGGTTCGCGTCGACCATGAGGTCGATCCGGTCGCCGATCGCCTCCTTGACGGCCGCGACGCGCCGCAGGTCCAGCTTCGTGTCCGGCTGCCCCACTTTGATCTTGACGCCGCCGATCCCGGCCGCGGCCGTCGCCCGCGCGTTCTCGATGACCTCCTCGATCGAGGACGACAGGAACCCGCCCGAGGTGTTGTAGCAGGCCACCGAGTCGCGGTGCGCCCCGAGGAGCTTCGCGAGCGGCAGCCCGGCGCGCTTGGCCTTGAGGTCCCACAGGGCGATGTCGAACGCCGCGACCGCCTGCACCGCAAGGCCGGAGCGCCCGACCGACGCGCCCGCCCACACCAGCTTCGTCCAGATCCGCTGGATGTCGCTGGGGTCCTCGCCGATCAGCTCGGGCGCGACCTCGCGCGCGTGCGCGAACTGGCCCGCGCCCCCCGCGCGCTTCGAGTAGCTGAAGCCGATCCCCTCCAGGCCCGCCTCGGTTCGGATCTCCGCGAACAGGAACGCCACGTCGCGAAGCGGCTTCTGGCGCCCGGTGAGCACCTTCGCGTCGCTGATCGCGCCCTTGAGCGGCAGCGTCGCCGCCGAGATCCGGACCGACGCGATCCGGTCGGTGCTCGCCTCGCCGCGCCGGAGCGCGCTGAAGTGCCGCTCGTTCGCGGCGGAGGTCTCTGCGGCGCTGGTGAAGTCGAGGAACGCGGAGTCGGTCAAGGGGTCCTCCCAGGACGGAAGTCCCGCTGAACGGGACGGTATGCCGGTGAACGGGACTCCCCGAGCCTAGTTCACCTCCCCGCCCCGCGCAAGATCCCGCGCGACGGGCTGTTCGAGGGGCGCTGTCGCACCCGGCGCATAGTCTCGGTGCTTCCAACCCCGGTCGCTCGAAGGACGCGCATGACTGAACACGTTGCCCCCCAAGAAGACTCGCTCGAACTGCCCTCCGGCTGGGCTTCGCGGCCCATGTCGCGCCGCGGCCGCCGCACCGGGAAGCCCGTGGTCCTCGATGCCGAAGCGGGGGAGAAGCTGCGCCGCAAGGTCGACGCCCGCGCCCCCAAGGTCCGGCTCGCGCTGGCGCGCGAGGACAACGCCGACCACGTCGACGCCGCGGAGGCGTTCCTCGCCGGGAAGGCCGACCCGCGCGGCGCCGCCGCGGTCGCCGCCCTCATGTGCGACGCCCACAGCCGCCGCTCCGACTCCTGGCTGCGCCCCGAGTTCGACGGCTGGGCCGCCGAGCACGGCCTCCCGTTCGCCGTCGCCGCCGCCGTCGAGCGCCTCGCCGTCCACCAGCGCTCCAGCAGCGGCAGCGGCTACGAGCACCGCGTCCTGGTCCCCGTCCACTTCGACTACATGAGCCCCCTCATGCACGAGCACGAGCAGGGCGGCCTCGCCGCCGTCCGGTCCGTCCTCGCCGACCTCCCCGACGCCGGGTACGCCGACGTGGTCGCCGCCGTCGCGCCCGTCCGCGACACGCCCCTCAAGCGCATCGCCGCCGCGATCCTCCTGCCCGACGAGACCGCCTGGGCCGACGAGGCCATGCCCGAGTACGCGCAGGTCCGCTCCTACGGCTGGTGCGACGCCATCATGGCCCACTCCGTCAGCGCCCCAGGGCAACTCGACGCCGCCGGGATCACCGAACTCAACGAGTACTACACCGACACGGCCGCCGTCGCCGCGCTCCTCACCGGACTCGGCGCCGGGGCGCTCCCGATCATCGAGCGGACCCTCGGCCAGAGCGGCCACCTGCCCGCCGAGTTCCGCAAGACCCTCTACCGGGCCGTCGCCGCGATCCCCGCCGACGCGGCCATGGACCTCCTCGTCAAGCGCCTCCACGAACCCCACGTGTTCGAGCCCGCCGCCGAGGCCGCCGCCCGCTTCCCCCAGCGCGCCCTGCGGACGATCCTCGCCCGCGCCGGCCGCACCACCGGCGACGCCCGCTTCCGCCTCATCGCCCTCGCGTCCCTCATCCCCGAATCGGAGCGGGCCCGCCTCGACGACGCCGGCCGCGCCGCCCTCGACGCGCTCCTCGCCGAGAACGGCCGCGCCCCCGAAGCCGACGCCGCCGACCTCCCGCCGCTCCTCACGTCACCGCCGTGGACCGTCAAGCGCGCCAAGGCCAAGCCCGTCGTCATCGAGGGCCTCGAAGCCCCCGCGGGCATCGCACTCGCCTGGGCCCCAGGCGAACAGGAGGAATGGCTCGGCCTCAAGCAGCCCTGGGACTACGACGGCGAGTACGACGACTGGGACGAGCCCGGCCCCGACACCTACGACTGGCAGATCGAGTCGTTCCTCGCCTTCGGCGACCCCGCCAAGGCCGAACCGCACCTGCACCGGTGGCTGAACAAGGACTACTACGGCTACGAGTACACGGTCCTGCGCATCCTCGCCCGCTACGGCGAGCGCGTCGCCGGGCACGCGGTCGCCGCCGCGCGCAAGGACCCGACCTTCCTGCGCCTGCCCGGCCCGATCCTGGACCTGTCCGCCGCCCGCCTCGCCGCCGAACGCCTCGACCGCCTCAAGTCCGCCCGCACCTCGGCCGCGCAGTGGTTCGCGCGCCACGGCCTCGCCGCCGTCCCCTACCTCGTCCCCGACGCGCTCGGCGCCGACAAGAAGCTGCGCCGCTACGCCGAGACCGCGCTCCTCCACCTCGCCATGCGCTTCGGCGCCGCCGAGACCACCGCCGCGGCCGAGGGCTTCGGACCCGAAGCGGCCCAGGCGATCGCCGCGCTCCTCGACGGCGACCCGCTCGAACCCCGCGGCGTCAAGCTCCCCAAGCCCGGCGCCTGGGCCTCCCCGGCGACCCTCCCGCAGGTCCTCCTCAAGAACGGCAAGGCCCTCCCCGCCGAGTCGACGCGGCACCTGCTCACCGTCCTCGCGCTCGCGAGCCCCGAGTACCCCTACCCGGGGCTCGACGTGGTCGCCGAGGCCTGCGACCGGGCGTCCCTCGCGCGCTTCGGCCGCGCCGTGTTCCAGCTGTGGCTGTCGATCGGCGCGCCCCCCAAGGACTCCTGGGCCCTCACGCAGCTCGCGCACTTCGGCGAGGACGAGACGGTCTGGGCCCTGGCCCCGCTCATCCGCGAATGGCCCGGCCAGTCGCAGCACAAGCGCGCCGTCACCGGCCTGGCCGTGCTCGGCGCGCTCGGCTCCGAAGAGGCCCTGCGCGCCATCCAGGTCATCGCCGACCGCGTTAAGTTCAAGGCGCTCAAGGAAGAGGCGGGCCGCCAGATCGAGCGCATCGCCGCCGACCTCGGGCTCTCCCGCGAGCAGCTCGCGGACCGCCTCGTCCCGGACTTCGGGCTCGGCGAGGACGCCGCACTCGTCCTCGACTACGGGACCCGGAAGTTCACCGTCGCGTTCGACGAGGCCCTGAAGCCCTTCGTCACCGACGAGGACGGCAAGCCCCGCAAGGTCCTCCCCAAGCCCGGCGCGAAGGACGACCCGGACCTGGCGACCGCCGCCTACCAGCGGTTCACGGCCCTGAAGAAGGAGCTGCGGGCCGTCGCGAGCGACCAGATCGCGCGCCTCGAAGCCGCCATGACCTCCACCCGCTCCTGGACCCCCGAGGAGTTCCGCCGGTTCTTCGTCGACCACGCGCTCACCAGGCACCTCGCGCGCCGCCTCGTGTGGGCCTTCGAGGCGGACGGGACGCACACCGGGTTCCGCATCGCCGAGGACGGTTCCTTCAGTGACGCCGAGGACGAGGCGATCGACCTCCCCGAGGGCGCCGCGATCCGCGTCGCCCACCCCGTCCACCTGGCGGACCAGGTCGCCGCGTGGGCCGAGATCCTCGCCGACTACGAGATCCTCCAGCCCTTCGACCAGCTCGACCGGCCCGTGCTCACGTTCACCGACGAGGAACTGGAGACCGGCCGCCTCACCCGCTTCGAGGGCGCCGTGGTCGACGTCGGCCGCGTCCTCGGCATGACCAAGCGCGGCTGGCGGCGCGCGTCCCCCGAGGACGGCGGCGTCGAACCCGGCCTCGCCTACCGACTCCCGGGCGGCGGCTTCGTCACCGTCGAACTCGACCCCGGCGTCTACGTCGGCGCGATCGGCGAGTCCCCCGAGCAGACCCTCCGGGCCGTGCACCTCGCCGACCTGGAGCGGTACTACTGGACCGACGAGCAGATCGCGAAGCGCGGCCGCCCCGCGGCGATCGACGCGGTCACCGCCGCCGAGGTCCTCGGCTCCCTGTCCCGCCTCACCGGCCGCCCCTGACCCGCTCACCTGCAAGGGGTGTCGCACCGGGACCGTATCCTCGGGGCGGCACCCCCCGTCCTGGAAAGACGAGATGACTGCTCTAGACCTCCCCGCGGCCTGGGCCGCGAAGCTCCTCCCGCGCCGCGGGACGCGCCCCGGGACGCCGACCGCACCGGACCCCGACGCGCCCGACCTCCTCGCCGAGCGGTTCGAGATCCACGCCGACCTCCTCGCGCGCATCCTCCACATGAAGCGCAACCGCCGCCACCGCCAGTCGATCGACGACTACCTCTCGGGCGCACCGGACATCGACGGCGCCGTCGCGGCCGGAGAGCTGCTGCGGCACGTCGGCCCGCACACCGCCGACGAGTGGACCCGCCTCGAACTCGACGCCTGGCTCGTCGCCCGCGGCCTCCCCTGGACCGTGTGCGCGTTCGTCGAACGCCATGCGGTGGAACTGGCCGCCTACCTCCGTGAAGGCGAACGCCCGCAGATGGGGAGCCTGTACCTCACCGACGCGTCCTGGCACCAGCACCGGTCCCTCCACCGCGACATGGACAACGGCGTCATCGCGGACCTCCGCGCGCACCTCGCCGCCGCGACCGACGAGGAGTACCGGGCCGTCGTCGCCGCCGTCGCCGAGCACCGCCACCGCCCCTCGCAGCGCCTCGCCGCCGCACTCCTCCTCCCCGACGAGACCGACTGGGTTGCCGAGGTCTGCGACGAGTACGGCGAGCACGACTCCTCCGGCGCCAGCCAGCGGTTCCTGTGCCACTTCGTCTCCGCGACCGCCCACCTCAAGGCCGCCCGGGTCCACAAGTTCGAGGAGTACCACCTCGGCGCCGAGCACGTCGCCGCGATCCTCGACTCCCTCGGCCCCAAGGCGTTCGGCCTCCTCTCCCGCACCTTCGGCACCCGCTGGCACCTCAGCGCCGACCACCGCCGCCTCCTCGTCAAGGGCCTCGCCCTGCTCCCCGAAGGCGCCGCGCACCTGGTCGCGAAGCTCGACGAGCCGCACGCCTTCGACGGCGCGGTCGAAGGCGCCCGCCGCCATCCGGAAGCGGTGCTCCGCGCCGTCGCCGCGGCGGCCCCCGACGCCGCCCCCGCCCGGCGCGGCCGCCTCGCCGCCGTGGCCGCCGAGGCCGGGACCCTCGACGGCCTCACCGATGCCGAACGCGCCGCCGTCACCGGCCTCGCGCAGCGCCCCGTCCCCGACGCCGACCCCGCCGACCTGCACTACCTGTTCACCGCCCCGCCCTGGACCGTCAAGCGCCGCAGAGTGAAACCCCGGATCATCGACGGCCTCGAACCCGTCGGGGAACCGCGCCTCGCCTGGAACGACGGCGAACGCGAACGCTGGCTCGACCTCATCGCCACCTATGTGGACGACCCGGAGTCCGCCGCGAGCTGGCGCGAGGACGCCGCCCGCCTCACCGGCAGCACCGCCCGCTACGTCCTCTCCTCGCTCATCGCGTTCGGGCCCCCCGACGCCGCCGACCCGCTCTACGAGCGGTGGCTCGCCTCCGACGCCGAACCCGGCCAGGACCAGATGCTCGCGATCCTCGCCCGCTACGGGCCCGGCGCGATCCCCAAGGCCGTCAAGGCCGCCGAGTACTGCGACTTCGACCAGGTCCTCGGCCCGGTGTTCAGCCTCGACGCCGCCAGGCACGTCGCCGAGCGGTACGTGCGCCGCAAGACCGACCGCGTCCCCGCCGCCGCCTGGTTCGGGCGGCACGGCATCGCCGTCGCCACCGTGCTCGTCCCCGACGCCCTCGGCGCCGACAAGGACCGCCGCAAGTACGCCGAGGCCGCGCTGTTCCACCTCGCGGTCCGGCTGGGCGACAAGGAGGTCATCGGAGCCGCCGAGCCCTACGGCCCCGAAGCGGTCGCCGCCGTCGCCGCCCTCTTCGACGGCGACCCCCTCGAACCGCGCGGGGCGAAGCTCCCCAAGCCCGGCCCCTGGGCCGTGCCGGTCATGTTCCCGCAGGTCCTCCTCGCGGGCGGCGAGCGGGCGCTGCCCGACGACGCGGTGCGGCACCTGCTCACCGTCCTCGCCCTCACCGCCCCCGAGTACCCCTACCAGGGCCTGGACGTGGTCGCCGCGACCTGCGACCGGGCGTCCCTCGCACGGTTCTCCCGCGCGGTCTTCGAGCAGTGGCTCGCCGTCGGCGCGCCCGCGAAGGACCAGTGGGCGCTGACGCAGCTCGCGCACTTCGCCGAGGACGCGACCGTGTGGCTCCTCGCCGACCGCCTGCGCGAGTGGCCAGGCGACGGCCAGCACAGGCGCGCCGTTGCCGGCCTGGGCGTGCTCGGCGCGATCGGCACCGAGGAAGCCCTGCGCGCCATCCAGACCACCGCCGACAAGGTCCAGTTCAAGGCCCTCATGTGGGAGGCCTACGAGCAGATCAACAAAGTCGCCGCGGAACTCGGGCTCTCCCGCGAGCAGCTCGCCGACCGGCTCGTCCCGGACTTCGGGCTCGGCGACGCCGCCGTCCGCACCGTCGACTACGGGACCCGCACGTTCACCGTCGCCTTCGACGAGCAGTTGCGGCCCTTCGTGATCGACGAGTCCGGGAAGGCCCGCAAGAGCCTCCCCAAGCCCGGCGCGAAGGACGACGCCACCGTCGCCGACGACGCCTACCGCCGGTTCCAGGCCCTGCGCAAGGAACTCAAGTCCGTCGCCAAAGAGCAGGTGACCCGCCTCGAAGCGGCGATGGTCTCCGGCCGCACCTGGGACGCGGGGGAGTTCCGCCGCCACCTCGTCGACCACGCCCTCACCGGGCACCTCGCCCGCCGCCTCGTCTGGCTCGCCGACGGGACCGGGTTCCGCATCGCCGAGGACGGCACCTTCAGCGACCTCGACGACGACGCGTTCGCGCTGCCCGCAACGGCATCGGTGCGCCTCGCCCACCCCGCGCTCCTCGGCGGCACCGCCGCGCGCTGGGCCGAAGTGCTCGCCGACTACGAGGTTCTCCAGCCGTTCGACCAGCTCGACCGGCCCGTGCTCGCGTTCACCGACGAGGAGCTGGAGACCGGGCGCCTCGCCCGCTTCGAGGGCGCGACCGTCGACACCGGGCGCCTCCTCGGCCTCTCCCGGCGCGGCTGGTCCCGCGGCTACCCCGGCGACGGCGGGCTCGTCCCCGGGTTCACGTACAAACTCGCGAACCGCTGCTTCCTCGTCCTCCGCGTCGCGCCCGGCATCGACCTCGGGTACACCGCCGAGCACCCGGTGCAGACCACCGCCTCCGTCCACTTCGCCGACCTCGGGACCTTCGGAGGCGACCCCGTCCCACCGACCGTCCCCCTCGACCCCGTCGCCGCCGCCGAGGCCCTCGGCGCCCTCACCCGCCTCACCGGCCACCAGAAGGACCGCGCATGACCTCCGAAGACCGCCTTGAGATCCCCGCCCGCTGGCTCGCCGAGCTGCCGCCCCGCCGCGGCGTGCGCACCGGCGAACCGCCCGTCCTCGATTCCGAGGGCCCCAAGCAGGTCCGCGGCCGGCTCAAGTTCAACGACCCCGACCTCCGGCACGCCCTCGCGCAGGCCTACAACGCGGACTTCGCCGCCGCGGCCCTGCGCCACCTCGACGGCGACCCCGACCCCGAGGGCGCCGCCGTCCTCTCCGCGCTCGTCATGCTGGAGGTCAAGCGCGACTCCACGCTCCGCCCCGAACTCGACGCCTGGGCCCTGGACCACGGCCTCGCGTTCGCGGCCGCCGCGTGCGCGCACCGCCTCGCCTTCCACGCCTGGAACGCGTCGGGCCGCTGGAACCAGCCGCACACGATCCGCGAGCGCCAGGTCCGCCGCAAGACCCTCCACGAGCTCGGGACCCTCCGCTGGGAGTTCGGGCGGGCCTTCAACGCGCTCCGCGGGCTCCTCGCCGCGGCCGACGACGCCGAGTACGAGGCGGCCGTCGCCGCGCTCGACCTGACCCGCACCGACCCCGTCTCGCGGTTCATCGCCACGATCGTCATGCCCGAGCAGGCCGCCTGGGCCGAGGAGGTCTGCCGCGAGCACAAGGGGACCGGCGACGCCGTCACCCACATGCTCCTCGCCATGAGCGTCGACCGCATTGACCTCCTCACGGCCGCAGGCGTGTCGCGGCTCGAACCGTGGGCGTTCAACCAGGACGTCGCCGCCGCGCTCCTCGACAACCTCGGGACCGACGCCCTGCCGGTCCTGGCCGCGACCTCCCGCCAGCAGATCGACGTCGGCGACCGCAAGCTCATCCTCGACGCGGTCGGGCGCCTGCCCTCCGACGAGGCCGTGGCGCACCTCATCGGACGCCTCGACGAGGCCCACGTCTACGAGGCCGCCGCCGCGGCCGCGGCCCGCTTCCCCGGGCGCGTGCTGCACGCCGTGGCCGCCGCGGCCCGCGCCGACGTCCCCGAGCTGCGCCCGCGCCTCGCCGCGCTGGCCGAGGACGCGACGCGGGCCGCCCGCGTTGCCCTCGAAGGCGACGACGCGGCCGTGATCGCCGACCTCCTGGCCCCTTCGGCGATCCCGGACGCCGACCCCGCCGACCTGCCGCCGCTCCTCACCGCCCCGCCGTGGACCGCCAAGCGCGCCAAGCGCAAGCCCGCCGTCGTCGCGACCGCCTCCGACGCGCGGCCGCGCGTCGTCTGGGCCGAAGGCGAGGCCGACCGCTGGGCGAAGCCGGAGTACGACTACTTCCGGAACCAGACCGACGCCGACTGGCAGAAGATGCTCGACCGCGGCGGCATCGGGCGCGGGGCGGTGCGCCACAACTACTCCGTCATGGTCACCTACGCGCCGACCTCCTTCGCCCTCCAGGCGCTGGAGAAGTGGGACGGGTCCTTCAGCCCCTACACGACCGGCGACCTCAAAGTGGTCCTCGCCCGGTTCGGGCCGCTCGCGGCCGACAAGGTCGTCACCGCCCTGCGCTCGCACCCGAACTACCACGAGGCCCTGGTCCCGATCCTCAGCGTCGAGGCCGCCCGGCTCGCCGCCGACTGGTACGCCCGTCTCAAGGGCGCCCGCGTCAGCGCCGTCGCCTGGTTCGAGCGCCACGGAGCCGAGGCCGCGGCCCTGCTCGTCCCCGACGCCCTCGGCGCCGACCGGAAGCTCCGCGGCAACGCCGAAGGGGCCCTGTGGAACATCGCGCTCCGCATCGGCACCGGCGCCGTCACGGCCGCCGCCTCGCCGTACGGCCCCGAAGCGGCGCAGGCGATCCGCGACCTCCTCGACGGCGACCCGCTCGAACCGCGCGGCGTCAAGGTCCCCAAGCCCGGCGCGTGGGCCGCCCCGCGGCTCCTGCCGCAGGTCCTCACCGCCGCCGGGGACCGCGCGCTCCCCGGCGACGCGGTGCGCCACCTCATCACCGTCCTCGCACTGTCCACACCGGACTACCCGTACGCGGGGCTCGAGACCGCCGCCGCGGCCTGCGACCGCGCGTCCCTGACCCGCTTCTCCCGCGGCCTGTTCCGCCTGTGGCTGTCCTCCGGCGCCCCCTCGAAGGACGGCTGGGCGCTCACCCAGCTCGCCCACTTCGCCGACGACGACACCGTGCGCCTCCTCGCCCCGCTCGTGCGCGAATGGCCCGGCCAGGCCCATCACAAGCGGGCCGTCAACGGCCTCGGCGTGCTCGGCGCCATCGGCTCCGAAGCGGCCCTGCGCGCCATCCAGGGGATCGCCGAGAAGGTGAAGTTCAAGGCGCTCAAGGAAGAAGCGCGCGTCCAGATCGCGGCCATCGCCGACGGCCTCGGCCTCACCCGCGAGCAGCTCGCCGACCGGCTCCTCCCGGACTTCGGGCTCGGCGAGGAGGGCGCGCTCGTCCTCGACTACGGGCCGCGCGCGTTCACCGTCGTGTTCGACGAGCAGCTCAAGCCGTTCGTCACCGATGAGACCGGCAAGCCCCGCAAGTCCCTCCCCAAGCCTGGCGCGAAGGACGACGCCGAGCAGGCCGACGCCGCCTACAAGCGGTTCGCGCTCCTCAAGAAGGAGCTGCGGACGGTCTCCGCCGACCAGGTCCAGCGCCTCGAAGCCGCGATGATCAACGGCCGCACCTGGACCCGCGACGAGTTCGACCGCTACTACGTGCGCCACCCGCTCACCTGGCACCTCGCGCGCCGCCTCGTGTGGTCCGCCGAGTCCGGCGGCGCCGCGACCGCGTTCCGCGTCGCGGAGGACCGCACCTACACCGACGTCGAGGACGACGCGTTCGACCTCCCCGACGACGCCGTGATCCGCCTCGACCACCCGCTCCGCATGGGGGAGCGGGCCGCCGACTGGGCCGGGATCTTCGCCGACTACGAGATCCTGCAACCCTTCGAGCAGCTCTCCCGCCCCGTCCTCGCCTTCACCGCCGAAGAACTGGAGACCGGGCGCCTCGCCCGCTTCGAGGGCGCGAAGGTCGAGGTCGGGAAGCTCCTCGGCCTCACGGGCAAGGGCTGGCAGCGGTCCGCGCCCGAGGACGGCGGCGTCGAACCCGGCCTCCACTTCCCGCTCCCCGCAGGCGGTTTCATCACCGTCGCCCTCGACCCGGGCATCTGGGTCGGCATGATCGCCGAGAACCCCGTCCAGACCCTCTCGGGCGTGCGCATCATGGCGACCGAGGACTACTGGTGGTCCGTCGCCGGCCGCAACCCCGAGCCGAACCACCCCACCGACATCGACCCGGTGACCGCCTCCGAGGTCCTCGCGGCCCTCACCCGGATCACCGCGAAGGACTGACCGTGGACCTCCCCGACGAGCACGCCTTCGCGCTCACCGCCGACCAGCTCGCCGAGGCGCTCCCGCGCCGCGGCGGGCGCGCGGCGGCGTCCTTCGCGATCCTCGACGGCCACACGGCGTGGTGGCGCGAGGCCGGGATCGAGCAGCGCCGCGAGCACCTGCACGCCGCCGCGGCGGATCCGCGAACCGATCCCGCCATCGCCGCCGCCCTGCTCGCCTACCTCGACGGCAGGCCGGACCCGCTCGGCGCGGCCGCCGCGTTCGTCGTCGACGACGCCGTCGGCACCCCGCTGTGGCGCGAGCGGAACTACAGCCAGTACGACGCCTGGCTCGGCGAGCACGGCAGCGAGTTCGCCGCCGCCGCGCTCCTGGAGTACTACGCGGTCAAGACCGTCGACCGGGTCCTGCGCGGCACCCCCTACCGGAACGAAGGGCCGATCGCGCTCGAACCGGTCCCCGCCGACCCCGACGAGGGCCCCTGGCGCCACCTCGCCTGGGAGGCCAAGCGCCTCCGGACCCACCTCGCCGCCATGCCCGAACCCGAGTACCGGCGCATCGAGCGCCTCCTCGAAGCCAAGGACCGCAACCCGCTCCAGCGGGCCGTCCGCGCCCTCCTGTTCCCCGAGCGCGGCGACTGGGTCGACGCCGTCTGCGAGGAGCGCCCGCGCCGCCGCTTCGCCGACTTCGCCGTCGACAACTGGCTCTTCCAGTGCGTCTCCTCCATGGACCAGCTCGAACGCGCCCGCCTCGTGCGGCTCCAGGCGATCGCCCAGTTCCCGCACGTCGTCTGGACCCTCGTCGACGGCGTCGGACCCGACTGCGCCCCGCTGCTCGCCGTCGCCGCCGGCCGCCCCGACACCGACCCCGAGCGGCGGGCGTTCCTGCTCGACGCGCTCCGCACCCTGCCCGCCGACCCGGCCGTCCGCTTCTTCCTGGAGCACAGCGGGACCCTCCGCACCTGGGACCTCGCACTCGAAGGCGCCGTGCGCTTCCCGGTCCGCACCCTCCGCGCCGTCGCCGCGCTCGCGCCGGACGCGGACACCGCGCAGCGGGCCCGGCTCATCGGCGTCGTCGAATCCCACCCGCTCCTCCACGGCCCCGCCCGCGAGGCCCTCGACCCGGCCGACCGCGACCGCATCGACGCGCTCCTCGAACACCGGGGCCTCCCTCCCGAGACCGCCGACGTCCCTGCGGCCCTCGCCGAACCGCCGCGCGGCCGCAAGGCCGCCCCCGCCTGGACCGCGATGTGCGCCGCGACGCCCGTGCTCCTCAAGGGCCGCAAGGCCCGCCTGCCGCAGGACGCCGTCGGCAACCTCATCGCCGCGCTGGCCCTCGACACCCCGAAGTCCCCGCACCCCGCCGTGGACGCGGCCATCGCGCACTGCGACGCCGCGAGCCTCCGCGAGCTCTCCTGGGGCGTGTTCACCTCCTGGGACCTCGCCGCCGACCGCGGCAATCCGTGGGCGTTCGCGCAGCTCGCGCGCTTCGCCGACGACGACGGCGTGCGGCGCCTCGAAGCGCTGATCCACGAGTGGCCGGGCCGGAGCCTCCACAAGCGCGCCGTGCGCGGCCTCGAACTGCTCGGCGCCGTCGGCACCGAGGAGGCCCTCGCCGCGGTCCACCGCATCTCCCGCACCTCCACCTACAAAGGACTGAAGAAGGCTGCGCTCGCCGAGGTCGACCGGATCGCGGCCCGGCTCGGGCTCGACGAGGAGCAGCTCCTCGACCGGCTCGTGCCGGACTTCGAGCTCGACGCGGACGGCCGCATGGCCCTCGACTTCGGGCCGCGCGCCTTCACCGTCGGCTTCGACGAGCAGCTGAAGCCGTTCGTGATCGACCCGAAAGGCAAGGTACGCAAGAGCCTTCCGAAGCCCGACGCGGACGACGACCCCGAGGCCGCGGCCGACGCCGCGGCCCGGTTCGACCGGCTCAAGCGGAGCCTGAAGTCCGTGGGAACCGAGCAGGTGAAGCGCCTGGAGCGGGCCATGACCGCGGGCCGGGTGTGGTCGCGCGCCGACTTCGAGCGGTACTTCGCCCGCCACGCCCTCATGCGCCACCTCGCCCGCCGCGTGGTGTGGCAGTACACCGAGGGCCGCGAGTGGACCTCGTTCCGGGTGGCCGAGGACGGCACGTTCGCCGACGTCCACGACAGCGGCCGCCGCCTCCCCGAGCGGTCCGCGGTGCGCCTGCCGCATCCGGTGCTGCTCGGCGCCGAGACCGCCGCGTGGGCGGAAGTCTTCGCCGACTACGAACTGGTGCAGCCGTTCCCGCAGCTCGCCCGCCCCGTCGTGGCGCTCACCCCGGAGGAGGCCGCGACCGGCCGCCTGACCCGCTTCGAGGGCCTGCGCGTCCCGGTCGGGCCGCTCGTCGGGGCCTGGCGCGCCCGCTCCTGGTGGAGCTACAGCGACGCGTTCAGCGACCCCGGGGAGCCCTTGGGGCTCAAGCGCGAGCTGCCCGGGGCCGGGTTCCTCCTGCTCGGCCTCGCGCCCGGCATCGACCCCGCCGCGCCCGCCTACGAGCCGCATCAGACACTGAAGGCGGTGCGGCTCAGCACGGGCGAGTCCGCGGGCGACCCCGCCCCGCGCGGCCTCGACCCGGTCGCCGCCTCCGAGGTCCTCTCCTTTCTCGAACGGCTCACGGTGCGGTGACCGCGGGGGGATGTCGCACCCTGTCTCTATGATCTTGGGGAACCGACCGCCCCCACGAAGGACCGACATGAGCGAAACCGTTGCAGCGCAAGAAGATCGACTGATCCTTCCTGCCGAGTGGACGGAACGGCTCCTGCCGCGGCGCGGTGACGGAACGGGCAGAAGGGTCGAGCCGGACCCCGAGGCGCCCCGCAGAGTGGCCGAGATCGTCGCCGCCCGGCGCGAGAGCCTCATCGCCTCGTTCGAGCACCCCGACTGCGAACCGGTCGCAGGCCGCGCCGCGCTCGCCCACCTGAACGGCGACCCCAACCCGCTCGGCGCGGCCGCCGTCATCGCGGTCCTGCGCTTCGACGACCACTACCGCGGCGCGCTCTTCAACTCCGGCGGCGAGCACGCCGCCGCCAACCGGGACCTGTTCGCGGCCCTCGCCGCCGACCACGGCCTCCCGTTCGCCGTCAGCGCCGCCATGGAAGACCTCGACCTCGACACCAGCTGGACCACCGCGGGCACCTGGTCCCCGGAATCCCTCCCGACCGTCGCCCCCGGCGAATTCGGAAGCCTCAAGTGGACCGTCGTCTGGTCCGATCCCGAAGGCGCCCTGCCGCTCCTGCGCGGTCTCATCGCCGCAGCGGACGACGACGAGTACGCCCGCGTCGTCGCGGCCGCACGCGAGACCGGCGACAACGTCCTCAAGCTCGTCGCCGCCGCGGTCCTGCTCCCCGCCGAGACCGGCTGGGTCGACGCCGCCTGCCTCGCCCGCAACGCCCAGCCCGGCTACGCCGGGATCGCCGCCGTCGAGCAGGCCGTCCTCTCCGCCGCGAGCAGCGCCGACCACCTGCGGTCGTTCCGCTTCCAGAGCCTCCCGACCCACCTGGTCCGCCCGAACCTCCTCGCCGAGCTCGTCCGCAACACCGGCACCGCCGCCCTCCCCGCGCTCGCCAAGACCCTCGACCAGCGCAGCCTCGACCTCGCCCAGCGCGCCCTCCTCTTCGACGCGATCGGCGCGCTCCCCGGCGACGACGCCGCGCTCCTCCTCGTCGAACGGGTCGACCGGCCCGGCGCGCTCGCCGCCGTCAAGCAGGCCGCCGTCCGACGCCCCCGCCGCTTCGCGCGCGCCGTCGCCGCCCGCGCCGCGGCCACCGCCCCCGCCGACCGCTTCCGCCTCGCCGGGGCCCTCCGTCAGGAGGCCGTCCCCCTCGGCGACGTGCTCAAGGACCTCGGCGACACCGACCGCGCCGCCGTCGAAGCGCTCCTCGCCGAAGCCGCCCCCGCCGTCGCCGACACGCTCCCGGCGGCCCTCACCGCGCCTCCGTGGGCCGAGCGCCGGCGCCGCCGCGCCCCCGAGGCCCTGGAGGGGCTCACCGTCCCCGAAGGCACCGAGATCGTCTGGGGCCCAGGCGAACACGAAGCCGCCATGGCCCTCCAGCCCGGCTTCGCCGAGTGGGACGAAACGAAGTACTGGACCTCCGACACCGACCTCGGCCTCGGCCTGTCCACCGCCGAACGCCTTCGCGGCCGCCTCGCCCGCGGCGGCGCCGCCGAAGCCCCCGCCGTCCTCGGGAAGCTCCGCGAGTCCCCCAAGCACGCGAGCGCCCTCGTCCCGATCCGCAGCGCCGAAGCCGCCGCCCTCGCCGCCGACTGGTTCGCCCGCCTCAAATCCGCGCGCACCCGCGCCGCCGACTGGCTCGACCGCCACGCCGAGCACGCCGTGCCCCTCCTCGCCCCCTGCGCGTTCGGCGCCGACAAGCGCCTGCGCGACGGCGGCGAAGCGGCCCTGCGCTACCTGGCCCGCCGCCTCGGCGACGCCGCGGTCCTCGCCGCCGCGCCCCCCGAGGCCCGCCCCCGCCTCACCGCCCTCCTCGCCACCGACCCCCGCGTCCCCCTCGCCGCCACCGTCGTCCCCGGCGCGTGGGCCGACCCCGCCATGCTCCCCCCGGTCATGCTGCGCGGCACCGACACCGCGCTCCCCGCCGAGGCCGTCCGCCACCTCGTCGCCGCCCTCGCCCTGTGGACCCCGCGCCTGCCGTTCCCCGGCGTCGACGACTACGCCGAGCACTGCGACCCCGCGTCCCTCCGGCGCTTCTCCCTCGCCCTGTTCGACCTGTGGCTCCGCGCCGACGCCCCCAGCAAGGACTCCTGGGCCGTCGACCAGCTCGGCGCCTTCGGCGACGACGACACCGTCGCCGCCCTCGCCCCCCACGTCGCCGACTGGCCCGGCCGCAGCCAGCACGACCGCGCCAACACCGGACTCGACGTCCTCGCCCACATCGGCACCGAAGCCGCCTTCACCGCCCTGCGCGACATCGAGCGGTCCTTCAAGTTCCCCAACGGCGCCTCCGAACGCGCCCGCGAGCACGCCGAGCGCCTCGCCGCCGCCCGCGGCCTCACCTACGAGGGCCTCGCCGACCGGCTCCTGCCCGACCACGGGATCACCGACCCCGAGACCCTGACGTTCGACTACGGCCCCAGGCGGTTCCACCTCGCCTTCGACCGGCTCCTCACCCCGCGCCTCACCGACGACGCCGGAACCCCCCGCAAGACGCTCCCCAAACCCGCCCAGCGCGACGACCCCGCCCTCGGCAAAGCGAGCCAGTCCCGGTACAAGGCCCTCGTCAAGCACGTCGAGCGCACCGCCGAGGAGCAGGCCGAACGGCTCCGCGCCGCGATGCTCGACGGCCGCGTCCTCACCCTCGACGACCTCCGCGTCCTCGACGCCCACCCCATCGCCGGGGTCTTCCCCCGCCGCCTCGTCTGGCACTCCCGCGGCACCGGCTTCCGCATCGCCGAGGACGGCGGCTTCGCCGACGTCCACGACCGCGTCTTCCACCCCGACCCCGCCGCGATCCGCCTCGCCCACCCCGCGCTCCTCGGCGACGACACCCCCGCCTGGATCGCCCTCATCGCCGACTACGAACTGCTGCAACCGTTCGACCAGCTCTCCCGGCCCGGCCTCCGCTTCACCGGCGAGGAGCTGGACACCGGCCGCCTCACCCGCTTCGACGGCCTCCAAGGCACCTTCCAGGAACTCGGCGCCCGCGTCGGCTGGACCCAGATCTACCGCGCCGCAGACGAGCCGTCCGAATGGGTCTGGCGCCTCCAGCAGCCCCTCCCCGGCGGCTGGATCCTCGGCGACGTCGCCCCCGCCCCCGACCGGCACAACCCCGACCCCGACGCGGTCCACACCGTCAGCGGCCTGCGGCTCCAAGCGAACCGCAACCGCCGCCCCGGACACGCCCGCCCCCTCCCGGGCAGCGCGGTCGACCCCGTCGCCGCCGCGGAGCTCCTCGCCCGACTCACCGGCCACGCCGCCGACCCGACCATCCAGCCCTACTGACCAGAAGGCCGCACATGACCGCCAAGACCGCCGAACCGCGCCTCCAGAGGCCCCCCGCCGAGCAGCGCTACGCCGAGGAGCTCGCCAAGCTCGCAGCCGAGGACGACGCCCCGCGCCCGCCCGGCTGGGCCCTGAGCCTCCAGGCCGCCCGGACCTTCATCGTCGGCGACGAGTCCCGCGGCATCGCCAAGAAGTTCGTCGGCGACCCCTCGCTCATCGACCGGGGCCTCGTCACCCTCGCCACCAGCCGCGGCCTCATGCTCGTCGGCGAGCCCGGCACCGCGAAGTCGCTGCTGTCCGAGCTCATCGCCGCCGCCGTCTCCGGCGACTCCACCCTCACCATCCAGGGCGGCGCCTCCACCACCGAGGACCAGATCGCCTACTCCTGGAACTACTCCCTGCTCGTCTCCGAAGGCCCCACCGAGCGCGCCCTCGTCCCCGCGCCCCTCCTGCGCGGCATGTCCGAAGGCCGCGTGGTCCGCTTCGAGGAGATCACCCGCTGCCCCCTCGAAGTCCAGGACTCGCTCCTGTCGCCGCTCTCCGACCGCGTGCTCGCCATCCCCGAGCTCGACGGCGACTCCATGGTCTTCGCCCGCGAGGGCTTCAACATCATCGCCACCGCCAACACCCGCGACCGCGGCGTCAACGAGATGAGCGCGGCCCTCAAGCGCCGCTTCAACTTCGAGACCGTCTTCCCCATCGCCGACTTCAAGACCGAGCTCGACCTCGTCGAGCACGAGGCCGCCAACGCGCTGGCCCGCTCCGGCGTCCCGCAGGCGCCCTCCCGCGACGTCCTCGAAGTGCTCGTCAGGGTCTTCCGCGACCTGCGCGTCGGCGACGCCAACGGCGGCCGCCCCCAGGCCGTCATGTCCACCGCCGAGGCCGTGTCCGTCGCGCACGCCGTCGGCATCAAGGCCTGGTACCTGCGCGGCGGCAACGCCGAAGCGGGCGACATCGTCGACTGCATGGCCGGCGCCGCCGCCAAGGACTCCACCGAGGACCTCGCGCGCCTGCGCCGCTACCTGGAGCAGAAGGCCCCCAAGCGCAAAGGCCCGCACTGGCAGTCGCTCTACCAGGCCCGGAACCTGCTGCCGGGATGACCACTGCGCCTTTGAACGACGTCCTCCACGTGCAGGGGGTGCGGCACCACTCGCCCGCCTGCGCCCGCCTCGTCGCCGACCGCATCGAGGAGCTGCGGCCCGCGGCCGTGCTCATCGAGGGCCCGGCCGACTTCAACGACCGCCTCGGCGAACTCGCGCTCGAACACGAACTGCCGGTGGCGATCTACTCGTACGCGAGCACCGGCACCTCCGTGCGCCGGTCCTGGACACCGCTGTGCGACTACTCGCCCGAGTGGACCGCGCTCACCGAGGGCCGTCGCATCGGCGCCGACGTCAAGTTCATCGACCTCCCGGCCTGGCACGACGCCTTCGCCGACGTCGAGAACCGCTACTCCGACGCCGAGCGCCGCTACACCGAGGCGACCGACCGGCTCTGCGCCGCGTTCAGCGCCGACAACCAGGACGCCCTCTGGGATCACCTGGTCGAGAACGCCGACCCCGAGGGCCTCGCCGAGCGCCTTGACCGCTACTTCGACCTGGTGCGCGGCGAAGCCGACGCCAACGCCACCGACACGATCCGCGAAGCCCATATGGCCCAGTGGATCCGGGCCGCGCTCGCAGAGACCGACGGTCCGGTCCTGGTGGTCTGCGGGGGCTTCCACGCCCCCGCGCTGCGCCGCCTCGCCGCCGAGGGCGGCACCGAGGCCCCCGAGGTGCCGCGCCCGCCGGAGGGCACCGAGGTCGGCGGGTTCCTCGTGCCGTACTCGTTCCGGCGCCTCGACGCGTTCGCGGGCTACCAGTCCGGGATGCCCTCGCCGGAGTTCTACCAGCGCCTGTGGGAGGACGGGCCCGCCGCCGCGGCGGGCGCCCTCATGGAGCGCATCACGACCCGCCTGCGCGGCAAGGGACTCCACGTCTCCACTTCGGACCTCATCGGGGCGCGGGCGCTCACCGACGGGCTCGCGCGGCTGCGCGGGCACCGCGTGCCCGGCCGCACCGACCTGCTCGACGGCCTCGCGAGCGCGCTCATCAGCGACGACCTCGAAGCGGCGCTGCCCTGGACGCGGCGCGGGACCCTCACGGCCGGAACGCATCCGGTGGTCGTGGAGATGACCGCGGCCCTGACGGGCGAACGCGTCGGCCGCCTCCACCCGGACACGCCCGCGCCGCCGCTGGTCGCCGACGCACAGGCCGAGATGGAGCGCCTCGGACTCGACAAGGACGGGTCACTGCGGCTCGACCTCGCGCGCCCGAACGACCTCGAACGCAGCCGCGTCCTGCACTGCCTGCGGCTGCTGAGCGTGCCCGGGGTCCGCCGCGACGACGGCCCGTCCGCGGGCGCCGACGTCACCGCCGAGGAGCACTGGACGCTCCACCCCGGCGAGGAGCGGCTCCCTGCCCTCATCGAGGCGGGCGCGCTCGGCGCGACCCTCGGCGACGCGGCCCAGACCGTCCTGGAGCAGCGCCTCGACCGCGACGGCGCCCTGGACGCCTTGGCCTCCATCCTCTTCGACGCCGCCCTGTGCGGCCGCGCGCACCTGACCGACCGGCTCGGCGCCGCCGTGGAGGCGGCGGTGGCCGACTCCAGCGACGTCGCCGCCGTGGGCCAAGCGCTCGCCGTCGCGCTCGCGCTGTGGCGCCACGACCACCTGTTCGGCACCGCCGGGAGCGACCTGTACGGCTCGGTCGTCGCGTCCTGCTGCGACCGGATCCTGTGGCTCGTCGAAGGGCTCCACGCCCCGCCCGGCCCCGCCGAACCGGGGCGCCTGCGCGCGCTCGTGGCCCTGCGCGACGCGGTGCGCCACGCCCCGGGCCTGGCCCCGGCGGCGGGCACCGTCACCGGTGCGGCCGACCGGATCGCGCTCGACCCGCAGGCCCCGCCGGACCTGCGCGGCGCGGCCCTCGGCCTCGCCTGGGCCCTCGGCGCGCCCGCCGACGCCGCCGCGGCCGCCGAAGGAGCGGCCGCGCCCGACCGCCTCGGCGACTGGCTCGCGGGCCTGTTCTCGCTCGCCCGCGAGGAAGTGGTGGCCGAGGACGAGGGCGTCATCGCCGCCGTGGACGAGCTCGTCGGCGACCTGAACGAGGCCGAGTTCCTCGAAGCGCTCCCGGCGCTGCGGCACGCGTTCGCGATGTTCCCGCCGCGCGAACGCGGCCTCATCGCCGAGCGGGTCGTGGCCCTCCAGGGCGGCGGCGACGCCTCGTCGCTGACCGCGCGCCTGGAGGTCGACCCGATGACCGTCGCGGGCTCGCTCGCATTGGAAGCACGAGTGGAGGCCGTCCTCGGCCGCGAGAACCTCCTCTTCGCCGAACCCCAGAACCCCGTGGAGACCTCATGAGCGCGGACCTCGAACGCTGGCGGCTCATCCTCGGCCCGGCCGCCGAGCGCAGCACCGGCGGCCTGAGCCCGGAGAACGCGGCCCGCGACGCCGCCCTCGACTGGCTGTACGGCCGGGACGAGGACCTCGGCAAGCGCGGCGTGCGCCGCGGCGGCGCCCGCGGCGCCGACCGCCAGGGCGGCGACGAGCCCTCCATCGTGACCACTGTGGACTGGCTGGACGGCATCCACCGGCTGTTCCCCAAGGAGACCATCGAGCGGCTCGAACGCGACGCGATCGAGCGCTACCAGATCAACGACGTGCTCACCGACCCCGACGTGCTCGACCGGATCGAGCCGAACCCGGCGCTGCTCAAGGCCGTCCTCCAGACCAAGCACCTGATGAACCCCGCGGTGCTCCAGGCCGCCCGCCGCATCGTCGAGGAGGTCGTGCGCCAGCTCGTCGAGAAGCTCTCGGTGCAGGTCCGCACGGTCTTCACCGGCAGCCGCAGCCGCAAGCCCAGCTTCCACCGCCGCGCCCGCGACTTCGACCTCAAGCGCACCCTCAAGGCCAACCTGAAGCACTACAGCCCCGAGGACCGCCAGGTCGCGATCGAGCGCCCGCACTTCCACTCGCGCACCTCCAAGCGCCTGGAGCAGTGGCAGCTGGTGCTCCTGGTCGACCAGTCCGGGTCGATGACCAGCTCGGTCATCCACTCGGCGGTGACGGCCGCGTGCCTGTACGCCCTGCCGGGCCTGAAGACTCACCTGGTCGCGTTCGACACCAGCGTCGTCGACATGACCTCCGAAGTGGACGACCCCGTCGAACTGCTCATGAAGGTCCAGCTCGGCGGCGGCACCGACATCGCGAAGGCCGTGGACTACGCGGCCGGGCTCATCGAGAACCCGCGCCGCTCGATCGTCGCGCTCATCACCGACTTCTACGAGGGCGGCAGCGAGGCGCGGCTCGTCCACACCACGAAGCAGCTGTGCGAGCAGGGCACCCAGTTCCTGGGCCTCGCCGCGCTCGACGAGGAGGCGAACCCCTCCTACGACCGCAACCTCGCCAAGCGCATGTCCGACGTCGGCGCCCACATCGGTGCGATGACCCCCTCCCACCTCGTCGAATTCGTAGCGGAAAGGCTCGGCACGTGAGAGACGATTTGCTTGCCCTCACCCCTGACGCGCTTGCGGCCCTTGCCAACCGCGGCCTCGTCAAGCGCGCCGCGAAGGACCTCGACGCCGGGACCGCCCCGGAGCTGGCCCTCGCGGACGGCGCGCTCACCGCGGTCTTCCCCGACGGCGCCACCGCCGTCCTCCCCGCCGAGGGCGGCCTCGAAGCGGCCACCTGCACCTGCGGCGCCCCCGGCAAGTGCCGCCACCGCGTCGGCGCGGTCCTCGCCTACCAGCGCGAGCAGGAGTCCGCGCCCGCGGCCGCGGAGGCCCCCGCCGAGGCCGGGCCCGTGAAGACCCCCGCGGTCATCACCGACGACCAGCTGCGCGCCGCGCTCGGCCCGCACGCGTTCAAGGCCGCCGAGTCGACCCGCAAGGCCGGGTACACCGCGCGCCTCACCTGGCCCGGCCCCGACCAGCACGCGACCGCCGAACTCCCGGCGGCCACCGTCAAGTTCCTCGTCCCCGGCGACGTCGGCTACGCCCACTCCGACGCCACGGGCCCGTCCCGCGACGCCGCGATCGTCCTCGCCGTGTGGGCGTTCCGCGAGGCCGAGGAGGGCGCGGCCACCGTCAGCGTCGGCGGCGCGGACCCGGAGGAGACCCTCGCCGAATCGGTCCACCTGGCCCACCAGGTGCTCATGGACGGCGCGGCCGGGGCCGACGCGGTCCTGCGCGCGGCCCTCCAGCGCGAGTCGAAGGCCCTGACGCGCCGCCGCGCGCACTGGCCCGCGGGCGCCGTCAACGACCTCATCGACCAGTTGCAGCGCTACGAGGACCGTTCCGCCGCTTACGATCCGCACCGCCTCGCGGTGCTCCTCGCCGAGATCCCCGCCCGCGCGAAGGCCGCGGCCCACCCGACCGGGAGCCCCGCCGCGCACGTCCTCGGCTCCGAGGAGGCGGACGCGACGCCGCTGACCCTGGTGCGCCTCACCGGACTCGGCGCCCGCGTCGGCACCGAGGGCGACCGGCGCACCCTGGAGCTGTACCTCGCGCAGCCCGAGACCGGCATGGTCCTGTCGATCCGCCGCGACTGGCCGATCCCCGAGAACGAGCAGGTCACCGGCGCCGAGGTGGCCGCCCGGCGCCTCGCCGGGTGCCGCATCGGGTCCCTCGCCGCCGGGAACACCGTCACCGAGGCCGCGACCCGCACCGCCGCCCGCGCCCTCAAGCTCGGCACCGGCCGCCTCGCCAAGACCCAGGTCCTCCCGCTCGGCCTCGCCTGGAACGACCTCCCTGCGACCTTGCGCGCCACCGACCTCGACGCGCTCGCCGCCGAACTGGGGGAGCGCCCGCCCGCGCTGGTGCGCCCGCGCGTGGCCGCGGAGTCGCTGCGGGTCCTCGCCGTCGCGGAGTCCGAGCTGCTCGGCTACGACCCGGCCTCGCAGCGCCTGCACGCGTTCGTCACCGGCCCCGACGGCGGGACCGCGCGCGTCGTCGTCGCGCACACCCCGGCCGCCCCCGGGGCGCTCGAAGCCGCCGAGCAGGCCCTGAACGCGGGCCCGCTCGCCGTCGCCGGGCACGTCCACCGCCACCGCGGGGAGCTCATCGTCGAGCCGACCGCGATCCTCACCCCCGACGGCCCGGTCGTCCCCGACCTCGCCCCCGGCGACGACTCCGCGGAGCTGGAGGCCGCGGGGGAGTCGGCCGCCGCCGAGCCCGTCGCGGCCGCGATCGAGGGCGCGATCTCGGTGTGCGCGGACCTCGCGCACCAGGGCCTGCGCCGCTCCCGCGAGCCCTCCCGGGTCCGCGTCGAGGCCGCCGCCGCGGCCCTGAACCGGGTCGGCCTCCAAAGGGCCGCAACGGATTTCGTGCACCTGTCCAAAGCGTTGGGGAACGAGGACGAGGCCGCGAAGAGCACCGCGTGGACCGCCGCCGCCGTCCGGATGCTGGTCACCGCTGAGCTACACTAGCCGTCTCTTGGGAAGATCCCCAGCCACAACACCAGCCACTCGGACACCACCGGGACCAACCGTCCCCTCAGCAGAGTCGGCGATCCACCACGAAGCAAAGCAATGAGGCTTTCCGTGCCATCACACACTGTGATCGACCTGCAAGACCCGATCTTCCTCGCCCACCGCGGCGGCAAGCTCCGCACTTCGACCACCGTCCCCCTCGACAGCCGCGAGGACCTCTCCGTCGCCTACACGCCCGGCGTGGCCCGCGTGTGCGAGGCGATCGCCGCGGACGAGTCCCTGGCCCGCACGCACACCTGGCGCTCGAACGTGGTCGCCGTGGTCACCGACGGCACCGCCGTCCTCGGCCTCGGCGACATCGGCCCCGCCGCGTCCCTCCCGGTCATGGAGGGCAAGGCCGCGCTGTTCCGCCAGTTCGCCGACGTCGACGCCGTCCCGATCTGCCTGGACACCAAGGACCCCGACGAGATCGTCGCCGCGGTCGCCGCCATCGCGCCGTCCTTCGGCGGCATCAACCTCGAGGACATCGCCGCGCCGCGCTGCTTCGACATCGAGGACCGCCTCAAGGCGATGCTCGACATCCCGGTGTTCCACGACGACCAGCACGGCACGGCGGTCGTCGTCCTCGCCGCGCTCACCAACGCCATGCGCCTCCAGGACCGCCGCCCCGCCGACCTCACGGTCGCCGTCGTCGGCGCCGGGGCCGCGGGCGTCGCGATCACCAAGATCCTCACCGAGGCCGGCGTCGGCGACGTCGTCGTCTGCGACTCCACCGGCATCATCCACGAAGGACGCGGCCGCCTCAACTCCGTGAAGGCCCGACTCGCCACGGTCACCAACCGCGGCGGGCGCCGCGGCGACGTCACCGAGGCCCTCCGCGGCGCCGACGTCCTCGTCGGCGTCTCCGGCGGCTCGATCCCCGAGTCCGCGCTCGAAGGCATGGCGCCGAACGCGATCGTGTTCGCCCTCGCGAACCCGACCCCGGAGGTCGCTCCCGAGACCGCGCTCAAGCACGCCGCGATCGTCGCCACCGGCCGCAGCGACTATCCGAACCAGATCAACAACGTCCTCGCGTTCCCGGGGATCTTCCGCGGCGCCCTCGACGCCGGCGCCACCGAGATCACCGAGGCGATGAAGCTCGCCGCGGCCCGCGCCATCGCCGACATCGCCGCCGAGGACCTCGCCGCCGACCGCATCGTCCCCTCGCCGCTCGACCCGCGGGTGGCCCCCGCGGTCGCCGCCGCCGTCAAGGCCGCGGCCTGAACCACCGGAAGACTGAACCACCGGAAAGAGCGGCTCGGCGGCCTCCGCCGGGCCGTCTCCATGTCCGGATGCAAGGGAAGCCGCCCGGGCCTCACTCCGCGGCGAGCAGCCCCGCGAGCGCGGTGACGACCTCGCGGCCCTCCACTTGCGAGGCCCATTCGCGCGGGAGCGCGGAGTGGCCGTAGGCGGCGCCGTACAGGTTCCCGAGGATCGCGCCGGTCGAGTCGGAGTCGCCGCCGTGGCTCACCGACGCGACGAGCCCGTCCCGCACCTCGTCGGTCCCGAGCAGGCAGTACACGGCGATCGCGAGCGCCTCCTCGGCCACCCAGCCCTCCCCGAGCGGCGCGCACGTGTTCGGCCCGGGCGGGACGTTCCCCGCGAGCGCGTACGCCGCCTGGAGCGCGTCGGCGGTCTCGGACCGGTCGAGGGTGCGGCGCAGGTGCAGCATCGTCTCGGACACCGCCCGCTGCGGTGCCTCCCCGTTCATCAAGTGCGCGACGATCATCGCGAACGCCCCCGCGGACGTCCCCGCGGTCGGGTGCCCGTGCGTGAGCATCGAGCACTGCTCGGCGAGCGCGTACGCCTCGGCGGGGGCGAACCGCAGCCCGAACGGGGCCGACCGCATGACCGTGCCGCAGCCCTTCGAGTTCGGGTTGACGCCCGGACGGGCGCCGTGCGCCAGCCCCGAGATGCACGCGTTGCCCGGCGCGCGCCGCGCGTACAGCCACGGCTGCGCCGCGAGTCCGTCAGAGGCCAATGGCGGCATGGGCTCCCGCTGGGTCTCCAGCCACCGCAGGTACGCCTCCCGCACCGACTCGACCTCGCCGCCCGGCTGCGCCAGGAGCAGGCCCTCGACGGTGAACAGCGTCATCTGCGTGTCGTCCGAAACCCGGTTGTACCGCATCTCGGTGACCCCGCCGGGCCCGAACTCCTCCTCGATGAACCGCCAGGCGTCGAACTCCACCTGGTACCCGAGGGCGTCGCCGACCGCCCCGCCCACCAGGCACCCGAGAACGCGGTCGTACCGCGAAAGCGCTTCAGTCACGCCGGGATTCTATGGCGCGCCTGCCGCTCCGCGATCCACCGCGGGTGCGCTGCGGGCGGCGCGTCTAGGTGGTCGCGGCAGGCTCGGTCTCGCGCTCGACGATGAAGTCGCCCTCGCGCTCGCCGTGGATCTCGTAGTGGAGCGGGACCGCGTCGGCGTGCGGGGCGCGCTTGCGGAGGCTGAAGGGGACCGCGACCGCGGCGACCCACAGGACGCCCGCGCCGAGCATGTGCAGGCCGACCAGCAGCACCGGCAGGTCCAGGTAGTACTGCGTGTACCCGATGACGCCCTGGAGGAGCTCGATCACGAGCAGCGCGTACGCCGTGCGGACCGCGTGCTCGGGGGCCTTCACCGCGTGCAGCGCCGCGATGAGCGCGACCGTCAGGCCGACCAGCAGCCACACCAGGTCCGCGTGGAACTGCGACACCAGCGCCGGGTCGAGGCCGTTGCGCGGGGTGTCGGCGTCGCCCGCGTGCGGGCCCGAGCCGGTCACGATCGCGCCGAGCACGATCACCGCGGCGGCCACGCCGACCAGGCCGCGGCCCAGCAGGACCACGGGCCGGGGGACCAGCGGGATCACTTCGCCGTCCGGCTCGCCCGAGCGCACGTACAGCGCGAACGACAGCGCCACGAGCGGGATCGACGCGAGGAAGTGCAGGCCCACGACCCACGGGTTCAGGCCCGTCCACACGGTGATCCCGCCGAGGACCGCCTGCACCGGGACGTACAGGCACGCCCCGAACGCCAGCTTCACCAGCGACGACCGCCGCGGCACCCGCAGCCACGCCGCGAGCAGCGCGCCGATCGCGATCGCCACGAGCACCCAGGTCAGGACCCGGTTCCCGAACTCGATCGCGCCGTAGATCCCCATCTCGGGGGTCGCCACGAGCGAGTCCTCGGTGCACTTGGGCCACTCCGGGCAGCCCAGGCCCGACTCGGTCAGGCGCACCGCGCCGCCGGTCACGATGATGCCGATATTGGCGATCACACTGGCCAGCGCCCACCGGCGCACCGCGCCCGGCTTGCTGAACCACCGCTGCAACAGGTTCACCCGGCGAACCTAACCCGCTGCGTGTACGCAGGCGCCGCCCGGGTCTCCCGGTGTGGGCCGCGCCGTCCGTCCCCGATGTGAGGTTAGGCAAACCTGCGTGCCCCGTCTCACGATCGACCGTCTCGACGGTTCCCGGCGAATTAAGTAACATTTATCTTGTGGAAATGGTGACGAGGGCGACCAGCCACTCGACGGACGGGGACACCCGCCGCCGAGTGACCCGCCTCCTGCTCGAACGCGGCCACGCCACGGCCGCCGACCTCGCGCGGGAACTCGGCATCACCGCCACCGCCACCCGCCGCCATCTCGACGCGATGGAGGCCGAAGGCCAGGTCGAGACCCGCGTGGTCAAGACCGCCGGACGCGGACGGCCCGCCAGGAGCTACCAGCTCACGCCCGCCGCCCGCACCTCCTTCGGCCACACCTACGACGACCTCGCGATGGAGGCGCTCCGGTGGATCCGCCGGTTCGAAGGCGAAGGCGCCGTCAGTGGCTTCGCCGCCGAGCAGGTCGCGCGCCTGGAGGCCCGCTGCCGGGCCGCCATGGACGCGGTCGACTCGGACGACCCGATGGCCCGCGCGCAGGCGCTGGCCACCGCCATGTCGAGCGAGGGCTACGCCGCCACGGCGTCGGTCATCGCGAGCGGCGGGCAGATCTGCCAGCACCACTGCCCGGTGGCGGGCGTGGCCGCGGAGTTCCCGCAGCTGTGCGAGGCGGAGACGCGGGTGATGAGCCGGCTGCTGGGCGTCCACGTCCAGCGCCTGGCGACGATCGCCAACGGGGACGGGGTGTGCACCACCCACGTGCCCGGCAAGAGCGGCCCCCGGGCCGTGCACGGCGCCGGAGGACGCGGACCCGTTCCGCTGCCCGCCCCCGAGCGAGCCCAGACCGACAACCCGACAGGTCGAAGGTGAGACTTCAGATGACCGACACGCAGAAGAGCGAACCCCTGAGCCAGGAGGAGGCGCTCGCCTCCCTGGAGCGGTACGAGTACGGCTGGGCCGACTCCGACGCCGCCGGGGCGAACGCGCGCCGCGGCCTGACCGAAGAGGTCGTCCGCGACATCTCAGCGCGCAAGAACGAGCCCGAATGGATGCTCGACCTGCGCCTCAAGGGCCTCAAGCTGTTCGGCCGCAAGCCCATGCCGAACTGGGGCGCCGACCTCTCGGGCATCGACTTCGACAACATCAAGTACTACGTCGAGGCGTCCGAGAAGCAGGCCGAGTCCTGGGAGGACCTGCCCGAGGACATCAAGAAGACCTACGACAAGCTGGGCATCCCCGAGGCCGAGCGCCAGCAGCTCGTCTCCGGCGTCGCCGCCCAGTACGAGTCCACGGTGCTCTACCACTCCATCCGCGAGGACCTGGAGCAGCAGGGCGTCGTCTTCATGGACACCGACACCGGCCTGCGCGAGCACCCGGAGATCTTCAAGGAGTACTTCGGCTCCGTGATCCCGGTCGGCGACAACAAGTTCGCCGCGCTCAACACCGCGACCTGGTCGGGCGGCTCCTTCATCTACGTCCCCAAGGGCGTCCACGTCGACATCCCGCTCCAGGCCTACTTCCGGATCAACACCGAGAACATGGGCCAGTTCGAGCGCACGCTCATCATCGCCGACGAGGGCTCGTTCGTGCACTACATCGAGGGCTGCACCGCCCCGGTGTACTCCTCGGACTCGCTGCACTCCGCGGTCGTGGAGATCATCGTGAAGAAGGACGCCCGCGTCCGCTACACGACCATCCAGAACTGGTCCTCGAACGTGTACAACCTGGTCACCAAGCGCGCGGTCGCCGAGCAGGGCGCCACCATGGAGTGGGTCGACGGCAACCTCGGCTCGAAGGTCACCATGAAGTACCCGGCCGTGGTCATGGTCGGCGAGCACGCCAAGGGCGAGGTCCTGTCGGTCGCCATGGCCGGCGAGGGCCAGCACCAGGACACCGGCGCGAAGATGACGCACGCCGCGCCGCACACCTCCTCGACCATCGTGTCGAAGTCGATCTCCCGCGGCGGCGGGCGCACCTCCTACCGCGGCCTGGTCCAGGTCGACGAGGGCTCCCACCACGCGAAGTCCACCGTCAAGTGCGACGCGCTCCTGGTCGACACCATCTCCCGCTCCGACACGTACCCGTACGTCGACATCCGCGAGGACGACGTCGACATGGGCCACGAGGCGACGGTCTCCAAGATCGGCGAGGACCAGATGTTCTACCTCATGAGCCGCGGGCTCACCGAGGACGAGGCGGCCGCCATGATCGTGCGCGGCTTCATCGAGCCGATCGCCAAGGAGCTGCCGATGGAGTACGCCCTGGAATTGAACCGCCTGATCGAGCTCCAGATGGAAGGCGCGGTCGGTTAAGCGACCCGGCCCGGAGACTAGGAACCAGAGTTTTCTATGAGCATTGAAGTGGCCCCGAAGCCGCACACCCACGGCCTCGGCGAGGTGCCCCCGAAGACGAAGTCGCAGCTCCTGCGCTCGTTCGACCCGGACGAGTTCCCGGCCCTGAACGGCCGCGAGGAGGACTGGCGCTACACGCCCGTCAAGCGGCTCGCCGGGCTCGACGACACCGGCACCGCCCCGGCGGCCAAGGCCGCCGAGTACGCCGTGCGCAGCCTGCCCGAGGGCGTCACCGCCCAGGCCGTCGGCAAGGACGACAAGCGGCTCGGCTCGATCCTGACCCCGTTCGACCGCCCCAGCGCGGTCGCCTGGGCCGGGACCGAGAAGGCCCTCCTCGTGTCCGTCGCGCCCGAGACCGCCGTGTCCGAGCCCGTCTGGATCGACGTCACCGGCGGCGGCCTAGACGGCGCCACCTGGGCCCACACGTACATCGAGATCGGGCACCACGCCGACGCGACGCTGATCGTGCGCCACACCGGCCAGGCCCGCCTCGGCGACAACGTGGAGATCTCCGTCGGCGACGGCGCGCACCTGCGCCTCGTCGTCCTCGCCGAGTGGGACCGCGAGTCCACCCACGTCGAGCACCAGAAGGCCCGCCTCGGCACCGACGCGAAGCTCGACCACATCGCCGTCACGCTCGGCGGCGACCTGGTCCGCCAGTACCTGTCCGTCGACTACGCGGGCCGCGGCGGTTCCGTCGACGCGTACGGCCTGTACTTCGCCGACACCGGCCAGCACCTGGAGCAGCGCCAGCTCGTGGACCACTCCGTCCCCGACTGCCGCTCGAACGTGAACTACCGCGGCGCCCTCCAGGGCGACACCGCGCGCACCGTCTGGGTCGGCGACATCCTCATCCAGGACGCCGCCACCGGCACCGACACGTACGAGATCAACCGCAACCTCGTCCTCTCCGACGGCGCCCGCGCCGTCTCGGTCCCCAACCTGGAGATCGAGACCGGCGAGATCGCCGGCGCCGGCCACGCGTCCACGACCGGCCGCTTCGACGAGGAGCACCTGTTCTACCTCCAGTCGCGCGGCATCCCCGAGGCCGAGGCCCGCCGCCTCGTCGTCAAGGGCTTCTTCAACGAGATCGTCGCGAAGGTCCCCGACGAGGCCCTCCGCGAAGAGCTCACCGAACTCGTCGTCGCCCGCCTCGACGCCGGAGCCGCGGCCAAATGACCGACGCCGACTTCCTGCGCGTGTGCGCGCTCGACGACCTGCCGGAGGCCGAGCCCGTCGCGGCCGACATCCACGGCACGTCGATCGTGCTCGTGCGCAAATCAGACGAGGTGTTCGCCCTCTACGACGAGTGCTCCCACGCCGCCGTGGCGCTCTCCGAAGGCGACATCGACGACTGCTCGATCGAATGCTGGCTGCACGGGTCCATGTTCGACCTGCGCACCGGCAAGCCGTCCGGGCCGCCCGCCACCACGCCCGTCCCGACCTACCCGGTCGAGCTGCGCGACGGCGACGTCTACCTCAGCCTGAAGCCCAAGACCACCAGCGAAACCGCCTAGAGGAAGCCAGTAATGAGCAAGCTTGAGATCCGCGACCTGCACGTCTCGGTCAACACCGACGAGGGCGCCAAGCCGATCCTGCACGGCGTCGACCTGACCATCAACTCCGGGGAGACCCACGCCATCATGGGCCCCAACGGGTCCGGCAAGTCCACCCTGGCCTACTCGCTGGCCGGGCACCCGAAGTACGAGATCACCGGCGGCACGGTCCTCCTCGACGGCGACGACGTCCTCGACATGACCGTCGACGAGCGCGCCCGCGCCGGCCTCTTCCTCGCCATGCAGTACCCGGTCGAGGTCCCCGGCGTCAGCGTCTCCAACTTCCTGCGCACCGCCAAGACCGCCGTCGACGGCGAGGCCCCCAAGCTCCGCACCTGGATGAAGGACCTCAAGGGCGCCATGGCCGAGCTGAAGATGGACGAGGCGTTCATCAACCGCAACGTCAACGAGGGCTTCTCCGGCGGCGAGAAGAAGCGCCACGAGATCGTCCAGATGGAGCTCCTCAAGCCCAAGTTCGCGATCCTCGACGAGACCGACTCCGGCCTCGACGTCGACGCCCTCCGCGTCGTCTCCGAAGGCATCAACCACGCCAAGGAGACCACGAACTCCGGCGTCCTCCTCATCACCCACTACACCCGCATCCTGCGGTACGTGAAGCCCGACTTCGTGCACGTCTTCGTCGACGGCCGGATCGCCGAAGAAGGCGGCCCGGAACTCGCCGAGAAGCTCGAGTCCGAGGGCTACGAGTCCTACGTCGGCACGAAGGCCGCCTAGACCAGGAGGAGCCCGTGGAGGCTGTCACCAAGCTCGACGTCGAGGCCGTCCGGGCCGACTTCCCGATCCTCAAGCGCACCATCGGGGACCGGACCCTGGCCTACCTGGACTCCGCCGCGACCTCGCAGAAGCCCGTCCAGGTCGTCGAGGCCATGCGCCGGTTCACCGAGCACTCGAACGCGAACATCTCGCGCTCGGTCCACACGCTCGGCGCCGAGGCCACCGAGGCGTACGAGGGCGCCCGCGCCCGCGTCGCCGCCTTCATCGGCGCGCCCAGCGCCGACGAGGTCGTGTTCACCAAGAACTCCACCGAGTCGATCAACCTGCTCGCGTACGCGTTCCAGAACGCCACGCTCGACCCGCACGCCGACCCGAGGTTCCGCCTCGCCCCCGGCGACGAGATCGTCGTGACCGAGATGGAGCACCACGCGAACCTGATCCCGTGGCAGCAGCTCGCCCAGCGCACCGGCGCGACGCTCAAGTGGATCGGCATCACCGACCACGGCCGCCTCGACCTCGAATCGGTCTCCGACGTCATCACCGAACGCACCAGACTCGTGTCGTTCACCCACGTCGCGAACCTGCTCGGCACCGTCAACCCGACCTCGCAGATCACCGCCCGCGCCCGCGAAGTGGGAGCCCTGGTCGGCCTCGACGCCTCCCAGTCCGTCCCCCACATCCCCGTGAACGTGGCGGAACTCGGCGTCGACTTCATCGCCTTCACCGGACACAAGATGCTCGGGCCCACCGGCATCGGCGTCCTCTGGGCGAAAGCGGACCTCCTCGACGCCATGCCGCCGTTCCTCACGGGCGGCTCCATGATCAAGACCGTCACCATGGAGCGGACGACCTTCGCCGACGCGCCCGCCAAGTTCGAGGCCGGCACGCCGCCGATCGCCGAAGCCGTGGGCCTCGCCGCCGCCGTCGACTACCTCGACGCGCTCGGCATGGAGAACGTCCGCGCCCACGAGAAGGAGCTCGCCGGGTACATGCTCGAGCGCCTGGAGACCGTCGACGGCCTCGCGATCATCGGGCCCCGCGTCCCGATCGGCCGCTCCGCCACCGTCTCCTTCACGCTCGAAGGCGTCCACCCGCACGACGTCGGCCAGGTCCTCGACGCCGAGGCCGTCGCCGTCCGCGTCGGCCACCACTGCGCCAAGCCCACCTGCGACCGCTTCGGCGTCAACGCCACCACCCGCGCCTCCGCGTACGTGTACAACACGCACGAGGAAATAGACCGGCTCGTGGACGCGTTGGGCAAGGTGCGAAAGGTGTTCACCTGATGAATCTCGACGAGCTGTACCAGGAAGTCATCCTGGACCACTACAAGCACCCGCGCGGCGCCGGCCTGCGCGAACCCTACGAGGGCGAGTCCCACCAGGTCAACCCGACCTGCGGCGACGAGATCACCCTCCGGGTCCACGTCGACGGCGACAAGATCGGCGACGTCTCCTACGAGAACGTCGGCTGCTCCATCTCCAAGGCCTCCGCCTCCGTCCTCTACGAGCTCGTCAGCGGCGCCACCGTCGACGACGCGCTGGCCCGCCTGGCCGAGTTCACCGAGCTCATGAACTCCAAGGGCCAGGGCGAGGGCGACGAGGAGACCCTGGAGGACGCCGTCGCGTTCGCGGGCGTCTCGAAATACCCGATGCGCGTCAAATGCGCGCTCCTGGGCTGGATGGCGTTCAAGGACGCCCTGGTCCGCGCAGAAGCCTCGATCCCGGGAAGGACCGACGCATGACCGACAACACCGTGAAGGCCAAGGAGGACGACATCCTCGAGGCCATGAAGGACGTCGTCGACCCCGAGCTGGGCATCAACGTCGTCGACCTCGGCCTCATCTACGGCGTGCACGTGGACGAGACGAACGTGGTCACCCTCGACATGACCCTGACCTCGGCGGCCTGCCCGCTGACCGACGTCATCGAGGACCAGTCCCGCTCCGCCCTGTGCTCCGGCGCCGAAGGCGGCCTCGCCTCCGACCTGCGGATCAACTGGGTGTGGATCCCGCCGTGGGGCCCGGACAAGATCACCGACGACGGCCGCGACCAGCTGCGCGCTCTGGGCTTCAACGTCTAGATGGTCAAGATCCGCCCCGCCTCCGGCGGCGGCAGCGTCGTGGAGATCGAACCCGAACGCCTCCGGCGCTGGGTCGAGAACTTCGCCGCGAGGAACGGCGGCATCGCCGCCCACCATGCCGAAGGCAACGCGTGGGCGATCGAATCGAACGAGGGAACGTCGGCCGGTGTCCAGTGGGCACTGGCCGACGGCCTCCCCGCGGGCTGGCTCCTCGACGACGACCCGCTCACCGCCGCCGAACACCTGAGCGCCTACGCCCTCGAACCGCGCGTCATCGCGGTCCTCCTGGCCCGCAAGGGCGCCTACTCCGTCGGCGTCCTCGAAGACGGCCGCATCCGGGCCTCCAAGACCGACACCGCCTACGTCCAGGGCAAGACCAAAGCGGGCGGCCAGTCCCAGCAGCGCTTCGCCCGCCGCCGCGAAGGCCAGGCCCACGCCGCCGAGAAGCGCGCGCGAGACGCCGTCTTCGCCGTCCTGGGCCACGCGCACTTCGACGCGCTGGTCACCGGCGGCGTCGTCGAAGGCATCCTGGAAGACCCCCGCCTTGCCCACCTGAAACCGGCGGCCCACTTCGGCGACATCGCCGAACCCAAGCAGTCCCTCCTCACCGAGACCGCCTACCGCGCCATCGGCTTCCGCATCCGCGTCGTCCCGGGCGCCGCCGACTTACACTGAGGCGTCCCGTCCCCTCCACGAAGGACGCCGCCTTGCGCACCTCGCCCGCCCGCGCGATCCTCCTCGCGACCGCGATCCAACTCGTCCGCTTCGGCCTCATCATCGGCGCCCTCGAGATCGCCCCCGACCTCGGCATCCACGGCTGGTACCAGGGCCTGTTCGCCAACGCCGTCTGCGCGGCCTTCGCGATCGGCGTCGTCACCTGGCTCGGACTCTGGCGCCACTCCGGCCTGTTCGTGCTCTGGAAGTCCAACAAGGCGGCGTTCCTGCTGCTGCCCTTCGCGATCGAGGCCCTGATCTGGCTCGCCTACCCGGGCGGCTTCGCTTCCCAGGCCCCCGGCATCGGCCTGTGGGCCCTGACGCTCCTCCTCGTCGGCGTCAACGAGGAGCTCACCTCCCGCGTCGCGGTCCTCCAGACCCTCCGCACGGCCTTCTCCTCGACCTGGGCCGTCGTCATCGCCGGGGTCATGTTCGGCCTCCAGCACCTCTCCCTCCTCGCGACCGGCGACCCCTCCACCGAGGACCTCCTCACGATCCTGGTCCTCACCAGCGTCTACGGCTTCTCCCTGGGCGCCTACCAGTTCCGCTTCGCCTGGGTCCTCCCGCTCGTCCTCCTCCACGCCGCCAGCGACTTCACCCAGATCCTCACCACCGAACCCGTCCCCTTCGCCATGCACATCGCCATCACCCTCGCCCTCCTCGCCTACGGCATCTGGCTCCTCAAATCCCACCGGCAAGCCCCGACCGGGGCGCCCCTCATCCCGTCCCGCTAGACCACTCGGGGAACGATCGGGCCCCCGCGCACTGCGCGGGGGCCCGATCGGTGGTCGCGGGTCAGGCCGCGGCGAAGGTCAGGGACGTGGACCAGCCTCCTTGGATCTGGTCCTGGACCTTCATGTGGAGCAGTTGGAAGGCTTCGAGCGCGCGGGCGTGCTTGAGGCCGCCGACGTCGATCGGGCGGAGGTCGGCGTCGAGGCAGAGGCCCGTGACGGTCTTCTTGGCGTCCGGGTCGTCGGCCGCGATGAAGACGTCGAGGCGGACGGTCTCGGCGAGGCGGGAAGCGAACGTCGTGTTGAAGGCCTTGACGACCCGCGCGCCCGGCGCGGCTGCGGCGATCTCCTCGGCCGCGGACTTCCCTTCGGGCGTGACGAGGCCGTCGAAGGTGCCGAAGTCGACCGGGTTGCAGATGTCGACGACGGTCTTCCCGGCGAGGTCCGCGGCCCACATCGAGGCGACCTCCTTGCTGCCCTCGTACGGCGTCGCGAGCGCGATGACCTCGGCGCCCGCGGCGTTGTTCAGCGGCTCGCCCGCGGCGCTGTCGCCGAGTTCGGCGGCCAGGTCGGCGGCCTTGTCGGGTTCGCGGTCGGCGATGCGGACGCGGTGCCCGCCGCGCACGAGGCGCAGACCGATGCCGCGCGCCATGTTGCCCGAGCCCACGATCAGGACTTCCATGCGTGATCTCCTCCTCTAATCGTCCGGTGGGGACGTCCAGGCGGGGTGTCAGGGGGCCGTCTCGGCGCGCACTTCGCACGCCTTCGCGTCGTCGTCCATGGGCGGCTTCGCGCCGCGCAGCGTCAGGTTCGGCATGAACAGCGTCAGGACGATCGTGACGGCGGCGATGGCGGCCGCGACGACGAACACGAGGTCCAGGCCGTCGGTGAACGCCTGCCGCACGACGAGCCGCACCGGCTCGGGCAGGTTCGCGACCACCGTGGGGGACTCCATGACCGCCGACAGATCGGTCTTGCCGAACCCGGCGGCCTCCTGAGGCGTCAGCTCCGCGAGGGCGCCGGGGAGGTTCGCGGCGAGCTCGTCGTTCAGCTTCGTGGTCATGACGGCGCCGAGGACGGCGGTGCCGATCGCGCCTCCGAGCGAGCGGGCGAAGTTGTTGGTGCTCGTGCCCGCGCCGAGGTCCTCGATCCGCACGATGTTCTGCATCGCGAGCACCAAGGGCTGCATGAACATGCCCATGCCGATGCCCAGGACCAGCAGGTAGACGCTCGACAGCCACAGCGGCGTCTCGACGTGGAGCTGCGTGAACAGCCCGAGCCCGGTGGTGATGACGATCGACCCGGCGACGAGGAACCATTTGTAGCGCCCGATCCGGGAGATCACGAACCCCGACGACACCGAGGTGAGGACCATCCCGGCCATCATCGGGATCATGAGCAGGCCCGACGCGGTGGGGGAGTAGCCGCGGACCATCTGGAAGAACAGCGGGATGTACACGATGCCGGAGAACATGCCGACGCCGAAGATGAGCGCGATGACGCTGGCGAGCGCGAACGTGCCCTGCCGGAACATCCGCAGCGGCAGGATCGGCTCCTCCGCACGGGTCTCGACGATCACGAACACGACGGCGAGGACCGCGGCGGCCGCGAACAGCCCGATGATGACGGCCGAGTCCCACGCGTAGTCGCCGCCGCCCCACGTGACGGCCAGGAGCAGGCACACGACGGCGGGCACGAGGCACGCCGCGCCGAGGTAGTCGATGCGCCGGGGCCGGGTCGGGAAGGAGTGGCGGCGCAGGACCTGGTCGACGGCGATCATCGCGGCGAGGCCGAGCGGCAGGTTGATGTAGAAGATCCAGCGCCAGTCCACTTCGGAGAGCCAGCCGCCGAGGACGGGCCCGGCGACCGAGGAGATCCCGAAGACCGCGCCGAAGAACCCCTGGTACTTGCCCCGCTCGCGCGGGGAGACGACGTCGGAGACGACGGTGAACGCGAGGGAGATGAGCCCGCCGCCGCCGAGGCCCTGGAGGCCGCGGAAGAGGATGAGCTGGAGCATGTTCTGCGACAGGCCCGCGAGTGCGGAGGCGACGAGGAAGATGACGATGGCGACGAGGATGACCGGCCGCCGCCCGTACAGGTCCGAGAGCTTCCCGTACAGGGGCGTCGAAGCGGTGGTCGCGATCAGGTAGGCGGTGACGACCCACGTGTAGTCGCCCATGCCGTCGAGGTCGCCGACGATGGTGGGGAGCGCGGTGCCGACGATGGTCTGGTCGAGGGACGCGAGGAGCATCGTGAGCATGAGCGCGCCGAAGAGCGTGTACAGCTCCTTCTTGCCCATGCCGGCAGCGCTCGGCCGTTCGCCCATGGTTCCGAGCGTATGGCCCGCCTCCGCGGAGGCGGGCCGAAACGGGCCTATTGGGGCTTCTTGTCGACCGCCCAGGATCCGGCGGGGACGATGACGTGCCCGACCTGCGCTTCGTGCTCGGTGTGGTTGACGATGAACCGCCACGGGCCGCGGTCGACGACGTCGAGGCCGGGCCCGCCGGGGCCGGCGAGTTCGAGCTCCTCGAAGAGGCGGTCCCAGGCGTCGTCGGCGAGCTTGCACGAGACGTACCAGGCCTCGCCCTCGCCGAAGGGGTTGACGGTGACGGCGGGCTGGCCTTCGACGAGGTCGCCGGTGGCGTACTGGGTGACGCACTGGGCGCCGCGCAGTTCGACGAGTTCGCAGAACCGCTCGGCGGCGCCGAAGTTCCACAGGGCGCGGCGCTCCCCGGCGGGCTGGGGGAGGTGCTCGGTGACGCGGACGCCGAACAGGTCGGTGAGCCCGCCGAGGTACCCGTCGAGCCACACCTGGCAGTGCTCGTCGACGGCGCCGGTGAGGTAGGAGGCGACGAGGCGCCCGCCTCCGGCGGTGAACCAGCGGAGGTTCTCGGCGGCGGCCTTGGAGAGGACGTACGTGGTCGGCGCGATCACGGTCGAGTACTTCGACAGGTCGCCTTCGGGGGCGGCGAAGTCGGCGACGACGCCGCGGTCGCGCAGGACGCGGTGGATCTGGGCGACGTTCTCGAGGTAGTCGACGGGCGCGGGCAGGTGGGTTCCGGCGGTGGCCCACCAGGACTCGGGGCTCCACAGGATCGCGACCCTGGCCTCGACGGGCTCCTCGACGGTGTGGGCGATGCCGGGGAGCGTGTTGCCGAAGTCGACGACCTCGCGGAACATGCGGGTGCTTTTGCCGGCGTGGGGGAGGAGCGCGGAGTGCCACTGCTCGGCGCCGCCGCGCCCGGCCCGCCACTGGAAGAACATGGCGCCCTTGGAGCCGCGGCTGATGTGGACCATGGAGTGGCGGGCCATGCGCCCGGGGGCCTTGGCGACGGCGCCGTCCTTGGAGTGGACGGTGGCCGCGGCCTGCTCCATGAGGAGCCAGTCCCCGCCTCCGGCCCAGGACCGGGAGAGGTCGGCGTGGAGGGCGCTCTGCTGCTCGGCGCGCTCGTCGGGGTGGGACGGGTAGGAGTCGAACGCGACGAGGTCGACTTCGGCGGCCCATTTCCACGGGTCGACCGGGACCCATTGGCCGAACACGAAGTTCGTGGTGATGGGGACCTCGGGGTTCGCTTCGCGCAGGAGGTCGCGCTGCTCCTTGTAGTGCTCGAGCATCGCGTCGGAGGTGAACCGCTTGAAGTCGAGCTCGTGGGCGGGGTTGGCGAGGTACTGGGTGGCGCGCGGGGCGAGGATCTGGTCCCATTCGCCGTAGTGCTGGCTCCAGAACGAGCCCCACCAGGCGGCGTTGAGGGCGTCGAGGGTCCCGTACTTCGCTTCGAGCCAGGCGCGGAACGCCCGCTCGGCGTGCTCGGAGAAGGACGCGGACCCGTACTCGTTGTGGACGTGCCACATGGCGAGCGCGGGGTGATCGGCGTACCGCTCGGCGAGCGCTCCCGCGATGCGCCGGGACGCCTCCCGGTAGGCGGGCGCGCAGACGTCGTACGTGTCGCGCGAGCCGTGGACCTGCCGGACCCCGTCGGGGCGCACGTTGAGGGCGTCGGGGTGCGCGAGGGTGAACCACGGCGGCGGGGACGCGGTCGGGGTCGCGAGGTTGACGCGGATGCCCCCGGCATGGAGCTTGTCCAGTACGGTGTCGAGCCACGCGAAGTCGTACTCGTCTTCGCGCGGCTCCAACCGGGCCCAGGAGAACACGCCGACGGTGACGAGGTTGACGCCGGCTTCGCGCATGAGGAGGACGTCGTCGTCCCAGACCTCTTCGGGCCACTGCTCGGGGTTGTAGTCGCCGCCGTAGCTCAGGCCGTCGAGACCGCGGGGCCAGTCCATGGGGGCTCCTCACATCGGCCGGTTCGTTGCATGGCAAAACTTACCGGGTCTGGGTGTTTTGCCCAGCCTAATGTGAGTGGTCCACGCGTCGGGTTACTGGGCGGCGGTCTGAAGCGCCTGGAAGCGCTCGGCGCGCAGCTTCTCGGGCCACGTGTCGTCGAGCGGCGGGAGCTGCGCCGGGTCGGCGCCGATCGCCCACGCCAGGAGCAGGTCCGCGAGCCGCGGGTTCCGGGCCAGGCCCGGGCCGTGCATGTACGTGCCGATGACGTGCCCCGCCCAGGCGCCCTCGGTCGCGCCGTCGTTGCCGACGCCCGCGGTGACGCGCGCGAGCGGCTGGACGGCCTCGCCGAGGTGGGTGCGCCCGCCGTGGTTCTCGAACCCGGTGATCGGGCCGATGCCCAGCTGCGGGTGCGCGTCGCCGGCGATCTCGCCGACGGCCCGCGACGGGCCCCGGTCCGAGCGGAGGTCGAGGATGTTCAGGCCCTCGTAGGCGCGGCCGTTCGCGTAGAACGAGGAGCCGAGGAGCTGGTAGCCCGCGCAGATCGCGAGGATCGGCTTGCCGGCCTCGGCGGCGCGGGAGAGCGCGCCGTCCTGGAGGAGCCGGTCGGCCGCGACGGCCTGCGGGCCGTCCTCGCCGCCGCCGATGAGGTACATGTCCGCGGTGTGCGGGATGTGCTGGTCGCTGCGGATCTGCATGGGCTCCACGTCGATCCCGCGGGCGCGGGCCCGGTGCGCGAGCACGAGGAGGTTCCCCCGGTCCCCGTAGGTCGACAGGAGGTCGGGGTAGAGCCAGACGATGCGCAGGGTGCTGATTGCCACGGTCGGTCGCTCTCTTCTCGCTAGTTGACCCGGTTGAATTCGGCGCGGATGTCCTGGAACGCCGTGTAGTTCGCGACGACCTCCACCGGGCCCGGCGGCACCGCCGCGATCGCGGCCCTGATGTCGTCCACCACCAGGAAGTCGACCCCGTCGACCTCCAGGCGCACGGCCAGGTCGGTCCGGCGGTCGCCCGTGACGACGACCTTCCGGCCCGCCAGGGACGTGAAGTCCACGTCGTAGATCCACGACGTGTCGAAGCCGTCGACCTCGCGCGCGTTCAGCGACAGGACCACCGGCGGCACCGGGTCGATCATGTCGAACGACTCCAGCCAGCCCGCCGGGTTCTTCGCGAGCAGCAGCCGCAGGTGCCGCCCGTCGCGCTCGACCTTCGCGTACCGGCCCGCGACCGACGCGACCTCCGACAGCCGCGGCGCCGCCTGCGCCGGGTCGACCCCGAACAGGCTCGCGATCGCGAGCGCGGTCGCCGCGTTCGCGCGGTTCACCCGCCCCGGGAGCTGGAGGTTCAGCTCGTAGCGGCGCCCGTCCGGGCCCACCACGGCCTCGCCCTGGTGGGCGACCGACCACTGCGGGCTCGGCCGGTTCAGGCCGCAGTTCGTGCAGCGCCAGAACTCGCCGAAGCGGTCCAGGTGCGCGCCGCAGTTCGGGCAGATCGCCGAGTCCGCGGTCCAGCTCTGGCCCGCCGCGACCCACACCACCCGCGGGCACACCGACGCGGCCCACACGATGAGCGGGTCGTCGGCGTTCGCGACGATCGTCGACTGCGCCGCCGACGCCTGGAGCGTCTGGCGCCACTTCGCGGCGAGCGCGGTCACCTCCATGGCCCGGTCCAGCTGGTCCCGGGAGAGGTTGAGCAGCGCCACGACCTTCGGGTGCGCCGCGTCCAGCAGCTGCCCCAGGTAGTGCTCGTCGCATTCGAGCGCCGCGTACTCGGCCTTCGGGGCCTTCGCGAGCGCCGTCGTGTGCCCGGTCGGCATGTTCGCGCCGAACGAGTTCGTGGCGACCTTCCCGATCGCCTCCAGCGCGGCCGTCGTGAACCGCGTGGTCGTGGTCTTGCCGTTGGTGCCGGAGATCAGCACGACGTGTCGCCCCTCGGCGAGGAGCTCGAGCAGCCGGGGTTCGACGATCAACCCGACCCGGCCGCCGATCACCGAGCCGTCGCCCCGGCCCGTGGCGCGCGAGAGCGCCGCCGCGGTCCTGAGGAGCGTGGTGGCGAATTTCGCGCGTGGGGTCAGATTCGCGCTCATGCGGGCTCGCTTTCGGCTTGAACGGACTCGGCGACTGCTGAGAAGAGTTTGTCACACGGCTCCGCGCAGGCGTGACGAGCGGCGGTGAAGCGTGAGGCGCCCCGCCCCAGCGGAGCCCGCCCGCCCCGGCCCTCCACTGTGACCGATCGGGGACGGCGCGTGCGCGAATCCGGCGACGCAGCGTGCGCCCCGCGTCGCGCAGCGTCGGATCCCCTGCGGCCCAGGCCACTCGAACGAGTGAACAATGAATGAAACTCACCTCTTGGCCCCCCTGTTGCGCAAGCGTCACTCCACTCCCCTCCACCACCGCTGACCAGCTCCGACGCCGCGCCCAACACGGATGCCACGCGGAAACAACCCCCATAGGTGGGGGAGAGTGGAGTAAGGTGGGGCGCAATGGCGGGGCAGGTGACCCGCCGGAGCGGTCGGGGAGGCCGCGCAGTCTGAGAGTCACGGGGGGTGGCGCCGATGTTCCTCGGCACCCATACCCCGCGCCTGGACGACAAGGGCCGCGTCATCCTTCCCGCCAAATTCCGGGAAGGACTGGCGGAAGGAGTCGTGATCACCAAGGGCCAGGAGCGGTGCCTCTACGTGTTCCCCGAAGCGGAGTTCACCCGCATCGCCGAGAACCTCCAGCAGGCCCCCATGTCGAGCAAGACCGCGCGCGCCTACAGCCGCGTGTTCTTCGCCTCGGCCCACGACGAGGTCCCCGACAAGCAGGGCCGCGTCACCATCCCGCAGCGGCTCCGCGACTACGCCGGACTCGACCGCGACCTGGTCGTCATCGGCGCCTCGAACCGCGTCGAGATCTGGAACGCCCCGACCTGGGACGAGTACCTGGAGGCCTCCGAGGAGGCCTTCGCCGACATCGAAGAGGGCGACCTGCCCGAAGGAATGTGAGAAGGAGGTGAGCGGAATGAACGACGCCCCGCACGTGCCCGTCATGCTTGACGAGGTGCTGGACTACCTCGCGCCCGCCGCGTCCCGGCCCGGCGCCGTGTACGTCGACGCCACCCTCGGCGCCGGCGGCCACGCCGAGGCGATGCTCACCGCGCACCCCGGCCTCACCGTCATCGGGGTCGACCGCGACCCGAACGCCCTCGACCTCGCGTCCAAGCGCCTCGCCGGCTTCGGCGACCGGTTCATCCCGGCCCGCGCCGTCTACGACGCGATCCCGGACGTCCTGCGCGACAACGGCTTCAAGGCCCTCGACGCGGTCCTGTTCGACCTCGGCGTCTCCTCGATGCAGCTCGACCAGCGCGACCGCGGCTTCGCCTACAGCCAGGACGCGCCCCTCGACATGCGCATGAACCCCGACGACGACCTCACCGCCGAGACCGTCGTCAACACCTACGAGCCCGGCGAACTCGTCAGGATCCTGCGCACCTACGGCGAGGAGAAGTTCGCCACCCGCGTCGTCTCCGCGATCGTCAAGGCCCGCGACAAGGCCCCGATCACCTCCAGCAGCGCGCTCGCCGACCTCGTCAGGGACGCCATCCCGCAGGCGGGCAAGCGGACCGGGGGCAACCCCGCGAAGCGCACCTTCCAGGCGCTCCGCATCGAGGTCAACGGGGAACTGGAGACGTGGGAGCGGGCCCTGCCCGCCGCCCTCGACGCCATGAACCCGGGCGGGCGGATCGTCGTCCTCTCCTACCACTCCCTCGAAGACCGCATCACCAAGCAGGAACTGGCCAAGCGCGCCAAGTCCAACAGCCCCGCCGGACTGCCCGTCGACCTCCCCGGCACCGAGCCCACCTTTCGACTCCTTACGAAGAAGGCCCAGCAACCGACCCAGACCGAACTCGACCGGAACCCGCGATCGGCGCCCGCCCGGCTCCGCGCGGCCGAACGGATCGCACCGTCCACAGGAGCAGGAGGCGCAACATGAGCGACCAGTACCGTCGCGCTCAGGCCGACCCCGAGGAGATCATCAAGGCCGCCCGCCGCCGGGCCCGCGCCGCGTCCTCGCGGCGCCGCGGCCTCGTCGGCGACGCCTCCGACGCCCCTGCCTTCGACGGGAACCTCGCGGTCCAGCCCGCGCCCGTCGAGACGCCCGCCGAGGCCCCCGCGGCCCCGGCCGCGCCGCAGCGCGAGACCATCGTCATCCCGCGGACGAAGACCGCCGAGCGCACCTCCGCGAAGCCGGCCCCCGAGCCGGTCGAGGTGCCGCGCCCGGCGTTCGTCGGCGGCATCGTCGGCCTCGTCGTCGCGGGCATCGTCGGCCTGCTGCTGCTCAACTCCGTCATCAACGAGGACGCCTACCACCTCCAGGACCTGCGGAACCAGGCCGGCGAGCTGGACCAGACGGAGCAGGCGCTGGCCGACGAGCTGACGAACCTGAACTCGCCGAACAACCTGGAGGCCGAGGCCTCCCGGTTCGGCATGGTCCACCCGGACAAGGTGACGTTCCTGTACCTGCCGGGCGGGGAGACGATCGAGATGCCCTGGAACGAGGACTAGGAGTTCGATGACCGAAGCCGATCCCCCGCGCCGGCGCGACCCCTCCTCGATCAGCCGGGCGCGCCGGTACACGCCTCGCGGACGCACCGTCCGCGAGGCGGCGGAGGCGGGAGAGGACAACCGGGCCAGGGAGAACGGGGCGCGCGACCGCGAGGCCGCGCGCCGCGAGCGCAACCGGGCCGCGCAGCAGGAGAACGGGACCGAGGACCTCGCGGCGAAGCGCCGCCGCGAGGCCGCGGCCCGCTCCCGCGAGCGGCGCCAGCGCGAGACCGGCGAGATCCCCGAGGCCCGCACCGAGTCCCGCCCCGCCCCCCGCACCTCCACCCGCCGGGCCGCGCGGTCGGAGCCGGTGCGCCGCACCGGGACCGTCCGCGCGAACGCGACCCGCCGCACCGGGACCGCCGGACCCCAGCGCCGCCCCCCGGTCCGCGAGACCGGGCCGGTCGCCGTCAAGCCGCTGCCGAGGCTCCCGAAGCTGGGGAGCCCGCGGCGGCGCCTGCGCATGGCCGCGGCGTTCGTCATGATCCTCCTGGTGCTCTCGGGCACGCGCCTGATCCAGCTCCAGGTCACCGACTCCGCGGCGTACGCGGCGGAGGCGCTGAACCAGCGGCTGACGACCGAGCCGCTCCCGGCCGAGCGCGGGGCGATCCTGGACCGCAACGGGAACCGCCTCGCCTACTCGATCGAGTCGAACTACATCGCGGTCGACCCGGGCATGGTCGAGGGCGACCCGGCGGAGCTGGCCGCGCTGCTCGGGCCGCTCCTGGGCCGCAAGCCCTCGGAGATCGAGCCGATCATCGCGACGAAGGAGTCCGCGCAGGGCGACCCGATCCGGTTCGCGTACCTCCAGCGCGGCGTGGACATCGCGGTGGGCAACCAGATCGAGGGGCTGGAGAACCCCGGGCTGATCGTCGGCGACGACGAGCGGCGCGTGGTCCCCGGGCACGACCTGGCCGCGAACCTCCTCGGCTTCACCGGCGGCGACCAGGGCGAGGGCCTCACGGGCATGGAGGCCGAGTACGACGAGTGGCTGTCGGGCACCGACGGCGAGGTCTCGTACGAGCGCAGCCAGTCCGGGCAGCCGATTCCGGGCGCGTTCTACCGGGAGGACCCGCCGCAGCCGGGCAACGACCTCCAGCTGACGATCGACGCGGACCTCCAGTTCCAGGTGCAGAAGATCCTGGAGCAGACGGTGACCGACCACGACGCGACGTTCGGTTCGGCGATGGTCATGGACGTCCACTCCGGCGAGATGCTGGCGATGGCGTCGACGCCGACCTACGACGCGGCCAACCCGTTCCAGGTCGACAGCGATGAGGCGTACCGCGACTACGGCACGCAGGCCACTGTGGACCCCGGCTCGATCCACAAGGCGATCGTGTTCGCCGCGGCCCTCGAAGAGGGGTGCATCACCCCCGACGGGACGATGCAGGTGGACCAGACGATCACCAAGGGCGACCAGGAGTACCACGACACCTACCAGCACGGCGACGCCGTCCTGAGCCTGGCCGGGATCATCGCGCAGTCCTCGAACGTGGGCACGATCCAGCTCGCCGACTGCATCGGCAAGGAGAAGCTGTACGAGTACCAGCGGGCGTTCGGCCTCGGCGAGGCCACGGGCGTCGGCGTCGCGGGCGAGGCCACCGGGATCCTCCAGGAGCCGCAGAACTGGTCGGGCACCTCCGAGGGCTCGGTCCCGATCGGCCACGAGGGCACCGCGACGATCATCCAGATGGCGGCCCTGTACGCGGCGATCGCGAACGACGGCGTGTACGTGCAGCCGACGGTCATCGACCACAAGGTCGAGGCCGACGGGACGGTCGTGGAGCCGGAGGAGCAGGAGACGCGGCGGGTCATCTCGACCGAGACTGCGCAGCAGCTCCAGTACCTCCTTCAGGCGCCCATCGCGGCCGAGACGGGCACGGGCCGCAACGCGGAGCTGGAGAACTACCACCTGGCCGGGAAGACCGGCACGGGCGGGCTCGTGGTCGACGGCGAGTACGCGCCGGGCAACGTGGCCTCGTTTGTGGGGTTCGCGCCGGCCGAGGACCCGCAGTACGTGGTGGCCGTGAGCGTCTACGTCCCCGGCGGGGGCGGCGGCGGTTCGACCACGGGAGAGGCGTTCAAGGAGATCAACGAGTTCGCCTTGGGCTACTTCGGGGTTCGTCCCGCGACGACCCCGCCTCCGGTGTTCGACGTCTGGGGCTGACGGAAGAATGCAGTGCGGCGCAGCCGCTCCGGTTTGGGGTGTGGGCGGGGCGACGGGTGTGGGGGTGATGCTCGCCGGAAACCTCCCCGAGGGGGAATCGGCGGTCGGCGTCCGGCGTTAGCATCGAAGGCGTCAAGGAAGAAGGAGCCGATTGTTTTGAACGATGACCCTTGGGCACTGTGTGAAGTCCTCGCCGAGCCGCCGGAGGCCCGGGGCGCGGTGCTGCTGCACTTCCTGGACGGGTTCATGGACGCGGGTCAGGCGGGACGCGGGGTCGTGGACCACCTGTTCAAGACCTGCGAGCACACGCCGATCGCCTCATTCGACGTCGACCAGCTCATCGACTACCGCTCCAGGCGGCCCAACCTGACGTTCTCGATCGACCGCTGGTCGGACTTCGAGGCGCCGCAGCTGGTCGTCTACCTCATGCGCGACGCCTCCGACAAGCCGTTCCTGCTCATGACCGGCCCCGAGCCGGACTTCGCCTGGGAGCGGTTCGTGGACTCCGTGGAGGACCTCGTCGAGCACTGGCACGTGCCCCTCACCCTCGGGTTCCAGGGCATCCCCATGGGCGTCCCGCATACCCGCGCGCTCGGCATGACCGTCCACGCGACCCGCCCCGAACTGGTCTTCGACAACCGCCCCGTGTTCAACGAGGTCACCGTCCCCGGGAACGCCGCGGGCCTGCTGGAGTACCGCCTCGGCGAGTCCGGGCGCGACGCGATCGGCCTGTCGGTGCACGTGCCCCACTACGTCATGCAGATGACCTACCCGGCCGCCACGATGCGGCTCCTGGAGGGCATCCGCGAGGCCACCGGACTCGACCTGCCCGCCGACGCGGAGCTGGAGACCGAACGCGCCCAAGTGGACACGGACATCGCCGAGCAGGTCGCCGAGTCCGACGAGGTCGCCGACGTCGTGAAGACCCTTGAGGAGCAGTACGACTCGTTCACCGAGGCCGCCGACGCCGACGAGATGCTCCAGGAGGGCCGCATCCCGACCGCCGACGAGCTGGGCGCCGCGTTCGAGCACTTCCTCGCCGAGCGCCAGCGAGGTGAGGACGACAAGTAGGGCCTCGCGCAGCGGGACAACAAGCGGGACGACGACTAGCAGGCGCACGAGAACGGGGCCCGACCTTCCGGTCGGGCCCCGTTTCGCGTTGCGGCGCTTACTTGTGCTTGTTCTTCGAGGCGGTGCGCCCGCGCTCCTTCTGGTCCAGGACGACCTTGCGGATGCGGACGGTCTCGGGCGTGATCTCCACGCACTCGTCCTCGCGGCAGAACTCCAGGGACTGCTCCAGCGACAGCGCCCGCGGCGGGACCACGTTCTCGGTCGAGTCCGCGGCCGCGGCGCGCATGTTGGTGAGCTTCTTCTCCTTGGTGATGTTCACGTCCATGTCGTCGGAGCGCGAGTTCTCGCCGACGATCATGCCCTCGTACACCTCGGTCGTCGGGCCCACGAACAGCGTCCCGCGCTCCTGGAGGTTGATCATCGCGAACGCGGTGACCGCCCCGGCCCGGTCGGCCACCAGGGACCCGTTGTTGCGGGTCTGGAGCTTCCCGAACCACGGCTCGTGCTTCTCGTAGATCGAGTGCGCGATGCCCGTGCCGCGGGTCTGCGTCAGGAACTCCGTGCGGAAGCCGATGAGGCCGCGGGAGGGCACCAGCCACTCCATGCGGATCCAGCCCGAACCGTGGTTCGTCATGGTCTCCATGCGGCCCTTGCGGGTCGCCATGAGCTGCGTGATCGCGCCGAGGTGCTCCTCGGGGGAGTCGATCGTCAGGCGCTCGACGGGCTCGTGGGTCTTCCCGTCGACCTCCTTCGTGACCACCTCGGGCTTGCCGACGGTCAGCTCGAAGCCCTCGCGGCGCATCTGCTCGACCAGGATCGCCAGGGCCAGCTCGCCGCGGCCCTGCACCTCCCACGCGTCAGGACGCTCGGTCGGGAGCACCCGCAGCGACACGTTGCCGACCAGCTCGCGCTCCAGGCGGTCCTTCACCAGTCGCGCGGTCACCTTGTGGCCCTTGCCGCCCTTGCCGACCAGCGGCGAGGTGTTCGTGCCGATCGTCATCGAGATCGCCGGCTCGTCCACCGTGATGAGCGGCAGCGCCACCGGGTTCTCCGGGTCCGCCAGGGTCTCCCCGATCATGATGTCGGGGATGCCCGCGATCGCGCAGATGTCGCCCGGCCCGGCCTTCTCGGCGGGCTTGCGGGTGAGCGCCTCGGTCATCATCAGCTCGGTGATGCGCACGTTCGACATCGAGCCGTCGCGCTTGATCCACGTGACGGTCTGGCCCTTGCGCAGCTCGCCCTCCTCCACGCGGCACAGCGCGATGCGGCCGAGGAAGTTGTCCGCGTCGAGGTTCGTCACGTGCGCCTGGAGCGGCGCGCCCTCGGTGTACTCCGGGGCCGGCACGTGCTCGATGATCGTGTCGAAGAACGGCTTCAGGCTGTCGGAGTCCTCCGGGACCGTCCCGTCCTTCGGCTTGTTCAGCGAGGCCACGCCGTCGCGCGCGCACGCGTAGACGATCGGGAACTCGATCTGGTCCTCGTCGGCGTCCAGATCCAGGAACAGGTCGTACGTCTCGTTGACGACCTCGTCGATGCGCGCGTCGGGACGGTCGGTCTTGTTGATGCACAGGATGACCGGCAGGCGGGCGGTCAGGGCCTTGCGCAGCACGAAGCGGGTCTGGGGCAGCGGGCCCTCGGAGGCGTCGACCAGCAGCACCACCGCGTCCACCATGGACAGGCCGCGCTCGACCTCGCCGCCGAAGTCGGCGTGGCCGGGCGTGTCGATGATGTTGATGATCATCTCGGAGCCGTCGGCGGGATTGGCGTAGTGGACCGCGGTGTTCTTCGCGAGGATCGTGATGCCCTTCTCGCGTTCCAGGTCACCGGAGTCCATGACGCGGTCGTCGACGGCGGCGCCCTCGCGGAAGGCGCCGGCCTGCTTGAGCATGGCGTCGACGAGGGTGGTCTTGCCGTGGTCGACGTGGGCGACGATGGCGATGTTTCGCAAGTCAGAGCGTGTAGACACGACGACAATTGTCGCTCAGTGAGCCCGTCCACCTGGCGTCAACCCAGGTGATCGCGGACACCCCGTCCCGGTCACACCCGAGAGTACTGCTCACATTGATGCTTTCCATGACAGATCGTCCGCGCTTTCATACACTGCCGTGCTATGGGCGTATTCCATATATCCATCCGATTCGTTATGGTTCTCGCGCTCGCCGCCGGAGCGATCCTCGTCGGCGCGCTCCCCGGCTACGCCAAGATCACCGGCGCGGTCGTCTCGACCACGTCCGGCACGATCAACGTGCGCTCCGGACCCGCCACCGACCAGAAGGCGGTCGGCACCCTCGCCAAGGGCGCCAACCCCGAGGTCTACTGCAAAGCCCGCGGCGAGCAGATCGCCGGGCACGTGCGCACCTCCTCCACCTGGCTGCGCATCGGCACCGACCGGTGGATCTCCAACGGCTACGTCGCCTGGTCGCCCTCGCAGGACGTCCCCTGGTGCGCCGCCAAGACCAAGGCGCCCACCGCCTCCACCGTCACCACCGGCGGCGGCGAGCTCAACGTCCGCGCCGCCGCCTCCTCCACCGCCGGACGCCAAGGAGGCCTCGCCAACGGCACCGGCGTCCTCGTCCAATGCCAGGTCTGGGGCCAGCAGGTCGACGGCACCGCCGGCAAGTCCGGCGTCTGGTACAAGGTCGGCGACAAGCGCTACCTCTCCGCCGCCTACATCAAATGGAGCGCCGGCCTCCCGTGGCTGCCCTGGTGCGGCCAGGACCCGCCCTCGGTCCCGCGCGGCGGCAACCAGGGCTTCATCGACGCCCACGCCGCCGCCGCCCAGGCCAGCGACCGCGACACCGGCGTCCCCGCCTCCGTCACCCTCGCCCAGGCCATCCTCGAGACCGGCTGGGGCAAGGGCGCGCTGGCCCGCGAGGACCACAACCTGTTCGGCATGAAGTGCTTCGGCTCGCCCGGCGACCACGCGCTCGGCTGCCGCGACTACGCCACGTTCGAGTGCAGCCCCACCGGCGGCTGTTTCGACATGGACGCGACGTTCCGGGCCTACGCCTCGGTCGAGGACTCGTTCCAGGACCACGGCGACCTGCTCTCCAACTGGTCCCGGTACGCCGCCGCGATGGACCACGCCGACGACGCGAAGCGCTTCGCGACCGAGATCCACAAGGCCGGGTACGCCACCGACCCGAAGTACGCGGAGAAGCTCATCGGGATCATGGACGACTACGACCTGTACCAGTACGACTGAACGCGTGATCGCGAACGGGCCGGGGCAGCCGCCCCGGCCCGTTTTTCCGTGCGGTGAAGGATGAGTGAAAGCTCACAGTCAGGGCGGAATCCGCAGCTCCGCGCGAGGTAACCTCGATGAGCGGCCCGCCACCGGGGCGACTCCGGCGCCTTTTCGAACAGCGGGCCTCCCAGAACTGTCGGACCCGAACGTTAGATTCCCAACGTGGCCAACGAGCACTCATCGACCGAACCGAATCAGCACTCCGCAGGCACGATCGTCGTCCGCGGCGCGCGCGAGCACAACCTCAAGGACGTCGACCTCGACCTGCCCCGCGACTCCCTGATCGTCTTCACCGGCCTCTCGGGATCCGGGAAGTCCTCCCTCGCGTTCGACACGATCTTCGCGGAGGGCCAGCGCCGCTACGTCGAATCGCTCTCGGCCTACGCCCGCCAGTTCCTCGGCCAGATGGACAAGCCCGACGTCGACTTCATCGAGGGCCTCTCCCCGGCCGTCTCGATCGACCAGAAGTCCACCTCCCGCAACCCGCGCTCCACCGTCGGCACCATCACGGAGATCTACGACTACCTGCGCCTCCTGTACGCCCGCGTCGGCGTCCCGCACTGCCCGCAGTGCGGCGAGGAGATCGGCCGCCAGTCCCCGCAGCAGATCACCGACCAGATCATGGCGATGGCCGAGGGCACCCGCTTCCAGGTCCTCGCCCCCGTGGTCCGCAAGCGCAAGGGCGAGTTCGTCGACCTGTTCGCCGACCTCCAGCAGCAGGGCTACGCCCGCGCCCGCGTCGACGGCGAGGTGTACGCGCTCACCGACGTGCCCAAGCTCAAGAAGCAGGAGAAGCACGACATCGACGTGGTCATCGACCGCCTCGTCGTCAAGCCCTCCTCCGTGCAGCGCGTCACCGACTCCGTCGAGTCCGCGCTCGGCCTCGCCGACGGCGTCGTCGAGCTCGACTTCGTCGACGTCGCCGAGGGCGACCCGGCGCGCACGAGACGCTTCTCCGAGAAGCTCGCGTGCCCCAACGACCACCCGCTCCAGCTCGACGAGCTGGAGCCGCGCACGTTCTCCTTCAACGCGCCGTTCGGCGCGTGCCCGGTCTGCCACGGCCTGGGCGTCCGCAAGGAGGTCGACCCGGAGCTGGTCATCCGCGACCAGGAGGCCACGATCCGGGACGGCGCGCTCGCGCCGTGGTCCTCGGTCGGCATGGGCGACTACTTCCTGTACCAGATCGTGTCCCTCGGCGAGGCCGTCGGCTTCGACGTCGACACCCGCTGGGCCGACCTGCCCAGCCGCGCCCAGAAGGCCGTCCTGTACGGCTTCGACGAGACCCTCCAGGTCGCCTACCGCAACAAGCGCGGGCAGCGCCGCTCCTACGAGACGCGCTTCGAGGGCGTCGTCCCGTGGGTCGAGCGGCGCCACCACGAGACCGACTCGGAGTGGACGCGCGAGAAGTACGAGCAGTTCATGCGGGAGATCCCGTGCTCGACCTGCGAGGGCACCCGCCTGAAGCCCGAGGTCCTGGCGGTCACCGTCGAGGGCCTGTCGATCCACGAGGTCTGCACCCTCTCGGTCAACGACTGCTCCTCGTTCTTCAACGCGCTCAAGCTCTCCGACCGCGACACGATGATCGCCGCGCCGATCGTCAAGGAGGTCACGGCCCGCCTGCGCTTCCTGCTCGACGTCGGCCTCGACTACCTGACCCTCGCCCGCGCCGCCGGGAGCCTCTCGGGCGGCGAGGCCCAGCGCATCCGCCTCGCCACGCAGATCGGCGCGGGCCTCGTGGGCGTCCTGTACGTCCTCGACGAGCCCTCGATCGGCCTGCACCAGCGCGACAACAACCGGCTCATCGCGACGCTGGAGCGCCTGCGCGACCTGGGGAACACGCTCATCGTCGTCGAGCACGACGAGGACACCATCCGCATCGCCGACCACATCGTCGACATCGGGCCCGGCGCGGGCGAGCACGGCGGCGCGGTCATCTACTCCGGCCCGGTCGCGGGCCTGACGGACGCCGAGGGCTCGATCACCGGCGACTACGTCTCCGGCCGCCGCCACATCCCGGTCCCGGAGAAGCGCCGGCCGCTCGACCCGGGCCGCGAGCTCGTCGTCAAGGGCGCCAGGGAGAACAACCTCAAGGGCATCGACGTCGCGTTCCCGATGGGCTGCATGGTCTCGGTGACCGGCGTGTCCGGCTCGGGCAAGTCGACGCTCGTCAACGAGATCCTCTACAACACGCTCGCCTCGGAGATCAACGGCGCCAAGCTGGTCGCGGGCAAGCACCGCACCATCACCGGCCTCGACGGGGTCGACAAGGTCGTGGGCGTCGACCAGTCGCCGATCGGGCGCACGCCGCGCTCGAACCCGGCGACCTACACGGGCGTGTTCGACAAGGTCCGCAAGCTCTTCGCGGGCACCCCGGAGGCGAAGGTCCGCGGCTGGGGCCCGGGCCGGTTCTCCTTCAACGTCAAGGGCGGGCGCTGCGAGGCGTGCGGCGGCGACGGCACGCTGAAGATCGAGATGAACTTCCTGCCCGACGTGTACGTCCCGTGCGAGGAGTGCGGCGGGGCCCGGTACAACCGGGACACGCTCAAGGTCCACTACCGCGGCAAGACGATCTCCGACGTCCTCGACATGCCGATCGAGGAGGCCGCCGACTTCTTCGAGCCGATCCAGTCGATCCACCGGCACCTGAAGACGCTCGTGGACGTCGGCCTCGGCTACGTCCGCCTCGGCCAGCCGGCCCCGACCCTGTCGGGCGGCGAGGCGCAGCGCGTGAAGCTCGCCTCCGAGCTCCAGAAGCGCTCGACCGGCAAGACCGTCTACATCCTCGACGAGCCGACCACCGGCCTCCACTTCGAGGACGTGCGCAAGCTCCTCGGGGTCCTCGACGGCCTCGTCGACAAGGGCAACACGGTCATCACCATCGAGCACAACCTCGAAGTCATCAAGTGCTCCGACTGGGTCATCGACCTCGGGCCCGAGGGCGGCGACAAGGGCGGCACCCTCGTCGCCACAGGCACCCCGGAGGAGATCGCCGCGATCGCCGCGAGCCACACCGGCGAGTACCTCCGCCCGCTCCTGGGCCTCGAAGGCAAGGGCAACGGCACCGGCGCGGCCGCGAGGCGGGCCAAGACCGGCAACGGCCGCACCAGGAAGTAGCACGTGACGAGCGACGCGACCCTCGGGCCGCGTCGCTCCTGTGTTCGGCCGCAGGCCGATGCGAGCATCGGGGGATGCTGTACGCCGGTGCGGTCGTGGTCGCGGTGCTCGCGGTCCCCGGGTTGCGGCGGGCGGTGTCGGTGGCGACCGACCGGCGGCCCGCGACATGGCTCGTCGCGGTCGTCTCGATCGCGGCCGCACTGTTGATCGCCTGGCGCGGTACGGGACCGCCGCATCTGCTCGCGCTGTCCCTTGTGGCCGTCGCGGGGATCGCCGCCGGATGGATCGACGCGTACGAGCGGCGGCTTCCCGATGTGCTCATCCTGCCGCTGTTCCCGGCGGTCGCGGCGCTGCTCGTCGCCGCGGGTGATGGAGACCGGCTGCTGCGGGCCGCGGCGGTCGGCGCCGCCGCGATGACGCTGTTCGGGATCGCCTGCGCCGCAGGGCAGGTCGGATTCGGGGACGTGAAGCTCGCGGGGCTGCTCGGGATGGTGCTCGCGTGGGACGACTGGAGCACCGCCGCCGTCGCCCTCGTCGCGACGACCTTCATCGGCGGGGGACAAGCGGCGGTCGCTATCGCACTGGGCCGCAAGGACTTCCCGTACGGACCGGCGATCCTCCTCGGTGCCGTGGCCGCACTCGCCCTCGGGCCGCTGGCCGCCACCTGAATGCGACTTAGGTTCAGGCGGAGAACTGTCGTACCCGTGGGGCAGGATTGAAAATGGGGGGTCCCCAGGGGTCCGATTTGTGGAGACGCTCCCGAATCGGGGTCACCCGAACGATTCGCGGTTTTCGCGATTTCGCTTTGCTCGCGCGGTGGCGTAGTTATATTCATGGCCGACCTGGCATCAAAGGGTCACAAGAGACACCCGAGCACTGAGAGGTGACAGTGATTCGTTTCATCGCCAAATCCGCCATCGCGGCGGCCGCAGCCGGAATGCTCGCCGTCGGGATGGCCGCGCCGGCGCTCGCCGCCGAGACCGCCCCGACCACGGAGTCCGGCTACGAGTACGACCCGCAGGACTTCGGCGGGGTCAACTTCCTGTCGAACCTCTGCATCGGCAACTGGAGCGGCGACGTCATCAGCCTGCTCAACGTCGCCAAGAGCGACGTGACCGACCTGTGCAACGGGTGGGACCAGAACCCGAAGGGCGTCAACGTGGCGTCGAACATCTGCGCGCTCAACTGGGACTGGAGCAACGCCGCCAGCCTCGGTCTGCTCGGGACCTCCGACGTGGACAAGGTCTGCAACTGGTCGAAGCACCAGCACCCGCAGCACCACTAGTCGCGGCGCCCTCCGCACCGGGGGCGCACGTCGAGGGGCGGCCATCGAACCGATGGCCGCCCCTTTCGCCGTCCCCGGGCTCACCCTTCCCGATCGCGGCGCGGTAAAGCGTTCAGTGAACCGGCTAGCCGGCGGTGCAGCCGACCCACGACGGCGCGACCGCGGGCCGCCCGTCCTTGGCGCCGATGAACCCGAACGTGAACGTCCGGCCCGGCTTCAGGGCCTTGCCGCCCGCCACGTCCGTGGCCGTGACCACCTGGCCCTCCTGGTCGAGCTCGACGCTCCAGGAGTGGACGATCGACTGGCCCGTCGGCAGCGTCCACGTGAGCGCGATGTCCTCCAGCGGCACGGTCCCGGTGTTGGTCACCAGGATCTGCGCGTTGAACCCGCCCGGCCACTGGCCGTTGATCTTGTACTCGACGTCGCAGCTCGGCGCGGTCCGGACCCCGCCGGCCTGGTCGGCCGCGAAGTTCGCGACCTGCGCCAGCGACGCGTTCCAGTTGACCGTCAGCTCGTTCGTCGCCCACGACCCGATGTCGTCGATGTAGCACCGCTGCGGCGCGCAGCCGGTGAGCCACCGCTGCGCGACCGGGTCCCACGTGGACGCGATCGAGTTCGGGCCGCCCGAGAGCGTCCCCGCGGGCGGGTTCGGCAGCGCCGGGTCGAGCTGGTTCGCGTACCAGCGGCTGTGCTGGTTCTCCGAGAAGTGCGAGCCGTACCCGGTCACGTAGGAGTTCCCGAGCGCGTTGCGGCCCAGGACGTAGTCGAGGCCGGAGATCACGCCGTCGCGGTACTGCGCCCCGCCGGTGAGGTCGAACGCGGTCCCGATGACGACGAGGCGGTTGAGCACCACGCTGTTCGAGCCCCAGTCGAAGTTCCCGTTCGCGCCGTACCCGAGGTCCCACGGGCTCGCGTCCTGCTCCGCCAGGTAGTGGTCCGCGCCGGCCACGACCTGCGCCACGACCTCGTCGCGGCCCGGCAGCGCGTTCGGCACGAGCGCCAGGTCGAGCTTCGCGAGCTGCGCGACCTCGCCCCACCAGAAGCCGCCCGCGGTGAACACGTCGGCGTCGTGGAGCTTCGAGTCGAGCATGAAGTCCTCATAGGTCTTCTCGCCCGTGGTCAGGAACAGCTCCGCGGCCGCCCAGTAGAACTCGTCCTCGACCTTCGCGTCACCGTAGGGGCCGCCGCCGTCGGGGCTCGTCTCCGGCGCGTACACGTCGGGGTGCGCCAGCGCCGCCGCCCACGCCGTCTCGGCCGCCTCCAGGGCCCGGGCCGCGAACTCGGCGTCGTAGGGCTCGAACAGGCGGGAGGCCTGCGCGGCCGCGGCGGCGAGGTTCAGGGTCGCGGCCGTCGAGGGCGGCTGGAGGTAGCGGGCCTGCGGGTCGTCGGCGGGCAGGAGCGGCAGGCCGGTCCAGTGCTCGTCGTGGATCTTGTGGTGGGCCATGCCCGCGAGCTCCTCGCCGGCAGGGACCTGCATGGACATGAGGAACTCGACCTCCCAGCGGGCCTCGTCGAGGACGTCGGGGACGCCGTCGCCGTGCTCGGGGATGCGCATCGAGCCGTCGGCGAGGCGCCCGGTGTCGCCGGTGGGCGCGTGGAGCGCCCGCTCGTAGACCGACAGGAGCTGCGAGGCGGAGATGCCGCCGTTGACGACGTACTTGCCGTGGTCGCCCGCGTCGTACCAGCCGCCGGTGACGTCCAGCGTGTAGTCGCAGGCGTCGGCGTAGCAGGGGACGGCCCCGTCGCCCTGGTTCGGCGCGGTGTCCGTGTGGCCCGCCGCGCGGCCGTACCCGGGCGCGATGGCGTCGTCGATGGCGATGCCGGAGCGCTGCGGGTAGTAGAACGAGATCGCGTCGACCGCGAGGTCGCGGTAGGCGTCGCCGCCGATCGCGAACGGGTAGGACGTCTCGCCGTCGGCGGTGATGGTGAAGCCCTCGCCCGCGGCGGTCACGCCGGAGAAGTCGATGACGTGGACCGATTCGCCCGACGTGGACTCGCCGCCGAAGGGGGCGGTGTCGCCCTCGGCGACGAGCGTCCCTTCAGCGTCGTGGAGCTGCCAGGGAAGGGCGTCCTCGGCGTCGGTCACGAGGGTGGCCCGCTTCGGCCCGTCCTGGAGGTAGGCGACCTGGTTGACCCGCACGCGCGGGCCCGTGTCCGGTTCGTACACGGGCGGTTCGGCACCGGTGAGCAACTTGACCTCCGATAGGCAGAGCTGCCACGGCTCGGCGTGGCGGCCGATCTGGAACGCGAGCTGGGCGTCGGTCCAGTCGTTCCCGGCGGTGAAGGCGTAGCTGAAGTCCTGGGCCTCGGCGCCGAGGGCCGGGAACTCCTCCAGGGCGGTCGGCCACGGGTCGACGGGGCGCTGGACGAGGGCGCGGACGCTCACGTCCGTCGAGGCCCGCGCGGTGAACTGGAGCTCGTAGGACTCGCCCGCGACGAGCGGGAGGCCGTCCTGGCCGACGATCGCGTCCCAGGCGTTGGCGGTGCCGCCGGGGACGTCGATGCACCACTCGCCGGCGTCGACGGCGCCGGTGAGGTTCGCGGTGGTCCACCAGCCGTTGGTGCCGTTCGCGAAGTCGCCGTTGGTGATGAGGTCGGTCGGTTCGTCCTGGGCCTGCGCGGCGGGCGCGGCCGCGGCCGCCCCGAGTGCGAAGGCGGTCGCGGCGACGAGTGCCAGGTGTCGGCGCCGGGATCGGATCGGTCGTGCGGGTCGCGGCATGGGGGTGCTCTCCTCGCAGGGGTTGGGAGCGATTCCACGCACATCCTGTCATTGATATTCGTGAATGTCAAGGCGAAGTGCTCAGCGCTGGGTCGGCGGGCCGCTCGTGCCGCGCACGACCAGTTTCGACTCCAGCTTCAAGGTCGCGCCCGGCTCGCGGACGCCCCTGAGCTGCTCGTCCGCCGCCTCGACGGCGAGGCGCGCGAGCCGCGGCACGTCCTGGCGGACCGTGGTCAGGTCGATGTGGCTGAGCCCGGCGATGTGCGAGTCGTCGTAGCCGACGATCGAGACCTGCTCGGGGATCTTCACCCCGGCCCGCGTGAACACGTCGAGCAGGCCGATCGCGCACTGGTCGTTCGAGGCGAACACCGCGGTCGGCAGCTCAGCGTCGTCGGCGAGCATCCCGCGCGCGGCGTCCTGGCCGCCCTCCTCGGTGTGGTTGCCGGGGATGATGCGGATGCGGTCGGCGAGGCCGTGGGAGCGCATCGCGTCCCGGTAGGCGCGGCGCCGCTCGGGCGCGCCGGGCTTCGAGCCGCCGTCGACGTGCGCGATGTCCCGGTGGCCCAGGCCGACCAGGTGGTCGACGACCTCGCGGGCGCCGGGCCGGTCGTACGAGGTGACGATGTCGACGGGCGCGCTCTTGAGGTGGCGGCCCAGGACGACGACCGGGAGTCGCGCTCCCAGGTCGGCGATGTCCTCCTCGCTGATCGTCGGCCCGCACAGCAGGAGCGCCTCGCTGCGGTGGCCCACGAGCGCCTCGACGGCCTTGTGCTCGTCGCGGCTGGGGACGGCGGCGCTGAGGACGAGGTCGTAGCCGAGCTCCTCGGCGGTGGGGTAGATGGCCTCGACGAGGTCGACGTGGTGGGGGTTGCGCGCGGTGAAGAGCACGCCGAGCACCTTGCTGCGGCCGCGCGCGAGGAGGCGCGCGGCCATGTCGGGCTTGTAGCCGAGGCGGGCGGCGGCCTCGAAGACGCGCTCGCGCGTCTCGGGGCTCGCGCCGGGCTGGTCCCTGAAGACGAGGGACACGAGGGCGCGGGAGACGCCGAGCTCGGCGGCGACGTCCGCCATGGTTGGTTTGCGCGACCGCGGTGCCGGGGAGCGGTCGGCGCCTCTGCGCGGGTTCGGGGGGGTCATCGGGTCGTGGTCCTTCCGATCTACTCGTAATGAAGTTTTTCATACGCGACCCCTTGACCGGGCGACGTGGCGCATGCCATTCTAACGGTACTAGCGCGCTCTAGTAGCGCGCGCTAACCACACGATTCCGGACCAAACGGCGACCGCCTCCCCAGGTGGTCGCCCCACCATGCCCCCGAGGAGGCACCGTTGGCCCCGCAGCGGCGAACCGGCACAGGCCATTTCGCGGTCGTCACCATGGGCCGCATCGGCGTCGACCTGTACCCGGCGCAGACCGGCGTCCCCCTCCCCGAGGTCGACTCGTTCAACAAGTACCTCGGCGGCTCCCCGACGAACGTGGCCGTCGCGGCCGCCAGGTACGGGCGCCGCGCCGCGGTCGTCGCGAAGGTCGGCGACGACCCGTTCGGGACGTACGTGCGCAAAGCCCTGGGGGAGTTCGGGGTCGACGACCGCTTCGTGGGCACCGACCCGGACAACCCCACCCCGATCACGTTCTGCGAGGTCTTCCCGCCCGACGACTTCCCGCTGTACTTCTACCGCTTCCCCAAGGCCCCCGACCTGAACGTCGCGGCCGGGGAGCTCGACCTCGCGGCGATCGCCGCCGCGGACGTCTTCTGGGCCACTGTCACCGGCCTGTGCGCCGAACCGAGCCGCACCGCCACCCTGACCGCCCTCGAGGCGAGCCGCCCCTGCCGCTTCACCGTCCTCGACCTCGACTGGCGCCCGATGTTCTGGGACAGCCCGGCCGAGGGCAGGCAGTGGGTCGAGCGCGCGCTCGCGTTCGCCGACGTCGCGGTCGGCAACCTCGACGAGGTGGAGGTGGCCGTCGGCACCCGCGATCCGCGCGAGGCCGCGAAGCGCCTGCGCGACAAGGGGGTCCGTCTCGCCGTCGTCAAGCAGGGCCCGAAGGGCGTCCTGGCCGTGGACGACTCCGGCGAGGTCGAGCTCCCGCCCGCGCCCGTCGAGGTCGTCAACGGCCTCGGCGCCGGGGACGCCTTCGGCGGTGCGCTCGTGGACGGCCTGCTCGCCGGGCTCCCGCTCGACACCGTGATCGCCCGCGCCAACGCCGCGGGCGCGATCGTCGCGGGCCGCCTCGCCTGCTCCTCCGCGATGCCCACGGCCGCCGAAGTCGACGCGAAGCTCGCGGAGGCCGGTCTTGAAGGAGGCACCGGTGCGGCCTGACGAACTCGCGCTGCTCACCGGCACCCGCGTCCACCATCCCGAAGCGGTCGCCGAGGCCGCCGCCACCCGCACCCGCGCCGCGAGCCCCGTCGGGCCCTCCGGCAAGTGCTTCGTCATCGCCGCCGACCACCCCGCCCGCGGGGCCCTCGGCACCGGCGGCGACCCGCTCGCGATGGCCGACCGCGCCGACCTCCTCGACCGCCTCCGCACCGCCCTCGACAACCCCGGCTGCACCGGCGTCCTCGGCACCGCCGACATCCTCGAAGACCTGCTCCTCCTGGGCGCCTTGGAAGGCAAGACCGTCTTCGGGTCCATGAACCGCGGCGGCCTCGCCGGGGCCGCCTGGGAGATCGACGACCGGTTCACCGGCATGACCGCCGCCGGGATCGAACGCCTCGGCTTCGACGGCGGCAAGACCCTCACCCGCATCGACTACGCGGACCCCGCGACCCCGTCGGTCCTCGAAGCCACCGCGCACGCGATCGACGACCTCGCCTCGCGCGGCCTCATCGCCATGGTCGAGCCCTTCATCTCCACCCGCCGCGACGGCAAAGTGGTCAACGACCTGTCGACCGAAGCCGTCATCAAGTCCGTCGCCGTCGCCTCCGGACTCGGCACCACCTCGGCCCGGACCTGGCTCAAACTCCCCACCGCCTCCGACACTTCCCGGGTCGCCGCGGCCACGACCCTCCCCGTGGTCCTCCTCGGGGGCGAGGTCGCCGACCTCGACGCCCAGCGCGACCGATGGGGGCAAGCGCTCGAAGCGCCGAACGCGGTCGGCCTGACCGTGGGACGATCCCTCCTCTACCCGGCCGACGGGAACGTCGCCGCGGCCGTCCAGAAAGTGGTGGACCTGCTGTGAACCGATACCACCTGCCCGCCCGCTCCACCGAGGACGGCCTCTACGACACCGTCGTCACCCCCGAGGCCGCGGGCTGGACCTACTCCGGCCTCAAGATCCTCGACCTCGAACCCGGTGCGTCCCACACCTTCCCGACCGGCGACGCCGAGCACCTCGTGCTCCCGCTCTCCGGATCCTGCGAGATCGCCTGCGACGGCCTCGCGCTCACCCTCTCCGGCCGCCCCGACGTCTTCGCCGCCGCCACCGACTTCGCGTACCTCCCCAGGGACGCCGACGCCACCGTCACCACCCTCACCGGCGGCCGCTTCGCCCTCGCCTCCGCGGTCTGCGAGCAGCGGCTCCCGTTCCGGTACGGCACCGCCGACGCCGTCCCCGTCGAGGACCGCGGCGCCGGGACCTGCGCCAGGCAGGTCCGCAACTACTGCCTCCCCGGCACGTTCGACGCCGACCGGCTCCTGGTCTGCGAGGTCGTCACCCCCGGCGGGAACTGGTCCTCCTACCCGCCCCACAAGCACGATGAGGACCGCGACGGCGAGTCCGTCCTCGAAGAGATCTACTACTTCGAGATCGACCGCCCCGAAGGCTTCGCGTTTCACCGCGTCTACGGCACCCCCGCGCGCCCCATCGACGTCAACGCCGAGGTCCGCTCCGGCGACGTCGTCCTGGTCCCGCACGGCTGGCACGGCCCCAGCGCCGCCGCCCCCGGCTACGACCTGTTCTACCTCAACGTCATGGCCGGACCCGGCGACGAGCGCGCCTGGCGCATCACCGACGATCCGGCCCACGCCTGGATCCGCTCCACCTGGGAGGCACGATGACCGCGACGATCCGACTCACCACCGCCCAGGCCCTCGTCCGCTTCCTCGCGAACCAGTGGACCGAGCGCGACGGCGAACGCCGCCGACTCGTCAACGGCGCGTTCGGCATCTTCGGCCACGGCAACGTCGCCGGACTCGGCCAGGCCCTCCTCCAGGCCGCCCGCACCGGCGAAGCCGACCTGCCCTACCTGCTCGCCCGGAACGAGCAGGCCATGGTCCACGCCGCCGCCGCGTACGCGAAGGCCGCCGACCGCCTCTCCACCTACGCCTGCACCGCCTCCATCGGTCCAGGTTCTACCAACATGGTCACCGGCGCCGCGCTCGCCACGGTCAACCGGCTCCCAGTCCTACTCCTGCCCTCCGACATCTTCGCCTCCCGCGCGCCCGACCCGGTGCTCCAGCAGCTCGAGGACCCGCGCGCGGGCGACGTGTCCGTGAACGACGCGTTCCGGCCCGTCTCCAAGTACTTCGACCGCGTCTGGCGGCCCGAGCAGCTGATCCCGTCCGCGCTCGCGGCGATGCGGGTCCTCACCGACCCGGTCGAGACCGGCGCCGTCACCCTCTGCCTCCCGCAGGACGTGCAGGCCGAGGCGCACGACTGGCCGGTCGAGTTCTTCCGCGAGCGGGTCTGGACCGTGCGCCGCCCCGAGCCCGACGCCGCCGAACTCGAAGCGGCCCTTGCGGTCCTGCGTTCGGCCCGGCGGCCGCTCATCGTCGCCGGAGGCGGCGTCGTCTACTCCCGGGCCACCGAGGAGCTGCGGGCCTTCGCCGCCGCGCACGGCGTCCCCGTCGCCGAGACCCACGCCGGGCGCGGCTCGGTCCAGTGGGACCACCCGCAGGCCGTGGGCGCGCTCGGCTCGACCGGGTCGCGGGCCGCGAACCTCCTCGCGGCCGAGGCGGACGTGGTGCTCGGCATCGGGACCCGCTACTCCGACTTCACGACCGCCAGCCACACCGTGTTCGGCGACGCGCGGTTCGTGAACCTCAACGTCGCGGCCCTCGACGCCGCCAAGCACAGCGCGGCGACGCTCGTCGCCGACGCCCGCGCCGGGATCGGCGCGCTCGGCCGCGGCCTGGGGGAGTGGCGCGCCGACGAGGCGTGGACCGCCCGCGCGGGCGTGCTCGCGGCCGAGTGGCAGGGCGTCATCGACCGCGCCAAAGACCTCGGGCACGAACCGCTGCCCGCGCAGACCGAGATCCTCGGGGCCCTCAACGACGCGATGGGCGAACAGGACGTGGTCATCAACGCCGCCGGGTCGATGCCCGGCGACCTCCAGATGATGTGGCGCTCAAGGGATCCGAAGCAGTACCACGTCGAGTACGGCTACTCCTGCATGGGCTACGAGATCGCGGCGGGGCTCGGCTGCAAGCTCGCCGACCCGGACCGGGACGTGTACGTGCTCGTCGGCGACGGCTCCTATCTGATGCTCGCCTCCGAGATCCCGACGCTCGTCGCCGAGGGCCTCAAGGTCGTCATCGTCATCGTCCAGAACCACGGCTTCGCCTCGATCGGCGCGCTCTCGGAGTCCCTGGGCTCCCAGCGCTTCGGCACGAGCTACCGGTACCGCGACGCCGAGTCGGGGCTGCTCGACGGCGACGTCCTCCCGGTCGACCTGGCCGCCAACGCCGCCAGCCTCGGCGCGAACGTCTTCACCGCGAGCAGCCTGGGCGAGTTCAGGGCCGCGCTGGCGGCCGCGAAGGCCGCCGAGACGACCACCGTGGTCCACGTCGAGACCGACCTCCACTCGCCGGGCCTGCCGCAGAGCGCCTGGTGGGACGTGCCCGTCAGCGAAGTGTCCGAACTGGACTCGACGCGCGCGGCCTTCGACGCCTACACCGACAGCAGGCGCGCCCAGCGCCACTACCTCTGAGGAACCCTGCGATGACGACCATCGAGCACTGGATCGGCGGGGCCTTCACCCGCGGCGCCGCGACCCGGACCGGCACGGTCCGCAACCCCGCCACCGGCGCGGCCACCGGCGAGGTCCTCCTCGCCGAACCCTCCGACGTGGACGCGGCCGTCGCCGCGGCCGCGAAGGCGTTCGGAGCGTGGGGCGACTCGTCGCTGTCGCAGCGCACCAAGGTCATGTTCCGCTTCCGCGAACTCCTGGTGCGCCACGAGGACGAGCTCGCGCGGCTCATCTCCGCCGAGCACGGCAAGGTCGTCGACGACGCCCGCGGCGAGATCGTGCGCGGCCGCGAGGTCGTCGAGTACGCGTGCGGGATCGCCGACGCGCTCAAGGGCTCCTACTCCGACCAGGTCTCCGGCGGCGTGGACGTCTTCAACTTCCGCCAGCCGCTCGGGGTGTGCGCGGGGATCACGCCGTTCAACTTCCCGATCATGGTCCCGATGTGGATGCACCCCATGGCGATCGCCACCGGGAACACGTTCATCCTCAAGCCCTCCGAGCGCGACCCGTCCGTCTCCAACCGGATCGCCGAGCTGTACGCCGAGGCGGGCCTGCCTGATGGCGTGTTCAACGTCGTCCACGGCGACAAGACCGCCGTCGACGCGATCCTCGACCACCCCGGGATCGCGGCGGTCTCCTTCGTCGGCTCCACCCCGATTGCGAAGTACGTGCACGAGAAGGCCACCGCCGCCGGGAAGCGCGTCCAGGCGCTCGGCGGCGCGAAGAACCACGCCGTGGTCCTGCCCGACGCCGACCTGGAGTTCGCCGCCGACCACCTGACGGCCGCCGCGTTCGGCTCCGCGGGCCAGCGCTGCATGGCCATCTCCGTCGGTGTCGCCGTCGGCGAGGCCGGGGACGCCCTCGTGGAAGTGCTGCGGCGCAAGGCCGAAGCCGTCAAGGTCGGTCCCGGCGACGACCCGTCCTCCGAGATGGGCCCGGTCGTCACCGCCGCCTCGCGCGACCGGATCACCGCGCTCGTGGGCGCCGGGATCGACCAGGGCGCCGTCCCCGTCGTGGACGGCCGCGGCCTCACCGTGCCCGGCCACGAGGACGGGTTCTTCGTGGGCCCCACCGTCCTCGACCGGGTCGCGCCCGGCATGGCCGCCTACGACGAGGAGATCTTCGGACCGGTCCTCGCCGTCGCCCGCGCCGCCGACGTGGACGAGGCGATCGCCCTCATCAACGCCAACCCGTACGGGAACGGCACCGCGATCTTCACGTCCTCCGGCAGCGCCGCCAGGCGGTTCCAGCGGGAGGTGAAAGTGGGGATGATCGGAGTGAACGTCCCCATCCCGGTCCCCATGTCCTACTACTCCTTCGGCGGCTGGAAGGACTCCCTGATCGGCGACTCGCCGATCCACGGCCCCGAAGGCGTCCGCTTCTACACCCGCGCCAAGACCGTCACCTCCCGCTGGCCCGAAGTGCGCCAGTCGGTCGACGCCGCCTTCCACTTCCCCACCAGCAACTGAGACCCACCGCCAGCTGAACGGAGCACGTCAATGCCGACACCCGCCGCCCCGAACCTGCGCCTCGGCTCGGCCCCCGACTCGTGGGGCGTCTGGTTCCCCGAGGACGACCGCCAGCTGCCCTACACCCGGTTCTTGGACGAGCTCGCCTCCTCCGGCTACGAGTGGCTCGAACTGGGCCCCTACGGCTACCTGCCGACCGACCCGGCCGTCCTCGCCGACGAGCTCGCCCAGCGGAACCTGAAGGTCTCCGGCGGCACCGTCTTCGGGAACCTCCACCGCCCCGAGCAGTACGAGGCCACAGTGGACCTCGTCGGGAAGGTCGCCGCGCTCACCGCGTCCCAGGGCGCGCGGCACGTCGTCTTCATCCCGCCGCTGTTCCGCGACGAGAAGACCGACGCCGTCAACGACGTCGTGGAGTGGGATGCCGACCAGTGGAAGACCGTGCACGCCACCGCGAACCGCATCGGGAAGCGGATGTCCGAGGAGCACGGCGTCACGATCGCCGTCCACCCGCACGCCGACACGCAGATCTGCACCCAGGCGCAGATCGAGACGTTCCTCGACGGCACCGACTCCCGGTACGTCTCCCTGTGCCTGGACACCGGACACGTTGCGTACGGCGGCGGCGACAACCTCGACCTCATCGCCCGCTACGCCGAGCGGATCGGCTACGTCCACATCAAGCAGATGGACCCCGAGATCCTCCGCCAGGTCCGCGACGAGCAGCTCGGCTTCGGCGAGGCCGTCAAGCGCGGCGTCTGCGTCGAGCCGCCCCAGGGCGTCCCGAACCCCGCCGACATCGTCGCCGCCCTCTCCGGGCTCGATGCCGAGCTGTTCGTCATCGTCGAGCAGGACCTCTACCCGTGCGAGCCCGACGTGCCCCTCCCCATCGCGCGCCGCACCCGCGAGTACCTGAACGGCTGCGGGCTCGGCGCCCGGTACCAGCAGCACTGACATACCACATAGGAAAGGATGGGGCCCATGAAGATCGGCTTGATCGGCACCGGCTGGATCGGCGAGGAGCACGTCAGGCGCCTCTCCGGGACCGTCTCGGGCGCGGAGGTGACCGCCGTGTCCGACATCGACCCGCAGCGCGCGGCGGCGGTCGCCGCGCTCGCCGGGGCCCGCGTCGCCGGCACCGCCGAGGAGCTCATCGCCGACCCCGGGGTCCAGGCCGTCGTCGTGACCTCGTGGGGGCCCGCCCACGCCGAGCAGGTCCTCGCCTGCATCGCCGCGGGCAAGCCCGTGTTCTGCGAGAAGCCGCTCACCACCGAGGCCGCCGACGGCCTGCGCATCCTCGAAGCCGAACAGGCCCACGGGAAGCGCCTCGTCCAGGTCGGGTTCATGCGCCGCTACGACGCCGGGTACCGCGCCATCAAGGCCGTCCTCGACGAAGGCGGCATCGGCGCCCCGCTCATGGCCCACTGCGCCCACCGCAACCCGACCCAGCCCGAGTCGTACCACTCGGACAAGCCGATGGTCGACACCGCCGTCCACGAGGTCGACGTGCTGCGCTGGCTCCTCGGCGAGGAGTTCGCGAGCGTCCAGGTCGTCGTGCCCCGCTCGACCTCGAAGCGGTTCCCGCACCTCGTGGACCCGCAGATCCTGCTGCTGGAGACGGCCTCCGGCGCGCGCGTCGACGTCGAGGTGTTCGTCAACTGCCAGTACGGCTACGACATCCAGTGCGAGATCGTCGGCGAGACCGGCACCGTGCGCCTTCCCGACCCGGCAGCGCCGCTGGTCCGCGGCGCCGGGCGCGCCTCGTACGCGGTCGTCCAGGACTTCCCGAGCCGCTTCGCCGACGCCTTCGACACCGAGCTCCAGGAGTGGGTCGACTCGCTGCGCTCCGGCGAGCCCGCCGGGCCCAGCGCGTGGGACGGCTACGCCGCCACCGTGGTCACCAACGCGGCCGTCGAGGCTCGCCGCTCGGGTGCGGTCGTCCCGGTCGACCTGCCCGAGCGACCCGCCTTCTACAAGTAGGACAACGACTTTGCTCTGGGGTTAAGAAGGACGGGCCCGGCCTCGCAGCCGGGCCCGTCCCGAACCTCACCCGGTCGGGATGCCGCCGTTCACGAGCGGCACCGGGGCCGCCTCGACCTCGCTGACGTGCCCGACCTCCACCTGGTACGTCGTCCCGCTGTAGTCCTGGACGCCGTCCTCGACGGTCATGATCCCCACGGTGCCGTACCCGCCGTGGTTCGTCTCGCTGAACGCCAGCGGCACGATCCCGTTGCCCAGCACCGCGCCCGACTCGACCGCCGCGAGCAGCGACTCCCGCGTCGGGTCGTCCCCGGCCTTCGCGAGCGCCTCCGCGAACAGGTACCCGACGCTCATGCCGAGGACCGTGTTCGCCGTGAACGGCGAGCCGCCGTTGTACTCCTCGTTGATCTGCCGGAACAGCGCCGTCCACTCGCTGCCGGACCCGAACGGCAGGAAGTTCACGCACACCATGCCCTCCAGCAGCTGCGCGGCGACCTCCTCGCCGAGGTGCCCGACCAGCGTCGGGTAGTCGGCGCCCGAGGACGACACGTACCACTTCGGGAACCAGTCCATCTGCGCGGCCGTGCCGACCGCCAGGGCCGTGTAGCCGTTGATCGTCGCCAGGATGTTCACCTCGCACCCGGCGGCCTTGAGGGACCCGATCTGGTCGGTCAAGTCCTGCGAGGCCGTCGTGTACGTCTGGATCTCGGTGATCTCATTGCTGCCCATGACCGCCTCGACGCCTTCGAGGAGGCCCTCGCCGTAGTCGTCGTTCTGGCCCAGGACGCACACCGTCGCGCCCGGCTCCTCCTCGACCGCGTACTGCGCGAGCGCCGCGCCCTCGGTCGTGTACTCCGCGTTGTACCCGAACGCGTTCGGGTACAGGGCCGGCTGGTTCCACACCCGCGAGCCCGACGCGATGAACAGGTCCGGGACGCCCTCGTCGGCGAGGTAGTCCAGGACCACCGAGTGCGTGGGCGTGCCCAGGCCGTTGACGACCGCCAGCACGCCGTCGTCCTCGACGAGCTCGGTCACCACCTCGTTGGTCCGCTGCGGCTCGTACGCGTCGTCCTTCACCAGGTACTCGATGCTCCGGCCGTTGACGCCGCCGTGCTCGTTGACGTACGCGAAGTACGCCGAGGTCGCCGCCGACACCGCCGAGTACCCGGCCGCCGCCGGGCCCGTCAGCGGCTGGTGGGTCCCGATGGTCACCGTGTCGGCGGTGACGCCGGGCGTCGCCTCCGGCGCTTCTTCCTGCCCGGTGCAGGCCGTCAGGCCGAGGGCCGCCGCGACCGCCAGGGCCGCCGCGGTCCTCGACGTCTTCGCGGGGGTCCGCATGTCGATCACCTCTTCGTGGTCGTCCCGGGCGCCGCGATGGGAGGACAGCGATGGGGGGCGGCACCCGTACCCTGGGATACTAGGCGGTAACTTGCGTTTCCGCAGCCCCCGAGGCCGCGCCGACCGGCCAGAACGTCCTCACCCTTCCGGTCGGATCCCGTGCGCGGGAATGCGAATGCCGCTCACGAAACGGTCATAGACTCGATGAGGGGGTGACCATCATGAACCATCTGACGGTCAAGAATTTCGGGAAGCCCGACGAGTCGGTCGACCTCAGCGGGCACGGCCACCGCGACATGGTCATGCTCGACGGCATGCCGATCGAACTCGCCGAGTTCGAGCGCGGCTGGCGCTGGTCCACCGACGTCAAGCCGATGGCCGGGACCGACACCTGCCAGGTCCACCATCTCGGCTACTGCCTCGAAGGGCACCTGCGCGTCCACATGGACGACGGCACCGACCAGGACATCCACGCGGGCGACGCGTTCGAGATCCCGGCCGGGCACGACGCCGAGGTCGTCGGCGACGGCAAGGTCGTCCTGCTCGACTTCGGCAAGGCCTTCGACAACCGCTGACCGCGCGGCACCGGGCCGCCTCCGCGAGGGGGGCGGCCCCGCGCGCGTCCAGCCGCTGGGACGCGATTCCCACCAGGGGCGGGATCACACCGGGCCGGGTGGCAGACTTGACGCGTGTTGCGATGGATGACAGCTGGAGAGTCCCACGGCCCCGAGCTCGTGGTCACGATCGACGGCCTGCCCGCCGGTATCGAACTGACCAGTGAGGCGGTCGCCGCCGAACTGGCCCGCCGCCGCCTCGGCTACGGCCGCGGCGCCCGCATGAAGTTCGAAGCCGACGTCGTCAGCTTCATCGGCGGCCTGCGCCACGGCCGCACCCTCGGCTCGCCCGTCGCCATCCGCGTCGGCAACTCCGAGTGGCCCAAGTGGGAGACCGTCATGGCCCCCGACCCGGTCGACCCCGCCGAACTCGACGGCGTCGCCCGCAACGCCCCCCTCACCCGGCCCCGGCCCGGCCACGCCGACCTCGCCGGCATGCAGAAGTACGACCACGCCGACGCCCGCCCGATCCTCGAGCGCGCCTCCGCCCGCGAGACCGCCGCCCGCGTCGCCGGCGGCACCGCCGCCAAGGCCTTCCTCAAGCAGGCCTTCGGCATCGACATCGTCTCCCACGTCAAGGCCCTCGGCCCCGTCCGCGCCAAGGACGGCCTCGTGCCCACCCCTGCCGACTTCGACGCCGTCGACGCCGACCCGCTGCGCTGCATGGACCCCGAGGCGTCCGCCCGCATGGTCGCCGAGGTCGACGCCGCCAAGAAGGACGCCGACACCCTCGGCGGCGTCGTCGAGGTCCTCGCCTACGGCCTCCCGCCCGGGCTCGGCTCCCACGTCCAGTGGGACCGCAAGCTCGACGCGCGCCTCGCCACCGCCCTCATGTCGATCCAGTCGGTCAAGGCCGTCGAGATCGGCGACGGCCTCATGCAGGCCGCCGTCCGCGGCTCCTCCGCCCACGACGAGATCGTCCCCGGGCCCGACGGCGTCGAGCGCCTCACCGACCGCGCCGGCGGCCTCGAAGGCGGCATCACCACCGGCCAGCCGCTCCGCGTCTCCGCGATGCTCAAGCCCATCTCGTCCCTGACGCGGCCCCTGCGCACCGTCGACACCCGGACCGGCGAAGCCGCTGAGGCCATCAACCAGCGCTCCGACGTCTGCGCGGTCCCCGCCGGGGCCGTCGTCGCCGAGCACATGGTCGCCTACGTCCTCGCCGAGGCCGCCCTGGAGAAGTTCGGCGGCGACTCCGTCGGCGAATCCCGCCGCAACTACGAGAACTACCTCCAGAACCTGCGGGTGAAGTAGCCATGGCGCTCGTCGTGATCGTCGGGCCGCCCGGCTCCGGCAAGACCACCGTCGGCCGCGCGCTGGCCGAGGCGCTCGGCGCGTCCTTCCGTGACGCCGACGCCGACATCGTCGACACCGCCGGGAAGCCGATCGCCGACATCTTCGTCGACGACGGCGAGGAGCACTTCCGCGCGCTCGAACGCGAAGCGGTCCGCCGCGCCGTGGCCGAGCACGACGGGGTCCTGGCCCTCGGCGGCGGCGCCGTCCTCGCCGAGTCCACCCGCAAGCTCCTCGCCGACGTGCCGGTCGTCCACCTCCGCGTGGACCTCGCCGAAGCCGTGCGCCGCAACGAGATCGACAAGGGCCGGCCGCTCCTCCAGGTCAACCCGCGCGCCACGCTGCGCCGCCTCCTGGACGAGCGCCTGCCGCTCTACCGCGAGGTCGCCGACATCGAGGTCGACACCACCGGAAGGGACGTGGCCGACCTGGCCGCCGAGATCGCCGCGAAGCTCGCCGTCCGCACCGTCGTCGTCGGCGACGCCGAGGCCCCCTACCCGGTCCTCATCGGCCGCGGCACGGTCGACCGGCTCCCCGAGTTCCTCGGGAAGGCCGCGCGCGTCGCCGTGCTCCACACCGCGAGCACCGCCTCCCTCGCCGAGCGGGTGGGCTCGCTGCTGCCCGACGGCGTCGAGGCCACGCTCATGGAGCTGCCCGACGCCGAGGACGGCAAGACCGTCGCCGTCGCCGAGCAGTGCTGGGACGCGCTCGGCGCCGAGGGCTTCACCCGCACCGACCTCGTCGTCGGCGTCGGCGGGGGCGCGGTCACCGACCTCGCCGGGTTCGTCGCCGCCTGCTGGCTCCGCGGCGTCGCGGTCGTCCACGTCCCGACCTCGCTGCTCGGCGCGGTCGACGCGGCCGTCGGCGGCAAGACCGGCGTCAACACCGCCGCCGGGAAGAACCTCGTCGGCGCCTTCCACCCGCCGCGCGCCGTCCTCGTGGACCTCGACAACTTCGCGACCCTCCCGCGCCGCGACCTCGCCGCGGGCCTCGCCGAGGTCGTCAAGGCCGGGTTCATCGCCGACCCGGTCATCCTCGACCTCGTCGAGCGCGACCCCGAGGCCGCGCTCGACGCCGCCGACCCCGTGGTCGCCGAGCTCGTCGAGCGCGCCATCGCCGTCAAGGCCGCCGTCGTCGCCTCCGACCTCAAGGAAGGCGGCCTGCGAGCGATCCTCAACTACGGCCACACCTTCGCGCACGCCATCGAGAAGCTCGAGAAGTACCGCTGGCGCCACGGCGACGCCGTCGCCGTCGGCATGGTCTACGCCGCGCACCTGAACGCGATCACCGGCCGCGTCGACCTCGTCGGCCGCACCAAGGCCGTCCTCGAATCGCTGGGCCTGCCGACGACCTACGAGGCGGGCCGCTGGGACGACCTCCTCCAGGTCATGAAGATCGACAAGAAGAACACCGGCGCCACCCAGCGCTTCGTGCTCCTCGACGCCCTCGCGGCGCCGGTCGTCGTCGACGACGTGACCGCCGCCCAGCAGCGCGAGGCCTATGAGAGGCTCACGGCATGAGCGACGACTTCAAGGTCCTGGTCCTGAACGGCCCCAACCTGAACCGGCTGGGCGCACGCGAGCCCTCGATCTACGGGAGCACCGACTACGCGCGCCTGGTCGCCCTGTGCGAGCAGCGCGGCGCCGAGCGAAAGATGCCCGTCGAGGTCCGCCAGACCAACCACGAGGGGGAGATGATCGGCTGGCTGCACGAGGCCGCCGACCACGGCCGCCCCGTGGTGCTCAACGCCGCCGGGTGGACCCACACCTCCGTCGCGATCGGCGACGCCTGCGCGCAGCTCACCGCCCTCCTCATCGAAGTCCACATCTCGAACATCCACAAGCGGGAGCCCTTCCGGCACCACTCCTACGTCTCCCCGCACGCCAGCGGCGGGATCATCGTGGGCATGGGCGTCGCCGGATACCTCCACGCGCTCGACCGCATCGCCGACGAGGCCCAGACCGACATCGAGTGACGGGACCCCGCGCCGCTGGTCACAGCGGACGCGGCCTGCCCCGAGGGCGGTCCGCGCGCCCGCTACCATTGACGGTCGGCCCAGTCAGACCTCTACCGAAAGAGACTTACGCCCGTGGCATCCACGAACGACCTCAAGAACGGCATGGTGCTCAACCTGGAGGGCCAGCTCTGGCAGGTCCAGGAATTCCAGCACGTCAAGCCCGGCAAGGGCCCGGCGTTCGTGCGCACGACCCTCAGGCAGATCCCCTCCGGCAAGGTCGTCGACAAGACGTTCAACGCCGGCATCAAGGTCGAGACCGCGAACGTCGACCGCCGCACGATGACCTACCTCTACAAGGAGGGCGAGGACTTCGTGTTCATGGACTCGGACACGTACGACCAGATTCCGCTGGCCCCCGGCGTGGTCGGCGACGCCGCCAAGTTCCTCCTCGAGAACTCCGAGGCCACCGTCGCCATGCACGACGGCAAGGTCCTCTACATCGAGCTGCCCGCCGCGGTCGAGCTCGTCGTCACCTACACCGAGCCGGGCCTCCAGGGCGACCGCTCCTCCGGCGGCACGAAGCCCGCCACCGTCGAGACGGGCGCCCAGGTCCTCGTGCCGCTGTTCATCGACAACGGCGAGAAGATCAAGGTCGACACCCGCGACGGCAAGTACCTCAGCCGGGCATAGGCGTGGGGAACCAGCAGAGCGGACCTGAGCGGCTCACCGCCCGCACCAAATGGCGGATGCGGGCCGTCGAGATCCTGTACGAGGCCGAGTCCCGCGGGGAGGGCGTCAAGCGCGTCCTGGCCGAGCGGGCCGACCGCGCGTTCACCGACCCCGAGGCGCCCCGGCTCCCGAAGTACTCGGAGGAGCTGGCGCGCGGCGTCGACGAGTACCGGTACGAGCTGGACGAGGCCATCGGCCGCGCCGCCGACGGCTGGTTGGTCGAGCGCATGCCCGCGGTCGACCGGAACGTGCTGCGCGTGGCCCTGTACGAGATCATCTACGTCGAGGACGTCGACACGCCCGTGGCCATCAAGGAGGCCATGCGCGTGTGGGAGCAGATCGGCTCCACGGACGACACCAAGTTCGTGAACGCGGTCCTCGACTCGGCGGCCAAGGCCGAGGAGTAGCTTCAGGCGCACGAAAACGGCCGAGCCCTCGGGACTGGAAGCACAGTCTGGGCCCGGCCGTTTTTCTCCGCCGGAGGCGGAACGGGAAACGGCCGAGCCCTCCGATCCTGGGCCCGGCCGTTTTCCTTTGTCCTGCTTGCTTATTCGCCGTCCGAGGCGAAGAACGCCTGGAGGTCGTGGACGAGGACGCCGAAGTCCTCGAGCTTCTCGATCAGGCCGGACGGCGTGGTCGAGTACACCACTGCCAGGGTGTACAGGTCGTCGGCGCGGATCGAGAGGATCCGGCCGTTGTAGTCGCCGCGGCGCTGCTGGATGGAGCGCGCGAGCTTCGCGACGTGCTCCAGCTCGGGGTCCGGGTGGTCGTAGAGCGCCTCGAGGTTGAGGACGATCTTCTCGGCCTGCTCGACCGGGAGCGGGACGCCCTCCGGAAGCAGCTCCGAGACGGGGATCCGGTAGAAGTCGGCCAACTCGGCGAGGCGGCTGACCGTGATGGACCGGTCGCCCCGCTCGTAGGAACCGATGACGACGGCCTTCCACTTGCCGCCGGACTTGTCCTCGACGCCTTGCAGGGAAAGACCCTGCTGCATCCGGATGTCGCGCAGCCGGTTGCCGAGCGCCTTGGCGTAGTCAGATGTCGCCATGCTGGGATCAACTCCAATTTTCGGTACGAGAGGAATCCTATTGTTGACTACGGTCGGTGACCATCGGCCGTTGGGGTGCCCCCAAACAGTGTTCTTCGTCGCGTGGGGCCCGAAAGACTGACGGGCAAATCATGGCATACAAGTCAAATATGCAGCTAACGACGCCGTAGTTTTGGGACTCGGGTTTACGCTCCGTCACCGGCGGCGTAGCATCGTCGGCGACGAAACCGTTCTTTAACAGACCGTCCAGTGAGGCGGAGAAGGAGGTTCGCGTGGTTTCCCCTGCCCTCAGGCAGAACGAGGAAGACCCGTCGGGCAAGCCGGGCCGTTCGGAGAAGCAGATCATCTCCGGTGACGACATCGGCCGGATCCTCGACCGGATCGCCCACCAGATCCTGGAGAAGACCAAGGGCGCCCCCGACACCATGCTGCTGGGCATCCCCACCCGCGGCGTCGCGCTCGCCGGTCGGCTCGCCGACCGCATCCGCCGCTTCGCCGACCTCGACGTCCCCGCCGGGACCCTCGACATCACGCTCTACCGCGACGACCTGCGCCGCAACGCGCTCCGGGCCCTCGGCCCGACCGAGCTGCCGCCCGGCGGCGTCGACGACCAGCGCGTCATCCTCGTCGACGACGTCCTCTACTCCGGACGGACCGTCCGCGCCGCGCTCAACGCGCTCTACGACCTCGGCCGCCCCGCCAGCGTCCAGCTCGCGATCCTCGTCGACCGCGGCCACCGCGAGCTGCCCATCCGCGCCGACTACGTCGGCAAGAACATCCCGACCGCCCGCGACGAGAACGTGGCCGTGCGCCTGACCGAGTACGACGGTTTCGACGCGGTGGTCCTGACCGGAGGCCGGGAGCGATGAAGCACCTGCTCACCACCAAGGAACTGACCCGTGACGAGGCCGAGCTGATCCTCGACGTCACCGAGCAGATGGCCGAGGCCGTCACCGGCCGCGAGGTCCCCAAGCTCCCGGCGCTGCGCGGGCGCACCGTCGTGAACCTCTTCTACGAGGACTCCACGCGCACGCGCACCTCCTTCGAGACCGCCGCGAAGCGCCTGTCCGCCGACGTCGTGAACTTCGCGGCGAAGACCTCCAGCGTGAACAAGGGCGAGAGCCTGCGCGACACCGCGCTCACGTTGCAGGCCATGGGCGCCGACGCGGTCGTCATCCGCCACCCCGCCGCGGGCGCCCCGCAGCGGCTCACCGAGTGGCTCGACGGCGCGGTCCTCAACGCCGGGGACGGCACCCACGCGCACCCGACGCAGGCGCTCCTCGACGCGTACACGATGAAGAAGCGCCTCGGCGGGATCGAGGGCCGCACCGTCGCGATCGTGGGGGACATCCTCCACTCGCGCGTGGCCCGCTCGAACGTGTGGCTGCTGTCCAAGCTCGGCGCGAACGTCCGCCTCGTCGGCCCGCCCACCCTGCTGCCCAAGGACATCGGCGAGTGGCCGGTGGAGATCGGCTACGACCTCGACGCGTCCCTCAAGGGCGCCGACGCGGTCATGATGCTCCGCGTGCAGCGCGAGCGCATGCACGCCGCGTTCTTCCCGACCGCCAACGAGTACGCGCGCCTCTACGGCCTCGACGAGCGCCGCATGAAGCTCCTGCCCGACCACGCGATCGTCATGCACCCCGGCCCGATGAACCGCGGCATGGAGATCGCCGCGACCGTGGCCGACTCGCCCCGCGCCACCATCACCGAGCAGGTGACCAACGGCGTGTGGGTGCGCATGGCCGTCCTCTACCTGCTGCTGACGAACGGAGAAACCCGGTGACCGACCTCCTGATCAAGTCCGCCGACATCGTCGGGAAGGGACGGCAGGACGTCCTCGTCCGCGACGGCCGCGTCGCGGAGATCGGCTCGATCACCGCGAAGGGAGCCGAGACCGTCGACGCCGACGGCCTGGTGCTCCTGCCCGGCCTCGTCGACCTCCACACCCACCTGCGCGAGCCCGGCCGCGAGGACGCCGAGACCGTGTACTCCGGGACGCGTGCGGCGGCCAAGGGCGGGTACACCGCGGTGTGCGCCATGGCGAACTCCTACCCGGTCGCCGACACCGCGGGTGTCGTCGAGCAGGTCGCCGCGCTCGGCAAGGCCGCCGGGTACGCCGACGTGCAGCCGATCGGCGCCGTCTCGATCGGCCTGGAGGGCAAGCAGCTCGCGGAGATCGGCGCGATGGCGCACTCGGCCGCGAAGGTCCGCATGTTCTCCGACGACGGCCACTGCGTCTCGGACCCGATCCTCATGCGCCGCGCCCTGGAGTACGTGAAGACCTTCGGCGGGCTCATCGCGCAGCACGCCGAGGAGCCGCGCCTCACCGAAGGCGCCCAGATGAACGAGGGCGCCGTCTCCGCCGAGCTCGGCCTGCCCGGCTGGCCCGCGGTCGCCGAGGAGGCGATCATCGCCCGGGACGTGCTCCTCGCCGAGTACACCGGCGCGCGCGTCCACTTCTGCCACGTCTCCACCGCCCGCTCGGTCGACATCATCCGCGAGGCCAAGGCCCGCGGCGCGAAGGTCACCGCCGAGGTCTGCCCGCACCACCTCCTCCTCACCGACGAGGCCGCGCGCACCTACGACCCGGTCTACAAGGTGAACCCGCCGCTGCGCCGCGAATCGGACGTCGCGGTCCTGCGCGGCGCGCTCGCCGAAGGGGTCATCGACGCGGTCGCCACCGACCACGCGCCGCATGCCCCGCAGGACAAGGACTGCGAGTGGGCGGCCGCCCGCCCCGGGATGCTCGGCCTGGAGACCGCCCTGTCGATCACCGTCCTCGCCCTCGGCGGACCGGACGGCGCCGACTGGGACACCGTCGCCGAGCGGACCTCCCGCACCCCCGCCCGCATCGCCGGGCTCGAGGCCCACGGCCGCGACCCGCAGCCGGGCACCGAGGCGAACTTCACGCTCGTCGACCCCGCCGCGACCTGGACCGTCGTCCCCGCCGACCTCGCGTCCCTGTCGCGCAACACCCCCTACGCCGGGATGGAACTCCCGGTCACCGTCCAGGCGACGTTCCTCAGAGGACGCGCCACCGTACGCAACGGCAAGATCGAAGAGGAGACGACCGAATGAGCAGCAGGGCACCAGCGATCCTCGTCCTCGAGGACGGCCGCGTCTTCCGCGGCGAGGCCTTCGGCTCCGTCGGCGAGACCTTCGGCGAGGCCGTCTTCAGCACCGGCATGACCGGCTACCAGGAGACCCTCACCGACCCGTCCTACTACGGCCAGGTCGTCGCCCAGACCGCGCCGCAGATCGGCAACACCGGCTGGAACGACGAGGACGACGAGTCCCGCCGCATCTGGGTCGCCGGGTACGTCGTCCGCGACGCCTCCCGCGTCTCCTCCAACTGGCGCGCCAAGCGCGGCCTGGAGGACGAGCTCGCCTCCCAGGGCGTCGTCGGCATCTGCGAGGTCGACACCCGCGCCCTCACCCGCCACCTGCGCGACAAGGGCGCCATGCGCGTCGGCATCTCCTCGCGCACCACCGACGCCGAGGAGCTCCTCGCGAAGGTCCGCAACACGCCGCAGATGGCCGGCGCCAACCACGTCGGCGCCGTCACCGCCTCCGAGCCGTACACCTACCAGGCCAAGGGCGCCGCGAAGTACACCGTCGCCGCCATCGACCTGGGCATCAAGCGGAACACGCCCCGCCGCCTCGCCGAGCGCGGCATCACCACCACCGTGTTCCCCGCGTACGCCGACGTCGACGCGGTCCTCGCCGACGCCCCCGACGCCGTGTTCCTCTCCAACGGCCCCGGCGACCCCGCCACCGCCGACCACCAGGTCGCGCTCACCCGGGAGCTCCTGCGCCGCCGCGTCCCCGTCTTCGGCATCTGCTTCGGCAACCAGATCCTCGGCCGCGCCCTCGGCCTGGAGACCTACAAGCTGAAGTTCGGCCACCGCGGCATCAACCAGCCCGTCCTCGACCGGCACACGAACAAGATCGAGATCACCGCCCACAACCACGGGTTCGCCCTCAAGGCCCCCGAGACCGGCGAGTTCTTCGACACCGAGTTCGGGCGCGTCCAGGTCAGCCACGTCTGCCTCAACGACGACGTCGTCGAAGGGCTCACCTGCCTCGACGCCCCCGCCTACTCCGTCCAGTACCACCCCGAAGCCGCCGGCGGCCCGCACGACGCCGACTACCTGTTCGACCGCCTCGTCGAACTCATCGAGACCACCAAGGGGGCCAAGGCAGATGCCTAAGCGCGACGACCTCAAGCACATCCTGGTCATCGGATCCGGTCCCATCCAGATCGGCCAGGCCTGCGAATTCGACTACTCCGGCACCCAGGCCTGCCGCGTCCTGCGCGAGGAGGGCCTGCGCGTCACCCTCGTCAACTCCAACCCGGCCACGATCATGACCGACCCCGAGTTCGCCGACGCCACCTACGTCGAGCCGATCACCACCGAGGTCATCGAGCAGATCATCGCCAAGGAGAAGCCCGACGCGATCCTGGCGACCCTCGGCGGCCAGACCGCCCTCAACGCCGCCGTCGGCCTCCACGAAGCCGGGATCCTCGACAAGTACGGCGTCGAGCTCATCGGCGCCGACATGGACGCCATCCAGCGCGGCGAGGACCGCCAGCAGTTCAAGGAGGTCGTCCTCAGCGTCGGCGGCGAGGTCCCGCGCTCCGCGGTCTGCCACTCCATGGACGAGGTCCGCGACACCGTCAAGGACCTCGGCCTGCCCGTCGTCATCCGCCCCTCCTTCACCATGGGCGGCCTCGGCTCCGGCATGGCCTACACCTGGGAGGACGTCGACCGCATCGCCGGGAACGGCCTCGCCGAGTCCCCCACCACCGAGGTCCTCATCGAGGAGTCCGTACTCGGCTGGAAGGAGTACGAGCTCGAGCTCATGCGCGACCGCAACGACAACGTCGTCGTGGTCTGCTCCATCGAGAACGTCGACCCCATGGGCGTCCACACCGGCGACTCCGTCACCGTCGCCCCCTCGATGACCCTCACCGACCGCGAGTACCAGCACATGCGCGACGTCGGCATCGCCATCCTCCGCGAGGTCGGCGTCGACACCGGCGGCTGCAACATCCAGTTCGCGATCGACCCGGCCACCGGCCGCATGATCGTCATCGAGATGAACCCGCGCGTCTCCCGCTCCTCCGCGCTGGCGTCCAAGGCCACCGGCTTCCCGATCGCGAAGATCGCCGCGAAGCTCGCCATCGGCTACACGCTCGACGAGATCCCGAACGACATCACCAAGGCCACCCCGGCCGCGTTCGAGCCGACCCTCGACTACGTCGTCGTCAAGGTCCCGCGCTTCACGTTCGAGAAGTTCCCCGGCGCCGACCCGACGCTCACCACCACCATGAAGTCCGTCGGCGAGGCCATGAGCCTCGGCCGGACCTTCCAGCAGGCCCTCCAGAAGGCCCTGCGCTCCACCGAGACCAAGGCCGCCGGATTCTGGACCCGCCCCGACCCCCTCGGCGCGACCCTCGAGAACACGCTCGAAGCGCTCCGGACCGCCCACGACGGCACGCTCTACACCGCCGAGCGCGCGCTCCGCCTCGGCGCCACCGTCGCCGAGGTCCACGACGCCTGCAAGATCGACCCGTGGTTCCTCGACCAGGTCGCCCAGCTCATCGAGCTGCGCGACGAGATCGAGGCCGCCGCCGTCGCCGACGCCGCGCTCCTGCGCCGCGCCAAGCGCGCCGGGTTCTCCGACGCCCAGATCGCGGCCCTGCGCCCCGAACTCGCCGGCGAGGACGGCGTCCGCCGCCTGCGCCACCGGCTCGGCATGCGCCCCGTCTACAAGACCGTCGACACCTGCGCCGCCGAGTTCGAGGCCCACACGCCCTACCACTACTCGACTTACGAGGAGGAGACCGAGGTCGCGCCCTCGAACCGCCCGAAGGTCATGATCCTCGGCTCCGGGCCCAACCGCATCGGCCAGGGCATCGAGTTCGACTACTCGTGCGTCCACGCCGTCCAGGCCCTGCGCGCGGTCGGCTACGAGACCATCATGGTCAACTGCAACCCCGAGACCGTCTCCACCGACTACGACACCGCCGACCGGCTCTACTTCGAGCCGCTCACCTTCGAGGACGTCACCGAGGTCTTCCACGCCGAGCACGAGTCCGGCAGGGCCGCCGGCGGCCCCGGCGTCATCGGCGTCGTCGTCCAGCTCGGCGGCCAGACCCCCCTCGGCCTCGCCGAGCGCCTCCAGAACGCGGGCCTGCCCATCGTCGGCACCTCCCCGAAGGCCATCGACAACGCCGAGGACCGCGGCGTCTTCGGACGCCTCCTCGACGAGCTCGGCCTCGTCGCCCCCGACGGCGGCACCGCCACCTCCTACGAGGAGGCCCGCGAGGTCGCCGCGCAGATCGGCTACCCCGTCCTGGTCCGGCCCTCGTACGTCCTCGGCGGCCGCGGCATGGAGATCGTCTACGACGAGGACACCCTCGCCGGGTACATCTCCCGCGCCACCGAGGCCAGCCCCGAGCACCCGGTCCTCATCGACCGGTTCCTCGACGACGCCATCGAGATCGACGTCGACTGCCTCTGCGACGGCGAGGACTTCTACCTCGGCGGCATCATGGAGCACATCGAGGAGGCCGGCGTCCACTCCGGCGACTCCTCCTGCGCCCTCCCGCCGATCACCCTCGGCGCCAACGTCATCGAGCAGATCCGCGACTACACCGCGAAGCTCGCCTTCGGCATCGGCGTGCGCGGCCTCATGAACGTCCAGTACGCCCTCAAGGACGAGCAGCTCTACGTCCTCGAAGCGAACCCCCGCGCCTCCCGCACGGTCCCGTTCGTCTCCAAGGCCACCGCCGTCCCGCTCGCCAAGGCCGCTGCCCGCATCGCGCTCGGCGCCAAGATCGGCGAACTGCGCGCCGAAGGGATGCTCCTGCCCGAAGGCGACGGCTCCGACGCCGGACCCGAGGTCCCCATCAGCGTCAAGGAGGTGCTCCTGCCCTTCAAGCGCTTCCGCACCGTCGAGGGCTCCGGCATCGACGCCGTCCTCGGCCCGGAGATGAAGTCCACCGGCGAGGTCATGGGCATCGACTCGTCCTTCGGCCTCGCCTTCGCCAAGGCCACGCTCGCCGTCTACGGCAAGCTCCCCACCACCGGGAAGGTCTTCGTGTCCGTCGCCGACCGCGACAAGCGCGCCATCGTCTTCCCGGTGCGCCGCCTCGTCGACCTCGGCTTCACCGTCTACGCCACCGAAGGCACCGGCCTCGTCCTCAAGCGCCACGGCATCGACTTCACGCCCGTCGCGCGCCACTCCTCCGGCGAGGCCGTCGACGCCGTCAGCCTCATCGCCTCCGGCGACGTCGACCTGGTCATCACCACGCCCTCGGCCTCCTCCGGCCCGCGCACCGACGGCTGGGAGATCCGCTCCGCCGCCGTCGTCGCCGACGTGAGCTGCGTGACCACCATCCAGGGCGCCGCCGCCGCCACGCAGGCCATCGAATCGGCCTCGCGCGGCGAGATCCGCGTCGCCTCCCTCCAGGAGCTCCACCGGCGCCTCCGCGGCGCCGAGCGGGCCGCCGCCTGAATCCGGCCGCCGGGCGGGCGGTACGGGCTGTAGCCGTACCGCTCACCCGGCGAATTGACGTATACAGGAACTGACATGCTGTACCAGAATCTCGCCCGCCCCGTCCTGTTCCGGATCGGCCGCGGGGACGCCGAGCGGGCGCACGACCTCACGATGCGCTGGCTGACGCGCCTGTCCGAGCAGCGGCAGGTGCGCAACGCGCTCATCAAGGCCAACCGCCTGAGCGCCCCCGTCACCGTCTGCGGCATCCCCTTCCCCAACCCGATCGGCCTCGCCGCGGGCCTCGACAAGAACGGCGTCGCCGTCGGCGCCTGGCCCGCCCTCGGCTTCGGCTTCGCCGAGATCGGCACCGTCACCGCCCAGCCCCAGCCCGGGAACCCGCAGCCGCGCATGTTCCGCGCCAAGCAGTCCCAGGCCATCGTCAACCGCATGGGCTTCAACAACGAGGGCGCCCAGGCCCTCGCCGCCCGCCTCCAGGCCAGCCCCGCCGTCGACTGCCCCCTCGGCATCAGCATCGGCAAGTCCAAGGCCGTGCCCCTCGAAGGCGCGATCGACGACTACCTGACCTCCCTGCGGTTCCTCTACCCCTTCGCCGACTACATCGCGATCAACGTGTCCTCGCCGAACACGCCCGGGCTGCGCCAGCTCCAGGACGCCGGCGCGCTCCGCGCCCTCCTCGGGGCCCTGCACGCCGAGGGGACGCGCCTCGCCGCCGGGCGCCCCACCCGCCCGATCCTCGTCAAGATCGCCCCCGACCTCACCGAGCCCGCGCTGGCGCAGCTCCTGGAGGTCTGCCTCGAAGCCGGGGTCGCCGGGGTCATCGCCACGAACACCACGCTCGGGCGCGACGGGATCATCCCCGCGGAGGACGCCGTCGCCGCCGAGCCCGGCGGCATGTCCGGGAAGCCGCTGACCCAGGTCTCGCGCGAGATCGTCCGGTTCGTCCACCGCGAGACGAACGGGCGCCTGCCCATCATCGGCTCCGGCGGGATCATGACCCCCGACGACGCCCAGGCCATGTTCGACGCGGGCGCCAGCCTCGTCCAGATCTACTCGGGGCTGATCTACAACGGCCCCGGCGTGGTGCGCGGCAGCGCGCGCCGCTACCGCAAGACCACCCGACGCCACCAGTCCGCCGCTCACGCCTGATACGAGGAACCATGTCTACCAAGGAATTCGGCGCCCGCGCCTTCCGTCTCGCCCAGGAGCGGGGCCCGCTGTGCGCCGGGATCGACCCGCACGGGTCGCAGCTGCTCCAGTGGGGCCTCGACGACGACCTCGCCGGAGCCGAGCGGTTCGCGCTGACGCTGACCGAGGCGGTCGCCGAGCGGTGCGCGTTCGTCAAGCCGCAGTCGGCGTTCTTCGAGCGCTTCGGCTCGGGCGGCGTCGCCCTCCTCGAGCGCGTCATCGCCGCGGCCCGCCGCGCCGGGGCGCTCGTCATCCTCGACGTCAAGCGCGGCGACATCGGCTCCACGATGGCCGCGTACGCGCAGGCGTACCTCGACCCGGCCTCGCCGCTCTCGGCCGACGCGATCACCGTGAGCCCCTACCTCGGGACCGGCTCGCTCCAGCCCGCGTTCGACACGGCCGCCGCGCACGGCAAGGGCGTGTTCGTCCTCGCCCGCACCTCCAACCCGGAGGGCAAGTACGTCCAGATGGCGAAGCGCCGCGACGGCCGCTCGGTGGCCCAGAGCGTCATCGACGAGGTGAACGAGCGCAACGGCGAGGCCGACCCCATGGGGTCCTTCGGGATCGTCATGGGCGCCACGATCGGGGCGTGCGCGAGCGAGGGGGAGGCCCGCCTGCGTGAGTCGACTTACGGAATCACCCACACCACCGTGAGCCAACGTGACTCCGCTCACGACCTCTCCCAGTTCAACGGGCCCATCCTGGTCCCGGGCATGGGCGCCCAGGGCGGGCGCCCGAGTGATCTTCCGCGCGTCCTCGGGCCCGCTACGAAGTTCGCAATACCGTCCTATTCCCGACAAATCGCGCAGCCGGGCCCTGCCGCGGCGAGCATTCGCACGGCCGTCGAGGCGTTGCAGGAGGAATGCCGCGCCGCGATGGGGGAATAAACCGCCGGTTTCCGGGCCCGAAATTTGCCCGACCCCCGGTCGCAGGCGTGTCGGTAGGTGGGGTTACCGTCTCCGAGCTGGGTATGCTTTGGCGATACCCGCACGTCAAGGTCCACAGGGACGAAACCATCGACTGCAAGGAGACCCCGTGCCGCTCCCTAAACTGACTCCGGAACAGCGCGCAGCCGCCCTTGAGAAGGCGGCGGCGGCCCGCAAGGCCCGCGCCGAGCTCAAGGAGAAGCTGAAGTCGGGCGAGACCACCCTGGAAGCGGTCCTCAAGTCCGCTGCCACCGACGACATCTCCGGGAAGATGAAGGTCTCGGCCGTGCTCAAGGCCCTCCCGGGCATCGGCGACAAGCGCGCCACCCAGATCATGGAGAAGCTCAAGATCGCCGACTCGCGTCGGCTGCGCGGCCTGGGCGAGCACCAGCGCGCCGCGCTTCTGGATGAATTCAAGGGCGACCAGGCCTAAGTTCGGGTAGTAGTAGTCGCGTGAGCATCGATCACCACCACGCCGCCCTCGCCCAGCGACTGACGGTCCTCTCCGGCCCGTCCGGCGTTGGCAAGGGCAGCGTCAAGGCACTCATCCAGGAGTACTACCCGTGGGTCTGGCTCTCCGTGAGCTGCACGACCCGCAAGCCGCGTCCTGGTGAGGTCGACGGCGCCGACTACCACTTCGTGTCGACCGAGCAGTTCGAGTCGATGATCGCCGCGGGGGAGTTCCTTGAATGGGCCTCCTACGCGGGGAACCTCTACGGAACCCCCCGCGGCCCGGTCGAGGAGCGCCTGCGCGCCGGACTCCCGGCGCTGCTGGAGATCGAACTGCAAGGGGCCCGCCAGGTCCGCCGGGCCATGCCCGACGCGCAGCTGGTGTTCCTGGCCCCGCCGTCGTGGGACGAACTCGTCCGCCGCCTGACCGGGCGCGGGACCGAGGACGCCGCGACCATCGCGCGCCGCCTGGACGCCGCGCGCGAAGAGCTCGACGCCGAAGCCGAGTTCGATCACACAGTCACGAACGTGTCGATCGAGCAGGCGGCCTCCGAGCTGGTAGAGTTGCTCAGTTCTCCGGCCATCGTAAAGTCCGGAAGCTTCTGAGCATCCAAGTCGTACACGAAGGACAACACGTGTCAGGGACTGTCGCCGACCCCGTCGGCATCACCAACCCGCCGATCGACGACCTGCTGAAGAAGAGCCAGTCGAAGTACCAGCTGGTCATCTACTCGGCCAAGCGGGCCCGTCAGATCAACGCCTACTACTCCCAGCTCGGCGAGGGCCTGCTGGAGTACGTCGGTCCGCTCGTCGAGACCACGCCCGAGGAGAAGCCGCTGTCGATCGCCATGCGCGAGCTCGACAAGGGCCTCCTTGAGACGAAGGCGTTCGACGACGGCGACGCCTAGTCGTCGAGAGGGACAGTTGAACATCGTCCTGGGCGTGTCGGGCGGCATCGCCGCCTTCAAGGCGTGCATCCTGCTCCGCCTCCTCAAGGAGTCCGGCCACGACGTGACCGTGATCCCGACCGAGGCGGCGCTCAAGTTCGTCGGTGAAGCCACCTGGGAGGCCCTGTCGGGCCGCCCGGTGGCTTCCGGCGTGTTCTCCGAGGTCTCCGAGGTCAAGCACGTCAGGCTCGGCCGCGAGGCCGACCTCGTCGCCGTCGTCCCGGCCACCGCCGACCTGCTCGCGCGGGCCGCGCACGGCCGCGCCGACGACCTGCTCACCTCGACGCTGCTCACCGCGACCTGCCCGGTGGTGTTCGCCCCGGCGATGCACACCGAGATGTGGCTGCACCCGGCGACGCGCGCGAACGTCGCGGTGCTGCGCGACCGCGGCGTCCACGTCGTCGAGCCCGACTCGGGCCGCCTCACCGGCGCCGACACCGGCCCCGGGCGCCTGCCCGAGCCGGACGCGATCTTCACCCTGCTCAAGGGCTTCTTGACTTCCCCCGCCCGTGACCTGGTGGGCCGCAAGGTCCTGGTCACCGCCGGGGGCACCCGCGAGCCGATCGACCCGGTCCGCTTCATCGGCAACCACTCGTCGGGCCGCCAGGGCATCGCGATCGCCGCGGCGGCCGCCGCGCGCGGCGCCGACGTCACGCTCATCGCCGCGCACATCGACGCGCCGCTGCCCGCGGGGATCCGCGTCGAGCGCGTCGGCACCACGGGCGAGCTCCACGAGGCCACGGTCAAGGCCGCCGCCGAAGCGGACGCGATGGTCCTCGCCGCGGCGCCCGCGGACTTCACGCCGAAGGAGACTTCGGACCGCAAGCTCAAGCGCAAGGGCGACCTCGACCTCGCGCTGACGTCCACGCCGGACATCGCCGCGGCCGTGGGCCGGGCCAAGCGCCCCGGCCAGGTCCTCGTCGTGTTCGCCGCGGAGACCCACGACGGCCCCGAGCACGCGAAGGCCAAGCGCGAGGCGAAGGGCGCCGACCTGGTGGTGCTCAACGACGTGTCGGGCGGGGCCGTGTTCGGGAAGGCGGAGAACTCCGTCACGGTGTTCGACGCGGCCGGGACCGTCGCCGCGCTCGACGAGGCATCGAAAGAACTGGTCGCGGACGCGGTCTGGGACGCGGTGGCCGCCCGGCTCCCGCTGGATGGACGCGACTGACACCTCCCCCGCGCAGCGAGGCGGCTTGGTGGGATGATCTTGAGCGCATAGACTTGTGAGCTGCGAAGTCAGTCGAGGAGCGCCGCCGGGCGGCGTTTGAATGGTTAATGAGGAGTGCCGTGGCACGTCGCCTGTTCACCTCCGAGTCGGTCACCGAAGGCCACCCGGACAAGATCGCGGACCAGATCTCTGACGGGATCCTGGACGCCCTGCTGTCCGAGGACCCCACGAGCCGCGTCGCGGTCGAGACCCTCATCACCACCGGTCAAGTGCACGTCGCGGGCGAGGTCACGACCCACTCGTACGCGGACATCCCGCGGATCGTGCGCGACACGATCCTGCGCATCGGCTACGACTCGTCCAAGAAGGGCTTCGACGGCGCCTCGTGCGGCGTGAACGTCTCCATCGGCGGGCAGAGCCCCGACATCGCGCAGGGCGTCGACAAGGCGTGGGAGTCCCGTGTGGACTCCGCCGTGAACGACGAGCTCGACCTCCAGGGCGCGGGCGACCAGGGCCTCATGTTCGGCTTCGCGTGCCGCGAGACCCCCGAGCTGATGCCGCTGCCGATCGCCTTGGCGCACCGCCTGTCCCAGCGCCTCACCGAGGTCCGCAAGGACGGCACCGTCCCGTACCTGCGCCCCGACGGCAAGACCCAGGTCACCATCGAGTACCAGGGCAACAAGCCGGTCCGCCTCGACACGGTCGTCGTCTCCAGCCAGCACGCGCCCGACATCTCGCTGGACTCGCTCCTCGCGCCCGACGTCGCCGAGCACGTGATCGCCCCGGTCGTCTCCGGGCTCGACCTCGATATCGCCGACTACAAGCTCCTGGTGAACCCGACCGGCCGCTTCGAGATCGGCGGCCCCATGGGCGACGCCGGCCTCACCGGCCGCAAGATCATCGTCGACACCTACGGCGGCTACGCCCGCCACGGCGGCGGCGCGTTCTCCGGCAAGGACCCGTCGAAGGTCGACCGCTCCGCCGCGTACGCCGCGCGCTGGGTCGCCAAGAACGTCGTGGCCGCCGGCCTCGCCGAGCGCTGCGAGGTCCAGGTCGCCTACGCCATCGGCAAGGCCAAGCCCGTCAGCGTCGCCGTCGACGCCCAGGGCACCGAGACCGTCGACCCCGCCCTGATCGAGAAGGCCGTCCTCGAGGTCTTCGACCTCCGCCCGGCCGCGATCATCCGCGACCTCGACCTCATCCGGCCCATCTACTCCAAGACCGCCGCCTACGGCCACTTCGGCCGCGAACTCCCCGAGTTCACCTGGGAGGCCACCGACCGCGCCGCAGCCCTGAAGGAAGCCGTCAGCTAGCGGCCCCTCGGCTTCGCGCCGGGTGCCTCCGACGTCGGAGGCACCCGGTATTTTTGTCGGATGGACGAGTCCCCGGCTATCGCAGCGGTCTGCATCGACCAGGCGCTGCCGCAGCTGGACCGGCTGTTCGACTACCTGGTGCCGGCGGACATGGACGTGCGGGCCGGGTGCCGGGTGCGGGTGCGGTTCGGGCGCCGGAAGGTCAGCGGGTTCGTCATCGCGGTGAAGCCGTCGACGGACTTCACGGGGAAGCTGCTGTGGATCTCGGAGCTGGTGTCGCCCGAGCCGGTGGTGACCGAGGAGGTCGCGGTCCTGGCGCGGGCCGTCGCGGACCGGTACGCGGGGACGATGTCGGACGTGCTGCGGCTCGCCGTCCCCGAGCGGCGCGTCAAGGTCGAGTCGGAGGCCCGCGGGGAAGTCCTCGACGTGGCCGCGCCGAATCCGGATCGGTGGAAGAGATACAACGCGGGCGAGGCATTCCTGCGTGCGTTGCGCGAGCACAAGTCGCCGAGGGCGGTGTGGAACGCCGTGCCGGGGGAGGACTGGCCCGCGAGGTTCGCCGAGGCCGCCGCGGCGACCGCTGCGGCCGGGCGCGGGGCCGTGTTGGTCGTGCCCGACCAGACCGACCTGGACCGCCTGGACGCCGCTCTGGAGGCCGTCCTCGGCCCCGACCGGCACGTGGTCCTCTCGGCCCAGGCCGGGCCCACGAAGCGCTACCGGGCGTTCCTGAAGGCCGCGCGGGGCGACGTGCGGATCGTGGCCGGGACCCGGGCGGCGGCGTTCGCGCCCGTCGCGGACCTCGGGCTCGTCGCGATCTGGGACGACGGGGACGGTTCGCACGTCGACCGCCACGCCCCCTACCCGCACGCGAGGGAAGTCCTCCTCACCCGCGCGAACCTCGCCGGGGCCGCCTGCCTGGTCGGCGGCAACGCCCGCACTCCGCAGGCGCAGCTGCTCGTCGAGACCGACTGGGCGAAGTCCATCGTCGCGCCGCGCGACGAGATCCGCTCGGCCGCACCGCGCATCGTCCCCGTCGGCGACGAGTCCGACCTCGAACGCGACCCCTCCGGCGGCACCGCCCGGCTCCCCACGATCGCCTGGGAGGCCGCCCGCGCGGCCCTCGCGAAGCAGCGGCCGGTCCTCGTCCAGGTCCCGCGCCGCGGCTACGTCCCGGCCGTCTCCTGCCAGCGCTGCCGCACCCGCGCGGCCTGCCCGAACTGCTCGGGCCCGCTGCGGCTCCTGGGCCCGCGCCGCGACCCGGTGTGCGGCTGGTGCGGGACGGTCGCGCGCGACTTCCGGTGCGCCGAATGCGGATCGAACCGCGTCCGGGCGGTCGTCATCGGCGCGGAGCGCACGGTCGAAGAACTCGCGCAGGCGTTCCCGGACACCGCGGTCGTGGAGTCCACGGGCGCGAACCGCCTCGACGCGGCCCCGCCGGGCGCGGCCGTCGTGGTCGCGACGCCGGGGGTGGAACCCCTTGCGGCCGAAGGCTACGGCGCGGTCCTGCTGCTCGACACGTGGGCGCTGCTGACCCGCGCCGAGCTGACCGCGAGTGAAGAGGCGCTGCGCCGCTGGATGAACGCGGTCGCGCTCGCCCGCCACGACGGCACCGCGGTCGTGGTCGCCGACGGCGGCCTGGCGGTCGTCCAGGCGCTGATCCGCTGGGACCCCGCCTGGTTCGCGGGCCAGGAGCTGGGGGACCGCCGCGAGCTCGGGTTCCCGCCGGTCATGAAGTTCGCGGCCCTGACCGGCCCGAACGGCGAACCGGAGAAGCTCGCGGCCGACCTGCCGCTGTCCGCCGAGGCGATCGGCCCGATCCCGGTCGACGAGCACACCGAGCGGCTCCTGCTGCGCGTGCGCCGCCGCGACGGGGCCGCGCTCGCCGCGATGCTCGCGAAGGCCACCGCGGAGCGCGCGGGCACGAAGGCGGAGACGGTCCGCGTCCAGATCGACCCGCGCGAGATCGCCTGATCCTCAGGCGCGCTTGAGTTTCGCCTTGACGAAGGTCCACGCCGTCCTGAGGCGTTCGCGGAAGAAGTACGCGAACGCGACGGCGATGAGGACGAAGGGGATCGCGATCGGGAGCACGGTGGTGAACCCGAGGAGGACCACGAGGGCCTCGACGCCGATGAACGAGATGACGCCCATGTAGCCGAAGACGGTGACGGTCTGGGCCTTGACGATCAGGGCGATGACCGCGGTTCTGAGGCGGTTCACGGGGCGGGTGCGCCGGAGACGCGGTCGAGGTAGGCGGCGATGGCGTCGCGGTTCCTGAGCACGCACTCGGCCTTGCGCGTCATGCGGTCGCGCTGCTCGGCGAGCTGGGCGAGCATCTCGGGGTCGGGGACCGGGAAGTAGATCTGGCCGGGGCCGTCGAGGCAGGGGAGGATCTGCTTGATGATCTTGACGGGGACGCCGGCGTCGAGGAGGCCGCGGATCTGGCCGACGCGTTCGACGGTGGCCTCGGGGAAGTCGCGGTAGCCGTTCGGGGAGCGGTCGGCGGCGATGAGGCCGTGCTGCTCGTAGTAGCGGAGCATCCGGGCGGGGGCGCCGGTGCGCTCCGCCAGTTCGCCGATCCTCATATGGCCCGCCTCACTCCCGCTGGACTCTGACATTAGTGTCAAGGTTAGACGCTTCTTCCCATGAGCGAAACGACCCTCTCCCGGCCCGCGGCGCCACGGCGGGAGCGGCTGCCCCTGTCGGGGCTCCTGGCCCTGTCCACGGCCGTGTTCATCACCGTCATCACCGAGTCGCTGCCCGCGGGCCTGCTGCCGGGGATGCGGGCGAGCCTCGGCGTGGGCGAGGCCGCGATGGGCCAGGCCGTCACCGTGTACGCGATCGGGACGGCCCTCACGGTGATCCCGCTGTCGGCCCTCACCGCCGGGTGGGGCCGCAAGCCGGTCCTGCTCATGGCGATGGCCGGGTTCGTCGCCGCGAACACCGTCACGGCGGTCTCCGACGCCTACGCCCTGACGATGGCGGCCCGGTTCGTCGCGGGCACGGCCGCGGGCCTGTCGTGGGCCCTCATGGTCGGGTACGCGCGGCGCCTCGCCCCGAAGGGCATGGAGGGCAAGGCGATCGCGATCGTCATGGCGGGCATCCCGCTGGCGCTGGCGCTCGGGGTCCCGGCCGGGACGTTCATCGGCGGGGCGCTCGGGTGGCGCGAGTCGTTCGGGGTCATGTCGGGCCTGGCGGTGCTGTCGATCGTGTGGATCACCCTGGTGGTCCCGGACTTCCCGGGCCAGCGGGCCGAGGCGCGCACGCCGGTGCTCAAGGCCGCGGGAATTCCGGGCGTCCCGGCGATCATGGCGGTCATCGCCGTCTACGTGATCGCCTACAACGTCCTGTACACGTACATCGCGGCGTTCCTGGAGCGGTTCGGGATGGGCGGCTCGGTCGACCGGGTGCTGCTCGTGTTCGGCGTCGCGTCGATCGCGAGCATCTGGATCACCGGCGCGCACATCGACCGGCGGCTGCGGCACCTGACGATCGCCGCGGCGGTCCTCACCGGGACGGCCGCGGCCGCGCTCGCGGTGTTCGCCGAGGTCCCGGCGCTCGTGTACGCCGCGGTCGCGCTGTGGGGCCTCGGGCACGGCGGCGTGCCGACGCTGCTCCAGACCGCGGCCGGGCAGGCGGGCGCGAAGGCCGCCGACACCGTGCAGGCCCTGGTGGTGACGTTGTGGAACGCGGCGACCGCCGCGGGCGGGGCGCTCGGCGGCCTGCTGCTGGTGCGGTTCGGGCCGCTGTCGCTGGCGTGGACCGTGGTCGTGCTCGGCGTGCCGGTCCTGCTGGTCGCGGTGCTCGGGCGCAGGCATGCGTTCCCGGTCCGGCGGGGGTCCGAGGCTCCGGAAGGGGCCTAGGCGAGGCGCTCGGCGAGCTCGGCTCTGCCGTACGTCCCCAGTTTCTCGTGGAGGCGCAGCGCCCGGGTCCACTCGGCGCGGGCCGCGTCGTCCTCGCCGCGGGCGGCGAGCGCGTCGCCGATGCCGTGGCGGGCGCGGGCCTGCTCGTACAGGTCCGGGACGGCCTCGGCGAGGTCGAGCGCCTCCCGGTGGGCCCGTTCGGCGGCCGCGAAGTCGCGGACCGCGCCGTACGCGAAGCCCGCGTTGTTGAGCACTTCCAAGGCCAGTTCCGGGCTCGACGTGGCGACGGCGGCCTCCGCGGCGCCGCTCGCAAGGCGGGCCGCGGCCTCCCGGTCGCCGAGCCGGGCGGACGCGAGGGCCTGGAGCGACTGCACGTAGATCTCCCCGAGCGGGTCGCCGCTCTGGCGGTAGGCGTCGAGGGAGTCGGCGAGCAGGTCCGCGGCGCCCGCGGCGTCGTGGTCGCGCAGGCGCAGGCGCGCGAGGCCCGCGAGCGCGGACGCGAGGTTCTGGATCCAGCCGCGGTCGGTGAAGGTCTTGACGGCGCGGTCGAACCCGGCGCGGGCCTCCTCGTCGTTGCCGACGAGCATGTCGACGTGGGCGACGTCGTCGAGGGCGTTGACCTCCCGGTCGGCGTCCCCCATGTCGCGGAAGATCCGCGCGGCCTCGGTCGCGCAGGTGCGGGCCTCGTCGAGGCGCCACTGCTGGATGTGCAACTGCGCCAAGGCGACGAGGGTCAGGGCCGCGGCTTCGACGTCGTCGAGGTCGGTCGCGAGCCGGAACGACCGGTCGTGCGCGTCCTCGGCCTCGTCGAGGCGGCCCAGGGCCTTGAGCGTGTTGCCGAGCTGGCGCTGGAGCTTGACCTCGTGGGCGCGGTCGCCGGTGCGGCGGTCGGCGTCGAGCGCGATGCGCAGGCACGCCTCGGCCTCGCCGCGGACGCCGCGGATGTACTGGTAGCGCCAGAGGGCGTGGGCGAGGCGGCTCGCGTGCCAGTCGCGGCGCCCGGCGGCGGCGTGGCGGATCATCTCGCTGAGGGCGCTGTGCCGCGGGTCGAGCCAGGCGAGCGCGTCCTCGGGGCCGTCGAAGGCCGGCACGGGCACCTCGGACGCGGGGACCGTCTCGGGTTCGAGGCCGAAGATCGCGTCCCAGGTCCCGGCGACCGCGGCGAGGTGCCAGTCGTAGAGGCGTCCCAAGGCCGCCTCCCGCTCGTCCCCGCCCCGCGTTTCGGCGTGCTCGCGGGCGTAGGCCCGGACGAGGTCATGGACGCTCCAGCGGCCGTCCCCGGTCGCGGCGGCCAGGTGGACGCCCGCGAGGCGGTGCAGGGCCGCGTCGGCCTCCCGCACGCCGGTCCCGGTGAGCGCCGCGATCCCGGCGGCCTCGAACTCGGTCGCGGGGTGCAGGCCGATCGCGTCGAGGACGTCCCGGTCGGCCGGGTCCAGGCGGGCGCGGGTGAGGTCGAGGCAGGCGCGCAGGCCCGCCGCCTCGTCGCCGGGGAGGTCGAGGTTCGCCAAGGGCGCCTCGGCGATCCGGTCGCGCAGCTCGCCGATCGACTGCTCGGGGTGGGCGAGGGTCTGGCACGCGGCCAGGCGCAGCGCGAGCGGCAGGTCCCCGCAGGCCGCGGCGAGCCCGCGGGCGGCCTCGGGGTCGGTGGCGACGCGGCCGCGGCCGATCATCGCGTCGAGGAGGTCCATGGACTCCTCGCGGGTCAGCGGCGCCAGCCGCAGGTGCGGGACGCCGTGCGTCGCGGTGAGCCCGAACAGGTCCGTGCGGGCGGTGATGAGCGCCGTCGAGCCGCCGGTGCCGGGGAGGAGGTCGCGCAGCTGCTCGGGGCTGCGGGCGTTGTCGAGGACGACGAGGACCCGCCGGTGCCCCAGGAGCGAGCGGAACATCGCGGCCCGCTCGTCCCCGTCGGCGGGGATCTCCTCCGGGCCGGTGCCGAGCGCGGTCAGGAACCGGTGCAGGACCGGGCCGGGCGCGAGCGGGTCGGTGCCGGAGAACCCGCGCAGGTCCACGTACAGCTGCCCGTCGGGGAACGCGTCGAGCGACCGGTGCGCCCAGTGCAGGGCCAGCGCGGTCTTGCCGATCCCGGCCGGGCCCGCGAGGACGACCGAGCGCGGGGACGCGGCCTGGAGGTGCTCGTCGATGAGGTGCAGCTCGCGCTCGCGGCCGGTGAACGCGTGCGGCGGGCCGGGGAGCTGGCGGGGGACCTGCCCGGTGTCGGCGACGTCGGCGGCGCTGATGCGCGCGCACTGCGCCAGCCAGGTCTCCACGGCCGCCTCGTCGCCGCCGCAGGCGCGCACGAGCGCGGCCACGACCTCGGCGCGGGGGACGGCGTCGCGGTTGAGGACCGCCGCGAGGGTGCTCGTGGGGAGCCAGTCGCCGCGGTCGCGCGCGCGCCGGCTCACCTCCCGGATGCTCAGGCCGGAGGCCGCCCGCAGCTCCCGCAGCATCGCGACGAGCTGCGGCGCCGAGCCGGCCGAGGAGGGGTCGAGGCCGTCGAGGGATTGACGCACGTCACGATTCTACCGGCGCCCCCGCCCCCTGTCCGCCCCCGTCCCGGACGGACCGGGACACCCGGGCCCCTTGCCGCGCACCGGGATCGGTGATGCACTCGATGCGGATCCCCTGTGCTGTGAAAGGCGGTGCGCCGTGTCCGAGGACCTCATCAGGAAGACCGACTTCAGCAGCACGCTCGACCGGGCCGCGGAGGAGTTCCGCAAGGCGCTCCTCAAGCGCTGGCGCGAGCGTGCCGCGGAGGTCGTGACCGAAGGCAAAGGCCAGTTCCCCCAGGGCTGGCGCCGCGGCGGCGCCGCCGAGCCCCTCTGGCCGTACTGGGAGCCGCTCGCCCGGCTCCACGTCGGCTACGAGCACCTCCGGTGCAAGGTCGTGTACTGGGCGGAGAGCGGCCAGAACGGACCGGTCCCGAAGTGCGAGGGCCACATGGACCTCGGCCAGCCGTCGCTGGAGCGGCCCAGCTACATCGACGCCAAGGGCGTCCAGCGGCCGATCCCGGACCGCATCCAGTGCGGGATGCCGCAGATCATGGCGCAGATCGAGGCCTGGTCCCACCAGGAGGCCGAGGCGGTGCGCAAGGCCCTGCCGCAGTTCGACGTCCACGACCTCGGCAAGGTAGAGGAGGCGCAGGCGGCGCTGCTGGACATCGGCGGGCAGCTCGGGCTGGACGCCGGGAAGGGCTCGGACACGACGCTGCCGTTCAAGCCGGCCAGCAACGCCGACCTGCTGGAGGACCTCGGGAAGCTCGCGGGCAACAAGGGCGAGGACCCGGCCTGGTACGCGGCCTGGACCGGGGCGGCCGCGAAGGCCCTCAAGGACGGGTTCTTCGACTCCGTCAAACCCACGTTCACGAACCAGGCCGGGATCGCCGGGAGCCTGTCGAACCTCTACGCCGCCCGGGGCACCCTCGTGTACCAGGGGCGCACCGGGGACCTGAAGATCCTCACCGAGGCGACCAAGGCGCTCGGGGCGACGAAGACGACCGAGGCGGACCTCGACGTGGTGTGGAAGGTGTTCGGGGCCATCGGGACCGGTGTGGCGGCGTTCCCGCCCGCGACGCCGGTCGGCACGGTCATCAGCCTCGCGGGCATCGCGGGGGAGATCTTCCTCCCGAAGGTCAAGCAGGTCTCGTACGCGAAGACCGTGGAAGCGGTCATGACCGGGGTGTGGGACTACGTCGACGACCACAACGCCGAGGTCGTCAGGGCCGAGGCCGACTTCAGCTCCGGCGCCGCCGCGGTCCGCGACCACGTCTACGGCATCCACAGCTTCAACCTGGAGTTCTACGACATCACGCAGAACAACGCGAAGGGCAGCGGCGGCAAGGGCACCCACGCGGAGGTCGACCAGGTCATGAAGATGGCCGAAGCCTGCTTCGAGGCCGCGCGGACCTACGAGGAGAAGCTCATCCCGCTGCTGAACCGGCTCGACGACGCCGAGCCGTCCCTCGCCGACAAGGACGGCGCCGAAGGCGGCGGCGACGCCAAGCTCAAGGGCCTGCGGGACGAGTTCCGGGGGTTCCTGACGACCGCGTGCGGCCGGCTCTACGAGACCGGGACCCAGATCAAGGAGGCGGCGAAGCGGTACCAGAAGACCGACGAGGAGCAGGCCGCGGTCTTCGCGACCCTCGAATGGGACGACGGCGAGGCGCCCGCGAACGCCCGGGAACAGGCGAAGGCCACCGACCGCAGCGGCTGGAAGCCCGTGGGCGGCAACGTCCAGGACGTCCCGTCCCGCCCCGGCCACAACGACCCCGGCGCCGACGACTACGCGACCGCCCTCGGCGGCTGATTCGTCAGCAGACCGGGCCCGGGGACGCGGACGTCGCGGTCGCGAGGTCGCGGATGAGGTCGAGGTCGACTTTGGCGGGGGTGGAGAAGCGGAGGCAGCCCTTGCCCATGTCGTGGGCGGCGAGGCGGGCGGTGAAGGCGTCGCGGACGTCGGTGCGCATGAGGTAGAAGGCGATGTGGCGCTTCTGGGACGCGATCGCCACTTCGGCCGTGCCGCCGCGCGAGTAGCAGGGCATGCCGTGGGCCATGGCCTCGGTGAAGCCGGTCAGCTCGGCCCGGCACACGTCCCTGATCGCGGTCATGACCGCGCGGCGGTCCTCGGGGAGTGCCGCGAGGTACTCGTCGACGGTCGCGGCGCTGCTGCTCACCATGCGCCCAATGTAGCCGCCGGAACCGATGAATTCGGCACCGCCGGCCCGTCTCAACTGATGCAATCGGCTGTAGGCCCCTACAGCCACGGACCCGTTCTGGAGGACGCGACCATGCAGAAGATCGTCACCAACATCTGGTACACCGACGGCGCCGCGCAAGAGGCCGCCGAGTTCTACACCTCCCTGTTCGACGACGCGAAGATCACCGGCAGCATCCCCTTCGTCGAGGACGCCCACGGCAAGACCGGGGAGGCGATGGTCGTCAACTGGGAGCTCGCCGGGCAGCAGTTCACCGGCATCAACGGCGACGCCTCCGCCAAGCACGACCACGCCATGTCGCTGCTCGTCAACTGCGACGACCAGGCCGAGATCGACCGCCTCTGGGACGCGTTCCTGTCCAACGGCGGCAAGGAGATCGAATGCGGCTGGGTCGCCGACAAGTGGGGCGTCAACTGGCAGGTCTGGTCGACCGAGGCCGAGAAGTACGTCGGCGGGCCCGACAAGGCCGGCGCCGAACGCGCCGTCAAGGCCATGTACGGCATGAAGAAGATCGACCTCCAGGGCCTCAAGGACGCCTACGAGGGCAAGTAGCGGCGCCGACCCGGTCCCCCGCGCGGGGGACCGGGCCCGCACCCGCGAGGGAGGCGCGCGCCGGCCCCGCCGACCAGGATGGATCCGTGAACGTCCGCTGGCACAATGGCCCCATGCGCCTCCTCGCCCCGCTCCGGTCCGGGGCCACCTACCGCGGGTGGGTCTGGCTCGTCCTCGGCGGCGCCCTCATGATGCCGTTCATGATCGTCGGCGCCCTCGGCTACAACTGGCGCCACCCCGACGCCGGATTCGAAGGCGTCATCGACCCCGGCGTGTTCGCCGCGGTCGTCCCCCTCGTCGCCGCCGTCTCGCTCCTGCTGCCCGACCGCGAGGTCGAGCGCACCGCCGCCCGCCGCCTCCTCGGCGCCGAGTTCACGCCCCCCGCCGACGACGCCACCTGGAACGCGCGCTGGCGCACCGGCTGCTGGTTCACCCTCCACGCGGTCGTCGGCGGCCTCCTCTCCGGCACGACGCTCGCGCTCGTCCCCTTCACGGCGTACCTGGTCGCCAACGGCGCCCGCAACGTCCTCGGCCTCGACCCCTCCGGCGTCTACGCGGGCTGGATCACCGACTGGGGCCTGCTCACCGGCCCGCTCCTCCTCGTCGCCCTCGCCTACCTCGTCGCCGCGGTCGCCGCGGGCCTGCGGGCCCTCGCGCCGCACCTGCTCGGCCAGGGCGCGGCCGACCGGCTCGCCGCCTCCCGCGCCGAGACCGCGCGCCTCGCCGCCCGCAACCGGATCGCCCGCGAACTCCACGACTCGGTCGGCCACGCCCTGTCGGTGGTCGTGGTCCAGTCCGAGGCCGCCTCCCGGCTCATCGCCTCCGACCCCGCGTTCGCCGCGACCGCCATGGCCGCGGTCGGCGAGACCGCCCGCGACGCCCTCGCCGAACTCGACGCCGTCATCGGCGCGCTCCGCGAGGACCGCGACGGGACCCGCGGCCCCCAGAAGGACCTCGCCGACCTCGACGCGCTCGCCGCCGAGTCCGGCGTGCGCACCGAGCTGCGCGTCACCGGCGACCCGGAGACGCTGGGCCGCCTGGCCTCCCGCGAGGCGTACCGGATCGTCCAGGAGGCCCTCACCAACGTCCTGCGCCACGCCGACGAGCCGCGCGCCGCCGTCGACCTCGACATCGGCGACGCCGGGATCGCGGTCGCCGTCGCGAGCCCCGCCGCGCGCCGGCCCCGGCCCCGCCCCGGCGGGCGCGGCCTCATCGGCATCGCCGAGCGGGCCGCCGTCCTCGGCGGCACCGCCGAGGCCGACTGGGACGCCGGTACCTGGACCGTCCGCGCCGCACTGCCGAAAGGGACCGCATGACCGCGCCGCTGCGCATCGCGCTCGTCGACGACGAGGCCCTCATCCGCTCCGGGTTCGCCGCCGTCATCGGCGCCGAACCCGACCTCGACGTGGTCGCCGAGGGCGCCGACGGGATCGACGCGCTCGCCATCGCCCGCTCAGGGAAAGCGGACGTCATGCTCATGGACGTGCGCATGCCGAAGGTCGACGGCATCGAGGCGACCGCCCGGATCACCGCCGAGCTCGCCGACCCGCCGAAGATCCTCGTCGTCACCACCTTCGACAACGACGACTACGTGTGGCAGGCGCTGCGGGCGGGCGCCGACGGGTTCCTGCTCAAGCGCACCCGCCTCGAAGACCTCCTCGCGGCCGTCCGGCTCGTCGCCCGCACCGACGCGCTCCTGTTCCCCGAGTCCGTCCGGCGCCTCGCCGCGACGGTCCCGGACCGCAAGGCCCCCAAGGGCATCGGCGACCTCAGCGACCGCGAGCGCGAAGTCCTCACCCTCGCCGCCCGGGGCCTGTCCAACGCCGAGATCGCCGCCGAGCTGTTCCTCGGCCGCGAGACCGTCAAGACCCACCTGAGCAGCGTCTACGCCAAACTCGGGGTGCGCGACCGCACCCAGGCCGTCATCGCCGCCTACGAAGGCGGCCTCGTCTAGCACCTTCCGCCGAACCCGGGGCCTCCCGCCCCGGGTCTGCTCGTGCTATGGTTCATTAGTCAAGTAATGAACCTCAGAACCAACGAACCCTAAGGAGGCGAGATGTTCGATGACGGCTCACCGATCTACCGGCAGATCGCCGACCAGATCAAGGCCGAGATCATGAACGGATCGCTCGAACCGGGAGGCAAGGTCATGTCGACCAACCAGTACGCCGCGTTCTACCAGATCAACCCGGCCACGGCGCAGAAGGCGTTCCGGGAGCTGGTCGACGAGGGCGTCCTCTACAAGCAGCGCGGCGTCGGCATGTTCGTCGCCGAGGACGCCCGCGACAAGCTGGCCGCCGACTTCCGCGAGCGCTTCTTCGAGCGCGTCCTCGCCCCCCTGGTCCGCGAGGCCCGACAGGCCGGCATCCCCCTGACCGACATCATCGACTACCTCCGCACGCAGGAAGGCGCCCTCAAATGAGCTTCTCCGTCACCCTCCGCGACGTCTCCCTCCGGTACGGCGCCGAAGCCGCCCTCACCGGCGTCGACCTCGACCTCGAGGCCGGGAAGATCTACGGCCTCCTCGGCCGCAACGGCGCGGGCAAGACGAGCCTGCTCAGCCTCGTCGCCGCGTTCCGCAAGCCCACCTCCGGCGAGATCCTCGTCGGCGGCGAACCGGTGTGGGAGAACGCCCCGGTCGTCTCCCGCGTCGCCCTCATCCGCGAAGGCGGCGACTTCGACGACACCGAGACCGTCAAGGCCACCATCGACGCCGGCGAGATCCGGCCCTCGTTCGACGCCGAGTACGCGTACAAGCTCGCCGACCGCTTCGAAGTGCCCCTGAAGAAGCGCGTCTCCGCCCTCTCCCGCGGCAAGCGCTCCGTCCTCGCCGCGGTCTGCGGGCTCGCCGCCCGCGCCGAGCTCACCATGTTCGACGAGGTCCACCTCGGCATGGACGCGCCCACCCGCGACGCGTTCTACAAGGAGCTCCTCGCCGAGTACATGGACCGGCCCCACACCGTCGTCCTCTCCACCCACCTCATCGACGAGGTCGCCAACTACCTCGAAGAGGTCGTCATCGTCGACCGCGGCCGCATCCTGCGCCACGCCGACATCGAGGCCTTCCAGGGCATGGGCGCCACCCTCACCGGGCCCGCGGAGGCCGTCGACGCCCTCGGCCTCGACGCCCTCGCCGAGCAGCGCCTCGGCGGCACCAAGAGCATCACCGTCGCCGCCGCACTGGACGCCGGCACCCGCGAGCGCGCCGCCGCCGCCGGGATCGAGATCGGCCCCGTCGGCCTCCAGGACCTCTTCATCCACCTCACCGACCCGAACCGTAACGGAGCCTGACCGCATGAACGCCCCCGCCCTCGCCACGCGCCGCTACGGCCTCGGCGCCGGACTCGCCGGCGCCGCGCTCAACTACTTCAAGTACTGGATGATCGCCGCGGCCGTCCTCTGCCTCGCCGTCCCGCTCATCGCCGCCCAGTTCACCGACATCCAGCTGTCCGCCTGGTACTACGCCGCCAACGGCGGCAAGTGGTTCACCGCCTTCGTCGGCGGCGGCTTCGTGTTCACCCTGCTGCCGCAACTCATCGCCGCCGGGCTCACCCGCCGCGAGCTCGCCGCCGCCATGGGCGTCTTCGGCGTCCTGTGGTCGGTCGCCCTCGGCGCCGTCGCGTTCGCCGGGCTCTTCGCCGAACGCGCCTACTACGGCGCCCTCGGCTGGTCCCAGGGCCTCGACCTCGGCGACCAGGTCAGCCCCATCGGGACCGCCGCCGAGACCGCCGCGTTCGGCGCGTACTTCCCGCTGCTGTTCCTCGCCTACTTCGCCGCGGGCACCGTCATCGGCGTCGCCTCCTACCGCTGGGAGCACGCCGGGTGGCTCCTGGTCGTGCCGATCTTCCCGATCGTGTTCGGCCTCGACGTCGCCCTGTACAACACCGAGCCGGTCGGCCCCGGCTGGATCGGGTTCCTCGGCCGCTTCATCGACGAGTGGGGCCGCGCGCCGCTCGCCGCCGCGATCGTCCTCGCCACCGCGGTCCTCGCCCTCGCCGCCCACCGCATCCTCGTCGACATCCCGCTGCGCTCCAAGAAGGCCTGACATGACCGCCCTCGACCATGCACTCGCCACCCGCCGCTACCGCCTCGGCGCGGGCATCGTCCTGCGCGCCGCCCCCGGGCTCCGCTGGATCGGGCTCGCCTGGATCGTCCTCACCCCGGCCCTGTCGGTCCTCTTCATCGACGCGATCGAGACCGGCCTGTGGGCGATCAGCGCCACCGTCCTCCAGTGGTTCGTCGCCTCCGCAGCGGGCCGCTGGCTGTACGCGAACCTGCCCGCGACGCTCGCCCGCGGCGTCACCCGCCGCGAGTTCACCGCCGCCTTCCTCGTGTTCGGGGCCCTCGCCTCGGTCGCGACCACCGCGGCCGTCACCTTCGGGTCCGCCGCCGAGCACGCCCTCCTCGCCGCCGCGGGCGAGGCGACCGGCACCTGGGGCGACGCGCTCGGGAACGGCGCCAGGTACCTGCTCATCACCCCGATCTACTGCTTCACCGGCGCGCTCATCGCCGCCGCCGCGCACCGCTTCGCGGGCAGCGCCTGGTTCACCCTGGTCGTCCTCGTCGCCGCCACCGGGCAGTACGCAGGCGTCCTCGGCCTGGAGTTCGGCTACACCCGCAGCGCCACCGGCCTCGCTGCCTGGGCCGGGATCTGCCTCGCCGTCATCGCGGTCCTCGTCGCGGGCCTGACCGCGACCCTCCGCACCGTCCCCGTCCGAGCGAAATGAGCCCCGCCATGACCGTCCTCGACCCTCCCGCCGCACTCGCCCGGCGCCGCTACCGGCTCGGCGCCCGCATGTTCGCCGCCGCGGTCCGCTGGCTGCGCTGGTGGATCGCCGCGGCCCTCGCGCTCGCCGTCCTCGGCGGGCCCGTCATCCACGCGATCTGGGGCGCGAACGCGGGCGCCTGGACCGGGACGATCTCGGTCCTCCAGTGGTTCACCGCGGTCACCGCGGGCGTGTTCCTCCACAACGCCCTGCCCGGCTACATCTCCCGCGGCGTCACCCGCCGCGAGATCACCGCCGCGTTCCTCGTCTTCGGGGCCCTCGCCTCGGCCGGGCTCGCCGCCCTCGCGCTCACCGGCTTCGCCGTCGAGCACCTCGCGCTCGGCCTCGTCGCCGACCCCGCCGACACCTGGGGCGAGGTCCTCGCCAAGGGCGCCAGGTACCTCCTCATCGGGCCCGCGTACTTCTTCTCCGGCGCCCTCGTCACCGCCGCGGCCGCCCGGATCGGCAAGGAGGGCGCGTTCGTCGTCGTCCTGTTCCTGCTGTTCCCGTCCATGCTCATCGCGGGCACGCTGTCGCTGGAGATGTTCGGGTACACCGTGGACGCCTTCACCTGGCAGGCCGCCGCCTGGGCCGGGTCCGGGCTCGCGTTCACCGCCGTCCTCGTAGCCGCACTCGTGCTGGTCCTGCGGTCCGTGCCGGTGCCCAAGCGGGGCGGCTGAGCCATGGGACTCCTCGTCGCCGACGTCCCGTTCCCGGTGCTCGTGGTCGCCGCGTGCATCGCGGCGGGCGTCGTCGCGGGGCTGCTCCTCGCCACCGGCACGCCGCCGGTCCCGCCGAGACGCGCCACACGGCCGCCCGACCCCTCACGTGCGGCCCCGGGAGGGTGGGACACTGGTGACCGGCCAGTACACGCTCCGGAAGGTCAGCACATTGTCGATCCAGCCCATCCGCATCTTCGGCGACCCGGTCCTGCGCACCGCGGCGGAGGAAGTCGACACCTTTGACAAGGAGCTGCGGAACCTCGTCAAGGACCTGCTCGACACCATGCGCGACGAAGGCGGCGCCGGCCTCGCCGCCCCGCAGCTGGGCGTCGGCAAGCGCGTGTTCTCCTTCGACGTCGACGACGTCATCGGCCACATCGTCAACCCCGTCCTCGAGTTCCCCGACGAGGAGGAGCAGGACGGCCCCGAGGGCTGCCTGTCCCTGCCGGGCCTCTACTTCGACACGATCCGCCGCCAGAACGTCGTCGCCAAGGGCTTCAACGAGTACGGCGACCCGCTCCAGATCGTCGGCACCGGCCTCATGGCCCGCTGCCTCCAGCACGAGACCGACCACCTCGACGGCATCATCTTCATCGACCGCCTCGACTCGGACCGCCGCAAGGCCGCGATGACCGAGATCCAGGCCCAGGACTGGTACAACGAAGACGTCAAAGTCAAAGTCACCCCCCACGACTCCAAGGGTGTGTTCTTCAAGCGATGAGGATCGTCTTCGCCGGGACCCCGGAGGTCGCCCTGCCGACCCTGGAGGCCCTCCACGCGTCCGCCCACGACGTCGTGGCCGTCCTGACCAGGCCCGACGCGCCCACCGGCCGCGGCCGCAAACTCCACCGGTCACCCGTCGCCGCCTGGGCCGACGAGCACGGGATCGAAGTCCTCACCCCCGCCAAGCCGCGTGAGCCCGAGTTCCTGGAGCGCCTCGCCGACCTCGCCGCCGACGTCGTCCCCGTCGTCGCCTACGGCGCGCTCGTCCCGCCCGCGGCCCTGGAGATCCCGCGCCTCGGCTGGATCAACCTGCACTTCTCGCTGCTGCCCGCGTGGCGCGGCGCCGCGCCCGTCCAGCACGCCGTCCTCAACGGCGACGCCATGACCGGCGCCTGCGTCTTCCAGCTCGAACCGGGCCTCGACACCGGCCCCGTCTACGGCAGCCTCACCGAGCCCATCGGCCCCCGCGACACCTCCGGCGACCTCCTCGGCCGCCTCGCCGTCGCCGGCGCCCGCCTCACCGCCGACGTCGTCGACGGCCTCGAAGCCGGCGCGCTCACCGCCGTGCCCCAGCCCGAGGACGGCGTGTCCCACGCCCCCAAGATCACCGTCGACGACGCCCGCGTCCGCTGGAGCGACCCCGCGTTCGCCGTCGACCGCCGCGTCCGCGCCGTCACCCCCGCCCCCGGCGCCTGGACCGACCTCGACGGCCAGCGCCTGCGCCTCGGCCCCGTCGTCCCCGACCCGGGAGGGCCCCGACTGGAACCGGGGGAAGTCGCCATCGCCAAGAAGACCGTCCACGTCGGCACCGCCACCGAGCCGGTCCTCCTCGGCGAGGTCCAGCCCGCAGGGAAGAAGCCCATGGACGCCGCCTCGTGGGGCCGCGGCCTCCAGACCGCCCCGAGGTTCGCATGAGCGACAACCGGAACCGCCGCAACGAACGCGGCCGCCGCCGCGACGAGGACGCCCCGCGTCCCACCGTGAACCCGCGCCGCATCGCCTTCGACGCGATCCGCGCCGTCACCGCCGACAACGCCTACGCGAACATCGTGCTGCCCCGCATGATCCACGAGACCGGCCACACCGGCCGCGACGCCGGGCTCATCACCGAGCTCACCTACGGGACCCTCCGCAGCCTCGGCACCCTGGAGCAGATCCTCGCCGCCGCCTCCGGGCGCGACGTGCGCGAACTCCAGCAGGACCTCCTCGACGCCCTCTGCCTGGGCGCCTACCAGCTCCTGTACATGCGCATCCCCGCGCACGCGGCCGTCGCGACCACCGTCAGCCTCGTCAAGGCCGCCGTCAGCCCCCGCGTCTCCGGGCTCACCAACGCCGTCCTGCGCAAGGTCGCCGCCAAGGACCTCGACCAGTGGTGCGAGCAGCTCGCCACCGGCGACCGGATCCACGACCTGTCGCTGCGCCACGCGCACCCCGAGTGGATCGCCCGCGAGTTCGAAGCGGTCCTCGGCCCCGACGAGCTCGCCCCGGCGCTCGCCGCCGACAACGTCGCGCCCCCGGTCCACCTGTGCGCCAAGCCCGGCCGCATCACCAAGGGCGACCTGTCCCGCGAGACGCGCGGCGGCCTCCACGGGCAGTTCTCGCCGTACGCGGTGTACCTGCCAGGCGGCGACCCCGGCCGCGTCAAGTCCGTCGCCACCGGTCTCGCGCACGTCCAGGACGAGGGCTCGCAGCTCGTCGCCGTCGCGCTCGCCGAAGCGCCCCTGGAGGGCCCCGACGCGGCCTGGATCGACCTGTGCGCCGGACCCGGCGGCAAGACCGGGCTCCTCGGCGCGCTCGCCGCGCAGCGCGGCGCGCACCTCGACGCCGTCGAGGTCCAGCCCCACCGGGCCGAACTGGTCGCCAAGGCCGCCAAGGGACTCCCGGTCACCGTCCACACCGGCGACGGCCGCCTCTTCGGCGAGCCGAACACCGCCGACCGGGTCCTCGTGGACGCGCCCTGCTCGGGCCTCGGCGCGCTGCGCCGCCGCCCGGAGGCGCGCTGGCGCAAGCAGCGCTCGGACCTCGATGCCCTGGTGCCGCTCCAGCGGGAGCTGCTCGCCGCCGGACTCCGGTTGGCGCGCAAGGGGGGCCTGGTCGCGTACGTGACGTGCTCGCCGGTGCTCGACGAGACCTCGGAGGCCGTGGAGTCGGTGCTCAAGGCCGGGGGAGCGGAGCTCGTGCGGCCCGAGTGGCTGACCGACCGCGTGCCCGACGCGACGCGCGGGGACTTCGTGCAGCTGTGGCCGCACCGGCACGGCACCGACGCGATGTTCATGGCGCTGCTGCGCAAGACCGGCAACCGGTAACACCCCAGTTCGACCGCGGTCGCGGTCTCCTGCTGCCCTTTTGACGGGTGGGCTCGCTTAAGTATGCTCTTTGGAAGCGCTACCATACATTGACATAAGTGAATGTACTCCGGGCTACCGGCACCTAGACCCCAAGGAGCACCAGATGAACCGACGAAATCGCCTCGCGGCGATCGTCGCAGGAGCGGCCACCGCAGTGGTCGCCGCGCTCAGCGCGGGCTTCCTCCTCAGCCCCAATGCAGGCGCACAGGACGTCTCCGCCCAGGCGGAAGCACTGTGGACGAACCCCAATACGCAGGCGGCCCGCTGGGTCGCCCAGAACCCGGGCGACTCCCGCGCCGCGGTCATCCGCGACCGGATCGCCGAGACCCCCGCGGGCACCTGGTTCACCCAGACGAACCCGACCGGCGGCATCGCCGCCCAGGTCTCGGCCGTCGTCGACGGCGCGGCCGCCGCGGGCGCGGCCCCGATCATGGTCGTCTACAACATCCCCAACCGCGACTGCGGCGGCGCCTCCGGCGGCGGCGCGTCCAGCCACTCGGTCTACCGCGGCTGGATCGACCAGATCGCCGCCCAGCTCGACGGCCCCGCGTACATCGTCCTCGAACCCGACGTCATCGCGCACGACTGCTACGGCTCCAGCGAACTCGCGCAGATCAACGCCTCGCTCGCGTACGCCGCGCAGACCCTCAAGGCCGCCGACCCCGGCGTCAAGGTCTACATCGACACCGGCCACTCGAACTGGCTCGCGCCCGGCACCGCCGCCTCGCGGCTCCAGGCCGCGGGCGTCCAGCACGCCGACGGCTTCTCGCTGAACACCTCGAACTACCGCACCACCGCGGAGTCCACGGCTTACGCCAACCAGATCCAGAACATCATCGGCTCCGACAAGGGCGCCGTCATCGACACCAGCCGCAACGGCAACGGGCCCTCGGGGGACCAGTGGTGCGACCCCTCCGGGCGCGCGATCGGGAACTTCCCGACCACCGCGACCGGCGCGAACGGCATCGACGCGTACCTGTGGGTCAAGCTCCCCGGCGAGGCAGACGGCTGCGCCGGCAGCGCGGGCCAGTTCATCCCCGACCTGGCCTACCAGCTCGCCAGCAACGCCGGCTCCGGCTGGCCCGGTGACGTCGAGCCGACCGACCCGGTGACCTCCGACGACCCGACCAGCGACGACCCCACCTCGGACGACCCGACCACCGGCGGACCCGCCGAAGGGGACTGCACCGTCCACATCGACACGGTCTCCTCCTGGAACGGCGGCTGGCAGGGCAAGGTCTCGATGACCGCCGACGCGGCGGTCAACGGCTGGACCGTCCAGTGGACCTGGCCGGGCTCCCAGTCGATCCAGTCGAGCTGGAACGTGCAGCTCACGACCTCGGGATCCACCGTCACCGCCAAGGACGTCGGATGGAACGCCGCCGTCGGCGCGGGCCAGACGAAGGAGCTGTTCGGCTTCGTCGCCTCGGGTCCGGCAGCGGACTTCGACGTGTCGTGCTGACAGAAAACCTGACCTGAGCCACAGAAGGCACCAGGTGTCCGGCCTGCGTCGCGGTTTCGCGACCTACACTGTCCGTGTGGCACAGTTCCAAGCGGCGCAGGCCGACACCGTCATCGCACCGAGCCTCCTGGCGGCCGACTTCGCCCGCCTCGCGGAGGCGGCCGAGGCGGTCGAGGGCGCCGTGGACTGGCTCCACGTGGACGTCATGGACAACCACTTCGTCCCCAACCTCACGCTCGGCCCGCCGATCGTCAAGTCCCTCAAGGCCGCCACCGACATCCCGCTCGACTGCCACCTCATGATCGAGGACCCGGCCCGGTGGGCCGTCGGCTACGCCGAACTGGGCGCCTACAACGTCACCTTCCACGCCGAGGCCGGCGACGACCCCGTCGCGCTCGCGAAGGACTTGCGCGCAGCAGGCGCCAAGGCCGGCCTCGCCATCGACCGCGACACCCCGGTCGAGGACTACCTGGACCTCCTGCCCGAGTTCGACACGCTCCTGATCATGACGATCAAGGCCGGATTCGGCGGCCAGCAGTTCATCCCCGCCATGCTCGACAAAGTCCGCACCGCCCGCGCGCGCGCCGCCTCCGGCCACCTGGAGCTGCGCATCGAGGTCGACGGCGGCATCGCCGACGACACCATCGCGGCGGCCGCCGAGGCCGGGGCCGACGCCTTCGTCGCCGGGACCGCCGTCTACGGCGCGGACGATCCAGCCGATGCGGCCAGGCGCCTGCGCGCCCGCGCCGACGCGGCGCGATCACCCCAATGAGCCGCGCATGGCCCCTACCACCCCTGACCTGGTCCTCATCGCCGACGCCGACCCCGAGATAGCGGAGTTCCTGGCCTCGCGCCTCCGCGCCGACGGCTTCGACACCGCGCTCGCCCGCGACGGCTACCAGGCGCTCGCCGGGATCGCGCTGCGCCGCCCCGGCATCGTCCTGCTCGAAGCCGACCTGCCGTTCATCGACGGCCTCGCGCTCACCCGCCAGCTCCGCGCCGACCCGGCGACCGCGAGCCTGCCGATCATCCTGCTCGGCGCCCAGCCGTCCTCGGCCGACAAGATCGCCGGGCTCAAGGCCGGGGCCGACGACTACATCGCGAAGCCCTTCGACCCCGCCGAGGTCTCCGCGCGCATCGACTCCGCGATCCGCCGCCACCGCGAGGTCCGCGAGTCCTCGCCGCTCACCGGCATGCCCGGTAACGACCGGATCCTCCGCGAGCTCCAGTCCTGGATCAAGCGCGGCGACCCGTTCGCCTTGTGCTACATCGACATCGACCAGTTCAAAGCGGTCAACGACGTATACGGGTTCGTGCGCGGCGACGAGTTCATCAAGGGCCTCGCCGAGTGCGTGTACTCCGCGGCGGGCGACGCGGGCGCCGCCCCGGTGTTCCTCGGGCACGTCGGCGGCGACGACTTCACGATCCTGTGCGTCCCCGAGCACGTCGAGGCCGTCACCGGCTTCCTCAACGACCACTTCGCGCGCCGCGTCCGCCAGCTGTGCGACCCCGAGGACGCCGAGCGCGGCTACATCGAGCACGCCGACCGCGTCTCCCGGCGCATGACCCGCTCGCGCCTGCCCACGCTGTCCATCGGCGTCGCCCTCTCCACGCAGCGGCGCTTCGCCGACGCGTACGAGGCCGTCGCCGAGGCCACCGCCCTCAAGAGCGTCGCCAAGTCCCACTCCGGGACCTACGTCGCCTACCCCGAGGGCCGCGCCCCCGGCCGCGGCGGGCGCCGCCCCGTGTTCTGGACGAACGAGCACTGACCGACCGGGCGGCAAGTAGGGTGCGTCACAGTCCGCACCGCGCCGGAATAACCCCGTGGCACAATTCCTTGTAGCAAACGCGCGTCAGCGGGGTCGGTGCAATTCCGAGCCGGCGGTGAGCGGCATCAGCCGCGAGTCCGCGACCCGTCCGCAACCAGCGGACGGTTGACCTGGTGAGAATCCAGGACCGACGGTCAAAGTCCGGATGGGAGCAGACGCAACGCGGGCGGCCACTGGTGGCCCCTGCGAGCTTTTCTCTTGCCCCCGCCTGCGCGCCGCAGATTACGCAGCAGGTAGGGAGTTCCCATCGTGTTCACCGGAATCGTCGAAGAACTCGGCGAGGTCGTCAAGGCCAGTGAAGCGTTCCTGGCCGTCCGAGGCCCGCTCGTCACCTCCGATGCCGCCCTCGGCGACTCGATCAGCGTCAACGGCGTCTGCCTCACCGTCGTCCAGGTCGACGGCGACGTCTTCACCGCCGACGTGATGGCCGAGACCTACCGCCGCACCGCGATCGGCGACCTCCGCGAAGGCGACCGCGTCAACCTCGAGCGCGCCGCCACCCTCACCACCCGCCTCGGCGGCCACCTCGTGCAGGGCCACGTGGACGGCGTCGCCCACATCGTCAAGCGCACGCCCGCCGCCGAGTGGGAGGAAGTCACCTTCCGCCTCCCCGCCGGGCTCGCGAAGTACGTGGTCGAGAAGGGGTCCATCACCGTCGACGGCACCTCCCTCACCGTCGCGTGGATCGAGGGCGACGAATTCAGCGTCGGCCTCATCCCCACCACCCTGGAAGCGACCACCTTGGGCCGCAAGCAGGTCGGCGACCCGGTCCACATCGAGACCGACGTCGTCGCCAAGCACGTCGAGAAGCTGCTGGAATCCGCTGGAGGCACCCGATGAACGACATCCGCCTGAACACCGTCGACGAGGCCATCGCCGCCATCAAGGCCGGCCGGCCCGTCATCGTGGCCGACGACGAGGGACGCGAGAACGAGGGCGACATCATCTTCGCCGCCGAGGACGCCACCCCCGAGCTCGTCGCGTTCACGATCCGCCACACCGGCGGCTACCTGTGCGTGCCCATGCTCCCCGACCGGGCCGACCTGCTCCAGCTCCCGCCCCAGGCCGCCGAGAACCAGGACCCGCGCGGCACCGCGTACACCGTCACCGTGGACGCCCGCCGCGGCATCGCCACCGGCATCTCCGCCGCCGACCGCGCGCACACCATCGGCGTGCTCGCGAACCCGGGCACCGTCGCGGGCGACCTCAGCCGCCCCGGCCACGTCGTCCCCCTGCGCGCCAAGGACGGCGGCGTGCTCGTGCGCACCGGCCACACCGAGGCCGCCGTGGACCTGGCCCGCCTCGCGGGCAAGCAGCCCGTCGGCGTCCTCTCCGAGATGATGAACGACGACGGCACCATGATGCGCCTGCCGGAGCTCCGCGAGTTCTCCGACGAGCACGGCCTCGCGCTCATCACCGTCGCCCAGCTCGTGGAGTGGCGCCAGCGCAACGAGGTCCACGTCAAGCGCCTCGCCGAGGCCCGCCTCCCGCTCGAGGCGGGGGAGTTCACCGCCGTCGGCTACCGGGCCGTCTTCGACGGCAACGAGCACGTCGCGCTCGTCAAGGGCGACATCGGGGACGGCGAGGACGTGCTCGTCCGCGTCCACTCCGAGTGCCTCACCGGCGACGCGTTCGGCTCGCTGCGCTGCGACTGCGGCCCGCAGCTCCAGGCCGCGCTGCGCGCGGTCGAGGCCGAGGGCCGCGGCGTCGTGCTCTACATGCGCGGCCACGAGGGCCGGGGCATCGGCCTGGTGCACAAGCTCCAGGCGTACCAGCTCCAGGACCAGGGCCGCGACACCGTGGACGCGAACCTCGAACTCGGCCTGCCCGCCGACGCCCGCGACTGGGGCATCGGCGCGCAGATCCTCGAAGACCTCGGCATCAAGTCGATGCGGCTGCTGACCAACAACCCGGACAAGCGCGCCGGGATCGAGGGCCACGGCCTCAAGGTCGTCGACCGCGTGGCGCTGCCGACGTACGCCACGCCCGACAACATCGCCTACCTGACCACCAAGCGCGACCGGATGGGGCACCTCCTCGCGGACCTGCCCGTCCTGTCGCCCGTCACCGCAATGGAAGCCGCATAACATGGCCGGACACGGAGCACCCGCACCCAAGGTCCCCGACGCCGCCGGGCTGACGCTCGGCGTGGTCGCCACGGACTGGAACGCCGAGGTCGTCGAGCAGATGCTCAAGCGCGCGCTCGACGCCGCCGAGGACGCGAAGGTCGCGGAGGTCAAGGTCCTGCACGTCGCCGGGGCCGTCGAGCTCCCGGTCGCCGCGCAGGCCCTGGCCCGGAAGTACGACGCCGTGGTCGCCCTCGGCACCGTCATCCGCGGCGGCACCGCCCACTTCGACTATGTCTGCAAGTCCGTGACCGAGGGCCTGACCCGGGTCGCGCTCGACGAGTCGACCCCGGTCGCCCACGGCGTGCTCACGGTCGACGACCAGGAGCAGGCCGTGGCCCGCGCCGGGTTCGCCGACTCCACCGAGGACAAGGGCTACGAGGCGGTCGTGGCTGCCCTCGGTGCGGCCCTCGCCATCCGCTCGCTCGACTAGCTGTAGTGCCGGAACTCCGGCCACAGCTCCGACCAGTCCAGGGCCGGACCGCGGCAGACGCCGACGGTCCGGCCCTGCTCCTCGTTCTCGACCCCGACGTGGTTGTCCAGCACGGCGACCGAGGTGCACTCCTCGAAGTAGTCATCGAGGCGCTCCAACGGCAGGCCCACGGTGACGACGGTCGTCGCGGTCTCCGGCGGCGGGCCGTACTCGAAGAGCGCGTTGTGGCCGCTGTAGACCGGGCCGGCCTGCGGGGCGTACCGGTCCAGTGCGCCCGCCTCGCCGTAGTTCGCGGTGAGGACGACCGTGTGCGCCGCCTCCTCGGGCGGCAGCGACATGACCACGGTCTCCACCTGGCGGGCGTAGGACTGCCAGCCGATCTGGTCGGGCACCGTCCCGTTCACGGCCGGGATCGGCGTGTCCCCGACGGCCGCAACGGGGATCAGCGGCAGTGCGACCGCCGCCGAGACGGCCGCGTTCAGCGCGACCGCCGTAGTGAGGAGCGTCCGGCGCCCGCGCGAGGCCGCCCAGGCGGCGACCGGGACGCATCCGATCGCGAAGAACGCCGCGACCAGCCCGATCGGGTAGTAGTACTGCCCGCCGGTCACCAGCACGATCACCAGCAGCACCGGGTAGGCGACGGCCAGCGCCCGGACCGGCCGCCACTCGGGCCGCCGCACGAGCGCCCAGATCCCCGCGAACCAGACCGGCACGAGGAACACCCCGAGCAGCAGGAACTGGAAGGGGAGCAGCAGGACGCGGTTCTCCGCGCCGTCCCCGTCGCGGATCGCCGCGGCCATCTCCAGCTGCGGCCAGCCGTTCAGGGCCTGGTAGACGAGGTTCGGCGAGCCGATCACGAGCGCCAGCGCGACGCCCGCCCACAGCCACTTCGACCGCAGCCCGTGAGGGGAGCGGACTTCGAGGAGCCCGGCGGCGAGGCCGATGAGCAGCAGCACGATCAGGTGCTTGTTGTACAGCCCGATCCCGGTGACCGCCCCGGCCGCGAGCCACCAGCGCGGATCGCGCATGAGGGCCCGGATCGCGAAGAGCAGCACCGCGACCCACACGAGGAGGTCCACGGTCGCGGTCGACAGCAGGTGCCCGAACCCGAGCGCGACCCCGGCGAAGGCGAGCCCCCAGACGCACAGCGCCTGCGCGGCCTTCCCGCCGCCGAGCTCGCGGGTGATGAGGGCGGCGAGCCACAGCATGCCGACCATGCACAGGATCGACGGGAACCGGAGCGCCCAGACGGAGTTGCCGAGGGCCGCGATCGACAGGTGGCCGAGGAGGGGCGTGAGCGGCCCCTGGTCGGCATAGCCCCAAGCGGGCTTGAGCATCAGGAAGTACAGCTCGTCGCGGTGGTAGTCGTACCGGCCGCCGGTGGCTGCGAGGACGGCGGCGAGCGCGAGACCGGCGAGGGTCGGGTGGAGGCGGTGGAGAGGTCGCATGCGGCGGCCTTTCGAGGGTGAGGGGGCCCGGTCCTGAGCGTACCGGACCGGCGGGGAGGCGGTCGGCGCCGACCGCCTCCCCGAGCCCGTGCTCAGGCCGCGTCGAGGCGCGCGAAGTACGCGTCGACGAGGGGCTTGCCGATGCCGGTCATCCACTCCTCGAAGGTCAGCAGGCCCGGGTGGACCGCTTTGAGCGCGGGGATGTCGACCTCGATGCGGTGCTCGTTGATCCGGGCGAGGGTCTTCGCGGTCTCAGGGCTGTCCTTGGCGACCGCGGCGGGGTCGATGCCGATGTACGGCACGTCGCGGCCGGTGACCCGCGAGATGATCGCGACCTTCTCGAGCTGCGTGATGTCGTCCCCGGCGAGCTCGTACGCCTTCCCGGCGTGCGCCTCGGGGTCGGCGAACGCGATCGCCGCGAAGGCCGCGATGTCGTCGGCGGCGATGTGCGGCTCGTACGTGTCGGCGTGGAGGACCGAGACGAGCGCGCCGTCCTGGAGCTCGCGGATCGAGTCGAAGGTGTTCTCCATGAACGAGGTCGGCCGCAGCATCGTGTACCGCATCCCGCTCTCCTCGACGGCGCGCTCGGCGGCGGCCTTCGGCCGGAGCATGTCGATGTACGGCTCCAGCGGACCGCCCACGCCGACCGACGAGGAGTGGACGAGGTGCGCGGCCCCGGCGGCCTTCGCGGCCGCGGCGAGGTTCGCCGCCGAGCGCGCCTCGTGGTCGCGATCGTGGCCGTAGGGCCCGCCCTCGTAGGCGCCCGCGTGGACGCTGAAGACGCCCCAGACGCCGTCGGCCGCGGCCGCGAGCGACGCCGGGTCGTCCAGGTCGCCGCGCACGACCTCCGCTCCGGCCTCGCGGAGGGCCTTCGCCTTCGCGCTCGCGGGGTCGCGGGTGAGGGCCCGGACGCCCCAGCCGTCGGCGAGGAGCCGGGCGGCGACGGCCCCGCCTTGGCGGCCGGTCGCGCCGGACACGAGAATGATCTTGTTCGCAGGCATACTGCGGTCCTTTCCGTTCCTGGAGCCGCCGACTAGTATCGGAGGAGGCGACCCGGTTAATGAAACGGAACAGTACACCCGTTTATCGACGGGCGCGAGAGGGGGCACCGTTGCAGACGGCAGTGAAGCGGGCCGAACGCGCTGACGCCCAGCGCAACCGGCGCAAGGTCCTGGAGACCGCCGACCGGCTCTTCGGCGAGCGCGGCACCGCGGTCTCCCTGGGGGAGATCGCCACCGCCGCCGGGGTCGGCGCGGGCACCGTCTACCGGCATTTCCCCACGAAGGACGCCCTGCTCGCGACGGTCCTGGACCACCGCCTGTCGCAGATCGCCGAGTACGGCGAGCGGGCGCTGCGGGAGTCCGACCCGGACGCCGCGTTCTTCGGCTACCTGCGGTACGTCACCCAGCGGGCCCTGGAGAACCGCGCCATCTGCGAGGCGCTCGTCGCCCGCGGCGACTGGATCGAGCCCGAGAAGGCCGGCGGCCGCTGCGTGATCGACAACCCCCTCGCGCTGCTCCTGCGCCGGGCCCAGCAGGCGGGCGCCGTGCGCCCCGACCTGGACCCCGCCGACGTGCGGGCCCTCATGTCGGGCTGCTCCGGCATCGCCCAGTCCGCCGCCTCCCGGGAGCAGGCCCAGCGCCTCGCCGAGATCGTCTGGGACGGTCTCCGCTCGGAACGAAACCACGAACCGAGTAACGAAACTCTGACTACTGCGGCTGCCCGTAACGAAATTGCCGTAACGGAAGGCGCGTGCCAGGTCTGCGGCACCCCCGTCGCCCACGCCGGGACCGGCCGCCCCGCGAAGTACTGCTCCCCGGCCTGCCGCCAGAAGGCGTTCCGCGACAAGCGGAAGCGTGCCTGAGCAAGGCCCACGGCAACCGGTTGGCAAACGCTCGCCTAGGATCGGTCGGAGTCCACCCGAGAAGGAGCCCGCCATGGTCCGCCGATTCTCCGCGCACGCCCTCCGACCCGTGACCGACCTCGACGGCGTCTGGGACTTCGCCTACCTCGGCGACGTCGAACCCGACGGCGTCGACCCCGCGGCCCTCGTCTTCGACGACGTCATGGCCGTCCCCGGCTGCTTCGACGCCACCCCCGCCCACGCGGGCCGCCGCGGCCTCGCCGCCTACCGCACCCGCGTCGCGACGGGGCCCGGCCTCCAGCGCCTCGTCTTCGAAGGCGTCCAGCACTGGTGCCGCGTCCTGTGGAACGGCGCGCCGATCCGCGACCACGCCGGCGGCTTCACGCGCTTCACCGCCGAGACCCGCTCCGAAGGCGGCGACGCCGAGGTGATCGTCCTGGTGGACAACCGCTTCGGCGAGCGCTCGCCGCTGCACATGGAGCACTTCGACTGGTACCACTTCGGCGGCATCAGCCGCTCCGTCGCGCTCCACCGCCTCGGCCCGGTCCGCATCGACGCGCTCGCGATCGACACCGTCTCCGTGGACGACCGCCGCGTCGAGGTCCGCATCGACTACACCGCCGACGCGCCGACCACCGCGCCGCTCGCGCTCTCCTGCGACGGCCGCGCGCTCCTCACTGAGGACGTTCAGCTCGACACCGCCGGGACCCTCGTCCGCACCGTCGAGATCCCCTGGGCCGCACCGTGGACCACCGCCGACCCGAACCTTTCCGTGCTCGCCGCCGAACTCGGCGGCGACGACTTGCGCGAGCGCTTCGGCCTGCGCCGCATCGCGGTCGAGGACGCGCGACTCACCCTCAACGGCGAGCCCCTGACCCTCCTCGGCGTCAACCGCCACGAGCTCCACCCGCAGTTCGGCCACGCCCAGCCCGCCGCGCTCCTCGTCGCCGACGTCCAGCAGCTCAAGGACCTCGGCGCGAACTTCGTGCGCGGCAGCCACTACCCGCTCGACCCGCTGTTCCTCGATCTGTGCGACGAGGCGGGCCTGCTCGTGTGGGAGGAGTCCATCGGGTGGCAGTACCCGGTCGAGCACCTCACCGCCCCCGGCTTCGTGGAGGCGCAGCTCGCGCACATCGACGAGATGGTCGCCGCCGCCCGCAACCACCCCTCGGTGATCCTGTGGGGCCTCCTCAACGAGTGCCCGAGCTGGTCCGAGGCCGGGTACCCGGTCTACGAGCGGCTCCTGGGGCGCCTGCGCGAACTCGACGCGACCCGCCCGGTCACCTACGCGAGCCTGAACGCCCACGACGACAAGTGCTTCGACCTGGTCGACGTCGTCAGCGCCAACACCTACCCGGGCTGGTACTGGGGCGACGTGCCGGGCATCCCGGCCGAACTCGACCGCATCGCCGCCCGCGTGGACGCGCTCGGGCACACCGGCAAGCCGCTCATCATCTCCGAGATCGGCGCGGGCGCGGTGCCGGGCTGGAACGACGCCAACGGCTCCTTGTGGACCGAGGACTACCAGACCGAGCTGCTCACCACCGTCGTCGACCACGTCCTGCACGGCCAGGACCGCATCTCGGGCCTGGCCATCTGGGTTCTCGGCGACTTCCGCACCACCGAGCACCGCGACATGCTCCTCAAGCGCCCCCGCGGCGTCAACGACAAGGGCATCGTCGACGAGTACCGCCGCCCGAAGCAGTCCTACAAGGCGGTCCGCGAACGGTTCCGGAACGGGCGCAGCAGGAACGTCTGAGCCGCGAAGGGCCTCCCGCATCGCGCGGGAGGCCCGCTCGCTCACGTGGTCAGCGAGTAGCTGTTGCAGTTGAAGTTGTAGCCCCCGGCCGACGAGGTGATCTCCCAGCCGAACTGGATCTGGTCGATCCGCACGTTCGGCATGCGGCCCTGGTTCACCAGCCACTGGCAGTGCGCGGTGATGTTCACCGTCGACGTCGTGGTCTGGGTGTGGGCGAGGAAGTTGTAGACCGGGTTGGACCCGTTGTGGCCCTGGTAGTAGCCCCAGTTGCGGCCGCCGAGGGTCACGTTCTGGACGAACGACCCGAGCGGGCCCACGTTCGAGGTCCACTTCGTCCAGATCATGATCTCGTGGGCGTGGCCGTTGCCCCACACGTCGTACGCGGTGTTGTACGCGAGCCCGGAGCCCGACGGGACCGTCACGTTGTGGGAGCTGGACACGTTCCCCATGCTGGAGACGGTGCGCCCCAGCGTGTACGAGACGTTCGGGTAGGACTTGATGCCGCCGGTGTTCGGGTGGTTCGCCCACACGCCCCAGTTGGAGGCGGAGTTCGCCCAGATGGTCTGCGCGCCCGCGCCCGAGCCCCAGATGTTGTTGTAGAGCGTGTAGGCGCCGGTGGTCCACTGGCCCCACTGGTCCGAGGAGGACCAGGTCGCGGCCTGCGCCGGGGATTGGAGGGCGCCGACGGCGCCGGCGGTGGCCAGCGGAGCGGCCAGCGCGGCGGTGATGAGCGATCTGCGTCGCATAGGGGAACGCCTTTCTCGTGAGTCGCGGTTTCAGTACCGTCATCCGAAATTTGACGAATGTCGATACATTAATTAAAACAGACGACCAAACGAATGTCCAGACCCGTGACCCTCCGTCACCGCCCCCGCGTGATCCCCGTCCCACCCGTCCCGCACTGCGGTAGCCGCGCCGCGTCGGCGGCGGCCCGGGCGGATCCGGCGCGTAGCATTCACGGATGTGAAGACCTTCGAGCAGCTCTACGCCGAACTTTCCGAGAAAGCAGTCACCCGCCCCGAGGGCTCCGGCACCGTCGCCGCCCTCGACGCCGGCGTCCATGCCATCGGCAAGAAGATCGTCGAAGAGGCGGCCGAGGTCTGGATGGCCGCCGAGTACGAGTCGGACGAGGCCGCGGCCGAGGAGATCTCCCAGCTCCTCTACCACCTCCAGGTGATGATGGTCGCCCGCGGCATCAGCGTCGAAGACGTCTACCGGTACCTCTAGAAAGGCCCATCCGCATGCTCCGCATCGCCGTGCCCAACAAGGGCGCGCTCTCACAGGGCGCCACCGACATGCTCACCGAGGCCGGCTACCGGCAGCGCCGCTCCAGCCGCGACCTCCAGTCCGTCGACGCCGCCAACGGCGTCGAGTTCTTCTACCTGCGCCCCGGCGACATCGCCACCTACGTCGCCTCCGGCGACCTGGACCTTGGCATCACCGGCCGCGACCTCGCCGTCAACTCCGGCGCGGAGGTCGAAGAAGTCCTCGCGCTCGGCTTCGGCCGCTCCACGTTCCGCTACGCGGCCCGCCCCGGCGAGATCGACTCCGTCGCGGGCCTCGACGGGAAGCGCATCGCGACCTCCTACCCGGGCGTCGTCCAGCGCGACCTGGACGCCCACGGCGTCAAGACCGCGATCGTCGAGCTCGCGGGCGCCGTCGAGAACGCGATCGCCCTCGGCGTCGCCGACGCCATCGCCGACGTCGTCGAGACCGGCACGACCCTGAAGCAGGCCGGGCTCGCCGTCTTCGGCGACCCGATCATGCACTCAGAGGCCGTGCTCGTCCGCAAGGCCGGCAACGGGACCGGCGCCGCGATCGAGCAGCTCCTGCGGCGCCTGCGCGGCGTCCTCGTGGCCCGCTCGTACGTGATGCTCGCCTACGACGTGCGCGCCGAGCTCCTCGAGGCCGCGGTCGAGCTGACCCCCGGCATCGAGTCGCCGACGGTCTCGCCGCTGCATCGGGAAGGGTGGGTCGCCGTCCAGTCGATGACCGAGCGCGCCGACCTGCACCGCGTCATGGACGCCCTCTACGAGCTGGGCGCCCGCGGCATCCTCGCCTCGAACATCGACGCCTGCCGCCTGTAGTCCGCGAGGCGCTGCGTTAGGACAGCCGCGGCCGCTCCAGCGCGGCCGCGGCGTCCGCGCGGTCCCGCAGCTCCGACGCCATCGCGACCGCCTCGCGCACGTCCCGGTGCAGCGCCACGGCGTCGTGCCCGACCCCGCCCGCGGCCATCGCCCGCACCGTCGCCAGGCCCTGCATCCGCTGGACGCGGCCCTGCGTCACCTTCACCGACTGGATCCGCGCGTACGGCAGCGCCACATGCGTGTTCACCCACAGGCCGTGCCGCACCACGAACGCCCGGTCCGTGAGCGCCGCGCCGGTCCGCTTCCACCGCAACGGCATCCGCCACCGCACGCGACGCGGCGGCCGCTCCGTCACGAACACGCTCGGCAGGTCCGGGACCGCCGCCGCGGCCACCGCCGCGACCTCCTCGGGCCCGCCCACCGGCAGCGCGGTCGTCGACCGCACCGCGGTCGCGCTCTGCTGCGCCACCGCCGCCGTCCACACCTCCACGCGCCGCCACTGCCGCGACCGCCACAGGACCGGCTCCGCGAAGCTCACGCCCGTCACCCGGTCCACCGGGACGGTCTCGTGGCTCGTGTCCGTCAGGCCCCGCTGGATGAGCAGGTTCGTGCCGTCGCGGGCGATCCGGAACCGCCCGTTGCGCAGGAACCGGTTCACCGCCGCGATCGTGCTCTGGACGTAGCCCACCAGCGCCGGGGCCAGGAACCCGACCCACACCACCGTCGCCACCCGCGTGAACCCGAAGATCGACCCGGCCACCGCGAACGCCGACCCGAACACCGCCAGGAACGTGATCTGCACCGGCAGCACTTCGAGGAAGGACGCCAGCGCCAGGCGCCGCACCGTCAGCTGCGGCACCAGCAGGCCCGCGTCCCGGTCCGGCACCGCCTCCGGCGCGTCCTCGGACGGCTCGGCGACGGGCTTGGCCGGGCGCCCCGCGATCGCCAGCAGCTCCGCGCGCAGCGCCAGGGCCCGGTCGGCCTTCAGGTACGCCAGCCGCGCGTCCGTGCCGTCGCCCCCGGCGACCTCGATGTTCAACTGCGCCAACCCGAACAGCCGGGCCCGGATCGGCCGCACCAGGTCCACCGACTGGAGCCGGTCCAGCGGGACCGTGCGGTGGCTGCGGGTGAACACGCCGCCGTAGATGTGGAGTTCGCGGCCCCAGATGACGAAGCCGCGGTACTGGAGCGCGATGAGGCTCGCGATCCCGCCGACCACGGCCGCCGCGACCGCGATGTAGACCGCGAACAGGAAGTTCCGCGACGTGAACGCCTGGATGCCCGCCGCCGCGGCCGCCGCGGTCAGGAACCGGAAGCTCTCCAGCAGCGGCGTGAGCGGGTGCAGGCGCTGGCGCTGGACGCCTTCCGGCGGGGCGCTCGGCGCCGCGGCCTCGGGCCCGATCGGCCGCTCGGCCGGCGAAGGGGCGGGCTCGTCGCTCACAGGCCCTCCCGGACCTCGGCCGCCCGGAGGGCGAGCCGGTCGCGCAGCGCGGAGGCGACCGCCGGTTCGAGGCCCGGCACTTCGGACGTGGAGCCGAGGGCCGCGGTGCGGACCTGGACCGTGGTCAGGTCGAACATGCGCTCGATGGGGCCCGCGGAGAGGTCGATGAGCTGGATGCGGCCGTAGGGGACGATGTTGAGCCGCCGCGTCAGGAGCCCGTGGCGCACCAGCAGGTCCTCCTCGCGCTCGGCGTAGCCCCATGTGGCGACGGTGCGGGCGACGGCCCAGGCCCGCAGTCCGGCGAGGACGACGTACCCGCCGAGGGCCCACAGGATGCCGCGCCAGCCGAGCCAGATCGTCAGGGGCACGGCCGCGACGACGGCGAGGAGGAAGAGGTTGAGGAGGCTCCGCAGCACCCACACGGTGCGCAGCTTCGGCGACATGGGCTGCCAGGTGACCTCGCCGGGCCACAGGTCCCACACCGGGACCGTGTTCGCGCTCATGCCTCGATCATTCCACTCTCTCGGTCTCGCACGGGAATCCGCGCGCGGTCAGGAAGTCGCGCAGGACCGGCAGGTGCTCCTCGCACGCGGCCCAGCGCTTGACGCGCTCGGCGCCGTGGATGCGCGGGTTGCGCCACAGCAGCATCCACGCGGCCTCGTGTCGGCAGCCGCGGGAGGAGCATACGGGGATCTCATCGGACACAGTGCGATTGTGCGTCATGCCGGTCAGCCGTGGCGAGGCCACACGGCTGTGTCGATGAACGCCTCGACCGCCTCGATGACGTCGGCGAGCGCGTGCGCCGAGTCCACGAGCGGGCGCCCGCGCAGGAACATGCCGTGGTCGGCGCCGCGGATCTCGCAGACCTCGCCGGGCAGGTCGCGCGCGAGCGCCCCGTTCCAGGCCGGGTCGGCGGTGCCGCCGATGAGCAGGAACGGCGCGGTGGCGCGGCGCAGGGCCTGGACGATCGGGTAGTCCTTGAGCAGCGGCGTGAACCAGACCGCGGGGAGCCCGTGGTGGGCGGCGAGGACGGCCGCGGCGGTGCCGAGGGACTTGCCGACGAGCAGCGGCGGGTCGTCGTTGTGGACGCGGTCGAGGACCGCCTCGGTCTGCTCGCAGACGCCCTCGATCATGGTCTGCTCGTCGGCGGCGAGCCGGTCGACGTCCGTCCACTGGATCGGATACGTGCGCGCCCCGCGCGACTGGAGCGCGACGTGCGTGTACATCAGCAAGGGCCCCTGGACGCTGTAGTTGCGTCCGGGAAGGAGCAGGGCCTGGCGACGGCGGGGCATGAGAGTGATTCTAGTGGCGCCGGACGCGTCGTCCGGTACCTGAGACGGACCGGGTCCGGGGACGAGAAGGCCCGCACGACCACGGGGGAAGTCGTGCGGGCAAGAGAAGCATAGCGCTCCGACATTTCGCAGCAACGGATTGAATCCGCGCGGCGTGTCACTCTGCGGGGCAAAAACCCCCTGGGGGTTTGCCGCCGCGTGGCGCGCGCAGTCTAGACCTGCTGTGCCCCAAGGGGTTCGGCGAGAACTGTCGGGTTCCCGACAAAAGGCGGTGCGAGTGCCCGAAACGGGTCCCTCCGGGCCCCTGCGCCTCTGAGGAGCGCGCATTACCATCGACAGCACCGGACCACTTGACAGCCACGTCGCCGAACATGAGAGCTGGAGCCGATATGGGATCACCCGAGGGATCGGGCGCGAACGGCCTTCCGACCCCGGCGGAGAACGCCGCGCTGCTGGAGAAGGCCCTGTTCGAGATCAAGAAGGTCATCGTCGGCCAGGACGCGCTGGTCGAGCGCATGTTCGCGGCCCTCCTCGCCCGCGGCCACTGCCTCATCGAAGGCGTGCCCGGCGTCGCGAAGACCCTCGCGGTCGAGACCATGGCGAAGGTCGTCGGTGCCGAGTTCAACCGCATCCAGTTCACCCCCGACCTGGTGCCCGCCGACATCGTCGGCACCCGCATCTACCGGCAGTCCTCCGAGTCCTTCGACGTCGAGCTCGGCCCGGTCAACACCAACTTCGTGCTCGCCGACGAGATCAACCGCGCCCCCGCCAAGGTCCAGTCCGCGATGCTCGAGGTCATGGCCGAGCAGCGGATCTCCATCGGCGGCCAGACGCACGTCCTCCCCAAGCCGTTCCTGGTCATGGCCACCCAGAACCCCATCGAGCAGGAGGGCGTCTACCCCCTGCCCGAGGCCCAGCGCGACCGGTTCCTGTTCAAGGTCAACGTCGGCTACCCCACCGACGCCGAAGAGCGCGAGATCGTCTTCCGCATGGGCGTCGACTCGCCCATCCCCGAACGCGTCCTCGACACCGACGACCTCCTGCGCCTCCAGCAGGCCGCCGACGGCGTGTTCATCCACAACGCGCTCGTCGACTACGCCGTCCGCATCGTCATGGCCACCCGCAATCCCGCCGCCGCGGGCCTGGGCGCCATCGCCCGCCACATCCAGTACGGGGCCAGCCCCCGCGCGTCCCTCGGCCTCATCCGCGCCACCCGCGCCATCGCGCTCCTGCGCGGCCGCGACTACGCGCTCCCGCAGGACCTCGACGACATCGCGCCCGACGTCCTGCGCCACCGCCTCGTCCTCTCCTACGACGCCATGGCCGACGGCATCACCGCCGACCGGCTCGTCGGCCAGCTCCTCGCCGCCGTCCCCGCCCCCACGGTGACGCCCCGCCAGGACGCCGCGCCGCGCCCGGCCGAACCGGCCTACCAGCAGCCGCAGCAGCCGGGGGCCTGGTAGCCGCGTGAACGCCGCCGACCTGCGCGCCCTCGACCGCCTCCAGCTCATGGTCACCCGCCGCCTCGACGGGCTCCTGCACGGCGACTACCTGGGCCTGCTCCCCGGCGCCGGCTCCGAGCCCGGCGAGGCCCGCGAATACCGCGCCGGGGACGACGTGCGCCGCATGGACTGGCCCGTCACCGCCCGCACCACCACCCCGCACGTGCGCACCACCATCGCCGACCGCGAACTCGAGACGTGGCTCGCGATCGACCTGTCGCCGAGCCTCGACTTCGGCACCGTCGGCATGCTCAAGCGCGACCTCGCCGAAGGCGCCGTCGCCGCCTTCTCCTACCTCGCCGGACGCGGCGGCAACCGCATCGGCGCCGTCGTCACCGAAGGCGGCCCCGCCAAAGCCATCCCGCCGCGCCCCGGCCGCGGCGGCGCCCGCTCCCTCCTGCGCGCCGTCACGACCCTCCCGCGCGGCGAAGGGGCTGGCAACCTCGCCGAGCTCATCGACAAGACCCGCCGCCACGCCCGCCGCCGCGGCCTCGCCATCGTCGTCTCCGACTTCCTGGAAGACGAGGACGACCCGAGCGACTGGCCCCGCGAACTGCGCCGCCTCGCCGTCCGCCAGCAGGTCCTCTGCGTCGAAGTCCTCGACCCCGCCGAGCTCGCCCTCCCCGACGTCGGCGTCCTCGACCTCATGGACCCCGAGACCGGCGCCACCGTCGAAGTCCAGACCGGCAACGCGCGCTTCCGCGCCCGCTACGCCGAGGCCGCCGCCGAGCAGCGCGCCCGCATCGCCGCCGGCATCCGCTCCGGCGGCGCCGCGCACCTGCGCCTGTCCACCGGCTCCGACTGGCTGCGCGACATCGCCGCGTTCGTCGCCGAACGCCGCCACCTCGCCGCCTACCGCTGAACGCCTACAACGCCAAGGAGAACCGTTGATCCGCCTGCTCGAACCCGCGTGGCTGCTGGCGCTCGTCCCCGTCGCGATCCTCGCCGGGGTGTACGTCTGGGCCCAGTTCGCCCGCAAGCGGATCGCCGTCAGGTTCGCCAACGCCTCGCTCCTCGCCAAGCTCGTCCCGAAGCTCCCCGGCTGGCGCCGCCACCTCCCCGCGGGCCTGCTCGTCATCGCGCTGGCCGTCCTCGTCGGCGGCATGACCCGCCCCGCGGTCGATGTCGAGGAGCCCCAGGAGCGCGCCACGATCATCCTCGCGATCGACGTGTCCCTGTCGATGATGGCCACGGACGTCGACCCGACCCGCATCGACGCCGCGAAGTCCGCGGCCTCCGACTTCGTCGCCGAACTGCCCGAGCAGTACAACGTCGGCCTCGTGTCCTTCGCCGGGTACGCCTCGGTCGTCGTGCCCCCCACCAAGAACCGCGCCGAGGTGACCTCCGCGATCAACGGCCTCACCCTCGCCGAGGCCACCGCCACCGGCGACGCCGTGTTCGCGTCCCTCCAAGCGGTCCAGCAGGTCATGCCCGACGAGTCCGGGCAGCTCGCGCCCGCGAGGATCCTCCTGCTCTCCGACGGCTACCGCACCGCCGGGCGCACCGTCGACGAGGCGGGCGAGGCCGCCGCCGCGGCCGAGATCCCCGTCTCCACCGTCGCGTTCGGCACCGACGAGGGCGTCATCGAACTCGACCAGGAGCTCGTCTCCGTGCCCGTCGACCGCGAGGCCCTCGCCGGGCTCGCCGAGGAGACCGGCGGCGAGTACTACGAGGCCGTCACCGCCGAGCAGCTGCGCGCCGTCTACGAGGACATGGGCTCGTCCCTGGGCTACCGGACCATCGCCGAGGACGTCTCGCAGTGGTTCATCGGCACCGCGATGGTCCTCCTGTTCGCCGCCGCCGGACTGAGCCTGGCGTGGACCTCCCGCCTCACCTGAGTCCGGCACCACACGGTCCGTGAAGGCCCCTTCGCCCCTGAAGGGGCCCGTCGCTACGATCGTCGGTGGCTTCGTACAAAGAACATGAGCGAGTTCTGCCAAACGACGGCCTTTTCGAGTAACGGGATGTTAGGGAGTTCGGACATGGCGCGCACGGTCCTGGTCACCGGAGGCAACCGCGGAATCGGCCTGGCGATCGCCAAGGCGTTCGCGGCCCAGGGCGACAACGTCGCCGTCACCCACCGCGGCTCCGGCGCCCCCGACGGGCTCTTCGGCGTCCAGTGCGACATCACCGACACCGCGTCCGTGGACGCCGCGTTCACCGAGGTCGAGGACAAGTTCGGCCCCGTCGAGGTCCTCGTCGCCAACGCCGGGATCACCGACGACACGCTGCTGCTGCGCATGAGCGACGAGCAGTTCGAGCGGGTCGTCGACACCAACCTCAAGGGCGCCTGGCGCGTCGCCAAGCGCGCCTCCTCGAAGATGCTCCGCGCCAAGTTCGGCCGCATGATCTTCATCTCCTCGGTCGTCGGCCTCTACGGCAACGCCGGGCAGACCAACTACGCCGCGTCCAAGGCCGGGCTCGTCGGCCTCGCCCGCTCCGTCACCCGCGAACTCGGCTCGCGCAACATCACCGCGAACGTCGTCGCCCCCGGCTTCGTGCAGACCGACATGACCGACGCGCTCCCCGAGGCCCAGCGCAAGGCCTACCTCGACTCGATCCCCGCGAAGCGCTTCGGGGCCGTCGAGGAGATCGCCGGCGCCGTCACCTGGCTCGCCGGCGACAGCGCCGCCTACGTCAACGGCGCGGTCATCCCCGTCGACGGCGGCCTGGGCATGGGCCACTAGGCCCGGATAGTTTTCAAGCACTGATCACGCACGGAGGAACACACATGTCTGGAATCTTGGACGGCAAACGGCTGCTCGTCACCGGTGTCATCACCGAGCAGTCCCTCGGCTTCGGCGTCGCCAAGTACGCGCAGGAGCAGGGCGCCGAAGTGGTCCTCACCGGTTTCGGGCGCCTCTCCCTGGTCGAGCGCATCGCCAAGAAGCTCCCGAAGCCCGCCCCGGTGGTCGAGCTCGACGCGACCGACCCCGAGCAGCTCGCCGGGCTCGCCGACAAGGTCCGCGAGCACGTCGACGGCCTCGACGGCGTCCTCCACGCCATCGCCTTCGCCCCGCCCGGCGCCCTCGGCGGGAACTTCCTGAACACCGAGTGGGCCGACGTCGCCAAGGCCGTCGAGGTCTCCACGTTCTCCTACAAGTCCCTCGCCGTCGCCTGCCTCCCGCTGATGGAGAACGGCGGCGCCGTCGTCGGCCTCGACTTCGACGCGCAGCAGGCCTGGCCCGTGTACGACTGGATGGGCGTCGCCAAGGCCGGCCTCGAGTCGGTCAACCGCTACCTCGCCCGCGACCTGGGCCCCAAGGGCATCCGCGTCAACCTCATCTCCGCGGGGCCGCAGCGCACCATGGCCGCGAAGTCCATCCCCGGCTTCGAGGCGTTCGAGGAGGCGTGGACCAAGCGCGCCCCCCTCGGCTGGTCCCTCACCGACTCCGAGCCCGTCGCCAAGGCCTGCGCGGCGCTCCTGTCCGACCTGTTCCCGGCCACCAGCGGCGAGATCATCCACGTCGACGGCGGGTTCCACGCCGTCGGAGTCGAGCGCACCGAGCAGTAGCGGAGCCGCCTTATGACAGCCATCGACACCGCGGACGGCTACGACGCCGTCCTGCTCGTCTCCTTCGGCGGGCCCGAGGGCCCCGGCGACGTGCTGCCCTTCCTGCGCAACGTCACGCGCGGCCGCGGCATCCCCGACGAGCGCCTCACCGAGGTCGCCGAGCACTACTACCACTTCGGCGGCATCTCGCCGATCAACCAGTGGTGCCGCGAGGTCATCGAAGCCCTCCGCCAGGAGTTCCGCAAGAGCGGCATCGACCTGCCGATCTACTGGGGCAACCGCAACTGGCCGCCCATGCTCGTCGACGCCGTCACCCAGATGACCGGCGACGGCGTCAAGAAGGCCCTCGCCCTCTGCACCAGCGCCTACGGCTCCTACTCCTCGTGCCGCCAGTACGTCGAGGACATCAACGCCGCCCGCGCCGCCGTCGGCGAGACCGCCCCGCAGATCGACAAGATCCGCCACTTCTTCGACCACCCCGGGTTCGTCGGCGGCTTCGCCCGCCAGCTCCGGGGCTCCCTCGACCAGATCGAGGACCAGTCGAAGACCCGGGTCGTCTTCACCGCGCACTCCATCCCCGACGTCATGGAGGAGTGCTCCGGCCCCGAGGGCGCCCGCTACTCCGACCAGGTCGCCGAGGCCGCCGCGCTCGTCGCCGAGCGCGCCGGCTGGACCGGGCCCTTCGACGTCGTCTGGCAGTCCCGCTCGGGCCCGCCCGCGATGCCGTGGCTCGAACCCGACGTCAACGACCACCTGAAGGTCCTCGCCTCCGAAGGGGTCGACACCGTCGTCGTCAGCCCCGTCGGGTTCCTCTCGGACCACATCGAGGTCCTCTGGGACCTCGACAACGAGGCCAAGGACACCGCCGCCGACCTGGGCCTGCGCTACCTGCGGGCCGGGACGCCGACCGTCGACGCCGACCTCGTCGGCATGTTCCGCGACCTCGTCGCCGAACGCGTCCAGGGCGCGCCCATCCGCCGCCTCGGCAAGCTCCCCGTCTGGGACCCGACCGTCGAGGGCTGCTGCCCCGCGCGCCGGCCCCCGGCCCCGGAGAAGCGCGGCCGCTGACGCCACGGGCCCGCGTACGGAGCCGCTTGCACCGCTTTGCGAGCCGCGCCGTGCGCGGGCCCGGACCGTAGTCCCCGCAGGTCCGATCGTCGTGACATGCTTAACGGGTGGACGACGTATTCATCTGGATCATCGTCGCCGTTATCCTCGGCGCGGTCGAACTCTTCACCGGCACCCTGGTCCTCGCCATGGTCGCCGTCGGAGCCGTGCTCGCGGGCGTCGGGGCCGCCGTCGGCGCGCCCCTCTGGCTCCAGGCCGTGCTCTTCGGCGTCGGCTCCGTCGCCTCGATCTTCGGCCTGCGGCCCTTCCTCAAGCAGGCGCTCGAATCCGACACCAAGGAGCAGGCGCACCGCCCGTTCGGCACCCGCGCCATCGAAGGCGCCGCCGCCCGCGTCATCGAGACCGTCGACCTCTCCGGCGGCCTCGTCGAGATCGCCGGCGACAACTGGACCGCCTACCCCCTCGAACCCGATCAGCTCCTCGAGCCCGGCGACACGGTCACGGTCGTCGAGATCAAGGGCGCGACCGTCATCGTCTGGAAGCAGTCGTTACCGGCAGGCGGCCGTTCAGTACCCTCGTGCCCATAGCCCGCCCGATCCGCCAGACCACTGGAGGCTGAGAAACCATGGAACCCGTAGGCATACTGCTCCTGATCGTCGCGATCTTCCTGATCATCGTGCTGTTCCGCTCGATCAAGATCGTGCCCCAGCAGTGGAACTACATCATCGAGCGCCTCGGCCGCTACCGCCGCACGCTCGAGCCCGGGCCGCGCCTCCTCGTCCCCTTCGTGGACTCCGTCCGCGCCAAAGTGGACCTCCGCGAGCGCGTCGTCAACTTCCCGCCCCAGCCGGTGATCACCGCCGACAACCTCGGCGTGCAGATCGACACCGTCCTGTACTACATCATCACGCAGCCCACCGCGGCCGTGTACAACATCGACGACTACCTCGCCGGTGTCGAGCAGCTCACCACCACCACGCTCCGCAACGTCGTCGGCTCCATGGACCTGGAGAAGACCCTCACCAGCCGCGAGGAGATCAACGCCCGCCTCGCCGCCGAGCTCGACAAGGCCACCGACAAGTGGGGCCTCAAGGTCACCCGCGTCGAGCTGCGCTCCATCGAGCCGCCGCTGAGCATCCGCGACGCCATGGAGAAGCAGATGCGCGCCGAGCGCGACCGCCGCGCCGCGATCCTCAACGCCGAGGGCACCAAGCGCTCCTCGATCCTCATGGCCGAAGGCGAGCAGCAGTCCGCCGTCCTCCGCGCCAAGGGCGAGCGCGACGCCGCCGTGCTCCGCGCCGACGGTGAGGCCAAGGCCATCCAGACGGTCTTCGCGGCCATCCACAACGCCAAGCCCACCGACCGCCTCCTGACCTACCAGTACCTCCAGACGCTGCCCACGATCGCCCAGGGCACCGCCAACAAGGTCTGGGTCGTCCCCGCCGAGCTCACCAAGGCCCTCGGCGGCATCGGCAACGCGTTCGGCGGCGGCGACAAGTCCGGCCCGAGCGAGGAGGAAGAGGTCGAGGTCGACACCAGCGCCCTCGAACTCGACGACTCCGCCCTCCAGGCCCTCGAGGCGGCCCAGCAGGCCGCCCGCGAGGTCCAGGACATCGGCGAAGGCAAGGACCGCGGCGAACTCCCGCCCGCGCCCGCGTAAGCACACGTGACGGCCGGGACCCCCTGACGGGCGGTCCCGGCCGTTCCGCTTCCCATGGGGGAGAATCACCACGTGCCCGCTATCGACATCTCCGACCCCGAAGACGAGCGCCTCGCCGACTACCGGGCCCTCACCGACCTGGCCCTGCGCACCCGCTTCGAGCAGCCCCACGGCCTGTTCATCGCCGAAGGCCACCAGGTCATCGGCCGCGCCCTTCGCGCCGGATACCGCATGCGCTCCATGCTCATCGACGCCAAGCGCGTCGACCAGCTCGCGCACCTCGCCGAGGACGCCCCCTGCTACGCGGCCGGGCCCGACGTCCTCGAATCGGTGACCGGCTTCCACGTCCACCGCGGCGCGCTGGCCTCGTTCCACAGGAAGGAGCTCCCCGAACCTGCGCAGCTCCTGGCGAGTGTCAGGCGCCTCGTGGTCCTCGAAGGCATCAACAACCACACGAACATCGGCGCGATCTTCCGCGTCGCCGCAGGTCTCGGCTTCGACGGCGTGCTCCTCGCCCCCGACTGCGCCGACCCGCTGTACCGGCGCAGCGTGCGCGTCTCGATGGGGGAGGTGTTCGCGGTCCCGTACGCCTACCTCGACGAATGGCCCACGGGCCTGACCCAGGTCCGCGACGCCGGGTTCACGCTCCACGGCCTCAGCCCCTCGCGCGGCGCGATCGACATCGGCCAGGTGACCGCCGAGGAGCGCGAGCGCCCCGCGCTCCTCTTCGGCGCCGAGGGCCCCGGCCTCACCGGGGCCGCGCTCGACGCCTGCGACCGCACCGTCGTCATCCCGATGCACGCGGGCGTCGACTCCCTCAACGTCGCGGCCGCGACCGCCGTGGCCTGCTGGGAGCTCTCGCAGCCGACGCCGCGGTGACGACTTGCGCTAGAGCGCGACGGTGGTGAACTCCGACTCGCAGGGCGGGCCCCACGTGTAGGAGAACTTCAGCGCGTCGAGCTCCAGGTGCGCGGCGAGCGCGGTATGCGTCCGCAGCTCCTCCGGGTCGGTCTCGACGGGGTGGCGGCACAGGCCCAGTGGCCCGCCGTCGTGGTCCCGCATGGCCGCGTGCAGGTGCTCGGTCGACACGGGCGACTCCTTGGCCAGCAGGTGCTCCATGCGGTCGCACCGGTGGTAGGTGGAGACGCGGCCGGTCTCGAGCCAGCTCTGGTACACCCCGAGGGCCTCAGGGTCGCGGAAATGGTTGGCGTGCACCAGGGGAGCCGTCCCGTCCTGGTAGATCACGCGCGACCCGAGGGGCGACGTCTCCACGGTCGCGACCCCGGACGAAGCGCTCCCGACGAAGAAGTTGGCTGAACAAGCGGGCCGGGGCGCGACGGCGTGCCCGACGGCTTCAGCAAGCGTGCTCGACTGCAAGATCCGCCACGTCCGAAGGTGGAACGGCACCGAGTCGATCTTCCAGTCGTCGGCACTCGCCCCGAGTCCGTTGACGCACAGGCCGATCCCGGTCGAGTTGATCCCGATCTTGGCGCCGGCGACGCCCGCTTCGGTGAATCCGACCACGGTCGTCTCGCCGTGCTTCCACTGGAGCAGCGCGCCCTCGACGCCGGTGAACCAGTCCCAGTTCTGCCCGATGTGCGTCCCGCCCGCGGCGAAGACCCCGTCCGATCCACCGAACGACGTGCACTCCGACCGAATGCTGTCGACCGTGGGCCGCCCGAACTCGCTCCAGGCGCTGTAGAGAAGCTCATACCGGGCGTTCAGCAGCGCGATGTCGAGGAGGTTCTGCCCGGACCCGTCGGCGATGCCGTCCATGATCGCGCGGTACTGCGAGTCCTCCTTGGTGAAGATCCCGAGGTACCGCTGCGAGCGCTCCGCGAGCGAGTCCTCCGGCAGCCCGGAGGTGAGCATCCGCGACCGGTACACGGCCACGTTCGTCGCGATCTGCTCCCTGAGCTGCTCGCCTTGCTGGACACCTTGGCGGTAGGGACTTCCCTGGAGGTGGATGAGGGGCAGTTCAGTCATGCGAGCCATTGTGACAGAAGCGATATCGCCCCGCCACCGCGAATTTCAGCGGCCCATGAGCGATTGCTCGACCTGCGAGTAGTGGATGGTCCACCACTTCACGAGCCCGGTCTGGCCGGGCAGCAGGTGGTCGCAGGCGGAGTTGTGGCGCACGTAATGCCACTCGATGACCCAGTTGTCGGTCAGCCGGTCCCACCAGAGCTGATGCGTGGCCAGCCCGATCTCGGGCTCGCCGACGTCGAACACGCTTCGATATCCCCCGGCGAACGCCCGGATCCGATCGCAGTCGAGACCCCGCTCGTCGCCGTAGGTGAAGTAGAACACCGCGGCCCGGGCCATCTCGCGCGCGTACGACGAAACCGTCAGGCGGTCCCAGTCCAGGATCGCGGAGATCCGATCGTCAGGCCCGTGCAGCACGTTGTGCGGGTGCAGGTCCCCGTGCGTGTACCCCGTGTACTGCGGCGCCAGGTCCGGCGGCCGCCGGTCCCCGAGCCGCACGAGCAGCCCCCGCTTCAACCGCAGCGTCTGCTCCGCAGTCGCCTCGAACCCGGTCTTGTCCCCGCGCCCGGCCGCGACCAGCTCCAGCAGCCGGTCGACCTTCTGCAAGGCGGCTTCCGTGGTCGGCGGATTCTCGACCTTGGGAGCCCGATCAGCAGGAATGGAAGCATGCAGCGTCCGGTGCAGCCGCCCGATGACGGACCCCAGGTCCCGGCAGGCGTCCCGGGACATCGACAACCCGCTCCGGTGCCGCCCCCCGACCCACGGGAAGACGCCGAACTCCTCGCCCTCCAGGAAGATAGTGGTGCGCCCGTCCCGGCTGAGCACCGGCAGCACCACGGGAACCCCGTTGCCCCCCAGCGTCTGCAACACATGGAACTGGAACTGGAGCTCGGGCCCCGTGACGTCTCTGAACAGCTTCAGGAGGTACGACCCGCTCGACGCGTCCACGCGCCAAGACCGGTTCATCAACCCGGTCTGCACCCGCTGCATCTGGTAGATCTGCCCCAGATCCCAATGCGCCAGCGCCGCGTCGGGGAGTCGAGGCGCGGTCACGGTCATACCCCCAAGCGTAGCCGCCGCCCGCCCCTCACCCCGACCGCGAACCCCCCTTGCGCAACCCCCAAATCCGTCGTGTAAAGTTTCGTCTCGTGCCGGGGCAAGCCAAAAGGCCCAACTGGCAGCCAAAACAAACTCCATATACACTCTCAGTGTGCACGCGCGGGTGGCGGAATGGCAGACGCGCTAGCTTGAGGTGCTAGTGTCCTTTAACGGACGTGGGGGTTCAAGTCCCCCCTCGCGCACACTACAAAGGCCCTGGTGACAGGGCCTTTTTTCTTGTTTTCTACCTCCGGTAATCCGGTCGCGATTGGCGCCTGTTTTCAGGTGAGGGGGACCAATAAGGGGACCACCGGGGGTGCAAGGACGGTCCCGCGGTTGATGTTGCAGGCTTGGTGGGCATTGGCCGGTCGTGTTTGGTCATTGTTATCGGATGAGGAGCCGGTCGGGGACTCCAACGGTCGGCTTGGGGTCTCGACTGGGAAGTGCGAGACGGGTCGGCGGGTTCATACCCGGGATACCAGCGCGATTGCTTCACCCGCTCGGGGATACGGCTGCACCGCATCCACCAGCGGAACCTGTATCAGCTTGCGCGAGCCCGAGTGGTTTCGCGCACCACGAAAGCAGCCTCATGAACGAGGAACCTTCGCTAGCGTTCCCCCGCGAGTTCATCTGGGAGCTTCAGCAGTCCAAGTACCGGCTCTACGCCGTGGTCGACCAGCCGGGTGCCCTCGCGGCTGGAGGCGGTCCTGACGGTCAAGGTCCGTGAGCAGGCGGCGCTGGCGCGGCATCTGGTCAACGCTGCGCTGCGTGAGGGGCGCAGCCCGTATTGCGAAGCGCTGGCACCGCAGGTGCTTGCCGATATGCCGGATGCGCCGGCCGCGTCGCTGCGTCGTGCCCTGGAATGGGTGTACGGCCTGTCCTGGCCGGTCTCATCGGATGCCGGCGTTCCCGGTGCGGCGCAGCGCATCTTCGACCAGACCGCTGGGGCCACGGCCGCGTTCGGCCGTGATCCGGGCAGGAGGGGCCGGCTCGCCGAGCTGGAGGGCCCGGTCGTCCGCACGGTCCAGTTGACCGAGGTCCACGTCCACGATGCGCCGCGGGCCTTGGCAGCCGCCCTCGCCCGCGGCTTTGAGCCCGACCCTGAGGACGAGCGCGCCCACCACGACCCGCTCAAATATTTCGGCGCGGTTTCGTTCCTGCTCGATGCGGACCCCGAGCCTCCGGGGACCGACCAGTACTCGAGCACGGCGAGCCTGCAGCTCCTCGACCCAGACGAAGGGGATGAACTGGTGGTGGAGCGAGACGGCCGTGACCGAAGAGTTCCTCGGCGGCTGGGAACTCCACCCTGAGCGCGACGAGCACCAGGACCGGCCCAATCCCGCACAGGCCGACCGTGAACAGGCTCGCAGGCGGCAGGATCGCCGCGAGGACATGGCGCGGCTGGCCGTGATGTTCCCGGTGACCGAGCACCAGTGCCCGACCCCGGACGAGGGGTGCCCCGACTGCCCTGACGAGCTGCCCCCACGCATGGCGCACCTGCTCCAGATCGGCCTCGAATGGGTTGGCGACAGCGTCGGCGAGGACCTCCGCGAACTCGGCGATACCCCCGTCACCGAGGCCAACCGCGCCCAATGGGTGCTGTTCGACCAACTGCCCCGGCTCACCTGGACGATGGGACGCGCCTGGCGCGAGCGCTTCCGCGAGAGCGTGCACCACCTGCTGGAGGACCTGAACTGGGGGAGTGGCCCGTCCCGCGCAACCGCGCCGAGGAGATGGCGCTGGCCCTGGCGATCGACGACGCCAAAGATGTGTACGCCGACGACCTCGATGGGGCAGTTCCCGAGCACCAGGACCTTCCCCAGAGTCCCTGGGACTGCGACTTCGACCTGCTGGAGGAGTTGTTGTTCCAGGACACGGACATCGAGTTCCTCTTCGACCCGGACACCGAGGCGTACGCCGATCCTGCATACCCGATGAACCAGCGCATGGGCATCGGCGACATGCGCCCGGTCGCTTGGTTCGACTACTTCGACAACGCCACCCCGCGGGAAGGCTGACAGGAATTCGAGCCGCCGGCACCTTCGAAGCGCGCGGTCGCTGCCGGGTGGTGCGGAGTACCGACGGCCCCGACCGTGAGGCCGGGGCCGTTCGGTCCGTGCGGGCGCGGCCGGTCCTTGATCGGGAGGGGCGCGCCAACTTGCTGAAAGAACGCACAAGGATCTTGAACTGACCTCAAGGATGCTGCATTAATCGTCTGCTTCCGAGTCGAGTGGCTCGACGACTGGACGAACGTCTTTGGCCGCGCCTATGGCAGCAACATAGTATGCTTCCGCCAACAGCTCTACCGCATTCTTCTGTCCGGAAGATTCGCTGGAACTGCCGTTTGAGGTTTCCGGTTTCTCAGTGATGTCAGAATCGGATCCAGGCGTCGCTATGCTCCATTCCTTCAAGAGCTCGTTCAGGTCTGGATCTTGCGGATGGTCGTCAGCAGGCTCAATGAGCGGGACATTTCCGCTGGAAAGCATGCCCATTATGGAGTAGTGGATCTGCTCGAGATCACGAACAGATCGGGGAGGTTGCTCGACAGGTCCAAAGCGATGTGCTCGGTTCATGACCGACCTGATCAGTTGTCCTGCTTGGATAGGGTAGCCTGTTCGAAGCGTCCGTTGGTGGTTCCAGAGTTCGAGCACCGCGCGGCGGCATTTTTCGGCGGCTGCGTCAGCCTCTTCCGGCGTTCCGTTTCGCTTCGTCTCGTCGGCGGACGACATGAGTTCGGCAATATGATGGGCGAGCCATCTAGCGAGGGTGTCGTTGGTCCGGTCCAATCCGGCGTCACGCAGAATCCGCTCCCCAACCGCCTCTGGTGACTCATCAGCATGAAGTGACTGCTCCTGATTTGTCGACGAGGTAGATTCGGCTGATGGGAAGGCGGTAGGATTCTGATCCGCTACGTTCATTCCGGATTCTCCCGATCTGCATTGTGAGAATGAGGTTCATGTCGCGCTCTGACAGGTATTCGAGCAGGGCCTGGCGGTCGACATAGGTGCGATGCCCCTCGTCCGTCCCGAACGTCGAGCGGTATCGAACATGGGGAGTGAGAATAGACCACCGCTCTACCCAGACCACTGGTCGTCTATCGCGGTCGAGGTATTGGTTCGACGGTCCCTGAGCGGTTATCGATGCCCAGGATTGGAAGACTTCGCCTGGCATCTGGGTCGCCCAGGAGATGCCTGTGGCGAAGGGGTCGAGGTCGTCGAGGGACTCTTCGTTGCGCCAGTACTCGCGCATCCATCCACGGAGTTGGAAATTGTGGTGTTGGACTTCGAATTGCGATTCGCCTTCTTCAGGAAGTTTCCAGTCCGTCGGGTTAGACGCAGCGCTCAGTGCACGCTGCAGTGCGACGGCATGAGTGGGGCGGACCAGTGCGGAGTCGACATGGCAAGTTCCGTATCCGCCTGGAACGCGAATGCTGACATGCGACGATACAAGTACCCTCTTGGTCTGGAGCTGCTTGGAGTCAAGGCCGAGAAACCCGTCGAATTCTTCAGTCCGGGGTTCGAGCCATTCGTCAATCGGCGGGTAGGGTCCGAATAGGCGCGGTTCCGCCGGGATCGCGCTGCGGAGATCGGCGCGCCAGGTGGTCATCTGTCCGGGAAGATGCGTCGCGAACCAGTACTGCCAAGGGTCCTCTGCGTCGTCGTAGGGGGCGTATCTGATGGGCCGGCGAGCGTCAAGAAGTTCGCCCGCAGCAAGCATCAGGGCATGATACTCCATATATAGGTGCAGGTTCTCTTCTCGGGGGATGCCGCCATGGCGGTGCATCATGCGCCCCTGGTTGTCTTCGCTGCGCAGCTCCCGGGGATCGTTCCACCAGTCTTCCTTGCTCAGGTTCCAGCGGTCGACGATCCAAGCCTCAGCGAGTTCTTCGATCCGCCGGACTGGTATATCGAAGACACGTGCGAGCGGGGCGAACCAGTACGGGATGGTGTCCATGCTGTCGAAGCTGTATCGCACTTCGGCAGGCTCCCGGTCGCGCTCATCGGCGGTGCCAAGGTTGCGTTCGAGATGACATGAGGTCGGTTGGTTGGTGAGGAAGAGGCCCGGTGTGCCCTGGATGGCGGTGTGTGGTGCGAGCAATCCTGCGATATTGCGGGCGAGTTCGCGGACTTGTATGTGCGGAAAGTCGCGGTCGAGTGCCGTCTGCTCGAACGCCCTGAAATGCTCCGCCAGCCTGCTCGGCTTCGCAGCAGCGGCCCCCTGGAGCGCAATGAGGAGCCAGACTCGAGCTGACATCCAGTAGAACCGCAAGTCCGGTGTTCGGAATGCTCCGGCGGATTCACTCGAGAGGCATTTGATCAGCCCGTTGGTCACCAAAGGGGCGATAGAGCTGTTGCCATCGGTCAGAATCGACCGCGCAGTGTGGGCGGCTCTCCACCGCAGGTCTTTTCGGTAGTGTCCGAAGACACTCCATAGCAGCCCGGAGATGAGGTCCGGGGTGTCGGTGGGGAGCTCGGTTGGAAATGTGGAGGTGACGGTTCCTGATTCGACCTCGGTGAGCATGCGGACGAGCGCGGCTGCGGCGGCCTTTGCGTCGAGCAGCTCTGCAAGGATCTCGCAGAGTTCACGTAGCTGTTGTGGCCTGAGGTTCCGTCGTTGTTTGATGGCGGCGCCGAAGAGCGCGGCATGGAGTTGAGCGTCCGTGAGACCGAATCTGTGCAGCCATGTAAGAACTGATTCGGGGGAGGGCGCCAACCCAAGGCCAGGTATGCAGGATTCGAGGACGCGGACGAGGTTGTGCTGGATCCACTCGGCCGTTGGCTGATGATCTTTCCATTTCTCTACAAGATCAGCCAACGCCTCGAGGTAGGCCCAAGATTCATAACTGGAGCGCGTCGTGACGATGTCCGCGACCGTCCTCAGCGCCTCGATTCGGCCAGACCAGGGGCAGCGCTGAGCAACTTCCGTCATGAATCTGGTCTGCTCACGTATCCCGACACGGGAGCGGTCGATGCTCTCGATATCCGCTTTCAGCTGTGCGATCGTTCGCCGTTCAGGGCGTGCGAGCAGGTCCATTACCGCTGGATCAACAGCCTCCCGATCATTCCAGCTCCTGGATCGCTCGTCGACGCTGGGTTCGGGGAGTTCGAGGACGGTTGCGAGTGCCTGCCTGAGCGATGCGTCGAGGATTCCGTTCGCTTCTGCCCACTCCATGACGGTCTGCGCCATCGATCGTTGGGCGTGAGGAGGCACGTACCCCCGCAGCCAGGACAACGTCTCGCGAAGTTGTCCTCGGGCCAAGCTGATCCGGTTCGCATCGCGGGGCAGGAGGTCGAGAAGTTGCAGCGTGGTGCTCAGGCGCTCGGAATACTCTGGAATCATCGGGAGGAAGTGCAGGCCATCAGGAACCGAAAGCTCCCCGGCACGAACGGTCGCGAGAATCACGACCGGCACGGTGGTGTCGAGCCTGGTGCGGTCTTCGTCATCCCACCGGCTCGCCGTTGTGATGGCAGTCGATGGGTGTAGATATCCTGCGGCTGCCAGCAACCGGTCATAGGGGACGCCGCTATCTTCTGACACATGAAGTGACGCGTATTCGGCTGCTTCCAGTAGCTGTCGTGCGATAGTGGCGCGCTGCTTGGCTTCGAGCTGCGGCCTTGCTCGCAAGGCAAGCCGCGCATGAACAGCAAGCAGCTCGGCAGCGGTGTCGTCGACGTCGTCGGCGAGGAGTTGGGCCCGGTCGAATATCGCAGCCCCGAGCTCGCGGGAGGCGAGGGCGGCCTGTTTCGCAGCAGCAGTGACCAGCTCAAGTCGCTCCCTTGGCGACATTGCGTGTGCCTGCGGGTAGGCGGCGGCTCGCTGGCATAGATTCTCTGCCTGCCATGAGTCGCAGCCGCGAGCTGTCAGTATTCCGGCCAGATCGAGCCACAACCATGGCGAACCGTCGCGGAGTACTTGGACGCCGGCGTCGGCGAGGTCGTCGACACGTGCCGGGTTGGCGCCTATTTCGAGGAGGACGTCGGCTGCCAGAGTCGCCCAGGCCCGGAACCGGAAATCAGGTCGATACCACCGGTGGCTCGCTTTCTCCTGCCAATCGTCTAGCTGTTGATTGATAAGCGCTTCAGCGTCTGGCGGCGTTTCGCCGACGAGCACTTGCGCTCGCAGATAGCTCAGTGAAAGCAGCGGTCCGACCTGGCGCTGCCATTCTTGGCGACGGTAGGCGGTGTCGTCTCCTGTCCGTCCTTCTCCCGGGGTCGGTCGAAGATGAGGTGGCAGCTGTGTCTCGGAGTCAAACGCACTGCCATCCAGCACTGCGGCGAGTCCTCGTAGGCGGATTCCTGCAACCTCGGCCCCAAACGGGTCGAGGTATGACCCTCTCCAATCGGGGAGCGGTGTTTGCAGATGGTTCATTAGCGTACGTGCCAGTGTTCGGTCGCCGAAGCGGAATGCCTTCTCGCACAGGAGGTACTGCCATGGAGCTGGCTGGCCTGCCGGCCGCCTGAGCACTGCTTGCACGGCGGCGTTGAGCCTCTGGGCTGAGGGAGCCTGTTGGTGGGGATTGAGGAACGCGAGGAAGGGCGCTTGGAAGTACGGGTGTGTGTGCAATTCGTCCAGGTAGTGCTCAACCTCGGTAGTCTCCATGGCGGGTGCAACGAGACGTGCCAGTTCAACCGTGACCTTGAAGACGAAAGAAACGGGGCGCCATCGCTGGAGTTCCTGGTGCGCGGCGTGCGGCCCGTCGAGAAAGTAGACCGCATGTATGGCCCGAGCCAGTGTATCTGGGGAGACGTCCCAGTTCCGGACGTCATCCTTCGCGCTGTTCGCCCGTCGGCGCAGCCATGCTTCGGCATCGGCGAGGTGGATGCGTGCCAGCGCTCTCGTCTCTGGGGAGCGGGCCAGTGCCGCGGCCGCGCGCATATGGGCCGGAGCGAGCCAGGGTTGATTGTCCTGCCCCAGGTAGTGATCTGCGAGTTTCCGGGGATCGGAGTACTGTGCGACGAGGTCCGGTTCATCACCAGCCAGCGCGGCGAGCGTGCGTCGGCTGGAAGCATCCCGGGCTGCCCGCATGAGCAGCTGGATGCCGGTCCGCATGCTGGCCGATTCGGCCACGGCCTTGAGCGCCACGTCGAGCCGACGTTCGCGAACTTCCTGGCGTCGAAATCCATCGGGAATTGCCAATGGTGTTGGGCAGTCGAGGACGAGTTCGATGGCTTCATCCGCACGGCCCGCGCTGAAGAGGTGTTCGACCACGTGTGTGGCGGCTTCGGCCTCCTCGCGGTGGCGCGGAAGGAATACGTCGGCGAGCCTGCCGTGGGCTGAGGCGAGGTCGGACGGCTGGAGCCGATCGAGGACGTAGTTTTCGAAGTCCTCGTCGCGGAAGGCGATGGAGTCATGTTCGAGATGCACGCCTGGGTGAAGGCCGGCGGCAAAGTCCCGCACCGCAGCAACGGCGACTCCGAGCGCTTCGGCGAGCACCGCAAGGCCCACCGGTCGTGACAACGCCGCCATCAGCGCCAGCCAGTGCACGCCACCGCTATGTGGCGGGCAGACTTCCAGCGCGGACTTGACGATATCATCGAAGAGCGCATCGGGTGTTGCACGGCAGGCGTCGAGGATCTCGTCCGCCCGCCACCCGAGCTCGGCCGCCCGTTGCAGTGTGTAGTACTGGGTTCGGGGGTTTCCACACGAGAGATTGTGGAATTGCGCCTGCTGGGCTTCACTCGCGTCGGGTATGAACCGGCGCAGATGTTGCGCTGAGGCCACTGGATCGAACCCTTGCAGTTCAATCTCGCGCACGGCAATACCATCGAGTCGGGGGCGCCGGTGCGTGCGTGCGGTCAAGACGACCGAGACTTGCTCCGGCAGCGGCAGGGTCATCAAGTCCTGCAAGAAACACGAGTCCTTGCGGCGGTTAGCCGCATACTCGGCATTGTCTACCGCGTCCACCACCAGCACCAGCCGGCCAGCACGCGAGGTTGAAGCCCTGGAAAGGGTCGTGGACAATCGCCGCCACAGCTCGCTCTCGTCCTCCTGCGGTCGGACGAGCAACGGAGTACCGCAGCGTTGAGCGAGCTCGTTGACTACCTGCGTGACGAACCGTCTCGTACCATGCCGCTCTTCTCCCGAATCCAGATAGCTGCCGGCCCCGAAACAGTCGTACGTCACCACGACTGAGCTGGGAGGAAGATGCTCCTCGAGTCGTGACATGGTCACGGTCTTCCCAACACCGGCTTGGCCGTGAGCGAGGACCACGCCGCCCGGCGTCTGGAGTACCGCCTCGGTCAACCTGCCGATGTTGTTGGAGGGCAACAGGTCGGAAACTGCGGTCAAGCGCGGGGGACACGGATATAGCTCTGCAAGACTCCCTACCCCGAGTGCGGCAAGCACGTCAGGAAGCCGAATCCCGTTTTGATCTCGGCCTTCGGGAAGCGCATGCCGGCGCACGAGCGCATAGAGATCCTGTGAGGACTGCGGGGCGCGCTCCGGGGTCAGCTCAGAGGTTCGGGAGCGGACGTGAGACTCCAGATCGAACCGCTCAAACGCCCCGCAGTCCGACAAATCCAATACCGCTAGGAAGGCGTCGAACATCTCGCTTGGCAGGTGCCCTTTGAGGTCGTTCCACAGCTGCTGGAGAATCGCAGCATCTTGCGCCGACATCTCTTTGAGAAGCTGTGCCGCGCCTGTCGGTCCTGGTCGTTCGCGGACGATCGCAGAGGCGGCGGCCACCGCCCGGTCAAGGGCCTCGTCCTTTGGCTGGTTGCTGACCAGCCTGATTCGAAGTGTTCGCAGGATTGTGTCTCGACGGTGGTCCTGGGCGAATCTCTTGTACACGTCGGCCAGGTCTCTGAGGACGGAGCGTCGATGTCCGGTTGGCTGCCCCGAAGCGTTGGCGCGGCGCTGTTTGGTTTCGCATAGTCGCGAGGCCGTCCAGGCCCGCTCGGGGTGCCGCGTGCTGTATTTGAGCTGCTCAACATCGACTCGCTCCGCCTCCTCGAAGGCCTCGCCGCCGAAGTACAGCGTGACATCGGCCGCTTCAAACTCGTCGTCATTGCCGTCGACGTTGAGGACACCTTCCATGACCAGCACGCGAAGACGACTGTTGTGGTCGATCAGCTGCAACACGCCACGGGCGGCCCACCACAAGTGGAAGTCGTCACCGGCATTGGATTCGACAGCTCCCATAGCCCCTCTTCCGCTCGTCCCAACGTGCCTCCTTGAGCGGCCAGGGTTCATGAACCGGCTACTGAGCAGAGCTTCCACATTCTAGTACTCCGGGTGAGGTTCGCGTTTCGAGCGCTTCGGGGTGGCCGTCACGATCGTGGTTCTGACGGCGACCTGAGGGTTGCGGTGAGACCGACATTGACGGCTGAAGGCTCGGGGTCCAGGGCGTATTGATTGCGTGGAGGAGGAACTGCCGCTTCTGATGGCCGCGGTCAATGGCAGTGCACCGGCGTCCCGCTCCGCGAATCCGGCCAAGCGCTGCGCGGAGGCAATCTCTCTTCATGCATCGAAGCCAGGCGTACCTTGATCGGGGGCACTGAACAAGCACGGCCCCGGCCCGAAGGCCGGGGCCGCTCCGCGGTCAGGTTACTCTGCCGCTTCGGTGATCTGGTCGGCAAGTGACTGGTCGAGGAGTTCGGCGCCCCGGGTCATGACCGGGCGCAGCTGGTGGCGGTAGACGGTGGCGGTCGTGGTGGTGGAGGCGTGGCCGACGAGGTCGGCGATGAGCTCCAGCGTGGCGCCTTTGTCGGACATGAGGGACACGAACGAGTGCCGCAGCTCCCTGGGGGTCCAGGACCCGGGGATGCCTGCTTTGGCGACGACGGCGCGAAACTGGTCGCGGATGACTTGTGCCTGCTGGACGGTGTCGTACCGGGTGCCGAATACGTAGACGATGCCCTCGCACTTCCACCCGTGCTTGGCACGGAAGGCGCGCTGCGCGTCGCGGTGAGCGGCCAGGATCTTGACGATGAACGCCGGTAGGGCGATGGTGCGGCGGCTCTTGACGGTCTTGGTGTCGCCGCCGTCGCGGACCGACCGCCACACCTCCACATGCGGCGGGAGGGTCTCCTCGTGGACGCCCCCGCACGAGCACTCCTGGCCTGCGACGGGGTTGAGGTGGACGTGGGCCCATTCCAGAGGTCTGGCTTCCTCGGTGCGGACCCCGGTGAACAGGGACAGGGCGATGTAGGCGTAGATCGGCCGGCCCCGGCTGGCCGTCAGGATCGCCTTCCCCTGGGGGAGGGTGAGGGCCTTGCTGGGGCGGCCCTCTTTTCCCTTGGGGGCTTTGACGAGGGCGGCGACATTGCGGCGGACCCGGTTGCGGGCCTCGGCGTGGCGGATAACCCGCCGCAGGGTCCCCAGTCGCCGCTTCACCGAGGAGGAGGCGAGATGTGCGGCCATGACGTCGAGCCAGGCGTCGATGTCGTCGGCCGTCAGCTGCTTCAGCTTTGCCGCCCCGAGGTGGGGGATGATCCACTTCTCGATGTGCAGACGCAGCTCGGTGACGGTGGCCGGGACCAGGCCGCGGGTGCCGCCTTTGAGGAAGTCGCCGCAGGCTTGGGCGACGGTGTACTTCTCGCCTAGGTCGATCCCGTCGTCGAAGTCGTCCTTGAGCTCCTTGAGCTTGTCGCGGACTTCCTTCTTGGTGGCACCGCGGACCTTGGGCCGGTTCCTGGTGCCGTCGGGCTTGGTGCCCAGCGAGATCGATCCGATCCAGCACTGCTTCGACTCGTCCCAGTAGATTGAGCCGTCCCCATCACCGGCCTTCTTGCGTCCCTTCGGCTTGGGGCGGGCGAGGTCAGTCATCGCCGGCCTCCGCGTCCGTCAGTCCGGTGAACCAGGCGCGGACCCGGGCGGGGTCGAAGCGCAGGTGGCGGCCGACCTTAGCGGCGGCGGGCCCGGTGCGGTGCTTGCGCCAGGTGCGCAGCGTCTCGACCGGGACTTTGAGGTAGGCCGCAGCCTGGTCGATCGACCAGAGCGGCTCGAACGGCGCGATTGCGCCAGCGGGTTGTGGTGTCACGTCGGGTGCTCCTTGCGCGCAGCACGGGCACCGGGAGGAGTCGGCTTGCGCGTCCGGTCCCGTGGCTTCGGTTCCGGAGGCGCCATCGGCTCCAGGTCGGACGGTCGATGAACGTAGCTCCACTTCGGAGCCTGGTCGAGTCGCCGAATAGTCACCAGACGCCGGCCGTGAGCTGGGATTTCGCCGTGCTTTCGCGGAGTCCGGACCGCTGCCGGAGTCGGCAGCCGCGGCGCTCATGCGGGCCTCCGGAGCACCAGGACGTCCTCGTGCGCGCGCAGCACCCGGAACGCGCCCTTCCCGCGCAGGGCCCGGGTGTTGGCAAGGTGGAAGAACGTCGCGTGCGGGTGCAGCTCGTGCCCGTCCCAGCGCGACAGCAGCGCTACACACCGCTCCTGGACCACGAAACCGGCCGCGAGCGCGGCCCGCACGACCAGGGACGGGAAGTCGACCAGCTGCCGCTGCTCGGTGAAGGGGCGGCTGGTCACCACCATCAGCCCGCCGGGGCGCAGCGCAGCGAAGCATCCGGCGAAGACCCGCTCCAGCCCTGCGGCCAGGCGCGGCAGCGACGAGGTCGCCAAGGTGGCGCGCTGCTTGCCCTGGTGGTAGCGGTGGTGGCGGTTGCGGATCGCGCCCCCGGTCACCCGGGCTGTGTCCGGCTGGCCGTGCGTGACCGCCCCATAGGGCGGGGAGGTCACGACCAGGTCGACCCGCGACCGCAAGCCGTGCTCGTCGAGCAGCGATTCGAGGTTCGTCGCGTCGGCCGCGAACACCGCAGCGGTAGGCCCGGGAACTAGGCCGAGTGCGGCCGCGGTGTTGGCGCGGGCGTGGCCAACCCACACCGGATCCAGGTCCGCGCCGATGGCCGACCGGCCTGCGAGAACGGCTTCGACCAGGGTCGTGCCGATCCCGCACATCGGGTCGAACACGAGATCGCCGGGTGCCGAGTAGCGGCCGATGGCGGTGCGGGCGATCGCGGGCCACATCTTCGCTGGATGCCGCCCGCCCGCGACGTAGGCGGCGGTGCGCTGGTGGCGGGGCTGGGTCTGGCCGGTAGCCCAGATGCTCGGCCACCGGCGTCGGCGCGGGCTAGCCACGGGCGCCCCCGGCGGGGGTGCGGCGCTGCCAGATACCGACCGCCCAGTGCCGCATGCTCGCCCCCGCGGCTCGGTCGCCCACGCGGACCGCGGCATTGAAGGCTGCGGTGGAAGCGGCGACGAGATAGGCGGTGAAGTCCAGCCGCGAGGCCGCAGGGGCGTCGGTGTCAGTGCGGGTGGCGATGTCGACCGCGTCCTGCTCGGTGCGGCCGATGACCGCCAGGAAGCCGCCCGGGCGCAGGGCACGTGCGGCCGCGTCGAGCGCGCCAGGTGATCGCAGGAGCCACGCCGAGGCCGCGATCATGCCCAGCCGCCGCTCGCCGTCGAGCTTGGCGGCGAGCGTGGCGGAGGTGACATGGTGGGCGTTGGTGCGTCCCCGCGCGGCGTCGGGGAGCGTACGCGCCAGGTCGTAGCTGGTGCGGGTGCGCCAGTACAGGCGTGTTGTCCGGCCCGCGAGCGGCAGCGCGGTCCAGCCGGGCGTGTCGACGGCGGCGAGCGGCCCGGTGGGGGCGAGCTCGATCAGCAGGCCGTCGAGGAGGTCCCCGGGGCCCTCGACCGTCCACACCGAGAGCGGGACGTCGAGACTGCCGGCGCGGCTGCGCGCCAGCGGCGGTCGTGACAATGATCGGTTCGGCAAGTCGGCGTCTCACCGGGCCACCGAGCGATCCAGGCCTTAGATATAGACAGGGTGCGCGGGCGCTTCCGCGAAGGACGCCGAGGGTGCGCGCACCCGACATCCGGCTGAGAGCTCGCACCAGCCGCTAAACAGCAGCATTCCCGTCACCGGGGTGGTGCGGGTGCATCGGCAGCGGGTGCAACAGTCTCGATGTCATCAACTGTGCCGAACGCGACGGCTGGGACCGGACTAGGCTTCGATGACAGCCAATCGGAGACCGACGTCCGGAACCTGCAACGTGCAATGCGAGCAAATGTTGATTCGGGTGAGGGGCTGCTGGTGAAGGCTTCCTCGCAGGGTGTCTGCACCGGTGCGTGCATATCCACACGTACTTTGATCGTTGATAGCGAGTGATAGATGCGAGGGCAGAGCAGGGCTGCGGCTAGAGCGGCCGCAGCCCGGGGGCGCCTGCATTCGCGTGCTACTGGTGGGCTTGCTGGTACTCCTCGACGATCACCTGTGGAATGCGTCCGCGCGGCGAGACATTCTTTCCTGCCTGCGCGGCCCAAGCTCGGATTGCCCTGTTTTGTTCGCGGTCGACGTTCACTCGGGGTGCTGCGGTTGCGGATCGGACCGAACTGCGGGGCATGCCGAGGGTGTAACGCCCCAATCGAGTGCCGGCCTCCTGGAACTTCTCGAGCGCGTCACGCATCTCCTTGGCATGAGCGTCTGACAAGTCGATTTCGTAGGCCTGGCCGTCAATGGCGAACCTGACAGTTTCTGTAGCCTTCCCACCGTCGATATCGTCAATCAGGATCACCTGAGTTTTTCGGGCCATGATCGCTCCTTCTTCCTTTGGGTGGTAGCCAACTATTGTCGTTCGAACCGTCGGTGGCATATTACCGCAAGGAAGGGTTCCGAATCGCTGACGGTGACAACGGTGCTCATATCCGATTGTGTCAGCGAGCGCGGCATTCGTTCGTTGTTATTTTGTCCGGGTCGGAGAGGCTCAGATGCGCGGCTTGGCGTTGTAGAGCTGAGTCGTCATCAAGAGTCCTCAGCTTTTCGTACTTGGCTTGATTCCTGATGCTTGGGAGTGCGGGGTGACCTGTGTTGATCGGTGACTCGGGCCGTTTCGAGCGCCTTTGATCGATCCTCTTGAGCCAGATCGGATTGCTGGTCTTCGGACCGGTCAGAGGCAGTTGGAGACAGCTCTGGTGCGTTATTGGCGCACCTCGGCAGTGGATCGAGCTGGTATTCAAGCGCTGTCGGACCGCTGCGACGACCACGACCACGACCACGACCACGGCCTGGGCGGAGCGCATGTTCCCGCCGAAATGCGCGTCGGTTTAGGCGGTTGTCGAAGCCGTAGTCGGGTGTGCTGCCGTGTAGCGAGGTTGGCGTTCCTCGCCGCCGCCTGCGCTGCCAAGCGGTGCTCTTCTGATCCTCGGGTCGACTTCGATGCCGAGCTCGTCACTGAACCAGGCGGCGAGATGCAGTCGGACGGTGCGGCGCCAGTGTGCGACCACATCGGGGGTGAGGCCGTGCTCGGCTGCGTAGTCCTCGACTGACTGGCCTTCGAGGTAGGTCGCGGTAACCATTGCGGCATCCTCCTTTTCGATCGCGTGGTTGTGCACAGCGCGGGCGAGGACGAAGTCCACGTGGCCTTCCGGCCGCTGCGGGGGCCGGGACTCGTAGACGCTCGAGGTGAGTGTCTCCTGGTAGCGGTCGAGGGCGATCGCGTACCTGCGGGCGCTGATGTAGGCGGCGTTGCACAGCCGGTTGACCAGTCGCGGTACCTCGATATTGAGGTTTTGGAGTGCGGTGGTGAAGCCTTCGATCGCGGCCGATTCGATGTCGTCACGATCGGCGAAGGTGGGGGCGAACCAGGTGGCTCTGCGGACGGCGCCGTAGAGGCCGGGCGCGGCCAGGGCGGCGCAGATCGTCGTCCAGGGCGCCGGTTGGATCCTCGCCCAAGTGACCAGGCGCGCCCAGATCGCGTCTTTGCTGGTGCGGGTGGTGTCGCGGTCGCTGAGGTGGGCGGCGATCTCGTGCAGGTCAAGGGCCCGGTCGGGCAGGCCTGGCAGGTCGCGGCCGTCGACGGCGACAGGGTCGGGCTCGTCGGCGAGGCCGGTGAACGCGGCGGCGATGAGTTTGAGCGGTGTCGAGCGCATCGGGTGCTCCTCGGTGGCGGTCGAGGCGGGCTGCCTCGGTGTTCTCCCAGGTAGCGCGCGCACCCGAGGGTGCGTCCAGCCCGGCGCGCACCCTGCGCCTGGCGTGCGCGCACCCCGTAAGGAATTCGCTCGCTGACTCCCCGCGCACCCTGCCCGTTCCACGCACGCACCCTGCTCCGGCGTCGGTCTGGGGGCGTGCGGGGGTGCGCGCACCCCCGGCACCCCGCTTTCGTACTGCCTGTCGGGATTCGGCCCTGGGGGTGCGCGAGAGGTGCGCGCACCTTCGCGGAAGCGGCCGCGCACCCTGTCGTACCTGGGTGAGCCGGTTGGACAGATGACCGGCTCGGGCCCGCAAGGCGCGGGTGCGGTCCAGGCATTCCTGTTCGCACCTGACTTGAGGAGGTGGTGTCTCACCGAGCACCGACCCCCGCTGACGGGCCCGGTCGGCCCGGCCAACCCCCGGGCCGACCTCACGACTCGATCGCACGGGGGTGCGAGACGTGAGAACGGCTCACCGAACTTCCCTGGCCCGCCCGGCCCGATGGGCGCCGCGCGCCGCGGCGGCCAGCGTCGGGATCGTGGTCCTGATCCTCGCCACGCCCGGCGCGGCGCTGGCCGACACCGACGACATCGTCGCGGTGCTGGACAACCTCCGGTTGTGGGTGGTCGGCATCGCCGGGACGGTTGTGGCCGTGATGCTCACGATCGCGGGCCTGCGCTATCTCCTCGCGTCCGAACCCGGTGAAGCCGAGAAGTCGAAAACGGCGCTCAGGGCCGCGGCGATCGGTTTCGCCATCATTTTGCTCGCGATTCCGTTCGTCGAGATCCTGAAAGGGATCCTGACTTATGAGTAGCCCGGTCACGGGCGCACTCGCCCCCATTCCCACCACTGCCGCCTGTCAGAGCGACCGCCAATGCAACAACCTCCGGCCCGGCAACTATGCCGTGCCTGCCGTGCCATTTCAATGTGACGCCGGACCCGCATTCAGTGCCTCGGGACGCGAGCGTCTGAAGGTGGTGAGCGGCTGTGCCTGAATGGCTCGAGGAAGTGCTAGACGCACTCCTGGAATGGGTGCGCAGCGGACTCGGTTGGATTCGGGACGGCCTGAGCGGGGTCCTGACCGACTTGGACTGGATTCACCTGTCGTCCCTGTCCTGGGACTCCGGGCAGCCGCTCGCCGACGAATTCCTCGCGATCGCGGTCATCGGGTATGGACTGGTCGTCGTTGTCGGTGGTGTCCTCGTCATGTCGCACGAGACCCTGCAGACTCGGTACACCATTCGCGAGATCGCGCCCCGCCTGGTGGTCGGTCTGCTCCTTGCCGGGTTGTCAATGACGATCGTGCAGCAGGCGATGGAGGCCGCGAACAACATTGTCGACGGCTTCAGCACCGTGTCCGAAGATTCCTCCATTTCACCAATCACACAACTGGAGGAATTCCCGACCCAACTGGACTCAAAATACTGGCTCGATGCCCAGCTCGAATACGAGGACTGCGTCTCTTCCAACGGCGAGGAGGCGTGCGAGAAGCCGAACCTGCTGGCCGAGATCCTCTGGATTCTCGCGACCACGGTGTGCCTGGCCGTGCTGCTGTTCACCGCGATCGTCCGCAACATCGCATTCTTCTTCGTGGTCGTCCTCGCCCCGATCGCATTGGCCTGTCACGGGCTGCCGGTGACCGAATGGGCGGCGAACCTGTGGTGGCGGATGCTCGGCGCGTGCATGGCCTCGGCGATCGGCCAAGCCGCCCTGGTGTGGGTGTGGGTGAAGATGACCAGCGGATTCTACTGGGGCCACTTCTTCCATATCCTTGTCACCGACCTGTATCTCCTGGTGATCGTGTGGATGATCTGGAAAGTCCACGAACAGGCATTCCGGATCGCCCGCGGCCGCCCGATGCACCTGCCCGGCTCGCGCCTGCTCGGCGCCGTCTTGATGTCGAAGTCGATCAGCGCCGCGAAAGGCCCGCAACCCTCAATCAAAGTCGGCGACAAAGCCTGGGGTATCGACATGCGCCGGCCGTTTGCGAAAGCCGACCCGGCTCCCGCGGCGGACCGATTCCCCGACCTGCCGCCCGAACCGGAAGGTTTCGACGACTGGGTCGACTTCCGCAACACGACTGACGCTCGTCGCTCCACCGCGCCGGACACGCCGGCGTCCTCGCCGCACGCCGATGCCGCCCCGGTCAGCGCTGAAGGCGGCGGACCGGTGCGGGTGCGGCCCGTGCGCTACCCGCTCGGTGGTCGGCGACCGGTCGATGCCGGAGCGCCGTCGGACTCGCCGCTCGGCGACGCCGGTCCCGATACGGTCCCCAGCGAGGACTCGCTCGCCCAGGTCCCCGACGGGACCCTGATGCCGCGCAGGGCGCACGAACCGGCCCGAGTGACGGTCCGGACCGACGAAGTCGACATGCTGGAATCGCGCCGCAACGAGGCCGAACTGGACCACTGGATCCTCGACAGCGAACGCGCCGAACGCGAGTCTGCCGCCCGCGACGCGGCGCAGGAGCGTCAGGCCGAACTGCGCCGGGGCGCGGCCGCTGCCATGGCCCGCATGGCCGCCGCGCCCGCCCGCCCGGTCCCGGCCACACCGCCGCGACCCGACCAGGAGCCGCCCTCCGAGCCGGAGCGGGGTGAGCGACGATGAGCGTCCACGTCCCGGCCGACCTCGACCTGCCCGACAAGGTGCTGTTCAACCTGACCGGCCGCCAGGTCGCGATCCTCGCACCGGCCGCCCTCGCCCTGTGGGGGATCTGGCAGGCCCTCGCCGGCCAAGTCCACCCGGTGCTCCTCATCGCCCTCTCGGCCCCGGTCGCCGCCGCGGCGTTCGCCCTGGCCATGATCCGCCGGGACGGGACGAGCCTGGACCGCCTCGTGTGGGCGGCCCTGCGCAGCCCTCGGGCCCCGCTCGCCACCGGCGACCCCGCCCCCGGTGATGCGGCCGCGGTCGCCAAGCTGACCCGCCGCGCCCCGCGCGCGCCCCGGGTGCGCCCGCTCCCGGCCCCGGTCGCCGCGGTCGACGCCTCGGGCGTGATCGACCTGGGCCCGGCCGGATCCGCGCTCGCCCTCGATGCGGGCTGCGTCAACTTCGACCTGCGCTCATCGAGCGAACAGCAGGCGCTTTGCGACGCCTTCGCCCGGCTCCTGCACACCCTTGAAGGCCACCTACAGGTGTGCGTCACCCACCGCCCGGTCGACCTCACCGCCTACCTGACCGGTCTCGACACCCGGGCCGGTGCCCTCGACGGCGCCCTGCGCGAGGCCGCACAGGCGCACCGGTCCTGGCTGGAGGGCCTGACTGCCGGACACGACCTGCTCGCCCGCGAGATCACCGTCGTCGTCACCGGACCCGACCCCGAGGCCGCCCTCCACGCCGCCGCCCAAGTCGAGGCGTTCTGCGCCCAGATCGACACCACCTGCCACCGCCTGGACCGCGCCGCGCTCGCCGAGCGAATCCGGTACGGTCTCGACCCGTTCGGCACCGCCGGACAAGCATTCGGGAGCTGGTCGCGATGAGCCGATGTCGCACTGCCCGCCGCCGAGACGGCCTCGAGGCCGACCTGTGGCCCGACACCACCGTCGTCGAGCTGCGACGCCTGCGCACCGGCGACTCCTGGAGCGCCGTCCTGCTGGTAACCGGGTACCCGGCGACCCTGCCGTGGGGGTGGGCCGGACGGCTCGCCGTCCCCGGCACCCGCGTCTCCCTCGCCCTCCACCTCGACGGCGTCCCCGCCCAAGTCGCCGCACTGCAGCTCCGGCGGCGCCGCGCCCGCCTGGAATCCCAGCGCCGCTACCAGTCGGTGCGCGGGCGCTTGGAGGACCCGGCGGTGGAGGCCGCGGCCACCGACGCCGCCGACCTGGCCGCCCAGGTCGCCCGCGGCCACGCCCAACTCCACCGCCAGGCCCTGTATCTGACCGTCCACGCCGAGGATCCCGCCGACCTCGACCTGGTGTGCGCCAGGGTGCGATCGAGGGCGGCAGCGGCGATGATCGACCTGCGGCCGGCTACCGCTCGCCAGCTTCCGGGCGCGATTGCGGTCGCCCCGTTCGGGATCGACCCGGTCGGGGCGCACCGCACCGTCGACACCGCCACCGCCGCCGCGTCCTTTCCGTTCGCCTCACCGGACCTGGCCGCGATCCCGGACACCGCCGTCCTCTATGGCGCCAACCTCTATTCGGGGGCCCCGGTGATGTGGGACCGGTGGGCCTCGCAGGACAACCACAACTCCGTGCTCATCGCCCGCTCCGGTGCCGGCAAGAGCTACTTCACGAAGACCACGATCCTGCGGGAGCTCTACCAGGGCGTCCGGGTCGTCGTCCTCGACCCCGAATCGGAGTACCTCGCGCTCGCCGCTCATGTCGGCGGGACGGTGCACCGGCCCGGCGCCCCCGGATCGCGGCTCGACCCGGCCGCCATGCCCGCCGAGGCCGAGGCGGACGAGTTCGCGCGCCGACGCCTGTTCCTCGGCACGGTCGTCGAGACCCTCCTGGGCGAGCGCCTGTCCGGGACCGAGGCCGCCCTCCTGCAGCGGGCCGTCAGCGCTTGCTTTGAAGCGGCCGGGATCGGCGACGATGCGGCGACCTGGACCTGTCCGGCGCCCGCGATGGCCGACATTGCCGCGGTCCTCGCCACCGATCCGGCCGGGGCCGACCTGGCCGCGCGCATCGAGCCGTGGACCGGGCCCGGCTCGGTCTTCGACACCACGAACGTCCCGTTTCACCCCGCGGGAGCGCTCCCTCCGGTTTCGCCGCTGGAGGTGTGGGACCTGGCCGCAGTGCCGCCCGAGCTCGCACCCGTGGTCACCCTGGTCGTCCTCGACCAGATCTGGCGCTCGCTGCGCCCCGGGGGGCCGCGCACGCTCGTGGTTGTCGACGAGGCGTGGCGGATGCTGCGTACCGGCCAGGGCGCCGCCTGGTTGTCCCAGGTCGCCAAATCGGCCCGGAAGAGGAACGCCGGGCTGGCGGTGGTCACCCAGGACGCCGAGGACGTCACCGGGTCTGAGCTGGGGCGCACCGTCATCCACAACTCGGCGACCCAGGTCCTCATGCGCCAAGCTGCGCAGGCGGTCGACGCGATCGCGTCGGCGTTCAAGCTCACCGCGGCCGCGACCGCGCTCATCACCTCGGCCCGCCTGGGGGAGGGGCTGCTGCTCGGCGGCGGCGCGCAACTGGGGTTCCGCGCCATCGCCAGCCCCGCCGAGCACCGGCTCGCCCTCACCGGCCTGTCTGCAGGGAGCCGCTCATGAAGCGCCTCCTCCTGATCGCCGCCCTCGTTGTCGCGGCCGCTGCCGGTTGCCTGGCCGTGACCATCGGCGCCGCCCGCCACCAGGAGCAGCTCGCCATCGGCACCGGGACCGGCGGTGGCGGTGGCGGTACGTGTCCGCCAAGTGCCGCCGAGCTCGACGAGGTCGCCGCCGCGCTCGGGGACGGGTACAGCCGCACCCAGGCCGACCACGCAGTCACCATCTACCAGACCGCGATCGGCAGGGGCCTGCCCGAGCGCGCCGGCATCGTCGCCCTCGCCACCGCCATGCAGGAGAGCACCCTCCGTATCCTGGCGAATCCGGCCGTCCCGGCCTCCCTCGACCTGCCCCACGACGGCCAGGGCACCGACCACGACTCTGTCGGTCTGTTCCAGCAGCGCCCGCACTGGGGCGACGTGGCCGACCTCATGGACCCCGCCGCCTCGACGGGCCTGTTCCTCGACGCCCTCGAAGGCGTCGACGGCTGGGAGGACCTGCCGCTGTCCGTTGCCGCCCAGCGGGTCCAGGTCTCGGCCTTCCCCGACGCCTACGCCAAGCACGAATCCGCCGCGACCGCCGCAGCCGAGGCCATCGCCGCGATCACGTGCGAGTGGATCCACCCGGTCGCGGGGTACGGCATCAACTCGGGCTGGCGCACCGCCGATCGGCCCCGCCACAACGGCGTCGACCTGGGTGCACCGCGCGGCACCGAGATCCTCGCTGCCGCCGCGGGGGAAGTGGTCACGGTGGTGTGCAACGCCCACGACGGCTTCAACCGGCCGCTCTCCTGCGATGTGGACGGATCCGAGACCATCGCCGGGTGCGGCTGGTACGTCGAGATCGCCCACGCCGACTCGGTCCTGACCCGGTACTGCCACATGGGCCAGCGGCCGTCGGTGTCCGTCGGCGACCAGGTCACGCCCGGGGACCTGCTGGGCTACGTCGGCTCCTCGGGCCGCTCCTCCGGCCCGCACCTCCATCTGGAGGTGCACCGGTCCCACTCGCCGACGTTCGACACGGCGCTCAATCCGCGAGAGTTCTTTGCCGGCAAGGGGATCGAGCTGTGACTACCAGGCAATATTCGATGGGGTGCGACATTGTCTCGTCAGAAGTTACCTGGGCCGGTAATCGGGTCGGTGCCAGGAGATTCTGTCGCACTCCAGAGTTTCCGCAGTTGAGAGTAGTCGCGACGAAGGTTGCACGTCTAGTGCGACGTTGTCTCGTCAGATGTGACTCTGGGGCCGATCGCCGCTGTGTTGACGGCGTAGTGCCAGCCTGGCTGCCAGACGAACGGGGCATCAACCACATCCTCAAGGCGCGCACCATCGAGCAGGACTTGCAGGGCGAACCGGTTGGCCGAATGCGCGATGATCACCACACGCTTGCCATCCCAGTCCTCGATCAGTTCACCGAGGAACTCACGGGTGGCCTCGACGACCTCCCGATAACTCTGCCCGCCGGGGAAGGGCCTGTCGATGCACGCGGCACGCAGCCGCGCGACCTCGCTCACCGGGCCGCCGTTGAGCGCGCCATAGTCGCATTCGCGAAGCCGCTTGTCCTGATACACCGGGATCCCCGTCTTGCCGAACGCGATCCGCGCCGTCTCCACGGCCCGCGCCAGATCCGAGGTAAACACCGCATCGACCCCATCGTCGCGGCGGCGCCGACCGAGCTCGGCAGCAACGGCACGACCGCGCTCCGACAGGCAACCCGGAAGCCATCCGGTAGCGATGCCGTTCTCGTTGTCCTCGGTGATCGAGTGCGTCTCATAGATGACCTCGACTGCCATGACACAGCTCCAACGCTCGGGGACGGTTCCACGCGCCAGAGTACAAACCCATCCCGCTCTATGCAGCCCCCTCACATCCGGGATCGGAACCCCACGGCCCCAGGCCATCACAACCGGAAGGAAGCAACCAGGAGGAATACCGCATGTCAGCAATACAGACAGTTCACCAGACTCCACCATTTGCCGACCTGTTGGACGGCGTGCAGGTCCCGATCGGGCTGCTCGCCTCGATCGCGGTCCTGACCGTCGCCGTGGTGGTGTCGGTGGCGATCGTGCGCGCCGCCACCCACCGTACCGCGGCGGCCGATGGGCGTCGCGGAGGCCGGTACGTGCAGATCGAGGCCCCGCCCGAGGTCGACCCGAAGACCGCCGTCCTGGCCTGGCGCCAGCTCGCGGCGATCGAGCACGGCCGCTGGCGCCGCTGGTGGAGGGGCCAGGCCCACCTGGTGTGGGAGTACTGGTTCCGGGGCGGGCGCCTCGCAGTGCGTATCTGGGTGCCCGGCACGATCGCGACCGACCAGGTCATCCACGCCGTCGACGCCGGCTGGCCCGGCGCGGTCTGCACCGTCGCCGACGCCACGGCGCCGCTGCCCGCCGGCGAGGGTGTCCACCTCCAAAGCGGCGTGTTCACCCCCGCGAAGCGCGCCGTGGTCGGCGCGGTGCCGCTGGTGGCTGGCATCGAGGCGGGGGAGGTACTGCGCGGCCTGGTCGCCGCCGGCGTCTCCCACCGCGCCGACGACGTCGCCGTCGTCCAAGTCGCTGCCCGCCCGGCCTCGCGCGCCCAGGTCAGACGCGCCGCCAAGACCGCCGCCGGGCCCCGGGTGCGGGGATCGTTCCTGGGAGAGGTCCTCGACCTGGTCACCCCCGGGACGGGCCACCAGCCCCGCAATACGCCGCACCGCCCGGTCGAACCGGCGTGGATCACCGCGCACCGCAAGCAGGTCGCCGACCGGCTCGCCGACGGCGCCCTGTGGTCGATGCAAGTCCGCTACACCGTCGCCACCAGGGCCGGGCGCCCGCACGCGATCGCGCAGGCCCGCAACATAGCCGCCGCCACCGCCGCGGTCCTGGGCGGGGCATGGCGGCGCCGCCGCGGCCACCGCACCGACCGGGCCGTCAACACCTGGGCCGCACCAGCACCCGGGGTGCTCACCTCCGCGACCGAGGTCGCCGCCGTCGCCCACCTGCCGGCCGATGCCATCGTGCCCGCCCTCGCCCGAGCCGGCGCCCGCCCGGTCGCGCCCGCCCCCGAAGTCCCCTCCGGGGGCCGGGGCACCAAGACCCTCGGCATCGCCGCCACCAGTGGCAAACGCGTCGCGCTCTCGGCCATGGATGCCCGCTACCACCTGCACCTGGCCGGGGCCACGGGTGTCGGCAAGTCGACGCTCATGGTGAACCTGATCCTGGCCGACATCCGCGACCGCCGCTCGGTGGTCGTGCTCGACCCCCACGGCGACCTCATCCGCGACGTCCTCGACCGGCTCGACCCCGACCAGACCCGCGGCCGGGTCGTCATCATCGACCCCACCCGGCCCGAGGCCCCGCCCGGCCTCGCCCCCGTCCGCCGCGCCCCCGACAGCGAGATCGCTATCGACCACCTCGTCGGGATCTTCCGGCAGCTGTGGCCCGACCACTGGGGGCCCAGGGCCGACGACATCGCCAAACAGGCCCTGCGCACCCAGGCCCAACTCCAGCAGAAGGACCTCGCCGGCCTCTCGGCGCTGCCGCTGATCCTCTCCGACCGCGTCCGCCGCGCCCCGCTGGTGACGAGCATCCAGGACGACGAAGTGCTCCAGGAGTTCTGGCGCTGGTTCGACGCCCTCCCCGAGGGCGTCCAGACCGTCGCCAGCGGGCCCGTCCTGGCCCGCCTGAGGTCGGTACTGTCGCGCAAGTTCATCCGCCAGGTCATCGGCGACCCGGACGACGAGCTGTGCATCGACCTGCCCGCCGCCCTCGACAACGCCGGCATCATCCTCGTCAACCTCCCCAAAGGCGTCCTCGGCGACGACGCCGCCCGCCTCCTGGGGTCCCTCATCGCCGCCGGCGTCTGGCAGGCGGTCCTGCCCCGCCAGGCCCTGCCCGCCCGGGCCCGCCGGGACTGCACCCTCTATATGGACGAGGGACACAACTACCTGCTGTTCTCCAACATGCTCGCCGACGTCCTCGCCGAGGCCCGCAAGCTCGGGCTCTCCTTCACGTTCGCCCACCAGCACCTCGGGCAGCTCCCGCGCGACCTCGCCGACGCCCTCGACGCGAACGCCCGCACCAAGATCCTCTTCGCCTCCAGCCCCCGGGACGCGAAGCTCTTCGCTGCGCACACCCTCCCCAACCTGACCGACCACGACCTGATCCACATGGGCGCCTACACCGCCGCCTGCCGCACCATCGTCGCCAGCCAAGTCCAGCCGGCCTTCACCCTGAAAACCCTTCCGCTGCCCGAGGCGCTCGGCCACGCGGAAACGATCCGAGCGCTGGCCGATTCCGACCGGCCCTTCACCACCTGGAGGCACACATGACCAAGGCCCGCAACAGCATCGACGTCGACGCCATCATCGCCCTGGCCGCACGCCTGACGGCCCGCGACTACCAGATCCTGCAACTGCTGGCCGAGCACCGGATCGCGACTACCAGCATCATCGCCGCGATATTTTTCACCAACCGCCGCCGGGCCGCCGCCCGCCTCCACGACCTCACCGAACTCGGCCTGATCACTCACGGCCGCGTCACCGGGTCGGGCGCCCACCGTTACACCCTCGCCTGGGCGGGCGCCGCCGTCTGTGCGCTGCGCAACGGCACCACGCCTCCCACGCGCGCGGCCGTGGCCATCGCCGCCCAGCAGACCTTCCACTCCGCCCACCGCCCCCACAAGGAAGGCGTGAACGCCTTCCTCGCCCACCTGCACCTCGCCGCCCGCGCCACCGGTACCGCCCGAGTCACCGAGTGGCTTCCCGAAGCCAAAGCCGCCGCGCAGATCATCAACGCCCGCCCTGACGCCGCCGCCACCCTCACCTGGAACGACGGCCGCACCCTGCGGCTGTGGTACGAACACGACCGCGGCACCGAGACCATCGCCCACCTGGTCGACAAGATCCACCGCTACCGCGACGGCCGCCTCCCCGGACTCCTGGGCGACCGCCTCCTCCTGTTCGGACTCCCCGCCAGACAGCGGCTCGAGGCGCTCCAGCGCGCCTGCCCGCACACCCGAGACCTCACCGTCGCCGCCACGGTGACCGTGCCGCTGCCCACCGCCGACACCCTCTACGACTCCGGCACCGGGATCCTCACCGGACCGCGGTGGACACTGCTGACCAACGGTCAGCCCACGAGCCTTGCGGCACTTGCTGACTGAAGGCCACCAAGAGCCCGTCCTGATCGACCCGTCCAGATCAAGGCCGCCAACCACCCGTCAACCAACCCGTCCACCCACCCGCACCCAGCACCTTGCAAACCTGCAGCACGATGCCGAACTGACCCAGACCTCTCCGAACCGAATATATATGTGTATATACCCCCAGGCCCGTGTCAACCGGCTCCCGTCCTGTTCTGCCGCTTCAGACCCGCCCTCTCGATCCCCTGGCCTCTCCTGTCCCCGTTCGCGTCCTCGAACGAGCCCGACCAGGACGCCCCGCCTTCGGCGCACAACGAGTCGCACTCCCCGACGTGGACGGCGACTCGCACCAATCGGACACCCGACCGACCCGCCGTTGAGGACTCCGAGGACGCAGCGCGCTAGCGAGCACTGGCAGTGTCGACCGGTGAACGGCCGACAGCGGCCTCGCAGCGCCGCACCTTGCACAACAGCGCCAGCACCTCGGCGACGCCCATCGGCGGCACCTCCCGCTCCCCTTCCGCCAGCGGCGCCAGCGCGGCAGCAGCGGGCTCGTCGGCGAGGACGTGGTACCGGCGCAGCGCAAGGCCGTACCCGGGCAGCCCGCTGCCGGCCTGATACGCGACGCACATCGGTGCGGGGCTGCTGGAGCGTTCCAGCACGGCCATGCGGGCGTGTGGCGCCGAGCGGCCGGGCTTGTCGGTCACCACCTTCAGCTGATTGCCGGTCGCAGGATCGGTGGTCCACCCTTCCTGCAGCGCTCCCCGGTAGGCCTGGACCATGACCGCGGTACCGAGCGCACTGTGGCCTCGTCGCCACACCCACCACTGGTACCCGATCTGGTCGATCGCGACCAGCATGGCGCCGATCGCCAGGGCCCACAGTGCCGACGAGCGGGACGTGTCTGCAGCAGACAGCGGCGCCACGACCAGGGCTAGCGTCAGTGTGGCCGCCACAGCGACCGCGATGAGGTATTCGGGCGTACGCCCGGCCAGGCCCCCGGACGCTGCCGCCATGAGGTAGCGGCGGGCAGCGACGGCGATGACGAATCCGGCAGCGATCAACCAGGCCGCCCAGGTTCGTGCGTCCCAGCTCGGCGCCAGCGCGATCACGCCGACGGCAACCGCGGCCCAGCCGAGGAATCGGACCAGGCGCGCCCGCCGGACGGCAGGCTTGGCTTCCAGAACGAGCGTCAGGATCGTCCGGTAACCGGGGGGAGGCGATACGGGTGCCATCCTCGGAGTCTAGGGCTGCCCGAGCCCGCATGCAGCACCTTCACCCGCCTGGGCGATCACGAGTCTCTGTTGGGTGCGCGCACCCTTGCGCACCCCGCGCGGAAGCGCCCGCGCACCCTGTCTATATACAGCATTACCCGTTTTCAACCGCATATCTGAGCTGCAGGCGGTGCCTGCCCGTTCCGGACCGCTCGTCGACCCTCCCACCAGCTCCCTGGTCGGAACCGGCGAACCCGGCAGCGAGTACCCCGCCCCGGCTCACCAACTAACGGCAGCGCCGGAGGCGCCGCCTTCACCTTGAGCGCACGCACCCGCACGCCGCCCGGCGCGCGGGCATTCGTCGTGCACGGCACGACCCGAGCGACGGGAGTCAACCATGCACTACTTCGACTGGAAGGAAGGCGACCGGTGCAAAGTGCGTCCGGTGCTGACCCTCCCGGCGGGGGTGCGTTCGCACTGGAAGGTGCGCAGCCCCTACCGCATGACCGCCACGATCAAGAGCCTGCAGATCACCCGCTTCGGGGTAGTCGCGATCGTCATCCTCGATCCGCACACGCGGCTGACCATCGACGGGTGCGACCGGGAGCAGGCGTTCACCCTGTTCTCCCTCCACCGGCCTGAGTGCCGGTGCCGCGGCTGCCGCCGCCTCCCGCACGACCGGCGCTCCTGGCCCCGGCCGCTGCGCGTGTGGCGGTGGCTGAAGCGCACCCTCACCGGCCAGGGCCGCAAGCCCCGCCGCGCTACCCCCGCGGCAGCCGCGGCCTCTTCCAGCGAATAGGCCAGGCGCCGGAGGGATGCCGCTGCGCAGGGAGCTCACCACCTTGCGGCTTCGACGTGCCTCGCGGCAGCACGCGTTGCAGCGGCACCGACCGGTGCCGATGTCCCACCCTTCCACGCTGCGGGCACAAACGACAGGGAGATCGACATGGGGTACGACGCCGACTACCAGGGCCGGATCGAACTCGACCCGCCAATGAACGCAAACACCTGGCTGGGCCTGCGGGGCCGCGAAGAGTTCGGGGACATTTCGCCGAACCCGCACCGGATCTTGCACCCCATCATCGCGCCGGTGCTCTCAGCGGACGGCCGCTTGGTCGTCGCCGTCGAGCCGTGTGGTTCGGGGTGCAACCCGGCGGTGATGTACCTGGTGCTCCGTGACTTCGTGTGGTTCGCCCTGCTGCACACCGACGAGGACCACGGCCGGGCTCGACGGTTCTCCGGCGAGTTCACCGGAAAGGGCGAGGACGGCACACGCTTCCGTCTGCGCGTGGGCAACACCGATCCGATCGTCGAGGAGGAACACGACCACGGAACCGACCGATAGGCCACACCGAGGAGGGGCGCAGCCGACAGCTGCGCCCCTTTCTCCTGCCCTGCTCCGATACCGAACCTTCGAAGGGAACACCATCGTGAACCACGACGACCTCACCGCTGCCCTGCGCCGCTGGGCTGCTTCGGCACCCGAGAGCCTCTACGAGGGATCTCGCTGGACCATCGCCTGCTGGCAGGACGCCGAGGGCCGCCTCACCGTCTCCGGACTGCTCGTCGCCACCTGGGGCCTCGTCGACTTCGAGGAGGACCCGACCATCCGGGCGCGCCCGAACGCCCCGATCCCGGCCTGGTGGCTGGAGACCGCGCTCGACCTCGAATCCATCACCAACCTCCTCGCCTCCGCCGGCCCCGGCGGTCCGGACCTGCTCGCCGGTGTCGGCATCGCCGCCGCACCCGGCCCACGCGAGGACGCGATCGTGCACGCCTGGCTCGCCGTCGCCGACGCGGCAATCCGGGTCGAACTCCACCGCCACGGCACCTGGATCGGCCGCTGCGCGATCGGCGACCCGCTGTGGTGGGACCAGCGGGCGCTGTTCGAGCCCCTCGAACGGTTCCGCGCCCGGGCCACCGGCTGGCCGCCGAACCTCCCGGCGAACCTCACCGCACCGACCACGAACCCGCGCACGAGCGCGGCGGCGTGGACCGGTCCGTGCTGAACCCTCCCCGCAACTCGTCTCCGCTCAGCGGCGCACCCGATCGGGTGCGCCGCTTCCTGTTTCTCCCGATCGAAAGGAACGCGACCATGACCGACCTCATCAACCAGGTGCAGTTCCCGCACGCCGACCGGATGGCGGTGACTATCTGCGAGACCGGCTGGGAGGCCGTCCTGGAGGCGCTGCCCCTCCTCGACGGCTACCTGGCCGCCGAACTGACGGCCGCCGCCGACCGCCTCCACCTCGCCGACCGCGTCGCCAACGCGACCCTTGGGCCCTACCGCCTCACGCTGGCGATCGTCGATTGGCTCCCAGAGGCGAAGACCCGCCAGTTCACCGAAGCCGATGTGGCAGTGGCGACCTGCGGCTACCTCCACCCTTCCCGGGTCGACCTCCTGATCGAGCCGCTCCGTCAGGCGATCGAGGAGCGGCACGAGGCCCGCAACGCGCTCGCCGACCTGCTGGCCCTGGCCCGCACCACCATCGAGGACACGGCCTGACCGTCCGGCCCCGTCGAACATGGACCCGTTCCCGCTCCGAACCTTGGCGCAGCACTGCTCCGAGACGGTGCCGACGATTACACCTGCGGTCTGGAGTGGGGACGGGTCCTTGCAGTCCAGGACGGCAGCGCCGAACGGTACTGCCGCCTCGGGCCCTATCAATGAGAAGAGGAAGCAAATGACACTCGGGCACTACCGAACTGGCGACCGCATCGCACTCGTCAGGATGAACGACCCCTTCACCGACCTCGCGCCGGGCGCCCTCGGCACCGTCATGTCCTGGCAGGACGACATCGGGCATCTCGAAGTGCTGTGGGACAACGGCTCCAGCTTGACCGTCATCCCCGCAGCGGGCGACCGCGTCCGCCCCCTCGGTCGAAACATCGCGTACCCACTGTCGGAGGCCACCGCCCGCCTCCTGGAGGCGATGGCCGGGCCTGCGGCGTTCGCCGCTGCCGTCGAGCAGCTCAGCCACCCGGTGGTGGTGCTGCACCCGCTGACCGTGAACGCCACCTGGCAGCAACTGCGCCCCGACCTGCTGGCGCAGGTCACGGGCCTGCCCGCCCGATGCTGGTACTCGCGGCAGCTCGGCGACGACCTGCAGCTGGTCGCAGCCCGCGAAGCGGGGTTCGAACTGCGGTACAACGCGCTCGCGGCGCGCGTGAGCCGCTTCGTCGGCGGCCGCCTCCTGAACTGCTACAGCGAAGCCGTGCTGTGCGGTCCCGGCGCCGACGGTGCGGCCGTCGCGATTCCGCACCGCCACCGCCGGTCGCTGGCGATGTGGATGGTCGCCGCCGGCTTCGAGCCGCCACAGCTCCACGTCCTGCACCCAGACGGGCCGCCGTTCGCCGGTGCAGAGCCGCGCCCGCCCGCGGACCTCACCTGAAACCGACGCCGACCCGACCACGCCTGCGACCGGCCCGGCAATGGCGCCAGGCCGGCCGCTTCGTATGCGCCCACCGCACACCAAATCGAGAGGAACCACACCATGTCCGCTTCGACCGTCTCCGCCCTGTACACCGGGGTCCAGCTCGACCCCGATGTCCCCGCGCCCGGCCGCGCCTCACTGGCCGACCTGACGATCCTCGCTCCGCGCTGGCTTGGCCGGCCCTTGGACGAGGCGATCGCCGCACAGGACCTGGCTGGCGCCGCCCGCATCCTCGCGAGCCTGGAAGCCCGCATCGTCGCGGTGCACCTCGCCCCGATCTGTCCCGTCGTGAAGGACCTGCTGCTGCGCCTCCACTGCAGTGTTCTCGACGACGCCGGTGTCGACACCGATGACCTCGCCGCCATCACGACGACCCTCCACGATCCGACCGTACCGACCCGCACCCCGTAACCGCGATCGCAGTCCCACAGCGATCCCCCAACCAGGGAGGGCAGCGCCGAACGGCGCTGCCCTTCCGTATGCCCGGCAACGGGCCTGAACAGAAAGCAGACGACAGCATGGACGCCGACATCACCTACCAGGGCCGCATCGGCCTCGAACCCGCCATGAGCGTCGAGTGGTGGATGCAGCACCTCGACCACCGCCTCGACTTCGGCTCGATCGACTCGGCCGCCTACCCCACGCTGGCCCCGGTCCTGATCCCTGTCCTGTCCCAGGACGCGCGCACCGTCATCGCCGTCGAGCCCGGCGCTCTCGGCACCGACCACGCCGTGATGGTCATTTCCCTGCGCCGCCTCGCCCACCTCGCCGCCCTGGCGAACGAGGACGGCTGCGTGGCCCGCATGACCGGGCAGTTCACCGGCATCGGCGACGAGGGCGAGCAGTACACCGTCCACGTGCGCAACGACGACCTCGTCGTCCACGCCACTGCCCTCCAGCCCGGCAGCACCGGCGGCGCGCGCCGGTGACGTGACTGCCGGACACACCGACTGACGGCAACGCCGCAGGCATGCTGCCCGAGCAGGCGCACTCCAGTGCACGCGGCCGGGACTCGACACGCGCGCGGAGTTGCGCCAATCTCCCCACCGACCGAACGGAAAGGAAATCCTCCATTATGGATCAACGTACGCGGGGGCGTGAGCGCCTCGCGGAACTCGTTGCTGCCGCCGACAGCGTGCTCGCCCTCCCCGAAGCGGGCGCGATCGCCACGCAGATGGCGCTGCGATCACCGACCATCGGGCGCTGGAGCCTGCGCAGCCAATGCCTGCTCTCCCTCCAAGAGCACGCGAGTAGCACCACGGTCAGCGAGCTCGGCACCCGCGACGCCTGGCTCGAACACGGCCACCGCATCCGCAAGCGCGCCAGCGGCTTCTACGTGCTCAGCACGCAGAACCGCGAGCGCGGCTGCTTCCGGGTCTTCACCCCTGACCAGACCCGGGCCGTCCGCACCGGCACCAGCGCACCTGGATCGAAGTCGCGCGGGCCCGGAGCGGTGTGGCTGCGGACCCTGCGCCGCGAACTCGGCTGGTGCGGGTACGCGCTCGAACTCGCCGAGGGCGAGACCGTCCACCTTGAAGTCGCAGCGGGCCGGGTGGTGTTCGCCGCCGAGCGGCACACCACGCGCAAGCCGTTGGAGGCGCTCGCGCAGGTGTGCGCCGACCTCACCCTCGTCACCCCCGCCCGCCGCCACACCGGCACCCGAGCCGCCCTGCACCAGCGGACCGCCGCGGTCCCAGGACCGCAGGCGATGCCGCACTCAATCCGACCTGAAGGAGCACACCAGTGACCGACCAACCCGACCCGACCGGTCCCGGCGCCGCAGCACCGCCTGGCGGTGCCGACATCACGGTGCCCGACCTCGACCAGATCGTGCACGATGAGTCCCGCACGTTCGCCGAGCGCAACCGCGCCCGCGCCTACCGCGCCGCCCTCCGACTCCGCCCCGCCTCCACCGGCGCGAGCGCTGACCTGCCCGACCGGGACGCGATCATCGCGGCCCTGGTCGACGAGCTCCACTGCGGCGAAGGCACCGGCGCCTTCATCGACGAGCTCATCACCGATGCGCTCCGTGCGTATTGGCGCGATGTCGAGGCTGAGGAGCGCGAACTCCAGGCATGGCGATCGGAGATCTGGACCTGGTGCCGCCACTGCGGGCAGCGCCGACAGGAGCCGCACCGGTGGTTCGAGCCGTGCAGCTCGTGCCGCTTCCGCGTGCAGCAGCGGGATTCGCGCATCAGCGACGACCCGGTCGTGGCGAACGAGCAGCGCGGGCACCTGGTCGAGGAGACCCTCGACGCGTTCGCCGCCCGCACCGGCCAGGGCGCGCCGCTCGCCTACGCCGACAACGAGGTCCGCGCCGAGGTGTTGCGGGACTTCGTCTGCAACGCCGGGCACTGGGCCGACGGCTGGGGCGGTGACCTCGACCAGCTCCTCGCCGACGCCCAGGCGATCTACCGCGACGAACGCGCCGACGCCGAATGCGACGACACCCGAGACGACGACGCGGCCGCGGAGGTGGGGGCATGACCGCGCCCCAGGAACAGCACCGCCAGATCCCGTCTGCCGTACAGGTCCTCGGTCTCGGCGTGCTCCGCCAGCCCGAAGCCGAAGGACGGACCGGCTGGGAAGGCATGGTCGCCTTGCACCACCCCGCCACCGAGCAGCGTCTCGCGCTCCACCGCGTCCCGCTCGGCGGCACCGGGACGCTCGTGGCCGTCCTCCACAAGGACACCTGGCCCGGCCTCACCCGCTGGACCGGACTCCACACCCAAGGACCGGCCACCGTGAGTCTCGCGCTGGCGCGCGGCCACGTCTGCCTGGAGATCTCCGGTGCCGTCGGCGGCGAAGAGGCCGATCTGGCGGGCTGCAGTCCGCGCGGCGACGGCTGGTGCTGGCTCAACGCGGACGCGGTCGGCTTCGCCGCCGACCGCAGCGTCCGCCTCGAAATCCACCGTGCCTGCACCTGCCAAGCGCCCCCCGCCGCACCGACACCCGTGCAGGCGGCCGCCTGAGACGGCCAGCACCTACCAAAGGCGGTGCGGGACAAGCGAACTCGAACCCTCTTGTCCCGCACCAGCACCGCAAGCCTCCCAACGTGAGAAAGGACAACGCAGTGTATCTGCGATCGTACGCCGCCTCCGGCGTCGGCACCATCAACCTGCTCAACCCCGGCGTCGTCGCCGCCCTGGCCCCGGTCCTGCTGGGCCGGGCCCCGGTCGAGGAGATCGTCGGCATCGGCTCCTGGGGCGCCACCACCGGCGCCCTGGCCTCCTGGCCCCTCGCCGACCTCGACACCGAGGACGCCGCCGACCGATTCATCCGCGTCTTCACCGCCGCCGACTGCCGCCAGCTGTGGCTGCTGGCCTACACCAACGACACCACCGCCCTTCCAGCGCGCATCACCGCGCTCCAGGACGCCATGTGCGACACCGTGTTCCAAAGCAACGACCGGCTCCTGCACATCACCGCCGACGGTCTCCAATGGAGCCGCCTGGCCAGGTGCGCGGGCGAACCGGCACCGGGCACCTGGGACCGCGTCGTCGCACTGGACCCGGTCGTCGCGCGCATGTGGACCCTGGCCTGCCGTGCCGGACTCCACCAGACCCGCACGATGCAGCGCGAGGCCGGGGAGCGAGTAGCGCTCGACGTGCTCGCGACCGCACGCCGCATCCGGCACGAGGCGATCGGGCGCCGCCGCGCCACCAACCCTGAGCACCTCGCCGCCGCAGACCGCCGCCTGCTCGCCGCGACGCTCGCCGACCCGCGCGTCCCCGCCGTGCCGACGCTGGTCGAGCTCGGCCTCGCGCTCGCCGAACACCCGGTGGTGCTCGCCGAGGCGATCGAGGCGGTCTGGGCGGCCAAGAATCCCGTCCAGGCCCGCATCGAACTGTGGCAGGGCGCCGCCCGCATCGGCGTCGACGACGCCAGGGCCACCGCTCTCGCACTCGTTGCGCTCGCCGCCTGGCGCACCGGCGACCTCGCCACCGCGACCTCCGCGCTCGAGCTCGCGCTCGGCGAGCACTGCCCGCTCGCGGACCTGCTGGCCGACGTCATCGCCTACGGCGTCCCCGCGGCCGACCTCGACCACGGCGCACCCCTGGTCGCAGGCCACCTCGTGGACACCGGCATCGGCAACTGACCTCGCCGCTGCACTCCATACCCGACCGACGAGCCAGTCCTGTATCCGGCGGGCGCCGCAGCGTTGCCGCGCCCGCCGTCCGCACCATTTCTGAAAGGCACCAGCATGCACCGACCTGCACGGACGTTCCTCCTCTCGGGGATCTTCAGCCTCCCCGCGGCCGAAATCGATATCGGCCGCTTCGGCAGCTTCCAGATCGGCCGACCCGTCTACAGCAGCGGGAACAAGCTCCGCACACTCAACTACCAGCTCCCGGACCTCGAGCTGGCAGGGACGCGGGTCATCTTGACTGCCAGGGTCAGCGGCGTCCGCGCCCCTGTCCTCGGGGCCGACCCCGACTTCGGCGTCCAACCCCGCACGGTCGCGATCGGCGACGAGATCGAAATCGGCCGCGGCCGACTGCACCGGCTCCCCGGCCGAGCGCACCGCCCGCCCACCATCGGCCTGCTCCCCGACGCGCCGACCTTCGGGCCCTGGCTTGACCCGCAGGCCTGCTGCGACCTCGACATGCAGACTGTCCGCCTCTACGCGACACCGTGGACCGGCCCGATCGCCACGAGCGGGAGGGGCCGTGACTGATCTTGATCGGCCGCCGCGGCTGCTGCTGGGGACGGGCATCCTCACCTGGCCCGCGGCCGAACGCGACCTTGGCCGGTTCGGGACCGTCAGCCTCCGGCCCGAGGCCGACAGCTTCGACCTTGCGCGCTTCACGCTTGGGGACTGGGACGGCATGTACGTCCGGCTGCACGCCACGGTTACCGCGCTGCGCTGGCCGGTGATGCCGACCGACCCGCTCTTGGGCGTCGGCCCCCGCTCTCCTGAGGTTGGCCGGACCTATCCGCTCGGCGCGGGCGCACTGTTCGTCCTCGACCTGACTGACTCTCCGGGATACGCCGTCGGGACCGTCCCAACCGGCCCGGTGCCGCGACCCACCAAGTGGCTGGACGTCCAGCGCCTCTACGACCTGCACAACCACGTCGTCAGCCTGGAGGCCCACCGCATCGCCGACCCGCCGCACTCGGCCCGGGTCTGGTCGAGCCCGCTCGACCTGTAACAGGCGCGACCACCAGACCGCGAAATCTCGGGCCGCGCCTGCCCTGCTCCGCCACAAGGAAAAGCAGTTCCTGCATCGTATCGACCGGACTGCCACCGGCGCTGTACACGCACGCCGTACCCGCCGCCTCCAGCGAGGCCGCGGCTGCACCACTCGCCTGCGCGGGCCCGCACTGCAGCGGGCCCGCGCAAACCGTTTCTCCATGCCCTGCAACAGGAAGGCAGCAGCATGTCAGGCAGACCACCGAACGCACTCAAACGCGAGATCCAGAACATCCTCACCGCCAGCGGCCAGCCGATGACCGTCGCCGCCGTCTACGCCGAAGTCCTCAAGAACGGGCAGACCTCCTCCGGTGCGGTCTCCCAATCGCTCAAGCGCCTGGTCGCCGATGGCGACGCGGTCAACCTCGGCGGCAAACCACTCCTGTTCGCCATCGACACCACCAACCAGGCGCCCCAGGCCGCGCCCGCACCGGCACCCGCCCCGGCCCCGACCTCCGGGCGGCGCCGCCGCGTGGCGCCCGTGGCGCGCCCCAACGGCACCTCGTACTTCCCGCGCGACCTCCACGGCCGCCCCGACGTCGAGGTCCTGCAGGACTTGCGCGCGGCCGGCATCCCCGTGCTGCTGCAAGGCCCGCCAGGGACGGGCAAGACCGCCCTGGCTGAGGCATCCTTCCCCGACCTGGTCACCGTCGCCGGCGACGGCGACACCTGCGTCGGCGACCTGGTGGGCGAGTATACCCAGGAGACCGACGGGACCTTCGTCTTCCATTACGGGCCCCTGGTGCGGGCCATGCGCGAGGGCCGGGCGCTGCTGATCGACGACGCCACCCTCATCGCCCCGCCGGTGCTGGCCACGCTCTACCCGGCCATGGACGGACGCGGCGAGATCGCCATCAAAGCCCACAAGAACGAAACCGTCACCGCCGCCGAGGGCTTCTACGTCCTGGCCGGGCACAACCCGTTCGTGCACGGTGCGGTCCTGACCGAGGCGCTCGCCTCCCGGTTCGGCATCCACATCGACATCCACACCGATTACGACCTCGCCGCCCAGCTCGGCGTCCCGACCGCGGCGATCACCATCGCCAAAGCACTGTCCAAGAAGCACACCGAAGGCAAGGTCACGTGGGCGCCGCAGATGCGGGAGCTCATCGCGTTCCGCGACACCGCCCGCCTCATGGGCGAGCGGTTCGCCCTGCACAACCTCGTCGGCATCGCCCCCGAAGCCGACCGCACCCAGGTCGCCCAGGCCGTCTCCGCCGTCGCCGGGACCCGCGCCCGCCCGCTGACCCTCGGCGTCCAACTCACCACCACCACCGCCCCCGCGCCGCCCGCGCCAGCGCAGCCGTCCCCTGCCGGGACGGCGACCGCACCCACACCAGCACCACCGCAATCGCAATCGCAACCGCAACCGCAACCGCAACCGCAACCGAATGGAGCATCGACATGAGTCGACAGCACCCGCACCAGCCGACCGGCCTCACCCCCACGCCCTGCGATCCCGCATGGGCGCAGGTCTCAGCTGACCTGACCGACCTGCTCGCCGTCATCCTCGGGACCGGCGGCACGACCGTCGTCGCGACTCCCGGGGCCGGGCACGGCGCCGCTGGCGCCTACCTCAAAACCCACAAGGTCGTCGAGCTCGACACTGACCTGTGCTGCCCCGGCCTGGCCCCCGACGAGATGGACGTGGCCGACTCCTTCGACCACTTCTGGTACCCGGTCCTCCTCGGCGTCCTGTGCCACCAGGGCGCCCACATCCGCCACACCCAGTGGGACCTCGACGACGCCTGGCCGTTCTGGGTCGCCCGCGCCGCCGTCCTCCTCGAGGAGATCCGCATCGAAGCGGCCCACCTCAAGCGCCGCCCCGACGACCGGCAGTGGCTGCGCTCAGCCGCCGATCAGCTCCAACCCGCCGCGGCCGCGGCGAGCTCATACCCGCTGCTGGACCTGGCGCAGGCCGCCGAGGCCGCCTGCCTGACCCTCGGCCGGGTCGACGCCGGCGTGTTCGACCGCACCGACCCCGGCATCACCGCCGCCCGCCAGGCCCTGCACGCCGTCCTCGGCGCCGACCTGCTCAACCGGCTCCAGCAGCTGTGGCGCGGCGCGATCATCTGCCCCGACACCGACACCGGCCGGATGAAAGACCTCGCCGTCGCCTGGTCCCGGGCCCTGATCAACCGGCAGGCCAAGGACGCCGCGAACACCGCCGCCGCCACCGGCGCCTTCACAGCAGTCGAGGACGCCATCGCCGGCGCGCTCGCCCAGATCGCCGCCGACACCCCCACCGCCGCCGATCCCGACGCCGCTACCGGCTGGAACCTCACCGGCGGCGGCGCCGGGGCCGGCGGGAACTCCACTCCCGAGGCGGGGAAGCAGTTGTGGGACAAGTTCACCTCGCCCGAGGCCGAACGCGACCCCACCGACGCCGAACGCGCCGGAGCCGCGACACTCGGTGCGGCGATCAAGAAGGCCGCGCAGCGCCCGCCCGGGCACACCAGCGCCCCCGCCGCGCTCCCGCCAGGACGGCTGAACATGCGCGGCGTCCAGTCCGCCGCCGCACAGAAAGCCGCCGGCGCCCTGGTCACCGCGCAGATGTGGACCCAGCGGGCCAAGGCGGCACCGGCCGACCCCGAAGCGCGCGTGGGAATCGCCGTCGATGTCTCCGGATCCATGAGCGACTGGTTCGACCCCGCCGGATCGGCGGCGTGGATGTTCGCCCACGCCACGAAGATCTCCGGCGGCGCTGCCGCCGCCACCAGCTTCGGCGAACGGGCCCGTGCACTGCTGGCCGTCGGCGAGACCCCCGAGAAGGTGCCCCAGCCGGTCCTGGAGTACGCCACCGACCACGCCGACGTCGCCATCGCCGGCCTCATCGCCGCCCTCGACCTCGACCAGGTCGACGGCAACACCCGCGCCCTGGTGCTGATCACCGACGGAGACCTCGCCGCCTCCCAGCGGCAGGTCGTCGCCGACCAGTGCCAGCAACTCACCGAGGCCGGGTGCGCGGTCATCCAACTCGGGCCCGCCCGCTCCAGAGCGCTCGCTCACGCCGAGCACATCCCATGCCCCAAGCCCAGTGCAGTGGTCGACGTCCTCGCCGACGCCGTCACCGACGCACTCGCCAAGGCCGCGAAAGCGATCTGACCGCACACGGGAGGCCGCCCGCGCGGCGGCCTCCCGCTCCTGCCGACAACACCCTGGCCGCACGACGCGCTCGTGCGGACAGACCCATCCCGAACCGCATTACCGCTACCAGAAAGCAGCACATGAACGAGCATTTCACCATCCACATCACCGGGACGGTCCTCGACCACCTCACCGACCTCGCCGAACCCGGCGAGAGCGCCAACCAAGTCCTCGAACGGGTCCTCGGCCTCCTCGAAACCGGCCCTGACGGGCAACCCCCGCTGCGCGAGCCGAGGCCCTTCCGCCCCGGCTACGGCCGACGCTTCAGCAGCATCGGCGTGCTCTTGAAGTCCGGCGAACTGACCGAAGGCGATCGACTCCGCTTCACCCGCCGCCGCCGCGGCGCTCCCGCCTACTCCTACACCGTGACCATCCAAAGCGACGGCATGCTCCTGGGCGAGGACGGTCGCCTCCATACCTCTACGACAGCCGCCGCCCGCGACTACACCGGCATTCCCGGCAACACCTCGACCGCTTTCTGGGTCCACCTGCCCACCGGCCGCTCCTTGAAGGCGATCCTCGGCGACCGTGCTGCACGCAGACCCCGCTAACCCCGGCCTCCAGCCAGGGCATGCATCGCGCTCGGGCCGGCGACCCACACCGGTTCTCCAGCCCGAGCTTGTTCCTGCCCTGGAGTCGATCGCGGCGCTGCTGGCGTCTGCCGAAACCCGAACCCCCACACTGCCCGAGCACTCGTCGCGGACTCGACACCCGCTCGGAGCGGTGGTCCCATCCCACCTGCCGTCCCTGGCGCCCGGATCTCCTCGGAGGCCCGGGTTGTCGATGTCCCGCAATGAAGGAGCCCTCCGTGAACCTACGTCCCTATCAGAGCGACGCCGTCGAGGCGATCTGCACACAACTCAAAGCCCACGACCGAACCCAGGTGCACGCCGCCTGCGGCACCGGGAAATCCCTGATCGCCCTGGCTGCCGCCGATCGCCTCTGCCCGGGCGAGGGCCTCATCATCGTCACCGTCCCCACCCTCGCCCTCGTCGCCCAAGTCATCGCCACCTGGAGACGACACACGCACCTCGACGGCGTGCTCGCGGTGTGCTCGGACGACACCATCACCGACACGGACCTCGACACCGCCGAGACGCTCTCCGGCCTGCGTGCCGCCACCTCCACCGATCCCCAGGCCATCCGCGCCCATCTCGCCGGACTCTCCGGGCGCCGATTGGTGGTGGCCACGTACCGCTCCGCACCCGTCCTAGGGCACGCGCTCCTGCACGCCGGAGGCAGCGCTGACCTGCTGATCTGCGATGAGGCGCACCACCTCACCGGGACCCCCGGCCCCACCAGCCACATCCTCCACAACCAGGCGCTGCCTGCCGCGCGCCGCCTGTTCCTGACCGCGACCCCGCGCATCGACCTGGAAGCGGACGACTCCGCCGCGTACGACTCGATGTCGGACGAAGACCTGTTCGGTCCGGTCGCCTACCGCTACCCCTTCGCCGAGGCGATCCGCGAGGGCCACCTTGACGACTACCGCGTCGCCGTCATCGGGATCGGCGAAGTCGACCTCCTCCACGCCCTCAACGACGCCGACCACGACTGGACCATCAGCGACGGGACCGGCCGCGATCTGCGCCTCCTCGCCGCCCAGTTGGCCTGCCTCAAAGCCGTCAAGCAGTTCGGGCTGCGACGCGTCATTGCCTTCGCCAACCGCATCAACTCCTCCAAGGAGTTCACCCGCGGCCTACCCGCCGCCCGCGACCTGCTCCCCGAATCCGAGCGCCCGGGGACGGTGCACGCCGTCCACCTCGACGGCACCACACTCGCCCCCACTCGCCGCCGCCACCTCGACGCGCTCCGCCACCCGCCCGCCGCGGCGACCGTCCTGTCGAACGTCCGGTGCCTGAGTGAAGGCGTCGACGTCCCCAGCATCGACGGCGTCATCTTCACTCACGCCAAACACAGCCCGGTCGACACCGTCCAAGCCATCGGCCGAGCCCTGCGCCCCAGCCCCACCGGCGAGGGGATCGCGACCATCATTGTCCCCATCGTCATCCCCGCCGCCGACGACACCACCGCCATCACCGACCTCGACCCCCAACAGTGGGAGGTGCTGTGGGAGGCGGTCAACGCCCTGCGTTCCCTCGACAGCGACCTCGCCTTCGCGCTCGACCGACAGCGCCGCAGCGAGGAACGCACACCGATCGAACTGCCCGACCGGATCACCATCGAGCTTCCGGCAGGCGCCGACGCCCGCCTCGCCGCACGCCTCCGGCTGTTGCTGGTGCGCCGCACGACGACCGCCTGGCAGGAGGGATACAACGCCGCAACCGCGTTCGCAGCCGCACACGGGCACCTGCGCGTTCCCGCCAGCCACACCGAGGCCGGGACCCCCCTGGGTTCGTGGATCCGGTACCAGCGGCAGCGCCGCCGCCAGGGGCTGCTCCCGTCGCACCGAGTCGACGCACTCGAGGACCTGGGCATGGTCTGGGACGACCGGGCCCACCGATGGGCGGTCTTGCTGGAACGGCTGCGGCAGTTCACCACCGAACACGGGCACGGCGATGTCCCCGCCCGATTCGCCTTCCCCGACGGGTACCAGCTCGGCTCCCGGGTCGTGGGCATGCGCCGCCACCCCGACCGGATCCCCGACCCCATCCGCACCGAGCTCGATGCGCTCGGCATCATCTGGGACCGCCAAACCGTCAATGAAACCCGCCTGATCGACCATGCCCGGGCGTTCACCGACGAGCACGGGCACTGCCTCATCGCCACCCGGTACCGGTGCGAAGACGGCTACCGGCTCGGTGCACGACTGCACCAGGCCCGACAGGACTGGGAGCGGCTGCTACCCCCGACCCGCGCCGCCCTGGAGGCGATCGGCATCGGCGCCGACCCGAAGCAGCAACGCTGGGACGACCTGGTCTCCCACTTCCAAACCCACCGTGCTGAACAACGTTCGCCACTGCCGCCAGCGGACTTCAAAAGCCCCGACGGATACGCACTCGGACGAGCGATCGCCGAAGCACGACGCCACCGCGCGACGCTCCCTGCCGATGCACAGGCGGCGCTGACGGCCGCTGGCATGGTGTGGGACCTGGACGCCCACCGGTGGCAGGTGCTGCTCGACCACGCCCGCGCCTTCCACACCGAGCACGGCCACCTCACCGTCCCCGCCGACTACACCAGCCCGGACGGCTTCGACCTGCCCGAGCGGCTCGGGCGCGCCCGCAAACGCCGCCATACCGCTCCTGAAGCAGTGCTGGAGGACCTCGCGGCCCTGGGCATGGTGTGGGACGTCGAGGAGCACCGGTGGACGACCTTCCTCGACGAACTCGAGCAATACCGGTCGCACCACGGTGATCTGCTCGTTCCCTCCGACTTCACAAGCGACGACGGATACCACCTCGGCAAGCGGATCAGCAACCTCCGCGCCCACCCCCAGGGCGCACCGGAGTGGGTGCGCGATCGCCTTGACGCACTCGGATTCATCTGGAACGCCCGCCAGCACCAATGGGACCTGCTCCTGACTCGCCTGCGTAAGTACGTCACGGTATACGGCGACGCCTTCGTCCCCAAGGGCTACCAGTGCGCCGACGGATACCGGCTCGGCGAGGCGCTCAACAACGCCCGCCACCGCACCCGCCCCCTTCCCGACCGCGTCCACCACGCACTCACCGGCTACGGCCTCACCTGCAGGGCGCAACCGCGCCACGAGGACGCCGATCCCACCTGAACCAGCCCGCGAACGAACGGAGACCAGCCGACCGACGAACCACTTCCCGATCCACTCGCCGATGGCTCGACCTCCCCTGGGAGTCGAGCCATCGTCGTGCACACGGCAATCACTACCTGAAAGGAGCAGCCGATGGCTGCGAAACAACCCGACCCCGCTACCCGCAAGATCGCCGACTTCCTCAACACCCACCCCGGTGGCCACGACCTCGACGCGATCGCTCAAGGGACCGGTGTCTCCAAGCAACTGGCCGGAAAGATCCTCAAGCAGCTCGCCGACACCACCCCGCCAGTGCTCCGCGTCAACGGGGCCGACACCGCCCGGGAGTGGACCTGGATCCTCCCCGCCCCTGCGGCAGGCGAAACCGCGGCCGCCGAGAACACGAACCGCCCCACCGCGGCACCGACCGCACCCGCCGCTCCCGCGACCGGCACGCGAGCGGGCACCGAGCCCGATACCAGCGCCCCTGATGCCTCCGCGGACGATCAGGCAACGGAGCCCGAGGCCCGGGACGCCGACCAGATGGTCATGCACGCCGCCCGCACCCTCGCCGGGGCCACCGGTCCGCTCACCACCGCCGAGATCGCCGCCGCCGGATACGTCTCTGCCACGTCCCTGCACCTGCTCACCGCGCTGCGGGCCCTGGCCCACCAGGGCCTGATCGAGTGCTCGCGACCGTTCGACCCCCAGTCGAGCGAGTGCACCTGGACATGGACGGGGACGGAACCGGCCGCCCTGCTCGATCAGGCCGCGCACGTCCAGCCAGTCGACGCGCCCGACCAGGTGGCCTGCCCTGAATGCGGCACTGTCAAAGCGATCCCGGGCATGCCCAAGGACCGCCGGGCCGGATCAAACCTCCGCGGCAACGGCACCTCCAAACTGGTCAAGAACCAGCTCAGCGGTCTGGTGCGGGAGTTCCTCGAACAGCCGGATAACGCCGGGGAGTCCTACAAGATCGCAGAGGTAGTGCGGGAACTGCGCGTGCTGCACGGCGACCTCGTCTCCAAGCACTCCTACGGATCCGTCAGCAAGGCGATGGCGAAGCTCACCGAACCGCCCGGGAAGGACCAGGTCGCGCTGCTGACCTTGGAGTCCGAAGCCCCCCTCACCTACCGGGTCCGCGACCTCGCCTGACCGGCGACCGGACTCGCCCTAGGGGCGCCGTCGTTGACCGGCAACGGGGTACGACGGCGCCCCCCGGGGGGCGCTCTTGCGACGCCCGGCCGTGCACACCGGCCCTGTTGCAACGGGTCTGGAAGGCCAGACAGCGGTCCAAGCCCGCTCAGCGGGGACTCCGGGATCCGCGGCCGGAGCCGAGCCCCGCCCGCTTGTGGTTCCAGATCGCCAGACACGCCACCGGCCCGGTACGGCGGATGGCCGCCACGCTCGCCGGGCTCGCCGCCTGGCGGACCGGGGATCTTGCCGCCGCGCCTGCGGCCATCACCGCAGCCGCCACCGACCAGCGCCAGCCCCTGCCGTGCAGGTTCTTGCCGAACTCATCGCCTCCGGCGTCAGCGCCGACGCGCTCCTCCCTCGAATCGAGCGCGACGGCAGCCCCCAGGCGCAGCGATCACCAGGGCCGCGATCGCCGTACTAGCGCGGCGCCGCACACGCCTGCCGCGTATTGCGCTGCAGGCGCGATCGCGCTCCTGAAAAGTCCACACCGCGAGCGCGGCCGAGCCTGCTCACTGGATCCCGGCCGCGCCCGCAGTGCACCAGCCACTTGAAGAAAGCAGGAATCATGCACACCGCCCACCTCCCTCGACCTCGCGAGCTCGCCGACGCCGACCCCGGCATCCTGGCCGCACTCGTGCCCCACCTCCTGAACGAACCGCCCCGGGAAGCCCTGGTGGCAATCGCCCTCGGCCCTGAGGACCCCTTGCGGGTCGCGGCCGCGCCCCTGCGCCATCTCAGGTACGAGCGTGAGGAGGAGCTCGCGGAGTTCAGCGAGGTCCTCAGCCTCACCGGAGCCGTCCGCGGGTGGCTCATTGGGTTCGCCGACGATCCCACCGACATCGCCAGCGCGATCATGCGTGTGGGCGAATTCCACGCCGCGCTCGACTTCATCGAGCGCTGCACGATCCTGGCGGTGACCGATCATGGGACACGCTTCAGCTGCCTGGATGAGGACACCGACTCCGACCAGGAACTCGACACCGCGCCGCTCCCCGACCTCGATCCGGCCTGGGCCCGCCTGACAGCAATCGCGATCCGCGCACACACGGTGCGCGCTGACCGGATGCAATTGTTCGGCCTGCCCGAGGGCATCAGTGATCGGGACCAGCTGGTCGCCGCCAACGACCAGATCGCGTGGCTGCGAATGCTCGCCGCCCGCGCAGACACCGCCGCCCTGGCCGCCAGCGACCGCGCGCAGCTTGACGACCTCCTCTCGCACATGCGACCCCTTGCCGCACCCGAGGCGATCAACCTGTCCGCCGCGCTAGCGACCGACGCCCAGCTGTTCGCCGCCGCGGTCAGCCACATCCTCGACGGCACCGACACGGCCGCAGCCGGATGCCACTTGTGGAACGAGCTCACCCGCTGCGCCCACGGGACCGCCCGGACCGCCTGCGCCGCACTGGCGGCCTTGGCCGCCTGGTATGCCGAGGACTCGGCGCTGGCATCTGCCGCGCGCGCCATCGTGGCTGAGTCCCAGGAAGTGCCTGCCGCCGTGGCCGCGATCGCGGAGATCCTGGACTCGGGCGCAGTCGCGAAGGGCTCACGTGCCCACATCCTCGGATCGCGGCTCCCGAACTCCGACCGGCGAGCGTCCTGCGGTGGGTAAGCACACGAAGTACACCGAACTCGCACAACTGACCGACGCCGCCAGCGCCATTGCCAGCGCCTGTCACCTTCCATCCGAGTATCTGCTTCGCGAATTCGGCCGGAGTGTGGAGCTGTTGGCCACTGCGGCGGCGAACGCGATCGAGGATGCCGAGCGTGGTGCCGCGGTGACCGCAGCCGCCGAGCAGCTGGCGGCCGAGCTGCGCCGTGCGGCATCGGAACTCGCCGCAGGGCCGAGGGACGGGGGGGACCGTCCGCGTCGTAGGGCCCGTTCGATGGCAGCGGCAGCGGCAGCGGCAGCGAGAAACCCTGACGCACGCTTTGGCGGAGGCGCCTGATCGGGCGCCTCCGCGACGGCTGCAACGCGGCCGCCGCCCCAGCGTCATTCCCCGCTGCGGCTGGGAGGGGAGGCCTTTCTCTTCGTCGCGATAGTCCATTATGGACTTACTGATATCGGTGGCGTTGGGCTCTCAGGTGGCGAGGTTGAGCGCTTCGAGGATCCACCACACTGCGAGGTAAGTGGGTCCGAGCGGGATCCGGGCGCCTTTCGTGCGGTACCGGATCTTGTGGGCGAGGGCCAGCATGCATGCGGCGAAGGTCGCGGCCAGGACGCCGAGCCATGCGGCCGCCCAGGAATGCCATCCCAGGTAGAGGGCGATGACGGTGAGCAAGGCGACGTCGCCGAGTCCGAGCGAGCCCCGGACGAGGTACCAGAACACGGCGGCGACCGACCCGGTGACGAGGGCAGAGACGAGTGCGCTCCAGGTGTGCGACCAAGTGCCATAGAAGCAGGCGTCGATGCTGAAGGCCAGTGCCGCTGCGGCGGCGAGCAGGCCGGAGAGCGGCAGGGGGAGCTGGCGTGCGCGGATGTCGATGAAGGCGAGGACCGGAGTTGCCGCCGCGGCGGCGACCAAGGCGACCGACGCGGGCCGGAGCGCGCTGGTGTGTGCGACGGCGAGGGCGGCGCCGCCGCCGATGGCCATCATCATCGCGGCCGTGACGCGCCGTTGCCGCGCGGTGAGGTCGGGGGCGAACCGCCCGCCGGCCAGTGCCGATTCGAACGCGAATGCGTAGGGCCCCAGCAGGAGCACTGCCAATGCGGCGAGCAGGGCGAGGGCGGCGGTCATGGTGGTGCCGTCTCGCTGACATCGAGCACACGGGCACGAGCGCGGTGGTGCTCGGCGCGGGCCCGGTCGCCGTGCTCGGCGTAGTGGTCGGCCAGCTTCCGTGCGGCGCGGGCGGCGGCAGCGCGGTATTGCACTCGCAGCTGGTCGACCTGGGGTGTGTGGAGGTCCGGTACCAGGTCGTCGGTGTAGAGGCGCACCACTTGTTCCAGATGCGCGGCGGCGTGCTTCGGATCGGTGGCGAGTGCTGCGGCCTGCTCGGCGCTGTCGAAGGCGTCGCGGTCGGTGACAAAGACCGCCGGATCGAGTTCGTAGCGGTCGATGTGCTTGTCCCAGTGGTAGATCGGCGAGTCGGTGCCGAGGGCCTGTTGCAGGTTGCCGCGCAGTGATGAGCCGATCGTGTTGAGATTCGAGCGGGCTCGTGTTAGATCATCGTGCTCGGGCAGGACAGCGTGCAGGAGGTCGGCTCTGCTGACCGACCCGTCCGCGAGGGCGAGGACGGCCAGGAAGGCCTTGGCGCGCCGCCCTTTCTTGAAGACGACTGCGTGATCGCCGATGTAGACCTCTGGAGGTCCGAACAGGCACAGGCGCGCGACAGGCACGGCCGGATCGGCCGCTGCCGTGGGTGCGCTGTCCAAAGGGACGGGTTCGCCGCTGTCCGGCCCCGTCTGGTCACCGCCGGGGTCAGCGTGCGCGGGCGCGGTCGGACCATGCTCGGCGGTCCCCGCGCCAGCGGGAGCCAAGTCCTCAGGTGGTGCGGCGGTGGTGTCGGTCTCTTTGAGGCTTTGCAGCAAGCTGGCGGTAGTGTCGCGATCGGCGATATGCAGGATGCCGAGGTCCGCGGCGCTCTCCGGAGCGTCTTCGATCGTGCCGTCGCCAGCCACACGGACCGTGGCCGGCTCCCATTCGCCCAGAATGATCGCCCCGTGCCCGTCGGTGGACAGGAACTGCGGGAACGAAGCCGGGTCGGCGGGAGTCACCTCGGTGTCGGCGCACACCAGCAGGACATCGCCTGACGACTGGTGCCCGGCGAGGGCGCCGTCGATGTCCGGCGTCAGGGTCACGCACCTGGGCAGATGCGCCTCGTCGAGGTCGAGGCGGAGGTTCGCGGCCTGCGTGAGGCGCACTTCGGCGCCGGCGCTAGCGGCGGCGATGATCGCGGCTCTGGCGACCCCGTGCTGGCCGGGTCCGAGCAGACCGATCCCGTCGGCGGCCAACTGCCGCACCGCAACCGGGCCGCGCTCGGCCTCGGATTCGGGCTCGTCGGGATCGGCGATGGCGGGTCCGGGTCCTGCTGGTGCGGCGGTCAGCTTGCGGTGCTCGGCTTCGATGCGCGCTTCGAGATCGGACAGCCGGCCGGTCCAGGCGGCATCGGGTTCGTTCCGGTCGCTGCCGGGATCGGCCGAGGTGCGCCGACGCTTCAGCCGCAGCGCGATCGCGGCGATGGTCGCCGCGGCCAGGCAGGTGCCGCCGGTCAGCCAGATGCCGAACGGGACATCATCGAGCACTCCTGTGTTGTCCTCTTCGGCCACCTCCCGCGCGGTATCCCCATCCGTTCCGGTGTCCGGCTCGGGGGCGGGCGGGGGCGGTTCGCTGCCGGTGTGCTCATCTGGTGCGGTATCGACCGGACCGTCGTCCCCGTCGCCCGGGACCGGCGGTTCCCCTTCCGGTTCCGCTGCCGGTGCGGGTGGGAGGTCAGGTTCGACAGGGATCCGGATCTGCCAGCCGTCGACGATGACATCGGCGTCGTCCAGGGTCCGGCCATCGGCTTGCACCCGATCATCATTGGCCTCGAAGATCTCTCCGTACCGGGACGCGTCACCGAGGTACTCCTCGGCATAGCCCGACAGGGTCTCATCGGGGTCGACGGTCTCGGTGATGAATCCGTCGTCGTCGGGCTCCATGTCGGCGGCGGTCGTCTGGGCGGGGATGCGCAGTACCCAACCCGGCTTGATGTCGTCCGGGTCGGTGAAAGTCTCACCGTCGGCAAAGACGGTGCCTTTGTTGGCCTCCCAGATCAGCGGCCACAGCGTGGGGTCGTTGTAGTGGATGCCGGCGATCGTCCACAGGTCCTGGCCCTGCCGCACAGTATGCATCGTCTCGCCGCTGTCAAGATCGGGACTGCCAGCGGTGACCGGCGTCGCGGCTGCCACCGGTTCGGGCTCGGCCGACGCGGTCTCAGCCGTGGTCCAGACCAGGGGCCGGGCCGTCGGCGTATCTGTTTCGGCGTCGGCACCGGTGTCGAGGCCGGCACTCGTCGGCGCCGGGGCCGCGGGGGCGGCCAGGGCTCCGGTGGCGGGCAGGGCGGTGGCGACCGTGCCGATGAGGGCCCCGGCGAGCCATCGGGCCGGAGAGGCCGAATCGCGCAGCGTCTCCGGGCGCATCCCCCACCGCAGATAGTGGACGAGAGCGGCGATGACGGTGCACGCCAGCCACAGCCAGACCAGCCATCCGGCCCATGCCAGGGCGATGGCAAGGTATTCGGACTCGTGCAGGTGCGGGTAGGCGAGGGCGTCCTGGTCCGGCACCGGTGGCGGCCATCCGAACCCGGAGGCCAGTGCCGCCGGCACGCCGGCGAGCAGGACCGCCAGGCCCAGCCCGGCGACGGCGCCCCATGCCATCCGCGCGCCGAACGACGGGCCCGTGGTGGGTGTGGCAATGCGGGTCATGGCGGACTCCCTGTGATCGGGCCAGCCGCGGCGTCATCACCCTGATTGGGTGCCGCGGTCGCAGTGGCGGTGAACGGAATTGACGACACCCCGACGAAGGTGAGGACCTGCGTCGGGTGGGCGTCCTGGATCGTCACGGTGACCTCGGCGACCGTCGCCGAAGCGGTGCCCGAGTGCCCCGTTGCACCCAGCCAGGCGCTGGCCGCCGCCTGCGCGGCGGCGGGATCGAGTCGGATGATGCCGTTGGTGCGCAGGAACTCCACATCGAGCTCGGCCGCGCCAGCGCGGGCGGCCTCGGCCGCGGCCGTCTGCGCGCGGGCTTTCGCCGCGACGGTGAGCCCGGCGTCGGCGACCAGCCCGAGCACGGCCACGAGCGCGAAGAGCATGACCACCACGACGCCCGTCGCCCATCCGGCACTGGCCCGGTGCCGCGACCCGTCGCCGTCGGCAACCAGGAGTGGGAGCGGTTCGACGGGGTTCATGGCACACCGCGCCAGGCGTCGACCGGCGAGAGGGCGGTCGAGGTCAGCTCCTGTGCCGGCCAGACTGGAGACTCGACGTCAACCGTGCAGGTGAGCGTGGCGGTGACAGTCCCACCCGGGGCCAGGTCGCCCGAGAGGTGTACCGAGTACGCCGTGCACCGGTCGCCCAAGCTCGCCTCGACCGCTGCCGCCGCGGCACTCTGGGCCTCGCCCATGGTGAGCTCCAGGCTTGCGGCGCGGGCTGCTGCGTGCGCCGCCCCGTCGGTCGCGATCCGGTCGAACACGATCTGGCCGGCCCCAAAGATGACCAGCGCGATGAAACCCACCAGCGGCGACATCAGGACCACCTCCACCACCCCCGACCCGGCATGGCGATGTGGGCGATGGTCCAGGCCCGGCGGCGGCGCCAACAGCGCGTCGGTAGCGGACATGACTCAACTGCCTTCCCCGGTCGGGACGAACCGCTCGACCGGGCCGGTCGCCGAGGCTTCAACGCCCCACCAGTTCGGGACCGGGATGACCCCGGGCGCGTGCCCGGTGATGGTGACGGTGACGGTCTCGGCGCCGCGGTCGACGGTGATGCTGGCATCCTCCAACGACCCGCCGGCGTTGATCCCCAGTGATGTCGCGCCAGTGGCGGCCCCTGAGCCGGCCGAGCCGTCTTCGGTCCGTGCGGTAGCGAGCGCGGCTTGCGCGGCGGCCGCGGCAACATGGTGGGCGTGGGCCCAGATCCCCAGCTGGATGCTGAACCACAGCAAGAGGAACACGGCGAACACCGCGATGACGGATTCGACCACGCCGGCGCCGCGGTTCCAGGCCGGCCCCCGCAGCAGCGGCAGCGGCTCGGAATCGATGGCGGTGGCGCCCTGCCGATGTCCCCGGGCCGGAGCGCCGAACCTGCGCTGCACCGTGCGGACTCGCAGGAGGTCATGGAATGCGGTGCTCATGGATGTGGGCCTAGAACGCGATCCCGGACGCCTTGGCGACCACGGCGCCCGCGATGGCCGTGGCGGCGGCGATCGCCGCCGCGACCATGATCGCGGTCCACGAGACCTCGTCGGACATCCCGCCCTGGCCGCCGTCCGCGCGGGCGGCACTGGCGACCTCGGCTACGTGGCAGCGGATCCACTCGAAATATGCGTGGTACATGTCATCCCCCGATGGTGCGTTCTCTCTGTTGGTGGTTTGGTCGCGGCTTAGAGTCCTGTCAGGACGGAGGTGATGGCGGGGTAGCCGATCAGCAGGAGGAAACTGGTGGCGAGTGCGACGACGGGCAGGCTCATCCGCTCGGTGGCGATGTTGGCCTTCGTCTCGAGCTCGGCGAGACGGGCCAGGCGCAGGGCGCGGGCGCGGTCGGCGAGCGAGGTGCCGATGCGGGCACCGGATTCGCCGGCGAGACCGGCGGTCGCGCCGAGCTGTTCGAACGCGGCGACACCGACGCGCTCCCCGAGGTCGGCCAGGGCGTCCCAGGGTGACTGTCCCAGGAGCGCCGCCCGGTCGAGCGCGGCGCGGATGGCCGCGAACACCGGGCCGTGCCCTGCGGCGGCCGCCTTGCGCAGCGCCGATTCGATCCCCGCACCCGAGGACAGGCGCATCGCCGCCAGCCCGAGGTAGGTCGCCAGGCCCCTGCGGTACTCATCGCGCGCGTCGTTCGCCTCGGCGCGCAGGTGCGCGCGGGTCAACTGGTAGGCGATGAGTCCGGCGAACGCGCTGAGCCCGGCCGCGGGTACCAGCACGCCCCCGATGCCGGCGGCGGTGAGCAGTCCTGCCCCGATGAGCGGGACCGCGACGGCGGCGGTGACGGTGCGCACCAGGCGATGGCGGAAGAGCGCCGGGGAGAGTTCGATCGCGGCGAGGTCGGTGCGCATCCGCGGCGGCGGCCACCGGCGGACCTCACCCCGATCATCGGCGATGCTCGCGAGCGGGGCGCGGTCGGTGACTGAGGCGAGCGCGGCCGCGGCTCGGGGACGGGCGGGGCGCAGGACCAGGACGGCCCCGGCGGCCGCGAGCCCGAAGGTGATGCCGAGTGCGGCGGCGAGCAGCACGTTCATGACAGGGACTCCTCGAGCTGGGCCGGTCGCAGGAAGCTCGGCGGTTGCGGTTCGTGGGCGAGCCGGAACAGCGACCACAGGCCCAGTGCCGCGAACGCGAACACGACCGCGAGCATCACCTGCCCGGCGGCGCCGTCGTAGGGCTCCAGATACGAGGAGCCGAAGGCGATCAGCAGCGTCGTCATGATGATGATGACCGCGGTGATCAGCCGTGCGGCGGTATGGATCCGGGCCCGGGCCGCGCGGATGCGCATGAGGCGTCCCGCCTCTTCCCGTGCCTCTTCGGCCAACCGGGTCAGCACCTGCGCGAGATTCCCGGCGCTGGTCCTGGCCTCCGACAGTGCGATCACCGCATCGTCGACGATCGGCTCGTTTGCGGCGGCAGCGAAGTCCAGCAGTGCCGATTCCAGGGGCGCGCCGGCGCGGAGGTGCTGCGCCATCGCCTGGATCTCCGGGCGCAGCCCTGGAGGGACGCGGCGGGCCGAGGCGACGATGGTCGCCTCCAGGCCCGTGGCCGCGACCAGGTTGTCGCGCAGCGACTCGACCCAGGCCGCCGCCGCGTCGATGCGGGCCATCGACGCCGCGAACTCGCGGGCCCCGCCGAAGATGCGGGGCGCGAACCATGCCAGCAGGGCCGCAGCGGCGGCCGCGACCGGCCACCCGGTCGCGGCGAACACTGCCGCCGCGAGGACCACCGTCAGGACCAGACGCCGCCACGGCACGACCCGCCTCGGAGGGGCGTCAGTGTCTTCGTCGACCTCGGGTGCGGGGCGGCGGGCGGCCAGGACCGCGCCGGTGACGGCGAGCCCGAAGGCGGCGCCCAGGAATGCGGCTGTGGCGTCCATGGTCACCACCGGGCCAGTTCCGGCCGGACCCAGCCGTGCTCGAGCAGCCGCTCGGCACGGGCCTGGGAGGGCATGGTGCGGAACAGGACCCGCCCGTCCCGGCCCTCCTCCCACAGCTCGTTGGAGGCCACCTGCGTGCCCTCGGCGCCGCGGACTTCACGGATCGAGGAGATGTACCGGCCGCGGGAGGGCGTGTGGCGGATCTGGACGATGAAGTCGAGTCCTTCGGCGATCTTCTCGGCCGCGGCCTCCGGGTCGAGGCCACCGTCGCGCGCGAAGCTCTTGATCTTCGAGAACACGCCTTGCGAGGAGCTGGTGTGCATGGTGCACAGAGATCCGTCGGTGCCGGTCGACATCGCTTCCAACATGACTCGGACCTCTCCGCCCCTGACCTCGCCGACGATGATCCGGTCGGGGGACATGCGCAGCGCCTCCCGGAACAGGCGGGAGGCCGAGACCTCCCCGGCGCCTTCGATGTTCGGCTCGCGCGTCTCGAAACTGACCACTTGGGAGTGGCGGGAGTCGCGGTGCAGGCCGAGCTCGCGGGCGTCCTCAATGGTGATGAGCCGCTCCTGGGCCGGCAGCAGCCCGGCGAGGGCACCCAGCAGCGTGGTCTTGCCCGACCGGAACGGTCCGCTGATGATCATGTTGCACCGGGCTGCGACCGCCGCCTCCAAGAACGCGGCGATATCGGCGCCGAACATTCTCGCTGCCCGAAGCTCGGCGAGGCTGACCTCGACCAGGCGGTGCCGGCGGATGGAGACGGTTGGCCGCTCCGAGACGCCCAAGGTCGCATGCAATCGCGACCCGTCCGGCAGCTGGTAGTTCACGGTCGGCGATGCGGCGTCGAAGCGGCGCTCGCCGTCAGTGCCGCCGGCGGCGACGATGGCGCGGACCAGGTCGACGAGGGCGGCATCGGAGGCCGCGACCGGTGCGGCCGGCTCCCGGACGTCGCCGGCGCGCACCACGGTGACGTTGTCGCACCCGATACACCAGACGTCCTCAATGGATTCATCGGCGAGGAGGGGGGCGAAGGCCCCCAGCCCGGACAGCCGCGCCTCGACCGCCTGGCGCAGCCGCCGCTGCCCCGCCGCATCGACCGGCGACCTTCCTGAGCGCAGCAGGTCCTGGCTGTGCTGCTGGACGACCTGTTCGGCAGCGTCGGCGATTGCCGCGGGCCGCTCGCCCGGCCCGGGTGCGGGACGCTCGGCCAGCAGCCCCCGGGCCGCAGTACACAAGGCCTCCACAGTGGCGGTGTCGTCGGCCGCGTCAACGCCGAAGGCGGGCGCGGTGGTGGCGGTGGTGATCATGACAGCTCCTTCGCGTCCGCGGCCCCGGCGGTGAGCGCCAGGGGCGGCCCGGTCAGGGCCTTGGCGTGCACGGCGGTGGCGAGGCGGTGCCAGGCGCCGAGGGCGCGCCTGCCGCGCCACCCGAGCGGGTCGGGCGAGACCGGCCGGATCCGGCCGACGGGGCCAGCCACGGAGATCTCCACCCCTGCCGCCCGCAGCAGGTCAGTCGCCTTGTCGACCGTGTAGGTCCCCGGAGCGAGAGCGATGGTGCACCGGCTCGCGAGGGGGCCGGCGAGGCGACTCGCGAGCGCTTCGATGCGCGCGCGCAGGTGCGCGAGCCCTTCCAGGTCGGCGCGGGCCACCAGGACGGTGCAGTCGGCGGCGGCCAGCAGGGCCCAGGTCGGGGCATGCGGGTCGAGGCGCCCGACGTCGGCCACGACCCACCCGTCCGGGGCCGTCAGGGCCTTCGATCCGGGCGCGGCCAGCACGGCCAGGGCGGGGGCGACCTCGGCCCCGCCCAGCGAGGCGCAGACGACCTCGACGGTGCGGCCCGCCACCGCAATGGCCTGTGTTCCCGCGTCCAGGGCCGCGGGCCCGGGCTGCTCGGCGGCGGCCGCGGCCCCGCCGGCTTCGGCCAGGCCGGGACGGACCGACAGGTCCCAGCGGGCCGCGAGGTCCCCGCCGGCCGGGTCGCATTCGACCACGACCGGTACGACCTCCTCCTCGGGCCAGCACGTGGCGAGCCCGAGTGCGGTGGTCGTCGCTCCCTGCGCCCCAGCGAGTTCGGCGACGGCGATCAGTCCCATGTCAGTTCCCTCCACTCGGGGCGGTGAGCGCGGTGATGACGACCATGAGCGAGGCCGGATCGGCCCCGGCAAGCCCGGCGGCATCGGTCGCGGCCAGCGACAGTGACACCAGCGCCCCGCCGCCGCCCTCGGGGACGGCGAGATCGAGCGCGACCGCGCCCGCCTGCCACGGCGCCCCCGCCGCATTGACGCCCATGACGGTGACCGGCAGACCCGCTTCCAGCGCGGTCGGCCACCGGCCATCGGCAAGGAGCACTGTGGCGGTGACTTTGCCTGCTTCCGGCAGGGACGCGTCGCCGAGCACCTGCTCGGTGATGAGCGCGCCCTCGGTCACCGGCACCGACACGACCTTGCCCACCACCGCGCTGCCCCGGTCGACGTCCATCGCGCCGAGCGCGGCGACATCGGCCGCGGCCACTTCGCGCTGGTCCAGGTCGGCGTCGGTGACCATGTGCCCGGCCGGCATCGCCTGCCGGGCGATGAGCACCTCGGTGCGCTCCTCGGCGTTGGTGAACGCCACCGTCGAGAACAGTGCGGCCGACCCCAGCGCCGCCAGGATGCAGGCGATCAGCGCGACCGTCCGCCTTGGCGGACGACGCCGTTTCGGCGCGGTCTCCATGGGCTGCTTGGCATTCACGATTCCCCCCGTTGCCATCGGTATCAGCGCTCCCCGAGCGCTTGCGACTCCAGGACCGGCCAGGCGGTCTCACCGGCCGTGGTCATGTCCGGCTCGGTCCCCGCATCGAGCTCGCCCTCGGCATCGGTGACGACCCATGTCACCCGCCAGGTGACCGTCGCCATCACCGGAAGCTCGTCCGGACTGGGTTGGGTGTAGGTGTGCGAGCACTCTGAGGCGGCTTTGGGGTCGGTGCCGCGCTTCCACTCGATGCCGCGGCCGGTGCACGGGACGACCGTGCCGTCGCCCATGTCCCACGAGACGGCGACCGGTGTGGCGGTGGCGGTGGCGGTCATGTCGCCGGCGGCTGCCTCGGCCACGCGCACCGACCAGGTCGCCTCCTCGACCCACAGCCACGTCGGCGCCCGCACCAGCTGCTGGCTTTCGGGACTGGCCCCGATGTCGGGCTGCAGGAGCACCAGCCGGTCGACCGCGCGCTGGGCGAGGACCTCGGTGGAGATGCCGACCTCGCCGTCGGCGCCGAGCTCGACCCACTCGGCGGACTGAATGCTCGACCCGGTCTCGGTCGTGCAGTTCTCGATGACCAGGACGGCGGTGTCGTTCGGGCGCGGGCCCGCGAGCGGGTGGGAGTCGCGATCGGGCAGGATGCTCGAGGTGCAGTCGCTCAGCGCGTCGGTCCCGTTCCCTGCGCCTGACTCGCCTCCCGCAGGCGGCTCGGCATTGCCGTCGGTCCCCGGATCGGTGCCTCCGCCCCCGCCTCCGCCGGGGAGTTCGACTTCGACCTCGCACCAGTCGTCGGCATCCGAGCACGACGGGTTCAGGTCGGCTGTGGCCGGGCGCACGATCATGACGGCGAACGCCAGGCCGAGCGCCGCGCCCGGGAGGACCGCTAGTCGTCCGGAACGCATGATCCGACCTCCTGGATCGCCAGGACCGTGACCATCCACGCTCCCTCGATGAGCTCGACCCTTGCCTGGACCTCCTGGGGCCCGTACGACTCACCCGCGACGGGGTTGCCGTCCAGATCGAGCGTTTCCACACCGGTCGAGTCCGCGCAGTCGAGCACGACCACCTGCGTCACCTCGTCGGTGACGACCGCATCCTTGACCGAGGGGGTGTGGCTGATGACCCCAGCCATGCGGGTCTGGCTGCCGAATGCCTCCGATTCGATCCCGACCGCGTACTCCCGCGCTTGATCGGCGCTGATCGCATCGAACTCCGAGTAGTCGCCGTCTGGTGCCGCAGCGGCGGCGGCCAGGGTGTCCCAGTACCGGGTGTAGGCGGCGATCGCCGCCGCTTCGGGGTCCTCGATCGCTTCGGGCGGCACGGGAGCGGCCGATGTCGAGGAGGCGTCATCGGTGGGGGTTGGCGTATCGTCCGAATCGGCGTCGGTGCAGGCGGCTCCCGCGAGCAGGACGCTGACCAGGGCCGCAAGCCTTGCGGCTAGCACATATTGCTGCGTATCATGAGAGTTCACAAAAACGATCGTGTCAGATGACGGTCAGTAGTCGCCAGGTCGGAAAGCACTGCGCGATTCCAGCTCCGCTAGAAAAGTCTCGGCCTTTAAGCCTTCGAACACGTTGCTGCGTCGTCCGGTACCCGATCACCGACACTGCCTGTATCGGGGGACACAGGACATGGATACGCACGAAGATCCGAATCGGCAATGGCCCGTGCAGACGTCAGAACGGACCCTGCGCATCCTCCAGACCGTCCTGGAGCACCCTGGGCGCACCACCAAGCAGTTGCGGCGGATCCTTACCGAGGCCGGAGCGACCATGTCCGACCAGACCCTGCGCTCCCACCTCAAATCCCTCGCCGCCGGGGGCTGGATCCTGCGCGACCCTTTCGGCAGCCACAATCCCGGCCCCACCGTCGCCGGGGGATCGGCCGAACTCATCCGAGGCTTCCAAAGCGTCCTCGAACACCTCCGGAATGCCCCCGACGGACTGACGCCGGCCGAACTCGCCGAGCACGTCGGCATCGACCTCCACCAGGCCTGGTCCGCGATCGGCATCGGCACCGAGTTCCACTGCATCGCCGAGACCGGCCCCGGGACCGGCAGATACCGCATCGACGCCGACGGACTCATGCTGCCGCCGTGCACCGCCAGCGACGACGTGCTCGACAGCATCATCGAGGAGTACGTCGAAGCATCCGGGCACGATGCCGCGCTCGTCCGCATCTCGCGTGAGCACGGGCTCATCCTCTCCCACTTCCGCCCCGCACCCGAGGGCGATTCGCTCCTGCCCGCCGTCACAGCCGATGCCGCCCATGCCACCTCGGGCGGCCAGGCGGTCCTGGCGCACCTCGACCCGTTCCAGCGCCGCCGCTACCTCGCCCAGCACGGGCTGCACCCGTTCACGCCAAAGACCCCGACCACCATTGACGACCTCGAGCAGCGGCTGGTCGACAAGCCCGGTCACCTGTACATCGCCGAGGCCCAGTTCAACGAAGTCGGCGCGTGCATGGCAATCCTGGTCCACAACGGGCCCAGGACCGACCACCCGGTCGCGCTGACCACCTCGGTCTACCGCGACCAGCTCCACCGCGAGCGACACTCGCTCGAAGTGCCCTTGCGCCGTGCCGCGACCGCACTGCTCGCGGTCATCGACGGCCCGCTTCCACCGCCCGCCACGGGGGCCGCGCAGACAACCAGCGCGCTCCCGGGCGCCGCCGCCGGATAACGCGCCGGCCATCCGCGCCCGCGACCGGTGGGTTGCAGCGCAAGGACTGTCGGACCAGTATGGGATCGTGGCGGCCGTGACCAACGACGACACCCGCGCGACCGCGCTCCGCACTGCCATGGTCGACCGGATCGAACACGGCTTCCCGCACCTGACCGCTCCGACACTGCAAGTGGTGCGCCAAGTGCCCCGCCACGCCTTTGTCCCCGACGTCGATCTGGAGACGGCCTACATCGACGACGCGGTCGTCACCCGCAGGGACGAGTCCGGCAGGTCGCTGTCCTCGATCTCGCAGCCCTCGATGGTCGCGCAGATGCTCGACATGCTCGACCTCGCGCCCGGTCACCGGGTTCTGGAGATCGGCGCCGGCACCGGCTACTGCGCCGCGCTCCTCGCAGAGCTGGTCGGCCCCCCTGGGCAGGTGACCACGATCGACATCGATCCGGACGTGACCGACGAGGCGCACCGGAACCTCGACGCTAACGGCTACAGCCGCGTCGTCGTCTCCTGCGCTGACGGGGCGCTCGGCGCCGCCGCCGGTGCGCCGTGGGACCGGATCCTGGTGTAGGTCGGGGCGTGGGAGCCCGCGCCGGAGTGGATCGCGCAACTCGCACCAGGCGGGCGGCTTGTGATGCCCCTAGCCCTGGGGCGGATTCAGCGGATCGTGGCGTTCGAGGCGACCGCGTACGGCTTGCGGTCCAGGCAGGTGCTCGCCGGCGGGTTCCTCGCCCAGCGCGGCCGCGACGCCGGACCGCGATCGACCACCGCCGTCGGCGACGAGCTGCAGGTGGAAGCGGCAACAGAACTCCCGATCGAGCCAGCGGCCATGGAGGAGATGATCGCGGCCGAGCCAGTGCGGATCTGGACGGGCGTCGAACTGCCCTACCCCAGCCCCTACGACGGTCTCCTGGTGTACCTCGCCGTGCACTACCCGAACATGGTCACCCTCGGCGCGCCGCGCACCTACCTGCCCGACGCGCTACGCGCCTGGGGCCTGATCTACGGCATCGCACACGACGACGCACTGGCGCACCTGTCCCTGCGCCCGACCGACCCCGCCGACCCCGAGACGGCTCATGAGGTCGGGGTGTTCGCCTACGGGCCGGGCGCGGCGGGTTCGGCCGCGCGGATCGCCGACGAGGTCCGTGCATGGCAGCGGCTCGGTGATGCCGACCCGAGGTTCGAGGTCTACCCGAACGACGCCCGCATCGAAGCAGAGGGCGCCGGGGCGGTCGTGCTCGAAAAGCAGCATTCCCGCATCCGCGTCAGCTGGGACGCCGCCCCAGACGTCATCGAGATGCGCCTGCTCGACGAACCCTTCGAGTTGATCCTCAACGGAGCGAAGACGATCGAGGTGCGTGCAGCCGACCGCAAACGCCAGGCGCTGCAGGCGGGCGACCGCATCAGGTTCACCTGCGGGGACCGGACGCTGACGGTGCGCGTGATCGAAGTCCGGCGGTACGAGAGCTTCAAAGCGTTGTACGAGGCCGAGGACGCGGACCGGATTCACCCGTCCCGGAGCATCGCAGCGCAACTTGCCGGTATCGACGCCTTGTACGGGCCTGAGAAGCGGGCGCTCGGCGCGGTTGCGATCGAACTGCGACTGCTCGATGACCTGGAGGATCACCACTGCACTGTGTGAGGGCCGCAATCCCGTCGTGCCAGGGGCCACCCGAGCCGTTCCAGCGCCTCCGCCAAGGGCGGCACCTTGACGATCGGGACCTCGGGTTGCAGGTTCGCCTCGGTGCCCACGGCAAGTTGTATGGTCGACACCCGTGTGAGCGGCTCCAGCGGCAGGTGAAGTGCCGATCGTGCGCCGCGATCATGGTGCTCGCCGCGCCAGCCCGCGTTGGCCGTGAGTTTTACGTATGTGGCCCGATTCAATAGGCTTGCGTCCGTCGTTGATCAAATCCGGGACCCGACTGCGCGAACAGTACTCGCATGCCACTACGATCCAGCGGGAAATGCCTCGCCCCCTGATCGCCGGAGTGCTCGTGTCATTGTTGAGCGAACTCATCGCCGAACTCCAATCGCTCACCGAGCAAAGCCGCGACACGAGGGCAGCCCTACACAGTGTGGACCAGAGCATCGAGTCGGCTTCCTCCCAGTTCCGCGCTTCCACGCGAGGCTCCGGCAACGATCTCGTCCAAGAAGGCCTGACCGCCCTGGCCAGCGCAGTCGACAAGCTGAACGAGGCTGATGCGCTCCTCGCTGGTGGCGCTGACCGCTGGCGCGCGTACATCGACGGCCCGCTCCTGGGCGGGGCCGCGTCAGGGGGCGGAGCCGCGGCCGGGGGTGCGCGGCGCGGACCGAGCGTTCCCAAACCCACGAAGAGCCATGGGACGCTCCAGAAACGGGCCGGCGCCACGTCAGGTCCGGTCATCTTCAGCATCCCGCGGCGCCTGGACGGCAAGCTCAGCACGGAGCACCGGCGCCAGGCCCAGGAGTACATCGACGCGGGCAATCAGGCGCTGCGCGACGGCAAGCTCTCCGCGTCCGGGCGCGTCCGCCCCTCGCAGGATCCGACCTTGAAGAACGAGAAGGAAATGGCGGCCCGCCGGGAGCGCGACCGCGCCGAGGCCGCTGGCGAGCCGTATGGTGACCTGGTCGCCGCGCACCTTCCCGACACCACCTGGGCGGGCACTGCGCAGCCCCCGGGAGGATGGGGCCGACACGACGAGGTGATCAACAGCAGCCTCGGCTCGCAGTCGGACAAGTACCCGGTCGGATACAAACCGAACGGATTCCACCTCGACAGTGCGTGGGATTCGGCCGTCGATACGCCGGCCGACCAGGACCTATAATCACACGAGCAGATCGGAGAATCGAGATGTCGCAGCAGCTTACTTGGCCTGAACGCCTCGGTGCTGCCATCGGCATGCAGGCGGCTATCGAAGAACTCGATCCTGAGCAGACCTTCAAAGGCACCGTGCCCCGGCTCAAGGCGACCGAGGACGCCATCGCCGCATTCGAATCACAGCGTGGGGAGCTGCTGCCCGCGGCCTACCGCGACTTCCTCCAGTGCGCTGACGGCTGGGAGCTTGCCTACTTCACAATGGACATTTTCGGCCTCCCCGAACTCCAGGGGGCAGGCCGCTGGCAGCACGCCCAGGACCTCCTGTCCTCCTACGAGGCTGAAGGGGACTTGGAGGAATCCGAACTCGAAGCGACCGACCTCCTGCCAGTCGCCGCCGGACAGGGGAGCGACCTGGTCGTCATCATCCGAGACGGCCGCCCAGATGCGGGCACGGTGATCTGGTTCGACGGCGGGGAGTACGGCCGGTACACGGACTTCGCCGAGTTCTTCGAGATCGTGGTGGGAATGCTCCAAGCATGGGTCGAACAGCAGCAGGCAGCGAGCGTCGAGCCCTAGCCCTGGAGCAGCGCCCGCGGTGGCGCCACCGCCTGGCGCCGCAATCGGATCCCCATCGACCAGCAGCATGGAGCGCAAGACGTCGGCGTGTCCGCTGGCCGGCCGCCGGCATCAGGCCGCGTCATGTGTGTCGGCCTCGGACGGCGCGGAGGTTACACCTCGGGGTAGAGGCGATACACGGCCTCGAGCAGAGCCGTCAGCGGCAAGACCGGCGTGTTGGTGAGCTCGTTGAGGTGCGCGGGGTCGGCGTGGCCTGCCGCGACTGCGGCCGCAAGGCATTGGGCCGATCGGGCGCGGCGGTGCTCATCGGGGTCGCTCGCCACCCAGGCCAGGACCGCCAGGGCGAGGTGCTCGGTATCGGCGCTGGTGCTCGGCCAGCCGTGGGCGTGAACCTGGTCGCCGAGCCATTGCTGGAACTGCTCGACGCTCTCGCGAGCCCTCGCGGTCTGCTCGTCATCAAGATCCCAAACTGTTTCAGGGCCAGTTTTCGGGGACCTGTAGTGCTGGTCCTGTTCGGTTGAGGCAATCGCGCGCAGCGCGTACCGGACGTGCCCTGGGGGCGGGCCCTCGAGCGTCACGTCGTCCATGGGGTAGTGCCGGTCGGACTGGAGCGGCCAGCGGAAGTCTTCGCCATAGGGGACCGGCTCGAGTGGGGCGGGCGCGCCGCGGCGCACCCGCAGGACCTGGCGTCCGTCGGAACGGTCCCATCCCCGGCCGTCAGACCACCGGAAGTTCCCCTGCTGGAGCGTGGCGGGATCGACTTCCTTCCAACTGCCGTGCACCCAGGCGGGGGCCCATCCGAGTGCTTCGAGGATCAGGCCGGCCTCGTGTTCGGAGGAAGCCGAAGGGTCCAGGGCGATCGGACCGAGCAGGACGTCCGCGTTGCTGGGATCGTCCGTGGCGGCAAGGTGCAGCGTGTACTCGGTGGTATAGGACCCGGCGGAGTCGCCCTCGTAGGTGCGCCGGGCGGCGTGGAGGTGCGCCCACGCCCATGCCGGACCGGCACCCGCCGCCTCGACCGAGGGGAGGTCGTACCGTTCCCTGACGCGCGCGATCGCCGCGGCGGCGCGGGCGGGCGCTTCGGCGGCCATCTGCCGCATCCACCACGCGCCGACCAGCAGGCACGCCCCGTGGTCGGTGAACCGGATCCGGGCCTCGCCGCTCATCCGGTCCAGCGCCGCGGCACGGTCGGCCGCGGTCATCTCAGCGAGGTCGGCGGTCCGCTGGGTCGTGCCGTCACCCGAGAGCTCCCGCAGCGGGCTCTGGCGGCCGGTGTGCGCACGGGCGACGAGCTCGATCAGACGGACCAGGACCGCAGTGTTCCCTGCAAGGGCCTCGGCATGCGAGGCGCGGCACAGGTCGCACCGCGCCCAGACCGCGCCGGCGAGCGCGGTGATGGCGGCGTCGTGCTCCGACGGGTCGGTCTCGGCACCGAAGGGGCCCAACCGGTGCCGATGACCGGCACGGTCGCTGATCGTCTCATCTAGCATGTCCGTCACCGGGTAGCCCTCTCCGTACAGCGCCGTGGACGCCTTCCTGCGTGGGATCGTGCCATCATGCTAGCGCCGACCCCCGCCACTAGGGGCCCCTCGGGGCGCGGGTGGCATCGTGCGATGCGCACCAGCCGACCGCATGGCAATGGTGGGCGCGCTCGATTGCAGTTGCTGCAACCCGGAGGCTGTCACGTGGCGTAGCGGCAGCTGACCGGCGCTCCATGGTGGAACCCGTTGCAGGAAATCGCCGTCATCGAGGTCGACAGCGGCGCCGTCCTGTTCGACCGGCGGCTCAACCCTGGCGAGCCGATCAGCGGCGGCGCGCGGCGCATCCACAGCATCAGCGACGCTGACGTGGCCGACAGCCTGCCCTTCGCGGCCGTTGCCGAGGACCTTGCGGCCTCGTTTCGTGGGCGCCGCATCATCATCTACAACGCCGACGTCGACCTGCGGGTACTCGCCCGCGAAGCTCGCCGCGCCCGCCGACTCGTCCCGGGAAGCCCTGTGGACAGGGCTGCAGCACCTCGGTGTTGAATGCGCGATGGAGCAGTACGCGGCCTGGAACGGCGAGAGGCACGACTATTGGAAGAGCTGCACCTGGGTGCCCCCTCGGCGGTGGCCATGACGCGCGCGGCGCCCGTCTCGCGGTCGTCGAGCGGCTGCAGGAGATGGCCTCAACCGTGGGAGTGCAACGCCTCGAGGCCTGACGGACAACGTGGGGTTCAGCGACGCCCTAGTGCTAGGCAGCCCCGAAGAATTTACTCGAGCGTTGCCTATCGGTATGGATAGACTCGTGATGACCAGCTCCATTGCTCCGCTCCCTCTGATCGGACTCGCCATGCCCCAAGAAGTCCCGAAGGGACCGCGCGGCCTCCTCGGTCAGCTACTCGCCGAAGCTCAGCTCGCTGAAGACCTCGAGGCATACCGGGGTTTCAGCGACCGGGTCTGGTCGATGGGCAGAGTGGCCGACCTGTTGTGGCGCCACTCCGAAGCCGCTCGCCCCCTCATCCGCGAGGCGCTGGTCAACGAACTTGACTCCGCCATGGAGCGCCGACGCATGCCGATCGACGAAGACGGCGGCGCACTGCTGATCCACTACTTCGGTTCGGTCTTGCGGCCGCTGCTCGACAGCTACCCCGACACCGCCGAAGCGCTTCAGCAGGAACTGCAGCTGGTCCGGTATGTCGCGCCCTACCGCGGTCCCGACTCGCCGGAGTACATCTCCGAGCAGTTCAACGAATACGTCCTGTCCTGGCTTCGAGCCGACCAGTATCGGCCCATCGTCGAGGACTGCGTCCCCGACATCGCGGCCATCGTCTTCGACGGCTCCGACTGAGCCAGACACAGGGCCTTCATCATCGCAATGGGCGTTCCTGCGAGATGCGATGACGCGCGGTCTGAGTGGCTCGGTCGGGGCTGCAGCGGAATGCGTCCGCCGGTGCGCGGCTTCATCCACCAGCCCAGCACGACCGAGCCCTACTTCCGCGACATGGCTTCTCTGCCATGACAACCAGACCAGCGGCGCCCGCAACAGGTTGTGATCAAGGGCATTCGTCCGTATTCTGAGGTTCCTTGCACTCGGAGGCCGCATGTCCCGACTCAGCGACCTGTTACAGCGCCTGCGCGCGATCATCCACGACGCCCGGACCGCATCGGGGGCGCTGAACGACGCCCAGGACCAGATCGAACTGGCGGCCCGCACCGCGGGCGCCGCCACGACCGGGTCCACGAATCCCCTCGTGGACACCGGCCTCGGCCAGTTGAAGAGCGTGCAGCAGCGCATTGCCGCCTCCCAAGTGCTCATTGCCGCGGGCGCCGACGCGATGGAGCAGTACCGCACGTATCTCGGCGGCGGCGCCGGCGGTACCAGTAGACCGCCGCCCGCGACCGCGACAGGCGCGCGACCCGCGCGGCCTTGGGAGTCGCATCGGCCCGTCCCCGGGTTCCGGCCTGACCGCCCCAACGGCACGTGCATCGACCAGACCCGCAGTGTCGGCTGGCCACTGAACCGCAACGGGCGCACCTCCGCCCGTGGCCGCCTCTACGACGCGCACGGGCGCCCCATCACCGGCACCGTCCGCGCCGGGCCCGGACCGGCCGACGCCGCCACCGACCTGCACGAGCCGTGGTCGAGCGACGAGCGGATGACCACGCGCTGGCACATCGAAGGGCACGCGGCCGCGGTCATGCGCCTGCACCAGCTCAAGGAGGCCGTCCTGTACATCAACATCCCTCCATGCGGCACCGAAGACCGCGGCGAATGGCGGTGCGATGCGAACATTGCGAAAATCCTCCCGCGCGGATCCACCCTCCGGGTATGGGTTGCACGGCAGAATGGGACTGTCGCCCAGTTCGTCTACCGCGGCACAGGAGAGGCGGTGCGATGACCGATCACATCGTCACCGACGACCCAGCGCTCCTGGACGCCCTCCACGCCCAGGACGCCGCCGGCGCCGACTCGCGCGCACTCGGCGAGTACGCCGTGGCGCACCTCCATCTCGAACCGCCGCGGCGACTCCCCGGCGGCAGCATCCCCGCGATCGTCATGCAGTGGTACGACGGCGACTTCGACGCACCCGGCACTCCCGTGTGGGTGCTCGACATGGGCGAGGCCGACCCTGAAGACGACTTCGACGACACCGGCGGCGCCTGGCCGACCTGACCGGGCACGCGGTGCGGGCTGCTGTGCGGTACAGGACCGGTGGGGCATTGCCGTCAGCGGACGGTCAGCTCCGGCACCGGTCGAGCACTGTGGACCTGGAACCGCCTTTTGAGCTGGACCGACCTCCGTCGACGTTCACGGTCGATCCTGGAACGATCGGACTCTCGGCGTTTCGCATCGGCACGTGACCTCCGATCAGGAAGGCGGCGTTCGGGCCGGACCGGCTGCGGTACAAGGACGCCCCTTGGGGTCCCGAGCCAGCGGTTACGCGACCGGTTCCGGAGCGGCCCTGGTTGCCTTGTGGTAGTGCCGTTCCATGAGGAGGTGCAGCATGACCAGCACGGGGAGCTGGAAGACGATCAAGGCGAACGCGAGGATTCCGGTGAGCGGCAACATCGCGATCGCGTACGCAATCATGCCCACATAAGGCACGAAATGCAGGCGTTTCCCGGTGCCGTGCAGGAACCGGAGCTCCGCGGCGAGCGCGGACGGCAGCACCATGCACACGACGCTGACGAGGACGTCGATGCCACCGAGCCACCATGTGACCGCCAGCAAGGAGGCATCGAGTTCGCCTGCCAGCAGGCTCGGCCACGGAAGCAGCAGCAGCGTGATGTAGGCGGCGTTGAGCAGCGACCACGTCAGGAGCTTCAGCAGTGCTCGGCCGAGGATCCGGGGTAGCCGTGCGATGGCGGGGCGGGGGTTCATGGGCGTCTCCAGGGGGCATCGACCACCGAAGTGAACATGTTCAAATTTGACCCCATCCTACGACGGACATGAACGCGTTCAACTCAAGGCCAGCTGAGCCGGTTGCTGCTCACCGGTAGTCGCGGGCACCAGCGGCAACGGCGCCGACGTCGAGGAGCGTGAGTTTGTCCGCGACGAGGTTCGGCATGGCGCCGGGTGCGGCGTCGACGGCGTACTCGGCGGTGCCGCGGACGATGAGCGCTTTCGCGAACGTGGCCACCTCCCGCCAGCGCTGCCAGAGCCCGGCCGAGCAGATGACGTTGGCGATCCCGGTCTCGTCTTCGAGGCTGAGGAACGTGACGCCGCGGGCGGTTGGGGGGCGTTGGCGGTGGGTGATGATTCCGGCGATGCGCACGCGCGCACCGGCTTCGGCGGTGCGGAGGCCCGAGATGAGGGTGACGTCGTCGGCGTCGAGGGCGGCGCGGACGAGGCTGATCGGGTGCGCGTCGACGGAGAGGCCGTAGCCGGCGTAGTCGGCGCGGGCGAGGTCGGCCGCGGACATGCCCGGGAGCGCCGGTGGCGGCGCGGCCGGGCCGGTCCCGGCGATCATGCCAGGGCGTTCAAGGGGCAACCCGGCGGACCATAGGGCGGAGCGCCGGTCGCCGGTGATGGACGCGAGGGCGCCGGCGGTCGCGAGGCGCTCGAGGTCGCTCCGGCCCAGACTCGCGCGGCGGGTGAGGTCGGGCAGGTCGGTGAACGGGCCGCCCTCGGTCCGGGCGTGGGCGATCCGGTCCGCGGTGGCGGCGGGGAGGCCGTGGACCATGTCGAGGCCGAGGCGGAGGTCCGCGGCACCGCGCACGGGCGCGACCGCGTGCCGGTCGGTGCCGGTGAGGATCGTGTCGGCCTCGCTCGCGTTCACGCACGGGGCGTGGACGGTGATGCGGTGGCGTTGGGCGTCGGCGACCAGGCTCGCGGGGGAGTAGAACCCCATGGGCTGGGAGTTGAGGAGCCCGAGGTAGAACGCGGCCGGGTAGTGGACTTTCATCCACGCGGAGGCGTACACGAGGTGCGCGAACGAGGCCGAGTGCGACTCGGGGAACCCGAAGTCGGCGAACGCTTTGATCTGCTCCCAATACCGGTCCGCCTCTTCCCCCTGGATGCCGTTGGCGGCCATGCCGTCGTAGAACCGTGTTCGGAGGGCTTCCATGCGCTCGGTGGAGCGTTTCGATCCCATCGCGCGGCGCAGCTGGTCGGCCTCACCGCCGGAGAAGTCGGCGAGGCGCATCGCCATCTGCATGAGCTGCTCCTGGTAGAGGGGGACGCCGTAGGTCTTGGCGAGGACGGACCGGATGCGGGGGTGGACGAGGTGCTCCCAGGCTTCGCCGCGGCGGCGGCGCAGGATCGGGTGGACGGCGCCGCCCTGGATGGGGCCGGGCCGGATCAATGCGACTTCCATGACGATGTCCGCGAAGCAGCGGGGGCGCAGGCGCGGCAGGGTCGACATCTGCGCGCGGGACTCGACCTGGAACACGCCGACGGTGTCGGCGTCGCACAGCAGGTCGTAGACGTCGGTGTCGTCCGGCGGGAGCATCGCGAGGTCGACCGCCTCGCCGTGGTGCTCGGCGATGGCGTCGACCATGCGGTGCAGCGCCTCCAGCATGCCCAGGCCGAGGAGGTCGAACTTCACGAGTCCGGCGAACGCGGCGCCCTCCTTGTCCCACTGGAGGACGGTGCGGCCTGCCATGCGCGCGGGTTCAACCGGGACGATCTCAGAGACCGGCTGCTCGGTCAGGACCATGCCGCCGGGATGGATCCCCAGGTGCTGCGGGAGCCCGGCGAGGCCTTCGGCAAGACGCTGGACGTCGGCGGGAATCGCGGCCGCTTCGCTTGGGTCGACCTTCCGGTAGTGGGAGAGGCGTTTCGACCACGCCACGGCCTGCTCGGGCGGGTGCCCGAGGGCTTTCGCGGCGTCGCGAACCGCCGAGCGGGGCCGGTAGGTGATCGTGTTGGCCACGAGCGCGGCCCGGCGCCGCCCGTACCGCTCGTACACGTATTGGATGACTTCTTCGCGGCGGCCGGATTCGATGTCGACGTCGATGTCCGGCGGGCCGTCCCGCTCGGGCGCAAGGAACCGCTCGAACAGCAGCCCGAACGAGACGGGGTCGACGTTGGTGATGCCGAGGGCGAAGCAGACCGCGGAGTTCGCCGCCGAGCCGCGGCCCTGGCAGTAGATGTCCCGGTCGCGGCAGAACCGGACGATGTCGGTGACGATGAGGAAGTACCCGCAGAACCCGAGGTCGCGGATGACCGTGAGTTCCCGGTCGAGCTGCCGGTAGGCGCCCGGCACCCGTTCGGCGCCGGGCGGCCCGTACCGGGCCCGGGCGCCCTCCAGGGTGAGCTGCGCGAGGTAGGAGAAGTCGTCGTGCCGGTCCGGGACAGGGAAATGCGGGAGCCGGGGCGCGAGGAGCTGCAGGTCGAACGCGCATTCGGCGCCGATCCGGGCGGCGTTCGCGACCGCGTCAGGGAAGTCGAGGTAGCGGGTCAGGACCTCAGGTCCGCCGCGCAGGTGCGCCGACCCGTACGCGGGCAGGTACGCGTCCATGCTCTCCAGGGACCGGCGGGCACGGACGGCCGCGAGCGCGGCGGCGACCGGGGCGCGCTCGGGCCGGGCATAGTGCGCGCCCGCGGTCGCGACGAGCGGCAGGCCGTGGCGGGCCGCGAGTGCGGCGAGGACGTCGAGGCGCTCGGAGTCGCCCGGCTGCACCGGGAACGGGGCCTCGACGGCGAGATTGCCCGGGCCGAACCGCTCGGCGAGTTCGGCCAAGCGCGCCTCGGCGCCGTCCCAGCCGCCCGCTTCCAGTGCCCGGCCGAGCGGGCCTTTCCTACCGCCGGTGAGGACTTGCCAATGTCCGGACTGGGCCTCGGCGGCGAGCGCGTCGAGGTCGTAGGCGGGAAGGTCCTTCTCCCCGCCAGCGAGCTTCGCTTCGGTGATCGCCGCCGACAGCCGCCGGTACCCCTCCGGGTTGCGCGCCAGGACCACCAGGTGCTCCCCGGCAGGGTCGGCCTGCCCCCGCCGGGGCGAGGCCATGCCGAGGTTGAGTTCGGCGCCGAACACGGTCGCTAGGCCGCAGTCCGCGGCCGCCGCGGCGAGCTCGGGGACGGCGTAGAGCCCGTCGTGGTCGGTGACCGCGAGCGCGGCCAGGCCGAGGCGGGCGGCTTCGGCGGCGAGGTCCGCGGGCGAGTCCGCGCCGTCGGCGAACGAGTAGTACGAGTGGGCGTGGAGCTCGGCGTACGGTACCGCGGTCATGGCCGCCTGCCGTGGCGCTTCGGTGAGGTCCGGGCGAGCCGTCGCGTCGCTGCCGCGGCAATGTCGGTGGGGTCTGGCATGCTGTCCGGTGCGGGTATCCCCGCCCCGACGGCGGCCGTCGCCGGGGCGGGTGCCATGACCCGGGGGCGCAGGCGGCCCGGTGCGGCGAGCACCGCCGCCCCGGTGCGCACAGCACCGCCCGGCACCATGACAACCCCCGTAGCCAATCAACTAGTTCGAACACGTGTTCGGAAAATTCACGATAGCGCGCCCCTGCGGATTTGTCACCTGTACTGCACTGCACATGAATACACCATGGGTGGCGCTGTGAACTGCGGAAACACTTCGTCTACGTCGTGATGTCCAAGTCCTTGCTCCACAGTGCCGATATGATCAGGACACCGGCCGCCCCGCCCTGCGGCACTCCCCGCCCCTGGGAAGGACCCCTCATGCAACGCCTGTACGTCGTCGCCTGCGCCGTCGACCTCACCGAACCGAGCGCCGAGACGACCGCGTTCAACCGGCTCGTCGAGCACCTGGCGCTCCACCTCGACGGCGCCCGCACCGGACTGGGCAGCGCCGACCTGCTCGACGGCCCCGGCACCGCGATCGTCAAGACCCGCAAACCCGAATGGGCGGACAACCACCTGTCGTGGCAGCCGGTCCTGGTCGACGACCGCACCCGCGCGCTCCGGCTCACCATCGAGCACGACCTGGAGACCGGCGGCCGCTTCGTGTGCGAACTGACCGCCGCCGAGCACGCTGGCGAGACCGGGTTCCGGGTCGTCCTCGGCCGCCGCAGCGACGGCAGGGTCACCCCCGCGCGCGTCGACGACCTGAAACCGCCGCGCGCCCTCCGGGCGGTCATGGCCGACGACCTCCTCCGATGCGCCGACGGCACCGACCGGATCACCGCGACCGTCACGCACGCCCTCACCGCCGGCGTCGCCGACATCCGCGCCCGGCTCGCCGACCCGCAGCGGCGCCTCCCGATCCTGGCCGTCTCCGCCATGCGCCCCACCGGCGCCCCTGCCGTCTTCGCTCGCGCCGCCGCTGACCAGCTCGCGGGCCTGGCCCATGTCGTCGTCATCTCCGGATGGCTCGCGCTGAGCGCGTTCAACGCCGACCGCGGCGAGCAGCACCGCCTGTACCGCGACAGCGCCCGCCTGTTCTGGCCCGACCTGGGCGCCTGGAATCCCTGGTGGGACGCCGCGGCTCTGCACGGCAGTCATGACGAGGTGCTGGCCCGGATCACCCGGACGATCACGCCGTTCAGCGTCGTCGCCCGCGGCCGCGACCGCCTCTGGGACGCCGTCAGGACGGCCGACAACGACAGCGCGCTCGACGGCATCGCCGAGTCCGAGGCCGCCCGCATCACTGCGCTCGAAGCGAAACTCGCCGACGAGCAGCAGCTGAACCTGGAGCTGCTGGAGGCGAACGAGCAACTGGAGCAGCAGATCCGCTTGCTCCAGAACGAGGTGGACAACAAGGCGGCCCAGCGGGCGTACGCACCTCCCGCACCGCCCGAACCCGAAGCGGAGGCGGTAGCGCCGGTGCGGGACTTCACCGGCCAGTGGGCCGTCTGGGAGGCCCGGTCCGAAGGCGCGCTGGTGTTCACCGATCGCGCGAAGTCGAGCTGGGCCGACTGCGCCTACGACGACTACGCATGTGGGAGGCCCTCGATGCACTCGCCGACCTGGCCCAGGCGTGGCGGTCGGCTGGCGGCCACCTCGGCAAGCGCCTGGAGGACTGGATTCGCGAACGGACCGCGCTCAAATACGCCCACAGCGACGAAGGCCTGCGGCGCGCCGGGCTGCACACGTTCACGTTCGAGGGACGGCCGATGGACCGCACGCCCCACATCAAGCTCGGTGACCACACGAAGGCGAACAAGGTCGGACGCATCTACTTCGCACTCGACAACGCCGACCACCGGTGGATCGTCGACCATGTCGGACTGAAGCTCTACGACATCTGAACATGCACGGTACGGAAGGGAGGCGGGCATGAAGCTGTGGAGCGCAGCGATGAGCCGTTTTTCGAAGAGTCCCTTGAGGACGCACCAGCTCAGGCCCACTTCCACATCGCCGTCGACGGCTTCGACTGTCAATGCCGTGTCCCGAATTCGGCTGGGCCCTTGACGACTGGCACTGACGTCCGCAAGGGTGATCACCATGGTTACCGACGACGTCACCGGATCAGCAGTCGAGCCGCAGACCACCCACGACGGGCTGCCAATCAGTCAGGAACCGCCGTACGGTGTCTCGGTAATGGTCCGCGCCCAATCGCCTGACGGGATGCGCTACCTGCTCTTGCACCGCGCCCATCACGGTGCGGACTATGAGGGCGACTGGGCATGGACGCCGCCCGCCGGCGCTCGGCAGCCTGGCGAGGACGTCGGTCACGCGGCGCGACGTGAGCTGGCCGAGGAGGCCGGGCCGGACATCGCCGCTTTCGCGGCGGCGATCCGCCCGTTCCCGGGCGAGCCGGGAACGTGGGCCGGGTTCCTCCACGAGGTGCCCTGGGGGACACCGGTGGAGCTCGTCGACCCCGAACACGACCGGTGGGAGTGGGCCTCTCTGGAAGAGGGCATCCGCCGATGCCTTCCCGAGCAGGTCGCGGACACCCTGCGGATCGCCTCGAGCCTTACCTGAACCCCGGGAATACTTCGCACTCTGACCCTGAGCGGCTGCATCAGCATCGAGAGTGCTGGCCAGGTGCGGCTGCCCTCATGCAAACCGAATCCGGTGGCGACCAGGCACCGGCGGCACCGGTCTCGCGCGTCAGACTGCCTTCGACATCGAGGACCGGGAGTGTCCATGGCGACGTACGGCCACCTTGCAAGCATGATGCTTGCGCTGCTCGGCGACTGCCCGATCACTCGCGACCACGTTGCCGAGGACGCCCGGGATCTGGTTCGGGCCGGGGAAGTCGAGTTGGCGTTCGACACGATGTGCTCGTGGCTGTTCGAAGACGACCTCCCGATCTCGCAGGACTACTACGAACGCCTCGTCGCGGCGGCCCGCGAGCTCGCCATGTCCCGCGCGGTCGAACGGCTCGACGAACTCATACCGGACGCGCCGCAGGGGAACCGGCCCGGCCAAGCGCGCATGCACCAGTACCGGGTCCTGAAGGCCGCGTGGGGGATCGTCATCTCGGTCACGGCCCAGTACGGGCCGCGCGGCGGCGCCGAGCCCGGCATGGCCCTGACGGAGACCACCCCCGAACTCCACCTGGCCCGCACCGTCCAGGACCGCCTCGGTACCGACGGCATGCACGAGCTGGCCCGCGGCATGCGGACCGGCCTCGCACTCGCTCGCCTCACCGACCCGCCCGAGTCCATCCGCGTCCTGGACGTGCAGATCGTCGAGACCGACTTCCAGGTCGAGGGGCTCGCCGCGGCCGGGTACGAGTGGATCTCCAGGGAGTTCTGGCGCTCCCTGCCGCCGGTCAGGGCGGACTTCGATGCGGCCGCGAACCGGTACTTGATCGAACTGCCGTGACCGGCTCGGGTTCGCCTTCAACGCTTGTAGGGTGTGCAACCGCCTCGATCCCTTGAGCCGAACCGCAAACCGACACGCTCTCGTCCGCCGTGAACGGCGCCTGTGCTGGGCTACGGTCAGGCATGGATACCTCCGTCCCGACACCGCCGAGCTGGTCCTCCCGTTTCTACCCGGTCATGCGCGGCCTCGTTGCGCTCGCGAGCCTGTCGATCGACGGGCATCTCCGATCCGGACCGCCGCGGCCGCGAGCCGCACCGCACGCGATCGCGGCGCACGAGCACGCGAGCGGCCGCCGGCTCGACGACGGACACCGGCAGTTTCTGCTCCACGCGAACGGCTGGCCTGCGCTGTGGCCGGTCGGTCTCCTCGGGCTCCCCGAACTCGGCGACCGGCGCCTGACCGAGCGTCTGCTCGCCGACCTCGCAGCGACCGGCGACCTCGCCGCCGCCCGTCTTGAACCGGAGGAGGTGTACCCGGTGGCATGGGCACGCGAAGGCGGTAGCGCCGTAGTCGTCGGTCCGGGTCGCCACCGCGCCGGGCACGTGATCTGGTTCGAGGGCGTCTCAACGACCGTCTACGGCACGTTCACCGTCTTTTTCGACGCCGCCGTGGCGCGACTGCTCGCGGTCGCCGGGCCGCTAGCCGGCGGCACGCCAGCTGACAGCGAGCCTGAGCGGTTACCGCTTGAGACGGGTGGACTGGGTGTGCGCGGCGATAGCGATGAGGCCTTGATCCCTGGCACGCGTGATCCACCGGACGGCGGTGCCCTTCGGGACACCGAGTCGCGCCATCACTTCCTGCTGCGCGGGGACCCCGCAGGCGGTCGCCCGCAAATACCAGGCCGCGACGGCTTGCAGGACTGCGGCGGTGGGTCCGGTCTTGACGTCGACGGGGTCCGGTTCGGGCCAGTACTGCGGGATGAGCAAACCGGCGCCGGCGGCGGTTACCCCCGCGAGCGGCACAGTGCGGAGGTCCGCGGTGCTCACCGGGCCTTGATCGCTAGCGGACACCGTCACGCTCGTGGCCTCATGCGCCCCATTGCCCTGCTGCCACGCCGCGTGGACGGTCACGGCCGCGCCGTTCCCCAGGACGGCTGCGATCGTCATGTAGCGGGGAAGGATGACACCTGGTGCAGGGGAAACGATCTCACCGGGCACCGGTTCGGCGGTTACTTCGAAGTCGGGCACGGCCACACCCTACCGGTTTGCAACAGCGCCGTCAGAGCCGATGCACTATACTTGACAGAGACATTTCATTCTCTCGAAAGGCCAACGTCGGTGTCCCCGACAGAAGACGTACCTGGCATCACGATCAGGCTCAGCCGAAGCCGCGAGACAGAGACACTTTCGGCGTTGAGCGAAGCCATCGGGCGCTTGTACGATCAGGACCAGCAGTCCGAAATGGCCTCGCTGCAGGCGCTCAGGGACGACATCATCGCTGCCGGCGAACCGCATTACGATCCCGGCTGGAACCGCGACTAGCCGCATCGGAGCGATCACATGGCGAACACCCCCGAACATCGAGCGGACGTATCCGCCCTCGGGCGCTCCCGCAAGGACGCTGGACTTCGCGTCTGGCAGTACCGGGTGAACATCGACGACATTTGGCAGCACGCGAAAACGCTTGAATCCGACGAACTCGGCCGTCGACTTGCGCAGCGGATCCGAGCCAGCGCCTGGTTCAAAGCCGAGGGCGACGGCATCCTCAGTGAATACATTGACGAACTCGACGACGTCGAAGACACCGACCACTTCAACGCCGTCTGGGACGCGGTCTGCGACATCGCATCGTACGACCGAGCGTGGATATCAACCGCAGTTGACGCGGCAGACACGAAACCTGGAGGACCGGATGCCGAACCCCGTTGACGCCGAACAGGCCGCCGCCGAGGCGCTAGCGGCCCGGCCCAACGCCTATTCGACCACGAGCCGCCTTGCGACCGCTGCGTTCGAGGGTGAATCCCGCGCTGTCGTGGCCGCAGTCCGGCCCATCATTGCCGCCGAGGAACTGTTCGACGCCGCACGCGCCCTCACTGACCGCGCTGCTGAGCTGTACCGAGGCTCGGACCGGCACCCGCCCGCTGCGCACGTCGCTGCCTTGAATGAAGCCGCCGCGATCGTTCGCGGCCTCGCTGAAACCCGCATTGCGGAGGCGCGGCCATGACCTAAGGCTCGATCATGCCGTTCGGTGCCAGCGATCGTCTGTGGCGGGTTCGCCGCGCGCATCGAAGGCGGCGTTGGTGACTCGTGCATCTGTCCTCGACCTGACGCGATCGGAGCACGCGGCCGCGGTCGGCCCCGAGTTCGTTCCAGGCGTTCAGGACGCCGCCGACCAGATACGGGTCGCCGAGTGATCAGATTCGAGCGAGGACCGGACGACGACGTCGAACCCCGCCGCGGCGAATGCATGGGTTGCGGGCGCATGATCGCGCTGCGTAAGGACCGCTAGGCCGCGGACGATACCCGCGCTGGGAGCGACATCCGGTATTTGCTGGACGTCCTGGACCGCACGCGGGGGCTTCTCGCCGATGCTGAAGCGGGCCTGGCGAAAGCCGTACCGAGGGAGCAATTGGTCCGTTGCTCGTTCTACGCATGTCAAGCAGTGCCCGGCGGGTGGGAGTACTCGCGGTTGGACATGGGGCACCTGGACTGGGCCACGCCGCATCCACCTTTGCGAGGAGACCTCATTTCGGCTCCGTCCGGAGTGTTCCGTGTTGTCGCACGCATGTGGATCTACCCGCAGCGCGGATCGATGGACTGGCCGCACACAAGCGATCGGCCGGAGGAAGGGCCGATCATGCAGTACATCATGGAGGCCGCCGAGGGCCCGTTCGTCGACGAGGTCGAGCGTGCAAAGGATGAGAACGCCGATGACTGACGCCAGTCGACCCCATGTCAGCGCTGGGCGAGACGTCGTCCTGGTGAGCGCCGCGTCAGGCGCAAGCCGCCGATCACGGCGGACGGATACAACGGCATCCCGACGGTCCGCCTGCGCGGCACACCCGAGCGCATCGCCGCAGTCCACGATCACCTCGCGGCCCGGTTCACAGTCGTCGACGTCGGCCCTGACCATGAACGCCGCAACCGCGACGGCGGTGTGTTCCGGGACCGGTACCTGGTGCTCGGGTCCGAGCGCGCGGACACCGACGAGTCCGGAACCTGACAGCCTCCTCCGTCCGAAACGCGTACGGTCGAACCGACTCGGGCGCAACGGAGGAGCACCATGCACACGACGCCATGGCGGAAGTCCAGCCGGTCGAACAACAGCGGGGACGGCGCGAACTGCGTCGAGACGCGTTGGCGGAAGTCCAGCATGAGCAGCGGAAACGGAAGCACGAACTGCGTCGAGGCCAGGGCGCACTGCAATGTGTTCGATGTGAGGGACTCCAAGTTCGGCGACGACTCCCCGGTCTTCACGGTGGAGGCCGAGGACTTCGCCGCTCTCCTCCGCACCTGTGTCGCCACCGCCGACGTGTAGCCGCTGCGGCCGACCGAAGGACCCCAGGAGTGGTGGACACGCCGAGCCGGATCGGCCACAATCGCGCCCATGACCGAACTTCCCGCTGACCATCTCGCGAAAGCCGTTGCGGCCCTGGACGAAGCAGACCGATGGCGGTCACTCGACCCGGCGCAATGGCCGCGGCAGGACACCGACGACGCGACCCGGCTCGCCTTCCACGACGCCAGCATCAAGTCCGCCCGCCTGCACCTCGACATCGCGAAACTGACCGCCCGCAAGCCGTTCGCGACTGCGGACCGGACCCGCGACGACGTCGAATCCGCCGCGACCGACTATCCGAACGCCGGAAAGCGGTGGAGCAGCGAGGATCAAGCAGCCTTGCTCACGCAGTGGACCGACGGCACCTCGATCGCTGCGATCGCGACCGCTCTGGGCCGCAAGCCTTCAGCGATCACCACACGCCTGCGTCAAACCGCCCCTCTGCATCCGCGGACGGTCACCGAACTCGGCGATGGCCCGATCGTGCTCCCCGAGGCCGCCACCGAACCCTCCTGACCTCCGGTGCAAGTTCGTGGACAGGCGACGGCCCGCGGGTTGATGATAGGCGTTCACACCTGATGCCGGAGGTGGCGCACGATGCAGATGCGAGAGTCGACCGCACGCGAGAACGCCGAGGCTGCGGTCATGATCGAGAGCGGCCGGTCGATGGCCGACGTTGCCGCACATTTCGGCATCAGCGTCGACGGTCTCAACCAGCGCGGCCGCCGCGACCCCGCCTTTGGTGCGGTACTCATGACCGTGAAACGCCCGCGCCGGGTCCGCACATCCGAGCTGGAAGCACAGCTCATCGACCTGTGGTTCCAGCCTGAGACGTACACCGTCCCGCAGATCGCCGCCACACTCGGCGTCACCCGCCAGACCGTGCACCGGTGGGCGAACGACCTGGACCTCCCGCACGTACGCCTCAAGCAGCGTGTGCGCACCGAAGACCGGTCAGCACGGCCCCCGAAGCCTGTGAACAGGCAGAAGGTCATCGCCTCGCTCGCGCGGCAACTGCGGATCAGCGAGGAGGGCGCCTCCCGGCTAGTGGCCGGCGCTGCGCCGTCAGCATTCGCAGCGCCAGCGCCCACCGGCGTGCCGCAGCCGTGACCGCGGCCCGCGCACTGGGCCGATACCGCACCGCGGCGGTGCTCGCCGCCGGTGCGGTCCTCGTGGGCGGGGGATGGCAATGACGCGGGTGGTTTCACGGGCCACATCGGAGGCGACATCCAGGCCCCGCGGCCGCGAACCCTGCTTGGAGCGCCGCCAAGACCTCGGCCTCCGGCGTGCCCAGGTGCGGCCGACGCACCTCGTTGCACCCCCGCGAGCACGCCTCCACCTGCGGCTTGACGGGCTCGAACGCCGCCTCGTGCTCGCTCGCGGTGTGCGCCTTCGTCGTGCCCTCGGCAGCGGGGACGGCTCGGTCTTGATCGCTTACGTGGGCCTGCAGTCGGCGACGAGGGCTTCAGCGCGGCCGCGGCGGTGCACGGCGTTCAGGTCCGGCCCGTCAGGGCAGGCGACCAGGTGCGCGTTCGGGACCGATGCGGCGAGGTGCTCGGCAAGCGCGAGCAGGTCGCCGCCGATGCCAGGTGCGATCACGTGCACGCGGTCGTAGCCGTGGAAGTTCTCCACAAGGTCGGGTCGCCACTGGTCCGGTCCCGGCACGCCGACCGCGGGCACACCGAGCGCGGCGGCCGTGATCGTGTCGAGCTCGGAGCAGCAGACGGCGATCTCGTCGACCGGCGCCAGGAGCATCCGGGCGTTGAAGAGCCGCGGGACGTCCTCGCCAGTGCCGGACACCGCGGCGTGGCCGTCGTGGTCGCATCCGTCGGCGATGCGCGCGAAGCGCATCGAGGTCACCAGCGGCGCTTGCGGGCTGTGCCGGAGGTACGGGATGGCGAGCATGCCGCGGAAGGCGTCGTGGCCCGCATCGGGGTCGGCGACGTACCCGAGGCCGAACGCGGCGGCGATGCGGTCGTCGCCCAGGCCGCGGGAGCGCAGGAAACCGGCGGCGGGCGACCCGGGTAGGGCCGCATGGTAGCGGCGGGCGGCGGCCGTGAGCTGATCCTCGTCGTCATCAGCGGGGACCGCGGCGAACGGCGGCGACGGGAGCGGCTGTCCGCGAAACGGCCACGCCAGGCCCCGGTCGACCGGCGGTGCTACTTGCACACTGAGGTGGCGCTGGGCGCGCCGCCACGCTGCGGCCTGGTCGACGCGGTCCGGGTGCGGCAGGAACCCTTCGGTGACGTCGTCGTGGACGCAGCGCTCCCCGGGGCCGCGCCCGCATGTCGGGCACCAGAACCCGGTCGCATGGTCGACGTCGGTGAGGAACGGACGCCGGTCAGCGCGCCAGTTCCCCGGCACCCGCTGCTTCCCGACCAGGTGGCGGTCGTTTCGGTCCAGATGCGTCCAGCAGCGCGTGAGGAATGCGAACGCGACGCTGTCCACCCGCGGTTCGTCGCATCCGTCGGCGGCGCACCGCTCCATGGTGTCGGTAGGGAGCTGCGCGGGCCGGGTCGGGCACATCGCAGCGCCGGTGCACGTGTCGCCTACCGCCGCGGCGCACTCGGCGCATTGGACGTGCAGTCCGAGCCGCTGCCACAGCGGTGCGGCAAGCAGCTGCACCGGATCGGTGATCGGCTCGGCGAGATCGGCGGGCTCGGTGCCGCCCGCAGCGAGGCACGCGAGCCGCTCCGATTCGCTCAGATGCAGCCAGCACGCCTCAGCGGGCGCGGGATGCCCGGCCTTGAGAGGCCAGCCGGCGACCGGGCGCCTGCAGCGCCTCCTCGCCTTCGAGTACCGCGTGCAGGTGACCTGGGGTGCAGCAACAGTCATGCCCGGACGCTAACGGAGCACGCTCCGAAAGGGAACCCCCGGATAGGCCCTGCCGTTCTCAAGTGCAGGTAGTGGACCGAGTCTCTTTCGCCGAGCACAGTTGTGAGAGGAACGGCAGCATCACCCCGCGTGACCCCAGGTAGGTCCAGGCCCGCCGATTTGACTGTGCGGCCCGCAACCGCGCCATTCGTCGTTGGTCTTGTCGAAGTGTTCGTTGTGCTCCATGCGGCCTGTTCCAGCTCGCGGCGACGAGCCGGCCGTCCTGTTGCTTTGGTTCGGGGTGTGCGCATACAGCTGCACACACGCGACTCTCCCATGGGGCTGATGCGCATCGTACGGTGGCTCGGGGGCTGTGACCGCAGCTCTCGTACCTGACGGGAGGCTGCCGTGGTCCGGCTGTTCGACACTGCTACCGAGACTTTCATCGATGTCGAGTCCGACGAGGATCCAGTACGGATCTACGTTTGTGGCATCACCCCGTACGACGCGGCGCACTTGGGGCACGCGTTCACGTTCCTCACTTACGACTTGCTGCGGCGCCGACTCGAGGACCAGGGCGCGACGGTGCGATTGGCGCGCAACATCACCGATGTCGACGAGCCGATCTACGCCAAAGCTCGGGAGCTCGGTCTCGACTACCGCGACCTTGCCCGATCCGAGGCGGCCTCGTTCCAGGCGATGATGCGCTGGCTGAATTTGAAAGACCCTGAGGTCGAACCGAAGCCCAGCGAGCACATCGACCAGATCGCGAGCGCGGTGAAGGCACTGCTCGACGCGGGCGTCGCCTATCGCCTCGGCGGCGACGTCTACTTCGAAGCAGGCCAGTTCGACCGGTTCGGGGAGGTCAGCGGCTACCGGCCTGAGCTGATGGCCGCGTTCGATGCCATCCGCGGCGGTGATCCCGACCGCGAGGGCAAGCGCGGCCGACACGACTTCCTGTTGTGGCGGAGCATCACCGACCCGACCGACCCGGCCGCATGGGACACCCCGGTCGGATACGGCCGCCCCGGCTGGCACATCGAATGCTCGGTCATGGCCCGCGAACACCTCGGAAGGACCGTCAATATTCACGGCGGCGGCACCGACCTGGTCTACCCCCACCATGAATGCGAGAACGCCCAGAGCAGCGCGCTTGGGTCGGCGCCGTTCGCGCGCTGCTGGGCGCATACGGCCCCGATGCTGCTGGGCGGGGAGAAGATGTCGAAGTCGCTGGGAAACCTGGTGTTCGTGCGGGACTTGGTCGACCAGTACCCGCCGGCGGCGGTGCGCCTGGCACTGATGCGCTACCACTACCGCTCGGGCGGGGAGTGGCGCGCCGATGCGCTCGCGGCGACCGCCGCCGAAGTCGAGGCGATCCGGGCCGCGCTGGCCCGGCCGGACGGCCCGGATCCGGCGCCGTTCCTCGCCCGCGTCCGGGACGCCCTCGACGACGACCTCGACACCCCGGCGGCACTGCGAGCGGTCCGGGAATTGACCGAGGCGATCTTGTCCGGGGGGAGCTGTGAGCGCGCGGCCGCGGGCCTGGCCAAGATCCTCGACCTGCTGGGCGTCGACGTGGCCCCCGGCGCGGGGGCGGGCCGGGCATGAACTTCAATCAGCGGGCGGCTGCCCTGGAGGACGGCTTCCGCTCTCGGTGGGCCCCGGCGCTGCTGGCGCCAGCCTGGCTGTCCTATCAGGCTGCGCGGACCCGCAAGGCCTATGTCCCCGCGCTGCGCCGCTCGAGCCGTAAGCCGGTGCTGCGCGTGGCCGTCGAACTGGTCGCGCACGGCCTGCGCTGGCGGTGCCTGCCGTTCCACTATCTGCGGTACGGACTCTACGACCCCGGCGTGTCCTGGAAGGACACGTGGGCGTTCCTGCCGGAGACGGTCTTTTACTACCGGCTCCTGGCGCGGGGGAACCGTCACTCGGTGCTGCTGGACGACAAGGTCGTATGCAAGCAGCTCCTGGCGGCAGGGGGCGTGCCGCAACCCGAGCTGCTGCTGTGGGGCGAGGGCCAGTCCTGCATGGTCGCCAGCGGTGAGCGGATCGGGATCGAGACGGCGTTCGACCAGTTCGATGAGGGGCTGCCGCTGGTGATCAAGCCCGCCAGATACTCCAGCGGCGGCGAGGGTGTCCAGATCCTCAAGACGGCGGCGGGCCGCGTGGTCGACGAAGCCGGAAACATGTTCTCGCTGCGCGCCTACGCGCAGCACTGGGGCCCGTGGCTGGTCGAGCGGATGGTCGTCCAGCGCAGCGACCTTGCCGAGCTCAACAGTGCCTCACTGAACTGCTTCCGCGTCATCACCATCCCCGACGCCGACCGCGGCCGCCGCACGGCCTATGTCGTACTCAAACTCGGCGCGGGGGCCGGTCTGGTCGACAACGCCCACGACGGGGGCCTGTACGTGCGCGTCGACCCGGTCTCAGGGAGGCTCGACCGCGACGCGTTCGACGAGACGTTCACCCGCCACCAGCACCATCCGCACACCAAGGTTCGCTTCGACCAGGTCCGCATCGACGGCATCAGCGCCGTCGTCGCCGCCGCGGAGCGCGCGGCGGCCCTGTTCCCGCAGCAGGCACTGATCGGCTGGGACATCGCGCTCACCGAGGGAGGGCCGACGATCATCGAAGGCAACAGCAGCCCTGGACTGACGAACATTCAACGCACCCACGGCGGGCAAGCCGACCTGCTGCGCACCGCCCTGACCAGGCCAGTACACGACCGGGGCCGGACGTGACGGGCCCGGGCCTCGGCCAGGCCCGGGCGGTCTTGGCCGCGCAGCACCTCGTCGGGCTCGCCCCGCGCCCGATCGACCTGCTGCCGCTCCTGCGCATCGGCGCCCTGGAAGGACTGTGGACTTGCGAGGCTCCCGATCCGGCATGGGCCCAGGCCTTCCCCACCGTCGCGGTCTCGATCGAAGCCGCCACCGAGATACGCGAACGCTGGCGCGGCCCCGGCATCGACGCACTCCTCGCCGCAGGCGACCACCCGCCCCTGCCCGCCCCGGCAGTACTGGCCGCCTACACCCTCACGCCCGCATGGCGCGCCGCGGTCGCCCGATCGCCGTACCTGTCTTTGCCAGGTCGGACCCCGGCTCGTCTGCCAGCGCCGATCGCCGAGAAGATCGCGATGCGCACCTGGCTCGCCCGGCTCGGTGTGCCGGTGCCCGACAGCGTGATCGTCTTCCCCGGCGAATGCGACTTCGCAGCGTTGGCCCGCCGGTTGGGACCGGTCATGGTCGTGCAGGACCCGCACGGATCGGGCGGCGTGGGGACGATGCGGGTCACCGGACCCGACGACCTGGACGCCGCACGGCGCGCCCACCCCCGGGTGCACCGGTGGCTGGCCAGCCGCTGGGCCGGCGAGGTCACCGTCAACCTGCATGGCCTCGTCCCGGCCCGCGGACCGGTCGCCGTCAGCGTCCCCTCCCTGCAGTTGAGCGGCATTGCCGAGATCGGCGCCGGCTTCGGCGAATACGGCGGCAGCGACTTCACCGCCCCGCCCCGCCTCCTTACCGGGCCGCTCCTGGACCAGTGCACCGCGCTGGTGCGCCGTATTGGCCTGGGCTTGTCGGGCATGGGCCACGTGGGCCTGTTCGGCGTCGACATCGCCTTTGACGGCGACCGGCTGGCGGTCATCGAGATCAATGCGCGTGTGCAGGCCTCGACCTGGCTGCTCGGCGAGATCGAGCTCGGGGCTGGGACAGCCCCGATGCTCGCCCGCCATTTCCTGGCGCTGAACGATCTCCCGGCCGCGTCCGCCATGGAACCGCCTCTGCCCCAGGGCGGATCAACGCTCATCATTCGGCATACCGGCAGCGCGCCGGTCAGGGCCGGATCCGGACTCCGCCCGGGCGTATATGGCTTCGGCGAGGCCACCGCTTGGCGGCGTGCGGGCATCGGGCTGCTCGACTGCGGGAGGGATGAGGTCGTCGTCGGTGACCTGCCCCGTCCCGGCTCGCTCGTCGCGCCAGGGGCGACGCTGGCACGGTTGACCGCCAGCGCCCCGCTCGCCCTCGACAGCGGGCACCGGCTCGACCCGGTCGCCGCGGCGTTCGTTGCCGCGGTCCAGGAGCGGATCAGGCCCGGCAGCGCACCGCAGCCTGGCGCTGGCTTGCGAGTCTGACCGGCCACCCTCCCACTACGGGCCACGTCCACGGCACTCGCGGCCGGGTCAACCGCGGGCGGGGTGCAGCTCGCGACGGTGCGGTGAACCGGGCGCGAGAGCCAACGACGGCTGTGGCCGCACCCGCACGGGTGCGGCCCCAGCCATCGCTGCCGGTCCGCGAGCAGGAACGAGGCCTGTCCTCGCAGCTGCTGAGGGGTCAGGCGGTGGCGGTCGTCCGTCGCGCGAGGAGCGTGATGCGCTCGCCGGCGCTGATCCGGTTGACCCCGTGCATGAACGTCCGCGTCGCGGGGAAGGTGACGAGCGCGCCTGCCGCGGGCCGCACCTCCATCGCCGGATCCTCGAAGAACAGCTCGCCGCCCGCGTACTGGTCGGGCCCGGTCAGGAACAGCACGCAGGTGACATCTCCGCCGATGACCGGCTGCCCGGTGTCAGCGGCGCGCTCGCGCTCGATGTCAGTCACCTCGTCATGATGCGCAACGAACCCGACCCCCTCGCCATAGGAGTAGATCAACTGGGGCTGGTTCTCCATCGGCGCGGTCTCGACGCCGTAGCAGGCGGCCACGTGGGCGCCGATCGCGCCGTTCACTTCCTCGGCCAGGGCCTGGGGTACTTCGACATACGAGCAGTCGCGCTCGGTGAGGTCGACGACGCCCTGGTAGCTGCGAGGCTTCGCCTGTCCGGCTTTGAGCGCTGCGAGCAGCCGGGCGACGAGGTCCTCGTCCAGGACCGAGGCGATGACGAAGGGACCGCGCTGGTCCCAAGGGGGGTGGTGCACGTGGGTTGCTCCTTACTCGTGCTGGTACCACCAACGCGTGCCGTCGGCGGTGTCTTCGATGACGATGCCCCGTTGTTGGAGGTCGTCGCGGACCGCATCGGCCTCGGCAAACCGCCGCTGCTGGCGCAGCAGCCGCCGCTGGTCGAGCGCGGCCTCGATCTCTTCGTCGGCCTCGGGTGCGGGGTCGAGGTCGAACGCGTCGAACCATGCGTTCACCGACTCCAGCAGCTCCTTCGCCGCCGGTCCCGGAGCTTGTTCGGCGCGGTTGTGCTCGCGGATGAAATCGAACAGCGCCGCGAGCGCGGCCGGAGTGTCGAAATCGTCGTCGAGGCGCTCGCCGATGCGCTCGCGCGCCGCCTGGGCCATGGCGACCGCCGCCGGGGTATCGGTGGCGGCAGTATCGATGGAGCGGGCGAAGTTCTCGACCCGGCGCCGGGCACCCTTGGCATGGTCAAGGGAGGACTCGGTCAGCTCCATCGCGGAACGGTAGTGCTGGCTGAGGAAGGCGTAACGCAGGGTCCGCCAATCGATGCGGTCCAGGGCGTCGCGGATGGTCCAGAAGTTCCCGATGCTCTTGGACATCTTCGCGCCCTCGACGCGCAGCAGCCCGGTGTGCATCCAGTACCGGACCAGCGGCTCTTTGCCCGAAGCGGCCTCCATCTGGGCGACCTCGGCCTCATGGTGGGGGAAGATCAGGTCGACCGCGCCCCCGTGCAGGTCGTACTGGGGACCGAACAGCGCCTCAGTGATCGCAGTGTCCTCGATGTGCCAGCCCGGACGACCCTGGCCCAGCGCGGTGTCCCAGTACGGCTCACCGGGCTTCCTTGCTTTCCACAGCGCGAAGTCGCCGGGGTTGCGCTTGCCCGAGTGCTCATCGATCCGGGCGACCGCATCCTCGGCCTCGACCTCGGTCCGGCCGGAGAGCTTGCCGTACCCGGGGAACGACGACAGGTCGAAATACCAGCCGTCGTCGAGCTGGTAGGCGTGCCCGCGCTCGATGAGAGCCTGGACCTGCGCGACGATCGCGTCGATGTAGTCCAGGGCCCGCGCGTAGGTATCGACACTGGTATTGCCCAGCGCCTCCATGTCCGCGCGGTAGGCCGCCTCGTACTGCTCGGCGAGCGCGCGCGGCTCGATGTCGAGCTCGCGGGCGCGGCGGATGATCTTGTCGTCGACGTCAGTGATGTTCTGCGCGTACGTGACGGTGAAGCCGCGGGACCGAAAGTAGCGGGCGATGAAATCGAACTGGGTGTAGGTCTTCGCGTGCCCGACATGGCTGTAGTCGTAGACCGTCGGCCCGCACACGAACATGTTGATCCGGCCCGGCGTCATCGGTTCGAACGGCTCATTACGCTTCGAGAGCGTGTTGTAGACCTGGATGGCCACTGGGATATCCCCTCTTAACTGACGGCAGCTCGCTCCAGCAGTGCTTTCACCTGCGGCACAATAGTGTCCCACGCGGCGGGAACCCGGCCCGTCTCCAGCACGCGGGCGAGTTCAGCACCGGTGCCGCACGCGGTGAAGCTGACCAGGTCGCGGACCTGCTCGGCGATCTCCGGCGCGGCCTGGGCACTGAGGTAGTCGGCGAAGGGTCGCTCGTGCAGCTGCACGCGAGTCTGGAACGCCCGCCGCTTGCCCATCGCAACCGGACCTTCCACCGCGATTCCGGCACTCGCGCACAACTCCTCGACCACGGCGATCCGCCGCTCCAGATCATCCATCGAGGACGGGTCGCAGCGCATCGCAGCAGCGATGAGATCGGCCTGCGCGGCATCGATCAGGCCCCGCCCGCTCAACTGCGCCAGTTTCCATTTCTTGTTCGGGATGAACACGCCCGCGCCGGCATAGATCGCATCGAGGACCTCATCCAAGGCCTTCGAAAGGATGTAGTGGCCGCTGGCCGGGCCCAAGCGCTGGGCCTGGCGCACCGGCATCTCGCGCACGTCCCAGGTGATGCGGTTCTCCAGCCGCTGGTGCTCGGCGGCGAGGCGCGCGAAGCCGGCCTGCGCTTTCGCCTCGATCAGCCGCTCCCACTGGCCGTCACGGTCGAAGAGGATCTCCCGCTTGTTCAGATAGGTGTCGCATTTCTCGCCGTCCCAGACCGTCCGCGGATCGGCCTCGTACTGGTAGACCTGCTGGTGGACATTGACCTCCATCGGCCCCCACGGCATCGGCAGGTAGAACAGAAACCCCGGCACCCACGAGGGGAGCCGGTCGGCCAGCAGCCGGTAGGTCCCAGCCCGGTCGGGACGCCACTCGGACGCCGCCATCGGCACATCGAGCACGACCGCCAGATCGACATCCGACGCCGTGGTGAACCGGGTCAGATTCCGCTTGCATTGCGCGATCGAAGACAGCAGGCACACCGCCTGCACCTCCGGCCGTTCGAGGATCGCGGCGATCAGCGGCTGCATCGCCGCCCGCGCCAAGACGCGGGCCTCATCATCATCGAATGTCGTCATCGGAGCAACCTCGCTTCATGCGCAGCGATGGCGTCGTGGGATACCATCAAACATGCTCGGGCGGCGACCGCTGAATGCGACGCCGGTCCCCAAGCTTCGCGAATACCGCACCTCATCCTCAAGACGTGAGCAGTAGGCACACTGTGTACTCCCACCCCCGGAGGTCCCTGTGCAAGGCGAGACGTACGGCCAGATGCTGCGTCGACTACGAGCCCCCATGTCCTTGCGCGAACTGGAAGCAAAATCGGGGTGGAACTTCGCCTACTTGGGACAGATCGAGCGCGGAACGCGCCTCGGTTCCCGCCAGATCGCTCAAGACTGCGACGACGCGCTCGGCGCCGGGGGCGCACTGGTCGCGAAATACGAGCAAGATCAGCCCACCCGAGGCCGGGCAGTGCACACAAGTGCACACACCGACCTGTGGCCGAGCATCGCGTGGATCCCTACCCTGGAAAGCGATATCGAAGACACCAGGAGGGACATCATCGATCGGCGGGGCTTTCTGGGAGGCATGATCGCCTCAGCCATCGCCGCACCGCTCCTCCCATTCACCCCCGCCACCGCGAGCACGCCACCACCGCAGATGCTCGCCGTCGCCGGCCCCGCCGGCACCTGGTACCCCGGCGCGGTGACACCCGCAATCGCCTTCACCGCACGAACCGCAGGCAGAGGCGTCCTGCTCGACGCGGGCGCCATCACCGGACTTCGCGCGCCACTATCCGGACGGCACCTGCTGATCGGGATCGATGAACACGGCTGCCACTTCGCGGCCGACGCCGCAGCCGCCCTCGCCCATCACCGCCAAGGACTCGCCGAAGCGCCCGTCCGCATCCCCACCGCGCACCAGCTCGACGAGCTCACCGGAGCACTACTATGGGCATTGTCGAACCTGGAGCAGAGCCTGCACGCCGACGATGCGGTGATCGACCAAGCAAGCACCGCCGGCCCTGGGCGCCTCGACCTGACCCCAGTGACCCAAGCATGGCTCGGGTCCTCCGCCTGCGCCGCGCACCTCCTCGCCAACCTCGACCGCATCGACCGCCCCGCCCAGTTCTGGACCCGCGAACGCACCGGAGAAGAAGCCTCAACCTGGTTGTTCTTCGCCCACAAAGTGGCCTACCTGCAATCGACTCGGAACCTCTACCGCAGCACTGCCGCCACAGCGACCCGCACCTTCTGCATCCCCGAGGCCACCCTCGCCGGCACCTCAACCCAAGAACGCCTCCTGCTGCTCATGGCCCTGGCGCTCATGGAATCCTTCACCGTCGCCATCAGGGTCTGCACCCACCTCGAATACGCCGCGACCGACGGCTTCGCCACCGATTCGAGCACCGCGATCATCGCCACCTGGGTCCGCGCCGCAAACCAGGTCACCATGGACGTCGTCGCCAACCGGCCCTCACTGGCTGACTTCGACGACGCGATCCGCCACACCGGTGAATGCAACGCCGCCCCCGGCGACACTCCCGTCCAGCGCCTGCAATCAGCAGCCGCGTTCCTCGGCATCGACTGGGCATGGTTCGCCACCCGCTGCACCCAAATCGCCAGCACCGGACTCGACACACTCCTGGTCCCACGAAGCCGACACCTCACCATTGACGGACCCGCACGCGCCTGCGACTTCATCGCACGGCTCCACCAACCGACCTGAACCACTGGAGCACCATGCCGGCTACCCAAGTCGCCCTAGGCAGAACGTTCGTCGTCACCTTCAACCACGGCGACGACTTCTTCACCGAACTGCGGACCGTATGCGAGGACAACAATATCCGCAGCGCCTACATCCCCATGTTCATCGCAGGCTTCAGCAAAGCCCGCATCGTCGGCACCTGCGACGAGCTCGCCGATTCCGCTGCGCCGGTCTGGTCCGCGGTCTACCTGACCAACCTCGAAGCCCTCGGCGGAGGAACATTGGCATGGGACCCTGAAAGCAAAGCAGTCGCCCCCCACCTTCACGTCACGGTCGGCGAAAAAGAGCGCTCCGCCAACGGCAGCACCAGCCACCTACTCGAAGCCGAAGTCCAGTTTCTCACCGAAATGATCATCCAGGAGATCGAAGCACCTGCGATGCACCGTGTCCGACAGTCAGACCTGTACGACGTGCCCTTGCTTCGTCTCGGTTCCAAGTAGACGATGGACAGCGGGTAGTTCCGTCTTTGAACGGTCGCCGAGATGACTCTCGCGCGCAGAACTTGACCTCGTGTGCTTGCATCGATGTACCTTCAGCTGTTTGAGCATTAGCTAGGCGAATCCGAGACACCTCTCAACGGAGGGCGGTTGTCGGCACGATTTAATCTGTGCACTGTGTGGACGATTCGCTCGTCTTCCTGAGTGGGCCGTCCGGCGGGTGCGACAGCATCTGCCAGAGACTTGGCATTTCAACGACGATCGACATGGCAGCCGAGCGGGCTAGCACTAAGAAGGCCTTGACGGCGGCGGAGAAGGAGCTGGCCGGGACGACCGCGAAGCCGTGGTCTACAAGATCAAGGCGCGCAAGGCGGCCGCTGAGGCCGACATCGCCCGCGCCACCGCGCAGTTCCCACTACTCGCATAGGAATTACTGGTACGAGCCCGGGAACATTGCACCCAAGCGCTACCGTCGCCAGAATAGAGGGCGGCGGCCGCGCCACGAGCCGGCCCGTGAGGCTGAGTGGGTGGTCTCCCCGACCTGCAGGGCGAATCACTCGGTTGGTAATTCAGGTTGGAACGGCGCTTGATTCTTGATGTAGGTAATGAGGTTCAAAAAGGTGACCTCGCTGGCGTTGAAGATCGGAGAGCTGTCGCCGAGCTTGCTGTTTCGGATCTGGAATGATCCGTAGCTCTCCCGTAGCTCTACGCATTGCCCGGAGTTAGTTCCACCAGAACGCGTTGACTTTCTCCATTGATTCCTAGATGGGTTCTTCATTAACTCTCTTTGTTGTTCGTCGCGAAGTTTCATCCAGAGCTTGCCAAGCATGTTCTGTCCTGTGCCATCGACTCCTTCGCCCCAGAAGTAATCGGTGGGTGAATCTTCTATGATCTCCTCGTCACCGCTTTCTCTCAATGCCTCTCGGGCTTCGCGGTGCTGCGTCAGCTTTGCGCGTAGAATTTCCTCAAGAACGCTGACTTTCTTCGAATCCCATTCAGGATCTCTAACATCCCTGTACTTCTCGTTGGCAAGTTCTTTTGCCTGCAACGGGCTTCGGGCGTTCTGAATCTCGACCCGCCCGACCGGGTCAATGCACTTGGCTGCCTGATACGCGTGTTCTGATGTCGGGTACAGATTTCCTTGGAATTCGACCGAGTGTGCAGAAAAGTTGTTGAAGACATAGAACTCTGGTGTATAGAACCTGATCACCATATCGCTTCACTGTTCTCTCGGAAAATTGATTCGATATCATGCGGTTTGCAAGTGTTGATGCACTGCTACAGGATTTCACACTGTGTTACGCCGCGTATGGCTGCCATGGATACAGAGTATTCATATTCAAGTAGTTCGAGTACCTGAGGTGCGTCGCACTCTGAGGTGATGGTACCCGCGACGGATGCCGCCTCGATGAGCATCCTTGTTGAACTGATGTCGCGTGCAGTACGCAGCGCAGAAGCCACTTCGATCGCGGCTTCGTCGTACCTTCCGACTCCTGAATAGGCTCGTGAAAGTCGAACCTGGGCTTGACCCCTGTCGCGTCGGAAAGCGATTTGGGCCTGCGGAATTGCGTGCTCGAGAATTGGAATTGCCAAGTCTGCCCGATTCAGGGTAAGCCAGCAGTTTGCGCGCTGAATCTCGATGTAGGCCGCGGTGCAGAAGTCGCCGTGGCCCGTACGGCCGTCTCTATCTGTATCAGGTGAAGCGGAGAGTTCGTGGGCCTGATCGAGTCGCGCCTGTGAATTTATCTCGTCGCCTTCCAGCGCGTAGCCGTGAGCTTCTTGTTGGCTGATGGCGGCACGCGCTGGGCCCGTGAGGAAGGCTTCGTTTCTTCGAGCCGATCGAGCGAGGCTTATGGTCTGTATTCCATTCTGCCGGGTGGTTGCCTGCTGGCTTCTGCGGAACATCGCCCAGGAGACCATCGCGAGGTCTCCCGCTTCGGTGGCCCATTCCAGTGCTTGCCGTGTCCAGGTTTCCGCTTGCGCCAAATTGGCCGTATCTTCATGAAGCCAGGCCGCTGATTCGGCGTACTTTGCTGCGAGAGTTAGGAGTTCGAAGCGCTGTTGTTCTCGTGTGTGCTCCAGGAGTCCGTAGATGATGGAGAGCTGCTGGCTGACTGAGGTGAGGGCGGCGTGAGGGCCGAAGAGATTATCGGCCCTGACCAGGCTGTGCCACATCTCTCCGAGATGTGCGATAGCGGCATCCAGCTCAAGCCCATCGACCGAGTGGTTCGACTGCGGGGTCAACGCTTCGCCGAGACGTCCAGATCGGAGTTGGTGGGCGAGTCCGACCTCCGCGATATTCCGCCAGTCGCCTGGACTGTGCTGCGCATGGCCTCGGGTCACGGATTGGACGGCAGCCTGTTGCTCGTCCCGCCTGTCCTGGGCCTCAGCGGTGAGGTTGACATCCCGGAGGTGGGTTCTAGTGTCGAACGCTGCCCTGGCCGGTGATGGGGTGCTCCATGCCCGCTGCTCCTCCTCAAGTTGTCTACGCGCGTCGGCTGCCTGGGCTTCCTTCTGTTCCTGAACTGCGGCGGCAACCGTGTGATACGCGTGGAGTAGTGCTCCTTCTGCGTTCAGTGCATGGTCGCATTCACGCCAGAATTTCTCGTCTGGAAGCTGGCGGCCCGTTTCGGTGTTGGCGACCGTCGACCGAGATGTGCGGACCTGGCCCTCGCTGATGAGCTGCTGCTGGGACCAGCCATGCGCGTCCCTGAGGCGCGCCAGCTGAATGCCGAGATTGGCCTTCATCTGAGCGATGTCGCTGGGCGCCAAGGCCGACCTCCAGAAATTTGATCTTGCGGCCGGTGAGCGTTGGTTCGATGTCAAAGTTTTGTCGATGCGTTCCCGACACTTGCCGACATCCGATCCGACATGTCAAATCGAGACTGCGGGTCTTAGCGACCATCACTGACCGTGGTCGCAACTGTAGCGCGTCTCGCCGCGTACGCGCCATCACCTCCTGGGAGGGCAAATGAAACGGTCGTTGATCGTCGACACCCATGCGTCGAGCTGCTACTTCAGAACCTCGATCGCAGGAGGCGGAAGGAAGGCGCTGATTCAGATCACCGAGCGCTGCAATCTCCATTGTGGGCATTGCTTCGTGTCATCGGGTGACTGGGGTGCCAATATGGCCCTGGACTTGATAGTCGACAAGGTGCTGCCGAGGCTGAAGGAGGCTGGTGTGCAGCGTCTGACGATCACGGGGGGAGAGCCCTTCGCACACCCCAACATCATGGAGATCTGTGCTGCAGTCAGAGCCGCAGGACTGCCCCTTGGTATCTGCACGAACGCGACATTGACCTCGGAGGACCAGATCACTGAACTGGCCGCGCTCGGGGAAGTCCACATCAACGTGTCGTTCGACGGGTTCCGCGAAGAGTCGCACGGTAGGTTTCGAGGAGACCGCTCGAGTTTCGCCAAGACAGTGGGCACCACGCGAAAGTTCGCGTCAGCTGGCCTACTGCAGGGACTGCTCTCTACACCGAACGCGCTCTCGGAGCCCAAGGAATTCGCTGAGCTGTGTGCGTTCGCCAGTGAGATTGGCGCACAGTACGTACTGATGAATCCGCTGTCCCAGTTCGGCCGCGGAATTGCCACACATGGGCGCCTCGCAGCGGATGACAGCAGGATGAAGGCCATCGCCGCAGTGACCGCCCGCTTCGACGGTGCAGACATGCAGACCGTCCACATCCGGTTCCCCAATGCAGACGAGAAGCCGCTCGGAGGGTGCGACGCTGGCACCATCGTCTACGTATTCACCGGCGGTCAGGTCGCAGTCTGCCCGTACCTGGTGTTTGCCGCGCGCAATCCCGCCTCCCGATACGCCGACAGCGAGTTTACCGTGGGCAACATCTTCGGGACCGACCTCGACCTGAACGCTGCCCTGGAGGCCTACCGGTTCCACGACCGGTTTCAGGTCGGGAACAATCCGACTTGCCGGTCCTGCGCGATGTCTCCAGACTGCGGAAAGGGCTGCCCGGCAGCGGTGATCGCGCGTGGTGAGCCCATCGGCCAAATCGACGTCGAACAGTGCCCGGTCAGCCTCTCCACAACACGTGTAGTTCCCCTGGCGCGCCGATGAGCGGCCAGTTCATCGTCGTGGAGGGGCCGAACGGTGTCGGTAAGACTACGATCTGCGCGCATTTGGCCGCTGAACTGCGACGTGCGGAAGCCCGTGTCTACGCCACGGCGGAGCCGAGCCAATCGCCATTGGGCAGGCTCGTTCGCGCTGCAGAAGCGACTGTCACGGGCCGGGCCCTCGGCCTGGCGATCGCCGCCGATCGCGCCCACCATGTCGAGGAGGAGATCATCCCGCACCTGAACGCTGGATTCACCGTGATCTGCGACCGCTACGTTCCCTCCTCGCTCGTGCTTCAGCGACTCGACGGACTCAGCGTCGACGAGATCTGGGCATACAACGAGTATATGATCCCGCCGGCCCTGACTATTTACCTTGAGGATGATGCCAATGCCATCACGAAGCGACTCGATGAGCGCCGATCACGGTCACGGCTGGAAATAGTTGGCGGGCCGGAACAGGAGCTCCGGCTCTATCAGGAAGCGCGCGGATTCCTCGGCCGGGAGGGCTGGAACCAAGCGGTCATCGACTGCCGCGATCGGACCCCTACCGAAGTCACATCGGCGGTCCTCGAGCTGCTCAACTGATCCCCAGAGGAGAGACAACAACAGTCGACTTAAGATACACAAAGTAGGCGCCCACGTGCTAGGTTCTGTTGAGCATTGCCTCGTCAAGCGCGACTGATGCCTTGTGTCGAATGAAGGCCTCCAGGAACCTGGTTGTAGCAGAAGTCAGTCGTTGGCCGGTGAGGTTTCGTTGGGGTCCCACTCGCCGAGTACCAGGAGCACGTTTCGCACAAGGGTGTCATAAGTGTCAGTGACCCTCATCCCTTCAACTCCAAGGTCCCGAACGCGCCGGTCAAGCCATTCCTGGACGTGAGCAGGATTGTCTTCGGTGACGATCTCTATCTCAAGAAACGTCCCGATCTGCGCCACCTCGTCGAGGCACAGGGTCACTTCGCCCCACGATCCAGCGTCCCACGTTGCGGTACGCCTCTTCTTGACGATCCGTACCGTGGGAGTAAATCCCAATGCGATGACCGCAGCATGCATCGCCGCTCGATCGGATACGGCAGTCTCATATTCCAAGCAGTCCATCTCATTCGACTGCGGCGTCTTCACGGTGAAAAGGTGGCGCGCGCCCTCGGTACGCAACCGTGCGAAAGGCACTCCAATTTTGCTCATCCCATAAGCCCAATCGCTTGGCGCGAATGCCTGGTCGTCCTGCAGCACAGGATCTGACCACACCACCTCTTCGGTATGAAACTTCGCCATGACGGTATCAACACTGTCAACTTGAAACTTGACCTCGACCTCGCGCTGCATTGCGTCCTCTCCCTGCGTCTGGCTCAGAACGACATCGGAGCATAGCGTCCCTTCGGGAATCTCCGCGGGGTCGACGGTTGTCAATGGATTGTCGGATCTCCCGCGACACCTTGCCGACACTGGCCGACATCGGTCCAATGGATCTCATCCAACAGTGCTGTCGATCGCGACGGAGATCGGTTGCCGCGGTGAACTCGCCGCAGAGCAATGACATGACCGGCGTGGACGCCATGAGTATCCGTGTAGGAGGACCCATGAAAGGCCTGGTATCGAGGAGCATCGCGCCCGACCAGGCGCGGCTGCATTACCTCGACCACGTTGACGGGTGTGAACGTTGCCGGGGTGCCGGAGGGACGTACCGGCGATTGTGCAAAGTCGGGAGGGCGCTGCAGCGGCAAGCGAGGAACGCCAGTGCCGCGTTGATCGCGCAGGCGGGAGGCACCTCCTGATGTGTATGCACAATCTCGGATCGCTCGTCGATCACGTCGAAGCCGTTGATGTGCCGAGTTCTATGCGTGCTGTCACTATGTGGGGTGGCGGCGGTGCGGGTACCGGGGATCTCCTGGCTCCGGTACCTGGGGAGGGGGTGGAGGTGGTCATCACGGCTGCTGTGCACGGCAGTGCCGCCTCCACTCCCGTATTCGTCGAATATCGGCCTGTCGTGTTCGGTGCCGCGATGACCGATGCGGGTCCCGTGGTCTGGCCGGTGCTGGTGACCTGTGCAGGCTGCGGGACCGCACTGCAGCTGGAGTCGGTCGGGTACGTCCAGGTGGCGGATCGTCTGGGGCGCCAGGGTTGGCGGTATGTGGTCCGACCGCACGAGTCCGCCTGGTGCCCTATGTGTCTCGCGGCGCCAGGCGAGCACGAGCCCCGGCGGCAGGGTGTTCCTGGCGTCGCGCCAGATGCAGTCACTGCCGGGCAGGGTTCGAATCGGTCTGGCGCGCACCCGCGACCCGGCGGTGCTTTGGCGGGTCCGGCCGGGATCGAGCTCGGAGCACCGATGAGACATACCGAGACGGGGAGGTGCCGCGAGGGGGAGGGCTCGAGGCGGCCTCCTTCGGGTCCGGTCGCGCGGTGGGATGCGGTACATGCGCGACCGGACCACTCCCGTCCCGCTGGCGTGCACGGGATCGGCCCCGTGCACGCCAGCGCGGAAGGGGAGCGGGCATGAGGATGCGACCAGTCCCTGAGGGTCTGCCCGGGCCGGGGCCGTGGATGCGGTACCGCCTGGCCGGCCGCACCGTGTTCATGACCCCTGCGTCTGAATCGGAGCAGGTGCGGGTGGTGGTCGAGGAGGCCGGGGCCGTTCATCCGCTCGCGCTGGTGTCCGGGCTGCCGGGGCCCGGCTCGGTCCGGGTGGTCGTCGAACCGGGACGCGCGAGTTGGGCGAGCCCCGAGCTGCGGGAGTTCGTGCTGGTGCAGGCGGCCGGATGCTGGCGCCGATGGCACGACCAGGCCGCAGACAACCGCGACCGCGAGATCCACGGCGCGGTCGTGTTCGAACTGTGGGCCGACCTCGTCGGCGAGCGGGTCGCGATCATCCGCCGCCCGCCGGAACGAGACCGGGGGAGGACCCTGGTGGAGGACTTCGAAGGCTGGGCCGACCGCCTCGACGATCACACCGCCGCGATCCACCTCGGCAACACCGGGGCACTCCCGGTCGGTCTGCTCCTGAAGCTCCAGGCGCGGGTGAAGGCGCGCTGGCAGCGCGCGCTGGCCGCTCATGCCGCTGCGACGGATCGGGTGGCGGCATGAAGGGGGGAGCGAGCCGGCTGCGCATGCACAGCCGCAACGGCGCTGTCGAAAGCGCCGCGGAGGGGGCGGTGTCGGCGGCGACCTCGACACAGGGCCTGCCGCACGGCACCGTCCTGGGCCGGGCGCGAATCGGGGACCGGACCGTGGTGTACGCAGTGGACTCCGGTTCCTCGATCTGGTGCACCGACGCCGGTTACAAGAACGATGATCCGAACGGCCAGATCGGTGTCGTCCAGTGGCGCGACGGCGTGACGCCGCACATGCGCTTGGCGCCCCGCGACGTCCTCAACGCCGATCTGGCCGGGCGCGGCGCAGAGCTGACCGTCGTCTGTGCGATGGCCTTGTGGCGGCGCGCGTTCGAGGGCCAGGACCTACCACCCGATCTGCCAGCGCAGCCCAACCCTGCGCTCGCGAATCGCCGGGCAAGGGAGGTGTCGCATGCTGGCCGTTGACGAGCAGACCATGGTGCTGCCGGTGGTCGGGCGCCATCGGGGCCCGGTGAGCGGGCCGGGACCCGGCGGCGACGCCCCGGGCGAGGAGCCGCGGCCGCTGCGCCCGGGCACGGCAATCTACCGCTGCTACCGGTACCGGCGGGGGGTCGACCCGATTCCGCGGTACGCCGACGCGTCGGTCCCGGCGCGCCTGCCCGAGGACCCGCGGGAGTGGCGCCTGGAGCCGTGGCGGCAGTGCGAGCAGGCCGCTGAGTTCGATGCCGAGGCGGCGGTCTCGTGGTTCGCGGCCCGACTGCGCGAGGTGATCGCAGGCCCGGGGCAGGACCGCGCGGCCGCCGAGGAGTGGGTCGAGGCGCGCGCCGGCGAGTGTGCGGCCGATCTGGACATGCAAGCGATGGCGCACCACCTGATGCTCGAACTGCCCAGGGGAGGCCTGGTCGCGCTGGCGGTCGTGGCGACCTGGCACGCGGGTGCCCTGCACCCGAAACTGGCCGAGAGCGGGTGGTACTGATGCGCGCCGTGTCTGCGCCGAGGGCCACCGCTGCATGGGGGCCGGCATGAGATGGCTGGCGCTGGTCGCAGCAGTGGCGGAATGGATACGGGTGCTCCGCGTCGAACTGCTGGGCCTGGCCCTCGGCGGAGTCCTTGCCGTGGTGGTGCTGTCGGGCGGGATCGACCGGCAGTGGCCCTGGGCCCTGGCCGCCGCCCTCTGCATCGGCGTCGCGGCCGGCTCGATGCCCCTGCGCATCCGCGCGCACCGCCGCCGCTTGGCCCACCGCGGCCGCTTCGACGGCGAAGGCGAGCCCCACTAGCCATGCACGCCCCTCCCCTCCCTTCCTGCCCCTACCGACTCCTCTTCCCTCCCCGACCTTTGGCCTGCCATGAACCTGACCCCCCTGATCGAAACCATTGCCGGCACCGCGTTCGATGCGTTCGCGTTCATCGTCACCGACCCCTGGACGGCGCTGGCCGCGGCCGGCATCGGCGGCGCCTGCGCGATCCGGCGCCCGCTCCTGGCCGCCTCCAGCGCCGTCGCGATCGCGGTGCTGGCCTGGTGCGCCCATTGGCCGGAGGCGGCGGCAGTCGCCACGGCGCTGGCGTTGGCGTGGCTGTGCGACTGCTGGGTGCGCCCCAAGTCCGCGTGCTGGCGGTGCCGGGGCGACGGCGGCGCGAAGGCCCGGTTCTGGTTCCGGACGACGGCCTCGACGTGCGGGCGGTGCGGCGGCGATCCGTGGCGGCCCCGGTTCGGCACCCGCCTCCTGTGCCGGATCTTCAGCGAGCGCTTCGCCCAGCGCCGCCGCTGGACCTGACCGGCACCCCCTGTCGTCCCATTCCCCACCCGTCTTCGATCGAGAGTGACTGCTGATGCGACGCATTTCGCGTATGGTCCCCCTGCTGAACCTCGCCACCCTGCCCAACGGCCGCCAACGCCGCGACCCCGACCGGGTCTTCGACCGCCTGCAGGAGCGGGCGACGGCATCGCTACACGCCGATCCGGCCCTGCGCCGGGTCTGCGGGGACGCCGGCATCCAGGCGTCCCTGAGCGACGAGGACGCCGCCGACTTCCAGCACCTGGTCCGCTCCTACGCCGCGGCCGCGCCCCTGACGAAGCTGGGGTGGACGATGGTCCTCGCCGACCTGCAGATGCGCCTGGCCAACCAATTGCGCATCGACGCCCTGCACCGCGCGATCCCCGCGATCGGCCAGGAGCAGATCGTGCGCCCGATCGTGATCGTCGGCCTGCCGCGCACCGCCTCCACGGTCACCCAGCGGGTCATCGCCCGCTCCGAGGGGCACCGGGCACCGCAGCTGTCCGAGCTCATGCACCCGACGTTCGGCCTGTTCCCCGACGAGCAGCGAGCGAAGGTCCGCGAGATCGAGTCGATGATGCGCCTGTTCCGGCGGCTGGCGCCTTCGATGCGCGTCATCCACCCCCAGTACGCCCAGGCCCCCGACGAGGACCACCTGATCCTTCCTCACGGCATCCAGCACGCCTCCCGTGTGGACATGCCCGACTACCTCGCGTGGTGCCGCACCCGGGACGCGACTGGCGACTACGACTACCTCAAACGCGTCTACCAGGTCCTGCAGCACGGGGCCGAGCCGGCACGGTGGGTGATCAAAGCACCGTGCCACCTCGCCCATCTCGACCAGATCGTGCGGATCTTCCCCGACGCGGTGATCGTGTGGCTGCACCGGGATCCGATGACGCTGATGTCCTCGATGTGCTCGCTGGTCGAGACCGCCCAGCGCGTCCACGTCCGCCGCCCCGACCTCCACGCCATCGGCCGCATGTGCCTGACCGAGCTCTCCGGCTGGGTCACCGACGCGTTCAACGTGCGCGCCGACCTGGCCGGGCAGGTGCGGATCGTCGACGTCTCCTATCACGACATCGTCAACAACCCGTTCGACCGCATGCCCCGCCTCTACGAGCAGATCGGCGCGCAGTGGACCGGGCAGGACGAGGCCAACCTCGGCGCGACCATTGCCCGGACCACCAGCCGCAAACACGACCACGGGCCCTACCGGTACGGCCTAGACGACACCGCTCTCAGCGACGCGTTCGGACCCTACATGCACAGCGAACTGTTCCTGCGCCGCTGAATGCGCCATGACCGAGTCAAGAAAGCACACCCCGATGACCGCACCCGCCGACCCCAGAGTTCGCCAGGACACCCCGCTCCTGCGAGCCGCTCGCACAGCACCGGCCCCGACGGGAGGACCCCGGTGACCTCCACCAGGCACGCGGACCCGACGACCATCGCCCCGTTCTGGTGCGGCACGGCTGACCTCGAGCTGGCGCGCACCGGACGGCCCGGCCGCGCGATCCTGCTGCACGGCGCCGCCGCCGACCCGGTCCCGGTGGCCGAACTCGCCTACCATCCCGTGACCGGGGCCCTCGCCGACCACTGGCAGAGCGCTGGCGCCGAGAGCCTCGACCCGGATCTGATCGCCGCGTGGGTGGCCTTGGCCCTCCCGCACCTGGCCGCATGGTGCGCGCAGACGTCTGCGCCCGCATACGAGCGGCGCCAGCGCGAGGCCCTGGCCGACCTCGCCGAGTTCCGCTGCCCCGTGCCCGTCGCTGTCCGGGCCCTGGCGGACCTCGAACCGGCACCGGACCTGCGCTACCGCCTGACGCGAATCCAGGTCGGCGACGCGATCCGCCGGTTGCAGTCCGGGTCGCTCAGCGCCGCAGACCTCCAGTTGTGGGCCCGCACCTACTACCAGCGGTGTGACGCCGGCGCCGAGCTCGAGCACCACGAGGTCATCGGCAGGGTGCTCAAGGCACTGGCCCACCCCGGCAGCGACGCCCATCTCACTGCGGGCCGCCCCCGCGGCCTGCTGGAGGCGCTCGGCCTGGAGCGGCCGCGCTGGTGGGTGCGGCCGGCCGTCACCGGCGGCGCCGCCGCCCTCGCCGGCACCGCAGCGCCCCTGCTGTTCAGCGGGGCGATGGTGCCGTTCCCGGCCGCGGTCGGCCTCGGCTTCGGCGCCGCCCACCTCGCGTCCTTCGCGATGGGCCGGGCCCGGCTCGGACAAGCCGCCGCCCTCCACAGTGCCCGGCGCGACGCCTTGATGAGCCTCCCGGCGTGCCTGGCCCTCATGGTCACCGGGGCCGCATGGTGAGCCGCGACGGCGGGCCGCGGGCCCGGCAGGTCGCCTCGGCGGACCTGCACTGTACACCACCGCGATCGACCCCTCACCAGGAAGAAGGAACCCTCCTGTGCACACCGACCTCGCTTCCGGCCTGCCCGCTCGGGCCACCAGATCCGAACCGGACCGCGCCCGCCCGGCGGGTTTCGTCCTGCCCCGGCGCCCCCGCATCACCCTGATCGGCACCTGGCCGAAGCGCGCGGCACCCTACCTGGCCCGCGCCCTCGGGCCAGGCATCGCCGCGGCCGCCCTCATCGCGCTCGGCACCGAAGTCATCCTCGGCACCGGTCCGGTGTCGGCGACCGCGCTGGCGGCCGCGGCGGCGACCGTGGTCGGGGTCGCCGCCAGCGTCCTGGGTGCGGTCGGGCGGATCCGCCAGTACCGCAACCAGATCCCCCCGACCCCGTACCTGTGACCAACGTGATCACCGACGAGGAACCCACCACCATGGACACCACGCCCGCGTCCAGGCGGCGGAGCGCCCCCGCATCGACACGATCACGCCGGACGCTGAAGGACCCGGTGGCACGGCGACCGGGCTGTCCGGTACGGCGGCCGCACCCGGCCCGCGCTGTCCGTGTCCGCCTGCGGCGGTTCGGGGGCGGGTATGTGCGGTGAGGGCATGGCGATGGCCGTGGTCGTGCCCGCGGCCGACCGCGGCGCGCGAGCGCCCGCGCCCGCCCGCGCGGCGGGGCCGAGGCCCCCGAACGGTCGCGGCCGCTCTCGCGCGCGTGCTGTGGCGCTTGGTGCGCCGGCGCCGCGAGCATCGCGCCAGCGCGCTGGAAGCGGGCGTGCAGTCCGGGCGCGTCCCGGCCCGGCCCGGTGGCAATCGCGCCCCTGGCCCGTCGGCTGGGAGCGCGATGCCTGACCCGGGCCCCGGCATCCGACCGGTCTCGCCCGCACCATTCGATGCACCGATCTGTCCTGAAGGGAACCTAGTGGCACCTCTGCCGATCTCCGGTCCACGCGGCGGCCCCGGCGCGCCGCGCCCGGCCCGCTCCCCGTCTTCGCCTCCGGCCGGTGGCGCGCCGCGTTCCCCGCTCCCGGAGTGCTCGCCGGTGCCCGCGCCGCACGGCCAGCCCGGTATCCCTGCCGTCCAGCGCGCGGCCGCCCGGCGGCCGTGCGGCAGCGGGCCTCGCCCGGTCGATGCGGTCCGGCCGTCCGCCGGGGGCATCGTGGTGCGGGGACGCCGGAGCTGGTGCTGGCTGTTCCTCGCCGCCGAGACGTGCACGACCCTGCTTCTGGCGTTCGCCGCGGCCGGGATGGGCGGCGGCCTGCCGATGGCCATGGGCGCCCTCGCTCATGCGTGCATGGCCGCCTGCGGCATCTGGTACCTGCGCTACCCGAGAGCCGTGTTCGACCCGGCGGCCCGCGTCCTGGTCCTGGTGCTCCCGTTCGGGCTGCACCTTCGGGAGCGGCCGCGCCCGGCCGGTGTGCTCGTGGTCGATAGTGAGCGGATCATTGATGCGTCGCGGCCGGACCGCGCGGTGCTGCGCGCCCGCGATGTCCGCGACGGCGACTGGGTGACCTTGACCCGGCACCTGGATGCATACTCCGGCCCGCGCGTCCGCGGGGCGGCGGTTGCGCGGCCGGCGTTCCTGACCCCGGTCCACCGCGTCTGGGGCGTGATCTGGGCGGCGGTCCTCCTCACCGCATGCGCGACCTTGATGTGGAGCGCCCTCCAGGGCACCGGTGCGGCCGCGGCATCGGCGACCGGCACCGCCGACGTTGCGGTGGGCAGCGGTCTGTTGCCGGGCGCTGCACCCGCGCCGGACCGATCCGGCACGCACCTTGCAGGTGCCGCAGCAGGGAGCCTGCGATGACCGCGCCCGGTCGGGACGCCGCGTCTGCTGACGGGCGGCCGCGGCAGGCGGTCGCCGCCCGCGGGCCGGGTCCGCTGCTCCCGCCCCGACTCGCCACCGGCTCCGCCGCGGATACCGCAGCACCGGCGTCCGTCACTGCCGCCGTGCTCGCCTGGGACGCTGCCGACGCAGCAGCCATTGTGGAGCGGCTCGGTGCCGCAGCGGACGAGCGGGTGCGCCTGCGGGTGCGCGTGATCGACGCCGGTCGCAACGGCGGCCCCGGCACCTCGGCGACCGCGCGGGCCCCGCACTTGCAGGTGCTGCGCCCGCGAGTGCCGTTGACGTGGGTCGGTGCGGCGAACCTCGCGTGCACGGTCGCCCGGTCGCGCGACCGCGCCGACTGGGTGCTCCTGGCCGGCACCGAGGCGAGGCCTGCTCCCGGGTCCCTCGGCGACCTCGTTGCGGCCGGGTGGCGGCGCCCGTATGCGGCCGCGCTCCTCCTGCCCGACACCGAACCGCCGACCGCGGATGCGGCAGTGTCCGGCGATAAGGGTGCCCGGTCCTCGGTGGTGTGGGGGTCGTGGCTGGTCCGCTCGGCCGCACTCGACCGCCTCGGACTGCTGGATACCAGGTTCGGGCCGGCCGCGCTCGCGGAGTGGTGCCGCCGCGCCCACCATCACGGCTGGACCCAGACCGCCCCGCCGCCCCGGGCTGCTGCCGCCTCCGACCGGGAAGGCGCCGACGTGACGATGCTGCGCCGCCACCGGCTGCTGTTCCTGGCCACCGATCCGACGCGCCCCACCACTGAGTTCCCGCTGATCGCCGCGCGGCTGCTCGCCCGCGACCGGGCCGAGGGCGTCTGCGACGCACCCAAGGCCGCGCCGATCCGACTCGTGGCCGCCGACCTCGCCTGGCTCGCCGCCCGTCTGGGCCTGGTCCGCCGCGCCCGAGCCACCCCGCCACCGCACCCGACCCTGCATCTGTCTATAGGAGACACACTGTGAGCGACACATTCGTGCTGCCGCACGTCGAGGAGCACCTCGGCATGACCGACCTCGCCCGCGCCGCCCTCGCGCACGGCCTGGCCGACGCCGCTCACGACCGCACCGGCCACGGGGCCCACGCCGTCCGCATGGTCGTGCACACCGCGCGGGCCCTGGCCGTCGCCGAGGACCACACCGACCCCGACCTCATCGAGCGGATCGTCATCACCGCCGCGCTCCAGGACGTCGCCGATGTCAAACGGACCGGCGATGCGGGATCCGGTGCCGAGGCGGCCCGGGCCTTTCTCACCGGCGAGGGCGCCTCGGGAGCCTTTGCCGCAGCGGTCGCCGCCGACATCGCCGCCATCAAGTTCCAAGGCGCCCGCACCCCGCGCCGGCCGCTCTCGGCAGCAGGGCGGATCGTCCAAGACGCCGTCTGGCTCGCCTCGCTCGGCGCGATCGGCATCTGCACGGCCATGGCCTACGGCGGCTCGATCGGCCGCGAGTTGCACGACCCCGACCTCCCCGCCTTCTACGCCGACACCGCCGCGGCCTACCTCGCCCAGACCACCACCATCATCAACCACCTCATCGAGAAAGCCGCGGTCATCCCGCGCATGCTCAATACCGAGACCGCCCGCCTCATCGCCCAGCGCCGCCACGAGTTCCTGATGCGGTTCCTCGCCCAGTTCACCGCCGAGTGGGAGGGCCGCGCCTGATGCGACCCCGACCCGAGATCCTCACCGGCATCGAAAGCGCCGATCCGATCATGGCGATGCGGCTGCTGCTGTCCGATGCGGCACGGGGACCCGAGACGCCCCCTGCGGGTGCGGGCGCGACCGGACAGCCGGGCAATGGAGCCGAGCCCGCCGCATCCGCACTCAGCCGGGGGAGGCTGGCGCCGTACACGGACGCGCCCGCGGCCGCCTGGTCGCGCATCGCCCCCTGGTACGCCCGCCACCGGCCCCCCTACCCGAGCGCAGCGCACCGCTTCATGCTCGACGTCGCGGGCCTGGGCACCCACTTGCGTGTCCTCGACTTGGGCTGCGGGGCAGGCGAGGTCGCGCTCGCGCTCGCCGGCCGCGTGCGCGAGGTGGTCGGGCTCGATACGGCCCCGGGCATGCTCGCCGAAGCCGCCCGCCGCGCCGCCGCCGCCGGCCTGGGCCACCGCACCTGCTGGCGCCAAGGCGCCGCCGAGGACCCGGACGCGGCCGGGCCGGGCACGTTCGACCTGGTCGTGATCGCCGACGCCCTCGGATACATGGACGCCGCGCAGGCCCTCACCGTCGCGCACCGGCGCCTGACCCCGGGCGGCGCGATCGTGGTCGCCAATCGTTCCCTCCAGCAGCAGTTCGCATGGCAGCGGACCGCTGCGGCGGTGACGGCCGCGTGGTTCGGACCCGCCGAGCCCGAGCCGCCGACGCTGCAAGGACCGGACCTGCTCGCCCAGCTCACGGACACCGGGTTCGGGCCCGGCATCCCGCAACCGGTCACGCAGTGGCTCATGCTCGACCTCGATCAAGCAGTCGGCGTGCAGTACACCAGGCTCGGGCGCGATCCGGGCCGGCTCGGGGGCCAGTGGCCCGCGTACGAGACCGAGCTGCGCACGGCCCTGGCCGAGGCCGTCCCCGACGGGCAGTACCCGTGGGGCGAGCGCACCGACCTCCTTGCCGCCACCAGGACCGCGCCATGACCGCCCCCGGCGGCACCCTCCGCCATGCCAGGCCCCTGGTGCCCGACGCCCTGCGGCTGCTCGCCGCAGCGGCGCTGACCGCCACCGTCCTCACCGGATGCACGACCGGTCCACAGCCCGAGGAGGTGACGGTCCGCGTCACCGACGTCGGCACCCCGCTCGCCGTCGACGACCCGTGCGGCCTCCTCGGCGCCGACGAGACCACCGCGCTCGCCGAGGCCTACGGCTACGACCCCGGCGCCCCCGAATCGAGTACGCCCGGCCGGTGCTTCCAGACCGTGACGCGCTTCCAGGGCGAAATCATGAAGGAATCCACTGTCGTCATCACCAGCGCCGACGTCTGGGACTCACCCGAGGGCGCGGCGGCGGCCTACCAGGAGTGGACCGACCCGGACGCGATCGCTTACCGACTGGCCCAGCCCTTCCCCGACCAGGTCGAGGAGGTCGAGATCGAGGGGGAGTGGTCGGCGGCGGTCTTGTCTGTCGGCACCGAGCCCGCCGACGGGGCGCAGTTCAAGGCCCTCGCCCGGGCCGGGAAGGTGATCGTGTCCGTCCGGATCACCGTGGCCCTCCCCGGCACCGGTCCGTGCCCGGCCCCCGGCGCCGTGGACTGCGCGATCGGCGCCGGCACCGTCCAGGACTGGATCACCGCGACCCTGCTGCCTGCCGTCCACCAGCGCCTGGACGACGCTGGCCTGCTCACCCGATGACCGACCCGACGAAGGCCCGTGCGACAGACCCTTCGCCAACCCACCACCGCAACCACCACCTGGGAACGCTACCGAACTGCGATAAGGACGATATGACCGAAACCCCGACCACGATCACGACGGTGCCGCCCGCTCCCGGCGAACGCCTGGCGCTGGCCGGAGCGGCCCGCCGCACGGTCCTGCCCCACTCCCGGCCCCGCCACGATCCCGACACCCCAGCCTCGGGTCCACTGCCCTTCACCGACGGCCCCGAGGCGATGACCTGGTTCACCGCAGCGCGCTCGGACCTGGAGGCCCAGTTCGCGCACCTGGTCCAAGAGGGCGAGGACGAGGCCGCTGCGATCTTCGCCGCCGAGGCCGGGGCGCTGTGGGAGATCGCCGGATACTGGCGGACCTGGCACGACCTGCACCGCGACGGCCTCATCGCCGCCACCACCGCCGGGCTCGACGACACCGTCCGCCACCACCTCCTCTCCTTGGCTGACGCACTGTGGCGATTGGGCGAGCCGGGCGCGGCGGCGGCAGCGTACCGGCGGGCCCTGGCCTCCGCGGTCGGAGCGGCCGACTGGTGGGGTGCGGGTTTCGCGCACCGCGGGATCGCCCTGCTCGCGCTCGAGGACGGCGGCACCGATGGCAGCGAGTCGCATCTGGACGGGGCCGCCGAGTGCTTCCGCCGCTGCGGCGATGCGCGCGGCACCGCGATGGTGGTGCGCTCAAGGGCCGCACTGCACCTGGCCCGGGGCGAGGCCGGCCCGGCACGTGCGTTCGCCGAACAGGCCCTCGCCGAGTTCACGGTGCTCGAGGACCCGTGGACCCTGGCCTGGGGCCGGCTCGAATACGGACGGATCCTCCATGCCACCGGCGAGGGCGCCGCCGCCATCGCCCCGCTCGCGGCCGCCGCCGCCGTCTTCGACCGGTTCCTGGACGAGTCGAGCCGGTCCCGCGCCTTCGGGCTCCTCGCCGACGTCGCCGCCGCGAGCGGGGACGTCATCGCCGCCAAGCGCTACCGGCGCGCCGCCGAGTCCACCCAGGTCCCGCTCCCGGCCGCGATCCGCACCCGCGCAATACCACCCGCCGCAGACCCGGCCGACGCCCCGAGCCGGGGCGCCATGGGTGAGCCCCGACGGACGAGCGGGCACCACCACCCGGCATCGCCACCCGCGGCACCTGTGGGCGGCGCGGCCGCCTGCGACGACACCACCATTGAGGAGTATTGATGCGCATCCGAGCAGCCACTGACCCGGGGGCGGCCGCCCGCCCCAACGAGGACCACTACCTGGTTGACGATGGCCGCGGGATCGTCGTCCTCGCCGACGGCGCGACCGCCCGCACCGACACCGGCTGCGAGCACGGCACCGCCTGGTACGCCCAGACCCTCACCGCCCAAACCGCCGCCGCCGCAACCGGCAGTGAAGCCTTGCGGTTCGCGCTGCTGGACGCCATCGAGGCCACCGCCGGCGCACATTCGGGCTGCGACCTGACCCATCCGGGGACGCCCTCGGCGACCGTCGCCGCCGTCCGCACCCGCAGCGCCGACGCGGTCGAGGTCCTGGTCTTGGGCGATGCGACCGTCATCGTCGCCACCGACGCCGGCACCCAGGTTCACACCCAGCGCATCGACCACATCGCCGCCGCTGAGCGCGCGGCCGCCTGCGCCCTCCCCATCGGCGACCCCTCGCGCGAGGACCTCCTGGTCGCGATGAAGGAGGTCATGCACGCGCACCGCAACGCTGAAGGCGGGTACTGGGTCGCGGCCACCGACCCGGCCGCCGCCTACCGGGCCTACTCCCGGATCGTCCCCGCCCGGGGCCTGCGGCAGATCCTGCTCCTGTCCGACGGCGCCGCGGCCCTGTCTGAGGTGTACAGCGCGACCGACGCTCCCGGTCTCGTCGCGCTCGCGCTCGCCGAGGGCCCCGAGTCGATCATCAACCAGGTCAGGGCGATCGAGGCCGACGATCCCTATGCGCGGCAGTACCCGCGCACGAAACGATCCGACGACGCGACCGCGATCCTCATCGACTACACCAGCAGCGAGGAGCCCGGCGATGCCACCACCTAGGGGTGCCGGTACCGGAGCAGCACCGCGGCCCTACCCTGCCGCAACGGCCCGGCCCCGCCTGGCACCGGCCGACGGCGCGGCCCGCCCCCTGGGCATCGGCGCGACCAGGCCCGTACCTGAGGACACCGTATGCACGTGAGCCCCTGCCGCCGATCCCCGGCGAGCCCCAGGACCGGCCCCGCCGCCTGGTGACTGCATTCAAGCGGTCCCTGACCCTCGCCGCCTGGTCCCGCGACCCGAAATGCGTGGTCGGCGAGCGCACCCTGGGGCACCGGGTGCGCGCCGGCTGGCCCATCGAGCGGGCCCTGACCGAACCCTCCCGGCGCACCGACCCCGCGTACACGATCGAGGGTCGCACGCAGCGGCTGTCGGCCTGGGTCCGCGCCGTGCAATGCACGGTCCACCCGCGGACCGTCAAGCGCCGCTTGGACCGAGGATTCACGATCGAGGCGGCACTCTTCCTGCCCCCGCAGCGACCCGGCGAGTCCCGGCGAACGGTCGAAACAGCAGGCCAATGAGACCCGCCCAATCCAAGCAGCCACCAAGATCCGCGAGTGACGCCGCACCCCAACGCGGTGCGGCGGCGCCTGGCCGAAGGCGGGCACATCACCTCGGCGCTCTACCGGCCCGCACGCGGCTCGTGCCGCCCCTACCTGCCCGCCCCTGGGGTCCCGACGTGACCGCCGGTGCGCCGTGCGCGCCCGGTGACGGTGCCCGCCACCGGGTCTCATCACCCACACTGGAAACCGACCCGCCCCCGACCCGAAAGGCGCCCCTGTGGACATGCCAGTGACCGTCGCTCTGACCGGCCTGTGGGAGGCCGTCCGCGCCCACCACCCGCGGCTGCCGCCGGTGACGATCGTGCGCGCCGACCCCGACCAGCTGCGGCGCGACCCCGCCTGGGGCCACACGGTCTTCCACCGTGCCGGCCCCGCCCCCGCCGGGGAAGCGACGTCGGACCTGTTCATGGCCGTCGCCGAATCCCTCCTCGGCACGGGTGCCGAGGCGCACCTGACCCGGTTCCTCCACGACGCCGCCCACGGCCTCGCCGCCGCCGACGGCGTCAAGGACTGGCGGCCGGGCCCGCGCCGCGGCGTAGCGCCGGTAGCGTTCGGCCGCCCCGGCGGCAGGCACCTGAAGTCCTTCGCCCGCTACGCCGAGGCCGTGGGCCTGCAGGCGCACCGCACTTTCAGCGAGGACGGCTGGGGCGCGGTGGAACTGGCCCCGGGCACCCTCGACCGGTACGCCGAGGCGCTCGCCGCCCTCGAGGAGGCCGAACAGGCCGCACGGACCCGCACCCCGGCTGCGGGCCCGGACTGGGTCGTGGCCTTCTGCGCCTGCGACGAGCACCGCTACGTCCTGGCCGAAGCCCGCATGGTCGAAAACGCCCTCCCCACCTGCACCCACTGCGGCCAGCCCTACCGGGCCATCGACCCCGGCGCCGCCGGACTCGGTGCGACCGTGGTCGACACCCACGCCCCCGGTCCGGGCGATACGCTCCTGCTCCCCGCAGTCACCGCCAGCTTCTACGCGTTCTGGGACGCCATCCGCGGCCACCACCCCGACGTCCCGGCCGCGCGGATCGTCTACCGCCAGCCGCCCCGCCAGCACACCCCCTACGACTGGGGCCACCGCACCGACACCGCCCCCGGGCCACTCGGGGAGCAGGAGGTACAGCTGCACCTGAGCATCCTGGAGATCCAAGACGCCCCTGTCGCCGAGCTCGCGCTGACCGTCCTCCACGACGCCGCCCACGGCATCGCCCGCACCCGGCGCCTGCGCGAGACCGGCACCCTCACCGACTGGCTCCCCGCCCCGGTCACCGCCTGGCATAACCGCCGATTCCGCACCGTCGCCGCCGAAGTCGGCCTCGCCTGCGACAAACAGCCCGACCGCGGCTGGATCCCCGTCGCCCTCGACGAGGCGGCCCGCGCCCGCTACCGCGACCAGCTCACCGACCTCGACCAGGCACTGGACAATGCCCGCAGCGAAATCTTCCCGGTCCGGTTGAGTGCCATCTGCGGCTGCTGGCCCTCACTCCGGCCCGTCCGCACCGACTCCCGCACCCTCGCCGACGCGCCACCGCACTGCCCCATCTGCGACCAGCCCCTGGTGCCCTACCCCGCCACCGAGCTCTAGCCCCGCCCCACTGCGCGGCACGGCCGCCGCACCGCCACCGGCCCGAACCGACCGGCCTGACCGGGCTGGACACCAAGTGAGGAACTGCCCATGAACGACCCCGACTCCCAGCACCAGGCGCCGGAGCCGACCGCGCCCGACCCGGCGGCGGAGCCCGGCGGCGACTTCAACTGCGCGCCCGCCTACGGGCCACCAGCAGCATCAGAGCGGATGCGGCCCCACCACCGGATGAACCGCCTCGCCGACCCCACCGGAGCCGACCCGGGGCTAAACCTCGAGCCGGCCAGGGCCCTGGAGGACGCTGGATACGTCGACGTCGCCGCCGTCCTCGACGCCTGCGCCGCCAGGCCCGGCGAGTCCACTGCCAGCCTGGCCGAGCGGACCCGCACCGGCACCACCGACCGCATCAACCGCCTCCACCTCACCCCCGCCCTCGCCGCCACCCCCATCGCCTACCGGCGACTGGATACGCATCCGCTCGCCTCCGACCACTACGGCATCACCGCGACCCTCGACCTCACCCGAGCCCACTAGCCACGAGACCCGATCACGACCTCGGCCCCGGCCGCAGCGAACGAAAGGCAGCAGTATGGAACTGACCATCGCCGTCCAGAACATTTCCCACGGCGGCCGCAGAATCAACGACGACGCTACCCGCAACCGCTGGAACGACCTCATCGCCCGCCTCGCCCCGGTTGAGGCCGACATCGTCATCCTCAACGAAGCCACCGGCTTCGAGCTCGACGGATGGGAGAAAGCCCACCAGTTCGCGAGCGAACTCGGATTGATCGTTGCTGGCGTGACCCCCTCCAAATCCGATGTGCCCACGGCGGTGCTCTACCGACAAGAGCGCCTCGGGCCACTGCGGGCATGGGACACCAAGCACCAGCACCTCGTGAATCACGGGTTCGGAGTCGCCAGTTGGGATCTGGCGTGCCTGCCCGCCCCGCTGCAACTGGGCGCCATCCACATCACCCCCTTCTCCCCGGTCCAAGCCGTGATCGAAGTGCAGACGCTCGTGTGCCGCGCCTACAGATCCGGCCCCTACGCGATCGTCGGCGGGGACTTCAACTTCCCGCCCTTGCGTGGGAAGCACCCCGACATCGCGAACATGCTGCCATTCAACAAGATGAACCGGCTTATCGACCCCCGCGGCACCGACCCGCAACCCAACAAGGTGGTCGCGCAGACCCTTTATGACGGCGGCTTCCACGACGTCGCCGCCGAACTCCACATGCGCACCGGCGACGACGCGCTCCTGGCCTACACCGGCAAGACCGACCGCATCGACTGGATTGCCGTTTCCCAGCCCCTGCGCGACGCCATCGTCTCCTACACCCTCCTCGACCAGCCCCGCGGCGCCTCCGACCACGAAGGAGTCGCGTGCGTGCTCAACCTGGCCAGGACGGACGTGTCCGACCCATGGGCGTACCGGTGATGCCCCCTCCCACGGCGAGCACCGAACGCCCGCGACAACTCGGGCGGCGCCATCAGCGGAGCCTGCCCGGCGCCACGATGCGGCACTGCACCAGCGACGTCCACGGTGTCGAAGACCGCGGTTGTGCCAGGCCGGCATGCCATCGCCATGTCCTCGGGTACTTGATTCCGGACTCATGCATGCCCGACTGGACCTCGCCGTCACTGATCAGAAGACGAGGAACAGCACCCGTACCCGACGATTCCAATGACGACACGAGTGGATTGGTGATGCTCGATCACGCAATGCATGAAACAGAAATAGGATGGTCCGAACAGGACGATAAACCCGTTCGTGGCCTCCTCCGATCAGGCGAACCGCGACCTGCATATGCCGGTTGCACGCGCGGCCGTCGTAGGATCGAACCGGTTGGACTACTGAGCCCGGTTCCGACTAGTCTTTCTCACAGATTGCCACCAGCATCATGAGTTCCACCAAAGACACCGAGCACCACATCATTCCCGTCAGCCTGCGCGGCAGGACCGTGAACGTCGCGGCCCGGTCGCGGCCCGGTCGCGGCCCGGGGGCCGAGCTCGTCTTGTTCCTCCACGGATTCGGGTGCACGAACAAGTCGTTCGCGGCGGCCTTCGACGACGCGAGCCTGGCGGACCTGGCGCTTTGCGCGATCGACCTCCCCGGGCACGGGGGTACGCCCGCGCTGGAGCGTTCGCACGACCTGCTGTGCGACTACTCGATCATCGTGCGCCGCGTGGTCGCGCACTTCAATCCCGAACGCGTGCACCTGGTGTGCCACTCGATGGGCGGGGCCGTCGGCGTGCTGGCCGCGCCCGACCTCCCCCTGGGCGCGCTGGTCTCGATCGAGGGGAATCTCGTGGCCGGCGACTGCGGCCTGATCTCGCGGCGCATCGCAGGCCAGGACCGTGGCGAGTTCACCGCCACCGGGTACGAGGCGACGTTCGGGCCGCTGCGCTCCTCGCAGCGGCCCGACGAACGCGCCTGGGGCGACTGGGCGGCCACTTGCGACCCCGCCGCCCTGCACGAGGCGGCCCGCTCGCTCGTGTCCTGGTGCGACGGCGGCGACCTGGCCGACATCTACCGCTCCCTGCCGACCGCCGTGTACGTCTACGGGCAGCGCAACGGCCTGCCTGAGCACCTCGCGCCGGTCGTCGACCCCGAGGCGGCGTTCGGCGTCGCCGACTCCGGACACTTCCCGATGATCGACAACGGCCCCTTGCTGTGGCCGGAGGTCGCCGAGCACCTCAGTCGCGGTGACGGTGCTGCGGATCGATGAACGGGCGCAGGACCTCGGGGGAGAGGAGCTCGAAATGGCCGCGGGAGGGGAAGTGTGGTGCCGCCTCGGCCTCGCCCTTGGCGAGCTCGCCGCACAGGTGCCGGTACGAGTTGGAGAACACGCAGGTCACTTTCCCAACGCTGGATTCGAGGAGACGCAGCCGTTTGAAGAAGGTCTCAGTGTTGGGCGTGTCCCACTCGGCGGCGACCTCGGCGGCGTGCCGGGTCAGGTGGGCGAGGTTCTTGCGGCAGATCCGGGCCACGTAGGTGGCCAGGAACTGGAAGTCGTCGTCGCCGGCGCCGTCGGAGAGCGAGTTGAGGTGGGCCGGGCCCCGGCCGGGGTCCATCCGTCCCAGCCGGGCCGACAGGACCGTGGTGGTGTTGTTGACGTTCGGGTCGAGCAGGACGGTGTGGTAGATGCGTAGGCTCTGCACCCGGTCGGTCTCGCGCTCGGGCACCAGCAGCATGTAGTCCGCCCCGGCCGAGAACCCTACGACGGTCAGGCGCTTCTTGGGGTGCTTGGCGCGGATGCGGCCCAGGACCAGTTCAAGCAGGAGATGCAGGTGCGTCTCCAGAGAGATCGGCGTGTAATCGGGGTCGTCGGCCTCGTCGGTACCGAACCCGTACATGGTCACCGCGATGCAGTGCACGTGTGGCATGAGGTCCATGAGGGTGCGGAAGTCCTCGGCGTCCAAACCCAGTCCGGGCAGGAACACGATCAGGTCATCCGAGCCCTGCTCGGACTCGAGCATGCGGATCTGGCGTCCGGCCACCGAGTCGCCGCGGCCGACCCGCCGCTGGACGGCGGCGTCGATCTTGACTGGCAGTTCGGCTGGCAGGATCTTGTGCCGGAAATGGGTGCGCGGGAGGACCTTGTTGAACACCACCACGCAGGCCAGTGCGATGAGGACCGAGAGCGGGACCGTCTCCCAGGACTGGGCGAACAGCGCCTGCACGCCGCCTTCGAATCCGGCGCGGAACTGGTCGGTGTAGAGGCTGACGGCGTAGCTGAGGACGACGTTGAGGCCCGCGGCGATGGCCGCCAGGCTGAGGGTGCGGCGAGTGCGCTGTCCGAGTCCCTCGCGGGATCGGGTGCGTTTCGTCGACATCGTCGGCGGCTCCTTGCATTCTTAGGGTTCAGCGGTTCACGACGGGGATCGGAAACTCCCGAGCGAACGCGTCGAAGTCCTCCAATGGACTCACCCGCCCGATGAAGTGCCCATCGGAGACATGGGCGACGCGCCAGCGCCGCCCACGGGCGGCCTCGGTGACGGTGACGCTACAGCCCTGGGCGGACAGTTCACGGTCCGGCTCGATTACGACTACGATCCCGGGCAAAGCCAGCGAATCAGACAAAACATCCAGTACTTGTGCGCGATGCGTGGGCGCGAGCTGGTAGAGGGTATAGGTGAGGGTCACTGCACTGATTCGGTGACCAGCCAGGAAACTGCGGAGCGCGCCAACATCGAGGAGATCCACCGCCGAGACCGCGACGGGCGCAGTGCGCACCTGCGGGTGCGAGACGCACTCCTGGAGCTCGTCGAGGATCACTCGATAGTATGACGACGCGCCATGGCAAGCGGTGACCCACATCTCGTCTGGTAACGGATCGCGATCGACCCCGCGCCGCGACTCGAGCCGGATCGGCCGGTAGGCCGGGACGCCGTGCGGCCAGGGCAGATCCGCAGCGAACCGCTCGAACAACTCCGGGGTGTTCAACTGCCGCGGCATCAGCCCCAGTCCCGTCCCCAAGTCGCACAATCGCAGCCCTTCGCCCTCCGGCAGGTTCCGGCTCATCGCCGCCAGCAGCACCTGCGGCACCAGAAAGCGCCGTGCCCCGGTGAACGAGTTCTGACGCTCGCGCACCATATCGGCCAGTGCACCCCCGTGCTTCAAGGCGATCGCCTCCAGCGCCGCTACGCGCGCCTCCACCGAGGCCGGGGCGACCAGGAAGGCGAACCGGTCGGGGCACACCGTCTTGAGTGCGATACCGAGCACTGTGACCAGATGCGAGTCCCCAGACTCGGGCCGCGCCGCGGCGCCCTCGACCGCAGCGGCAGCGAACACCGGAGCAGACGCGGGAGCGGCCAGGGCTACGGCGAACAGGCGGTAGAGCTCCCGCCAACCGTGGTCCTGCGGATGCGCACCGAGCCGGACGGCAGCATCCCGCAACCGCGAAAGGATGACGTCTCGGGCCCGGGGTGCTTCGGCATCGACGGGAGAGTGTTCGGAGAGGGCCATGCGCACCGAGCCAGGGGAGGAGCAGAAAACGTATGTAACCGACAAATTAGCAGCGCTGAAGTGATCCGTCAGTCACGCGAACGGGCGAAACGACTGCACCGCAAGCGGATCATGCCCGGCTCATCCCGAGTCACCCATGGCATTGGTTGCACTGCACCAGAAAACAGAAGGTGCACATGCATCTTTGCTGGTAGGTGTCGTATTGCCGACACGCCGCGGCCAGGCGGTCGCGAACGGCACATTCAGGGGTCGGCTCGGAGTCCCGAGAGGCGACGGGCGCTGCCTGCATGAGATCTCGATGCCGCAATTCCACTGCCCCCGCTGATGGCCAGTCGGTCAGCCTTTGGATCCGGCAGGGGTGCAAAGCTATCTCGACCAATTGCTTCGACTTCGCTAGGGATTCCTCTGCGAAGATCCTGGCTTGGATCTGATCTCGAGGATTCAGTCGGTCGAGCCGGGTTGGTCTGAGTTTCAAGGACACCAGTGATGAAGGTGGCTCTGCCACAGGTCGACGCCTTGCGGCCGTTGCCGCCCTGGCGGGACAGTCGCCGTTTCAGGTCGTCGAATCGAAGCTTCAGGACCTGGTTCCGGAAGGTCGGAAGCATCGGCGAAGAGGAGGCCTACAGCGATATCGAACCCGGCAGGAGGGACACCTGAGCGCTGTGCGCCGTCCAAGCCGATTGGAGCTGTCGCGCAGGCGAGCGCTGCCACCTTCCCTTCGGGTTCGGGCTCATGCGTGCGCAACGGATCACCCCCGGTCCGCGCGGCGAACGTCGGGCGTCCGGTACAGGATGCTGGTCGGGTCGCGACAGTTGCCTCGGTACGCTTGCCCTCCACCACTGTGAGGACAGAACTAATGCCAGAACACCCCACCACCGCGCCGGTGCCGCTGGAGGCCATGACGTTCAGAGACTTGCCCGAGTTCCTGAAGCGCGAAGCAGCGATGGGCCGACTCGGGAAGAACGTCGCCAGCACCTACGCGACCGCCTGCCGCCGAGCACTGGAGTGCTTCCCGGACCTGGCTCAAGCGCCATTCTCAGTCGCGGAGGCCGATCGTCTTGCAGACGACTTGAAGCACAGCGACAGCGACCTTTCCCGGGACACCCTGGCGCAGTACGCCGCAGGTCTTCGCAAGGTGGCCCGGCACTGGTTCGAGCTCAAGACCGGCAACCACGGCTCCCACCTGGTCGAGCATGCGCTGCAGCTCCGGCCGGATCTGACGGTCAGGTTGGCGTTGCCAAGCGACATCACGGCAGTCGAGGCTGCGTTTCTCAGCGAATTCGTTCAACGACTGCGACCCACCGGCATGCCCGAGCCGACCTAACCCCGAGGATCCCAGAGGTCGGGTCCAGCACTAGCGGTGGAGACACCGTCCAGGATGGTGTGTACCTCGGCCAAAGCGATCCCGGCCGCAGCGCGGCAGGCAGCCGGAGGGCGCTGGCGGCGAAGGGGCCATCGTGGTTGCGATGACGTGGGTCAGGCGAACCTGGGGGATTCGGTGTACACAGCGCGTGGGCGTGTCAAGATCCGGGTGCCGCGGGCGGCTGGTAGGCGCCGGGGGCTACGGCCGCGGTGGGGATGACGTTGAGCAGGTCGGTTTCACCGCCGGATTCGGTCCACATCGGATCGATGCGATTCCACCGTGCGTGGGTGAGGGCCTCGGCCGCGGAGATACCCGCGGCCAGGCCCTGGCTGCGGCTAGTGTAGACCGGGCTGTACCAGCGGGCGCCGGCCTCCTCGGCGATGGCGAGGAACCGTCCGCGGACCTTGACCACGGTGATGGCGGCGCCCGTAACCGGATCGGTCCGGGCCCAGGCCAGGCGATGCTCGGTCTCCTCGTCGATCCGGGCGTGGATCTCTTCGGCGTCGGTGTCGGGGAACAGGTCGGCGGGCGCCTGGTTCTAGGAGACGGTGGGCATGGGTCGCGGGGCCGGATCGGGGTCTGGGTCGGCTTGGCGCCGCTGGCGCCGCCGGTCTTCACGCGCGTAGGCCTCGATGACGGTGGCGACGGCGGCGGTCAGGCGCTCGTGGTGTCTTTCGGTGAGGCGGGCGCGGTCGAGATCCTTCTCGGCCCAGTGGGGGCCGAGACGGTCGATGAGTGTCTGGGCGAGCAGCGCGGTGTATAGGGTCAGTGACCAGATCGAGTGCTGCCCGGAGCAGGTCAAGAGTCTCGACGCCCGGTGCCGTCCTCGGGGGGTAGTGAGGGCCGGGTTCGGCTCGGTGATGCGCCATGCAGGACAAGGCGATCACGTGATTCTGAGGGACCACATTGTCGCCGCGGGTCGCTACGCTGTGCCAGTGCATGGCGATACTGCTGATTCTCCCCTGGTCGGGGCGCTGCCGGAGCGCGCGGCGCGTGTGCCGCTCGATCGTCGCAACACGGCTCCCCCGACCCGGGCACGGTTCGAGTACCAGGATGAGCTTGCGGCCCTGATCGTGCTTAAGAGCCTCACTGGGGGAGGGCTCGAAGGAGTGCTGGTTGAGCGCGCGACCGACCTGGCGCTGCTGCCGGTCGAAGGCGACGTTGAGTTGATCTCGATCAAGCATCGGGAACTGTCGCAACAGGGCAATCCGACATGGTCGCTTACCGAGCTCACCGCCGCGGTCCTGGCCGACCTGCACCGGTACTGGGCGACGATGGACCGCACCTGCCGGGTCGTCTTCTCCACCAACGCCGGATTCTCCGGCAACGCCTACAAACTCGCCAAAGCATGCGAGCAGCACCCCGCGGCCAAGGAAGATTTCCCAGATGCCGCAGTGAAAGAGCTCCGCAAACGAGCCGGTGCCAGCAAATCCGAAGCCGAAGCGTTCCTCGCTGCGCTGACGCTTGATGGCGGGCACCCCAGCCGTGACCACATTAGCGCCAGCGGCATCATGGCGGCACGCGACCTGCTCAAAGCCTACCGGCCAGGGCCAATCACGGTCGCAGAGACCGTCTACGAGGAATTGTGTGAACTCATCCGCGACCGTTCGATCGAACGGCCGCCTAAGGGCGGCCCGGGCAGCTACCTGGCCGCGACGATCACCGAGACCCGCCGCAACCGCGCCGCCCTTGCTGAGAACCGCCAATATCTGCCCGCCGACGGCCTCCTGGACTTCCTGCTGCGCGTCCACGACCGCGCCGCGCTGGCCGCCGGCCCCGATCCCGGCGGTATCCGCTGGGTGGCCGACACGGCGTTCGTGGGCCGCACCGACGCCCTCGACGCGATCGACCGCCTCCTGCAACCGGGCTCCAGCAGCGCCTGTGCGCCATTGGTCCTTCACGGCATTCCCGGATGCGGTAAGAGCGCCCTGGCAATGCACTATGCGGCCACGCGAACCGAACACCTGCGAGCGATCCGAATCAACGGGGAGAACCGTGCACACGTTGCGACCGAACTCGAACTACTGCGCCACAACCGGACACCCCCGGCCGGGCCGAGCACCCTCCTGGCGGCTGCCCCGCTTCCCGGGCCGGTGGCACCGGCACTGCCACCCAATACCGCGCTGCTGATCATCATCGACGGCGTCCTCGACCCCGCAGCATTGTCCGGACTGATCCCGGCATCCTCCCTGTGCCGCGTCATCATCACCGCCAACAGCCGGGGCGCCAACCCCGGCTGGAACACCCTGGAGCTCGGCCCCTGGAGCCGGGACGAATCCCGCCAGTACCTCCAGCACGCGCTCCCCAATTCGAGCGCCGACGACGCCGACGCACTCGCCGCCGCCCTGCACGACCACCCGCTGGGGATCACCCAGGCCGCGGCCTACTGCGCCAGCACCGCCAGGACCGTCACGAACTTCCTCGACCGCTTCAAAGCCCACCCCTCGCACATGCTCTCGCGCGAACCGGCACCAGGCCATCCCAACCTGATCACCACCACCACCGACCTGCTCCTTGCCGAAGCCCACCGCCGCGCCCCCGCCGCGCTCGACCTGGCACGCGCTCTCGCACTCCATGCCGCCACACCGGTCCAGGAGGAGTCCCTCCACGTCGAATTGCAGAACCCGGCCCTACTCGCCCTGCCAACGCCCGCGCGTGCAGCGCCGAACCGGCGTCGGGCGTTCTGGAAACGCCGCAGCGACGAGCCGACCCCACTCGACTTCGATGCCATGCTCATTCCCGGAGCCGAAGCGGTCATCTTCGGACTCCAGGAGACCAACGCCATGTCCGACGCCGTCGACACCCTGGTTCGGCTCGCCCTGGTCCGCCGCGATGGCACCGGACTGTCCATGCACCCCCTGGTCGCCCTGGTCATCCGGGAGGCGACGCCAGACCTGCGGATCGCGCTCGCGCTCGCCTACAGTTGGACGCTCGACGGTGCCGAGCACTTCGAGCACGGCAACCTCCCGCACTTCCACGAACGGGTGTCACACCTGCACGCCCTCACCTCCACAGCTATCCGGCTCGGCCTGGAAGGCCCGGTAGTCCGAATGTCGTGCTACTGGCTGTCCCTGCACCTGATGCGCCTGCCGACCCGCAACTACACCGCGCAAGAGACCTCCCGATACCGGAGCCTCTACGACGTCGCCGCTCGCGGATACGTGCTGGCAATCGAGCACATCCAATCCCCAGGCGGTCTGCACTTCTTCACTCCCATGGCCGGGGCCTACGCGCACGTCATGATGAGCCTCGGCCACATCCGGACCTCATTCGACATCTACCAGGAACTCGTGCGCACCGGAGTCCAGCACGGCCAGAGCGGCTCGATCGCCAGCGCCCTGATGAACATGGCCATCCTCGCCGAGGACCACCCCGCCGAGCACCTTCGGCCCGAGATCGATGCAGCATGGGATCTCGTCGACGGACTCGATGATGATCCAGTCCGCGCCGCCGTCTTGTACGCCAAAGCCATACGGCACCGGTACGAAGGGGAGACACGTGAAGCGATAGCGGCCTGCGACCAGGCGATCGCCATCACCGGGGCACTGGGGCCGAGATTTGAGCAGCTGCTCGCGGTCATGCTCAACGAGCGGGCCGAGGCCGCCCGCGATGCCGGGGAAGGATTCACCTCAACCCGAATCAACACGCAGCGGCTCGAAGCGGCGATCGCCAGGGGCGAACTCCTCCCCGACCGGCAGGTCATCCACGAACTCTGCTCGGCCGGCGGCGGCGCATTGGACCACGGCGATATGGTCGGGGCGAAGATCATGCTCAAACACGCCCGTGAACTGGCCGGGCAAGGATTCCAAGATGATGCGGCGGTGCAAGCCTCCCTCCACAGCTTCGCAGGGCTGTACCACGTCGCGCGGGGCCAATGGAGTCTCGCGCAGGAGGCGCTGAACCAGGCGATCGCGATCCAGGCGCGACCCGAATGCCCGCCCCTGGGCGGCTTGGCCTCCGACCACTTCAACCTCTCGGTCGTCCAGACCATGCTCAACGACACCGACCAAGCCGTCCAGTCTGCTGAGCGTGCGCTCGAAACCGACCGGGCGCGCTTCGCAGAGCGCCATCCGCAGGTGGTGAAGGACTTCACCAACCTCGCAGAGATCACCCTCCGCGCCCGCGCCAATGACGACCTCAACGACCTCGTCGCCGTCTACGAGACCGCCACAGGCCATCGCAACAGCGCGATGGCCCCAGGATTCTTCCCTGACGGCAGGCACTGGTGGAACGGCGTCGCCATCGGCAAGTCGATCGAACCGCTGACCGACCGCGAAGCGATCGGCCTGGCCTGCACAGTGCTCACCGACCTCGGCAGAGAAGTCATCGATGTGGAGCTTCTCGGTCCCGAGCCAAGGCTGACCGTACTCAACCCGCTCGGCCTCGTGACTGTTCGAAGGGACGGCGAGGACTGGTACATCATCGAGATCCTCCAGATCCTGTTCTATTATCGCGACGTCTTCAATGACCTCACCGATCTCGATCTCGGGCTGGAGGCTGACTGAGCCATGCATCCCGAGCACAGTCTGCAAATGGCCTGGCCATCGGGCGGTCGATGCAGCAGCACGGGCCTGCGGCCGTCGCCTGAAGGGCTTCGGGTTAAAATCCTGCGTCGGGAAGCGCCGGACGGCGCCGCACTTCGTCGAGTGGTGGCGGCTGTGATCCAGGATCTGGTGGTACAGGCGCTGCTGGCGCCGGTCCTCGTTGGCCGTCAGGCATCGGCGCGAACCACTCCACGCCACCGTCAGGATTGCCCGTCCGTACGGCCCGAGTCTCTGCCCGAACCCGTCCTTTGAGCAGTTGAAACGACAGCTCTTCGAACGCTCGGCTGCGCTCGCCCTCCCAGGGACGGAGCGTCGCGAAATCCCGTGTCCGACCCTCAGACAAATGAACTCCTCTGCTGCGGCCACCCCGTCCTTGCAGACCGAACGATCATTATCCGCTACACGGAAACTGACTGGAACGCTCGTCCCTGCCGGTGCAGCACGGTGGCCTTCACGGTCTGCGATCATGGATGCTGCCGGGGGAGAGGCGAGCAGCGATAGGAACTTCGCGACGGCGCCGCGCATGACCCGCGGCGGTGGTGTTGAGCACGGTGAGGTCGCCGGGCTTTCGGGCCGCCACCGCGATGGACGCCTGGGGACACGACCACGACCAGCCGCGCATCCGCATCACCGCCCTCGCCCCGGCGGCCGACCTCCACACCAGACAAGGACGGCGCGCGGCGGCCGACCTCGCCTCCGAGACCGCGCTCGCGCTCTTGGAGACCACTGGTCCGGCCCCGGCGCTCAATCTGGTCGAAGTCTTGTATCGGTGTGCCCTGGCCAGGCCGACGCGGACCGAACGCGACCAAGTCATGGCCCGTGCGCGCCTCGCGGCCGCCGACCGGGAAGCGGGCATCGAATCCCCCTACCGTCTCGCAACCTACCGGACCCACCCGCTTATCCGGGCAGTACGAGAGTCCGACAACGGACCCCAACCGAAGTAGCACCACCCACCACGAAGCCCGTCTGTGCTGGCATCTCACGTGATGCCATGGCCCGCACGACCATTGCGTCGACCTGACCTGCGGTCAGAGGGCGCACCTGCCTGTCGAGTCCGCCAGCCATCCGGTCGCGACGAGGCCGTCCGCCTCGGTGTCGTCGGTGTACACGGGGGTGTCCGCGTCGGCGGCGCCGAACGTCCGGTACGGCCCGAGCCGCACCTCGCCGGACTCGCCCTCGTAGAAGTAGGACACGATCAGCTCCCACTCGTAGTTCGCCTCGCAGCCCAGGACCGACACGGTGATCTGCGCGGGCTCCAGGTCCGTGACGGTGAACGCCGGCCCGATCGCGGCCCCCGGCGGCGCAGTGCCCTCGGGCAGCGGGGCGCCCACGACTCCCTGGTCCTCAAGGGTCTCCCCGTCGAGGTCGAGCACGAACAGCCGCGAGTAGGTCTCGCCGCACCCGCCGTGGGGCTCGTAGACCCACGCGGGCGAGGCGAGGTCGTCGTTCAGAACTTGGTAGTCGATCGCCGAGATCTGCACGGGGTGTTCATCAACGCCGACGAGGTCGACAGTCAGCGAGCCGGTGACCCACGCGCCCGAGCCCGGCTCCTTGGCGAGCTTCTCGCGGTCCGGCCGTGCGCCGAACGTCTCAGGTCCGTCCTCCTCGGCGGACACCGCGACATTCGTGGCCCCGTCGCATCCGCGGATGAGCGGCCACGACGCGTCGTACAGCAGCGGACCGTCCTGTGCGGGCGGGTCTGCGAAGCGCGCTTCTGCCTTGTCCCAGAGATCGAACGCCTGGTCTGCCGCGGCCAGCGCGGCGACGACGACGGCCGCGACGGACATCGCGAGGACTTTGCTCTTGGTGAACCACGCGCGGAGCTTGGATTCGGGGGGTTGCGGAGAGGCCATCGCAGACGCTCCTGAAGGGTGAAGTTCCTCGTCGTCGACGCCCCGATCATATCGAGATCCGTTGCGCCCCGCGGTCCTCGACCCTTCACCCGAGGGCCTCATGCTCCAGTTGGAGTTGATGTGGTGAGCTGGATGTCGGTGGTCTGTTGAGCTCATTGCCGGGGGGTGTTGGTGGGTTCGCGGCTTGGGTTTCGGTCGGTGGTGAAGCCGTTGAGGAGGAGGTCGGCGACGTGCTCGCCGATGCGGTCGGGGTCGGTGCCGAGGCTGCGGGCGAAGCGGGTGACGGTGTGGAGGGTCCCGGTGATGGCCTGCGGGAGCAGTTCGGGAGGCAGGTCCCGGCGAAGTTGCCCGGTCTGCTGGCCGCGTCGGATCAGCGCGAACACGGTCTGGTGCATCCGCCTGGAGATCGGCGGCGGGCTGGGGCGGTGACGGTCGCCGGGCATCGGCTGCCATTCCGAGGAGGTCGCGAGCATCGGGTACCGCTGGATGGTCGCGGCCATCTCGATGATCAACTGGCGCAGTGCGATGGGGGCGTCGAGGTCGGCGGCGAGCGCCTCGTCGAGGCGGGCTTGGACCTCGGCTGCGGCGGTATCGAAGACCGCACGGCGGATCGCGTCGCGGTTCGGCCAGCGGCGGTAGACGGTGACTCGTGCCAGTCCCGCTTCGGCGGCAATGCGCTGGATGGTGGCGTTCGGGTCCTCGGCGAGGACGCGGGCGGCGGTGCGAAGGATCAGGACGTCGTTGTGGGCCGCGTCGGTGCGCGGGCCGCGGCGGCGCGGTGTCGAAGCTGCTGGACTCACCGCTTAAGTGTTACACAAGCTGCTCACTTACCGGGCTAGCTTCGATTGCATGACTTCGCAGACGACGCAACCGGACCGGCTCGACCCGGCCCTGATCCGCCTGGGCCTCGCGCTCGTACTCGGCGTGTTCATGAGCATGCTCGACACCACCATCGTCAATGTCGCTTTGGAGACCCTCGGCCGCGAGTTCGACACCGGCCTGGCGACCATGCAATGGGTCGTCACCGGGTACCTGCTGGCGCTCGCCGTGGTCATCCCGACCACCGGGTGGCTGAGCGACCGCTTCGGCGCCAAGCGGGTGTTCCTGTTCGCCAACGCCCTGTTCGGGTCCGCGTCGCTGCTGTGCGCACTGGCCTGGAGTCCGGGGAGCCTCATCGCGTTCCGCCTCGTGCAGGGCGCCGCGGGGGCGCTGCTCATGCCCGTGGCCCAGTCCATCCTGGCGCGCGCCGCCGGACCCAAGCGGATGGGCCGGGTCATGGCCCTCGTGGGCCTGCCCGCGCTGCTCGCACCGATCCTCGGCCCGGTCATCGGCGGAATCATCGTCGACCACGTGTCGTGGTGGTGGATCTTCTTGATCAACGTGCCGGTCGCGGTGGTCTCGGTGCTGCTGTGCGCCCGCGTCCTCCCGGCCGACCCGCCTGAACGGCGGGCCGGGACCTTCGACGTCGTCGGCCTGTGCCTGCTCGGCCCGGGCCTGGCCGCGCTGATCTACGGGCTCTCCGAGGCCGGGAAAGCCGGGTCCTTCACCGCCACCGGCGCCTTGACGGCCCTGGCCGCGGGCGCGATCGGGCTCGCGGCATTCATGAGCTATGCCGCCCGCCGCGGCGACCGCGCCCTGGTCCCCTTGGCGTACTTCAAGGACCGCGCCTTCGCGGGCTCCAGCGTCGTCTCCGTGGTCCAAGGCGCAGCCGTATTCGGGGTCATGCTTCTGCTGCCGCTGTGCTACCAGCAGGTCCGCGGCGAAACCGCACTGACCGCCGGGCTCCTGCTCGCCCCGCAGGGCCTGGGCACCGCGCTCTCGATGCCCATCGCAGGCAAGCTCGCCGACCGGATCGGGCCCCGCAAGGTCGTCATGGCAGGCGGCCTGCTCATCCTCACCAGCACCGCCGTCCTCACCCAGGTCGACGCCACCACTTCTTACTGGCTGCTGGCGCTCGCGCTGACCGTCCGCGGGCTGGGGTTCGGAGCGACCATGATGCCCGCCATGGCCGCCGGATACCGGAACCTGCCGCCCGAAGCGGTCGGCCACGCCTCCAGCGTCCTCCAGATCCTGTCCCGGACCGGCGGCACCATCGGCGCCGCGCTCATGGCCGTCGTCCTCACCTGGAACTTGAGCGGCGCGACCGATCCCGGCGCCGCCGCCAGCGCCTTCGCCGACACGTTCTGGTGGGCCACCGCCGCCACCGCACTCATCGTCGTCTTCGCCCCGCTCCTGCCCGCCACCCCGGTACCAGACACCCGTACCCCCGGCGGATCGTCCTGACCACAGGCGCAACGCGGCGGCGTCTGAAGACGACTGCAGTTGAGGTGGAGAATTTCTTGGACCAGTGGAGATCGGACTTGGACGTCCTGATGCAGAGCATCGGGCCGTGCTTTCACCGGGCTGAATCGCGGGTGCGGGCCAGGACGTTGGTGGGGGCATTGCTCCCCGCGCATGGCGGTAGCGGCAGCCAACGGAATGGCATGAGCGGCCTCGCTGTCGGCGGACAGAGCCTTCCGAAGGCATCGCTGACGTCGGCGCTCGCCGCGGACGGACGGGCCGGAGTGCGCTCCCAGCACTGATGGCAGGGAGCAGTCACAATTACCCCGTGGGTATTCTTCGCAACCTGGTGTCGAGATGACGCATGGCGCGGTGAGACTGCCGCCGTGGCCGGTCTGGGGCGCTGCACTTGCCTTGAGCGCAGCGTGCCTGCTGTACCTCGGCATCGCGCACCGCACCCCGGACTCGTGCACGACCGCGAACCTCGAATGCGACGGGTTCGGGTCGCTTGAGGACTTCCTCCAGGCGTTCGGAGTGATCACGGCACTTGTCCTCCTGGCGCTAGCGTGGCTGGTCGTCGCCGGTCGGCGGTGGGCGTGGATCCTCGCTGTCGTGCTGACGGCGTGCATCGGTATCGCCTCGATGACCGGGTTGAGCGATGAAGGAAGTGGTGCGGGAGTCGCCGGTCCCAGCCAGTATTCCGCGGCGCATGTGCTCCTGGGCATCCTCAACCTGGCGGCGCTGGGACTGCTGCTGGTGCCTGCCGTGTTCCGATGGACCGCGAGCCGAGCCTGATCGAGGGGCGCTTGGGCCCTTTGGCGATCGGCGAGCGGCAAACGCAGATCTTGAACGGGGGTGCGCGGCCCGGATAGGATCGCCACCCTCCCCATCTGACACAGGAGGATCCGATGGCCCCACCACCGGAGCCGTTGCACCCGTACCGGTACGCCACCATGCCGCTGAACGGCCAGCTCGCCGTTGTCGCCATGTGGGTGTGGACGGCGGGGGCAGTCTGCAGCGGCGCGTCCGCCACCGCCCTGGCTGGGAACGCCTCCCAGCAGCTCGACGGTGACGGCCACGCGTGGCTCAGCGCCGCAGTCACCGCAGCAGCGGTGCTCCACTGGCTCCAGGTCTGGCTCGTCGCCCACGTTGCGGTGCGCCTCACCCAGGGGTACGTCTGGGCCCGCACGTACGCGATCGCTTTGACCATCGCCGCGGCGGCGTTCGGGGCGCTCGTCTGGGCGGTGGCCATCGTGTTCCAGGCAGGCAATACTGGTCCGGTGCTGGCAGCGACGTGCGGCGGCATGCTCGTCCAGGCGATCGTGTTCGGACTGCTGGTGCCGGAGAACCTGCGCCGCTGGGCCGACCGGCCCCGCACACCCAAGACGACCTGACAGGCATCTGACCCACAGCCTGCATCGGGGCGGCGCTCACCGCAGATGAAGTTGCAGAACCCGAGTCGCATCGGCGCCTAGTGAATGGCATGGATGAGCTGCCCGAAGTGGCCAGGTCGTCGTCTGCGATCATCGGCCCTGTGGCTACCCGGCCACCGTCCCCTTGAAGGAGTGCCATGGCCACTTCCGAGGAAGCCGTTGCTACCGCAGCGTGGTCGCTGCTGGCGGCCGCCAACGGGCTCACTGACGAACTTCCCGGCACCCAGCCCGGGAATCTGCAGTCGGTCATGCGCGATCGCATTGACGGCGAGGATGGCCGGGTGCTGCGCCAGGCCGGGCACGGCGATCTCCTCGACGCCATCGTGGCGGCCCATGAAGACCCAGTGGGGCGTGCGGGGGACGTGCCGGGCTTGATGAGGGCGCTGGCCGATCTTGCCGGGGTCGACTATGAACAGGTGATGCAGGCCGTGCTGGAATCCGACCCCAGTTCGGGGGTGGTTTCCGGTGCCGCGGCGGTCACCGCGAAACTCTCCAGGCGGATCGAAGCCCACAGACACAAGTATGACCTCGGCGATCTGGCGAGCGGCCTGGACGATGCGGTGGCGGAGCTGTTCGGGCAATTGTGCGGAGCCGTCAGCACGGACTGCGCCGGATGCACTGATCTGCTACTGGGAATGCTCTGTGCGGACCCCGCAGCACTCGATGCGTTCATTGCCATGATGCGGCGCGCTTGGAGGGGAGCGGAGCCGCGACTGGCCCGGCTCATGCGCCTGACCAGGCCCGGTGCCGACCCGGAGCTGTTGGACCTGTTGGCCACGTTCGACCGGGTCCTGGTTAACGACGGTCCCGGTGAGCGCCTGGCCTTCCTGGATGCGGCCCCGCCGACGGCCCGCGTGCACCTGGCGTCCATTGCCGCGAGTCTCATCATCCTGGCGCCCGCAGCGGATTGAACCTAAAGGCCTGCATGAAGAACGATCCCCGACGCACCCGGGTCGCGGCGAGGACCGGTCGCAGCGGCCGGGCCGCGGCACGGCGACGAACACACCCCAGGTCCACGACCCGGGCCAGGAACCGCGGGCGCAAGCTCGCTACCGAGCGTCTTTTTCAAGGTGCGCTGCCCACAGCCGGGGCAGTGCGGCGAGGGTTTCCTGGAGCCTGGGCAGCATCCATGTCAGGTGCTGGTGGCGGACCGGGGCGGCCTCGATCATCCCGGTGAGGGTCCGGTACTGGTGCTCGAGCCTGTCGAGCCGGGTTTGCACCGTCTCGAGTGGGTTGGCGAACTCGGGAGTGACGACGTACCACCTGGTCCGGGCGCTGCCCGAACGCCCGCAAGGCCGCTCGGCGGCCGGGGACGAGGAGCACGCCGTCCTTCCAGCTCGCATACTCGGCAGGGGCCTCGCCTTCGGCGACCCGGGGGAGCCCGGCCAGGAGATTGTTGAGTGCCTTCACATCGGCGAAGAACTCGACGAGGTCCTCCTCAATCCGCGCGGGAGCCACAATGGGAAGGAACGGTTGGGTGGCTAGCCCGACAGGGCCGATCTCGATATTCTCGGCGCCGTACGCGAATGCGATCCGCAGCAGGTACACCTGCGGGTCATAGGCGGCCTCGGCCCGCAAGTGTAATTGAAACCGGTCGGCCTCACCGGCAGTGATGACCTGCGAGAGCGGCAGATCGATCCGGTGTGCCCTGCGGCGTCTCGCGCTGCCGGGAGCCGCGCCGGGTAGACCTCCGACACCCGCAAGGCCGCGCCGACCGAGGGGGTCGATCAAGAGCGGTGGGTGCTGCTGCTCGGTACGATGAGGACTCGGCTGCCGCCCGAGAGGACCCCATCGTGTCGAGCGCTTCCCCTCACGACCCTGCCCGTATCCGCCGCACCATGTTGACGGCCGGATTCCTGGTCGGTGCACTCACCTTCGGAAGCTCGCTTGCCGGAAGTCTTGTCAACTTTCTCCATGGGCCGCTAGCCGTCATTCTCGCGATCACCGGAGCTGTCCTGGCCGGGTCTGCCGCGATCGTGGCGTTGCTGGTCTCCGCTCCCGCAGCGGTCGCCAGTGTGGTGGGGGCTGCTGACCTGCCTGCGGAGATGCCAACGGCAAGGTCCGAGAACAGCCTGCATCCCGTGGCGGCGCTGCGCTCGATGCGACTGCCGCTCGCAGTGGCGCTGGTGGCGTCCGGTCCCTGGTTCGTGTATCAGCGTGATGCATGGCAAGCGGATGAAGGGTTCCTGACGTACGGTCCCCAGGAAGACTTCGGATGGGTATTGATGCTCGTCGCGGGTCTGTTGTCGGTACTGATTCCGCTTTCCTGCTGGATCGGCGGATTCAATACGATCGCCAATGCCAGCGGGCTCCGTCGTCGAGGCAACGGCATCGACGCGGTCGTCTCCTACACGCTTGCTGCGGGGATCGGCGTATGGCAGTGGGAGACGGTGCTGCCCGCGTGGGGCATTGCCGCCGCCGGTCTCGTGTTGCTGGCAGCAACGCTGTTCACCAGTCTGGTCGAGGATGACCTGTACCGACACGGGCCCGGCCCCGTCGCCCTCGCGGCGTTTGGAGCGGTCACGGGTGCTGTGGCTGCCTACTTGACCAACCCGGCATCGCCCATGCTGGGGCTCAGCGCCGTGCTCGCCGCTGCGCTCGTGGTGGTTCCCGCTGGCGTTCGAGGCCGGTGGCCGACACTGCCGGCCGGTTCGGTAGAGGTGACCGCACTGATCGGTGGAGTGGCGATCAGCATTGCCACCAGCGCCTTGTGGCTGGCTGCAGGCGCAGTCGTAACTGTGCTCGCGCTGCTGTATTCGTGGCGGTACCCCCAGGAAAAACCGATATTCATATCCGGCTTCTGGTTCATGAGACAAGGGAAGGTCATAGCGGTTATCTCGTGGGCGCTTCTATTGCTGGGATTCTGGATCGGCGGCTCTCAGTGGCTCGTCACCTATTACTAGACCCGCGTTCAGCCCTTGCCAAACAGGCACATCGGGCGCTCGCTGGCTCCGAGGCCACGAACGAATGGAGCGCTCCGATGGCATCGCGCCCGCTGATGATCCCGTCAGCGTCGCACTGCCAGCAGCGAGCACGACCGCCAGGCTCCCTGATCCCGGGATTCCGTACACCGTGTTGACTTTCCAGGACCTGGAGTGGTTCGTCGCCACGGTGCCGTCTGGGCTCGACGCTGCCGCGGTTCTGGCGCGCCTTAGAGCTCCTAACATATTGCGGTGCATGGGTACTGGTGACTCGGGCTGGTCTCTTGTTTGTTCCCTGGGAGGGTGAGCAAACCTTGGATTGTCGACGATGAGCTGTGGGCGTTGATCGAGCCGCTGCTGCCGGTCTGGCCTTCGAGGCGTCCTGGGCGAAAGCCGATTCCAGACCGGTTGTGCTTGCAAGGTGTCCTGTTCGTGCTGCATACCGGGATTGGGTGGGAGCACCTGCCGCAGGAGCTCGGGTTCGGGTCAGGGATGACCTGCTGGCGGCGGCTGGAGCGGTGGTGCCGGGCTGGCGTCTTTGATCGGCTGCATCGCCTGGTGCTGGCCCGTCTGCATGCCGCTGGAGAGCTGGACTGGTCCCGGTCTGCATCGATGCGAGCCATGTGAAAGCCAAGCGAGGTGGCGCAGGAGTAGGCCCTTCCCCGGTCGACCGCGGTAAGCCCGGCTCGAAACACCACTGTCAGCGGACAGGTAATGCTCTTCAGTGATGGACAAGTCGTCTCAGTGACGGCGGACAGCATCGAGTCTTTGCTCACGGACAGATAATCTCCGCGCCTTGTGACCAGGCCGGGGGCTCATGATCTGCATCCGTGAAGTCGAACGAGGAGATCATGGAAATCCTGGAGGCCTACGACCTGGTCGGGTCGTTCCGCAAGGCCGCCGATTTGTGCGGCTGCGACCCGAACACCGTTGCGCGGTATGTGAAGCTGCGCGGTCAGGGCGTCGACCCGCAGCGACGCAAACCGCGGGCGAAGATCATCGACCGGTTCATGCCGAAGATCGAGGAGCTCGTCGAACGCTCCGAGGGCAAGATCGGCGCCGACATGGTCCACCGCAAGATCGCCGCGATGGGCTTCGAAGGCGACGAGCGGTCGACGCGGCGGGCGGTCGCGGCCGCGAAGGGCTCGTGGCGGGCCGGGCATCGGCGCGTCTTCCGGCCCTGGATCCCCGAGCCGGGCATGTGGTTGCAGTTCGACTGGGGCGAGGGTCCGCGGGTCGACGGGCGCCGGACGCAGTTGTGGTGTGCTTGGCTGGCGTGGTCGCGGTTCCGGGTGGTGATCCCGGTCTGGGACAAGACGATCCCGACGATCGCGGCTTGCCTGGACGAGACGTTCCGCCGCCTCGGCGGCGTCCCGACCAACGTCCTGACCGACAACGAGAAGACCGTCACGACCTCGCATGTTGCTCGGATTGCGGTGCGCAACAGCGACATCGCGGCGATCGGCCGGTTCTACGGGACTACGGTGAGGACCTGCATGCCCGCGGACCCGCAGTCCAAGGGCGGCGCGGAGTCGACCGTCCGCATCGCCAAGCGGGACCTGGTCCCGACCTTCACGAACCTGCGTGAGGACTACGGCGCGTTCACCGCGCTCCAGGAGGCCGCCTGGGCGTTCTGCAAGGACGTGAACTCCCGTGTCCACCGCGAGACCCGCGCCGTTCCCGCCGAGCTGCTCGTCGAGGAGCGGGCCCGGCTGCATCCGGTCCCCGAGCAGGCCTTCACTGCCGCGTTCGGCGAGACGCGTCGGGTCGGGCGGGATGCGACGATCTCGGTCAACTCCGTCCGCTACTCGGTCCCGCACCAGCTGGTCGACGACGTGGTCTGGGCCCGGTTCCACGGCGACGACCTGGTCGTCACCGCGATCGCTGACGGCTCGGCCCGCGAGGTCGCTCGGCATCTACGTTCGACTCCGGGTCGGCCGCAGATCCTCGATGAGCATTACCCCGAGTCAAGCCGGGGCGAGCGGCGTCCGGTCCCGACCAGCAAGGACGAGGCCGACTTCCTCTCGCTGGGGCCGGAGGCCGAGACCTGGCTACTCGCCGCGGCGACGGCCGGGACTTCGAGGATCCGCACCAAGATGCATGCCGCGGTCCAGGCCGCCGGGCTCTACGGGTCCGCAGCCGTCTGCGCTGCGTTGGAAGCGGCCGCGAAGGCCGAACGGTTCGACGAGGACGCCCTGCTCGACATCCTCGACTACCAGCAATACCAGTCCAAGACCAGCATCACCCGCGCCTCGGAGACCCACTCGCTCCAGCCCGGCACCAGCGCCTGGGCGGCGTTCGGGAAGGCCGACAACGAAAACGAACCGGGGTCGGCCGCGCGAAGCGCAGCGACCCCGGCCGAATGATCAGTTGAAAGGTAACCCATTGAGCGACACCATCACGCCCCCGGCCCCGCCGAGAATGGCCGCGCCCGCATCCGCGGTCGCTGCCGTCACCGGCCAGGCCCTCAACGACGCCCTCGAGCACGCCCGCAGGCTGAAGATGCCCTACCTGCGCAAGGCAATGGAGGAGGTCATCCCCACCGCCAAGGCCCAACGCTGGGACCCCGCCGAGGTCGTCCGCGCCCTCCTGGCCGAGGAGGTCAAGGGTCGCGACGCCTCCAACCTGCGCACCAGGCGCAAGCGGGCCGCGTTCCCTACGGGCAAGACCTTCCATGTCTGGGACGAGGGCGCTTCCTCGATCCCGGTCCCGACCCAGTCGAACCTGCGGACCTTCGAATGGGTCCGCCGTCGCGAGAACCTCTGCATTTGCGGCCCTTCTGGAACGGGCAAGTCACACTTCTGCGAGGCGCTCGGCCAGGAGGCGGTCGACGCCGGCCTCAACGTCGCCTGGTTCACCATCGAGGACCTCGGCGCCCTGGTCCGCAAGCACCGCGTCGACGACACCGTCGCCAAGGCCTTCGACCGGATCACCCGCGCCGACCTCATCATCGTCGACGACATCGGGCTGCTCCCAGTCAGCGAGGACGCCGCCGAGGGCTTCTACCGCCTGGTCGACACCGCATATGAGAGAAGGAGTCTGGCCGTTTCGAGCAACCTCCATCCGAGCGGGTTCGACGAGATCATGCCCAAGACCCTCGCCACCGCAACGGTCGACCGGCTGCTCCACCACGCTCACGTCACCGTCACCTCCGGCGACAGCCACCGGCTCTCCGAAGCCGTCTCCGGCAAGGGCGTCGTCTCACTCAACCCCAGCTAGAACACGGAAGTTTGCTGTCCGCGGTCGCAGGAACTCACCTGACCGCAACTGAGAGCCTTCCCACTGTCCGTTGACACACCACATCGTTTGCGATGGTCAGGGTCTGCCGCTGAAGGTGATCACCACCGGCGGCAACGTACCTGACATCGCCATGGCCGAGACACTCATCGGCGCCATCCCTCCAGTCGCTGGGCGCATCGGGCGCCCCAGGTCGAAACCCGATGCGGTCCTGGCTGACAAGGGATACGACTCGGCCGCTTTCCGGTCCTACCTTGAACGACGCGGCATTCTGGCGGTGATATCGCAGCGCAAACAGCGCGACATCATCGGTCTCGGCAGCCTTCGCTGGGTGGTTGAACGCGCGATCGCTCACCTGCACCAGTTCAGGCGCCTCACCGTTCGCTGGGAGCGCCGGCTTGAGCTGCATGAAGCCTTCTCCACGCTCGCGTCTTCGCTCATATGCTGGCGCCGACACGTTCGTACGCTCAACTCGCAGGAGACATTTTCGTGACTGGCTAGGCGTTCAAGAGGTCTCGTATGCTGGGCAGATGGACGAACCCCTCGAACCTCGTCTGCGGCTGTTCAGCGAGACGCGGAACTATGACTCGCTGCTCTGGGCCGCGCGAGCGGCCATCGGGCTGCCAGTGGCCTCGCTACTGCTGCCGCTGCTCTACATGACGTTCCCTGAGCCCGTTCCGATCGTGGGAGTCGTGGCGATTCTCGCGATCCCCTGGTTCATCGCCCTCTTCGCTGCGGTTCACGGCATCCGGGGCCTGCTCGGATTTCAACGAGCAAGCCGGCGGGGATGGCGTGAAACCCTGAAAGCTGTGGCACCGATGATCAAGCGCGATCTCCTCGGCTTCTCTCGCTGAGGAACCGGCGATCGTCCTCAGGGCCCAACCTCCCAACGGCAGTTCGTCGTCCGCCCTATCAGCAACATCAACCTGCCTGGGCAACGAGACCCGAAACCTTCGAGAAGACCATTGTGTTAGAGGTTCTTAGAGCTCCCGGCGTAAAGTGATCGCCAAGTCCCAGCCCCGATCAGAATCCCCTCGACGCGCGTCTGGAGACGCTATGCCCAGTCCCATGAGCACGCTGTTCAACGACCCTGACTTCCACCGAGGCGGCGACCGGTCCCGCAAGCCCCGCCGCCGCCTCAAGCGGTGGTTCCGGGAGCATCCGAAGAGGGCCTGGACCACAACCGCCGGAGTGCTAACCGGTATCACTTTGCTTCTGACGGCTGTCAACCTGACGTTCTCCGCTGTCAACGAGATCAGAAAGATGACTGAAAGCGACCGCGGAACGAGCGCTGAGGCGCCGTCGCCGGTGTTCGACGGAACATTTGCCCCGCTCGACGATCCCGCCTCCGCTCTCGGCGTGACACTGGTCGAAGTCCGGCCCACCTATGATCAGATCGTCGTGACGCCCGAGAGCGGGATGACGGAGGCATTCGTTGAGGCATATGCTTCTGAAGCAGCCTGGCATGAGGGATTCGACGACCTCGCCGCCATCTCGATGGAAACGGCTGGCGCAGCAGCCAAAGGCGCACTTACGGCGCGGATTACGCTCTCCACGACGACGGACCGAACCTTCACCGTATATGACATCCGCGCTGAGCCGGTAGAACCCCTGCCGCCGGTCGACGGGTACGTGATGGCACCCGACTGGGGAGGCAGCTCCGTCACTGACAAGATGGCGTACATCCTGAACGCGCCTGACCCCGGACCGTTCGTCGGCAGTGAGGATGAGAGCATCGGATACCTCGAAGGCCAGGATTTCTTCGGACCGCAACTGATCGAGGTCACCAAAGAAGACAAGCAGAACATCGACTTGACCTACCATGTGGCAGACGGCTACCCGATGGGCTCGTACGAATTCTCGATTGCGATCGACATCGAAGTCGAAGGTAAGTTCTTTACCAGTCTCATTGACAATCACGGAGTGCCATTTCGGGTTACCGCCCAGGACGAATGTGAATACGATGCCGTATACGTGCCTGACGCGGAAGATGCCGTTTGGGACATGCACGTTATTTCGCCGCAGGATTTCGGCTGGTCCTGCGGGTAACACGCGGATCTGAAGATCTGAACCAGATTCGTCTCACCACACGAGCCGCGCGATCTCCGGCCACGGCACGGACTGCGACCGCAGCTCCTCCACCGCAGTGGCCGCCGCGGCCCGTTCGGCCTCGCGAGCCTTGAGCAGCGCCCCCACCTCCGGGCTGTTGACCCGGACGCGCACAGCCACCTGGTCGCGGTCGACACCCAGTCCTCCACCGTGAACACGGCAGGGTGCACGGCCTGTCTCGACCACGTCCACTCCTCGATCGGGTTCGGCTCCCACCCCGTCCGGTTGCACCGCCGGTTGTAGACCGTGTATCCGGTCAACTTCGGGTTGAGCAGGAGCTTGCGGATTCGCGTCACGGACCAGCTTTTGCCGGCTCGGTCGTACGGGTACCGGTCGGGATCGTCGTTCAATGGCGCCCGGATGTCCCGGTACTCCGCGCCCTCGCGAAGCCGCATCGCCGCCAGCCGCTTCACGGCCTCCCACCGGCGCGGATCTGGGTGCTTCGCCAGGCGCTGCTTGGGCCGGTGCAGGTACCGGTCGTTGCGAACCGGTGCGTCAGGGGCGACGACGAGCGTGTCCGGGTACGGGGCGCTGCCGTGGCTGTAGCCCTGCGCGGTGTGCTCGCGCTGGCCGCGGCCGCAGGACTCCAGCATCTGGGCCCGGTAGACCTCAGCGTGGATCTGGGAGCCGCGGCGCATCTGCAGTTCACTGGCGGACATGGTGCCGCTGTGCTGCTTCGGTGGTTCGGTGGCGTAGACCAGTTCGACCTGGTCCTGCTGCTCGAGGAACGTCTCGACGGTGAGGATGGTGAGCATGTCGCGGGCAGCGCGGTCCGAGCGCTCGCAGATCACGCGCGTGACCGTGCCTGCCTTGACGGCCGCCAGGAGGTCGTTGATGCCGCCGTCGCGGCGCAGCGGCACCCCGAGCTCGGCGTAATAGGCGTCGTCGTGCTGGCTCCGGTCCTCCAGTAGGGTCTAGCCGCTCTCGACATCCCAGAAGTACAGGTCGAACACATCGCCGTCGCCGAGGCGCGCCGCGCAGACCGCCGCTTGGCCGGGGATGGACGTCGTCGGGTTCTGGTTGACTCGGCCTCCGACGAGCGCCCGCCGGCAGCGGCGACGTGTCTGAGGTAGTGGATGAATGCAGTCGTGGACCGGTCGAATCCCGCATCGCGGGCCAGAACGTCACCGTACCGGAATCGGCCACTTGCCCACGGGCCCAAAATGACCCGCATCGACGACCGGCCCGGAACCCTGCACGGACCCGCCGGAGCCCACCGTTGCCGCTGGGCAGTACCGTCGCTGCATGGACGAACACGTGGCCGCGCCCGAAGTGACCGTGCACGCGCTGTACATACGGTCGACGAACGGCTGGATCATCGAGGCGATCGACACGCCCGGGTACTGCGGCGCCACCGAGCCGACGTCCGATGCGGCGATCGCCGCGGTGCGCTCCAAGGCTGCGGACGTGCTCGGTGTGGCAGTGGAACGCGTGAAGGTCCTGGTGGCCGAAGGCCTCCGCGACGAGGACGACGGCACCTGGCAGCGGCTCGAAGGCAAATCGGTTATCAACGAGATACCGGATTACCTCCAGCGATGACTCACCGTGCCGCCAAGCCCCTGAGGACCGCTGTGGATGAGACCGAACGCGAGCAGCGCGCCGCCGAGCGGCTCGCGGCAGCGTACGGGCCGCAGCTTCCCGCTGCGCAGGCGGACGCGATTGAACGGTCCCTGGCTGTCGGCGCGCCCCGGCGTGCTATGACCGACCTCGCCGCCGCGCTCGCCGACCACCGGGTCCCGCTGGCGACCGGCGACGCCACCGAACTGCACGTGCTCCTCGCCGCGGCCGAGGCCCTGGACGTGCGCGACCGTCTCCTGTTCCCCGCGCCGCCGACCGACTACGGCCTGTACGTCCTCGGTGCAAGCGCCGACGCGGTTGCCGCTGCGGTGGCTGCCGAGTTCGGCGTGCCGCCGGAAGGCGTCGGCGTCGCCTCGGGCGAGACGTACACCGGGCCTGACCGCGCCGAGGTGTACCTCACCGCGATCAGCGGCATGGTGGCCGAGATGTCCGCAGGCAAGGACTTCGCCGACCGCACGGGCGGTGCGAGCGAACTCGACGTCGCTGCGGCGCTGTGCCGCCGCCTGTCCTGCCGAGTTGTCCTCTCAGCGGTCGGGCTCGGCCCTGATGACTGGGTGCTGGTGACCCCCGGGGGGCACGGCCTCGTTCAGGTCTCCGAGGAGGCCAACGCCGAACAGTGGGAGTTCACCTGCGCACTTGAACTCGTTCCAGGAGCATCCGAACTGCCGGTGCGCCCGCCCCGGCTCCTGTGGTGGGTGACATGAGATCGGATAGGCCGCGGTCTCCACCGGGAGGTGCCCGACATGCCTGGGCCGCCACTGAACCTCAGCCGTTTCGGAGAGGACATAGTGCTGTTATCGCACGTTACAGCGCAAGGAGGATCGCGACCAGCACCCCGATGAGGCCGACCAGGATGCCGCCAAGTGCACCGATGCCCGCCCAATAGGGGTGCGCGAGCCATCCGAACCAGTTGACACGGGCCACACTAGTTTCCGGTTCGAGGGTCATGGAGGCGCCGCTGACGTCGAGCGGCACGGGGGCCGATGGCAAGACGGCGAGGGAGGGTTCGACCGCGGCAAGGAGGACTGCGCTGAACGCTTGCAGTTGGGGCATCATGGATTCGATGGTGCGCGCCAGTTCACGTTCGGCGTACTCGGCAAAGCTCGCGATCGTTGCGAGGATCGGCCCGATGGCGGCAGTCAGCGACTCGCGGGTCTGCTCGACGACGGCGTTCACGGCCCGGTTGGTCGCCTCAGCGAATGCGGCCCAGTCGAGGTCGTCCGAGCGAAGGCCTCCCGGGTGGAAAACCGGGATGAACTCGCCGGTGGCAAGGTCGAAGTCGTACGTTCGCCTCATGTCCCAAGGGTAGTCGCCCGGTGCCGGTCAACGCCGTTCCGCAGGTGCCCGCTGAGATACTCGATCTGCTCGCGGTACCGGTCGAGGTCGGGATCGTGGCCCGCAAGCAGATGCGCGAGCGCGTCGAGGTGGTCCAGAAGTGGCGTGCCGTCGTTGCCGTTCCCGCCGTTGCGGAGGGCGTCGCGAACAGCACCGGCGAGGTTCTGGGCGTAGCGCTGCTGGAGGTCAGCGCCGTCGAGGACGGGCCAGTTGGCCAGTTGCGCGTCCAAGGTGCGAGCGACGAGCTCGGCGAGCCGGTGTCTGGAGGGCGAGTCCGCCTCCCAAAGAGGGAACGCGAGCACCAAGTCCCAAGGCCGCTCCATGATGTCGTCGTCCATCCGATCATGGTCACACACGGGCTTACCTGCGACGACGCACTTCCGAATCATCGTTGCGAGGTGGCTCGCGGTTGCACTCCTTCGCCATCGAAATCCTGCGTCAGTGCCGCGAGCTTCGCCGCGGGCGTCCGCCCTTACCGGGGCGTCCGGCCTGCCACGCGAGCGCGGCCCGGGGGTTCCACCACATCTTCCCGCGCCCTCCGGTGGTGGTGATCGGTTCGGGGAACCACGGCAGCGTCGAGGACGGCCGCGCTGAGCGTTACCGGGACTTCTTGAACGCGTCGGGGGTGAGGCCGAGCAGCGTTGCGGTCTCCTCGGCGTCGGTTGCGGCGGGCAGGTCATCGATGCGGGAGCGGTGGGCGTCGAGCGCGGCGTCCGGGTCGGTGTGGATGGTGAGCCGCACGTCCAGGGGGCCGGAGACGGGTGCGAGTCCGCCGAGGGCGGGGGTGCGGCGGTATTCCTCGCGTTCGCTCCATGCTTCCGCGACCCGCGCCGTCGGGCAGGGCCACGGTGTGGTGCTCGACGGTGAGGATCCGGGTAATGGTGGTGTCCACGTCGACCGACCGGGGGGTCGCGGCGCGCGCGATGGTCGCGGTCTCGAATCCGGTGGCGCCTGACCAGCGGCCCCACAGCAGCGTCCCGTCGGCCTGGTCGACGTTGTGGGCGCGGCTCAACTGGTCGATGAGCGGTTCGACGGCGTCGAGCGCGCCGAAGGCCTTCCGCCAGATTCGGTAGTCGCCGTGCTCGTGTCCGGCGTGGGCGCGGCCCTGGAGCGTGCCGTCGGACCAGACGCTCCAGCCCTGCCGCCACTGGCTCGCATGGACCATGTCGCCGTTTGTGAGGCGGGCACTCTGAGCACATCTGCCTCAACTGATATGTGCCGAGTGGGGTGAAACCCTTATGGCCCATGAATTTTCTGGATGAGACCGCACTCAGGCGTTGCCGGGACCGGCTTCGGACACAAGTCGCGACGGTGCCCTCGTCGTGACTGGTGTTGTGGCAGGCCACGCAATGTCGCAGCTGCCTAGTGAAGCGCTTGAGGTGTTTCAGGATGGTCCGGAGGAGGCACCGGGCCGCTCCGAGGTGCGGGCTGGACATGCCGATTGGGATTTTCGGGCGTATCCAGGTCCTGTTCCCCTCGATTCCGGCGGTGTCGGCGATCGGGTGCCGGAGGACGCAGCGGCGGGCTTGCGGGTGTGAAAGTCAGGATTTTTCTAGCGGGCCTGGAAATGCAGGCCGGACTAGACGACCTTCCAACCTAGCGCTCACTGGGAGTAACCTGACAGTATTTTTCCGTACTCATCAATCCGCGGTTCAGATGCTGGTCGCAAGGCTCGCAACATTGGTCAGAGTCCTGCTCGCCGCTCTCGCCGCGACCGGGGACGGCATTGCATGCCGATCACAAGGAGGCACCCGAAATGAAACACCTCGAGACGATCGTCATCGACGACCTCGACGGTACGCCAGACGCCGAGACCGTCACATTTGCGATCGACGGCCAGGTCTACACGATCGACCTGTCCGCCGAGCACGACGCCGACCTGCACCGGGCATTGGCGCCCTTCGTGCGGGCAGGCACCCGCACCGGTCGTCTCCTCGTCCGACGCCGAGCAGCCAAGCGCACCGGCAGCCCACGCCGCCACGAGGCAAAGCGCAACGCCAGCATCCGCGACTGGGCCAAGAGCGCTGGCATGCACGTCGCCGCGCGCGGGCGCCTCCCTAGCGCAGTCGTCGCCGCCTTTCTCCAGTCCCAGGCCCAACCAGCCTCGAGATTCGGTCAGCTGCATCCACAGCGGCGCACCGCAATGCCGGTCGCCGAGGCCGTGGCCGGGCAGGAAGAGGCCCGTCCGCCTGCAACCCAGTGGCCGACGGGCGATGGGCCTCCCTAGCCACGGCCGAGGTCCGGATCTGCCTGTCCCGGCACAGTGCAACCGTCGGCGGAAGCGAACTGGCCGGGTCATCGCTGAAGGTGTGACTGCCACATCCGATCCACCGGCTGAACCAATCTGGAGTGGAACACCATGAAAACCGAAACGACGGTCCTCGTCAACGGCTTCGACCGCCTCGACGGCGCATCACGTACAGCAGCCGCCCAGCGCCGCGATAGCACGATCTATCACTGCGGCATCCACGCGAACAAGTTCGGGGCGCAGTTCAGCACAGATGGCCGCGAGCAGGTCGACTCCACCCAATCCGACGAAGCCATCGCCTGCGCCCGACGCTGTCGAGGAGCCGCACGCTTTGCCGCGCAACGTGCCAGTACCGGGAGACGGATATGAGCATCTGTCTCAACGGCCAAGCCGCCGCAGCGCAGATCTCCGCAACCATCGAGTCATTGCCCGGACCCGAGCGCGAGGTGCTCCTTCGCCACACGCTCAACCCCGAAGGACCGTCGGTCGCCGCAATCAGTCGTGAACGGGGCATCCTCTACAGCCGCATGCTCGAACAGGAGCGGCACGCCCGCAAACGCATAGCTGAAACGTGCAGGACCCCGGTCGTGCAGGCGGTCGCCCGAGCCGCCGAACAGCTGACCACTGGCGTCCTGCGGATACCTCGACTGCTTCAACTAATCCCGGCGCTTAAATGCGGCGTCGGCGGCATTCCCCTGTGGCGGATCCTGGTCCGGACCACTTTGCACTTGTGGGAGCAAGGCGGTTGGATCGCGCCACGGCCGATCGAACAAGCAGCCGCAGACTGCGCCGGTGCCATCGCGGCGCTTATGGACGAGCACGGCATTGCTCCGCTCTATGTTGTCGCCGACGACCTCCCCGACCGCCTGGCCGGAGAGGATGCAGGACGGTGGCTGGTCTACTGCGGGTTCACCGTGCGCGCGGGATACGTTGTTGCCCCGCCGAGGACGCTTGCTGACAAAGCCGCGCGATACCTCGCCGTCACCGGAGTTCCCTGCCACTTCGACGAGATCTACCAGCACATCGGGCACGGGAAAAGTCGCGATTGGGTTCGCACCGCCATGTGGCGCGATCCCCGGCTTATGAAGGCCGATGTCAGGACCTGGGGTCTGACCGCTTGGGGGCTCGACCCGTACACGAGTGTCGCGGACCTCGTTCACGCCCAACTTGATGCCGAGGGTGGTGCAATGCCGCTCAGCGAGTTGGTCGCAGTCATCACCGCCCGATCAGACGTCCACCGCACCAGCGTCTACGATGCCGCCGCCCGTCCGCCGTTCACCGTTGTGGGCGGCACTCTCACTCGGCTGCCCACAGTAGCTGCCAAACGAAAGGAACCCCGATGACCACGCACACCGAGATCGTCCGTACTGACGACCTCACCGGCGAACCCGAGGCCAAGCGTATCGTGTTCGGGCTCGATCACCAGGTCTATGCGATCGACCTCGCCGACGCCGGCGAGACGGCTCTCAGAGCCGCGCTTGAGCCCTACGTCCACGCGGGCACCGTCATCGGCGGCGTCCGCACCCGCGCCGACAGGTCGCTCGCCGGGGCCGAGGTCACCGGCCACCCGATCGAAGCATACGGGCGAATCAGGGAGGCGATGCACCATGTCTACGAGTAGCCGCCCGAGCTTGCCCGCACTCGCCGCCGCCGTTGCCTCTACCGCGCTACTTGTCGTCGGCTGCTCCTCGCGGGCACCGGTACCCGGTGAAGGCGGGACCATGAATCCCGACGGGTCCGACAGTGATATCGGGTCATACGCCATTATGGCTGAATGGGACGGGTGCACGGCCCTAGACGACATTGCGTCGGTGGAGGCGTTCATGGGCATTACCGCATGGGGCACCAACGGGCTGTTGTCGACGGACATCCCCGGAGGCATGGATGGCGAAGCGTTCAATTGCACTGCCTACGTGGCGACGTTGCCTGCCTACGAACACCGGTCCGACGTCACCGGGGACAGGACGTTCGCTGGGCAGGCGAACGTCGATGTCGGTGTCGCCCCGTGGGATTCGGACGCCGAAGCCAGCGAGAACTTCACAGAGCGGGTCGAACAGCTCGATTGGGCTTTGGATTCCGGCGGCACCGAGTACGCCAACGTCTTGAATGGAGAGTTCCCTGTCGCGTCGGCAAGCAACTGGGACGAGACCTATTACCACGGCGGGAACTCCTCCACCAGCTATGTGCTGTCGGTGATCGCCCGCCAGGGAGATGTCGTGCTGTATGTGTTCGCGGACTACACCGATGACCCGGCGGTCATGATGCGAGCCGATCCGGTATACCCGTTCACGGACGCCTCGTTCACCGCCTGGATCATCGGCGACTACCTGCCCGCGGTCTACGAGCACGTGATGGCACTGAAAGCCGAGGGCGCCCAGGCCGGGGTCGCCGCCGAATGACCCCCGGAGACCTTCAGGCGAGATCGAGGATGGCTGGGGGAGCACCTCGGCGCGCATCACCGCGAGCACGGCGACCCCTCCCGAGCCGACGAATCTCGATCCGACACTGGGCACTGGATCGGAGCTCGAGGTGGTCCGTGGCCGTTCGGGAGCAGCGACACCGGCAGTCCGGCGTCCAGGGCTGCCGGTGCTCTCGGTGGCGACCTCAGGCCGACCGTCGGCTCAGGCGGGAATCGTGATCCATTGAGAGGTGTGCCATCCATCGATGTACCACCGTGTTCGGAACGTGATGCGATGGCCTTCAGTGAAGTCCTTGTTGCACCTGACCCACGCTTTCGCGTAGCCGAGGGTGTCGATGCACTGGCCGTGCCGCGTCGAGTTGAGGTCACCCCATTCGACGATGACGTCGCCACCCACCGAGCCGTCGTAGATCCAGAAGTCGTCGCCTACCGGTTGGAAGCATCCGCGTGCGGCTGAACTGCCGGTGCAGGAGCGCTCGGCGTCGTACCAGTCGATGTCCTTGGCGTAGTCGATCTCTTGGTCGATTGCGTATGCTGCCGAGGCCGGCGCGAACGCCAGTCCGACAGCGATGGCGAGTGCGACGAATATGCCAGTGATGTGTTTGCGCAGCATAGTGTCTCCTTTCATTGGGGATGGAGGGGGTCCGGTAGGGGCTCTGGGGCGATGCCCGTTCTGCATGGACCGGGCAGAGCTGGTCATTCGGTGGCGATGTCGTGAGCGGGTGGTGCCGATGACGCGCCGGCAGTATGCCCGAGGCATATGGACGAGCCTGGTGCAGCGCCTCTAGGATCTGTGTGGTGCCTCCAGTATCGGACGGTGCGTTTAACCCGGTGTTGACGGATGTTGAACCACACCAGGGCGCGCCCCGGGACAGGTGCACGGCCCGCGCGGCATGGGGCTCGCGAGGCCGCCTTGCCAGCCGATGCGGCCCTCGACAGCGACGCATGTCGGCCCTTTGCGTCCCGGTCTTGACCGAGCATTCGACAGCGAAGTCGGCTCCGGGCCAACGGTCGCAGTGCATTTCTTCAGGTTGTTGGTCTCGTCGACCGCCAGGACCCGCAGGCCTGTTCAAGGCGGCCGGTGTGACGTCTTCGGCGAGGTGGAAGACGTGCAGCCATCGGTGGTGCCGTTCGGCGGCGGGCGCGTCGAGGTGGAGCTCCGCGAAGCACTGTGCACACGGGACCGTCAGGTGCACCGCGCCGGTCACGACCGTGGCCGCCATGACTGCGGCGGCAGTCAGGCTGGCCGTGGCGCTGAGGACGCCCGGGACCGGGACGTACAGCCGAAGGAGTTCGGCAGCGGCGCCGATGAGGGCAGCGGGGACGACGGCGTACTGCAGACGGTGTCCGACCCATGCCAGCGGCGCGGTGATCGGGTGTGTGCTCAGGGGCGGTCCTGTTCGGATCCGGTCGGCGCGGTGCGGCCTCGGGCTCGAGTGCGGGGGCTGAAGTCCCGTGTGAGCGTGATGAGTGCTTGGCGCAGCACGGCGAAAGCGGGTGGCTGGAAGAGCCGGTCATGGTGGACCGTGTCGCGCATCAGGCTGCGAAGGGAGGGCTGGAAGTGGGTGTCGGCGCATACCGCGAATGAGCAGATCCGGTCAAGGTCCACCGGGATGGACGGGTCGGGCGCGTACGGTGTGATCTGCCGGACCAGGGCCATGCGGCTGCCGAAGTTCGCTTGCGACCGTTCGGGATACCAGACCTGACGGTTCAATTCGCGTAGATCATCGGCGATCCCGCCGTAGTCCTGCGCGTCCAACAATGCCGCGGTGGCTTCGAGGATTACCTGCCCGGCCAGCATCGGCAGGCCGATTCGGGCGAGGCGGCCCGCCTTCTGCTCCTGGGGCCGGATCTGCGCGGCCCTGCTCATGGCCGTCCCGCGGGCGGCCATCTTGAGCGCATCGTCCCCGTCGGGGGCGAACAGGTCGATCAGGGAGCACAGCAGCGTCTCGGCCCACTGGATCGATTCGCCGTCGGGCCAATGGCATGCCGCGACGCCCTCCGGCCGAAGGGCGCTGCCGGGGTAGGCGGTGAAGAGCACGCCGTTCCAGGCGCGGTCCTCATCGATCGAGGGCTCGTCGTCGCCGCGGCGTAGGAAGTGATCGTGGGAGGTTGAGGTCATGACTGCTCCTGTCTGGCGAGGTCGGCTTCGCGAGCGCGGATGGGGCGGGCTGGGGCGCGGGCGGCGATCCAGCGGCGCGGCACGGGGTCGGCGCTGCGGGTGGTCACCGGTCGTCCTCGGTGTCGTCGGGCAGGTCGGCGAAGGCGTCACTGCGCTGCTGCGGGGTCATGGCGGTGTACGCCTCGACGGTGATGCCGAGCGCGGCGGCATCGAACGTGTCGGCGCGCTGCTGGGCGGCGGCCTCGGCGGCGTCGCGGTCGCGGGGGTCGAACCGGTCGACCGCCTTCGCGCCGCGGGCGCGGAAGGCGGCAGCCTCGGCGCGGATCTGGGCCTGCTCGGCGGCCACGGCCCGTCCGAGGTCGTCGAAGGGCCCGCCGAGTCGCTGCTCGGACTCGCGTGCCTGGTCGAGGTCGATGATGAGGCTCAGGAGCGCGGCGTCATCCGAGATGCCCCCGGCCCAGTCCCCTTGGCCGTGGCGCAGCCGCCGGGCGGCCATGGACGCGACGCGCGCGCGCAGGTCCAGCTCATTCGGCTGGGCCTCGTCCTGGAGGATCTCGGACCGGTAGCGGGCGGCGCGGGCGTCGAGGAGGTCGGTGAAGATCACGAGGACGGCCAGGTCGTCGACGGCCGTCGGGAGGTTGCGGTTGCTGATGCGGTCGATGGTCGTTCGGGCGACGCGACTGAGCCGGAATGCACGTTCCCTCGACACCCCGGCGGCGATGGCCCCCGCGATGATCGGGTCCCGCAGGCGCCGCAGTCGCGCCTGCTCTTGGGCGAAGCGCGCCAAGGCGTCCTCGGCGACGTCGGCATCGCTGTAGTTGAGCGCGATGTATGCGGTCTCGGGCGGCTCAGACACCTGTGACTCCCCTCGGGAAAGTAGCGTGCGCTACTTGATAATAGTAGCGCACGCTACTTGAATTGGGTAGCGTGCGCTACTTTCCCGAGGTGGTGCGTGGTCGTGTCATCGGCAGGCGCGTGCACCTCGCGGCGGTCCGCTGCTGAGGGGTACTCGCCCCAGCCGCGCGCGCCGGTGCTGGAGGGCCACCGCTCGGCGCGGACGGCGTCGGCGCGGTCCCGCGCCGCGGACAGCTCCGAGTGGTGCTTGTGGACCTGGAGGTCGAGTGCCTGACGGTGCACTTCAAGGGCTTGGAGTTTGTGGGCGGCGAACCGGCGCAGGGACCAGGCGCCGATGACGAGCGCGGCCGTGGTACTCCTTGTGCAGCCCCGGCCCCGGTGGTCAGTCGGAGCTCATCGCTGAAGGAGGCCTTCTCTTTGTCTCGCTCCCGAACCCCTTCCCGCTCTGCCGACGGAGTGGGCGGCGCGGCGGCGCTGTGGCCGCACCAGGTCGAAGCTGTCCGCGCCGTTGAATCTGCCCTCGCCGCAGGAGGGCGGGCGACGGTGGTCATGGCGTGCGGGACCGGCAAGACCCGCGTGGCAGCAGAGGCTGTCCGGTGTCTGGCCGACGCTGGGCGCGCCCTGGTCCTGGTCCCGACCCGCGAGTTGCTTTATCAGACCGTTGACGCCCATCGCGGCGTCGACGCCGGGGAACGCGCCTGGATTGCGGTGTGTTCGCCGTGGGCCGGCCCGCCGCCCTCGGCCGCCGACCAGGACGCGATCGACGGCCTTGAAGCGGACGGTGTCCCGGTCACCACTGATCCGCAGGAGCTGCATCGGCTGCTTCGCTCCAGCCCCGCCGCGACCGTCGTTGCCACCTACGCCAGCCTCCCGGTGATTACCGCCCTCCACTCCGGGCAGGGCCTGGAGTGGTGGGACCTGATCGTGGTCGACGAGGCGCACCGCTCGGCCGGCGCGGACGGGGCCGCTTGGACGGCCGTCCATGACGACGAGGTTCTCCCTGCCCGACGGCGTCTGTACCTGACCGCGACCCCGCGGTTGTACGGCGGCGATGCCGAGGCCGTGAGCATGGACGATGCATCGGTGTACGGACCGGTCGCCTACCGGTTGCCCTTCGCCGAGGCGATCGACCAGGGCCTCCTGGCCGACTACCGGCTCGTCATCGGCGTGGTCACCAAGGCCGAGATCGCCGCGTTGACCGAAGCGGCCGCGGTCGTGGGCATCGACGGCCAGGCCCTGCCCGCCCGCATGCTCGCCACACAGATCGCGACGGCCCGCGCCGTCGACGAGTACGGACTGCGTCGGCTCCTGTCCTTCCACCACACCATCGCCGCCGCGAAGCGCTTCGCCGAGACCTTCCCCAACACGCTCGACCTGGTCCCTCGCGCGCCCGGCAGCGCCTACATCGCGCTCTACCACGTCAACGGCAAGATGCGCCTCGATGCCCGCCGCAGCGTGCTCGCTCACCTCGACCACCCCGGGCCCAGGGCGGTATGCGTCGCCAACTGCCGCGTCCTCAGCGAAGGCGTGGACGTGCCCGCGCTCGACGGCGTGGTCTTCGCGGACCCGCGCGAATCCCAGGTCGACGTCGTCCAAGCCGTCGGGCGCGCCCTGCGGCGCGGCCCGACCGCGGGGAAGGTCGCCACCATCGTGGTCCCGGTGCTCATCAGCGGTGACGAAGCACCGGACGCGGCGCTGGAGGACTCGCAGTGGGCGACGGTGTGGAAGGTTCTGCGGGCATTGCGATCGCACGACGACCGTCTGGCCGACGAACTCGACCGTCAGCGGGTCCACCCCCTCGGCGCAGGAAACCACACCGGGGAACGCACACCGACATGGGAGTTCTCCGGCCTGTCAGTCGGCGCAGAATGGGCCGAGGCCATCGCCCTGCGCCTGGTCGACGCCGCCACGCCCCGCTGGATCGACTCCTACGCCGCGGCCGTACGCTACGCCGCCGACCACGGCCACCTCAACGTTCCAGCCGCCTACATCGACGCCGACGGCTTCCGTCTTGGGGGATGGATCGCGCTGCGCCGTATGGAGCGTCGCCGCGGCACGCTTGCCCCGGAGCGGGCCGAGAAACTCGAGGCGATCGGCATGGTCTGGGAGCCGTCGCAGGCCGCATGGCAACGCCAGTACGAGCAGGCCCGCGATTGGCACACCCGGCGCGGTGGCCTCGACCCGACCCAGCTCGAGCATCCCGGGCTGCACCAGTGGCTGTACCGGCAGCGACTGGCGCGGATTCAGGGCACCCTTGCACCCGAACAGATCGCAGCCCTTGACGCACTCGGTTTCCAATGGGAGCCAATTTCGTTCGCCGAGCGCGCCTGGATGGACGGCATCGCCGCCGCCGAGCGCTACGTTCACGAGCACGGACACCTGACCGTCAGCAAGGGCGCCGTGTTCGAAGGCCACAACCTCGGCAACTGGCTTGCTTCCCGCCGCGCCGAGTACCGCAACGGCACCCTGGAGCCGTGGAAGACCGCCGCACTCGAAACGATCGGCATCGTCTGGGACCTCAAGGCCGAACGTTGGAAGCGCGGGCTCGCCGCCGCCGAAGCGTTCCATGCCGAGCACGGGCACCTGCGCGTCCCCGACCACTACCTCGACGATGACGGCTTTGCCCTGGGCAAATGGATAGCCTGGAACCGATCCCGGCGCCGCGGCACCAAGAAGGGCCAGACCATCAGTGCCGAGCATCAAGCGCTGCTCGATGCCATCGGCATGGTCTGGGAGGTCAAGCCACGAAGGAGCGCGGACGCCTGACGACAGGGGCCGCCCGGCAGCGTGCACGGCCACGGCATCACCCGTATGAGCCCTCGGAGCTCCGCACACATTGAAGGACAATGGCCTGCACGGGCATTGGTCGTCGAAGGCGACTGCGGCAGCCGGTTCCGCGAAGGGCTCGCGCGTTACTAAGTCTGCTTCGGCCGTCGCCCGAGACGGCCTTCAGGGGTCCCTCGCGCCGGTGCCATGAGGCCACAGCTCGGCGCGGACCGCGGCGGCCCGGCCCTCTATGCCGCGGCAACGCCGATGCAGCAGGCGTTGAGTCCGCCCGCGCCCCACCAGCGGCCCGTGTTGGTCGGGCCGTGCGGGGACTCGTTCTCATCGGTCCTGGAGCTCGGGGGCCTGGGCGGGCGGCGCCAGGGCATGAGCGCGCCGACGAGCACCGCCAGGGCGAGGAGGAACGAGACGTGCTCGCGAGGCCGGGCGCCGCGCAGTCGTTCGAGGTCTTGCGCATGACATCGCACGGCCGCACCCGGATCTGCTGGGAGATCGACCTGGTCGGCGAGCGCTCTTGGGCCCATCTCCAGCTGACTTCCGCGCATGTGGACGATGCCGCGGTGCAGCTCGTGTCGATACCGGGAGCATCAGACCCCAGCAAGGACCCAGCCGAGGGAGGCGATGTCCGCGACGGGGATGGAGGGCGAGCGCTCTGCGGCGATCGGCCGCACGCCGAGCATCTGCAGTCATGTCCCTCCAGGGTCGGGCGGGCGGGAATGCTGACGTCCTCAGCCTTCATCCCGTTGTCCGGTGTCGGGTCACAAGGCGGAAAGCGGGTTGGCGCATCGGGAGTCGCAAGCGTACGCTGGCGGGAAATGAACACGTTCAAAAACATGTGATTGGCTGGAGCGCTCATGCCCCCGCACCACCCCGCACAGCGCCGCACGTATTTCGCCGCTCTCGCCACTGTGGCCGCAACCGCCCTCGCCTGCGGCGGATGGGGCGGCCCAGCGCCCCACGAAGACGCCCCCGCAGCACCGGTGCACATCGACACCGTCCTCGGCACTTGGCAGGACCCGAGCGGTCGCACTATCGAATTCTTTGACGACCGCACGTTTGTTGCAGTCGGCGACACCTTCGGCCCCGGATTCGGGCACGAGGTGCCGGCCGGGGTCGTGGAGGGCACCTGGCGGCTGTGCTCCGACCATCGAGGATTCCACGACTGGGACGACGACGCGGCCCTCGACACCGGATGCTCGGCGATGGTGGCTGAGGGCCGCTGGATCGCGCTCGAGGACCCCGATGAGGCCGTTGAAGGATGGATCGACGACCTGTTCTTCACTGGTGAAGGCGACCAGCTCCAGCTCTACCCCTGGTTCATCGACGTCGGCCCTGACGAGGACGACTTCTACACGAAAGTCGACTGAAGCGATCAACTACAAGGTCACGGCCGTTGCCGAGGTTCCGGCCGGTGCGGCGCAGGCGGCACCGGAGGTTGCGCAGTGAAGCAGTTCTGGAAGTCGTTCCTGCTCTGGTCCGCCCTGAACACCGGCATCATCGCGGTGCCGTCACTGCTCCTTCCGCTCCTGGCGACCGGCGGGCCTGATATCGACGGGCTGCTGCTCATGGCGCACGTCGCCGCCAGAGGGGTTGCTCTGGGCGTGGCGATCGTGGTGTTGCCGTCTGCGCTGCTCACCACGATGCGGTCCGTGACTCGTTCGAGCAACTGGCACTTCATCCCGTATCTTGCGATGGTGCCGTACGCGGTCGCGGCCATGGCCGCCGTCGGCATCTTCTTCGGGTTCCTGCTGGTGCTGCAGTCGATCAGCACGGTGGTCATGCACGGGATGATCGCGCATCACCTGCAAAGAACGGCACAACGGCCATGACCTCAGCCGACCGGCAAACCTCACCGAGCAGCACTCCGGCCGCATCATCGCTGGCTTTCCCACGCGCACCCGTCTAGGCCGTGTTTGAGATGTCGCGGAGCCAGTTGCTGATGATGGCGACGTGGACGGTCGCCAGGTAGCGGACGGCGAGTTTGTCGTACCTGGTGGCGACGGCGCGGTGCTGTTTGAGGCGGGCGATGGTGCGCTCGACCCCGGACCGGTCCTTGTACCGGTCTGAGTCGAATGCCGGTGGCCTGCCGCCCCTGGCGCCGCGCCTAAGCCGGTTGGCGATCTGGTCGGCCGGTTCGGGAATGGTCGCCTTGATCTGGTGCCTGCGTAGCCAGGTGCGGTTGGCCCTGCTGGAATAGGCCCGGTCGGCGAGCACGCGGTCGGGGCGCTGCCGGTCCCGGCCGCCGCCGAGCCGGGGAACCCTGATGGACTCCAGGAGTCCTATCATCTGCGGGCTGTCGTGGGCCTGTCCGGCAGTGATCGCAGCCGCGAGCGGGTATCCGGCAAGGTCGCAGACCAGGTGGAGCTTGGTCGACCAGCCGCCCCTCGAGCGGCCCAGGGCATGGTCTGCCGGTTCGTCGCCAAGGGGTGTCGGCCGGGCGCCAGCGGCGGCCAGGTGGGCTCGGGCGGTCGTGGAGTCGATGCCGACTTCCCAGGTCAGGCGTTGCTGGGCGCGTGCGATGGCCTGGAGCGAGCGCCACAGGAGCGCCCAGATTCCGGCTCGCTGCCAGGATCGGAACAGCCAGTACACGGTCGGCCAGGGGCCGTAGCACGCAGGAAGGTCTCGCCACGGGGAACCGGTCCGCACGCGCCAGGCGATGCCGTTGACCAGTGTGCGGCGCGACCGTGCCACCGGCCGTCCGATACGGCTCGGTCGGGGCAGCCAGCGGCGCAGGAGCTCCCACTGGCCATCGGATAGGTCTCTACGCGCTGTTACGCTCGACAATTGAAGCCTCCGGCCGGATCATGTTGCAGCACAACAGATTCAACCGGAGGCTTCCTTACATCTCAAACACGGCCTAGTCGGCGGTTTGGCGGTGGGGCCTCGAATCGGAATCCGACTGCTGGTTCGGTATCAGACAGTAGGCCCGCCTCGATAGCCTCGGCGTCGGTCAAGCTGTCCAGCGAGCGGTCCGATCGTTCTTCCATCGCGTCCAGAAGGTTCCGGCCCACGTGCTTGGCTACTACCAAGGCCGCAATGAATTACCCCATCGAACCCACCTCATTGCGGTCAGCCGCTGATCATAGGTCATGCACGGAGGTTCGCCAACGCGAGATTCGCGAAACTCCGAACGCTCTCGTCCCGGTCGTGTCGGACGGAGCGCAACGGCCCGATCATCATGGCCCGGTCGTCGCTGGTGAGTGGGCGGCTCTCGTAGTCCGCGAGTTCAAAGCCAACCACCGAGAGGCGCGTGATCTCGTACAAGGCACGCGCCGCTTTCGCGCGGATTTCTCCCTCGATAGTCCGCGACGTCATCGTCTCGATCAGCGCCTGCAACCACAGCTTCGACCCGCCCATCAACATCAACGCGCCGCAAATCGCGCCCTCGGCGGGAGTCGGAACATCGTAGTCGAGCGCGCGGGACGTCTGCCAAGCCTCCATACAGTCCAGTCCCGCGATCAGCGCGCGCTCCGCTTCGGGCCCTCCCAGCATCGCGAGCCCATCAACGATCGCTATCCCAAGACCTCGATCCCCCCAAACCTCGGGCATCAACGCATCACTCAGTACAGGAATCCCCCGCCGGTCACCCAGTGCGCCCAAAGTGCGCGCCGCCTTGCGCCTTGCCGCTTGGTCACCGTCCCTCATGCGGCTGCACACTTCCTCGAAGGGATTCTCCTGCCGGAACCTATCCTTGGCCGCGGCGTCGAGCCGCAGATGACGTTGCCAGCATGCCTCGCAGACCTCACTGGCAAGCAGCCGCCGCCCTTCCGCGACATGGATATAGGCCCGTTCAGGCTCCTCAAGGAAGGGCCTCTTTGGCACCTTTCGCCGACAGACATCGCATCGGTTCGAGGTCAACGCATGAACCAGCCTGTACCACCAAATCACCGCTGCTCCGATCGCGATTCATCTTGCAGTGCATCCGTATTGGAAACCGAAACCGCGCGGGACCCGAACACCCGCACCGCTTCGGGGGTCGCCATGCCGCCGCGACCGCGGTCGTCGCCCGCACCCGTGGCCCTCCGACTCGGTGTCGAGAGCCTGGCGCATGTCCACTCACAGGTCATGCCCACACCAACGACACAGGAGGCTCAACCAATAGGTTTCGGCCCTGTATCTGATGTCTGAGTGCCGCTTGGTGACGCCTCCCTCGCTGGGTCGCACACTGAACCAGTTAGCAGTGCGGAGGCGATGGCCATGCCCACCCGTTCAGGCTTTTCAGCTTCCGCCAAGTGTGCCTTCAGGTCTTCGGGACCGGTCCCGCTCACGGCCCCGCAACTGCAGATTCCACTCAGCAAGGAGGCGTCCAGGGCAAGCGGGGACGGGTCGGCGGTCTACTCGCGGCAATTCATCGTGGCGGCTGAAAACGAGAAGGATTGAGATCGCCGAAAAGACCAGGGCCACAACAAGGTCGAGCGTCTGAAGGTCCCGGTCCAGCCGGAGAACGCCTAATTGGAGGCGATGACCACGGAGTGCTTCTCGAACGCCTTTCAGGTGGGTGCGACGGCGAGGTGGGGTCAGCGGGCTCGGGCCCAGGTCCGGTCGACCTGGTGCTGCACAGCGCGGACACCGTCGGCGCCGAGGCTGCGGCGCTCCAGTTCGGTATCGTCGGTGAGATCGGGGGACTCTTGGATCCCGTCCTCATAGGCGGTGATGGGGACGAGCCGGGGGACGCGCGTGCCGGTGGTGTTGGCGAGCAGGTACATGCAGGCGGTCTCGTGTCCGGTGTCGTCCATGGTGTGGGTGGAGACGTGGAGCCGGTCGGCGCCCACGCTGACCTCCGCGCGGCCTCCTCGACCCGATTGAGGCTCTCGCGCAGCTCGACGATCGGGACGATGGTGTCGCAGTCGCGGCAGTCCTCCCACGCCCCAGGGCACCCGCGCCGGGCCGGGTCACGGGCGAGGCGCTGCATCGCGACGACGATGAGGAGGGCCCCGGCACCGAAGCAGGGTGCCAGCGCCAGCGACGCCCACACCGGTACCGGCGGCGTGAACGAGGAGTACGCCGGGACGACGAGGGCCAGGGCGACGCCGGCCGCCCACAGCAAGCGTAGACGTCGGCGCTCACCTGGGCGCAGGTGGTCGCGGGCGCTGAGGACGGGACCGTGGAGCCCGCGCCGGACCGCGAACCAGGTCCCGAACCCCGCCAGGATGCAGGCGTACGAGGGGTAGGAGACGCCGTTGACGGTGACGACACCGAGCAGGAGCGAGCCAACGCCGACGAGGGTGCCGCCGACCGCGGTGAGGGCGAGGGACCGCCGCACGGTGGTGCGGGAGGGGAAGTGGGGGACCATGACACATTCTGCGACTCGATCACGTTCCGCGTCAAGTCAACCGCAAGGCGTAGCGGTAGGGGGCTGATCGGACGAACGGCCTTCCATGGCGCTGTCAACGGCAACTATTCCGACGAGCGCCTGGTCTGGCCGTGTTGTCGCAGAGCTGGCGCGCACTGCCGGTCGGGCCGCCCGTGGTCGCGGGTGGCCCGACCGCCACGCGGCCAGTGGTGGTTGCGGGGTCAGTTGTTCTTGAATGTCCAGAGGGTGTTCCCGGACCAGACGGTGCTGGAGGAGACCTTGTATCCAGCTCTGACGTCCTTGGTGACCTCCTCGTTCCAGTCGAAGTTGCACCGGGCCCAGGTGCCGTAGCCGGAGTTGTTCCGGCAGAACCGGATGTTCTTGTTGTCAGTGTCGAGGTATTCGATCCGTCCGACGGCCGCGTACCCGTCGGCTTCGCCGTCGCGGACGTACACGTAGTCGCCGTCGTATTTGACGCAGACGGACGTGTGGTGGAGGTCAGCGCCCTCGGTCATGCAGTCGCCCTCGACGGCCACGCCGGTGACCCCGGTCTGGCAGGTCACCCAGTCGTTCTCGCAGGCGGTGTACCAGTCCTCGTCGGCCATGCTGGGCGACTGGACGGCGAAGACCGCAGTCAGGGAGGCGACCAGCGCCAGCATCGCGACGCGTGCCGTGCGCCCAAGCCGCGAGGTGGCACTGGTGTGCATGTGTCTCATGTGAAGCTCCTCAAAACCTACGTCGGGCAGGCGGTTGCGGCGGGCCGGTGAAGCCCGCACGCGCCGCCTTCGAGAGGATTCAGTGTGGCGAAGCGACGTGGTGCGAATCTGGGGCGAATGTGGAGCGTCGACCTCGCGGCCGCTCGATGGGCGGTGCAGTACTGCGCGCGCCTCGCCGCGAGCGGGGCCGGGCACCAAGGTCGCCCCGATGAGCGTGCTGAGGACGATGAACGGGACCTGCCGCTATGGGGCCCCGCCCCACCGGCCCGCGGCCGCAACGGCGTCGGCGCCGCCGCAGGCTACCGCGAGCAGCAGCGACCATCCGGTTCTGCGAGAAATCCCCCTTCTGGCAGTCGCGATCCATATGCGCTGCATGGTGATTCCAGGGCACCTTTCCTGTTATTGCAGGTACCGCCCTTGCGATTGCGGCCAGGTGGTGTGGGTTGCCTGTCTGGGGTCGGGGACGGCGACTAGGCGCAGCACGGTGATGTCGTCGATCGTGGTCCAGCCGCGGGGCCAGATCCGGTCGGAGGGCGCGAACGCCCCGACGAGGGCGGTCGCGTCGGCGCAGTCGATACTCGCCTCGGTCTCCTGGGCGGCGATGAAGGAGAAGTCGGCCCGGTCGCCGAACGTTGCGGCCCTGAAGCTGGCGAGCGCGTCGAACCGTGCGCTGCAGCAGGTCATCGGGGCGCAGAAGCGCACGCTGCGGAAGCGGGCGACGCCGCCGAAGTGGGCGTCGTCGAAGGCGACATGGTCGCTGAAGTAGACCTCGTTGAACGTCGCCGAGTCGCAGCAGGTGATCCCGGTGAAGTTCGCGGGGCGGGCGAACTCGCTGTCGTCGAAGACGACCGGTCCGCCGAACGCGGCCCGTCCGAACACCGCCCGGCCCACGAACCGGGCGCCCCGGAAACTCGTGTAGTCCTCGAAGGCCGCCGCGGTGAAGGCGGTGTCGAAGTGCCATGCGGTGGCGGCGAAGTCGGCGGTGGACCCGAAGACGGACTTGACGAACCTCGCGGTGGCCTCGAACCGGGCCCTGGTGAACGCGACCGCGTTGGCGAACGTCGCGGCGGGGCATTCGAGCGGGCCCCGGAAGGTCGAGCCGGTGAAGTCGGCGGTGGCGGCGAACCGGGCCGCATCCAGGGTGCACGCGTCGGCGAAGAAGACGCCCGGGGCCTCAAGCGGACCCTCGAACCGCGCGCCGGTGAAGTCGGCCGGTCCGGTGATGCGGGTCTTCGCGAGCACGGTGGTCCCGGTGAAGACCGCGGACCTGGCGTCCAGTCCCGCCAGGAGGCACTCGGTGAAGTCGGCATCGATGAGGTGGGCGTTGCGCAGGTCGATGCGGCCCAGCTGCCACCAGTCGGGGCCCAGGTTCGTGCGGTCGACGAACGGCTTCCCGTCCTTCCACGGGACCCGCAGGTGTCCAAGGAGCAGGCGCTGTATGAGTCTGCGGGCCTCGTGCACACCGAGCGGGTCCATGCGCGAGGAGCGCAGGAACGCGCACCAGACCTCGGCGACCGACTCGCGCAGGCCCGGGTGCTCGCACCCGAGCCGGTCGAGGGCGCGGGCGCCCACCACCTGGATCTCGACGGTGTCGGCGGACAGGTTCCGCACGGCCCGCTCGAACTCCTCGCCCACCTCCCGGGACGAGGCCGCGGACAGCTCCGAGTGGTGCTTGTGGACCTGGAGCTCGAGGGCCTGGCGCTGGACCTCCAATGCCTGGGCCTGGAGTTCGTGGGCCGCGCGCTGGAGATGGAGCGACTGGCGCTGGTACCAGGCGCCGACGACGACCAGCGCGGTCGCAGCGAGGCCGGCGAGCCCGCCGGTCACCGTCCACGCTGTCCCGATCGCCTGCGTACGGGCGGCCGGGTCGCCCCACACCGGCGCGACGACCGCCGCGAAGACAATCGCCCCGCCTGCGGCCACGAAGAGGACGGCGGCGATGATCCAGCGCCGCCACCGCGCCCACCCGGCCCGGTCTTCACCGATCATGAGCACCAGTCTGACCCGAACTCGCGTCGAGCACGGGCCCCGGGTGCCCTTACTGCACATGCAATTTCTCTGGCATCACGATCGGTGCCGATCACTCGCGGCTGATGCCGCTGTATCCGTGCGCCGGGGAGGGCGTCTCTCTCGATGGGAGAGGCGGTGCAGGCGCGTTCAAACCGGTGGCAGACGGCCCGAATCCTGTACCCGGTGCGGCCCCCGTTCAGGTGGGCTTTGGATCTACATTGGGGAGATGCCCCCGCAACCGCACCCTGGAAGTCCGCTCATTCAGAAAGAACGCCAGACCAGGTTCTGGACCTGGACGATTGTGACCGCCCTATTGGCGCTTGCCGTGTTGACCGTCCTGTCCTACTTCTTCTTCACCTGGCCTATCCCCGAGCATCCGCCCTCGACCGCGGGGCTGGGCCCGCAGGAGGCCGCGAGCCAGAACGCGACCGCCGAGCTCGAACTCGCCCGCATGCGCGCCCAAGCGCATCGGAACACCGCCGCTACCGCCGCCGGGTTCGCCGCGATCGGTGCGCTCCTGCTTGCCATTCGCCGCCAAAGCCATCACGAGGCGGCCACCGAAGCCGCCCAGAACGCCGAGGCCCGCCGACAGGACCAACTTGAACGCAAAGCCGCCGATGAGAAGCACGACGCCGAGCAGCGCCGGATCACCGACGCCCGCGTTCGGGCCGTCGAGCAACTCGGCTCGGGCAATGCGGCCGTGCGCATCAGCGGGCTGTACAACCTCGAACGCATCGCCCAACTGCACAAGGACCTTCGACAGATCGTGCTCGACGAGATCTGCTCGTATTTGCGCCTCCCCCTCACGCCGCCCGGAGTAACGCCGACCCAGGAATCGCCGGACAGCCCGGCCTGGCCCGCCGCACCGCCGGCCGAATCTGACGACGAGGGAGCCACAGGCGACGGAGGCGCCGAGCGCGAGGTGCGCCTGATCGCACAGGAGATCCTCCAACGCCACCTCGACCGCAGGGACTCGGTCTTGTACTGGGGGCATACCCGGCTCAACCTGCGCAACGCGCATCTCGACGGTATCCACTTCGGCGGATGCAACCTGGTCGGTGCGGAGTTCGTCGGCGCGACGTTCACTGGATACACCGACTTCAAGGGCACGACGTTCACCGGGAACGCGATGTTCGGGGCGGCGAGGTTCGTCGGCCGCGTCGATTTCACCGAGGCGGTTTTCACCTCAGACGCGCACTTCGCGCACGCGGTCTTCACCGATTACACGTACTTCCGGAAGGCGACGGTCCACCGTGACGCGTTGTTCGGGAGTGCGGTCTTCACCGGCGACGTGCACTTCGAGGATGTGAAGATCCTCCGCGACGCGCACATTGCGGTTGCGACGTTCGAGCGGGTCGGAGACTTCAGCCGGGTCAATTTCTCCGGTGTCGCGGTCTTCTCGGGCACGAGCTTCACAGGGCCGGCGCTCTTCCCGCTCGCCACCTTCGACCAAGGCATGCTCTTCGGGAGCGTGACCTTCCACCACGGTCCGGTCTTCGAAGGCGCCCTCGTCAACCAGCGGAAGCGATCCTCGTTCCTGCCCTTGGGATGGGAACTGGTGCCCAGCACAACCGATCCAGGTTGGCACCACCTGGAGCCGATCCACCGGCCCGATGAACAGGACGCCGACGTGACCGACTGAGCGAGCTCAGCCGAACCGGCTGATACGTCTGCGCGGTCGTGTCGGTCGGCTCGGATAGGGTGCTCCCCGGCACCGCCGCCAGCACCGCCCACAACCAGATAACGGGGGACCTGCCCATGCCCGACGCCGCCGCGACCGTCCACCTCGGGGACGGCCTCCTCGAAGTCGAATACCCCAAAGCGCTCCTTGAGCCCGCGGACTACGTCTGGGACGACGTGGTCTGCCTCAACCCGAGCGAGAAGTATGACCTCCCCAGTCTCGCCTTCGACGCGGACTTGGCGGGCCGGGCTGGGACGCTCCTTGCGGTGCTCGTCCACCCGCCGCGCCAGGTCGGCGTCGTCGACAAGCTCGCCCGCGGCGGCGCCGCCGCGCCCGCATTCGAATCCGAGGTGGTGATCGGGACCGGGGTGGTGCGCCTGCGCGAGCGCGAAACGGCCGGCGAACCTATCGGCATCGAGCGCACCGCCATCGGCCTCGACACCCCGCTGGACGGGGACGCGGTCCGCTCGCTGTTGGGTCTGTGGGTCCGGCTCGAGCTGCGATCCTGAACCCTGCGCCCGGAAGCAGCGCACGGTACGCTGGCGTGCGTGGGCGACGCTGCGCCTGTTCGAGGAGTGTCGATGCACGACAACGAATCCGGGAACACCGGGGCTACCCCGGCCACCGTCGCGCACCAGCACCGGCCCTGCACCGAGTGCCCGTGGCAGCGCGAGGCCCCGACCGGCAAATTCAGCCTCGAGGAATTCGAGCGGATGCGCGCGACCGTCGAGCAGCCCGAGGGCGGGTTCACCGGGGGGCTCGCTCCGATCTTCGCCTGCCACATGGTGCCCGAGACCGCTGACGGCCGGTCGGTCGCGTGCGCGGGCGCGCTGGCGGTGTGCGGCAGGGACAGCCATATGGTCCGGCTCGCGGTTGCGTTCGGTCGTCTGCCCGAGGAGGTCCTTGAGGCGGGCGCGGACTGGCCCAGTTTGTTCGACTCGTTCGACGCGATGGTCGACGCCAACGCCAGCACCGAGGCAGCCGCGCGACCTGATGCCGGGGCCGATTGACCAGTCCCTCTCACTCTCGCCCGCACCATCGCGGCACGCGCCCAGAGGCATGCGCAGCCGTGCAGTCGAGCGCGTACCGGCTGGCCGAACTCAGTGCTGCGCGGCCACCCGCGGATCGGGCCTCGACCAGGCCGACGCCTGAACTGAGCGTCGACCTGGCTGGCCCGGCCATGGGGCTATCGTGCGGCGAGGGTGCAGGCGTTGCCGGCGTGGTAGTCGCTGACTCCGCCGTCCGTGAGGCCGATGATGCAGAACAGCTTGGCGCCCCAGACGCCAGAGGCGCCGGTGTTGCACGCCTGGGTCCGCTTCGGCCCGACGTTGTACCCGGCCAACTGCAAGTAGTAGACGCAGTCGGCCGAGGTCTGGGCGCCGACGTCGCCGTCGGCGGCCGCGGCGGCGGCTGCGGTCGAGCCGCCGGTGTCGGCAGCGTGGGCGGGTGCGGCGGTGAGGGCGAAGGTCAGGGCGAACGCGGCCGCCGCGAACAGGGCCGCGAACACCATCGTGGTGGTGCGGCGGCGGTCAGTGGAACGGATCATTGCAGGCTCCCTTGAGCGGTGTGACCGGGGCCGGGCCCCGGCGTGCCGTCGCCCGCCTAGCGCGGCCGGTCGGCACCGGTGTGCCTCCAGTGCATCCGGCTACGCCCCTATCGAGAAGTCCTCGTTGGAATCGGTTGGAACGGCGGGCGCCCTGGCTCGGCCCGCGGCGCCGCTCACACGACCGTTCTGCGCCGATGCGGGAAGCGGCGGCGTCCCACTCGTTCCGTGCGATCGGGACGACCTGGACGCGCCGTGGCGCCAGTCGGGCTAGCGTGGTCCCGGCATCGACAAACACACCACAAAGGAGTCCCGTGACCCGCACCCGCATTGCCCGCCGCCTGCCCGCCCTCACCGCCGCGGCCGTCCTCGCCAGTCTCGCCCTCGCGCCCGCGGCCGCGGCCGCCGACACCGCGGCCGCGCCGACGCTCGCCGAAGCGCTCGCCGCGCTCCCGGTCGCCGACGAATCCCGGACCGGCTACGACCGGGACCTGTTCCGCCACTGGGTCGACGAGGACGGCGACGGGTGCCGCACGCGCCAGGAGGTCCTGATCGCCGAAGCGGTCACCGCCCCGGCCGTCGACGAGGACTGCAAGGTCACCGGCGGTACCTGGTACTCCTATTACGACGAGACCACTGTCGAGGGCCCGGCGAAGCTCGATATCGACCACCTCGTGCCGTTGGCCGAGGCATGGGATTCCGGCGCCAGTGCCTGGACGCCGGAGCGGCGCGAGGCGTACGCGAACGACCTCGGCGACGAGATCCCGCTCATCGCGGTGACCGCGCGGTCGAACCGGTCGAAGGCCGACCAGGACCCGGCCCAGTGGATGCCGCCCAGTCAGGGAGCAGCGTGCCGGTACGTGCACGAGTGGGTGTCGGTGAAGACCAGGTGGGGCCTGGCGGTCGATGCGGCCGAGGCCGAGGCGCTCGGCGCAATCGTGTCGGCTTGCCCGGACGCGGTCGTCACCATCGCGCCCGCGTAGCCGAGTGCGGGCCCCGCGTGCGGGGCCCGCTGAACCGGGTTGACGAAAACTCGGCGCCGCCGATTCTAGCTCCCTGTCGGGTTATCCGTGGGCGGCTTGGTACGCCTCGACCACGGCGGCGGGGATGCGACCGCGCGGGGAGACTCGCTTGCCTTCTTGCGCCGCCCATTCCCGGATCGCCTTGTTCTGCCCGCGATCCGCCGCCGGGCGCGCTGCAGCGGTGGCCCGGACCGGGCCGCGGCCGCTGCCGAGGGTGTAGCGGCCCAGTCGGGTCGCGGCCTCCTGGAATTTGCCAAGTGCGTCCCGCAGTTCCTTGGCGTGCGCATCGGAGAGGTCGATCTCATAGGCTTCGCCGTCGATCGCGAACTTCACGGTCTCATGGGCATTGCCGCCGTCGATGTCATCGATCAGCAGGACCCGGGTCTTCTTTGCCACTGTGCACTCCTTGACGGCGGGAACGATATGGCTGCATGCTAACGCAATACTGTCGTGGCTAGGAAATGCTTGGCGCCCGGATCGCGAACGCGCTCCACAGAACGGGCGCCAGCGCTGAGGGTCATGTTCACGTTCCTGCCGTTGCCATTCCCGCCGTGCGAATGCGCAAGGCCGGTCGTTCGATTTTCGCTCCATGTTTGCTCCACTCCTTTCGGGAATGATCCTGGTCGACTCTGATTCGACTCACCCGTGGAGGATCCTTTGATGCGTGTTCGTCGCCCTCGCGCCACTACCGCAGGCCCGACCGCACCTGCTGCGCCGCCGGGCAGGGCCTGGGCGCCGGTTGCGGTGCTGCGCAGGGCTGTGGTCGTGGCCGCCTGCGTGCTCGTGGTCGTGTTCGGCCTCCAGTCCCCGAGCATGGCTGATGAGGACTACTACTTCGAGTGCAGCAAGGACTGGTCGGTGTGCCAGACCGGCGTCAAGGTCGCGGGCCCCCAGGGCGTGTGCATGACTGCCATCGACACCCAGAACACGCAGGTGTGCGTGGACTACGACGGCGACTACGTCTACGTCAGGGACGGCCAGGCCGACGGCTACGCCGCCCAGGCTGGCATCGACTACACCTCGACGGTCCTGCACCGGCACTGCCGCAACAATCACGGGTACGGGACGTGGGCGAGGTGCAACTTCGACTGGAACGAGTCGGAGACGAAACTCGTCCGCGGCGGTTTCAAATACAACTACGACCTCATCATGCTCGAAAACCTCTGGACGTTCGCGAACAACTAGGCACCGCCGGGCGTGGCCGGGCCGGACGCTCGTGCGCCAGCACGGGGCGCCACCCGGCCGGGCCGGTGCCGTCACCCGCGGAGGTGAGGATCGTTGACCAGTACATGGACCTCAACGCCCTCATCCTCGACTTCGGTCACGTCCATCGGCTCCTGGACTCGGCCTTCGACGCCGGCGACCCGCTCGCCGTCGGCTACACCACCTCGCTGACCGTCGGGCTCAGCGCCGCCGAGGTCACCGAGGTGGCCTGGCCCCACTTCGACCGGGACTACTCCGGGGTCTGGCTCCCGACCCAGGAATGGATCCCCGAGACCCGAGAACTCGTGCACACCCGCGCACGCCACCCCATCGGGCCCCGCACCGCCGCCGCCCTGGGCTGGCACCGCCGCGAGCAGGAAGCCGCGGCCGCAGCGGCGGGCCCGGTCTGGAAGAACCCGGGGCAGCTGGTGTTCACTGATGCGACCGGCAGGCCCTGGAGCACCAGCGACCTCGACCGGCGCCTGCACTACCGGTGCCGCGCCGCAGGACTCGACCCCAGGAACTGGCGCACCCTCAAGACCGCCGCGCTCATCGAGATGCTCTCCCTGGGCGTGCGCCGGTGCGCGCAAGACGCATGGAAGCGCCCGAGCAGTTCCCCGACCGGGAAGCGGCTGTTGGCCCAGACCGCGAACCAGATCGACGAGGCCACCCTCGCACCGGTGGCGACCCCCTTCGCATGACCAGGCCCCACCGCCGAGCTGGTGCCCGGTGCGGTCCGGGCCCGAGGGCCGCCGCCGTGTTCACTCGGCCGCTTTCCGCAGGTGCTCCCATGGTGGTGGCTCTTGCGGCGGCTGCACGAAAACCGCATCACCGTGCTCCCGGATGAGGCGGACCGAAGCTGCAACTGATCCCTGCTGGATCCAGAACCCTCGACAGATCGCTGGCGCGAACGCCGCACCCACCTCGGGCAGCGACTCATGGCAGACGATCACGCCGCCGAGCCGCACCGCTTCATCCACGGCATCGTCGCGAACCTCGTCACTGACTGGGAAGCGCCGCTGACGATCGGGCTGGAAGGTGCAGGTGAGGCACATTCGAGCGCACACCCGCGTCTTCCCCGTCTCCGCGTCAGAGAGGTCGAGGTGGTCATCCAACACCCACCAACCGTATCCGGGACCGGGCCTGCCGGATTCCAGCACTCGGCCACGACCCGCTGGGGCTGGCGCTCGACGCCGCCGAGACACTGGGGGTACGCGGTTCGATGCGGCGCTCATGGAGGGCAGGGATTGGCTTCGGGAGCACGGCAAGTCCCACTTGTACAACAAATTCCGGTGCCGATGCCCCGAATGCCGCGCGGCCGACGAGGCCCGCAACGCCGCCTCTCGCAGGAGCAGTTGAGCACCTGCCGTGGGGCCCCCCGGTTTCCGCGGCTGCACGGTCCGTCTAGGGGCCTTCAGTTCTGGTATTGGAGGCAGGGGCGGCGATGCTCGGGGAGGCTCCGGCCCACGGTCACCTATGACGTTGCGTCGCGCTCAGGGGACGAACTCGACGACGCCGAGGCCGCCGCGCGCCCCGCGCCTCTCACTCCCGGGGGCTGGGTGCGGCAGGGCGGTGATCGGGCCGAACGCGCCGTCCGCGATGCCCATGCGCGCCAGGCTACGCGGTGGTGCGGTCGAGGAGGGTGCGGCAGTGGTGGAGGAGTGCGGGGAGTTCGGTGAGGGGTGGGTTGGCGAGGGCGATGCGCAGGGCGTTGGGGGCGTGGTGTCCGGTGGTGAAGGCGTCGGCGGTGGTGGTGAGGATGCCTGCGTGTGCGAGGCGGTGGGCGGTCTGGTCGCTGCGGGTGTGGTCGGGGAGGGTGATCCATCCGTGGTAGGCGGCGGGGTGGGCGTGGTAGTCCAGGCCGGTGAAGGCGGCGTGCGCGGTGGTTTGGCGGTGGCGGGCGTCGTGGCGGCGGGAGGTCTCGAGGCGGGTGATGGTGCCGTCGCGCAGCCATCGGGTGGTGATGGCGGTGGTGAGTGCGTTGGTGCCCCAGGTGGTGGCGCGGAGTGCGCGGGTGAGGGTTTGGTGGTGGGTGCGGGGGGCGACGAGGTAGCCCGCGCGCAGGCCGGTGGCGAGGTTCTTGGCGAAGCTGCCGAGGTAGATGGTGCGTTCGGGGGCGAAGGTCTGGAGCGGCGGGGGTGCGTCGGGGTCGAGGAACGCGTAGGTGGCGTCTTCGATGATGAGGAGGTCGTGGCGGCGGGCCAGGGCGGCGAGGCGGGTGCGGGCGTCGGTGTCGAGGACGAATCCGAGCGGGTTGTGGACGGTCGGGATCGTGTAGAGGGCGGTGAGGGCGCGGCGGCGGGCCAGGGCCTCGAGTGCGTCGAGGTCGGTGCCGGTCCGGTCGCATCGGAGGGGCGCGAGGTCGAGGCGGCGGATGTCGGCCAGGAGTTTGAGGCCCGGGTAGGTGAGTTCGTCGGCGGCCAGGGCCGTCCCCGGGGTGATGGCCGCGGTGAGGACGGTGTCGAGGCCGTGCTGGCCTCCGGCGGTGAGCAGGACGTTGGCGGGCGGGACGTCGATGCCGCGGTCGAGCAGGTAGGTGGCGACGGCCGCGCGGTCGGTGCTGCGCCCGCCTGGCGGCTGCTGGACCAGGAGTGATCCGAGGTCGCCGGAGGCGGCCAGGTCCCGCAGGGCCTGGCGGAGCTGCTCGGGCTGGCCGGGGTCCAGCGGCTGGTTGAAGGACAGGTCGGCGGCGCGGTCGCCGGTGGGCAGGCGCGCGGGCTCGGGGCCGGTGTAGGCGCTCAGGTCGCGCACGAAGGTGCCGCGTCCGGTTTCGCCGACGATCAGGCCGGCCGCGGTCAGGTGCCGGTACGCCTTGGTCGCGGTCGCCAGTGCGATGCCTTCGCGCCGGGCGAGTTCGCGGTGGGTCGGCAGTCGGGTGCCGGGTGCGAGGTCGCCGCTGCGGATGGCGGCGGCGAGGGCCTCGGCGACGGCCTTGTACCGCTCGGTGCGCACCGGGCCCCCAGGTTCCTTGTCCCTATGACAATCATTTGATTGCATCAGGGTAGGCGGGGTAGGTTCGCTCCCGGCCTCGGGGCTGCGCATAGGGCGCGGCGGGGCAGGGAAAGCGGGTGGCAGATGGGCGGAACCGATCCCGAAGGGATGCCGGTGCTGGAGTTTCTGGAGCGGGGTCTGGACGGGTCGCTGCGGGAGGGCGATCGGACGCATATGCGCTATCCCACGGCGATCGCGACGCTGCTGGGGTTCGCGGTGACCGCAGTCGGGCCGGGCACGGCCACGGTCGCGGTCGAGGCCGACGCCGCGGTCCACGGCAACCAGCAGGGCACGGTCCACGGCGGGTTCCTCGCCGAGCTGGCCGACGCGGCGATCGGGACGGCGCACTCCACGCTCATGGAACCGGGTGAGTCGTTCGCCAGCATCGACTTGCGCACGGTGTACGTGCGCCCGGTCTGGCGCGAGCGCCTGCTCGCCAGCGCCGCACCTGCGCATGCCGGGTTGACCATCACCCACTACCGGTGCGACATCATCCGCGCCAGTGACGGCAAGACCGTCGCCGAGGCCACCAGCACGGTCATGACGCTGCGCGGCGACCGCGCGGCCGGGAGGTGATCGGCCGACCCCGGCCGGCCGGGGCGGTCGAGGACCGGTGCACGACCGCCCCGCGCCTCACAGCGGCCCGCGAGTACGGGGAGGTTCGCAGGCGCAGGCCCTGAGCGAGCCCAGCCGCTGCCGCGCCCCGCTGACGTGATGGAGCGCCACCGGTCCTGGTTGTCGGCTCCGTGCGGGGCGGCGGGTCGGCTGCGACGGTTGCGGTTGACAGGGGCCGCGGCCGCCTCTAGCGTCCGGTCATGGACCAGCACTCCTTCACCGACCGGGCCGGGGCCGATGCGTTCGTGGCCGCGTCCTTCCCTGGCGCCGTCCCGATGCCCGCGCTGACCGCGCTGCTAAGCAGTCCGGTCTTGCTCGATGCCGACCAGGAGGTCCTGGTGCGCCTCCACGACTGGAGCGACGACCACGAAGACCCGGTCGTCAACGTCAACGCTCTGCCTGCGCGCGAATGGATCCGCGACGCCGACCTGACCGCCCAAGTGGCCAGGCTCCTGGACGACGACAGCGCCGACCCCGCCCAGGCACGGAGGGTGCTCGAGGAGATGACCGCGATCGCCCGAGCCGCGATGCCGCCGGTATGGAAGGACTATCCGGTGCTCGGCCTGCACCTGGGCGGCGACACGTTGCGCGCCGAGCTCGAATCGGCCCTGACCGTGCTTGACGCGGTTCGCGACCACAACGCCGCCACGCTCCTGGACGCGCATCGTGCCGCCGGTACCGGACTGGTCGAAGCCGCGGCTGAACTGCACCTCAAACCGCGCGAACTCGCGGCGATGGCGAGCGAGGACTATCTGCGCACGCTCGACCCCCGCATGCCCCCACCAGGCCGCTGAACGGCCCGACCTCGCGAGGGTCACAGTGCATTCGAGTGGCCGGAGCACGCGCACCGGTCTCGGCCCTGGACTCACGGCGCCCCTGCGCTGGTGCGGCGCCCGAGTCGCCGAACCCGCGCAGCGGTCGGAGGGAGGTGTTCGACCCGGTGGTTCGCATGGCGTATCGGATCGCTGGCGGACTCGTTAGACAAGGGAATCGACCCGCTCGATCTCGCGCGATCTCGCGCGCCCCGTCCTCTCGCTTGAAGGAGCACCCCTGTGGACGACCATCGCCATCGCGGACCCGTGACCGATCTCGAACAGCGCATCACCGGCCAGGTCATCGACACCGCCGGTCAGCGGCCTGGAGCGGACCGGGCCACGGCGGTCGAGGAGTTCAGGGCCTGGGGACGCGCGCGCCGCGAGGGGTGCTTCGACTGCACCGCAGCCGTCCTGGACCGGGCCGCGGCCGATCCCCGCCACGGCGCGCTCGTGGCCACCGCCGCCCTGGCCACCTTGTTCGAGCAGGTCGGTCGGGCCCTGGTCCGCGAGTGCCTCGCACGGGAAGCGGCCGCGCGGGCGCCGTTCCAGGCGATCGTGTTCGCGAGTCTGGCCGCGGCCGACGGCGGCGAGGTCGGGTTCTGGGACGAGGCCGAGCTGGTCGCCGACACCCTGGAGCAGCTCGAGGCCCCCGCACGGCGCGCTTTTCTCGCCACCGTGCTCGACCACGCCGGGTTCGTGTGCGATGAGGACCGGTGGGGCGCGATCCTGGCCGGGCTCGGCGACGACCACCTCTTCTATGCCTATGTCGAGTACGTGCACGCGGGCGGGCCGTACCCGATCGGCGAGGAGCATCCCGCGCTCGAGGAAGCCCGGTGCCTGCTCCAGGGCCGCCACACCAGGACGCCCAGCCGCCTCGAGCAGGACTGCTACGCCGCCGCCCGCGATCTGGGGGCCGACGAGGGCGACCTCGCGGTCCTGGCCGGCCGTGAGGACTTCGGGGACGTGACGCGCAGCCGCCTGGACTACTGCATGCCCTGCATGGTCGAGACGCTCGGCCGGGCCTCGGGCGACCCGGTCCGCGCCGCGGTCGTGGCCTTCCTGTGTCTCCAGGTGCTGCGCGCCCGGGTCGGATCGGCCGCCCTGGACGCGGGCATGGCCTATGAACCGGAGACCGCCCGGCCCTATGGGGCGATGATCGACCGACTCGACCCCGACCCGTTCGCCCACGCCCCGACCCGCCCCCAGATCGCGCTCATCGGCGAGCACCTCGCGGGCCTGGACGAAGACGATCGTGCCGGGTTCCTCATCTACCTCACCCACCACGCGGGGTTCGTGTGCGACGAGGAGCAGCGCTTCGCCGACCAGTCCGGGTGGCCCCCGGGCCACCCCATGCGCTGCTACACCGACGCGATCAACGGCGGGCAGGGACGCGGGGGCGGCATCGGCGATCCCGGGGGCGCATGAGGACGCCCGCAGTACCCGCCACCTGGCGGGCCGCCGGTGCCCGGGAACTCGGGCGATGGTCGTATCGCGCCGGGCGGGGGGCGCGTGTGCATCGCGCCCGGGCCTAGCAGATGGGTGATCCTGGGAGGGAGGAATCCAGCCGAATCGTACCGGGGGCCGCAGTGAGCTATGAGAATCGTGTCCGGCGCCGACTCCTGCCGGTGCTCGTGGTGGGCAACGCCGTGCTCGTCGCGAGCGTCTGGGGCGCGCCGACCGAACGGCTGCGCACCGCCGCGACCATCGCCCTGGCGGTATTCGTGATCGCCTCGGTCTACCTCGTCGCCGTCGTGGCGACCCGACGAACCGGAGACGACGAATGACCCTCCTCCAGCACGGCCGCCGCCTTGGCACGGTGGCCGCGGGCCTGCTCCTCGCCGCTTTCGCTGCCGTCCCCGCACACGCCCATGCGAACCCGGATGCCTGCGCCAGCGACGAGCACCACGGCACCGGGCCGGTGTCGCCCATCGACGCCGGAGACCTCGCGCAGCGCACCAAGGCGCTCGTGGGCGAGGGCCGCATCGATCTGGCCGCGACGGCACCGGACTACCTCGCCTGGCAGGACGCGAACGCCTACACCTGGGACCAGGGCTCGTTCCTCGCGGTGCCCGCGAAGAAGTTCACCGGCGACGCGTCGAGCCTGTCGGTGTTCTACGGCCCCGACGGCGAGCAGACCGATGTGGTGGAGGTGTTCGCCGAGCAGCGCGCGGGCGGGGTGTGGGTGCAGGTGTGGCGCAACGGCGACCGCACGCTCCACTCGCGTGTCGATACCGAGAAGGCGTCGGCGTGGTGGGCCGAGTTCGAGGACTGCGTCGCCAAGCACGGCGGGGTCTCGTCCACGACCGCGGCCACCCTCGGCACCGGGTGCATCGTGTGCCTCGGCGCGGCAGGCGGCATCGGCGCCTCCGTGCTCGGCTGGTGCGCAGGCAAAGCCATGAACGGCTGAACCTCCAGGTGCCCCCGGTCGACTGCCCGGTGGGAGGCCGTTGCATCGAGGCTGCTGGCTGCGATTGCCGCAGGTGCGGTCCTGCGGGCCCGCTGGTGAAGTTCTTGTCGCGGGCCGTGGCGAGGGCGGTGGGCCCGCGCGGCGCGGAGTGGGGAGGGAGTGCGGCCGGGATACCGCGAGACACCCACATGCATCGAAGTAGAGGCCCGGCCGCAGGGTCATGCTAACGGGCACCACCGGTGCTGCCGGGCGGCGACGTGCTCGGATCGGAGGCGATCAAGGGGTCGCGGCACCGTATCCACGCTCGCCTCGCCGAGCGAGGTTGCAGCCTCAGCCGGACCGCAACGGCACCAGCAGTCCCAATATGCGCATCATGAACATGAACATCAGTCATGCTGAGGTCATGCGCTCGATCTTGAACACGACGTTGTCGATCGGCGTCGTGAACGTCCCGGTGAAGGTGTTCTCGGCGACGGCCAGCCATGACCTGGTCCTGCACCAGTACCACGAGGCGGATGCCGGCCGGATCCGGTACGAGAAGGTCTGTGAGATCGAGGACCAGCCGGTCCCGGCCGAGGAGATCGTCAAAGGGATCGAGACCGAGACCGGCCTGGTGGTGCTCGAGGATGCCGACTTCGACCGATTGCCGGTGACCTCGAAGATCATCGAGGTGCTGGCGTTCGTGCCCGCCGAGCAGATCGACCCGGTCTACTACGAGAAGAGCTACTACCTCGGCCCGGGCGATGGCGGGCCCAAACCGTTCATCCTCATCCGCGAAGCGCTCGCCGAGGCGGGCCGGGTAGCGCTCGCCCGGTTCACCATGCGCCAGCGGGCCTCGCTGGCCGCGATCCGCCCGTACCAGGGCACGCTGGTCCTGGACACCCTGGTGTGGGCCGATGAGGTCCGCATCCCCGAGATCGAGGCGCCCGGGGAAGTGGTGGAGGCCGAGCTGGAGATGGCGGCCATGCTCATCGACGCCCGCTCGGGCGACTGGGACCCCGGGAAGTACACCGTCGACGACTACCAGGAGGCCCTGGCCGAGCTGATCGAGGCCAAGCAGGCGGGCCGGGCCGCACCCAAGGCCCGCAAGGAGCGGACCGCGACGGTCACGAGCCTGCTGGACGCGCTCGAGAAGAGTGTCGCCCAGACCGGCGCGAAGCCGCCATCGCCGAAGAAGGCCGCCCGCAAGCGCGCCGCAAAGAAATCCACGGCGAAGCGCACCGCGCGCACGACGACTGCGGCAGCGGCGAGCAGGAAGAAGACGACCACCGCCAAGGCCGCGAAAACCACCCGTAAACGCGCCTGACCGCGCCCGCCCGGCCCACCGGCCGCACGCGGGCGCCTCGAGGCGTCAGCGCAGGCCGACACGGGCCCGGATCCCCGCCAGCCGCTCGCGTGCTTCAAGAGCGGACCCGGCATCGGCGGCGAGGCCGACCCAGGGGTCGGCCTTGCGGGCGAGACGGCGGGGGATCGAGGCGATGGTGTGCCCGGCGGGGGTCGCGCGGGCGAGTTCGGCCCACTCCAGCGGCGTGGCCACGCCCGCACCGGGCCTGGCGCGCAGCGTGTACGGGGCCGCGAAAGTCTGTCCCCGGCCGTTGCGGTTGACGTCCAGGAAGATCCGGCCGCCTCGCCGGTCGATGCGCTGCTGGACGGTGAGCAGGTCCGGGTCGCTCGCGGCCAGCAGCGAGGCGATATCGCCCGCCAACGCACGTACCGCGTCGAAGCCGGCCGACCGGTCGAGGGGAGCCAGGACGTGGAAGCCGCGCCCGCCCGTCGCCTGCACGAACGGGGTCAGGCCGATCGCCCGGAACACCTCACCCGCGAGACGCGCGATGCGCCGCAGGACCGGGGCCGGAGCGGGGCCGGGCGGGTCGATGTCGACCACGACCAGGTCCGGGTGCGCCAGGTCGTCGACCGTCGCCGGACGGATGTGGAATTCCAGGGCGTGGGCGGCGAGATAGACTAGCGTCGCCGCGTCCTCGCACACGATCGCCTCCGACGTCCCGCCCGAGCTCTTCGGCATGGTGATCGTCTCGACCCAGGACGGGAAGTGGTTCGGGTGCTTTTGGAAGAACCCGGGCTGGTCGATGCCCTCGGGGTGGCGCAGCAGGGTGAGCGGGCGCCCGGCCAGGTGCGGGAGCATCACCGGCGCCACCCGCTCGTAGTACGCGACCACGTCAATCTTGGTGATCCCCTCGCCGGGGTAGAGGATCTTGTCGGGGTGGGAGAGGATGACCGTCCGGCCTTCCACGAGAATCTCGGCCGGACGTGAGCGCGCCATGACACGCAACCTACCTCCAGCGGCATGCACGCGGGCTGGGTTCGGATCTGCTGGCCAGTGATATGTGATTCAGCCGCGCTCGGGAAACCGGCGGACAATCGAGAGGAAGGCTCCAGTCCCCTCAGTTTGGTCGATTCACGAAGTTGCGCCCCCGATACAGCGGTGCTGACGGAGGCGCGTGGCTGAGAGGGGCTGCGTCATGATCGGCCTAAGCACGATCGTCTACGCGGGAGCACTTCTGGTTGCGGCACTCGGCGCTTGCAGCGCCGAACCCGACGAGGCGGCTGTACTTCGAATCGGCACTCCCCAAAGCGATGACCTGGGCGATGGCGCAGCGAGGTCCGGACTGAACAGACGGCCCGCGACGCGGCTGATCGCGGCTCATCCGATCCAGTCCCCGACACCGTCCCATGCAGATTCCAGCTCCCTGGCGGTCGCAGCACCGAAACGGTCGGCGATGTCCCGGTGGGCGCGCAGCATCCCGGTGAAACCGGACCGCTGATGCAGACGCTGCCCGAGCGCTTTGGTGCGGGCCTGCGCGGAGAGGAAACCCTCACCGGCGGCGATTGCGCGGAGTTGTTCCTGAAGGTCTGATCCGGCTGCCGCATCCGGGACCGGCGGTCGGTCCCGGAAGACTGGCAACGGGACCGACTGGTACTCCGGGGGATCGAATTTCGACTTGATGGCAGCGCCCTGGGACCAGACGAAACCGACCGCGAGGAAGAGCATGGCGGGGCAGCTGGCGATCATCAGCACCAGGATCACGGTGTCTACGACCGCTCCCATGGCGTCTCCTCGTTTATTCGTCGACTGTTGCTGCCGTGGTGCGGGTGGGTGGTGGTTTAGCAGGAGGCCGCGTCTGCGGCGGCTTCGGCCAGGGCGGGATCGGACAGGTAGGTGTCGGCCATCATCAGCGGGTACGGCAGGTTGATCGTGTCTATCCCGGCCAGGAAGTACAGGTCTTCCAACTGCTCGACGGGGTAGATCGGGGCCAGTTCGAGGTAGTCGGCGAACGTGACCCGGTCCGCCTCCATGTCCGCGCGGTATGCCTCCACGGCCTCTTCGGCCTCCGGGGTCGGGGCGGCCGGGAGCACGTCGATCGCTTCGAGGGCCGCATCGAGTCCGTCGCGCACCGCCGCCAGGCCGTTGACCAGTTGCGGGCGGTCGTCCTCGGTGGCCGGATCATTGCGGGCCGCGGCCTGGAACGGGAGGTCGAGGCCGTCGGGGATCGCATCCGGCGCAGCGCAGAACGCGTCCGCCCAGACCACGAGTCCGGCATCGGCCGCAGCGGACGGCTCCTCAGCCGCACCGGTGCCATCCGGAGCATCGCTGGCGCTCTGGTCCGCGTTCCCACCAAGCTCCCCGCCTCCGGAGCACCCGGCCAGGGCGACGGCGAACAGCAGGGACAGTGCGGCCGCGGTCGTGCGCAACATCAAGGGCCTCCTCAGGACAAGGTTCCCTCTGTATAACCGTGGCCACCCGGGAGGGGTCCCGGCCAGACGCAACGAATCAGCCTCCCGGGCCGGGAACATCAGGTGCACCAGCGAAGGGCAGCCAGCGGACGCGGGCCCAGGCTCGGACACGAACGGGGCTTGAGGAAGGGCGGCCTCCGGTCGGCTCAGGCGGCTTCGATGATGCTGGCGAGGCGCTTCGCGAACTCGTCAGGGTTGATCACCTCGACGCCGAGCTCCTCGGCTTTGGCGAGCTTGCTGCCGGCCTTCTCCCCGGCGACGAGCAGGCCGGTGCGCTTGGAGACGCTGGAGGACGCTTTGCCTCCGGCGCGGCTGATCAGCTCGGTCATCTGGGTACGAGAGTAGTCGGCCAAGGGGCCGGTCATGGCTCCGGTGACCACGACCGACAAGCCCACCAGCGGCAGCCCCGACACCTCGGCGGGGTCCGTGTCGCCGTAGAGGGCGGGCGGGGTCCAGCCGGGCTGGTCGAGGTTGACTCCGGCAGCGACGAGCTTGGCGACGACCGGGGCGAGCGCGGCGACTTCGGCAACGATCACCGGGGCCTTCTCGGGGCCGATGCCGTCGACGAGTTCGAGCACGGCGGCGTCGGCGGCCTGGATCGCGGCCATCGACCCGAAATGAGCAGCGATCCGCAGCGACATCGACCGGCCCGTGCCGAGCACCCCGAGCGCCAGAACACACGGTTGAGCGGCTGGTTGCGTGCGGTATCGATGGCACTGATGAGCTTGTCGGCGCTGGCCTCGCGCATGCGGTCCAGGCCCAGGATCTGGTCGCGGGTGAGGGCGAACAGGTCGGCGACGTCGGCGACCATGCCGCGGTCGATTTTCTGGACTTTCGAACAGCTCCGGATCTCAGCCAGTCATACTTGACATATGACTGGTCCAGATAATCGCTCGTATCCTGACCTTATATGGCCCGCGGCACTGATTCGCCCCACGCCTCCTCCCACGCTCGTGTATCTCGATCTCAATCATTGGATTAGCCTTGCCCAGGCTAACAAAGGCGTGGACCGCGGAGAGCCTTACCTCGACGCCCTAGAAGTCTGTCGAGAAGCTGCCCAAGATGGCAGAGTCGTGTTCGTGCTATCCGGTCTACATTATATGGAACTCTCCCATAATTCCAGCGTTGAGCGGCGAAAGGATCTCGCGAGCATCATGGAGGAGCTGTCTGGATTCAAATCGCTCCTTGGGCGAGAGGCCATAATGAAGTTTGAAATCGAATCAATGCTTGACTCGAAGTTTGGTAGAGCGACTCAAACCTATCAAAGCGCTCAGCTCGTAGGAGATGGTTCCGGCTATGCATTTGGAATGAAGGGAGGGTTCTATTTTGGCGATGACAACGGTGTCGACTCCAGTGCCGAATTGCGAGAAATGATGGGCGCGGAGGCCTTCGACGAAATGATGGCGGAGATCAATAGGTTGGGGGAGCGATACGTTCTTGGGGGGCCAGAAGAGAACGACCTGCCCCGACTAGCCAGAATGGGTTATCAGAGCGACATAGCAAAGCAGGCGGCAGAAAAACGAGCCCGCCAGGAGACCGAACAACGAGAGCGACATAACGGAACGGAATGGGGAAGCGGACCACGCCTGACCGACGTAATCATCCTTCGGGAACTGCTGGTCGAACTGCTTGACTTGGTGCTCGCAGATCTCCTTCGCCGTGGATTCACGGGAGTCGAGGAACTGATATCCGATTCCACTTCCATTAGGAATGTAGTGCTATCAATGCCGACGGCGCTTGTCTCAGCCTTGTTGAAGGCTGAACATCATCGGAACTACTCCAACGCATGGACATCTAACGATATATTTGATATCGACGCGATGAGTCTAGCCGTTCCCTATTGCGATATCGTGGTGACTGAAAATCATCGATGCAACGATCTCAAGAAATTGAAGCTTGACAAGAAGCTGAACACAGTCGTGTTGTCAAAGTTGAGTCAGCTTGTCGATCAACTTCAACCGTCCTGACTTTCCGATTCAAGTGCGCCGGCGAACTGTTGGAATACTCAGGCTTGTGACGCTTGGCTTGTTGCGCTCAGCGCGGTTCAGAGAAGCTAGTTTGGCGATCGCGGCGGTCTGGCTGGTCTTGAGTCCTTCGATCTCGCCAAGCCAGCCATTGTGCTGGGCGGTTCACCCCCGCGCACGCGGGGAGTTCGACCCCGCGGCCGACCCCGAGTTGGCGGCGGTCGGTTCACCCCCGCCCTTGCGGGGAGTCAGTGGTTCGAGCACAAGAACAGACGTCGAGACCGGTTCACCCCCGCCGCCGCGGGGGTGAACCGACGGAGCAATAGATGAGTGCGGTCGCCGTTTCGTCCTCCCCGCCACGGCGGGGGTGAACCTTGGATCGATGGGGGAGGGGGACCAATAAGGGGACCACCTGGCGCGGAAAACCCTGCTCAGGTATGACCTTAGCTGACCGGTCTTGCTCATCCTGGAACGCGATGACCTGTTGAAACATCTGAAAAATAGGACGTCGTAGCCTTAAAAATACTCTTGAGGTGCTAGTGTCCTTTAACGGACGTGGGGGTTCAAGTCCCCCCTCGCGCACAATGAGAGCATTATCCTGACCCGGATGATGCTGATAATCGTTACCAGTGGCGCGGCTCGTAAGAGCCGCGCCACTGGCGTTTCTGCGCCCATCCATAAACCTGATCACCGGACCCGCCGCTTCACCGTGCTCGACGCCGAGCACCATCGGCCCGAACTGGCCTTTGTCGAGGAAGAGCTTTCCGAAGCAGATCTGGTTGAGCGTCCGCCGCTGGTCCTCAGTCGCCTCGACGTAAACCCGCTTCGGTGAGGAGAGCAGTTCCAGTAGTAGCCCCACGGCGTCCTGCGCTGACTGGAGCCGGTCCGAACGGGCATCTTCGAGCTTCGCCGTGATGGCTTCACGTTGATCCCGCAGCCGGCGGATCTTCTCCGTCAGCTTGTCCGTGGGCCAGTCGGGGTGCCCGATGAGTTCCACGCACTGTTCCTCGGCTGTCGCGATCCGGCGGAGTTCCCGCTCAAGCTCGCGCCGCATGGCGGTCGTCACCGCTCCCTCCGCTTCGAGCGCGCTTGCAAGATCCGTACGAACCCGGTCAGCCTCGATGCGGTCGATGCCGAGCGTCGCCCAATGCATCGCGATCTGGTCCTCGACCGCAGGAACTTGCAGGCGGGGGAGGTCGCACGCTCCTTCAGCTCGACCGAGGCACAGGTAGTAGAAGTAGAACCGTCCGGTCTTGGACTTCGCTCGCTCCAACGTCAAGAGCCGCTGACAGCGGGCGCACCGCACGGTCCCTTTGAGGTAGTGCTGCCACTTGCGATCCCGCGTACCGGCGTTCCGCTGCCGGTAGAGCACCTGCTGCACCTGCTCGAACAACTCCGGCGTCACCAGGGCCTCATGCCGCCCCTCGTACTCCTGCCCCTTGTAGGGGACCTTCCCCAGGTAGTACCGATCCCGCAGAATCTTCCCGATGGCGTGGATCGACAGCTCGCTCCCGGCTGGGTACGCCTTCGTCGGCCGCGTTCGCAGACCCGCGTCAATCGAAGCCTGACGCAGCTGCACGAAGGTGAACCGGCTGGTGGCGTACTGCTGGAAGATCGCTTTGACCAACTGCGCTCGTTCGGGATTGGGAATCACCGTTCGCACGGGCCGACCCTCGACGGTCTCGGTCACGTTCAAGTACCCCAGCCGAGTCCGGTTCGGCGTCCCGCCCCGCTGTGCCTTCGCCTCCATTTTGTAGGCGATGTCGTCCCCGGCCGCACGGGACTGGTACTCGTTCACCACATCGAGGATTCCGGCCAGCATGTCGCCGGAAATCGAGTCGGCGGTCGGGTCCTTCACTGACAGCAGCGAGACACCGAGTTGCTTGAGTTCCCTCCTGGTGAGTGCCGCATCGGCCGCGTTGCGAAAGATTCGCGACCGCATGTAGATGACGATCGCATCGACATCACGCCGCTTCCGAACGCGCTCCATCATCGTATTGAACCGCGGCCTGCGGTCGATCGTCTTCGCGGATTTGCCCGGCTCGACGTACTCCTCGACTACTTCCAGCCCGAGCTCGCCGGCCAGCTGCATGCACGCTTTCCGCTGCGCTGGAATGGAGTTCCCTTCGGGGTCGTAGTCGGTGTTGACCTGCTTCGGATCTGACACCCGCAGGTAGAGCACTGCTCGACCACCTCGAGTGATCTTGTCGCCCTGGTTGGTTTGCTTTCGCGACGTCATCTGCCGTCCGCCCTCTCCGCCTCATCGATTCGGTAGACGCCTTGGCGCGGCTGCGGCCCGCTGGGGTCGCGCTGACGGTCGGCTATCGCGATGAGTAGGTGCGCGAGCTGGCGCGTGTCGATCGTCTCGCGCCGCTCGCCGGTGACCCGTATCGAGTCGTCGCGGCAGCTCATCGCACCCACCGCCCGCGAAGACCGTAGGCCACGGCGTCTGTGCCGACCGTAGCGAGACTTCGCCGCAGCGACGAGCACTCGGCGTTCCCGTCGATTCGAAGGGCAGGAGAATGCTGATGTCGAACTTTGGTTCGGTGGGTCAGCGAGAACGGCAGGCATTCGGAAGTCTGGTAGAACAAGGCGAGGTCTCGTCGCTACCGATACAGCCTGGACAGGCATCCATTCTACCGGCGGGAGCGCTCGGGCTCAACCTGCCGCTGTTGGAGGCGGAGCGTGCAGGTAGGGAATCTGCCTCTTCGCGAAGGTTACTGTCTTGGTTACCGGCCACCTACGAATCTCGACATGCGAGCGGTGGTTCAGCGTGCGAGGACTCGTGGCACCGCTACGAAGACCCGCAGTACGTCTCCGATTGACCGCCTCGCAGCCGTTCTGCGGTCTCGATCCTGCGCCCCTTCCGGACCGGGGCTTCCAGGCTGGGGCTTCCAGATCCCCCCTTCCACGGACACTTCCACGTCTCCAGGCCCAGTAACCAAGCGTTTCCGCAGGATGAGTGGCAGTCTAAGCCAATCATAGAAACCCGAATATATACATATCCCCGTACGACGCTATAGGGGAAACTGCCCAGCGGCACCTCAGACCGTGTCTGAAGCCATGCCTGCGCGCTGAAGCGCCAGCCGCAGCCACCTTGAGACCGGGGCCTCCCCAAGCTCGTCAAGGTTACTGATCCAGCGGGCTTCGGCGAGCTCAGGCGAGCAGCGGACACTCCTCGCGGGAGAGCTGGCAGTCAGAATGGTCAGCGTGTCCCGCTTCGCCTCAAGGGCCGTCGCAACGGTGTCCAGAACGGTGAACGAGGACGAAAGTATCGCAATGCCCAGCTCCTCGCCTACCTCGCGTGCAGCGGCCTGCTGAGGCGTCTCACGCTCTGGACGAAAGCCTCCGCCCGGCAGTCCCCAGCGGCGGGTGTCCGCGTACGAGTGCCTGGCGACGAGAAATCGGGTGGGTTCGTCGGGATGAAGCAGCAGAACCTTGACACCGAACGTCGTGGGCTTGCGGATACGCCACCACCACCGCATCACCGGCGAGATCGCTCGGAGCACCGGTGCGGGGAGACGGACGAACCTCATCGGCCGATTATGACGGTCTGGTGGTGCGGATCGTCGTACCGGTAGCGGGCCATTACCCGCCGGCCGGTGAACGGCTGCCGAGCATGGACCATGATCCGGTTGTTCACGATGAGCATGTCACCGGGCCGCCACCGATGAACCACTGCGACGGCATCAGACAGGTGTGATTCCACGACAGGCGTACATCTGAGCCTCTGTCAGACCTGTAGGGAGGGGGTGTTCAACTGAGTTGGTCTCCAGCGCTGATCGATAGCGCAGCACCGGCCCGTGTGCGGGATTGATCGCGATCAAGGGGTGTGTGGCGGTGCTTGAGCGCCACCTCGTGGCATAGGCGATCCTGACGCGCTCCAACTCCGGGCGCTCCTCCAGCAGCGCGCTAGCCGCCAATCGCCCGTCGTACAGGCAGGTTGCTCCGCCTTTTGCGGCCGACTCCAAGCACCCCAGCGCGAAGTAGCGGAGCGGCTCAAGATCGTCGAGCTGCTCGGTATGCCGTGGCAGCCAATCGGTCGAGTCCCACCCTTCAAGCAGCCTCGATCCCATCGAGGCCGCCCCGATATGGGCTCCGAACTGCTCGGCTAGAGCAGTCAGCGCTTCGAACGTCGCGGCGGTCCGAACTAGGACGTACCCACGAACATCCAAATCCTGCATCAGGTCATCGAGATCAAGAGCGACAGCAGGCACGGGTCTCCTTTGGCATCGTGAGAATGTGGGGCCGCCGTCCACCCGGCGGCCCCGCGAAGGGGGAGGAGGTCAGATCAGCCCTCGCCCGGCAGCCCGGGTCAGGATGGCTTCCGATTCGAACCGCCAGAGCCGTCTGCGCTCCTCTGGGGTGCCCTTCCAACCAGGTCTCGTCGCCATGCCGCAGATACGTCCGGCATAGTGAAGAAGGTCGGCGACCGGGGTGAGGGCGTTCTCGGTGTTCACGACGCTCAAGACCACGTGCTCTGAAGCCACCGTCGGCTCGACGGCGAACCGGAAGCCGTCGACGTTGAACGTGCCGACCACGCTTGATGGCAGTGAAGGAGCCGGCGGCTCCCGAACCCCTTCGGCGTGCCAGGCTGCAAGAAGCGAAGCGATCTGCCTGCGCTGCTGCGTCTTCCAAGCGTCGGTCTGTTCCGCCCAGAGGACTTCCCACCTAACCTCCCGGAGGACCCCTCCGGAGTGCACCGCGTAGCCGATCTTGACCGGATGCCCGTTGTAGTCCAACCAGACAGAGGCATACCCCGTCCTGCGTCGGGCTTTCAGTGACAGCCAGTTCCCTGCACTCGACTGCCACCGCCCCAACACCTCGAAGCTGCTGTTTCCTCCGCGACCAGCAACCTGCGCTCCCTGACCCGCCACGGGCAAGCTCCCCTCATACGTCCCCATCGACAACACCGCTCGAGCCAGCAACCCAGTCCCGGTGTAGTCCTATGGTCACGAATCTGGAGATTCGTCAGCTAGCCCTCTTTTGGTATCTCACTATGAGATGTAAGCTCGACTCCATGGACACTCCGATGTTTGTGCCCGTCGATCTACCAGACACCCTCTGGAATCGCGACGCCATGCGCCAGGCCCTCGCAGCTCGCGACATCGCTGCTGTCTTCGGCCTTGCACGCCAATACGGCGGCCTCTCCCAATCCCGCATAGGCATTGCCACGGGCATCGGCCAAGGCCGCACCAACGAGGTCTTCAACGGCAAACGCAAGATCGTGAGCATCGAAGTGCTCGAACGCATCGCTGACGGCCTCGGCATGCCCGATCGCGCCCGCCAACTCCTCGGTCTCGCTCCCGCAATAGGCGAACCCCAGGACTCCGAAGCCCAAGCAGCCCGCATCGGCATCACCAGAGTCTTCGCCGCCCAAGCCACCGCCGCCCAAGAAATCCGCGACGCCGCCTGGCAAGCCCGAGAAGTCGACCTCCTCGCCGTCCGAGCCCTCGGCCTGATTGGCCTCAACGACTCACTCCTCCGCGAACCCCTCACCAGCGAACGCCCCGAACCCGTCAAAGTCCGAGTCCTCCTCCTCGACCCCGAATCAGCCGCCGCGTCCCACCGCGCCCGAGAGATCGGCGAGTCAGAAGAAGCCTTCAAGGCCGGCATCCACCTATCGATAGCCCGCCTCCGCGAACTCACCGACATCCCGAATCTCGACCTCAGCGTCGCCCTCTACAACACGCTCCCGACCTGGCGACTCTTCCGCATCGACCAGACCATCTATCTTTCAATGTTCAATGGCGCCACCGAAGGCCACCAATCAGCCATCTACCGCCTCAGCGCCGCCCAATACAACCTTCTCCACACCGGCTTCACCCGCCAATACGAAGACCTCTGGACCACCGCCAAACGCCTGATCTAAAAAGGTGAGAATCATGATCGAAGTTGAACTCAAAGCCCGCGTGAAAGACGTAGAAACCGTCCGAACCTGGCTCCAGTCCCGAGCCGAGGAAGAAGAAGCGACCTACCATGACACCTACTACGACTGGCCAGATCACCGACTAGACGCTGAGGGTCAAGAGATTCGGCTTCGTAGCATTACGACAAGCTTGGGCGTCGAGCATGTTCTTACATTTAAGGAAGCTCCAGTCGATCTTATGAGTAGATCCAAACCTGAGTATGAAACAATTGTGCAAGATCCTGGTCCAATTGATCTAATGCTTCGCAATCTTGGTATGGCTGTATTTGTTCAGCTGATCAAGGAATGCAAGAACTATCGATTTCGTATTGAAAACACTCCGATATTTGCCACGCTTGTCATCCTTAATAAGTTGGATGTCGTTCTTCTAGAGGTCGAGACTCATGCCAACAGGGAAAACCTACATTCAGCGTTGCAAATAATTCATGGAGTGATGAATGAACTTGGTGTTGGTTCGGATTTGGATTCAACACCCTATACTAACATTGTGCGCGGAATATTATAAGATCGAATCAGTCGGCAAACCTCTATGCCTGAATTGGCTTTACATTCTAATCCCCTCGAACTATAAAGGATGCCTGCAATGGAAGACTTTGCCCACGGAGTCGTATTCTTTGCTTTGGTGATTGTGATGCAGTCGATACTTCCGCTATGGATGGTTGGAATCGACCGGTTTATGCGACATATTTTCTATGACGGGATCAAAAGCTCCGTGAGTCCTTTCGGGCCAAGCTCACTCATGCATGCTATCTTGGGAAGGTATGCATTTCGGGAAGTAATTCGATTTGGAATGAAACTCCTCGTCAACCGATGGCGAAAGTCTCGTGTAAGAGATCGGGCGTCTATCGTAATATTGCTGATGGGCGCGATACTCATGCCTGTTGCGTGGGGATTCTCGATGGCGATTGCTATTGGCATTCCAATGATGTTGGCTTCGGATGGATTGAAGCTTTTGGGCTATAAGACTTCAGAATCTGCGTTTGATTCGGCCTTCTCGATAGCTATCGTTTGTAGCTTTATTTGGGGGCTCTTGGGCGTTCTCGGACATGTTGCCTATGCTTCTAATGGAAAAGTGTTTTCCGAGTATTTTCGGAGCCTCCCCTCGATGCGTATTGAAGGCGTGAATGTAGAATATAGAAGGCGACTGTTGTCCAAGAATCTGGCCTTCCGAGGACTTCATAGAAGGCTTGCGATATTTGTGATGATTGTTCCTTCAATTGGCTTTGCTTCCGTATGCATGGGCGCAATCGGCAATTTCAGTTTTGGCTTTCTTTGGGGATTCATTCCAGCCTTCATCACGGCTGGAGTCATGATACGGAGAACAAGGCGCGTATTCTCGACGAGTTTTGTCATACGTGAGATAGAGGATGCGATTATCTATATTACCCAACATCGTGCAAGTTCATCGAGCGCTGCCGGTTGGAAAGTATGCTCGATTGAAAATAGGAATATGCTTGTAACACATGTTGCACTTGGCCTTGACATTATTGTCAGGAGGGGGTCGTTTCCGAGGTATCACGGAGTCGGGAATGCGGAGGGTCTAATTGTGTCAGGAATATCGACAGAACTGAAGAATTATGTTAAGGGAATTCGTTCGCTCAATCCTGAAACCCCCAAGAGTCTTGTGGAGACTCTTTGCGAAGCATATGAGGTCATTGTCGGGCCGGGCAGTTATCTAGTTTATGAGCGCGTGAATAGTAGAATTGGAATATTCGATGCGGAGGGGCAGCCGCTGAACGAGTTGATGGTGCCTAATCGCAATGCGATTGCTACTGCTCTGGATAAATGTGAGCAAGCAGTTGAACGCTGGGGAGGAGTATTGGGAGGCATAAGGCTCTCCGCGTTGGCTATATCTACTGTCGTCCTTATAGTGGTCGGGAAGCTTAGCGTCGATGCCCTAACGGGTATTTGGAAATGATTCGATGTGATGGTACTTTGCAAGTCGTATAGCGCTCGGGCAGAGAATTGTGATGTTGGACTGCGATGATAGGCGGGGAACCGCTAGGGTACATAGAATTTCTTATTCGAACCTGACAGGTTGTCCTGTCGGGTTCGGCACCGTCGTTACCAGTCCTGTTCGAAGGTGTCTTCGTCGTCTTGTGGTCGGCCGTTGTCGACCAGGAGCATGTCGCTGAGGAAGCAGGTCACGGCTCCGCAGTCGTCTCGGCCGATCCAAGTCGGGTAGGAGCCATCGCCGTAGTAGCAGTTGTACGCGTAGAGGTTGTGGTCGGTTCCGGGGATCGCGAACTCCTCACGGAGCGGCATTTCCTCGTCCAAGCGGTGAAGATCGCCGTCGATGTGCGCGATGAACGGCTCCTGGGCGGCGTCGTCTATGAGGCAGCCCAGGCCGGCATCGACTCCGAAGCCGTAGAAGTGGCCTTCTTCGAGGAGGCTCACGTCCTGCCCCGGGCGGAGAGCCATCTCCCATGTCGAGGTCGACTGTTCAGAGACCCTGAGCAGGTACCCGGCACCGGCCCAGTAGTCGTCCGATTCGTCGTGGATCTGGATCTCTATCACCGGGTAGTCGCCGGGCTCGACGGATACGGTGAAGGGCTCGACCGCTTTGAGCCAGGTCGGATCGCACGCGACCAGCTTCCCAGTGGGAAGGCCGAGCAGACCCAGGTACTCGTGCCGGACGCGCATAGGCGAGCCGGAGTCCTCGTGGACGACGGTCGCGTCCTCGACCAGTAGCTGGTCGAGATACGGCGCTTGGAACGGCAGGGGCGGATTCCATGGGCGCCCCGCACTCGCATCGAAGGGAAGAGGTTCGATCGGCGTGCCAACGGTGAGGGGCAGTGTGTCATCGCCTTCCAGGACAGCGTCCCATCGTTCGAAGGCGACCGCTGGGCGGATGAATTGCTCGGATGGCTCGTCCCTTGAAGTGCTCATGCTTCCGCCGCCGCGGGAGCGGTGGTAGATCCCGGTGCGCCCGTTGAAGTCCCGTTTCAGGGTCCTGCGGGGCAGGGACGGCGTCCCGTCGGGTTCGCCCTCGTCGTACTGCCATTCGGTGAGCTTCCGCTCGAAGAGCGTGCCGCCGTCCATTCGGACGTAGACGGCACGGGTATCGCGCCGCCCGTGATCATCGAAGGTCCAGCGGGCCAGGTAGTTCTGCCGCCAGGCGATGTCGAGGAGGAAGCGTGGGCGGTCGTCTTCAACGATCAGGACCGAGTAGGGGAGGCCCATCTCGTTTCTGCTTCGTGCCTCTTCACGAGAGAGCAGACCGATCGGTTTACCTTCGACACCGTCCCAGCCTTCGCAGTACGTCGCTATCCAAGTGTTACTCATGTGCAGCATGCTATTGATGAGGTGCGACACTGCAGCTGCGGGGCCTATAGCCGAGGCCGGTGGCCGGTGGATGCCTGCGTTACGTCCGTTTCAGTCACGCCACGTTGATGGCGAGGCCGTTTAGGGATGATTTGCGGGTCTGTTGAGATTCTCGGTGAGATGCCAGACTCACTTGTATGGGACTTGTGGATCGAATCCTCGGCAGACGTGATCGCCGACAAGGCGCTGAGCCCGGTCGTTCTCCTCGTATCGAGTTCAGCGTCTCGATCGAGGTGAGCCCGCTGGTGAAGCTCTCCGGCACAACGACCGTAGCAGCGTCCGCTGTGGAAGCACTCGTCAAGCGGCATGGAATCGCTCGGCGCGCCTTGCTCGAGGCTGGGTCGAAGCTGGTTCGAGAACCTGGCAATCCGGTGGATCCGCTGGCGGTTGCAGTCTGGGTCGAGGGTGAGCGGGTCGGCTACTTGCCTGCGTACCTTGCGAAAGAGCTTCCATTGGGTGTTGACGAGTCATGGCCGGTTCCTTTGCAGTTGTTCAGCGTTGTGCAGGATCACGGGATTCGGGGCGAGGCTTGGGTGTGGTTGGGTGAGGGGCCGCCTCGGTGGGAGTACAGCGCTGCCAACCCGCCGCCGCTGACAACGGAGGAGAAGCGGGCTGCGGAGCATCGTGAACGCTCCGAGATGGTCCGCAGGGGCATCGCCGAGGGCGGCTCGCGTGAACGAGAGCTTCGAGCGGGGATGGTGAATGGTGTCCACTACCTGGAGCTTGTCGAACCGATCAAGCAACTGAAGCGTGAGGGAAAACTCCGCGAAGCTCTCGTACTCTGCTACGGCGCTATCGAGGCGGCGGAGCGCGGTGCCGATGGGAGGGAGCCGGCCCCTTGGTATACGGAACAGGCAGCGATCGTGCATCGCAAACTTGGCGAACGCGATGAAGAGATCGCCGTGCTTCGCCGTTGGATTGATTGTGCGCCCGCGGATCGGCGAGACGGGCGAATCTCGGAGCGCTTGTCGAAGTTGCTGGGCAGCAGGTAGCGGCTGCGTTGGAGTTGGGCGAAAGCCTCATGAGCAGGCCGGGCCGGTGGGCATACTGCTGAGCTGAGTAACCAGGGCGTTGACCTGGGGTGATGGGTTCAGGTAGGGCATCGCTAGGTGCACACTTCAGAAGGTCCCGGATGTCCGGGGCCTTCTTTTTTCGTGGTTTCATGCTGGCGTCGGCTAGGAGCCAGTTTTCCTCCCTTTTGGGCTGGGTGCCAGTCGGGCCTTTCAGGGGTGCAGGGCGGGTATGAGGGGGGCGACGAGGTTTGTTGCGGTTGTTTTGGGCAGCTTGGTCTTTCCCTCGAAGTAGGCGAGGAATCCCTGTTGGAAGCAGGAGCCCATGAGGAGGGCGGCGATTGCTGCGGGGTCGGCTGTGGGGGCGATGCGGCCGAGGTGTTGTTCGGCGGTGAGGTATTCGGTGACGATGGTTACCGGTCGGTCCGGGCCGGCGCCGTGCGGGGCGAGGGCGTCTCGGAGTGCGGTGAGGAGATCCGGTGAGGCGACCGCTGAGGCCATCATCGGGAATCCGCGCAGGTAGAAGTGGAGGGCGCCGTGCGCGATGGCGGCGAGGTTGGCTTCGACGCGTCCTTTGCCGGGCTCGGCGTTCGCGGTGAATGCGGGCATCCGCTCTCGGAAGACGTGGAGCAGCAGCGTCGTCTTGTCGGGGAAGTGCTTGTACAGCAGTGCTTCCGAGCAGTCGGCGGCGCGCGCGATCTCCTTGGTCGTCGCGTGCGCGACGCCGCGCTCGCGCATGACCGCGGCGGCGGCGTCGAGGATTCGGTCCCGTGTGCCCATGGTCGCAGTGGCCTCCCTTGACGGGTGAGTGAACACTTACCTAGTCTAAAGGTTAGTGAATACTCACCAACCTCGGGAGGCATCATGAAACTCACCGTCCTGGGCGCGACCGGCCGCACCGGCCGCGAGGTCCTCCGGCAGGCCGTGAACGCCGGCCACGAAGTCACGGCCGTCGTCCGCGACGCCGCCCGGCTCCCCGCCGACCTCCGGCGCCGCACGACCACGGTCGTGGCCGAACTCGACGACCTCCAGGCCCTCACGGACTCGGTCGCCGGCCGCGACGCCGTTATCAACGCGGTGGGGCCCCGGGATCTGCGCGCCCCGACGAACGCGTGCGCCGACAGCACCAGAGCCGCGATCGCGGCCGTGACCGCGGCGGGTGCGGACGCCCGCATCGTGCTCGCCAGCAACTCCGCGATGCACCCCGGACCCGGCGATGACCCGATGACCAGGTACTTCGTCAAGCCGGTGATCCTCGCCCGCGCCCTCAAGCACCTGAACGCCGATGCCGCCGAGGCCGAGCGGCTGCTCCGGGCCTCCGCCGCGAAGTGGGTCATCGTGCGGGCCGGGCGCCTGTCCGACGGGCCCGGCAAGGACCGCTATCGCAGCGCCGCCGACCGCAACGTCACCGGCGGCTTTCAGATCACCCGCGCCGACTTCGCCAAGGCCCTCCTCGACGCCGCCGCCGACCCGACGTCTGAGCGTCGGGCGATCGCCGTCGCCAACTGACCGCCCCGCGGGCGTGTCGGAGGAGTGGGACGCGCATGCCGCCGACCGGACCCGAGTCCGGTCGGCGGCACTTCGACCACTTCAGTTGCGGGAACGAACTCGGGTCAGTCCTCAGCCTTGGCGAAGACGGCCGCCAGCAAGGCGGCGAGGCCGGCCTGGAAGGCGGCGCTGGCAGTCATCGCGGCGTCGTCAACGTAGTTGATGGCGGCGGTGAACGACCGGACGCCGTCGGCGGAGCAGTACATGAGCCCGGCGTTGCCGGTGATGCCGCCGTTGTGGGTGATGACCTTGCCGTACTCGGTGTCCTGGACGAACACGCCGAGGCCGTACCCGGCCTTGGCCTCGGGGGTGAACATCTCGGCCTGGAGGTCGGCGGGCAGGAGCTTGCCGCCGACGAGGGCGGTGATGAACGCCTGGAGGTCGGCGGTCGTGGAGATCATGTCGCCGCCGGTGGCGATCCAGGACGGGTTCTGGCGGGAGACGTCCACGATGCGCTCCTGGCCGTCCTCCTCGTACCGGTAGTAGGCGTGGGTGTGCGGGGAGGGGATCTCGGGGGAGTAGCCCGGGACCACGGTGTCCTTCAGGCCCAAGGGCGCGAGGACGGTGCGTTCGACCTCCTCGGCGAGGGAGCGGCCGGTGACGGCCTCGACGACGAGCCGGGCGATGACGTAGTTGGTGTTGGAGTAGCTCCAGTCCTCGCCGGGCGCGAAGCGCGGCTCGTTGGCCAGGGCCAGTTCGACGAGCGATTCGGGGGTGTGGTCGTCGAAGCGGGCCTCGACCCATTCCTGTCCTTGGCAGACGATGCCGGGTGTGACGGTGCCGTCCTCGAAGTACTCGCCGGTGAAGTTGAAGACGCCGCTGGTGTGCTGGAGGATCATCCGCACGGTGATGCGCTCGTCGAACCCGAACCGCGGCAGGTAGGCCGCCACGGGCTCGTCGAGGCCAATCCGGCCCTCGGCAACGAGCGCGAGGACCGCGACGGCGGTGAAGGTCTTGGTGTTGCTGCCGATGCGGAAGTGCGCGCCGTGGGCGGGCGGCTCGGTCCCGTCGAGTTCGCTGGTCCCGGCGCTGCCGTACCAGTGGCCGCGCTCGTCGCTGACGCGCAGCTGCACGCCGATGATGCCGGCGTCGACGATGTCCTGGAGGGCCTGCTGGAGTTCCGGGCGGGTGGTGTCCGTGGTGTGGTTGCTCATGCGGTCAGACTCGCCGGGGCCGCTGACACGGCGCTGATACGCAGCTGACGCCCCAGCGTGTTGGCCGATCCCGCCGAGTCCCGCTGCCGCGATGGCGGTCGCGAGGGCGTCGGCGGGCTCGCGGCCGAGGAGTTCGGGCAGATCCGATCCGGTCGCGGCGAGGAACCCGGCCGAGGCGTTCGAGAAGATCGACACCGAGTGCGCGACCTGGTACGGCTCCATGCCGCTGTGCGCCAGCGCCTGCCTGAACGGGCCGAGACCGACCGGCGCATAGCGGACCTCGCGGCCGGTGGCCTGCGCGATCGCCGCGGCGATCGCGGCGCCGCCGAGCGCGCGCGGGCCGACCAGTTCGAGCGTCCTTCCGGCGTACGACTCGGGTTGCCGGGCGACGCGGGCCGCCGCCTCGGCCAGGTCGTCTCGTGCGACGAGCGCGATGGCGCCGTCGCCGAGCGGCGCGTCGAGCACGCCGGTCTGGGCGGCCGCGGCGGCGGCCGGGGCGAGCAGCTCCGCGTAGAGGCCGTTGCGGAGCACGGTCCACGCCATGCCGCTCTCGGCCAGGTCGCGTTCGGCGGCCCGGTGGGCGACCGCGATCCCGAGGTGGTCGCCCGCGCCGGTGAGGCTCGTGTAGACCACGTGCCCGACCCCGGCTGCCGCCGCGGCGTGCAGGACGGACCGGTGGCGTTCGCGCACGACGTCGTCCTCGGCGTAGCCGGCCGAGACCAGGACGAGCGTGCGGACGCCATCGAGCGCCGTGAACGTCGCCGGGTCGTCGAAGTCGAGGCGGCGCGCCCGGCCCGCGGCCAGTGCCGCCGGGTCGGGGGTCCGGGTGCCCGCGATCGCCTGCGCCTCTTCGAGACGGGACAGGATGCGGCTGCCGAGTGCGCCCGAGGCACCGGTGACCATGATCATGTGTTGCTCCTTCGGTTCACGGTGGGATGCTTCGAGGATGGGCGGCACCGCGGCCCGCCGAAAGGAGGCACATTGATGTCCGGTGGTGACATGGAGGTAACCCTCCAGGCCGAGCGGCAAGAGGCGGCGGGGCCCTGTGGCGACGATCATTGCGGCATCCGGGACCTCCTGGACCGCATCGGCGACAAGTGGTCGGTCCTGGTGATCGTGGAACTCGCGAAGGGCCCCAAGCGTTTCCGTGAACTCCAGCGCGCGGTCCCCGGGATCTCGCAGCGGATGCTCGCCTTCACCCTGCGGCGCCTGGGACGCGACGGACTGGTCGACCGCACGGTCTTCCCCACGAATCCGCCGCAGGTCGAGTACCGGCTCACCGCGATCGGTGCGAGCCTCTCCGGCCTGGTCGCGTCCATCGCCGACTGGTCGCGAGACCACCTGGGGGAGATGGAGGCCGCCCGCGCTCGCTGGGACCGCGACGAATCGGCCTCCATCCAGCGCGAGGCGGCGGGCTAAGTCCCGGCGGGCCGCGGCGAGGAGGGCGAGGGCGGCTTCGGTCGCGAGTGCGCCCATGCGGTCGGGGCCGTGGTGGTCGGCCACGACGGTGGCGCCTTCGACGATGATGAGGAGCTGGCGGGCGAGGCGAGACGGGTCGGGGGCGCCGGCGCGGGCGGCGATCGCTTCGAGGAGCTCGCGGTAGCGGTCGAGGTGGCGGGCGGTGACGGCTCGGACGGGGCCGGTGTGGTGCTGGGCCGCGGCGTTCAGGAGCGCGCATCCGCGGAAGGCAGGCTCGCCGTACCACTGCTGGAGGGCGTCGAACAGGGCGGTGAGCTGGTCGGCGGGGTCGTCGCCGGCGGCGGTGACCGCGGCGGTGAGCCAGTGGACGACCCGGTCGCTGCGGGCTTCGAGGACCGCGATGGCGAGGCCGTCCTTGGTGCCGAAGTGCCGGTAGAGCGTCTCTTTGGACACGCCGAGGCGCGAGCAGAGCTCGGCCACGCCGACGCCGTCGAGCCCGCGTTCGTACAGCAGCTCCCCGGCGGCCCGGACGATGGCGGCGCGGGTGCGGTCGGGGTCGATGGTCGAGCCTTTGGGAACCGGCATACGACGATGGTACCGGTCGGTTCGATCCATGTGCTAGCTTCTTGATCGTACCGATCGGTTCTATCTATGGAGGGCGCATGACGCCGACCGCGCGGGCCCTGCTGCTGGGTCTCGGAACCGCCTCAGCCCTCGGGTTCGCCCGCTTCGCCTACGGCCTGCTCGTGCCCGCGATGCAGGACGATCTGCAATGGACGCTGGCCGGGGCGGGGGCGATCAGCACCGTCAACGGGCTCGGCTACCTCGCCGGCGCCGTCGCGACCGCGCCGATCGTCCGCAGGTGGGGCGCCGCCGCCGCGTTCCGGTGGGGCATGGTCGCGACCGCGCTCGCACTGGCCGCGACGGCCGCGGGCGACCTGGCTCCGGTCCTGGTCGCATCCCGCTTCGCGGCCGGAGCCAGCGGGGCCGCGGTCTTCATCGCGGGTGGCGTGATCGCCGCCGGGCTCGCCTCCCGCGCCGGGTCCAGCGCCCCCATCGCCGTGTACTTCGCGGGCACCGGCCTCGGCATCCTCCTCAGCGGCGCCGCGCTCCCCGCCCTCGGCGGCCACTGGCGCACCGCCTGGCTCTGCCTCGGCGCCGCCGCGGGACTCGCGGCCCTGTGCAGCTGGGCGGCAGCGGGAACCGGCGACGCGGAGCCGAGCGCCACTGCGGGGCGGCCGCATCTGCGTCCGCTGTGGAGGATCGCGGTCGCGTACGTCCTGTTCGCGACCGGCTACATCGCCTACATCACCTTCCTGTCCGTGTACCTGGCGGACCGCGACGCCTCGGTCGCGCAGACGGCCTCCACCTGGGCCGTGCTCGGCATCGGCGTCATGGCCGCCCCGGTCCTGTGGAGCCGGCCGATCGGCCGCTGGCCCGGCACCCGAGCGCTCGCGGCCGTGCTCGGGCTGCTGGCCGCGAGTGCGGCGCTGGCGCTGGTCTCCCATGCGCCCCTTGCGGTGCTCGCTTCGGCGATCGCGTACGGCGCGACCTTCATGGCCGTCCCCGCGGCCGTCACCGCGAGCATCCGGACCGCCGTCCCGCAGGCCGACTGGACGGCCGCCCTCGCAGCGTTCACCGTGCTGTTCGCCGCCGGGCAGACCGCGGGCCCGTGGCTGGCGGGCCTGCTCGCCGACCGCATCGGCGCGGCCGCCCCGCTGGCATGGACCGCGGCCCTGTGCGCCGCGGCCGCCGTGTTCGCGGCGCTTCCCTCAAAAACCTCCCCGCGCCTGACGGCCGGAATCCGCTGATCACCGATCGAAAGCAGGACCATGACCACGTTCGTCCTCGTCCCCGGCATGTGCCACGGCGGCTGGTGCTTCGCCGACCTCACCGAACGCCTTCGCGCGCAAGGGCACCTCGTCCACCCGCTGACGCTCACCGGCCTCGGCGAGCGCCGCCACCTCGGCGGAGCCAACCTCGACACGCACATCGAGGACGTCACCGCGCTGCTCGCGGCCGAAGACCTCCAAGGCGCCGTGCTCGTCGGACACAGCTACGGCGGCATGGTGATCACCGGCGCCGCCGACCGCGCGCCCGAACGCGTGGAGCGCCTCGTCTTCCTCGACGCCTTCGTCCCCGAGCACGGCGACTCCTGCTGGAACCTCGCCACCGACCGGGAGCACCAGTGGTACCTCGACGTCGTCGACGACGGCTTCGGCGTGCGCCCGCTGCCGTTCTTCGACCCCCGCGCCACACCCCACCCCATCGCCTCACTGCTGCAACCGATCCGCCTCTCCGGCGCCGCCCGCCCCCGCCGCCGGGACTATGTCTACGCCGCCGGCTGGGACGGTGAATCGCCGTTCACCGGGGTCTACGAACGCCTCAGCGCCGATCCCGCCTGGACGACGCACGCACTCGACGCCGGGCACAACCTCATGCGCGACGCCCCCGACGACCTGCTGAAGATCCTGCTCGCCGCCTGAGAAGCCGTTTCCCGCCGACGCACCCGCCAGCCCATCAGTCCCGAGTGACGGCATCGGACTCCGCAGACGTCGACGGGGAGCCGCGCGGACCGGGACGCGGCTAGGGTGCCGGTTCGGTCCCTGTTCCAGGAATGGAGACGCCGTCGTCGTCGAGGAGCGAGCCGTCCAGGGCCCGGTCGGTGACGGAAGCGGTCAGGCGGACCATGACGTCGCCGTCCCCGGTCGGGAACCGGGCGAACCGCAGCAGCACGAACCCGGACCGCTTGCTGCCGTTGACGCCGTTGTTCAAGGGCCTGGTCGCGATGCCCTCGATGAGCCAGTGGTACACCGGCTGCACATCCGCGTCGCGCCAGCCCTTCAGCCCGGCGTGGTGGACCCCCAGCGCGAGCTTCTCCGCGAGGTACTCGGGGTCGCAGACGCTCGTGATGGTCAGGTCCAGCCGCGCGAAGCGGTGCACCGGCTCGAACTCCCAGAGCGCCCGCACCTCGCGCACGCCCGGCGTCAGCGGCCGGCCGAGGAACAGCCAGTCGTAGCGGTCCATGAAGGGCGCGTGGCGTTTCAGCCAGTCCTTCCGGTCGCGTTCGGACACGAGCCAGGGGAGGGGGACCTCGTTGAAGTCGTCGGGCCAGACGATCTCGGGAATGTCCCAGGCGCCGATCCAGGACCTGACCTGCTCCCGGTTGGCCAGGAACCGCGCCCTGAGCTCGTCGGCCTCGCGCCCGCGTCGAGTCATGCCGGATCACTCCCCGTAGTCCCAGTCGAGGCCCCAGACGCGGACGTTCCCCTGGTAGTCGCCGGTCACGACGGTGCTGAAGGAGTCGTCGGCGACGATCGTCTTCACCTGGACCGGATGGCGGTGCAGCGTCCGGATGCGGCGTCCCGCCCGCAGGTCCCAGACGTCGACCGTCTCGTCCATCGTGTCCGCGGCGACGGCGTACCTGCCGTCGGGGGTCACGGCCGCGACGTCGATGTGCTGGAAGGGATCGGCGAGCTCGCCGCAGGTGCGCCCGTCGAACCCGAGGCCGCCGGTCGCCGCGTCCCAGACGACGAAGCCCTTGACGCCGCCGAGGACGGCCAGGCGGCGCGAGTCGGCGAACGACAGGCGCGCCGACGAGGCGTGCTTGACGCGTTCGAGGCGGTACAGCGGCCGCCTGCTGCCCGGCCGCCAGGCGGTGAGCCGGGTCATCCCGGCCAGCAGCAGGACGCCGGAGGCGAACCGGATCTCGGTGTGGGCGTCCACGTTCGCGAAGGTCTTCACCGGCTTGCCCGTGTCGATCGACCTGACCTCGACCGCGGCCCGCCGGTCGCCGGTGCGCAGCTGCACGGCGACGGTGCGGGACGCCGCGTCGGCGGTGACGCCGTCGATCGTGCCGAGCCCGGTGCGGATCGTCGCGATGCAGTCGGCGGTCTCGAGCGACCACACCGCGGCCAGGCCGTGGCCGAATCCGACGGTCAGCAGGTCCCCGTCGAGGTCCAGCGTCGTGGTCCCCTCGTCGCTCGGGAGGGCCCCGGCGACCTTGAACCGCGGCTGGAACGACGCGGTGTCGAAGCAGGCGACGGTCCCGTCGGCGTAGCGGATGACGAGGTCCCGGTCGCCCCTGGCGAAGTGGAGCTCGGCGGCCGGATTCCGCGGCGAGGACACCGATCCGGTCTCCGCGAGCGTCTCCAGGTCAAAGACCTGGACGTCGTTCACGTTGGAGGGGAACGCGATCAGCCGTCCTGACGCGCTGACGTCGAAGGCGCCGCGGGTGAGCATCACATCGGACAGCTCCTGCTCCACCCAGATGCCGTTGAGGCCGGTGCGCTTCAGGTGCCGGCCCGCGGCCTTCGACGCGCGGCGCAGCAGCGGATGGCGCGCATGGCCGGGGACGGCCCTGGCCTCGCGCACGGCGTCGGCGGCGCCGCGGTGGTCTCCGGCCGCGGTCATCGCCTCGATGCGGGCGATGGCCCGGTCGAACGCCTGCTCCTCTTCCGCCAGGTCCGCGACCGGGCGCGGCGGCGCGTAGGACCAGGGGGCGAGGTGCCCGGGGACCGGCATGGGGAGGCGCACCAGCGCGGTCGCATCGCGGTCGCGCAGGGCGAGGACCGCGTACCCGCAGTCGCCGCTGAAGGCGGCCGCGTCGCGGTGCGCGCCGAGGTCCCAGTCCTTCGGGAACGTGCGGACGCAGCGGCGGTTGTCGAGCTCGAGCACCTCCAGGTCGCCGGTGCCGGGATCGAGCAGCGCCCAGCCGGCCCGGCCCGAGACGGCGAGCGTGCGGTAGCCGATGAGCCGTCGCATGTCCCACTGCTGCGGTTCGCCCCAGCGCCGCATGTCGAGCATGACGAGGTTCGGGTAGTCGATCCGCAGGAACACGGAACCGTCCGCGGCGATCCCCGAGCCGTCGTCGCTGCCGCCCAACCGGTCGGGGACGTTGAGCGTGCGCATCCTGGTGCGGCGCAACGGCCACCACTGCTGGACCGTGTGGTCGACGTCGGCTTCCCGCCTCCCGAGCGAGGCCGAGACGCACACCTCGGCGTCCTGCCCGAGGACCAGATCGGTCACCCGGCCCTCGTGGGCCTGGTATTCCGCGACCTGCTGCCGGGAACCGGTGTCGAAGACGAGGACGCGGCCGTCGAGGGTGCCCACCGCGGCGAAGGCGCCTTCGGGGCTGAGCGACACGGCCGTGCCGCCTTCCGACCGTCCCTCATGGACGGCCTCGCCCGCGGTGAGGCGCCACTGCTCGACCGCCGTGTCCGCGTAGCAGACGAGGACGCGCCGCGCGGCGTCGTCGATCGCGACGCCGACCGGCCGGCCCGCGCCCGGCAGCTCGCCGACGACCCGCCCCTCGAAGGCGTCCCAGATCCGCACGCGGCCGTCCTGCTCGGCGACCGCGACGTGCGTCCCGTCGCGGTCGGCCGCCATGGCCGCGACCTCGCCCGGCAGCCGCCCGAAGACGTCGAGCGTGCCTCGGGGCTCCAGTCGGGCGCAGCGCTCGCGGGCCGTCGCGATCTCGTGCGAGCCGGGGCGCTTCCGGTCGGCCTCGGCCAGGTGCTTTGCGGCGAGGACGCCGTCGCCCCGTTCCATGTGGACCATCGCCGCGAGGTAGTCCGCCTCCCAGGACTCGCCGGTGGCGCGCAGCTCCGACAGCAGCGTCTGGTCGGAGACCAGGCCGTCGCCCCACAGGATGAGGCCGTGGTTGTAGACCGCCCTGACGTTGTGGGGGTCGATCGCCTTCGCCCGCTCGAACAGCCCGATCGCCCGGTCGCGCTCGTCCAGGTCCCACAGCGACAGGGCCTTGTTCGACAGGCCGTCGGCCTTGAGGGACGGCGGCACCCGGTCCGACCGCGGGTAGGGCGCTCCCGCGCAGTCCGCGTACAAGTCGAGCAGCACCCGCTCGGCCTCGGCGCTGCCGATCCTCTGCCGGGGGTCGGGCGCGAGGCAGGCCGCGAGCAGGTCCCGCAGTCCCTGCGGGAGGTCGCCGCGCAGCGCGTCCAGCGACGCCGCGCCGTCCCAGCCCCATTCCCAGAGGCGGCGGCCGTGGATCACCTCGATCACCGTGAGCGCCCACGACCACAGGTCGCTGGCGCGGCCGATCCGGCCGTCCGGGCCCACCTGCTCGGGGGAGCAGTACTGCGGGGTGAAGCCCCCGAGGGTCGCGTACTCGGTGGCCGCGTCGCCTTGCGCGGCAGGTGAAGCGGACGCCTTGGCCTTGGCCGTCCCGAAGTCGGTCACCCTCGCGGTCGCGCCGTCGTACATGATGTTGGACGGCTTGACGTCCTGGTGCACGAGTCCCGCCGCGTGCGCGTGCCCGACGCCGCGGAGCACCTGGATCGCGACGTCGATCGCCTCCGGCAGGTCCCGGCACCGGCCCGCCCGCACCGCGGACGCCAAGTCGCCGCCCGCGACCCATTCGGCGAAGATCACCGGGTACCCGCCGATGCGGCGGACGTAGTTGCAGCCGACCACGTTCGGATGCGGGTCGAGATCGGTCCAGGCCTGCGCCTCCTGCGCGAGGAGGTCCAGGATCCCCGGCGCCGCCGCCAGATCGGGCCGCGGCGTCTTCACCGCGAGGTCGACGTCCCACGAGAGGTGGCGGGCGCGGTACACGAAGCCCATGCCGCCGGACTCGACGACCTCCTCGATCCGGAACGTCTCGAGCACGGTCTCACCGGGCCGCCACCGGATCACCTCCTGCGCGTCCATGGCGGACCTCAGTCGGCGAGCGCCACGTAGATCGGGCTGCCCAGCAGCGTCCCCTCCGGTCCGGGCTCCTCGGCCAGCCGCTTGGCGACGAACTCCACCCGCTGCACCGGCCCCGGGATCCACGACCCGACGCGCGACAGCGCCCCGTGGAAGCCCTCGTCGTCGAACTCGCCCGCGCCGGGTTGCAGCTCCATCAGGCTCCGGAACAGCACCGGCGGGATCGACCCGACCACCTCGCCGTCGACCTCGCCGATCACGTGCGACGCCGACCCGCCCAGGACGACGGCCCGCCCGTCGAGCGTCCCCGCGAACACCGCGATGCCCGCGGCGGGGTAGACCTGCCAGCGCATGTCCATGCAGCCCTGGAAGTACGGTCCGGGCTCCGCGACGCTGCCGATCTGGTCGGCGTCCTGCAAGTGCCGGATCACCTTCTCCAGCTTGTCGAGGTCGTGCCGCTCGGGCAGGATCGCCTTGCGGCTGTAGCGGACGAACTTCAGGTCCACGGCGAGCTCGGTCTCGTGCTGCGCGGACGTCCCGAGCTGGGCCGCGAGGAGACCGATCTTGAGTTGCGACAGGTACAGGAAGTAGGTGAGACCCACGGGCACGCTCCGGTTTCGGGGGAGACGACTGGATTCAGCCTACTTCGCACGCACTCGCGCCGCTTGACCGAACTCGACGGGGCCGCGGGCGCCCGAGGCCGCCCGTCAGCCCGCGGCCTGCGCGACCAGGGCCGCGATCCGCTTCTCGACGGCCGGGGTGATGTCGCCGAGGGCGAAGGCGGTGGGCCACATGTCGCCGTCGTCGAGGGCGGCAGAGTCGTTGAAGCCGAGGGTGGCGTAGCGGGCCTTGAACTTCTGCGCGCTCTGGAAGAAGCACACGACCTTGCCGTCCCCCGCGTACGCGGGCATCCCGTACCAGGTCTTCGGGGTGAGGCCGGGCGCGTTGGCGGTGACGATCTCGTGGATCCGCTCGGCGAGGACGCGGTCGGGGCCCTCCATTTCGGCGATCTTCGCGAGGACGTCGGCGGTGCCGTCGGCCTTCGTCGCGCGCTTGCCGCGGCGCTGCTCCTTCTTCAGCTCCTCGGCGTGCTCCTTCATCGCCGAACGCTCCTCGTCGGAGAAGGCGACGGAGGTCTTGGCGGTCTGCTTCGCGGTCATCACGGGCTCCTTCGTGTTGTTTCCCTGATGTCCTCGATGCTAGTTTTCCCAGCTGAGCCGCGCTTCTCGATTCCTGATCGGTTCAGCCGCGCCGCAGCCTGCGGAAGGCGAGCTCGGCGAGGAGCGCGGCGCCGTCGGCGAGGACGGCGTCGTCGAACGCGGCGCGGGGCGAGTGGTTCGAGGCGGCCTCGCGGAAGTCGTCCTTCACGGTGGCGCCCAGGAAGAGGTAGCTGCCGGGCACCTGCTCCAGCACCCGCGAGAAGTCCTCGGAACCGGTGACGGGATCGGTCATCCCGACGTACCGTTCCGCGCCGAAGAGGTCCCGCACCGTCTCGGCGACGAACGCTGCCTCGGCGGGGTCGTTGACCGTGGCCGGGTCCTCGCGCACGAACCGGACCTCGGCAGTGAGGCCGTGCGCTGCGGCGATGCCCTCGGCGAGCCGCACCGACTCGTGCTCGACGCGTGCGAGCGCCTCCTCGGTGAACGTGCGGACGCTGGCCTCGAACACCGCGCTGTCGGGGATGATGTTGTGCCGGGTCCCGGCGTGGAAGGTGCCCACGGTGAGGACGACCGGGTCGAACACCGAGAACCGGCGGGTGACGAGCGTCTGGAGCGCCGTGACGATCTCGGCCGCGACCGGGATCGGGTCGAGCGCGGTGTGCGGCCGGGAGCCGTGCCCGCCGGCGCCGACCACCTTCACCGTCAGCGCCGAGATCGCCGCCATCATCGGGCCGGGCTTCGTGGTGAACACGCCGCGCGGCAGCCGGTCCGACATCACGTGGAGGCCGTACGCCGCGTCCGCTCTGCGGCCCGCGGCTTCGAGCACGCCTTCGGCGATCATGTGCCCGGCGCCGTCGCCGCTCTCCTCGCCCGGCTGGAACATGAAGACGACGTCGCCGTTCAACTCGTCCCGGTGCGCCGCAAGGAGTTTCGCGGCGCCGACGAGTCCCGCGGTGTGCAGGTCGTGGCCGCACGCGTGCATGGTGCCGACGCGCTGCGAGACGTAGTCGGCGTCGTTCTCCTCGACGACGGGGAGCGCGTCCATGTCGCCGCGCAGCAGCACGACCGGGCCGGGGCCGCCGCCGCGCAGGACCGCGGTCACCGAGGTCGCGGCCTTGCCGAGGGTGATCTCCAGCGGCAGGCCCGCGAGCGCGGCGAGGACGGCCGCCTGCGTCCCGGGCAGGTCGAGCCCGACCTCCGGGTGCCGGTGCAGCTCGCGGCGCAGCGCGACGAGCTCGTCCTCGATGGCGGCAGCCTGACTCCGGAAATCCATGTCCGCTCCTGAACGCTCTCCACTGGCCGGTCGGCCAGTGCACCTGGCCGACGCAATACTGCCACGACCGCGCCGGAGCCGGACCGCCCGCTCAGCCGGCCGAACGCGCGAGCGCGGCCAGCCGCGCCGCGGCGCCACGGCGCCCGGCCTCGAAGGCCGGTCGCTCGTGCCCAAGGGCCGCAACGGAAGTCGAGAGCGTCCGGTCGACCGTCACGACCGTGACGTCCATCCCGAACTCCTCGCTGAGGATCAGCCGGAGCGGCGGGACCACGTGGTCGCGATGCTCGTTCGCGGTCCCGGGCCCGTGGACGGTGCCCCGCGTGGCCACGACGACGGCGCTGCGGCCCCGCAGCGGCCGGGTGTCCCGGTCGGCCGCCGACGTGAGGCCCCGCACGTGCACCTGGTCGATCCAGGCTTTCAGCGTCGAGGGCATCGCGAAGTTGTACATGGGCGCCCCGATCAGCAGCACCTCCGCGCCGAGCAGCTCCTCGACGAGCACCTGCTGCGTCCGGGCCGCCTCGCGGTACGACTCGTCGTCCGCGGGTTCCTTGCGAAGCTCTGGGGCCCAATGCAGGTCGGCGTGCGCGAGGTGCGGCACCGGGTCGCTCCGCAGGTCGCGTTCGACGACGCTGTACGCCTCGCCGCGGCCGCGCCAGGCGTCCGCGAAGACGCCGGTGAGTTCGCGGGAGACGGACCCGTCCGCTTCATAGGACGAGTCGATACGCAGGAGTCGCGGCATCGGAGAAGCGTAACCGCGAACCCGCGTTCAGCGGCCGGGGTCGACCCGTCGTGAGGCGAACGGCAGCGGCCGGCGGGACTAGGACGGCGCCGCTTGGGCGAGGAAGGCGTTGAAGATGCGGACGACCTGGTCGAGGAACTTGACGCCGCTCGGTTCGTACTCGAAGGCGAGTTCTTCGCCGCAGCCCATCGCGATCGGGTCGGAGGGGTCCGGGATCTCGGTGGTGGAGATGTTCCAGATGACCAGGGCGAAGACGGCGCAGAGCAGGATGATGCGGAGCCAGACGGGGATCTTGGAGCGGCCGACCAGCAGCGCCATGACGAAGGCGGTGACGACCAGCAGGGTTCCCGAGGTGATCTTGCCGCCGCCGAGCAGGACGATGCCGCACAGGCCGGTGAGGACGATGCCCGTCCACATTGCGATCTTCTTGAAGGTGTGCATGACGATCCGTTCTGATGTTCCGGTCGGGAGGGGGTCGCCCGACGGGTCCAGTCCATCGCATCGTCCGTTGCGCGGGCGTCAGCGGGATCGGCAACGCCGCGGCAACATCGTCCGGAAGCGCTCAGTGGGGCGCTTGCCGGTCGAGGCCGTCCAGGAGCGTCGCGAGGCCGAACTCGAAGAGGGCGTCGAAGTCGAGGGCCATGGACTCGGGGCCGAAGCGTTCGGCGAGGAACGGGAAGTCGGCCAGGAGGCCGGCGAGCGCCTCGCCCTGGCGGGACCACCATTCGGCGAGGTCCTCGCCGGTGGCCGCGCGGGCGGCGGCCTCGGCCGCGGGGAGGAGTGCGAGGCCCTGGACGAGTCCCGAGACGGCGAGGTACACCGAGAGGAGCCGTTCCGGTCCGCCGCCGAGGTCCGCGATGCCGGCGAGGATCCGGTCGACGCTGGCGAGGAGGCCGCGGCCGACGGGCGGGCGGCTGCGGGCGATCGCGGGCAGGACCCAGGGGTGGCGGCGGTAGAGCGCCCATTCCTCGCGCGCCTCGTGCTCGAGCCGGGGACGCCAGCCGGTCAGGTGCGGGCCGGGGGGCCGGACCTCGTCGAGGACGGCGTCGGTCATGGCGACCACGAGCGCGTCCCGGGACGGGAAGCGCCGGTACAGGCCCATGGTGGCGATGCCGAGCTCGGTCGCCAAGCGGCGCATGGTGAGACCCTCGAACCCGGTCCGGTCCGCGAGGGCCACCGCGGCGGCGGCGATGCGGGCCGGGGTGAGTTCGCTCGGGCGGGCGACACGCTCCGGCGGGCGTGCGGCGCTGCGGGCGCGGTACGCGCGGGCCTGGCACGCACGGGAGCAGTAGCGCCGCCGCCGACCCCGTTCCGGTTGGTCGATGCGGGCGCCGCATTGGGCGCAGCGGTCCACGGCGGCTCCATTTCGTCACACGTCGAATCCGTGACGAAATCATAGAACCGCCAAGGTGCACATGGATAGTTTCGAGGAAGCGATACGACGTACAGCTCGGGAGGGAATATGGACGGGTTCACGGTTCGCAGGGCCGACGACGAGGATCTGGAGGCGCTCGTGCCGGCGTGCGCCGCGGCGACGGCCGACGAGACGGTCAACGCGTGGCTGACCTCCGCCGGACCGGTGCCCGAGGACCTGTACGGCGAGTACCTCCGCGACGCCCTCCGCGGTCACCTCGCCGACGACGAGGTCTGGATCGCGGTGCGGGACCAGGTCATCGCGGGCGTCTCGGTGTGGCGGCGGCTGGACTCGCCCGACCGGCTCCGCGCCGAGGCCGAGCAGGTCGCGGCGCTGGCGGAGTCGGCGGGCCTGGCGGTCCTGCGGCGCGCGGCGGCGGTCCTGCGCGTCACCGGTGCCGCGCATCCGCGGCGGTTCCCCCACGTGTACCTCTACTCGATCGCCGTCGTCCCCGCCCACCGCGGCTCGGGCGCGGGCGGGGCGATGCTCCGCGAGCGCCTCGCGGCCGCCGACCGCGAGGAGACCCCCGTTTACCTGGAAGCGAGCACCGAGGACTCATCGCGCCTGTACCGGCGCCACGGGTTCGAGCGGTCGGGCGAACCGATCCGGCTGCCCGACGGCGGGCCGCGGCTCCTCCCGATGTGGCGCGAACCCGCGGCGGCCGCCTGAGAAAGCGGCCGCGGTCACAGGGGGCGTGGCGGGGTCGCGGGACCAAATCGGGACTCGGGAGTGTTGTGCCCAGTGACGAGACCATCAGCATGAAGGAGCACCAGCCATGACCAGCGGCATCACCGACACCGGAGCGATCACCCGCCAGCCGCGCACCGAGACGGCCGTCCTGGCCGGCGGCTGCTTCTGGGGCATGGAGGACCTCATCCGCCGCCAGCCGGGCGTGCTCGCGACCCGCGTCGGCTACACCGGCGGCACGAACGACCACGCGACCTACCGCAATCACCCCGGCCACGCCGAGGCGGTCGAGATCGTCTTCGACCCGGCGCAGACCACGTACCGGGACGTCCTGGCGTTCTACTTCCAGATCCACGACCCCACCACCCTGAACCGCCAGGGCAACGACCTCGGCACCAGCTACCGGTCGGCGATCTTCCCGCTCAGCCCCGAGCAGGAGCGGACCGCGCGCGACACGATCAGTGACGTCGACGCCTCGGGCCTGTGGCCGGGCAAGGCCGTCACGACGATCGAGCCGGCCGGCCCGTTCTGGGAGGCCGAGCCCGAGCACCAGGACTACCTGCTCAACTACCCGAACGGCTACACCTGCCACTTCCCGCGCCCCGGCTGGGTCCTGCCCGCCCGCGCCACCACCACGGACTGACCGGACCCAGCGAGACGGGCCGCGTCAGGCCCGGATCCGCAGGCTCAGCACGAGGTTCACCAGGACGGTCGCGGCCTGCGCCGCCACCGTCCAGGCGAACGCCCCGCCCATGCCCGACTCCGGGACCAGCTGGAGGAACAGCGCCCCGAGCAGCGCCAGGCCCGAGGCGAGCGCGATCTGCTGGCTCGTGCCCATGACGCCGCTCGCCACCCCGGCGCGCTCGGGCGGCACCTCCGCGAGCACCACCCGGAACAGCACCGGCAGATGCAGGCCCTGCCCGAGACCGACCACGACCAGCGCCGGGACCATCGCGAACGCCGCGGTCGGCGACCAGGCCGCCGCCACCGTCCACGCGAGCGCCACGAGGCCGACGAACTGCACCGCGATACCGACTGTCACCGCCCTGCCGCCGAGCCGCGGGGCCAGGCGCGGGCCGAGCGCCGACCCGGCGAAGAACGCGAGCGCGTACGGCACGAGCGCGAATCCCGCCGCGACGGGCCCGTACGCGAGGCCCTGCTGGAGCGCGACCGCCGCCGCGAACAGGAACCCGCCGAACCCGGCCATCGACAGCATCATCACCGGCATCCCGCGCCGCATGCCGGGCAGCCCGAGCAGGCTCGGCGGCAGGAGCGGGACGCCGCCGCCGCGTTCCTTCCGCCGCTGCACGAGGACGAACGCGGTCGCGGCGACCGGGAAGGCCCCCAGGCAGATCCACCCCCACGCGGGCCAGCCCGCGGCGCGGCCCTCGGTGAGCGGCACCAGCAGCAGCACCATGGCCGCGCCGAGCAGCACCGCCCCGACCGGGTCGAGCGGCGCGGCTTTCGGCGAGCGCGTCTCGGGGACGTGCCGGGCGAGGAGGACCGCGGCGACCGCGACGGCCGGGACGTTGATGAGGAACACCGAGCGCCAGCCGGTCCCGGCGATGTCCGCGCCGACCATGAGGCCGCCGAGGATCTGCCCGAACGCCATGGCCAGGCCCACGATCGCGCCGAACAGGCCCATGGCGCGGGCCCGCTGCGGCCCGGCCGTCGCCGCCTGGATGGTCGCCATCGCCTGCGGGAGCATCAGCGCGGCCGTCGCGCCCTGGACGATCCGCGCCGCCACGAGCGCGCCGCCGGTCGGGGCGAGACCGCACAGCAGCGACGCGACACCGAACCCGATGACGCCGAGGATCATCAGGCGGCGGCGCCCGAAGGCGTCCCCGAGCCTGCCGCCGAGGACCATGAGCGACCCGTACGCCGTCGCGTACCCGGCGACGACGAGTTCGAGCGAGGCCGGCCCGGCCTTGAGGTCGGCCCCGATGGTCGGGAGGGCGACGTTGACGATGAACGCATCCAAAGAGGACAGTGTGGCGGTGAAGAGGATCGCGAACAGGCCCGGCCCGCTCAAGACGGGTGCGGCCGGGCGGCCCGGGGGCGCCTGGACTGGCGCCGCGGCAATGGAAGTCATGCCCCGACCTTGGCGCGCCGCCCAACCCGGTACCTGATCGTCGTTATCCGGGGACCGGGACCACCAGGCTGCCGCGCCCCGGCCGAGGCATCCTGGGAGGATGCCAGTCATGACCGCGAAGACCGGGGACGGCGCGCCCGCGACCGCCGAGGCGGACGCGCCGCACCTCGCCGAGCGCCGCAGGGAGCTCGCCGAATTCGTGCGGTCCCGCCGCGAGCGCCTCACCCCGGACGAGGTCGGCCTCCCGCCGGGGCGCCGCCGCCGCACCCCCGGCCTGCGCCGCGAAGAGGTCGCCCAGCTCGCGTCCGTCGGCGTCTCCTGGTACACCTGGCTCGAGCAGGCCCGCGACATCTCGGTCTCGCCGCAGGTGCTCGACGCGATCGCCCGCGCCCTCCGCCTCGACGCCTCCGAGCGCTCGCACCTGTTCGGCCTGGCCGGGGCCGTCGACCCGGTGCCGCGCCGGGACCACGCCGCGGTGCCGCCGTCGCTGCGGGCCGTCCTGGAGCAGGTCGAGCCGTTCCCCGCCTCGATCCAGAACTGCCGCTACGACCTCCTGCACTACAACCGCACCTTCAGCCGCCTGTTCTGCGACCTCGACGCGCTGCCGCCCGAGGACCGCAACTGCATGTGGCTCGCGTTCACCGACCCCGACTGGAACCAGACCCTCGTGGACCGCCGCGAGACCGTCGAGCTCATGGTCGCGAACTTCCGCAACCACGGCACCGGGCATTTCAACGAGCCGCACTGGCGGGCGCTCGTGGACCGGCTCCTCGCCGCCTCGCCCGAGTTCGGCGAGATCTGGGCCCGCCGCAACGTCGCCGACAAGGTCCAGGACGTCAAGCGCTTCCGCCAGAAGGACGTCGGCCTCCTGCGCCTCCACGCCGACCGGATGTGGCTCCAGCCCGAGGGCGGCATGCGGCTCACGGTCTTCACCCCCGTCGACGACGAGACGGCCGAGCGCCTGGAGCGGCTGCAACTCCTCGCGCGCTGAACGTCCCGGGAACCGGTGGCGGCCCTCCCGTACGATGCGGCGGAAATCGCCGCAAAGTGAGGAGCCCCCGGTGAGCGACGACGGCCCGTCCTGGCATTGGCACGAATACCCCGTCGGCCTGGGCGGCGAGGTCGCACGGGCCTGCGTCCGCGCCCTGATCGCATTGCTGATCGGCCTGGCCTCGGCCTTCGTCCTGATGATGATCGGCGCCATCCTCGCCGAGGAGCACCTGTTCAACGACCCCGGACTCGAACACGCCATCGACGACCTCTCGCGCATGAGCGCCAGCATCGTCATGGTGTTCGCACTGGTCGCATGGGCCGCCTTCGCACTCGCGGTCTTCCTGCGCGAACTCACCACCTCCCGGGCGCTCGTCAGGGCCGCCGCCCGCGGCGCGTCCCGCCACGAGGTCCCCTCCCCCGAGCAGGTCGTCTCCGTGACCCGCGAACCGGCGACGCAACTGATGCTCTTCGGATGGGGCAACGCGGTCATGGCCGGGCTCCTCGGGATCATCGGCCTCGGCATCGCGATCGCCGAAGGGGACGGCTCCGAGGACGTGCTCCTCTTCTGGCTCCTCCTCGGCTACGCCGCGCTCATGGCCCTCCTCGGTGTCGCCTGCCCCAAACGGCTCACCCCCGCCCACGAGCGGCGCCAGGCCCTGATCGCCGCGAACTGGAGTTCCAGCGACGAGGCGGCCGCCTGGAAGCGGTCGTTCCGGTCGCCCGGCAAGGCGAAGCTCCGCTACGTGACGCCCGCAGAGCGGTTCCTCTTCGCCGCCACCGTGATCGGCGTCCTGGGCTTCGTCGCGCTCCAGGCGTCGGTGTCGATGCGCTGCGGCACCGCCCCCCGACCGGGCGCCCAGTGCGACGAGGTCACCTACAACTCGTTCATCGAGCGCCTCCTCGCCGGGGGCCTCGTGGTCTTCGCGATCCTGCTGCCCCTGGCCGCGCTCCTCGCGGTCGCAGGCGTCCTGCTCGACTGGCGCCGGCGCCGGGCCGAACGCGCCGAACTGGTCGAGAAGCTCGCCGACCCGCGCGCCGGCCGACCGGAGGAGGACCTCCTCCGCGACCACGCCCAGCGGCGCATGCACCCCCTCGCACTGGTCGGCGCCGCGCTGTCGGGGGTCGGCCTGGTGTTCAGCGTGTCCGCCTACCTGGTCGGCCAAGGCAAGGGACTCGGTTCCGAGGACGTCTTCGCCGTGTACCTGGACGAGTCGCTCGCGGCGATCATCGTCTCGGCGGGCCTGTTCGTCGCCGCGCTCCTGGGCAGCGGCGTCGCCAACGTGCGCGGCCGGGACCTCCGCAACGAGCTGATGCGTCGCTGGCCCACCCGGCCCGCCTGGTCCGCGGGCGAGGACGGCCAGGTCCTGCGCGCCAAGCGCGGCCCGGCCCTCCACGGCCCCCGCTACGTCAAGGTCCGCAAGAACTCCAGCTCGGACTGACCGGCACACGGCAAGCGCCTCCAGCGGCCGCCGCCCCGCGCGACGGTCACCGGAGGCGCTCGGCGCATTGCAGCGCCGCTCTGGTTCAGCCGGCCGGCGCCGGATCCGGCGCCGCGATGCAGGGGAACACGTCGTCGTCGAGCGTGTTGTCCTTGCCGCGCGCGCAGAACTCGAAGCCGCCGGCCGCCTGGGCGTCGTCCTCGACGCTGAAGGCCACCGCGCCGACCATCGTCTGGCCCGGCTCCATCTCCACGCCGAAGATGCTGCCCTCCATCCAGAAGTAGTTCGTCCAGTCGTCGCCGGCCAGCGGCTCGAACTGCGCGCTGAGGATGCGGGTGTTCCAGCCGTCGTAGACGCAGTAGGCCGGGTCGTCGCCGGTGTGCTCTTCGGTGCAGGCGCTCGCGGACGACGGGTACCGCATCTCCATCGTGTAGCCGAGGTTCGACAGCCCGGCGTGGTCCAGGCCGCGGTCCTCCAGCTCGCCGGTCGCCACGACGTAGATGACGAGGTAGTGCGTCCCCGCCTCGGCGGTGTAGTCGAGGAACTCCGTCGTCCACTCGGTGCCGACGGCCTTGATCCGCGTGCCGATCGACGCCGACTCCGCGTCGAAGTACACCAGCTCCTCGCCGGGGAAGTCGTCGAAGGTCGTCGGGGTCGGCTCGGGCGACGCCTCGTCCGTCTCGGCCGAGGTCTGGTCCGACGCGTCGCCTTCCCCGGCGGAGTCGGCGTCGCCCGCGTCGCCGCATCCGGCGAGCAGCATCAAGGCGCCCAGTGCGAGCGCGGACATGGAGCGGATGGACATCCGGGGATCCCTTCAAGGTCGGTCGGGCCGCGGGCTCGGCGGCGGCCCCGAGCGCAATCATTCCGGGGCCCGGCTTCAAAACGGCTTCATCGCCCGCGCGGCCGCTCGCGGGGGTCGGGCAAAATGGGTGACATGCCCGAGCACGACCCCGAACCACCGCAGCCGTCCCGCGCCGAGGCGGAGTTCGGAGTCCTCGGTCCGCTGCGCGTCGCCTCGGGCGGCACGGAACTGGAGCTGACCGCTCCGCGACTGCGGACGTTCCTCGCCGCCCTGGTCCTCAAGGCCGGGGCCAAGGTCGGCTTCAACGAGCTGGCCGACGCCGTCTGGGGCGCCGACCTGCCCCGGAACCCGCGCCGCGCGGTGCAGCTGTGCGCGGTCCGCGTGCGGGCGCAGCTGGAGCGGATCGACGCGGCGCACCTGGTGGCGACCTGCCCCGACGGCTACCGGCTCGACCTCCCCGCCGACCGCACCGATGTGGGGCGCGTGCGCCGGCGCGTCGCCGAAGCCGACGCCGCCGAGGGCGACGGCGCCCGCGAACTGGCCGCCATCGATGCGGCCCTTGACGACTGGCGCGGCGAACCGCTCGCCGACGTCCCCTCCGAATCCCTGCACCGCGAGGTCGTGCCGGGGCTGACCGAGCAGCGGCTGACGCTCATCGAGCGCCGCGCGGCCCTCCTGCTGCACGCCGGGAACCCGGCCGACCTGGTCGACGAGCTCGTGGCGCTCACCGCGCGGTACCCGCTGCGCGAGCGCCTGTGGGCCGGGCTGATGGAGGCCCTGCACCGGACCGGCAGGCGCGGCGAGGCGCTCGACGCCTACCACCGCTACAGCCGCCTGCTGCGCGACGAGCTCGGCATCGACCCGAGCGAAGCGGTCCTCGCCCTGCACAAGAGCATCCTCACCAGCCGCTCCGAGACCGAACCGGACACGGCGACGCCGCTGACCGTCCCGCGCCAGCTCCCCTCCGACACCGTGGCCTTCACCGGCCGCGCCGCCGAACTCGCGGGACTCGACGCGCTCCTCGCCGCCAAGGACGCCTCGCCGACCCCGCTGGTCGCCGTGGTCACCGGCACCGCCGGGGTCGGCAAGACCGCGCTGGCCGTCCACTGGGCCCGCGGCGCGGCCGACGAGTTCCCCGACGGGCAGCTCTTCGTCAACCTGCGCGGCTACCACCGCGACCACGCGCTCGGGCCGCAGCGGGTGCTCGCCCGGTTCATGCGGGCGCTCGGGGTGCGCGGCGAGGACGTCCCCGAGGACCCCGACGAGCTCGCCGCCGCCTACAGGTCCGCAATGGACGGACGCCGGATGCTCATCGTCCTCGACAACGCGAACGGCAGCGACCAGGTGCGGCCGCTGCTGCCCGGATCGGCCGGGTCCCTCGTGCTGGTCACCAGCCGCGACGTGCTGCTGGGCCTCATCGCAGAGGAGGGCGCCACCCAGCTCGAGCTGGACCTGCCCAGCCTCGCCGAGTCCCGCCGGATGCTGTCGCGCCGGATCGGCCCCGAGCGGCTCGCCGCCGAGAGCCGGGCCGCCGACGACATCATCGCCGCGAGCGCGCGCCTGCCGCTCGCGCTCGCGATCGCCGCCGCCCAGGCCGTCGCGAAGCGCGGCTCGCGCCTGTCCGCGCTGGCCGAGCAGCTGCGCGAGGGCCTGGACGCCTTCGGCGCCCCGTCCAGCGAGACCGACGTGCGCGCGGTGTTCTCCTGGTCCTACCGCTCCCTGAGCCCCGACGCCGCCCGCCTCCTGCGCCTGCTCGGCCTGCATCCGGGTCCGGACATCACCGCGGCCGCGGCGGCCGGCCTGTGCGGCTGCACGCCCGAGTCGGCCGCGCGGCAGGTCGCGGAGCTGGTGCGCGTCAACCTCCTCGCGGAGCACACGCCCGGCCGGTACGCGCTGCACGACCTCATGCGCGAGTACAGCGTGGAGCTGCTGCACGCCGAAGAGTCCGAGACCGACCGGGACCGCGCCGCCCGCGGCGTCCTCGGCCACTACCTCCGCACGGGATACGACGCGGCGGCCCTCATCAATCCTCAGCGGGCCGACCTGGTGTCGGGCGAGGTACCCGCGGCGGCCCATCCGGAGGCCGTCGCCGACTACGACTCGGCGACCGCCTGGTTCGCGGCCGAGACCGAGGTGCTGCTCGCCGTCGCGGACTGGGCGGCGATCGCCGGATACGACCGGCAGGTCTGGCAACTGGTGTGGGTCCTCGCCGGATACCTCGAACGGCAGGGCGCCTGGACGCAATGGGTCGCCTGCCAGCAGGACGCGCTCGCGGCCGCCGAACGGCTCGGCGATGCGAACCTGCTGGCGTACGCGCACAGCGGCATCGGGCGCGCCTATGCCAGGATGTCCCGCGCCGAAGACGCCGACCGCCACTACTCGAGGGCGCTGGAGCTCCACCGCGGGCTCGGCGACCTGAGCGGCCAGTCGCGCATCGAGACGAGCCTGGCGATGCTCCACGAGCGGCTCGGCCGGTACGACCGGGCCCTCGAGCACGCGCTGCGGGCGGTCGAGGTGGAGCAGCAGCTCGGCGACAGCACCGGTGACGCCAACGCGCGCAACATGGTGGCGTGGTGCTACGCGAAGTCGGGGCGGCAGCGGCTCGCGCTCGACTGGGGCCGGCAGGCGAGGGACGGCTACCGGCGGATCGGCGAGCCGGGCGGGGAGGCGGCGGCGCTGGACACGATCGGCTGCGCCTACCACGAGCTGGGGCGGTTCACCGAGGCGATCGACCACTACCGGCAGTCCATCGAGCTGAACCGGCGGCTCGGGGACCGGTACTTCGAGGCGATCGGCCTCCTCAACCTGGGGGACTCCCAGGCCGCTTCCGGCGACCGCGACGCGGCCCGGGACTCGTGGGGCCTCGCCGAGACCATCCTCGACGAGCTCCAGCACCCCGACGTGGCGCAGGCGCGCGAACGGCTGGGGGAGTAGCCGGAACTACAAGGTGCGGAACGGATCCGCCGTGGGGAGGAACGCGACGGGGAACCCGGGCAGGAGCTCCGCGACGCGGGCCGCGGTGAGGGCCATGCCCTCCTGCTCCGAGGGCACGTGCCCGATGACGATGAGCCCCTTGGCGAGTCCGGCGCTGACGGCGTCGGCGGCGTAGGCCGCGGTCTCCCACTCGTTCGACTCCCCGATGAGGAGCACGTCGACCTCGGGGCGGGCGAGCATCGCGCGGTTCTTCTCGAAACCGAAGAAGCCGGGCTGGATCCCCGCGACCGCGACCGGCAGGTCCGGGTCGCCGATGGAGCGGAGCGCGCTCGCGCCCAGCGCCCGCGCCGCATGGCCCGCGAGCGCGCCGAGCGTCGTGGCCGGGACGTCGAAGACCCCCGGTGCCTCCGCGCGCTCGAAGTCCTTCCAGCCCAAGGCCTGCGCGGCCCCGGCGACGATCCGGTCGGGACGCGTGTCGTGCACCGCGTCGTGGAGGCGCCGCACCACCAGCCGGTGCTCCGCGACGAACGCCGACTTCGCGGCGTGCACCGGATCCGCCTCGGCCGCGAGCATCGCGGTCCATCCCTCGCGGTGGTGGAAGTACAGCGGCTCATGCGAGACCACCAGGTCGAGGCCCTGCGCGACCGCCCGCTGGAGCACGTCGAGCGTCGCCATCATCGTGAACGCGACGCCGCGGACCTCCTGGTCCGGGCTTCCCGCAAGGAATTCGTCCACGGTCGCCTCGCGCCGGGGCACGTCGAGGTGCGCATCGACGAGGTCCACCACGTCCTGAGCCGTCATCACCACATGAGCACTTTATCCGTTTCCGGCGTCCCGGTGCCGCCCGCACCGGCCCTGAGAAATCCGGAAATCTCTCGCCCCGGCCCCATCCGGGCCCCGGCCGGCTCCGAATCACGGGCAGGAACGGCGGAACGAACCGGTCCCGGGCGGCAAGCGCCGGGCCCGGCTGCGGCACGGCCCGTTCCCCAGCCCAACGGACAAGGAGCTCGAACCATGACCACGCAACAGACCCGCGGCCGCACCCCCGTGCAGGTCGTCGGCATCCTCATCTCACTGGTGTTCGTCCTGGTCGGCATCGCCGGTTTCATCCCCGGCCTGACCACCGGCCTCGACTCGATGTCGTTCGCCGGCCACCACTCGGAGGCCCACCTGCTCGGCGTGTTCGAGGTGTCGGTGCTCCACAACGTCGTGCACCTCCTGTTCGGCGCCGTCGGCCTCCTCATGGTCCGCACCGTCTCCGGCGCGGTCACCTACCTCGTCATCGGTGGCGCCATCTACCTCGTGCTGTGGCTGTACGGCCTGGTCATCGACCTCGACTCGGCCGCGAACTTCGTCCCGGTCAACGACGCCGACAACTGGCTCCACCTGGCCCTCGCCATCGGCATGATCGGCCTCGGCGCCCTCTTCGCGCGCAGCGCCAAGACCGCGCGCTGACCGCGTCGGCACGGGAGCTCCCGGCCCGCGGCGTGCGGGCGGCCTACGGGAACTCCACCGTGACGTGCAGGCCGCCGCCCCGGTTCGGGACGGCGGCCACCGTCGCATAATGCACGCGCGCAATCGAATCGACGATCGACAGCCCGAGGCCGACACCGCGGACCGACTCGATGCGGTCGCGCCCCTCCCCGCGGCGGAACGGCTGGAACAGCGCGTCGACCTCGTAGGCGGCCACCACCGGCCCGGTGTTGAGGACGACCAGCCGCGCCCGACCGCCCACCGTCCCGGTCGAGACCGCGAGCACCCCGCCCGGACGGTTGTGGCGGATCCCGTTCGCGACGAGGTTCGCGACCAGGCGTTCGAGCAGCGCCGCGTCGCCGATCGCCACCGCCTCCTTGGCCGAGAGCTCGACGGCCACGCCCGCCTCGGACGCCTCCGCGGCGAACTGCGCGCCGACGTGCGCGAGGACGTCGGCCAGATCCACCGGAACCGGATCCACCGGGGCCTGCTCGCTCCCGACCAGCGTCAGCAGCCCGTCGATGAGGCGCTCATGGCGCTCGTTCACCGCGAGGAGGTTCGCGGCGAGGTCCCGGACCCGGTGGCCCGCATCAGGTTCGGCCGCCGCGACCTCCAGGAGCGTCCGGTTGATCGCCAGCGGCGTCTTCAACTCGTGCGAGGCGTTCGCGACGAACCGGCGCTGCCCCTCGAAGGCCCGGTCGAGCCGCGCGAGCATCCCGTCGAACGTGTCCGCGAGGCGCTTCAGCTCGTCGTTCGGACCGTCCAGCGCGATGCGCTCGTGCAGCGACCGGTCGGCGACCCGCCTGGCCGTCGCGGTGATGTCGTCGATCGGGCGCAGCACCCGCCCGGCGATGAGCGACCCGAACCCGACCGCGAGGAGCCCCACGACGACGAGCGCCACGACCGATCCGAACAGCACCGCCCGCAGCGTCGCGTCATTGGCGTCCTGCTGGCGCTGGACGACCGTGTCGATGAGCGACAGGAGCTGCTCCTCGGACATGCCGAGCTGCGCGCGGGCCTGGATGAGGTACTCGATCGAATCCCCCGGAGCGGGCATGTTCGCCGCGACGCGGTCGCGCACGATCAGGTAGACCACGGCGATGAGCACGGCCCCCGCGGCGAAGAACGCCCCGCCGTACCAGAGCGTGAGCCTCGTGCGGAGCTTCACGGCGCCTCCCTGATGACGTACCCCGACCCCGGCAGCGTCTCGATCACGGGCGGATCGCCGAGCTTGCGGCGCAACGTCATCATCGCCACCCGCACGACGTTCGTCGCCGGGTCGATGTGCTCGTCCCACACCTTCTCGAGCAGCCGCTCCGAGGAGACCACGGCCGCGCCCGGCCGCATCAGCTCCGCGAGCACCCCGAACTCCTTCTTCGACAGCGGCACGTAGCGGCCGCCGCGGAACGCCTGGCGGCCGACCGTGTCGAGCCTGATCCCGGCGCGCTCGAGCACCGGCGGCGCGGCCGGGGCCGTGCGCCGCGCGAGCGCCCGGACCCGCGCGACCAGCTCGGCGAACGCGAACGGCTTCGCCAGGTAGTCGTCCGCCCCCAGCGACAGGCCCTGCACGCGGTCGTCCACGCCCGAGGAGACGGTGAGCATGAGGACCCGCGTCGAATGCGGCCCCGCGACCACCTTCCGGGTCAGGTCGTCGCCGCCGACCCGCGGCAGGTCCCGGTCGAGCACCGCCACGTCGTAGTCGTACGCCGCGAGCCGCAGCCGCGCCGCGTCCCCGTCGTAGCAGACGTCCACCGCCATGCCCTCGCTCCGCAGGCCCTTCGCGATCGCGTCGGCGAGCATCCGCTCGTCCTCGACCACCAGTACGCGCATCCCCGGCTCCTCCCCGTCCAGGACGATGCTGCCAGGTCCGATGTAAGCGCGGCGTAAGCACGGACGCTGACGGAGACCACATGCGGCCGCGGGTTCACTTGCGGCGTCCATCCCGGAACGAAGGAGACGCCACGATGAGACGAGTACTGCTCGCGGCGGCCGCGCTGGCCGCGCTGTCGCTGTCCGCCGCATGCAGCGAGGAGCCCGCCGACGAGGTCGCCAGCGCCGGGGGCACCGCCTCCGAGGAGGCGGCCGATGAGGAAGTGAGCCAGGAGCAGGGCCTCCAGGACTTCGCCGAGTGCATGCGGGAGCAGGGGATCGACTTCCCCGACCCCGACCCGGACGGCGGGTTCGCGGGCGCCGAGGAGCTGCGCGAGATCATGGAGGACGAGCCGGAGGCGGTCGAGGCGTGCCAGGAGCACCTCGCGTCGGGCGAGTCCGACCTGTCGGACCCCGAGGTCCAGGCGGCGCTGCTGGAGTTCTCGCAGTGCATGCGGGACAACGGGGTCGAGGGCATGCCCGACCCGGGCGAGGACGGCTTCGGGCCGACGCTGCTGGAGGAGGGCCAGGCGGACCCGGAGTGGGACGCCGCGATGGAGGCGTGCCAGGACGTCCTCGGAGAGGTGCGCGACCGGTGAGGCGGCGGACGGCGGTGATCGCGGCCGGATCGGCCGCGGCGGCCGGGCTCGCCGCGGCGGGGGCCCTGTACTGGGCCGGCGGCGACGAGCCCGCTGCCTCGGCGGACGACCCCGGCGCGACGGCGGTCGTGGAGCGGCAGGACCTGTCCCGCTCGGAGGAGGTCGTCGGCACCCTCTCGTACGGGGAGGCGCACACGCTCAACGGCGCGGCGCCCGGCACGGTGACGTGGCTTCCCGAGCCGGGCGCGGTGATCGGGGCCGGGGACGCGGTGTACGACGTCGACAACGCGCCGGTGGTCGCCATGACCGGGGACCTGCCCCTGTGGAGGAACCTGGACCCGGGCGTCGAGGGACCCGATGCGGCGCAGCTGGAGTCGAACCTGGCGGCGCTGGGCTACGGCGGGTTCACCGAGGACGACGCGTACACGGACGCGACCGCGGAAGCGGTCGAGGAGTGGCAGGAGGACAACGGCCTGGAGGAGACGGGGACGGTCGCCGTCGGCGCCGTCCTGTTCTCGCCGAAGCCCGTCAGGGTCGCCGACCAGGTCGCGGCCGTGGGCGATCCGGCGAACGGGCCGATCCTCTCCTACACCTCCGACGAGCGGCGCGTGACCGTCCAGCTGGACATCGCCGACCAGGACCTGGTGGCCGCGGACCAGGCGGTCGCGGTGGCCCTGCCGGACGGGACCGAGGCCGCGGGCGTCGTGTCCGCGATCGGGCAGACCGTCTCGGGCTCGCAGGAGGAGGGCGCCGAGGAGCCGGAGACCGTCGAGGTCACGGTGTCCATCGAAGACCAGTCGGTGCTCGGGGCGCTCGTGTCCGCGCCGGTGACGGTGGAGCTGGTCTCGGAGACCCGCGAGGACGTGCTCACGGTGCCCGTCGAGGCGCTGCTGGCGCTGCGCGAGGGCGGGTACGGCGTCGAGGTCGTCGACGGCGGCGCAACGGTACTCGTGCCGGTGGAGACCGGGGTGTTCGCCGACGGCCGCGTGGAGGTCTCCGGCGACCTGGAGGCGGGGACGACCGTGGCGGTGCCGGAGTGAGCGTCGTGGTGCTGGAGGAGGTCGTGAAGGCCTACCCGGGAGCGACCGCGCTCGACGGCGTGTCGCTGGAGATCGGCGCGGGCGAGCTCGTCGCGATCGTCGGGCCCTCGGGCTCGGGGAAGTCGACGCTGCTCAACCTCGCCGGGACGCTCGACCGGCCCACGTCGGGGACGGTGCGGGTCGCGGGGGAGGACGTCGCGGCGCTCTCGGACCGGCGCCTGTCGCGCCTGCGGGCCGCGGAGCTCGGCTTCGTGTTCCAGCAGTTCCATCTGGCGCAAGGCGTCCCGGTGCTCGACAACGTCGCCGACGGGCTCCTGTACCGGGGCGTCCCGCGCCCGAAGCGCCGCGAGGCGGCCGCGACCGCGCTCGACACCGTGGGCCTCGCGCACCGCGTCGGGCACCGCCCGCACCAGCTGTCGGGCGGTGAGCGCCAGCGGGTCGCCGTCGCGAGGGCGATCGTGGGCGGGCCCCGCCTGCTGCTCGCCGACGAGCCGACGGGGAACCTCGACTCGGCTTCGGGCGCGGCGGTCATGGGCCTGCTCCGGGGCCTGCACGAGGGCGGCACCACGGTCGTGGTCATCACCCACGACCGGGACATCGCCGCGGGCCTGCCGCGGCGGATCGAGATGCGGGACGGCCGGGTGGTGCGCGATGCGCTGGACTGACCTGCTGCGCGTCGGCGCGCACGGCCTGCGGTCGCGGCCGCTGCGGGTGACGTTGTCGGCCATCGGGATCGCGATCGGCATCGCCGCGATGACGGCGGTCGTCGGGATCTCGGCGTCGAGCTCGGCCGAACTGGACCGCAAGCTCGACGAGCTCGGTACGAACCTGCTCACGGTCGCCCCGGGCCAGGCGCTGTTCGGCGGCGAGTCGCAGCTCCCGCTCGAAGCGGTCGCGATGATCGAGCGGATCGGCCCGGTCGAGTCGGCCGCGGCGACCGGCACGGTCGCCGACGCGAAGGTCTACCGGACCGACCGGATCCCCGAGAACGAGTCGGGCGGCATCGCGGTCAAGGCCGCCGAACCCGACCTGCTCGACGTCGTGGGCGCCGCACTCGCGCAAGGGCAGTGGATCGACGGCGCGGTCGGGGACTTCCCGGCGGCGGTCCTCGGCGTGGACGCGGCCGCGGCGCTCGGCGTGACCGCGGGCCCCGAGGTGCAGATCTGGCTCGGCGGCCAGTGGTTCGCCGTCGTCGGCGTCCTCGAACCGGTCGAGCTCGCGCCCGAACTCGACAACGCGGCGCTCGTCGGCTGGGACGCCGCCGAGGATTATCTCGGCTTCGACCTGCACGCCACGGAGGTCTACACGCGGGCGGCCGACACCGCGGTCGCCGACGTCCAGGCCGTGCTCGGCGCGACGGCGAATCCGGAGCACCCCGAGGAGGTCGAGGTCTCGCGGCCTTCGGACGCGCTGGTGGCGGCCGAGGCCGCGGAGGCGTCGTTCACCGGCCTGCTGCTCGGCGTCGGGGCGGTCGCGCTGCTCGTCGGCGGTGTGGGAGTGGCGAACACGATGGTCATATCGGTCCTGGAGCGCCGCGGCGAGATCGGCCTGCGCCGCTCTCTCGGCGCGACCCGCGCCGACGTGCGCGGCCAGTTCCTCGCCGAATCGCTCCTGCTGTCCCTCCTCGGCGGCGCGGGCGGCGTCGCCCTCGGCTCCCTCATCACCGCCGTCTACGCCACGTGGCAGGGCTGGCCCCCGACGATCCCGGCGTGGGCCCTCGGCGGCGGCGTCGCGGCGACAGCCGCGATCGGCGCGGTCGCGGGCCTCTACCCGGCGGTCAAGGCCGCCAGGCTCTCACCCACCGAAGCCCTGACCGCACCATGACCCGCAGGGCGGCCCCGTCCGGGGCCGCCCTGCGGCCGCCGACGCGTGTCATCGCGGGGCATCATGGGAGCCGACTCCGAGGAGGCCCCCGTGACCGCACTGCTGCTGTGCGCCGACCCGCTCGCCCCCGCCCGGTCGAGGCGGCCGGACCCGCACTTCGCCAGGGACGCCGAAGCGGCCGCGGACGTCGCCGTCATCGACCACGACGCCCTCGTGCGCGGCGACGCCGAAGAGGCGGTGCGCCGCGTCCCCGCCGGTCTCGGCCCGGCCTGGTACCGCGGCTGGATGATGACCGCCCGCCGGTACGCCGATCTCGAAGCGGCGCTTGCGGACCGCGGCTGCACCCTCGCCACCGGCTCCGGCGCCTACGCGCGGGCGCACGAACTCCCCGGCTGGTACCCGGTCTTCGCCGACCGCACCCCGTCCAGCGTCCACACCGCCGACCTCGACGCGATCGAGGACTGGTCGGCCTGGGCCGCAGTCGAACTCGGGACCGAGGCCGCGATCGTCAAGGACTACGTCAAGTCCCGCAAGGACGCCTGGGACACCGCCTGCCACCTCCCCGACCTGGCCGACGCCGGACAGCGCCACCGCGTCATCGCCCGCTTCCTCGAACTCCAAGGCGCCGACCTGTACGGCGGCGTCGTCCTGCGCGCCTTCGAGGACTTCACCGCGCCATCGGGCACGACCGAGCAGGCGCGGGTGTGGTGGCTCGACGGGCGGCCGGTCCAGACCACCGCCCACCCCGACACGCCGCAAGTCCACGTCGACCCCGACCTCACCGGCCTCGACCGCAGTGTGTCCGCCCTCGGATGCCGTTTCATCACCACCGATCTCGCCCGCCGCTCCGACGGCGTCTGGCGCGTCATCGAAGTCGGCGACGGCCAGGTCAGCGACTTCCCGCAAGGCGCCGACATCGCACCGCTGATCGAGGCCCTCACCAGCGCCCGCGGCTGAACCGGGCTGCGGTCACGGGGTTCCGGTGGGGCCGTAGGCGGCGAGGAAGAGGTCCACTGCGGCGGTGACCGGGGCGGACGGGTCGTCGGGGTCGTCGGTCGCGGTGAGGAGGTGGCGGTTGAGGGGGGATCCGATGACGAGCCAGGTGAACTGGTCGGCGGCGGTGAGGGGGTCGTCGAGCCGGAGGGCGCCGCGGTCGGCGAGCGCGCGGAGGGCGTCGGCGAGGGCGCGGATGTTGCGGTTCCAGCTCTCCTCGAGGTAGCGGGCGGCGACGTCGGGGTGCCGCTCGGCCTCGCCGGTGACCAGGCGCCGCATGTTCAGGACGTCGCGGCTGAGGATGCCCGCGCGCATGATCTCGGCCAGGCCGGCCAGGTCGCCGCGCACGTCGTCGCCCGCGACGACCCGCTCCAGGTGCGGGCGCATGGCGTCGCGGCCGGCCTCGGCCCAGGCGCGGACCACCGCGGCGAACAGCGCGGGCTTCGAGGGGTGCTCGCGGTAGAGCGACGCCTTCGAGATGCGGGCCCGCGCGGCGACCTCGTCCATGGTCGTGCCGCCGTAGCCGCGCTCGAGGAACACCTCGCGCGCGGTGGCGAGCAGGTCGGTGCCGGTGCGACCCGGCGGGCGGCCGCGGCGGCGGGCGGTGTCGGTCATGCCTGGATTTTAGTACTTGACCGGACTGAAAACCAGGGCTACTATCTTTCAGTACTGGAAAGTACTTTAAAGGAGTCCGCCATGGTGCTCATCGCAATCGCCGTCGCCACCGTCGTCTCGTTCGTCTTCAGCGCGATCCTCTACGGCGCGCCGCCGGTCGCCGCGTACGTCGGGCGCCGCAGCACGCCCCGGCCCGGCGTCCCCGTCGCCGTCCAGATGGCCGCGGTCCTCGCCCGGAGCCTGGTCGCCGCGATCCTCATCGCGGGCCTGATGCATGTCGCAGGATGGGAAGGAGCCGGCGCGGGCGCCCTGCTCGGACTCGCACTGGGCGCACTGCCCGCGGCGATCCTCACGGGCGCCGTCGTCCACGAAGGCGTCCCGGTCCCGCTCGCCGCGCTCCACAGCTTCGACTGGATCGCGAAACTGACGCTGATCGGCGCCCTCGTCGGCTGGCTCGCCTGAACCCGAATCCCGCTTGAGGAGGCATCATGACCGAAGGACCACTCGACATCGACTTCACCGCCGTACTCGGCAAAGTCCGGCCCGGCGACACCTGGACCTGCGTGCAACTGCCCGACTCCGCCGCGATCTTCGGCACTCGCGGCCTGGTCAAAGTGGAGGGCACCGTCGACGGCGAACCGTTCCGCGGCGCCTTCATGGCCCTCGGCGACGGCACCCACAAACTCCCCGTCACCGCCGTGATCCGCCGCCGCCTCGGCAAGGACGACGGCGACGAAGTCACCGTCCACCTCACCCGCCGCCTGAACTGAAGCCCCGGAGTTCCAACGGATTCCAACCGGGTCTGGCGAGGCCGGGGCGGGCCGGTCGACGATGGGGTCATTTCCATCGGACAGATCGGATCGCGAAATGACCAGGAAGAGAACAAGGATCGCATCGCTGTCGCTCGGGCTGCTCGCGGCGGTGGCACTGGCGGTCGGGCCCTCGCTGCCCGCGGGCGCCGCGGTGGCGGACGGCGTTGCGGCGCAGCAGAGCTGTTCGAGCGTGACGAACGGCCCCGAGGCGAACTCGGGCGTGACCGGGAAGCAGACGGTCCGGTCGATCACCACCAGCCGGGGCACGATCCAGGTGCGCTCCGGCTACTTCAACGGAGTCCGGTACGGGTGGGCCCGCGTCGTCAACGGGGCCGTCTGGGGCATCGTCATGAAGGTCGACCACAACGGCGACCGGGTCGTGGACCTGTCGTGCGGCCCCGACGGCTGGTTCTCCGGGACCTCCGACATGTACCCGACGTCGTCGTCCTCGGACCGGGCCTTCAAGGCGTGCGTGCGGGCCGACACCGAGTACACGGCGCCGTGCAACCCCGCGCACCAGACCGCCTGGTGGTGAGTCCGCTAGGCGTTCGGTACCCAGGAGCCGTCCGGGGGCTTGTCGGTCAGGCAGTATTCCAGGCCGGCGGGGTCCCGCATCACCTGCCAGTGGCGGTGGCGGCGGACCCGGGCGGCTCCGGTGGCGGTGTGGCGGTCGGCCTCGGCTTCGACGTCGGCGCAGGAGAAGTCGAGGTGCGCGCTGGTGCTCTGGTCCGGCGCGGCGGTATCGAGGCGCTGGAGCAGGAAGTGCACCGGCAGGCCCGGCGGCGGCAGGAGGCGGCGGAACTCATGGGTGTCGGAGGATGAGCGGGGCCAGTCGGTGAACCCGGTCCAGAACGCGAGCTCCCGGTCGAAGGCTTCGGGCGGGACGTCGATGCAGAGCTGGTCCAGGCGGCTCGCCTGACCGTCCCGTGCGGTCGGCGGCGGGACCTCCGACTGGCCCCGGCCGTGGCGCACCAGGCAGAACGGGAGCCCCGTCGGCGAGGCCAGGACCACGAGGCCGGGCTCCTCCCGGGTCTTCGCGGCCCCGAGCGCGATCGCGCGGGAGGCTTCGGCGTCGAGGTCGTCGACGTGGAAGTCGGGGTGGACGCGCGCGGCACCGTCCTCCAGGCGCTGGAGCGCCAGGTACGGGTCGCCGTGCCCCGGCACCAGCGAGGCGAACTCCGGGTGCCCGCTCCACGGCGTGGACATGGTCGTCCCGGTGACATTGGGCCAGAACGCGTTCGCCGCGTCGAGGACGTCCGCGGGGAAGTCCAGGAGGATCGTCGTCCAGCGGATCGTCATGTGTCACACCGATTCGTCGTGGAGCGGGGCGGTGGCGGTCCAGTACGGGGCGGAGCCCATCGGCTGCGGGTACCCGACCGCGCCGTGGCCGGTCCGGAACGCGGCCCTACCAGGGCTGCGGCGGCTTCTGCGGCTGCGGCGGCGCCGGTTCGTCGGGCAGCGGCCGGTTCGGGTCGGGCTCGGCCGGGTCCGGCGGGCCGCCCGGGTCCGGGCTCACCGGGTCGGGGTCGTGCGGGTCGCCCGGGATCGGCTGCGTCGGGTCCGGCCTGCCGGGGACCGGGTCGCCGGGGATCGGCTGCGTCGGGTCCGGTTCGCGCGGGTCGACCTGCTCGTTCGGTTCCATGTCGGTCATGGTTCCTCCTCTGCTCACCCCCGGATTACCCTGCCCCGGAGTGAACATGCGCCGTACCGGCGGCGACCGGGGCCTTCCTTGCGGGGCGGAGGGGTGCGGCGAGGTCGCGGGCGGGCCAGGCGAGAAGCGTGGTGAGGGCGGCGGCCGATGCGACCGCGGCGAGGGCGGCCGCGGCCGTCGCTATGTCCGCTTGCGCTGCAAGCCAACCCGCGAGCGGGTAGGTGAGGAGGAACCAGCCGTGGGAGAGGGAGAACTGGGCGGCGAACGCGGCGGGCCGGTCGTTCGGCGTCGAAGCGTCCGTGACGATCCGCCCGGTCGGGGTGAGGATCGCGCCGGTCGCGGCGCCGAGGACCGTCCACAGGGCGAGGAGGCCCGTCCAGCCGAGGAGGCCGGTGACGAGCGCGGCCGTGAGGACGGCCAGGCCCGCGGCGAGGGTGAACGCGGCCGGGACCATGACGGTCCGGTCGTCGGCGCGGCGCAGCAGGGGCGGCAGCGCGAGCGCCGCGGTCATCGACCCGATGCCGAAGGCGCCCAGGGCGATGGCGACATCGCCGCCGCCGCGGCCGAGTTCATGGACGAGGACCACGGTGTTGACGACGACCATCGCGGTCGAGGCGGCCACGGCCAGGTGCGCCAATAGCAGGCCGCGGAGGCGGGGCGTCGACGCGTAGAGCCGGAACCCGCGGGTGGTCTTGGCCCAGCGGCCTGCATCGTTCTCGGCGGGCGCGGGCTTAGGCAGCACTACCGAGGCCACCAGCGCCGCCGAGGCGAGGAAGCCGACCGCGGTGCCGGTGAACAGCCGGTCGTAGGAGACGACCGTCAGCAGCGCCGCCGCGAGCATGGGGCTGAACAGGCTCTCCAGGTCGTAGGCGAGGCGCGAGAGCGACAGCGCCTTCGTGTAGTCCTCTTCCTTGACGAGCACTTCGGGGATCGTCGCCTGGAACGTCGGCGTGAAGGCCGCCGACGCGGACTGGAGCACCAGGACCAGGACGTACACCTGCCAGACCTCGGTCACGAACGGCAGGGCCAGCGCGACCGCCGCCCGCGCGACGTCCATGGCGACCATGAGGGTCCGGCGCGGGACGCGCTCCGCGAGGGCGGTCGCGAGCGGGCCGATGAGCAGGTACGCGAGCATCTTGATTGCCAGGGCCGTGCCGAGGACCGCGCCCGCCCGCGCTCCCGCGAGGTCGTACGCGAGGAGGCTGAGCGCGACCGTGGCGAGGCCGGTGCCGGTGAGGGCGACGGCCTGGGCGGCGAACAGGCGGCGGTAGGTGCGGTGGCGGAGTACGGAGAGCACGGCGGGTCCTCGGTCCGGAGAAGCGGGTCTCCCGACCGTAACATACATGTGCGCACTTGCGCACATGTCGACTACATGCTCAGGGCTACTGGTGCCACGGTTCCCCGGTGACCTGGTGGTCCGCGCGGCTGAGCGCCTCGGTCACGAGCCTGCGCAGGTGCCCGTCGGTGAGCGAGTAGACCGCGCGCCGCCCCTCGCGCCGCGGCTGGACGAGTCCGGCGAGGCGCAGCTTCGCCAGGTGCTGGCTGACCGCGGGCCGCGCCGCGCCCGTCGCCTCCGTCAAGGCGGTCACGTCGGCCTCGCCCTGGGCGAGGACCCACAGCAGGTGCAGGCGGGTGGAGTCGGCCAGGAGCGCGAACACCGAGGCGGCGTTGGCGAACTGCTCGCCGCTGGGGGAGGCGTGGTGCAAGGGCTTTGCAGGAGCAGGTGTCTCGCGTTCGGGCATGGCGCCATCCTACGTCCGCGGAGGCCGCGCGAGCCCCTTCCGCGATCTCGGCCCGGCCCGCGCTCATGGGGATCGGCATGGCCGCGTGCGGGGTCGCGCGCGCCGCGCCCTGCCGCTCCGGACTCCCGAACCCGCAGAACAACCGGAGGCGGCGCTCAGTCGCTGACGGGGTCGACCGCGTACTGGCGGCGGTACTCGGTCGGCGTGGTCGTGACCTGGCGCTGGAAATGATGGCGGAGGGCCGCGGCGTTGCCGAAGCCGGAGCGGTCGGCGACCTGCTCGACCGAGAGGCGGGTGCGTTCGAGGAGCGCTTGGGCGCGTTGGACGCGCTGGCGCAGCAGCCACTGCATCGGGGAGGTCCCGGCCTGGTCGCGGAAGCGGCGGCTCAGCGTGCGGGCGCTGAGACCCGCCTGCGCGGCGATCTCGTTGAGCGTGAGCGGTTCGTGGAGATGCGCGGCCATCCAGCGCATGACGTCGGCGAGCGACCCGTCCTCCGTCACGGCGTCGTCGGTCGGGATGAACTGCGCCTGGCCGCCGCCGCGGTGCGGCGACATGACGAGCCGCCGCGCCGCGGCCGCCGCGACCGCGGAGCCGTGGTCGCGGCGGATCATGTGCAGGCACAGGTCGACGCCGGCGGCGACGCCCGCGCCGGTGAGCACGTCGCCGCCGTCGACGTAGAGCGCGGCGGTGTCGAACCGCACGCGCGGGAACCGGGCCGCCAGGTCGGCGGCGTGGCGCCAGTGCGTGGCCGCCTCGCGGCCGTCGAGGAGCCCGGTCTCCGCGAGGAGCGCGGCGCCCGTGCAGATCGAGGCGATGCGCCGACCCTGCTCGTGCGCCCGGTGCAGCGCCTCGGCCGCCTCGGGCGGGAGCGGCGCGGGCGCGTCGTGCGCGGGGACCACGATCGTGTCGGCGTCGTCCAATGCGTTGAGCCCGAACGGCACCGACAGGGACCCGAGGGGCGACCCGGCGGCGCTGAGGCGCACGGCCCGGCCGGGCCCGCAGACCCTGACCTCGTACAGCGCTGCGTCCCGGCCGTCGAGCGACCGGGCGGACCCGAAGACCTGGCCCGGCATCGCCAGCTCGAAGGCGACGACCGAGTCCAGCGCGAGCACCGCGACCACATGCATGGCGCGAATTCTATGGAAGCTGTCCACCGCGCCGCTCGTGCGCGGGCGCGGACCGGGCCACGATGAACGGATCACTCCCCTTTGCGAAAGGCGCGGCGCATGCGCGTGGAAATCCTGATGTACCCCGGCGTCTCGGAAGTCGACGCCGTCATGTCCTTGCACGTCTTCCAGATCGCCTCCCGCGAGGGCGCGGACGTCGAAGCGGCGCTGGTGACCGCTGTGGACGGTGAGGTCGTCGACGGCGCGGACGGCATCCGCTTCACCGGTCTGCCGACGTGGCGTCCCGCCGCGGCCGACGTGCTCCTGGTGTGCGGCGGCTGGATCCACGACGTGATCGCCGACGGGACCGTCCCGGCGCAGATCGCCGCGGCCCGCCGCCTCGCCGGGCCCGGCCTGATCCTCGGCGGGGTCTGCGCCGGATCCGTGGTCCTCGGCGCCGCGGGCCTGCTGACCGGCCGCCGGGCCACTACGCACCACCCGGCCTTCGCCGAACTGTCCGCGTACACCGAGGTGGTCGACGCCCGCATCGTCGACGACGGCGACGTCGTCACCGCGGGCGGCGGTCCGAAGTCCGCATTCGACTTGGCGCTCTACCTGATCGAACGTGAACTCCGCGATCCCCGTCTCGCGGCCCGGATCGAGCAGTTCATGGAGCACGACCGGAGGGGCACCGTCTGGCGCTGAGACCGGAGGACTAGGCCGTGGCGGGCGCGGGCTCCGCGGTAGGTGGGAGGAGTGTCGGCTTGCGGCGCCTGATGCTGCCGAGGAGGACGCCGCCGACGACCAGGACGCCGCCGAGCGCTTCGGGGAGCGTGACGGTCTCGCCGAGGATGAGCCACGCCGCCGTCATGCCGGTGACCGGCACGAGCATCGAGAACGGGGCGACGACGCCCGCCGGGTGGCGCGACATGAGCCAGGTCCACAGGCCCGAGCCGAGGATCGTCCCGACGAGCACGGTGTACAGCAGCCCGAGGACGGCCCCGAGCGCGCCCGGGTCGCCGAAGTCGGTGAGCGAGAACGCGATCCGCGACGGCCCCTCGACGACCAGCGCGAGCGCGAGCATCGGCACGGGCGGGACCACGGACATCCACAGCGTCAGGTGCAGCGGGTTCGCGGCCCGCGCCTGGCGGTTCGCGATGTTCCCCATCGCCCAGCCCAGCGCCCCCGCGAGCGTCAGCAGGAACGGGATCACGCTCGCGTGCTCGGCGCGCTGCCAGCCGACGACCGCGAGGCCGCCGACCGCGACGAGGATGCCGACGAGCTGCGGGCCGGAGACGCGCTCGCGCAGGAACGTCGCGCCCAGGAGCATCGTGAACGGCCCCGATGCCTGGAGGACCAGCGACGCCAGGCCGGTGGGCATCCCGGCGGCCATGCCCCAGTACAGGAACAGGAACTGGAGCGTCCCGAAGCCGAGCCCGTACCCGATCAGCCAGCGCAGCGGCACGTCAGGGCGCTTGACCAGCAGGACCGTGGGGATCGCGATGAGCGCGAACCGGAGCGCGACGAGGAACATCGGCGGGAAGTGCTGGAGCGAGGCGTCGATGGCGATGAAGTTGAGTCCCCACATCACGGCGACGGCCATGGCGAGCAGTACATGGCGGACGGGCATCGCTCCATGATGACCGCGCCGCCCGGCCCGCGGCAAACGGAATAGGACGTGACCTTTACTGGAGCCGGGCCGCATCGGCGCTGCGGCGCAGCCCGAGGAGGAGGTCCCGGGCCTCGTCCAGCTTGCCGCCCGCGCTCTCGGGGCCGCCGTACGTGCAGATCGCGGCGTCGTCGAAGCCGCGGTAGACGGCGACGAGACCCCAGCGCTCGGACCACGGCTCGTCGCGCTCCTCGCCCGCCGCGTTCACGGTCCGCGTCCACGCGTACTCGCCCTCGGCGGCGAGGACCGCGATCCCGTCGGCGCTGTAGTGGCCGAACCGGGGATCGGCGGCGAGTGCGTACGCCGACGCCGCGGGGAGCGACGCGCGCCTGGCGACCGCGACCGCGTCGAACAGCGCCCGGTCGTCCAGGAAGTCGTCGTACACGACGCCGCCGCTCGCGGCCGCGAAGCAGTGCACCAGCACGCCGCCGGACTCGTAGCCGAGCGCGACGTCGTCGCGCCGCTCCCAGCCGTCGCGCGCGAGATCGGGGACCCAGACGTCCCCGGCGTCCGGGACCGCGACGAAGCCGTCGGTCGGCGTGAACGGCGCGGCGCCCGCGGTCAGGTCGACCGCGTCGGCGAACTGGAGCCGCGTCGGGTCCAGCGGCTCGCGCGGGCCGGCGTCGCCCTCGCAGCAGGACCCGCCGCCGCAGTCCGGCGCGCCGTCGGCGCACGAGGGATCGAGGAGGGGCCGGAAGTAGATCGCGGCCCCGGCGGCCAGGAGCACCAGGACGGCGGCCGCGGCGAACCAGGGCCGCAACAGGATCGGACGCTGCTTCGATGGGGTCATGGGCCCCGAGGCTAACCCGAGGCCGCTCGCGCGGAGGGTGAGGTTGAGGCGGCCGGTGAGGCCGAGGGCGGCGGGGGCGGTGCCCGGGAGGACGCGGGGGACGCCGTGGAACGCGAGGCGGGAGGGGCCGCCGAAGACGAACAGGTCGCCGCTGCGCAGCTCCAGGTCGGTGTAGGGGCGCGAGCGGGTCTCGGTGTTGCCGAAGCGGAAGACGCAGGTGTCGCCGAGGCTCAGCGAGACCACCGGCGCATCGGAGCGCTCCTCGCGGTCCTGGTGCATGCCCATGTGCGCGTCGGCGTCGTAGAAGTTGACGAGCGCCATGTCGTACACCGCGCCCGGCGGCTCGCCGTAGGCGGCGGCGAGGGCGCTGCGGGCGAGGTCGCCGAGCTCGGGCGGGAACGGCTTGACCGGCGTCCCGTCGTCGGTGGTCTTCGCGTACGCGTACGGGCGCCAGTGCCAGCCCAGGCACACCTGCTTCGCGGTCATCGTGCCGCCGCCGGGCGTGCGGACCGTGCGCATGCCCGCGGGGTGCCGCGCCCATTCGCGGCACGCGGCGACGAGGTCGCGCTGGCGGTCGGGGCCGAGCCAGTCCGGCACCAGGACCGCACCGGGGGCGACCTCGGTGCGGTCCCGGGGGAACAGCTCGTCGCTCATGCCCCGAATGCTAGGGCACGGGCGGCCGTCGCGAGTCCTCCTCGCCCAGGAGGTCGAGCGTGAGCCGGTGGAGGCGATCGGCGGCCGCGTCGTCGCCGGGCGTGGTCCGCGGGTCGACGGGCCGGTCGATCTCGAAGGCGCTCAACGGTTCGGCGGGCGGCTCGTCGATGAGGGCGGACAGGGGCGGGACGAGGTCGGCGACCGGCCTGGCGGTGCGCTTCATCTGCGAGACAAACGCGGCGGTCGGCGGGTCGTACTCCCCGGCGAAGCTCGTCGCGACCGGGCCGGGGTTGACCAGGGCGTACCGGGTCCGGGCCCGCGGGCGGCGCGCGGCGAAGGCGAGGCCGAGCAGGTCGTTCGCGCGTCCGGCCTGCATCTGGGCCGCGGGCCCGGAGTAGCCGCGCCGCAGTCCCGGGTCGTCCCAGCGGATCTCGGGCTTCGCCAGGCCGGGCCCGGAGAGGTTGACGATCAGGGGCGCTTCGGCGCGTTCGAGCGATGCGAGGAGATCGCGGCCGAGGAGGAACCGGCTCAGGTATTCGAGCGCGAAGCACGCCTCGAAGCCGTCGCTCGTCTCGTGCCGGTGCGTGCGGAAGTACCTGGCGCCCATGACGACCGCGTCGATCCGGTCGTACCGGTCGGCGAGTTCGGCGGCGACCCGGCGGTTCTCGGCGACCAGTGCGAGGTCCGCGGGGATGAAGTGCGCGCCGAGCCCGGCGAGGGCCTCGCCCTTGGCCCGGTCGCGTCCGACGACGGCGACCCGGTCGCCGAGGGCGAGCCGGTGGCGGGCGAGGGCCGCGCCGATGCCGTCGGTGCCCCCGGTGATGACGAGGTGCTTCATGCTGCGCTCCTAGCGGTTTCAAAACTGGACTGAAGAGTCTAAAAAGATGGCCTCGGAAGTATTGCATACTCTTGTGACCGCAAAACCAGACCCGCGAGTCCAGAAACCGCCGCCTCCGCTACGCTGGCCCGATGGGTGCGGTGACGAAGGCGGCCCCTCGGGGCCGCATGGACAAGCGGCAGGCGATCCTCGCGGCGGCGTTCGCGGAGTTCGCGGCCCGCGGCTACGCCCAGACGGGCGTCGACGAGGTCGCCGCGGCAGCCGGGGTCGCCAAGGCCACCGTCTACAACCACTTCGGCGACAAGGAGACCCTGCTGCGCGAGGCCATCGCCGCCAGCGCCGAGCGGGCCACCGCCAAGAACCTCGCCGCCGTCGAGCGCCTCGTCGACACCGGCGGCGACCTGCGCCCAGTCCTCGAGGACGTCGGCCTGCGCCTCGTCCAGTGCTACTGCGACGAGGACTCCTGGGCCCTGCGCCGCCTCCTCTACGCCGAGCTCGCGCACCTGCCCGACCTCCTGGAGATCGTCCAGGTCCAGGCCGCCGCCCGCGTCCAGCGCGCCCTCGCCGACCGCCTCGCCCGCCTCGCCCTCGCGGGCCGCCTCGCCGTCACCGACCCCGACGCCGCCGTCGAGCACCTGAGCGCCCTCCTCACCGGCCCCCTCGAAGCCCGCGCCCGCTGGGGCACCCGCCGCCTCCCCGCCAAGGAGATGCGCGAGGTCGCCGCCGCCGCGGTCGGCGTCTTCCTCGGCTCCTACGGGACGTAGCCGTGGACGGCGCCCGCTATGGTGGACTGTGCGCCGATTCGTGTTGACCGCGGGGCTGCTCGGGCTGCTGGCCGCCGCGGGATGCCAGAGCCCGCCCGCCCCTTGGGAGTCGGAGATGCCCGGGGCGAGCGCCGCGGAGTACCTGGAGGCGCTGTCGTACGAGTTCCACCCCACCGCGGACGTGTGCCCCACCGATGCGCAAGTGCGCGAAGCGTTCCCGGCGATGACGGGCTTCGAGCGGACCGAGGCCGAGGTGTACACCGAGGCGCTCGACACCGCCGTGACGGTCTACGACAGCGGCGACGCCGACGCGGACTCGCTGCACGGCGTCGCGAGCGCGGTCGAGTGCTTCTACTGGATCGACGACGCCGACTTCGTGAACGTCGTCTTCAGCGTCTACCCGTTCGCGGAGGACGCCGCCGACGCGTACGCCGACAGGGCGCAGGGCGAGGAGCACCGGTCGCCGGAGTGGGACCGCGCGTCGTACGCGCTCGCCGCGGCGGAGTCGGACGCGTTCAGCGACTCCTGGTTCGCCGGGCTGAGCGGCCAGGTCGTGGTCACCGGCGGGGGCGCGATCGCCGTCGGCGGCCTGACGAAGGAGGAGACCGCCGCGGCGATGTTCGCGCTCGCGTCGGTCAACGCCGATCCGCTGTGGGAACGCTAGCCGCGTCCCAGTGCCGCAGGTGCGCCTCGACCGACCAGGCCGAGATGCGGTCCGTGCCGGGGTCGGCGGGGAGCGGGGTCCGGCCGGCGTCGAGAAGGGACTCGATGCGGTCGCGGATCGCGGTGATCTCCGCGAGGACGGCGTCGAGGTCGGGGACCTTGCCCGACTTGACGGCGAGGACGCGTTCGCGCTGGTCGGCGGGCATGGGGAGCGTCAGGCGGGCGTGCTCGGTCATCTCCAGGCCCTGGAGGCCGAGGCGGAGGGCGTGGGACGCGAACTTGGTGTCGTAGCCGTGGGCCGCGACGAGTTCGGGCCGCTTCGGCATGTCCTTCTGGCGGCCCCGGCCCAGGAGCATCGCGACCTGGCCGTCGAGGTAGCCGATGCAGCGGCGGGCCGCGTGCCGGGAGAGGAACGCCGGGCCGAGGGCCCGCAGCTCGTCGCCGAGGGGCGTCGAGCGGTACACGGACTCCTTGGGCGCGTAGAGGAGCAGCAGCAGGTTCGGGTTGCCCGCGACGGCCAGGCGCAGGAACTTCCGCAGCGAGTACAGGGTGCACTCGCGGTCCCCGGCCTGGGACCGGTGCCCCTCGGGGCGGTCGCGCCACGTGTGGTGGTCGAGGGGTCCGGCCAGGCCCATGACGTGCTCGGCGGGCTCGATGAAGACGCCGGCCTCGTCGTGGTCGCTGACCCCGGCGACGGCGAGGCCGTGGACGCCCGAGCCCGCCTCGGTCCGCAGGATCTCGTTGGCGCGGGCGGCCGCGCCGCCGTCGTCGGTCATGCCGTCTCCCGTCACAGCCGCGGGTCCACCGGCTCGGATTCGAGGGCCAGGACCGCGAACACGTACTGGTGGACCTGCCACAGCGGCGCGTCCTTCGCGACCAGGTCGAGCGCTTCGAGGCCGAGGGCGTACTCGCGCAGCGCCTGGGACCGCTTGTGGTGCAGGCGGCGCTGCCGCAGCGCGGCGAGCCGCTCGGGGTCGGTGTAGTCGGCGCCGTAGATGATCCGCAGGTACTCGCGGCCGCGGACCTTCAGGCCCGGTTGCAGCCGCGGCCGGTCGTCGAGCACCGGTTTGACGACCATGCCCTCGCCGCCGTCGGCGCACAGGCCGGTCCACCACCGCACCGCCTCGTCCTCGTCGGCGGTGCCGAGCGCGACGAACCGCCGCCGCGTCTCCAGCAGCAGTCCCGACGCGTCGGCGGCGATGAGCGCGTCGATCCATTCCAGGTGCCGGTCGTGCTGGTGGTCGGCGCGGTTGTGCCCTTCGGTGGCGAGGACCTGGAACGGCGCGAGCCGCACGCCGTCGAGGCCCTCGGTCGGCCAGCAGTACCGCTGGTACGCGGCCGCGAACGCCTCCATGTTGGCGCGGCGCGACGCGGTCCGCTCGGCGAGCGCGGCCACGTCCAGGCCCCGCGCCGCCGCGGCCTCCAGGACCGCCGAGGCGGCCGGGAGCGCGGCGAGGCCCGCGGCCGCGACGCTCGCGAACTGGTCCTCGATGAGGTCCCGGGCCTTCGCCGACCAGGGGAGCAGCTCGCAGTCGAGGAGCATCCAGTCGGTCTCGAGCCGGTCCCACAGGCCCGCGGCCGAAGCGGCGGCCGCGACCCGGTCGAGCACGCCGCCCGTGAGCGCGTCGTCCTCGAAGAACGCCCGGCCGGTCCGCGTCAGCAGCGCGCCCCACGGGGCCGCGTCGAGGCCGAAGCGGCGCTTCGCCGTCCCGGGGTCGCGGCACACGAGTGCGACGGCCCGCGAGCCCATGTGCTTCTCCTGGCACACCACCCGCTCGGCGCGGCCGCGGTACTGCGCGAACGCCTGCGCCGGGTGCTCCAGGTAGCCGTCCATATCGGAGGCGTCGACCGGTGCCATCGTGGGCGGCAGGTACAGCACGCGCCGCGGGTCGTCCGCGAAGCGGCTCATGACCTCCAGCGCCGCCGCCGCGTTTTCGGCCCGCACCTTCACCGTGCCGACGAGGCCGGTCTCCAGGTGCCGGTCGCCGGCGACGTCGGTGTAGTCGAGCGTCGCCGCATCCCGTTCGGCCGCAGCGGGAACGAGCGGGCGGACCGGCTCGTACCACTCGCGTTCGGCGTCGACGGCGACGAGCTCGCGCTCGGGGTAGCGCAGCGCGGTGAGCTTCCCGCCGAAGCAGCAGCCGGTGTCGAGGCAGATCGTGTTGTTGATCCACTGGGGATCGACGGTGGGGGTGTGGCCGTAGACGACCGCGGCCGCGCCCCGGTACTCCTCGGCCCACGGCAGGCGCACCGGCAGCCCGTACTCGTCGGTCTCGCCGGTGGTGTCGCCGTACAGCGCGAACGAGCGCACCGCGCCCGAGGCGCGGCCGTGGAACTCCTCCTTGAGGCCCGCGTGCGCGACGACGAGGTCCCCGCCGTCGAGCAGGAGGTGCGCCCGCAGCCCGTCCATGAAGGCGCGGGCCTCCTCGCGGAACGCCTCGTCCTCGGCGCCGAGCTGCGCCAGCGACTCGGCGAGGCCGTGCGCGACGGTCACCTTGCGGCCGTTGAGGGCCCGCACGAGCTTGTACTCGTGGTTGCCCTGCACGCACAGCGCCGTCCCGGCCCGCACCATGCCCATGACGAGGCGCAGCACGCCCGGCGTGTCGGGACCGCGGTCGACCAGGTCGCCCACGAACACGGCCTTGCGGCCCTCCGGGTGGGCGGCGCCGACGGCCCGGCCCGCGTCGTCGCGCTCGATGTCCCAGCCCAGTCTCCCGAGCAGCGCTTCGAGTTCGGCGCGGCAGCCGTGCACGTCGCCGACGAGGTCGAACGGCCCGGTCTCCTCCTTGCGGTCGTTCCAGGACTTCTCGGTGACGACCCGCGCGGCGGCGACGGCCTCGGCCCCGGAGAGGTGGTGGACGCGCCGGAACCCCTCCTTCTTCAGGTGCTTGAGGCTGCGCTTGAGGTCGCGGTGGTGGCGGCGGACGACGGACTCGCCGAAGTCCCGGTCGGGCCGGGCCCGGTTGCGCTCGGCGGCCAGCGACGGTTCGACGTCGAGGACGATCGCGTCCACGAGGACGTGGTGCGACCGGGCCAGGTCGACGAGCTCGGCGCGGGCGCGCTCCTGCACGTTCGTGGCGTCCACGACGGTGAGCAGCCCGAGCCGCAGCCGCGTCCCCACGATGTGGTGGAGCAGCTTGAACGCCTCGGTCGTGGCGGCCTGGGCGGTCTCGTCGTCGGCGACCAGCCCCCGGCAGTAGTCCGACGAGATCACTTGCGTGGGCTTGAAATGCGTCGCCGCGAACGTCGACTTCCCGGACCCGGAGACGCCGATCAGGACCACAAGGGACAGTTCGGGGACACTGATCTGGTGCGCCTCAGTCACGGTCGAACACTCCCATCTGGGTCGGGGTCCCCGCTTCGGGGTCGACGGTGCCGACCCCCTCGATTCGGACCCGGTAGCCGTACCGGTCCGCGACCGCCGCCGCCCACGCGGCGAACGCCGCCCGGTCCCACTCGAAGCGGTGGTCGGCGTGGCGCATGTCGTTCCCGCCCAGGCCGTAGCGGGCGTTGAACTCGGCGTTCGGCGTCGTCACGACGACGGTGCGCGGCCGCGCGTCGCCGAACACGACCCGCTCCATCGCGGGCAGCCGCCCAGGGTCGAGGTGCTCGATCACCTCCATGAGGACGGCCGCGTCGTGTCCGGCGAACCGCTTGTCGCGGTACACGACCGAGCCCTGGATGAGCCGGACGCGCTCGCGGCGCCGCTCGCCGGCCCGGTCGAGCCGCAGCGCCCGCTCCGCCATGCCGAGCGCGCGGGACGAGACGTCGGCGCCCGTGATCCGGGTGAACCGCGGATCGTCCAGGAGCGCGGTGATGAGCTTGCCCGAACCGCACCCGAGGTCGAGCACCGAGGCTGCACCGGACGCGGCGAGCGCGTCGACCACGGCGCCGATCCTGATGCGGTGCAGCGGGAGCGACCGTTCGGCGTCCGCCGCGACCTCCTCCTCCACCGGAACGTCCTCTTCGGACTCCGCGGCCTCGGCGACCTCCGCGAGCCGCGCGAACGCGGCCCGCTCGTACGACTTCCGGTGCGCGAGATAGCGGCCCGCGATGAGTCCCCGCAGCGGATGCGCGGCGAGCCACTCGCCGCCCGAGCGCACGAGCTTGTCGACCTCGCCGATGTCGACCCAGTAGTGCTTCGCGTCGTCGAGGACCGGCAGCAGGACGTACAGGTGGCTCAGCGCATCGGAGAGCCGCACCTCGCCGCGCAGGCGCAGGCTTACGTGCCGCGAGTCCGCGTCGAAGCCCGGCAGCGGCACCGCCTCGGCCTCCACCTCCCAGCCCAAGGGCGCGAAGAGGTCCCGCACGAGCTGCGGCCCGCCCTTGCACGGGACGGCCGGCAGCGCGATCTCCAGGGGCATCGCGGCGGCGGCCAGCTCCGGCCGCTCCTCGCTGACGCCGGTCCTCGCGGTGGAGAAGACCTTCCCGAGGGCCACGGCCAGCAGCGACGAGGCCGCGTACGGCCGGTCGTTCACGTACTGCTTGAGGGTGGCGTCGCCGGAGGCGCGCGCGTGCGACCGCGCCAGGCGCGCGGCGTCCACTTCGAGCAGGAGCGCGACCGTGCACCGCTCCTCGCTCGCCTCGGGGTAGCACACCCATGCGGTCCCGAACGTCTGCTCGAACGACTGGACCCGGTCGGGATGCTTGCGCAGCAGGCGGCCCAGGTCCGTCGCGGGCGCCGCGGTGGTCGAGATCGTCAGGAGCACCCGCCGATCATGCCATCCGCTCCACATCGGCCGCGACCTGGTTTCGGACACCCGGACGAGGGCCGCCCGGCGGGTGCCGGGCGGCCCTCTGCTCTAGGCGCGGGTGTGGACGTAGACCGCGCCGTCCGGGTAGGTCGCCGCGAGGGTGTCGGCGGCGGCGTCGAACTCGAGTTCGAGGACGATGTCGTCGCCGGTCTCGGGCTCGGTGCCCTCGAACCGGTGCGGTTCGGCGTCGCCGAGGACGATCGCACCCTCGTAGGCGCCGTGCTGGTTCGCGAACGAGTCCAGGACGGCCGTGCCGTCCTCATCGATCCGGAGGGTCGAGCCGTGCGGCCCGACCTCTTCGGGGTCGGCCTCCCAGGTGCCGACGAGGACCTCCAGGCGGGGGTCGGTGTCGGCGGCCCCGGTGGACTGCTCCACAGAGGATGATTCGCCCGCGACCGCGCTCGCGGTCGTCTGCGGCACGGTCCCTTCGGGTTCGGCGCCTTCGGCGGTCCCGCAGGCGGCGAGGCCCGCGAGTGCCGCGAGCGCGGCGGCTGCGATCAGGTGGCGTCGCATTCGGTGCTCCTTGCATGGTCGGTGGGGTCCGAGTCTCAAGGGCTAGACGAACGAGCCGCCGTGTTGTCACTCCCGGTTTCGTGCCAATCGCGCCGGGTGCTCAGCGGTCGAGGGACGCGATCTTCTCGCGGACGGTCCGCGCGTCGGGGTGGTTCAGCTCGTCGAGGATCGCGAGGGCGCGCTCCCAGGTGCGGCGGGCGGCCGCGAGGTCGCCGGTGGCGTGGTGGGTGTCGGCGAGCTTGAGGATCGTGGACGCCTCCTCGTGGCTGTTGCCCAGGTCGCGGTAGAGGTCGAGCGCCGCATGGAAGTGCGCGACGGCCTCGGCGTGGCGCCCGAGGCCGCGGAGCGCGTGCCCGAGGCTGTCGAGGGTCGCGGCCTGGCCGTGGCGGTCGCCGGTGGCGCGCATGAGGTCGAGGGCCTCCTCGCAGTAGCCGATCGCCCCGGCGTGGTCGCCCGACAGGGTGTGGTTCCAGCCGATCGCGTTGAGGGCGTTGGCCTTCCCGACGTCGTGGCCGACCCGGTGGTACAGGTCCAGCGCCTTGAGGCTGCACTCGACGGCCTCGGCGAACCGGCGCTGCCGGTGGTGCACGCGCGCGTGCACGTAGAAGGTGTGCGCCTGCTCGACGGGTTCGCCGCGCTCGCGGCACAGCGCCAGCGTCCGGTCGAGGAGCGCGCCGGCCTCGTCGTGGCGGCCCAGGCAGCTCAGCGCCTCGGCGCGCAGGCGGCCCGTCTTGACTTGCGCGGGGCCGTCGTCGAGCCGGCGGGCGGCCTCGATGGCGATGCCGAAGACCGCGGCCTGGTCGTGCCAGCGCCCGCGGTCGAGGTAGTCGCGCAGCGTCCACGCGAGCTGCCAGCAGTACCGGTCGAAGCCGTGCTCGGCGGCGAGTCCCACTGCGGCCGTGAGGGTCGCGGCCTCGGTGCGGAACCAGTCCATCGCCTCGGCGGCGTCGGCGAACGCGGCCGGAGCGATCCCTTCGAGCGCGGGGGCGAGGTGGAGCGGGTCGCGGTTGGGGTCGATGAGGTGGTTGGCGGCGTGGGCGGAGTGCAGGCACGAGTCGAGGAGCCGGTGGACGGCGCCGCGGCGCTCGGCTCCGGCGAGTTCGGCGGCGTAGGCGCGGGTGAGGTCGTGGAACCCGAAGCGCCCGGGGACGGGTTCGCTGAGCAGGTTGGCGCGGATGAGCTCGGTGAGCAGGATCCTGACCTCGCGCGGGGCCGCGCCCGCGACGGCCGCCGCGTCGGCGAGCGGGATCGTCGGTCCGGGGTGGACGCTGAGGAGCCGGAACAGGCGCGCCGCGGCCGGATCGAGGTCGCGGTAGGAGCAGGCGAAGACGGTGCGGAGGTCGGTGCTCCCGTCGGGGTCGGCGAGCGCGTCGAGGCGGTGCTCGGCGGGCCGCAGCTCCTCCGCAAGGGCCGCAAGGGGGAAGGCCGGATCGTTGACGGCCCGTGCGGCGGCGACCGCGAGCGCGAGGGGCAGTCCGGCGCAGGAGGCGATGATCTGGCCGAGGGCCTCGGGTTCGGCGCCGGGCCGCCGGTCGCGCAGACGCAGGCGCAGGAACCGCTCGGCGTCGGCGGCATCGAGGACCGGCAGGTGGAGGGGCCTGGCGCCGTTGGCGGTGAGCGCGGAGAGGCGGTTGCGGCTGGTGACGAGGACGAGGCTGTCGGCGGTGCCGGGCAGGAGCGGGCGGACCTGGGCGGCGTCGTGGGCGTTGTCGAGGACGATGAGGACGCGCTTGTCGGCGAGGACGCTGCGCAGGAGCGCGGCGCGGGCGTCGGTGTCGTCGGGGAGGTGCTCGGCGGGGACGCCGTGGGCGTCGAGGACGGTCCGCAGCGCCTCGCCCGCGGTGAGCGGTCCCGCCGAGGGGTCGAAGCCGCGCAGGTCGAGGTGGATCTGGCCGTCGGGGAACTTCCCGGCGACGCGGTGGGCCCAGTGGAGGGCCAGGGCGGTCTTGCCGATCCCGCCGGGCCCGGACAGGACCGCGACGGCCTCGCCGCCGTCGGCGAGCAGGCCGTCCAGTGCGGCGAGTTCGGTTGCGCGCCCGGTGAAGTGCGCTGAGGCGGCCGGGAGCTGCCGGGGGACCGGGACGCGCGGGGCGCGGGCGGCGGCCTGGAGCGCGGGGTCGTCGGCGAGGATGCGCCGGTGCATCTGCCGCAGTTCGCGGTCGGGCCCCGTCCCGAGTTCGTCCACAAGGGTCTCACTGGTCTCCCGGAAGACCGCGAGGGCCTCGCTGCGCCGGCCGGAGCGGAACAGCGCGAGCATGAGCTGCGCCGCGAGGTGCTCCCAGAGCGGTTGGCGCGCATGCCATGCGCGCAGTTCGCCGACGAGCTCGGCGTGGTGCCCGAGTTCGAGGCCGGTGGCGACGTACCGCTCGAACGCGAGGTCGCGGCGCTCGCGCAGCGGGGTGCGCACCTCCTCGAACCTGGTGCTGCCCTCGATGTCCTGGAACGGGTCGGCGCGCACGAGCGCGAGCGCGGACCGGTACGCCTCGGCGGCTTCGGCGAGCCGTCCTTCGTCGCGCAGCCGGTGGGCCCCGGCGGCGTACCGGTCGAACTCCCACACGTCGAGCTCGCCGGGCGCGACCCGCAGCCGCAGGCCCTGGTCCCATACGATGCGCGGCTCGGGGTCGGCGGGGTCGTGCAGGGCCGCACGGAGTTTCGCGACGTAGCCGCGGAGGTTCACCGCTGCGGAGGGGGTCGGGTCGTCCCAGACGAGGTCCATGATGCGGGCGCGGCCGACGGACTCGCCGGGGGCGGTCAGGAGCGCCGCGAGCACGGCGCGCTGCCGGGGACCGCCGAGGGCGACCGTCCGCCCGCCGGTCTCGACCCGGAGCGGACCGAGTACCGAGAAGCGCATTCCGCAACAGCCTCACCGGAATCGAGCCCCCGTGGTCCACGCGGGGGCGTGTCCTCGCCGCGCGCCCGACGGCCGCGGCGGCTCCCCGCACCCGGCTCCGTCGTCGGCGCCGAGTCCGAAAGGGGCAGCGGCCACTATAGCCGTGGCGGGGCGGGGGAGGCGACGCGGCGCCCGGCCCCCCTGCGGCGGGGGACCGGGCGCCCGTGGCCGAGCAGCCGTCCTCTTCGGGATTCGATCGAGCGGCAGGCGGTCCGGTCACTCGCAGGAGTTCGCGGCGGTGAGGGCCTGCACCTCGGCGAGCGCGGCCTCGTCCGGCTCGGCGTCCTCCAAGGCGGTGACGAGCGCGTGCGCGTCCTCGCCGACGAGGAGCTCCTCGACGCCGACGTCGACGTGGAGATTCTGCTCGGTCGCGAACGCGGCCGCGTCCTGCACGGTCCCTTCGGACTCGCCGTTGCCGAGCGTCCCGTCGTCGAAGGGGATCTCCGAGCCTTCGCCGAGGCCGCGCCACATGGCCGGGAGCGAGTCGCCGCCCGCGGTGCAGACGGCCTCCTCCCAGCGGATCGCCATCACGTACTGGTGGCCGACCTCGACGCGCGGGAAGCCGTCGAGCCCCATCTCGACGGCGCCGTCGAGGTCGCCGTCGCGGAAGTGCCAGCCGAGGGCCGAGAACTCCCAGGTCTCGGGCGCGGCTTGGGCGGCGCCCTCCCGCGACCAGAGGACGTCCTCGACCGCGAGCGTGACGGTGCGGCCGATGATGCCCTCGCCGCGGTCGAGCTCCTCCTGGTCGGGCATGATCGCCGTCTCGTCGACGGCCTCGACGACGACCACGTGGTCGGCGTAGGTGACCCAGTCGGAAGCGGTGGTGCTCGGGAGGTGGTCGCTGCCGTGTGCGAGGAGCACCTGCTCCTGGGACGCCGCCTGCTCCTGCGCCGCGGGCGCGGCGAGGGCTGCGACGGCGATGCCGGTGGCGGCGGCTACTGCGAGGCCCGCCGCTGCTGCGATCTTGGTTCGAGTGCGCATGGGTCCTCCTCAGTAGGTGCCGTTGATGTTGTCGATGTTGTTGTCCTGGAGGCCCTCTTCGCTGCTGGTCGGGGTCTCCATGCAGCCCAGGGCCTCGTTGGTGCGGCTCGTCAGCGGCGACGCCTGGTCGCCGTGGAGCAGGCCCACGGCGTGGCCGGTCTCGTGGCAGGTCAGGCCCTTCACGTAGTTGCCGCCGCCGAGGATGCGGATGTACTGCTGGTCGCAGCGGAGCCCGCTGCCGTCGACCGCGTCGTTGCAGAAGGTCACGCCGTCCGAGCCCGAGGGGACGCCGATCCCGCTCTCCTCGTAGACGATGTCGGTCTCGGCGCTGCCGGAGAACGTCGGCGACGTGTCGAGGCTGACCGAGAGGTCGGTGGGGCCGTAGACGCTGTTCATGACGGAGATGACGACGTTGCGGTCCTCGGTCTCCAGCTCGTTCGTCCCAGCGCTGTCCATGTAGTACGTGAGCGACGAGTTGTCGGTCAGGCAGGAGACGTTCCCGTCGGGGCCGCTCTCGTCCTGGCACGCCAGGTTCGCGTACGGGGTGGGGTACATGTTGTCGGTGAACGCCGCCCACGCGACGCCGGCCGTGACCGCCACGGTGGTGAACGCGGCGGCGGCCAGGCACGCCGCCTTGAGGCTCAACCGCCTCGCTGAGATTATCGACATCGGACATTCCCTTCCGGCCGGTCGAGGGGGCGACTCGGCCTCCGCCAGCGTAGGGAACGGGATGTACACGCCCAGTACACGAAACGTACATCCCGGACCGTGCCAGCGGCGCCGTGTCCCCGCTGGTATAGCGTGCTGCCATGTCCGATCGTCCCGTCGTCTTCCGGGTGCTGGGGCCCCTCGAAGTCGTGGTCGCGGGGCAGGCCGACCCGCTGCGCGCGGCGAAGCCGCGGGCGCTGCTGGGCCTGCTCCTGGCGAACGCCAACGCGCTCAGCGAATCGGACCGGCTGATCGACCAGCTCTGGGCGGGCCGCCCCCCGTCGAGCGCCGACACCACCCTCCGGTCCTACGTCTACCAGCTGCGCCGCCGCCTGGAACCGCTCGCCGACGTCGCGATCGAGGGCCGCGGCGGCGGGTACCGCCTCGCCGTCCCCGCCGGGGCCGTCGACGCCGACCGCTTCACCGCACTGGTCGCCCAGGGCCGCAAGGACCTCCAGGACGGCCGCGGCACCGCCGCGCTCCGCGAGGGCCTCGCACTCTGGCGCGGCCCGGCGTTCGCGGGACTCGACCTCCCCGCCGTCCGCGCTCGCGCCCGCACCCTCGACGAGCTGCGCAACGACGTCCTCGAAGCGTGCCTCGCCGCCGAACTGGAGCACGCCGCGACGCCCGCCGCCGTCGCCGAACTGGAAGCGCTCGTCGCCGAGCACCCCCTGCGCGAAGGCCCGTGGCGCCTGCTCATGCTCGGGCTCTTCCGGGCAGGGCGGCAGGCCGAGGCACTCGACGCCTACCGCCGCCTCTTCCGCGTCCTGGACGACGAACTCGGCGTCCGGCCCTCACCGTCCATCGAGGAGCTCCACCGGCAGATCCTGTCCGGGACGGTCCCGCCGACCCGCGCCCCCGCCGCGAACCCCGTCCCCCGGCAGCTCCCCGCCGCCGCCCCCTACTTCACCGGCAGGGCCGCCCAGACCGCCGAACTCGACGCGCTCCTCCCCGGCGCCAAGGCCATCGACCGCGACGCGGGCGCCGCGACCGTCGCCCTGCTCACCGGCACCGCCGGGATCGGCAAGACCACCCTCGCCGTCCAATGGGCCCACCAGGCCGCCGACCGCTTCCCCGACGGGCAGCTCTACGCCAACCTCCGCGGCTTCGACCCGTCCGGGCCGCCCGCCGAGCCGACCGAGGCCCTCATCGGCTTCCTCCGCGCCCTCGGCGCCCCGCCCGAGACCGTCCCCGCGGGCCTCGACGCGCTCGCCGGGGCCTTCCGCACCCGCACCGCCGGGAAGCGCGTCCTCGTGGTCCTCGACAACGCCCGCAGCGTCCAGCAGGTCCTCCCGCTCCTGCCCGGCGCCCCGGAGTGCATGGTCCTGGTGACCAGCCGCAGCCGCCTCTCGGGCCTCATCGCCCATGGCGCCCAGCCGATCCCGCTCCCCGTCCTCGGCGACGCCGACGCCATGCGGTTCATGGACCGGCGCCTGCGCGAACCGCGGACCGCCGCCGAACCGGAGGCCGTCCGCGCCATCGTCGACGCCTGCTCCGGCCTCCCCCTCGCGCTGGCCCTCGCGGCCGCCCGCGCCTCCGCCGACCCGCACTTCCCCCTCGCCGACCTCGCCGCCGAGATGCGCGGGACCGAGAGCCGCCTCGACGCGCTCGCCGACCCCGACGAGACCGCCGACCTCCGCGCCGTCTTCTCCTGGTCCTACCGGGCCCTCACCCCCGCCGCCGGCCGTCTCTTCCGCCTCCTCGGCCTCCACCCCGGCCCCGACTTCCCCGCCGCCGCGGCCGCGGCCGCCGCGGGGACGACGCCGCGCGAGACGGCCCGGCTGCTCACCGAGCTGACCCGCGCCAACCTGCTCATCGAACCCGCGCCCGGCCGCCACGCCTTCCACGACCTGCTCCGCGCCTACGCCGCCGAACTCGCCGAACACGAAGACCCCCAACCGGACCGGGCCGCCGCCGTCCGCCGGATCCTCGACTTCTACCTGCACACCAACTACGCCGCCCAGCGGATCATCGCCCCCGCGCGCGACCGCATCGACCTCGTCCCGGCCACGCCCGGCGTCGACCCCGCCCCGATCGCCGACCTCCCCGCGGCCGTCGCCTGGTTCGCCGCGGAGGGCGCCACGCTCATCGCCGTCGTCCAGTACGCCGCGGACCGGGGCCTCGACGGACACTGCTGGCAGCTCGCCTGGACGGTGCGCGACCTCATCGACCGGGCGCGCTGGCACGTGCTGGCGGTGCTCCTGCGAACGGGCCTGGAGGCCGCGCGACGGCTCGGGGACCGCTCGAACCAGGCGCGGCTGAGCATCCTCGTCGCGCAGACCCTCGCGAACATCGGCGCTGCGGATGAAGCCGACGGATACGCCGACGAGGGACTGGACCTCTACACGGCGCTGGACGACCTGGCAGGACAGGCGCACGCGCACCACCTCCGCGCGCGGCTGTGGATCCACCGGGGCCGGATCGACGACGCGATCACCAGCGGCACGCGCGCGCTCGGCCTGTTCCGAGAGGCGGGACACGAGGTCGGAGAAGCGCACGCGCTCAACTCGATCGGCTGGTGGCATCTGATGGCGGGCGACTACTTCCAAGCCCTGGACCATTGCGAGCAGGCATTCTCCATGTTGGAGCGGAACGGCGACGGCATGGGCCAGGCCGACACCGCCGACAGCATCGGCCACGCCCACATGATGCTCGGGAACCACGCTGAAGCCGCCCAGCGCTTCAGGCAGGCCATCGGCATCTATCACGCGCTCGGCGTGCGCCAGGCCGAGGCCCTCACCTCCGAGAAGCTCGGGGACACCCTGCACGCCGCCGGGGATGCGGACGCCGCTCGAACCAGCTGGCGCCACGCGCTCGACACCTACGCCACGCTCGAACCCGCCGACGAGAAGGCCCTGCGCGCCAAGATCGACGGCGTGACCGAGGCGGTCCCGAGGTGCTGAGGGCCTCCCGGCCCCCAGCGACCGTCACTACCCGACCCGCTCGTACGGGACGCCGCCCGCACCGGCCGTGCCGACCTCGATCACGTCCTCTTCCGCCTCATAGCGGAAGACCCACTCGGTCAGCGTCTGGTCGTCGAGCGACTCGAGCTGCACGTCATGGTCCGCGACCTCTCCGAGGGTGAGCGCCCCGATCCAGTCGCCTTCCGGCGCACCGTAGGAGACGTCCCCGTCGCCGTCGATGCAGATCGTCGAGCCCTCCCCGTCCGAGTCGTCCAGGAACGACTCGCCGACGGCGGTCCACGTCCCCACCACCGACTCCAGGCGCGGGTCGGCCGCCTCCGCGTCAGTCTCCAGATCGCAAGGGCTGAAAGCGGAATCGGTGCCCTCGGCGCCGTCTTCCGCGGCTTCCCCGGTCGCCTCGTCGGACGCTTCCTCGGTGCTCGCGAGCAGGGTGCTCTCGGCAGCCTCGTCGGCCGCCCCCTCGTCGCCCGCGTCCTCGCCCGCACCGCAGCCGGTGAGCCCGAACGCGGCGGCGCACACGCCGATCGCGGCGGCCGACCGCAGCGCGGCCCGCACAGATTGCCTCATGTTGATCGTTCCTCAAGAAATCGGAGCGGACGGGCGCCCGGACACCGGGCCCGCCCGCGGAAAGGGCGGAGGGACCGGCGTCGAGCCGACCCCTCCAGGTGCCGCACGATCATGCGCCGCCCGCGTTGAGTCCGCGTTGAGCGAACGTGGTGCGGCACCGGCGCGTCCGACCCGGTATCACTGGAAATCCGGACGAAATACTGGTAAACCAATACCCAGCGGCGGCACCCGCGAGACGCAGCACGCACCTTCGTTCGTAGAGATAGAGGTATTTACCTACCTAATGCCCAGGTCCGCCGCGCGCCGACGGACCCTGCCCCACTCCCGGCCCCCGCGGCCGAACCTCCGGAGGACGACATGACCACCCCCGACAGCACCAGATCCCGGCCGAGCTGGCGGTCCATCCTCATATGGACCGCGATATCGATCGCCGCGGCCATCGCCTGGGCCGTCATCGCCCTGGTCCGCGGCGAAGAGGTCTCCGCATTCTGGCTCGTCATCGCGGCCCTCGGCTCCTACGCCATCGGCTACCGCTTCTACGCCCGCTTCATCGCCAACCGCGTCCTGCAGGTCGACGACACCCGCGCCACGCCCGCCGAGCGCCTCGACGACGGCGTGGACTTCCAGCCCACCGACCGCCGCGTCCTCCTCGGCCACCACTTCGCCGCCGTCGCCGGCGCCGGACCCCTGGTCGGCCCCGTCCTCGCCGCGCAGATGGGCTACCTGCCCAGCACCATGTGGATCATCATCGGGGCCATCTTCGCCGGATGCGTCCAGGACATGGTCATCCTCTTCATCTCCATGCGCCGCAACGGCAGGAGCCTCGGCCAGCTCGCCCGCGACGAGATCGGCCCGATCGGCGGCGCCGCCGCGCTCGTCGGCGTCTTCTCGATCATGATCATCCTGCTCGCGGTGCTCGCGCTCGTCGTCGTCAACGCGCTGGCCGCGTCCCCGTGGGGCACGTTCTCGATCGCGATGACCATCCCGATCGCGCTGCTCATGGGCTTCTACATGCGCACGCTCAGACCCGGCAGAGTCCTGGAGACGAGCCTCATCGGCGTCGCGCTGCTCGTCCTCGCGATCATCGCGGGCGGCTGGGTCCAGGCCTCCTCGTGGGCCGACGCGTTCACGCTCAGCCCGCAGACGCTCGTGTTCTGCCTCGTCGTCTACGGGTTCCTCGCCGCGGTGCTGCCGGTGTGGATGCTGCTGACGCCGCGCGACTACCTGTCCACGTTCATGAAGATCGGGACGATCGGCCTGCTCGCCGTCGGCGTGCTCATCGTCGCCCCGATCCTCCAGACCGAGGCGATCACCGACTTCGCGGTCGACGGCACCGGACCGGTGTTCTCGGGCAAGCTGTTCCCGTTCGTGTTCATCACGATCGCGTGCGGCGCGCTCTCGGGGTTCCACGCGCTCATCTCCTCGGGCACCACGCCGAAGATGATCCAGAAGGAGTCGCAGGTCCGCATGATCGGCTACGGCGCCATGCTCATGGAGTCGTTCGTCGCCGTCATGGCCCTCATCGCCGCGTGCATCCTCGACCCGGGCCTCTACTACGCCATGAACGCCCCCGCGGGCGTCCTCGGCACCACAGTGGAGTCCGCCTCGACGGCCGTCGCCAACCTGGGCTTCACCATCAGCCCGCAGGACCTGCAAGCGGCCGCCGACGCGGTGGGGGAGGAGTCCCTCGTCGCCCGCACCGGCGGCGCCCCGACGCTCGCCGTGGGCATGTCGGAGATCCTGTCCTCGGTCTTCGGGGGCGACGGGCTCAAGGCCTTCTGGTACCACTTCGCGATCATGTTCGAGGCCCTGTTCATCCTCACCACTGTGGACGCTGGAACCCGCGTGGGCCGCTTCATGCTCCAGGACACCCTCGGCAACGTCTGGAAGCCCCTCGGCCGGGTCTCCTGGAAGCCGGGCATCTGGGCGACCAGCGCGGTCGTGGTGCTCGCGTGGGGGTACTTCCTCTACGCCGGGGTCAACGACCCGCTCGGCGGCATCAACCAGCTGTTCCCGCTGTTCGGCATCGCGAACCAGCTGCTCGCCGCGATCGCGCTCACCGTCGCGACCACCGTGCTCGTCAAGAGCGGGCGCCTGCGATGGGCGTGGGTGACGGCCGTGCCGCTCGCCTGGGTCGCCACGGTGACGCTGACCGCGAGCTGGCAGAAGGTCTTCTCCGACGACCCGCGGATCGGGTTCTTCGCGCAGCGCGAGCGGTACGCCGCCGCGCTGGACCAGGGCGAGGTGCTCGCCCCGGCGAAGGACCTGGACCAGATGCGGACCGTCGTCACGAACTCCACGGTGGACGGCGTCCTCGCGGCGTTCTTCGCGCTGCTGGTGGTGATCGTCATCCTCAACGCGGCCTGGATCTGCTGGCGCGCGGTGCGGGCCCCCGAGCCGCTGCCGTCGACCGAGGCCCCGTACGTCGAGTCGAAACTCCTCGTGTCCGCCGGACGTGTCCGGTCCACTGAGGAGTCCGGCACGGCCGAGGACCGGCCGTGACGGCGCGCCGCCTGCTCGGTCTCGTCCGGTGGTACCTGCGGGAGCTCACCGGCGAGTCCGCCTACGACCGCTACGTGGAGCGGCACCGGCTCGCCCACCCGGGCGTCCCGGCAATGCCGCGCCGCGAGTTCGAGCGGTGGCGCACCGACCGGGGCGACGAGCACCCGCGGGCGCGCTGCTGCTGAGGGCCTAGTTCGAAGGCTCCCAAGGCACTTCGGCGTGGAAGTTGGCGCCGAGCAGGCGCACGAGGTTCCAGAGGTCGTCGTCAGCGACGTCCTCGGGGCCGTCGAGCAGGAGCCGCGCGGGCGGGAACGGCCGGCCCGCGCGCAGCTGCGCGAGTTCGACGAGGTGCGCGCGGCCGGCCTCCGGGCCGGCCGCGCCGTCCAGGGCCGCGAGCGCCTCTCGCAGCGCGGGCTGGAAGGTCCCCGGCTCCCACAGGCCCTCGATCTCGTCGAGCTCGATCGTGACGTATGCGCCGGGAGCGGCGGCGACCGCTTGGCGGAGCATGGCCGCGTGCCCGTCCAGCGGGCCTTCGGCGGCGAAGATCCGGTCGAGGACCGGGACGGCGGCGTCGAGCTGCGCGAGCGCCTGCTCCTTGGCCGTGATCGGCGCGGTCGCCTCCACGATCTCGTCCTGCTCCTCCTCGTCGGGCTCGACCGGCACGAGGTCGCCGTCGGGGCCGAACTCGAAGTACTCGGCGTCGGGGTCGGCCTCGACGAGGATCGACTGGGTGACGAGGTCGGCGGGGCGGAACAGCGCGAGCCACAGGAGCGGTACGCAGCGCACGTCGTAGGCGATCACGTCGGTCTCCGGCGTGAACGACGCGTCGGTGGTGGAGGGGTACAGCGACTTGAGGTCGGTCGCGCACAGGTACGAGGAGTTCGGCATGGCCGGAGCATAGCCGCGCCGAACTCCGTCGATTCCGGTCAGCGCGCGCAGTCCGGGAGGAGGTAGGCGGCCGTGCCCTGGGCCGCGGTCCTGGTGGTGTCCTCCAGGATCCACCTGGTGCCGTCGCCGGGGTCGGCGAGCGTCAGGGAGGTCCCGGACCCGGCGCGGCCGTCCAGTGTCAGCGCGAGTCCGTTGGCGGCGTTGACGAGCACGCCGTCGAACGGGTTCGACTCGGTGGCCGTGGCGGCGATGAACTCCCACCGCTGGGCCGGGTCGCGCTTGTCGGCTTCCACGCCGAGGTACGCGACCTCGGTGTCGGAGACCGCCGACAGAACGCCGCCGCCGTCGGCGGCGCTGATCGTGTACTGGCCGTGGTTGCGGGCGAGCTTCCAGACGCCGTCGCCCCATTTGGCCCACACGACGACGTCGCGTTCGGGGTGCTCGGCGTCGCCCGCGTACTGGTCGATCTGGTACTCGGTGCCGAGGCTGTCGGTGGCGATCCGGAACGTGTCGGTGCGGAAGTCGACGTGCTCGGCGGCCTCGCGCTCGGGCAGCTGCGGCTCCTCGGTGTAGTCGCCGTGGTGGTCGTCGGGGCCCGGGACGTCCCAGGGGGCCGGGAGGACCAGGTTGGCGGGGTAGACCTTCGCGAAGAACGCGTAGGCGACCGGGTCGTACGCCTGGAGTTCCGCCCTGGTGTTGATGGGGCTGCGCACGCCGTCGGTCCAGTCGGGCTTCTCGGCCATGGCGTCGAACCAGACCGAGGAGAGGGTGGCGAAGTACTCGTCGATGTTGGAGATCGCGTACGTGTTGGGCCACAGGCCGGTGTTGTAGGCGTTCTCGTAGACGGCGTACAGCTCGTCCGAGAGGGACTCGTCGGCCTGGGTCTCGATGCCGACGAGGCGCACGGCGTGGCCGAACTCGTGGACGAGGATGTTCTCGTTCGGGTAGGCGGTGTTCAGGAACGGGTTGGCGTTCCCCCTGGTGCGCAGCACGTTCCGCTCGGAGATGGAGGAGACGCAGCCGTTCCAGGTGCTTCCTCCGAATCCCTCGACGTCGTACGACTCGGGGTTGTACCCGTCGCGGTGCTCGGGCACGAGGTAGGCGTTCTCGCGGGCGGCGTACACCGCGAGCGAGCACCCGAAGTCGGCCATGGTCTCGGCGATCCCGTTGCCGCCCTTGGCGAGCTGCACGTCGACCTGCGCCGCGGCCAGCTCCAGCGTGGCCGGGTCGACGCGCGGTGCGGCCTTGACGGTGATGCCCGTGGCCGTGGTCGTCTGCTGCGTGTAGTAGTCGAGCATGGGGACGCCCGCGTAGGTGGCGTCGGCGGCCGGCCTGCCTTGGGCGTCTTCGATGTTCGATCCGGTGACGGTGAGCGTCAGGGGCTGGTCGGGGTCGATGGTCCCGGTGTACGCGATGCTGGCGAGGTGCAGGTCCTCCGGCAGGCGGGCCATGCTGTTCGCGTCGGTCCCGGCGATCTGCCGGTTGTCCTTGTCGAAGAAGATCGTGTCGGTGGTCCCGGCGGCGGGCTTGGCCTTGAGGGCGATCTCGGTGCCGCCGTTGAGGAGCGTCAGGTTGTCGGGGCTGACGACGGCCTCTTCGTCCACATAGCGGTCCCAGTAGACCTCCAGGAACTTCCCCTCGTTGATGACGCGGACCTCGGTGATCTGCGGCCCGTCGAACGCCGCGTCGACCGCGACACTTCCGTCCGCCCCGACCTCGACGACCGCCGAGGTCTCGGCGAGCGCCGGACTCGCGCCGATGAGGAGCGACGCGAGCGCCAGGGACGCGATCACTGCGCTGCGCGCGCTTGCATTGCGGGTCTTCACTTGTCACGCTCCGAGTCGGATGGGGGTCGAGCGGTGCCAGTAATATGTAACATATTACAAAGCCCGTGTAAACCCGGCGGAGCGCGCCGAGGCCGGGCGATGCCCGGCCTCGCGCTCGTCGAGTCAGCGCACCAGGTCCGCTGCGGGCGCGGTGATCCCGCGCAATCCAAGCGCTCCGAGGACGGCCGCCTCGCGCATCGGGCGGGGGAGGCGGGGGAGGACTTTGGAGAGGATGCGGGCGTTGGGGCTGGAGAAGTACTCGGCCTTAGGGTGGCGGTCGGTGACTGCGGCGGTGATCGCTTTGACGGTGCCGGTGGTGGGTTCGGGCTTCTGCTTGGCGCCCGCCTGCTCTGCGGCCGCCAGGTGGTTCCGGTAGAGCGCCAAGCGCTCAGGCGGGACCGCCGCGGCGCGTTGGGCTTCGGCGGCCTTGACGAAGACCCGGGTGTCGACCAGGCCCGGGACCACGACGCTCGTGGGGATGCCCCACGCGGCGAGCTCGCCGCGCAGCGACGCGGTCAGCGAGTGCAGTGCGGCCTTGCTCGCGGAGATCGGGCCGTTCATCGGCATCGGCAGGTAGGCGGTCGGCGCCCCGACGTTCACGATGCGGCCGCGGCCCGCGCGCAGCAGCGGCAGTGCGGCCTTGACGAGGCGGACCGGGCCGAAGACGTTGACGGCGAACTGGCGGTGCAGCTCCTCGTCGGGGACGAGTTCGAGCGGGCCCTGCACGATGACGCCCGCGTTGTTGACGACCGCGTGCAGCGAGCCGTGCTCGGCGGCGATCCACTCGACCGCGGCGGCGACCGACCCGGGGTCGGTGACGTCGAGTTCGAGTTCGCGGATGCCGTCGGCGCCGTCGAAGGCGCCGTGGCCGGTGCGGCGCATGCCCGCGTAGACGAGGAAGCCGCGGCGGGCCAGGTCGAGGGCGGCCGGCGTGCCGATGCCGCCGTTCGCGCCGGTCAGCAGGACCGCAGGGGTGTCGCTCATGATCGCTCCAGGAGTAAGAATGAACATGTAAGAAATGACGTGTACAAACCTACATGTCGAATGTTCGGGCGTCAACCCGCCCGCCGGTCCGGCGGCTAGACTCATCCGAGCTCCGAGGGCCGGGGCCGACGTCAGGAGGCACAGCGATGTCGTTGCGGTACGCCCTGCTCGGGCTGCTCGCCGATTCCCCCGCGAGCGGATACGACCTCACGCAGCGCTTCGAGAAGCAGCTCCAGATGATCTGGCCCGCAAAGCATCCGCAGATCTACGGCGAACTCGGCAAGCTCGCCGACGCCGGGCTCATCGCCGTCGACAGCGAGGGCCCGCGGGGCCGCAAGGTCTACCGCATCACCCCCGAGGGCCTCGCCGAGGTGCGGCGCTGGCTCACCGACGAGCCCGTCGACCACACCGCCCGGCTCGAATCGCTGCTCCGCTCGCTCTTCTACTGGCTCATGGACCCCGAGGACCTGGGGGCGCACCTCGCGTCGGAGGCCGCGTTCTACCGCGCGGCCGCGGCCGGGTTCCGCGAGTACGCGGCGGCGAAGGACCGCGGCGAGCCCGGCGACGCGCCGTCCGTCAAGTCCATGCGCATGACCATCGAGGCCGGGGTCAGACTCTATGAGGCCCTTGCGGACTGGGCCGAATGGGCGCAGACCGTGCCGCCGCCCGGGGCCGGGCCCGAGGGGCCCGCCGCCGACCGCTAGCGGGCGCGCAAACCGGGGCGAAGAGGGACGAGATTCATTGACAGGTTTGTATCTGTATGCAAACCTTAATGAAATTCGCCCGACCTCCCCCAGAAGGAGCGCGTATGCCCCTGAAGACCCTGTTCGCCGCGGCCGGGACGCTGGCCCTGATGTTCACGCTGGGGCTCGACGCCCCGGCGCCCGCGGCCGAGGAACACGAGCACGACCACCCCGGCAACGTCCTGACGCTGACCGTCATCACCGACCCCACGCCCGAGCAGCTGGAGGCCGCCGCGAACGACGACCCCGGCGTGTCCGCGCAGCGCGCCACCGGGACCACCTACCCGCCGGACATCGACGGCAACGTGCCGACGTACTACGGCGGCGACTGCTACGACAACGTCCTCGCCTACGCCACCTGGTGGTCCGTGGGCGACTGGTACATCGTCTACGACAAGTGCGAGATGGAGCGCTGGGGCGCGGGCCAGTCCGACTGGGACCGGGTCGGCGCGCACGAGAAGGCGCACACCGATGGCTGGGGCCACGGCGAGGAGCCGCGGGCGCTCAACGCGGCCTTCGACCCGGGCATCGTCATCTGCCGCTGCTGACAAGAGAGAGCGCTCTCCGCGGGTTCGGGCCCGCGGAGAGCCTCCCTCAACCGTTCACCGTGGCCGCTTCGCGCATGCGGCCCTTGAGCATCCGGCCGATCCCGAACGTCAGCAGGATGAGCACGAGCCCGTTGACCGCGTGGACGAGGAACAGCGACTGGCCCCAGAGCGTCCCGGGCACGTTGACCAGGGCCATGCCGTGCTGGAGGAGGACCAGGAACGTGCCCAATGCGGTGAGCCACACCGGTTTCGCGCCGAGGCGCGCGGCGCGCGCGAGGACCACCGCGACCGCGTACAGGTACAGCAGGGCGTCGCCGTTGCGGAAGTGCAGCTCGAACCCGGGGCCGATGCCGCCGCCGTAGCCGACGCCGAACCCGGCCAGCGCGAACTGGACGACCAGGAGCACCAGGAGCAGGATCATCCAGGCGCGCAGGAGGATCGCGAAGGGCCGGTTCACGCGGGCACCGCCTTCGCGAGGGCCTTCTCGGCGCGTTTGGCGTCGACCGCGCGCTTGGCGAGGCGGGCGACGGCCAGCTGGATGAGGAGCACGCCGAGGCCGTTGGTGGCGTGGAGGGCGATGCCGACGCCGCCCGGGATCCCGTCGGTGCCGAAGCCGTACGCGAGCGCGCCCTGCATCCAGATCATGAACGTGGACAGGGCGGTCAGCAGCACGGCCTTGCGCCCGGGGCGGGCGATGAGGGCGAGCACGGTCGACAGCAGGAGCCAGAACATGAGCATGCCGCCGTTGGCCGCGTGGACGATGAACCGCTCGATGCGCTCGCCGCCGGTGGAGACGGCGCCCCACCCGGCGAGTCCGATTTGGAGGACGAGGAGGACGACGACGAAGCGCGTCCACCCGAGGAAGACCAGTTTCACGCGGGCCAGTGTGCCGCCGCGCCGGCGGCCCCGGGATCGCCCGGGAGTCGTCAATCGCCCTACATCGCGGGGGGTACGGCCCGCGCGGGGCGTACAACCGCGAACACCCGCAGCAGGACCAGGGCCGCCGCGGCGGCGGCGAGGTCGCCGACCGCCAGGCCGGTCCACACGCCCGCGGGCCCGGCGGCGCTGAAGGCGAGGACCGCGGGGATCTTGAGGACCAGGAGCGTCCCGATCGAGATGAGGTAGGACGGCAGGGGCGCGCCGACGGCCTGGAAGTACGCCGAGACCAGCAGCGGCACGCCGGAGGCGGCGACGCCGATCGCGATGAGCCGCAGGGCGGTCGCGGCCTCGCCGGACGGCGCACCGAGCAGCGCAGTGGTGATCGGCCCGGCCAGGAGCGCGGTGCAGGCGGCCGCGGCGGTGCTGTACGCGATCGTGGTGCGCAGGGCGAGGGTCCGGGCGCGGTGGACCCGGTCGGGGCGGCCGCGGCCGGTGTTGAACCCGACGATCGGCTGCATGCCCATGCTGACGCCCTGCTGGGGCATGACCGCGAAGACCTGGACGCGCGCGGCGACGGCGTACGCGGTGACCGCGGCGGCGGTGACGAGGAGGTTGTTCACCAGGAGCGTCAGCGCGGTGGCGCCGAGCCCGGCGAGCATCGACGGCGAGCCGACCCCCAGGAGCGCCCGGAGGGTCGGCGGGTGGGGGAGCAGGTGGGCGGCGCGGATCCGGTAGGGCCGGTCGCGCTGCCAGAAGAAGAACCACAGGGCCATCGCGGCCGAGACGGCCTGCCCGCCCGCGGTGCCGAGGGCCGCGCCGCGCACCCCCATGTCGAACCCGTAGATGAGGACCGGGTCCAGGACGATCTGGACGAGGACCGGCGCGACCCACTGCATCGTCGCGAACCGAAGGCGCCCTTCGGCTCTGATGAGGCTGGAGAACCCGGTCCCGACGAGCGTCGAGGCGAGGATGAGGACGGCGTAGTCGCGGGCGTAGCCGCGCATCGGGCCCTCGGCGCCGAGCGCGGTCAGCAGCGGTTCGAGGCACGCGAGACCGACCACGGTCATCGCGAGGGCGCCGGTCCAGAACAGCAGGAACGCGTTCCCCGCGGCGCGCGCCGCGCCGGTCGCGTCCCCGGCGCCGAGGGCCCGCGACACCAGGGACGCACCGCCGGTCCCGACGGTGGTCGACAGGGCGCTGAGGACGAGGAGGACGGGCGCGACGAGGTTGACCGCGCCCATCGCGGTCGGGCCGACGCCGTGGGCGACGAACGCGGCGTTGGTGAGCGCGTAGATCCCGTAGATCCCCACGGACATCGTCGCCTGCGCGGTGCCGCGCCACAGGAGGCCGCCGACGGGCGCGTCGGCCAGGGCCTCGACGCCCTCGGTCCTGGTGCTCACGCGTCGAACAGCGCCATGAGCCCGTCGAGTTCCCCGCGGGCCCAGTCGTACTGCTTCGTGTCGGTGTGCCCGCGGTAGTCGGTCTCGACGACCATGACGACCAGCAGGTACAGCCCGTAGAGGCGGCGCCGGGTCCGCTCGGTCGCGGTGAGTTCCCCACGGCCCCAACCGCGCGCGAACGACGCGGCGTCGGAGATCGCGGGCAGTTCGGCGCCGCAGAACCCGCCCTCCATGAGCGGGTCGCCCCAGAAGGCCCGCTCATGGTCGATGATGCAGACGACGCGGCCGTCGCGGGCCATCGCGTTGCTGGGCCACAGGTCCCATTCGACGAAGCGCGGCTCGGTCACCTCGTCGAGGCTGCCGGCGTGGGCCGCGAGGACCTCGCGGATCCGGTCGTATCCGTGGCCGAGGTCGACGCCGCGGCGCTCGCCGTCGCCGAGCGCGTCCTCGGCCATGCCCAGGAACGCCTCGCGCCACGTGCCGAACCGCGGGTCCAGCAGCGGCCCGAACCCGGTGCCCTTGATGCCGTTGAGCTGCGCGTTGAGCGCGCCGAGCTGCTCCCAGTAGGCCGCGAGTTCCTCCGGGGCGAGCGAGTCCTGGACGATCCCGATGTTTTCGGCGTCGATGTACGGCATGAAGAAGTACGGGGCGTCGCACAGCTCCAGGCTCGCATCGGCGAAGTGGACGTCCGGCACGGGCACGTCGGTGTGCTCGCGGATGAGCGCGAGCGCCGCCAGCTCGATGTCCATGGCGCCGCGCTCGTACGTCATGACCTCGACGCCGGGCGGGGGCGCGATCTTGAGGACGACCCGCGACCCGTCGCGCAGGCGCAGCAGGTACGCGACGTTGAACCAGCCGTGGCCCAGCTCCTCGCAGCAGTCCCCGTCCGGGACCTGGTCTTCCCCGTACGCGCGGGCCACCATGGCGCGCAACGTCTCCGGGCTCTGGCGGTTCTTGGTGACGCTCTCCATCAGGGGTGGTCCTCTCGCAGGGTGATCCGCCGGACGGCTTCGGCGACGATACTCGGGTCGCACGGCTCGGTGTCGAGCGCGCGGTGGATCGTGAGACCCTCGATGAGCGCGTCGACCATCCGCGCGGTGGCGGGGTCGAAGCGGCGTTCGAGGGCCGCGCGGGAGCGGGCCATCCACGCGTTGGTGAGCGCCCGGTACGCGGGCTCGCGGGCGGCGAGCGTGTACAGCTCGTGGGTGAGGACCAGGTCGCGCTGGGAGCCGAACACGCTGTCGGTGATGATCGCGACCACGGCCTCCGCAGCCTCCTCGGGCCCGTCGGCCGCGGCCATGGCCGCCTCGAAGCCGTCGCTGACGCCGGTCGCGAAGCGTGTGAACGCCTCGCGCAGCAGCTCGTCCATCCCGGTGAAGTGGTACGTCATCGACCCGAGCGGCACGTCCGCCGCGGCGGCCACCTTCCGGTGCGAGGTCCCCGCGACGCCCGCCTCGGCGATGACGTCGAGGCACGCGGCGATGATCCGCTCGCGCCGGTCGGGGTCGCGGCGCCGCGGCCGCGGTTCACCCACCGATCGTCCGGATCACCTTGGCGGGGTTGCCGACGGCGACGACGTTCGCGGGCAGGTCCTTCACGACCACCGCGCCCGCGCCGACCACCGTGTTCTCACCGATCTGGACGCCGGGGCAGACGATCGCGCCGCCGCCGATCCACACGTTGTCGCCGATCGTGATCGGCTTCGCGGCCTCCAGCTTGTCGCGGCGCGGGCCCGGCTCGACCGGGTGTGTCGGGGTCAGCAGCTGCACGTTCGGGCCGATCTGGACGTCCTCGCCGATGACGATGGGCGCCACGTCGAGCGCGACGAGCCCGTAGTTCGCGAACGACCGCGCCCCGATCCTGATGTTCGACCCGTAGTCGACGTACAGCGGCGGCCTGATGAACACGCCCTCGCCGACCTCCCCGAGCAGTTCGGCGAGGTGCTTGCGTGCGGCCTCGTAGTCCTCGGTGAAATCGGCCCGGTACCGCTCGGCGAGCCGGGCGGCGCGCGCCATGAGCGCCTCCAGTTCGGGGTCGTCGGCGATGTAGAAGTCCCCGGCGAGCATCCGCTCGCGCATCGTCCGGTCGTCCCCGGCGAAGTGGTCGGTCATGCGGACGACCGTACACTAAGTGTGTACGGCCGTCCACTCCTCAACTCGCGAGGCTGCGGAACCCGCTGCGGTGGAACACCAGCGGCCCGGTCGCGTCCGAGTGCTCCACGGCGTGGAGCCGCAGCAGCACGATCACGTGGTCGCCCGCCTCGACCTCCCGGTACACCGAGCAGTCGAAGCGCGCCAGCCCGTCGTCGAGGGTCACCGCGCCGTCCTCCGTGGCGCTCAGCGCGAGCCCCGCGAACCGCGTCGCCGGGTCCCCGGCGAGCTGCCGGCACACCGCCCCGTGGTGGTCGGCGAGCACCGTCAGGCCCAGGTGCCGGGCCCGGCGCAGGTCCGGCCAGGTCTTCGAGGACGTCGCGATCGAGAACGACACGAGCGGCGGGTCCAGGCTCACCGACGTGAACGAGCTCGCCGCCAGGCCGGTCACCCGCCCGTCCACGGCGGCGGCCACGGCCACCACCCCGGTCGGGAAGGCGCCGAACGCCTCCCGCAGCCGTCGCGGGTCGAGGTCCTGGTTGGTGGTCAGGGACATGGGGTGCCTCCTAGGGGTCGGTTCAGTTGGCGAACGGGACGGCCGCGGCCCGGGCGCGCGGCGGCGCCGGGTGCGACCACAGGCCGCGCCGCTCCAGCTCCGGCAGGACGCCTTCGCCGAACCAGTACGCGCCCTCCAGGTGCGGGTAGGCCGAGAGCACGAACTCCTCGATCCCGACCTCCCGGTACTCCTCGATGAGGTCCGCGACCTCGGTATGCGAGCCGACCAGCGCCGTCCCCGCGCCGCCGCGCACCAGCCCGATCCCGGCCCACAGCCCGGGATGGATCTCCAGTCCGGACTTGCTGCCGCCGTTGAGGTCGAGCATCCGGCGCTGGCCCTCGGACTCCGAGCGCCGCAGCCCGGCCTGGACGCGCGCGATGTCGTCCTCGCCGATCCCGGCGAGCAGCCGGTCCGCCTCGGCCCACGCCTCCGCGGAGGTGTCGCGGTTGACGACGTGGACGCGCAGTCCGAACCGGATCGCCCGCCCGCCCGCGAGCTCCCTGATCCAGCGCACCTTCTCGGCGACGGCCGCGGGCGGCTCGCCCCAGGTCAGGTACACGTCGGCGTGCTCGGCCGCGACGAGCCCGGCCGCCGGGGACGACCCTCCGAAGTAGATGTCGGGCACCGGGTCGGGGAGCTGCGCGAGCCGTGCGCCCTCCACTCGCAGGTGCTTCCCCTCGAAGTCCACGGTCTCCCCGGCCCACAGGCGCCGCACGACGTGCAGGAACTCCCCGCACCGCTCGTAGCGGGCGTCCTTGTCCGCGAAGTCGCCGTACATGCGCTGCTCGTGCGATTCGCCGCCGGTGACGACGTTGAGGAGCAGCCGCCCGCCCGTCAGGTGCTGGAACGTGCCCGCCATCTGCGCGGCCAGGAACGGCGAGACGCTCCCGGGGCGGAACGCCACCAGGAACTTCAGCCGCGCCGACACCTGCGAGAGCATCGCCGTGGACACCCAGGCGTCCTCGCACCACGCGCCCGTCGGCGTCAGCGCCGCCGCGAACCCGTTGTCCTCGGCCGCCCGCGCGACCTGGCCCAGGTACGACACCGACGCGGGACGCGAGGACGCCCCCGCCCCGACCCCGTGGCCGCCGTCCACGACCTGTCGCCCGTCCCCGCCGTTCGTCGGCAGGAACCAGTGGAACTGCAACGCGCTCAACGCTTCTCTCCTCACAGTTGGCCGTGGCGCGGCGGCGGCGCCCCGTCGAGGGCCCACCGGCCCAGGTGCTGGACCTTCCACGCCGCCGGGTCGTGCAGGGTGTGGACGCGGGCGTTGCGCCAGTGCCGGTCCAGGTTCAGGCCCGCCAGCGCGCTGCGCGTCCCGGCGGCCTCGAACACCCGGCTCGCGGTGTCGACCGCGGCCTTCGCGGTCGCCGCCCGCGCCGCCGCGACCGCCAGGGACGCCCGCGCAGCGGACTCCTCGGTCAGGTCCGCGTTCGCGTCGTCCACAGCGGACGCCGCCTCCTTGAGCAGCGCCTCCGCGCCGCGCAGCGCCAGCTCCATCTCCCCGAACGCGCGCACCGTCAGCGGGTCGTCCGCGGCCCGCTCGACGCCCGCGTCGGGGTACGGCCGCGACTTCGTGCGCACGAACTCCGCGGCCTCCTCCAAAGCGGCCCTGCCGATTCCGGCGTCGATCGCCGCGTGCAGGACCTGCGCGAACGCCCCGTACGTCTGCGGCCCGTCGAAGGTCACCGCGTAGGGGGTGACCCACTCGTCCGTCACCGCGACGTTCCGGAGCCGCACGGTGCCGCTCGCGGTGGTCCGCTGCCCGATGCCGTCCCAGTCGTCGATCACCTCGACGCCCTGGGCGTCGCGGCGCACCCACGCCACGTGCATCGGCCCGTCGACCCCCAGGTGCGCCAGCACCGGGATCCAGTCGGCGAACAGCGCGCCCGTGCAGTAGAACTTCGTGCCGTTCAACCGCCACCGGCCCTCCCCGTCCGGGGTCAGCGCGGTCCGGTGGTCCCGCACGTGCTTCGTCCCGAACTCGGTCTGCGCGTTCCCGAACCGCTTGCCGCGCAGGACTTCCGCGAACAGGCGCCGCTGCTGCGCGCCGTCGCCCTGCAACCGCAGCTGGTTGACGTACACGAAGTGGCTGTGGGGGATCTGCGCGATGTTCGGGTCGCCTGCGGCCAGGCGCCGGACCACCTCCGCGACCACTGAAGTCGGCAGGTCCGCGCCGCCGTGCTCCCGCGGCACGGTGATCGCGAGGAGCCCCGAGGCCGCGAGGCGGTCGAGCTCGGCGTACGGGAGGGTCCGGCGGGCGTCGCGCTCGGCGGCGCCCGCCGCGAACTCGCCGGCGAGCCCCGACGCCGCGCCGAGCGCGGCCGCGGCGTCGAGGACGGTACAGACGGGGTCGCTCACGGCACCCGCTCCAGTTCCGCCGCTTCGAGCTCCCGCACGATCGGCAGCACGTGCCGCCCGAAGTACTCGACGTCCTCCAGGTAGTGCAGGAACCCCAGGAGCAGCAGGTCCGCGCCGCGCCGCTTGTACTCGAGGATCCGGTGCGCGACCTGCTCGGGCGTCCCGATCAGGCCGGTGCGGAACCCGTCGTTGTACTGCACGAGGTCCTCGAACCCGGAGTCCTGCCACATGCCCTGGCCGTCCCCGGTGGACTGCCCGGCCTGCTTCACGGCCGCCCCGAAGCCCGCCACGGCCTCGCGGTCGGCCTTGTCGAGGATCTCCCGCAGGACCGCCCGCGCCTCGGCCTCGGTGTCGCGGGCGATGAGGAACCCGTTGACGCCGAAGCGGACCGTGCGCCCGTGGACCGCGGCCACCTCCCGCACGTCCCGGATCTGCGCCTCCACGCCCTCGGGGGAGTTCCCGTTCGCGAAGTACCAGTCCGAGACCCGCCCGGCCATGCCGCGCGCGTCGAGCGAGTTCCCGCCCTGGAACACCTCCGGGTGCGGCCTGCCCTCGGCGGCGACGGGCTTGGGCTTCAGGTCGAAGTCGTGCAGCCGGTAGAAGTCGCCGTTCAGCTCGGCGTGCTCGCCCGTCCAGATCTCCTTGAGGTACCGGATGAACTCCTCCGAGCGCCGGTACCGCTCGCCGTGCTCCAGCCACGGCTCGCCGAGCTTCGTGAACTCGTCCTTGAACCAGCCCGAGACGACGTTCACCGCCGCGCGGCCCCCGGACAGCTGGTCGGCGGTGGCGATCCACTTCGCGAGGACCCCCGGATGCCACAGCCCCGGATGGACCGCGGCGATGACCTTGAGCCGCTGCGTCGCCAGCAGCAGCGCCAGGCTGAACGACGTCGACTCGTGCTGGTACGCCGCCCCGTACGAGGCGATGTAGCGGACCTGCGAGAGCGCGTACTCGAACCCCGACGCCTCGGCGAGGCGGGCGAGCTCCACGTTGTACTCGTAGCTCCAGTCGGTGCGCTGCTCGATCTTCGACACCACCAGGCCCCCCGAGACGTTCGGGACCCAGTACGCGAATTTCAGCGGCTCGGTGGACGGTGTGCTCATGTGCGGCTCCATGTAAAGAGGATCGGAATGGTCGGGAAAGGACGGTCACGTGTACCAGGTCGGCTCGGGCAGCTCGCCGGTCAGCGCGTACCGGCCCACCTCGGCCCGCTTGTGCGCCACCGGATCGTGCAGCGAATGCGTCCTGATGTTGCGCCAGAACACGTCCAGCCCCACCGCGTTCGCGCTCGCCCGCGCGCCCGTCACCTCGAACACCCGCGTGCCGATCTCCAGGCCCGCGTCGATCGCGGTCTGCTTCGCCGCGGCGATGACCACCGCCGCCTCGCCCCGCTCCTCGGGCGTCACGTCGTCCGCATGCGCGTTGATCGCCTCGATGAGCCCCGCGGCCCGCTCCGCGAGCGCCTCCGCGGCCCACAGCTTCGACTGGAGGTCCCCGTACGCCTCCTGCACGTAGAACTCGTCGACCCCGCGCTCCTTCCGGTCCGCGGCGTACGGCCACGCCCTCGTCTTCTCGCGCGTGTACGCGGCGGCCGTCTCCAGTGCGCCCTGGGCGATCCCGAGGTAGAAGTTGGTGAACACCAGCTGGATCAGCGGCACGTTCAGCGTGTTGTAGGTGCGCGGCACGAACTCGTACCCGTCGGCCCTGGCGACGTACCCGGCGGCGGCCGCCCACGGGACGCGCACGTCCTCGATGACCGCCGAGCCGGACTCGGTGAGGCGCTGGCCGAGGTTGTCCCAGTCCCCGGCGAACACGATGCCGTCCTGGTCGGTGGGGACGATCGCGAAGACGTGCTTGTCGGTGCCCTCCAGGACCCCTTCGAGCACGGTGACGTCGGAGACCTTCCCGCCGGTGGAGAACGTCTTGCGGCCGTTGAAGACGAGCTCCCCGTGCTCCTCGCGGATGAGGAGATCGTCGTCGCGGGGGTTGACGGCCCCGCCGAAGAACCAGCCCTCCTCGGCGGCCTGGCGCTCGACGGCCTCGATCTGCGCGGGGGTGCCGACCAGCCTTGCGGCCCAGGCCCACAGGTAGTGGTAGCCGAGGAGCTGCCCGATGGACCCGTCGCCCGCGGCGACGGCCCGGATCACGCGGTACGCGGTGGTCCAGTCCTGCCCGCCGCCGCCGTACTCGGCGGGGGCGAGGAGCGGGACGAGCCCGGCGTCCTTGAGCAGCTCGACCTCCGCGTATGGGGTCGCGCCCTCCCGGTCGCGGGCCACGGCGTCGACCGCGAGCCGCGCGGCGACCTCGCGGGCGCGGGCGACCCACCCGTCCGGCGTGTCCGGCCTGGTGGACCAGTCGGGCGCGTCCTGTCCGTTCGTCATTGTGCTGAGCCCCTTCCTCGGAGTAATCTTTTCCTATCAAGTTACTAGGAAATACTGTTGAGGAACAGCTCTCGACCATCGGTTCGGCCGATAACCCCATCGGCCGCACCGAAGACCGGAGGCGGGCGGCGGATGCGCATCGAACAACTGGAGTACGTGGCGGCGGTCGCGCGGCACGGGTCGCTGCGGCGCGCGAGCGAGCACCTGCACGTCTCGCAGCCCGCGCTGAGCGAGGCGGTGAGCAAGCTCGAGCGCGAACTCGGCGTCACGCTCCTGGAGCGCCGCCGCGACGGCGCCCGGATCACCCTGCGCGGCAAGGAGCTCCTGGAGCACATGGTCGGCGTGCTCGACGCCGTGGACCGGCTCCAGTCCGCCGCGGCGACCGCCGCGGCCCGCGCGATCCGCGTCGGCACCGTCAACGCGGGCACCGCGAGCCTCCTGCTCCCGGCCATCCGCGACTTCCGGCTGGGCCGCCCCGGCGCCCGCGTCGAGGTCCGCGCCCTCCAGCAGGACGAGATCGAGGCCGGGCTCGCCGACGGCTCCCTGGACCTCGGCCTCGTGAACGTCCTCGGCGGCCCCGCCTTCCCCGCGAACCTCCAAGGGGCCGAACTCAAGCGCGGCCGGCCCGTCGCGGTCCTGCCCGGCGCCCACCCGCTCGCCGCCCAGGCGGAGGTGAGTGCCGAGGACCTGCGCGCGGAGACCTTCGTGGGGATGCGCGCGGGCTACGTCATGCACCGGTTCGCCATGCGGCTCTTCGGGTCCCGCCTGCCCGCGGTGTGGCACAGCGTGGACGGCGCCGAGATGGGGAAGATGCTCGTGGCCGAGGGCCTGGGCGCGACGATCCTGCCCGACTACTCCGTCCACGGCGACCCGCTCGCCCGCGGCGGCCTCATCACCGTGCGGCCCATCAAGGACGACCGGACCCCGGTCGCGATGTGGCTGCTGCGCAGGAAGGCCGCGCGGCTCCCGGCCGCCGTCGACGAGCTGGCGGCGCTCCTCGCGGCCCGCTCGGCGACCTATGGCACACGTCACCCTTGATTCTCGACTAATCCTATCGGTAAGGTCGAGTATATGCGAACGACGCTCCTGCACTCCCGCCGCGAGATCGACCTCGCGCGCATCGCCGGTGCGCTCTGTCGGCGCTGACCGCCCCGAGACCACATCCCCGGCACCGAGCCCACTGGAGCACCGCCATGTCCGAACTCAGCCAGACCATCGCCGCCGCAGCACGACCGAAACGCAAGTGGCCCTGGATCGCAGGCGCCGCAGCCCTCGTCCTCGCCGCCGGGATCGCGTGGCTCGGAGCCACCCGCGCCTCCGGCGGCGACACCGCCGCCGCTGACGACGGCAGTCCCGTCAGCGGCGGCACCCTCGAATTCGCGCTCATCGACTACCAGCGCAGCCCCGACCCGCAGTGGGGCACCAACTACGCCGAATCGACCATCGGCAACAACATCACCGACAAGCTCACCTGGCAGGACCCCGACACCGGCGAGATCACGCCCTGGCTCGCCGAGTCCTGGGAGTACAACGACGACCTCACCGAGTTCACGTTCCACCTCCGCGACGACGTCACCTTCTCCGACGGCACGCCCTTCGACTCCGCGGTCGTCAAGGCCAACTTCGACCAGTACGTGCACGGCGACGAGGCCCTGGGCATCAACCCGAACGGCGCCCAGCTCCTCCCCGGGTACATCGAGACCCTCACGCCCGACCCGCACACCGCCGTCATCCGCTTCGAGCGGCCCCTCGCGAGCTTCCTCCAGGCCAGCTCCTTCACCGCGAACGCCCAGCCCGGGTTCCTGTCCCTCTCCACGCTCGCGCTGAGCGCCGAGGAGCGCACCGACCCGCTCAAGATCATCGGCACCGGCCCGTTCGTCTACGAGTCCTGGGAGGAGCAGGTCAAGACCGTCCTCGTCAAGCGCGAGGGCTACGACTGGGCCCCGCCCGCGCTCGGCCACGACGGCGAGGCCTACCTCGACCGCGTCGTCTTCAACACCGTCCCCGAGGCCAGCGTCCGCACCGGCTCGCTCGTCTCCGGCGAACTGGACGCGACCCTCGACGTCGGCACCACCGACGAGCAGCCCCTCACCGACCAGGGCTTCGACATCATCAGCCGCGGCGTCTCCGGCACCGCCATCTTCTTCAACCTGAACTCGTCGCTGTTCCCGACGAACGACATCAACGTGCGCAAGGCGATCCAGCTCGGCTGGAACCGCGAGGCCGTCGAGCAGACCGTCCTCACCGACAACTACTCGATCGCCGACTCCGTGCTCGCGCCCTCCGTCCAAGGCCACGCCGACTACTCCGACTCGGTGCTGCGCTACGACCCCGACGAGGCCGCGCGCCTCCTCGACGCGGCCGGCTGGACCCCCGGCGACGACGGGATCCGCACCAAGGACGGCAAGCGCCTCGAAGTGAAGCTCCTGGGCATCAACAACCTCGTCGTGAACAAGCCCGCGTACGAGTCGATCCAGCAGGACCTCCAGGCGATCGGCATCGACCTCCGGCTCACCGTCGTCCCCATCCCCGACTACACGGCCGCGTTCGCGTCCGCCGCCACCGACTGGAACGTGGTGGCCGCCAACCGGTCCCGCAACGACCCCGCCGTCCTCAACCTCGTCTACAACCCCGCGCTCGGCAACTCCTCGTACATCACCGCCGACTCGCCCGGCATCGACGCCGACCAGGTCGCGGAGGTCCTCGGGAAGCTCGAGACCACCCTCGACCCGGACCTGCGGAACGAGTACGCCGAGGCCGCGCAGGACCTCCTCCTGGAGCAGTACGCGCTGGTCAGCCCGGTCTACAACCCGTCGCAGGTGATCGCCCAGGCGCCCTACGTCCACGGGATCGTCTTCGACGCCCAGTCCCGCAACCACTTCGTGGACGCCTGGAAGTCCGAGTGACGCGCCGCGGCGGCCGGGGTACCCGGCCGCCGCGACCGTCCGGAAAGGAACCACCGTGCTCCGGTACGCCGCACTGAAGACCGGCCGGGCCCTCTTCGTGGTCTGGGCCGCGTTCACCCTCACGTTCGTCCTGCTGTTCGTGCTCCCCGCGAACCCCGAGGACCTCCTGTTCGACCCCGCCGAGCTCAACACGATCCCGCCCGAGGTCCGCGCGCAGGTCGCCGCCAACTACGGCTTCGACGAGCCCGTCCTCGTCCAGTACTTCGAGCGCCTCGGGCGCGCCCTCGCCGGGGACTTCGGCAACTCCGTCCAGTCCGGCAAGCCCGTCACCGAAGCGGTCCTCGGGGTCCTCCCGAGCACGCTCCTGCTCTCCGCCGGGGCGCTCGCGCTCGCCGCGCTCATCGCGTACGGCATCGCCCTGACCGCGACCTCCACGCGCCGGCCCTGGCTGCGGAACCTCGTCGAATCGCTGCCCTCGGCCGCCGTCTCGGTCCCGGTGTTCCTCTCCGGGATCCTGCTGCTCCAGGTGTTCGCGTTCAAGCTCGGCTGGTTCCCCGCGTTCGGCTCCGACGGCCCCGCGAGCCTGGTCCTGCCGCTCGTGACGCTCGCGATCCCCGTCTCCGGGCCCATCGCGCAGCTCCTGGTGCGCCGCTTCACCGCCGAACTCGAATCCGGGTACGTCACCACCAGCCGCGCCAAGGGCGCCACCCGCGAGCAGATCGTCACCGGCGACGTCTTCCGCAACGCGAGCCTGCCCGCGCTCACCATCACCGGCATCACCTTCGGGAACCTCATCGCCGGGTCGGTCATCACCGAGACCGTGTTCGCCCGCGAAGGCGTCGGACGCCTGACGCAGACCGCGATCAACACGCTCGACGTGCCGCTGGTGCAGGGGATCGTGGTCCTCGTCGCCGCGAGCTTCGCGTTTATCAACCTCGCCGTCGACCTCGTCTACCCGCTGCTGGACCCGCGCCTGCGGGCCACGCTCGCCCTGGAGGCCCGATGACCGCGCTCGCCGCGCCCCGCGCCACCCGCGAGATCCTCCGCCAGCCAGTCCTCGCCGCCGCCTGGGTCGTCGTGGCCCTCGCCGTCGGCTGGGCCCTGCTCCCGCAGCTCTTCACGAGTTTCAGCCCCTACACGGGCGACCCGTCGGCGAGCTTCGCGCCGCCGAGCGCCGAGCACTGGTTCGGGACCGACCGGCTCGGCCGCGACCTGTACGCCCGCTGCGTCTACGGCGCCCGCACCACGCTCACCGCGACGCTCCTCGCCGTCGTCGTCGCCTTCGGGATCGGCACGGTGATCGGACTGGTCGCCGGGTACTTCGGGAAGCTCTGGGACAACGCGATCATGCGCGTCGTGGACGTCTTCCTCGCCATCCCGAGCCTCCTGCTCGCGATGGTCGTCGTCTCCGTCCTCGGCTACAGTGCCAACAACATCGCGCTCGCGGTCGGCATCTCCTCGATCGCGTCGTTCGCGCGCGTCATGCGCTCCGAAGTGCTCGCCGTCGTCGGCCAGGACTACGTGAAGGCCGCGTACGGCGCGGGCGCGGGCCGCCTCGCCGTCCTCGCCCGGCACGTCGTCCCCAACTCGCTCAGCTCCGTGATCGCCTTGGCCGCCTTGGAGGTCGGCACCGCCGTCCTCGCCGTGGCCTCGCTCGGGTTCCTCGGCTACGGCTCCCCGCCGCCCGAGCCCGAATGGGGTCTCCTGGTCGCCGAGGGCCGCGACTACGTGGCGGTCCACCCGTGGATCTCGATCCTGCCCGGCACCGCGCTCGCGCTCGTCGTGATCGCCGCGCACCGCATCTCCACCTCGCTCAGGAAGGACCCGCGACGATGACCGACCCGCTGCTGCGCCTCCGGAACCTCACGGTCGAGTACCGCGCCGGGCGGCGCTGGACGCCCGCCGTCCGCGACGCGTCCCTGCACGTCGGACCGGGGGAGTTCGTGTCCCTCGTCGGCGAGTCCGGCTCCGGCAAGACGACCCTGGTCCAGGCCGCGCTGGGCCTCCTGCCGCCCGCGGCCCGCCGGCGCTCCGGCACCGTCCAGTACTCCGATGTGGACGTCACCGGCTGGAGCGACCGGCGCATGGCCCTCGTGCGCGGCAACTACGTCGGCTTCATCCCGCAGGACCCGAACACCTCCCTCAACCCGGTCAAGAAGATCGGGCAGCAGGTCGTGGAGGCCGTGAGGTTCAACGAGCCGCGCCGCCGCGACGCCGCCGCGTGGCGCGCCGCGGCCCTGGAGAGCCTGCGCACCGCCGGGCTCGCCGACGCCGAACGCGTCTTCGCCCAGTACCCGCACGAGCTGTCCGGCGGCATGAAGCAGCGGGCCCTCATCGCGATCGCCTTGGCCGGCAAGCCGAAGCTCATCCTCGCCGACGAGCCCACGAGCGCCCTCGACGTCACCGTCCAGCGCCGCATCCTCGACCACCTCGCCGCGCTCCGCGAGGACCTCGGCATCGGGATCCTCCTGGTCACGCACGACCTCGGCGTCGCGCTCGACCGCTCCGACCGGATCGCCGTCATGCAGGGCGGCCTCATCGTGGAGGAGGGCCCGACCGCCCGGATCACCGAAGACGCCGCCGACCCGTACACGCGCCGCCTCCTCGACGCGGCCCCCTCGCGCCACGGCGGCCGCCTCGAACCCGCGACCGGGACCCGGCCCCAGGACGACGCGGTCGTCCTGCGCGCCACCGGCATCGCCAAGACCTTCCGCCTGCGCGGGCGCGGCCGCCGCGAACTGCGGGCCCTCGACGGCGTCGACCTCGCCGTGCGCCGCGGGACCACCCACGCGATCGTCGGCGAGTCCGGCGCGGGCAAGTCCACGCTCGCGCGGATCCTCGTCGGCTTCGACGCCCCCGACGCGGGCACCGTCCGCCTCGGCGACCGCGACCTCACCGGCCTGGGCCACAAGGCGCTCCGCGAGGTCCGCCGCGACCTCCAGTTCGTGTTCCAGAACCCGTTCACCTCCCTCGACCCGCGCTTCACCGTCGAACGCATCATCGCCGAACCCTTGCGCGCCTTGCGGATCCCCGGCGACCGCCGCGCCCGCGTCGTGCAGCTCCTCGAAGCGGTCGCCCTCGACGAGTCGCACCTCGGCCGCCTCCCCGCCGAACTCTCCGGCGGCCAGCGCCAGCGCGTCGCCATCGCCCGCGCGCTCGCCCCGAACCCGGACGTGCTCGTCCTCGACGAGGCGGTGAGCGCCCTCGACGTGTCGGTGCAGGCGCAGATCCTGCAACTGCTCGTGGACCTCCAGGGGGAGTTCGGGCTCGCGTACGTGTTCGTCACCCACGACCTCGGGGTGGTCCGCCTCATCGCCGACGACGTGACCGTCATGCGCGAGGGCGCCGTCGTCGAGGCCGGCCCCGCCGCCACGGTGCTCACCGCCCCCGAAGCGGACTACACCCGCGAGCTCCTCGCCGCGGTCCCCGGCGCCAGCCCCGCCACCGTCCGATAAGGAGACGACCATGCCAGACCATTTGCACCTCAACGTGAACATCCTCAACGCGGGCGTCTTCGGCGGCTCGTGGCGGCTCCCGGGCACCGACGCGCTCGCCAGCTACACCATCGACCACTACGCGTCGATCGCGAAGAAAGCGGAGGCCGCGAAGCTCGACGCCGTGTTCCTCGCCGACGGGCCGCTCCTGGACCCGGCGATCCGCCACCGCGCGGGCAACAACCTCGAACCGTCCACGGTCCTCGCGCGGATCGCCGCCCAGACCGAGCGGATCGGCCTCATCGGCACGCTCTCCTCGTCCTACAACGACCCCGACGAACTCGCGCGGCGCCTCGGCGACCTCGACTACGCCTCGGGCGGCCGCTTCGGGTGGAACGTGGTGACCACGGCCGGGCCGGTCGCGGCCCGCAACTTCGGCCGCACGGGCGAGCCGGAGCACGCGTCCCGGTACGCGCGGGCGGCGGAGTTCACCGAGCATGTCGTGTCCTCCTGGGCCGCAAGGACCTCGCTCGTGTCGCCGCAGGGCCGACCGGTGGTGGTCCAGGCGGGCGGGTCGAGCGACGGCCGCAAGCTCGCGTCGCGGGTCGCCGAGGTCGTGTTCTCCGCGGACCAGGACCTCGACCACGCGCGGGCGTTCCGCACGGAGCTGCGCACCGGCGCGGCCCGGTACGGGCGCCGGCCGGAGGACCTGGTGGTCCTGCCGGGCCTGTCGACGGTGATCGGCTCGACCGAGGCGGAGGCCAAGGCGCGCAGGGACCTCCTGGACGACCTGCTCCCCGGCGCGTACGCGCGCGGGCGCCTCTCGGGCCAGGTGGGCTTCGACGTGGGCGAGCTGGACGACGACGACCCGTTCCCCCTGGAGCGCCTGGTCGACCCGGACCGGGCGGGCGGGTCCCAGACCTTCTACGGGATGGTCAGGGGCATCGTCGAACGCGAGCGCCCGACGCTGCGCCAGCTCCTGCGCAAGCTCGGCGGCGGCTTCGGGCACCGGATCGCCACCGGCACGCCGGAGCAGATCGCCGACGACATCGAGCTGTGGTTCCGCTCGGGCGCGGCCGACGGCTTCAACGTGATGCCCGACGTGCTGCCGTCGGGCTTCGACGACTTCGCCGACCACGTGGTGCCGGAGTTGCAGCGCCGCGGCCTGTTCCGCCGCGAGTACGAGGGCGCCACCCTGCGCGCCCACCTGGGCCTGGGCCTCCCCGAGGCGCCGGAGGCGGGTTCGGTGCGGTCCTTGTTCGTTCCGGAGCCGGAGCCCGCGGCGTCGCCCGCTCCCGACCCGGCCGATCCCGCCACCGCCCCGACTCCGGAGGTCGCCGCATGAGCACGTTCGTCCAACTCTCCCTCGCGGTCGGCGAGACCGGACTGGCCCTCGCCGACGCGGGCGCCGCCGCCGCGCTCGCCGAACAGACCGGCGTCGCCGCGATCCGGCTGCGCGATGCGCCCGGCGCGGTCGAACCGACGATCGCCGCCGCGTACCTCGCCGGGGCGCACCGGATCCCGTTCGTCCCCGAACTCGCGACCACCGGCAACGCGCCGTACAACGCGGCCCGGCGGCTCCTGTCGCTCGACCGCGCCACCGAGGGCCGCTTCGGTGTGGTCCTCGTTCCGGGAGCAGGCGACGAGGTCTCCGGCCCGGCCGCGGCCCACCCGGCCGAGCGCTGGCGCGAGTACGCCGCGGTGCTCGCGCGCCTGTGGGAGTCGTTCCCGCGCGAAGCGCTCATCGGGGACCAGGAGGCGGCGCTGTTCGTCGACGACGAGCTGATCCACCCGATCGGCCACGACGGCCCGCTGTACAAGGTCGCGGGCCCCATCGACGGCCCGGCCTCGGTGCAGGGCCGCCCGGTCCTCGTCGCCGACCTCGCCGGGCTCGGCTTCATCACCGCCGCCGAGCGCGCCGACGCCGTCGTGGTCGACCGCGCCGAATCCGCGGGTGCCGATGCGGCCCTTGGGGACGCGCTCCGCGCGGCGGGCCTGCCGCGCTCGGAGGCCGCGCTCGTCGGCCGCGTCCCGATCGCCGACCTCACCGACGCACCGGGCCTCGCCGCCGAACTCCGCTCCTGGGCCGCCGCCGACCGCCTCGACGGCTTCGAGCTCGTCCCGGCCGGCGGCCTCGAAGCGGTCTCGGCGGTCCTGCGCGACCTGGTCCCGCTCCTCGTGGAACCCGCCGCGCACCCGACCCTGCGCGCCGCCTTCGGCCTCCGCGAAGCGGTGGCGTCGTGAGCGCGGTCCCGGCACCACCGCGCCGATGCGGTGCCATCGGCGTCTCGGGGGCGTCCGGCCTTCCGCCGGGCCGCCGGAGGCACCCCGGCCCGGTGCTCCCGCGTCGAAACGACGCCGTTCGCGGCGCCTCGGCGCCGCCCGGCCCGGCGCCGGACCGCCATTGCGGACCCTCCGGCCCCGCATCCGCCCCGCACATCGAAAGGACGGCGATCGCATGACCTCCGAATACACCGTGGCGGGCATCCGCGCCGCCGTCGCGCCCGTGCTCGACCGCCTCGGCGAGGGCGCCGCCGATCGCGAGCGCGAGCGCCGGTACGCCTACGAGGAGGTGAAGGCCCTTGCGGCCGAACGCATCACCCTCACCGGCATCGCCGCCGCGGACGGCGGCGCGGGCGGGACCGTGCGGGACGTCGCCGACCTCGTCATCGCCATCGCCCGCTCCGACTCCAATGTGGCCCAGGCGCTCCGGTCGAGCTTCCTGACCGCCAACCAGGTCGCCTCCCGCCCCGACCTCCCGCACCGCGCCGCCACCCTCGCGCGGCTGCGCGACGGGCACCTGTTCGCGGGCACCGCGAACGAGCGCTCCGGCGGCGCCAGCGGCTCCGTCAACACCGTCCTCCACCGGGACGGCTCCTCCGACAACCCCGGCGGCTGGATCGTCGACGGCGAGAAGTACTACTCCACGGGCGGCCTCTACGCGGACTGGTTCACCGGCTCCGCGAAGAGCGAGGACGGCACCGTCTACGGCTTCACCGTCCCGGTCGACCGCACCGGCGTCGAGCGCCTGGACGACTTCGACGCGGTCGGCCAGCGCCTCACCGCCAGCGGCACCACCCGCCTCCACGCCGTGCGCCTGAGCGCCGACGAAGTGGTCGCCCGCGACAACTCGCAGCTGGAGATCCCCTGGCTCGGCGCGTTCGCGCAGCTGTACCTCGCGGCCGTCGAAGCCGGGATCGCCGCCGCCGCACTCGACGACGCGGCCCGGTACGCCCGCGAGAAAGCCCGCCCCATCAAGCACTCCAGCGCGACCGTCTCCAGCGAAGACCCGTACGTGCGCGAGACCGTGGGCCAGATCGCCGCCCGCGCCCACGCCGCCCGCTCCGTGGTCCTCCTCGCGGCCGAATCGATCGAGGCCACCCGGCACCTGACCGGCGCCGAAGCCCGCGCCGCCGGGGCCGAGGCATCGGTGACGGTCGCCCAGACCGGGGTCGTCGCGATCGAATCGGCGCTGAAGGCCGCCGAACTCGTCTTCGACGTCGCGGGCGGGTCGATCACCAACCGCTCCCTCGGGTTCGACCGCCACTGGCGCAACGCCCGCACCGTCGCCAACCACAACCCGCGCCAGTGGAAGGCCGCCGTCGCCGGCGCCTACCGCATCACCGGCGAGGAACCGCCCGTCACCGGGCTCTTCTGAAATCCTGAAAGGACCACTGCACATGACCCTCGAAGCCACCCGCGTCCTCGGCCGCACCGGCGTCCCGCTCACCCCGTTCACCCTCGGCGCCATGAACTTCGGCGGCGCCCAGGAGGAGGGCGAGAGCATCCGCATCATCCACGCGGCGCTCGACGCCGGGATCAACGCGGTCGACACCGCCGACGTCTACACCCAGGGCCGCTCCGAAGAGGTCGTCGGCAAGGCGATCAAGAACCGCCGCGACGACCTCTTCCTCGCCACCAAGTTCCACGGCCAGATCGGCGACAACCCGCTCCACAAGGGCAACTCGCGCCGCTGGATCACGCAGGCCGTCGAGGACAGCCTCCGCCGCCTCGGCACCGACCGCATCGACCTGTACCAGGCCCACCGGCCCGACCCGCACACCGACCTCCTGGAGACCCTCCAGACCCTGAACGACCTCATCAGGGCCGGGAAGATCCGCTACTACGGGACCTCCGTGTTCCCCGCGCACCAGCTCGTCGAGGCCCACTGGCTCGCCGAGAAGCACGGCCTCATCGCCCCGCACAGCGAGCAGCTCCCGTACTCCCTGCTCATCCGCACCGTCGAGCGCGAGGTCTTCCCCGTGGTCGAGAAGTACGGCGTCGGCGTCATCTCCTACGGGCCCCTCGCCGCGGGCTGGCTCTCCGGCGGGTACCGCGTCGGCGGCCCCCAGCCCGAGTCCGCCCGCGCCGGGCTCATCCCCGGCCGCTTCGACGTCGACGCCCCGCAGAACGAGCGCAAGCTCGCCGCCGCCGACGCCCTCGCGTCCCTCGCCGAGGACCACGGGCTCACCCTCGTGGACCTCGCGATCGCGTTCGCGCTCAACCACCCCGCGATCTCCAGCGTCATCATCGGCCCCCGCACCCGGGAGCACCTCGACGCCTACCTCAAGGCCGCCGACACGACCCTGAGCGACGAGGTCCTCGACCGGATCGACGCGATCGTCGCCCCCGGCACGCACTTCCTCGAACGCGACACCGGCCGCGACACCCCGTCCCTCCAGCCGTCGGCGCTGCGCCGGGCCCGGAGCTGACCATGGTCGAGCGCCTCGGCTTCCTCCTGCACCTCGACGCCGACCAGGACCCCGCGACCGCCTACCGCGACGCCGTCACGCTGTTCCAGGCGGCCGAGGCCCTCGGCTACGACTCCGGCTGGGTGATCCAGCGGCACTTCCGCCAAGGCAACGAGCACGTCTCCGCACCCCTCGTCGTCCTCGCCGCGATCGCCCAGCACACGAGCCGGATCCGCCTCGGCACCGGCGTCCTCGTCCTCCCGCTCGAAGACCCCCTCCGGGTCGCCGAGGACGCCGCCACAGTGGACGCGCTCAGCGGCGGGCGCCTCGAACTCGGCGTCGGCTCCGGGCCCTTCCCCGGCGCCTGGGAGGCCTTCGGCCGCGACCTCGCCGAACGCCACCGCCTCTTCGACACCGCCGTCCGCCACCTCCACGACGTCCTCGACGGCAAGGCCCTCAACGGACTCGGCGAAGTCCTCCACCCGCCCGGGACCGGCGTCCGGAGCCGCCTGTGGCAGGCCACCTCCAGCGACCCCGCCGTCGCCTACACCGCAGCGGCCGCCGCCGCGCGCGCCGGGGACGGCCTCCAGCTCTCCCGCGCCACCGCCTGGCGCGGCGGCACCCTCGCCGAAGCCCAAGCGCACCAAGCCGACACGATCAGCGCCTACCGCGACGCGTGGTCCTCGGCCGCACCGCCGCGCGTCCAGGTCTCCCGCGCCGTCTACCCGCACCCCGACCGCGACGAGGCCGTCCGCCTCGTCACCCCCGGCGTGCGCCGCTGGCAGGAGTGGTTCGCCGCGAAACGCGACGTCGGCGGCCTCTCGGTCGCCGACTACCTCGAAGGCGACCGCACCCTCCTCGGCCCCGCCGCGGACCTCGCGGCCGAACTTGCCGCCGACCCGGCCCTGGAGCACGCCACCGACCTCCTTGTCAGCTTCGTCCCCGGTGTCCCCGGCCTCGACGAGCACCTCCGCCTCCTCACCGACATCGCCGGGGAACTCGCCCCGCGCCTCGGCTGGCGTCCCGCCCCGCACCGGTAGCCACTCGCATACCCTGTGGGCCCGAGGGTCCTTACCCGGAGGACTCCCGGAGCGACCGAAGGAGGCCGGATGGAACAGACCGAGCGAGTGGTGGTCGGCGTCGACGGATCGCCGGTGTCGATGGAGGCGCTGGCCTGGGCGCTGCGGTACGCCGAGAAGACCGGCGCCGCCGTTGCGGCCGTGTACGGCTGGCAGCCCCCGGTCGTCTACGGCACCGCCGTGGAGGCCGTCCCGGGGGAGAGCTTCACCGAGACCGCCGAGCGCGCCCTGAACGAGTCGGTGGACGCGGCCCTCGACGGGCGCGAGGGCCTCGTGGTCGAGCGCACCGCGGCCCTCGGGCACCCGGCGAAGGTCCTCATCGAGCAGTCGAAGACCGCCGGCCTCCTCGTGGTCGGCAGCCGCGGGCAGGGCGGCATCAAGGGGACGCTGCTGGGGTCCGTGAGCCTCCACTGCGTCACCCACGCCGACTGCCCGGTCGTCGTGATCCGCGCCGCGGAGTGACTCGCCGGCGCGGGGAGGCGGGCGTCACGCCCGTGCGCGAAGCCGCGCATCGAACGTGATGTACGCGCATATTATTGCGCGCCTTTCGGACGGACGCACAGCTCCCCGCGCCGGACCCTGTAGACAATCCGATTTCGTTCGCGCCGAATTTGGCGGCGGCCGCACCTGAACGGATAGGGTCGGGGCCAACTGAATCTTCCCGGGGGTCGTTTGCTAGTCCTACTCGCCTGCCATGCCTTCGCGGCGATCGTCGCGCCCGCCCTCGTCCGGTGGTGGGGCCCGCGCGCCCTCTACGCCGTCGCCGCCGCGCCCGCGGCGGCCTTCGCCTGGGCCCTCACCCAGTCGGGCGTCATGCGCCTCGGCGGCGCCGTCACCGAGACGTACCCGTGGGTGCCCCAGCTCGACCAGGAACTCGCGTTCCGCATGACCGCCTTCCCGTGGATCATGGTCCTCCTCGTCACCGGCGTCGGCACCCTCGTCCTCGCCTACAGCGCCCACTACTTCTCGTCCACAGAGGAAGGGCTCGGCCGCTTCGCCGCCGTCTTCACCGCCTTCGCCGGAGCCATGTTCGGCCTTGTCGTCGCCGACGACCTGCTGCTGCTCTACGTCTTCTGGGAACTGACCTCGGTCTTCTCCTACCTCCTCATCGGCCACAACCCCGCCCGCAGCGCCAGCCGCTGGGCCGCCATGCAGGCCCTCCTCGTCACCACCCTCGGCGGGCTCGCCATGCTCGTCGGCTTCATCATGCTCGGCCAGCACGCCGGGACCTACCGCCTGTCCGAAGTGACCGCCGACCTGCCCGGCGGCGCTTACCTCGTCACCGCCCTCGTCCTCGTCCTCCTCGGCGCCCTCTCCAAGTCCGCGGTCTTCCCCTTCAGCTTCTGGCTCCCCAGCGCCATGGCCGCCCCCACCCCCGTCAGCGCCTACCTCCACGCCGCCGCCATGGTCAAGGCCGGCGTCTTCCTCATCGGCATGCTCACCCCCGCGTTCGCCGCCGACGTGCCGTGGCAGCAGGCGATCTGGGCCTGCGGCGCCCTCACGTTCCTCTTCGGAGGATGGACCGCGCTGCGCCAGACCGACCTCAAGCTCATGCTCGCCTACGGGACCGTCAGCCAGCTCGGCATGATCGCGGTCGTCCTCGGCACCGGCACGTACGGCACCGCGCTGGCCGGGGCCGCGCTCCTGGCCGGGCACGCCATGTTCAAGGCCGCGCTGTTCCTCGTCGTCGGCGTCATCGACAAGACCACCGGGACGCGCGAGATCTACTCGCTCTCCGGCCTCGGCGACCGCAGGCCCGTCCTCGCCGCCACCGCGGTCGTCGCCGTCGCCTCCATGATCGGCCTCCCGCCGACCCTCGGGTTCGTCGCGAAAGAGGCGATGCTCGCCGCGTTCTGGGAAGGCGGCCCCTGGGACCGCGCGATGCTCGCCGTCCTCGTCGCGGGCGCCGCGCTCACCGTCGCCTACGGCCTGCGGTTCCTGTGGGGCGCGTTCGCCCGCAAGCCCGACACCGCCGCGACCGAGGCCGCCCCGGCCGGGCCCGGCTTCCTCGCCGCGCCCGTGCTCCTCGCGGCCGCGGGCCTCACCGCGGGCTTCCTCGCCCCCGCCGCCGACGGGCTCCTCTCCCCGTACGCCGACCGGTACCCGCACACCGGGCACGTCTACCACCTGGCCCTGTGGCACGGCTTCACGCCCGCGCTCGGCCTGTCCCTCCTGGCGATCCTCACCGGCATCGGCGTCTACCTCGCGACGCACCGCACCAGCGCCTGGCGCTCCGTCAAGCTCCCGCTCGCGTCCGGGACGGTCTACAAGCAGGCCCTCGGCGGCGTCGACCGCGCCGCCGTCGAGCTCACCGGCCGCACCCAGCGCGGCTCGCTGCCGTTCTACCTCGGCGTCATCCTCGTGTCCCTCGTGGTCTTCGCGGGCGGCCTGCTCGTCTTCGACGGGCCCTGGCCCCACCGGATCCGCCCGTTCGACACGCCGCTGCAACTGGTCGCGGGCGCCGTCATCGTCACCGCCGCCATCGCGGCCGCGGTCGCCCGGCGCCGCTTCACCGCGATGATCCTCACCGGCGTCTCCGGCTACGGCGTCGCCATGCTGTTCATCTTCCACGGCGCCCCCGACCTGGCCCTGACCCAGTTCCTCGTCGAGACCGTCACGATCGTCATGTTCGTGCTGGTCCTGCGGCGCCTGCCCGCCCGGTTCTCCGAACGGCCCCTGAAACTGGTGCGGCGCTTCAGGGTCGGCGTCGGCATCGCCGTCGGCGCCGTGGCCGCCGCGATGGCCTTCGTCGCCGTCTCCGGCCGCACCGCCGCCCCGATCTCGGAGCAGTTCCCCGACCTCGCCGTCACGTACGGCGGCGGGCACAACATCGTGAACGTCATCCTCGTCGACATCCGCGCCTGGGACACCATGGGGGAGATCGCGGTCCTGCTCGTGGCCGCCACCGGCGTCGCGAGCCTCATCTTCGGCCGCGAGCGGCTCCTCATCCGCCGCGGCGGCTCCCGGCCCGCGCCGCCGAAGACCGGCGAGCAGGTCAAGTGGCTCGCCCGGCCCGAGACCAGCGGCAGCCACCAGGCGATCATCCTCCAGGTCGTCACCCGGCTGCTGTTCCACACGATCGTCCTGTTCTCGATCTACCTGCTCTTCACCGGCCACAACCACCCCGGCGGCGGCTTCGCGGGCGGCCTCGTCGCCGGGCTCGCGCTCACCTTCCGGTACCTCGCGGGCGGCCGCGCCGAGCTCAACGCCGCCGCGCCCGTCGACGCCGGGCGCCTCCTCGGCACCGGCCTGCTCATCTCGGTCGGCACCGGCGCCGCCTCACTCGCCCTGGGCGGCACGGTCCTCCAGAGCGCCGTCCTCGACTTCGAGATCCCCGTGGTCGGCCACGTCCACTTCGTCACCTCCACGTTCTTCGACATCGGCGTCTACCTCGTGGTCGTCGGCCTGGTCCTCGACATCCTCCGCAGCCTCGGCGCGGAGATCGACCGCCACGGCGAGTCCGACCCCGCCCCGGCCCTGACGCCCGCGAAGGAGCCCGCATGATCCCGAACCTGGTCTACGTGGTCGTCGTCGGCGTCCTCATCGGCGCGGGCGTCACGCTCCTGCTCGAGCGCACGCTCACCCGGGTGCTCATCGGCGTGGTCCTCATCGGCAACGGCGTCAACGTCCTCATCCTCATGGGCTCCGAGTTCGGCACCCCGCCGATCGTCGGCGAGACCCCGACCGAGGGCATGAGCGACCCGCTGCCGCAGGCGATGATCCTCACCGCCATCGTCATCACCCTCGGCATCACCGCGTTCCTGCTCGCGCTCGCCTACCGCAGCCAGCAGCTCCTCGGCCACGACGAGGTCCAGGACGACGCCGAGGACCGCCGCATCATCGACCTCGCCGAACGCGACGAGGGCCCCGACGCCAAGGAGAGCGGCGACGACGACCTCCCCGACCCGGTGTACCACTGCGCCCCGGGGAAGGAGGGCCGATGACCTTCCTCGTCCCGCTCCCGGTCGTCATCCCCCTGCTCGGGGCCGCGCTGACGCTCATGATGGCCCGGCGTCCCGCGATCCAGCGGACCGTCAGCCTCACCGCGCTCACCGCGACCCTCGCGGTCTCCTCGATGCTCCTGGCGCTCACCGTGACCGAGGGCCCGCAGGTCGTCGCGGTCGGCGGCTGGCCGCCGCCGCTGGGGATCGTCCTCATCGCCGACAAGCTCGCCGCGCTCATGCTCGTGGTCTCCACCGCGGTCACGCTGTGCGTCCTCGTCTACTCGATCGGGCAGGGCTCGGCCGACGGCGACGAGGAGACGCCGATGTCGGTCTACCACCCGACCTACCTGGCGCTCACCGCCGGCGTCACGAACGCGTTCCTGTCGGGCGACCTGTTCAACCTGTACGTCGGCTTCGAGATCCTCCTCGTCGCCTCCTACGTGCTCCTCACCTTGGGCAGCACCGAGAACCGCATCCGCGCGGGCACCACGTACGTCGTCGTCAGCCTCCTGTCCTCGGTGATCTTCCTGAGCGCCCTCGGCCTCGTCTACGGCGCCACCGGGACGCTCAACATGGCCCAGCTCGCCGGGCGGTTCGACGACCTGCCCGACAACCTGCGGCTGCTCCTGCAAGGGATGCTGCTGCTGGCGTTCGGCATCAAGGCCGCGGTGTTCCCGCTCGGCGCGTGGCTGCCCGACTCGTACCCGACCGCGCCCGCGCCCGTCACCGCCGTGTTCGCCGGGCTCCTCACCAAGGTCGGCGTGTACGCGATCATCCGCACCGAGACGCTCCTGTTCCCCGACGGGCGCATCGGCGACGTCCTCCTGGTGATCTCCCTGCTCACCATGGTGATCGGCATCCTCGGCGCGGTCGCGCAGTCGGACATCAAGCGGCTCCTGTCGTTCACGCTCATCAGCCACATCGGGTACATGCTGTTCGGCGTCGCCCTCGCGACCGAGGCCGGGCTGAGCGCCGCGATCTTCTACATCGCGCACCACATCACGATCCAGACGACCCTGTTCCTCGCCGCGGGCCTGGTCGAGCGCCGCGGCGGCTCCACCGCGCTCGAACGGCTCGGCGGGCTCGGGAAGATCGCGCCGGTCCTCGCCGTCCTGTTCTTCATCCCCGCGCTCAACCTCGCCGGGATCCCGCCGTTCTCCGGCTACCTCGGCAAACTCGGGCTCCTCCAGGCCGGCGTCGACGCGTCGAGCCCGCTCGTGTGGGCGGTCGTCGCGGGCGGGGTCCTCACGAGCCTCCTGACGCTGTACGCGATCGGGCGCGTGTGGAACCTCGCGTTCTGGCGCACGCCGCACCCGGACATGCCGCGCGACGACGCCGACTTCGACGGCGGGGCGATGCTGCCGAAGCTCATGGTCGCGCCGACGATCGCACTGGTGGCGTTCAGCATCGCGCTCACCGTCGTGGCCGGGCCGCTCTTCGCGGTCACCTCCGAGGCCGCGGCCGACCTCATCACCCGCACGCCGTACATCGAGGCGGTCTTCCCGGACGGTGCCCCATGAGCCAGGACCAGCGCACGCTGACCGGGCGCGAGCGCCTGCGCAGCCGGACCATCGCCGTCATCGGCCTCGTCCTGGTGTGGAACCTCCTGTGGGGCGCGTTCACGTGGCTGAACACGATCACCGGCGCAGTCATCGCGATCGCGATCCTCGTCGTGTTCCCGCTGCCGCCGGTGAAGTTCGGCGGGCGGCTGCGGCCGCTCGCGGTCCTGAAGTTCTTCGCCCGCTTCTTCTCCGACCTCACCGTCGCGAGCTTCCAGGTCGCGTTCCTGGCGTTCCGGCGCGGCGAGCCGCAGAGCGCGATCGTCGCGGTCGAACTGCGCGTCAAGTCCGACCTGAACATGACCCTGGTCGCCGAAGCGGTCTCGCTGGTGCCCGGCAGCCTCATCGCCGAGGCCGACCACCAGACCGGGACGCTGTACATCCACATGCTCGGCGTCCGGGACGCCGCGCACCTGGAGCACCTGCGCGCCGAGGTGCTGCGCCTGGAGGCGCGGCTGGTGCGCGCCATCGGATCCGACGCGGAGCTGCGCCTGGTCGAGACGCCCGTGCCCACCGACCGCGAGGAGCGCCCGGCATGACCTACGCCGCCGTCGCCATCGCCGTGCTGCTCACCGCCGCATGCGCGATGACCCTGGTCCGCATCGTCCGCGGACCCACCACACTGGACCGCATCGTCGCCACCGACGTGCTCCTGGCGATCACCGCGACCGCGATCATCGCCGAGGCCGCGTTCAGCCGCGACCCCACGGCCCTGCCGGTCCTCGTGGTCGTGTCCCTCCTGGGCATCACCGGCTCGGTCGCGGTGGCCCGCTTCGTCAGCCGGGAGCAGGACTCATGACCCTCGCAGGCGTCCTCGACGCGGTGGCCGCGGTCCTCATGGTCACCGGCGCCCTCCTCAGCCTCGCCGCGGGCGTGGCCCTGGTGCGCTTCCCCGACCTCCTGAGCCGCATGCACGCCGCCGCGAAACCGCAGGTCCTCGGCCTCCTCCTGATGCTCACGGGCTGCGCGATCCGCATCGGCACCGTCGTCGACATCACCACGATGGTCCTCATCGCGCTCTTCCAGCTCGCCACCGCCCCCGTCGCCGCCCACATGGTCGGCCGCGCCGCCTACCGCGACGGCCAGACCCGCGCCGACCTCCTCCTCACCGACGAACTCGCCCCCCACCTCGACCGCTTCAACGACAAGCCCGACGACAAACCGAGCCGCTTCCCCGCCACCCCGCCCGAGTGACCCCTCACTAGGCTGGGCCCGGTGACCGGAGGACTGAGCGCGCTCACCGACCGCCAGCGCGAGCTGATCGGGGCCTGGCTGCCCGGTGCGGCCGTCGAGGCCGACATGGGGTGGGGGCTCGTGGAGACCGCGGTCCTGCGGGTGCGGACCGGGGGCCGCACGGTCGTGGTGAAGGCGGGCGGCGCCTCGGACGTCTCGATCGCGCGGGAGATCCGCGCGCACCGCGAGTGGACCGGGCCGTGGGTGCGGCGCGGCCGCGCCGCGCGGATGCTCCACGCCGACACCGAAGCCAAGATCCTGGTGACCGAGTACCTGCCCGGGACGCTCGTCAAGGACACACCCGCGGCCGCCGACCCCGGCGTCTACGAGCAGGCCGGCGCGCTGCTCCGCGAGTTCCACGACCAGGCCCTCGTGGACGATCCCGGCCACGAGGCCCGCATGAACGCGAAGGCCCTCGCGTGGCTCGAACGCCCCCACCGGATCACGCCCGAGACCGCCGCGCACCTGGCGGCGCTGGTCCGGTCCTGGCCCGCCGTCGGCGCCGCCTGCTCCCCGTCGCACGGCGACTGGCAGACCCGCAACTGGCTCCTCGACCGCGGCGTGCTCCGCGTGATCGACTTCGGCCGCACCGAGCTGCGCCCCGCCGCCGAGGACTTCGAGCGCCTGGCCGTCAAGGAGTTCCGGCTCCACCCCGGCGCCGAGGAGGCGTTCGTCTCCGGCTACGGCGCGGACCCGCGCGAGCCCGGCGCCTGGTTCCGCCAGCGTGTCCGCTCCGCGATCGGCACCGCCTGCTGGGCGCACCTGGTCGGCGACGCCTACTTCGAGGCCCAGGGCCACCGCATGATCGCCGACGTCCTCGCCGAGGCCCCTTCCCGGGTCCGGACATGACGACGGCGCGGCACTGAAGGGGTGCCGCGCCGGTCGTGTCGGGAGTGGTCGGTTTATACCGACTCGACGGTCTCGAAGGTGCCGTCGCCGTCGGTGTCCGTGGCGGTGGTGTCGATGACCATGTCGCCGTCGGTGTCGGACTCGAGGGTGTCGACGTAGCCGTCGAGGTCGGTGTCGGTGGCGTACGTGTCGAGGAAGGTGTCCCCGTCGGTGTCGACGAGGAGGGTCTCGGAGTAGCCGTCGGCGTCGGCGTCGGTGTAGACCGTGTCGACCCAGCCGTCGTTGTCGGTGTCGGACTCGACGGTCTCGGAGAAGCCGTCGCCGTCGTTGTCGTAGGAGACCGACTCGAGCACGCCGTCGCCGTCCATGTCGGTGTCGGCGGTCGCGGTGTACACGTCGTCCGAGTAGGTGTCCTCGGTGTACGACGTCGAGTCGTCGGCCGAGTAGGTGTCCGTGGACTCGGTCCCGTACTCGTCGGAGGAGTACGAGTCGTCGCCCGCGGTGTCGATCGAGAAGTCGCTCATGATGCTGCCAATCTCGTAAGCGTCGGTTGCTTGCGGTGTGAACCATAAGCCCCGTTCGCCAGGCGCGCGCAGCCGCGTGCCGCGGGCGGCACGATCATGGGAGTCACGCGCCGAGGTACGACTCGAGGTCGTCGAGGATCATCCCCGCGGCGGTGACGCCGATGCCGGTCATCCACACCTCGTCGTCGACCTGGTGCGCGTTCCCCTCCTGCACGGCGGGGATCGACTGCCACAGCGCGCCCGCGGTGTACTCGGCGAGCTGCGCGTCGCCGTCGTCGCCGTACGCGCAGTAGAAGACCACGTCGCCGCCGAGGGTGTCGACCTCCTCGGCCGAGACCTCCGCGAAGCGCCGGTCCTCGGCGCCGTTGAGCTGCTGGAGCTCGGGGCGGGCCAGGCCGGTGTCGCCGAGGACGATGCCGGAGAAGGAGTCCGGGCCGTAGACGCGGATCTGGTCGGGCATGAACCGGACGATGCTCACCTCGGTACTGACGGCCTCGCCGAGGGACGCGCCGAGCTCGGCGGCCCGCGCCTCGTACCCGTCGAGGAGCTCCTTCGCGGTGTCGCCGCGGCCGAGGGCCTCGCCGTCGAGGAGGAAGTTCTCCTTCCACGTCAGGCCGACCAGCTCGGTGAACACGGTGGGCGCGATGGCGTCCAGTTCGTCGTAGAACGCCTCCTGCCGGAACTTCGAGCCGAGGATGAGGTCCGGCTTCAGCTGCTCGATGGCCTCCAGGTCCGGTTCGGCGCTGGTGCCGACGACTGTGACGCCCGAGAGCTGCCCGAGGTAGGTCGGCAGCTCGGCCTCGCTCGCGCGGGCCGCGCCGATCGGCGTGATCCCCAGCGACAGCGCGGTGTCGATCTTGTCGGTGTCGAGGACGACGACCCGCTGCGGGTTCACCGGGACCTCGGTGGTGCCCATGGCGTGCTCGATGGTGCGGGTCTCGCCCTCGGCGTCGTTGCGATCAGCGGCCGGGTCGGACGTCCCGCACGCGGCCAGCGCGAGCGCGCAGGCGGCCGCCAAGCCGGAGGCGGCCAGTCGTCTTCTCATTTCGGGTTCCCTTCGTCAGGAGGAGGTACAGCAGGTAGAGGCCGCCGAGCGCGGCGGTGAGCACCCCGGCGGGCATCTGGTAGTCGCCGAACGCGGTGCGGCCCAGCCAGTCCGCGAGGACGAGCAGGACCGCGCCGGTGAGCGCGGAGCCCAGCAGCGGCGGGCGGGACGTGCGGGCGAGGCGCCGCGCGATCTGCGGGGCGGCGAGGGCCACGAACTCGACGGCGCCGACCTGCGAGACCGCCGCGGAGGCGAGGGCGACGCCGAGGACGGCGAGGCCGATGCGGCGGCCGGTGACGCGCACGCCGATGCCGGTGGCCGTCGGGTCGTCGAGGTCGGTGGTGTCGAGGGCCCGCTGCGCCCACACGAGCGCGGGCAGGGCCGCGGCGAGGAACACGCCGAGGAACGCGGCCTCGGTCCAGCCGCGCCCGCCGAGCGTGCCGATGAGCCAGATCTGGGCGCGCTGGGCGTCGATGGCGTCGGCGGACAGGAGCAGGATCTGGGTGCCGGCCTTGAGGAGCACGGCGACGGCGACGCCCGCGAGGACGAAGCGTGGTGCCGCGAGGGAGCCGCGGGCGGCCACGAGCAGCACGAGGACGGCGGCGGCGAGTCCGCCCGCGAGTGCCGACGGCGCGAGGAGCGCGTATCCGAGGCCGAACGTGAGCGCGAAGGTGGCGGCGAGCCCGGCCCCGGCGGTGACGCCGACGATGTCGGGGCTCGCGAGCGGGTTGCGGGCCACGGACTGGATGAGCGCCCCGCCGAGGGCGAGCGCGGCCCCGGCCGCGACGGCGAGGACGGTGCGCGGCAGGCGCAGGACTTCCACCGTGCGGTCGTAGCCGGTGGTCCCGGTGAGGGTCGCCCACATGTCGGCGAACGTGATGTACGTGTGGCCCAGGCACAGCGACACGACGACGGCCCCGGCGAGCACGGCCAGCAGGAGCAGGCTCACGAGCGCGCTGCGCCGGTGCCACGTCACCGATCCGGCGCCGACGCGGACCACGGACCGCCCGGGGAGTCTCACGGCGTTCACGCGTGCACCGTCCTGGCGTGCCTGACGAGCGCGATGAGCAGGGGCGCGCCGATCACGGCGCAGATGATCCCCGCAGGGGCCTCGCCGGGGACGATGACGCGGCCGACGACGTCGGCGGCGAGGAGCATCGCGGGCCCGAGCAGGAGGCTCAGGGCGAGCTGGGGCCGGTGGGCCGCGCCGACGGCCCAGCGCGCGAGGTGCGGGATCGCGAGGCCGATGAACCCGACGGGTCCGGCGGCGGCGACGGCGGCGCCGGTGAGGAGCGCGACGGTGACCGCCGCGGTCGCGCGCACGAGGCCGACGCGGTGGCCGAGCCCGGCGGCGGTCTCGGCGCCCAGTTGCAGGCCGTCGAGGCCGCGGGCGGCGAGGAACGCGAGGAGGAGCCCGGCGATGAGGAACGGCGCCATGCCGGCCGCGATGTCGGCGTCGCGTCCGGCGAGGGACCCGACGGCCCAGAACCGGTACCGGTCGAAGGACTGGACGTTCGTGGCGAGGACGGCGTACACGACCGCGGAGAGGCTCGCGTCGATCGCCGCCCCGGTGAGCGCGTACGTGGCGGTCCCGCCCCCGGCGGTCCGGGTCGCGAGCGTCGCGACGGCGTACCCGACGACCCCGGCGACCAGGGCCCCGGCGATGCCGAGCCACACGTACTGGCCCATGGCGGTGAGCCCGAGGACGCTCATGCCGAGGACGACGCCGAGGCTCGCCCCGGCGGCGACGCCGAAGATCCGCGGGTCGGCGAGGGGGTTGCGGGTGAGGGTCTGCATGAGGACCCCGGCGACCGCGAGCCCGGCCCCGGCGAGCAGGCCGACGAGGGTCCGCGGGATGCGCTGGTCCCACACGACGGAGGCGGTGATCGGGTCGGCGCGGGTGAGGCCGTCCCAGACCTCGGCGGGGGAGAGGTCGCGGGCGCCGAACGCGAGCGACGCGATCACGATGAGCCCCAGCAGGACCGCGGCGGCGATGCACACGGCGGCCCGGCCGCGGGCGGTGGCGGCGGGCCGGGGGACTCGGAGGGCGACGGGCACCAGCCGATATTAGGAGAGGCTAACCTCCTTCGCGGCGGGCGGTGCCCTGATGTGACGGAGCCTCGTGGACGGGCGTTCAGTCGCCGAGGGCCGCGAGCCGTTCCCGGATCCGGTCGGCTTCGGGGTGGCCGATGTCCTCGTAGACCGCGAGGGCCCGCGTCCACGCGTCGCGGGCGCCGCCGCGGTCGCCGAGGGCGAGGAGCGGCTCGGCGAGGTTCGCGAGCGCGGTCGCCTCGCCGGAGCGCAGGCCCGCCTCGCGGTTCATGGCCACCGACCGCCGGTAGTGGTCCACGGCCAGGTCGTACTGGCCGAGGTGGTGGTGGACGTAGCCGAGGCTGTCGAGGACCGCGCCCTGCCCGGCGCGGTCGCCCGCGGCGGCCGCGAGCGCCAGGGCCGCCTCGCAGTGGGCGAGCGCCTCCCGGTGCTCCCCGTCGACGGTGGCCCGGTGCCAGCCGATCGAGTTGAGCGCGATCGCCTGCCCGCCTTGGTGTCCCGCGGCGCGGTACAGCTCCAGGGCGCGGCGGTTGCACTCGATGGCGGCGTCGAAGCGGCCCTGGCGCCGCCACACGTACCCGCGGAGCTGGTGCGCGTGGCCCTCGCCCTCGGCCTGGCCGAGGTCCCGGCACCGCTCCAGGGACCGGTCGAGGAGCGCGTGGGCCTCGTCGAAGCGGTCGAGCAGGGAGTACGCGAACGCGAGGCGCCGCTGCACCCGGACGAGGACCGCGCCCTCGGCGTGCGGCCCGATCGCCTCGTGGACGGTCTCCCAGCTGCGCGCGAGGTCGTGCCAGTGGCCGCTGCGGTGGAGGTACTCGCTGGCGGCCCACGCCAGCTGCCAGGCGTGCCCGTCGAGGCCGCGCGCGGCGGCCTGCTCGACGGCGGCGAGGAGCACGCCCCGCTCGGCGGCGAACCACGCGAGCGCGGCCTTGACGTCCGGGAGCGGTTCGGGCGCGGCGCCCGGCTGCGCGGGGGCGAGCGCGATCTCGTCCTGGATCGGCTGGATGAGCCGCATCCCCGCGTAGGCGGTGCGCAGGTAGTGGTCGAGGGTCCGCCGGACCGCCGCGTCGCCGTCGTCGGCGCCGAGGTCGGCCGCGTAGGCGTGGACGAGGTCGTGGAACACGAACCGGCCCGGGGACGTCTCGTACAGGAGGCTCGCGCGTTCGAGTTCGGCGAGGAGCCGGTGGGCGGGCGGGGCCCCGGCCCCGGCGAGCGAGGCCGCCGCGGCGGCGGTGAAGTCCGGGCCCGGGTGCGTCCCCAGGAGCCGGAACATCCTTGCGGCGCCGGGGGACAGGGCCCGGTAGGACCACGAGAACACGGCCCGCACGTCGGCGGCCGGGTCGGGGTCGGCGAGCGCGTCGAGGCGCCGCGCGGCCTCGCGGAGCTCCGCGGCGAGCGACGCGAGCGCGAAGTGCGGGTTCCCGGCGGCGCGGGCGGTGACCACCGCGAGCGCGAGCGGGAGCCCGGCGCAGAAGGCGGCGATCTGCGCGGCCGCCTCCGGTTCGGCGGTGGTGCGGCGCCTGCGCAACCGCCGCTCCAGGAACAGCCCGGCCTCCTCGGCGCCGAGCTGGCGCAGCCCGATCGGCTGCGCCCCTTGGGCGACGAGCCCGGAGAGCCGGTCACGGCTGGTGACGACGGCCGCGGTGCCGCGCCCGCCGGGCAGGAGCGGGCGCACCTGCGCGGCGTCGCGGGCGTTGTCGAGGACGAGCAGGACCCGCTTGTCCGCCATGGCGCTGCGGTACAGGCCGATCTGCGCGTCGAGGTCGCCGGGGACGGTCTCGGGCGCGGTGCCGAGCGCGCTCAGGAGCGCCCGGACGGCCTCGCCGGGCGCCACGGGCTGCCCGACCGGGTCGAAACCGCGCAGGTTGACGTACAGCTGCCCGTCGGGGAAGCGGTCGGCGGCGCGGTGCGCCCAGTGGACCGCCAGCGCGGTCTTGCCGACCCCGGCGGTGCCGCAGACGACCGCGACGGCGGCGTCCGGCGCCTCCAGCAGTTCGTCCATCTCGGACAGTTCGGTGCCGCGGCCGGTGAAGTGGGCCGGCGCGGCGGGCAGCTGGCGGGGCACGGTCCGCGCTGCCGCGCGCGCACTTCCCGTGGGCCGCTGGAGCTCCGGGTCGGAGTCCAGGATCCGCCGGTGCAACTCCTCGACCTGCGGCGAGGGCGCGACCCCGAGCTCGTCGTCCAGGAGCCGGCGCAGCCGCCGGTACGCCTCCAGCGCCTCCCCTTGCCGCCCTTCGCGGTACAGGGCGAGTATGAGGAGCCGCCACAGGCCCTCGCGCAGCGGGTGCGCGGCCGTCAAGTGCTCCAGTTCGGACACCGCTGCTGTTGGCGCCTCCGCGTCCAGCTCCGCGCCGAGGCACCGCTCGGCGACCTCCATGCGCAGCTCGTCGAGCAGCCGCGCCTTGTCCCGCACCGCGGGCACGTCGATCCCGGCGTACGCCGCGGCCCGCCACAGGCCCAGGCCCTCCCGGAACGCGGCGACCGCGTCCTCCGCCCGGCCGCCCCGCAGCGCCAGCCGCCCCTCGACCGCGAGCGCCTCGAAGCGGTGCGCGTCCACCGCCTCGGCGGCGACCTCCAGCGCGTACCCGCCCGCGCGGGCGTCGAGGACCACCCCTGACACGAAGCGGCCCAGCTCCTTCCGCAGCTGGTACACGTACGCGCGCAGCGTCGCCCTGGCGGCCTGCGGCGGCGTCCCCGCCCACAGCTGGTCGATGAGCCAGTCGCGCTCGTGCACGCGGTTGACGTCGAGGAGCAGCAGCGCCAGCAGCGCGCGGGGCTTGGCGGCCCGCGGCGTCACCGCCCGGCCCCCGACCGCGAGCTCCAGCGGCCCCAGCGCGCGGAACTTCACCGTCTCGGCGGCCATGGCGCCTCCTCATCGGACGCGTCGGCGCGGACCTGGCCGTCCGCTCGATCGCGGCGCGGCGCACGGGCGGGCAGGGGCCCGCGGGCCACGGAACCGCCACATTATCACCACCGCGGGCCCCCAGGATAGATCGCAGCGCACCGAACGACCTCGGTGCGGCACAAGAGAAAGCAGGTGAACGGCATGCTCAGGACACGCCTGAAGCGGACGATCGGCGCCGTCGGGGCCGGGATGATGCTGGCCGGACTGTTCTCCCTCGGCACCGCGGTCCCCGCCGCCGCCGAGGACGAGGTCTCGGCCATGGGCTGGCCGACCGGCTGCACCGTCGTACTCCAGGACTGGGGCGCGTACGCCAACTGCTCCAACCACAACGGCGGCTCCTACCAGGCCGTCGCGACCTGCAAGGACAGCAACGGGAACACCTTCATCGTCAACGGCCCCTGGCGCCAGGTCGGAGCGTCCCGGGCGTTCTGCCCCGGCAGCTCCGACGCCGTGAGCGCCAACATGTGGACCTCCCCGACGCCCTGACCCGGTACCCCGCACCGAAAGGACCACCACCGATGAAGAAGACGATCTACGCGCTGCTCGCCTCGATGGCGATGGCGGTCAGCCTCCTGACCGGGATCCAGGGCGCCGCGGCGGCCGAACCGGAGCCGGCCGCCGTCACCGCCGCGGCCGTCACCACCGCCGACGACGTGTCCATCATGGGCTGGCCCTCGGGCTGCGCCGACTACCAGTACAACAACGGCTGGCTCGCCCGCTGCACCAAGGCCAACGGCGGTTCCTGGATGGCCTTCGCGGTGTGCCAGACCGAGGGCGGCGGCCCCCGGTTCACCCGCAACCCGTCCGTCTGGCAGACCGTCTCCAACGTCCCCTCGTACGCGAGCTGCCCTCCGGGGAGCTTCGTGGTCGACGGCGGCATGTGGACCAGCAACACCCCGTAGCCCCGTGAACGAAGCCGCCCGCCGGACCCCCGGCGGGCGGCTGCGGCGCCGCTAGCGGTGGCGGGGCCGCGCGACGGCGCGCACGACCAGGCCCACGCCGCTGGCGAGCGCGAGGATCCCGAACGGGATCGCGAGCAGCCCCAGGCCGATCACCTGGAGGAAGGCGTTCAGGACGGACCCGCCGAGGAACCCGGCCCACAGCGACCTGGTGACGATCTTGTCGTGGCTGAGCGTCGCGCGGGGCGGGGCGGTGCGGAAGTCGTTCATGGCTCCTCCAGGTGTCGTGTCCATGCCTACGACGGTAGGGCCGAACGCGGCCGCGCCCAATGCCCTCACCTGGTGAAACGTGGTACAGGCAGCTGTACCGCGCCGCGGGGCCCAGGCCCCGGGAGCGGCCCCGCCGCGGACGGCGGGGCCGCGCCGACTACGCGACCGCCGTCCCCTCCAGCTCCACCAGCAGGCCCGGCACCGCCAGGCGCACCACCCCGAGCAGCGTCGACGCGGGCGCGGCCCCGGCCGCCCCCAGCCGCCCGGCGAGCACCCCGTAATGCGGCATCAGCCCGTCGACGTCGGTCGTGTACACGTTGAGCCGCACCAGGTCCGCCAGCGTCATCCCCGCCCCGGCGAGCACCGCCTCCAGGTTGTCGAGGCTCAGCGCCAGCTGCGCGGCCATGTCGCCCTCGTGCTCGGGCCGCCCGTCCTTCCCCGTCGAGGTCTGCCCCGAGCAGTACAGCGTCCGGGCCTGCCCGGACACCAGCTCGCCCTGGTCGAAGCCCAGCTCCAGCGACCACTCCACCGGGTTCACCGCGGTTCGTTCCATTGCCTCGCAACTCCGTTCATCCGATCGGCACCCCCGTCGGGCACCGCGGAACCGAGCCTCCCAGGAATACACGACATCTCATGTCAGGTATTCCGGTAGCATGTCGCGATGCGCGCCGACCGACTCGTCTCCCTGGTCCTCCTCCTGCGCCAGCGCGGGCGCCTCACCGCCGAGACCATCGCCGCCGAACTCGAGGTCTCCACCCGGACCGTCCTGCGCGACATCGAAGCCCTGTCCGCCGCGGGCGTCCCCGTCTACGCCGAGCGCGGCCGCCACGGCGGCTTCGCGCTCCTCCCCGGCTTCCGCACCGAGCTGACCGGCCTCACCCGCGACGAGGCCCTCGCCCTGCTCACCGCGGGCCCCTTCGGCCTCGGCCCGGCCCTCGCCTCCGGACGGCGCAAAGTGGTCGACGCCCTCCCCGAACCCCACCGCGCCACCGCGAACGACGCCGCGCAGCGGTTCCTCCTCGAACCCGGCACCGACCTGCTCTCGCGCCGCGCGCCCGCCGACGACGTGCCCGCCGCCGTCCTCGCCACCGTCCGCCGCGCCGTCCTCGCCGGGAAGCGGCTGCGCATCGAGTACGCCGCCGCCGGGCAGGACCCGCGGTGGCGCACCGTCGACCCGATCGGCCTGGTCACCGTGCGCGACAAGGCGTACCTGCTCGCCACCCGCTCCGGCGCCGACCGCACCTACCGGCTCTCGCGCCTCACCGCCGCCGAGGCCCTCGACGAGGCCGCCGAACGGCCCGACCGCGTCGACCTCGACCGGATCTGGCGCGAGCGCGCCGCCCGCTTCCTCGCCGACGACCGGCTCCACGTCCTCGTCCGCGTCGATCCCGCCCGCCGAGAGGAGCTCCTCGACAGCGCCGTCGCCGTCCTCACCGAGATCCCCGACCCCGACGGCACGCTCCGCCTCGAAGTGGCCTTCCAGGATGCGCGCCATGCTGAATGGGCCCTGTGGGGGCTCGGCCCCGACGCCGAGGCCCTCGCCCCGGCGTCCCTGCGCGAAGCGCTCCGCGACCGGGCCGCCGCGCTGGCCGCCCGCTACGCCTGAGGCTCGAGCACGAGCGGTTCGAGGAGTCGCCGGGGCCGGTTCATGGCCCGGCTCACCCGGTCGGTGCGCTTGGGGCCGGGGCCCGGGTACATCTCCACGTCGTGCGGGTCGACCGGCCCGCACTTCGGGCAGTCCGTCGACGGCAGCAGCCCTTCGCCGCAGTCGGCGTGCCGGAACAGTCGCGGCGGCTCCCCGCCGATGTGGCGCTTGCCCCACACGCCCAGTCCGTAGATCACCGGCCACAGCTCGATCCCGGCCTCGGTCGGCACGTACTCGTACCGCGGCGGGGACGACTGGTACGCGCGCTTCTCCAGGACCCCGCCCTCGGTCAGGCGCGCGAGCCGGTCCGACAGGACCGCCTTCGGGATGTCCAGGCGCACTTGGAAGTCGCTGAAGCGGCGGACGCCGTAGATCGCGTTCTGCACCACCAGCAGGGTCCAGCGCTCGCCGAGCAGCTCCAGTGCGCGCGACAGCGTGCAGTCCTGCCCGACGTAGTCCTTGCCCAGTGCCATGACGCGATCCTACCCCGGTTCATTCATTGAACCAACAGTGCTAGGCTCCGGTGAGTTCATTGACCGAACCTAGGAGCACCCATGACGGCCACCCTCGCCCCGACCCGCCCCACCGCCAGGACCGGACCGGTCCTCGCCCTCCTCTGCGCGGCCCCGCTGCTGGTCATCCTCAACTACTCCACGCCCCTCATCCTCGCCCCGCAGACCGCCGCCCACCTCCACGCGGGCGAGACCGGCCAGACCTGGATCATCAACGCCATCTCCCTCGGCCTCGCCGTCCCCCTCCTCACCTCCGGCAACCTCGCCGACAACCACGGCCGCCGCCGCGTCCTCACCGCGGGCGCCTGGCTCTTCGCCGCCGCCGTCCTCATCGCCGCCCTCGCCCCGAACACCGCCGTCTTCGCGGCCGCCCGCGTCGTCCAAGGGGCCGCCAGCGCCGCCCTCCTCACCTCCAGCCTCGGCATCATGGGCGCCGTCTTCACCGGCCCCGACGAGCGCCGCCGCGCCACCGCCGTCTACGGCGCCATGATGGGCCTCGGCGTCGGCGCCGGAGCGGTCCTCGCCGCGCTCCTCGACGCCGCCCTCGGCTGGAACGGCCCCTACTGGCTCTACGCGGCCGCCGCCGCGGCCCTCGCGGTCGCCGGACGCCTCGTCCTCCCCGAGTCCCGCGCCGAGCACCCGCGCCGCGCCGACGTCGCCGGCACGATCACGCTCGGCCTCGGCGTCGCCGCCCTCATGTCCGGCCTCACCCTCGGCCGCCAGGACTGGTCCGACCCGGTCGTCATCGGCCTCCTGACCGCCGCCGCGGTCTTCACGGCCGCGTTCATCGCCGTCCAGCTCCGAGGCCGCGAACCCATGCTCGACCCGGGCCTGTTCGCCCGCCCCGCGTTCCTCATCGCCTCGCTCGGCGCGCTGGCCACGGGCATCGCGGTCATCAGCATGATGAGCTACCTGCCGACGGTGTACCAGTCGGACTCGATCCTCTCCTCGGTCGAGACGGCCGTCGTGGTCGCGCTCTGGTCCACCGCCGCGTTCGTGGTCTCCTTGCAGGTCAAGCGGTTCAACCTGACGCCCGCGATGCTGCTGGTGCTCGCGCTCGTCGTCGCGGGCGCCGGTTCGGCCCTGCTCACGGGCCTGGCCGACGGCTGGTCCTGGTGGCACGCCGCGCCCGCCCTCCTCGTCGCGGGCGCGGGCTACGGCGCCGCGAACCCGGCACTGACGCGCCTGAGCATCGACTCCGTCCCGGCCGACCGCGGCGGCATGGGCTCAGGCGTCAACAACACGATGCGCTACATCGGGACCGCCGCGGGAATCCCGATCGTCGCGACCCTGGTCGACGCGATCGGCACCGACGGCGCACTGTGGACCTGCGCGGTCCTCGCGGCGGCCGCCGCGGCCGGGTTCGCGGTCCTGTCGCGCCGGGCCTGACGCCCCTACCGGCGCATGCGCGGGTCGTGCGACGGGTCGGGGTACATCGGCGGCGGCCCGTGGACGGCGGCCTCGGGCCGCAGCTCCCAGTGCCACGGCTCGTTGCGGTAGATCCGGCACAGGCCGTACGCGGCGCCGCGGCGCTCCAGCCAGGCGCGGGCGTCCCGGCCGAGGTCGATCGCGCGGCCCGCGACGTGCGCCGACGTCTCGGGCGTGGACACCCACCGGGCGGCCGCCTCCGGGGACCCGTGCTCGGCGACGGCCTCGCTGAGCAGCTCCTCCTGGTAGGCGGGGGAGCGCCAGCCGCCGTTGACGCGGAAGACGACGCCCTCGTCGGCGGCGGCCGCGGCGGCGCGGCGCAGGGCCGCGAGGAGGTCCGGGTCGAGGTTCGCGACCGCGGGCACGTCGTCGAAGACGGTGGTCCCGGCGGGGACGGCGCCGTGCGGGGCGCCGAGGGCCCGGCGGGCGGGGGAGATCGTCGAGTGGCTCATGCCCACCAGTGAACGGACTGCGCGGTTATGAGGCCGTATGCGGTTTTCGATATGCGGGCGATAGGTGCGGGCCCGTAGCATCGTGTTCCTTATGCGCGTACTGATCGTCGAGGACGAACCCCTGCTCGCGGAGGCGATCCGCGACGGCCTCCGCCTGGAGGCCATTGCCGCCGACATCGCCGGGGACGGCGATGCGGCCCTGGAGCTGCTGAGCGTCAACAGCTACGACATCGCGGTCCTCGACCGGGACATCCCCGGGCCCTCCGGCGACGAGGTCGCCCGCGAGATCGTCGCGTCCGGCACCGGCATGGGCATCCTCATGCTCACGGCCGCGGACCGCTTGGACGACAAGGCGTCCGGGTTCGAGCTCGGCAGCGACGACTACCTGACGAAGCCGTTCGAGTTCCGGGAGCTGGTGCTGCGGCTGCGGGCCCTGGACCGCCGGCGCGCCCACCGCCGCCCGCCCGTGCGCGAGATGGCGGGCCTGCGGGTCGACCCGTTCCGCCGCGAGGTCTACCGCGACGGCAGGTACGTGGCGCTCACCCGCAAGCAGTTCGCGGTCCTCGAAGTGCTCGTCGCCGCCGAGGGCGGCGTGGTCAGCGCCGAGGAACTCTTGGAGAAGGCGTGGGACGAGCACGCCGACCCGTTCACCAACGCCGTGCGCATCACCGTCTCGGCGCTGCGCAAGCGCCTCGGCGAGCCGTGGGTCATCGCCACCGTCGCCGGGGTCGGCTACCGGATCGAGGAGCCCGGCCGTGGATAGGAAGCCCGGCCTGTCGGTCCGCCTGCGGCTCACCGTGTCCTACGCGCTGTTCCTCGTCGTCGCGGGCGGCCTGCTGCTGGCGATCGTGTGGCTGTTCCTGCTGCGCTACGTCCCGGCCGAGGCCGTCTCGGTCCGCGGCACGAGGGGCCCGGACGGGGTGATCGGCCCCGGCCTGTTCATCCCCGGCCGGATCGACCTGTGGCGGGCGTTCGCGCCCAAGGCCCTCGCCTCGCTCGTGTTCCTGCTGCTGCTCGGCCTCGGCGGCGGCTGGTTCCTCGCCGGGCGGATGCTCGCGCCGCTCACCCGCATCACCGAGGCGACCCGCGAGGCCGCCGACGGCTCGCTGGGCCACCGGATCCGCCTGCCCGGCCGCCAGGACGAGTTCCGCGAGCTCGCCGACTCCTTCGACGCGATGCTCGCGCGGCTCGAAGCGCACGTCGCCGAGCAGCAGCGGTTCGCCGCCAACGCCTCCCACGAGCTGCGCACGCCCCTCGCCATCACGCAGACGATGCTCGAAGTGGCCCGCGCCGACCCGTCCCGCGACCCCGGCGAGCTCATCGAGCGCCTGCACCTCATGAACGCCCGCGCGATCGACCTCACCGAGGCCCTGCTCCTGCTCAGCCGCTCCGACCAGCGGGCCTTCGCCAGGGAGCACGTGGACCTCTCGCTCGCCGCCGAGGAGGCCGCCGAGTCGCTCCTGGAACTCGCGGAGCGCCGCGGCGTCGCCGTCGAGGTCTCGGGGGACGCCGCCCCCGCGAGCGGCTCCGCGTCGCTGCTGCTCCAGCTCGCGGTCAACCTGCTGCACAACGCGATCGTCCACAACCTGCCCGAAGGCGGCCGGGTCCGCGTCGCCACCGGCGTCGACGCGGACGGCGCGTACCTCGTCGTCGAGAACACCGGCCGGGTCCTCGCGCCGCACCTGGTCGCGACCCTCACTGAGCGCTTCCAGCGCGGCTCCGGGCGCACCCGCACCGACCACGTCGGCATCGGCCTGGGCCTGGCGATCGCCGACAGCATCGCCCGCGCCCACGACGGCTCCCTGGTCCTCGCCCCCCGCGAAGGCGGCGGCCTGGCGGCCACGGTCCGCCTACCGGCCGAGCTCCCGTAGGAACCGCGACGACCGCCCGGCCTGGTCCTCGTACCCGCGGCCCTCGTAGAAGCGGTGCGCGCCGGCCCGGCGGTCGTTGCTGGTGACCTCCATGCGGACGCACCCGCGCGCGGCGGCGAACGCCTCGGCGGCCGCGACGAGCCGCGCCCCGGCCCCGCGCCCGCGGGCCTCCTCCGCGACGACGAGCGCCACGATCCGGCCCCACGCGCCCTCGCGCTCGAAGAACGGCGCGACGTGCACGGCGACCACGCCGAGCACGCCCCCGTCGTCGGCCACCAGGACCGCCCCGGACGCATCCTCGTCCCACTGCGCGATCCGCGCCGTCACCGCCGCCTCGTCCCGCGGGTAGCCGAGCTGCCCCAGCAGGACCGCGAGCGGTTCCGCGTCCCCTTTGCGCGCCTTGCGGATCAGCACGGTCCCTCCTCGATCGGGAAGTCGAAGTACGTGTCCGGGTACGGCTCGTCCCGGAGCGTGTAGTGCCACCACTCCCACGGGTACGCCGCGAACCCGCACGACTCCATGACGGACCGCAGCGCGAGGCGGTTGGCCGCCGCGTCCTCCGCGACGCCCTCGGCGCCGTGGTGGGAGACCGGGTCCATGAGGTCGTGGCCGCCGCCCATCGGCACCGGCGCACCGGTCTCCAGGTCGAAGAACGTCAGGTCCACCGTGGACCCGCGGCTGTGGCCCGAGCGGGGCGCGACGTAGCCGCGCGCCACCATCTCGGACCGCTCGATGTTCGGGTGGTGCCGGGCCTTCGCGCTGCCGTCCTCGGGTTCCTCGGCCCAGCGCAGGAACGCGTCCACGGCGCGCTGCGGCCGGTACGCGTCCCACAGGAGCAGGCCGAAGCCGAGCGACGCGGCCTTCCCCTGGACCCGCTCCAGCGCCGCGCACAGCTCGACGGTCCCCGCGATCCGGTCGGTGAGGTACCCGTCGACGGGTCTCCCGGTGAAGTTGTCCGGCCCGGCGTACGCGGCGTCCCAGCGGATCCCCGGGAGCGCCGCATCGACGAACACGAAGCCGTCCCTCAACGCCGAGTCCCCGTCAGTGCCAAGGCGATCATCCGGTCGAGCACCGCCCCCATGCCGAGCCCCGACGCCGCCATCATCCGCGGATAGCGGCTGTAGGAGGTCATGCCCGGCAGGGTGTTCACCTCGTTGAGGACGACCCCGCCGTCCTCCGTGAGGAACATGTCCACTCGCGACAGTCCTTTGCAGCCCAGGGCCCGGTACGCGGCCTTCGCGGTCTCCTGGACGAGCGTCCGCGACGCGGCCGGGATGTCGGCCGGGACGATCGCCACCGAGTTGTCCGAGCCGGTCTCGGGCCGTTCCTCCTGGTGGATCCGGAAGAACCCGTGCGTCAGGGCGATCCGGTCCACCTCGCCCGCGACCAGGTCCGGGCCGCTGCCCAGGATCGCACACCCGATCTCCGCGCCGTCCACGGCCTCTTCGACGAGGACCTTCCCGTCGTACCGCCGCGCCTCCGCCATGGCGCCCGCCAGCTCCCCGGGCCCGGACACCTTGCTCACCCCGAACGAGGACCCCGACCGGGCGGGCTTCACGAACACCGGGTACCGCAGCGAATCGGCGTCGACCTCGTCGCCCTCGTTGACGATCCGGAACTCCGGCACCGCGATCCCCGCGCTCCGCGCCACCAGGTACGTCAGCGACTTGTCGATGCACAGCGCCGAGCCGGCGATGTCGCAGCCCGCGTACGGGATCCCCGCCAGCTCCAGGAGCCCCTGGACCGCGCCGTCCTCGCCGTACCGGCCGTGCAGGACCGGCACGACCGCGTCGAGCCGGACCTCCTCGTACTTCCCGTGGTCGAGCACCAGCAGCCCGTGGACGCCCCGGTCCGGCGACAGTACTGCCGGGCGCGAGTCCCGCTCCCAGTCCCCTTCGGGCCCTTCGCAGAGCCGCCACTCCCCGCCTTCGGTGATCCCGACCCAGACCGGCTCGTACTTCGCGGCGTCGAGGTGCTTCGCGACCTCCCGCGCCGACTTCACCGACACGGGGTGCTCCTCCGAGGCCCCGCCGAACAGGATCCCGATCCTCGACCTAGCCATGCTGTTCCCTCTTCTCCTCGTAGCGCAGGCAGCCCTCGACCGAGTGCTCCACGGTGTCGCGCAGCGCCCGGTCGGTGTAGTACGCGGTGTGCGGGCTGATGATCACGTTGGGCAGCTTCTGGAGCCGCTCCAGCGCGTTGTTCCCGACGAGCCGGTCCCGCCGGTCGGCGTAGAAGACGCCCTCCTCGCCCTCGATGACGTCGAGCGCCGCGCCCCCGAGCCGCCCGCCCTCCAGGGCCGGGACGAGCGCCTCGGTGTCGATGAGCGGGCCCCGCCCGGTGTTGACGACGACCGCGCCGGGCTTGAGCCGGTGGATCCGGCCGCGGTCGAGGAGGTGGTGCGTGCCCGCGTTCAACGGCGTGTGCAGCGTGACCACGTCGCTCTCGCGCAGCAGCCGGTCCAGCGGCAGGTACTCCGCGTCGGCCTTGGGCCGCTTGTCGAACGCGAGCACCCGGCACCCGAACCCGCGCAGCCGGTCGAGCACCGCCGCGCCGATCCGCCCCGTCCCGACCACGCCCACCGTCAGGTCCCGCAGCTCCCGGCCGCGCTCCTCGTACAGCCGGTAGTCGTGCACGTCGGCGCGCAGCACCACCGACCTGGCGTTGCGCAGCACCATGAGCATGAGCATCAGCGTGTAGTCCGCGACGCTGTCGGGCGAGTACGAGACGTTCTCCACGGTGATGCCGATGCTCTCCGCGTACTTCACGTTCACGTGGTTGCAGCCGACGCTCCTGGTCGAGATGTACTCCACGCCGACGCGCCTGAGCGCGAGCAGCGTCGCGCTCGACACGCGGGTCTTGTGCCCGATGCTGACGCACCGGGACCCGGCCGCCAGCGCGACGTTGGCCTCCGAGACGGGCGCGTCGGTGAGCACCGGGTCGATCCGGTCGGCCAGGGCGCGGAACGCATCGGCCTCGTCCGGGCCGCACCCGTAGACGGCGATGCGGGCAGGTTCGCTTTCGGTCATGCCGAGGAGTCAAGACCCGTCCGTGTTGTCAGGGCGTATGCGGATTTCCATACGCCCGCGATACGGCCCGCGCCCTTGACTTCCCCGCATGACACCGAACCGCACCGGAGCCCCCGCATGATCCCGCTCAGCCTCGGCGAGATCGCCGCGATCACCGGCGGGACCGTCGCGGGCGACCCCGCCGTCACCGTGACCGCCCCGGCCGTCCTCGACGGCCGCGACGCCGAGCCCGGCGGCCTCTTCGTCGCCTTCGCGGGCGACCGCGCCGACGGCCACGACTTCGCCGCCCAGGCCGGCGCCGCCGGGGCCGTCGCCGTCCTCGGCTCGCGCCCGACCGCCCTGCCCACCGTGGTCGCCGACGACGCGCAGGACGCCCTCCAGGCGCTCGCCGCGCACGTCGTCGCCCTCCTGCACGGGGGCCTCACCGTCACCGGAGTGACCGGCTCCCAAGGGAAGACGGGCACCAAGGACCTCATCGCCGCCGTCCTCGGCGGCGCCGCGCCCACGGTCGCCACCGCCGGGTCGCTGAACAACGAGCTCGGCACCCCGATCACGATGCTCCGCGCCGACGCCGCCACCCGCCACCTGGTCCTGGAGATGGGCGCCCGGCGCCGCGGCGACATCGCCGACCTCGCGACCCTCGCCTCGCCCGACATCGGCGTGGTGCTCAACGTCGGCCAGGCGCACCTGAGCCACATGAAGACCCGCGACGCCATCGCGAAGGCGAAAGGCGAACTCGTGCAAGGACTCGCGCCCGGCGGCACCGCGGTCCTCAACGCCGACGACCCGCGGGTCGCCGCGATGCGCGCCCTCACCGACGGGCCGGTGCTCACCTTCGGACGCGAGCAGAAAGCAGATGTGCGGGTCGCGGACCTGACCCTGGACCGCCTCGGCCGCCCGGCGTTCACGCTCACGACCGCGGACGCCGCGGCCCGGGTCGCGCTCCCGGTCACCGGCGCCCACCAGGCGTTCAACGCCGCCGCGGCGGCGGCCGCGGGACTCGCGGCGGGCGTGCCCCTCGACGCGGCCGCGAAGGCCCTGGAGACCGCCTCGCTCTCCAAGTGGCGCATGGAACTCCATGAACTCGGCAACGGCGTCGTGCTCCTCAACGACTCCTACAACGCCAACCCCGATTCGTGCCTGGCCGCGCTCGACTCGCTGGCGGTGATCGAGGGCGGCCGGCGCATCGCGATCCTGGGGGAGATGGCGGAACTCGGCGACGTCGCCGACGCGGAGCACCGCCGCATCGGCGCCTACGCGGCGGCCCGGGCCGACATCGTGGTCGCGGTCGGCGCGGAGGCCCGCCTCATCGCCGAGGGCGCAGGTGAAGACGCGATCGCCTTGTCCGACAACGGGACTGCCGCCGACTGGCTCCGCGGCCGCCTCGCCCCGGGCGACGTCGTCCTCGTCAAGGCCTCCCGAGCGGCCGGCCTCGACGAGGTCGCCGAGGCGGTCGAAGCGCTCGCCCGGTCCTGACCGTCAGCCGACCGGCTCGCGCCGCACGAGCCCGAACCGGGCCAGCCCCGCCGAAGCGAGGCTGAGCGCCGCGAGCGCGCCGAGGGCCGCCGGAAGCGTCGCGGCCGTGGCGACGGCGCCGACCAGCAGCGGCCCGCCCGCGTCGCCGAGTTCGCGGCCGAGTTCGGCGTTGCCCATGGTGCGGCCCATGCGCTCCTCGGGCGTGGCGGCCGCGAGGTGCGCGAACGCCAGCGGAGTCACCGACCCCACGGTGATGCCCAGCAGCACCGCAGACCCGAGCAGCGTCGACCAGTGCGGCGCGAGGGCGATGAGCCCCAGCGCGACCGCCGCGAGCACGAGCCCGGCCGACGTCCCGGTCCGGTCGGCGATCCGGTCCGCGTCGCGCAGCCGTCCGACGAACGGCTGCACCGCCGTCGACGCGAGCGCCAGGACCGCGACCGCCGCCGCGCCCGTCAGCGCGGGCAGGTCGAGCCGGGTCGCGAGCAGCGGCAGGAACCCCACGGCCACACCGAGGACCGCGGTCGTGGTCGCGAGCAGCGCGGTCGGCACGAGGAACCCGCGCTCGGTGGTCTGCCTGAGAAGGTCGGCAAGGGTATAGCGGGGTCGGGGTACGACCGGCAGCGCGGGCAGCGACGCGAGCGTCCACACCGCGGCGACGGCCGCGAGCACGGCCAGCGCCACGTACACCGACTCGATGCCGAGCAGGTGCGTCAGGCCCACGCCGATGAGCGGGCCGAGCACGTACCCGAGGCTCTTCCAGGCGCCGTACCGCCCGAAGTACCGACCGAGCCGCTCGCGGCCCGCGAGCCGCGCGACCGCCGCCGACGACGCGGGGGAGAACGCGGAGGCCGCCGCGCCCTGCCCGAGCCGCGCGAGCGCGAACCCGAGCGGCGTCGGATCGATCAGGGCCGCAAGGGAGGCGAGCACGAACGCGGCGAGGCCGCCGACGATCACCGGTTTGGCGCCGATGCGGTCCGACAGCGCCCCGAAGACCGGTTTCAGGATCACCTCGGCGACGTCGTACAGCGCCAGGACCGCGCCGAGGCCGAGGAGCGTGAGGCCGATGTCGTCCGACTCGGCGCCGAGCACGGACGCGATGCCGTGCGCGCCGAACGCGGTCGTGAACCCCGCCAGGTACAGCGGCCCCATCATCACTCTCGTCACGGCGGCCAATCTAGCAGCAGGGGGTCAGGCGGCGACCTGCTCCGCCTCCTCGGTCTTCGACTGCTCAACGGCCGCAAGGTACTTCGCGCTCAGCTGGCGGTACTGCGGCGCGAGCATCGCGAGGACCGCGAGCGCCGCGCACACGAGGCCGCCGACGAGCAGGATCAGCGCGATGCCGCGCGACTCCCCGGTCCCCAGCAGCCACTCCCACTGCCGCTGCCCGGCGTCGGTCCGCATGTACGGGATCACCAGCAGCTCCGCGACGGGCGCGATGACCAGGGCCGTCACCGGCGCCGCCGCGGCCTCGAACGTCATCGCGAACCCGAAGACCCGGCCCTGCTTCTCGAACGGCACGACCCGCTGGATCACCGTCTGCTCCGCGGCCTCCGCGGCCGGGATCAGCGCCATGAACAGCCACACGCCGAGGATGAACAGCCACCCCAGCTCCCGCACCGCCGACAGCGCGCCCGCGAGGCCCAGGGCGATGACCACGAGCAGGATCGTTCGGATCGGGTTGGTCCCGATGCCGCGCTTGGCGACGACCGCGCCGCCCGCGATGAACCCCGTCGACGCCACCGCGAACCAGACGCCCCAGCCCTCGACGCCGAACATGTCGATCCCGTACGGGTCCATGACCGCCATAGCGACGCCGCCGAACAGGTTGTTCAACGTCGTGAACAGCACCAGCGCCACCAGGCCCGGCACGGCCCGCACCGCGAGCCAGCCGCCGCGCAGGTCCACGAGCGATCCCGGCGCCTCCGCCGCGTCCTTCCGCTCCTCGGGGATCGCCAGCGGCACCAGGTGCACCAGGGTCAGCGCGAGCGCGGCGATGCCGATGAGCAGCGTCCAGCCCATGCCCAGGAACCCGATCGCCAGGCCGCTGAACACGCTCGTCACCAGCATCGCGACGCCCTGGACGGTCCCGACCAGGCCGTTCGCGTTCGCGTGCCGGTCCGCGGGGACCAGCAGCGTCACCGTCGTCGACAGCGCGATCCCGCGCAGCTGCTCCACGACCGCGCCCGCGAGCATCACCACGGTGAAGATCCAGAACCACGGCAGCGACAGGTCCCGCATCCGCTCCTCGCCGACCGCGAAGAAGAACGCCGCGTCGAGGACGAACACCGCGAGCGCCGCGAGCGTCGCCCACACCATCACGGCCTTCTTCAGGAAGCGGTCCACGAGCGTCCCGAAGAACATGCCGAACAGCGACACGAAGATCATGTACGAGGCGGCGACCACCGCGGAGGCGATCACGTTCCGCGTCTCCACGTAGATCCAGAACGTCAGGCCGAACCACAGGAAGCTCGTCGTCACGTTCGCGACGGCCGTGTTGACCAGCACGTGCAGGAAGGTCCGGAAACCACCGGGGGGCGCGGGCGGCAGGCTCATGACGCGGTCCTCTCTCATCTCAGTGTCTCCCCGTATGACCGCTTCCGTGCCCCGGACTCATCGGTCCGCCGCGAATTCCCCCGCGAAGCGCTTGACATTGACACGATGACAAGGTCTTCACTTGACGGCGGAGGTGGTCCCCATGGACACGACACGCACGCTCACCGGCGCGCTCGCCGCCCGCGACGCCTCGGTGCGGCTCAAGGCCGCCCTCGCGGCGGGCACCGACCCCGACCCGGCGCTGGCGCACGCGCTCATCGCGCGGTGCGCGGTCGAGCCGGACTTCTACGTCCGCGACATGCTCACGTGGGCGCTGACCCGGCTGCCCGCCGACGTCACCGTCCCGATGCTGCTCGCCGAACTGGACTCGCCGAACCCGCAGGCCCGCGCCCAGGCGCTGCACACCCTGTCGAAGGTCGGCGACCCGCGCGCCTGGCCCGCGGTCACGCGGGACCTGCTGCGCGACGGGGACGACGAGGTCGCCCGCGCCGCGTGGCGCGCGGCCGTCGTCCTCGTCCCCGACGGGCAGGAGCGCGCGCTCGCCGAGGAGCTCGCGGCCCAGTTCGGCCGCGGCGGCCGGGACGTGCAGCGCAGCCTGAGTCGCGCCCTCGCGGCCCTCGGCGAGCATGCCGAACCGGTCCTCAAGGCCGCCATGGCGAGTGAGGACCCGGTGGTCGCCGCGCACGCGGCGGCGACGGAGCGGCTCCTGCGCGACCCGGACGCCGCGTTCGAGCCCGCCGTGGACGCCGCGAAGCGGATCGCCGCGCTCGGCGGCCGGGAACCGGAGGCGTGATGCTCATCGGCGAGGTCGCGCGGCGGTCCGGTGTCTCCACCAGGATGCTCCGGCACTACGACAATCTCGGCCTGGTGCGGCCGACCGGCCGCACCACCGGGGGCTACCGGGCGTACGCCGACGCGGACATCCGGCGGATCTTCCACGTGGAGAGCCTGCGGACCCTGGGCCTGTCGCTGCGCCAGATCGGCGCGGTCCTCGACGACCCGGGGTTCGCGCCGGCCGCGCTCCTCGCCGACCTCACCGCCGCCGCCGAGGAGCGCCTCGCCCGCGAGCGCGAACTCCTCAAGCGGCTCAAGGCCGTCGACGCCTCCGACCCCGAGGGCTGGGAGGACGTGCTCCGCATCGTCGAGCTGCTCCGCGGCCTCGCCTCCCCGAGCGCCGCCCGCCGCCAGCAGGCCGCCCTCGAAGCCGAACTGCCCGCCACGCTCCTCGCCGAAGCCGTGCTCGCTGAAGCGGACCCGCACGTCGCCGGGGCCCTCCAGTGGGCCCTCGCCCGCGCCGACGGCGGCGTCGTCGCCAGCCTCGTCCCCGGCCTGGCGTCGCCGGACGCCGACGTGCGGCTGCGCGCCGCGACGGCCCTCGCCGAGATCCCCGGCGACGAGTCCTCCACCGCGCTCGACACCGTCCTGGACGACGCGGACCCCGCGGTCCGCGCCCGCGCCGCCCTCGCCCTCGGCGCCCGGGGGAGCGCCAACGCGGTCCCCGTCCTGGTCGACATGATCGTCAAGGGCGCCAACGACGTCGACGCCGCCGAAGTCCTCGGCGCGCTCGCCGCCGACCCCGGGCCCGCGGCGGCCATCGCGTACGACCTCGCCGACGCCCTCGCGACCGCCGCGCCCGCGGCCCGGCTGCGCCTGGTCCAGGCCCTCGCCGAGCTCCCGCCCGGCCTCGCGCTCGACCTGCTGCGGCCCCTGGCCGAGGACCCGGACCGCACGGTCGCCCGCACCGCGGCGGCCCTCGCCGCGGTCGTGGAGTCGCGCGGCGAGGCTTGACGCCGCGGCAATAGATTGGCAAACTTCAATATGCTTATTGGGAGCGCTTCCGCACTCCCGCCCCCTATCCGAGGACGGCATATGAAGACGCGAAGACGAAGGACGGCGGCGATCCTCGCCGCGGTCACCGCCGCACTGGGCGCGAGCGCCCTCACCGTCGCGGCCGCCCAGAACGCCAGCGCCGCAGCGGGATGCGACGTCGAATACGACGTCGTCAACGACTGGGGCTCGGGCTTCCAGGCCAACGTGAGCATCACCGCGGGCGAGACGCTCGACGGATGGACCGTGGAATGGGACTTCACCGGCGCTGTCTCCGGCATCAGCGCCTGGAACGTCACCGGCCAGTCCCTGAACGGGTCGCACTTCACGGCCACCGACGCGGGATGGAACGGCGCGATCGCCGCGGGGCAGACCCGGGAGGTCTTCGGCTTCACCGCCAGCGGCAACTCCGCCGAGATCACCAACGTCGAGGTCGACGGCGTCGCCTGCGGCGACGGCGGCGGCGAGCAGACCACCGACCCCGAGCCCACGGACCCCGAACCCACCGACCCCGACCCGACCGACCCGCCCCCCGCGGGCACCCCTGTCGAGGAGCACGGGCAGCTCCACGTCTGCGGCGCGGGCATGTGCGACGAGAGCGGCGCGCAGATCCAGCTCCGCGGCGTCTCCAGCATGTGGCTGCACTGGCAGACCCAGCCGTACGCGCAGAACCTCCAGGGCCTGGAGTGGATGCGCGACAACTGGAACATCGAGGTCTTCCGCGTCGCCATGGGCGTCGAGCCCGAAGGCGCGTACCTCGACGACCCCCAGGGCTGGAAGTCCGAAGTGGAGCAGGTGATCCAGAACGCCGCCGAGGCCGGCGTCTACGTGATCGTCGACTTCCACGCGCACCAGGCCCACCAGCACCAGGCCGAGGCCGTCGCGTTCTTCTCCGACCTCGCCGACCGCTACGGGCACCTCCCGAACGTCATCTGGGAGCCCTACAACGAGCCCGAGCAGGTCTCCTGGACCGGCGCCGTCAAGCCGTACCACGAGGCCGTCGTGTCCGCGATCCGCGCGCAGGACCCCGACAACCTCATCGTGCTCGGCACCCCGACCTGGTCGCAGGACGTCGACGTCGCCGCCCAGAACCCGGTGTCCGGCACCAACCTCATGTACACGCTGCACTTCTACTCGTGCACGCACTCCCAGTGGAACCGCGACAAGGCCGACGCCGCCATCGACGCCGGGCTCGCCCTGTTCGTCACCGAATGGGGCGCCAGCGCCGCCGACGGCGGCCTCGACGGCCGCGTCTGCCTCGACGAGGCGCAGCGCTGGATCGACTGGATGTCCGCGAACAAGATCTCCTGGACCGCTTGGAAACTGGACGTCGGCACCGACTCCACCAACCTGCTGTCCTCCGGGGCGCCCGTCACCGGTGGGTGGGACGGCTACCTGCACGGCCACGCGCCCTTCGTGATCGCGAACCTCCCGTAGCGGCGGGGGCCCGGTCCACCATGGACCGGGCCCTCATCGCTCACACCGCCGGCGGGTTGAGCCGCGCGAAGCCCTCCTGCCGCTCGTACGGGTAGTACGGGTACGGCGCGGTCTTCGCGCTGGCCTTGTCGAGCCGGGCGACCTGCTCGGCGTCCAGCTCCCATCCGACGGCGCCGAGGTTCTGCCGCAGCTGCGCCTCGTCGCGGGCGCCGACGATCACCGACGCGACGGTCGGCCGTCGCAGGAGCCAGTTGATCGCGATCTGCGGCACGGTCCTCCCGGTCTCGGCGCTGATCTCGTCCAGGACGTCGACGATGTCGTAGAGGTGCGCGTCCTCCACGGGCGGCCCGAACTGCGCGGTCTGGTGCAGGCGGCTGCCCTCGGGCACGGGCTGCCCGCGCCGGATCTTCCCGGTGAGCCGCCCCCAGCCGAGCGGGCTCCACGCGAGCGCCCCGACGCCCTGGTCCAGGCCGAGCGGCATGAGCTCCCACTCGTAGTCGCGGCCGACGAGCGAGTAGTAGACCTGGTGCGCGATAAAGCGCGGGCGCCGGTCGCGGTCGGCGGCGTCGAGGGACTTCATGAGCTGCCACCCGGCGTAGTTCGAGGCGCCGGTGTACCGGATCTTCCCGTCCCGCATGAGGTCGTCGAGGACCGCGAGGGTCTCCTCGACCGGGGTGCGGGCGTCGAAGGCGTGCAGCTGGAACAGGTCGATGTAGTCGGTGTCCAGGCGCCGCAGCGCGGCCTCGACGGCCCGCGTCAGGTGGGCCCGGGACGCCCCGGCCTCGTTGGCACCCTCGCTGACGGGCAGTCCGGCCTTCGTGGAGATGAGCGCTTTGTCCCTGCGGCCCTTGAGGGCCGCGCCCAGCACCTCCTCGGAGGCGCCGTCGGAGTAGACGTCGGCGGTGTCGAACATGGCCATGCCCGCGTCGAGCGCGATGTCGACCATGCGGCGGGCCTGCGCGGCGCCGGTGTCGCCCCAGGCGCCGAAGAGCGGCCCGGAGCCGCCGAAGGTCCCGGCGCCGAAGGACAGGGCGGGGACGTGGAGGCCGGAGCGGCCGAGGCGGCGGTGTTCCATGACGGATCCCTTCTAAAGGAACTTCAGTTCCGTTAATGTGAGGTCTAAGCTAGCCCAGCAACCGCACTTAACGCAACTGGAGTCCCGTTATGAATCAGGCCACTGGCGCCCCCGGCACCGCCCGGCCCGGCGGCCGCACCGCCCGCGTCCGCGGGGCCGTGCTCCGCGCCGCCGGAGATGCCCTGGCCGACAAGGGGATCGGCGGCATCGACCTCGCCGAGGTGGCCCGCCGCGCCGACGTCGGCAAGACCACCGTCTACCGCCGCTGGGGCACCGTCCACGGCCTCGTCGCCGACATGCTCGCCGAGATGGCCGAGTCCTCCCAGCCCCGCGCCGACACCGGCACCCTCGACGGCGACCTGTCCGCGCTCGCCGATCTCATCCTCGGGACCCTCACCGACGCGCGCCAGGGCCCGCTCTTCAAGGCCCTCATCGCCGCCGCGGCCTCCGACCCCGAGGCCGCCGCCGCCCTCCACCGCTTCTACCGCGTCCGCATCGACGAGTGGTCCCCCTGCGTCAGCGCGGCCGCCGCCCGCGGCGACGTCCCCGCCGCCACCGACCCCGCCGAGGTCGTCCGCGCCCTCTCCGCGCCCCTCTACTACCGCTTCCTCGTCTCCGGCGACCCCCTCGACCCGGACACGGCGAAGCGGGCGGCGAGGCGAGGCCGACGGGCGCAACACGTGGGACACCGCCGCGCC
>JBEYTX010000004.1:0-830198 GCA_040643255.1 Glycomyces sp. NPDC047369 | reverse complement strand
CCAGTAAACGGCGGTGGTAACTATAACCATCCTAAGGTAGCGAAATTCCTTGTCGGGTAAGTTCCGACCTGCACGAATGGCGTAACGACTTCCCCGCTGTCTCAACCACATGCTCGGCGAAATTGCAGTACGAGTAAAGATGCTCGTTTCGCGCGGCAGGACGGAAAGACCCCGGGACCTTTACTATAGCTTGGTATTGGCATATTGTCTGGTTTGTGTAGGATAGGCGGGAGCCTGGGAAGCCCGGACGCTAGTTCGGGTGGAGGTGTTGGTGAAATACCGCTCTGACTAAATGATGTGTCTCACCCGCGGCCCTGATCGGGTCGGGGGACAGTGCCTGGTGGGTAGTTTAACTGGGGCGGTTGCCTCCTAAATGGTAACGGAGGCGCCCAATGGTACCCTCGGGCCGGTTGGAAACCGGTCGGTGAGTGTAAGCGTAGAAGGGTGCTTGACTGTGAGACCGACGGGTCGAGCAGGTGCGAAAGCAGGGGCTAGTGATCCGGCACCGACGTACGGATGTGGTGTCGCTCAACGGATAAAAGGTACCCCGGGGATAACAGGCTGATCTTCCCCAAGAGTCCATATCGACGGGATGGTTTGGCACCTCGATGTCGGCTCGTCGCATCCTGGGGCTGGAGTTGGTCCCAAGGGTTGGGCTGTTCGCCCATTAAAGCGGCACGCGAGCTGGGTTTAGAACGTCGTGAGACAGTTCGGTCCCTATCCGCCGCGCGCGTAGGAGATTTGATGGAGGGCTGTCCCTAGTACGAGAGGACCGGGATGGACGAACCGCTGGTGTGCCAGTTGTACCGCCAGGTGCATGGCTGGTTGGCTACGTTCGGGAGCGATAACCGCTGAAAGCATCTAAGCGGGAAGCGTGCTCTAAGATGAGATCTCCGTCAGCGTTTGCTGGTGAGGCGCCCTAAAGATGATGGGGTTGATAGGCCCGACATGGAAGCACAGCAATGTGTGGAGTGGACGGGTACTAACCGCCGAGAACTTAACATTACACACGGCCTGCATGGTCGGATCGAAACATGACATTCACGCACGCTATGCGATTCTGAGACAACACACGGTTGGCTCGATCGCCAGCAGCTTTGCAGCTGAGCAGATCGCCAAGACCGTGGGTCTTGAGGTTTGTTTGGTGGTGAGAGCGGAAGTGACACACCCGGTCCCATTCCGAACCCGGTCGTTACGGCTTCCAGCGCCGATGGTACTGCACCCGAGGGGGTGTGGGAGAGCAGGACACCGCCAAACATGAACATGAGGGAAGGCCCCCACCATACGGTGGGGGCCTTTTCGCATGCCCTGATTCGGAATTGCGCGATAGGATTCGGCCTGTGAATGAGCTGGCTGTCCGACGCGTCGGAGTATTCGGCGGGACGTTCGATCCTCCGCACCTCGGGCATTTGGTGGCGGCCAGTGAGGCCGCATCCGAATGCGGATTGGACGAGGTCGTCTTCGTCCCGGCCGGCGACCCGTGGCAGAAGGCCCACATCAAGGTCACGGATGCTGCTGCGCGCCTTGAGATGACGCGTCTGGCGGTCGGGTCCGACCCGATGTTCAGGGTCAGCACGTGCGACATCGATCGCGAGGGCGCGACGTATGCCGTGGACACGGTCGCCGATGTGCGGTCCGAGTACGAGGGCGATGTCGACCTGTTCTTCATCATCGGCGCCGACTCGTTGGAGAACCTGCACACGTGGCACCGGGTCGAGGACCTGGTGAGGGCGGTGAAGTTCATCGCGTTGAACCGTCCGGGGCATTCGCGGCGGGAGGTGGACACGTCGTTCGGGATCCAGGTCGAGTTCATCGACATGCCCGCGGTGGACCTGTCGTCGACGGAGTGCCGGCAGCGGGTGCGGGACGGGCAGCCGGTGCGGTACCTGGTGCCGGATGCGGTGGCGGCGTTCATTGAAGAGCGCGGGCTGTACCGCGGCTGAGGGCTGGGACGCGTCGCACAGCGACCGGCGCGAAACAGGGAGGTCGGCGTCGGACCGCCCGTGTAAAACTAGAGCTGAACCGGTGGAGCACCGGTGAAGACTCGTCGACAGGAGCGTTCGTGACCGCAAGCGAAACCGCCAAGACCCTGGCCTTCTCAGCAGCCCAGGCGGCGGCCGACAAGAAGGCTTTCGCCATCAATCTCCGGGACGTCACCTCGAAGATCGCACTCACCGATGTCTTCGTGATCGTCTCGGCCTCGAACGAGCGGCAGGTTCACGCGGTCGTCGACGCGGTCGAGGAGAAGCTCATCAAGGAGCACGACACGCGTCCGCTGCGCCGTGAGGGCAAGGGCGGCGAGCAGTGGGTGCTTCTGGACTACAACGAGATCGTGGTGCACGTCTTCCACCAGGAGGCGCGCGACTACTACGGCCTCGACGGGCTCTGGAAGGACTGCCCCGAGATCGAGTTCGTCGACCAGACCGAGGCGGAGCGCGAGCGCCGTGTCGCGGCCGAGAGCGACGAGGACGAGCGGTGAACCGGCTCCTCGTCGTCCGCCACGGGCAGACCGAGTGGAACATCGCGGGCCGGATCCAGGGCTCGACCGACATCGACTTGGACGAGACGGGCAAGGCGCAGGCGGTCGAGGCCGGTCCTGAGCTGGCCCTGTACGAGCCGGTGCGGATCATCTCGTCGGACCTGCGGCGGGCCGTGGACACGGCCCGGCCGGTGTCTGAGGCGACCGGGGTCGACATCGAACTGGACAAGCGGCTCCAGGAGCGCGCGTACGGGCCCTGGGAGGGCCTGACGGGCGCGGAGATCGCGGAGCAGTTCCCCGACGACCACCGGCGGTGGCGCGCGGGGGAGCCGTTGCAGCACCCCGGGATCGAGACGTGGGCGGAACTGCACCGGCGCACGTCGGAGGCCGTCCGCGACATCGTCGAGTCGGACGTCGAGGGGACGGCGATCATCGTCTGCCACGGCGGTTCGGCGCGGCAGATCGTCGGCGGGATCCTCGACTGGGACCAGGCGCCGACGAGCTCGCTCTCGGGCCTCGACAACGCGCACTGGGCCGATCTGCGGCGGATGCGGTCGGGGAAGTGGCGCATGTTCGGCTACAACCTGGGCGTTCCGGCGCCGCACACGATCGGCGCGAGCCCGCTCGCGAAGGGCCAGCTGGCCCGGTAGCGGCGGTTTTTCCGGGCCGAGTGCTGGACCCGGTCGCCGTCCGGGATTTAGGCTTCGGTCGAGGCGCAACCGCGCCGGGACCGGAGACGTCGAACCGTCATGGACACGCGAACTTCCCGAACCAGACGAATCGCGAACGCCGCGGGGCTGCTCACCGGCGGACTCCTGCTGGCCGCGCTCACCGCGTGCGGCGCCGGCGGGAGCGGGTCCGAGGACTCCTCGGCGACCCCGACGACCACGTCCCCCAGCGAATCGCCAACCGCCGCAACGACTGAGGAGAGCCCCGTGCCCGACGAGACCAGCATCCCGGACCTGGACCCGACCATGGGCGGCGACACGTCGAAGCCCGGGTCGAGCTCGGTGACGACCATCTCCGGGACCGTGGAGGCGGGCGTGGAGTCCGGATGCCTGGTGCTCACGTACGAGGGCACCGTGTACGGGATCTTCGGGAGCTTTGACTCCTCGGTCGTGTACGCGGGCGCCCAGGTCACGCTGCACGGCACCGTCGACGCGGGCATGATGAGCACCTGCCAGCAGGGCACCCCGTTCGTGGTCCAGGAAGCCGAGACCGCGGATTAGGTAATGTGGCCGGGTGACCGTCGTCGTCGTTACCGACTCCACCTCTGCCCTGCCTGAGGCGCAGCGTGCTTCGCACGAGTGCCTGACGGTGCTCGGCATCCCGGTGCTCATCGGCGGCGTCGAGCACCGCGAGGGCGAGGACGTCGGGGGCGAGTCGATCCTCCGCGCGATGCGCGAGGGGCAGACCGTGACCACGTCCGGCCTGCCGCCGGAGGAGCTGCGCGCCACGTACACGCGGCTGCTCGACGAGGGCGCGAGCGGGATCGTCTCGGTGCACCTGTCGGGCCGGCTTTCAGGGACGGTGGCGGCGGCCGAGGCCGCGGCCGCCGGGTTCGGCGGGCGGGTCGCCGTCGTCGACTCGCTCGGGGCGGGCATGGGCGTCGGGTATCCGGCGCTCGCTGCCGTCGAAGCCGCGGAGAAGGGCATGGACCTGCTGACGGCCGCCGCGGCCGCGCAGGAGGCCATCGGGCGGACGACGACGTACTTCTACCTCGACACGCTGGAGTACCTGCGCCGCGGCGGCCGGATCAGCGCCGCGCGGGCGATCGTGGGCACGGCGCTGTCGGTGAAACCCATTCTGGGCGTTGAGGACGGGCGCATCGACGTGGTCGAGAAGGTCCGGACGCCTACGCGTGGTTTGCAGCGCCTCGCGGCGCTCGCCGTTGCGGACGCCGGCGAGTCCGAGGTCGAGATGACGGTGCACCACTTGGGGACCGAGCGGCGCGCGGAGGCGCTCGCCGGGTGGCTCCAGGAGCGCTTCGAGGGCCGGCTGCGGCGCATGGACGTCACCGAGGTCGGCGCTGCCGTGGGCGCGCACTGCGGGCCGGGGCTGGTCGGGGTCATTACGCGTCGGCGTTCCTGACTTACGCGCGCTGTCGGAGGCGCCGGGTAGATTTGAAGTGGGGGGTCCCCCGGTGTCCGATATGCGGAGAACCTCCGTTCAGGTTTTGCGAGCCGCGATGGGGTTGTCCACAGGTCGCGGTGAGTTATCCACAGGCCGGAAAAATCTCAGTCACGCCCGTAACCTTCGCTCGTTGACCCGGGTATGGAACGCGACAAGACACCCGAAGGCGCGGCGCTCGCCGCGAGGCTCCGCCTGCGACTCCACTCCGTTGATGATGAGGCCTGCAAGGAGACCGTTGACGCCGACAGCGGTGACACCCGAACCGAACCAGTGCCGAAGGCGCCGCCGAAGCGGCGGTTCGAGGATCGGATCGAGCGGCTCCAGCATCGGTTCGGGCTCTCGCACCTGAACCGGTGGGTGCTGGCGATCGTCGGGGTCCTCGTCGCCGCCGTGGGGCTCGCGGTGACGATCCTGTCCTGGCCCGAGACGCAGCCCGCCGCCACCGCGCCCACGGTGGTTCCCGAAGCGGCCGAACAGGCCCCGGAGCTGATCGTCGTCTCCGTCGCCGGTGCCGTGAACAAGCCGGGGATCGTCGAGCTCGAGGCCGGGGCGCGGGTCGCCGATGCCATCGAGGCCGCGGGCGGCCTCGCCGACGGCGCCGATCCCGGGTTCCTCAACCTCGCCCGCGTCGTCGCCGACGGCGACCTCGTGGCCGTGCCCGACGCCGCGGCCACCGGCGTCCCGCCGCCGGGGACGGGCGCCAGCGGCGGTGCGACCGGCCTGGTCAACATCAACGTCGCCAGCGCGCAGGAATTGGACGCGCTCAAGGGCATCGGGCCGGTCCTCGCCGAGCGGATCATCGAGTACCGCGAGGCCAACGGCAGCTTCCAGTCCGTCGACGAGCTGTCGGAGGTCTCGGGCATCGGGTCGGCGCTGCTGGAGCAGCTGCGCGACCAGGTGACGCTGTGAGCGCCGAGTTCACGCTGCGGCCGCCGCCCTCGGAGGTGGTGCGGCGGGACTGGCGGCTGCCGCTCGTCGCCGCCGGGGTGTGGGCGGCCGCGCTCGCGGGACTGTACGGCAACGCCGTCACCGGTCTGCTCACGGTCGTCGGCTGCATCGTGCTGGTGGCCTTCGGGATCGGCAGGCGTGAAGGGATCGCGGCCGCGGTCGCGACGGTCGCGTTCGGGGCGATGCTCGGCGCCGGGGTCACGACCGCGCACGTCGCCGCGCGCGACCATCGCGGGCTCGCCGCGCTCACCGCTGCGGAGGCGCACGGGGAGGCCGAGCTCGTACTGCACACGGTGCCGAAGCCGATGATGAAACGGCCGGACATGGTCACCGCGACCGCGCGGCTGCGGTCGTTCAAGTCCGATGACGCGGTGGTGGACGGCAACTGGCAGGTGCTGCTCGTCGCCAGCGGTACCGAGTGGGCCGCGTTGAGTTCCGGGCAGCGGCTCACCGTGCCTGCGGTGCTTCGGGAAGCGGAGCCGGGGCGGCTGACCGCGGCGATCGTCAGCGCCCGCGGGCCGCCGGAGCCCGACGGCGAACCCGCACTGCCGCACCGGTTCGCCGCGCATGTGCGCGAACGCCTCGCCGAGGCGGTCGAGGCGGTGCCGCAGCCGGAGGCCGGGCTGATCCCGGCGCTCGCGGTGGGGGACACGTCGCTGATGGACCCCGAGCTCGCGGCGGACTTCCGGACGACCGGGCTCGTGCACCTCGTGGTCGTCTCCGGGTACCACTTGAGCCTCCTGGTGGGGGCGGTGCTCGCGGTGGCGGTCGCGTGCCGGGCCGGACCGCGGGCGCGGGTGGTCGCCGGGGCGGTGGCCGCGGGGGTGATCGTGGTCGTCGCGGGGCCGCAGCCGAGCGTGCTGCGGGCGGCCGTGATGGCGGGGATGACGCTGCTGGCGCTGGCGGCGGGGCGGCCGCGGGCGGCGATGCCGGCGTTGGCGACCGCGGTGCTGCTGGTGGTGCTCGCGGACCCGGACATGGCTGCGCAGGCGGGGTTCGCGCTGTCGGTGGCGGCGTGCGTCGGGTTGCTGCTCTTGGCGTTCCGGTGGGCGCGGCCGCTGGAGCACCGGGGCTGGCCGCAAGGGGTCGCGCTGGCGGTGACGATCCCGCTGGCGACGCAGGTGGCGGTGACGCCGCTGCTCGTCGGCCTCGGCAGCGGGGTGAGCCTGGTGTCGGTGCCGGTGAACCTGCTGGCGGCGCTCGTGGCCGCGCCGGTGGTGGTGCTGTCGGTGGGCGCCGCGGCCGCGGCGGCGGTGTGGGTCCCGGCGGGCGAGTTCGCGGCGCAGCTGGCCGCGCTTCCGGCGCGGTGGCTGATCTGGTTGGCGCGCACCGGCGCCGAGGTCCCGGGGGCGCTGCTGCCGGTGCCCGGCGGGCTGTGGTGGGGGATCGGGTCGGCGCTCGTGCTCGCGCTGGTGATCGGGCTCCTCCACGTGCAGCGGTTCCGGCGGGCGGTGCTCGCCGTGCTCCTGGCCGCGGGGCTCGGCGCGGTCCCGGCCTGCCTGTTCTCCGGCGGCGCGCCGTCGGGCTGGGTCGTGACGATGTGCGATGTGGGCCAAGGGGACGCGCTGGTCCTCCCGGCCGACGACGGGGCGATCGTGGTCGACGTCGGGCCCGACCCCGAGCCGGTCGACGCGTGCCTGGAGGCGCTCGGCGTCGACCGGGTGGCGCTGCTCGTGCTGTCGCACTTCCACATCGACCACACGGCCGGGATCGGCGGGGTGATGGACGGCCGCGAGGTGGCCGCGATCCTCGCGCCGCCGCCCGGGGAGGCCCGGTACGGGTACGACCTGGTGGAGGAGCGGGCCGGGTCGGTGCCGGTGCTCGAAGCGGTCCCGGGCGAGGTGTTCGTGTTCGGGGACACGAGATTGGAGGTGCTGGGGCCGCCCGTGGACCCGTTGAGCGGCACGCGGTCGGACCCGAACAACAACTCGGTCGCGCTGCGCGCCGAGGTCGCCGGGACGAGCGTCCTCCTCTCGGGGGACGTGGAACTGGAGGGGCAGCGGGCGCTGCTGGACCGCGGGGCGGCGCTCGACGTCGACGTGCTGAAGGTCCCGCACCACGGGTCGTCGTTCCAGGTGCCGGAGTTCCTGGAGGCGGCGGATCCGGCGGTGGCGCTCGTCGGCGTCGGGGCGGGCAACGAATACGGGCACCCGGACCCGGGTCCGCTGGGGCTCTTGGAGGAAGGGGGCGCGCTGGTCTTCCGGACCGACGAGGACGGGCCGATCACGGTGTCGCGCAGCGGCGGACGCCTCGAAGTGCGGACAGGGGGGTGATGTGAGGGATCGATTACACGGCGACGCCGTTCGGGTGATTGGGCGGCGGACGCGCCGGGGTGAACCGGGATCTTTCGGCAGGATGCGGGCGCTGCGAGGAAAGCGCCGGACCGGTCGCGGACCGGGGCGGCGCGCACCGCATGCGAGGATGGTGCGGTGGCTGCACTCGAACCCATCCGACTGATCCTGGGCGACGACGAGTTCCTCGCCGAGCGGGCCGCCGCCGAGTACATCAAGGCGGTGCGGGCCGAGATGCCCGAGAGCGACCCGGCCCCGGCCGTCAACCGCGTCCCGGGCGCCGACCTCACCGCCGGGGCCCTGACCGAGCTGACGAGCCCGACCCTGTTCGGCGGCGCGGTCGTCGGCGTCGTCGAGTCGGGCCAGGACGTCGACAAGGACACCATCGCGGCGGTCCTCGCCTACGCGAAGCAGCCCGCGCCGGACATCTACCTCGCCGTCTGCCACAACGGCGGCAACAAGGGCAAGGCGCTCTCGGAGGGCCTGAAGAAGCTCGACGTGCCGATCGTGCGGGTCTCGAAGATCAAGCGGCAGCCGGACCGGGTCGCGTTCGTGCGCGGGGAGCTGCGGGACGCGGGGGCGTCGCCGCGGTCGGCGTCGGCGGAGATCGCCGACACGATCATCCAGGCGGTCGGGTCGGACCTGCGCGAGCTCGCCTCGGCGTGCGCGCAGCTGGTCGCCGACACGGACGGGAAGATCACCCAGGAGAGCGTCGCGCAGTACTACTCGGGCCGCGCCGAGGTCTCCGGGTTCACCGTCGCCGACGCGACGATCGCCGGGGACGCGGCCGAGGCGCTCGGGGCGCTGCGGTGGGCCATGCAGGTCGGCGTCGACCCGGTGCCGATCGCCGACGCGCTGGCGATGGCGGTGCGGAACCTGTCGCGGGTCGCTTCGGAGCGGGGCGGGGCGGCGCAGCTGGCCAGTCAGCTCGGCATGGCGCCGTGGCAGATCGAGAAGGCGCGCAAGCAGGCCCGGAACTGGACCGCGGACTCGCTCGCGGAGGCGATGCAGGTGTGCGCGCGGCTCAATGGCGAGGTGAAGGGCGGCGCGGACGACCGCGGCTGGGCCCTGGAGCACGCGATCCTCCAGATCACCCGTCTGAGCGCCGCGGGGAGGGGCCGTGTCTGAGTACCGCCACGGACGGGTGAGCCGCCCGCGCAGGCCCTGGTATGCGAAGGCGCTGGGGATCAAGCACCTCTACCTCTCGAACGTCATGTGCGTGCTGCTGTTCGAGGGGTCGGTCGGGATCGCGGTGCTCATGGCGCTGACGGAGCTGGTGACCTGGTGGGTCGTGCCGATCCTGCCGCTCACGGTGGCGGCGATGGTGAAGCTCAACGACGTCGTCGCGGGGGCGCTGAGCCGGCACGGCTGATCGCGGGCACGGCGAGAGGCCGGTGCGGCCGGATTTTGTCGCCCCCGGATGAATGGTGCCTGCGGGGTGTGACAACGACGGGGCGGGTTCTGGGAACGCCGAAGGCCCGGGGCTCGGCCCCGGGCCTTTGAAGCTTTTCTTGCTGTCCGCGGTGTCGCGCTTAGGCGGCGGCGGAGAGCTTGTTGAAGGAGGCGGCGAGCTTGGACTTGCGCTGCGCGGCCTGGTTCTTGTGGATGACACCCTTGGTCGCGGCCTTGTCGAGCTCGCGGCTCGCGGCGCGGAGGTGGGCCTGGGCGGCCTCGACGTCGCCGGTGGCGGACGCCTCACGGAACTTCCGGACGGACGTCTTCAGCGACGACTTCACAGACTTGTTGCGGATACGGCGCTTCTCGTTCGTGAGAATGCGCTTTTCCTTGGACTTGATGTTCGCCACGCGTGAAGCCTCAGTTTCGTGATTCTTGGGTTCCTTAATTGGATCGCGTCGGAGGCAGAGGGCACTCCGGAGCGCCTGTCAACGTTACCAGGACCCGAGCAACCCGCACGCCCTGGGAGCATGACCGCGAGCCAGGTTACACCAGGTCGCGGGCATCGGGCGAGCCAAGGCCCCGGGCTGTCGCGCACATTACCCCCGCGCGGTCAGACGCGGGCGCCGCGGGCGCGCAGCGCCGGGAGGACCACCTCGTCGACGATGCTCTCGATCGCCGCCTCCGTCACGGTCCCGTAGATGATGAACTCGTTGCGCACCAAGTCGATCGGGAGCCGCCGCAGGCGCTCGGTGAGCTGCTCCTCGGTGAGTTCCCCGCGGGCGATCGCCCGCGTGTACACGGCCCGGTCCAGGAGGTTCGCGAGCTCGCTCACGAGCGAGGAGATCAGCATGCCGCGTGCCTCGGGGTCGGCGCTGACGTCGGTGAGCATGCCGAGCATCGCGGTCTGGCCGACCAGGCGCATGCGCCGGTGCGCGACCGTGACCAGCGCGACGATGTCGCCGCGGACGGACCCGGTGTCGGGGACCGTCTCGGCGCGCGGCAGGCGGCTCGCGACGCAGGCGATGAGGAGGTGGACCCGGCTGGGCCAGCGCCGGTACACGACGGGCTTGCTGGTCCCGGCCCGCTTCGCGACGCCCTCCATGGTGAACCCGGCGTAGCCGGCGTCGCGGAACTCCTCGAACGCGGCGTCGAGGATCGCCTGCTCCAGTTCCGCGCCGCGGCGCCTGGGCGCTCCCTTGCGCTCCAACCCGACCCCCCTAGATACCGATCGTTTCTTATGTTAGCTTGAGGATAGCAAGATACGGACCGTATCTTACGAGAGGAACGGAAACCGCCATGGAAACCACCCCCGAGCGCACCTCGATCGGACGCGTGATCGGGCTCAGCGCCGGTCTCGCCCTGATCGTCGGCGTCGTCACCCTCGCCTTCGCGTGGCCGTCCGCGGGCATGGGCCCCAACGAGGTCCCGATCGCCGTGGTCGGCCCCGAGGAGGCCGCCCAGCAGGTCCAGGACCAGCTCGACCAGGCCGAGCCCGACGGCTTCGACGTCACCGCCGCGGCGGACGCCGACGAGGCCGCCGAGCTCATCGAGGACCGCGAGGTCTACGCGGCCCTCCAGATCGCCCCCGACGGCGTCACCGCCTACACCGCTTCGGCCGCCTCACCCACGGTCGCGCGGCTCGTCACCGGGATCGCCGACCAGATCGCCGCCCAGATGGGCCAGGCGAGCGGCCAGACCGTGCAGGTCACCGTCGAGGACCTCGTCGCGCTGCCCGCCGACGACCCGAACGGCGCCGGGCTCGCCGCCTCGGGCCTGCCGCTGGCCGCGGGCGGGATCATCATCGCCGCGCTCATCGGCTCGGCCGTGCGCGGCTCGGGCCGCCAGGCCGCCGCCGCGGTCCTCGGCCCGCTCGCGATCGGCGCGGGCGTGGCCGCGATCCTGCTGTACGTCCTGGAGTCCATCGAGGGCGACTACCTGCCGATCGCCGGGGCGATCAGCCTCGCGGCGGCCGCGACCGGCTGGTTCATCCTCGGGCTGCGCAAGCTCCTGGGGACGGCCGGGATCGCCGTCGGCGCCGTGGTCGTGATGCTCCTGGGCAACCCGATCTCGGGGCTCACCAGCGCGCCCGAGCTGTTGCCCGCCCCGTGGGGCGCGGCCGGCCAGTACCTGACGCCGGGCGCGGGCGCGACGCTGCTGCGCTCGACCGCGTACTTCGACGGCGCCGGGGCGCAGACCGCGGTCGTCGTCCTCGCCGCCTGGCTCGCGGCCGGAGTGGTGTTCTTCACCATCGGGGCCGTCCGCAGCCGCGTCAAGGCCGTCGAGGCCCCCGAGAAGGAGGCCGCGGCGGTCGCCGCCTGACCCCGACCGCTCCGCCCGGAGACCGGAGGCCGTTCCCGCGACGTGGCGGGGACGGCCTTTCGCGCTGGGTGTGCGGGGGCACCGGGGCCCGTAAGGCAGAATTGTCAAGCCCGCCCCTTACACGACCGGACCGTGACCATGAACGGCCCGACGGCGGGGAAGCGGCCTGCGGGCCGCCGTCCGTGCAGCCGAGAGGGAAGGTCAACGTGACCAACGCGCCAGGTTCGACCGCGCCGGAGTCGATCCGGAACTTCTGCATCATCGCGCACATCGACCACGGGAAGTCCACCCTGGCCGACCGCATGCTGCAGATCACCGAGGTCGTCGACGCCCGCCAGATGCGCGCGCAGTACCTCGACCGGATGGACATCGAGCGCGAGCGCGGCATCACCGTGAAGTCCCAGGCGGTGCGCATGCCCTGGACGGCCCGCTCCGGCGAGGCCGAGGGGCAGGGCTTCGTCCTCAACATGATCGACACCCCCGGGCACGTGGACTTCACGTACGAGGTGTCCCGCTCGCTCGCCGCGTGCGAGGGCGCGATCCTCCTGGTCGACGCCGCGCAGGGCATCGAGGCGCAGACCCTCGCGAACCTGTACCTGGCGATGAGCAACGACCTCACGATCATCCCGGTGCTCAACAAGATCGACCTGCCCTCGGCCGACCCGGACCGGTACGCCGAGGAGATCGCGAACCTCATCGGCTGCGAGCCCGAGGACGTCTTCCGCGTCTCCGGCAAGACCGGCGTCGGCGTGGCCGAGCTCCTCGACGCGGTCGTCGCGCAGATCCCGGCGCCCGTGGGCGACCCGGACGCGCCCGCCCGCGCGATGATCTTCGACTCCGTCTACGACGTGTACCGCGGCGTCGTCACCTACATCCGGGTGGTCGACGGGAAGCTCAACGCCCGCGACCGGATCCGCATGATGTCGACCCGGGCCGACCACGAGCTGCTCGAGATCGGGGTCATCAGTCCCGAGCCGGTGGTGTCCAAGGCCCTGAGCGTCGGCGAGGTCGGGTACCTCATCACGGGCGTGAAGGACGTGCGCCAGTCGAAGGTCGGCGACACCGTCACGCTCAACAAGAACCCGGCCAAGACCGCGCTGCCCGGCTACACCGAGGCCAAGTCGATGGTCTACTCCGGGCTCTACCCGATCGACGGCTCCGACTACGGGAACCTCCGCGAGGCCCTCGACAAGCTCCAGCTCAACGACGCCGCGCTCCAGTACGAGCCCGAGACGTCGGCCGCGCTCGGCTTCGGCTTCCGCGTCGGCTTCCTGGGCCTGTTGCACCTGGAGATCATCCAGGAGCGCCTGGAGCGCGAGTTCAACCTCGACCTGATCTCGACCGCCCCGAACGTGGTCTACCAGGTCGTCAAGGAGGACGGCGAGGAGGTCGAGGTCACCAACCCCTCGGAGTTCCCCGAGGGGAAGATCTACTCGATCACCGAGCCGGTCGCCAAGGCCACCATCCTGACCCCGAAGGAGTTCATCGGGCAGGTCATGGAGTTGTGCCAGACGAAGCGCGGCGTCCAGATCGGCATGGACTACCTGTCGACCGACCGCGTGGAGATCCGGTACACGCTGCCGCTCGCGGAGATCGTCTTCGACTTCTTCGACCAGCTCAAGTCCCGCACCAAGGGCTACGCGTCGCTCGACTACGACATCGAGGGCTCGCAGGAGTCCGACCTCGTCAAGGTCGACATCCTGCTCCAGGGCGAGAAGGTCGACGCGTTCGCCGCGATCGTCCACAAGGACCAGGCGTACTCCTACGGGGTGCGGCTGTCCGAGCGGCTGAAGAAGCTCATCCCGCGCCAGCAGTTCGAGGTGCCGATCCAGGCGGCGATCGGGTCGCGGATCATCGCCCGCGAGACGATCCGCGCGCTGCGCAAGGACGTCCTCGCGAAGTGCTACGGCGGCGACATCTCCCGCAAGCGCAAGCTCCTCGAGAAGCAGAAGGAGGGCAAGAAGCGGATGAAGAACATCGGCCGCGTCGAGGTCCCCCAGGAGGCGTTCATCGCCGCACTGCGCACCGACGAGGACTAGCGCCGAAGCGACGAGGCGGCCGCCCCCTGTGCCGGGGGGCGGCCGCCTCGCTTCATGTGCCGGTCCTTATAGGTCGACCACGGCGCCGCCGATGGTCACCACCAGGGTGCCGCCGGAGTTGAAGCTCCAGCTCAGGCTGCCGCCGTAGGCCGAGCAGCGGGAGCCGTTGCTGCCGGTGTCCCACTGGTTCGAGCTGTCGGAGTTGCCGACGATGCGGTCGTTGGAGCCGCTGTCGCACGAGGTGTTGCCGCGGAACACCGAGGAGCCCGCGTCGAAGTTGAAGTTGCGCTCGCCGTTGCGGATGCTCAGGTTGTTCGAGATCGTCATGGAGCCGGGGTTCGAGTTGTACGTGAACCCGTGCTTGCCGTTCTCGAACGCGATGGACCGCACGACCGTGTGGTTGACGGCGATGTCCTCGCCGCCGAGCTTGTAGCCGTTGCGGTCGCCGGCGCCGGCCTGGCCGCCGTTGGAGAGCGTCCCGTTGTCGTACGCGAGCGAGTCCTCGATGGTCACCGCGCCGATGGGCCCGGTGTCCGGCTTGGTGTACAGGTCCCAGCCGTCGTCGATGTTGTTGTGGGACACGCAGAACCGGAAGACGTTCCCGGAGCCGGAGGTGAGCTTCGCGGCGAAGCCGTCCGCGTCCTCGCCGTCGGAGTCGACGTTGTCGTGCGACTCGGAGGAGAGGATGAGGTTGTTCGCCGGCCACTCGCTGGACGGCGCGCCCGCGGTGTACCGGGCGATCTGGAGGCCCGTGTCGGCGTTGTGCCGGGTCACGACCCGCTCGATGACGTTGTTGCTGCCGCCGACCAGGATGCCGTTGTCGCCCGCGTGCTCGACCACGAAGCCCTTGAAGTGCCACCAGTCGCCGCCGAGCGCGATGCCGCGGTTGGCGGAGTCCTCGGCCTGCGCCGAGAAGTTGAGCACGGGCTGCTCCGAGCCGTACGCGAACAGCTCGGTGCGGTTGCCCGAGACGCCGTCCTTGCCCGGCGGGATGTCGACCGTGCTCGTCAGGTTGTAGGTGCCGCCGCGCAGGTAGATCGTGCCGCCCGCGCTGATCCGGCTGATCGCCGAGGCGAGGGTGGTCGGCGCCGAGATGGTGCCGGCCGCGCTCGAGGAGCCGTTGGGAGCGGCGTAGAGCGCGTCGGAGGACGGCGGGGGCGTGGTGGTGCCGGGGTCGCCCGGGGTCGTGGGCTCCTCGGTCGGCTCGCCCGTCGTCGACCCGTCGGGCGTGCCCGCGTAGGTCTCGAACTCCGCGACCCGCGGCGTGCCGGAGGCGCTGGTGATGACGAAGTTGATCTTCTTGAGGGAGGTCGCCGCGAAGGTGATGGTGCCCGCGCCCGTGCCGGAGGCCAGCACGGACCCGTTGTCGTTGTTGACGACCTGCCAGTTGCCGATGGTGCCGCCGCCGGAGGCGGTCTTGATGACGACGGTGGACACGGTCTTCGCCGAGTCCCACTTGACGGAGACGCGGCCGGTGGTCCCGCTGGGGGACCAGTACGTGCTCGCGTTGCCGTCGATGACGTTGCCGTAGCTGGTGCCGGAGGCCTTGGAGGTGCCGTCGGCGCCCGCCCCGATGCTGAGGTTGGTGCCGAGGGCCTGGGCGGAGAACGACGGCTCGTCGGTCGTGTCGGCCGCCGCCATCGTCATCGACATGGCGGTTCCGGCGATCACCACCGCCGCCGCGGCCAGGGCCGCTCCGATCCGTAGTCTGGCTGTGCGTCGCATGCGCATGACCTCTCGTGAGGGAAATATTGAGGCATTTGAATGAATCTAAGGCAAGGGCTTTCATGCGGTCAAGGGTCTGGGTGCAACCGATTGCCTAAATTTTTTCGCCGACGCCCCCGGGCACGCGAAAAGGGGCGGAACCGGATCGGTTCCGCCCCCTCGGCGTCTCGGTGCCCTACTGCTGCGGCGGGTAGCCCGGCGGCGGCGGGACCTGCTGGCCCGGCGCCGGAGGCTGCTGCTGCGGGTAGCCCGCGGGCGGCTGCTGGCCGGGGGCCTGCTGGTAGCCCTGGGCCGGGGGCTGCTGCGGGTAGCCGTGCGGCGGGACCTGCGGGGGCTTCGGCTGGTTCCCCGGTTGCGACCGCAGGTAGTGCACGACCTCGGGCTGGGTGAGCAGGTAGAAGCTGAAGCCGACGGCGCCCAGGCGCGCGAGCGACACCAGCGCGCCGACCGCCGCGATCCAGCCCCAGCCGACCCACAGGCCGCCCAGGGAGAACAGGCCGAGGAGGCCGTAGCCGATGTACAGGCCGATGCGCGGGTCCTGCGCGCCGAAGACCCCCAGGCGGCTCTTGGTGATGAACCACGCGATCGTGCCCGCCACGCCGCCGTGGAAGATCACGCCGACGATGGAGGAGGCCACGACGAAGCCCGTCGCGGCCCACCACGGCGCGGTCATCATGGCGACGATCGCCAGCGGCACCATGAGCACCGACAGGGCCACGTAGGCCCACAGCACCTGCGTCAGCTGGTTGATCTTCTTGGGCCGCCCCGGGTGCTCCTTGGCGCCCCACTCGGTGAGGAGGTCGGGACCGCCGGGCTGCGGTCCGGGCGCCCCGGGGCCGGGGGCCGCGCCGTACGGACTCGGTTCGGGCGATTGCGGCGGATACGTCATAGTCGCTGCTCCGGGCATAGAGAAGGGTGTGCTATCACTGCTCACTGTAGCCGCACCGGGCAACCGCCGGTGTCCGCCGCCGGGCCCTGGACGACCGTCCGGACGGGTCCTCGGAAGGCGTTGCGGCGCACCCGCAGGCGCGGGCGGGAGGGCGGCCGCGCGGCCGCCCTCCCGGTGCGGTGGGACCTAGTCCAGGTAGTCGTCGGCGTTCTCGTCGGAGTCCGCGAACGGGTTGGTGTTGCGCGACATGACCGACGCGTCGACCGGCCGGTCGTAGGTCTGGTGCAGCGAGGGGTCCCGGTCCTCGATCGTGTAGGACCGGCGCGTGTACACCGGCGCGTCCTGGACCGTCACCTGCGGGACGACCTGGAAGTTCACGTCCATCCGGTCGGGCCTGATCACGGTCTCCACATAGCCGCGCTGCGCGTTGCGGAACTTGATGTGCGGGTTGATGACCAGCGCCGCGTTGTCCTCCGGCACCGAGTCGGCGCCGTTCCCGCCCGAGGTGATCGACGTCGCGACCAGCTCCACGCCGACCGAGTCGCCCTGCGCGTCGGGGAAGTCCGGGAGGATCTCCCCGGCCCAGTGCGTGTGCACGTCGCCGGTGAGCACCACGGGGTTGCGCACCTGGGCGTCGACCCAGCCGTCGATGATCCGCTGCCGCGACGCCGCGTACCCGTCCCAGCCGTCCATGCTGGTGCGCAGCACGTCGGCGGCGGCGCTGTTGTCGCGCTGCGTGAAGAACACCTGCTGGCCGATGACGTCCCAGCGGGCCGTCGACTCGTGGAACCCGTCGATGAGCCACTCCTCCTGCTCCGCGCCGGTGATCGTCCGCGACTCGTCCCACGCGTCGGCGCAGTTGCTCTGCGTCCCGTCGCCGCATGCCTGGTCGTCGCGGTACTGGCGCGTGTCGAGCATGTGGAAGTTCGCCAGGCGCCCCCACCGGACCCGCCGGTACAGCTGCATGTCGATGCCGTCGGGCACCGAGGTGCGCCGCAGCGGCATGTTCTCCCAGTACGCCTGGAACGCCGCCGCGCGGCGGGCGAGGAACGCGTCGCGGTCGGGGGTGTCCGAGCCGGCCTCGGGGACCTCGTCGGCCCAGTTGTTCTCGGTCTCGTGGTCGTCCCAGATCACCAGCCACGGCGCGACGAGGTGCGCAGCCTGGAGGTCCGCGTCGGCCTTGTACTGGGCGTGGCGCTGGCGGTAGGTCGCGAGCGTGACCGTCTCGGGCCCTTCGTGGTCGCGGACGTTCCCGTCGGGGGAGTTGTACACGCCGGCCTTGTATTCATACTGGTAGTCGCCGAGGTGGAGGATGAGGTCGGGGCGGGACTCGGCCATGTGCCGGTAGGCGGTGAAGTAGCCGTGCTCGAACTGCGAGCAGGACGCGAAGGACATGCGCAGTTCCTCCGGCATGGAGCGGCGCGAGGGGGCGGTGAGGGTCCGCCCGGTCGGGGAGGTCCAGCGGCCGGTCTTGAAGCGGTAGTAGTACTCGCGGGACGGTTCGAGGCCGTCGACTTCGATGTGGACGCTGTAGCCGACCTCGGCGGCGGTCTCGACGCGCCCGGAGGCGACGCGGTGGCGGAAGCGCTCGTCCTTCGCGACCTCCCACTTGACGTCGAAGACGCCGTTCGGCATGCCGCCGAAGCCGTCCTCGGCGAGCGGGTTCACGGCGAGGCGGGTCCACAGGACCACGCCGTCGTGCTCGGGGTCGCCCGAGGCGACGCCGAGGGTGAAGGGGTCGGCGGTGAGCGTCGGGTGGATCCTCGTCTCGGCCCGGGCCGCGGCGGGGACCGCGGTCGCGGCGGCGGCGCCGGTGGACGCGAGCAGGATGCGGCGCGACATGCGCATGGTATGGCCTCGCTTCGGGGGGAGTTGAGCGGGTTTGTGACCCGTACAGCCCAGCAAGCGAGCGTGGATGGACCGGAACGCCCGGACGACGCGCCGGTGAACCGGGGCGGAACTCTGCCGCCCGGCTGCTCAGGCGGCGGCGAAGGTGATGATGACGGCGGCGTGGCTGTCGTTCGCGACGGCCACCGCGTCCTCGCCGTCCTCCTCCGCGTTCGGTTCGGTCCAGCCGTCCTCTCCTGCGGCCCAGAGCATGCCGCCGTACGCGACGCTGGCGATCGAGTAGTCGTAGGACCTGGCCACCGCCCACGCGGCCCGGTTCCAGCCCTCGGCGGCGTCGCTCGGGTCGACCACGACCGTCGTACCGTCCACTTCGGACACTTCTGCGCCCCAATGGTACGCGAACGCCTCCGCGAGCAGCTCAGGGTCCGCCGACACCTCCGGGGCGTTCCCCTTGACGCACCCGATGCCGCCCTCCTTGCCCCCGGCGAAGACCGCGGCGATCACCGTCGCGTCCTCCTCCCACTGCTCGTACAGCTCCGGGTAGGCGCTCACCTGGACCGCCTGCGCGGCCTCGGCGAGCGTCATGTCCTCCCAGCCGTCGGTGCGGCGCAGCTTCTCGTAGAACTTGAACGAGGCGTAGACGGGGTCCATGAGCTCCTCCTCGGAGCCCCACCCCATGCTCGGGCGCTGCTGGAACAGGCCCAGGGAGTCGTCGTGGCCGTACTCGACGTTCTTCAGCTCCGACTCCTGCATCGCCGTGGTGATCGCCACGGCCACGGCCCGCTCGTCCATGCCGTCGCGCAGCCCGACCGCACTGATCGTCGCCGCGTTCGACGCCTGCTCGGACGTCAGGTGGGTCTCCCCGATGCCGGTCGTGAAGTAGCAGCCGGTCTGGGTGGGGCGCAGGGCGTCCCGTGCTTCCTCGGTGCAGCCCGCGAGCACGAGCGCCGCAAGGAGCGAGGTCAGGGCCAGGAGTGCGCGCACAGGTGACTCCGATCAGGTCGGTCGGCGGCTGGTAAGCCTACCCAAGGAGCGGGCCGCTTCTCAATGAACGAACGGACCCCTTCGCGCCCCTCTTCGGAAAAGAAGAACTCGGCCGTTCGGGCGGCCTCGGCCCGGAGCGTCTCCCGCAGACCCGGTGTGGCCGTGAGCACTTTGATCCCCGCCTGCGCCGACGGGCCGCCCGCGAGCAGGCTCTCGACCAGCGCGCCCTGCCGCTTCGCGAACGCGTCCGCGACGACCGCCAGCGCGACCAGGCCCCACGACTGGGCCTGCACGGCGGTGAAGGACTCGCCGGTGAGGAACAGCCGGCGCATCAGGCCCGCGTCGAGCCGCCGCGCCACGACCGGGGCGATCACGGCCGGGACCACGCCCAGCCGGACCTCGCTGAACGCCATCGGCGCGTCGTGCTCCGCGATGACCAGGTCCGCCGCCGCGATCAGGCCCATCCCGCCGCCCTTCGCGCCGCCGCGGGCGGCCACGACCACCGGTTTCGGCGCCTCGCAGATGTCGGCGAGCAGCTCGGCCAGGTGCGCGGCCGGAAGGTCCTCGAGGCGCGTCGCCGCAGCCGACTCCTTCAGGTCCGCGCCAGCGCAGAACACCGGCCCGGTGTGGTCGATCACGATGACCCGCACGACCGGGTCCGCCACCGCCGCTGCGATGGCCTCGCGCAGCTCGCCGATCATGCGAGTCGAGAGCGCATTGCGCCGCTGCGGGGCGTCGAGGGTAATCGAGGCCACGTTCAGGTCCGCGCGGTACTGGATGAGAGCGTCGTTGCCGTTCATCTGGACTGTCATACCGGCAGTTTAGGGTTCTACCCGTGCAGCTCCGCTACACCTACCGGGTCTACCCGACCGCGCCGCAGCGCTCCGCGCTCGCGTGCGTCTTTGGATGCGTACGGACGGTTTACAACGATGCTGTCGCCGCCCGGCGGAAGGCGCACGCGGCAGGATTGCCGTTCCCGTCGACGGCCGCGCTCGACAAGCAACTGATCACCCACGCCAAGCAGACTCCTGAGCGACGGTGGCTTGCGGAGGTGTCCACTGTGCCGTTGCAGCAAGCTCTGCGAGATTGCCATGCCGCCTACCGGAACTACTTCGCCTCACGCAACGGCAAGCGCAAGGGCCCGAAGATCGGGCCGCCCAAGTTCAAGCGCCGATCAAATCGGCAGGCGGCGCGATTCACCCGCAACGGCTTCTCCTTGAGACCGAACGGGCGACTTTACATCGCGAAGGTCGGGGAGCTGCGGGTTGCATGGTCGCGAGACCTGGCCGCCGATCCGAGTTCGGTCACGGTCATGAAGTCTCCGACGAACAAGTACTTCGTCAGTTTTCTGGTCACCGTTGACGATGGGAGAGAGCCACCCGCCCCGGTCACCGAGGCAGAGACTGGAATCGATCTGGGACTGAAGAGCTTTGCCGTGCTGCGAGGCGGGAAGACGATCGAGAATCCGCGGTTCTTCGCGCGGATGGAGCGCAGACTCGGGAAGGCGCAACGGGCGTTCGCCCGGAAGGCGACGGGGAGCGCGAACCGAGCCAAGGCTCGGATGAGGGTCGCACGAATCCATGAAACGACCCGCAATATGCGTGAGGACTGGCTGCGCAAACAGGTCAAGACGATCGTTGCCGAGAACCAAGGCATCTATGTCGAAGACCTGAATGTGCGGGCGCTGTCCCGCGGTCGCGCTGCGAAGTCGGTGCACGACGCTGCATGGGGCAGCTTCTTGGCGAAGTTGGAATCGAAGGCCGCCCGAACTGGGCGGACGTTCGTCAAGATCGATCGGTACTTTCCCTCGACCCGCCTGTGCTCCGATTGCGGCGCGCTGTCCGGCCCTACCGGAATAGCCGGGCTCGAAGTCCGACGATGGAAGTGCGGTTGCGGTGCGGTCCACGACCGCGATGGCAATGCTGAAATCAATATCCGCCGCGAAGGCAGACGGGTCGCGGCTGCGGCCTCGCCGGAATCAGTCGCCCGGGGGCATCGGGAGACAGGAAACGCCTGTGGAGGGCCGGTAGGACCAGGGGAGACCTTGGCACGGTTCGCTGAAGCAGGAACCCATCCGTAGACCGCCTCCGACCGGGGGCGGCAAGCCGGGAATTCCTCCGTTCTGGGAGGAAGGAAGCCAAGCAAGTACCGTAGACAGGGTGTCCACCAGTCCCGCAACCGACATCGCCGCGGCCGCCGCCGACCCCTCCGCCGGGGGCGCCGGATTCGGGTTCTATGTCCACGTCCCGTTCTGCGTCTCGCGCTGCGGGTACTGCGACTTCAACACCTACACCGCCTCTGAGCTGGGCGCGGGCGTCTCGCGCGACACCTATGCGGCGATCGTGCGCAGCGAGATCCGCTCCGCGGCCGCGCGGTTCGGTACGCGCCCGAAGGTCGACACAGTCTTCTTCGGCGGCGGCACGCCCACGCTCCTGAGCGCCGCCGACCTCGCCTCGGTCCTCGCCGAGATCGACCGCGAGTTCGGGCTCGCCGACGGCTACGAGGCCACCACCGAGGCGAACCCCGAGTCCATCGACGCCGACTACCTCGCCGAACTCCACGACGGCGGCTTCACCCGCCTGTCGGTCGGCATGCAGTCCACCGCCTCCCACGTGCTCAAGGTCCTCGACCGCGAGCACTCCCCGCAGAAGGCCCTCGACGCCGTCGCCCACGCGCACAAAGCGGGCTTCGAGCACGTCAGCCTCGACCTGATCTACGGCACCCCCGGCGAGAGCGCCGCCGACTTCGCGAACAGCCTCGCCGCCGCCGTCGACACCGGCGTCGACCACGTCTCCGCGTACGCCCTCATCGTCGAGGACGGGACCGCGCTGGCCCGCCGCATCCGCTCCGGCCGGGTGCCGCAGCCCTCCGACGACGTCGCCGCCGACCGCTACCTCGCCGCGGAAGCCGCCCTCTCCGCGGCCGGGTTCTCCTGGTACGAGGTCTCGAACTGGGCCAAGAACGATACCGCCAGGTGCCGACACAACCTCCTGTACTGGGAGGGCGGGCACTGGTGGGGCGCCGGGCCCGGCGCCCACTCCCACCTGCCGGGCGTGCGCTGGTGGAACCACAAGCACCCCTCCACGTACGGCACCGCCCTCGCCGAGGACCTGCCCGTCGCGGGCCACGAGCGGCTCACCGACGACGACCGCTACCTGGAGCGGGTGCTCCTGCTCACCCGCCTCGCCAGCGGCCTCCCGCTCGCCGAACTGCGCCCCGAAGGCCGGGCCGCCGCCGAACGCGTTGCGGCCGAAGGGCTCGCCGAGATCGAGGACGACCGGCTCGTCCTCACGCTCCGCGGCCGCCTCCTCGCCGACGCCGTGGTGAGAGACCTCACCGGCTGACGACGCCCGAGCGGGCGCCCCGTAGATTTGTCCCCGTCACGGACGAGCCATCCTCATGTTGGCCGTCGCGGCGCGCCGGTCCCCAGCCGACGACGCCGACTCGGGCCGCGCCGACCCCCGGCACCGGGACCCGTCCCCACGCACCGGACGGCACCCCCAGGCCCCGACCCCTGCAATCCACGACACCGGAGCCCGAGCACCCATGCACACGCCATCCCCCGCCGCCACCCGCCGCGGCGTCCTCGCCGCCTCCTTCGCCGGGCTCGCCCTGGCCGCGTGCTCCGAGGAGGAACCGCCCCCGGCGGACGACGGCGGCGCCGGCGCCGCCGAGCCCAGCCCCTCCGAGTCCCCCTCGCCCGAACCGCCCCGCGAGATCACCATCACGCACGTCGGCGACACCATGCCCGGCTCCTACCCCGACCAGATGGCCTCCGACGACGGCGCCAGCTTCTTCGACGGCGTCCGCGACAACCTCGCCGGCGACGTCATCGTCGCCAACATGGAAGGCGCCCTCTCCACCCTCGAGTTCGACAAGTGCGGCGGCGGCGAGTGCACCTACTTCCGCCTCCCCGCCGACTACGCGCAGGTCTTCGCCGACGCCGGCTTCCACGTCCTCAACCAGGCCAACAACCACGGCTGGGACGCCGGACCCGACGGCGCCACCGAGACCCAGGACGCCATCCGCGCCGCCGGCATGGAGGTCTGCGGCATCAAGGACGAGGTCGCCCTCGTCGAGACCGAATCGGGCCTCACCGTCGGCCTCGTCGGCTTCGCGCCCTACACCTTCTACACCGACAACCGCGACCTCGACGCCGTCGCCGCCCTCGTCTCCGCCGCCAAGGAGCAGGCCGACATCGTCGTCGCCACCGCCCACCTCGGCGCCGAGGGCACCGACCACCGCCACGTCCCCGAAGGCGTCGAGAACTACCTCGGCGAAGACCGCGGCGACACCCGCGCGTTCGCCCACACCTGCATCGACTCCGGCGCCGACCTCGTCTTCGGCCACGGCCCCCACGTCCTGCGCGGCATGGAGGTCTACAACGGCAAGCTCATCGCCTACTCCCTCGGGAACTTCGGCGGCGGCCAGAACCTCTTCAGCATGGACGGCCCCCTCGGCCGCTCCGCGATCCTCTCGGTCACCATCCGCGAGGACGGCACCATCGTCGCCGCCAAGGCCCAGGCCAGCCGCATGAACGGCGACGGCTACCCCGCCATGGACGAGGACAACGGCGCGTTCGACGACCTCAACGAGCTGGCCGGGGACTTCGGCGACAGCGGCGTGACCGTCGCCGACGACGGCGCGCTCATCATCCCGGGCGTCTGACCCCCCACGTACACTGGCACTCCTGGACAGGGAGTGCCAAACTTGAGTCCGGCAGACTGAGCTTCCGCTCGGCCTGCCGGACCGACGAGGCACCGAGACTGAGGGGACGTGGCGGCGATGGACGATCGCAAGCTCGAAGTGCTGCGCGCCATCGTCGAGGACTACGTCGCGACCCAGGAGCCCGTCGGCTCCAAGGCCGTCGCCCAGCGCCACGCCCTCGGCGTCTCCGCCGCCACCGTCCGCAACGACATGGCCTACCTCGAAGAGGCCGGGTACATCCAGCAGCCCCACACCTCCGCGGGCCGCATCCCCACCGCCAAGGGCTACCGCCTCTTCGTCGACCGCCTCGGCAAGATCAAGCCCCTCTCGGCCGCCGAGCGCCGCGCCGTCCACCGCTTCCTCGCCGAAGCCATCGACCTCGACGACGTCGTCACCCGCACCGTGCGCCTCCTCGCCCAGCTCACCCACCAGGTCGCCGTCGTCCAGTACCCGAGCCTCAACCGCTCCTCCGTACGCCACCTCGAACTCGTGTCCCTCACCCCCACCCGGCTCATGCTCGTCATGATCACCGACACCGGACGCGTCGAGCAGCGCTACGTCGAGGTCCCCGCCGAACTCACCGAGGACGACGTCCTCGACCTGCGCCGACTCGTCAACGAGCAGCTCCAGGGCAAGGCCCTCGCCGACGCCCCCCGCATCATCGCCGGACTCGCCGGCCTCGCCCGCCCCGAACTGCGCGCCACCGCCTCCGCGCTGGCCCGCGTCCTCCTCGACTCCGTCGTCGCCCGCACCGAGGAGCGCGTCGCCGTCGCCGGCGCCGCGAACCTCACCCGCAACGGCAACTTCTTCGCCGGGTCCCTGCGGCCGATCCTCGAAGCCCTGGAGGAGGAGGTCGTGCTCATGCAGCTCCTCGGCCGCGCCGACTCCAACGCGCTGCTGACGGTCCGCATCGGCGACGAGAACGAGGTCGCCGACTTCCGGGAGGCCACCGTCGTCACCGCCGGGTACGGCCCCGGCTCCGTCGTCGGGCACATGGGCGTGCTCGGGCCGACCCGCATGGACTACCCGGGCACGATCGCGGCCGTCCGCGCCGTCGCCCGGTACGTATCAGAGATTTTGGAACAGAACCGCTGACAGGACGATGAGCATCCACGTGGCTAAGGACTACTACGGCATCCTCGGTGTCGAGCGCAACGCGACCGAGGACGAGCTGAAGAAGGCGTACCGGAAGCTGGCGCGCAAGTACCACCCCGACGTCAGCGACGAACCCGACGCGCAAGAGCGCCTCCAGGAGATCAACGCCGCCTTCGAGGTCCTCATGGACCCGCAGAAGCGGGCGATCGTCGACGCGGGCGGCGACCCGTACGCGCGCGGCGCCGCCGGGGGCGGCGCCGGAGCCCCGTTCATGGGCTTCGAGGACATCATGGACGCCTTCTTCGGCGGCTCCATGGGCGGCTTCGGCCGCCGCGGCCCCCGCTCGCGCACCCGCCCCGGCAACGACGCGCTCCTGCGCCTCGACCTCGACCTCGAAGAGGTCGCGTTCGGCACCGAGTCCACGCTCACCGTCGACACCGCGATCCTCTGCGACGCCTGCGACGGCACCTGCACCGAAGGCAGCAGCGAACCGCAGACCTGCTCCACCTGCGGCGGCTCCGGCGAGGTCCAGGTCGTCCAGCGCACCATCCTCGGCCAGGTCCGCACCGCGCGCCCCTGCTCGGCCTGCTCCGGCTACGGGACGATCATCACCGACCCGTGCCGCAAGTGCGGCGGCGAAGGCCGCGTTCGCTCGCGCCGGCGCATCACCGTCAAGGTCCCCGCGGGCGTCGAGGACGGCATGCGCATCCGCCTCTCCGGCGAAGGCGAGGTCGGCCCCGGCGGCGGCCCCGCCGGCGACCTGTACGTCGAGGTCCACGAGAAGCCCCACGAGGTCTTCACCCGCGAGGGCTCCGACCTGCGCTGCCGCGTCCGCGTCCCCATGACGCAGGCCGCCCTCGGCACCAAGCTCAACATCCACACCCTCGACGACCAGGTCGAGGTCGAGGTCTCCTCCGGCACCCAGCCCGGCACGATCAAGAAGGTCCGCGGCCACGGCGTCCCCAAGCTCCGCGGCGGCGGCGCCCGCGGCGACCTCTACGTCGAACTCGACGTGCGCACCCCCTCCAAGCTCGACGCCGAGCAGGAGGAGCTCCTCCGCAAGCTCGCGAGCCTCCGCGACGAGGAGATCAAGGAAGTCAAAGGCGGATCGGGTTTTTTTAGCCGCATGCGCGATGCTTTCAACGGCCACGCGTAGCGCCCCGGACTGACGAGCCCCGCTTCCCACCCGACGGAAGCGGGGCTCCGCTACACTCCGGCCCCGTGATCCGCCTCGACCCCGCGACCCTGTCGCTCCTCGCCCTGCTCATCGTCGCGGGCCTCGTCGCCCTCGCCGTCTACCTGCGCCGCCGCCCCGCCGCTCCCGCGGGCGGCCCCCGCCTCGACGCGGCCCCGCCGCAGGGCGGCCCGCAGAACGGCGAGCGCTGGCTGGCCGACGTGCCCTTCGAGGACGAGCCGCGCCGCTCCAAGGAGCGCCCCGTCCTCGTCATCGGCTACTCCGGCCGAGGCTACTGGGTGCTCAAGTGCACCACCCAGGAGCCGCGCGAGGCCGAATGGCGCGTCGCCGCGCCCGCGAACCGCTGGGACCCGCCCGCCGACAAGGACGGCTGGGTCGACCTCGTCCCGGTCCACCTCCCGCGCCGCCGCTTCGACCACTCTTTCGGCCGCATCGGCGACCAGGGCCTCTACCGGAAGATCACCGGCCGCCTCCGCTGGGACCGCGCCGTCGACTTCACCCGCTGAACCCGCACTAAGCTGTCCGGGTGAGCGATCCGGTCTTCCTCGTCGACGCCCTCCCGGCCCCCGGCGACTACGTCCTCGACGGCCCCGAAGGGCACCACGCCGCCGACGTGCAGCGCCTCCAGCCCGGCGAGACCCTGCTCCTCGCCGACGGCTCCGGCGGCGTCGCCTCCGCGCGCGTCGCCCACGCCGAGCGCGGCCTCCTGCGCCTCGAGGTCCTCGACAACCGCGCGCTCCCCGACCCCGACCCGAAGCTCACCGTCGTCCAGGCCCTCCCCAAGGGCGACCGCGGCGAGCGCGCCGTGCAGATGCTCACCGAGATCGGCGTCGACGAAGTGATCCCTTGGGCCGCATCGCGGTCCATCGTCCAGTGGAAGGGCCCGAGGGGCGACAAGGCCCGCGCCAAATGGGACGCGACCGCCCGCGAGGCCTCGAAGCAGGCCCGCCGCGCCCACCTCGCGCACGTCGCCGAGCTGCACACCACGAAGCAGCTCGTGCAGCGCCTGCGCGCCGCCGCGCAGGTCCTCGTCCTCCACGAGAAGGCGACGCTCCCGCTCTCCAAGACCGACCTCGCCGCGACCGGCGAGATCGTCCTCGTCATCGGCCCCGAAGGCTCCATCAGCCCCGACGAGCTCGCCGCCTTGGCCGAGTTCGGGGAGCCGGTCCGCCTCGGCGACACCGTCCTGCGCACCTCCACCGCGGGCCCCGCGGCCCTCGCGGTGCTCCAGGCCCGCCTCGGCCGCTGGTAAGTAAGATCCTCGAGATGACCGACACCGACTGCGTCTTCTGCAAGCTCGCCGCGGGCGAGATCCCCTCCAAGAAGGTGAAGGAGACCGAGCGCGTGCTCGCGTTCCGGGACCTCCACCCGAAGGCCCCCGTGCACGTCCTGGTCATCCCCAAGGACCACTACGCGAACACGGCCGAGCTCACCGCCGCCGACCCCGCCCTCGCGGCGGAGGTCCTGGCGGTCGCGGCCGAGGTCGCGGAGGCGGAGGGCATCGCCGAGACCGGCTGGAACCTCCTCGCGAACACCGGGGCCGCGGCCGGGCAGACCATCTTCCACGTGCACTTCCACGTGCTCGGCGGCAAAGCGTTCGAACCGCTGCTCGCGGGATGAAATCACACCGCGGCACCGTTTACCCGCTGTCCCTTGTCGCAGGCAGGAACTACCATTGGGGCATGGAAACCGCGGCTCCCGAGGGGCCGCTCGAAGTCTCTTTTGAGGAAGCAGGTGGCGAACAGCCCTCGCGGCGAAGCCTATGACCGACCGCTCTGACAACGGCATCAACTCTTCGACGATCACGTCCACGATCACCGTCGGTGACCAGAGCGCGCTCATGGCACTGCTGGGCCGCGCCGACGAGAACCTGCGCTACATCGAGCGCCGCTTTCCCGGCGTCGACCTGCACGTGCGCGGGGACACCATCACCCTCACCGGCATCAACGGCGCGCCGCGCGCCGCCGAACGACTCGTGAAGGAGCTGCTCGCCTTGATCGAGAACGGCGAGAACGTCGATCCCGACATCATCCGGCGCACGGAGAACATGCTCAAGTCCGCGCCCGGCGAGCGCCCCGTGGACGTGCTCACGCAGAACATCGTCTCCAAGCGCGGCAAGGCGATCCGCCCCAAGACCATCGGGCAGAAGCGCTACGTGGAGGCGATCGACAACAACACGATCGTGTTCGGCATCGGCCCCGCGGGCACCGGCAAGACGTACCTGGCGATGGCCAAGGCCGTCCAGGCGCTCCAGGCCAAGGAGATCAGCCGGATCATCCTCACCCGCCCCGCGGTCGAGGCCGGCGAGCGGCTCGGGTTCCTGCCCGGCACGCTGTTCGAGAAGATCGACCCGTACCTGCGCCCGCTGTACGACGCGCTGCACGACATGATCGACCCGGGCTCGATCCCGAAGCTCATGGAGTCCGGCACGATCGAGGTCGCGCCGCTCGCGTTCATGCGCGGCCGCACGCTCAACGACGCGTTCATCATCCTCGACGAGGCGCAGAACACCACGCCCGAGCAGATGAAGATGTTCCTCACCCGCCTCGGCTTCGGCTCGAAGATCGTCGTCACCGGCGACATCACCCAGGTCGACCTGCCCGGCGGCACCACCTCCGGGCTGCGCGTGGTCCGCGACATCCTCGAAGGCGTCGAGGACGTGCACTTCGCCACGCTCCGGGCGGAAGACGTCGTCCGTCACCAGCTCGTCAGCGATATCGTGAACGCCTACGAGAAGTGGGACGCCGCGAAGGACGGCCATCGCGCACCCGCCGGGAAAGGGCATCGAGGGAACCGTGGGCATCGAGATCATCAATGAGTCCGGGCGTGAAGTCGACGAGGCGGGCATCCGCGCCGTCGCCGAGTTCGCGCTCCTGGAGATGGGCGTCAACCCGCTCGCCGAGCTCTCGGTCCTCATCGTCGACATCGAGCACATGACCGAGCTGAACAAGCGCTGGATGGGCGGCACCGGGCCCACCGACGTCCTGTCGTTCCCGATGGACGACGCGATGCCCGCCCGCCCCGACTCCTCGGAGCCGGGCACGCCCATCCTCGGCGACCTGGTCCTCTCGCCCGAGGTCGCGGAGGCCCAGGCCAAGGACGCCGGGCACTCCACCGCCGACGAGATGCACATGCTCTCCGTCCACGGCGTGCTCCACATCCTCGGCTACGACCACGCCGAGCCGGAGCAGGCCAAGGAGATGTTCGGCCTCCAGAACCGCCTGCTCGACTCCTGGCGGGCCAGACGCACGGCCTCGGCGGAGAGTTAGGCCCCGATGCCGTACACCCTGCTGGCAGCCGCCGTCGCGCTCATCGTCGTCGCCGGGGCCGCCGCCATGGTCGACTCTGCCCTCACCGCGGTCTCGCCGGCCCGCGCGGCCGAGCTCGCCGAGCAGCGCCGCCGCGGCGCCGAGTCGCTGGTGAAGATCACCGAGGACCTGCCCAGGCACCTCAACCTGCTCATCCTGCTGCGCCTCGCGTGCGAGGCGGCGGCGATCGCGATCGTCGCGGTCATCGCGTTCGACACCTGGCACGACTCGTGGACGGCGGTCGGTGTCTCGGCCGCCGTCATGACCGTCGTGTCCTTCGTCGTCATCGGCGTGAACCCGCGCACCCTCGGCCGCCAGCACGCCTACCCGGTCGCGCTCGCGGTCGCGGGCCCGGTGTCGATGCTCGGCACCGCGCTCGGGCCGCTCGCGAAGGTCCTCATCCTCCTCGGCAACGCGCTCACGCCCGGGAAGGGCTTCCGCGAGGGGCCGTTCGCGACCTCCGAGATCGAGATCCGCGAGCTCGTCGACGCCGCCGAGGCCCAGGGCACCGTCGACCACGACGAGCGCGACATGATCGCGTCGGTGTTCGCCTTGGGCGACACCGTGGTCCGCGAGGTCATGGTGCCGCGCACCGCGATGGTGTGGGTGAGCGCCGAGACGCCCGCGGACGAGGCCAAGCAGGTCGCGCTCCGCTCCGGCTACTCCCGCATCCCGGTGGTGGGGGAGGACCTCGACGACCTGCGCGGCGTCGTCTACCTCAAGGACCTGGTGCGCCTGGAGGACGGCGCGAACCCGCCAGTGGGCGAGGTCATGCGCGCCGTCTCGATCGTCCCGGACTCCAAGCCCGTCGACGACCTGCTGCGCGAGATGCAGACCGCCCGGATCCACATCGCGGGCGTCGTCGACGAGTACGGCGGGACCGCCGGGCTCGTCACCATCGAGGACATCCTGGAGGAGATCGTCGGCGAGATCACCGACGAGTACGACCAGGAGCTCCCGCCCGTCGCCTGGCTCGACGACCGCACCGCGCGCGTCACGGCCCGGCTCTCGCCCGAGGACCTCGCCGAGCTCTTCGACGTCGACCTGCCCGAGGTCGACGTGGACACCGTCGCGGGCCTCCTGGCCGCCGAGCTCGGGAAGGTCCCGCTCGCGGGCGACCGGGCCCGCCTCGCGGGCCTGGAGCTCACCGCCGAGGGCACCGTGGGCCGGCGCAACCGCATCGAGACGGTGCGCGTCGCGCGGCTGCCCGAAGCCGGCGACGCCGCGCCCTCGACCTCCACTGACGAAAGGCACGAACTCAATGTCTGACCTGCACGTCGACGACCTCGACGCCGAGGACGCGAAACTCGTCACGCTGGCCCGCGGGGCCGCGGGGCGCGTCTCGCAGACCACCGGCGCGGCCGTGCGCGACGGCATCGGCCGCACCTACGCCTCGGCGGCGGTGGACCTGCCGTCCCTGCGGCTGACCGCCCTCCAGGCGGCGGTCGCGCAGGCGTTCGCGGCAGGTGCCGACAAGCTCGAAGCGGCCGTGGTCTTCGGCGCGGAGGGCGACGACGAGGGCCTCAAGGCCGCCAAGGAGATCAGCGCGGACCTGACCGCCTTCTCCGTCATCCGGAAAGAGGTGAACCGTCTTGCCTAGCAACGAGTTCCGCGCGGGCTTCGCCTGCTTTGTGGGCCGCCCGAACGCCGGGAAGTCCACGCTCACGAACGCGATCATGGGCCAGAAGATCGCGATCACCTCGAACCGGCCGCAGACCACCCGGCACGTCGTCCGCGCGATCCTGCACCGCCCGGACTCCCAGCTCATCCTGGTCGACACGCCCGGCCTCCACCGGCCCCGCACGCTGCTCGGCGAGCGCCTGAACGACCTGGTCCGCCAGACCTGGTCCGAGGTCGACGTCATCGGCCTGTGCCTGCCCGCGAACGAGAAGCCCGGGCCCGGCGACAAGTTCATCACCGGCGAGATCGCCAAGCTCGGCGCGAAGGTCGTCGCGGTCGTCACCAAGATCGACCTCGTCTCCAAGGACGCCTTGGTCCGGCACCTCACCAACGTCGCGGCCCTCGGCGAGTTCGCCGATATCGTCCCGGTCTCGGCCAAGACCGGCGAGAACCTCGACGAGCTCGTGGGCGTCCTCTCCGGCCACCTGCCCGAGTCGCCGCAGCTCTACCCGGACGGGATGATCTCCGAGGAGCCCGAGCGGGTCATGATGGCCGAGCTCATCCGCGAGGCCGCCCTCGAAGGCGTCCGCGACGAGCTGCCGCACTCCCTCGCCGTCGTCATCGAGGACGTCGAGGACGAGGACTCCGACGGCGGCCCCCGCAAGAAGATCTGGGCCGAGATCTACGTCGAGCGCTCCTCCCAGAAGGGCATCGTCATCGGCAAAGGCGGCGAGCGCCTCAAGCGCGTCGGCACCAAGGCCCGCAAGGGCATCGCCCAGCTCATCGGCGGCCGCGTCTACCTCGACCTCCACGTCCGCGTCGCCAAGGACTGGCAGAAGGACCCCAAGATGCTCGAACGCCTCGGCTTCTAGCGCCCGGACCCGGCCCCCACCGCGGGGCCGGGTCCGGAACCCCAGGTGAACACGGCGTGACCCCACTCACCGAACCCGCTGTGGCAGGTGGTTTCAGGGATGATGTACTCTTTACATACCGACGCGGGATAGAGCAGCTCGGTAGCTCGCCAGGCTCATAACCTGGAGGTCGGTGGTTCAAATCCGCCTCCCGCTACCACACGAGAAACCCGGTTTCCTCTGATGAGGAAGCCGGGTTTTTTGTTGTCTTCTGGGGTGAACGGCGGTTTCGCGGCACGGAGTTCGTGCGGTTCTAGCTGCGGCCGATGCGGCGGCCGAGGTCTTGGAGGTAGCGGTTGGCGCGCAGTTCCGGGTGGGCGCCGTACAGCAGGCCGAACGCCTTCGCGACCATGTCGTCGGCCAGGTCGGTGAGGTGGGCGAGGCTGAGGGCGGCCGTGGCCGGGTGGAGGTTCGAGGAGAGGTGGACCTGGTCCTGCTGGCGGAGGAACCGGTAGACGAGGCCCTCGGCGGTCAGGGCGGTCTCGGCGCGGGGCTCGGCGGCGAGGGCGCGGGGCACCCACGACCAGGCCAGGGCGAAGTCCAGTACGGGGACGTAGGTGGTCGAGAAGTCCCGGCCCGCGACGGTGAGCACGGCGTTCACGCGGAAGCGGAACGCCAGGAACTCCGACTCCGGGAGGTCCTCCCAGGAGGTGGTCTCGCCGTCCTCGCCGAGGGTGAGGGACGGGGTCCAGGACGGGTCCCAGGAGTCGTCCTCGCGGCGAGGCTCGAACCGGATGGCGGTGTCCTCAGTGGTCATGTTCGGCACTCTCCGTCATTCGCCGTCGTTGTGCGGCCAGGGGAAGGCGGTCACCATGTTGCCGTCCCCGTCGACCACCACTCGGATCCCGGTCTGCCCGTTGCGCCCGGTCGGGTTGCTCGAGTCGTGCGTGTTGTAGTCATGGTAGTTGCCCGAACGGGGGTCCAGCGGGTTGCGCGGGTTCACCTGGACCTGCCCCGGGGCGGGGTTCTGGACGACGGCGATCATGTCGCGGAGCCGCTGCTCCGTCATCTTCTCGTCGTGCCAGATGTTCTCGTTCTTGCCGTCCTTGTCGTACTGGCTCCCCTTCTTGTGGTCGTCCCAGGCATGCTTGACGGCCTTCTCGCTCGCCTTGAACGCGGGCTTGGGCTTCTTGGGCTGCTTCGGCGGCGGCGACGCGGGGGCGTCGGCCGGATCGACGTCCGCCTCCTCGACGACCTCCCTGGACTTGTCCTGGTCCTGGGAGAGGTTGGCGCCGTCGTGGTGGGTGCGGTTCCGCTTCTTCCTGCGGCTGTGGAGGCCGGACAGGGCGATCAGGACGTAGACGGCGGCGGCGCGGAGGATCAGTCTGCTCATGTCGTCGCCCCTCATCCGAACAGCAGGGCGCGGAGCGCGGAGATCGAGTCGATGAGGCCGGTGATCCAGCCGAAGATCTTGCCCACCCACTCGGTGATCCGCATGACCGCCTTGGGGATCACCCAGGCGGCGCCGATGCCGACCGTGAACGCGACCTCCGCCGCCCACGAGATCAGGGCGCCGATGCAGTCGGCGACGAAGTCCCGCACGAACTCGCGGACCATGGTCACGAGCTCGCCCGCGCCGCGGGTCGCCGTGGCCAGGGAGAGCGCCGTGCCGCCGATGCAGCCCATGGCGTCGGCGTTGGCGTCGCCCTTGTCGCGGTAGGCGTCGGCGGCCTCGCCGTCCCACCCCTCGACGTCGGCGTCGACGAACGCTTCCATCGCCTCCGACATGGCGAAGCACTCGTTCGCGACGTTGTCCCAGGTCATCGCGTGGGCTTCGACGAGGTCGGGGTTGCCCGCGAGCATGTCGAGCGCCTCGGTGAGCGGCTCGACGTGCTCGATCAGCCATCCGACCCCGGCCGAGGCGAGGGTGCCGATCGGGTCGACGACGGCGCCGACCGTCTCGAGCGCCGCGCCGAGACCGGCGACCGAGGCGTCGATCCAGGAGCCGGAGTCGATCGCGAGGGCGAGGTCGGAGTAGGACTCGACGATGCCGGCTCCTGCGACCGACTCGCCGGGTTGCGGCGGGACGTCGCTTTCGGTCGCGATTAAGTCGCTCATGGCGCTTCCTCTCGTCCTGTCACAGTTCGCCTTCGATCCGGCCGAGGTCGGCGGCCGCGGTCTCGTCCGCTTCGCGGTAGCTGGTCGCGGTGTCCTTCAGCGCCTGCGCGAGGCGCTCCAGGTTCCCCTGCTCCCTGGCGGTGAGCTCGCGCTGCACCGACTGGCGGCCTTCGAGAATCGGTGGGAGGAACTGGCAGATGACCCCGTAGGCCTGGTCGTCCTGGCTGACGGCGTCGATCGCCGACAGGACCGCGTCGAACCGGTCGTGCAGCGTCATGATGTTGGCGGCGTGGGCGTCGAGCTCGTCGGGATCGACTTCGAGGTGCGTGCCCATGTCGGTCCTCCTCCGGTGCGGTGCCGACCGGTCGGCCGGTCGGTGGGTGCCAGAACGGACGTTACCGAAGCGGCGCAGTCGATTGGGTACAGGAATGTGGAGGCTGACGGCTTCTGTGGCGATTGCGGGCCCTTGTGGCGCGATTTCCGGTGCCGGGGGTGTGGTCGAGCGTGCGAACTGCCGGAGGGGCGGGTGTCGCCGCTGCTATATTCGGCTGCGCAATATTCGCTGTGAGGACCGCTAGGAACATCGAGAATGCAGCAGTACGCCATGCTGATCGCCCCTTCCGCCAACCGGGTGTACGCCCGGAGCGCGGTGCGGATGGTGGCCAATGAGATCGCCGTGTTCGGGCTGGGGGCCCTGGACGGGGCGGTCGAGGGGGTCGAGGAGCGGGTGCTCGGCGGGGTGCCGTACCTGGTGTTCGGGTCGGGGTCGCTGAGCGGGCGGGATGTGCGGCTGCTGTCGAACGTGTCGGGGCTGCTCGCGCTGTTCGAGGTGCACGGGACGATGCTGGAGCCGATCCCGGTGCAGCGGATGGACCGGTACGACGACGACCTGGTGTCGATCCTGAAGTACGTGGGGAAGACGAACGAGCAGTTCACGAAGCTGCTGTTGAACGTGACGGCGGCGAGCGCGTTCGGAGCGGAGCGGATCCTCGCGGGCGGGTTGAAGGTGTTCGACCCGATGTGCGGGCGGGGGACGACGCTCAACCAGGCCGCGATGTACGGGTTCGACGCGTACGGCGTGGAGGTCGACAAGCGCGACTTCGAGGCGTACGGGGCGTTCATCCAGCGGTGGCTGAAGGACAAGCGGCTCAAGCACAAGGCGCTGACGAGCCGGGTGAAGCGGGACGGCCGCGGCGTGGGGCAGCAGACCCGCGTGGAGTTTGCGGCGACGAAGGAGCTGCAACGCGCGGGCGAGACGCAGGTGATCGAGATCGTCAACGCGGACACGCTGCGCAGCGGCGAGGTCTACCGGCGGCGGAGTTTCGACCTGGTCGTCGCCGACGTGCCGTACGGCGTGCAGCACGCCGCGGTGCGCGAGACCCGCGAGCTCACCCGGCGGCCCACGGAGCTGCTGGAGGCCGCGATCCCGGTCTGGGCGGAGCTGCTGCGGCCGGGCGGCGCGATGGGGCTGTCCTGGAACACGTACACGACCGAGCGCTCGGAGATGGCCGGGATGCTGGAGGCCGCGGGCATGGAGGTGCTGGACGCGGCCCCGTACCTGGACTTCGAGCACCGGGTGGACCACGCGATCAACCGGGACCTGATCGTCGCTCGCATGCCCCGGTAGTGCTTGGGCGACACGCTGAAGCGAAGTTTCCGGTTTTTGTAGGGTTCCGCAGGCGGGAACGCTTACTGCTGGGCTCCTGTCGCTTACGTTCGAGTCTACAAGCGACGCTCGTCGTGCGGGTCCGACAAAATCCGGCGCGGCCCAGTCCTGTCATCACTTTGGGTGTTGTTGACTTCACTGAACGTCGCCTTTAGATTCTCCTTCAGCGACACCCACCTGTCGACTTGGAGGAACCATGAACTGCCGCAAAGACATCGCCCCGCACCCGCGCCAAGCCGTCTCCTACTCCACCTTCTTTCTCAACGTGCTCACCGGCCGCAAGCCCGCATCGGAGGCCCGCCTCTTCGCCACCGACGAAGGCTGGGCGGCCTTCGCACGGGTGCGCCGCCGCGTCCCCGGCCACTTCAGCCAAGTCCGGGTCCGCAAGGCCACCTTGCCCACTCCCGCCACCGCCGAGGTCGTCGCGATGGTCGAGAACGGCCGCTCCCACCTCGCCATGACGTTCACCTTCACCGCCACCCGCCACGGCTGGCGCCTCGCCCACTGCGACCTCCTCGACCGCACCCAGCCCCGCCACATGCTGTAGCCGTAGACGACGCGGCCGCCCGGTCCATCGGACCGGGCGGCCGTTCGCCGTTGTCAGCGGCGGGTGCAGTTGGGGCGGAGGTCGAGGTTGCCGGCCACGTCCTGCCAGGCGAGGTACTTGAAGTTGGTGGAGGACTCGTCGGTGCCTTCGGGGGTGTTGTCGCCGTCCTGGACGACGAGGAGGCCGCCGGGGTAGCCGGGGAGGCTCACGTTGACGACGTCGGCGCCGTCGGAGTGCTGGGTGGAGTCGACCGCGCCGGAGGAGACGGCGAAGGAGCCGAGGTACTCGTTGGAGCCGCGGAGGTCGTACACCGCATAGGTGTTGTCGCCCTGGGAGGACGCGAGGAGGTAGCCGGTGCCGCGGCCGGTGGAGTAGATCGTGAGGCCCTCGATGTCGGTGCGGAGGACGTCGCCGCCGTACCCGGGGTCGGGGCCGTAGTCGCACTCGTCGGTCTCGGGGTTGTAGGTGCCGGGGACGCCGAATTCGACGGCGGTGTCGACGAGTTCGGGCTCGCCCTTGAGGTCCGCGCCGATCTTCCAGATGCCGACCAGTTCCTGCCCGAGGTAGGCCGTGCCGGTCGCCTCGTCGACCGCCATGCCTTCCACCTGGGCGTACTGGCCCGGGTCGTCGCAGGTCGTCCAGTCATCGCCGTTGGGGAGTTCGAAGGAGGCGGGGAGGCGGAGCGTTCGCACCTTCGTCCAGGTGACCTTGTCGCCTTCGGCCTTCAGCTTCAGCAGTGCCACTTCGGTTTCGGAGTTGCGGCTCACCAGGGCGTAGGCGCCGTTGCGGTTCTGGAACGTCGTCAGGCCGTACGCCGTGTGCTCGCCGTTGATCTCCTCCTGGGAGTCGGTGAAGATCGTTCCGGCGTCCTCATCGGTGACGTCGACCAGGCGGCCGTCCTCGATCTTGAAGACGCCCAGGTTGTCCATGCCCCGGTCGGAGGCCACGGCGAGGTCGACGCGTTCGCCGTCGAGCTTGAAGTCCTCGATGAGGTCGACGTTGTTGTAGCGGCCGGGGGCGTCGTCCTCGCCGGGGGCCGGGCGGGGGTCGACGTGCTGGAGTTCGTTGCCCTGCAAGTCGTAGACGTAGAGGCCCGCCTCTTTCGCGGTGGTGATGACGAGGCTCGCGGCCGGGTCGTGCTCGTCGATCCAGATGGCGGGGTCGTCGGCGTCGGCGTCGTCCTCGGACCACAGGGCGGGGGTCTCGAGGATCGCGGTCACCGGTTCGGCGGCGTGGACGGGGGACGCCACCAGGGCGGCGACCGCGCCGACGGCGGCGAGGGCGAGCAGGCGTGAGGGCACGGGACCTCCAAAGAGCAGGGGTTCAACGGTCGGATCGATCCTCGACCCCGCCGGTGAACCCCTGGTGAATCCCGCCCCAATTCACGCGCTCCTGGTGCGGGTCCTCCACAGCAGCCAGATGAAGTACGGCGTGCCGATCAGCGAGCAGACCAGGCCCGCCGGGATCTGCGCCGGGGCTATTACTGTGCGGCCCAACGTGTCCGCGAGGCTCACGAGGAGGATCCCGAGGAGGATCGAGACCGGGAGGACTCTTGCGTGGCGGCTTCCGACCAGGCCCCGCGCGAGGTGCGGTGCCACTAGGCCTACGAAGCCGATTACCCCTACGACGGCCACCGCCGCGGCTGTCAACACGGCAGCCGCGCCCAGCAGGAGCAGGCGGGTGCGCTCCAGGCGGACGCCGAGGGTCCGCGGGGTGTCGTCGTCCAGCGCCAAGAGGTCGATCTCCTTGCGGTGCGCGATGATCAGGGGGAGGACCACCACCAGCGCGGCCGCGAGCGGGATGAGCCGGTCCGCGGTGCGGCCGTACGTCGTTCCCGACAGCCAGGTCATCGCCTTCGGCGTGTTCCACGGGTCCGAGGCCAGGATGATGAGGGTGATCGCGGCCATGCCGATCGACCAGACGCCGATGCCGACGAGGACCAGGCGGGACGTGTCGAGGCCGCCGCGCCAGGCGAGGGCGTACACGAGCGCGAACGCGCCCAGCCCGCCCACGGCCGCCACACCGGTGACCGCCCACGCCCCCGACGAAGGGGCCCAAGTGATCAGGGTGACCGCGCCGATGCCCGCGCCCGCGGTGACGCCGAGGAGCCCGGGTTCGGCGAGCGGGTTGCGCAGGATCCCCTGCGTCACGGCGCCCGCGCACGCGAGCGCGGCGCCCGCGAGGATCGCGGCGAGGACGCGGGGGTAGCGCTGCTCGATGATCCACGTGTAGCTCGCGCCGGTCTTGCCCGCGACCCAGTTGAGGAGGTCGCCGCCGAGGAGCATCGTGTCGCCGGACAGCATGCCCGCGAACAGCGCGCCGATCGACGCGGCGGCGAGGCCGCCGAGGATGAGGAGGAACGCGAGGCGGCTGCGGTTGGCCGCGCCGTGGAGGATCGCGGGGCGGTCCTCCGAGCCCGCGCTGGTGACCGTGCGGGCGAGCCAGACCATGACGCCCGCGCCGAGGATCGTGGTCGTGACGCCCACGGGGATCTCGATGCTCTTGTCGGCGCCGAGGATCGCGCGGACGGCGAGGTCCGCGCCGACGATGACGAGCGCGCCGCACAGGGCGCTGAACGGGATCAGGACCCGGTGGGCGAGCAGCGAGGGGAAGCGCCGCGCGATCTGGCGGGCGATCACGGGGGCCGCGAGGCCCACGAAGCCGATCGGCCCGGCGATGGTGACCGCGCACGCCGCCAGCAGGAGCGAGCAGAGGACGGCCACGGTCCTGGTGCGCCGCACGTGGACGCCGAGGCTCGACGCGGTGTCGTCCCCGAGGCGCAGCAGGTCCAGGCGCGGCGCCCACAGCATCGCGGCGGCCACCGCGAGGACGACCAGCGGCGCGGCCTGCGCCATCGAGTGGAACCCGGCGAGGTTGAGGCTCCCTGAGCCCCAGGCGAACAGGCCGGTCGTCTCCTCCTGGAACAGCAGGATCAGCAGCGACACCAGCGAGTTCGCGGCCATCGCGGTCGCCGACCCGGCGAGGATGAGGCGCGTCGTCGCCGACTCGCCGCCGCCCGCCGAGAGCGCGAGCACCAGGCCCGCCGTCAGGAGCGCGCCGATGAACGCCACGCCGAGTCCGGAGACGAACGGCAGCGTGATCCCGAAGGCCGCCACCGCGGTCACCGCGAGGTACGCCCCGGCGTTCACCGCGAGCGTGTCGGGGCTGGCGAGCGGGTTGCGCGCGACCGACTGGAGGAGCACACCCGAAGCGCCCAAGGCGATCCCGACGAGGACAGCTCCGGCGAGGCGCGGCAGGCGCGCCCCTTCGAGGACGTGCCACACGCCCGGGTCCGCGTTGCCGGAGACGAGCGCGAGCAGGTCTCCGGCGTCCACCTCGGACGTGCCTTGGGTGAGGTGGAGGGCCGCCAGCGCGACCAGGGCTCCGACCGTGACGGTGAAGGCCGCCGCGGTAGGAAGGAGGCGCGGGGCCCTCTGGGCCGGAGCCTCCGGTCGCGCCGGCGAGCTCAGGGTGCTCAACTGGCGTAGACCTCGGCGAAGTAGTCGAGGATCGCCTCGGAGGACTTGGGGCCGCCGAAGGTCCAGACGCCGTGGGGCAGTTCGTACATGGTGCCGTTCTCGACGAACGCCAGGTTCTCCCAGATGGCGTTCCCGGCCACGCCGTCGGTGAAGATGTTCCCGCCGTCGGCGTTGTTCCAGATGAACTTCAGCTCGGTGTCGGTGTACTGGGCCATGCCCTCGATGTCGGTGCCGCCCAGGCCCCACACGCCGTCGGTCTCGCCGGTCCAGGCGTTCTCGAGGCCCACGGCGGTGCCGAGGGAGCCGACGAGGGAGGTCGCGGCGAAGGGGCGCACGGAGACGGCGTCGCCTTCGGCCCAGCCGTCGGCGTACAGGTAGGGGACGGTGCCGGTGCCGGCGGCCTCGATGGCGGCCTTGGTGTCGGCGATCTTGGCCTCGAAGTCGGCCCAGAGGGCGTCGGCTTCCTCGGTCTTGCCGGTGAGCTCGGCGATCATGTCGACGTCGCGGCGCATGCGGTCGAGGTTGTCGGTCTCGCTGGAGCCCTCGGTGACGAGGACGGGCACGAACTCCTCGATGGAGGCGATGAGCTCCTCGTCGTCGGTCTCCATGACGACGAGGTCGGCGCCGAGCCCGGCGATGGCGTCGATGGACGGCTCCTGGCGGGTGCCGACGTCGGTGACCGAGTCGTCGAGGGGCACGGCGGCCCCGGCCCAGGTGGTGTAGCCCTCGAGGTCGGCGACGCCGACGGGCATGACGCCGAGGCTCGCGGCGATCTCGACCTCGGCCCATTCGAGGGCGACGACCTTCTCGGCGGGGGCGTCGAGTTCGACGGTGCGGCCGAGGAAGTCGGTGACCGAGACGGGTCCGGCGGCCGTGTCGGCGCCGCTGTCGGCACCGTCGTCTTCGGTGGTGCCGCACGCGGAGGCGGCGAGGACCGCGGCCAGTGCCGTGGGCACGGCGAACGTCTTGAGGGCGATGCGCATCGGGTTTCCTTCTATTCGGTGGTGGTGCCCGCGAGCCTGCGGGAGTGGTGGCGGCCGATGGGCCGGGCCGTGAGCAGGCCGGTCGCGGGGTCGGCGTCGACGCGGATGTCGATGCCGTAGGCGGCGGTGAGGTGCTCGGCGGTGAGGACCTCGGCCGGGGTCCCGGCGGCCTTGACGCGGCCGTCGTGGAGGAGGACGGCGCGGTCGGCGACCGCGGCGGCCTGGTCGAGGTCGTGGAGGACGACGCCGACGGCGGTGCCGTGGTCGTCGGCGAGGTCGCGGACGAGGTCGAGGATCTCGACCTGGTAGCGCAGGTCGAGGTGGTTGGTGGGCTCGTCGAGGAGGAGCACGGCGGTGTCCTGGGCGAGGCAGGAGGCGAGCCAGACGCGCTGGCGCTCGCCGCCGGAGAGGGCCTCCATGCCGCGTTCGGCCATGTGCTCGACGCCGCAGATCTCCATGGCGCGCTGGATCTTCGCGGGCCCGTCGGGGTCGCCGTGGCGCCAGCGGCCGCGGTGGGGGTGGCGGCCGTAGCCGATGACGTCGAGGACGCGGATGCCGCCGGGGACGGGGCGGGACTGGGAGAGGAGGGCGACGCGGCGGGCGAACTCCTTGGGGCTCAAGGCGGCCGCCTGGGTGCCGTCGGGGAAGTCGACGGTGCCGGCGTCGGGCCGGTGGAGGCGCGCGAGGGACCGCAGGAGGGTCGACTTCCCGGATCCGTTGGGGCCCAGGAGCGCCGTGACCTCGCCGCTGCGCAGTTCGAGGTCGGCGTCGTGGACGACTGTTTCGCCGAAGTAGGCGAGTCGGAGGGCGCGGCCGTTCAAGCCTGCGTCATCTGGCATGTAGGTAAGGCTAACCTACGCTGGTCTCGATTGCATCTCGTGAGGTCACAGAGTGGGAACACTCGGTTCGCGCAGGTCGGAAGGGGGTCAGTTGGCAATGAATCCCGTTCGCGCCCAAACGGACCCCAGTCCGGTGAGGACGCGCACACCACGCGTAAGAGTGAAAACCGGCGCGCCGCTCTGGACTCGGACGTGCCGCGTGGGTTCGACTGGTCCTTGGCACCATCGCGCCGATGCACCCCGTGTCGGCGCGGGACGCCGGAGAGGACGGACATGACACCGAATGCGAAGGTGGGGCCTTCGAGTGTCGCCACCATGGACGACATCTGGACGGTCGACCGAGTCAAGCAGCTCGGCGTGATGACCAATGTCGAGACCGCGGCGCAGATCCTGGGGATCGGCCGGACGGTCGCGTACCGGCTGGCGAAGGACGGGGACTTCCCCGTCCAGGTCCTGCGGATCGGCCACAGCTACCGGGTCCCGGTACTGCGGCTGCTGGAGGTCCTCGGCGCCGACGGCGACCGGGTCGACTGACCCCGGCGGGCGCCCGGCAGGGGCGCCCTCGACCGGACAGGTGAATACAGCGCGGCGGCGCGGCCCCTGGGGAGGAGGACCGCGCCGCCGTCGGCGTCCCTAGCGCTTCTTGCGCTTGTCCTTGTCCTTGTGCTGGAAGTGGACGAACAGCCTGCCGAAGTTCTTCGAGTCCTTGTCGACCCGGTGGTACAGGGCCTTGACGTCCTTCTGGTCGAGGAACCGCAGCACCTTCTTCTTGAGCTGCCCCGAGCCCTTGCCCGGGATGATCTCGACGAGGTCGATCCTCTTCGCGACCGCCTCTTCGATCACGTCCCGCAGCGCCTTCTCGATCTGGTCGCCCTTGTTGTAGATGTCGTGCAGGTCCAGCACCAGTTTCGCCATGACCGCAGCCTAAGCCCCGGTCCGCTGGATGTCCGGCTCGATGTAGATGAGCTTGGCCTTGGGGACGGCGGCGCGGATCCGCGCCTCGGCCGCGTCGATCTCCGCGGCGACCTGCTCGCCGGTCTCGGACCGGTCGATGCCGACCTTCGCGGCGACCAGCAGCTCGTCGGGGCCGACGTGCAGGGTCTTGAGGTGGATGAGGGTGCTCGTGCCGTCCTGCTTGATCGCGCCCTCGATCGCCGAGATGTCCTCCTGCGTGGCGGACTCGCCGATGAGCATCGAGCGGATCTCGATGGCCAGCACGACCGCGATGCACACCAGCAGCACGCCGATGCTCATGGTGCCCAGGGCGTCGAACAGCGCGTTGTGGGTGATCCAGGTGAGCCCGACGCCCAGGAGCGCGAGCACGAGGCCGACGAGCGCGCCGATGTCCTCCAGGAGGATCACGGGCAGCTCGGGCGAGCGGGAGCCCTTGATGAACTGCACCCAGGACTGCTTGCCGCGCACCGCGTTCGACTCCTTCACGGCCGTGCGCAGCGAGAACGACTCCAGGGTGATCGCCACGAGCAGGACGATGACGGCGACGAGCGGCGCATCCAGGCCGTGCTCGGTGTCCTGGAGCTTGTGCCAGCCCTCGTACAGCGCGTACACGCCGCCGATGGAGAACAGGACGATCGAGACGATGAACGCGTAGATGTAGCGTTCGCGCCCGTACCCGAACGGGTGGGCGGGGCTGGCGGCCTTCCGCGAGGCCTTGCCGCCGATCAACAGCAGGACCTGGTTGGCCGCGTCCGCGACGGAGTGGACGCCCTCGGCGAGCATCGACGCCGAGCCGGTGATCGCCGCCGCCACGAACTTGCTGATCGCGATGCCCGTGTTCGCCGCGAGGGCCGCGACGATCGCCTTGGTGCCGCCTTCTGCTGACATGCGCCCGGTATTCCTTCCATGTACGTGCGCACGCTGCATGCGGCGCAGCACGAGTCTGTCATGGGCCCGCCACCCCGCTCGCGGGGAGCGGCCGCCGTCCCGTCCGGTGGTGAACGCTACCGCCGTTCGAACAGGCGGTGTGTCCCCGGACGCTGGTACCTTTGAGGCAGGCGACGCCCCGGGGACCCCGGTCCCCGGTCAGGGCAGGCGCCCGTACACCGCCAAGGGGCCCTCAGCGCCCCGGCTTCGGCCCGTCAGGCCGCGGCCCCTGTACGGACGCGGCCCGCATCGCCCGCGCACGGACCGAGTGGTGGACCGGTTCCGGCAAGACGACCCGCAAGGGTCCTGCCGAGAACCGACTCTGAACCGCTTGGAGTGCCGCCGTGACCACCCTCGACCGCCCCGTTCCGTCCGGGAGCACCGCCTCCGCGACCGCTGCCACCGCCGCGCCCGAGCGCGCCACGGTGAAGCAGTGGCTCGCCGTGGCCGCCGTCTCCCTCGGCGTCTTCGTCGTCATGACCTCCGAAGTCCTCCCTGTGGGCCTCCTCACGCCGATCAGCGCCGAACTGGGCGTCAGCGAGGGCACCGCCGGACTCATGGTCACCGTCCCCGGCCTCGTCGCCGCCGTCGCCGCGCCCCTGGCCGTGGTCTTCACCCGCCGCGTCGACCGCCGCCTCGTCCTCCTCGGCCTCGCCCTGCTCGTCGCGGCCGCGAACGTCGGCGCCGCCACCGCGACCACCTTCGGCACGCTCCTCACCGCCCGCGTCCTCGTCGGCGTCTCCATCGGCGCGTTCTGGGCCGTCGCCGGCGGCATCGCCCTGCGCCTCGTCCCCGCCCGCGACGTGCCCCGCGCGACCGCCGTCGTCTACGGCGGCATCGGCGCCGCCACGGTCCTCGGCATCCCCGCCGGGACGCTCATCGGCGACCACTTCGGCTGGCGCACCGCGCTCCTGTCGCTGATGCTCCTCGCGCTGGCGGCGATGGCCGCGATCGCACTGCTCGTGCCGAAGCTCCCGTCGAACACGACGGTCTCGTTCGCCTCGCTGCCGAACCTGGTGCGCCGCAACAAGGCCGTGCGCACCGGCCTGGCCCTGACGTTCTTCATCGTCACCGGCCACTTCATCGCCTACACGTTCATCAGCCCGATCCTCCAGGCCAACGGCCTCGCCGCCTCCCAGGTCTCGGGCCTGCTGCTGGTGTTCGGCGCGGCCGCGCTCATCGCCACCGTCGCCTCCGGGTCGCTCATCGGCAGGCACCTGAAGGGCACGCTCGCCGCGCTCGGCGTGATGATGGCGCTCGGCATGGCGCTCATGGCGTTCGCCGTCGGCGACCTGTTCTCGGCCTCGGCGGTCCTCATCCTGTGGGGCGCCGGCTACGGCCTGGTGTCCCCGGCCGTCCAGACCTGGTACATGAACGCCGCCGAGCCCGGCGAGGTCGAGATCGCGACCTCGCTGAACACCGTCATGTTCAACCTGTCGATCGCCGCGGGCTCGTTCGCGGGCGGCTTCGCCGTCGACGGCTCGGGCCCGGCCACGGTCCTGTGGATCGGCGCGGCCCTGCTCGTCCCGGTCGTCGTCATCGCCTTGCGGGCGCGGAAGCGGGCGTGAGCCACCGGTCCACGAGCTGCGCGAGCGCCGCGAGGAGCAGCGCGGCGAGGAGCACGCCGGCCGTGTTCAGGACCGCCCGCGGCCAGCCCAGTGCCGCCGCGTCGAGGAACGGGTACGGGAACCAGCCGGTCGCGTCGCCGCGCCAGAACGTGTAGGCGATCCACGCGACCGGCCACACGAACGCCAGCCACGCCGTGCGCCCGTCGGCCTGCCCCCGCGGCCCGAACACGAGCCAGCCGAACAGGAACGCGGCCGGGCTGACGTAATGGAACGCCGCGTTCACCCACCACGCCACGCCCTCCGGGTGGACCAGTGGGGCGAGGACCAGCGCGAACACGATCCCGGTGATGACGATCCCCAGCAGCGCGTCGAGGTGCAGCACCCGCCACGCGCGCCCGTCGCGCTTCGGGTCCGCGGCGAGGAGCCCGGACGCGGCGAGCACGAGGATATTGCTCTGGATCGTGAAGTACGAGCACAGCCTGATGAGCCGTTCGCGGAGGTCCGCGTCCCCGGCGCCCTCGGCGGCGTTCACGTCGGTCCCGCCCTGCACGACCAGGACCACCTGAGTGGCCAAGGCCGCCAGCACGATCGCGAACAGCGCCCCGTGCCACGCCCGGCTCGCCCGCATCCGCCCGCTCATCCCGTCCCCCTCCGCGTCAGCGGAGCGTATCGGACCCGGAGCGCGCTCCGGGCGGATTCAGACCGCGACCGCCTCGCGCCGGAACGGCTCGGCGGCCGGGTCGCACGCGGGCGCGTGCTTGCGGAACTGGCCGGGCGGGGTGCCGAAGTCGCGCTTGAACGCGGCGGCGAACGCGAACTCCGACCCGTAGCCGACCTGCCGCGCGATCGACGCGAGCGGCGCTTCGGTGTCGGCGAGGAGCCGCGCGGCCATCGTCAGCCGCCACGAGGTGAGGTACGCGAGCGGCGGCTGCCCGACCAGCTCGGTGAACCGCTTCGCGAACGCCGAGCGCGAGAGCCCGGCGACCTCGCCGAGCGACGCGACGGTCCACTGGCGGGCCGGGGCGGCGTGGATCGCCTCCAGCGCGGGCCCGACCGCCTTGTCGGCCAAGGCGGTCGCCCAGCCCGCGAAGCGGCATTCGACGGTCCGCGGGCCGAGGAGCGCGCGCAGCAGGTACATCAGGACCGCGTCGAGCAGCGCCGGGACGAGGGTGTCACCGCCGCGCTGCTCGGCGGCCAGCTCGCCGTCGAGCATGGCGATCGCGTTCGCGAGGCCGGGCCGGGCGCCGGGGTCGGCCGGGACGTGGACGAAATCGGGGAGGGTCCCGATGAGCGGATGGGTTCGGTTCGGCGCGAGTTCGTAAGCGAGGCAGAGGATCACGTGCGTCGCATCGGGGTCGTCGGAGCGGAGCACGGCACCGGGGAACGCGTGGCCCGGTTCGCAGCGCGGACCCGGCGGCGTGTCAGGCGAGTCGGCGACCAGGTGCGGGGCGCCGTGGGGGACGAGCAGGGCGTCGCCGGGGCCGAGCTTGAACGTCTCGCCGCCCTCGGTGACCGCGACCGCGGTGCCGCGCACCACGAGCTGCACGCCGAACCCGTTCGGGCGGCCGATCCGGTGGTCGGACCACGGCCCCGACCTCGCGAACCGGGCCGCGAAGGGCCGGCCGGTCCGCAGCACCGTCATGACATCGCTGAGCACGTCCATCGGTGAAGCCTAGCCGGGGCGGGACGATCGGACATGAAGCGAGGACGCTCGCGGATTGGCGTCCGGCGTCCCCGGATCTACCTTCGATGGTGTTCCCCCGACACGAAATCCAAGGCAGTGGAGACCATCAGATGTCCAAAGTAGATTCATCCGTGACCGCCCCGGTCTGGCGCGCCCGCCTCGTCGCCCTCGTCGCCGCCGTCCTCGCGGCCGGCCTCACCGCCGTGATCGCGCAGGCCGCCGGAGTCGACATGCTGGCCGCCAACCCCGGCCAGGACCCGATCGAGGTCGGCTTCCCCAACGCCGCGATCATGGCCCTCCTCGCGGGCGGCCTCGGCTGGATCGCCCGCGCCCTCCTCGACCGGTTCGCCCCCCGCAAGGCCGTCCTGCTGTGGCTCATCGGGGCCGGCCTCGTCTTCGCCGTCGAGATGGTCCCGCCCTTCTACACCGAGGCCACCCCGTCCACCACGGCCGTCCTCATCGCCATGCACGTCGTGGTCGCCGCGATCCTCGTCCCGGTCTTCGCCAGGCCCAAGCCCGCTCCCGAGAGCTGAACGGACGGCGCGGGCCGGCCGGGGCGATGGGTTCCCGGCCGGCCCGCGTCCTCATCTCCTCATCAGCAGTAGAGGTTGGATCCCGTTGCGACGCCGAGGATCGAGGTGAAGGACTGGTACTTGGTGACGCGGCTCTGGACCTGGGCGGGGTTGCCGCCGTTGCACTCGATGGAGCCGTTGATGGAGCGGATGGACTCGCCGAAGCCCGCGCCGGAGGTCATGGCGGTGTGGCCGGTCATGGTGCCGGGGCCGGACTGGGTGTTCCAGTACCAGAGGGCGGTCTGCCATGCGACCGTGGCGTTCTGCTCGACCAGCCACGGGTTGGTGAGGAGCGGCAGGCCGAGGGCGTTGCCCGCGGCGTTGTAGTTGAAGTTCCAGCTCAGCTGGATCGGGCCGCGGCCGTAGTAGGCGGCCTGCCCGGCGGGGCAGCCGTAGGACTGGCCGGTGTCGCAGTAGTGGGGGTAGTTCCCGGTGTTCTGCTCGACGATGTGGACGAGGCCGCCGGTCTCGTGGGAGACGTTGGCGAGGAACGCCGCCACCTCCTGCTTCTGGACCGTGGCGCTGCCGGTGTTGCCGAAGGCCGGGTAGGACGCGGTCGCGTTGACGAAGCCCTGGTAGGTGTAGAAGGAGTTCCGGTTCGGGAACATCTGGTTGAACTGGGCCTCGGTGACGTCGAGGCCGCTGGGGGTCCCGGGGTCGCCCGGGTCGGTGGACCCGCCGCCGCAGGCGACCGGGTTGCGCCACACGCCCCACTCGCCGGTGGTGCCGGGCGTCTCGCCCTGCGTCCACCATTGCGCGGTCCAGTTCTGGCCGTTGTAGGAGACGGTGTTGCCCTGGGTGTAGACCGAGCCCGCGTTCCACGCTGCGGCGCAGGCGGTCTGCGCGTTGGCGGCGGACATCGAGATCCCGGTGGCCAGGGCCAGTGCGAACGTGAACGCGCCGATCAGCGCGACCAGCTTCCGGCGGGGTCGACGGAGCATTGGATCACCTCATATCATTAAGAAGCCTTACTTATAGATAAATGTAACTTTCTCAGCGGAACCGCACAAGAGTCTGGAAACGGTGTCCTGCCGGATTTTTCAGGACGTGTCCGTTCAGGAACCGACGGTCACCGGCCGTCCGAAGCGGACCGGGACCCCCGGCGAGCACAGGACGCTCACCGGGTCGCCGCTCACCGTGAGGCCCGCCGTCTCGACCAGGTCCTCGTCGCATGCGAGCAGCTCGGCCCGGTGCAGCGGCCAGCGCGGGTGCTCGTTCGGGATGAACCGCAGGCGCCCGGCGACCGTGGTGTGCAGACCCCATCGGGCCGTGAGGAAGTGCTCCAGATCGGTCGGATCCGCCAGCGGCGCGCCCCGGCGGACCGCGATCCGGCTGGTCGGGAGTTCCGGCCCCGGCCAGCGGCGGCGGCTCTCATAGACCTGCACGGCGCCCTCCGCGCGCATGGTCATCTTCGCCCACACGTACGGGAGCCGGAACCCGATCCGGGCCGCCAGGACCGGGACGAGGCGCGAGGCGTCGAGCGACCGGAACACGACCCCGCGGCGGCCCGTGCCGTCCACTGAGTACAGGCGCACGTTGGTCTCCGGGAACGTCCCGAAATACGGCACGCCCGGCAGGCCGAACCAGCCGACCCCGTGCATCCGGAACGGCACCAGGCCGACATAGGCCCGGCCCTCGAACAGGTCCGGTACCGTCCCGCGCGGCAGCAGCAGCGCCACCTCCGCCGGGTCCGCCTCCCAGTGCAGGAACGCCAGGTCCAGCCACGACTGCGTCATCAGCGCCCGGTCGACCCGCCGCGGCGGGCCGGGCGTCACCGGCTCGGGGACCACTCGCGGCCTAGACCGGGACCGCACCGGTGTCGGGGTCGCGGGCCGTGATGCAGTACTCCAGGCCCGCCGGGTCCCGCATCACCTGCCACCAGTGGTGGCGGCGCACCGCCGTCGCCCCGAGTCCCGTGTGGCGCACCGTCTCCGCGTCGACGTCGGAGCACGCCACGTCGATGTGCGCGGCCGTCGACTGACCGCGCCCGGCCGCGTCGAGGCGCTGGAGCAGGAACCGCAGCGGCAGCTCCGGAGGGGAGAAGAGGCGCCGGAACTCCGGCGAACTCGTCGGCACCTGCGGCCAGCCCGTCAGGCGTTGCCAGAACACCAGCTCGTGGTCGAAGGCCTGCGGCGGCACGTCCAGGCACAGCTGGTCCACGCGGCTGCGCTGCCCGCCCGGCCACGCCTCCGGCGCCGGGACCTTCACCTCGCCGTGGTGGTTCACCAGGCAGAACGCGAACCCGCCAGGGGAGTGCAGCACCACCAGGCCCGGCTCCGCGTACACCGGTGCCGCGCCGAGGACCTGCGCCCGCTCGGCCTCCGCCTCCACGTCGTCCACGTGCAGGTCGAGGTGGTTGCCGCCCTTGCCTTCCAGGACCCGCTGCACCCGCAGGCACGGGTCCGCGCCCGGCGGCACCAGCGTCGCGAACGACCCGCCCGGGCCGCGGCGCGGCGACAGCGTCGAACCGGTCGCTTTGAGCCAGAACGCGATGCCGTCCTCGAAGCCCTCGGCGGGGAAGTCCCAGAACGCGGTCGTCCATCGAATCGCCATCCCCAGAGCGTAGTACGGATAGTGACCGATGTTCGTGTTCCCGCGCCGACGCACATCCGACTGCTCACCGTTTCCCCAGCTCGCTCACAGTTCAGCCGTTAAGTTGAGCAAGTGGACGATTTCAACCGGGCCGGGAACGCGGTCCACGGCGCGCGCCGCATCTGGGTGCCCCTCGCCGTCGCCGGCGCGCTCCTCGCACTGACCGCCGTCGAAGGGCTCATCCCCAAGGCGCTCCCCGCAGGCGAGGAACTCGACGCGGGCACCGTCATCGAGTTCGGCTCCGACCGCGACGTCTCCGCGCAGGTCGGCGAGGGCTGGATCCTCGACAAGGACGCCAGCAGCCTCGACTCCGGCCTCACGTTCGTGCAGGGCGACGTCTCCGTGCAGCTCACCTACGTCGGCTTCAACGCCGCCGAACCCGACGGCGTCGACGCGATGTGGGAGGGCATGGACCGGGTCCTCGACGTCGAGCGGTACTCCGGCACCGCCGTCACCCTCGGCGAGCCCTCCGAGTTCGACACCAAGTGGATCGAGGGCGGCCTGTACGGGACCCTCCAGGTCGACACCCGCATCGGCACCGCGTTCGTCCTCCCCGCCGCCGACGGGACCGAGGCGGTCGAGGCGAGGGTCCTCGGCCCGCTCCACGCCCGCGCCGAGGTGTGGGACTCCGCCATGTCGATCATCGACTCCGTGGCCTTCGACGACGAGGAGCAGCGCGCATGACCGCCATCGCCAGGCCCCGGACCGCGGTCCGGCCCGCCGTCGAAGTCAGGTCCCTCGCCCTGTGGGCGATGATCGCCGGTTCGGCGTTCGGGCTGTGGACGCTTCAGAAGAGCCTGCTGCCGATGGCGCTGGCGTTCCCGGAGTCGGCGGCGCTGAACGTCGCGGTGCTCGGGGTGTGCCTGGTCGTGGGGGTGTGGCTGGCGCGGCGGACCATGCGGCCGGTGCAGGCGCCGCTGTGGTCGGGGACGTGGCTGGCGCTCATGTGGGGCGGGTTCGCGGCCTGCGGGCTGGCGCTGCTGATGAACACGCGGACGTTCTCGATCTGGTCGCGGACCTTCGACCTCCAGGCCGCGGGCGACTGGTCGGCGGCGCTGACGGCGCCGCTGAACGAGGAGGTCGCGAAGATCGCCGGGGTGGTGCTGCTCGCGGCGGTGTCGACGCGGCTGATCCGCAGCGCCGCGGACGGGCTGGTGTACGGGGCGCTCGTCGGGTTCGGGTTCCAACTGGTGGAGAACTACCTGTACGGGTTCAACGGGGCGATCATGGCGGGCGGCGTGGAGCCGTTCGCGACGACGCTCCAGACGCTGTTCACGCGGGTCGTGCTGACCGGGTTCGGGTCGCACTGGGCGATGACCGCCGTGGCGGGCGCGGGCGTCGGCTACCTGGTGGGCGATTCGGGGCGGTCGGCGGCGCGGCGCGTGTGGGTCGCCCTGGGGTGCCTGCTGCTCGCGATGTGGATGCACTTCCTGTTCGACAGCCCCTGGTTCGACGGCGGGTACGCGGGGGCGATCGGGAAGCCGCTGTTCAACCTGGTGGTGCTCCTGGTCGTGTTCTTTACGGTGCGGCGCGGGTTCCGGGCCCGGTGGGCGGTGGTCTCGGCGGAGGAGGTCGCGGCCGGGGTGCTCTCGGAGGACGAGGCGCGCGGCCTGTCGCGGCGGCGCTCGCGGCGCCGTTACCTGCGCGCGTTCCGGCCGGGGCCGGACCGGGAGGCGCAGCGGCGGTTGCAGCGGGCGCAGCTCGCGCTCCTGGAGGAGCGGGTGCCGCAGCGGCCGCCGTTCGCGGCGGCGCAGCCGTGGCGGGATGCGGTCGCGGCGGCGCGCTCGAATTGAGCGTGTCGCGGAGGTTCTCCGCAAATCGGACCCCTGGGGACCCCCCATTTTCAATGCTGCCAGGCGGGTACGACGGTCCGACCGAAGTCGGGCCCGCCGCGACTTTAGTATCGCCGCGCGTTCCCGTTCTCCTACTTGCGGACTAGTCCTTCAGGATTGCATTTTTGCAGGTGAGAAGGGATGTTATATGCTCGCCTCGTTCGCATCCAACGGAAAGGCGGCGGCCCCATGCCCACCGAGAACACCCGGACCGACGGCGACGGCGGCACCGTCGTCGCCGAGGCGCGCTGGGTCGCCCCGGCCGTCCTCACCGGCCTCCCGCTCCTCGGGGCGGCGCTCGGGTGGGGGCTGGTCCTCATCGCCGAGTGGATCACCGGCCTGTCCTGGTTCCCGTTCCAGGGACTGTTCGAGCTGCTGACCGACCTGCCGCGGGCCGTGCAGGTCGTCGGCGGGACCGCGCTCGGGCTCGTCGTCGGGCTGGTGCTCGCGGTGTGGGTCGTGAGCGAGCTGCTCACGGTCACCGTCGGGCGCGAGGGCCTGCGGTTCAAGCGCGGGGACGACGAGCAGGAGGTGGCGCGCGGCGACGTCGCGTCGGTGTTCCTCGACGGCAAGCGGCTCGTGGTCCTGGGCCACCGCCGCCAGGAGCTCGCGCAGACCGAGTTCGACCTAGACCGCGAGCAGCTCGCCGCGGCACTGCGCAAGCACGGCTACTTGTGGCAGCCCGGCGGCGACCCGTACGGCGGCGAGTTCAAGCGCTGGGTCCCCGGTGCCGAAGGGCTCCCGAGCGGCGCTGACGCCCTGCTCAAGGCCCGCGACCGCGCCCTGGAGAAGTCCGACGAGGGCGACCTGCGGGAGCTGCGCGAGGAGCTCGCCGGGCTCGGCGTGGTCGTGCGCGACCGCGACAAGAAGCAGTACTGGCGGCGCTCCGACCCGGTCGCCTGACCCCGTCGATCGCCTGATGCGGCCCGGCCGCGCCGGTGGCACCATCGGAGGCGTCCACCGGAAAGGGGCCCCGCATGACCGTGCTGCTGATCTTCGGCCTGGCGATCCTCCTCGCCGCCGCCGTCCCCGGACCCGACTTCGCGATGGTCGTGCGCAACACCGTCATGTCCGGCCGCGGGAGCGGCATGTGGACGGCGCTCGGCGTCGGCCTCGGCATCGCCGTGTGGGTCGTGACGACCTCGGTCGGGCTCGCCGCGCTGCTCGCGGCCTCGGCGATCGCGTTCACCGCCGTCAAGCTCGCGGGCGCCGTCTACCTCGTCTACCTGGGGGTGCGCGCGATCATCACCGCGATCCGGGAGCGGCGCCGGCCCGCCGCCGAGATCACGCTCGACCGGGGGATGAGCCGCTGGGCCGCGTTCCGGTCCGGGCTGCTGTGCAACCTGCTCAACCCGAAGGCGGTCGTGCTGTTCACCGCGCTCATGCCGCAGTTCCTCGGGACCGGCGGGGACTGGCTCGTCATCGTCGAGCTCGCGGCCGTCGGGACGGCGGTCAGCGGCGGGTTCTACCTGCTGCTCGCCAACCTGATCGGGCTCATGCGCTCGGTGCTGGAGCGGCCGCGGGTGCGCGCCTGGCTCAACGGGGTGACCGGCGCCGTCATGGTCACGCTGGGGATCCGCGTCGCCGCGAACTGACACCGGTTGCGCTGCACGCCATGGCGGGTCCGACTCGCGGGGGAGCCGCGCGCGGGCGCGCTCGGGCGATGAGGTGAGATAGCACAGCGGCGGCCAGCCGACCGGGCCTGTGCACTTGCGGGAGCGCGCGGACCCGGCAGTCCGGCCGCCGTTCCCGTGCGCGAAACCCGGTGGCGTGGCGGATAGCGCTGTCAGACAATCGAGCCCATGAACGAATGGGAACTCGAATCCGAGATCGCGGCCTATTACGAGCGCGGCGACGAGCACGAGCGGCTGCGCCGCAACGCGCGCGGCCGCCTGGAGTTCGCGCGCATGCAGGACCTGCTGCGACGCCTGCTGCCCGGCGAGGGCTTGGACGTCCTCGACGTCGGCGGCGCGACCGGCGTCCACTCGTCCTGGCTCGCCGCCGATGGCCACAAGGTGACGCTCGTCGACCCCGTTCCCAGCCAGGTCGCCGTCGCCGCGCAGATCCCGGGCGTCGACGCGCTCGTCGGCGACGCGCGCGAACTCCCTTGCGGGGACGCGAGTTTCGACGCGGTGCTGCTCATGGGGCCGCTGTACCACCTGACCGAGCGCGAGCAGCGGGTGCGCGCGGTCGCGGAGGCGCGGCGGTGCGCGCGTCCCGGCGGGCTCGTCGCGGCGGTGACGATCAACCGGGCCTCGGCCTGGAACGACTGGCTCCTGTTCATGGCCCACGGCATCGACCGGAACATCACGGTCGAGGACAGCCTCCAGGTCCTGCGCGACGGGCAGCTGCGCTTCCACGACCAGGAGATGTTCACGACCGCACACCTGTCGCTCCCCTCGGAGACCGCCTCCGAGTTCGCCGACGCGGGGCTGGCGCCGGAGCAGTATGCGGTGCAAGGGTTCCCGGGCTACCTTCCCGACTTGGAGAAGCTCATCGACGACGAGGCGGCCCGCGCGCACCTCATGGACGGTCTGCGCGTCATCGAGCGCGAGCCTTCGCTGCTCGGCGCGAGCAACCACCTGCTGACGGTGGCGGTCGTGCCCGAGTAGCGGGGCGGCGGAACCTGTTCGGCGAGGCGAGGCGAGGCGAGGCGAGGCGAGGCGAGGCGAGGCGCCGGGGCCGGGTCGGGTTGGGGCGCCGGGGCCGGAGGCCCCCGCTACGCGGTCCGGTTGGCGCCCAGCCGTTGACGTGCCCGCGGGGGCTTCCCCCGCGGGCGCCGCGGTGCCAGACTGAACGGATCTGTTGGGACGCGAGTGCCGCGCGGAGGTGCCATGCGATGGGTCCGGATCGTCGTCATCGGCCTGTTCCTGCTGGCCGCGGGCGGTGCCGCGCTCACCGGGAGCATCGCGGGCCGCGACGCGGGGCCCGGGACCGGCGCCGAGGGCGATACGGACGGCAGCACGAGCGGCCCGGACGGCGACGCGGCGACCGATGCGGCGCAAGGCCCTTCGGCGCCGCCGGACCTGACCGCGACGGCCGAGATCCGCCGGTCCTTCATGGCGCCGGGCATCGTGGCCATCGCGGTCACCAACCACGGCGACGCGCCGGTGCACGTCACCGGCGTCGAACTCGTCTCGGACTCCTTCGCGCCCTTGGGCGTCCAGGAGTTCGACAGCGAGGTCCCCGGCGACGACCGCACCCGCGACCTCCTCACCGAGTACGGCGCGGGCGTCTGTCCCGACGGCGTCGACTCCACCGCGCAGCCCTCCACCGCGGTCCTCCACGTCGAGACGGAGGACGGCGCCGCGCACGAGGTCGCCGCCGAATTGTCGTACCCCAACGGCACGCTTGACCGGCTGCTCCGCGAAGCCTGCGCCGCCCAGGCCATCGCCGCCGCCACGGCGATCGAACTCGGGGAGCTGACCGAAGCCGCCGACGGCACGCTCGAAGGGGGGTTGACACTGCGGCCGCTGAACGGGGCCGCCGTGGGCGCGACCGAAGTCCGCGGGAGCGTCCTCTTCACGGTCGAGTCCGCGCCGCTGGCCGACGCCCCGCTCCAGGGCGCCGCGGGCGAGACCGTCACGGTCCCGCTCGTGTTCGACGCCTTCCGCTGCGAGGGCCACGCGGTCGGCGACGCCAAGCAGCCCTTCGGCTTCACCGTCTGGGTCCTCCTCGACGGCGCCGACCCGATCGCGACGCCCATCACCGTCCCCGACGCCCAGCGCGAGGACCTCTGGGCGATGCTCGACGACCGCTGTGGCCGCACCGAATAGCGGCACCGGCCTGCGCCACGTGCCCCGCGGTCGGGCGTGTCCGAATTCGGCCGCCCCCGGCTTCAACGGTGCCAGCGGGGTGTGACAGTCGGTGCGGTGCGGTGCGGCGGGGGAGTTCGGGGTCGGGGTGGCGGGGGTCTCGGGGGCGGAAGTGGGGGAGGTGGACGTGGCACATCGGACGTACGCTTGGCGAGTGGGTGATCACACCGATACCTCCGGTAACGAAGCGCATAAACTGCGAACCCGCCTCGTCGGCGGCCTGCGGACCAGCGGAGTGCTCCGGAGCGAATCGGTGGAGACCGCGATGCTCGCCGTTCCGCGGCACCGCTTCCTGCCCGAGGCGCCGCTCCACGCCGCCTACGCCGACGACGTGTACGTCACCAAGCGCAACAGCGACGGCGAGGCCGTCAGCTCCGCCTCCCAGCCCGCCATCGTCGCCGAGATGCTCGAGCAGCTCGACGTGCGCCCCGGCCACCGGGTGCTCGAGATCGGCGCCGGCACCGGCTACAACGCCGCGCTCCTCGACGCGCTCGTCGGCCACGACGGCACCGTCACCACCGTCGACATCGACGCCGACGCCGTCGCCCGCGCCCGGCGCGCGCTCGACGAGGTCGGATGCGAACGCGTGCAGGCCGTCCAAGGGGACGGCGAACTCGGCTGGCCCGAAGGCGCCCCCTACGACCGCGTCATCGCGACCGTCGGCACCTGGGACCTCCCCCCGGCCTGGTGGGACCAGCTCGCCGACGGCGGCCGGCTCGTCGCGCCGCTCAGCATCCGCGGGTGCGAGCACTCCGTGGCCTTCGACTACCGCGGCGGCGTCCTGCGCAGCCGCTCCATCGTCCCCTGCGGCTTCATGCCCATGCGCGGCCTCGGCAGCCACGAAGGCCGCACCGTCGAGCTCTCCTCCGGGCGCATCCTCACCTTCCACGTCGACGAGGAGGTCGAGGCCGCCGGAGCCGAAGGCGCCCTCGACGGCCGCGGCTCCACCGTCTGGACCTCCGTGCGGCTCAAGGCCAACGAGGACGCCACGCAGCTGTCCCTGTGGCTCGCCTGCGCGTTCCCCGGCTACGGCCGCATGAGCGCCCCCTTCGGCGACCACGGCCTCCAGCGCCTGCTCATGCGCTGGGCCAACCCGGCGGTCGTCGAAGGCTGCGACTTCGCGTACGTCGTGTGCCGGAAGGTCCCGGGCGGCAACGAGATCGGGGTCCGAGGGCACGGGCCGAACGGCGCCGCGCTGGCCGCCCGGGTCGCGGGACAGGCGAACCTGTGGGACCGCGAGTGCCGCGACGGCGTGAGCCTCCAGATCACCGCGTACCGCGACGGCGAGGAGCCCGGCGACGTCGCGGGGGCGCGGTTCACGGTCCCGAAGCGGCACACGCGCTTGGCGATCCGCGTCGCGCCCGTGGCGGGCGCCCCCGAGTAGCGGCCCGCCCGAGCCCTGTCCGACGCCCGTTCTAGGGTGGAGTGGTTCAGCACCCGACGGCCGCCGCACGCCCCCTCGCGGCCCCGAAACGGCCCCGGGTGACCCCGAGTAGCGAATCCGCTTCGACCGGTCGCAGTGGACGCAATGCGCTATGAATGGTCGACGCCCCGAGACACCCTCCCGGCCCCACTCGCCTCCGCCCCGAGTCGGTCGGACGACAACACCTGAAATGAGAAAGGACGCTCCCGATGTCCGATCCGACATTCAAGCAGCGGGCACGCTATTGGTTCGACAACACCATGTCGAAGGGTACGAAAGCGCTCATCGGATGGCTGACCGTCATCACTCTGGTGCTCACTGCGATCGGCGCGCTGTTCCTGGCGGTCGTCGGCGGCGGCGACGGCTTCGCAGGGACACTGTGGACGTCGTTCACGCACATCCTCGACGCAGGGACCATTACCGGAGACTCCGAAGTCGGCTATCCGTTCATGGTCGTCATGTTCATCACGACCATCGGCGGTCTGGTGATCCTGTCGTCACTCGTCGGTGTCCTCACCACGGGTCTCGACGCGAAACTCGAAGACCTCCGGAAAGGGCGCTCGCTCGTCGTCGAGAAGGACCACACCGTCATCCTCGGATGGTCCGATCAGGTCTTCATCATCATCTCGGAACTGGTGGAGGCCAACGAGAGCGAGAAGCGCGCCGTCATCGCGATCCTCGCCGACCGCGACAAGGTCGAGATGGAGGACGAGGTCCGCTCCAAGATCGCCGACCTGAAGACCACGCACGTCGTGTGCCGCACCGGCGACCCCGCCGACCCCGACGACATCGGGATCGTCAACCCCGGCCAGGCCAAGAGCGTCATCCTGCTCACCTCCGGCGAGGACGACCCCGACGCGCAGCTCGTGCGCAGCCTCCTCGCCGTCACGCAGGGCGGCCAGGGCGCGCTGAAGTGCCACGTCGTCGGCGCGGTCTCCGAGAGCCGGAACCTCCCCGCGGCCCGCCTCGCCGGCGGGCGCGGCGCGCACGTCGTCGACGCGAACGACCTCATGGCCCGCCTCATGGTCCAGACCTGCCGCCAGTCCGGCCTCTCGGTCGTCTACACCGACCTCCTCGACTTCGGCGGCGACGAGATCTACATGGTCGAGGAGCCGAACCTGTTCGGCCGCCCCCTGAGCCAGGCCCTGCACTCCTACCGGACGTCCTCGTTCCTCGGCGTCCTCACCAAGGAGGGCCGCTGCATCGTCAACCCGCCCTCGAACGCGCAGCTCCAGCCCGGCGACAAGCTCATCCTCATCGCCGCCGACGACTCCGCGATCCGCCTCGACGGCTCGCGGCCCGTCATCGACGAGTCCGCGATCATCGCCCGCGCCGAGGCCAAGCACCGGCCCGAGCGGACCCTCATCCTCGGCTGGAACGCCAAGACCCGCATGGTCCTGGAGCAGCTCGACCAGTACGTCGCGCCCGGCTCGGTCACCGACGTGGTCACCGACCACCCCGACGCGGCCGAGGCGATCCGCAAGATCGGCCCGACGATGCGCGTGCAGGGCCTGAACTTCAAGCAGGACGACACCACCGACCGGGTCCTGCTCGAATCGCTCAACCCCGGCTCGTACGACCACATCATCGCGCTGTGCTCCGACGACGTCGCGCCGCAGCTCGCGGACTCCCGGACGCTCGTGACGCTGCTCCACCTGCGCGACATGTCGCAGCGCGCGAACACCCGCTTCAAGGTCGTCTCCGAGATGGCCGACGACCGCAACCGCACGCTCGCGCAGGTCACGCAGGCCGACGACTTCATCGTCAGCGACAAGCTCATCAGCCTCCTGCTGACGCAGACCGCCGAGAACCCGCACCTGTCGCACGTGTTCGGGAACCTGTTCAGCCCCGAGGGCTCGGAGATCTACCTCAAGCCCGCCGACCACTACGTGCGCCCGGGGGTGCCGGTCAACTTCTACACGGTCGCCGAGTCGGCGCGGCGCCGCGGCGAGACCGCGATCGGGTACCGGGTCGTCGCCGAGGCGCAGCAGGCCCCGAGCTACGGCGTCCACCTCAACCCGGACAAGTCGCTCCAGTTCATGGTCCAGCCCAGCGACAAGATCATCGTGCTCGCCGAGGACTGAGCCGGCGGCCGGGGTCTTACGACTTCCGGTGGAGCCGGAATTACTCCCGTCAGCCGAGGCCGGTGTCGGTCGCCCCGGGTAGCTTCGATGAGGTCCCGCAGCACCCGGCGGGAGCAGCGACGACGCTGCACCGATCGAAGGAACCAGGATGACCGACACCACCCCGGCCACCGCCGCCGCACCCGAGGCCCCGGCCAAGGCCCCGATCACCCGATTGTGGGCGTACGCGCGCCAGCACCTGCGCCTGCTGATCATCGGCGGCGCGCTCTCGTTCGCGGGCGGGATCGTCGGCCTCGTCCAGCCGCTCATCGCGATGGACGTGATCGACACCCTCTCCAACAACGAGTCCCTCACCCGCCCGCTCCTCTACCTCGGCGCGGTCGTCATCGTCGGCGGCGCCCTGAGCGCCCTCGGCCCCTACCTCATGCAGATCGCCGGGCAGGACGTCGTCCTGACGGTGCGCAAGCAGCTCATCGGGCGGCTCGTGCGCCTCCAGGTCGCCGAGGTCGACCGGCTCAAGCCCGGCGACCTCGTGTCCCGGCTCTCCTCCGACACGAACCTCCTGCGCACCGTCGCGAGCACCACGGTCATCGGCGGCGTCACCGACGGGTTCATGATCCTCGGCGGCATCGCCCTCATGGCCTGGCTCGACCCGGTCCTGTTCGGCACCACCATGGCCATGGTCGTGTTCGTCACCGTGATGATGGTGTTCATCCTGCCGCGCATCGAGCGCGCCACCGTCGACTCCCAGAAGGCCCTGGGCGACATGGGGTCCCTGCTGGAGCGCGTCTTCAGCGCGTTCCGCACCGTCAAGGCCTCCGGCGCCGAGGACCACGAGATCGGCCGCCTCGAAGCGGCCGCCACGACCGCCCGCGACAAGGGCGTCAAGGCCTCCCTGTGGGAGGCGCTCGCAGGCGTCGCCGCGTTCCTGCCGGTGAACATCGCGTTCCTGATGGTCCTCGGCGTCGGCGGCGCGCGCGTCGCCTCCGGGGCCATGGAGGTCGGCACGCTCATCGGCTTCCTGCTGCTGCTGTTCTACCTGATGGGGCCGATCAACGGCCTCGTCGCGTCGCTCTCGCAGCTCCAGACCGGCCTGGCCGCGATCCACCGCGTCGAGGAGGTCGCGAACCTCGACTCCGAAGCGGCGCAAGACGAACCGCACGTCGCGGCGTCCGAGGGCCCGGCGCAGGTCGCGTTCGAGGACGTGACGTTCCGGTACGCCGAGGACCTGCCGTACGTGCACCACGGCGTCACGTTCGCCTCCAGCGGGCGCGGCCTGACCGCGCTCGTCGGCCCCTCGGGCGCGGGCAAGACCACGGTGTTCTCACTGATCGAGCGGTTCTACCCGGCGACGACCGGGCGGGTCACCGTCGACGGCGTCGACGTGCGCGACTGGCCGCTCGAAGACCTGCGGGGCCTCATCGGCTACGTCGAGCAGGACGCGCCGGTCCTCGACGGGTCGCTGCGCGAGAACCTCGTCATGGCCGCGCAGGACGCGACGGAGTCCGAGATCGAGGACGTCGTCAAGACCGCGCGCCTCACCGAACTGGTCGAGAAGCTCCCCGACGGGCTCGACTCGCGGATCGGCTACCGCGGCACCACGCTCTCGGGCGGCGAGCGCCAGCGCGTCGCCATCGCGCGGGCGCTGCTGCGCAAGCCGCGGCTGCTGCTCCTCGACGAGGCGACCTCGCAGCTCGACGCCGCGAACGAGGCGTCGCTCAAGCAGGTCATGCTCGACGCGGCCGAGCGCACCAACGTGCTCGTCGTGGCCCACCGGCTCTCGACGGTGACGAGCGCCGACCAGATCGTCGTGTTCGACGCCGGGCTCGTGCGCGCGGTCGGCACCCACGCCGAGCTGGTCGCGAAGGACGACCTGTACCGCGACCTGGCGGCCTCGCAGTTGCTCACGGCCGCTTAGCGAACCGAGACGACAGGGCCGGGTCGCGCAGCGGCCCGGCCCTGTGCACGTAGCGGTCCGGTGACGCTTTGATATTGGCGGGCTTCGATGCTTGACGTTCGGGCGCGCTTGTATCAAGATGTTGTAGAAAGCGATTTCTATCGCTTTGGCAGGCTGAACAGAGCGGTCCACGCTGTCATCGGGTATTGATCGGTACCCGATCGCAGAAACCGGTTCCCGGATCACCGGAGCGGTGCGGTGGACCGCCGTGCTCGGCCCGGGGCCCGCCGCTCCGGTGACCGGACCGATGGTCGCGGTGGTGCATGCCGGGGTGGCCACCACCGCCGGAGCGGCGGCCCTTCACGTGCGGTCTCCCGGGTGCGCCCGCCCACCCTCCGCGGCGGCGCCGGGGTGCGGCAGCGGCTGCCGCGGGGCGATACGCCGCAGTGGACGGTCCCGCGGGCTAGGGTGAATCGCCCGATTTCAACCAGGATTCAGGCCGTGTTCAACTACGGTCCCGCGCGAATACGGCCGCGCGCGGTTGGCTGAGGGTGACCCAGACCCCCCGACGGGCGCACCGCCCGTCAGAGAAAGGCGGATCCACATGTCCCGCAAGGGCGCCCTCCTCCGCGGCGCGGCCGCGCTCGCCGCCGCGGCCGCGCTGATCGGCATCGTCGCCTCGCCGGCCGCCGCCAAGCCGCACCGCCCGCACCACGACCCGGGCCCGGTCGTCATCGCCCACCGCGGCGCGAGCGGCTACCTGCCCGAGCACACGCTGGAGGCCTACCGGCTCGCGGTCGAGCTCGGCGCCGACGTGATCGAGCCGGACCTGGTGCTCACCAAGGACGGCGAGCTGATCGCGCGCCACGAGCCGGTGCTGGACGAGACCACCGACGTCGAGGACCACCCGGAGTTCGCCGACCGCGAGACCACGAAGCTCATCGACGGCAACCCGGTGACCGGCTTCTTCGCCGACGACTTCACCCTCGCGGAGATCAAGACCCTCCGCGCCGAGGAGCGCATCCCCGACATCCGGCCGCAGAGCGCCGCCCACGACGGCGAGTTCCAGCTCGTCACGTACGACGAGATCCTCGACTGGGTCGCGACCCTCGACGAGCCGGTCGTCACGTACCCGGAGATGAAGCACCCGTCCTACTACGCGGACAAGGGCATGAGCATCGAGGAGTCCCTCGCCGAGCTGCTGGACGAGCGCGGGCTCGACAAGCGGCGCTCGCCGGTGTGGATCCAGTCGTTCGAGTACCAGAGCCTGCTTACCATCGACGAGCTGGTGAACAACCGGATCGGGCTGAACATCGACGGCCAGGGCGAGATCCCCGACGCGACGCTCAACGAGTACGCGCGGACCCTCGACACCATCAGCCTCAACAAGAACCGCATCTTCCCGCGCGACGCCGCCGGCTACCTCCAGGAGCCGACCGACATCGTCGAGCGGGCGCACCGGCGCGGGCTGGACGTGCACGTGTGGACGTTCCGCGCCGAGAACACGTTCCTGCCCGCGGACTTCCGCTCGAGCAGCGACCCGGCCGCGCGCGGCGACTACCTCGCCGAGTTCGCGCTGTTCTACGACCTCGGCGTCGACGCCGTGTTCTCCGACTACCCGGACCTCGCCGTCGAGGCGCGCGAGGAGTGCCGGGCCTGAGACCCAGGAATCGCAACACCGAGAAAGAGGGGCCGCCCTGCCGCCGGGGCGGCCCTTCCTCGTATCCGCGGTCTTGACCGGGGGAGGGCGATCTACTAGTTTCGATATATGAACGAGTATTCGCATGGCGAACACTCGGTGCCGTCGCCTCACTCCTCCCGGAAGGCACCCTCATGAGACGCCAGCTTGCCCATGCCTCCATGTCCGCCTTGGTGATCGCGCTGATCGCGACCACCGCCGCCTGCGGCGGGGACGAGGCCGAGGACGGCGGGACGGACACCGTGTCGGTGGGCGTGATCCCGATCGTCGACGTCGCGCCCATCTACCTCGGGATCGAGCAGGGCTTCTTCGCGGCCCGCGACATCGAGGTCGAGCTGACCGAGGCGCAGGGCGGGGCCGCGATCGTGCCCGGCGTCGCCGCCCAGGAGTTCGACTTCGGGTTCTCCAACATCACCTCGCTGCTCCTCGCCCAGTCCTCGGGCCTGCCGATCGAGATCGTCGCGAACGGCGTGGCCTCCACCGGCGTCGCCGGGGAGGACTTCGGGGCCGTCATGGTCCCCGCCGACAGCCCCATCCAGTCCGCCGCCGACCTCGCGACCGCCACCGTCGCCGTCAACACCCTCAACAACATCGGGGACACGACCATCCGCGAGTCCGTGCGCCTCGACGGCGGCGACCCGTCCGACATCGGGTTCACCGAGGTCGCCTTCCCCGACATGCCCGCGCAGCTCAGCGCCGGGAACGTCGACGCCGCGTGGGTCGTCGAGCCCTTCAAGTCCATGATCGAGGCCGAGGGCGGCCGGCCCGTCGCATGGAACTACGTGGACGCCGCGCCCGACCTCACCGTCGCCGCGTACTTCACCACCGCCCAACTGTCCCAAGAGGATCCGGACCTGGTGCAGCGGTTCTCGGAGGCCATCGCCGAGTCCTTGCAGTATGCGACCGACAACCCCGACGCCGTGCGCGATATCCTGGGCACTTACACCGACATCAGTCCCGACATCCGCGCAGCCCTGACCCTGCCGGCGTTCCCCGCAGAGGTCAACCGGGACTCCGTGGAACGCCTCGCCGAACTCGGCGAGGCCGACGGCATCTTCGAGAACCCCCCGGACGTGGACGCGCTCCTGCCATGAGCCCCAAGCGTTTCAACCGCCTCGGCGCCATGAGCGGCACGCGACTCCACTCCCCAGAGCCACGCTCGAACAGACCCCGGCCGCGTCCAGTCCCACCGCTGCTCCTCGGCGCGGCCGGGGTCGCCGCGGCCCTGCTCGCCGGTCAGCTGCTCCCGCTGACGCCCCTGGTGAACCCCCGGTACTTCCCGACCACGGGCGCCGTCCTCGCCGCGCTCGCCGACGACCTCGCGCGCGCCGAGTTCTGGCGCGCCCTCGCCGACACCCTGATCGCCTGGGCCGCAGGGCTCGCCATCGCCGTCGCAGCCGGGGCCGCCCTCGGGATCCTCATCGGGTCGCTGCCGCCGGTGCGCGCCGCGACCGCCTCCACCATCGAGTTCCTGCGCCCGATCCCCTCGGTCGCCCTGGTGCCCTTGGCGGTCCTGCTGTTCGGCACCCGCCTGCCCTCGACGCTCCTGCTCGTCGTCTACGCCGCGTTCTGGCAGGTCCTCGTCCAGGTCCTCGCCGGGGTCCGGGACGTCGACCCCGTCGCCGCCGACACCGCGAAGAGCCTGCGGCTCACCCCCTGGCAGCGCCTCGCGCACCTCGCCTGGCCCACCGCCCTGCCGTACCTCATGACCGGGGTGCGCCTCGCCGCCACGGTCGCGCTCGTCCTCGCCGTCACCGCCGAGCTCGTCATCGGCTCGCCCGGCCTCGGCCACGAGATCGCCGTCGCCCAGACCTCCGGCGCCGCCGAGCGCATGTACGCGCTCATCCTCGTCGCCGGGGCCCTCGGTGTCGCCGTCAACCTCGGCGTCCGCGCCCTCGAACGCGAGGTGCTCGCCTGGCACCCGGCCGTGCGGGGTGAGACCCGGTGGTGACCGTCCTCCGCAAGGCGCTCCTGGCCCTCGGCCTGCCCGCCGTCCTGTTCGCGGCGTGGTGGTTCGCGTCCGCGGGCTCCACGAGCTTCTACTTCCCGCCGCTGAGCGCGATCGTCGCCGAGTTCGGCGAGACGTGGACCGCGGAGCGCTGGCGCGACGACGTCCTCCCCAGCATCGCGCGCCTCGGCGCCGGGTACGCCGCGTCCTGCGCCGCGGGTGTCGCGCTCGGGCTCCTCATCGGACGCGTCAGGTGGCTGTTCCATGCCACGGAACCGGTCCTGGAGTTCGCGCGGGCCGTCCCGCCGCCGGTGCTCGTGCCCGTCATCATGCTGTTCGCAGGGATCGGCGACGGCATGAAGGTCGCGGTGATCGTCTCCGGGTGCCTGTGGCCGGTCCTGCTCAACACCGTCGCCGGGGTCCGCTCCGTCGAACCGGTGCAGCTCGACACGGCCGCCGCCTACCGCCTGGGGCGCCTGCGGACCCTCACCGCGGTCGTCCTGCCCGGAGCGAGCCCGCGGATCGTCACGGGGATGCGGCAGGCGCTGGCGATCGGCGTGATCCTCATGGTCATCTCCGAGATGTTCGCCGCCCAGTCCGGGCTCGGGTTCGCGATCGTCCAGTTCCAGCGCAGCTATGCGATCCCCGCGATGTGGAGCGGGATCCTGCTCCTCGGCTGCCTCGGCGCGGCCCTCGCCGCCCTGTTCGCATGTGTAGACCGCGCGGTCCTGCACTGGTACCACCGCCAACGCACCGAGGAGGCCTGAGTGCTCGAAGTCGCCGGGATCGGCAGGGACTACCGCGTCGACGGCGCGGTCCACACCGCGATCGACGCCCTCACCTTCCAAGTGGCCGAAGGGGAGCTGGTCTGCATCGTCGGGCCCTCCGGCTGCGGCAAGACCACCCTGCTGCGCATGTGCGCCGGGCTCCTCGCCCCCACCCGCGGTACCGCGCACGTGGACGGGCGCGAAGTGGACGGCCCGCCCGAGGGCACCGCCGTGGTCTTCCAGGAGTACGGCCGCAGCCTCTTCCCGTGGATGCGCGTGGGCGCCAACGTGGAGCTGCCGCTCAAGCGCCTCGGCCTCACCCGCGCGCAGCGCCGCGAGCGCGTCGCCGAAGCGCTGCGCCTCGTCGACCTCGAAGGGAAGGAACGGGTCTGGCCCTGGCAGCTGTCGGGCGGCATGCAGCAGCGCGTCGCCATCGCCCGCGCCGTCGCGTTCCGGCCCCGACTCCTGCTCATGGACGAGCCGTTCGCGGCCGTCGACGCCCAGACCCGCGCCGACCTCGAGGACCTCATCCGCGACCTGTGGGCCCGCCTCGGCATCACCGTCGTGTTCATCACCCACGACATCGACGAGTCCGTCTACCTCGGCCAGCGCGTCCTCGTCCTCTCCTCGCCGCCGACGACCCTCCGCGCCGAAGTCCACATCGACCTCGGCCCCGACCGCGACCAGCTCGAGACCCGCTCCGGCCCCGCGTTCGCGAAGCTCCGCGGGCAGGTGTGGGGCGAGATCCAGGCGGCGAAGCGGGGCGGGGCGTGAAACCGCGCCGTTCGAAGACCGGCGTCGGGATCATCGGGGCCGGGCCCGCCGGGCTCCTCCTCGCGCACCTCCTGTCCGCCGACGGCATCGACGTGGTCGTGCTGGAGCGGCGCTCCCGCGCGCACTGCGAGTCGCGGGTGCGCGCGGGCGTCCTCGAACAGGGGACGGCCGACACGTTCGTCGAAGCGGGCGTGGGGAACCGGATGCTCGCCGAGGGGCAGGTCCACCACGGGATCGAGCTGCGGTTCGGCGGCGAGGGCCACCGGATCGCGTTCGAGGAGCTCGTGCCGGGCCGCGCGATCACCGTGTACGGGCAGCAGGAGGTCGTGAAAGACCTCATCGCCGCGAACCTCGCGAACGGCGTGGACGTCCGGTTCGAGGTCGAGGACGTCGCGGTCGGGAGCCTCGCCGACCCGTACCTGACGTTCGGCGGCGAGCGCCTGGACTGCGACTTCATCGCCGGGTGCGACGGTTTCCACGGCGTGTCAAGGGCATCCGTGCCCGCCGCTGACCTCGCGGTCTACGAGAAGACGTACCCGTTCGCGTGGCTGGGGATCCTCGCCGACGTCGCGCCCTCCGCACCCGAGCTGGTCTACTCGGCGTCGGAGCGCGGGTTCTCCCTGCACTCCATGCGGTCCGATACGGTGAGCCGCTTCTACCTCCAGGTCCCGCCCGACACGCGGCCCGGGGACTGGACGCACGAGGCGGTCTGGGCCGAGCTGAAGGCCCGCCACGAGACCGTCCCGGGCTTCACGCTCGCGACCGGGCCGATCACGCAGGTCGACGTGGCCGCGATGCGGTCGTTCGTCGCCGAGCCGATGCGGTTCGGGCGCCTGTTCCTCGCCGGGGACGCCGCGCACATCGTGCCGCCCACGGGCGCGAAGGGGCTCAACCTCGCCGTGGCGGACGTGCGGGTGCTCGCCCGCGCGCTGGGGGAGTACTACCGGACCGGGAGCGGGGCGCTGCTCGACGCGTACTCGGCGACCTGCCTGGAGCGGGTCTGGCGGGCGCAGCACTTCTCGTGGTGGATGACGACGCTGCTGCACCGCTTCGAGGGCGACCCGTACGACCGGCGGCTCCAGCGCGCGCACCTGGCGTACGTGGCGCGCTCGCGGGCCCAGGCGACGGCGCTCGCCGAGAACTACACGGGGCTGCCGTACCCGGACTTAGCGCGGGATGCGCAGTGCGAAGTGGACGGTCTCGAACGGCTCCTCGCCCGCGTCGCGGTGCTCGTTGACGGCCAGCCGCTCGTCGAACAGGACCGAGCCGCGCCGGGACCAGAACTCGACCGCGCCGGGGGTGCGCGCGTCGGTGTGCAGGTACACGCCGGTGTACCGGTCCCGGGAGGCGATGAAGCCGAGGCAGGCGTCCACGAGCGCGCCCGCGAGGCCGCGGCGGCGGTGCTCGGGGCGCACGTACACACGGTAGAGGCTCGCGGTGCGGCCCTCCTCGAAGCGCGACGCGACCTCGGCGGGGTGCGGGGGCGAGACCGGGGTCTGGCCGCGCACGCCCGCGGTCGCGACGACCCGGCCGTCCCGCTCGGCGACGAACAGCGCGTTGTCCTCCGGCGCGAGGTAGTACGCCTCCAGGTCGATGATGTCGGAGTGCCATCGCGGCAGGTAGCCGTGCCCGAAGTCCCGGTAGACCGTGTCGAGCATCACGGAGCGGGCCCCGGCGAGGTCGGACGGTTCCGCTTGGCGCAGAAGGTAGCCGGAGACGTCCTTGGTTTCGCTCGCGGTTGCGGTGCTCGACATGTGTGCCATTATTGCACCCGATTTGCAATAAGAAGAAATTCGCGAGAAGAGACGAGGCCCACTCCGATGTCGCTGACCCGGCGCACCCTGCTCGCCGCCTCCGCACCCCTGGCCCTCGCGGCCGCCGGATGCTTCGCCGCCGACGACGGGGACGGCGCGCGGCTCGTCCTCGCCAACGCCCTCACCCCCGCCGCCGGGCTCTCCCCGCACTCCGAGGACGCGTTCCTCCTCGCCCGCTGGGCCGTCGCCGAGACCCTCCTGGCCCTCGACGACGCGGGCCTGCCCGTCGCGCTCCTCGCCACCGAGTGGACCGGGAACCCCGACGGCTCCTGGGACCTCGTGCTCCGCGACGGGGTCCGCTTCCACGACGGCACCGCCCTCGACGCCGCCGCGGCCGCCGCCGCCCTGAACGCCGCCGCCACCGCCGCGGCCCCGCCGCGCGTGGTCGACGGCCTCGGCCTCGCCGCCGAGGCCACCGGCGACCTGACGCTGCGCCTCACCACGGCCGAGCCCGATCCGGTGCTCCCGCAGCGCCTCTCGAGCCCCCAGCTCGCGATCCTCGCCCCCGCCGCCTACTCCGGCGCCACCGTCGACCCCGTCGGCTTCGCGACCGGCCCCTACGCCATCACCGAATCCACCTCCACCGGCGTCGAACTGCGGCGCCACGACGACTACTGGGGCGAGCCCGCCGCCATGGACGGCTACCGCGCCGACTACGTCCCCGACGCCGCCACCCGCGCCGCCGCCCTCCGCTCCGGCGAGGCCCACGTCATCGAAGCGGTCCCCTACGCGCAGATCGCGACCCTCGACGACGCGCGGCTCCAGGACGCCCCCACCGGCCGCACCGTCAGCCTCTACCTGAACACCGCGACCGGGCCCCTCGCCGACCCGACCCTGCGCGCCGCCGTCGCCGCCGCGGTCGACCCCGGCCCGATCGTCGACGACATCTACGAAGGCCGCGCCGACGCCCCCGAAGGGCTCTTCGGCCCCGCCCTCGCCTGGGCCGCCGACCACCGCCCCTACACGCTCCCCGAGCCCGCCGCCCCGAGCGGCGAGACCCTCGCGCTCGCCACCTACTCCAACCGCGCCGAGCTCCCCGAAGCCCTCACCGTCCTCGCCGCCCAGCTCGAGGCCGCCGGGTTCGCCGTCACCACCGAGGTCCGCGAGTACAACGACATCGAACCCGACATGCTCGCCGGGGCCTTCGACGCGTTCCTCATGTCCCGCTCCGTCGTCCAGGACTCCGGCGACGCCTACACCTACCTCGACTCCGACTTCACCAGCACCGGCGGCTTCAACACCTCCCAGCTCGCCGACCCCGCCGTCGACGCCGCGGTCGCGGCCGTCCTCGACGTCGGCGTCACCCCCGACCCCGCCGCGGCCGCCGCCCTGCGCCAGGCCGCCGTCCTCGACGCCGAAGCCGTCGTGCTCGCGACCGCCGCCGTCGTCCCCGTCGCCCACGAGCGGCTCGTCACCGGTGTCGCCCAAGGGGTCGCGGACGTCGCCGCCGACCCGCGCGAGCGCCGCATCATCACCGCGGCCACCGCGATCGGCTGACCGTGGCGCTCCTGCGCGGCCTGCTCACCAGGCTCGCGGTCCTCGCGGCCGTCCTCGCCGCCATCGGCCTCCTGCCCTGGCTCGCCGCCCGCGACCCCGCCCTCACCGTCCTGCGCGCCCGCTACCCCGGACGCGAAGCCACCGAGACGGCCCTCGCGTCCGTCCGCGCCGACCTCGGCCTCGACGCCGGGCCGCTCGCGATCCTCCGCGACCGCTTCACCGGCCTCGCCCGCGGCGACCTCGGCACCTCCTGGGTCTCGGGCGAACCCGTGTCGGCCTCGGTGCTCCCCGCCCTCGGCACCTCCCTCACCGTCATGGCCGCCGCGTTCGCCGTCGTCCTCGCCATCGCCTGCGCCGCAAGCCTTCCCGCGCTGCGCCGCGCCGCCGAAGGCCGCCCGGTCCGCGCCGGCGGCATCGCCGTCGCCGGGCTCGCCGCCCTCCCCGAGTTCCTCGTGGCCGCCCTCGGCGTCGCCGTCTTCGCCGCCTGGCTCGGCCCCCTCCCCGCGTACGGCTTCACCGGGCCCGAGCACCTCGTCCTCCCCGCGCTCGCCATGGGCCTGGGCGGCGGGGGCGTCCTCGCCCGCCTGTGCCGCGACGCCGTCGGCGCCGTCGCCGCCGAGGACTGGGTCCGCCAGTGGCGCGCCGCCGGATACGCCCGCGGCCGCATCGTCCGCGCGCTCGTGCGCCGCGCCCTCCCGCCGCTGCTCCCGCAGCTCGCGATCATCGCCGTCTCCATCACCGGCGCGGCCGTCGCCGTCGAGACCGTCTTCGCCGTCCCCGGCCTCGGCCGCACCGCCCTCGCCGCCGCCGACGCCCAGGACCTCCCCGTCCTCCAGGCGTGCCTGCTCCTCCTCGTCGGCCTCGGCTTCACCGCCGGGATCCTCGCGCGCCTCTCCGCGAACCGCCTCGCCGGACCCGACGGCACCGCCGCCCCCGCCGCGCCGCCCGCCGCGAGCTCACGCCGCACCGCCCTGATCTGGATCGCCTGCACCGCAACGCCACTGCTGCTGGCCGTCGCCTACGGGCTGGTCCGCACCGGCGCCATCGCCACCGACGGGCGCCTCGCCGCGCCGACCGCCGCGCACTGGCTCGGCACCGACGAACTCGGCCGCGACGTCCTCGCCCGCCTCGGCCAAGGAGCACTGTGGACGGTCGGCGCGGCCGTCGCCGCATGCGTCCTCTCCTACGGGATCGCGCTGGCCCTCGGCTTCGCGCCGCGCCTGGCGCACCCGCTCGCCGAAGCGTGCAACTCGTTCCCCGTCGCCATCGCCGGGATCCTCGTCGTCGTCATCCTCGGCCGCGGCCAGACCGGTGCGGTCCTCGCCGTCGTCGCCGTCTCCTGGCCCCCGCTCGCCGCCCACGCCGCCTCCCTCACCGCGCAGGCCCGCGCCGCCGGCCACCGCGAAGCCCGCCTCGCCCTCGGCGCCGGGCCCTGGTGGATGCTCCGCCGCCACACCCTCCCCCTCGTCGCCGGGCCCCTCGCCTCCCACGCCGGACTCCGCCTGCCCGGCATGGCCCTCGGCATCGCCTCCCTCGGCTTCCTCGGCCTCGGCGCCGGCCCCGACTCCCCGGAATGGGGCGCCAGCCTCGCCCGCTCCCTGCCCTACCTCGAACGCGCCCCCCTCGCCGCCCTCACCCCCGCCGCCGCCATGATCGCCATGACCCTCGCCGTCATGGCCGCCGTCGCCCTCCCGCGCCGCCGGACCTGAGACGCGCGAACGCCCCGCCGCATCGCGGCGGGGCGTTCGGCAGACAGGTCAGACCCAGGCGCGCGGCGAATGGATCCCGACCACGGTGCCGCCGGGGGTCGCGACGCCCGCGACGCGCAGGCCCGGGACGTCCATCGGCTCCGCAGCGACCCTGCCCCCCAGCTCGACGGCCTTGGCGCACAAGGCGTCCGCATCCTCGACGGCGACCATGACGCTCCACTGCGGGGGCATCGACTTCTCGAAGCCGTCCGCCGCATGGCAGCCGCCGAACTCCGCGCCGCCGCCGCGCGGCGACAGCGCCGCGTACGGGGTCGGGTTCGCCGGGTCCTCCCAAGGCGGGGTCACCGCCTCCCAGCCGAGAAGGTCCACGTAGAAGCGCATCGCGTCCGCGGGCGCGCCGTCGAAGTGGTACTCCGCCCACGCGATCGAGTTCGGCTCGCCCCACACGCCGAACCCCGTCGTCGGGTCCAGGGCCTCCACGACCCCGAACGACGCCTCGTTCGGATCCCGCAGCATCGCGAAGCGCAGCATCGACCCGACGCTCTCGGGCCCGGCGTCGACCGCCGCGCCGAGGCTCCGCGCCCGGTCCACCGCCTCGTCGCAGTCCGCCACCCGGAACTGGAGGTTCCACGTCCGCGACGGCGCCATGCCCGGCGGGCACGGCATGATCCCCATGACCGGGCGCGGCTCGGCCCCCGCCAACGAGAAGGTCGTGTAGTCGCCGTACTCCGGGCCGGCGCTCTCCGACGACCACCCGAACAGGCCCTCGTAGAACGCGGTGTCGCCCGCCAGGTCGGCGGTCAGGGAGTCCGACCAGATCGGGGCTCCGAGCGGGATCGATGGCATCGTGCGCTGCTCCTTCGCAGAGACGTCGTGACCGTCCCACCGTCGCACGCGGCACCGACACGCGAGGCCGATTCGGCTACTCCCGCGGGGACATCACCGTGAAGTACGCCCCCGTGGGCGACGCCAGCACCGCCATCCGCCCGCGCGGGTCGTCCACCGGCGCCACCGCGACCGCCCCGCCCAGGTCCACGGCCTTCGCCGCCGTGAGGTCCACCGAGTCCGTCCCGAAGCACACCGCCCAGTGCGGCTTCATGTCCAGCTCCGGGCCCAGCGCCATCCGCGCCCCGCCGAACTCCGCCGGCCGCGACAGCGCGTGCCCCTCCCGGGTCCGCAGGCCCACGTACGGCGCGTCGTGCCCCGGCTCGGCCCCGTCCGGCGTGTGCAGCGACCAGTTCAGCAGCTCCGAGTAGAACTGCATCGCCTCCACCGGCGCGCCGTCGTACACGTACTCGAACCACACGATCGCGCCCGGCTCGTCCCGGGCCGTGAACCCGACCTTCTCGCTCAACGGCTCGAACAGCCCGAACGCGCCCCCGTCGGGGTCCTTCAGCGCCGCGTACACCAGGTCGTCCCCGACCCGGATCGGGTTCGAGGTGATCTGCGCGCCCAGCTTCTCGGCCTCCGCGGCCGCCCGCACGCAGTCCCCGGCGTGGAACGCCACGCCCCACGCCGAGCCCTTCGCGCCCGACGCGGCCTCGGCGATCCCGGCCACGGCCCGCGCCTCCGAGACCGTCGTCCCCAGGCACAGCTCCGTGTAGTGCCCGAACTGCTCGCCCGAGTCGAACGCGGCCCACGTGAACAGGCGCATGTAGAAGTCGACGTCCCCCGACAGGTCGGGGGTCACGGCGTCGGCCCAGATCGGGGCGCCCAGAGGAATCGAGGTCGGCATGGCGTGCCCTCCCGTCGCGGTCGGTGGGGTCCAGCGTCCCAGGCCGGTGCGGCACTGGCAAGGGGCGGCGGCCCCGGGGGTGCCCGGCGCCGCCGCCCCTGAAACGGGCTAGCGCTGGCGCTGCTCCTGGAGCAGGTCGCGGATCTCCTGGAGCAGCACGACCTCGGCCGCCTCCAGCTCCTCGGACAGCTCGTTCTTGGGGCCGAACCGCTCCATCAGCTTGTTCATCGGGTACACGACCACGAAGTACACGGCCACCGCGGTCAGGAAGAACACGAGGATGCCGTTGAGGAACACGCCGTACGGGAACACGACGCCGTTGACGGTGAAGCTGCCGCCGACCTCGCCGCCGCCGGTGACGAGCTTGATGAGCGGGTTGAGGAACGCGTCGCCGAACGAGCCGACGAGCGCCGTCAGCGCCGCGCCCATGACCACCGCGACGGCCAGTTCGATCACATTGCCGCGCATCAGGAACTCTTTGAAACCTTTGATCATGCCCCTGATCCTCGCATCCGGGCCGGTCCCCGCCGCGTCCGTGCTCCGCGGTGTCGCTGTGACCGATGCGATATCACCCGTGCGGGAACACGCGGCCGCCCGCGGCGGTTGGACCCGGCATGCGACCGTGCCGCGGCGCACCAGGCCCGCGGCGCACCGAGAGAGGCAGAACAGCCATGGGCGACATCACCATCGGCGGCGACCTGAACGTGGACCGGCTCGGCTACGGCGCCATGCGCCTGTCCGGCGACCCGGGGATCTTCACCCCGCCGAAGGACCGGGCCGCGGCCGTCGCGGTCCTGCGCCGCGCGGTCGAACTCGGCGTGAACTTCATCGACACCGCCGACTCCTACGCCCTCGGCGACAACGAGTCGCTCATCGCCGAGGCCCTCCACCCGTACGCCGACGGCGTCGTCATCGCCACCAAGGGCGGCAACACGCGCCCCTCCGCCGACGAGTGGGTCCCCTTCGGACAGCCCGCCTACATCCGCCAGCAGGCCGAACTGTCCTTGCGGCGCTTGCGCACCGAGGCCATCGACCTGTACCAGATCCACCGCCTCGACCCGGCCCTGCCGATCGCCGACCAGATCGCCACGGTCGCCGACCTCCAGCGCGAAGGCAAGATCCGGCACATCGGCCTCTCCGAGGTGACCGTCGAGCAGCTGAAGGAGGCGCAGGCGGTCGCCCCGATCGCGAGCGTCCAGAACCTGTACAACCTCGTCAACCGCCAGAGCGAGGCCGTCCTCGAGTACACCGCCGAGCAGGGCATCGCGTTCATCCCGTGGTTCCCGATCGCCGCGGGAGAGCACGCGGGACCCGACGGGCCCGTCGGCAAGATCGCCGCCGAGGTCGGCGCGACCCCCGCCCAGACCGCGCTCGCGTGGCTGCTGCGCCGCTCGGACAACATCGTGCCGATCCCCGGCACCAGCTCGATCGCGCACCTGGAGGAGAACGTCGCCGCCCGCGAGGTCGTCCTCACCGACGCCCAGTTCGCGACGCTCGGCGGCCTCGCCTCCGCGTAGTCCTGCGAGCCCCCGCACGGGTCCGCGCCGTCCGGCGCGGGCCCTTCGGCGTCTCAGGGGCAGGGTCTCAGAAGCGGGGTCTCAGGGATTGAGCGGCGCGATGCGGAACCGCTCGAACTCGGCGGTCGGGCCGTTCTCGTTCCCGAACGCGATCGTGTTGCGCCCCTTGACGAGGTCGACGATCACCGGGTACGTCCAGAAGTCGTTCCACGTCCACGTGCCGCGCATCGGGTACCGCCCGGCGGGCTTGCCGTTGACGATCAGGTCGCAGTGGCGCGTCACGATGTCGGACCCGGCCTGGCGGCCCTCGGCGCGCTCGCCGTTCGCGTACGACACGAGCAGCGCGTGCGGCCCCGCGGCGGCTTCGAACGCGATGGCCGCGCCCGCGCCGCGGCCGTTCCAGCCGATGACGTGCCCGCGGTGCGCGAACTCGTTGACGATCAGGCACGACCCGCCCGAGCGGACCGCCTCCGCGGCGTCCACGTCGATGAGCGCCGGGCCCGGCGCGGGCTCCACGTCCAGCCGGCCCGCCGCGGCCCGGATCCGGTTGACGCCCGCGTGCAGGAACACCGGCCGCGCCAGATCCACTGGGACGCACTGGTTCTGCGGCCCCAGGAGCACGCCGCCCGCGGCGCCCGCGAAGCGGTGGTACCCGTCCTCGGCGGCGTACACGTCGAACACCGGCTCGTCGCTCCCGGCCTCGTACCGCGCGAACGCCCCGTCGTAGGAGCAGCGCGGCGGCCGCCGCGCCGTCAGGTCGATCTTGTCGAGCGCGACCTCGCCGCGCGCGGTCCCGATCGCCCCGGACTTCGACAGCTCCACCGTGTTCGCGCCCTCGCGCAGCCGCACCGGCACGTGGACGACCGACCGGTGCTGCCAGTTCATCGTCGAGGGGTACTCCACGAACCGCTCCGCGCCGTTGACGGCCAGGACCTGCTGCGCGGGCTGCGGCTCGGTCGCCTCGGCGCCGCGCCCGTACATGTGGGAGTAGAAGACCGCGAGGTCGTACTCGCCGTCCGCGGGGACCTCGACGGTGAACGTCACCGCCGAGTCGTTCATGTTCAGGCCGCTCACGTCGTACTCGCCCGACGCGGCGAACCCGTCGCCCTCCCCGGGGTGGCCCTGCCGGGCGACCTCGCCGGAGGTGATCCGCGCGTGCTCGGCCTCCCACGTGCCGCGCCACGGCGCGGGCGGGACCGGCCCGGCCTCGCCGGGCGCCAGCGTGATCCAGTACGCGGCCATCCGGTCCGCCTGCGGCACCTGCACATCGAACCCGCCCGGCGGTCCGGTGACCCGGCTCAGCGCGACCGGCGGCCCCGCGGCGCCCTCGTACCCGGTCCAGTCGATCCGGTGCACGGTCGCCGTCACGGTCGGCCCCCACGCCTCGGCGTCCAGGCCCCGCACGGCCACGGTGAAGTCCCCGGCGCACCCGCCCGCGAGGACCTGCGCGGTCCGCCGCTCGGCGTCGAGGCTCGCGATGCCCTGCAACGTGTCCGGCGTGTCCGGCCGCGGCGGCGTCACCCGCACCGTGGTCCCGGTCATCCCCGAGTACGCCTTGAGCAGCCACCACGCGCCGCTGGGGACGTTCGTCTGCGGGGCCGCGCCGGAGTAGCCGCCCGCGGCGGTCCAGAACGCCATGTCCGCGTGGACCTTCGCGTCCTCGAACAGCGCCGCCCACTGCACGAGCTGCCCCGGCACGGACAGGTCCCGGTTGTTCGCGTACTCGTCGATGTTCACCGGCCGCGGCTCGATCCCGAGCCCGCGCTCCAGCTCCCGGTACTCGGCGTGGTGCCCGCGGAAGTCCGCGAGGGACTTCGGCGACAGCTCGTGCCAGGCCGTCCACTCCGGGAGCGTCCCGGTGTCGCGGGCGCGGCGCAGGAAGTGCCGCAGGAACTCGCGGTGGAAGTACGACTCGTTCGGGCCCGCGAGCGGCACGCCGGGCGCGACGCGGCGCAGCAGCCGCACCGTGGTCGTCCAGTCGGCCATGAACCGGTCGAACCGGGCCGGGTCGTTCTCCTTGAGCGCGTACCAGATCCAGTCCGGCTCGTTGAACGGCACGAGCACCAGGCGGCCCGCGTTCGCCTCGGTGAGCATCGGCGGGACGACCGCGCACAGCCGCTCGTGGTACACGTCGATGCCGACGTCCTCGTAAGGCCAGGAAGGGAACAGGTCCTGGAGGTACACGAACGCGACGCCCGCCGTCCCCCGCGGCCGCCCGTTGCGGCGCAGGACCGCGACCGCGCCCGACGCGTCCCCGCCGGGGTGCCGCGCGCCCCCGTCGGGCTTGACCGCGAGCGTGGTCAGGTCGAGCGCGTCCAGCAGCTCGTCGCCGGGCACACCGTCCTCGGCGACGCCGTACAGGGACCCGGTGGCGCCGTGCAGGACCGGGCCCGTGGGCGAGGCGAAGTCCGCGGCGAGCACGGCCGCGGGCGGTACAGGGCCGGGCGGCCCCGCCGGCGGATCGGAGGGGACGGGGTTCATCAGCTGGGCCTTTCGGGGTTCTGCGGGTCGCGCTCCAGGGGTCAGGAAGCGGGCGGCCCCGAGGTCTCTCGGACGATGAGCTCGGGCTCGGGCCAGCCCGGCACGGGCCGCGGGATCGAGCCGTCCACGCGGTGGCGCAGCAGCTCGAACGCGCCGCGGCCGACGCTCTCGAAGTCCTGGTTGACGGTGGTCAGCGCGGGGGTCGTGAAGCCCGAGAAGGGGGTGTTGTCGAAGCCGACCACCGACAGGTCCCCGGGGACCGAGCGGCCCGCGAGGTGCGCGGCGCGCATCGTCGCGAGCGCCAGGTGGTCGTTGCCGCACAGGATCGCGGTGACCTCCGGGTCGGCGACGAGCGGCTGCACGGCCTTGAACGCCTCGGCGATCGTCCACCCCGAGGGCACCGGCTCGGGCACCTCGCGCCCGGCCTCGCGCAGGACCCGCGCCCAGCCCTCGGCCCGGTGCGCCTTCCCGCCGCCGAACGTGCCCGTCGACGTGGGGATCGCCAGGTGGTGGACCGTCCGGTGGCCCAGGTCCAGGAGGTACCTGGTCGCCTCGGCGGCGGCCTTCCCGTCGTCCATGCCGACCAGCCACGGCGAGGCCGCGAGCTCCTCGGCGGTGTAGGGGCCGATCGCGACCATCGCGTGGGGCTGCTGGTCGAGCAGGACCTGCTTGGCGCGCATGCCGGGTTCGTCGTGCGCCATGATGATGGTCGGCTCGCCCGCGCGCGGGAGGCGCGCGATGATGTCGGCGTCGGAGTGGGTGTCGGCGGGGTCGAGGACCGAGATCTGCACGCTCCAGTCGAGGGCCCGCGCGGCCTTCTCGATGCCGCGCAGCGCCGCCTCGGGCCCGTAGAGGGAGGTGTCGGCGGTGAGGACCGTGACCGACTCGGCCGCGCCGCCCGCGAGGGACCGCGCGAGCCGGTTGGGCCGGTAGCCCAGCTCCGCGATGGCCTCCAGGACCTTGTCGCGGGTCGCGGCCGCGACCCTGGGGGAGCCGTTGACGACCCGGGAGACGGTCTGGTGCGAGACGCCGGCCAGCCGCGCCACGTCCCAGATACTGGCTGCCTTCTTCGGTTGCGCCATCGCTGCCGTCGCTTTCCATGTTTCGTTCGCGCGCACGCCTTCCGGGGCGCCCGCGGCGCCCCGGTCCACTACGACGATACGCCGCCCGGTGTGAACGTTCACCTATCTGTCGGTCCACAGCCATTAGAGCACAGTTCCGTAACGGAGCGGTCATGCCGAAGTCACGGTTCATTCGAGCCCGTCAATGCCATCAAATGCCGCATCGACCCCACCCGCGCCCCTGGCCCCGCCGAAAACCCGGCCTGTGAGCGTGAGTTCACACACTCGAAATCTTTGGCGACAGCTTCTTAACACGGAGGCCCGGGTCGCGTAACACGTCCCGGTGAAGCTGGCTTCACTCCGGTAGGTAGGAGCGTCACGCGCCGGTCGCAAGGCCGGCGCGTGACAACAAGCTCCCGAGCACCGTCGCTCCCCCTCAACGCCGGACCCCTACTCACGCCCGAAGTTACTACCTATTGGAGAGGAGGCGGCACGCCCATGGAGGGTCTCGACACCGGGAACACAGCCTGGATTCTCACCTCAGCCGCCCTGGTCTTGCTCATGACTCCGGCGCTCGCCCTGTTCTACGGCGGGCTCACCCGTGCGAAGAGCGTCATCAACATGATGATGAAGTGCCTCGTCGCCATCGGCCTCGTCAGCGTCGTCTGGGTCCTCGTCGGCGAGTCGCTCGCCATCGGCGACGGCTCCGGCGACAACCCGCTCATCGGCGACTTCACCTCCCTCTTCGGCTCCCGCCACGCGATCGAGGTCCTCGGCGAGGCCGGCCTCAGCGGCGTCCCGAACGCCGTCTGGACCGCCTTCGGCATGATGTTCGCGATCATCACGGTCGCCCTCATCGCCGGCGCCGTCGCCGACCGCATGAAGTTCTCCGCCTGGGTCGTGTTCGCCACGGTCTGGGTCATCGTCGTCTACTGCCCGGTCGCGTACTGGGTCTGGGGCGGCGGCTGGATCGAGGACTGGGGCGTCCTCGACTTCGCCGGCGGCACCGCGGTCCACGTCAACGCCGGAGCCGCCGCCCTCGGCCTGGCGATCGTCGTCGGCCGCCGCATCGGCTGGAAGGACGGCAACTTCGCGCCGCACAACCTGCCGCTGGTCCTCCTCGGCGCCGGCCTGCTGTGGTTCGGCTGGTTCGGCTTCAACGCCGGCTCGGCCTTCGCCGCCGACGGCTTCGCGGGCCTGGCCTTCCTGAACACCCAGGTCGCGACCGCCGCCGCGGTCCTCGCCTGGCTCCTCATCGACCGCCTCCGCGGCATCAAGCCCTCGATCATCGGCGGCTGCTCCGGCGTCGTCGCCGGGCTCGTCGCCATCACCCCGGCCGCGGGCTACGTGACCCCGCTCGGCGCCATCGCCATCGGCGCGGTCGCCGGCGTCATCTGCCCGTTCGCCATCGGCCTGAAGCACAAGTTCGGCTTCGACGACGCCCTCGACGTGGTCGGCCTGCACATGGTCGCCGGCTTCTGGGGCTCCGTCTCGCTCGGCCTGTTCGCCTTCGCCGAGGCCAATGCCCTCGGCGTCGACGGCCTCTTCTACGGCGGCGGCTTCGCCCTCCTCGGCAAGCAGGCCGCGGCCACCGGCGTGGTCCTGGTCTACTCGGCCGTCGTCGCCTTCATCATCGGCCTGATCCTGAAGTTCACCATCGGCATCCGGATCTCCGAAGAGGAAGAGCTCGCCGGCATCGACGCCGCCCAGCACGGCGAGGCCGGCTACGACCTCCCCGTCAACGGCAACACCAGCGTCGACGCCCCCGTCGCCGCGGGCGAGCCCGAGAAGGTCAACGCCTAGCACCGGCTTCTCCACACCGCTGAGGACGGCCGCCCCCGCCACGGGGCGGCCGTCCTGTTCTCGCGCCCCGCCGGGCGCCCCGTTAAGCTCGTAGGAGTCCCAGCAACCCACCGAGAGGTCAACCCGTGTTCGACGCATTGTCAGATCGACTGTCGGGAATCTTCGAGTCGATCCGCGGCAAGGGCCGCCTGACCGATGCCGACATCGCCTCCACGGCCCGCGAGATCCGCCGCGCGCTCCTTGAAGCCGACGTCGCCCTCCCGGTGGTCAGGACGTTCATCTCCCGCATCGAGGAGCGCTGCAAGGGCGCCGAGGTCTCCAAGGCCCTCAACCCCGCCCAGCAGATCGTCAAGGTCGTCAACGAGGAGCTCATCGCCATCCTCGGCGGCGAGACCCGCCGCCTCAACTACGCCAAGCAGCCCCCCACGGTCATCATGCTCGCGGGCCTCCAGGGCGCGGGCAAGACCACCCTCGCCGGGAAGCTCGCCAAGTGGCTCAAGGGCGACGGGCACTCCCCGCTCCTGGTCGCCGCCGACCTCCAGCGGCCCAACGCCGTCAACCAGCTCCAGGTCCTCGCCGAACGCGCCGGCGTCGCCGCCTACGCCCCCGAGCCCGGCTCCGGCGTCGGCGACCCCGTCAAGGTCGCCACCGACTCCATCGCCGAGGCGAAGCAGCGCGGCCACGACGTCGTCATCGTCGACACCGCCGGGCGCCTCGGCATCGACGAGGAGATGATGCAGCAGGCCCGCGACATCCGCGACGCCGTCAACCCCGACGAGGTCCTCTTCGTCATCGACGCCATGGTCGGCCAGGACGCCGTCAACACCGCCGAGGCCTTCCGCGACGGCGTCGGCGTCACCGGCGTCGTCCTCTCCAAGCTCGACGGCGACGCCCGCGGCGGCGCGGCCCTCTCGGTCCGCCACGTCACCGGCCGCCCCATCCTCTTCGCGTCCACCGGCGAGAAGCTCGAGGACTTCGACGTCTTCCACCCCGACCGGATGTCCTCGCGCATCCTCGGCATGGGCGACATGCTCACCCTCATCGAGCAGGCCGAGGCCGTCTTCGAGGAGAAGCAGAAGGAGGAGTACACCGAGAAGCTCCTCAAGGGCGAGGACTTCACGCTGGAGGACTTCCTCGACCAGATGCAGGCCATCCGCAAGATGGGCCCCATCGGCAACCTGCTCAAGATGATGCCCGGCATGGGCCAGATGAAGCAGCAGATCGACTCCATCGACGACAAGCAGATCGACCGCACCACCGCGATCATCCGCTCCATGACCCCCGCCGAGCGCCGCGACTCGGCCCTCATCAACGGCTCCCGCCGCCTGCGCATCGCCAACGGCTCCGGCGTCACCGTCTCCGAGGTGAACCAGCTCCTCGCCCGGTTCAAGGAGGCCCAGAAGATGATGCGCCAGATGGGCGGCGCCATGGGCATCCCCACCGGCAAGGCCACCAAGTCGCCGTACACCAAGCGCAAGGGCAAGAAGGGCGCCAAGAAGAAGACCGTCCGCCGCGGCGGCCCCGCCTCCCAGCAGCGGCAGCAGTCCGGCGCCCCCCAGCTCCCGCAGGGCCTCGGCGGCCAGATGCCGGACCTCTCCGGGTTCAACCCGGCCGACCTTCCCGACATCGACCTCGAGCAGTTCTTCAAGGACCAGGGCAAGGACAAGTAGCGCCCCCGCACCGGGCCCCCGTCCCCGCGACACGGGGCCCGGTGCTGGACATCGCGACCCGTCCGGGTGATACTGCGAGGCGATGACTGCACTCGCACCGCTCGCGCCGCTCCACCTCCGCGTCGTCTGGCTCCCGTACGACACGGTCTGCGACCTCTACGTCGACGGCGACCGCCTCACGTTCGACCCCGTCCCCGGCGCCCGCACCGTCGCCACCTCCGGCTACGCCCTCCCCGGCCTCGTGGACGCCCACTGCCACATCGGCATCCGCCGCGGCGCCGCGCCCATCGAGAGCCTCGACGAGGCCCGCACGCTCGCCCGCACCGACCGCGACGCCGGCGTCCTCGCCATCCGCGACGCCGGCTCCCCCTACCCGTACCCCGAGCTCGTCGGCGAGGACGGCCTCCCGCGCCTCATCCGCGCCGGCCACCACATCGCCGCCTCCAAGCGCTACCTGCGCGGCATCGGCCTCGAATGCGAGCCGCACGAGGCCGCCGCCGCGCTGGCCCGCCAGGCGAAGCTCGGCGACGGCTGGGTGAAGCTGGTGGGGGACTGGATCGACCGCGGTCGCGGCGACCTCGCCCCGTCCTTCGAGCCGGAGGTCCTCACCGCCGCGATCCGCGCCGCGCAGGCCGAGGGCGCCCGGGTCGCCGTCCACACGTTCTCCGAAGAGGCGGTCGAGTGCGTCGTCGCCGCCGGGGCCGACTCGGTCGAGCACGGCACGGGCCTGTCCGCGGACCTCCTCGACACCATGGCCGCCAAGGGGATCTCCCTGGTGCCCACCATGATCAACATCGAGACGTTCGACGACATCGCGGCCGGGGCCGACGTCAAGTTCCCCCGCTACGCCGACCACATGCGCCGTCTCAAGCGCGGCTTCCCCGAGGTCGTGCGCGCCGCCTGGGAGGCGGGCGTGCAGGTCCGGCTCGGCACCGACGCGGGCGGCGGCATCGACCACGGCCTCGCCGCCGAGGAGATGCGCCTGCTCCACGAGTCCGCAGGGATCCCCCTTCCGGAGGTCGTCGCCGCTGCGTCCTGGAAGGCCCGCGAGTGGCTCGGCCTCGCCCCCGACCTCGGCGACGTCGTCGTCTACGACCGCGACCCGCGCACCGACGTGTCCGCGGCCCGCGAACCGTCCCTGATCGTCCTGCGCGGGCGGATCGTGGAACACTGAGCCCGGACGCGGCAGGGGAGTACTGAGCCGCCGTCCCACGCCTGATTCGCGAAGCGGCCTCGTCACAACACTGTGGCGCGGGTCGGTTATCGTGAACGTCCCCGCGCCGTTTCCGCCCGAGCAGAGAGTGCAGCGATGACCTATCCTCCGACTCCGGACCAGTCCGGCCAGGGCGGCTTCCAGTACGACCCGTACGGCAGCCAGCCCGGTTCCCAGCCCCAGCAGCCGCAGCAGCCCGGCTACAGCCCCCAGCCGCAGCAGCCGGGCTACAGCCAGCCCCAGCAGCCCGGCTACCCGGCCGCGCCGCAGCTCCCGCCGGCCGCCCCCGGCTACCCGCCGGCATACGGGGCGCCCGGCCCGTACGGCCCGCAGCTGCCCAAGGGCCAGGCCATCGCGTCGATGGTCCTCGGCATCATCGCGGCCGCGTTCCTCTGCATCCCCTACGCGGGCGGCTTCATCGCCCTGGTCTGCGGCATCATCGCCGCGATCCTCGGCGGCATCGCCCTGAAGAAGGTCAACCAGGGCATCGCGGGGGGCAAGGGCCAGGCGATCACCGGCCTCGTGCTCGGCATCATCGTCTGCGCCGTCGGCGTCTTCAGCATCATCGCGTTCGCGGCGGGCATGGCCATGCTCGGCACCGCGGGCACCCAGCTCTAAGGCACACGCGAAAGGCGGCCCGGGTCTGCGCCCGGGCCGCCTTCGTGCTGTCCCGCCTACATCGTGACCAGGCAGAACGGGTGCCCGACCGGGTCGGCGAAGACCCGGTAGGTCTCGCCGCCGCCGTCGAGGCGGCTCGCCCCGAGCGCGAGCGCCGCCGCCTCGCCCGCGTCGAGGTCCGCGACGCGCACGTCGAAGTGCATCTGCTGCGGGTGCTCGCCGCCGGGCCAGGTCGGGGCCGTGAAGTCGGGGATCTGCTGGAAGGCGACGCCGGGCCGGTCGGGGGCGTCGCCGATGACGACCCAGTCGCCGTCGTCCTGGACCCGGACCATGCCGAGCAGCTCCTGGTAGAAGGACGCGAGCGCCGCCGGGTCGGGGCAGTCGATGATGAGGCCGTGCCAAGTTCCGATCATCCGGCCAGTGTTCCAGCCGGGTGGGACGTCGAAACCCGGATCAGGTGACGTCGTCGAAGCTGGCCGAGCGCCCGCGGGTCCGCTCGCCCGCCGGGGCGTCGTCGCCGGTCGCGCTCCCGTTGGCCGAGCCGTTCGCCGACCCGTTGGCGCCGCGGGTGATCGCGCCGCGGTTGACGTCGCGGCGGGTGGTCTCGATGTCGCGGGTGGCGTCGGTGAGGCCGTCCTTGAGCGGCTTGGTGCCGTCCTGGAGGTCGCGCATCGTGGACTTGAGGGGGTTCGTCAGCATCTCCTGGTCCTCTTCGGTCAGGATGTGCTTGCGGACGAAGGTCTTGGGGTTGAGGTCCTCGGGCTTGATGTCGGTGCCGATCTCGCGGCTCAGGTCGGCCGCGGCGTTCGACGCCATGTTCCGGGCCTTGGAGATGAAGCGGCGGAGGTTGCCGAGGGCCTTGGGCAGCTTGTCGGGGCCCCACAGGAAGATCGCGATGAGGATGATGACGAGGAACTCGGTTCCGCCCAAGCCTCCGAACACGCTGACCCTCCGATGACCGACTGTGACTGCTGGTACCTGAAAAACCTCCGCCTAGCGTACCCCCACGTCAGTCCGCGGCCGCTTCTAGAGTGACCTGGGCGCTGTGCTCCTCGCCATCGCGCTCGTACACCACCGTCACCACGGTCCCGGGCGCGAGCTTGCGGATGAGGGCGATCAGCTGGGTGTTCTCGGTGACCCTGGTGCCGTCGAAGCTGGTCAGGAGGTCGCCGTCCTCGAGTCCGGCGTCGTCGGCGGGGGAGCCGTCGACGACCGTCGCGAGGGTCACGCCGACGCCCAATTCGGATTCTCCGAGCTCGGCGCCGAGAACGGTGTGGGCGGCGCTGCCGGTCGCGATGATCTCGTCGGCGATGCGTTTCGCCTGGTTGATGGGGATGGCGAAGCCGATGCCGATGTTCCCGGCCTCGCCTTCGGCGGCGGTGGACGCGATGGCGGTGTTGATGCCGATGACCTGCCCGGCGATGTCGGTGAGGGGCCCGCCGGAGTTGCCGGGGTTGATGGCGGCGTCGGTCTGGATCGCGGCCATGACGGACTCGACCTCGCCGTTGTTGTTCTCGGTGAGCACGGGCCGGTCGATCGCGGAGACGATGCCCTCGGTGACCGTCGACGACAGCCCGAGGGGCGCCCCGACGGCGAGCACGGGGTCGCCGACGGCGACCTTGTCGGAGTCGGCGAGGACCATCGCGGGGTGGTCGCCGCCCTCGATCCGGAGGACCGCGACGTCGGAGTCGGGGTCGGAGCCGATGACGGCCGCGGTGGTCACGGACCCGTCGCTGAACAGGACCTGGAGCTGCTCGGCGGGCTCGGTGCCGCCGCCGACGACCACGTGGTGGTTGGTGAGCAGGTACCCGTCGTCGGAGACGATGAAGCCGGAGCCGTTGCCGCCGTCGGCGGTGAGGACGGTGACGACCGAGGGCATGATCTGCTCGACGACGCCCGCGACGGAGGTGAGGTCGCGCTGCGTCTCGGGGTCGGCGCCGGTGATGGTGCCGCCGACGTCGCCGCGGGTGGCCCAGATGCCGATGGCCGCGCCGAGGACCCCGGCGATGAGCGCGGTGACGGCGGAGACGGCGACGACGAGGCCGAGTCCGGCCCGCGCGGTCTGCCCGGGCCGCTCGGGGAGCGGTTCGACGGGCGTGGCGGCCGGTGCCGGGCGGGTCTCGATGACGGCGCGGCTGCCGGGGTCGCGCCACGGGTCGCTCGCGGCGGCGGGGTGCCACCAGGCGGCCTGGTCGGCGGGCGGCTGCTGGGCCGCGGGCGCCGGCTGCGGTGCGTTCATGGCCGGTGCGGCGTCGTGGCGCCCGTCCGCCGCGGGTCCGGCGGGGTACGCCGGAGGCGCGGGTTCCTGCGGGGCCGGCTGCGGTGCCTGCTGTTCTGGAGCCGACTGCTGCCAGGGCCGCTGGGGTCGCCACTGGTCGCCCGGATCTGCCTGGGGCGGCTGGGTGCCGGAAGTCATGTGGAGAGTCTATGCCGCATTTGCCGCCCCTTCACCCGCGCTGCGATTCCGGCCCGGCCGGTGACGGCGCGTCCGCGCGGCGCGCCGGTCCGCGTCCACCCCGCTCGGCGGCGCGTCCGCTCCGGCCGGTCCGGGGGCGCGAAGAAGGACCCGCTTCACGGGAACGTGCAGCGGGTCCTCAGTCCGGACCGGCGGCGGGGTGACCGCCGAGTGGGGTGGCTTCGGGCCGTTATTCGAGGGCGCCCTGGAGCTCCTTGTTCAAGGTCTCGGCCTCTTCCGGCGTCATCTCGACCACAAGACGACCGCCGCCTTCCAGCGGCACCCGCATGATGATGCCGCGGCCCTCCTGGGTAACCTCCAACGGACCATCGCCGGTCCGCGGCTTCATGGCCGCCATATTCGTCTCCCCTCGATCCAAGGCCGCAGGTTGCGACTCGACGTTGCTAGATCAAGTTTCCCCGATCCGCAGGCCGAGAGCCAACTCGCCCCTCCGAGTATGTGACAAAGTTGCGGAGAAAGTGCCTAAAACCGTTTAATTCGGACATCCGATTTGCGGTTTTTCGTTTCCCGTGCGCAGAGCCCTGAAACAATGCCGGACCGTGACGCCCCGTCCAGGTCCCGGGCTACTCCTCCGGATCCTGCTCGTGCTCGGCGCCCAGGAGGAACGCGGTCCCCTCGAGCTCCCGCCCGTACGGCGCCACGAACGTCGGCAGCTCCTTCGGCCCCAGCGACCGGATGTACGACCAGAACTGGCGCACCGCCTCGGCCTTGTCGACCGCCTCGATCGGCATCGACAGGGTCACGAGCCAGTCGCTGCGCCGCTCCGGGACCGGCAGGCTGCGGACCAGGTCCTCCCACGCGTCCGGCATGAGCTGCGTCCAACCGGCCTCGGCCGCGGCGCTCTCGTCGGTCTTCTCCGGCTCCTCCAGGCGGCGCCGGTACGCGACCGCGGGGCCCACGAGCTCGCCGAGCGCGAACACGCCCTCCGGGCCGGCCAGGGCGACCTCGTCGCCGTCCGCGGCGCCCTCGGGACGGGCGCCCTCCGGCTCGACCGACTCGACCTCGTACGCCTGTTGCTCCGCGTACTCGTCCTCGTGCAACACCAGCAGCCAATAACGCATGGGCTTATCCCATCACGACTCGCCGCGCGGCGCCGACTCCCCTTCATCCTCGCGCCCTGCCTCACGTCCGGTCCCCGCGCCGTCCGCGCCGGACTCCTTCGCGAGCCGGAACGTGTCCTCCTCGAGCGGCTCCTCGAACGGCTCGGCGTCGAACGCCTCCGCCTGCGTCTCCGGCTCGACCGGCCCGTCATCGCCGTACTCGGCGGACTCGTCGTCTTCGCGGTCCTCCTCCGCCGCAACGGCTTCGGTGCCGTCCAGTTCGGCCTGGAGCGCCGCCAGCTGCTCGTCGCGGCGTCCGATCTCCCACGCGAGGCGGACCAGCGCCGCGTCGACCTGGTCGGTCCGGTAGCCGCGCGCCCCGGTGTCGAACCGGAGGGCGCCGACCGACGCCTCGCTCACCGGCTCGCCGTCCCCGAGCCCGGGCGGCGCGCCCGCGGGCGCGAGGTCCAGCAGCGTGTCGCGGCCGGTGGCCCACACGACGATCGAGAACGCGATCCACACGCCGACGACGGCGACGATGACCGGGAGCACGAGACCCACGGGACCCTCCAAGTGCTAAGCGAAGAACGCGAAATAGGCGAACAGCGCCATTGTGCAGACCGCGAGGGTCACTCCCAGACGCGGGTTGTGGGGGACGACCGCCTTCACCGGCCTCCCGTCGCGGTCCGTCATCGGCAGCCGGGGCCGGTTCGCGGCCCCCACCAGCAGATACCCCACGAGCGCGGCCATGACGGGCGGCAGGAACATGACCCACCACGCGGCCTCGCCGCCCCCGCCGCTCGCCGCCAGGTAGACCAACTGCCCGACGAGGCACGCGATCATGCACGCGCCGTAGACGAGGAGTTCGCGCAGCACGTGGTGCACGTCCGGCAGCAGCGTCGGCCGCTGGGCCGCGCGCACCGTCGCCCGCAGCGACAGCTCAGCCTCCCGCAGCGCGGTCTCCGCGTGCGCGAGCGCCGCGTCCGGGTCGTCCACCGCCGCCTCGGACTCCTGCATCGCGTTGGAGGGCATCAGGTCCGGCGTGGACTGGCGCAGCCGCACGCTCAGGTCCACCACCTCGGCGGTCCGCGCGTCCAGCTCGGTCCGCACGCCCGCGAGCGCCGACCGGCGCCGCTCTAGCTTCCGCACCGCCTGCGCGCTGCTCGCCGCCGAGTCGGCGTCGAGCCGCGCCAGCTCGTGGACCAGGTCCTCATACGCGCTCAAGCTCATCGGTCCTCCATCAAGCTCACCGGGACGCCGCCCATCAGACCACCGCCTCGTCCAGCCGGCCCGGCCGCACGTACGGCACGGCGAGGGTCTCGGTCCCCGCGTGCCGGTCGATCACCAGGCACCGGTTCGCGCGCGCCTCCCACGTCCGCTCGTACCCGCCGGTGATCGCCGCCAGGTCGTTCGCGGCGATGTTCAGCGCCACCACCCCGGCCACGTGCTCGCGCCCGGCCGTCCCGCCGATGTCGTCGAGGAACCGACGAGCGCCCCGCCACCAGCCGATGACGTGCGCGCCCGTCGCCGGGCCGTGCAGCAGCAGGTCCCGCAGCGTCCCCGGCTTCCCGTCCGCGCCGTCGGCCCCGAACCACACCAGGTACACCGGCTTCCCGCGCGGCGCCGTCAGGATCGACCCCGGCTCCAGCTCCCGGCACTCGTGCCCGGCGCCCTTCAACGCCTCCACCAGGTCCCGCGCGAGGTCCTCCGCGCCCGCGGCCGTCGCCGCCACCTGGAACTCCACACTCCCCGGCTCGTGCTGCCGCGCCACCGACAGCGCCGCCGACGTCAGCACGTCCGCCGCCACCACCGACGTCCCCAGCACCGCCAGGTGCCGCCCCGGGCTCCGGTCGAACTGGTAGCCCACCGTCGACATGTGCACGTCCACCGCCCGGCCCACCAGCGCCCGCGGCGCGTGCGTCGGCCCCAGCGACGCGAACCCGGGGTCCGCCTCCAGGTGCTGCTCGTCGAACCCGCGGAACACCACCGGCTCCGCGTCCGAGTCCCGCCGCTCCCACAGCTCCCGCCGCAGCCGCGCCAGCAGGTCGTCCGCGCTCGACGCGTCCGGGAACCGGCACGTCCGGTTGCGGCCCTTGAGACCTCCGGCGTCGTTGAGGACCGCCTGCCCCACCGACTCGACGACCGCGTCGTTCCCCTCGTCCAGCAGGTGCCGCGCCCCCGGCAGCGCCACCCGCAGCGGGAACTGCCCGAAGATCGAGTCCTTCTTGGAGTACAGCGCCTCGATCCCCGAGATCGTCTGCGACGCCAGCACCAGGTGCACCCCGTACGAGCGGCCCTTGCGCGCCAGCTCCTCCAGGTGCGCGACCGCCTCGCCCGCGAGCCGGTCGTTCCCCGCGAACAGCACGTGGAACTCGTCCACCACCGCCACGATCCGCGGCAGCCGCAGCTCCGGCCGCAGCTCCCGCAGCCGCGCCAGCCGCGTCGCCCCCGCCCGCTTCATCAGCCCGGCCCGCCGCATCAGCTCCGCGCGCAGCGCCGCGAGCACCGCCACCCCGTACTCGCGGTCCGACTCGACGCCGACCGCCCGCACGTGCGGGATCCACGACGGGTCCAGCGGCGAGGGCGTGAACTCCGTGAACGACACGCCCTCCTTGAAGTCCAGGAGGTACAGCTCCAGCTCCTCGGGGGAGTACCGGGTCGCGAGCCCGTACAGCACGTCGAGGAGGAACACCGTCTTGCCGCCGCCGGTGCGCCCGCCGATGAGCCAGTGCGGCGTGGCGTCGTCGAACGACACCTCCACGTCGCCCCCGGCGGTGCTCCCGGCCGCGTCCCGCCCGATCACCGTCGTCAGCCCGTTCCGGCTCGACTCGGTCCACAACCGCTCGGGCACGAGGTCGGCCACCGACAGCTCGCCGGCCTCGCGGCGCTGGCGCGCCCGCGCGCCGAACACGGTGCGGGCCAGGCGGGGCGGCGGGGCGGCGTCGAGGACGACCGGCAGCGGGAGGCTCCCGAGCCGGACCTCGTCGCCGCATTCGAGGTAGGTCGCGTGCTCGACCGCGGGGAGCGGTTCGCGGTGCGGGTGGTTGCGCCAGCCGCACAGCACGAGGTGGCAGCGGGCGGCGGGCCCGGCGTGGGCGAGGGCCGCGAGGCGCTCGCGCATGGTCTTGCCGACCTCCGGCGGGAGCCCGGCGATGACGATGAGGTGGTAGGGCCGGTCGGCGATCGACTGTCCGCGCGCGGCGATGTCGCGCAGTTCGGTGAGGCGCCGCTCGGCGGCGGTGAGGAGCCGCCCGAGCGCGAGGTGGTCGGTCGCGACGGGGGCGGCGATCCCGGCGTCGACGAGCGCGGTCGCGGGCGCGAACACCTGCCCGAGCGTGACGCCGTCCACGAGGGACAGTTCGAGGTCGGGATGCGCGGCGGTGGCCCGCACCAGCAGCGACTGGAGCATCCCGGCCACGCGCGGGTCGGCCGCGTCGCCGTCGCACACGAGGTGGCCCTTGCCGAGCAGGCCGGTCAGGGCCGGGAACGCGGGCGCGTCGTCCAGCAGGGCCGTCCCGATCCGGACCGCCTCGATCCCTCTGGGGTCGGTCCACAGGGGCGTGTCGGGGTCGGTCGCCGCGAGGTCGTCGCCGAGCCATCCGGTCGCGGTGGCCGCGGCGGCGGCGCTGAGCCGCTGCGCCAGTTCACTTCTGCGGCGCTCGGTGTCGTCGGCGGCGAGCTGCGTGGCGGCCTCGATGAGGAGCCGTTCGGCCCGGTCGGCGGCCCCGGCGGCCTCGCGCAGCCGCGCCGCGGCCCGCTCCAGTTCGGTCCGCCAAGTCAATGCCGCCTCCAAGGGGGTGCCGTGAACGACACCACCTTACCGTTGGACCGCAGGGCGTGAGGAGTCCGGAGCAGGGAGCGATCTAGTGCTCGAACAGCCCCAGCGCGAGATCGGCGAGGCGGGCCGGGTCGTCGGCGCCGCACAGCTCGCGGGCCGAGTGCATCGACAGGATCGGCAGGCCGACGTCCACAGTGAGGATCCCGAGCTGCGTGCCCGAGATCGGGCCGATCGTGGTCCCGCCGGGGATCGAGTTGCGGTTGACGTAGTACTGCCACGGGATCCCGGCGTGCTCGGCGGCGCGGCGGAACAGCGCCTCCTCTTCGGCGCCGCTCGCGTACCGCTGGTTGGCGCTGACCTTGATCATCGGCCCGCCGCCCGCGACCGGCCGGTGCGTCGGGTCGTGCTTCTCGGGGTAGTTCGGGTGGATCGAGTTGCCGGTGTCGGAGGACATCATCCCGGAGGTGGCGAGGGTCTGCGCGTAGTACTCGGGGTCGTCGGCGCCGAGGATGCGGCGGAGCACGGTCTCGAGGAACGGGCTCTGCGCGCCCGAGTAGGTCATCGACCCGATCTCCTCGTAGTTGAACGCGGCGAGCACCGGCGTGTTCGTCCCGGTCTGCTCGGCCGCGATGAGCGCGGCGACCCCGGCGTGGACGCTGGTGAGGTTGTCGAGGCGCCAGGCCGCGAACAGCTCCCGGTCCTTGCCGAGGTACCCGGGCGCGTCGAGGGCGACGGCGAACAGGTCGTGGCCGAGCACGTCGTCGGCGTCCACCCCGGCCTCGCCCGCGATGAACTCCAGGAACTCGCCCTCGCGCGGCTGCCCGAGGCCCCAGATCGGGGTGAGCTGGCCCTGCGGGTCGAGCGCGCGGCCCTCGTTGACGCCGCGGTCGAGGTGGATCGCCAGGCGCGGGATGCGCAGCAGCGCCCGGTCCACGTCCACGAGCACCTCGGTGCCGTCGCGCAGGACCAGGCGGCCCGCGACGCCGAGGTCCCGGTCGAGCCAGGTCTGGTGCGGCACGCCGCCGTAGACCTCGACGGCGACCTGCTTCCAGCCCGCGGCGCCGGTGTCCGGCCTCGGCTTGACCTTGAACGTCGGGGTGTCGGTGTGGGCGCCGAAGATCCGGAACGCCGACGTCCCCGGCTCGTTGATCCGCCACGCGATGATCGAGCCGTCGCGCACCGTGTAGTAGCCGCCCTTTTCTGCGAGCGGCCAGCCGTGGGTCTCCGGGAGCCGCTGGAACCCGGCCGCCTCGAGCCTCCGGCCCGCCTCCGCGCACGCGTGGTACGGCGTGGGGCTCGCCTCGATGAACGCGGCGAGGTCGTCGGTGTGCGACCGGTCGAAGCGGGGCATGGTGCTCCTCCTGGGCTCAATCGCATCCCCGGTGGGGCGATGCGGTGGCGGGTGGCTGGTGCGGCTGTCAGCATAGAGCCATGCGTGCTCTGAGACTTGGCAGACGGGTGTTCGATGACGGCGATTACGCGGTGATGGCGATCGTCAACCGCACCCCCGACTCGTTCTACGACGCCGGGCGGACCTTCGCGTTCGACGCGGCCGTCGCGGCCGTCGACAACGCGGTCGCGAACGGCGCCGACATCGTCGACATCGGCGGCGTCAAGGCCGGCGACATCGGGCCCGAGGTCACGCCCGCCGAGGAGATCGACCGGGTCGTGCCGCTCATCGCGGCCGTCCACGACCGCCACCCCGAGCTCGTCATCTCGGTCGACACGTGGCGCGGCGAGGTCGCCCGCGAGGCGGTCGCCGCCGGGGCGGAGCTCATCAACGACACGTGGGCGGGCTGGGACCCGACGGTCATCGAGGCCGCCTCCGACACCGGCGCCGGGCTCGTCGTCTCCCACACCGGCGGGCTCGCGCCGCGCACGATCGCCGAGAAGGCCGTCTACGGGGACGTCGTCAAGGAGGTCCGGAGCGAGCTCGTCGAGCGCGCGGAGGCCGCCGTCGCCGCGGGCGTGCGCGCCGACGGGATCCTCATCGACCCGACCCACGACTTCGGCAAGACCACGTACCACTCGCTCGACCTGACCCGCCGCCTCGACGAACTCGCGGACACCGGCTGGCCCGTCCTGGTCGCCCTGTCCCGCAAGGACTTCGTGGGGGAGACCCTCGACCTGCCGGTGGACCGGCGCCTGAACGGCACCCTCGCGGCGACCGCGATCTCCGCGTGGAACGGCGCGCGGGTCTTCCGCGCGCACGACGTGGCCGCGACCCGCGAGGTCCTCGACATGGTCGCCTCCATCAAGGGCGACCGGCCGCCGAAGGCGCCGCTGCGGAGCCTCTGACCGACGCGCGCGGCCGCACGGTCACCGGCATGCCGGTGACCGTGAACACGTTCCGGGGGTCTACATTCGAGGCGGCGCACCCCATCCCGAGCGGCTCCGCAGCGGGAGCGCGGCGACACCACCCATGACTTTCGGAGGCCACCGATGAAGTTCACCCGCAGACGGCGCACTCCCGCGGAGGCGGCCCCGGCCGAGGAGGCCCCGGCGGCGCCCGAGCCCGCCCCCGAGGCGGCACCGAAGGCCGGGAAGGAGTTCCCCGGCTCGGCCGCCTACTGGGAGCGGCGCTACGCGAAGGGCGGGAACTCCGGCGGCGGCTCCCGCGGCACGAACGCCGAGTTCAAGGCCGAGGTCCTCAACAAGTTCGTCGCCGAGCAGAACATCGAGTCGGTCATCGAGTTCGGCTGCGGCGACGGCGAGCAGCTCTCGCTCGCCGACTACCCGCGCTACCTCGGGTTCGACGTCTCGCCGACGCAGCTGCGCCGCACCATGGAGCGGTACGCCGACGACCCGACGAAGAGCTTCGCGCTCTACGACGGCGACAGCTTCGCCGACCCGGCCGGGTTCGTCACCGCCGACATGGCGATGTCCCTCGACGTGATCTACCACCTCATCGAGGACCACGTCTACGACCTGCACCTGAAGCACGTCTTCGGGGCCGCCCGCCGCCACGTCGTCCTGTTCACCGGCGACGCGAGCGACCCGTCCCTGTCAGGCGAGTTCGCGCCGCACGTGCGCATCCGCCCCGTCCTCGCGGACGTCGAGGAGCGCTACCCGGAGTGGCGCCTGCGCGAGCGCATCCCGAACCCGCGCCCGTGGAGCGAGTACGGCGCCGACGGCTCGATCGCCGACTTCTTCATCTACGAGCGCGCCTGAGCCGAGCGGGCCTGCTGCATGTGGGCGACGGCCTCGTCGAGGTCGTCGGTGACCAGGAGCAGGTCCAGGTCCTTCGGGCTGATCTTGCCGTCGCCGAGCATCGAGGCGCGCAGCCACTCGACCAGCCCGCCCCAGTAGTCGGTGCCGATGAGCGCGATCGGGAACTTGCCGACCTTGCCGGTCTGCTCCAGGGTGAGCGCCTCGAACAGCTCGTCCATGGTCCCGAAGCCGCCCGGCAGCGCGCAGAACCCGCACGAGTACTTCAGGAACATGACCTTGCGGACGAAGAAGTACTTGAAGTCGAGCTCGATGTCCACGAACTCGTTGATGCCCTGCTCGAACGGCAGCTCGATGCCCAGGCCCACGGACTTGACGCCCGCGTCGTAGGCGCCGCGGTTCGCGGCCTCCATCGCGCCGGGGCCGCCGCCGGTGATGACCGAGAACCCGGCCTGGCCGAGCTTGCGGCCCAGGTCCACGCCGAGCTTGTACTCCTCGGAGTCGACCACGGTGCGAGCCGAGCCGTAGACGCAGACGGCGTCGCCGAGGTCGGCGGCCTCGAGCACGTCGAAGCCCTCCACGAACTCGGCCTGGAACTTCATGACCCGCCAGGCGGCGCGCTGCTTCCACTCCTCGCTGTGCTCGAGGTCCAGCAGCCGCTGGTCGTCGGTGATTCGCCTGTCCGAAGTCATGGTGCCTCCACATAGGCCCGCAGTGCGTCCGCGCAGGCGCGGATGCGGGGGATCTCGACGCGTTCGTCCTGCTTGTGGGCGAGGTTCGGGTCGCCCGGCCCGAAGTTCACCGCGGGGATGCCGAGGGTCGCGAACCGCGCCACGTCGGTCCAGCCGAGCTTCGCGCGGAACTCCCCGCCCGCCGCGGCCACGAACTCGGCGGCCTCGGGCCGGTCCAGGCCCGGCCGGCACGACGGGGCCGTGTCCGAGACCTCCACGTCGAACCCCGAGAACACTTCGCGCACATGGGCTTCGGCCGCGGCCTCGTCGCGGTCGGGCGCGAAGCGGAAGTTCACGTCCACCCAGCCCTCGTCGGGGATGACGTTCCCGGCGACGCCGCCGCCGATGAACACCGCGTTCAGGCCCTCCCGGTACGTGCAGCCGTCGACCTCGACCTCGCGCGCCTCGTAGGCGTTGAGCCGCTCCAGGACCGGCGCGAGCCGGTGGATCGCGTTCTCGCCCTTCCACGACCGCGCCGAGTGCGCCCGCTTCCCGCGGGTCGTCACGCGCACCCGCATGGTCCCCTGGCACCCGGCCTCGACCAGGCCGTACGTCGGCTCCAGGAGGATCGCGAAGTCCGCGGCCAGCAGCTCGGGCCGCGACTTGGAGAGCTTGTTGAGGCCGTTGTGCACCGCCTCGATCTCCTCGCAGTCGTAGAACGCGAAGCTCAGGTCGAACTTCGGCTCCGTCACCGTCGCCGCGATCCACAGCGCGAGCGCGGTCCCGGACTTCATGTCGGAGGTGCCGAGCCCCCACATGACGTCCCCTTCGGTGCGCGTGGGGAAGTTGTCGTTCACCGGGACGGTGTCGAGGTGCCCGGCGAGCATGACGCGGCGGTCCCGGCCCAGCTCGGTGCGGGCCACCAGGGTGTTCCCGACCCGCTCGACCGTCAAGTGCTCCAACCGCTTGAGGGCCGCCTCCACCGCGTCGCAGATCGCGGCCTCGTCCCGCGAGACCGACGGGATGTCGCACAGGGCCCGCGTCAGATCGACCGGGTCGGCGAGGACTGCCTCACTCAAAACTGTCACATCCGCAGACGATACCCGGCGCGTGGATAGGCTCTGAGGATGAGTGAATTCCTGACTGACGCAGCCTGGGGAGTCGGCGTGGCCACGGTCGCCCCCGACGGCACGGTCCTCGACGTGTGGTTCACCCGCCTCGGGCTCGGCGAGGCCCCGACCGGCGTGGCCGCGCCGGAGATCGACCGGGAGAACCCGACCGGGACCCGCTCGAAGGGCGTGTCGGTGCTCGTCAAGTCCCTCGCCGAGGAGCCGGCGGACACCGCCGACGTCTACCTGCGCCTCCACCTCCTCTCGCACCGCTTCGTCACCCCGCACACGGTCAGCCTCGACGGCATCTTCGGGCTCCTCCCGAACAACGCGTGGACGAACCACGGCCCCGTCCCCGCCGACGCGGTGAACGCCGCGCGCCTGAAGCTGCGCGGCGAGGGGCGGACGCTCGAAGTGAAGTCCCTCGACAAGTTCCCGCCGATGGCCGACTACGTGACGCCGGTCGGCGTGCGCATCGCCGACGCCTCCCGGGTCCGCCTGGGCGCGCACCTCGCCGAGGGCACCACGGTCATGCACGAGGGCTTCGTGAACTTCAACGCCGGGACGCTCGGCAACTCGATGGTCGAGGGCCGCATCTCCGCGGGCGTCGTCGTCGGCGACGGCTCGGACATCGGCGGCGGCTCCTCGATCATGGGGACGCTCTCGGGCGGCGGCAAGGAGGTCATCTCGATCGGCGAGCGCTGCCTCCTCGGCGCGAACGCCGGCATCGGGATCTCCTTGGGCGACAACTGCGTCGTTGCCGCGGGCTGCTACGTGACCGCCGGCTCGAAGGTCACCCTCCCGGACGGAGCCGTGGTCAAGGCCGCGACGCTCTCGGGCAAGGACAACCTCCAGTTCTGGACGAACACGCAGACCGGCGTCCTCGAAGTGCGCCCGCGCACGGGCACGTGGGGCGAGCTCAACGCCGCCCTCCACAGCGCCCAGTAGGGCCGAACGTAGTACCTGGGTACCGCCCCTCATGCCTGAGCATGAGGGGTTTTTTCGTTCTTCGGACCGACGCGCGGGCCTGCGGATTCGCATAGGTTTATCCGCATGGACTATGTCGGAGAATTCGGCGGCGCGAATCCCACCGCCTCAGGTTTCGTCGTCACCACCACCGAGAACGTGCCGGGCTACGAGGTCCTGGAGACGCACGGCGAGGTCTTCGGGCTCACCGTCCGCTCGCGGAACATGTTCTCCGACATCGGCTCGGGCTTCAAGTCGATCCTCGGCGGCGAGCTGAAGGGCCTCTCGAAGGCCCTCGCCGCCTCGCGGGAGGAAGCGCTCACCCGCATGGTCGACCAGGCGAAGGCCTTGGGCGCGACCGGTGTCGTGATGATGCGCTTCGACGTCTCCGACGCCCGTGACATGGGCACCGAGGTCTGCGCCTACGGCACGGCAGTCACGGTCCGCAAGCTTTCCTAAGGAAACCGGGAGAAGGAAAACGGCGGCACCGATCCGTGAGGATCGGTGCCGCCGTTCCCGTATCTGTGTCCTAGACCGGGCTGAGCCCGAGCGGCTTGCCCGCCAGCGAGACCTTGCGGACCGCGAGCTGGTCGGCGATCGCGCGGATCGCGCGGGACGCCTCGCAGTCGGGGTCGGAGAGCACGAGCGGGATACCCGCGTCGCCGCCCTCGCGGAGCTTCGGGTCCAGGGGGATCTGGCCGAGGAGCGGCACGTCGGTGCCGACGTCGCGGGTGAGCGCCTCGGCGACGGTCTTGCCGCCGCCGGAGCCGAACGGCTCGATGTGGGAGCCGTCGGGCAGCTCCATCCACGACATGTTCTCGACGACGCCCGCGAGCTTCTGGTGGGTCTGCGTCACGATCGCGCCCGCGCGCTCGGCGACCTCCGCGGCCGCCTGCTGCGGCGTGGTGACGACCACGAGTTCGGCGGTCGGCAGGAGCTGCGCCACCGAGATCGCGATGTCGCCGGTCCCGGGCGGCAGGTCGAGCAGGAGCACGTCGAGGTCGCCCCAGTAGACGTCGGCGAGGAACTGCTGGAGCGCGCGGTGCAGCATCGGGCCGCGCCACACGACCGCGGTGTTCCCGGGCGTGAACATGCCGATCGAGATGACCTTCATGCCGTGCGCCTGCGGAGGCATGATCATGTCCTCGACCTGCGTGGGCGCGCCCTCGACGCCGAGCATCCGCGGGATCGAGTGCCCGTAGATGTCCGCGTCGGCGACGCCGACCGACAGGCCCTTGGCCGCGAGCGCGGCCGCGAGGTTCACGGTCATCGACGACTTGCCGACGCCGCCCTTGCCGGAGGCGATCGCGAACACGCGGGTGCGCGACTCGGGCAGGTTGAACGGGATGACCGGCTCGGCGCCGGCCTTGCCGCGCAGCTTCACCTGGAGGTCGGCGCGCTGCTGCTCGCTCATGACGCCGAACTCGAGCTCGAGCTCGGTGACGCCGTCCACGCCGTCGACGGCGGCGGCGATGTCGCGCTGGAGCGTGTCGCGCATGGGGCAGCCCGCGACGGTGAGGAGGATGGTCAGGGACAGGCGCCCGCCTTCGACCGCGACGGTGTCGACCATCCCCAGCTCGGTGATCGGACGGCGGATCTCGGGGTCGTTGACGTGCGAGAGCGCTTCGTGTACGGCCTCGACGACGGCGGCGTTGTCAGACATGACCCAATCGTAACCACGTGCCCGCAGGCGCCAATGTGAGCGTAGCCTTACCGACCGCTCGTCACCCGGTGCGAGCTATAAGTGCTTCATGCTTCCGTTCGCGATCTACGACGTCTTCTCCGACCGCCCGTACGCGGGCAACCAGCTCGCCGTCGTCTACGACGGCCAGGACCTCTCCACCGGCCAGATGCAGGCCGTGGCCAAGGAATTCGGCTTCTCCGAGACCGTGTTCGTGCTCCCCGCAACCGATCCGGGCGCCGATTACCTCGCGCGGATCTTCACTCCTGCGGAGGAGCTGCCGTTCGCCGGGCACCCCACGATCGGGGCGGCGGTCGCCGTCACCGCGGCCGGGCGGGTCGTGCCGAAGGACGGCCGGGTCGTCCAGGAGTGCGGCGCGGGCCTCATGACCGTCGCCGTCGAGGGCGACGCGGCGAAGCTCACGTCCACGGCCATCGCCGTGGGCCCCGAGATCGACCGCGCGACCGCCGCGGCGGCGCTCGGCCTGCACCCCGACCGGATCGTCGGCACCCCGAAGCGCGCCAGCGCCGGGCTCGACCACAACTTCGTGCGGGTCGCCGAGGGCGACGTGGCCGCGGCGGTGGACGTGCCGGGGCACCTCGACAAGGTGTACGTGTTCAGTTTCGACGCCGACCACGCCGCGGTCCACGCGCGCCTGTTCCACGTGGGGGTCGGCGAGGACCCGGCGACCGGTTCGGCGGCGGTGGCGCTCGGCGTGCACCTGGTCGACGTCGGCCTGTTCGCCGGTGACGGGGTGCACGCGTTCGAGATCGCGCAGGGCGCGGAGATCGGGCGGCCGTCGTCGCTGTACGGCGAGGTGGTCGTGGAGGCGGGCGCGCCGGTGTCGGTCTCGGTGTCCGGTTCGGCGGTGCAGACCGCCGAGGGGCGCCTGGTGGCGCTGCCGGACTAGTCCCGGTACTCGGTGGTCGTGTACCGCTCGGCCGTCAGGCCCTTGGGCCAGGGGGCCGAGCGGAGGTCGCCGTCCCAGAAGCGGCGCGGCCAGCCGCCCTTGCGGAGCAGGGCCGCGACGAACGACTCGGGGTCGGGCCGGGAGGCCCACACGGACGGCAGGAAGGTCGCGCGGCGGCGCTCGGGGTCCTTGAGCACGAGGCCGTCCACGCCGGGGCGCAGGCCGTCGAGGAGTGTCGGGAAGTCCTGGGCCGCAACGGGTTCGGCCGGTGAGAGGACCGCGACCTTGACGGTGAGCCCGGGGACCTCGTCGGGCCGGACGGCGGGCATGCGCGGGTCCCTGGCCGCTTGGCGCGCGTTGCGGATGACGTCGAATCCCAAGGGCCGCAGGGCGACGAGGGTGCCGATGCAGCCGCGGAGGACGCCGTCGCGCTCGAGGGTGACGAACGTCGCCGCCTTCTCGGCGAGCGCGGTCGGGGTGTCGGCGAGCAGTTCGGCCGCGCCCGTCGGGAGCGGGCCGAAGGAGGTCGCGACCGCGCTGCGCGCCAGTGCGGTCAGGACCGGGCCAAGGTTCGGCTCCATCCCCCGATGGTCCCACGTCGTGGGAGGCGGCGGGCCGGGCCCCGCGCTCCTCCACCGGCCCTTGGCGTCCGGGTCCGGCGGTACGCCCTGATGGTGGCGGTTTCGCGCCGTTCGGCCCGGCGGTGGTGCGTTTGGTCGGGGCCCCGTGAGACACTGCCCGCATGACTGAACCGCGACCGAGCCCCGACGCTTTCGAAGACGGCCTCGCCGAGGTGATCGACCTGCCTTCCGCAGGTCAGGGCCCGTTGACCGAGCTCGGGCGGCTCCAGCAGCTCGATTCGCTCGCAGGGAAGATCGCACTGGTCACCGGGGCCGGCGCGCCCGACGGGATCGGGATGGCGATCGCGACGCGGCTGCGCCTCGCGGGTGCGACGGTCGCGATCGTGTCGACGACGAAGCGGATCCACGAGCGGGCGGGGGAGATCGACGCGGTCGGCTTCGTCGCGGACCTCACCGACGAGGCGGAGGTCGGGGGCCTGGCCGACGCCGTCGTGGACGCGGTCGGCGAGGTGGACATCGTGGTGAACAACGCGGGGCTGACGTCGAAGTCGGACCCGGCGGTCGTCAAGCCCGTCGCTCAGCTGTCCTATGAGGACTGGCGCTCGGAGCTGTCGCGGAACCTCGACACGGCGTTCCTGGTGTCGCGGGCGTTCGTGCAGCCCATGGCCGAGCGCGGCTGGGGCCGCATCGTGAACGTCGCCGCCACCGCGGGCGTCGTCAACGCCGTCCCCGCCGAAGCCGCCTACGCCGCCGCCAAAGCCGGCGTCACGGGTCTGACCAAGGCCCTCGCCACCGAGGTGGTCGCCGACGGCGTCACCGTCAACGCGATCGCGCCGGGCCTGGTCCGCACCGGCTCCTCCACCGTCCCCGAGCTCCAGCAGGGCCTCGACGGCCCGATGGGCCGCCCGGGGACCCCCGAGGAGGTCGCCGCCGCGGCCGTGTTCTTCTGCGCGCCTTCGGCCTCCTACGTCACCGGGCAGACGCTCGTGGTCGACGGGGGCCGGTCCCTGCGGGTCTGACGCAGCCCGCCGAGCGCTTCGACGCCGGGGCGCCCCGTCCGGTTCCCCGGCGTCCGGATCGCCACATTCGCCGCTTTGCGCGCAACTCCGGTCGCACCGCGCTCGTTACCCTTGCGTGATCACATCGACGGCAACCACCACCCGAACCGAGGGGGCGCTCATGGACGAGGCGTTCGGCGAGAGCGGACGCGAGGCCCGCGGGCGCACCGTGACCGGCCTCGTCCTGCTCGTCGGCGGGCTCGTCGGCCTCGCGGCCGCGTTCGACCTCACCTACGAGCGGATCGCCTCGCTCATCGACCCGAACCACGCCATCTCCTGCGACTTCAACCCGGTGCTGTCGTGCGGCACCGTCATGAACACGTGGCAGGCGTCGGTGTTCGGGTTCCCGAACCCGATTATCGGGCTCGCGGCGTTCCCGCTCGTGGTCTTCATGGGGGTCCTGTGGCTCGCGAAGACCGAGCTGCCGCGGTGGATCGCGCTGGCCTTCAACCTCGGCACGCTCGCCGGGATCGGCTTCGTGTCCTGGCTGATCTTCCAGTCGGTCTACCAGATCGGGGTGCTGTGCCCGTGGTGCATGGCCGTGTGGACGGTGGTCCTGCCGATCTTCTGGTTCACCACGATCCGCAACCTCCGCACCGGCGCCATCCCGGTCTCGGCCGACTGGCGCGACGCCGTCGACGACGTCCTCCGCTTCCACTGGATCGGCCTGGCCCTGCTCTACGTGGCCGTCATCGGCATCGTCGGCACCGGCTTCTGGGACTACTGGTCCACGCTGCTGTAGACGAGAAGGCCCGGGTATTCACCCGGGCCTTTCATTACGCCGCTAAGCGATCCTGAGCCCGATCGGCTCCAGCCAGCCGCCCTCGGACAGGAACTCCAGGACCTGCTCCACGCCCTCGCCGACGGTGATCTCGCTCGTGTCGATCTCCAGTTCCGCGTTCGGCGGCGGCTCGTACGGGTCCGACACGCCCGTGAACTCCGGGATCTGGCCCGCGCGCGCCTTCGCGTACAGGCCCTTGCGGTCCCGCGCCTCGCACACCTCGATCGGCGTCGAGACGTGCACGAGCACGAAGTCCGCGCCCGCCGCCTCGGCCATGCGCCGGGCCTCGGCCCGGTCCGCCTCGTACGGCGCGATCGGCGCGGCCATCCCGATGCCGCCGTGCCGCGCCACCTCGGCCGCGACGAACCCGATCCGGCGCACGTTCACCGACCGGTCCGCGCGCGTGAACCCCAGCCCCGACGACAGGAGCCGGCGCACCACGTCGCCGTCGAACAGCGACACCGTGCGCGTCCCGTCCTCCAGGAGCGCCTCGTGGACGCCCCGCGAGATCGTCGACTTGCCCGAGCCCGACAGGCCCGTGAAGAACAGCACCAGGCCGCGCTGGCGCCGCGGCGGGCGGGCCTTGCGCAGCTCGGCGGCCACGCTCGGGGGCGTGTGCCACTCCGGGAGCCCGAAGCCCCGGTCGAGCATGTCCGCGATCTCGGCCTCGCTCAGCGCGGTGCGCCGGAACGGCGGCTCGATGTCCTCGATCGGACGCCACTGGCCGTCCCGCGTGTCGTACGCCAGCTCGCGCGGCACCATCGACCGGACGCCGTCGCCCCCGCCGAGCCCGTCGGGCCCGGTCATCAGGTGCGTCGCCCCGTACGCGGCCGCCACCTTCGCCGTCAGCAGGCCGTCGCGGAGCCGGTCGCCGCGCTTCGAGAGCGGCACCGTCAGCACCGTCGCCGTCGGCAGCCGGTCCTTCGCCGCGAGCACCGACCGCACCAGCGCCGCCGTCGGCAGCCGCAGCTCGCGGCCGCCGTTCGTCTCGTCCCCGGTCGGGATCATCACCAGCACGTGAGCCGCGAGGTTGTGGGCCGCGCGCGCCAGCTGCGCGAGCTGCGGCCGGTGCAGCGGCCGCTCCGCGACCAGCGCCAGCACCCGCGGCTTCGTGTACGTCGTGCGCGCCTGCTCGGGCGTCGCCCGCAGGCCCGTGAACACCCCGTGCGCCGCGTCCGCTATCCGCCGCACCGGGCCGCCGACCCGCACCATGTCCGGCCCGAGCGCGTCCAGGCTGTGGCACTCGACCGCCGCGACCGGCGCCCCCTCCGGGTCGGTGATGCGAAGCACACGCCGCTTCGGGTCGGGGTTGTCGAGCAGCCGCGCGATCGCGACCGGCACGTCCAGGGTCACCGGCACCGGCCACGCCGTCCCGTCCGGGAGCGTCCCGGTCGTGGTCACCGACCGCGCCTCGGCCTCGCCCATGAACCCGCGCAGCGGCGCGTACGCGCCGTACAGGAGCAGCTCCAGGTCGGCCAGCTCGTGCGGGAGCGGGGTGTGGCTCGGCGCCTCGGCGAGGATCTCGTCGGGCAGTACCCAGTCAGACATCGGCGGTCGGGGTCCCTTCGCAGCGGATCGATCGGGGCGGCTTCGGTATCGGTCGAACCAGGGTATGCCACGGGTCCGTCACCCACCTCACCCATCCGTCCCGCATGGCGGACTGAGAAAGTGGCGCGGCCATTACCGGTAAGTTACGCTGACATCGCTCTCATACATGTCTCATACATGCGGAGCCCAGCAGTTCACCGCGGACAAGGACGTCGGCGCGAGCGGCCCCTCAGGGTTTGCCCAGACCAGCAGTGGAGACCTCCATGGACTACTACGACTCCTCCAGCGGCACCGACGACAAGCAGCTGCGCCGCGACATCAGGCGCCTCGGCAACCTCCTCGGCCAGGCGCTCGTCCGCCAGGAGGGGCCCCAGCTGCTCGAACTCGTCGAGGAGGTGCGCGGCCTCGTCCGCCACCAGCCCGAGAACGTGGCCTCCCGCCTCGCGAAGCTCGACGTCACCGAGGAGGTCGACCTCGCCCGCGCGTTCGCGACCTACTTCCACCTCGCGAACATCACCGAGCAGGTCCACCGCGCCCGCGACATGCGCCGCTCCCGCGCCGAGAACGGCGGCTGGCTCTCCCAGGCCCGCGCCGAGATCACCCTCGAAGACGTCCCCGCCGACCAGATCGCGGCCGCCGCCGAGCGCCTCGAAGTCCGCCCCGTCTTCACCGCCCACCCCACCGAGGCCGCCCGCCGCTCCATCCTCATCAAGCTGCGGAACATCGCCGACCTCCTCGACGCCGAGGCCGCCGAGCGCGCCGTCCTCGGCTCCGCCGACGTCGACGCCGTCAACTCCCGCCTCGCCGAGATCATCGACCTCCTCTGGCAGACCGACGAGCTGCGCGTCGAGAAGCCCGAGCCCACCGACGAGGCCCGCAACGCGATCTACTACCTCACCGACCTCTACCGCGACGCCGCCGCCCGCGTCCTCACCGACCTCAACGCCACCCTCACCGACCTCGGCGGCTCCCCCCGCCCCGGCACCGCGCCCCTGCGCTTCGGCACCTGGATCGGCGGCGACCGCGACGGCAACCCCTTCGTCACCCCCGAGGTCACCAAGCAGGTCCTGCTCATGCAGCACGAGCACGGCATCGCCGCCGCCGAAGGCGCCGTCGCCGGGCTCATCAACGAGCTGTCCGTCTCCCAGGCCGTCCGGCCCGCCTCGCAGGAGCTCCTCGACTCCGTGGGCGCCGACCTCGACCGGCTCGGCACCGCGATCCCCGGCCGCTACAAGCGCATCCACGCCGAGGAGCCCTACCGGCTCAAGGCCCGCGCCATCGAGGCGAAGCTCGCCAACACGCGCGCCCGCCACGCCGAGGGCCTGCCCCACCGGCCCGGCTTCGACTACGCCGACGGCCGCGAGCTCCTCGCCGACCTCCAGGTCATGCGCGACTCCCTCGCCCGCCAGCGGGGCCAGCTGCCCGCCAAGGGCGTCCTCGACCGCGTCATCCGCACCGTCGCCGCGTTCGGCCTCCAGCTCGCCACCATGGACGTCCGCGAGCACTCCGAGGCCCACCACGCCGTCCTCGCCGAGCTCTACGACGCCACCGGCGAACTCGACCGGCCCTACGCCGAGCTCACGCCCGAGGAGCGCAGCGACCTCCTCGCCCGCGAGCTCTCCGGCCAGCGGCCCCTCGCGCCCGCGAACGTCGAGCTCACCGACCTCAACCGCAAGACCTTCGACGTGTTCCACGCCGTGCGCGACGCCCAGGAGCAGTTCGGCAAGGCCATCGTCGAGTCCTACATCATCTCGATGACCCACGACGCCGGCGACGTCCTCGCCCCCGCGATCCTCGCCCGCGACGCCGGCCTCATCGACGTCGCCCGCGGCCGCGCCGACGTCGGCTTCGTGCCCCTCCTCGAAGAGGTCGAAGAGCTCGCCGGCGCCGACGTCCTCCTCGACAAGCTGCTCAGCCTCCCCGCCTACCGCGCGATCGTCGCCGCCCGCGGCAACGTCCAGGAGGTCATGCTCGGCTACTCCGACTCCAACAAGGACGCCGGGATCACCGCCTCCCAGTGGAACATCCAGGCCGCCCAGCGCCAGCTGCGCGACATCGCCCACAAGCACGGCGTGCGCCTGCGCCTGTTCCACGGCCGCGGCGGCACCATCGGCCGCGGCGGCGGCCCCACCCACGAGGCGATCCTCGCGCAGCCCTCGGGCACCCTCGACGGCGCCATCAAGATCACCGAGCAGGGCGAGGTCCTCTCCGACAAGTACACGCTCCCGGCGCTGGCCCGCGAGAACCTCGAGCTGACCGTGGCCGCGTCCCTGAAGGCGACGCTGCTGCACACCGAGCCGCGCCACCAGCCCGAGGTCCTGGCCCGCTGGTTCGACGTCATGGACCAGACCTCCGAGGCGTCCAAGGCCGCCTACCGGGACCTGACCGGCCGCGACGGGCTCGCCGAGTACTTCTGGGCCGTGAGCCCCACGGAGCTGCTGGGCGCGTTGAACATCGGCTCGCGCCCCTCGAAGCGCCCGAACACCGACGCGGGGCTCTCGGGCCTGCGCGCGATCCCGTGGGTGTTCGGCTGGACGCAGTCGCGGCAGATCGTCCCCGGCTGGTACGGTGTCGGCTCCGGCCTCGCGGCCGCCCGCGAGGCGGGCCTGGGCGGCGACATCGCGGAGATGTACGAGAAGTGGCACTTCTTCCGCAACTTCGTGTCGAACGTGGAGATGACGCTCGCGAAGACCGACCTGTCGATCGCGGGCCAGTACGTCTCGACGCTCGTCCCCGAGCGGCTGCGCCCGATCTTCGACGCCATCAAGGACGAGCACGCCGCCACCGTGCGCGAGGTCCTCGCGCTCACCGGCGGCGAGCGGCTCCTCGACTCCAGCCCGCAGCTCGCCCGCACCCTGGAGGTCCGCGACCGCTACCTGGCGCCGCTGCACCACCTCCAGGTGTCGCTGCTCAAGCGATACCGCTCCGAGGGCGGCGCCGACGGCGACGTGGACCCGCAGCTCAAGCGCGCGCTCCTCATCACCGTCAACGGCATCGCGGCGGGCCTGCGCAACACGGGCTGATCGCCAGCAACGTCGCTTTTCGACCATGGGACCGGGGCCGCGCCCCGGTCCCGTGCTAGTTTCGCGCTTCCACCCGATTCGAAGCGCGGAGACCATGGCGAGAAGCTTGCGAGTGAGCGTCCGGAACGCGAAGTTCCAGCAGTGGGAGACCCTGCTGCGCAACCGGACCAAGCGGCACCGGGCCGGGTCCTTCCTGGTCCAGGGCGTCCGGCCGATCACCATGGCCGTCGAGCACGGCTGGACCGTGCAGGAGCTGCTGTACGACGCCGACCGGCCGCGCCTGTCCGCGTGGGCCGAAGGGCTCCTCGACGCCCCGCACACCGAGCGCGCCGCCGTCGCCGCGGACCTCATGGCCGAACTGGGGGACAAGGACGGCGAGGCGCCCGAGCTGCTCGCGCAGGTCGCGATCCCCAAGCGCCGCCTCTCGCAGCTGTCCGTCCGCCCCGGCTGGCTCGGGCTCGTCATCGACCGGCCCACCGGGCCCGGGAACGTCGGCTCGCTCATCCGCTCCGCCGACGCGTTCGGCGCCGACGCGGTCATCGTGACCGGCCGCAACGCCGCCGACCCCTACGACCCCAAGGCCGTCCGCGCCTCCACCGGGTCCCTGTTCGCCCTGCCCGTGGTCAACGCCGCGTCCGCGCACGAGGTCGTCGAGTGGGCCGCGCGCCAGGACCACCGGCCCGCGATCGTCGGCACCGACGAGCGCGGCCAGCAGGCACTGTCCGAGCACGACCTCACCGGAGCGGTGCTCCTGGTCGTCGGCAACGAGTCCGAGGGCATGTCCAAGGCCTGGCACGAGCTCGCCGACGCGGTCGCGCGGATCCCCATGTCGCCCAAGGCCGCCTCGTCGCTGAACGCCGCCAACGCGGGCACGGTCGCGCTCTACGAGACCGCCCGGCAGCGCGCCGCGGCCGAGGGCTAGACCGCGCCTTCGAGCGCTTCGGCCTTCGCGTCCTCCGCGAGCTTGTGCTCGTGCTGGACGACGGCCTTCGCCCACAGCGCCGCGACCTCGTCGTCGGCGAGCGTCAGGTTGAACCGTCCTCTGAGGAGCGTCGCGAACGCGTCGGCGTCCTCCACGACCCGGACGGTCTTGAAGTCCGGCTGGCGCGGGTCGTACACGGTGAGGGTGCGGGCCCGCAGGACCCACATGTCGTTCTCGCGCGGGTTCTGCACCGTCAGGGTCTTCACGAACGGCGACTCGGGCGAGGTGGACAGCTCCAGGCACCGGTCCGCGAACTCCTCGGGTCGCCGTGCGGGGAGCCGGAAGTCGAACGTCAGGTTCGAGACGCGCGGGTCGATCGAGCAGCGCCAGGTGTCGCCGCCGAGGCTCCACATGCCGAAGTTGAACGCCCCGACCCGGTAGCTGCCGTTGCGGATCGGCAGGGGGTCGCGGAAGCCCGTCCCGATCCCCGCGTCCGCCAGGTACTCCGTGCCGCCGTGCTTCCCCTCGAAGCGCACCACGAGCGGCATGTGGTTCCACCAGTTCTTGTCGCCCTCGGTCTCGCGGGCGACCCCGCCGAGGACGCGGCGCACGTCGAAGCCCATGGCCTCCAGCGCCAGCGCCATCACGCCGTTGTGCTCGTAGCAGTAGCCGCCGCGCCCGCCCGCGACGAGCTTCGCGAACAGCGCGTCGGGGTCGAGGCTTATCGGGCGCCCCAGCTGGATGTCGAGGTTCTCGTAGGGCATCGCGGCGACGTGGGCGCGGTGGACCCGCCTGAGCGCGTGCAGCGTCGGGCGCCGCGGGGCCGTGACGCCCACGCGTTCGAGGTACGCGGCCAGCTGGGCAGAGTCGAACACCCCTCGACCATAGCGCGAACGGCCCCCGCCCGGGCCGGTCGTAATCGGACCGGTATGCGAATCCTGTTGCGGCGTCCGGATACTCCTGGGACACCGGGTTTGGTGCCGGTGTGGGATAGTGTCGCCAGCTTCTCGACTGCTCACCGCCGCCCTGAGAACACCGCCCTGCAACAGCTTTGCCCTGAAGGAGTCCCCCTATGGTCATGGGTCCGACCCACGCCATGTCCGGCGCCGCCTTGTGGCTCGCGGGATCGGCCGTCGCCGACGTCGCGTTCGGCATCGACCAGTCCTCCGCGGAACTGGTCGTCGGCACGATCGTCGCCGCCGGCGCCGCGCTCTACCCCGACATCGACTGCGCCGGCAAGGTCACCGAGAACAAGGGCGGGTCCACTGTGGCCCGCTCCTTCGGCGTCGCGTCCCTGATGGTCGCCGAGGTCGTCGAGCGGCTCTGCTACTGGTTCTACCTGCTCACCAAGTCCAAGAAGGACAAGCCCCGCAAGAACGGCCACCGCACGTTCACGCACACGTTCGTCCACGCCGCGCTCGTCGGCACCGGCACCGGCTACCTCGCGTACTGGTTCGGGAAGCCCGCCGTGGTCGCGATCCTGTTCGTCCTCACCGGTCTCGCCGTCCGCGGCCTGCTCGCCGAGACCGTGGAGAAGAAGGGCTGGATCGTCGTCACCGGCGTCTCCCTCGTCGCCGCCTACGGCATGTTCCGGCTCCTCCCCGAGGGCCGCGACTACTGGATCCTCGGCCTCGCCATGGGCATCGGCTGCTTCATCCACATCCTCGGCGACATGATCACCAAGATGGGCTCGCCGCTGTTCTTCCCCCTCCCGATCCAGGGCCGCCGCTGGAAGGACATCGGCCTGCCGAAGTCCATCGCGCTGCGCGCGGGCGGCAAGGAGGAGAACCGCATCCTCCTGCCGATCCTCACCGTCCTCGTCGTCATCGGCATGCTCTACAACCTGCCGGAGATCCAGTCGCTCATCTTCGACCAGGGCGGCCGCGGCGCCTCGAACTAGCGCGCCGACAACCGCCCCGATAATCGCGGGCGCCCTTCGGGACGCCGCGAGGTAGACTCGACCGGTCGCCGGAACAGCCCCCCGTCAGGGCTGTCTCCGGCCATCCGTCGTGCCCGGGATCCGCCGGGCGAGTCTGCTCGCACAGGGAGCCCGCGAATGTCCGAAGGCCAGCCGAAGCTCGCGAGCCTGCTCGACGCGGCCGCGCAAGCACCCAAGCTCGCGCGCCTCGCCGAACTGGCCTCCGGGTCCGACCGCCCGGTCGACGTCGTCGCCGTCCCCGGCGCCCGGCCCCTGGCGCTCGCCCAGGCCGCCCGGCACGCCGCCGGGCCCGTCCTCGCGATCACCGCGACCTCCCGCGAGGCGGAGGAGCTCGCCGAGTCCCTCGCGTCGTTCATCGCCGAGGACGACATCGCCTACTACCCGGCCTGGGAGACCCTGCCGCACGAGCGGCTCTCCCCGCGCTCCGACACCGTCGGCGCCCGCCTCGACCTGCTGCACCGCCTCCACGCCGGGGACGTCCCGCGCGTCATCGTCACGCCCGTCCGCGGCGCCCTCCAGCCCCAGCTCAAGGGCCTGGGCTCGCGCGAGCCCGTGCTCCTGCGCCGCGGCGACGAGACCGACCTCACCGACCTCGCCGCGCACCTCGTCGACCTCGCGTACGAGCGCGTCGACCTCGTGGAGAAGCGCGGCGAGTTCGCCGTCCGCGGCGGCATCCTCGACGTGTTCCCGCCGACCGCCCAGCACCCGCTGCGCCTGGAGTTCTTCGGCGACGAGGTCGACACCATCCGCGAGTTCTCCGTCGCCGACCAGCGGTCCCTCGACACCGACGACCATCCCGCCGAGCTGCGCGCCGTCGCCTGCCGCGAACTGCTCCTCACCGACGAGGTCCGCGAGCGCGCCGCCGACCTCGGCGAGGCCTACCCGGGGCTCGCCGAGATGTGCGCGAAGCTCGCCCAGGGCATCCCCGTCGAAGGCATGGAGTCGCTGCTGCCCGCGCTCGCCGGGACCGGGAACCTGGAGCTGTTCCAGGAGGTCCTGCCGCGGGAGGCGCTCGTCGTCGCGATCGAGCCCGAGCGGATCCGCACCCGCGCGCTCGACCTCGTCGCCACCTCGAACGAGTTCCTCGAAGCGTCCTGGGCCGCCGCCGCGGCCGGAGGAGAGGCGCCCGTCGACCTCGGCGCGGGCACGTTCCACGACCTCGCCGAGGCCCGGACCGCCGCGATCGCGAAGGGCCAGCGGTGGTGGACGATCTCGCCGTTCGCCGTCGCCCCCGAGGACGCGATCGACGACGCCTCGGCCGCCGAACTCGCCGCGATCACCGGCGAGCCGCTCTCCTACGGCACCGGCGTCGAGGACGACGGCCTCACCGTCGACCTCGGCTTCGCCGAAACCCCGCGCTACCACGGGAACACGGCGCAGCTCGTGGAGGACATGCGCTCCTGGACGCGCGCGGGCCGCGCCGTCGCGGTCGTCTACCCGGCCCTCGGCGGCGCCGAGCGCGCCGCCGAGCAGCTGCGCGCCGAAGGCATCGGCGCGCACCTGGAGTCCGCGCCCGACGGCTTCGCGCGCGGCGAGGTCGTCGCGTGCGTCGGCACCCTCGCGCTCGGCTTCGCCAGCGACCACCTCGTCACCGTCACGGCCGCGGACATCGCGGGCGGCAAGGCCCTCGCGGCCCAGCGGCCCCGCAAAGGCAAAGCCGCCAAGCGCAGAGGCGCGGTCAACCCGCTGGAGCTCTCACCCGGCGACTTCGTCGTCCACGACGCGCACGGCGTCGGCAAGTACGTGGAGATGGTGCGCCGCGCGATCGGCGGCGCCGAGCGCGAGTACCTCGTCATCGAGTACGCCGCCTCGAAGCGCGGCCAGCCCGGCGACCGCCTGTTCGTGCCGACCGACTCCCTCGACCAGCTCACCCGGTACGTCGGCGGCGAGCAGCCCACCGTCCACAAGCTCGGCGGCGCCGACTGGCAGAAGACGAAGCGCCGCGCCCGCAAGGCCGTCCGCGAGATCGCGGCCGAGCTGATCCAGCTGTACGCCGCCCGCCAAGCGGCCGAAGGCCACGCGTTCAGCCCGGACACGCCGTGGCAGCGCGAGCTGGAGGACGCGTTCCCGTACATCGAGACCCCCGACCAGCTCTCGGCGATCATCGACACCAAGGCCGACATGGAGGCCCGCGTCCCCATGGACCGGCTCGTCATGGGCGACGTCGGCTACGGCAAGACCGAGGTCGCCGTGCGCGCCGCGTTCAAGGCCGTGCAGGACGGCAAGCAGGTCGCGGTCCTCGTCCCGACCACGCTCCTCGCCTCGCAGCACTACGGCACGTTCGTCGAGCGCATGGGCCAGTTCCCGGTGAAGATCAAGCAGCTGTCGCGGTTCCAGTCCGCGCGCGAGGCCGCCGAGATCCAGCGCGGCATCGCCGCGGGCGAAGTGGACATCCTCGTCGGCACGCACCGGCTCCTCCAGGCCGAGACCCGCTTCAAGGACCTCGGGCTCATCATCGTCGACGAGGAGCAGCGGTTCGGCGTGGAGCACAAGGAGAAGCTCAAGGCGCTGCGCACCGCCGTCGACGTGCTCACCATGTCCGCGACGCCGATCCCGCGGACCCTGGAGATGGCGGTGACCGGGATCCGCGAGATGTCGCAGATCTCCACGCCCCCCGAGGAGCGCCACCCCGTGCTCACCTACGTGGGCGCGTGGGAGGGCAAGCAGGTCGCCGCGGCGATCCGCCGCGAGCTGCTGCGCGACGGGCAGGCGTTCTACCTGCACAACCGGGTCGAGTCGATCGACCGGGCCGCGACCCGCCTGCGCGAGCTCATCCCCGAGGCCCGCATCGCGGTCGCCCACGGCAAGATGAGCGAGACGCAGCTGGAGCAGATCATGCAGGGCTTCTGGGAGGGCGAGTACGACGTGCTCGTCTCGACCACGATCATCGAGTCCGGCATCGACATCCCGAACGCGAACACCCTCATCGTCGAGCGCGCCGACCTCCTCGGCCTCTCGCAGCTGCACCAGATCCGCGGCCGCGTCGGGCGCTCGCGCGAGCGCGCGTACGCGTACTTCCTGTTCCCGCCGGAGCAGCCGCTGTCGGAGACCGCGCACGAGCGGCTCGCGACGATCGCGCAGCACTCCGAGCTCGGCGCCGGCATGTACGTCGCCATGAAGGACCTGGAGATCCGCGGCGCCGGGAACCTGCTGGGCGCCGAGCAGTCCGGGCACATCGCCGACGTCGGCTTCGACCTGTACCTGCGGATGGTCGGCGAGGCCGTCGCGTCCTTCAAGGGCGGCACCGAGGAGCCCCCGCCGCCCGTCAAGGTCGAGCTGCCGCTCGACGCCAACATCCCGTTCGACTACATCGAGGTCGAGCGGCTGCGGCTCGAGATGTACCGCAAGGTCTCCGAGGTCCGCGACGAGGCCGAGCTCGACGAGGTCCGCGAGGAGATGGAGGACCGGTACGGGCCCGCGCCCGAGCAGGTGCTCACCCTGTTCCACCTGGCGCGCTTCCGGCTCCTCGCCCGCCGCCACGGCCTCACCGACATCGCCTTGCAGGGCAAGAACCTCCGGTTCTCCACAGTAGAGCTCCCGGATTCGAGGCAGCTGCGCCTGGGCCGCCACTACCCGGACGCCCACTACAAGGCCCCCGCGGGCCTCATCAGCGTCCCGCGGCCCACGACCTCCCGCGTCGGCGGCAAGCCCCTGGAGGGCCTCGCGCTCCTCCAGTGGTGCGCCGACCTCATCACCGACATCGTCCCGGAGGACGCGCCCGTCCCGGCCTGAACCGCTGCGGCTCAGGCCTGCTCGAAGTAGAAGCTCTTGATGAAGCAGTCGCGGGGCTGCCCGATCGCGAACCGGACGCAGTCCACGAGCGACCGGGCGCCCAGCGCGTCCCCCGTCCCGCGCGCCTCGTCCCACCCCGGGCCCAGCGGGTCCGCGTCGTCGAAGTCCGGCGGGTACAGCGAGATCACCCGGACCCCGCTGGGCCGCAACCGCTTCGACAGGACCTCCGTGAACCCCGCCTGCGCGGCCTTCGCCGCGTAGAACGCCTCGTGCGCGGCCGACCGGTGGTTCCCGTACTCGCCGCACCCCGACACCATCGTCACGATGTCGGGCCGCGCGCTGCGCAGCAGCAGCGGCAGCACCGCCTTCGTCACCAGCACCGTCCCGGCCGCCCCCGCCGCGATCACCTCCGCGACCTGCTCGTCCGTCGCCTCCGTGAACCCGCCCGCGTCCAGGTACGGCGCGCCGTTGTTCACCAGCACGTCCACCGCGTCGCGCGTCTCGCCGAGCGCTTCGGCGAACTCCCGCACCGACACCGGATCCGCGAGGTCGCACTCGAACGCGTGCGCCCGCCCGCCGGCGTGCCGCACCAGCTGCGCCGTCTCCTCCGCCGCGTCGAAGCGCCGCGCCGACACGAACACCTCCGCGCCGTCGCGCCCCAGCGACACCGCCAGCGCCCGCCCGAACCCGCGCCCGGCGCCGGTGACGACCACCCGCAGCCCCGCCTCCCGAGACCCTGAGAACCCCATCGCGACCTCCCGATCCGTCTCCCCCTCAGTGTCCTCGCGTCCGCGGACGCGTCAAGTCCTCGGACCCGGTCCCGGGACCCCTCGCGGGCCGCGGCCGCGCCCTCTGATTGCATGGGGCCGATGGGAGCACCGATCGCCGCATTCCGCATCGACGTCCCGCAGGCCGCCCTCGACGACCTGCACGACCGCCTGCGCCTGACGCGCTGGCCCGCCGCGAGCCCCGAACCGGGCTGGGCGAGCGGCGTCCCGGTCCTGTACCTGCGCCGCCTCGCCGACCACTGGCTCCACGACTACGACTGGCGGGCCCACGAAGCGTCCCTGAACGCGTTCCCCCAGGGCCTCACCGACATCGACGGCCAGCGGATCCACTTCCTGCACGTGCGCTCGCCCGAGCCCGGCGCGCTCCCGCTCGTCGTCACCCACGGCTGGCCCGGATCGGTCGTGGAGTTCCTGAAGATCCTCGGCCCGCTCGCCGACCCGCGCGCCCACGGCGGCGACCCCGCCGACGCGTTCCACGTCGTCGCCCCCTCGCTGCCCGGGTTCGCGTTCTCCACCCCGCTGTCCGCGCCCGACTGGGACCACCCGCGGATCGCCCGCGCCTGGCTCGCGCTCATGGACCGGCTCGGCTACGACCGGTTCGGCGCGCACGGCGGCGACACCGGCTCGAAGGTCTCCCCGGCCCTCGGGCGCCTCGCCCCCGACCGGGTCGTCGGCGTCCACGTCAACGGCGGCCTCGAACTCCCGCCGCCGGACGACCCCGGCCTCGCGTCCCTCGCCCCCGACGAACTGGCGCGGCTCGCCTCCGTGCGGGACCTGGTGCGCCACGGCACCGGCTACGCCGACCTCCAGTCCACGAAACCGCAGACGATCGCTTACGCGCTCAACGACTCGCCGGTCGGGCAGCTCGCGTGGATCGCCGACAAGTTCCACGACTGGACCGACCCCGCGGCCCGGCTCCCCGAGCACGCCGTCGACGTCGACCAGCTGCTCACGAACGTCACCCTGTACTGGCTCACCGGCACCGGCGCGACCTCGGCGCACCAGTACCGGGCCGTCCGCGACGAGCCCGCGGCCCCGCGCTCGGACGTGCCGACCGGCGTCGCGGTCTTCCCGACCGACCCGGCGGTCCGCGGGCTCCTCGAACGCTCGCACCGGATCGTCCGCTGGACCGAGTTCGACCGCGGCGGGCACTTCGCCGCCATGGAGGCCCCCGACCTCCTCGTGCAGGACCTGCGCGAGTTCTACCGTCCCCTGCGCCGGGCCGCCCCCGGTGCAGCACAATGAGTCCATGGGCACCCCGACCGAACCGCGGCCGCTGACCGTGCGGCTGCTCATGGGCCTGCTCGTCCTCGGCTGGATCGACTTCATGGCCGTGCTCATCCCCGAGTACTTCGCGTGCGGCCCGCACGACGTCCAGTGCGGGCGCATGGGCTACACGAGCCCGGCGTTCCTGACCGTCCTCGTCGCCGCCGCGTCGCTGCTCCTGCTGTACGCCTTCGGGATCTGGCACCGCCGCGCCTGGGCCTGGTTCCTCGCGGTCGTCACCACCGGGGTGCCCGCGATGGTCCTCCTCGCCGACCCCGACGCTTGGATCGCCGCCCCGCCGCTCGAGAAGCTCGCGGGCGTCCTCGACCTCGCCTGCCTCGGTGCGCTCGTCTCGCCCCCCGTGTGGCGCTGGGCCGGGCCGCGCGCCCGCGACCGCTGAAAACCGGTTCCCCACCAGCGGCTTCGCGGACGTACCCTGGAAGCAGCCCAGTGTTTGGAGCTCCCGTGAACAGCCCCGTCGCTTCCGGCCCCGCACCGCTCTACGACAAGCCGCATTCGGTCGACCTCGCCCAGGTCATGATGGTGTTCCAGTACTTCATGCTGGTCAGCGTCAGCCTCGGCCTCGGTCCGCGCCTGCTCCGCTGGGTCGAGTCCCGCACCGCCGACGTCCCCGGCGTCTCCGAACTGGAGCAGGCCCTGCCCGTCGGCACCTCGTTCCCCATCGCGATCGTCCTGCCGCTCATCGCGCTCCTGACGATCCCCTACGCGGCCATCGTGTTCCAGCTCGGCCGCGGCCGCCGCTGGGCCCGCACGTTCGCGCTCGTCTTCGCGGTCGCGAACACCGCGATCGGCATCGTCGGCGTCTCCCGGACCTACGGCGACGTCACCGCGCTCGTCATCGCCCCGATCTGGATCGTCATGGGGCTGTGCGTCCTCGGCGGCCTCGCCTCCCGCACCGGCCGCCAGTGGTTCCGGCAGGACGGGTGGGCGCCCTGGTACGCCCGGTACGAGATGGACCAGGCCCAACACCGCCGCTTCGTCAACAACGGCGGCCGCCCCCGAGTCCCCGCGGGCGACGAGGACAGCGCCGACTGAGATGCACCGCACAACCCGCTCCTGTCATGGATCCCGGCCCTGTCCCGTTCAGAGTCCGAGTCAGCCAGACAGGAGTGGGACCATGAACCCGAAGCACCGCATCATCGTCCTCGGCGCCGGATACGCCGGGACCTGGGCCGCGGGCGCCCTCGCGCGCCGCCTCCACCCCGGCGACGTCGAGGTCACCGTCGTCAGCGCCGAACCCGACTTCGTCGAGCGCCTCCGCCTCCACCAGGTCGCCGCCGGACAGGACCTGCCCCGCCGCGGCCTCGCCGACCTCTTCTCGCACCACGGCATCCGCTTCGTCCAGGACCGCGTCGCCGCCGTCGACCCCGACGCCCGCACGGTGGATCTCGAATCCGGCGACGCCCTCGCCTACGACACGCTCCTGTACGCCCTCGGCTCCACCGCCGCCGCGCAGGTCCCCGGCGCCGAGCACGCCCACCACGTCGCGTCCCGGCCCGCCGCCCTGCGCCTGCGCGCCCGCCTCGACGAACTCGACGGCGACGGCACCGTCCTCGTCGTCGGCGGCAACCTCACCGCCATCGAGGCCGCCACCGAGATCGCCGAGTCCCGGCCCGGCCTGCGCGTCGTCCTCGCCACCTCCGGCGAACTCGGCGGCTGGATCGGCCCCAAGGCCCGCGGGCACCTGCTGCGCGCCTTCGACCGGCTCGGCATCGCCGTCCACGAGCACACCGACATCACCGAAGCCACCCCGACAGGCGCCCGCGCCGCCGACGGCCGTGCCTTCGCCGCCGACGCTCTCGTGTGGGCCGCGGGCTTCGCCGTCCACCCCATCGCCGCCGCCAGCGGCCTCGCCGTCCACGGCACCGGGCAGATCCTCGTCGACCGCCAGATGCGCTCGCTCTCCCACCCCGGCGTCTACGCCGCGGGCGACGCCGCGTTCACCCTCGCCGAGGACGGCGAACCGCTCCCGATGTCCTGCGCCTCAGCGGGATTCACCGCCATGCAGGCCGTCAGCGGCATCGTCGGCGACCTCACCGGCGCCCGCATCGGCCGCACCGCGCTCGCTTACTACGGCAACCACATCAGCCTCGGCCGCCGCGACGCCGTCTTCCAGGCCCTCGCTATCGGCTCGCGCCGCACCACCTGGTCCCTCCGCGGCCGCACCGCCGCCCGCCTGAAGAACGCCATCCTCAAGGGCGCCGCCTTCGGCGTCAGGCACCCGACCTACGGCCTCCCCGCCCGCAGGCACCGCCTCACCGCGGCCCGCCGCCGCGAGGCCGTCCCGGCCCGGGGCCTCTCCGGTGAATACGGACTCGGATAACGCCACGCCCTGATCCACCGGAGAGGCCCTAGAGTCGGACCATGGACGCCGCCACCCGCTTCGAGGCCAGCCGCACCCGGCTGGCCTCCCTCGCGTACCGCCTCCTCGGCTCCGCCGCCGACGCCGAGGACGTCGTCCAGGACGCCTTCCTGCGCTGGCACGCCGCCGACCGCGACCGCATCGACGTCCCCGAAGCCTGGCTCACCAAGGTCACCACCAACCTCGCTCTCGACCGCCTCCGCTCGGCCCAGTCCCGCAAGGAGCGCGCCGTGGGCTCCTGGCTGCCCGAACCACTCCTCGAAGGCGACCCGATGCTGGGCCCGCTGGACACAGTGGAACAACGAGAATCCGTCACCATAGCCGTGCTGCTCCTCCTGGAGCGGGTCCCGCCCGTCGAACGCGCCGTCTACATCCTCCGGGAAGCCTTCTCCCACTCCCACAAGGAGATCGCGCAGATCCTCGACATCACCGAGTCCGCGAGCCAGCAGCACGCCCTGCGCGCCCGCCGCCGCGTCCGCGCCGAACCCCGCGCCGAAGTCGACCGCGCCGCCGCCCGCGAGATCGTCGAGGCCTTCGTCTCCGCCGCGGCCTCCGGTCGCACCGACCGCCTCATCGCCCTCCTCACCGACGACGCGACCGGCCTCTCCGACGGCGCCGGCCTCTCCGCGACCCTCATGTCCCACACCGGCCCCGCCCGCCTCGCCCGCGTCATCCGCGGCGGCTTCAAACCCACCCCCGCCAAGCGCCGCCTCGCCGGAGGCACCCCCGCCCTCCACGCCGCCCTCGTCAACACCGCCCCCGCCCTCATCGCCACCGTCGACGACCGCGTCATAGGCACGGTCATCCTCACCACCCACAACGCCCGCATCTCCTCCGCCACCTCAATAGCCGCCCCACCCCGCCTCCACCGCCTCACCAAAACCTGGCAAACCACCCCACCCCCCGGACCCCCACTCCTCGCCGAGTGGTGACCGCGGACCCGAACGGCCCGGGGTGGGCGGATTGTGGAGCGTTTGCTGGTGAGGTTAAGGTCACAGGGGCTGTCGATCGGGCGGCCTTGGTATTGAAGGAGAGTGCTCTGTGCGCACACTGAGACTGGCGGGTGTCGCCGCGGTCGGGCTGCTCGTGCTGGGGGCCTGCGGGAGCCAGCAGGGGGCGGCGCTGTTCGTCGGGGACGAGCGGGTGCCCGAGTCCACGATCGACGGTTACGTGACGACGATCGCGGACTTCCGGGAGGAGCAGGGCGAGGACCTGAGCGTCTTCGACTACTCGGGCGACCGGGAGCAGGTCGTCGTGTACGTGCTGTACTCCGAGCTGGGCCACGCCATGGACCTCGACCCCGTGAACGGCGCGGGCGCCGACGAGCTCGAGACCATCGCGCTGGAAGCGGAGCAGTACTTCCAGGCCCTCGTCGCCGAGGCCGAGCCCCGCGCGCTGACCGAGGACGAGATGGCGCGCGTCGCCGAGGCCGCGCAGACCGACGCGAACGTCGCCGGGTACGGCCAGGCCGACCTGGAGCTCCTCGCCGGGTTCACCGACGACCTCGCCGGGTACGTCGAGGAGTACGACATCTCCGTGAACCCCCGCTACGGCGACTTCGACCTCAGCCCGCTCCCCTCGGTGTTCCCCGTCGAGGTCCCGCAGCGTTGAGCACCGTCACCTGGCTCCTGACCTCCCCTCGCATCCCCGCCGGCCTCCTCTCCGTCGAAGCGTGGGACGCACTGCAAGAGGCCGAGGCGGTGGCCGCGTTCGACGAGACGCCCACTGTGGAGGCGATCCGCGGCGCCGGGATCGACGTCGACATCGTCGAGGACGCCGCCGAGTTCCTCGAGGAAGGCGGCGTCTGGATCGTCGGCGAGGAAGGCGACGAGGAGTTGCGCGAAGCGCTCGCCGAGTACGTCGCGGGCGGTGAAGTGGAGCTCGAAGTCGTCTACGGCTCTTGGGATCCGCCCGGCGCGCGACTGCTCGACCTCGTCGAGGCGGTCGCGCGCCTCCACGCCGAGGACGGCTGCCCGTGGCACCGCGGCCAGACGCACCAGAGCCTGGGCCCGTACCTGCTGGAGGAGTCCTACGAGGTCCTCGACGCGATCGCCGGGGGCGACCCCGACGAGCTGCGCGAGGAGCTCGGCGACCTGCTGTTCCAGCCGCTGCTGCACGCCTCGCTCGCCGAGGACTTCGACATCGACGACGTCGCGGGGGACCTGGTCGAGAAGATTATCCGCCGCCACCCGCACGTCTGGGGCGACGCCGACCCCGACGACCTGTACGAGCACTGGAACGAGGCCAAGGCCGCCGAGAAGCCGCACCGGGACCACCCGGCCGACGGCGTCTCCCGCCAGCTGCCGTCGCTCGCCTTGGCCGCCAAGGTCATCGAGCGCTTCAGCGACCAGGGCGAGCCCCTGGAGCTGCCGGAGCTGCCGGACGGGATGAAGCTCGCACCGGAGGACGTCGGGGACTTCCTGCTCGCCGCCGTCAGCGCCGCGCGGCAGGCCGGGGTCGACCCCGAGCTGGCCCTGCGCCACGCGATCAGTGAGCGCGCCGGACTCGAACGCCTTGACCCGCAAGGGCACGGCGCCGACGACGACGTCGAGTACGAGGACGGCGGGTACGAAGGCGACGACGAGGACGAGACCTCCGAAGGCGGCCGCGAAGCATAGACGCTCCCGCGAACCTTTGCGGAAAACTTCACAATATCGTTCGGTTGGGCTTAACAATCGGTCCGATCTTTGTTACGGTCGTCCCCATGCCATCCGGTGACGCAAGTGTTCCGAGCCCGGCAGGGGCCGGCACCCAGGTCAAGGACTCGAGCGGCCCCGCGGGGCCGCTCGATCCGGGCTCCCCGACCCGTTTCGAACTGGGCTCGCCGAGCCCGGCGGACGGGGGCCCCATGGAACGGCTCGCCCGTGAATCGGGGGGCCTCGACGTGAACAGCAGGTACGCCTACCTGCTGTGGTGCCGCGACTTCGCGGACACCAGCGTCGTCGCTCGCGCGGGAGACCGCCTGGCGGGCTTCATCACCGGATACCGGCGCCCGGCCGCGCCCGACACGCTCTTCGTGTGGCAGGTGGCCGTGGGCCCGGACTTCCGCAGGCGCGGACTGGCATCGCGCATGCTCGGCCACCTGGCCGGGACCGTGCGCGCCGACTACGGGGTGCGCTTCGTCGAAGCGACCGTGACCCCCGACAACAAAGCGTCGACGCACCTGTTCGAGTCGTTCGCGGAAGCGAACGGCGCGGACCTGACGCGCGACGTGCTGTTCTCCGAGCACGAGCTCGGCTCCGGACACGAACCCGAAGTGCTGCACCGGATCGGGCCGCTCGCGCGCCCGATCGGTGCGCCCGGTGGGCCGCTCGCGCGTCCGACCGGAACGCCCGGTGGGCCGCTGACGCCCCCGCGCGGCACGACGGGCCGCGCCCGGGACTGAGCCCGCCCTACCCGGGCACCGACCAGTGCCGGCCCGGGTAAGCGCCCGTCCGCGCCCAGCGGACGGCGAGCGGAGGACCGCCGAACAGGCCGACCCAGAGAGACTCATGCAGGTTTTCGAACAGGTCGAATCAGAAGTCCGCTCCTACTGCCGCAACTGGCCCACGGTGTTCGCCACCGCCAAGGGCAGCCGCATCACCGACGAGCAAGGAAGATCCTATGTGGACTTCTTTGCCGGGGCGGGCACCCTCAACTACGGGCACAACCACCCGGCGCTCAAGGAGGCGCTGCTCGCCTACCTGGCCGAGGACAACGTCGTGCACACGCTCGACACGTACTCGGTCGCCAAGCGCCGGTTCCTCGAAACGTTCCGCGACCTCGTGCTCGCGCCGCGGGGCCTCGACTACAAGGTCCAGTTCCCCGGCCCCGCGGGCAACAACGCCGTCGAGGCCGCGCTCAAGCTGGCGCGCAAGTACACCGGCCGCGAGACCGTCGTGTCCTTCACGAACGGCTTCCACGGCATGACCCTCGGGGCCCTCGCGGTCACCGGGAACTCCATGAAGCGCGGCGGCGCCGGCGTCCCGCTCAACAACGCCGCGACCATGCCGTACGACAACTACATGGACGGCCGCACGCCCGACTTCCTGTGGCTGCGAAGCCTCCTGGAGGACCCGGGCTCGGGGCTCGACCGGCCCGCCGCGGTCATCGTGGAGACCGTCCAGGGCGAAGGCGGCGTCAACGTCGCCTCCGACGCGTGGCTGCGCGGCCTCGAGCAGGTCTGCCGCGAGCACGAGCTGCTGTTCATCGTCGACGACATCCAGATGGGGTGCGGGCGCACCGGCCCGTTCTTCTCCTTCGAGCGCGCCGGGATCAGCCCCGACATCATCACGCTCTCGAAGTCCCTGTCCGGCATGGGCCTGCCGTTCGCGCTCACGCTCATGAAGCCGCACTTGGACGTGTGGGAGCCCGGCGAGCACAACGGCACGTTCCGCGGGTTCGCGCCCGCGTTCGTCACCGCCACCGCCGCGCTCGAGACGTTCTGGCGCGACGACGACCTCACCGCCGCGGTCGACGACCGCGCGGCGTGGCTCGACGGCGAGCTCCGCGGCATCGCCGAGTCCCATCCCGAGCTCGGCATCACCACCCGCGGCCGCGGCCTCGCGCGCGGCCTGGTCTTCACCGAGCCCGCGCATGCCGGGCAGGTCTGCCAGGAGGCGTTCGCGAACGGCCTGCTCATGGAGACCTCCGGCGCGGAGGACGAGGTCGTCAAGCTCCTCCCGCCGCTCACCACCGGCAGGGACGACTTCGAGGAGGGCATCGGCATCGCCCGCGAAGCCGTCGCGACCGTCGCCAAGGAACAGGAAGCGGGGAGCGCCGCATGATCGTCAGAAGGCTCCAGGACCTCATCGGCACCACCGCCGACGTCGAAGGCGGCGACCGCGACCGGGCCGCCGGGACGTGGCGCTCGCGCCGCCTGCTGCTCGCGGGCGACGGGACCGGGTTCTCCCTGCACGACACCGTCCTCTACGCGGGGACCTCCACGACGATGCACTACGCCAACCACGTCGAGGCCGTCTACGTCATCGAAGGGTCCGCGAAGCTCCGCGACCTGGAGAGCGGCGAGGTCCACGCGCTCGCGCCGGGGACCATGTACGTCCTCAACGGACACGAGCGGCACACCCTCGACGTGGAGGAGGACCTGCGCTGCGTGTGCGTGTTCAACCCGCCGGTCACCGGCCGGGAGGTCCACGACGCCGACGGCGTCTACCCCCTCATCACCGAAGAAGCCTGACGGAACGCGCCGCATCCCATGCGGCGCAGAGAGGAACGAACGACCATGTCGCCCACCGACCTCTATCCGACGCGCCGGTTCGACGAACCGCGCCTGATCTACCGCACCGAGGACCCCGCCGTCTGGGGCGGGGCCTCCGACGGGCCGCTGACGCAGCGGCACCTCGACGCCCACACGCAGGACGGCTTCACCCCCGTGGAGCAGCTCCTCAGCCCGGCCGAGCTCGCCGCGGCCCAGAACGAGATCGAGCAGCTCCTCCACGACCCGTCCCTGGCAGGGGACGAGCGGGTTGTGCGGGAGCGGACCACCGACGAGGTCCGCTCGGTCTTCGACGTCCACAAGATCTCGCCGTTCTTCGCGTCGCTCATCCGCGACGACCGGATCGCCGGGGTCGCCCGCCAGATCCTCGGATCGGACGTGTACGTCCACCAGAGCCGGATCAACTACAAGCCCGGCTTCGGCGGCGCGCCCTTCGAGTGGCACTCGGACTTCGAGACCTGGCACGCCGAGGACGGCATGCCGCGCATGCGCGCGGTGAGCCTGTCGCTCGCGATGACCGAGAACTACCCGTTCAACGGCTCGCTCATGATCATGCCCGGCTCGCACCAGACGTTCGTGTCGTGCATCGGCGAGACCCCCGCGGAGAACCACAAGGCGTCGCTGGTCAAGCAGGAGATCGGCACGCCCGACCAGGCGTCGCTGCGGCTCCTCGCCGACAAGTACGGCATCCACCAGTTCACCGGCCCCGCGGGCTCGGCGGTCTGGTTCGACTCGAACTGCATGCACGGCTCGAACGGGAACATCACGCCGTTCCCGCGCTCGAACCTGTTCATCGTGTTCAACGCCGTCGACAACTCGCTGGTCGAGCCGTTCGCGGCTGACCAGCCGCGCCCTGAGTACCTCGGCTCGCGCGACTGGCAGGTCCTCGACTAGACGTCCCTGGACGCCTCGGCGAGGACCGGGGGACCCCGCGTCCCCTGGCAGGCCGTTCCTCAGCAGGGCGCGATGCGGCCCCGGCTCCATCGGAGTCGGGGCCGCATCGCGTCCGCGAAGCGGCGGCACCCGCAGCGGCGGCCGCCTCGCGGAGTCACTGCCGCGGGCCCCGCCCGCGGCGTCTCACTCGGCGAGGACCGGTACTGCATCCTCGTCGTACACCGGCGCCGGGAGCGCCGCGACGATCGCCGTCAGCTCCTCCGCGGTCAGACCGAACGCCGGGTCCTGGAACGAGATCCGCACCATGACCGCCCAGCCGTCCGGGTCGACCACCGTGATCTCGTACTGGCCCTCGAACCACGGCTCCTCGACCCCTATCTCGGGGTCCGCGTCGTGCTCGATGCGCGTCTGCGCCACGTACGCGGTGCCGCCGCCCTCGACCTCGGCCTCAGTGCAGTCGCCCCGGCGGCAGTCGGCAAGGTACGGCCCGCTCGCGTCGGCGTCGCCGAAGCCGGCCACCCAGCCGCCGGGCAGCGTGTACACCAGGTCGAACGGCACGGGCGAGGACTCGCCCTCGACCGGCATCTCGCCGTTCATCACGTACTCGCGCAGCGCGACCTCGCCGTCGCGCACGGGATCTGCCGGATCGAGCTCGGGCATCACCCACGGCTCGAACACCACCGTCCCCGGCACGCGCTCGGCGAGCGCCGCCCCGGCGTCCACGGCGGTCGCCAGCGCGCCGTCCTCGGCCCACGGCCGCCACGAGTCGTCCGACGCGAGCCACCCCGGAGGCACGTCCACGACCTCCCCGACGCCGTGCAGGTTCGCCGTGTCGAAGTCCGTCTCCGGCATGGCGAGGACCGCCTGGGCGAACCGCCCCGCATCAACAGCGATGTCGCCGTCGCAGCCGTCCCAGGAGGCCCGGAGTCCGGACCCGTCGGGGTAGACCACGGCCGCGTGCAGCTCGCAGCCGTCGGTCGCGGTGTAGAGGACCCGGCCGTCGTCGAGTTCGGTCCGCTCGAACTCGTCCGCGTCGTCGTCGATGAGGTGCTGCGGGAAGTACTGCTCGCCCGTGGGCCCCGGCTCGTCGGTCCAGCCGCCCGGCAGCAGCGCCTCCACGTCGAGCAGGATCCGGCCGCCGGCGCCCTCCTCGTCCAGGCCGGTCCGGACCGTCGCGAGGTAGCTGTAGAGCTGCACCTGCCCGTAGTTCCCCGGGCTGGTGTGCCCGCTGAACGCGAGCTCGCCCCAGTCGGCCACGTATTGGAGGTCCTGCGCGGCCTCCTCCGGGCTCACGCCCTGCTCCTCGGCGTACTCCTGGATCTCCTGCTCGGTGGGCTCGTTCATGACCGTCGTGAAATCGGACTCCTGGAACAGGCCGGTCTCCAGGAGCAGCGGCGCGAACGCGTCCCGTGCGGCCTCGGTGAGCGCCTGCGCCGTCGCCTCGTCGCTGAAGCCCTCCTCCCCGGGCATCGGGTAGCCCGACAGGGCCGGATCCGGGTCCTCCCCGGCCGCGGGCGGGCCGTCGACGAGGAACCCCGGCAGGCCCGTGATCGACAGGGCCAGCACCCCGGCGATGACGGCGACGCTGGTCGCGGCCGCGCCCGCGAGGACGGCGCGGTGGCGGCGGCGCGCCTTGTAGCCGTCGCGGACGATGCCGTCGAGGTCGAACTGGCCGGACGGCGGCCGATCGGGCATGAGCTCCCGGAGCACCGCGCCGGGGTCGTCTTGCAGATTCATGGTGGTTCGCTTCCTTCCGCTACGCCCGGGCAGGCACGGCGGCGTCGGTGAGGAGCTCGCGCATCTTGGCGATTCCCTTGGCGCACTGGCTCTTCACGGTGCCCGCGGAGCAGCCCATGGCCGCCGCGGTCTCGTCGACTGACAACTGCTCCCAGTACCGCAGGACGAGCGTCGCCCGCTGCCGCGGCGGCAGCCGGTCCAGCGCCGCCGCGAGCTCGAGCCGCACGTCGACCTCCTCCTGGGGGCGGTCGAGGCGCCGCACCGGCAGCTCGTCGCTGGCGCGCTCGCGGCGCACCCACGACAGGCGGCGGTGCGAGAAGTACACGTTCGTGACGATGCGCCGCACGTACGCGGGCGCCCCGCCGGGCTCCACGCGCCTCCACGCGGCGAACATCTTCGTCAGGGCCTTCTGCACGATGTCGTCGGCCTCGAACCAGTCCCCGCACAGCAGGTAGGCGTACCGCCGCAGGCTGTCGCGCTGGGCGATCGCGAAGGAACGGAACTCGGCCTCTTGCTGCTCCTCGGTCTCCACTGGGCCTCTTTCAGGTGACGGGTAGGGGGCCCGGCCCGTCGCGCGGTGGTGGATGGCGGCGTGGCCCGGCACGCTAGATACGCCCCCCGCACCGCCCCGGTTGTCCCGCCCCGCCGCTTTTCCCGCGGTTCCGCACACCCGTGCCCGCCGTCGCCCCCGTGGCCCAGCTCACCGGATCCCGTTTGAAGCCCCCGCCGCGCGTCCGGTACAGTTACATCCCGTCGGCGCAACGAGCTTCGAGGCGCTGCGACACCATTGGGGTATGGTGTAATTGGCAACACAGCTGATTCTGGTTCAGCCGTTCTTGGTTCGAGTCCAGGTACCCCAGCCAATTTGGTTTCATCCAAACAAACAGGCCCGCCCAGCGGGCCTTTTTGTTTGCCCTCACCACGGCGGCCGCTTCCCTGCGCGACGGATACGAGCGGTTCCATCAGCTCCGCGACTTGGTTACCGACCACCTTGGGCTCACGTTCTCCGTCCTCGACCGTGACGTAGAGCCGTCCGAAGAACCCGAGGTGAATCGCCCGGTGCTGGGCTTCAGGCAGCACCTCAAGAAACCGAACTGGATCGTCGAGCAGCTCGAGCAGCATGTTGACCGCGCGTCCTGCGGCCTCCAACCCGGCGCTGCCGACCCTCTCCAAGCGCTCGGTTACCCGCGTGAGCTGATCCCGCAGTTCGCGAACCTTCTCGTTGAGTCGAGCTTGCGGCCAGTCTGGATCACCGACCAGTTCCAAGAGCTGATCCTGCTGCCGTTCGAGCCGAGCCCGCTCCGAACTCAGTTGCTCTCGGACTTCGACATCAAGCCGCTGCCGCTCTGAGAGGGCCCGATCAAGCTGCACCTGGATCTCGTTCGCCAGTGACGGTGGAATCCGAAGGCGCGCATAGTGGGCTTGCACCTCGGCCTCCATGATGGCGACGGGGACCCGCTCGCTCCGGCACGTCTTGTTGGCCCGGCCGCTGCAAACGAAGTAGGCGTACTTGACGCCCCGTCCATTGGTCACGATGTCGAGGTAGAACCTGGTCCGACAACGCCCGCACCACAACACCCCCTTCAGTGGGTGGTCGTACACCCGCTTCCGGATGCCGCCGTTGTTCTGCCGCATCACGTCCTGGACTCGGTCGAACAACTCCTGGCTCACCAGCGGCTCATGCCGTCCTTGGTACTCGACGCCCTTGAACGTGTCCCGCCCCAGGTAGTACCGGTTCCGCAGGATCGAGCCGACGGTGTACATCGGCACCTCCCGCCCGGCCGGGCACCGCTTGCTCGGCCGAGTCCGAAGCCCGGCTTCGGTGACTACCCGCTGCACCTCCCGGAACGAGTACGTCCCGCTCGCATACAGCTCGAACATCATCCGAATGAGCGGCGCCCGCTCCTCGTCCAAGACGACCGTCCGGACCTCGCGGCCGTCGACCATCACTCCGGTGTTCAGGTACCCGATCGGCGCCTGATGAGCGGTGCCTCCGTTGGCCGCCTTCGCACTCATCTTGTAGGCCACGTCCGCACCCGACGCCCGCGACTGATACTCGTTGACCCCGTCCAGGATCGCGGCCACCAAGCCCCCGACGTAACTGTCCTCGGTGTAGTCCATGATCGAGACGAGCTGCACTCCGAGCTTCTTCAACTCCCGCCGCGTGATCGCCGCGTCTGCCGTATCCCGGTGCATCCGCGACCTCGCGTACACGATGATCGCCCCGACATCCTTCTCATTCCGGATGCGCGCCATCATCTCCAGGAACTTCGGACGCCCATCGACCGTCATCCCCGACTTCCCCGGCTCGACGTACTCGTCCACGACCTCCATCCCCAGCTCCTCAGCCCGTCGCTGGCACGCCTTCCGCTGCGCCGGAATCGAGTTCCCCTCCGGGTCGTAGTCCGTCTCCACCTGACCCCGCGAGGACACCCGCAGATAGAGCACGGCACGCTTCGCCCTGACGTCCTGACTCATGATCGATCGGCCTTCCGACTGGATGATTCGGTCCGACCCGCATCCGCGCCCCCGGGCTCACCCTCGCCGCTCCGCTCCGACTCCAGCACGGCATCGATCAGACTCTCCACGATCAACCGCACATCAACGTCATCCCGAAGCGCCCCGGTGACCCTTACGCGCACCTCTCTGCCACCCACGAGGCTCACCACCCCGCCACAGCAAAACAGCAGGTCAAAGCCACCGTAGACCCGCTTCGCCGCACCGTCGAGCGACCCGAATTACCCGGCTCCGGAGCACCCCGAACCGCCCCGCGTACGGGAGAACCTGGGGGAACACCACAAGAACGCGCGCTGGCTACACGCACAAAGAAAACGACCAATGGCGATGTCTCGCCGCGATCGAACGGCCTGGACCCATCGATTCTACCATTTCCCCAGCTACAGAGCCAGATCAGAGAATCGGAGTCCTGGTCGAATCAGGGCAGACACCAGACAGCGTCCCCGGAATCGTTCAGCCAGTCGCAACGTCGTCGTCCGCGTTCTGCGAGCTTCGCCTGTCGGACCGGTGTACTAAGTTAAGCGGATGGTTGAAGCCGAGGTGCCGGATATGCAGGTGGAGTTGCCCGCGTACGTGATCGAGATCGGAACCGAGCCGCTGGCAGGACCGGCTCGGGACTCGCTGGGCGGCTGGCCCTACCTCGCGGAGGGCCAGGAGTGGCCGGAGTGCTTCTGCGGCGAGCGGATGACGCTGTTCTTCCAACTCGACCTGCCCGCGGACCTGGGGCCGTTCGGCGGCGATCACCTTTCGGTCTTCCATTGCCGGATCCACAACGACTACGCAAATCCGCCCTTGGCCGAAGGCCGTCTCGTGGACAAGTACTGGGATGCGCCGCAGCCGCCCGAGTCGGGGCCGTTCTGGAGGGTGCTGGTGCAGCGCGGGGCAACACTGCCTGCGGCGGATTTCGAACCGTTGGTGAGGGCCCTGCCGTTGACCCTGCGCGTCTTCGATGACGAGCCGAGTGCGTACGGGCTAGGAGCGCAGACGTTCAAAGTCGGCGGGACGCCTTCATGGGCTCAATATCCTGAGAGCTATCAGTGCGCGTGCGGTGCCGATCTGGTGTACCTGTGCCAGGTGCCGGAGGACTGGGAGTTCGACGTATATCCAGGTTCCCCGGAGCAACCCAACGGTGTCGGCAAGACGTATCACCTGTTCCTCGGCAATGAGGTGTACCTGCTGGCTTGCCCGGCACACTGCGACCCGGCGGCAGTCTGGCCGGTGAACCAGAACTGAATCCGAGCTCCGGTAAGTCCGTGTGTGAGACAGCGGCGATCAGCCAGCGCGAGACCGGAGCAGGTTCCAGTCGTCGAACATCTTCGATCCATCGGGTCTCGGCCAGCTCTGGTGACGGGGACACCTCCGCCGTCGACGCGATTGCTCGCACGATCGTCAAGGTGTCCCGCTTGCCCTCTAGCGTGGTTACCAAGGTGTCCAAGACGGTGAACGCCTCCGGCGGGATAACGAGCGCGAGTTCCTCGGATACCTCTCGGAACGCGGCTTGCGCTGGCGTCTCCGCGCTCGGTTTGTAGCCGCCGCCGGGCAAACCCCAGCGGCTCGGATCGCTGTAGGAATGACGGACGACGAGAAACCGCCCGGACCCATCGGGATGAAGCAGCAGTGCCTTCACCCCGAACGTCTCCGGTTTCCGGACCCGCCACCACAGCCGCATGCCCGGCGCGATCATTCGGAGGATCGGCGCGGGCAGGCGGATGTGTCTCATTGGGCGATTATGACGGTCTTGAAGTGCGGGTCGTCGTATCGGTAGCGGACCATCCGGCGCGTGCCGGTGAACGGCTCGCGCGAGTGGATCATGGCCCTGTTATCGACGAAGAGCAGATCACCAGGCCGCCAGCGATGCACCACGGCGACCGCTTCCGAGAGCACAGTCTCGACCTCGGCGTAGAGCCTCGCCTCCGTGACCGAGGGAGGCAACGGCCCTTGAACTGCATTCGTCTCCAACGCGGACCGGAATCGCAAGACAGCCCCGTGTTGCGGATCGTGGACGACCAGAGGATGCGTGGCAGCCGTCGGTCGCCATTCTGTCCTGTAGGTGATGCGAACCTGCGCCAGCTCGGGCAGAGACTTCAGCAGCGCACGGGCAGCGATACGACTGTCGAAGAGGCAGGTCGCACCACCACTGTTCGCCGTCTCCAAACACCCGAGCGCGAAGTAGCGCAGCGGTTCAGGATCGTCCAACTGCTCTGTGTGGCGAGGCAGCCAATCAACCGAGCCGGAGGATTCCAACAGCCGGACTCCCATCCAGCCTGCGCCCACATGCGCTCCGAATCGAGCGGCGGCCGTGGTCATCGCTTCCTGGCCGGGTTCGGCGCGGATGAGGCCATACCCGCGAACCTCCAGGTCCATGAGCAGTTCGTCGAGATCGATTGCAGCAGGCAGCACAACAGGCTCCAAGATCATGAAGAGAAATGGGGGTGCGGAGCCACCGCCCACCCGGTGGCTCCGCGGGGGAGAAGGGTCAGAGCGCGCCGCGTTCGGCGGCGCGTAGAAGGATGGATTCGACCTCGGCTCGCCAGCGGCGCCGCCGAGCTTCAGGAGCGGCTTTCCAACCAGGACGGGTGACCATCCCGCAGATCCGCCCGCCTTCGTGGAGGAGGTCGGCAATGGGGGTCAGCTCGTTCATCGCGCTGACGAGGCAGAGCACCACGTGCTCGGCGGCCGTGACGGGCTCGACGGCGAACCGGAACCCATCAACCTCGAACGTCCCGACCACACTCGCAGGAAGCGGCTCAGGCTCCTGCGGTTCCGGACGCTCGGCGTGCCAGGCCGCAACCAGCGCCGCGATCTGGCTCCGCTGCTGCGACTTCCACGCATCGGTCTGCTCCCGCCACGGCTCCTCCCACCGAACCTCGCGAACAACGCCGCCCGCGTGAACCGCATACCCGATCTTCACGGGCGTCCCTTGGTGATCGAGCCACACGGACGCATAGCCCGTGCCCCGCCGCGCCATGACCGTCAGCTTGTTGCCTCTGCCGGTCAGCCACGATCCGAGGATCTCGGAGGCCGACCGGTTGCCCTTCCCGTCGTTGACTCGTAGTCTCTGAGTCGTCACCATTTCTCCCTTTGGTTGATCTGGTGAGGCGGCCCGCCTGAAGTGTGGAAGCCGAAGGCGGGCCGCACAACACTGGCTTGCGCACCGCCTGAGCAGCCAGGGCCCATGTGTAAGCGGTGGATGACTCTCGGGAGCCATGCTTGTAGCATCGTCTACAGCGAAGCCGACAGGAAGACTCAAACCGTCTACAAGGTGTCTACAGATGACCCCAGGCCAGCAACTCAGAACGGCACGAACCGCCGTCGACCTCAGCCTCGGCGACATGGCCCGCCGCTTGCCCTGGAGCAAAGCGGCCCTAGGCTTTTACGAGACCGACCAACGCCCGGTACCGAACGAGGTGATCACGGCCTACCGGGACGTGGTCGCCCAAGAACGGCATCGGCTCGCAGAGGAGGACGTCATTCGCCGCAGAGCCCTGCTTTCCCTCGGTGTCAGTTCGATCCCCGGCTTGCTCGGGGCCGATGGCGGTCCTACCGCTGCGCCTCAGCGAATAGGCGCAGGCGACGTTTCAGCAGTCAAGGACATGATCGCGCTGTTCTCCCGAGCCGATCAACGGCGAGGTGGCGGACATGCGCGCAATGCGCTCGCCGAATACCTCAAGACCGACGTGTCCGAGGCGCTCGCCGGAACCTTCCGAAGTGAGGCCGTTCGCCAGCAGCTCTTCTCCGCGGCAGGTGAAGCTTCGTACCTCGTTGGTTGGATGGCATTTGACGACGGTCGCCATCAAGAGGCGCAGCAAGCCTTTGCGCTGGCGGTCGAACTCGCTTCAGAAGCCGGAGACGCACCGCTCAGCGGGCACGTCCTGCGTGCCATGGCGCATCAGGCGAACGATCTAGGACAGACCGCCAACGCGGTCAACTTCTCCGCCGCCTCTATCACCGGCCCATCTATTGAGCTAGCCACACCGCGAGAGAGAGCGCTTCTCAGAGTGGTGCGAGCTCGAACGCTGGTTTCTGCCGGCGAACACCGGACTGCTGCTCAAGTTCTCCTTCAAGCCGAGGATGATCTCGCATCCGCCGATCCGGGAATCGAAGAACCAGACCGCGTTTTCTTCTTCGGCGAAGCTTCCCTCGCCCACGAAACCGCCTGCGCATTGCGAGACATGGGCGACCTCGACGGAGCCGCTCGGGAGTTCGAGCGAAGCGTGGATGCACGGCGGGCGGAGACCTTCGCCAGGACACACGCTGTCACACTCGGGTATCTCGCCGAAGTGTTCGCTCAGCAAGGCGAACTCGAATCAGCCTGCGATGCATGGTCGCGAGCACTGGACGCCATGAACGGCATCCGTTCCGGCCGTGCCCGAAGCGTCGTCAAGACGCTGATCACGACGCTCGACTCCCACCAAGGTGCCGACGTCGAGGCCGCAGTCGAGCTCCGGGCCAGGGCCGAGGACCTCCTCCTCGCCTCCAGATAAGAAATTCAGGGAGAGCCATGTCAGAGGACATCACCGTTCGTCCGATCGCCCACGTCATCGGAGGGCGGAAGGAGCCCACGGACGACTACTGGGGCGGCACCCAGGCGATCATCCGGATCGACGACCCCAACTTCACCGTAGAGTCGGTGCAGGGCCTCGATGAGTTCTCCCATCTCGAAGTCGTCTTCCACTTCCACCTCACCGACAAGACTGACCTGCACTTCGGCGCCCGCGCGGCCCGCGACAACCCCGAATGGCCCAAAGTCGGCGTCTTCGGCCACCGCAACATGCGACGCACCAACTGGCTCGGCGTAAGCCGCTGCAAACTCCTCAAAGTCGACGGCCTCGACCTCCACGTCGAAGACCTCGACGCCATCGACGGAACCCCAGTCCTCGACATCAAACCCTGGTTCCAAGAAATGGGTCCACACGGAGAGCTATGTCAGCCATTCTGGGTAGGAGAGATGCTCTCCAAGTATTTTGCGCCCAAGAGGGACTGACCTTCTTTTGGGATGGTTGATACCAAATTTCATGAACAACGTAGTAAATCCTTTAGTTGGAAATTGACCAGGTGGAGTTCACTCGAAAGGATGAAAGGCCACCTTCTGCGGAGAACTCTGGTTAGTATGTTGTATGGCTCCTCTCGAATCCCAGTCCGTCCGCACCACCTTGTACCGGATGCACGGCGCCACGAACCTTGTCGCCTTTATCCGGTCTAAGTACCTTGAAGCAGGGGCATTTATTGATGAACCTTGCGTCATAGGAGATCGCGAGGCTCTCCTCGTGCAAGGGACAATCAAGACTCCTGAAGCAAAATGGTCTCGGCGTGTATCGACCATTTCCGGGATTCAAGTTGGACTAGGAAATGAGTCTGCGGCAGCAGTAGTCCTCGTTCGCGATGGCGATGACATGGCTTGGGCTCTTACCTTTGGTATGGGATTCCAACTGCTAAGCCAGGCTCATATCGACTCTGGTTTTGGAATCCGAGTTGCAACAAGATCGGCGTCTCCTGAAGCCATTCAATCTCTCACGAAGAACGAGCTAGATCACCGAGCGAGGACGGACCGATCATCCATTCCTGCGGGTGAGTCCTTGTGGGCCTTTGGTATCGAAGACTTTGGTGAGATCGTTACTAAGCTCTCTGGGTCGGCTAGAATTGCCGGACTTACAACCGGAGATAAGACCGTCAAGATAAGGGCTGCCGATGCATTGAGTATTCCGTTGGGAAAGAAGCCAGATGATCTGATGCGAGACCTTGATTCGATTTCTGCCGTTCTGGCATCCGATCCAAAGCCAGAACTTGGATCACTAGAACAGTTCTCTCGAGTGAAACACTCTGACATAATTGATAACCTCAACTATGCGTTGATTTCTGCAATAAGGGACCGCGGCAACACCGCTCGGCTTGCATTGGGGTGGCCTCATGAACGAGTAAGTGAAAATGGTACCCCGGAGTCCTTTCGGATTGTTGGAAATGGCGTTAGAAATCCTGAAGTGATTGAGGATCTACCTACGCTTGATCATATCTTGGATGCCGTAATGGGAAAAGGGCATCTCGACCCAGTCGAGGCGGCAAAGAGAGTAAAGATATTGCTCTTTCGTGATGGAGATGGAGAGGAAGCGGTCAGCGGAGCGATCCCGGCCTTGAATTGGCTTACGTTTGAGACCGAGCTTAACGGAACTCGATACTGTCTTTTCGATTCGAAATGGTATTCGATGGATTCCGATTATGGAGACCGCTTGCAGAATGCCATTGACCGGATCTTTGAACGACCTGCAGTTGTGAATATGCCTTTCTGGGACAGGCGTAAGCATTCAAGGGAGAAGACATATAACGATGAAGTTGCTCCTTTGGTCCCAGGGGTATCTCTCGATCAAAAACTGATACGTACAAGCGCTCATAAGCGAGGTTTTGAGGCGTGTGACATTCTTACTCACAAAGGCGATTATGTTCATGTCAAACATGTGCCTAAGTCGGATGCCGCCAGCCATCTAATTGCGCAAGTTATTGTCTCGGTAGATGCGCTTTTGCATGATGGGGAGGCAGTGTCCGAGCTTCGCAAAGTTGCAATTCGATCCGGCGCGCCAGAAAAAATCATTCCTGAACGCCCCAAGTCGGTAGTGCTTGTAATGGCGCGGGAAAAGATTATCACTTCATCTGATCTATTCTCCTTCACGAAGGTAACGCTAGCGCGCCTTGATCGGATGCTTACTGGGAGAGGCATCAATCTTACAATCGCCCCCGTGGGATATCGGCCGAAGGCAATTGCTGAAGCCTGATCCTCGACGAGACATAGTGCTGATGGACAGATTCTGAAAGGGGAGATCGAGAAATGAATATTAGAACCGAAGCGCCCATGGATCCGAGCTATCCGTTTAATAGTCCCAATGAACCAATTGAGCTTTTTGATGGATCAATTGCGGGTGTGGCGGATTCTGAGAAGAGGGGACGTGTTCTGCTTACAACCATGCCAAATATGAAGATAATATGGGAAGTGGAGTCGAATGACCCTTTTGTGGCCCATAGCTATTCTGATGTCGAGCTGATTCTTCGCCGAGTCGAAGAGGGTCAGCTGTTGCATGGTTTTTGGACAAGCTCATCCAAGGGAATTGCTAACAGCTCATTTTTCGGATCTGATGACACGCTCCTGGATAAAGTGATTACTCATTGGTTGAACGTTCCGAACTGGTACGGGCCAATTATTCTGCATAAGAGTGATGCCAATGATTCAAAGTATTGGCGTGGCCGGTGGAGGTTTGAGACAGACGGATGGATCTTCACCTTTGATGCTCGTCCGGATCATAAGAATGTGTTCGAGATTGTTAAAGAAACGCACGCTAATGTCATCACGCATGTGATGGAAGTGCGACGAGCTGATGGGTCCCAATTTACTCCGAGGGACATCAGACCTGTGATTGACGCTTTGGAGATAGGAATATCGTTTGCGGTTGGCCGAAGAATTGCTTCCATACTTCCCGTAGGATTTGATAGCAAGGGTGTGGCTAAGTGGGAAGAGTGGGGTGCTCCACATTGCGATCCTGTCAAGTCTACTAGTTCGGGCTGGTGGTGGGATCAAGACCTCTCCTCTCTAGCGGGATTGCTAGAAACGATGGTTAAGAAGGCGAAGGATCGTGACGCATTCTCCGCGTTGAGAATGCAGTTGATTCTTGCGATCAGTTCTATCAGCGACCGGGGCTTCTTGGAATTGAGGATCACGAACGGCGCGGCTGGCTTGGAACATCTGGAATGGCAATCACTGGCTCTTAGTGGCCGAATTAGCAAGGCTGGCTATAAGAACGAAATTGATCTTGAAGGAATCAAGATGAATGCGGCAGGCCGCCTCCGGCTCCTGCTTAAGGAGGCAAAGGTTGATTCGGGAATTGACGAGCACCTACTTCCGGCAATGGCAGCCTATGCGCGGATGCGGGAAGGTAAAGATAAACTAGATGGGCCTGACATTGTAACCCGGATCCGAAACAAGTTGGTTCATCCGAAGGGGGCTCAGGAATCAATCTATCGGCACGACGGCCTTCTGCGTGAGGTGTGGTGTGTCACCCGTCATTATCTTTCTCTATTGGTGTTGCATTCGCTAGGATACGAGGGGTCGTATCGAGACCTGAGAAAGTTGAGCGGCTGGGCGAGTGAAGTCGTTGTAGTACCTTGGAAAGATACGGCGTAGAATGAGGATGTCGTGCGCACCTTATTCGGGCTAGCTCAGCCATCCTCCTTAAGCGCCAGCGTACCGTGATTGTTTTGGAAGTCATCGCGAAGCAATCCACTTGCCTTTCGTCAGAGACCGGTCGGACATGCTTATACAGTCGGTTTTCCGGCGACTGCATCTGCCGGATTCCTGCGATGCGGAAATGCCTCGAGTGAGTCGGTGCCGGTGGGTCATTCCAGGAGTTTCTCGGTGAGAGTTTGGATCAGGTTGGCGGTGTCTGGGCAGCAGAGTGCTTCAACTTGGTCGAGGAGGGAGCCTGGTTCGAGGCGGGCGACTAGGTCTAGGTAGTGGGCGACCTTGGCGAGGTCTTCGCAGTCTTTCAGACCGCGCAGCTGGCGGGCTCTTGGCGATCCGAGCATTTGATGAGTACTTGCACCTTCTACCGTTGCCAGGTTCGAGTTTGGTATCGGCGTAGCTCATCGTCGTCAGGTCGCTCGGTTGGGGTCGTGCCGGACCGCAGTCTTGAGGCCTGGTGCTGACCGTTGCTGTGGTCCTTGCACGGGTGATTGCGGGGCGACGGCAGGGCTGTCCGTTCTTCTTCGTGGGGCTCCGCATTCAGGTGCAGACATGGAACCCAATTTCCCATGGTTTGGTCGGTGATGGTGTGGAGCTGACGCTAACCGGACATCCGCGGCGTCTAGACGGTGTGCGGTCAGGCAGAGCTGGCGTGGTTGGTTCAGCTGTCGATGTCCTGAACTCCGGGAGGGTAGGCCGGGAAACCTGCGTTGCGGGTTCTCTGAAAACTTCTCTCGCTGGGACTATGTATTAGGGGTTCTCGAGTGTGGTTGGTTATTGGGGTTGAGCTGCACGAACGTGGGTCTTGGCCTTGTGGGGCATTGGTGGGGTTCGTGCGAGGGGTTGGGTGGGGGCCGACCTTGTGGGGTCGACCCCCTGGGGGTCAGGCGGGCCGGTTTGGGTTTCGCATTTCGGCGGCGAGGGTGGGGAGTTCGGTCAGGTTGTAGATGCCGGACCAGCCGAGGATGTGCCAGCGACGGTCGTTGAAGGCGTCCGGGAACTCCTCGGGGTGGGTGAAGGTGCGCTCGTTGTGAGCCGCGATGCTGATGCCCACGATCAGGCGGGGGTTCTCCCATTCGGCCATGCATGATTTCCAGGTGTCGGTTGCGACTGGAAGGAAGTTGCGCAGGCGGCGCGGGCTTGAGAGCTCGAAGAGGAGGATGGTGTCCCGACGGTCCTCGTAGTGCCGGATCTTGTCGTTGTATGACTTGATCTTCGCGGCGAGGTACTTCAGTGTCTCGGTGCCGCGGTCGTGTTCTAGCCAGAACCGGAGGGTCTGGCTGTCTTGCCAGGAGACTTCCCCGGTGCCGTCCGGTTTGATGGAGATCAGGCCCAGGTCGCGGTCTGACCACTCCTTGACCTGCACGTCGGATCGGCTCCGTGCCGAGTAGTAGAGACGGCAGAAGAACGCGTTCACGCCCTCGGTGTGAGTGCGATGCTGGGACAGGAATCTGTGTTGGGCCTGGAAGATCGCATCCTGTTTTCGCGGTGGCTTCTCTCCCTTGATTGCCGCCCTGATGTGCTGGCCTCTCCAACCGAGGACGTAGCGGTACGCCTTGCTTTCAGGGCTTCGCCAGCGCTCCAGGAGCCCCATCTCGAAGAGCGTCAGGAGGCGGGCTCCGGCTTGGTGGCGGGAGGGGAAGAACAGAGCCTCGATCATGCCGGCGGTCATGATCTTTCGGAGTTCGAGTGTTTCGAGGATGTCGAAGTCTCGGCTGGTCAGACGGCTGGTTATCTCGCTGAAGTCGCCGGTGTTCATGCCTGGGATTCGCTTCGCGCACATATCGCTTCTCACCGACTTCCTGTTGCCGTGGAGTCGCTCGCGGCGGTGAGGCGTTTATGCAGGGCCTGTACCTGGGGTAGGGCGTGCCTGTACGTCTCCAACAGGCCAGCCATCATGAAGGCCCGCTTTTCGGCGGGCCTTTTTGTTTGCCCTTTTCTTTTCTTCTGCCTGCGGGTTCGCGGGGTCGTGTACTGCTCGTGTACGGGGCGTGTACTGGGGGTTTTCTAGGCTCGTGGGGGCCGGTCAGTGTGGTTGGGCGGCGGGAAGGGGAGTCGCCTGATGTCGAGTTCAGCGAGGCGGATGAGCGTGAAGGCCGTGTGCATGACGGTCTCGGTGTTCACGGCGGTGGCGGTGACGGCGGGGGCCGCGTGGGCGGCGTTCACCGACAACATGTACCCGACGCCGTACGCGAACCTGGCGTGCGTGGACGAGGGGAGCACGCCGAACGGGTACCTGTCGTGCCAGACGGACAACGCCACGTTGACGTACTACATGGACAGCGGCGGGACGAACATGCTGGAGACGGTGGACCGCAATCGCGTCGACTACGTGATGGAGAACGTGTTCGAGCCGACGGATCTGTCCGTGAGCCTCGACAGCACGCCGGCGTTCTCCGGGAGCGCCGAGACGGACATCGTCTACGAGGAGAGCGGCATTGGCGTCCCCTCGGGCGCGAGCGGTGTCACGTTCTGCAATGACGCCGTCGACCACCTGCGGTGCGACCAGCAGTACATCCGCATCCTCGGCGGCGGCCACTACGAGAACGGGCTCATCTGCCACGAGACCGGGCACGCGGTGGGCCTGCTCCACGGGGACCAGGCGTCGCCGCTGACGAGCCGGCGCGATGAGCGGCTCGGGTGCATGGAGGATCCGGTCAGCGACGGGGAGGTCCTCCAGGACAACAACATCGACAACATCAACGGCACCTACTGAGGAGGACCCGTGCGTACTCGTACCCGAATCGCGGCAGCGGCCGGCGTCGTCGCGGCCGCCGCCTTGACCGGCATCGCCGTCACCGAGCTCGCCGCTCCCGCCCCGGAGGGCCAGGCGGCGCCCGAGGCCCAGGTGCTCATGGGCCACGGCGCCGACTACCTGCCGAGCATCACCGCGGACGACTGGGTCACCTACGCCGACCACGCGATCGTCGTCGAGGCCGTGTCGGAGGCGGCCATCGAGCCCGGGGCGGAGGAGCTCGAACGCGGCGAGGGCATCATCGGCCGGACCGTCACGCTCGTCGTCGAGGACGTGCTGTGGTCGAGGGAGGGCGCCCCGGTCTCTGCCCCCGCGGTCTGGAGCTACAACGCCCTCGGTTGGCACTTCGCCGACGGGGACACCGAAGGCGCCGTGGAGATGGCGCTGTACGGCTTCCCGCGGGTGGAGGTCGGGCACGAGTACGTCATGGCGGTCCGCTGGGAGGCGGCCGTCTGCGACGAGGACGGCGAGTTCACCCCGGCCCAGTGGCGCGGCCTCGGCGAGGGGTCGGAGATCCCGTTCGACGGCGGGGTCCTCGGCAACGGCGAATCGGAAGGCGCCGTGGGGGACGCGGCGGCGTTCGCCGCGGCTGCGGAGGACCTGCCCGACCAGGGCGTCGAGGAGCTCCTCGCCGGTAAAGGCGCCGACGCGATCGTGGCCGCCCTGGAGAACGCCGTTCCGGACGCCGCGGCGCAGGCCGAAGCGGCCGAGTTCTCCGTACTGCACTCCTGCGTGTAACGACCCGAAAGGACACCTCTCATGAAGCACTCCTCAGACCGGTTGCGGCGCAAGCTGAACCGCACCGCCCTCCATCTCACGACCCTCCTCGCGGCCGCGCTCGTCGCCGTCTTCGCCATCCCGTCGGCGGCCATGGCCGAGGCGAACTACTTCCAGGACTGCGAGCTCGAACGCGTCGCGTGCGTCTACGGCACGAAGGTCGCCGGCCCGACCGGCCAGTGCATGACGGCGAACGCCGCCCACGGGAGCACCCAGGTCTGCATCGAGTACGACGGCGACTACGTCTACGTCCGCGACGGCGACAAGGACGGCTACGGCGCGACCGCCCTCGTCTTCAGCGAGTTCGGCTCCATCAACCACCGCTGGTGCGCCAACGCCGAGGGCTACGGCACCTGGGTCAGATGCAACTTCAACTGGCGCGAGGACGGCGACCACGCCGTCGCCGGCGGCTACCTCGTCCAGTACTACACCGAGGTGATGATGCAGCTCTGGTGGTGGTCAGGCAAGTGACCGGCCGCGGGGCCCGGGCCGCATCGGCCCGGGCCCCGCTTCGCTGGTCGGACTGGGTTCTAAGCCTCGTCGCCCACGGTGATGAGTTGGGCTTCGGTTTCGGCGTCTTGGTGGGGGTGGGTCAGGTGGGCCAGGGTGTTTCTGCCGAGGGCCAGGACGGTGATGGCGATGGCGAGGGCGGTGACGGCGAGCCAGTAGGGGGCGCCGTCGCCCCAGGTTTCGGCGATCGTGCCGGTGACGGCGGGGGCGATGGCGCCTCCGAGGAAGCGGACGCCTGAGTAGGTGGAGGAGGCGACGCCGCGGGGGAGGGTGGTGGCCTCCATGACGGTCTCGGTGAGGGCGGTGTTCAGGACGCCGAGGAAGAGGCCCGCGAGGATCACCACGGTGATGAGCAGCGGGGCGGACGTGACGCCGATGCCCATGACCGCCAAGGCGACGCCGAGGAGGGCGAACATCGAGTAGAGGACCGGGAGCAGGCCGAAGCGGCGGGTCAGGATCGGGGCGGCGAAGACCGAGGTGACGGCGACGGCCGCGCCCCAGCCGAAGAAGACCAGGCCGAGTTCGTGGGCGCCGAAGTCGAGGCCGGACTTCGCGGCGGCCGCTTCGATCGGATAGGGGGAATACGCGAGCAGGGTGAAGAACGCGTAGTTGTAGAACAGCGCGGTGATCGCGAGGGTGCGCAGCGCGGGGTCGCGCAGGGCCGTGAACCCGGCGGTGAGCGGGACCGGGGCGGGTTTCGCGATGGGGCCCTTCAGCAGTACGACGATCGCGACGAGGGCGATCGCCATGAGGGCCGCGGTGCCGAAGAACGGCCCGCGCCAGGACGCCTCGCCGAGCGCGCCGCCGAGGAGGGGGCCGACGGCGAGGCCGATGCCCAGGGCCGCCTCGTAGAGGATGACGGCCTGGCGGCTGCCGCCCGAGGCCGCGCCGACGATCGAGGCGAGGGCGGTGGAGATGAAGAGGGCGTTGCCGAGGCCCCAGCCCGCGCGGAAGCCGATGATCTGGCCGACCGTGTCCGAAGCGCCCGCGAGCCCGGCGAAGACGACGATGAGCGCGAGCCCCGCGATGAGGGTGCGCTTGACGCCGACGCGGCTGGAGATGAAGCCGCTGAAGAACATCGCGACCGCGGTGATCATGAGGTAGCTCGTGAAGAGCAGCATCGTCTGGGACGGCGAGGCCTTGAGGCCCTCGCTGATCGCGGGCAGGATCGGGTCCACGAGGCCGATCCCCATGAACGACACCGCGCACGCGAACGCGATGGCCCACACCGCCGTCGGCTGGCGCAGGATCGACGCCTTCTCGGGCTGTTCCATTCGGGCACTTCCTCCTATGCGCGGGGCCGCGGGCCCCGGGTTCATTCCTTGTTGAGCCGGTCGGCGAGCGCTTCGAGCAGGTCGGCGGCCCGGGCGATCACCGCCATGTCGTCCTCGCCCAGCGCTTCGAGCGCGGGCCGCACCTTCGCGGCGGCGCGCATCCGGAACTCGTGGAGCTCCTCGGCCCCGGCCCCGGTGAGGCTCACGACGGCGGCCCGCGCGTCGGCCGGGTCGGCGCGGCGCACGACGAGCCCGTCGGCTTCGAGGCGGTTCACGGCCGCGGTCATCGCGGGCTGCGTGATCGCCTCGCGCAGGGCCAGTTCGCCCACGCGCAGGTCGCCGTCCTGCTGGAGGTTGGCGAGCGCGCGGAGCGAGATGAGGGACCGCCGCGTCCCGGCCTTGCGGGAGGCGGTCCGCGCGAACCGGCTCGCCTGGGAGGTGAGCCGCGCGGAGAACTGGTCGAGGTCGTCCGGGTCCCGTGAGACCATAGAGAAAGTATATACACTGCTTATGTAAATCGGCGAACGGACGCCCGGCGGCACCCTGCCGCCGGGCGTTCCCTACGCCGCGAGACCCCAGTACGCGCCCCACGGGACCAGCAGCGCGACCCCCACCAGGAGTGCCGAGAACCGCAGCTTCGAGCCGGTTCCCAGCGATTTCCTCCGGCGCCACCACTGCACGCCCAGCACGACCGCCGCGGCCGGCATCGCCACCGCCGCCGCCTGGAGCACCAGCCACGGCAGCGGCCGCCCCGCGATCACCGGGCCCAGCAGCTCCTGGCCGCCGCTCATGAGGATCCACGCCGAATAGCAGGCCGTCAGCACCGGCAGCAGCAGCCCGATCGCCGCCACGGTCCGCGACGCCCACGTCGCCGCCAACGGCCCCCGCCCCGAGGCCCGTGCGGCAAGCGCCGCCACCGGGTACGCGAGGAACAGCACCGCGAACAGCCCGAGCGCCGCCAGCAGCGCCGTCGCCGTCCCGAACCACGGCGCCGCCGCCACCGGGCCCGACGCGACCGCCTCCACCGGGACCGGGTCCACGACCACCGCGGACTCCCCGGCCGCGAGCCCGTGGATCCACTCGGTCACCGTCGCGACGTACCGCGGATCGATCTCGTCGCGGTCGTAGTCCGGGGCCTTCGTGCCGTCGACCGTGGCCACCATCCGGTGGTCCACGCCTGGGATCAGCCGCAGCGCGTAATTGTCGTGCCCTTCCAGCGCATCTCCGTACAGCTCCATCGTGCGTCCCGGCGGCGTGTTCAGGTCGAACTCCGCGAACACCCCCAGGAACGGCCGGTCCAGCCCGCTGAGCGCCGGCACCGGGTCGTACCCGGCGAGCCGGAACCAGCCGTCCGCGACGAGCGCCGCGATCATCCTGTCGCCCAACGCTTCGGCGAGCGCGTCGCCGGTCCCCTCGCGGACGAGGCTGTTGCGGTTCATCCACGCCTGCGTGTCCTCCGGCCGCAGCCCGCTGCCGCCCGAAGTGATGACGAACGCCGCCGCGTCGGAGCGCGCCGCCGCCTCGATCACCGTCCACGCGCCTTCGCTGTGCCCATGCAGGCCCACCAGGCCGGGGTCGACCTCGGGGCGGACGCGGAGCGCCTGGACGGCGGCGTTCGCGTCGTCGGCGAGCTCCGCGAACGAGCCCTCGAACTGCGTGTAGCCCTCGCCCGTCCCGCGCTTGTCGTAGATCATCGCGACGACCCCGGCCTCCGCGAACGCCTCCGCGTTCGCCCGGTACCGGTCCCGGTCGGGCCCCGGCCCGGACCCGGCGACCAGGACCACGCCCGGAAGCCCTTGCGCGCCTTCAGGGGCGATGACCGTCGCGCCGACCTCGCGGTCGCCGCTCTGGAACACCAGCTCCGTCTCCACCAGTCTCGTCTCCTGCGCCGCGGCGGGCGCCGGCGGCGCCGTCGCGAGCGCGGCGGCGGCCAGCAGCCCGGCCGCGGCCGCTCCGATCGTCGTTCTGAGGGATGCCATCTCGCTCGCCTTCCATGGGGGAAATCTCCTGGAACCCCAACGTAGGCAGCGGAAGCGATTGCCGAGAATCATGCTGGCTCCCGTCCCGGCCGGGGGTGCGCCCTACCCTCGCGGCGCGCTGGCAGAATGGCCCGGTGCCCATCACCATCGACCACCTGCGCGAACACTTGACGGCCTATCTCACCCGCTGGCCCGAGTCGACCTGCGACGTCCAGCCGCTGCTGGCCCTCGACTCCCCGTCCGGCTTCGACCGCGCGACCGTGCCCGGCCACGTGACGGCCTCCGCGATCGTCCTCAACCCCGCGGGCGAGGTCCTGCTCGTCCACCACCGCGCGCTCGACCGCTGGTTCCAGCCCGGCGGCCACCTCGAACCGGGCGACGAGTCCCTTCCGGACGCGGCCCGCCGCGAGGCGGTCGAGGAGACCGGCCTCGCCGCGCTCGACCTCCTCGACCCGGCCCCGATCCACATCGACGTCCACCCGATCCCGGCCAACCCCCGCAAAGGCGAAGGCGCGCACGACCACTACGACGTCCGCTACCTCTTCCGCGCCACCGCCACGGACCTCACCCCGGCCGCCGCGGAGGTCCACGCCGCCGAGTGGCGCCCGGTCGCCGACCTCGACAACGACGACCTCATCGCGCGCCTGAAGTCCTACTGACCGCGGTGCCGGGCCAGGTTGCGGTCGGCCACGTCGCGGCGGAGCATCCAGTCGAGGTCGGAGTTGTGGAGGAGCGCGACGAGCGCGGGCGTCGACAGGCCGAGCGCTTCGGCGGTCGCGTCGAGGCGCCACTCGTTCACTGAGAGGGCTTCGAGCAGCCGCGCCCGGCGGACCTGGGTCTCGGAGAGTCGGAACGACTGGAGGAACGCGGGGCGGCCCTCCGCGTCCAGGATCGCCTCGCCCACATGGTTTTCGCGCACCGAGGTGAAGGAGGGCCGGTACCTGACGAGCCGGAAGTCCGCCATCGCGTAGGTCTCGGTGAAGTGGTAGTCGGGGTCGAGGAGGCCCGCGGCGAGGGTGCCGTCGTGGAAGTCGGCCCATTCGCGCCGGACGGAGCGGACTCGGGCCCGCAGGTCCGCCAGCGAGTCCACACCGGACGCGTCGATGCGGGGCTCGAACCCGGGCACCGCGTCGTACAGCATCGAGTACCGCCAGATCAGCTCGCCGTACGAGTCCTCGACGAGGCTGGGGTGCAGCCGCAGGTAGTCGTCGGGGTGCGGGGTCACGAGCATGCCGGAGAGCGCGTCGGCGACGTACACGAGCACGCCGCACTGGTCGGGATGGATCTAGAAGACCCGCAAGGCGTCCGCGAGCCCGTCGACCAGCGCGCCCGAGTACGTGCGGTCCGGCTGCGGGAGCAGGCTCTGCCGGAACGCCCGCGAGGACCACTCCGGCCAGGCCACGACCGGGGCCTTGAACGCCAGCGGCAGGTACGTCTCCAGGGCGCCGCGCCGCGGCACGAACCGCACGCGGGTGCGCAGGTCCCCGAACCGCGGCTTCCCCTTCGGCCGCCGCGATCCGTTCACTGTGGACGCCGCCATGCGCATCGCGGTCCCGAACTCGGGCACGCCCGAGCCGTCGCCGGTCCACTCGGCGGTGAGCCCGTGCGGCGTGTACCAGCAGCCGTCCGCGGGCAGGCCCAGGTCGGCGAGCCCGCCCGGGTGCATGCGCAGCCCCTCCACGGGCGCCTCGCGCACGAGCGGGACCAGCCGGACCTGTCCCCAGACCTGGCCCGGGCGGGTCTCCAGGCCCGCGAACGTCAAGCGGCTCATGCGTCCTCCTCGGCGAGCCAGCGCTCCACGCGCGCGTCGACGGCGGCGCGGAGCTCGGCGATCCCGGAGCGGCCGTCATCGAAGCGCGCGAACGCCACGAGCTCCGGCAGGTCCTCCGCGTCGCGAATTCCGGCGGTCGGCACGCTCGGCGCGAGGCGGCGCACGCCGATGCCGTCGGCGTCGAACACCGGGTTCAGGTGCACGATCGCGGTGCGCCGCGCGGGATCGAGGCGCACGCCCCAGACGCGCAGGACCTCCGCGGCGAGCCCGGCGGGCGCGTTGTCCCAGCCGTCGGAGACCACGATCAGCGTCTCCGGCGCGGTCTCCAACGCGTCGAGGATCCGCTCGCCGAGCGCCGTGACGCCGCGCGGCTTCGCCAGCAGCGCATCGTCATCGCCCGACAGCCACAGCGGCCGGAACTCGCCCGCGAGCGCTTCGAGCAGGTAGTGCGCGGCGAGCGCGACGACGAGGGGCCGCCGCCGCTTCTCGGTGGAGCCGCTCGCCGAGTAGGAGTCGTCGAGCACGGCCGCAACACTGCCCCAGGTCCCGGTCCGGTCCCCGGCGGTCCGCCGGGCCGCGGCCCGGAGCGCGCCGGTGAGTTCTGCGCGGCGCTCTTCGCGTTCGTCGGCGGGGAGCGCGAGGACGTACGCGGCGAGCCTGGTCAGCGGCATGCGCCCGAGCGCGGTGGCGTCGAGCGCGACGGCTTCGCCGCCGCTGCGCTGGAGCCGCAGCCGCTCGTTCCTGGTGAGCTGTGGGGCGATCCGCTCCAGGAACACCGCGCGGGGGATGCGGTGCGCGGCGGCGAAGCCCTCGGCGACGGTGTACGGCAGCGCGAAGACCGCGGCCTGCTCGTAGTGGGCGCGGCGCCAGGTCTCGAACAGCGGCGTCCGGAATCTCCCGGTCGCCGTGGGCGCGAACAGGAAATCGGCGAGCTCGGTGCCCGCCTCGCCGGGGAGCCCGTCGAGGTCGAGGTGCGCGTGGACGGCGGCGCGCTTGAACGCGCCGCGGTACTTGACGGCCTCGAAGCCGAGATCCGGCCGCGCCGACAGCCATTCGCGCATGACGGCCCGCGTGCGCCGGTTGTTGACCTTCGCCTTCTGAAGGGCCGTGAACAGGCGGTACACCCGCGAGCTCGGCAGGTCGCGCAGGGCCCGGCGGATGAGGCGGCCCTCGACGGCGCGCTGCGCGGGGGTCGCGTCGGCGCCGGTGCGCAGGAGCCGCAGGACGATCTGCGCCTTGTTGCGGTCGTTGATCCCGAGGGCGAGCGCGGCGGCGTACAGGTCGCGGTAGTTCACGAGCATGTACTCGTGGAGGAAGTCCACGGACCACGCCTGGCGCTCGGCGCCGGTGTGGAACTCGCCCTGGCCGGTGGCGGCGACGGCCGCGTTCACGAACAGCAGCACGTCCTCGGCGGCGACGAGATCGGCGACGGACTCCATGGGGGCCTTCAACATTCGGAGGGGAACGGGGGTGCCGGCCGGGGAGCGGGCGGCGCGATGGCGAAAGGTCGCTCACAAAACGAGTCCGGGAATCGCACCTGAGTCCCGCGGCCGGCCGGTCCACTGTATCGGCCCGGCGCCCGCGTCCGCGACCGGAAAACGGGGCCGCCCGCGAAAGGCGGCCCCGTCACCGGGAGCTACACACCGGGGTCCCGGTTCCAGGTCCAGGCGTAGTTCGTGTCCTCGACGTCGAGCGCGGGTTCGCACAGCTCCAGGGGCCGGAACGTGTCGATCATGACGGCGAGCTCGTCGAAGAACTCGGCGCCGATGGAGCGCTCGGGGGCGCCGGGCTGGGGGCCGTGGGTGAAGCCGGACGGGTGCAGCGAGATCGAGCCCTGCTCGATGCCGGAGCCGCGGCGGGCCTCGTAGTTGCCGCCGCAGTAGAACATGACCTCGTCGGAGTCGACGTTGTGGTGGTTGTAGGGCACCGGGATCGCGTCCGGGTGGTAGTCCACTTTGCGCGGCACGAAGTTGCAGACCACGAAGTTCGGGCCCTGGAACACCTGGTGCGCGGGCGGCGGCTGGTGGATGCGGCCGGTGATCGGCTCGTAGTCGTGGATGGAGAACACCCATGGGTACAGGCAGCCGTCCCAGCCGACCACGTCGAACGGGTGGTGCGCGTAGGTGAACCTCGTCCACAGCGTGGCCGACCCGCGGCCGCGGTGCTGCACGTACACGTCGACGTCCTCGCCGTCGACGAGCAGCGGCTCCGCGGGACTGCGCAGGTCCCGCTCGCAGTACGGCGAGTGCTCCAGGAACTGGCCGCGCACCGACAGGTACCGCTTCGGCGGCGTGATGTGCCCGGTGGACTCGATGACGAGCGTCCGCAGCGGCTCGTCGCCTTCGGGGAGCACGCGGTAGATCGTGGACATCGGCATGATGAGGTAGTCGCCTGGCCCGATGCCGATGGCGCCGAAGGAGGTCTCGACGCGCGCGGACCCGGACTCGACGTAGATGCACTCGTCGCCGATCGCGTTGCGGTACAAGGGGGAGGGCTTGTCGGCGACCGAGTACGAGATCCTGACGTCCGCATTGGACAGCAGGTGCTCGCGGCCGAAGACCGCGTCCCCGGCGGCGTCGAGCTTGTGGGTGCGGAAGTGGCGGGGCTTGAGCGGGTGGTTCGGGGACGGCTCGGCGCGCTCGGGCCGGTGCTCGGTGCTGGAGCTGATGGCGGTGGGCCGGTACCGGTGGTACAGGAGCGACGAGTCCGAGGAGAAGCCCTCCTGGCCCATGAGCTCCTCGGAGTACAGGCTCCCGTCGTCCTGACGGAACTGCGTGTGTCGCTTGTCGGGGATCTGCCCGACCGAACGGTAGAACGGCACGACGACTCCTTTGTCGGATCGGACGGCGGCCGTGGGTGTCGCCGCCGTCACGGTATGCCCTGAGAATAGTCCTCCCGCGGGTCGATTTCGACCGCTCCGCGCACCGCCGGTCCCGATCGCGCACCGCGTGCGCGGACCGCTGGACCGGTGCGCGCAACGGCTCTAGGCTCTGGACATGGCCGGAATGATCCCCGCGGCGCTGCGGGACCTGATCGACGACGCTGCGCTCTTCCCGCCCGGGAACGCGCCGCTCGAAGCCGCCGTCCCCGCCCACCGCGGCTACCGGCAGTCCTGGTACGAGCCGCTCGTCGGGCCGCTCCTCGTCCCGCAGACGCGCCTGGCCGACCTCGACCCCGGCCGCACCGATCTGCGCATCGCCGTCATCGTCGACGGCGACCCCGCGGCGGTCCAAGACGCCGTCGAAGCCCTCGGACCGCAGGTCGCGGTCGCGCACTACGAGTCGCGGCGCCCCCTCGACGAGCTCGCGAAGCACCTCGCCGGCAAGCCCGTCTACGCCGAGATCCCCCTCGACGAGGACGCGATCGAAGCGGTCCGCCCCACCGGGTTCACCCCGAAGTTCCGCACCGGCGGCGCCACCGCCGACCTGTTCCCGGCCCCCGAGGACCTCGCCGCCGCCATGCACGCGTGCCGCCGCCGCGGCCTGCGCTTCAAGCTCACCGCGGGCCTGCACCGCGCCGTCCGCCACCGCGACCCCGTCACCGGCATCAGGCACCACGGCTTCATGAACGTCCTGGTCGCCGCGGACACCGTCGCCGAGAACGACCCGGACGCGACCGCCGCGGTCCTCGCCTCCGAAGACGCCGCCGGCCTCGCCGCCCGCGCGAAGCGCCTCCTCGGCCGCCCGCGCGCGCTGTGGACCGGCTTCGGCTCGTGCTCGATCGACGAGCCCCTGCAAGACCTCCTGGACCTGGGACTCCTACACCGAGGGGACGCCGCATGACCGCCGCCACCAGCTGGGTCGAGGGCGCCGACCCCGGCCCCTACGGCCTCGCCCACCTGCCCTACGGCGTCTTCTCGACCCGCAAGGACCCGGCCCCGCGCATCGGGGTCCGCATCGGCGACCAGGTCCTGGACCTGCGCGCGCTCGCCACCGGCCAGTTCTTCCTGCCGTGGATCCGCCCCGCGTTCCACGAGCACGACCTCAACGCCTTCCTCGCGATGGGCCCGCCCGCGTGGCGCCTCGTCCGCCACCAGCTCACCGAGCTCCTCGCCGACCGCCGCCACCGGGACCAGTCCGCGACCCTCCTCACCCCGGTCCACAAGGCCCGCCTGCACCTCCCGTTCAGCGTCGCCGACTACGTGGACTTCTACGCCTCCGAGCAGCACGCCACGAACCTCGGCCGCCTCTTCCGGCCCGACTCGGAGCCCTTGCTGCCCAACTGGAAGCACCTCCCGGTCGGCTACCACGGCCGCGCCGGGACCGTCGTCCCCTCCGGGACGCCCGTGGTCCGCCCCCGCGGCCAGCGCAAGACCCCCGGCGGCCCCGTCGAGTTCGGACCCAGCGCCCGCCTCGACATCGAGGCCGAAGTGGGCTTCGTCGTCGGCGTCGGCTCCGACCTCGGCACGCCCGTGAGCCCCGACGACTTCACCGAGCACGTCTTCGGCGCGGTCCTGGTCAACGACTGGTCCGCGCGCGACATCCAGGCCTGGGAGTACGTGCCGCTCGGCCCGTTCCTCGGGAAGTCCTTCGCGACCTCGATCGGCCACTGGGTCACCCCGCTCGACGCGCTCGCGGCCGCGAAGACCGAAGCGCCCGTGCAGGACCCGGCGCCGTTCCCGTACCTCCAGGAGACCGCGCGGTCCGGCTACGACCTGTCGATGTCGGTGCGCTGGAACGGCACCGAGGTCTCCCGGCCGCCGTTCAAGGGCATGTACTGGACGCCCGCGCAGATGCTCGCCCACATGACCGTCAACGGGGCGTCGCTGCGCACCGGCGACCTGTACGCGTCCGGGACGGTCTCCGGCGACGGCCCCGGCGAGCGCGGCTCGTTCCTCGAACTCACCTGGGGCGGCCAGGAGCCCGTGACCGTCGGGGACGGCGAGTCCCGCACGTTCCTCGAGGACGGCGACACCGTCGTCATCGAGGCCACCGCGCCGGGCCCGGACGGGTCGGTCATCGGCCTCGGGGAAGTCACCGGGACCATCCTGCCCGCCGTCAGCTGAGCCCCGCGGCCTCCTTGACCAGCGGGAGCGTGCGGTGGGGGATCTGCTCCGCCAGGGCGATCACGGTGGTCGCGCGCAGGACGCCCTCGCTGGCGAGGACCCGGTCGATGACGTCCTGGAGCTCCGCGTTCGTGCGCGCGACGATGCGGCACAGCATGTCCCCGGCGCCGGTCACGGTGTGCGCCTCCAGGACCTCGGGGATGCGCGCGAGCCGCTGCGCCATCGGCTGGTGGCCCACGGCCTGCCGCAGCTCCAGGGTCACGAACGCCGTCACCGGGTAGCCGAGGGCCGCGGGGTCGACGCGCGGCCCGAAGTCCCGCACGACCCCGCGCGCGACGAGCTTGTCGAGCCGCGCCTGCACGGTCCCGCGCGCGACGCCGAGCCGCCGGGCGCATTCGAGGACCCCGATGCGCGGTTCGGCCTCGAGGAGTTCGATGAGCTTGGCATCGAGCGCGTCGATACCCGTTCCACTGGTCATATCGACCAGTGTATGCGCCTGCCCTCTGGTACATCTGCGCAAGTTGACCAGCTTTCACGGAACTGCTTGCCCAGTGTCGCGACGTGAACAATGATCGAGGCCACAGGGGGCACCGCCCCGCTCAACAGCCCCACGAGGACTACGGAGGCCGCCATGGTCGACACCGCCAGCCGCTCAGCCGACACCGACCCGGGCCTGGTCGGTGCCGTCGAGCACGACATCCGCGAGGACGCCTTCCCGATCAAGGGCTGGGACCACGTCAAGTACTACGTCGGGAACGCCCGCCAGGCCGCCCACTACTACTCGACCGCGTTCGGCATGACGCTCTTCGCCTACCGCGGCCCCGAGCAGGGCTACCGCGAGCACGCCGAGTACGCGCTCAAGTCCGGCGGCGTCGTCTTCGTCCTCGCGGGCGGCACCACCGCGGACGCCGCGGCCTCCGAGCACTACGCCCGCCACGGCGACGGCGTCATCGAAGTGGCCCTCGAAGTGCCCGATGTGGACAAGAACTACGCGCACGCGATCGAGCAGGGCGCCATCGCGGTCGAGGAGCCCCACGACCTCACCGACGAGCACGGCACGATCCGCCGCGCCGTCATCGGCACCTACGGCGAGACCCGCAACGTCCTCGTCGACCGCTCCGGCTACACCGGCCCGTTCCTGCCCGGCTTCGTCGCGGCCGAACCGATGGTCGCCCCGCCCGAGAAGCGGTTCTTCCAGGCGATCGACCACATCGTCGGCAACGTCGAGCTCGGGAAGATGCGCGAGTGGGTCGAGTACTACGAGCGGGTCATGGGCTTCACGAACATCGTCGAGTTCGTCGAGGACGCCATCGCCACCGAGTACTCCGCGCTCATGAGCAAGGTGGTCGCCAACGGGACCCGCAAGATCAAGTTCCCGATCAACGAGCCCGCCGTGGGCAAGAAGAAGTCGCAGATCGACGAGTACCTGGAGTTCTACGGCGGCCCCGGCGTCCAGCACATCGCGCTCGCCACGAGCGACATCCTCGCGGCCGTCGACGCCATGCGCGCGAGGGGCGTCGAGTTCCTGGAGGCCCCGGACGCCTACTACGAGGACCCCGAGATGCGCGAGCGGATCGGCACCGTGCGCGTCCCGATCGAGGAGCTCCAGAAGCGGCGTGTGCTGGTCGACCGCGACGAGGACGGCTATATGCTCCAGATCTTCACCAAGCCGCAGCAGGACCGGCCCACGATGTTCTACGAGATCATCGAGCGGCACGGTTCGCTGAGCTTCGGCAAGGGCAACTTCAAGGCCCTCTTCGAGGCCCTTGAGAAGGAGCAGGCCAAGCGCGGCAACCTCTGAGCGGGGAGCGACATGCACGCACCACACGGGACCGACCTGCACTGCCGGACCTGGCAGACCGAGGCGGCCTACCGGATGCTCCAGAACAACCTCGACCCGGCGGTCGCCGAGCGCCCCGAGGACCTGGTCGTCTACGGCGGCACCGGGAAGGCCGCGCGCAGCCGCGACGACCTGGCCGCGATCCTGCGGACCCTGCTCACCCTCGCCCCCGACGAGACCCTCCTGGTCCAGTCGGGGCGCGCGGTCGGCGTCATGCGCACCCACGAGTGGGCCCCGCGCGTCCTCATCGCGAACTCGAACCTGGTGCCCGACTGGGCGACCTGGCCCGAGTTCCGGCGCCTGGAGTCCCTGGGGCTCACCATGTACGGGCAGATGACCGCCGGGTCCTGGATCTACATCGGGACCCAGGGGATCCTGCAAGGGACGTACGAGACGTTCGCGGCCGTCGCCGCGAAGCGGTTCGGCGGCACCTTGAAAGGGACCCTGACGCTCACCGCGGGCTGCGGCGGCATGGGCGGCGCGCAGCCGCTGGCCGTCACCATGAACGACGGCGTGTGCCTCATCGTCGAAGTGGACCCGCACCGCCTCCAGCGGCGCGTGGAGACCCGCTACCTCGACACCGTCGCGGCCGACCTGGACGACGCCGTCGCCCAGGCCCTCGCCGCGAAGAAAGCGGGCGAGGCGACGTCGATCGGCCTGGTCGGCAACGCCGCCGAGGTGCTTCCCGAGCTCCTCGCCCGCGGCGTCGAGGTCGACATCGTCACCGACCAGACCTCCGCGCACGACCCGCTCTCCTACGTCCCCGCCGGAGTGTCCCTTGAGGACGCCGCGGACCTCGCGAAGGCGGACCCGGACGGGTACACCGACCGCGCCCGCGAGTCGATGGCCCGCCACGTGGAGGCCATGGTCGGCTTCCTCGACGCGGGCGCCGAGGTCTTCGACTACGGCAACTCGATCCGCGGCGAGGCCCTCGCGGGCGGCTTCGGCCGCGCGTTCGACTTCCCCGGCTTCGTCCCCGCCTACATCCGGCCCCTGTTCTGCGAAGGCAAGGGCCCCTTCAGGTGGGCCGCCCTCTCGGGCGACCCCGCCGACATCGCCGCGACCGACAAGGCGGTGCTCGACCTGTTCCCCGAGAACCGGTCCCTGCACCGCTGGATCTCGCTCGCCCGCGACCGCGTCGCGTTCCAGGGCCTTCCGGCCCGGATCTGCTGGCTCGGCCACGGCGAACGCGACGTCGCGGGCGTCCGCTTCAACGAGATGGTCGCCGACGGCACCCTGAAGGCCCCGATCGTCATCGGCCGCGACCACCTCGACTGCGGCTCGGTCGCCAGCCCCTACCGTGAAACGGAGTCCATGAAGGACGGATCCGACGCGATCGCCGACTGGCCCCTGCTCAACGCACTCGTCAACACCGCGTCGGGCGCGAGCTGGGTCTCGATCCACCACGGCGGCGGCGTCGGCATCGGCCGCTCGATCCACGCCGGGCAGGTGAGCGTCGCCGACGGCACCGCGCTCGCCGCGCAGAAGCTCGAACGGGTCCTCTCCAACGACCCGGCGATGGGCGTCATCCGCCACGTCGACGCCGGATACGAGGAGGCCGACCGCACCGCCGAGGCCAACGGCGTCCGCATCCCGACCCGGGAGTCCTGATGGACGCCACGGGGTTCCGCCGCCTCTGGGACGAGATCGCCGGCATCGGCCTCGCCGACAGCGCCGGTCCGAACGACACCGGTGGCTACCTGCGGTTCTCATGGAGCGCGGCCGATCTCGCGCTCCGCGAGTGGTTCGACGCGCAGGCCGCCCAGCGCGGCCTGCGCGTCGAGACCGACCGCAACGGCAACCGCTACGCCTGGTGGGACACCGCGCCCGCAGCGGTCGTCCCGCCCGGCCGGGCCCCCGACCGGCGCGCGGTCCTCACCGGCAGCCACTTCGACTCCGTCCCCCACGGCGGCGCCTACGACGGCCCGCTCGGGATCGTCTCCGCGTTCCTCGCCGTCGACGAACTCCGCGCCTCGGGCTTCGAACCGAAGCGCCCCATCGCCATCGGCGCGTTCACCGAAGAGGAGGGCGGCCGCTTCGGCGTCCCCTGCCTCGGCACGCGCCTCATGGCCGGCGTCGTCGACCCCGACCGCGCCCGCGCGCTCACCGACCCGTCCGGGACCACCCTCGCCGACGCCATGCGCGAGGCCGGGGCCGACCCCGACGCGCTCGGCCCCGACCCCGAGCGCCTCGCGAACCTCGCCGCGTTCGTGGAACTCCACGTCGAGCAGGGCCGCAACCTCGAAGCGCCCGTGGGCGTCGCCAGCGCCATCTGGCCGCACGGTCGCTGGCGCATGACGTTCACCGGAGCGGGCGACCACGCCGGGACCACGCGCCTGCCCGACCGGCGCGACCCGATGCTCACGTTCGCGTTCGCGGTCCTCGCCGCCCGCAAGGAGGCCCGCCTCGCCGGGGGCCTCGCCACGGTCGGCCGGGTCGAGGCGGTCCCGAACGCCACCAACGCGATCGCCTCGCAGGTCACCGCCTGGCTCGACTCGCGCGCCCCCGACGAGGCCGTGCTCGCGGAGATCCTCACCGGCTTCGAGTCCAAAGTGGCCGAACGTGCGAAGCGGGACGGCACCGGCTTCACCATCGGCCCCGAATCGGAGACCCCGATCGTGGAGTTCGACGCGTCCCTGCGCGACCGCCTCGCCGACCTCCTCGGCGGCGTCCCGGTCCTCCCCACGGGCGCGGGCCACGACGCGGGCGTGCTCGCCGCGCACGTGCCGACCGCGATGCTGTTCGTGCGCAACCCGACCGGCGTGTCCCACGCGCCCGGCGAAGGAGCGAGCGACGAGGACTGCGCGGCCGGCGTCGAGGCCCTCGCGGCGGTGCTGCGGGACCTCGCGTGCTGACCTACTGGGCCCGGTACGCGCGCCTGCCCGGCGGCGTCGCCGAATCCGTGGCGATCGACGTCGACGGCGGCCGCATCACCGCCGTCGTCCCCGGGGCCGCACCGCGCGGCGAGATCCTCGGCGGGCTCGTCCTGCCCGGCTTCGCGAACGCCCACTCGCACGCGTTCCACCGCGCCCTCCGCGGCCGCACCCACGACGGCACCGGCACGTTCTGGACCTGGCGCAAGGGCATGTACGCCCTGGCCGAGCGCCTCGACCCCGACTCCTACCACCGGCTCGCCCGCGCCGTCTACGCCGAGATGGCCCTCGCCGGGATCACGTGCGCCGGCGAGTTCCACTACCTCCACCACCGGCCCGGCGGGCGCCCCTACGACGACCCGAACGCCATGGGGGAGGCCCTGGTCCAGGCCGCCGCCGACGCGGGCATCCGCATCGCCCTCCTCGACACGCTGTACCTCTCCGGCGGCTTCGGCAAGCCCCTCGAACCCGCGCAGGAGCGCTTCGGCGATGGCAGCCTCGAAGGCTGGCTCGACCGCGTCGAGCGCCTCGACCTGCCGCCGCACGCGGTCCTCGGCGGCGCCGTCCACTCTGTACGCGCCGTCCCCGAAGAGGCGATCGCCGCGTTCGCGTGCTCCACCGAGGGCCGCCCGGTCCACGTGCACCTCTCCGAGCAGCGCGCCGAGAACGAGGCCTGCCGCGCCGAGCACGGCTGCACGCCCACCGAGCTGTTGGAGCGCTGCGGGCTCCTCGGCCCCGACCTCACCGCCGTCCACGCCACGCACCTCGCCGACCACGACGTCGAACTCCTCGCCCGCTCCGGCACGAACGTCGCGTTCTGCCCGACCACCGAACGCGACCTCGCGGACGGCATCGGCCCCGCCCGCGCGCTCGCCGACGCCGGGGTGCGCCTGGTCCTCGGGACCGACTCGAACGCGGTGGTCGACCTGTTCGAGGAGGCCCGCGCCGTCGAGATGCACGAGCGCCTCGTCAGCGAGGAGCGCGGCCGCTTCACCGCCGACGCCCTGCTGGACATGGCGACCGGCCACGCGGTCCTCGGCTTCCCCGACGCGGGCCGCATCGAGCCCGGCGCCCGCGCCGACCTCGTCGCCGTCGCCCTCGACACGCCGCGGACCGCGGGCGCGCGGCCCGACGGGATCGCCTACGCCGCCACCGCGGCCGACATCGCCGACGTCGTCGCCGACGGCCGCCATATCGTCCACGAAGGACGCCACCGGTACATCGACGCCGGTGCGGAACTGCAAGAGACGATCGGGGAACTGTGGCGATGAGCCAGTCCAAGAGTCTGCTGATCGACGGCATCGGCGAGCTGTTCACCGCCGACGACGACGGCGACCTCTACTACGACGCCGCGCTCGTCGTCGAGGACGGGAAGATCGCCTGGGTCGGCCACCGCCTGGAGCGGCCCGCCGCGGACGAGTACCTCGACCTCGACAACCGCGCCGTCGTCCCCGGGTTCGTCGACAGCCACGCCCACCTCGTGTTCGCGGGCGACCGCTCCGGCGAGTTCGACGCGCGCATGAGCGGCGAGCCCTACGACGGCGGCGGCATCCGCACCACCGTCACCGCGACCCGCCGCGCGAGCGACGAGCGCCTGCGCGAGAACTGCGCCCGCCTCACCGCCGAGATGCTCCGCCAGGGAACGACCACAGTGGAGATCAAGTCCGGGTACGGGCTCACCGTCGAGGACGAGCTCCGGTCCCTGCGCATCGCGGGCGAGTTCACCGCCGAGACCACCTACCTCGGCGCGCACACCGTCCCCGCGGGCGCCGACCCCGACGCGTACACCGCGCTCGCGGCCGGGCCCATGCTCGACGCGTGCGCGCCCCACGCGAAGTGGATCGACGTGTTCTGCGAGCGCGGCGCCTTCGACGGCGACCAGGCCCGCGCGGTCCTCACCGCGGGCGCCGCCGCCGGACTCCAGACCCGCGTCCACGCCAACCAGCTCACCGAGGGCCCCGGCGTGCGGCTCGCCGTGGAACTCGGCGCCGCCTCCGCGGACCACTGCACGCACCTCTCGGACGCCGACGTCGACGCCCTCGCGAACTCGTCCACCGTCGCCACCCTGCTCCCGGGCGCCGAGTTCTCGACCCGCTCGCCGTACCCGGACGCGCGGCGCCTCATCGACGCGGGCGCGCGCGTCGCGCTCGCCACCGACTGCAACCCCGGGTCGTCCTTCACCTCCAGCATGGCGTTCTGCATCGCGCTCGCGGTCCGCGAGATGCGCATGACCCCCGCGGAAGCGCTCGACGCGGCGACCGCCGGTGGCGCGGACGCGCTGCGCCGCAACGACATCGGCCGGATCGTCCCGGGCGCGCGCGCCGACCTGGTCGTCCTCGACGCCCCCTCTTACGTCCACCTGGCCTACCGGCCGGGGACGCCCTTGGTCCGGTCCGTCTACCGCGGCGGCCGCGTCGTCAACTAGAGGAGCAGCGATGTCCACGGTCCACATCACACCGGTCCCCGTGTCGCCCGATGAGGTGATCGCCGTCGCGCGCGACCGCGCCCGCGTCGTCATCGGCGACCAGGCCCGGGACGCCATGGCGCGCAGTCGCGCCGTGGTCGACGCGATCGAGCGCGACGGGCGGCCCGTGTACGGCGTCTCGACCGGGTTCGGCGCCCTCGCGAACACGTTCGTCGCGCCCGAGCGGCGCGCCGAGCTCCAGCACGCGCTCATCCGCTCCCACGCGGCCGGGGTCGGCGACCCGATGCCCGTCGAAGTGGTCCGCGCGATGATGCTCCTGCGGCTGCGCTCGCTCGCCATGGGCCGCTCCGGGGTCCGCCCCGAGGTCGCCGAAGCCCTCGCCGCGCTCTTGAACGCCGACGTCACCCCGTGGGTGCCGCGGCACGGGTCCCTCGGCGCGTCCGGGGACCTCGCGCCCCTGGCGCACTGCGCGATCGTGCTCCTCGGCGAAGGCTGGGTGCTGGCGGCGGACGGGACCCGTGCGGAGGCGGGCCCGGTCCTCGACGCGGCGGGCATCGCGCCGATCACGCTCTCCTCCAAGGAGGGCCTGGCGCTCATCAACGGCACCGACGGGATGCTCGGGATGCTCCTGCTCGCCGTCGCGGACCTGCGGCACCTGCTGACCATGGCCGACGTGTGCGCCGCGCTCTCGAACGAGGCGATGCTCGGCTCCGACCGGCCGTTCCAGCCCGAGCTGCACGAGATCCGCCCGCAGCCGGGGCAGGCGCGCAGCGCCGCGAACATCCACCGGCTGCTCCAGGACTCCGAGGTCATGGACTCCCACCGCAACGACACCGCGCACGCCGTGCAGGACGCGTACTCGATGCGCTGCGCCCCGCAGGTCGCGGGCGCCGCGCGCGACGTGCTCGACTACGCCGAGACCGTCGCCGCGAGGGAACTCCTCTCGGTGGTGGACAACCCCGTGGTCCTCCCGGACGGCCGCGTCGAGTCCACCGGGAACTTCCACGGCGCGCCCCTCGGCTACGCCGCGGACTTCCTCGGCATCGCCGCCGCCGACGTCGGCTCGATCTCCGAGCGCCGCGTGGACCGCCTCCTCGACGTCACGCGCTCGCGCGGCCTTCCGGCGTTCCTCAGCCCCGACCCGGGCGTCAACTCCGGCCTCATGATCGCCCAGTACACCGCCGCGGGTGTCGTCGCCGAGAACCGCCGCCTCGCCTCGCCCGCGTCGGTCGACTCGGTGCCGACCTCCGGCATGCAGGAGGACCACGTCTCCATGGGCTGGGCCGCGGGCTGCAAGCTCCGCACCATCATCGACAACCTGGGGACGCTCCTCGCGGTCGAGCTCCTCGCCGCGGTCCAGGGCCTCCAGCTGCGCCAGCCGCTCATCCCCAGCCCCGCCGCCCGGGCCGCCATCGCCGCCGTGGCCCCCATAGCCGGCAAGCCCGGCCCCGACCAGTTCCTCGCCCCCGTCATCGAACAGGTCAAGCACCAGCTCCAGGGCCCGGACCTGCGCACCGAGATCGAAGCCGCCGTCGGCCCGCTCCAGTAGCGCGCACGCGAAGCGGCCCGGCGGAGATCCGCCGGGCCGCTCGCATCGATCAGTCGAACGGGTCGAGGATGCGGACGCCGGTCCGCTCGAAGTCCTTGACGTTGCGGGTCACCAGGATCATGTCGTGGACGATCGCGGTGGCGGCGATGAAGGCGTCGATGACCGGGATCGGCTCCGGGTCGTTGAGCTCGCCCCAGACGTTGGCGATCTCGGGTGTGATCGGCAGGACTCGCGACTCGTAGGGTGTGAGCAGGCGATCAAGCCACAGCGCCAGGGCCGCGGCGCGTTCACGGTCCTTCCGGCACAGGCGCGCCAGCCCCTTGCGGAACTCACCGATGGTCATGACGCTCAAGTGCAAGTCGGTGTCGGCCGTCGCCTCGTACCAGCGCATGACGCCCCGGTTCGGTTCGGGGCGTCGCAGTTCGCTCAGCACGTTGGTGTCGAGCAGGTACCTCACAGGTCGAGTCCCAAGTCCCGTTCCTGCGGCAGCTCTCTGCGGAGGTCCGAGGTGTCGGGGAAGCCGTCGATGTACGGCGGTTCGCGGAGGAGTTCCTTGAACGAGGGCGCGCCCGCGAGTCGCCGGTAATCCTCCACGCTGAGGATCACGGCCTCTTCGTGGCCGTGCCGCGTGATGAACTGCGCGCCTTCGGTCCTGGTGGCCCGGACCAGCTCGCTGAAGCGCTTCTTGGCGTCCTGTACCTGCCAGTGCATCGTCCCACCCCCGCCCTTTCGGAAAGTCTGACCAGTCTGACTATAATTTAGCACGTTCACGGCCTTGAGAACGACTGCCGCACCTCACCGGTTCCGGGCGTGTGCGGCAGGGCACACCGCCGTGACGGGCTTCGAGCTTGGAGGGCTTCATGACTGGGACCAGTGCCGGGGACGGCGTCCACGCGTACCTCGCCGTGCAGGTGGCGGCGCTCAGGGAATGGCGGGAGCCCGTGATCGCGCGGGAGGCCGATGCGGTGCACCGGATGCGGGTGGCGACGCGCCGGCTCCGGTCGCTGCTGTCGACGTACTCGGGGCTGTACGCGGAGGTCCCCCTGACGCGCAGACGCCTGCGGTGGCTCGCCGACGAGCTGGGGAAGGTCCGGGACCTGGAGGTGCTGCGGACGCGGTTCGCGAAGCGCCTGGGGGAGGAGCGCCCCGAGTGGTTCCGGGCGCTCGAAGCGCAGGAGCAGGAGGCGTACGGGCCGCTGGAGCAGGCGATGCGGCGCGAGCGGACCGCGAAGCTGCTGGACGCGGCCCAGGCGCTGGCGGCGTCGCCGGTGTTCACGGCCGCGGCGGCGCAGCCCGCCGACGCGGTGCTCGGCCCGATCGTGGAGACGTCGCGGCAGGAGATGCTGCGGGCGCTGGCGGCGATCGGGGGCGCCGCGGACGCGGACGAGGCGCGGCACCGGGCCCGCAACGCCGCCAAGAAGACCCGGTACACGGCCGAGGCCGCGGCGGTCCTCGGCGAGGACGCCGAAGCGGTCGCCGCGGAGGCCAAGCGGATCCAGAACCGGTTCGGGCGCTGCCAGGACGACGCGGTCGCGATCGCGTACCTCGAAGCGCACGCGCCCGATTCGCCGCTGCTGGAGGACGAGCGCCGCCGCCACGCCAAGCACGTCGCGAAGGCGGAGGAGATGCTCGTCGCCGCCGAGGCGTAGGACGAGGAAGCGGCCCGGCGGAGATCCGCCGGGCCGCTTCCATGTCGCAGGGGCTAGAGCCCCGAGAGCTTCTGCCCGGCGCGGATGACCGCCATGCCGAGGCGGTCGCCGGGGCGGCGTCCCAGACGCTCTATCGGGCCGGACACGGAGATGGCGGCGACGACGCGGCCGGTCTTGTCGCGGACGGGGGCGGAGACGCTGACGACGCCGGGTTCGCGCTCGGCGACCGACTGCGCGAAGCCGCGGCGGCGGACCTCGGCGAGGGTCTTGGAGGAGAAGCGGCACTTCGGCAGCAGGGGGAGGATCCCTTCGGGCGGTTCCCAGGCGAGGAGCACCTGGGCGCCGGACCCGGCGGTCATCGGCAGGGCGGCGCCGACGGGGACGGTGTCGCGCAGCCCGGAGGCGCGCTCGGCCGCGGCGACGCACACGCGCTCGTCGGCCCTCCTGCGGTACAGCTGGGTCGACTCGCCGGTCTGGTCCCGCAGCAGGTTGAGGACCGGTTCGGCGGCGCTGAGGAGGACGTCGGCCGTCGACCCGGCGAGCTCGCCGAGCTTCGGGCCGGGACGCCAGCGCCCCTCGTGGTCGCGTTGCAGCATCTCGTGGGCCTCCAGGGCCTGCGCGAGCCGGTGGGCCGTGGCCCTGGGCAATCCCGTCTCGTGCACGAGCTCAGCCAGGCTGGCGCCGTTGGTGCAAGCAGTGAGGATGAGCACCGCCTTGTCGAGGACGCCCACTCCGCTGATAGTATTCGTTCTCACGAGCTGAACATTACCTCCCATATTTCGAGAAGTCCAACGACTGGGAACAGAGATGTCACGTACACCACACGAAGCTGAGGGCGCGCGACCGCAGACCCTCGCCGAGAAGGTCTGGAACGCCCACGTGGTCCGCACCGGCGGCCAGCAGCCGGACCTGCTCTACATCGACCTGCACCTCCTCCACGAGGTGACCAGCCCCCAGGCCTTCGACGGCCTGCGGCAGGCCGGGCGCAAGGTCCGCCGCACCGATCTCACGATCGCCACGGAGGACCACAACACGCCCACCGACAACCTCTTCACCATCGCGGACCCCACCAGCCGCAAGCAGATCGAGACGCTCCGCGCCAACTGCGAGGAGTTCGGCGTCCGGATCCACTCGCTCGGCGACGAGAACCAGGGCGTCGTCCACGTCGTGGGACCCCAGCTGGGACTCACCCAGCCGGGCATGACCGTCGTCTGCGGCGACTCGCACACCTCCACGCACGGCGCCTTCGGCTCCATCGCGTTCGGCATCGGCACCAGCGAGGTCGAGCACGTCCTCGCCACGCAGACCCTGCCGCAGGCGAAGCCGAAGTACATGGCCGTCACCGTGAACGGCTCCCTCCCCGAGGGCGTCTCCGCGAAGGACCTCATCCTCAAGATCATCTCGATCACCGGCACCGGCGGCGGCAAGGGCCACATCGTCGAGTACCGCGGCCAGGCCGTCGAGGAGCTCTCCATGGAGGGCCGGATGACCGTCTGCAACATGTCGATCGAGTGGGGCGCCAAAGCCGGCATGATCGCCCCCGACGAGAAGACCTTCGCCTACGTGCAGGGCCGCCCCCACGCCCCCCAGGGCGAGGACTGGGACGCCGCCGTCGAGTACTGGCGCAGCCTCAAGACCGACGAGGGCGCCGTCTTCGACAAGGAGATCGTCATCGACGCGGCCTCCCTGAGCCCGTTCGTCACCTGGGGCACCAACCCCGGCCAGGGCGTCGAGCTCTCCGGGAACGTCCCCGACCCCGCCGACCTGGACGACGCCGTCGCGCGCACCACGGCCGCGAGCGCCCTGGAGTACATGGGCCTCGAAGCGGGCACGCCCATGCGCGACATCGGCGTGGACGTGGTCTTCCTCGGCTCCTGTACCAACGGGCGCATCGAGGACCTCCGCACCGCCGCCGACGTCATCAAGGGCCGCAAGGTCGCCGACGGCGTCAACATGATGGTCGTCCCCGGCTCCGCGAAGGTCCGCGAGCAGGCCATCGAAGAGGGCCTCGACAAGGTCTTCATCGAGGCGGGCGCCGACTGGCGCTTCGCGGGCTGCTCGATGTGCCTGGGCATGAACCCGGACCAGCTCACGCCGGGCCAGCGCGCCGCCTCCACCTCGAACCGCAACTTCGAGGGCCGCCAAGGCAAGGGCGGGCGCACCCACCTGGTCAGCCCGGCCGTCGCCGCCGCCACCGCCGTCTCCGGGCACCTCGCCAGCCCGGCGGACCTGTAGGAAGGGCAAGGGACATGGACAAGTTCACGACCCACACCGGCCGCGTGGCCCCGCTGCGCCGCTCGAACGTCGACACCGACCAGATCATCCCGGCCGTCTACCTCAAGCGGGTCACCAAGACCGGCTTCGAGGACGGCCTGTTCGCCGAGTGGCGCGAGGACGAGAAGTTCCTGCTGAACCAGGACGAGTACAAGGACGCGACGATCCTGGTCACCGGCACCGAGTTCGGCACCGGCTCCTCCCGCGAGCACGCCGTCTGGGCCCTGAAGGACTACGGCTTCAAGGCCGTCATCGCCCCCCGCTTCGGCGACATCTTCCGCGGCAACTCCCTCAAGAACGGTCTGTTGACTGTGGAGCTGCCCGAGGCGGCCGTCGAGGAGCTGTGGCACCTCGCCGAGGTCAACCCGGACGCGGCCGTCACCGTGGACCTCGTGGCGTGCGAAGTCCGTGCGGGGGACCGCACCTGGGCCTTCGAGTTCGACGAGTTCCTGCGCTGGCGGATGATGGAGGGCCTCGACGACGTGGCGCTGACGCTCCGCGACGAGGACAAGATCGCCGCGTTCGAATCGAACCGGGACGCTTGGCGGCCTAGGACTCTCCCCGCCGCGGTCTAGCCGCGCAGGGCCGATCCTTTTAGCGCTCACGTACGGAGCCGGTGGCGATGCCACCGGCTCCAGGCGTGTTCCGGGCCCCGCCAACGGGGTTGCGAGCGTCGATTTCGGGCACCGGATTAAAAATTCCTTGCGACACAACGGGTCGATTTTCGCGGAAACAGTTGCCTTCGCTCTCGAAACGTCATAACGTGCGCTTAACAAGCTGGTATGACTCCAGAACCTTATCGGGAGGGTAGGACTCGTGAACAAGGCAGAGTTCGTCGATCGGATCGCCGCTCGCACTGGCGACCGGGCCGCCGCGAAAGAAGTCGTGGATGTCGCGATCGACGAGATACAGCGCGCGGTGGTGAAAGGGGAGAAAGTCTCCTTCGCCGGTTTCGGCGTCTTCGAGAAGCGCCAGCGCGCTGCTCGCATGGCCCGCAACCCGCGCACGGGTGAGGCGGTCAAGGTCAAGAAGACCGTCGTTCCGGCCTTCCGGCCCGGTACCGGGTTCAAGGAACTCGTGACCGGCAAGCGCAAGGCGGCGAAGTCCGCCCCGGCCGCGAAGAAGTCGGCTCCGGCCAAGAAGGCCGCCACCAAGAAGGCGACGACGGCCAAGAAGGCCGCCAAGAAGACCACGCGCGCGGCGTCCACCGCGGCGCGCTCGACGGCCACGAGCCGCGTGGCCGCCAAGAAGACCGCTGCCAAGAAGGCGACGCCGGCGAAGAAGGCCAGCACCGCCAAGAAGGCCGTGCGCAAGACCGCCACCAAGGCCACGGCCAAGAAGACCGCGGCGAAGAAGACCGCGAAGCGCGGGCGCAGCTTATGCCGTGCCCCGAACCGGTTCGGGGCACGGTGGGGCACCCGTCCGACTCGCACGGGGAAGAGGGCATTCAGGAGCCGCCTGAATGCCCTCGCTGCTTTCAGTCGAACAGGCCCGCGGAGAAGCCATTCGTGAACTTCCCCTCTGGATCGACGCGGGCGCGCAGTTTCGCGAAGTCGCCCATTCGCCGATAACGCGAACCGATTTCATTCATTGGTATCGTGAACAATTTCCCCCAATGCGGCCGCGCAGAAAACGGTTCCAATGCCGCTTCAAGCGCACCGACCACCGGACGCACCGCCGCCTCGTCGCTCGTCCACGTGAAGTGCAGGCCCACGGTGTCGCGCTCGAACGCCGGGGACAGCCACAGGTCGTCCGCGGCCATCGTCCGCACCTCGCAGATCTGGAGCACGGACCCGAGCCGCTCCCCGATGCCCGCCAGGGCCTCCAGGGCCGCCACCGCGTCGGTGCGGGCGATCAGGTACTCCGACTGGAGCTCGTCCCCGGAGGACGGCGTGAACTCGGGCCTGAAGTGCGGCAGGCGCTCGTGCCACGGACCCGTCTGGCCCTGCTGCACCGTGCACGCCGCCGGGTCCACGCCCGGCACCGGGTGCCGCGGCCCGTCCGCCAGGGGCGCACCGAAGCGGCTGGAGGGCGGGAACGGGTGCGTCTGGTCCGCGGTGCGCTGCTTGACCCAGAACTGGAACGCCGGATCCGCGCCCCACGGCGTGAACAGGCTCGTGGAGTACGCCGCGCCGGTCAGCTCGTCGAAGTTCGCCAGGACCGCGTCCAGGCCCAGCCCGTCGTAGACGTACTGGCGCATCTCGAACGCGGGCAGCAGGTCCAGGGTCACCGAGTGGACGACCCCCAAGGCCCCCAGGTGGACCACCGAGCCCGCGAAGTCCTCCTCGCCGCGCCTGACGGTCCGCAGCTCCCCGTCGGGGCCGATGAACTCGATCGCGGCCACCGCGGTCGCGAGGTTCCCGTTGCGGTCCCCGGAGCCGTGCGTGCCCGTGGCGATCGACCCGGCGACCGAGATGTGCGGCAGGGACGCCATGTTGTGCAGCGCGAACCCGGCCCGGTGCACCGCCGCGCTCAGCGCCGCGTAGGTGAGCCAGCCCGCGGCCCGCACGGTCCCCTTCAGGATGTCCAGCTCCGCGAACGGCTCCATGCCCGCGAGCGACAGCATCACGTCGTCGGAGGCCGCGATCTCGTTGAACGAGTGGCCCGATCCGAGCACGCGGACCCGGTCGGCACCGGCGACGGCCGCGCGCGCCTCGTCGAGGGTCGCGGGCGCTTCGAACCGGGCGGGGGAGAACGCGATGTTCCCGGCCCAGTTGTGCAGTGGGGCGCGCTCAGGCACGGGCTTGACCTCCTGTGAAGGCGCACTCCGGCGCCGGAATCCGTTTGCGGAGGCAACCCTAGCGCGGCCCGCAGTGCCCTACAGCCGCTCGATCCCCACGAGCTTCTGTCCGGACAGCGACAGCACCCACGCCTCGCCGGGGCGCGTCGACACGTCCGGCGCGTCGATCCCGTCCTCGTCGGCGAGGATCGCGACCGTGTCGCACACGACCTCCGGTTCGGCGCAGACGATCACGGCCCCGCCGCCGCCCGCGAGCTCGCGCAGGCGCGCGCTGGAGCGCTCGGGGTTGCGTTCGTGCGCTTCGGTGTCGAACACCGAGTCGCCGGTCAGCGTGCAGCGCACCGCCTGCGCGATCGGCTCCACGGTCTGCACGCTCGCGCGCCCGGTCGCCGTGTACGCCCGGTCCGGCTGGTACAGCGACGCGAGCGCCGCCAGGCGCACCGCCTGGTCCTGCCCGCGCCGGCTCAGCGGCCGCGTCACGACCGGCCCGTCCCAGTCCTGCTCGACCTCCGCGGGGGCCGTCAGGAGGACCGTGGACGTCACCGCGGGCAGCGCCGCGAACGCCGACAGCACCTGCTGGTCCCGCGGCCGCGTCAGCGCTTCGCGGGCCTCGGCGAGGGTGAGCCAGCGGCGTTCGCCGATCTCGTCGTCGGCGGTGAACACCGCGTCGGGCTTCTCGGTGCGCATGGACCAGTAGTCGACGTGCTTGTGGACGTCCCCCGCGGGGTTGGGGAGCACGTACTCGGCGCGGCACAGCCACAGCTGCGGGATGACCGGGATCCCGGTCTCCTCTTCGACTTCGCGGCACGCGGCCGCGAGCGCCGGCTCGCCGAGGTCGAGCTTGCCCTTGGGCAGCGACCAGTTCCCCACCACGGGCCGCCACACCGCGACCACCTCGACCAGACCGCGCTCGCCGTTGCGCCACAACAGGCCGCCGGCGGCGGCCACCCGCCTCTGCGTACCGCTCACGCCTCATACCGTACTGGGAGGCGCCCACCTGGGGGAAGCTCGCCACTCGCGCGGAGGACCCGGTGGGGGAGACGGAGGCGCCTACTCGTGCATCGTGAAGATGCGCACGGCGACGACTGTCCCCGCTTCGTCCGTTTCGAGCGAAACGCGCTGTCCGGGGCGGAGGAAGCGCAGCCCGGAGACGGCGAAGGCCGCCGCGTCGAAGGCGACGCGGCGGCCGTTGTCGAGGACGGCCTCGCCGGAGGCGTCCTCGTTGAAGATCGAGACGGTGCCCTGCATGGCTTCAGCATGGACCAGGGCGGGCCCGGAAAGCCAGAGGCCGGGCCCTCTTACTTGCGGATCTGGCGGCGCTCCGACCCGCCGATCGCCTTGTAGCCCTTGTACGCGAACCAGCCGATGACACCGATGATGCCGACGACGAGCGCGAACTTGATGAGACCGCCGAGGAACGCGAAGGCCGCACCGATGACGGTCGCCACGAGCCAGATCGCGATGATGGCACCGCCGAACAGGGCCGCGAGCCAGCCGAAGAGACGCCAGTTCATGTCACTCACTCCGAGTCGAGTCGTATTCCGCTCGGCTGGGTTCGGCCGACCGGCTAGATGTCACTGTGACTCTATGATGACATCATAACGGATTCGGCGCAACCCGCGTGTCCCCGCCGACGCGGCGTCCACCGCGGCGCGTACCTGCGGGTTCACGCCGCGTGAGCCGCGCCCCCGGTGCAGGGAGTCAAACCCCACGCTCCGCTTCCCGTCGCCCGAGCGCCCCGCTCGGGACGTTAGAGTGCATTGCACTGACGATCCCGTACACAACGGCACAGGCCGAGCCCATGCGGCCCACGCCCTCCGAGAAAGCGAGCCAGCAGGTGAGCGAGCCTAGCCCTGAGGCGCAGTACACCTTCCGCCGCCGCGGCGGCGACCGCATCACCCCCGACGTCCGGGCGTACGCCAACATCGTCAAGGGCGGGATGCTCGGGCTCACCAGCCGCAATTGGTCCGGCATGGAGAACGTGCCCCTCTCCGGCCCCGCGATCCTCGTCTGGAACCACTACTCGGACATCGACCCGCTCCTGGTCGTCCACTACGTGTACAACGCCGGGCGCCACCCGCGGTTCCTCCTCAAGGACTCGATCACCAACGTGCCCGTGGTCGGCCCGATCCTCAAGCGCGCCGGGCAGATCCCCGTCAAGCGCGGCAGCGCCGAGGCCGCCGACTCGCTCCGGGTCCTCAAGGACCAGCTCGTCCAGGGCCACGTGGTCATCATGGCCCCCGAAGGGACCGTGACGAAGGAGCCCGACCGCTGGCCCATGCGCGGCAAGACCGGCGTCGCCCGCCTCGCCCTCGAATCCGGGGCGCCCGTGATCCCGATCGTCCAGTGGGGCGCCCTCGGCATCCACGACCGCAAGCGCGACCCGAAGTTCAAGTTCGGCCGCAAGCCCGTCACCGTGCGGGCCCTCCCGGCCGTCGACCTCTCCCCCTGGCTCGGCAGGGAGCCGAGCCGCGAGGACCTCGCCGCGGTCACCGACCGCATCATGGAGGCCCTCCGCGCCGGCCTCGCCGAGGTCCGCGGCCAGGAGGCACCCCCCTTGTTCGACCCCCGGCAGCAACGACCCGAGGAAAGCGAGTCTTCTGAGTGAAAGCAGCCGTGATGGGAGCCGGTTCGTGGGGGACCGTCTTCGCCAAGATCCTCGCCGACGCCGGGACGCCGGTCACCATCTGGGCGCGGCGGGAGTCCGTGGCGGCGGCGGTGAACGCCGACCACCGCAACCCCGACTACTTCCCGGACATCGAGCTGCCGCGGCTCGTCTCCGCGACCAGCGACCCCGCCGAAGCGCTCGCGGGCGCCGATCTCGTGGTGCTGTCCGTCCCGAGCCAGACCCTCCGCGGCAACCTCGCCGCGTGGTCCGGCCTGCTCGAACCGCACTCGACGCTCCTGAGCCTCATGAAGGGCATCGAACTCGGCACGACCGAGCGGATGACCGAGGTGATCGCCGAGGTCACCGGCGCCGTCGAGTCGCGCATCGCGGTCCTGTCGGGCCCGAACCTCGCGCGCGAGATCGCCGAGCAGCAGCCGACGGCCTCCGTGGTCGCCTGCATCGACCACGGCCGCGCCGTGGACATCCAGAAGGCCGTCACCACCGGCTACTTCCGGCCCTACACGAACACCGACGTCGTCGGCTGCGAGCTCGGCGGCGCCGTCAAGAACGTCATCGCGCTCGCCTACGGCATGGCCGCCGGGATGGGCATGGGCGACAACACGAAGGCCACGATCATCACCCGCGGCCTCGCCGAGACCACCCGCCTCGGCATGCGCCTGGGCGCCGACCCGACCACGTTCGCCGGGCTCGCGGGCCTCGGCGACCTCGTCGCCACGTGCTCCTCGCCGCTGTCGCGCAACCACACCTTCGGAGAGCAGCTCGGCCTCGGAGCAACCCTGGAGGAGGCCGCGCGCGTCACCAAGCAGACCGCCGAGGGCGTGAAGAGCTGCCGCTCGATCACCGACCTCGCCCGGAAGGTCGGCGTCGAGATGCCCATCTGCGACGCCGTCGAACGGGTCTGCCACGAAGGGCTCGACCCCAGGGCCGCGGTCGCCGAACTCATGGGGCGCGAGACCAAACCAGAAACCGACAGTTTGAGGTCCGACAATGACTAAACCGACCGTCGCCGTCTTCTTCGGCGGGCGCAGCGTGGAACAACCCGTCTCCTGCGCCTCCGGCTCCGGAGTCGCCAAGGCGCTGCGCGAGCGCGGCTTCGACGTGACCTCCATCGGCATCACCCGCTCCGGCGAATGGGTCGAACTGCCCGCCGACTCCCTCTTCGCGATCGACGCCTCCGGCGCCCTCCCCGAGGTCACCGCCGAAGCCGGCAAGTCCGTCGCCGTCGACCTCGGCCCCGGCTCGCAGCCGATCGCCGACATCGCCTTCCCGGTCCTCCACGGCCCCTACGGCGAGGACGGCACCATCCAGGGCCTCTTCGAGATGGCCGACCTGCCGTACGTCGGCTCGGGCGTCCTGTCGAGCTCCCTGTCCATGGACAAGGAGTTCTCCAAGCGGCTTCTGGCGGCCGAGGGCGTCCCGCAGGGCGCGTTCGCGGTCCTCAAGCCCGGCGAGGAACTCGACGCCCACGCCGTCATCGACCAGCTCGGCCTCCCGATCTTCGTCAAGCCCGCGCGCGCCGGATCGAGCCTCGGCATCAGCAAGGTCAAGTCCGCGGCGGAACTCGCCGAGGCGGTCGTCAAGGCCCGCGAGGTCGACGAGAAGGTCGTCTTCGAAGCCTCGTTCGAGGACGTGCGCGAGATCGAGATGGGGGTCCTGGAGACCCTCGACGGGGACCTGGAGATCACCTTCCCCCTCGAAGTCCTCGCGATGGGGGAGGAGGGCTGGTTCGACTTCGACGCCAAGTACCTCGACAACCCCGAGCCGTTCAACCTGCACCCGGACTACCCGGAAGGCGTGGCCGAACGCGCGCAGGACCTGGCCCGCAAGGTCTTCCGGCTCCTCGACTGCCGCGACCTCGCGCGCGTCGATTGCTTCCTGGCGCCCGACGGCACGGTCTACCTCAACGAGGTCAACACCATGCCGGGCCTCACGCCGATGAGCGGCGTCCCGCAGGCGTTCGCCGCCGCGGGCGTCTCCTACGGCGACCTCGTGGAGCGCCTGGTCACTCTCGCGGCGGCCCGGGTGGGCGACAAGAAGGACGCCGCGTAACCTGGATCCAACTCTTATAAATCCCGCCCAGTGCGGAATTTCCAGGAGTACCGCATCACCGTGTGCGCGCCAGGCCCCGGTCAACCCGGGTGCAACCCTGAGCGCGCTACACTCACGCGTTTCTGCAGGTCAGGAACGCAATCCGCCTCGCGACATCCAGCGGGGCAACGCATGAATTACTGGAGAGATCATTGCAAGCTAAGGCGAAAGTCAAGCTTTCCCGATCCCTCGGCATCGCTCTGACGCCGAAGGCCGCCAAGTACATGGAGCGCCGTCCCTACCCTCCGGGGCAGCACGGCCGCGGCCGCAAGAAGGAATCGGACTACAAGAACCAGCTGGTCGAGAAGCAGCGTCTGCGCGCTCAGTACAACATCTCTGAGCGTCAGCTGCGGAACGCCTACGCCGAGGCCGTGCGCAAGCCCGGCAAGACCGGCGAGGTCCTGGTCAGCCTGCTCGAGTCCCGCCTGGACGCCTTCGTGCTCCGCGCCGGGTTCGCGCGCACCATCTACCAGGCGCGCCAGTTCGTCAACCACGGCCACTTCACGGTGAACGGCCGCAAGGTCGACATCGCGTCGTACCGCCTGAAGTCCGGCGACTTCGTCCAGGTCCGGAAGCGTTCGCGCGACACCACGCCGTTCCAGCTCGCCGCCGCCGGCGCGTGGGCCGGCGAGCAGACTCCGGCCTACATCGAGGCCCACCTCGAAGGCCTGATCGCCCGCTTCCTGTCGGTGCCCGAGCGCAAGCAGATCCCCGTGATCTGCGACGAGCAGCTCGTCGTCGAGTACTACTCGAAGTAACAGCCTGAGCGTGCACTGAACGCCGCCGAGGCCGGCCGCGAGCCGGTCCGGCGGCGTTCAGGCGTCGCCCGAGTGCCGTCCGTCACGGTCAACCCCCTGGTAGGCGGCTCCCGGGCGCGAGTAGACTCGCTCAGTGGTGCAGTGCGTCCCTTGTCGGGTCGCCCCGCGGCCGGACGCCTCTACAGGCATCCGTGCCGCACCTGGCGCTCCGCCTCTTGAGGGACGGCCGCATCATTCTTTCGCCCGCCCGAAGCTCCCGCCTCGGGCAGGCGTGCCAGTAGCTCCGCACACCAGATACACGTGTGGAGTTTTCAGACCGAGTTGTCACGGTAGCGGAGGACATGCCGAAAAAAGACGGTGCCATCGAGATTGAAGGCAAGGTCGTCGAGTCCCTCCCGAACGCCATGTTCCGGGTGGAACTCACCAACGGCCACAAAGTACTCGCTCACATCAGCGGCAAGATGCGCCAGAACTACATCCGGATCCTCCCCGAGGACCGGGTCGTGGTGGAGCTCTCGCCGTACGACCTGTCGCGCGGGCGGATTGTCTACCGTTACCGCTGACCTGACGACTACATGAAGTAGGACTCGTGAAAGTCAAGCCGAGCGTCAAAGTGATCTGCAAGAACTGCCGCGTGATCCGCAGGCACGGACGAGTGATGGTTATCTGCTCGTCCGACCCGCGTCACAAGCAGCGTCAGGGCTAAGCAGCACATACGCCAGCAGCAAGGCCCCAGAAGGGGAAGCCGCCGCCAGTGCGCAAGCACAACCCACGGCTCGGAGGCCGTGGCTCGCATCGCCCGTCAGGGCAGGGGGACGAATGGAACCCCGGCGAGAAGGCAGTGGTCAGACCTCCGAACGACACTAGGAGTACGCCGCCATGGCACGCCTGGTTGGAGTGGACCTCCCGCGCGACAAGCGCCTGGAGATCGCACTCACCTACATTTACGGCATCGGCCGCACGCGCTCGCTCGAGACGATCGCCGCGACCGAGCTCGACCGCGACAAGCGCGTCAAGGACCTCACCGACGAAGAGCTCGTGTTGCTCCGCAACTACATCGAAGAGCACTTCCAGGTCGAGGGCGACCTGCGCCGCGAGGTGCAGGCCGACATCCGCCGCAAGATTGAGATCAACTGCTACCAGGGTCTCCGTCACCGCTACGGCCTTCCGGTCCACGGTCAGCGGACCAAGACCAACGCCCGTACTCGCAAGGGTCCGAAGAAGACCGTCGCGGGCAAGAAGAAGGCACGTTAGGAGACCATCTGATGCCACCGAAGACTCGCGGCGGTTCCAAGAACCCGCGCGCCAAGAAGAAGAACGTGCCCCACGGGCACGCCCACATCAAGAGCACCTTCAACAACACCATCGTGTCGATCACCGACCCGACCGGTGCTGTGATCTCCTGGGCCTCCTCGGGCCAGGTGGGCTTCAAGGGCTCGCGCAAGTCGACCCCGTACGCCGCGCAGATGGCCGCCGAGGCCGCCGCGCGCCGCGCGATGGACAACGGCATGCGCAAGGTCGACGTCTACGTCAAGGGCCCGGGCTCGGGCCGCGAGACCGCGATCCGCTCCCTCCAGGCCGTCGGCCTCGAGGTCGGCTCGATCAACGACGTCACGCCCCAGCCGCACAACGGCTGCCGCCCGCCGAAGCGCCGCCGCGTCTAGTACGCGACCCGCTTCAACGGAGCTCTTCAATCCAAGTGTCTAGGCGTCAAATAGCGGGCGCCCCGAACAAAGGAAACATCGCACAGTGCTTATCACTCAGCGGCCCACGCTCACCGAGCAGCAGATCAGCCCGACCCGCTCCAAGTTCACCATCGAACCCCTGGAGCCCGGCTTCGGCTACACGCTCGGCAACTCGCTGCGGCGCACGCTGCTGTCGTCCATCCCGGGCGCGGCGGTCACGTCGATCAAGATCGACGGCGTCCTGCACGAGTTCTCCACCATCCCCGGCGTGAAGGAAGACGTCGTGGAACTGGTGCTGAACGTCAAGCAGATCTGCGTCTCCTCGGAGAACGACGAGCCGGCCACCATGTACCTGCGCAAGGAAGGCCCCGGCGACGTCCTCGCCGGCGACATCCAGCCCCCCGCGGGCGTGCAGGTCCACAACCCCGAGCTCAAGCTGGCGACCCTCAACTCGAAGGGCCGCCTCGACATGGAGTTCGTGGTGGAGCGCGGCCGGGGCTACGTCTCGGCCCCGGCGAACAAGGCCGACACGAACGAGATCGGCCGCATCCCGGTCGACTCGATCTACTCGCCCGTGCTGAAGGTCGCCTACTCGGTCGACGCCACGCGCGTCGAGCAGCGCACCGACTTCGACAAGCTCACCGTCGACGTCGAGACCAAGGCCTCCACGACGCCGCGCACCGCGCTGGCGTCGGCCGGCTCCACCCTGGTGGAGCTGTTCGGCCTGTACCGCGAGCTCGACACCGAGGCCGAGGGCATCGACGTCGGGCCCAGCCCGGCCGACCAGCAGCTGGCCGCCGATCTGGCCCTGCCGATCGAGGACCTCGACATGACCGTCCGGTCCTACAACTGCCTCAAGCGCGAGGGCGTCAACACCGTTGGCGAACTCATCAACCGCACCGAGGCGGACCTGCTCGACATCCGCAACTTCGGGCAGAAGTCGATCGACGAGGTCAAGATGAAGCTCGCCGGCATGGGCCTGAGCCTCAAGGACTCCCCCGGGACCTTCGACCCGAGCGAGGCCGCAGTGGCCTACGGCGGGTCGCCGGTCGCCGAGTCCGACGAGTACGAGGACGACGGCGAAGACCTCCGCGAGACCGAGCAGCTCTAAGAGCCGCGTGAATACGGCGGTCGGTTCCGTAAGACGGCCGGCCGTGTCAAACCAAGAGGAGTAAGAAATGCCTAAGCCCACTAAGGGCCCGCGTCTGGGCGGTTCCCCGGCGCACGAGAAGCTCATGCTCTCGGGCCTCGCGGCCTCCCTGTTCGAGCACGGCAGCATCACCACGACGCTGACCAAGGCCCGCCGCCTGCGTCCCTACGCTGAAAAGCTGATCACGCACGGCAAGAAGGGCACGCTGCACCACCGCCGCCTGGCGCTGGCCAAGCTCCGCAACAAGGACGCCACGCACGACCTGTTCGAGCAGGTCGCCCCCCGCTTCGCCACCCGCGAGGGCGGCTACACCCGGATCATCAAGGCCGGGTTCCGCAAGGGCGACAACGCGCCGATGGCGATCATCGAGCTCGTCGACTAGTACGGCTTCGAACCGCGCGCAGGGCATCCGCTCTGCGCGCGGTTCTGTTTTCAGGGGAAGTACGGGAAGGGATTCGGCATGGAGGACACGACGCGCCTGCGCCTCGGCGTCGCCTACGACGGGGCCGAGTTCTCCGGCTGGGCCCTGCAACCGGGCCTGCGCACGGTCGCCTCGGAGGTCATCCGGGCCCTTGAGCTCCTGTTCCGCGACATCGCCGACTTCACCGTCGCCGGGCGCACCGACGCGGGCGTCCACGCCACCGGGCAGGTCGTCCACGTCGACGTCCCGACCGCGAAATGGGAGGAGCTGCGCGAGCGGCTCCTGTGGCGCCTGCGCGGGATCCTCCCGCCCGACGTGCGGGTCGTCTCGGCCGAGGCCGTCGACCGCACCTTCAACGCGCGCTTCGCGGCCCGCTGGCGCCGCTACCGGTACCGGGTCGCCGACGCCGTCTACGGGGTGACGCCGCTGCGGCGCCTCGACACGCTCGCGTGGCCGCGGCCGCTCGACGTCGAGCGGATGCACGCCGCGTCCCAGGCCCTGCTCGGGGAGCACGACTTCGTCGGCTTCTGCAAGCAGCGCGAAGGCGCCACGACCATCCGCGAACTGCTCCAGTACGACTGGGCCCGCGACGAGGACGGCACCGCGGTCGCCACCGTGCGCGCGGACGCGTTCTGCCACTCCATGGTCCGAAGCCTCGTCGGCGCGGCCCTCGCCGTCGGCGACGGCCGCCGCGACGAGGACTGGCTCGCCTCGATCCTCCGGATCGGCGAGCGCGCCAACGACGTCCACGTCGTCGGCCCGCACGGCCTCACCCTCGTCGAGGTGTCCTATTCGGGCGACCCGGCGGACTGGGCGGCGCGCGTGGACCTCACCAGGCGGGTCCGCACCATCGGTTCGGGGGGACAGTGAACCGGGACGAGCTGAACGCCCTGCCGATCGAGGGCCGCGCCCGGTACGCCGTGCTCGGCGTCCTCCAGCGGGCGATGAGCGCGCGCCTCGACTGGGTCGACGCGGCCTCAGGACTCGAAGGCGCCTCGGACGATCCGCGCTGGCCCTCCGCGCTCGCGCGCGTCTTCGGCGAGCTCGGCGACGACGCGGTGCTCCGCTCCTGGGAGTGGGGCTGGATGCCGCGCGAGGTGACGAGCGCGCTCAAGAAGGCGCTGAACCCGGAGGCGGCGCGGGCCGGCGCGGTTATGATGCGCGGGCAGCTCGCCCGCTACACCGAGACGCAGCTGAGCGACCGGTGGCTGGCCCACCGCGACGAGCTCGCGGCGGCCTCGCCGTACGCGAACATCGCCGAAGCCGTTGCGGGCCTGGGCCGCTGGGACCGGATCGTGGCGTGGTCGGAGGTCCTCGAAGCACTCGACTGCCTCGGCGGCCTCCCGAAGATCCCGCGCGTCGAGCCGCTCCCGGGCACGCCGCTGATCGCGCACGGGCTCGGTGTCGCCGAGTCCTCGAAGGAGTACGAGAAGATCCGGGCGCTCCTGGCGAAGGCCGAGTCCACGGACTCCGACGCCGAGGCCGAGGCGTTCACCGCGAAGGCCCAGCAGCTCATCGCGCGGCACAGCATCAACGAGGCGCTCCTCGCCGAGACCGGCCAGGACAAGCGCGAGCCCGAGGCGCTGCGCGTCGTGATCGAGCGGCCCTACGAGCAGCCGAAGGCCGAACTGCTCGCGCAGATCGCGGACGCCAACCACTGCCGGTCGGTGTACTGGTCCGACGGCGGGTTCACGACGCTCATCGGCGACCGCGCGGACCTGCGCTCCGTGGAGCTGCTGTACCACTCGCTGCTGGTGCAGGCGACGTCCGCGATGGCGCGGGTCGGCTCGGTGTCGGCGAAGCGCGGGAAGTCGCAGACCCGGTCGTTCCGGCAGTCGTTCCTCGCGTCGTTCGCGATGCGCATCGGCGAGCGCCTGCGCGAGTCCGCCGACGACACCGCCCGCGAGGTCGCCGAGGAGACCGGCACCGACCTGGTCCCGGTGATGCGCCAGCGCGACGACCGCGTCGACGCCCGCACCGAGGAGCTGTTCCCGCGCTTGAAGACCGGCCGGTCCACGCGCATCACGAACTACGAGGGCCACCTCGCGGGGCTCGCCGCGGCCGACGCCGCGCGGCTCCACCCGCAGGAGCCGATCGGCCGCCGCTGAGAAACGTCACCGGGGGGCCGACCCGAGTTCACCCGCGAGTCAGGACGGACCCCCAGGCTGAGGCGATGAGACGTTTCCTCACCGCCGGCGCGGTCGCGGTCGTCGCCGCTTCCGCGCTGTTCATCGCCCTGCCCTCGCCCGCCGACGCGCACCCGAAGCGCGACTTCGACCTCCAGGCCCACCGCGGCGGGATCGGCCTCGTCGTCGAGAACACGCTGCCCGCGTTCGCGAACGCCCTGGAGCTGGGGGTGACGACGCTGGAGCTGGACGTGCAGATCACCGAGGACGGCCAGGCCGTGGTCACCCACGACCGCAAGGTCTCCGGCGCCAAGTGCCTCGACACGGCGCCCGCTTTCGACGGCGACCCGGAGTACCCGTACGTCGGGAAGTACATCACGAACCTGACGCTGGCCCAGGTCCGCACGCTCGACTGCGGATCCCTCGCCCAGGCGGCCTTCCCCGGCCAGGAGCTGCACCCCGGCGAGCCGATGCCGCTGCTGTCGGAGGTCTTCGACCTGGTGCGGGACTACCACGCGAACGGCGTGAAGCTGAACATCGAGACGAAGGTCGAGGCCGGTGCGCCGCAGGAGACCGCGCCGCGCGAGGCGTTCGTGACCACGGTCGCCGCCGAGATCCGGGAGGCCCGGATCGGGCGCCAGGTGACGATCCAGAGCTTCGACTGGGGAGCGCTCATGCTCATGGGCGAGACCGCGCCGGAGCTGCCGCTCGTGGCCCTGACGAACATCGACTTCCTCCAGACCGGGAAGCCTGGGGCCTCTCCGTGGCTGGGCGGCATCGACATCGACGACTTCGGCGGCGACCCGATCGCCGCGGTCGACTCGTTCGGCGCCGACGCCTTCTCCCCGGTCCACGGCTCCCCGCAGAACGGGAAGGTCGGCGATGCGAACTACGTCCCGTACGTCACCGAGGCCATGGTGGACCACGCGCACGACTACGGCGTCAAGGTGATCCCGTGGACCGTCGACGACGAGGCGACCATGCGCAAGCTCGTCGACGACGGCGTGGACGGCATCATCACCGACTACCCGGACGTGCTGCGGAACGTCATGCAGGACTACGGGTTCAAGCTCCCCAAGCGCTACCGCTCCTGCTGACCGCTCCATTACGGTTCGGCCACAGGCGGAACCGCGCCGCGCATTCGGCGTCTCATGGAGGAACCCCTTGAGAAGGAGACCCCCATGAGACGCCTCATCGCGATACCCGCCGCCGCCCTCCTCGCGCTCGCCGCCGCGTGCAGCGAGGACGGCGGCGAGGCCACGACCGCCGACTCGGCGGGCCAGTACTCGCCCGAAGCGGTCGCGCCCTACGACCCCGACGCCGAGATGTACGGGGTCAACGAGCCCGTGGACCCGGCCGAGGACCCGGAGTCGACGTTCGCCGTCGACGTCGACACCGCCTCCTACGACTTCGCCCGCAGGTCCCTGCTCGACGGCGAGCTGCCGCCGCAGGACCAGGTCCGGCCCGAGGAGTTCGCGAACTCCTTCGACTACGGGTACGACGAGCCCGCCGGGAACGGCTTCGCGATCCGGTTCGACCGGCAGGAGCTGCCGGACTGGTACGACGCCGGGGACGCCTCGGAGGTCCTGCGGGTCGGGCTCCAGACCCGGACCGTCCCCGACGAGGAGCGCGCGGACGTCAACCTCACGTTCGTCATCGACGTCTCCGGTTCGATGGAGGGCGACCGCATCCAGATCGTGCGCGACTCGCTGACCATGCTCGTGGGGCAGCTGCGGCCGACCGACTCGGTCGCGGTCGTCACGTACGAGACCGACTCCGACGTGCTGCTGGAGATGACCGAGGTCGCCGACGGCGACGAGATCCGCGACGCCATCGACGACCTCGTCGCCCGCGGGTCCACCAACATGCAGGCCGGTCTCGAAGACGGGTACGAGCTGGCCGCGGAGTCGTTCGACGCGGACCGCGACAACCGGGTGATCCTCCTGTCCGACGGTGAGGCGAACGTGGGGCTCACCGAGCACGACGCGATGCTGGAGGAGATCGGCGGGGAGATCGCCGACGGGATCACGCTGCTGACCGTGGGCGTCGGCGACTCGTACAACCAGGAGCTGCTGGAGCAGCTGGCGGACAACGGGAACGGCTGGGCCGTGTACTTCGCGTCCGAGGGCGGCGCCGAGGAGGTGTTCTCCGAGCGGCTCACCTCGACGCTGGGCGTCGCCGCGGAGGACGCGAAGGTCCAGGTCGTCTTCGACCCGGCCACGGTCGCCGACTACCGGCTCATCGGCTTCGAGAACCGCGCGCTCGACGACGAGGACTTCGGGGACGACTCGGTCGACGCGGGCGAGGTCGGCCCCGGCCACAGCGTGACGGCGCTGTACGCGGTCACGCCGACCGGCGCGGCGGGGGAGTACGCTTCGGTCGCAGTGCGCTGGACCGATCCCGGGACCGGCGAGACCGGGGAGGCCGCGGCCGAGACGGCGGCCGACGCCGATGCCGGGCTTGACACCGCGCTCCTCGCGGCGGCCTTCGCCGAGGTGCTCCGCGGCTCCGCGTCGTTCGACTGCGGCGACCTCCTCGGCGACGCCGAGGCCCTCGCCGCCGCGAGCGACGACCCGGAGGTGGACGAGCTCGCCGAGCTGATCGCGATCGCCGCGGAACTCGGCGCGTGACCCCGCGGAGGGGCCGGCGCGGCGCGTCCGGCCCCTCCGGATCTGAAATTGAGCGCTGCCGTCCCGCGCCGCTAGCCGTGCGGCTGAACTTGCAGCGCTTGCCGTGTTCCCGCAGGCCCCAGCGTTTTTGAACACGTTCGGAACACACTGTCCGGGCCTTGTGAAAGCTTTCACATGAACGTGGATCCGGACGTTCCGGCACCTATCTTCAAGGCATGGACGCAACCCAGCTCCTCGCCCAGGCCGCCGAAGCGGCGGCCGATCCCGCGGGCCTCATGCCCGCCCGGCAGCAGATGGCGCTGTCGCTCGGATGGCACATCATCCTCGCGTGCTTCGGCGTCGCCTTCCCCGCGATCATCTTCGCGATGCACCTGCGCGGCATCCGCAGGAAGGACCCGGTCGCGCTCGGCCTCGCGAAACGCTGGGGCAAGGCCTCCGCGGTCCTCTTCGCGATCGGCGCGGTCTCCGGGACCGTCCTCAGCTTCGAGATGGGCATGCTCTGGCCCGGCCTCATGGGCACCTACGGGGACGTGCTCGGCCTCCCGTTCGCCTTCGAGGGCCTCGCGTTCTTCCTCGAGGCGATCTTCCTCGGCATCTACCTGTACGGCTGGGGCCGCATGCCGCAGAAGCTGCACCTGCTCATGGTGGTGCCCATGGCGATCACCGGCGTCATCGGCACCTACTGCGTGCTCGCCGTGAACGCCTGGATGAACGTCCCCGTCGGCTTCGACATCATCGACGGCGAGGTCGTCAACATCGAACCGTGGGCGGTGCTGTTCAACCAGCACGCGTTCATGCAGTTCGCGCACATGTGGGTCGCCGCCTACATGGTCGCCGGGTTCTCCATCGCCGCCGTCTACGCCGCGGGCATGCTCAAGGGCCGCCGCGACCGCCACCACCGGCTCGGGTTCATGGTCCCGTTCGCGTTCGCGACCATCGCCGCGCTTGCCCAGCCGTTCGTCGGCCACTTCCTCGGCGAGGGCCTCGACGAGCGCCAGCCCTCCAAGCTCGCCGCGTTCGAACTCGCACAAGAAACCGACGAGGGCGCCTCGCCGCTGCGCCTCGGCGGCGTCATCATCGACGGGGAGATCAAGGGCGCCATCGAGATCCCCTACCTCGGGTCGATCATCTCGATGGGCTCGCTCGAACCCGTCCCGGGCCTCGACCAGATCCCCGACGAGGACGAGCCGCCCGTCAACTTCACCCACCTCGCGTTCCAGGCCATGATCGGCCTCGGCCTGCTCCTCATGGCCGCCGTCGCCCTCTACTGGTTCCTCAGATGGCGCAAGCGCGACCTCCTCGACAACAAGTGGTTCCTGCGGTTCATGGCCGCCACCGGGATCCTCGCGGTCCTCGCGATGGAGGCCGGGTGGATCGCCACCGAGGTCGGGCGGCAGCCGTGGATCGTCTACGGCGTCATGCGGACCACCGAGGCCGCGGGCGACCACGCGGGCGGCCTGTGGGGGATCTACGGCGGCTCGGTCGTCCTCTACGGCGGCATGACGGTCGGCGCGATCGTCGTCCTCCGCTCGATGGCCCGGCGCTGGCGCAAGGGCGCCGGCGACCTGCCGAGCCCGTACGGGCCGCAGTCGCCGCTGGCGCGGGCCGACGGGCCCGACGAGGTCCGCGACTGCGCCGATGAGAAGGAGAGCGCCCGATGATGACCCTCGAGTTCGCCGTCGCCGCAGCGCTGTTCGCCGGGGTCCTGTGCTACGCCGTGTTCGGCGGGGCCGACTTCGGGTCGGGCTTCCACGACCTGACCGCTGGCGGGAGCCGCCGGGGCGCCCAGGTGCGCACCCTCATCGACCAGAGCATCGGGCCGGTGTGGGAGGCCAACCACGTGTGGCTCATCTACGTGCTGGTGATGTGGTGGACCGGGTTCCCCGAGTCGTTCGCCGCCGCCACGACGACCCTGTACGTGCCGCTGCTGCTGGCGCTCATCGGGATCGTCCTGCGGGGCGCGAGCTTCGCGTTCCGCAAGTACAGCGAGACCCTCGCGCAGGCCCGGCTGTTCGGGGTCGTCTTCGCGACCTCCTCGGTGCTCGCGCCGTTCTTCCTCGGCACCATCGCCGGGTCGCTCGCCTCGGGGCGCGTCCCCGAAGGCGGGTACGGGGACGCGTGGTCGTCGTGGATCGCGCCCACGCCGCTGCTGACCGGCGCGATCTCGGTGGGCACGTGCGCGTTCCTGGCCGGGTCGTTCCTCACCGCCGACGCGGCCCGGCGCGGCCAGGAGGCGCTGGCCGAGCGGATGCGGCGCCGGTCCATCGTGGTCGGTGCGGCCACGGGCCTGGTGGTCTTCGCGGGGCTCATCCCGATCGAGCACGACGCGCCGACGCTGTGGGAGGGTCTCATCGGCCGCGCCGCGCCGGTCATCGCGCTCTCGGCGGTCGGCGGGGCGGCGACGCTGGTCCTGCTGTGGCGCAGGCGCTTCGGCCTCGCCCGGGTGACGGCGGTGGTCGCGGTCGCGGCCGTGATGGCGGGCTGGGGGATCGGCCAGTACCCGTGGGTCCTGGTCGACCAGGTGACCATCGCGGAGGCGGCGGGCGCGCGGGCGACCTTGCAGGGCCTGCTCGTGGCCGTGGGCCTGGCGGGCGTGATCGTCGGGCCGGCGCTGGCGTACCTGCTGTACCTGACGCAGACGCCGCAGTGGAGCGACCAGGGGTCCGAGGGCGCCGAGCGCGTCCACTGGAGCGCCCGGCTCAGCGATTGACCACATAGGACATACTTGGTTCCGCGGTGGATGCAGTGGAGGGCCGGGCGCGCGGTGCGCCCGGCCCTCCGCGCGAGCCCTGGGGGACCGCGGGGGGAGTGCTTAGATGCTGAGCGACCAGCTGTTGAACGTGCCGGTCGACCCGCCGCTGTAGGTGTCGGTCACCAGGAGCGTCCACGTCCCGGACCGCGCCTCGCTCGACAGGTTGAGGCTGTAGGTGCGGCTGCCGAAGTTGCCGGTGCTCGAGCTCGACGCCTGGACGGTGCGGACGGTCCCGTCGGGGGCCTGGAGCTGCACCTGGATGTCGCCGTAGTACGGGTGGGTGACGTTCACCGTGACCGAGCTGGCGGACGAGGCGGAACCGGTGCAGCTCAAGGAGATCGCGCGGGTGATCGTGCCGCCCTCGGTGATCGTCCCGGCGGTGGTGTTGGAGCCGGTGCAGCCGGTCGGCGTGCCGCCGGAGGAGCCGCAGTAGTTCGTCAGGTGCGACTGGATGGCGGTCTTCTCCGCCGAGTCGATCGTGAGGTCGTACAGGTACTTGACGTGGGTCCACGCCTTGACGTAGTCGCAGCGCACGGAGCTGTTGGAGGGCATCCACTCCGCGGGGTCGTAGTCGCTCTTCGAGGAGTTCGCGGAGGTCGTCGCGATCCACAGCTGCGGCGAGTTGATGTCGTTGGCGAACGCCTGGCGCTCGGCGGTGGTCCAGGCCCAGGCGCCCGACGCCCACGCCTCGGAGAGCGCGACGACGTGGTCGATGGTGGCGTTGGAGACCGTGGTGGTCCAGGTGTTGTCGAAGTCGGACTGCCAGTTGCCGGAGGTCGGCTGGCAGCCGTCGCTGGTGACGACGTTCTGGCCGTCGCGCTTGAGGATGTACTGGCGGGCGGTGCAGCTGCCCGTGCCGCTCACGGACTTCCAGTGCGGGAACAGGTCCCGGTCGTAGGTCGAGCCGTGGGACTCGGCGGCGACCGTGAGCGCGTTGAGCTCGGATTGCGCGGTCGCGGTGGAGGGGATGCCCGGCGGGCGGACGGCTTCGGCGGGTGCGGCGTCGACCGCGAGGAGGCCGAGCAGCGCCAGCGCGGCGGCGGCGAACGCTGCCGTGGCGCGGCGGGTGAGACGGGTCCAGGAAGACATGTCGGGGCTCCTGAGGCGATGGGGGAAGGTGATGGGGGGGGGAACGGTGATGGGAACCGGTTGCGGGGCAGGCTGACGGGGGATTCGGCGCATCGGCCTACGGCGATGTAAACATGGGATCATGGGTTCAGGCAAGGGTTTCGGGCGAATGTTCACGAGCCGGACATGACGGCGCCGCCCGGCCGACGGCCGGGCGGCGCTGAAATATCGTCCTTACTGGACTTCGCGGCGGGGGCTGAGCTGATCCACGAACCAGATGTCGAGGACGTCGCCGACGACGGTGCGGACCGCGTCGTTCGCCTCGGTGAGCGCCTCGCCGTCGGTGCGGCCGATGACGACGAACATCAGGTAGTGCCCGTACGTGTTGTAGCCCAGCTGGGTGTCGGCGCGGCCGAGCTCCTCAGCGTCGCCGTCGGTGCGCAGCACAGCGAACCCGCCGTCGAGGTCGCTCGCGATCGCGGCCCGGAGCGCCTCGGCCTCCTCGGCGGTGGCGAGGTTGAGGACGCCCGCGGTGGCGGCGTACGCGCCGTCGGGGCTGACGACCGTGGCGCGCGCGGCCTGCGTGCAGTCGGCGTCGGCGAGGAGGTCCGCGAGCTCGTCGAGCGCGGCCTCGGCGCAGTCGGCGAGCTCCTCGGTCTGGAGGACTTCGTAGGTCCCGGCGGCCCCGGCGGGCGCGAGCGGCCCGGTGCCGAACAGCTCTTCGGCGGTGAACGGGGCGGCGTCGGTCTCGCGGCTCGCGATCGGGTCGATGACCTCCGGCGCGCCCGACGCGTCGTCCACTGAGGACTCCTGGTCGGCGGCGCCCGCGTTCGGCGCCTCCGGGTCCTGCTCGCCCTCGCGGAGCACGATGAACGCGCCCGCCGTGCACGCCGCCGCGACCGCCAGGCCGCTCACGACCGCGAGCGCCACCAGCCACCACTTCGTGCGGCGCCGCGCCCGCTGGGCGGCGCGGCGCAGGGGGCGCGAGGCCTGGATGCTCTCCAGGTGCGCCTCCATCTCCTCCTCGGGCGAGCGCATCGCGTCCAGTGCGAGCTGCGCGCGCTCCTCCTGGCTGAGCCGGACGGTGGGCGCGTTCATGCGCGCGCGCTCGTCGTACTCATCCCAGTCGAATCCCGGTTCGTGCTGGTTCCCTTGCCCCGCCTGCTGCGGGACCCCGAAGGGGGACGGGCCATGTGCCATGCTGGCAGCTTAGCCCCGCACCGGGGCGAAACGGTGAATCGTTCCCCCTGGAGATGGACGGCGCGAGCCCCGTTCACCTCAGTGGGCGACACCTGTGACCCGCGGTCCTCCGCCCGCCGGTCCCGGCCCCGGGCCGCGCCCCGGCGAGCGACAATGGTCCGCATGTCCAATGGCCCAGCCGACCAGCCCGAGCACTACTTCAGCGAGCAGCCCGCCGTCGACGACCGCGAGCGCACCATCGCGTTCGACCTCGACGGCGTCGAGTACGAGCTGACGACCTCCACCGGCGTCTTCTCCGGCAACCGCCTCGACCCCGGCACGAGCGTGCTCCTGCACAAGGTCGTCCTGCCCGACGCCGCGGGCGTCTTCCTCGACCTCGGCTGCGGCTACGGGCCCATCACCAAGGTCCTCGCGCAGCGCGACGACGCCGAGGTCTGGGCCGTCGACGTCAACCGCCGCGCCCTGGACCTCACCCGGCGCAACACCGAGCGGGCCCCGGGCACCGTGCACGTCGCGGTCCCCGAAGACGTCCCCGCCGACCTGCGCTTCGACGAGATCTGGTCCAACCCGCCCATCAAGGTCGGCAAGGAGGCCCTCCACGACCTCCTCGACACCTGGCTCCCGCGCCTCAAGGACGGCGGCGTCGCCTGGCTCGTCGTCTCCAAACACCTCGGCGCCGACTCCCTCGCGCGCTGGCTCACCGAGCGCGGCTGGACCGTCGACAAGCACGCGAGCGCGAAGGGCTACCGGGTCCTGCGGGTGGACCGGGCCGGGTCGTGAACGGCGGGGCGCCTCGGGCGCCCCGCCGTCCGCCTTACTGGATGCCTTCCTTGATCAGCCGCCACTGCTGGCAGGCCGCGCCGTTGGCGGTGTACTGCTGCGCGACCGCGCCGTCCGCCGTCGAGCAGCCGTCGATCTCGAGGAGCTTGCCGCTGTTGGCGTTCGCGAAGGTCCAGTAGCCGCCGCTGGTCGCGGCCGTCCACGACTGGGTCGCGTGGCCGGTCGAGCCCCACTGGACGGCGTCGACGCCGTCGGCGGTCTGCGCCGAGGGGATCTCCAGGAGCTTGCCGCTGTTCTGGTTCGTGAACTGGACCGTGGAGCCCCCGGTCACGGTCCACCGCTGGGTCGCGTGGTTGGTGTCGCCCCACTGGCCCACGGCCGCACCGTCGGTGGTCAGGGCGCTGACGACCTCCAGATACTTGCCGCTGTTGCGGTTCTGGACCTGGAAGACCGGGTCGAGCGCGGTGCTGCGGTACAGGTGGATCACGTCGAGCTCGGCGAAGTTGGTGGCCTTGGTGAACCGGATCGTGTTGGTGCCCGCGTTGAGCGTCACCGACTTCTGGGCCCACCCGAACCGGCCCCAGTCCACTGTCACCGGGTAGCTGATCGAGGAGGCGGTCCCCCCGTTGACGCTGACCGAGTGGGTCGCGGCCGAGCCGTAGCCGTTGTCGTAGCGGACGTTCATCGTGTAGGTCCCCGCGGCGGGGACGTTCACCGTGAACTCGACGTAGTCGCCGGTGTCGTTGATGTTGCCGATCTTCGAGCCGTTCGACGCCTGCACGTGCGTGACCGTGGAGACGCTGTTCAGCGTGGCGTTCTCGGCCTCGTACTGTCGGGCGTCGAGCGGGATCGAGCCGACCCGGATGTCGTTCAGGTCCGTGGTCGTGTTCTCGACGTTCACGGCCTGGTAGAGGGTGCGGCCGTCGGCGCTGTAGTCGATGCCCTGGGCGAAGCCGGAGAAGTTCCCGCCCTGGGAGTCGGTGGCGTCGTAGGTGACCGCCATCGGCAGCCGCTCCCACGGACCCTCGCCGAGGTTGTAGTTGACGTAGAAGTTCTGGCCGCCGTCGATGTTGCCGCTCGCGTCGAGCGACCACTTCGAGGCCACCACGACCATCCCCTTCGGACCGCCGCTCGGCACCCACTTGACGTACGGCGACGAGCCGATGCCGCGGCCGTTCGCGAGCTGGATCGGCGTGCCGATGCTGGTCGTCGAACCCCAGTTGAGGCCGTCGGCGGAGATCTTGTAGTAGACCGGCGCGGTGTTGTTGGACTGGCTGGGCCGGTTGACGACCTCGAAGGTCGCCATGTAGGTGCCGTTGGGCAGCTCGGTCACCGTGATCATGCCGGGCCGGTCGCTCTGGTTGGTCGGGGCCGAGACGTTGACGAGGGAGCCCCAGGTCTGGCCGCCGTCGGTGGAGCGGCGGTAGGAGACCGCCTGGAGGACGCCGTTCGCCTTCTGGCGCTCGTCGGAGAAGTACGCGACCAGGCCGCCGTTCCCGTCGATCGCGAGCGAGGGCTCCCACACGGTCGTGGTCGTGGAGGACGGGGTCGGGTCGTAGACCGCGGGCCCGCCGGTGTCGATGGTGGACAGGTAGCTCCAGCTGGTGCCCTGGTTCGTGCTCTTGTAGACGACCAGGCGGCTGGTGGAGCGGTCCTCGGGCATGACCATGCCCGCCAGGAGGATCGTGCCCGCCGTCAGGTTCCCCGTGGTCTCGGTGACCTCGAACAGGAACGGCTGCGCGGTGCGGGTGAGCGCCGGGAACTGGTCGCTCGGGTTGACGTCGGTGACGTGGGTCCAGCTCGCGCCGTCGTTGGTGCTGCGGTAGATCGGGTAGACCTGGTCGCCGTTCTGGAGGACCAGCTGGTCGTACGTGACCAGTTGCGTGCCATTGGAACTGCCGCTGTTCTTGAGCACGATGATCTTCGCGTAGGTGGTGCCCGCGGGCGTGCCGCCCTCAGGGTTGAACGAGCTGCCGGCCGCCGGCGAGTACACCAGCGCGCCGTTCCCGGTCGTGACGGCCGCCGCCGGAGCGGCCCACCCGAGGGACGCCGCCATGGCGGCGGCGAGGAGGAGGACCGCCGCGAGGAGGAGCGAGCCCCCTCGCCGGAGGTCGAGGGAATGGGCGTGTCGCATGAGGAGCTCCCGTTCTTTACAACGTTGTAGTATGGGTGCGGGTCATCGTAAGACTCCATGGGACTGGAGGTCAAGTCCCAGGTCACAGGTGCAAAACCGGCCTCAAACGGGCCGCGGGGGGCAATGGCGACAGCTCCGCGGATCCGCGATGCGCCGTGTCCGCTTGCCGACACACCGGTTGCGGAAACCGCTCGCGATGGCGTAGCGTGACCGCCGAACAACGTAACCCGCGGGAGTCCGATGCATCGGGCTGAGAGGGGACTTGGTAGTCCCGACCGTCGAACCTGATCCAGGTCATGCTGGCGCAGGGAGAAGGAGCCATGCGAGCGATTCGTCTTCCCCGACTTCACGTCATCACCGACACCCGCGGACCCGTCGCGCCTGCGACGGCCGAGGCGGGCCCCTCGGACTCCGCTGCGACCGTTGCACGCCAGCGCGACCCGCTCGACGTCGTCGCCGCCGCGCTGGCGGCCGGGGCCCGGCTGATCCAGGTCCGGCCCGAGGACCACTACACCGACCGGGCGGCCTACGACTTCGCGGCGGCCGTCGCCGCCCTGTGCGACGCGTACGGCGCGGTGTGCCTGGTCAACGACCGCGTGCACATCGCGCAGGCCGTCGGCGCGGACGGCGTCCACCTCGGCGCCGAGGACCTCCCGGTCGACGCCGCGCGGCGGCTCCTGCCCGCCGCGATCATCGGCGGCACCTGCCGCGACCCCGAGTCGGCGCGCGCCGCGCGCCGGGCGGGCGCGGACTACCTCGGGGTCGGGCCGGTCTGGGGCACGACCACGAAGACCGGTCTGCCGCAGCCGATCGGCCTCGCGGGCCTCGCCGCCGTGTGCGCGGCCGTCGACCTGCCGGTGATCGCGATCGGTGGCATCACCGCCGAGCGCGCGGCCCAGTGCCGCGAGGCCGGGGCGCACGGCGTCGCAGTGGTCGGCGCGATCGCCGCCGCGGCCGATCCTGCCGCCGCCACGGCGGAACTCCTTGCGGCCGTGGGCGACACCGTGAACCGCCCCGCGACATCGCCCGAGACCGACGCCTCGCACCGCGCGGCGTCCGGACGGGCCGCAACCGGTGATGCCGCGCGCCGCCGGACCACGCCGCCGACAGGGGCCGACGACCCGCGCCGCGGAGCTGCCGACCCGGTCGTGGCCGACGGTGCTGCGCGCCTTCAGGTGTCGTCGCCGGACGCCTCACGAACACCCGGCTCCCTGCGAGGGACGGGCGCGGGCTGATGCGCGTCGCCGTCGTCGGCGGCGGCTCGATCGGGCTCGCCGTCGCGTGGCGGGCGGTGCAGGCCGGTGCCGAGGTCGTCGTGCACGACCCCGAACCCGGGTCGGGGGCTTCGCGCGTGGCCGCCGGGATGATCGCGCCCGTCACCGAATCGCATTACGGCGAAGCGGCGCTGACGCCGTTCATGGCCGCCTCCGCCGACGCCTGGCCCGCGTTCGCCCGCGAGCTCGAAGCCGCCTCCGGCCTGCCCGTCGGGTTCCGCGACATCCCCACTGTCGTCGTCGGCGTCGAGGACGGCGACCGCGCCGAAATCGAGCGCCAGACCGAGCTGTACCGCCAGACCGGCCGCGGCGTCGAAGTCCTTGCGGGACGGGCGATCCGCAAGGCCGAACCGCTGCTCAGCCACCGGGTCCGGGCCGGGGTCCTCGCGACCGAAGACCGGGCCGTCGACCCGCGGGCCGTCCACGCGGCGCTCCTCGTCGCGGCCGAGCGCGCGGGCGTCACGTTCGCGACGCATGAGGTCGCCGACCCCGCCGCGCTCGACGCCGACCAGGTCGTCATCGCCGCGGGCTGCGGCTCGGCCCGGTTCGGGCTGCCGGTGCGGCCGGTCCGCGGCGTCGTGCTGCGGCTGCGGGCCGCCGCCGATCAGGCAGTGCCGCGGACCACCGTGCGCGGCTACGTGAAAGGCCAGTCGGTGTACATCGTGACCCGCGAGAACGGCGAGGTCGTGGTGGGCGCGACGAGCGACGAGCGCGGCTTCGACCGCACCACCGGCACCGCCGGGGCCGTCCACGACCTGCTGCGGTGGTCGATCGCGCTCGTGCCCGAGCTCGCCGAGTACCACCTCGGCGAAGTGACCGTGGGGTTCCGGCCCGGCACTCCGGACAACCTCCCCCTCATCGGCCGCCTCACCCCGCGCCTCATCGCGGCGACCGGCCACTACCGCAACGGCATCGCCCTCATCCCGGCCACCGCCGACGCGGCCGCCGCGATCCTCCGCAGCGAGGCCCCGGACGTGATCGCACCATTCGACCCGGCGAGATTCGGCCAGGCAGCGCGCATGCCGGGTCCGGCGGCGCCCGGTTCCGGCGATGCTTCGGCGGCGCACGGATTCGAGGGCAGCGCAGAGCCCCGGCCCGCGCCGAAATCAGCCGCCCCGGACACAAGGGTGCCCCGGGGGTCCGACAGTTCCGGGCTCGGCCGGTTTTCGGGCAGCGTCGAGCCCCGGCGCGCGGCGGATCCGGGCGCCCCCGAATCAACAGTGCCGCGCGGGTCCGACAGTTCGAGCGATCGGGAGGAAATGTGAGCGTTGAAGTGAATGGGGAAGCACGGGAAGGGATCGCGACCGTCGCCGACGCCGTCGCGGCCGTGACCGACGCGCGGCGGGGCATCGCCGCCGCCGTCAACGGGGAGGTGGTGCCGCGGTCCGAATGGGACCGGGCCCTCGCCGACGGCGACGCCGTCGAAGTGCTCACCGCCACGCAGGGAGGCTGACCGTGGACACGATCCTCAGCGACCGCGACACCCCGCTCACCATCGCCGGACGCGCCTTCGGGTCCCGGCTCATCCTCGGCACCGGCGGCGCCGCCAGCCACCGGCAGCTCGCCGAGGCCATCACCGCCTCCGGGACCGAACTGGTCACCGTGGCGCTCAGGCGGGTCGACCCCGGCGCGACCGGGTCCGTGCTCGACGTCATCGAGCAGTGCGGCGTCGGGATCCTCCCCAACACCGCGGGCTGCTTCACCGCCGAGCAGGCCGTGCGCACCGCGCGGCTCGCCCGCGAGGCGTTCGGCACCGACTGGGTCAAACTCGAGGTGATCGGCGACGAGGACACGCTCCTGCCCGACCCCGTCGAACTCCTCGACGCCGCCGAAACGCTCGTGCGCGAAGGGTTCACGGTCCTCCCGTACACCAGCGACGACCCCGTCCTGGCCCGCCGCCTCGAAGACGCCGGATGCGCCGCCGTCATGCCCCTCGCCGCCCCCATCGGCACTGGGCTCGGCGTCCGCAACCCCCACAACCTGGCGCTCATCTGCGAGCACGCCGCCGTCCCCGTCGTCTGCGACGCCGGGATCGGCACCGCCTCCGACGCCGCCCAGGCCATGGAACTCGGCTGCTCAGCGGTCCTCCTCGCCACCGCCGTCACCCGCGCCGCCGACCCCGCGCTCATGGCCGCCGCCATGCGCGACGCCGTCAACGCCGGCCGCGCCGCCCGCCTCGCCGGACGGATTCCCAAGCGGCACTTGGCGAAAGCCTCCACCGCCTTCGAAGGGATGGCCGACCTGTGAACCGCGTCCACCCGCAGCCGCCCGTCGCCCTCACCATCGCCGGATCCGACTCCGGCGGCGGCGCGGGCATCCAGGCCGACCTGCACACGTTCGCCGCGCACGGCGTCCACGGCACCAGCGTCCTCACCGCGATCACCGCCCAGAACACCCGCGGCGTCACCGCCGCCGAACCGGTCGCCGAGGCCCTCGTGCGCGCCCAGCTCGACGCGGTCCTGGCCGACTTCCCCGTGGCCGCCGTCAAGACCGGGATGCTCGGCGGGACCGCGCTGCTCGAGGCGGTCGCCGAGTACGGCGCGGCCGACCGGCTGCCGAACCTCGTCGTCGACCCGGTCATGGTCACCACCACCGGCGACTCCCTGTACGCCGGGGACCCGGCCGCGTACCTCGGCGGCCTCGGCCCGCTCGCGACCGTCCTGACCCCCAACCTCATCGAGGCGCAGCTGCTCCTCGGCCGCGCCATCGCCTCGGTGGAGGAGATGCGCGAGGCCGCCCGCGCACTGGCGACCTACGGGCCGCGGGCCGTGCTCGTCAAGGGCGGGCACCTCGACGACGGGTCCCCTGAACGACGTGACACCGCGGTCGACGTGCTGTGGAGCGACGGCCGGATGCTCGACCTCGCCGCCCCGCGCGTCGCCACCCGCAACGACCACGGCACCGGCTGCACCCTCGCCTCCGCGATCGCCGCCCGCCTCGCCCTCGGCCACCCGCTCCCGCAGGCGGTCGCGGGCGCGAAGGTCTACGTCACCGAGGCCCTGAAGGCCGCCGCCGACTGGCACCTGGGCACCGGCCCCGGACCGGTCCACCACCATCACAACCGCAAGAGCGCGACCCTCTGAGCACCATGGCGAATCGCAGGCACACCAAGCACCGCCCGGATCCAGAATCGCGGGCCCCCGGTCAAAACCCTGGCACGGGGGTACGACAGCGCTCGGCGGGCGGCAGCGGGCGGGCTGCCCGAGTGTGGGCAGCACAAGCATCGCCCGAATCGGGAAATTCGGGCCCCCGGGTCCAACCCTGCGCCGCAGGTACGACAGTCCGCGCCGCCCCGCGCGATCGATTGACCGAGATCACTGAGGAGACAACATGAACGGCAGAAGCAAGGTCTACGTCGAGGGGCCGCGGGCGGACGTCCGGGTCCCGTTCACGGAAGTCGCGCTCAGCGGCGGGGAGCCCGCGGTGCGGCTGTACGACACCTCCGGGCCCGGCTCGGACCCCGAGGTCGGGCTGCCGCAGCTGCGGGCGCACTGGATCGCCGAGCGGGAAGGCAACGGCGACACCGTCGAGCACGACGGCGCCGCGCTGCCGTGCCGCACCCAGCTCCACTACGCCAAGCAGGGCGTCGTCACCCCCGAGATGGAGTTCGTCGCCGTCCGCGAGGGCCTCGACGCCGAGTTCGTGCGCGCCGAGATCGCCGCCGGGCGGGCGATCCTGCCCGCGAACGTCAACCACGCCGAGACCGAGCCGATGATCATCGGCAAGCACTTCCTCACCAAGATCAACGCGAACATCGGCACCTCCGCCGTCTCCGACTCCATCGCCGCCGAGGTCGAGAAGCTCACCTGGGCCGTCAGATGGGGCGCCGACACCGTCATGGACCTCTCCACCGGCAAGCACATCCACGAGACCCGCGAGCACATCATGCGGAACTCGCCCGTCCCCATCGGCACCGTCCCGCTCTACCAGGCCCTCGAGAAGGTCAACGGCGACCCGGTCAAGCTCACCTGGGAGGTCTACCGCGACACCATCATCGAGCAGGCCGAGCAGGGCGTCGACTACATGACCGTCCACGCCGGGGTCCTCCTGCGGTACGTGCCCCTCGCCGCCGAGCGCGTCACCGGGATCGTCTCCCGCGGCGGGTCGATCATGGCCGCCTGGTGCCTCGCGCACCACGAGGAGAACTTCCTGTACACGCACTTCCGCGAGCTGTGCGCGATCTTCGCCGAGTACGACATCGCATTCTCCCTCGGCGACGGCCTGCGCCCCGGGTCCATCGCCGACGCCAACGACGAGGCCCAGTTCGCCGAGCTGCGCACCCTCGGCGAGCTCACCCGCATCGCGTGGGAGTACGACGTCCAGGTCATGGTCGAGGGCCCCGGGCACGTCCCCATGCACAAGATCAAGGAGAACGTCGACCTCCAGCAGGACCTCTGCGGCGAGGCCCCGTTCTACACGCTCGGACCGCTCACCACCGACATCGCGCCCGCCTACGACCACATCACCTCCGCGATCGGCGCCGCCATGATCGGCTGGTTCGGGACCGCGATGCTCTGCTACGTGACCCCCAAGGAGCACCTCGGGCTCCCCGACCGCGAGGACGTCAAGGAAGGCGTCATCGCCTACAAGATCGCCGCCCACGCCGCCGACCTCGCCAAGGGCCACCCGCAGGCCCAGGCCTGGGACGACGCCCTCTCCAAGGCCCGCTTCGAGTTCCGCTGGCAGGACCAGTTCAACCTCGCCCTCGACCCCGACCGGGCCCGCGAGTACCACGACGAGACCCTCCCCGCCGAACCCGCCAAGACCGCCCACTTCTGCTCCATGTGCGGCCCCAAGTTCTGCTCCATGAAGATCAGCCAGGAGCTGAAGGAGTACGCGGCGAAGGGCATGGCCGGCAAGAGCGAGGAGTTCGCCGCCTCCGGCGGCCGCGTCTACCTGCCCGTCGTCGGCGAATAGCTGTATCCGAGGTCACGGCGGCCGCCTTCAAGGCGGCCGCCACCACCGCGTAGACTTGGCAGCTGTTGTTCGAGTGCCCTCGCGTAGGGCGCTGTCCAACGAATCCCGGACGGCCGCGATGCGGCCGGCGCGCGCCGCACGCGGCCGCGGGGATTCAGGCGGTCCCGCCCTCATCTGCGGGATTCGTTCCACACCGACAACGAAAGCTAGGTAACACTGTGCCGACGTACACTCCCAAAGCGGGTGACCTCGACCCGCAGTGGCTCGTGATCGACGCGACCGACGTGGTGTTGGGTCGTCTCGCGACGCACACGGCCGATCTGCTCCGCGGCAAGCACAAGCCCACGTTCACGCCGAACGCCGACACCGGCGACTACGTCATCGTGGTCAACGCCGAGAAGGTCGTGCTGACCCGCAACAAGCTCCAGACCAAGAAGGCGATCCGCCACTCCGGTTACCCGGGCGGTCTCAAGGAGAAGTCCTACGCCGAGCTGATGGAGAAGGCCCCGACGAAGGTGGTCGAGAAGGCCGTCATCGGCATGCTGCCGAAGACCAAGCTCGGCCGCAGCGTGTTCAAGAAGCTGAAGGTCTACGCGGGCCCCGGCCACCCGCACGCCGCCCAGCAGCCGAAGCCGTACGAGATCACGAAGGTCGCGCAGTAGGCGCGGGCAGGAGCAGACACATGAGTGACGAGATCCAGGCCACCGAGGCCGTCGAGACCGAGGCCCCCGAGGCCCCCGCCGCCGCTGAAGAAGCCCCCGTCGAGACCCCGGAGGCCGTCGAGGCCCCCGTGGACGTCCCCGTCGAGGTGCCCGCCGACGTCGCCGCCGCGCCGTCCGTGCCCAGCATCCCCGTGGTCCCCGCCGACCGCCCGATCCAGACCGTGGGCCGCCGCAAGCGCGCCATCGCCCGCGTCCGCCTGGTCGCCGGCACCGGCAAGTACGTCGTCAACGGCAAGAGCCTCGAGGACTACTTCCCGTCCAAGGTCCACCAGCAGACCGTCGCGGAGCCCTTCGTGACCGTCGAGGCCGGCGACAACTTCGACGTCCTGGTCAACATCCACGGCGGCGGCGCCACCGGCCAGGCCGGCGCCCTGCGCCTCGGCATCGCCCGCGCCCTCGTGGAGATCGACCCGAACACCCGCCCGGCCCTCAAGGCCGCCGGCTTCCTGACCCGCGACGCCCGCGAGAAGGAATCGAAGAAGTACGGCCTCAAGAAGGCCCGCAAGGCGCCGCAGTACTCGAAGCGCTAGCACGCCTTCCCCCGTCACCGGGGGACGCGCTAGTCTGCACAAGCGACGGGGCTGCCGAGGAGGACATCCTCGGCGGCCCCTTTTTCCATGCCACCCGGCAGGCCGAACCGGCGCTGCCACCGACCGACCGGTCCGGTCCCGCTCCGCAGGGCACGCGAGAGGCCCGCGGACGCCGCGCCCGGCACCAAGATGGGAAGCCACACCGTGTCACGACTGTTCGGCACCGACGGCGTACGGGGACGGGCGAACGCCGACCTCACGCCCGACCTGGCACTCCGCCTCAACATCGCCGCGGCCCGCGTCCTCGGCGCCACCGGCAGGCGCACCGTCGCCGTCATCGGCCGCGACCCCCGCGCCTCCGGCGAGATGCTCGCCGCCGCCAGCGCCGCCGGACTCGCCGCCGCCGGAGCCAAGGTCATCGACCTGGGCATCCTTCCCACGCCCGCCGTCGCGCACCTCACCGCCCTCACCGGCGCCGACTTCGGCGTCATGGTCTCCGCCTCGCACAACCCCATGCCCGACAACGGCATCAAGTTCTTCGCCGCGGGCGGCCGCAAACTCCCCGACGACGTCGAGGACGCCATCGAAGCCGCCATGGACGACCCCGCGCCCCTCCCGCAGGGCGAGGGCGTCGGCCGCATCGTCCGCTCCGTCGACCCCGTCGAGTCCTACATCGAGCACCTCGTGGCCGTCTGCCCGAACCCGCTCACCGGCATCAAGGTCGTCGTCGACCCCGCCAACGGCGCCGCGACCGGCGCCGCCCCCGAGGCCCTCCGCCGCGCCGGCGCCGAGGTCGTCACCATCAACGACGACCCCGACGGACTCAACATCAACGAGGACTGCGGGTCCACGCACATGGACGGCCTGCGCGCCGCCGTCGTCGAGCACGGCGCCGACGCCGGGATCGCCCTCGACGGCGACGCCGACCGCTGCCTCGCCGTCGACGCCGAAGGCCGCACCGTCGACGGGGACGCCATCATGGCGATCCTCGCGCTGGCGATGCGCGACGCGGGGGACCTCCGCGGCGGCGTCCTGGTGACCACCGTCATGAGCAACCTCGGCCTGCACCAGGCCATGGGCGCGGCCGGGATCGAGCTGGAGACCACGAAGGTGGGGGACCGGTACGTCCTGGAGCGCCTCGCCGAAGGCGGGTACTCGCTCGGCGGGGAGCAGTCCGGGCACATCATCATGTCCGACCACGCCACCACCGGGGACGGCTCGCTGACCGCGATCATGCTGCTCGCGCGCATGGCCGCGACCGGCCGGAGCCTGAAGGACCTCGCGTCGGTGTTCACGCCCGCGCCGCAGGTGCTGCTGAACGTGCGGGTCGCCGACAAGTCCGTGATCGACCACGAGGATGTCAGGAACGCCGTCGCGCTGTGGCAGGCGAAGCTCGGCTCCGACGGCCGGGTCCTGCTGCGGCCCTCCGGGACCGAGCCGCTCGTGCGGGTCATGGTCGAGGCGTCGGAGGAGCCGGTCGCGCAGTCGGTCGCCGCCGAGCTCGCCGCGGTCGTGGAGCACGCCCATTCCTGACCATTGACCACCGTCTCTGTACGCGGGAGGGCGCCTCGGGGGCGCCCTCCCGCTTGGCATAGATGGACTAGGCTCACGGATTATGGACAACCCAATCGTCTGGATCCTGATCCTCGTTCTGCTGATCGGCCTGATCGTGCTGTTCGCCGTCATCGGCGGCCGCAACAAGCTGGTCCGGCTGCGCAACATCACCCAGGAGTCCTGGGCGCAGATCGACGTGGAGCTCCAGCGCCGGTACGACCTGCTCGACAACCTGATGTACATCGTGCAGCAGGCCGCAGGCGCCGAGAACGCCACGCTCCGCCAGGTCGCCGAGGCCCGCTCGGCGGCGATGCAGGCCAGGCAGGACCCGAACGCCGGCCACGGCGTGCAGGGCCAGGTCGAGGGCCAGCTCGGGAACGCGATCCGCGGCGTCATCCACATGCAGGAGGCGTACCCCGCGCTCCAGACCAACCAGAACTTCCTCCAGCTCCAGACGGAGATGGCCGAGACCGAGAACCGCATCGCCGCCCCGCGCCGGTTCTACAACGCGAACGTGCGCGAGTACAACACCGCGCTCCAGGTCTTCCCCGGTTCGATCTCCGCGAAGATGGGCGGCTTCTCGCCCGAGGAGTACTTCGAGCTGGACACCCCCGAGGCCCGGACCGCCCCGAAGCTCCGCGAGATGGGCCAGCCCGGCTTCATGCAGCAGCCCCAGCAGCAGCAGATGCCGCCGCAGCCCGCGCCCGGCCAGCTCCCCGGCTACGGCCAGCCCCAGCAGCCCGGCTACGGCCAGCAGCCCGGCTACCAGCAGCAGCCGGTCCAGCAGCCCGGGTACGGCCAGCCGATGCAGCAGCCGGGCTACGGCCAGCAGCCCCCGCCCGGCTACGGCCAGCCCCAGCAGGGCTACGGCCAGCCCGGCTACCCGCAGCAGCCCCAGCAGCCGCAGCAGCCCGGCTACGGCCAGCAGCCCTACGGCCGGTAGGCCGCCCCCGATCCCCCCTGCCCCCGCCGAGAGCCCCGAGCGACCCCGGCACACCGTAAGAAGGAATGCGCCCCGTGGATAGCAGCAACTGGGTGGTCTACGTCGTCTGCGGCGTGATCGTCGCCGCCATCGCCTACTTCGGCTGGCGGGCCCGCCAGAAGAAGATCGCGATGTACCGGGCCTGGGCGGCCCAGTACGGCTTCACCTACGAGCCCGCCGACAACTCGGTCGTCGGCCTCTCCAGCGAGGACCCGTTCAACAACGGGCACTCCCGCAAGGGCATCGACGTGTTCCGCGGGATGTACAAGGGCTCCCACATCGTGTTCTTCCAGTACCAGTACACGACCGGCAGCGGCAAGGAGCGGCAGACCTACAACCACCAGGTCGTCGGGATCGGCCTACCCACGACCCGGCCGCTGCTCGACATCAGCCAGGAGAACTTCCTGACGAAGCGGTTCGCGAAGGACATCGACTTCGAGAACCAGGCGTTCAACGACTTCTTCCGCATCAAGTCCCCGAACCGCCGCTTCGCCTACGACGTGATCCACGCCCGCACCATGGAGTGGATGCTCGCCGACCAGCGCGCCCGCTCCTACCAGTGGCGCTTCGAGGGCCCCTGGCTCATGACGTTCCGCACGGGGGCGCTCAAGCTCGACGAGGTCTTCTTCTACGCCGACTTCCTCATCGACATCTACGCCCAGGTGCCCAGGCACGTCTGGTCGAACAGCTAGCAGCGGGGCCGCGCCGAAAGGCGCGGCCCGCGCCGTCTCCGGCCCGGGCATGCCGATCCGGACCGGTAGCGATATCCTTGTCCCGGCCGCTCCGCGCGGCCGTTGGCCCGTGGTGTAATCGGCAACACTACTGATTTTGGTTCAGTCGTTTCAGGTTCGAGTCCTGGCGGGCCAGCCAGCAGATCGACTCGGTCGTCGAAACGGCGGGCGAGGCAGCGGGCCGCTAGTCGTAGTGTCCGCGAACCTGGATGATTTCGAGCGTGTCCTCCCGAACCCGGTAGACCAGGCGGTGCTCATCATCAATCCGCTGCAAGGTCGCGGGCAGTGTCTTCAGACATCCATCTCGGCGATCGATCTCAGCAGGCGCTCGGCGTTGCGGTGTGACTGGAAGAGCGGAAGCAGGTTCCTCCTGGCCTCACTGGCGGAAATGGTCATACCGCCGCCTCCTCTCGCAACAGTGTCACCCTAGGCCGAGAAAACGTGCCGCAGAACCGGCCCCGTGCGTCTCGCGCGCTGAGCACTCAGCGCATGCCGTCGATGACGGCCGCGAAGCCCGTTTCGGCCGCTCCGATGAGGGCGCCTTCCTCGCCGAGGACCGGTGTGCGCAGGCGCAGGCGGGAGCGGAGGTGGGGGAGGGTCGTCTCGGCGAGGGCGGAGCGGACCGGGGCTGCTGCGGAGAGGTAGAGCTCGCGGAGCCAGCCGCCGAAGAGGATCTCGTCGGGGCCGGTGGCGGTGACGACGGCGCCGAGGGCGCGGCCGAGGTCCTCGCCGGAGCGGCGGAGGCCGTCGCGGGCGAGGGCGTCGCCCATGCCGGCGGCGAGGGTGGCGTGCTCGATGTCCTCCGCGTAGCCGAAGACCTCCATCTCCGCCTCCAGGCACCCGCGCAGGCCGCACGCGCATTCGCGGCCGCCGGGCTGGACCACGATGTGCCCCAGCTGGATCGAGCCGCCCCGTTGGGCGCGGCCCTCGGCGACCAGGCCCGCGGTGAGGCCGCGGCCGCCGTGGAGGTACAGCAGCTTCACCGACTCGTGGGCGTCGCCGCGGGACCATTCGCCGACGGCGGCGGCGGTCGCGGTGTCGACGACCTGCCATTCGCGGCCGGTCGCCGAGGCGAGGTCCGCGGCGAGGTCGCGCCCGGCCCAGCCGAGCTCGGTGGAGTGGGCGACGACGCCGGCGTCGACGAGGCCGGGGACGGCGGCGACGGATTCGAGGGCGTCGCGGGCGGTCCCGCCGGTGACGACCGCGACGGCCTCCACGGGGTCGGCGCCGTCGAGCTCGGTCTCGGCGCGCTCGAGGACCTCGCCGCCGAGGCCGACGAGCGCGAACCGCACCCGGTCGGCGCGGATCTCGACGGCGGTCACCGTGGCGGCCTTGGGGACGCACTCGACGAGCGTGGAGGGCCGGCCGGCCGAGCCGGTCGACCGCCCCGTCGTCTCGTGGAGGTGCCCCGACTCGGCGAGGTCGGCCGCGAGCGCGCCGATCGTCGACCGGTTGAGCCCGAGGGCCTCGGTGAGTTCGGCGCGGGTCTGGGGACCGTGCCGGTGGAGCTGCTCGACGAGCGCTGCGCGGTTGCGTCGCCGCAGCTCCTCGGTCCCGGTCCGGGCCACCGGTCAGTGCCTGCCGAAGAGCTTGCCCCGGCCCCGCGACATGGCGTCGACGCCCGCCGCGAGGAGCAGGACCGCACCGGTGACGCCGAACCGCACGCCGGCGCTGAGGCCCATGAGCCCCATGCCGTTGTTGATGATCGCCACCACCGCTCCTCCCAGGAGGGCAGCCCGCACCGTGCCCTTGCCTCCGAAGAGGCTAGCACCGCCGATCACCGCCGCCCCCACGGAAAGCAGCAGCACATTGGACCCTCCGGTGTTCGGATCCACCGAGGCCGCGCGGGATGCGGCGACGACGCCGCCGACCGCGGCCATGCCCGAGCAGATGACGAACGCCGCGATGCGGACCCGGTCCACGTTGACCCCGGCGCGCACCGCGGCCTCGGGGTTCCCGCCGACCGCGTACAGGTGGCGCCCGAACCTGGTGCGGTGCAGGACGAACGTCCACACCGCGAACAGGCCGCCGAGGATCACCACGACGACGGGCACGCCGGTGAGGGAGATGATCTGCGGGTTCGCCGAGCGCTCCAGGTTGAGCAGGAACACGCCCGCGGCGAGGAGCGCCGCGAGGGCGCCGACGCGTGCGAGGACCACCGCGAGGGGCTCGTGGACGAGCGACCGCGCGATGCGCCGCCGCCAGCGCTGTATCTGTATGGCGCCGTAGGCGGCCACGGTGACGGCCAGGAGCGCCCAGCCCTGCCACCGCTCCAGGTTCCCGCCCGCGATGGTCTTGACGGTCTCGTCGTTGATGGAGATGTTGCTGCCCTCGTCGAGGATCATGAGGACGATCCCCTGGAACGCGAGGAACGCCGCGAGGGTGACCACGAACGAGGGGATGCCGAGCTTGACGACGAGCGTCCCGAGGACGAGCCCGATGACGACGCCGGTGGCGAGGGCCGCGCCGATCGCGAGCGGCCACGCCAGGCCCCAGTTGGTGAGGACCACGGCCATGACGGAGGCGCACACGCCCGACGCGAAGCCCGCGGAGAGGTCGATCTCGCCGAGGATGAGCACGAAGACCAGGCCCATCGCGATGCACGCGACGGCCGCGCCCTGCCCGAAGAGGTTCGCGAGGTTCCCCACGGACAGGAACACGGGCTTGGAGAGCCCGAAGAACACGCACAGGGCGATGATCCCGGCGACGGCCGGGAGCGCCCCGACCTCGCCGGAGCGGACGTTCGCCCAGTAGGACCGCGCGTGGTCGACGACGGCCCGGGCCGCGCCGGGGGCGGGCGGGGCCGCCTGCGGGGTTTCGGCGTCGTTCGGAAGCACAGGGGTGGTCACGGCCGGGCTCCGTTCTGGTCGGTGAGGCCGAGCTGGCCGGAGCGGCCGCTGGTGATGAGCTCGACGACCTGCGACTGGGTGGTGTCGGCCGCGTCGAGGACGGCGGCCATGCGCCCCAGGTAGAGCGCGGCGATCCGGTCGGCCACGGCGAACACGTCGTTGAGGTTGTGGGAGATGTAGAGGACGGCCAGGCCCTGGTCGGCGAGGCGCCGGATGAGCTCGAGGACCTGGCGGGTCTGGGCCACGCCGAGCGCGGCGGTCGGCTCGTCGAGGATGACGAGCCGGGAGTTCCACAGGACCGCCTTGGCGATGGCGACGGTCTGGCGCTGCCCGCCCGAGAGGCTGGCGACGGGCTGGCGGAGGTTGCGGATGGTGCGCACGGCCAGCGAGGAGAGGGTCTCGGCGGCGAGCTGCTCCATGGCGTCGTCGTCGAGGACGATGCCCCGGCGCTTCTCGCGCCCGAGGAAGAGGTTCTCGACGACGTCGAGGTTGTCGCACAGCGCGAGGTCCTGGTAGACGACCTCGATCCCGAGCCCGGCGGCGTCGCGCGGGCTGGAGATGGTCCGGACCTCGCCGTCGACGCGGACCTCGCCGCCGTCGACGCTGTGGATCCCGGCCACGCATTTGACCAGAGTGGACTTCCCTGCGCCGTTGTCGCCGACCAGGGCGCAGACCTCTCCGGCGCCGATCGCGAGATCGACGTCGGAGAGGACCTCCACCGGTCCGAAGCGCTTCGAGATGCCGGTGAGTTCGAGCAGCACCGTATTCTTCTCCTTTAACCGATCCCGTGCTCGGTGCACAGGGCCGCGTAGTCGCCGGCGCACAGCTCGGCCGGGTCGGCGTAGCCGTCGTCGACGACGTCCTGGATGTTGTCGATGGTGATGGCGACCGGCTCCAGGAGCACGGCCGGGACCTCGGCGGAGCTGACCGGGTCGGTCACGCTCGCGTCGGTCTCGGGCTTCTCGCCGTTCGCGAGGGCCACCGCGAGGTCGGCGGCCGCGTCGGCCTCCTGCTTGATCGCCTTGTAGACGGTCATGCACTGGTCGCCGGTGAGGATGTTCTGGAGGCCCTGGACGGTCGCGTCCTGGCCGGTGACCGGGACGGTCCCGTTCAGGTTGTTGCGCTGGAGGACGGTGATGACCGCGTGGGCGAGGCCGTCGTTGGCGGCCAGGACCCCGTCGATCTCGGCGCCGGTGTCGGTGAGCATCTGCTCGAACAGGGTGCCGCCCTGGGCGTTGTCCCAGTCGGGGACCCACTCGTCGGGGCCCTTCTCGAAGGTGCCGTCGGCGTACAGCGGATCGAGGACCGAGTCGTAGCCGTTCTTGAACAGGGTCGCGTTGTTGTCGGTCGGGGAGCCGTTCAGCTCCGCGATGAGCGGGGTCGACGCGGCGCCTTCGAGGCACGCGGCGAGGCCCTGGCCCTGGAGGACGCCGACCTGCTCGTTGTCGAAGCTGACGTAGTAGTCGGCGCCGCCGTCCTCGGTGAGGCGGTCGTAGTCGATGGTGGCGACGCCCTGGGACTTCGCCTTCTCGATGACGGTCTTGCCGGTGCCGGAGTCGAGGTTCACGGTGACGAGGACGTCCACGCCGTTGGTGAGCATCTGGTCGGCGATGGTCTGGAAGTCCTCGCGGCTGCCCTGGGCGTTCTGGATGTCGTAGTCGACCCCGGCGGCCTCGAAGGCCTCCTCGAGGTACTTGCGGTCGGCGGTCTCCCACCGGTCGGACGAGGCGGAGTCGGGGAGGATGACGCCGATGAGCGGGGTGTCGCCGTCGCCCCCGGCGCCGTCGTCGCCGGAGCCGCACGCGGCCGCGGTCAGTGCCAGGGCCGCCGCGCCCAGCGCGGCGGAGAGTCGGAGCGGAATGCGGGTGGAGTGCATGAGAGGTACCTCCGAGATTTGTTGTTGACTGCAACATATGATGGGCGACACAGGTCGCACAAGAGGCGGCGGGGTGGAGAACGTGTTCCACACGTAACGATTCGGTAATGGGGCGAACACTCGCCGGTCCGGCGGCCCGGGCCGTCCACGTCGGCGCCACCGACTACCATGGCCCATCATGAGCAGTGAGCGTTCTGCGATCATCCTGGCCGCCGGCCTGGGCACCCGCATGAAGTCCACCAAACCGAAGGTCCTCCACGAGGTGCTCGGCCGCACCCTGGTGGGCCACGTCCTCCGCAGCGTGCGGGCGATCCGGCCGGAGCGCCAGATCGTGGTCGTCGGGGCCGCCGCGGACCAGGTCCGCGCCCACCTCGCCGAGGTCGCCCCCGAGGCCGACACGGTCTTCCAGGACAAGCAGCTGGGCACCGGCCACGCCGTGCGCATCGCCATGGACGCCAACCCGGACCTCAAGGGCACCGTCCTCGTCGCGTTCGGCGACGCCCCCCTCCTGCGCTCCGCCTCCATCGCCGAGCTCGTCGAGGTGCACGAGAAGAAGGGCAACGCCGTCACGGTCCTCACCGCCGTCGTCGACGACCCCACGGGCCTGGGCCGCATCGTGCGCGACAACGAGGGCAACGTCCTCCGCAACGTCGAGCACCGCGACGCCGACCACGCCGAGCTCGCCATCCGCGAGATCAACTCGGGGACCTTCGCGTGCGACGCCGACGTGCTGCGCGAGCAGCTCGACCGCCTCTCCACCGCGAACGACCAGGGCGAGTACTACCTCACCGACATCATCGAGCTCGCGCGCGAGGCCGGGCACACCGTCGGCGCCGTCGTCGTCGACGACCCGACCGAGACCCTCGGCTGCAACGACCGCGCGCAGCTCGCCGACCTGCGCCGGATCCTCCAGGGCCGCATCAACACCGAGCTGATGAAGTCCGGCGTCACCATGGACGACCCGGCCACCACCTGGATCGACGCGACCGTCAAGGTCGCCCCCGACGTGCTCATCCGCCCGGGCGTGCAGCTCAAGGGCGCCACCGCCGTCGACTCCGGCGCCGAGATCGGCCCCGACACGACGCTCACCGACACCATCGTCGGCGCGGGCGCCGAAGTGGTGCGCTCGCACGCGGTGCAGGCGCACATCGGCGAAGGCGCGCACGTCGGCCCGTTCGCGCACCTGCGCCCGGCCTCGAAGCTCGCCGAGAAGGCCAAGGTCGGCGCGTTCGTCGAGACGAAGAACGCCGAGATCGGCCCCGGCGCCAAGGCCAACCACCTCGCCTACCTCGGCGACGCGACCGTCGGCGCCGACGCGAACATCGGCTGCGGCGTCATCACCGCGAACTACGACGGGGTCAAGAAGCACCGCACCGAGATCGGCGAGGGCGCCTTCATCGGCTGCAACTCGACGCTCGTCGCCCCCGTGTCCGTCGGCGACGGCGCGTACATCGGCGCCGGGTCCACGATCGTCAAGGACGTCGAGCCCGGCGACCTCGCCGTCGCCCGCGCCCGCCAGGCCGCGCTGGAGGACTGGGTCGCCCGGAAGCGCCCCGGGACCGTCTCCGACAAAGCAGCAAGGCGAGCGAAAGGTGAGGCGGGAGTGTCCGAAGCGTGACGCGACACTAAACGCCCCGGTCGGCTACCGCCGACCGGGCCGGTCGGGGACACTGGAACCGTCGAGGTTCTGGTGAGACGACCTATGGGGGAGCCCACGTCATGGCGAGCATGTCCGCTGTCAACTCCAAGATGCTCATGCTGTTCTCCGGGCGCGCGTACCCGGAGCTGGCCGAGGAGATCGGCAAGCACCTGGGGGTCGCGCCGACCCCGATGAGCGCGTACTCGTTCGCCAACGGCGAGCTGTTCGTCCGCTACCAGGAGTCCGTGCGCGGCTGCGACGCCTTCGTCGTCCAGTCCATGCCCGCGCCGATCAACGAGTGGGTCATGGAGACCCTCATCATGATCGACGCGCTCAAGCGCGGCTCCGCCAAGCGCATCACGATCGTCCTCCCGTTCTACCCCTACGCCCGCCAGGACAAGAAGCACCGCGGCCGCGAGCCCATCTCCGCGCGCCTGGTCGCCGACCTGTTCAAGACCGCCGGCGCCGACCGCATCCTCACCGTGGACCTGCACACCGCGCAGATCCAGGGCTTCTTCGACGGCCCCGTCGACCACCTGTTCGCCATGGGCACGCTCGCGCGCTACGTCGAGGAGAAGTATGGCGACCGCCCGATGGCGATCGTCTCGCCCGACACCGGGCGCGTGCGCCTCGCCGAGCGCTGGTCCGACCGCCTCGGCGGCTGCCCGATCGCGTTCGTGCACAAGACCCGCGACCCGCTCAAGCCCAACCAGGTCGTCGCGCACAAGGTCGTCGGCGACGTCGAGGGCCGCACCTGCCTGCTCATCGACGACATGATCGACACCGCGGGCACCATCTGCTCCGCCGCCGAGATGCTCGCCAAGTCCGGCGTCGAGGACATCGTCATCGCGTCGACGCACGCGATCATGTCCGGCCCCGCCGTCGAGCGCCTCGCCGCGGCCCCGGTCTCCGAGGTCATCGTGACGAACACGCTGCCCCTCCCCAAGGAGGCGCAGGACCTGGAGAAGATCACCACCCTGTCGATCGCGCCCCTCGTCGCGAAGGCCATCTGGGAGGTCTTCAACGACGGCTCCGTCACGACCCTGTTCGGCGGCCTCTCCTAAATCACATATCGACGCCCGTGGCAAGCCCCACCGGATGCGCGTAGTACTCTGGTGGGGTTGCCGACGGCGAGGGTGTCCTCCAGAGGGCGCCGTAATCGACGCAAAGGCGTAGGTCTTTTCAGGGCTGCTGTGCCCTTCTGAATGCCGACGTGAGCGTCGAGCGCCGCATGAATCGTTGCTAAAAAACAGGGGAGTATTTCCGTGTCCGAAGTTCGTATCAGCGCAGAGCCTCGCACTGACTTCGGGAAGGGCGGTGCCCGCCGTACGCGCAGGGCTGGAAAGGTTCCCGCGGTGGTCTACGGCCACGGCGAGAAGCCGCGCCACATTTCCCTTCCCGGACTCGAATTCGCCGCCGTCCTCCGCAAGGGCGGGCTCAACCAGCTCATCCAGGTCGAGGTCACCGACGGCACCCGCGAACTGGTGATCCCCAAGGACATCCAGCGCGACCCGCTCCGCGACGAGATCGTCCACGCCGACCTGCTGATCGTCCGCCGCGGCGAGACCATCACCACCGACGTCCCGATCTCCTTCACCGGCGAGGTGGAGAAGGGCGGCCTGGTCGTCCACGAGCTCACCAGCCTGAACATCGAGGCCGAGGCCACCGCGATCCCCGAGTCCATCGAGGTGGACCTCGAGGGCCTGGCCATCGGCTCGCAGCGCACCGTCGCCGAGATCGCCGTCCCCAAGGGCGTCGTCATCCTCAACGACGGCGAGCAGACCGTCGCCACCGTGGCCGAGCCCCGCGCCGAGGCCGCCGCCGACACCGAGTCCGAGGGCGAGACCGCCGAGGCCGCCGAGGCCGAGGCCCCCGCGGAGTAGATTCGACTCATGACCGACACCCCGACGCTCGTGGCCGGCCTGGGCAACCCCGGACCGAAGTACGCCGCGAACCGTCACAATGTCGGTTTCATGGTCGCCGACGCGCTCGCCCGACGCGTCGGCGGCAAGTTCGCCGTGGCCCGCAAGGCCCGCGCCGAAGTCTGCGAGGCCCGCCTGGGGGTAGGCGGGCCTCGCGTCATCCTCGTGAAGCCCCTGACGTACATGAACCTCTCGGGCGACTCGGTCGCCCCGCTCGCGCAGTACTACGGGATCCCCGCCGAATCGGTCATCGCCGTCCACGACGAGCTCGACATCCCGTTCGGCGAGATCCGCATCAAGCGCGGCGGCGGCGAGGGCGGCCACAACGGCCTGCGTTCGCTCTCGAAGTCCCTCGGCACCAAGGACTACGCCCGGGTCCGGTTCGGCGTCGGCCGCCCGCCCGGCCGCCAGGACGCCGCCGACTTCGTCCTCAAGGACTTCGCCAAAGCCGAACGGCCCGAAGTGGACCTCGGTATCGAACTCGCCGCGGACGCGGTCGAGGCGATCATCGAGAAGGGCTTCGTGATGGCGCAGAACGCCATCAATGCGCCTTCGTAGCTTTTCCCTGCGCCGCTTCCACTTTCAGGTGGATTTCTCTTACCCTCCTCGCGTGTGGACCCGTCTCATGTACTCCTTAGCGTGACAATTCCGTCACTCTTCGTCCACTCGGTCGTTAGATCCGTTGTGACGGTTACCGAGGCACGTGAGAGCACCCAGGGCACGCAGGCGCGCGGGCGCGTCTACTCCATCAGTCCTCAGGGGACCAGGCCCTACAGCGGCCCGCCCGCGTGGCAGCGCAAGTACTTCGCGGGCATCATCGGCTCCGACGTCGCCGCGGGCATCCTCGGTGCGGGACTGGCGTTCGCGGCCCGCTTCGGGCACCTCGACGGCCACACCCGCGTCTACGCGCTCGCGCTCATCGCACTGCCCGCCGTGTGGCTCGCCGCGCTCGGGCTCTCGCGGGCCTTCGAGAAGCGGTACCTGTTCGTGGGCACCGAGGAGTACCAGCGCGTCGTCCACGCCGCGGTCGGTCTGACCGCCGTCGTCGCGATCGTCTCCTATGGACTCGAAGTGCCGACCTCGCGGGTGTTCGTGCTCATCGCGATCCCCACGGCCGCGGCGTTCTCCATCACCGCGCGCTTCGCGTGGCGCAAATGGCTGCACCGGATGCGCCGCTCCGGCAGGTGTATGAAGCGGGTCGTGCTGGTCGGCCACGAGTCCTCCGTCGCGGCGCTCATCGTGCAGCTGCGGCGCGAGCACTACCACGGGCTCAACGTCGTCGCCGCCTGTCTGCCGACCGAGCGGCCCCGAGGCGCCCTGCTGGAGTTCAACACCCGCGTGCGCGGCAGCTTCGACCGGATCGCCGAAGCCGTCGCCGCCGAGCGCGCCGACACCGTGATCGTCCTGTCCTGCCCCGAGATCGACGGGCAGGCGCTGCGGCGCCTCGCATGGAAGCTGGAGCGCAGCGAGGTCGACCTCATCGTGGCCTCCGCGCTCGTCGACGTCGCGGGCGACCGCACCACCGTGCGCCCTGTCGACGGCCTGCCGATGCTCCACCTCGACCACGCGCGCCTCACCGGCGTCCGCCGCGTCGCCAAGGACGCCGTCGACCGCCTCGGCGCCGCGCTCATGCTGCTCATGCTCTCGCCGCTGCTGCTCGGCGCCGCGTTCCTCATCCGATGTACTTCTCCCGGTCCGGCCCTGTTCAAGCAGGAGCGCATCGGCAAGGACGGGCAGCCGTTCACCATCTGGAAGTTCCGCACCATGTACACCGACGCGGAGCGGCGCCTCGCGGAGATCGCGCACCTCAACGAGTCGGACGGCGTGCTGTTCAAGATGAAGGACGACCCGCGCATCACGGCCGTCGGAAAGTACCTGCGGCGCTTCTCGATCGACGAGTTCCCGCAGCTGGTGAACGTGCTCCGCGGCGACATGAGCCTCGTCGGGCCCCGCCCGCCGCTCGCGGTCGAGGTCGCCGCCTACGAGTCCGACATGCGCCGCCGCCTCGCCGTCAAGCCCGGCATGACCGGCCTGTGGCAGGTCTCCGGCCGCTCGGACCTGCCGTGGGAGGAGGCCGTGCGCCTCGACCTGCGGTACGTCGAGCACTGGACGCTCTCGCTCGACTTCGTGATCCTGCTGCGCACCGTCACCGCCATCCTGCGCCCGCAGGGCGCGTACTAGCCGTTTGGAGTCCGATTGAACCCCGTAATCCCTCCCATTTCGCGGGATGACCTCGCTCAGCATTTGGACGGGGAAGGGCCGCAGCGTAGACTGACCGGCATGCACGACGCCCCAGGCCCCGCGTCCGAGACCGGAGCCCCCACCGCCACGCCCCAGGCCGCGGCGCCCGACGACACGGCCCTGGCCGCGTCGCTGGCGACCGGTGCCGGGGAGCTGCTGCTGCGGATCAGGGCCGAGCTCGGCTTCGCCGACGCCCGTGCGCTCAAGGCCGCGGGGGACCTGCGCGCCAACGACTTCCTGCTCGGCCGCGTCGCCGACGAGCGCCCCGGCGACGCCGTGCTCTCCGAGGAGGGCAAGGGCGAGGCGGGCCGCGTCGGCACCGAGCGGCTCGGCGCCGACCGCGTGTGGATCATCGACCCGCTCGACGGCACCCGCGAGTACTCCGAGGAGGGCCGCGACGACTGGGCCGTCCACGTCGCCCTCTGGCAGCGCGGCCTCGGCCTCACCGCCGCCGCCGTCGCCCTCCCCGCGCAGGGCGTGACCTTGCGCACCGACCGGTCCTACCCGGTCCCCGCCGCGGCCCCCGCGAAGCCCCGCATCGCCGTCTCCCGGACCCGCCCGCCCGCGCAGGCGCTGGCCGCGGAGGCCGCGCTAGGTGCGGAACTCGTCCCGATGGGCTCGGCCGGAGCCAAGGTCATGGCCGTGGTCGCCGGTACAGTTGACGCCTATGTCCACGCCGGCGGCCAGTTCGAGTGGGACTCCGCCGCGCCCGTCGCGGTGGCCCTGGCCTCCGGATGGCACGCCACGCGGATCGACGGCGCTCCGCTGCGGTACAACGAGGCCGATCCCTACCTTCCCGACCTGCTGGTCTGCCGCCCCGACCTGGCCGAGCCGCTGCTCGCCGCCGTGAACGGGCGTTGACCGCACTGGTCCGCAAGGGCCGCAACATGATTACCGACGCCCCGTCCGGGGTCGAGCTGAGAGGAGCACTGCGCCGGTGAGCGACTATCGAATCAGCCATATCGCCGCGCTGGAGGCCGAGGCGATCTTCATCTTCCGTGAGGTCGCGGCCACCTGTCAGCGCCCCGTGCTGCTCTTCTCGGGCGGCAAGGACTCGATCGTCATGCTGCACCTGGCGCAGAAGGCGTTCGCGCCCGCGCCGATCCCGTTCCCGGTCATGCACGTCGACACCGGGCAGAACTTCGCGGAGGTCATCGACTACCGCGACCGCCGGGTCGCCGAGACCGGCGTGCAGCTCATCGTCGCGTCCGTGCAGGACGCCATCGACCGCGGCATGGTCACCGAGCCGCCGGACGGCACCCGCAACCGCATCCAGACGCCCGTGCTCCTGGAGGCCGCCGAGAAGTACCAGTTCGACGCCCTGTTCGGCGGGGCCCGCCGCGACGAGGAGAAGGCCCGCGCCAAGGAGCGCGTGTTCTCCTTCCGCGACGACTTCGGCCAGTGGGACCCGAAGAACCAGCGGCCCGAGCTGTGGAACCTGTACAACGGGCGGGTCCACCCGGGCGAGCAGATCCGGGTGTTCCCGCTGTCGAACTGGACCGAGCTCGACGTGTGGCGCTACATCGGCTCCGAGTCGATCCCGCTGCCCGAGGTGTACTTCGCGTCCGAGCGCGAAGTGGTCGACCGCGGGGGGATGCTCTACGCGGTCAACGAGTTCATCCAGGTGCGCGAGGGCGAGACGGTCTTCAAGGAGACCGTCAGGTACCGCACCGTCGGCGACGCGAACCTGACCGCCGGGGTCCGCTCCGAGGCCACGACGATCGAGGAGATCATCGCCGAGGTCGAGGTCACGCGCGTCACCGAGCGCGGCGCGACCCGCGGCGACGACAAGACCTCTGAAGCGGCCATGGAAGACCGCAAGCGGGAAGGGTACTTCTAGATGACCGACACGCTGACCTCGCGCGAGGACACGCACGAGCTGCTGCGCTTCGCCACGGCCGGTTCGGTCGACGACGGCAAGTCGACGCTCATCGGGCGGCTGCTGTTCGACTCGAAGTCGCTGTTCGACGACCAGTGGGACGCCGTCGAGGCGGTCTCCGCGGGCCGCGGCGACGAGTACACCGACCTGGCGCTGCTCACCGACGGCCTGCGCTCGGAGCGCGAGCAGGGCATCACCATCGACGTCGCGTACCGCTACTTCTCCACGCCCGAGCGGAAGTTCATCATCGCGGACACCCCCGGGCACATCCAGTACACGCGGAACATGGTCACCGGCGCCTCGACCGCCGACCTGGCGCTGATCCTCGTGGACGCCCGCAAGGGCCTGGTGGAGCAGTCGCGGCGGCACGCGTTCCTGTGCTCGCTGCTGCGCGTCCCGCACATGGTCCTGTGCGTCAACAAGATGGACCTCGTCGACTACGACGAGGCCGTGTTCAAGCGCATCGAGAACGAGTTCAAGGCGTTCGCGACGAAGCTCGAGGTCCCCGACCTCACCGTCGTCCCGATCTCGGCGCTCAAGGGCGACAACGTGGTCCACCGCTCCGAGAACATGCCGTGGTTCCAGGGCCCGAGCCTCCTCCACCACCTGGAGAAGGTCCACATCGCGTCGGACCGCAACCTCGTGGACGTGCGCTTCCCCGTCCAGCACGTGATCCGGCCGCACTCCAGCGACAACCACGACTACCGCGGCTACGCGGGCCAGATCGCCTCGGGCGTCATGAAGCCCGGCGACGAGGTCATGGTGCTGCCCAGCGGCTTCACGTCCCGCATCGCGTCGATCGAGACCGCCGACGGGCCCCTCGACGAGGCGTTCCCGCCCCTGTCGGTCACGGTCCGCCTGGAGGACGAGCTCGACGTCTCCCGCGGCGACATGCTCTGCCGCCCCGGCAACCAGCCGCGTGTCGCGCAGGACATCGAGGCGATGGTCTGCTGGATGGACGAGTCGCGGCCGCTGCGCCTGCGCGGCAAGTACGCGATCAAGCACACCACGTCGGACGCGCGCGCGGTCGTCAAGGACGTCCAGTACCAGCTGGACGTCAACACGCTCCACCGCGACGAGTCCGCGAACGAGCTGAAGCTCAACGAGATCGGGCGCATCACGCTCCGGACCACGAAGCCGCTCCTGTGCGACGACTACCGCCGCAACCGCTCCACCGGCGGCTTCATCATCATCGACGAGTCCGACAACCGCACCGTCGGCGCGGGCATCATCGTCTAGGCGCTGCAAGCGAAAGGGCCCGGCCGCATCGCGGCCGGGCCTTCAGCCTTCCTCCCACGCCTTCTTGACCCTGACGGGGGCCTTGGCGTACCAGGCGTCCTCGATGAGCTCGGTGAGGCGGGGGAGGTCGATCCGGTCGAGGTCGACGAGGACCATGGCGGAGCCGTCGTAGTGCTTGGTGGTGTAGAACGCCGGGTCGCCGGAGGCGAGGAGGGCGGCCTTCTCGCTCGGGTCGCAGACGATCGCGAGGCCGCCTTCGGCCTCGGTGCGGAGGCGGGCGAAGAAGCGGCCCTTCACTTTGAGGGAGGGCGTCTGCCAGCTGGTGGTCTCTTCGACCTCGGGGTAGCGCATCGCGATCTCGACCACGTCGTCCCAGGTAGCCATATGTCCATGTTCCCGCAAGGGTGCGACATATTCAGGCCGTCAGGGGTTGATCCAGTTCCCGATCGTGATGAGGCTCGCGGCGGAGGCGCCGAGGACGGCGGTGGCGACGACGGCGGCGGCGAGGAGCCGCAGCGGCGTCTGGGTCCAGTCGGGGCCGATCTGGTGGCGCATCGCGGGCATCGACCCGGTGCCCGGCTCGGGCTGGGGCGACTCGTACGCCTCGGGGATCTCCTCGGGCTTCGGCCGCATGAACGCCGACGTGGGGAGCAGCTGCGTGTCGCCGGAGGTGAGGCCGCCGTCGATGCGGACGTGGTCGACCTGGACGGTGACGGGCCCGACCGCGCCGCGCAGGCCGTCGCCGACCCGCGCGAACTGCGTCGTGTCGTCCGAGCGGGGCCGCGAGGGCTCCATGCGCGGCTGCGAGGTCTCCCACGAGTACCGGAACCGGTTGGACTGCATGTCCGCCGGCGGCGAGCCCTCGCGTCCGGCGCGCGGGACGGACCAGCCGCCCGCCCGCGGCTCCTCGCGGGGCGCCGAGGGCTCGAAGCGGCCGTGGTCGTCGGGGCGCTCCCAGGAGTAGCGCGGCCGGGACGGCTCGCGCGTGCGGGAGAACTGGCCGGAGACGGTGTCGACCTGGACGGTCTTGAGCTCGTCGGTGCCGCGGCCGTCGCCGACCCGGGGCAGCTCCCCGGTGGTCGGGTGCGCCGGGTCGCCGTAGCGCGGTCCCCAGTTGTCGCTCACGGCGGACTCCCTAGTTCTCGACGGTCGAGAGGATCCGGTCGCGGTGGCCTTCGAGGTTCTCGATCTCGGCCTGCTGCACCGTGATCGTGCGCTGCGCCGCGTCGGCGACCAGCTCGTCGTCCGTGAGGTCCAGCGCGGCCTTCGCCATGTCGACGCCGCCGATGTGGTGGTCGATCATCAGGTTCGCGAACATGACGTCCGCGTCGGTCCCCGTGGTGGTCTTGAACTCAGCGAGCTGCTCGTCGGTCGCCATGCCGGGCATGAGGCCCCCGCTGGCCTCCGAGTCGTGGGCGTGCTCCTCGCCCGCCCACGCCATCGGCTCACCGCTGGAGAGCTGCACGCCCCACTGGCGCAGCCAGGAGCGGTACATGCCCATCTCGGCGCTCTGCGACGTGGCGATGTCGTACGCGACGGCCTTCATCGTCTCGTCGGAGCCGTTCTGCCACTCGTACATGGCCATGTCGACGGCCTGCTGGTGGTGCGTGATCATGTCGCGCGCGAACCCGGCCTCGACCGAGTCGTTGCCGGGCGAGGACGTGCCGACCACGTAGCCGACCGCGCCGCCCGCGGCGAGCATGAGCACGGCGGTGATCGCGATCAGCAGTGCGGGCCTGCGCCACAAGCTCATTCGTCCTCCTTCGGCGGGCGCCCTCGCGGAGCGCCCGCGCCCTCGTCATGCCTAACGAGCGTCGGCCCGAAAGGTTCGCCGCGGTCAGCCCGTCGGCATCTGCCCGGCGTCCTCGACCGTGGTCGAGACCCCGCCCGAGCAGGCCGCGTTGGCCTCGGCGGTGTTGTCGGCGTTCTGGATGTAGTAGTCCAGGAACTCGTCGATCTTCGGGTCGTTCAGGTCGTCCGTCTGGTACTGGACGCCCCACGCCTGGATCGAGACCGCCTTGCCGAGCTCGGGGTACGGGCTCATGAGGGTGTAGTCGCGGCCGTTGATCTTCTCGGCGAGCTGCGCGATGCCGTCGCCGTCGACCAGCGCCGGGTCGTAGGTCAGCCACACCGCGCCGTGCTCCAGGGAGTGGACGGCGTTGCCGTCGACGATCGCGGCCGCGTACACCGAGCCGGTGCAGGTCTGCCACGCGCCGAGGTGGTTGCCGCCGGTCGGCGGGGTCGTCTCGTAGACGGGGGCGTCGTTCGTGGTGTCCTCGTCGCCGTCGACGTGCGTCTGCTGGACCACCCACGGGTGCTCCAGGTCCTCTTCGGTGACGTCGCCGTCCTGGAGGGCCTTGGAGACCTCCGAGTAGTTGGCGAACTCGCCGTAGTAGTCGGTGACGCCTTCCGGCGGCTGGCTCCGGTCCCAGACGACGAACACGGCGGCCCCGATGAGGCCGAGCGCGACGACGCCGACGCCGCTGAACGTGAGGATCATGCCCCACGGCTTCGGCTGCTTCACCTGGACCGCGCGGCCCTTGCGCCCCGGTCCGGACTTCGCGTCCTTCTTCGAGGAGGTGTCGAAGGCGCTCTTGCCGGAGCCCTTGGCCGGGGTCTTCCCGGCGCCCTTGGGCTTCGCCTTGGACGAGCCCTTGGCGGCGACCTCGGCCGACTCCTTCACCGGAGTCTCCTCGGCGTCCTTGTCGGTGCCTTTGCCTTTGCCAGTGCTGCCCTTGCCGGCGCTCTTGGTGGCGGATTGCTTCTTGGTAGCCATATCGCGGGGCGTGCCTCTATCGTCGACGACAGGTTGAGCCAGCGGCACCGGGGGAGGGCCCGGCATGAACACCACTCGCGTAGGCCACCTTACCTGGTCGGGCCGCGAGGCTTCCTTAGAGAGCAGAGCTTGAGAGCGCGGGGGGCGCTTGCGCCCCGGCTACGACTCGACGGTCGTGTTCACCCCGCCCGCGCAGGTCGCCATCGCCTCCGGGTTGAACCGCTCGTTGAGGATGAACTCGTCCAGATACGCCTCGATCACCGGATCCGCCGGGTCGTCCGTCTGGTACCGGTTGCCCCACGACTGGAGCGACACCGCCGGCCCCTGCCCCGGGTACGGGCTCATCAGCGAGTAGTCCCGGTTCTGGATCAGCAGCTCCAGCGCGTCCACCGCCTCCGGCGCGAGCAGCTCCGGGTCGTACGTCAGCCACACCGCCCCGTGCTCCATCGAGTGGACCGCGTGCCCGTCGATCAGCGGCGCGTCGTACACCGACCCGGTGCACGTCTGCCACACGCCCAGGTGGTCCCCGCCGACCGGAGGCACCTGGTCGTACACCGGCGGCTGGCCGTCCCAGTCCGTCGCCGCGTCCACGTGGTCCTGCTGCACCACGAACGGGTACTCCAGGTCCTCCTCGGTGACCTCGCCGTTCTGGATCGCGGCCATCACCGCCACGTAGTCGCCGTACTCCCCGTAAAAGGACTCCACGCCCTCGATCGCGACGCCCTGCGCCGCCTCCTGCGAGGTCTCGTCGGCGGCCGCCGCCCCGTCGTCCCCCGAATCCGCCGCCGGAGTGCAGGCCGCGAGGGCCGCCAACGCGAGCAGAGGGGCGAGTGCGGTCCAGCGGGTGCGAAGCGTGCGCATGTTCGGGAACCTTCCGTCGGAGTTGCCGACTCACAACCTACCGGTGCAGGCCACACGGGCGTTTATCACTCGCAGGCGCCGAAGCCGGGAGTCTACGATTACCGGGTGACTCCTGAGACGCTCGCAGAGAAAGTGCTGTCCGCTACGCGCGATGCCTTCGAGGCCCTGAACCTCGACACCGCCGTACTGCCCGCCGCGACGGCGGTGGAGCGACCCAGGGACCCCAAGCACGGCGACTACGCCTCCAACATCGCGCTCCAGACCGCGAAGAAGGCCGGCACCAACCCGCGGGCCCTCGCCGAGCAGATCGCCGAGCGCCTGACCAGCACCGACGGCGTCGCCAAGGTCGACATCGCCGGACCCGGCTTCCTCAACATCACCCTCGACGCCGCCGCCGCAGGCGAGATCGCCGGGAAGATCGTCGCCGCCGGACCCTCCTACGGCGACAACGACTCCATGTCCGGGCACAACGTCAACCTCGAATTCGTCTCCGCGAACCCCACCGGGCCCGTGCACATCGGCGCCGTCCGCTGGGCCGCCGTCGGCGACGCCCTCGCCCGCGTCATGCGCGCCTCCGGCGCGAAGGTCACCGCCGAGTACTACTTCAACGACGCCGGCTCCCAGATCGACAACTTCGCCGCGTCGCTCCTCGCCAGCGCCAAGGGCGAGCCGACCCCCGAGAACGGCTACGGCGGCGCCTACATCGCCGACATCGCCGCCGAGGTCCTCGAGCGGCGCCCCGACGCGCTCGCCGCCGACGACCCGCAGGAGGTCTTCCGGAAGGTCGGCGTCGACCTCATGTTCACCGAGATCAAATCCGACCTTGAAGCGTTCGGCACCCACTTCGACGTGTTCTTCAACGAGAAGGAGCTCCACGACAAGGGCGAGCTCGACGTCGCCGTGGAGCGCCTCGACAAGCAGGGCCACATCTTCGAGGCCGACGGCGCCGTCTGGCTGCGCACCACCACCTTCGGCGACGACAAGGACCGGCCGCTGAAGAAGTCCAACGGCGAGTGGACCTACTTCGCCGCCGACTGCGCCTACTACCTCGACAAGCGCGAGCGCGGCTTCGACAAGCTCGTGTTCATGCTCGGCGCCGACCACCACGGCTACATCGGCCGCATGCAGGCCATGAGCCGCGCCTTCGGCGACGAGCCGGGCACCATGGAGATCCTCATCGGCCAGCTCGTCAACCTGCTCCGCGACGGCAAGCCCCTGCGGATGTCCAAGCGCGCGGGCACCGTCCTCGGCCTCGACGACATCGTCTCCGCGATCGGCGTCGACGCCGCCCGGTACGCGCTGGCCCGCTACTCCGCGGACTCCTCGATCGACCTCGACATCGACCTGTGGACCCGGAACTCCAGCGACAACCCGGTCTACTACGTGCAGTACGCGCACGCCCGCATCGCCGGGGTCCTGCGCAACGCCGCCGACCGCGGCGTCGACAAGGGCGCCGCCTACGACGCGTCCGTGCTCACCCACGAGCGCGAATCGGACCTCCTCAAGGCCCTCGCCGAGTTCCCGTCGGTCGTCGCGACCGCCGCCGAGCTGCGCGAGCCGCACCGGATCGCCCGGTACGCCGAGGAGCTCGCCGGGTCCTACCACCGGTTCCAGCACGACTGCCGGGTCCTGCCCGTCGGCGACGAGGAGCCCACCGACCTCAACCGCGCCCGGCTGTGGGTCGTCGCCGCGACGCGCACCGTCCTCGCCAACGCCCTCGCGCTGCTCGGCGTCTCGGCCCCGGAGCGGATGTAATGCGCACGCACGAAGCCGGTGCACTGCACGGCGACTTCGACTCGCTGCGCCCGTCGTGGCTCGGCGTCCCCGACGACGTGAACACGCTGCTCCCGCAGCTGTGGGCCCAGAACGTGGAGCGCGCCGAGGACGGCGTGGTCCACGTCGGCGGGATCTCCGCCGAGAAACTCGCCGCCGAGTTCGGCACGCCCGCGTACGTGTTCGACGAGGACGACTTCCGGGCCCGCTGCCGGGCCTGGACCGAGGCGTTCGCCGACTGCGACGTGTTCTACGCGTCGAAGGCGTTCTGCTCCAAGGCCGTGCTCCGCGCGGCCGCCGAGGAGGGCCTGTTCGTCGACGTTTGCACCGCGGGCGAGCTCGCGGTGGCGCTGGCGGCCGGGCTCGATCCGGCCCGCCTCGGCCTGCACGGGAACAACAAGTCCCTCGCCGAGCTGCACCAGGCCGTGGAGACCGGCGTCGGCCGGATCGTCGCCGACTCGTTCCAGGAGATCGAGCGGCTCGAGGCGATCGCGAAGGAGCTCGGGAAGCGCCCGAACGTGATGGTCCGCGTGAACGTGGGCGTCGAGGCGCACACGCACGAGTTCATCGCGACCGCGCACGAGGACCAGAAGTTCGGGTTCTCGCTCGCCGACGGCGTCGCCTACGAGGCCGCGCGCCGCGTCATCGCCGCGGAGCACCTCAACCTCCTGGGCCTGCACTCGCACATCGGGTCGCAGATCTTCGACACCGCCGCGTTCGAGGTCTCGGCCGCGCGCGTGGCCCGCCTCCAGGCGAAGCTCCAGGCCGACTTCGGCGTCGTGCTCGACGAGCTCGACCTCGGCGGCGGCTTCGGCATGGCCTACACGACGCAGGACGACCCGCAGGCGCCCGCCGACATCGCGTCGTCGCTGCGCAAGATCGTCGACGACGAGTGCGCGGCCGCCGGGATCGCGGTCCCGCGCCTGTCGATCGAGCCGGGCCGCAGCCTCATCGGGCCGTCGATGTTCACCCTCTACGAGGTGGGCACCGTCAAGCCGGTGACGCTCTCGGGCGGCGCGTCGCGCCTGTACGTCTCGGTCGACGGCGGCATCAGCGACAACATCCGGACCGCGCTCTACGACGCCACCTATTCAGCGACGCTCGCCTCGCGTTCGTCCACCGCGACACCGGCGCTCGCCCGCGTTGTGGGAAAGCATTGCGAATCCGGCGACATTGTTGTTAAAGATGAATTCCTCCCGGCGGACGTCAAGCCGGGGGACCTGCTCGCGGTCCCGGGGACCGGCGCCTACTGCCGCTCCATGGGCTCGAACTACAACCACGTGCCGCGCCCGCCGGTGGTGGCCGTCCGCGACGGCCAGGCCCGGGTGATCCTGGCACGTGAGACCGTCGACGACCTGCTGCGTCTCGACGTCGGCTAGCCCGGGCGCACTGCACGCGCCACACCACGGAAAGAGGACACCAGCGATGAAACTCGCGCTACTCGGATGCGGCACCGTCGGCAGTGAAGTCGTGCGCCTCATGCGAACGCGCGGGGAGGAGCTGGCGGCCCGGGTAGGGGAGCCGGTCGAGATCGTCGGGATCGCCGTGCGCCGCCTCGACCGGGACCGCTCGCACCTGCCGGTGCCCGAGGAGCTGTTCACCAACGACGCGCTCAGCCTCGTCAAGCGCGAGGACGTCGACATCGTCGTGGAGGTCGCCGGGGGCATCGAGCCCGCCCGCACCTGGATCACCACCGCCCTCGGCGAGGGCAAGTCCGTCGTCACCGCGAACAAGGCCCTCCTCGCCGAGGACGGCCCGGCCCTCTCCGCCGCCGCGAAGTCCGGCGGCGCGGACCTGTACTACGAGGCCGCCGCCGCGGCCGCGATCCCGCTCATGCGCCCGCTGCGCGAGTCGCTCCACGGCGACACGATCAACCGGGTCCTGGGGATCGTCAACGGCACCACGAACTACATCCTCAGCAGCATGTCGCAGACCGGCGCGGCGTTCGAGGAGGCCCTCGGCGAGGCCACCGAGCTCGGCTACGCCGAGGCCGACCCGACCGCGGACGTCGACAACTACGACGCCGCCGCGAAGGCCGCGCTCATCGCCTCGCTCGCGTTCCACACCCACATCGACCTCGGCGAGGTCTACCGGGAGGGCATCCGCGACGTCTCCGCCGCCGACATCGCATCGGCGGCCGCCGAAGGGCGCGTCGTCAAGCCGCTGTGCATCGCCACCCGGGAGGCCGACGGCGTGTCCGTGCGCGTCCACCCGGCGATGATCCCGCGCAACCACCCGCTCGCGAACGTCAACGGCGCGTACAACGCCGTGTTCGTCGAGGCCGAGTCCGCCGGCCGCCTCATGTTCTACGGAGCGGGAGCGGGCGGCACCGAGACCGCGTCGGCCGTGCTCGGCGATATCGTGGCCGTGGCGCGCAACAAGCGCGGCGGGATCACCGCGTTCCCGCCCGAGGCCGCCTACCAGGACCTGCCGGTGAAACCCATCGGCGAGGCCCGCACCCGCTACCACGTCAGCCTCGACGTTGTGGACGAGCCCGGCGTGCTCGCCCGCGTGGCGGCCACCTTCGCCCACCACGGCGTCAGCCTCGCCACCGTCCACCAGTCCGGCCGCGGCGACGACGCCCAGCTGGTGGTGGTCACCCACACGGCCGCCGACAAGCAGTTGTCGGACACCGTCGAAGAACTGTCGCAGCTGACGTCGGTGCACCAGGTCACCAGCGTCATGCGCGTCGAAGGAGAATGAGGACGAGATGTCCCCTTCCGCCATGCGTCCGGGGTGGCGCGGCCTGATCGAAGAGTTCAGGGACCGCCTCCCCGTCACCGAGGCCACGCCCGTCGTGACCCTCCAGGAGGGCGGCACGCCGCTCCTCCCCGCGCCCGTCCTGTCCGCGAAGACCGGCTGCGACGTGTACCTCAAGATCGAGGGCCTCAACCCGACCGGGTCCTTCAAGGACCGCGGCATGACCCTCGCGGTCTCCAAGGCCGTCGAGGACGGCTCGAAGGCCGTCATCTGCGCCTCCACCGGCAACACCTCCGCGTCGGCCGCGGCCTACGCCGCCCGCGCCGGGATCACCTGCGCCGTGCTCATCCCGGCCGGGAAGATCGCGCTCGGCAAACTCGCGCAGGCGCTCGTCCACGGCGCCAAGGTCCTCCAGGTCGACGGGAACTTCGACGACTGCCTGACCATCGCCGACAAGCTCGCCATCGAGTACCCGGTGACGCTCGTCAACCACCTGAACTACAACCGGATCCTCGGGCAGAAGACCGCCGCGTACGAGGTCGTGCAGGTCCTCGGCGATGCGCCGGACATCCACTGCCTCCCGGTCGGCAACGCGGGCAACATCACTGCCTACTGGCTCGGGTACAACGAGGACCACGCCGCGGGCGCGGCCACGAAGCTCCCGCGGATGCTCGGCGTCCAGGCCGCCGGCTCGGCCCCGATCGTCGACGGCCGCGTCGTGGAGCACCCGCAGACCATCGCCACCGCGATCCGCATCGGCAACCCCGCATCGTGGACGAAGGCCCTCGACGCGAAGGCCGAGTCGAACGGTGACATCATCGCCGCCACCGACCGCGAGATCCACGCCGCGTACATGCTCCTGGCCCGCTCCGAAGGCGTCTTCGTCGAACTCGCCTCCGCCGCCTCGGTCGCGGGCCTGCTCAAGCAGGCCGCCGCGGGCTGGCTCGAACCCGGCCAGACCGTCGTCTGCACCGTCACCGGCAACGGCCTCAAGGACCCCGATTGGGCGGTCTCGACCGCGCCGCAGCCGCAGACCGTCCCCGTGGACGTCCTGCAAACGGCCACCGCGCTGGGACTCTAGTTGGGCGCCATGAACACCGGGCCGCGGGCGACCGTCCGCGTCCCGGCCACCTCCGCGAACCTCGGCCCCGGCTTCGACTCGCTCGGCCTCGCCCTCGACCTGTGGGACGAGGTCACCGCCGAGGCCACCAGCGGCACGAAAGTGACCGTCGAGGTCGAAGGCGAGGGCGTCGGCACCGTCCCCAGCGACGAGCGCCACCTCGTCGCCTCCGCGATGCTCCGCACGTTCGCCTCGCTCGACCTCACGCCTCCGGGCCTGAACCTCAAGTGCCGCAACAGGATCCCGCACGCCCGCGGGCTCGGGTCCTCCTCCGCGGCGATCGTCGCGGGCATCATGCTCGCCGACGCGCTCGCCGGGTCGGGCCTGACGCGCGCCCAGAAACTCAAGCTCGCCAGCGACATCGAAGGCCACCCCGACAACGTGGCCCCGTGCCTCCTCGGCGGCTTCACCATCGCCTACTCCACTGAGGACGGAGCGAAGGCGGTCGCGCTCGACCCGTCCCCGCGCCTGCACCCGTGGGTCTACATCCCGCGCGCCAAGGGCCTCACCTCGGTCGCCCGCGCCGCGCTCCCGGAGACCGTCGGGTACGCCGACGCGGTGTACAACCTCTCGCGTTCGGCGCTGCTCGTCGCCGCGGTGACGGTGCGTCCCTCGCGCCTCTTCGAGGCCACCGACGACCGCCTCCACCAGCGGTTCCGTGCCGCGGGAATGCCCGAGAGCACCCGGTTGTTGGAACAGCTGCGTGCCGCTGGAATCGCCGCCGCGATCTCCGGTGCCGGGCCGACCGTGCTCGCCCTGGCGGTGGACGGCGCCGACGTCCCCGAGGCCCCCGAAGGCTTCGAGGCGAGGCGCCTGGACGTCGCCGAAGGCGCAGTGCAGGTCGCACCGGTTCCCAGCGAATGATCCTCGGGTCCGTTGTTGGGAATGGCAAAGGTGCGCTACTATTCCAGTTAGACGACCACCCGGTGTCGTGACTGCTCGAAGCCTTGCTTATGCTTGTGGTCACAACAGCTGCGGCGCATCCAGCGCACGCCTGATCTCTTGTTTGGGTCATCACCCTCAACCATGGATTTGTGACTTTGCAAAGCTCCAGCGTGGCATGGCACGGTTTCGACGAAGGAACAGTCGCTGTCCGCATGGATCGCAATCAGCGGAGATCGGCGCCACGTGTCTCACCGTGCACGATCATTCAACGCGAGCTCGCCGGTCACAAACCCAGAGGCGTCGCCTCGATCAGGACCGTCTGCTCAGCGGACAGCCCAGGGGTGTTGCACCCGGTGTCAACCGTCGTCTTCCATCCGCCGCGCCCGCTCGGGCCGAGGCGGCCGAAGCGATGGCGGGACGCAGACCAGAACATCGGCATTGCGGCTATTTGAAAGACGCGGAAACTCCTCGAATCCCATTCGAAGTTCCGCCAGGGAAGGAATCCATTGAGCGACACCACCGGCACGACGTCGGACCGGATGAGCGATGCGGCGCCGACTTCGGGAGAGGAACTCCCCGAGGCCAAGAAGCGCCGCCGGGCAGGAACCGGTCTGGCCTCACTGCTGATGCCCGAGCTCCAGCAGATGGCGCAATCGCTCGGCATCACCGGCGTTGGCCGGATGCGCAAGAGCGAGCTGATCGCCGCCATCCAGGAACGGCAGGATGCGGGCTCGCAGCCCGGCGGTGCCAGCGCAGAACAGGAGGCCCCGCCAGTGCCTGACTCCGAACACACACCGACCGCCGAGGGTCCGCAGGCCACTGTCGACACCGCGCCGGGCGACAACGGCTCCGAGAGCGCCGACGCCAAGGGCGGCAGTGCCGTTCGCCGGGCCACCCGCCCGGCCGGCCCGCCGCAGCCGCGCCGTCGCCAGGAGCACCAGTCGACCGTGCAGGACGACGAGGGCGGGTCCGCCGAGACCTCCTCGTCCGTCGCGACCATCGAGTCCGATGAGGACCGCCCGCAGCGCCGCCGCCGCACCCGTGAGAACGGGCGCGAGAACGGCGGGCAGGACGGCCGCCGCGACGAGCGTCCCGAGGGCCGCAACGAGTCCCGCGAGCGCCGCTCCGAGCGCAACGAGCGCGACGACTACGACGACGACCGCGGTCCCCGCGACGGCGACGGCGAAGGCCGCCGCCGCAAGCGCCGCGACCGCTCCGACCGCCGCCAGCGCGGCGGGCGCGACGAGAACGAGCGCGGCCAGCAGGGCGGCGGTGGCGGCGGCGTGCAGAACGACGAGCTGCTCGTCCCGGTCGCCGGCATCCTCGACATCCTCGACAACTACGCGTTCATCCGCACCACCGGCTACCTGGCCGGACCGGACGACGTGTACGTCTCGATGTCGCAGGTCCGCAAGTACCGGCTGCGCCGCGGCGACGCCATCACCGGCGCCGTCAAGCCCACCCGCGGCGAGGAGCCCGGGAACGGCAACGGCGGCAACCAGGGCAAGCAGCGCCGCGAGAAGTACAACCCGCTGGTGCGCCTCGACACCGTCAACGGCATGAACCCCGAGGACGCGAAGAAGCGCGACGAGTTCTACAAGCTCACGCCGCTGTACCCGCAGGAGCGCCTGCGCCTGGAGACCGAGCCGAACGCGCTCACCACCCGGGTCATCGACCTGGTGGCGCCGATCGGCAAGGGCCAGCGCGCCCTCATCGTCTCCCCGCCCAAGGCCGGCAAGACGATGGTGCTCCAGGCGATCGCGAACGCGATCACCACGAACAACCCCGAGTGCCACCTCATGGTGGTCCTCGCGGACGAGCGCCCCGAAGAGGTCACCGACATGCAGCGCTCGGTGAAGGGCGAGGTCATCGCCTCGACCTTCGACCGGCCGCCGTCGGACCACACCACGGTCGCCGAGCTCGCCATCGAGCGCGCGAAGCGCCTCGTGGAGCTGGGCCACGACGTGGTCGTGCTGCTCGACTCGATCACCCGCCTGGGCCGCGCGTACAACAACTCGTCGCCCGCGTCGGGCCGGATCCTGTCCGGCGGCATCGACTCGACCGCGCTCTACCCGCCGAAGCGCTTCCTGGGCGCCGCGCGGAACATCGAGCACGGCGGGTCGCTGACCATCATCGGCACGGCGCTGGTCGAGACCGGCTCCATGGGCGACACGGTCATCTTCGAGGAGTTCAAGGGCACCGGCAACGCCGAGCTCAAGCTGGACCGGAAGATCGCCGAGAAGCGCACGTGGCCCGCGATCGACGTGCACCAGTCGAGCACCCGCAAGGACGAGCTCATGATGAGCCCCGAGGAGCAGGCGGTCATGCTGAAGCTCCGCCGGGTCCTGTCCTCGCTGGAGCCGCAGCAGGCGATCGAGCTGCTCATCGACCGGCTGAAGAAGACCCAGACGAACGCCGAGTTCCTGATGTCCATCGTCAAGAGCACGCCCGGCGACTAGTCGTGTGAAGTGTGAGGCCGCCCTGGTTGAGAGCGGCCTCACGCCTTACCATTGAATGCTGGTGCGCAGGTCGCGCACCCTCCGACAGCCCCCAGGGGCTCGACGCGGTACCGGTTCACGGCGGAAGCCGACCCGGCGACCGACATGAAAGGGAAGTCATGAAAGAGGGCATCCACCCTGAGTACGTCGTCACCGAGGTGACCTGCTCCTGCGGGAACAGCTTCACCACCCGGTCGACGGTGACCAGCGGCAAGATCCAGGCTGCGACCTGCAACAAGTGCCACCCGTTCTACACCGGCAAGCAGCGCATCCTCGACACCGGCGGTCGCGTGGCCAAGTTCAAGGCCCGCTACGCCAAGGCTGCCGAGAAGGCCCAGGCCGGCAAGTAGCTGTGCTCCGCGGCGTCCGTGTCACTGCGACACGGGCGCCGCGTTTTTCGTCCCGTCCGATGTCTTGCAAGGCTTTCTTAAGGAACAGAGATGACGTCCGCAGCCGACAACCGCCTGGAAATGCTCATCGCGGAGTACCGCGACCTCGAAGTCCAGATGGGCGACCCCGCCCTGCACGCCGACCCGGCGCAGGCCCGGCGGGTCGGGCGCCGCTACGCCGAGCTGTCGCCGATCGCCAAGACCGCCGAGGACATCGCGACGGCGAAGGACGACCTGGAGACCGCCGAGGAGCTCGCGAAGGAGGACGCCGACTTCGCGGAGGAGGCCGAGGGGCTGCGCAAGCGGATCCCCGAGCTGGAGGAGAAGCTCGCCGAGCTGCTCGTCCCGCGCGACCCCGACGACGCCAAGGACGTCATCATCGAGATCAAGGCCGGCGCGGGCGGCGAGGAGTCCGGCCTGTTCGCCGGGGACCTCATGCGCATGTACCTGCGCTACTTCGAGCGCATGGGCTGGGGCGTGGAGACCCTCGAAATGGTCCCGACCGACCTCGGCGGCGTCAAGGACTCCTCGATCGCCGTGCGCACCAAGGGGAACCCCGAGGGCGGCAACGGCGTGTGGTCGCGCATGAAGTTCGAGGGCGGCGTCCACCGCGTGCAGCGCGTGCCCGTGACCGAGTCGCAGGGCCGCGTCCACACCTCCGCCGCCGCGGTCGTCGTCATGCCCGAAGCCGAGGAGGTCGACTTCGAGCTGAACATGAACGACGTCCGGGTCGACGTGTACCGGTCCTCCGGGCCCGGCGGCCAGTCGGTCAACACCACCGACTCCGCGGTGCGCCTCACGCACGTGCCCACCGGCGTCGTCGTCACCTCGCAGAACGAGAAGAGCCAGCTCCAGAACAAGGAGGCGGCGATCAAGGTCCTGCGCGCGCGCCTGCTCGCGAAGCAGCAGGAGGAGGCCGCCGCCGCGGCCGGGGCCGCCCGCCTCTCGCAGGTGCGCACCGCCGACCGGTCCGAGCGCATCCGCACCTACAACTTCCCGCAGAACCGCCTCACCGACCACCGCGTCGGCTTCACCGCGTACAACCTCGACCAGGTCATGGACGGGGCCCTCGACGAGGTCCTCGACGCCCTCGCCGCCGCCGACCGCGCCGAGCGTATGGCGCGCGGGGCCGAATGACCTGGGCTGAAGCCGTGGCCGCCGCCGCGACGCAGCTCGCGGCGGCCGGCGTCCACTCGCCGCGAAACGACGCCGAACTGCTCGCCGCCCACGTCTCGGGGCTCACCCGCGCGCAGCTGCTCATCGTCGACGGGCCCGACGAGCGCCGGCGCGCCGAGTTCGACGCGCTCGTGACGCGCCGGGCCGCCCGCGAGCCGCTCCAGCACCTCACCGGCTCGGCCGCGTTCCGCTACGGCGAACTCGCGGTCGGCCCCGGCGTGTTCGTGCCCCGGCCCGAGACCGAGCTCCTCGTGGACTGGGCGCTCGCCCACTTGCCGGAAGGCGGCACCGTCATCGACGCGTGCTCCGGGTCCGGTGCCGTGGCGTACTCGATCGCGACCGAGCGGCCCGACGTCCGCGTGTGGGCCGTCGAGGTCGACGCGGACGCCTTCGAATGGCTCGAATCGAACCTCGAAGGCACGAACGCGGTGCCCGTCCTCGCCGACGCGACCGCCGCGGGCACGCTCGCCGAACTCGACGGCCTCGCCGACCTCGTCACCGCGAACCCGCCGTACGTGCCGTTCGAGATCGAAGTGGCCCCCGAGGTCGAATTCGACCCGTCCGGGGCCGTCTACGCCGCCGAGGCCGGGCTCGCGGTCATCCAGCCGCTCGCCGTCCGCGCCGCGAAGTGGCTCAGGCCCGGCGGCTGGTTCGGGTTCGAGCACGACGACACCCACGGCACGGTCGCCCCGGAGATCCTCCGTGTCAGCGGGTTCACCGACGCCGAGGACCACGACGACCTCGCCGGGCGGCCGAGGTTCGCTACAGGAAGGCTAGGCTTGCTGCCGTGAGGCTGTTCAATTGCAGGAAGATCAAGGACCGCGCCACGGGCATCAAGTCCGCCGCGCGCGCCGTCACCGGCGGCCGCCTGGTCGTCATCCCCACCGACACCGTGTACGGGATCGGCTGTGACGCGTTCAACCACGCCGCGGTCAGGGCCGTGCTCGCCGCCAAGGGCCGCGGGCGCGACATGGCCCCGCCGGTGCTCATCGGCTCCAAGCGCGCCCTCGACGGCATCGCCTCCGACGTCCCCGACTCGGCGAAGGCGCTCATCGACGCCTTCTGGCCCGGCGCCCTCACCATCGTCGTGCCCTACACCCCGACCCTGACGTGGGACCTCGGCGACACCGACGGCACGGTCGCCGTGCGCATGCCGCTGCACCCGCTCGCGCTCGAACTCCTCAAGGAGACCGGCCCCATGGCCGTCACCTCCGCGAACAAGACCGGCCAGCCCCCGGCCGAGACCGCCACCGACGCGAAGGCCCAGCTCGGCTCCGACGTCTCCGTGTACCTGGAGGCCGGACCCAGCGAGGACAACCTGCCCTCGACGATCGTCGACTGCGTCGCGCACCCGCCGCAGATCCTGCGCGAGGGCGCCCTGAGCCTGGAGCAGATCCGCAAGATCGTCCCCGAGACGCTCGACCGCGACGGCTACGGCCCCGGCCAGCGCCCCGAGGACCAGGAGCCCGACGAGGCCGAGGACGCCCCCGAGACCGCTGAGACCGCCGAAGCCCCCGCCGAGGAGCACTCCGCGTGAGCGCGCCCTTCTCGGTCCTCCACGTGTGCACCGGCAACATCTGCCGGTCGCCCATGTCCGAGCGCATCCTCGACGGCCTCACCGGCGACGGCGTGTACAACCACGGCGCCGGGACCTCGTCGTGGCATGAAGGCGACGACATGCAGCCGTTCTCCGCGCGCGAACTGGAGGACCGCGGCTACGAGTCCGCCGGGCACGGCGCCCGGCACCTCTCCCGCGCCCACGTCGCCGCCTCCGACCTGATCCTCGTCGCGACGGCTGGCCACGCCGAGTTCATCGCGGAGTCCTACCCCGAGGCCGCCGGGAAGACCTTCCTGGTCCGCACCCTCGGCCGCATCGCCGCCGACGCCGCCGAGGAACTCCCCGACGGCGACGTGCACACCCGCGGCAAGGCCCTCGTCGCCCTCGCCGAGCTGCGGCGCGGCGACTACGAGGACGCCGACCTCGCCGACCCGTGGGGGATGAGCCGCGCGGAGTACGCGCGGATCGCCGACCAGCTCGAAGCCGCGCTCAAGCCCGTCGCGGCCGCCCTCGAAGGCGCGTCGTGAAGACCGCCAGGGGCTTCCTCAAGCCGTGCTTCGCCGTCGCCGGGATCACCGCCGTGATCGCGGCGGTCGTCGGCTGGATCACTGCGGGAGGGGCGGGCGCCTGGGCGGCCCCGGCAGGAGTAGCGTTGGCCGCCTTGGGTTTCGCCGGCTCGGTGCAAGCGGTCGCAGCAGCCGAGAAGATTGACCTGCGTCTCACCCTGCCTATGGCTTTGATCACATACGCGTTCAAGCTCGTCCTCGCGTTTTTTGCATTGTGGACGGTCCAATCGACGGTTCCGAATGCCTTGCTCCCCTTCGCCTGCGGGATCGTCGGCGGTGCCGTGGCATGGCTCGCGACCCAGGCTGTCTGGGCATACAAGGCCAAGATCCCCTACATCGAGCTCGACCAGCCGTCTTGACGCGTCCTTGACGCCCGCATGCGATGCGACACGCGGTGTTTCGTGGAGGTTGACAATTGCGCACGGATGACCCTCACCCCAGCGAACCCGCTGGGCAGTTCCTGCTCAGTAGCTGTTAGAGTTCATTCCGACATGGCCGACATGGAACCCCCCGAACGCAAGCCCCAGCCCGACGGTTCCGACATGGGCTGGCGCGCTCTGGGATATCTGCTGTCCGGGATTATCGTCTGGGGTGGTCTCGGATATCTCGTCGACCTGTGGCTCGGACTGCCCAAAGTCGGGCTCCTGGTAGGGATGCTGGTCGGTGCTGGAGCGGGGATGTACCTGCTCATCAAGCAGATGTCGCCGTAGTTTTTGTGACCGACACTGACTGAGAGGCGTGGCTCGCGTGACCGACTCAGCCATCGTGCTGGCCGAAGGGGAGTCCCACTTCCCGCCCGGTATCCACAGCTTTGACTTTGCCGACTGGTTCTCCGGGCTCACCGGGACCGCGCTCGCCCACATGTTCACCACCATCACCCTTGGCGTGTGGCTGACGGTCGCGATCCTCATCGTCTTCTTCCTGTGGGCCTACCGCAAGCCCCAGATCGTCCCCACCAAGAAGCAGTGGCTGGCCGAGTCCGCCTACGGCTTCATCCGGAACACCGTCGCCATCGACCTCATGGGCAAGAAGGACGGCGTGAAGTTCGCCCCGTACCTCGCGACCCTGTTCCTGTTCATCGTCCTCATGAACTTCTGGGCCGTCGTGCCCGGCATCCAGATCTCCCCGAACGCGCACATCGCGTTCCCGGCGATGCTGGCGATCCTCTCGTGGATCATCTACGTCTGGGTCGGCATCAAGCAGCACGGCCTGGCCAAGTGGCTGAAGATCACCGTCGTGCCCCCGGGCGCCCCGCTGTTCATCTACCCGCTGCTGATCCCGATCGAGATCCTCCAGAACATCATCCTGCGCCCGGTCACCCTGGCCCTGCGGCTCTTCGCGAACATGTTCGCGGGCCACCTCATCCTGCTGGTGTTCATCCTCGGCGGGTTCGAGATGCTCAACTCCAGCAACTTCTTCATCCAGGGCCTGTCGATCTTCTCGTTCGGCATGGGCATCGCGATGACCCTCTTCGAGCTCATCGTCATCCTGCTCCAGGCGTACGTCTTCACGCTCCTGACGGGCATGTACATCCAGGGGTCCCTCGCGGAAGAGCACTAGAGCTCCCCGAAGCTTCCACCCCTCACCCAAAGATTTCGCAATTGAACAACATCGTGCGCGTGACGGTCACGCCACGCTGACACCTAGGAGAAAGCCAGATGGAAGGCTCCGTCAACGTCATCGGTTACGGCCTCGCTGCGATCGGCCCCGGCATCGGTGTTGCCCTCATCTTCGCCGCGTGGATCACCGCCACCGCCCGCCAGCCCGAGTCGGCCGGCATCACCCGCCCGATGCTGTTCATGGGCTTCGCCCTCGTCGAGGTGCTCGCGCTGTTCGGCCTCGTCCTCGCCTTCGCCCTCGGCGGCGGCAACTAGTAACCCTTCAAGGGAGTCATCATGATTCACGCCGCCGAAGGAGGGGCCGCGATCCTCTTCCCGATCTGGCAGGAGATGCTGGTCGGGGCCATCGCTTTCGGTCTGCTGTGCTTCGTGCTCATCAAGTTCGTCTTCCCCCGCATGGAGAAGACGTTCGAGGCACGGGTGGACGCGATCGAAGGCGGCATCGAGCGCGCTGAGCGGGCTCAGGAAGAGGCCAACCAGACCCTCGAGGAGTACCGCCGGAAGCTCGCCGCAGCGCAGGAGGAGGCCGCCGCGATCCGCGACGAGGCCCGCGCCGACGCCGTGGCAGCCAAGGAGGAGATCCTCGTCTCCGCCCGCGAGGAGTCCAACCGGATCATCGCGGCCGGTCACGCCCAGGTCGAGGCCTCGCGCCAGCAGCTCGTCCGCGAGCTGCGCAGCGAGGTCGGGAACCTGGCGGTCGACCTGGCCGGGAAGATCATCGGCCAGCGCCTCGCCGGGGACGCCGACACGACCGCGACCGTCGACCAGTTCCTGGCCGAGATCGCGGACGAGACGGCTGAGACGAGCGGAGCGCGCTGATGTCGACGACTGGACGCGAAAGCATCGAGGCCGGCCGGGCCGTGCTGGAGGCCGCCGCCTCCGGCGCCTCGGCCGAGCAGCTCACCGAGTGCGGCGATCAGCTGCTGGGAGTGACGCGGTTCCTCGTCGACCAGCCTCGGCTGCGTCGCGCCCTGTCCGACCCCGCCCGCGAGGCGGACGACCGCGAGGGCCTGCTCCGCGGGCTCCTCGCCGGTCAAGTCGGCGACACCTCCGCTGACGTGGTCGCCGCCCTGGTGCGCGGCCGCTGGAGCAGCCCGTCGGAACTGGTGGACGGCACCGAGCAGCTCGCCGTCGAGGCGCTGCTGCTCGCCGCCGCCAAGGACGGCAGCCTGGCGAACGTCGAAGACCAGCTGTTCCGCTTCGGACGGCTGGTCGACGGCGACGCCGAGCTCGCCTCGGTCCTCGGCGCCACCGGCACCGACCCCAAGGGCCGGGCCGCGCTGACCGAGCGCCTGCTCGACGGCAAGGCCGAGCCGGTGACGGTGAAGCTCGCGGCCGCCGCATGCTTCGGCATCGGCGGGCGCAGCTTCCACGCCTCGCTGGCCCACCTGGTCGAGGTCGCCGCGGCGGCCCGCGACGAGGCCGTGGCCTACGTGACCGTGGCCAAGCCGCTCGACGAGAACGGCGAGCGCCAGCTCGCCGCGAAACTGACCCTCGTCTACGGCCGCCCGGTGGCGCTCAAGGTCACCGTCGACCCCGCGATCGTCGGGGGCATCCGGGTGCGAGTCGGCTCGGAACTGTGGGACGGCTCCGTCTCGCGGCGCCTCGACGAAGCCCGCCAAGCCTTGGCCGGACGCTGATCCAGCCGGTAGAAACAGAAAGGGAAACGTTCAGATGGCTGAATTGACCATCTCCTCTGACGAGATCCGCAACGCGCTCGACGCGTACGTCTCGTCGTACCGGCCGGAGATCACCCGCGAAGAGGTCGGTACCGTCACCAGCGCCGGCGACGGCATCGCGATCGTCGAGGGCCTGCCCTCCGTCATGGCCAACGAGCTCCTGGAGTTCGAGGGCGGCGTGATGGGCCTGGCCCTGAACCTCGACGTGCGCGAGATCGGCGCCGTGCTCCTCGGCGACCCGACCAAGGTCGGCGAGGGCCAGCCCGTCAAGCGGACCGGCAAGGTCCTCTCGGTGCCGGTCGGCGACAAGTTCCTGGGCCGCGTCGTCGACGCCCTGGGCAACCCCATCGACGACCTCGGCCCGATCGAGGCCGAGGGCGAGCGCGAGCTCGAGGCCCAGGCCCCGAACGTCATCAACCGCCAGTCCGTGGGTGAGCCGGTCGAGACCGGCATCAAGGCCATCGACTCGATGACCCCCATCGGCCGCGGCCAGCGCCAGCTCATCATCGGCGACCGCAAGACCGGCAAGACGCAGGTCGCGATCGACACGATCATCAACCAGCGCGCGAACTGGGAGTCCGGCGACCCGACGAAGCAGCTCCGCTGCATCTACGTCGCGATCGGCCAGAAGGGCTCCACCGTCGCGGGCATCAAGGGCATGCTCGAAGAGCACGGGGCGATGGAGTACACCACCATCGTCGCGGCGAACGCGGACGAGCCCGCGGGCCTGAAGTACCTGGCCCCCTACACCGGTTCGGCCATCGGCCAGCACTGGATGTACGGCGGCAAGCACGTCCTCATCGTCTTCGACGACCTGTCGAAGCAGGCCGAGGCGTACCGCACCGTGTCGCTCCTGCTGCGCCGTCCCCCGGGCCGCGAGGCCTTCCCCGGCGACGTGTTCTACCTGCACTCCCGCCTGCTGGAGCGCTGCGCGAAGCTCTCCGACGAGCTGGGCGCGGGCTCGCTGACCGGTCTGCCGATCATCGAGACCAAGGCCGGCGACATCTCGCAGTTCATCCCGACCAACGTCATCTCGATCACCGACGGCCAGGTCTTCCTCGAAGAGGGCCTGTTCAACTCGGGCGTGCGCCCGGCGATCAACGTCGGTACGTCGGTGTCCCGTGTCGGCGGCGCCGCGCAGACCAAGGGCATGCGCTCCGTCGCGGGCTCCCTGCGTCTGGACCTGGCCCAGTACCGCGACCTGGAGGCCTTCGCGGCCTTCGCGTCGGACCTGGACGCCGCGTCCCGCGCGCAGCTGGACCGCGGTCTGCGCATGGTCGAGCTCCTCAAGCAGGGCGTGGCCGCGCCGCTCCCCATGGGCGAGGAGACCATTTCGATCTGGGCCGGGACCGCCGGCGAGCTCGACGACATCCCGGTCGGGGAGGTGCGCCGGTTCGAGAACGAGTTCCTGACCTACATGCGCGCCAACCACAAGGACGTCGTCGCCCAGCTCAACGCGGGCAAGGACAAGGTCTCGGGCGACATCGAGGACACCCTCAAGCGCGCCGTCGCCAAGTTCAAGCAGATGTTCAAGGCCAACGTCGACGACCTGAACGTGACCGACATCGCCGAAGACGCCCTCGAGGGCGACGTCGACGTCGAGACCGTCAAGCGCGTCAAGAAGGGTTAGCCATGTCAGCGCAGCTTCGTTCTTTGCGCAAGCGGCTGAAGTCGACCCAGTCCATCAAGAAGATCACCAAGGCGCAGGAGCTGGTCGCGACCAGCCGCATCGCCAAGGCGCAGGACCGGGTGGCGGCTTCGCTGCCGTACGCCCGGGCCATGACCGGTGTGATGACGTCGCTGGCGTCGAACGCGTCGATCAACCACCCGCTGCTCCAGCCGCGTGCGGCGGTGCGCCGGGCGGGCGTCCTGGTGGTCACGGCCGACAAGGGGATGTGCGGCGCGTACAACGCGAACGTGATCCGCACGGCCGAGCAGCTGATCACCCGCCTGTCCGAGGAGGGGAAGGTCCCGGTCCTGTACGTCGCCGGCCGCAGGGGCGTCGACTACTACCGGTTCCGCTCCCGGCCGATCGAGCACTCGTGGACCGGGTTCTCCCAGCTGCCGAAGGTCTCGGACGCGCAGGAGATCACGCGGACGCTGCTCGCGGCGTTCATGTCCGGCGCCGACGACGAGGGTGACGACGCGGGAGCGGACGGTATCCTCGGGGTGGACGAGCTGCACATCGTGCACACCAAGTTCGTCTCGCTGCTGACGCAGACGCCCGAGCCGCGGCAACTGGCGCCACTCGAGGTCGAGGAAGTGGAGGAGTCCGAGCTCGACGAGCACGTGCTCCTCCCGGACTACGAGTTCGAGCCGAACCCGGAGGCGCTGCTCGACGCGCTGCTGCCGAAGTACCTGACGACCCGCATCTACGCGGCGCTGATCGACAGCGCCGCCAGCGAGTTGGCTTCGAAGCGCCGGGCCATGAAGGCGGCCTCGGACAATGCCGATGAATTGATCAAGACCCTGCGGCGGAGCGCGAACGCGGCGCGGCAGGCGGCGATCACGCAGGAGATCAGCGAAATCGTGGGCGGGGCCAGTGCCCTTTCCGCCGCAGGAAGAGAGTAACGATGACTGACACCCAAGGAGTGGGGCGCGTCGTACGGGTCATCGGGCCCGTCGTCGACGTCGAGTTCCCGCGAAACGCCATCCCGGCGATCTTCAACGCACTCCACGTTGACGTGACCTACGGCGACCAGCCGAAGACGCTGACCCTGGAAGTCGCCCAGCACCTGGGCGACAGCCAGATCCGCGGCATCTGCATGGCCCCGACGGACGGCCTCGTCCGCGGCGCCGAGGTGCGCGACACCGGCGGGCAGATCAAGGTCCCCGTCGGCGACGGCATCAAGGGCAAGGTCTTCAACGTCCTCGGCGAGTGCCTCAACCTCCCCGAGGGCGAGACGCTCGAGGCCGACGACCACTGGGAGATCCACCGCCACGCCCCGGCGTTCGCGCAGCTGGAGCCGAAGACCGAGATGCTGGAGACCGGCATCAAGGCGATCGACCTCCTCGCCCCGTACGTCAAGGGCGGCAAGATCGGCCTGTTCGGCGGCGCCGGCGTGGGCAAGACGGTGCTCATCCAGGAGATGATCATCCGCGTCGCCCAGAACTTCGGCGGTTCGTCGGTGTTCGCCGGTGTCGGCGAGCGCACCCGTGAGGGCAACGACCTCATCGCGGAGATGGACGAGGCGGGCGTGCTGCCCAAGACCTCGCTCGTGTACGGCCAGATGGACGAGCCGCCGGGGGTGCGCCTCCGCGTCGCCCTGTCGGCCCTGACGATGGCCGAGTACTTCCGCGACGTCAAGAACCAGGAGGTGCTGCTCTTCATCGACAACATCTTCCGGTTCACGCAGGCCGGTTCGGAGACCTCCGCGCTGCTGGGCCGCATGCCCTCGGCCGTGGGCTACCAGCCGACCCTCGCCGACGAGATGGGCGAGCTCCAGGAGCGCATCACCTCGCTCCGCGGCAAGGCCATCACCTCGATGCAGGCCGTGTACGTCCCCGCGGACGACTACACCGACCCGGCGCCGTTCACCGCGTTCACCCACCTGGACGCGACGACGAACCTCGAGCGGAAGATCTCCGACAAGGGCATCTACCCCGCGATCGACCCGCTGGCCTCGAACTCCCGCATCCTGGAGCCCGAGGTCGTCGGTGCCGAGCACTACGCGGTCGCGTCGACGGTGAAGCAGATCCTCCAGAAGTACAACGAGCTTCAGGACATCATCGCGATCCTCGGCATGGACGAGCTGTCCGAAGAGGACAAGCTCGTCGTGGGCCGGGCGCGCCGCATCGAGCGCTTCCTGTCGCAGAACACCTTCGCGGCGAAGCAGTTCACCGGCGTCGAGGGCTCGTTCGTCCCCGTCAAGGAGACCGTCGAGGCGTTCAAGAAGATCGCCGAGGGCGAGTACGACCACTTCCCCGAGCAGGCGTTCTTCATGTGCGGCGGTCTCGACGACCTGCACCGGAACGAAGAGGAGCTCCGCAAGAAGGGCTAGTCCCTTTGCGCAGTGCCTACGAGAACGGCCCCGGAACCGCGAGGTTCCGGGGCCGTTCCCTTTGCCTTCAGATGCCGCGGCCTCTCCTGTGGAGCGCCGCCATGACCGCGGGGACGCCGACGATGCCCGCCGCCGCCGCGGCGGCGACCGCGGCGCGGGGCTCGCCCGGGTTCGCCTTCGTCGCGCGCAGGGCCCACCGCAGGGCCTCCTTGCGGTCGCCGATGGCGGCGTGCCAGCAGGCGATCTGCCCGTAGACGCGGGCGGCGCCCTCGGGGCTGCCGTGGATCTCCGGGTGCCGGTCGAGGATCCACCGCAGCGACGAGATCTTGGTGTCCCAGCGGGTCTCGAAGTGCGAGCCGGCCCAGTTGACGAGCGCGTAAGGTGTGTCCACGTGCGCGATGGGGCGGCGCCGGGACGCCCGCAGGAGCATGTCCCAGTCCTCGTTCTGGCTGCCGGGCGCGTCCTCGGCGACGAGGCCGAGACCGCCCAGGAGCGCCGAGCGGCGGAACAGGAACGTCGAGGAGTGGAGCATCATCATGCGGGACCTGAGCAGGTCCGCGTGCCGCACCGTCGACCGCTGCGCGAGCCGCGCGTTCCGCTTCCCGCGGTAGTCGACCTCGATCGCGGTGGTGCACAGCTCCGCCTCGGTACCGAGGGCCGCGACCTGCGCGGCGAGCTTCCCGGGGAGCCATTCGTCGTCGTCGTCGAGGAACGCGACGAGGTCGGTGTCCAGCGCGGTGATCCCGGTGTTGCGGGCGCCCGCGAGGCCCGGGGTGCGCTCGTTCTTGACCTCCCTGACCGGCCGGTCGCCGTCCGCGGCGAGGTCGCCGGTGGGCTTGGCGCGGTCGAAGACCACGACGACCTCGAGGTCGCCGGGGTAGAACTGCGTCAGGACCGACCGCAGGGCCGCGCGCACCTGCTGCGGGCGGTCATGGGTCGGGATCACGACGCCGACTGAGGGCCAGTCAGTCACGTGCGCTCACCTCTTCACGTGCAGGGTCTTCCAGCGGCACGTCGTCTTCGCTGAGGTAGCCATACCTCCCGAGGAGGGGCCGCGTCAAGGTCGAGACCATCCTTCGCGTGCCATCCGACAGATCCTCGGTCCACGCCTCGTCGGGCCGGATCGGAATGCGTCCCACGGTGAACCGCATCGGGTTCCCGGCAGCCGAGTGGCTCGGGCCCAGGTCGGCCCAGCCGTCGCCGATGAAGTTCAGGTCCGACTCGACCAGGTCGAGCCCGCAGAACCTGGCGAGCGACGCGATGACGCGCCTGGGCCGCTGGATGATCCGCTCGTACCGGACCCGCCGCACCGGCACCCCGCGGCGCGCCAGCAGGCTGAACGCGGCGTTCTGCGCGTTCCACAGCATCGCGGCCTTCGCGGGGGAGTAGCGGGTCATCTGGTCGCCCGTGGGCGACTCGGGGCGGCGCACCTGCTTCGTCCACGAGTACGCGACGCCCCGCGAGTCGCGCACCACGTGCATGACCCGCAGGTCGATCTTCGGCGACCACCGCAGGCAGTACGCCAGCGACGCGTGCTTGGAGGAGTCGACGACGACCTGCGCGCGCGTGTCCTTCGCGGCGGCCGTGTAGATCTTCTCGAAGTACTCCGCGTACTCGGTGACGAGCTGGTGCTGCGCCGGGGCGAGCTTCTTCGACGCGAGCGCCGGGATGTGCCGGGTCCGGTCCACGGTCGCCTTGAGCGCGTTCAGCCGCTCGACGTCCACGTCCTCCCAGGACCCGAACGCCCGCTGCCCGATCCGCTGCCAGAACTCGCAGTGCGAGAACGTCGCGCCGCACGCGCACATCTCGTTCCCGACCAGGTCCCGCTCCCACAGGTGGGTGATCTCCCCGAGCGGGACGACCCCCGGGAGCTGTCCCAGCAGCCGCTCCAGGAGCGTGGTGCCGCTGCGGCCCAGGCCGCCGATGAAGACCACTTTCACGCGGTTCTCGGACTGCTCGGACTGCTCGGCCGTTCTCCAGCTCACTGAACCCTCGCTCACCCTCGTTGCCCCCTGTTGACTCCTATAACGATCCGAGGTGGGGTCGGGGACACGCCCTGCGGCGAAAAATCCCGGAAAACCGCCCGCGGGGCCTTAGCGTCTGATGTCATGGAGCGCTTGGGCCCTGCACGCGTCGACGGCGCGGACGGCAGGTCTACGACACGGATCCGCATGGGCGGCATCGGCATCGACCCGGTCACCGGAACGGAGGCGGTCGCCCGCGTCCTCGCCGCCGTCGATTCAGGACGCGGCGGGCAGATCGTCACCCCGAACGTCGACATCGTCGCGGCCGCGCGCCGCAGCCGCGCCCTGCGCGCCGTCGTCAACGCCGCGGACCTCGTCACCGCCGACGGCGCCCCGCTCGTGTGGGCCTCCCGCGTCGCCGGGACCCCCCTGCCCGAGCGCGTCGCCGGATCCGACCTCGTCTGGAGCCTCGCCGCGGCGGCCGCCGAACGGGGCCTGCGCGTCGCGCTCCTCGGCGGCACCCCCGACGGCGCCGCGCGTCCCACCGAGCGCGCCGCGCAGATCCTCGAGACCCGCTACCCCGGGCTGAAAGTCGTCGGCGCCTGGTGCCCGCCCATGGGCTTCGACCGCGACGACGTCCACTGGATCGCCCTCACCGAGCGCCTCGCCGCCGCCGCCCCCGACCTCGTCTACGTCGGCCTCGGCTTCCCCAAGCAGGAGCACGTCATCGTGCGCCTGCGCGCCACCGCCCCGAAGGCGTGGTTCCTCGGCTGCGGCGCGAGCATCGACTTCATCGCCGGATACCGGCGCCGCGCGCCGGTCTGGATGCAGCGCACCGGCACCGAATGGCTGTTCCGCCTGTGCTCCGAGCCCCGCCGCCTCGCCCGCAGGTACCTGCGCGACGACCTCCCCGAGGCCGCGCGGCTCCTCGCCGAAGCCGCGAGGCACCGCCGCAAAGGGGCCTGAAGCGGCCTCCTAGCGCCGCCGGGCGATGTACACGACGTCGGTGGCCCACTTCGACATCGGCGAGCACAGCGCCGCGTCGGCGGCCTTCGACGCCCACGCCCACGGCGCCCGGTAGCAGCCCTGCGTGAACATCGTGAAGCCCTGCATGCCGACCAGGTCGAAGCCGTGCCGGTCGAACAGCTCCCGCATCTCCTCGTGCGACAGCTCCTGGAACCACGTGTGCGCGTCCAGGCGCCCGAACGTCTTGCGCAGGTGCCGCAGCGACGACGCGTTCCCGTGGTTCTCCACCAGCAGCAGCCCCGCGTCCGCGTCCGGCAGCGCCATCGACGCGAAGTCCATCAGCTGGTCCCGCAGATGCAGGTCCACATTGAGCACGAACCGGAACGCCGTCACCAGGCGCTGGCGCGTCTCGTCGGGCTCCGGCACCGCCAGGCCCGGCGCCACCAGGTGCGCGTGGCCGGGCGTGCCCAGCTCGCGGCCCTTCTGGAGCATCGCCTCCGACGTGTCGTACCCGTGCGACACCGACACCAGGCCCGCGAGCATCCGCGCCACCCGGCCCGTCCCGCACGCGAAGTCGTGGTGCACCGGCGGCATCCCGAACGCGTGCGGCACGAAGCCCCGCAGCCAACCCGTCTGGCGGCTCGACACGATCGACGAGAACGTCCCCGGCGCGTAGGTGCGCTCGGCGTACTTCTCGACCGCGGTCGGATCCTGGAAGACCTCGGTGTAGTTGGCTGCCACGGTGTTCCCTTCGACGTTCAGATCCCGGCCCGGTAGCGCAGGAGCGCCACCGCCCACGCGGCCCCCGCCGCTCCGAGGGCGGCGAGCGTCCACAGCGGGCCGAACGGCGCCGCCGCCAGCGGCAGGGCCCCGAACAGCAGGCCCGCCGCGAGCAGGGCGCGCCTGGTCAGGGCCCCGAAGGGATGCAGTCCGAAGGCGCGCCACAGCTGCGCGAGTGGAACCAAATTATTGACCAGAACGGCCGCCGACCACGCGATCGCCGCGCCGACGACCCCCATCGCGGGAATCAACGCGAGGTTCAATCCGACGTTGACGACGAGTGAAATCGAGACGTCGATCAGCTGCCACGAGGTCTTCCCCGCCATCGACAGCATCGAGTCCACCACCCCGCACGCCGCGCCGACCATCATCGCGGGCACCAGGATCCACACCACCAGGCGCGCCTCGTCCGTCGCGTATCCGCCGCCGAACAGCCGCAGGTACCAGTCCGCGAGCAGCCCCACCGCCAGGTACACCGGCCACGTCAGGGCTACGATCCACGCCGTCGACTCCTGGTACAGCGCCCGCGCCGACGCGGGCTCCCCGGCGGCCATCGCCGCCGCCGCGCGCGGCTGCACCGACTGGCCCACCGCGCCCGACGCCATCTGCCCGACGATCACGAACCGCGTCGCCACCGTGTACACCGCGGCCGCCCCGAGCCCCGCGAGCGCCGCGACCATGATGATGTCCAGGCGCTGGAGCCCCAGCTGTGCGACGCTCGCCGCCGCCCGCGGCGCCGTGAACCCCCAGAACGCCCGCCCCGACACCCGGTCGGGGAACGCCGGGTCCACCGCGGTCGCCCGGTGGCGCCGCAGCAGGTACCAGCCCGCCGCCACCGCCGCCGGCAGGTACGGCAGCACCCACGCGAACGTGATCCACTGCGCGGTCGCCGTGCCCGCCAGCGCGATCGCGGCCAGGCCCGCCAGCTGCGCGACGGTGCGCCCGAGCTTGTCGATGACCACCGACGGGCCCATGAGCCGGTACCCGCGGGTCGCCGCGAGCAGCGACTCCATCGCGACCGACGCGGGAATGAACACCGCGAGCAGCCGCACCAGGTCCGGGCGCGCGAACAGGTCCGCCGTCAGCAGCAGCACCAGCGCCGCCGCGAACGACGCGATCGCCGCGGGCCACAGGCCGAGGCGCAGGACCGACCCGATGGCCGCGTCCCGCCCGTTCCTGTGCAGCCGCGCGACCCAGTACACGAGCCCGGTCGGCGTCCCCAGCCGCGCGAGCGCGCCCGCGAGCATGAACACCGAGGTCGCCGCGAAGAACGCGCCCGCCTCCGCCGGGGACAGTGCCACGGCCGCGAGCCACGTGACGGCCAGGCCCCCGAGCCCGGAGACCGCGGCCCCCACGAGGTTCGCGAGGCCCCCGCGCGCGGTGCCGCGCAGCTCCTCGCGGTTCTCCTGCTCCGCGACCGACGCGGTCAGCGCCGCCAACTCGGCACGCCCCCAAGCCATTCCGCGAGCCGCTCGTCGTACGGCCCGTAATGCTCCGTCAAGAGCTCCCGCAGCTCGGCGGACATGGGCGAGGGTCGCCCGCGCGCGTTGTGGCGCGCGAACTGGAAGTCCCCGATCCACGGCAGGCCCAGGAACCGCAGGACCCGCTCGAACGCGTCGTCGGGGCGCGTGAAGAACTCGCCCGAGTCGAGCACGAGCACCCGGTCCCGCCCGACCCGCTCCGCGAGCGGCTCGAGGAAGTCCGTGTACTGGCCGCGCGCGGTGTACGCGTGGTGCTGGTGGTCGAAGCTGTACAGCGACGGGTCGCGCTTGAGCCGCGCCTCCACGCCGTCGAGGCGCGCGGATTCGGCCTCCACGGCCTCCGCGAAGTCGACGATCGGCTCGAACCCGCGCGCCACCTCGTGCGCGTGGTGCGACCAGGCCCGCTCGACGGGGTCGCGCACGAGCACGATCACCTTGACGCCGGGCAGGTCCCGCGCGAAGCGCTCGGCCGCGAGCGGGTGGTACAGGTAGTACGGGCTCGACTCGAACGCGACCGGGTTGAGCCCGGTCCGGTCGGCGATCCGCGCGGCCGCGCCCTGCGTCGGGAAGTGCCCGCGGTACCACGGCAGCCCGCGCTTGTAGTTCGTGTCGAAGTAGTGGACGCCCTTGTGGAACACCGGCTTCAGGATCGCCGGGTGCTGGGCCAGGGCCCGGTACAGGGACGTGGTGCCGCAGCGCTGGCCGCCGCATACGAGCAGGCCCGGCAGCATCCGCGAGGAGGCCGTCAGGCGCCCGAAGGTGCGCGACGAGTGGCCGACGACGGCCTTCAACTGGGTCGGGATGCGCTCGCGCAGTGTCCGCTGGCTCATTGGGTCTCCTTGCCGCTCAACAGGTTCCGTCGGTGGACTGCGCGGTCCGCTGGCGGGCGATGTGGCGCAGCAGGGTCGGCAGGAGCCAGCGTCCGAGGGCCCCGAGCGCGGCGCCGGCGCGCTCGGCCTGGTCGCCCATGTAGCGGGCGGCGAGGTCCACGAGGTACAGCAGCGCGGTCGGCTCGGCCTCGCCGGGCGCGACGCCCATGGGCGCGAGGATCGCGGGCGCGTCGGCGACGAGCCCGAGGACGGCCGTGGTCGGGTCGACGGCCTTGGTGACGATGTCGTCCTGGAGCCGGTAGTGGGCGGCGTCGAACCCGTAGGGGACGCCGGTCTCGAACCTTTCGAGGTCCCACAGGCAGATCCGGTCGGGGGTCTCGCGCATGTTCCACGGGGCCCAGTCGCCGTGCCAGGCGCCGAAGGCCATCGTCGTGGACCCGTACCGGTCCAGGAGCGTCTCCCCGGCGGTCTGGAGCGTGTCGGCGTCGGGTTCGCCGCGGTCGGTGAGGGCCTTGAGCCGCAGGCGCAGCCGCGCGGCGTAGTCGGACTCGCCGAGCGGGAAGCGGCTGGTGCCGCACGCGTCGGCGAGCTCGCGCATGGCGGCGCTGCGGCGGCCGGCGCCGAGGTCGGCGGGCGCCTCCCAGGCGGGGAGCGCGGAGGTGACCATGAGGTTGTGGCCGTTCCAGTTCCCGGCGTGCAGGAGCCGCGGCACCTGCACGAGCTTCAGGTCGCAGAACTCGCTGAGGCGCTTGGTCGCGGCGGTCTCGGCGTCGACGAGCTCCCGCGTGAGCGCGTTGACGCCGAGCTTCGCGAACGCGACGGTGTTCGCGTCGCCGTCGAGGATCTGGAGCACCGGCTTGCGGTTCGCCCGCGCCGGTCCGATGTGGATGCTCAGGTGGACGTCGTGGCCGAGGACCGCCGCCAGGTGGTCGTCGATCCCTTCGGCGCCCCCCACTTTGACGCGGTGCGGCAGGAGCATCCGGTCGAGGCCCAGGCGCAGCGCCAGGACGGCGGCGTCGCGCTTGAGGCGGGCGCCGCGCGCGGCCGGGCGCGCGTACCGGGCGAGGGCCGCGGCGGCGACCTTCCGGTCGGCGGCCGGGATGAGCACGCGGGGCTTGCGCCGCCCCGGTACGACGATGTACGGCCGCGCGGGCGCGTCGGCGGCCGCGCCGCCGGGGTACAGCTGGTCGACGACCTCGGCGAGGTAGGTCGCCCGCCGTCGCAGGTCGTCGGCGGTCTTCAGTGCTCGACTCATCGGTTCTCCGTCTCTGGCCCCTGGGCAGCGGGCGCGGTGGTTCTGTTGGCGGCGAGGAGGACGTAGCTGAGCAGGGTGAGCAGGAGCGGCGTCACGAGGGCGTTGTAGTAGAACATCGTCAGCAGCGAGAACCCGACGACGGCGCTCCCGGCGATGCCGACCGCGGAGTGGTCGGATCTGAAGCGCCACAGGACCGCGAGCGCGAACCCGAGGTACGTGACGGTTCCGGCGATGCCGTGGGCGAACATGACCTGCCACAGCTGGCCGTTGCCGCCGAGGGTCCGCCCGCCGCAGCGCGGGCACTCGGGGGTGGGGCCGACGGCGATCGACTCGCCGGACCCGAGGGTCTTGCGCGTGGACCCGAACCCGAGGACCGGCGAGTGCGCCATGACGAGTTCGGTGGCGCGCTCGGAGGAGAACGCCCTGCCTTCGTCGGAGTGGCCGTTGTCCATGCGGGCCTGCACGACCGTTCCGAGCGGGGTGAGGACGACGAGGAGCACGGCCGCGCATCCGGCGCCGCCGAGCGCGAGCATCCCGCCGGGCCGGCCGGACACGAGGAGCCGCAGCGCGGTGAACACCGCGACGGCGGCGAGGCCCAGCCACAGGCCGCGGTTCATCGAGTAGACCGCGGGGACGAGCGAGACCGTCAGGAGGACGACCGCGGCGACGCGCCACTTCGTCTTGACGGGCGCGCAGAACGCGGCGACGACGAACCAGACGGCGGTGATCGCGAAGTTGTTGCCCCACGTGTTCGTGTAGCCCCACGGGGCGGCGGGGCGCGGCGTCTCGTAGCCGAGGAAGTCCATGGTCTGTGCGGCCTGCGGGTGGACCAGCGACTGCACGAACCCGTCCTTCGCGACGGCGTGCGGCAGCAGCGCCTCCACGGGGGACGTGTACTCGAAGCCGCCGAAGAACGTGCCGAGGAGCCCGCCCGCGACGGTGACCGCGAACAGCCACGCGAGGAGCCGGATCAGGTGCGTCCGGCCGAGCTTCCCCTCGACGACGAGGTTGTACGCCCACAGTGCGATGAGCGTGCAGCAGCAGTAGAACCCGAACCGGTAGGTCGCCCCCGGCAGGCTCGACAGGAACGTCTCGGGGACGACCCCGGGCGGGTCCACGCCGAGGTTCGCGAGGCTGAGGACCACCGCGAGCAGGAACAGCAGCCACCACCCGAACGCGGGCGGGACGACGATCGACTTGCGGCGCACCAGCTTCACGGCGGCGACGGCGGCGACGAACGGGATCGCGAGGACCCCCAGCCCCAGGGCCCACCACAGCGGGTAGGCCGCCAGCAGCCACGTCAGCGACGCGCCTTCGCGCCCCCGTGCGTCCTCTGCTCCGCTGCGGTCGGCCGTGCGGACGGCCGCGAGCAGCGTCATCGGGGCTCGGCGGCCGGGGCCGCCGACGGCACGGCCGGGATCACCTCGGTCGACGCGTCCCCTTCGACGGGTTCGAGCGAGTCGGTCGGCGTCTCGTCGGCGGTCGGCGTGCGCCGCCCGGCGAGTTCGCGGCGCGCGGTCGGCAGCGGCACGGTGTTCATCGGGCCGAGCACGGCCGGGAGCAGGACCGCGCCCAGCAGCGGCGTGTCGATCTGCCGCATGGCGACCGCGGCGGCCGCGGTCTCGCTGATGGCGTCCCGCTGGGACTGGACGGCGAGGATCACGGCGTCGGCGTGCCCGGCGAGGAGCTGCGCGTCCGCGGAGCACGACAGCGGCGGCGCGTCGACAACGACGAACCGGCCCGCCTCGGCGAGCTTCGCGAACGTCTCGGCTGCCGCTTCACTGGTGGGCCCGGTGGCCCTGGCGGCGGCGCCGGGGCCGATGACCGACAGGCTCGGCTGGCGCGGCGCGGCCTGCACGGCCTCGGTGAGGTCGATGCGGCCGGACCACGCGTCGGCGAGGCCCGGGACGGGGTCGGTGCCGAACAGCTCCGGCAGGCCCACGGTGGTGCTCGGGTTCGCGGCGACGGCCGTGACGCGGTCGCCCGCGCGGGCCATCGCGGTCGCGAGGTTCGCGGCGACGACGCTCGCGGCCGGGCCGGGCGCGATCCCGGCGACGACGATGACGCGCTGCTCGTGGGTGAGCTGGGAGGCGACGATGTTCCGCAGCTGCGCGAACACGCGTCCGCCGGGGCTGTAGGCGCCGAAGACCTCGCGGCGCTGGAACTTCACGCCCGGCGGCACGGAGGCGACGACGTCGAGTTCGCACCGGTCGACCAGGTCGGCCGGGTAGGTCACTTTGCGGGCGAGGCGGTGCCGCGCCCACGCGAGCATGAGGCCCAGCGGCAGCCCGACGCCGATGGCCGCGGCGAGGTTGAACATCGCGTTCGGGCTGATCGGCGCCTGCGGCAGCGACGCGGCGTTGATGACGCGGCCGGGCGCGACGGCCTCGGTCTGCGCCTGGAGCCCGGCGATCTCGGTCTCGAGCTCGGCGGCGCGGCTCTGGAGGTCCTCCAGGTCGGATTCGAGCCCGGAGCGGCCGCCGTCGCCGGAGTCCATGCCGTCGAGCCGGTCCTCGGCCGCGGCGATCTCACCGTTGACAGTCTCGAGCTCCACGTTCGCGGCGGCGGTCTCGCGGTCGAGCGAGGCGGTGGCCCCGGCGAGGCGGTGCGCGAGGTACGCCTCGCTGAACGCGACGGAGCCCTCCTGCGCGGCCTTCGGGGTCCCCGCCTGGAAGCTGATCTCCAGGACCGCGGTGTTCGGCGGCACGGTCACGGACACGTGCGAGACGAGGTCGTCGGCCGGGTCGGCGCCGAGCGCCTCGGCGGCCGCGTCGGCGACCTCGGTGGACTTGACGAGCTGCGCCTCGGTGTCCAGGTTGACCTGTCCGGCGGTGCGGGCCCCCTGGACGGCGGTGTCGCTCGCGGTCGGCAGGACCAGGACCGAGGCCGTGGACTCGTACACCTCCGGGCTCATCTCGGTGTAGGCGACGCCGGCGGCGAGCGCCGCGGCGGCGGTCCCGGCGACGAGCCACCAGGAGCGGCGGACGATGACGCCGTAGTCGGCGAGCGTGCGGGCGGCAGGGGTCCTCAACGCGAAGCCCTTTCTGGTTCTAGGGATCTCGAATGAGTAACGAGCGACGCAGGCCTGAGGTGACGGGCGCGGCGCGCGGCGCGCGCGACGAGGGTTGTGTTTGCGAGAGGAGACGAGTAGAAAGCAATTTGTTCGCTAATATGGTGATTCGCAATATTGAGTCCGGATCACATTGGACGGAAGAAGGTGGACCATGGGCGGCTCCGAGACCCGGCAGCGGCTTCCGCTCGCGACCGGCCGCGGGATCGTGACCGTCCTCGCGGTCCTTCCCCTGGTCCTGGCGGGCTTCGTCATCGGCTACGGCGTCGGCTCGGGCGACGGCCGCTTCGGCGAGCCGCTCCGCGAGGCATGGGAGGGCGGGCAGGGCACGGTCGACCACCGGCCCCTCGCGGCGTCCTTCACCGCCACGGGCGTCGAGGGCCGCGCGCCCGACGCGCCCTCGGTGCTGCCCGTCGGCTACTCCGACGACCTCGGCATCGCCGTCGCGCACCTCCAGTTCGCCGTGGACGAGACCACGGTCCGCCCCGCGCACACCGCGGAGCTGCGCCTGCCGGTCGCCGTCCCGCCGGACTCGGAGGGCATGACCGTCGAGGTCGCCTCCGTCCACCCGGTGAGCTGCCTGTGCTCGCTGACGGCCGCGACCGCGCCGCCGTACGGCACGGTCTGGGACGCCGTCGAGGTGAACGCCTCCACCACCGAGATCGTCTTCGACGTCACCGGCGCGATCAACGCGCCCGGCCGCTACGGCTTCGCGATCACCAGCCCCGACCGCAAGGCATACCTCGAACTCGAAGGCGCCGAGTACAACACGGGCCCGGCCCTGCGCACGGTGTCCGAACCGGACACCCCGACCGGCCCGCTCCCGCCCACGGCCCCGGCGCCGACCGACCCTGCCGCGTCGGTCCCGCCGCTCCTGCCCTCGGACGCGCCGTCAGGGACGCCGTCGCAGTCCCCGTCCGCGTCGCCGAGCGAATCGCCTTCGCCCGCGGACGGCACGGTCCCGACCGCACCGATGGACCCGGCCGGCTCACCGGTCCCGACGGCGGACCCGACCGGCGTCCCGGGCATGCCCGCCGCCGACCCGACCGAGCCGCTGCCGGAGTCCGGCCAGTCGGAGGACCAGCTGAGCGTCTGCTCGACGGGGGATAAGCTGGTGCCGACGTGCGGCGCGCTCGTCGGCGTCGCGCCCGCGGCGCACACCGGCCGCGTCAAGGAGGACGAGCTGCTCGCGTTCGAGGAGCGCGTCCAGCACACGCAGCAGATCTACCACGCGTACGAGCGCGGCGACGACCGCCTGTTCCCGACCGAAGCGCAGATCGCGCTCACCGAGGACCCGGCGAACCCGCGGACGCTGTTCATCAACTGGAAGCCGCGCATGGCGAACTGGGCCGAGATCGCCGCGGGCGACCCCGAGACCGACGCGTACCTGGACCGGCTCGCCGAGCACATCACCGCGAACTTCGACAAGCCGTTCTTCTTCACCGTCCACCACGAGCCCGAGAACGACGTGGTGCAGCGCGAGGGCTCGGGCATGGAGGCCTCGGACTACGCGGCGATGTTCCGGTACGTGGTGGAGCGGCTGCGCGCGCACGGCGTCGACAACCTCGTGACGGTCATGAACTACATGGGCTACCTCAAGTGGGTCGAGAAGCCCTGGCACGACCAGCTGTACCCGGGGGACGACGTCGTCGACTGGATCGGCCTGTCGGGCTACGGCCAGTCCCTCCACGACGACGGGCGCTCCGACTTCGGGGAGATCGTCGACCAGACGAAGGGCGACACGGCCTGGCCCGGGTTCTACCACTGGGTCGCGAAGGAGCATCCCGACAAACCGATGATGCTCGCCGAATGGGGCGTGTTCCACGAGGAGGACTACCCCGACCACCAGACCGCGGTCTTCCAGGCCGCCCGGTACCAGATGGCGCACTACCCGCGCCTGAAGGCGATCGTCTACTTCGAGACGCCCGCGGACTCCAACGGCGGCCGGAACTCCGAGATCCACCTCGACGACGGCGCCCTGGAGGCGTTCCGCGACCTCATGCGCTCGCCGTACTTCGACGTGCGCCTGGAGTGAGATTCGCCGCTCTTCAGCGGCGGAGGACGCGTTCTTGTCGGACCCGGCGGCGACCCTGGAACGGAGCATCCCAGGGCGGGCGGGTCCTTCCCTCCCACCCTGGGAGGGGCCGCCCTCAGTCCGCTTCGGCCGCAGGCGCTTTCGGGTGGCGCTTGTACGGCGACACGTACCGGTCGCCGGGGATCCAGAACCGCCAGGCCGCGTCCGCGGCCTTGGTGATCCCGGTCCGCGGCCCGGCCAGCGCCGCCACCGGTTCGCCGGCGCTGACGGCGCCGACCATGTCGCGGCCGTCGTCGTCCCGGTCCCAGCCCATCGCCTGCGCCAGCCGCGCCGGCCCTCGCGCCAGATCGCGCTCCTTGACGTTCTCGCCCCGCCGGCCCTGCGCGACCGGGACGCCCTCGACGACCTCCCCGGCGCGCAGCAGCACCGCCGCGCCAGCCCCGTCGGCGCCGCACACCAGGTTCGCGCAGAAGTGCATGCCGTACGTGAAGTACACGTACAGGAAGCCCGCGGGACCGAACATGACCCTGGTCCGGGCGGTCGGCCCGCGGAAGGAATGCGAGGCCGGGTCGTCCTCGCGGTACGCCTCGACCTCCGTCAGCCGCACCGAGACGCCGTTCGCGGTCACGATGCAGCCCAGCAGCTCCGGGGCCACGAGGACCGAGTCCCGGGCGAAGAAGTCCCGGTGGAGGACGCGGCTCACGCGCACCCGGTCGGCGCGTCCTCGGCGGCCGGGACCTTCTCGGCGATCACGGTCGACAGGTCGTTGAGGACGTCGACGGGCTGCTCGTGCTCAGCGGGGACGCTCACGCCGACCGGGACCTGCCGGTCCAGGGTCGTCCACTCCACGCCCGCCTCGTCGGAGTACCAGCACACGCCGTTGAGCTTGTAGACCGCGTCGGTGTCGGCGACCTCCGCGGGCGCGGCCCCGCAGGTCGCGACGACCGCCGGGTCGCCGTACGCGAGGACCGACTCGGCGGCGCGCTCGCCGCCCTCGACGGGCCGCGCGTCCAGGCCCCCGGCCTCATCGGGCGCGGTCGCCGTCAGGGCCAGGCAGATCACGGCGTCGTCCTCGGTCAGCTCGGGCGCGGTCACCGTCACCGGCGACAGGTCCGCCTGCACCAGGTCGGAGTGCTCCTCGGCGACGGGCGCCATCGCGTTGTAGATGAGCACCCCCGCCACGGCCGCCACCGGCACCGCCACCGCGGTCGCGATGACCGCGGGAAGCCTCGACTCGCCCACCGGGCGCCCCCTCAGAACTTGAGGATCGAACAGGTCAGCGTGCGGGTTATGCCCGCCACCCGCTGGACTCTACTCACCACCGCATGCCCGAGCGGATCGCCGGTGGACGCCTCGGTGAGCACGACCACGTCGTACGGGCCGGTCACGGTGTCGACGCGGACGACCCCGTCGATCCCGGACACGGCCGCGGTCACCGACTCGGCCATGCCGACCTCGGTCTGGATGAGCATGTACGCCTGCACCATCGTGCGGCCACCTCCCCGTGACCGGCGAAGCGCGGTGGCCCGGGACCCGACACGGGCGGGCCTGACCGCTTCCCGTTCGCCGTTGAGCGAAGATTACCGAGTGATCCACCGACCTTCAAGCGACCGAGGAATGATGCGACCGTGAGCGAGACCGTCGCAGAGGTCGGGGAGTTCCGCCTCATCGAGCGCTTCACCCGCCACTTCGGGACCACCGACGCGGTCCTCCTCGGCCCCGGCGACGACGCCGCCGTGGTCGCCGCCCCCGACGCCCGCGTCGTCGCCTGCACGGACATGCTGGTGGAGGGCAACCACTTCCGCCGCGACTGGTGCTCCGCGGCCGACGTCGGCCACAAGGCCGCCGCCGTCAACCTCGCCGACATCGCCGCCATGGGCGCCCGGCCCACCGCGCTCCTCGCCGCGGTCTGCGCGCCGCAGGACACGCCCGCCGAGTGGCTCGAGGGCCTCGCGTCGGGCCTCGCCGACGAGGCCGCCGCCGTCGGCGCCGCCGTCGTCGGCGGCGACACCACCCGCGGCGACCAGCTCACCATCGCCGTCACGGCCCTCGGCGACCTCGAAGGCCGCGCCCCGGTCACCCGCTCGGGCGCCCGCCCCGGCGACGTCATCGCGCTGGCCGGGAAGACCGGTTGGGCCGCGGGCGGCCTGAACGTCCTCTCCCGCGGCTTCCGCTCCCCGGGCGCCCTCGTCGGCGCCTACCGCAGGCCGCAGCCGCCGTACGCGGCCGCGCGCGACGCGGCCCTCATGGGCGTCAACGCCATGATCGACATCTCCGACGGCCTCCTCGCCGACCTCGGCCACATCGCGTCGGCCTCCGGTGTCGCCATCGACGTCGACACCGCGGCCCTCCCGATCCCCGAACCGATGCGCAACGCCGCCGAAGCCCTCGGCTCCGACGCCCGCCGATGGCTCCTCACCGGCGGCGAGGACCACGCCCTCGCCGCGGCCTTCCCCGCCGACGTCCTCCTCCCCGAAGGCTGGCGCCGCATCGGCTCGGTCGCCGAAGGCGGCGGCGTCACGGTCGACGGCCGCAAATGGTCCGGCCCGACGGGCTGGGACCACTTCACGACCGCGTAGCCGGGCGGGCTGCGGCGGGAGGCTGCCGCTTCACGGCAGCGCGGGAGGTGGCGGCGCGGACCGGCCGCCGCGCCGGCGAGAGGCCGCCGCAGGTCGGCTGTCGCGAGCGGCTCAGCGGGCGGTCCGGGCCGGGCGGGCCTACCCGCCCTTGGGTGGGTAGGTCCCAACCTCCCGCCCGGGTACGACGAAAACGCCCGGGCCGGGGCCCGGGCGTAGTGAGGATCACGCGATCCCCGGATACGACAAAGCGCCGCCGGGGCCGAGCCCCGGCGGCGTAAGTCTTCTCGGCGTCAGCCCTTAGCGGGTGACCTTGCCGGCCTTGATGCACGAGGTGCAGACCTTGGCGCGGCGCTTGTTGTCGCCGGAGCCAGTCGCGATGCGGATGGTCTGCAGGTTCGGGTTCCAACGACGACGGGTCTTCTTGTGGGACCACGGGACGTTGTTGCCGAAGCCCGGGCGCTTGGCACAGACTTCACACACGCTCGACATAATCCATAACTCCTGCTTGACGTTCATTTCGGCCCGCCTGAAGGCGGGCAACCCGGCAATTCTAACGGACCCTGCGAGGCCCCTGCCATCCAGGTCAGGGGACCTGCGCCACAGCCGCCGGCGCACGTCCTTCCAGGACGCCGCTTCACTGCTCTGTACTGTGGCGGCTGCCGCGGTCCGCTACCGTCGGTGACTCTAGGATGGGCGGTAATCCCGTAGGCTGGCCGCATACAGATGATGTGCCGATGCCCATAGCTTCTTTGGTGAGTCGAACATGAGCAACACCCCGCAGCAGCCTGCCGACGGATGGCAGTCCCCGCAACAGCCCCCGGTGTACCGCCCCAACGAGCAGCCGCCGGAGGAACCGCCGCCGTGGTCGCCCGAGAGCCAGCGGATGTCGGGGATGAGCCAGCAGCAGCCGGGCCCCGTCGAGTCCGACGGGACCGTCAAGTACGTCGGCGGCCCCGGCCAGCCCTCGCAGCCCCCGTTCGGCCCGCCCCCGGGCGTCCCCATCTCCCCGTTCGACCAGCCGGCGCAGTCCCCCCAGCAGATGCCTGCGGCGGACCCGTTCGGCGGCGGCGGGGGCGTTCCCGTCTCCGGCATGCCGGTCTCCGGGATGCCGCCGGTGTCCTCGATCCCCGCCTCCGGCATGCCCGTCTCCTCGCCCGCCGGCCAGTACGGCCAGCAGCCTCCTTACGGCCAGCAGCCGCCCTTCGGCGGCGGCCAGTTCGGCCCCCAGGGCGGCCAGCTCGTCCCCGTCTCGGGCGGCGGCGGGGCGCAGCCGTGGGGCGCCCCGGACACGATCCAGCGCAAGAACAAGAAGGGCAAGGGCCCGATGTGGCTCCTGCTCATCGGGGTGGTCGTGATCGCCGCGGCGCTCGGCGTCGGCGGCTTCATCCTGTTCAACCCCGGCGGCGGCGACCCCGACGGCGACAACACCGGGACGATCGAGTCGCCCGCCCCCGAAGCGGAGCCGGTGCTCGTCGCGGGCCCCGGGAACCTCAAGTTCCTCGCCAGCGGCGCTGCGGCCTCGTGGGCCGCGGCCTCTGCGCCGCCCGGGCTGTTCAGCGACGCGGCCGGCGTCGCGGCGGAGGACGGCAGTGGCACCGCCTACGTCGGCGTGCTCGACGCGGGCCAGGTCGGCGGCGCGGACGCGACGCTCGCCGACGCGGACACCGCGTTCGTCGCGCTCCTCGGCGAGCAGCTGGGCGCCCCCGACGGCGAAGTCGCCTCCCAGGTCTACTGGGTCGACGGCCGCGACGCCCGCTTCCACACCTACACCTCGGGCGACGTCACGGTCTTCGCGGCGATCGTCCAGGTCGACGGCGGTTTCGAGGCCTTCACGGGCACCGCGACCGGCGACGCGGCCGAAGCCGTCGAAGCGGCGAACCTCTCCCTGCGCTTCGGCGAACTCTGAGCAGGCCCTCCGGGGCGGCATGCGCTTCCGCACGCCGCCCCGGAGGCGTATCCTCATGGCCCGTGGTGGAAATCCCTGAGACCGGACGCCAGGCCCTCGACGCGGACCTCATGCGCGAGTGGGCCGCGCGCGGCATCGACACGCTCACCCGCCACCGGCGCGGGGTCGACGAGCTGAACGTGTACCCCGTCGCCGACTCTGACACGGCGACGAACATGGTCGCGACCCTCCAGGCCGCCTTCCAGGGCGGCACCCCGGGGCTCGGGCTGGAAGCCCTCCTCGACGAAGCCGCCGGGCGGGCCCTGCTGTCCGCGCGCGGGAACTCCGGGGTGATCCTCGCGCAGATGCTCCGCGGCCTCGCCGACGTGTGGAACGCCGACGCGATCGACGCGAAGGGCTTCGCCGCCGGGCTCAGGTCCGCGACCGACGCCGCGACCGGGGCCGTCGCCGTGCCGCAGGCCGGGACGATCCTCACCGTCGCCGAGTCCGCGGCGACCGCGGCCGCGAAGGCCGCGCCGTTCGGGCTCGTGTCCGCGTCCCGCGCCGCCGCCGAGGCCGCCGCCGCGGCGGTCGCCGCCACCCCCGGGCAGCTGCCCGCGCTGGCCCGCGCCGGGGTCGTCGACGCCGGAGGGCTCGCGCTCGCGCTGCTCCTCGAAGCGCTCGTGGAGACCCTCACCGGGTCCCGCCCGACCGGCGCCCTGGACCTCCTCGAACGCCACCGCGTGCGCGCCGTGGAGGAGACCGAGCAGGTCCCGCGCGAGACCGGCTCGGAGGTCTACGGCTACGAGGTCCAGTACCTCCTCGAAGCGAACGCGGGCGCCGCCTCCGAACTGCGCCACCGCCTCACCGACCTCGGCGACTCGGTCGTCATCATCGGCTCCCGCGCCGCCCGGGACGTCACCACGTTCAACGTCCACGTGCACGTCAACGACATCGGCGCGGCCATCGAGGCCGGGATCGAGCGCGGCCGCGTCCACCGGATCTCCGTGACCCGCTTCGACGACACCGCCTTCGAAGGGACCGCCGCGGTCCACGCGAACGCCCGCATGCACGCCGCGCCAGGACGCCGCCCCGCCCCGGAGACCGAGGAGCCGACGCGGGCCCTCGTCGTGGTCACCGAGGCCGCCGGGCTCCGCGACTTCCTTGCGGGGGAAGGCTGCCGCACCGCGACCGCCGCGACCGTCGGCGCCGAACTCGCCGCCGCGCTCGCCGACGGCGCCGACAGCGTGGTCGTGCTCGCCGACACCGACGCGGCCGCGCGGACCGCGCACCGCGCCGTCGAGGCCGCCCGCGGGGACGGCGGCCGCCGCGTCGCCGCGCTCTTCGCCGTCACCAGCGTGCAGGCCGTCGCCGCCGTCGCCATCCACGACCCCGAGCGGCAGTTCGACGACGACGTCGCCGCCATGGCCGAGGCGATCAAGGCGTGCCGCACCGGCGAGGTCCGCAAGACCCCCGGCGGCTACACCGCGGCCGTCCACGGTGCGAACGCGACGGCCTTCCCGGGGCCCGCCGAAGCGGCCCGCGACCTCGCCGACCGGCTGTGCGCCGAAGGCGCCGAACTCCTCACGGTCCTGCCGGGCGCCGGGTCGGACCCGGAAACTGTCACAGCCTTGAGTCATCATGTGCGCGAGGCGTGGCCGACCGTGGAGATCCAGCAGTTGCCCGCCGGAGACACTGAGCCGCTGCTGCTGATCGGAGCCGAATGACCGTAGGGCTGGAGACCCGCCTCCGCGAGGTCCTGGGCAAGAAGACCGCCGACGCCCTCGCCGACGGACTGGGTCTGGAGACCGCCGGGGACCTCCTCGGCCACTACCCGTTCCGCTACGCGCAGCGCGGCGAGCGCACCGACCTCGCCTCGCTCGGCATCGGCGACGACGTCACCGTCGCCGCGCAGGTCCGCGCGGCCGTCAAGAAGACCTTCACGCCCCGCTCCGGCAAGGGCCGCGGCCGCGGCGGCCGCGGTGAGCTCCTGGAGGTGATCGTCGCCGACGAGGCCGGGCGCTCGCTCACCCTCACGTTCTTCAACCAGGGCTGGCGCGCGAAGGACCTCGTCGCCGGGCGCTGGGGCCTGTTCGCGGGCAAGGTCGCCCAGTTCCGCGGCCGCCTCCAGCTCAACTCCCCGCAGTACCAGCTCCTCGCCGAGGACGCCACCGACCCTGGCAGCGCCATCGAGGAGTTCGCCGGGACGCTCATCCCCGTCTACCCGGCCACCGCCGACCTGCCGACCTGGAACATCGCCAAGGCCGTCCACACCGTCCTCGGCCTCGTCCCCAGCCCGCCCGACCCGCTCCCCGCGCCGCTGCTCGACCGCCTCGGGCTCGTCGACTACGGGACCGCGCTCCACCAGATCCACCGCCCCGACTCCCACGAGTACCTCGGCGCCGCAAAGAAACGCCTCAAGTGGCAGGAGGCCCTGGTCATGCAGACCGTCCTCGTGCGACGCAAGGCCGAGTCCGCGGGCGAGGCCGCCGACCCGTACCCCGAAGGCGGCGCGATCCTCGACGCCTTCGACGCGCGCCTCCCGTTCGAGCTCACCGCCGGGCAGCAGCAGGTCGGCGCCGAGATCGCCGCCGAACTCGCCCGCGAGCACCCCATGCACCGCCTCCTCCAAGGCGACGTCGGCTCCGGCAAGACCCTCGTCGCCCTCCGCGCGATGCTCCAGGTCGTCGCCCACGGCGGCCAGGCCGCGCTCCTCGCCCCTACCGAAGTCCTCGCCGCCCAGCACCACCGGTCCATCGCCGAGATGCTCGGCGACCTCGCCAACGGCGGCCAGCTCGGCGCGCCCCCCGAAGCCACCGGCGTCGTGCTCCTCACCGGCTCGGCCACGGCCGCCCAGCGCCGCCCCGTCCTCGACGCCGTCAAGACCGGCGCCGCCGGGATCGTCATCGGCACCCACGCGCTCCTCTACGAGGGCGTCGAGTTCGCGAACCTCGGCCTCGTCGTCGTCGACGAGCAGCACCGCTTCGGCGTCGAACAACGCGACGCCTTGCGCGCCAAAGCTTCGAAGCCCCCGCACACGCTCGTCATGACCGCCACGCCGATCCCGCGCACCGTCGCCATGACCGTCTACGGCGACCTGGAGACCAGCCGCCTCACCGAGCTCCCCGCAGGCCGCAGCCCCATCGCCACGCACGTCGTCCCCTACGGCGACGGCCGCTGGATGCAGCGCACCTGGACGCGCATCCGCGAAGAGGTCGCCGCCGGACGCCAGGCCTACGTCGTCTGCCCCCGCGTCGGCGGCGACGACGCTGACGACCCCAACATCGGGGACAAGCGCCCGCCGCTGGCCGTCACCGACGTCATCGAGGAGCTGCGCGGCAACCAGCTCAACGGCCTGCGCCTGGGACTCCTCCACGGCCGCCTCGACGCCGACGAGAAGGACCGCGTCATGCGCGCCTACGCCGCCGGCGACATCGACGTCCTCGTCGCCACCACCGTCATCGAAGTCGGCGTCAACGTCCCCAACGCCACCGCCATGGTCGTCCTCGACGCCGAGCGCTTCGGCATCTCCCAGCTCCACCAGCTCCGCGGCCGCGTCGGCCGAGGCAGCCACCCCGGGCTGTGCCTCCTCGTCTCCGAGGCCATGGAAGGGACGCCCTCGCGCGAGCGCCTCGACGCCGTGGCCTCCACCACCGACGGCTTCGCGCTGGCCGAACTCGACCTGGAGCAGCGCCGCGAAGGCGACGTCCTCGGCGCCGCCCAGTCCGGCATGAAGTCCCACGTGAAGCTCCTGTCGCTGCTCAAGGACGCCGACATCATCGCCGCGTCCCGCACCGAGGCGGCCGAGCTCATCGACGCAGACCCGGAGCTCAAGCGGTTCCCCGATTTCGCCGCGCTGGTCGACGATCTCGCCGCCGACAGAGGCGAGTTCCTGGAGAAGGGCTGAGGACGCGCGAGCGGACTAGACTCGGATCCAAATGACCAGAATCATCGCCGGCAGCCTCAAGGGCCGCCGCCTCGCCACGCCCCCGGGGGACCGCACCCGGCCCACCTCGGACCGGGTCCGCGAAGCGCTGTTCAACTCGCTCGCACCCGGCGGCGACCTCGACGGGCTCCGCTTCGCCGACCTCTACGCCGGATCCGGCGCGGTCGGCATCGAGGCGCTCTCGCGCGGCGCGGCCGCGGCCCTGTTCGTGGAGTCGCACCCGCTCACCGCGAAGCTCCTCCGCAAGAACCTCGCCGACCTCGGCGCCGCGGGCGGCGAGGTGATCTGCGCCCCCGTCGAGAAGGCCGTCCAGAACGGCCCGGCCGAGCCGTACGACATCGTCTTCGCCGACCCGCCCTACGCGGTCACCGACGCGGCGGTCGCGGGCGTCCTCGAAGCGCTGGTCGAACACGGTTGGCTCGCACCGGATGCGGACGTGGTCGTGGAGCGCGGCGGCAAGGACGCGACGGTCCCGTGGCCCGCGAAGATCGCAGAAGACCGCGTCCGGCGCTACGGCACCACGGCACTTTGCTACGGTCACGCCCTGTGAAACCTGAAGCCCGAATCGCCGCCTGCTCCGGGTCATTCGATCCGGTGACGTACGGTCATCTCGACATCTTCGGACGCGCCGCCCAGTTGTACGATGAAGTCTGGGTCGCGGTCTTCCACAACGCCTCCAAGAACGCGCTGTTCAGCGTCGAGGAGCGGGTGGAGCTCCTCAAAGAGACCACCGCGGACATGCCCAATGTACGAGTCGCGTCCTTCCAGGGACTGGTGGTCGACTTCTGCCAGAAGCACGGCGCCGGAGTGCTCGTCAGAGGCGTGCGCGCGGCCTCCGACTTCGACTACGAACTACAGATGGCCCAGATGAACTACGGGTTGGCGGGCATCGAGACGGTGTTCATCCCGACCAACCCCCTCTACTCGTTTCTGTCGTCCTCGATGGTCAAGGACGTCACGAAATGGGGCGGCGACGTCTCGTCGCACGTGCCCGAAATCGTCCAATCGCGACTGATCGAGCGCTTGCGGCAGGAATAGCAGCACTTTCCACCCTCATACGGGACAATGTCCCCATGACAGACATCGACGGGAGCAAATCGGTGGGTGCGCTCGACCGGATCGAAGAGATCATCGCTTACGTGGAGCAGGCGAAAGCCGTGCCCATGTCCCGCGCCTGCAAAGTCGACCGGGCCGAGATGATCGCCATGCTCGAAGAGCTCCAGAACGAACTCCCCGGCGACCTGCGCCGGGCCGAGGCCATGCTCCAGGAGCGCGACAACATCATCAACGCCGGCGAGCGCGAGGCCGAGCGGATCATCGCGGAGGGCGAGTCGGAGCACGCGCGGCTCGTCTCCCGCCACGAGATCACCGTCTCGGCAGAGCACGAGGGCAACCGCATCATCGCGGAGGCTCGCGGCGAGGCCCAGCGCCTGCGCGACGAGGTCGACGAGTACGTCGACACGACGCTCGCCAACTTCGAGCAGTTCCTGCACCGCGCCCTCTCGGGCGTCGAGCGCGGCCGCGACAAGATGCACACCCTCCGCGAGATCGGCTCCTTCGCGCCCGCGCAGCAGGAGCAGTTCGAGGACGAGAAGCCGCTCCCGCAGATCTAGCGGGGGAGCCGCGGCTCCGGCCGCGGTCCGCGCGGCGCCGCCGCCCGGCCGCGAGGCCGGAGGCGCGGCCGCCGCGGGCGGGCCGCTCCCGGGTGGGAGGGTAGGCCGCCAGTCTTGCCCGCGGGTCCGACAGTCCGGGCCCGCGGACGGGCCGGGTATCGCCGACATCACGTCACCGCTCGGCTCCGGCCTGGGTTGGGCCCGGCACCGGGGCTGATGTAGCATTACCGGTCGGCCTCGATCGAGGCGCACCTCCCTGAAACGAAGGACCGCAGCACGCCCATGACGACCGCTCCTGATCCCGCCGCGCCGCTGGTGTTCGACACCGCGGAGCTCGGGCGCAGCTCGGGCACGACGATGCACGTCGCGCACGAGGTCCCGGCACCCGCCGGGCTCGGTCTCGCGGGCTACGCCGTCCCCGAGTCGGCCCCGCTCGACCTGGACTTCCACCTGACCGCGGTCAGCGAGGGCGTCCTCGCCGACGGCACGGTCGCGGCGGTCGCCGAGGGCGAGTGTGCGAGGTGCCTCGCACCCGTGGAGGACGCGCTCAGCGTCCAGGTGCAGGAGCTGTACGCTTACGAAGGCTCCGTCACCGACGCGACCACCGAAGCCGACGAGATTCTGCGGCTCAGTGGGGACCTGCTCGATCTGGAGCCCGCGGTTCGGGACGCGCTGGTGCTGGCGATGCCGGTCACCCCGCTGTGCCGACCTGACTGCCCGGGGCTGTGCGCCGATTGCGGCGTCCCCTGGGACGAACTGCCCGACGACCACGTTCACGAGACCGTGGACCCCCGTTGGGCGGGTTTGGAGAAGCTTCGGCTCGCCGACACCGACGGCGAATCGAAATAGCACAGCGAATAAGTATGGAGTTCTGAAGTGGCTGTTCCGAAGCGTCGTATGTCGCGCAGCAACACCCGGCACCGTCGGTCGCAGTGGAAGGCGACCGCCGTCCAGCTGGTCGAGTGCCCGCAGTGCCACGCCAAGAAGCGCGGCCACCAGGTCTGCGAGGTGTGCGGCACGTACAAGGGCCGCCAGGTCCTCGAGGCCTAAGTCCTCCCGCTTATGGGCGACAAGGCAGTACAACATTTCGAAGCGGTGTTCGGGGTCAGCGATATCGACCCCGAACTGCTGCGTCTCGCCCTGACCCACCGGTCGTACGCGTACGAGCACGGCGGGCTGCCCACGAACGAGCGGCTGGAGTTCCTCGGGGACTCCGTGCTCAGCCTCGTGGTGACCACGGCGCTCTACCTGAACCACCCCGACCTGCCCGAAGGGCAGCTCGCGCGCCTGCGCGCGTCGGTGGTGAACATGAAGGCGCTGGCGGGAGTCGCGCGCCGCATGGGCGCGGGCGGCATCGGCCCGCATCTCCTGCTCGGCAAGGGCGAGGAGACCTCCGGCGGCCGGGGCAAGAACTCGATCCTGGCGGACGCCGTGGAGGCGCTGCTCGGTGCGGTCTACCTCCAGTACGGGGTGGAGACCGCGAAGCGGGTGGTGCACCACTTCTTCGACCCGCTCATGGAGGCCGCGGCCGGCCAGGGCGCGGCCCTGGACTGGAAGACCAGCCTCCAGGAGCTGACCGCCGATTCCGGCCTCGGCGTGCCCGAGTACCGGATCACCGAGTCGGGCCCCGACCACGCCAAGCAGTTCACGGCCTGGGCCGTGGTCGCGGGCGAGGAGTTCGGCGAGGGCACCGGCGGCTCGAAGAAGGACGCCGAGCAGATCGCCGCGAAGCTCGCCTGGCAGGTCCTCTCGGACCGCATGGGCGTCAAGCAGCGATAAGACTTGAACGAGGGGCGGGAACCGGACATCCGGTTCCCGCCCCTCGGCGTTGTCCCACGTGAACGTATGGGTGGGCGGGTGGGTACGACCATCCCTAACCCCCACCCACCCGGGGAAGCATGGCTGCGATCCTTCCCGGGGGGTCCGACAAGAAACGGGGCCCGGGGCGGCCGTGTCACCCGAACGAGTCGCGAATCGGAGCTAGGCGGCGCCTCGAACGGTATCCGCTACTTCTGACACTTCGGGCAGTAGTGGGCCGAGCGGTCGCCGATGACTTCGCGGACGATCGGGGTGGCGCAGCGTTTGCAGGGCTGGCCGGCGCGGCCGTAGACGGCGAGTTCGCGGGCGAAGTAGCCCGCTTCGCCGCGGGCGTCGACGTAGAGCTCGTCGAAGGAGGTGCCGCCGACGGCGAGGGACTCGGTGAGGACGTCCTTGACGTGGCCGAGGAGTTCGAGGGCCTTGCGGCGGCTGAGGGAGTCGCCGGAGCGGCGGCCGCGCAGGCGCGCGCGCCACAGGGCCTCGTCGGCGTAGATGTTGCCGACGCCGCTGATCCAGCCTTGGTCCAGGAGCGCCTTCTTGACCTCGATGGTCCGCTTGAGGAGCCGGTCGGCGCTCGCGGAGGCGTCGAAGACCGCCTCGAAGACGTCGGGGGCGATGTGGGCCATGGTCTTCGGCACGTCGTCGCCCATCTCCGACAGCTCCCAGTACCCGAAGGTCCGCTGGTCGATGAACCACAGTTCACGCGCGTCGGTGAACGTGAGGCGCCCGCGCAGATGCTTGTGGGCCTCGCGGCCGTCGGTGACGACGTGGAGCTGGCCGCTCATGCCGAGGTGGCAGATGAGCGCGCGGCCGTCGTCGAGGGCGAGCCACATGAACTTGCCGCGGCGGCCGGTGCCGGTGATCTCCAGGCCCTTGAGGTTCGCCTGGAAGTCGGCGACGCCGGGGGCATGGCGGCGGACGGTCCGCGGGTTGTAGACCTCGGCGGTGGTGATGCGTCCGCCGCGGAAGGCCGCGTCGACCCCGCGGCGGACCGTCTCGACTTCGGGGAGTTCTGGCACGTTTCAAGTATGCCCACGGACTCCGGTCAGCTCAGTTGCGGGTGCTTCTCCCTGACGGTGTCGATGCCGTAGTTGATGGCGAAGGCGATCGCGGCGAGGCGCGAGTTCACGCCGAGCTTGCCGAGGACGTTCTGCACGTGCGACCGGACCGTCGAGACCGACACCCCCATCTGGTCGGCCATGTGGCTGGTCGGCTCGCCGCGGACGATGCGGCGCAGCACGTCGTCCTCGCGGGGCGTCAGGTGGTGCGCGAGTTCGAGGGCGTCCTGGTCGCCGAGGAGCGGCGCCGGCTGGAGCGCGGCGCGCAGGAGCTGCGGATCGTAGTACGGCGGGCTCGCGAGGCCGGTGTCGATGGCGCGGAGCAGTTCACTCGGGAGGATGTGGGTGTTCGCGATGCCGGCGGCCGAGACCGAGACGGCCTTGCGGAGCACCGACCCGTCCTCGCGGTCGGTGATGAGGAAGACCGGCCGCTTGCAGTCGGTCAGGACCCTGTTGCGGGAGACCGCTTCGAGAGCGACGAGGCAGCAGTCGACCTGCGAGTCCGCGGACGCGAGCGCCCGGGCGCTGCGGGCCTCGACGGGGTGGTCGCCGCGTCGGTGGAGCAGGGGTCGAATGCTGGCGGAGAAGACCTGGTTCGGGTCGTACAGCATGACACGCACGGTGGCACCTCATCCTTCGGGTGTACTTCGGTCGCCTCCCCAGATGCGCGCCCGTTCAGGCGGCCACCCCAGCATGACTGTTGGTAATCGCCCAGTCCAGCATTGAGTCGGATGGACGACAGTACGAGGTCGCGGCGCCGTTCACCTGCGATAATGCGGCCCTTGCAGGGCTAACCGAACATCTGCACCCAGTAGATGGTGCCGTCCCGGTCGTACGCGCCGATGCCGATGACGTCGTAGCCGCAGTTGAGGATGTTCGCGCGGTGGCCCTCGGAGTTCATCCACCCCTCCATGACCGACTCGGCGTCGGGGTAGCCCATGGCGATGTTCTCGCCGACGCCGCCCTCGTAGCCCTGCGCGTTGGCGCGGTCGGTGGGGGAGCGGCCGTCCTGGGACGTGTGGTCGAAGTAATCGTTGGCGGCCATGTCCTCGGCGTGGAGGCGCGCGGCGGTGTCGAGGCGGGAGTCGCGGGCGAGGTCGCCGCAGCCGTTCTCGGCGCGGCGGTCGTTGACGATGCCGAGGATCTCGGACTCGGCGTCGGCGTACGGGGCGTCGTCGCCGCCCCCGGTGTCCTCGCCGCCGCCGGATCCGCCGTCGTCTTCCTCTTCCTCTGCGGCCGCGGTGGTCTCGGCCGCCTCGGTGGTCGGCTCCTCCTCGGCCTCCTGCGGGAGGATCGCGGCCTCCTGGAGGTCCGCGAGCGGGGAGACCGTGGGGCTCTCCTCGGCGTCCGCCGAGGTCGAGACGCTGGTGGCGGGGTCTTGGGACGCGGCCTCGGTGCCGTCCAGTGGCGACCCGACCGCCCACAGTGAGGTGGCTCCCGCCGCCAGGCCGAACGATGCCAGGATGGCGATGAACATCCGGCGCGTGCTCTCGGCGGGGTCGCGGTGGCGGCCGCCCTGGAGTCTTCGCATGGGGGTACGGCTCCGTCGCGGGGGGAAATACACGGGGGTTATTCGCGTTTCACGGGGACCCTACCAGGTTCGGACCCGCCGCGCACTGAGCGCGGTGTGACCGGGCGCCTACCGGGGTACCCCCGCAGGTGTGACCCCCGTCGAATCCGGGGGTGGAAGCATGTGCAAAGCTTGACGAAGACCGCCGGAAAGGCGGAAGATAGTGGGTGACGGCCAGTGTTCACGAGCCGTGCTCCACTGGTCCGGCAAGGGGCAATCGGCCCCGGCGGCTAAAAAAATCACTCAGCAAATGCGACGTCTTTTCCGGTGCGTACGCCAACGCCACCGGACGACGTGATCGCAAGGAGAAACTATGGCGAAAGCCCTCTACGGCCACATCGGCCAGGCTCCCAACAAGCGCCTGCTCGAAGAAGTGGTCCAGCTACGCGCGCGAGTGCGCAACCTCGAGACCGAGCTTGCCGAGCTGCGGTCCCGCGAGGACGAGATCGAGCAGGATCAGGTCGAGGAGCTGATGCGGCTGCACGAGCCCGCGTTGACCTAGACCGTCACTCGCACAACGGAAGATAGGCGCGCCAGCTGCCAGCAGCGGGCGCGCATTGTCGTGTTCGGAGGACGGAGCCCCCGCGACACCCGAGCGCCCCGGTCCGGGTTCATCCTCTTTGAGCGCTTTGATCTCCCCGTTCCGGTCACACCCGCCTTGTAGGCTGGGACGGTCCCGTACCCCGACGACGCCGACAGCCGGAGCGACCGTTGCACCTGAAGAGCCTCACGCTGAAGGGATTCAAGTCCTTCGCCTCGGCCACCACCCTGCGCTTCGAGCCGGGGATCACCTGCGTCGTCGGCCCCAACGGCTCCGGCAAGTCCAATGTCGTCGACGCCATCGCCTGGGTCCTCGGCGAGCAGGGCGCGAAGTCCCTGCGCGGCGGCAAGATGGAGGACGTCATCTTCGCGGGCACCACCGGCCGCCCCGCGCTCGGCCGCGCCGAGGTCACCCTCACCATCGACAACTCCGACGGCGCGATCCCCATCGACTACTCCGAAGTCTCGATCACCCGCCGCATGTTCCGCTCCGGCGAGGGCGAGTACGAGATCAACGGCGACCGCTGCCGCCTCCTCGACGTGCAGGACCTCCTCTCCGACGCCGGCATCGGCCGCGAGATGCACGTCCTGGTCGGCCAGGGCAAGCTCGACTCCTACCTCCACGCCCGCCCCGAGGACCGCCGCGCGTTCATCGAGGAGGCCGCGGGCGTCCTCAAGCACCGCAAGCGCAAGGAGAAGGCCCTCCGCAAGCTCGAAGGCATGCAGGGCAACCTCGACCGCCTCTCCGACCTCACCGGCGAGCTGCGCCGCCAGCTCAAGCCCCTCGGCCGCCAGGCCGAGCTCGCGCGCCGCGCCCAGACCATCCAGATGGACCTGCGCGAGGCCCGCCTGCGGCTCCTCGCCGACGACCTCGCGTCCCTGCGCTCGAACATCGCGAAGGACCTCGCCGACGAGGAGGCCATCAAGGAGCGCCGCGCCGTCCTCGCCGACGAGCACGAGCGCCTCGCCGCGCAGGTCGGCGAGGTCGAGACCGCGCACGCCGCCGACAAGCCGCGCCTCGCGCGCCTCCAGGAGACCTGGTACCGCCTCCAGGCGGTCGCCGAGCGGCTCCGGTCCACCGCGCAGCTCGCCGCCGAGCGCCGCCGCTACCTCGCCGAGGAGCAGGACGACCGCGCCGGACGCGACCCCGAGGTCCTCGAGACCGAGGCCCAGCGCATCCGCGAGCAGGAGATCGAGCTGCGCGAGGGGATCGCCGAGGACTCCGAGCGGCTCGCCGCCGCCGTCGAGGCCCGCGAGGAGACCGAGACCGCGCTCAGCGACGCCGAGCAGCGCATCGTCGGCGCCGTCAAGGCCGCCGCCGAGCGCCGCGAGGCCCTCGCGACGCTCCGCGGGCGCGTCGACTCCCTCAAGTCCCGCACCGCGGCCGCCGCCGAAGAGCTCGAACGCGCCTCCATCGCGCTCGCCGAGGCGAAGGAGCGCGCCGAGGCCGCCGCCGAGGCGCACGCCGAAGCCGAGGCCGAGAGCGAAGCGGTCGAGACCGACTCCGAGTTCGACGACGCCCTCGCCGAAGCGAAGGCCCGCACCGCCGCCGCGAAGGCCGAGCTCGACCGCCTCCAGGCCGCCGAGCGCGACGCCGACCGCGAGGCCTCCCAGTGGGCCGCCCGCGAGGAGGCCCTCGCCGTCGGCCTGCGCCGCAAGGACGGCGCGGCCGCTCTGCTCTCCCGCGACGACGCCGTCCCCGGCGTCCTCGGGTCCGTGGCCGCGCTCCTCACCGTCAGGCCCGGCTACGAGCCCGTCCTCGCCGCCGCGCTCGGGCGCCTCGCCGACGCCATCGCGGTCACCGGCCCCGCCACCGCCGCCGAGGCCATCCGCCTCCTGCGCGACGAGGACGGCGGGCAGGCGGGATTCCTTATCGCCGGAGCGCAGAGCCGCATCGAAGTCCCCAGTGGACTCCTGCCGGTCGCCGACACCGTCTCCGCGCCCGCCGAGCTCGCCTCCACCGTCCGCGCCGTCCTCGCCGGGATGGTCGTCGCCGACGACCTGGACGCCGCCCGCGCCGTTGTCGAGGCCTACCCCGACCTCACCGCCGTCACCCGCGCCGGTGACGTCCTCGGCGCCGCGACCGCCCACGGCGGCTCCGCGAAGGCCCAGTCCTACATCGAGATCCAGGCCGCCGTCGACGAGGCCCGCGACAAGAAGATCGCCGCCGAGTCCCTCGCCGCGCAGCTCGGCGAGCGCCTCGACGCCGCCCGCGACGCCCACGCCGAGGCCGAGGCCGCCGCCGAGCAGGTCCGCGGCGCCCAGCGCCAGGCCCAGGCCGCGCACAGCGTCGTCGCCCGCCGTCTCGCCGAACTCGGCGCCGCCGCCCGCAGCGCCGAGGCCGAGGTCGCCCGCCTCGCCCAGGCCAAGGACCGCGCCCAGACCGCCCGCGAGGCCGACACCGCCGGCCTCGGCGACCTCGAAGACCAGCTCGAGGAACTCGAGTCGCTCCCCGAGATCGAGGAGCCCTCCACCGACGAGCGCGACGTCCTCTCCCGCCAGCTCGACGCCGCCCGCCAGAACGAGATGGAGACCCGCCTCGCGGTCCGCACCGCCGAGGAGCGCGCCTCCGCGCTCGCCGGGCGCGCCGACGCCCTCGCCCGCCAGGCCCAGTCCGAGCGCGCCTCCCGCGCCCGCGCCGAGGCCCGCCGGGCCGCCCGCGCCCGCGGCGCCGCCGTCGCCGCGCTCGTCGCCGAGGCCGCCGAGGAGACCGGCGTCCGCCTCACCGACTCCCTCGAAGCCGCCGCCATCGAACGCGACACCGTCGCCGCCGAGCAGGCCCGCCGCGAGGCCGCCCTCACCGAGCTGCGCACTCGCGCCGCCGCCACCGCCGCCGAGCTCGAGCGCATCACCTCCGCCGCCCACCGCGACGAGGTCGCCCGCGCCGAGCAGCGCCTGCGCATTGAGGCCCTCGAAGAGAAGGCCGGCGCCGAGTTCGGCGTCGACATCGAGACGCTCATCGCCGAGTACGGGCCCGACCAGCCCGTCCCGCCCAGCGCCGACGAGATCAACGCCGCCGCCGAAAAAGGCAAGCCCGAGCCGCTTCCCGCCGACTTCGACCGGCCCCTCATGGAGAAGCGCGCCGCCCGCGGCGAACGCGAGCTGAAGCTCCTCGGCAAGGTGAACCCGCTCGCGCTCGAAGAGTTCGCGGCCCTCGAAGAGCGCTACAAGTTCCTCAGCGAGCAGCTCGAGGACGTCAAGAAGACCCGCGCCGACCTCACCACGGTCGTCAAGGAAGTGGACGACCGCATCCAGCAGGTGTTCGCCGAGGCCTTCGCCGACACCGCCCGCGAGTTCGAGCACGTCTTCCAGACCGTCTTCCCCGGCGGCGAGGGCCGCATCCTCCTCACCGACCCCGACGACCTGCTCCGCACCGGCGTCGAGGTCGAGGCCCGCCCGCCCGGCAAGAAGGTCAAGCGCCTCTCGCTGCTGTCCGGCGGGGAGCGGTCGCTGACCGCGCTGGCGCTGCTCGTGGCGATCTTCCGCGCCCGCCCCAGCCCGTTCTACCTGATGGACGAGGTCGAGGCGGCGCTCGACGACGTGAACCTGGGGCGCCTGCTCGACCTGCTGCGCCAGCTCCAGGAGAACTCGCAGCTGCTCATCATCACGCACCAGAAGCGGACGATGGAGATCGGCGACGCGCTGTACGGCGTCACCATGCGCGCCGGTGTCACGCAGGTCATCAGCCAGAAGTTCTCCCGCGAAGAGGAGTAAGGGCAGCCCAGTACAGTGGTTGACGATCGTCAACTCGTGGAGGGCTTACCTGTGGACAACCTGTGGATCTGGGTGGTCGCCGCCGTCGTCGCGGTCGCCGTCATCGTCGGCGCCGTGGTCGCCGTGCGCGGCCGGTCGAAGCCGACCGTCGAGGCGCCCGCCGAGGAACCGCAGGTCGAGGCCGCGCCGAAGGCCGAGACACCGGCTGAGGCGCCGGTACCGGCCGCCCCGGCCGTCGAGACGCCCGAGCCCGTCGCGGGCCGCCTGGTGCGGCTGCGGTCGCGCCTGGCCCGCTCGAACAACGCGCTCGGCAAGGGCCTGCTGGCGCTCCTCGCGAGCGACAAGCTCGACGACGACGTGTGGGACGAGGTCGAGGAGACGCTCCTGACCGCCGACGTCGGCCTGGACGACACGACCGCGGTCGTCGAGCGCCTGCGCGAGCAGGTCAAGGTCCTCGGCACCCGCGACCCCGAGGAGCTGCGGCGCCTGCTCAAGGCCGAGCTGACGGCGGTCCTCGAACCGGACCTCGACCGCTCCATCGCCACCGTCTCGCCCTCCGGCGAGGGCCCGGCGGTGATCCTCATGGTCGGCGTCAACGGTTCCGGGAAGACCACGACCTGCGGCCGTGTGGCCCGGGTGCTCATCGCCGAGGGCAAGTCCGTGGTGATGGGTGCGGCCGACACGTTCCGCGCCGCCGCCGCCGAGCAGCTGGAGACCTGGGGCGCCCGCGTGGGTGCGACGGTCGTGCGCCGCGGCGAGGGCGCCGACCCCGCGTCGGTGGCGTTCGACGCGGTGAAGGCCGGTGCCGACGACGGCGCCGATGTGGTGCTCGTCGACACCGCGGGCCGCCTCCAGAACAAGGCCGGGCTCATGGACGAGCTCGGGAAGGTCAAGCGGGTCATCGAGAAGCAGGGCCCGGTCGCGGAGACGCTCCTGGTGCTCGACGCGACCACGGGCCAGAACGGCCTCCAGCAGGCGAAGCTCTTCGGCGAGGTCGTGCAGGTGACCGGCATCGTCCTGACCAAGCTCGACGGGTCCGCGAAGGGCGGGATCGTGATCGCGGTTCAGCGGCAGTTGGGGGTACCGGTTAAGCTGGTCGGACTCGGAGAAGGCCCGGACGACCTGGCCCCGTTCGAGGTCGGAGCGTTCGTCGACGCACTCGTCGACGGCGCCGAGAGCTGACACAGCACGCAGGCGCAAGGCACGGCGGGGACCGGTGAGCCAAGACGAGATTCCGCTTATTGGCGGCAACACGAGCACGGTCATCCGGCTGGGGGACACGGTCCGCCGGAACACCGGACCCTGGACCCCCGCGGTCCATGCCCTGCTCAGACACCTCGACGGCGCCGGCTTCACGGGCGCGCCGCGGGTCCTGGGCATCGACGAGCACGCGCGCGAGGTGCTGTCCTTCGTGGAGGGCGAGCCGGGCAAGTACCCGCTCGCGCCGCACTGGACCACCGACGAGACCATGAGCGCGGTCGCGAAGATGCTGCGCATGTACCACGACGCGCAGTACGGCTTCCGGCCGCCGCCGGGCGCGACCTGGCGGTCCTTCGGGCCGCCGCCGCCCGACACCGAGGTCATCTGCCACCACGACGCCGCACCGCACAACGTGGTGTGGCGGCCCGACGGGACGCTGTCGCTCATCGACTTCGACCTGGCGAGCCCGGGGGCGCGGATCTACGACGTCGCGTACGCGGCGTGGACGTGGGTCCCGATCTTCACCGACCGCGACTCGATCACCTTGGGCTGGAAGAAGCCCGACCGGGCGCGGCGGCTGCGGATGTTCGCCGACGCGTACGGGCTCTCCGACCGGGACCGGCAGCGGTTCATCAAGGTCATCCGCAAGCGGATCGTCGACCACATCGAGGGCATCCGCCGCATGGCCCAGGCGGGCGACCCCGCGTTCGAGCGGATCGTCCAGAAGGGGCACCTGCGCCGCCCGGCGCGGGACCTGCGGCTGCTCGACGCCGAGCGGTACATCCTCGACGAAGCCCTGCGCTAGGCGGATCGAAGGGCGAAGACCCGCCGACGAGCCGGGAGCCGGGGGTCTTCGCCCAAGGGAGCGCTCCCAATCGCGGAACGCCTACCCGTCGGAAGGAACAGGCGGATCGCTCGGGGGAGCGCCGGGACTTCGGCGCGGGATGGATTTGAGGGAATTGGAGCAAACCTACCGTGCGAGCGTTTGCCTGTCAATACATTGTCAAACGTCAATATTAAGTGCCCCGGGAGGGTATACCCGGCACTCCCCGAATTTTTCGCCTTCTCCTGCGGCGCAGCAAGACGGGCGCCCCGGCCGTCTGCACACGACCGGGGCGCCCGACTCCTCAGGAGCGAAGTTCTTCTAGGCCAGCAGGTCTCCGGCGCGGCTGAGGACGAAGGCCGCGACGTTCCGGCTCAGCTCCACGCCCGCGAGGTCCGCCGAGCGCGAGTGGATGCCCGACCACACGCGCGCGTCGGTGTTCTCCGTGGTCAGCGGGTGCCACGTCGTGTACGTGCGGGTCACGCCCGGCGCGCTGGGGCTCGGGATCGTGAACGCCGCGCCCGGCCCGTCGCCGACGAGCTGCGTGAGCACCTCCTCGGCCGACCCCGAGTAGGTGTTGTGCCCGCTCGGGTAGTCCGGGTGCGAGGGCGTGGTGTGGAGGGGCGTCCAGGACGGGTCCTGCACGGTGGCGGGGTCCCCGTCCTCGACGGCCCCCGCGATGGCGGTCACCGGGCGCCACCACAGGTAGGCGTACTTCGAGTCCGACGTGGCGATCTGCGTGTCCACCGACGCGACGTGGAACAGCGCCACCAGCTCGACCTGCTCGCGCAGCGAACCGGCGTGGTGCTCCAGGGCCGCCCGCAGGACCGGGTTGTACAGCGTGAACGAGGAGCCGAGCCAGAACTGCGCGGTGTCGGTCTGCGCCTGCGTGCGCGCGGTGCTGTTCAGACCGCCGTACGCGTAGACCTCGTCGAGGTCGGCCCGGTACTGCGGCGTGCCGAGCGCCGGGGGCGCCTCCAGGCGGAACCGGTCGGCGCTGTCGAGCGCGAACGGCACCGCGAAGCGGGTGCCCGCCTGGGCCGCGGGCCCGAACGCGGGCGGCGTCGGCTGCCACACGCCCGGCGCGGCCGCCGGAGGCGTGAACGCGGCGTTCACCGACGCCGGGTCGAGGCCGTCGCCCGCGCGCTCGCTGAGCAGGTCGTCGGCGCGGTCGACGCCCGCGGCGACGCCCTTGCGCTTGGCCCGGCCGTCGGGGACGCGGGCAAGCGCCGTCTCCAGGGCCGCGTCGAGCGCCGCCTGCTGCGTCGGCGCGAGCGCGTACAGCGCCCGGTGGACGGCGGCCGCGAGCGCGGCCTCGCGGTAGTGCTTCGCGTTGACGCCGTGGGGGACCCGCTTGACGGCGCGCGCCGCGGCGAGCCACGCGATCGCCCAGGTGCGGCTGTTGGTGACCTGGGTGGCGGCGGGGGCCGCGGTGACGGCGGCGTCGGTGGCGTCGAACCAGCCGAGGACGGCGGCGCCGTCGTCGTGGGCGGCGGCCGGTGCGGCGGCCCCGACTGCGGCCCCGGTGGCGGCGATGGGCGCGGCGGCGAGGACGGCGCGGCGGGAGATGGCGGTCATGGTGCTCCTTGCGGTGGGTGCGGCAGGTGGCGGGGATGCGGAGTCGGTGGGGCGCAGTGGCGCCGGGGAAGCGGGGGGAGTGGGGCCCGCCGGTCCGGGAAGGCGTCGCAGGGGAGGAACGGCCCGGCTCGGACCGGCGGAGGCTGGGGTCAGCGACAGAGGGCGCTGGCGACGCGCATCTGGTCGACTTCGCGCCGCTGTGCGAGTGCGTTGGCGGGCTTCATGACACGAAGCTAGCAGTAATCCCATCGGAATACTAGAGAATACTTCGGATCGTTCCGCCCGCGAAACCGTCCGGCAACGGGACCGGGGGCGGACCGGGTGGGCGAGGAGATCGGCCGTGCCGGCGCGTGCGACGGCGGGGCGGGCCCTACCCACCCGCTGGGTGGGCAGTTCTACCTCCCACCCTCCCGACCCGGACCGACATCCCGGGCCCGCGCCGTCACCCGATCGGGTCGTGACGTGCGTCGCGGCCGTCAGGCCGCCGTCCACCGCAGTTCGCGACTCACCAAGGGCCCGTAGGGCGTCAGCGCCGCCAGCTCCGCCTTGTACTCGCCGGGCTCGCGGTCCAGGGCCCGCGTGAACCGCCGCTCCACGTCCTTCGGCGCCGCCGCGATCGGCTCGCCGTTCCACACGCCGCCGACCGCGTACGGGTGCTCGGGCCTGATCCGCACCGCGGGCGCGCCGTCCTGCGCGACCACGCCGACCGCGACGTCCGACAGCCGCGGGTACGCGTCCGCGGGCTCGCGCAGCAGCCGCTCGGTCGGCAGCACCTCGCCCTCCTGGAACACCGGCACGAACCCCTCGGGCGCCCACGCCGCGCCCGTGACCGAGGCGTGCGAGAAGTACGCCCACCACAGCGCCGGGTCCTGGATCGCCTGCCGCGGCCCCACGTGCACCGGCCGCGCGGGCGCCTCCCGGGCCTGGAGCTCGGGGAGGCTCAGCGGCCGCCCGTCCTCGTCGGCCCAGTACGCGCCGTGCTGCCCGTCCAGGAGCACCCACCGGTCCAGGTCGTCGATCCACGCCTCCGCGACGGCGTGCCCCTGCCCGACCCCGTCGTGGTAGTCCCCGCGCCGCAGCCACACCCGCCGCGCCGGGATCCGCAGCGCGTTCAGGCCCTGCGCCAGCACGATCGAGTACTCCACGCACGAGTACCGCGCGCCCAGCGCCACCTGCTCCAGGACGTCCACCGCGTCGCCGGCGTTGATCCGCGCGTTCGCGTGCCGCCACAGCGCCGACGTCCACGCCAGCAGGTCCCGCGCGGTCTGCCACGCGCCCTCCCGCGGCCGCGGCAGCCGGGACGCGAGCTGGCCCTCCCGGTGCGCCTCGATCCGGTCCAGGCGCAGCGGCGCGCCCGTCCCCGGCTCGGGCCACGCGGTGATCCGCAGCGGCGGCGCCGGGACGTTCGCCTTGGCCCGCTCCAGAACCGCCGCCCAGTCCGGGTCCGCCCCGAACGCCGCCGACAGCTCCGGCTCGAACAGGTCCGTCTGGTGGAACCCGGCCCCGATCGCCTCATCGAGCGTCGCCCGCGCGCCCTTGAGCCCCACCTTGTGCGCCGCGATCGCCAGCGACGGCGCCCACAGGTCCCGCCAGAACTCCGTGTCCGCGCGCAGCGTCTTCTCCAGGTCGAGGAGCGTCCACCACCGCGCGCCGCGCATCGCGTCCTGCGCGACGGTGCGGACGCGCGCGAGTTTCACCGGGGAAGGGGCCTGTGCCATGCGTATGAGGGTAGTCACCGGCGGCGCGGGCGGAAAGGGCGTTGTGCCCGCGGCGGGAGGGCGCTAGAGTGAGCGGCATGATCCTTTAGAAGAGATACGGCCGCTGTGGGCGCACCTGCCGACCGGCCGACCACGATGAGTGCAGCTTCCGCTGGAAGCACGGCCATGAGACGTCGAGCAACGCTCCGTTTCGCGCTCACGTCTCTTCAAGCTCGACCCGAGAAGGGGATCCGCATGACCGAAACTCCGGAACCGCAGCAGGACGCCGAGGACGCGCCGCTCAACCGCGAGGAGCGCCGGGCGCTGGCCCGCGGCAAGAAGTCCGGCAAGGCCGGGCACCAGTCGATCGGCGACAAGAAGTCGAAGGTCCGCTCGCAGATGCCGAAGGGCGGGGTCGGCAAGTTCCAACTCCCCACCAAGAACGGCTGAGCCCTTCAGCAGGCGCAGCGAAGCCGAGCAGAGGCCGCCGGACCGCAGGGTCCGGCGGCCTCCGCCGTTCACCGAGCTAGACCGCTTCGCAGGTCACCGTGGGCGTCGCCGCCGGGGTGGACCCTATGAATCCGAAGACCTCGCGGCTCTGCCCCGAGGCGACGGTGCCGTTCCAGCCCACGTCCGAGGCGGTGACGCCCGCGCCGGAGCTGGTGATCGTCGCGTTCCACGAGGACGTGATCCGGGTCGCGCCCGCCCACGTCCAGGTGAGCCGCCAGCCGTCCAGGGCGGCGCCGGTGGCGGTCACCGTGACCTTGCCCTGCCAGCCCGAGCCCCAGTCGTTCACGACGCCGATCACGGCCGTGCAGTCGCCGCCGACCGGGCCGCCCGTGGTCGGGCCGTCGGTGGGGGACGAGGTCGGGTCGGTCGGGTCCGGGTCGTCGCCGAACACCGTGGCCCGCTCGGCCGTGTTCTGGATGCCGTTCGTCGAGGTGAAGACGCGCTGGCCCCACGTGGTCAGCGCCGACGGGTTGAAGCTCGTGGTCTGGTCGAGCTCGCCGCCGGTGTTGCCCGAGTAGGACCACGCCAGCCAGCCGATGCCGCGGGCCTGCGCCTCCGACTGGATGGTCTCCCAGGCGACCGTCTGGCCCTGGAAGGTGTCGCCGTACTCGCCGACGATGAGCGGGAGGTTCATCTCCTCGAACGCGTCGAAGTAGTCGATGACGGCCTGCGGGTTCGTGTAGACCGCGTACATGTGGATCGAGAACAGCGTGTTGCCGTCCTCGTCCGCGGCGGCGACGGTCTCCGCGTTGTCGCGCATGACGTTCTGCCAGTCCTGGCCCCAGTTCGGGGCGTCGACCACGAGCGTGTGCTCGAAGCCGATGGACCGCATCCGCTCGATCGCGTCGACCGTCTGCTGCGTCCACTGCTGCGGGTTGGTGTTGCCGACCGGCTCGTTGCCGATGTTGATGAGGACGTACGCCTCCTCGCCGTCGAGGACGCTGAACAGGCCCTGCCAGAACGTCACGGCCTGGTCCAGGGTGGCCGCGGCCCCCTCTTCGCCGTAGCCGGTCGTGTCGTGGACCTCGAGCATGCAGATCAGGCGCTGCGCCTTGCACTCGTCCACGATCTGCTGGACCCGCGCGGCGGTGGAGACGCCCCAGTTGCGCTGGCCGGAGCCGAGGACGACGCGGACGGTGTTCGCGCCGAGGTCGGAGATCTCGCCGTAGCTGGCGAACTCGCCCTGGTACCAGACGTCGGGGTGGGAGGTGCCGCGCATGATGAACGGGTTGCCGTTCGCGTCGATGAGCTGCGTGCCGTCGATCGAGAAGCCGCCCTGCTGGGCGCCGGCCGGGACGAGCTGCCACAGGCCGCCGAAGGCGATCGCTATGGCGGCCAGTGCGGCCATGAGCCATCTGCGCATCCGACGCCGTGCCGGGGCGGCGTCGGTCGTGCCGTGTTCCATGGTGATCCCATCTGTAGGTTCGGGTGAGAGGTGAATCGGTTCAGACCGACCTTCACATAGAGAACCATAAATATCGATGGGGTTCAAGACGTGCTAGGGAATTGCCCTGGCTGGAACGACGCCCGACCGGGCTTCAGGACCGGACGGGACCGGTGGAGCCGCGCGGGGAGAGCTGCGCGGGCCGGCACTGAACCGAGAAAGTGCGGTCGGCGTTCGGCTCGGCGCCGATGATCGACAGGAGCGCCTCGGCGCACTGCGAGCCGTACGCGGTGATGTCGCGCGTCAGGGACGTGAGCGCGGGGTGGGTGAGGCGGCATAGCGGCGAGTCGTCCCACGCGACGATCGACAGCTGCCCCGGGACGTCGATGCCCAGCTCGTGGGCGACGCCGAGGCCGGCCACGGCCGTGACGTCGTTGTCGTAGATGATCGCGCTGGGGCGCCCGGCCGAGGACAGGAGCCGCCGGGTGATGCGCGCGCCCTGCTCGCCGGTGTAGTCGCTGTGGAACGTCTCCATCGACTCCAGGCCGAGCCCGGCCGCGGTCTCGGCGTAGGCGTCGTCGCGGATCTCGGTGTGCAGCAGGTGCGCGAACCCGGCGACCCGCGCGATCCGCCGGTGTCCCAAGGCGTGCAGGTACTCCAGGATCTCGCGGCACGGCTCGGCGTCGTCGTGCCAGACCGCCGGGAGGCGCGCGCCCTCGATCGGCCCGCCCACGGCCACCGCGGGCAGCCCCAGGTCGGCCACGAAGTCGAGGCGCCGGTCGTCGGTGCCGACGTCGCACATGAGGACCCCGTCGACGCGGCGCTCGGCCCACCAGCGCCGGTAGACCTCCAGCTCCTCCTCGACGGTGTCGACGATCTGGAGCGTCAGCCCGAACGACCCGGCCGAGAGGGTCGCCTCGATGCCGCTGATGAGCTCCATGAAGTACGGCTCGATGCCGAGGGTGCGGGCGGAGCGGCGCAGCGCGATGCCCACCGCCTGCGCCGAGGACACCGACAGCGACCGGGCGGCCCGGTTGGGGACGAAGCCCATCTCGGCGGCGATCGCCAGGATCTTCTTGCGGGTGGCCTCGGAGACCCCGGGCCTGCCGTTGAGCGCGTAGGACACCGCGCCCTTGGAGACGCCCGCCGCGGCGGCGATGTCGGCGATGGTCACGCGCCTGGTCATCGGCGGTCCTCTCGGGGGAGATCGGGGCGGGCGGCCGTGGGCGGGCCGCCGCAGTGCGACTGTAGCGCACGGCCGCCGCGAACCGGTTCAGCCAAGATCATCTAGGTATCGACATACATCATTTCAATTTGATCACGGTGGCGTCAATACATTGACTGGGCCTGGGGAGACGTATAAGTTCGGGTCACTTATCCGGTTAAGTGATGCGGCGCCGCGGACCCCCGGGCAGCCCCCACGCGACCGGTGAACCCCTTACATCCGAACGGAGTGATCCACCGTGATCGCGAGAACGAAACGCTTCGGAGCGGCGGCCGCGGCCGCGAGCCTGGTGCTCGCCGCAGCCGCCTGCTCCGACGACGGCGGCACCGGCCAGGGCACGTCCATGGAAGAGGAGGACGTCGACTCGATCACCATCTGGCACACCGGCGACGCCTCCCAGAAGCCCATGATCGAGGCCGTCGGCGCCGTCTTCGAAGAGGAGACCGGCGTCGCCGTGAACGTCGAGATCATCGACTGGGCGGACGCCCACACCAAGATCCTCACCGCCATCCAGAGCGGCGACGGCCCCGACATCTTCACCGGCGGCCTCTCCTGGGGCATCGAGTTCGGCGAGCTCGGCGGCCTCTACGACCTCCGCCAGTACGAGTCGGAGAACCTCGAGGACAACGTCATCGACGGCCTCTGGCAGTCCATCGAGTCGCCCGGCGGCGAGCTCTACGGCGTCCCCCTCAACATGACCACGTACGCGATGTTCTACCGCTCGGACATCCTGGAGGAGAACGGCATCGCCGTCCCCGCCACCTGGGACGAGATGGACGCCGCGATCACGCAGCTCCAGGGCGCCGGGTACGCGACCCCGTTCGTCTCCACCTGGGAGCCCATCGGCTGGCTCGACTGGTTCAACTACATGTACGAGGCCGGCGGCTCCCTCTACAGCGACGACTGCTCCGAGGTCACCATCGACTCCCCCGAGGTCGTCGCAGGCACCGAGTACTGGGCCAAGCGCTTCTCAGAGCAGAACGTCCCCACCGACCAGCCCGACATCTCCGGGTTCGCCAGCGGCGAGTACGTCTTCGCCACCGGCGGCTCCTGGAACTACGACGGCCTCGCCACCGGCTTCCCCGAGCTCGAGGGCAAGTGGAGCTCCGCGCCCCTCCCCGCCGGACCCGCGAACGCCGGATCCTTCATCGGCGGCAACGTCATCGGCGTCATGGCCCAGTCCGAGGCCCCCGGCACCTCCGCGGCCTTCATCGACACCGCCTACTCCGACGCGGGCGTCGACGCGATGCTCGCTGCGGCCGCCGAGAACAACGTCCTCTGGCTGCCCCCGCGCACCGACAAGGTCATGGACACCCACCTCGACGAGGCCAACAAGCAGGCCCTGACCGAGATCTTCGAGACCTCCGTCGGCCCGCCCAACTGCACCGGCTGGGAGCCCGCCTCCCCGAACGTGCAGCTCGCCCTCCAGTCCATCGTGCTCGAAGGCGTCCCCGTCGAAGAGGCCCTGGCCAACGCCAAGACCGAGATGGAAGCCACCCTCCAGTAGCCGACGCGGACGGGGGCGGCCCGCACCGCCGCCCCCGCCCCGTCACCCTCACCGCTTCGGAGCACCCCTTGACGCTCAACCAGACCGCCCGCCCCCAGGCCGGCGCGGCCGCACCCGGGCCGCCGCAGCGGCGGCCCCGCCACCGGCTCCAGCACTACGGCCCCGCCTACCTCATGCTGCTGCCGTTCGCGGTCCTGTTCGCCGTCTTCCTCATCTACCCGCTCGCCCGCTCGCTCTACTACTCGCTCACCGACTTCAACGCCATCAAGGCGCCCGTCTTCGTCGGCTTCGACAACTTCACCGAGCTCCTCGCCAACGACGACCGCTTCCACAAGGCCATCTGGAACACCGTCAAGTACGTCATCGGCTCGGTCGTCCTCACCATGGCCCTCGGCCTGCTCCTCGCCGTCGCCTTCAAGTCCACGTCCCTGCGCGACCGCCTCCTGCGCACGGTCTTCTTCCTGCCCTCGGTCTCCGCGGGCGTCGGCATCGTCCTCGTGTGGAAGTGGATCTTCATGGTCGACTCCTGGGGCCTCGCCAACACCGTCGTCCGCTTCTTCGGCGGCGAGAACCGCTCCTGGCTCGCCGAACCGTCCATGAGCATCCCGATCCTCGTCACCATGGCCGTGTGGGGCGGCGCCGGGTACGCCATGGTCCTGTTCGTCGCGGGCATCAACGCGATCCCCGACGAGCTCTACGAGCAGGCCTCCATCGACGGCGCCTCCAAGGCCCGCCAGTTCTGGCACATCACCCTGCCGCTCCTGCGGCCCGTCCTCGTCTTCGTGTTCATCACCTCGACGATCGGCGCGTTCCAGATCTTCGAGCCCGTCTACCTCCTGTGGCGCCGCTCCGCGTCGATCGTCGGCGGCCCCCTCGACTCCGCCCTCACGATCGTCCCCTACCTGTACGACATGGGCTTCAACCGCTTCCAGCTCGGCTACGCCTCCGCCATCGCCTGGATCCTGTTCGCGATCATCTTCCTGGTCACCCTCGTCCAGCTGCGCGTCACGAAGACCTTCAAGGAGTTCGACCGATGAGCGTCGAGACCATCAGCGCCGCCGGCACGGTCACCAAGCGGCCCAAGAAGATCAACCTCGGCGCCGAACTCGCCCGGCTCCCGCTGTACCTGTGGGCCGTCGTCGTCCTCATCCCCTTCTGGTGGATGATCATCGCCGCGTTCAAGACCGTCCCCGAGCTCATGAAGAACCCCCCGACGTTCTTCCCCCGGGACCCCTCGCTCGACTCGTTCTACGACCCGAGCGCCCCCGCGCCCGGCGGCACCCCCAACCCCGACGCCGTCCCCGGCGTGTTCCAGCGCTGGCCCGAGGTCGCGGGCGGGTTCCTCCGCTTCACGCTCAACACGTTCGGCGTCACCGTCATCGTCACCGTCGTGAGCCTGCTCATCGCCTCGCTCGCGGCGTACATGCTCACCAAGACCAACGCGCCCGGGCGCCGCACCGTCTTCGTCGTCATCATCTCCTCGATGATGATCCCGTGGCAGGTCAGCCTCATCCCGAACTACCTGCTCACCTCCGACCTCGGCATGACCGACTCCTACCTCGGCTACATCGTCCCCGGCCTCGCGAAGTCCTTCGTCGTGTTCTTCCTCGTGCAGTACCTGCGGTCGATCCCCGACGAACTCGTCCACGCCGCACGCGTCGACGGGGCCAGCGAGTGGCGCATCTGGTGGCAGATCGTGCTGCCGCTGCTGCGGCCCGCGCTGGCGGCGATGGCGATCTTCGTGGCGCTGGGGGAGTGGAACAACTTCCTGTGGCCGCTCATCATCATCCGCGACGAGGACCTGTTCAACCTGCCCATCGCGCTGTCGAACCTGTCCAACGCGATCGTCTCCAGCCCCGGGTCGATGGGCGTCGCGATGGCCGCCTCGATGCTGGCTACGCTGCCCACGGTCGTGTTCTTCTTCCTCTTCCAGAAGCACTTCATCAAAGGCATCGCTCTCTCGGGTATCAAGGCATAGGAGCGATGCCGTGATGAACCAGGAGCACAGCATCAAAGGCATCGCCCTCTCCGGAATCAAGGCCTAGGACTAGGAGCCTCATTGAGCGCCAAGCGAACCCTGCACGAAGGCTGGACCGTCACCGGGGACCCCGGGGCGCCGCTCACCGTCGACGCGATCCCGGCGGCGGTGCCCGGGGAGGTGGTCTCGGACCTCCTCGCCGCGGGCCTGATCGGCGACCCGTACACCGACCGGGCCGAGAAGGAGCTCGCCTGGGTCGGCCGCCGCGACTGGACCTACCGGACCACGTTCGACTTCGAAGGCGGGGACTGGGACGGGGTGGACCTGGCCTTCGACGGGCTCGACACGGTCGCGCGCGTCTCGCTCAACGGCGCCGTCGTCGGCGAGACCGCGAACATGCACCGCCGCTACCGCTTCGACGCCCGCGCCGCGATCCGCCAGGGCGCCAACGAACTCGAAGTCGCCTTCACCTCGCCGTACACGTACGCCGAGGCGCAGCGCGAACGCCTCGGCGACCGGCCGAACGCGTACCCGGAACCGGGGAACTTCATCCGCAAGGCCGCGTGCAACTTCGGCTGGGACTGGGGCCCGAACCTCGCCGGCGTCGGGATCTGGCGGCCGGTGCGCCTGGAGGCGTGGCGGACCGCGCGGATCGCGGAGGTCGTCCCGCACGTGACCATCGAAGTGGCCGACGGCGCCGTCAAGGGCGTCGTCGAGTTCGCGGTGGACCTCCAGCGCGCCGGGGACGCGGACCTCGAACTCGTCTGCACCGCAGGCGACCAGACCGCGACCGTGCGCGTCGCGGCGGGCGCCGGCGCCGCGCAGGCCCGCGTCGAGGTCCCGAACCCGCGGGCGTGGTGGCCGCACGACCGCGGCGCCCAGACCATGTACGACGCGACCGTGTCGCTCCGCTCGGGCGGCGAGGAGCTCGACTCCTGGTCGCACCGGATCGGCTTCCGCAGGGTCGAGCTCGACACCGAGCCCGACGAGGACGGCCGCCCCTACCGGCTGAAGATCAACGGCCGCCCCGTGTGGGTCAAGGGCGTCAACTGGATCCCCGACGAAGCCCTGTTCAGCCGCATCGACCCGGCCCGCATCGAGCGGCGCCTGCGGCAGGCCGTGGCCGCCGGGATCGACTACATCCGCGTGTGGGGCGGCGGGGTCTACGAGTCCGAGGACTTCTACCGCCTCTGCGACGAGCTGGGCCTCATGGTCGGCCAGGACTTCCTGTTCGCCTGCGCCGCCTACCCGGAGGAGGAGCCGTTCCGGTCCGAGGTCGAGGCCGAGGCCCGCGACAACCTCGCCCGCCTCGCCCCGCACCCGAGCCTGGTCACGTGGACCGGCAACAACGAGAACCTCTGGGGCTGGCACGACTGGGACTGGCAGGAGCCGCTCGGCGAGCTCACCTGGGGCGCCGGCTACTACCACGACCTCCTCCCGAAGCTCGTCGCCGAAGTGGACGCCACCCGCCCGTACTGGCCCGGCAGCCCCTACTCCGGCACGCGCGACCTGCACCCGAACGAGCAGGCGCACGCGTCGGTCCACATCTGGGACGTGTGGAACGAGCAGGACTACGCGCACTACCGGGACTGGCGGCCGCGCTTCGTCGCCGAGTTCGGCTACCAGGCCCCGCCCACCTGGGCCACGGTGCGGCGCATGACGACCGACGAGCCGCTCCGGGCCGAGACCCCGAACATGCTGTGGCACCAGAAGGCCGACGACGGCCAGGCGAAGCTCCAGCGCGGCCTCGACGCGCACCTGCCGCCCGTGCGCGACTTCGACGACTGGCTGTACTTCACGCAGGTGAACCAGGCCAGGGCCGTCCGCCTCGGCGTCGAGCACTTCCGGTCCCTCCAGCCGTACTGCTCCGGCGCGGTCGTGTGGCAGCTCAACGACTGCTGGCCCGTGACCTCGTGGGCCGCGATCGACGGCGAGGAGCGGCTCAAGCCGCTCTGGTACGCCCTCAAGGACGCCTACGCCGACCGGATCGCCACGTTCCAGCCCGACGGCGACGGCGTGAAACTGGTGCTGGTCAACGACACCGACACCCCGTGGGGCACCGTCATCGGCTTCTGGAAGTGCACCCCGCAGGGCCGCATCAACGGCCGCGCGCTCCTGACGATCGGCGTCCCCGCGCGCGACACCGCCGAACTCGCCCTCACCGGCGAGGTCGCCCCCAAGCCAGGCGAGTTCCTGGTGACCGGCCGCGAGGACTTCCCCCGCTCGACCTGGTTCACCAAGGAGGACAAGGACATGGACTGGCCGACCGCCGAGTTCACGGCGCGGACCGAGCGCGTCCCCGGCGGCGTCGCAGTGACGGTGACCGCCGAGTCGGTGCTGCGCGACCTCTGCCTCTTCCCCGACCGCCTCGACCCCGACGCCTCGGTCGACAAGGCCCTCCTCACCCTCATCCCCGGCGAGGAGGCCGTCTTCACCGTGACCAGCGAGGCCATCGCGGCCTCACCGGAACTCACCGCCGCCCTCACGTCGAAGCCCGTGCTGCGCGCGGTCAACGACTGACGACACGGAAGAACGGCCCGGAGCGATCGCCCCGGGCCGTTCCGCATGTCCTCTTAGGAGTTCTCGGCGCCTTCCTCAAGGGCCGCTTCGCTCGCTTCCGGGGTCGGGACCGGGCCGATGCCGCCCACGACGGGCTCGTTCGGCTCCGGCTCGGGCTCCTCCTTGACGGGCATGGGGAGCGACCGGGAGATCCGCAGGCTCGCCTGGACCAGGTCCCAGCCGAGCGGGAGCGCGGCGCCGTCGGGCAGGTCGAGGTCCAGGGCCAGGTCGTCGGCGAGGCCGGCCTGCTTGGCGAGCTTGACGACGACCGGGTGCGCGGAGCGGTTCGGCGCGTAGCACCACTTGGGGGCGGCCAGGCCGAAGTCGCGGGCGAGCATGACCGCGGCGACCGCGGCCGGGCCGTCGACGATCATCGCCGTGGACCGCGTGGCCGCGGTGAAGATCGCGGCGGCCATCGCGCCGAGCTCGGCGCCGCCGAGGCGCGCGATGAGCTCCTGGGGGCTGCGCTTGAAGCCGCGGTTGAACGCGAGGTGGTCGCGCAGCGCCGAGATGCGGCCCATCCACGCGGCGTCGAAGACCGAGCCGCCGGGGGCGTGCAGCTGCGGCTGGTAGTTGGTGATCTCGTCCTTCGCGATGAACGAGCAGACGGCGACGGACGCGGTCACCGCTCCCGCGCCGAGGCCCGAGATGAGGAGGACGTCGGCGCCCTCGTCGATCGCGCGGTCGGCGGTCTCGCGGCCCAGGCGCAGCGCCTCGTCCAGCTCGGTGTCGTCGAGGAGCGGGCCCTCGCGGCCCTCGCTGGCGCCGGTGCGGACCACGGTCAGCGGCAGCCCGGCGCGGGCGGCCTGCTCGGCGAGGGGGCCCTCGCCGCGTTCGAGGGCCGCGGCCTGGTCGGCGACGGGCGCGTAGTCCCCGGCGTCCCAGCCCTCGGGGTACCCGCCCGCGAACAGGAGCATCCGCGGCGCGGCGAACGGCTCTGGGGCGTCGGTGGCCTGCATGCGGGCGGCCCAGCCGACCGCGGCCTGGAGGCGGCCGAGACCCGACCCTTCGATGAGCGCGTCCTGGAGCCGCGCGTTCGCGCGGGTCGTCCACACCCCGTTGGGGAACTTCGCTTTCAGCTCGGCGAGGGGCCCGGCGTCGGTCGTCTGTGTCACGGCACAAGGCTAGCGCGGGGGCGGTGGGGCACAATTGCCAAGTGACCACCATCGAGTTCGCCAAAGGGCACGGCACCGGCAACGACTTCGTGATCGTGCCCGACCCCGAGGACGCCCTGCCGCTGAAGGACGCCCAGGTCGCGCTCTTGTGCGACCGCCGCTTCGGCATCGGCGGCGACGGCCTGCTGCGCGTGGTCCCCTCCGAGGACCCGGCCGCCGAGTGGTTCATGGACTACCGGAACGCCGACGGCTCGATCGCCGAGATGTGCGGCAACGGCGTGCGCGTCTTCGTGCGCTACCTCCTCGACAAGGGCCTCGCGGAGGGCCCGGAGGTCGCCGTGTCGACCCGCGCGGGGATCAAGACCGTGACCGTCGCGGGCGAGGAGTTGCGCGTCGACATGGGCGCGGCCGTCTTCGGCGCGACCTCCCAGGCCTCCGTGGAGGGCTTCACGTGGCCCGGCCAGGTCGTCTCGATGGGGAACCCGCACCTGGTGTGCCACCTCGGGGATGAGGCCGAGCTGGAGGCCCTGGAGCTGTTCCACCAGCCGCGGTACGACGCCTCGCTGTTCCCCGAGGGCGTCAACGTCGAGTTCGTGACCGGCACCGCCCCGCACGTGCGCATGCGCGTCCACGAGCGCGGCGTCGGCGAGACCGCCTCTTGCGGCACCGGCGCGTGCGCGGTCGGCGCGGTCGCCCTGCGCCACGCCGGGCTCGACACCGGTGTGTGCAGAGTGGACGTCCCCGGCGGGACGCTCACCATCGAGGTCACCGACGAGACCCTGTACATGACCGGCCCGGCCGTGATCGTCGCCGAGGGCGCCTTCCGCCTCTAGAACGACCGAAGCCCTGGGAACCGAAGGCTCCCAGGGCTTCGCGCTGTCCGCTACCGCATCACGCGCTTGACCGCCGCCGCGACCGCCGGGGCCACATTCGGGTCGAAGACGCTCGGGACGATGTACGTCGCGTTGACCTTGTCCTCGCCGACGCAGTCGGCGATGGCCGTGGCCGCCGCGACCGCGGCGTCGTCGTTCCAGTCGCGCGCCTGGGCGTCGAGGAGCCCGCGGAACACGCCCGGGAAGGCGAGCACGTTGTTGATCTGGTTCGGCTGGTCCGACCGCCCGGTCGCCACGATCGCCGCGTACCGCGCCGCCTCGGTGGGGGAGATCTCCGGGTCCGGGTTCGCCAGCGCGAACACGATCGGGTCCTTCGCCATCTTCGCGACGTCGGAGCCCTTGAGGATGTTCGGGGCGCTCACGCCGATGAAGATGTCGGAGCCCTCGACCGCGCCGGAGAGGTCCCCGGAGTAGTCGGTCTTGTTGAAGTGCTCGCCGAGCCACTTCCACGTCTCGTTCTCGCACTCCATGCCCGAGTGCAGGGCGCCGTCGCGGTCGACGGGGATGATGTCGCCGATGCCGGCCTTCTCCAGGAGCCGCATGATCGCGGTCCCGGCGGCGCCGCAGCCGACCACGGTGGCGCGCACGTCCTTGAAGTCCTTGCCGACGACGCGGAGCGCGTTGGTGAGGGCCGCGAGGACGACGATCGCGGTGCCGTGCTGGTCGTCGTGGAAGACGGGGATGTCGAGCCGCTCGCGCAGGCGCGCCTCGATCTCGAAGCAGCGGGGCGCGGCGATGTCCTCGAGGTTGATGCCGCCGTAGGTGGGGGCGAGGGCCGCGACGATGTTGACGATCTCGTCGGTGTCCTGGGTGTCGAGGCACACCGGCCAGGCGTCGACGTCGCCGAACTTCTTGAACAGGGCCGCCTTGCCCTCCATGACCGGCATCGCGGCCGCGGGGCCGATGTTGCCGAGGCCGAGGACGGCGGAGCCGTCGGTGACGACGGCGACGGTGTTGCGCTTGATGGTGAGGCGGCGGGCGTCGTCGGGGTTCTCGGCGATCGCCATGCAGACGCGGGCGACGCCGGGGGTGTACGCCATGGAAAGGTCGTCGCGGTTGCGCAGCGGCACCTTGGGGGCGACCTCGATCTTGCCGCCGAGGTGCATGAGGAAGGTCCGGTCGGAGACCTTCTTGACGTCGAAGTCCGGCATCGACTCGAGGATGTGCGTGACCTGCTCGGCGTGCGAGGCGTCGGAGGTGTCGCAGGTGAGGTCGACGGTCATCCGCTTGTTGTCGGAGCCGACGACGTCGAGTGCGGTGACGATGGCCCCGGCCTGGCCTACGACGGTCGCGAGGCGTCCCGCGGCGCCCGGGTCGGCCGAGAGGGCCAGCCGGACGGTGATCGAGAACCCTGCGCTGGGAAGACGGGCAGTGCTCATGCCGCTCCTTTGATGTGCACTTCGTTGTGGACCAGTTGCCGGATTCTTGAATGATGCCACTGTTCGGGACGCCGCCGCCCCGGCCCTGCGCTGGGCCGGGGCCCCGCCACAGCGCCCCGGCGCGGCAGGGATCGACGCCGTTCGCTGTGCGCGATATCGGCTCGCCTCCCGGGCCGGTGCGTGTCAAGCTTGTGGTGATGCACGATTCTTACGAGAACACCCGAGAAGACTTCTCCTCCGACGCCCCCTCGACGGGCGAGCTGGACCTGGAGGCGCGCCAGGCGCTGCGGCGCGTTTCCGGCATCGCGTCCACCGAGCTCGAGGACGTCACCGACGCCGAGTACCGGCGCCTGCGCCTGGAGCGCGTCGTCCTGGTCGGCGTCTGGACCGAGGGCACCATCGAGGACGCCGAGAACTCCCTCGACGAGCTCGCGCAGCTGGCCGAGACGGCCGGCTCCGAGGTCGTCGACGGCCTGATCCAGCGCCGCTCCAAGCCCGACGCGGGCACGTTCATCGGCTCCGGCAAGGTCCGGGAGCTGAAGGACACCGTCGAGGCGATGGGCGCCGACACGGTGATCGCCGACGGCGAGCTGTCGCCGGGCCAGCTGATCGCCCTCGAGAAGGCCGTCAACGTCAAGGTCATCGACCGCACGGCGCTGATCCTCGACATCTTCGCGCAGCACGCGAAGAGCGCCGAGGGCAAGGCCCAGGTCGAGCTGGCGCAGCTCCAGTACCTGCTGCCGCGCCTGCGCGGCTGGGGCGACGCCATGAGCCGCCAGGGCGGCTCGAACGGCGGCGTGGGCCTGCGCGGCCCCGGTGAGACCAAGCTCGAGACGGACCGCCGCCGCATCCGCGCGAAGGTCGCGAAGCTGCGCCGGGAGCTCGCGAAGCTCACGGTCACCCGCGAGACGAAGCGCGACTCGCGCACCCGCAACCGGGTGCCGGGCGTCGCGATCGCCGGGTACACGAACGCCGGGAAGTCGAGCCTGCTCAACGCGCTTACGGGCGCGGGCATCCTTGTCCAGGACGCGCTGTTCGCGACCCTCGACACCTCGACGCGGCGCTCGCGCACGGCCGAGGGCCGGGAGTACACGGTGACCGACACGGTCGGGTTCGTGCGGCACCTGCCGCACCAGCTTGTGGAGGCGTTCCGCTCGACCCTCGAGGAGGTCGCCGAGTCGGACCTGGTCGTCCACGTGATCGACGGCTCGCACCCGGACCCGCTCGGCCAGGCCGAGGCGGTCCGCGAGGTGCTCGCCGAGGTCGGCGCCGAGGAGATCCCGGAGCTGGTCGTGGTCAACAAGCTCGACTTGGTCGACCCGGACACGATGCTCCAGCTGCGCTCGGACTGGCCCGACGCGGTGTTCGTGTCGGCGCACTCCGGCGAGGGGATCGACAAGCTCCGCGTCGCGATCGAGCAGGCGCTCCCGCAGCCGGACACCGAGCTGACCGTCTGCATCCCTTACGTCAGAGGCGATCTCGTGTCGCGCCTGCGGTCCCGCGGCGAGGTGCTCACCACCGAACACCGAGGTGACGGCACGGTCATCACGGCCCGTGTGGACGACCAGCTGGCCGGTGAATTGCGAGCGTTCGTCCTGGAAAAGGACTGAATCGCAGTGGTCCTGAACATGTCTCATGGGGGTCCCCGCGCTGACATGGCGTGTTCTGGAACACTTGCGTGATGCGAGAGCGCCGTGTGGGCCGTCGGCCCCTGCCTGCGCGGCTCGTCGCCGGGACGGCCGGAGTGCTCGTCCTGGCCACGGCCGCGTCCCCCGTCTATGCGCAGGACGAAGAGTCCGGCGGGGAAGTGCTGTGCACCCTGCACGATCCGCGCAATCAGAACCCCGCCGGCATCGCCGCCGCCGAGGGCGGCGACGGCTGGTGGATCGTGTCCGCCGCCGACAACCAGGACGGGACGCTGTCGGTCGAGCGGGTCGGCGAGGACTGCAACCCCCGCGGCGCCGACGAGGCCTTCATCGACCACCAGCCGCGCGACCCGCAGGCGCTGGCCCTCGACAACGAGGGCGGATCGTTCCTGTGGGTCGGCGACATCGGCGACGGCGCCAACCGCGAGTGGCTGACGCTCAACCAGCTCGACCTGGACGACCTCGCCAACAGCGCGGTCTGGCGCTACGTCTTCCCCGACGGGCCCCAGGACGTCGGCACGTTCCTGCTCCTGCCGGGCAAGAAGCCGCTGTTCGTCACCGCCGACGCGGGCGAGGCCACCCTGTACTCGCCCTCCGGTGACAACCAGGAGGAGAACACCCCGCTCGACGAGGTCGGCACGGTCGCCCTCCCCGACGGCGGCACGGTCTCCGGCGGCGCCCTGAACGCCGACGGCTCCAAGGTCGCGCTGCGCACCGAGGGCAACGTCTACGAGTGGACCGTCGAGGGCGGCGACGTGCTCGCGGCCCTGGGCGGCGAGCCCCTCGCGACGCCGGTCGCCGACGCGGGCCAGGCCGAGGGCCTCGCCTACGACGCCGACGGCAACTTCATCACCCTCGCTTCAGAGGACAACGACGGCTCGTTCGGCACCGTCACCCGGTACGCGCCCGCCGCGCCCGCCGCCGAGGAGGAGACCTCCGGCGGCGACGACGAGGCCGCGCCCGCGTCCGGCGACGACGGCAAGAGCCTCGTCGACCGGATCCTGGACCTGGGCTTCGGCACGATCGTGAAGATCCTCGCGGCCATCGCGATCCTCGGCATGCTCGTCATGGTCGTGGGCATCGTGGTGATCCGCAAGTACCGCAAGGCGAACGGCGACGGCGACGACGGTGACGACGAACTCGGCTTCGCCGCCGAAGAGTCCCCGCGCGGACGCCGCGAATCGTCCTTCCTCGCCGACGACGACCCCGTCGACCTGGGCATCGACTCCGGCCAGCCCGACCCGGACCTGGGGGAGGTCGCCCGCGGCAACGTGTACGGCGGCGCCCGGCAGGAACCGAGCGGGAACGTCTACGGCGGCGGCCAGCAGGCCCCGCAGGGCGGCGTCTACGGCGGCGGCGCCCGCCAGGAGCCCGGCGGCAACGTCTACGGCGGCGGCGGCCAGCAGCAGGGCCGTCCCCCGCAGGGCCGCCAGGAGCCCCAGTACGGGGCCTTCGAAGGCGGCGGCCACGGCAGCGTCTACGACAACGCCGGGCCCGGCCAGTCCTTCTCCTCCCGCCAGGAGCCCTCCGGGAACGTCTACGGCGCCGGAGGCGGTGGCGGCCAGCAGCCGCCGCGGCGCGAGCCCACCGGCAACGTGTACGGCGCCGGAGGCGGACAGCAACAGCGGCAGCGCCCGCAGGGCGGGGTCTACGGGGGCGGAAACGCCGAACGGACCCCTGACGCCGATGAAGGCTACTGGGGCCCGCCTGAAGGCGGCACGACTTACGGTCGGAACCGCTAGGCGCGCAATGCAATTGGCGTTCGGCGTACCTTAGATCTTGCGGAGCACCGCGACCACGCGGCCGAGGATCTCGGCCTCGGAGGCGTCGATGGGGTCGTACAGGGCGTTCGCCGGGAGCAGCCACGGCTTGCCGTTCTTACGCTTCCAGGTCTTGACCGTGGCCTCGCCGTCGATCATCGCGGCCACGATCTCGCCGTTGAGCGCGTCGGGCTGCTGGCGCACCACGACCCAGTCGCCGTCGGTGATCGCGGCCTCGGTCATCGAGTCGCCCTTGACGCGCAGGAGGAAGTGGACGCCCTCGCCCACGAACTCCGCGGGCAGGGGCATGACGTCGTAGTCGCGCTCCTCGGCCAGGATCGGCTGCCCCGCGGCGATCTCGCCGACCATCGGGACGTACCGGGGCCGCGGGTGCTGGGAGCAGGTCTGGACCCCGCCCGGCGTGGACTGGCGCACCCCCACCGCGCGCGGCCGTCCGGCCAGGCGGTTGAGGTAGCCCTTCCGTTCGAGCTGCTTCATCTGGTACGCGACGGACGACGCCGAGGCGAGTCCGACCTCCGCACCGATCTCGCGGACGCTCGGGGGGTAGCCCTTGTTGTTGATGAACTCCTCGATGTACTCGAGGACTTGCTGCTGCCGACGCGTCAACTTGCGCGTTTTCGGCCGGGATGTCGTGGTCTCGCTAGCCACAGGAGGCTCCTGTAAGACAAATGGGACGGTATGTCTGATTCCGACAATGTAACTCACGTGCAGGTTCTAGTCAAACATTCGTGCGACGTCGGCGTGTCGCCGCGCTGGTAGGAATGTGTTTCTGGGTGTATTCACCCGAACGGGTGAACGATTTTACGTCGGGGCCTGGTTGACTGATGTCCCCGGGGTCCGGTCTCCCGCGCTCGCGAGGCGCCGTTTCGCGCTATTCTTGCCACTAGATCTTGTGGTGTGTTGTATCGTCTCTCACTAGGTGTTGGGGTTCCCGCACCCGCCGGGACGGCGCGGGGCAGACTGTCCCTCCCGGCGCGACGGCCGGGCCGCCGACGGTGTCGGGGGTCCGCGAGACGATGGTTGTGAGAAGGAGACTAGCGATATGCGATGCCCTTACTGTCGCCATCCCGACAGTCGCGTGGTCGATTCGCGCGAGGCGGAGGACGGCAAGATCATCCGCCGCCGCCGGGTCTGCCAGGAGTGCGAGAAGCGCTTCACCACCGTCGAGGAGTCCATCCTCGCCGTCGTCAAGCGCAGCGGGGCCACCGAGCCGTTCAGCCGCGGAAAAGTCGCCAGCGGCGTCCTCAAGGCCTGCCAGGGCCGTCCCGTGGACGCCGACGACGTCGCCAAGCTGGCCCAGGCCGTCGAGGACGAGATCCGCTCGACCGGCGCCGCCGAGGTCCCCGCCCACGAGGTGGGTCTGGCGATCCTCAAGCCGCTGCGCCAGCTCGACGAGGTCGCCTACCTGCGCTTCGCCAGCGTCTACCAGGACTTCGAGTCCCTGGAGGACTTCGAGGCCGCCATAGCCCAGCTCCGCGAGGAGCACGCCGCCCGCAACGGCGGCTAGCGCACCACCCCGAAATATCCGATTCCCATGACCAGGCATGAGCAGACAGGGGCGAGGAACATGCCGAAGACCACCAAGGCCGCAGCGACGACCACCAGGACCGCCAAGAAGCCGACCGGGCCCGCCGAGAAGGGCCTCACCGTCGAGCGCGTCTTCACGACCGCGGGCGTCCACCCGTACGACGAGGTCGAATGGGAGTCCCGCGACGTCGTCATGACGAACTGGCGCGACGGCTCGATCAACTTCGAGCAGCGCGGCGTCGAGTTCCCGGCCTTCTGGAGCCAGAACGCGACCCAGATCGTCACCTCGAAGTACTTCCGCGGCGCCCTCGGGACCCCGCAGCGCGAGACCGGCCTCAAGCAGGTCATCGACCGCGTCGTCCACGCGTACCACGTCGCGGGGGAGAAGTACGGCTACTTCGCGACCGCCGAGGACGCGCAGGTCTTCGCCGACGAGCTCACCTGGCTCCTGCTCCACCAGTACTTCAGCTTCAACTCCCCGGTCTGGTTCAACGTCGGCACCGCCGCGCCCCAGCAGGTCTCCGCGTGCTTCATCCTCAGCGTGGACGACACCATGGAGTCGATCCTCGACTGGTACAAGGAAGAGGGCATGATCTTCAAGGGCGGCTCCGGCGCCGGGGTCAACCTCTCCAAGATCCGCGCCTCCGCCGAGCTGCTCTCCTCCGGCGGCAACGCCTCCGGCCCGATCAGCTTCATGCGCGGCGCCGACGCCTCCGCCGGCACCATCAAGTCCGGCGGCGCCACCCGCCGCGCCGCGAAGATGGTCGTCCTCGACGTCGACCACCCCGACATCGAGGCGTTCATCGACACCAAGGCCCGCGAAGAGGACAAGATCCGGGCCCTGCGCGACGCCGGCTTCGACGTCGACCTCGGCGGCGAGGACATGTTCTCGGTCCAGTACCAGAACGCCAACAACTCCGTGCGCGTCTCCGACGTGTTCATGAAGGCCGTCGAGGAGGGCACCGACTACGCCCTCACCGCCCGCCAGACCGGCGCCGAGATCGAGCGCCGCGACGCCCGCGACGTGTTCCGCCGCATGGCGACCGCCGCATGGGAGTGCGCCGACCCGGGCATCCAGTACGACGACATCATCAACGACTGGCACACCAACCCGAACACGGACCGCATCTACGCGTCCAACCCGTGCTCGGAATACATGAGCCTCGACGACTCCTCGTGCAACCTCGCCAGCCTCAACCTCATGAAGTTCCTCGGCGAGGACGGCTCGTTCGACGTCGACCGCTTCACCAAGGCCGTCGAGTTCGTCATCACCGCCATGGAGATCTCGATCTCCTTCGCGGACTTCCCGACCGAGAAGATCGGCGAGACCACCCGCGACTACCGCCAGCTCGGCATCGGCTACTCGAACCTGGGCGCCCTGCTCATGACCTCGGGCTACGCGTACGACTCCGACGAGGGCCGCGCCCTCGCCGCCGCCATCACCGCGCTCATGACCGGCGTGTCCTACCGCCGCTCCGCCGAGATCGCCGGGGCCGTCGGCCCCTACGCCGGGTACGAGCGCAACGCCGAGCCGCACCAGCGCGTCATGGCCAAGCACGCCGCGGCCGCCGACGCGGTCGAGACGTTCGGCGACGTCGACGCCACGGTCCTCGAAGCCGCGAAGGACGAGTGGGCCAAGGGCAACGAGATCGGCGCCGTCAACGGCTGGCGCAACGCCCAGGCCTCGGTGCTCGCGCCGACCGGCACCATCTCGTTCATGATGGACTCCGACACCACCGGCATCGAGCCGGACCTCGCCCTCGTCAAGCACAAGAAGCTCGTCGGCGGCGGCTCCATGGAGATCGTCAACCAGTCCATCCCGCGCGCGCTCACCCGCCTCGGCTACGACGCGGACGACCGCCAGGCCATCGTCGACTACGTCGCCGACCACGGCCACGTCGTCGGCGCCCCGGCCCTTCGCGAGGAGCACTACCCGGTGTTCGACTGCGCCATGGGCGAGCGCGCGATCGCGCCGATGGGCCACGTGCTCATGATGGCCGCGGTCCAGCCGTTCCTGTCCGGCGCGATCTCCAAGACCGTGAACCTGCCGGAGTCGGCCACCGTCGAGGACATCGAGGAGGTCTACTTCCAGGGCTGGAAGCTCGGCCTCAAGGCCCTCGCGATCTACCGCGACAACTGCAAGGTCGGCCAGCCGCTCTCCGCGAAGAAGAAGGAAGTGGAGCAGGCCGTCGAGGAGGCCGTGGAGAAGGCGATCGAGACCGTGGCCGTCCACGGCCCGATCCGCCGCAAGCTCCCCAAGAAGCGCCCGAGCCAGACCATCTCGTTCTCGGTCGGCGGCGCGGAGGGCTACATGACCTCCTCGTCCTACCCGGACGACGGCCTCGGCGAGGTCTTCCTCAAGATGTCCAAGCAGGGCTCGACCCTCGCGGGCGTCATGGACGCGCTGTCGGTGTCCATCTCGATCGCCCTTCAGTACGGCGTGCCGCTGGAGAAGTACGTCGAGAAGTTCACCAACATGCGCTTCGAGCCCGCCGGCATGACCGACGACCCGGACATCCGCATGGCCTCCTCGGTGGTCGACTACATCTTCCGCCGCCTGGCCCTGGACTACCTGCCGTACGAGGAGCGCGCCGCGATCGGCATCCTCACCACGGCCGAGCGCACCGCCGAGCTCAACGGCGAGGACCCGTCGAAGGTCTCCCAGCCCGAGGTCGACCTCGACGCGCTCCGCGCCTCCGCGCCCATCGAGGAGGCGGTCGCCGAGCAGGTTTCGAAGGGGCTCAGCCAGATCGAGTCCAAGCCCTCGCGCCTGGACGTCCTCACCTCCGCCCAGGCCCGCAGCGCCGACGCGCCGCTGTGCATGAACTGCGGCACGAAGATGCGGCCCGCCGGGTCCTGCTACGCCTGCGAGGGCTGCGGCGCGACCAGCGGTTGCAGCTAGGTATCGATCGACCCGCCAGGGGCCGTTCCGCACCCGCGGAACGGCCCCTTTCGCGTGGTCTGATCCGCTTGTGTCCCATAGGCCCGGGGCCTCGCGTCCAGCGCACGCTGGCACAACGGCAATAGAATGGTGGTTACCGCCCGCCCCTCGCTCCCCGGAGGCATCAATGCAGCCCTTGGCTCCCGGCGATCCCGAACGGATCGGTCCCTACCGGACCATCGCCGAACTCGGCCGCGGCGCCATGGGCCGCGTGTTCCTCGCCAGCGCGCCCGACGGCCGCCCCGTGGCCGTCAAGCTCATCGCGGCCGCGCTCATCCAGGACGAGGAGTTCCGGGCCAGGTTCCGCCGCGAGGTGGACGCCTCGAAGCAGGTCGCGGGCGCGTACACGGCCTCGGTGCTCGACGCCGGGCCCGACGACCAGGTCCCGTGGCTCGCCTCGGAGTTCCTTCTGGGCCCCAACCTGAAGGACGTCGTGGAGTCCTCGGGCCCGCTGCCGGAGGCGGCCGTGCTGCGCCTCGCGGCGGGGCTCGCGTCGGCGCTCGCGGCGATCCACAGGGCCGGGATGGTCCACCGGGACCTGAAGCCCGCCAACGTGATCCTCGCCGCCGACGGCCCGCGGGTGATCGACTTCGGGATCGCGCGCGCCGCGGACGGGATCACCGACACGAACCTGACGAAGACCGGAGGCGTCATCGGCACGCCGGGCTTCATGTCGCCCGAGCAGGCGGAGTCCGGCACGGTCTCGGCCGCGTCGGACGTGTTCTCGCTCGGCTCGGTCCTGGTGCTCGCCGCGACCGGCACGAGCCCGTTCACGGGCGCCTCGACGCTGGAGACGCTGAACAACGTGGTCCGGTCGCAGCCGGACCTGTCGGCGCTGTCGCCGCGGGTGCGCGCGATCGCCGAGCGCTGCCTCATCCGCCTCCCCGGCGCCCGCCCCACCCCCGCGGAGCTGATGTCGATCATCGGCCCTGTGGCGCCCTCTACGCGCCCGTGGCCGGACGGGGTGAACGCCCTTGCGGAGCGCCAGCGCTGGGAGCTCTCGAGCCTCCTGGGGGACTCCGGCGTGCCGTCGACGCTCGTGGACACCGCCGCCCCGACGGGCCCGCCGCCGGCCCCGAACGCGCCGACGTCGGTGTTCGACGGCGCGTACCCGGGCGCGGTGCCCGGGGGCGAGCCCCCGGCGCCGAGCTCCGCGTTCCCGATGTCGGCGCCGCCCGCAAGCCCGGTGACCTCCGTGCCGTACGCGCAGCCGGGGGGCTATTCGGCGCCCCCGCAGTCCCCGGCGCCGGGCTACGCGCCCGGTCAGGTCTCGCCGGGCCAGTACCCGGCCGGGCAGCCGACGATGCAGTACACGGCCCCGCAGCAGGCGCAGTACACCGCCCCGCAGCAGCAGGCCGGGCAGTTCGGGCCGCCGCAGTACCCGGGCCAGCCGCCGGTGTACGGGGCGCCGCCGCCGTTCGGGCAGCCGCCGAAGTCGAACGCGACGGCCGTGGGCGTCACGGTCATCGCGGCGATCCTCGCGATCGCGCTCATCGGGGGCCTGGTGTGGTTCCTCAACGCGGACGGCGACGACCCGACGGACGACCCGACCGAGGCGGTCTCGCAGAACGACCCGGACGACCCGGAGACCTCGGACCCCGACGACCCGGAGACGTCCGAGCCCGACGACGCGACCACCGCCGCCTCGGGCGGGTGGACCGAGGTCTACTCGGACTACTCGATCACGCTGACGACGACGTTCGACGAGGCCACGACCTGCCAGTACGCGATGGTCGACTTCGACGACATCTCGACGACCGGCTCGATCTACGTCGAGTACCTGACCAGCGACACGGCCGCGTCCTACACCGACCTGGTCCTCAACCCGTGCGACATCGACCTGTCGACGAACACGGGCCTGACGAGCTACCTGTACACGCCGACGGGGATCTCGGGGACGTTCTTCGACGCCGCGGTGACCCCGGAGGACTGCTGGGCGGAGATCGACGGGTCCTTCCCGGACCTGTACTGGACGATCGACCCGTGGGACCCGGGCGCGGCGCCGCTGACCGAGGGCATGAGCCTGTGCATGTACACCGACAAGCTCCAGGTCGTGGTCGCCGACGTCACCTCGGTGACGCCGGAGGACTCCTCGACCTGGATGAAGGTGGAGTTCACCGCGGCGGTGTACGCCCCGGCGTAGATTGGCCCTGGCTTTTTCAAGCACGACCGTGCTATTTTGAACTCGTGCGGAAAGGCGAACTCACCAGGCAGGCCATCCTCGACGTCGCGGTCCGGATGGCCAGGTACTCGGGGCTGTCCGGGCTGACCATCGGGTCGCTCGCGGCCGCCGCCGACATGTCCAAGTCCGGCGTGTACGCCCACTTCAAGTCCAAAGAGGCGCTTCAGCTCGCCTGCATGGAACGCAACAACGAGCAGTTCAGCGAGGAGGTCTTCCGGCCCGCGCTGAAGAAGCCGCGGGGGACGACCCGGCTCCAGGCCGTGGTCGAGCACTGGATGGCCTGGTACGCGCGCCCGGGCGGCTGCCTGTTCCTGGCCGCCGCCGCCGAGTTCGACGACCTGCCCGGCCCCCTGCACGACCGCATGGTGGCCGAGCAGCGCCTGATGCTCGACTCGCTCGCCCGCATCGCCTCCACGGCGGTGTCCGAGGGCGAGCTCCCCGAAGACACCGACGTCTTCCAGGTCGCGCAGGAGGTCTTCGGCATCCTGCTGTCCTACAACTGGATGAGCCGCATCCTGTCCTATCCCGACGCCGCCGACCGCGCTTGGGCGGCGTTCCACCGGCTGATCGACAGCCACGCTAATTTACGTCTCCGCAAGCGTTCGACGTGAGTAGTTCCTGACCAGGAAGGCCACACGCCCATGGCGTCCACGACCCAGAGCACCGGCTCGTCAAAGAAAAGCACGACCGTTCGTGCTCCCTGGTATATCCGCTCCGCCTTCACCGCCGCCGAGCGCGTCGCGCCCGGTCCCGCCGCGAAGTTCCTGTGCGACATGTGGTTCCGCCTCCCCGCGGGCCCCGACAAGCGCCTCCGCGGCGAGGCCCCCGCAGGGTCCTCGCCGTTCGAGCTCGAATGCCTCGGCACGAACCTCTGGGGCTACGACTGGGGCGAGGGCCCCCTCGTCTACCTCGTCCACGGCTGGGGCGGCTCGACCGGCGACTTCAAGTTCATCGCCGCGAACCTCGTCGCCTCCGGCTTCCGCGTGGTCGCCTTCGACGCGCCCAGCCACGGCAACTCCGGGCCGGGCCCGTGGGGCGACCGGCACGCCAACGGCATGCACCTCGTCGACGCGATGTCCACGGTCCACGAGAAGTTCGGCACCCCCTACGGCGTCGTCGGGCACTCCATGGGCTGCCTCAGCGCCCTCCACGGGATGCTCGTCAACGGCGAGGACCTCGCCGGGATCCGCCTGGCGATGCTCGCGCCGTTCATCGGCGGCAAGGAGGGCTTCCGCGACACGATCGGCGCGATCGTGCCCGTCGGCCCGCGCATCATGGACCGCCTCGCGCCCCTCGGGGAGGCCAAGGCCGGCGTCAAGCTCGACGACTTCTCGCTGCGCGGCCTCGACGTGCCGTCCCCGGCGCTCATCGTCCACGACCGCCGCGACCGCCCCAACCCGTTCCGCCACGGCGAGGCCGTCGCCGCCGCCTGGCCGAACGCCGAGCTCCTCGCGACCGAGGGCCTGGGTCACCGCAAGATCCTGGTGAGCCCGGCCGTCAACAGCGCGGTCACCCGGTTCTTGAAGCAGGGGTAGGGAAGCGGAAAGGCCGGGTCCGATGGACCCGGCCTTTCCGTCGTCTCGCTCAGCCTTCGTAGTGGATCGTCAGGCGCGTCCACGCCCCGATGTTGATGTAGGTGCCGTCCCCGACCGGGAACTCCACGTTCGGCGCCAGCGGCTCGTCGGAGCCGTTGAGGAACGTGCCGTTCGAGGAGCCGACGTCCATGATCGTCCAGGAGCCGTCGGGCTTGGCGTACAGCCGCGCGTGCTGCGCGCTCACGCCCGGGTCCGCGACGTCGCCCGACAGGTCGATGTCCGGGGTGATGCCCCGCTTGGCGCTGTAGCGGCCGATGCCCAGCTCGCCCTTGTCGAGCGGGAAGCGGCGCGGCTTCGCGAACGACGGGTACTGGAGCTGCGAGGCCCCGTCCGAGGCCGCGACCTTGTTGAAGTAGCCCTGGTCCGCGGTGACGGCGACGCCCCAGCGGGTGGCCGCCTGGCCCCCGGCCGGCGCGTAGTTCGACGCGAGGTCCGCGGGCTGCGAGTCCGGCATCGAGAACCCGCCGGTGCCCGTCGAGGGCGGCGCGGAGGTCGGGGCGCCGAACGGCGCGGCCGGCACGCCCGGAGGCGGCCCGGGAGGCGCCGAGGTCGGCGCGTACGACTGCTGCGCGTACGGGTCCTGCCCGTACCCGCCGGGCTGCTGCCCGTACGGGTCCTGCGCGGGCTGCCCGTAAGGGTCCTGCTGCTGGGGCTGGCCGTACGGGTCCTGCCCGTACCCGCCCGGCTGCTGGCCGTAGGGGTCCTGCTGCTGGGGCTGGCCGTACGGGTCCTGCCCGTAGCCCCCCGGCTGCTGCTGGCCGTACGGGTCCTGCTGCTGGGGCTGACCGTACGGGTCCTGCCCATAGCCACCCGGCTGCTGCTGCCCGTACGGGTCCTGGCCGTACCCGCCGCCCTGCGGCTGCGACGGCTGCCCGTACGGGTCCTGTCCATAGCCTCCGGGCTGCTGCTGCTGCCCGTAGGGGTCCTGCTGCTGCGGCTGGCCGTACGGGTCCTGCCCGTACCCGCCAGGCTGCTGTTGCTGCTGGCCGTACGGATCGGGCTGCCCGTACGGGTCGTTCGACGGGTAGCCCTGCCCGAACGCGGCGGGGGACTGCGGAGGCTGGCCTTGCTGCCACGCCGGGTTCGGGGTCCCGCACTGCTCGCAGAACTGTGCCTGCGGGAACGCCCCGCACGCGCACTGGTACCCGCCCGGCTGTGGGGCACCGCCGTAGGTCGGCTGGTAGGTCAAGGTCGTCCCCCTCCAAGCATTTGGGTGTACTCGGCCTCGCTGACGACACCGAGCAGCGGGGCGGCCCCGTTCTCCCCGTTCGGCGAGCCCTGGCCCGCGCGCTCGCGCGCGCGTTCGTCGACCTGGACCGAACCGGGGGATTCGAGTTCCACCACCGCGACACTGATGTTGTCATGCCCGCCGTTAGCGAGCGCTTGTCGTGTCAACGCTACCGCCTTCTCGCCAACACTGCCGTCCGGCAGTGGCAGAAGGTCGTGATCGTCATTGAAATAACGCGACAGACCATCGCTGCACACTACGACATGCCCTCCGCCCAGATCCACGCGGAGGAGGTTCGGGTTCAGCGTCGGCGCGTCCGCGCCGAGCCACGCCAGCAGGGCTTTCGCGTACGGATTCTTGTACCGCTCATCGGACGGGTCCACGCCCTGATACTCCAGGCGCGCCTGGATCGTGTCGTCCACCGTCAGGCACCGCGCCTCCTTCTCGCCGGCCCAGTACGCCCGCGAGTCCCCGACCCAGCACAGCACCGCCTGGTTCCCCTCGACCACCGCCGACACGTACGTCGACGACGGCGGCGAGTTCGGGTACTGCTTGCCGACCGCGGCCACCGCCGAGTGGGCCGCGCCCACCCCGCGCCGCGACGCGTCCTCCGCCGACAGGCCCTCGGCCAGCGCCGAGCGGATCTCCGTCACGGCCGCTTCCACCCCTGCGAGTGAAGCCCGCTCGGAATCGGACGCGCCCGAGACGCCGTCGCACACCACCGTGATCTTCCGGCCGTCCTCGGCCAGGGCGATCGCGATCGAGTCCTGGTTGTAGTGGTGGCGCTTCCCGACGTCCGTCGCCGCGCCGATCCCCGGCATCTCGAACGTCAGGTGGTCGTCGGAGCCGCCCGGGTGGTCCGGGTTCTCCTCGACCGCCGCCGACGAGCGCCACGGGACTGCCTCGGCGGGGACCTCGAACTCCTCCAGGTCGCCGCCGCAGTCCTCGCAGAAGCGGCCGAGGTCTGCCGGGAGACCGCAAGCGGTGCAACGCTTCGCGGCGCCCATGGTCGGTGAGGGCTGCATAGGGCTCCTTCGCTACAGCATCGTGCGGGGGCGGTGGCGGTTCGCCAGGTCGAAGTAGTACACCTGGTCCTCCCTGCGGGTGCAGGCGTGGGCCAGGTCCCGGTAGGCCCGCTCCAGCGCCAGGCGCAGCTCCCGCTCCTCGGGGCGCGCCCCGAAGACCGGCGGCTCCGCGGCCGGACCGGTGCGCTGCACCGTGTCCAGCGCCAGGTGCAGGATCCGCGTGGACACCAGGTGCCGGCGCCGCGGCTCGAGCTTCAGCTCGTCCAGCCGCCCGGCCATGTGGTGCAGGTCCAGCAGCGACGGCGGCGCGGTGCGCGAGTGCAGCGCCGTCTGGATCGCCGCCGTCTGCGCGATCCCGTACTGCGCCGAGGTCTTCGGGACCTGGTGCAGCGCCGTGATCGCGTCCGTCGAATTGCCTTCGAGGTCGAGCAGGCGCGCCCGGCCGTACGCGGCCGACACGAACCGGTGGTCGCACGCCCAGATCCGCGTGTAGTGCGGCAGCGCCAGGTCCGGGCGCCCCGCGAGCTCCGCGCACGCCGCCAGCGCCAGGCGCGGCGACAGCTCGCCGGGCAGGTGCGAGTAGACCGCGTCGAAATGCGCCGCCGCGGTCGCGAAGTCCGCGGCCAGCAGCGAGATGATCCCGCGCAGCCACGTCACCTGCCACGTGTTCCCCTCGCGCTGCGCGAACTGGTCGAGCACCGCCGCGGCCTGGTGCAGCTCGCCCGCGTTCACGAGCGTGCGCACGCGCCGCAGCTGCACCTCCGGGCTCTGCTGCGGCGCCGAGTTCAGCTCCTGGAGGATCCCGTTCACGTCCGTCGCCTGCTGCGTCGCCAGGAACGCCGCCATCGGGTCCGCCAGGTCCACCATCGGCGTCGGCAGCGCGTGCGCCACGTCGAACGGGTCCCCGACCTTGTGGACGTCGTACTCCACGTCCGGCTCCCCGAACACCGACTGCTCGCCGGAGAACAGCGTCGACGGCTCCGAGCGCGGCTCCCCGCGCTGCACCGACTGCACCTCGTGCAGCACCCCGCGCACCTGCGTGCGCATGTCGTCCGCGTCCTGGAACCGCGACCGCGGCTCGATGTGCGTCGCGCGCATGAGCAGCCGGTGGAACGACCCGAACTCCGCGAACTGCGGCGCCTCCGACGCCGGCGGCAGGTGGTCCCGGTACGTCGTCGTGAAGCCCTTGAAGTCCAAGGCCAGCACGGCCATCGACCGGCCGATCGTGTACAGGTCCGAGGTCACCGACGGGCCCACCGAGAGGATCTCGTCGTTCGGCACCGAGTACCCCGGCGTCCCGTAGATCGCCGACTCCATGTCCTCGACGTGCCGCACGGCCCCGAGGTCGATGAGCTTCAGCCACGTCTCCACGTGGATCACGTTGTCGGGCTTGAAGTCGCAGAACAGCAGGCCCCGGTCGTGCAGGTAGCTGAACGCCGGCAGCAGCTCCGCGGTGTACGTCAGCACCTGCTCCAGCGGCAGCGGCTTCCGCTCGCCCTCGTCGTCCGTCGCGTCCCTGATGTCCCGCAGGGACTTCCCCGCGATGTACTCCATCACGATGTACGACTGGAGCTGCCCCGACCGCGGGTCCGCGGCCGTCACGAAGTCGTGGATGTCCACCACGTTCGGGTGGTCGATCCCGACCAGGAACCGCCGCTCGTTGATCGCCGCCTCGATCGCGTCCTCGTCCGAGGTGTTGATCAGGCCCTTGATGACGACCCACCGCTGCGTCAGGTCGTCCGCGAAGTTCCGGTCGTTCGCCAGGTAGATCCAGCCGAGCCCGCCGTGCGCGATCGCGCCCAGCACCTCGTACCGGTCCGACAGCAGGTCCCCGGGCGACAGCGACGGCGTGAACCAGTACCGCGCCCGGCAGTACGGGCAGAAGCCCTCCACGCGGCCCGCGCGGCCCGCCTGCGGGCGCCCCACGGGCTTCCCGCACGACGAGCAGAACCGCTTGTGCTCGGGCACCTGCGGCGTCGCCATGACCGCCTCGGCCGGGTCCCGCGGCGGCACCGGCGGCATGTCCGACAGGCCCCCGCGCTGGCGCGTGCTCGACGTCGTCGACCGCGTCACCGGACCCGTGATCGGCTGCGGCAGCGGCGCCGCCGAGGCCCGGTACGGCGCCGGAGGCGGCGAGGCGACCGCGTTCGCGGGCACCACCTGCTGCGACTGCGCTACTTGCGCTTGTGCCACGTGCGCCTGCGGCGGCCCCACGGGCGCCGTCATGCTCGGCGGCGACAGCGCCGCCGTCCCGGGCGGGCCCGCGGGCGCGGGCGCGAAGCCCGGCTGCGGCGGCACCGCCGGCGGCGTCGACATGCGCCTGCGGACCGCGAGCGTGTCGCTCTCCTCGGCCTGCGGCTGCTGGTACTGGCCCGCCATGTACCGCTGGGTGTGCTCGGGCGGCGGCTGCTGGTCGCTCATGCTGCTCCCCTTAATCCCGGTACTGGGTGGTCAGCGCGGCCGGACCCGTCGCGAGCGGACCGGCCAGCCACTTGTCGTACGACGCCTGCCACCGCCCGTCCGCGATCATCGCCGCGAGCGCCCCGTTGACGAACCGCGCGAGGTCGGTGTCGCCCTTCTGGAACGCGATCCCGTAGTGCTCCTCCGAGAACGCGTCCCCGACGACCTGGAGCGTCGGGTCCTGCACGGCCATCCCCGCGAGGATCGTGTCGTCGATGGCGACGCCGTCGACGGTGCCCTGCTGGAGCAGCACCAGGCAGTCGTTGAAGTCCGGGACCGTCACCGGCTGGACCTCCGGGTTCACCGCCGCGATGTTCCCCACGGAGGTGGAGCTCGCGCCGGTGCACACCTGCTGGTCCGAGGTCATCTCGGCGAGGCCGGCGATCCCGGAGTCCCGCGCGACGAGGAGGCGCTGGCCCGCGTTGTAGTACTCGGTCGAGAACTCGACGTTCTCCCACCGGTCGCAGTTGATGGACATGGTCCGCACGACCATGTCGACGCGGCCGTCGGCGAGGGCCTGCTCGCGGTCGGCGGAGTTCATGGGCACCCAGCGGACCTTCGTCGCGTCGCCCATGACGGCCTGGACCATCGCGGTCGCGATGTCGATGTCGAAGCCCGCGAGCTCGTTCGTCTCGGGGTCGCGGTAGCCCATGAGGTTCGTGGACTGGCTGATGCCGATGCTGATCTGCTCGGGGTCCTCCAGCAGCGCGCGCGCCTGCTCGGCGGTGACCGCGCCGGGGGAGTAGGAGGAGAGCGGGTCGCAGGAGACGTCGGCGTCGGCGGGGCTCGCCTCGGGCGAGAAGTCGATGCCGTCGGGCAGCGGCGTCGGCACGTCGATGACCGGCGGCTCCATGTTCGCGGGGCTCGAGCACGCGGCGAGGGCGAGGCACGCGGCCGCGGCGAGCGCGGCGGCGGTTCTTCCGGTTCGGTTCATGCGTAGTACTCCGCCACTCGGACTTGGATGCCGACGGCCGCGCAGATGAGCGCCGCCAGGGACAGGGCCGCGAGCCCGGCCGCGGCGCCCTGGAGCGACCGCTGCGCGTCGAGGGTCGCGTCCACGAACCGGTCGGCGCTGGTCGCGGTCGCCTCGGTCAGGGCCGCGTTGAGGCCGTTGAAGGACGTCTGGAGGCTCGCCTCGTCGTCGCCGACGGCGAGCGCGACGGCCTCGGTGTAGCTGCCCTCCTGGGCGAGCTTGACGACCTCGCCGTGGCCGTTGCTCCACGCGGTGGCCGCGTCGCGGGCCTCGTCGACCTTCGCCGCGAGCGCGGGGTCGTCGGCGAACGCCTCGTCGAGCTGGTCGAGCAGGCCGCCGTCGGCGGTGAGCTCCTCGATGTGCTCGGCGTACCGGACGGCGGCGTCGTCGTCCTCGCCGCGGGCGATGAGCAGGAGCGACTCCTCGGCGCGGGCCTGCTGGGCCGCGATCTCGGCCTGCGCGAGCAGTTCGAGCGGCATGGAGCCCTCTTCGTGGGACCGGGACGTGTGGCTCGCCGACGCGAGCGACGCCATCGCCAGCCACCCGGCGAACACCACGAGCAGGACCGTGGCGCCCACGAGCCCGAGGTTGAACGTGCGGTTCGTCTTGCGGGTGAGCCACAGCTGCGCCCACACGAGCATGGCGAGGGCCGCGATCACGAGCGCGGCGGCCGCCCACGGGAACGCCGCGGCGTCGTCGCGGGACTCGGTGAGCTGCGCGAGCGCGTTCTCCTGGAGCGTGTGCGCCGAGGGGAGCATCTCCTCGCGCATGAGCGTCGAGGCCTGCTCCTGGTAGGTCGCGCCGACGGGCTCGCCGAGCCGGTTGAACGTGCGCGCCGACTCGACCAGGCCCGTGTACACCGGGAGGCGGGCGTTGAGCTCGGCGACGAGCTCGACGTCCTCTGCCGTCTCGACCTCACCGGCGGCGGTCGCGAGCGCGACCGTGGCGTCGCGCAGCGCGGTCCGGTAGGTGTCGTTCATCGACTCCGACGGGGTGCCCGCCGTCAGGTACGAGGACGCGGCGGTCGCGTCGGCCTGCGAGAGCGCCTGGTACAGCTGGAGCGCGGCCACCGAGAGGCGCCCGGACTGGCTCGTGGTCTCCTCGATGACCGCGGACTTCGCGAGAATCGAGGTCATGCCGGTGACCCCGGCGCCGAGGATGAGGACCGCGAGGACCGCGAGGACGCCCCGCAGCTGGCCGGGCGTCTGCCGCAGCGAGGCCGCGACCCGGTCGATCCACCGCCCGGGAGCCGCGCCGGGGCCCGGCGGGCCCGCCGCAGGCGGCGCCTGGGTCGGAGCTGGAGGGGACTGGACGGCCAAAACTGCTGCACCTCAACTCGAAGACGACTGTCGGGACTGCGCCGCGCGCACGGAACCGTGACTGGAGTGTCGGGGGACTCCCACATGGTATCGGCAAGCGGCAACGAACGCGGGCTGCCGCCCTGTCGCGCCCGCTGCCGGTACGGTAGGCCCCGTGCAGCACCCGAACAGCCCGCCCCCGAACGCCGCCAACAGGTCCGATGAGGACGACGCCCGCTGGATGCGCCGCGCCTGCGACCTGGCGCTGCGCTGCCCGCCGTCGGCGACCGCGTTCAGCGTCGGCGCGGTGATCGTCGCGGACGGGCGCGTCGTCGGCGAGGGCTGGTCGCGCGCCGAGGGCCCGCACGACCACGCCGAGGAGGTCGCCCTCCGCCAGGCCGGGCCCGCCGCCCGCGGCGCGGTCGCCTACTCGTCCATGGAGCCGTGCGCCCGCCGCGCCTCCCGCCCCCGGCCCTGCGCGCACCTGCTCGCCGACGCCGGAGTCGCCCGCGTCGCATACGCCATGCCCGAGCCCGCGAACTTCGTGTCCGCGCCCGGCGGGGACGCCTTCCTGCGGGAGCACGGCGTCGCCGTGACCGTGATGCCCGAATTCGCGGCGGCGGCCGAAGAGCCGAACGCGCACCTCCTATAACCTGGGACCCATGAGGCCGATCATCGACGCTGTCGAGGCCGCCGCCTGGACCGAAGCGGTCCGCATCGACGTCCGGTGGACGCTCGGCGGCGACTCCAAGGAAGCCGAGTACGCCGCCGGGCACCTGCCCGGAGCCGTCTGGCTCGACTTCGACCGGGACGTCTGCGGGCCGGTCGGCCCCGTCGGCGGCCGCCACCCGCTGCCCGATCCCGAAGCGCTCCAGGCGGTCCTGCGCGCCGCCGGAATCGACGACGGCACCCCGGTGCTCGTCTACGACGGCGGCGACGGGATGTCCGCCGCCCGCACCTGGTGGACGCTCCGCTGGGCCGGCCTCGAGGACGTCCGCGTCCTCACCGGCGGCCTCGCCGCCTGGAACGCCGCCGGACTCCCCCTGGAGACCCAGGTGCCGCAGCGCCCCGCCGGGAACGTCACCGTGCGTCCCGGCGGCCTCCCCGTGCTCGACGCCGACGGCGCCGCCGCCTGGGCCGCCGACCACAGCCTGGTCGACGTGCGCAGCCCCGAGCGCTACCGCGGCGAGATGGAGCCCGTCGACCCCGTCGCCGGGCACATCCCCGGCGCGATCAACCGGTTCCTCGGCGAGGACGACCTCGCCGACGTCGACCGCCTCCGCGCCCGCTACGAATCCGTCCCCGAGCCCGCGTTCTACTGCGGCTCCGGGGTCGGCGCGGCCCGCAGCGCGCTCGCCGTCACCGCCGCCGGGATGCCGACGCCGCCGGTGTACATCGGATCCTGGAGCGACTGGGCCGCCCGCGGCCGCGAGGTCGCCCGCGGGGAGGAGTCATGAAGCGGCTCCTGATCGCCGCCCCGGCGGCCCTGCTCCTCGCGCTCGGCGCGTGCAGCGAAGAGGCGCCCGAGGACGAGGGCCCGCTCGACACCGCCGCCAACGAGGAGTCCGCGTCCGCCGAGGGCACCGAGCCCGTGGAGCTCGACCTCGCCGACGCTGCGGGCGCCTGCCCGTACATCGACTCGGCGCTCCTCAACTCCACCACCGGCGAGGACTTCCGCTTCGCGTCCGGCGGGCCCGGCGAGGACGCCGGGGAGGACGCGCCCGCGCAGCTCACCTGCGCCGTCCAGACCGGCGAGGCCGCCTACCCGGACCTGACGCTGTTCATCATCGGCACCGACGCCACGGTCGACGTCTACGAGGACGAGCTCGCCGACGGCACCTCCGAGGTCACCGGCCTCGGCGAGGCCGCCTACTGGATCGTCCACACCGAGGACACCGGCGCCGGCCCGGCCCTGGAGATGGGCTGGTACGAGGGCGGGACCATCTTCGAGATGCGCTACACCACGCCCGCGGAGACCGACCCCGCCGCCGTCGAGGCCCTCGTGGACGGCTTCGCGCAGCTCGCCGTAGGCGTCTCGACGGCCCACGCCGACGCCGCCGGATAACCCAGCACGACACGAGACGGCCGCCGGACCTGTGGTCCGGCGGCCGTTTTCGGTCCCGCACGCGAGCGCCCTCCTTGCCGGGGGTGCAAGGAGGGCGCTCAGGTGCGGAGTGCAGTTCGGGGGGTTTCAGACGATCGGCTCCGGGAGCGGAGCTACCGAGCGGTTGAAACCGTTTCCAACGCTTTGGCCAGCCTACTACCCGGTAGTCCGGTGGTCAAGACTCAGTCAGGCGCTTGAAACACACCGTAGTGGCCGACGAAACGGCTTGCGACGCAACGGAATAGGACTAAACGACAGGAACGGCGAAGATCTTCGCGGCGTCGTCCACGGACAGGCGCAGGGTCTGCGCCCCGGAGGTCAGCGCGACCTCGCCGTCCTGGCGGTCGACCGCGATCTCCGCGCCCGGGTCCACGCCCGCCTCGTGCAGCGCGTTCAGCAGGTCCGGGTGGGTCTGCGCCGACTCGCACAGGCGCGTCACGCGCACCTTCGCGCCGGAGGAGACCACGCTCATCGGCCGCTCGTCGGCCTCGCGGGCGTCGGAGGGCGCGTTCGCGTCCAGCTCGCCCAGGCCGGGGATCGTGTTGCCGTACGGCGACCGGGTGGGGTGCTGGAGCAGCTCGTACACGCGCTTCTCGACGGTGTCGCTCATGACGTGCTCCCACTTGCACGCCTCGTCGTGTGCCTCGGTGTAGGACATCCCGATGACGTCGACCAGGAGCCGCTCGGCGAGCCGGTGCTTGCGCATCACCGCGACCGCCTGGCGGCGGCCCTCCTCGGTGAGCTCCAGGTGCCGGTCGCTCTTCACGTTCAGCAGGCCGTGGCGCTGCATCCGGCCGACGGTCTGCGAGACCGTCGGACCGCTCTGCTCCAGCCGCTCGGCGATCCGGGCGCGCAGCGCAGGGACGCCCTCCTCCTCCAGTTCGAGGATCGTGCGCAGGTACATCTCGGTGGTGTCGACGAGGTCCGTGGTCACAGCTTCGTTCCTTCACTCTGTCCGCCCGCAGGGCACCGGGCGGGGTGGGTCAAGTAGCCGCCAGACCCCCTGTCTGCACCAATGGTATACGGCGATCAGGCGACATAGTCGGCGAGCCGTCCCGCGTAGTCGGGCTGGCGGAGGCGGTGCAGCGCGTTCTTCTCGATCTGGCGGACCCGCTCGCGGGAGAGGCCGAAGTCGGCCGACACTTCCTCGAGGGTGCGCTGGCGCCCGTCGTCGATACCGAAACGCAGGCGCAGGACCGTTTGTTCCCGCTCGGGGAGGGACGCGAGGACGTTCGCGATGTGGCGGCGCAGCAGCGCGTAGGAGACCGCGTCGTCGCCGGCGTTCTCGCGGGGGAGGTGCGCGACCAGGTCGCCGAGGGCCGTCGAGTCGTCCTCGCCGACGGTCTGGTCGAGGCTCACCGGCTCGCGGTCGTAGGACATGAGCTCGAGGACCTTGCCCGGGGTCGTGTCGAGCTCGCGGGCGATCTCCTCGTAGCGGGGCTCGCGGCCCAGCTCGGCCATGAGGTCCTGGCGCACCCGGTTCATCCGCTTGATCTGGTCCACCGTGTGGGCGGGGACGCGGATCGTGCGGGACTGGTCGGTGACGGCCCGGTTGATGGCCTGGCGGATCCACCACGTGGCGTACGTGGAGAACTTGTAGCCCTTCTGGTAGTCGAACTTCTCGACCGCGCGGATCAGGCCCAGGTTCCCCTCCTGGATGAGGTCCAGCAGGCTCATCCCGGCCCCGGAGTAGCGCTTCGCGACCGACACGACCAGGCGCAGGTTCGACTCCAGCATCCGCTGCTTGGCGGCGCGGCCGTCGGCGGCCACGCGGGCCAGGTCGCTGCGCAGGTCGGGGTCGGTGGTCTCGGAGATCCGGCACTCGGCCATGAGGCCCGCCTCGATGGCCTTCGCGCACTCGACCTCTTCGCAGGCGGTGAGCAGGCGGTGCTTGCCGATGCCGTTGAGATAGGCGCGCACGGGGTCGCCGGAGTACTCGGTCGCGCGCTGCGCCGGTCGCTGGGCCGGTCGCTGACGGATGCTGTCGACAGGTGCCATCGGTTTCGCCTTTCGCTGCAATCCCCCCGTGCGGGAGGGGCCCCGCACCGCGCCCGGCGGGCACCGGGCTGAGGAGTACCAGCTTGCAGCGGATTTCGGGCTTTGCGATCCCCCGGCTCGAAGGGTGGCACGAACCCGGGAGACACGATCAGATATTCGGCTTCGGGGCCTGCCAGCGATACCTGATGGCCACCATCCGTACAACGAAGATCGTCGCGATGGCGATCATCATGAGCGTCCAGTGGCCGATCTGCGACTCCCACCGCGCGCCCACCGACACGATGACTGCGCCGATCACCGCGGCCATCGCGTAGAAGTCCTCGCGCAGGACCGCGGGGATCTCCTGGACGAGCACGTCGCGCAGGATGCCGCCGCCGATACCGGAGAGTACTCCGACGATGCAAGCCGCGTAGACCGCGAAGCCGTAGTCGAGGCCCTTCAACGTCCCGACCACGGTGAACAGCGCGAGCCCGGCCGCGTCGAGGACGAGCATCGTGGGCCGCATCCGCGACAGCGCCGGGTGGAACCGGAACACGACGAGGGACGCGAGGACCGCGACCAGCGGGTACCGCCAGTCGGTGAGCACCAGGGGCTTGGCGTCGATGAGGATGTCGCGCACGGCGCCGCCGCCGAGCGCGCACAGCGTCCCGATCACGACCACCCCGAACAGGTCGAGGCGCTTGCCGACCGCGGCGCTCGCGCCGGAGGCGGCGAACACCGCGGTGCCGATGAGCTCCGCGACGAGGCTCATGCTCGTCGGCTCGAATCCAGAGAGAGCAGTGACCACACGTGCGTTATAGCAGGCAGGGCCGCGTCACACAGGCGCTCCGGGGGAAGGTGAGAGCCGCGCTTCGCGCTAGTTCTTCATCTTCTCGTAGATGTCCTTGCACTGCGGGCAGATCGGGAACCGGTCGGGGTCGCGCGAGGGGACCCACATCTTGCCGCACAGGGCCTTCACCGGGACGCCGTCGACCATCGCGGCCATGAGCTTGTCCTTCGGGACGTAGTGCGAGAAGCGCTCCTCGTCGCCGTCCTCGTAGGTGTAGTTCGGCTGGGTCTGCGTCTGCTCCTCGAGCAGGGTGGAACCGCCGCCGTCCAGACCGCCGGTACCGGTCTCGGGAAGTCCGCTCACGTTGACTCACTCCTCATCGCGCGGGCAATATCCCTCAATATTGCCACGTAGGAATCCCTACTCCGAATCGATCATGGGCCGGTCGGGCGCCGGAAGCGTCTCGGCCCGCCGCTGCCGGTGGAAGAACCGCCCCGGGCGCTTGACGACCCGGTCGTTCGCCAGGAGCACCGCCAGCCACGGGAGCACCGCCATGCCCGCGACGCCGAACAGCAGCCACAGCCACAGCAGCGGCACGTCGAGCATGACGAGGACGCCGAGCAGGATCACCAGGAAGCCGCGGATCGACATCATCACGACATAGCGAATGGTCCGGTACCGGCGCTCCTCTTCGAGGGAGATGGCCGCATCGGTGATGACCGCTGTCTTCTCACGCCGACCCACCCTTCGAGCGTACGCCTGCGCCATAGGGGAGGATCGGGGGCATGAGAGCAGTCGTCCAGACCGTCGCCGAGGCCGAAGTCACCGTCGACGGCGCGAGCGTCGGGAAGATAGGCGAAGGGCTCCTCGTCCTCGTCGGCGTCACCCACACGGATGGAGACGACGAGGCGCGCTGGATCGCCGAGAAGATCTGGAGCCTCCGCATCATGGAGGGCGAGCGGTCCGCCTCCGACAACGAGGCGCCGGTCCTGCTGGTCAGCCAGTTCACCCTCTACGCCGACACGCGCAAGGGCCGCAGGCCCTCCTGGAACGCCGCGGCCCCCGGGCCGGTGGCCGAACCACTGGTGGAGGCCGTCGCGGCCCGCCTGCGGGCGCTCGGCGCGCACGTCGAGACCGGAAAGTTCGGCGCCATGATGCGCGTCTCCAGTGTCAACGTCGGCCCCAACACCATCCTCCTGGAGCGCTGAACGTGGCTCTCCTGATTTACGGCTGGCAAGCGGGCGCCGTGACGCGGCCAATGTACGGCTGGCAAGCGGGCGCCGAGAAGCTGCTCGCGGCCTAGAATCATCCGGGTCCGTCGTCCACCGGAAGGAGCCCGCATGATCCCGGCCGCCCCACCCGAATCGCTTCCGTCGCTTCGGGTCTGGCAGCGCAAGGCGATGGTGTCGTACCACCGGGGTCAATCGCGGGACTTCCTCGCCGTCGCCACCCCGGGCGCCGGGAAGACCACGTTCGCCCTGCGCATCGCCTACGACCTGCTCGCCGACGGCACCGTCGACACGGTCACCGTCGTCTGCCCGACCGAGCACCTGAAGGTCCAGTGGTCCGGCGCGGCCGCGCGCTTCGGCATCCAGCTCGACCCGGCGTTCCGCAACTCCGACGTCCACAGTGCCACCGACTACCACGGCGTGGTCCTCACGTACGCGCAGATCGGCGCGGACCCGGCCGTGCACAAGCGCCGCACGCTCGCCCGCCGCACCCTCGTCATCCTCGACGAGATCCACCACGCCGGCGACGCCCGCTCGTGGGGCGACGGCGTCAAGACCGCGTTCGAGGAGGCCGAGCGGCGCCTGGCGCTCACCGGCACCCCGTTCCGCAGCGACGACAACCCGATCCCGTTCGTGGAGTACGAGGAGTACGACGACGGCGCGAAGCGCTCGCGCGCCGACTCCCTCTACGGCTACCGGGACGCGCTCGCCGACGGCGTCGTCCGCCCCGTCATGTTCATGGCCTACTCGGGCCAGGCGAAGTGGCGCACCAGCGCGGGCGACGAGCTCGCCGTGCGCCTGGGCGAGCCGCTCACGAAGGACCTCACCAGCCAGGCCTGGCGCACCGCGCTGGACCCGGAGGGGGAGTGGATCTCGCAGGTGATCCGGGCCGCCGACCGGCGCCTGTCGTCGCTGCGCGCCGCGGGCATCCCTGACGCGGGCGGCCTCATCATCGCCTCGGACCAGAACTCGGCCCGCGCCTACGCGGGCATCCTGAAGCGGGTCACCGGCAAGAGCGCCGCGATCGTCCTGTCCGACGACGCCGGCTCCTCGGAGAAGATCGCGAAGTTCGCGGTGTCCGAACAGGAGTGGCTGGTGGCGGTCCGCATGGTGTCGGAGGGTGTGGACATCCCGCGCCTGGCCGTCGGCGTGTACGCGACGAACGCGCACACCCCGCTGTACTTCGCGCAGGCCATCGGCCGCTTCGTGCGGTCGCGGCGCCCGGGGGAGACCGCGTCGGTGTTCCTGCCGAGCGTGGTGCCGCTGCTGAGCCTCGCGGAGAACCTGGAGCAGGACCGCGACCACGTCATCAAGCCGAAGTCCGAGGACCAGGACCCGGAGCTGCTGCTGGAGCAGGCGCAGCGGGTCCTCAACGAGGGCACCGAACTCGGGGGGCAGCGCGAGACCCTGGAGTCGAGCGCGGAGCTCGACCAGGTGATCTTCGACGGCGGCTCGTTCGGCCTGCCGGTGCAGTCGGGGAGCCACGAGGAGCAGGAGTACCTGGGCCTGCCGGGGCTGCTGACGCCCGAGCAGATCCACCTGCTGCTCCAGAAGCGGCAGCGCGAGCAGATGTCGAAGCAGGGCGGCGGCGCGCGCACCGAGGTCGCCGAGCGCCAGACGGCCGAGCCGCCGATGACGAACGCGCAGCGGCGCCTGAAGCTGCGCAAGCAGTTGAACGCGCTCGTGGGCGCCCGCTCGTTCGCGACGAACGAGCCGCACGGGAAGATCCACGCGACGCTGCGCTCCAAGTGCGGCGGCCCGCCGAGCGCGCAGGCGACCATCGAGCAGCTGGAGGAGCGGATCGCGGAGATCCGCTCCTGGTGAGCCCGGGGACGTCGCAGCCCCGGAGACGATGCAGGGCCCGAGCGGATTTCCGCTCGGGCCCTTGAAGTCTCGTGAGGTGCTAGTTCTCCGAGGCCATGAGGTCGGTGCCGCGCCACTCGAATTCGGGGTCGGCGGTGAAGTCGATGGCGATCGGGACGAGCTTCTCGGCGAACTGGTTCGCGTGGTGGCCGCAGAAGACGAGGTCGCCGCCTTCGGCCAGGGTCACGCGAAGCTTTGCCGCGGCGCTACACCGATCGCAGCGCTCGCCCGCGATCGGACGTTCCTCCGTCTGGGGCGGGGGCGTCAGGGTGGATGTCATACCAGGTCCTCCGCTGCGTTCGGTCGTTGTGCGATCTGCACAACGCGGGTGTTCTGTCAGCCGGTTGACCGGCTCGTTCCGTTCAACGCCTGCACTGTACTACCCCTTCCCGACAAGTTCCGACTGAGACTCGGCTCACTCGCTCTTGCGCTCGGGATAGTTGTTCCACACCGTAGCCCACGAAGCGGCGATCGACAACCCGGCGCGTTCTTCAGGTACCCACCCGTTCGGGTGATACACACCAGGTCCGGGCCTTGCGGCCGCGGCCGGTTCGCCTGCGGTGTATGCCGACAGCGAACGGATCGCCGCTAATCGAGGTAGTCGCGGAGCACCTGCGAGCGGGACGGGTGTCGCAATTTGGACATCGTCTTGGACTCGATCTGGCGGATCCGCTCGCGCGTGACCCCGTAGACCTGACCGATCTCGTCGAGGGTCCGCGGCTGGCCGTCGGTGAGGCCGAAGCGGAGGCGCACGACGCCCGCCTCGCGCTCGGAGAGGGTCTGGAGCACCTGCTGGAGCTGGCCCTGGAGGAGCGAGAAGGAGACGGCGTCGACGGCCACGATGGCCTCGGAGTCCTCGATGAAGTCGCCGAGCTGGCTGTCGCCCTCGTCGCCGATGGTCTGGTCGAGCGAGATCGGCTCGCGGGCGTACTGCTGGATCTCCAGGACCTTCTCCGGGGAGATGTCCATCTCCTTGGCGAGCTCGTCGGGGCTCGGCTCGCGGCCGAGGTCCTGGAGCAGCTCGCGCTGGATGCGGCCGAGCTTGTTGATGACCTCGACCATGTGGACCGGTATGCGGATGGTCCGCGCCTGGTCGGCCATGGCCCGGGTGATCGCCTGGCGGATCCACCACGTGGCGTACGTGGAGAACTTGTAGCCCTTGGTGTAGTCGAACTTCTCGACGGCGCGGATGAGGCCGAGGTTGCCCTCCTGGATGAGGTCCAGGAACGCCATGCCGCGGCCGGTGTAGCGCTTCGCGAGGGAGACGACGAGGCGGAGGTTCGCCTCGAGGAGGTGGTCCTTGGCGCGGTCGCCGTCGCGGACGATCCACTCGAGGTCGCGGCGCATCTGCGTCGGGATCTCGCCGCCGGCCTCCTTGAGCTGCTTGATGCGCTCGACGGCGTACAGGCCGGCCTCGATGCGCTTGGCGAGCTCGACCTCCTGGGCCGCGTTGAGGAGCGGGACCTTGCCGATCTGCTTGAGGTAGGCGCGGACGGAGTCGGCCGAGGCCGTCATCTCGGCGTCCTTGCGGGCCTGCTTGAGGGCTTCGGAGTCCTCCTCGTCCCACTCGAAGCCGTCTTCCTCGTCGTCGTCCTCGTCGTCCTTCTTGGACTTGCGGGACGTCGCCTTCTTGGCGGCCTTCTTGCGGGTGGCCTTCTTCGCGGGGGCCGCGGCGGCGGCCTCGGCCAGCGCGTCGTCGTCCTCGGCCGCGGCGGCCAGGTCGGCCTCGTCGGGCTCCTCGTCGCCGGGGGCCTTCGCGGCGACGGCCTTCTTGGCCGCCGTCTTCTTGGCGGCGGCCTTCTTCGCGGTCTTCTTGGCGGCCTTCTTGACCGGGGCCTCGGCCTCGTCGGTCTCGGCGGCGGGGGCGGCGGCCTTCTTCGCGGCCGTCTTCTTCACCGCGGTCTTCTTGGCGGCCTTGGCCGTCGTGGTCCTGGAGGAGGTGGCGGTGCGGGCGGCGGGCACCCGCTTGCGGGTGGAGGAGGAGCCGTCCACGACCACGGTGACGTCGGCCTCGGCGAGCGCGCGGAGGACCTTCTTGCCTTCGGCGGGGGAGGCCGACGCCGACTCCAGAACCTGGGCGACCGTCGCGGACGTCAGCTGCCCGTTGCTCTCTCGGGCCAGAGCGAGCAGCGAGTCGGTCAGGGAATTGACGTCTGTGCCGGTGGGACGTGCGTCAGTCACGAGCAACCTTCCGAGGCAATGGCGGGCACGGCGCAGCCGGGCTCCATAGCGGGTGAGCATTGGATATTGGGTCGGCAGCCCAGGTCGGCACAACGACCGGGCAGGCGTGAATTGTAGCGCCGAAAATCGCCTGCGGCCCGTCCGTGATGCCGTTTCGAGCTGTGTTTCCGCATTTTCAGTGAGCGTCGGGGGTGACGGCGGTCTATTCTACCGTGCAGGTGCCCTCGGGCGCCTCGATGCCGCCGCTCTGCGCGAACGACTGGCGGGCGTCGGAGGCCGACCTGACCTCGCGGAAGTCACTCCCCAGGGTGATCGTGATCGGCTGGTCCCAGTCGAGCGCGAACCCGTCCCGGCCCTGGTAGAAGTACGCGTACGTGTGGAGTCCGGCGGCGTACTGCTCGGGCCCGTACTGGACCAGCGCGGTGCCGTCGTAGGCCTCGGGGGCGTCGCCGGTGTCGACCACGACGAAGCCGCGGTCCTCGAGCTGGGAGGCGGCCTGCTCGGCGAGGCCGGACTGGTCGGTCCCGTTGAGGACGACCACTTCGATCTCGGAGGGGTCGGGGATCGGGGCGGTCTTGATCTCGACGGCGCCGGGCTCGCAGTCGCTGCTCGCGGAGAGCTGCGAGTCGTTCCTGATGGCCCAGAGCGTGGCCAGTCCAGCGACCAGCGCCAATGCGCACAGCACGATCAAAGCGCGGATACGAGCGATACGCACGGCTTGCCTCCCCGAGTGTTCTGACCCCAGCAGTTCATCTTCTGGCACCTAGACGATCCGACGTCCCGCAAACGTTGCCATGGAGAGGCTATCGTGCGCGGGTCGTCTTCGTGGGCGAGAGGCGGTACACTCGCAGCCCTCGTAAAGAAAGTGTTTCTCGCCACAATGGGGATGAAAAAGCGGGGGGCATCGTGTATAGGAATGGACTGCACGCGGTAAGGTACGCCGCCTGCACGGAGGAACCGAACCCGCCAGGACCCGAGCCGAGCCGATGTGTCACCCGAGCACGACGGCGGAACCCCGAGCCCGGATCCGGTGCCACGAATGCAAAACCAATGGGAGTGGAAAACGATGGCAACCGACTACGACGCCCCCCGCCGGGACAAGGAAGAGAGCGCCGGGCCCGACGGCATCGAGGCCCTTGCGAAGGGCCGCACCGATCAATCGGGGTCGGTCGATGTCGACGAGGCCGAGGTCGCCGAGAACTTCGAGCTGCCCGGCGCCGACCTCGGCGACGAGGAGCTCTCGGTCAAGGTCCTGCCGATGCAGCAGGACGAGTTCCGCTGCTCCTCGTGCTTCCTGGTCCACCACCGGAGCCAGTACGCCAAGGAGAAGAACGGGCAGCCGATCTGCAAGGACTGCGCGTAAGCGCGAGATCGACCCCTCGGAAAGCGCACGGCTCGCGGAAGCTCCGCGGGCCGTCTCGCTTGCCCAGAGGGGTTCGTTCACTTCGAGTTCAGACTCCGGCGGGCTCCGGCGCCAGCATCGCGTCGCGCAGGCGCTTGGGGTGCCGGGAGGACACGATCCAGTACGGGGTCGGGTCCTCCGGGTCGTCCAGGACGATCCGCACGCCCCGGTTCAGCCACGGCCGCTGCACCGCGAACGCCAGCGGGTGCTGCGCGACGCCGAGGGCGTCGGAGTACGCGACGGGCTCGAGCACCTCGACCGAGGCGACCGCCGACATCGGCAGCCGCGCGTCGTCGACGTGCAGCCACACCCCGTCGGGCCCCTCGACGACCCGCACCGGGAGCCGCCCCATCCACCACGCCCCGACCAGGGGCACGACCAGCACGACCGCGCTGGCGGCCACGCGCCACCAGCGCAGGTCGCCCATGTTCGACAGGGCCGCGGCGATGACCGCCAGCGCCAGGACGGCGAGCCAGCCCGCCACCGGGAGGCTCATGCGCTCGGCGTACCGTTCCCCACTCCTCATGTCTGAGACCATATCCCCGCACGCCCGATGCTTGACGCGGCGTGCGGCGCGAGTGAGAGGAACCCGATGACCGCGGAAGTCCCGGTCGCCATCAGGCGGCTCGACCCCGACCTGCCCGTCCCCGCCTACGCCCACCCGGGCGACGCGGGCGCCGACCTGTACGCCGCCGAGGGCGTGAAGCTCGCGCCGGGGGAGCGCGCGCTCGTCGGCACCGGTGTGGCCGTGGCGATCCCCGACGGGCACGTCGGGTACACGAACCCGCGGTCGGGGCTCGCGCACCGCCTCGGCGTGACCATCGTGAACGCGCCGGGCACGATCGACTCCGGCTACCGCGGTGAGATCAAGATCAACCTCGTGAACCTCGACCCCGAGCGGACCGCCGTCATCGAACGCGGCGACCGTGTCGCACAATTGGTTGTCCAACCGGTGGTGCGAGCCCGCTTCACCGAAGTCGACGAGTTCGCGCCCACGGCGCGCGGCGCCGACGGCCACGGATCCACCGGCGGGCACCGCCGACTTGCAGAGGAGAGCGAACGTGTTTAAACGGCGACGGGGGTCGAAGAAGCAGCGCCCCGCTGAGGGCGCGGTCCTCGACTCGCTGGCCGAGAGCGGCGACACCTACGAGCGTGAGGCCACCGAAGGCCCCTACGACGTCGCCGACGCCCCCGATGACGAGATCCGGCGCATCGACCTGGGAGCGATCCGACTGCCCGTCCCCAAGGGCGTGGGCTTCCAGGCGCAGACCGACGCCAAGGGCAACATCAGCCAGGTCCTGCTCACTACGGGCGCGTCCGCGCTCCAGCTGCTCGTGCGCGCGGCCCCCCGCTCCGAGGGCATCTGGCCCGAGATCCGCGAGGAGCTCGCGACCACGGTCGCCGGGCAGGGCGGCCAGACCGAGGAGGTCGAGGGCCGCTGGGGCACCGAGCTGATCGCGCAGGTCGCCACCAAGAAGGGCACGAACTCGGTGCGCTTCTGCGGGATCGACGGCCCGCGCTGGTTCGTGCAGGCCACGTTCCAGGGGCAGCGCGCCCTCGACGAGGACGCCGCGCCGGAGCTCGACGAGGCCCTCACGAAACTCGTCATCGACCGCGGGGGCATCGCGATGCCGGTCCGCGAGCCGCTGCCGCTGAAGCTCCCGCCGAAGATGGCCGAGGAGGCCGCCGCGCGGATCGCCCAGCGCAAGGCCGAGGGCGGCGACGGGTCCCGCGCGATCATCGCCGCCGGGGACACCCCGCGGCCGCAGGTGCGCCGCAAGCCCTCGCCGCGACCGAAGCGGTAGTGGACGCCGCCCCCGCCCGGACCGGCCTGCGTGGCTGGCTCCGGCGCCTGGCCGTCCCGCAGCAGGAGCTGTTCGCCGCCGAGGTCCGCCGCGAGACCGACCCGGACGCGGTCCCGCTCGCCGACCTGGAGGCGCGGCAGCTCGCCGTCGTCGCCGGGCGCCTGCGGGCCGTCGTGCACCGCACCGACGGCCGCTCCCCTTCCGTGGAGGCGGAACTCTACGACGGCACCGGTCAGGTCGCATTGGTCTGGATGGGCCGACGGCGTATCGTGGGCTTGGAGGCCGGGACCAGGCTCGTCGCACGCGGACGGGTCGGCCGGCTGGGCGACGGACGCCTCGCGATCTACAACCCGACCTACGAGCTGCGCCCCTGAGCGCGGACCGTCCCGAACTGGAAGGCCCGCATTGAGCACCGAGACGCCGAGCCGCAAACCGGACGCCGAGCCCCGCGACGGCGCCGACCCGGACGAGCTCCCGCCGTTCACCGAGCAGCTCTCCCAGCAGCTCGGCGGCGTCAAGGGCGTCGTCGAGGCCGCCGTCCCGATCACCCTGTTCGTCATCCTCAACCCGCTGCTCCCCGAGCGGATGGGGCCGCTCAGCGGCCTCCAGTGGGCGATCATCCTGTCGGCGGCGAGCGCGCTGGGGATCGCGGCCTGGCGGGCGGTCCGCAAGGAGCCGATCCGCCACGCGCTCAACGGGCTCTTCGGGATCGCGCTCGGCGCGTTCCTGGCGTGGCGGTCGACCGACGCGCGGGACTTCTACCTCCCCGGCATCATCCAAGGGGCGATCTACGGCGTGCTGCTCATCGTCTCGGCGCTGGTGCGCCACCCGGTGATCGGGTGGATCTACGCGGTCGTGGCCCAGGGCGGCAAGAAGGAGTGGCGGCAGAACAAGCCGCTCGTGGACGTGCTCAGCCGCATCACGATCCTGTGGGGGATCGTCTTCCTCGTCAAGAACGCGGTCCGGATCTGGCTGTACTGGATCGACGCGGAGAACGCGCTGGGGCTGGTGACGCTGTTCGGCGGCTGGCCGGTGACGATCGCGCTGACGGCGTTCACGATCTGGGCGGTGCGCCGCCACATGAAGGCCGTCGGGGCCGAGGTCCCGAAAGCCGTCTGAGACCTGCGCGGAACGGCCCGGAGCGGACGCTCCGGGCCGTTCCGCTCATCGGCCTAGGTCGGGAAGCACTCGAACACCGGTGCGCTCGTAAGCGATCCGGAGACGTTGAACCCGAATTCGACGGTGCCGTTCAAGGCGACCGCCGAGTTCCAGGAGACCGGGGACGCCATCTCGACGCCGCCCATCACGGAGTGCTCGGCGTTCCATATCTGGCTGACCGCCACGCCCGAGGACGGCCAGGTCCAGTGGAGCATCCAGTTGTGCATGGCCTGCGTGCCGGTGTTCTTGACCTTCACGCTGACCGTGGCGCCGGAGCCCCAGGAGTTGACGGTGGCCGTCGCGGAGCACGCGTACCCGGCGGCGGGGCCGCCGGTCGTGGGCTCCTCGGTGGGCTCGCCGCTCGTCGGGCCGCCGGTGGTCGGCCCGCTCGTGGGCTCCTCGGGCTGGCCGGGGCCGAACCACACGTCGGAGCACGAGTAGAACGACTGGTCGAAGTGGCTGGCCTGCCAGATCATGAAGACCACGTGGTGGCCGGAGCGGCCGGGGGCCGAGACCGGGACGTCGACGAGCGTGCCGCCGCCGCTGGGCGGGGTGCGCCCGACGCCGGGGTCGATGTCGCCGGTGTCGGCGAGCAGTTCGAGGTCCGCCCAGTCGAGCGCGTCGGTCTCGGCGTCGTAGCCCTGCTTCGTGACGTAGATCCGGTAGTAGTCCGCCCCGTGGTTGGCCTGGTCCCAGTTGGTGAACGTGAAGCTGCTGTTCACCTGGGTGGTCTTCCAGGGTCCGGGGTCGTCCAGGGGGGCGTACCGGGTGCCGCCCGTGAGGCCGCCGGAGCAGAGGTGGTTGTCGGGCAGGGCCGCCTGGTGGTTGCCGCCGACCTGCTCGCGGTAGAGGCCGTTCCAGTTCCACATGGCGTTGGGGTCGTTCTGCCATGCGGCCCAGCACATCGGGTCCTCCTGGGCCATGTCCGGGTTCTGGAAGTCCGAACCCCACCGCTCCCAGCAGCTGTAGTGCCGCGAGGAGGGGCCGATGGCGGTGCCGTGGCTGGAGGCGGGCTGGACGAACAGGACCGCGGCGGTCCCGGCCGCGAACAGCGCGGCGATGAGGACGATGAGGCTGCGCAGCTTCTTGCCGCTGACGCCTTGTCTTCGGAAGTTGAGCATGATAGCGCTCCCAAAATATAGGAACATTGAGAACTCTCAATGTAACGTGAGCGCGGACCGGAAGTAAACCCCACCAGGGGAAATTTCGTCGCCTCACCCGATCAAAAGCGGGTCTTCCCGAGCATCACCGCGCGCGTCGCGTCCTCGGCGTCCTCGTGGCACACGAACACCAGCTCGTCGCCCGCCTCGACGGTGTCGTCCGGCGTCGGCGCGATGACCCGCCGCCCCCGGATGACCGCCACCAGCGCCACGTCGTGCGGCAGCGGCACCTCCGCGACCCGCCGCCCCACGTGCGGGGCGTCCGCGGGCAGCGTGATCTCCACCAGGTTCGCCTGCGACTGGCGGAACGTCAGCAGCCGCACCAGGTCCCCGACGCTCACGGCCTCCTCGACGAGCGCGGCCAGCAGCCGCGGCTTCGACACCGAGACGTCGACGCCCCACTCCTCGTTGAACAGCCACTCGTTCTCGGCCCGGTTCACGCGCGCGACCACCCGCGGCACCGCGAACTCGGTCTTCGACAGCAGGGACACCACCAGGTTCACCTTGTCGTCCCCGGTCGCCGCCACCGCCACGTCGCACATCTCCAAATGGGCCTGGCGCAGGTTCTCCAGCTCGCACGCGTCGGCGAGCAGCCACTCCGCGTCCGGGACCCGCTCGGGCCGCATCGAATCGGGGTCCCGCTCGATGAGGAGCACCTGGTGGCCGTTGCCGACCAGCTCCGACGCGATGGACCGGCCCACGTTCCCGGCCCCGGCGATCGCCACCCGCATCACGAACCCCCCTGCGGGGCCGCGCCCGCGATCCGCTTGATCCCCGCCTCGTCGCCGTCGCCGACGAGCATGAACACCTGGTCGCCGTCCTGGAGGACCGTCGACGCGGTCGGCAGCGCCGCCCGCCCGAACCGGTTGATGTACGCGACCCGGTGGCCCGTCGCCTGCTCCAGCGCCGACAGCGCCGTCCCGTACCAGCCCTCGTCGCAGACCACCTCGACCAGCGACAGCGTCGCCGTCGGGTCCCGCCACAGCGCCTCCTGCCCGTCCGGGACGAGATGGCGCAGCAGCCGGTCGGCGGTCCACCGCACCGTCGCCACCGTCGGGATGCCGAGGCGCTCGTACACCGTGGCCCGCTGCGGGTCGTAGATCCGCGCGATCACCTTCGGGACGCCGTAGTTCTCGCGCGCGACCCGCGCCGCGATGATGTTCGAGTTGTCGCCCGAGGACACCGACACGAACGCGTCCGCGCGCCCGATCCCGGCCTTCGCGAGCACCTCCCGGTCGAACCCGACGCCGCGCACGGTCGTCTCGTCGAAGTCCGGGCCCAGCCGCCGGAACGCCTTCGGGTCCTGGTCGATGATCCCGACCGTGTGCCCGCGCTCGACCAGGCTGCGCGCGAGGGACGAGCCGACGCGCCCGCACCCCATGATGACCACGTGCACCGGCACACCACCCCTCGATCGGACGTGCAGTGACCTTACCGCGCCGCCCGCCCGCGCGCCCCGCTCGCGTCCGGGATGAACAAACGGAAAAACCGCCCCAGGGGGTGCGTCAACCGGCCCCGGAAAGCGTCTAGTCAGTGGACCCGCTACCCCGCAAAGGAGCCCACTGTGGAACACCGACCGTCGCTGTCCCGCCGCGCCCTCATCGGCGGCCTCGCCGCCGGAGCGGTCGCCGCCGCCGCGACCGCCGCACCCGCCGCCGCGAAGGGCCGCGGCAAGCCGAAGAAGCTCGTCCCCGGCGACCTCGTCGTCGTCCCCGCCCCCGGCGGGCCCTCCACCGCCGCGGCGGTCGCCCGCGGCACCGCGATCCTCGAGAGCTGGGGCCTGCGCGTCGAGCTCACCGAGCACGCGCTCGACACGTTCGGGTACCTCTCGGCGCCCGACGAGGACCGCCTCGCCGACCTCAACTACGCGCTCGCGCACCCGGAGGCCAAGGCGCTCATGACCGTCCGCGGCGGCTACGGGACCACCCGGATCATCGACGGCGCCGACGTCGAGGCCCTGGAGGACCACCCGAAACTCGTCATCGGCTACTCCGACATCACCGCGCTCCACTTCGCGGTCGCCGAGCAGACCCGCATCCCCACGCTCCACTCCCCGATGATGGCCTGGTCCTCGAACAACACCGACGCGACCGCCGCGTCCCTCAAGGCCGCGATCATGACCGCCGACCCCGTGGTCCTCACCCGCGACCCGGCCGAGTCCACCGCGGGCGTCGAGGTCCCCGGGACGGCCTCCGGGAAGCTCCTCGGCGGGAACCTGTCGCTCATGGCCGCCGAGCCGGACCGGTCGAACTGGCCCGACCTCGACGGCGCGATCCTCCTCGTCGAGGAGGTCGAGGAGGCCCGCTACCGGGTCGACAACATGCTCACCCGGATCATCCGCGCCGGGCACTTCGACGGCCTCGCCGGGATCGCCGTCGGCCAGTTCGTGCCGCATCCGCTCGACGAGTACCAGCCCGGCGAGTGGACCATGAACGAGGTCCTGCTCGACAAGCTCGGGGACCTGGGCGTGCCCGTCCTCGGCGGCCTGAAGATCGGCCACGACCTCGACCCGCGGGTCGTCCCCCTCGGCACCGAGGCGGTCCTCGACACCGCGGCGGGGACGCTCACTGTGGAAGCGGCCGTGAAGGACTAGGGCCTGTGCGGTGGATCCGGGCGGCCGTTATCCGGCCCGTTCGCCCGCTCGCTGCGTTGTCGGGCCCTGCGAATACAACACCGGTATTCGCAGGGCCCTCCGCCTTGCGAGCGAACGAACGGACTCGGATACCGACTCGCCGGGATCCACCGCACAGGCCCTAGCGCGCGCGACCCGGGGCCTCCGCTGAACTGGCGGCCCCGGGCGCGCCCGCGCGGGCTACGCTACGGCCGTGACAAGGTCGTGGGCGGTCCTCAAGCGGCTGCTGGTGGGCGAGCCGTTCGCCTCCGGGCGCGGATCGTCCTTGGTGCTCTCGAAGCGGTACGCGATCCCGCTGCTCGCGGTCAACCCCATCTCCTCGATCGCGTACGCCCCCGAGCAGGTGTTCCTCGTCCTCGGCGTCGCGGGCACCGCCGCGTACGCGCTGTCGCCGTGGACCGGCCTCGCCGTCGCGGCGGTCATGGTCGCCGTGATCGCCTCTTACCGGTACACCGTGCAGGCGTACCCGGGCGGCGGCGGGGACTACCGGGTCGTCACCGCGAACTTCGGGCCCGGCGCGGGCCGCCTCGCCGCCGCCGCGCTCGTCCTCGACTACATCCTCACCGTGGCCGTCTCCGCGGCCGCGGCCGTCGCCGCCCTCGACTCGCTCATGCCGGGCCTGCGGCCGTGGCGCGAATGGCTCGCCGCCGCCGCGATCGCGCTCCTCGCCGCGTTCAACCTGCGGGGCCTGCGCGTCTCCGGGCGCGTCGCCGCCGCCGTCACCGTCGCGTTCGTCGCCGGGGTCGCCGCGATCGTCCTCACCGGGCTCGCGCGCCTCGCCGCGGGGGAGGACCTGGCGGCCGCCTCCGCACCCGCCCCCGCCGACGACCGCGAATGGACCTCCGCGGCCCTGTTCCTCCTGTGCGCCAGGGCCTTCGCCGCCGGATCGGTCGCCGTCACCGGCGTCGAGACGTTCACGACCCGCGTCCGCTTCTTCCGGCCCCCGCGCGGGCGCAACGCCGCCGCCGCGATCACCACCGTCGGCGCCGCCACGGTCGCCCTGTTCCTCGGCACCGTCGTCCTCGCGTTCCTCACCGGAGCGCACGGCGCCGGCACCGAGGCGCCCCCGTACCCGCTTCTCGCGCAGCTCTCGGACGCCGTCTTCGGCGGCTCGCCCGCCGCCCTGTGGCCCGTCATGCTCGCCACCGCCGGGGTCCTCCTCCTCGCCGCGAACACCGCGTTCGTCGGCTTCCCGCAGCTCGCGTCCGTGTTCGCCGAGGACTCGCTCCTGCCCCGCCAGCTCCACAAGCGCGGCGACCGCCTCGTCTACTCCAACGGGATCCTCATCCTCGCCGTCGCCGCCGCGCTCCTCGTCGTCCTCTACGGCGGCGGCGCCTACGAGCTCATCGGCCTGTACGTCGTCGGCGTGTTCCTCTCGATGGTCCTGTCGCACGCCGCGATGTCCCGCCACTGGCGGCGCGTCCTCGACGTCGAGCGCGACCCGGCACGACGCGCCCGCGCCCACCGGGCCCGCGCCACCGCCGTGTGCGCGGTCCTCGCGTGCGCCGCCGTCCTCGCCATCGTCGCGTTCACGATGTTCCGGCGCGGCGGCTGGATCGCCGTCCTCATCATCGGCGGCTGCTACCTGCTCATGCGCGCCATCAGCACGCACTACGCGGCCGTGCGCGGCGAGATCGAGCTCCCCAAGGGCAAGCCCCAGCTGCCCTCCCGCAGCCACGCGATCGTCCTCGCCTCCAGCGTCAACCTGCCGCTCATGCGGATGCTCTCCTACGCGAAGGCCACCCGCCCCGACACGATCACCGCGCTCACCGTCAACGTCGACGCCGCGGCCTCCCGCCGCCTCGTCGCCGAATGGGACCGCCGCCGCATCGGCACGCCCCTCACCGTCCTCGACTCGCCCTACCGCGAGATCACCGGCCCCATCGCCGACTACGTCAAGGCCCGCCGCCGCGACGCCCCCCGAGACGTCGTCACCGTCTACCTCCCCGAATACGTCGTCGGCCTCGGCCCCCAGCGGGGCCGCCTCTCCCGCGGCTACTTCAACTGGTCGACCAGCCTGCTCCACAACCAGACCACCAAGGCCCTGCGCCGCCAGCTCAAGTACGAGCCCGGCGTCATGGTCTGCACCGTCCCGTGGATCCTCGGGGACAGCACCGAGCCCCCGCCGCTGCGCCGCATCCCCAAATAGCGCGGTCCCGTATCCTTGCCTGCGGCCCGACGCGCTCGGCGCGGGCCGGGGGGAAGAGGGAACACCATGATCGTCACCGTCGGAGACGTCGCGGCCGGAGGCCACTGCGTGGCCCGCGTGGACGGCGAGGTCTACTTCGTGCGCCACGCCCTCCCCGGCGAGCGCGTCCGCATCGAGATCACCGACCGCAAGAAGCGCTTCGCGTTCGCCGACGCGGTCGAGGTCCTCGACGCCTCCCCCGACCGCGTGGAGCCCCCCTGCCCGTGGGCCGGGCCCGGCAAGTGCGGCGGCTGCGACTTCCAGCACGCGACCCCCGAGGCCCAGCGCCGCCTCAAGGCCAAGGTCCTGTTCGACCAGCTCACCCGCATCGGCGGCATCGACCCCGCGCTCCTCGACGGCGTCGAGGTCGAAGCCCTCCCCGGCGGGCCCCTCGAATGGCGCACCCGCATGCAGTACGCCGTCGACGAGGACGGCCGCCCCGGGCTCCGGCAGCACAAGTCCCACGACCTCGTGCACATCGACTGGTGCCGCATCGCCTCCGAGCGCCTCCGCGAGGCCGACGTCCTCGACCAGCGCTGGGACGGCATGGGCGCCGTCGGCGTCGTCGAGGCCGACGACGAGGAGCTCGCCGTCTACACGCAGCTGCGCCGCACCGCCCGCCCCCACCACAAGAGCGGCCCCAAGCTCCTCCACCAGACCGTCGGGGACACCACGTTCGAGATCGGCTTCGACGCGTTCTGGCAGGTCCACCCCGCCGCCGCCCCCACGTTCCTGGAGACCGCGCTCGACTTCCTCCAGCCGCGCGAGGGCGAGTCCGCGTGGGACCTGTACGCGGGCGCCGGGCTCTTCGCGAGCGGCCTTGCCGCCGCAGTCGGGGACACCGGCCGCGTCATCGCCGTCGAGAACGCGCCCGCCGCGCGCACCGCCGCGAACCTCGCCGCGTTCAAGAACGCCGGCGCCATCGACGGCGACGTCGCCTCGATCACCCCCGACCTCGGCTCGGTTGACCTCGTCGTCCTCGACCCGCCCCGCGCCGGGGCCGGGCCCGAGGTCGTCGTGGCGCTCGGGGAGGCCCGGCCGCGCGCGATCTGCTACGTCGCGTGCGACGCGGGCGCGCTGGCGCGGGACGCGAGCGACCTCGCCATCGAGGGCTACGCGCTGACCCGGATCCGCGCGTTCGACGCGTTCCCGATGACCCAGCACTTCGAGACGGTCGCCCTCTTCGAGCCGGTCGACTGAGGCGCACAATGGGGCGGTGGGGTAGCCTGTCGCCTCACCTGAACGCACTCCTCGGAGCCGATCGATGACCAACTCTCCCTACACTTCCGGGCCCGCACCCGACCCGAACCGCCCGCCGCAGGGCCCGGCCTTCCAGTACCGGCCGCAGGACCCGGGGGAGGTCCAGTACGGGCAGCCGACCGGCCCGGTCCTGCCGCCGCCGCCCACCTGGGGCCAGCGCTGGGGCGTCCTCCCGAAGGACGACCGGCCGCGGCAGGTCACGGTGATCCTCCAGACACTGTGGATCCACCTGGCCGCCACGGTGGTCGCGACCCTCCTGGGCCTCACCGGATCCGCGGGGCTGAGCATCACGCTCGGCGTCATCGCGGCAGCCGTGAACCTGGTGCTTATCTGGGCGGTCGCGCGGGAAGCGTTGGGCCGCTTCGGCACCGACGATCCGCGCCTTCCGATCTATATCGGACTCGGGGTACTGGCGCTCGTCGCTTTGTTCCGGGTCTTCAACCCGTTCACGGTCGTCCCGGCGATCCTCCAGATCACGGCCGCGCTGCTGGTCCTGGTCCTCGCGTTCACGAAACCCGTGCGCGCCTGGCTGCGCGAACGCAACCGCCCCAAGGGATCCGACGTGCCGCCTCCGGTCGCCCCGCAGGCCCCGCCGCCGCAGTGGCGCGACCCGGCCGGCCCCGGGGCCCACGCCCCGTACGGCTACGGCGCCCCGCAGCAGCCCGGCCCGCCCGCGAACGGGCCCGCCGCCCCGAACGGCTGGCCGCAGCCGCCGCGCTGAACCCGCTTGCGGCCCTGCGTCAGTCGCACCCGCACGGGCAGCAGTCGCACTCGCAGCAGTCGCACCCGTCCCGGCAGCAGCCTTCGCGGCGCTTCCGGGACCACGGGCCCTCGTAGTGCTCCCGGCAGCACATCTGGCAGGTGCAGCACAGCACGGTGAACGCGCACAGGCCCCCGAAGAAGCCCCGCGGCTCCGGCCGGTACCGGTCGTGGTCGTAGTAGTCGCGGCGGTCGCGGCGGCGGTCCCTGGAGCGCCGGTACTCGCGCCGCTCGGCGGCCGGGTAGGTCGCGCAGGTCGAGCCGAACGTCCGCGACACCGCATGGTGCGCATAGCGGTCCAGCAGCAAACCCGTCATCGTCCGGTCGACCAGCGACGCCGCTTCGAGGGCCGCCCGCAGGTCGGCGAGCGCCCCGCGCACCAGGGGCCGCGCGCCCTCGACGCCGGTCCCGGTGGCGGCCAGCGGGTTCCACGCGCCCCGCGCGGCGTCCTCGTCGAAGTCCTCCGCGGCGTCGAGCAGGTGCGCCAGGCGGCCGAACGCCGCGCCCGCGGACCGGAACGCCCCGGCGTTCTCGGGCCGGCCGCCGAGGACCGCGGCGTGCGCGAACAGCTCCGCGGCGGCCGTCTCGGTGGGGGCCGTGACATCGGCGAGCGAGGTGCCCGGCCCGCAGTCGGCTTCGGCCTCGCGCTGCCCCGCGATGGCCGCGACGAGCGGCTCGACGTCCAGCGCGATCGACTCGCCGAGACCGATCGCCTTGGCGCGCAGCCGGTCCGCGGTCATCCCGGCGAGGCCGCGGGCGCCGGGGCGGGCGGCGATGCCGTCGCCGTCCTCGACGTGGTCGCGCAGCTTCGCGGAGGCGAGAAGGAGCGAGGCGGTCGCGGCCAGCCGCGGACCACTGCCGGTGGCGACGGTCTGGCGCCGCATGCCGCGCAGCGCGCACGGCCCGGCGTTCCGCGAACCGGCGTCGTCGCCGAGCTGGGCCTCCACGAGGACCGAGAGCGCGAGCGCGTCGTAGTTGGTGGTCAGGCGGGCGAGATGTCCCGCGTCGTCGCGCAGTTCGAGGCACAGGCCGCAGAAATGGCCCATCCAGCGGGGTTTGAGGTCGTCGGGGGTGCGGGACGGGCAGGGGGCGAGCATGCCGAACAACGGGTCTCCTAGCTCGTCGGCTGAAGGCTGGTCCTGCCCGGAGATGCTACCGGCCCAAGGCCGCACGAGTGGTGCGTGTCCCGCGCGGCCGGGCGCGGTGCGCCCGGCCGCGCCGGGCCTCATCCCAAGGGCGTCAAGTTGTCCGGCATTTCGTCCCAGGTCAGCCGGACGTGGGCGAGGGTGCCGAAGCCGAGGGTGTCGAACCCGCCGGAGGTGGTGCCGTAGTCCCCGCCGCCGCCTTCGGGGCTGTTGGCGCCGCACAGGTTCGCGACGTTCGGCATCGCGAAGCCCTTGCGGGAGGTGTAGTGGTGGAACACCATCTCCCACACCGGGCGCACCTGGCCGCGCCCGCCCGAGCCGATGACGGTCTGCTCGCTGTAGGCGCAGTTCTGGCCGGTGCCCCAGCTGTAGGTCGTGTACGGGACCGTGTTGCCGAGGTTGTAGCGCGCCACGTACTCCGCGGCCTTCGCGAACGAGTTGTTGTTGGCGCTGTACAGGTCGATCCCCTGGTTCCAGGCCATCTCCATGAACGTCGCCATGAGGCCGATGCCCATGATGGAGTGCCCCTGGTCGCGCCCGGACTCCTGCCACTGGGCGAGGCCGCCCGAGTAGACGAACGGGATGGCGTTCTCGATGGAGCCGTTGCCCTCGCCGTTCCAGAAGTAGTCGATCGCCTGGTCCCGGATGGCGTTGTCGTCGCAGATGAGGCCGATCGCGAGCTTGGACGCCATGTTGCAGAGGTCCCAGTTCGCCCAGTAGTTCGTGATGCACGCGTCGTTGTGGTTGGTGAGGAACGAGTTGTTCATCGGCAGGAAGATGCTCGTCATCATGTCCTGGAACGCGCCCAGGTCGAACCCGGACTGGCCGCGCACGATGTCGGCGGCGCAGCAGAACTGGTAGCCGTAGATGCCCGCCGCGAGGAACCGGTCGGCGTTGCCGTTGACGGCCGTCAGCGTGTTCGACCAGGCGTTGAGGATCTCGATCGCCTTGTCGCGGTGCGCGGTCGTCCCGGCGACCTTCCAGCGCAGCGCGTTCTGGTACGCGGCGTGGATGTCGTTGTACAGCTGCGGGTAGTTCTGGCCGTCGCCGCCGCGGATGATGACCGCGGTCGGCCGTGCGGCCCAGGTGCTCTGGGCGTGGGAGTTCGCGATGAGCTTGTTCCAGCCTGAGAGCCACGGCTCCAGGCCCGCGTTGACCTTGGCCTTCATGCGGTCGAAGTCGGCCTGGGTGTGGAGGAGGCCGGGGTGGACGGCCAGGGCGGAGACGTCCTCAGTGGAGGATTCCTGGGCGGCGGCGAGGCCGAGGCCGCCGGCCCCCGCGGCGGCGAGGCCGCCCGCGGCCACGGCGCCCTTGAGGAGGCGCCGCCGGTCGAGGCCCGGGCCCGCCGCGGCGGACTCCTCGGGCCGGATGGACTTGTCACGGTTGTGGAACGACATGGTGCTCCTATGCGCCATGCGGTGCGCGATGCCGGGGAATGCCACCGCCAACCTTGCGGCCGCCGGTCCTGAGACCGGTTGCCGTGAGCCAGCATAACCGACCCATCAACATATTTCAATGCAAACGAACGCGCTTCGACTGTTCCGGTACGGGACCGGGGATCGGCCGGTCCCGCACCGGGGCCGCCGCCTGTGGGGGCGGCGGCCGGGCCGCGTACGGCCGTCGCGCGCAAGCGCCTCGGCGTGGAGGCGGCTCAGTCCTCGTTCCTGCCGCGGGGCCCCCAATGCCCCGGAGCCGCGGCGCCGCGCGCGGGCACTACGCCTCTCGCCCTAGGCGATGAGGTCCTTGAACTCGTTGTCCTTCAGCCACGCCGTGACACCGGCCTGCACGTCGCCGCCGTTCTCGGCGAACACCAGGTTCTCCAGGTCCGCGAGCTGCTCGTCGCTCATCGCGAACGTCCCCAGCGCGCCGGCCACGTCGGCGAACTCGTCGCTGAACCCGGTGCGCGCCAGGACGTTGATGGTCTCGGCCTCGCCGAGGGTCGTCTCCGGGTCGGCCAGGTTCTTCAGGTCGTACTTCGCGTACGCCCAGTGCGGCTGCCACAGGGTCACCACGATCGGCTCCTCGGCGGCGATCGCCGAGTCGAGCTCGGTGAGCATCGCCGTCGTCGAGGAGGTCTCCAGCGTCAGGTCGGTGATGCCGTACGTCGGGATCGCGCCGTTCTGCACGGCCTCGGTGAGCCCGGCGCTGGCCTCGATACCGACGATGCGGCCGCCGAAGAGGTCCGCGTTGGCGTTGAGGTCCTCCAGCGAGTCGACGTCCACATAGGTCGGGACGGCGACGGTGAGCGCGGCGTTCTCGTTCCAGGTGCCCAGCTGCTCCAGCTGGTCCCCGTAGGTGTCCATGTAGGTCTGATGCGTGATCGGCAGCCAGCCGTCGAGGAACACGTCCAGATCGCCCGAGGACAGGCCCTCGAACAGCGGCCCGACCTCGGTGAACTCCTGGGTCGTGACGGTGTACCCGGCGGACTCGAGGGCCTGGCGCCACAGTTCGGTGGCGACAACGGCCTCGTCCCAGTTGATGTAGCCGATGACGATCTCGCCCTCGCCTTCGGGCAGGCCGAAGTCGACGCCCTCGGCGGCGGCGTCGCCGGGCTCCTCCTCGACCGAGCAGGCGGCCAGGGCGATCGCGCCGCCGGTGGCGACGGCGCCCTTCATGATCGAACGTCGTTGCATGTCTCCTGCTTTCCGGCGCGCGAGCGCGCGCCTTCCTTTGGGGGCGTTGGGAATCGGGGAGGTCTAGCGGGCGGCGAGCCGGGCGGCGCGGGCCACCGGGGTGCGGTCGGACAGGCCCTGCGTGACGCGGTCCAGGAGGATCGCGAGCAGGACCACGGCGAGCCCGGCGTTGAACCCGGCGGCGATGTCGAGGCGGCCGAGCGAGCCGGAGATGACGGCCCCGAGGCCGCCCCCGCCGACGAGGCCCGCGATGACCACCATGGACAGTGCCAGCATGATGACCTGGTTGAGCCCGGCCATGATCGTCGGCAGCGCGAGCGGCATCTTGATCCGCACGAGGATCCGCGCGGGCGAGGCGCCGAACGCCTGCCCGGCCTCGACGACCTCGCGGTCCACTTGGCGCAGGCCGAGTTCGGTGAGGCGCACGCCCGGGGGCATCGCGAAGATGATGGTGGCGATGATGCCGGGCACGACGCCGACGCTGAAGAGCATCACCACGGGGATGAGGTACACGAACGCGGGCAGCGTCTGCATGAAGTCGAGGACCGGCCGCGCGATCGCCGAGACCGTGCGGTTCTCGGCCGCGGCGATCCCCAGCGGGATCGCGAGGACGATCGCGATGACGGCCGCGACGAGGACCATCGACAGGGTCTGCATCGTCTGCTCCCAGTACGGGGTCCACGCGACGACGAACATGCCCAGGCCGATGCCGGCGCCGAGCCTCCACCCCTTCGCGGCCCACGCGGCCGCGGCGAACAGCAGCACCATGACGCCCGAGGGGAGCCACAGCAGCCCGTCGGCGAGGTGCGTGTACAGGAACTCCAGGCCGGCGTCGACGGCGTCGAACCCGGCGGCCCACGCGTCGCGGGCCCAGCGGATGAACGTCTCCATCCAGTCGCCGAACGGCATGTCGGGCAGGGGCTTCCAGATGTACGTCCAGAGCCAGTCGCGAAGGTAGTCGATCATGCGGGCTGGGCCTCCTGCTCGGTGTCGCCGACGGCCTCGGGGTCGGGCGCGAGCGACTTGATGATGGACCGGGGCGTCACGACGCCGAGCGGGTCGGCGTTGTCGTCGACGACCAGCAGCGGCGCCTTCGAGTTGAGGACCGGCTCGTACAGCTCGTTCACGGGGACGCCGGACTCGACCTTCGGGAAGGCGCTGGTGTCGCGGGTCCCGCACGGCTCCATGACCGCCTCGGCGGTGAGCACGCGGGTGCGGTCGACGTCGGCGGTGAACTCGGCGACGTACCCGTCGGCCGGGTGCATGAGGATCTCCTCGGCGGTGCCGAGCTGCTTGACCTCGCCGTCGCAGATGGCGATCCGGTCGCCGATCCGCATGGCCTCGTTGAGGTCGTGGGTGATGAAGACGATGGTCTTGCCGAGCTTCCCCTGGAGGTCGAGGAGCTGGTCCTGCATCTCCTGGCGGATGAGCGGGTCGAGGGCGCTGAACGCCTCGTCCATGAGCAGGATCTCGGTGTCGGCCGCGAGCGCCCGGGCCAGGCCCACGCGCTGCTTCATGCCGCCCGACAGCTGCGCGGGCAGCTTGTCCTCGTGGCCCGCGAGGCCGACGAGCTCGACGGCCTCCCTCGCGCGCTCCAGGCGCTCGGCCTTGTTCAGGCCCTTGATCTCCAGGCCGAACGCGACGTTCTCGACGACGGTGCGGTGGGGGAGGAGCGCGAAGTGCTGGAACACCATCGAGATCTTCTCGCGGCGCAGGCGGCGCAGCTCCCGGGCCGAGAGCGAGCCGAGCTCGACGCCGTCGATGCGGATCGTCCCGGACGTGGGCTTGATGAGGCCGTTGAGCATCCGGATCAGGGTGGACTTCCCCGACCCCGACAGGCCCATGACCACGAAGATCTCACCTGGCTCGATGGCCCAGCGGTGGTCGACGACGGCGGCGGTCACGTTCCTCGCGTTGAGCTCTTCCTTCGGGACTCCGGCCTTGAGCTGGGCGACGGCGCCCTTGGCGCCTTTGCCGAAGACCTTGTACAGGGACTCCACTTCGATCGCTGGCATTGCTTCCTTTCACAGCGCGCCGCGCGGGGGAGGGGGCGCGGCGCAGGGTGTCATCCGGGGGCGGCAACACCTGGAACAGTAGTCAACGACTGTGGTTTTTCAACCCCGAGCACCGCGTGAGAAGATCGACACGGGACGTTGCGGTCCAGTATTTCCCCTGGTAGAAGCCGTGAAAGTCGGCCTATGATTGTTGCCAGTTTGATTGTCTACAAACAGACATTCGACAGAATTGAGACCGTGCGGAGACCCCGCCGAGTCCGATCCGTGACCTCCCGCGCCGCGGCCCTACTTCAGCCGCGACGCCTTCGCGCGCGCCGTCAGCTCCGCCAGGTCCCCGTCGCTCAGCCCGAGCTTGCGGGCCTTCTCGTACTCCCCAGCGATGTTGGTGCCCATCCGCATCGGCGAATCCGTCCCCAGCACCACCGCGATCCCCGCCTCCAGGAACCGCGGCAGCGGATGCGCCTCCAGCGCCGGCACCATCCCCAGCACCACCGACGACGTCAGGCACACCTCCACCGTCACGCCCCGCTCCGCCAGCAGCCGCATGATCCCCGGATCGCTCGCCGCCCCCACGGCGTGCCCGATCCGCCCGATCTGCTCGATCTCCGCGAGCACCGCCAGGTTCGAGGCGTTGAACGCCCCGGCCGGGACCGTCACCCCCAGGCCCGCCGCGCCCGCCGCCTCGGCCACCACCCGGCCCCGCGACCAGTCCGCCTCCGCCGCGTACGGGACGTAGATGATCTCCACCCCCGACAGGCCCGCCGCCGCCGCGTCCGCGAACGCGTCGCACAGCTCCCGCAGCATCGGGTCCCACAGGTTCATCGACAGCACCGCGCCCGCGTCGAACTCCGGGTAGTCCTCCGCGACCCGCTCCCGCGCCGCCTCGAACCGCTCCATGAACTGCGGGTACACCACCGACTCCTGCGGCAGCCGCAGCTCCGTGTAGACGGCGCCCCCGCGCGCCGCCGCCGCCAGCGCGTCCACCAGGATGCCCTCGTAGACCTCCGGGTCCACCGCGTCCAGGTCGAACCGCGGCACCGCGGACATCCGCTGGAGCCGGGCCAGCCCCGGCGCGACGTCCCGCACGCTGTCGCGCCGGTCGCCCCAGTCCACCGGGGAGGAGCTCAACACCTGATCGAGGCGCGCGGGCCATTCCGTGTTCTGGTGCAGGTCGATGAGGTCCATGTTGGGATGATCACATTCAGATCACGGAGGGGCCGGGCTTTCGCCCGGCGTGTCCCTTTCGGGGACTGACCGCTTTCCGACAGTCACGCTTGATGTCCCTCCTTCGGATGAATTTCCGGTGCCCCGCCCCGGAACCGGTCGCACGCGTGCCGCAGTGACCGCCGACCGTGCGGACCGTGACCGCCCCCCGGCCCCGGAATGACTCCCTGATCACGGCCCCCGCACCCCCATGAGACACGTCCCAGGCGCGCTCGCTGAGGTTCCCTCCAGGCGGTGCCGCGGATAGACTTCCGCGTTATGAACCCGCACGACGAACCCGAGATGGGCCCGCTGCTGTCGAGCATCGGCGCACTGGCCGATTTCAAGTCGCTGGACGAGGACGACCTCCCGGAGCTCGCCGACGAGCTGCGCCGGTTCCTCGTCGACGCGGTCGCCAGGACCGGCGGCCACATCGGCCCCAACCTCGGGGTCGTCGAGCTCACCATGGCGATCCACCGGGTCTTCGACTCCCCGCACGACCAGGTCGTCTTCGACACCGGCCACCAGTCGTACGTCCACAAGGCGCTCACCGGCCGCGCCGGCGACTTCGCCGGCCTGCGCGGGCGCGGCGGCCTCACCGGCTACCCCAGCCAGGCCGAGTCCCCCCACGACCTCGTCGAGAACTCCCACGCCTCCACGTCCCTCTCCTACGCCGACGGCCTCGCGAAGGCCCACGCGCTCTCCGGATCCGACCGCCACGTCGTGGCCCTCGTCGGCGACGGCGCCCTCACCGGCGGCATGTGCTGGGAGGCCCTGAACAACATCGCCGCCCGCGACGACCTCAAGCTCGTCATCGTCGTCAACGACAACGGCCGCTCCTACGCGCCCACCGTCGGCGGCCTCGCCAAGCGCCTCTCCGCGCTGCGCCTCAACCCCGGGTACGAGCCCGCGCTCCGCAAGATCCAGGAGCTCGTCGAGCGCATCCCCGTGTTCGGCCGCGCCGCCTACGCGGGCCTCCACGCCGCCAAGACCGGCCTCAAGGACGCCCTCGCCCCCCAGGGCATGTTCTCCGACCTCGGCATCAAGTACGTCGGCCCCGTCGACGGCCACGACCTCGGCGAGCTCACCCTCGCCCTGGAGCGCGCCAAGGGCTTCGGCGGCCCCGTCATCGTCCACGCCCTCACCGAGAAGGGCCGCGGCTGGGCCCCCGCCCGCGCCGACGAGGCCGAGCAGATGCACTCCCCGCCCGCGTTCGACCCGATCACCGGCGAGTCCGTCGGCTCCTCCAAGCGCCGCTGGACCGGCGTGTTCGCCGACGAGCTCGTCGCCCAGGCGAACCTGCGGCCCGAGGTCGTCGCGATCACCGCCGCCATGCCCGGCCCCACCGGCGTCGACAAGCTCATGAAGCTGCACCCCAACCGCGTCTTCGACGTCGGCATCGCCGAGCAGCACGCCGTCACCTCCGCGGCCGGGCTCGCCATGAACGGCATGCACCCGGTCGTGGCCGTGTACTCCACGTTCATGAACCGCGCGTTCGACCAGACCGTCCTCGACGTCGCCATGCACAAGCTGCCCGTGACGTTCGTGCTCGACCGCGCCGGGATCACCGGCCCCGACGGGCCCAGCCACTACGGCATCTGGGACACCTCGATCTTCCGCGTCGTCCCCGGCCTGCGCATCGCCGCGCCGCGCGACGCCGCGAGCCTGCGCGAAGAGTTCGCCGAAGCGCTCACCGTGGACGACGGTCCGACGATGCTGCGCTGGCCTACCGGTGCCGTGCCGGAGCAGGACATCGCGGCGGTCGACGTCCACGAGGGACTCGACGTGCTCGTCAAGCACGAGGACGACGAGCTGCTGCTCGTCGCGTGCGGTTCGCTCGCCGGGACCGCGGTCGAGGCCGCGTCCCTCCTTGCGGCCCAGGGCATCCGCGCGACGGTCGTGGACCCGCGGTGGATCTCCCCGGTCCCGGACGCGCTCGTGAAGCTCGCGGGCCAGTACCCGCTCGTCGCCACCGTCGAGGACGGGATCCGCACGGGCGGCTTCGGCGACGCGCTCGCCCAGGCGCTGCGCGACTCCGGCGACGAGATCCCGCTCGTGGACTTTGCCGTCGAGCGCGGCTGGCACCCGCACGGCTCCCGCGCGGAGCTGCTGGAGGACCTGGGCCTGACGCCCGCGGCGATCGCCGAGCGCCTCGCCGCCGAGGTCCACCGCCGCGGCGAGGCCGAGGCGCACCACCACTAGGCGCAGAGCGGCGCGGCGGTCCTGGTGGGACCGCCGCGCCCGGTGCTACTCATTCATACGCCGCGGGCGCATGACGAGGTTGCATCCTCACCGCATCGCTTTCAGCCCCTGCCGGATCCGGGCGAGGTCGCGGCGGCGCTTCTCGAACGTCGCGCCCGCGCCGATGAGGACGATGCCGCCGATCGCGGGCGGGATCCACACCGGGATGTAGTCCCACACCAGCGACAGCTCGTTGACGGTGAGCACCGCGAGCGCGATCGACCCGAGCACCAGCGGCGCCTGCCAGCGGCGTCCCAGGCCCGCGATGATGACCGCGATCGCGGCGGCGCCGACGCCGACCCGGCGGGCCGGCTCGCCGTCGCCGAGCGCGAGCAGGAGCGAGGGGCCGAGGCCGACGAGGATCGGCACCGCGAGGGTCGCCCACGAGCCCGCCTGCGGGCGCTTCTCCAAGCGCCACAGGCCGATGAGGAACAGGACCGCCGCCGGAGGCGCGGTGAAGAACTCGAGCGTCGTCACCTCCTGCGCGGCCAGCAGCAGCCACCAGCCGACGGTGCCGGTGCACAGGGCCGCGATGATGTAGCCCCACTTGCGGACCGGCACCATGAGCGCGGTGCCCGCGAGCGCCAGCGTGTACACCCCGAACTGGGCGGGCAGGAACATCCGCAGGGCCGAGCCCTCCCAGACCGCCTCGACCCATGGGAACAGGCCGCCGACGACGGCGATCCCGGCGACGAGGTGCGCGAGGACCGAGCCCAGGACCCGGTCGGGGCGGCTGCGGCGCGGCGCCCCGGCGGCGACGGCGAGCATCGCGGCGGCGGTCACGGTGAGCCAGAACGGGACCCAGCCCTCACCGGGGTCGATCGAGCGCGAGTCGGAGGCGGCGAGGGCCGCGATCGGCGCCCACACCGCGAGGGCGACCCAGCCGCAGCACCGGCCCGCGAGCGTGCGGGAGGCGAGGGCGGTGACGAGGCCGACGACCGCGCTCAGCGTGAAGCCGAGGAACGGCACCGCGTCCCACTGCACGGGGTCGGCGTGCCACAGCAGGATCGACGTGGAGACGACCGCGAACGTGAGCGCGAGCGCCGCGCCCTGGACGCGGAACCGCACCGGCAGCAGCACGGCCGCGAACGCCAAGGCCACCAGGACGATCGGGATCTCCCACGTGAACACCCCGGCCGGTTCGGCGCCGAACCACAGCACGCCGAGGCCGCCGAGGGTGATGAGCGAGGCCGCGAGCGCGGTCCCGGCGGCGACCAGGTACGAGGCGATCCGCAGCGGCTCCCCGAGCGGCTCGCCGAGGAGCGGCGCGATCAGGCGGGCGGCGAGGAACGCGACGAAGTAGGCGCTCAGGTCGGGCGCGTCGAACGCGACCGCGGCGAACGCCGCGAGCGCGGCGAGTCCGGCGCCCTGCGCGAGCGCGAAGCCCCACTTGTGGTCGCGGGACCCGATGGCGGCGAAGGGGACCGCGGCGGCGGCGAGGAGCGCGAGCGACGGCACGGCGAGCTCGCCCGAGCCGGAGCGGACGGCGAGCGTCCACGCGCACAGCACGAGCGACCCGGCCGCGGAGGCCGCGATGAGCATCGCGGTCCCGGAGACGCGCAGGCGCTTGGCGAAGCCGACGCCGACGAGGTTCGCGGCGGCGAGGACGGCGACGGCGGCGGCGACGGGCGGGACGACCGGGTCGTCGAGCCCGAACGCGGCCCGCAGCCCGGCCGAGCAGGCGGCGACGACTGCGGCGCACGTGAGGAACCGGGACGCCCACAGGTCCGAGCGGGAGAAGCGGCCCGGGAAGCGGGCCGTGAGCCACGCGGCGATGCCGAGGGCGAGCGCGATGGTGAGCATGAGGAGCACGGCCAGGCCGAGGTCGCTCGCGGCGGCGTACGAGGCGCCGATCGCGGCGAGCGGCAGCATGGCCCAGCTCGTGGCGCTCAGCCGCGAGGCGCCGCGGTAGGCGGCGAGCACGGCGAGGACCCCGGCGGTCCAGGCGGCCACGGTGTCGGGCCCGAAGTCGGTGCCCGGCGGGCGGTACAGGTAGTAGCCCGCGAGGGTCGTGCACCACAGGGCGAGCGCGCCGAGCGCGCCGAACGTCTCGGCGGTGGCCCACAGCTTGAACCGCTTGAACGGGAACGGGACGGCCAGGAGCAGGATCGTCGCGATGCTCAGCACCGCGGCCCGGCCCCCGTTGCCCATGTTGCGCCAGGCGACGGCGGTGAAGATGATGAGCGCGGCGGCGACGAGGAGCCCGCCGAGGCTCAGCAGCACGGTCTGGACGGTCTTGTTCCCCATTTCGCCGCGCTGCGGGGGCGGGGGCGGGGGGAGGTAGGCGGCCGGGGCGCCGCTGGGCGGCGTGTGCGGCTGCGACGGCTGGGCGGCCGGCGCGTACGCGCCCGGCGCGGGCTGGGAGGCGTTCGGCGGCGTCCCGGCCTGGGCGGTGTTCGGCGGCGTCCCGGGCTGGGCGGTGTTCGGCGGCGTCCCGGCCTGCGCGCCTTGCGGCACGCCGTGCGCGGGCGTCTGCGGCGCCTGCGGGGCCGGGGCGGCCTGGGCCTGCCGCTCCGCCTCGGCGAGGTATCCGGCGGCGACCTCGCGGAGTCCGTCGAGGACTTCGATCCGCTCCGCCTCGACGGCGGCGCGGCTGGTCAGGGCGGTGGGCATCGACGCCAGGACCGCGTCGAGGTCGCCGAGCCGCTGGAGCAGCGGCTCGGGGCCGCGTCCGCAGGCGGCGCACCCGGCGGCCGTCGAGGGACGCCCGCAGCGGGGGCAGTTGTACGTCGTCATGTGCACAGTGTGCTGGGCCTGTCAAATCAAGTCCGGAACAAAACGGGCATCGGTTGTGCACGTCCTACAACGCGACCGCCCTGCCGGCTCGATCCGGCCCCCGTATTTTTCAGGTTTCCTCTAAACGGACCGCCACCGCGGGACCGAATCGAGGGCACCCAGGATCGGAGCGCCTAAGGGACCCCCGGATTTAATTATCCCGCGGGGGTACGACATTCCGTGGAAATAGGAACAGGCCTCGCGATGTGGAGGTCGCGAGGCCCTTCGGGCGTCTTCGGTCGCAGCGTCAGCGCATGGCCTTGAGCGACCGGCCGATCCGGGCGAGGTCGCGGCGCCGCTGCTCCAAGGTCGCGCCCGCCGCGATGAGGACCGCGCCGCCCGCCGACAGCGGGATCCACTTGGGGACCGCGCTCCACACCAGGGCGATCTCATTGACCGCCAAGACGGCCAGCACCACCGACCCGAGCACGAGCGGCGCCTGCCAGCGCCGCCAGGCACCCGCCAGCAGCACCGCCACCGCGACCGCGCCGACGGCGATCCGGCGCCACGGGTCGCCGTCGGGGCCGAGGGCCATGACCAGCGACGGGCCGAGCCCGACCGCGAGCGCCGGGCCGAGCGCGGGCCACGAGCTCGTCGCCGCGTCCCGGCGCAGCAGCCACAGCCCCAGGCCGACCAGCACCGCGGCGGGCGGCACGGTGTACCACTCGACCGCGGTCGCCCCGCTGTACGCGGCGAACATGAGCGCCGCGGCGATCATCGCGCCGCACGAGCCGAACACGTGCCCGAGCCGCCCCGCGCGGCTCGCGATCGCGGCCGCCGCGAGCGCGCCCGCGTAGACCGTGAAGCCCGTGGGCGCGTACAGGTCCATGCCGTCGATGAGCGCGATCCCGGTGAGCCACACCAGGTACACCCCGATCGTGAGGTGCGCGCCGACCCGGGCCCAGGCGAGGTCCGCGCCGTCGCGGCGGACGAACCAGGTCGCCGCGAGCAGCACCGAGACGGCCACGACCGCGACCATCAGGGCCGGACCGGGATCGAGATCGTTCGTCGCGGGGCGGTACGACCAGGCCAGGGCCGCCGCGGTGATCGCCGGGTAGGCCGCCGTCCAGGCCAGGACCCGGCGGCCCGCGCCGGGCGAGGTGAACGCGACGAGCACCGTCAGCGCCGCGACCGCCGTCAGGGACGCGGCCGACCGTCCGGCGAGCGCGCCCGCGCCCATGGCCGCGACGGCTGCGACCAGAGCGAGGAAGTCGCGGCGCCAGCCCTTGGCGACCAGGAAGACGCCGAGCGCGCCGGCGGCCGCGATGGCCGGGACCTCCCAGCGCACCAGCAGGTTCGGCTCCGCGCCGAACGCGACGGGCAGCGCCGTGGCGCTCGCGAAGGCGCACCAGGTGAGTACGGCCGCGCCGATGACCATGGCGCCCTTGCGGAGCGCATCCGCGAGTGCGGCGGGGAAGATCGGGGAGGCCGCGAGCGACAGGAGCGCGGCGGCGAAGAACGCGGAGAGCTCGTAGGCGTCAGTGGTCACCGCGCCGAGGACCGCGAGCGAGGCGGTGACCGCGGTGGCGGCGGCGCCGAGGGGCAGGCGCTCGTAGCCGTTCGGGTCGGTCCAGGCGGCGGCGAGGATGACCGCGACCGCGGCGAGTCCGAAGGCGGGGACCGCGGTCAGCGGCTCGGCAGACCGGAGGGCGAGGACCCACGAGGCGGCCGTCAAGGCACCCGCGGCGGAGGCGAGCACCGCGATGGCCGCGGTCGGGGCCCCGGTGAAGCGGGCGTGGGCGGTCGCGAGCATGCACGCGGCGGCGAGGAGGCATCCGGTGGCGGCCGCGACCGGGAGGATCGCGGCGTCGAGGCCGAAGGCGGCCCGCAGGCCCGCGAGGAAGACCGTGGTGATCGCCGCGGCCAGGAGCAGGCGGGCGGACCACTGGTCGGCGCCGGCGTGGCGGGTCGGGGCGGCCTTGACGGTCCAGGCGGCGCCGGCGAGGAGGAGTCCGATGGCGCCCATGTGGAGTGCGGCTTCGAGCGCGTCGCCGAAGGCGGCGAACGCGGCGCCGGTCGCGGCGAGCGGGGGCAGCGCCCAGGCGGGGGCGGCGACGCGGGCGGCGATCCGGTAGAGGGCCGCGGCGACGAGGACGGCCGCGGTCCAGCGGGCCACGGACACGGCGGTGAGGCCGGTGCCGCTCGGCAGGTAAAGGTAGTACCCGGCGAGCGCGGAGCACCACAGGGCGAGCGTGGCGGTCGCGGCGAGGGTCTCGGCGGTCGCCCACAGGCGGAACCTGGTGAGCGCGAAGGGGACCGCCAGGAGCAGGCCGGTGGTCCCGGCCAGGATGGTGAGTCGCCCGCCGTCGCCGAGCTGGCGCCAGGCGACGGCGGTGAAGACGATCACCCCGGCGGTGAGCAGGAGCCCGCCGAGGCACAGCAGGACGAGCTGGACGGACTTGGCGGTGACCTCGGCGCGGCGGCCGGGCGGGTCCGCCGGAGGCGGAGGGGGTTGCGGCGGAAGGTGTTCCGATGCTGCTACGGGCTGATCCATACGCACAGTGTCGGGGCGATGTCAAACCAATAATCGGACATATCGGGCACGATTTGGAGGGTTTCGACAATGTCCGATTCCGACCCGCCAGCGCAGGGCGCCGTTTTTCTCGGGTTCCTCCAAACGGACCGCGGCCGCCGATCCCGATCGGGGGCACCCAGGATCGGAGCGCCTAAGGGACCCCCGGTTTTCATTATCCCGCGGGGGTACGACATTCCGCGGGGATGGGAACGGGCCCCGCGATGTGGAGGTCGCGGGGCCCGTTCCGTCGGGAGGAGGATAAGTACTTAGGACGCGCTCTCGTAGGCGTCGATGATGGACCAGGCGAGGTCCTCCCACTGGGCGTAGTAGTCCGGGAAGGCCGAGACCTGGACGGCCTGGGCGGCGGAGGCGATGGACATGCCCTCCCACCCGTCGACGTCCTCGAGGGTCCCGTAGAACTTGCTCGCGGAGGTCGAGACGTCCATGAGCTCCTCGACCGAGCCCCAGCCCATCGAGGTGCGCTGCTGGAAGATGCCGACCGAGTCGTGGTCCTCGTAGTGGACGTCGGAGTCGGTGTAGTCCCAGGACTCGGGGACGTCGTTCGAGGCGGCGTTGTAGAGCTTCGCCTCCTGCATCGCGGTGGCGAGGGCGACGGCCCAGCCCTGCTCGTCGAAGCCCATGTCCTTGCCGGTCTCGATGATCGTGACGGCGTTGGCCTCCTGCTCGTCGTCGATGTCGGCGACATCGATGTCGACGGGCCCGGCGGGCTCCTCGGTGGTCTCCTCCACGACGGGCTCCGGGGCGGCCTCGGTGGTGGCCTCCTCGGTCGGCTCCTCGGTCGCGGGGGCGGCCTCCTCGGTGGTCGCCTCCTCCGTGGTGGCCGGGGCCTGCTCGACGGCGGCGGTCTCCTCGACCGGCTCGTCGGTGTTGGAGATGGCCCAGGCGGCGGTGGCGCCCGAGCCGGTGAACACGGCGGCGGCGAGGCCGACCGTGGCGATGCGGCGGAAGCGGTGGTGCTCGCCGGTCTCGTCATTGAAGGACAGCCGCTGGGAGAGCGCGGCGGCGGCGCTCCGGACCGGACCGGTCACGCCTTCGATGATCTTGCGAAAATGCACTGGGCAAACCTAGGGGCGAAAATCCCCAGGTCAAACCGGGTCGCCGCCGCGGAAACCCAGGTGGCAAGGGGTTTCCGTACCGGCGAGTAGCCTCTATGGCATTTGCCCGGTACCGGCCCTATCGTCGCGCCCGTCCGAGCGCGTCCCCGCTGCCGTCCGGCCCCGTCGGTACACGGGACGAGCCCGGACTCGTCCTTTCGGAGGAGTCCGGGCTCGCCGCAAAGATAATGTGACCGCGCACACCTGATGCTACGAGGCGAAGGGCTTTCCGGTCACATCGGCAGCAATCCCCTCGCGGTCCAGGTACGGCGTGAGGCCGCCGAGCCAGAACGGGAAGCCCGCGCCGAGGATCATCGCGAGGTCGACCTGCTTCGCCGACGGGACGACGCCCTCGTCGAGCATGAGGCCGATCTCCTCGGTCAGGCCGCGCAGGACGCGCTGCTTGACCTCCTCGGCGGTCTGCGGCGAGTCCCCGAGCGCGATCTGCGCCTTCGCCTCCGCGGTGAGCAGCCCCTTGCCCTTGGCGGCCGGGTCGAACACCGGGAAGTCCGCCTCGGCCATCCGCCGCAGGTTCTCGGAGGCGGGGAAGCGCGGCCCGAGGTCCTCGTTCAGGTGCTGGCACAGGTGCCAGGCCACCTGGAGGCCCACGAGCTCCAGGAGCGCGAACGGGCGCATCGGCAGGCCCAGCTCGTCGAGGGCCACGTCGGCGGTCTCGACGGGCGTGCCCGCGTCCACCGCGCCGGTGACCTCGGCGAGCATGCGGCCGAGCAGGCGGTTCACGATGAACGCCGGCCGGTCCGCGGAGCCCACGGCGGTCTTCTTGAGCTTCTTCGCGACCGCGTACGCGGTCGCCAGGGTCTCGTCGTCGGTCGCGTCGGTCGCGATGACCTCCACGAGCGGCATGACGGCCACCGGGTTGAAGAAGTGCATGCCCACGAGCCGCTCGGGGTGCTTCAGCTGCGAGGCCATCGCGGTGATCGACAGCCCCGAGGTGTTCGTGACGAGCAGGGCCTCCTCCGCGACGATCGGCTCGATCTCGGCGAACACGGCCTGCTTGACGCCGAGCTCCTCGAACACGGCCTCGATGACCAGGTCGCAGTCGGCGTACACCGACTTGTCCGAGCTGGCGGAGACGAGTGCGCGGAGCTTGGCGGCCTTGAGCTTCGAGGTCCGGCCCTTGGCTTCGAGCTTGTCGATCTCGGCCCGCACGTACGCCAGGCCCTTCTGGGCCCGCTCCTCGTCGAGGTCGGTCATGACCACCGGTACTTCGAGGCGGCGCGCGAACATGAGCGCGATCTGCCCGGCCATGAGCCCGGCGCCGACGACGCCGACCTTCGTGACGTCCTTGGCGAGCCCGGGGCTCGGGGCGCCCTCGGGGCGCTTGCCGAGCGCGCGGACCAGGTTGAACGCGTAGATGCTGGCCTGGAACTGCGGGCCGGCCTCCAGGTCGGCGAGGGCCTCGTCCTCGGCGAGGGACCCCTCCTCGAACGACGCGTGCTGCGCCAGTTCGAGCAGGTCCAGGGCCCGCACCGCCGCGGCGGAGGCGTTGTGGACCTTCTCGTCGACGAGCTTGCGGGCGCCCGCGATGACGGCCGGCCACGCGTCCCGGTCGATCTCGGGCCGCTCGACGGCGATCTCCCCGGTGGCGACCTTGACGGCCCAGTCCAGGGACTCCTCGATGAAGTCGGCGCCCTCGAACTCGGCGTCGGCGATGCCCAGCGGCACCAGGTCGGCGCCCTTGAGCATGCGGTTCTGGTTCAGCGGGTTCCCGACGACGACCTGCGCGGCCTTCTCGATGCCGATGAGGTTCGGGAGGATCTGCGAGCCGCCCCAGCCGGGGATGAGCCCGATCGAGACCTCGGGCAGGCCCAGGCCGATCGCGGTCTTGGAGACCGTGCGGTAGTGGCAGTGCAGCGCCAGCTCGAAGCCGCCGCCGAGGGCCGTGCCGTTCACGAACGCGAACGTCGGCACCGCGGAGTCCTTGAGCCGCTTGTACAGCGCGTGCCCGGCCTGCGCCAGGGCCAGGCCCTGCTCGCGGGTCTCCAGGCTCGGCATGAGCTTGATGTCGGCGCCCGCCAGGAAGATGAACGGCTTCCCGGTGACCGCGACGAGCTTGACGCCCTCCTCGGCCTCGACGGTGTCGAGGGCCCGCCACAGGCTCTTGAGCCCGCCGGGACCGAACGACGACGGCTTCGTGTGGTCGTAGCCGTTGTCGAGCGTGATGATCGCGGCCTTGCCGCCGAGCCCGCGGGGCTCGACGAAGCGCACGTAGGACTCGGTGACGACCTCTTCCTCGAAGTCGGGGAGGTCGAGCGGCGTCGCGGACATTAGTTGGCCCCCTTGAAGTTCGGGTTCTCCCAGATGACCGTGCCGCCCTGGCCGAGGCCGACGCACATGGTCGTGACGCCGTAGCGCACCTCGGGGTGCTCGGCGAACTCGCGGGCGAGCTGCGTCATCAGCCGCACGCCCGAGGAGGCCAGCGGGTGGCCCATCGCGATGGCGCCGCCCCACGGGTTCACCCGCGGGTCGTCGTCGGCGATCTTGAAGTGGTCGAGGAACGCGAGCACCTGGACCGCGAACGCCTCGTTGATCTCGAACAGGCCGATGTCGTCGATCGTGAGCCCGGCGCGCGCGAGGGCCTTCTCCGTGGCCGGGATCGGGCCGACGCCCATGGTCTCGGGGTCGACGCCCGCGAACGCGAAGCCGACCATCTTCATGGCGACCGGCAGGCCCAGCTCGGCGGCGGTCTCGGCGTCGGCGATGAGGCACGCGGTGGCGCCGTCGGTGTTCGGCGAGGAGGTCCCGGCGGTGACGCGCCCGTGCGGGCGGAACGGCGTGCGCAGGTTCGCGAGCCCCTCCATGCTGGTACTCGGCCGCGGCAGCTCGTCGCCGGTGGCGACGGTCCAGCCCTCGTCCGAGCGCGCGGCCATCGTGGTGATGTCCGCCGCCAGCTTGTCGACCGCGGCGGCGTAGCGCTGCTGGGTCTGCACCGCGTAGGCGTCGGCGCGCTCCTTGGTGAGCTGCGGGTACAGGTCGTGGAGGTTCTCGGCCGTGACGCCCATCTGGAGCGCGTCCGGGTCGACCAGGCGCTCGGCGACGATCCGCGGGTTCGGGTCCACGCCCTCGCCCATCGGGTGGTTCGACATCGACTCCACGCCCCCGGCGATGGCGATGTCGTACTGGCGGGAGGCGATCGCGGCGGCCACGTTGGTCACGGCGGTCATCGCGCCCGCGCACATGCGGTCGATCGAGTAGCCCGGGACGGACCGCGGCAGGCCCGACAGGAGCGCCGCGGTGCGGCCGAGTGTGAGGCCCTGGTCGCCGATCTGCGTGGTGGCCGCCAGGGCCACCTCGTCGACCCGCTCAGGCGGCAGCCCCGGGTTGCGGCGCAGCAGCGTCCTGATGGCGCGGATGATCAGGTCGTCCGCGCGGGTGTCCTCGAAGAGTTTGCCCGCCTTGCCGAACGGGGTGCGGACCCCGTCGACGAAGACGACATCGCGGATGGTGTCGTTCACGCCAGCCCCTCCTTTGGGTATGCAGCGTCGTTGAGAGTGCAACGTCACAACCGATGTTACCCGTTAGTAAGTTCAGTGTCACGGCCCCCCGCCGCGTGTCGCGGATCCGTCCGACGTGAAACGTTCGCCCTGCTCGCGACCGGCCCCGGGGACGGCGAAGGCCCCGCCGCGGCGGGGCCGTTTCCGTCGGGGGTCAGTCCTTGAGCGCCTCGGCCAGGCCCTCGGCCAGCAGCTCGATCTGCCACTCGCGGGCGCCGCCCTCGGCGAGGACCGTGCGCACGTGCTTCTCGGAGACCCGCTTCGGCGGCTCCCACGCCAGGCCCCGCACGAGCGCGGGGGAGATGAGGTTCTCGGCGGGCAGGCGGTGCTTCCCGGCGACCTCGGTGACGACCTCGCGGGCCGCCGCGAGGCGCTCGGCCGCGACCGGATCGCGGTCGGCCCAGCGGTGCGTCGCGGGCGGGCCGTCCTGGGGCGGGGTCGTCGACGGCAGCTCGTCGGCCGGGACGAGACGCGCGTCCGCGAGCGCCTGGAGCCACAGCCGCGCGTTCGTGCGCCCGCCGCGGCGGCGGAACCCGGGCAGGCCCATCAGCTCCGCGAAGTCGGTCGGGTCGGCGGTCGCAGCCTCCACGATCGCCGCGTCCGGCAGGACCTTCCCCGGCGCGCGGTCGAGCTTGCGCGCCAGGCCGTCCCGGGCCTCCCACACCGCGCGCACCCGGCCCAGGGCCTTCGCGCCGCGGACCTTGTGGATGCCGGAGGTGCGCCGCCACGGCTCCTTGCGGGGCTTGGGCGGGCCCGCGGTGCGCACGTGCTCGAACTCGGCCTCGGCCCACGCGGACTTCCCCTGCTTCGCGAGCTCGGCGGCGAGCTTGCCGCGCAGCTCGGTGAGCAGCTCCACGTCGAGGGCGGCGTACACGAGCCAGTCGTGGGGGAGCGGACGCGAGGACCAGTCGGCCGCCGAGTGCTGCTTCTCCAGCCGGTACCCCAGGAGCTGCTCGGTGATCGAGGCGAGCCCGACCTTCTCGAAGTCGCACAGGCGCGCGGCCAGCTCCGTGTCGAACAGGCGCGCGGGGTGCAGGTCCAGCTCCTCCAGGCACGGCAGGTCCTGGCTGGCGGCGTGCAGGATCCACTCGGGCCCCGCGAGCGCCCGGCGCAGCGGGCCCAGGTCCTCGATCGGGATGGGGTCGACCAGGACCGTGCCCGCGCCGGCCCGGCGCAGCTGGATCAGGTACGCCCGGCCCGAGTACCGGAAGCCGGAGGCGCGCTCGGTGTCCACCGCGATCGGACCGGACCCGGCTTCGAGCCGCTCGCACGCCTCGGCGAGGTCCGCGGAGGTCTGGACGAGCGGGGGCATGCCTTCGCGCGGCTCGGTGAGGAGTACGGCTTCTGGTTCGGGCTGGGGATCGGTCACCTGTTCACCGTACGGGCAGGTAACCTGCGCGCGCTACTGCCCCGCCGCGCAGGAGACCGATTTCCACCCGATAGTGGGTTAATCACCCTATTTCTCCTCCATGATGGACGGCCGCCCCCGCCGACCTCCCTCACAGTGCCCCTCCCGGTGCGGGCCACATCGCACTCGCCGCTGCGGGCGGCCCGCCCCCGCGCGTGCAAGGATGGCCGTGTGGTCAACGCCGTTCCTTCCTCGCACGAGTCCCCGTTCCTCGCGGCCTGCCGCGGTGAGGAGCCCGGTCACACGCCCGTCTGGTTCATGCGCCAGGCCGGCCGCTCCCTCCCGGAGTACAAGACCGCCCGCGGCGACACCTCCATGCTCGAGGCCTGCCGCACCCCCGAGCTCGTCTGCGAGATCACGATGCAGCCGGTGCGCCGCCACGGCGTCGACGCCGCGGTCTTCTTCTCCGACATCGTCGTCCCCCTCGCCGCGATCGGCGTCGGCATCGAGATCGTCCCCGGCGTCGGCCCCGTCGTCGCCGAGCCGTTCAGCACCGAGGCCGACGTCAAGCGCCTGCGCAACCTCGACCCCTGCGACGTCCCTTACATCACCGAGGCCGTCGGCCTGCTCGGCAAGGAGCTCGGCGCCACCCCGCTCATCGGCTTCGCCGGGGCCCCGTTCACCCTCGCGTCCTACCTCGTCGAGGGCGGCCCCTCCCGCGACCACGCGAAGACCAAGGCGCTCATGAAGTCCCGCCCCGACGTGTGGCACGCCCTCGCCTCCCGCCTCGCCGCCATCTGCGGCGAGTTCCTCCGCGTCCAGGTCGACGCCGGCGCGAACGCCGTGCAGCTCTTCGACTCCTGGGCCGGGGCCCTCTCCGAGGCCGACTACCGCGAGTTCGCCCTCCCGCACTCCACGGCCGCGCTGGCGGGCGTCGCCGAGTCGGTGCCGCGCATCCACTTCGGCGTCGGCACCGGGCACCTGCTCGAGGCGATGGCCGAGACCGGCGCCGAGATCTCCGGCGTCGACTTCCGCACCCCGCTCGACGAGGCCGCGAAGCGCCTGCCCGGCAAGGTCCTCCAGGGGAACCTCGACCCGGCGCTCATCCTCGCCGACGACGCGGCCCTGATCGCCGAGACCGACAAGGTCGTCGCCGCGGGCCGCGCCGCCAAGGGCCACATCTTCAACCTCGGGCACGGCGTCCTCCCGTACTCCGACCCGGCGAAGCTGAAGCTCGTGGTGGACCGCGTCCACGAGACCACGGCCCGATGAGCCCCATGACGCCCGCCCGCGTCACCGGCACGCCCGGCCGCACGCGGGTCCTCGTCGCGGGCGGCGGCATCACCGGGATCGCCGCGGCGCACCGGCTCCGCGAGCGCCTCGGCCCCGACGCCGAGATCATCGTCGCCGAGCAGTCGATGCGCCTTGGCGGCAAGATCCGCACCGCCGACTTCGCCGGGCGCCCCGTCGAGACCGGCGCCGAGTCGCTCCTCGCCGCGCGGCCCGAGGCGATCGCGCTCGCCGAAGCGGTCGGCCTCGGCGACGCGATCGTCCACCCCGCGGCCCTCAAGCCCGCGCTGAGCCTCGGCGGCGAGCTCGTCGACTTCCCTGCCGGGCACATGATGGGCATCCCCGGGGACCCCGCCGACGTCGCCGCCATCGCGAACGCCAAGGAGCGCCCCGACAACGGCCTCCCGATCCTCGAACCCGGCCAGGACCTGTCCGTGGGCGCGCTCGTCCGGGCGCGCCTCGGCGACGAGGTCCTCGACCGGCTCGTGTCCCCGATGCTCGCGGGCGTCTACGCCGGGGACGTCGACCGCCTCTCCGTACGGGCCGTCATGCCGCAGCTCGCCGCCGCGCTCGAACGCCATGCGCGCCTGACCGAAGCGGTCGCCGAGATCAAGCGGCCGTCCACGGGCAAGCCCGTGTTCGCCACGATCGACGGCGGCCTGGACCGGCTCGTGACCGCCACGTCGGCGGCCGCGCGCGCCGAGATCCGCCTCGGCATGACCGTCCGCGAACTGCGCCAGACCACCGACGGCTGGGAGGTCATCACCGGCCCGGTCCCGGACCCGATCCGGGTCACCGCCGACGCCGTGGTCATCGCCCTCCCCGCGACCCCCGCCGCGGGCCTGCTGCGCGCCGTCGCCCCCGAGGCCGCCGCCGCGCTCTCGGGCGTCGCCTACGCCTCGGTCGCCCTGGCCGCGTTCGCGTTCGACGGCATCGAGCTCCCCGAGCGGTCCGGGTTCCTCACGCCCGCCTCGGAGGGCAAGACCGTCAAGGCCGCGACGTTCGCATCGAAGAAGTGGCCGCACCTGGGGCGGCGCCGCCAGATCGTGCGCGTCTCCATGGGCCGCCTCGGCGAGGAGGCGCTCCTCCAGTACGACGACGCGACCCTCGCCAAGACCGCGCTGCGCGAACTCGGCGAGCACCTCGGGCACCGCCTGCCCGACCCCGTCGAGCAGCGCATCGACCGGTGGGGCGGGGCCCTCCCGCAGTACGCGCCCGGCCACGTCGCCCGCGTCGAGGCTGCCCGCGCGGCGCTCGCCCGCCACCGCGGCGTCGCGATCGCCGGGGCCGCCGTCGACGGCGTCGGCATCGCCGCGTGCATCGCCTCGGGCCAGGCCGCCGCCGACGACATCGCTCAACAGCTTTCACCGAAGTAGAAGGGCCGCACCGTGACCGAACGCCAGTCCAACAACCCCAACGCCGCGCGGATCAAAGAACTGAACGACACGATCCGGTACACGCTGTGGTCGGTGTTCCGCGCCGAGGAGCCCATGCCGTCGATCCGGCAGGACCTCGCCAGCGACATGGAGGCGTTCTTCAGCAAACACTGCGGGGACCAGGGCGTCACCGTCCGCGGCACCTACGACCTCACCGGGATGCGCGCCGACGCCGACCTCATGGTCTGGTGGCACGCCGAGAGCAGCGACGACCTCCAGAAGGCGTACTCGGACTTCCGCCGCTCGGCGCTGGGCCGCCACCTCGCCCCCGTCTGGTCGAACATGGCCTTGCACCGGCCCGCCGAGTTCAACCGCAGCCACCTGCCCGCGTTCCTCACCGAGGAGCCCCGCGGCTACGTGAGCGTCTACCCGTTCGTGCGGTCCTACGAGTGGTACCTCCTCCCCGACGAGGAGCGCCGCGACCTGCTCCGCGAGCACGGCCAGATGGCCCGCGACTTCCCGGACGTGCGCGCCAACACCGTCCCGGCGTTCTCCCTCGGCGACTACGAGTGGATCCTCGCCTTCGAGGCCGACGAGCTGCACCGCATCGTCGACCTCATGCGCGAACTGCGCGCCTCCCGTGCCAGACTCCATGTGCGCGAGGAGATCCCGTTCTTCACCGGCAAGCGCCGCTCGATCACCGACATCATCAACGACCTGCCGTAGGGGCCGCCAATGGACCAGGTGAACGCCGACGGCGGCCTCCTGCTCGCGTACCTCCTCATGGGCGCCGGCGTGCTCCTGCTGTTCGCGTGGGGCGTCCTCGCCGTCTCGGCGCTGCTGGGGCTGACGAGCGTCTCCGTGGCGCGCCTGATCCGCGGGAAGCGCGAAGAGGAACCGGAGGACGACGGCATCGATGGGCTCTTCTAGCTGGCTCTTCCCGCTCCTGCTCATCGCCGCCGCGGCCCTGGTCGCCGAGAGCGTCCGGCAGCTGCGGCGCCGGTGGGCCCTCGTCAAGGTCGAGGGCCGCTCCATGGAGCCCGCGCTCAAGGACGGCGGCGAGGTCCTCGCCAAGCGCACCAGGCGGATCGCCGTCGGCGACGTCGTCGTGGTCGCCGCCCCCGACCCTGCCCTCGGCTGGGCGGAGGTTCGGCGGCTCAAGGCCCCGTGGTGGATCAAGCGGGTCGCCGCCGGACCGGGCGACCCCGTGCCCGGCACCGATGCGACCGTCCCGGCCGGGCACTACTACCTCCTCAGCGACAATCCCGAAGGCGAGGACTCGCGGCGCCACGGCCCGTGCCCGGAGCAGATGATCTTCGGCACGATGGTGCACGGTTTCTGACGGGATAGGCGATCCTAACCAACGGGCGCGTCGTCCCGGTATCCGAGACGTGGCAGACTTGAGCCATGCCAGCGCTTCGTTCTCGCACTTCCACGCACGGCCGCCAGATGGCGGGCGCTCGCGCGCTGTGGCGCGCCACCGGTATGACCGACTCCGACTTCGGCAAGCCGATCGTGGCCATCGCCAACTCGTACACCCAGTTCGTCCCCGGGCACGTCCACCTCAAGAACATGGGCGACATCGTCGCCGAGGCCATCGCCGAGGCCGGGGGCGTCTCCAAGGAGTTCCACACGATCGCCGTCGACGACGGCATCGCGATGGGCCACTCCGGGATGCTCTACTCGCTCCCCTCCCGCGAGATCATCGCGGACTCGGTGGAGTACATGGTGAACGCGCACTGCGCCGACGCCCTGGTGTGCATCTCCAACTGCGACAAGATCACCCCGGGCATGCTCATGGCCGCGCTGCGGCTGAACATCCCGGTCGTGTTCGTCTCCGGCGGGCCCATGGAGGCCGGGAAGACCGTCGACGTCAACGGCGTGGTCACGCAGAAACTCGACCTCATCGACCCGATGATCGCCGCCGCGAACGACGACGTGTCGGACGCGCAGCTGCTCAAGATGGAGGAGGCCGCCTGTCCGACCTGCGGCTCCTGCTCGGGCATGTTCACCGCGAACTCCATGAACTGCCTCACCGAGGCATTGGGCCTGTCCCTGCCGGGCAACGGCTCGACGCTCGCGACGCACACGGCCCGCCGGGCCCTGTTCGAGGAGGCCGGGCGCACGGTCATGGACCTGGCCCGCCGCTACTACGAGCAGGACGACGAGTCGGTCCTGCCGCGCAGTATCGCGACGAAGGACGCGTTCGAGAACGCGATGGCGCTCGACGTGGCCATGGGCGGTTCCACGAACACGATCCTGCACCTGCTCGCGGCCGCTCGCGAAGCCGAGCTGGACTTCAACGTGTCCGACATCGACGCGGTCTCGCGCCGCGTCCCGTGCCTGGCGAAGGTCGCGCCGAACTCGGCGAAGTACCACATGGAGGACGTCCACCGGGCGGGCGGCATCCCCGCGATCCTCGGCGAGCTGCGCCGCGGCGGACTGCTCCACGAAGGGGTCGGCACGGTCCACTCCGCGACCGTGGACGAGTGGCTCGGCACGTGGGACATCCGCGCCGAGTCCCCTGCGCCCGAGGCGGTCGAGCTGTTCCACGCCGCGCCCGGCAACGTGCGCACCACGCAGGCGTTCTCGACCTCGAACCGCTGGAAGACCCTCGACACCGACGCCGAAGAGGGCTGCATCCGGTCCGTCGAGCACGCCTACACCAAGGACGGCGGCCTGGCGGTCCTGTTCGGGAACCTCGCCAAGGACGGCTCGGTCGTCAAGGTCGCGGGCGTCCCCGAGGAGAACTGGACGTTCACCGGACCCGCGCACGTCTTCGAGTCCCAGGAGGACGCGGTGCAGGGGATCCTCGACAAGTCCGTCGTCGAGGGCGAAGTGGTCGTCATCCGCTACGAGGGCCCCAAGGGCGGCCCCGGCATGCAGGAGATGCTGTACCCGACGTCGTTCCTGAAGGGCCGCGGACTGGGCCGCAAGTGCGCGCTCATCACCGACGGCCGCTTCTCCGGCGGCACCTCGGGCCTGTCGATCGGGCACATCAGCCCCGAGGCGGCGGGCGGCGGGGTCATCGCCCTGGTCGAGGACGGCGACGTCATCTCCATCGACATCCCGAACCGGAAGCTGGAGCTCCAGGTCGACGACGCGGTGCTCCAGCAGCGCCGGGTCGCGCAGGAGAAGCGCGAGCAGCCGTACACGCCGGTGAGCCGCGACCGGGTCGTCTCCCGTGCGCTCCAGGCGTACGCGTCGATGGCGACCCCCGCGAGCGACGGGGCCGTCCGCAAGGTCCAGTAAGGACATGGTCACCCGCGGCGGGGTCCTCCGAACGGAGGGCTCCGCCGCTGGCGTTCCCGGGGCAGAATGAAGTCCTCTCATCCCCTCGCCCCCGGAGTGTGCCCGCGTGAGCGCATTGGACGACATCGCCAGGAACCGCTGGGTTTGGACCGACGAAGGCCGCGACCGCAGGCAGGAGCACGCCATCGACGAGCTCGCCCGCCGGCAGCGCCGCCAGGCCCGCGAGTCCGAGGAGCGGCAGCGGGAGGCGCAGCTGCGCCTCGAAGGCCGCATCGACGCGGCCTCTTCGCGCCTGGCCGAACGCATCGAAACGCTGTTCGCCTGGACCGACCTGCGGTTCCGGCTCCTCGAATTCGAGGAGTACGAGGCCCGCAAGCACATCCGGAACGCGTTCCGCGCCTTGGCGGAAGGTCGGCCTGCCCGGCTCCCGGACCTCCACGACCTGCCCGGCTACTGGCTCCTGCCCGCCGCCTCGGCGACCCTGCCGCTGGTGCTGCGCGGTCGTCCCGCGGGCGGGACCGCGCCCGCGGCGGACTTGACGACCGGGCTCGCCGCCGCCCGCGGCCGCGACGCGGTCCGCGCCGAGCTGTTCAACCTCGCCGTCGGCCGCTGCTTCGGGCAGGCGGTCCTCGTCGATGCCGCGTTCCTGCGGCTCATCGCCGACGCGCCCGACCTCGGCGCCGCCGAGCCCGGCCAGGTCGCGGACGGCTGGCGGGGCCTGTGGGAGCAGGCGGCCCTCGGCGCGTTCGGCCCCGCCGCAGCCGTGCAGCTCGCCGGACGCCTGCGCGAGCTGTTCGCACCCGGCGCCGACGCTGCGGCCGATGCCGACGGGCCGGCGCCCGGCCTCGACGAGACCGGTGTGAAGGAGTGGGACCGCGCGATCGAGACCTTCGGGTCCGTCGGCGCCGCGGAGCCGCCCCTCGCCGAGGCCCTCGTCTCACTGCGGCTGCACCTCACCGCCGAGACCGCGGGCGAGCTGCCCGACCTCGACGGCCGCTGGCGCCGGTGCCTCCAGGACCTCATCGAGGAGCCCAGCCCCGCCGAGCTCCCGCTCGTGCGGCGCCTGGAGGAACTCGCCGTCGGCGAGGCGCCGCTGCGCAGCCGCCCGGCCTGGGCCGATGCCGCCGGGACAGTCGCCGAGCTGATCCGTCGCGACGTGTTCGACCCCGAGACCCCGATCGCCTTGCGCCGCTTGGCCCTCGACCTCGCCGCGCCGTTCCTGCGGGCCCGGCTCGACCACCTCCAGGAGTCCATGGAGGCCCCCGCGCCCGCCGTCGTCACCGTCAAGCGCCGCGGCGGATCCGTGGACGTCACCGCCGCCGGGCACGACGCCGACGAGGCCGCCGCCCTCGAAGACCGCATCAGCAGCGGCTTCGACAGCAAGGGCCCCTCCAAGCCCGTGTACACGGCCACCGGCGCCGTCATCACCGCGCTCGCCGCCGCCCTCGCCGCGTTCGGCCAGTGGGTCCCCGCCGTGTTCGTCGCCCTCGCCGTCCTCATCCCCGTCCTCATGTACCGCGCCGACGCCAAGAAGGCCGCCAAGGAGGCCGAGAAGCGCGACGGACAACTGGCGGACCTGCGCGCCGCGCTCTTCACCGCCCGCGCCGACGCCTCCGAGGCCGACAAGGCGGCCGCCGCCGCCCACGCCGCCGACACGACCGCGCTCGAACGCCTCATCAAGGCCCTGCCCGGAGGCGAATGACCGGACGCGAACGGGAATCACGGAGGGCCCGAGACGGAAACGGCGGACCATGCGGCATCCTGTAATGCACGAGGCTTCCTACGATCGGACCAGTGGATGACGCCAACCCCCCGTCGCGTCCGGCAATCGCTGTCGTGGACCGCGACCGCCGCAGTGTGGTGCTCCGTGCTCGCCGCGGCCGTCACGGTCGCCCTCGACACCGCGTTCGGGACCATCGCCCCCGGCACCGCCGCCGCCCTCGGCTCCCTCGGCGCCGCGTGCGCCGGCTCGCTCATGTGGCGCGCCGCCGGGCGCATCGAGCCGGGCCGCCGCACCACCTACCAGCTCATGGCCGCCGGGATCCAGACCATGGCCGCGTCCTTCGCCGCCGCGTGCTGGCTCCCCGACCCCGCCGGCGACGCCGTCGCCGGATCCGGGTTCGCCGCCGCGGTCGTCCTGTGGGCCCTCGCGCTCCTGCGCCTGCCCGACCGCGGCTGGGCCCCGCAGGCCGTCCAGCGGCGCCTCGTCGACGGCTCCTTCGTCGGCCTGTGCGTGCTCTTCTTCGCCTGGACCCTGTTCGCGCGCCCCCTGTTCGCGCAGATGCGCGGCCCCCTCGGCGAAGGCGACCTCGCGATCGTCATCCCCGGCATGATGGGCGTCGTCATGCTCGGCGTCGGCTTCACCACCACCTTCCGCATCCAGCGGTGGCGCCGCCGCCACGCCTCCGCGTACCTCGCCGTCTTCGCCGTCCACTTCACCGGCCTGTCCACGTTCGTCGCCTGGCAGTGGCTGCGCCCCGAGGAACGCGTCCTGTGGTGGTCCGTCGCCTGGGTCGCCACCTGCGCGCTCCTCCTCGGCGTCACCTACACCGCCGCGCGCCACCAGAAGCCCGCCCCCATCGACAAGCCGAACTACCCCGGCGTCCACTACACCGTCATGGCCGGCGCGGGCGCCCTCGCCGCCGCCACCGTCCTCATCAACGGCGCCACCCGCGGGGCCCTCCCGCTCGACGCGGCCCTCCTCGGCCTCGCCGCCGTCGGCGCCCTCGGCGCCCGGCTCGTCCTCACCTACTTCGACGTCCGGCGCGTCACCGGCGAGGCGACGGCCCGGCAGCGCCGCCTCTCCGCCATAGTCGGCGTCGCCTCCGACACCGTCCTCGTCCTCGACGAGCGCCTCACCGTCACCTGGCACCCCGAGGACTCCGCGTGGCGGCCCTCCACCGACGGCGGCGAATGCCTCGGCGCGTCCTTCCTCGACCTCGTCCACGTCGACGACCGCCGCCACACCGAGGAGGACCTGCGCGCCCTCCTCGACGGCCTCAGCCACACCGGCCAGGTCTCCCTCAACGTCCGCGTCCGCGACGCCGCCCGCCGCTGGCGCCACACCGAGACCGTCGTCTCCGACCTCCGCGGCCGCCCCCAGGTCCGCGGCCTCGTCGCCCGCGTCGAGGACGTCGGCGCCCGCAGGAGCCTGGAGACCGAGCTCGCCCGCATGGCCTACTCCGACCCCCTCACCGGCCTCGCGAACCGCCGGGCGCTCCTCCAGAGCCTCGAAGACGGCGTCGCCGCCGAGGAGCACCAGACCGCCCTGCTCCTGCTCGACCTCGACGGCTTCAAGAACGTCAACGACACCCGCGGCCACGACTTCGGCGACGAACTCCTCGTCGAGGTCTCCCGCCGCATCAAGGAACTCCTGCGCCCCACCGACGTCGGCGCCCGCCTCGGCGGCGACGAGTTCGCGATCCTGCTGCGCGCCAGCCGCTCCGAAGCCGTCGCCACCGCCAAGGCCCTCGTCGACCGCCTCGGCGAGCCCTACGAGTTCCACGACGAGTCCACCGTCTTCGTCACCGGCTCCGTCGGGATCGCCACCGCCGCAGAGGGACTCGGCGACCCCGAACTGCTCCTGCGCAACGCCGACCTCGCCCTGCGCGCCGCCAAGCAGGCCGGGAAGAACCGCTACGCCACCTACGACGCCGAGTTCGACCGCGTCGTCCGCCGCAAGAACGAGCTCTCCCAGGAGCTGCGCGGCGCCATCCACCGCGACGAGCTCCGCCTCGTCTACCAGCCCGTCTTCTCCACCGCCGACCGCTCCATCGTCGGCGCCGAAGCCCTCATGCGCTGGCACCACCCCCGGCTCGGCCACGTCAGCCCCGCCGAGTTCATCCCCGCCGCCACCGAGTCCGGCCTCACCCAGGACCTCGCGGTCTGGACCGTCAACCGCGCCGCCGAGCAGCTCGCCGCGTGGGCCAACGGCGGCATCAAGGCCTGGATCTCCGTGAACGTCTCCGTCAAGGAGCTCCACACCCACCTCTTCGCCACCGAGGTCAACACCGCGCTCATCGCCGCGGGCGTCCCCGCCAAGCGCCTCGTGCTCGAAGTCACCGAGCACGACTTCTCCCACCAGATGAACACCCTCATCGCCCAGCTCGGGGCCCTGCGCGGCGCCGGCGTGCGGATCGCCTTGGACGACTTCGGATCCGGGTACTCCTCCCTCGGCCAGCTCGACCGCCTCCCCGTCGACATCCTCAAGATCGACCGCGACCTCATCGCCAAGGACGACGGCGGCGTCGGCCCCCTCGCCGCCGTCACCGTCGCCCTCGGCCGCATCCTCGGCATGGAGGTCATCGCCGAAGGCGTCGAGACCGACCTCCAGCTCAACGCCATGATCGCCGCCGAAGCCCCACTCGTGCAGGGCTACCTGCTCGCCAAGCCCATGGACCCCGACGACCTGACGCGCTGGCTCACCGAGGAGCCCAAGGCCCTCGCGTCCGAGGCGTACGACGTCCCCGGACCCCGCGACACGCCGAGCGACGTCCCGGAGTCTGAGAAAAGTTGACTCACGGGCCGGAATCGTGAATCATGGGGGACGTGCCGCAGCAGAACTACGACCAGAACGCGACCGAGGCCCTCGCCGCCCGGCCGCTCGTCGTAGTACTTACCTAGCGCACCGTCGTTCCTTGACGGTGCGCTCGCCCCGTGCGTCCTAGCACGCGGGCGATTTTTTCTGCCCGGGGAACGACGCCGCATGTCGAACCAGCCACATCTCCCTATTGGACGAAGGACATGAGCACACCAGTGAAGGCACCCAAGCCAGGCCCGCAGGCCGGAACGGCAGGGACGCAGGCTGCCAAAGCTCAGCCCGCGAGGCCGAAGGCACCCAGGCCCGCACCCCCGCTCGGCGCTCCCGCCGCCGCGCCCGTCCTCACCGGGGCGCAGGCCGTCGTCCGCGCCCTCGAGGAGCTCGAGGTCGAAGCGGTCTTCGGCATCCCGGGCGGCGCGATCCTCCCGGCCTACGACCCGCTCCTGGACTCCGAGAAGGTGCGCCACGTCCTCGTCCGCCACGAGCAGGGCGCCGGCCACGCCGCCCAGGGCTACGCGCTCGCCACCGGCAAGGTCGGCGTGTGCATGGCCACCTCCGGGCCCGGCGCGACCAACCTGGTGACCCCGCTCGCCGACGCCCACATGGACTCCGTCCCGATCGTCGCCATCACCGGCCAGGTCGCCTCGACGGCGATCGGCACCGACGCGTTCCAGGAGGCCGACATCGTCGGCATCACCATGCCGATCACCAAGCACTCGTACCTGGTGACCACCGGCGAGGAGATCCCGCGCGTGCTCGCCGAGGCGTTCCACGTGGCCGCCACCGGACGCCCCGGGCCCGTCCTGGTCGACATCCCCAAGGACATCCTGTCGGGCACCGCGCCGTTCGTGTGGCCGCCCAAGATGGACCTGCCGGGCTACCGCCCCACGACGCAGCCGCACGGCAAGCAGATCCGCGAGGCCGCCGCGCTCATCGCCGAGGCGAAGCGCCCCGTGCTCTACGTCGGCGGCGGCGTCGTCAAGTCCGGCGCCCACGCCGAGCTGCGCGAGCTCGCCGAGCTGACCGGCGCGCCCGTCATCACCACGCTCATGGCCCGCGGCGCCTTCCCCGACTCGCACCCGCAGCACCTGGGCATGCCCGGCATGCACGGCACCGTGCCCGCCGTCCACGCGCTCCAGAAGTCCGACCTCATCGTCGCCCTGGGCGCCCGCTTCGACGACCGCGTCACCGGGAAGCTCGACTCGTTCGCGCCCGAGGCGAAGATCGTCCACGTCGACATCGACCCGGCCGAGATCGGCAAGAACCGCGAAGTGGACGTCCCGATCGTGGGCGACTGCCGCGCCGCCATCGCCGCCATGACCGAGGCCTACGCCGACCCCGGCAAGGAGCGCCTGAAGACCTGGTGGGAGACCCTCGACGACCTGCGCGGGCGGTACCCCCTGGGCTACACCGACATCGACGACGGCCTGCTGACCCCGCAGTGGGTCATCCAGCGCCTCGGCGAGCTGGCCCCCGAGGACACCATCTGGACCGCGGGCGTCGGCCAGCACCAGATGTGGGCCTCGCAGTTCATCAACTACGAGACCCCGGGCACGTTCCTCAACTCGGGCGGCCTGGGCACCATGGGCTTCGCCGTCCCGGCGGCCATGGGCGCCAAGCTCGGCGAGATGGGCCGCACCGTGTGGGCCGTCGACGGCGACGGGTGCTTCCAGATGACCAACCAGGAGCTCGCGACCTGCGCGGTCGAGGGCATCCCGATCAAGGTCGCGGTCATCAACAACGGCAACCTCGGCATGGTGCGCCAGTGGCAGACCCTGTTCTACGACAAGCGGTACTCGAACACGAACCTGTCGACGCACCACTCCGAGGCGTCCCCGCGCATCCCCGACTTCGTGAAGCTCGCCGAGGCCCTCGGCTGCGTCGGCCTGCGCGCCGAGACCGCCGCCGAGGTGGACGCGGTCATCAACCAGGCCAACGCGATCAACGACCGGCCCGTCGTCGTCGACTTCACCGTCGGCCCCGACGCCATGGTGTGGCCGATGGTCCCCGCCGGGGTCTCCAACGACGAGATCCTCTACGCGCGCGACGTGCGCCCGAACTTCGACGACGAGGGGGAGATCTGATGATGAGCAAGCACACGCTGTCCGTCCTCGTCGAGAACAAGCCGGGCGTCCTCGCCCGCGTCGCCGCCCTGTTCTCCAGGCGCGGCTTCAACATCGAGTCCCTCGCCGTCGGACTGACCGAGCACCCCGGCGTCAGCCGCATCACCATCGTGGTCGACGTCGAGGCGGGTTCGCTGGAGCAGGTCACCAAGCAGCTCAACAAGCTCGTCCACGTCCTCAAGATCGTGGAACTCGAGGCGGGCGCCTCCGTGCAGCGCGAACTGCTGCTGGTGAAGGTCCGCGCCGACGCCGCCACCCGCGGCCAGGTGATCGCCGCCGCCGAGCTGTTCAAGGCCCGCTCGGTCGACGTCACACCCGACACGGTCACCTTCGAGGTCACCGGGAACCACGACAAGATCGAGGCGTTCCTGGAAGTCCTGGAGCCGTTCGGGATCAAGGAGCTCGTCCAGTCGGGGACGGTCGCACTCGGGCGGGGGGCCAAATCGATGGCCTCGCTGTCGCGCTACGTCTCACCGAATAGCTAGTCAAGAAGGAAGCATTTGCATGTCCGCTGAAGTGTTCTACGACGACGACGCCGACCTGGCCCTCATCCAGGGCAAGAAGGTCGCCGTCCTCGGCTACGGCTCGCAGGGCCACGCCCACTCGCTGAGCCTGCGGGACTCCGGCGTCGAGGTCGTCATCGGCCTCCAGGAAGGGTCGAAGTCGCGTCCGAAGGCCGAGGAGGCGGGCCTGAAGGTGCTCACCCCCGCCGAGGCCGCCGCGTGGGCCGACGTCATCATGATCCTCGTCCCCGACACCGTGCAGGCCAAGCTGTACGCCGACGAGATCGCGCCGAACCTGTCCGCCGGGAACTCCCTGTTCTTCGGCCACGGTTTCAACATCCGCTACGACCTGATCCAGGCCCCCGCGGACGTCAACGTCGCCATGGTCGCCCCGAAGGGCCCGGGCCACATGGTCCGCCGCCAGTTCGTGGACGGCAAGGGCGTCCCCGCGCTCGTCGCGGTCGAGCAGGACCCGTCCGGCGACACCCAGGCCGTCGCGCTCTCCTACGCGAAGGCCATCGGCGGCACCCGCGCCGGCGTCCTGAAGACCACCTTCAAGGAGGAGACCGAGACCGACCTGTTCGGCGAGCAGGTCGTCCTCTGCGGCGGTACCGCCGAGCTCATCCGCGCCGGCTTCGAGACCCTGGTGGAAGCTGGCTACGCGCCCGAGGCCGCCTACTTCGAGTGCCTGCACGAGCTCAAGCTCATCGTGGACATGATCTACGAGGGCGGCCTCACCAACATGTGGTACTCCGTCTCCGACACCGCCGAGTACGGCGGCGTCTCCCGCGGCTCGCGCATCATCAACGACGACACCCGCAAGGAGATGAAGCGCATCCTCGGCGAGATCCAGGACGGCACCTTCGCCAAGGAGTGGGTCGCCGAGTCCGAGAAGCGCGAGAACTTCAAGAAGCTCCAGGCCGTCCAGACCGACAACCAGCTCGAAGAGGTCGGCAAGAAGATGCGCGACCTCATGCCCTGGGTCCAGCGCAAGATCACCGAGACCGCCTAGGTTTTCAGTAACTCAGCCCGGTGGGCCGGGAGCCGCGAAGCGGCTCCCGGCCCACCGGCGTTCGGCCCCGGCGCGGAGGTTCTAGATTTCTAGATCCTGCGGTAGAATTACGGACATGGCACTGAGCATCAAGAGCCCGGCGGCCGACCAGCTCGCGCGCGAACTGGTCGCGGCCACCGGCGAGTCCCTGACCGAGGCCGTGGAAACCGCGATCCGCGAACGGCTGGAGCGGCAGACGCAAGGCGCGCGTTCCCGGCGCATCCGCCACCGACTCGACGCGCTGCGGGCCGAGCTGCGGCAAATGCCGGTCGTCGACGACCGCGCCCCCGACGAGATCCTCGGATACGACGAGAACGGCCTCCCCACGTGACCGAAGCCGACTTCCTCGTGGTGGACGCCTCCGCTGCTGTCGCCATCTTGAGCGCGGTGCCCGGCGCCGACTGGCTGACCGACGCGCTTGCGCAGACGACCGCGGCGGTCATGCCCGCGGCGACCTATCTTGAGCTGAGCATGGTTCTGGAGTCCCGCTTCGGTCCGCGCGAGACCGGGATCGCCACTCGATTCGTTCGCGACGCAGAGATCGACATCGTCGATGTGACGGCCAAGTCGGCCGAACGGGCACTCGAATCATGGCGCAGGTTCGGCAAAGGGCGGCACCCCGCCAAGTTGAACTTCGGCGACTGCATCGTATACGGAGTCGCCGCCGAACTCGGCTGGCCGATCCTGTGCGTGGGCGAGGACTTCGTCCGGACCGACATCGAAGTCTTGAGGCCGCCCGAAAGCATCGAGACCACCTAAGTCTCAAGCGCAACGAAGAAGGCCGGGAGCCGCACCGCGCGGGTCCCGGCCTCTTTTTCGACTTAACGCTGCTGGTACTGGGCGGCGTAGACCTGGCGGGCGGCCGGGGTGAGGGCCGGGCCGACCTGGTTGATGAGGTTGGCGAGCTCGTGGCCCACCTGGCCGATGTCGCAGTTGAGGCCGGCGAGGGCGAGGATGCTCGCCCCGCTCGACACCGACATCGAGAACATGAAGCCGCCGTTCATCTCCGTCAGGTTCGAGATCACGGGGTCGGCCTGGAGCGACCTGGCCGCACCGGCGAGGAGGCTCGTCAGACCGGACGCGATGGCCGACAGGCGCTCGGCCTCATCGCGCGGCAGCGTGTTGTTCGAGGCGATGAGCAGCCCGTCCGCGGCCACGGCGATCACGTGCGTCACGTGGGGCACCCGGCCGACGAAGTCGTTGAGAAGGAAGTCCAGTTGCGCACTAGTGGTGTTCATGATCGTTCTCCGGGTCATTTCTCATTTTGGGGTCCAGCGGTCCTGCTGCTCGAAAGGCCGCGGGCGTACGCGGAGTACGTCGCGCCGATGCTCCGGGGGTTGCGCTCGATGACCATGCCGTCCTGACCCGGGCTGGGGGCGACCGCGCCGGGGACCAGATTGGTCATCGGGTCCCGCCGCGGCAGGCCGTTCGGCCCGAACGTGGGCGCCTTCTTCGGTTGGGGGAGTGCGTGACCGGCCCGCAGGGACGGGTCGGCGTGCACCACGGTCACATCGAACTTGATCTCCGGGAGCTCGGAGAGCACGGCCGTCGTCGAGGAGGAGAGTACCGGGAGCGGGCGGGTGTCGTCCACAGCGGAGACTCGCGGGCTCGGGCCTGCGGGCAGCGCCTTCGGTTCGGGCGCAACGTGCTTGGCGGGCTGGCGCTGCCCCGGGACCTGGGCGGGCGGGGCGTCGGCGCCGTCGGGGCGGCCGAACAGCGGGGCGTTGCGCCGCGGCCGCGGCAGCGGCACGGTCCGGGCCCCGGCGGCGGTGCCGGTCAGGTTCTCCGGGCGCTGGTTGCGCGGCGGCGGGGTGAACGAGAGGAGCGTGCCGGGCACGGCGATCTCGGCGACGACGCCGCCGCCGATCGAGGGCCGCAGCTCCACCTCGATGCCGTGCCGCCCGGCGAGGAAGCCGACCACGGTGAGGCCCATGGCCTGCATGGCCTCCAGGTCCACCGGGGTGTCGCGGCGGAGGCGGTCGTTGAACCGCTCCATCCGGTCGGGCTCGATGCCGATGCCGTGGTCGCGCACCTGGATGATGACCTTCCCGGTGAGGACCCGGGCGGTGATCTCGGCGGCCGACTCGGAGTAGCGGGTGGCGTTGTCCATGAGCTCGGCGAGGAGCTGGACGACGTCGTCGACGTGGTCGGCCTTGACCCACGCGCCCTCGTCGGCGGCGGCCTCGATGCGCGTGTAGTACTCGATGCGGCTCTGGGCCGCGATGAGCACGTCGTCGAGCGAGGCGTCGGTGGTGCGGACCTTCGCGGCCGAAGAGCCGCCGAGGACCAGCAGGGAGTCGTTCGCGCGCCCGATGAGCGACGCGAGGTGGTCGAGGCGGAACAGCCGCTGGAGCCGCTCGGGGTCCTGCTCGTTCTGCTCGGCCGCGTCGAGTTCGGCGGTGAGCCGCCCGGTGAGCGAGTGGCCGCGGCGGGCGAGGCGGACGAAGATCGCGCCGACGTGGTACCGAAGGAGGGCCTGCTGCGCGGAGACGCGGATGGCCTCGCGGTGGACGATGTTGAACGCCTCGCCGACCTCGCTGAGCTCGTCGTCGCCGCGGACCTGCATGGGCGGCGTCGTGCGGGCGGCGTACTCGAACGGGCTGAGCCCGCCTAGGCCCTGCTGCTGGTCGACGCGCTTGACGGCCTGCGGGAGGTCGACCATGGCGATCTGCCGGGCCGAGCCCGACAGGTCGCGCAGGCCGCGGGTGACCGAGCGGCCGATGGTGAACGCGATGAGGAACGCGATGGCGAGCGCCACGATCGCGATGATCGATTCCGTTGCGAGCCTTCGGATCGCGGCGGCGCTGACGGCTTCGGCCTCCGCGGTCGCCTCGTCGAGGGACGCGGTGACGAGCTCGGCGGTGGCCGAGTGCCGGGCGTCGTAGGCGGCCATGAGCGCGTAGTGCTCGACCTCCTGCTCCTCGTCGGAGCGCGAGCCCGCGATGGTGGACTCGAACGCGTTGGCCTCGCGGGCGTCGGCGGCGCCGAGGCCGCCCACCTCGAACACGGCGGCGTCGGGGTCGGTCTGGGCGATCATGCGCCGGTACTCGGCGAGGGACTCCTCGCGGGCGGCGGTGAGCCGCATGAAGGTCCGGTGCTTGCCCGCGAGCGGCTTGCCGTCCTCAAGGGAGAGCACGAGCATGCGGATCTGCTCGGAGGACTCGTCGATCGCGGCCAGGAGCGCGGCGGTGCGGACGATCCGGGTGAGCTCCGAGGTCCCGGCGAGGTCGACGGCGTGGTCGAGGACGGCCGCGAGGCGCGAGACCACGGAGTTGTACACCGTGAGGTGGACGGCGTCGACGGAGCCGTCGTGGACGGCGTCGCGGGCGATCCCGAGCCGCTCCAGCGGGGCGTCGGCGCGCTCCAGGAGCGCCTGCGACTCGGCGTCCAGGGTGAGGGAGCCGCGGGTCGCGGCGAGCGCGTCGAGCGCCGCGCCGGTGTCGGTCTCGTTGCCCGCGAAGGAGTTCTGGATCGACTCGACGTCGGTGACGCCGGTCTGCTCCTGGTACACGAGCCGGGCGGCGTCCTTGCGCTCGGCCTGGATCGCGACGATCACGTCGTTGACGTCGCGGGCGAGTTCGACCGCGTCGGCGGTCGCACCGATGTCGCGGGCCTCGTCCGCCGACTCGACGAGACGGAGCGCTACCATCCCGGCCAGGGTGAGCGCCGGGACGAGCAGCATGATCGTCAGCTTGGTCCTGATCCTCATGCGGGACCAGGGGCCGCCGCGCGGGTGCCGCTTGGCCTGCGACGGCGGGGACTCGGCTAGCTCATCGTTCATCTCAGGGGTTCCTTCGGCGGGCGCCGGCGCTATTCGACGCCCAGATAGGCTTTCACGACTCGGGGGTCTTGCAGGAGTTCGGAGGCGGGGCCGCTGTGGGCGATCTCCCCGGTCTCCAGGACGTGTCCGGTGTCGGCCGCGCGCAGCGCCCGGCGGGCGTTCTGCTCGACCAGCACGACGGTCACGCCCGAGGCGCGGATCTTCTCGATGACCGCGAAGACCTCGTCGACCATCTTGGGGGCCAGCCCCATCGAGGGCTCGTCCAGGAGGACGACCCGCGGCCTGGCGATCATCGCGCGGGCGATCGCCAGCATCTGCTGCTCGCCGCCGGACAGCGATCCGGCGGGCAGGGCCCGCCGCTCGGCCAGGACGGGGAACAGGTCGTACATCTCGGATTCGGGGGCCGCCTGGCGGCGGCGCCGGTGCGCGCCGAGGAGCAGGTTCTCGGCGACGGTGAGGGTGCCGAGGATCTGGCGCCCTTCGGGGACGAGGACGAGCCCGGCGGCGACGCGGCGGTGCGCGGGGCGGCGGGTGACGTCCTCCCCTTCGAAGCGGATGCGGCCCGAGGCGGGGCGGACCAGGCCGGAGGCGGCGGCGAGCACGGAGCTCTTGCCCGCGCCGTTGGCGCCGACGAGCGCGAGGAGGCCGCCTTCGGGAACGCTGAAGGACACGTCCCGGACGGCCTGCACGCGCCCGTAGGCGACCTTGAGCGACTCGACTTCGAGGATCGGTTCAGACATGTTCGGACTCCTCGTGCTCTGCCTCGGTGCCCAGGTACGCCTCGATGACCCGCGGGTCGGCGGCGACCTCGCGCGGCTCGCCCTCGGCGATGACCTCGCCGAAGTCGAGGACGACGAGGCGGGTGCAGGCTTCGAGGACCATCTTCACGTTGTGCTCGATGAACAGGACGGTGACGCCGTCGTCGGCGAGGCCGCGGATGAGCGAGGCGAGCTCGGCCGCCTCGACGTGGTTCATGCCCGCGGCGGGTTCGTCGAGGATGAGCAGGGTCGGGTGGGCGGCGAGGGCGCGGGCGATCTCGAGGCGGCGGCGGTCGCCGTAGGAGAGCGCGCCGGGGCGTGCGGCGGCGCGGTCGGCGAGGCCGACGCGTTCGAGCTGGGCCCAGGCGAGGGCGAGGGCGCGGCGCTCGTCGCGGCGCGCCGACGGGAGCCACAGGAGGCGGCGCAGGTAGGTGGACCGGCTGACGACGTGGGTGCCGACGAGGACGTTGTCGAGGACGGTGAGGCGCTCGAACAGCTTGGAGTGCTGGAAGGTCCGGCTGACCCCGGCCTGCGCGAAGCGGTGGGGGCGCGAGCCGATCGGGACGCCGAGGACGGTGCCTTCACCGGCCGTGGGGGGTTCGAGGCCGGAGATCATGTTGACGAGGGTGGTCTTCCCGGCGCCGTTGGGGCCGATGACGCCGAGGACCTCTCCTGCGCGGATCTCCAGGTCGACGCCGCGGACGGCGTTGACGGCGCCGTAGCTCTTGGCCAGGCCGGCGACCGAGGCGAGCGGCGTCCCGGGGTCGGGGAGCGGGTCGAGCGCGTCGAGGGGCGCGTAGTCGGGGCCGGGCCGGGCGGGCGCGCGGCGCAGCCGCGCGAACAGGGTCGAGAGGCCGCCGGGGAGGAACAGGATGACCGCGAGCAGGAGCACGCCGGTGACGAGCGGGTGGATCCAGCCCGCTTCGAGGCCGAGGGCGTTCTGCACTTCGGGGACGGCCCCGAGGAACGCGGCGCCGAGGACGGGCCCGAAGAACACGAGGTAGCCGCCGAGGACGGCGGTGACGAGGCCGTTCACGGTGAGGCTGAAGTCGAACGAGACGGGCGTGATGCGGCCGAAGAAGTAGGCGAACATGACGCCGTAGACGCCCGCGATGGCGCCGGAGGCGACGAACGAGGCCATGCGGGTGCGGGCGACGTCGACGCCCATGGACCCGGCGGCGAGCTCGTCCTCGCGGACGGCGGCGAACGCGCGGCCCGAGCGGGAGGGCCCGAGGCGCCAGAACAGGTACGCGAGGACCGCGACGACGGCCCACGCGAAGTCGAAGGTCACCCACCGGTCGAGGCGCATGCCGAGGGCGCCGTTGGTCCACTCGGCGTTGTTGATGAGCACGCGGATCATCTCGGCGGACGCGATGGTCGCGATCGCGAGGAACACGCCGCGCAGGCGCAGCACGGGCAGGCCGACGGCGAACGCGGCGGCGGCGCCGACGAGCGCGCCGACGGGGAGCCCGACGATGACGGGGGAGATCGACCCGGCGATGGGCTCGGTCGGGACGACCAGCGTGGAGACGTAGGCCGCGAGGGACGCGAACCCGGCCTGGCCGAGGCTGAGCTGCCCGGCCATGAGGACCACGTGGAAGGAGTAGGCGAGGATCGCGCCGAGCGCGATGGTGGTGATGAGGGCGTCGTATCCGGCGAGCATCAGACCTCCCTGACCTTGACGTGGCCGAAGAGGCCGCGCGGGCGCAGCACGAGCACGGCGAAGAGCAGCGCGAACGCGACCATGCTCTTCCAGGTGGAGTCGAACAGGTGGATGGTCATGGCCTCGGCGACGCCGAGCACCACCCCGGCGGCCATGGCGCCCCACAGTGAGCCGAGGCCGCCGAGGATGATGACGGCGAATCCGACCAGCTCGATCGAGGCGCCGAGGTCGCGCCCGGCCTGGCCGAGGTTGAGCGCGAGGAGGGCCCCGGCGACGGTGCCGAGCGCCGACGAGAGCGCGTACGTCCCGGCGGTCACCCGCCCCACGTTGACGCCGAGGACCTTCGCCGCGGTCGGGTTCTCCGCGACGGCCCGCATGGACCGGCCCAGCGAGGTCGCCGAGACGAGCCATGCGAGGCCGAGCATGAGGACCAGCGCGAGGCCGAGGGTCACCAGCTGCGTCAGGGTGACCCGGACGCCGGCGACCTCGAAGAGCCGGTTGGGGAAGTAGTCCGCCGCGAAGTGCTGCGGGTCGGTGCCGTAGCGCGCCTGGAGGAGCGCGATGACGACGCCGCCGAGCGCGACGGAGGAGATGAGGCCGGCGAAGTGCTCGTCGTCCCGGCCACGCAGCGGCCGGAACGCGACGCGCTCCACCAGGACCCCGGCGAGCGCCCCGAACGCGGCCACCACCGGGAACAGGATCCAGATCGGGATCGCGGTCCGCGCCGCGACCTCGATGCCGACGAACGCCCCGGCCGTGAACACCGCCGGGTGGGCGAGGTTCAGGTGTCGGAGCACGCCGAACACGAGCGTGAAGCCGATCGCGAAGAGCGCGTAGATCGAGCCTGCGAACACGCCGTTCGCCAACTGTTGCAGCATGTCTGGATTCCTGTGGGGAGGTGGGGACGGGGGTCCGCCGGGGTTCCGGCGAAGCGGTTACAGCAGCGTGAAGGCGCCGTCGTGGACGATCTGGACGACGGCCTCCTGGGTGACCTCGCCGTTCTCGTCGATCGAGATCGGGCCGAGGATGGAGTCGTACTCGAGGATCTGGCCGAGGTTGTCCTTGATGGCCTCGCGGTTCGCGTCGCAGTCGGCGCGGATCGCCTGGTCGAGGAGGTAGGCGGCGGTGTACGCCTGGGCGGCGAACTGGTCGGGCGCGCGGCCGTACTTCTCGGTGTAGTTGGCGATGAACTCGGCGTTGCCGGTGGTGTCCGCGGCCGCGCTCCAGGCGCCGCCGACGATGAGGCCCTCGGAGGCGTCCTCGAGGGCGCCGACCAGGACGGGGGAGTTGAAGGCGTTGCCGCCGACGATGGGGGCTTCGATGCCCAGGTTGCGGGCCTGCTTGACGAGCGGGACGGTCGCGCCGGGCAGGGCCGAGAGGATGACGGCGTCCGGCTCGGCCTCGAGCACGGAGGTGAGCTGCGCCGCGAAGTCGGTGTCGGCGGTCTCGAAGGTCTCCTCGGCGACGATCTCGATGCCCTCGTCGTTCAGGACGTCCTTGATCGTGTTGGCCGCGGAGGTGGTGAACTCGTCCGCGTTGTCGTAGAGGACGGCGACCTTGGTCAGGCCCAGGGCCTCCTTGGCGGCCGGGATGGACGCGGCGAGCGCGACCTCCTCGGGCAGCGAGGCGCGGAAGATGTAGTCGCCCATCTCCGGGATGCCCTCGGCGGTGGTGGAGACGCCGAGCGCGGGGACGCCGGCGCTCTCCGCGTCGGTGTAGGTCGTGAAGGCCATGTTGGAGAGGGTCGGGCCGACGATGGCGGACACCTCGTCGCGGTCGATGAGCTTCCCGAAGGCGGCCACGGAGTCCTCGACGCTGGTCTTGTCGTCCTCCTGGATCACCTCGTAGGTGATGCCCCCGGCGGCATTGAGTTCTTCGAAGCCCATCGCAAGGCCCTCTTGCTGATAGGTGCCGGCGAACGCGGCTGCTTCGGTGAGGCTGAAGACGGCGCCGATCTTGACGGTCTCGTCGATGGTGCAGTCCGCTCCGGTGCCCGAGCCGGAGAGGGCGCTGTCGGAGGAGGCTTCGTTCGTGTCTTCCGAGACACAGGCACCGGTCGCGAGCAGTGCGGCAGCGGCCAAGACCGCGCCGGTGGTGGATTTGAGGCGCATGTTCTTCCTTGAATGGAAATGATGGTAAGAGAGGCTGGTGGGGTCTTTGGTGGGGAAGCCACCGTCTCGTGGGGGATCAGGCGGCACGCAGGCCACCTTATAAGGACGGTGAGAGCCGCACAAGACCGGACAAGGATAAGTTTGCGCGACTAGCGGGCTTTACCGTGAACAATCAGGGTGAACATCGCGCACTCTGTGAAACGTTGTGAACAGGCGGACGGACGACAGTGCACTGTGGGCGGTAATGCGACTGCGGAGCGTCACCGTCCGGTCGCGCTCCCGGCCCTGATCGTGTGACCGGCCTCGCGTCTATCCTGGGGGTGTGGCTGTGAACGGTGTGAAGACGTACCAGGTGAAGACGTACGGCTGTCAGATGAACGTGCACGACTCCGAGCGCATCGGGGGCCTGCTCGAAGCGGCGGGCTACGTCCCGGTCGAGGGGGAGTCGGCGCCGGACCTGGTCGTGTTCAACACCTGCGCGGTGCGCGAGAACGCCGACAACAAGCTGTACGGCAACCTGAGCCACCTCGCGCCCGCGAAGCGCGCCAACCCCGACATGCAGATCGCCGTCGGCGGCTGCCTGGCGCAGAAGGACCGCGGCGAGATCGTCAAGCGCGCCCCGTGGGTCGACGCGGTCTTCGGCACGCACAACATCGGCTCGCTCCCGGTGCTGCTCGAGCGCGCCCGCCACAACCAGGAGGCCGAGGTCGAGATCCTCGAGACCCTGGAGACGTTCCCCTCCGCCCTCCCCACCAAGCGCGACTCGACCTACTCGGGCTGGGTGTCGATCTCCGTGGGCTGCAACAACACCTGCACGTTCTGCATCGTGCCGTCGCTGCGCGGCAAGGAGAAGGACCGCCGCCCCGGCGAGATCCTCGCCGAGGTCCAGGCGCTCGTGGACGAGGGCGTCTCCGAGGTGACCCTGCTGGGCCAGAACGTGAACACGTACGGCGTCGAGTTCGGCGACAAGCTCGCCTTCGGGAAGCTCCTGCGTGCCTGCGGCGCCATCGAGGGCCTGGAGCGGGTCCGCTTCACCAGCCCGCACCCGAAGAACTTCACCGACGACGTCATCGCGGCGATGGCCGAGACCCCGAACGTCTGCCACCAGCTGCACATGCCGCTCCAGTCCGGCTCCGACCGCGTCCTCAAGGAGATGCGCCGGTCCTACCGCTCCGGCAAGTACCTGGAGATCCTCGACAAGGTCCGCGCGGCCATGCCCGACGCGGCCATCACCACCGACATCATCGTCGGCTTCCCCGGCGAGACCGAGGAGGACTTCCAGGCCACCCTCGACGTCGTCGAGAAGGCCCGCTTCTCCAGCGCCTTCACGTTCCAGTACTCGATCCGGCCAGGCACGCCCGCCGCGACCATGGCCGACCAGATCCCCAAGGCCGTCGTCCAGGAGCGGTACGAGCGGCTGGTCGAACTCCAGGAGCGCATCTCCTGGGAGGAGAACCGCAAGCTCGAGGGCACCGAGGTCGAAGTGCTCGTGACCGTCGGCGACGGCCGCAAGGACGAGGCCACCGGCCGCCTCTCGGGCCGCGCCCGCGACGGCCGCCTGGTCCACTTCACCGTCACCCCTTCCGAGACGGACCCGACCGGGAACGCCGAGGGCGTGCGCCCCGGCGACGTCGTCACCACCGCGGTCACCTACGGCGCCCCGCACCACCTCGTCGCCGACGGCCCGGTCCTGGCGCACCGCGCCACGAAGGCCGGCGACGCGTGGGCCTCCGGCAAGGCCACGAAGCTCCCCGGCGTCAGCCTCGGCATGCCCTCGATCGGCAAGAAGCCCTTGCCGAAGCAGGAGGGGCCCGGCTGCGACTCCTGCTGACCCGGCGCATGAGGCGGCCGTCGGCCCCCCGTGCCAGAATCGGGCGATGGAACAGGAAATCGACGTTCAGGCCAAGCGCGACCTCATGTACGGCGAACTGGACTTGAGTTCGCTGTCGCTGTTCTCGGGGTCCTTCATCAACTACGGGTACTGGGGCGACACCGACCCCGGCCGCGACCTCACGCTCGCCGAGCGCACCGCCAGCCAGGCCGAGCTGTACCGGCAGACCCTGGCCCGGATCCCCACGCCCCCAGGGGTGCAGCTGCTCGAGATCGGCTGCGGCATCGGCGTCGGGACCGCGCTCGTCGCCCGCGAGTACGCCGCCTACACGACCGGCCTCGACCGCTCGAAGGCCCAGCTCGCCCGCGCCGCCGACGCCAATGCCGAAGCGCTGGAACGGCTTTCGGGCCGCCTCCAGTTCCAGGAGGGCTCCGCGACCGAGCTGCCCTTCCCTGGCGACTCCTTCGACGGCGCCTACTCCGTCGAAGCGCTCCAGCACGTCGACGACCTCGCCGCAGTGGCTCGCGAGGCCCGCCGCGTCATCCGGCCCGGCGGCCACCTCGCCGCCGCCACGTTCTTCGCGCCCCTCGGCGCCGGGGACGGCCCCCTCGCCGACCTCCTGGAGACCGTCGCCTCCGGCGTCGACGTCGTCCACCCCCTCGGCGCCTTCACCGCCGACCTCGAAGCGGCCGGCTTCACGGACGTGGCCGCCGAGTCCATCGGCGGCCACGTGTGGCACCAGTTCGACCGCTGGGTCTCCCAGACGGAGTTCAAGGACTCCTGGGGCCGGAACCTGCTGCGCTGCTACGAGAACGGCTGGCTCGACTACTACATCGTCACCGCCTCATAGCGCTAGACCAGCGAGTCCTCCCACTGGCGGTGCAGCGTCGCGTACTCGCCGCCGCGGTCGATGAGCTCGTCGGGGCGGCCGTCCTCGATGATCCGGCCGTGCTCCAGGACCAGCACCCGGTCCGCGATCTCCACAGTGGAGAGCCGGTGGGCGATGATGATCGCCGTGCGGTCCGCCAGGATCGTGCGCAGAGCCCGCTGCACCAGCCGCTCCGACGGGATGTCGAGCGAACTCGTCGCCTCGTCCAGGATGAGCACCCGCGGATCCGCCAGGAACGCCCGCGCGAACACCACCAGCTGCCGCTGCCCCGCCGACAGGCGCCCGCCGCGCTTGCGCACGTGCGTGTCGTACCCCTCGGGCAGCGCGTCGATGAACTCGTGCGCGCCGACGACCTTCGCCGCCTCCACGATCCGCTCCCGCGACGCACCCGGCTTGCCCAGCTCGATGTTCTCCGCGATCGTCCCGTTGAACAGGAAGTTCTCCTGCGTGATCATGACGATGTTCCCGCGCAGGTCCGCCTCCGACAGGTCCCGCAGGTCCACGCCGTCCAGCGACACCGAACCCGAGCCAGGGTCGTAGAACCGGCTCACCAGCTTCGCGATCGTCGTCTTCCCCGCACCCGTCGCACCGACCAGCGCCAGCGTCTGCCCGCCCGGCACCCGCAGGTCCAGCCCCGGCAGGACCACCTGGTCCTCCCGGTACCGGAACTCCACCGCGTCGAACCGCAGCTCCCCGCGCGCCGACGCGATCGTCTTGGGCTCCAACGGCTCCGGGACCTCCACCGGCTCGTCGAGCACGCCCGAGAGCTTCTCCAGCGCCGACGTCGCCGACTGGAGCACGTTGTAGAACTGCACCAGCTCGTTCAGCGGGTCGAAGAACCGCTTCATGTACAGCAGGAACGCCGCCAGCACGCCCAGCTCGGTGTTCCCCTGCATGACCTGCCAGCCGCCGAACAGCAGCACCACCACCGTCGCCAGGTGCCCGATGCCGCGCATCCCGCCCGACATGAACGCGTTCTGCTGATGCCCCTTCGCCTGCGCGAACTGGTTGTCGGTGTTCAGCCCCGCGAACAGCTCCCGGTCGCGAGGCTCGCGCCGGTACGCCTGCACCGCCCGCACCCCGCCCATCGACTCCACGAAGTACACGATCAGGAGCGCCACGGTCTCGCGCGCCTTCCGGTACGCCACCGCCGACACCTTGCTGAACCACCGGCCCAGCAGCAGCATCAGCGGGAACGTCAGCAGCGACACCGCCGCCAGCAGCGGGTCGATCACCAGCATCACGATCGTGATCGTCACGACGTTCAGCGCCGCCAGCACCAGGTCGTCGACGCCGTTCTCCGTCATCTCCCGGATCGACTCCATGTCCGAGGACTGCCGGGCCGTCACGCGCCCCGACGTGAACCGCTCGTGGAACGACACCGACAGGTCCTGGAACTTGCGGAACACCCTGCCGCGCAGGGCGAACAGCATCGCGTTGCCGACCTTCGCCGACTGCGCGATGTACAGCCGCACGCACACGTACTTCAGGACCGACACCACCGCGAACACCGCGGCGATCCCGATGAGCATCGAGTAGTCGCCGCGCTCGGCGATCGCCGGGATCGCGTTGTCGATCCCGAACATGACCAGCAGCGGCGTCGCCATGCTCGTGAAGTTCTGCACCACCAGGATCGCGCACAGGAACGCGATCCCCTTCTTGTGCGGGCGGATCATCCACCCCAGCAGCGCCCGGCTCTTCTGCCGCAGCTCCTTGATCGACTCGGCGTCGTCCACCTCGGCGGACGTGCGGTCCGCCTCCGCGGACTCCGCGCGACCGCGCCACGCCGCGTGCTTGTCGGGCTTCTCGGTCTCGGTGACGGTCACGCCGCAACCTCCTCAGATTCCGCGGAGAGCACGTCGACGTACTCGGGACTGGACGCCATCAGCTCGGAGTGCCGCCCGAACGCCGCGATCCGGCCCTCATGGAGCAGCGCCACCTTGTCCGCCAAGGCCACGGTGGACGGCCGGTGGACCACGACGAGCGCCGTGGTGTCCCGCAGGACCTGCGCGAGCGCGCGCTCCACCAGCTCCTCGGTGTGCACGTCGAGCGCGGACAGCGGGTCGTCGAGGACGAGCACCGCGGGCCGCACGACAACGGCGCGGGCGAGCGCGAGGCGCTGGCGCTGGCCGCCGGACAGGGACAGGCCCTGCTCGCCGATGCGGGTGTCGAGGCCGTACGGCAGGTCGTAGACGAACTCGGCCTGGGCGACGCGCACGGCCTCTTCGAGGTCCGCTTCGCCGGCGCCGGGGCGTCCGAGGGCGAGGTTCTCGCGGACGCTCATGGAGAACAGCGTCGCCTCCTCGAACGCGGTGGTGACGACCGAGCGGAGGTTCTCCAGCTTCAGGTCGCGGATGTCGGTGCCGTCCAGGAGGATCCGGCCGGCGGTCGGGTCGTTCAGGCGCGAGGGCAGGGACACGAGCGTGGTCTTGCCCGAGCCGGTCTTGCCCGCGATGGCGACGGTCTCGCCGGGCTGGACGCGCAGGTCGACGCCTGCGAGGACTTCCCGGTCGTCGTCCTCGAACGCGAAGCGCACGCCCTCGAAGACGAGCTCGCCGCGGACCTCGCTGCGGTCGATGACCTTGGCGTTCGGGCGGTCCTTGATGGCCGGCTCGGTGTCGAACACGTCGTAGACGCGGTCGGCGGCGGTCATGGCCTCGTTGCCGTGGGCCATGACCCAGCCCGACGCCTCGATCGGCCACAGGAGCGCCAGTTGCAGCATGATGAACGCGGTCAGGTCGCCCACGGACATCGAGCCGGACGCGACCATGGTCGCGCCGAGCACGAGGACGCCGCCGACGGCCGCGGTGGCGATGGCGTCGTAGCCCGACCAGGACCGGGACGCGATCATGCTCTTGAAGATCGAGCGGGACCGCAGCTCCTCGGCCTCCTTCTCGAAGCGGGCGGCCATGAGCGGGCCGCGCCCGAGCGCCTTGATGGCGCGGATGCCGAGCGCCGACTCCTCCGCGGCGCTGGAGACCTCGCCGGACTGGTCCTGCTCGGACCTGGCCGCGGGGAGGTACTCGCGGAAGAACTTGCGGCCGATGAGGAACAGCGGGACCGCGGAGGCCGCGACGATGAGGGCCAGGCGCCATTCGATGAACAGCAGCTGCCCCATGATGATGGCGATCATGCCGATCGAGGTGATCGCGAAGACCAGGCCGCCGGCGAAGAACCGCCGGACCATGCCGAGGTCGGAGGTGACGCGGGCGAGGAGCTGCCCGGTCTGCCACCGGTCGTGGAACCCGGTGTGGAGCACCTGGAGGTGCTCGTACAGGGCGCCGCGGATGTCGGCCTCGATGGCCATCGCCGTGGTCGTCTGGAAGTAGCGCCGCACCAGGTTGAGCAGCGCGTCGGCGGCGCCGAGGACGGCGATGACGCCGACGATCGCCCACAGCGCCGGAATGTCCTTGTGCGCGATCGGCCCGTCGATGGCCCGGCCGACCAGCGGCGGGATCGCCAGGCCGGAGACGATGTTCAGCAGCACCATCGACCACAGCAGCGCGAGGCGGTACCGGTACGGATGCAGGTACTTCCTCATCCGCCAGAGGTTCGTCAGCGCCGACTGACGTTCGGGGGGATTGTCGGATTCTTCTGGAGTTTTCAACCGCTCTGAGCCCACCGTTCAAAGCTACGAGGGCCCTGTGACATTCCGCAATCGATTTCCCACCTGCCGACCGGTAAGTGACGGCAGGTGGGACGCCAGGTCACTCGAGCAGTTGCGCGCGAAGGGAATCCGACTGGGCGAACTCGATCGCGGTGAGGTAGTCGGCCATCGACCCGTAGCGGGCCCGCATCTCAGCGAGCGTCTCCAGCATCGCCTCCGGCGGCGTCCGCAGGCCCGACTCGACCCCGGGCCTCCCCAGGTTCGCGTCCCGCCAGGCCCGCCACCGGTCGATGCCGAACTCCGTCAGCGCGTACTCGGCGGCGATGTCCTCCTCGCCGACGCCGAGCGCCGTCAGCAGCGCCGCCGCGATCAGGCCGGTCCGGTCCTTGCCCGCCATGCAGTGGAACAGGACCGGCTCGCCCGAGGCGATCACGTCGAGCGAGTCCTTCACGCTCCGGTACCCGGACTCGAGCATCCCGGAGTAGCGCTGCCGCAGGAACTGCACGACCTCCGAGCCCTCGGGGTAGTCCTTCCCGATGTTCTCCCACTTGACGTGCAGCAGCTCGAAGTGGTGGAACTCGACGCCGCCGGTCTCGGGGAACCGCCCGTACTCCTCCAGCTCCTCGCCGCGGCGCAGGTCGATGACGTGCCTGACGCCGAGCCGGTTCACGAGCAGGTCCACGTCGGCGTCGGTGACCATGCCGAGGTTGTCGGACCGGAACACCCGGCCCGGCCGCACCTTCCTGCCGTCGGCGGCCTCCCAGCCGCCCAGGTCGCGGAGGTTGAAGATCCTGTCGGCGTCGATGAACTGGCGGGGGAGCGATTCGAGGGTCATGCGGCTGCCTTCCTGTCCGGGGGTGACACGGTCGGGGCGGGGCACGGCGAACGGCGCGGACCGAAGCGGTCCACGCCGTCGTAGCCCATATCCGATTATCCCGATCCGCCCGCGAACGCCAAACCGCCGTCCGGCAGGCTGCCGGTTCCGTCTACTTGGAGCCCTCAGCCAGCTGCAGCTTGTGCTACTTGGTTCCTTCCGCAAGCTGCAGGAACTGCTTCTTGCTCGCGAGGTCCGATTCCGCCTTCTTGATCCGGCCGGCGTTCCCGTCGGCCTTCGCGCGGGCGAGCTTCTCCTCGGCCTCGGCGACCTGCTGGCGCATCTGGAGCAGCAGCGGGTTCTCCTCGACCGGGACCTTGCGCCACGCGGTGTCGAGCGCGTCGCGGAGCTTGTCCTCGACGTTGCGCAGGCGCCGCTGGAGCTTGGCCTGGTTCTTGCGCGGGACCGCGCCGATGTCGTGCCACCCGGCCTGGAGGTCGCGGAACGCGTTCTGCGCGGCCTTCGGGTCGGCCTCGATGTCGAGGGCCTCGGCCTGCTTGAGCAGCTCCTCCTTGGCGGCCTGGTTCGCCTCCAGCTCCGCGTCGCGGGCCGAGAACACCTCGGAGCGCGCGTTGAAGAAGACGTCCTGCGCCGCCCGGAACCGCTTCCAGGCCTTCTGCTCGGCGTCGGGCGCGAGCCGCCCGGCGTCCTTCCACTCGGCCATGAGGCCCTTGAGGGCGTCGGCGGTGGGTCCCCAGTCGGTCGAGGTCGACAGCGCCTCGGCCTGGGCGATGAGCTCTTCCTTCTTCGAGCCGATCACCTTGCGCTCGGCGTCGAGCTGCGAGAAGTAGGCCCCGCGGTGGCGCGTGAACGTGTCGCGCGCGGCCGAAAAGCGCCGCCACAGCTTCTGATCGGTCTTCCGGTCGACCCCGTGGATCGCCTTCCACTCCTCGATCATCTCGCTGAAGCGCTGCCCCGACGCCTTCCAGTGGCTGTCGCGCGACGCCAGGTCCTCCGCCTCGGCCACCAGGGCCTCCTTGGCGGCGACGGCCTCGGCGCGCTCGGTCTCCTTCGCGGCCTTGAACTCGCCGAGCTTGTCCTCGGCGTGCTTCGACAGGCCGTCGAGGCGGGTCGCCAGGCCCTCGACGTCCCCGACCACCGCGGCCGTGTCCAGGCCCTCGCGGAGCTTGCGCAGCTGCGAGGCGGCCTGCTCGACGTCGGCGGACTCCGAGTTCAGGCGGGCGGCGATGAGATCGACCTCCACGACGAGGTCGGCGTACTTGCGCGCGAAGTGCGCGAGCCCCTCATCGGTGGAGCCGGCCTGCCACGAGCCGACCGCGCGCTCGCCGGAGGAGGTCTTCACATAGACCGTGCCGTCGGCGTCGATGCGGCCGAAGCTGGTCCAGTCTCCGAGGTCACTCATCGCGGTAATCTCAAATCCTTCACACGAACTTAGGGACGTATTTCCCGTACCTTACGGTGGTCGGCGGGTCGCCGCCAGCCGGGTGGGGGCCGCGCGAACCGAGGGGGTCGTTCAATTGAGGAGCGCAGTCGGCGGCAACCCAACCCTACAACCGCCGGTGATCGCCGTCGTAGGCCCCACCGCGGCCGGGAAGACGGCGCTGTCGATCGCGCTTGCCGAGGCCCTGGGCGGGGAGGTCGTCAACGCCGACTCGATGCAGCTGTACCGCGGCATGGACATCGGCACCGCGAAGATCACTGCCGCCGAGCGCCGCGGCGTCCCCCACCACGTCTTCGACGTCCTCGACGTCACCGAAGCGGCCGACGTCGCCGGATACCAGCGCCTCGCCCGCGAGGCGATCGCCGCGATCCGCGCCCGCGGGAACCGCCCGATCCTCGTCGGCGGCTCAGGGCTCTACGTGCAGGCCGCGCTCGACGAGATGGACTTCCCCGGCACCGACCCCGTCATCCGCGCCCGCCTCGAAGCCGACCTCGAACGCGACGGCTCCGCCGCCCTCTGGGAGCGCCTGAAGGCGCTCGACCCCGAGGCCGCGAAGGCGATCCTCCCCTCGAACGGGCGACGCGTCGTCCGCGCCCTCGAAGTCGTCGAGCTGACCGGCTCCTTCACCGCCTCGCTCCCCGAGCCGAAAGCCCACCTCGAGGCCGTCCGCATCGGCGTCGACCTCGACACGCCGGCCCTCGACGAGCGCATCGAGCGGCGCGTGCAGCTCATGTGGGACGCCGGGCTCCTCGACGAAGTCCGCGCCCTCGAAGCACAGGGGCTGCGCGAGGGCCGCACCGCGTCCCGCGCCCTCGGCTACCAGCAGGTCCTCGCCCACTTCGCGGGCGAGTACTCGGAGGAGGAGGCGTTCCGGCTCACCGTGCAGGGCACGCGCCGGTTCGTGCGCCGCCAGCGCTCCTGGTTCAAAAGGGACGGCCGCATCGAATGGTTCGATGCGGCCGATCCTCAGATGATCGAGCGGGCGATCAGGCGCGCGGGTTCGGCGCCGTCGTCTCCTTCGGGTCGGTGACCGACACCGGCGCGAACAGCTCGTTGATCTTCGCGTAGACGTCCTCGGGCAGCTTCACGCCGACGGCCTTGACGTTCTCCACGACCTGCTCGGGACGGGTCGCGCCGATGATCGCCGCGGACACGTTCGAGTTCTGGAGGACCCATGCGAGCGACAGCTGCGCGATGGTCAGGCCCTGCTCCTCGGCGATCGGGCCGAGCTGCTGGACGCGTTCGAGGACGTCGTCCTTGAGCCAGCCCTCGACGAAGCGCCCGAACTTCGGGTCGGCGCCGCGCGAGCCCGCCGGGGCCGCCTGGCCCGGCTTGTACTTGCCCGACAGCACGCCGCCGGCGAGCGGGGACCACACGATCTGGCCGATGCCCAGCTCCTCGGAGGCCGGGACGACCTCTTCCTCGATGACCCGCCACAGCAGCGAGTACTGCGGCTGCGAGGACACGAGCTGGATCTTCAGCTCCTTGGCGAGCGCGGCCGCGGCGCGGATCTGCTCGGCGGTCCACTCGGACACGCCGATGTAGTGGGCCTTGCCGGAGTGGACCACGTCGGCGAACGCCTGCATGGTCTCCTCGAGCGGGGTCTCCACGTCCCAGCGGTGCGCCTGGTACAGCTCCACGCGGTCGGTCTGGAGGCGCGTCAGGGAGTTGTCGATCGACTCCTTGATGTGCTTCGCGGACAGGCCCCGGTCGTTCTTGCCCGGGCCCATCGGCCAGTAGACCTTGGTGAAGATCTCGATGCCGTCGCGGCGCTGGTCCTTGAGCGCGCGGCCGAGGACCTCCTCAGCGGCGCCCTGGGCGTACACGTCGGCGGTGTCGAAGGTGGTGATCCCGGCGTCGAGGGCGGCGTTCACGCACGCGACGGCGGCGTCCTCCTCCACCTGCCCGCCGTGGGTGATCCAGTTGCCGTAGACCAGTTCGGAGATGACGAGGCCGGAGCGGCCGAGATGACGGAATTCCATGGGTACAGAGCCTACCTGCCGAGCGGCTAGCTGCAAAAGCAACCGCCATCACAAGGGCTACAGGGGCCCGTCGTCGATCGAGACGGCCGCGTCGAGGTGCCGCAGCGACTCGCCGCGGTCCCCGCGCACCGGCAGCAGCTCGTTGCCGTCGAACCCGAGCGCGCCCCACGAGTACCCGTCGGTGACGAGGAACCCCGCGGGGTGGACCTCGACGCGCTGGTAGCGCGGGGGGACGACGACGCGGCCGGTCTTGTGGACGACGATGACGCGGCCGCGCTGGCCGGCGACGGCGACGCCGTTGACGAACCCGGTGACGGTGCGCCCGTCGGCGGTGGGCGTCTCCATGGACCCGTAGAGCATGGGGACGACGACCGTGCCGTTGCGGTCGATGGCGCCCCAGTCGGCCTGGCAGACGGCGGCGACGCCGCCGCGGAAGTCCCCGGCCTGGCTGAACGCGGCCTGCACGACGGGCCGCCCGTCGTGCCCGAGGTACCCGAAGCGGCCGGTCTGCGGGTCCTGGAACCGCTCGGGCGCGGGGTACCCGGCCCGCTCGGCCCAGCCGCGTGGCGGCGCGCCGAACCCGTACTTCGCGGCGTGCTCCTCGATGAGGCTGAGCGCGGTCTCGACGATCTGCATGACGAACCCGTGCGGGTTCTGCTCGGAGGCGCGCTGCACGTGGATGAGCGACTCGGTGATGCGGCCCTGCGCGATGCACGACAGCCCTGCGTAGGCGCGGACGGCCCCGGTGAGGGTCCGCGGCAGCTCCCCGGCCTCGGCGAGCGCGAACAGCTGGTCGGCCTCCTCGTAGCGGCCGCGGACGCGCAGGATCTGCGCGAGGCGGGCGCGGGCGGGGGCCAGGAGCAGGTCGGCGCCGACGGCCTCGGCGTACTTGACGGCCGCGGCGGCGTCGACCTCGGCGCCGTCGAAGTCGCCGAGGACGCGGAGGATGACGGCCCGCACCCCGAGGAGCCGCGACTGGTCGGCCTCGGCGGCGTGGCGGGCGAGCCGGAGCGTGGCCTCCTCGCGGATCTGCTGGAGGGCGACGGTGTCGGCGATGGCGTGGCGCATGGTGGCGCGATCGAGTGGGCCGAGGGCGCGGAACAGCCCCGCCCGCAAGTCCGCCGCGACATCAACCACGTTGACTACTTTCCGGGGTCAGAGAGGGCTACGTCAGTATCGAGGGTAAGCCATCGGGACCGGGGAGGGACAGTCGAGCGACCCCGGGCGCGATCGCCGTGCGGAGGCGGGGCCGGGCAGCCCCGCCCGGTCATTTGACGATCTTGCCGAGGTCGTCCTCGGTGGCCTTGTAGCTCATGCGGGCGCGCGGGTTGCGCATCGAGCGGGGCATGATGCTCCGCTGGATCGCGTACCAGTTCAGGCCGGCCATGCGCTGCGTGGTCTTCGGGAAGCGCTTGAGGACGATGCGCTTGACCTTGCGCGTCAGGAACACCGACTCGACGATGATCGCGGCGGTGAGGACCAGGAGCGCGATGAACAGGTAGCTCTGGAGCTGGACCGAGCCGGTGGAGAGGATGAGGATCGCGAACGCGGCGAACATGTAGTACTGGCCGATGGACCAGCGCGCGTCGACGATGTCGCGCACGAGCAGCCGCTCGGCCCCGCGGTCGCGGGGGAGGTGGTACTTGTCGAAGAGCGGGTCGCCCTTCCACTGGCCCTCGGCGATGCGGGCGCGCTCGGCCCTGACGTCTTCGCGCGCCTGCTTCTTCTGCTCCTTGGTGAGCGGGCCGGCCTTCTTGGCGGCCTCCCGCTTCTCCTTGTTCGTGAGCGGCGGGTTCACCGGGGGCCGGGCCTTCGACTGGTTGGGCCGCTTGGGCGTGGCCTTCCCCTTCTTGTCCGTGGCCGAAACCGGCTTCGGTTCCTCGGTTTCCGGTGCTGCCTGGACGGACTTCTTGGCCACGGACGATCGGCCTTCCTCAACTCGCTGCGGGCGGTGGTCCTGCAAGCATACCTACGTCCGGAACACCGGCTATTTCACGACAGGTCGCTCGATCTTCGCGCCGAGGCCGAGGAGCTTCTCCTCGAAGTTCTCGTAGCCGCGGGTGATGTACCGGTCCACGCCGTAGACGCGGGAGGTGCCCTCGGCGGCCATGGCCGCGATGAGGTGGCTGAAGCCCGCGCGCAGGTCGGGGATCTGGAGGTCGGCGGCGTGCAGCTTCGAGGGCCCGGCGATGACGGCCGAGTGCAGGAAGTTGCGGCGGCCCCACCGGCACGGCGTCCCGCCGAGGCAGTCGGAGTACAGCTCGATGTTCGCGCCCATGCGGCGCAGCTCGGAGGTGTAGCCGAAGCGGTTCTCGTACACGGTCTCGTGCATGATCGACAGGCCGTCGGCCTGGGTCAGCGCGACCACGATCGGCTGCTGCCAGTCGGTCATGAGCCCGGGGTGCACGTCGGTCTCGAGCGCGACCGGCTTGAGCGAGGTGCCCGGGTGCCAGAAGCGGATGCCGCCCTCGACGGGATCGTCGTCGACCTCGTACGCGCCGCCGATGGAGCGGAACACGTTGAGGAACGTCATCATGTCGGCCTGCTGCGCGCCGCGCACGAACACGCTGCCCTCGGTGGCGAGCGCCGCCGACGCCCACGAGGCGGCCTCGATGCGGTCGGGGAGCGCGCGGTGCCGGTAGCCCTTGAGCTCGTCGACGCCGACGATCTCGATGACCCGGTTGGTGTGGACCTTGATGATCGCGCCCATCTTCTGGAGGACGCAGATGAGGTCGATGATCTCGGGCTCGATCGCGGCGTTCCGCAGCTCCGTGGTGCCCTTCGCCATGACGGCGGTCAGCAGGACCTGCTCGGTGGCGCCGACGCTCGGGAACTCCAGCTCGTAGCGGATGCCGTGGAGCCCGTTCGGGGCCGACAGGTGCGTGCCGGAGGCGTCTTTCTCGACGACCGCGCCGAACTGGCGGAGCGCGTCGAGGTGGAAGTCGATGGGGCGGCCGCCGATGTTGCAGCCGCCGAGGTCGGGGATGAACGCGCGGCCGAGGCGGTGCAGGAGGGGCCCGCACAGGAGGATCGGGATGCGGCTGGTCCCGGCGTGGACGTTGATCTCCTCGACGCCGGCGGACTCGACCGAGGTGGGGTCCATGTAGAGCGTGTCGCCGTCGAGCTCGACGTCGACGCCGTGGACGCGCAGCAGGCCGGTGACGACCTCGACGTCGCGGATCGCGGGCACCGAGCGCAGGACCGACGGCGAGGTCCCGAGCAGGGCGGCCACCATCGCCTTGGAGACGAGGTTCTTCGCCCCGCGGACGGTCACCTCCCCTTCCAGGGGGGTGCCGCCGTGGATGATCAGCATGTCCTCGGAAAGCGGGGTGGCGTCGGTGCTGCTCAACAGATCTCCTCGGATGGAAGGGAGTACTGGTTACGGAAGCCGGGAAGCGTCAATGCGACAGTCGGCTACAAGAGATTTCTCGTTCACCGGGAATCGACTTGGCGGACCAACGATAACGGAATAGCCACATGGAAAACGCCCAGGTAGCCGTATAACCCTCGGTGATCATGCGCACCCGCGGCCTCCATGGATACACGTTCGGGGGACCCGGAACCGTTCACCTCGCGGACGTCTTTGTGGCGAACGACTCCGGGCCCTCGCCGCTACGGCAGTGCGAGCATCCGGTCGAGCGCCTCGCGCGCGTACCCGGCGGTCCGCTCGTCGACGGTGATGACGTTCGGCACGCGCCCGGCCACGAGCTCCTCGAGCGCCCACACCAGGTGCGGCAGGTCGATCCGGTTCATCGTCGAGCAGTAGCAGACCGTCTTGTCCAGGAACGAGATCTTCTTGTCCGGGAAGCGGTTCGCCAAGCGCCGCACCAGGTTCAGCTCGGTGCCGATCGCCCACGACGAGCCGGGCTCGGCCGCTTCGAGCTTCTGGATGATGTACTCGGTCGACCCGACGTAGTCCGCGGCCTCGACGACCTCGTGCTTGCACTCGGGGTGGACCAGGATGTTGACCTCGGGGTCGACGCGGCGCATCTCCTCGACGCACTCGAGCGTGAACCGGCCGTGGACCGAGCAGTGGCCCTTCCACAGGATGATCTTCGCGTTCCGCAGCTCGTCGTCGGTGAGCCCGCCGTTCGGCTTGTGCGGGTTGTAGAGCACGCAGTCGTCGAGCGAGTAGCCCATGTCGCGGACCATCGTGTTGCGGCCCAGGTGCTGGTCGGGCAGGAACAGGACCTTCTCGCCGTGGTCGTAGGCCCAGCGCAGGGCCCGCTCGGCGTTCGAGGAGGTGCAGACCAGGCCGCCCTCGCGGCCCACGAAGCCCTTGATCGCGGCGGTCGAGTTCATGTAGGTGACCGGGACGGTGACGTCGGCGATCCCGGCGCGCTGGAGGTCCTCCCAGCACTGCTCGACCTGGGAGGCGGTCGCCATGTCGGCCATGGAGCAGCCCGCGGCCAGGTCGGGGAGGACCACGCGCTGGTGGTCGCCGGTGAGGATGTCGGCGCTCTCGGCCATGAAGTGCACGCCGCAGAACACGATGTACTCCGCGTCCGGCCGCGCCGCCGCCTGCTGCGCGAGCTTGAACGAGTCGCCGGTGACGTCGGCGAACTGGATCACCTCGTCGCGCTGGTAGTGGTGGCCCAGGACGAACACGTTGCCGCCCAGCGCCTCCTTCGCGGCCTTCGCGCGCGCGACCAGGTCCGGGTCGGAGGGCGCGGGCAGCTCGCCGGGGCAGTCGACGCCGCGCTCGGACCCGGCGTCGGATCCGCGGCCGAGGAGCAGGAGCGCGGTCTGGGTGTTCGCAGGTTCAGTGAAGCCCGTCATGGCCGCAATCCTAGTCGCTCCCGAGCCCTCCTCAGCCTCCTCGAATCCGCCATGCGGACGCCCCGCGACCCCTTCGTCCCGTCCCTGCGCGCCCCGGCCGTTTTGTCGCACCCCCGCGTCACCCTTGAGCCCGGGGGCCCATCGGGACCGCCGCGACGGCGCCTGCCCGCCGAACCGCCGCGCCTTCCCCTCGTCACACCCCTCGGGCAGTCTTGAGACCGGGGGCGACGTGAATCCGGCAAGCGGTTACCGCTGGATTTCCGGCATCCACTACCCTCGAGGTGTGCGCATCCTCATAGCCCCCGACAAGTTCGCCGGAACCATGAGCGCCGGCGAGGCCGCCGACGCCGTCGCCGCAGGCTGGCTGCGCGCCCGCCCCGGCGACACCGCCGAGACGCTCCCGCTCGCCGACGGCGGGCCCGGGTTCGTCGAGGTCCTCGCCCGCGCCAAGCCCGGCGCGCAGGTCCGGACCGTCGACGTCTACGACCCGCTCGGGCGCCCCACCCGGGCCGACTACCTGCTCGACGGCGACACCGCCTACATCGAGTCCGCCGCCGCCTGCGGCCTCCACCTCCTCGGCCCCGGCGAGCGCGACCCCCTCGGCGCCACCACGTACGGCGTCGGCCTGCTGATCGCCCACGCCGTCGAGCACGGCGCCCGCCGCGTCGTCGTCGGCCTCGGCGGCTCCTCCACCACCGACGCCGGCGCCGGGATGCTCACCGCCCTCGGCTGCGCCTTCCGCAACGCCACCGGCCGCCCGATCGCCTACGGCGGCATGGGACTCCCCGAAACCGCGGCCATCGAGTGGCACCCGCGCACCCGCGGCGCCGAGTTCGTCGCCGCCACCGACGTCGACTCGCCCCTCCTCGGCCCCCACGGCGCCGCGCACGTCTTCGGCCCCCAGAAGGGCGCCGACCCGCAGCAGGTCGCCTTCCTCGAACAGGCCGTCGCGCACTTCGCGCGCACCGCCGAACCCGCGACCGGGTACGTCGGCGCCGCGAACCTCCCCGGCGCCGGCGCCGCCGGGGGCCTCGGGTTCGCGCTGTTCCTCCTCGGCGGCACCCGCGCCTCCGGAGCCCGCCTCACCTGCGACGCCGTCGGCCTCGACGCGAAGATCGCCGCCGCCGACCTCGTCATCACCGGCGAGGGCTCCTTCGACGCCCAGAGCCTGCGCGGCAAGCTCGCCGCCGAGGTCGCCTCCGGCGCCGCCGCCCACGGCAAGCCGTGCCTCGTCATGGCCGGGCGCACCGACCTCGACGCCCACCCGGGCCTCGCGGGCGTGCACTCCGTCACCGAACTGCTCGGCAGCGCGAAGGAGGCCATGGCCAGACCGGTCGAGGGACTCACCGCACTCGCCGAGAAGGTGGCGAAGGAATGGCAGGAATAGGTACCGTCGGACACCTGCCGCGACAATGCGTCACCGCTTCTCCGACGTGACGTCGGGAATAGGGACACTACCGATGCGGTTGGGTACTGTTGACGGGTCGAATCGGCCCGGTCGACCCGGGTCTCGCACACATCAGAGGAGTAGCAAGTGAGCGCCACTCAGCAGGCTGACACCGAGCAGTCCACCGACGCCAAGGACACCGCCAAGGTCGGCGTCGTGCTCACGGACGCCGCCGCCACCAAGGTCAAAGCCCTGATCGAGCAGGAAGGCGAAGAGGGCCTGCGCCTGCGCGTCGAGGTCAGCCCCGGCGGCTGCTCCGGCCTGCGCTACGGCCTGTACTTCGACACCGACGTGCGCGACGGCGACATCGTCCAGGACTACGAGGGCTTCGGCGTCATCGTCGACAAGATGAGCATCCCGTACCTCATCGGCGCGAGCATCGACTTCGCCGACCGCATCGACGCCCAGGGCTTCACCATCGACAACCCGAACGCCCAGGGCTCCTGCGCCTGCGGCGACTCGTTCCACTAGGCCCCCGGCCAGACTCGCGCAGCCCGGTCGGACGCTTCGCCGGCCGGGCTTCGCCGTGCGCTAGGCTGAGCGCCCCCCGCCGGACGCATCGCTTTCGTCCCGCGAATTCCTTTTCCGATCTTCCAGTCCCCGATTGATGCGAGGACCATCTCAGTGGCACTTGTCGTGCAAGGCATGAAGACCGCCGTCACCGGCACCACCGCCGAAGCCGTCGGCACCGGCCTCGCCCGCCTCGGGCAGGCGCCGGTCGTCCTCGGCGGCGACGAGCTCGACCTCATCGAGGTCATGGAGCGCGGCGGGTCCCTCGGGCTCATCCACATCGGCCCGGCCGAGCCCAAGGCCATGCACGCCTACGCCGACCAGGCCCGCGACCTCGGCCTGGAGTTCAGCGCCGACCCCGGCGACCTGGAGGGCGACGAGGCCGTCGAGTTCCTCACCGGCGCCAAGTTCCTCGTCACCAGCGAGGACCGCTACCACTTCCTCCAGGCCACCACCGGCCTCGCCGACGACGAGATCCTCGAGCGCGTCCGCGTCCGCGTGACCACACTGGACCAGGACGGCGTCGAGATCGCCGGCCACGACATGGACCGCGTGCGCGTCCCCTTCGCCCGCGCCCGCGAGATCATCGACCCCGCCGGGGGCGTCGAGGCGTTCACCGCCGGGCTCCTCGCCGGGCTCGGCTGGGGCATGAGCCTGCGCCGCGCCTCCGAGGTCGGCAGCCAGCTCACCGCGCTGGCGCTCGAGTCGGTCGGCCCGCAGGGCTACTCGGTCAACCCGGTGGACTTCGTGAACCGCCTGGAGCAGTCGTACGGACCGGCCGCCGCGGCCGAGGCATCCGCATACCTGTTGCCCGAGTGAACTCACGGGTCCGGTTGTCCCGCAACGACAACTCTGGTCCCGCAAAGCGGGATATAGGCGGGCAGACCACCAGAGGGCTGCACGTGCAAGGTCTCTGCTTACCGTCCGCCAGGTAACGATTTCACAACGCACTCTTTTATTTAGTTGTGTTGTGCGCCATGGTGTGAGTTATCCCACGACCCACTCACACCCTGGAGCGTTCCCAGTGCGACGAATGCGAATGACGGTGGCCGCCATGGCGGTCGCCGGGCTCGCGGTATCCACCGCTGCCTGTAGCGGCGATGAAAGCGATGTCGACGGCGAGGGCGGCGGCAGCGGCGGCACCGTCAACATGCAGATCGGCGAGATCCGCAGCCTCGTCCCGGGCGGCTCGGGCGAGTCCGAGGGCTACCGGATCATCAAGAACGTCTACGACGGCCTGGTCTACTACGACCGCGAGACCGGCGAGCCGGAGAACCTGGTCGCCGAGGAGATCACCTCGCCCGACAACCAGGTCTGGACGATCAAGATCAAGGACGGCCTGACCTTCCAGAACGGCGAGCCCGTCAACGCCGACGCGTTCATCCGCTCCTGGGACCGGACCGCGTACGCGTCGAACGCGCTGCCGCTCAACTACTTCTTCGGCACCTTCGAGGGCTACGCCGAGATGAACCCCGACCCGCTGCCCGAGGACCAGTGGGCCGACCCCGAGGTCACCGAGTGGGCCCCGATCGAGACCACCCACCTCTCCGGCGTCACCGCGGTCGACGACCTGACTATCGAGGTCAAGCTGACCGCGCCGTTCATCGGCTTCCCGACGATGCTCGGCTACGAGGCGTTCTACCCGGTCGCCGAGGAGTGCCTCGCCGACGTCGAGGCCTGCGAGGCCAAGCCGATCGGTAACGGCCCCTTCATGTTCGAGGAGCCCTACGACATCGAGTCCGGCGGCACCGCGGTCCGCTGGGAGGACTACGCGGGCGACATGCCGGCGCAGATCGACGCCGTCAACTGGAAGGTCTACCTCGAAGGCGACGACTGCTGGGCGGACTTCCTGACCGGCGACATCGACGTCTGCCGCCCGACCGCGGCCGACTACGAGAACGCGATGAACGACCCCGACCTGGAGTCGCGCCACATCCAGCAGGACGACCCGTCGATCCTCATGCTCGCGTTCCCGCTCTACGACCCGCAGTACCAGGACGTCAACCTGCGCCGCGCCATCTCGATGGCGATCGACCGCGAGGGCGTCGCGAACGTCGTCGGCCCCGAGCGCTTCTACGCGCTCGACCAGTGGGTCCCGGACTCGATCCTCGGCGGCGGCACGCATTCCTGCGGCGAGTACTGCACGTACGACCCCGAGGCCGCGGCCGCGCTCCTGGAGGAGGCCGGCGGCTGGCCCGAGGGCGTGAAGATGCAGATCTGGGTGAACGACGCCGCCGACAACGTGGACATCTTCCGCGCCATCGGCGACTCGATCTCCCAGTCGCTGGGCATCGAGTACGAGCTCGTCACGCTCGACTTCCCCGAGTTCCTCGCCACCCGCGAGGAGCACAACCTCGACGGCCCGTTCCGCTCCGGCTGGGGCCCCGACTACAACCTGAACGAGAACTACCTCGAGCCGATCTACGGCGGCGGCGAGGCCACCAACGACCAGGGCTGGGCCAACGCCGAGTACGACGCGAAGATCGCCGAGGCCGGCGCCGCCGCGACCCTCGACGAGGCCGTCGCGCTGTACGCCGAGGCGGAGCAGATCCTCGCCAACGACATGCCGAGCGTCCCGGTGTTCGGCGAGCGGTTCAACTACTTCTACACCGAGCGGCTCGAGAACGTGTACGTCCACCCGATCTACAGCGGACCGGGCGGCGACTGCGAGCTGCGCGAAGTGACGATCGCCGAGTAGCGCCCGACAACTGAAGACCGCCCGGGCGGGGACGCCGCGGCCGCGAGAGCGCGTGCCGCGGCGGCCCCCGCCCGGGGGCTCTGGAACTGGAAAGAACCAATGGGACGCTATGTGATCCGCCGACTCCTCCAGGCGCTGCTGACCCTGGGGATCGTGCTCTTCCTCCTCCACTACCTGACCGCGCTGTCGGTCCAGATCAGAGGGAACCCGGCGCTGCTGTTCTTCGGCGGCGACCGCACCCCCGACCCCAACATGCTCGCCCAGGTCGAGCGGCTCTACGGCCTCGACAACAAGTGCTACGAGCGCGTGGGCGACCCGTGCCTGGCGCCGTTCCTGGACCGCCTCCAGAACTTCGTGCAGGGCGACTTCGGGACCACGCTCAACGGCAACCGGGACGTCGGCCAGCTCCTGGCGATCTACATCCCGAACACGCTGCGGCTGTTCATCTTCGCGACGATCACGCTGGTGGCCGTCTCGATGGTGCTCGGCACCTGGGCCGCCCGCCACCGCGGCAAGTTCATCGACCACACCGTGCGCGGCACCACGATCCTCGCCGACTCGATCCCGGTCTTCCTCATCCTGCTGTCCTACGTGTACATCGTGGCGGTGCCGCTCACCCGGTGGGCCAGGGACATCTGGGGCACCGAGTCGTTCATGGGCCAGGTGTTCAGACCCAATTACAACCCCGAGTACCCGTGGACGACGATCATCATCCCGGGCATCATCGTCGGCACCGTCGGCCTCGCCTCGATGACCCGCCTGATCCGCGCCAGCCAGCTCGAGAACCTCGGCTCGGACTTCGTGCGGACCGCGAGGGCCAAGGGCCTCAAGCCGATGCGCATCACCATCGTGCACGTCATCCGCAACTCGATGATCCCGATCGTCACCGGCATCGGCTTCCTGTTCGCGTTCATGCTCTCCGGCGCCGTCCTCACCGAGGGCGTCATGGGCATCCCGGGCATGGGCCGCATGATCTTCCAGGCGGTGCAGCGCCAGGAGGGCAACCTCGTCATCGTCGGCCTCACGGTCTCGGCGGTCGTCGTGGTGTTCGTGAGCCTGATCGTCGACCTGCTCTACGCCGTACTCGACCCGAGGATCCGCTATGAGTGAGCTGACCGCCCCGACGCCGACCGCCGAGCGGCAGGCGTCCCTCTGGTCCGACGCCTTCCGCACCATGCGCAAGCGCCCCGACGTCATCATCGCGACCCTGGTGCTGCTGTTCGTGTTCGCGATGGCGGCGTTCCCGGGCCTGTTCACCGACCAGGACCCCACGGTGTGCTACGGCCGCGACGCCAAGGTGCGGCCCGACACCTGGTTCACCGGAGCCCATCCACTGGGGACGGACGCGTTCGGCTGCGACTTCGCCGCGACCCTCGTCCACGGCACCAGACCCACCATCGCGCTGGCGCTGAGCGTCATCATCGCGTCGGTCGTCGTGGGCCTGATCCTGGGCATCCTGGCGGGCTTCTACGGCGGCTGGATCGACACGCTCATCTCCCGCGCGCTCGACGTGTTCATCGTGATCCCGATGCTCATGGGCGCGGTCCTGATCCTGAGCCTGTTCCGCGGCCGCGTCTCGACCGACACGCTGGCCGAGACGATCGCCGTGCCGTTCCTCGCCCTCTCCCTGTTCGGGTGGATGGAGTTCTGCCGGTACACGCGCGCGGCCACATTGGAGACGAAGAACCTCGACTACGTCGTCGCCGCGAAGTGCCTGGGCGCCAGCGACCGCCGGATCATGTTCAAGCACATCCTGCCGAACGCGATCGTCCCGGTCACCGCCGTCGTCCCGACCACCATCGGCGGCATCATCGTCACCGAGGCGGCCCTGGCGGTGCTCGGCATCGGCGTGCAGCCGCCCGCGACCAGCTGGGGCGTGCTGCTGTCCAAGGGCACCGAGTGGGCCGGCGGCGGGTACGTGTACCTCTTCGCGTGGCCGCTGGGCCTGCTCGTCCTGACCGTGTTCGCGTTCGCGACCTTCGGGGACGCCCTGCGCGACGCCCTCGACCCGAAACTGAGGTGACACCGGTGGCAGAGACCGTACGCGTCATCGGCGACACCCTGCCGGGCGCCGACTTCAACTCGCCGCTGCTCGAAGTGGACGGACTGCACGTGGAGTTCCGGGTGCGCGGCGAGCGCATTCCCGCCGTGCGCGGCGCGAGCTTCACCCTGGAGCAGGGCCGCACGCTCGCCGTCGTCGGCGAGTCCGGCTCCGGGAAGTCCGTGACCTCCCAGGCGATCATGGGGATCCTCGACACCCCGCCCGCGAAGATCACCGGCGGGGCCGTGCGCCTCCACGGCGTGGACCTGCTGGAGCAGAACGAGGAGACCCGCAGGGCGGTGCGCGGCAACCACATCGCGATCGTCTTCCAGGACGCCCTGTCCGCCCTCAACCCCCTGTGGTCGGTCGGCTTCCAGATCGGCGAGCTGTTCCGCGTCCACCGCGGCACGACCCGGAAGGAGGCGCGGCTCAAGGCGATCGAGCTGCTCGACCAGGTCGGCATCCCCGACGCGAAGAACCGCGTCGGCCACTACCCGCACCAGTTCTCCGGGGGCATGCGCCAGCGCGTGATGATCGCGATGGCGCTCGCGCTCGACCCGGAGGTCCTCATCGCCGACGAGCCGACGACGGCCCTGGACGTGACGGTGCAGGCGCAGATCATGCGGCTGCTCAAGCGGATCCAGACCGAGCGGCGCATGGGCCTGATCCTCATCACGCACGACCTCGGCGTGGTCGCCGACGTCGCGGACGAGGTGGCGGTCATGTACGCGGGCGAGGTCGTGGAGCGGGCGGGCATCCGGGACGTGTTCAAGCGCCCGGCGCACCCGTACACGAAGTCGCTGCTGCGCGCGATCCCGCGCGTGGACACCGTCGGGCAGGAGCTGGAGGTGATCGGCGGGCTGCCGCCGAACCCGGCGCGGCTGCCGGGCGGCTGCCCGTTCCACCCGCGCTGCTTCGCCGCGGAGGACAAGTGCAAGACCGAGGTGCCGCCGTGGGCCGAGCCCGCGGAGTTCCACGGGTCCCGCTGCCACTTCGCCGAGGAGGTCTACACCGATGAACGCTGAACTGGGACAGGCGGACCTGGGCGTCGACCCGGTCCTGGAGGCGAAGGACCTCGTGAAGCACTTCCCGATCCAGCGGGGCGTGGTCGTCAAGCGCACCGTCGGGCACGTGCAGGCGGTGGACGGCGTGGACCTGAAGCTGTACCCGGGGAAGACCCTGGGCGTGGTGGGGGAGTCGGGGTGCGGGAAGTCGACGCTCGCGAAGCTCCTGGTGGGCCTGGAAGCGCCGACCTCGGGTTCGATCAAGTTGCAGGGCAAGGAGATCGGCGGGCTCTCGAACCGGCGGATCCGGCCGTTCCGGCGGGACGTCCAGCTGGTGTTCCAGGACCCGTACACGTCGCTGAACCCGCGCCTGACGGTCGGCGACATCGTCAGGGAGCCGTTCGAGATCCACCCGGAGGTCGTGCCGCGGGCGAAGCGGGCCGACGAGGTGAAGGAGCTGCTCGACATGGTCGGGCTCAGCCCCGACCACGTCAACCGCTACCCGCACCAGTTCTCGGGCGGCCAGCGCCAGCGCATCGGCATCGCCCGCGCGCTGGCGCTGCGCCCGCAGGTGCTGGTGTGCGACGAGCCGGTGTCGGCGCTGGACGTGTCGATCCAGGGGCAGGTCATCAACCTGCTCGAACGCCTTCAGAACGAGCTTGGCCTGGCGTACGTGTTCATCGCGCACGACCTGTCGGTGGTGCGGCACATCGCCGACGAGGTCGCGGTCATGTACCTGGGCAAGGTGGTCGAGCAGGGCACGGGCCCGGAGATCTACGACAGCCCGCGCCACCCGTACACGCAGGCGCTGCTCTCCGCTGTCCCCGTACCGGATCCTGACCTGCGCGGCCAGCGCGACGAGATCGTCCTCCAAGGCGACGTCCCGTCCCCGATCGACCCGCCCTCGGGCTGCCGCTTCCGCACCCGCTGCTGGAAGGCCACCGACCACTGCGCCGAAGAGGTCCCGACCCTCGACGTCGGCAACAACGGCACCCACCCCACGGCCTGCTTCTACGCCGAGGAACGCGACGTCACGCACGCGGTGAAGTAGCCCGCTGCGGGACGGGAGGCCGGTTCCCCCCGGTCCGGCCTCCCGTCCCGCGTCTCAGTCGTCGGGGCTGGTGCCGCGCAGTGCCTCTTGGAGTGCTTCGCCGCCGATCTCGGCGATCGTGGTGCCCGCTTGGAGGGTGTGGAAGACGGGGGTGGCGGGGTCGGCGAGGTCGATGAGGGTGGCTGCGGATCCGGCGACGTATCTGACGGCGTCGTCGCCGCAGGAGAGGTCGCGGCGGTTGACGACGGCGGGGCCGGTCCAGACCATGGCGGCGCCGAGCTTTCCGGCGAGCTGGAGGTGGTAGTGGCCGGTGAGGATCACGTGGACGTCGGTGCCGTCGATCGCGTCGGCGAGGTCGGCGGGGTTGGCGAGCGTCGGGGGTTCCTGGATCGCGTTGGGGAACCTGATGGGCGGGTGGTGGAAGGCGAGGACGCTGCCGCGCGGGGCGGGGGCGGCGAGGAGGCCGCGGAGCCATGCCAGTTGCGCGGTCCCGATGCGGCCGTGGACTTTCCCGGGGACGAGCGTGTCGAGGGTGATGAACCTGACGCCGTCGAGGGCGGTGGCCGCGGCCCGGTCGGGGCCGTCGACCGCGTCGACCGCACAGGGGCGGCCCGAGGGGCCGAGGTGGCCGCTGCCGAGGACTTCGGTGAAGTTCGCGCGGTCGTCGGCGTTGCCGGTGGTGAAGAGGACGGGCGCGCCGCGGTCGGCGGCGTAGGCGCCGACGAGGTCGCGGGCGAGCCGGTAGGCGCCCGCGGAGCCGTCGTCGGCGATGTCGCCGGTGACGACGACGAGGTCGACGCGGCGCAGCGGCTCCAGGTCGGCGAGGAGCCCCCGGAGGGCCCCTGCGGCGTCGACGCCGGTGCGGTGCAGGGCGCCGTCGCCGGTCAGGTGCGTGTCCGAAAGATGCAGAACCCTCATCGGGTGAGGCTAGGGCGTGCCCTGGGGATCAGAACGGTCGGGGCTCCGGCCCGTTCGCCCGCTCGCTGCGTTGTCGGGGCCTCCCAATACAACACCGGTATTGGGAGGCCCCTCCGCCTTGCGAGCGAACGAACGGACTCGGATCCCGCCTCGCTCTGATCCCCAGGGCACGCCCTACGCGCCCTTGCGGGGCCGGTGCCTCGTGGCCTTGCGGACGGTCCCGTCCGGGTTGAACGCGGTCCACTCGCCGGTCTTGCGGCCGTGGTCGTACTCGCCGCGGTCGAGCGGCGCGCCCTCGGCGGTCCAGCGCTCCCAGAGGCCGTGCTTGGCCTCGGCGTCGTCGAAGCCGCCGCGCTGGAGGAGCTCGCCGTTGGCGCGCCACCAGGTCCAGCGGCCCGCGACGAGCCCGTCCTGGAACGGCCCTTCGGATCTGAGGCGCCCGTCGTCGCTGAAATGGCGCCACACGCCCTGGCGGCGGCCGTCCGCGTACTCGCCGACCATGGACCCGCCGTGCTGGTCCAGGTCCGACCACAGGCCGGTCTTGCGCCCGTGCGCGTCGAGCCCGTTGGGGCAGTCCTCCGGCCGCGGTGCTGTCGTCTCGCCCATCGCCCCAGCCTAGGCCCGCGCGCGCCCGGACGGGCCGGTTCAGCGGGTCAGGGCGTCCACCAGCGAGGCGAGCGCCGAGACGAGGAGGACCGGGCCGGTGGCAGCGCCGACGACGGCCGAGACCGGGACGCCGCGCCTGCGGGCGATGAGCGGGGCGGCGGCCGCGGCGGCGGTTACGAGGGCGGCGGGGACGTGGAGCCAGGGGATCTCCAGCAGGACCGCGACGGGGAACAGGTGCACCCCGACGACGAACGCGATCCACGCGGACATCAGGTGCGCCTTCCCGCGGATCGCGAGGAACGCCGCCCCGAGGCCCGCGGCGGCGAACTCGATGCCGACGACGATGCCGAACGCGGGGCCGACGCTCGCGTCGATGACCGTGCCGTCGTCCCAGTGCCGCCACACGAGGAGCCCGCCCGCGACCGCAGTGAGTCCACTCAGGATGGATCCGGTCCGCAAGGGCCACAGCCAGGCTGCGGGGGGCTTCTCCTGCGCCCAGCCGAACCAGGCCATCGCGAAGAAGCCGAAGACGGCCGCGATCCCGGCGGCGTCGCGGAGGTGTTCAGGGGTCACAGGGGTGCCGATCTACGCGGTTCGGGCGAGGAGGAAGGGGTGGGAGCCAAGGCTAGCGGGCCGCGGCCCGTCCCGTCGAGGCGCGCCGCCCGGAGCGCGCTGGCCCGAGGAGGCGCGACCTCGTAGGATGGAACATCACTCGATGATCGGAGACGGCCTTGTTCCGACCGCTGACCGGGCTCCCGGACCCCGCCCCGCGACGTTCGCGGGCGGCCTTCCTGACGACCTCGGCGGTGGCCGCCGTCTCGCTGGTCTGCGCGGTCGCGGTGTGGATCGCCGCGGCCGAGGCCCGCGCCGGGGCCGCCGAGGCCCTCCGGGCCCGCGGCGACGACTTCCTGGAGCTCTACCTCCTGCACCTCGACGAGATCGTCAGGTTCCGGTTCACCGACACCGCGGTCGCCTACCTCGCGGTCGCGGTCCTGTTCGCCGCCTTGGCCGTCGCCATCCGCTTCGGTCCCCAGTGGTCGGTCCACGCCACCGGGGCGCTCACCGCCGCAGGCACCCTCATCACCGCCTTGACCGGCATCGAGAAGATCGCGGGCGACCTCCCGCTCGGCGACTGGGCCAGCTACGAGCTGACCGCGCTCCTCAAGGACGCCGCCCCGTCCTGGTTCGGCCCCGCCGACCAGCTCCCGCTCCTCGCCGCCGTCGCGGGCCTGCCGCTCATCGCGGTCCTGCTCACCGCCGGCCACCTGAAGGCCCGCGCCGACGAGGACGAGGGCGCCGACCTGCGCTGGTGAAAGCCCGGTGCGCTCCGGCCCGGCTTCGGGTATCGTCGCCCGTCGCCAACGGATTGGAGCGAACCTCTTGACCGGTATCGACATCACCACGCTCGCGGTCGCCGACGACAAGAGCGGCCCCTACGCGATCACCACCGGCCCCGACCGGGCCCTCTGGTACACCCTCGTCCACAGCGGACGCATCGGCCGCCTCGTCCCCGGCGCCGAGCCCGAGACCTTCGCGCTCGACCCCGGCTGCGGCCCCACGGTCATCACGACCGGCCCCGACGGGGCCCTGTGGTTCACCGAGTACCAGGCCCACCGCATCGGCCGGATCACCACCGGCGGGGACGTCGCCGAGTTCGACCTCGACCCGGGCGCGGCCCCCTTCGGCATCGCGGCCGGACCGGACGGCGCGCTCTGGTTCACCGAGACCGCCGCGAACCGCATCGGCCGCATCACCACCGCAGGCGACGTCACCCGCTTCGACGTCCCTGTCGACAACGCGTTCCCGTCCGCGATCACCGCCGGACCCGACGGCGCCCTGTGGTTCACCATGAACGCCGCCAACGCGATCGGCCGCATCACCACGGACGGCGCGATCACCGTCCACCCGCTCCCCACCGAGGCCGCCGCGCCCGTCGGCATCGGCGCGGGCCCCGACGGCGCGGTCTGGTTCGTCGAGATCGGCGCGGGCCAGATCGGCCGCATCGACTCAGGCGGCACGATCGTCGAGTACCCGCTGCCCGACCGCACCTCACGCCCGCACGCGATCACCACCGGCCCCGACGGGGCCCTGTGGTTCACCGAGTGGGGCGGCAACCGCATCGGCCGCATCACCGTCGACGGCGAGATCGCCTCCGCCGAACTCCCCGAGCCCGGCAGCGAGCCCCACGGCCTCGCCGCGGGCCCCGACGGCGCCGTGTGGGCCGCCCTGGAGACCGGCTCGCTCGCCCGCTGCACCGCCGCCTGAGACGGGGCCGGGCCGCGGCCGCCACGGGGGTGAGCGGACGCGGCCCGGAGACCGAGCGGCCTTACGCGGCCTTCGCCGCCTCGTAGCGCGCGGCCACGTCGCGCCAGTTCACGACCTCCCACATGGCCTTGACGAAGTCGGGTCGCACGTTCTTGTACTGGAGGTAGTACGCGTGCTCCCACGCGTCGAACGCCAGCAGCGGCACCGACGTCTGCGCGACGTTCCCGTGGTGGTCGTAGACCTGCTCCACGATGAGCCGCTTCGAGATCGGCTCGTACGACAGCACGCCCCAGCCGGAGCCCTGCACGAGCGTCGTCGCCGCCGAGAGCTGCCCGTGGAAGCCCTCGAACGACCCGAAGTACTCGTTGATCGCCTCCGCCAGGTCGCCCTCGGGGCGGTCCCCGCCGTCGGGGCTCATGTTCTCCCAATACAGGGAATGCAGGACGTGCCCGGAGACGTTGAACGCGAGGGTCTTCTCCAGACCCACGATCGACGTGAAGTCGCCCTTGTCGCGCGCCTCCTCGATGCGCTCCAGGGTGTCGTTGGCGCCCTTGACGTACGCCGCGTGGTGCTTGTCGTGGTGCAGTTCGAGGATGTACCCGTTGATGTGCGGCTCCAGCGAGCCGTAGTCGTAGGGCAGGTCCGGAAGCGTGTAGACGGTCATCGTCGCCTCTCTCTATCGCGGCAGTTCGAACACTGTTGCCACAGTTTCACAACTGCAAGTTGTTTGCAATAGAAAGCCGCACGGGTCGCCCCGTGATCCCGGTCGTCTTAGGACCTCAGACCGAATCACCTTGCGAGGCGCCGGATCGAATCCACGATCCCCGGCAGGACCTCCAGGAACCGCTCCACCTCCGCCTCGGTCGTCTCCCGGTGCAGCGACACCCGCACGTTCCCGTGCGAAAGCACCCCCATCGCCTGGAGCACGTGCGACGGCCGCAGCCGCGTCGACGCGCACGCCGACCCCGACGACACCGCGAACCCCGCCCGGTTCAGCTCCGTCAGCAGCACCTCCCCGTCGACCCCCAGGCACGAGAACGTGACGATGTGCGGCAGCCGGTCCACCGGGTCCCCCGGCAGCTCCACCTCCGGCACCGTCTCGGCGATGTGCTCCCGGATCCGGTCCGTCAGCACCCGCATCCGCGCCGACAGCCCCTCCCGCTCAGCCACGACCGCCCGCAGCGACGCCGCCGCGGCCACCGCCGCCGCCACGTCCACCTCCCCGATCGCCTCCCGGATCGACGAGTCCTCCCCGGGGAACGGATTGCGCCAGCGCACCCCGCTGCGCACCACCAGGATCCCCGCCCCCGACAGGCCGCCCCACTTGCGCGCGCTGGCCGCCAGCACCGACCAGCCCGCGGGCACCGGCTCCCACGGCAGGCTCGCGGCCGCGTCGACCACGAGCGGCACGTCCCCGGCATTCGCCGCGATCTCGGCGACCGGCTGCCGGGTCCCGACCTCGTGGTTCGCCGACTGCACGACCAGCACCGACGGATCCCCGTCGACCGCCGCGAGCGGATCGGGATCGACCCGGCCGAGCCGGTCCACCGGGACCACCGCGACCTCGCCGCCGCGCGCCTCGTGCCACTGGGCCGCGTGCAGCACCGACGAGTGCTCGACCGCGCTGTGGACGAGCGGGCCGGGCGCGCTGCGGGCCGCGATGACGCCGAGTACCCCGGCGTGCACGGCCTGTGTCCCGCTCGATGTGAAAGTGACCTCATCGGCACTCACGCCGAGGGAGTCCGCCGCCGACCGGCGGGCCGCCTCCAGCAGCATCCGGGACCGGCGGCCCAATGTGTACAGTCGGCCGGGCCCCGCCCAGCCCTCCGACAAAGCCGCAGCATAGGCGTCGCGGGCCGCCGGATGGGGCGGCTGGGCGGTCGCGCCGTCGAAGTAGGTCTCGGTCACCGTTCCAATCTAGAAGACGCGCGATCCCGAACCCAACCCCTTGCGCCCCGCTTCACGAGCCAAGCAGTAGGCTCTTGCCGTCAAGTCCGTGCCATGTCGCCTGCCCGGCGGCGGACGCCCGGAGCCGAGCGCTGAGAAAGGCATGAGACAGGTGGTCGGAACACCGTCCCGAGAACGTCGCGGCCGAGCCCGCCGCGCGATAGGTCTCACCGGGATCGCCGCGCTGCTCCCAATCGTCCTCGCGGGGTGCAGCCTTGACGACGCCTTCTACCTGGGCTGGCCGCGGACGCGCCCCACCTCGCAGTCCGAGCAGATGTTCGACCTCTGGATCGGCTCGACGATCGCGGCCCTCGCGGTCGGCGTCATCGTGTGGGGCCTGATCTTCTGGTGCGTCGCCGCCTACAAGAAGAAGGACAGCGACACCGAGCTGCCCCGGCAGACCAAGTACAACCTCCCCGCCGAGCTCACCTTCACGGCCCTGCCGTTCGTGCTCATCGGCATCCTCTTCTACTACACGGTCGTCGTCCAGGACAACGTCACCGAGCTGAGCGAGCAGCCGAAGGCCTGCACCGAGGTCACGGCGTTCAAGTGGAACTGGCAGTTCACCTACACCGACGAGAACTGCGAGGCCCTCACCGGCGCCGACGGCCAGCCCGTCACCGAGACCGGCGACTCGGACTACATCCCGATCATCGTGGTCCCCAACGAGGACGACGTGCGCTTCGTCGGCAACGCCGAGGACGTCATCCACTCCTTCTGGGTCCCCGACCTGCTCTTCAAGCGCGACCTCATCCCCGGCAGCGAAGCGCAGACCACCCGCTGGGAGGTCGACTTCAACTCCGAGGGCACCTTCGTGGGCCGCTGCGCCGAGCTCTGCGGCGCCTACCACGCCTTTATGAACTTCGAGATGCGCGTGGTCTCCCCGGAGGACTACGAGACCTTCGTGAACGCCCGCGTCGAGGGGATGACCACCCCCGAAGCGCTGGAGCTCATCGGCCAGGACCCGTACGCGACCACCACGCACCCGTTCAACACCGACCCGGCCTCGGGCGAAGCGAGCTAGGGGACCAGCGATGAAGACCGAGAACAAGCTGTTCGCGATCGTGGCCGTCACGATGTTCATCTTCGCGGCCGGGTACGGCTACTGGACCCACCTCAACGACAACCCCGCCTACGGGCACCCGGGCCAGGTCGAGTGGGTCGGCACCATCGCCCTCATCTTCTCGGGCCTCCTGACCGGCATGGTCTGGCTCGTGTTCTGGGTGATCTCCCGCCGCATCGACCCGCGCCCGGAGGACCGCCCCGACGGCGAGATCTCCGACGTCGCCGGCGAGGTCGGCTTCTTCAGCCCCGGCTCCTACTGGCCCCTGGGCCTGGCGCTCGCCGCGGTCCTCACCGGCCTCGGCCTCGTCTTCTGGCTCCCGTGGCTCATCACCGCCGGGATCGTCGCGGTCCTGTTCGCCGTCGGCGGCCTGACCTACGAGTACTACACGGGCACGCGCAAGCTCGGCCCGCAGTAGCGGCAGTACGTTGGAAGGCCCGGAGCGCCACGCTCCGGGCCTTCCGCGCGTCTGTAGGGTGTGGGCGTGACTCCCTCTGTGCGGCGCCGGAAAGCGCCTCTGCTGCGGCGTTTCGTGGGCACGGTCTTCTACCGCCTCCCGCACCCGGTGCGCCGCCGGATCGTGCGGATCGCGACCCCCACCTACACGCTCGGATCCGTCGTCCTCGTCATGGACGAGGACCGCACGCGGCTCCTGATGCTCCGCCAGCCCCCCGGGAAGCGGTGGTCCCTCCCCGCGGGCCTCCTCAACCGCCGCGAGCAGCCGATCGAGGGCGCCCGCCGCGAACTGAACGAGGAGACCGGCATCGAAGCGACCCTCGACGAACTCGTCCCCGCCAAGCCCAATGCCGTGGTCCACACCAACGGCCGCTGGGTCGACAACGTCTTCCGCCTCGTCCGCGACCCCGAGACCACCGAGGTCATCGTCGACGGCCACGAGGTCTGGGATGCGGGCTGGCACCCCGCCGACGACCTCCCCGAGATGACCCGTGCGACCGCGAAGCTCCTGTCCCACTACGGACTCGGCCCCCTCGCCGAAGGCGACCCCGCACAAGAGCCCCCGGCCTCGGTCTGAACAGAGGGAACGAGATGGCCGATACGCCGGGTTCTGTCATTGAGCGGCCATCCATCTAGGCGCGCCATTGCCGGCGCGCTCGAGCGGTCTACCCGCGAAGGCACCCTTGCGGGTTCGGGCGGGCCGCCCTCGAGCCTTCGCGCAGGGCCTTGCGGCCCCTCTTGACCTTGCTCCGGGTGGGGTTTACCGAGCCGCCGCCGTCACCGGCGGCGCTGGTGGTCTCTTACACCACCGTTTCACCCTTACCAGCGCGAACGCTGGCGGTCTGTTCTCTGTGGCACTGTCCCGCGGGTCGCCCCGGGTCGCCGTTAGCGACCACCCTGCCCTGTGGAGCCCGGACGTTCCTCGACAGTGATGGTCTCCCGTCACTGCCGCGGCCGCCTGGCCATCTCGTTCCAGCGGTCAAGCGTACGCTGCACGGGCCATGAATCTGATCGAGGTCTCCCTGCTGGTGCTCGCGGGCCTGCTCGGCGGCGGGCTCAACGCCGTCGCGGGCGGCGGGTCGCTCATCACCTACCCCACCCTGATGGCCGTCGGCGTGCCCGCGCTCCAGGCCAACGCCACCAACGGCATCGCCGTCGCCCCCGCCTACGCCGCCGCGGCCGTCGGGTCCCGGGAGAACCTCCGCCCCCAGCAGCGCCGCGCGCTCCTGCTCATCCCGACCGCGCTCGTCGCCTCCGTGTGCGGCGCGCTCCTGCTGCTGAACACCCCACACTCGGTCTTCGAGGCGATCGTCCCGTTCCTGGTCCTCGCCGCGACGGTCCTCATGGCGATCGGCCCGTGGATCAACCGCAAGGTCACCGCCCTCAACGGCGGCCGCGACCTGCACCCGCTCGCCCTGCACGCCGGGGTGTTCGCCGGATGCCTGTACGGCTCCTACTTCAACGCCGCGCTCGGCCTCATCCTCATGGCCGTCATCGCCATGGGCGTCTCCGAGAAGCTCGCGAAGGTCGGCGCCCTCAAGAACTTCTGCACGATGATCGTCGGCATCGTCACCAGCGTCATGTACGGGATCTGGGCCGACGTTGACTGGCTCGCCATCGCCGCCCTCGTGCCCGCCACGTTCATCGGCGGCTACATCGGCGCCCGCATCTTCCAGCGGATCCCCGAGCGGCCCCTGCGCATCGCGATCGTCCTCTACGGGTTCATCCTCTCCGGCATCCTCCTCTACCGGTCCCTCCTTTAATCGCGCTCCTAAGAACTGGACTTCGCGCAAGTCACATGACGTAAGGCACGGAAGCGCGGAAGAATAGGCCCATGCCGACGCTTCGTATCGCACTCGCCCAGGACAACCCGGTCGTAGGCGACCTCGACCGCAACGCCGCACTCATCCGCAGTGCGGCCACCGCGGCCACCGCCGCTGGCGCGCACCTGCTCGCGACCGGCGAGCAGTCCCTCACCGGCTACCCGGTCGAGGACCTCGCCCTGCGCCACTCCTTCGTCGAGGCCAGCCGCGAGCGACTCGCGCGCCTCGCCGAAGAACTCGCCGAAGACGGGAACGGCGCGCTGCCCGTCGCCGTCGGATACCTGGACGCCGACGGATCCGTGCCCGCGAGCATCGGCGCGGTCGGCGGGCGCGGCATCCGTAATGCGCTGGCGCTGATCCAGGACGGCAAAGTCCTGTTCCGCTACTACAAGCGTCATTTCCCTAACTACGGCGTCTTCGACGAGGAGCGGTACTTCGTCCCCGGCCACGAACTGCACCTCGCCCGCATCGGCGGCGTCGACGTGGCCTTCACCATCTGCGAGGACGTGTGGGGCGGCGTCCCGATCACCGCCGCCGCGCAGGCCCGCGCGGGCCTGGTCGTCAACGTCAACGCCTCCCCGTACGAGCAGGGCAAGCAGGAGCGGCGCCGCGCAGTCGTGGCGCAGCGCGCCGCCGAGGCCGGGGCGCCGATCGCGTACCTGAACATCGTCGGCGGCCAGGACGAGCTGGTCTTCGACGGCGGCTCGTTCATCACCGCCGCCGACGGGAGGCTCCTCGCCTCGGGCCGCCGCTTCGGCTCCGAACTGCTCGTCGCCGACCTCGAACTGGAGGCCGCGGGCGGCGACGACGTCGCGAACCACTCCGCGACCGAGATGAGCACCGTCCTGCACGTCCTCTCCGAGGCGCCCGCCGCGGTCGAGACGCGCATCGAGCCGCCGTTCGCGCCCGAGCTCGACCGCCTGGAGGAGATCTGGGAGGCCCTGCGCCTGGGCCTGGGCGACTACGTGCGCAAGAACGGGTTCAAGTCGGTGATCTTCGGCCTCTCCGGCGGCATCGACTCCGCGCTCACCGCGGTCCTGTCGCGCGACGCGATCGGCGCCGACAAGGTCCACGTCGTCTCGATGCCCAGCCAGTACTCGTCGGGGCACTCCCTCGACGACGCCGCCGAGCTGGCGCGGCGCTGCGGCCTGGAGTACTCGGTGGAGGCGATCCAGCCGATCGTCGACGCCTACCTCTCGGAGATCGCCGTCTCGGGGCTCGCCGTGGAGAACCTCCAGGCGCGCGTGCGCGGGACCCTGCTCATGGCCCTGTCGAACCAGCACGGGCACCTGGTGCTCGCGCCGGGCAACAAGAGCGAGTACGCCGTGGGCTACTCGACGATCTACGGCGACGCCGTCGGCGGGTTCGCGCCGATCAAGGACGTCTACAAGACCCTCGTCTACGAGCTCGCGACCTGGCGCAACGAGAAGGCCCGCAGCCTCGGCGAGACCGAGCCGATCCCGGAGAACACGATCCTGAAGCCGCCGAGCGCGGAGCTGCGGCCCGACCAGAAGGACTCCGACTCGCTGCCCGACTACGAGGTCCTCGACGGCGTCCTCGCCGGGTACGTGGACGGCGACGCCGGGCGCGAAGACCTCGTCGAGCAGGGCTACCCGGCCGACGTGGTCGAGCGGATCACCGGCCTGGTCGACCGCGCCGAGTACAAGCGGCGCCAGTCGGCGCCAGGCACGAAGATCACCGTGAAGTCCTTCGGGCGGGACCGGCGCCTGCCGATCACGAACCGCTTCCGAGGGAAGTAGGAACGCACCCCGGGGCCCCGCCCGGGGTGATTTGTCACATCGGCATTGCGGACGCGTGACATAGATATCGATGAGCGTTAGTTTTGTCCTGTAACCACCCGGGGACCGGCGAGCCGGCCACGAGGAGATTCTGGAGCACGATGATGTCCTCATCGATCAACGAAGCACCGAACGCGGACGAGATCCCGAGCCTGTACGGGCCGGGCAAGAACGTCAAGCGGGTCCGCACCCGCCACCTCATCGAAGCCAAGGAGCGCGGTGAGAAGTGGGCGATGCTCACGTCCTACGACCAGTACACGGCCGCCCTCTTCGACGAGGCCGGCATCCCGGCGCTGCTCATCGGCGACTCCGCCGCGAACAACGTCTACGGCTACGAGACCACCCTCCAGGTGTCGGTCGAGGAGCTGCTGCCGCTCGTCGCGGCCGTCGCCCGCTCGACCCACCGCACCCTCATCGTCGCCGACCTGCCGTTCGGCTCCTACGAGGCCGGGCCCGCGCAGGCCCTGGAGACCGCCGTCAGGTTCATGAAGGCCGGCGCGCACGCCGTCAAGCTCGAGGGCGGGCGCCGCATGGCCGAGCAGATCCGGGCCCTCACCGGCGCGGGCATCCCCGTCATGGGCCACATCGGGTTCACGCCGCAGAGCGAGCACACGCTCGGCGGCTACCGCGTCCAGGGCCGCGACGCCCAGGCCGCGGAGATCGAGGCCGACGCGCACGCCGTCGCCGAGGCCGGGGCGTTCGCCGTGGTCCTGGAGATGGTGACCTCCCCGGTCGCCGCCGAGATCACCAAGCAGCTGCCGATCCCGACCGTGGGCATCGGCGCCGGATCCGAGACCGACGCGCAGGTCCTCGTATGGCAGGACATGGCCGGGCTGCGGCGCGGCAAGCCGCCGCGCTTCGTCAAGCGCTACGCCGACGTCGCGACCGTCCTCCAGGACGCCGTGAAGGCGTACGCCGACGAGGTCCGCGCGGGCGAGTTCCCCGCGAAGGAGCACGGCTTCGAGTAGCCGGTGAAGCCGGGCGCGTGTGACGAAGCTTGCGAGCCGCAAACGCGCCCGGCCCTAGGGGTTCGGGGGCCGCATCGCGTAGCGTCTCAGTACGTGAACGACGCCATCCTGCTCTTCGACTACGACGGCACCGTGCGGCTCGGCTCCGAGCACGCCTCCCATTACGCCCGCCTCGTCGCGGCCGAACTCGAACCCGAGGACGAACGCGCCTTCCTCGCCGCCCACGCCGCGTTCGTCGCGGGCAAACCCACCACCGCGTCCACGTTCGACGCCTTCGACGCCGACAACGCCGTCCGCCGCCTCGCGGGCGAGTTCGGCGTCCCCGACGCGGTCCGCGCCGCCGCGTACGAGGCGACCCGCGAGCGCATGGCCGCGGGCGACTTCGCGGTCTGGGCCCCGGAGGGCTTCGCGGAGTTCATCTGGAGCCTGCCGCGGACGGTCGAGGTCCACCTCGTGACCAACGCGCCCGAGGCGACCCTCGAACCCGTGCTCGACCGGCTCGGCCTCGACGGCCTCTTCGACCGCGTCGTCGGCGACGCCGCCAAGCCCGTGGGCCTGGAGCGGATGCTCGACGACCTGCTGGAGGACCGCAAGCCCGAGCAGATCCTCAGCGTCGGCGACATCCCCGTCAACGACCTCGCGCCCGCCGCCGACCGCGGCTGCCCGACCGCCTACATCGACCACTACGGCCGCCCGTGGCCCCGCGCGACCGCGACCGGACGCTCCGTGGAGGACCTGTACCCCTTCATCCACCGCTGGGCGACCACCGGCTGAAACGCGTACACGTGAGGGTCGCGCGCGTCACGGGCTCGTGAACCCAGCATGTCGCACCCGGCGTTTATGCTGGGATTGCGCCCTGAGCCGACCGATCCCCGGCTCAGGGCGTCCTAGTGTCTTCAGACGGCCTCTCAGGCGGCGATCTTGTCGCCCACGCGGATGATCGCGCGCTGCGGGGTCTTCAGGTACAGCCCGAAGTGGTTGTCCAGCTCGTTGATGACGACGCGGTGCAGCTCCTTGTCCCGCTCGTTGGACCCGTCGGGGGTCCAGCTCGGGAGGACGCACCGCTCACACGGCTTGTGGAGCACGAACTCGTTGTCGCCCAAGCGGATCGGCGTGCCGATCGGGATCTTGTACTCGGCGAACGGCTCCAGGTCCGCCGAGGCGATCACGTTGGGGCGGAACCGCGCCGCCTCGATCTCGCGGCCCATCCGCTCGCTCAGCGCCTTGAGGCTCGCCTCGAAGACCACGAGGATGCGGTCCCCGGTGCCCTTGGTCGGCCGGATCTCGACGCCCTTCGCGGCGTCGATCGTCTCGGCGAGCCGCGCGGGCAGGTCCTGGTCGTCGACGCCCCAGGCGGCGCCGCCCGCCTCGTAGAGCACCGGGTCGCCCGCGGAGGAGTCGGCGGTGCCGCACTGCGCCGGGAACGCGGCCTCCCACCCCATCATCTTCGGGTGGCTGCCGCCCCACACCGACTTGTCGGTGCCCGGCTCGTACAGCCCGAGGCGCCGGTCCCCGGCCATCCCGGCCGCGTCGACCACCGCCGACGTCAGGGGCTCCCCCCTGAGGCCCTTGACCGGATAACGCCACAATTTCCTGATCTCACCTGCGAACACGCTCCCGAATGTACCTCCTCTCACGTTTTGGAGTCGGCCTGGCCGGGTTAACTCGGACGACATAATCGAGTGAGACAATTGCCGCCCCAGGACAGAGGAGACCAGCCATGGAACGGCAGAAGGAGTTCGTGCTTCGCACGCTCGAAGAACGCGACATCCGCTTCGTGCGGCTGTGGTTCACGGACGTCCTCGGCACGCTCAAGTCCGTGAGCGTGGCGCCCGCCGAACTGGAGTCCGCGTTCGAGGAGGGCATCGGCTTCGACGGCTCCGCCATCGAGGGCTTCGCCCGCGTGTACGAGTCCGACATGGTCGCCATGCCCGACCCGACCACGTTCCAGGTCTTCCCGTTCGAGGGCCGCGGCATCGGCGAGTCCGCGCGCATGTTCTGCGACATCCTCACGCCCGAGGGCGCCCCGTCCTGGGCCGACCCGCGCCACGTGCTGCGCCGGGCCCTCTCGAAGGCCGCCGACCGCGGGTTCACGTTCTACGTGCACCCCGAGATCGAGTTCTTCCTGTTCAAGGACATCTTCCCGGAGACCGGCGCGAAGCCCGAGCCCGTCGACGACGGCGGCTACTTCGACCACACCACCCACTCGGTCGCCCGCGACTTCCGCCGCCAGGCCATCCTCGCCCTGGAGCGGGTCGGCATCTCCGTCGAGTTCTCCCACCACGAGGTCGCCCCCGGCCAGCAGGAGATCGACCTGCGGTACGCCGACGCGCTGACCACCGCCGACAACATCATGACGTTCCGGCACATCGTCAAGGAAGTCGCGATGACCAACGGCGTCACCGCGTCCTTCATGCCCAAGCCGTACAACACCCAGCCCGGCTCCGGCATGCACTCGCACCTGTCGCTCTTCGAGGGCGAGGACAACGCGTTCCACGACCCGGGCGACGAGCAGCGGCTCTCCAAGACCGCCAAGGCGTTCATCGCCGGGCTCCTGCGCCACGCGCCCGAGTTCACCGCGATCACCAACCAGTGGGTCAACTCCTACAAGCGCCTGTTCTCCAGCGCCCAGCCCGGCCAGATCTCCGAGGCGCCCTCGTACGTCTCCTGGGGCAAGGCCAACCGGTCCGCGCTCGTGCGCGTCCCCGCCTACGGCAAGCCGAACTCGGCCCGCGTCGAGATCCGCTCCCTCGACTCCGCCACGAACCCGTACCTCGCCTACGCCGTCCTCCTCGGCGCCGGCCTCAAGGGCATCGAAGAGGGCTACGAGCTGCCCGCGGGCACCGAGGACGACGTCTCCGCGCTCACCAGCGCCGAACGCGTCGCCGCCGGCTACCAGCCTCTCCCCGGCAACCTCGTCGAGGCCCTCGACAAGATGGAGTCCTCCGAGCTCGTCGCCGAAGTCCTCGGCGAGCACGTCTTCGACTACTTCCTGAAGAATAAGCGCCAGGAGTGGGAGGACTACCGCACCCAGGTCACCGCCTTCGAGCGGAAGCGCTACATCAACCTCTGAGCACCGCTCCGCCGCCGCTCCCCGGAGCGGCGGCGGACTGCGTCACCGCTCGTGACGAAGGAGCACTATCCCGTGGATCGGGCGACCGATTAGCATGGGGGAGTGACCACCGCACTCGTCATCGAGAACGATCCGGAGCAGGGCCTCGGGCGGGCCGCCGCATGGCTGGCCGAGGCCGGTATGGAGCTCGACACGGTGCGGCCCCACCTCGGTGAGGCCGTGCCGAACTCGGCCGGGGGCCACGAGGCCCTCATCGCGCTCGGAGGCGGCCGCGGGAAGGACTGGACCGACGAGCTCGCCGGGCTCCTCGCCACCGCGGTCGCCGACCAGACGCCGCTCCTCGCGATCTGCTCCTCCTCCCGCCTCCTCGCCGCCGCGTTCGGCGGCCGCGTCGAGGACCACGACGCGCCGAACGGCCCCCGGATGCTCGCCAAGCGCGACGCCGCCGGACGCGACCTGGTCTTCGGCCCCGCGCCCATGACCATCGACGTCATCCGCTGGCGCCGCCAGGAGCTCGTCGAACTCCCCGCGGAGGCGACGCTGCTCGCCTCGTCCCCCCAAGGGGCCCTTGAGATCTTCCGCATCCGCGACAGCGCCTGGGGAGTCCAGTCGCACTTCGAGTTCACGCCCGAGCAGCTCGCCGGGTTCGACGGGTTCGACGAAGCGGCCCTCGCCAAGGCCGCCGAGGTCGACGAGCACATCGTCCACACGTGGAAGCCCATCCTCCAGCGGTTCGCGAAGGTCGCCGCGGGCGAGAAGAAGGCGCTGCCGCTCCTTGACGTCTGAGAGCGAGCACGCGGTGGACGCGGACGAGGCGCGCCTCGCCGTCGTCGCGGCCAGCAACGCGCTGGCCGACTTCCTGCGCGCCCACCCCGAGTCCGAGCCGGCGCTCACCGAGGACGAGGACGCCGGCTTCGCGCGCCTGCGCGAGGCCGGGCCCTTCCAGCTGAACACCGCCTGGAAGGAGAACCTGCTCCGCATCGCCGCCGCCGACCTCACCGGCCGCATCGACCTGCGGGCCACCTCCGACGCGCTGTCCCGGCTGGCCGACGCGGTCCTTTCGCGGGGGCTCGAACTCGCCCGCGAGGAGCACCCCGGGGACGCGCGCCTCGCCGTGATCGCCATGGGCAAGACCGGCGCCGAGGAGCTGAACTACGTCTCCGACGTGGACGTCGTGTTCGTCGCCGAAGGGGACCTCGCGCTCGCCACCCGCCAGGCCGCGCGGCTCATCCAGGTCGTCGGCCCCGCGACGTGGCCCGTCGACGCCGGGCTGCGGCCCGAGGGCCGCTCGGGCGCGCTGGTGCGCACCATCGAGTCGTACACCGCGTACCTCAAGGACTGGGCCCGCACCTGGGAGTTCCAGGCGCTCCTCAAGGCCCGGCCCGCCGTGGGGGACTTGGAACTCGGGCTCGAATGGCTCGCCGCGGTGCAGCCGTTCATCTGGGGCGCGGCCGACCGGCCCGGCGTGGTCGCCGACATCCGCGACATGCGCCGCAAGGTCGTCGACTCCGTGCCCGCCGCCGAGCGCAAGTACGAGATCAAGCTCGGGCCCGGCGGCCTGCGCGACATCGAGTTCGCCGTCCAGCTCCTGCAACTCGTCCACGGACGCGGCGACCCCGCCCTCCGGGTCCGGTCCACACTGGAGGCCCTGGAGGTGCTCGTCGCGGGCGGGTACCTGGCGCGGCGCGACGGCGAGGACCTCGCCGACACGTACGTCTTCCTGCGCACCGTCGAGCACCGCCTCCAGCTCCAGCGGCTCCTGCGCACCCACCGCGTCCCAGACGGCGGCGAGCCGCTCCACCACCTCGCCCGCACCCTCGGCTACACCACCGACGAGGGCTTCCTGGCCGCCTGGCGCGCGCACGCCACCACCGCGCGGCGCCTCCACGAGAAGCTCCTCTACAAGCCGCTCCTCGACGCCGTCACCCGCGTCTCCACCGCCGAACTGCGCATGAGCGAGGCCCAGGCCGCCGGGCGCCTCGCCGTCCTCGGCTTCAACGACCCCGCGAGCGCGCTCACCCACATCAAGAAGCTCACCGCGGGCGTCTCCCGCACGGCCACCGTGCAGAAGGCCCTCCTGCCGGTCGTCCTCCACGAGCTCGCCGACTCGCCCGAGCCCGACCGCGGGCTCCTCGCCTACCGGCAGGTCTCCGACAAGCTCGGCACGACCCCCTGGTACCTGCGGCTGCTGCGCGACGGCGGCCCCGCCGCGGTCCGGCTCGCGCGACTGCTCGGCACCTCCCGGTACTTCACGTCGCTGCTCCTCCATGTGCCGCAATCGCTCCGGTACCTCTCCGACAACGCGGACCTGACCCCGCGCCCTCGCGAAGAACTGGCGCTCGGGATGCGCCAGGCCGCCGCGCGGCACTCGGACGCGACCGCCGCGATCGGCGCCGTCCGCTCGATCCGGCGCCGCGAGCTCATCCGCATCGCCGCCGCCGACCTCCTCGGGATCATCGACGACCAGGAAGTGGGCCTGGCGCTCTCGGACCTCACCGACGCCGTCCTCGAAGCGGCCCTGGAGATCGGGTCGCGCGGGCTCGACGACGTCCCGCCGATGCTCGTCGTCGGCATGGGGCGCCTCGGCGGCCGCGAGACCGGGTACGGCTCCGACGCGGACGTCGTGTTCGTCCACGACGGCGCCGACGACGCGCAGCGCAAGGCCGCCGCGAAGATCGTCGGCACCGTCCGCACCCTCCTCGCCGCCCCGACCGCCGACCCGCCGCTGGTCCTCGACCTCGACCTGCGGCCCGAAGGCAAGGGCGGCGTGCTCGCGCCGAGCTTCGCCGCGTACCGCCGCTACTACGCCGACCGGGCCCGGCTGTGGGAGCGCCAGGCGCTCCTGCGCGCCCGGCCCGTCGCCGGGGACGAGGCGCTCGCCGCGCTCTGGACCGAGTTCGCCGACGGCGTCAGGTACCGCCCCGGCGGGCTCACCGAGGCCGAGCGCACCGAGTTCCGCCGCGTCAAGGCCCGAGTGGACTCCGAGCGGCTCCCGAGGGGCGCGGACCCCAACGGCCACACCAAACTCGGACGCGGCGGCCTCGTCGACATCGAGTGGACCGCGCAACTGCTGCAACTGGAGCACGGCGACGACCCCGCGATCCGCACCACCCGCACCGTCCCGGCCCTCGAAGCCGCGGCCGCGGCCGGATACCTCAACGCCGCCGACCTCCTGTCGCTGCGCGAGGCGTGGCTGTTCGTCTCGCGGGTGCGCAACGACATGACGCTCGCGCGCGGCGTCCCCCGCGACGACCTCCCGCGCTCGGGCCCCGAGCTCGCCGCGCTCGCCCAGACCCTCGGGTTCGGCGACGACACCGAGCGGTTCCTCAACGAGTACCGCCGCCTGACCCGCCGCGCCCACGAAGCCGCCCAGCGCATCGTCCTGGGCGGCTTAGACTCGGAACCCTGGGGACGGGGGAGCGGATGATCGACTACACCGTGGTCACGGCCGGCGGCGCCGAGGACCGCCGCGGCGGCGGCGACCGGCTCCGGGCCGACGCGGGCGCCGACGGCGCGTTCGCGTGGGTCGAGTTCGCCGCCGACGACGCCGACGCCCTGCCCGAGGCCCTCGCCGCGCTCGGCATGGACCGCTTCGGGACCTACCCCGCGACCGCCGTCCACCCGCGGCCCAAAGTGGAGATCATCGACGACGCGGCGCTCCTGCTCGTCAAGACCGTCTGGTACATCGAGTCGACGCAGCAGGTCGAGACCGGGGACCTCGCGATCTTCACCGACGGCCGGTCCCTCGTCACCGTGCGCCGCGGCGTCGTGGACCCCGTTCCCCATGTGCGCGAACGGCTCCAGGACCCGAAGTTCCGCGCCGGCGGCCTCGCCGCGGTCGTCCACGCCCTGTTCGACGCGGTCGTCGAGCATTACGACGACGCCGTCGAGGACCTCACCGACGACGTCGCCGACCTCGAACGCGACGTCTTCTCCGGGCAGCGCATCGACCGCAACCAGGCGATCTACTTCCTCATCCGCGAGACCCTGGAGTTCCAGAACGCGGTGCGGCCCTTGATCACCTTCGCCCACTCGGTGCGGCAGGGCCGCTCGGGCGCGCCGCTGTTCGACCGCTCCGGGTTCGGGGAGGTCGCCGGGCACCTCATCCGCGTGGACTCGTCGGTCGAGACGTGCATGAGCCTCCTGACCACCGTCCTCACCGCGCACCAGGGGCAGATCGGGACGTGGCAGAACGAGGACACGAAGAAGATCTCGGCGTGGGCGGCGATCGCGATCGCGCCGACGATCATCTCCGGGATCTACGGCATGAACTTCAAGGTGATGCCGGAACTGCACTGGGCGGTCGGGTATCCGCTCGCGCTGGCGGCGATGGTGATCGTGTGCGTTCTACTCTTCCGAGGTTTCAAACGCAACGGCTGGCTGTTACGGATCGATGTCCGTGAATCGCAATGGGGAGTGGCGAGGGGCGGGCCCGCCGTGCGCCGCATCGTGAACGATGCCCTTGCGCGGCGGATCCGCCCCTCCGGCCCTGCCTGCCTTCAACGAACACCTTAGCGGTGCCCCGCAAAACGAAAGCGTCGAGCCAATGGTGACGGTGCGTGCGCGCCGCGGCCGCGCTCCCATTTCGGTAGCAAAGCCGCCATTGAAATTTTTCAATCCGAATGCTTGACTTTCGACAGGCCCTCCCATAAAAATAAAGATACCTATCAGTTAAGTCTCTTTACTTTTGGGAGGAACATTGAGACGACTGAGGACCCGGCGCTTCATCGCCGTCGCGAGCGCGGCTCTCGCCCTGCTCACGACGGGTCTGATCTACACCGTCGCGAATCCCTTCACCGCCAGTGCCGCCGTCACCTGCAACGAGCCGTGGGTCTCCTCCGAGATCTACGTCGGCGGCGACCTCGTCAGCCACGAGGGCTACAACTACAAGGCCAAGTGGTGGACCACCAACGAAGAGCCCGGCACCACCGGCGAATGGGGCGTCTGGCAGACCCTCGACGCCTGCGGCGGCGGCACCGACCCGACGACCAGCGCGAACCCCACCAGCCAGGAGCCCACCGAGGAACCGACCGGTGAACCCGGCACCGGCGGCGACATCAACGCCGCGTACTTCACCGAGTGGGGCGTCTACGGCCGCAACTACCACGTGAAGAACATCGTGTCCTCCGGCTCGGCCGAGGACCTCACCCACATCAACTACGCCTTCGGCAACGTCAAGAACGGCCAGTGCACCCTGGACGACTCGTACGCGGCGATCGACAAGGCGTACACCGCGGACCAGGCCGTCGACGGCGTCGCCGACACCTGGGACCAGCCCCTGCGCGGCAACTTCAACCAGCTCCTGAAGCTCAAGGAGATGTACCCGCACATCAAGATCGTCTGGTCCTTCGGCGGCTGGACCTACTCCGGCGGCTTCGGCCAGGCCGCGCAGAACCCGGCGGCCTTCGCCGAGTCCTGCTACAACCTGCTGCACGACGCCCGCTGGGACGGGCTGTTCGACGGCATCGACATCGACTGGGAGTACCCGAACGCCTGCGGCCTCACCTGCGACTCCAGTGGGACGCAAGCGTTCACGAACCTCATGAGCGCGCTGCGCTCGAAGTTCGGGAACGAGCTCGTCACCGCCGCGATCACCGCCGACGGCACCTCCGGCGGCAAGATCGACCTCGGCGGGTACGGCACGGCCGCCCAGTACGTCGACTACTACCAGGTGATGACCTACGACTACTTCGGCGCCTGGGACGCCGACGGACCCACCGCACCCCACTCGCCGCTGAACTCCTACAGCGGCCAGCCCATCGCCGGCTTCGACGCCTCGACGGCGATCGCCAAGCTCAAGTCGCTCGGCGTCCCGTCCTCGAAGCTGCTGCTCGGCTTCGGCTTCTACGGCCGCGGCTGGACCGGTGTCACGCAGGCGGCGCCGGGCGGCTCCGCCACCGGCGCGGCCCCGGGCACCTACGAGGCCGGCATCGAGGACTACAAGGTCCTCGTGAACGAATGCCCCGCGACCGGAACGATCGCGGGCACCGCTTACGCCAAGTGCGGCAACGAGTGGTGGAGCTACGACACCCCGGCGACGATCGCGACGAAGACGGCCTGGCTCGACGGCCAGGGCCTCGGCGGCGCGTTCTCCTGGGAGCTCTCCGGCGACACGAGCAACGGCCAGCTGGTCAACGCCATCGCCGCCGGTCTGAACTAGGAGCCGTCCCGCTCCCGACCCGGATCGCTGACCCCGGACAGGTCGGCGGGGGCCGCCGCACCGGCCCCCGCCGACCGTCCTATTTGACGTACTTCGCGGGCTTCGTCGCGAGCGTCATGGCCCACTCGAGCGGGCCGCGCTTCAAGAACCGCTTCCACACGAGCGCGAACAGCATCGCGGCGACGCAGAAGACCGCCCACATGCGCCAGCCGGTCTCGTAGCCGACCCCGTTCGCGGGGTGGTCCACGAGGAACCAGACGCCTGCGATGTGCGCGACGTACACCGTCAGCGACATCGAGCCGACCGCGATGAGCGGCGCGAGGACCCGGCGGGACCACTTGCTCACGGCGCCGCAGTAGGCGAGCAGCGCGACGAGCCCGACGATGACGCTGATCGCGACGCCGATGTTCCCGGCCAGCTCGAACGGGGTGCCCGAGTGCGGCGAGGCGCCCGTCAGGGCCGTCCAGTCGATGCCCGTTCCCGCGGAGCCGTCCTCGGCGGGGAGCTTGTCGTAGATCCAGGCGTTCTCGGCGTCGAACGCCTTCCACTGCTCCTCGGTCCACGTGTCCGTGTCGGCGCTGCCGACCGCCTGCTTCCACGCCTCGTCGAACGCCGCGTACGCCTCGTCGTCCACGCCCATGGCGGGCGCGGGCACGAGCTTCCCGACGAGCCACGAGCCCCCGTAGCCGAGGAGCCCCAGGGCCGGGCCGACGACCGCGAGCCGCACCCGGACGGCCTTGCGCGCGAAGTCCAAGCGGCCCAGCGCCATGCCGGTGAAGATGTAGGCCATCCAGGTCGCCGCCGGATAGGTCCCGACGAAGACGAGCGACAGCAGGCCGTCGCCGTGCCAGGACACGAGCGGGTCGTGCGCGTCGAACCGCTCCATCCACGTGCCGCCGATCGACCAGATCCACTGGATGAGGACCGGCCCGCCGAGGCCGACGACCGCCGCGAGGATCGCGAGGGTCCGGGCCCGCAGCTTCACGAACGGGAGCGCGAGCAGGAAGTACAGGCCGTAGAACGCGAGGATCACCACGATCGACGTCCCCGTGCTGGTGAGCCACGTGCCCAGCGCCAGCAGCAGGACCGCGCGGATCGCGATCTTGACGACGGCCTGGCGCAGCGGCCGGCCCGTCTTCGGCTCCGAGCCGCCCGCGATGAGCACGAGCGACAGCCCGGCGAGCGTCGCGAACAGCGCCGACGAGCGGCCGTGGGGGAGGTCCATGAGGAAGGACTTCCACGTCCCGTACTCGTCGGCCCACGGGCCGACGTGCGAGTAGTACATGCCGAAGACGGCGACGGCGCGGGCGGCGTCGAGGCCGACGATGCGCCCGATCGACGCGCCCCGGTCGGGCGGCGCGAGCGCGGGGTCCTGCGGCCGCAGGAGGATGGTCTCAGTCATGGGGCCAGCGTGCGGCGGGCCCGGGGCCGTTCCCATCCCTCGATGCGCGGGACCGCGCCCGCCGCCGGGACGGGGCCGTCCCGCCGCCCGGCCGTTCCGCCCCCGCCGATCGGCGGGGACCCGGCACCCGCCCACGGCCCGGAACTGCGAGAACGCGCACACCCCCGGTCCGGCGCAGGCGCGGGGAGTGGCGCGCGCGTGCTACGAATCGGGGACCGCAACAGAGGAGGCCGCATGATCCGGGTACTGGTCGTCGACGACGAAGCCCTCATCCGCACCGGTTTCCAGCACATCCTCGACGCCGCCGGCGACATCGAGGTCGTCGCCGCCGTCTCCGGCCGCCAGGCCCTCGCCGAGGTCGCGCGCCTCCACCCCGACGTGGTCCTGCTCGACATCCGCATGCCCGACGTCGACGGCCTCACCATCCTCGAACGCCTCCGCGCGCTCCCCGCGCCGCCCGTCGTCGCCATGCTCACCACGTTCGACACCGACGAGTACGTGGCCGCCGCGCTCCGCATGGGCGCCGCCGGGTTCCTCCTCAAAGACACCGACCCCGAGCACCTCGCCGTGCAGGTCCGCACCCTCGCCGCCGACGGCGTCGTCCTCTCCCCGAAGGTCACCTCCACCGTCGTCGACGGCTACCTCGCGGGCCGCACCCGCTCCTCCGCTGCCGTCGAGCGCCTCTCCGCCCGCGAGCGCGAGATCCTCGTCCTTCTCGCCGAAGGGCTCTCCAACGGCGACATCGCCGCCCGGCTCTACCTCGGGGTCGGCACCGTCAAGGACCACGTCAGCGCCATCCTCACCAAGCTCAAGGTCAACGGCCGCGTCCAGGCCGCGCTCGTGGCCGAGCGGGCCGGGCTCCTGCGGGGCGAGCGGTGAGCCGCCGCTGGCGGCAGTGGCTGACGGACGCGGCGCTCGTCGCCGTCGCCGCGGCCGACCTGTGGTTCACGTACTGGTGGTGGCCGCCGCTCACCTGGGAGATGGCGCTGACCGGGGTCGGCGTGGCCGCCCTCGCGTTCCGCCGCCGCTTCCCGCTCGCCGTGTTCGCGCTGACCCTGCCGACCGCGTACTTCATGGGCGAGGCCGCCGCCCCGCTCATCGCCCTGTACACGCTCGCGGCCGCGACGCACCGCCGGTCGCTCCTCGCGGTCGGCACGGTCGTCCTGGCGATGTGCATGATCTGGCCGCTCGAATCGGGCCCGGCCGACCTGTTCGCCGACTCCTGGTGGCTCGCGAGCGTCGCGTACGCGCTGGCCCCGGCCGCCGCGGCGGCGTTCCTGGGGCAGCTCGTGCAGGTCCGCCGGGAGCTGTCGGCGCGGCTGGAGGAGATCACGGAGGCCCGCGAGCACGAGCAGCTCATGGCGACGCAGAAGGTCCTCGCCGAGGAGCGCGCGCAGCTCGCCCGCGAGATGCACGACGTGGTCTCGCACCAGGTCTCGCTCATCGCGGTCCGGGCCGGGGCGCTCCAGGTGAGCACCGCCGACCCCGAGGCGAAGGAGGCGGCCGGGACGATCCGCAAACTGAGCGTGCGGACCCTGGACGAGCTGCGGCACATGGTGAACGTGCTGCGCGCCGGAGGCGGCGGCCCCACGGACCTCGCCCCGCAGCCGACCCTCGCGCAGCTCGGCGACCTCGTCGGCAACTCGGGGATCGAGGCGGCGCTGCGCATCGGCGACCTGCCCGACCTGGACCCGCCGAAGGAGCGGGCGATCTACCGGACCGTCCAGGAGTCGCTGACCAACGTGCGCAAGCACGCCCCGGGCGCCCGCGCCGACATCGCGCTGTCCTATGAGGACGGTGCTGTCGCCGTCACGGTCGCGAACACCGCGCCGACCCGCACGCCCGTCGCGCTGCCGAGCTCGCGGCACGGCCTGCTCGGCCTCCAGCAGCGCGCGGCCCTCCTCGGCGGCACGCTGACCTGGGCGCCGACCCCCGACGGCGGCTGGCGGAACACGCTCGTGCTCCCCGCTTGACGTCACCGCCCCGCATATACGTATAGTATCCATATATGTAGACGCCGAGGGAACGGAGAACGGCCGTGGTGAGGATCGTCGCCGACACCGAGCAGTGCGCCGGGTCGGGCATGTGCGCGCTGACCGCGCCCGAGTACTTCGACCAGAACGACGAGGACGGCCGCGTCGTCCTCCTCGCCGACGAGGCCGAGGATTGCGACACCGAGGTGGCCGAAGCGGTGCAGTTGTGCCCCGCCGCGGCGCTGCGCCTGGAGTAGCCGCGGGCCCGCCCGACGGGGCGGGTCCACTCGCGGGGCCCGCGTCAGCCGACAGGGGAGACGGTTTCGCTAGTATGTGCGGAACTGCTGCGCTCCAATGCGCACCGGCACTGGTCACAATCCTGTTAGGAAGGCGAAGCCGTGGCGAAGAAGACCGTGGTCACGTTGTTCGACGACATCGACGGGAGCGAAGCGGCCGAGTCGGTCGAGTTCGGCATCGACGGCTATCTGTACAGCGTGGACCTCTCCGGCGCCCACGCCGACGAGCTCCGCGACCGCCTGACCGCCTACCGCGAGTTCGGGACCGAGCTGGGCCGCTACCACGTGGCGCGGACCGTGCCGCCCCGCGCGCCCCGCGTCCCCACCCGCGACGACCGCGACCGCAACCGCGACATCCGCCGCTGGGCCGAAGAGAACAACCTGCCCGTCAAGTCCCGCGGGAAGCTCCCCGACGGCGTCGTCGCCCGCTACAACGAGGCCCACGCCTAAGACGCGCCCCATAACCACTGGGCGATCGCGAACGCGGCCAGGAAGCCGAGGACCGTGATGAGCCCCGTCCACAATCGGGCGTCCTCGAACGCCTCCGGGATCATCGTGTCCGCGATCATCGACAGGATCGCGCCGCCCGCGAGCGCGGTGATCGCCGCGAGCAGCGTCGCGGGGGCGTCCCCGAGGAACGCGTACCCCGCCGCGGCGGCCAGGCCGCTGGCGAGGGCGATCGCGGTCCACAGCCCGAACACGTAGGCCCGCCCGCGCCCGGCCCGGCGCATGCCCGCCGCGCTCGAGAGCCCTTCGGGGACGTTGCTGACGAACACGGCCGCCACGGTCGCGGCGCTCACCGGCCCGCCGCCGAGGAGGCTCGTGCCGATGACGATCGACTCGGGGATGCCGTCGAGCAGCGCGCCGAGCGCGATCGCCGTGCCCGAGCCCGGCTGCTCGGACTCCTTGGCCTGCTGCGGACCCGAGCGCTTGCGGTGCCGCGCGCCGCGGCGCGCGAGCGCCACGTTGGCGAGCGTGTAGGCGAGGGCCCCGGCGACCGCGCCGAGGGCGGTCGGGACGAGGCCGCCGCGCTCGTTCGCGTCGGCGATGAGGTCGAACGCGACCGCGGACATGAGCACGCCGGACCCGAACGCCATCACCGCCGCGATCACGGTCTGCGGCACGCGGACCAGGTACCCGACCAGGGCGCCCGCGACGAGCGCGCCGCCCGCGAGCAGGCCCCACCCGCCCGCGCTCAGCCAGCCGGGCACCGGACGCCCCTCGCCGTCACCATGGGCGCCAGTCTAAGCCGGGGGAGCGGTACTGCGGTCTCGAAGTCGAGGACGGGGACCGCCGGCGTCCCGGCGGTCCCCGTCCTCGCTCGGGCTACGCCGAGAGGATCTCGCGCAGCGCCGCCGCGAACTCGTCGGGCACGCCGGTCTGGCCGTACTCGCCGCCGAGGAACGCGCCGTGGTCGCCGGGCATCACGGTCGGCTCGACGCCGATGCGGTCGGCGACGGCCCGGCCGCCGCGGGCGGCGAGGGTCTCCCCGGACTCGGCGCCGACGGCGACCACGATGCGGGTCGGCGCGGCCCGGAGCGCCTTGAAGTCGTGCTCGTAGGCGCCGCAGGTGACGATGTTCTGGCCCACCAGCGGGTCGTCGCGGGTGCCGTCGTCCTCGGTCGGGAGGCCGAACGCGGCCGGGTCCGGCGCGGGCCCGTCGAGGTAGGCCGGGGTGAGCTCCCCGTCGTACATGACCACGGCGATGAACTTCGCCATGGCCGGGCCGAACCCCGAGGACTTGTAGGTGGCCTGGATGTCGCGCATGACGGCCAGGGCCGCGTCGCGGTCGGGGAGGGCGCTGGACGCGGGCGGCTCGTGCGCGACGAGGGTCCGCACCTGCTCGGGGTGCTTCGCGACCAGGGCGAGGGCGTTCACGGCGCCGCCCGAGGAGGCGAACACGTCGACGGGCCCGCCGACGGCCGCGATGACCCGGTGCAGGTCGTCGGCGTGCTCCTCGGGCGTGGACTCGGCGGCGCCGTCGGTGCGGCGGCTGCGCTCGGACCCGCGCGGGTCGTAGGTGACCACGCGGCGGTCCGGGAAGTGCGAGGCGAGCGTGACGAACCCGGCCGCGGCCATCGGCGAGCCGATGACCAGCAGCGTCGGCGCGTTCGCCCCCTCGCCCTCCCGGACGTCGTAGTACAGCTCGGCGCCGGGCGCGTCCAGCGTGTGCGTCTTCGGATCGGTCATGTCGTCTCCTCGCGGATCAGGGTTCCTGGGGATAGGACGAGACTGGATCACCGGATTCATCGCCGCACGCGAATCGCCGAACCCGCATCGCCGGTGAGGACGACGAGCCGCCCGGTCGCGCGGGTCATCGCCACGTACCGGTCCACGGCCCCTTCGATCCCCGTCCCGAAGCCGTCCGGGTTCACGAGGACCACGAGGTCGAACTCGAGGCCCTTCGACAGCTCCGGCGTGAGCGACCGGACGCGCGGCGGCGGCGCGAAGCCCGGCGCGCCGATGACGCATGCCGTGCCGTCGGCGTGCTCCGCGAGCCACGCCTCCAGGATCCCGTCGAGGTCCGCGAGCGGGCCGTGCGCGACCGGGACCCCGCTGCGGCGCACCGAGGTCGGGACGTTCGCGTCGGGGAGCGCGTCGCGGATGACCCGCTCGGCCTCGGCCATGACCTCCTCGGGCGTGCGGTAGTTGATGCTCAGCGAACTGATGTTGATGCGCCCCATGCCGACCCGCTCCAGGCGCTCGGTCCACGACTCGGTGAACCCGTGGCGGGCCTGGGCGCGGTCGCCGACGATCGTGAAGGACCGCGACGGGCAGCGCTGGAGCAGCATCTGCCACTCGGCGTCGGTCAGCTCCTGCGCCTCGTCGACGACGACGTGCGCGAACGGGCCCGCGAGCAGGTCCGGGTCGGCGGCCTCCAGGTCCTCGTAGTGGACCAGTGCGTCCTGGAGGTCGAGTCCCTTGAGGAGGATCATCTCCTCCACGTTGCCGTCGCCCGCTTCGAGGAGGTCCTCCACGACTCGGTCGATGACCTCGCGTTCCGACGCGATCTCGGCCTCGCGGCGGCGGGCGTTGCGGGACGCCTCCGGGTCGCCGAGGCGGCGGCGGGCCGCGTCGAGCAGCGGCAGGTCGGACGCGGTCCACGCGAACGGGTCCTTGCGTTGCAGCCGTTGCACTTCCTCCTCGTCGAGGTGCGGTGCACACCAGGCGAGGAACTCCGGCGAGGCCCAGAACGCCGCGACGAGGTCGGTCGGCTCGATGACCGGCCAGGCCTTGTCGAAGGCCGCCAGGAGCCCGCGGTCGCGGGCGAGGGAGCGGCGCAGCAGGTCCTCCGAGACGTCGGCGTCCTCGGGGAGCTTCGTCAGGACGATCTCGGCGAGCTCCTGCCAGACCTGGTCGCGCGCTTCGTTGTGCGCGGTCCCGGACCCGGCGGCGGCGAACGCGTCGGCCCAGTCGGCGGCGCTGAGATACACGTCGCCCCAGTTGGTCTCGACCCGCAGGCCGCGTTTCGGCGGCTGCTCGTAGCGGCGCGCGGCGGGTTCGATCGCCCGCACGAGGTCCGCGGACGCCTTGAGCCGGGCGGTCTCCGGGTCGGTCTCGGCCGCGGCGTCGGCGCCGCCGGGGACGAGGTCGCGCAGCGTGCAGGTCTGGACGCCCTCCTCGCCGAGGCTGGGGAGCACGTCGGAGACGTACGCGAGGTACGGCTCGGAGGGGCCGACCACGAGGATGTCGCCGCGGTGGTGGCCCAGGCGCGGATCGGAGTACAGCAGGTAGGCGGCGCGGTGGAGCGCGACGACGGTCTTGCCGGTGCCGGGCCCGCCGTCCACGACGAGCGCGCCGCCCGACCCGGCGCGGATGATGGCGTCCTGGTCGGCCTGGATGGTGCCGAGGACGTCCCGCATCCGGTCGGAGCGCTCGGTGCCGAGGCTGGCGATGAACGCGGACTGGTCGTCGAGCGCTGCGGCGTGGCCGGTGAACCCGTCGGCGGTGAACACCTCGTCCCAGTAGTCGGTGATCCGGTCGCCGGTCCACCGGTAGCGGCGGCGGCTCTCCAGGCCCATCGGGTCGCCGTGCGTCGCACCGAAGAACGGCTCGGCCGCGGGGGACCGCCAGTCCACGAGGAGCCGCCGGCCCTGCCCGTCGGTGAGGCCGATGCGTCCGATATAGACAGTGGTCTCCTCCTGGACGGCCTTGCCGAGGCACAGGTCCAGGCCGTACCGGCGCAGCGTCTGGAGGCGGTTGGTCAGCCGGTGGATGTCGCGGTCGCGGTCGGCGGCGTGCTGGCCGTCGTACTGCCCGGACCCGCCCTCGGCCCTCAAGGCCTCCTCCAGTCGCGCGGACAGGTCCGCGATGGACGCCTCCAGGCTCGCCGCGACGGCGGCGAAGTGCCGCTCGTCGTCCGCGATGAGCACCGGATCTGCTTTGGCGGCAAGGCGGTCGGGGAGTGCGAAGGGACTCGTCATGTCAGTTCCCTTCGATGAGGAGGCGCGCGGCGCGCGCGGCGCCGTCGGTGCGGATCCGCCCGGCGAGCGCGGTCGCGCGCTCCTTCGCCTCGGGCGCGAGCGCGGTGCGCAGCGCGGCGGTGATCGACGCGTACGTCGGGTTCGGACCGTCATGGGCCGCACCGACGCCGAGCGCGGCGACGCGACCGGCCCAGTACGGCTGGTCGGCGATCTGCGGCACCACGACCTGCGGCGCGCCCGCGAGCGCGGCCTTGTGGGTGGTCCCGGCCCCGCCGTGGTGGACCACGGCCGCGACGCGCGCGAACAGCCTGCGGTGGTTGGCCTCGCCCACTGCGAAGCAGTCGTCCCCGCCGTCGGCGACCAGGTCGGCCCAGCCGCGCGAGACGATCACCCGGCGGCCCTGGTCGCGGATCGCCGCGACGGCCGCTTCGGCCGCGTCCCGGCCCGACTGGAACGGCATCGACCCGAAGCCGACGTACACGGGCGCCTCGCCCGCGTCGAGGAACGCCTCCAGGTCATCGGGCAGGGGCCGCTCGTCCGGCGCGAACCACGCGCCGGTGTGCTCGACCTCGTAGCCCGGCGCGGGCGTCCACGGGCCCAGCTCCGGGTCGGTGGCGAGCCACGGCCGGTGGTCGAGCAGGTAGGCGCGCACGTCGGCGACCGGCGCCATGCCGAGGGCGGCGCGGCGCTCGTTCAGCGGCGGCCCGTACAGGGCGTGGAGGTTCTCCCGGTCGACCTCCCACAGCTTCAGGTTGTCGGTCTCGCCCTCGGGGAACGGCTTCCCGGGCCGGCCGTGCGGGCGCACGTGCGGCGACGGCAGCACGCCGGGGACGAAGCCCGCGTACACGAACCGCGTCCCGAGCCGCTCGGCGGCGAGCCGCGCCCCGACCGGCGGCAGGCCGGTCCCGACGACGGCGTCGCAGCCCCCGCCCGCGGCCGCGACCGTCTCGTACTGGGCCTCGACGAGCCCGGCCGCACGCCGGGGCGCGTCGGCCGTCGAGGGCGGCTTCGGGCCGCTGATCTGCGGCCGCACCGGCGCCCCCATCGGCACCAGCTCGACGCCGAGCCCCCCGAGGAGCTGCGCGAACTCCTCGTCCGGCGGCGCGCACACCACCGCCTCGGCTCCCTGCGCGCGCAGCGCCGCGGCCAGCCCCGCGATCGGCTCGACGTCCCCGCGCGACCCGAAGGTCGTCATCAGAAATCGCATTCCCGGCTCCCGTCTCGTGGTCAGGGTGCATATTGTGCAGCAGGTCAGAGGCCCTTTCGGCACCCCGATGCACCCTATGCCGGGAGCGTCGTTGTATAAACTGAAGTGGGAAGGAGCGATGGGCCCCTTCCCTTCGTCGTCTCCGGGACTCCGAGGCGCTCCGGGCGGTCCGCCCCACACTCCGAAAAGCACGGTCGGGGATCGGTGTTCCTCGATCCCTTCTGGGTACCTCCGACGCAGGCCGGCACGAGCCGGCCCCGACATGAGGAGCCCACCATGGCCGTGTTCCAAGCCCTGTTCTACCTGATCGCCATCGTCCTGCTGGTGATCGCCGCCCTGCCCCTCGGCTCGCGCCGCACCCGCGGCGTCGGCCTCGGCCTGCTCGCCGCGGCCTTCGCCCTGACCGCGTTCGCCGCCCCGGTGATCGACGCCGCGTTCTGACGCCGCACTAGTGCAGGAACTTCAGGCCCACCACGCCCGCGACGATGAGGAGCAGGCACAGCATCCGCGGGACGGTCGCGGGATCGCCGAGGACGGCCATGCCGTACACGGCGGTCCCGACCGCCCCGATGCCGACCCACACGGCGTAGCCGGTGCCGATCGGGATGCTGCGCATGGCGTAGGCGAGCCCGGCCATGGACGCGACGAGGGCCCCGAAGAACAGCAGGCTCGGCCGCAGCTTCGACAGGCCGGCCGAGGCCCCGAGGGCGGCGGCCCAGACGGTTTCGAGGAATCCGGAGAGAACGAGGACGACCCATGCCATGACGGCACCTCCAAGACGAGCGCTGGTATCTGCTCCGCCGTCTTGTCGTGACCGGGTACGGCGAACTCGTCCGGGGCGTCAGCTGAGGTTGCGTCCGCCTCAAGGCTAGCTCGATTCCCCGGAACGGGCCAAGCGGCCGGTGACCGCCGTTACGCTGCCACGGACCGCGCTGGAGGAGCAATGAACGGCAACGCATTCGTCTACGTCACGCACATCAGGACCGCGCCCGAGCGGCTGTGGCAGGCCCTGACCGAACCGGAGTTCACGACGCGGTACTGGGGCGTCGCGTTCGACACCGACTGGCGGCCCGGTTCGCCGATGACGTGGGACGAGGGCGGCGCCGCCACGTCGGCGCCGGGCCAGGAGGTCCTTGCGTACGACCCGCCGCGGCGCCTGTCGTACACGTGGCACACGTTCACGCCCGAATGGGCCGCGCGCGTCGGCGTCGCCGACGGCGTCCTCGCGAAGCTCGCCGCCGAGCCGCGCTCGCAGGTCCGCTTCGACCTCGAACCTGCAGGTGAGGCCGTCAAGCTCACCGTGACGCACGACGGCTTTCCGGACCCCAGCACCGCCCGCGACATGGTGTCGGAGGGCTGGCCCGCGCTCCTGTCGAGCCTGAAGTCCCTTCTGGAGACCGGCGAGCCGCTGGCCTAGCCCACGCGGCCCGTCTCGTAGGCCCACATCGCCGCCTCGACCCGGTTGCGCACGCCGAGCTTCGCGAGGACGCCCGCGATGTGGGTCTTCACCGTCCCGAGCGACAGGTACAGCCGCTCGCCGATCTCGGTGTTCGTCAGTCCCGTCGCCAGCAGCGCCAGGACCTCCTCCTCCCGCGCCGTCAGCGGCGAGCTCGGCTCGCGCACCCGCTTCGCGGGGCGCGAGAACTCGCCGAGGAGCCGGGCGGTGACCTGCGGGGAGATGAGCGCGTCGCCGTTCGCGGCCGCGCGCACGGCCTCGCCGATGAGCTGCGGGCCCGACTCCTTGAGCAGGAACCCCTTGGCGCCCGCGCGGAGCGCGCCGTGCACGTACTCGTCGAGGTCGAACGTGGTGATGACGACGACCGCGATCGGGTCGGCGATCCGGTCCCCGGCGAGCAGCGAGGTCGCCTCGATCCCGTTGAGGCCCGGCATCCTGATGTCGAGGAGCGCCACGTCGGGGCGCAGCGCCTGCGCGAGCCGCACCGCCTCGACGCCGTCGGCGGCCTCGCCGACCACGTCCACATCGGGCAGCGACTGGAGCAGGAGCCGCAGGCCGGTGCGCACGGGCTCCTGGTCGTCGGCGACGAGCACCCGGATCATGCCGCACCCCGCAGCGGGACCGACGCGCGCAGCGTCCAGCCGCCCGCCGGGCCCGGCCCGGCGGACGTCTCGCCGCCGAGCAGCGCCGCCCGCTCCGCCATCCCTTGCAGCCCATGGCCTTCACCCGAGCCCGGGCGCGGTGCCGCGCCGTCGTCGGCGACGGTGACCCGCGCCGCAGCATCGTCCACTGTCACCACGACCTCGATCCCCTTCGCTCCGCGCGAGTGCCTGCGCGCGTTCGTGACGCCTTCCTGCGCGATCCGGAACAGCGTCGAGGCGACGATGCTCGGGATCTCCACCGGCGCGTCGATCCGCACCGTCACCGGCGGCGGCCCCGGGTCGGCGAGGCGCGCCAGCTCCTCCAGGCCCGGCATCGGCGCGAGGCCCGCCGGGGCGCGGAGGGTGCGCACGAGCGAGCGCATCTCCGCGAGCACCGCCTGCGCCTCTGCCTCGATGACCCGCAGCGACTCCGCGACCTGCGCCGGGTCCCCGGAGGCGACCTGCGCGCGGATGACGATCGCCGAGACGTGGTGCGCGACGGTGTCGTGCAGGTCCCGCGCGAGCGCCTCCCGCTCCCGCGAGCGGACCGAGTCCGCCTGCCGCGCACGGGACTCGACGCGCTCGCGACGCAGCGCCCCGATGAGGCACGCGCCGCCCATGAACGCGACCGCGGCGATCATGTCGGCGACCGGGTCGCTCCCGAGGAGGCTCGTGAGCACGAACCCGGCCGTCACGATCACGGCTCCGAGGATCCGGTCCCTTCCTGAGCCCCACCGGAACACGGCGTACGGCACGGTGAGGAACGCGAACGTCGTCACCAGCGCGTTCGGCTCGATGCCCGCGATCCGGTGCGCGAGCGCGAAGGCCGACGTGGACGCCGTCATGACCGCGACGCTCGCCAGCGGCGCGGAGCGGCGCCACAGCAGGACCGGGAGGATCGCGATCGTCACCAGCACCGTGGCCAGCGGCCATTCGAGGTCGGGCCGGACCGCGCCCTCGAAGACCGACACCAGCGCCGCGCCCGCGACGAGGAGCGCGTCCCGGGCCCGCGGGCCCGCGCCTCCGGCGGCGCGCGGCCGCGCCCACGCGCCGGTCACGATGCGCCGCAGGCGGTTCACGCCGGGACCGCTTCGAGCCGGAGCGCCCGGCGGCGGCGGGCGATCACCCATTCCGCGAACAGCGTGTTGATGATCCACCCGGCGTCCATCTGCACGAGCCGCATGAGCGCGTCCGGCTCGCCGAGGAGGATCAGCGCCGGGCCCGAGGTGAGGACCTGCGTGCCCGCGCCCATGCCGAGCGCGTACGCGCGGATCATCCACGCGCCGTGCGCCACGTAGTCGCGGCGCGCGACCGCCGCGATGCCGAGGCCGATGAACGCCAGCATGAGGCCGCCGACCACATACCGCGAGAAGGCGACCGGGCCGGTGTCGGTGGGCGGCACGTCGTAGAACGCGGTCATCCACAGCCCTGTGAATCCGACGGCGATCCCGGCCGGGACGAGGAGGTACCGCCCGGCGAAGCGGTGCCAGCCGTTGCGCCTGCGGCGCAGGCCCGGCAAGAACTGGAAGGCGCCGACGATCGCGTACACGAGCGCGGCGGCGATGTGCACGACGACCGGCAGCGGCATCTGCATGAACCGGGCGTTCGCCTCGGTCTCCGGTGCGCCCGAGGCGATCTCGCCGATGCGGAACGCCCCGGCGATCGAGGGGACGAGGGCGAGGAGGATGAGCCCGGCCGCGATCATCCACTCGCGACGGTGCCGGGTCTGGAGGGGCGGGGTGGTGTCCATACGGCAATCCTGGTCGCGGCCGCGGTCCCGGCGCTTCAGCCATGTGGCCGGTTCTCCCCCGGAGGTGCTTGTTAGGCGAACCTAACTTCATGTAGGCTCAGCTAACTTCATGGTTCCGACGGAAGGAGTCGCCATGCGCCCATCGGCGGCGGAGACGGCCCGCACCCTGGCCCGCGGGCGCCTGCCCGGCCTCGTCCGCTTCGACGACGGCCACCTCGGCGGCCTCCCCGTCGCGGGCATCCGGCACGCCGCCGACCGCCTCGGGCGCCCGCTCCTGCTCGCCCCCGCGGGGGAGGAGCTCGCGACCCGCCTCGCCCGGACCGACGGCCCGGTCCGCCTGTCGCTCAGCGTCGACGACGTCCCGCCCCGCCTCGGCGCCCCCAGCCTCGGCCGCGTCCGCGTCGTCGGCACCCTGCACCCCGTGCCCGCCCGCGAGACCCGCGCGGCCGTCCTCGAATACGCGGCGTCCAGCGCCGACCCCGACCTCTTCGACGTCGGCTCCGGCAACGGCGACCGCGTCGCGATCCACCGCCTCGAACCGTCCCGTGTCACCCTCAACCGCGGCGGCGCCACCGAGATCATCGACCCCGCAGCGTACGCCGCCGCCGAGCCCGACCCGCTCCACGAGTGCGAGCAGGACCTCCTCCACGACCTCGCCGACCACCACCTGCCCCAGCTCGAGGACTACCTGCGCCGCCTCCTCGACGACCCCGCGGCCTTCGCGCACGGCTCCCCGCAGGCCATGCGCCTCGACCGCTACGGCATCGTCCTCGACCTCAACCAGGGCCCCGATCCCGCCGGGCCCGCCCGGCGCCGCTGGATGCGCCTGGAGTTCGCCCGCCCCGTCGCCGGCCAGCACGACCTCGCCCACCTGCTCCACCCGATCCTCTGCGCCCACCGCCGCTGCGGCGACGAGGACGGATGAGGGCCGGACCCGTCGCGGGCCCGGCCCCCTCTTCCGTTAGCCGCACTCCCAGAGCACGGCCTTGAGGATGTGGTTCCCGCCCTCGTCCTCACCGGCGAACACCTGGCCCGCCAGGAGGCCGCCGTCGTCGCTCACCTCGGAGACCATGTCCCCGAACCAGTTCTGGGCCGGATCGACTAGGCCCGGCAGGAACACGATGTCGCTGTCCGCGTCCACGACCGCGGCCTCCGGGTCCCTCGCGCCGCCGACCAGGCCGTCCTCATTGATCGAAGGGGCGTAGTTGAGCTTGAGCTGTTCGACCGTCCCGTCCTCCAGGTTCCAGCGGACCGCCGCGTCCTCCTCCGGCGTGAACAGGTTGCCGACGACCCACTCGCCCTCGATGTCGCTCGCGCCGAACGCCATCACGTCGGCGGGGTCGACGTGGTCGGGCAGCGGCAGCTCCTCGCCGGTCCCGTCGGCGTGCCACACGTACGGCGCGCCCCTCCCGTCGTCGTAGCGGACCACGCCCGCGATGTCGCCCTCGTCGTCGATCGCCCTGGTGGACCCGCTGCTCGCGCCCTCCGGGAGCGGCAGCGCCTCGGGCTTGACCTCGCCGGAGCGCCACACCACCGGCAGCAGGACCTCCTGGCCGCTCACGCCGGCGATGTCGCCGTCCTCGTTGATGTCGCTGGCGCTGCCGCCGTCGTTCGCCGCCAGCTCGGTGAGGACGCCGTCCTTGAAGACGTACGGCAGGGTCACACCGTCGACCCAGGCGTGCCCGACCGCGACGCCGTCGCCGTTCACCGCGTTGAGCGACTGGTCCTCGCCTGGCATCGGGACCTCGGTGACCTCGCCGTCCTCGTACAGGTACGGGTAGCGCTCGTAGGTCTCCAGCCCGGCCGGGTAGGCCCGGTAGGCGACCACGGAGCCGTCGTCGCTCATGCCCGTGACGACGCTGAAGTACTTGTCCTCCGGCATCGGCAGCTCCTGGAGGACGCACGCGTCCCCCTCCGGCGCCGCCGCCGCGGCCTGCACCGGCATGATCGCGGCCGCTGCGGAGGCGACCGCGGCCAGCGCCCCGCCCGCCGCCAGTACGCGGCGGATCCGGCCTTCTCGCGGCTCGTTCGTGTTCGGCACGATGTCGTCCTTTCGTGGGGAATCCGGGGCGGTCCGCCCCGGCCGCACCAATTACGCGTGCCCGACTCGCCTGCGTTGCAACGAAATCCGCGAAATCTGCGTGACCCGGCGGCCACGCGCTGGCACGACCGGTGCATCCTGTGACCGACAGATCCGACCGACTCCCGGGAGCCGACCATGGCCGACGAGGCCAAACGTCCCCACCCCGCCCTCGTCGCGGTGCTCCTCGCGGCGGCGGTCCTCATGCTCGCGGCGTTCCCGCTCGCGCTCTACGCGAACACGATGGCCCTCATCGACGGCTACCGGGCGTCGCACGGCGACGCCGGAACGCCGGGCACCGCCACCGTCGCCTCCGCCGTCGACACCAAGGACGAGCAGGTCTGCCGCGGCACCTTCACCCCCGCCGACGGCGGTCCCGCCACCGACGCCCGCATCGAGGTCGACGGCCGCTGCGAGGTCGGTCAGCAGGTCGAGGCCCGCCTCATGCCCGGCCGCTCCGCGATCTTCACCGGCTACAGCGAGCCCCGCGCCTGGGCCGCGGGCGCCGGCGACTGGGCCGTCTTCATCCCCCTCGTCGTCCTCTTCGGCCTGCTCAGCCTGCCCCTGCTCCTCCTCGTCTGGATGATCGTCGCCAAGCTGACAAAGCGCCTCCTCCACGGCCCCGACACCCCCACGATCTGACCTCCCACCCCAGGTCAACCCCCACCCACCCCCACCACCCCGCCCTCAACACCGCCCCCCACCACCCGGCACAGGTGCTGTACCCTTGCGGAGGCCGCGCAGCGGCCAGACCGGGACGTGGCGCAGCTTGGTAGCGCACTCGCTTTGGGAGCGAGGGGTCGCAGGTTCAAATCCTGTCGTCCCGACTCAAAACCAGTGGTCAGGAGGGCCTTCCAGGACTGGGAGGTTGCTCCTCACCCGCTCTCGCTGGTCATTCGCTGGTCAGATGAACCAGGATCCCCGGCACACTGAAGAGGCGCTCACCAGCTTCCCGGCCGAACGCCAGGTGGGGACCTGGCAGGTCAAGATCACCTTCCAGGGAGGCAAGTTCGACTGCGGTATGCCGGCGGGAACGTCGCGCACTTCCGCGACGTCATCTCCCCGCGCATCGGCCAGAACCCCGCCAGCCAAGCCGCCGGCCCCGACATGGCCCTGGCCCCTCGAGTCTCGGATCGATCCTCGTCTCGAGTCCGGAGCCGCGCGAGTATGTCACCTGGCCGGTCGAAGTCCAGGTTGGAGTGTCGTCTGCCCGGCAGGCCTGCGCGTCACCTCGACTCCGCCCCGTCTACCTCCCGGTCAGGGTGCGGAAGTAGTCGCGGATCGGGGCGAAGTCGATGGTGTCGCTTCGGTAGCCGATGTACTGGTCGGGCCGGATCAGGTACATGCTCGGGCGGTGCGCGCCGTAGCGGTTGTGCGCCTCGTTGTGCCGGTCGACCAGGGTGACTTCCTCGACGGCGTGGGGGATGTGGACGCGGGTGAGGAGGTGGACCCTGCCGAGGTCGCCCGCCGCGTCCCGTGCCTCGCGCTCCCAGGCGGTCAGGATCTCGGGGTCGCTGGTGTCGGCGGCGAACACGACCAGGTGATGTTCGGTGCCGCCCACCAGGTGCCGCAACGCCACCGGGCCGGAGCGGTCCTCCAGGTAGGCGTCGCGGAGGAGTTCGCCCGCCCGCGGCCCGGTGTCGGCGTTGTCGCTCCACGCCCGGGGCTTCGACGCGCTCCAGGTTTCTGTGACCAGACTGCTGTCGCGGTAGTGGATCGTGTACTCGCCCAAGGCGAGGGACATACGGCGTTGCACGGCGCCGAGCCGTCCGAACAGTCGCAGGGCGTCGTTGCGGGCGCGGCGCAGCGGCATCGCCTGGCTGGAGGCGATGCGCGTGGTGGCCGAGGTGGTGCCGATGACCGATTCGGCGACCGGCCGTCGTTCAGCGGCATAGGTGTCGACGAGGGATTCTTCGGCCCGGCCGGCGGCGGCCAGCCCGAGCTTCCAACCCAGGTTGTAGGCGTCCTGCATGCCGGTGTTCATGCCCTGGCCCGCCACGGGGCTGTGGCTGTGCGCCGCGTCCCCGGCCAGCAGGACCCGGCCCGAGCGGTACCGTTCGGCCAACCCTTCGCGGGCCACGAACGAGGAACTCCACTCCAGATCGCGGACATTCGCGTCGAGTCGGGTCTGGAGGGCGATGTAGTGGGCGAAGTCGGCCAGCCCCGGGCTCTTGGGCGGGCGGTCGTCGGGAGTGCTGGCCAGGACCCGCCAGTGTCCTCCGGGTATGGGAAAGACCGCGAGGACGCCGCTCTTGCCGAAATGGGCGTGGAACCGGTCGCGGACGAGGCCCCAGTCCGCGGCCACGTCACCGAGGATGAAACCCCGGCGGAGGTCGGAGGTCTCCCAGCCGATGCCGGCGGCCCGCCGCACGGTGCTGTGCGCGCCGTCGCAGCCGATCAGCCAGTCGGTCGCATACCGCTCCAAGACACCGTCCGGGCCAAGGATCTCGGCGGTGACACTCCGGTCGTGCGACTCTGTCGACTTCAGGCGGGTGTTCCATTCGATCGAGACGCCGAGTCGTTCGGCGCGCTCGCGCAGCAAGGCGACGGTCTGCCATTGCGGAATGCACAGGTCCATGGGGAACGGTGAACCGATGGCGGTCAGATCCATCTCAGCGAGGGTCCTGCCGCCCTCGTAGAAGTTGAGCGCGCGCAGCGGGATGCCGAGGTCGATGGCGGCCCGGGCGACGCCGAGGTCCTCGAGCATCTCGAGCGAGCGGGCCACAATCGCGACCGCGCGGCTCTCCTTGCCCTCGGGCGGGGCGGCGTCGATGACACGGGGCATCACGCCGCGCCGAGCGAGGTCGATGGCGAGGACCAGGCCGGTGGGCCCGGCGCCGACGATGAGAACGGATGCGTTGGCCGACATGCGAACTCCTAACTGAGCGAATGTTCGTTCTTTTAAGGAAAGCATGCGATATCCCGATTTTCAAGAGCGAACCTACGTTCGGTCAGGAAGTGGTCGGCGATCCCGCCGACATCAGCGCGCGCAGCCCGTTGCGGAACGCGGCGGGATCGGCGCTGCCGTCGACCGCCCACTGGACCATGAAGCCGTCGACCAGGGCCACCAGTACCGCGGCCATGTGCTCGGCCGGGACGTCCCGGGGCAGCGTGCCGCGATCCTGGTGCCTGGACACCAGTCCGGCGACCACGTGACGGGCTCCGTCCATGATGTCCTTCAGCTGCGCACCGAGCGCCGGTGAGCGAAGCGCCTCGGACCACACCTGGATGAGCAGCCGCGCCGATTCCTCGGACTCGGTCAGCGCCGGGGCGTCGATCCGCAGGATGATCTCGACGAAGTCGTCCAGTTCCGGGGGCGGCGCCTCGTCGTCGGCGGCGAAGGCCGCCGCGACGTCGGTCAGCGTCTCGCTGACGATCGCCGAGATGATCGCGTCCTTGCCCTTGAAGTAGCGGTAGACAGCTCCGGCCGACAGGCCGGCCTCAGTGAGGACGTCCTGCATCGAAGTGGCGTGGAAACCGCCTCGGACGAAACAGCGGCGGGCGGCGTCGAGGATCTGGCGCCGGCGCGCGTCGAGATGCTCCTGGGATACGCGAGTCATGGCATCAACTTAGATCGAACGTTCCTTCTTGCCAAATCCGCGCCCGCATTGGTGGGGGCCGGGCGTCGAAGCGCGGTCACCGCGTTCCGTTCCGGTTGCGGTTCAGCCCGAGCGGAGTGCGGCGAGCTGCTGCTCGAACGGGACGACGGCCGGGGCCGGGTCGGGCGCGGCCGGACGGCTCGCCATGAGGCCGGCCAGGTCCCGGCCAGCTCGGTCGATGCGCGAGGCGAGGCCCTGCGCGCCCCAGTCTTCGGTCGCCGAGTAGACGGCGGTCGGGGCGACCAAAGCGTGCAGGTACGCGAACAACGGACGCATCGCGTGCTCCAGGACCAGGGAGTGCCGTGCGCTCCCGCCGGTGGCGGCGATCAGGACCGGCTTGCCCGCGAGCGCGTCCTCCTCCAGCAGGTCGAAGAAGGACTTGAACAGGCCGCTGTAGGAGGCCGAGAAGACCGGCGTCACGGCGATGAGGCCGTCGGCGCCCGCGACGGCCGCCAGTGCTTGCTCCAGGTCGCGTCCGGGGAAGCCGTTGACGAGGTGCTGCGCGATGCCGGCGGCGAGGTCGCGCAGTTCGATCACTTCGATCTCGGCGTCAGCGCCGCCTGCCGTGAGGTGCCCGCGGGTCGCCTCGGCGAGGCGGTCGGCGAGCATCCGGGTGGAAGAGGGCGAGCGCAGCCCGGCCGAGACGGCGACGAGCTTGAGCGGCTTCATGGCTGGTCCTTCGTTCTCAGGCCGGTCAGGCGACCGGGGCGGTTGCGGCGTTGCGTGCAGCGAGCAGCGACGCGTGGGTGGGCGCGTCCGGCACGCCGGCCGGGCGTCCCTTGGCGAATTCCTTGCGCAGCACCGGGACGACCTCCTCGCCGAGCATCTCGATCTGCTCCAGCACCGTCTGGTGCGGAACGCCGCCGCCGTCCACGATGAACAGCTGGCGCTGGTAGTCCCCGACGTAGTCGCGGAAGCCGAGCGTCTTCTCGATGACCTGCTCGGGCGTGCCCACGGTCAACGGTGTCCGCTCCATGTACTCCTCCAGCGAGATCCCCCCGCCCATGACCGGGGAGTGATCGAAGAACGGACGGAACTCGCGGACGGCGTCCTGGGAGTTGCGGCGCATGTAGACGTGGCCGCCGAGGCCGACGATGGCCTGTTCTCGGGTGCCGTGGCCGTAGTGGGCGTACCGGTCCCGGTACAGGTCCACGAGCTGCTTGGTGTGCTCCTTGGGCCAGAAGATGTTGTTGTGGAAGAAGCCGTCGCCGTAATAGGCGGCCTGCTCGGCGATCTCGGGGGACCGGATCGAGCCGTGCCAGACGAACGGCGCGACCCCGTCCAGCGGGCGGGGCGTGGAGGTGAAGCCCTGGAGCGCGGTCCGGAACCTGCCCTCCCAGTCCACGACGTCCTCGCGCCACAGCTTGTGCAGCAGCGCGTAGTTCTCCACTGCGAGGCCGATGCCGTCGCGGATGTCCTTGCCGAACCACGGGTAGACCGGGCCGGTGTTGCCGCGGCCCATGGTGAGGTCCACCCGGCCGTCGGCCAGGTGCTGGAGCATCGCGTAGTCCTCGGCGATCTTCACGGGATCGTTGGTGGTGATCAGGGTCGTGGCCGTCGACAGAATGATGCGCTGGGTGCGCGCGGCGATCCAGCCGAGCATGGTGGTCGGCGACGAGGGCACGAACGGCGGATTGTGGTGCTCGCCGGTTGCGAAGACATCGAGGCCGACCTCCTCGGCCTTCAGCGCGATCTCGGTCATGGCCTTGATCCGCTCGTGCTCGGTCGGCGCGCGGCCGGTGGTCGGATCGGCGGCCACGTCGCCGATGGTGAAGATGCCGAACTGCATCGCTCTCACGTTCCTAAAGTAGTTGATACGTCATCTATACTCGCCGGAACGTCTCCGCGTCCACCCCTATTCCCGATACTCCGAGGGAGAGCGCGGTCCTCACGTCGGCGCCGGGGACGGACGTGGCGTCTGACGCGCGGGGGCGACCGGACCGATCGCCCCCGCGGCATCATGCCCGCAGTGCGAGGTGGCCGCGGCAGCCGAGAAGGGCCAGCGCGACCATGGGGAAGGCGAGCAGCCAGAGGTTCGGGATCCACCACATCGGGTCGAAGTCGCCGCGGAGCATGTAGAAGTTGACGGCCATGAGTCCGGCGGCCGAGGTGAGTGTCAAGGAGATCACCATGAGCGCGGTCGCGGAGGGGGCGCCGCGGCGGCTGAGATGGACGCTGAGGAGTCCGGTGCTGATCGCGGCGATGTCGAGCCCGATGAAGGACCAGTTCCAGTCGTGCATGAGGCGGCCGCCGCCGACCGAGAGGAACCCGAGTGCGGTGGCGACCCAGTAGCCGAGGAAGCCCAGGTCGGTCCAGAACATCGTGGTCTTGATGCGGCGCATCAGGATCGGTTCACGCATCGGCGGCCGTCCCCGTGAGGTGCTCGAGTGCGGCGCGGACGGCCGCGGCCCGGTCGCCCTGCGGCGGGGCGAGGTCGAGGAAGGCCGCGAGCCACCAGCCGTCGATCGCGAGCCTGACGACGGTCGCGGTGGTCGCGTCGATGCCGTCGTCGTCGAGGAGTTCCTGCCAGCGCCGGAAGTGCCCGCGCAGGACGTCCAGGAGCGCGGCGTCGAGGGCCGCGGCGGCGAGCAGGCCGCCGGAGGCGTCGTAGCCCGCGCGGACGTCGCTGGCGTCGAGCGTGGCCGCGATGTAGGCCCTGGTGCGGTCGCCGGGTGCGGTCCCGGCCTGGGCCAGGGCGGTGTCGAAGCCTTCGACGAGGGCGTCGACGAGCGCGGCGAGCAGGTCCTGCTTGGAGGCGAAGTGGTAGCGGACGCCGCCGACGCTGAGTTCGGCTTCGGCGGCGACGGCCTTGAGCGTCAGCGCTTCGGCGCCGTCGCGGGCGAGGACGCGGCGCGCGGCGACCAGGATGGACGCGCGGACCGCGGGGGTCGTGGAGTGCATGGATTTTACTGTACCGCACGTGCGGTACAGTAAAATCCATGACCGGGTCCACCGACGATCGGAGTCCTGACGTGATCCCGTGGCTCCTCCTGACCGGCGCGATCGTCTGCGAGGTCGGTGCGACACTTGCGCTCCGGGCCTCCGACGGCCTGACCCGCCTCGTGTGGCTCGCCCCCGTCGCGATGGGGTACCTCGGCGCCTTCGCGCTGCTGTCGCAGGTCCTGCGGCTCGGCATGCCTGTCGGCGTCGCCTACGGGGTCTGGGCGGCCAGTGGCGTGGCGCTGACCGCGGCGCTGGCGAGGCTCCTCTTCGGCGACCCGTTCACCTGGGCCATGGGCGCGGGAGTCGCGCTCATCGCCGCGGGCGTGCTCCTGATCGAACTCGGCGGCGAGTGGCACTGATCTGCCGGCGCTGCCGTTGACCGCATCGGTCCTTATGCTGGTGGGCCGAGGAGCGGAGGTTCGGTGGGCGGGGAGATCACGACGGCGAAAGAGGCCGCGGGGGACGGGCTGGTGCTCGCCTTCGGGCGGCTGCTGGGCGCGGCGAACCGGCTGGAGTACCTGCTGGGCAAGGCGATCGAGGAGCAGTGCGGCATCTCGCACCTGACGTACGAGGTGCTGCTCATCCTCGCGCGCGCCGGGGAGCGCGGGATGTCCATGGGGGCCGTCAGCCGCGAGCAGGTGCTCACCTCCGGCGGCGTCACGCGCCTCATCGACCGGATGGAGGCCGCGGGCCTGGTCGAGCGGTTCGCCGACCCGGGCGACCGGCGCGGGCGGCTCGTGCGGCTCACCCCGGCCGGGGAAGCGAAGGCGGTCGAGGCGACGCGGGTGCACCGGGAGAACATCGAGCGGCACTTCGTGGCGCCGATCCCGGCCGCGGACCGGGACGCGTTCGCCGAGGACCTGCGGCTGCTCAGCCACGCGGCGCGGGACTCGCTGCCGCCGCTGAAGTGATCCGGGTCTCGGTGACCGCCATAAGAAATATCTGACGGCTCAGATACTGTTCTGTAAGGTACATGAGTTCCGCGTACGACGGGACGTCCGCGACCACCTTCAGAGGGGCATCATGAGCACGCTCGACTTCGCGATTCTCGACCTGGACTTCCCGGTCGGCAGCAAGAACAAGACCGCCGTCCTGGTCACCGGTGAGCACCACGCGCTCCTGGTCGACGCCGCCTTCACGCGCGCCGACGGCCACCGCTTGGCCGCAGCCGTCCTGGACTCCGGCAAGGAACTCAAGACCGTGTTCATCAGCCACGGCGACCCCGACTTCTACTTCGGCGCCGAGGTCGTCGCCGACGCGTTCCCGAACGCCCGCTTCGTCGCCACGCCGCAGACCATCGCCCACATCAGCCACTCCTACGAGGGCAAGCTCAAGGCCTGGGCCGCCGCGGGCGTGAACCTGCCGACCCGCCTGGTCGACCTCGAGCCGCTCGCCGGCGACCTCGAACTCGAAGGCCGCCACTTCGAGCTGCGCGGCGGACCCGCCGCGCTCCCCGACCGCCACTACCTGTGGCAGGCGGAACAGCGTGCGATCCTCGGCGGTGTCCTGCTGTTCCAAAGCGAGCACGTCTGGGTCGCCGACACCCCGACCACCGCGGACCGGGCCGCCTGGATCGCGCTCCTCGACGAGATGGCCGCGCTCGACCCGCAACTGGTCGTCCCCGGCCACCGCCTCCCCGGCACCGCCGCCGACGCCTCCGCGATCACCGCCACCCGCGACTACCTGGTGGCCTTCGACGAGGAGCTCCCGGCGGCCGCCGACGGCGCCGCCCTGACCGCGGCGCTCATCGACCGTTACCCGGGCAACGGCATGCAGATCGCCGCCCAGATCGGCGCGAAGGTCGCGAAGGGCGAGATGCAATGGGGCTGAACGGCTTCGACGCTTCCACCGAGCCGCCTACGTCGTCGACGGCAAGGACGTCGTGGTCCTGGCCCGCTACACCGCGACCAACAAGGCCACCGGCAAGCCGATCGAGGGTCTATTCCGGATCTCGGAGAGACGGAAGATGGCGGGGCCGACCCGTCAGCGGCCCCGCCCCGGTCTCGGTTACTGCGAGGTGAAGGTGTCCTTGTGGGCCGCAAGCCATTCGCGGAAGGACTTGAGCTGCGGGTTGAGGTCGCGGACCTTGTCGAGGTCGCGGCGGCCGGTGAACTCCGCGTCGAACTCGGCGTAGTACTGGAACATGTTGCCGACCTCCTCGGCGGCCGGGAACCCGGCGGCGCGCAGGCCCTCGAAGGGGACGGCGACGTAGTGGACGGTCTCGCCGACCACTTCAGTGAAGGCCGCGGCGAGCTCGGCGCCGGTGAGGTGCTCGCCCGCGATGGACACGGTCTCGCCCGTGAGCTCCTTGCCGCGCTTGAAGATCCCGTACGCGGTGCGCCCGATGTCCTCGGAGGCGATGCCTGCGAGTCTGCTGTCGCCCATGGCCATCGCCAGGACCAGGCTCCCGTCCTCTTGGCGCTGGGGGCCGAACCCGGTGAGGAAGCCGTCCCAGTAGAACGTGGTCTGGAGGAACGTCGTGGGGACCCCGGCGTCGGTGAACAGGGCGTTGGCTTCGCCCTTGACGTCGAAGTGGGGGACCTTGTACTCGCCGAGGAGGGTCGGCATGCGGTCGTCCTCGAGCGGCACGGACTTCCGCGTGTCCTCGAGGGTGGACCAGATCGCGTGCGCGATGCCGGCGGTCTTGGCGGCCTGGGCGAGGTTGCGGGCCTGGTCGTATTCGCGTTCGGGGGACATGTGCTCCCAGAAGTTGGTGACCAGGAACGCCCCGTACGCGCCCGCGAACGCCTTCGCGACGCTCGCCTCGTCGTCCAGGTCGGCGTGGACGACCTCGGCGCCGAGCGCGGCGAGTTCCTTCCCCTTCTCGGAGTCGGGGTTGCGGGTGATCGCGCGGACCGCGAACGCGGAGTCGGGGTCGGCGAGGATCGCGTGCGCGAGCCCGCCGCCCTGCTGCCCGGTGGCGCCGACGACCGCGATGATCTTCTTCTCTGCCATGGTCTTCCCTTTCGGTTCTGCCTGTTTCGGATCGGTCATGAGGTGTGCGGGAGCCGTTCGGCGGGGATCACGCCGAGCCTCCCGGCCTGGTAGTCCTCGAACGCCTGCACGAGCTCCTCGCGGGTGTTCATCACGAAGGGGCCGTAGTGGAACACCGGTTCCCGGATGGGCCGCCCGCCCATGACGTAGAGGTCGAGCTTCGGGCTGCGCGGCTCCTGCACGGCGTCGGCGGTGAGCCGCAGGGCCTCGCCTTCGCCGAGGACGGCGAGCTGGCCCATGCGCAGCGGCCGGCGATCCTCGCCGACGGTGCCGGAGCCGTTGAGCGCGTAGACGAGCGCGTTGTGGCCTGGGTTCCACGGCAGCTCGACGCGGGCGCCGGGCTCGACGGTGATGTGGGCCAGCGTGATCGGCGTGTGGGTGACGCCCGGGCCGGCGTGGCCGGCGATCTCCCCGGCGATGACGCGGATGATCGCGCCGCCGTCGGGCGTGGTGAGCAGGGCCGCCTGCCTGCCGCCGATGTCCTGGTACCGCGGCGGCGCGAACTTCAGTTCACCGGGGAGGTTGACCCACAGCTGGGCGCCGTGGAACACGCCGCCGGTCGCCACGAGCGACTCGGGCGGGGTCTCGATGTGGAGGATGCCGGCGCCCGCGGTCATCCACTGCGTGTCGCCGTCGCCGATCAGCCCGCCGCCGCCGTTGGAGTCCTGGTGCCGGATGGCGCCGTCGATGATGTACGTGACGGTCTCGAATCCGCGGTGCGGGTGCCACGGCGTGCCCATCGGCTCGCCGGGCGCCAGCTCGACCTCGCCGATGTGGTCGAAGTGGATGAACGGGTCGAGCTCCTCCATCGGCACCCCGGCGAAGCCGCGGCGCACCTGGAAGCCCTCGCCCTCGACGCCGAGCGGGGCGGTGATGACGCGCTGCACCGACCGGATGCGGGTAGACAGCGGGTCGAGTTCGGGGATGCGGGGGAGGACCAGGAAGTCCTCGACGGTGATGGCGGGCATGGCCGTGCCTCGTTTCGGGTGCGTTCGGGTCAGAAGGAGTAGGGGCCGAACCGGCCCCAGGCCACGACCGCGGCCAGGACCAGCGGGATCGCGTTCATGACGATCGCCTGGTATTCCTTGCGGCGGGCGTGGACGACGATCGCGCCGATCATCACGGCCACCAGGCCGGTGGCCGCCAGCGGCACCAGCACGGTGGCGATGTCGAGCAGCGCGGGGACGATGAGCCCGATGGCGGCGAGCACTTCGAGCGAGGCGATCAGCCGGATCGCGCCCTGGGAGAAGTCCGCGGCCCAGCCCATCCTGGGGGTCTCCAGCAGCTTCTCCTTCGACTGGGCGAGCTTGGCGAAGCCTGCGAGGGCGAAGTAGGCGGCGAGCAGGCCCGCCAGGATCCAGAGGACGATGTTCATGGGTCACGCCTAACGACAGTAGTTATGTGATCCGTCATGTATCGGATTTCAGGGATGCATGACGTGTCAATTACCGTAGCGCTAGATAGATGATGTGTCAACTAGAGGGTAGAATGGGTGGCGTGAACGACACCGACCCGAGCGCGGCCCCCTGGCTGAGCGCCGACGAGCAGCGCTCCTGGCGGGCCTTCGTGCGCCTCCACTTGAAGCTCTCGGCGCGCTTGGCCGCGGACCTCCAGTCGCACTCGGGGCTCTCGCCCGCCGACTTCGAGGTCCTCGTGGCGCTCACCGACGTCCCCGAAGGCCGCGTCCGCTTCCAGGACCTCGCCAAGGAGATCGACTGGGAGCAGAGCCGCCTGTCCCACCAGATCCGCCGCATGACCAAGCGCGACCTCGTCGCCCGCGAGGAGTGCGAGGAGGACGGCCGCGGCGCCTACGTCGCGATCAGCGCGCACGGCCGCGCCGTCATCGAATCCGCCGCTCCCAAGCACGTCGCGACCGTGCGCCGCCTGGTCCTCGACGGCCTCACCCCCGAGGAGTTCGCCGAACTCGGCCGCCTCTCCGCGACGGTCACGAAGCAGATCGACCGCGAGTCCTAGCTGTCGCAACCCGTTGCGCGCGACTGGATCGGACGAACCCCGCGCACACGTACGATAGGGCCCATGGTCACCACTCGCCCCAGGGGCCGTCCCGTGAAGGACGCCGAGCCGGCCCCCGAAGAGGACGTGCTCCGGGCTGCGCTGCACTCGTTCGCCGTGCACGGGTTCAACGGCGTGTCCGTGCGGACCCTCAACAAGGAGCTCGGCGTCAGCCACAACCTGCTGTACCAGCGGTACGGGACGAAGGACGACATCTGGCGCGCGGCCGTCGACTGGGGCTTCGGCCGGATCGTGGCGCGGCTGGAGGCCGCCGACGACCGGACCGCGCCGCCGCTGGAGCGCCTGCGGTCGATCATCCGCGCCTTCGTCCTCGTCTCCGCTGAGCACCCGGACCTGATGCGGCTGATCAACGTCGAGGGCGGTGAGCGCAGCGACCGGCTCGAATACCTGACCGAGCGCCTTCTGGAACCGGAGACGGACCGGATCCGACGGATCTGGCGCGCGGCGGTCGAGCGCGGCGAGGCGAAGGACGTGCCGTTCGAGACGGTGTTCTTCATGATCACCTCGGGAGGCGGCGAGATGTTCGCCAGCCGGGCGCTGACCGAGCGGCTCTTCGGCGCCTCGCCGCTCGATCCCGAGCGCCGCTTCGCATACGTCGACGCCTTCGCCGACCTCATCATGGACGCCGTCCGGATCTGAAACGACTGAACGGCCCGCGGCTTGTCGCCGCGGGCCGTTTCGCCTGCGCTCACTAGGCCAGGCCCAGGACCGCGGCGAGCGCCGCGCCCCGCGGGGTCGTCCAGTCCACGGCCAGTTCCGAGACGATCTGCGCCGTCGAGGTGATGACCGCGCCAGCCTGCTCCATGCGGCGCAGTGCGGCGTCGTCGCCGATCTTGGTGAACGACGACGAAGCGTCGGTCACGACCTGGACCTCGTAGCCCTCGTCGAGGAGCTGGAGGACCGGGAACACGACGCAGACCTCGGTCGTGATGCCCGCGACGATGAGCTTCTGGCGGCCCGTGGCGTGCACGGCCTCGGCGAAATTCGGGTCGTGCATCGCGTTGACGATCCCGGCGCGCTTGATCCGGTTCGCGAACGCCTTCGGCGCGATCTCCTCAAGCTCGGGGAGCAGCGGGCCCTGGATGTGCTCCTCCATGCTCGACGTGAGGACGAGGGGCATGTCGACGGCCGTGGCGATCGTCGCCAGCGACAGCGCGCTCTTCTTCACTTCCTCGACGTCGTGCGAATGGGTCCACGACATGGTGCCGGCCTGGTGGTCGATGAGCAGCATGGCCGCGTCGTCGGCGGTGAACACGTTCTTGTGCATGGTGCACTTCCTCTTTCCGGGCCCCTCGGCCCTGTCCTCGCGGTCCCCGGTTTGGTCGGGGGACCACTTTAATTTGTCATCTGACAATTTAACGCGAGGTGTACTCGGCTTGTTCCGACGAGTCGCATGACGTGAGTCACGGCGGTTTGCTGATGCGTCAGCAATCGATCTAAAGTTGCTGACATGTCAGAGAGAACGACGGCGCAGCAGCGGCGGGTGTGGCAGAACTTCCTGGTCCTGTCCGAGTCCGTCAGCCGCGAGACCGTGCGCGAGATGCAGGAGGCGTCGGGGCTCTCGGGTCCCGACTTCACCGTCCTCGCGCACCTCTCCGGCGTCGAGGACCGCGCGATGCGCTCGACCGACCTCGCCTGCGCGCTCGGCTGGGACACCAGCCGCACCTCGCACCACCTGCGCCGCATGGAGCAGCGCGACCTCATCCGGCGGTGCCGGGGCACCGGCGGCGACGGGCGCGCCGCGCTGGTCGCCATGACCGACGACGGCCTCGCGGCCTACCGGCGCGCGCTCGGGCCGCACTTCCGGTCCATCAAGCACTGGTTCCTCGACGGCCTCGACGGCGATCAGCTCGACCGGCTCGACGCCATCCTCGCCTCGCTCCAGCACCACCTCGACCGCACCCGGACGACCGACCCGAAGGAGACCTCATGACCACCATCGAACGGCCCGCCTGGGCCCAGCCCCGCACCGACCTGACCGGGAAGACCGCCCTCGTCATCGGCGGCGCGGGCGGCGTCGGCGAGGGCATCACCCGGGAGCTGCTCGACGCGGGCGCCACCGTGATCGCCACGGCCCGTACGAAGTCCAAGCTCGACGACCTCGCCGCCCGCGTCGGCCACCCGCGCCTGCGCACGCACGCGCTCGACCTCGCCGCGCCCGACCTCGACGGGGACCTCGCCGCCCTGGCCCGCGAGCACGGGGGCCTCGACGCCGCCGTGGTCAGCGTCGCCGACTGGGGTCCCCAGGGCCCCAAGCAGATCCGCGACCTCGCCGACGGAGAGTGGTCCTACCTGGTCGAGCACAACGTGACCGCGGTCTTCCGCGCCTTCCGTGCGCTCGTCCCCGTCCTCGAACCGGGCGGGACGCTGATCCACATCAACGGCTACAGCGCCGAGATCCCCTGGCCGAACCAGGCCGTGCTCGCCGTCGGCTCCGCCGCCACCAAGTCGCTCGCCCGCACACTCGCCGTCGAGACCGCCCCCGGCGGGCCGCGGGTCCACAGCCTCATCCTCGGCGTCGTCAGCACCCGGCCCAAGCGGCTCGCGGGCATCGACCACTCCGGCTGGATCCCCGCAGAAGAAGTCGGCCTGCACGTCGCCGAACTCGTGGCGGGCACCAGTTCCCTTGCGGGCGAGACCGTCCAGTACTTCGCCCAGCGCGAAGTAGGCCCGACGGTCGTCAAGCCCGAGATCGGATAGCCGCGATGCTCGACGTCATCCGCCCCGGCGACCCGCGGTACGGACGGGTGCGGCACGTCTACACCGGCACCGGGTCGCCCGCGGCGGTCGTCCGGCCGCGGTCCGCCGCCGAGACCGCCGAGGCGCTCGCCTGGGCCCGCGCGCAGGACGGAGCGCTGTCGATCCGCAGTGGCGGCCACGGCATCTCCAGCCGCGCCACCAACGACGGCGGCACCGTCATCGACCTCGCCGAACTTCATGCGGTCGAACGCATCGAAGGCGACCTGGTCCGTGTCGGACCCGGCGCCCGCTGGAGCGACGTCGCGCGCACCCTGCGCCCTTGGGGCCTGGTGATCAGCTCGGGCGACTCCGGAGACGTGGGGGTCGGCGGCCTGGGGACGACCGGCGGCATCGGGCTTCTGGGCCGCGCGCACGGGCTCACGATCGACCGCCTCACCGCCGCCGAGATCGTCACCGCGGACGGGCAGGTCCGCACCGTCGACGCCGAGCACGAGCCCGACCTGTTCTGGGCCGTGCGCGGTGCGGGCGCCAACGTCGGCATCGCGACCTCCCTGGTGTTCCGGGCCGCACGCGTACCGTCCGTCGTCCAGGCGATGTTCCAGTACCACCTCGCCGACGGGGCGGCGTCCTTCCTGGAGGCCTGGGGCGCGGCCGTCGAGGCCGCGCCGCGCGAGGTCACCGCGTTCGCCTACCTCATGGGCACGGGCCAGGCCCTGGGCGCGCTCGTGTACGCGGGCGCCGACACCACGGCGGCCGAGCGGGCGTTCGCACCTTTCGCCGCGCTGGCTCCGCTGCTCGGCGGGCGCACCGCGCCGATGCCGTACGGCGACGCGATCCTCACCACCGGCGGGCCGCACTACGGCCAGCAGACCGCCTACATGCGCAACGGATTCGCCGTCCACCTGGACCGGCCGACGAGCACCGCCCTGGAGTCGTTCGCCCAGAACGCATTCGGCTCGATGCTCCAGATCCGCGCGACCGGCGGCGCCGTGAACGACGTGCCCGCCGATGCGACCGCCTTCGCCCACCGCCACCAGCACTTCAACGTCGCGGTCGCGACCGGGCTCCCGTCCGCGGTGGTCGATACCGCATGGGAGCGCCTGCGACCCTTCCTCGACGGCCTCTACCTCAGCTTCGAGACCGCATTCTCACACCAGCGCCTCACCGACGCCTTCCCGCCCGAGACCCTCGCCCGCCTCCGCGAGATCAAGCGCAAGGCCGACCCGGAGAACCTCTTCGACCAGAACTTCCCAGTCACCTGACCCGAGCTCGGTCCGGTCCTGTAGTGGCCGGACCAGGCCCGCAACGTGGTTATGGTGACCGAGGCCCGCCCCGGCGTCAGGCCGCTCTCGAATGGTTGTGCATTTCCATGAGTCCGGCGCTATGGGGTGTCAGTTCTCAACATGGCGCCTGGCTCTGTCGAGGGCCACGATAGAGCCAGCCCCCCGATGCCGGCACCACCCCACCGGCCGTCCCTCCGAATCGGTGACCGCCGAACTCGAGCGGGTGTCCGATCCCCACCGGAGGACCGTCAAGCGCTCCTGACCCAGAACCGGCACGACAGCGACAAAGGAGTCCCTCATGGAGCCGAACCCCTTCCCCCGCAAGGCGATCAACCGCCGACACCTCTGGCGTATCGGAGCGGTCGCCGCGGCGGCCGCCGGCGGTCTGACCCTCTGGCAGGGCCGCGGCGCCGCAGCCGCCCAGGACTACTTCGACCAGGCGGCCGACCTCGCCGGGAGCGACCCCGTGCTGAACGCGATCATCGACGCCCTCAGCGCCGACTTCACCGTCCCGCACCCGACCGCGCCCGCCCCCCAGAAGATCTTCGACGACGTCGCGGTCCTCAGCGCCGGATGGGTCTCCGCCACTGCGATCCTCACCTCGGCCGGAGTCGTCCTCATCGACGCCCTCAACAACGCCACCGAGGCCGAGCGCTACATCGCCTCGGGCCTGCGCACCCTCGGCATCGACCCGGCGACCATCGAATACGTCGTCGTCACCCACGCCCACGCCGACCACTTCGGCGGCGCCCAGTACCTCGCCGACGAGTACGGGGCCCGCGTCATGATGTCCCCGACCGACTGGACCGCCGCCGCCCGCGTCCCCGGCGCCCCCGCCCGCGACCTGAACATCACCAACGGCCAGCGACTCACCCTCGGCGCCACCCCGGTGACCCTCAGGTACACCCCGGGCCACACCAACGGCACGGTCTCCCCGGTCTTCCCCGTCCGCTGGAAGGGCGCCGCGCACACCGCGATGCTCTGGGGCGGCACCAAACCGCCCACCGCCACCACCGCCAAGCAGACCTACCTCAACTCGGTGATCTCCTTCGCCTCCGCCATGAGCAGCGCGGGCGTCGATGTCGAACTGAGCAACCACGCCTTCGCCGACAACGGCCTCGAACGCATGGCGCAGCTGCGCGCCAACCCCAACGGCGCCAACCCCTTCGTCCTCGGCACCGCCAAGACCCAGACCTTCATGGACGTCATGGAACTCATGATGCGCGGCCGAATCGCCCAAGACTAGGAAGGCTTCACCACGGCGACCACCGCAGGCAGCCAGTGCTGCTCGATGTGATCACGGAAGCTAATGCGGCCTCGGACAAGATGATGGCCTGGTGGGTCAGAGGCCGTCTCGGGTCATTGCTTCTACGAGTTCTACGTGGCGGTCGGCGTTGGTCTGGGTGAATTCGTTGTCGTAGTTGAGGCCGTAGGGCCAGAAGTGGGCGCTGTCGCAGGTGATGGTGGCGCCTTGGCCGTCGTACTGCTTGACGAGGGCGGTGGCTTGGGGGCCGTTGTAGGTGCCGCCGCAGCCGAGGGTGTTCCAGCGGGAGCTGGTGCCGACGCCGAGGGTGTGGGAGATCTCGTGGAGGGCGGTGCGCTCGTTCATGGAGGCGCGGGCGCCGAAGCGGATGGTGCCGTTGATGTTTCCGTCGGCGGTCGGGACGCTCGGGTCGTAGTGGACGGTGATGGACTTGCCGAGGTCGCTCAGGTTGTTGTAGCGGGCGACGGCGGCGTTCATGGCGGTGGTGATGAGGGTGTAGGCCTGCTGCTGGTCCTGGGTGGGGTTGGAGGCGCGCACGAGCGTCCAGGTGATCGTGCTCTGTGTTGCTTGGGGCTCAGCCTGTGCCGGGGCGGCGAGCGGGGCGAGGAAGAGCAGGCCGGCGATCGCCGCAAGGGTGGCGAGGATGCGGTGTGCAGGAGGCATGTGTGTTCCTTCCGGGGGTATCGATCGAGGCTTATCGATGTACGGAACAGGGTAAATGCTGATGAAGTGCAGTGCAAGCGTTGTACTGCTTTAAGTAGGGTTAATAGTTCAAATCGGACTCACCAGGGGGCGATCCTAGGCGTGGGTGTCCGGGGGCCGGTTGCGGTAGGCGGTGGGGGTCGTGTTGTGGGTGCGGGTGAACTGGCGGGAGAAGTACATCGGGTCGTCGTAGCCGGTTTCGCGGGCGACTGAGGCGATGGGGAGGTCGGTGCCGTCGAGGAGTTCGCGGGCGCGCGACATGCGCAGCTGGACCTGGAACTGGAGCGGGGAGACGCCGAGGTTGTCGCGGAACAGCGAGGTGAGCTGCGAGGCGCTGAGGCCGACCATCGAGGCCAGGGCCGTGACCGGGGTGCGGTGCGGGGTCGTGGCGCGGAGGTGGTCGACCGCCCGTTCGAGCGGGTTGAGGGTCGGGCCCGGGTTGCGGCGGCCGGTCGCGGTCACCTCGGCGATCGCGTGCCAGGCCGCGCCGGTCGCCCGGATCAGGGACGACAGGGTCGGCCCCGAGTCGAGGGCGTCGATGACCTGGGAGACGAGGCTCGCGACCGGCGCGGGGTCCCGCAGGTGGGTGACCCGGCCGCCCGCGGCCGCATGCGCGCTCCGGACCAGGTCGGGCGCGTCGGTGCCGGTGAAGTGGAACCACCAGAGGGTCCAGGGGTCGGACTCGGACGCGCCGTACGCGTGGGGACGGCCGGAGGGGAGGAGGACGACGCCGCCGCGGGAGACGGCGAACTCGGTGCCGTCGATGCGGCACCAGCCCTCGCCGTCGGTGCAGACGAGGAGGATCTGCTGGCGCGCGCCGCGGGGCCGCGACCGTCCGTGGCGGGCGGCGTGGGGGAAGTACCCGGCATCGGTGACCAGGAGTTTCCCCGTGACCGGGTGCCGCAGCGCCAGCTCGACGGTGCCGCTGGGGACGACGAGCATGCGCTGCCCGGCGAAGCCTTCCGGGATGCCGTCGGGGTCGGCAGAGATCGTCGTTTCGTCCATGTCCTCTAGTGAAATGACCATCGACTTCGATGTCAAGCGCGAATAGGCTCGGAGCATGTCAACCGAAGAGTCCAAGATCGTGCTGCCCGAGGCTCCCGCCGAGCTCGCGGGCCGTCCGGTCCGGGCCTGGCGCGAGCCGGTCGCGATCGACACCTACGCGCCCGCCGACCCCGACCGCTATCCCGCCTACTTGGACCAGCGCGTCTACCAGGGCTCCTCGGGCGCGGTCTACCCGCTGCCGTTCATCGACGCGGTCGCCCGCGAGAAGGCGCCGCGTGAGTGGGACGCGGTCCACCTCGAGAACGAGTACGTGCGGCTGATGGTCCTGCCGGAGCTGGGCGGCCGAATCCATATCGGACTCGACAAGACGCGCGGCTACGACTTCTTCTACCGCAACGAGGTCATCAAGCCCGCGCTGGTCGGATTGGCCGGGCCCTGGGTCTCGGGCGGGGTCGAGTTCAACTGGCCCCAGCACCACCGGCCCGCGACGCACCTGCCGACCGAGGCGCTCATCGAGCACGAAGCCGATGGGGCCGTGACGGTCTGGTGCTCCGACCACGACCCGTTCGCGCGCATGCAGGGCATGCACGGGATCCGGCTGCGGCCCGAGAGCGCGCTGATCGAGCTGCGCGGGCGGCTCGTCAACCGCACCGACGACGTGCAGACCTTCCTGTGGTGGGCCAACGTCGCCGCTGCCGCACACGACGAGTACCAGTCGTTCTTTCCCACCGACGTGCGCGTCGTCGCCGACCACGCGAAGCGCGCCACCACGACCTTCCCTGCGGCCCAAGGCCACTACTACGGCGTGGACTACCCCTCGCGCGCCCCCGGCGGCGACCGCCTGGACTGGTACCGGAACATCCCGGTGCCGACCTCCTACATGTGCCTGGGCAGCGAGGACGACTTCTTCGGCGGCTACGACCATGCGGCGGGCGCGGGGTTCGTGCACTGGGCCGACCACCGGATCTCACCGGGAAAGAAGCAGTGGACCTGGGGCAACGCGCCCTTCGGATGGGCCTGGGACGGCCACCTCACCGACTCGAACGGCCCGTACGTGGAACTGATGGCCGGGGTCTTCACCGACAACCAGCCCGACTTCGCGTTCCTCAAACCCGGGGAGACCAGGACCTTCTCCCAGTACTGGTACCCGATCCAGGACACCGGCCCGATCCATCAGGCCACCTTGGACGCTGCGGTCCGCCTTGACGTCGAGGGGAACACGGTCCGGATCGCCGCGGCGGTCACCGCCCCGCGGGCCGGGGCGCGAATCGTGCTGCGGGCAGGGGACCGGATCGTCCATGAGGTCGTCGCCGATCTCGCTCCCGGATCGCCGTTCCTGCGGGAGCTGCCGTTGTCCGAGGCTATCGACGCGACCGGCCTGGAGCTCGCCGTCGAACATGACGGCCGCACGCTCGTGTCCTGGCGGCCCCGGCCCGAACCGGACGAGCCCGCCGCCGCCGAGCCCGCCACCGAACCGCTTGCACCGGAAGCGATCCAGTCGGTGGACGAGCTGTACCTCACCGGCCTCCACCTCGACCAGTACCGCCACGCCACCCGCGCGCCCGAGCCCTACTGGGAGGAGGCACTGCGCCGCGACCCCGGCGACGCCCGCTGCAACACCGCAATCGCCGCACGGTTCATGCGCGCCGGCCGCCTCGGCGAGGCCGAATTGCACCTGCGCACCGCGGTCGACCGCCTCACCCGCCGCAACCCCAACCCGCGCGACGGCGAAGCCCACTACCGCCTCGGCCTCGTCCTCGCCCGCCAGGGCCGCAGCGCGGAAGTCAAGGCCGCCTTCGGGAAAGCACTCTGGGACAAAGCCTGGGCCGACGCCGCCACGCTCGCCACCGCCCGCCTCGACCTCGCCGCAGGACGCGACGCCGAACCCGCACTCCGGGACCTCGTCGGCCGCAGCCCCGGGCACACCCAGGCCCGCAACCTGCTTGCGGTCGCGCTCATCAGGCGGGGCGACCAGGCCAGCGCGGCGGCACTCGTGGCCGACACCTTGCGCGACAACCCACTGGATGCTTGGGCGCGCGACCTCGCCGTCCGCCTCGGCCGCGACGCCGAGCCCACCACCGATCCCACGATCGCGCTCGATGTCGCCCTCGAATACCGCGCGATCCGCGACGACGAGACCGCGATCGACCTCCTCGCCCGCGCCGCCGCGCTCCCCGCGAGCCTTGGTCAGGTCAACGTCGCCCCCATCGGCTGGCTCCACCGTGCCGACCTCGAGTTCGAGCGCGGTGATGCCGCGGCTGCCGACCATGCGCTGCAACAGGTCCGCGACCTCGACCGCACTTGGTGCTTCCCCTCGCACACCGAGGATGATGCTCTCGCGCGCCTGCGCGAGCACCGCCCAGACGACCCCGTGCTGGCTGCGCTGGCCGGGCACCGTCTCTACGCCGCGGGCCGCCGCACTGAAGCGATCGCCGCTTGGGAGGCCGCTGCGGGCACCGGTGATCCGGTGGTGCTGCGCAACCTCGGCGTCGCCGTCCACAATGTCGAAGGTGATCCCGAACGCGCCGCCGACTGGTACGCCCGCGCCCGCGCCGCCGCCCCCGACGACGCCCGCCTGCTCTACGAAGCCGACCAGCTCGACGGCCGCCGCAGCGTCGATCCCGTGAAGCGCCTTGCCGCCCTTGAGGATCGTCCGGACCTGATCGAGGAGCGCGACGACCTGTCAGTCCAGTACGCCGAGCTGCTGACCGCCGCGGGGCGGCCTGCGGACGCCCTCCGCATTCTCGCGAGCCGCGCGTTCCAGCCCTGGGAGGGCGGCGAAGGACGCGTGCTCGCCGCCTGGGAGGACGCGCACCTCGCCCTCGCCCGCAGCGACCCGGACCGCGCGGTCGCCCATGCCGAAGCCGCCCTCACCCCGCCCCGGAACCTCGGCGAGGCCCGCCACCCGCTCGCGAACACCGCCGACCTGCATCTCGTCCTCGGTGACGCCCTCGCCGCCGCAGGCGAGCCCGAAGCCGCCCGTGCCGCGTGGGAACTGGCCGCGAGCCAGGCGGGCGACTTCCAGGGCATGCAGGTGCAGGCCCACTCGGAGCACACCGCCGCCGCGGTCACCGCGCTGCGCCGCCTCGGCGAGCACGCGGCAGCGAGCACACTGCGGGACGACCTCGCGCGGTACATCGAAGCGCAGGCGGCGACCACCGCGGCGATCGACTACTTCGCGACCTCGCTGCCCGCGATGCTGCTGTTCACCGTCGGCGTCCAGGACGTCCACGACACCCGCGTGCAGGTCCTGCGCTCGCAACTCGCCGACCTGGACGCCGCAAAGGAGCGACATGAACGACCGAATCCCTGAACTGCGGGTCTTCGCACCCGATCCGCCCCGCCGCGGCCACCTGCCCCTCGGCGAACCCGAAGGCGCGCCCGACCGGATCGAGGTCACCAGCCGCTGGTTCGAGCGCGGCGGCAGGCCGTGGATGCCCGTCACCGGCGAGATCCACTACTCCCGGATCCCGCGCGGGCGCTGGAGCGAGGTCCTCGGCCACGCCCGCGCCGGGGGCCTCGACTCCGTTGCGACCTATGTCTTCTGGGCCGCACACGAACCCGAGCCGGGCCGCTTCGACTGGACTGGAAACCTCGACCTGCGGGCGTTCGCCGAACTCGCCGCCGCGCACGGCCTCGACGTCATCGTCCGCCTCGGGCCGTGGGGCCACGGCGAGTACCGCTACGGCGGCTTCCCCGACTGGCTCATCGAACGGGACCTCGCCACCCGCACCGACGACCCCGCCTACCTTGCACTCGTGCGCCCGCTATACGCGCAGATCATCGCCCAGCTGCGCGGACTGACCCACGCCGACGGCGGGCCGGTCATCGGGGCGCAGGTCGACAACGAGCTGTACGACCGGCCCGACCACCTTGCGACACTTCGCGAGATCGCCGAAGAGGCCGGGCTGCGGGTGCCGTTCTGGACCGCGACCGGCTGGGGCGGCGCCCAGGTCCCGGACACGCTGCTGCCGGTCTACAGCGCCTACTCCGAGGGCTTCTGGGAGGACGAGACCGTCGAGTGGCCCGCCTTCGCGCCCGTCCACTACCGCTACTCCGAAGTCCGCGACGACCTCACCGTCGGCGCCGACCTGCGCGAAGCCCTCGACGGCGTCGCCGCCGGGCCGAGCGCACACGACGACCGCACTCCGTTCGCCACCTGCGAACTCGGCGGCGGCATGCACGTCGCCTACCACCGGCGCCCGCTCGTCTCGCCCGAGGACGTCGCGAACCTCGCGCTCGCGAAGATCGGCTCCGGCTCCGCCTGGCAGGGCTACTACATGTACGCGGGCGGCACGCAGCGGACCGGACCCCAAGGGACCGAACAGGAATCGCAGGCCACCGGCTACCCCAACGACGTCCCCGCCCTGAGCTACGACTTCCACGCCCCGATAGGCGAGCACGGCCAGATCCGGCCCCACCACCACTACCTGCGCCGCCACCACCTTTGGCTTCAGGCCGAAGGGCACCGGATCGCCACCATGAAATCCACTGTGGGCGGTGGCAGCGACGACCCCGGCGAGCTGCGCTGGGCCGTACGCTCTGACGGGCGCAGCGGTTACCTGTTCACCACGACGTATCAGCCGCCCAAGCGGCCCATCGATGCCCAGCCCGGTGTCCGGTTCACCGTCAGGTTCGACGACACCGAGGTGACCGTGCCGACCGTCCCGGTCGACCTGCCCGCGGGGATCTCGGTCGCCTGGCCGCTGCGCTACGCGCTCACCGACACCCTCGAACTGCGCAGCGCCACAGCGCAACTGGTCACCCGTCTCGACGACCTCGTCGTGTTCGCGGCGACCGACGGCATCCCCGTCGAACTCGTCCTCGGCGACGGCACGATCGTGGAGCTGCCCTCGGCGCCCGGCCCCGAGTGCTTCATCGACCTGGACGGGGTGCGGCTCCTGATCCTGGACGACGCGAGCGCGAACCGCCTCTACCGGCTTCCCTTCGCGGGCCGCGACCGCCTCGTCCTTGCCGACGCCCCCGTCTACGCCGAGGACGGCGACCTCGTCGTCCACACCGAGCAAGAGGAGGTCGCCCTCGCGATGCTCCCTGCTCCGGACTCGCTCCAAGCCGAAGGCGCCCAGCTGAAAAGCGGTCCGGGCGATCGGTGGGGGACCTGGACGCTGACCGCACCGGACGCCGGTTCCATCCCCGTCGCCGTCGACACCCGGCCCGGTCCCGCCACCGCGCCGGAACCCCGTCGCGGCGGCCCCATGAACCGCCTGAGCGCCCCGACCGACTACTCCGGTGCCGCGACCGTCCACATCGATCTACCGGAGTTGGGCGGTGCCGACCGGGTCCTGCTCCGGCTCGACTGGACCGGGGACGTCAGCCGAGCGTACATCGGCGCGGAGTTCGTCTCCGACCACTTCTGGCACGGCCGCGTCTGGGACATCGACCTGACGCCGCACCGTGAGACCGTCGCCGACACCGGCGTCCGCCTCGAACTCCTGCCCTGGCAGCGGAAGACCGGCGTCTGGGTCGATCCCTCGGTACGCGACGTCGCCGAGGGCGTCGAGATCCGCTCGGCGACGATCGTCCGGATCGGCAAGATCCGGCTCAGATTATTCGAGCCAGGGGTTGCTCAGCTTCCGGTCGGCGTGGCGCCCAACGCGATCGTGCCCGGCTCGGCCGTGAAACCGGAGGCGGAGACGGTCGCGACCGCCCGCCAGGAGCCCGTGGCGGAACGGATCGAGTACCTGACGGACTGGCCGCCGGTGGAGGTGCGGTCGATGATGCCGACCTGCATCTCGCCGCCGACGTTCGCCGCGGCCACGTCGAACGGCTGGTACTGGTCGAACACGGTGGCCCGCTTGAACTGCTGCCAGGTGGCGTCGGCCTTGCGGATGGCGTGGTAGACCTGGCCGGAGCCGTTCAGCGCCACGACGTGGAGCTGGGAGCCGATGCCCGCGAGCGCGACGCGCTGGACGTACCCGATGTCGCCGGCCGAGCTCTCGATGTTGCCCCAGCCGGTCCACGTCCCGTCCGATTTGCGGATGGCGTGGCGCAGGACGCCGCTGGAGAGGACGGCGGTGTCGATCGTGGTGCCGACCCGGGTGGTGGCGATCTGGGTGATGCTCCCGAAGGTGCGGAGCGTCGACCAGTTGAGCTGCCAGGCGCCGTTCACACCGCGGACGGTGTGCTGGAGGGCGGTGCCGCCCTCGTTGGCGCCGAACACGTGCAGTTCGCCGTTGAGCGCGGCCACCGCGACGTGGACGGCGCCGGTCGCCGGGCCCGCCTGCGAGGGGATCGGCGTGAACTCGGTCCAGGAGCCGTCGGCGCCGTGCCGGACGGCGTAGTCGGGGGTCCCGCCGTTGAGCGAGGCGACGACGTGGAGGTCCGCGCCCAGGCCGGTGCAGGAGACGCGGTACAGGCTGCCGACGGCGGTCGGGACGTCGTCCCAGGTCGGCCCCATCGAGCCGTCGCCGCGCCGCCGCCGGTGCCTGAGCTCGGCGTTCGACTGGCCCACGAGGTAGTGCCCGTCCCAGTCGGCCGGCGCGGCCTGGGCCGTCCCGGTGGCGAGCGCCCCGAGGCCGGTGCCGGCCAGGGCGGCGGCGGGGACGGCGAGGAGCGATCGGTGGAACTGGCGGCGGTCGAAGGCGGTCACGTGCGGCTCCTCGGAGGTTCGGAAACGGGTGCGCGCCTCATTCTGGTGCGGGCTAGGGCCTCCTGCGAGGCGGTTCACCGGCGGGTCGGCGGCAGGACCGCCGCGCCCGCGGGCGATGCAACCCCGGACGGGCTCCGATCCGTAGAGGAAGCGACGAAAGGCTACCCATGACCCCCGAATCCGAGGCCCAGTTCTGCGAGTACGTGGTCGACAGCCGCGACTCGCTGCTCCGGACGGCCTACCTGACCTGCGGCGACTGGCATCGTGCCGAGGACGCCGTCCAGACCGCGCTCATCAAGCTGTACGGCGCGTGGAACCGGATCCGCAGCGAGACCGCCGACGCGTACGCCCGCCGGATCCTCACCAACGCGCTGATCGACCAGACCCGCCGCGGCTGGTTCCGCCGCGAGCACGCCTTCGCCGACCCGCCGGAGCCGCCCGGGAGCGTCACGGAGGACGGCGACCGGGCCGAGGCCGCGGCGATCCTCGCCCGGCTGCCGCTGCGGCAGCGGGCCACGCTCGTCCTGCGGTTCTGGGAGGACCGCTCGGTCGAGGAGACCGCCCGGATCATGCGGTGCAGCAGCGGCACCGTCAAGAGCAACACCGCGCGCGGCCTCAAGACGCTCCGCGACCACTACGCGGCGTCGACCCTCACGGACCAAAGGAGCAAGCGATGAACGAACAGGACGTGCAGCAGCTGCTGGCGAGGGCCGCCTCCGGGCCGGTCCATGCCGACGACGTGGACCCGCTCGCGATCCTCGCGGCGGGCAGGCGCGATGTGCTGCGCCGCAAGCGCACCGCCGCCGCGGTCGCCGGAGGCGCGGTCGTGGTGCTGGGACTCGCCGCGGCCGTGGGCATCCCGCTGATGCTCGGCGGCGACGACCCGATCGCCCCCGGCGGCGCCGCACCGCCCGACCTTCCGGCGCTCGCCGCCGACGCGGGCTTCCCGGAGCAGTTGGCGCGGTTCGACCGCGGCGACTGCCCGCTCCCCGACGGCCAGTCGGAGGAGCAGCGGCGCACCGCGGCCGCCTACAACGAGGCGCTGTACGCCGGGCTCGCGGAGCTGGGCGCGGCGCCCGCGGGCGGCTGCCTGACCACCCGCCCGGACTACGACGGGTTCTACTACAGCGACGACCAGGGCCTCTACATGCTGGAGGAGTCGCTGGCGTTCGGCGGCACCGCCTCCGACCGAGCCGAGATGTCCGCGGCCGTATGGGAGACCGGCGGCGTCGACTACGAGGACCAGATGGAGGACGAGGAGTGCACGTACAACGAGGGCCTGACCTGCTCCTGGGATGACACCCCGGAGGGCCGGGTGCTCCTGATGGAAGGCGTGCGCTCCGACTTCACCGACCCGGACACCGAGTCGGGCGGCTCGGCCGACTACCCGACCGTGGGTGCCTTCCTCTTCCGCGACGACGACGTCGTCGTGTCCCTGACGCTCTCGCTCCGGTTCTCATCCGATCGCGACCTCCCGAGTCTCGACCAGGTCGTCGCGCTCGTCTCCTCGATCCCGGTGGGCCAGGAGGCGCCCGAACTCGAACAGCCCACTGTGGACACGCTCACTGCGGCGCTGGCGGACGCCGTCGAGGCGAACGCGCCGGGCGCGGTGGTCGACACGGGCACGGCGGCGCTGTTCCGGCTGCACCCCGACGTCGCGACGTACGGCGGGCCGGTCTACGGCTCGGAGGCGACCCACATGCTGTTCGTCACGGCCGAGCTCCCCTCGGGAGAGACCGTCCGCTTCTACCTCCAGGCCGAGCGCGTCGACGAGCCCGGCGACGACCCTGAAGCGGCCGCCGCGGCCGCCGCGCAGTGCGGGGACGCCGCATGCGAGACCGGCACGGACGAGTCCGGCACCGTCACGGTCCACCGGACCATCGAGGACGGCCGCCCCGGCCTGACCTCGTTGGCGTACAGCCCTGTCGACGGGTGGCTGCTCGGCGTCGGCGTCGAGACCGCCGACAGTACCGAGGCCCCGCCCGTGGACTTCGCGGCCCTCGACGCGATCCTGGACGAGGTCCGCTGAGGCGACCTCACCTGGCGGGCGAGCCGAACCAGGCCTCGGCCAGCTCGTCGAGTGTGTCCTCTTGGGGCGCAGGGAGGATGCGCAGGTACCAGGGCAGGTTGCTCTCGACGTGGAGCAGCGACTGGACGAGGATCTCCGGTGGAGTGAAGGGCGTGCCGTAGGCGGCGGTGATCCGGTGGAGGAGGCGGGTGTCGCCGCGGGAGGTGAAGACGCCGACCGCGGCGAACTCGTACGCCGGATCGCCGACCATCGCGGGCTCGAAGTCGAACAGGCCGGTGAGGGCCCAGGTGGCGGGGTCGACGAGCAGGTGCTCGCGCATGACCTCGGTGTGGAGGAGCGCGCGGCCGCGGTCGGCGGGCGGGTTCGCGGCGAGGAAATCGGGGATCTGCTCCAGCCAGGATTCGGGGAGGCCGTGCGCCCGTTGGCGTTCGACGGCCGTGGTGGCCTGCTCGGCGGTGAACGCGTCCCAGTCGGGCGGGCCGATCGCGAGCCCGGCGGGGTCGAGCCGGTGCATCGCCGCGAGGGACGTGCCGATCGCGTGGGCGAGCCGGTCGCGGTCCGCTTGCGGGATGCGGGGCCAGGCCGTGGCGAGGTGCTCGCCGTGGAGGCGCGACATCAGGACGTAGCGCCAGCCGTCGCCGAGGGCGCCTTCATCGAGCAGTTCCGGTGTGGGGATGGGGAGTTCGCCGTGGACGAACCCGAGCGCGGCGGCTTCGACGGCGGCGCTGGCGGCGCACACGGTCGGGAAGAGCTTGAGGACGCGGTCGTCGCCGACCGCGTAGACCGGCATGCTGCCGGTGCCGAAGCGCTCCAGCGGCCGGCCTCCCAGGCCGAGGCGGCCCAGGAGGTCGGCGGCGGCGGGCCGCACGACCGCGTCGTTCTCGACCACGGCCGCCCATGCGGCCTCATCGTGCACGGCAGGGAGCATGCCCTCGACGGTATCGGCGGCCGTGGACGGCCACAATCGATTAAGCGGGTCCTCAGGCGATCCGGAGCTCCGGGGCGTAGCCGTCGATCCAGGCGGCCAGGTCGAGGGCGAGTTCGATGCCCAGGCGGGCGTCGGCGGGGAGGAGGCCGTCCGGGGCTCCCGCGGCGGTCGCGAGCCAGTCGGGGTCCACCAGGTCGAACACGGCGTGGCCGGGGTCGGCGAGGCGGTCGCGGGCCTGGAGGCGCAGGGCCGCACTGTAGGCGGCGTCGTTGGCCTGCGGGTAGTGGCTCTTGGCGCGCTGGACGATCGACTCGGGGAGGAGGTCGGCCACCGCGGCGCGCAGCAGGCTCTTCTCGCGGCCGTCGAAGGTCTTCATCGCCCAGGGGACGTTGTGGACGTACTCGACCAGGCGGTGGTCGCAGAACGGCACGCGCACTTCGAGTCCGGTGGCCATGCTGAGGCGGTCCTTGCGGTCCAGGAGGAGCCGCAGCAGGTTGGTCAGGTGCAGGTGGGAGACCTCGCGCATGCGGAAGTCGAGATCGCTCTCGCCGTCGAGGCGCACGACGGCCGCGGCGGCGTCCTCGTAGGCGCTCTGCACGTATGCGGGCAGGTCGAGGGCGTCGCGGACCTCCTTCCGCAGGGCCGCCGAGCGGTCCGGGGCGAGGGCGAGCCACGGGAAGGTGCGCCGGTCCTCGCGGGCGGCCGAGTGGGTCCACCGGTACCCGGCGAAGACCTCGTCGGCCGACTCGCCCGAGAGCGCCACGGTGGAATGCTCGCGGACCGCCTTGAACAGCAGGTGGAGCGAGGTCGCGACGTCGCCGTAGCCGAGCGGGACGTCGAAGGCGCGCAGCGCCGCCGCCCGCAGGTCCGGGTCGGCGAGGCCGCCGGGGTCGAGGACGATCTCGTGGTGGTCGGTGCCGGCGTGGGCGGCCAGCTCGCGCGCGAACGCGGCGTCGTGGGTGGCGCTGAGCGCGTCCGGAATGAACGCCTCGCCCGGTGCGGTGAAGCTGACCGCGAAGGTGCGCAAGGGCTCCGGGGACCGGCGGGCGGCGAGCGCGGCGAGGGCCGAGGAGTCGAGACCGCCGGACAGGAGCGAGCACAGCGGGACGTCGGCGACGAGTTGGCGTGCGACGATGTCCTCGAGGAGCTCTCGGACCGTCGCTACGGTGGCATCGAGGTCGTCGGTGTGCTCGGCGGTCGCGAGCGTCCAGTACCGGCGGGTCCGGATCCCGTTCGCGGACACGGTGACGACGCTGCCGGGCTCCACTTTGCGCATGCCGCGCCAGAAGCCGTTCCCGCCGCTGTCGACGAGGGCCACGACCGGGCGCAGCCCTTCGGCGTCGACGGCCGGCTCGACGAGCGGGTTCGCCAGGAGCGCCTTCGGCTCGGAGCCGAACACGACGCCGTCGTCGGTGGGGGCGTAGAAGAACGGCTTGACGCCCATGCGGTCGCGGACCATCGTGAGCTCCCGTGTCCGCGCGTCCCAGACCGCGAAGGCGAACATGCCGTTCATGCGCTCGGCGACGGCCGCACCCCATTCGAGGTAGCCGCGGAGCACCACCTCGGTGTCGGACTCGGTGCCGAACCGGTGGCCGCGGCGGCGCAGCTCCTCGCGCAGCTCGGTGTAGTTGTAGGTCTCGCCCGCGTAGACCACGGCCACCGCCCCGTCGGGCGTGTCGGCGCGCATCGGCTGCGCGCCGCCCTCGACGTCGATGACGGCGAGGCGCCGGTGGCCCAGGGCCGCGGGGCCGTCGATCCAGACCCCCGCGGCGTCGGGGCCGCGGCAGGCCATCGTCGCGGTCATCGCCTCGACCTCGGGCCGGTGCCCGCCCAGGTCGCGCCCGAACGACACCCATCCTGCGAATCCGCACACGTCGGACCGTCCTCTCCTCGGAGAAAGTAACTATAGCGACTACAATAATATAGTGACTTCAATTGTCAAGCGGGTGCAGTAGGATCCCGGCATGGCAGCGGACGAGACGGAGCCCGGCAGGCGCGAGCGCAAGAAGCGGCGCACCCGGGAGGCGATCCTGGACGCCGCGTACCGGCTGTTCGAGCGGCACGGCTACGAGCGCACCACGGTGAACGAGATCGCCGCCGAAGCCGACGTCTCTCCCGGCACGTTCTTCAACCACTTCCCCGCCAAGGAGTCCGTGCTGTTCGCCGACCGCGCCGAACTCCTCGCGCTGGGCCCGGCCACCGTCGCCGACCGGCGGCCGGGGGAGACCGTCGTGGAGCTGCTGGTGCGCATGATCGCCCGGATGCTCTCCGAATTCGAGCCCGGAGGCGACCGCGAGCGGTTGCGCCTGGAGCTCGTCATGGGCTCGCCCGCGCTGCGCGGCATCATGCTCCAGCGGATGTTCGACGTCCAGGATCAGCTCGCGGCGGCCCTCCGCGACGGCGACCCCGACCTGGGCGAACTCGAGTCCGTCGCCGTCGTCGGCGCCGTCATGGGCGCGGCGACCGCCGCCGTCCAGGCCGCCCTGAAGACCGGCCGCCCCCTCGACGAGGCGCTCACCGAGGCCCTCGGCCACCTCACCAGGCATCTGCGGCCCGCGGCCTGAAACCGGCCTCGCGTCAGCGGGTCACGGTGCGAGGCCGCGGATCAGGGCTTCGAGGCCCGTGTCGAACTCGCGGTCGGGGCCGAGGTCGGCCAGTTCGGTCGCGATGCGCCGCAACCGCTCCGAGTCCGGTGCGGGGGCGGCGATGCCCGCCGCGGGGGCCGACTGCTCTTCGAGGACGCAGCCGATGACGTAGCGGCTCACGGCGATCGAGGCGAGGACCGCGTCCGCGGCCGTGAAGCCCTGGGCCTCGAAGAGGTCGATGCGGGCGAGCGCGGCGGCGGGTTCGGGGGCGCGGGGGCCGGTCGCGGCGATGAGGCGGGCGCCGTCGCGGACGGCGAGGAGGGCGGCGCGCAGGCTCCGGGCATTGCGGGTGAGGAATTCCTGCCAGGTGTCGCCGCCGCGGGGGAGGCGCTCGGTGTGGCGGCGGTCGAGGACCGCCGCGGCGGCCGCGTCCAGGAGGGCGGCCTTGCTGGGGAAGTGGTGGTAGAGCGCGGGCTGGCGCACGCCGAGGTGCTTCGCGATGGCGTGCAACGACAGGGCGTCGAGGCCCCGCTCGTCGAGAACGGCGAGCGTCGCGTCGACGATCGCCGACCGTTCCAGTTGTCGTGGGTGCGGCACCCTGTCCGACCTCGCCTCCGGGATCCGTGGGCGGGCCCTCGCCCGTCCATGCTTATCGATGATAACCTCGATTCCGTTCATGTTTATCAGTGATAAGCTTCAGATGGAGCGGACAGGGGGAGCCATGCCGAACGGAACCGAGGGAGCGCCGGTGAAGCGCTACTGCCGCAAGGCCGCCTGGACGCTCGTCGCGATCACCCCGCTCATCGCCGAGCTCGCGCTCGGCTCCACCCCGGTCCGCATGGCCTGGCTGGTGCTGCTGTGGATCCCGATCTACGGCGCGGGCGTCCTGCTCATCCGCGAGCTGGCGGTCCGCCGCGGCCGCGGCTGGCCCACGATCCTGCTCCTCGCCGTCTGCTATGAACTCCTCGAAGACGGCATCGGCTTGCAGGCGCTCACGAGCCCGCACCTGTACGACGCCGCCGACTGGGGCGCGCGGATCCTCGGCTTCAACGTCCCCTACTGGTTCGCGAACACCGGCTACCACGCGGTCTTCACCGTCGCGATCCCGATCGCCCTGACGCAGCTGCTGTTCCCCTCCCACCGGGGCCGCCCCTACATGGGCCGCTTCGGGTTGGCGTCGACCGCGGTCGTCATGGCGCTCGGCGTGCTCGTCCTGCGCGTCTCGGTCCCGCCCTCAGAGGACCCCGGCTACCAGGCGCCCCTGCCGTTCGTGATCGGCTGCCTCGCCGTCGTGCTCGTCGTCGGCGTCCTCGCGCTCACCGCCGTGCCCGCGCCGGACCGGCCCGCCACCGACGCACCCGTCCCCGGCCTCATGACGCTCGCCCTCGCCGCCGGAGGCGCGACCCTGGCGTTCTTCGCCCTGACGTTCCCCGTGTTCGGGGCCCGGCAACCGGCGTTCACGCAGGGCCTGTGGGTGCTCGTGCCGCTCGCCCTCGCGGCCGCCGGGATCGCCTGGGGCTACCGGATCCTCCTGCGCTGGACCGATTCGCGCCGGTGGACCGACCGGCACACGCTCGCGCTCATCGGAGGCGCGCTCGTCGCGCACAGCGCCGGAGGCATGGTCATCATGGCGCACAACGCGGTCGACCGGATCGGCCTCGCCGCGATCATCGCCGTCACGCTCCTCGTGGTGTTCCTCGTCGACCGCCGCCTGCGCGCCAGGGAGGCCCTCGCCGCCGCCTGAGCGGGCCTGGAGATTGACAGGGATCGAAGTCGCAAATATCATGGCGGCACCCTCACCTGAAAGTTTCATGAAATCCCCGAAACTTTCGGAGACCTCGTATCCCTCCTCCGCGATGGAGCCTGCAACCCATGAGTCATCAAGCACGCGAACGGCGCCGACGGCTGCCCGCGCTCGCGGCGGGAGCCCTGCTCCTGCCCGTCGCCGCCCTCGCGTTCGCCCCTCCCGCCGCCGCCCAGGACGACGTCGTCTACGCCTCCGACTTCGAGGACGGCACCGTCGGCGACTGGGCCCCGCGCGGCCCCGTCACCCTCGCCATCGAGGATGGCGCGCTGCTCACCACCGGACGCAGCGCCGACTGGCACGGCCCCTCGGTCGACCTGACCGGTGTCATCGCCCCCGGCGGCGTGTACGAGATCGCCGTGTCCGTGCGCTTCGCCGACGGCAGCGCGGGCGACGCGCTCACCGCCACCGTGCAGCGCGAGACCGCCGACGGCACCTCCTACGACAGCGTCGTCTACCAGGCCCCCGCCAGCGGCGACTGGACCGTCCTCAGCGGCGAGTACAGCATCGCCTCCGCCGCAACCGCGCTCACCTTCTACGTCGAGTCGCCCACAGTGGACGCCTCCTACTGGATCGACGACTTCACCGTCACCGAACTCGAACCGCCCGGGATCGAACCCGACATCCCGAACCTCAAGGACGTCCTCGCCGACGACTTCCGCATCGGCGCCGCGATCGACGCCCGCGACATCACCGGCGACTCCGGCCAGCTGCTGAGCAAGCACTTCAGCCAGATCACCGCCGAGAACCACATGAAGCCCGACGCGATCCAGCCGACCGAGGGCGAGTTCACCTTCAGCGCCGCCGACGAACTCGTCGACTACGCCGAGGCCAACGGCATGGAGATCTACGGCCACACGTTCCTGTGGCACACGGGCCAGGTCCCCGAATGGTGGTTCGAGTACCCCGAAGGCCACCCGAACGCCGGTGAGCCCCTGGGGAACTCCGACGAGGACCGGCAGATCATGCTCGACCGCCTCGAAGCCCACATCGGCGCGCTCGCCGAGCACTACGGCGACCGCATCCAGGCGTGGGACGTCGTCAACGAGGTCATCAGCGACAACAACGCCGAGGTCTATCGCCACAGCCGCTGGTACGAGATCTTCGACGGCCCCGAGTACGTGTACGAGGCGTTCCGCATCGCCCGCGAGCAGTTCGACGCGGTCGGCGCCACCGACGTCAAGCTCTTCATCAACGACTACGGCACCGAGAACCCCGGCAAGCGCGACAACCTCTACAACCTCGTCGCCGACATGCTCGCCGCCGGCGTCCCGGTCGACGGCGTCGGCCACCAGACCCACATCAACCTGAACACCTCCATCGACCAGATCGAGGACAGCCTCCTCAAGTTCGCCGACCTCGGCGTCCTGCAAGCGGTCACCGAACTCGACGTCGCGATCGGCGCGCCCGGCCCCGACGAGGAGTTCCCGCAGCTGGAGGCCCGCCTCATCGAGCAGGGCCACTACATGCGCGACCTGTTCGCCATGTACCGCGAGCACGGCGACCTCCTCGAGTCGGTCACCGTCTGGGGCCTCCACGACGGCCGCTCCTGGCTCCGCTCCGAGACCCGCCCGCTCGAGAGCCCGCTGCTGTTCACCGATGCGCTGCAATCGAAGTGGGCCTACTGGGGGATCGTCGATCCGAGCGTCCTCCCGGAGATCCCCGACGAGGAGGAGCCCGAGTACGCCCGCGTCCAGGTGCCCCTCGCGGACACCGCGCCCGCGATCGACGGCGAACGCGACGCCGTCTGGGACGGCGCCTCCACGGTCGCAACGGACGTGGTGATCGAGGGCGCCGCCGACGGCGCCACCGCCGACGTCTCGCTCCTGTGGGACGGTGCGGGCCTCTACGCGCTCTTCGCGGTGACCGACCCGTCCCTGGACGAGGGCAGCGCCAACCCCTGGGAGCAGGACTCCGTCGAGGTCTTCCTCAACCCCGGCAACACCCGCGAAGGCGGCTACGGCCCCGCCGACGGCCAGTACCGGGTCAGCTTCACCAACGCGGTCTCCGTGGGCGGCAACGGACCCGACGCCGGGGCGCTCACCAGCGCCGCCGCCGCGACCGACACCGGGTACCTCGTGGAGATCGCGATCGCCATGGCACCCGAGCAGGCCGCGATCGGCACCGAGCACGGCCTGGAGCTCCAGGTCAACGACGGCACCGACGGGGCCCGCACCGCCGTGCGCACCTGGTACGACCCGACCGGGCTGTCGTGGAACACCAACGCCAACTGGGGGATCGCCGAGTTCGTGGAGGACGTCGAGGCCCCCGGCGAAGGCGGCGGGAAGCTCCCGACCACCGGCGCCGCGCTCACCGCGGCGCTCGCCGGTGCCGTGGTCCTCGGCGTCCTCGGGTTCGTGATGGTCCGGCGCCGCCGGGCCGCCGCGCACTGGGGCGAGTGACCGGAGGTCCCGGGCGGGCGCGGCCCGCCCGGGACCGCTCACGGGTGCATGCGCGCGCCCTTGACGACCCGGTCGACCGCGTTCCGCGGCCCGTACACGCCGATCCCCGCGAGGTCGAGCTTGTCGGCCGGGACCGCGCGCACGGCGGCGCGGTTGTCGCCGTCGTGCCCGGTCGCGAACAGCTCGACCGTGAACAGCGACAGGCGCATCCCGCGCGCGAGCGCCTTCGCGTGCGCGCCCGAGAGCTGCGCCGCGGTCCCCTCCAGGATCATGACCGGCTGGCGGAACATCGGCAGGTACGCGTTCGCGTCGGCGTCCTCGTACGGCTCGCCGACCACCTCCGGCTCGGCGGTCCCCAGGCCGCTGACGAGGAACGCCGTGACGTTCAGCCGCTGCCAGACGGCGAGGTCGTCGCGGAGGAGCACCGCGATCTTGGTGTCGAAGCGGACGGGCGCGGTCTCAGGTTCCATGCGGGCAACGCTACGGAGCGCGCGGCCGCGGCGTCTTGTACGTTCTTAGCGTGGCGGTCCCCGAGGTCAAGGCGTGGCGCCCGGCCGTGCCCGGGGTTGCGGAGGCGTTCCACGCGCACTTCACCGACCACGCCTACCCGATGCACGTCCACGACACCTGGACGCTCCTCGTCATCGACGAGGGCGCCGTCCGCTACGACCTCGACCGGCACGAGCACGGCGCGCTCCGCGGCTTCGTGACCCTGCTACCGCCGCAGGTCCCGCACGACGGCCAGTCGGCCACGCCGCACGGCTTCCGCAAACGGGTCCTGTACCTCGACGGAACGCTCCTCGACGAAGCGCTCATCGGCCGCGCCGTGGACGGCCCCGAGATCGCCGATCCGCAACTGCGGCAAGCGGTCCACCGCCTCCACGAGTCGCTGCGCGGGCCCGGCGACGAGCTGGAGGCCGAGAGCCGCGTAACGCTCGTCGCCGACCGGCTGCGCCGCCACCTGCTCGGCCGCGAGCCCGCTCCGGCGCCGGTGCGGGACCGGCGGCTCGCGCAGCGCCTGCGCGACCTCCTCGAACGCCGGATCGCCGCCGGAGTGAGCCTCCGCGAGGCGGCGGGGGAGCTGCACGCGCACCCCGTACACCTGGTGCGGGCCTTCAGCACCGAGTTCGGGATCGCCCCGCACCAGTACCTCGTGACCCGCCGCGTCGACCGCGCCCGGCGCCTCCTCCTCGACGGCCTCCCCGCGCCCGCGGTTGCGGCGGCGACCGGCTTCTACGACCAGTCGCACCTGACGCGCCACTTCAAGCGGATCGTGGGAACCACCCCGGCGCGCTTTGCGGGCTCGATTGGGAGATCACCGGACTTCTAATCCGATGGTTCGAGGATGCAAGTCCCTAGAGCCAGCCCCGCTCATCGGCCAACCTCGCCGCCTCGGCCCGGTTCCTCGCCCCGAGTTTGCCTATCGCCGTGGACAAGTGGTTCCGCACGGTCCCCTCGGTGAGGTGGAGCGCGGCGGCCATGTCGGCGACGGTGGCGCCGTCGAGCGCCAGGCGCAGGGCCTCGCGTTCGCGGTCCGTCAGCGGGCCCTCGCCGGTGGCGAGGGACTCGGCGGCGAGCGCCGGATCGACCACGCGCAGTCCGCTGTGGACTCGCCGTACCGCCTCCACCAACTGCTCCGGCGGTGCGTCCTTGACGACGAAGCCGACGGCGCCCGCGGTCATCGCCCGAGCCAGATATCCGGGCCGCCCGAAGGTGGTGCAGATGATGACGCGGCACCCGGGCCGGGCCCGGCGCAGTTCGGCGGCGACCGTCAGTCCGTCCTTGCCGGGCATCTGCACGTCGAGGAGCGCCACGTCGGGCGCGGTGCGCGCCGCCGCGTCGAGGACCTCGTCCCCGGACCCGACCTGCGCGACCACCTCGATGTCGGGCTCCAGCCCGAGCACGGTCGCGAGCGCGCCGCGGACCATCGCCTGGTCGTCGGCCAGCAGTACCCGGATCATCCGACCTCCGCCTTCACGGTGAAACCGCCGTCCGGGTCCGGACCGGCGTCGAGCTCGCCGCCGACGGCGGCGAGGCGTTCGGACAGGCCGCGCAGGCCCGTCCCCGGGACGCCGCCGCTGCCGCCGCGCCCGTCGTCGGCGATGCGGATCCAGTTGCGGCCCAGCGTCACCGTCACGCGGGACGCGCCCGAGTGGCGGATCGCGTTCGTGACCGCCTCGCGGACCACGTACCCGAACACGGCCTGGTGCGCCGGGTCCACGTCGTCCACCGCGCGCGGCAGGTCGGCGTCGATGTCGGCGGCCCGCAGCGCGGCGCGGGCCCCGGCCAGCTCGCCCGCGAGGGACACCTCGCGGTACTCCGAGACCGTGGCGCGCACGTCCGACAGCGCGGCCCGGGACAGCGCCTCGACGTCGCGGATCTCGTCGATTGCGCGGGCTTCGCCCTGCCCGGTCTCCAGGAGCCGCCGCGCGGCGCCGGCCTTCACGGTGATCGTCGTCAGGCTGTGCCCGAGGATGTCGTGAAGGTCCCGCGCGAGCCGCTCGCGCTCGGCGCCGACCGCGAGGGCCGCGATCTGCTCGTTCGCGGCCCGCAGGCTGCGCACGGTCCTGATGAGCCGCACCACGAAGAACAGCGTCGTGGTGATCCCGAACATCGCCCACAGGTCGCTGTAGGTGAACCCGCCGCCGAGGCCCGAGGCACCGCCGAACGCCTCGATGATCCCCAGTGCGAGGACCGTGCCGCCGTCGAGGACGAGCATCCAGCCCAGCGGCAGGCCCATCGCGATCGGGATGATCGCGTACAGCAGGCCGTACACGCCGCCGGTGTCGAGCGCCGCGAACAGCGTCCACCCCAGGGTCAGGATCACGATCCCGAACGCGACCCGCGATGCCATGCCGCCCATGGACATCGCCCACGGGAACACCGCGTAGCAGGCCGCGTAGAGCAGGACGACCACCAGAATCGCCCAGTCCGACGCCCGGACGGCGTTCACGACCACGGGGATCACGAACGGCGCCAGGAAGAGCCCGGCCAGCAGCAGCCACCGGTAGTTGCCCCGTCCGGCGAACGGGCCGGCGGAGTCATTGCTCCACCAGCCCTCGCCGGTCCCGTTCTCCTGTCGCACGGGCCCTCGCCTCTCCACGTCTTCCCCGGTCAGGCCCGGGCCGAGTCCTTACGGTACCGCCAGATCACGAGGGCGCCCAGGACGATCGCCCAGGCCGCGAGCACCGCGACCGACAGGCCCGGGCTCCGCGTCAGGTCGGTCGTGACCGCGCCGCGCCCGATCTGCGTGAGCCAGTAGCTCGGCAGGAGCGGCGAGACGGTCTGGAGCCACCCGGGCATGGCGTCGACGGGGATCCACAGGCCGCCGAGGAAGCCCATCGCCAGCGAGACGCCCATGTTGACCGGCTGGAGCGTGTCCGGGGTGACCAGCTGCCCGATGAGCAGGCCCAGCAGGACGAACGGGACCGCGCCGATCCAGATGCCGAGGATGATCCGCGTCCATTCGGCGCCGTCGAGGCGCACGCCTTCGGCGAGGACCGCGAGGACGGGGATCGCGACGACCACCGGCAGGGCCAGGAGCATCCCGGTGAGGCCCTTGCCGAACATGTAGCCGCGGCCCGACAGCGGGGTGAGCCGCAGCTGCCGCTGCCAGCCCGCGGCGCGCTCGACCGCGAGGCGGGCGCCGTTGTTCATGGCCGCGAACACGGCCCCGAACGCGATCATGTTCACCATGATGACGGCGACCGCCGAAGCCTTCTCAGGGCCGGATCCGGTGACGAACACGTTGGCCTGCAACAGGAACAGCAGGACGGGGAAGAAGAACGCGAAGATCAGGAAGCGCGGGTTGCGGAGCATCCGCACGATCTCCAGGCGCGTGTAGGTCGGGTTCATCGCAGGGCTCCTTAGTCGCTGATGAGGGAGAGGAAGGCGGATTCGAGCCCGGCGGCGGCGATCTCGATGTCGCGCGCGCCGGGGTGGGCGGCGAGGAGCGCCCGCAGGGTCGCGTCGGAGTCGGCGGTGGCGATCTGGGCGCGGCCGTCGCGCAGCTCGCACGCGGTGACCGCGGGCAGCGCCAGGAGCGCGTCGGCGTCGGCGTCGGGGACGGCGGCGCGGATGGTGCGCCCGCCCGCGACGGCCCGGACCTCGGCGACGGTGCCGTCGGCGGCGATGCGGCCGCCGTTCATGAGGACGACGCGGTCGGCGTACTCCTCGGCCTCTTCGAGGTAGTGGGTGGCGAACAGGACGGTGCGCCCGCCCGCGGTGTCCTCGTACATGGCCTTCCAGAAGTCGCGGCGCGTGGCCGGGTCCATGGCGGCGGTGGGCTCGTCGAGGACGAGGAGCGCGGGGTCGGAGACGAGCGCGATGGCGAAGCGCACGCGCTGGGCCTGGCCGCCCGAGAGGCGGTTGGCGCGGCGGGCGGCGAGGTCCTCGCACCCGGCGCGGCGCAGGGCCTTCTCGACGGGGATCGGCTTGCGGTGCAGGGAGGCGACGAGGCGGACGGTCTCGGCGACGGTGAGGTCGTCGAGGAGCGTCCCGTTCTGGAGCATCGCCCCGATGGCGCCCTCGCGGACGGCTTCGGCGGGGGAGCGGCCGAAGACCCGGACGCTCCCGGCGTCGGGGGCGGTGAGGCCGAGGATCATGTCGATGGCGGTGGACTTCCCGGCGCCGTTGGGGCCGAGGAGGGCCACGACCTCGCCGGGGCGGATCTCCAGGTCGATCCCGTCGACGGCAGCGACCTCGCCGTAGTGCTTCCGCAGGCCGCCGAGGGCGACCGCGGGAGGAGTGCTCGTGTTGCTCATGCCTAGAGCCTCTCCCCGGAGCGGCCCCGGTGCCTCGACCGCGCGTCATGACCTTCCCCTGACGAATGTCATGGCCCGGGCTCCGCCGATAGTCAACTAAATCGATGATGTTGACTGTCTCAATGTGTTGATGTTAGCCTTCACATCACCTGTACCGGCTGCCTATCCCCTTATTGGAGTGGCCATGTCCTCGTCCCGTTCCGCGCGGCTCAGCCGCCGCGGGCTCCTCGCCGCGGCCGCCGCCGCGCCCCTCGCCGCCGCGTTCCCCGACACCGCTGCGGCCCAGACCGCCTACACCGGCTACCTCATGGTCCACTTCATCGGCGAAGGCGCCGGCGGCGAGCAGATCTACCTCGCCGCCAGCGACAACGGCCTCAACTGGACCGACCTCAACCGGAGCCAGATCGTGCTGCGCAGCCCGATCGGCACCCAGGGTGTCCGCGACCCCGTGCTCATCCGCAACCAGGCCGGGAACCGGTACTGGATCGTCGCCACCGACCTGCGCATCGGCTCGGGCACCTCCTGGGACGACGCCGCCAACCGCGGCAGCCGCAACCTCGTCGTGTGGGAGTCGACCGACCTCGTCAACTGGTCGGTCCCGTGGCTCCTCGGCGTCGCCAACTCCATCGGGGACGCCGGGAACGCCTGGGCCCCCGAGGCGATCTGGGACGCCGCGGCCGGGAACTACCTGCTCTACTGGGCCACCAACTCGACCCTCAACGGCGTCAAGAAGCACCGCATCTGGAGCGCCCGCACCACCGACTTCCGCACCATCACCACCCCGCAGGTCTACATCAACCTCGCCGGGTCCGAGGGCCTCATCGACACGCAGATCGTCGAGGTCCCGGCCTCGACCGGCGGCTACCGCTACTACCGCGCGTCCAAGACCACGCAGATCGTCATCGAGGGCGCGAACTCCCTCACCGGCACCTGGACGCGGCTCGGCGACCTCGCGAACCTCACCGGCGGCGGCGTCGAGGGCCCGATGTGGGCGAAGTTCAACGACCGCACCGAATGGGCGCTCTGGCTCGACCAGTACGCCACCGGCCGCGGCTACATGCCCGTCCTCACCACCAACCCCGCGGCCGTCTCCGGCTACCGCACCACCTCCGGGTACGGCCTCGGCGCGAACCTCAAGCGCCACGGCTTCGTCCTCAACATCACCGCCGCCGAGAAGACCCGGGTCCTGAACCGCTACCAGGCGCCCGTGTTCAACCGGCTCCAGTCCTACAACTTCCAGGACCGGTACGTGCGGCACTCGAACTTCGACGTGCGGATCGACGCCGGGGTCAGCCCCGCCGCCGACTCGCAGTTCCGCCTGGTGCCGGGCCTCGCGTCCTCCAGCGCGGTCTCGTTCGAGTCGGTGAACTTCCCCGGGTACTTCCTGCGGCACGTGAACTACGACTTCGTGCTCGCCCCGCGCGAGGCGTCCTCGCAGTTCAACGCCGACGCCACGTTCAACCGCGTGGCCGGCCTCGCGGACGCCTCCTGGAGCTCGTTCACCTCGTACAACTACCCGACGCGCTACATCAGGCACTACAACTACCTGCTGCGGCTCGACCCGGTCTCGACCGCCACCGAGCGGTCGGACGCGACGTTCCGCGTCGTCACCTGAGCCCGTCCCGGGACGGGCTCAGGAAGCGATCACGAATCGAGAAGCGCCGGGGCCCGTCCCGGAAATAGCCTTTGAGCATGACCTACATCGAAGAGATCACCATCGAGGCCGCCGACCCGAAGGCCGCCGAGGACTTCTACACCACCGCCTTCGGGCCCGGCCTTCCGCTGCGGTTCCGCGCCTCCGACGCGCCCACCTCCGGGTTCCGCGGCTTCACGCTCGACCTCATCGCCGCGCAGCCCGCGAACGTGGACCTGCTGTTCCAGGCCGCGATCGACGCTGGGGCCACGGTCGTCAAGGCCGCCGAGAAGTCCTTCTGGGGCTACGGCGGGGTCCTGCGCGCCCCCGACGGCACGGTCCTGAAGTTCGCGTCCTCCTCGAAGAAGGACACCGCGCCCGCGGAGAAGACGTTCACCGACGTCGTGCTGCTGCTCGGCACCACCGACATGAAGGCGTCGAAGAACTTCTACGTGGACCACGGCCTCGTCGTCGAGAAGAGCTACGGCGGCAAGTACACCGAGTTCGCCGCGGGCGACGGCAAGGTCAAGTTCGCGCTCTACCCGCGCAAGGCGTTCAAGAAGACCGCGTTCGTCGACCCCGAGGGCTCGGGCTCGCACCGCATCGCCATCGGCGGCACCGGCGGGGCCTTCACCGACCCCGACGGCTTCGCGTGGGAGCAGGCCTAGCCCAGGTCGTCCGCGGTCGCGACGACGACCCCGTAGAGGTCCGCGACCGTGGCGAGCGCCGCGGCGTGGAGCTCCTTCGCGGAGGTCTCGCCGGCGGCGGTGCCAAGCGGCCGGGTCGCGCACGCGTCGGCGACGACGGTGGGCCGGTTGCCGCGCAGGAACGCGCCCTGCGCGGTGAACGCCACGCACATGTGCGTCATGAACCCGGCGACCACCAGGTCCGTCCTGCCCGCGGCGTCCACGATCCCGCCGAGGCCGGTGCCGACGAACGCGTCCGGGGCGGTCTTGACCACGACCTCCTCGCCTTCGACCGGCGCGACCTTCGGATGGATCCGCCCGATCTCGTTGCTGTAGTCGTACGGCCCGGGGCCGCCGTCGTTCGCCACGTGGACGACGCGGGTCCCGGCCCGGCGGGCCCGCGCCAGCAGGTCCGCGGCGGCGTCGAGGGCGGGCTCCCAGCCCTCCAGCTCCATGACGCCGCGGGTGTAGGTGTTCTGGTAGTCGATCAGCACCAGCGTCGACTCCGCCAGCTTCGCCGGGGTCCGGTCCAGGCCGATGACCTCGCGCAACGTGATGGCGCCCATGGGTTTCCTCCTCTGTTTCCGGCCGCCGTCCGGCGGCCCGGCTCCACGCTACGACCGCCGCGGCATGTCCGCAATGTCGAGCGACTTGCAGATCCGGACACGCCCCTGCTAGCGTCGGGCCGGTGAACCAGCGCCTCGTCGTCATCGTGCTCTTCGACGGCGTCGACCTCCTCGACGTCACCGGCCCGCCCGAGGTGTTCGCGCTCCTCAAGCGCGAACTCGGCGACGCCGCCGACTACCGGGTGGTCCTCGCCGCCGAGACCGACGCGCCCGTCACCACCTTCGCGGGCGTCCGGGTCCTCCCCGACGCCGTGTTCGACGACCTCACCGGCCGGATCGACACGCTCATCGTCCCCGGCCGGGTCGAGCCGGGCCCCGACGGGCGCCTGCGCGCCGCCGCCGACCCCGAGGTCGTCGCCCGCGTCAAGGCCCTCGCCGCGCGGACCGACCGCATCGCTTCGGTCTGCGTCGGCGCCCACATCCTCGCCGGGGCCGGGCTCCTCGACGGCCGCCGCGCCACCACCCACTGGTCCACCGCGCGCCAGCTCGCCGCCGAGCACCCCGCCGTCGAGGTCGACGCCGACCCGATCTTCATCCGCGACGGCCGCGTGTGGACCGGCGCGGGCATCACCGCGTGCCTGGACCTGACGCTCGCGCTGGTCGCCGAGGACCACGGCGAGGCCGCGGCCCTGCGCGTCGCCCGCCAGCTCGTCATGTACCTCAAGCGGCCCAGCGGCCAGAGCCAGTTCAGCGTCCCGCTCGAACCGGTGTCCACGACCCGCCGCGTCGAGGACCTCCGCCACCACATCGCCGGGCACCTCGCCGACCCGCTCGCGATCGGCGACCTCGCGCGCCTGGCGCACCTCTCGGAGCGCCAGCTCACCCGCGTCTTCAAGGCCGAGCTGGGCCGCACGCCCGCCGCGTACGTGGAGGCCGCGCGCGTCGAGGCCGCCCGGCACCGCCTCGAAGGCGGCGACGACACGCTCGACCGGATCGCGACCGCGTGCGGCTTCAACACGGTCGACACGCTCATCAGGGCGTTCCGCCGCCAGTTGGGGACCACGCCGACCGAGTACCGCAACCGCTTCCGCACCGCCGCGTGAACGCCGCAGGGCCGGACCCCGCTAGGAGTCCGGCCCTGCGGCGCGCGGATCAGGGTATGAGCGCGTAGAGCGTCGCGACGAACCCGAAGCCGAGCAGGCCGAGCACCGTCGTCATCGGCGTCCACACCCGCAGGCCGTCCTTGACGGACAGGCCGAGGTAGCGCGTGACGATCCAGAAGCCGGAGTCGTTCACGTGGCTCAGGCCCAGTGCGCCGTACCCGATGGCGAGCGCGACGAGCGCCAGGTGCACCGAGTCGACGCCCATGGCCTGCACGGTCGGCAGCAGCAGCCCTGCGGTCGTCGTGATCGCCACGGTCGCGGAGCCCTGGGCGGCGCGCATGATGAGCGACATGAGGAATGCGGCCAGCAGGACCGGGATGCCCGCCGAGGCGAGCGTCTCGGCGACGGCCCCGCCGATGCCGGTCTCGGTGAGGATCTTCCCGAAGCCGCCGCCCGCACCGGTGACGAGGATGATGACGGCCGCCGCCGGAAGCGCGGACTCCATGACCTCGCCGAGCTTCGCGGCGGACCAGCCGCGGCGCACGCCGAGCGCGAACATGGCGGCGGCGATGGCGACGACGAGCGCGAAGATCGGCTGGCCGATCATCGACAGGACGCCGTTCCAGGTGCTCCCGGCCGGGAACTCCGGCGCGATCGTGGTGCCGACCATGATGAGTGCGAGCGGCAGGACGATGATGCCGAGGATGGTCCAGGCGCTCGGGGCCTTCTCGCCGTCGGCGAGGGTCCCGTTCTCGGGGCCGCTTTCGGTGCCGAAGCTGTCGAACATCTCCTTGGCCGCGGGGATCATCGCGAACTCGCGCAGGTTGAACCACTTGCCGAGGTAGTAGGCGGCGACCGCGAGCGGGATCGAGATGAGCAGCGACAGGATCGTGATCCATCCGACGTCGGTGCCGAGGACGGCCGCGCCGCCGACGATGCCGGGGTGCGGCGGGACCGCGACGTGGACCGCGAGCATGATGCCCGCGACGGGGAGGCCGAATTTGATCGGGTTGACCCCGGCGGCCTTCGCGAACGCGTAGATGATCGGGATCAGGATGATGAACCCGGCGTCGAAGAAGACCGGGATCGCGAGGATCGCGGCGGCCGCGGTGAGCGCGACGGCGACCCGCTTGGGGCCGAGCCAGCTCGTGAACTTGCCCGCGAGGGACTCGGCGCCGCCGGAGATCTCGATGATCTTCCCGAGCATGGAGCCGAGCGCGACGAGCACGGCGACGGACCCGAGGGTTCCGCCGACGCCGGAGATGATCGCCTGGATGACGCCGAGCCGCTCGGGCTCGGTGTCGGTCGCGGCGACGGTGGTCAGCGGGAGGCCCGCGCCGACGCCGACGGCGATCGAGGTCAGGATGATCGCGTAGAACGACTGGACCTTGAACTTGATGATGAGGAGCAGCAGCAGCGCGATGCCGGCGAGGCCGACCGCGATGAGCGCGGGGAGCGGCAGCGTGTAGCCCATGGCCTTACGCCCCTTCGCCGCGGCGCTCGGGGGCGACGACGCGGATGACCGCGGAGTCGTCGAGCGCGCCGAGGCCCTGGGCCTCGCCGAGGAGGAACAGCTGCTCGGCGGCGGCGGCCACGGGCGCGGCGAGGTGCGCGTTCCGGGCGGCCTTGCCGACGATCCCGAGGTCTTTCACGAAGATGTCGAGGCGGCTGAGCACTTCGGCGCCGTCCTCGTCGTACGCCTGGAGGGCGCGCGGGCCGCGGTTGCCGAGCATGAACGAGTCGGCGGCGCCGGAGGTGAGCGCCGCGAGGGTGCGCTCCCGGTCGAGGCCGAGCGCGTCGGCGAGCGCGAGCGCTTCGGCGGCGGCGGCGATGTGGACGCCGCACAGGAGCTGGTTGACGGTCTTGAGCGCCTGGCCGTCTCCGGCGTTGTCGCCGACGACGGTGAGCGTCGAGGCGAGCTGCTCCAGGACGGGCCGGGCCTGTTGCAGCACTTCGGGTTCGGCGCCGACGACGATGAGCAGGTCGCCTTCGCCCGCGCGGACCGGGCCGCCGGAGAGCGGCGCGTCCACCAGGCGCGCGCCGTGCTCGGCGAGCCGCGCGGCGGTCGCGGCGATCCCGTCGGTCCCGACGGTGCTCGTGAGGATGACGACGGCGCCGGGTGCGAGGTGCCCGGCGAGGCCGTCCGGTCCGAAGAGGAGGTCGTCGAGCTGCTCGCCGGTGCGGACGGCGACGAGCACCGCCCCGGCTCCGGCGGCCGCTTCGGCGGCGGTGGCCGCGGGCGCGACCCCGCGTTCGGCCGCGAGCGCGAGTCGTTCGGGCGCGATGTCGAAGCCGCGCACCGTGAAGCGCTCGGCCAGGCGCGCGGCCATGGGCAGGCCCATCGCGCCGAGGCCGATCACAGCGACGTTGCTGTCCATTGTGTGTTCTTCCAATCTGGGGACGGAGTCAGTCGGCACTGGGTTTCACGGCTGGCTTGCAAGCGGCGCCAGCGTGCCGACGACCTGCGCGAGCGAGTCGGCCTCGCCGACGTTGCCCGCGAAGACGATGAAGGGGATGCCGACGGCGGGCCCGGTCTCGGGCCGCCACAGGGAGACGATGCCCGGGAGCATCGGGCCGACGACGGTGGCGCGCCGGATGCGCAGGCCCTCGGTCGCGGTGTCGCTGGAGGTGATGCCGCCCTTAGCGACGACGAACCGCGGCGGTGCGAGTTCGAGGACGCGGGCGACGAGGTCCACGACGCCGCTGGAGACCTTGCGGGCGATGTCGAGGCTCTCCTCGCCGTCGCGGCCGGTCAGGAGCTCGCGCGTGGTGTGGAGGACGACGGTGCCGTGCGCGAGCGCCGCGGCGGCGGCCTCGGCCCGCTCGGCCAGGTGCGCGTCGCGGCGGTCGTCGATGAGCCGGTGGACGTCGAGTTCGATCGTCGCGGTCCCGGGCCGGGCCTCGCGGAGCCGGTCGAGCTGCGCGGTGGTCAGCGGCACGTGGCTGCCGACGACGACGAGGCCGCCGCGGTCGCCCGCGAGGTCGAGCTGCTCGCGGGTGACGGGCGCGGCGATGTCCTGCCCGATGTGGGCGCGCACGTACGGCGGGCCGACGCGCAGCAGCGCGGCGAGGCCTTCGCGTTCGAGCCGGTGCAGCGCGATGGCGACGACCCGCATGTCGGTCTCGTCCACGGCGTCGACCGCGACGACCGTCCCGGTCTCGAGTCCCCGCAGGAACGCGGCGACCGCGCCCGGCCCGCGGCGGATCGTCCCGATCGCCAGGACCGCGACATCGGTGGCGGGGATCCGCCCGGCGGTCTTCTCCTCGACCCAGGCCCGCAGGTCGGAGCTGCGGAACCCGAAGGTCGCGTCCTGCGCGAACGGCGTCTCGCCCACGGGCGTCGCCTCGCCGTCGACGACCCAGTAGTGGACGCCGTCGACGGTGATCCGCCCGGCGTCGGGGAACGCGGGCACGAGCAGGGTGAACGCGGGGGCGGCGCCGCCGTGGGCGGTGATCGCCTCGGCGAGCACGTCGGTCTCCAGCGGGAAGTGTCCGCGGAGCGTCGAGTCGGAGCGGGACACGAACGTCAGGCGCTTCCCGGCGCGCCCGGCCGCGGCGAGGGCGACGGCGACGACCTCGCGGTTGCGCTGCGCCGCTTCGGCGGGGTCGAGGGAGCGGGTGTTCGTGAGGACGTACACGGCGGGGGCGCCGGTCGCGAGGGCCCAGTCGAGGTCCTCGGCCTCCCACGCGGTGAGGACCGGCAGGCCCGCGACGGACTGCGTCCCGGTCGGGTCGTCGTCGAGGACGACGAGCACGGCGTCCGGGTCGGCCTCGGCGCGCACGTCGGCGGCCGCCGCCTGGGCGGCCTCGGGCACGGTGGCGAGCAGCGTCTCGGCGCGCACGGGAACTCCTATGTTCGCGGTCCTACGGGACCGGGCCATCTGATATCAGATATCTGATAACCCGGAACGGCCATCATGCCTCGCGAAATCCGGGATTGTCAAACCGGACGCGCCGTCAGCGCTGGCCGTGCACGTACGCGACCAGGTCGCCCCTGGTCTGCTCCATGTGGCTCGCCATTGCGTCGCGCGCCGCCACCGGGTCGCCGGACTCGATCGCCGCCGCCACCGCCTCGTGCTCGGCGATCGCGTGCTCGCGGATGTCGAACACCGCGCTCGTCTCGCTGCGCGTGTCCGCGAGCATCGCCGTCAGCGGCAGCAGCGCCGCCACCAGGATCCGGTTGTTCGCGGCCCGCAGCACCGCCTCGTGGAACTCCAGGTCCGCCTCGACGAACGCCGCCACGTCGGTGCGCGCGTGCGCCGCCCGCATCCGGTCGATCTCGTGCCGCATCGCGTCCACGTCCCGGTCGCCCCGGCGCGCGGCCGCGAGCTGGGCCGCCCCGGTCTCGATCATCATGCGGACCTCGAGCAGCTCCAGCGAGGACCGCTCGCGCTCCCCGGCGCTGCGCGCGTGCCGCACCACCGCCTCCAGGCCCGTCCACTGCGCGACCGGCGCCACCCGGTGGCGCCGCCCCGGCACCTGCACGATGACGCCCTGCGCCTGGAGCAGCCGGACCGCCTCGCGCAGCGTCAGCCGCGAGACCCCCAGCTCCTCGGCGAGCACCCCTTCCGGAGGGAGCGCCGCGCCGGTCGCGATGGTGCCGTCGATGATGGCGTCGAGCACCTGCTCGACCACCTCCTGCGTCCGAGACGCCCGCACCATCGGCTTCCTCCTCCGTCGGCGCAAGCGTAAGCCAGCGGAGCGCCACCGGGTGTCGGACCCCGGTGGCAGGATTGCCCGATGGCTTACGACGAGGGGCTGGCCGAGCGGATCCGCGACGTGTTCGACAACCGGCCGTACGTGTTCGAGCGGAAGATGTTCGGCGGGCTCGGGTGGATGGTCCACGGCAACATGGCCGCGGCCGTCCTCGGGCAGGGCGGCGCGATGGTCCGCGTCGCCAGGGACGACTACGAGGACCTCCTCGCCGAGGACGGCGCCGAGCCGATGGTCATGGGCGGGCGCACCGTGACCGGCTGGATCAAGCTCGGCGACGACATCTGCGCCTCCGACGTGGACCTGCGGACCTGGGTCGACCGCGGCATCGCCTTCGCAGAGACGCTCCCGCGCAAATGACGGCTCGGGCGCTCCTTCGGGTCCGGCCCGGCTCCGGAGCGCCCGCGCCGCCGCTACGCCTCGTCTTCGTCGGCCTCGTCGTCTTCGGTGCCTTCGAAGCGCTCCTTGACGTTCGCGAGGTGCCCGGCCAGCGAGCTCGCCTGCCCCTCGTGCTCCGCGCCGAGCCGGTGCAGGACCCGGTCCGCGACGGCCTGCGCCCCCGCGAAGTCGCCGTTCGCCTCATGGGCGGCGATCATCGTGTGCGCGGCCTGGACGGCCGCGTCGACCAGGAACTCCCCGTCCTCGGCGACGTCGAGCACCGCCGCGCCGACCTCCAGCAGCCGCGCCGCCCACTGCTCCTCGGTCTCCTCCTTCTCGTTGCCGCGCATGCGCGCCTCCTGAAGGAGCGTCTTCGCGTACTCGTCGCGGCACGACTCCCGGTACCGCTCGTGGTGGCTCTCGTCGCGCCAGTCCGCTTCGAGTTCCCTTGCGAGCGCGAGCATCTCGTCCAGCGCCGCCCCCAGGTCCGCGTCGTCGGTGCGCAGGCGCGCCCACAGGGCCGCGCGGACCGGGTTGGCGGCGGCCGAGAGCGACCCGAGTTCGCGCCACGCGGCCGCGGACCGCCCGTAGGCGTCCACTGCGGACTTCGCCTCGCCGGTGCGTTCGAGCAGTTCCCCCGCGAGGTGCGCCGACTGGGCGTAGAACGCCGGGTTGGGGTGCGCGAGCCCGCCGTCCATGAGCCGCAGGGCCTCCAGGATGTGCGTGAGCCCGGCCGGGGCGTCGAAGGCGCGCTGGCTGTGCTCGGCGAGGAGGCTGCGGGCGTCGAGGAGGCGCCAGTGCTCGTCCTCGTGCATCGACGGCAGGTCCTCAAGGGCGGCTTCGAGGATGACCACGGCCTCGGCGCTGCGCTCCTGCATCGCGAGGGCCTTGCCGAGGAGGTGCCGGGCCACGCCCGCGCAGCCGGTCTCGCCCGCGCGGTCGTACCAGTGGGCGGCCTGCACGGCGTAGTGCTCGGCGGTGCGCGCGTCGCCGAGGTTGATCGCGCACTCGGTGGCGGTGAGGTTGAGGGCGGCGACGGGGAACGGCGGGTCGTCGTGCTTCACGGCGGCGAGGCCGGTCTCGGCGACCGCGAACGCCTCGTCGAGGCGCCCGGCCTGGTTGAGCATGGCGCCGTACTGGAACGCGCCGATGAAGGTCTCGAAGCGGAACCCGTTGGCGCAGGCCAGGTCGAAGGCCCGCCGCAGGGCCTCGATGCGGCCCTCGGGCTCGGTCTCGAACTCGGGGAGCATCCGGGCGAGCTGGGTCCGCGAGAGGAGCGCGCGGCGGTCCGGCTCCAGGGACGCGAGGTCGGTGTCCGCTTCGGCGAAGGCGGCGGCGAGGTCCGGTCCGGGCCGCTCGCCGAGCATGAGCCCGGCCTGGAGCTGCGCCATGAGGACCTGGGCCCGCGCGCGGGAGGCGTCGGTGGAGGCGGCACCGGCGGGATCGGCCTCCGCGAGGGCGGCCGCTTCGGCGAGGAACCCGGGCGCGGCCTCGCGGAACGCGGCGGGTTCGGCCCGGAGCGCCCAGGCGGCCTTGGCGATGCGGCACAGGAGCGCGCGGCCGGGGAGCCCGGCCTCGGCGAAGAGGTTCGCGGCGAGCGCGGCGAGGTCCTGGGCGGCTTCGAGGGCCTCGTCGGGGTCGGCCTTGGCGAGGAGCACTTCGGCCTCGTCGGCCGCGTCGAGCTGCGCGCCTTGGGCTTCGGCGATGCGGGCGACGGCGAGCCACCGCTTCCCGCGGTCCTCGGCGACGTCCGCGATGCCCGCGCGGGCCCGCACCAGCGCGTCCTCGAGGGACACCGCCTCGTCCTCCTCGGGCGCCGCGTCCGGCGCGGCCTGCGGGAGGGCCTTGAGCCCCAACGGGACGTACGGGTACGGCTCGGCGGGTTCGACGCGGGCCTGCGACCGGTCGGAGTGGACGGTGGAGCCGTTGCGGCGGTCGTAGCGGGCGCACATCGTGCGCCGCTCGGCGTCGGCCCAGGCGTGCAGGTCGTCGGCGGTCCAGTCGCGGTCCTCGGGCCCGGCGAGGAGGGTCCCGCCCATGCCGCGGGCGCGCAGGGCCCCGGCGAGGGCCTGGACGCCTTCGAGCCACTGGAGCCGCACGGACGGCTCCAGCGCCAGGCCGTAGGCGCGGCGGTCGGCCGCGAGGATCTCGACGCCGCGGGCCTCGTTGCCGGTGAGGGCGCAGAACCGCAGGTGCCGGGCGATGAAGCCGAGCATGTCGTCCTTGTCGCGGCTGATGCGGTACCCGTGGTGGTGGTTGGCGCGGGCGGCGTCGAGGCGGCCGAGGCGCGCGAGCGGCAGCAGCGAGTCGGCGAGCGTGTTGTGCGGCTCGTGGGCGCAGTGCAGGCCGCCTTCGAGGAGCGGCGCCCAGGCGGCCACGGCGGCTTCGTCGTCCCCGGCGCACGCGGCCATGTCGCCGATGTCGTTGACGCGGCAGGCCTCGCAGTCGCTCATGTCGTCGGGCTCGGTGGCGTGCACGAGCGCGGCGGCGCGCGCGGCCCGCTCGTCGTCGCCGAGGTGGTAGGCCACCCAGTGCTCGGCCTCGTAGTACGGGTGGAGCGAGTGCCCGGCCTCGGCGTAGCGGGTGCGGAACTGCACGAGGGCGTCCTCGACGGACGCCAGCGGCACGTCCGGGTGGTCGCGCAGCTTGTACACGATCCACTTGAACTGCCAGTACACCGAGCGCAGGAGCGCGGCGTCGAAGTGCTCGGGCGCGGTGTCGAGCTCGTGCAGGAGCCGCGCGTAGGGGACCAGGAGCCGCGTCGAGTCGGCCGAGTACTCGTAGCAGTCGACCAGGGCGGCGAGGACGGAGTTGAGGAGGGGCCGGTCCCCGTCGGCCTCGACGGCGGCGAGGTGCTCCTCCAGGGCGGCCAGGCGGGCCTCGCCCCGGAGCTGCCATCGAATCTCGTTGAGGCGCTTGCGCAGTGCGTCGGTGTCGGTCATGGGGCTTCCGTCATGTCGTGGATCGTCGGTGCCAGCAGTCTGCCAGTGTGCGCCCCGTGATCCACCCGTGCCCTAGGCGCGAGCCCGCCTCAGCCGTGCCACCGCCGCCACAGCGCCGCATAGGAGCCGCCCGCGGCGATGAGCTCGTCGTGCGAGCCCAGCTCGGTGATCCGGCCCCGCTCGACGACCGCGACGCGGTCGGCGTCGTGCGCGGTGTTCAACCGGTGCGCGATGCTGACCACCGTGCGGCCCTTCAGGATCCGGTTGAGGCCCTGCTCGATGTCGCTGGCCGCGTTGGGACTGAGCATCGAGGTGGCCTCGTCGAGGACGATGACCTCCGGGGCCGCGAGGATCACCCGCGCCAGTGCCACCTGCTGCACCTCGGCCGGGGTGAGCGCGTGGTCGCGCCCGCCGACCTTGGTGTCCAGGCCCTCGGCGAGCCGCTCGGGCAGGCTCCCCGCGCCGACGACCGCGAGGGCCTCCCGCAGCTGGTCGTCGCTCGCGCCGGGCGCGCCGAGGCGCAGGTTCGACGCGAGCGTGTCGTTGAACAGGTGATACTCCTGGGTCGCGAGGATGACGAAACGCCGCAAGGCGGCCTCGCCGATCCCGTCGGCCTCGGCCCCGCCGATGCGCACGGCCCCGCGGTCCGGCCGGTGGATGCCCGCCATGATCCGCGCCAATGTGGACTTCCCGGCGCCGGTGGGGCCGACGAGCGCGAGCCGCTCGCCGCGCCGCAGCGCCAGGTCCACGTCCTTGAGCACCGGCTTCTCCGGGTCGTACCCGAACGTGACGCCCTTGAGCTCGACGATCTCGTCCGCGTCCCGCTGCGGCTCGGCCGTCCCCGCCGCGGCCCGCTCGCCGCGCACCCCGATGAGCCTGGCGAGGGAGATGCTGCCGTTCTGCACCCACTCCAGCGACAGGATCATCTCGATCGACGGCGCCACGGCCATCTGCATGATGAGGACGACGGTGGTCGTCTGCGCGATCGTCAACTGCCCGTTCGCGGTCAGGATCCCGCCGAGGAGCAGGGAGGTGAGGCACGGCAGGAACGCCGAGAAGTCCAGCACCGGGAACAGCCTGCCGCGCAGGCGCATCGAGTCCATCTGCGCCCCCAGCAGCCGGTCGATCGCCCGGTCCGTGTGCGCGACGCGCCGCCGCTGCCAGCCGAGCGCCTCGACGGTCTTGACGCCGTCGATGGTCTCGGCGACCGCCGACGTCAGGTCCGCCCGCGCGGCCTGCACGGCGTGGAAGATCCGGAACGCCCGCCTGAAGTACCAGCGCATCACGATCACGATGGGCGGCACCGCGACCAGGATCGCGGCCCCGAGGACCGGCGAGACGACGAACGCGCCCGCGACGTACACGGCCACCGTCACGAACCCGGTGAAGAACTGCGGCGCGGCCTGCACCAGCGAGTGCTGCACCTGCCCGACGTCGAGGCTGGTGCGCGACAGCAGCTCCCCGGTCCCGGCGGCCTCGACCTGCGCGGGCGGGAGCGCGAGCGTGCGCTCCATGAACTCCTCGCGCACGTCGGCGACGATCCGCTCCGACAGGACCGCGAGGTTCCGATACGAGGCCCACGTCAGGACCGCCTGCGCGAGCACGGACACGAGGATGAGCGGGATCTGCCAGACGAGGTCCGCGCCGGGGTCGCCGTCGCCGCCGCGCGCCCACGCCGCGAACGCGTCGGTCATGCCGCCGACGATGTACGGCGTCGACATGCCCGCCAGGGCCGCCGCGATCACGAGCGTGACGACGAGGGTGAAGCGGGCGCGGTGGCGCCCGATGAGGAGCCGCAGGTACGCGCGGGTCTCCGCCGGGGTGGCGATCGGCAGCGCGCTCACCGGGCGACCGCCGCCCGGTAGTCGGGGCGCGCCAGGAGCTCCGCGTGCGTCCCCGAAGCGGTCTCGTCCCCGATGAACTGCACCCGGTCGCACACCGCCAGCAGTTGCGGCGCGTTCGTGACGATCACCGTCGTCCGTCCTTTCCTGTGCCTCGCGAGGCGTTCGGCGATGCGCGCCTCGGTCTGCGCGTCGCACGCGCTGGCCGGGTCGTCGAGGATGAGGATCTCCGGGTCGGCCAGGAGCGCCCGCGCGAGGATGAGGCGCTGGCGCTCGCCGCCGGAGAAGTTCCGGCCGCGCTCGCCCGCGACGGTGCCCAGGTCGTAGCCGTCGGCGGGGACCTCGTCGCTCTCCAGGAGCGAGGGGTCGACGCCGACGATGTCCACCGCGGACGCGGTGTGCAGGGCCCGCATGATGTCGGCGTCGGTGCGCTTCCCGTCCACGTCGAGCTGGTCGCGCAGCGGCCCGCTGAACAGCTGGGCGCGCGCCTCCATGAGGTGGACGCGGGCGCGGACCTCCGCGGTGTCGAAGGCCCCCAGCGGGACCGAGCCGATGAGCGCCGGCTCGTCGCCGTACCCGCCGAGCCGGTCGAGGACCCCGGTCGCGCCGAGCCCGTCGGCCGTCGCGATCCCGGTGGTCAGGCCCGGCTCGATCCGCGCCCCGCTCACCGGGTCCTCCAGTACTTCACCTGCGGGCCAAGGGGTCCCGCCGCCGTGCGACGGCTCGGGGTGCTCGTCCTGGAGGCGCCGGAACCGCGAGGACGCCACGACGGCCCGCGTGAACGCGTCGACGCCCTGGATCGTGTACCCCAGCGGCCGCGTGAGCGCGATGAGGTACCCGAACAGCGCCACGAACTCTCCGGCCGTGACCGTCCCTTCGAGGGTCAGGACCGCGCCCAGCCACAGCACGACCACCAGCAGCGTCCCCGGCAGCGCGAGGCGCGCCAGCTCCAGGAACGCGACGGTCCGCCGCACCCGGATCCCCGCCTCCATCGACGCCTGCGACGCGGCCCGGTAGCGGCCGTTGAAGTGGGCCTCGCCGCCGATGCCGCGCAGGACCCGCAGGCCCGCGACCGCATCCGTGCCGATCCCGGTCTGCGCGCCGATCCGCGTCCGCAGCTCGCGCCCGCGCGCTTCCAGCCGGAAGAACAGGGGCCGCAGCGACGCGAACATCGCCGGGACGCCCACGCCCACCGCGAGCACGAACCACCACGACATGCCCGCCAGGATCGTCAGCGCGAGCGCGAACGCCAGCAGCGCGGACGCCAGGCGCCCGAACATCATCGACAGCGCCGCGAGCGCGTGCGAGTCTGCCGCGGAGATGGCCACCAGCTCGCCCGCGTCGGCCCGGCTCTTCAGCCGCGAGCCGACCGCGACGACGGTGTCCACCAGGCGCCGCTGCACCCGGAAGTCCGAGTCCATCTGGTTGTACATCATGTACACGAAGCTCGCGACGCCCGTGACCGTCGCGATCCCGATGCACACCGCGAGCGCGCCCGACCACCAGTACAGGGCCGCGCGGTCGCCGCCGACGAGGCCCTCGTCGATCGCCTTGCCGACCACGTACGGCACGAACTGCTGGCAGCCCAGGAACGCGAACGACACGAGCGTGCTCGTCAGGAGCGTGCGCCACTGGGACTTGAAGAGCCACCCGATGACCGCGGCGGCGTCGTTGGGGTGCGCGAGGGGCCCGCCGGGGTCGCGCGGGGGAGTGAAGCGTGCCATGCGGCTGCGCCTTTCGACTGGTGCTGCGGCTGCTTTTCGGCAACGACAGGCACCCTACGCCCCGTCCATCACGAACCGGAAGCAATTTTCCAACGGTTGGAAGAAGCGGCCTCAGTCCACCAGTCCGGCATCGCTGACCAGCAGCGCCAGCTGCACCCGGTTGTTCAGCCCCAGCTTCGCGAGTGCCGCAGACACGTGCGTCTTCACCGTCGGCACGCTCAAGTGCAGCGCCGCCGCGATCTCCGCGTTCGACCGGCCCCGGCCCACCTCCGCGGCCACCTCCGACTCGCGGTTGTTCAACGCCCGCAACCGCTCCCGCGCCGGACCCCGCCGGTCGTCGCCGCCCCCGACCGCCAGCCCGATGAGCCGCCGCGTCACCTCCGGCGACAGCACCGGCTCCCCGGCCGCGACCTTCCGCACCGCCGCCACGATCTCCGCCGGCGGTGTGTCCTTCAGCAGGAACCCGCCCGCGCCCGCCCGCAGCGCCCGCCGCACGTGCCCGTCCGCCTCGAACGCCGTGAGCACCAGGACCTCCGGCGCGCCCGGGACGGCCCGCAGCCGCTCCGTCGCCGCCAGCCCGTCCACGCCCGGCATGTGCAGGTCCATGAGCACCACGTCCGGCCGCACCTCGGCCACCAGCGCCGGCACCGCCGCGCCCGACCCCGCCTCGCCGACCACCTCGACGTCCCCGGCCCCGCCGAGGATGAGCCGCAGGCCCGCCCGCACCAGCGGGTCGTCGTCCACGACCAGGACCTTCACGCGCTCGCTCATGCCGTCCAGGGTAGCCACGCCCGCACCCGCCAGCCCCCGTCCCCGACCGGCCCGTACTCCAGCCGCCCGCCCGCGAGCCCGATCCGCTCCTCCAGGCCGATCAGCCCGTGCCCCGACCCCGGCCCGGTGTCCCGTCCCGGCCCGCTCACCACCTCCACGACGAGCCCCTCGCCCGGCCCGCCCGACACCGCGACCTCGACCGCCGCGCCCTCGGCGTGCTTGCGCGCGTTCGTCAGCGCCTCCTGCACCACCCGGTACGCTGTCCGCCCCGACCGCTCCGGCGCCTCCCCCTCCACGTTCGCGGAGAACGCGATCCGCGACCCCGGCCGCGCCTCCTCCACGAGCGCCCGCAGGTCCGCCATCGACGGCTGCGGCAGCTCCCCGATCGGCGCCCGCAGCACCGCGATCACCTCCCGCAGGTCCCGCATCGCCAGATGCGACTGCTCCCGTACCACGCCCGCCGCGCCCCGCAGCTCCTCCGGCGACAGGTCCGAGCGGTACTCCATCGCCCCCGCGTGCAGGCTCAGCAGCGACAGCCGGTGCCCCAGCAGGTCGTGCAGCTCCCGCGCCAGCTCCTCCCGGGCGCGCTGGCGGGCCCGCTCCCGCTCGTCGCGCTCCTGCTCGGCGGCGCGCGAGCGCAGGGCCCGCCGGTACCGCGTGAACATGCCCCAGCCCGCGACGCCGCCGTACAGCACCACCGCGAACAGGAGGTTCCCGAGGACGCCCAGCTCCTGCGGGCGCAGCACCGCGTACACCCCGGCCGCGGCGAACGCCGCCGCGAACACCCACGCCGCCGTCTTGAGCGGCCGCCGCACCGTCACCGCGAACAGCAGCACCACCAGCGGGAACGCCATCGTCTCGGAGAACGACGACAGCACCGCGGCCACCAGGCCCGCCTGCACGGGCCACCGGCGCCGCAGCCACAGCAGCCCGAGCCCGACGATCCCGGCGACCTGGTCGAGCTCGAACAGCCACGGCGGCGACGGCAGCCCGATCCGCATCCGGTCGCCGCTGATGTACAGCCACGCGAACACGCCGAACGCGAACAGTGCCGTGTCCGCCGCCCACCCGCGCGCCCCGCGCCGCTCCGTCATGGCCCGAACCTATCCGCCCGCCGCCGCTCCTCCAACGCTTCGACCCGGATCCGATACCGAAGTAGCCCCGCCCGGTCCGAAGGTCGCGCAGCGGCCGCGCCGAGGGGACTACGCTCGACCGGTCGGGACCGACCGGAACAGGGGGGACCATGCTCGAACGGCCGCCGGCGGCGCCTGCGATCAGCCTCCGCCCCATCGCCCCGGAGGACGCCGAGGCCGTCGCCGCGCTCCGCGCCGCCAGCCGCGACCTGCTGTCCCGCTGGGAGCCGGACGAGGACGACGCGTCGTACACGCTCCCGGGCGTCCGCGACGCCATCGAGGCCGCCCAGGCCCGGACCCTCGCGGGCACCGGACGGTCCTATGTGATCCTCGACCGGGGCCGGCCCGTCGGCGGGCTGCTGCTCAACACGATCGTCCAGGGTCCGTACATCCGCACCTGCTCGGTCGGCTACTGGGTCGCCGCGGCCGAGACCGGCCGCGGCATCGCCACCGAGGCGGTGCGCCAGGCGAAGTCCATCGCGTTCGACGAGCTCCTGCTCGACCAGCTCCGCGCCGAGACCCTCCCCGACAACCTCGCCTCGCAGAAAGTCCTGGCCCGCAACGGCTTCCGCCGCCTCGGCCTCACCCCCTGCTACTCCCTCGCGACCGGCCGCCTCCGCGACCACGTCCTCTTCGAAGCCCCCAACCCCCGGACGGCACCCCCATGGACCTGACCTACCCCGAAACCGGCGCCACCCGGACCGGCCCCCTCCCGCCCGGCTACCGCCACCTCGAACGCACCGCGGTCCTCGACGCCCCGCTGGCCCGCCCCGCCGAGATCCTCATGACCTGGGGCCTCCACGAGCGCTGCGGTCTCCGCCCCGAGGCGACCGCACCGCGCGCCGCCGTCGGCGTCGACGTCAGGCTCCGCTTCGCCGGGGTCCTGCGGATCCCGTGCCGCGTCGTGTGGGCCGAGGAGACCGCCGGGTTCACCGGCTTCGGGTACGGTTCGCTCCCGGGCCACCCCGAGCGAGGCGAGGCCGCGTTCCTGCTCGAAGCGGTCGGCGACCGCACGCGGTTCACCGTCCGCTCGTTCTCGGTGCCCGGGACGCTCGCGAGCCGCCTCGCCGCGCCCGTCGCGCGCCGCCTCCAGACCCGCGCGACCGACCGCTGGCTCAGCGCGATGGCGGAAGCGCTCGGTTAGCGCCTATTCGTCCGAAACACTGAACGCGGTGGGGCGGGCCCGTTAGATTGCGGCTCTGGGAGGAGGTGCGTCATGGACATCGCGATACTCGGCGTCGGGAGCCTCGGGGAGGCCGTGCTCATCGGCCTGCTCGAATCGGGGATGCCGCCCGCGCAGATCTGGGCGACGGCGCTGCCCGCCGAGCGGGCCGCGGTCCTCGCCGACGCGTACGGGATCGAGGTCGGCACCGACAACGCGAGCGCCGTTGCGGAAGCGGACGTCGTGCTCGTCGCGGTCCGCCCCGGGGCCGTCGCGGGCGTCCTCGACGAGATCGCGCCGGTCCTCGAAGGGGACGCGGTCGTCGTGTCGCTCGCGGCGGGCGTCCCGCTGCGGCGCATCGCCGAGCGGCTCCCCGCAGGCGTGACCGCGGTGCGCGCCATGACGAACGTCGCCGCGCGCGCCCGCGAGGCCGCGACCGCGCTGACCGCCCCCGAAGGGACCGACCTGACCGAGATCGAGGACCTGTTCGACCGCGTCGGGGTCACCGTCACCGTCGAGGAGCCGATGATGGACCTCATCACCGCCGTCGGCGGCTCGGGCCCGGCGTTCCTGTTCTACCTCGCCGACGCGATGACCACCGCGGCCGTCGAGGGCGGGATGGACCCGCACGCCGCGCGCGTCATGGTCGACCAGATGCTCCTCGGCGCCTGCCTCCACTTGCAGTCGAGCGACCGGCCCGCGGCCGAGATCCTCGACGACATCACCACACCCGGCGGGACCACTGCCGCCGCTTTGGACGTCCTCAACAGCGCGGCGGTGGACGACACCGTCAAGCGCGCCGTCGGCGCGGCCGCCAGGCGCGGCCGCGACCTCGCCCGGTTAACGCCGCCTTCGCCTGCGCGCGCTCGCGGCGCAGGACCATCGCCGCGACCGCGGCGACCACGACGACGATCGCCGCGATGAGCATCACCAGGTAGGAGCCCTTGAGGCCCGAGGTGAACGCGTCGTACGTCAGCGGCGCGAACGACGCGTCCCCGGCCTGCTTGATGAACTCCTCGCGCACCTGCGACAGCGCGAACAGCGCCGTCCCGGCGAGGATCGCTGCGAGCAGGCCCACGACGAGCGCCGCCACCCACCGCCGCGGCGCCACGATCACGGCGACCACCAAGAGCGCCAACGCGATCCACGGCAGCCACGTGGCCGCCCACTTGAGCTGGTCGGTCCGCTCCTGGAGCTCGGGCACCTGGTCGGAGTCGACGAGCACGTACTGCGCGTCGATCTCGGGGATGTCGGCCGCGTACGCGAAGTCGTTCTCCGCCAGGCGCTCCTTGACGACCTCCACGACCTTCCCCAGGTCCAGGGTGAGCGTGTTCCCGTCGGCGACGAGCGACCCGGCGTTGTCGCCTTCGAGGGCCGACACGAGCGAGGAGTGCGCCTCGGTCACGGCCGCGTCCCACACCTTCAGGAACGCCGGGCTCGCCACGAACTCGTCGACCTCGGTCTCGATGTAGGCCCGCAGGCTCTCGGCCGCGGACGCGACGAGGTCCTTGACGTACGCGGGCGGGTCCTCGACGCCGACCCAGCCCGTGGCCTGCTGCGTGATCGCGTCGACGTCGATGGCGTTCGCGATCTCGGCGGTGACCCGCTCGGCGATCGCGGCCTGCACGTCCTCGTCCTCGGCGATCACGTCGGTGCGCTCCACGAACCGGTCGGTCGTCAGCAGCTCCAGGCGCGCGTAGTACGCGGCGACCGCGCCGGTCACGGCCAGGACGGCGAGCAGGCACGCGAGCATCGCGACGATCCACCGGACGACGCGCCACACCCCGCCCCCCGCGTCGTCGTCCTGCTCGACGGCCTCGGGCGCTCGGGTCGGCGTCTCGCTCACGGGAACCTCCACATCGACTGATCCTCACCATAACCAGCGCAAACGTCCGGCGCCGGGAAACGGAACGGGCGGCGGGGGAGTGCCCCGCCGCCCGCCCGGGCAAAAGCGATCAGTAGTCGTTCGCGAAGTATCCGCGGATGTACGGCCACACCCGGTCCATGCGGACCGCCTGGTTCGGGCAGCCGCCCAGGTGGTGCAGGCCGACGACCTCCCCCGTGGACCGGTCGATTACCGGCGAGCCGGAGGACCCGCCCTCGGTGTCGCACAGGTACGCGAGGTCGGAGTTCCAGCCGCGCCCGTGCACCGACGGGTCGAGGACCTGGCAGCGCGAGCCCTGCGGCTCCGAGGAGCTGTCGGCGGCGATGCGGCGCGGCTTCCCGGCCGGGTGGCCCGCGATGAAGACCTTCTCGTTCTCGGAGGCGCCGCCGGTCGCGATCGGCAGGGCCGGCAGGTCCGCGAGGGCCTCGGGGTCGTCCACGGTGAACAGCGTGAAGTCGAGCGTGTAGTCCGTGGCGAGGACGCTCGCGCCGCTCACCTTGACCGGGTCCCGCGTCTCGCCCTCGCCGCACTCGACGCACTCGAAGCCGAACTGGACCTCGGTGCGCTCGGCCTGCGCGCCGGTGCTGAAGCAGTGGTTGTTCGTCAGGAACCGGTTGTACCCGGCCTTCCAGCCGGTGCAGTACGACTCGCCGTCGATGATGAGCCGCGCGACGGACTGCGCCGCGTCGTACATGAGCGGCTCGGAGTCGCGGTAGCAGGGGGCATTGCGCGAATCGTCCTTGCCGCAGATGCTCTCGGGGGACGGCTCGTCGGCGGCGGGCCGCGCGTCCAGCTCCGCGTCGCTCAGGCCGCGCGAGTACTCGGCGACGCGCGCGGCGGCCGTCGTCCCGTCGGCCCGGTCGTCGAGCACGATCTCGGCGGCGTCCCCTTCGACCGAGAGCGCCCACAGGCCGCCGTCGCGGACGTCTGCCGGGCCGTACTCGCGGGACTCGCCGCCGCCGGGGCGCTCGACGGTGATCGTGTCGCGCTCGCCGAGCACGACCTCCTCGAAGCGGACCTTGATGAACGCGGCGTCCTCGTAGACGATCCGCTCGCGGACGCCGTCCCGGAGCGCGACGGCGACCGGCGCGGTCTGGGCGATCTGGTCGGCCCGGTACTGCGGGGCGGCCTGGGCCGGGGCCGCGGTGAGCACGGCCGCCGCAACGACAGCGCCCGCCGCGACGGCGAGCACTGTCCTTTTCGTCCTGTTCGATGCCATGGCCCCGAAGCGTAGGCGACCGCCCGGCCGGCGGCGGGGGATCGGGGAAATCGGGGCGGGGCCGCGGCCCCGCCCCGGCGCGACTAGTTGTACTGCTCGTTCCAGTCGTGGCGCCACTCGTCCCAGTTGGTGAAGACGCCGCCGACGATCGCGCCGACGATGAGGAGGATGAACGCGATGATCGAGATCCACCCGAGGATGATCGCGGCCCGCGCGAGGCCCTCGCCCGAGTTGTTGCGGCGCGTGATCTGGCCCTTGGCGACGTAGCCGAGGATCAGCCCGAGGATGCCGATCGGGCTGCACCAGCCGACGATCGCGAGGACGAACGCCGCGATCGCGAGCCCGTTCATCTCCCGGGGCGCCCGCGCCGGAGCGCCGGCCTGTCCGTATTCCTGCGTCATGGTGCCCTCCATTGGAGACGGAAATGTGCGCAGTGTACGAAGCCCCGGGCCCCGGTTTCCCCCGTTCGGGGAAATCAGCCCTGCGCGCGGAACCACGCGAGGGTCGCGGCGATCGCCTCCTCGTGCGGGGTCAGGCGCGGCTCGCCGAACGCGGCGCGGAACGCGGTGTCGTCGACGACCCAGTCGCGGTCGCGCTGGTACCAGGTCTCGCCGAGCTCCATGGCCTCCTCGTTGACCAGGCTCAGGATCCGCCGCATGGTGCGCCCCATCGCGGTGCTCCGCACGCGCCCGCCCGCGGCGTCCCGCACCATGTCCAGGAACTCGCGGCCGGTGGGCGCGGTGAGGACCGGCAGGTGCCAGGCCCGCCCGTCGGCCTCCGGGCGCTCCCCGAGCGTGACGAGCGCGGCCGCGACGTCGGGCAGGTACGCGACGGTGTGGAGGACGTCGCGGTCGCCGAGCCAGAGCGCGGTCCGGCCCTTCGCGACCGCGCCGAACAGGGTCGGGCCCAGGATCGTGTTCAGGCCGCGGGGTCCGAAGTAGTCGGAGGCCCGGCCGAGGGTCGCGCGCACGCGGCCCTCGCGGTGCGCGGCGAGGATCGCGTCCGCGACCTGCGCGCGGGCCACGCCCTTCGGGTTGGTCGCCGCGTACGGGAGGTCCTCGGTCATGGGGCCCTTGACGGGCCCGTACATGTACAGGTTGTCGGCCATGACGAGGCGGGACCCGGAGTGCTCGACGGCGCTGAGGACCGCGTCGGTGAACCCGGGGAACTCCTCGGGCCACCGCGCGTACGGCGGCTGCGCGCATTGGTAGACGACGGCGGCGCCCTCGCACGCGGCGGCCGCGCCCTCGGGGGTGGTGACGTCGGCGGCGAGCCCGTCGGGCCCGCCCCCGCTGCGGCTGACGGCGCGGACCCGGTGGCCGCGGGCCCGCAGCTCGTCGGCCACGGCGCCGCCGACGGCGCCGGTCGCGCCGAGGACGGCGTGCAGATCGGTCATGGGGACTCCCGATTCCTCGTAGGTGGCACCCGTTATACCCCTGCGGGTTCGACCGCGTCCCAGTCGATGCGGTGGCGCTGGATCGGGCCGAGGGTCTTCTCCGGGTCCATCGCGGTCTTGAACATCAGCGGCATGAGGAGCGGCATGACCGCCTGCGCGAACACGCCGGGGGCCTTGGCGCGGTTGATCTTCGCGGCGTTCGCGGCGATGCCCTCGACCCTGGTGCGCCGCAGCCGCTCGTACGCGGCGAACGCCTCGGGCACCGGCAGGTCCCGCAGGCACCGCGCCAGCTCGATCCCGCTCTCGATGGCGAGCGAGGCGCCCTGCCCGGAGCTGTTCGACGGCGCGTGGACGCTGTCGCCCACCAGGACCGCGCGCCCGCGGTGCCACACCGGGACACCCGGCATGATCCACAGGGGACCGTGGCAAAGCAGCCGCTCCGCGGGTGTACGCCGCAGCAGTTCGGCGCCGGGGTCGTCGTCGGCGTAGATCTCCAGCAGCCGCCTCATCCACTCCTCATTGGACGTCTCGCGGAGCGCCTTGGCGGGCAGAGGGTCGGTGAACGGCAGGTTCACGCCCCACCGCGTGCCGCCCTGCGGCAGCCGCCAGTACAGGTAGTACGCGCGCCTGCCGAACGCGAAGTTCATGACCTCGGGCCCGACCGGGACCTCGTGCTCGGACACGGCCTCGAACGAGATCATCCCGGTGTACTCCGGGCCGGGGTTGCCCGCGTCGATGAGGCGCCGGACCGCGGAGTGGACGCCGTCGGCGCCGACGACCACGTCCGCCGTGGCCTCGGTCCCGTCGCCGAACACGGCCGTCGCGCCGTCCCCGTCCTCGCGGAGATCGTCGAGGTGCTTGCCGAACACGAACTTGACGCCCATGGCCTCGGCCCGCTCGTAGAGCACCCGGTGCAGGTCCGCCCGGTGCACCGTCCACATGGGCCCGACGTCGGCGAGTTGCGGGACGGTGAAGCGGCGGCGCCGCCCGATCGTCAGGTCCTGCGCCGAGACCGGGTCGCCGATCGCGGCGATCGCGTCGTCGGCGCCGATGATCTTCAGGGCCCGCTTGCCGTTCGCGGCCAGTGCGAGCGTCCCGCCGACCCCTTCGGGCCGCCCGGGGTACGCCTCGTAGACGGTCGCATCGATGCCGGCCTTGACCAGGGCCGCGGCGGTGACCGGCCCGGCCACGCCGCCGCCGATGACCGCGGCGGTGCGCGCTTTCGTCGTCATGGTGGTCTCCTTGCAGGGGTTCAGGAAGGGTCGCCGGAGGAGTCGGCGGTGTGCTGCTCGGCGTGCTCCCACGCGGCGGCGGCGTCGCCGTCGAGGCCGCCGTGCTCGTGGAAGGACCGCCACTGCTCGAGGTCGGCGAAGGTGCCGGTGGCGATCTCGGCGACGAGGGCGTAGATCCACTTGATCTCGGCGCGGGCCGTGGCGAGGGCGTACTCGTCCTCGATGAGGAACATGCGCGGGACGGTGCCCTTGAGCCGGTGGAGTTCGCCCTCGTCGGCGGCGAGCCCGGCCTCCAGGGCCCGCAGTCGCCCGCGGAGCAGCTCGACGACCTCGTCGGGCGGGAGGACGACCGCGACGGACAGGCCCGCGCGGAACCGGGCGTGGTCGCCGTCGACGGTGGCGAGGAGCTCGCGGGTCCAGTCGGCGAGCTCGGCGCGGCCCTCGGCGGTGATCCGGTAGACGGTGCGCTCGGGCCGGTTGCCCTCGCGGGCGGTCCCGGCGGCCTCCAGGAGGCCGCGCTTCTCGAGGGCCGCGACGACCGAGTAGAGCGAGCCCCACTTGACCTTCATGTCGCGGTCCTTGCCCCACCCGCGGATGGCCTGGCCCATCTCGTAGGGGTGCATGGGTTTCGACGCCACCACGGAGAGCACCGCGAGCGCCGTCAGGTTGCCGCGTCTGCCGGACATGCGACCTCCTCGAATCGATTACTCGTTTTCGAGTATACGAGTTCGGGTAATCGCACGCAAGTGCTACGCCAGCCGCGCCGCCAGGGTCTCCACGCCGTCGAGGATCACGCCGAGGCCGAGCTCGAACAGGTCGTCCAGGTCCATGTCGTAGCCGTCGGGGAGGGACCCGAAGTATCCGAAGAGCTTGGCGAAGTGGGGGACCGAGGCCATGAACGCCTCGTCGCCGAACTTGGGGAGGTACTGGAGGTCGGTCCACTCCTCGGAGGAGATGCCGGTGACCGAGACCGCCTCGTCCTCGCGCTCGAAGTTCGCGGCGAGGCCGGTGATGTGATTGTAGATGAGCACGTGCACGTCGAACTGGAGGCGGGGCGGCAGCCCGAGCGGTTCGATGGCGCCGAGGAGTCGGTCGCCCAGGCGCAGGAGGCCCGGCAGCGGCAGGGGCCGGGTGAGCGGCTGGATGCGGCCGAGCCACGGGTGCGTGCGGTGCAGGCGCCACAGCTCGCCGGCCACCGATGCCACCTGGGCCCGCCAGGGCGCGGCGCCGTCCGCCTCGAACTCCGCGGCGCCGTACACGGTGTCGGCCATGAGGTTCACGAGTTCGTCCTTGTCCTCCACGAAGCGGTACAGGGACATCGGGGCCACCCCGCAGCGCCCCGCGACCGCGCGCATCGAGACCGCATCGAGCCCTTCGGCATCGGCGATCGCGACGGCCTCCGCGATGACGCGTTCGCGCGTGAACTCCTGCGTCTCGGCGATCCTCATGGCTCCGCGCCGCGGCGCGACCACGGTCCCCGAGCGGGCCTTGGTGATGACCAGGCCCTCCGTCCGCAGCACGTCCAGCGCCTTCGTCGCAGTGGCGAGCGCCACACCGAATTCCTGCGCGACCTGCCGCGTGGACGGCACCCGGTCGCCCGGGAGCAGCTCCCGGTCGGCGATGCGCCTGCTCAGCTCCGCGGCGATGCGCGCGTACGGCGGTTCGATCGATGCGGCCACTGCGGCCCCTCCCTCGTGCTGTCCTACGACAGATCCTAATGCGCACCGGCCCTCCCCGGCCCCGCTGTCCTAGGGCAGTTTCGGGGCGTATTTGCAGGTCAGAGCCGAATTTTCTACGGTGGTCCCAGACAACGCAGTACAACGTATCCCAGGAGAACCCCGTGAACACCGTCCTCATCTCAGGCTCCAGCGTCGCCGGCACCGCCCTCGCCTACTGGCTCCGCGAGCAGGGCCTCACCCCCGTCGTCGTCGAGCGCGCCCCGGCCCTGCGCCGCGGCGGCCAGGCCGTCGACGTTCGCGGCGCGGCCCTCACCGTCCTGCGCCGCATGGGCCTCGAGACCGACGCCCGCGCCCTCAAGAACGAGTCCAAGGGCATGAACGTCCTCGACCCCGAAGGCAACGAGCTCATGCGCTCCGAGGAGTTCGCGCTCTCCTCCGGCGCCCTCGACTCCGAGGACATCGAGATCCTCCGCGAAGACCTCGTCGACCTCGTCCACGCGAAACTCGACGGCGTCGAGTACCTCTACGGCGACTCCATCACCGCGATCCGCGACGAATCCGACGGCGTCACCGTCGAATTCGAGCACGCCGCCCCGCGCCGCTTCGACCTCGTCGTCGGCGCCGACGGCCTCCACTCCAACACCCGCCGGATCGCCTTCGGCCCCGAAGCCGACTACATTCACCACCTCGGCACCTACCTGTCGGTCTTCAGCCAGGACAACTTCCTCGGCCTCGACCGCTGGCAGACCTGGTTCAACGACGGCGCCAACCTCGGCGGCTGCGCCATGACCGTCCGCGACAACCGCGAGCTGCGGATCTTCCTCGGCTTCGGGTCCGACCCCATCGAGTACGACCACCGCGACACCGAAGCCCAGAAGGCCCTCGTCGCCGAGCACCTCACCGGCTTCGGCTGGAAGGTCCCGGAGTTCCTGGAGCGCATGCGCACCGCCGACGACTTCTACTTCGACTCCATGGCGCAGATCAAGATGGACGGCTGGTCCGCGGGCCGCACCGTCCTCCTCGGCGACGCCGCCCACTGCGCGGCCCCGCTCTCCGGGCAGGGCACCAGCCTCGCCCTCGTCGGCGCCTACGTCCTCGCCTTCGAGCTGGGCCGCACCGGGGACCACGCGCTGGCCTTCGCCCGCTACGAGCGCCGCATGCGCCCGTTCGTCGAGGCCAACCAGGAGCTCGCCCACATCGACCGCAGCAGGGTCGACCCGGAGGTCTCCACCGCCCGCCTCAACGCGGTCAAGGACGCGATCGAGCTCGACGCCCTCGTCGACTAGGACCCAGCGACGCAGCCCGGCGGCCTCAGTGCCGCCGGGCCGCGACCGCTTGGCGCCGTTCGAGTTCCGCCTCGATGCGGTCGAGGAACGCGTCGACCTCCTTGACCTCGTAGCCTTCGCGCAGGCGCGTGGAGGTGAACATCGAGGCCCGCACGTCGTCGGCGGTGAGCCGCTGCGGCCCGGTCGCGGGCTCGACGAGCGCGAGGACCACCCGGTCGAGGAACGCGTCCACCTCGTCCTGGTCGTAGCCCTCGGCGAGCTGCACGGGCGTGAACTTCACGCCGCGGACCTGGTCGGCGGTGACGATCGCGTCGTCTGAGGGCCGGGGCTCCGGGACCGCCTCGCGCGCAGGCGGTTCGGACACCGGGACCTCGGGCGGCGCGCCCCGGTGCCGGTTCGGCGCGAGGGCCAGCTGGTCGGCGGAGTGGGTGCCGCACTTCTGCGGCTCGGGGAGGTTCCCCTCGTGCGCCCGGCGGCGCACCTCCAGGTAGACGTCGTTGAGCGTCAACAGGTCTCCCGCGCCCGCGACGCCCTCGCGGAACACGTCGAGCAGCAGCTCGGTGAAGGCGGTGTGCCGCAGCCCCGCGAACGCGTACGAGGGCGAGTTCGCGGGGGAGGAGGTCAGCGTGAAGTTCCCCTTGATCCGCAGCTGGCCCGTCAGGTCCTCGCCGAGCGTCTGCTCGGTCGCGATCCCGGAGTAGCAGGAGTCGAGGACGACCACCTTCGTCGCGGCATGCGAGTTCTGGACCGCCTTGTGCAGGAACCGGAACGGGATGCCGCTCCACGGCAGGAGCGATGGGGACGTCTGCGGCAGCGCGAGGTTGAGCAGGCCGTCGCCGTCGACGAGCCCGTGCCCGCTGTAGTAGACCAGCAGCAGGTCCTCGGCCGACCGCGCGGCCCTCTCGACGGCCTCGCCGACCTCGGCCAGGTCGCGCGGGTCCACCAGCGTCCGGCAGTCGGCGCCGCCGATCCCGGCGTCCCGCGCCAGGAACTCCCGCATGCCGTCCACATTGTTCCTCGCGGCGTCGACGCGCGGGAGGTGGTCGTACGCGGCGGTGCCGATGAGCACGGCGCGCGACCGCGCGCCGTCGGGCAGGCGCACCGCTACTCTCCCAGGTCGAGCCGCTTCGCGACCGACTTCGCGATCGGGCCCTTCGCGGTGATCCTGACGCGCGTGCCGTCGGCGGCGCTCACCTCGACCTCCAGCTCCGAACGGCGCGACTGAAGCCACACGCCGATCGTCTGCGCGAGCGCGTCCAGGCCCCCCGCGGCGATGACCGCGAGCAGCACGTCGGACCCGAAGCCCAGTTCGCCCTCGCTCGGCACGGCGGGCTTGAAGTCGACCCGGCCCCGGTAGTCGTCCTCGCGGTTCAGCCACTGCCGCAGCGACACCAGTTCGCCTCGGGGGTCGGCGGATCCGGTCACGGTGAGTTCGGCGTCCATCGCCCGATTCTCCCAGACCCGCGCTCGCGGCGCCGTTCCCGAGCCCGCCGGAAGAAATCCTGAAAAGATCCGGAGGGGCGCGATGAATCCGCGCGGACCGCCGCGTCTACACGTGCAGAGACCGACAACCCCGAACACGGAGGATCGAGATGACCGCCAACGAGAACACCGCAGGCTTCCCCTACACGCTCACCGGCGAGGTCGACGTCCCCGTCGCGACCGTCTGGCGGGCCTGGACCGAGAACGACCATTACGAGAAGTGGAGCTACTCCAAGCCCGGCTCGGTCGAGCTCGACGCGACCCCCGGCGGCAAGTACACCTCCGTCGTCGTCACCCCCGACGGCCAGGAGTTCCCGATCACCGGCCGCTACATCGAGGTCGTCGAGAACGAGCTCCTCGTCATGGGCATGGACATCCCCGGCGGTGAAGAGGTCATGCGCCTCGACCTCACCGACCTGGGCGAAGGCCGCACCCGCCTCGTGATCTCCCAGACCTGCACCACGCAGGAGGAGCACGACATGGCCAAGGAGGGCAGCCAGATGCTCCTCGACTCCTGCTCGGCGTACGTCACCACGATGTGACCCCGCCCGGGACCGGACCGGCCAAGGTCCGGTCCCGGATCCGCACGCATGTTTTCTGTCGGCGGCTCCGGCTAGCCTCTGAGCATGCAGCTCACGACCCGGCGGTTGAACCGCGCGACCCTCGACCGCCAGTCCCTCCTGCACCGCGCCGACACCGACGTCGAGACCGCGGTGCGCGGCGCCGTCGCCCTCCAGACCCAGTCGCCCGTCTCCGGGTACCTCGGCCTGTGGAACCGCGTCGCCGGGTTCGACCCCGCCGACCTCGACGCCGCCTACAAAGAGGGCCGGGTCCTGCGCGGCAACCCCGTCCGCATGACCCTCCACACCGTCGCCGCCGACGAGTACCGCACGTTCCGCGAGGCCACCGAGCCGTCCCTGTACGCCGCGAAGCTCGGCGGCCGCATCGCCGCCGCCGGGATCACCGGCACCGAGGCGTACGCGCTCGCCGAGGAGCTCTACGAAGCCCTCTTCGCCCCCGGCGAGGTCCGCACCGCCCGCGAATGCGAGGCCTGGCTCGCCGACCGCCTCGACGCCGCCACCGCCAAGGCCGTGTGGCCCGGCATCCGCCAGTACGCGCCGGTCCTGCGCGCCCCCGGCGCCGGGCCCTGGAGCTTCACCGACAAGGTCGAGTACACCGCCGCCCCCGACAAGCCCGCCCTCCGCGACGACGCGGCCGCCGAAGCCGGACTCGCCGCCCTCATCCTCCGGCACATCGAGGGCTTCGGGCCCGTCTCCGTCGCCGACGTCGCCCAGTTCGCGATGGTCCAGCGCGGCCGCGTCAAGAAGGCCCTCGTGCCCCTCGACCTCGAACTCCACCAGGGCCCGAACGGCGAGGTCCTCTACGACCTGCCCGGCGCCGCACTCCCCGACGAGGACGTCCCCGCCCCTCCCCGCCTGATGGCCATGTGGGACAACGTGTTCCTCGCCTTCCACGACCGCGCCCGCACCGTCCCGCCCGAATACCGCACCACCCTCATCCGCAACAACGGCGACGTCCTCCCGATGCTCCTCGTCGACGGCCTCGCCGCCGGGGTCTGGCGCACCGTCGACGGCGCGATCGAGGCCACCGCGTTCCACCCCCTCCCCGACGACGTCTGGGCCGCCCTCGCCGAGGAGGCCAAGGGCGTCGCCGCGCTCCTCGCCGACCGCGAACCCGACGTCTACCGCCGCCACCACCACTGGTGGGACAAGCTCCCCGACCACGAGACCGTCGTCCTCGCCGGGAGATGACCCGCCCGGCCCGGTCCCGGATACGATTCGGCTCACCGCAACGGAAGGAGCACGCCATGAGCGGCCGCGAGCACCACTACGAGGTCACCGTCGAATGGACCGGCAACACCGGCAACGGGACCGCCAAGTACTTCGACTACGGACGCGACCACGACATCACCGCCCCCGGCAAGCCCCTCATCCGCGGCAGCGCCGACCCGGCGTTCCTCGGCCAGAAGGAGCGCTGGAACCCCGAGGAGCTGCTGGTCGCCGCGCTCTCCGAATGCCACATGCTCACCTACTTCTCGCTGTGCGCGCGCGAGCGGATCGCCGTGACCGCCTACACCGACGCCGCCACCGGCACCATGACCGAGGAGAAAGGCAACAGCGGCCGCTTCACCGAGGTCGTCCTCCACCCCGTCGTCACCATCGCCGACCCCGCGAAGGCCGAGCGCGCCGCCGAACTCCACCACGACGCCAATCGCGACTGCTTCATCGCCAAGTCGGTGAACTTCCCCGTCCGCCACGAAGTCGAGATCCGCACCGAGCCCTAGGCCGGCGCGCAGGGGACCGTCTCGGGCAGCACCCAGCCGTCCTCGACGTCCGCCGAGAAACTCGGCTCCACGCGCTCGCCCGGCGCGATCGCCGCGTTGAACATGATGTCGCCGTAGCGGTCCCCGTCGAGGTGCTCCAGGCCCCACGCCGCCGTCACGTCCATGCCGTCCAGCGCGAGCACGATCTCCCAGCCGTCGATCGGCTCGGCCCCCGTGTTCGCCACCGACACCGCCACCGAGATCGACGACGACCACTCGTTGTCGAGCGACAGCGACGCCGTGCACTCCGGCCCGGCGTCCGCCGCGCTCGCCGACGACGTCGCGGCCGCGGCGGAGGTCGTCGGCGCGCCCTCCGGGGACGCCGCGGACGACTCGGGGGACTCCGGCGCCGACGCCGGGGCGCTCGCGCTCGTCGTCTCCGCGGCCGCCGTGAACTGCGGACCCCCGGGCGTGTCCGCGTCGGCCAGGTCCGGGTCGTGCTCGTCGCGCAGCGACCCGAACTGCCACACCGCCGCCACCGACACCAGCGCCGCGACTGCGACGAGGACCAGGAGCGAACGCCCGTGGATCCGGCCGCGCAGCACGCCGCGGTCCATCCAAGCACGCATGGGGGCACCTCCGGAGGGGTCGAGGGCAGGGGCGGACGCGTCGCGCGCAGGCCGCGGCGGAGGGGGTGCCGTGTCCACGGTGAAGCGTACAAGGCCCTTGTGCGCTGGCGAAACGCCCCGATTAGTGCGAGTCGATCCCGTTGCGTGGAAAGCGTTCCGCGCTGCACGCGTCCGATCCGGCTCATCCGGGTACGCACCGGTGTAGATTCAGGCCGGGCGCAGCCGGGCGCCCGCCGGTCAGGACCGAAGGGGACCCCTATGCGCGCCGTCGTCGCCACCGACTTCCACACCGAGCCGACCCTCGCGGACCTCCCCGTCCCCGAGCCCGGCCCCGGCGAGGTCCTCGTCAAGATCGCGGCCGCGGGCGTCAACCCCTTCGACTGGAAGGTCGTCGAGGGCGCCATGCGCGACGCCGTCCCCCACGAGTTCCCGCTCGTGCTCGGCTCCGACGGCGCCGGGACCGTGGTGAGCGCCGGCGAGCCAGGCCCGACCGACGCCCGCTTCGAGCCCGGCGACCGCGTCTTCGGCCAGTTCATGGACGTGCAGCGCGGCCGCGGGTCCTACGCCGAGTACGCGATCACCAAGGCCGCCAAGCTCGCCCGCCTCCCCGACAAGCTCGACTTCGCGACCGCCGCGGCCATCCCGACCGCCGGGGCCGCCGCCCACGACTTCGTCGAGGGCACGGGCGCCGGGCCGGGGCAGACGCTCCTCGTCAACGGCGCGTCCGGCGGCGTCGGCCAGGCCGCCGTGCAGCTCGCCGCCGCCCAGGGCATCCGCGTCATCGCCACGACCGGGCCGGACACCGCCGATCTGCTGCGCGACCTCGGCGCCGCCGAGACCGTCGACTTCACCGCGGGCCCCACCGCCGACCAGGTGCGCGCCGCGCACCCCGACGGCATCGACGCGGTCGTCGACCTCGTCTCCGGGCCGGACGACATCGAACCGATCGCCATGCTGCTCAAGCCGAACGGCGCGATCGTCTCCTCCAACGGGGCCGTCGACACCGAGCTGTTCGCCGCGAAGGGCCTGCGCGGCTCGAACCTCTACGCGAACGCGCGTCCGGGCACGCTCGCGTCCCTCGCCGAATCGGTCCAGAGGGGACAGATCCGGTTCCTCATCGACCACGAAGCGCCCCTTGAGGACGCCGCCGCCGCGCTCGACCGCCTCAAGGCCGGCCGCTCCCGCGGCAAGACCGTGCTCACCGTCGTGTGAAGCCCGGTCGCCCGACCCGGTCCGGCTCCAGCGGGCACCCGGTGGCCGCCCGCGCGGCCAGCTCCTCGCGCAGGGCCGCCAGCTCCGCGATCTTCGCGTCCACGGCCGTGATCCGCTCCGCGAACAGCGCCGACAGCGCCGCCGCCGCATCGGGCGCGCCGCGCAGCTCCTCGCCGTGCCTGCCGATCTCGGCGAGCGTGAACCCGAGGCGCTGCGCCGTGCGCACGTAGTCGAGCCACGGCACGGCCGCCTCGGGGAAGTCCCGGTACCCGTTGGGGGACCGGTGCGACTCGACCAGCCCGATCCGCTCGTAGAACCGGATCGCGTCCCGGCTCAGCCCCGACCGCTCCGACAGCTCCCCGATCCGCACGGACCCTCCCTCGCGACTTGACACTGGAGTGCACTCCACCGTTTACGGTAGCCCGACCCGAACGAACGGAGCACCGCCATGTCCATCGCCATTGAACCCGTTGCACCGCAGCGGCACCCGTATATGAAGGTGGTTCGCGCGAGCGCCGTCTACGACCTCGTCGTCACCTCCGGCTTCGCCACGCCGTGGACGCTCGCCCTGGTCCACGCCGCCCTGAACGGCCTCAGCGGCGCGCTCGGCCTCGGCGCGTTCCCCGCCCTCGATCCGATGCAGGTCCTGTACGCGAACCTCATGGGCTCGGTCGTCGTCGTGTGGTCGCTGCTGCGGCTGCTGCGCCCGCAGCGGGTCCACGGCCTGTTCGACGGCGCCGCGCGCGTCCTGTTCTCGCTGTGGATGGCGTACGCGCTCGCCCACGGCGGCCCGGCGCTGCTGTGGGGGTTCCTGGCCGTCGAGACCGCCTGGGGCGCGGTGCAGCTCGCGCCCTGGGCCCGGCGGCGGTGAGGGCCGCCCCGCCTCTCCTCAGGAGCGGGGCGGCCGGTTTCAGCAGCCGATCCGGCTGGGGCCGAACGCGACGTCGTCGTACCAGACGGTGTCGGCGTCGTTCCCGTAGCTCTCCCAGCCGAGCCGCAGGTCCGCGAGGTCGGGGTTCCACCCGGACTTGGAGAGCCACTGCTCGTCCACGTCGTGGGTGGGCGTGCCGTCGGCGGTGAGGCCGGTGACGGCCTCGCCGTCGACCCAGGTCGCGAGGTGCCCGCCGCTGATCTGGTACTCGACGCACACCCAGGTGTTCACCGGGAACGGCGCGCTGAGCGCGACCCCGGCGGGGCTCTGGGCGGGCAGGGTCGCGTCGTCGGACTCGCGGTTCCACTGGAGCATCGAGTTCTGGCCGCCGAGGCGCAGGTCCGCGTTGTTGTCGTTGCGGTCCTGCATGGCGATCATCGTGGTGTGGTTCGGGGGCTGGGCCGTGCTGTGCCGCATGTAGACCCGGAACCATTCGGCGTCGGCGGGCAGCGTCCGCCCGACGAACACGTGGTTGCAGTAGGTCGCGCCGCCGTTGACGCGCACCGACTTCCCGCCGCTGTTCGCCACGCTGGTGTCCACGGTGGCGGTCCCGGTGCCGGTGCAGTCCTGGGCCCCGACGCTCCACGCGCCGCCCGGGACGGTCCCGGCCTGGTCCTCGAAGCCGTCGCAGACGGCCCCGGCCGGGCAGTCGCCGGGCGGGTCGGTCGGATCGTCGGTCGGTTCGTCCGTGGGCGAATCGGTCTCGCTCGGGGTGTCGGTCGGCTGCTCGACGGTGCCGCACTCGACCCCGTTGAGCGTGAACGCGGTCGGCGAGGCGCCCGAGCCGGAGACGACGAGCCCGAACAGCTCGCGGGTCTGCCCGGCGCCGACGGCTGCGTTCCAGCCGACGTCGGAGCCGGTGAAGGTCGTCCCGGACTGGGACCAGGAGACGTTCCAGGCGCTCTGCACCTGCGCGCCGGGCCTGAGCTGGAACTCGATCTCCCAGCCGTTGACGGCGCCGTCCTCGGCGGTGAGTGAGACGGCGGCCTGGTGGCCCGAGCCCCAGTCGCTCACCACCTTGTAGTCGAGCGCTTGGCAGCCGACGGCGTGCGCCGGGCCCGCCGTCACGATCCCCAGCGTCGCGGCGGCGACCGCCGCCGACAATGCGACGGCCGCGGCGAGGCGCCGCGGCCGGGTTGGCATGGATGCCATGCAGGTACTCCTCTGCTCGGATCCGCTTCACCCCAACCCGACCGCGGACAGGCTTATCTATCGATACTAATAAATATCATGATTTACCCGTGCGTGGGAGCGCGCCTATGAAATCTCCGGCCCCGGTTTCCGCATCACGAGGTGGCAGAAGTGGAACCCGCGGATCTTGTCCTCCTCTGGTGCGCCCACGAGCCGCGCGACCTCCGCGAACCCGGTGTCCCGCAGCAGCTCCGCGACCCGCTCGTACGACCACTGCCACGCGGGCGCGACCTTGTGGTCGAACGGCCACGCGAGCCGGTCGCTCCGGTCGCTCGCCTGGAAGCTGATCGACAGCAGCCCGCCCGGCGCGAGCACCCGGTGGAACTCCGCGAACACCGGCCCGATCCGCTCGGGCGGCGTGTGGATGATCGAGGCCCGCGACAGCACGCCGCCGAGCGCCGCGTCCGGCAGGTCCAGGGCGCTCATGTCGCCCAGGGAGAATGCGATCCCGGGGTGCTCGCGGCGCGCGAGCGCGACCATCTCCGGCGACAGGTCGATGCCCTGCACGCCGAGTCCGAGCGCGTGCAAGTACCCGGTGATATGCCCTGGGCCGCAGCCGATGTCGGCGACGGGACCCGCGCCGGCCTCCTGCACCCGCTCGGCGAACGCGTCGATCATCGCCCGGTCGAAGGGGTGCTCGCGCAGCGTGTCCTTGAACATGTCGTAGTAGAGCTCCGCGACCTCGTCGTACCGGGTCCGCGTCACGTCGTGGGGTTCGGCCATGGGACGAGACCCTATCGCGCCGCCTTCAGGGACGCCAGATCACGATCTCGACGCCGCGCACGCGCTCGGCGAACCGCCCGTCGGGGGCCGCCTCCCGCAGCAGTGCCCGCAGGTCCGCCTCGAACGCGGGCAGCCGATCGCCGAAGTGGTGCGGGGCCGAGCTCGACAGCGAGAGCACGGCCGCGACGACCTCGTCCTCGCTCCGCTCGGCGGTCCGGCCCTCGTCGACGAGGATCCGCTCGGGCCCGCTGTACCCGGCCCCGGCCATGACGTCCTCCTCGGACCCCTTGGTGCCGTGGGGGAGCAGGCCCTGCCCGGCGCGGCGCACCGGACCCAGGTAGCGGGCCACGAGCGCGTCGACCGCGTCCCACGGCGGGGCCGGGAGCGGCAGCGGCTCATCGGTGTCGACGCCGCGGTGGGTGGTCGCGCCGATGTGGATCCAGGCGCCCTCGGGGCAGATCATGCCGCGGACGCGCTCGGCGACGAGCTCCTGCTCCATCCAGTGGAAGGACTGCGCGAACGCGACGACCCGGAACGTCCCGAGCCCGCCGGGGAGCGCCTCGGCCCGCATCTGCCGCCAGTCGATCCCGGGCGCCTTGAGCCTTGCCTCGGCGATCATGCCGGGGTCGGCGTCGACGCCGACGGCCTCGGCGAACAGGGGCGCGAGGAGCACGGTCAGCGAGCCGGGCCCGCAGCCGACGTCGAGGAGCCGCCCGGTCCCGTCGAGCCCGAGCGCGTCACGCACCGCGCCGGCCAGGCCCGGCGGGTAGGGCATCCGGCCGGTCCCGTAGTGCGCGGCGGTGCCCGCGAAGAGCGTCTCGTCCCAAGCCCAGGCGTCCATCCCGGGGATGCTACCGGTGCCCGCGGCGCCGTCCGAGCGCATTTCCACCTTCCGGGTCACTCGGCGGCGCCGGTGAAGGCGGTCCGGAAGCTGAGGTGGCTCGCCATGTGCGCCAGGTACTTCGGGTCGGTGACGCGGATCGTGAACCCGGCCTGCTCGCCGTCGGCCTCGGGGTCGAGCGCGAACGAGTCGACGACCGTCTCCGCCCGGCGCCGGAACTCGTCCCCGCGCGGCTTGGTCAGCAGGTACGCGTGCCCGTCGGAGCTGCCCGCGCCCCCGTCGAGCTGGCCCTCGTACACGCTGTAGGCGTTGACCTTCGGCACGAGCGGCCGCTTGGTGCGGTGGTCGAGCACGAAGCCCTCGTCGTCGATCCACACGCGCTTGCCGAGGATGAGCTCGAAGCACTCCGCGAACTCCGCGGCGGTCGCCGGGTCGATGTCGGTGGCGCCGAAGCCCTGGAACCACGCGTCCATGAGCAGTTTGAGTCCGAATCCGCTGCCGTGGTCGAAGCGGACGTCATCGCCGATGAGGCTCGTGAGCGTCCCGTCGAGCGTGTTTCCCTCACGGCCCCAGGTCCACACGTCGAAGATGTACGTCATGGCCGTGAATCATAACCAGTGCGGGCAATTCCGGCGAAGGTAGTGATAGATCACACTCTATATCTCCTGCGGAAGCGGTTCCACACCCGCATTGTCGGACCCGCCGAGTACGTTCGGCGCCAGTCCGAGGAGAGGAGCACGAATGGTCACAGGGACCCTGGTCGCCGAGAGCCTGCGCACCGGCGCCGAGATCGACGCGGTGCCGCTGCGGCTCACCCGCATCCGGCGCGGCGGGGTCGGCTCGGCCGCCGGCGGGCAGCCGCAGGTCTGGACGGTCCTCGACTTCGAGGCCGACGACGCGGCGGCGGAACCGCTCGCCGCCGCCCTGTCGGCGGCCCTCGACCCCGAAAGCCCCTGGTACGTCGACTTCGCCACCGCCGCCGAGCGGTTCGTGGTCTTCGCCGGGAAGGTCTTCAGGTACCCGAGGTCCGACGCGCAGGGCCGCGCCGCGGCCGTGGCGCACGCGCTCGCGATCGGCGTCCCGGAGGAGCAGACCGACTGGCCCGACTAGGGGCCGGAGGCTAGGTCCGCGGGGCCGCGGGGGCGGTCCAGCTGTCGAGGAGGCGCAGTGCCTGCGCGCTCGCGGAGTCGGGTTCGACGTTGTAGACGCACAGCGTCTGGTCCGGGTCGTCGGGGAACTCGAGCGACTCGTACGCGAACTCGATCTCGCCGGCCACGGGATGGCGGTACGCCTTGCGGCCGTGGGTGCGGCGCAGCACCTGGTGGTCGTTCCACCAGCCGCTGAACTCCGGGCAGCCGAGGGTCAGCTCGCCCACGAGGTCGGCGAGCTGCCGGTCGTCGGGGTGGCGCCCGGCGTCGAAGCGGAGCACCGCGACCGAGTCGCGCGCGACGGTCTCCCAGTCCACGACGCGTTCGCGCGCTTCGGGGTCGAGCAGGTACCAGCGCGCGAGGTTGCGTCTCTTGGCCGGGAGCGCGTCGAAGTCGGTCATGACGGCCTTCGCGAGCCGGTTGACCGCGAGCACGTCGGTGCGCCTGCCGATGATGAACGCGGGCACCGATTCGAGGCTCTGGAGCGTCAGCAGCAGTCCCGGTCGGACGCGCTGCGCGGCGAGCGGCCCGCGCCGCCGGGGCGCGCGGCGGCCCGCGAGGTCCTTGAGGTGCTCGCGTTCGGAGCCGTCGAGGCGCAGCGCCTCGGCGAGCGCGTCCAGGACCTCGGGGGAGGGGTTCCCGGCCCGGCCCTGCTCCAGGCGCGTGTAGTACTCGACGCTCATGTTCGCCAGGCGCGCGACCTCGTCGCGGCGCAGGCCCGGGACGCGGCGCACGCGGCCGTCGTCGGGCACGCCCGCGTCCTGCGGGTGCACGCGGGCGCGGCGGCTCCGCAGGAAGTCCGAGATCTCGGTGCGCTGGTCCATGCCCCCAATTCTGCCCCGCCAGAGGCGCCCCGGGCGGCGCCTGACTGGTACTGCCGGTACCAGTCGCGGGAGGGGGATTCTCGGCGTTCTCCGGGGACCTTTCCGGTGCTGTACTCGATTGCAGGGCGGCCTGACCGCCCTGGAAGCCAAGCGCACCGAAGGAATGAACATGTCTACTGTGAACACCAGTCTGCCGCTCGCGGGCCGCGTCGCCGTCGTCACCGGCGCCTCCAGCGGCCTCGGCGAGGCCGCCGCCGCACTGCTGGCCGAGCGCGGCGCGAAGGTCGCCGTCCTCGCCCGCCGCGCCGACCGGCTCGCCTCGCTCGTCGAGCGCATCGAGGCGGACGGCGGCACCGCGCTCGCCGTCCCGGTCGACGTCATCGACGCCGCCGCGGTCCAGGCCGCCGCGGCCCGGATCGAAGCCGGATTCGGCACCGTCGACCTCCTGTTCAACAACGCCGGCGTCATGCTGCCCTCGAAGATCGAGGACGTGCGCACCGACCTGTGGAGCCGGCAGGTGGACCTGAACATCGGCGGGTTCCTGAACACCGTCGCCGCGTTCGTGCCGCAGCTGCGGAAGGCCGCCGCCGACAAGGGCGTCGCCGACCTGGTCAACACCTCCTCGATCGGGGCCCAGAACCTGTTCCCGACGTTCGAGGTCTACTGCGGCACCAAGGCGTTCGTCACCCACTACTCCCGCAACCTCCGCATCGAACTGGGCTCCCAGGGCGTGCGCGTCGCGGTCGTCGAGCCGGGGATCGTCCGCACCGAGCTCCAGGGCCACGTCACCGAGCCCGACGCGACCGCGTGGCTCGACGAGACCTTCAAGACGATGGAGATCCTCGAACCCGCCGACGTCGCCGAAGCGGTCGCCCACCTGGTCGCGCTGCCCGCCCGCGTCAACATCGAGCGGCTCACCATCATGCCGACGACCCAGGCGAACTAGCCCGGTCCCCGACGGACCGCACAGGCGTCCGCATTCGCGTGCGGTGTTCCCGGGGTGTGTGAAAGGATCGCTTCGGAAATCCGCCCGGCCCCGGCCGGGCGACGAGGCGCCGCGGGCGCCCCGGGAACGGACCACGGAGGGCACGCCATGACCAAGCTCGGCAGGACCGACATCGACATCTACCCGCTCGTCCTGGGCACCAACACGTTCGGCTGGACCACCGACGAGGCGGAGGCGCACCGCATCCTCGACGCGTTTGCCGACGCGGGCGGGACGCTCGTCGACACCGCCGACGCCTATTCCGCGTGGGCCCCCGGCAACGGCGGCGGGGAGTCCGAGACCGTCATCGGCTCCTGGGTCGCCAAGCACCCCGGGAAGCTCATGGTCGCCACGAAGGTCTCGCAGCACCCCGAGTTCAAGGGCCTGTCGGCCGCGAACATCAAGGCCGCCGCCGACGCCTCGCTCCAGCGCCTCCGGTCGGAGGCCATCGACGTCTACTACGCGCACTTCGACGACGCCGAGACCCCGCTCGAGGAGACCGTCGCCGCGTTCGACGCGCTCGTCGCCGACGGGAAGGTCCGGCACGTCGCCGTCTCCAACTACAGCCCCGAGCGCCTGCGAGAGTGGCTCGACATCGCCGAGCGGACCGGCGCGGCCCGCCCGGTCGCGTTGCAGCCCAAGTACAGCCTCGTCAGCCGCGCCACGTTCGAGCCGGGCCTGCGCGACATCGCGGTCGCCGAGGACCTGAGCGTCCTCCCGTACCACGCGCTCGCGAGCGGCTTCCTCACCGGCAAGTACCGCACCGAGGCCGACCTGGAGCAGAGCGTCCGCGGCAGCTCGGCCGCGAAGCACCTGAACCCGGCCGGGCTCGCGGTCGTCGACGGCCTCGCGGCGGTCGCCGAGGCGCACGGGGTCGCGATCGGCACCGTCGCGCTCGCGTGGGCCCGCAGCCGCCCCGGCATCGCCGCGCCGATCGCGGGCGCCCGCGAACTCGCGCAGCTCGCCCCGCTCCTCGCCTCCGCGGAGCTGGACCTCGCGCAGGACGAGCTCGACCGCCTGACCGCCCTCTCGGACGCCGTCGGCGCCTGAGCGGTCCGGCCCGTCGGACACCGTGGGCGCCTTGTAAAGGCGGCCCACGGGGCCCGGCGGTCATCGCGCCTCGTCGAACCTGAGGGTGTTGCCGAACGGGTCCGTCACGGTCATCGTGCGCGACCCCCACGGGGCGTCCTCGACGCCGGGCCGCAGGTACGGGTAGTCCTTCGCGGTCAGCTCCGCGTGGAACGCCTCCAGGCCCCGGACCGGCACGAAGCACGCCGTCCCCGGGGTCCCGTCGCCGTGGTGCTCGCTCAGGTGCAGCACCGCGGCGCCCCGCTCGACCTGCATGTACAGCGGCAGGTCCGGTTCGAAGCGGTGCTCCCACGCCACCCGGAACCCCAGATAGTCCACATAGAACTCGCGGGCCTTCTCGACGGAGAAGATCCGCAGGATCGGCACCGGCGGTGCGATCGCGATCGGGTCGTCGGCCATGTCGTCCCCTTTCGACCCCGTAAGCCTAGGCGGGGGGTCCGACAAGAAGGCGCGGAACGAGGCGGGGCCCTCACCGCCGACCTGCGATGAGGGCCCCGCTCGCTTTCCACCCGTCCGCTACGCGGCCGGGGCCTTCGCGTAGACCTCGATCTCGCTCAGGATGATCCACCCCGCGGTCCCGCCGGAACCGGCGGTCATGACCACCCGCACGGCGGACGTCTTCGCGTTCACCTCCACGTCGATCACCGGGACCTCGTCGGTCGGCACGTCGACCGACCCTGCGTCGACCCAGTTCCCGTCGGCGTCGAGGTACTGCACCGTCAGCGTGTCGGCGTACGAGGGCCGCCCGCCGTCGCTCCAGAAGTAGGAGACGACCCGGGTCACGTCCCGCGCCTCCGGCAGCTCGACCGTGATCGCGTCCTCGGTGTTGAACGGCCCGGACTTCCAGTTCGACCAGGCCTTGTCGGTCAGGACCCCGTTGCGCAGCCCCGCCGTCGAGTAGCCCGGCTCGGTGTACGTGGCCGTGACCGCCGTCCCGTCGGCGAGCGCCGCGTTCGCCTCGACCGGGTCGGTGACCTCCACGTCGACGACCGCGGGCAGCTCCGTGCCGTCGACGAGCACCGCGGTGCCCTCGATGCGCACGGTCCCGTAGTCGTCGAACGCGCCGTCCGCGGGCTCCTCCCACGTCACCGGCACCTCGGCCTCCGTCCCGTGGTCGCCCAGCGCCGTCACCGTCTCCGGCAGCGGCGGCGTGTAGCCCGGATACGTCTTCGCCGACGCCGGCGCGGTCTCCGAGAACGTGTCCACGCTGACCTTCGCCTTGGCGCGGAACGTGTTCCCGAGCGCGTCGACCGCCTCGCCGAACACCGTCACCGTCTTCACACGGTTCCACGTCGACTCGCGCGGCATGTCCCACTCGACCGGCAGCGCCCCGCGCACGCCGTCGCGGTACACGCCCGGCACCGTCTCCGGCAGGACCGGCACGAACCCCGGCACCGTGTACGCGCTCACCTGCTGCGCCCGCAGCACGGTCTCGTCCACGACGCCCCAGCGCTGGTTGGCCGCCGACGTCGGCGTGTACGTCTGCACCGGCGACCCGTCCGCGGTCGCCTCGCCCCACACGTCCAGGACCAGGCCCGTCCCGACGTTCACCGGCACGTACGTGCCGTCGCCGGTGGTCGACAGGTACCACTTCGCCGCGTCCGACGGGTCGCCCTCACCGGGCTCGAGCACCGCCAGCCCGTCGCCGATCGCCAGCCGCGCCCCCGTGGCCGCGTTGACGATCGCGTACTCCTCGGTGCTCGTGTAGCCGTCGGTCAGCCGCTCGACCTCCCACAGCTGCCCGCCATCGGAGGCGTCGTCCGTCTCGATGACGATCCCGGTGCCGTCCGCGTTCGGCGCGATCGACTTGCCGCTCTGCACGCCGTCGAAGCGGTACACGTGCCCGTCCTGGAACAGCGCCGCGTCGCAGTCGACGCCCGAGACGCCCTCGACCACGAACGTCGTCACCGACTTCGCGGGCACCGTCAGTGTCGCCTCGTCACCGCGCACCCGGACCGCGTCGCCCTCGACGAGCGCGCCGTCGGCGCTGGTGACCACCGGGGTCACCGAGGCGCCCCGCGCCACCCGCTCGAAGTTCGACAGGTCGAGCGTGACCTCCACGGCCGCGTCGGTGCTGTTCGTGTACACCACGTTCGCGCCCTTGCCGTCGGCCTCGACCGCGGCCGTCGCCGCCGCGTTGTCGGTGGCGATCACGTGGTCGCCCGGCTCGATGTAGTGCGTGAAGTTCTGGATCGTGTAGTACTTCGTGTTCACCTTGATCGGGCACGTCTCCAGCGTGTCCTCGGCGGTGCAGTCGAACGGCAGCTGGATCGAGCCCCAGCTGTGGCCCGCGGCGACGTCCTCGACCGGCTGCCACAGCACCCACGCCGTCGGCTCCAGCTCCCGCAGGTCGTCGGTGATGCGCGAGGCGATCCCGATCCCGTTCTCCATCGACGTGTAGTCCTGGCCGGAGGTCCACGACCCCTCGACCTCGCTCATCCACAGCGGCTTGTCCGCGGCCTTCGCGAGGTCGCGGGCGCTGGTGCGCTGGCCGGTGCCGTACGTGTGGACGTTCATCTGCTCGACGTTCGCCCGAGACTCCTCGGTGTACGCGTTCCAGTTGCGCACGAACGTGCCCGGGTTCGTCTCGTCCATCGCCGACACGACCGCGTCGAGCTCCGACTCCGACAGCTCCTCGGCGAGCGCGTTGATGACGAGCTGCTGGAGCTCGGGCCCGGCGTGCGCGCCCTCCTGGCGTCCGCCCGTGGGCTGCACGCCGTCCGGGCCGAGCTGGGTGCCCCAGTAGTTCGTGTTCGGCTCGTTCAGCGGGTCGACGGTGTCGAACTCGATGCCGTGCTCGGCCTCGACGCGCTCCATGACCTCGGTCAGGTAGACCGCGAACTCGTCCACGCTGTCGGTGCGGATCTGGTCCTGGTTCGCGTCGAACCCGCCCGAGACGTACCCGGAGACGGTCTGGAAGTACGGCGGCGAGTTCGAGAACGCCTCCCAGTGGGTGACGTCGTCCTTGACCGCGTCGATCCACCACCGCTGGTCCGCGTCGGCGTCCCAGTTCCAGTGCTCGGGGTTCTCGGGGTCCCACCAGTCCTTGTCGGCCTGGGTGGTGCCCTCGGGGGCGGCCCACCAGCCGGGGACCGCGGCGGCCCCGCCGCGCAGGTACCCGTTGTCGATGTTCGGGGCGTTGCCGCCGCCGATGTTGTACCTGGCGATGTTCAGGTTGAGGCCGTCCTCGCCGAAGACCATGTCCGCGAGCTCGTCGCGGATCTCGTCGGGGTAGCCGCCGGTGGCGTTCGCGAACCACACCAGGCTGGTGCCCCAGCCCTCGAACTCGGCCTGCTGGTACGAGGGGTCGAGGACGACGGTGACCGCGTCCGCGGCGGCCTCCTCGGCGCTGGCGGTGAGCACCGGCAGGCTCGGCGCGGCGACCGCCGCCGCGAGCCCGGCGGCGCCGACGGCGGCGATGCCGCGTCTGAAGCCGTTGCGGCGCAGGCGCTGCGCACGCGGGGGACGGGGGGATGACATCGTCGTCTCCTTCGGGGGGTCGCAATCGAATCATTTGGATATTCACACAGAACCGAACGGTTGTAAACACCCTTCGTATAACCGATTGAAAAACTCCCCGACGGGACCGCTCCCGTACACCCGCGTCACCGCCAGGATCGACACGTCGTCGTCCATCCGCGCCGCGAACCGCGACGCGTCCTCCCACACGAACTCCACCAGGGCCCGCGGCGACGGCGTCACCAGGCCGTCGAGGTGCTCCGCGAGCGGGTAGTACCGCCCGTCCGCGTCCCGGGCCTCCACCAGGCCGTCGGAGAACGCCAGCAGCGTCGCGTCGATCTCGAACGGCACCGCCGCCGGCCCGCGGTGGCGCACCGGCTCGGCCAGCCGCAGCCCCAGCACCGGCGCGGTCTTCAGGTCCACCTCCTCGACCCGCTCCCCGCGCAGCAGCAGCGGCGGCGGGTGCCCGCACGACAGCAGCCGCACCTCGTCGCACTCCTCCGAGAACTCCGCGAGCAGCACCGACGCGAACAGCTCCGGGATGTACCCGTGCGCGCCGTCCTCCAGGATCCGCCGCTCCAGCCGCCACGCGACCCCGCCGAGGTCCTCCTCGTCGAGGATCGCCTCGTGGAACACCGACAGCAGCATCGACGCCGCGCCCACCACGTCGAGGCCGTGGCCCTGCACGTCGCCGAGGATGAGCCGCGTCCCGTACGGGCTCGGCCGCACGTCGAACAGGTCCCCGCCGATGCTCGCGCCCTGTTGCGCCGAGTGGTACAGCCCCGCGCACGCGAGGTCTCCGACCCGCTCGGGCAGGTCCGGAAGGACCGCGCGCTGCGCGGCCTCAGAGACCGACAGGACCGTGACCAGGCCCTTCTCGAAGCGCTGGCGGATCCAGGAGATGCCGACGGCCGTGGCGAAGACGATGCCGACGACGACGATGTCGTCCACGTCGAAGCGGCGTGCGACCGGGATCGGGGCGGCCACCACGATGAGCGCGATGACCGCGATGAACCCGGTCCAGACCGGGCCGAGCACGAAGGCCGCGAGCACCGGGACGACGGCCATGGCGATGCCGGCGTGGAGCGGGTCGGGCTGGAAGAGCAGGAAGAACGAGGCGCCGAAAAGGGCGACGAGCGGCAGCAGCCGGACCCACAGCGGGATGGCCGTGGCCGGACGCAGTCCTCCCAGGAACGTGGCCCGCGGGCTTGCCATGGCCCGAGTCTAGGGGCCCGGCCCGGCCCCACCTGCGGTTTCGCGCAGTTCGGGCGAACCGTTAGGACACTGCCGGGTCCGCGGGCGCGGGATGCGCGGCGTCGTACCCGGTCTGCGCCTCGATGACCTCGGGCATGTTCGCGTACAGGTACGTGACCATCTCGCGCAGCCGCGCCTCCATCCCGGCCCCGACCTCGGTGAGGCGGTACTCGACGCGGGAGGGGAAGCCGTCGGAGGCGTCGCGCAGCACCAGGCCGTCGCGCTCGAGGTGGCGCAGGCCCTGGGAGAGGGCCTTGTCGTTGATGCCGCCGACCGCGCGGCGGATCTCGCTGAACCGCCGCGGGCCGTCGTGGAGCGACAGCACAATGAGCGTGCCCCAGCGCCCCGTCACGTGGTCGAGGACCGGACGCGACGGGCAGCCGTCGGCGAGGACCTGGAACTCGCTGAGGACGTGCGGGACGGGACGGGTGGTCATCCGTTCATGTTACCTCCGCGATAGTACTTTCATTTTGATTGTGCTTTCATTTGGAAAGTGAAATGATCGTCGCAACCGACATTGAAGGAGCAGCAGATGATCGTCGTGACCGGAGCCACCGGCAAACTCGGGACCCTCGTGGTCGAGGGCCTGATCAACCAGGTCCCCGTGGAGCAGATCGCCGTCGTCGTCCGCGACCCGGCCAAGGCCGCCCGCTTCGGCGAGCTGGGCGTCGAGGTCCGCACGGGCGACTACAGCGACCCGGCCTCGCTGGCCGACGCGTTCCGCGAGGGCGAGAAGGTCCTCCTCATCTCCGGCAGCGAGGTGGGGCAGCGCGTGCCCCAGCACAAGGCCGTCATCGATGCCGCCAAGAACGCGAACGTGGCGCTCCTGGCGTACACGAGCATCCTCGGCGGCCCGGCCGCCGACTTCGAGCTCGCCCGCGAGCACCAGATCACCGAGCGGTACCTCATCGACTCCGGGCTCCCGTACGTGATGCTGCGCAACGGCTGGTACCACGAGAACTTCACCGACGCCCTCGGCCAGTCCCTGGCGACCGGCGGCCTGCTCACCAGCACCGCCGAGGGCGCCGGCCTGGCGACCGCCTCGCGCGCCGACTTCGCGGCCGCCGCGGTCGCGGTGCTCACCGGCGAGGGCCACGTCAACGCCGAGTACGAGCTCTCCGGCGACCAGGTGTGGACCTACGAGGAGTTCACCGCCGAGGTCTCCCGCGCCATCGGCCGCGACTTCCCGCTCAACCGCGTCACGCCCGAGGTCCACCGCGGCATCCTCGAAGGCGCGGGCCTGCCCGGCGTCCTCGTCCCGATCCTCGTCGGCGTCGACGACGCCATCTCGCGCGGCCTGCTCTCGACGCAGACCGGCGACCTGTCCCGCCTCATCGGCCGCCCGACCTCCCCCGTCAGCGAGGCCATCGCCCAGGGCGCCAAGGCGATCTAGCGAACAAGAAAGCGGCCCGCAGGAGATCCTGCGGGCCGCTTCGCCGTCCGCGGCCGGAGTGCCGTCCCGGCCGGAGGCAGTGTGAAAAGCCTTCGCGCCCTTGCGGGTCGCCCGTTCCCGTCGGCCCGCGAAATGTCGGACCCGCCGGGCACTATCGAATCGGGGGCGGCTCGATCCGGCCTCGCGAGGCGCACGGCGCTGCCCTGAAACCGCCGCGACTAGCGGAACGCGTCCGCGTGCTCGCGCGCCCAGTCGTCGAAGGTCCGCGCGGGCGTGCCGGTGAGGCGCTCGACCGTGTCCGACGCGCGGAGCGTCCACTCCGGCGGGTCGGCGCGCCAGCCCATCACGTAGTCGATCGCGCCCTCGTCGTACCCGAGCGCCTGCATCCGCAGGCGGCCCTGGTCCTCGTCGAGCGCCGTGAACCGCACGTCCCGCCCGCTCGCGATCGCGATCGACGCGACCTGGTCGGGCACCGTCACGACCCCGGGTCCCGTCAGCGGGATGCGCTGCCCCGCAAGCTCGTCGGTGGTGAGCGCGACGGCGGCGACGGCCGCGATGTCGGCCTCGTGGACCGGCGCGTGCCCGATGTGGGCGAACGGCTCGCTGACCGTGCCGCGCTCGCGGATCTCCTCGGCCCACGTCAGCGCGTTCGACATGAACTCGCCGGGCTGGAGCTCCACCGGATTCAGCGCCGCGAACGCCTCCTCGACCGGCCCGCGGTACCCGTTCCACAGCAGCGACACCCGCTTCACCCCGGCCGCGAGCGCGGCCGACGCGAGCTGCGCGCTGTGCGGGACCGTCTCGTTCCGCGGCCCGAACGTCGTCATGAGGTGCAGCCCGGTCGCCCCGTCGAGCGCCCGCTCCAGCGCCGCGAGGTCGGTGAAGTCGCCCGCGACCGCCTCGACGCCCGCGGGGAACCGCGCCTTCGCCGGGTCGCGCGTGAGCGCCCGCACGGCGTGCCCGGCCGCGGCCAGCCGCTCGACCAGGTGGCGGCCGACATTGCCCGTCGCACCGGTGACCAGGATGGTCATGTTCTCCTCCTCGGGTCCGCCCGGACCGGATCCGGCCCGGGCACGCCCAAGGCTAGGGACGGGACGGGCGCCCGCCATCGGTCCCGCGTCCCGGTTCCCCCTGCGCCGCAGGTCTTAAGACCCCCGCTACTCGCCCTTCCACCAGACCTCGAAGTCGTCGAAGACGTGCTCGCCTGGGGCGCCGTCGAGCTCCCTCACGACGCGCTGGAGCTCGCGGAGCTGCGCGACGGTCATCGGCAGCGGGGCCTCGTCGGGCTGGTAGGTCCAGCCGCGCGGGTAGGAGACGCCTGGGCGCGTGGACATCTCGACGTGGCAGCCGAGGACGTGCGACACGGGATGCGCCTCGCACCACGCCACCAGAGTGTCCACAGTGGTCGCGAACGCCTCCCAGTCCTGCACGTACAGGCGGCCCGGGTAGAACGTGTCGCCGGTGAGGAGCAGGCGGGTCGCCCGGTCGTAGAAGACCGTGGCCGAGCGGTGGTGGCCGGGCCCGGGGATGACGTCGACGACGCGGCCGCCGAGGTCGAGCTCCCGCGGGGTGAGCGGCCAGTCGTCGAAGCCGTAGTGCGCGACGACCTCGTCCAGGTCGGGGCCGACCACGACGGTGCGCTCGCGGTCGGCGAACTGCGCGTCGGCCGCCTTGTGGTCGCCGTGCCCATGGGTGTGGGCCACGACGAGCTCGTAGTCCGGGTTCGGGTGCGCCGCGAGCCAGGCGTCGAGGTGCGCGTCGACGGTGCGGCGCAGCGGGAAGTACACCGGCTCGGGGGTGGCGCCGGTGTCGACGAGGAGCGCCCGGTCGTTCCCGAAGAGCAGGAACATGAACGGGGCCTCGAAGTTGACGGACATGTTCTGCCGCATGACGACCGTGCGGTCGTCGGCGGCGTGCGACTGGATCTCGGGCGCGGGGTCGTGCTTGGCCGAGGGCCACCCGGCGTGCCAGTCGACGTTCAGGTTCGGTGATGAATCGCTGATGGCGGTGCCTCCTTCTGCGGTGCTCCGAGCCTACGACGGCCCTGCTCAGGGGCACACGCACTTTTCAGCCGCCGCGAGTTTTTGAAATGGTTGGACAAACCACTGGACCAATTGCCGGAGGCGGGGAATACTGGGCGGCGGTGCCCCGGGGACACCTCGTCTCGTCCCCGGGGTCCCGCACCCGCCCCGGAAGGAACCCCGTGACCACCGCCGCCCCGGCCCGCCCGGCCCACCGCGAGACCAAGCGCCGCCGCGTCCTCGCCCTCGGCGCGCTCGCCTTGGGCGCCTTCGGCATCGGCCTCACCGAGTTCGTCGTGGTCGGCCTCCTCGGGCCGCTCGGCGAGGACCTCAAGGTCTCGATCCCCACGGCCGGGCTCCTCGTCACCGGCTACGCCGCGTCCGTGGCGGTCGGCGCCCCGATCATGACCGCGATCGGCGCGAACCTGCCCCGCAAGACGATGCTCGTGGTCCTCATGGCCCTGTTCATCGCCGGGAACGCGCTCGCCGCGGTCGCCACCACGTACGGCCTGCTCATGGCCGGGCGCATCGTCTCGGCGCTGTGCCACGGCGCGTTCATGGGCATCGGCCCGATCATGGCCGCGAGCCTCGTCGCGCCCGAGCGGCGCTCGCGCGCCATCGCGCTCATGATGACCGGGCTGACGCTCGCCAACGTCATCGGCGTGCCCTTCGGCACGGCCCTCGGCCAGCAGCTCGGCTGGCGCGCCGCGTTCTGGGCGATCACCGCCATCGGCGCGGTCGCGCTGGCCGCGATCCTCGCGTTCGTCCCGGTGCGCCCCAACGACACCAGGGAGGGCCTGCGCGGCGAGATCGCCGTGTTCCGCCGCCCGCAGGTGTGGCTGGTCCTGACGATCACGATGCTCGGCTGGGGCGCCGCCTACGCCGCGATCACGTTCCTGGAGCCGCTGCTCACCCGCGTCTCCGGCTTCGAGACCTCAACGGTCCCTTGGCTGATGCTCCTCTTCGGCGTCGGCCTCACCGCCGGGAACCTCCTCGGCGGCCGCCTCGCCGACCGCGCCGTCATGCCCGCCCTCTACGGCACGCTCGCCGCCGCCACGGCCGCGCTCGTCGTCTTCGCGTTCGCCGTCCACTCGCCGGTCCCGGCCGCGATCATGGTCTTCGTCCTCGGCGCCGCCGGGTTCGCGATGGTCCCGGTCCTCCAGACCCGCGTCCTCGACGCCGCCGAAGACGCCCCTTCGCTCGCGTCCTCGGTCAACGCCGCCGCCTTCAACGTCGGCATCGCCCTCTCGGCCTGGTTCGGCGGTCTCGCCATCGACGCCGACTGGGGCCTCACCGCCCCGGTCTGGATCGGCGTCGCCATGGGCGCCGCCGCCCTCGCGGTCACCGCCGCCTCCGCCCGCCGCGCCGCCTGATGTCACACCCGGCGGCTACCGTCACTCCACATGACCCATGTACCGTCGCCGCCGCCGATCGACAACCGGATCGGAGCCGTCTTCGTCCACGTGACCGACATGCGCCGGGCGATCGCCTGGTACAGCGCCCTGCTCGGGGTGCCCGAACACGCCGCGAGCCATGAAGGGCTCATCTACGACGTGCCCATGTCGGGGCCGACCGGCCTGACGCTCGACGGGCACGCCCACGCGCGCGGCGAGTTCGCACCGGGCGGACCGCTCCTCATGCTTCACGCGCCGGACATCGACGCCGCCCACGCGTTCGCGCTCGACCGCGCCGAGCGCGTCACCGCCGTCCAGGACATCGGCACCGTCAGCGTCTTCAACCTCGCCGACCCCGACGGCAACACCCTGATCGTCTACGCCGAGAACGGCACCGGGCGTTAGCGCGCGTCAGGACTGATGCCGAGGCCGAGGACCTGCTCCAGCAGCGGCTTCACGCGGTCGTCGGCGGCGGTGTAGTAGACGAAGGTGCCCTCGCGGCGCGTCGTGACGAGGCCGGCGAGGCGGAGCTTCGCGAGGTGCTGGCTGACGGCGGTGGGGCGGGCGCCGGTGAGGTCGGCGAGGCACGCGACGTTCTCCTCGCCCTGGAGCAGCGCCCACATGAGCTTGAGGCGGGTCGGGTCGGCCAGGATGCGCAGCGCGTCGGCGGCGGCGCGGGCCTGGCCGTCGTCGGGCATGGTGAAGTTCGGCAGCCCCTCGTGCATGTGGCCGAGCCTACCCGATCTTGCTATCTGCGTAATTGCGAATATACGATGATGCGCATGTTCGCTTCGATGTTCCGGCTGCCCGACGTCCGCTGGGCCGCCCTGGCGCTCGCCTGCTTCGCCGCGGGCGCCGCCGCCCAGTTCGCGGGCGCCCACGTGTGGGCGTGGCTCCCCGCGTACCTCGCCTGCTACCTCGCGGGCGGCTGGGGCCCAGCCTGGGAGGGGATCAGCGCGCTCGCCAAGCCGCGCTTCGAGGTCGACCTCCTCATGGTCATCGCCGCTGTCGCCGCCGCCGCGATCGGCCAGTGGTTCGACGGCGCCCTGCTCATCGTCATCTTCGCGACCTCCGGCGCCCTCGAAGCCGTGCTCACCGAGCGCACCGCCGACTCCGTCCGGTCCCTCCTCGAACACGCCCCCGACCGGGCCGTGCGCCTGCGCGACGGGCGCGAGGAGACCGTGGACGCGGCCGTCCTGGCCCCCGGCGACGCCGTCCTCGTCCGCCCCGGCGACCGCGTCCCCGCCGACGGCACCGTCACTGCGGGGGAGTCCGAGGTCGACGAGTCGACCCTCACCGGCGAGGCCCTGCCCGGCCGCAAAGCCCCTGGCGCGCACGTCCTCGCGGGCACCGTCAACGGCACCGGCGCCCTGGAGGTCCGCGTCGACCGCGCGAGCGTCGACTCCGTGCTCGCCCGCGTCGCCCGCCAGGTCGAGGAGGCCTCGGAGGCGAAGTCCAGGACCCAGTTGACGATCGAGCGCATCGAGCAGCCCTACTCGCTCATCGTCGTCGCCGCGACCCTCGCGCTCCTCGCCGTCCCGCTGCTCGCCGGGGCCGCGTTCGAGCCGACCCTGCTGCGCGCCATGACGTTCATGATCGTCGTCAGCCCCTGCGCGATCGTCCTCGCCACCATGCCGCCGCTCCTTGCCGCCGTCGCCCTCGCCGGGCGCCGCGGCGTGCTCGTCAAGAGCGCCTTGATGATCGAACGCCTAGCCGAAGTCGACCGGGCCGCGTTCGACAAGACCGGCACCCTCACCAACGGCCGCCCCCGCATCGAGCGCATCGAGGCCCTCGGCAGCGCCGTCGACGGCGGTGACGACGCGCGCCTGCGCCGCCTCGTCGCCGCGGCTGAATCCCGCTCCGAGCACCCCCTGGGCCGCGTCCTCGCCGCGATCGGCGACCCGAACGGCGCCACCGACTTCCAGGCCGTGCCCGGCCGCGGCGTGCGCGCCCGGGTCGACGGCGCCGACGTCCAGGTCGGGCACCCCGTCCTCCTCGACGACGCCGAGGACGACCCCGCGGCCCGCCGCCTCGTCGCCGACCTCGAAGCCCAGGGCCTCACCGTCGCCGTCGCGATCGCCGACAAGCGCCCCATCGGCGTCATCGGCCTCACCGACACCGTCAGACCCGAAGCGGCCCAAGCGGTCGCGGCCCTCGAAGCGCGGCTCGGATCGAGCGCCCGCCTCCTCACCGGCGACCACCCCGCCGCCGCCCGCCGCGTCGGCGCCGCGGTCGGCATCGACCAGGTCGACGCGGCCCTCCTGCCCGGCGACAAGGCCGACCGGCTCGCCGGGACCCGCACGCTCTACTGCGGCGACGGCGTCAACGACGCGCCCGCGCTCGCGGCCTCCCACGTCGGCGTCGCCATGGGCGGCACCGCCTCCGACCTCGCCCTGCAATCCGCCGACGTCGTCCTGGTCGGGCGGCGCCTGACCGCGCTCCCCGCTGTGGTCGACCTGGCGCGCAAGGCCAAGCGAGTCGCCACCGCCAACCTGATATTCGCCGCCGCGGTCATCGCCGTCCTCGCGACCTGGGACCTCCTCGGGGACCTCCCGCTCGTCCTCGGCGTCGCCGGGCACGAGCTGTCCACGGTCGTCGTGGGACTCAACGGCCTCCGCCTCCTCAGCGGCCGCCACTGGAATGAGACGCGGGACTGAGACCGGTGCTGGTTGCGCCGTCATCGCCCGCGCCGGGCCCGTCACGGGTGCGTTCCTCGCCACATTCCCCGCCACCGGCACCCTCGCGGTCCTGCGCCCGGCCCTGGCACCGCGCCTGCGGGCCCGCCCCCGACGCCCCGGGGCGGGCGGGCCTGTCGCATGTGGCCCCTATGATGACCGCCATCCCCTCCCGCCCGCCCCTCCCCGCACGAATCACGGAGCGTCCGCCCATGACCTACCCGCCCCCCGGTCCCTACGATCCCAACCAGGCCCAGGGCTACCCCCCGCCCTCCCAGCCCGGCTCCGCCCCCCAACCCGGCTTCGGCGCCCAGCCGCAGCCCGGCGGCTACAGCGCCCCGCCCCCGCCCTACGGCGCCACCCCGCCCCCGCCGCCGCCCGGCTTCCCCGCGCCCCAGCAGCCCGGCCCGTACGGCGCCCCGCCGCCCATGCCCCCCGCCAACCGCGGCGGCGGCTTCATGGCGAAGGTCCTCAGCGTCGTCGGCGTGATCGTCGTCGGCATCATCGTCGTGGTCGTCAAGGCCCTCATCCGCGACGCGGGCGACTCCAACGACACCAGCGACGCCACCTCGACCGACAACGCCACCGACACCGTCCTCACCGACGAGCAGATGGACGCCGCCGAGGCCGCCGAGGTCGGCGACTGCATGACCGACGCGGCCGACCCCTCCGGCGACATGGTCGTCCCCTGCGACGACGCCACCGCGTTCTGGACCATCACCCTCGTCTCCGACGACTCCGGCGCCGAGGTCGACATGTTCGGCGACCTCACGGACTCCGCCGTCGCCGGGACCGTCTGCGGCCAGGAGTACCTGGGCTGGACCCCCGGCGAGCTGTGGAAGTCCTACCAGTACGTCTACACCGAGGAGATCGAGGGACTCGGCGGCCCGGTCGACTACTTCTACTGCGTCGAGGCCATCGACAAGGAGGACGCCAACGGCGGCCGCCCCGCCACCCCGGACGCCGGGGACTGCACCGACGGCTCCCTGCTCACCTTCGACTGCTCGAACGCCGCCGCACTGTACGTCGTCGACGCCGTCGAGGTCTACGACCCGCCGGTCGACGAGCTCGGCTGGGACTACACGACCGCCGTCGGCGGCTGCCCCGACTCGGACTACTACGCGACGCCCGTGACCGTCGAGGAGTCCTTCACCAGCATGGTCTACCTGGCCTATTGCAGCAGCGACAACGCCTGACGACCGGAACCGAGGGGGCGGCCCGCGGCTCGCACTGAGTCGCAGGCCACCCCCAAACCCGTTGCGGGAACCGCCCGCCGGACCGAATACTCGGGGCGTGCACAACTACGGCGTCATCGCGACCGACCTCGACGGCACCCTCCTCGACGACCTGCGACAGCTCTCCGAACGCAACCGCACCGCCCTCCTCGCCGCCCGCGCGCAAGGCATCACCGTGATCGCGGCGACCGCCCGCACCCCGCGCGGCCTCCACCTCGTCCCCGGCCTCCCCGACACCGTCGACTACGCCATCTGCAACAACGGCGCGGTCCTCTACGAACCCGGCACCGGCGCCGTCGACGTGCGCCACACCATCCCCGCCGCCGCGGTGCGCGACCTCCACCTCCGCGCCCGCGAGGCGCTACCCGACGCGCTGTTCACCATCGAGACCGGCACCGCGATCATCGCCGAGGGCACCGACCCGGCCGCCCGCGTCCACTACGGCGAACCCTGGCACGCCGTCACCGCGATCGAGGACGCCCTCGCCGACCTCGACGGCGTCGTCGAATACCGCGTCCAGCACCGGACCGTCGACGGCCCGGCCATGCGCGCGGCCCTCGACGGCATCGCGACCCCCGGGATGGTCCGCTGGGCCTGGGGGAGCTACCCGGTCCTGGAGTACAACGCCGACACCGTGAACAAGGGCGCCGCGCTGGCCGAGTGGTGCGCCGAGCGCGGCGTCGCCGCCGAGGCGGTGATCGCCTTCGGCGACATGCCCAACGACGTCTCGATGCTCGCCTGGGCGGGCCGCTCGTACGCGATGGCCGGGGCCCCGGCCGACGTGGTCGCCGCGGCGGGCTTCGCGGCCGCGTCGAACAACGACGACGGCGTCGCGCAGGCGGTCGAGGCGCTCCTCCGCGATCCGGAGCCCGTTCCCGCCGACTGAACCGCTGGGGGACAAGGGGATCGGGCGGGACCCGGGTAGGAGTGAGGCCCCGCCCGATGAAGGGCGCTCGGCCGCCGACGGAGCCGCCGTCCGCGGCCGGACGCCCTGCTTGGGAGGAGGGCCTCGATCCTAGGCACCCGGCCGTATACGTCGAGTACATGCGGCGCGCACGCCTCCCGTGGCACCGCCCGCCTACCATCGGAGGGCCCGAACGAACCCGGCCCGATGGGATGATGCCGCACCATGTCCGGTCACACTTTCAGCGGTCACCGCATGACGTCGCGCGTCGGCGCCGTCGTCGACCCCGAGCACATGGCGGGGATCGTCCGCAAGATGCGGATCATCGGCGCCTGTCTCGGGATCGCACTCCTCGCGGCATCCGTGGTCCTGCCGTCGATGAACGGCGGATTCGAGTGGACGGCCTACCACGGCGCGTCCGCCCGCAGCAGCAGCGGGACCGGGTTGTCCTGGGAGGCCACAGGCGTCCTGGTCGGGGCCGTCTTCCTGCTCGGCCCGTTCGCGACCGGCTGGGCGTTCCGGCAGAGCGCCGGCGAGGTGCTGTACCTCGACGGCACCCGGCTGACCGTGGTGCGGCCGGGGCGCCGCGCGCCCGACGTCTTCGACCTCGCCCGCGCCCGCTCGGAGGTGCGGCTCGACAAGGTGCCCGGATCGCGGCCCGGCAGCGCCGAGGCGCGCGAGCAGGTCGGCTCCTACCGGCCGGTCCTGGTGCTGCGCACCGAGTCCGGCCGCGAAGCGGTCATCGAGCTCGCGAACCAGCGCTCGCGGGCGATGCGCCTCTCGCACGAGACCCGGATGCTCGCGGACGCCATGCGGTTCACCACCGACCCGGGGGTCGGGCACACGGCGGGCCAGCTGCGCACGGTCCTGCGCTGGACGAAACTGCCGGTCATCCACGACGCCGCGCCCGACGCGATCCCGGCCAGCCCGGAGGACGCGGCATCCTCGCCGATCCCGCGGACGCGGGTCGCCGAGGGCGTCGCGGGACCGGAGCTCGAGATCACCGGACGCGGCTGAGCCGACCGGCCCCGATGGGGGGACCGGCCGGCCGTCCCTAGCTCATTCCCCCGAAGGCGCGGTGATCACGACGCCGCTCGGGAGCGGCGTCCCGAAGTTCGGCGTGCCGTTCGCGTTCCAGGTGATGGGCTGGACCCGGGTCTGCCGGGTCGAGCCGCAGCCCTGGGCCGAGGTGGTGTTGCCGTGGTAGACCAGCCACTCCTCCGTACCGTCGGGCGAGGTGAAGAAGCCGTTGTGGCCCGGGCCGAACACGCCGCCGCCCTGCTGGAGGACGGGCGTCGAGGTCTTGGTCCACGACGAGGCCGACAGCGGGTTCGAGCCGGTCAGTTCGAGCAGGCCGAGCTTGTAGTCCGGTGTGTTGCACGAGGACGCGGAGAACGTGACGAACGTGCGGCCGTTGTGCTGGAGCACCGCCGGCGCCTCGTTCGTCCTGCCGCCCTGGATCTCCCAGCTGTACGTCGGCTGCGAGATGGTGACGTGCGAGCCGGTCACCGTCCACGGGTTCGACATCGCGGCGATGCGGATCGACTGGTCGGCGCCGACCCATTCCGACCACATCAGGTACAGCGAGCCGTTGAGCTCCAGGTACGAGCCGTCGATGTTCCACTGGTTCGGCAGCGGCGTGCCCATGAACTCGTACGGCCCCATCGGGGTCGAGGAGGTCGAGCGCAGCACGTGGAGCTTCTGGCCGTCGAAGTTCGTCTGCGAGTTGCCCGAGGTGTACATCAGGTACCAGGTCCCGCCGATGCGGTGGAACTCCGGTGCCCAGTGCGAGCAGCAGCGGCTCGCGGTGCCCGAGTCGTTCCACACCACCGAGTCCGCGGCCGTCTTCAGGCCGTTCAGGGTCGTGGCCCGACGCATCGTGACCGTGGAGTCCCAGGTCGTGGTCGACATGTAGTAGTACCCGTCCCAGTACTCGATCCACGGGTCGGCGCCGTTGGTGCGCAGCGGGTTCGAGACCGTGGACTCGCCGGACGCGGGGACCGCGTCGAGGCGCCACTTCTGCGCGTTCAGGCCGTTGTAGGTGTACTGCGAGATGCGGGCACCGGTCGAAGTGGACCACTCCCACAGGTCGAGGGCCTTGCCGGAGAAGCGGTTGATGAAGCTGAACGTGCCGTCGGCGTGCTCGGTGACCGACCACTGCTGGTTGGTGCCGCCGAGGTCGGTCCACTGGGCGATGGTGGCGCCGTCGGCGGCGTTCCACTCGTAGACCTCCAGGACCTGGTTCGAGTGCCGCGCCTGGATCTTGTAGTAGCCGGAGCCGACGTCCACGAAGCGGAACTGCTGGCAGGTGCACTGGTTCGGCGTGTACTGGTTGAGGACCGCCCCGGCCGTGGTGGAGGCGTTGAGGATGTCCAGCGCCAGGCCCGAATGGGCGCTGGTGATGGTGAACCAGGTGTTCGTGGTGATCGCGGCCTTGGCCGGCGTCGCCGTGGCGACCGACAGGCCGAAGGCCGCCAGCGCCGCGATGACGACGGCCGCGAGCAGTGCCCGGCCGCGTGCGAGGGTCGAGGACATGAGGTGGTGCTCCGATCAGCTTCCGTTGAGGACGGGCCAGCCCGCCGAGTTCCATTCGATCTGCTCGATGTCGAGCGTGAAGCCCCCGTTCGATCCGTAGGCGTGGTACGCCATCAGACCGCGGTGGATCGACTGGCCGCCCGACGCGACGTTGTTGCCGTACGCGCCCAGGACGACCGTGCCTCCGCCGTTGCGCATGTCCACTCCGGACGCGTCGAGGAACGGCCCGGTGGGGGAGGTGGAGCGGCCGACGGTGATCTTGTACGTCGAGTTCGCTCCGGCGCAGCAGGTGCCGATGGAGGTGAAGAGGTAGTAGTAGTCGCCGTGCTTCGTCATCGACGGCGCTTCGATGCCGCCGCCCTTGGTGGCCAGGCGGATCGGGGTCGCGCCCGCGGCGGGCTTGCCCGAGGGCCAGTCGAGCTGGATCGTGTGGATGCCCTGCCACCAGGACCCGAAGACCATCCAGTGGCGGCCGGAGTCGTCCACGACGATGTTCGGGTCGATCGCGTTGTAGGCGTTCCCGCTGTAGGACTGGAAGACCGCGCCCCGGTCGGTCCAGCCGTAGCCCGCGGCGGACGGGTCGAGCGTCGGGCTGGTGGCGAGGCCGATCGCCGAGCGCTGCGAGCCGAACGTCGAGGCCGCGTAGTAGAGGTAGTAGAGGCCCTGGGCGGCGTCGTAGTGGATCTCGGGCGCCCACAGGTTCGAGACGCCGGGGATCTGCTGGGTGATCCACGCGGGCTTGGCGTTCCAGATGGTCCCGAGGGTCTGCCAGGTCTGGCCGCCGTTGGTGGAGCGGCGGATCGAGGGCGTGCCGCCGCCCTGGTTCGCGTCGCCGGTGGCGAAGACGTACCACGGCTCGCCCGGGCATCCGGCCCACAGCGCGGGGTCGTGGGCGCCGAGGCTGCCGCCGACCGAGCTCGGCTGCGAAGGCGGCGTGGCGCAGTCGCCCTGCGACGGGCTGCCGGTGGTCGGCGGGTCGGTCGGGGTGGCGCCGACGGGGGTGAGGCTCCACTGCTGGTTCGCGGCGCCGGTCGGGTCGTACTGGGAGATGCGGGCGCCGGGGGCGGTCGAGTGCTCCCAGACGTCGAGCGCCTTGGCGGAGAAGCGGTTCGTGAACGTGTAGGAGTCGCCGCTGGCGGTGGCGGTCCACTGCTGGTTGGTGCCGCCGAGGTCGGTGTACTGGGCGATGGTGGCGCCGTTGGCGGCGTTCCACTCCCAGACGTCGAGGACGAGGTTCGAGTGGCGGGCCTGGATGCGGTAGTAGCCGCTCCCGGCGTCGATGAAGCGGAACTGCTGGCTCGTCGCGCCCGTGGCGGTCTGCTGGACGAGCTGCGCGCCCGCGGCGGTCGAGCCGCCCTCGACGCCGAGCACGAGCCCGGAGCTGCGGGAGGTGATCGTGTACCAGGTGCCGGTCGCGATGGCGGCCTGGGCGTTCGCGGTGACGAGCATGAACGTGGCGGCGGTCGTCAGGGCCGCGGCCAGGACGGCCACGGCGGCGGTGAGCCGCCTCCGTCCTCTTCGGACGGCGGTATCGGTGCTCATGATGGGACTCCTTCTGCCCCTGCGTGAGGGAGGGGCGGCCGAGTCGGGGCCGAGAGCGATGCCGGGTGGCGCTCGGCCGTCGAGTGATCCTCGATCGCGATATTCGCGATCATCGATATGGATGAGTAGACTAACCGAGTTTTACCGTTAACACAAGACCGCTTTACAACGTTGCAGGAAATATTTTCTCCGCCGGGGCCACGGCACACCGAAGGCCGCCGCCCCGACCGGGACGGCGGCCTTCGCGGCGCATCAGCGGAACGCGGCCGCGTTCCGCTTCGCCCACTGGGCGAACGGGGTCGCGGGGCGGCCCAGCACCTGCTCGACGTCGGGCGCGGCCCGCTGCTCGGCGGGCGAGGGCTCGCCCAGCGCGCCGAGGGTGGCCTCCACGACCCGCTCGGGCATGAATCCGAGCATGCGGGCGCGCGCCTCCTCGCGGGTCAGCTCGGTGAACCCGACCGGCTCGCCGATCGCCGCCGCGATCGCCGCCGCCTGCTGCCGCGGCGAGACCGCTTCCGGTCCGGTCAGCGTGTGCACCTTGCCCGCGTGCCCGGGCTCGCGGAGGGCGAGCGCCGCCACGGCCGCGATGTCGGCCGGATCGACGGCGGGGATCGCGGTGTCGCCGAACGGCGCCTCGACCACCCGCCGGGTGCGGACCGACTCGGCCCAGGCGTACGCGTTGGAGGCGAAGCTCCCGGGCCGCAGCATCGTCCACTCCAGGCCCGACTCCCGCACGGCCGCTTCGAGGTTCCCGGCGTGGCGGCCGGTGCCGACGCCGTGGGAGGAGAGCAGGACGACCCGGCGGACGCCGCTCGCCCGCGCGACGTCCATGACCGCGCCCATGTCGCCGCCGACGATGAAGTCGCCCGCGGTCAGCACGAACAGCGCCTCGGCGCCGTCGAGGGCGGGCTTCAGGCTCGCGGGGTCGGACAGGTCGGCCCGGTAGTGCGTCGAGCCCGGCCCGGATTCGAGGTCGCCGCGGGCGACGGTGTTGACGCGCTCGCCCGCGGCGGTCAGGGCCGCGACGAGCGGGCGGCCGACGTTGCCGGTGGCTCCGGTGACGGTGATCATGGTTCGTGCTCCCTTGTGTCAGTGGTGAAACCAAAGCTAGGAGCCGCGACGCGGTTCCGGAAGCACGCACTCCGAAGTAAGCTCATGTCGTGTTCGTAGGAAATCAGGTGCCCTGGCCCGTCAGCGGCGGCGGCAGTGAGGTGTTTCACGGGAAGTGCCCGGCCGTGCAGGTGCTCGACCACATCACCAGCCGCTGGGGCATCTGGGTGCTGCTCGCCCTGCGTGCCGACGGGCTGCGCTTCTTCGAGCTGCGCGAGCGCATCGACGGCGTCAGCGAGAAGATGCTCTCGCAGACCCTGAAGCACCTCGTCGCCGACGGCCTCGTGTGGCGGCGGGTCGAGCCCACGGTCCCCCCGCAGGTCACCTACGGCCTCACTGAACTCGGCGTCGGCACCGCCGACCGCCTCGGCGGCATGTTCGACTGGATCAAGGACAACGCGGACACCGTCATGGACGCGCGCGCGAAAGCCGGGTCCTAGACCAGCGAGAACCGCTGGGCCGCGTTCCCCGAGTCGCACGAGTCGGTCGCGGTCGGCTCGCCCGAGGTCGAGGAGCGGCCTTCGAGGATGCCCATGCACAGGCCCGAGGCGCTGGTCTTGATCGCGTACTCGCCGCCGCCGAGCGGAGTGAGCTCCCAGAACTGCGTCTCGGTGAACTCGCACGAGTACGCGGCCATGAGGTAGCCCTCCTGGTCGGCGGGGGCGTCGGCGCCCATGCAGGCGCTCCAGTCCGAGAAGTGCATGTTGAAGACGTAGACGCCCTCGTCCCACGCGACCACCTGGAGCGTCGCCGGGTTCGTCGACCCGCACGACGCGAGCACGACCACCGTGCGGCCCTCGTTGTTCGGCTCGGGCCCGGTGCTCAGGCACAGGCCGCTGGCCTCCTGCTTGATCTGGTACCAGCCGTCCGCGGGGTACTCCGGTTCCGGTTCGGGCGCTTCGGGTTCGGGCTCCTCGGTGGTGTTCCGCGGCGCGTCGGCGGCCTCCTCGGCCGTCGTCGCCGAGGGGGACGGCGACGGGCTCGGGGACGGCGAGGCCGACGGCGAGTCCGAAGGGGACGGTGTCGAGGCGAGCGAGGTGTCGACGTCCTGCGCGGCGGCCTCGGGCTCGTCGCCGCCCCCGGCGGCCATGACCGCGGCGACGACCGCGACGGTGAGCACGAGGGCGACGACGGCGGCGACGCCGGCCATGGTCTGGCTGGTGCCCAGGCGCATCCGCGCCCGCTCGAATCGTTCGCGGAGGCGCGCGGGCAGGTCGTTCGGCGAGGCGTGCCGGGGCCCGCGGGGCGCGGGAGGCGGCCAGGGTTCCACAGGAGGGGTCCTTACAGGAGGGTCAGGGGACCAGCAGGGCGAACCGCTGGTTCGGGTCGTCGGGATCGCACGGGGCGGTCGCGAGGGCCGCGCCCGCCTCGGCCGCGGCGCCTTCCAGGAGCCCCAGGCACAGGCCCGAGGCGAGGACGGCGAGGGTGTAGGAGTCGGCCCCGGCGCCGGTGAGCTGGAACCGCTGGAGGTCGGAGTCGGCGCATTCGTAACCGGCGCTGAGGTATCCGGGCTCGTCCGCGGGGTCGTCGGCTCCCCAGCAGGCCTGCCAGTCGTCCTGCGCGAAGTCGAGCTTCACGGTGTAGACGCCCGCGCCCTCGGAGGCGAAGCCGAAGCTCGCCGGGTACGTCGCGGCGCAGTCGCCGAGGACCATGACCGTGCGCGCGTCGTTCCCCGGCTCGGGCCCGGCGGTCGCGCACAGCCCGGTGGCCTCCTGGCGGACGAGGTAGGCGCCGTCGGCGGGCAGCGTCGGTGCCGTGTCCCCTCCCGTTGCGGCCGAGGCGGTCTCGTCGGGCGAGGTGTCGGCCTGCGGCTGCGGCTCGCCCCCGCCGCCGGAGGCGAGCACGGCGGCGACGATCGCCACCAGCAGCACCACGGCGACGACGGCCGCGGTCGCGGCGACGGCGCGGTTGGCGCCGATGCGGTCCCGCAGGCCCGCGAGCGAGGACTGGATCTTGTCGGGCAGGTCGCGCTGCGGGGCACGCGGATCGGTCTGGGTCACAGTGGAGGGTTCCTAACTCGGGGGAGGGGCGGGCGGGGCCCCTCCCGGTTCACTGGTCCTTGCGCTGGTCCACGAAGGCGTCGACGTAGCTCTCGTAGAGCTTGCCGACGCGGTCGGGGAGCAGGTGCTGGAGCGCCGCGTTCGCCTCGCGGAAGTCGAGGTTCCCGCGGTGCTCGTCGCTCGTCGGCGGCTCGTTCACGGTGAGCAGCTCGTCGGCGGGCCGCAGGCGGTACTGCCCGTCCGAGCCCTTCTCGACCAGCCGCGAGTCGATCGCCCGCACGTCGTCGATGCCCACACCGGACTTCGGGTCGTCGAGCAGGTTCGAGACCACCGAGTGCGTGACCTCGAAGCCGAACTTCTCGTACTCGGGGTCGCCCGCGCGGTCGCCCTGGGCGGGCGCGCCGTTGTCGGAGAACTGCCAGATGGCGCTGGACTCGACCTGGTTGGGGCCCCACTTGCCCAGTTCGAGGGCCTCCTTGATGAGCATCTGGCCGACGCCCTTGATGGGCTTGACGGCGGGCAGCTCGGTGACGATCTCCTTGAGCACCGTGGACGCGGAGCGGACCCAGGTCGCGTGCTGCTTGTCCAGGGACGCCTCGTCGGCGGCGTCGCCGGTGGCGTCCTCGTAGACGTTCCTGTAGGCGGTGTCGAGGAGCCCGATGAGCCCGCCGTCCTCCAGGGCCTCCTTGCGGGCGTCCTGCCAGCCGTCCCAGCCGCCCATCCCGCCGGCCTCGCCGATGACCTTCGCGTAGGCGGCCTCGCCGAGCGCGTTCCCGGCGGTCTTGTCGCCCATGACGAGTTCGACGAACCGGGCGCGGGTCCCCTTGTCCAGGAACATGTCGTCGGCCCGGGGGTCGTCGCTGAGGGTCAGCTGCGAGTCGCGGTCGATGTTGGGGGCGTCCAGGTAGTCGATGTACGCGATGGCGGTGCGGCCCATGGACTGCGCGATGAGCGGGTTCGCGACGCCGAGCGGCGCCTTGGCGAAGTCGCCGATCTTCCCGTACGAGTCGGTGAAGAACTGGAAGGCGGAGTCCTTCCAGGGCCCGTCGGCCTGGTCGTCCGACATGGTCGTCATGAGGTGGTAGGCCGCCTCGGTGGCGAGGTTCCGCAGCTCGGGGTCGTCGGAGGTCGCGAGGCGCGGGATCCAGTCGATGATGCCGACGCCGCCGGCGCCGCCGTCGGACCACTGGTGGCCGAACAGGCCGCGCAGGACCGCTTCCCCGGTGTGCTCCTTGTAGAACGGGTGCTGGAGGTCGCCGTTGAGGAGCGCGGTGTTCGCCGCGAAGTTCGCGGTGCTGTGGTCGAGGATCGTCCTGGCGGTGTCCTCGCCGATGCTGAAGCCGCCCGCCTCGCCGTCGAGGTGCTCGGCGACGGCGATCGTCAGCGCGCCGGAGAACTCCTTGCCGCCGGTCATGAGCGCCATGCCCCGGTCGTCCACTGCGCCGAGCATCGCGGCGAGCGCGCGCAGCTCGTCCCCGTCGTGGTGCTGGGGCTTGAGGTCCGCGCCGCGGCCCTTGCCCACATAGGTGTCCACGAACGCGGCCACCGAGGACGGGAGCCGCTTCGTGCCGCCGCCGAGCGTCTCGTCGGAGAGCGCGAGGAGGCCGCCGCCCATCCCGGCGAGGATGAGCGACTTGTCCGCGTCGGACCAGTTCGTGTCCCCGAGCAGGTCGGGCATGTCGAAGACGCTCTTGTCGACGGCGCCGAAGAACTGCTCCAGGTACGCCAGCTCGCCAGCGGAGAGCGTCCCGCCGGTCGACTGGAGGTGGTGGGCGCGCTCGACGAGCGCCTGGAGCACGCCGAGCTGGCCGCGCACCTCGGCGGGGAGGTCGTCGATGTTCCCGCGGGCGATCGCGTCGAGGAGGTCCTTGCCGAGGACCCCGCCCCAGTCGCCGGTGAGGGGCATCGGGGCGTCCATGCCGAACACGTTGAACAGCGACCACGAGTCGACGCCGCCGTCCGCCGCCATGGCGTGCAGGTTCTTCGGGGTGGGGCCGCCCTTGAGCATGCCGCCCGCGTCGGCGGCGTCGCCCTTGAACTTCTCGTAGGCCGCGTTCGCGGCGGCGTTCATCTCGGCGAGCTTGAGCTGCCCGGCGTAGGCCGTGGCCTCCTCGGTCGCGGCCTCCCGCTCGGCGGGCGTCAGGTTCGGGGTGCCGCCGCCCACTTGGGACTCGCGGATGCCGAACGCGTCGCCGACCGCGGACTCCCACTCGGCGAGCAGGGCCTTGACGGCCTCCTTGTACTCGCGCACCGAGCCCGCCCACTTGACGGTGACGGCCGAGCCCCACACCGCGCCCTCCATGGCGGCGGTCGCGGCGGACAGGAACTCGCCGCCGCGGGTGCGGATCGGCTCGGACACGAGCTCGGAGAACTCGACGGCGGTGGTCGCCATGCGGGAGGCGGTCTCGGTGCCGCGGCCGATGATCCGGCCGCTCTGGGCGTCCATCGCGCGGGCGGCGTCCTCGAGGGCGCCCTCGTCGGCGGTGGTGGTCGGGGGATCGAAGCTGCCCAGGGTGGGAATGGTCGCCATCGTCGTCGCCCTTCCTTCGGGGTGGTTCAGGGGGTGATCGTGGGGGGCTTCGGGCGGGGGACGTCGAGGAGGTAGCCCCCGGTGTTGTCCTGGTCGGTGGCGGTGCCGTCGGTGACGGTGATCTTGGCGTTGCCGCCGACGCTCTCGCCGTGGGCGGCCGTCTTGGCGAGGTCGGTCGACCAGCGCTCGCCGAAGTCCTCGTAGCCGCCGGTTACCTCCGGCTCGCCCGCGGCCGCGATGCAGGACTCCAGGGTGCCCATGAGGTCGCCCCGCAGGCCGCCATAGCTCTCGGCGAGCGTCATCGTCTCGTCCCCGCCGGCGCTCGCCCGGGCGGGGTTCATACCCACGTAGTCCATTGGTCCTCCAGGGGGTGCGGACTCGCGACTGCGGCTCAGCGTACCGCCGTTCATCGAGGATTGGAATAACATCGGATGAACTGTCTCGCTTGCGCCGCAACGGAAGTGACCCGTGGGGCACGAGTCGTGGAACCGCTTCCCGAGTGTCCTCGGAGGCCGTCTCGCCTCTTTACTTCCGCTTCATGCGCGTGTCAACATGTACCGATACGCTCCCCAGCACGGGTCATTCACATCCTTATCCAGAGGAGGAACCCCCATGGCCGGAAACGAGTTCGGTCTCACCGAGGCCAATGCGCTCAACGTCAGCGCCAACGACCACTCCCTCTCCGTCGAAGAGCTCTTCGGGCAGCTCCAGGCGCTGATCCAGGAGATGGAGAACGACGTCAACGCCCAGGGCGGCAACGCGCTCACCGCGTTCCGGACCGCCAAGGCCGAGTTCGTCACCTCCTACAACGCCCTCGCCGACAAGTACGGGGTCTCCTCGATGGCGCAGGGCGCCACCAGCACCGACGGCTTCACCACCGACGACTCCAACGAGGCCGGGTTCACCACCGCGGGCGGCAGCCTCCCCGGCATCAAGCCGATCAACATCGCCGTCTAGAAAGGACAGTCCATCATGCCTGGCACGGGATACGAACTGTACGGCAACGTCGGCGAGCTCCAGAACCTCGCGGGCGTCCAGCACACCTACCGCGGCCGCTTCGAGGCCATCCTCGGGCAGATCCAGTCCGCGGTCGGCACCGTCACCCCCAAGTGGGTCGGCGCCGGCACCGCCGGCTTCCAGACCTTCAACACCACCACCGAATCCGAGTTCACGGACGTGCAGGCCGCGTTCAACAAGCTCGCGACCGCCACCGAGGACGCCGGGACCAACTGGAACGGCGCGATCTCCCGCATCGACGCCCGGTGGGGTTCTTGACCGAGCCGCCCGCGGCGCCCGACCCCGGCACCGACCTCGCGCCGATGGTCATGCGGCGCACCGGCCAGAGCGAGCGCTACGTGCTCCAGGCCGCCGCGCTGCGCCGCCGCCAGCTCCGCGCCGCCGTCCTGTACGGCTCCGCCCGGAGCTGGCGGCAGCGCCAGCCCCTGTGGCCCGCCGCGCTCATCGGCGCGGTCGCGGTCGCCCTCATCGTCGCCGCCATCGCCGTGGCCGGCGCCTTCCAGAAGCAGCAGGAGCGCGACGCCGAGGAACAGGCCGAACGCGACGCCGCGGTCACCGCCCCCTACGACCAAGACTGAAAAGGCCCACCTTGCCCGGTCGATACAGCACCGTCACGATCGTCGGCCCCCGCGCCACCCGCGACCTCGCGCTCCCCGACGACCTGCCGGTCGCCGAGCTCCTCCCGCAGCTCCTGCGGCACACCGGACCCGAGGAGCCCGAAGCCGACGGCACCGGCTGGGCGCTGTCCACGATCGACGGCGCGACGTTCGCCCCCGGCGACACCCTCGCCGCCGCGAGCGTCCCCGACGGCGGCGTGCTCCTCCTCCACGACGCCACCGCCGCGGCCCTCCCCGACACCGTCGAGGACGTGCGCGACGCCGTCGAGGACGCCGTCGACGCCGGCGGCGCCCGCTGGGAGTCCGGCACCGGCCGCCTCCTCGCCGTCGCCACCGCCGGGATCCTCGTCGCCGCCGCCGCGCTCAGCCCCGGCTCCGACCCCGCGGTCCTCCTCACCGGCGGCCTCGTCTGCCTCCTCGCCGTCCTCATGTCCTGGTGGTCGGCCCGCCAGCACGACTTCATGACCCACCTCGCGCTCACCGGCGGCGTCCTGTGGGCCGGGCGCACCGGCCACACCGCCGTCGAGGTCCTCGCCGCGGACGGCCACGCCCACACCGCGACCCGCATGATCGGCGCCGGCCTCGCCGCCCTCGCGTTCGTCGTCGTCGCCCGCGCCGGGGCCCGCCTCGCCACCGCCTACGCCGTCGGCCTCGCCGTCGCGCTCGGCCTCGGCGCCCTCGCCTGGGCCCTGTGGGCCCGCCTGGGCCTCACCGCCGTCCGAGCCGAGACCCTCGCACTCCTCCTCTCGCTCTTCGCGATCGCGCTCGTGCCCCGCCTCGCCATGTCCTCCGCGGGCCTGTTCGCCCTCGACCGCGACGTCCGAGCGGGCGGCCCCACCAGCGACGAGCACCTGGCCCGGCGCCTCCAGGCCACCGACGCGCGCCTCACCGGCGCCGTCTGCGGCCTCGCCGCCACCACCGCCGCCGCCTCCGTCCTCCTTGCCGCCCAAGCGGATCCGTGGGCCTCGCTCATGGGCGCGGGCGGCGCGCTCGCGCTGCTGACGCGCTCCCGGATCTTCGAACTCGTGCGGCACGTCGCCCCGCTGCGCCTCACCGGCATGGCCGCGTTCGCCTGGGCCGCATGGCTGTGGATCGGCCACTCCGCGCCGCTGCTGTCGTGGCTGCCCGCGCTCGCGGTGCTCGCCGGGCTCGCGTACGTCTCGGTCGCGTCGGTCTCCCGCTCGGCGGTCTCGGCCGCATGGTGGCGGCGGGTGGTCGCCGTCGCCGAGACGCTCCTGGTCGCGGGGATGATCGCGCTCGCGGGGCACCTGTCGGGCCTGTACGCGATGGTCGGCGGGATCTGATGGGCACCGAGGTCGTCCGCCGCCCGGCCCGGCGCCCCGCGCCCGAGGTCGCCACCGATCCGATCACGCTCGCCTCGCCTCCGGCCCTGGGGGACCCGCCGTCGGCGGCGATGGGCGCGCCGATGCTCATGATGCCGCTCATGTCCGGCTCGGGCGCGATGATCATGGTCCTGTCGAACCTCCAGCGGCCCCTGTACGCCACGGCCGGGCTGCTCATGCTCGTCGCGAGCGTCGCGATGGGCGTCGTCCTGTTCGTGGCCATGCGGTCCGGGCCGCGCCGCAAGCTCCGGCAGGAGCGCGAGCGGTACCTCGACTACCTCGAGGACGCCCGGCACACCATCCGCGAGGCCGTGAAGGCCCAGCGCGACCACGCCGCCCGCCGCCACCCGCACCCCGGCCTGCTCCTGGGCCTCGCGTGCGACCCGGGGCGCCGCTGGGAGCGGCGCAACACCGACCCCGACCTGCTGCACGTCAGGTGCGGCCTCGCGTCGGTGCCGCTGAGCCGGCCGCTGTCGCTGAAGATCGACGAGCAGAGCCCCCTCGTCGTCTACGACCCCGTATGCCATTCGGGCGCCGAGGAACTCGTCGAGCAGTACGCGAACCTCGCCGACCAGCCGCTCACGGTGCCCGTCGGGGACGCGGGGGAGACCGCGATCGTCGGCGAGTTCGCGCGCACCCGCGCCGCCGCGCAGGCGATGCTCGCGCAGCTCGCGGTCCTCGTCGCCCCCGAGGACCTGCGGGTCGCGGTCGTCGCCCACCCCAACGTCGCTCCCCAGTGGACCTCGCTGTCGTGGCTGCCGCACCTCCTCGCCGACCCGACCGCCGCCGAGGTCCCCGTCCCGCTCATCTGCGCGACCACGGCCGAACTCGCCGAGCTCCTCGCCGACGACCTCGCGCTGCGCGCCGCGGAGCTGCGCCGCCGCCGCGGCGGCCCGCCCGGTCCCGGCGCGCGGCGGCTCCTCGTCGTCGTGGACGGCGAGCACCAGGTGTCGCTGCCGGGGATCGTCCCCGACGCCGAAGGGCTCGAACTCCTCGGCGTCCACGTGTGGACCCTCGTCGCCGAGCAGCGGCAGGAGCCCGAGCACACCGCCGTCCGGATCCGGGTCGACGCCGAGTCGATCACCGTGACCCGCATCGAGCGGAGCGACGGCGCGGTCGGCGAGACCACCGCGGCCGGGCGCCCCGACCGGCTCGACCCCGCCGACCTGGCCGCGATCGCGCGCGCCGTCAGCCCGTGGCGGCTCGCGCTCGACGACGTCTCGCACGCCCTCTCGGGGGTCCACGGCCTCACCGACATCCTCGGCGTCGCCGATCCGGCCGATGTGGACTGGCGCCGGACCTGGGCCCCGCGGGAGGAGTCCTCGCTGCTGCGCGTCCCGTTCGCCGTGGACGCCGACGGCCGCGTCGTCGAACTCGACCTGAAGGAGTCGGCGCTCGGCGGCATGGGCCCGCACGGGCTCATCGTGGGCGCCACCGGATCCGGCAAGTCCGAGGCCCTGCGCACGCTCGTCGCGGCGCTCGCGGTGCGCCACCCGCCGGACCGCCTCGCCCTGCTCACTGTGGACTTCAAGGGCGGCGCGACGTTCGCGGACTGCGACGACCTGCCGCACTCGGCGGGCGCGATCACGAACCTCGCCGACGACCTGGGGCTCGTCGACCGCTTCGCCGAGGCCCTCTACGGGGAGATGACGCGGCGCCAGCAGATCCTCAAGGACGCCGGGAACCTCCCGAACGTCCACGCCTATGCGCGCCTGCGGGAAGCACGTCGTGCAGAGGCAGGGCCCGAGCTGGAGCCCCTGCCGCACCTGCTGGTCATCATCGACGAGTTCTCCGAGCTGCTGACCGCGAAGCCCGACTTCTCCGACCTGTTCGTCGCGGTCGGGCGCATCGGCCGGTCCATCGGCGTGCACCTGCTGCTCGCGACGCAGCGCCTGGAGGCGGCGCACCTGCGCGGCCTCGAATCGCACCTGTCGTACCGGATCGGCCTGCGCACGTTCTCGGAGGCCGAGAGCCGCGAGGCCATCGGCGTCCCCGACGCCTACCGGCTCCCGCCCGAGCCCGGCTCCGGGTACCTCAAAGTGGACACGACGATCTTCACGAGGTTCAAGGCCGCCATGGTCTCCGGGAAGTACACGCCGCCGCGCGACGTCGAGCAGCGGAGCCTCCCGGTGCTCCCGTGGCCCGTACCGCCCACGGTGAACGTCCTCGACGCGCTCGTCAACTCCGCGGCCCTGCGCCCCGGCGGCGAGCAGCCCGACCCCGAGCACTCCGTGCTCCGCGTCCTCGTCGCCTCCCTCGCCCTCGCCGCCCAGGCCGACGGCACCGCCGCGGTCCGCCCGGTGTGGCTCCCGCCGCTGCCTGAGTCCATGCCGCTCAACGCCGTCGACACCGAGCCGACCGAACCGGGCGCGAAGCTGATTGCGGTCCTCGGCCTCGCCGACCACCCGCGCGAACAGCGCCAGGACGCCCTCGAATGGGACCTGTCGGGCGCCGACGCGAACCTCGCCGTCCTCGGCGCGCCCACCTCCGGCAAGTCGACGCTCCTGCGGACCCTCGTCTCCGGCCTCGCGCTCCGCTACCCGCCGACCGCGTTCGCCGCGTATGTCATCGACTACGGCGGCGGCGCCCTCGGGACCCTCGCGCGGCTCCCGCACGTCGCCGTCGCGGCCGGCCGCGCCGAGCCCGAACTCGTCGCCCGCACCCTCGCCGAGGTCCGCTCGCTCCTCGACGCCCGCGAACAACTCATGCGCGCCAAAGGGATCGACTCCGCCGCGGGCCTGCGCCGGGCCGCGGCCGACGGCGCCGTCGACGTCCCCGGCGACGTCCTGCTCGCCGTCGACGGCTGGGGCGGCCTCACCGAGGCCAAAGAGGACGCCAACGACCTGCTCATGGAGATCGCCTCGCGCGGACCGGCACTGGGCGTCCACACCGTGCTCACCGCCGTCAACTCGACGCAGATCCGCTCCCGCCTCGCCGCGTCCATCTCCGGGCGCCTCGAACTGCGCCTGGCCGACGCGTTCGACTCCGGCATCGACCGCAAGCTCATCGAGCAGCTCCCCAAGGAGTTCCCCGGCCGGGTCCTCACCGCCGACAAGAAATTCGGGCACATCGCCCTGCCCCGCATCGACGGCTCGGACTCCGCAGAGGATCTCGCGGAGGGCTTCACCGACCTCGCCGAAGCGGTGCGCCGCCGCTGGCCCGGTCCCGGCGTCGCCGCCGTCAAGGCCCTCCCGACCGACCTCAGGCTCCGCGACCTCGTTCCGCCCCTGCGCGAACCGGTGGACGGCGACCCGTACGCGCTGGCGCCGGTCGTCGGCGTCGCCGAGAGCGACCTGCGGCCCGCCGCCATCGACTTCACCGCCGACCCGCACCTGATCGTCTTCGGCGACACGCAGACCGGGAAGACCACGCTCCTGCGCGCGATCATGCGCCAGATCGCGCGCCGCCCCGGCGCCGAGGCCGGGATCTTCCTCGTCGACTACCGCCGCTCCCACCTCGAAGAGGTCCCCGAAGGCAACCTCGTGACCTACTGCAACACCGGCCCGCACGCCGCGCAGAACGCCTTCGAGCTCGCCGAGGCCCTCAAAAAGCGCCTGCCCGGCCCCGACGTGACCCCGCGGCAGCTGCGCGACCGCTCCTGGTGGACCGGCCCCGAAGTGTTCGTCGTCGTCGACGACTACGACCTCGTCCCCACCTCCGCGGGCAACCCCCTCGCACCGCTCACCGAACTCGCCGCTCACGGCGCCGACCTCGGCCTCCACCTCATCCTCGCCCGCCGCACCGGCGGCGCCAGCCGCGCCGTCTACGAGCCGCTGCTGCGCCAGCTCGCCGACATGTCCAGCCCCGGCCTCCTGTTCTCCGGCGACCGGCTCGAAGGACGCCTCCTCCACGGCACCGCCAGCCGCCGGCTCCCGCCCGGCCGCGCCCTCCTCGTCCGCCGCGGCGCGAGCCCCGACCTCGTCCAGATCGCCCGCGCCTGACCAAAGTCGCGGCGTCCCGATACCCCCGTCACCAGGGTCGATACCGCGGAACGATGCGCCGCGGCGCCCCGCGCCCGTAGCGTCGGAGCCATGGACCAGACCACCCGGCCCGCCGCGCACCGGCTCGTCCCCGCGCTCGGGCTCGCCCTCCTCTCGCCCGTGTGCGCCGAACTCCTCTCCGGCTACGACGACACGACCGGCCACCCCCTCGTCCTCGTCTTCATGGTCCTCATCGGCGCGGCCCTGTACGGCGCCCCCGCGCTCCTCATCCGCGAGACTGCGCGCCGCACCGGCCTCGGCTGGCCCGGCGTGCTGCTCCTCGCGGCCGCGCTCGGCATCGTCCAGGCCGGGATCATCGACCAGTCCCTGTTCTCCACGGACTACCGCGGCATCGACTACTGGGCGGCGATGACCGGACCGACCCGCATCGACGCGCTCGGCATCAGCGCGATCACCGTGCTGACCTTCGTCGGCGGGCACATGGCCTGGAGTTTCACCGCCCCGATCGTCATCGTCGAGGCGATCCACACGCGCGGCCCGCAGCGGCCCTGGCTCCGCGCCCCCGGCCTGGTCGTCACGGCCGTCGCCTACCTCGCGGCCGCCTACTTCATCCTCCGCGACCACTACGCCAACGAGACCGACCACGCCTCTCCGGCCCAGCTCACCGGCGCCGCGGTCTGCGCCGCCGTCCTCATCGCGCTCGCGTTCCTCCTGCGCCGCAAGCCCGCTCGGCTTCCGCGCCGCGTCCCGCCCGCGTGGGTCCTCGTCCCCGCCAGCGCCGCCGCGATCATCGCCTCCACCGTCTCCTACTCCTGGACCGGCTTCGCGGTCGCCGCCGTCCTCCTTGGCGGCGGTGCGATCGCCGTCGCCCACTGGTCCCGCTCCACGACCTGGACGCCGCGGCACGCGGTCGCGCTCGCCTCGGGGGCCCTGTACGCCGTCGTCCTCCCCAGCTTCATCACCGACCCGATCGGCGAGGTCGATCTGGTCGCGAAGTACGCCAACAACGCCGTCATGACCCTCCTCGTCATCGCACTGACCTGGTGGGCGATGCGCCGCTCCTCCCGGGAGGCGGCGCCGCGCTAGAGTCGGGCCCGGACCCGACCGAAGGAGCACCGCATGGCACGCACCGCAGTGGTCAGCGGCGGCGGCACCGGCATCGGCCTCGCCGTCGCCCAGCGCCTCGCCGCCGCAGGCGACGACGTCATCCTCACCGGCCGCCGCGAGGACGTCCTCGCCGACGCCGCACAGCACATCGGCGAAAAGGCGTCCTATGTGGCCGCCGACCTCGAGACCGTCGAAGGCGCCCTCGCCGTGCTGCAGCACGCCTCCGAGCACGCCGGCCGCATCGACGTCATCGCCGCCGTCGCGGGCGGCAACACCGCCGCGCACGCCCCCTCGGATCTCGAAGGGCTCGAACGCACCTCGTGGGCATGGACCGCGAACCTGCGGCTCAACGTGATGACCGCCGTCCACCTCGTCGAGGGCCTGAAGCCGATCCTCAACGACGGCGGCCGCATCCTCCTGTTCAGCTCCATCGCCGCCTACCGCGGCTCCGGGTCCGGCAGCTACGGCGCCTCCAAGGCCGCCCTGCACCCGTACGCGATCGACCTCTCCGCCGAACTCGGGGCCCGCGGCATCACCGCGAACGTCATCGCCCCCGGCTACACCGAGGACACGGAGTTCTTCGGCACCAGCATGACCGAGCAGCGCCGCACCATGCTCATCGGACAGACCGACAACAAGCGGCCCGGCACCCCCGGCGACATCGCCGCCCTCGCGGCCTGGCTCGCCTCGCCCGAGTCCGGACACGTGACCGCGCAGATCATCCAGTCCAACGGCGGCGCCCTGGCCGGGCGCTGACATGGACGTCCTCTGGCCGACCGTCCCCGACATCGCGATCCCCGTCGGCTTCGCGCTCCTCCACGCGTACCTGTGGATGCGCCTGGTCCGCGACACCACGCGCCGCGGCTCGCGCTGGCGCCTCGTCGGCGGCCTCGCCCTCGGCGTCCTGGGCGCGTTCGGGATGCTCGCCGTGGTGTTCACGCCCTCCGTCCACGGCCCCATGTGGTTCCAGGCGGCGGTCGGATGGCCCGGCTGGATCTGGTTCGGCGTCCTGATGTACCTCGCGGGCGTGCTCCTCATCGCCGAACCCGTCCGCTGGCTCCTCCTGCGCCGCAACAAGGTCGAATCCGACAAGGGCCCCCTCAAGCGGATCGTCGCCGAACCCGAGGGCACCCCGGAAGGGCTCTCCCGCCGCCGCGTCGTCTCCCGCGCGATCGGCCTCGGCGCGACCGCGGTCGCGCTCGGCACCGTCGGCGACGGCCTCTACGAGGGCTACCGGACGCCGCGCTTGAAACCCCTGGAACTGGCGCTCCCGCGCCTGGATCGCGCCTACGACGGCTACCGGATCGCGATCGTCGGCGACACCCACTTCTCCGCGATCCGCGGCAGCGGCTACTGCCGGCGCGTCGTCGAGCGGATCAACAGCACGCAGGCCGACCTCATCGCCTTCGTCGGGGACCTCGCCAGCAACGAGGCCGACCAGCTCCGCGACGCCACCGAGCCCCTCGCCGGCCTCGAGTCGCGCGACGGCGCGTTCTTCGTGTCCGGCAACGCCGAGCACTACGTGGGCGCCGACGCCTGGTACGAGCGCGTCGAGGAGCTCGGCATGACCGGCCTGCCCAACACCCGCGTCGAACTCGCCGGATTCGACCTCGCGGGCGTCAACGACCTCATCGTCGAGCAGCGCCACATGGAGGCCACCGAGACCCGCCCCGACTTCGAAGCGGCCCTAGGCGACCGCGACCCTTCCCGCCCGGTCGTCCTCCTCGCCCACCAGCCCAGCGCCGTCGACCGCCTCGCCGGGTACGGCGTCGACCTCCAGCTCTCCGGCCACACCCACGGCGGCCAGATGTGGCCCGTCCACCTCCTCTCGCGCTGGCGCAGCGGCCAGCTCACCGGCCTCGAGACCCACCACGGCACCCAGGTCTACGTCACCAACGGCGCCGGCACGAACGGCCCTCCGATCCGCGTCGGCGCGAACGCGGACATCACGGTCATGACCCTCCGTGCGGGCTGATTCCCGCCGTTCCGGCCGGATTGTCGGTGGCGCCGGGTAGCGTCGGCCGTCCGCCACAGGGAGGGGGACCACGCCATGTCCCGCAACACCGACACCGTCAACCGCTACCTCGACGGCTTCCGCCGCAGCGACCACGAGCAGATCCTGTCCTGCCTGACCGACGACATCGCCTGGACCGTCTACGGCGCGTTCCAGCTGAGCGGCAAGTCCGCGTACGACGCCGCGATCGAGGGCCCCGGCTTCATCGGGCCGCCGACCCTCGACGTGGTCCGCATGGTCGAGCAGGACGACACGGTCATGGCCGAACTGACCGGCGCCGCGACCCGCGACAACGGCGAGGAGATGCGCATGTCCATGGCCGAGGTGTTCGTCATGAGAGACGGCCTCATCTGCGAGCGCCGCGCCTGGGTCGTCGAACTGAAGGAGAACGACTACCGCTGACCTGCGGCTCCGCGAACCGGCCCGGAATGTCGGCCCCTCCCGTTAGGGTCGGGCCATGGACATCATTCTGATCCCCGGTTTCTGGCTCGACGCGTCCTCCTGGGACGAGATCACCCCCGCCTTGGAGAAGGCCGGGCACCGGACCCACGCGCTGACCCTGCCGGGCATGGAGTCGGTCGACGCCGACCGCTCCGGCATCGGCCTGCGCGACCACGTCGACTTCGTCATCGCGAAGGTCGACGAACTCGACGGCCTCGTCATCCTCGTCGGCCACTCCGGCGGCGGCGCGGTCGCCCACGCCGTGGCCGACGCCCGCCCCGACCGCATCGCCCGCGTCGTCTACGTCGACTCGGCCCCCCTCGGCCCCGGCGGCGTCATCAACGACGAACTCCCGGTCGTCGACGGCGATATCCCCCTCCCCGACTGGAACGTCTTCGAGGACGAAGACCTCGTCGACCTCACCCCGGAGCTTCGGGATTCCTTCCGCGCCAGGTCGATCCCCACCCCCAAGGGCGTCGCCTACGACAAGCAGGTCCTGACCGATGAGCGCCGCTTCGACGTCCCCGTCACCATGATCTGCTGCGAGTTCAGCTCCGCCATGGTCCTCGCCTGGATCGAGCAGGGCGTCCCCTTCGTCAAGGAGCCCGCCTCGGTCAAGGACGTCACCTATATCGACCTCCCGACCGGCCACTGGCCCCAGTTCACCAAGCCCGCCGAGCTGGCGGAGGCCCTGGTGTCGGCCGTCGGCAAGGCGTAGTTCTCCTGGACCGCGGTGCCGCTTGCGGCACCGCGGTCATCCGGCCTCGGGGAGCCGCTTCCGGTGCGCGGCCGCAACGGCTTTCAACTCCTCCAACCCTTCTACCTCGATCCCGGGGCAAGCGGTCAGGAACGCCAGGTCATCGAGGAGGTCGTCAATCTGTTCGGCGGTCGGCTCCGATCGCATGGTCGCCTCAAGCAGCTCCCGTGCCTCCTCCGGCCGACCGAGGAGCAGCAGGTCGATGACACGGCCGAGCCCGGACTCGATCGGGTCGGCGTCCGGCTCCGACCGGAGCGGATCGATCGCAGCGAGGAACTCGCGGTGCGCTTCGTCGCGCCGGTCCGCGGACATTAGCGCGAGCGCATGCAGTGACCGCAGCGTGCCGTCCGAGGGCGACTCGGCCGTCATCCGGGTGGACTCGGCAAGCGCCGCTTCGGTGTTCCCCGACGCCAGGTATCCCATGACACGCCGCACGTAGACCCATTCACTGTCCACTCCGAGACCGATGAGCCGCTCGGCATCGGGGACGAGAAGGTCGTACCTGCGCAGGTCGAACAAGGTGTCGCTGTGCCGCTCCAACGCCCATTCGTAATCGGGGTCGATGGTGATCGCCCGGGCGAGGTCGGTCAGGGCCTCCTCCAGGCGCCCCGCCGAGCGGTGCATCGACCCGCGGAAGGCGTACGGGGTGCTGTCCTCGGGGTCGAGTTCGATGGCGCTGCTGTAGTCGGCGAGCGCGGCGTCCGCGTCGCCCCGCTCGTCGTGCACCCATGCGCGAAGGACGTAGTTCCAGCTCTGGCCGGGACTGATGCCGATGGCGCGGTCGAGTTCGAGCAGCGCCTTCTCCTCAAGACCCTGCAGATGGAAGGTGAAGCCGCGCTGCGCGATGCTCCAGCCGTCCTCCGGCACGAGTGAGAGCGCATGGTCGAAATCGGCGACCGCCTCCTCATAGCGTTGCAGCAGTTGCAAGACGACGCCCCGCTCGGTGTAGCTGGAGACGCGCTCCCGGTCGAGTTCGACAATGCGGTTCCAATCCGCCAGCGACTCCTCGTAGCGGCCGCGAGTTCGGTGCGACCAAGCGCGGTTTACCAGCGTGAGCCGCAAAGTGTCCGGCTCGAGGTCGCCGCTGTCGATCAGGGAGGTCAGGAACGCGGTGTCGTCGGCCTCGTCCTTGAGCAGTTCGGTGAGGCGCGATCCCCATGACCGCAGGCGCTCGGTGTCGGTCGCCTTCCCTGCCTCGGTGAGCATCGCGGCCCAGCGGCGGGCGAGCACGGTGCTCGTGTCCGCAGCCGATGCGACCCGGCTGAGCACCTCCGGCAGTGCGGACACCGGTGCCACGCAGAGCCGGTGGTACGCCTCCTCCAGGTAGAGGGCTCGCCACTGCTCGTCGTCCCACCGCTGGTCCACTTCGAGGCCGAGCGCGTCGCGTTCGTCGGCGAAGTGGTCGGCGAGGGCCTGGTGGCGTTCGCGCCACCGGTGGGGCGAGGCGATGCGGGCCGATCGGAGCATGGGGTCGCGGACTGCGTCGTGGTAGCGCCAGAAGTCGCCGGTGCGGGAGACGAAGGGCAGCCCGCGGAGCCAGTCGAACAGGTCGACGTGTTCGGCGGGGAGCAGGTCGCGGTTGAAGCGGCGGGGGAGAGCGGCTGCTTCGGCCAGTTTGCGGCGCTGTTCGTCGGGCTCCCATTTGAGGAAGCGCTTGACCGCGTTCTCGGTCGGGTCGAGGACTGCGCCGGGGTCCTGCGGGCTGTTCTCGGCGAGGGTCGCCAGCCACATCGGAATGCGGCCGGAGAGCGAGAGGATCACCTCCACGACAGGTTCGCCGGTGACGCCGCGCTGGGCGAGGAGGCCGCGGGCCTCCTCCTCGGTGAAGGGTTCGAGCGGGAAGGCGGCGATCAGGCTGCGGAGCGGCGACCAGCGGTTGTCGGCCAGCGCGAGTTGTCCGGCGACCACGGTGACGACCTTCGCCGAGAGGCCGCCGAACTTGCCGGAGAACAGGTCGAGGAGCCAGTCCTCCAGGTAGGGCGCGGTGCGCTCGAAGGTGTCGAAGCACAGCACGACCGGTCGCTCCGCGGTGATCCGGTTGACGGCGCCGACGAACTCCCGCGTCAGGACCTCCACCGGCGACAGCAGCAAGTCGATGTCGGCCTTCTTCTTGAACTTCTGCACCAAGAAGGCGCGAAAGCGATTCGCTTGGGAGGCAAGCGCATCGGTGTCCACGAACTCGGTGATCGCACCCGCCACCGGCACCGACTTTGCGAGGGCCATGCCCGCGCGCACCGTGCTGGTGGTGAGCATGTCGCCAAGGGGCGCATTCGGATCGCTTTCGAGCTCGCTACGGCGCTGGCGGTAGGTGGCGAGCTGGGCCTCGAACTCGGTGAGGCGGGCGCCCTGGGCGGCGAGGTCGGCGGCGATGGCGGACATGGTCTCGACGACCTCGAAGTAGTCTTCGTCCACATAGGAGCAGGCGGCGCCCTCGGCCTGGGCGATGCGGCGGAACTGCTGGAGGAGGAAGGACTTGCCGACGCCCGCGATGCCGTAGACGTTGACGATGTAGCGGCGCGCGGGGTCGTTGGGCGGGAGGCGGAGGTTGTCGCGGAACTCGGCGAGCCGCGAGTCGCGGCCGACGAAGGCGTCCTGCTGTCGGCGGCGCAGGATGTCCTGGAGGGTCGGTGCCGCGTCGTCCAAGTGGCTCACTCCCGGGGGTGCGGATGATCGCCTCCAAGGGTAGGGCAGGGCGGCTCGCGGCGGTGGCCGGGACGGCCGAAATTTCCCCGCTGAACTGGGAAAATCGGTGTGCTCGCGGGTGGGGAAAATGTCGTACCCCGAACGTATGATCGAAGGTAGGACGGTCCTTGGAAGCCGCTGAGGACGCCCTCCCGAGAGGAGCCGAACATGCTCGAATCCGCCCCCGTTCAGCAGCCCGCAGCGCGGGACGCCATGCCGCACCTCGGTTACCGCGCGTGGCAGCGCTATCAGGACGCCGCGCAGACGGCCGTGGTCCTTCGCGGGATCGCCGCCGACGTCGCGGTCGCGCCGACCCCTGTGGACGCCGACGAGCTCGACGAGATCGAGGTGGCCCGCCGCTACCTCGCCGCGCTGGAGGCCAAGCGCCGCTTGCAGGTCAAGCTCGCCGACATCGCCCCGGCGGCCGCCTCGTGGGAGGTGCTCGCCTCCGGGCGCGGCGACTTCTCGGTCGCCGACTCCGCGAAGATCCTCTCTCGGGACCCGTCGATCGAGATCGGGCAGAACCGCCTGTTCGCCGCGCTCGGGGACCTCGGGTGGACGTACCGCCAGCGGAGCGACCACTCGTGGCGCGTCTACCAGTCCGCCATCGCGGCCGGGAGGCTCTCCGAGATCCCGCAGTCGCACTCCCACCCCAGGACCGGCCGCCGGGTCATCGACCCGCCGCAGATCCGCGTCACCGCCAAGGGCCTCGGCGAACTCCGCGAACGCCTCGCCGGAGGCCGCACGGAGGTCCTGGTCGAACTGCCCCGCCGCATCCCCGGCGAGGCCCTCGCGGAGATCGAGGCCGCCCGCGAATAACCCCTTGGCCGGGCGGCCGCGTGAGCGGCCGCCCGGTTTGCGGGCCTCAGAAGTCGAAGTCGTCGATGTTGTCGGCGTTGAAGCGTGTGGGCGGGCCGAGGGTGACGACGCCGTCGGCGCCCACGGTGTACTCGCCGAGGTCGCCCGCGGTGAACACCTCGCCCTCGGCGCCGGTGATGATGCCCGAGGCCGCGGCCGCGCCGGTGTAAGCGGCGAGCTCGCCGAGGGCCGTCGGGTCCCAGAGGGCGAACTCGGTGACCGTGCCGTCGGTGACGAACTCGCGCATCTGGTTCGGCGTGCCCAGGCCGGTCAGGGCCACCTGGCCCTTGAACTCCGAGCCCGACAGGTAGCGGGCCGCCGCGGCGATGCCCACGGTCGTGGGGGAGATGATCGCCTTCAGGTCAGGGTGGGCCTGGAGGAGGCCCTGGGTCTCGGAGAACGACTTCTCGTCCTCGTCGTCGCCGTACACGACGTCGACCAGCTCCATGTCGGCGTAGCTGGGGTTCGACTCCAGTTCGGCCTGCATGACCTCGATCCACGCGTTCTGGTTGGTGGCGTTGGCGGTCGCCGAGAGGATCGCGATCTCGCCTGTCGCGTCGATCTGCTCCGCGGCCATCTCCAGCAGCGCCAGCCCGACCTCGTCGCTGTCCACCTGGGACACGAACAGGTCCCGGCACGACGGGTCCACATCGGAGTCGAAGGTGACGACGACGGACCCGCCCGAGCGGGCCTGCTCCAGTGAGGAGCACAGGGCGTTCGGGTCGTTGGCCGACAGGAGGATCACGTCGGTGGCCTGCTGGCTCAACGTGTCGATGTAGCTGACCTGCGAGGACGCCGACGCGTCGGAAGGCCCGGTGTACTCGAACTCGCCCCCCAGGGCGGTCGCCGCGGCCTCCGCGCCGGTGCTGGAGGCGTCGAAGTACGGGTTGTTCACCGACTTCGGGAGCATCGCGAACGACAGGCCGGTCTCGTACTCGGCGTTGGGGTCGGCGCTGGCGTCGCCCGCCGGCCCGCCGCCGGCGTCGTCGTCGCCCTGGGTGGTGCCGCCGCATCCGGCGAGGAGGGCCGCGGCCAGGAGGGGTGTCGTGAGGAGGGTCAGGCGTCTGCGGTTCATGGGCTTGCTGCCTTTCATGCGGTTCGGCCGGTGGAGGTGGTGCCGCGCCTGCGGAGTGCGGTCCGCAAGGCGCCCAGGGCATTCGGTGCGAGGACGGCGGCGATGAGGAGGGAACCGGTGACGACGGTGAGCGCCTCGGTTGAGACGTGCGCCAGGCGCAGCGCGTTCTGCACCGACACCAGCAGGACCACGGCGGCGAGCACGCCGGGCAGCGCGCCCTTGCCGCCGAAGATCGAGACGCCACCGAGGAGCACGACCGCGATGACGGTGAGTTCGAGCCCGGCGGCGTTGTCGGCGCGCGCCGAGGAGTACCGGAGCGTCCACAGGACGCCCACGAGCCCGGCCATCGCCCCGGAGGCGACGTACAGCCAGAACTTCAAGCGCCCCACGCCGATCCCCGCGTACGACGCGGCGATCGGGTTCGCGCCCGCGGCGTAGATCGAGCGGCCCACCGGCGTCGCGTGCAGCACGAGCCCGCAGACGAGCGCGAGGACCAGCATCGGGATCAGCACGTTCGGCACCGCCCCGTCGCCGATCGTCCCGAGCGTCCAGCCCGTGAACAGCCGCGGCCAGTCGGCGACCGCCGTGTCGCCGAGGAGCACGTACGCCAGGCCCCGGTACAGCGCGAGCGTGCCGATCGTGACCGCGAGCGACGGCAGCCCGAACCCGGTGATGAACAGGCCGTTCACCGCGCCCAGGACCGCCCCGAGCAGGACGGCGACCGGCATGATCGTCTCCAGTGCCAAGCCGCCGTTCCACATCACGCCCATCGCGGCGCTCGTGAGGCCCACGGTGCTCGCCACCGACAGGTCGATCTCCCCGGTGGTCACGATGAGCGTCATCGTCAACGCCAGCAAGAGGATCGGCGCCAAGTCGAGGATGATGTACCCGGCGTTGCGCGCGGTCCCGAAGTGCTCCACGGTCATCGACGCGACGACGAGGAACACCGCCGTGACCGCGACGATCGCGGCGTCCCAGGTGGCGAGCGGCCGCGCGAGGCGGCGCAGATCAGTCGACATGGGACCCCTTCGTTCGCAGTGCCCTTGCGGCCCTGACGCTCACGAGCCGGTCGAGCGCGATGGCCGCGAGGATCAGCGCGCCGACGATCGCCTGCTGCCAGAACTGGTCGATGCGCAGCACCGGCAGGGCGTTGTCGATGACCGTGAGCAGCAGCGCCCCGAGCCCGGCGCCGAGCGCCGTCCCGGACCCGCCGAAGATCGCGACCCCGCCGACCACGACCGCGGCGACCACGTCGAGCTCCATCCCGTACCCCGCCGAGGCGTCCACGGTCCCGAACCGCGCCGCGTACAGCACCCCGCCGAGCCCGGCCAGCGCCCCCGACAGCACGTACGCCGTCAGCAGCCGCCGCCCTGCCGGGACGCCCGCGAGGCGCGCCGCCTCCGGGTTCGACCCGAGCGCGTACAGGTCCCGCCCGGCCCGGTACCGGCCCAGGAACACCCCGACCGCGGCCAGGACCAGCACGGACACCGCGAACAGGTACGGCACGCCGAGCACGTGCCCGCTCCCGAAGTCGAGGAACCCGCGCGGCAGGTCCGAGGCGTTGATCCGCGACCCGCCCGCGATGAAGTACACGACGCCGCGCAGCACGTACAGCGTCCCGAGCGTCGCCACCAGCGGCGGCACGCGTCCGAAGTGGATGATCACTCCGTTGAGCGCCCCGCACGCCGCGCCGACCGCCAGGCCCAGCAGCAGCGCCAGCGGCGTCCCCATCCCGGTGGCGCTCAACGCGCTCCCGGTGACGTACGCCGACAGTCCGAGCACCGACCCCACGGACAGGTCGATCCCGCGCGTCAGCACCACCACGGTCATCCCGCACGCCAGGAGCAGCGTCACCGCCGCCGCGAACAGCAGGTCCCGCACCGACTGCGCGCTGAGGAACCGCGGGTTCAGCGCCGTCGTGACCCCCACGAGCACCGCGAGCGCGACGACGAGTCCGAGCGCGCGGAACCGCAGCACCAGGTCGAGCCCCGCGGATCCCGTCCGCGCCTTCGCGAGCGCCGTCATGCCGCCCCCGTCGCCAGCACCATCACCGACTCCTCCGTCGCCTCGTCCCGTCCCAGCTCCCCGGCGATCCGCCCTTCGCGCATCACCAGGACCCGGTCGGCCATCCCGAGCACCTCCAGCAGCTCGGAGGACACCATGAGCACCGCGACCCCCTCGGCCGCAAGGGAAGAGAGCAGCCGGTGCACCTCGGCCTTCGTGCCCACGTCGATGCCGCGCGTCGGCTCGTCGACGATGAGCACCTTCGGGCCCGTCGCCAGCCACTTCGCGAGCACGACCTTCTGCTGGTTCCCGCCCGAGAGCGTCCCGGCCGCGTCCGCGAGGTCCCCGAACTTGACGTTCAATCGCGCGCTCCAGTCCGCCGCCGCGCGCCGCTCCGCGCCGCCGATGAGGAACCCGAAGCGCGACAAGCGGTTCCGCCGCGTGATCGTCGCGTTCCGCAGGACGGACAGGTCCAGGAGCAGCCCCTGCTGGCGCCGGTCCTCCGGCACCAGCGCCACCCCGGCGCGCATCGCCGCCCGCGCGCTCCCCGCGGGCAGCTCGCGACCGTCCACTCGCACCGTCCCGGCGTCGCGCGGCTCGATCCCGAAGACCGCCTGCACGACCTCGCTGCGCCCCGCGCCCACGAGGCCCGCGAGCGCCACGATCTCCCCGGCGCGCACCGTGAACGACACGTCCCGGCACAGCCCCTCGCGGGTCAGTCCCGCGACCTCCAGGACCACCGCGCCCGGCGCCACGTCCTGCTTCGGGAACATCGCCCCGAGCTCGCGGCCGACCATGCGCCGCACCAGCTCCTCGACGGTGACGTCGGCGAGGAGGTCGGTGGAGACGTGCGCGCCGTCGCGCATCACGGTGACGCGCTGGCACAGCGCCTCGACCTCGTCGAAGCGGTGGGAGATGAACAGGACCGCGGCGCCGTCCTCGCGCAGGGCCCGCACGACCCCGAAGAGGCGCTCGACCTCGACGCCGGAGAGCGCGGCGGTCGGCTCGTCCATGACCAGGACCCGGGCGCTGCGCGAGATGGCCTTGGCGATCTCGACGAGCTGCTGGTCGGCGATGGACAGGCCCTTCGCGGGCCGGTCGGGTTCGATCGGGACGCCGAGGCGCGCGAAGAGCGCGGCGGCGTCGCGGTTCATGGCGGCGCGGTCGATGAGGCCGAAGCGGCCCTTGGGCTGGCGGCCGATGAAGAGGTTCTCGGCGACGGAGAGGTCGCCGAAGAGCGCGGGCTCCTGGTAGATCACGGCGATCCCGGCGTCCATCGCGGCCGCGGTGTCGGCGAAGGCGACCGGTTCGCCGTCCAGCTCGACGGTCCCGGCGTCGGGGCGGTACAGCCCCGCCAGGATCTTGATCAATGTGGACTTCCCGGCGCCGTTCTCGCCTACGAGCGCATGGGCTTCGCCGGCGTAGAGGTCGAGGTCCGCGCCGCGCAGGGCCCGGACGGCGCCGAAGGACTTGGCGACGCCCTTGAGCGACACGGCGGGAGCGGCGGGCGGTGGTGCGGCGGCCGGGGCGGGATCGGTCTCGAGAGCAGGCAAGTGGCCCCCAGGGAATGAATCGTTTCAATACGTCGATCTATTGGGTACTCTACAAACCCGAACGCCCCCAGGTCAATACCCGACATCGCTCACCTTGGGTGCACGACACGGACCTGTCCGTAAGTTGCTGGTATTTCCGGGTTCGCCCCTTTGATCTTTTAACAAACCATGTTAATGTGCGAATTCCTCGATATCCGCACCACGGAGGTTCGCGATGGTCTCAAGAAGGTCCATGATCGCCCTGACCGCGGCCGGAGGGGCCGTCGCCGCCAGCTCGCCCTGGTGGCGCACCTGGGCCGTCCCCACGGCCGACGCCGCGCCCGCCACCTGCGAACTCGCGCTCGCCAACGACACCGACACGGGCAACGTCCACGCCTACGTCACCGGCCGCGAGTTCGGCACCGACCGCATGATGCTCCTGCGCCCCGGCGGCCAGGGCCCCTACTACATCGAGCAGCCCGGCAGCACCAACACGCCGCTCCCGGTCGACTGCGCGATCCCGCTCAACGCGCCCGGCGCCGCGCCGGTCGTCGTCACCCTGCCGCGCATGTACGGCGCCCGCGTCTACTTCGTGCGCGAGTCCAAACTGGAGTTCTTCGTGAACCCCGGCCCCGCGCTCGTCGAACCCGCGTTCCAGAACGCCAATGACGCCAACTTCGGCAAGATCGCCTCGTTCTGCGAGTTCACCTTCAACGACGTGCAGCTGTTCGTCAACGTCAGCTACGTCGACCTCGTCACCGCCCTCCCGATCGCCCTGCGCCTCCAAGGCGACGGCGACCACTCGGTGGCCGCCCTCGACCGCGGCGCCGTCGAGAGCATCGCCGCCGACCTCGAAGCGCAGGCCGCCGCCGACGGCCAGCCCTGGGACCGCCTCATCATGCGCGACGGCTCCGGGAGGATCCTGCGCGTCATGTCGCCCCAGAACGTCATGGCCCCCTACTTCGGCCAGCCCGACATGCCGTTCAACGGCTACTGGAGCGGCTACGCGAACCAGGTCTGGGACCACTACCGCGCCAACGACCTCCGCATCGACCTCCAGGGCGGGCGCGGGGTCCTCACCGGCCGCGTGCAGGGCGACAGCCTCGTTTTCAACGACGGCTCCACCTTCGGCAAGCCCGACGACCGCGACATCTTCACCTGCAACCACGGGCCGTTCGCCAACGTGCCCACCGACTCCGACGCGAAGAAGGCCGCCCTCGCGCGCCTCGCCGCCGCGTTCAACCGCAGCACCGTCCACAACCACCCGGACCAGCCGAACGGCGCCCCGGTGGCGGACTTCTACGCCAACGACGTCACCAACCACTACGCGCGCGCCGTCCACGACAACTCGCCGATCGGCTACGCGTTCCCCTACGACGACGTCACCCCCGACGGCGTCCCCGACCAGTCCGGCGTCGCCTTCGACGGCAACCCGACCCGCCTCACCCTGACCGTCACCTGACGGCCCCGCGACCGGGGTGGCCGAATCGCCCGCGCGATCAGAGAGCGCTCTCTCGATGTGCGGGGCCGCCCCGGCCGCGGCGGGGACGGTCATGTCGCCTTCCGGCCGGACGCGAAGCGGCACGGCTGCTTTGATTGCCGCATGACGAACGAGAAGGCCGCGCGCTTCCGCGCCCTCCACACCGCCCCGCCCTTCATCCTCCCGAACTGCTGGGACGCCGCCAGCGCCGCGGTCATCGCCGCCGCGGGCGCCTCCGCGATCGCCACCACCAGCGCCGGCGTCGCCTGGAGCCTCGGCCGCCCCGACGGCGACCGCCTCGACCGGGACGCGGCCCTCGACCTCGTCGAGCGGGTCGCCCGCGCCGTCGACGTGCCCGTCACCGCCGACATCGAATCCGGCTTCGGCGTCACCGCGAAGGACGTCGCCGAGACCCTCGCCGCGGTCGCCGACGCGGGCGCGGTCGGCGTCAACATCGAGGACACCGTCGCCGAGACCCCCGGCTCCCTCCGCCCGCTCGCCGAGCAGGTCGAACGCCTCGGCGCCGCCCGCGAGGGCGCGGGAGCGGACCTGTTCCTCAACGCCCGCATCGACATCTACCTCGCCGGCATCGGCGACCCCGACACCCGCTTCGACGCCGTGGTCGAGCGCGCCGCGGCCTACGCGGCGGCGGGCGCCGACGGCATCTTCGTCCCCGGCGTCACCGACCCCGACACGGTCGCCGCACTCGTCCAGGCGATCGCCCTGCCCCTCAACGTGATGGCCGGCCCCGGCGCCCCCGCGCCCTCCGCGCTGGCGGCCCTCGGCGCCGCCCGGATCAGCCTCGGCCCGCGCCTCGCCTCGGCCGCCTACGCGGCGGCGCGGCGCGCGACGATCGCCCTCCTCGAAGCCGACTCCTACGAGCCCCTCGACGACGGCGTCGACTTCGGCACGATGCAGACCCTCCTCGACCGCGAATGACCGCAGTGCACTGACACTTCGCGCCGCGAAGTGTCGGTGCACTCAGGCACTATCGAGCTGGGGGCGCCTCAGTGCGCCCGAAATGTGCAGAACCGCCGAGGCGCTCCCGAATCCTGTCACCCCTGCGGGGCGTCGCGGATCATGCAGGTGAGGCGGCCGGTGCACACGCGCCGGTCGTCCTCGTCGCTGACGACGATCTCGTAGGTCGCGGTCGACCGGCCGCGGTGGATCGGCACCGCCACGCCGGTGACGGTCCCGGAGCGGACCGCCCGGTGGTGGGTCACGTTCAGGTCCACGCCGACCGCGATCTTGCCGGGCCCGGCGTGGAGCATCGAGCCGACCGACCCGAGCGTCTCGGCGAGGACCGCCGACGCGCCGCCGTGGAGGAGCCCGTACGGCTGCCGGTTCCCCTCGACGCCCATGCGCGCGACGACACGCTCCGGCGCGGCCTCCAGGACCTCGATGCCCATGCGGGCGCCGAGCTCCCCGGCGGAGAACAGCTGCTGGAGGTCCATCCCCGCACCGGCGAACCGGTCGAGGACCTCGGGCGGGAATTCGGTCATGTCGGGCGGCTCCCATCGGACGTCGGCCCGGCCGCATCGTCGCGGCCGGGGCGTCAGGCCAGTCTAGATCCGCGGCTCGCCGAGCCAGTCCACCACGGCGCCGGTCGCATCGGCCGGATCGTCTCCGGCCCAGGCGACGACGCCGTCGGGCCGGACCAGCAGCGCGGCCGCCTCGAACGGCTCCGCGGGCTCGGCGTTCAGGACCGAGAGGCGGTCGCCATACCCGTCGGGGGCCTTCGCGTCGCCGTCCAGGCCGATGAGGAGCGCGCGGCCGTCCCGGAGGTGGTCGGCGAGGCGGGTGCCGTCCCGGAACGCGACGTCGGGGGCGCTGCGGCCGACGAGCGGATGGTCCCCGGGCAGGTCGTAGCGGTGCCAGACGCCGGAGATGCGCTTGACGACGTACGTCGTCGCGTCCACTGTGGTCAGAAGCTCGGCCATGTGCGCGCGCAGCGCCCGCGACTGGGGATCGGTGCGCATCAGGGCGATCTGCGCGCGCGTCCACTCCAGGACCCACGCGCCGATCGGGTGGCGCTCGGCGGTGTAGGTGTCGAGCAGTCCCGTCGGGGCCCAGCCCTGGACGGTCGCGGCGAGCTTCCAGCCGAGGTTCATCGCGTCGCCGATGCCGAGGTTGAGGCCCTGGCCGCCGAAGGGGGAGTGGACGTGCGCGGCGTCGCCCGCCAGCAGGACCCGGCCGCGGCGGTAGTCGGCGGCCTGGCGGGCGTTGTCGGTGAACCTGGTGGCGGTGCGGACGGCGGTGACGCGCACGTCGGCGCCCGACACCTTCCGCAGGCTCGCTTCGAGTTCGGCGGCGGTGACGGGCGCGTCGCGGTCGGCGGGCGGGCCGTCGAGCTCGACGGTGAGGATGCGCCCGGGGAACGGCCCGTGCGCGTAGATCCCCGTCGGCGTGGTGTGCCAGCCCGTCCCGAGCGCTTCGGCCCCTTCGAGTTCGACCATCGCCTGGTGCGCGGTGATCTCGGGGTCGGTGCCGGGGAACGCGAACCCGGCGAGCTTGCGGACCAGGCTGCGGCCGCCGTCGCAGCCGACGAGCCAGCCCGCGGTCACGGGGCCGCTCGTCGTCGCGACCTCCACGCGGTCACCGTGGTCGGTGAAGCCGGTGACCTCGGCTTCGCGCCTGACCGCGACGCCGAGCGCTTCGGCTCGGGCGCCGAGGATCGTCTCGATCTGGAGCTGGTTGACCATGCCGACGCCGTCGGCAGGGCCGTGGCCGGCCAGCTCCGGGTCGTCCTCGTCGAGGAGGTCGCCGGACAGCATCAGGCCCGCGAAGTGCCCGGCGAACCGGGGCGGCGGCTTGGCCGGGCCCTGCGCGCCACTGCGGTCCATGAAGGCGCGGAACGCTTCGAGGTTCCGCTCCTGCGCCGCCTGGAGCTCGGGGAGGAGGCCGCGCCGGTAGAAGGCCTCGGCGGTGGGGGTGTTGATCGAACCGGCCTTGACGGTCGCGGACGGCTCGGCGAGCCGTTCGAGGACGGCCACGTCGAGGCCGCGCAGGCGCAGTTCGCAGGCCAGGAAGAGGCCCACGGGGCCGCCTCCCGCGATGACGACGTCGTAATCTGCTTCACTCATGCATTTGACTTTACCCGGTTCATTAATGAGTTGGGTACACTAATGTGATGGACGACATGCACGCGCCCCTGAACCGCCGCGACCGACGCAAAGCCGAAACGCGCCAACGGATCTCCGACGTCGCCACCCAGCTGTTCGCCCGCCGCGGCTTCGACGCGGTCACCGTCAACGAGATCGCCGACGCCGCCGACGTCTCGAAGGTGACCGTCTTCAACCACTTCCCCCGCAAAGAGGACATGCTGCTCGACCGGGCCCCGGAAGCCCGTGCGCTGCTTGAGAACGCGGTCCGTTCGCGGCCCGCGGGAACGTCCCCGGTCGAGGCGATCCGCCGCGACCTCGTCGCCCGGGCCCGCCGGGAGGAACCACTCGGCGGCTTCGCCGACCGCTTCACGCACTTCTGGCGCATGATCGCCGAGTCCCCGGCACTGCAAGCGCGGGCCCGCGAGCTCTACGAGGAGCTGGAGCTCCACCTCGCGACCGTCCTCGCCGCCGAGGCCGGCCACGACGCCCCGCAGCTTGAGCACCGCCTGTCGGCGGCACTGTGCCTGAGCGCCTTCCGGGTCGTCTACCTCGGCACCATCGCCCGAATGCTCACCGGCGAACCCGCCGCCGACGTCGTCGACGACCACATCGCCCTCACCGAACGGGCCTTCGCCGCAGTGCAACGCGCCTTGGAAGCCCCGCCGACGGCCTGATTCCGGGCACGCCGATGTCGCGGTGACCGATGGGCCCCCGGTACCAGGGTGCCTCGGGGGTCCGACATTTCGGCCTGAGTGGACGCGTTCGGGGGTCCGGCGGCTCGGCCGCCGGGCCCCCGAACGCGCCGGGGGTGGGGGATCAGATCGGTGTGCAGGTGACGGCCGGGGTGGCGGGGGCGCCGGTGCCGATGAAGCCCCATGCGGAGGTCTTCGTCTGGCCCGCGGCGACCGAGCCGTTCCAGTCGACGTCGGTGGCGGTCACCGAGGTCCCGCTGCTCGTGACCGTGGCGTTCCAGCTGCTGGAGATCGTCTGGCCGCCGGTCCACGTCCAGGTCAGGCGCCAGCCCGAGATCGCCGCGGAACCGGCCGTGACGTCGACGTTCGCCTGCCAGCCGGAGTTCCACGAGCTGACGACCTTGATCGCCGCCGAGCACCCGCCCGCCGGGCCGCCCGTGGGCGTCGTGACCGGGTCGGTCGGCGAGGTCGTCGGGTCGACGTCGGTGTCGTACCCGAAGAACTCCAGCGCCTTCGCCGCCATGCCCCACGAGTACAGGTTGTGCCCGACGCCCTGGAGGCTGATCGCCTCGACCGCGGCCTGGGCCCCGGTGCCGCCGTAGCGGGTCCGGTTCCAGTTCGCTTGCGGCACATCGGAGTAGTCGGCGGTCTGGTCGGTGCCGTGGACGTTCGTCCACTGGTCGATCTGCTCCTGGAAGTTCGGGTACCGCAGCGTGTCGTCGGCCGTGCCGTGCCAGATCTGCATACGCGGCCACGGGCCCGTGTACCCGGGGTTGTTGTTCCTGACCGCGTCGCCCCACTGCTGCGGGGTGCGGTTGATGGTCCCGCCGGAGCACTCCGAGTTCCACTCCGAGCCGTTGGTCGTGGCGAAGCACGTGTACGGCACGCCCGAGAATGACGCGCCCGCCGCGAAGACCTCGGGGTAGACCGCCAGCATCACGTTGGTCATCATGGCGCCCGAGGAGATGCCGGTGGAGTAGACCTGGTCCGGGTCCACGTTGTACCGCGCGTCGACCCAATCCATCATGGACTTCACGCCGACCGAGTCGCTGCCGGTGCCCGCGAGGGACGCCGCGGACGACACGTCCCAGCACTTGCTCGACCGCGTCACCGACGGGTACAGCACGATGAACCCGTACTGGTCGGCCAGCTGCGCCCACTCGGTGCCGCTGTACATGGCCGGGCCCGACCCGGTGCAGTAGTGGATCGCGACCACCAGGGCCGGTTCGGGATCGACGTTGTCGGGGACGTACAGGTACATCTGGAGGTTGCTCGGGTTCGTCCCGAAGTTCGTGATCTCGGTGAGGCTCGCCGCGCTGGCGGGCCTGGGGATCATGACCGCGATGAGCGCGGCCGCCGCGACGAAGACGGCGGCCGCGGCCGCCATCAGTCCTCTGCGCATGCGGGGGAATGGGATTGTGGACATGGAGACCTCTCTGGACGCTGCCGGGGGCGTCGTTGCGGCCCTCGGATCGGGCCGCGCGAGCCGGAGGAAAAGGATGAGGATCGCGGTGAGGGTTCACACACTATATATGCACACTCTTCGATATGCAAGCGCTCCCAATGTCGCACGGGCGGCCGCCCCGCGCACCGCGCGGACCGGCCCGATGGCGCCGCTGCCGTAGCATCCAACTGCACGAGACCCGAGGAGGGCACATCGAACCGCTGACGCCCTACCAGGTGGTCGACGTCGCCGACGGCCTCGGCGTCATCGAGCTCGTCGAGGAAAGCGAGCGGGCGTTCCGGCTGCGGCTCGCCGGGGACGACCTCGCCACCGACGCCGACGCGCACGAAGGATCGCTGGGGTGGATCGCCACCCGGCTCCTCCACCCGCGCGGCCTCACCGAGCACCACCGCCTCGACGCCTGGACCGAGCCGCCCGCCTGGGACCGCCTCCGCCGGTGGCTGCGCCACGTCGAACCCGGCGACGACCCCGTCGGCCCGCTCAAGCCCCTGCTCGACCTCCTCGCCCCCGGGCCGTACGCCGTCGGCGTCGACTTCCTCCCCAAGCCGTTCATCACCGCGACCCGCCAGGACCGGCCCTCCCAGTGGTACGCCGGCATGGAAGGCAAAGGCGACGTCTCGGCGGTCATCCCCACGCACCACTGGTCGCCGAGGCGGTCCACGGTCGACGAGTACCGGCGCCTCATCGAGTACGAGCACCGCCGCCCGGCCCCGATCGTCCTCACCCACCCGGAGTCCGAGGTCTACTACCTCCTCGACGGCCACCACAAGCTCGCGGCCTACATGGCCGCCGGCCGCGACCCCGTCGCGGTCGTCATCGAGATGGGCACCGGCCCGCGCCCCGACTACCTCGCCTCCCTCGACCGGCCGTCCGACGAGTACCGGATCGAGGAGAACGAATCGGGGACCGGCGCGCTCACCGTCAGCGGCAGCGACGGCACCAGCTCGTTGCGGATCCGCAAGCGGCCCTTCATGGTCGAGGGGTACACCTGCCGCGGCTCGCTCGACCGCCTCGCCGTGGCCACCGGCGACCCCCGCCTGCGCCGCCAGCTCCCCCGCCTCCGCGAGCAGCTCCGGCTGTCCGACCCGGGCGCCGCCGCGGCGCTCACCCGCGCGGTCTGGGGCCTGCTCGCACCGGGCCGCTACGGCGTGCGCCGCTGGGTGCCCGACCGCTACCACCTGATGCCCACCGGCGAGCACCGCCAGTGGAGCTGGTACCTCGGCATCTCCACTCCGGACTTCGGGACGGCCCTCCTCGCCACCGACCGGTGGCCGAGCCCGGACGCGGCCGCGGTCCGCGACTACCGCAAGCGCATCGACCGCGGCGAGCGCCCGCTCGTCCTGACGCTGCGCGCCGCGCCGCCCCCGCCGGTCGAAGACGACGCCGAGGACGCGGTCGCGTTCGTCATCGACGGCCACCACAAGCTCCGCGCCTACGAACTCGCCGGCGTCGCCCCGCACTGCCTCGACATCGCCCGCATCGGCCCGGAGCGCACCTGCCCGCCCGGAGACCTCCGCGCCGTCGTCGGCGACGACCCCGAACTCCGGGAAGCGACCGCCCGCCTTCAGGCGTACCTCGACGAACCCCGCTGAAGTAGCGACACGCGAACCCGCCCGGCGGGTGCGCCGGGCGGGTCGGGGTGGGTGGGGTCAGGCTCGTTCGCCTGCTGCTGCGGCTATGCCGAGGCCGATCAGGGCGGTGCCGCCGGTGCGGGCGAGGACGAGTTTGGGCTTGGGGCGCTTGAAGACGTCGCGGGCGGCGGCGGCGACCAGGGCCCACACGGAGTCGCAGGCCGCGGCGAGGGCGGCGAAGGTGCCGCCGAGGAGCAGCATCTGGACGGTCGCCGAGCCCGCGGCCGCGTCCACGAACTGCGGCAGGATCGCCAGGAAGAACAGGATCGTCTTCGGGTTCAGCAGGCCCACCATGAAGCCCTCCGCGAGCGTCGTGATCGACCGCTTCGGGGCCGCCGTCTCGTCCTCGGGGGTCGCCATGAGGCCCTTGCGGTCGCGGAACGCCTTGACACCCAAGTAGATCAGGTAGGCCGCGCCGGCGTACTTGACGATCGCGAACGCCAGCGCCGACTCCTGGATGAGCGCGCCGAGACCCACGGCCGCGAGCGCCGAGGCGCAGAACGTGCCCACGGCGTTGCCCCAGGCGGTGAGGACCGCCTGCCGCCGTCCGTAGATCAGCGCGCGGCTGATGGTGAACATGACCGACGGCCCCGGGATGAGGATGAGGACGAGCGAGGCGGCGACGAACGCCAGGAAGTGCGCGGTATCCGACATGGTCCGATCAAAGCACCGGCGCCGCGCCGCGGGCAACCCGATTCCCGGCCGCGACCGTCCCGATGCCGAACCGACGCCTCTCCGGCTCCTCGTGACACTCCGTGCACGGACGCCTCCGGCGTCACAAGACCGGGCGTCCACTGCGGAGGTCCGCGTGGTACAGAGTTCACCTACATCCCTCATCCTTCGCAGGAGCCTGCATGGTCCTTCCGCCCGGGGCGGGGACGCCGCCCCCAGACGACCCCACCCTCTCGATCCAGCGCGTCCAGCCGCGCTGGCCCCTGCCCGCCCCTCCCAACAACCAGTTCCCGCCGCCGCAGGTGCAGCCGCGCGGGGACGCCGCCCGCGCCGTCGGCGGGTTCGCGCTCCTGGCCGTGCCCGTCGCGGCCCTGGTCGTCGCGTACGTGCTGCCGACGATCCGCACGTTCGAGCTCAGCCGCCTCGGCGGCCTCGGCTTCGCCGACCCCGAAAGTGTCGGTGGCGCGAACTACGATCGGGTCGCCGACGAAGGCGCGTTCTGGAACGGCCTGGCGCACCTGATCGGCCCCACCGCGCTGCTGGTGCTCGGCGGGGCCGTCGTCGCACCGCTGCTGGCGCTGCTCGCGCACCGCGCCGGCGCGAAGGTCCGCGCGGTCTCGCGCGTCGTGTGGGCCCTCGCCGCGGTCTCGTTCGCGCCCGCGGCGCTGACCGTCGCCTGGCTGGTCTCGGGCGTCGCCGACGGCCGCGGCTTGGACGCGACCGTCTACGACTGGCCGCTGCTGGCCTCCGGCGTGGTCGTCGGCACCGGCGTGCTCGCCGGGCTCGCGGCGCTGCGCGGCGACGGGCGGCGCACCGGCGCCGTGCTCGCGACCGCGGGCCTGACCGCGATCGGGCTGACCGCCGCCGGGTTCCAGACGTTCGCCTACGGCACGATCAGCGGCCTGCCCGCCGACGCGCCCGTCCCGCTGCGCCAGATCTACGACGGCGTCAGGGGCGGCCTCGACGTCGGCGGCGCGGCAGCGAAGTCGGTGCTGCTCTTGGCGATCCTCGCGGTGCTCGGCATCGGCGCCGCGGTCCTGTTCGCCGCGGCGCGGCTGCGGATCGACGTCGTCCCGCGCACGGCGGCCCCCCGCGACCCGGTACCGCGGTCGGAGCCGCAGCAGCCCCGCGAGTTCGGGTTCGGCGGGCGCGGGGCCTTCGGCCCGGCGTCGACCGTGTCCGGGACGACCGCGTTCAGCCCGGCCGCGCCGGGAGCCGCCGGACCGGTGCCGGGCCAGCGCGTCCCGGGGTCGGGCCCCGTGGCGGGCGGATTCCCGTCGGGCGGACCCGTAATGGGACCGGCAACTCCCGGAGCGGCGGGCCCGACCGGGCCCGAGTCCGGTCCGGTGCAGCCGGCCTCTGGCGGTGCCGGGGCCGTCGTCCTCGGGATCCTCGTGCTGCTCGCCGCCCTCGGGGCGGTCGGGTACTTCCTGCTGCCGTGGGCCTCCCGGGTCGCCGAAGGCGGGTCGCAGCCGCAGGACCTGTGGTTCGTCATCCGCCGCACGTGGGGGCCGCCGCTGGTCACCACCGGGATCGCCCTCGTGGCAGCCGGGATCGGCGGGTTCGCGATCGGGGCGCTGCGCCCGCTCGGGGACGCGTCGCGGTGGCTGCTGCTGCCGTTCGCGCCGTGGCTGCTCGTCGGGACCGGTCCGCTCGCGGCCGCGAACCTCGAAGCCGTTGCGGGCGAAGGCGAATGGGTCGTGATCGGGTCGTTCCCGCCGCGGGCGTGGATCGCGGTGCCGCTGCTGTTCCTGTTCACCGCCCTGTGCTGGGGCCTGGAGGACCGCCGCCGCGCGCTCATCGACCAGGGCCACCCGCGGGGGAGCGCCGGCGGCGCGTTCGCCAAGGCCGCGTGGCCCTTCGCGCTGCTGGCGGCGCTGGCACTGCTCCTGGTCCACGTGCAGGACCTGTTCTGGTCGCAGCTGACGTTCCAGGACATGCTCAGCTCCGGCGTGATGACCTACGCGCTCGCGAACCTCGACCTGGAGCACACCGGCGTCACCTACGGGTTCCCGCTGCCGCTCCTCGCCGCCTACGCGGTCGCGGCGGTCGCGTTCGCGCTCTGGTACCTGCCGCGCCTGGCGATCCGCACCGGCCGGCCCTGAAGACGCGGAACGGGGGCCGACTTGCCTCGGCCCCCGCTCCGTCCGCCCGTGCTAGTTCCTGACGAACTCGATGTCGTGGAAGCGGCCCGCCGCCGTGTCGTAGTGGAGCCGCGCGCCCTCCATGTACCCGAACAAGGGTCCCCAGTCGTCGTGCTCCGCTTCGGGGAACAGCGCCACGAGACCGCACTCGATGTGGCCGCCGTGCCCGATGACCAGGGCCGCGTCCCCGGGGCCGAGCGGGGCGAGGAGCTCCGACCACTGGCGCGCCAGCGCGTGCGAGTAGTCGCTGACGGCGCTGCCGCGGCGCCCGACCAGGCGCGCGAGGCGCGTGAACGGGGCGCCGACGTCGTGGTTGGCCGCCTGCGACTCCTGGAGGAACGCGTTCACATTGTGGAGGGTCGGGAGCTCGACGGTGACCGCGAAGCCCATCGCGATGGCCGTCTCCCGCGCCCGCGGGGCGACGCTCGTGGCGACGGTCTCGAAGGGCCCCATGAGGGTCCCGGACCAGCGCGCCAGCTCGACCCCCTCCTGCGAGAGGTGGACGGCCTCGTCGCCGTTGCGCTTGCTGTGCCGTCGGATCTCGAGCATGGGCATGGCGGTCTCTTCTCTTCTCGAACACGCTGCAAGCGGGTGGAGCGTGTGGTGCGCCGGCGGTCCGCATCGAGCCTACGCGGCGGGGGCGAACCCGGGCGAAGGTGGCTGCGTGACCCAGGTCAAGAGTCGGTTCGGAAAGGGCCCAACGGTTTCAGGGGCGTGTCAGGGCTTGACGGCGATCGCCGCGATCTGGGTCCGCTCGTACGGCTCCATGTCCGCGACCTCGGGGACGGCGCGCCCGGGGTCCTCCGGGAACCACCGCGGGACGAACTCCAGGCCCGGCGCGACCAGCGGCATCCCGAGGAAGTGCCGCTCGATCCGCTCCACGGGACGGCACCAGCCGTTCCCGAGGGTCTCCAGGCACGCGCGCGACAGCGCGTGCTGCGCCGGGTCGCCGGTGTCGGGCCAGGTCGTGATGAACAGGTGCGAACCGGGAGCGAGCGGCTCCATCAGCGCCGCGATGATGTCGTCGGGCCGCTCGTCCTCGGCGATCTGCATGATCATGCCGATGAGCATGAGCCCGACGGGCCGGTCGAAGTCGATCGCCGCGCGCACTTCGGGATTGGCGAGGATCCCCGCGGGGTCGCGCAGGTCCGCGGTCACCACGGTCGTGGTCCGATCGTCGGCGAGCAGCGCCCGGCCGTGCGAGAGGACCATCGGGTCGTTGTCGACGTAGACGACCCGCACGTCGGGGTCGATCTCCTGCGCCGCCTCGTGCGTGTTCTGCTTCGTGGGCAGGCCGCAGCCGATGTCGAGGAGCTGCCGGATCCCGGCCTCCCGCACCATGTACTGCACGCCGCGGATGAGCGCGGCCCGATTGAGCAGCGCGCAGTCGCGGGCCTGGGGGAGGTGCTGGAGGAACACGTCGGCGGCCTCGCGGTCGGCCTTGAAGTTGTCCCTGCCGCCGAGGATCGCGTCGTAGACCCTGGCGGTCGAGGGCACGTCCGGGTCGATCCCCGGGGGAGGCCATTCGGGGGCTGCTTCGTTCACGGCAATCCAATCGGCGACGAATGGGCAGTTCACAGGGGGACCAGGGCATCGCGGCGGGCTGGGCGCGGCGCCTCCGGTGAGGCCGGTCGACACCCGGCCCCGGACGGTCCCGCCGCCGGTGCGGGACGTGGCTCAAGCCTACGCCATCGGCCCGCCGATCACGAGGGACGCTCCCCAAGGGGTCGTTGGCGATCCGGGCCGCCCGCGCCTAGGCCGGGAGCCGCCGCGGATGCCTCCCGACCGGCCGCGGCACCCGCACCGCGCCCTCCGCGAGGCGCCGCCGCACCGCCGTCGCGAGCGGGTCCCCGAGCGCCGCGAGCACCGGCTCGGCGGTCCGCCACTCCTCCCGCGCGCCCGCGACGTCCCCGAGGTCGTACCGCAGGTTCCCGAGCCGGTACCGGAACCGGCCCTCACTGAGCTGGTCGCCCATCTCGCCCGCGAGCGCGAGCGCGCTCCGGTACGCGTCCGCGGCCCGCCGGTGGTCGCCCATCTCCAGGCACGTCTCCGCGATCACCTGGAACGACCGCATCTGCGCCCACCGGTTCCCGATCACCTCCGACCGGTCGAGCGCGGCCCGGAACATCTTGAGCGCCATCTCGAACCGGCCCTCCCCGGCGTACGCCCGCCCGATCGCGCACAGGCTCGACCCCTCGCCCCACGGCGTCCCCGCCCGCTCCGCGTTGTCGTACGCGCGCCGCGCGTGCTCCAGGGCCTCGTCGACCCGACCGCGCCGCACGCACGCGTGGCTCAGCCCGCACAGCGCCTGCACGAGCCCGGCCGGGTCCCGCACGTCCTCGTAGTGCGCGACGGCGTCCTCCAGCAGCGCAACGGCTTCGGCGGGCCGCCGCAGCTCCGTGTACGCCTCCGCGAGGTTCACCGCGAGCGCCGCCGCCACGCCCGCGTCCCCGGTCCGCTTCGCCGACGCCAGCGCCGTCTCCCCCGAGGACGCGTAGGACTGCCAGTGCCGCATGAGGACGCAGTGCCCGCCCGCCGCATACGCGAGGCGCCACGCGTAGTCGTGCTCGCCCGCGTCGGCCGCGAACCGCACCAGCGCGTTGATGTTGTGCCGCTCCCGCTCGTACCAGTGGAGCGCGTCCCGCGCGGTCGTCACCGACGCGTCCGGCAGCGCCGGGACGTCGAGGCCGAACCAGTCGGGCATGAGCAGCCGCGTCGCGGCCGCCGCGGTCCCGGTGTACCACGCGAGGAGGCGCCGCGCGGCGTCGTCGGGCTCGTCCTCGGCGATCCACCTCGTGGCCGCGTACAGCCGCAGCAGGTCGTGCATCTGGTACCGGCTCGGCCCGGGCGACTCCACGAGGTTCGCGTCCACCAGGGTCTCCAGGCGGTCCTCGGCGTCGGCCTCGGGGATCCCGGCCAGGCGCGCGGCCACCAGCGGCCCGAAATCGAGACCGGGGAACAGCGCTCCCAAGCGCCGGAACACGAGCCGCTCGCCCGCCTCCAGGGCCCGGTACGACATCGAGAACGCCTCCATGAGCTGGAGGTCCCCCGCTTCGAGCTCGCTGAGGCGGCGCCGCTCGTCCCGGAACCGCTCCGTCAGCGTCCCCACCTTCCACTGGGGACGCGACGCGAGCCGCGCGCCCGCGATCCGCAGCGCCAGCGGGAGGTTCCCGCACTGCTCCGCGAGCTCCGCGGCGGCCTGCGGCTCCGCCGCGACCCGCACGGCCCCCGCGGTGCGCGCCAGCAGCTCCAGCGACTCCGCGGCGCTGAACGGCTCCAGCCGCAGCGTCTGCGCCCCTTCGAGTCCGATGAGCGAGTTGCGGCTCGTGGCGATGACGACGCACCCGGGCGTCCCGGGCAGGAGCGGCCGCAGGTCCGCCTCGCCGCGGGCGTTGTCGAACACGAGCAGGCACCGGCGGTGCCGCAGCAGCGACCGGTAGGCGCTGGCGAGCTCGTCGAAGTCGGCGGGGACGCGCTCGTCGGGGTGCCCGAGGGTCCGCACGCACTGGCGCAGCACCGTCTCGGGGGCGAGGCGCCGCTCGTCGAAGCCGCGCATATTGATGAACAGCTGCCCGTCGGGGAACTCGGGGGCGAGCCGCTGCGCGAGGTGCACGGCGAGCGTGGTCTTGCCGAGCCCGGGGCCGCCGGTGATGCCGATGACGATGGGGGAGCGGCGGTCCGGCTCGTCGAGCGCGTCCAGGACGGAGTCGAGGAGCGTCGCGGTCTCCGCTTCCCGCCCGGCGAAGTCGGGGAGGTCGGCGGGGAGCTGGTACGGCAGCGGGGCGGGCCGCGGCGCGCTGCGGGCGGGCGCGCCCGCGACGTCGCGCTGGAGCCGGTGCCACCGCCGCTCCCACGCCTCGGGGTCGGCGCCGCACGCGGAGGCGTACGCCTGCACGACTTCCAGCGACGGCATCTCGCGGCCGGAGGCGGCCCGCGCGAGGGTCGACGCGGAGTAGTGCGCCCGGGCGGCCATGGCCCGGTAGGTGCTGCCGGGTGCGGCGGCGCGGAGCTCGCGCAGCCGCTGTGCGAACTGCTCCAGGGGGCCCCGCCCGGGGTCGATCGGTTGCTCAGGTCTTCCCATGGCCTCGCTCTTCGCCTCGGAACCGTGCCGGTCGGGTCATCCGGGTGAACATCTCTCATCGTATCGAGAGGCGGCCATGTTCGCGGTGCGAACACGCGCGGGCCGGTCCCGTTGTCGCGCAACAATCGCGCGGCTGGTCGACAACCGTGACGCTCCGTAGCGTCGGTGCCGGAACCCGTTTCGAACACCAGGACGCATCGCGCTGCGGTGCGCCCGGACAGGAGCCAGCGCATGGACACCTCTCCCACCGACCACCGCATCCGGAACGTGGTCGTCCTCGGCGGCGGCACCGCCGGGTGGATGACCGCCTCCTACGTGGCCAAGGCGTTCCAGGGCACGGTGAACGTGACCGTCCTGGAGGCGCCCGCGGTGCCGCGGATCGGGGTCGGCGAGGCCACGGTCCCCAACCTGCACAAGGCGTTCTTCTCGTTCCTCGGCATCGAGGAGGACGAGTGGATGCGGGAGTGCAACGCCAGCTACAAGATGGCCGTCAAGTTCGTCAACTGGCGCACCGAGGGCGAGGGCGAGGCCGCCTCGCGCACCCACAACGGCAAGCCCGACCACTTCTACCACACGTTCGGCATCCTCCCGAACCACGAGCGGCTCCCCTTGTCGCACTACTGGTTCGCCGACCGGGCCGCGGGCCGCACCGACGACCAGTTCGACTACGCGTGCTACCGCGAGCCGGCCGCGATGGACGCGAAGCTCGCGCCGCGCGACCGCGACGGGAACCGCTGGACCAACTACGCGTGGCACTTCGACGCGCAGCTCGTCGCGGACTTCCTGTGCCGCTTCTCGGTCAAGTCCCTCGGCGTCACCCACGTCCAGGACCGCTTCACCGAGGCCGTGCGCGACGAGCGCGGCTTCGTCACCGCCCTGAAGACCGAGACCGGCCGCGTCATCGAAGGCGACCTGTTCGTCGACTGCTCGGGCTTCCGCGGCCTGCTCATCAACCAGACCCTCCGCGAGCCGTTCCTCGACATGAGCGACTACCTGCTGTGCGACAGCGCGGTCGCCGCGGCCGTCCCCCACGACGACGAGGCCGGCGGCATCGAGCCGTACACCTCCGCGATCGCCATGAAGTCCGGCTGGACCTGGAAGATCCCCATGCTCGGGCGCTTCGGCTCCGGGTACGTGTTCTCCAGCCGCTTCACCGACCGCGACACCGCCTCGGAGGACTTCTGCCGCCTGTGGGGCCTCGACCCCGACTCCACGGCCCTGAACCAGATCTCGTTCCGGGTGGGCCGCAACCGGCGCACCTGGGTCAAGAACGTCGTCGCCGTCGGCCTCGCCTCCTGCTTCCTCGAACCCCTCGAGTCCACCGGCATCTACTTCATCTACGCGGCGATCTTCCAGCTCGTGAAGCACTTCCCGGACAAGCGGTTCGACCCCGTCCTCGCCAAGCGCTTCAACGCCGAGATCGAGACGATGTTCGACGACTCCCGCGACTTCATCCAGGCGCACTTCAAGTTCGCGCCCCGCAACGACACTCCCTTCTGGAGGGAGAACAAGAACCTGGTCCTCGACGCCGGGATGCAGGAGAAGGTCGACATGTATCGGGCCGGGATGCCCGTGAACATGCCCGTCGCCGACGAGTCCACGTACTACGGGAACTTCGAGGCCGAGTTCCGCAACTACTGGACCAACGGCAGCTTCTACTGCATCTTCTCCGGGCTCGACCTCGTCCCCGACCACGTCTACCCCGCGCAGGCGCTGCGCCCCGGCGACGAGGCCGGCGCGCGCGAGGTCTTCGCGGGCATCGCCGAGGAGCGCGACCGGCTCCTGGGGACCCTCCCGACCGCTTACGAGTCCCTGCGCGAGCTGCACGGGAAATAGACGCCGCCGGGCCCGGCGGCCCCTACCGCCGGGCCCGACTCCTGAAGGGCGACAACGCATGCACCGCAACGGCACCACCCTCGACGACCCCCGCTTCGACGGGCCCCGCACCGCCGGGCTCGACCCGCTCGGCGCCGACGCGCCCCTGCGCGCCGTGCCCGAGATGAACGCCGCCGCCGACGTCCCGGCCCTCACCGCGGCCCTGCGGCGCCTCACCCCCAGCCTCCCCGAAGTGGCCGCGTTCGACTTCTGCGAATGCCTCGCCGCCATGCGCGACCTGGGGCTCCTCCTCGGTTCGATCAAGCGCCACGGCGTCCAGCCCGTCCCGCTCGTCCCCGGCCTGGAGCCGGTCCTGACCGAGCTCGGCCGCCGCACCGACATGATCCCGCGCGACACCGTCCACCACTACACCGAGTGGAACCCCCTCGGCGAGCGTCAGCGCATGTACACCGGCGACCCGCAGGAGACCGTCCTCATGGGTGGGCCGCGCGCCTCCATCCCCGAGCTCGGCCGGGCCCTGGCGCGCTGCGACGACCTCATCGGCGCCGACCTCGCCGACCCCGCGTTCGTGCCGCTCCTCGACGACCTCTCGGACGCCCTGGGCGCCTTCGAGACCGCGATCGCCGACGTCGTCGCGCGCGTCTCCCCGGAGTTCTTCGCGCAGCGGATGCGCCCCTATTACGAGGAGGTCGCCGTCGCCGGGCACGACTGGCTCGGCCCCGCCGCCGCGCACGTCCCGCTCTACCTCGCCGACCTCGCCCTGTGGGCCTCCGACGACAACGAACCGGCCTACGAGGCGTTCCTGGAGGAGTCCGCCGAGCACACCCTCCCGTCGTGGCGGGCCCTGGTCGGCCAGTGGCGCGAGCGGCCCTCGATCGTGCGGCGCCTGCGCGAGGCCGCCGCCCCCGACCCCGAGCCGTGGGCCCGGCACCTCGCCGCGCTCCACCGCGTCATGCGCCGCCTCGTGGTCTTCCGCGGCCGCCACCTCGGCATCGCCCGCAAGGCCTACAAGGAGGAGGTGCGCCTCTACGAGCTCGGCTCCGGCGGCGGCTCCATCGGCCTTCTCCAGTCCATTCTGGACCTGACGCGCGACAACGCGGCCATCGCCAAGTCCCTCGTCCCCGCCGGGAGGCCCGCATGAGGATCGCCATCGCCGGAGGCGGCATCGGCGGGCTCACCGCCGCGCTGTCCCTGCACGCCGCCGGGCACCGCGACGTCCGCGTCCTCGAGGCCGCGCCGGAGCTGCGGCCGCTCGGCGTCGGGCTGAACATCCTGCCCAGCGCCGTCCGCGAACTCCACGCGCTCGGCCTGGCCCCGGCCGTCGAGGGCCACGCGGTGACCACCGCGGAGCTCGCGTTCTACACGCGCCGAGGGGATCTCGTGTGGTCTGAGCCTCGCGGGCGCTTCGCCGGGCACCGCTTCCCGCAGTACTCGCTGCACCGCGGCCTCCTCCAGCAGGACCTGGCCGACGCGGTCGCCGCGCGGCTCGGCCACGGCACCATCGAGACCGGCCGCCCCGTCACCGGCTACACCGTCCACGACGGACAAGTGACGGTCCACACCGGATCAGGAGACGTCGAGGCGGACCTCCTCATCGGCGCCGACGGCCTCCACTCCGCGGTCCGCGCCGCCATGCACCCGGCGGACGGCGAGCCCGACACCAACGGGATGTGGATGTGGCGCGGCACCACCCGCGCCGCGCCGTTCCTCACCGGCGCCTCCATGGCCGTCCTCGGCGACGACCGCGCCAAGTTCGTCATCTACCCGATCCGGCCCGCCGACGAGACGGGGAACGCCCTGGTCAACTGGGTCACCGGCCGCCCCGCCGACGGGCCCTCCGCCGCGCAGGGCCTGGCCGACCGCAAGCGGGAGGTCCTCGCCCAGTTCGGCGACTGGAAGGTCCCGTGGACCGACGTCCCCGGGCTCGTCGCCGCCGCCTCGCAGATCCACGAGTACCCGATGCTCGACCGCGCGCCCCTGCCGACCTGGACCGACGGGCCCGTGACGCTCATCGGCGACGCCGCCCACCCGATGTACCCCGTCGGCTCCAACGGCGCCACCCAGGCGATCATCGACGGCCGCGCCATCGCCTGGCACCTCCACAACGGACCCGACGCGGCGACCGCGCTGCGCCGCTACGAGTCCGAGCGGCTCCCCGCGACCCGCGGCGTCCAGGAGGCGAACCGCCGCATGGGCCCCGAACAGGTCATCGACCTCGCCTGGCAGCGCGCCCCCGAAGGGTTCGACCGCATCGAGGACGTGTTCAGCGCCGAAGAGCTGCAACGCATCTCCGACGACTACGCGTCCACCGCCGGGTTCACCGTCGAGGAGCTCGACGCCGACTCGCCGTACGGCACCGGGGGGCCGCGATGAGCACCGCGCCCGCCGCCCCGCACGCCTGCGACGGCACCTGCGCCGCCACCGGCGACCTGCGGACCCTCATGGCCGCGTTCCCCACCGGCGTCGCGGTCGTCGCCGCCGCCGACCCCGCGGGCGAGCCGATCGGCATGACCTGCTCGTCCCTGTGCTCGGTCGCCCTGGAGCCGCCCACGCTCCTGGTGTGCCTGCGCGAGCACGGCCCCACCGCCGCGGCCGTCCTCTCCTCCGGCGCGTTCACCGTCAACCTCCTCGACGACCGCGCCCGGGGCGTCGCCGAGCTGTTCGCCTCCGGCGCCGAGGACCGCTTCGCGCACGTCAGGTGGCGCCCCGGCCCCTGCGGGCCGCACCTCACCGCCGACGCCCACGCGACCGCGGACTGCCGCGTGGACCGCGCCTTCACCGTCGGCGACCACGTCGTCGTCCTCGGCGCGGTCGCCCGCGTGACCGCCCGCCGCGAGCCGCGCCCCCTCCTGTACGGCCTGCGGCGCTTCAAGACCTGGGAAGGAGCGGGGTCCCCAGTGGACTCCGAGGGCCCCCTTGGTGCCCGAATGCACGCAACAACCGACAACACGGAGAACAGATGAACATCGCCACCATCGTCCTTGCCCTGCTGCTGGCGGTCGCCTTCGCGGCGTCGGGGGTCGTCAAGATCCTGACGCTGCCCCCGGCCAAGGCCGACGCCGACCGCTTCGGCATCTCGTACAGCGCCTACAAGGGGATCGGCGTCCTCGAGTTCCTCGGCGGCGCCGGCCTCGCGATCGGCGCGCTCGTCACCGACTTCTGGTGGGTCGGCGTGGCCGCCGCGGCCGGGATCGTCGCGCTCACGATCGGCGCGCTCCTGACGCACCTGCGCGTCAAGGACCCGGCGGGCAAGGCCGCCGGGGCCCCGCTGTTCGGGATCCTCGCCGCCGTGGCGGGGGTCCTCATCTACCTGAACGCCTAGACCGCCCGGGGCCCGGCCCGGCCGGGCCCCGCTCCGATCCCTCAGTCCCGAATGGAGAGCCGCATGGAGTACCGCCGCGAACCGATCGCCGTCGTCGGCATGGGCTGCCGCTTCCCCGGCGCCGACGGCACCGACGCCCTCTGGGAGCTGCTGCTCGCCGGAGGCGACGCCACCGGACCGACCCCGGAGGACCGCTACGACGCCGAGGCCATGTACTCGCCCGAGCCCGCGCTCGGCAAGGTCATCTCCAAGCGCTCGGGATACCTGGAGCGCGCCTTCGACTTCGACGCGCCGTTCTTCGGCATGACCCCCGCGCAGGCGTCCTATCTGGACCCGCAGCAGCGGCTCCTGCTCACCGCCGCCTACGAGGCGTTCGCCGACGCCGGGCTCACCCGCGACGCGGTCGCCGGGACCCGCACCGGCGTGTACGTCGGCAACATGAACCTCGACTTCTGGGACGTCATCGCCCGCCGCGGCCCCGAGGCGATCACCCCCTCCGTCATCTACAACCTCCGGTCCGTCCTCTCAGGACGGCTCGCGTACGAGTTCGACCTGCGCGGCCCCAGCATCACCGTCGACACCGCCTGCTCCTCCTCCCTTACCGCCCTGCACCTCGCGTGCCTGTCCCTGCGCGCCGGGGAGACCGAGGCCGCGCTCGTCGCGGGCGTCAACCTCAAGCTCAACGCCGAAGAGGACCTCCTGCTCTCGCAGGCGCGCATGTTCGCCCGCGACGGCCGCTGCAAGTTCGGCGACGCCCGCGCCGACGGCTTCGCTCCCTCCGACGGCGCCGCCGCCGTCGTCCTCAAACCGCTCGCGAAGGCCCTCGCCGACGGCGACCCCGTCCACGCGCTCGTCCTCGGCGGCAACCTCGGCAACGACGGCCGCGCCTCCGGGTCCCTCCTCGCGCCCTCGATCGACGCCCACGCCGAGATGCTCCGCCTCGCCCACGAGGACGCCGGGATCGACGCCTGCGACGTCGACTTCATCGAGGCCCACGGCACCGGCACGCCCCTCATCGACCCCATCGAGTTCGCCGCGATCGGCGAGGTCCTCGGCAAGGACCGCCCCGCCGAGCGGCCCGTCCTCGTCGGCTCCGTCAAGACCAACATCGGCCACACCGAAGGCGCCGCCGGAGTTGCCGCCGTCATCAAGACCGCGCTGTCGCTCAAGCACCGCCGCCTCCCCGCGAGCCTCCACTACGAGACCCCCAACCCCAAGATCGACTGGGCCGCACTCCCCGTCGCCGTCCCCACCACCACTGCGGACCTCGACGGCCGGGGCCGCCCGCTCCTCGCCGGCGTCAGCGGCCAGGGCATCTCGGCCGCCAACGCGCACCTCATCCTCGGCGAGGCCCCGAGGCGCGAGGCCGCCCCCGACGACGGCCGCGCCTACCCGTTCGTGCTCTCCGCCGCCACCGGCCCGGCCCTCCTCGACCGCGCCCGCGACTGCGCCGCATGGATCGCCGAGCACACCCACGCCCTGCGCGACATCTGCTACAGCGCCGCCGTCCGCACCACCCACCACGCGCACCGCGCCGCCGTCCACGCCGAGACCCGCGCCGGACTCGCCGCCGCGCTCCTCGCCATCGCCGACGGCGACGCCCCCGTCCCCGAAGGCGTCGGCGCCGCGTTCTGCGACGGCGAGGACGTCGACTGGACCGCCGTCTTCGACGGCACCGCGACCTTCGTGCGCCTCCCGCACTACCCGTGGCAGTACGCGACCTTCCCGATCCCCGAGGGGGACCGATGACCGCCGTCCTCATCGGACTCGGATCCGCGCTCCCCGAACGGGAAGTGGGCAACGACGAGCTCGCCGCGCGCCTCGGCGTCACCCCTGACTGGATCGAACGCCGCACCGGCATCCGCGCCCGCCGCTTCGCCGACCGCACGACCCCCACCTCGGCCCTCGCCGCCGAAGCGGCCCGCGCCGCCCTCGCCGACGCCGACACCGAACCCTCTGAAGTGGACGCGTTCCTGGTCGCGACCTACACGCCCGACCACCAAATCCCCGCCACCGCACCGCTCGCCGCCGCCCGCCTCGGACTCTCCTGCCCGGCCTTCGACGTCAACGCCGCCTGCTCGGGGTTCGTCTACGCGCTCGCCACCGCCGCCGGGCTCATCGCCACCGGCGCCCGCCGCGTCCTCGTCGCCGGGGCCGAGACCGCCTCCACTCTCACCGACCCCGCCGACCGCACCGTCCACCCGCTCTTCGGCGACGGCGCCGGAGCCGTGCTCCTGCGCGCCGGCGACCCTGACGAGGACGGCGCGATCCTCGCCCTCGACCTCGGCGCCGACGGCACCGGCGCCGCGAGCCTCGCCGCCCCCGGCTCCGCCTCCAAGGCCCGCCTCGGCACCATTCTTGACGACGGCACAGTCGAACGCCCCCAACCGGATCCGTCGACCTACTACATGACCATGGACGGCCGCGAGGTCTTCCTCCAGGCCGTCGCGCACATGACCGCCTCCTCCCGGGCCGCCCTCGACCGCGCCGGCCTCAAACCCTCTGAAGTGGACCGCATCTGCGGCCACCAGGCCAACGTCCGCATCCTCCGCGCCGTCGCCGACGAGCTCGGCGCCGACCACGACCGGCTCCTGATCGACCTCGACCGGGTCGGCAACACCGGCGCCGCGTCGATCCCCCTCGCCCTCGACCGGGCCCGCCGCGAAGGCCGCCTCGACAGCGGCCACACCGTCCTCCTGACCGCCTTCGGCGGCGGGTTCACCTGGGGCTCGGCGCTGCTGCGCTGGCCCGGAACCGCACGACACCCAAGGAGCGCAACATGACCACTGCCGCACGAGTCGCCGCCGTCGTCGCCAAGTGGTGCCAGGCCGACGCCGCCGACCTCACCGCCGACACCCGCCTGGAGGACCTCGACCTCGACTCCCTCAGCCGCCTGGAGGCCGCGCTCGGCCTCCAGCGGGAGTTCGGCGTCGCGATCGACGACACCCGCATGAACGACGCCGAGACCATCGCCGACGTCGTCGACATCGTCGAGACCAGCCCGGCCAAGGCCACTGACGGGAGCTGAGCGTTGAGCACCACCGCCGTCCTGCTCCTGGCGCTCCTGCTCGTCGTCCTCGCCTGCCGGGCCGCGCACGCGGTCTGCAAGCGGATCGGGCAGCCGCCGGTGATCGGGGAGATCCTCGTCGGGATCGTCCTGGGCCCCAGCCTGTTCGGGGCGATCGCGCCCGGCGCGCACGCGTCGCTGTTCGGGCCCGGGCTCCTCGCGGTCATCGACGGGGTCAGCCAGATCGGCCTGGTGCTCTTCATGTTCACCGTCGGCCTCGAGTTCCCGATCGGGCGGCTGCGCAGCACCGCCCGCGTCGGCCTCGCGGTCTCCGGCGCGGGCATGGTCGTCCCGCTCGCGCTCGGCTTCGCGTTCGCGCTGTGGGCCGGGCCGCGCCTCGGCCTGTTCCCCGGCGGCGTCGACCCGTGGATCGGGGCCCTGTTCATCGGCCTGCTCCTGTCGATCACCGCGTTCCCGGTGATGGCCCGCATGATCGCCGACCACGGCCACGTGACCACCCGCTTCGGGTCGGTGTCGCTCACCGCGGGCGCCCTCGACGACGCCGCCGCGTGGATCCTCCTCGCGGCGGTCCTCGCCGCGTTCGGGACCGGCGGCGACGCGGCCGCGCTCATCGCGCTCGGCGGGCTCGCGGCCCTGGCCGCGGTGCTCTTCCTGGTGCGCCGCTGGGCCCGGCACTGGTTCGACGCGCGCGACCCGGGCCGGGACGCCGTCCTCGTCGCGGCCGCGCTCGCGCTGCTCGCCGCGGCGGGGTTCACCGAGCTCATCGGCGTCCACGCTGTGTTCGGCGCGTTCGCGCTCGGCGCGGCGGTCCCGCGCGGGGCCGCCGCCGAGGCGCTCTCGGAGCGGATCCGGCCGCTGACGACGGTCCTGTTCCTGCCCTTGTTCTTCGTCCACTCGGGCATGAACACCGACCTGGGGCTCATCACCGGGCCGGGCCTGGCGGCCGGGGCCGCCGTCCTCGTGGCGCTCGCGTTCGCCGGGAAGCTCGGGGCGTGCACGACCGCGGCCCGCCTGGCGGGGGAGTCGTGGGCCGACGCGGCGCGGATCGGCTGCTACATGAACGCGCGCGGGCTCATGCAGCTCGTCGCGCTCGACATCGGCCTGCGCGCGGGGCTCATCGACCAGGCCGCGTACGCGATGATCGTCGTGGTCGCCGTCGCCACCACCTGCTTCACCGCCCCCGGCCTCGCAGTGGTCGACCGCCTCGCCCGCCGCCGCACGCCGGAACGGGCGGCTGTCGGTGCCGCTGTGTAGGGTGGCCGAGCACACCGGCACCGGCCCTGGCCTCGCAGTATGCTTGGGGGATGGAGGAGTACGCGGGCGAGGCGATGAGCATGGGCACCGCCCTGGTGCGCACGGCGTTCCTCGTCGACGCCGTCTACGCCGAGGTCGCCCGCGAGTTCGACCTCACCAGCTCCCAGGCGCCGCTGCTGTGCCTGCTCCTCGCCCGTCCGTACGGGATGTACGAGCTGGCGAAGACCCTCGGCCTCGCCAAGTCCAGCATCTCCGGACTGGTCGACCGCTGCGAGAAGCGCGACCTGGTGACCCGCGAATCCGACCCCGCCGACGGCCGCGCCTCGCGGGTCTCCTTGACCGCCAAGGGCGCCCAGCTCGCCGATGAGCTCCATGAGGTGATCGACCGCCGCGTCGCCGAGCTGCCGCTGGGCCTGTCGGCGCGCGAGCGCGAGACGCTGCTCGCCCTCCTCACGAGGGTCGTCGTCGACAACCGGGTCCCGGCCGTCTTCACCGACGGTGAGTGCCCCTCCTCCCAGGACTAGCGCACGGCGAAGCCCCCGCCGCGGGTGCGACGGGGGTCCTCGGCCGTGCGGCCCGATGACGATCGGACGGGCCGGCGGCCGGGTTCTAGGACCTGCCGAACATGTCGGCGAACCGGCCGTTCATCAGGTCCCGGCCCTTCCACTGCGCGACCTGCTCAGTCGGCATGAGGACCGGCCCCTCCTCCGAGGGCACCTGGCCCACGCCGTACTCGGGGCCCAGCGGCAGCAGCATGACCCGGATCGGGTTCGGCCGGTACTCCTCCTTCGGCTCCTCGCCGTTGACCTGCGCGATGATATTGGCGGCCACCACCTCCGCGTGCCGCGAGGCGGCGCCGGCGCGCTTCTCCTCGGCCACGTCGGTGAGGTCGCCGACCGCGTACACGTTCACGTGTCCGTCCACATTGAGCTTCATCGTGACGGCGACCTGGCCGCGCCCGTTCAGCGGCGCGAGGCCCTCGCCCAGGTATCCGGAGTTGGTGCTGGCGCCGTAGGCCCGGAACCAGATGTCGGCCTCGACGGGCTCGCCGCCGAGGGTCGCGCGAACGTCCCCGGCCCGGCCGGGCTCGACGCCGGGCTCCTCGTCGAAGGCCGCGCCCAGGCGCACCTCCACGTCGAGCTCCGCGAGCTGGCGCACCAGTTCGGCCCGGAGCTCCTCGGTGTACCCGGGGACGAGTTCCTCGCCGGGGTCGACGAGGGTGATCCGCTTGCCGGGCCACACGTCCCGGATCTCCCCGGCCAGCTCCAGACCCACGGGCCCGGCCCCGGCGATGAGGACGCGCTCGGCGCCCGCCAGCTCGGCGTGGGTCTCCTTGAAGTGGGCCAGGGCCTCCGCGGTCGAGTCGGTGCGGGTCTTCGCCGGGTACGGGTAGGCCGAGCCGGTCGCGAGCACGATGTAGTCGGCCTCGACGCGCTCGCCCGAGGCGAGGGTGACGCCCCCGGGGTCGACGGCCGCGGCGTACTCGCGCAGGTGGCTGCCGCGCTTGAGGACCCCGCTGTAGGGGAAGAAGATCTGCTCGGCCCACTCCTCGGGGCGGGTGAGGGCGCGGAGCGCGCCCGCGGCGTGGACGAAGGCGTCCTTGGGCTCGATGAGCACCACGTCGGCGTGCTCGTCGAGGGCCTTCGCGACGGCCGCGCCGCCGTACCCGCCGCCGACGACCGCCACGGTCCTGCCTTGCTGCGTCATGCTGGTGCCTCTTCCGATCAAGTAGTTCGCACTACGAACCATAATAGTTCGCAGTACGAACTACAAGCGGAGGCGGCGTGACTCCGGCCACCTGCCGAGATCCCTGCCGCACAAGGTGACACGACGCCAGAACTCCGATACCGTCTGTGCATGAGCGCGACCACCAATGCCTCGACCGACCTGCCCGGCGACCCGCTCCGGCAGCTCACCCTCGACCAGCTGCGCCAGCGCACCAGCGAGAAATGGCGCCACTACGACCCCGACGTGCTGCCCCTGTGGGTGGCCGAACTCGACGTCCACCTGGCCGAACCCATCGCCAAGGCCGTCACCGACATGATCGCCGCGGGCGACACCGGCTACCCCTCCGGGACCGGCTACGCCGAGGCCGTCGCGGCCTTCGCCGCCGAGCGCTGGGACTGGGACCTCGACCCCGGCCTGGTCCGGACGGTGCCCGACATCATGCTCGGCGTGGTCGAGATGCTCAAGATCGTCACCGGGCCCGGCGACGCGATCGTCGTCAACAGCCCCGTGTACCCGCCGTTCCACGCGTTCCCGGTCTTCAACGACCGCAAGGTGATCGAGGCGCCTCTCGGCGACGACCACCGCATCGACTTCGCCGCCCTCGCCGCGGCCTTCGAACTCGCGCTCGGGCGCGGCGGCCGCGCCGCGTACCTGCTGTGCCACCCGCACAACCCGACCGGGACCGTCCACACCAGAGCAGAACTGGAGCGGGTCGCGCGCCTCGCCGCCGACTACGGCGTGCGCGTCGTGGCCGACGAGGCCCACGCGCCGCTCGTCGCGCCCGGCACCCGGTTCGTCCCGTACCTCACCGTCGCGGGCGGCGAACGGGGCCTCGCGCTGACCTCGGCCGCCAAGGGCTGGAACCTCCCCGGGCTGCGCGGCGCCGTCGCCATCGCCGGGACCGCGGCCGAAGCGGACCTCGCGCGGATGCCCGAGAAGATGTCGAGCAGCATCAGCCACCTCGGCTCGGTCGCGCACGCCGCGGCGTTCCGCGAGGGCGGGCCGTGGCTCGACGCGCTCCTGCTCGGCCTCGAGGCGAACCGCCGCCTCCTCGCCGACCTTCTGGCCGAGCGCCTCCCCGCCGTCAGGTACCGCCCGCAGCCGGGCACGTACCTCGCGTGGCTCGACTGCCGGGCCCTGGGCCTGGGCGACGACCCGGCCGCGGTGTTCCTGGAGCGCGGCCGCGTCGCCCTCAACTCCGGGCTGCCGTTCGGCACCGGCGGCAAGGGCCACGTGCGCTTCAACTACGGGACCAACCCGGAGATCATCACCGAAGCAGTGGAGCGGATGGCCGCTGCCGTCCAAAACTGACAACGCAGACAAGCTTCACATTACTGCTCGGTAACGGTAGTCTCCTGTGTACAGGCCATCGACGGCCATCCATGTTTCCGCCTTGCTGCTGAACCGGAGACTGCCATGTCCACACCCCGGAGACGTTGGGCCGCAGCGATCCTTGCTGCGGCTCTGACCACCCTCACCCTGTCCGCCGCGGCCGTTCCCGCCCAAGCCCAGGAACGCCCCGACATCGTCCCGCTCCCCGCGAACCTCGAAGCGATCCGCGCCGCCGAGGCCACCGCCCTCTACGGATCCCCCGCGATCCGCCCCCTCGACCAGCGCCAGACCTCCCTGGTCGCCATGGGGGACAGCGAGATCTCCGGCGAAGGCGTCGGCAACTACGACCCGAACACGCACCGAGTAGGCAACTGGTGCGACCGCTCCTACGACCAGGCGCTGTTCCGCACCGGCATCGAGAGCGACGTCCAGTACAACGTCTCCTGCTCCGGCGGCGCCTCCCCGCACCTCGTCGAGGGCTCCGGCGAGCACCAGTGGGACGAGCTCAACCAGGGCGACAACCTCGCCGTCAAGGCCCGCAACACCCATGTCAAGCTCGTGTGGATCGTCGTGGGCGCCAACGACGAAGGCGGCATCGAGTTCGGCCCCACCGCCACCGAGTGCGTCACCAACCGGATCCTGTTCCTCGGCCCGTGCTGGCCCGACCACACCGAGGACTGGGAGGCCCGCGTCGAGGTCACCCAGGACGGCGTGGAGACCGCCATCGACGCGGTCCGCCAGACCATGACCGACGCGGGCTACCTCGGCACCGACTACGACATGGTCGTCATGTCCTACCCGAGCCCCGGCGGCCCCGACGTCGAGGACAACCCGGACTTCCCGGGCTGGTACTCCGGCGGCTGCCTGCTCTACCTCGCCGACGCGGCCTTCGCGCGCAACAAGGCCGTGCCGCTGTTCGAGGACGGCGTGCGCGACGCGGCGCTGGCGAAGGGCGTGCGGTACCTGAACGCGCAGCGGCTGTTCGACGGCCACGGCGTGTGCGAGGCGCAGCCCTGGGCGCGCGGCGTGTACGTCGAGGTCGGGGTCCTGCCCTCCGAGAACGCGTTCCGGCAGTCGCTGCACCCCAACTACCTCGGGCACGGCGCGTTCGCGGAGTGCATCACCGAGTTCTACGAGCACCCCGACTGGGACACTTCGACGTGCGTCGACCCGGGGAGCACGAACAACGCCGTGCTCTACGAGGGCCTCTTCGAGTTCCAGGACCTGAAGCACACCGCGACGGGCCTGTGCGTCGACGCCGAGGGCTACGACTCGCGCAACGGCACCGACCTGGTCTCCTGGACCTGTCACGGCGGGCGCAACCAGGGGTTCTGGTACGACGAGGAGGCGCGGTCGCTGCACGTGGAGCTCTCGCACGACCGGTGCGTGGACGTCGAGGGTGGCCGCATGCAGGCGGGCACCCCGCTCGTCCTGTGGGACTGCCACGGCGGCCTCAACCAGGAGTTCGTGTTCGGCTCCGGCGGCATCCACCCTGCGGGCCACTCGAACCTGTGCATCGGCTTCAACGGCACCGCGGCCGGATCGTCGCTGGTCCTGACCTCCTGCGGGACGAGCGCGAGCGCGATCGCCCCTGCTGCAAGGAACTACGCCGACCCGGTCGGCTACGGCTACGACGACTGGATCGGCTCCAGCGTCTACTAGGGATACTGCTGAGCGGCCTCTTCACCGGGGCCGCTCAGCGGCGCCACCGCAGCAGCAGGTCCGGCAGGCCCTCCTCGTTCCCCGAGCCGTCGTCGGCGCCGACCTCCGCGAACCCGTGCCGCGCATAGAAATCACGCGCCCCCGTGTTCGCCGCGAACACCCGCAGGTCCAAGCTCCGCCGCCGCCGCTTCGCCCGCTCCAGCAGCGCCTCCCCGATCCCGCGGCCCTGCGCGCCAGGCTCGATGTACAAGTGCCCGAGCAGGTCCCCGTCGAGCGCCGCGAACCCGACCGGCACGCCGCGGTGCTCGGCCACCAGTACCTCCGACTGCGGCACCATGACCTCCCGGACCCACCAGTCGGTCTGCTCGCGCGTGTACAGCGCGGGCAGGTACGGCATCCCGCTCCTCGCGGCCCAGAAGATCCGCGACACGTCCCCCGCGTCTGCGGACCAGCCGCGCCGCACCAGCGGCAGGGCGTCGAACCTCACGAGTTCCTCGACTCTCCGCAGCCCGAAACCCGACCTGAAGTCTCCGAACGACTCCCTCAGTTCCCGATCGGCCTCGGCGAGCTCCGAGCGCACCCGCGCCAGCAGCAGCCGCCCGTCCCGGTCGAGGCCCGCCCCGAGATAGGCGCTCACGACCCGTTCGAGGTCGTCGCGGACCGGGGCGAGCCGCTCATGCGGCTCCCGCCCGGCGCGCCGCCACTCGTAGTCGACGGCGAATCGGGTCGCCTCGTTCGCTTCAGGTCCGGGCCAGCGCCGCCCGTGCCGGTACCGGACCTCCTCGGCTTCGGGCTCGCGCCGCCCCGCCCGCTTGGCCTCGGCCCGCCGCTGCGCGAACGCCGCGTCCTCGGCCATGCGCGCGTTCCGGCTGGCCTCCAAGCGCTCCAGTCCCTTGATCAGCGTCTCGGCATCGAGCTTGGTCCGGCCGTCCGTCCCGGTGAGGAACGACCACGAAGCATGGAACCCGATCTGCCGGTAGTGCTCCAGTGCGCACCGCAGCGACGTGTACCGCTGCCCCATGGGCAGTTCGGGGTTGCGCACGCGCCGGGCGTAGGTCTGGAAGGTCACCGGGGGACTGTACTACCCCAGGCCCGGGAAGTCCTCGGGGTTTGCGGCCATGAACTCGGCGAACGTGCGCGGCGCGCGGCCGGTGAGGCGTTCGACCTCGCCGGTGACCTCCTGGAAGTCCCCGCTGCCCATGGACCCGTAGAGCGAGGCCAGCTCGGCGGCCTGCTGCGGCGCGAGCCCGAAGCCCAGCAGCCGCGCCGCGACGGCCTCCTCCGAATGCGGGTTGAACCCGATAGACCGGCCCCAACCGCGGCTGAGCTGCACCGCGATCCCCTCGTACGACAGCGCTTCTGGCCCGGTGATCTGAAGCGTCCCGCCGGGTTCGGGCTCCTCGGTGAGCAGGGCCGCTGCGGACGCGGCGATGTCGTGGCAGTCGATGAACGCCATCCGTCCGGGACCGTCGGGCCCGATGAGCGCGCCCTGCTCGTCCCACAGGACCGTTGCGGGGCTGAGGAAGTTCTGCATGAACCCGCCGGGCCGCAGCATCGTCCACTCCAGACCCGAAGCCTTCAGGTGCGCCTCCGCCTCGCCGTGCCCGCCCTCCGACATCCGGCCGCCGATGCGCGCATTCAGCACCGACAGCTTGACCACGTACCGCACGCCCGCGCCCTTCGCGGCGTCGACCGCGTTCCGCTCCCAGCGGACCATCGGCTGCTCGCCGTCCTCGGTCTCCGGCTGCGCCCCAGGGGAGGCGAGGAACATCCGGTCGACGCCGCGCATCGCCGCCGCGAGCGACGCGGGGTCGTCGAAGTCGCCGACCGCGTAGTCGACGCCGAGGGACTCACCCTTGGCGGCGTCCCGCACGAGCGCCTGCACCGGCGCTCCCTGCGCTTTCAGTTGCGCGACAAGGTGCCTGCCGGTGGAACCCGTCGCTCCGGTCACGAGGATCATGTGCCGTCTCCAATGCAAGTGGAAGAAAAACGTCCGTTTGCTGAAGCTAGCATAAGCGGAAGAAAATCGTCCAGTACTATCGACGGGTGACCGCGAACCCAGAAGCACCCCTGCGCGCCGACGCCCGCCGCAACCGCGAACGCATCCTCGCGGGCGCCGCCGCCCTCGTCAGCGCCCGCGGCGCCGACGTGCCGATGGAGGAGATCGCCCAGCACGCGGGCGTCGGCGTCGGGACCCTCTACCGCCGCTTCCCCGACCGGCACAGCCTCATCCGCGCACTGGCGGCCGACATGTTCCGCCGCGGCATCGCCCTTGCGGAGTCGGACCCCGGCGGCCTCACGGGGTGGGACGCGCTCGTGCGGCTCGTCCGCTTCTGCGGCGAGCCCGAGCTCGGCGCGCTCGCTTCCGCCTTGCGGCCCTGGCTTGCCGAGCACCGCGACGCCGACGCGGAACTGCGCGAGCTGACGATGACCTGGCTCGACCGCTTCGAGCGGACCGTCCGGCGCGCGCAGGACGAGGGCGCGATGCGCACCGACATCGACGGCGCCGGCCTGCTCAACTTCATCAGCCTCGTGTCGTGCCGGATGCCCGAGCTGACGGCTGAGGCGAGCCGCGACGCGACGGCCCGCTACCTGGAGATCGTCCTCGACGGCCTCCGCGCCTGACGCGGATCGTCAGGCGCGGAGGCGAACTCACCGTCCCGTTTCTAGTCCTCGATGTCGCCGTAGATGAGTCCGCGGCCGTTGGTGGCGATGTAGACGCGCCCGTAGACGTCCGGGTCGCCGGTGACGGCCTTCCCGGTCCAGCCCCACTGGTGGGCGTCGTCGTTGACGCGGACCCAGTTCCGGCCCTCGTCGGTCGAGCGCCAGATGCCGCGCGTGCTCCCTGCCTTCGCCGACGCGAAGACCGTCGGGTACCCGTGCCGGTTGCGCGCCTTGCCGAAGCCGATCGCGTCGGCCTCGGCGAAGTCCCGCACCCGCGTCCAGCGCTTCCCGCCGTCGATGCTGCGCCACATCCCGTACGTCTTGCCGGTCTCGCCGCCGACGAGCCACAGCTGCGCCCGCTTGCCGGGCACCGCTCGGAAGTCGACGGGCCCGGAGGCGGGCAGGCCGGAGGCCCCGGTCGCGGTGAACGCGAGCCCGCCGTTCGCCGACGCGTAGAACGCCCCGGAGGCGAACGCGTAGAACCGGTTCGCGTCGACCCGGTCGGCCCGGACGAGCGCCCCCGCCGGGAGCCCTTCGACCGGCGTCCACGTCTGCCCCAGGTCGGTGCTGAACACCGGCGCGGTCGTCCCGTTCCCGGGGGACCAGACGATGACCGCCCCGTCGGCCCCGACGGCGACCGTCCCGCCGTTGCCGCCGCCCGCGACGCCGTCGAGCCTGGCGGTCGTCAGCCATGTCGCGCCGCCGTCGGTGGAGACCCCGACGTGCCCGTCGACTTCGCCTTCCACGTCACCGGACCCGACCACCACGTCCGGGTTCAGCGCCGCGAAGTCGACGCTCCGCCCCGACGTCCAGTTCGGACGGCGGATCTGCACTCCGGCCGCGCCCAGGTCCGTCTGCACGAACCCGCCCAGGTCGCCCATCGCGGAGACGACGGTCCCGCCGAGCGCCGCGATGTCCTGCACCGCGGTCTCCTCCAGGCCCTCGACCCGCACGGCCACCGTGAACGGGTCGACCGGCAGCGCGATCTGGTGCCCCGCTTCGGAATCCCAGCCGACGAGCGCGCCCTGCGCGTCCCACTGCGTCAGCGACTCGGTGCCCCAGATCGTGGCGCCCGTGCCCCACATGATCCGGTCCGAGTCGTGCGGGTCGATGGCGAGCGCGTCGATCATCCAGCCGTGCTTGACCGCGTACGCGGGCCCGTCGTCGCTGTTCCCGAAGCTCAGCCAGGCGCTCCCGGTGCTGTCCATGTCGAACCGGTCGGTGCGCGCGGGCGGCCACGACCAGTTCGCGTCCCACACGTAGTCCCAGCTCGTCTCCCATGTGGCGCCGGAGTCCGTTGAGCGGTACAGGATCTCGTCGGGCCACCAGTTGTTCTGGGTCGCGACCATGAGCGTGCCCGGCGTCCGCCGGTCCACGGTGAGACCGCCGAAGCCGGGGATGGTGCCGATCGGGTTGTACTCGGGCGTCACGTCGGTCCACTCGCCGGTCGCGAGCGACAGCCGCTGCACCGACCCGCCGCGCCCGGCCGACGGCGCGCCGTTGTACGGCCCGGGGTCCCAGCCGGTCACGATGAACAGGTGCCCGTTCTCGTGGTCGAACGACGCCTGCTTCGGGATGGTCCGGTTCCCGTCGGCCCGCCCGAGCGCGGCCGCCGCGCCGTCGACGGCCTGCCAGGTCGCGCCCCGGTCCGCGGAGACGTACAGCGGGTCGTCGGGGTCGGCGACGCCGACGAAGACCCGGTCCCCGGCCGTGTCGAAGTCGATCCAGATGACGCCCTGGTTGTCGTCGGAGTAGTCGCTCGACGGGTCCTGCACGAAGTTCCCGGCGTTCGGGAACGCCTCGACCCTCGCCCAGGTCCGTCCGAAGTCGACGGACCGCCAGAGCCCGTTCCCGTTCGGCGCCCCCAGGTAGAGGACCGCGTTGTCGGAGGGGTCGACGGCCAGCCGCTCGCCCATGCCGCGGCCGGGCATGTTGCCGCCCTGCTTGAACGGCAGCTCGGCGACGCCCCACGAGTCGCCGTAGTCCTCGGAGTAGAGCACCGCGCCGCTGTTGGGATCCCAGTCGTTCGTGTACGTGCCGACGGCCGCGTAGACCCGCCGCGGCTCGACCGGGTCCGTCGCCACCGAGACGACCCCGGTGTACCCCCACAGGTCCCAGCCGACCCAGTCGAGCAGCGGCTTCCAGGTCTGCGCGCCCTCGCGCCAGCGGTACAGGCCGCCGATGTCGGTGCGGGCGTAGATGAGTCCGGCCTCGGTCTCGTTGAAGACGATGCCGGGGACGTAGCCGCCGCCGTTCACCACGGCGTTGCGCCAGACGTAGCCGTCCTCGCATCGCCCGCCCGCTTTCGCTGCGGCGGTGCCGGGAACGGCCGCAGCGGCCACCGCCGCCGCGCCGAGCGAAGCGGCAAAAGTGCGTCGTCGCACAGGTGCTCCTCAGGGGTCACCGGAACCCCGGGCCCACCGGGCCCAGCAGGTCCCGAAGGGGTTAGTTGGGAGTCCCAACATAACAGCCCGGCTCACGCAGGGCAACACCCCGAACTCCCGGCCGACCCGCGCCGATGTCGTACCCGGGATGCACCCTTGTGCCGGGGGCCCGCGATCCGGTCCGCCACGGAGTCGCCCGCGCCCGAATCATCCCGCTCGGCACCTCACGCCATCGAACATGTCGCACCCGCCTGGCACCCTTGCAATTGGGGGCGCCTAGGATCGGCGTCGCCCGGAGTCGCCCGTGCCCGGAAACCCCACCGCCGAAACCCATCGGCGAACATGTCGCACCCCTCGGGCACCCTTGTGCCGGGGGCCCGGCGGACGGCGCCACCCGGCCCTGCCCCTGCCCTCGAAACGTCCCGGCCCATAGACGTGGGAGCGCTCTTCCGTTACTGTGGAACACGGTTGGGACTTGTCCACCCGCTCACCCCTCTAGGAGCCGACCCATGGGCGCGAGCCTGCCCACACTCCTCCGCCGTCCCGCGATCCTCTGGTCCGCGTTGGCCGTCGCCCTCGCGGCCGCCGTCGTCACGGTCCTCCTCGTCGTCCCCGGCGCCGACGACGGACCCGCCGACGGGAACGGCGACTACCTCGACGCGAGCCTCCCGATCGACGAGCGCGTCGACGACCTCCTCTCCCGCATGACGATCGAGGAGAAGGTCGGCCAGATGACCCAGGCGACCGTCGGCGCGGTCGACCCGTACCCGGCCGACGTCGCCGAGTACGGCATCGGCTCCCTCCTCAACGGCGGCTCCGAGGCCCTCTTCGACACCGCCGAGGAATGGGCCGCGATGATCGACGGCCACCAGGACCAGGCCCTCGAATCGCGCCTCGGCATCCCCCTCATGTACGGCATCGACGCCGTCCACGGCAACACCGCGATCCCCGGCGCCGTCGTCTTCCCGCACAACATCGGCCTCGGCGCCGCCCACGACCCCGACCTCGCCGGCCGCGCCGCCGCGGTCACCGCCGCCGAGACCCGCGCCGCCGGGATCCACTGGACGTTCGCCCCGTGCGTGTGCGTCGCCCGCGACAGCCGCTGGGGCCGCACCTACGAGTCCTACGGCGAGGACCCCGGCCTCGCCTACGAGTACGCCGGGCCCGTCGTCACCGGCTACCAAGGGGACGACCTCGCCGCGAACACCAGCGTCCTCGCCACCGCCAAGCACTACGTCGGCGACGGCGGCACCGCCTACGGCTCCTCGACGACTGACAACTACCTGCTCGACCAGGGCGTCACCACCCTCACCGAGGACGAGCTCCGCTCGATCCACCTGGCGCCCTTCCAGGCCGCCGTCGACGCCGGGGTCGGATCCGTCATGGCCTCGTTCTCCTCCACCGACCTGGGCGGCGGACCCGTCAAAGCCCACGCCGACGAGTACCTCATCACCGAGGTCCTCAAGGGCGAGCTCGGCTTCGACGGGTTCGTCGTCTCCGACTGGCAGGCGCTCGACCAGCTCAGCACCGACTACAACGAAGCGGTCCGCACCGCGATCAACGCGGGCGTCGACATGGTCATGGTCCCCTTCGAGTACAAGGCGTTCATCGCCGCGCTGCTCGCCGAAGTGGAGTCCGGCGGCGTGAGCACCGAGCGCATCGACGACGCCGTCTCCCGCATCCTCACCCAGAAGTTCGCCCTCGGCCTCTTCGAGCACCCCTACGCCGACACCAGCGGCGCCGCCGACATCGGCTCCGACGAGCACCGCGACGTCGCCCGCGAAGCCGCGGCCGCTTCGCAGACCCTGCTGCGCAACGACGGCGACCTCCTCCCGCTCACCGGGCAGGAGTCGATCTACGTCGCCGGCTCCGGCGCCGACTCGATCGGCCGCCAGACCGGCGGCTGGACCGCCTCCTGGCAGGGCTCGCTCAACCCGCCCACCGAAGGCACCACGATCCTCGCGGGCATCCAAGCGGTCGCCCCCGACGCCGCGGTCACCTTCAGCGAAGACGCCAGCGCCCCCATCGACGGCGCCGACGTCGGCATCGTCGTCGTCGCCGAGGACCCCTACGCGGAAGGCGTCGGCGACGCCGGCGCGGGGGACCACGACATGGCCGTCTCCGAAGCGGACGCCGCCGCCATCACGGCCGTCTGCGGCGCGGTCGACTGCGTCGTCATCGTCGTCTCAGGACGCCCCATCGAGATCGAACCGCACCTCGACGGCGTCGACGCCCTCGTCGCCGCTTGGCTCCCCGGCAGTGAAGGCGCCGGGGTGGCCGACCCGCTCTTCGGCGCGACCCCCTACGACGGGCGCCTCCCCGTGACCTGGCCGCACCGGACCGACGAGGAGCCGCTCAACGTCGGTGATCCAGACTATGACCCCCTCTTCGCGTTCGGCTTCGGACTCCAGACCGGCTGAACCCGGTCCGTGCCGCCGCCCGGCGCATGGCGGCGGCGCGGAGCCCGGTCTTCACCGGTCGCGGCAAGTCTGCCCGCGGGGTCCGACAATCCCGGTGCGACGTCAGGGGCGGCCGGCGGTCTCGGCGTCGATCCACTCCAGATACTCGGGGTTCCCGGCCGTGATGGGGAGCATGACGACCTCGGGGACCTCGTAGCCGTGACCGGCCTTGAGGTGGGCCTCCAGCTCGGGGTAGGCCGCGGCGGTGGTCTTGAGGACGACTCGCCACTCCTGCGCGGTGTCGACCTTCCCCTCCCACCAGTAGATGCTGCACAGTGGCCCGAAGACCTGCGCGCAGGCGGCGAGCCGGGCCTCGACGGCGGTGCGCGCCAACGAGGCCGCGGACTCGGCAGAATCGGTGGTCGTGACCACCTGGACGTGCTCGAACTCGGTCATAGCCGCCTCCAAACCGCTTTGCACGAGGGTATCGCCCAAAGGGGTCCCGGGGGAACCTATTCGTAGGCCGTGCAGGGCACCGAACCCGGCAGGTCGAAGCGGTCGTCCACCTCCGCCTGGAACCCGGTCACCGCGTCCTCGCCGGGGTCGAGCCGTCCGTTCCAACCCTCGGACCCGAACCAGCCCCGGCCCAGGTCCTCCATGTTCCAGTAGTGGTAGATGTCCACATCGTCCAGATCGAGGTCGACCTCCCAGCCCGCCAGCCGCTCGTCCCCGACGTTGACCACCTCGACCGAGACGTCGATCGAGTCCTGCCACTCCTCGTCCAGACTCAAGTACGCGACGCACGCCGCGCCCTCCACGGTCGCCTCTTCCTCCTGCGGCGCTTCGGTATCCGGCGGGGGAGCGGCCGTCGTCGCCGCGTCCTCCGGCGACGCAGACTCCTGCGCCTCCGACGCCGACTCCGACGGCGTCTCCAGCGCCGAGCTCGCCGTCTCCGCGACCGCCGCCGCGCTCGAGCTGTCCTCGGCCGCCGACGGCCACGCGGTCGTCGGCCCGTCCACCGCGCTCACCGGCTCCCGGTCCGAACCCCCGCCGAACACGCCGAGCTGCCACATGGCGATCAGCGCGACCACGCCCGAGAACGCCCCCAGGATCTGGAGCAGCCGCCCGTGCAGGCGCCCGCCGCCCGGGGGTTCCGGTTCCGACCTGTGCATCCGACCGCCTTCCAATGAGGACGCCCTCGCGGGTCCGCAGTAGAGGACGCGCGCCGATCCGCACGGCTCAGCCTACCTGCACGCAAGTGCCCGAACGGTCCGCGCTGATTCGCCCCGATACCCGATGAACTGGGACTTCATCCGCACTCGTGACGATTCGTCACCCCCCGATCGGGCGACCGCGCCCCTCGCGGCGCGCACCCCAGCGCCCCGACCCCGCCGCGGCCTCGTTCCCGGCCGCCCTCCAGCCGCCGGGCCTACACTGGCCCGATGAGCCGCGCCCAAGAGACCGATCCCGCGCAGGACGCGCCCACCGTCCACCCGCCGAAGGACCACGCCGTCGGCGTGCCCGCCGTCCTCAACTCGGTCCGCGTCGTCGGCTCCCAGGCCGGGATCGCCCGCGGCCTCCCGCTCCTGCGCAAGGTCAACCAGACCGACGGCTTCGACTGCCCCGGCTGCGCCTGGCCCGAACCCCTCCACCGCCACCCCGCCGAGTTCTGCGAGAACGGCGCTAAAGCCGTCGCCGAGGAAGGCACCCGCCTGCGCGTCGGCCCCGACTTCTTCGCCGCCCACCCGGTCGCCGATCTCGCCGACAAATCCGGCTACTGGCTCGGCCAGCAGGGCCGCCTCACCGAACCCGTGTACCTCGCCGAAGGCTCCACCCACTACACGCCCGTCACCTGGGACGACGCCTTCGCGCTCATCGCCGGTGAACTCACCGCCCTCGACAGCCCCGACGAGGCCGCGTTCTACACCTCCGGGCGCACCAGCAACGAGGCCGCGTTCCTCTACCAGCTCTTCGCCCGCAAGCTCGGCACGAACAACCTCCCCGACTGCTCGAACATGTGCCATGAGTCCTCGGGCTCGGCGCTGGCCGAGACCATCGGGATCGGCAAGGGCAGCGTCCTCCTCGACGACCTGTACCAGGCCGACCTCATCATCGTCGCGGGCCAGAACCCGGGCACCAACCACCCGCGGATGCTCACGGCCCTGGAGAAGGCCAAGCGCGCCGGGGCGAGGATCGCCACGGTCAACCCCCTGCCCGAGGCCGGGCTCCAGCGCTTCAAGAACCCGCAGACCGTCCGCGGGCTCGCCGGGCGCGGCACCGACCTCACCGACCTGTTCCTCCAGATCAAGGTCGGCGGCGACCTCGCCCTGTTCAGCCTCCTCAACCGGATGCTCCTGCGCGCCGAGGCCGACGCGCCCGGCGTGATCGACCGCGACTTCATCGACCGGTACACGCACGGCTTCGACGCCTTCGCCGCCCACCACGCGGACGGTGACGACGAGGCCGTCCTCGCCGAGGCGGTCCGCCGCACCGGCCTGTCCTCGGACGAGATCGAACGCCTCCTCGCCATGGTCCTGGCCGCCGACAAGATCGTCGTCTGCTGGGCGATGGGCCTGACCCAGCACCGGCACGCGGTCCCCACGATCCGCGAGATCGTCTCCTTCCTGCTCCTGCGCGGCAACATCGGCCGCCCCGGCGCGGGCGTGTGCCCGGTCCGCGGCCACTCCAACGTCCAAGGCGACCGCACCATGGGCATCTGGGAGCGGATGCCCGACCGCTTCCTCGACGCCCTCGGCACCGAGTTCGGCTTCGCACCGCCCCGCGAGCACGGCCTCGACACGGTCGACACCATCCGCGCGATGCGCGACGGCCGCGTCAAGGTCTTCTTCGCCATGGGCGGCAACTTCGTCGCCGCTTCTCCAGACACGACCGCCACCGAGGACGCCATGCGCGGCTGCCGCCTCACCGTGCACGTCTCCACGAAGCTCAACCGCTCGCACGTCGTCACGGGCGCCCGCGCGCTGATCCTCCCGGCCCTCGGCCGCACCGACGTCGACGCGCCCGGCGGCCGCGAGCAGTTCGTGACCGTCGAGGACTCGATGGGCATCGTCCACTCGTCCCACGGCCGCGTCGCCCCGCTCAGCCCGCACATGCGCAGCGAAGTCGCCATCGTCGCAGGCCTCGCCCGCGCCGTCCTCGGCGACGCCGACGACGTGCCCTGGGAGGACTTCACCGCCGACTACGACCGCATCCGCGACCGCATCGAACGGGTCGTCCCCGGCTTCGCCGACTACAACGCCCGCGCCCGCGTCCCCGGCGGGTTCGCCCTCCCGCACGCGCCGCGCGACGAACGCGTCTTCCCCACGGCCACCGGCAAAGCCAACTTCACCGTCAACCCGGTGACCTCACCCGAGGCCGGACCTGGCCGACTGCTGCTCCAGACCCTGCGCAGCCACGACCAGTTCAACACCACCATCTACGGGCTCAACGACCGCTACCGCGGCATCCACGACGGCCGCCGCGTCGTGCTCGTCAACCCCGACGACGCCGCCGAACTCGGCCTGACCGACGGCGACTACTGCGACCTCGTCAGCGAATGGTCCGACGGGGACCGCCGCGCCCCCCATTTCAAGATCGTCCACTACCCGACCGCCCGCGGCTGCGCCGCCGCGTACTACCCCGAGACGAACGTGCTGGTCCCGCTCGACTCGGTGGCCGAGTTCAGCAACACCCCCACTTCCAAGTCCATCGTCGTCCGCTTCGAGCCCGACAGCACCGCCGCCGCACCCGCCGCCCCCTTACCGGCCCCCTCCCTGCCGTGACCTTCGACCGCGGCCCTTGCGGCCCCGGCCCCCGTCGAGCTATGCAGGCAAGAGAACCACCGAGAACCTGAATCCGAGCTGAAGCCGCCTGAAGGCGATTTAAGGAACGACATGGGCCGCGTGACCGTCCGCCGCAAGACCACCCGCCTCGCCGGCGGCGAGCGCACCGGGCGCATCGACACGCTCGTCGTCGAGGAGCCCCTTGAACTGCGCGTCGGCGGCGAATCCCTCCAGGTCACCATGCGCACCCCCGGCGACGACTTCGACCTCGCCACCGGCTTCCTCCTGTCCGAAGGCGTCATCACCAGGCCCGCCGACGTCCTGACCATGCGCTACTGCGCGGGCGTCGACGCCGACGGCGAGCAGACCTACAACCTCCTCGACATCGCCCTCGCCCAGGGCGTCGAGCCGCCAGCGAAGTCCGCCAAGCGCAACTTCACCGTCACCTCCGCATGCGGCGTCTGCGGCAAAGACAGCCTCGACGACGTCCGCACGAAGGCCGTCTGGGACCTCGCCGAGGACGCCACGGTCATTGACGCCGAGATCCTCGCCGACCTCCCCGTGCGACTCCGCAAGTCCCAGAAGATCTTCGACAAGACCGGCGGCCTCCACGCCGCCGCCCTCTTCACCGCCGACGGCGAACTCCTCACCGCCAAAGAGGACGTCGGCCGCCACAACGCCGTCGACAAGGTGATCGGCTGGGCTCTCCAGCAGGACCTGCTCCCCTTGCGCGGCACCGTCCTCGCCGTCTCCGGCCGCGCCTCCTTCGAACTCGTCCAAAAGGCCGTCATGGCCGGCATCCCCGTCCTCGCCGCGGTCTCCGCCCCCTCCTCCCTCGCCGCCGACCTCGCCGACGAATCCGGTCTCACCCTCGCGGGCTTCGTCCGCGGCGACACCATGAACCTCTACACGCATCCCGACCGCGTCAACTGACCCCGGCGTGTCGCCACCCCGATCTACTGATCGGTAACTAATCTCTCCCGCAGGAGAACACCTGAACGGGGGACACCATGTGCAAGCCGCAGAACCGAACCCGAGTCGTCCTGGACGAATCCGAAATCCAGCGCCGCCTGACCCGACCCGAACGCCCCACCATGGCCGAACGCTACGCCCAAGCCTCCACATCAGACGAACGAGACCGCTTCTACGCCAACGACGACTGTCGCACCGAACCTGAACCGTTCCGCCGCGCCGAACGCCTGCCGACGACGGTCTGGGTCACCAAGCCGATCCTCAAGACCCGCGGCTGGACCGAATCCGCCATCCGCGAATTCCTGCCCCGGCCCGAGAAGCACTACTCCAACCCGCACGTGAAGGGCCGCAGCCCGATGCCCCTCTGGAGCGCCCGTACGGTCGGCCGCGTCGAAGCCACCGACGACTGGCAGCTCTGGCTCGCCCAATCCCTCGCCCGCCGCGGCATCACGCTGCGGGACCTCGCCCAATCCATCCGCGGCAACGGCTTCCGCCACCGATTCGAGACCGCGAACCGGGCTATTGCCGCCTACCAGGAATCCCGTTATCGAATTCGATAGCGACCAGATTGGCGAATTCGGGTGCATGGGGCCACAGTTCCATGCACCCGAATTCACCTCTATTGTGGGCTCGTTGCGGATTGCCGCAATCGCGCCTTACCGACGTGTTCCGAGGACGGTCATACACGCGTTCGATTATTGTCGAATGGTGATCCAGTCGCAGGTCAAGATCAACTTCTGAGGGCTGACAAACGCAGAACGAGACGGTATCGTGCCTGTATTCCTCCCGCCCTCCCTTGCGCCTGAAACGGAACCCCTTCTATGTCCGACAATGCATTCACTGTCCCCGAGATCAACCTGCTGCTCTCACTCGTGCATCTCCGCGGCGCGGGCGATACCGGTGTCTTCAAAGTCGCCTTCGGGTACGACAAAGTCGAAGGCAACATGCGTGATCCGCTGGTGAAGAAGGGCCTCATCACGGTCGACAGAACGGTGCGCCCCTTCCGCTACGAGCTCACCGATGCGGGCTGGAGGGCCGCCCGCCCCGCCCTCGTGGAGCCGGGCCAGACTGGCCTGAGCAACCGCACCGCCCGGATCCTCTGGGCGGTGATCCGCGACATCGCAGTGCACATGGGCAAGACGGGCATCGAGCTCGCCGACATCTACGCCGACGAAGCGCCCGAGGCTGAAGGGGCCGAGGTCGAAGCGGTCGAAGACGATGCGGCGGAGCCGGAATCGCTCGGCGAGCGCATCGTCGCGTCCTACCGCGAACTCTCCGGCGAGCGGGCGACCTGGGTCCCGCTGCTCGCGCTCCGGAAGCTCCTCGACGGAGAGGAGCGCTCGGAGGTGGACAAATCCCTCCAAGAGCTGCTCATCTCGCGGGAGATCCAACTCATCCCCGAGGCCAACCAGAAGACCCTCACCGAGGCCGACCGGGAGGCCGCGATCTGGGTCGGCGGCGAGTACCGGCACCTCATAGGAATCGAGGTGCGATGAGCGACGCACTCGAGGCGCTGCGAAGGGCCCCCGGTGATTTCGCGGTCACCCCGGACGACATCTGGGACGACCACGCCCGCCCCCATGTGCCGGGCATCAACGAGAACGCGATGCGCGCCGTCGAAGCGCAGATCGACCTGGCCGAGCGGAGCGCCAAGTCGAGCGTCTACGGCCTTCCGCTCGTAGGGGAGGGCGGCCGGGGCAAGAGCCACCTGCTCGGACAGGCCCGCATCACGGTCCAGGAGCACGGAGGATTCTTCGTACGGCTGAACATCCTCCACTTCGAGCAGTTCTGGCCGAACCTCGTCGGCAGCTACCTCTACGCGCTCAACATGCCGCACCGCAAGGCGGCCACGGGCCTCGCCCACCTCATCAAGTCGCTGGGCAAGCAGGCGAACGTGTCCGAGAAGGTCATGCGGCAGATCCTGAGCGACCGGCAACCCGACGACGAGTCGGTCAGCCGCTACATCGAAGCGGTCAGGGAGATGGACCCTACGCTCGGCGGCACCCGGAAGACGCTTCGCGGCCTGCTCCTCCTGCACTCGCGCGACGAGCACGCCGCCGATCTCGGCGAGGAGTACCTCACCGGCGGGGAGGTCGACGTCGACCCCGACCTCGGCATCACCCGCTCGAACCCGAAGCCTCCCAAGGAAGTGGTCCGCGACCTGTCCCACCTCATGTCGCGATGCGGTGCCACCGTGATCGCGGTGGACCAGGTCGACGACATCGTCAGGGCGTCGAAGACGAGCTCCGAGCAGCGCCACCGCGAAGGCGCCATCCAGCTCCTGGACATGCTGGGTGTCAACCTGGTCGACGTCCGCGACGAGACCCGCCGCACCACGGTGATCCTCGCGTGCCTCGAGAGCACCTGGCAGGAGTTCGAGCGCTCGACGGTCGCCACGGTGACCCACAGGTTCGAACCCGTCGTGCCGCTCGATTCGGAACTGCCGAGCACCGACGTCGCGGCGGCGCTCATCGCGGCGATCCTGGCGCCCGTCTACGCAGAGGCCGGATTCGAGCCGCCCTATCCCAGCTACCCGTTCCCCGAGCGGAGCCTGGCCAACGCGGTGACCTTCAGTCCGCGTCAACTCCTCCGCATCGTCGGCGCACACCTGCGCTCCTGCGTCGCCGCCGGAGCGGTCACCGAGATCGAGTACTTGGAGGACTTGGCGCCGGTCAGCACCACTACGAGGATCATCGAGCTGCCGCTCGTGGACCTGGACAGCGAGTTCGAACGGTTCCAGGCCGAAGTCGACCTGACCAAGGTCACCGAGTCCAGCGCCGAGTTCCACCTGCTGCGTCCCTGGCTGCTCTCCGGGCTGAACGCCTACCGGACCGAATCGGGCCGGGACCCGGAGCAGTTCAAGGTGATCCAGTCGGTGGGCGAGCGGCAGGGCTTCCACGTCGAGGTCCTCGACAAGTCCGAGTCGCGCGCCCGGCGCTGGTCCTTCCGCGCCCTCGCCACCGGGAACGGCAACGCCGTCCTGTCGCGCGTCCGCGGCCTCTACGCCTGGGCCAAGCTCGGCGAGGCCGACCCGATCGAGGACGCGCACGGGATCCTGTGGGTCACCGCGCCCGAAGACAGCTGGCGGCGCTGGTCCTCCGGTTCGCAGGTCCTGGAACTGGTCGACCGCTTCGGCCGCCACGGGACCGAGATCCTCGCCTCCGAGAACGACCTCAAGGTGCTCTACGCGCTGCACCGGATGGAGACCCAGCGCATCCCCGGCTACGAGGACTGGCTCCACCGCCGCCGACCCGCGTCCGGGACCTACCTGCTCAGGGCGGTCTTCGGTGAACCTATCGAGATTCCGGTGAGCCCTGCCGCACCCGCCGCGCCCCAAGGAACTCCGATCGTCCAGGGCACCAGCGAGACCCAGACCAGCACGGCCGGAGATCCCCGGTTCCTCACCATCCCGCTCCCGACGGCCCACGCCCGCGCCACCGCGACCGGCGGCAGCATCAACGTCGGCGCGATCGGCGACGGCGCGACCAGCAGGGTGGGCTCCATCGGGAACTCCGCGGTGGGCCAGGTCGGGATGGCCGAAGTGCTGAAATACCAGCTTCCCGTTCCGAAGGCCCCCGCCATCGGGCGGCGGCTCGACGGCCGCCCCGTGTACGCCGACCTCAAGGCCATGGCCAAGCACACCGCCGTCTTCGCAGGTTCAGGCTCGGGAAAGACCGTCCTCTTGAGGCGGATGATCGAAGCCGCGGCGATCCAGGGCGTCTCGTCGATCGTCCTCGACCCGAACAACGACCTGTCTCGGCTGGGACAGGTCTGGCCCGAACAGCCCGAGCACTGGCTCGAAGGCGACGCGGCCTGGGCCGAGCAGTACCACGAGACAGTGGAAACGGTCGTGTGGACCCCGGGCCGTAACCGAGGACGGCCCTTGAGCTTCAAACCACTGCCCGACTTCGCCGCGGTCACTGACGACACGGACGAGTTCAACAGCGCGGTGGACACCGCCGTGGACTCGCTCGTGCCACGTGCTCGGATCGGCAGAGCCACCCCGAGGGACGACCACGCGAAAGCCGTCCTGAAGGAAGCGCTCGCAACCTACGCGCGAGACGGCAGCTCCGACTTCGAAGGCTTCCTGCTGTTCCTCGAGAACCTGCCGGCCGAGGCCAGTTCCATCGCCAAAGCCCCGGACATCGCGGTTCGCATCGCCTCGACGCTCCGCGCGGCGAAGATCAACGACCGTGTGTTCGGCGGTAACGGGCCGTCGCTGGATCCCGGCGTCCTACTCACCCCCTCCGAAGGCAAGAAGGCCCGCATCTCCGTCATCAACTTCATAGGACTGCCGACCGACGAGCAGCAGCAGGGCTTCGTGAACCAGCTCGAAATGGCGCTTTTCTCGTGGGCCAAACGCAATCCGGCGCGCGACCGACCGCTCTCAGCGCTGCTCGTGCTCGACGAGGCGCAGACGCTCGCACCGTCCTCCGGGACCACGATCTGCCTTGCGTCGACGCTCGCACTGGCGTCACAGGCTCGCAAGTACGGGCTCGGGATGCTGTTCGCGACCCAGGCCCCCAAGGGGATCCACAACAAGATCGTGGGCAACTGCGGCACCCACTGGTACGGGCGGATCAACGCCCCTACACAGATAGCCGCTGCCGTGGGAGTCGCACAGATGAAGGCCGGAACATCGGTCGACCTCGCTCGGCTCTCGGCGGGCCAGTTCTACATGGCCGCCGACGGGAGTCCGACCGATCGCATCGATGTGCCGATGTGCCTGACGTACCACCCGTCGACCGCGCCGACCGCGGAGGAGATCCTCGCGGCCGTCGGTCGGACCGGTGAGGAGTCGGGCGAGTGAACGAGGTCATCCGTGAACGCTTGGCCGCCTTCAGGAGCGACCAGGATCTGCCCGAGCTGGACGACGCCCAGCTGTTCGAGGTGTTCGCCGCGTACTGCGTGCTCCACCGGTTCCACGAGGACAAGTTCGAGCCCGAGCTGCACCGGACCGGCGGCGGGAACGACCTGGGCGTGGACGCCTGGGGCATCGTCGTGAACGGGGACCTGTTCCACGACTTCGACGGTGTGAAGCACGCGGTGGAGGCGAGCCGTGAGCTGAACGTGGTCGTCATCGTGGTGCAGGCCAAGACGAGTGCGTCCTACGAGGGCAAGGTTGTCGCCGACCTGGCCGACAACCTGAGGCAGATCTGCGCGCGGCCGCCGATCTCGTACTCGGCGTCGCCGGAGGTGGTCGAGCTGCACGACGCGCTCGGGCTCATCTACGACAACCAGCACAAGCTGACCGAGCACAGCCCGCGACTGGAGGTGCGATACGTCCACTGCGGACACGAACCCAATGATGACCTCCTGGAGAAATGCAGGTCCGCGGACGCGTCGCTCGACGAGCTGGGGCGGTTCCAGTCGGTCCGGTTCGCCGCGGTCGGCTGGCGCGAGCTCGACCGGCTCTTCAAGCGCACGCTCCGGAAGGTGAAGGTCCATTTCGACTGGCCGAGCCGGACCGCGATCCCGGTGATGGAGGGGGTCAAGGAGGCGTGGATGGGCACGATCCCCGCCTCGGTCATCGTGGAGAGCCTGCTGGTCGACGAGGGCGGCAGCATCCGGAAGTTCCTGTTCGAGGACAACCTCCGGGAGTTCCTCGGCGCGCAGAACGAGGTCAACGACGGCATCGCGCTGACGCTCGCCGACCCGGCCAAGCGCAGGCGCTTCGCCGTGCTCAACAACGGGATCACGGTGCTCGCCGAGCATTTCGACACCTCGGGCGTCGAGTGCCACATGAGCGACTTCCAGATCGTCAACGGCTGCCAGACCGGGCACGTGCTCTTCGAGAACCGCGACAAGCTGACCGACGACGTCCACGTCAAGCTCATCGTCATCGAGACCGAGGACAGCGAGATCGCGGGCGACATCACGGTCGCCACGAACCGCCAGACCGAGATCGCGCCCGAGGACCTGCGGGCCGACCAGCAGATCCACAAGGACATCGAGGCGTTCTTCCAGACCCGGAAGGCCCCCGGGGACCTGTACTACGAGCGGCGCAGCGGCCAGTACGAGGCGCGCTCGGTCACGATGACCAGGGTCATCAGGCAGAACCAGCTCGTTCAGGCGTACGCGTCGGTGTTCCGCGGGCACGTCCACGAGGCGTCGCGGACCGCGAAGCTGCGGCGCGACCCTGCGCTGAAGATCTTCCACCCGGAGACGCACGCGATCGCCTACTACACGGCCGCCGCGACCTGGTACCAGGTCGAATGGTTGTTCCGGAACAACCGGGTCGCGGCCAAGTGGCGGCCCGCGCGGTTCATGCTCATGGCCGCCGTCGTGGCGCGGTTCTCGAACGGCGAGAAGCTGCCGGCGAGCCCGGCGAAGGCGAAGCGGTACTGCGAGGCGCTGCTCGAGAAGATCTGGGACCGGGACGAGGTCGAGCGGCTGGTTAGCCTGATGATCGGGCGGCTGGAGCGGATGACCGACGCGGAGTCGACCAAGCAGCGGCTGAGCGACCTCGCGCGGACCAGGGGGTTCACGGAGCGGTTCCTGAAGGAGGCCGCGGGCGTCGAGTAGTCCGATCTCGACCGACCCGTTTCGACGGTCGGTTCGGGTTGCTTCGCGTGGATGTTTGCCCTAACATCGACCTACTTGAATGTTTGGGCAGTCGTCCGTACGAGCCCTCCGGTTGCGGGGGTTCGGGTCCTCGACAACCGGGGACGGCTGAGCCCCCTAGCTTGAGGAGCTCAACCGATGGAAGTCATACCCAAGGACGGCCGTGCGCGCGTGCGGCTGCGGCGAAGGGCCGCTGCGGTGTTCGCGGCGTGCGGGGCGCTGCTGGCCGCGTCGCTGGCGTTCGTGGCGGCCGGCCCGGCATCGGCCGCCGCCTGCGACGCGGTGCAGTACGCGATCACGTCGCAGTGGGGGACCGGGCACAACGCCTCGGTCTCGATCAAGGCCGGCTCTGACGGGCTGAACGGCTGGAAGGTCGAGTTCGACCTGCCGAGCGGGTCGTCGGTGCAGAACGCGTGGAACGTGGACTACGCGCAGTCCGGCGCGCACTTCACCGGCGAGGACGTCGGCTGGAACGCGCAGATCTCCGCGGGCCAGGCCCGCGAGGTGTTCGGCATGACCGTCACCGGGACCGGGACGATCCCGACCGGGTTCAAGGTTAACGGGATCGCATGCGGCGGCACCTCGACGCCCACGCAGACGCCGACGGCCGGCGAGCCGACCGAGACGCCGACCGGGAACCCGCAGCAGCAGAAGCAGACCCGCACGCCGTCGTTCCTCATCGAGGCCGGCGCGGAGACCGACAACTACGTCGAGTCGGCGAACTTCACGGTCCGCTGGGGCGACTCGATCGACGCCGTCGCATGGGGCCAGCAGCACGGGTACGCGAACTACCCGCAGTGGGTCGCCAACCACATGGAGGAGATCTACGACTACTACGTCAACCAGGTCGACTTCGTGAACCCCGCCGATCACAGCGTCGGGTCGCGGTACCGGATCAACCTGTATCTGTGCGGCACCTGGTCCAACGGCTTCCTGCCGCCCGCGAACTGGGCCGGGCCCGACGACATCGGGGTGGGCCACATGTGCCTGCCGTACGACAAGATCTGGGACGACTGGGTCGAGTCGCACGAGTTCAACCACATCCTCCAGTCCTACGCCGTGGACATCAACATCGCCAACGGGAACGGCGGCGGCTGGGGCGCGGGCAACCCGATCGCCGGGCCCGTGTGGGAGGCCCATGCGAACTACATGGCGCGCATGCAGCGCCCCGAGGTCGTCGTCGGCTCCGGCTACTATGTGGACCGCCAGCACTTCCGCTGGCTCGCACAGGAGACCTACTACGGCGACTGGCTGATGTTCGACACGATCGCCGAACTGTACGGCGCCGAAGCCGTTGACCGGCTCTGGTTCGAGGCCAAGCAGGGCGAGCATCCGATCGACACGATCAAACGCGTCCTGCAACTCGACCAGCAGGAGTTCGCCACTCTCATCGGTGAGATGACCTCCAGGCAGGTCGTCTACGACTTCGACCAGGGCGCGGCCATGCGCTCCGACCTGTGGCGCGGCGGCGGCAGCTACCGCCCGCTCCACACCGACCCGCTGACGAGCCTCGGCTCGAACCGCTACCGGATCGGCACCGCGGACGCCCCGCACCAGTACGGCCACAACATGATCCGGCTCAACCCGACCACGTCCAACGTCAGCGTCGGCCTCACCGGGGCCTCCAGCCTTTCCGGCGCCGACTGGCGCTTCCGCCTCGTGGCCGTCAAGGCCGACTTCTCGGTCCGCTACAGCCCGCTCTACGCGCCGGGCCAGACCGCGAACTTCTCGCTCCAGAGCGGGGAGACCCACATGATGCTCGTCGTCGCGGCCACCCCGTCGGTGCACCGCAACTACACGATGTGGCAGACCGGCGTCGGGGACCCGTTCCCCTACGAACTCACCATCACCGGCGCCACGCCGTCCTAACCCGACCATCGGCCTGCGGGACGGCGCCCGCCGCCCCGCAGGCCGAGCGGTCCCGCCCGTTCAGAGGATCCGCCCGCGACCGCGAACGGCTACATTGTGTCTCTGTTTCGCGACGCGACGGGAGATCCGATGTACGCGGTCATCGATGTGGAGACCACCGGCCTGTTCAACAAGGACCGGATCGTCGAGATCGCCGTCGCGCAGCTCGACCGGCACGGCGCGGTCACCGCGACCTGGGAGACGCTCGTCAACCCCCAGCGCGACCTCGGACCCCAGGAGCTGCACGGCATCCGCGCCGCCGACGTGCGCAGGGCCCCGACGTTCGACCAGGTCGCCGGGGACGTCGCCGAACTCCTCGAAGGCCGCGTCCCGGTCGCGCACAACCTCGCCTTCGACAGCCGCCTCCTCGCGCACGAGTACCTGCGGCTCGGCTGCGAGATCCCGAACCTCGGCCACTTCGGCGTCTGCACCATGCAGTGGGCGGACTACTTCCTCCCCGACGCCGGCCGCAGCCTCGCCGACTGCTGCCTCGCCGCGGGTATCGCCAACGACCGCCCGCACGAGGCGATGTCCGACGTCCTCGCCACCGCGGAACTCCTCGTGCTCTACCTCAACAGCATGGGGACGGTGCCGTTGTGGGACGACCGCGCCGCGGGCCTCGGCGAGGCCCGGTGGCCTCCGATCCCTAGGCGGGCGACCGAACCGGTCCGCCGCGGCGTCGGCGCGGCCGACGGCGGGGCGTTCCTAGCCAGGCTCGTCGACCACATCCCGCGCGTCCCCGACCCGCCGCAGGCGGACATGTACCTCGCCCTCCTGGACCGCGCCTTGGTCGACCGGCACATCTCCGCGACCGAGGCGGACTCGCTCGTCGCGCTGGCGTCCGGGCTCGGCATCGGCCGCGCGGCCGCGATCGGGCTGCACCGCGGCTACCTGCGGTCGCTCGCGGCCGCCGCCTTGGAGGACGGGTTCCTCTCCGACGCCGAACGCGACGACCTGAACCGGGTCGCCGCGCTCCTGTCCCTGCCCGCCGACGACGTCGAGGCGGCGCTCCGCGCGGCCGCGGAGGGCCCGGCTCCCGCTCTCCGTCAGACTGAGTTCCGCCTCAAACGCGGCGACACCGCCGTCCTCACCGGCGCGTTCGCCGAGTCGAAGTCGTTCTGGGCCAAGCGCTTGGAGGCCGCCGGGCTCTCCGTCGCCCCGAACGTCACCAAGAAGACCGCCCTGGTCGTGGCTGCCGACCCCGACTCGATGTCGGGGAAGGCGTCCAAGGCGCGGCAGTACGGCATCCCGGTGGTCGGCGTCGACTCCCTCGACACGGTGCTCGCGCGGGTCGCTATCGGCGCCACTCAGGGTTCCGGCCGGTGAGGGCGATGAGGCGGTCCTGCGGGGTGGCGTCGGGGGCGGGGGCGACGGGCGGGGCGTAGATGCCGTCGCGGGCATCCTGGTCGTCGGCGTCCTGGGCGACGAAGGCGGTGAGGGTCTCGATGGTGGCCGGATCGAGGTCGTAGGGCTGGTCGGTGGCCTTGGCGAGGTCCCAGCCGTGGATCGCGACCTCGTTGAGGCCCACCAGGCCCATGATCGCGGCGGGGAACGTGACCCCGCCCGCGGTGGCGTCGCCCTCCCAAGCGGTCGGCTCGGCCCACGCCGCTGCGAGGGTGTCCAGCTGCTCCGCCAGCCGGTCCCGCCAGTCGGCGGGCGGCGTCGGCTCGGGCGTCCCGGGCGGCGCGTCGTTGAGCGGGCCCTTCTCGCCGCGCGCCGCGGCCGTGAAGGCGAGCGTCAACCCGAGGAAGTGGTTGACGACCTGCCCCACCCGGTACTCCCCGCAAGGCGTGGACGACGCCAACTGCGCGTCGTCCACGCCTTCAAGGAGGCCGGTCACCAGGTCGGTCACGTTCTTGAAATCGGCGGTCATGTGCACTCGCTCCTCGGCTCGCTCGGTCTGCACCGGTAGTGACGACGCGGCGCGCCCCGATTCATCGGCGCCTACAGGTTCGCGGCCGCGTAGGCTTCCATGGCTTCACGGAGGTAGGCGGCGAGGCCTTCGGCGACTTCGTCGTAGGTGGCGGTGAAGGACGGGTCGTCGGTGTAGAGGGCGGCGAGGCCGGTGTAGGCCTCGGCGGTGGGGGTTGTTCCCCAGAGGCGCTTGATGAAGGCGTAGTGGTCGGCGACGACCGCTTGGACGGCGGGGGAGTCGGCCGAATCTTGTGCTTCCTTGAGCGCGGCGAGGCGGCGGTGGAGGTCGTCGAACTTGGCGGGGATCGCGCGGCGCTCGTCCTCGGGCATCGCCTTGACGGCGGCGTCGCCCGCGTCGACGACCGCGTCGCCCCAGCGGCGGCGGGCCTCGGCCTCGTACTCGGCCTGCTTGCCGGCGTCGAGGCCGTCGAACCAGGTCTCGGGTGTCATGGTCTGGTCTCCTTCGAGTTGGCGGATGGTGGCGGCGACCGTGGCGGCCAGGCGGTCGAGGCGCTCGCGCTCCTCGTCGAGCTGCTCGGCGTGGCGCTTGAGGGCGTCCGCCTCGGGGAGGGCGCCGTCGACGATCTCGGCGATCACGTCGAGGCGCAGCCCAAGGCGCTTGAGCAGCAGGATCCGCTGGAGGCGGAGCAGTTCCGCCTCGCCGTAGCGGCGCAGGCCGCCGTGGCCGGTCGCCACCGGTTCGAGGATGCCGATCGCGTCGTAGTGGCGCAGCGTCCGCGAGGTCACGCCGGTGAGCCGGGTGACCTCGGTCGTCGTCCATGTGCGCATGTCGGCCTCCTTCCCGCCCGAAGGTACGGCTTGACGTTACGTCAACCGCAAGTCGCGATTCCGGAGACGACCGACACAGGAACCGCCTCAGATCCGCAGGTCCGGCTCCCGCCGCAGGTACTCGCCCGGCGTCGTCCCGAAAGAGGCCCGGAACGCGCCGATGAACGCGCTCGGACTCGCGTACCCGCAGGCGCGCGCGATCCGGGTGACCTGCTGGCCGCTCGCGAGGAGCACCAGCGCGTGGTGCAGCCGGAACTGGCCCCGCCACTGGGCGAAGGTCATGCCCGCCTCGTCGCGGAAAAGGCGGCTCAGCGTCCGCTCCGACGCCCCCACCGCCGCACCCAGCTGCGCCAGCGTGCGCCGGTCCGCCGGGTCCTCCTCCAGCAGCGCCACCACGTCCCGCAGCCGCGAGTCCTCCAGCGCGGGCAGGAACCGCTGCGGCGCTTCGACACTGCGCAGCAGGTCCAGGACCACGCGCGCGAGCCGGCCCCGCACGTCGGGCGCCATCGCGGCGTCGTCGGTCAGCGCCGTCACCGCCTCACGCAGCAGCGGCGTGAACGCCAGGACCGTGGGCCGCTCCGGGAACGGGCCCTCACCGTCCACATCGAACAGGATCGCCCGCATCTCCGTCGCACCGAACGCCCGGTGCGCGTGCGCCGTCCCCGCGGGCAACCACGCGCCCTGCGACGGCGGCACCACCCACACGCCCGCCGCGGTGAACATCCGCAGCACCCCGCGCCTCGGATAGAGCAACTGGTGGCCGCTGTGCCGGTGCCAGTCGATGCGCTCCTGGTGCGAGAGCATCCGGATCGGCGAACTCGGGATCACGTGGCCGTCTGTCGACATAACTCGGCAGAATACCGTTAGCCGGAGCCCCCGCGGCCTCGGAATCCTTGATCCGAACGGACAAGGAGCACCGACATGGCCCAGACCACGCCTTCAGGTCCCATTCAGGTCCCCGCGGCTACCGTGGCCGGACCGCCGCAGGGCACCGCGCCGAACCAGGCCGCGGAGCCACCGCCGATAGAACCGGCACCGACGCCGGGCAGAGAGGAGGCGCCTCAAGAGCATCGAGCCAGAGACGCACCGGCATCGCCACTGCGCCGCATGTGGCTGTGGGGCACCGCCCACGCGGTCGACGACATGTACCAGGGGCTGGTCCCCGCGGTCGTGCCGTACTTCGTCCTCGACCGCGGCTACGGGTACGTCGCCGCCACTGGGCTGACGCTCGCCGCCGCGCTCGGCAGCTCGATCCCGCAGCCGTTCATCGGCCTCGCCGTGGACCGGCGCCGCCTGGACTGGTTCGCGCCCGCCGGGGTCGCCCTCGCCGGGATCGGCCTCGGGCTGGCCGGGATCGCCGGGCCCTACCCGCTGGTGCTCGCACTGATCTTCCTGTCCGGCCTGGGCGTCGCCATGTTCCACCCGGCCGCCGGGAAAGGCGCGCGCGAGACCGCCGGGGACAGCGCCGCCGCGATGAGCGTCTTCGCCGCGGGCGGCAGCGTCGGGTTCTTCCTGGCGCCCGTACTCGCGACGCCGGCGCTCATGGCGATGGGCGTGGGCGCGACCGCGCTGTTCATCCCGCCCGCGGTGCTCATCGCGTTCGTGATGCTGCGCAAGCACACCCGCGCGGCCGCCGCTGCGGCCAAGCCGCGGGAGGGCGCCGACCGGTGGGGGCCGTTCGCGGTCCTCACGGGGATCGAGGTGGTGCGCTCGCTGCTGTGGGTCGGGATCATCACGTTCATCGAGCTGTACTGGATCCGGCACCTCGGCTCCGGGCACGCCGTCGCCGGGATCGCGCTGGCCGGGTTCATGCTCGGCAGCGTCGTCGGGACGCTGCTGGGCGGACGTCTGGCCGACCGGTTCGGGGCCGTGCGCACCACCAGGATCGGCGGGGTGCTCATCATCCCGCTGCTGATTCTGCTGCGCATCGTGCCCGACCAGTACGCCGCGCTGGTGGTCGCGCTGGCCGTGGGGATCGCGATCAACATCCCGTTCGCGGTGCTCGTGAAGCTCGCGCAGGACTACCTGCCGACCCGGCCCGGGACCGCCGCCGGGGTGACGCTGGGACTCGCGATGAGCGTCGGCGGGCTGTTCGCGCCCGCGTACGGGCTGATCGCCGAAGCGCGCGGGCCCGAAGGGGTGTTCACGGTGCTGTGCGCGGTGCCGATCGCGGCGGTGGTACTCGGACTGTTCTTGAAGCGGCCCTGACGGTCACACGATCTCGGTGGACATGTGCGTCCGTGATCAGCGGCTTTCGGCGAGTGCCGCGAAAGCCTCGGCCTCGCGGGCCATGTAGTCGCGGGCCTTGCCGGAGAACAGGAGCCGTGCGACCCAGGCGCCGGGACCGGACCAGGTGATGCCGAGTGCGAGCCGGGTGCGGTTCTCGCCGTCGGCGCGCGCTTCGTGGGCCGCCTCGGTCCGCACGCCGTTCGCCGAGGCGACCCAGGTGAACCCTGCGCCGGGCCGCCAATCGGTGACCTCGTAGACGGCGGTTGCCAGGCCCGGCTGGGCGACCCGGAACCGGGTGCCGACGGCGATGGGGCCGGGATCGCCGAGGCGCTCGACGCCGCTGACCGTGGGCAGGAGCTCGGCCCAGCGGTCGAGTTCGCTCATGACGGCCCAAACTTCGGCAGGGGCCGTGCGGATCTCGCGTTCGACCAGGATCATTCCCACATCGTAGATTCCGGTCGAGGGATGTCAATCCCGGCTGCGGTTCCGCGCGGCCCCGGTCCGCCTACTCCGGGCCGAACGCGGCGCGCTCGTCGTGGAGCCACTGCGCGAACGTGCGGGCGGGGCGGTCCAGGACGCGTTCGACGTTGTTGTTCACCGTCGCGGGAGTGTCCCCGAGGTTCGCGGCGACGCCGAGCAGCGAGTCGAACATGGCCTCCGGGAACCACTCGGGCCGCCCGGCGAGCGCCTCCTCCCGCGTCAGCTCCTGGACCTCCACGGGCCGTCCGAGTTCGGCGGCGATTGCGGCCACGGCTTCGCGCTGCGACAGCGACTCGGGCCCGGTGATGACGAGGCTGCGACCGCGGAACTGCGCGCGGGTCAGCAGGTCCGCGGCGACTTCGGCGACGTCGCCGAGGTGGATCGGGTTGATCTGCCACTCGGGGAACGCGATCGGCACGCGCCCGGCGCGGACCTGCCCGGCCCAGTCGCGGAAGACGTTGGTGCCCAGCCAGGACGGGTAGAGCACGGTGTGCAGCAGGCCCGAGTCGCGCACGGCGGCCTCGACGGCCTGGTGCGCGGCGCCGATCGGCCCGGCGTGCTCGACCGGGTCGTACGCGGCAGGGGAGGAGAGCAGCACCGCGTGCTCGACTCCGGCCTTGACGGCGGCGTCGAGGAAGCCGCCGAGGTCGCCGCGCGTCGGGTACAGGAACACGGTGCGGACGCCGTCGAGCGCGGCCTCCGCGCCTGACGGGTCGGTGAGGTCGAGCGCGACCGTCTCGGCTCCTTCGGGGACCGCGAGGCCGGCGAGGTCGCGGGCGGAGACCCGGACGGTGTGCCCGGCTGCGGCGAGGATGCTCGCGACGCGGGAGCCGATGTTGCCGCGGGCGCCGGTCACGAGCACGGTGCCGTCGAAGTCGTTCATGGGTGTCGCTCCTGGTTTCGGGCATGCGAACGGCGGCGCGGGGACGGCCTCGCGCGGCATGCAGGTGGAATACTTTTGCTTTGAAAGCAAAGGCGGAATATCTTTGCTTTGAAGTCAAAGGTAATACATCTTTGCTTTGAAAGCAAAGATATTTTAGGATCTTGGGGAATTCGGGGGTGCGACCGTGGCCGCTCGTCGTTGGGGCGTCGATGACGCGATCCGGGAACTGCTGCTGCTCATGCCGCGGATGGTCGGGCGCGCGAAGCGGCTTCCGGTTCCGGAGAAGGTGCGCTCGCTCGACCTGAGCCCGCGCCACTTGTCGCTGCTCGCGCTGCTGCTGTTCGACGGTGCCGCCACGGTGAACGACCTGGCCGCCCGGTTGGAGGTCGCGCCGACGACCGTGAGTCTGATGGTCGGGGAGCTGAGCCGCAAGGGCGTGCTCGAACGCCGCGAGGATGAGGCCGACCGGCGGCGGCGGATCGTCTCGATCTCGGACGAGATGCGGCCGGAGATCGAGGCGTGGCTTTCGGGGAGCGCTGCGGCCTGGCGGAAGGCGCTGGCGCCGCTGACCGAGACGGAGCGGGTCGTGTTCGTGGAGACGCTCGCCGCGTATGAGCGCGCCCTTGAGGAGTCGTACGGCGACTAGCGGTCGCAGCGGTCGACAGACCGCGAGTGATGCCTCGGCGGGGCGGTGGCGGTCGGGCCGTGAGCGGCCGGATCGGCCGTGAGTGATGCCTCGGCGGGGCGGTGGTGAACGGCCGGCTCGGCCGTGTGCTGGGCGTCGGCGAGCCGGTCAGGGGTGGGGCGGCGCCGTCGAGTCTCGGATGACCAGCGTGGTCGCGAGCTGCACGTGGTGGGAGTCGGGGACCTTGCCCGCGGCGAGGTCGATGACGGTGCGGGCGGCGACTCGGCCCATCTGGCGCAGAGGCTGCTTCACGGTGGTGAGCGGGGGCTCCATCCACATCGCGTTGTAGGTGTCGTCGAAGCCGACGACGCTGAGGTCCTCGGGGATGGCGAGGCCGTGGCGCCGGGCGCTGCGCAGGACCCCGACGGCGATGCTGTCGCTGGCCGCGAAGATCGCGGTCGGCGGGTCGTCGAGGTCGAGCATCCGGTCGGTGAGCACCGCGCCGGTCGACTCCTCGAACTTGCCCGAGCCCATGAGCGCCGGGTCGAGGTCGATCCCGGCCGATTCGAGGGCCTCCCGGTAGCCGTGGAGGCGCTCGCGCGCCGGGACGGACTGCACGGGGCCGCCGGCGAAACCGATCCGCCTGTGGCCCAAGTCGAGCAGGTGCCGGGTGGCCTGGACGCCCCCGGCCCAGTTGGTCGCGCCGAGGCTGGTGACGCGTTCGTCGAGCGGGTTCGCCGGGTCGATGACGACCAGCGGCAGGTCGGCCTGCTCGCACGCGGTCATCTCGTCGGCCGTCAGCTCCGCGGTGACCACGACCAGGCCCGCGGCGCCCTGCGCGGCGATCTCCTTGATCCGGTCCGCGCCCAGAGGCACCGGGTGCCCCGGCCCGCCCTCCTCAAGGGAGCTGGTGACCACTTCGACGCCGAGGTCCCTTGCGCCGCTGATGATCCCGTCGAGGACGTACACGGCGTACATGTTCAGGATCGTGTCGAACACGACGTGGATCGACTGACCGCCCGGCGTCTCGCGCGGCCCCGTGGTCGGCACGTACCCGAGCTCGGCGATCGCCTCGCGCACGAGCCGCCGCGTCTCCTCGGCGACCCCGGGCCGGGCGTTGAGCACCTTGGAGGCCGTGGCCTTCGAGACGCCGGCGCGCGCGGCGACCTCGGACAGCGTCGCGCGGGGTCGGGCCGGATCGGTCATCTGCGGTGCACCTCGTCCATGTCGGGTACCGACATGATAGCCGCTCGCCGGAAACAGTTTCCGGCGACAGGAAACCATTTCGACCCCATCGGGGCCGCCCGGGCCTCGCTCGGGGACGCTACATCACACACCGTTTCTATTGCGACACAATGGACTTCACTGCTTATAATGACGCGGTCCTCCGGCGGGGCCGTCCGAACGGCGCCCCCGCCGGCCCTGTCGACAACTAGGAGACCCTGTGTCCTTCAAGGAAGGCAAGTCCCTCCGCGCGCTCGGCCGCATCGCCGCCGTCGCCGCGGCCGCCGGTCTCGGCGTCGCCGGACTCGCGGCCCCGGCCTCGGCCGACATCACGATCCAGCAGTACGTGGCGCTCGGCGACTCGTACGCCTCGGGCGTCGGCGCCGGCGACTACCTCGCCGACGACGGCTGCTACCGCTCCGCCAACGCCTACGCCAGCCAGTCGGCCACCGCCCTCGGCGAGCGCCTCTGGTTCGAGGCCTGCTCGGGCGCCCGCGTCGAGGACGTCGTCGCCAACCAGCTCGGCCACCTCCGTCCCGTCAACACCGAGCACGTCACCATCGGCGTCGGCGGCAACGACGCGGGCTTCTCCTCGGTCCTCGGCGCCTGCGCCGGGACCGATACGGCCCTGTGCGAGAGCGCGATCGCCAACGCGCGCAACATCATCACCACCTCGCTCCCCGCCGAGCTCGACGACCTCTACACCCAGGTCGAGACCAAGGCCCCCGACGCCGACATCGTCGTCGTGGGCAACCCGCGCCTGTTCAACGAGACCGCGTGCGCGGGCGCGCTCGCGATCACCCCGGACGAGCAGGCGCTCCTGAACGACGCCGCCGACCTCCTCTCCGAGACCACCGCGGCCGTCGCCGCCGACCACGGCTTCGACTTCGCCGACCCGCGCGCCGCCTTCGACGGCCACGGCGTCTGCTCGGCCGACCCGTGGATCCTCGGCTACACCGGCAACGTCGAGTCCTTCCACCCGAACGCCGCCGGGCAGGACGCCTACACCGGCGTCGTCCTCCCGCTGCTCGACTACTAGAGCGCTGCACCGGACCGGCCCGCGGGGGACCCCCGCGGGCCGGTTCCCGTTGCGCCCCAAGGCGGACACACACATTGGACTGCGGCCCATAGAATGGCGGCACCAGCGGCGGGGGCCCCACCCGACAACCGCCGCGGCACCCAGAAGGAGACCAATGTCCGCAACTCCCAGCAAGACCCGCGGCATCCTCGTCCGCGTCGCAGCGGTGGCCGCGGCCGCCGGCATCGGCGGCGCCGCCTTCGCCAGCCCGGCCTCGGCCGACTGGTGGACCCCGCGGTACGTCGCCCTCGGCGACTCCTACGTCTCCGGCGTCGGCGCCGGGGACTACGAGGACACCGTCTGCTACCGCTCCGCGAACGCCTACCCGGTGCTCGCCGCCGAGGCAACCGGCGCGCAGCTGTCGTTCGACGCCTGCTCCGGCGCCCGCGTCGAGGACGTCGTCGAAGACCAGATCGGCAACCTGACCTGGCGCACCAGCGAGGTCACCATCGGCGTCGGCGGCAACGACGCGGGCTTTTCCTCGGTCCTCGGCGCGTGCGCCGGGACCGACACGGCCCTGTGCGAGGCCGCGATCGCCAACGCGCAGAACATCATCACCATCTCGCTCCCCGCGGAGCTCGACGACCTGTACACGCAGGTCGAGGACCTGTCGCCGTGGGCCGACGTCACCGTCGTCGGCAACCCGCGCCTCTTCAGCGGCGCGACCTGCGCCGGCTCGCTCGCCATCACCCCTGCCGAGCAGGCCCTCCTGAACGAGACCGCCGACCTGCTCGCGGACACCACCGCGGGCGTCGCCGACGACCACGGCTTCGACTTCGCCGACGTCCGCGACGCCTTCGCTGGCCACGAGGTCTGCACCGCCGACCCGTGGATCCTCGGGTACACCGGCACCATCGAGTCCTTCCACGCGAACGCCGCCGGCCAGGCCGCGTACGCCGAGGTCGTGACCCCCTACCTGGAGGACTGCTAGGTCCTCCGCCGGACCGGCCTCCGGGCCGGTCCGGTCCCTCCGGGACAATCCCGGTATGCCGCGACGCACCCGCAAGCCCGCCCGCCCGACCACGTGCCCCTGCGGCTCCGGCGACTCCTACACCGCCTGCTGCGGCCGCTTTCACACGGGCGCCGCCGCGGCCCCGACCGCCGAGGCACTCATGCGCTCGCGCTACAGCGCCTTCGCCGTCGGCGACGAGGCGTATCTCCTGCGCACCTGGCATCCCGACACGCGTCCTGACCGCGTCGACCTCGCCGCCGACGGCCGCACCTGGACCGGCCTCGAGATCCTCGGCACGACCGGCGGCACACCGCTCCACACGACCGGGACGGTTCACTTCCGCGCCAGCTACACCGACGCCGACGGCCCCGGCTCCCAGACCGAGAACAGCGCCTTCGAGCGTCTGGGCAGCGCCTGGCTCTACGTCGACGCCCTCGCCTTCGAGTAGGCGGTGGGCGGACCCTGGGGTTGGCGCCGCCACGCCATGAGCGATCCTCGGGTTCGGTGTCGCCCCCGGCTTCAAAGGTGCCTGCGGGGTCCGACATGGGGGATCGGGGCGCTGCTCAAATCGTCGAATACTTGTCGATTCGTTAACAGGTGTCTAACCTCGTCGGGTGAGTTTCGACCCTCCCTCACCCGCCAAAGACCGCCGGGTGCGACGAACCCGCGCCGCATTGCTCGGCGCTGCCATTGCGCTGGTCAGTGAGCGCGGGACTGCGAATGTGCCGGTCTCGGACATCGCCGATGCGGCGGGCGTCAGCCGGCAGCTCGTGTACCTGCATTACGGCGACCGGGACCGGCTGCTGCTGGAAGCGGCGCTCGACCTGGCCCGGCGCGAGTTGTTCGAGCCGTGGCGGGCCGCGCCGGAGACGGCGACGGGGCGGGCGCGGTCGCTCGCGCTGGCGCGGCATTTCGCGGCGCATCGGGGCTTCTACCGGGCGATGTTCAACTCGGCGAGCGCGTTCGCGCTGAACCGGGAGGTGAGCGGGCTGCTGTCGCCGCTGCGGAGCGAGTCGATGCGGGCGCGGTTCGGGGACGTGCTGCCGGGGAAGCTCGACGACGACCTGGCCGCGTTCATCACCGGCGGGTTCGGGGCGATGGTGTACCTGTGGGTGACCGAGGGGGAGGACCCGCTCGACCCGGAGTCGATGGCCGACCGGATCACGGCCGTCGGCGGCCTGCTCGGCGCCGCCCTGGAGCATCTCCCGGGTGCCGCGGCGCAGGCCGCCGAGTAGCTACGCCTTCGCGGTCTTCTCCAGGTCCGCGACGGCCTCGCTGAACGAGACCGGGTCGAGGTCCGCGGGGAAATGCACGGTGTCGAGGACCTGGACGGCGTCGGCGTCGAAGTACGGCCCGCCGGCGTAACCGGGGGAGAAGCCGACGCGGACGGTGCCGGTGCGGAAGCGCCGCTCGATCGCAACGGTCGTGGACCCGTCGCGGACGGCGTTCCAGGTGCTCTTGGCGAGGCCGTGGAGCGGTCCGGTCCTGGCCTTGCGGCCTTCGAGCGGAGCGTGCCCGGCCGCGGTGTGTGCGGGCCTGCCGAGCTGGTCGAACGGCTGGAGGATCTCGTAGTCGGCGAGCTGGCGAACCCAGGTGTTCAGCGCGTCGCCGAGGAGCACCGGGTGCGCTAGCCGGATCGCGGCGTTCTCGGGGAGGTCAACAGCGTCGTCTTCTACGTCGGCGTAGGTGTCGTCCTCGGCGATCCTGAACGCGGTGCCGTTTGCCTGCCAGACCAGACGCCGCGCCAGCTCCCCGAGGAGCGGGTGCGCGACCAAGTGCTCCCGGAACTCGTCCAGTCCCCAAGTGCGGCCGTCGGCCATGGCCCGCTCCAGCCGCGTCGCCTGCTCGGCGACGACCGCCGCGGTCCCGGAGTCGGGGACGAGGCGGTCGGTGAGCTGCTCGGTGTCGAGGCCGAGCCCGGCGGCGACGAGTTCGACCTGGTTCGCGGCGGCGGCCTTGACGGCCTTCGAGCCGCGGAAGCGGGTGAGGCGATGGACGGCGCGGAGCGCGTCCTCGGACTCGATCGCGCCCAGCACTTCGAGGCCGTTCAGGGCCCGCTTGGAAAGGTTCCGGTCGGGCCAGGCGCGGACGAGTCCTTCGAGGCGCGCGACCGCGTCGGCGTCGGCGAAGCGCGCGAGCTGGGTCAGCGCCCAGGCGTCCTTCGCGGGCGCGTCGTTGATCTCCCACGATTCGAGGACCGCCCAGGAGAACGCGCTCAGGCTCGCCGGGTCGCAGTGTTCCTTGACGATGTCGAGTCCGGCGTAGGGGATCGAGGGCGAGTCGAGCATCATCGCGCCCACGACGTGCTCGACGGCATTGCGTGGCAGTCGCTCCCGGCCGCTGCGCAGGAGCACCGGCATGCCGAGGACCGGCTCGGCCCACTCGGGGACCTTGGGGGCTTTGCGGCCGTCGAGGTCGAGGGGGTCGACGGCGAGGATCTCCGCGACCGATGCGGCCGCGTCGGCTCCGTACGGTGCGACCGCGCCGAGGACGGCCGTGTCGCCGAACCTGCGTGCGACGTCGCGGAGCACGGCCTCGGCGGCCTTCCGCTGCTTGCCGGCCTTGCCGACCGCGTCGGGCGTGAGCCAGACGGCGGCGTCGAGGCCGTGGCGGTCGAGCCAGTCGCCGACGCTGAGACGGGTCGAGCGCAGGCGCACCAGCCAGTCGGCGGCGATCCGGGCCGCCAAGGGCCCGGCGAGGGGCGGGAGCGCCCGGTGCCCGTTCGCGGATTTCGACAGCGCCGCAAGGGCTTCGGCAGGGTCCTCGGTCTCGGCGAGCCGCCGCTGCACGGCGTCGGCGCTGTCGCGCCAGCGGTCCCGTTCGCCGTCGCGCCAGCGCAGCCCGTCCCTGCCGATCGGCGCGACGTCGACGACGAGCTTCTTCCGCTTGGCGGCCTTGCGCTTCCACGGGGGACTCGCGAGGAACTCGGGGAGCGCCGCGGCCTCGGGCGGGGCGCCGTCGAGCCGCAGCAGCCGTTCGATCGCTTCCGCCACATCGGGTTCGGCCGCCGAGCGAGCCGCTGCGAGCTCGGGCACCGTGGTGACCAGGTGCGCGAAGCGCGACCGCAGTCCCGTGTCCGCCGATGCCGCGAGCCGCGCGAGGACCCGCAGGGTCCGGCGGGGGAAGCGCGCGGCCATGTCGGGCACCTGCGGAAAGGTCCGCTCGGCGACCATGTTCGCGAGCAGGTACTCGACGGCCGCGTCGCTGGGGAGCCCGGCGAGCACGGTGTGCATCGAGGTCTTCCCGACGTGCTCGTGCGTGTCGATGTCCAAGGCGCCGATGAGGAACGGGGCGGCCGCGGCGCCGAGCGCCTCCACGAGCGAGGCGGCCGCGGGGGACTGGCCGCGGTGGCTCGGGAGCCGGCGCACCCGCGCCGTAGCCAGTTCGTCTGCGGTGCAGACGATCGCGGCGAGCATCTGCTGCGAGTACCAGGTCTTCTCGTCCCGCTCGGGCCATTCGGCGAACACCTCGCGGGCCCAGTCGCGCTCGGTCGGCATCGCGTACGCGCGGACGAGCCGCTGGGAGTGGTTGCGGCCCAGCGGTTCGAGCAGCTCCCGGAAGTGCCGGTACTCGGGTTCGGGGAGCGCCGACAGCATGGTGCGCAGGTGCCACGCCTCGGGGCCGCGGGCCCACACCTCGCCCGTCGGGCGGGCGGGCGCGAACTGGAGCGCGGGGCGGTCCGGGCGGTACCGCGTCGGCGCAAAGGTCCGGCCGGTGTCCGCGCTCACGATCCGGGTCTCGCATTGGCGCATGAGCGCGACGACCGCGAAGTCGGTGCCGTGCTCGCGGATCCACGCGTCCATCTGCACGTAGTCCCGGGTCACCTCCCACAGGTTGGTGGCCGCGGCCGCCGTCTGGAACGCCACCGCCGCGCCGAGCGGGTCGGGTTCGCCGCCGAGGTAGGCGCGGAGGGCCGCGGCGATGGCGGGGTCGCTGGCGGGGGCGTCCGCGGCGGCGAGGATCTGGTCCGCGGCGCGTTCCCGGACCTCGCGCCAGTGCCCCGGCATGGCCGGGTCCGGGTCGTACGCCCGCGCGGACGGGTACCCGCGCCGGGGCGCGGGCGAGAGTTCGAGGGCGCCCCGGTAGTCCAGCCAGGGGCGCGCGGGGTCGGGGTCTTCGTGCGGCAGCGGATCGCTCATGGGGGACATTCTGGGCCGGGCGTGCTCACTCCTCCGCGAGCGGCTCCAGGACCCGGTTGTGGTGCCGGTCGAACACCATCGTCGTGTTGAACCGCGCCACCTCGGGGCGCGTCGCGAGCCGGTCGACCAGGAACGCGTGCAGCCGCTCGGAGTCCTGCACCGCGACGTGCAGCATGATGTCGCTCCCGCCGGAGACGACGAACAGCGTCACCACCTCCGGCCACGATCCGACGGTCTCGCGGAACGTCTCGTAGATCGACCGCTGGTGCCGCGCCAGCTGCACCGACACGAGCGCCTCCGCGGTGCGCCCCAGGGCTTTGAGGTCCACGTCGGCCCCGTACCCGCGGATCACGCCGCGGCGCGTGAGCGCCCGGACCCGCTCCAGGGCCGTCGACGGCGCCACGCCCAGGCGCCGGGCCAGTTCCCGGTTCGACAGCCGCGCATCCGACTGGAGGAGGCGCACGATCGACGCGTCAAGTTCGTCCATCCACGGATTATGCGCCCGATTCCGGCCGGACGTTCGGCAGGACCGCCGAATGCCCGACCGCGCGTCTAGCGTTGGTCCACATGACCACCCGCTCCACCGGGTCCCTCGGCACCGCCCGCGGGACCGCCCTCTACCTCGGGGCCATCCTCGGACCCGGCGTCCTCGCCCTCCCCGGCCTCGCCGCCGCCGCGGCCGGGCCCGCCGCGATCGTCGCGTGGGTCGCGCTGCTGCTCCTGTCGATCCCCGTCGCCGCGACGTTCGCCGAACTCGCCGCCCGCCGCCCCGACGCGGGCGGCGTCGCCACCTTCACCCGCGCCGCCTTCGGCGACCGCGCCGCCGCCGTCTGCGGCTGGTGGTTCTTCAGCGTCATCCCCGTCGGCGCCAGCTCCGCCGCGCTCGTCGGCGCCGCCTACATCGCCGACGCCGCCGGGCTCGGCCACGGCGCCGTCATCGCCATCGCCGCGGTCCTCCTCGCGATCGCGTTCGCCGCCAACCACATCGGCCTGCGCCTCTCCGGCGGCGCACAACTCGTCCTCATGGGACTCCTCGCCGCGCTGCTCGCGGCCGCCTGCGCCGCCGCACTCCCGCACTTCGACCCCGCGAACCTCACCCCGTTCGCGCCCAACGGCATCCCGGGAATCCTCTCGGCCGCCGCGGTCCTGTTCTACGCGTTCTCCGGCTGGGAGGCCGCCAGCCACCTGTCGGGTGAGTTCCGCGACCCCGCAAGGCAACTGCGCCGCGTCACGGCCCTCGCGCTGGCGATCGTCGCCGCGATCTACCTGGCGCTCGCCACCGCGACCGCCGGCGTCCTCGGCCCTGACGCGGGCACCTCGGCCACCCCGCTCACCGGCCTGCTCGCGTACGCGTTCGGCCCGGCCGCGGGCCCGCTCACGGCCGCGTGCGCGGCGCTGCTGAGCCTCGGCGCGATGAACACGTTCATCGCCGGGGCCTCCCGCCTCGGCGCGGCCCTCGCCCGCGACGGCGCGATGCCCGCACCGCTCGCGAAGGGCCACGAGCCGGGCCGCACGCCGCACCGCAGCCTCGTGCTGCTCGCGGCGCTCACGTTCACGGCGTTCGCCGGGACCGCCGTTCTCGGCCTGGGCCTGGACCAGCAGATGCGCGCGACCTCCGCGGTCCTCGCCGCGGTCACCGTCCTCGCGTGCGCCGCCGCCGTGAGGCTCCTCCAGGGCCGCGCCCGGCAGCGCGCCGTCTTCGCGACGGCCTGCACCGCCCTCATCGGCACGGCCCTGACCTGGTACCTCCTGCTGCCCTTGGGGATCGCGGCCCTCGCCCTCGGCTACCTGCACCTGCGGCGCCGCCGCACCCCGCTCCCGGACCCCGTCCCCGCAGAGGTCTAGTCGAAGACCACGACGACCTTGTCCGCGGCGCCCGGCGTCGCGGCGGTCGCCAGCGCCTCCTGCGCCCGCTCGAACGGGAACACGTCGCTGACGATGACCGCGAATTTCTGCCAGTTCGCGGCGATCTCCGCGGTCACCTGGAAGATCTCGTCCGGGTACCCCATCGAGAGGACGATGTCGACCTCGGTGTCGAGGAGGTCGCCGAACGGGACCTCGACGGGCTGCTTGTGGACGGCGACGATCCCGAGCGTGGCCCGGTGCTTCGCGGCGGCGAGCGCGGTCGCCAGGACCGCGGGGGCGCCCGCGGCGTCCAGGTAGACGTCGGTCCCGGCGCGGGGCTTGCCGAACGCGGTCGCCCCGGCGCCGTGCAGCTCGGTCAGGCGCGCGGCGACGTCCTCCTTCGAGGAGTCGATGACGGCGTCGGCGCCCACGGCCAGCGCCTTCTCCAGGCGGCCGGGCTGGAGGTCGACGACGGTGACGTGCGAAGCACCGGCGAGCTTGAAGCCGATGGCGGCGCCGAGGCCGATCGGCCCGGCCCCGAAGACCGCGACCTTGTCGCCGGGCTTGACGCCGGTGCGGTTGACGGCGTGGCGGGCCACGGCCATCGGCTCGTTGAGCGCCGCGACCTGGAACGGGACCTCGTCGGGCATGACCGCGAGGTTGACGCCGACGCGGGCGTCCTCGATGAGCAGGTACTCCGAGAGCGCGCCCTGCGGCCCGCCGGAGCCGGTCATGCCGCTGCCGGGCCCGATCGGGTTGACCACCACGTGGTCGCCGACCTCGAGCCCCTCGACCTCGGCGCCGACCTCGACGACCTCCCCGGCGGGCTCGTGGCCGAGCGGTGTGGCGCCCTGTCGCGGCGGGATGCCGCCGATCTGCACGTAGAAGCCGTCGGATCCGCAGATGCCGCAGGCGCGGACCTTGACCAGGACGTCCTTCGGGCCCGGCGCGGGCGTCGGCACCTCGACCACGTCCGTCGTGCCCGGCCCCGAGACGATGACCGATTTCATAGCTTTCCCCCTTTGCGCACCCCTGTGCTCACCGAGCTAATCTTAAGTCAGTCACTTGACTTAATGCAATGGATCGAGTGAACCGCCACCTCCGGGCCCCGCCCGGGGGAATACTGCGACACGGGCCGCCCCCGCCGGGCGGCAGGGACCAAAGGGGGACTCTCATGGGAACGCAAGACCGCTTCACCGGCAAGACCGTCATCGTCACCGGCGCGGGCTCGGGCATCGGCCGCGCCACCGCGCTGCGCCTCGCCGCCGAAGGCGCGACGGTCGTCGCCGCCGACGTCAACCAGGAGAGCCTCGACAAGCTCGCCTCCGAGATCGAGATCCGCCCCGTCGCGGGCGACCTCACCGCCGCCGCCGTCATCGACCAGGTCGTCGCCGTCGCCGACGGCCGCATCGACGGCCTCGCCAACGTCGCGGGCATCATGGACGGCTTCCTCCCCGCGGGCGAGGTCGACGACGCCACCTGGGACCGCGTCTTCGGCGTCAACCTCACCGCCCCGCTGCGCCTCATCCGCGCCGCGCTCCCGGTCATGATCGCCTCCGGCGGCGGCGCCATCGTCAACGTCTCCTCCGAAGCGGGCATCCGCGGCTCCGCCGCGGGCGCCGCCTACACCGCCTCCAAGCACGCGGTCGTCGGCCTCACCCGCCACGTCGCCGTCGTCTACGGCAAGGACGGCATCCGCTCCAACGCCGTCGCGCCCGGCGGCGTCGCCACCAACATCGAGGCGACCCCGAAGTCCCAGCTCGGCATCGAGCGCCTCCAGCCGTACTTCGTCAACGCGGGGAACCCGGCCCAGCCCGAGCAGCTCGCCGCCGCCATCACCTGGCTCCTCAGCGACGACGCCAGCAACACCAACGGCGTCGTCCTCGCCAGCGACGGCGGCTGGAACGCCGTCTAGCACCGCCGCGACGCCCGCTCCGACCACATCGGAGCGGGCGTTTCGCTATCCCGCCGTGCGCAGGTGCCGCCGCGCCGCCATGAGCGCGAATCCCAGGAGGTTCTGGCCCTGCCAGGTCCGCGGGTCGGCCGCGCGCGGGTCGTCCGCTTCGAGCCCGATGCCCCACACCGGGTCGTCCGGGCTCGCCTCCACCAGCATCCGCTCCCCTGTGGACAGCAGGAAGTTCCGCAGCTCGCCGCGCTGGCCGAACTTCGCGATGCTGCCGCGCACCGCGATCGGGAACCGGTGCCGCTCCCACACGCGCAGGTCGAAGTCGGTGACGGTGCGCCCCAAGGCGCGGGCCCGCTCGGGGTCGTCCTCGGCGAGGATCGCCGCCGCGGCCAGCTCGTCCTCGAACAGCTTCGCCTTGGACCACATCAGGTAGTGCTCGGCGGTCGCGAAGCGCCTGCCGCCCACGCGGATCGGCGCGGGCCACCACTGGTCGAGGCACCCGGGCGCGAGCCGCCCGTCATGCGTGCGCCGGTGGTCGCGGAAGAACAGGAACCCCGCCTCTTCCTCCGGCGTCGCGTACTCCATCTGCGGCGCAACGGGTCTGACGATCCGGGACGGCGCGTCCGCGCGCCGCTGGAACGGGCTCCACGGCTGCTCCGCGGGCTCGGGCGGGGCCGGGTCGTGCGGGGCGAACGGCAGGTCGACCTCCGGCGGGCCGTCCGGGGTGAAGCCGTCGATGAGCGCGTCGAGCTGCCCGTCGTCGTAGCGCTGCTGGAGGACCCGCAGCGACTCGCACGTGTCGAGCAGGCCCCGGCTGGCGCAGCTGAGCGCGTCGGCCACGTGCAGCGACTCGGCGAACGCCGCGATGGCGTTGGCGCGCATGGTGTCCGCGTCCGTCGCCAGCGCCTCCGCGAGGTGCTCGGCGGTGCGGAACGCGCAGTACCCGGCGAGCTGCGGGAACGGCTGGGGCGCACCGGCGGCCATGAACCCGGCCGTGACGATCCACCTGACGGTCCCGGCGACGAGGTTCGGGTTCCCGGCCACGTTCGCGGCCTCCTCGGCGGCCTTCGCGAAGTGGCCCAGATGCCCGTGCCCGTCGAGGGGCTCGGTGGACGCGGTGAGCAAGTCCTTCAGCTCGTCGGCGAGTCGGTCGATGCCCACCGCGGGGGGCTCGGGGTCGTGCGGGCCGGGCGGGGCGAGGTCCAGGCCCTCGAGGTCCGTCATGTAGTACAGCGTCCAGGCCCGGTCGGCCGGGCCCGCGGGCGCGCCGGGGGGCGGAGCGCCGTCGGGGGTCGGCGGGGTCGCACCGCCGGAGTCGCTCATCGCCATAGCCTGCCAGGGGAAGCGGCCGGTGGCAATCGTCCGGGGGCCGCATTCGGGCGGTTCCGGCGGCCCCTCGGTACGATGAGGACGGGTCACAAGGAGCACCGATGTCCTCAGCCGAGATCAAAGCGATCGCCATGCTGCTCAGAGCGCGCAACGCCATCGACGAGCGCATCGCCGACGTGGTCGGCCGCCCCGTCGCGCACGGGCACCTCTCCGACTGGATCGCCGCGCAGGTCTTCGACATCGCGCTCGAGCCGACCGCCGACCGCGCGATCGACGGCTACTTCCGCGCCGGCCCGCTCGCGGGGCGCAGCGTCAACATCAAGCACTACACCCGCAACCAGGGCCTGCTCGACATGACCGACGCCGAGGACCTCGACACGTACCTGGTGCTCACCGGCCCGCGCGGCGCCACCGCCGCCGTCCACCGGCCCTGGTCCATCGAGCACGTCTACCTCTTCGACGCGCAGGGCCTGTACGACACGCTCCACTCCGAGATGCGCCGCATCGGGGTCGCCACGAGCATCCCGTCCCGCTACTGGGACCAGGCCGAGATCCACCCCGTCTCGCGCAACGCCAACTTCCCGCTCTCGCCGGAGCAGACCGCCGCACTCGAGGAATTCCGCGCCGACGCCGCCTGATCGCATATGGCGAGGGGTAGTCGTGGCCGATGGCAAGGTTTGCCGTTAGGATTCGGGGCACTGAGGGTGATGTCAACCCGCAGTCGTGATGATGGCAATCTGACGGAGGTAGCGTGCTCGATATCAGCCCACTCACCTGGGCCCTGACGATCGGACTCATCGTCGTCCTGCTGGCGGTGGACCTGCTGTTGGCGGCGCTTCGGCCCCACCACGTCGGGTTCAAGGAAGCCACCGCCTGGTCGGTGATCTACATCGCCATCGCCGTGCTGTTCGGCGTCTGGTTCGGCATGCAGTACGGGAACGCCGCCGGGACGGAGTACTTCGCCGGCTACATCATCGAGAAGAGCCTCTCGGTCGACAACCTGTTCGTGTTCGTCATCATCATGACGACGTTCGCGGTCCCCGACCACCACCAGCACAAGGTCCTCACGTTCGGGATCGTGCTCGCGCTCATCATGCGCGCCATCTTCATCGCGCTCGGCTCGGCGCTCATCAACTCGTTCTCGTTCATGTTCCTGGTGTTCGGGCTGCTGCTGGTCTACACCGCGATCCAGCTGTTCCGGCACCGGGACGAGGATCCCGACGTCGAGTCGAACCTCATGGTCCGCGGCGCGCGCCGGTTCCTGCCGGTCTCCGCGGACTACATCGGCGGCAAGCTCTTCGCGAAGGAGGGCGGCCGCAAGGTCGTCACGCCGCTGTTCATCGTGCTCATCGCGATCGGCTCGGTCGACCTGCTGTTCGCGCTCGACTCGATCCCCGCGGTCTTCGGCGTCACGCAGGAGGCGTACATCGTCTTCACCGCGAACGCGTTCGCACTGCTGGGCCTGCGCGCCCTGTTCTTCCTCGTGAAGGGCCTGCTCGACCGCCTCGTGTACCTGTCGCTGGGCCTGTCGCTGATCCTGCTGTTCATCGGCGCGAAGCTCATCATGCACTGGGCGCACGTGGACGTGAACACGGCGATCCCGGAGATCACCACCCCGGTGAGCCTCGGCGTCGTGATCGGCGTGCTCGTGATCGTGACGATCGCGAGCCTCATCAAGACCCGCGGCAACCCCGACGAGAAGGCGCACGCCGGATCGCTCTCGGCGACCAAGAAGAAGGAAGCCGAAGAGTAGGAAGCGAACAGGGGCCCCGGGATCCGTCCCGGGGCCCTTCGTCACGCCCGCTTGCGGGCGAGCAGCAGCAGGACCACCAGCAGCGGGACCGGCAGGAGGAACGCCTCGCGCAGCCCGATCTGTCCGTCGAGCCAGCCGAGCGCGGCGGGCGCGGCGAGGATCGCGGTGCCGGAGGCGAGGGACGCGATGGACGCGGAGTGGCGCGACGTCAGGTCCGGGAGGTTCACCAGGGCCGCGAGCATGATCGGGTACAGCGGCGCGATGCCGAGGCTCGCCACCGCGATCCCGGCGGTCACCGTCGCGGGGTCCTGCCCGGCGTACACGATCACGGTGCCCGCCATGGTGACCCCGACCGCGGCGCCGACCGCCCACGACCGGTCCACGAACCGCGGCCCGACCAGGCGCCCCGCCGCCATGCCGATCCCGAAGCTCGCGCCGAGCGCCGACGCCGTCCCGAGCGCGACCCCGGTGTCGACCAGGCGCGCGACGCCCCACACCACGAAGCAGAACTCGCACCCGACGCACAGGACGATCCGCAGCCACCCGAGCGCCGCCGGGCCGAGCGGGACGCGGCCGCCGTCCTCCGCGGCCTCGCCGACGCCGCGGACGGTGCGGTGCACGACCCCGACCAGCAGCACCGGGACCGCCGCGAGGAGCGCCCAGCGGCCCGCGGTGCCCGCGGTCTCCAAGGCGCCGAACGCGAGCGGCGCGAGGACCCCGGCCGCGCTGGAGACGCCGACCGCGACGGCGATGCGCTTGGCGGCGCCCGGTCCGCGCAGGAGCGGGGGCGTCGCGAGGGCGACGGCGGCGCAGCCGACGCCGACGAGGACCGAGCCGGGCCCGGCGATCCGCAGGTCCGGGGTGACGGCCATGGCGACCGCGCCGACGGTCATGAGCGCGCACGCGACGCGCATGACCAGCCCTGCGCCCGTGCGGAGCACGACCGCGCCGGTCGCCGCTGCGAGCACGAGCCCGGCGCCGAACATCATGGTGAGCCACACGAGCTCGCCGCGCGGCCGGTCGAGTTCGACGGCGATCCCGGCGAGGTAGGGCCCGAACGAGGAGACGAGGAAGCCGAGGCCGATCTGCGCGAACGCTACGACGCGGCCGACCGCGCGGTCCGGCGCGTCGACCACGGTCTCAGTCGCCATGGCGGTGGGCCGGTTCGGCGGACGGCTCGGCTTCGGCGTGGTCGGCACGGCCGGTGCGGGCTCCCGTTTCGACGGGAGCGGAGAGCGATGCGCTGGGTTCGGCCGGTTCGGCCGAGGGCCTGGGTCTGGAGGAGGGCTCGGGTTCGACGGGACCGGCGAGCGGTGCGTTGGGGTCGGTCGGTGCGGTCGGCGGTGCATTGCGCTCGACCGGCTCGGCGAGCGGCCTTCCGCGTTCGATGAGGTCGGCGAGTTCGCCGAGGTCCCGGATGGACACGTCCCCGGCGAGTCCGCGGAGGGCGGCGGTCATGGCGCCGGAGGCTCGCCCGGCCCCGAGGCCCGGGGCCGAGTCCTCGACCACGAGGCAATCGGCGGGGTCGACGCCGAGTGCCTTGGCGGCCTTGAGGTAGCCCTCGGGGTCGGGCTTGCCGACCGCGACGTCGTCGAACGAGACCAGCAGGGGCGCTTCGATCCCCGCTGCCGCGAGGCGCGTCGTCGCGAGCCGGGTGTCGGCGCTGGTGACGACCGCCCACGGGATGCTGGAGCGCTCCAGGGCCGCGAGGAGCCGGTGGGCGCCCACCGCCGCCGCGACGCCGTCGAGGTCCGCGTTCTCGTAGTCGGCGAGCCACGCGGCGGCCCGCGCGACGCCCTCGGCGTCGAGGTCGGGGCGCAGGCGCGCGATCGTCGTCGGGCTCGGATTGCCGTGCGGGTCGGCGAGCGCGACCTGCGGGTCGACGCCGTACTCGGCGGCCCACGCCGCCCAGGCGCGCACGACCGCGCCGTCGGAATCGACGAGGGTGCCGTCCATGTCGAACAGGACGGCCGCGGGGTTGCTGTAGCTTCGCATGAAGCCCTCCGGGGATCATTTAAACTCGTAGCGCGAGGATAAACGCTGGAGGTGGCATGGCGCAAGCCCAGGACCCGGACACCGGTCCCATCAAGGTGGGCCGGGCCGAGGCCGCCCGCTGGAGCGGTGCGCTCGACCTCCTGCGCCTGGTGCGCGCCCGGCCCGGCGTCACGCGGGCCGAGGCCGCCCGCGTCCTCGGGGTCGGCAGCGGCACTGCGACCGAGATCTGCTCGCGCCTGCGCGCCCTCGACCTGCTCTCCGAGCACCCCGCCCCGCCGACCGGCCGCGGACGCCCCACGACCACGCTCCACGCCCACCCGGACGGGCCCCTCGTCGCCGTCGTCGACATCAGGCAGGCCGAGTGGCGCGTCGCGGTCGCCGATCTCGAAGGGACCCTGAGCGAACCGGCCACCGGCCGCCACGGCTCCAAGCGTCCCGAGCCGGTCTTCGCCGCCGTCCGCGAGGCCGTCGAGGCCCTCAGCGCGCGGCACGGCTCGCGCATCCGCGCGGTCTCGGTCTCGGCGGCGGCCACGGTGCGGCGCGGGCGCATCGGCCAGTCGAGCGTCCTCGGCTGGCGCGACGTCGAGGTCGCCCCGCTGCTTCCCGGTGTGCCGCAGGTGATCGGCAACGACGCGACCCTCGCCGGGCTCGCGGAGGCCCGCCTCGCCCACCCGGGGAAGTCCGTCCTGTACCTGACGATCGAGGTCGGCATCGGCGGCGTGTTCGTCGACCACGCGTTCGCCGTCACCGGCGCGACGGGCGCGGGCGGCGAGTTCGGACACGCGCCCTTCGGCGACCCCGCGGTGCCGTGCCCGTGCGGCGCGACCGGCTGCTGGGACGTCGCCGTCGACGGCCGCGCGGTCGCGCGCCTGCTCGGCCGACCCGAGCCCGACGACCCGCGCGCCTACCTCATCGACGCCCTCGTCGACCCCGGTTCCCGTGCGGCCGTGGAGCAGTGCTCGGCGTCCCTGGGCCGCGGCGCCGCCGGTCTCGCGAACATCCTCGACCCCGAAGTGGTCTCCTTCGGCGGCCTCGCCCCCGAGCTGCGCCGCGCCGCGCCCGACGCCTTCGCCGCCGCGTTCGACGCGGGCCTCATGGGCTTCCGCCGCGACGACCCGCCCGCGCTCATCGCCTCCGCGCTCGGCCCGGACGCGTTCCTCCTCGGCGCGGCCGAGGCCGCCTTCGACGTCGTGCTCACCGAGCAGTCGATCGGGGAGTGGACGGCCGCCCGCTTCGGCTAGACCTTCGCGGGGACGGCGTCGCGGGACCGGTCGTAGACGGGGACCCATTTGGCGAGCCATCCGACGCCGAACCAGGAGATGAGGCCGAGGGCGACGGCGGCGGCGCCGAGCGGGAACGCGAGGGAGACGAGGCTGATGAGGCCGGGGCCGGCGACGTTGCCGAGGTCGGCGCAGAGGCGCCAGCCGCCGAGGAATTGGCGCCGGCCGAGGTCGGGGGCGACGTCGGAGCCGAGGGTGAGGACGATGCCGGAGGAGATGCCGTTGCCCAGGCCCATGACGCAGGCGACGACGCCGACGAGGAGCGCGGTGTCCGCCAGCGGCAGGACCAGGAATCCGATGCCCATCACGAGCATGGCGGGGAGCGCGACCCACATGCGGCCGAAGCGGTCCATGATCGCGCCGCCGGGGTAGAAGAGCAGGATGTCGACGCCTGCGGAGATGCCGACGATGATGCTCGTGGTGGTGGCGTCGAGGCCCTGGTGGGCGGCCCAGAGCGGGATGATCGCGGTGCGGGAGGCGCGGGCGATCATGATGAGGAAGACGCCGGAGCCGAGGTGCGCGAGGACCTTGCGGTGGTCGCGGATGACCTGCCAGAGGCTCAGGCGCGCTTCGGGTTCGGCCTCGGGCGCGGGCTTGCGGCGCGCGCCGTCGCCGGGGAGTTCGGGGAGGAGGAGGCTGAGCAGGCCGCCCGCGAGGCTCGTGCAGGCGGCGAACGCGAAGGCCGCGCCGATCGAGAACTGGGCGATGAGGGCCGCGGCCACGAACGGGCCGATGAACGACCCGATGCGGAACGTCCCGCCGAGGGTCGAGAGCGCGCGGGCGCGGTAGGCGATCGCGACGGCCTCGGAGAGGTAGGCGTGGCGGGCGAGGCCGAACACGGCCGAGGCGAGGCCGATGGCGAACACGCACGCGGAGACGACCAGCAGCGACGTGGTCTGCGAGGCGATGAGGAGCGCGCCGGCCTCGACGACGCAGGCGGCGAGGAGCACGGGCTTCTCGCCGAAGCGCTGGGCGAGGGATCCGGCGGGGAGGTCGCCGGTGAGCTGGCCGAAGCCGATGAGGCCGACGATGATCGCGGCTTGGGTGACGCTGGCGCCGAGGTCGAGCGCGTAGAGCGCGATGAGCGGGACGACCGCCCCCATGCCGATGGAGATCAGGACGGTCGGGCCGTAGATCGGCACGAACAGGCGCCGCATGCTGATCGTCGACTGGGCAGGCTCGGACACGTTCGCGAACGTACCAAGGAGTGGTGACGGCGGCTCACATCGCGGGAGCCGGATGTGACGGATTCGAGCCGGTCGGCCGGTAAGTAGCCGGGGAGGGTGTCCGGAGGGCGCGCCGAATCGGGCGGCGCCGCCGGGCGCCCCGGTGTCAACGATGCCCGGTGGGTGTGACAGCGGGTGCGGGGGAGGGGTTTTCGGGCATCGCAAATGGCGGGGCGCGGTCGGGCTCCCCCGCTTCAACAGTGCCCGGCGGGTACGACAAGTGCGGGGTCCGGGCGCACCGCGCCCGGACCCCGCTGGTGGGTGTCGGGTCAGGTGGCCGTGCAGGTCACTGTCGGGGTGGTGCTGGTGCCGGAGGCGATGAAGCCCCAGGCGTTCTGGGTCCGGCCGGAGGCGATGGAGCCGTTCCAGCCGACGTCGTCGGCCGTCACGGTCGCGCCCGAGCTGGTCACCGCGGCGTTCCAGGAGCTGGTGATGCGCTGGCCCCCGGCCCAGGTCCAGGTCAGGCGCCAGCCGCTGATCGCGGCGCTCCCGGCGGTGACGTGGACGTTGCCCTGCCAGCCGCCGTTCCAGGTGCTCGCGACCTCGACCCGGGCCGTGCAGCCCGCGCCGCCCGGCGGCGGGGAAGTCGTCTCGGTCGGGGGCGAGGTGGTCTCGGCAGGAGTCGTCGTCGACCCCGGATTGCCGTTGCCGAGGGTCGGGGTGGTCCAGGAGCGCCACTGGGAGAGGTTGGCGGACTTGTTGGGGTGCATGGTGATGACGCCCGGCGGAGTGCCCGAGCCCTTGAGGAAGGCGTTGATCGACTGCTGGAGCGGAGTGCGCCATTCGCTGCGGGTGGCGCAGTGGGTGCCGTCGGCGACGTTCGAGTGGTACGAGATGTTGGCGCCCGCGCCGAGCGCCTTGTACACCTCGGCGCCGCCGAGGGCCGCGACGGCGCCCGAGCGCGCACCGAGCCATTCGACGTGCGGGTTGTCCATGATGAACAGGCCGCGCGGGGCGATCATGCCGACGATCTCGTGGGTGTCGACCGGCAGCCCGGCCGGGTTGCCCGTGTACGCGCTGAACGCGTCGCCGAGCCACGGCTGCTCGCCGTAGGCGCTGCTGAGCGGCTGGGAGCCGCTCTCCTGCGCGATCGAGCGCATCGCGCCGACGCCGCCCGAACCGGACTCGATCGGCATCGTCAGGTCGATGCGCTGGTCGAACGCCCCGGCGACGAACGCGCCCTTGCCGTACCGGGAGCACCCGGTGACGCCGGTCGAGTTGTTGAGGATCGACCCGCCGGACTGCTCGATGACGTCGATGATGCGGCTGACGCCCCACGCCTGCGCCATGAGCACACCCGTGGAGCTCGTCGCGCCGTAGAGCGTGTAGAACGCGCCCTGCTTGTTGTTGCGCGGCGTGCCCTCGGCGCCGACGGCGCCCGGGTCGTAGTTGACGACCGCCGCGCCCGAGGACAGGATCGTCTGGGTGTCGGCGCCGAAGCCGCCGTAGACGATCACGGCCGGGAACGGCCCGCTGCCGCTGGGGAGCTGCACCGTAGCCGAGAAGCTGGTCGAGCGGCCGTTGTCGCTGACGTTGACGGTGATCCGCGAAGAGGTCACGGTGCCCGTGACGGAATCAGGCTGCGGCTTGTCGCCGTAGACGGTCCGCTCGGCGAGCTCCTTGATCTCGGAGCGGCGGCACTCCCACTGGTCGCGGGTGGTGATGCGGGTGCCGTCGATCTTCGTGAACGGGTCGGGGAGCAGCGAGCTGGAGGCCCAGCTGCCGGGGACCGCGACGGCGCAGTCCGCGCCGTCCCATTCGGACATCGCCTGCACCTGCGCCTCCGCGCTGAACCGGGTCGAGAGGGCGAGCGCCGAGGCCAGGGCGACCGAGGCGAGCGCGACGAGTGCGAACCGCAGCCTGCGGCGGTGCCGGGCGCGCAGCGGGGGAGGGGCGAGCGGGTCGGGGGTGGGCGGCGCGCAGCCGGGCGCGATCGATGATGCCATTGCCAGTCCTTGTCTGGTCTGCGGCGAGTCCATCATCGACGGTGTGGGGCGGCCGGAGGCCGGCGTCAACGGTGAGACCGCTCGAACCGAAACTTCCAGTGGAACTTCCGTGAGGGTCCGTCCAGAATACATTGACCGACTTCGATACACAACGTCCGCCGCCCCCTCCGCGGGGTAGGATCGGCACCCCGTGCGGGGCCCCGTGCGGCGACCCGTCAGCGCGAGGTGCACGATGCCGTTCCCCAAGGCCGACCACGACCTCCCCATCGGCACCGGCGCCACCGGCGTCCGCGTCGAGACCGACGCCATGGGCGAGGTCGAGGTCCCCGCCAAGCGCTACTGGGGCGCCCAGACCCAGCGCGCGCTCCAGCACTTCGCGATCGGCGACGACCGCATGCCCGTCGGCCTCTACCGCGCCTACGGGATCGTCAAGCAGGCCGCCGCGCTCGTCAACGCCGAGGCCGGGCGCCTCGACCCGGACCTCGCCGCCGCCGTCGTCCACGCCTGCGAGGAGGTCGCCGAAGGCGCCCTCGACGAGGAGTTCCCCCTGTACGTCTGGCAGTCCGGCTCCGGCACCCAGTCGAACATGAACGTCAACGAGGTCGTCGCCAACCGCGCCAGCCAGCTCCTCGCCGGGGGCCTCGGCCGCGACCGCGTCGTCCACCCCAACGACCACGTCAACCTCGCGCAGTCCACGAACGACACCTTCCCGACCGCGATGCACGTCGCCACGCTCCTCGAAGTCCGCGACGGCACCCTCCCGCAGGTCCTCGCCCTCGCCGCCGCCATCGGCGACCGCGCCCGCCGCTGGGCCGAGGTCGTCAAGATCGGCCGCACCCACCTCCAGGACGCCACGCCCCTCACCGTCGGCCAGGAGTGGTCCGGCTGGGAGGCGCAGCTGCGCGACGCGGCCGCCCGCCTGGAGCAGTCCCTCACGGCCGTATGCGAACTCGCCGCGGGCGGCACCGCCGTCGGCACCGGCATCAACGCCCCCGAGGGCTTCGGCGAGGCCATCGCCGCGAAGCTCGCCGAACTCACCGGCCTGCCGCTCGTCACCGCCCCGAACAAGTTCGCCGCCCAGGGCTCCCTCGACGGCATGGTCGCCGTCAGCGCCGCGCTCCGCGGCGTCGCCGTCGCGCTCATGAAGGTCGCCAACGACATGCGCTGGCTCTCCTCGGGCCCCCGCGCGGGCCTGCACGAACTGCGCCTGCCCGAGAACGAGCCGGGCTCCTCGATCATGCCCGGCAAGGTCAACCCGACCCAGCAGGAGGCCGCGGTCATGGTTGCCCTCCAGGTCATCGGCGAGGACTCCGTGGTCGCCGCCGCCGGAGCGCAAGGCAACTTCGAACTGAACACGATGCGGCCCATCGTCATCCAGAACGTCCTCCACTCCGCGCGGATCCTCGGCGACGTGTGCGGGACGCTCCGCCTCCACTCCGTCGAGGGCATCGAACTCGACGAGCGGGCCGTCGCCGACTACGTCGACCGCTCGCTCATGCTCGTCACCGCGCTCAGCCCCCACATCGGCTACGACAGGGCCGCCGCCATCGCCCACAAGGCCGACCACGAGGGCTCCACCCTCCGCGAGGCCGCGATCGCGCTCGGCGTCGACCCCGCCGACTTCGACCGCATCGTCGACCCCGCGACCATGGTCGGCGACCCGCGCCGCGACCTCGGCCTCTGACCCCGGACTCCGAACCCGCCCTAGGCGACCGGCACGGCGGTAGAGTCGGCGCCATGATCGCGATCGACCTCGACGGCAGGACCGCACTCGTCACCGGCTCCACCCAGGGCATCGGGGAGGCCATCGCCAGGCAGCTCGCCCGCGCGGGCGCCCGCGTCGGCGTCAACGGCCGCAACCCCGCCACCGTCGCCGAAGCCGTCGAACGCCTCGCCGCCGAGACCGGCGGCGACTACTTCGCCGCCCCCGGCGACCTCGCCACCGAGGACGGCGCCGCGGCCCTCGCCGAGTCGCTCCCCGCCGTCGACGTCCTCGTCAACAACCTCGGGATCTTCGGCGCGCAGCCCGCCCTCGCGATCACCGACGACGAATGGCGCCGCTACTGGGAGGTGAACGTCCTCTCCGCCGTGCGCCTCATCCGCACCTACCTGCCGGGCATGACCGACCGCGGCTGGGGCCGCGTCCTCAGCATCGCCTCGGACTCCGCGATCGTCATCCCCGAGGAGATGATCCACTACGGCACCAGCAAGACCGCGCTCCTCGCCGTCTCCCGCGGCTTCGCGAAGACCGCCGCCGGCTCGGGCGTCACCGTCAACGCCGTGATCGCCGGGCCCACCCACACCGGCGGCGTCGAGGACTTCGTCTACCAGCTCGTCGATCAGGACCTGCCGTGGGACGAGGCGCAGCGCGAGTTCATGCGCCTGCACCGCCCCCAGTCGCTCCTGCACCGGCTCATCGAGCCCGAGGAGATCGCGAACCTCGTCGCCTACCTCGCCTCGCCGCTCGCGTCCGCGACCACCGGCGCGGCCGTCCGCGTCGACGGCGGCTACGTCGACTCGATCATCCCCTGACACCAGGCCTCCGACGCCCGCGTCCACAGCAGCAGCACCACCGCCAGCGACACCGCGATGCCCGCCGTCGCCCCGAACCACGACGCGACGTCCGCCGCCGCCATGAGCCCGCCGACCCGCGGCCCCTCGAACCCCGGCCCGCCGTACCACGACAAGAGCCCCAGCGCGATCGCCGCCGCTTCGAGCAGCCCCGCGAGCTTCCGCGCGGTGCTGCTGCGCCGCACGATCATCGCCGCCAGCGCGCCCCGGCACACCGCGAACGCCGCCGTCCCCGCCGCGAACCGGTACAGCGACGGCCCCGCCCCCGCGGGCACCGCCGTCCCGCCCGCGCGCAGCTGCGCGAGCGCCACCAGCGCGAACCCGAGCACGCACGCGCACAGCAGCCCCGCCCCGCACAGCCCCGACAGGGTCACCACCGCGGCGCGGGTCGATCCGGGCAGGTCGGCGAGGGCGGGCTCGTCCATGGGCGTCCTTCAGGAGGGAGCAGCGGGCGTTCCCCCCAACGGTATAGCGCGCGCGAGGACTCAGCCCCGCTGCGCCCGCCCCAGCGGGACCACCAGCGGCGTCCCCGACACCGGATCCGGCACCACCTTGCACGGCAGGTCGAACACGGCCTCCACGGTCGCCTCGGTGATGACCTCCGCCGGGCTGCCCTCGGCGTAGACCGCGCCGCCGCGCATCGCCACGATGTGCGACGCGTACCGCGCCGCCTGGTTCAGGTCGTGCAGGACCGCGACGATCGTGCGCCCCTCGTCGTTGAGCCCCGCGAAGATGTCGAGCAGCTCGATCTGGTGGGCGATGTCGAGGAACGTCGTCGGCTCGTCGAGCAGGAGCAGCTCCGTCTGCTGCGCGAGGACCATCGCGACCCACACGCGCTGGCGCTGGCCGCCCGACAGCTCGTCGACCAGCCGGTCGGCGAGGTCCTCGATCCCGGTGGCGGCCATGGCGTCCCGGACGGCGGCCGCGTCGGCGCGGCTCCACTGGCGCAGCGCGGACTGGTGCGGGAACCGGCCGCGCGCGACCAGGTCCTGCGCGGTGATCCCGTCGGGGGCGAGGGACGACTGGGGGAGCAGCCCCAGCCGCTTGGCGACCTGCCGGGACGGCTGGTGCGCGATGGCCTTGCCGTCCAGGAGGACCGCGCCCTCGGTGGGCTTGAGGAGCCGGGAGAGGACGCGCAGGAGCGTGGACTTGCCGCACGCGTTGGGGCCGACGATCGCGGTGAACGAGCCGGGCGCGATCCGGAGGTCGAGGCCGGTGCCGACGGGCCGGTCGCGGTAGCCGAACGTGACGTTCGCGGCTTCGAGGGTCATCGCAATTCCTTCCGCGACTGCGCGACGAGCAGCCAGACGAGGTAGGCGCCGCCGAGGATGATCGTCATGAGCCCCACCGGCAGCGCCATCGGCGGGACGTTGAGCGCGACCATGTCGCAGGTGACGAGCAGGAACGCGCCCATGGCCGCGGAGGGGACGAGCTGCACGCCGGGCGCGCGGGCGAGGCGCCGCGCCAGCTGCGGCGCGACGAGCGCCACGAACGGGATCGGCCCGGCCAGGGCCGTGACGACCGCGGAGAGGGACACGCCGACGACGACCAGCGCGAGCCGGACCGGTTCGACGGCGATCCCCATGGCCGCGGCGGCGTCGTCGCCGAGTTCGAGCATCCGCAGCCGCCGCCCGAGCCACGCCAGCGGCACGAGCAGCGCGAGCACCGCGATCGTGCCGATGCGGGCGTCGGACCAGTCGAGGCCGTTGAGGCTCCCGGCGCCCCAGATCGCGGCGGTCTGCGCCTGCCACAGGTTCGCCTTGAGGATCAGGTACGTGTTGACCGAGCCGAGGAGCGCGGTGACGGCGATGCCGACGACGATGAGCCGGAACCCGTGGACGCCGCGGCGGTACGCGAGGAGGTACACGGCGAGCGCGGTCGCGATGCCCCCGGCGAGCGCGGAGGGGACGACGAGGGCGGTGCCGCCAACGGCGATGATCGACACGACGGCGCCGGTGTAGGCGCCGGAGTCGAAGCCGATGACGTCGGGGCTGCCGAGCGGGTTCCTGGTGAGGGACTGGAAGATCGCGCCGGAGAGGCCGAGTGCGGCGCCGAACGCGACGCCGAGGAGCACCCGTGGGAGCCGCCACTGGACCACCACGGTCTCGATCGCGGTCCCGGCGTCCCCGACCAGCGCCCTGACGACGTCCACTGCGGACACCTGCATCTCGCCGAGACCGAGCGCGACGACGGCCGCGAGGATCGTCACGGCCGCAAGGGCGCCGCTGATTCCGAGGGCCCGCAGGAGCGACCGGGACGAGTAGGCCCGGCCCGCGCGGAGCACGACGTAGCGCCTCACAGGCCGCTCGCTTTCTTCCTGCGCACCATGCCGATGAGCACGGGCGCGCCGATGACGGCGGTGACGACCCCGGCCGGGATCTCGTCGGGCGCGACGACGACCCGCCCGAGGACGTCGGCCGCGACCATGAGGCACGGGCCGAGCAGGACGCTGTAGGCGAGGATCCACCGCTGGTCGGGACCGGTGATCCAGCGGGCGACGTGGGGGACCATCATGCCGAGGAACCACACGACGCCGACCGCGGCGGTCGCCGACCCGCACAGCAGCGTCACCGCGCCGACGACGGCGATCCGCGTCAGCCACTGGTTGCCGCCCAAGGCGGTCGCGAGGTCCTCGCCGAGCGCCGTCGCGTTCAGGCCCCGCGCCGCGACCGCGGCGAGGACGAGTCCTACAGCGACGAACGGCGCGACCGTCGCGACCGCGGGCCAGCCGAGGTCCGCGACGGACCCGGCCTGCCACGACCGCATCGTCAGGAACGCGTCGGCGTTCAGCAGCACCACTGTGGACGCGATGCCCTGGAGGACCGCGCCGAGTGCGACGCCGCCGAGGACGAGCGTCACGGGCGATCTCCCGCGCCCGCCCATCGACCCGATCACGAACACCGCGACCGCGGTGACGACGGCCCCGAGGAACGCCGCCCACGTCTGGAGCAGGTCGTCCGCGCCGGGGACGGCCCGCACGACCAGGACCACCCCGAGGGCCGCGCCCGCGGACACCCCGAGCAGCCCGGGGTCGGCGAGCGGGTTCCTGGTGAGGCCCTGCATGAGCGCCCCGGCGACCGCGAGGGCGACGCCGACGACGATCGCCAGGACCGTCCGCGGGATCCGCTGCCCGACGACGATGACGTGCGCCTCGCCGTTGTCGCGCCCGAGCGCTTCGACCACCTCGCCGAGCGGCAGGGGCTTCGACCCGAGCACGAGGCTGAGCACGACGAGGACCGCGAGCGCGGCCGCGGCGGCGGCGAGCCCGAGGACCCGCCGCCGCCTGCGGTCCGTCTGCGGCGCTTCGAGAACGTCTGTCATCGAGCGGGCGCGCTCATCAGGAGAGGGCCGCTTCGACGACGTCGAGGAACGCGAGCTGGCCGCTGGGGGAGCCGAAGGTCATCTCCATCTCGTAGCCGACGATGCCGTCGTCCTGGACGAAGTCGAGGTCGGCCCAGAGGGGGTTCTGCGCGGCGTCGTCGAGGAGCTGCTGGAACTGCGCGTCGCCCTCGGCGCCGGTGCCCCGGATCATGAACGCGTAGTCGATGCCGTCCATCTTCCCGACGGTCTCGCCGCTGAGGGCTTCGCCCTCGCGGTCGTTCTCCAGGGAGGTGGGGGCGACGGTGAGGCCGAGGTCCTCGAAGACCTGGCATTCGACGCCCGCGTAGCAGCCGGTCTGGAACGCGTCCTCCCAGTAGCCGACGGGGGCGACGGTGACCGAGGCCGGGTCGGCGATCTGGGCGCGGACCTCCTCGACTCGCTCGTCGTAGAGGGCCCGCCACTCCTCGAAGTACTGGGTGCGGCCGAGGGCGGCGGCGGTCTCCTCGAAGTGCTCCATCCAGGAGCGGCCGTCGAAGGCGTCGACGCTGTAGGTCGGGGCGATCTCGGGGAGGCGGGCGACGACGTCGGGGTCGTAGCCGAGGCCGTTGAGGATGAAGTCGGGTTCGGCGAGGAGCACCGACTCGTAGTCGTACTCGGGGTAGTTCGCGAACGTCGCGACGTCGGCGAGCGCCTCCTGCGGGAAGAAGCACGGGAACGTGGTGTACCCGGAGTCGCCGCGGATGGGCTGGCTGGAGGCGAGGGGGTAGCGCAGCCAGATGAGGATGTCGACGTCGGTGGTGTACATGCCGAGCGCGGCCTCGGGCGCGACGGGCAGCTCCACGTCGCCGAAGCCGTCGGTCACGGTCTGCACGCCGGAGCCCTCGGCGACGGGCGGGAGGTCGGGCAGCTCGGGGACGACGGCGTCCTGGCACTGCGCGCCGGCCTCGGCCTCGCGCTCGGCCGTGTCCTCCTCGACGGGCGCGTCGGTGGTGCACGAGGCGGCCATGAGCAGCCCGGCGGCGCTCGCGAGGATCGCGGCGGCCCTGGGGCGCAGGGTGGTACGGGGGGTCAAGGCGGGCTCCTCCTCCATTAGGTAAGCCTTACCTTAGAGCAGCCTGAGCGCTCCTCGCAACAGCGGTCCCGCCGGGCGGCCGCCCCTTGCGCGCCCGCCCTCCGGTTATGTAAATTGATGAAAGTAAATACTCACGACCTTCGATTCCCGGCATGTCGCGGGTTGTGATCCCGACTCCGACAAGGACACCCGTATGGCACTCACCACGGCGCGCCCGCGCCGCCTGGCCCTCGCGCTGGTGGCGCTCCTCGCCGCCGCCCTGGCCGCCGCGTCCCTCAGCTTCTGGCAGACCTCCCGGGCCGAGGCCTTCGAGGTCGGCACCTGGTACAACCTCCAGTCCCGCAGCTCCGGCCTCGTCCTCGGCATCCGCGCCGCCTCCGTCGACAACGGCGCCGAACTCGTCCAATGGGACTCCAACGGCTCCCAGGACCAGCAGTTCCGCTTCATCGATGCAGGCGGCGGCTACTACAAGATCCAGGTCCGCCACTCCAACAAGGTCCTCGACGTCGAATCGGGCTCGACCGCCGACGGCGCGAAGGTCCAGCAGTGGGGCGACGCGGGCTCCACCAACCAGCAGTGGCGGATCACCGAGAGCGGCGGCTACGCCACCTTCGTCAACCGCGCCTCCGGCAAGGCCCTCGACGTGTGGGAGTGGTCGACCACCAAGGGCGGCAGGATCTCCCAGTACGCCGCCACCGGTGCCACCAACCAGCAGTTCAAGCTCGTCCCGGTCGGCTCCCGCCCCGCCAACGTCGACCGGCTCGAAGGCTTCGGGCAGGGCGTCACCGGCGGCCAGGGCGGCACCACCGTCACCGTCACCACCCAGGCCGACCTCGAGCGCTACGCCGCCGCCTCCGGCGCCTACACCATCCGCGTCGCCGCCACGATCAACATCAGCCCCAAGGGCAAGGAGATCCCGGTCGGCTCCAACAAGACCGTCATCGGCGTCGGCACCTCCGGCCAGATCGTCGGCGGCGGGTTCTTCCTCGGGACCGGCACGAGCAACGTCATCATTCGCAACCTCACCATCCGCGACACCCTCATGCCCGAGGACGACCCCGACGACAAGGACTACGACTACGACGGCATCCAGATGGACACCGCCTCCAACGTCTGGATCGACCACAACCGCATCTACAACATGAACGACGGGATCATCGACTCCCGCAAGGACACCACCAACCTCACCGTCTCCTGGAACGAGCTCGGCCCCGGCAACAAGTCCTTCGGCATCGGCTGGACCGAGAACGTCACCTCGCGGATCACCATCCACCACAACTGGATCCACGGCACCAACCAGCGCAACCCCAGCACCGACAACGTCGCGCTGGCGCACCTCTACAACAACTACCTCCAGGACATCAGCGGGTACGGCAACTACTCCCGCGGCTCCACCAAGATGGTCCTGGAGAACTCCTACTTCGACAACGTGAACAACCCGTACTACCCGGACTCGACCGCGCAGCTGCGCCAGTCCGGCAGCATCTGCGTCGACTGCACCGGCGACCGCATCACCAGCGGCTCGGCGTTCAACCCGTCGGACTACTACTCGTACACCCTCGACAGCGCCAGCTCCCTGCCGACGCTCCTCGACACGTACGCCGGCCCGCAATCCTGGCTCGGCGTCTAGCACCCCCGGTCCCCGGAGGCCCGCGCCTCCGGGGACCGAGAACCGGCGATTCGTCCATGCGGTCCGCCGGAACGGCCATGGACGCCGACGTCACGGCCCCCGTACGGTTCATCCCATGCCGATTTCGTCCCGTTCACCCGAACGCCTCGCCATGACGCTCTGGGACTTCTCCTGGTACGTGCGCACCGGCTCCGGGGAGCCCTTCGAGGACCTCGACGCGGCGTTCGCCCGCGCCGTCGACCTCGGGTACAACGCCGTCCGCATCTGCGCGATGCCCTTCCTGCTGTTCAGGTCCGGCCTCGACACCTCCGCGCTGCGGCTCGAACCGCTCGGCGGCGACTACGGGTCGCGGGTCCGCTGGTACGACGTGCGCGAACCCGTCGTCCTCGACGCGAAAGCGCACCTGCTGGCGTTCTTCCAGGCCGCCGACCGCCACGGCGTCAAGGTCATCGCCTCCTCCTGGGAGTACCAGCAGAGCCCGGCCTTCGCCGACGGCCCCGCCTGGTACGAGGCGCTGCACGCCGTCGACCCCGAGGACCGGCTCACCGTGCTCGCCGAAGCCCAGGCCGACCTGGTCGACTTCCTCGCCGGGCACGGCCTCGCCCACACGGTCGCCTGCGTCGAGCCGCACAACGAGGTCCAGATCGGCCACCTCACCGCCGGGCTGCCCGGCGCCGAGGACGCGGTCGTGGAGCTCCGGGACCGGCTCGAACGCGGCATCGCGGCCTTCCTCGCCCGCCACCCCGACATCCCCTGCGCCCCGAACTACGGCGGCGTCCCCGTCGGCTCCCTGCGCGGCCTGCCCCGCAACGCGACCGCGCTCGGCTTCCACCCCTACGTCTACGGCGTCCTCGACGACCTCATCGACGAGTTCGGCCTCCGCCGCGCCCCCGCCGACTTCCCGCAGCAGGCCGCGAACGAGCGCCTCCTGCGCGCCGACGCCCCGCCGATCGCCGAATGGGCGCTCCCCGAAGCGAACGCGTGGAAGCTCAAGGCGTCGATCATGCAGCCCTCCGAGATCTACGTCCACGACTGGTGCGACCCCGGCAAGTTCGACAAGTACCTCTACGACGGCTACGGCGCCCACCGCATCGCCATGGCGAACCGCCTGCGCGACTGGATCGACACCGCCGCCGACCACGCGAAGCGCCTCGGCCTCCCCTTCTACTTCGGCGAAGGCTGGGTCGGCTACACGCCCCGCGACGGCCGCTTCGAGGAGGGCCCGGTCGGCGCGCAGATCTGCCGCGACGCCGTCGACCACTCCGCGCGCGTCGGCGCCTGGGGCACGATCGTCTGCTCCAACGCCGCCCCGCAGCATCCGATGTGGTCGGACGAAGCGCTCCAGCGGGAGTGCAACGCGGCTTTCATGAAGAGCACCGTCTGAAAGGCCGAGCACGGCGGAACGCCCCGGGCCTGATCGGCGCCCGGGGCGTTCCGTGCTGCAACGGTGGGAGGAAGCGTTCAGCGGCGCGCTACTGGGCGAGGCCGCAGGGGTTGGTCTCCTCGCCCTCGTCGAGGGTGCCGAGCTGGATGAAGCCCGCCGCCTCGATGTCGGCCTTGGCGGCGTCGGAGCAGATCCAGCCCCAGTCGACGTCGTTGTCGCCGAACAGGTTCTGGAGGTCGGAGCGGATGCCGCCGGCGTTGGTGCCGTCAGCGGGGGTCTGGTCGATCACGACGTTGAACAGCGGGCGGGACAGGAAGAAGCCCGTGGTGTTCAGCTTGACCGGCTTGACGTTGTTCGCGTCGGCGGGAACGGCGGTGTTGTAGCGGCCGACCGAGAACGGGACGATCGCGTTGGCGTTGCCGTCGACCGCGGAGGCGTCGTGCTCCTGGACGGCGTCGACGCAGGTGCCGGGCGCCGAGACGCCGATGGCGGCCAGGAACGCGGAGCGGGTGCCCGAACCGGTCTGGGGGATCTTGGCGTCGATGAGCGCGGTGGACCACGCCGGGTTCAGGTCGCTCCACTGGTCGACGGAGCAGTTGTAGATGGAGGCGAGCTGGGCCGCGGTCAGGCCGTTGGGGACGTTGGTCCCGGCGGCGTCGCCGGGGAAGGAGCCGACGGCCGCGTTGTTCTGGTTGGACGCGTAGCGCATGTTGTCGAGCGCGAACGGCAGGAACAGGACCTGCGGGCCGGCGGTCACGCCGCCGCAGAGGCTGTCGCTCGCCTGGCGGGCCCGCGAGGAGCGCGCGAAGTCGACGAAGCTGTCCTGGGTGCCGTCGCACGCGGCGTCGAGGCGCAGGTGGTTGATGCCCGCGCCGGACCCGTTCGGGCGGACGATCGTCTCGTTGTTCGCGTCCTGGACGCCGTCGTTGTCCTGGTCCACCGCCCAGACGGTGTCGCCGGGGAGGCCCGTGGCCGGGTTCACCGCGTCCCAGGACGCGATGTCGCCGCCCGTAAACGCTGCGTTGTAGGTGTCCGCGAGGTCGTTGAGCGCGAACTGGGTGGTGTCGGAGCCGACGCCGACGATGTCGGCGCTGTCGGGCTGGAACGACGGGTCCGCGTTCGCGGCACCGATCCCGGTGGTGATGGCGAGCGCCACGCCAGCGGCGGCAGCGGCGGTCCTGGCCATGATTCGCATGGGTACTCCATTTGCGTCAGATGGTCGCGCTTCGGAACGAAGCAACTACGAGACTGAAGGAACCCGGGCCCCGGAACTACCACCTCACGGCCAAGACCGCGTCAACTGGCCATGCCCAGCCGGTTAAGGAGCCGTTGAAGCGCCAGTTCACACGGCGGGCGGGTCCGACTCGGCGCCGGTGGGCGAATTGCCTGCTGGCAAAGCCGCGAAATGTCCAGTTCATACCGTCTCATGTATGAGGTAAATCACGGGCCATGCGGCGTGAACCTCCGGTTCATTCCCTTGTGGGCTCTCCGTCATAGCGTGCCCGTTGGATCGCAGTGCGTGAAGGAACACCCGACTTCCGAGGAGCCTCCCCCTTGAATCCCCTTGAGCCGCTTGACACCCGAAATCCGCCCTCCGGGACGACCGCGGTCCTCCCGCAGACCCCCGACGTCACCGCGGTGCTCCCCGCCGCCGAGGGGACCGCCCGCGGCGCGCTCCTGGAGGCCGACCGCGTCTCCGCCTGGTTCGGGAGCCGCAAGGTCCTCGAACGCGTCTCGCTCGCAATGCGGCCCGGCACCGTCACCGCCCTCATCGGCCCCTCCGGCTGCGGCAAGTCCACGTTCCTGCGCATCCTCAACCGGATGCACGAACTCGTCCCCGGTGCCGCCCTCGGCGGCGAGGTCCGCCTCAACGGCGCCGACGTCTACGACCCGGACCAGCGCATCACCGAGACCCGCCGCCGCATCGGCATGGTCTTCCAGAAACCGAACCCGTTCCCCGCCATGTCCATCGAGGACAACGTCACCGCCGGGCTCAAGCTCACCGGGACGCGCCGCACCCGCGCCCAGAAGCGCGAGCTCGTCGAGCAGTGCCTCACCAAGGCCGGCCTGTGGCGCGAGGTCCGCGACCGCCTCGCCCAGCCCGGCTCCTCGCTCTCCGGCGGCCAGCAGCAGCGCCTGTGCATCGCCCGCTCCCTCGCCGTCCAACCCGACGTCCTCCTCATGGACGAGCCCTGCTCCGCCCTCGACCCGACCTCCACCCGCCGGATCGAGGACACCATCGCGGAACTCCGCAACGAGGTCACCATCGTCATCGTCACCCACAACATGCAGCAGGCCGCCCGCGTCTCCCAGTACAGCGCCTTCTTCCTCGCCGAAGAGGGCGCACCGGGCGCCGTGGTCGAGCAGGCCGACACCGAGACCATGTTCGGGTCGCCCGCCGACCCCCGCACCGCCGACTACATCCACGGCCGCTTCGGCTGAGACGGCGGCAGGCACATGGCGACACCCCCTGACGCGGCCCCCCGCCGCGCACGCCGCAACGGCCCACGAGGCCGCGACACGAGAATCGGATACCGATGGTCCGCTTCGACATACGACCCGCCAACCAGGGCGGCTACCTCTGGAGACTCCTCAGCGACAACAACCGCACCATGGCGACCGGCGCCGACCTCTCCGACGACCGCGCCGACTGCCTCGACAAGCTCCGCCGCGCCGCCGACGCGGCCGGGAGCCAGCGCCCCCGACTCGTCCACGAGGACGACGGCACCTGGTCCTGGACGCTCTACGACGGCGACGACCCCGTCGCCCGCTCCGCCGCCACGTACTCGCGCCGCATCGACTGCGTCCACGCCATCGACCGCTTCGTCGAACTCTGCGGCGAGTACACCCCCGGAGCGGCCGACGAGGCCGTCTTCCGGCCCGCCCGCCGCCGCTGACCGGCGCACCCACCGGAAAGAGGCCCCCCGTTGACCACCGCACCCGCCGCAGGCGAGGCCGCCGTCGGCGTCGACGCCCCCAGGCGGCTCCACCACGGGCACTCCGCCGCCGACCGCGTCTTCCGCGCCGGCGCCCGCGGCGCCGGCCTCCTCGTCCTCGCCCTCATGGCCGGCATCGGCCTGTTCATGCTCTCCGAATCCGGCATCGCCCTCGACGAGTTCGGGCTCGCGTTCTTCACCGAGCACAAGTGGGACATGGAGACCGGCGAACTCGGCGTCTCCGCGCTGCTCCTCGGCACCGTCACCGTCGCGGGCGTCGCCATCGTCATCGCCGTCCCCTTCGCGCTGGCGACCGCGCTCTACATCACCGAGTACGCCCCGCTGCGCTCCAAGCGCACGCTCATCGCCCTGGTCGACCTCATGGCCGCCGTCCCGTCCGTCGTCTACGGGCTCGTCGGCCTCATCGTCCTCCAGCCGGTCCTCGTCGACGTCGCGCGCTGGATCCACGACTTCTTCGGCTGGATCGCGGTCCTCGACGTCCCCGGCGCGAACCCCGATACGACACTGTGGAACAACGAGGCGAACCGGTACACGTCCTCGGCGTTCATCGCGGGCGTCGTCGTCTCCCTCATGGTCCTGCCCATCGTCGCCTCCGTCATGCGCGAGGTCTTCTCCCAGGCCCCCGCGGGCGAACGCGAATCGGCGCTCGCCCTCGGCGGCACCACCTGGGGCGTCATCCGGTCCGTGGTCCTCCCCTTCGGCAAGGGCGGCATCATCGGCGGCACCATGCTCGGCCTCGGCCGCGCGCTCGGCGAGACCATCGCCGTCGCGCTCATCATCGTGCCCGCCTTCGACCTCAAGGTCCGCATCCTGGAGAACGGCACCATCACCATCGCCGCCCAGATCATCAACCGGTTCGGCGAGTCCTCGCCGGTCCAGCTGTCCGCGCTCATGCTCGCGGGCTTCGTCCTGTTCGTCTTCACCCTGGTCGTGAACACCCTCGCGGCCATGGTCGTGGCCCGCAGCCGCAGCGGCGCCGCCACCGAGATCTGAGGTCCCCCAAGTGACAGCACTAGCCGCGAAGGAAGCGAAGGCGCCGGAGGCCGCCGAGCCGCCGCAGCCCACGCCCGCCGCCCCCGACCCCGAACCCGCCCGCGACGAGCCCCGCCGCGTCGCCGCCGCCGACAAGGACGACCGCATCAGTCAGATCGGCAGCGCCGCCGGCTCGCTCGGCCTCGTCTGGATCCTCTACTACCGGGTCCTGCCCACCGAGGGCGTCCTCGGCTTCGTCCTCTGCTGGTACGCCGCGTTCCTGCTCATGTACGTGGTCCTGACGCTCCAGCGCCACGGCCGCGTCGTCCTCGCCGACCGCCTCGCCGCCACCGTGATCCGCTCCGGGGCCGTCGTCGTCGGCCTCGCTCTCGCCACCGTCATCGCCTCCACGTTCTGGCGCGGCCGCGAAGCCCTGTCGCACTGGAACTTCTACACCCAGGACCTCGTCTTCGACGACTCCACCGACCTCTCCCAGGGCGGCATGCTCCACGCCGTGATCGGCACCTTGGAGATGATGGCCCTGTCCGTCGCCGTCGCGCTCCCGCTCGGCGTCGCCTGCGCCGTGTTCATGTCCGAAGTGGGCGGACGGCTCTCGCGCTGGGTCCGCACCATCGTCGAGGCCATGACCGCGCTTCCCTCGATCGCGGCGGGCCTGTTCATCCTCATCGCCGGGATCCTCCTGCTCGGCATGGAGCAGAGCGGCTTCGCCGCGAGCCTCGCGCTCGCGGTCATGATGCTGCCGATCATCACCCGCGCCTCCGACGTGGTCCTGCGCCTCGTCCCCGGCGGCCTGCGTGAAGCGAGCCTCGCGCTCGGCGCCTCCCAGTGGCGCACCGTCTGGCACGTGGTCCTCCCGACCGCGCGGCCCGGCCTCGCCACGGCCCTCATCATCGGCGTCGCCCGCGGCGTCGGCGAGACCTCCCCGGTGGTCCTCACCGCCGGGTACTCCAACTTCGTCAACGCCAACCCGTTCTCGGGCTGGCAGACCTCCCTGCCACCGTTCATCTACAACAACGCGCGGCTCCCCGAGGAGGAGATGATCGCCCGCGCCTTCGGCGCCGCCTCGGCGCTCCTGGCGCTCGTCCTCCTCCTCTTCGTCGTCTCCCGCATCGTCGCGTCGCACCGAAAAGGAGGGCGGTCATGACGCCCGCAACCGAAGCGCGCCAGTGGTTCCCGCGGACGCTCGCCCTGATCGTCATCGCGGCCGTCGCCCTGGTCGGCGGCGGCGCGAGCCCCGCCAGCGCCCAGAGCCTGCCGCCGATCTCCGGGTCGGGCTCGACCTGGAGCTTCAACGCGCTGAACACGTGGATCGGCGACGTCGACTCCAACGGCCTCACCGTCAACTTCAACCCGGTCGGCTCCTCGCGCGGCCGCGCCGACTTCCGCAACGGCACCACCGACTTCGGGGTCACCGAGATCCCCTACCAGGGCGGCCGGGACGCCGCGGGCAACCAGGACGACATCCCCTCCCGCGGCTTCGGCTACATGCCGATCGTCGCGGGCGGCACCGCGTTCATGTACAACATCCAGGTCCGCGGCGAGCCGTACACGGGCCTGCGCCTCTCGGGGGACACGCTCGCGAAGATCTTCACCGGCGAGATCACGAAGTGGAACGACGCGCAGATCACCGAGGACAACAACGGTGTCGAGATGCCGGACAAGAAGATCATCCCGGTGGTCCGCTCCGACGGCTCCGGGACGACCGCGCAGTTCACGACCTACCTGGACGAGCAGCACCCGGACATCTGGCGGCCGTTCTTCGGGCGCAGCGGCCTGACCTCCTACTACCCGACCGCGGACGGGTTCGTGGCGCAGAACGGCTCCGACGGCGTGCAGCGGTACATCAGCGCCGACTACGGCGACGGCGCGATCGGCTATGTGGAGTACTCGTACGCGCTGGAACGCGACTGGCCGGTCGCGAAGGTGCTCAACGAGGCCGGGTACTACACGCTGCCGACGCAGTACAACGTCGCGGTCGCGCTGACGAGGGCCGAGATCGAAACTGAGAACACCGACCCGGCGGTGTACCTGACGCAGGACCTCACGGGCGTGTTCAACCACTCCGACCAGCGGGCGTACCCGCTGTCGTCCTACTCGTACATGATCCTGCCGACGGACAACTCGAACGGCATGACCGACGCGAAGGGCGAGACGCTCAGCCGCTTCGCCGGGTACTTCCTGTGCGAGGGCCAGAACCGGGCCGGGCCGCTCGGGTACTCGCCGCTGCCGCTGAACCTCGTCATGGCCGGGTTCGACCAGATCGAGCGGATCCCCGGCAGCGCCGGGGACGAGCTGACCGACCCGGCGAACTGCAACAACCCCACGTTCGACGGCTCGGACCCGAACCGGAACCTGCTCGCGGAGATCGCGCCCGCGATCCCCGACTGCGACAAGGTCGGCGAAGGGCCCTGCGACGGGGAGACCGACAACGGCACCGGCGGGCCCGGAGGCTCGGACGGCGGGGGCGGCTCCGGGGACGGCACGGGCGGGTCCGGCGACGGCACCGGTGGCACCGGTGACGGGACCGGCGGCGACGGCACCGGCGGCACGGGCGTCGACGGGACCGGGGCCGACGGCACCGACGGCGTCCTCATCGACCCCGACACGGGCCTGCCGATCGGCACCGACGGGGACGGCGACGGCCTCGGCGGCACGAACCTCGCCTCGTCCGAGGCCGAGGCGATCCCGCTGACCGCGATCGTCCTCGCCGCGGTCCAGCTCCTGGCGATCCTCGTCGTCCCGACGGTCGCCGCCCGCTACCTGACCGGACGCGCCGCCAGGCGCGCCGCCGCCGCAGACCGTCCCACCGGCTAACGGAGACCAAGAGCCATGCACCTCAACCGACTCGGGGCCCGCAGGCCCCGCAGGGTCCTGGCGGCGGCGATCGCGTTCACGATCGCGGCCTCGGCGGTCCTGCTCCTCCCGCTCCTCCGCTCGGCGCCCGCGCAGGCCCAGACCGAGGGGAGCGCCCTCACCAGGGACGTGACCTTCAGCGACGGCGCGACCGGCCGGATCACCGTCTCCAAGACCGACGAGCTGCGCAACGAGATCGTCCGGATCGAATGGTCCGGGTTCCTGCCCTCGATGCAGCCCAACAACGTCCCCGGCAGCTACGGGGCGCTCGCCCAGACCCGCTACCCGGTGGTCGTCCTCCAGTGCGCCCACGCCCCCGGCGAGGCCGCGACCCGCGACCACTGCATGGGGAACTACCGGACCGTCCACCCCATGGCCGACCTGTCCGAGACCTGGTCCACGACACCGGAGCCGGCCTCGGCGGTCCTGCCGTTCACCGACCTCGCCGGGACCGAGTACGCGGACCCGGCGCTCGGCGAGAAGCCCAGCGACTGGCTCACCTACGGGTACGGCGAACGCGTCGGCCTCACCGTCGCCGACGGCACCGGCGCGATCGACTTCCCGATCCGCACCGGCGACGAGAGCCCCGCGTCCCTGGGCTGCGGGCGCAGTCCCGGTGCGGGCGAGCCGCCCGTGGAGTGCTCGCTGGTGATCGTCCCGATCCGGCCCATGACCTGCGACCCGACCGCTTCCGCACGCGAGCGCCTGAAGTGCAGCCAGACCTCCAGCTCCTCGCTCCAGACCCACAACTACACGGCCGGGTTCATGGGCGCGCACTGGCGCAACCGCGTCGAGGTCCCGCTCGGGTTCGCCCCGCCGGACGGGTACTGCGAGGACACCGGGCAGTCGCGCCTGCCCGTCATGGGCAGCGAGCTGACCGCTGAGGCCCTCTACTCGTGGATCCCCGCGATGTGCCAGTCCGACGACCCGCTGGAGATGACCTATCTGGCGACCGGCGAGAACCTCGCGCGGCAGCAGTACGCGGCCGGCGAGGAGGACTTCGTGCTCGGCTCCCGGCCCGTCGACGGCGGCGACCGGCCCACCGTCCACGCCCCGACCGCCATATCCGGCTTCGGGATCGCGTTCGTGCTCGACAACAGCGACGGCAAGCAGGTCACGCAGATGAACCTGAACGCGAGGCTGGTCGCGAAGCTCCTGACGCAGAGCTATCCGGGGAAGTTCTGCTACAACGAGGAGCCGTGGCTCTGCGACCACTTGGCGTCCAACCCGATCGACCTGCTCGCCGACCCGGAGTTCCAGGCGCTCAACCCGCACATCACGCAGCACAGCGGCGGGCACGGCAAGGGCCCGGACACGTTCGACATGGGCGACCCGATGGCGTCGCTGGTGCTCCCGTCGAGCCTCGGCGATGTCCCGGCCGCGGTCACCGAGTGGATCCTCGCCGACGACGACGCGGCCGCGTTCCTCGCCGGCGAGCCCGACGAGTCCGGCATGACGGTGAACCCGCTGTTCACCGCGTGGGCGCTGCCCTCCGACGGGTTCGAGTGGCGCGACGGCTACACGGTCGCGACCGACGACCCGGACGTGACGCAGCCGTACGACCCGGTGCTGAAGACCTGCGGCGGCGGCGTCAACTACTGCCCCTACACGGGCGTGAACCTGCCCGAGGCCATGTCGCAGTCGAGCGCGAGCATCCGCACGATCGCCGCGCGCGTCCTCGCGATCGCGCACTCGCTCCAGGAGACCCGCTTCTCCACAACGGTGACCGCCGAGGGCCAGCCCCTCGAACTGAAGCGGTCCGACCCGCAGGACATGGGCTTCCGCAACATGATCGGCATCGTCGACCTCGCCACCGCCGACCGGTACGGCCTCAACCTCGCGAGCCTGTCGACCGGCGGCACCGACGGCGAGGGCGCGCCGGTCTTCGCCGCGCCCACCACCGCGAACATGTTCAAGGCGGTGCAGGGCGGCGTCATCGACGGGGACTCCGGGATGATCGAGCTCGACTACGGGGAGGTCGCCGCCCGCGGCGCCTACCCGGGCACCATGCTCGTCTACGGCGCCTCCGCGACCGACGGCCTCGACGACGCGACCGCCGCGGGCTACGCGGACTTCCTGGAGTATGCCGCGATCCCGGGCCAGGACCCGGGGCAGGCGCAGGGCCTGCTCCCCACCGGGTACCTGGCGCTGCCGCCGCAGCTCGCCGTCCAGGCGGTCCAGGCGGCCGAGTCGATCCGCACCCAGGACGGCGCCGTCGTCGTCCCGCCGCCGGTCGACGACCCCGACGACCTCGACCCGCCGCCCGGGGGCGTCGACGACGACCCGATCGGCGGGTCCCCGACGACCCCGCCCGCGTCGGTCCCGACCGGCGACCCTTCGGGGGACGCCACGTCCAGCGCCGTCCCGAACCCGGGGGCCGTCCCGAGCGCCGACCCCACGACCGGGGCCCCGCCCGGCTCGGGCGACGGCGCGTTCCAGACCGCCGCGACCGACGCCGAGACCGCGGGCTGGGCGACCTGGGCGCTGCCCGGCGCGCTCGCCCTCGGCGCGGGCGCGCTCGCCGCGGCCATGGCCTCCGGAGCGGTCGGCGCCGACCCGGACAGCCGCCTCGGCCGCTTCGTCCACGCCGCGACCCGGCCCGCACGCCGCCTCGCCACCGCGGGCGCGAACCTGGTGAGGAGGCGCTGATGGCCGGCCCCCGCATGGCCGCGGTCCGCACCGTCGCCCGGTCCCTCACCCCTGCGCTGCTGCGCGTCTCGGTCGGCGCGCTCGGCCTCGTCGTGTTCGCGGTCGGCCTGTCGTGGGTGCAGGCGCACCGCGAGCAGGCCGTCCTCGACGACGCGATCAGTGCCGAGATCGCCGACCCCGGCGCGATCCTCGAATCGATCCCCTCGGGCACGCCGCTCGCGAAGCTGACGATCGAGGAGATCGGCCTCGACGGGGCCGTGGTCGTCCAGGGCACCACCGCCGCCGACCTCGACTCCGGCCTGGGCCATCGCAAGGACTCGGTCCTGCCGGGCCAGACCGGCGTCTCGGTCGTCTACGGGCGCCAGTCGATGTTCGGCGCCCCGTTCATGGAGCTCGGGTCGCTGCGCTCGGGCGACGAGATCGGCGTGGTCACCCCGGACGGGTCGTTCACGTTCACCGTCGACGGGGTGCGCCGCGACGGCGACCCGCTGCCGGTGCGCGCCGAGGGCGACACCGCGCTGGTCCTCGTCTCCGCCGAAGGCAGCCCGTTCCGGCCCACGAAGTCGATCTATGTGGACGCGACGCTCACCGACCGCGAGCTCGCCGCGGGCGCCGTCACCGAGGCGACGGCCCTGGAGGCGGTCGGCGCCGACGAGACGGCGATGGCCGCCGACCCCGGCGGCTGGTTCACGCTCGTGCTGTGGCTCCAGGCGCTCGTCGTCGCGCTCGTCGCGATGTCGTGGACGCGGCACCGGCTCAGTCGCAGGGAGGCGCTCATCATGGGCCTGCCGGTGCTCGCCGCGGTCATGTGGAACCTCTACGAGGCCGCGTTCCGGCTGCTGCCCAACCTGCTCTGACACGGACGCGGGCCCCGGCGGCGATCCCGCCGGGGCCCGCGCATTTCAGGTGCGACTAGGCGAGGACAGTGGCGTCGTACCCGAGGATGCGGCTGGCGCGCACGGCCGAGACCCCGAGGGCGTCGTTGAGCGCGGTCGCCCCGGCGCCGGTGAAGTGCCAGGCCACGCCCTGGGCGGTGGTGCCGCCCAGGCGGAACAGGTCGATCCGGTCGTCGAGGTTGACGCGGCCGCTGACGAACCCGGTCGCGGAGTCGATCACCAGGCCGGTGACGACGGCGTACTCGCAGTCGCCGGTGAAGACGATGCCGCCGCGCAGCTCGATCGTCCCGTCGGTCGGGTCGCCGACGACCTTGAAGCCGTAGGTGGTGAGGGCGGCCTCGGTCTTGGTCGCGAACAGGCCGTAGTGCTCGATGCCGAGCGCGTCGAGCCCGGCGGCGGTGGTGGGGTCGATGGTGAGGGTGTTGGTGCCGACGACGGTCGAGTAGACCCCGGCGACGGCGGCGGTCTCGTCGGTGGCGGTCTCGGCGGACGCCGGCGCCGCCCCGGCGCCGATGACCGCGGCGACCGCGGCGGCGCCGACGAGGCCCTGGAACAACTTGGTGCGCATGTACTGACTCCCGTCAGAGAGGGTTGAAGCGAATCGCTCCTCATCGGAGAATATCGGCCAGCGCTATTGAGAAATGCTGCGCGACAAGAAGTTCCGTACTTATTCAATATCCAGAGTGGTCTTGTTTCGACGTCGCTGCACGGGGTTTCACCGGCACGGCGCGAACAGGGAGGAGCAGTGCGGAACGCACGAGTCGGGAATACAAGAAATGCCCGCTTTGCGGGCGGGCATCAGTTGCGGGATTTTGGAGCGGGTGACGGGAATCGAACCCGCGCAATCAGTTTGGAAGACTGAGACTCTACCATTGAGCTACACCCGCGCGTCCGCGCGAAGCGGAACGGCCACAAGTGTAGCGCATCCCCTCCGGTGGCCCGGATCACTCGCCGTGAACGACGCTCCGCAGCCCCCCGGTCAGGTGACCCAGGAACGCCGGGTCCGCGTACGCCGCCGCGTCGTGGCCCAGCGCCGTGTAGAAGCACCGGCCCGCCTCGAGGCGCCGGTGCCACGCCAGCGGGTGCGGCGCCCCCATCGCGAGGTCGCCCGCCTCGTACGTCGACTCGTCGGCCTCCAGGAGCACCTCCACATGCTCGGGCCGCGCGTCGAAGCTGTACCACTCGTCGGTCCACGCCCACCGCTTCGGCAGGTGCGCCGTCGCCGGGTGGTCCGCGACGACCACGTCGATCTCACCGGGAGTGCACCCCGGCGGGTGGCCGATGAAGCGGGCGCCCACCAGCTCCTTGAAGAACGGCCAGGACCGCTCCGCGGTCGAGGCGCCGTGGATCCCCATCCAGCCGCCGCCCCCGGTCACGTAGTCGGCGAGCGCGGCCCGCTCCAGCTCCCCGAGGACGTCCCCGGAGGCCGACAGCCACACGACGGCCGCGAACTTCGCCAGCTCGACCGGGTCGTGGACGGCCGCGTCCTCGGTGTGCTCGACCTTCCCGCCCAGCTCGGCGGCGATCCCGCGCAGCGCCTCGACGCCCGCGGGGATGGAGTCGTGCCGGAATCCGGTCGTCTTCGTGAAGACCAGGAACGTAGGGGTGCCCATGCTGACTCCTCGGGAGAACGATTGCAGGCCGTAGTCTAGGCGATCTCGGCCTCCCGCGCCCGGGGCGGCCGCGCCGCAGCTCAGCAGTGACGCGCGGCGATATCGACCACACCCGGCTCGGCCGCGACCCCCCGGCGGCCTAGACTCGGTCGGAGCGGGGGTTCGTGCAGCGCTGGCGGCGGCCCACAGGTCCGGATCAGGCATCCGGCCGACGCGAAAGCAATTGAGCGAAATCTTATCGAGGAGTACGTCTGTGAAGAGCACTGTCGAGACCCTGAGCCCGACCAGGGTGCGGCTGTCGGTCGAGGTGCCGTTCGAGGAGCTGGCGCCGTACATCAACGAGGCGTACAAGAGCGTCGGGCAGCAGATCCGGGTCCCCGGCTTCCGTCCGGGCAAGGCGCCCCGCCAGGTGATCGACCAGCGCGTCGGCCGCGACTCGGTCTACGCCCAGGCGATGGACCCGGCCGTGCAGGCGAACCTGAACAAGGCCGTCACCGAGAACGAGGTGAACGCGCTGGGCCGCCCCGAGCTGACCGAGGTCAAGCCCATCGAGGAGGGCAAGCCCTTCGAGTTCACCGTCGAGACCGACGTCACCCCGAAGTTCGAGCTCCCTGACTTCGCGTCCCTGAAGGTGACCGTCGAGGCCGGCGAGGTCTCCGAGGAGGACGTGGACGCGGACATCGAGTCGCAGCGCCTGCGCTTCTCGTCGCTGAAGACCGTCGAGCGCGCCGCCGCCGACGGCGACTTCGTGCAGATCGACCTGCGCGCCACCCAGAACGGTGAAGAGGTCGAGGGCGGCTCCGTCACCGGCATGAGCCACGAGGTCGGCTCGGGCAACCTGCTCGACGGCCTCGACGAGGCCCTCGTGGGCATGTCCGCGGGCGACGAGAAGACCATCGAGTCGACCCTCGCCGGCGAGCAGGAGGGCGAGACCGCCCAGGTCGAGGTCAAGGTCACCCAGGTCAAGGAGCGCGAGCTCCCCGACCTCGACGACGACTTCGCCGAGATGGCCAGCCCCTTCGACACGCTCGAGGAGCTGCGCAACGCGACCCGCGAGCGCCTGGAGAACCAGGGGAAGACCGCGAAGGCCAACGAGGCCCGCGCGAAGACCCTCGAGGCCCTCATCGAGGCCGTCGAGCTGCCGCTGCCGGAGAAGACCGTCTCCGACGAGGTCGACCACACCCGCGGGCACCTGCTCGAGCAGGTCCAGCAGGTCGCGGGCGGCTTCGAGGAGTACCTCCAGATGGTCGGCAAGTCCGCCGAGGAGTTCGACCAGGAGCTGCGCGACGACGTCGAGTCGAACCTGCGCCAGTCGATCGTCCTGGGCCAGATCGCGCGCGAGCGCGAGCTCGAGGTCTCCGGCGAGCTCATGACCGCCGAGGTCGTGCGCCAGGCCCAGCAGCGCGGCGTCCCGCAGGACCAGTTCCAGCGCTTCGTCGACGAGCTGCGCACGAACGGCGGCCTCCAGCAGATCGCCGCGTCGCTGCGCCAGCAGCTGGCCCTCGAAGAGGTCGTGAAGGAGGCGTCGGTCGTCGACGCGTCCGGCGCCGAGCTGACCGAGGAGGACCTGTTCCCGGGCCGCGCCGCCGCTGAGGCCGAGGCCGCCGGCGACGACGAGGGCGACTCGGACGAGTCCGGGGACCGCGACGCCGAGGACCGCAACTAGCAGCGCCTCCGCACCCGATTCACTTGGGGCCCAACGCTTTTGTGTTGGGCCCCTTGTCCTTTTCAGATGATTGGACAGGCTTGGTCCGGGTCTGGCCTGAATTTTTTGCTACTCACGGGTAGAGACGGTCGTCACTTTCACCTATGGTGTGTATCTAACCTCTTCGATGCAACGACGCAACGTCCCTGGGAGTGCCCCCCATGATTCCCACCCGATCGGGTTCCACTGCGGCCAAGAGCGCGGCCCTGCTCGCCGCGGCCCTCCTCGCCTGGCCCGCCCCGGCCGCCGCCCAGGACGACGCCGGAGGCGAGGACCTCGAGTTCGACTACGGCGCCGACGCCGTCTCCTGGTACTGGACCCGCCAGATCGACGAGACCCTGGAGCTCGGCCCGCTCGCCCAGCAGGTCGAACTCCCGAACCCCCAGGCCGCCACCACGATGCCCGTGGCCGTCGAGCTCGGCGAGAACACCAAGGTCTCGTCCCTGTCCTTCAACCTCGCCGAGCGCGGCGTCCCCGAAGGCTCCGAGGTCACCGCGTTCACCCTCACCGTCGCCGAAGGCAATGACGCGGGCGACTCGCCCACCTTCAACCCCCTCGCCAAGCTCGTCCAGGCCTGCCCCATCGCCGAGGCGTGGTCCACCGGCGAAGCCGAGATGTGGGACGTCCAGCCGCCCGTCGGCGACGGCTGCGTCACCGGCGTGCGCGAGGAGCCCGACCCCGACGCGGTCGCCGAGGCGGAGGAACTCCTCGCCGCCGCCCAGGAGGCCGTCGAGAACGGCGGCGAGAGCCCCGAGGTCGTCGAGGTCCCGCTCCCCACCTGGACGTTCGACCTCACCGCCATGGCGAAGGACTGGGGCCAGGACCCGTTCGCGAACTACGGCGTCATGTTCATGCCCGTCATGGACGACGCCACCCCCATCGACACGTGGCAGGTCAACCTCAAGCTCCCGCTGCGCGACGACACCGAGACCCCCGTCGACGAGTACGAGGCCACCGCCTACCGCCTCGGCGCGTCCTTCTCCTACATCCCCGGCACCCCCGAGGACGACGGCGCGGCCGACCCCGGCACCGACGGCTCCGGCACGACCGGCGGCGACTCCTCCTCCGGCGGCGGGGGCGGATCCGGGGGAGGCGGCGGCGAGGGCGCCGAGGAGTCCCCGACCGCCGAGCCCTCCTCCGCGGAGGAGATGGCCCCGGCCGCGTACGAGCCGTTCGAGCCCGTCGCCCCCTGGTACGTGTGGACGCTCATCCCCGCGGGCCTCGTCGCCGCCTACCTGCTGTACGCCGTCATGGGCGCCTCCGGCGCCGCCGCGGGCGGCAGCGGCGCGATCGACCGCATCCGCGCCCACAACCTCGACCGCCGCGGCTGGGCCCTGCCCGTCCCCGCGGGCCTGTGGCAGCGCCTGACCGGGCGGGGTGAACGCCCATGAGCCGCAAGCGCATCGCGATGGCACTGGCGGCCGCAGCCCTCCTGGCCCTGCCCGCGTGCGGCCAGTACGACGGCGTCCACGACGACTTCGTCGAAGCGGGCGGCGAGAACCCCGGCCTCGGCGGCGATGACGGCACCAGTACCGACGGCACCGACGGGACCGACTCGTCGGACGGCGGCTCGGGCGGCGACACCGGCGGCGAGTCCGACGACGGCGGGGGAGGCGGCGGTGGCGGCGGCGGGAACGACAACGGGAACGCCGGGAACGGTGACACCACCGGCGTCACCGACTCGACCATCACCATCGGCATCCACGCGCCCCTGACCGGCGCGGCCCCGCTGCGCCAGGACTCCTTCGAGACCGGCAAGGACCTGTACTGGCAGTACGGGAACGGCGGGCAGCCCGTCGAGGTCTTCGGCCGCACCGTCGAGACCGTCTTCGCCGACGACCAGTACCGGCCCTCCACGGCCCGGCAGGTCTGCCAGACCATGGCCGAGGAGCAGCAGGCGTTCGCGCTCATCGGCGCGGGCGGCACCGACCAGATCCAGGCGTGCGCCCAGTACGCCGCGAGCGAGGACGTCCCGTACCTGTCCACCGGGGTCACCGAGACCGGCATGGGCTCCCTCGACACCTACTTCGCGGCGTCGATGACCTACCACCAGCAGACCCCGATGCTCGCCGAGTACATCAAGAACGAGCTGGGCGTGACCGACCCGTCCCGGGTCGCCGCGGTCGTCACGAACACCCCGAACTTCGACGACGCGGTCGAGGGCTTCACCGATGCGTTCGGCGACGTGGACGTCTTCCGGCCCGACAAGAACGAGCGCGGCTCCTCCGCGGCCGGGAACCTGTGCACCGGCACCGTCGGCAACTACGACGCGGTCTTCGTCCTCACCAGCCCCACGTTCTACCTGGAGATGGCCGCCGCCTCCGGCTGCCGCCCCCAGTTCGTGGGCGTCGGCGTCTCCATGGGCCTCGACCAGGTCGCCTCGACCGGTTGCAGCGCAGCCAGTTCCACCGAGGGCGCCCGGTTCTTCAACCCGACCCCGGCGTTCGCCGACGCGGGCGAGTACGACCCCGAGTTCCTCGCGGCCGTGGACGCGGCCGGGATCGAGGCCGACGACGTCACGTGGATGATGTGGGGCCAGTCGAAGGTCCTGCACCAGATGCTGGAGAAGGCGGGGGAGGACCTCGACCGGGGCGCCTTCCTCGACGCCGTCGCCGGTTCCTCGTTCTCCACAGGCGTGTTCCCCGACCTGAACTACAAGGACGGGCCCTTCGGCGCCACCCAGGTGAGCGTCCTGCGGAACGTCTGCGACGGCGGCGGCCACTACGAGACCGACTTCGCGTTCGTGAACGGGTTCTGACATGGGCGCCTTCTTCGCACTGGGGATCTTCCAGGGCGCGGTCTACGGGCTGCTCGCCGTGGGCATCGTCCTCGTCTACAAGGCCAAGCGCGTCTTCAACTTCGCGCAAGGGGAGTTCGGCGGCATCGCCGCGTTCGCGGCCTTCTACCTGGTGGTCAACCTCGGCCTGCCGTACTGGGTCGGCATCGTCGGCGGCCTCGCCGCCGCGGTCGCCATGGGGCTCGCCGTCGAACGGGTCATCGTGCGGCCCTTGGAGCACGCCTCCCGCACGATCATGCTCGTCGCGCTCGTCGGCGTCGCGCTCTTCACGATCGCGATCATCGTCCTGCTCGGCCAGCCCATCCCGCGCGTCATGCCGCCGCTCATGGAGGGCACCGGCGTGAACGTCCTCGGCGCCGGGATCCTCCCGCAGCAGCTCATCCTCCTCGCCGTCCTCGCCGTGCTCGCGGCCGCGATGGCCTGGTTCTTCAAGACCGACCTCGGACTCGCGGTCCTCGCGTCCTCACAGGACACCCGCGCCGCGCAGGTGGTCGGCATCAGCCCCGTCGCGATCTCGCGGCTCGTGTGGGGCATGGCCGCGCTCCTCGGCGGCATCGCCGGGCTCCTGTACGCGCCGGTCGGGATCTTCACGCCCGGGTTCATGACCCTCACGATGCTCGTGCCCGCCTTCGCGGCCGCGGTCCTGGGCGGCATGACGAGCCTCCCGGGCGCGTTCGTCGGCGGCATCGCCATCGGCGTCGTCCAGAACCTCGGCATCTACCTCCTCGGACAGCAGCTCAAGGTCCCCGGCGCCGCCGAACTCGGCGTCTTCGCGCTCCTCATGCTCGTCCTCCTCATCCGCCCGCAGGGCCTCCTCGGGAAGGAAGCCTGAGATGGCAACGGCCACAATGACCTTCGGCCGCATCAAGGCCGCCCGCCGCTTCGGCCTGGCGCTTCGCGTCGCCCTCGTCCTCGCGCTCCTCGCCCTCGCCGCGCTCCCGCTGCTCCTCGGCGGCGACGTGTGGGCGCAGCGCATCAGCCGCGCCGCGATCTACGCGATCATCGGCCTCTCCATCAACACGCTCACCGGCCACGCCGGCCAGATCTCCCTGGGCCACCAGGCGTTCGTCGGCATCGGCGCCTTCGCCGCGGCCTTCATGGCGTCGCGCCTCGGCGCGCCCCTCGGCTTCGGCCTCGCCGTCGGGGCCCTCGCCGGGATGGTCACCGCCGCGGTCGTCGGCATGGTCGCCCTGCGCGTCACCGGCCTGTACCTCGCGCTCGTGACCCTCGCGTTCGGCCTCACCGCCGAGACCACGATCTTCAACTGGCGCGAGTTCACCGGCGGCGGCGCGGGCGCGTTCGCGCCCCGGCCCGCGCTCGTCTCCTCCGACCACGCGTTCGCGCTCCTGTGCCTCGGCGTCCTCGCGCTCGTCCTCTACGCCGACTGGCGCCTGGTCGCCACGAAAGCGGGCCGCGCGCTCGCCGCGGTCCGCAACGACGAGCGCATCGCCGCGACCCTCGGCATCAACGTCACCGGCTACAAGCTCGCCGCGTTCAGCCTCTCCGGGCTCGCCGCGGGCCTCGCGGGCGGCCTGTTCGCCCACTGGAACCAGGTCGTCCAGGCCATGGACTTCGAGTTCCAGGTGGCCCTCGTGTGGGTCCTCATGACCGTCGTCGGCGGCCTGCGCTCGCGCCTCGGGGTGATCCTCGCGTCCGCGTTCTTCGCACTCCTGCCGCTGACCCTTCCGAACTTCCTCGCCGGGCTCCCCTGGCAGCCGCCGTTCCTCAACGAGGCGGTCTACCACGTCCTGCCGCCGTTCATCGTCGTCGTGATGCTCCTGATCGTCCTCCGGTTCTTCCCCGGCGGCCTCGGCCAGCTCCTCAGACCCGCCACGCGCTGGCTCACCAAGGGAGGCGACCGGTGAAGCAGCTCCTCAAAGTGGACGGACTGCACCTGCGCTTCGGCGGGCTGCAAGTCCTCAACGACCTGTCCCTGACCGTGCGCGAAGGCCAGATCGTCGGCCTCATCGGCCCCAACGGCGCGGGCAAGACCTCCTGCTTCAACTGCCTCACCGGGATCTACCAGCCCCAGGGCGGCCGCGTGTACTTCGACGGCCGCGACGTCTCCCACCTGCCCACCCACCGCCGCGCCCGCCGCGGCATGGCCCGCACCTGGCAGAACCTCGGCGTCATCGACTCCCTCACCGTCACCGAGAACGTCATGCTCGCCCAGCACCAGCGCGCCGGGTACTCCGCGCTGGCCGGGATGCTCGGCCTCGCGGGGACCTGGCACCGCGAGCGCGAGCTGCGCCGCGACGCCGCCGAGATCATCGAGTACTTCGGCCTCGACGACGTCGCCGACGAGCGCACCGGCGAGCTCCCGTACGGCGTCCGCAAGACCTGCGACATGGCGATGGCCCTCGCCACCGACCCGAAGCTCCTCATGCTCGACGAGCCCGCGTCCGGCCTCAGCCCCGAAGAGGCCCTGGGCCTCTCCGCGACGCTGCGCGAACTGCGGGACCGCCTGCGGCTCACCATCCTCATGATCGAGCACCACGTGCCGCTCGTCGCCGAGGTCTGCGACTACGTGTACGTCCTCAACTTCGGCGAGCTGCTCACCGAAGGCGAGCCCGAGGCCATCCAGCGCCACCCCGAGGTGATCGCCGCGTACCTCGGCGGTGCCGCCGAACCCGAAGGCGCCGAGGACGACACGGTCCAGCTCGCCTCCGAGCCCCCCGAATGGCCCCTCATGGCGGAAGGCAAGTCCGATGGCACTGCTTGAGGTCGCGAACCTGCGCGCCGGATACGGCTCCGTCCCGGTCCTCCACGGCGTCGACCTCGCCGTCGACGAGGGCTCCAACGCGGTCCTGCTGGGTCTCAACGGCGCCGGGAAGTCCACCACGCTGATGACCCTCGCCGGGCTCCTCCCCGTCACCGGCGGCGAGATCCGCTACGACGGCGAAGTCCTCAAGGGACCGCCCGGCGCGCGGGTGAGAGCCGGGATCGTCCTCGTCCCCGAAGGGCGCCATGTCTTCCCGGCGCTCACCGTCAAGCAGAACCTCCGCCTCGGCGCCTGGACGATCCGCCGCGACGCCCGCCGCCTGCGCGAGAACCTCTGCGAGGTCTACGCGATCTTCCCGCGCCTCGAAGAGCGCGCCGACCAGCTCGCCGGGACCCTCTCCGGCGGCGAGCAGCAGATGCTCGCGATCGGCCGCGGCATGATGTCCTCTCCGCGGCTCCTCCTCATCGACGAGGCCTCGCTCGGCCTGTCACCCAAGCTCACCGAGCAGGTCTTCGCCGCCGTCAAGCTCATCAACCAGCGCGGCACCACCGTCCTCATGGTCGAGCAGAACGCCGGCGTCCTCGCCCAGGCCGACACCGCCTTCGTCATGCAGCAGGGCCGCATCACCGTCTCCGGCTCCGGCGCCGACACCCTCAACGACGACGCCGTCAGAGCCGCCTACTTCGGCACCTGACAGCGGGCCCGCGGCGGTGTCAACGCGGTGTCAGTGCCGTGTCAGCACCGACCCCGAACATTCCTGTCATGAACGAAACGCACCGCGCCTCCACCGCGCAGCAGCCCACCGGCTTCGTCGCGAAGCTCCTCGCCGACAAGCACTCCATCCCGCTGTCCATCGCTCTCCACCTCGTCCCCGGCGCCCTCATCGTCGCCGCCTACGCCTGGATCGGCGCCCCGATCACCCGGGCGCTCGGGCTCCCGATCTTCGGGGCCTGGGCCATCGGCCTCATGGTCGTCCTCCTCCCGCTCTGGTTCGGCCTGTTCTGGCTGGGCAAGAAGCAGACCGGCAGGTACACGATGCGCGGCGGCGTGGTCCACTACCGCGACAAGCCGTTCTCCCGCGGCAAGATCACGCTGATCGGCATCGGCTTCCTGCTGTACATGACGGTCGTGTCGCTCTCGCTGGCGCCGCTCGACGCCTGGACGTACGACCACTTCTTCACCTGGGTCACCTTCGAGGGCTCCGGCGCCTCCGGCACCACCTACCTCGACGCGTACCCCAAGTCCACCATCATCACCACCATGCTGATCTTCGGCGCCTTCACCGGCTTCCTGCTCCCGCTGATCGAGGAGTACTACTTCCGCGGCTTCCTCCTGCCGCGGCTCCCGCAGCTCGGCCGCTGGGCGCCGCTGTTCAACACGGTCCTGTTCTCGATCTACCACTTCTGGGCGATCTGGACGGTCCCGTCGAAGATCATCTTCCTGCTCCCCGGCTACTTCTTCGTCTGGTGGAAGCACGACATCCGCGCCTCCATCTGGATGCACCCCGGCTCGGCCCTGCTCATGACGATCGTCGGCACGACCCTCTACATGACCGGTGCCATGTAAGCGGCACAGCGAAAGCGGCGCCCTCCCCGACAGGGAGGGCGCCGCTTCGTCGTCTGTCAACCGGCCCGCAGCACCACCGTGCAGCGGCCCGTCGCCGGGAGCGGGACGTACAACCTGATCCCTTGGGCCGCATCGGTACCGCCGAGGTGCGTGTAGTCCTCGCCGGGGTGGTACCCGCGGGTGAAGGCGCCCTTCGCGTCGACCTCGACCGTGATGCGGTCGCCGCCGCGGCGGTAGACCGCCACGGCGCCCTCGGTGGCGAAGCCCCCGTCGACCGGGAGCACGCGCTCCAGCTCGCCGCCCTCGCGGAACGCCAGTTCGAGGACCTGCCGCACCCGGCCCGGGTCGGCCGCGACCTTCACCGCCACCTCGCGCTCGCCGACCGCGACCTGCACGCTCGTCTCCAGCGCGACCTCCTCGGCAGGCCGGTGCGCGAAGTCCATCGCCGCCGAGAACCGGCCCTCGTCGGCCAGCTCGTAGACCGCGTCCCCGCGCCGCAGCCCGGCCGGGAGCGGCCCGTAGTAGGCCGCGCTCGCCTTCTCGCGCAGCACGAACGTGTTGCCGTCGGCGTCGAGCCCGTCGGCCCGGAACGGCCCCAGACCGAAGAAGTCCCGCGACAGCCGCACCGAATCGAGCACGGCCTCACCCGCGAAGAGCCGCAGGAACGTCGGATTCGTCGCCAGCCCCGACCGGATGCGGCCGTGCGCCGCGTAGTCCGAGCCGCCGTACACCGTCACCGCGAAGTCCCCGTCGCGCGCCACGGCCAGGCCCGACCCCGCGAACACCGCCGTGCCCGCCTTGCGGGCCTCGGGTTCGGGCAGCGGCCCGGCCAGGTCCGGTTCCAGCAGGATCTCGGTCAGCGCGCTCGCCGGGTCCGCGATCCCCTCGATGCCCGCCGCGACCGCCGCGAAGTCCCCGCGGCCGCGCCGGATCGCGAAGCGCCGGAACTGCATCAGGAACGGCGCCAAGGGGATCGTCCCCTTCTGGTCCTGCCGCCGCGAATGGACCGTCTCCACCGTGCCGTCCGGCAGCGCCGCCGCCGCGACCGCCTCCAGGCTCCGCTCGACCAGGCCGAGCAGCTCCGGCCGGCCGAGATGCTCGCCGATGGCGACGAGCGCCGGGTTCGACACCCACAGCGCATAGTTCGGGCTCCGCTCCGAGTACCAGCCGTCGGCGTCGATGTCGACGCCCTCCGCCAGCCACTCGTCGACGCGGGCGACCAGCCGCTCGTCGGGCCAGTGCCAGTGCAGCTTCGCGAGCGCCGACGACAGCTCCCACCGGTGGTTCGGCGTGTGCACGCCGCCCAGGCGCAGCGGTCCGGAGGCGCGGGCCGCGATCGCGGCCAGCGAGTCCCCGAGGACCGCGAGGCCCTTCGGGTCGATCGCCAAGAGCGCGTACGTGTCGCACAGGTCGTTGACGGTGAACGCCGTGTCCGGCGGGGACGCGAAGTTCTCGCCGTCGAACAGGCCGTTCGCCGCTTGCATCCCCGCCAGGAAGTCCACGAGCCGCCGCGCGGCCGCCTCAGCCTCCGCTGACGCGAAGAACGCCGAGCCCGGATTCACCGCGCACGCCACCAGGGCCTTCGCGGCGCCCATGACCGCCCGGTGGTGCGGGTCCGACCCCAGCAGAGCGTCCACCCCGCCGAGCACCTCCCGCGCCCGCTCGTCGGCGGCCTCGGTGACGGCCGCCGCGAACTCAGTCCTTGAGTCCCGCATTGATGTCCTCGTTCATGACGTACTTCTGGAACACGATGAAGATGAGCACCAGCGGCAGGATCGACATCACCGACGCGGCCAGCAGCAGCGGCCAGTCGATGTTCTCGGCCCCCACGATGCTGCGCAGCGCGATCTGGAGCGTGAACTTCCGCTCGTCGCCCACCACGATCAGCGGCCACACGTAGTCGTTCCAGCGCCACTGGAACGAGAAGATCGCCAGCGTCATGATGATCGGCCGCGACATCGGCAGCATGATCCGGAAGAAGATCCCCGCCTCGCGGGCCCCGTCGATGCGCGCGGCCTCCACGATGTCGTCGGGCACCGACAGGAAGAACTGCCGGAACATGAACACGCCCGTGGCCGTGAGGATCGAGGGCACCACGAGGCCCGCGAACGAGTCGTACAGGCCGAGGTCCCGGATCACCAGGAACGTCGGCGACAGGATGACCTCGGTCGGGAGCATCGTCGTCGCCAGGATGCAGATGAAGAAGACGCGCACCCACCGCTGCTCCCGGTACTTCGCGAGCGCGTACCCGGTCATGGCGCTCGCCATCACCGTCAGCGCCGTGGTCGTCAGCGCGACCGCGAGCGTGTTCGAGAAGTACAGCATGAAGTCGAACCGGTCCCACGCCTTCTCGAACCCGGCGACCGTCGGATCCTCCGGCAGGAACGACAGCGGGTACTGGAACAGCTCCGAGCCGGGTTTGAAGGCGCTCAGCAGGAACCAGAGCATCGGGAACGCGTACACGGCGGCGAGCAGCCACAGGAACGCGGTCATCGGGATCGCGGAGCCGAGCTCCTTCGCCTTGCGGGCCTTGCGCGTGCGCGGCTTCGCCGCGGCGGTCGTCAGGGTGCTCATGCGCCTCGCCTCCGGTTGACCCACATCTGGAGCAGCGCGATGGACAGGAGGATGACCAGCAGGATCATCGACACCGCGCTGGCGTAGCCGACGTCGGCGCGCTTGAAGCCGGTCTCGTAGATGTACTGGATGAGGAACACGTTGGAGGTGCCGGGCCCGCCGCCGTTGAGGGCCTGGACCATTGCGAACTCCTTCATGGCGCCCAGCGAGGACAGCAGCACCACCAGGAACGAGGTGGGCGCGATCGACGGGAGCGTGATGTGGCGGAACCGCTGCCACGCGTTGGCGCCGTCGATCTCGGCGGCCTCGTAGTAGGCGCGCGGGACGTTCTTGAGCGCGGCGATGAAGATGAGCATGTTGAACGCGGTGCCGCCCCAGGTCGCGGCCATGACGACGACCATGAGCGCCAGGTCGGGGTCGGTCTGCCACGCGAGCGGGTTCCCGCCGAGCTCGGTGACGACGTAGTTGACGAAGCCGAAGCTCTCGCCGAACATCCACCGCCAGATGACGCCCGCGACGATGGGGGAGATGAGCCACGGGAAGAAGAACACGACCTTCGCGGCGGCGCGGCCCTTCGCGTGGTTGGAGACGAGCAGCGAGGCGACGGTCAGCGACATGACGTACATGAGCGGGACGCTGAAGGCCGCGAACAGGAGGCTGCGGGTGAGCGCCTGGTAGAACGTCGGGTCGCCGAACAGCTTCTCGTAGTTGGCGAGGCCGATGAAGTCGTAGTCGCCGATGCCGGTGTAGTCGGTGAAGGAGTAGATGAGGCCCAGGCTGCCGGGCCAGACGAAGAACACGGCGAACAGGACGATGCTGAGTCCGGCGAGCCCGATCGGCGCGAGCCGGTACTTGGGGCGCCGGCCCTTGCCGGGCCGCTGGCGCGGCCCGGCCGGGGCTTGGGTTCCGATGGCGGTGGCCGTCAAGGTCTACTCGCAGATGATGTTCTCGTTGAGCGACGCGAGGATGTTCGCGACGGTGGTGGCGACGTCCTGCTCCCCGTTGGCGAGCTTCACGGCCTCGTCCTTGAGCGGGTCGGCGTCGGAGCCGGAGGTCTGGCCCTTGTAGACCATCTCCAGGGCGGTGCGCTCCTGCGCGGCCGCGGCGTCGGCGGAGTTGGCGATCTCGTCGTTGTAGAGGTCGAAGCTCGCCTGGGCGTCGCCGTAGTCGATGTCGAGGCCCTGGACGACCGGGAGGAACCCGGAGATCTCGGCGATCTCGGTGTAGTTCTCGGCGGCGAACAGCCAGCTGACGAAGTCGAGCGCGGCCTTGGACTTCTCGCCGCCGTAGACCACGATGTAGCCGCCGCCGAGGTTGGTGGCGCGGCGGGTCTGGGCGGGCATGAGGGCCGAGGCCCACTCGAAGTCGGCGATGTTCGCCTGGAAGTCGGCGACCTGCCACGAGCCGGAGTAGTAGGCGGCGACCTGGCCGGACTTGAACAGGGCGTTCGCGTCGTCGCCGGAGACCCACACGGAGCGGGGCATGACGTCGTCGTCGTTGATGTCGGCGAAGAACTGGAGCGCCGCGGTCGTCTCGGCCTCCTTGGTCGAGTACGTGCAGTCGTCGCCGAGGGTGAACCCGTCGGACCCGAACTGGTACATCATCGAGCGCAGGCGGTGCGAGGACGGGTCCATGACGAGCCCGTAGCGCGCTCCAGTCGCGGCCTTGACCTCCTTGACCGCGGCGATGAACTCGTCCCAGGTCCACACCTGGTCGGCGGTGGTCGGGTAGGTCACGCCGGCCTCGTCGAAGAGGCTCTTGTTGACGTAGAGGCCCACGGCGGTGAGGTCGGTGAGGAACGTCGGGACCGCGCCGTCCTCGTTCTCGGCGAGGAGGCTCTCCATGACGCCGCGCTCGGACGCGATGTCCGAGAGGTCCTCGAGCTGGTTCATCCAGATCGGGTCGATCGCGGTGACGCGGGCCAGGTCGGGCAGGCCGTCGGCCTGGGCGGCGTTGCGCAGCCGGGTGTTGAAGTCGTCGTAGGGGATGTCGTCGATGTCGATCTCGACGCCGGTCTCCTCGAAGTACTTGTCGGCCATCTTCTGGAAGCCGCCGCCCTGGTTGGCGTCGCCCGACAGCCAGAACTTGAGCTTGTCCGCGCCGCCTTCGTCGTCGCCGCCGCCGATGAACCCGCAGGCGCTGAGGGGCAGGGCCGCCGCACCGGCGGTGCCGGCGCTGAGGACGAGTCTTCTCTTCATTGAGCTCTCTTTTCGGGAAGGGGATGCGAGTGCCACAGGTCACTCGGTGAAGCGCTTGCCCGAAACTACCAGACTTTCGACTAGCGCGCGACAGTAGGTCCCCACCAGTGCTTTTGCAGACCCCGGACGCGCACTTCCGGGGCCTGCGAACGCGCTTGCGGCGCTTGGGGACTCGAGTGGAACGCCTGGTCTCAGTCGGCCTTCGCCGCGACCGCCGCCTCCTCGGCCTTCCCGGCCGCTTCGGGCTCGGCCTTCGCGGCCCGCTCGGCCGCCGCGGCGGCCTCCACGGCCTCGTCGGCCGCCTGCTTCAGGAGCTCGGCCGTGCGCTGGGCGGTGCGCTCGGCGGCCTCGAAGAGGGCCGACATGACGACGAGGGTCGAGCCGATGAGCACCAGCGCGAGGCCCGCGGCGCCGCCGGAGACGAGGAAGGGCATCTGGCCGTCGACGTAGGCCAGCTCGGCCATGCCCATCCAGCCGAGGGTGAGGACGGCGCCGCCCGCGAGCCAGAACAGGATGCCGAGCAGACGCAAACGGGCGGTAGGGGAACCGGACACAATTGACTCCATTGGGGACGTATGAGGGTTGATCGGGAATCTGTTACCACGAGGTAACCAAATCTATCAATATTTTGGTACCTTGTGACAGATGCCATAGCCCGTTTTCTCCTGAAGGGTGACCTTTCATGGTGATGCATTCCCCCGTCCGACGCCTCCTCGTCACCGCCGCGGCCGCCGCCCTCGGCGCCACCGCGTTCGCCGCGGACCCCGCCGCCGCCCAGACCGCCCGGATCCTCGGCGCCGACAGCCCCGACGCCGTCCCCGGCTCCTACATCGTCGCCTTCGAGGACGGCGCCTCGGCCGCCGTCGTCGACGACTTCGGCGGCGACGTCGAGACCGCCTTCGACTCCGTCGACGCCGTCCTCGCCACCATGACCGAGCACGAGGCCGAACGCCTCGCCGCCGACCCCGACGTCGCCTACGTCGAGCAGAACCGCACCGTCGAGATCCAAGCGACCCAAGCGGACCCGCCCTCCTGGGGCCTCGACCGCATCGACCAGGCCGCCCTCCCGCTCGACGCCTCATTCACGTACCCCAACGCCGGCGCGGGCGTCCACGCCTACATCATCGACACCGGCATCTGGGCCTCCACCGCCGACTTCACCGGCCGCACCGCCGCCGGCTACTCCGCGATCCTCCCCGGCCTCCAGGGCCTCGACTGCAACGGCCACGGCACCCACGTCGCCGGGACCGTCGGCGGCACCCAGTACGGCGTCGCCAAGGCGGTCACCATCGTCCCCGTCCAGGTCCTCAACTGCCTCGGCTCCGGCACCACCGCCGGCGTCATCCAGGGCGTCGACTGGGTCACCGCCAACGCCGTCAAGCCCGCCGTCGCCAACATGAGCCTCGGCGGCGGCCTCAGCGACGCCCTCGACGCGGCCGTCGCCGCCTCCATCGCCTCCGGCGTCACCTACGCCGTCGCCGCGGGCAACGAGACCGCCGACGCCTGCGGCGTCTCGCCCGCCCGCACCCCCGGCGCCATCACGGTCGCCGCCTCCACCGACGCCGACGCCCGCGCCGACTTCTCCAACTTCGGCGAATGCGTCGACCTCTTCGCCCCCGGCGAGGACATCACCTCGCCCTACCTCCTCGGCTCCCCGTCCAGCCTCAGCGGCACCTCCATGGCCTCCCCGCACGTCGCCGGGGCCGCCGCCGTCTACCTGTCCGCCCACCCGTCCGCCACCCCCGCCCAGGTCGCCGCCGCCCTCACCGGCGCCGCCACGACCGGCGCGATCACCGACGTCCAGGGCAGCCCGAACCTGCTGCTGCGCGTCACCGCCTAGCCGCACCGCCAGGAGGACCCGGCCCCGCGCCGGGTCCTTCGCGTTTCCGCCCCCGCCGCGACGGACACCCGGTCCGCGCATCCGCGCGCATCGATGCCCCACACTGGTCCTCCGCCGCGCTCCGCTGGAAGCGAACACGGAGCCCAGCCGCGTCCGATCGTCGCCCCGACGGGCTAAGGTCTGGATTGGCAGCCGCAAAGCTGAGCCCATATCGCCGAGACAGAATGAAGGTGCAAAGACATGGAGCATTCGATTCCATTCTCCTCGCAGCTGGAGAAGGACGTCGTCAACGCGATCGCGCGCCGCGGGGGCGGCGGCGCCGCCGAGCCCGGTCTGGACGCCATGGTCTTCGACCGACTGCTCAAGGAACGCATCATCTTCCTCGGCTCCGAGGTCACCTCCGAGCTCGCCAACCGGCTCTGCGCCCAGCTGATCCTGCTGGAAGCCGAGGACGACGAGCGCGACATCAAGCTCTACATCAACTCGCCCGGCGGCTCGGTCTACGACGGCATGGCCATCTACGACACCATGCAGTTCATCAAGAACGACGTCCAGACCATCGCCATGGGCATGGCCGCCTCCATGGGCCAGCTGCTCCTGTGCGCCGGCACCACGGGCAAGCGCTACGCGCTCCCGCACGCGCGCATCATGATGCACCAGCCCTCCGGCGGCATCGGCGGCACCGCCTCCGACGTGGCCATCCTCGCCGAGCAGATGCTCTACACCAAGCAGATGTTCCAGGAGCGCGTCGCCCACCACACCGGCCGCACGATCGACGAGATCGAGGCCGACTCCGACCGCGACCGCTGGTTCACCGCCGCCGAGGCGAAGGACTACGGCTTCATCGACCACGTCGTCCAGCGGGTTTCCGAAGTCCCCGCCGAGAACAACTAGACCAGCAGGAGGGGAACCTGATGATGGACATCCACGCCCAGTCCGGATCGTTCGACCCGCGGGCCCGCTACATCGTCCCGTCGTTCACCGAGAAGACCTCGTACGGGATCAAGGAGATGAACCCGTACAACAAGATGTTCGAGGACCGGATCATCTTCCTCGGGTCCCCCGTGGACGACACCTCGGCGAACGACATCATGAGCCAGCTGATCGTCCTCGAGGGCAACGACCCCGACCGGGACATCATCATGTACATCAACTCGCCCGGCGGCTCGCTCACCGCGCTCATGGCCATCTACGACACCATGCAGTACGTGCGCCCGGACATCCAGACCGTGTGCATGGGCCAGGCCGCCTCGGCCGCCGCCGTGCTCCTCGCCGCCGGGACCCCCGGCAAGCGCACCGCGCTGCCGAACTCCCGCGTGATCATCCACCAGCCCGCCACCGAAGGCACCTTCGGCCAGGCGTCCGACATGGAGATCCAGGCCCGCGAGATCATGCGCATGCGCGACCAGCTGGAGAAGATCCTCGCCCGCCACACCGGCCAGGACGTCACGAAGGTCCGCCGCGACATCGAGCGCGACAAGATCTTCACCGCCGAGGAGGCCGTCGCGTACGGCATCGTCGACAACGTCCTGACCTACCGCAAGAAGAACGCCCTGCCGGCCGAAGCCGCCGCGTAGGACGCGACGCCGCAGGAAGCGCGCGGCGGGCCCGCCCGGCCCGCCGCGCCTCCCCGCGGCACCGAGCCCCCGTCTCCCGCCGATCGCCCCCGAGCCCCGCCCGTCCGCGATACCGTGGCGCTGGCGCACCCGCCGCCCGGTACCGGACCCGCCATCACGGTCTGAGACTGCCCTGGCGCCGTGGCCGCAAATGCGAAATACTGGATCGAGACACCGGTTCGTCCTGAATCAACGGAGCAATGCACGCACGCTCGGCGGCCCTGGATCGCATGCCGCCGAGGGAGGGAGTTACCGCGATGGCCCCACGCCTGGGTGACAGCGAGATCTTGAAGTGCTCGTTCTGCTCGAAGTCGCAGCGGCAGGTGCGCAAGCTGATCGCGGGTCCGAACAACGTGTACATCTGCGACGAGTGCATCGACCTGTGCAACGAGATCATCGAAGAGGAGTTCGCCGAGGACGCCGAGGTGGTCTGGGAGGACCTGCCGAAGCCCAAGGAGATCGTCGAGTTCCTCGACCAGTGGGTGATCGGCCAGGACAACGCGAAGCGCGCGCTCGCGGTCGCGGTCTACAACCACTACAAACGCGTGCAGCTCGACGAGCTCGGCTCGATCCGCGGCGGCGACCACGTGGAGCTCCAGAAGTCGAACATCCTCATGGTCGGCCCCACCGGCTCCGGCAAGACCCACCTCGCGCAGACCCTCGCCCGGATGCTCGACGTCCCGTTCGCCATCGCGGACGCCACGGCCCTCACCGAGGCCGGGTACGTCGGCGACGACGTGGAGAACATCCTCCTCAAGCTCATCCAGGCCGCCGACTTCGACGTCAAGCGCGCCGAGACCGGCATCATCTACATCGACGAGATCGACAAGGCCGGGCGCAAGGCGGAGAACCCGTCGATCACCCGCGACGTCTCCGGCGAGGGCGTCCAGCAGGCCCTCCTGAAGATCCTCGAGGGCACGATCTCCTCGGTCCCCCCGCAGGGCGGGCGCAAGCACCCCCAGCAGGACCACATCCAGATCGACACCACGAACATCCTCTTCATCTGCGGCGGCGCGTTCGCCGGGATCGAGGAGATCATCAAGGGCCGCATCGGCAAGCGCACCGTCGGCTTCACCGCCCCGCTGCACGCCGAGGACGCCGAAGGGGACGCGATCGTCTCCCAGGTCATGCCCGACGACCTGCTCAAGTACGGGCTCATCCCGGAGATGGTCGGGCGCCTCCCGATCCTCACCACCGTCGACCACCTCGACAAGGCCGCGCTCCTGCGCATCCTCACCGAGCCGCGGAACGCCCTGGTCAAGCAGTACCAGCGCCTCCTCGAACTCGACGGCGTCGAGCTGGAGTTCGCCCCCGACGCCCTGGAGCCGATCGTCGAGTCCGCGCTGCTGCGCGGCACCGGCGCGCGGGGCCTGCGGGCGATCATGGAGGAGGTCCTCCAGCCCGTCATGTTCGAGATCCCTTCGCGCGCCGACGAGGTCGCGAAGGTCGAGATCACCGCGGACGTGGTGCGGCGCAACGTGAACCCGACGCTGGTGCCGCGCACGAAGGCCACCCCGCGGCGGGCCGTGCGCCCGCGCCGCGAGAAGTCGGCCTGAGTCCTAGTCCTCTTTGTTCTCGTCGCGCAGGCGGCGGTCGATGTCCCGCAGGAAGTCGGGGTCGTCGTCGGGCGCCACCGGGCCCTTGGGGTTCTTGGGCCCGCCCGCGTTCCCGGTGCGCCCCGTGCCCGGCTGCGGCCGCGGCGGGCGCGCCCGGCCGACGGAGAACCACAGGATGCCGCCGGCGACCGGCACGAGCAGGATGATGAGGACCCACCATCCGCGCGTGAGCTTCCGGGGATGGTGCTCGCCCCCAAGGCAGTCGGCGAGCGCGGCGATGACCAGCGCCAGGTGCGCCAAGAAGAGGAAGACGAACGCGCGGATCATGTCCCCAATCATGCCTGCTTGCCGCCCTCGGTACAACAACGGCTCGGGGTGTTGCGCCCTCCGTGGTGTTACTCGTTGGTAACTTCGTAGGATATAGTCGGCCCTAGGCTCAGGGGCGGCTGCAAGGCCCTTTACTGTGTCGCCAAGTCGCCAAGAACGACCTCGGAGGTTGGTCTATGAACATCGTGGTTCTGGTCAAGCAGGTCCCGGACTCGGGGCTCGCGAGACAACTGGACGCCCAGTTGCGGGTGGACCGCAACGGCGCCAACAACGTCATGGGCGAGCTCGACGAATACGCCGTCGAAGCCGCGCTCCAGCTCAAAGAGGCCCACGGCGGCGAGGTCACCGTCCTCACGCTCGGGCCCGGCCAGGCCACCGAGACCGTGCGCAAGGTCCTCGCGATGGGCGCCGACAAGGCCGTCCACGTCGAGGACGACGCCGTCGGCGGCTCCGACGCCCTCACCACCTCCGCGATCCTCGCCGCCGCGCTCGGCCGCCTGGAGTGGGACCTCGTCATCGCCGGCGCCGAGTCCACCGACTCGAACATGGGCGTCATGCCCCAGCTCCTGGCCGCCCGCACCGGCGCCCCGGCGCTGACCGGCGCCCGCAAGATCGAGACCGACGGGGCCTCGATCACCGTGGAGCACCAGCGCGCCAACGGATACGACGTGCTCAGCGCGCCCCTGCCCGCGATCGTCTCGGTCTGGGACACGATCAACACCCCGCGCTACCCGTCGCTCAAGGGCATCATGGCCGCCAAGCGCAAGCCGGTCGAGACGCTGACGCTCGCCGACCTCGGCGTCGCGTCCGCCGGTCCGGCCGCCGCCTGGAACGAGGTCGTCGAGGCCGCCGCGCGCCCCGCGCGCACCGCGGGCGAGATCGTCACCGACGAAGGCCAGGGCGGGTCCGCGCTGGCCGGGTTCCTCGCCGCCGAGAAGTTCATCTAGGAGACCGCCATGACCGACATCCTCGTGTACGTACCGAACTCCGGCAAGCACGCCGCCGAGGTCCTCACCCTCGCGCGCTCCCTCGGCGACGTCTCCGCGATCGCCTTCGACGACGCCGCCGCCTCGCTCGCGGGCGAGTACGGGGCCGCGAAGGTCTACCGGGTCGAGGCCCCCGGCGCCGACGACTACTTCGTCGACCCGAAGGCGACCGTCCTCACCGACCTGGCCCGCAATGCGAACCCGGGCTTCTTCCTGCTGCCGAGCACCGACGAGGGCAAGGCCCTCGCGGCGCGCGTCGCGGTCGCGCTCGACAACGGCCTCATGACCGACGTGTCGGGCCTCGACGCCGACGGGACCGCCTCGCAGGACGCCTTCGCGGGCGCCACGATCCTGAAGTCCAAGTCCACCAAGGGCTTCACGCTCGCCACGGTCAAGTCCGGCGCGACCGAGCCGACCCCGGCCCCGAGCACGCCCGCGGTCGAGGCCGTCGACGCTGTCGTGGCCGAGGCGGACCAGCGCGTCAAGGTCGTGCAGCGGGTGGACGAGCCCGCGGGCGACCGCCCGGCGCTGTCCGAGGCGCGCATCGTCGTCTCCGGCGGGCGCGGCGTGGGCTCGGCGGAGGACTTCGCGCTCATCGAGCGCGTCGCCGACGCCCTGGGCGGCGCGGTCGGCGCTTCGCGCGCGGCGACCGACGCCGGGTACTACCCGCACAAGTTCCAGGTCGGCCAGACCGGGACGACCGTGAGCCCGCAGCTGTACGTCGCGGCGGGCATCTCCGGCGCGATCCAGCACCGCGCGGGCATGCAGACCTCGCGGGTGATCGTGGCCGTCAACAAGGACGCCGACGCCCCGATCTTCGGCATGGCCGACTTCGGCGTGGTGGGGGACCTCTTCCAGGTCCTCCCACAGGCGCTTGAGGAGATCGAGAAGCGCAAGTAGCGAACGACCGGCGCGGCCGGCCCGCCCGGAAGGGCGGGCCGGCCGCGCCGTTCACTAGGGGCGTCACTCGGTCGTAACAGTCGTGGGTTAGGCTTCCCCGAGCCCCTCGTTATAGAGAACCTACAGATGATGTTGGAGGAATCCGCAATGGTCGCCTCAACCGCCACGATCGCCGCTCCCCGCGTGCTCGCCGACCTCCTGCCCGCCTCGACCCGGGCCGCCGCGCTCGTGCGGGACGCGGTGCTGGTGCTCGCGGGTGCGGGCGCCGTCGGCGCCTCCGCGCAGGTCGCGTTCACGATCCCGCAGATCAGCCCGGTGCCGTTCGTGCTCACGACGTTCACCGTGCTCCTCGTCGGCGCGGCCTACGGCCCGCTGCGCGCGGCCCTCGCGCTCGGCCTCTACCTCGTCGCGGGCGCCGCGGGCGTCCCGTGGTTCACCGAGGGGACCTCCGGGTTCGCGATGCCGACCTTCGGCTACATCATCGGCTTCCTCGCCGCCGCTGTCGCGGTCGGCTTCCTCGCCAAGCGCGGCGGCGACCGCACGATCGTGAAGACCGTGGGGCTCATGGTCGTCGGCAACGTCATCATGTACGCCTTCGGCGTCCCCTACCTCGCCGCCTCGCTCGACCTGAGCGCCTCGCAGGCCCTCGACGCCGGGATGGTCCCGTTCCTCGCGGGCGACTTCGTGAAGCTCGTCTTCGCGGCGCTCCTGCTCCCGGGCACCTGGTGGGCGGTCCAGAAGTTCCGCAACCAGGACTAGGCCAGGACAAGCAGCGAGGGCGCCCCCCGGATTCACCGGAGGCGCCCTTTCGCTTCGCCGCTCAGCTGATGTCCCAGCCGATGCCCAGCGCCCCCGGGCGCGGCACCGGCTCCGCCAGCGCCACCGTCCGGTTCGGGCCCAGCTGGAGGTCGCCGGTCTCGCGCTTCTCGCGCTGGAGGCTCGACTGCGCGAACCGGTAGACGCGCTTGGGGATCGCGTCCGAGGCGAACCGCACCTGGAGCGAGTACTGGTCCACCGGGTACCGGAACGCGTTGCCGTGGCCGCTGGAGACGCCGCCGTTGCCCTGGACGACGATCTCGAACAGGTGGGTCGCGCCCTTCGGGAGCGGCGTGTCGAACACGATCTCCGCCAAGGCGACCGGGGCGTCGTCGTGGCGCAGCACGTTCGGGACGGTGCAGTCGCGGACGGGCTTGAACTCGATGTCGTCGATGTCGCAGCCGGTGTCGCCGCGGTAGAGCAGGATGTAGCGGTCGACGTCGTCGCGCCTCGCGCGCACCAGCATCGACAGCTCGAACACCGACTCCTGCCACTGCGAGTCGACGTGGACGATGACCTGCTGGCTGAGGATGTCGAGGGTGTGCTCGCGGGAGGCGGGCACCTGGTCGCACAGCTCCCGGACGGCGTCGCCGCCGAGGACCGCGTCGGGGCGGGGGAGCTGGCCGCGGATGGAGCGGGGGCCGCGGGCGCGCTTGGGGCCCAGGAGGACGCGGAGGGACCCGGCGGGGAGCTCCAGGAGGTCTTCGAGCGCGGTGACCGCCGCGAGGGACTCGGCGCGCTCGGGACGGGAGCGGCCGGACTGCCAGTAGCTGAGGCTGGTCGTGGAGACGGTGATGCCGCGCATGGAGAGGCGGTGGCGGATCCGGTCGAGGCCGAGGCCGCTGGTCTGGATCGCGACGCGCAGCGCGGTGTGGAACGGCCCTGCGCGGAGCGCTTCGGCGAGCTCTGGCGTCATAGGCACACACTTTCTCTCGACACGGTTTGCGCGGTCGTTTCACAACCCGCGTCCGGGGCGGCGAATCCTGTATACCGGAAAGGTAGGAGGATTCGTCAGATTCTATCGCGGGCCCACCATCGGCTCCGAGGCCGACATCTCGGGGCCGGGAAGCGCACGTTCCCACGGACCGGAACGCGCTTGCGCCGGACGTCGCTGCCGGAGGGCGTGACCCGGAACGCGCCGTACGATAGAGAGGCCATGGCCTATCTCGATCACGCCGCCACAACGCCGATGCTCCCCCAAGCGCTCGACGCCTACGTGCGCACCGCCCAGTCCCTCGGCAACGCCTCCTCCCTCCACGGTTCCGGGCGCACCGCCCGCCGTACCGTCGAAGAGGCCCGCGAACGCATCGCGGAGGCCCTCGGCGCGAAACCCGGGGAGGTGATCTTCACCGGCTCCGGGACGGAGGCCGACAACCTCGCCGTCAAGGGCATCCACTGGGCCCGCCGCGCCGACGGGCGCAACCGGGTCGTCACCACCGCGATCGAGCACCACGCCGTCGCCGACGCGGTCGCCTGGCTCGGCGACCACGAGAAGGCCGACGTCAGCGAACTGCCCGTCGACGCGATCGGCCGCATCGACACCGCGGTCCTCGCCGCGCTCCTCGACGAGCGCGCCGCCGAGATCACCGTCGTCACCTGCATGTGGGCGAACAACGAGGTCGGCACGGTCCAGCCGATCGCCGACATCGCCGCCCTCGCCGCGGCTCACGGCATCCCCGTGCACACCGACGCCATCCAGGCCGTCGGCCACGTCCCCGTCGACTTCGCCGCCTCCGGCGCCGCCGCCCTCACCCTCTCCGGGCACAAGCTCGGCGGCCCCACCGGGACCGGCGCGCTCCTGCTGCGCCGCGACGTCACCGCCACGCCGCTCCTCCACGGCGGCGGCCAGGAGCGCGAGATCCGCTCCGGGACCCTCGACGTGCCCGGGATCGCCGCGCTCGCCGAAGCGGTCGTCCACGCCGTGCGCACCCGCGAGACCGAGGCCGAGCGGCTCGCGCTCCTGCGCGACGACCTCGTGGCCCGCATCCGCGAGGCCGTCCCGGACGCGGTCTACAACGGCGACCCCGTCGACCGCCTCCCCGGCAACGCGCACCTGTCCTTCCCGGGCTGCGAGGGCGACGCGCTCCTGATGCTCCTCGACGCCGCCGGTGTCGAATGCGCCACAGGCTCCGCGTGCTCCGCAGGGATCGCCCAGCCCTCCCACGTCCTGCTCGCGATGGGCGCCGACCCCGACGACGCCCGCTCCTCCCTGCGGTTCACGCTCGGCTGGCCCACCACGAAGGCCGACGTCGACGCGCTCGTGGCCGCCCTCCCCGAGGCCGTCCGGCGCGCCAAGACCGCCGGGCTCACCTAGTTAGCATGGGAAGCGTGAAACTGCGAGTACTGGCCGCCATGAGCGGCGGAGTCGACTCGGCCGTGGCCGCGGCCCGCGCCGTCGAGGCCGGGCACGACGTCACCGGCGTCCACCTGGCGCTGTCCAAGAACCCCCAGACCTACCGGACCGGGGCCCGCGGCTGCTGCACCATCGAGGACTCCCGCGACGCCCGCCGCGCCGCCGACGTCATCGGCATCCCCTTCTACGTGTGGGACATGGCCGAGCGCTTCCACGAGGACGTCGTCGAGGACTTCTACAGCGAGTACGCGGCCGGGCGCACCCCGAACCCGTGCCTGCGCTGCAACGAGAAGATCAAGTTCGCGGCCGTCCTCGACCGCGCCATGGCCCTCGGCTTCGACGCCGTCGCCACCGGCCACTACGCCCGCAAGGGCGACGACGGGCTCCTGCGCCGCGCCGTCGACCCCGGCAAGGACCAGTCGTACGTCCTCGCCGTCCTCACTCCCGCGCAGCTCGCCCACTCGATGTTCCCCCTCGGCGACACCCCCAAGGACCAGGTCCGGGTCGAGGCCGAGACCCGCGGCCTCGCCGTCGCCCGCAAACCCGACAGCCACGACATCTGCTTCATCGCCGACGGCGACACCGCCGGGTTCCTCAAGAACCGGCTCGGCAGCGCCACCGGCGACATCGTCGACAAGGCCACCGGCGAAGTCCTCGGCAGCCACGACGGCTCCCACCAGTTCACCGTCGGCCAGCGCCACGGCCTCGGCCTCAAGCGGCCCGCCGCCGACGGCAAGCCCCGCTACGTCCTCTCCATCACGCCCGTCGACAACCGCGTCGAGGTCGGCCCCCGCGAGGCCCTGCGCGTCGACCGCATCCGCACCGGCGCGCCCGTGTGGCTCGCCGCCGAGCGCACCGGCTCCTTCGAGGCCGAGATCCAGCTCCGCGCCCACGGCGAGGTCTACCCGGCCACGGTGACCGTCGAGGACGGCGGCCTCACCGCGCGACTCCACAAGCCCGCGTTCGGCGTCGCCGCCGGCCAGGCCCTCGTCGTCTACGACCCCGACGCGGCCGAAGGGGACGCGGTCCTCGCGTCCGGGACCATCGACGCCTCGGCGTCCTCCGAAGCCGAGTCCCTCGAGGCGGCCGGTGTCTGACGCCCTCCCCACCGGGGTCGCGACCGGCGTCGGGTCCCTGCCCGGCACCGACATCGCCGAAGCCGTCAACATCGTCTTCGGCGAGCTCCCCGAATGGCCCCACCTGCCCGAGCTGCCGAACCGCGGCCTCGGCGCCGACATGATCGGCCGCGGCGCGGCCCTCCTCGCCGGGCTCCCCGTCCAGTGGTGGGGCTTCCGCTGGGAGATCGCCGACCTGCCCGGCGTCGACGCGCGCCGCGCCGCCGACTTCCTCGAACGCGACCTCGACGCCCTCCACGAAGTGAACGCGTCGGGGCCCGTGCGCCTCACCGCCGTCGGCCCGTTCACGCTCGCCGCGAACCTGTGGCGCCGCACTGGCGGCGCGATGCTCGCCGACCCCGGCGCGGTCGCCGACCTCACCGCGTCCCTCGCCGAGGGCCTGCGCGGCTACGTCGCCGCCGCCCAGGCGCGGATGCCCAAGGCCGCCTTGTCGATCCAGCTCGACGAGCCGAGCCTGCCCGCGGCGCTGGCCGCCCGGGTCAACACCGAGTCGGGACTCGACTTCTACCGGCGGATCCCCGTCGAGGTCGCGCGGGACCGGATCCGGGAGGTCGCCGACGCGGTCGGCGTGCCGCTCGTCGTCCACTGCTGCGCCCCCGACGTACCCGTCGGGCTGCTCCAGGAGGCGGGCGCGCAGGCGGTCTCGATCGACCTGACGGCCTTCGACCTCGACGACGTGCCGCGCATCGACGCACTGGGGGAGTACCTCGACGGCGGCGGGCGGCTCATCGCGGGCGTCGTCCCGCCGCTCGGGCAGCCGCGCCCGGGCGTCGACAAGGCCGCCGCCGACCGGATCCACGCCCTGTGGGGCCGCCTCGGGTTCGCGCCCGAGCAGCTCGCCCGCCAGGTCAGCGTGAGCACGACCTGCGGCATGGCCGGGGCGAGCCCCGACTACGCGCGCTTCGCGATGGAAGCGAGCCGCGAGGCCGCCAAGCGCCTCCACGGCTAGCGGGACCGCTAGCGGCCGATGCCTCCGGGCGGGACGCCGCCGGTGCGCTCGTGCCACTCCCGCGTCGTGTTCAGGTGCGGGAACGGCTCGTCGGGCTCGGGCAGGCCGAGCGCCGCGCACAGCGGCGCCCAGCCCGCGCCGGTCGTGAACTCCACCAGCCGGTCCGCGGGGACCGTCGCGCGGACCCGTTCGTGGTACCGCGCGTACGCGGCCTCGACCGCGTCCCGGTCGCCGCGGCCCGCGCCGTCGAAGGTCTTGGCCCAGACGGCGTCGATCATCGCCTGCCATTCGGCGGTCGCGACGTCGCCGGTGTCCATGCCGGTGAAGATCGTGTCGTTGCAGCTGCGCCACCACGTGTCGAACGAGTCGCGCCGCGACAGCACCACGACCGCGTCCGGGTACGCCTCGGCGAGTTCGGCGTAGAACGCCGACGCCGGCCAGTCCACGGCCGCCGCGTACCCGCCGAGCAGCCCGTCCCAGTCGACGGGTCCGCCCGCGGCGGCCGCGAGGAACCCGGCCGGCTGGGTCTCGAGGTCCGCGAACACCTCCGACATGTGGTGGCACGGCGCGCCGAGGAGCGTCTCCAGCGCGTGCTTGAGGGTCATCGTCCCGGTGCGCGGCAGGCCCGCGCCGATCACTCGGAGCATGGGATGAAACTAACCGGACATGTTACGCGCGTGCAAACTCAGTGCACGAAACGTCCAGACCGGACGCTCGCGGCTACCCGCGGACCTGGTACAGGTCCAAGGACTGCGAGGCCAGCGCTGCGGCGACCTCCGTGGCGGAGGCGTCGACCGCCGCGTCCGACAGGCTCACCACGACCACGAGTTCGTCGAGCGCCGTCACGTACTCGTACCCCTCGCCGCCGATGACGGTCGTGTAGCCCGCCCCGGTCTCGTTGTCGAACGGCACGACGTCGTACAGCGGGTCGTCCTCCCGCTCCATCTGCATGCCCGTCAGCCCCGCGGACGCCTCCGGCGCCGAGGGCCACCGGTACGTCTCGATCATCAGGTACTTCGAGCCCGGCCCGTAGTAGCCGCAGTGCAGGACCCGGTCGCCCAGTCGCGCGGCCGGGTCGAGGTCCTCCGCGTACTGCGACGGGTCGTCGGGCACCAGGCCCCGGTCGCCGGTCGCCGACGTCCCGAACAGCTCGGTCGCCCCGGCGAGGTCGTACTCGGCGCAGGTGTCCCAGTGCCAGAACCCGTCCGGGTCGGCGTTCGGCTGGGTCAGGTCGATCTCGGGGGCCTCGGCGGTCTCCGTCGTGTCCCAGCCCCGGTCGTCGAAGGTGCAGAACTGCTCCGGCTCCCCGGTGCCCTTCGCGGCCTCGACCGCGCGCTGGTAGCCCCAGTTCCACGCCATGACGTCCCGCTCGTCCTCGAACTCGTCGCCGCCCAGCAGGCAGTCGCGGTCCTCGTCGGAGAGGTCGGCGAACTCGGGCGCGGCGTCGGCCGAGAGGCCCTTGAGGTAGTTCAGGTCCAGCTCGTGGTCGTGGTCGATGTTGTACCGCGCGATGAGCGCGTCGGGGTTCACGGCCGCCAGGCCCAGGAGCGCGATCGCACCCGAGGCGAGCACCGCCCGCGGCAGCCAGGTCGCGCGCAGCTTCCAGCAGCCGACCAGGACCATCGCGAACAGGACCGCGAGCCAGAACTCGACGGTGAAGATCCAGATGCGCAGCCGCGTCAGCCCGTACGTCTCGGTGTACGTGTACATCCGGTACGTCGCCGAGACGATGACCGCCATCGACATGAGCGCGAGCAGGCCCAGCAGCACCCGGACCGTCCACCGGTCGGCCTTCGAGCGCTTCGGCGCCAGCCACGCGGCGATCGCGATGAGCGCCAGCGACAGCACCGCGACGACGCTCAGCTGCCAGAAGCCGCGCCGCGCGTAGTCCGCGAACGTCAGGCCCGCCGTGTCCATCACGTACGCCTCGCCGCCGAAGTACACGCGCAGCTGCACCGCGATGAACGCCGCGAACAGGAGGTTCAACGCCCCCAAGGGGATCGCCAGCTCGAACCGTGACACGGTGCGGTGCTCGGACTCCGCCTCGGCGTCCCAGCGCGGCCGCGCCGCCGCCGTGTACGCCCACACCAGGACCAGCGGGACCAGGACCGCCGCGAGCAGCAGCCGCAGGAACACCTCGACCGGGTTCAGGTCCGGCAGCAGCCGCGCCACCAGGTCGGCGAACGTCGAGTCCGCGGCGGCGAACAGACCGCCGAAGACCAGCAGCAGCGCCACCGTGACGCCCGCGGTCCACGCGATGCGCACGGTCCCGGGGTTGCGGGAGTCCCGCTCGGCCGCACCGCGCCGCGCCCACTTGAACGACTCCGCAATGCCTTCGAGCCACGCCAGGCACATCGCCAGCGCCGTCCCGCCGATGCGCCGCTGCGGCGCCAGGACCAGCGGGGTCAGCGCGAACGCCGCGAGCGCGCACAGGGCCACGACCCAGCCCGCGTCCCGGACCGCCGCGACCGACCACAGCAGCGCCACCAGGACCGCGCCCGGCAGCCGCGGCAGGAGGTCCTCGCCGGACGTCAGGAGCGGCACCGCGACGAGCGCGATCCCGGTGAGCGCCAAGCCGATCCCGACACCGCCGCCCGGGAACGCCGCCCACGCGCCGAACAGCGCGACGACGAACACGAGGATCACGGTCGTCTGCGACGCGCTCAGATGCGGCCGGTGCCAGCGCGGGTTCGGGAGGACCATCCGCGGCGGAGGAGGGGCCGCGTAGTACTGCTGCCGGTACTGGGCGCCCTGCTGCGGCATCTGCGGCGGGGGCGCCGGAACCGGCACGCCCTGCTGGACCGGCGGCCGCTGCGCCTGCGGCGCGGGCTCCTCGGCCCGCCGCTGCGGTGGCGTGGGCGCCTCCACCGGCGCCTCGGGAGCCTCGGCGGGGGATGCGCCTGCTGCCGGATCGTCCTGCGGCGCAGGGGCGCCGTCGGGTTCGCTCATGATCGAGACCCTTCCGTCTGAGGGGAGCCCCGAGGGTAGCGGAAGGCCGCCGCACGGGAATCCCTTATAGGAGTGGGGACTGTGAGGTCCGCATGTAACACCGTTGAGCGGCCCGTTCCGACGCATCCCGTGAGGAGCCCCACTCCGTGCAACCTTGTGGTTCACTGAGGGCGTGGACGCTCACGGCGGTGAAGAACTCGGCTCGATCGGCAACCGGCTCAACTGGCTCCGCGCCGGAGTCCTCGGCGCGGACGACGGCATCGTCTCGACCGCGGGCATCGTCATCGGCGTCGCGGGCGCCACGACGGACCGCTCCACGATCCTCGTCTCCGGCGTCGCCGGGCTCGTCGCGGGCGCCTTCTCCATGGCCGGAGGCGAGTACACCTCGGTCTCCACCCAGCGCGACACCGAGGCCACGCTCGTCGCGGCCGAGCGCCGCGAACTCGCCAAGGACCCCCAGGCCGCCGAGGACGAGCTGGCCGACAACCTGGAGCGCCGCGGCCTGTCCACCGAGACCGCCCGCACCGCCGCCCGCGAGCTCTCCGCCCGCAACCCCCTGCGCGCCCACGCGGCCGTCGAGTTCGGCCTCGACCCCGACGACCTCACCAACCCGTGGCACGCCGCGATCTCCTCGTTCATCAGCTTCACGTGCGGCGCGCTCCTGCCGCTCCTGGCGATCACGCTGCTGCCCGACGGCGTCCGCGTCTGGGGCTGCGCCGTCGCCGTCGTCGCCGCGCTGGCGGTCACCGGCTGGACCTCCGCGGCCCTCGGCGGCGCCCCCAAAGGCCCGGCGATGCTCCGCATCATGAGCGTCGGCGCCGCCACGATGGTCGTCACCTACGCGGTCGGCTCCCTCTTCGACGTCTCCGCTTAGAGCCAGGTCGCGCGCTTGAAGACCACCCACAGGAGCGCCGCGGAGACGACCATGAGGCCCAGGGCCATCGGGTAGCCGAGGACCCAGGAGAGCTCGGGCATGTGGGTGAAGTTCATGCCGTAGACGCCCGCCACGAGGCCGGGGGTGAACAGGATCGCGGCCCAGGAGCTGATCTTCTTCACCTGGTCGCCCTGCTCGTGGGTCTGGGCGGCGAGTTCGCGCATCTCCTCGTTCTGGGCCTGGGTGACGAGCGTGGAGTGGACGGTGAGGGCGTTCTGGAGGAGGGCCCGGAAGGTGTCGGCGCGCTCGACGGTCTTGTAGACGTTGTCGAGGACGTCGCGCATGTCGCGGCGCAGCTCCAGGTCGACGCCGTACTTGTCGTAGCCCGCTTCGAGGGACTTGAGGACGGTCACGAGGGGGTGGGTGGCCCGCTGGAACGCCATGGCCTCGCGGAACAGCTCGTAGATGCGGCGGGTGACGGCCGCGTCGCCGGAGAACATGGCCTCCTCGATCTCGTCGATGTCGTTCTCCATGCCCGCCATGACGGGGCGGTAGCCGCGCACGACCTCGTCCATGACCAGGTACAGGACCGCCTGGGGCCCGAACGCGCACAGCTCCGGCTGGCGTTCGAGGCGGCCGCGGACCTGAGAGAGGTCGGGGGACTCGGCGTGGCGGATGGTGATCGCGAAGTTCGGGCCGATGAACAGGTGGACCTCCCCGAACTCGACCTCCTCGGGGCCGTCCAGGTACCGGGCGGCGCGCAGGACCACGAACAGGGTGTCGCCGTAGCGCTCCAGCTTGGGGCGCTGGTGGCCGGCGGTGGCGTCCTGGATCGCGAGGTGGTGCAGCTCGAACTCCTCGGCGACGGCCCGGAGCTCCTCCCCGGTGGGCCGGTAGAGCCCGATCCACGCGAACCCGCCGTGCTCGTGCAGGTCCTCGAAGGTGTCCTCAAGGGACACATGGTGGGTCTCGCGGACGCCTTTGCGGTAGATGGCGCTGTCGACGATCGGCATGCGGCCAGTCTAGGGGCGGCGTGCGGGGCCGCCGAGGGCTCGTGAGGGCCCGTCGCATCAATTCGGCGTCAAGAGTCCCCGGTCAGGTGCGCCACGGGCATCGTCAGGTACCGGTCGATGGTCGGGCCGATCGTCTCGGCCAGCTGCTCGGGGCCGAGCGAGGCCACCGGCTCCAGTTTCAGGATGTACCGGGCCACGACCAGGCCGAAGACCTGGCTGCCGATGAACGAGGCCCGCACCGGGATGTGGTCGACGCGGTCGCCGAGGGTCTGCTCGATGGCCTTGACGATCCGGTGCTCGAACAGCTGCTTGAGCACGAACGACATCGCGGGCTTGGAGAGGCTGGAGCGGAGCACCGCGAGGAGCTTCTCGTGGTGCGGCCCTTCCCAGATCGCGACGAACGTGTGCATGAGCCGCTCGCCCGCGTGCTCGACGTCGCCGCCCTGGAGGACCGCCGCGACCTCGGGCGCCGGGTCGAACGGGATCTCGATGGCGGCCATGAACAGCTCGTCCTTGGACCCGAAGTAGTGGTGGATCAGGGACGGGTCCACGCCCGCCTCACCCGCGATCCGCCGCATCGACACCGACTCGAAGCCCTCGTCGGCGAACAGGCGCCGGGCGGCGCCCAGGATCTCCGACCTGGTGTCGGGGTTCCCGGTGCGCCGTCCGGTCCGCTTCGCTCTCGCCACGGGACGACCTTAGTCGGTCCGGCGCCTGAGCGTCGCGGCTCCGAGCACGGTTGCGACGACCACCGCACCGAAGACCACCGCGAGGTCGGCCCACATGTCCGAGGTGACCTCAGTGTGCGCCTGCACTTCCGCGAGTGCCTTGACCGCGTACGTGAGCGGCAGCGCGTCCGAGACCCCTTGGAGCCACCCGGCCATCTGGTCGGCGGGCCAGATCAGCCCGCACAGGAACAGCTGCGGCACCACGAACACGGGCATGAACTGGATCGCCTGGAACTCGGTGGTCGCGAACGCGGACACGAACAGCCCCAACGCCATCCCGAACAGCGAGGTGACGATGCAGATGAGGAACACCGCCCACGTCGGCCCGGCCGTGTCGAGCCCGAGGAACGCGAACGCGACCGTGGCGGCGACGGCGGTCTGCGCCGCGGCGGCCGTCCCGAATGCGAGCGCGTAGCCCACGACCAGGTCGAGCTTCCCGGTCGGGGTGGTCATGAGCCGCTCCAGGGTCCCGCCGGTGCGCTCGCGCAGCAGCGTGATCGAGGTGATCATGAACATGAGCATGAACGGGAACGCGGCCAGCAGGATCAGGCCGGTCTGGTCGAACACCTGCGGCGCGTCGTCCATGATGGCGCTGATGAGGGCGATGATGAGCGCGGGCACGGCGAGGATGAGCCCGACCGTGCGGTGGTCGTTGAGGAGCTGGCGCAGGATGCGCCCGGCGGTGATGAACGTGATCCGAAGCGACATGTCACTGCGCCCCTTCGAGTTCGCGGATGAGGTGGAGGAACGCGGCCTCGAGGTTCGCGGTCCCGGTGGACTCGCGCAGGGCCGCGGGGGTGTCGTCGGCGATGAAGCGGCCCTCGCGCAGGAGCAGGAGCCGGTCGCAGCGGTCGGCCTCGTCCATGACGTGGCTGGAGACCAGGAGGGTCGCACCGCCCGCGGCGAGTGCGCGGAACTGGTCCCACAGCTCCTCGCGGATGACCGGGTCGAGCCCGACGGTCGGCTCGTCGAGGACGAGCACCTCCGGTTCGATGACGAGCGCGCACGCGAGGGAGGTGCGGGTCTTCTGGCCGCCGGAGAGGTTCCCGGCGAGCTTGTCGGCGTGGTCGCCCATGCCGACGCGCTCGATCGCGCGCATCGCCTCGTGGCGGTCGCGCCCGTAGAGCGCGGCGAAGTAGGCGACGTTGGCCTTGACGGACAGGTCCCGGTAGATCGAGGCGTCCTGGGTCACGTACGCGACGCGCCCGCGCAGGGGCTTCGCGCCCGCGGGCTCGCCGAGGACGGTCACGTTGCCGCCCTTCACTTTCTGAGTGCCGACGACGGCGCGGATGAACGTGGTCTTGCCCGAGCCCGAGGGGCCGAGCAGGCCGGTGACGGTCCCGGCGGCGATCTCCGTGGAGACGCCCTTGAGGACGGGTTTCCTGCCGCGGTCGACCACCAGGTCGGCGACGGCTATCGCGGGGGCGGGCGGCATCGGGGCCTCCAAGCAATTCAACGAGTGATGAATTCACCGTAGCACGGGAATTCATCGCATGGTGAAATGCTACGCCGCGAACCCGTCGCAGTCCCTGGAAAACGAAGGCCGGCCCCGCGGTCTGCACCGCGGGGCCGGCCCTATCGGAGGGTTGAAGTCGTCGTCAGAGCACGCCCTGCTCCCAAGGGCCCCAGACCGCCACGGTCCGGCCCGGCTCGGCCCGGTCGCCGCGGGTGCGCCCGCGCAGGTTCGCGAACAGCACCTTCCCGTCGGGGGAGAACGCCGCCCCGCACCACTCGGCCGCGCCGTCGTGCGCCGCCAGGTCCAGGACCTCGCCCTCGCGGGTCAGGCCCCGCAGCGCGGGCGCCTCGCGCGCGCCCTCGCACAGCACCAGGCCCTGCGCGGGCGAGACCGCGAGCCCGGAGGGGAACGGCAGCAGCGCCGCGTCGGGGGACGCGAACACCAGCTTGAGCGTGCCGCCGCGCAGGCCGCGCGGGCGGAACTCCCACAGCTGGCCCTCGCCCTCGTCGCCGCCGGACACCGACGAGGCGTACACCGCGCCGTCGGCGTAGAAGCAGTCCTGGAGCCGCCCGAACACGGCCGCGCCGCGGGCCCATCCCTGGTCGAACACCGCGAACGGGTCGCCCTCGGCGCCGGAGGGGTCGGGCTCGTCGATGTCGACCCACTCGACGTACGCGGTGCGACCGGCCCTGCGGCCGGTCCGCGTGTCGCGGTTCCACTCGTCGGCGAACTTGAGCATCTGGAGCTGCCCGCCCTCGGCCGGGCGCCCCGGCACGTTCGGCAGGAACCGGTAGAACCCGCCCGTGGCCTGGTCCTCCGTCAGGTACACCGCGCCGGTGCGCGGGTCCACCGCGGCCCCGCCGTGCACGAAGCGGCCCATGTCCTTGAGCGGCAGCGGCTCCGACTCCTCGTCGGCGTCGGCCGCGACCTCGAAGACGTACCCGTGCGGGGCCTCCCAGCCCGCGCCCGTCCCCGCCACGGTCTCCTCGCACGCGAGCCACGAGCCCCACGGGGTCGCCCCGCCGGAGCGGCTCGCCACGGTCCCCGACAGCGACTGCCGCGACCCGTCGAGCGTGAAGACGCCGTCCTTCCACGACACCGCGAGCGTCGTCGTCCCGCCCGAGGCGAGCGCGTCGTACCGGTGCTTCGCCTCGCCCGCGGCGGGTCCGGGGACGCCGCGCACGCCGTGGCCGCGCACCAGGCGCCACTCGCTGCGCCGGCCCGTCGCGAAGCACGCGAGGCCGCCGTGCGCGGGAGGCACCGCGCCGCCGTCGTCCATCACCGCGCCCGCGACCGAGAACACCGCGAAGTCGAAGCCCTCAGGGAGCCGCAGCGTCTGCGAGAAGCCCGAGGCCGCATCGGTGCGGGTCAGCTCGCGCAGCGGCCCGTAGCCGCCGTTCCCGGGCGCCCGGCGCGCCCGCAGGCCGTCCTCGGCGCGCGCGGCCCGGGCCGCGAGGCCCGCGACCGCGGAGGCCGCGAAGCCCCCGTCCACGGCGCCGCGGCGCAGGAAGCTGCGGCGGTTGGAACCTTGAAGAGTCACCAAGACCTGGGCTCCTTCACGAGGAGGATGCGGGGGCGGGCGGGCACTACGGGGCCGATCATCGCGGCCCAAAGGGTGTGGAAGGCAATCAGCACGTGAACGGAAAGTGACCGCTTGCATAAGGCTTCGACCTCCGCGAAACGTCGGACCCGGCTGACACAATGGGGCCGTGAGCACGACTGACATCGACGAAGGCCCTGACCGCACCGGCGACCCCGAGTTCGAGCGAGCGCGCGCCCGCGTCGAAGTCCTCGCCCCGGAGATCACCGCCCACCGGCGCCGCTACTACGAGGACGACGCGCCGACCGTCTCCGACAGCCAGTTCGACGAGCTCATGCACGAACTCATCGACCTCGAGACCCGCTACCCGGAGCTCAAGAAGAACGACTCGCCCACCGAGCAGGTCGGCACCTTCTCCGAGGCGTTCGCGCCGGTGACCCACCTCGAGAAGCTCCTGAGCCTCCAGGACGTCTTCAGCACCGACGAGGTCCGGACCTGGGCCGACCGCATCACCGCCGAGGTCCCCGGCGAGCGGTACCTCTGCGAGGTCAAGATCGACGGCCTCGCCGTCGACCTCGTCTACGAGGACGGCCGCCTCACCCGCGCCGCCACCCGCGGCGACGGCGTCACCGGCGAGGACGTCACCGCGAACGTCCGCACCATCGCCGCAGTCCCCCAGCGCCTCACCGCCGCCGACGGCTTCCCCGTCCCGGCCCTCCTCGAAGTCCGCGGCGAGGTCTACTTCCCGACCGCCGACTTCGAGCGCCTCAACGAAGCCCAGGTCGCCGCCGGGAAGGCCCCGTTCGCCAACCCCCGCAACGCCGCCGCCGGGTCCCTGCGCCAGAAGGACGCCGCCAAGACCGCCGAGCGGCCCCTGTCCTTCATCGCCCACGGCCTCGGCGCCCTCCAGGGCTTCGAGCCCGACTCGCAGTCCCACTCCTACGCCGCCCTCGACGCCTGGGGCCTGCCGACCAGCCCCTACTGGCGCGTCGTCCCCACCATCGACGAGGCCTTCGCGTACATCGAGGAGTTCGGCGGCAAGCGCCACAAGCTCGTCCACGAGATCGACGGCATCGTCATCAAGATCGACGACATCGGCGTCCAGCGCCGCCTCGGCGCCACCAGCCGCACCCCCCGCTGGGCCGTCGCCTTCAAGTTCCCGCCCGAGGAGGTCAACACCCGCCTCCTCGACATCAAGGTCTCCATCGGCCGCACCGGCCGCGCCACCCCCTACGCCGTCCTCGACCCGGTCCGCGTCGCCGGATCCGAGGTCGAGTTCGCGACCCTCCACAACGCCGACCAGGTCAAGGCCAAGGGCGTCCTCATCGGCGACATCGTCGTCGTCCGCAAGGCCGGCGACGTCATCCCCGAGATCGTCGCGCCCGTCGTCGCCGCCCGCACCGGCGACGAGACCGAGTTCGCCATGCCCGAGTGCTGCCCCGAGTGCGACCACGTGCTCGCGCCCGCCGCCGAGGGCGACATCGACCTGCGCTGCCCCAACGCCCGCTCCTGCCCCGGGCAGCTGCGTGAGCGCCTGGCGTTCGCCACGGGCCGCTCCTGCTTCGACGTGGACCGGATGGGCTACATCGCCTGCGCGGCCCTCGTACAGCCCCTGGAGCCCGCCGAACCGGTCCTCACCGACGAGGGCGGCGTCTTCGACCTGAAGATGGAGGAGCTCCTGCCGATCCGCGTCGTCGTCCGCGACCCCGACTCCGGGCTCCCCAAGATCGACGAGAAGACCGGCGAGCAGAAGGTCGTCACCCCCTTCGCCCGCCAGCCCGACAAGAAGACCGGCGAGATCCTCCCGCGCAAGAACGCCGAGGAGATGCTCCAGAACCTGGAGACCGCCAAGTCCCAGCCGCTGTGGCGCGTCGTCAACGCCCTCTCGATCCGCCACGTCGGCCCCGTCTCCGCGCAGGCCCTCGCCGAGCACTTCCGCGACCTCGACCGCATCGCCGAGGCAGACGAGGAGGAGATGGCCGCCGTCGACGGCGTCGGCCCGACCATCGCCGCCGCCATCAAGGACTGGTTCGCCGTCGACTGGCACCGCGACATCGTCGAGCGCTGGCGCGCGGCGGGCGTGCGGATGCAGGACGAGGCCCCCGACCCGTCCGAGGCGCTCCCGCAGACCCTGGAGGGCGTCACGGTCGTCATCACCGGCGGCATCGACGGCTACACCCGCGAGGGGGCCGCCGCGGCCGTCAAAGCGCGCGGCGGGAAGCCCTCGTCCTCGGTCTCGAAGAAGACCGGCGCGGTCGTCGCGGGCGACAAGCCGGGCTCGAAATACGACAAAGCCGTCCAACTGGGTGTCACCGTGGTGCAGGGGGAGGACTTCGACCGGCTGCTGGAGCACGGGCTGGGCGAGTTTTCCTCGCAGTCCGAGGATTCCGGCGACGAGAACGAACCGGAATGATCACAAGTCGGTAACGATCCGTATTCCGATCGGGGGGGATGCTCGTTAGAACCAGGCAGAGTCATCTCGTGGAAGCTTGCCCCTCGCCGCGTGCGCGGCCCGGACCGGCCCGCCCCAAGGGGCCGCCGAGTCCGAAATCGACCTCGGGGTACCCTGCCGCCGACGTGCGGATAACGGTTTCTGTCACGGACATGTCGCGCCTGGTCACAAGTGTGCCGCATGTGCTCCCAGCGTTGTCTGGGAGCGAAAATCGCGATATGACAGAGGAGTCGGCCACGACCGGGCCGCGGTGATTCTGGCGCGTCGCCTCGGAACGGTGTGGCAGTGGGAGGAGCGATATGGCCACGACGCTCATGCGCAACACTGCGCCTAAAGAGCATCCAGGCCGTTACTACGGCTACATGTCGGCCGTCGCCGTACTGGCGATCGTCGGCGCCGGGTTCACCGCCGTGCGCGCGAACGCGTTCGACAGCGGGTGGTTCGACGTGCCCTTCGCGTTCTGGCTCACCGCCGGGCTCGCGCTGATCGCCGAGCTGCGCCCCACCCGCTGGGGCGGCCTCTGGATGTCGCCGATCGCCTCGATCTACCTCGTCTACGTGCTCGCCACGATGATCACCTGGGGCTTCCTCCCCGCCCTGGTGGTCCAGTCGGGGGCGATCATGGTCCTCTCGTTCCAGATCCACTCCTCCTCGTGGCGGACGATCTTCAACGTCTCCCAGCAGGGCCTGGCCCTGTGCGTGGCCTGGACCGTCTGGAACGCGATCTCCGGCGGCATGGCCTGGAGCGGCGACGCCCTCGAACTCCTCGCAGTCTTCGCGGCCGGCACCGCCTGGACCCTGACGTCCACGTCCCTCGTGGCCGGGCGCCAGACCCTGCGCACCGGCATCGGATGGAGCGACCTGGCCTTGGACTGGCTCAAGAGCGAATGGGCCCTGCGGGCCACCCAGATCGCCATCGCGCCGATCCTGGCGACCGCGGCGATGTCCTCCTGGTGGCTCGTCGCCGCCTCGGCCATCCCGATCTTCAGCGTCTACCGGATCCTCCAGACCGCGGCCGACCGCGAGCGCGAGGCCGACCACGACCCGCTCACGGGCCTGCTCAACCGCAAGGGCTTCCAGGAGGTCGTCGACGGCAAGCTCGCCGACGCCGCCGAGACGAAGACCGCCGTGGCCGTGCTCATCCTCGACCTCGACCGGTTCGCCGACGTCAACTCCGCGCTCGGCCACGAGGTCGGCGACCAGCTCCTCGTCGAGCTCGCGAAGCGCTTCACGACCGACAAGCCGCCCGGGAAGGAGATCGCGCACCTCGGCGGCGACGAGTTCGCGTTCGTGTGGTCGGAGCTCGACGGCATGACCGACCCGATGGAGTGCGCCCGCGAGATCCGCGCCCGCCTCGACGCGCCGATCGTCCTCGCCGACGTCAGCATCGAGGTCGACGGCTCGGTGGGCGTCGCGGTCTTCCCCGACGACGGCGCCGACTTCCAGACCCTGTTCCGCCACGCCGACATCGCCATGTACGAGTCGAAGCAGCGCGCCGGGTCCTATACGCGATACGGCGCGGAGTTCGACCACCACTCGCCCGAGCGCCTCCACCTCCTCGGCGACCTGCGCCGCGCCCTCGACCACCCGGACGCGCCCGGCGTGAACCTCTTCTACCAGCCGCAGGTGCGCCTCGCGGACGGCGAGGTCATCGGCGCCGAGGCCCTGCTCCGCTACAGCCACCCGGAGCGCGGCGTCGTCAACCCCGCGGAGATCATCGAGACCGCCGAGCACTCGTCGGTGATGCGGATGCTCACCGAGCGGGTCGTCGACATCGCCCTGCGCCAGCTCCGCGCCTGGAAGGAGCACGGGTACGACCTGCGCATGGCCGTGAACGTGTCCGTCCGCGACCTCCAGTCGCCGGAGTTCACCGACTTCCTGACCGAGCGGATCGACGCCTACGGGGTCGACGCCGCGAAACTCCAGCTGGAGATCACCGAGTCCGCGCTCATGGCCGACCCGCGGCGCGTGCTCCAGAACGTGCAGCGCCTCTCCGACCTCGGCGTGGGCATCAGCCTCGACGACTTCGGCACCGGGTTCTCCTCGATGCAGCACCTGCGGCGCCTGCCGGTCACCGAGATCAAGATCGACAAGTCGTTCGTGACCACGCTCATCGACGACCCCGACAACGCCGCGATCGTCTCCACCACGATCGACCTGGGCCGGGCCCTGGACGTCGAGGTCGTCGCCGAGGGCGTCGAGGACGAGAACGTCCGCAAGCAGCTCGAGGGCTGGGGCTGCCACGCGGGCCAGGGCTGGCACTTCGCGAAGCCGATGAGCGCCGACGCGTTCGAACGCTGGATGGCCGACCACCGCAAGCACGGCTGAGACCGACACGGCCACAAGGGAGACCGTTCACGCGGGCCGACCTGGCCCGGCGATCCCCGAACCGTCGCCGCGGATGTCGGTCCCGTATGCGAGGCTGATTCCATGAACACCGCAGTGCAAGACGATGTGCTGGCCGAGTTCGAGCCGCACCGGCGCGAACTGTGCGCCTACGCCTACCGGATGCTCGGCTCCTCCTTCGAGGCCGAGGACGCCGTCCAGGACGCGTTCACGCGCGCCTGGAAGTCCTACGCGTCCTTCGAGGGCCGCTCCTCGCTGCGCTCGTGGCTGTACAAGATCACCACGAACGTGTGCCTCGACATGCTCAAGGGCCCCCAGCGCCGGGCCCGGCCGATGGACCTCGCCCCCGCCTCCGACGCCGGCTCGCCCCTGCCGGCGCCCGAGCCCGACTACATGTGGGTCGAGCCCATCCCCGACTCGATGGCCTTCGGCGCCGACCCGGCCGCCGCCGCCGAGGCGAAGGACACGCTCCGCCTCGCGTTCGTCGCCGCCGTCCAGCACCTGCCCGCCAAGCAGCGGGCCGTGATGCTCATGCGCGAGGTCCTCCGCTTCTCCGCCGCCGAGACCGCCGAGACCCTCAACCTCAGCCCCGCGTCGGTCAACAGCGCCCTCCAGCGCGCCAAGGCGACCATGGAGAAGGTCAACACCGACCCCGCGGCCGACGCGCCCGCCATGGACGACGCCGACGTCCGCAAGCTCGTCGACGGCTACGTCAGCGCCTTCCAGGCGTACGACATGGACGCCCTCACCGCGCTCTGCACCCAGGACGTCAACCTCTCCATGCCGCCGTTCCCGCTCTGGGTCGAGGGCCGCGCCGGCGTCGCCGAGTTCATGCTCGGCACCGGCTCCGCCTGCCGCGACTCCCGCCTGGTCCCCGTGGGCGCCAACGGCCTCCCGGCCTTCGGCCACTACAAGCCCTCCGGCGAGCCCGGCCTCTGGACCCCCTGGTCCATCACCGTCCTCGAACTCCGCGACGGCCACATCGCCGGCCTCAACTACTTCCTCGACACCGCCCGCCTCTTCCCCCTCTTCAACCTCCCCGACGAGTACCGCGAATAACCGACCACCACCGACGACTCGTGCCCGGCGCCGCAGGCGCCGGGCACGAGTCGTCACCCATCCGGGTGATGGATGCAAACGCCGACCTGTGCGAACGATAATCAATGCAGAAAAATCACTGGATCTTGGCTGGTGGCATCGATAGTTTCCCTCCAACTTTCGGTTTGGAGTCGAACTTGAGCGGATTCATCGGCAGACAGTCTGAGCTCGCATGGCTTGGCAACCACCTTGAACTGGTCGGATCTGAAGCGGGGACCGCGCGCCCCGGAAGGATTCTGATCATGAGAGGGCAAGGGCGGGTCGGCAAGTCTCGATTGACGGAAGAGTTCGTCGAGCGGTCCGGAGTTCCCCATGTCTACTTCGCTGCGGCAGGTGTTCCAGATGGCGGCGAATTGCGGTCCTTTGCCCAGGCCGTGGAGGAGTCCACTCTTCCGCGGTCGGCCGAGTACTCCTCTGAAGAACCGCCGTCCCAGTGGACCGTGGCCTTGAGCTCCTTGGCAGACATTCTGCCTGAGAATTCGCCGAGCATCGTCGTCATCGATGGAGTGCATCACCTGACCGCCCAGGATGCAGGTTTTGAAGGCGCGCTCCAACGCGTCTTCGAACGACGGCTCTCGCGCCTTCCCTCGTTGCTTATTCTCATCGACTCCGACAACACGCTCAAGAAGCAGGTCCACACCTTCAGCCGTTCTCTTGAACAAATAGGGAATGAGATGGTTGTTCCTCCTCTCAACCCAGCTGAGATCGCTGAGAGGACCGGCCTTGATGCCGCAGAGGCGTTCGACGCCTTCCTTGTTACAGGCGGGTGGCCGCTCGTGCTCGACCGTTGGGAACCCAGAACTTCGTTGTGGGAATTCCTAGAACAGTCTCTGCGTCGCCCGACCTCGCATCTGTTGGCGGGCGCTGAGCGATTCCTTGCTCCAGAGTTCTTGTCCGATTCGCATGCGCGCCAAGTGCTGCGGGCCATCGGGAGCGGCGAACGCAGTTTCGGGCTCATCGGGAGGGCCGCCGGGGACCTGGCCCCGACCACGTTGAAGCGGTCGCTGGAGGTGCTGGCCGGGCGCCGCATCGTGAAGGCCGAAGTGCCCCTCTCGACCCGGGCGAGCAAGGAGACCCGCTACCGGATCGAGGACCCCTACCTGCGCTTCTGGCTGTACTTCCTGGCCGGGGCGATCTCGAAGGTCGAGCGCGGGCGGGGGGACCTGGTGCTCAAGTCGATCCGCCAGGGCTGGACCTCGTGGCGGGGCCGGGCGGTCGAGCCGGTCGTCCGCGACGCCCTGTGGCGGCTCGCGCCGGACCTGCTGCCCGAGGGCACCGATGCGGTCGGCGGCTACTGGACCAGGTCGAACAACCCCGAGATCGACATCGTCGGCGCCGACCGCGAGCCGGTGGCCAAGCGCGTCACCGCCGTCGGGTCGATCAAGTGGCTGGAGCGCAAGCCCTTCGACCAGCGGGACTTCGCCGCGCTGATCGCGCATCGCGCCCAGCTGCCGGGCGCGGACGAGGACACGCCGATGATCGCGGTCGCCCGGTCCGGAGGCGACGTCGGCGGCCTGCGGTGCATCGGTCCCGACGAGCTCCTCGATGCCTGGCGCCACCGGCCCTAGCGAGCCGCGCCGACGGCCGCTCCGCGTGGTGCGGGGCGGCCGTCGGCGTTTTCTGGTTTCCTTTGTGGCTCTTACTGGTAGGGCATGTAGAAGGGTTCCCACTGGTGGCCGTCGGGGTCGATGAAGGTGCGGCCGTACATGCCGATCTCGGCCTCTTGGACGCGGCGGTCGTTCATGGGGGTCTCCTCGGTGCCGCCGGCGAGGAGGGCGGCGTCGGTGAGGTCGTCGACGGCGTCGCGGTCGGGGAGGGCCAGGGCGTAGGCGGCGGACGAGTAGGCGACGGTGTCGGCGATGGGGCGTTCGGCGAAGGTCGTGAAGAAGTCCTTGGTGAGCAGCATGAGGCAGATGTTGGCGTCGACGACGACGCAGGCGGCGTTCTCGTCGGTGAAGTCGGCGTTGACGCGCCAGCCGAGGGCCGTGTAGAAGTCCTGCGAGCGCTTCAGGTCGGCGACGGGCAGGTTCAGGAAGATCATCTTGCTCGCCATGGGCTCACGCTGCTTTCCGGTTCGGTGCCTTCCGAATGAGGACGATCCGGAGCGCCCGGATTCATCGGCGGGGGCCGAATTCGCGCGGTGACCGCTCGCCGACCGCTCACCGCCCGTTCGGCGACGGCTCGTCGGCAGGTCGGCGCAGTGGGACGGCACTCCAGCGACGCGCGTCACATCAATACTTCAATCGGGCCCCGCCGACCCATAGGTTCCCTGTAAACCCGTCACCGTGCCGACGTACGGCGGAAACCGCGCCGACTCGGCAAGCCCTTCAAGGAGGAAGGCCCGATGGCTACGACCCCGACTCGCGACGGCCCACCGCCCGAGGTCACCGACGAGCAGATCGCCGCCATGTACGGCGACCCCCGCTTCGCCCAGCTCAAGCGCCGCCTGTTCCGGTTCATCGTCCCGGCGACGGTCGCGTTCCTCGCCTGGTACCTGCTGTACGTCCTCCTGTCCGCCTACGCCCGCGACTTCATGGGGACGGTCCTCTTCGGGCACGTCAACGTCGCCCTGCTCCTCGGCCTCGGCCAGTTCGTCTCCACCTTCGGCATCGCCTGGGGCTACTCCCGCTACGCGTCCCGGAACTTCGACCCGCAGGCCGACGAGCTCCACGACGCGATCCACTACGGAGAGGACCGCTGATGGACTTCCTCGCACAGGCCGAAGGCTCGGGCCGCACCCTCACCATGGTCCTGTTCCTCGCGACCGTGGCCGTCACCATCGGCATCACTGTCTGGGGCCACCGGTACACGCGCACCACCACCGACTTCCACTCCGGCGGCCGCAGCTTCAAGGCGTGGCAGAACGGCTTCGCGATCGCCTCCGACTACATGTCGGCGGCGTCCTTCCTCGGCATCGCCGGGACCATCGCGCTGTTCGGCTACGACGGCTTCCTCTACTCGATCGGGTTCCTCGTCGCGTGGCTCGTGGCGCTGCTCCTGGTCGCCGAGATGCTGCGGAACACCGGCCGGTTCACGATGGCCGACGTGCTCTCGTTCCGGATGCGCCAGCGCCCGGTTCGCACCGCCGCGGCCGTCTCCACCCTGAGCGTCTCGATCTTCTACCTCCTCGCCCAGATGGTCGGCGCGGGCGCGCTCATCGCCCTCCTGCTCGGCATCAAGGAAGGCGAGACCTACCTCGGCATGGACGCCGAGACCGCGAAGATCGCCGGCATCGTGCTGGTCGGGCTCATCATGACCCTGTACGTCGCGCTCGGCGGCATGAAGGGCAACACCTGGGTCCAGATCTTCCAGGCCGTGATCCTCGTCGGCGGCGCCGCCGTCCTCACCGTCATGGTGCTCGCCCAGTACGGCTTCAACGTCTCCGAACTGCTCGGCGACGCCGCGACGGCGTCCGGCCAGGGCGCGGCCTTCCTCGAACCGGGGCTGCGCTACGGCGTCGAGGTGCCGGGGGACGCGGTCCAGACGATGTGGAACAAGCTCGACCTGCTCAGCCTGGGCATCGCACTGGTACTGGGCACCGCGGGCCTCCCGCACGTGCTCATCCGCTTCTACACGGTCCCGGACGCGAAGGTCGCCCGCCGCTCCATCAACTGGGGCATCGGCCTGATCGGCGCGTTCTACCTCATGACGCTCGTGCTCGGCTTCGGCGCGGCCGCGATCGTCGGGTACGAGGCGATCACCGCCCAGAACCCGGCCGGCAACACCGCGGCGCCCCAGCTGGCGGAAGTGGTCGGCGGGGACATCGGCGGGTCGACGACCGGCGCGATCATGCTCGCGGTCATCGCCTCGGCGGCGTTCGCGGCGATCCTCTCGACGGTGTCGGGCCTCGTGATCGCCTCGTCGTCGTCGCTGGCCCACGACCTGTACAACAACGTGATCCGCCGCGGCACCGCCACCGAGCGCCAGGAGGTCGGGTTCGCCAAGCTCGCCTCCATCGGCATCGGCGTCGTCGCGATCCTCCTGGCGATCTTCGCGCAGAACCTGAACGTGGCGTTCCTCGTCGGGCTCGCGTTCGCCGTCGCGGCCTCCGCGAACCTGCCGACGCTGCTGCTGAGCCTGTTCTGGAAGCGGTTCAACACCAGCGGCGCGCTGTGGGGGATCTACGGCGGCCTGGTCGCCTCGATCGCGCTGGTCGTGTTCTCCCCGGTCTTCTCCGGCTCCGAGACCTCGCTGCTCGGCGAGGGGGTCGACATCGCATGGTTCCCGATGTCGAACCCCGGCTTGGTGTCCATCCCGCTCGGCTTCGTCTTCGCCGTGGTCGGCACGTTGACGAGCAACGAGTCCAACACCGAACGGTTCGCGACCCTGCAAGTGCGGGCGCTGACCGGTGCTGGCTCCGAGCGGGCTGCGAGTCACTGAGCGGCCCCGGCGGAGGAGCGGACCGGGGCGGTCCGCTCCTCCGGCATCAGGGCCCGTCCGCTGGACGGGCCCTGATGTGCGCCACGTTACAGTGACAGGGTGATCGCGCGATCCCCTCATCGCCAGCGTCGGCGGACCGGCAGTGCGGCGACCCTCGCCGCCCTGCGGCTGTCGCGCCAGACCGGCGAGGCCCTCGCCGACGGGCTCACCGGCAAGGGCGCCCAAGTCGCGGCCCGCCGCCTCGCCCGGCTCCTCGCCGCCGACGCGGTCGCCCTCGCCGACTGCGAGCGGATCCTCGCCGTCGCCGGGAGCATCGATCCCGATGCGGCCCAAGCGCTCCTGGTCGAGACCCTCGACGTCCTCGAACCGGTCACCGCCCCGCCGCTGCGCGCCGCCCCGCTCGTCGTCTCCGGCGACCTCGCCGGGTGCCTGCTCGTCTCCGGGGACGTCAGCGACGCCGACCTCGCCGAGGCCGCCGACCTCGTCGTCCGCGCCCTCGACCACGCCGACCTGGTGCGCGCCCGCGAGCGCATCGCCGAAGCCGACCTGCGCACCCTCCGCGCCCAGATCTCCCCGCACTTCATGCACAACGCCCTCGCCGCCATCAGCGCGCACACCCGCACCGACCCCGAACGCGCCCGCGAACTGCTCACCGACTTCTCCGACTACCTGCGCTACTCCTTCGCCGGGACCGGGGACTTCGCGACGGTCGCCGACGAGCTCCACGCCGTCCAGACCTACCTGGAGCTCCAGCGGGCCCGCTTCGACGACCGACTCGACATCACCGTGCGCATCGCCCCGGAGGTCCTGCCCGTGCCCATCCCGTTCCTGGTCGTCCAGCCGATCGTCGAGAACGCCGTCCGGCACGGCTTCGAGACCAAGCCCGGCACCGGCCACATCGCCGTCCGCGGCTTCTCCGAGGGCCCCTTGTGCGTCATCGAGGTCGAGGACGACGGCGACGGCATGGACCCCGATGTCGCCAAGGCGATCCTGACCGGTTCGCGCGCCGGATCGGGACGCATCGGCCTCGCGAACGTGGACAAGCGGCTGCGGGCCGTCTACGGTCCCGAGTACGGCCTCTGGCTCGACACCGCCCCCGGCGCCGGGACCAAGGCCACCGTGAGAATCCCCCGCTACGCCCGAGGAGTCCACGCATGAGCAGCGGTCTGCGCGTCCTCGTCGTCGAGGACGAGTCCTCCACCCGCGCCGAACTCGCCGGCCAGCTCGCCGAGCAGCCCAGCGTCGGCGAGGTCCAGAGCGCCGCCGGAGGCGACGAGGCCGTGCGGCTCCTCGGCGAGGGCACCTTCGACGCCGCCTTCCTCGACATCGCCATGCCCGGCCTCACCGGCATCGACGTCGCCCGCATCCTGCGGCGCCTCTCGCACCCCCCGGCCATCGTGTTCGTCACCGCCTACGACAACCACGCGGTCGAGGCGTTCGGCCTCGGCGCGGTCGACTACCTGCTCAAGCCCTTCCGGCCCGAACGCCTCGCCGAAGCCGTCGCCCGCATCGGCCGCCGCCGCTCCGGCCCGGCCCCGGCGGGGGACAAGGCGGACGACCTCGCCGTAGTCCAAGTGGAGCTGGCAGGCCGGACGGTCTTCGTCCGCCGCGACGACATCGCCTACGCCGAAGCCCACGGCGACTACGTGCGACTCCACTCAGGACGCCACTCGCACCTCCTCCGCCAGTCCCTCACCTACCTCGAAGAAGTCTGGGACGCAGCCGGATTCGTGCGCGCGCACCGGTCCTTCCTCGTCAACCTCGCTTCAATCACGGAGTTGCGGGTGACCTCCACAGCCGGGCTCGTCGCCGTCACCGGCGCCGGTGAAGTCCCGGTGAGCCGCAGGCACTCTCGTCTTCTACGCGAGCGCCTCCTCCAAGCCGTCCGCGGAGACTCATGACCCCGCACCCGTCGCCCCGCCCAGCCGCTCGCTTCGCTCGCTTCCCCGAACCGGAGTAAACGCTGTGATTCAAAGGGTCCGCGTCACCAGCCCCCAGACCCGCCTCGCGCAACGGCGCGGGGCGGACGCCATGGGGCGGCTCAGCCACCTCGCCGGGCGGCCCGCGATCCCCTCCTCCGCGATCGACCTCGAAGCGGCGGAACGGGCCCTGCGCCGCCAGCGCCGCCTCGCCGTCCGCACCGCCGCCGCGCTCGCGATCGCCCTCGCGGTCCTGCTCGCGGCCGCCGCGTTCGTGCCCGGCCGCCTCGGCTGGGCGGTCCTGTTCTTCGCGCCCTACCCGGTGCTCCTCGCGCTCGCGGCCGTCCACGTGCGCCGCGCTGAACGCGTCGAGGACGACCACGCGCCGGACGGCCCCTGATGCTCGGCCTCGCCTCGATCACGCTGGTCCTCGTCGCCAGCGTCGTCATCGGCGTGTGGGGCGTGCGCGCCGCCCGGTCCACGCCCGACTTCCTGGTCGCCTCCCGCTCGATCGTGCCCGGCTGGAACGCCCTCGCCATCGCGGGGGAGTACGTCTCGGCCGCTTCGGTCCTCGGCCTCGCGGGCCTGCTCGTCAAGAACGGCGTCGGCGCGATGTGGTACGCCGTGGGCTTCACCGCCGGGTACGTGCTCGTCGCGGCCCTCGTCGCCGGCCCCATGCGCCGCAGCGGCGCCTACACGGTCCCCGACTTCGCGGAGTACCGCCTCGGCTCGCCGCGGATCCGCCGCATGTGCGGCCTCGTCGTCCTGGTCATCATGCTGCTGTACCTGTTGCCGCAGTTCAAGGCCGCCGGGGTGGTCCTCGAACTCGTCTCCGGGATCCCGTACTGGATCGGCGTCATCGGCGCCGGGCTCGTGGTCTCCTCGACGATCGCCGTCGGCGGGATGCGCTCGGCCACCTATGTTCAGGCGTTCCACTACCTCGTGAAGCTCGCGTTCATCGCGGGCCCCGCCGTGGTCCTCATCGTCCTCGCCGGGTCCGACCGCCGCGAGGCCGCGCTCACGGCCCACGGCCCCGACCCGGACTGGGCCCGGCCGCTCCTCGACCTCGACGGCTCGGGCCACTCGCTCCTCGCCACGGTCTCGGTCCTCGTGGCGACCACGTTGGGCGCCATGGGACTCCCGCACGTCGTCATGCGCTTCCACACCGTCGCGGGCGCCCGCGCGGCCCGCCGCGTCGCCGTCTCGGTCATCATGCTGCTGAGCCTGTTCTACCTCTTCCCGGTCGTCTACGGGCTCCTCGGGCGCATCGCCGTCCCGAACCCCGTCGAGACCGACGTCGTGCCCGTCCTCGTCCCCGAAGCCATCGCCCCGGGCACCGTCGGCGCGGTCCTGACGGCCCTCGTCGCCGCGGGCGCGTTCGCGGCGTTCCTGTCGACGTCCTCCGGGCTCCTCCTCGCGCTCGCCGGGGGCCTCTCGCACGACCTTTTCGGCGGCTCGCTCTCCAAGCTGCGCATGGGGGTCCTCGTCGGCACCGCGCTCGCGGTGGTCCTGTCCCTGCCCGCCGAGGACGTCGACATCAACGTCCTCGTCGGCTGGGCCTTCGCGGTCGCCGCCTCCACGTTCTGCCCGCTGCTGACCCTCGGCATCTGGTGGCGCGGCCTCACCGCGACCGGCGCGACCGCCGGGCTCCTCGTCGGCGCCGCCTCCTCCACCGGCGCGGCCCTCGCCTCGGTCGTCCTCGACCTGCCCCCGGGCACCTGGTCGATCCTCCTCGCCCAGCCCGCGCTGTGGACGGTCCCCTTGGCGTTCATCACGATGGCCGCCGCCTCCCGCCCCGCCTCCGTTCCCGACTGGGCCGGCGAAGCGGTGCTCCGCCTCCACGTGCCCGGCCGTTATTCGACCGGCGACACCGGCCCCATCCGCAGCGGCGAAAAACGGCTCGACGGCTCCCGGTCCCTCCGGTAGCCTCTCCCGCATGTGCGGATCTCCTGGGCTCAGCGCGTGCGCCGCGTTCAGCCCGTGCTTCACCCGGCTGCGCGCGGCGGCCTAGGCCCCGCACGCGCACGCCTCCACCGGCTCCCGCCGGTCCTTGACGGTGCCCTCTGACGGCACCCGCTGCGCCACTGCGCGGTCTAGGCGAATCAACCGTCCTGATTCGACTACTTCCGCAGAGGTCTTCCATGTCCCGCAGCCATGCTCCGCGCTCCAGCTACGCCGGCGCCTCGAACCGCAAGCGCCTGTCCCAGAACTTCCTGGCCGACCCGCGCCTCGCCGACCGCCTCGCCGCCGACGTCGGCCCCGACGACCTCGTCGTCGAGGTCGGCCCCGGCGGCGGCATGCTCACCGGCCCGCTCCTGGACCGCGCCCGCCGCGTCCTCGCCTACGAGAAGGACCGCCACTTCGCCGAACGCCTCACGTCCCGCTACGGGCACCTCGACCGCTTCCGCCTGAGCACCGGCGACTTCCGCGACGCCGAGCCGCCGCGCGAGCCGTTCCGCGTCGTCGCCAACGTGCCCTTCGCGATCACCACCGACATCGTCCGCTGGTGCCTCGACGCGCCCGCCCTCACCACCGCGAGCCTCGTCGTCCAGCGCGAGTTCGCCCGCAAGCACACCGGCGACTACGGGCGCTGGTCCAAGCTCGCCGTCGACGCCTGGCCCGAACACGAACTCGCCCTGGGCATCCGCATCGGCCGCGAGCAGTTCCGGCCCGTCCCCAAGGTCGACGCCGCCGTCCTCCACCTCACCCGCCGCCCGAGGCCCCTGCTGCCGCGCCGCGCCCTCCGCGACTACCGCGACATGGTCGCCCTCGGCTTCACCGGCATCGGCGGCTCCCTTGCCGCCTCGCTGCGCCAAGCGGTCTCGGCCCGCGCCGCCGCCCGCGCCTGCGCCGAGGCCGGGATCGCCAAGGACGCCCCGGTCGGCCTCGTCCACCCGGACCGGTGGGTCGCCCTGTACAAGGCACTCACCCGATAGGTACCAGGGGGTACCCGATCGATGGCGTCGGCCGATTAGGGTTGAGATGCCCGGCCCGGTACCCCCTCCTTGGAGCCATTCATGAGCGAAGCCATCTGGATCGAGCTGATCAAGGTGCTGCCCGCCTTCCTCTGGATCGGTTTCGGCTTCATCGCGCTGGCCGTCGCCAAGCGCATCTTCTCGCAGCAGGCCCCGCGGATGACGAAGGTCGAGACCCCTTGGGTCACGGTCGAACTCGCGCAGCAGGCCATCGAGGAGTCCTACGTCCGCGGCCCCGCCGCGCTGCCCCAGCCCGACTGGAACGGCCCCCTCCCGCCCATCCCGGTCCAGCCCGGCGGCTACGCGCCCCCGGACTTCGCCCCGCCGCCCCCGATCGTCGCCCCCGACGACGAGGACACCGAGCCCGTGCGCCTGCGCCCCATGAACACCCCGCCCGCCGACGAACCGAACGACAACGGCGCCAAGCCGAAGAACGACGAGCCCCCGATCCCCCTCACCGAGCCGCGCCCCACGACCTACTACGCGCCGCCGCTGCCCCGGAACCAGAGCTACCCCGGAGCGGTGCCGCCGCGGTCGTACCAGTCCGTGTCCTTCGCCGAGGACTCCCAGCGCAGTCTGGACGCGGCAATTCGCCTGGTCTTCTCCGCGGACCTCCTCAACGGCGGTGCGATCCTCTGGGTCGACGACCGCCCGGAATGGAACGAAACGCTCATTCGCCTGTTCCGCACCACCGGAATCACCGTCGACACGGCCCTCTCCAGCGATGAGGCCATGAATCTTCTCGGCGGCCGCAAGTACGACCTGGTCATCACCGATCTGGGCCGACCTGACGGAGATTTCGCCGGTGTCGCACTGCTCGATCGCATGGTCGCAGCGGGCATTCCCACCCCGGCTGCGATGTTCACCAGCAGTCCGAATTCGCGCGCGAGCCTCCACCCGCGGGCCGCCGTCATCACGGACAACCCGGAGCGATTGGTGGACACCGTCATCGACATCGTCGGTATTCGCCGCAGCCAGCAGTCCCGAAGCTCGGGCTCCGGCTCCAGCTGGCTCGACCGCCTGCAAGGCAACTAGCGCAAGCGAAGCGGCGGGCGGGGCCATTGTGTGGCCCCGCCCGCCGGTCTTTCTCTTCGAGCCGTTGTCAGCTCCGCTTGTACTGCTCCCACCAGGTGAACGAACCCTTGTAGGAGCTGGGGGTGTTGTCGGCGGCGTGGCTCGCCAGCCCGTTCTTGCCGTAGAAGTAGTCGTGGACCTGCGCCCGCGCGACGGCCACCATGTCGGTGTCGCCGATCGCGTTCGCGTGGATGTGGTAGCTGAAGCCCTGCTCGGGGGTGCGCAGCCAGGCCGCGAAGCCGACGTCGCGGAGGGCCTTCACCGTCTGCCAGCGCTGCGTCGTGGACATACCGCTGACGCTGATGTCGACGACGCCGCCGCCGTCGTGCGTGCCCGCCGAGGACGGGTTGCCGGTCGTGTAGGACCCCTGCGTCAGCGCCAGACTCCAGGAGAGCTTCCCGTCGGCGGCGGCCAGCATGTTCTTGGTGCGGGTGTTGACCCGCCTGCCGCCGTAGGAGTCCGAGTTGGACCCGATGCTGACCTGGCGGGTCACGGTGTACAGGCCGGTGTCGCTGCCGAGGCGGGTCAGCGAGGTGGGGCCGGGGATGCCGTTGGCGTCGAGGCCGGAGTACCCGAGGGCCTTCTGCCACGCGGAGTACGCCGTGATGGTCGAGGTGCCGTAGTGGCCGTCCACTGCGGACGTCGCAAGGTGGTTCTTCGCGTCGAGCGCCTGCTCGACGGCCTTCACCGAGGCCGCCGCGTTGAGCGTGGTGCCGGTGCCGGACTTCTGCGGGTCGACCATCGCGGCCACGAGCACGAGCTCCATGTCGACCGAGGTCGCGGCGCTCGCGGACTGGAGTGCGAACACGGTCGGGACCGCGGCGGCGCCCACTGCGCCGCCGACCATGAGGGCCCGGGAGAGCACCCAGCGGCGGGAGCGGGGGATTCGCGATTCTTGGTGGGTCATGCGATTGCGTCCCTTCGGAATTCCTGCGGCGGCGCTGCTCGCCGCCGCGGACGGAGCGGGGATCGGTCGGGGGGTAGAGGTTCGAATCGTGACTGAGACCATATCGAAGATTTTCTTCGTTGAGAAGGACTCTGATGAAACAAAACTCCATGTAACCGTTTCCGGACCGTTGCTCCGTGTCAAATGGACGGTCGTTTCCCCGCTCAGGACGCCAGTGCGCGCACGTCCGAGGTGAACCGCTCCGGCGCGCTCAGGTGCGGATAAGGGCCCTCGGTGCCGTACACGGCGCACTCGGCGCCGGGGATCCGCTCGGCGAGCCACGCCGCGTAGCCCGGCCGCGGTTCGGCCGCGAACACGGACACGTACCGGCACTTGACCTTCCGCGGGCCCGCGGTGATCTCCTCCAGCGCGGCGGCCGTGTCCTCGTCGGCCGCGGGCGCGTCGAGGGCCTGCTCGATGGCGGCCACGCCGTGGGCGACGTACCGGCACGCGAACAGCGAGGCGATGATCGCCGCGCGACCGTAGGCCGCGACCACGGGCGCGCGGGTCCCCATGTCGGCCACGAACTGCGCGAGCGTCTCGGCGCGGTCGCCGATCCGGCCTCCTTCGGGCAGGTCCAGGACCGCCACGGCGTGCGCGGCGGCGAGGCGCGCGGCGACCGGCCACCACGCGGACCGGTCCTCGCCGGTCTCGGTCAGCAGCAGCACGGGGCGGCCCTCGGCGCCCCACAGCTCGCCGGTCCACTCGGGTTCCAGCAGGTTCTCTGAATACAGGGTCGGCACAGGGTGCTCCAGTCGGGAAGTGCGGCAACGGGACGGCACGCCGCAGAACCGCACGGTCAGTGCGTCGGCGTGCAGGCTGGGATCACGCCGCGAGCGGCGGCGCGCGTCCCGCGCAGACCCAGGCCCCGAACTGGAGCGCGACAGAACCGCGGCGGCCCGGCCCCGCGGAAGCCCGGTGCGCCTTCGGCCCGCCGTCGGGCGCGACCAGGCGGGCGGCCCCCAGGGCCGTCGTCAGGCAGCTCCACCACACCAGTCCCAGGAGTGCCAGGACGAGGGCGTACATGAGGAGCGCTATCGCAAGGGACGCCCGGTCGGGGACGTGGCAGTGGCCGAGGAGCCACACCGAGAGGGGATGGGCCGCAACCCAAGCGAGGTATCCGAAGGCGAGTGCGGCGGCAGCGATGAACAGCTTCAGGCCGATCGCGCGCTGACGGTGAATGGCGGTCCTCCCCGGGTTCCCGGACATCGTAGTGCATCGTCCGCGAGAACCCCTCGGATACGCCCAGGTCACCCGAATTCAGGCGAATTCGCAGGTCAAGCCTCACATCGGGGGTTAATCGATTGCCGGTTGTCGGACCCTGCCTTTACGCTCGGCAAGTGAGGTTCCTCCGCGCTCCCGAATACCCGCTCGCCGACCCGCTGCTGCCCGACGGCTCCCGCGGCGACCCCGTCGAGCCTCCGCGCACCCCCTGGCGCCTCCTCGCCTGGCTCGCCAGCCGCAACAAGGGCCTCGCGCTCGCCGCGCTCTTCACCTCCGGCCTCGCCCTCGGCTCGCTCCCGGTCCTGCCGTACTTCCTCACCGGCGCCGTCGACAACGGCCTGCGCGCGCACGACTGGGGCGCCCTGACGTTCTGGGCCGGCGGCATGATCCTCGCCGGGTTCGCCACCGCCGCGATGATCGTCTGGTCCCACCGCCTCACCGTGTACTGGCGCATGGACGCCTCGTACCGCACGCTCCAGCTCGCCACCCGCAAAGTGAACCGCCTCGGCGACGAGCTGCGCCGCAAGCTCACCACCGGCGAGGTCGTCTCCGTGGGCGCCACCGACATCAACCGGATCTCCTGGGCCGTCGACTCCCTCTCGCCGACCGCCGGATGCCTCGTCGGCCTCATCGCCGTCGGCGTCCTCCTCTTCAACACCTCGGTCGCCCTGGGCCTCACCATCTTCATCGGCGTCTTCGTCGTCGGCCTCGTCACCGGCCCGGTCCTGAACAGGCTCCAGGACCGCCAGGAGGCCTACCGCGAGCGCGTCGGCGACATCACCGGCCGCGCCTCCGACATCGTCTCCGGCCTGCGCGTCCTGCGCGGCATCGGCGGCGAGGCCCGCTTCACCGCCTCCTACCGCCAGGACTCCGAGGCGCTGCGCGAAGCCGGGTACAAGGTCGCCGCCCCGCAGGCGTGGCTCAACGCCCTCGGCGAAGGCACCCCCGCGGTCCTCCTCGGTGTCGTCATCTGGATCGCCGCCCGCCAGGTCGCCTCCGGGGACCTCACGCCCGGCCAGATGGTCGCCGCGTTCGGGTACACCAGCGCCCTGCTGCTGCCCGTCCACTGGCTCATCGGCTGCACCTACCGGATCATCGAAGGCCGCGTCGCCGCCGGGAAGGTCTGCGAGCTGCTCAATACCCCCGAACGCGACGCCCCCGCCGAGATCCTCCCCGGCCCGGCCGCCGGCGCCGAACTCCACGACCCCCAGTCCGGGCTCACCGTCGAAGGCGGCGAGCTCCTCGCCGTCGCCTCCGCCGACTCCGAGCAGGTCGCCCGCGTCTTCGACCGCCTCGGCGGCTACGAGCACTCCGAGGCCCGCTTCGGGGACGTCCCCGTCGCCGTGCTCGACCGCGACGAACTCCACCGCCGCGTCCTCGTCGCCGACCACGACGCGTACCTGTTCGCGGGCACCCTCGCCGCCGCGATCGGCGCCCGCGACGGCCGCGACCGCGTCGCCGCCGCCATCGAGGCCGCCTCCGCCGCCGACGTCGTCGAGTCCCTCCCGAACGGCCTCGACTCCCGGCTCGACAACCAGGCCCGCACCCTCTCCGGCGGCCAGCGCCAGCGCCTCCGGCTCGCCCGCGCCGTCGCCGCCGCGCCCGAAGCGCTCCTGCTCCACGAGCCGACCTCCGCGGTCGACTCGCACACCGAGGCCCGCATCGTCGACCGGCTCTCCGCGACCCGCTCGGGCCTCGCCACCGCCGTCGCCACCACCTCGCCGCTGTGGCTCGGCCGCGCCGACCGCGTCGCGTTCGTCCAGGGCGGCAAGGTCATCGCCACCGGCACGCACCACGAGCTCGCCGCAGAGCACCCCGACTACCGCGCACTCGTCTCCCGGGAGGAAGCATGACCACCACGGCGCCCGAACGCCCCGCCGGCCAGCTGCCCGTCGCCGACACGCCCGCGGTCCGCCGCGCATTCCTGCGCCTGCTCCTGTCCGAGAAGCGCCGCGCCGCCGCCGCGGTCGGCCTCCACCTCGTCGCCGCGGTCGCCGCCGCCGTCGCCCCGCTCCTCCTCGGCGAGATGCTCGATCGCCTCACCGCCGGAGAGGGCGCCGGCGTCATCGACCGGCTCGCGCTCGGCCTCATCGCCTCCATCGTCGCCGTCGTCGCCTTCACCTGGCTCGGGACGTTCGTGTCCCACCGCCTCGGCGAGAAGCTCTCCGCGCGCATGCGCGTCGAGTTCGTCGACCGCGCCCTGCGCCTGCCCATGCCCGTCGTCGAGCAGGCCGGGTCCGGCGACCTCATGACCCGCTCCTCCGCCGACGTCCCCGAAGCCGGGGTCCTCTTCCGCGACGGGCTCCCGCAGATCATCGTCTCGGTCCTCAAGGTCATCGTGTTCTTCAGCGCGATGCTCTGGGCCAGCCCGCTCCTGGGCCTGTGCATGCTCGTCGTCGTCCCGTCGCTGTACATCGGCACCCGCTGGTACCTCAAGCGCGCCCGCACCGGCTACCTCAACGAGCGCCAGGCCGAGTCCGGCATCGGCGACACGATCGGCGCCTCCGCCGACGGCGCCCGCACCACCGAGGCCTACCGCCTCCGCGGCGAACGCGACGGCGCCGGGGACGCCACGGTCGCCCGCCACTGGAAGGCCGCCCGCTACACCCTGTTCCTGCGCAGCGTGTTCTTCCCGTTCCTCGACGGCGCCTACGCCCTCCCCACCGCCACCGTGCTCCTCGTCGGCGGCGCGCTCTACTTCGAGGGCGCCGTCACCCTCGGCACCGTCGCCTCCTGCGCGGTCCTCACCCGCCAGATCATGTTCCCCATCGACCACATCCTCATGTGGGTCGAGAAGGTCCAGCGCGGCTTCGCCGCCATGTCCCGCATCGAAGGCGTCGCCGAAGCCGAGGACACCGAGGCGAACGCCACCACCGAGCGGCCCGTGGACGGCACCGTCGACCTCATCGACGTCCGCTACGCCTACCCGTCCGGCACCCGCGACGTCCTCCACGGCGTCTCCCTCAGCGTCCCCGCAGGCCAGCGCCTCGCCGTCGTCGGCCCCTCCGGCGCGGGGAAGTCCACGCTCGCGCGGCTCATCTCCGGCTCCGACACGCCCCGCGAAGGCCGCGCCGCCATCGGCGGCGTCGACGTCGCCGCGCTCCCGCTCGACGAGCGCCGCCGCCGCGTCACCCTCGTCACCCAGGAGCACCACGTCTTCACGGCCTCCCTGCGCGACAACCTGATCCTCGCGAAGGCCGACGCCGCCGACCGGGAACTGAACGACGCGCTCGCCGCCGTCGGCGCCGACTGGGCCTTCGACCTGCCCGAGGGCCTCGACACCGCCCTGGGCGGCAAGGCCCGCGAGCTCGACGCCGCGTCCGCGCAGCAGATCGCGCTGGCGCGCATCATCCTCGCCGACCCCGACGTGGTGATCCTCGACGAGGCCACCGCGATGCTCGACCCGCGCGCCGCCCGCGACACCGAGCGCGCCCTCGCCGCGGTCCTGGAGGGCCGCACCGTCATCGCCATCGCGCACCGGCTGCACACCGCGCACGACGCCGACCGGATCGCCGTCGTCGAGGACGGCCGCGTCGCCGAACTGGGGAACCACGACGAGCTCATCGCGCTCGACGGCCACTACGCGGCGCTCTGGCGGGCCTGGCACGGCGAGCCCGAGCACCGCGACGGCAATCTGGCCGCGGTCGGGAACCCGTTGTAAGGCAAAAAGAATGGGCCCCGAGCGAAAGCCCGGGGCCCGTACTGGTCCGAGAACACCACCACAAGTCGGAACACCCACCGACTCGTTCTTAGCAAGGAAACAGAAAGGAAACCAGGAAACCCGTTCCGAACCAGTGCCGAAAGAGTATCACGTCACATTCGCCGTGGCTAGGGGGTCGTATCCACCCTGCTCGATCCATGACAACCCGTTTTCGCGACCCGTCCGTCACACCCCGCGGCACCGGACCGTCCGCGGCGCTATGACCCGTCCGCGCCCCGGCCGTGCCCGCCTCGGGCCGCCGCCGCGCACGGCCTAGACTCGACTGGTCTTCCCGCAGCTAGTAACCGTTAGGAAACACCTGTCGTGAGTACGATTTCACGCGAGGAAGTCGCGCACCTGGCGCGGCTGGCCCGCCTTGAGGTCACCGATGACGAGCTCGACGCCTTCGCCGGACAGCTCGACGTCATCCTCCAGTCGATGAAGACGCTCGCCGAAGTGGACACGGACGGCGTCCAGCCGACCTCGCACGCGGTGCCGCTGGTGAACGTGTTCCGGGAAGACCAGCCCCAGCCGTCCCTGCCCCGCGACGCCGTCCTCGCGGGCGGCCCCGACACCGCCGAGGACCGCTTCCGCGTCCCGCGCATCCTGGACGAGGAGGCATAGATGAGCCGCATCATCGACAAGACCGCCGCCGAACTGGCCGCGGACATCCGCGAGGGCCGCCTCACCTCCGTCGAGGTCACCACCGCGTTCCTCGACCGCATCGCCGCCGTCGATGGCACGATCAAGGCGTTCCTGCACGTCGACCGCGACGGCGCGCTCGCCACCGCGGCCGAGGCCGACGCCGCGATCGCCGCCGGCGAGACCGTCGGCCCGCTCGCGGGCGTCCCCATCGCGATCAAGGACGTCGTGGTCACCAAGGGCCTCCCGACCACCGCGGCCTCCAAGATCCTCGAAGGCTGGATCCCGCCCTACGACGCGACGATCGTCGAGCGCATCAAGGCCGCGAAGATGCCGATCCTCGGCAAGACGAACATGGACGAGTTCGCCATGGGCTCCTCCACCGAGTACTCCGCGTACTTCAAGACCCTGAACCCGTGGGACACCGGCCGCATCCCCGGCGGCTCCGGCGGCGGGTCCGCCGCGGCCGTCGCCGCGAAGATGGCCCCGCTCGCCATCGGCACCGACACCGGCGGCTCCATCCGCCAGCCCGGCGCCGTCACCGGCACCTTCGGCGCCAAGCCCACCTACGGCGGCAACTCCCGCTACGGGCTCATCGCCTTCTCGTCGTCGCTCGACACGCCGGGCCCCGTGTCCCGCAACGCCCTCGACGGCGCGCTCCTCCACGAGGTCATCTCCGGGTACGACCCGCGCGACTCGACCTCCATCGACGCGCCCGTCCCGCCCGTCGTCGAGGCCGCGAAGGCCGGCGCGAACGGCGACCTCTCCGGCGTCAAACTCGGCGTGGTCCGCGAGTTCGAGTCGACCTACGGCGACGCCGAACCCGGCGTCGTGGAGGCCTTCCGCCAGTCCGTCGACCAGCTCGCGAAGCTCGGCGCCGAGATCGTCGAGGTCTCCTGCCCGTCGTTCGCGTACGCGCTGCCGACGTACTACCTCATCGCCCCGTCCGAGGCCTCCTCGAACCTCGCCCGCTACGACGGCGTCCGCTACGGCCTCCGCTCCGGCGACGACGGCAAGCACTCGCTCGAAGAGGTCATGAGCCTCACCCGCGAAGCGGGCTTCGGCCCGGAGGTCAAGCGCCGCATCATCCTCGGCACCTACGCGCTCAGCGCCGGGTACGTCGACGCGTTCTACGGCAAGGCCCAGAAGGTCCGCACGCTCATCAAGCAGGACTTCGAGCGCGCCTTCGAGCAAGTCGACGCGATCATCAGCCCGACCACGCCGTTCATCGCGTTCGAGTTCGGCGCCCGCACCGGCGACCCATACCAGATGTACCTCGCCGACCTCTACACGATCCCGACGAACATGTACGGCGGCCCCGGCGTCTCCGTCCCGGTCGGCCTCTCCGAGGGCATGCCCGTGGGCCTCCAGGTCATGGGCCCGGTCCTGGGCGACGACATCACCTACCGCGTCGCGGCCGCCCTGGAGTCCACCCAGGACGTCCTGCTCGCCGACACCGCGCCCGAACTCGAAGGGAAGTAAGCGAATGACGAAGTTGAACACCTTCGAGCAGGCCGTGGAGACCTACGAGCCCGTCCTCGGCCTCGAGACCCACATCGAGCTCGACACGCACACCAAGATGTTCTGCGGCTGCGCCACCACGTTCGGCGCCGAGCCCAACACCCAGGTCTGCCCCGTCTGCCTGGCCCTCCCCGGCGCCCTCCCGGTCGCCAACCGGGCCGCCGTCGAGGCCACCATCAAGATCGGCCTGGCGCTCAACTGCACCATCGCCACCTGGACCCGCTTCGCCCGGAAGAACTACTTCTACCCGGACATGCCGAAGAACTTCCAGACCTCCCAGTACGAGGAGCCGCTCTGCGAGAACGGCTACGTCGACGTCGTCGTCGACGGCGAGGTCCACCGCGTCGAGATCGAGCGCGTCCACCTCGAAGAGGACACCGGCAAGACCCTCCACGTGGGCGGCACGACCGGCCGCATCCACGGCGCCACCGAGTCCCTCGTGGACTACAACCGGGCCGGGATCCCCCTCGTGGAGATCGTCACCCGCCCCGTCCCCGGCACCGGCGCCCTCGCCCCCGAGGTCGCCCGCGCCTACACCGCCGAACTGCGCGACATCGTCCGCTCCCTCGGCGTCTCCGACGTCCGCATGGAGCAGGGCTCCCTGCGCTGCGACGTCAACCTCTCGCTCAACAGGCCCGGCGAGGAGTGGGGCACCCGCACCGAGACGAAGAACGTCAACTCGCTGCGCTCGGTCGAGCGCGCCGTCCGCTACGAGGTGCGCCGCCAGTCCGCGCTCCTCGACGCGGGGGAGCGGATCTTCCAGGAGACCCGCCACTTCCACGAGGCCACCGGCGAGACCAGCCCCGGCCGCTCCAAGGAGGAGGCCACGGACTACCGGTACTTCCCGGAGCCCGACCTCGCCGTCATGGAGCCCTCCCGCGAGTGGGTCGAGGAGCTGCGCGCCTCGCTGCCCGAGCTGCCGCGCAAGCGCCGCGAGCGCCTCCAGGCCGAATGGTCCCTGGGGGACAAGGACATGCAGTCGGTCGTCAACGCCGACGCCGTCGAGCTCATCGAGGCGACCGTGGCCGCCGGGACGACCCCCTCGGGGGCCGTCAAGTGGTGGCTCGGCGAACTGTCGCGCCGCGCCAACGAGTCCGGCGACGAGCTCGCCGCGCTCGCCATCACGCCCGCGCAGGTCGCGGAGCTCCAGGGCATGGTCGACGACGGGCGCCTGAACGACAAGCTCGCCCGCCAGGTCATCGACGGCGTCCTCGCCGGCGAGGGCTCCCCGGCCGACGTCGCCGCCAAGCGCGGCCTGGAGGTCGTCTCCGACACCGGCGCGCTCGAAGCGGCCGTCGACGAGGCCATCGCCGCGAACCCGGCCGTCGCCGACAAGATCCGCGGCGGCACCCACGCGGCCGCCGGCGTCCTCATCGGCGCGGTCATGAAGGCCACCAAGGGCCAGGCCGACGCGGGCACCGTCCGCCAGATCATCCTGGACAAGCTGAGCTAGTCCACCACAGGGAAAGGCCGGGCGACACGCCCGGCCTTTTCGTGTTCACTGTCCGTTCAGTCCCAGTGTGAGCTGCGAGTCTCCGGGTACCCCGGAGAGCGATGTTGTTCACAGGGGACGGGTATTGTGGAGCGGTCAGGTGCAGTTCCGACCCGAGGAGGTGAGGGCCATGGGTGACGACCCCGGATCCAGTCGAGATACGACCGCGTTCTTCCCATTTTGCTTTCACCGTGCCTCGCGCCCTCTTATCGTAGAGCGGGCAGCCTGACCTGCGTTTTCTGCTGACGCGTCGAGAGGCACGGCCCTTTCCTCGTGTTAGGAGGTGGCTGACGCATGGCGACGACCATTCAGCCCATTTCGCCCGCGGCGGTCGATGAACTCGCCGCACTCCGGCTCGAACTCGCCGACTTCTCGACCGTGGAGCTCGTCGAAGAGCTCCCCCGCATGGACCTGGCCGATCAGGCGCTCAGGTTCCGGCTGCTCCCCAAGGACCGCGCGCTCGTCGTCTTCGAGGAGCTCGACCCGGTCCACCAGCAGGAGCTCATCGACGGCCTCAAGACCGACTTCGTGCGCGAGCTGCTCGAGTCGATGGAGGCCGACGACCGGGCCAAGCTCTTCGACGAGATGCCCGCCAAGGTCGCGACCCGCTTCCAGTCGCAGCTGAGCGCCGCCGACCGGCGCCAGACCGCCCAGCTCCTCGGGTACGACTCCGAGTCCGCCGGGCGCATCATGACGCCCGACTACGTGTCGCTGCGCGCGTCGATGACCGCCGCCGCCGCGATCGAGCGGATCCGGCACCTGCGGGAGCGGCCCCGGCACCTCGACGTCCTCCCCGTGACCGACGGGCACCGCAAGCTCCTCGGCACCGTCACGCTCGCCGACCTCGTCAGCGCCGACCCCGACACCGAGGTCACCGACCTCATCGCCAGCGAGCACTACCAGGTCTCCACCGACACCGACCAGGAGGAGGCCGCGCGCCTCATCCAGGAGGCCAACCTGAACGCGCTCCCGGTCGTCGACCACGAGGACCGCCTCGTCGGGCTCATCACCTGGGACGACGCCATGGAGGTCCTCGAAGCCGAGGACACCGAGGACGTCGCCCGCAGCGCCGGCGCCGAGCCGCTGGACCGGCCGTACCTGTCGGCGGGCGTGTTCATGCTGGCGCGCAAGCGCGCCGTGTGGCTGCTCGTCCTCGCCGTCTCGGCCTCGCTCACCGTCACGGTGCTCAACTACTACGAGACGTATCTCGCGAACGTCACCGTCCTCGCGGTCTTCATCTCGCTGCTCACCGGCACCGGCGGGAACTCCGGGTCGCAGGCGTCGGTGACGATCATCCGCGCCATGGCCGTCGGCGAGGTCCGCTTCTCCGACGCCTTCCGCATCACCTGGCGCGAGTCGCGCGTGGGCTTCGTCCTCGGGACGCTGCTCGCGCTCGTCGGCGGTCCCGTCGTCGGCTTCGTCTACGGCTGGGACATCGGGCTCATCATCGCGATCACGCTGCTGGTCATCTGCACGTGGTCGACGTTCGTCGGCTCGCTGCTGCCGCTGCTGGCCAAGAAAGTCGGCATCGACCCGGCCCTCGTGTCGGCCCCGATGGTCTCGACCCTGTGCGACGCGACCGGCCTGCTCATCTACTTCTCGGTGGCGGCCCTGGTCCTCGGCCCGGCCCTCACCGGCTGAGCCGCAAGCGAAAAGCCCCCGGTGCCGTGCCGCACCGGGGGCCCTTCTGTTCTACTGCGCCAGTGCTTCCGCGAGGAACTCCGTGCGCTGCTGGACGATCGACGTCAGCGACTCCGCGGAGGCCGCGCCGTCGCCGCCGTTCAGTTCCGCCGATTCCTGAGCCGTGACCACTGCGTCGAGTGCAGCACCCGAGGCGAACAGCGTGTCGTACAGCTCCTGGTAGGCGGCGTCGTACTCGTCCTGGAACGCCTCCGACGCGAGGAACCGCTCCTTCAACTCGTTGCCGCCCATGCTGAAGCCGCCGCCCTCTTCGCCGTCGCCGCCGGGCATCTCCATGCCCTCCGGCAGCTCCATCCCTTCGGGGAGCTCCATGCCCTCGGGCATCTCGCCGCCGAAGCCGCCGCCGCCCATGCCGCCACCGCCGCCGATCGACGCGGTCTCGTCGGGCGCGAGGTCGGCGCTCTGGAGCGTCAGGTCCACGTCCCACGTCAGGATCGAGATGAGCCCGGTGTCGAAGTCGTACCAGAGGTAGTAGTTCTGGCCGGGCCCCGCCATGTCGTCGCCGTTGGTCACGAGGTTCTGGAAGGCCGTGTAGTTCGCGAAGGACTCCACGTCGATCCAGTCGCCCAGCTCGGCGTCGAAGGTCGCGTCGTCGGCCTCGCTCATCCACTCCAGGAAGTCGATGAGCGGCTGCGCGTCGTACGAGCCCTCCATGCTCAGCTGCTTGAAGTCGTCCTCGTACTCGTCGGGGTCGGCGCCCTGGTACGTGAACGAGCCGGTCGACAGGGCCTTGTACAGCACCCCGGTGTTCTCCCCGTACTCGTCCTCGGCCCAGGTCACGTCCATGATGTCGACGACCCGGCGGGTGACCGCCTCGCCGCCGTTGACCGACACCGTCGAGTAGGTCCAGTCGTACGAGGACTGGCCGCTCGCATCGAGCAGCTCCAGGGTCACGGCCTCGTTGAGCGAGGTGCCCTCGGTGGTCCCGCCCATCGCGGAGTCCACGCGCAGGCTGATCTGCTTGTTCCCCTGGTAGACCTGGCCGTCGACGTACTTCGAGAAGTCCACGAGCCACGGCAGGCCCTCGGGGTCGTCGAAGCTCAGCGTCGAACCGCCCATGCCCCCGGCGCCGCCTTCGCCGCCGCCGGGGAACTCCATGCCCTCGGGCATCTCCATGCCTTCAGGGAGCTCCATCCCCTCGGGCATCTGGCCCCCGCCGGGGAAGCCCCCGCCGTCCTCGCCTTCACCGCCGCCCATCGACATGCCGCCGCCGAGCGCCGACAGCGTCGAGTTGCCCTTCAAGCGGATCCCGACGTCCGAGATCGTGACGCCGTCGATGGTGATGTCGGCCTTGATCCAGCCCTTCTCGCCGGAGTCCTCGAACTCCTCGACCATCTCGTCGTAGTCCGCGTCGCTGTACGACAGGCTGATGTCGTGCGCCACCGAGGTGTCGAACAGGTCGACCGTCCCCTGGATGTCGTTGGTGACCACGAAGCCCTCGTTGGCGTCCGAGTACACCAGGGCCGTCGCGCGGACCGTCCCGACCGCCAGCGTCAGCACCGCGATCAGCCCGACCGACCCGACGATGAGCTTCCAGTAGTGCCTGAGGCTCACCGGGATCCGGTGGCGCAGCTTCCTGCCCGCCACGGCTACAGGTCCGTCTGGTCGTAACCGGTCAGGACGGTCACCTGCTGGCCCGAGGTCACCTCGCGCAGCTCGCCGAGGAGCCCGGACGGCTGCCTGCCCTTCTTGAGCCGCACCGTGTACGTGTACTCCAGGAGCGCTCCGCCGCGGATCGTCTCGATGCTGACCTGCTCGTACTCGTCGGTGTTGCGGATGAGCACGTCGTCGATGCGGTCGTCGTAGTCCTCGTCGGTCGGCACGTGGACCTTGACGACCTGGCGCTGCACGTTGTGCGCGAACCAGTTGAACCGGTACATCAGGACCAGCACCAGGCACACGACGACCGTGGCGATGATCGCCAGCAGGTAGAACCTGGTGCCGCAGGCCATGCCCACTCCCATCACCAGGAAGATGTACCCGACGTCGCGGGTCTCTTTGAGCGCGTTGCGGAACCGGATGATCGACAGCGCGCCGACGAGCGCGAACGCGCGCGCCACGTTCGAGCCGACGATGAGCATGATGACCGCGATGATCATGCCCATGACGATGAGGGTCTGCACGTACGACTGGCTGTAGGAGACGTTCCGGTGCGTCCACCGGTAGACGAGGCCGATGGCGCAGCTCAGGAGGAACGACAGGGTCAGCGAGATGGCGATGTCCGCCACGCTGAACTCGGCCGAGAGGTCGTTGAAACCGGTAAGGAAGTCCATGGTCGCTTTCTGGTGCTAGACGGAAGCAGAGGCTTCGTTCTTGGAGTGGACCGAGTAGTCGTCCTCGGTGGGGACGTGGAACACCGAGCGCGGCGCCAGGCCGTGCGCCTCGATGCTCTGGCAGTACTTGGAGATCCGCACGACGGACATCCCGAGGCGCGCGGCCGTGTCGGTGACCCAGTACGGGACCCGCTCGTTGGCCTTGACCTCGACGATCGCCTTGTGCGGCGGGATGATGAGCCGGTTCTCGACCTCGGCGCCCAGGTGGAAGTCCCGGTCGCGGCCGCGCACCCGGTGGTCGATCGTCACGCGCAGGCCCAGGTCCGCGTCGGACCCGAGGTACGCCTCGCGGCTGTACGCCGTGATCGCGGTGGCCCGCAGCCCGTGCCCCTCGACCAGGCCCATGACCTCCTCGAGGAACGGCCGCTGCTCCGGCAGGTGGTCGATGAGGACCGCCTCGTCGCACAGCCGGCGCGCCAGCAGGTACGGCACCTTCACACGCCGCTTCTGCGTGACCCGGTTGACCCGCTGCTTGATCTCGATGTAGACCGGCGTCTCATCGGTCAGCTCGTGCCGCTCGCCGTACGCGCGCACGCGGACCTTGCGGCGGAACCGCAGGCCCTCGATCTTCTCCCAGTAGTACCGCAGCGAGGCGGAGTCGTAGTAGAGGCTCGCGACCGGGTACCCGCCGCGCACGGTGAACGGGTCGGCCTCCATGCGGGCGGCCAGCTCCTCGCGGAGCCGCGGGACCTCGTCGTACGACAGCAGGTACTTGATCTCGAACCGGTTGAACGAGTGCAGTGCGCTGGCGGTGCGGCGCAGATGGCCCGCGTCGGGGCTGGGTTCGCTCATGGGCGCTCCTCGTCGTCAGGGAACGCACCGAGTCAAACCCGGCGAACTGGTATTGAACTCTGGGTTAACTCAAGAACAGCTCAAGGTCGACGGGACATGAACGCGGCTCTCAATCCTGTTGCGGCGCAGACGATTCCGTACCGCTCTGGATCTCGCCCTCGTTCACCTGCTCGTCGGTGGGGATCACCGTCCGGTCCAGCGTCACGTCCGTGGAGTCCCCGGCGCCGACCGCGATCGAGTCGTACGCGGTGAGCGCCTTCGTGTCCGGGTCGAAGTACAGGATGTCCATCTCCATCTTCCCCGTCGCCGAGGACGTGAAGTGGCGCAGCCCGCCCGCGCCCGTGGACCCCTCGACCATGAGCGTCGTGCCCTCGCCGAGGTCCGACACCGACCGCTCGTGCATGTGCCCGGCCAGCACCAGCGGCACCACCCCGGCCAGCGGCTCCGCCATCGGCGGCTCGTGGACCATCGCCACGTCGGCGCCGCCCGCCGCCTCGATCGCGCCCGCCAGCCGCTCGCCGGACTCGGCGAGCATCTGCTGCACGTACGCCTTGTCGGGCAGGTTCCCTTTGTCCGGCGTGAACTGCGGGTCCGCGACGCCCCCGAAGCGCAGCCCCGCGATCTCCTGCACCTCGCCGTCGAGGATCACCACGTTGTCGTAGGCCGCGAGGGCCGCCACGGTCGTCGCCGAGTCGTGGTTGCCCTTGACGAACACGTACGGCGCGTCGATCTGCTCGACGCCGCGCGAGAAGATCTCGGCCTCCTGCTCGGAGCCCCAGTCGTTCATGTCGCCGGTGTCGGCGACCGCGTCGATGTCGAACTGCCCGACCACGGTCTCCATGAGGTGCCACGCGTTCGGGTTCAGGTGCAGGTCGGAGACGTGCAGGATCCGGATCGAGTCGTCCTCGATGCCGACCTGCGGCATGTCCATCGCCAGCGTGTAGAACCCGGAGATGTTCGTGACGATCTGCTGGAGGTCCCCGACGTACTCCTCGTAGTTCTCCGCGATGTTCTCGGCGCTGCCGACCACGCTGGGCGCGTAGGTGAGCAGGCCCTCGTAGCGCGGCTGCGAGATCGACTCCGCGCGCAGCGTCGCCGCCGCCCATCCCACGAGCGCCACTGTCACCGCGAGCGACGTGACCCCGGTGAGCAGCGCGCGCCGCATGTTCCGGAACGCGAGCGCGCCGACCAGCAGCCCGCACAGCGTCACGATCGCGAGCGCCTCCACGGCGACGCGGATGACCGCGTCGGTGACCTCCGAGGCCAGGTTCTGCGACGCGGTCGTGAAGCCGTCGGGGGAGTTCATGATGTACTGCGCCTCGACCGGGTCGATCGAGTCGAGCGACAGGTCCAGGCCGATCGGCCCGTCGTGGCTGTCGAAGATGATGTCGCCCAGGGGCGGGATGTTCACCTTCGTCTCGCCGCTGACGTCGGGGTGGATCGACACGGTCGTGTCGAACGGCCCGATGTCGGCCTTCGTGCCCCCGACCAGCGCCAGGCCCGCGGCGGCGGACCCGACCCCGAGGGCCAGCACGGCGGCGACGACGGCGCCGCGCCGCGTCGCCGGGGCGTGCCTGAAGCGCGACCAGCCCGCGGCCGCCTTGCGCCACAGGGATCTCGCGCGCCGTGCGACGGGGCGGGCGGCGTCTCGGAGGCGGCGCAGGGCGGGGGACCGGTCGTTCATCTAGACCCTTCCTTGTGCGGCGTAGCTGGTGGAGAAGCGGATGATGCGGTCGTCGGCCTCGTTCGCGGTGCAGCCGCGCTCCTCGACGCAGCGGCCGTCGCGGTTCGAGGTGGTCACCCACAGCATCCCGTCGGGGCCCATGGCGACCGATCGTAGTCGACCGAACTCGCTGACGACGGCCGCTTGCGGCTCGGCGGCGGCCGCGCCGGAGGAGTCGAACTGGGCGATCCACAGGCGCTGGCCGCGCAGGCACGCGGTGACGAGCGAGTCCTCCAGGAACACGGCCCCGGCGCAGGAGCCCTCGAAGGGCTCCCAGGTCAGGACCGGGTCGGTGTACTTCGGGTCGTTGCCGGGGCCCTCGTAGTACGGCCAGCCGTAGTTGGCGCCCGCTTCGATGCGGTTGACCTCGTCGGCGATGTCCTGGCCGAACTCGGTGGCGTACAGGTCGCCCGCGGCGTTCCACGCGAGGCCCTCGATGTTGCGGTGGCCGAGGGAGTAGACGGGGGACGCCGGGTCGGGGTTCCCTTCGGCGGGCTCGCCGTCGGTGGTGATGCGGAGGATCTTGCCGCCCAAGGAGTCCGGGTCCTGCGCGCTGTCGCCGTCCCCGGCGTCGCCGGTGGCCGCATAGAGGAACCCGTCGGGGCCGAACTCGAGGGCGCCGCCGTTGTGGTGGTCGGAGGACGGGATGCCGGTGAGGACCGGTTCGGGTGCGGCGTCGGTGGTCGGGTCGATGCGGACGATCCGGTTGTCGTCGCCGCTGGTGTAGTAGACGTACACCGAGTGGTCGTCGGCGTAGCCCGGCGAGACGGCGATGCCGAGGAGGCCGCCCTCGCCGGTGTCGTCCACGTCGACCGTGCGCAGCTCGACGGGCTCGCCCGCGGTGCCGTCCGCGGCGACCGGGATCTGGAGGATCCGCCCGGTGCGCTCGCCGACGATCGCGGTGCCGTCGGGGAGGAAGTCGAGGCCCCACGGGACGTCGAGGCCCTCGGCGACGACGTCCATGAACGTCGCCGGGCTCTCGGGCGCGCCCGAGGGGGTCGGCAGGTTCGGGGGCTCGCCGGACTCGGGCTCGGGCGGCTCGCCGAAGGAGCACGAGGCGAGCGAGAATGCGGCGGCGGCAGCCGCCGCGGCCGTAAGCAACCTGCGCATGGCGACAACCTTATAGGCAGTCCACGACAGCACTCGTTCCCCGCGAATCACCGCCCCGGGGTCCCCAGACCGGCCCGGTTCTATGCGCGGTCCCGGCGCCGCGGTGGCGAAAGCGATTGCTCCGACTAGGCTTGGGACCTGTGAAAGTCTGGATCGCTCACGAAGCAGGCCGCGCCCTCCTGGGCGACCTCCCCGCCGACGTCGACGTCGAGGTCTACGACGGGAAGTCCGACTACCCGTCCGACCCCGCTTCGGTCGAATTCTGGGTCCCGCCGTTCCTCGCCCAGTCGAAGGTCACGACCCCGTTGCGGGACATGACGTCCCTGAAGGCGATCCAGCTGCTGAGCGCGGGCGCCGAGGTCTGGGTCCCGGTCGTCCCGCCCGGCGTGCTCCTGTGCGACGCGCGCGGCGTCCACACCGGGGTCACCGCGGAGTGGACCGTCGGCGCGGTCATCGCGTCCATGCGCGGCTTCGACCTGTTCGCCCGCCAGCAGGCCCGCCACGAGTGGCGCGTCGAGTGGACCACCACCGCGGTGGGCAAGCGCGCCTTGATCGTCGGCGCGGGGGACATCGGCGAGAAGGTCGCCGAGGTGCTCACCGCGCTCGGCGTCGAGGTTGAGAAGGTCGCCCGCCGCGAGCGCCCCGGCGTCCACCCGATCGCCGCGATCGAGACCCTGCTCCCGGACTTCGACATCGTCATCCTGATCCTGCCCCTGACCGACGCCACGCGCGGCCTGGTGGACGCGAAGTTCTTGTCCCGCATGAAGGACGGCGCGCTCCTGGTGAACGCGGCCCGCGGCCCGATCGTCGACACCGACGCCCTCGTCGCCGAAGTCGCCTCCGGCCGCCTGCGCTGCGCGGTCGACGTCGTCGACCCCGAACCCCTCCCGGCGGGCCACCCCCTCTGGGACCTCGAAGGCGCCCTCATCACCCCCCACGCCGGCGCATCAGTGGACGGCACCCTCGACCGCGCCTACGCCCCGGTGGGCCCCCAGCTCCGCCGCTTCGCCGCAGGCGAACCCCTGGAGAACGTCGTCTCGGACGGCTACTAGCGCTCGTCCGGCGCGTCCTCGCGCAGCTCCTGGCCGCCGATCTCCAGGACCTGCGGGAGGTTCTCGGGGCGGAGCGGGTCGAGTTTGACCTGGGACTGGTCCGCGAGTATGGCCTGGACGCCCTCGTTGCCGGTGGCGAAGCCGTCGATGAGCTTCCACGGGATCTCGCGGGTGGTGAACATGCCGCGGACGCTGATGCCGTCGGTGGTCACGTCGACGCCGGAGCGCCACGCCCACATGGAGATCCCGAGGGGCACGCACAGGAGGACGGCGCCGAGGACCACCGAGACCGGGCTCCACAGCGGCTGCTCCACCATGAGCGAGAGGGACAGCGGGGCCACCGTCAGCCAGGCGACGAAGGCCGCGCCGGTGATCGCCGCGGAGCGGCGGATGCGCAGGCGGCGGGTCGGGAGCGGGGAGTCTGCGGGCGTCATGCGTCCAGATTGACACACCCGGGTGCGGGGCCCGCACCGCGTCGGTCCGGTTTCTGTCCGGTTGTCGCTTGACGTGCGCGCCGGGCGTGGCACGATCAGGTCATCGGCAGCGGAACGAGCCTGGTGGGGGTGAGTGTGGCCGTCAAGATCACATTCCGTCCGACGACGCGACAGGTCATCGGCCGCGCCCTGTTCCTCGGCGGCGTCTCCGCGCTGGTGGCGCTCGTGCCCGCCGTCGGGTACATGCTCGCCGCGGGCCACTGGTCCCACCTCACCCTCGGCGGCCTCGTGCTCGTCGCCGCGGTCGTGGCCCTCGCGGTCGCCTACGCCGGGGCCCGCCGCCACGGCGTGGTCCTCGACGAGCGCGGCATCCACCCGCTCGAATCCCAAGGCTCCCAAGCGAAGTCCGAACGCTACGCGGCGTGGACCGAGGTCGCCGACATCCGCGCCGAGCGCCGCGCCGGGCGCACCGTCCCGGTCGTCTACGTCAGCGACCCGTCCCAGCGGCCCTGGCGCCTCCAGGCCCCCTACTCCGGCCGCGCGCTCTCGGCCGACGACGAGCTCGACGAGAAGATCTTCGTCATGCGGTCCCTCTGGGAGGGCTACCGGCGCGGTCTGCCGCCGCACCGTGCGGGCGAGTGAGAGGCATCGACCCGCGTCACTGGCGGCAAGCGTGAGCCTCATCCTGAAACTTCCGAAACTGTTCAGTCCCACCGGGGCGGAATACGATTGCCAATCGTGATTCTATCGTGACCTTTGCGGTGACTTACCAGCCTTGACGCTGTTTTGGCGGTGCCGTACGCTCACCGCTATTACCGAAAGTTTTCGGATCTGTTCCGGAAATCCCCCAACAGTTTCGGTACGCCGCGGAGTCGTGCAGGGCTCCGTCGGACCCCTTCATGTGCACTGCGCGACCACGGAAGGAGCGCTCACCGATGAGCACTCAGCAGCCCCGCAGCAACCCCTCCGAGCGGCCCGCCCTCCAGTGGCACCCCGCTCTCACCCGCCGCAGCCTCGTCCTCGCGAGCGGCGCCGCGATCACCGCCTCCGCCGCCGGATGCAGCTTCTTCTCCACCGAGAACGACTCCGGCGAAGGCGGCGGCGACAAGGGCCCCGAAGCCCCCATGCTCGCCGAGCGGGTAGAGGCCGGCGACCTCCCGCCCGTCGAGGAGCGCCTCCCCAAGGAACCCCTCGTCGTCACCCCCGCCGAGTCCTCCGGCGCCTACGGCGGCACCTGGACCACCGCCGTCACCGGCGCCGCCGACGGCCCCTGGCTGTGGCGCACCATCAACGACGGCCACCTCCTCGAGCGCTCCCGCGACTGGACCGAGATCCGCCCCAACATCGCCGTGAGCCTCGAACCCAACGAGGACGCCACCGAGTTCACCGTCGTCCTGCGCGAAGGCGTCAAGTGGTCCGACGGCGAGCCGCTCACCACCGCCGACGTCGAGTTCGCCTTCGTCAACGTCGCCTCCAACCCCGAACTCACGCAAGGCTTCCCGACCGAGCTCTCCTCCATCGACGGCAGCCCCGCCGAGCTCGAGATCGTCGACGACTACACCTTCATCGTCCGGTTCAACTCGCCCAAGCCCCTCTTCCGCGACGACATGGCGACCGGCACCTCCGGCCAGCGCTTCACCATGTACCCCCGCCACTACCTGGAGCAGTTCCACCTCGACTTCAACGCGAACGCCGACCAGGAGGCGATCGACGAGGGCTTCGACGGCTGGGTCGCCCGCTTCACCTCCAAGGGCAACCTCTGGAACTTCATGTGGGAGAACCCCGACCTCCCCACCCTCCTCCCGTGGATCTGCAAGAAGCCGATCTCCGACGCCGACTACGCCCTCTTCGAGCGCAACCCCTACTACTGGAAGGTGGACGAGGAGGGCAGCCAGCTGCCGTACCTCGACGAGGTCCGGTACAACATCATCGCCGACGTCGAGACCATGTTCGCCCACGCGATCAACGGCGACTACGACTTCCACTCGCGCCACTTCAACGACAACGCCCACCGGGCCGACGCCGTCGACAACGAGGGGAACGGCGGCTACACCGTCCTCGACCTCGAGTCGACCTACTCCAGCGACATGAACCTCGCGTTCAACATGAACCACGAGAACCCGGCCCTGCGCGCGATCTTCAAGGACAAGCAGTTCCGCATCGCCATGTCCCACGCGATCAACCGCCAGGAGCTCATCGACGTCCTCTGGAACCGCGTCGGCGAGCCCGCCCAGGCCGCCCCCCGGCCCGAGTCCCGCTTCTACGACGAGGCGTTCGACACCCAGTACCTCGAGTACGACCCCGACACCGCCAACCAGCTCCTCGACGACGCCGGCTACACCCTCGGCTCCGACGGCGTCCGCACCGCCGCCGACGGCACCCGCCTCGAGTTCACCGCCGCGGTCGCCGACGACGCGCTCCTGGGCACCATCTGGATCAACGCCCTCGACATGATCGTCGACACCTGGGCCGAAGTGGGCGTCCAGCTCCACATCGGCAGCCAGCCCCGCGAGAACTGGCAGGTCCTCGTCAACGAGTCCGACTTCGACCTGACCGTGTGGACCGGCGACGGCGGCAACATCGACGAGACCACCTCCACCTACTGGTACATGGCCGCGGGCCCCGGCGGCGGCGCGTTCTTCGCCCGCCAGTGGTCCGAGCTGTACACCAACGGCACCACCCAGGACCCGCTGATCGAGGAGCCCCCGGCCTTCATCACCGAGCAGTGGGACCTCTACGACCAGTTCAAGGCCGAGCCCGACGAGGCCGCCCGCGACGAGATCTTCAAGCAGATCCTCGCCATCGCCAAGGAGGAGTTCCTCGCCATCGGCACCGTCCGCGGCCAGGGCGCCTGGGCCGTCGTCGCGGACCGGCTCAAGAACGTCGGCGGCACCATGCCCGAGAACCCCAGCTACGGGACGCCCGGCCCCGCCGCCCCCGAGCAGTGGTACATCGACGAGAACTAGTCAGGCAGAGGGACAACCGTGCTTCGATACCTGGGTCGCCGCGCGCTCTACATGGCGGCGACGCTGCTGGCGATCTCGCTGGTGGTCTTCGTGATCATCAACCTGCCGCCCGGCGACTACGTGACCGCGCTCCAGTCCCGCTACGCGGCGCAGGGGCAGGGCCTGACGACGCAGGACCTCGAGAACCTGCGCGTCAGGTACGGCCTCGACGGGAACCTGCTCCAGCAGTACTGGCACTGGTTCACGCAGATCGTCCTGCACGGCGACCTCGGCATGTCGTTCGAGCACGAGAAGCCCGTCTCGCAGGTCATCGCGCCGCGCCTGGGCTGGACCATCGCGGTCTCGCTCATCACCCTCCTGGTGACGTGGGCGCTGGCGTTCCCGATCGGCGTGTACTCGGCGGTCAAGCAGCACTCGGTCGGCGACTACGCCGTGACGACCGTGGGCTTCCTGGGGCTCGCGACCCCGAACTTCCTGATCGCGCTGGTGTTCATCTACTTCAGCGTGACCTGGTTCGGGTCCGTCCCCTCCGGACTGTGCTCGCCCGAGTGGTGCGACGCGTCGTGGAACCTCGGGAAGCTCCTGGACCTCTTGGGCCACTTGTGGATCCCGATGATCGTCATCGGCACGGGCGGCGTCGCGGGGCTGGTGCGGATCATCCGCAACAACCTGCTCGACGAGCTGCGCCGCCCGTACGTGACGGCCGCGCGGGCCCGCGGCGTCCCCGAGGGCCCGCTGCTGCGCCGCTACCCGCTGCGCGTGGCGCTCAACCCGTTCGTGTCGACGATCGGGTGGATCCTGCCGCTGCTGCTGGTCGGCGACATCGTCGTCGGCCAGATCCTGAGCCTCCCGACGCTCGGACCGATCCTCTTGGGCTCCTTGAAGTCCCAGGACATGTACCTGGCCGGGTCGATCATCATGGTCCTCAGCGTCGTCACCGTCATCGGCACGCTCGTCTCGGACCTGCTGCTCGGCTGGCTCGACCCCCGCATCCGACTCGGACACCAGAGGTGACGCCCCGATGACGCTCAAAGAATCGGACGCCCCCGACGGGATGACCCCCAGCCCGAGCGAGGTCCAGCGGACCCGCGCCTCCCAGCGCCAACTCGTGTGGTGGGCCTTCAAGAAGCACCGCCTCGCGCTCGTCTCCGCGTGGCTCCTCGCCGCGATGCTCGTCGTCATCGCCCTGTGCGAGTTCATGGCCCCCTTCAACGACCGCCACCGCGACTCGGAGTACACGACGGCGCCGCCGCAGGTCCTCAAGCTCTGGGACACCGACGGCCCCGACGGGTTCCGCTTCGGCCTCCACGTCGACGGCTACACGTCCGAACAGGACCCCCGGTCCCTGCGGATCACCTACGAGCCCAACCCGGACGACCGCGTCGACGTCGGCTTCTTCGTCAAAGGCGAGGAGTACGAGCTCTTCGGCCTCATCCCCATGGACCGGCACCTCATCGGCCCCAAGGACGTCGACGACCCGATGTACCTGTTCGGGACCACCACCGACGGCCAGGACCTGCTGAGCCAGCTCGTGTACGCCACCCGCGTCTCGGCCTCGGTCGGCATCATCGGCGTGCTGCTGGCGTTCCTCCTCGGCATCGTCCTCGGCGCCGTCTCCGGCTACTTCGGCGGCTGGATCGACAACGTCGTGCAGCGCCTCATCGAGCTCATCATGTCGGTCCCGTCGATCCCGCTGTGGCTCGGACTCGCCGCCGCGCTCCCGGCCACGATGGGCCCGGTGGGCAGGTACTTCATCATCACGACGATCCTCGCGCTCGTCGCGTGGACCGGCCTCGCCAGAGAGGTGCGCGGCCGCTTCCTGGCGCTGCGCTCAGAGGAGTTCGTGACCTCGGCGCGCCTCGACGGCTCCAGCCACGCGCGGGTCATGTTCCGGCACATGCTGCCCTCGTTCTCCTCGCACGTCATCGCCGCGCTGAGCCTGTCGATCCCGGGCATGATCCTCGCCGAGACCGCCCTGTCGTGGCTCGGCATGGGCCTGCGCCCGCCCGCGGTCTCGTGGGGCGTGCAGCTCCAGGACGCGAGCAAGTGGAGCGTCCTCTCAGGAGCGCCGTGGCTGCTCATCCCGGGCCTGTGCGTCGTCCTGGTGGTCCTCGCGTTCAACTTCGTCGGCGACGGCCTGCGCGACGCCGCCGACCCCTACAAGCACTAGGTGAGCAATGGAGCGACCCTTGAAACCGCTGCTCGAGATCTCGGGGCTGCACACCAGCTTCGGCACCTACGACGGGAAGGTCCGCGCCGTCGACGGCGTCGACCTCGAAGTCCACGCCGGCAGGACCCTCTGCGTGGTCGGCGAGTCGGGCTGCGGCAAGTCCGTGACGGCCCGTTCGATCCTGCGCCTCGTCGAGGACTCCGGCTCGATCGACGCCGGCACGATCACCTGGCACGGCGACGAGGAGCCCTTCGACATCCTCGCGCTCGACCCGCGCGACAAGCGCCTCCAGCGGCTCCGCGGCGGCGACATCGGCATGATCTTCCAGGAGCCCGCCGCGTCCCTGCTCCCGCTGCGCACCATCGGCGCCCAGCTCATCGAGACGCTCCGGATCCACACCGGACTCGACAAGAAGGCCGCCCGCGCCAGGGCCGTCGAGCTGCTCGACGCGGTCGGCATCCCCGATCCCAAGCGCCGCATCGACGCCTACCCGTTCCAGCTCTCCGGCGGCATGTGCCAGCGCGCCATGATCGCGATCGCCCTGTGCGCCAACCCGTCCCTGCTCATCGCAGACGAGCCGACCACGGCCCTCGACGTGACGACCCAGGCGCGCATCCTCGACCTGCTCCGCGACCTCCAAGCGGAGCACCACATGGCGGTCATGTTCATCACCCACGACCTCGGCGTCGTCGCCGAGCTCGCCGACGAGGTCGCCGTCATGTACCTCGGGCGCGTGGTCGAACGCGCCCCCGTCGAGGAGCTCTTCGCCGATCCCAAGCACCCGTACACGAAGGCGCTCCTCGCGTCCGTCCCGGTCCTGGGCCGCGACCGCGGACGCGACCTGCCGACCATCCCCGGCACCGTCCCCAACCCGCTGCACCGCCCGTCCGGCTGCTCGTTCCACCCCCGCTGCGCCGAGGCGATCTCCGGGAAGTGCGACGTCGACGCGCCGCCCGAAGTGGACTTCGGGGCAGGTCGGACCGCCGAATGCGTCCTCTACGACACGGAAGGGGCCCAGGCATGACCGACCCGCTCCTGGAGGTCCGCGACCTCCACGTCCGATTCCCGGTGCGCCGCAACCTCCTCGGGCGCACGACCGTGGAGAACCACGCCGTCTCCGGCGTCGACCTCGCGCTGGTGCCGGGGGAGACGCTCGCACTGGTGGGGGAGTCCGGCTGCGGCAAGACCACGCTGGGGCGCACGATCGTGGGCGCGCAGAAGGCGACGAGCGGTTCGGTCCTGTTCGAGGGCAAGGACCTCACGGCGATGCGCGACCGCGACCGGGCCCGCTACCGGCGCCAGATCCGCATGGTCTTCCAGGACCCGTTCTCGTCGCTGAACCCGCGGTTCACGCTGCGGCAGATCATCGGCGACCCGCTCGTCGCCACCGGCGAGGCCCGCGGTTCGGAGCTGGAGGACCGGGTCGCCGAGATGATGCGGCGCGTGGGTCTGAGCCCGGACTACATGGACCGGTACCCGCACGCGTTCTCGGGCGGGCAGCGCCAGCGCGTGAACATCGCGAGGGCCCTGATCGTGAACCCCCGCCTGGTGGTCGCGGACGAACCGGTGTCCGCATTGGACGTCTCCGTCCGCGCGCAGATCCTGAACCTGCTGCGGGAACTGCAATCCGAGCTCGGCCTGACGTACCTGTTCATCTCGCACGACCTCTCCGTCGTCGAGAACCTCGCCGACCGTGTGGCGGTCATGTACTTCGGGCGGATCGTCGAGCTCGCGACGACCGCGGACCTCTACGAGCGGCCGCAGCACCCGTACACCGAGGCGCTCATGTCGGCCGTGCCGATCCCCGACCCGTCCCTGAAGGGCCGCGGCGGCCGGATCCTCCTGCCCGACGAGCTCCCCGACCCGTCGAACCCGCCCCCGGGCTGCGCCTTCGCGCGCCGCTGCCGCCACGCCGAGCCGGGCCGCTGCGACACCGGCGCGATCCCCCTGGAGGACGGCGCCCGCTGCGTGCGCCGCGGGGAGCTTGACCTCCAGGGCATCGTCGTGACACCATCCTGAATACGCTTGCCAACCATCTGGAAGGGCCGGTAGTGGCACACCCGAACTCCGACATCATCCCGACCGTCGAGGGCCTCGCCTACGGGGGCGACTACAACCCCGAGCAGTGGCCTCGCGAGGTCTGGGACGAGGACGTCCGGCTCATGCGCGAGGCCGGGGTCAACATCGTCAGCGTCAACATCTTCGCCTGGGCCAGTGTGCATCCGGGGCCCGACACGTGGGACTTCGAGCAGCTCGACGCGATCATGGACCTCCTCGCCGCGGCCGGCATCAAGGCCGACCTTGCGACCTCCACGGCCTCGCCGCCGCCCTGGTTCTCCCAGCTCCACCCCGAGACCCTTCCGGTGAACGCCGAAGGCGTCCGCCTCAACTCGGGCGCCCGCGCCGAGTACTGCCCGCACGCGCCCGCCTTCCAGGCCAAGGTGGTCGAGATGGCGTCCCGCCTCGCGGAGCGCTACGCGGACCACCCGGCGCTCGCCATGTGGCACGTCGGCAACGAGTACTACCGCTCCTGCTTCTGCGACCACGCCGCCGACGCCTTCCGCGCCTGGCTCCAGGACCGCCACGGCTCCCTCGCCGCCCTCAACGACGCTTGGGGCACCACGTTCTGGTCCCAGACCTACACCGACTGGTCCCAGGTCCTCCCACCCCGCGTCTGCGCCGAGACCCCCAACCCGGGCCTCCTCCTCGACTGGCAGCGCTTCAGCTCCGACGCGCTCCTGCGCCTCTTCCGCTCCGAGGCCGACGCGATCACCGCGTTCAGCCCCGACCGGCCGATCACCACGAACCTCATGGTCACCGGTGACTTCTCGGGCCTCGACTACCACCGCTGGGGCGACCACGTCACGGGCCCGAACCGCCTCGTCGCCACCGACCACTACCTCATCCCGCCCCACGACTCCGACATCGAATGGCCCGCCCAGGTCGCCTTCGGCGCCGACGCCTCCCGCGGCCTCGCCGCGGGCTCCCCGTGGCTCCTCATGGAGCAGTCGACCAACTCCAGCGCCTGGCGCCGCGGCTACTTCGCCAAACGCCCCGGCGACCAGCTCCGCCACTCCCTCTCCTATGTCGCCCGCGGCTCCGAGGGCGCCATGTACTTCCAATGGCGCGCTTCCCGATACGGCGCCGAGCGCTACCACTCGGCGATGCTCCCGCACGGCGGCGAGGACTCGAAGGTCTTCCGCGAGGTCAAAGAGTTCGGCGCCCAGCTGCGCCGCCTCGCCGAAATCAAGGGCTCCAAAGTGGTCTCCCGGGCCGCGATCCTCCTGGACTTCGAGTCCTCATGGGCCGCAAAGACACCGGGCCAACCGTCCTCCGACATGTCCACCTACCCCGAACTCCGCCGCTGGCACGCCGCCCTCTGGCGCCGCGGCGTCACCACCGACCTCGCGAACCCCGCCTGGGACCTGTCCGGCTACGAGTACGTCTTCGCCCCGCACCTGTACCTCCTCGACACGGACGAGCACCTGCGCGCCTACGTCGAGGGCGGCGGCCGACTGGTGATCGGCCCGTACTCCGGCGTGGTCGACCGCAACGACCACGTCCACCCGGGCCTCCCCGGTGCGATCCGCGACCTGATCGGCGTGCGCGTCGAGGAGTTCGTCCCGCTCCCCGAAGGCGAACGCGCCCGATTGGACGACGGCACCGAAGGCCGGACCTGGACCGAAGCGGCCCACGCGATCGACGCCGACGTCGTGGCCGGCTTCAAGGACTACCCGGAGACCGGTGCGATCTTCCACCGCCGCCTCGGCCGCGGCGAGGTCTGGTACCTCGCCACCCGCCCGGTCGACCTCAACCCGATCTTCAACCGCCTCGGCCTGTTCTCCGACACCCCCGAGGGCCTCGAACTCGTCCGCCGCCGCCACGACGACGGCCGAACGTACCTCTTCGCGATCAACCACACCGACGTTCCCCAGACCGTGGACGCCTCCGGCCTGAACCTGCTGACGGGGGAGCAGTGGACCGGTGAACTCGCACCCGGCAAGACGGCGGTCATCCGAGAATGAGCTGCGGCGCATAAGCGATCACGATGAACCGCGCCGACCGCCCGACGAAGCAGACCGTGACGAACACCGGAGTCCGAACCCGCGTCCCGGCGATATAGATGCTCGTCGCCAACAGCGGCGGCAACCCCAGGAACGCACTGACGAACAACACCGGAATGGTCAGAGCAGGCCGCTCCAACAACCTGGTCAACCACGCCCCGGCCGCCCTCAGCGGCCCGCCCAATGCTCTGATCCTCTCCCGCACCACCGAAACGGGCCGCGCCCCACGCGCGGCCCGTTGCCGCCTCCGATGCTCGGAGACGGCACTCACCCACTCCCGCACCCGCTCCGACCTGAACACCCCGCGCGCACCCAGAAAAATCACGGTCTTCCCCACGGTCTGCCCCGCCGCCGCCGTCAACCCCACCCCAACCGGCCAACACCCCGTCACCGCCACCACCCCGACCACATACGGCTCAACAGGAGTGACCGGAAAGAACGCCGACACCAGCGCACTCGCAAACGTAGAAAGATAAACCCCGATCACGCGCGAACCGACCCACAGCAAGAGCCGATCCACACGCTCATTCCGAAATCCATCTCACCAGAGGGGCATTGCACCCAAGACCCTAGCCCCTCCCCGCCAAGGCCTCACATGACCGCAGCAGCCACCATGAACACGGCCGCGACCGCAAAACACAGGATCGCCGCCTGAATCCGCCGGAACTTCGAATACGCCAGCGTCGCAAGCAGCGCGAGTTCTTCCGCCGCCTCTTCCAACTGCTTCTTCGGACTAGACGAGACCCGCAGTGCTTTCTCGATGATCTGGTCCGGAGCACGATTGGCCCCGTTCCGAATGCCGCCGCTCCCGGCCAACCGCGGCCACACCACCGCACCGAGCAGGCCGATCCCGACGAACATGGCCGCGATGGCCGCCCACGAAGCGGCCGTGGCGAGCCCGAACGGCACGTTTAATGAAGGCGAGGCGAGGAACAGCGCCGTGAGGGGGATGGCACCTGCGGCGAGCAGCGCCGCTTTCGTATCCGCATGGGTCACATTGACCCTCGCATGGTCGATCTGGCGATGGACCTCGTCGAGGGCCTTCGCCGTAACTTCGTGGGGTGGGGTCTTCACAATTTGCTCCATCGATGTGCTTGCTGCATAACAGCGTCGCATATTTCGGTGGGGGAAGGCATGCCAGACCGCGGCGTTCGCGATAGGCGTGGATCGCGGCGATGTCCCGGTGGTCCTTCTTTCGGTCGAGCCAGCATTTGTAGGCGAGAATCTGGTCGAGCGTGAAGTACTTGATCCCGTCGATCTCGTCGGCGTCCGCGAGAAGTTGATTCGTATCGCTCCCGGGAATCAGCCAGGTGTGGAAGACCTCGATCGCGCCTCCGTAGAGCTGCGGAATGGAATCTCCGGTGTGCTCGCTCTTGCGGAACGCCCGGCCGTTGTCGTGGCCGGCTTGATCGAATGCGAGATCTATCGCGCTGTGCCAGGTTCTGCTGTGAGGCCGGACGAGGATGTCCAGGTCGGATATCCGATTGCTGATCCCGTCGACCCAGAGCCGGGCGCTTCCCGCTATCAGAAAGTCATCCGGGTCGAAATCCTTCGGTACATGCTTCCGCAATAGTTCCAGCAGGTAGGACCCGTGGCCGCGCCCTTCCAGGGGCGCAGATGACAGCTCGATCGGCACGAGTGCAGGTTACGCGACCCGTGCGGCGGAACAACGTCAGCTGTCCGCATTTTCGTGGTATTTCTGCTCCGGCGCACCCGCCCGGTGTTCAGCGCTTTTCTGGAACCGCAAGGTCTTGTACCCGAACCACACTTGTGCGATCGCGCCGATCGTGGAGATGACGACCGCTCCGGCCTCAAGGATGGTCACCACGGTGTCGGACATGATGGGACCTCCTGTCAGAGCGCCTGGTCGTTGCGCTGGGCCAGTGCCTCGAACGCGGCGAGGTCGTGGATGGCGATGCGTTGGCGGCCGATGGTGACGACCTTCTGTTCCTTCAGCGGTTTCAAGATCGCGGACACCGATTCGCGGGAGATGCCTGCGAGCGAGGCGAGGTCGCGCTGGTTGAAGCCGGTCAGATGGAGGCCATCCGCCGATTGAAATCCGATCCCGGACCGCGCGAGCTCGATCACCGCCTGCGCCAGCTTCTGCTCCGCACTCGTGATCGACTCGACCCGCACCCCGAGCTCTTGGACTCGCACCGCCAAACGTTCAGCCACGGCCAAGGCGAGCGGTCCGCCATCGGTGATGAGCTTCAGGAACGTGTCCGCCGGAATGAACAGCGCCTCGATGTCCGTGAGGGCTACGAGATCCGCTGAGCGCGGGCGGTGTGTCAGAGCGGCGAGTTCACCCACCAGTTTTCCCGGCGGATGGATGCCGAGGATGACTCGTTCTGGTTGATGGCTGACCGACTTGGCGTAGCCGTCTATCAGGTACAGGACGAAGTCCGAGCGGTCGCCGTGCCGGACGAGCAGTGTTCGCGCCGGATAGGCGATGCGGTGGACGCCGGGGCCGAGCGAGTCGTATTGCGACTCGTCGATCAACGGCTCGTTTCTCTGATCAGTTAACCAGTCCATACAGCTGAGTGTAATTCTGCACTTACCGGTGGCGGTCAACGAGAACATCAAGTGTCCCTGATCTGACGCAACTCGGGTTCTGTTGGGGCTGAAGGGGATTACGAGGCGGCCGTCTCGGGTTCCGCGACCACCGGGTGGCGGAGGCCGGGGTGGTCGTCTGGGAGGGTTGCCTTGATGATCCAGCCGCTGATGATGAGGCAGAGGACGAGGAGGGGCCAGGAGAGGAGGACTTGGGCGAGGCCGCCGCCGATGACGGCGAGGTCGTCGCTGTCGGCGTTCCAGAAGGGGGTGAGGACGGCGACGCGGAGGGCGTACATGGCGACCCAGACCCAGGAGGCGAGGGAGTAGGCGCGCAGGAGGGCGGGGTCGAGGCGCCATTGGGTGCGCTGGCCGAGGAGGGCGCCGACGATGAGGCCGAGGAGGGGGCGGCGGAAGACGATGAAGCCGGCCCAGACGAGGGCGCTGGCGGCGTTGGAGACGATGCGGGGGAGCAGGATGTCCTGGGCGCGTCCGGTGTAGAGGACGATGAGGACGGCGACCGCGACGCTCAGGAGGCCGAGGACGACGGCCCGCGGTTTCTTTCGCTGCACGAGCCGCACTGCCGCGATGGCGGCGGCCGATGTGAGGGACGCCCCAGCGGCCCAGGCGATCGAGTTCCCGGTCAGGAGCCAGGTGAGCACGAACACCACAAGCGGGGCGGTGGCGTCGAAGGCGCCGCGCTTGCCGCCTAGTAGGCTGACGAGCGTGTCTTGCCGCACAGTATCGGACAACTCCCGACCCTCACCTCTCGACCCGGTATCTCAGGCAAGGCTACCCTAACCGCAGTGGCCGGCCGGGCGTCAGGCCCGCGGCCTCGACTACGGATGGATTGGCACGGTACCGGATGCTCGGCACACATCGGATCACCGAAACGCAGCTCGTCGACCTGCTCCGCCGTGCCAGGAAAACCGACTTCGGCCGCTGGAACAAGGCCGACCTCGTCCGCGGCATGTCCGACCTCGGCTGGCAGGTCCGCTCCGCGGAGGTGGACATCGGCATGTGGCGCGCCGAGACCGGCTACGACACCGGGAACGCCATCGCCGACTCGATCCCCCCGCAGACCCCCGTCACGGGACGCGCCGACTTCTACTCCATCGAGGTCATGGTCCTCCGTTCGGCCGAGCGCGGCCGCCAGGGCGAGAACCACCGCACCCTCATCTTCCGGGAAGTCCTGCGGACCATGATGGCCGAGCTCGGCGCCCCCGAGATCCGCGGCGGCGACGGCGGCCCCTGGATCCGCTGGTACCGCGACGGCCTCATCTTCGAGCTGCACCTGCGCCGCTTCCACGGCGGCGTCACGCTGCGCCTCCTCTCGCCCGACCTGTTCGAGCAGCTCGAGGCCCACGCCATCGGCAAGGGCGACATCTCCGGCTGGTCCGCCTACGCCCGCTCCGGCTCGCGCCCGCCCGAGCCCGCCTGCCACGACATGGGCGAGTTCACCGAGCGCCTCAGCTCCCTCCTCCAGGACATGGCCGCCGACGTCCCCGTCGTCGACACCTCCGGCACCGTCCTGCTGCGCACCGGCGACTGGTCCGCCCGGTACGTCGCCGCGTTCGTCGACGACGGCCTGCGCGTCGAGGCCAGCGCCGCCGTCTCCGGCTCCTGGCGCGGCGGCCTCTCGAACCTCCCGAGCATGGGCTTCCGCGCCCCCAGCGGTTCGCAGCCCAACTGGTCCCGCACCTTCAACTCCACCGACCGCACCGCCACCAACCAGGCCGCCCACATGATGGTGGACGCCCTGCGGGCCTTCGGGATCCAGGACCTCTTCGACATCGTCTACGACGGCTTCACCGCCGACGGCGAGCGCATGTACCTCCCGGTCCTCGGCATCGGCAACGGCGAGAACCCCTACTAGCGGCGGCCGGAACCAACTAGCCGCGCGGCTAGAATCGGATCATGATCGTCGACCTCCGTTCCGACACCGTGACCCGCCCGACCCCGGGCATGCTCGCAGCCATGGCCAGCGCCGACGTCGGCGACGACGTCTACGGCGAGGACCCCGCGGTGAACGCCCTCGAAGCCGAAGCCGCCGCCCTGTTCGGCAAGGAAGCGGCCGTGTTCACCCCCACCGGGTCCATGGCCAACCAGATCGGCCTGCAACTCCTCGTCCGCCCCGGCGAGGAGCTGCTCGCCGACGTCAAGGCCCACGTCGTCAACTTCGAGATGGGCGCCGCCGCCGCGCTCGGCGGGATCTCCACCCGCACCTGGGCCGGCCCGAACGGCCGCGTCGACGCCGACTTGGTCGAGCCGCTCATCAACCGCCCCAACCCCTACGTCACCGTCACCCGCGCCATCGCCGTCGAGAACACCCACAACATCGGCGGCGGCACCGTCCAGCCCATCGGGGAGCTGCGCCGCCTCAAGGACCTCGCCGACGCCTACGGCCTCGGCCTCCACCTCGACGGCGCCCGCATCTGGAACGCCCACGCCGCGACCGGCACCCCCTTCGCCGACTACGGCCGCCTCTTCGACACCGTCTCCGTGTGCCTCTCCAAGGGCCTCGGCGCGCCCGTCGGCTCGCTCCTCATCACCGACGCCGAGCGCGCCCAGCGCGCCCGCGTCATCCGCAAGCGCCTCGGCGGCGGCATGCGCCAGGCCGGGTTCCTCGCCGCGGCCGGGAGCTACGCGCTGGCGAACCACATCGACCGCCTCGCCGAGGACCACGCCCGCGCGCTGCACCTGGCGCGGTCGCTGGAGCCGTTCGGGATCTGCGACGCCGCGCAGGTGGAGACCAACATCGTGCTCGTGCGGATCCCCGAGATCGCGAAGGTCGCGGCGGCGGCCGCGGACCAGGGCGTGAAGATCTCGGTGCTCGGCGCGGACTGGGGCCGGATGCTGACGCACCTGGACGTGGACGACGCCGGGATCGAGCACGCGGTGAAGGTCCTGGGCACGCTGCTGGGCAAGTGACCGAACGGACGGTTGCCGATCCCGTCCGCCTCAGATAGGTTAGGCATGCCTTTATTAGTCCTGCCTAACCTGCCGGAGGTCGGTGCGTGTACGCCTGCATCTGCCACGCGGTCCACGAGAACGAGGTCCGCGACTGCATCAGCGCCGGCGCGCGCACCGAAGAGGCCATCGGCGAGGCGTGCGACGCGGGCACCAGCTGCGGCACGTGCCACGACCGCCTCCAGGACATGATCGAGAGCTACTTCACGGACGCCGCGCCCGCGGCCGCCTGAGCGCCCGCCGTATCCGCATTTTCCCGTCCCTTTAGGCCGTCCTCCGTTAGGATAGGTTGTCCTATTTTAGGTATTCCTGGCTGGATTTGGCCCCCGACCTGGGCCTAGTCTGGGGCCACCGGTCGCCGACCGGGCCACTGGACGACCGGGAAGGACACCGCCGATGCAGGGCGACAAGAAGGTCATCGAATTCCTCAACGAGCAGCTGACCGCGGAGCTCACCGCGATCAACCAGTACTTCCTGCACTACAAGCTCCAGGAGAACTGGGGCTACACGAAGCTGGCGAAGTACACTCGCGCCGAGTCGATGGACGAGATGCGCCACGCCGAGATCCTGACCGACCGGATCCTCTTCCTCGACGGCATGCCGAACTACCAGCGCCTGTTCCCGCTGCGCATCGGCACCTCCATCAAGGAGATCTTCGAGTGCGACCGCCTCATCGAGGTGGAGGCGATCGACCGCCTCAAGCGCGGCATCGAGCACATGGAGTCGGTCAAGGACTACGTCTCGCGCGACCTGTTCGAGTCGATCCTCAAGGACGAGGAGCACCACATCGACTACCTGGACACGCAGCTGGAACTCCTCGAGAAGATCGGCGAGGCGCTGTACATCCAGAGCCTCATCGAGCAGCCCGAAGAGGCGTAGGAACGGAACGACTTGGAGGGGGCCGGCTTTCGCCGGCCCCCTTTCTTCTTGCGGCAGAGCCCCTCACATCTCCACCACAGTGGTAGGTCGCCGCCTTGACAGCGCCGACGCAAGGATCGTAACATATCAATACTTTGGATGGAAGTTTCCGAGAGTTTCGGAGACGGTCTATGCTGAGCAGGCAGTCGCGGCCGGCACTCCCACGACTCGGCCGCGGCACCCCCCTCACTTCGCAAAGGAGCGTCCATGCCGCATCCCTCCCCTCACCGCACCTCCTATACCGCCACCCGCCGCACCGTCCTCGCCGGTGCGGCCGCCGCGAGCGGCGCCGCCGTGCTGCCCCTCGCGTTCGCGAGCCCGGCGCACGCCGACGACCTGCTCCTCTCCACCGACTTCTCGACCGGCACCACCGAGGGCTGGTACGCCCGCGGCGCCGTCTCCCTCTCGGTGAACGCCGACGGGAACCTCCTCGTGGAGGGCCGCACCGCCACCTGGAACGGCGCCGCCATCGACGTCACCGCCCACATCGAGGTCGGCGTTCGCTACCAGCTGCGGGTCCTCATGCGCCTGCCCTCGGGCACCGACGCGGCCGACCTGCGGACCACCGTGCAGCGCGACGCCGCCGGGTCGACCGCCTACGAGTCGGTCAAGTGGAACACCGCCGTCACCCCCGACGCCTGGACCGAGTTCACCGGCACGTACTCGATCACCCAGGCCGCCGACCGGCTCCAGTTCTACGTCGAGTCCGCGTCCAGCCTCACGCCGGTCCTGGTCGACAACTTCACGCTCACCCGCATCGAGGAGCCCGAGATCCAGGACCTGCCGCCGCTCAAAGACGTCCTCGAATGCGACTTCCCGATCGGCTGCGCCGTCGAGCCGCGCGAGGTCGTCGGCAGGCCCGCCGAGCTCCTCGCGAAGCACTTCGCGCAGGTGACCACCGGCAACCAGATGAAACCGGACGCGATCCAGCCGACCGAAGGGGTCTTCGACTTCTCCAAGGCCGACGAGATCGTCGCGTTCGCCGAGGCCAACGGGATGCGCATCTGGGGCCACACCCTCCTGTGGCACAACCAGACCGCGGCCTGGTGGTTCCTGGACGCCGACGGGAACCCGCTCCAGAGCACCCCCGAGCACCGGGCGCTCCTGCTCGCCCGCTTCGAGGCCCACGCGACCGCGCTCGCCGAGCACTACGGCGACCGGGTGTGGGCCTGGGACGTCGTCAACGAGGTGGTCGACCCCGAGCAGGCCGACGGGCTGCGCCGCTCCCGCTGGTACGAGGTCTTCGGCGGCGGCTCGTACATCGGGGAGGCCTTCAAGATCGCCCGCCGGGTCTTCCCGCGCAAGGTGAAGCTCTTCCTCAACGACTACAACACCGAGTTCCCCGACAAGCGCGAAGCGGTCTACAACCTGGTGCAGGACCTCAAGCGCAGGCGGATCCCGATCGACGGGGTCGGCCACCAGGCGCACGTCGACTACAAGCGGGACCCACAGCTCCTCGGCGAGTCCATCGACGCGTTCAAGCGCCTGCGGGTGCTCCAGACCGTCACCGAGCTCGACGTGTCCGTCTCCGACTACATGGAGGAGTCCCTGCCCGCGACGCCGCCGGAGCGCCTGGTCGCGCAGGGCTGGTACTACAAGGAGCTGTTCGACGTCCTGCGCGAGCGCTCCCGCCACCTCGAGTCGGTGACGATGTGGGGCCTGTACGACGCGGTCTCGTGGCTGCGGACCTGGCCCGTGTCGCGCCCGCACGAGGCGCCCCTGTTCTTCGACGACCGCCTCCAGGCGAAGGCCGCCTACTGGGGCGTCGTCGACCCGACCGAGCTGGAAGCACTTCCCGAGTAGGGGACCGAGACGTCCGGGAGCGGGGCATGCAGATCCGGGGCCCCGCTCCCGGGCCTACTTTCCGCTGCGCCGCATGGGGACGTGCGGGATGCCGTCCTCCACGTACTCCTCGCCGTCCTCGACGAACCCGTACTTGCGGTAGAAGCCCGCCGCGTAGGTCTGCGAGTCGAGCACCACGTCCGCCTCCGGGCCCGCGAGGTCGAGGGCCGCGGCCATGAGCCGCCCGCTCAGGCCGGTGCCGCGCTCGGCCGGGACGCAGCAGACGCGCCCGATGCGCAGGTCCGTCCCGTCGTGGAGGAGCCGCAGGCACGCGACGGCCTCGCCCGGCCCGTCGCCGTCGGCCCAGAAGTGGACCGTGGCCGGCGCGGTGTCGTGGCCGTCGAGGTCCGGATACGGGCACTCCTGCTCGACCACGAACACGGACTGCCGGAGTCTGGCCAGGGCGAACACCGTGGGCCCGTCGAGTTCGCCGAAGCGGCCCTGTCGAATTTCACGCATACCCGCCATTAGAGCAGCGTTCCAGTTCGAGCGGTTGGACGCTTTCGCAACTGTGCCCCTGGACGCTCCGCGGGCTACGCGTACTCGTCGGCGATCTCGCGGGCCCGGTCCCGCGCGGCCTCGATCGCATCGGTGACCGCGGACCTCGCCCGGTGGTTCTCCAGCTGGCGCACCGCGCTGATCGTCGTCCCCGCCGGGGACTCGACGGCCTCGCGCAGCGCCACGGGGGAGTCGCCGCTCTCGCGGAGCATCCGGGCCGCGCCCAGGGCCGTCTGCGTCACCAGCTCCTTGCTCACGTCGCGCGGCAGTCCCATGAGGACGCCCGCCTCGGTCATCGCCTCGGCCAGGTAGTAGAAGTACGCCGGGCCCGAGCCGGAGATCGCCGTGACCGCGTCCTGGTGCTTCTCGTCCACGACGAGCGTGCGCCCCAGCGGCTTGAACAGCTCCTCGACCGCGGCCAGGCACCGCGCGTCGGCGTGCGTGCCGGGGGAGAGGACCGTCATCGCCTCGTCGACGAGCGCCGGGGTGTTCGGCATGGCCCGCACCACCGGGGTCGCGTCGGGCAGGCGCTTCTCGAAGAACGCCACGGGAAGCCCCGCGCAGATGCTCACCAGCGGCGTGTCCGCGCGGAAGGCCCCGGACAGCTCGTCGAGGAGCGCTCCCGCGTCCTGCGGCTTCACCGCGACCACGACGACGTCCGCGTCGGCGACCGCCGCGGCGTTCGGCGCGACCCGCACCCCGTACTGCTCGCGCAGCGCGGCCGCGCGCTCCTCGCTGCGGGCCGTGGCCGTGACCGCGTCGGCCGACCACCCCGCGCGCAGCAGGCCCGACACGATGGCCTGCCCCATCTTCCCGGCTCCCAGCACCGCGACTCTCCGCATCACCGCTCCTCTCGCGTTGGACTGCCAGTCGATTGTGCCTCGCAACGCGGGGAACGGCCGTCCCGCAATGCGAAAAGTAGATGTATTGCGCGTTTCGTCACCTTGGTCCGGTCGAGCTGCCACGATAATCGGACTCAGGCACTCAGGGCGATTGGGGCGTTATGGACGTTCTCGACTTGGCGCGGATCCAGTTCGGCGTCACGACCGTCTACCACTTCCTCTTCGTGCCCGTCACCATCGGACTCTCGCTCCTCGTCGCGATCCTCCAGACCATGTGGCGCTCCACCGGCAAACCGGTCTACCTGCGCGCCACCAAGTTCTGGGGGAAGCTCTTCCTCATCAACATCGCCATGGGCGTGGTCACCGGCATCGTCCAGGAGTTCCAGTTCGGCATGAACTGGTCGGCGTACTCGCGGTTCGTCGGCGACGTCTTCGGCGCCCCGCTCGCCTTCGAGGCCCTCGTCGCGTTCTTCCTCGAGTCGACGTTCATCGGCGTGTGGATCTTCGGCTGGGACCGCCTCAAGCCCGGCCTGCACCTCGCCTCGATCTGGCTGGTCGCATTCGGCACCATGGCCTCCGCGTACTTCATCCTCGCCGCCAACGCGTTCATGCAGAACCCGGTCGGCTACCAGCTCAACGAGACCGCCGGACGCGCCGAGCTCACCGACTTCGGCGCGGTCCTGTCCAACCCGGTCGCCCTCGCCGCCTTCCCGCACACCGTGTTCGCGTCCTGGCTCACCGCCGGAGTCGTCGTCGTCGCCGTCTCCGGCTACCACTTCATGCACCGCCGCGACCTCGACGTGCACCGGCCCGCGATGCGCCTCGGCGTCATGACCACGCTCGTCGGCGGCCTCGGCCTGGTCCTCTCCGGCGACTCGCTCGCCAAGGTCATGACCTCGACGCAGCCGATGAAGATGGCCGCCGCCGAGGCGCTGTACCAGACCACCTCGAACGCGCCGTTCTCCGTGCTCACCATCGGGTCCCTCGACGGGCGCCACGGCACCCCGATCATCGAGATCCCCGGGCTCCTGTCGTTCCTCGCCACCGGTTCCTTCACCGGCACCGTCCAAGGCATCAACGACCTGAACGCCCAGTACAACGACGTCTTCGGGCCAGGCGACTACGTGCCGTACATCCCGCTCACCTACTGGTCGTTCCGGTTCATGATCGGCTTCGGGCTCCTCGCGATGGCCATGGCCGTCATCGTCTGGTGGTCCACCCGCCGCGGCCGCCTGCCCGAGCACCGCCTGTTCTGGCCGATCGCCATGTGGATGGCCGTGACCCCGTTCCTCGCCAACAGCTCCGGGTGGATCTTCACCGAGATGGGCCGCCAGCCGTGGGTCGTGTTCAGCCTCTACCAGACCAGCGAGGCCGTGTCGCCGCGCGTCGGCGCCGCCACCGTCGCGACCTCCCTCATCGGGTTCACGCTCGTGTACCTCGTCCTCGCCGTCATCGCCCTGAAGCTGTTCTTCAAGTTCGCGAAGGCCGGCCCGCCCGGCGAGGAGCTCGCCATGTCCACGTCGAGCCCGTCCGACGACCCCGACAAGCCGATGGCCTTCGCCTACTAGCCGAGGATCCCCAATGGAACTGACGACCATCTGGTTCATCGCCGTAGCCGTGCTCTTCACCGGCTACTTCGTCCTCGAAGGCTTCGACTTCGGCGTCGGCATCCTCATGCCCGTCCTCGGACGGGAAGAACGCGAGCGCCGCGCCATGATCAACACCATCGGCCCCGTCTGGGACGGCAACGAGGTCTGGCTCATCACCGCCGGCGGCGCCATGTTCGCGGCCTTCCCGCACTGGTACGCCAGCCTGTTCTCCGGGTTCTACCTGCTGTTCTTCCTGATCCTCCTCGCGCTCATCGTCCGCGGCGTCGCCTTCGAGTACCGCGGCAAGGGCGACACCGACCGGTGGCGCCGCGGCTGGGACCGTTGCCTCACCGCCGGGTCGACCCTCGCCGCGTTCCTGTGGGGCGTCGTCGTCGCCAACCTCGTGCGCGGCGTCCCCCTCGACGCGAACTTCGACTACACCGGCTCGTTCTGGTCCCTGCTCAACGGGTACGCGCTCCTCGGCGGCCTCACGATGCTGCTCCTGTTCGCCACGCACGGCGCGTACTTCCTGCACCTGCGCACCACCGGCGCCCTCAGCGACCGGGCCCGCGCCCTCGGCCTCCGACTCGGCGCCGCGACCGCGGTGCCCGCGCTGGCATTCCTGCTGTGGACCCAGATCGCGCACGGCAACGCCGCGTCGCTGGTCCTCATCGTCGTCGCCGTGCTCGCGCTCCTCGCGGGCCTGGCCCTGGACTTCAAGGGCCGCAGCGGATGGGCGTTCGCCGCGACCGCGCTGACGATCGGGCTCGCCTCGGCGGCCCTGTTCTGCGCCCTGTGGCCCGACGTCCTGCCGTCCACATCAGACGCCGCCAACAGCCTGACCCACGAGAACGCGGCCGCCACGCAGAAGACCCTCGGCATCATGACCTGGGCCGCGGTCGTGTTCCTGCCGATCGTCCTGCTCTACCAGGGGTGGACCTACTGGGTCTTCCGCAAGCGCGTCGCCGTCGAGAGGATCCCGGTCGCATGACCCAGCTCGCCCCGAAACCCGACACCGGCGCGTTCGACCGCCGCCTGCTCCACCGCGCCCGCGGCGCGACCGCCTACATCGGCGTGTGCGCGGCGCTCGGGCTCGCCCAGACCGCGTGCGTCGTCGCCGGGGCCTGGCTCACCGCCTCCCTCATCGCCGGGGCCTTCGCAGGAGGCCGCGACCTCGCCTCGCTCGCACCGGAACTCCTCGGCCTCGCCGCGGTCCTCGCCGCCCGCGCGCTCCTCGCCTCCGTGCAGGAGGCCGCCGCGAACCGCGCCGCCGCGGGCGTCAAGTCCGGCCTGCGCCGCCAGGCCCTCGAGCAGCTCATGCACCTGCCCTCCGGCACCCGCCACACCGGGGAGACCGCGAACCTCCTCGTCCGCGGCATCGACGCGCTCGACGCGTACTTCGCGCGGTACCTGCCGCAGCTCGTGCTCGCCGCGATCGTCCCCCTCGGCGTCCTGATCGTCATGCTCATCGCCTATCCGCCCGCCGCGCTTATCGTGCTCCTGACGCTGCCGCTGATCCCCCTGTTCGGCATCCTCATCGGCCGCTACACGAAGGCCCGCGCCGAACGCCAGTGGGCGTCCACGTCGGCGCTCGCGCACCACTTCGCCGACCTCGTCGCCGGGCTCCCGACCCTGAAGGCGTTCGGCCGCGCCGCCAAGCAGGCCGGAGCCATCGAGGCCACCACGGGGGAGTACCGGCGCCGCTCGATGTCGCTGCTGCGCGTCGCGTTCTGCTCCGCGCTCGTCCTCGAACTCGCCGCGTCCCTGTCCGTCGCGGTCGTCGCCGTCACCGTCGGCGTCCAGCTCGTCGAAGGCGGCCTCGCCGGGGCCGCCGGGCTCCAGACCGCGCTCCTCGTCCTCATCCTCGCCCCCGAGGCGTACCTGCCGCTGCGCAACGTCGGCGTCCACTACCACGCCAGCGCCGAAGGGCTCGCCGCCGCCGAGCAGGTCTTCGGGATCCTCGCCGAGGTCCCCGAGCCCGGCGCCGAGCCCGCGCCCGAGGCCCCGCAGACCGGCGCCGCCGCGCTCCCCAGCGCCCCGCACATCGCGCCGCCGCTGCGCCGCGCGCCCACGATCATGTTCCGCCGCACCGTCTTCGCCTACCCGGGCCGCGACCCGCTCCCGGAGCTGAGCCTGACGGTCCCCGCCGCGCAGACCACCGTCCTCACCGCCCGCTCCGGCGCCGGGAAGTCCACACTGCTCGCCGCGCTCCTCGGCTTCCGGCGGCCCGTGGACGGCTCGATCGCGTTCGACGGCACCGACCTCACCCGCCTCGACCTGGAGGCGATCCGCCGCTCCGTCGCGTGGCTCCCGCAGCAGCCCGTCCTCATCGACGGGACGGTCGCCGACAACGTGCGCCTCGCCGTCCCCTACGAGCCCTCCGACCCCGCCGTCGCGAAGGCGATCGCGGCCGCGCACGCCCCCGACGGTCGCCGCCGCGTCGCCGCCAGCGGCGCCGGGCTCTCCGCGGGCGAGGCCGCCCGCGTCGGCCTCGCGCGGCTCCTGCTCCGCGCCGACCTCCTCGACACGCCCGTGCTCCTCCTCGACGAGCCGACCGCGCACCTCGACGCCGACACCGAGCGGGCCGTCCTCGAATCGTTCGCGCCGTACCGCGAGAACCGCACCGTCCTGATCGCCTCCCACCGCGACGCGGTGCGGGCGATCGCCGACCGAGAGGTGGACTGGTAAATGGCAAAGCGGCCCAACACGATCGCCCTGAGACTCGGCCTCGCCGCCGTCCTCGGGTCCCTCGCGCAGCTCTCCGCGCTCGGCCTCCTCGCCGTCTCCGCGTACCTCATCTCCCGCGCCTGGGAGCAGCCCCCGATCCTGTACCTGATGGTCGCCATCACCTCGGTGCGCGCCTTCGGGATCGGCCGCGGCGTCCTCCGCTACGCCGAACGCCTCGTCTCCCACGACGCCGCCTTCCGCGGCCTCGAACGGCTCCGCGTCGCCGTGTGGCGCAAGCTCGTGCGCCTCGCGCCCGCCGGACTCCCCGTGTGGCGCTCCGGCGACCTCCAGGCCCGCCTCGTCGACGACGTCGACGGCACCGGCGACCGCTGGCTGCGCGGCACGCTCCCGCTCGCCGCCGCGGTCATCACCGCCGCGACCGCCGTCGTCATCCAGTCCGCGATCCTCCCGGCCGCCGGGGCGATCCTCGCCCTGACGCTCCTCGCCGCGGCCCTCGCCGGGCCCGCGCTCGCGTCCTGGTCCGCCCGGTACGCGCTGCGCGCCACCGCCGCCGAGCGCGGCGACCTCACCGAGAACGTCCGCGCCTGCCTCCACGGCCGCGAAGAGCTCGTCGCCGCCGGGACCGACGCCGTTGCGCTCGAACGCGCCCTCGACGGCGACGAGCGCCTGCGCCGCGCCCACGCCCGCATCGCCTGGTCCGCCGGACTCGGCCAGGCCGCCGGGCTCCTCGCCATGGCCGCCGCCGTCACCGGCGCCCTGTGGACCGGCATCCCCGCCGTCGCGGACGGGAACCTCGACGGCGTCCTCCTCGCGTGCCTCGCGCTCGTCCCGCTCGCCGCGTTCGAGCCCGTCCTCGCCCTCCCCGCCGCCGCGCAGCAGACCGCCGCCGCCAAGGAGAGCGGCCGCCGCCTCGTCGAGATCACCCGCGAACCCGAGCCGCGGCCCGACCCCGACGAGCCCATGGACTTCGAGCCCAACCCGCTCGGCGGCCCCCCGTTCATCGAGATCAAGCGCCTCTCGGTCACCTGGCCCGGCGCCGACCGGCCCGCCCTCGACGGCTTCGACCTGAAGATCCAGCCCGGCGAGCGCGTCGCCGTCATGGGCCCCTCCGGGTCCGGCAAGTCCACGCTCGCCGCCGCCCTCATGGGCTTCCTGCCCTACGAGGGGTCCCTGCGCTTCGGCGGCGTCGAACTCGCCGAGTACGACGGCGACGACGTCCGCCGCACCGTCGGCCTCTGCTCCCAGGACGCCCACGTGTTCGACACCACACTCGCCGAGAACCTGCGCCTCGCCCGCACCACCGCGACCGACGACGAACTCGTCCGGGCCCTGCGCTGGGCCGGCCTCCGCGACTGGTTCGACGGCCTCGACCTGGGGCTCCAGACCCCGCTCGGCGAGCACGGCCGGGCCGTCTCCGGCGGCGAGCGCGGCCGCATCGCCCTCGCCCGCTGCCTCCTCGCCGACCGCGAGGTCCTCGTTCTCGACGAATTCGACGCCCACCTAGACGCGGCCACCGCCGAACGCGTACTCCGCACGACCGCGGCCGCTCTTGAAGGCAAGACCGCGATCGTCATCACCCACCGTCCCCTGCCCGACGGCGTCGTCGACCGGACCGTGCACCTGCGCCCGCCGGTGCCCGCGCCGCGTGACGCGCCGCTCAGTTCGCTTTTGGACCTGGCACCACGTGGGTAGACTCCCGGAACGGTACTCCCAGTACCGAGCGGTGGAATTGCATAGAACCGGCCCCGTCCGGGGCCTTCCGACTCGCATAAGGCATTGATGCAGCAGTGAACACATCTGCTCCCACATCCGGACCCAAGCCGCCCAGCTCGGGGCAGCGCTGGCCCGACGGATGGACCAAGCTCCACGTCTACCTGACCGACCTCGACGAGGTCAAAGCCGTAGCGGAGTCCTACCGGCCGGTCATCGACCTCGCCGCGGACAAGCCCGTCGCCCACGAGTGGCTCCACGCCACGATCGCGTCCGTCGAGTGCGACGCCGCCGGGCTCGGCGACGACGTCCGCCGCAAGCTCGTCGACCGCCTGCGCGAGAAGGCCGCCGAGGTCCCCGCGTTCAAGCTCACCGTCGGGCCCGCGCTGGCCGCGACCGGCGGGGTCCTGCTCGACACGTTCCCGGGCACGGGCTTCGACGACCTGGTCGCGAACTGCGTCGAGGCGATCAACGAGATCGTCGAGGGCGACGTCGGCCGCCCGTGCGGCGGGCCGGGGCACGTGTCGCTGTCCTACCGCTCCGACGCGGTCGGGGTGGACACCTCCCGCGGCGCGATCCAGAACAAGCTGCGCGACGTCCGCCCGGGTCGGACGGAAATCACAGTCACCGGGGTAGACCTGGTCCGAGTCATCCAGAGCGAGGACGCCTCGACCTACACGTGGGAGCACGTGGCGCGGATTCCCTTGGGCGCGTAGGCATCTCATTTCTCCAACGGGCGTCGCCTCCGGGCGGCGCCCGTTGCGGTTGACGCCTGGGACGCGAATCTGCAACCATTTTGTCACTGCCCTGTGGCCTACTGTTGAGACACGTGTCAGAGACCGGCCACGTGGCGTTCAGGCGTGGTCGACGACGACCCGCCTCCGCCTGCGCCGGCAGCAGTCCCGGTAGACCCCGGATCGGCGAAAGCCGCAAGCGTCAGGAGGTGTCGATTGTTCGCAGCCGATGACCGTCGCATCGCAACCCGAGCGACAGAGTTCGTCCGACCGGCCGAAGCGCCGGTGGAGCCCAAGCCCTTCGACCCTCCCGCCGCGACCCGCACGGAGGTCACCGAGCCCTACGGCTTCTTCACCGACCTCGACTCCGGCCACATCCTCCACTCAGGGGAGATCCGGCCCGCCTACGCCCTGGGCGCCCCCACCCCGCTCGAGGTGTGGCGCCGCAACCTGGAGATCGTCACCGCGATCCTCACCGCCGCGGGCGTCGACTTCTTCGCCGTCCCCGGCTTCAGCCTCACCCGGCCCGTCCTCGGCGTCGCCGCCGCCGACCGCCAGCGCGTCTGCACCGCCCTCGCCATGCTCTGCGAGTCCACGGGCGGGCGACTCTCCGTGCCCGAACCGGCCTTCCGCGAGTCCGAGCTCGGCCTCAACCGCCCCGAATGGGCCCGCCGCGCCGACATGGGCGACGTCCCGCTGGTGCGCGCCTCCTGGCTGTGGACCGACGCCGGACGCGACCTCGTCTTCGGCCCCGACTACGGCTGCGACGTCGAGTTCTGGACCGACACCGGCGACGGGCACCTCCTGGCGCCCAGGCACAACCGCATCAGCCCCGTCGTCCGCCAGGGCGGCGCCCGCGTGTCGGCCCCCGGGCGCCTCTTCACGACCCTCGCGGGCGGCGCCCGCCAGGACCTCCCGAACCTGCCGACCCGCAGCGAGTTCGCGCGTCCCGGGCCCGACCACGTCGGCTTCCCGATCGACGTCGTCTACACCTGGGTCGACGGCGCCGACCACGCCTGGCGCCGCCGCCGCGCCGACGCCGACCAGTCGCCGTACCACGCCGAGTCCGACAACGACGCGCGCTACATCGACCGCGAGGAGCTGCGCTACTCCCTGCGCTCCCTGCACCTGAACGCGCCGTGGGTGCGCCACGTGTACCTCGTGACCGACCGGCAGCGCCCGCACTGGCTCGAGGACGGCCCGGGGCTCACCGTCGTCGACCACGCCGACCTGTTCGACGACCCGGACGCCCTGCCCACCTTCAACTCCCACTCCATCGAGACGCAGCTCCACCGCATCGAGGGCCTGAGCGAGCACTTCCTGTACTTCAACGACGACATGTTCATCGGCCGCCCCGTCGGCCCGCAGCTGTTCTTCGAGCCGAACGGCCTCGCGCGGTTCTTCCCCGCGCAGACCTTCATCGACATGGACCCGGTCTCCCGCGCCGACACGCCTCCGAACGCCGCGTTCAAGAACGACCGCGCGCTCATCGACCGGGCCTTCGGGCGGACCGTCTCGCGGATGATGAAGCACGTGCCGTACCCGTTGCAGCGCAGCGTCCTCGCCGAGATGGAGAAGGAGTTCGACGAGGAGATGGAGCGGACCGCCTCCAGCGCCTTCCGCAACGTCACCGACGTCTCCACGGTGACCCTCCAGCACTACTACGCGTACCTCTCGGGCCGCGCCGTCTCCGGCCACGCCCAGGACGCCTACGTGGAGCTGGGGATGCCCGACGTCGCGGAGCGCCTGGAGCTGCTCCTGGAGCGGCGCGACCGCGAGACGTTCTGCATCAACGACGCCGGGCTCCCCGACGAGCTGGCCGAGGAGCGCTCGGCCATGATGCAGCGCTTCCTGGACGCATACTTCCCGGTGGCCTCGCCTTGGGAGAAGGGGCTGGCGCTCTAGACGACGAAGACCCGCACGACTTCGGGGGAAGTCGTGCGGGTCGCTGCGTCGCCTACTTCAGTCCTCGCCGCTCCAGGAGCGGGTCGATCTCGGCGTCGCGGCCGCGGAAGCGCCGGAAGGACTCCATCGGGTCGATGGACCCGCCCTTCGACAGCAGCGTCTCGCGGAAGTGGTCGCCGTTGGCGCGGGTCAGGCCGCCGTTCTCCTTGAACCACTCGACGGTGTCGGCGTCGAGGATCTCCGACCAGATGTACGAGTAGTACCCGGCGGCGTAGCCGATGGAGATGTGCGCGAAGTAGCCCGAGCGGTAGCGCGGGGCGATCTCCGGCAGGTAGATCCCGGCGTCCTCGAGGGCCTTGCGCTCGAAGGCCTCGACGGCCGCGTAGGGGTCGTCGCCGCCGTCGGGGACGTCCTCGGGGGCGAGGCGGTGCCACGCCTGGTCGAGGAGCGCCGCGCCGAGGTACTCGGTGGAGGCGAAGCCCTCGCCGAACTTGGCGGCGGCCTTCCACTGCTCGATGAGCTCGGCCGGGGCTTGCTCGCCGGTCTCGTGGTGGCGCGCGTAGTTCGCGACGACCTCGGGCCAGTCCTCCCACATCTCGTTGACCTGCGACGGGTACTCGACGAAGTCGCGCGGGGTCGAGGTCATCGAGGTCTTCGGGTAGCGGCAGGCCGACAGGAGGCCGTGGAGCGCGTGCCCGAACTCGTGGAACAGGGTCGTCACGTTGTCCACGGAGATGAGCGCGGGCTGCCCATCGGAGGGCTTGACGATGTTCAGGTTGTTCACGACCACGGGCTTGTCGCCGGTGAGGTCGGACTGGACGACGAGCGGGTTCATCCACGCGCCGCCCTTCTTGGAGTCGCGGGTGAAGAAGTCGCCCACGAACAGGCCGAGCGGCTCGCCGCCGTCGAGGACCTCCCACACGCGGGCCTCGGGGTGGTACCCCTGGAGGTCCTCGCGGAGCCGGAACGTCAGGCCGAACTCCTTCTCGGCGGCGAAGAACACGCCGTCGACGAGGACCCGGTCGAGTTCCAGGTACGGCTTGAGCGCCTCGGCGTCGAAGCCGTACTTGGCCTGGCGGACCTGCTTGGAGTAGAACGACCAGTCCCAGGCGGCGAGCGCGAAGCCGCCGTCCTGGCCGTCGATGACCTCCTGGAGCTCGGCGGCCTCGCGGCGGGCGTTGCGCACCGACGCCTCGGCGAGCCCGGCGAGGCGCTCGGCGATGATCCCGGCGTTCCCGGCGGTGCCGTCGGCGGCGATGTACGCGGCGAAGTGCTCGAAGCCCAGGAGCTGCGCCTTCTCGGCGCGGAGGCGGATCATCCGCAGGAGGGTCGCGGCGTTGTCCCGGCCGCGACCGATGGTGGCCTTGTAGAGGCGCTCGCGCAGGGCCCGGTCCTTCAGGTCCTCCAGGAGCGGGTGGCGCGAGAAGTTCGACTGGGTGATGAGGTACCCGTCGAGGCCGCGGTCCTTCGCGGCCGCGGCGGTGGCGCCGATCTGGTCGTCGCCGAGGCCGTCGAGCTCGGCGGCGTCGGTGACGTGCACGGCCGCGTCGTTGATGTCGGCGAGGATGACCTGGTTGAACTTGGACGCGAGCTCGGCCAGCTCGGTGTTGATCGCCGCGAGGCGGTCCTTCCCGTCCTGGTCGAGGGCGGAGCCGCCGCGCACGAACTCGGTGCGGTACCGCTCCAGCAGGCGCAGGTCCTGCTCGTCGAGGCCCAGCGCGTCGCGCTCGGACCAGAGGGCGTCGATGCGCGCGTACAGGTCGCCGTTGAGGAGGATCTTGTCGCCGTGGGCGGCGAGCTTGGGGCTCAGCTCGGCCTCGATGGCGTTGAGCTCGTCGTCGGTGTCTGAAGAGTACTTGTTGAAGAACACCAGGGAGACCCGCTTGAGCGTGCCCAGGCCGGAGCGCTCCAGGGCCACGATCGTGTTGTCGAACGTCGGCTCGGCGGGGTCGTTCGCGATGGCCTCGACGGCCGCGAGCTGCTCGGCCATGCCGGCCTCGAACGCGGGCGCGTAGTGCCCGTTCTCGACGTCGGCGAACGGCGGGAGCTTGTAGGGGAGTTCTGAGGGGGTCAGGAACGGGTTCTCGGTCACGCTGGCTCCTCGCTGCGTTCATCTCCAATGGCGGTGGCCGAATCCTATTGCCCTCACCTGCCGCGCGGCAAGTGGAATCGAACAGCAGTCGACAACCTCACCGAACGCCCCCGGCCGGGATTAATATCGAGCCCATGTCTGAATCGAGTCCGCTGTTCGTGGCCAGCGACGTCCACGGCCACTACGACGCGCTGACGGAGGCGCTGCGGGGACGGGGACTCGTCGACGGGGACGCGAAGTGGACCGGCGGCGACGCGCGGCTGTGGATCCTCGGGGACCTCTTCGACCGCGGCGAGGAGGGCGTGGCCGTGGTGCGGCTGCTCCGCAAGCTCGCCGGGCAGGCGGCCGCCGAGGGCGGCCACGTGGACACGCTCGTCGGCAACCACGAGGTGCTCGTGCTCGGGTCCCGGCGCTTCGGGGACGTCGCGTTCACCGACGTCGACGGCATGGACCGGCAGTTCCTGCACTGGTGGGTCCTCAACGGCGGCTTCGAGGACGACCTCGCCGAGCTCACCGAGGACGAGGTGCGGTGGCTGGAGACCCGCCGGGTCCTCCACGTCGTCGGCAAGTCGCTCCTGGTCCACTCCGACACCGAGTCGTACCTCGGGTACGGGCGCAGCGAGGAGGCCGTGAACGCCTCGGTCCGCAAGATCCTCGCCTCCGACGAGCCCGAGGAGTGGTGGCAGCTGTTCCGGGAGCTGACGCGCCGCCACGAGTTCATGGGCGAGGAGGGCCCCGCGCGGGTGCGCTCGATGCTCCGCTCGTTCGGCGGGGAGGAGCTCGTCCACGGGCACTCGACGATCCCCGACACGACCGAGCTGGAGCCGTCCCAGGTGACCCAGGCCCGCCGCTACTGCGACGGGCTCGCGCTCAACGTGGACGGCGGCGTGTACCAGGGCGGCAAGTGCCTGGTGGTCCGCCTCAACTAGCTACTCGTCCCCGCCCCAGAAATAGAACGGCGGCGGGGTCGCGGCGCGGCCCGCGCGCGACTCCAGCCACAGGCTCACCGCCCCGGCCGCGGCGACGCCGAGCGCCGCCCATCCGGCGAGCGGCGAGAAGGCGATCGCGTAGCCCAGTCCGGCCGCGGCGGCGGTCGCGATCACTGCGGCCAGGAAGGCCCTGCGGAAGGCGCGTCGATGTTCGCGGCGCGCGACGACTCGGTTGTGTCCCATATCCGACACAACGAGCGAGGGCCTTGAATCGACACGCTGCATGTGCAGGTTTCACGAGTTCGAGCGACCAAAACCCGGCAAATCACCTGATAGGCGACTGTGGACCGGACGAGGCGGGCAAGACTGTAAGCACGCTCCAGCGGAGCGTCACATTGGCAGTTCGCGGCCGTTGTGCCGAAACCGAAAAGACGGTAAACACATAGTGTCGGGGCGCCTCGTGCGGTGCGTCCGGTGCCGCGCCGGCGGAACCGAACCTCGTGCGGGTCAAGACAACGAAGCACTGCTGACAACCGCCGCACCGCGCCCCGGCCCGGCTTTCCGGCGAGGCCGCATGGAACGCACAACCGAATACCGCACGCAACTGCGAGACCCGATCCCCTGAAGTCCCGAAGCAACGTGTAACTCCTATATAGACGGTGGGGTCTGACATGGAGTCCGAAACGCAACCTATGGGGCGGCGCGTCGCCTACTGGCGCCAGCGCCGCGGCATGTCCCAGCAGGTCTTCGCCGACCGCATCGGCAAGTCCAAGAGCTGGGTCGACAAGATCGAGCGCGGCGTCCGCCGCCTCGACAAGTACTCGGTCATCACCGAACTCGCCGAATCGCTGAGCGTCGACGCCGCCCAGCTCCTCGGCCGCGAACCCCGGCGCCGCCCGGGCCTCGGCGGCTGCCTCGACCAGGTGGAGGTCGAGTCCATCCGCCAGTCGCTCGAACGCTACGAGCGCCTCGGCCGCTTCCTCGAAGCCGCCCCGATCGACCCGACGCCCATCCCCGAACTCAAAGGGGCCGTGAACTACTGCTGGCTCGCGTTCGAGAAGGGCCACTACCCGGTCGTCGCCAGGTCGCTCATCCAACTCCTGCGCGACACGCCGCTCGCCGAGGACCGGCCCATCGGCGGCACCAGCGCCGACGCCGCCGAACTCATGACGCAGGTCTACCAGATCGCGTCCACCGTCCTCCGCAAGCTCGGGGAGGCCCAGCTCGCCTGGCTCGCCGCCGACCGCGCCATCTCCGCCGCCAACCGCGGCAACGACCCGCTCCTGGCCGGCATCGCGACCACGCGCGTCGCCAACGCGCTCAGGTCCCTCGGCCGCTACCAGGCCGCGCTCGACCTGAACGTCCAGGTCGCCCACGGCCTCATCTCCGAGGCCGGAGGCGAGTCCTCCAGCCCCGCGGCGATCAGCGTCTACGGGGCGCTGCTCCTCCAGGGCGCCATGGCCGCCGCGCTGGCCGGGGACGCCACGACCAGCGACGACCTGCTCGACAGCGCCTCGCGGGCCGCGAACATCCTGGGCCGCGACGCGAACTACTACTACACGTCGTTCGGGCCCACGAACGTCATGCTGCACCGCGCGGCCGCGTTCGTGGAGCTCGGCGAGGGCGGCGACGCGCTCGCCGTCCACGAGACCATCCCGCCCGCGGCGCTGGGCGACCTCGTGGCCGAGCGGCGCGCGCACCACTACCTGGACATGACGCGGGCCTGCGTGCAGGTCGGCGACATCGAGAAGGCCGGGCGGTACCTCGTGACCGCCGACCGCAACGCGCCCGCGGAGATCCGCTGCCGCCCGCTCGCGGTCGACCTCATCGACCAGATCCTGCACCGCACCAAGGGCGAGCCCGCCCAGGACGTGCGCCGCCTCGCCGAGGAGGTGGGCGCCCTGGCTTAGGGCCTGACGACCAGGGCCGGTACCGGATTCGCCGGACCGTCCCCGCGCGCACGGTGCGCGAGTGCGCCCGGAGCCGCCGCTGCTCAGGCTCCGGGCACACCCCTCCCCGCGCGGCGCGGCACGTCAATAGACTCACGGGATGCGCACGCTCAGCGAGATCACCGCGGCACTCGACGACCTGTACCCGCGCCGCTGGGCCGAGGACTGGGACCGGGTCGGCCTGGTGCTGGGCCGCGGCGGGAACTCCGTCCGCCGCGTCCTCTGCGTCGTCGACGTCGTCCCCGCCACGGTCATCGAGGCGATCGAGGCCGACTGCGACCTCATCGTCGCCCACCACCCGCTCCTGCTCCGCGGCGTCTCCTCCCTCGACCCCGCCGCGGGCTACAAGGGCGACCTCGTCCACACCCTCATCGAGTCCGGCATGGGCCTCTACACCGCCCACACCAACGCCGACGTCGCGAACCCCGGCGTCTCCGACGCGCTCGCCGACCGGCTCGGCCTCGTCGACCTGCGGCCCCTGCGCCCCCTCGACGGCCCCGAGCACCACGGCACCGGACGCGGCCACGGCCGCATCGGCCGCCTCCCCGAGACCCTCACCCTCGCCCAGCTCACCGAGCGCGCCGCCGCGGCCCTCCCGCCGACCGCGTGGGGCGTGCGCGCCGCGGGCGACCCCGACCGCCCCATCAGCACCGTCGCCGTCTGCGGCGGCGCGGGCGACTCGTTCATCGCCGACGCCGCGGCCGCCGGCGCCAACGCGTACCTCACCGCCGACCTCCGCCACCACCCGGTGAGCGAGCACCTCTCCGGGAGCGGCCCGGCCCTCATCGACGCCGCCCACTGGGCGACCGAGCGGCCCTGGCTCGATACTGTTGCCGAACGACTGTCCCGTCTGGTCGAGGACGTCCGCGTCTCCGACCTCGACACCGATCCGTGGACCATCCACCAGAAACCCGGGGTGAACTGAAGTGAAGGCCGACCTCTTCGATCAGCGCCGCCTGCTCGAACTCCAGGCGGTGGACACCACCCTGGCCCAGCTCGCGCAGCGCCGCAAGAAGCTCGACGCCGACCCGGCGTACGCCACCGCGACGCAGCGCCTGCGGGCCCTGGGGGACAAGGCCGCCAACCTCACCGGCGACATCGCCGACCTCGACCGCGACATCGACCGCGTCGAACGCGAGGTCGACCTCGTCAAGAAGCGCGCCTCCGCCGACCGCGACCGCATGGGCGCCGGGGCCTCCGCCAAGGAGCTCGAAGGGCTCCAGAGCGAACTCGAGTCCCTCGCCCGCCGCCAGGGCACCCTCGAGGACGACGAGCTCGAACTCATGGAGCGCCGCGAAGCCGTCGACGCCGAACTCGCCGAGACCCGCCGCCAGCTCGACGAGGCCAAGACCGTCCTCGCCGGCGCCGAGGCCGACCGCGGCCGCCAGATCGGGGAGATCGAGACCGAGACCGCCGACGCCGCCTCCACCCGCGAAGCCCTCGCCATCAGCATCCCCGACCGCCTCGTCGAGCTCTACGAGCGCATCCACGCCAAGCAGCCCATCGCCGCCGCCGAACTCGTCGGCCGCCGCTGCGGGTCCTGCCGCATCGAGAAGTCCCCGGCCGACATGATCCCCATCAAGTCCGCCCCCATCGACGAGGTCCTCCGCTGCGAGGAGTGCGGCTGCGTCCTCATCCGCACCGAACTCCCCAAGTCCGCGCCCGCGCCCCTCGCCTCCCAGGACGAACTGAAGAAGTACGAGTAGCGCGAAGGGGCCGTACGCGATCGCGCACGGCCCCTTCGTCTTCCGTCTACCGCTTGCTGAACTCGGCCCAGCGCTCCACCAGGTCCACGGCCCTGCCCTCGTCAAGGGCCTTCGCCGCGATCTCCAGGTTCGCGGCCAGGAGGCCCCGCCGGATCTTCACGTCGTGCAGGTCCACCGCGTCGATGAGGCCCTGGCGGGACGCCAGCGCCGCCGCCGCGTTGATGAGGACCGCGTCCCGGACCGGGCCGGCCTCGCCCGCGAACACCCGCCGCGCCACGTCCGTGTTGAACCCGATGTCGCCGCCGCGCAGCGCCTCCGGCCCCGCGTTCGACAGGCCGATCTCGTTCACGTCGATCGAGCCCTGCGACACCCGGCCGCCCGAGGCGATCCACTCCGACGTCGTCGCCGACGTCGAGATCTCGTCCAGGCCGTCGTCGCCGCGGACCACGAACACCGACGCCCCGCGGGCCGCGAACACCTGCGCCATCAACGGCGCCTTCACCGGGTCGGCGCAGCCGATCAGGCCCGCCTGCGGCTGGCCCGGGTTCGTCAACGGCCCCAGCAGGTTGAACACCGTCGGGATGCCCAGCGCGGCCCGGATCGGGCCCGCGTGCCGCATCCCCGGGTGGAACGTCCGCGCGAACGCGAACCCGATGCCCACCTCGCGCACCGACGCCTCGACCCGCTCCGCGGTCGCCTCCAGGTCGACGCCCAGCGCCTCCAGCAGGTCCGCCGAACCCACGCTCGACGACGCCGACCGGTTGCCGTGCTTGATGACCGGCACGCCCGCGGCCGCGACCACGATCGCCGCCATCGTCGAGATGTTCACCGAGTTCGAGCCGTCGCCCCCGGTGCCCACGATGTCCACCGCGACGCCCAGGTCCGACAGGTCCAGCCGGGTCGTCTCCGCGAGCATCCGGCCCGCGATCGCACCGATCTCCTCGGGCGTCTCACCCTTTGAACGCAGCAGCACCGCGAACGCCGCCAGCTGCGCCGGATCGGCGTTCCCGGCCATGATCTCCGCCATCGCCCAGTCGGCGCTCGCCTCGTCGAGATGGTCGCCGGACGACAGGCGTGCGAGGACGTCGGGCCAGGTCGGACTAGGCATGTGCGCTCCCGGGGAAGGAATGGTCAGGCGGCGCGCTGCGCCGGCGCCGAGCCTGCGGCCCGGTTGACCAGCAAGTCTACTACCGTCTGCCCGGTTGTCACGGGGTTAAGCGGGTGCTTGAGCACCGCGTCCGCCCGCGACCACGCCGCCAGCCAGCGGTCCGCGTCCCGCGCGACCACTACCGCCAGCGTCGGCGGCTCGTCGAACTCGTCGCGCAGCTGCCGCGCGATCCCGAGGCCGCCCGCGGGCTGCGCCTCCCCGTCGAGGAGCACGAGGTCGATCTCGTACTTGTCGATGAGGCCCACCGCCTCGTCGTACTCTCCGGCGACCGCGTACTCGATCCGGACGCCCTCGGCCGGCGCTTCGCCGATGGCCGAGCGCATCTGTTCGATGACCGCGGGTCGATGACTGTAAAGGAGGACTGCGTACTCAGCCGTTGAGGTGCTCACGCTTCGCATATTAAACGGGCCACACTGAAATGGGAAGAGCGGCGCGGCCACTTCCCCCGCCGGAAGTGCCTACAGTAGGCGAACCGCGAATGACCTGGGAACACGGTGTGAGAAGGCTGGAAGCCTACTCCGCGCGACACGCGCGAAAAACACACCCCATGCGCAGCTTGAAGCCGCCGGACCGTAATAATGTGCGCGTGACTGCCGCCGAAGCAACTATCGACCCCAGCCGAATCCACTCACTGACCCGGCCCAATGTCGTCAGTGTCGGCACCATCGTGTGGTTGAGCAGCGAACTCATGTTCTTTGCGGGCCTGTTCGCGATGTACTTCTCCATCCAGGCCGCCGCGCCCTCGATGTACGAGGCGGGGTACGAGCACCTCGAGATCCCGTACGCGCTGGTGTTCACGGTGATCCTCGTGGCCTCCTCCGTCACCTGCCAGCTCGGCGTCTTCGCCGCCGAGCGCGGCGACGTGTACAAGCTGCGCCTGTGGTTCGCGATCACCTTCATCATGGGGCTGGTCTTCGTGCTCGGCCAGGTCAACGAGTACCGCAACCTCGTCGGCGAGGGGCACTCGATCTCCGCCGACGGCTACTGGACCATGTTCTACCTGACCACCGGGTTCCACGGCCTGCACGTCACCGGCGGCCTGATCGCCTTCATCGTCTACCTCATCCGCACGACGATGGGGCGCTTCACTCCCGCCCAGGCCACCGCGTCCATCGTGGTGTCCTACTACTGGCACTTCGTCGACGTGGTCTGGATCGCGCTCTTCGCCGTGATCTACTTCCTTCCGATGGCCCAGTACTGAGACTGACCGGCCGCCCGCGCCTCCCACCCGGACGCGCCTGCGACCCAAGGCAATAGGCCTCGGCCCTGGCCGAGGCCACAACCGAGAAACGCGACGGCCGCCCCCCGGAGGCGGCCGCCGGCCGGACGCGAAAGCCCCGACAGGGGCCCCGCCCGGTCCGAGCTAGATAAAGGTGAGGCAACAACCGTGGCTGCATCAGCGAAACGCCGCCGAGGCTGGCGCAAGCGCCTCGGCGCGCTGGCCAGGTTCACCGGCGCACTGGTCATCGTCGGAGGGATCTACTCGGTGTTCTCGCCGAGCCTGTACGCGCAGGAGGCCGAGGACAACGCGATCGACTCCGAGGTCGTCAAGGGCCAGGAGCTCTACGACACGAGCTGCATCTCCTGCCACGGCGACGACGGCGAGGGCATCGAGGGCCGCGGTCCGAGCCTCATCGGCGTCGGCTCGGCGGCCGTCGAGTTCCAGGTGAACACCGGCCGCATGCCGATGGCCGCCCAGGGCGCCCAGGCCCCCGACTCGGAATACCCCGTGTTCACCGAGGAAGAGGCCGAGTGGCTCGGCGCCTACATCGAGTACCTCGGCGGCGGCGCCGCGGTGCCCGACGACCTCGAGGCGCTCGTGGAGAACGCGGACGTCGCCGAGGGCGGCGAGCTCTACCGGGTCAACTGCTCCGCGTGCCACGGCTACGCCGGCGGCGGCGGCGCCCTGTCCTCCGGTGCCCACGCGCCCGCGCTGACCGGCGTCTCCGACGAGGAGATCTACCAGGCCATGCTCACCGGCCCGCAGAACATGCCGGTGTTCGCCGACAACGAGCTCACCCCCGAGCAGAAGGCCGACATCATCGCCTACGTGCAGTACCTCGTCAACGACGACAAGGACCCGGGCGGCGTGTTCACCCTGGGACGGTACGGCCCGTCCACCGAAGGTCTGGCCATCTTCCTGGTCGGCATGACTGCGCTCCTGCTGACCACGCTCTGGATTGCAGGTAAATCGTGAGTGCCCACAACGACAGCGCCCGTGACGAGGTCGAGCCCGTCGACCTCTCGGACCCGAAGCTGACGCGCTTCGAGGTCTACAAGGAGGGCCTGCGCCGCGACGACATCGAGATCATCCACTACGAGCCGCGCTTCCCGAAGCCGGGCACCAAGGCCGAGAAGCGCATGGAGCGCATCGTCACCGGCCTGTTCCTGCTCTCGGGGCTCTTCGCGACGCTGTTCGTGGTCGCGTTCATCTGGTGGCCCTGGGAGTACGAGGGCGCCGCGACCTGGCGCGACCCGCAGACCTGGTACACCCCGGTCCTCGGGTTCTTCCTCGGGTTCTCGCTGCTGTTCTTCGCGGTCGGCGTGCTCACCTGGGCGAAGAAGCTGCTCCCGGTCGAGGAGCTGGTCCAGGACCGCCACGACGGCGGCTCGACCAAGGACGACCGCCGCATCGCCGAGTCCACCGTGGACACCATGGTCGAGGACATGGGCCTGCGCCGCCGCCCCTTCCTGGTGAAGACGGCCCTGCTGGCCGCCGCGCCGCTGGGGCTGGCCGCGGTCGCCCCGCTCGGCGCCCTCATCAAGGACCCGGGCGACATGTACACCGTCACCGGCTGGAACGCCGAGCGGTACAACGACGGCAAGCCGATCCGCCTGATGATGAAGGACGGGGCGCTCGTGCGGCCCGACATGGTCTCGGCCGCCGGCCAGATCACCGTCTACCCGGCGATCGACCACGGTGCGACCAACCAGTTCCCGACCGCGCCGACGCTGCTCATCCACCTGCGGGAGGCCGACGCGGAGACGCTGCGCGGCAACCTGTACCCGATGTACCAGGACGTCGACGCCCTCTGGGGCAACTTCGTGGCCTACTCGAAGATCTGCACCCACGTCGGCTGCCCGGCCTCGCTGTACGAGCAGCAGAGCCAGCGGCTCCTGTGCCCGTGCCACCAGTCGCAGTTCAACGTGGTCGACAACGCCGCCCCCGTGTTCGGCCCGGCCACCCGGCACCTGCCGATGCTGCCGATCACGGTCGACGACGAGGGCTTCTTCGTCGCGACGTCGGACTTCCTGGTGCCCCCGGGGCCGGCGTTCTGGAACCGCCCGTCCCTCCCCGAGGAGGATGAGAAGTGAAACGCCGCAACGGTGCCAGTGACAGCGTCCTGACGAAGGCGGGCGGCGAGCTCGACGACCGCTTCAAGCTCGCCGGACCGGCCCGGGTCCTGTTCAACAAGGTCTTCCCGGACCACTGGTCGTTCCTCCTGGGCGAGATCGCGCTGTTCTCGTTCATCCTGCTGCTCCTGTCGGGCACGTTCCTGGCGCTGTTCTTCGACCCGTCGATGGTCGAGGTGACCTACGACGGCGCGTACGTGCCGCTCCAGGGCGTCGACATGTCGCGGGCCTACGAGTCGACCCTGCACCTCTCGTTCGAGGTGCGCGGCGGCCTGTTCATGCGGCAGATGCACCACTGGTCCTGCCTGCTGTTCATGGCCGCGATCCTGGTCCACATGCTCCGCATCTTCTTCACCGGCGCGTTCCGCGCGCCGCGCGAGACGAACTGGATGATCGGCATCGTCCTGTTCTGGCTGGGCTTCTTCGAGGGCTTCTTCGGCTACTCGCTTCCGGACGACGGCCTGTCCGGCACCGGCCTGCGCATCATGGAGGGCATGACCGCGTCCATCCCGTTCATCGGGCCCTGGGCGTCGGCCGCGCTGTTCGGCGGCCAGTTCCCGGGGACCACGGTCATCCCGATGCTCTACATCATCCACGTCTTCATCTTCCCGCTGCTGCTGCTGGCGCTCATCACGGTCCACGTGGCCCTGGTGTTCATCCAGAAGCACACGCAGTGGCCGGGACCGGGCCGCACCGAGCACAACGTGGTCGGGTTCCGCATGTTCCCGAACTACGTCATGAAGCAGGTCGGCTTCATGCTCTTCATCTTCGGCGTCCTCGCCGCGATGGCGGGCCTGTTCCAGATCAACCCGATCTGGCTGTTCGGCCCGTACGAGGTCTCGGTCGTGTCCTCGGCCTCGCAGCCCGACTTCTACGTCATGTACCTGGACGGCCTCATCCGCCTGTTCCCGGCGTGGGAGTTCAGGGTGCCGCCGTACTTCACGCTGCCGCCGGTGTTCTGGCCCGGCATCGTGGGCATGGGCCTGTCGGTCGTGCTCCCGCTGCTGTACCCGTTCCTGGAGCGGCGTTTCACCAAGGACCGCGGGCACCACAACCTGCTCCAGCGCCCCCGCGACAACCCGGGCCGCACCAGCCTCGGCGTCATGGTCGTGGTCTTCTGGATCATCGGCGTGATCTCAGGCGGCAACGACGTGTTCGCCGAGAAGTTCCACATCAGCCTGAACGCCATGACCTGGGCGGGCCGCATCGGCCTGGTCGTCCTGCCGATCATCGCGTACTACGTGACGTACCGGATCTGCCTGGGCCTCCAGCAGCACGACCGCGAGGTGCTCGCGCACGGCCTGGAGACGGGCATCCTCATGCGCGACCCGAACGGCCGCTTCTACGAGGTGCACCAGCCGCTCGCCGAGCCGGACGAGCACGGCCACACCGAGCTGGAGTACAACGGCTGGGTCGTCCCGAAGAAGATGAACCGCGTCGGCGCCCTGCCGCCGCAGGATAAGGGCTTCTTCAAGTCGATCGAGGAGCCGTCCGAGAACGGCGTCTCGGCGCACGAGGAGATCGAGTCGGGCAAGCACTAGCGAGACGATGAACGGGCCCCGCCGGATGGCGGGGCCCGTTTTCGCTTGCGCGGGAAGGTGAGGGAAGCTCGATGCGGAGCGCCCCCCGTTTCGAGTGTGACGCGGGGGTGCGACAGCAGCCGGTGCCGTGCGAGGTGCGACAGGGTCGGGCGCGGCGCAGGGGTGCGATGGCGTCGGGTGCGGCACGGCCGCCGCGAGGCGGCCGCTCGCTAGTAGCGGTCGACGGTGGTGATGAGCTTCTCGGCGAGTTCGTCGGGGTCGAGCTTCTCGCGGGCGAGCGCCAGGTAGAGCGAGTCGAGGTCCGGGTAGCCCAGGGACGACGCGACGCCGTGGAGGGGCTGCTCGCCGGCGAGGCCGCGGCCGCGGGCGATCAGGGACCGCCACAGGCGGTTCTTGCCCGCTTTGAGCTCGTCCTCGAAGCGCTGCATGGGGATCACGGGGAGCTCGCCGGTGGAGTCGCCGTCGTCGAGGGCGCCGAACCAGTCGTTGATGTGGAGCTGCGCCTCGGGGGTCTTGGCGTGCTCCAGCCACTGCTTCGAGGGGCCGTAGGGCTGCTCGGCGGTGAGGACCAGCTCGACGGTGTCGCCGTCGCGCAGCGGCTGCGCCAGGGGCGCGATCTCGCCGTTGACGTAGGCGGCGATGAGTCGGTGGCCCTTGGACGGGCCGGAGCAGTACGCGACGTCGACCGGGGTCGACGCCTTGGGGACCGTGAGCTGCTCGCCGTCGCCGGTGAACACCAGGATGTCCTGGTCGGCGAGGTCGCAGCGGAGGGAGTCGAGGAACTGGCCGGAGTCGGCGACCTCGTTCTGCCAGTCGAGGAGGCGCTGGAGCCAGGGGAGCTGGATCTCCATCTGGTCGCCGCCGGTCTGGCGGAGCCCCGCGACGATGCCGACCTCGGCGGTCTCGTGCATCTCGCGGGTGCGGATGAGGAACTCGACGGGCAGGCCGCCGGGGCCGGAGACCGCGGTGTGGATCGACTGGTACAGGTTGAACTTCTTGGCGGCGATGAGGTCGCGGAACTTGCCGCCCAGGGGCTTCCAGAGCCGGTGGATCGCGCCGAGGGCCGCGTAGCAGTCCGTCAGGGGCCCGTCGACGACGATGACGAGGCGCGGCGGGTCGGCGGGGCCGGTGCCGGGGTGCTTCTGCATCTCGCGGTACACCGAGTACGGGTGGCGGGGCCGGTCGAGGAGGCGCGCGGTGACCTTGAAGTCGCGCAGGGCCCGGCGCACCTGCGGGGCGATCTGCTCGACCTGGCGCTTGCGGTCGGTGTCGGAGCCGATGTGCTCTTTGATGCGCTGGAAGACCTCCGGCTGGAGGGTCTCGAGGACGATGTCCTCCAGCTCGCGCTTGATGACGTACAGGCCGAGCCGGTCGGCGAGGGGGATGAGGACGTCCTGGGTGGCCTCGGCGATGCGGATCTGGCTGGGGCGCTTCTTGAACTTGATGGTCCGCATGTTGTGGAGCCGGTCGGCGAGCTTGATGATCATGACGCGGATGTCGCGCCCGGCGGTGAGCACGAGCTTGCGGAACGTCTCGGCCTCGGCGGCGGAGCCGAGGTGGATCTTGTCGAGCTTCGTGACGCCGTCGACCATCACGGCGATCTCGTCGCCGAAGTCGCCGCGGAGCGCTTCGAGGGAGTACGGGGTGTCCTCGACGGTGTCGTGGAGGAGCCCGGCCGCGATCGTGGGGGTGTCGACGCCGAGGTCGGCGAGGATGGTGGACACCGCGATCGGGTGGGTGATGTACGGCTCGCCGGAGCGGCGGGCCTGGCCGCGGTGCATCTGCTCGGCGATGCGGTAGGCGCGGCGGACCAGGAGCATGTCGGGCTGCGTGTAGTGGGCGCGGTGGGCCGCTTCGAGCTGCGCGACCTTGCCCGCGAGGTCCCACGGGTCGTCAGGTCTGGCAGTCCGAGTAGCCGAAAGCAATGCGCGCAACATGTTAGCCTCCGATGCCCAAGGTTGACCGCATTCTAGATGTACAACGATTCCTGGAGAGAATCGACACTAGACACTGTCGGATTTCGGCAGGGCCGCCGTTTCGAGCGGATGACACAGCGTACCCGGACGCGGGTGCCGCCGGAAACCTCAAGCGCCGCAAATGGATGCGAGACGACTCACGTCCGTTTCGCACCGCGGGCCCCGTTCCGGGGGATGGAACGGTGGGTTCGCTTGGGACAGCGGAGGGTTCGCGAGACAATCTCACGATGTGGGCCGCCCCCGGCTTCAACGATGCCCGGCGGGTGCGACAGCGCGGGGTGCGCGGCCCCCGGGGTCGGGTGTGTCGGTTCTCGGTCGCCCCCGGCTTCAAAGGTGCCCTATGGGTGCGACAGGTCAGGGTGCCGAGCGGCGCCAGGGGTTGGGGTCGTGGGGGACGGCGCCCTCCCAGCGTTCGGCTCCGGTGAGGGGGCTGGCCCAGGTGCCTTCGACGAGGACGAGGCGGACTTCGGGCTTGCCGAGCCAGTCGAGGAGGAGGCGGGACTCGGCGGCGTGGGCGGCGTCGAGGACGTCGTCGGCGGGGGCGATGACGCGGGCGGTGTCGCGGAGCCGCGCGATGTAGGGCATGGGGTCGGCGCGGGGCGGGGTCTTCACGGCTCCGGCGAGGAGGCCCGAGCGGATGACGGCGACCTCCCAGCCGCCGCCCTTGGCGCGGCCCGCGGCGACCAGTTCCCCGGCCGCCACGAAGTTCCTGACGCGCTGCGAGGACGCGGCCAGGGCGAGGTAGGCCCCGAGCTCGTCGCGGCGCTCAGCGGCCGCCTCGAAGCGCTCGGAGCCGGCGAGCTCGGCGAGGCGCTCGCCGACGGCCTCGGCGATGGGGGCGGGGTCGCCGTCCATGGCGCGGGCGGCGCGTTCGGCGAGGGCCGCGTACTCCTCGACGGTGACGGTGTGGCGGCACGGCTCGGCGCACTTGCCGATCTCGCCGAGGACGCACGTGGGGGAGGTCTTCTTGGGGGACAGGCGGGTCCGGCACGAGCGGATCGGCAGGGCCGCCTCGATGGCGCTGATCGCGGCCTGCGCCTGCGTGCCCGAGGCCGGGCCGAGGCGGGGCGTGCCGGGCTCGGGGGGCTTGCGGGAGACCTGGAGGCGCGGGTACGGCTCGTCGGTGAGGCGGACCCAGCTGCGGTGCTCGGGGAACTTCGCGGCCCGGTTGTACGGCGGCTTGCCTCCCGCGATGAGGCGCAGCTCGGCCACGCCCGCCTCGAGCCGGTGGGCGCACTCGACGACCTCGACGCGCTCGGCGGACGCGAGCATGTCGCGCAGGCGCCGCCGCTGCTCGGCCGCGGAGAAGTAGCTGCGGACGCGGCTGGCGACGTTCACCGAGACGCCGATGTACAGGGCCCGGTCGTCGGCGTCGCGGAAGATGTACACGCCCGGCCCCTGCGGGAGCCCGTCGGCGAGGTGGCGCTTGCGGCGCTGGAGCTCGGAGGGGATCGCGCGGCAGAACTCGGCGAGCTCGGCGTCGGTGACGACGCCGTGGCCGCTGGCGCGCTCGATGAGGCCGTGCAGGACGGTGACCGTGGCGCGGGCGTCGTCGAGGGCCCGGTGGTTCGGGGTCACCGGGGAGCCGAAGAGGCGCGCGAGGGTGCCGAGGCGCCGGTTGGGGACCTCGCTCTTCTCGGTGAGGCGCCGGGCGAGGACCACGGTGTCGACGACGGGCGGGCGGGGCCAGCGGGTGTCGGTGAGTTCGCAGGCGTGGCGCAGGAACCCGACGTCGAAGCCCGCGTTGTGGGCGACGAGCGTGGCGCCCTGCGCGAACTCCAGGAACATCGGGAGGACCGCTTCGATGCCGGGCGCGTCGGCGACCATCTCGTCGGTGATGCCGGTGAGCCGGGTGACGCGCGGGTCGATGGGCTCGCCGGGGTTGACGAGCGTCGAGAACTCGCCGACGACCTCGCCGCCCTTGACCTTGACGGCGCCGATCTCGGTGATGCCGCACGCGTCGGCGGCGAGCCCGGTGGTCTCCAGGTCGACCACGCAGAACACGACCTCGCGGAGCGGGGTGCCGAAGCTGTCGAGGGCGGGCTGCGTGAAGCCCGCGCCTCCGTCCTCGGCCGGGCCGACGCCCGAGCCGCCGCGTCTGTACATACCGGCAACCCTAGGCGCGGCCTGTGACACCCCGCTTGTCGCGGTTGTTCGAACGTCGTTTGCGCCGCAGTGCGGACTTGACCCGGTCGGTCGTGCGCGCCGACCGGCGCGACAGCCGCGCGGACTGCTCGGCCCGGCCCGCGCCGATCTTCGCGATCAGCGACGCGGGCCAGAACATGGCCTTGTACTTCCGCCGCGTCGGCGAGGTCTTGTCGAGCGCGATGTGCAGGTCCTTCAGCGCATCCGCGAGCCCCGCGGGGTCGGCGCCCCTGGGGGAGTACCGGTGCAGGGCCATCGCCGACCCGAGGGCCGTGGCGGCCTCCCGGGCGCTCGGCGCGGCCGTCGCGAGGACGCCCGCGGCCTGCCGCGGCGTGTACGAGTCCGGTATGGACACGCCGTAGTCGAGGGCCAGGTCCATGGCCTCCTCCCAGACGGTCGCGGCGGTGGCGGTCCGCGGGTTGAGCCGCCGCCTGCGCGCCGCGCCCCGCCACAGCGCGGGGACGAACGGCAGCGCGAGCAGCAGCAGGAGCGTCAGCCAGCCCGGGTGGAACGGCAGCGCGGCGCCGCCGTCCGAGCCGGCGTTCGCGTCGGCCGACGGGCCCTCGGACGCGCCGCCCTCCGGCGGGAGCGTCTGCCCGTTCTCGTCGGTCTGCGGCGCGGTCGGCTCCTCGGTGGAGACCTCGTTCTCGCTCGGCTCGGCCTCGGGGTCCTCGGCCTCGTCGGGCTCGCTCGCCCACGGGAACCCGACCGAGCCGGGGACGCCGGTGGCCGGGGTCGGGTCGAACGTGACCCAGCCGGGTCCGTCGTAGTAGACCTCGACCCACGCGTGGTAGTCGTGGCTGGTGAGGACCCACTGGTCGGCGTCCACGCGCGAGCCCTGCGACAGGCCCACGACGACGCGCGCGGCCACATCGGACTCGCGGAGCATCCACGCCATCGTGGCCGCGAACTGCTGGCAGTAGCCCTGCTGCGTCTCCAGGAAGTCGAGGATCGCCTCGTCGTTGCCCGCGTCGGCCGTCTCCAGGGAGTACCGGAACCCGTTCGACACCGACAGGTACCGCTGCACCGCGAGGACCTTCTCGTGGACCGTGGTCGCCCCGGCGGTCACCTCGTCGACGATCGCGGTCAGCTCCGGGACGTCCGGGTGCTCGGTGTTCGGCTCCCACCGCTCGTCGTCGGTGCTCATGCCGTCCGCGGCCGCGAGCGTCTCGGCGTCCGGGGCGGGCTCGGTGTACTCCAGCGTGTACTCGTCGACGTCGCCCATGTCGCTGCCGTCGCCGACGATCACGCCCGTGTCCGGGTCGACCCGCCAGTCGCCGTCGATGTCCAGCCCCGTCGGACTCCCATACACCGGGACCACGGGCGCCTGCATCTGGAGGTTCTGGATCTGCGCGGTGTACCGGTCGCCGTCGAGGTCGGGGAGCTCGTCGAGGTTCTCGGTGCCGTTGTACTCGTTGGGCGCGAAGCCGTCGCTGGTCAACTCGTCGAGGACGTGCATCCGCAGGTAGCGGGGGTTCGGGTCGTCGGTGGTCACGCGGAGCACGTCGACCGCCTCGGGCCGCGTCAGCGAGCCCGACAGCTGCGCCCACGGGTTGACGTCCCCGAGCCCGTACGACTCGCCGCCGTCGATGCCGTCGGCGACGTTGTCGATGAGCCCGGACGTGCTCACCGGCACCACGGCGAGCACCATGAGCGCCACCGCGATGAACCCGGCCGCCGACCAGCGCGCCGTGCGCGCCATCGGCGAGGGGAACGACCGGCCCACGAGCTGGCCCGCGCCGGTGAAGCGGTGCCCGAACGCCGAGACCCGCTTCAGGTTGTCGTCGCCGAGGATCCACAGGTACGCGATCGCCGGGAGGATGAACCAGAACCACGCGGTCGCCTCCGGCGCCACCGACACCGGCACCAGGTACATCGTCAGGAGCGTCAGCCCCGCGAGCGCGGGCGTGCGCAGTCCCACCACGAACATGTCGTGGAGGATCGCGACGATGCCGACGCCGACCACGGTCAGGAACATGATCCCGCCGGTGGCCTCCACGGGCGGCGCGTTCACGATGATCGCGGCCACGCCCTCCTGCGCGAGCACGCCCCAGTGCTCGAACGTCGCCGGGAGCGGCACCAGGAGCAGCAGGCCCGTGCCGTCGCCGAACCCGAGCGTGAGGATGACGACGAGCGCCGCGGCCATCGCGAGGGTCTGGAGGCCCTGGCCGCGCCCTGCCGCGCGCATGAGCGACCCGGCCGTGGCGATGACCGCGATCGTGAGCATGACCGGGAACATCCAGCCGAGGCCCTCGAAGATCCCGATGAGCGGCGTCAGCGTCAACGCGAGCGTGGCGGCCGCGACGACGGTGGCGTGGCGCTGTCCGTTCATGCGAGGGTCCTCCACGCGCTCAGCTGCGTCCACACGCGGCGCAGCTCGGTCCCGGCCACGACCGGGATCACCTGCCAGCCGGCGGACGCGAGGGTCGACACGGCCTGCCCGTGCTGGTGCGCGAACGCCTGCTCGCGCGGGTCGACGCGGCTCGTCGCCGCCTTCGGGATCCACCGGACCGGGTCCACGACCAGGGCCGTGCACCGGCCGCCGCGCCGCGCCAGGCGGCCCAGTGCGGCCGCCTCCTCCGGCGTCAGGTGGCCCAGGAACGCGACGATCCCGGACACCGAGCGGGCCCGCTGGGCCTTCTCGACCATCGCGGCCACCGGCGCCTCGGGGGCCGCGGCCACCGTCGCCAGGTACCGCATCGCCTGGCTGTAATCGCCTTGGCGGCATTCGAAGTCGCGGTGCGCGGTGATGAGCCACGGGTCGATGCCGTCGCGCGAGAGCCGCACCGTAGCCGACGCGGCCGCGTCCACCATCCACTCGAAGCTCGACAGCTCCCCGCGGTGCGCGCCGCGGCGCACGTCCAGCAGGACCGCCGCGTTGTTCTCCCACGGCTGCTCCTCGCGGCGCACCATGAGCTGTCCGCGGTGGGCGCTGGCCTTCCAGTGGACGCGCCGCATGTCGTCGCCGTTGCGGTACTCGCGGACCGCGATGTCGTCGTTGCCGGTGATCGCGACGGTGTGCGCCGCGGACTCACCCGAGGACATGCCCGCGCCGCCCGGCAGCAGCAGGCTGCGCAGCGGCTGGATCCGCGGGGTCACGATGAGCTCGGTGGTCACCGGGAACTCCTGCACCGACACGGCCAGGCCGAACGGGTCCGACGTGCGCACCGTCAAGGGCCCCAGCTCGTACGCGCCGCGCGAGCCCGGCGTGATCGTGTAGTTGACGACGCTCCGCGCGCCCGGCGCGAGCCGCTCCAGGACCAGCCGGGGGCGGTTCCCCAGCCGGTACGGGATCCGGTCCTCCAGCATGAGCGCGGGCGGGCGGCTGCGGCCGGTGTTCTGGATGCCCAGGCGCACCTGCGTGGCCTGCCCGGCCTCGACCTGCGCCGGGTTGAGCACCCGGTTCGACTCCAGGGTCGGCCGCGTCCACCGCAGCACCGCCAGGCCGCCGAGGGGGGCGATCGCGGCCAGGGCCGCCGCGCGCAGCAGGTCGCCCTCGCCCACCGCCAGGGCGGTGAGGCCGACGACCACACTCACCGCCAGCAGCGTCTTGCCGCGTCCGGTGAGCTCCACGCCTAGAACCTCCCCGGGTGCGACACCACCGGGACGTGCCTGAGGATGTCGGAGACGATCGCCTTCGTGTCGCCGCCGCCCATCGTGGTCTCCGTCGTGGGGATCAGGCGGTGCGCGAGCACCGGGACCGCGAGCTGCTGCACGTCGTCGGGGAGCGCGAAGTCGCGCCCGTCCATCGCCGCGAGCACCTGCGTGCACCGCAGCAGCTGGAGCGTCGCCCGCGGGCTCGCTCCCAGCCGGACCTGCGCGTTCGTGCGCGTCGCCGCCACCAGGTCCACCACGTACCGCTTCAGCTCCGGCGCCAGGTGCACCGCGCGCGCCGCCGCGATCATCCGCACGATCATGTCCGCGTCGGCGATCGGCCGCAGCGCGTCGAGCGGGTTGTACTCCTCGCGGCGGTCCAGCAGCGCCAGCTCCGCGTTGATGTCCGGGTACCCGATCGCCAGGCGCGCGGCGAACCGGTCGCGCTGCGCCTCCGGGAGCGGGTACGTCCCCTCCATCTCGACCGGGTTCTGCGTCGCGATCACCATGAACGGGCTGCGCAGCTTGTACGTGTTCCCGTCGACGGTGACCTGCCGCTCCTCCATGCACTCCAGGAGCGCCGACTGGGTCTTCGGGCTGGCCCGGTTGATCTCGTCGCCGAGGATGAGGTTCCCGAAGATCGCGCCCGGCTTGAACACGAAGTCGCGCTTCTCGGGGTCGAAGATGCTCACGCCCGTCACGTCCGACGGCAGCAGGTCCGGGGTGAACTGGATGCGCCGCACCGAGCAGTCGATCGACCGCGCGAGCGCCTTCGCCAGCTGGGTCTTGCCGACGCCGGGCACGTCCTCCAGCAGCAGGTGCCCCTCGGCGAGCATGACCGCCAGCGCCAGGCGGATCGTGTGCGACTTCCCCTCGATGACCCATTCGACGTTCGTCAGGATCGCCTCGGCCGTGGCCTTGAACTCCTGCGGCGAGAGCGGCGCGGGACCCTGCCCCGCCTGCGCCGTGCTCTGGAGCGGCATCGTGCCGTCGGGCTTCTCGGGGGACGACTCGAAGGTCAACGGTCCTCCTGGGGAGTCGGTGAGGTGGGTGAGTGCGGCGTGCACCGGATCCGCCGCGTTCTGGTCATCCTACTCGGACGCCCCCAAGCGTTATGTCCCGTGCCACCTGGGCGCCGCTCGGCTACACTGGGGCCATGCCTCGGCGATTCGAGCTCCTTACCTAGCCGTGCGGGACAGATCCCAGCACGGCCACCCCAGCGTGTCTGGGGTTTTTTGCTGTCTAGGGTCAGTACCCGGAGAACGCCGACCGAACCCAGAGCCGCACCGGACCACAGGACGAGCCATGACCGAACCCGCACACCGCTACGACGCCAAGCTGGCCAACGCGATCGAACCGCGCTGGCAGGAGCGCTGGGAGGCCGAGCGGACCTTCCGCGCCCCGAACCCGTCCGGCGAGCTGGCCGAGCCCGGCCACCCGCGGGCCGGCGCCCCGAAGAAGTTCGTGATGGACATGTTCCCGTACCCGTCGGGCGCGGGCCTGCACGTCGGCCACCCGCTGGGGTACATCGCGACCGACGCCTACTCGCGGTACCTGCGCATGGCCGGGTACAACGTGCTGCACCCGCTGGGCTTCGACGCGTTTGGCCTGCCCACCGAGCAGTACGCGATCGCCACGGGCCGCCAGCCCGCCGAGATCACCGCCGAGAACATCGGCGTCTTCCGGCGCCAGCTGCGCCGGGTCGGCATGGGCTACGACAACCGCCGCGAGTTCGCGACCACCGACCCCGACTACTTCAAGTGGACGCAGTGGATCTTCCTCCAGATCTTCAACTCCTGGTACGACACCGAGGCCGACAAGGCCCGGCCCATCGGCGAGCTGATCGCCGCGTTCGAGTCCGGTGAGCGGCCCGTCCCCGGCGGGCGCGCCTGGGCCGACCTGAGCGACGTCGAGCGCCGCCGCGCGATCGACGACCACCGCCTGGCGTACGTCACCGAGGCGCCCGTGAACTGGTGCCCGGGCCTGGGCACGGTGCTGTCCAACGAGGAGGTCACCTCCGAGGGCCGCTCCGAGCGCGGGAACTTCCCGGTCTACACGCGGACCCTGAAGCAGTGGATGATGCGCATCACCGCGTACGCCGACCGGCTGCTGTCCGACCTGGACGGCCTGGACTGGTCCGAGTCCCTGAAGTCCATGCAGCGCAACTGGATCGGCAAGTCCACCGGCGCCTACGCGGACTTCGCGACCTACGCGGGGGACATCCGGGTGTTCACCACCCGCCCCGACACGCTGTTCGGCGCCACCTACATGGTCCTGGCCCCCGAGCACCCGCTGGTCGACGCGCTGACCGCCGAGACCTGGCCCGCGGACGTCCCCGCCGCCTGGACCGGCGGCCACGACACCCCCGCCGGCGCCGTCGCCGCCTACCGCGCCCAGGCCGCCGCCAAGACCGACGTCGAGCGCCAGGCCGACGCCAAGGAGAAGACCGGCGTCTTCACCGGCGGCTACGCCACCAACCCGGTCAACGGCGAGACCGTCCCGGTCTTCATCGCCGACTACGTACTGGCCGGGTACGGGACCGGCGCGATCATGGCCGTCCCCGCCCACGACGCCCGCGACTTCGACTTCGCGACCGCCTTCGGCATCCCGATCGTCCAGGTCGTCTCCGACGGCACCGAGTGGGACCGCCAGGAGGTCCTGTCGACCGCGACCGGCACCGTCGTCAACTCCGGCTTCCTGGACGGCCTGCCCGTCCCCGAGGCCAAGGACCGGATCATCGCGTGGCTGGCCGAGCACGGCCGCGGCGAGAAGGCCGTCACGTTCCGCCTGCGCGACTGGCTGTTCAGCCGCCAGCGCTACTGGGGCGAGCCCTTCCCGGTCGTCTACGACGAGACCGGCCTGCCCGTCGCCCTGACCGAGGACCACCTGCCGGTCGAGCTGCCGCACCTGGACGACTTCTCGCCCAAGACCTTCGACCCCGAGGACGCCGACTCCGCGCCGGAGCCGCCCCTGGGCCGCGCCAAGGACTGGGTCGAGGTCGAACTGGACCTGGGCGACGGCCCCAAGCAGTACCGCCGCGAGGTCAACACCATGCCCAACTGGGCCGGGTCCTCCTGGTACGAGCTGCGCTACACCGACCCGAAGGCCGCCGCGGCCCTGGCCGACCCCGCCAACGAGTCCTACTGGATGGGCCCGCAGGACGCCGAGGACGTCGGCGGCGTCGACCTGTACATCGGCGGCGTCGAGCACGCCGTCCTGCACCTGCTGTACGCCCGCTTCTGGCAGAAGGTCCTGTTCGACCTGGGCCACGTCTCCAGCCGCGAGCCGTTCCGCCGCCTGTTCAACCAGGGCTACATCCAGGCCTACGCCTACACCGACGAGCGCGGCGTCTACGTGCCCGCCGAGGAGGTCGAGGAGCAGGCCGACGGCGTCTACACCTACAAGGGCGAGAAGGTGAACCGCGAGTACGGCAAGATGGGCAAGTCCCTGAAGAACGTCGTCACGCCCGACGAGGTCTGCGAGTCCTACGGCGCCGACACGTTCCGCCTCTACGAGATGTCCATGGGCCCCCTGGCCGACTCCAAGCCCTGGGAGACCCGCGCGATCGTCGGCTCCCAGCGGTTCCTGCAACGCCTGTGGCGCAACATCGTCGACGAGGAGACCGGCGAGACCGTCGTCGCCGACGTCGCGCCCTCCGCGGAGACGCTGCGCGAGATCCACAAGGCCGTCGCGGGCGTCCGCGACGACTACGAGAACCTGCGCATGAACACCGCGGTCGCCAAGCTGATCACGCTGAACAACCACGTGACCGGCCTGCACCCGGTGCCGCGCGAGGCCGCCGAGGCCCTGGTCGTCATGGTCGCCCCGATCGCCCCGCACATCGCCGAGGAGCTGTGGGAGCGCCTGGGGCACACCGGGGGCATCTCGTACGTCGACTTCCCGGTCGCCGACGAGCGGTACCTGGTCGAGGACACCGTCACGTACCCGGTCCAGATCAACGGCAAGGTCCGCGGCCGCATCGAGGTCGCCGCCGGATCCTCCGAAGAAGAAGTGAAGGCCGCCGCGCTGGCGGAGGAGAAGGTCGCGGCGAACCTGGCCGGCAAGGACGTCAAGAAGGTCATCGTCGTCGCCGGCAAGATGGTCTCGATCGTCGCCAAGTAGCCCGAACGCGAAGGGCGGGACCGGTATCCGGTCCCGCCCTTCGTCAGTCTCCGATGGACCGCAGGCTCGTCTTGTAGGTGTACCGCTTGGACGCCTCGCTGCCCAGCAGGAAGATCAGCCCGAGCGCGAACACGCCGTTCGCGACGGTCAGCGCGACGACGGGTTTCCGGGGTGTCCAGACGGGAGATGGTAGGGAATCCGGCGTGCCCGCAGGGTACAGCGAGCGTCGAGTATTGACCGCCATCTATGCAAGCGCTAGGCTGTGCACACTCGTTGGGAGCGCTCCGCACCCGCGGGCCCATCCTGCTGAACAGCCTCGTTCCCTCACGGCGCGGCACCACCTTGAGGAGCTTTCCGTGCTGCCTACCCACCTTTCCCGAACGCGCCGCAGAGCGCTGCTCGCGGGGGTCGTCACCGTCGCGACCGCCGCGCTCGGCATCGGCCTCTCGACGCAGTTCGCCAGCGCCCAGCAGACGACCCTCCGCGGGGCGGCCGACGCGCTGAACAAGGACATCGGCATCGCCGTCAACTACAGCCTGCTCCAGAGCAGCGCGCAGTACCGCGAGACCGTCGCCACCGAGTTCAACTCCCTCACCGCCGAGAACGCGATGAAGTGGGACGCGACCGAGCCCAGCGACGGGAACTACACGTTCACCCAGGCCGACGCGATCGTCGACTTCGCCGAGGACAACGGCCAGTCCGTCCACGGCCACACCTTCGTCTGGCACCAGCAGACCCCGTCGTGGGTGCAGAACCTCTCCGCCTCGGCGATGCAGGCGGCGATGGTCGACCACATCAACACCGTGGCGAACCGCTACGAGGGCCGGGTGGACTCCTGGGACGTCGTGAACGAGGTCGTCAGCGACTCGAACGGCGCCCTGCGCGACTCGTTCTGGCTCCAGCGGCTCGGCGAAGGCTACATCACGACCGCGTTCCAGACCGCCCGCGCGGCCGACCCGAGCGCGGACCTCTACATCAACGACTACTCGATCGAGGGCCAGAACGCCAAGTCCAACAAGGTCTACTCGATCGCGCAGGGCCTGGTCAACCAGGGCCTGCTGGACGGCGTCGGCTTCCAGTCGCACCTCATCCTCGGCCAGGTGCCCTCCGACATGGAGGCGAACCTCCAGCGCTTCGTGAACCTGGGCCTGAAGGTCCGCATCACCGAGCTGGACATCCGCCTCCAGACCCCGGCCGACGCGACCGAGCTCGCGCAGCAGGCCAGCGACTACCAGCGGGTGGCGAACATCTGCAAGAACCTCGCCGACTGCTCCGGCATCACCGTGTGGGGCCTGCGCGACGGCGACTCCTGGGTCCCCGGCGTCTTCCCCGGCTACGGCGCGCCGCTGCTGTTCAACGACGACTACTCGAAGAAGCCCGCGTACACCGCGGTCCTGAACGCCTGGGGCGGCACCGTCACCAACCCGACGACGACCCCCGGCACCACCACCAGCCCGCCGCCCGCCGGCAACGGCTGCACCGCGACCCTGTCGGTCCAGAGTCCCTGGAACACCGGCGCCACGTACGCCGGGACCGTGAAGGCCAACCAGAACCTCACCGGCTGGACGGTGACGTGGACCTGGCCCGGATCGGAGCGGATCTCCAACGCCTGGAGCATCCAGGGGACCCTGACCGGCGCGACGGTGACCGGCTCGAACGCGGCCTACAACGGGACGCTCGCCTCGGGCCAGTCGACGACGTTCGGCTTCAACATCACGAAACCGGACGGGGCGACCGCCTCGGTCCCGACGGTCACCTGCACGCCCGCGTGACCCATTGACCCCGCTCCCTTCGCAGTAGAAGGCCGGGGCCCGAACGGATCCTCCGTTCGGGCCCCGGCTGCGGCGGCGGGTGTCAGCCCAGTTCGGCCTGGAACATCCAGGACTGCTTCTCGAGTTCGGCGGTGATGCCGATGAGGAGGTCCTGGGAGACCGGGTCGGCGGACTCGGTGGTCTCGATGCGCTCGCGCATGTTGGCGATGATGGCCGTGTACGCGTCGATCATGAGCGACACGACCTCGGTGTCGGAGATGGTCCCGTCGTGGATCTTGGGGACCGAGGAGGTCTCGGCGACCGTGGCGGCGCGGCCGTCGGCGCTGACGCCGATCGCGATCGCCCGCTCGGCCACCAGGTCGGCGGCGTTGCGCGCCGACAGCACGATCTCGTCGAGCTGGAGGTGGAGCGAGCGGAAGTTCTTGCCGTAGACGTTCCAGTGCGCCTGCTTGCCCACCAGTGACAGGTCGATGAGGTCGACCAGTGCGCCTTGCAGCGCTTTGGCGGTCGTGTCGCGGTTCTCGTCGGAGAGGCTGGAGCGGACGGTCGACATATCGGTGCACCTCGCAGAGCAGCAGTCGGTTCCGGCAGTGACAAGCAGATCGTAGTCTTCCCCGGCTCGTCCGGTGCCAAACTCGCCCCCTCCGCATCAGAGGAAGCGCCGCCTCCCCGGCTCGCAATTTGTTGGGCTAGTCGATAAACTAATGCGTGTCGTGCCGTCCCCGGCCCGGCCGCCGCCGTCCGCACCCTGAACGAGCAGGAGCAACGAATGCCTTACCGCCCGCCGCTGGTCGCCCGCGAGTTCTTCGTCGCCGACCCCCCGGAGCTGCCCCAGCGCGCCAACGGCGAGCAGGGCCTGTCGTCCGTCACGAGCGCCGAGGTCGTCGAGACCGGCGCCGACTCGGTCCTGCTCAAGGCCGCCACGAGCGCGGGGGAGGAGCTGTACGTCGCCGTCGCGGCCGTCGCCGAGGGCGTCGTGCGCACCCGCCTGGCCGCCGACCCGGCCGCCCGCCCCGCGGCCGAGAAGATCATCGAGCTCGTCCACGCCGGGAGCTACGGCGGCGCGAAGGTCACCGTCGAGGACGGCACCGTGGTCGTCGACGCCGGTCCCGTCCGCGCCGTCGCGACCCTCGGCCCCTGGTCCCTGCGCTACACCGACGCCGCCGGGAAGACCCTCGTCGCCCAGAACCCCGGCGAGGAGGACATCTCCGGGCGCCTGCGGACCCTCCCGTTCGGCCGGTCCCTCGTCGACGGCAAGCCCGTCGCGTTCCACGAGTCCTTCACGGCCGCACCGGACGAGGCGTACGCCGGGTTCGGCGAGCGGTTCGCCCCGCTGAACGCCCGCGGCCAGCGGCCCCTGATGTGGAACTTCGACGCGTTCGGCTCCGAGTCGATCCGCGCCTACAAGAACGTGCCGTTCTACGTCTCCGACCGCGGCTACGGCGTCCTCGTCAACTCCGGCGCCCCCGTGGAGTTCGACATGGCCCAGCAGACCCACGCGGCCGTCGAGATCCTCGTCCCCGACGACGCCCTGGAGTACTTCGTCATCGGCGGCGCCCCCGCCGAGGTCCTCGACCGCTTCGACGGCCTCACCTCCCGCCCCTCGCTCCCCCCGAAGTGGGCCTTCGGCACCTGGATCTCCTCGGGCTTCTTCGTGGACAGCGAGGAGCGGGTCATGGAGCGGGCCAAGAAGATCCGCGAGCGCGGCATCCCCTGCGACGTGCTCCACCTCGACACGTTCTGGCAGCACGAGCCGCACTGGTCCGACATGCAGTGGGACCGCGAGAACTTCCCCGACCCCGAGCGGATGCTCGCCGACCTCGCCGAGCAGGGCTTCAAGGTCTGCCTGTGGATGAACTCGTACATCTCCCACAAGTCCCCGGTGTTCGCCGAGGGCGACGAGCGTGGGTACTTCCTCCGGAACGCCAAGGGCGAGACCTACGTGGCCGACGTCTGGCACGGCTCCCACCAGGCCAGCGGCATCGTCGACTTCACCAACCCCGACGCCGTCGAGTGGTGGAAGGGCCTCCTGCGCGGCCCCCTCCAGGCCGGCGCGGCCCTCTACAAGACCGACTTCGCCGAGGGCGTGCCCGCCGACGCCGTGGCCTTCAACGGCATGACCGGCACCGAGCTGCACAACGTGTACACCCTGCTCTACAACGATGCGGTCGTGGACGTGACCCGCGAGGTCAACGGGCACGAGCTGGTGTGGGCCCGCTCCTCGTTCCTCGGCGGGCAGCGCCACTCCGCGCAGTGGTCGGGCGACGTCCAGACCACCTGGGCGGGCCTGGGCGGGACCATCCGCGGCGGCCTCTCGCACGGCCTGTCGGGCGTCCCGTTCTGGTCCCACGACACCGGCGGCTTCAACGGCACCCCCACCGACGACCTGTACATCCGCTGGGCCCAGTTCGGCGCGCTCTCCCCGCTGCTGCGCTACCACGGGACCACCACCCGCGAGCTGTGGGAGTTCTCCGAGGAGGCCGAGCGCCTCGCCGTGGAGTCCCTGAAGCTGCGCTACTCGCTCGCGCCGTACCTGTACACCGCCGCCGTCAAGGCCTCGCGCACCGGCGAGCCGGTCCTGCGCGCCCTCAGCGTCGACGACCCCGCCGACCCGGTCTCGTGGACCGCCGACCAGGAGTTCCGCCTCGGCACCGACCTCCTCGTCGCGCCCGTGAACGACCCGTCCGGCGAGCGCAAGGTCTACCTGCCGCAAGGGAAGTGGATCGACTTCTGGACCAAGGAGGTCCACGAGGGCGGCCGCTTCATCGACACCCGCCACGACCTGGAGACCTTCCCGGTCTTCGTGCGCTACGGCGCGATCATCCCGCGCGTCGCGCCCGGCGACACCATCGGCGAGGAGCCCTTCACCGGCATCACCCTCGAAGTGTGGGGCGCCCCGGCCGACGGCACCGTCATCTCCGACGTCGACGGCGACACGACCATCGCGATCGAAAAAGTTTCTGAAACTTTGGTGACCCTGGTTTCGACCGGCCCGGCCGACATCGCTAATGTGAGCGTCATCGATGTTGCGGGCGCGCCCGCGAAGGCCGAGCTGGAGCGTAAGTAGGAACATGAGCCTTGTCGCCGGAGTCGACTCCTCCACCCAGTCGACGAAAGTCCTCCTTGTAGACGCCGAGACCGGCGAGATCGTCGACTCCGGCAGGGCTTCGCACCCGGACGGGACCGAGTGCCCGCCCGACGCCTGGTGGGACGCCCTCCAGGAAGCCGGGCGGGGCCTGCTCGAACGCGCCGACGCCGTCGCCGTCGCCGGGCAGCAGCACGGCATGGTCGCGCTCGACGCGGACGACCAGGTCGTGCGGCCCGCGCTCCTGTGGAACGACACCCGCTCGGCCCCCCAGGCCGAGCGCCTCACCGCCGAGCACGGCGGCCCCGAAGCCTGGGCCGCCGACACCGGCCTGGTCCTCGCCGCGTCCTTCACCGCCACCAAGCTCGCCTGGATGGCCGAGCACGAGCCCGGAAACGCGGCCAAAACCGTTTCGGTGATGCTCCCGCACGACTGGCTCACCATGAAGCTCCGCGGTGCGACCGCCGCCGACGCGACCACCGACCGCTCCGACGCCTCGGGCACCGGCTACTGGAACCCCGGTACCGGCGCCTACGTCACCGAGCGGCTCGTCCAGGCGTTCGGCCGCGAGCTCGTCCTCCCGCGCGTCGCCGGACCCAACGAGACCGTGGGCCGCACCCCCTGGGGCGCGGCCGTCGCGCCCGGGACCGGCGACAACGCCGGGGCCGCACTGGGACTGGGCCTCGGCCCCGGCGACGTCGCCGTCTCCCTCGGCACCTCCGGCACCGTCTTCGGCGTCTCCGACGTCCCCGCGAACGACCCCTCCGGGCTCGTCGCCGGGTTCGCCGACGCCACCGGCCGGTTCCTGCCGCTGGTCTGCACGCTCAACGCGGCCCGCGTGCTCGACACGTTCCGTACCCTCCTCGGTGTGGACCACGCCGAGTTCGACGCGCTCGCCCTGTCCGCCGAGCCCGGCGCGGGGGGCCTCACCCTCCTGCCGTACCTCGACGGCGAGCGCACGCCCGCGCGGCCGAACGCCACCGGCGTCCTCGCCGGGATCACCACCGGCGCGACCCGCGCCGGCCTCGCCCGCGCCGCCGTCGAAGGGATGCTCTCGGCCCAGGCCGACGGCCTCGCCGCGATGGCCGCCCAGGGCCTGGAGGCGCGCCGCGTCCTCCTCATCGGCGGCGCCGCCGCCTCCGAAGCCGTCCGCCGGATCGCCCCCACCGTGTTCGGCGTCGACGTGGAAGTCCCTCCCTCGGCCGAGTACGTGGCCCTCGGCGCCGCCAAGCAGGCGGCCTGGGCCCTGTCCGGCCGGGACGAACCGCCGCAGTGGAAGAACGGGGACACGGAGCGGCTCACCGGCACCGCCTCCTCCGTGCCAAGCCAGTACGCGACCTTGAGGAACGAAACCGCCTCTTGGGAAAAGCACCAATAGCAAAGGAACGATCATGACCGACAAGTACGCACCGGTGCCCGAGGACAAGTTCTCCTTCGGCATCTGGACGGTCGGCTGGGCGGCTCAGGACGTCTTCGGCTCGGCCACCCGCGCCGACATGGCCGCCGACCGGGCCGTCCGCGAGCTCGCGGAGATCGGCGCCTACGGCGTGAACTTCCACGACAACGACGTGTTCCCCTTCGACGCCACCGACGCCGAGCGCGACGCCAAGATCGGCGCGTTCCGCAAGGCGCTTGACGAGACCGGCCTCAAGGTCACCACCGCGACCACGAACCTGTTCGGCCACCCGATCTTCAAGGACGGCGGGTTCACCCACAACGACCGCGACGTCCGCCGCTTCGCCATCAGCAAGGTCATGCGCAACATCGACCTCGCCGCGGAGCTGGGCGCCGAGATCTACGTGGCGTGGGGCGGGCGCGAGGGCGCCGAGTCCGGCGGCTCCAAGGACGTCCAGTCCGCGATGGCCCGCATGAAGGAGGCCTTCGACGTCCTCGGCGACTACGTCGTCGAGCAGGGCTACGACCTCCGGTTCGCCATCGAGCCCAAGCCGAACGAGCCCCGCGGGAACATCCTGCTGCCGACCCTCGGCCACGCGCTCGCGTTCATCAACGAGCTGGAGCGCCCCGAGCTCACCGGCATCAACCCCGAGATCGGGCACGAGGAGATGGCCGGGCTCGACTACGCCGCGGGCATCCGCCAGGCCCTGTGGCACGGCAAGCTCTACCACATCGACCTCAACGGCCAGACCGGTCCGCGCTACGACCAGGACCTGCGCTTCGGCGCCGGGAACGTCGGCGGCGCCTTCTGGGTCGTCGACGCCGTCGAGGAGGGCATCGCCAAGGGCCAGTACAGCGGTCCGATCCACTTCGACTTCAAGCCCCCGCGCACCGAGGACGACAAGGGCGTGTGGGTCTCCGCGGCCGCGTGCATGCGCAACTACAAGATCCTCAAGGAGAAGGTCGCCGCGTTCCGCGCCGACCCCGAGGTGCAGGAGGCCCTCAAGGCCGCCCGCGTCGACCAGCTCGCCGTCCCGACCCTCGCCGAGGGCGAGACCTGGGCGGACCTGAAGACCGTCGACGTGGACGTCGAGGGCCTCGCCGCCAAGGGCATGGCCTTCGAGGCGCTCGACCAGCTCGCCCTGGAGCACCTCTACGGCGTGCGCTAAATCCGCTTAAGACACGGAACCGGGCCCGGAGCAGCAGCTCCGGGCCCGATTCGCAACCCCACACCCATCAGTAGGATCCGCGCCTTGCGGCGCTGTCACCCTCAGGAGGATTCGATTTCCCCTTGGCCCGAACATTACGGACGGGCCCTTCACGGTCCCGGTGAGAACCATGAGAGGTTCATTTGAACGCTAGGGCTCCACGGGACGCGTCGGCTCAGGGACGCCCGCGAGGCCGAGGTCCTTCTGCCAGATGCCCACGCCGTGCCAGTCCCCGTGCTTGAAGCCCGCGTCGCGGATCGTCCCCAGCAGCTCGAAGCCGAACCGCTTGTGAAGCGCCTCGCTGCCCGCGTTCGGCTGCGTGATCTGGGCGATGACGCTGCGGAAGCCCTGCTTCTCCAGGCGGGCCAGCAGCTCGGCGTACAGCTTCGAGCCGGCCCCCAGGCCCTGGTGGGCGGGGGAGACGTACACGGTCGACTCCGCGGTCCACGCGTACGCCTGCTTCGGGCGCCACGGGCTCGCGTACGCCACCCCGGCCACGGCCCCGGCGGCCTCGGCGACCAGGTACGGGTAGCGCTCCCGTCCCGCGGCGAGCTGCTCGGCCCACTCCTCGACCGGGTAGGGCTCGGTCCGGAAGTTGCTCGACGACTCGGCGATGTAGTGGTTCACGATCGCGCAGATCGCGGGGACGTCCTCGGCCCGCGCGAAGCGCACGGCGACCGCATCGGTGCTGCTCATGGCGAAAGCTTAGCCAGCCGCGCGGCTAGGAGCGCAGGTCCGTCCCGCAGTCCGGGCGTTCACCACACGGTCGAGGGCCGCCACGCCACCATCGCCGGGCGCAGCCCGCCGGTCGCCCGGAAGTCCTCCACCGCCCGCGCCAGCGAGCTGAGCGCGATGTGCGCGTCCGGCGGGAACATGCTCGCGGTGTCCATGTCGCGGTACAGGCGGATCTGCGGGGCCCAGCGCTGGTCGGAGTAGGACACCCAGGCGCCCGGACCGTAGTCCTCGCCGCCCGGGCCGTAGTACGCCAGCGCGCCCACCTCGGTCTCGCGGTCCGCGATGATCTTCAGCCCGTGGTCGGGCCGCCCGCCGGGCTCGTACCCGGGGCGGTCGCGCACCAGCGCGGTCGCGACCTGCACCAGGTCGGCCGCGACGATCGTCGCGACCGCGGCGGCCACGCCGTCGGGGTCGTACGCGAGGAGGATCTGCGTGCCGTGGTCCCTGGTCTGGAGCCTGAACTCGGCGCAGTATCCGGCGACATGTGCGCCCGCGGGGCCAGCGCTCATGGGCGGCGCTCCTTCCGAGACAGGAGAGGCGGACGTGCGGGAGTGTGAATCGTGTTGGTATTCGACTCGGATCGCCATGGCGGACACCGCACCTCAGATTGTCGGAGTTTGTGAACGACAGTACGTGCGCCGTCAGGCGGTTTGTTCGATCAGTCGGGAAGTTGACAGAAAAGCACTGATATGCCGTGACAACCTGTCCATGCAAGTAGCAGATTCCACTCAGGAGCCGCCGCACGGCCGCCGCCCGGACCGGCTCCCCGATCCGCGCGCCCGGAAGGCAAAATAGCCGTATGCGAGTGGAGCTGCTGGGACCGGTGCGGATCACCGGCGACGACGGCGCCGAGATCCCCGTCCCGGCCGGGCGCCAGCGCGCCCTCCTGGCCCGGCTCGCCCTCGACCCCGGACGGCACGTCACCGCCGACGCCCTCATCGCCGCCCTCTGGCCCGACGACGAGCCCGCCAACGCCGCCGGCGCCCTCCACACCCAGCTCTCCCGCCTCCGCCGCGTCCTCGGCGACCGCGTCGTCCACGGCCCCGGCGGCTACCGCCTCACCCGCGTCGACACCGACGTCGAGGAATTCGACCGCACTGCGGCGCAAGCCGAAGCGGCCTCCAGAGAGGACTCCCCGACCATCGTCAGGGACCTCGCCGCCGCCGCCCTCGCCCTCTGGCGCGGCCCCGCGCTCGCCGACCTCGAACGCCGCGGGTTCGCCGACGCCGCGGTCGTGCGCCTCGCCGTCCGCCGCGAAGCCGTCGCCGCCCTCCACATCGAGGCCCGCCTGCGCCTCGACGGCGCCGAAGCGGTCCTCGCCGACCTCGCCGCCAGACACGCCGCCGACCCCCTCGACGAGCCCGACGCCGCCCGCTACATGCGCGCCCTCGCCGCCTCCGGCCGCCGCGCCGACGCCCTCGCCGTCTACGACCAGGTCCGCACCAAACTCGCCGACGACCTCGGCGTCGACCCCTCCCCGGTCCTCGGCGAAGCCCACCTCGACGTCCTGCGCGGCATCGAACCCGTCGTCCCCGAGACCCGGCCCAACCGCCTCCCGCAGCCCCTCACCGCCTGCATCGGCCGCGACGCCGAACTCGCCGAACTGCCCGCGCTCCTCGAACGCCACCGCCTCGTCACCCTCACCGGACCCGGCGGCACCGGCAAGACCCGCCTCGCCGTCGAGGCCGCCCACCGCCTCGCCGCCTCCGGGCGCACCGTCCGCATGGTCGAGCTCGCCCCCGTCACCGACCCCGGGAAGCTCCCCGAAGTCGTCCTCGACGCCCTCGGCCTCACCGAGTCCGTCACCGCCCGCCGCAGCGACGACCCCGCCACCCGCCTCGTCGAAGCCCTCTGGGGCCGCGACCTCGTCCTCGTCGCCGACAACTGCGAGCACGTCGTCGCGGCCGCCGCCGCGCTCCTCGCGCACCTCCTCGCCCGCGTCCCCGGCCTGCACGTCATCGCCACCAGCCGCGAGGCCCTCGGGATCACCGGCGAGACCGTCGTCGGCGTCGGCCCCCTCCCGCTGCCCGGCCGCGACGCGCCCCTCGACGAGGTCCGCGCCCACGACGCGGTCCGCCTCTTCGAGGAGCGCGCCCGCCAGAGCGACCCCGGCTTCACCGTCGACGCGGCCAACGCCGCCGCCGTCGTCGACCTCTGCACCGCCCTCGACGGCCTCCCCCTCGCCATCGAACTCGCAGCGGCCCGCCTGCGCGCCTTGACCGTCGACGACCTCGCCGCCCGCATCGGCGACCGCTTCGGCCTCCTCGCCCGCGGCTCCCGCACCGCCGAGCCCCGCCAGCGGACCCTCCGCGCCGTCGTCGACTGGAGCTGGGACCTCCTCGAACCGCGCGAGCGCGCCGTCCTCGCGCGCATGTCGGTCTTCAACGGCGCCGCCGACCTCGACGCCGCCTGCGCCGTCTGCTCCGCCGACGCCGACGACATCGCCGGACTCGTCGAGAAGTCCCTCGTCCAGCGCCTCCCCGGCGGCCGCTACCGCCTCCTGGAGACCGTCCGCGAATACGCCGCCGCGCGCCTGTCCGAAGCCGGAGAGACCGCCGAGCGCTACGAGCGCCACGCCGCCCACTACGCGGACCTCGCCGCGGAGGCCGAACCCCACCTCATGCGCGCCGAGCAGGTCGAGTGGCTCGACCGCCTCGCCGCCGACCACGGCAACTTCACCGCCGCGATCCGCCGCATGATCGCCGCCGGGAACGCCCCCGCCGCCCACCGCTCCATCACGCCCCTGTCCTGGTACTGGTGGATGCGCGGCCACCGCCGCGAAGGCCAGGAGCTCGCCTGGGAGGTCCGGGCCATGCCCGGCGAGGTCGACCCGCTCAGCCGCGCCGAGATCGTCCTCGCCGGCACCTGGGGCCTGTGGTCCGGCTGGCTCGACCCGGCCGAAGTCGGGGCCGACTTCGCTGAAGCCCAGGCGCTCTGCGAGGAGCACGGCCTCTACGAGCGCGACCCGCTGCTGCTCATGATCCCGCTCATCCGGTCCCTCCTCGCCAACGACGAGGAGGCCCTCCGCGCCGTCCTCGCCGCGCTCGACCCCGAGCGCGACGCGTGGGTCCGCGGGATCGGCCTCCTGTTCGCCTCCGAGTACACCGAGCGCGCCGCCGGGCCCGGCGCCGCGCTGGCCGACCTCGCCGAGGCCAACCGGATCTTCACGCGACTGGGGGAGCGGTTCGGCCTCATCATCACGCTCCAGGGCCTCGCGGGCGGGCGCATGGCCGCGGGCGACTACGAGGGGGCCCGCGCGCTGCTGATCCGGGCCCTGACCGCGGAGGCCGAGTTCGGGGCGGACTTGGCCGAGTCGGTGATCGTGGAGTTCCTGTGGCGCCTGGACGCGCGGCACGGCGCCGAGCCGGCCGCGGTCCTGGAGAAGATGCGGGAGCTGGCCGCGCGCGCCGAGCGGGTCGGCAACTCCGAGAACGTCATCGCGGCCCGCACGTCGGCCGCGATCTGCCTGCACCGCTTGGGAAGGCTCGAAGAGGCCCGCGACGAGCTGCTGTCGGCGGAGGCCGACCTGCCGCGGTTCCTGGACTTCTCCGAGGTCGCCGTCCACCTGTACCGCGAGCTCGTGCGGGTGGCGCACGACAGCGGCGACCCGGACCTCGAGGCCCGGGCCGCCGCCATGCTCCACGGCTCGAACTGGCCGTTCAGCTCGTGAGCTTCTTCCTGTAGGCCCGCAGGGACAGCGGCACGAATACCGCGAGGATCGCCGCGCACCAGCCGAGCAGCGCGAGGGCCTCGCCGCCGGGCGCCTCACCCGCGAGCAGCACCCGCATGGTGTCGGCGAGCGCGGTGAGCGGGTTGACGCGCGCCCACCACTGGACGGGCCCGGGGAGCGTCTCGATCTCCACGAACATCGTCGAGGTGTACGCCAGCGGCATGAGGAGGCTGACCATCCACGTCTGGATCTGCTCCTCGGACTTCGCGGTGAGCCCGACCAGGGCCATCGACCACGAGGACGCGAAGAGGAACAGCATGACCGCGGCGGCCGCCCCGGCGGTGCCGAGGACGCCGCCGTCGGCGCGGTAGCCGATCGCGAAGGCGACGCCGCCGACGATGAGGAGCGCCCACAGGTGCTTGATCATGTCCGCGGCGATCCGCCCGGCCAGCAGCGCGAACCGCGACACGGGCATGGCGGTGAGCCGGTCGAACACGCCGGTCTTGATGTCGGCGAACAGGCCCAGGCCGGTGGAGACGATCGCGAAGAACAGGCCCATGGCGATGAGCGTCGGCCCCGCGTAGTCGAGGAACGCCTGCCAGGTGCCCATCATCTGCCCGCCCATGAAGAACGTGATGGACAGCAGGATCATCATCGGGATCATCAGGTAGTCGACGAGCTGTGCGGGCTGGTGCCTGATGGAGGCGAGGGACCTCGCCGTCATCGACGCGGCCTGCGCGAGCGGTCCGCGCGTCGTGGTCCACGTGGTCGCGGCGGTCATGCGGCCACCTCCTCCTTCTGCTCGGTGCGGTGGCCCGTCAGGGTCAGGAACACCTCGTCCAATGTGGGCTCGTGGAGGCCGAACGCGGCCAGGTCGGTCCCGGCCTGCACGACTCGGGCCATGACCGCGGTGGCCTCGCCCGGGTGCGCCACCGGGACGGCGACCTCGTCGTTTTCGATGCGCGGGGCCGCGCCGACGGCCCAGTCCGCGAGCTCGGCGAGCTGCTGGAGCGCGTCGGGCCGGGCCGGGCGCATCCGCAGCACCAGGCCGCCGACGGCCTGCTTGAGCTGCGAGGGCGTCCCGGAGGCGATGACCCGCCCGGCGTCGATCACGGCGATGGAGTCGGCGAGCTGGTCGGCCTCTTCGAGGTACTGCGTGGTCAGCAGGACCGTGGTCCCCTCGGCGACGAGTTCGCGCACGACCTCCCACAGGCCGGTGCGGCTGTTCGGGTCGAGGCCGGTGGTCGGCTCGTCGAGGACGAGCACGTCGGGGCGGCGCACGATCGACGCGGCCAGGTCGAGGCGGCGCCGCATGCCACCGGAGTAGCCGCCCGCGGGCCGGTCGGCGGCGTGCGCGAGGTCGAACCGCTCGATGAGCTCGTGGGCGCGGGCCTTCGCCTGCGACCGGGACGCGCCGAGGAGCCGGGCGATGAGCACCAGGTTCTGCGCGCCGGAGAGCCCGGCGTCGACGCCCGCGTACTGGCCGGTGAGGCCGAGCCGCTCGCGGACCTTCGCGGCGTCGCGGACGACGTCCAGGCCCAGGACCCGGGCGGCGCCCGCGTCGGGGACGGACAGGGTCGAGAGGACCCGCACGGCCGTGGTCTTGCCGGCCCCGTTGGGGCCCAGCAGCCCCAGGACCGTGCCGGGGGCCGCGCCGAGGTCGACGCCGTCGAGGGCGCGGACCTCGCCGAAGGACTTCACCAGCCCCCGGACTTCGATCGCGTACTTCATGCTTGGCGCCTTTCTGGTGTTCGGTGGGTGTGGAACCAGCTTGGCGCCCTTGCCTTTCACCGCCCTTTCACGCGGCTGTCACGGCACGTGAAAGGGCCGCCCCCGCGATGCGGGGACGGCCCTTCAGGTGCGGGGGTCTAGCCCTTGATGGCGCCGGTGATGATCGCCTTCGTGAAGTGCTTCTGGATGAACGGGTACATGATGACGATCGGGACGATCGTGCACACGACCACGGCCATCTTGAGCGCGGCGTCCGGCGCGGCCTCGGCCGCCTGGTACTGGCCCAGGTCGGCGCCGGGGATGCCCTGCGTGGACATGAGCATCCGCTGGAGCACCACCTGGATCGGCTGGGTCTCCAGGGCCGGCGTGTACAGGACCGCCGAGAAGTAGATGTTCCAGTAGCCGACCGCGTAGAACAGGGCGATGACCGCGAGGATCGCCTTCGACATCGGCAGGACCACGCGGAAGAGGATGCGGAACTCGCCCGCGCCGTCCATCTTCGCGGCGTCGATGAGCTCGCCGGGGACGCTGTTCATGAAGAAGGAGCGCAGCACGATCAGGTTGAACGCGTTGAGCGCCATCGGCAGGACCAGCGACCAGTACGTGTTCAGCAGGCCCAGCTTCTGCACCACCAGGAAGCTCGGGTACATGCCGGGCGCGAACAGGAACGTGAAGAGCACGAGCATGAGCAGCGGCCGGTGGAGGAGCGAGCCGGGCCGCGAGAGCCCGTACGCCGCGCCGATGGTGAGGACCATGCTCAGGGCGGTGCCGCCCGCGGTGAGCAGGAGCGTCAGGATCAGCGAGTTGGTGAGCGCGCCGCCGCTGAAGATCTCCTCGTACGCGCGCAGGCTCACCTCGGTCGGGATGAGCAGCAGGTTGCCGCCGGCGCGCGAGAGCGCCTCCTCGCTGGCGAAGCTGGTGGCGACGACCGCCCAGATCGGGATGACGATGGCCGCGGCGTAGCAGATCAGGAAGAGCGCCTTGGTGGCCTTGCCGGCCCAGGACGGCTCCTCGTCCCAGGCGGGGCGGGCGCTCCGGCGGCGGGGCTTGGCGGGAGTGTCGATGGCGGTCATGACTTCTGGTAGATCCCTTGCTCTCCGAGGCGGTGCGCGACGTTGTTCGCGACGAGGACCAGGATCAGGCCGATGACGCCCTTGAACAGGCCCGCCGCGGTGCCGAAGGACGGGCCCTCGGTGCCGATGACGCTGCGGTAGTAGACGAAGGTGTCGAGCACCTCGGTGGTCTGGAAGCCGACGGCGTCGCGCTGGAGCTGGTACTGCTCGAAGCCGACGTTGAGGATGCCGCCGATGTGGAGGATCAGCAGGAGCACGATCACCGGCCGGATGCCCGGGAGGGTGATGTGCCACATGCGCCGCCACCGGTTCGCGCCGTCGACCGCCGCGGCCTCGTACAGGCTCGGGTTGATCGAGGCGAGCGCCGCCAGGAAGATGATCATGCCCCAGCCCGCGTCCTTCCAGGACCACTGGAGCCAGGCCAGGAACGTGAACGTGTCCGGGTCGGACATGATGTCGAGCCGCTCCCCGCCGAAGCCCAGGAGCCAGTTCGAGACGAGGCCGTCGGAGCCGAGGACCTGCACGAACACGGTCACCACGAGGACCCAGGAGAAGAAGTACGGCAGGTACACGATCGACTGGAAGAGGCTGCGGACCTTCGTGGACACCACGCTGTGCATGATGAGCGCCAGGGCGATCGACAGCGGGAACAGGAACAGCAGGTTCGCGAACGAGTACTTCAGGGTGTTCAGCAGCGCCGGCAGGAAGTACGGGTTGTCGAACAGGCGCCCGAACCAGTCCAGGCCCACGAACTGGTTCTCCCAGAACGGCCGGTACGTCTTGTAGTCCATGAACGCGATGATGTTCCAGGACGAGGGCCAGTAGAAGAACACCGCGAGCTGCGCCATCGCGGGGAGGGTCATCAGGAGCAGGGGCCAGTCGTGCCGGAGCCGCTGCCCCACGGTCCGCTTGCGGCTGATGCGGGGCCGCTGCGCGGCCCGCCCGCCGGCCGGGGGCGCTGAAGTCTGAAGTGCTGCCATCGCTAGTGAGAGTCCAGTCGGTGAGTGCCGGTGCTTGTCGAAAGGGGAAGGGGTGCCGGGCGGGGGCGGGAGGCGGCCCCGCCCGGCGCGCGGCTACTTGCCGTGCAGCTTCTCGTAAGCGGCGGTGTAGTACTCGCGGGCGGCCTCGCCGCCGTTGTCGAGGAAGGTCTGCACCATGTCCGGGATCGACGACAGCTCGGCGCGGCCGTAGGCGACGTCGTTCTGCTGGTCGAGCAGCACCTGGGCGGCGGACTTGTAGTCGGCCGGGCCCTCCATGCGCATGCCCTCCCAGATGTTCACCTCGGCGAAGTCCTTCACCGACGCGTTGTACGCGAACTTGCGCTCGACGAACGCCGGGTCGCCGGTGAGGAAGGTCTGCACCTGGCCCGACATGGTCTTGTAGTTGACCGGGGCCTGGACGGCGGCGGTGCCCTGGTCGGTGTAGACCGGGAGGCCGTCGTCGCCGTAGTTGAAGTGCGTGCCCTCGACGCCGTAGTTGATGAGCTCGTACTCGGTGGTGCCGTAGGGCGCCGAGCAGAAGTTCATGACGTCGAGGAGCTCCTCGACCTGCTCCTTCTCGAGGTCCTTGCTCAGGAACGTCCAGCCGTCCACGCCGGTGTTGACGTAGCGGATCGGCTCGCGGCCCTGGGCGCTGATCGCGCCGATCGGCTCGATCGCGCCGGTCGCCGAGCCGGTGTTGACCTGGTTGGTGAAGTCCGACCACCACGACATGCCGTCCTGCGACATGAGGATGGTGCCCGCGACGTGCAGGGCGTGCCCGTCGAGCGTGCCGGTCGGAGTGTCGGGGTGGACGAGCTTCTCGTCCCAGCAGGTGCGGCGGAACTCGAGCCACTCGGTGTACTCGGGGCGCTCGCAGTTGTGGACGAGCTTGCCGTCGATGTACGCCCAGCCGTCGCCGGAGGCGAGGCCGAACCACTCGGGGGTCACGTAGTCCAGGCCCAGGAACGCCCACTTGCCGTTGGCGTCGTCGGACCAGGCGCGGGCGACCTCGAGGACCTCCTCGACGGTGGTCGGCATCGCCAGGTTCGCGGCCTCGAGGAGGTCGGTGCGGACGAAGATGCCGTTGCCGGGGCCGCCGGAGAAGTTCGACGGGATGCCGAAGACGCGGGCGGTCTCGGGGTCCTCGGGGTCGGTGGACCACACCGACTGGCCCCAGGAGTTCGTGTTCTCGCCGGCGAGGAGCGGCCAGCGGTCGGCGATGTCGCCCTTGACGATGTCCGTCAGGTCGTAGAACGTGTTGACGACCGTCTCGCGGAACGTCGGGTGCGCGTACAGCATCCAGCTGAAGATGTTGATGCCGTCGCCGAACTCGTTGGCGGCCAGCCACTGCACGGAGGTGTCGGCGAAGGTGTTGCCGTCGGCCTGGCGCAGGTTGACCTTGGTGCCGCCCCACGCCTCCTGGCACGCGGCGAAGTACGGGTCGTCGGCCGAGGGCGGGGTGCCCCACATGGCGACGGTGATCTCGTACTCGCCGGAGCCCTCGGCGGTGGTCTCGACGGCCGGGACCGGGTCGGGGTAGGAGGTGAAGCCGGAGGGGTGGTTCGGCGGCTCGCCGACGAGGTCGGGCTGGACCGGAAGCGGGAACTCCTTGTACGTGGGCAGGAAGTCGAAGCCTTCCGTGGCCTGCGAGGTGCCGCCGCCCGATTCGATGTCGCCGCACGCGGCGATGACGGGCAGGCCCGCGGCACCCGCGGCACCGAGGCCGGCCACCTTGAACAGGGAGCGGCGCCGGAGGGGCGACCTGTCGGAGGGAGTAGCCACGTTGCTGTCCTTTCGGTCTGACTGATCTGTGAGGGGGTAAGCCGGTAATTAGTTCGGCTATTCGATAAACTAAAGTAGCGCACGGTGGCAGGCCCCACAAGCGGGGGGTCAGGCGAAACGGGCGCGGATTGATCACGATTCGGGAACGGGCCTTGTAGTTGAACGTGCACATAGACCACTGTCAGGGACTGCCCGACGACCGCTTGTCGCCATCCACGACAATGCCCAACGACACCGGCTTCGGCGACGATGGGCCACGAGCTCGCAACAGGAGGACAACATGGCGATGCGGATAGCGGCGAAGTCCGCCGGTCCGGGCGATGCCGAGGAGGAGCCCGGCCGCGCGAAGCGGGCCGACTTCACCGACGTGCGCGCCAACAACCTCGGGTTCGTCCTCCGCCAGGTCCGGGCCGAGGGCCGGTGCTCCCGCGCCGACCTCGCCGCCAAGACCGGCCTGAACAAGGCCACGGTCTCCTCGCTCGTCGCCGAGCTCATCGAGCGCCGCGTCCTGCGCGAGTCCGGCTCGGTCATCGGCAACATCGGCCGCCCCGCGGTCCTCCTGTCCGTCGACACCGGCTACTACGCCTCCCTCGGCGTCGAGGTCAACGTCGACTACATGACCCTCGTCGCCGTGGACCTCGCCGGGAACCGCCTCCTGTCCTGGCGCCGCGCCCACGACGGCGCGGGCGCCACCCCCGGCAAGTCGGTCTCCGCGCTGGCGGGCCTCGCCAAGCGCGCCGTCGACCGCATGGACTCCGAAGGGCGCCAGATCCTCGGGCTCGCCGTGGCCGTCCCCGGCATGATCGACAACGACGGGGTCGTCCAGCGCGCCCCGATGCTCGGCTGGTCCGACTTCGACCTCACCGGCCGCCTGCGCCAGGCGATGCGCGACCCCAAGTACGCGGTCACCGCCGACAACGACGCGAACCTGGGCGCGGTCGCCGAGCAGCGCTTCGGGTCCTGGGCCGGGGTGTCCAACATGATCTACCTGACCGGCGAGATCGGACTCGGCGCGGGCCTCATCGTCGACGGCGAACTGCGCAGGGGCGCTTCGGGTTTCGCGGGCGAGATCGGCAACCTCCTGGTGGAGGTCGACGGCCGGGTCGGGCGCGTCGAGGACGTCGCGGGCATCCGCGCGGTCCTCGATGAACTGTCCGATTCGGAGGACATCGCGGGGACCGAGGTGGAGGCGGAGGTCGAGGACATCGTCACCCGCGCCCGCGCCGGGGAACCGCGCGTCACCGCGGCCCTGGAGCGCATCGGCCGCTCCCTCGGCGCCGGCATCGCCCTCGCCGTGGACCTCCTCAACCCGGAGGCCGTCGTCCTCGGCGGCCACTACCAGGCGCTGAGCCCGTGGATCGGCCCCGCCGCCGAGACCGAGCTCGCGGCCCGCACCCACGCCTCCGGCGCGGGCGGGGCCGAGATCGTCGTCTCCGCCCTCGGCCACGAGGCCCCGGCCCTCGGCGCCGCCACCGGCATCCTCAACGACATCGACGCCGGGCTCATGCCCACCCCGCTCGGCCGCTGATCGTAGATCCTATTTCCTATAGGATCCACGATCCGGCCTGGCCGGTTGTTTCGGAACTGTTACCCCGTCCGTTTCCGCAGGTGAGGCCTGACGGAAACGGACGAGAACCACCATTCGTGCACGCTGCCGCGCCTCGCCCGCCTTGACCGGCGGGCGGGCCGGGGTGTAGAAATCTTGCATTCCTCAATCGAAGCGCTTCGACAAGCTTCTTCACTGAATGAACCGCCACCAGGTGCGGCGCTCTGATCTTCGAAGCGCTTCGATGACGCAAGACACAGCCAGCGACAGCGACGTCCAAGCAAGGAAGACCCTCATGACCGACCCGCGTCCCGCCTTCCGCGACCCCGACCTCACCCGCGAGGAGCGCGTCAGCGACCTCCTCGCCCGGCTCACCCTCGACGAGAAGATCGGCCTGCTGCACCAGTACCACCGGCCGGTCGAACGGCTCGGCATGGGCCCCTTCAAGACCGGGACCGAGGCCCTCCACGGGCTCGCCTGGCTCGGCGAGGCCACCGTCTTCCCGCAGGTCGTCGCCCTCGGCGCCACCTGGAACCCCGAGCTCGTCGAGGAAGTGGGCGCGGCCGTCGCCGACGAGGTCCTCGCCTTCAACCACGAGGATCCCGTCAAGGTGGGCCGCAACGTCTGGGCCCCCACCGTCAACCCGCTGCGCGACCCCCGCTGGGGCCGCAACGAGGAGGGCTACTCCGAGGACGCCTGGATGACCGGGCTCATGGGCGGCGCCTACGCGCGCGGCCTCAAGGGCGACAACGGCTCCGTGTGGAAGACCGCGCCCACCGTCAAGCACTTCCTGGCGTACGGCAACGAGGCCGACCGCTGCACCACCTCCTCGAACATGCCGCCGCGCGTCCTGCGCGAGTACGAGTTCGCCGCCCACCGCCCGGCACTGGCGAGCGGCGACGCGGTCGCGGTCATGCTCTCGTACAACCTCGTCAACGGCCGCCCCGCGCACGTGACGCCGCTGGTGAACTCCGAGCTGCGCACCTGGATCTCCGACGAGGTCTTCATCGTCTCGGACGCCTACGCGCCCAACAACCTCGCGCAGCTCCAGGGCTACTTCGAGGACCTCCCCACCGCGTACGCGGCCGCCGTCAAGGCCGGCCTCGACTCCTTCACCCAGGACGACGACCGCGCCGAAGGCGTCCTCGCCCACGTCCAGGCCGCCCTCGACCGCGGCCTCCTCGACGAGGCCGACATCGACACCGCGGTCCGCCGCAACCTGTTCGTGCGCTTCGGCCTCGGCGAGTTCGACCCCGAGGACCCGTACGCGCACATCGGCCGCGAATCGGTGAACTCCCCTGAGCACCAGGCGCTCGCCCGCGAGGCCGCGACCCAGTCGATCACGCTGCTCAAGAACGACGGGATCCTGCCGCTCAAGGCCCCGAAGAAGATCGCCGTGATCGGCCCGCTCGCCGACGTCCAGATGCAGGACTGGTACTCCGGCACCCTGCCGTACGCCGTCACCGCCCGCCAGGCGCTCGCCATGCGCGCCGAGGTGGTCTACAGCGAAGGCGTCGACCGGATCCGCTTGCGGCACAAGACCGGCTACGTCACCGCCGTCGAGGACGGCGCCGCGCTGGCCCTCACCGACACCACGGGGGCCGCCGCTCAGTTCGACCTGTTCGACTGGGGCGGGTGGTCCTACACCGCCCGCAACGTCGCCACCGGGAAGTACCTTGACGGCCGCCTCGACGGGACCGTCGGCGCCGACTCGCCCGGCCCCCACGAGTTCGACGTCCACGAGACCTTCACGATCGTGGAGATCGAGGGCGGCAAGTGCGCGCTCCAGCAGCGGCACCAGGCCGAAGGCGCCGCGGACGGCAAGTGGTTCGCGATCGAGGCCGGCCGGATCACCCTGAGCGGGGACCGCGCCGACGCCGCCGAGTTCGACCTCGACTTCGTCGTCAAGGCCCGCGAGGCCGCGGCCGAACTCGCCCGCGAGGCCGACATCGCCGTCGTGGTCCTCGGCGACCACCCGCTCGTCAACGGCCGCGAGACCGAGGACCGCAAGGACCTGAACCTGCCCTCCGCGCAGGCCTGGGTCCTGGGCGAGGTCCTGGGCGCGAACCCGAATACGATCCTGGTCATGTCCTCCTCCTACCCCTACGCCGCGAACTGGGCCGCCAAGCGCGTGCCCGCCGTGGTGTGGTCGGGGCACGGGGGCCAGGAGTGGGGCAACGCGATCGCCGACGTCCTGTTCGGCGACCGCGACGCCGAGGGCCGCCTCCCGCAGACCTGGTACACCGACGCCGCTGAGCTGCCGGTGATGCTCGACTACGACATCGTGGCCTCCGACGCGACCTACCTGTACTACCTCGGACAGCCGCTCTACCCGTTCGGCCACGGCCTGTCCTATGCGGACTTCACGTACGCGGACCTCAAGGTGGACAAGGACCACGCGGGCTCCGGCGACGAACTGAAGGTCACCGTCGACGTCACGAACGCCTCCGACCGCGACGGCGTCGAGACGGTCCAGCTCTACTCGCACCAGTGCGGCTCGCGCGTCAAGCAGCCGCTGCGCCAGCTCCGCGGCTTCAAGAAGGTCCGCCTCGCCGCGGGCGAGACCCGCACCGTCTCGTTCACCGTCGCCGTGGACGACCTCGCCCACTGGGACAACACGACCGGCCGCATGATCGTCGAGAAGAGCCGCCAGCGCCTCATGGTCGGCCGCTCCGCCGCGAACATCGTCCTGTCCGCGTCGGTGCGCATCGACGGCGAGACCGTCGGCCCCCGCGACCTTGCGAAGCCGCTCGCGGCCGCCTCGAACGACGCCTACGCGGGCGTGCTGTGGCGCGACGAGACCCGCGCCTCCGGCGACGTCATCGCCGCCGAGGAGGCCGGCGGCTGGATCATGCTGGGGGACTGCGATTTCGGCTCCGCCGAACAGCGGAATGGCGGGCCGGGGTACACCACCGTGACCGCGCGCGTCGCGGGCCACGCCGCGCAGCTGCAACTGCGCGTTGACGACCCGCTCGACGGCGACGTGCTCGCCAAGATCGACACGCCGATGACCGCGGGCGTCTACGACTACACCGAGGTGACCGTGGACTTCGGCGGCGCCGAAGGCGTCAAGGACCTGTACGTGACGTTCGAGTCCGGCCCGGTCCGCCTGGCGTCGCTGGCCTTCGGCGGGGAGTCCTAGTGGCCGGCCCCGGCCGCGGCGTCACCATCGCCGACGTGGCCGCCCGCGCCGGGGTCGCCGCCTCCACGGTGTCCTATGTGATCTCGGGGAAGCGGTCGATCTCGCCGGAGACCGCCGACCGGGTCATGCAGGCCGTCGCCGACCTCGGCTACCACCCGCACGCGGGGGCGCGCTCGCTCGCGTCCCGGCGGGCCGGGGTGGTCGCGATGATGCTCCCGCTGCGCGACGGCATGCACCTGCCGGTGCTCATGCAGTTCGCCTCGGGCGCGGTCACCGAGGCCCGCCGCCACGACCAGGACGTGCTCCTCATGACCGCCGACGAGGGCCCCGCGGGCCTGGCCCGCGTCGCCGCCTCGGCCATCGTGGACGGCCTCATCCTCATGGACGTGGAGGTCCGCGACCCGCGCGTGGAAGCCTTGCGGCGCTTGGGACTCCCGAGCGTTCTCATCGGATTCCCCGCCGACGCCGAGGGCCTCACCTGCGTGGACCTCGATTTCACCGCCGCGGGCCGCGTCTGCGCCGACTACCTCAGCGAGCGCGGCTGCGGCACCATCGCGCTCCTCGGGGCCTCCGAGGCGGTCTACGCCCGCCGCACCGGCTTCGCCGAGCGCGTCCGCGAGGGCTTCCTGGGCCGCTCGGGCCCGGCGCTCGTGCAGCCGTGCCCCGACGACCCGGTCTCGGTGCAGCGCACCGTAAAGGAGCTCCTCGCGTCCCACCCGGACCTCACCGGCCTCGCCGTCCACAACGAGCCCGCGGTCGGGCACGTCATGCACGCCCTCGCCGACGCGGGCAAGCGCGTGGGGGAGGACTTCCACGTGGTCGTCATCGGCCCCGACGAGGTCGCCGAGCGGGTCCACCCGCAGCTCCCGTCGGTGCTCGTCCCCGCCGAGACGCTCGCCGAGACCGCGGTGCGCCACCTCATGCGCAAACTCGACGGCCTCGACGTCCCCGACTCGACGCTCATCGAACCGCAGCTCACCATTCGCTAAGGCGCACAACGCAGAACAGCGGTCCGGAGGATGGTGGTCCTCCGGGCCGCCGTCTTCCCCGTGCGGGGAGAGTGCAGCTCTCGTCGCGGCGCTACCCGACGTCCAGCCCCTGCTCCTGGAGCCACGCCAGGGAGTCGACCTTCTCGCCGTCGAGGAGCACCTCGAAGTGCAGGTGCGGGCCGGTCGAGTTGCCGGTGGTGCCCGCCAGGATCAGGGTGTCGCCCTTCTCGACCTCGTCGCCCACGCTCACGAGCACCTCGGAGGCGTGCGCGTAGCGGGTCTCGACGCCGTTCCCGTGGTCCACGTACACCACGTTCCCGTAGCCGCCGGCCTCGTAGCCGACGTAGGTCACGGTGCCCGCGCCGACGGAGACGATCTCGTCGCCCTCGTTGTTCCCGAAGTCGGTGCCGCCGTGCAGGGACCCGTTGCGCATCCCGTAGTAGGAGGTGATCGACGCGGTGGACGGCAGCCCCCACGGGTTCGCGGCCTCCTCGGCGGCGGCGGCCGCTTCGGCCTCCGCCTCGGCCTGCGCCTGCGCCTCGGCTTCCGCGGCGGCCTTCGCCTCGGCCTCGGCGGCGGCCTTGGCCTCCGCTTCGGCCTGCGCCTGCGCCTGGGCCTCGGCCTGCTCGGCGGCGTAGTCCGCGGCCATGCCGGCCAGGACGTCGTCCACCTTCCAGTCGGCCTGGACCACGGTGGCGTCCATGTCGACCTCGGCGTCGGCGGCCTGCGCGGCGGCCTGCCCCGAGAGGGCCGACACCACCCAGCCGGTGATGATCGCCGCCGCCAGGCCCCCGCTCACGAGACGCCAGGTGTGACGTTCGCGACGGATGCGGCGGCGCCGGATCACGGCGCGGAGTCGGCGGCTGGTCAGTTCGCGTCCTGCGTTCTCGCAGGTGTCGTCATGCTTGCCCATAAGACCGGGAAACCTACCGGATCCAATCCGGACAAACCCGCCTCGACCAGCGAAACAACACCCGAACTGGTCCCCTTGCGGGCCAGGTCGGCACCCGGGGGCGGCCGCGCCTCCTCCGAAAGGAGGAGGCCCGTCACGGAACGTGAACAGGCCCTCGCGAATGGTGTCTTCGCTTATATCGGTAGAGCCGTGACCCACGACTCCGCCTAAACTTGGAAAGCCTGCGGCCAATCGGCCCGAAACCCGCTTTGAGGAGTGCCCCATGATCACCGCCACCGGTCTTGAGCTGCGCGCCGGATCGCGCATCCTCGTGTCCGGGGCCGATCTGCGGGTCCAGCCCGGCGACAGGATCGGACTCGTCGGGCGCAACGGCGCCGGCAAGACCACCACCATGAACGTCCTCGCGGGCCTCACCCAGCCCTACAGCGGCAAGATCGAGAACAACGGCCCCTTCGGGTACCTCCCGCAGGACCCGCGCTTCGCCGACCTCACCCAGACCGCGAGCAACCGCGTCCTCTCCGCCCGCGGCCTCGACCAGCTCCTCGCCGACCTCGCCAAGACCGAGGTCGAACTCGCCGAGGTCGCCGACGACGCCCAGCGCGACAAGCTCGTGCGCCGCTACTCCCGCCTCGAAGAGCAGTTCTCCGCCCGCGGCGGCTACCAGGCCGAGTCCGAGGCCGCCCGCATCTGCTCCAAGCTCGGCCTCGAGGACCGCATCCTCGCCCAGCCCCTGGAGACCCTCTCCGGCGGCCAGCGCCGCCGCGTCGAGCTCGCCCGCATCCTCTTCTCCGACGACGGCGACGGCATCCTCCTCCTCGACGAGCCCACCAACCACCTCGACGCCGACTCCATCAACTGGCTCCGCGGCTTCCTCGCCGGGCACAAGGGCGGCCTCGTCCTCATCACCCACGACGTCGAACTCCTCGACGAGGTCGTCAACACCGTGTGGTTCCTCGACCCGACCCGCTCGGTCATCGACCAGTACAACCTCGGCTGGAAGGCCTACCAGCGCCAGCGCGCCGAGGACGCCGAGCGCCGCCGCCGCGAGCGCGCCAACGCCGAGAAGAAGGCCGACGCCCTCACCCGCCAGGCCGCCAAACTCGGCGCGAAGGCCACGAAGGCCAAGGCCGCCAAGGGCATGCTCCGCCGCGCCGAGGCCATGATCGACAACCTCGAAGAGGACCTGCTGCAAGAGAAGGTCGCCGACGTGCGCCTCCCGCAGCCCGCCCCCTGCGGCAAGGTCCCGCTCACCGCCTCCGGCCTGTCCAAGTCCTACGGCTCGCTCGAGATCTTCACCGGCGTCGACCTCGCCATCGACCGCGGCTCCCGCGTCGTCATCCTCGGCCTCAACGGCGCGGGCAAGACCACGCTCCTGCGGATGCTCGCCGGGACCCTCGAACCCGACACCGGCGCCGTCGAGCCCGGCTACGGCCTGCGCATCGGCTACTTCGCGCAGGAGCACGACACGCTCGACCACACCGGTACCGTCCTGGAGCAGATGCAGTCGGCCGCCTCCGACTCCGGCGCCGACCTGCCCGACTCGGAGCTGCGCAAGATCCTCGGCGCGTTCCTGTTCCCCGGCGACGACGTCCACAAGCCCGTGCACGTCCTCTCCGGCGGTGAGAAGACCCGTCTCGCGCTGGCGAGCCTGGTCTGCTCGGGCGCGAACGTGCTCCTCCTCGACGAGCCCACGAACAACCTCGACCCGGCGAGCCGCCAGCAGGTCCTCGACGCGGTCGACGGCTTCACCGGTGCGATCGTCATGGTCACCCACGACCCGGGCGCGGTCGAGGCCCTGCGCCCCGAGCGCGCGATCCTCCTGCCCGACGGCGACGAGGACCTGTGGTCGGACGACCTGATGGAGCTCGTCGAGCTCGCCTGACCCGAACCTCGTTCGCGGAACCTCCCGCTTTCGGGCGACATCCGGCCCGGTGGGGCCGGTTCCTGTCGTACCCCGCGGGGAGGATGGCGCCTATCTTCCCCGGGGTGGGTGGGGGTTAGGGACGGTCGTCAGCCCGAGTACATGAGCACGATCGCGGCGCACGCGCCCGCGGCGGCACTGATGATCGGGGCCCGCACGGAGTGCTTCCGGTCGGCCCGCGCGGTCGCGGCGACGATGAGCCACGGGCACAGGGCGATCCAGCCGTACTCGGGGTGCTCGGGGTTCGAGCCGCTGAGCGGGGCGATCATGAGCGCCAGGAGCGGGCCGATCATGAGCGGCCACGCCGAGCTGGTCCCGAAGCGGCGCAGGCTCTCCACGAACGCGGGCCCGCACGCGACCGCGACGAGCGCGGGCATGAGCGCCACCCACCACAGCTGCCCCGGATGCGCGGCGACCTCGCCGATCGCCGCGTTGTAGGTGTCCACCAGGCCGTACGGCCACGAGGACCCGGTCATCGCGGCGAGCGCCAGGACCGCGAGTGCCGCGCCCGCCGACACCAGGATCTGCCCGGGGCGGCGCCGCGCGAAGTACAGGCACAGCAGCGACACCGCGAACCACGCGGCGCCGTACGACAGGAGCGCCGCGATCCCGAGCAGGCCGCCCGCGGCGGCCGCGCCCCAGAACGCGTCCCAGCCCTTGACGCGCCGCTCGGAGGCGACCGCGCCGCACGCGAGGACCGCGGCGCAGGCCGCGGCGGCGATCCCGTCGACGCCGAGCGTCGCCCACGCCGCCCACGGTCCGAGGATGAGGACCGGCGCGAGCGCGCGGGCCGCGACCGGGCCGGACACGGACTTGACCGCGACGAGCACCAGCGGCACCGACAGGCACGACAGGGCGATCACCGTGATCGCAAGGCCCGCTTCGGAACCGGTGTACGACACGAGTAGTGCGACGGCGCCGCGCGCGCCGTCGGTCGCCGTCGACATCGTCGTCGGGTCCACATTGGTGTGCAGTGCGGCGGACCACGCGATGGAGGCCAGATAGGACAGCACCAGCAGCGTGTGCCACGACATCCGCACCGCCGCAGGCCGGGTCGCGACCCCGAGGACGGCCGCGGCCGCTAGCGGCGCCACCACCATGCCGGGCGTCACCCGCAGCGAGAGGTTCTGGGCCGGCCACCACGGGAGCGTCGTCGGACCGACCACTTCGGTCGTCGAGACCGCGACCGACGCCATGGTCAGCACGACCATGGTGAGGCACAGCCAGATCCCGAGGTCGCGCAGGCGCGAAGGGCGCCGCCGCGCCGGGGCGAGGGCGTCGACCCGGTCGGTGAATGAGGTCTGCGGTGCGGTCACGTCACGAAACTATCGGGTATCCGACAGAAACGTCCGCCGGGCGACAGAACTCCGGCAAACTTCACAACACACCTTTCATCACCCTCCGTATCCGGGAAAGGACTCATGACCCCCGAATCCATTCCTCCCCCCGAGGGCGCCGATCCGGGCGCCGCGAAGACCGATCCGAACCGGCAGGTCCGCGGCGACGAGCGCCGCGAGCTCACCGACCGCGTCACCGCGGCCTACGAGCAGGGCCGGAGCATCAGGGACATCGCCTCAACGATAGGCCGATCGTACGGTTTCACGCACCGGCTGCTGGCCGAAGCGGGCATCGACTTCCGGACCCGCGGCGGCGCCCGCAAGGGCGGCGGGAAATAACCTGGGCTCCTCCGGGCGTTGACCGTTCGGAAACGAACGACGAATCGGCCCAAGCCCCACCGGACTGCCGCGGACTGCCACCGACCTGACCGGACGACGACTGCACTTGGGCACTTGCACACGGGAGGCCCAGTGTCATCGATGGGACCCGCCGGTTGGGACGCCATGCGCTCGATGCGGCGCGCGGACGACCTCAAAGGCGTCACACTCAGCCGCGGCGTGAAACGCCGCATCCTGCGGTTCGCGCGGCCCTACCGCCGCGACATCGCCCTGTTCATCGGGCTCGTCACGCTCATCGCCGCGATCGGCGTCGCGACGCCCGTCCTCGCCGGCGACATCGTCAACGAGCTCACCGGCGCCGACGGCACGCAGAGCGGCGTCGTCAGGATCGCCTCGATCATCGCCGGGCTCGCCCTCGCCGAGGGCCTGCTCAACCTCGCCATGCGCTGGTACGGCGCGAAGCTCGGCGAGGGCATCATCTTCGACCTGCGCCGGGCCGTGTTCGACCACGTCCAGTCCCAGCCGGTCGCGTTCTTCACCCGCTCGCAGACCGGCGCGCTGGTCTCGCGGCTGAACAACGACGTCATGGGCGCCCAGCGGGCGTTCACGAGCACCCTCTCCGGGCTCGTCTCCAACGGCATCGCGGTCGCGCTCATCATCGGCGTCATGTTCTTCCAGTCCTGGCAGATCACCCTGCTGTCGCTGGTCCTCGTCCCGGTGTTCCTGGTGCCCGCCAAGTGGGTCGGCCGCAAGCTCGCGGCGCTCACCAAGGAGTCCTTCGACCTGAACGCGGCCATGAACACCCAGATGGCCGAGCGGTTCAACGTCGGCGGCGCGATGCTCGTGAAGCTCTTCGGCCGCCCCGACACCGAGTCCGCGGACTTCGCGGGGAAGGCCGACCGCGTGCGCGGCATCGGCATCACCACCGCGATGTACGCGCGCACGTTCATCGTCGCGCTCACCCTCGTCGCGGGCCTGTCGCAGGCCCTCGCCTACGGCCTCGGCGGCGCGCTCGTGTTCGCCGGGCAGCTCAGCGCCGGCACCGTCGTGACCCTCGCACTGCTGCTCACGCGCCTGTACGGGCCGCTGACGGCCCTCTCGAACGTCCGCGTCGACGTCATGAGCGCCCTCGTGTCCTTCCAGCGTGTCTTCGAGGTCCTCGACCTCAAGCCGCTCATCGAGGAGAAGCCCGACGCCCGCGAGCTGCCCGCCGGGGCCGCCTCGATCAGCTTCCGCGACGTGCGCTTCCGCTACCCGGGCGCCGACGAGGTCTCCCTCGCGAGCCTCGAAGACCTGGCCCGCCCCGACCGCTCCGACAGCGGCCGCGAGATCCTCCGCGGCGTCTCCTTCGACGTCGCCCCCGGGCAGCTCGTGGCCCTCGTCGGCCACTCCGGCGCCGGGAAGACCACGATGGCGGGCCTGGTGCCGCGCCTGTACGACGTGACCGGCGGCGCCGTCGAGGTCGGCGGTATCGACGTGCGCGATCTCAAGGGCGACTCCCTGTCGGCGAAGATCGGCATGGTCACCCAGGACGCGCACCTGTTCCACGACACCGTCCGCGAGAACCTCGCGTACGCCCGGCCCGAGTCCACCGACGAGGAGATCTGGGCGGCCCTGGACCGCGCGCAGATCGGCGACACCGTGCGCCGCCTCGAGTCCGGGCTCGACACGGTCGTGGGGGAGCGCGGCTACCGGTTCTCCGGCGGCGAGAAGCAGCGCCTCGCGATCGCCCGCGTCCTGCTCAAGGCCCCGCCGATCGTCATCCTCGACGAGGCCACCGCCCACCTCGACTCCGAGTCCGAGGCCGCCGTCCAGCGCGCCCTCGACACGGCCCTCGAAGGGCGCACCTCGCTCGTCATCGCCCACCGGCTCTCCACGGTCCGCCGCGCCGACACGATCGTCGTCCTGGAGGACGGCGAGGTCGTCGAGTCCGGCACCCACGACGACCTGGTGGTCCGCGGCGGGCTCTACGCCGAGCTCTACAAGACCCAGTTCGAGGAGCGCAGCGGATCGGACCAGGGGTTCAGTGAGGAGCGCAGCGGATCGGACCAGGGGTTCAGTGAAGAGCGCTCCGAAGAGGTCGAAATCGGTCCGGAGGGGCCCCTTTCGACCGCCGCGTGAGTGACATGGGCCATATTCGCTCGGAGCGAAACCGCATCGCCGCAGGTCAAAGCCGTGCGCATGAGGAGGTTTTCAAGCTGACGGATTCCGATAATGCAGGCGTACTGTAGGGTCCAAAGGCCGCTTCGGTTCGATATCGCCGAAGCGGTGAAGCGCCAGCAATGGCGGCACACCTCAGACCGCTACGCCGTCGCCCCAGCTAGGTACCCCCTGGACCGGGACTGCGGCGGGTCTGAACATCAACATCGCAAGGAAATGCAGTAATGGCGCAAGGCACCGTTAAATGGTTCAACGCGGACAAGGGCTTCGGCTTCATCGCTCCTGACGGCGACGGTCCGGACATCTTCGTCCACTTCACCGCGATCACGGGGAACGGCTACCGCACCCTGGAAGAGAACCAGCGCGTGGAGTTCGAGATCGAAGCCGGCAAGAAGGGCCCGCAGGCCGCGAACCTGCGCGCGCTCTAGGCAATCGAGCACGAAGCCGCTGCCCTTCATTCCGAAGGACAGCGGCTTCTGTGGTGCCCGGGGTCAGTCCGTGAACCAGGACAGCAGGACGGAGTAGCCGCCGAGGACCTCCTGCGGCAGCGCCATCTCGTCGAGGAGCTCGCCGTCGGCGCCCACGAGGTAGGCGGTCGCCTCGCTCGGGGTCTGCTCGACGATGATCATCGAGCCGTCCTCGAGGAACTCGACCTGGCGCATCTCGTCCTCGTCGGCGGCCCCGACGACCGGCAGCTCCAGCTGCTCGCCGGTGGCCATGTCGATGTACTCGTCGCAGCGCCAGCCGACGCCGTCGCCCTCGGTCCGGTGGAGGCAGGCCTCGCCCATGTCGGCCGACATCCCGGCGGCCAGCAGGGGCTCGGAGTCGCTCAGCGGCTCGACCTCGACCGGGTCGGTGCCGTCGTACCGCATCACGGTGCCCTGGCCGTCCCACAGGTGCTCGCTGTCGGGCAGCCACTTCGCGGTGCAGTACAGCTCCGCGGGAAGGTCGGTCAGCTCGCCGGTGCTCACGTCGAGCACGTACGACCGGGCCTCCGCGGACCCGCCCATCTCCGTGAAGACCACGCGGTTGGAATCGGGCGACCAGGTGATCGGGCAGGCCACCGTGTCCATCGAGAACACCGGCACCGCTTCGAGTTCGGAGTCGCCGAGCTCCTGGTAGGCCGCGCCGCACCAGTCGGCCCGGGAGACCGCGATCGCGCGGCTGCCGTCCGGGGCGGGCTCGTAGAGGTAGTCGCCCTCCTCGTCCAGGGCCTGCGCGGCGCCGTCCACGACCGCGTAGGTCACCTCGACCTCGTCGGCGTTCGCCCCGCGGAACAGCATCCCCTCGGGCAGCGCGGTCAGCGGCCCGGCCGTGCCCGAGTCGCCGCGGGCCGGGAACGTGAAGTCCAGGCCGTCCCAGTCCTCCACGCTGACGGTGCAGCTCGATTCGCCGGCGACCTCCTCCTCAGTGGTCGTCACGTCCTCCGTGACGGTCGTCTGATCTTCGGCCGGCCCCGGTCCCGGGTCCCGCTCGTCGCCGAGCCAGGCGGCGGTGCCGGTCCCGGCGATGGCGAGGGCGGCGGCGACGCCGGCGGCCCCTGCCGCCATGCGCTTCCTGGTCATGCTGCGCGCCTTCCTGTAGGCCCCGGCCGCGAGGTCGCGCTCCGGTTCGGCGTGGTCGTCCCCGATGTCGTGGAGCAGCGAGCGGATCGACTCAGGCATTGCGCTCTCCCATCTGGCTGTTGAACTCGCGTTCCCATTGGGCGAGTTGGAGGTCCGCGTCCCCGAGCACGAGGTGGGGGAAGCGGTTCCTGAGGTTGCGCAGCCCGCGCTGGACGCGGGCCCGCAGCGTGGTCACCGGGCAGTCGAGGACGGCCGCGGCGTCGATCTCGGTCCGGTCCTCGAAGTAGCGCAGGACGATCGCGGCCCGCTGGTTCGGCGGCAGCGACAGCAGGGCCGCGTGGACGGCCAGGCGCAGCGCCGTGTCGGGCTCCTGCACGGCCCGCTCGGGCACGGCGTCGAGGGCGACCTCCGCGACCTTCCTGCGGCGCCAGCGGCTGACGTGCAGGTGGTACATGGTGCGCCGGGTGTACGCCTCGGCGTTCGCGGTGCGGTGCAGGCGCTTCCACGCCCGCCAGGTGCGGGCGAGGGCGTCCTGCACGAGGTCCTCGGCGAGGCCGCGGTCGCCGGTGAGGAGGTAGGCCGACGCGCACAGCGACCGCGACCGGGCCCGCACGAAGTCCTCGAACTCGCCCTGCCGCGTCGGCGGCGCCCCCGGTGGGGCCGAAGGTTCGCTCACGTTCGTTCCGTTCCATGGAGTGGGTATGGGTGGATACCTAGCAAGACGGGAATCCGCACGCCGCAGCGCATCATACGAACGGCTGTCCATCCTCATCCGAACGGCCGATACGGAAACCGATTGATGCCGCCGCGTCCGCACTGCACACTGTGTCGGTGAAAATCATCGAGTTCAACGCGGCCGACGCCGATCTGATCGACCGGTCCTTCGCCATCCTCACCGCGGCGCACCACGCCGACGCGCCCGAGAACCCCAGCTACACCGAGCGGTTCTTCCGGACCCTGTTCACCCACCTCATGCCCGGCCGCGCCCGCCACTGGTTCGCCGCGGTCGGCGACGACGGCGAGGCCGCCGCCTTCGCGCGCGTCAACTTCTTCACCGAGGAGAACCTCGACCTCTGCCGCATCGAGATCCACGTCCACCCCGACCACCGGGCGGGCACCGCCGAAGCCGACCTGTTGGCCCACGCCGAGGCCTTCTGCCGGGCGAACGGCCGGACCACGATCGTCACCTCCGCGCCCGTCCACTGGGAGGGCGGACCCGCCCGCGACGGCGCCCGCGCCGCGCTCCTCGCCTCGCGCGGCTACACGCTCGCCCTCACCACCGTCAACCGCCGCAGCCCCGTCGACCCGCTCGGCGCCGAGACCGAGGCGCGCGTCTACGGGGAGGCCCTCGCGAAGGCCGGCGACGCCTACGAGATCCGCCAGTGGATCGGCCCCGTCCCCGACGACCTCCTGGACACCATGTGCCGCATGGACACCATGATCGTCAACGAGATCCCCCTCGGCGAGCTCGCCATGGAGACCGAGCAGATCACCCCCGAGAAGTTCCGCGCCAAGGAGGCCGTCAACGAGGTCGAGGGCCGCACCTGGGTCATGTCCGTCGCCGTCGAGCGCGCCACCGGCGAGGTCCGCGCCTGGACCGAGATCGCCCTCGACGACGGCGACACCGTCAACGGCATGCAGGGCATCACGATCGTCGACCCCGAGCACCGCGGCCACCGCCTCGGCCTGCTCCTCAAGCTCGCGAACCTCCGCCTCGTGCGCGAGCACTCGCCGACCACCGAGTGGATCTGGACCGACAACGCCGACGTCAACGCCCCCATGATCGCCATCAACGAGCTCATGGGCTACGCCACGGTCGACGCCAACGCCGAATATCAACTCAAGGGCTGAACCGTCCAGGCGCCCTTGGGTTCACGATCCACGGGCGCCTGCGCGCGAACCCCGATCATGGACGGGACCGGCCATACTCGGAGGATGCAGATCACCCCTGTGGACCCGGCCGACGAGCGCGCGGCGGGCGACATCCTCGCTCTCATCAACGCCGTCCTCGCCGCCGACGCGCCCGAGAACCGCCGCCCGGTCGAGCAGTCGTTCCGCGCCGAGCTCCGGCAGGAGCGGCCCGGCATGGAGGTCGCGTACTTCGCCGCCGACGACGGCGGCGAGTTCGCCGGGTACGTCGGCATCGCCCTCCTGGTCGGCGACAACCCCCACCTCGCCATGGCCGAGCTCATGGTCCACCCCGACCACCGCCGCCGCGGCATCGGCGCGGCCCTCCTCGACCACTACGTCGAGTACGCCTCCGAGCGCGGCCGCACCGACCTCACCGCCGGGACCCTCACCTCCTGGGGCGGCGGCCCCCGCCGCCCCGACACCGGCGCGAAGTTCCTGGAGCGCAACGGCTTCGCGCTCGCGCTCGTCAACGTCAACCGCCGCAGCCGCACCGACGCCCTCGACGCCGAGACCGAACGGGACCTGTGGGACCAGGCGGTCGCCGCCTCCGCCGACTACGAGGTCCGCGCCTGGACCGGGCCGGTCCCCGACGACCTCATCGAGTCCTACTGCCGCCTCGACGCCATGACCCGCACCGAGGTCCCCTCCGGCGACATCCAGGTGGAGCCCGAACGCGTCGACGTCGAGCGGACCCGCGCCAAGGAGGCCAGGTACGCCGCGATCCACCAGGTCCCCGTCAGGGCCGCCGCCGTCCACCGCGCCACCGGCGAGGTCGCCGCCTACACCGACGTCCACGCCTACACCGACCCCGCGGCCGTCCACGCGACGCAGGGCATCACGATCGTCGACCCCGGCCACCGCGGCCACCGCCTCGGCCTGCTCCTCAAGCTCGCGAACCTCCGCCAGCTCCGCGAGCACTTCCCGCGCGTCGCCGAGATCTGGACCGAGAACGCGGACGTCAACGACCACATGGTCGCCATCAACGACCGCCTCGGCTACGAAGCGGTCGACGCACTGAGCGTCTACCAGCGCAAGCTCCAGTCCTGAGCGGACCGATTCCGAAATTCGGTTGCCGAGTGTCATACCCCCTGGTCAGACTGTCCAGATGAGCAACATCCAGATCGTCGAACTCGACCCCGCCGACGACGACCTCGTCGCAAGCGCGTTCGAGGTGCTGCGCGCCGCCCACGCCGCGGACGCGCCCGAGGCCCCCGCACCCCACTGGGGCAACTTCTCCCTGGGCCTGGTCAACCCCGACCCCGCCGAGCACGGGCCGACGTTCGTCGCCGTGCGCGACGGACAGGCCGTCGGCATGGCCGAGGCCGGCTACCCCAGCCGCGAGAACCTCCACTTCGGGTGGGCCTCCATCCACGTCCATCCCGAGCACCGCCGCCAGGGCATCGGCACGGCCCTCCTGGACCACTTCATCGCCGACGCGAAGGGCCGCGGGCGCACCACGCTCACCATCGACACGCGGCTCACCTGGGAAGACGGCGTCGAACGGTCGAAGGCCGGACAGCTCTTCGCCGAGAAGCACGGCTTCGAGCAGGCCCTCACCTGGATCAACCGCCGCTGCGCCGTCGACGCCCTCGACGCCGAGACCGAGCAGGCCCTCCTCGAGAAGTCCCAGGCCGCCGCGGGCGACGCCTACGAGATCATCTCCTGGATCGGCCGCACGCCCGAGCACCTCGTCGACACCATGGCCCGCATCGACTCCACCATCCTCGAAGAGGTCCCCCTCGGCGACCTGGAGCTCGGCCCCGAGACCATCGACGCCGAGCTCAAGAACGCCCGCGCCGACCGCAACGAGGCCATGGGCGTCCACCCGATCCAGACCATCGCCGTCGACAGGGCCACCGGCGAGGCCGTCGCCAACACCGCGGTCTTCGTCTACGACGACCCCGAGTACTCGGACGCCTTCCAGGGCATCACCATCGTCAACCCCGAGCACCGCGGCCACCGCCTCGGCACGCTCCTGAAGCTCCGCAACCTCCGCCTCGTGCGCGAGAACTACCCGCAGGTGCGCCACATCTGGACCGACAACGCCGACGTCAACGCGCCCATGATCGGCATCAACGTCGTGCTCGGCTACGAGATCCTCGACGGCGGCGCCGAGTTCCAGCGCAAGTTCGACGCCTAGCCGAAACCCCGAAAGGGTGTCTCCAGGCACAAGCCGACCGTGAGAGTGGCGACCGCTTCTCACGGTCGGCTATTGTTCTTAGCTGGCCCTAGTTCTTCATTGCAGAGGCCCGATCAGGCGCGTCCCGCCCCATCACCGTCGGCTCATGGTGAAACCGATATTCCGCGGAACGTGCGTCACTTACGAAGTCGTTCTCGCGGAAGGCGAACCATGACTCTTGACCAAACTGTGCCGGATGCTGCCATCAGTGAATCCGACATTGCTCCCGAAACCACTGAAACCCCCGAAACCTCCCCGTCGGAGGCCCCGGTGAGCGACGCTCCCGCCGCCGACGCGACCCCCGCCGAAGCCCCCGCAGCGGACGCTCCCGCGGAGGAGTTCACCGTCGAGACCGACGAGGTCCAGGCCCCCGAGGGCCCGACCTTCGAGGAGCTCGGCCTCCCCGAGAAGATCACGGCCGCGCTGGCCGAGCAGGGCATCATCACGCCCTTCCCGATCCAGGCCGCCACGATCCCGGACGCGCTCAGCGGCCGCGACATCCTCGGCCGCGGCCAGACCGGCTCGGGCAAGACCCTGGCCTTCGGCCTGCCGACCCTGTCCCGTCTCGCGGCGGGCGGGCGCACCAAGGCCAAGCGCCCGCGCGCGATCATCCTGACGCCGACCCGCGAGCTCGCGATCCAGGTCGCCGAGTCCCTCCAGACCTTCGGCGACGCCGTCGGCATCGAGATGAAGGTCGTCTGCGGCGGCACCGCGTTCTCCCGCCAGATCGATGCGCTCCGCGCCGGGGTCGACATGCTCGTCGCCACCCCGGGCCGCCTGCGCGACCTGATCCGCCGCGGCGAGTGCTCGCTCGAGGACGTCGAGCTGGCGATCCTCGACGAGGCCGACCAGATGGCCGACATGGGCTTCCTGCCCGAGGTCGAGGAGCTGTTCGACCAGCTCCCCACCGGCGGCCAGCGGATGCTCTTCTCCGCCACGCTGGAGGAGGAGATCGACGTCCTCGTCCGCAAGTACCTGTCCGACCCGGTCGTCCACTCGGTCGACCCGCCGGCCGGCTCGGTCACCACGATGAGCCACCACCTGCTGCTCATCGGGCCGCGCGACAAGGCCACCATGACGGCCGCCGTCGCCGCCCGCCCGGGCCTGACGATGGTGTTCGTGCGGACCCAGCTCGCGGTGGACCGCATCGCCGAGGAGCTGCGCGAGGCCGGCGTCAACGCCGAGGGCCTCCACGGCGGCATGACCCAGGCCGACCGCTCGAAGGTCCTGGACCGCTTCAAGAACGGGCGCCTCGACGCGCTCGTGTGCACCGACGTCGCGGCCCGCGGCATCCACGTGGACGGCGTCGACATGGTCCTCCACGTCGACCCGCCGAAGACCCACAAGGACTACCTGCACCGCGCCGGCCGCACCGCGCGCGCCGGGCAGTCCGGCCACGTGGCGACCCTGGTGCTGCCGCACCAGAACCGGTCGATGTTCAGCCTCATCGAGCGCGCCGGGGTGGACGCCACCCGCCACTACGTCAACGACAACTTCGACGCCGAGCTGACCGCGCTCATGGGCGCCCGGAACTTCACCGACCTGCGCGCGGTGTCCTCCGAGCACCAGGCGTCCCGCAACGACGACGAGGTCAAGCGCCTCGAGCGCCAGATCGAGCGTCTGAAGGAGGACGCCGAGGGCCTGCGCGCCGAGGCGACCCGCCTGCGCGAGCAGGCCGAGCGCGAGATCCTCGAAGGCCCGTCCAAGCGCCGCGACGACCGCGGCCCGCGCCGCGACCGCGACGACCGCGGCGGCTACCGCGGGAACCGCGAGGGCGGTAACCGCGGCGGCTACCGGGGCAACCGCGAAGGCGGCAACCGGGGCGGCTACCGCGGCGACCGCGAGGGCGGGGACCGCGGCGGCTACCGCGGGAACCGCGAGGGCGGCGGCTACCAGGGCAACCGCGGCGGCGGCAGCTACGGCGACCGCGACAACCGCGGCGGCTACGGCGACCGGAACCGGGGCGGCTACGGCGACCGCGAGGGCGGCCGCGGCGGCTACCAGGGGAACCGCGAAGGCGGCGGCTACGGCAACCGCGGCGGCGGCTACCAGGGCGGCCGTGACAACGGCGGCTACCGCGGCAACCGCGAGGGCGGCTTCCGCGGCGGCGACGACCGCGGCCGTGGCGGCTACGGCGACCGGGACCGCGGCGAGCGCCGCGGCTACGGCGACCGCGACCGCCGCGACCGCTGGTAAGCACTGAACGATCGAGCCGAGGCCGACAGGGGAAGTCCCCTGTCGGCCTCGGCCGTCTCTGGGGGAACCGGGCCCGGTGCGCCCGCAGTACCCTTGCGGGACCGCCTCCCGCACCCCTGAAAGGTCCTGAATGGACGCCGCCCCGCGCACGGCCGCCGCTCTCGGCGTCGACTTCGGCACCCACAACACCGTCGCCGCGGTCCTGCGCGGCGACGGGCGGCGGCACCAGATCCTCTTCGACGGCCACCCGCTCCTGCCGTCAGGAATATATATCGACCACGATGGATCCCTTCTGGTCGGCCGGGACGCGGCGAGGGAGGCCCGCCGCCACCCCCACCGCTACGAGCGCAACCCGAAGCTCCGCCTCGACGCGCCCTCCCTCCTCTTGGGGGACAGGGAGGTCCCGATCGGGGACGCCGTGGGCGCCGTCATGCGCCGCGTCCTCGCCGAGTGCACCGCGGTCGCCGGGCCGCCCCGGTCGGTGACGGTCACCGTCCCCGCCGCCTGGGGCCCGAACCGCCGCCACATCGTCACCGACGCCGCGCTCGCGGCCGGGATGCCCGCCCCGCTCCTCCTGCCCGAACCCGTCGCGGCCGCCCGCTACTTCGCGGAGGTCCTGGGGCACCGGATCGAGCCCGGCCGGGCCCTCGTCGTGTACGACCTCGGCGCGGGCACGTTCGACGCCAGCGCGGTCGCCCTCGGGCCCAACGGGTTCGAGGTCCTCGCCGTGGACGGCTCGGACCGCGTCGGCGGGCACTACCTGGACCAGGCGCTCGTCGAGTACCTCGGCGGGCGCTTCGCGGGGACCGAGGAGCGGTCGTCGGCGTGGCGGGCGCTGCTCGACCCGGACGCGGGCGGCGAGGTGCTGCGGGCCCGGTTCCGGCTCTACGACGAGGTGCGCGAGGCGAAGGAGCGGCTGTCGCGCCGCTCGACGACCGAGGTCCTCGTCCCGGGCTTCGCCGCCGAAGAACTCCTGACCCGCGCGGAACTCGACCTGCTGGCGCGGCCGCTCCTGGCGCAGACCGTCGCGATCACGAAGGCCGTGATCCGCGAGGCGCGGCTGTCGCCCGAGCAGGTCGCGGGCGTCTTCATGGTCGGCGGCGCGAGCCGGATGCCCTTGGCCGCAACGATGATCCATCAGGAGCTCGGCATCGCGCCGACGATGATCGAGCAGCCCGAACTCGTCGTCAGCGAAGGCGCCGTGGCGATCGCGGACCAGCCGCTCACCCCCGCGGCGGCCCTGCCGCCCCCGGTCCTCCCGCCCACCCCGGCGGCGGTCCCGCCGCCGACCGGGCCGGTGACGGTGGTGCAGCCGGTCGTCGCGCCTGCCCTCGTCCAACCCGTCGTCCCGGCGCGGCGCCGTCTGCCCGTGGCGCTCCTCGCCCTCGCGACGGTGCTCGCCGTGGCGCTGATCGGCGGCGGCGCCTGGTGGCTGGGCGGCCTCGACGGCCAAGCGGCGGAGGAGGACCCGACCACGGCCGCGGAGACCTCCGTTGCCGAGTCCGAGGACCCCGCCTCGCCCCTCGCCACGAACACCCCCGAACCCGAGGAGACGACCTCCGCCGCCCCCGAGGCGCTGACCGGCGAGGTCTACTGGAACTGCCCGCAGACCCGCTCCTACTGCGCCGACCAGGGCGGCGCGCCGGGCATCCGCGGCTCCGCGGACGACGTCACCGCGATCGGCTACGCCGAGGTGGGGACGGTGTTCGAACTCGTCTGCTACGAGACCGCGGACCTCATCACGCCGCGCGGCGACGAGGGTGAAGAGGGCTTCTGGGACTACCACCCGGGCAAGGACGCGTCGGACGTCATGGTCCGGATCGTCCTGGGGGAGGACGAGTTCGGCTACCTCCCCTTCGTCTGGCTCGTCATCGACCCGGCCGACGTCAACTCCCTCGGCGGCCTGGCCGAGTGCTAGCCCGGGCGGGCGGTGGGGCCCGCCCGGACGTCTCCGCTAGGCCGCGGCGGGAGCCGGTTCGACCACCGCCTCGTCCTTCTTCTTATTGAGCCACAAGCTGTCCAGCGCGAGCAGCCCGCCGCCGGAGAACCCGATGGTGATGGCGAACACGGCCAGCGTCAGCACGTACTCGTAGCCGCCGTTCATCGAGAAGAACCCGCCGTCGAGGTGCACGAAGTACATCGCGCCCAGCATGACCGCGGCCAGCGCCAGCCCCACGAGCGGCAGCAGCGCCCCCGCGATGAGCAGGAACCCGCCGACGAGCTCGGTCGTGGCCGCGAAGTAGGCGGACAGCGTGGGTGCCGGGATTCCCATGCCCTCGAAGCCTTGCGCGGTCGCGTCGATCCCGTTGGTGCTCCACTTCTGCCACCCGTGCGCGATGAACACGACGCCGAGCGCGACGCGTCCGATGAGCAGCCCGATCGGTTGCAGTCTTGCGATCACATTGCCTCCCATTGGCATGCTGCCCCCATAAGGGCAGGCTTAGTTGATTGTTCAACTAACCCGCGAGCATACCAACGGGTACGGGTCTGTGTAAATATGACCCACCTTCAGATATCTAGCGTGATTTGCGCGGTAAAGACCTGCTCACAAGCAGGCCTGACAGGAGTATCCTGCCGGACCCGTGGTCTGCACCGTCCCTAGTGGCGGCGGACCGCTTCCTCGACCAGTTGGAGGATGCGGGTGATCTCGAGGTCGTCGCGGCCGGTGGCGAGGTAGCGGACGAGGCCGTCGTACATGAGCTGGAGGAAGCCGGCGAGGACCTCGATGTCGACGTCGGTGCGCAGGACGCCGATCTCGCGCTGGTGCTCCAGGCGCTCGCGGCTGGCCTCGGCGATGGCCTCGCGGCGGCGGCCCCAGGCCTCGGCGAACTCGGGGTCGGTGCGCAGGCGCCGCGCCACCTCCAGCTGCGTCCCCAGCCACCCGGAGATCTCCGGCTTGTCGGCCCCCGCGGTCAGGTCCTGCATGACGCCGACCAGACCGCGCTCGGCGACGGTCGCCGCCATCTCGGCCGCGTCGACCGACGCGACCGCCAGGAACAGCGCGTCCTTGTCCCTGAAGTGGTGGAAGATCGCCCCGCGGGAGAGCCCGGTGGCCTCCTCGAGCCGCCGCACCGTCGCGCCCTCGTACCCGAACTTGGCGAAGCACGAGCGGGCGCCGTCCAGGATCTGCTGGCGGCGCGAGTCGAGGTGTTCTTGGCTGACGCGAGGCACCCGGCAATCTTGCCACCTGGGATTGGCCCCGGGCCAACGAGTCGCCTACCGTTGTCCCCATGGACAGGTGCGGACGACGGGGGAGCGGCGCGTGAAGCTCAGCGATTTCTGGGACCGGATGGACGAGACCTTCGGCCCCGCCTACGCCAGGTCGGTGGCCTCCGACGCCACCATCGGGCAGCTCGGCGGCCGCACCATCGACCAGGCGCTCGCCGAGGGTGAGAACGCGAAGGCCGTGTGGATGGCGGTGTGCCGGGCCTGGCCCGAGCGGATCCCGGCGCGGCTCGTGCGCTGATCGGCGGATCCCTCGTGTTGCGAGTTGCGCCGTGTTCGAACAAGCCGTTGTCCTACCTTGTCGGAGGGTGCGGCTACCGTATTCGACATGGCTAAGCAGACAGGATCCAAGGGAGGCGGGATGAACTCCGCTCAGGACAAGGCCAAGGCGCTCGATCTCGCGCTGGCCCAGATCGACAAGCAGTTCGGCAAGGGCTCGGTCATGCGACTGGGGGAGAAGCCCAAGCAGAACGTCAAGACCATCTCGACCGGATCCATCGCGCTCGACGTGGCCCTCGGGGTCGGCGGCCTGCCGCAGGGCCGCATCATCGAGATCTACGGCCCGGAGTCCAGCGGTAAGACCACGATCGCGCTCCACGCCATGGCCAACGTGCAGGCCGAGGGCGGCGTGGCCGCGATGATCGACGCCGAGCACGCGCTCGACCCGATCTACGCCGAGAAGCTGGGCGTGAACGTCGACGACCTGCTGGTCTCGCAGCCGGACACCGGCGAGCAGGCCCTGGAGATCGCCGACATGCTGGTCCGCTCCGGCGCGGTCGACCTCATCGTCATCGACTCGGTGGCCGCGCTCGTGCCGCGCGCCGAGATCGAGGGCGAGATGGGCGACTCGCACGTGGGCCTCCAGGCCCGGCTCATGAGCCAGGCGCTGCGGAAGATCACCGGCGGCCTGAACACCACGGGCACCACGATGATCTTCATCAACCAGCTCCGCGAGAAGATCGGCGTCATGTTCGGCTCGCCCGAGACCACCGCGGGCGGCAAGGCGCTCAAGTTCTACGCCTCGGTGCGCCTCGACATCCGCCGCATCGAGACGCTGAAGGACGGCGGCGAGGCCGTCGGCAACCGCACCCGCGTCAAGGTCGTCAAGAACAAGGTCGGCTCGCCGTTCCGGCAGGCCGAGTTCGACATCCTCTACGGCATCGGCGTGTCCAAGGAGGGCTCGCTGATCGACATGGGCGTCGAGCACGGCATCGTCAAGAAGTCGGGCGCCTGGTACACGTACGAGGGCGACCAGCTCGGCCAGGGCAAGGAGAAGGCCCGGGCGAACCTCAAGGAGAACCCGGACCTCGCGCTGGAGATCGAGAAGCGGATCAAGGAGAAGCTCGGCGTCGACGCCGCCGCGGCCGACACCCCCGCCAAGATCGAGGACGAGCTTGAAGAAGCCGAAGTCGACTTCTAAGCCGAACGACCCGGAAGAGGCCCGGCAGTACTGTCTCCAACTGCTGTCGGGCCGGCCCCGGACGCGCACCGAGCTCGGTGACTCCATGCGCCGCAAGGGGTTCGAGGAACACATTGTCACCGAGATCCTGGAGCGGTACTCGGAGGTCGGCCTCATCGACGACGCCGTCTTCGCGCGCGCCTGGGTCGAGTCCCGCCACCGCTCCCGCGGCCTGTCGAAGCGGTCCCTGGTCGGGGAGCTGCGCCGCAAGGGCGTCGACCCCGACTTCATCGACGCCGCCGTCGAGCAGGTCAGCGACGAGGACGAGCGCGAGGCGGCCCTCGAGCTCGCCCGCCGCCGCTACCGGTCGCTCGCGGGCCAGAGCGACGACGCCGTGCTCCGCAAACTCGTCGGCATGCTCGCCCGGAAGGGCTATGGCTCCGGCATCGCGATCCCCGTGGTGAAGCAGGTCCTCGCCGAGGCCGAGAGCGACGCCGCGGAACTCCTGGACGAGGACGCCCACTTCGAGTGAGGACGCCTCGCGTTCGGTGCCGCCCCCGCTTTCAAGCGTTGCTCGGGGGTGCGACATCGGGCGGGGCGGCGGTGTGCGTCGGGGGACGGGGCGGGAAAGCGGCGGGGTCGGGGTGTTCCATCATCCGGAATGCGGCAGGTCGGTAAGGAGCCGTTAACGCGATCGACATACCATTGCCGCTGACGACGCAGCGCCGCGCCCGGTCCTCCGTTGCTCCTTACCTTTGCGAGGTATCCATGACCGAACCGAAACCCGTCGTGGTCATTGCCGACCCGCTCGCGCCCGCCGCGATCGAGGTGCTCTCCGGGGACTTCGACGTCCGGGAGATCGACGGTACGAACGTGGACTCCCTCCACGCCGCGCTGGTCGAGGCCGACGCCGTGATCGTCCGGTCCGCCACCACGATCAACGCCGCCGCGCTCGAACACGCGCCGAAGCTGAAGGTCGTCGCCCGCGCGGGCGTGGGCCTCGACAACGTCGACCTGCCCGCCGCCACCGAGCGCGGGGTCATGGTCGTCAACGCGCCGACCTCGAACATCGTGTCCGCGGCCGAGCAGGCCATCACGCTGCTGCTCGCCAGCGCCCGCCACATCGCGCGCGCCGACGCGTCGCTGCGCGCCGGCCGGTGGGACCGCAAGAAGTTCACCGGCGTCGAGATCCAGGGCAAGACCCTGGGCGTGGTCGGCTTCGGCAAGATCGGGCAGCTCGTCACCACCCGCATGCAGGCCTTCGACATGGACGTCGTCGCGTACGACCCGTACGCCCAGCCCGCGCTCGCCGCGAAGCTCGGCGTGCGCCTGGTCGACCTCGACACGCTGCTGTCGCTCGCCGACTTCATCACCATCCACCTCCCGAAGACCCCCGAGACCGTGGGGATCATCGGCGAGGACGCGCTCAACAAGGTCAAGCCGGGCGTGCGGATCGTCAACGCCGCGCGCGGCGGGCTCATCGACGAGGACGCGCTCGCCGCGGCCCTCCAGGACGGCCGCGTGGCCGCCGCCGGGCTCGACGTGTTCGTGAAGGAGCCGTGCACCGACTCGCCGCTGTTCGCGCTGGACAACGTCGTGGCCGCGCCGCACCTGGGCGCCTCCACGCGCGAGGCCCAGGACAACGCGGGCCTGGCGGTCGCCAAGAGCGTGAAGCTCGCCCTGTCCGGCGAGTTCGTGCCGGACGCGGCGAACGTGCAGGCCGGGGGCGTCGTCCACGAGGAGGTCCGCCCGCTGCTGTCGCTCGCGGAGCGCCTGGGCCGGACGTTCAACTCGCTGGCCGGCTCGGCCGTGCAGTCGGTGACCGTGGAGGTCCGCGGGGAGGTCGTCGCGCACGATGTGACGGTGCTCCAGCTGGCGGCCTCGAAGGGGCTGTTCGTGGACGTGGCCGACTCGGTCACGTACGTGAACGCGCCGCTGGTCGCCGAGCAGCGCGGGGTCGAGGTCGGCCTGTACACGTCGCAGGAGTCGCCGGAGTACCAGACGCTGGTCACCCTGCGCGGCGCGATGGTCGACGGCCGGGGCCTCACCGTCTCGGGGACGATCAGCCCCGGGCCGCACGGCGGCCCGCGCCTGACCGACATCGACGGGTTCGAGCTGGACATCGACCTGGACGGGTCGCTGCTGTTCCTGCGGTACACGGACCGGCCCGGCGTGGTCGGCCTCATCGGCGGGGCGATCGGCGACCTGAACATCAACATCGCCGCGATGCAGGTGGCGCGCAAGGCGGCCGGGGGCGAGGCGGTCATGGCGATCGCGCTCGACGCGCCGGTGCCGGCCGAGGTGCTCGGCCGCGTCAAGGACTCCGTGGGCGCGACCGGCGCGAAGGCCGTGACCCTCCAGGACTGAGGGATTCACTGAATCCCCTGCGTCTCAGCCGTTCCATCTGCTGAGAGCCGTTCGTCGGAATGCGGGACGGGTGCGTTATGGTGAACGCACCCGCCCCGCATTCCCCGTTCCCGGCCCAGGTGCCGGACGGGTCCGAGTGCGCGGGGCGTCGAGGAAACGGAAACCAGAGAGGCACCATGAGCAGGATCGCGGTCATCGCCGGCGACGGCATCGGGCAAGAGGTCACCGCCGAGGCGCAGAAGGTGCTCGCCGTGGCCCTCCCGGGCTACGAGTACACCGAGTACGACCTCGGTGCGCGCCTGTACAACCGGACCGGCGAGATCCTCCCCGACAGCGTCCTGTCCGAACTGGACGAGCACGACGCGATCCTCCTGGGCGCCATCGGCGACCCGACCGTCCCGCCGGGGGTCCTCGAGCGCGGCCTGCTGCTGAAGCTCCGCTTCGAGTTCGACCAGTACGTGAACCTGCGCCCGAGCCGCCTGTACCCGGGCGCGTCCTCGCCGCTGGCCGACGTCAAGCCCGGCGACATCGACTTCGTGGTGGTCCGCGAGGGCACCGAGGGCCTGTACACCGGCGCCGGAGGGAACCTCCACACCGGATCGCCCGCGGAGATCGCCACCGAGGAGTCCCTGAACACGCGCTACGGCACGGAGCGGGTCGTCCGCGACGCGTTCGAGCGCGCCCGCCGCCGCCGCGGCCACCTCACGCTCGTCCACAAGACGAACGTGCTGGTCCACGCGGGCGGCCTGTGGAAGCGCACGTTCGACGACGTGGCCGCCGAGTACCAGGACGTGACCACCGAGTACCAGCACGTGGACGCCGCCGCGATGTTCCTCGTGAACCGGCCGCACACCTTCGACGTCATCGTCACCGACAACCTCTTCGGCGACATCCTCACCGACATCGCCGCCGCCGTCACCGGGGGCATCGGCCTGGCCGCGACCGGCTCGATCAACCCCGACCACACGCACCCGTCGACGTTCGAGCCGGTGCACGGCTCGGCCCCGGACATCGCCGGGCAGGGGATCGCCGACCCGGTCGCCGCGATCTCCTCCACCGCGCTCCTGCTTGAGCACCTCGGCCGCGCCGACGCCGCCGTCGCCGTCAACGCCGCCGTGGAGCGCGAGCTCGCGTCCCGCGACAACGGGACCCGGATCCGCACCGGCGAAGTAGGCGACCGAGTAGCCGCCGACGTCGCCGGACAGCTCAGCTAGACCCAAGCAACAGCTTCAGCGCCCGGCGGGCCCGCGTTCGACCAGAACGCCTCGCCGGGCGTTTTCCCGTGTCAGGCCCCAGATGACAGGCTGCCGCCCGACCACCTGAACGAGCGGTAAGTTAAGCATCAGGACCAGTAACGACAAGCACACACCCGACCTTGTGAATCCGAAGGACAGATCATGACCACCGACGGTCTTCCCGACCTCAGGCACGAGCCGCACCCGAACCCGACGCCGGACGCCGAGCGCGAGGCGATCCTCGCGGACCCCGTCTTCGGCACCGTGTTCACCGACCACATGTTCACCATGACCTGGACCGAGGGCCGCGGCTGGCACAGCGCGACCTTGAAGCCGTTCGGGCCGCTCACGCTCTCCCCGGCCGCCGCGGTCCTGCACTACGCCCAGGAGATCTTCGAGGGCCTCAAGGCCTACCGCCACGAGGACGGCTCCCTGGGCCTGTTCCGCGCCGAGGCCAACGCCCGGCGCCTGAACATCTCCGCGACCCGCATGGCGATGCCGCACCTCCCCGAGGAGTGGTTCCTCGCGTCGATCCGCGAGCTCCTCGCCGTCGACGGCGACTGGGTCCCCAGCCAGGACGAGGCCACCCTCTACCTGCGCCCGTACATGATCGCCTCCGAGTCGTTCCTCGGCGTGCGGCCCGCGAAGGAGTACCTGTACCTCCTCATCGCGTCCCCGGCCGCCGCGTACTTCAAGGGCGGCCCCAAGCCCCTGACGCTGTGGGTCTCCGAGGAGTACAACCGGGCCGGACCGGGCGGCACCGGCGCGGCGAAGGCCGGCGGCAACTACGCCGCGAGCCTCCTGCCCCAGTCCGAGGCCATCGAGCACGGCTGCGACCAGGTCATCTTCCTGGACGCCGTGGAGTACAAGTACGTCGACGAACTCGGCGGCATGAACCTGTTCTTCGCGTACGAGAACGAGCGGGTGCTCTACACCCCCGAACTGGGCACCATCCTCCCCGGCATCACCCGCGACGCGATCCTCACCCTCGCCACCGAGGCCGGCTGGGAGGTCCGCGAGGCCCGGTACTCGATCGACCGCTGGCGCGAGGACGCCGAGTCGGGCCTGCTCACCGAGGCGTTCGCGTGCGGCACCGCCGCCGTCATCACGCCCGTCGGCACCGTCAAGGGACGCAAGGGCGCGTTCACCATCGGCGGCGGCGAGGCCGGGAAGTTCACCATGCAGCTGCGCCAGACGCTCCTGGACCTCCAGTACGGGCGCTCCGAGGACACCCACAACTGGATCACCAAACTGGGCTGACCAGCCGTCGGACGGCACAGTCGCCTACCCGACAGCGGACCCCGCGTCCGCGTGAAAACCGGACAAACCATGGTCCCCTTCCCGTACCTTTGATTCCACGTGTGTCGAGGGCTCGGGGAGGGGACGCATTGGCTGAGGTCACGATCCGGCTGAACCGGCTGGGCCTGGAGCGCGGCCGCATGTGGCAGGCCGTCCTGGCCGCCGTCGCCGTCGTCCTGCCCGTCGCCGTGTGGATCGGACTCGAACGGGCCCTTGGGGACTCCGTCCAGAACATCGGCGAAGGCGACACCCTGTTCCTCCAGTCCTACCCCGTCGCCGGCGCCAGCCTCGAATACGAGCTGCCCGGCTCCGGCTGGACCAGCCCCGGCGTCCACTTCGCCGACCAGCGCCAGAACTTCGTGCGCGACCACCTCACCGCCTCCGTCGAGGTCGACTCCGGCGTCGACAGCCTCGAACGCCTCCTCGACCGCCGCGTCCAGCCCGTCATCGCCCAGAACGGCTACATCTACAACAACGTGCGCGCCTACGCCGACGAGGCCGCCGGGCTCACCGGCTACCGCGCCGACATCATCGGCATCGACTCCGCCGGATCGATCACCGTGGTCGGCAACGACAAGGGCGCCGCCGCGATCCTCGTCCTCATCGCTCCAGGCTCCGACCCCGCCGCCACCGACGTCGACCCCGGCCCGTACGTCGCCACCTTCGAGCTGGAGGGCAAGTGACCGTCCGCACCGAACGCGTCGTCGTCGAGTCGCAGGGCGCGTTCATCCGCATCAGGCGCCCCGCCTACTGGCTGTTCGTCGCCTGCCTCGTCTACGGCCTGCTCGAACTCGGCCGGATCTTCTCGCCCGACTACGGCGACATCGCGACCGCCCTGTGGGCCTCCATCGCCGTCAACGCCGTCCTCGCGATCGTCTTCCTCCAGATCCTCTCCCGCCTGGACCTGTTCGAACGCGAACCGCCGACCGTGCGCGCCGCCGCGATGGCCTGGGGCGGCATCGTCGCCGTCGCGCTCGCGATGCTCGCCAACAACGCCGCGCTCGTCGTCCTCGCCGAACTCGCCGACGCCAAATGGGCCCGCACCTGGGGCCCCGCGATCGTCGGCCCCCTCAACGAGGAGTGGCTCAAGGCCCTCGGCGTCGTCATGCTCGTGCTCATCGTCCGCGAGCACTTCGACCGCTCCATCGACGGCCTCATCTACGGCGCGCTCGTCGGCCTCGGCTTCCAGATCGTCGAGAACCTCACGTACGCGGTGAACTTCGCGGCCCTGAACCCCAACTCCGACATGGCCGGAGCGCTCACCGTGACGTTCACGCGCGTGCTCGTCGCCGCCCCGTTCTCGCATCCGCTGTACACGGGCGCGGCCGGGCTCGGCATCGCGTTCTTCGTGACCCAGACGCGGCGGTCGTTCAGCACCCGCCTCGGTGTCATGGTCGGCCTGTTCGCGCTCGCGCTGGCGATGCACGGCCTGTGGAACCTGCCGATGCCGCCGTCGCTGCCCGCGGGGCTCGCGATCCCGCTGACCTACGGCAAGGGCCTCATCATCCTCGGCCTGTTCTTCGTGCTGTACCACTTCGCGGCCCGCGCCGAGTGGCGCTGGTTCGTCACCACCATGTCCGATGAGGACGAAGCGGTCATCACGACCGAGGACCTCACCGAGATGCGGTCGCTGCACTCGCGGCGCCGGGCCCGCAAGCGGGCCCAGAAGCGCTGGGGCAAGGACGCCTCGCAGCTGCTGCGCCAGCTCCAGCACGAGCTGGTGAGCCTGGCGACGCTCGTCGCCCGCGACCAGCGCCGCGGCGACCGGGACGGCGACAGCCCCGACGTGGCCGCCGTCAAGCGCAACATCACCGCGATCCGGGCCGAGCTCGACCAGGCCAAGGGCGCCGTCGCGGCGAAGAAGTTAGCCGCCGACCGGGCCCTTGCGGGGGATCGGCGCGACCGAGCCCTTCTCGGCCTGCGCAGGGGCGCTCGCCGACTCGCTCGACGGCTCCTCGCTCGGCGAGTGGCTCATCGTCACCGACTCGGACGTGCCCGGGTCGGTCGTCGGCGCCTCGCTCGTCGGCTCCTGGGTCGGCTCGCCGCTCGTGGGCTCCTCCGTGGGCGTCGTCTCCGTCGGCTCCTCGGTGGGCTCCTCCGTCGGGGGCGCCGTGGTCGGGGAGCTCTCCTCCTCGGTCGGGCCGCGGGTGCCGTCGTCACCGCCGATCGGCACCAGGTCGGGGGAGCGGCCGCCCGTGCCGCCGCCGCTCCCGCGGCCCTGGGTCGCCGCTCCCGCGGTCGACTCCTCCGCGCTCGGGTCGGCGGCGTCGCCGCCCCGGGGCGCCTCCTCCTCGGCGGCCTCGCCGGCCGCCTCGGCGTCCTGGCCGGTCGTGTCCGAGCCGAGCCCGAACCAGCCCTCGATGATGTCCGCGTCGTCGCCGTCGGCGATGCCGGGCACGCCCGCGCCGCCGCGCACCAGCGCGCCGGTCGCGATGACCCCGCCCGCGACGGTCGCCACCGCGATCACCCCGATCCGCCGGAACCGCTTCGAGCGGCGCAGGTCGTAGCCGAGCGAGCGGACCGCGCCCTTGGTCTCGCGCCCGATGGCACCGAAGAGTCCCACGTGTCTCCCACCGTCCGTTCGTGTCCTTCACTCGGATCAACGATCGGGGCGACGAAGGGTAACCGTCAGGTCACCCGTGCGGGGGTCATGCGAACGACCGACTCCGAACGGGGGACCGGTCCTAGAAGTCGCGCTTGACGGCCTTGACGAGGAGGCCCGCGAAGACCTCCAGCGCCGCCGGGTCGACGTCGGCCCGCGAGTCCTCCAGGGCCGCTTCCGCTTCGGCGGCCAGCGCCTCGATGCGGTGCTCGGTGTCGGCGAGCGCGCCGGTGTCCATGAGGATCGCGCGCAGCCGCGCCACGCCCTCGGCGTCGAGGCCCGGGTCCCCGAGCCCGGCGTCCAGGACCGCCCGGCGGTCCTCGTCGGCCGCGGCCCAGGCCCGCGCGACCAGGAACGTGTGCTTGCCTTCGCGCAGGTCGTCCCCGGCGGGCTTCCCGGTCTGCGCGGGGTCGCCGAACACGCCGAGCACGTCGTCGCGCAGCTGGAACGCCTCGCCGAGCGGCAGCCCGATCGCGGAGTAGTGCGCGCGGATCCGCTCGGGCGCGCCCGCGAGGGACGCGCCGATGAGCAGCGGCCGCTCGATCGTGTACTTCGCGGACTTGTAGCGGGCGACCTTCGCGGCGGTCGCCTCCGAGACGTCCCGGCGCACCTCCGAGAGCACGTCCAGGTACTGCCCGGCGCTCACTTCCGTGCGCATCAGGTCGAAGTCGCTGCGCGCTGCCGCGACCTTCGCGAACGGCATCCCCGCGGAGCAGAACAGCTCGTCCGACCAGGCCAGGCACAGGTCCCCGAGGAGGATCGCGGCCGCCGAGCCGAACTCCAGGGGCCGTCCCGACCAGCCCTCGCGCTCGTGGAGCGACGCGAACCGGCGGTGCACGGACGGGGCGCCGCGCCGCGTGTCGGAGCCGTCGATGAGGTCGTCGTGCATGAGCGCCGACGCCTGGAGCAGTTCGAGGGACGAGACGCAGGCGACGAGCTCAGCGGAGTCCTCCAGGCCCGCCCCGCGGGCGCCCCAGTACGCGAACGCGGGCCGCAGCCGCTTCCCGCCGCCGAGCACGAAGTCGCGCACCGCGTCGGCGTAGACGCCGAGCCGTTCGTCGATGCCGCAGATGACCGCGGCCTGCCGGTCCAGGAAGGCCGCCAGGGCCGCGTCGACGCGCTCGTTGAGCTCCACGTTCCGAACGCTAGACGAGCATTCGCGCGTCCCACCTGTTGGGTGTCCGCGAATGCAGGTCAGCACACGTGTGTCAGTCCCGTTACCGTTGGGTCATGACACTCGGGACGCCCAGCGTGATGCCGGTCAAGGCCGCCAAGATCGGCGACCTGCTGCGGTCCGGCGAGCCCAAGTTCTCGTTCGAGCTGTTCCCGCCCCGCGACGAGGCCTCCGAAGGCGTCCTGTGGCGGACCATCCGGGACCTCGAGCGCCTCGGCGCCGACTACGTGTCCGTGACCTACGGCGCGGGCGGGTCCACGCGCCTGAAGACCGTCGACACGACGAACCTCGTCAACGCCGAGACGACGCTCCTGACGATGGCGCACTGCACCGCCGTCGACCACTCCGTCGCCGAGCTGCGCAACCTCATCGGCCACTTCGCCGACGCCGGGGTCCGCAACATCCTCGCCGTGCGCGGCGACCCGCCGGGCAACCCGCGCGCCGACTGGGTCCAGCACCCCGAGGGCATCCTGCACGCCCGCCAGCTCGTCGAGCTCATCAAGGAGTCCGGCGACTTCAGCGTCGGCGTCGCCGCGTTCCCCGACGGGCACCCGCGCGACGTCGACTGGGACACCGGGGTCCGCTACTTCGTGGAGAAGTGCCGCGCCGGGGCCGACTTCGCGATCACCCAGATCTTCTACGACGTCGAGGACTACCTGCGGCTGCGCGACGCCGTCGCCGCGGCCGGGTGCGACATCCCGATCGTCCCGGGCATCATGCCGATCACGAACATCCGCCAGATCGAGCGGTTCGCGGTCCTCACCGGCATGGTCTTCCCCGAAGCCCTCGCCGAGCGCCTGCGCGCCGTCGCCGACGACCGCGACGCGGTCCGCGACATCGGCGTCGAGGTCGCCACGGCCATGGGCGCGCGCCTCCTCGAAGAAGGCGCCCCCGGGCTGCACTTCACGACGCTGAACCACTCGCGCTCGACCCGCCGCGTCTGGAAGAACCTGCGCCCGTAACCGAACGGGACCCGACTGGGGGATTGCGGTCACCGCCGCAACACGTAGAGTCCTCTCCTATGTCCGATGCTGCGAATGCGCGCCTGATGCCGTCTGCTACAACAACACCCATGCGCACCCGAGTGCCCGCCGACTCCCTTGTAGGCCGGGTCATCCTCTCCACCCGGTTCCAGCCCGGCGCGGTCGTCGGCGTCGGCCTCACCGCGAGCCTCTTCATCCCCGTCTGCGTCGTCGCCGGCGGACCGGTCGTCCTCATCGCCCTCCCGCTCCTGGCGGTCACGGCCCTGGCCGACGCCTCCTACATGCTCCTGGCCGCCCGCTCCACGAGCCTGTCGCGGCGGGTCCTCGTCCTCGAACCCCTCGCCGCGCGCCTCTCCGAAGGCGCCTGGCTGCTCGCCCTGTGGCTCCTCGGCGCCCCCGGCTGGGCCGTCACCGTCACCGGCGCCCTGTGCTGGATGTACGTCCTCACCCGCATGCGCGCCCGCCAGGTCGGCCTCAACGACCTCGGCATGACCACGATGGGGGAGCGCTCGGTCCGCGAGGTCGTTGTGGCCTTGGGCCTGGGCGCGTGCGGGGTCATCGCGGTCGCCGGCGGCGGCCAGTACGCCGAGTGGACCGAAGGCGTCGTGACGATCGCCATCACCGCGTGGATGCTCCTGGCCGCCCTGGGCCTGCTCCAGCTCGTCATCGTCGTGGGCGCGGCCCTGCGCAACGACTGACCGGGAATGATCGCGCGGACGTGCGTGTTGACAACCGAATGCGCTCCGACGACATCACCGACGACCAGATCGCCGCCTTCATCGACTCCGCCGCGCGCGGACGCCAGGTTCCCGAGGAGACCCAGCGCCTGCGCGACGCCGAGGAGATGCTCGCGAAGAAGGACCCACACGCGGCCCTGAAGTTCCTGGAGCCGCTGCTGCGCGACCACCCGGAGCACCCGGACGTCATGCTCGTCGCGGCCCGCGCCTACTTCAAGTCGGCGCAGCTGAACAAGGCGCTGGCGCTCTCGGAGAAGATGGTCGAGGCCAACCCGGCGGACTTCTACGCCCGCCTGCTCCTCGGCCGCACCCTCCAGCGGATGGGCCGCAACGACGAGGCGCGCGGGCACCTGCGCCTCGTCGACGAGATCACGGAGTAGCCCCGCGCGGGCGGCTCCAGCGCTTCCGCCCGTGCCGGGACTGTTCGAACACCGCATGACGCGGAAGGGAACACAGTGGGCCGCGGACTGAAAAGTCCGCGGCCCTTTCGCATTGCTGCGCAAGGCTTCTCCTGTCGGATGGGCGACAATCCGTAGCGATGCGCTGATTTTGTGCGAAGTTGGGGGTTGGAAATGTCGTACCCCTGTGGTTCCATATTTCTCGAACGCAAGTTCGAACAGAGGTTTAGGAGGCCACCATGGCTGCTTCCCGACCCGGAGCCACCCGATCCGCATCGACCGTGTCGACCGCCGGCACCGGCTCCCCCCGACTCGTGCAGGCCGGCACCGTCTCCAACTCCCGCCTGCGCATCCCCGCCGACCAGCTACCGAACCGCTCCCCGCTGCAACTGCTCGCCACCGCCCGCGCCGACCTCGACGACGCCGCCGAGCGCGTCCGGCCCGGCGAGCGGTACGCCGAGGCCCACATGGCGGCGCTGCGCGTCGCCGTCGCGGTCCTCGCCGTCCGCGCCGGGGACGCCACCGGCAGGCGCCGCCCCGGCCGCCCGTCGAGCACCTGGGAGCTCCTGCGCAACGTCGCGCCGGAACTGGAGGAGTGGGCCTCCCACTTCGCCCGCACCGCCCGCAAGCGGGTCCTCGCCCAGGCCGGGATCCCCGACATCGTCACCCCCGACGAGGCCGACTCCATCGTCGCCGACGCGCGGCGCTTCCTCGACGTCGTGGTCAGGTTGCTGGGGTTCAGCGCGCTCGCGCGCTGAACAATGAGCGCAGTAGCGCGCTCGCGCGCTGAAGGAACGTGAGGGAACGGGCTCGCTGACGGCCCGCCCCCTCCGGGTGACCCCTGCCGTGCCCGGCGATATGCGCGCGACCGGTGCGCACCGGCGGTTATACGATTGCTGCTGGCGCTTGACAGGCGCCCGCTGTTTCAACAATCGCTAAGGGGTTCTGAGGCCGTGTATCGGACACACCTCGCCGGCACGCTGAGTGCCGCTGACGTCGACCAGCAAGTCACCCTCGCCGGATGGGTGGCGCGTCGCCGCGATCACGGTGGGGTGGAGTTCGTGGATCTGCGCGACGCCTCGGGCGTCGTCCAGGTCGTCTTCCGCGACTCGGAGGCCGCCGAGGCCGCCCAGAAGCTGCGCAACGAGTACTGCGTGTCGATCACCGGCACCGTCGCGCGCCGCCCCGAAGGCAACGAGAACCCGGACCTGCCGACCGGCGAGATCGAGATCAGCGCGACCGCCCTCGAAGTGCTCTCCGAGTCCGCGCCGCTGCCGTTCCAGATCGACGACCACGTGGACGTCTCCGAGGACATCCGGCTGCGACACCGCTACCTCGACCTGCGCCGCACCGGCCCCAACGACGCGATCCGCCTGCGCTCCAGGGCCAACCACATCGCGCGCAACCTCCTCGCCGAAGAGGGCTACGTCGAGGTCGAGACCCCGACCCTGACCCGCTCGACGCCCGAGGGCGCCCGCGACTTCCTCGTGCCCGCGCGCCTGCGCCCCGGCTCCTGGTACGCGCTCCCGCAGTCCCCGCAGCTGTTCAAGCAGCTCCTCATGGTCGGCGGGTTCGAGAAGTACTACCAGATCGCGCGCTGCTACCGCGACGAGGACTTCCGCGCCGACCGCCAGCCGGAGTTCACCCAGCTCGACATCGAGGCCTCGTTCGTCGACCAGGACGACGTGATCGCCCTCGGCGAGCGCATCGTCAAGGCCCTCTGGGCCGAGCTCGCCGACTACCAGATCCCGACGCCCATCCAGCGGCTGACCTGGCACGACGCCATGGACCGGTACGGCTCCGACAAGCCCGACCTGCGCTTCGGCCAGGAGCTCGTCGAGCTCACCGACTACCTGCGCGGCACCGAGTTCCGCGTCTTCGCCGGCGCGATCGACGCGGGCGGCTACGTCGGCGCGGTCGTCATGCCCGGCGGCGCCTCCCAGACCCGCAAGGAGCTCGACGGCTGGCAGGACTGGGCCAAGGCGCGCGGCGCCAAGGGCCTCGCCTACATCACCTTCAACGCCGAGACCGGCGAGCCGAAGGGCCCCGTCGCCAAGAACCTCTCCGAGGAGCACCTCGCCGGGCTCGCCGACGCCGTCGGCGCCAAGGCCGGGGACGCGGTCTTCTTCGCCGCCTCCACCGACCGCCGCGAGGCCCAGGAGCTGCTCGGCGCCGCCCGCCTCGAAGTCGGCAAGCGCACCGGCCTCATCGACCCCGACGCGTGGGCGTTCTGCTGGGTCGTCGACGCCCCCATGTTCGAGCCCACCGACGACGGCGGCTGGACCGCGATCCACCACCCGTTCACCTCGCCGAACCCCGAATGGGCCGACAAGTTCGAGACCGACCCGGGCAAGGCGCTGACGTACGCGTACGACATCGTCCTCAACGGCAACGAACTCGGCGGCGGGTCCATCCGTATCCACGACGCCGCGGTCCAGTCCCGTGTCTTCGACGTGCTCGGCCTCACCCACGAGGACGCCCAGGAGAAGTTCGGCTTCCTCCTCGAGGGCCTCAAGTACGGCGCCCCGCCGCACGGCGGCATCGCCCTCGGCTGGGACCGCGTCTGCATGCTGCTGGCGAAGTCCGAGTCGATCCGCGACGTCATCGCGTTCCCGAAGGCCGGCGGCGGCGTCGACCCGCTGACCTCGGCTCCCACGCCGATCACGCCCGAGCAGCGCGAAGAGGCGGGCATCGACTACGTTCCGGAGCCGGAAGAGGAGGAAGCGGGTACCGACCCCGTTGCCTCTTAGCCCTACGATGTCGTAGTGCGCGGCCCGAGCCGACGGCTCGGGCCGCACTCGTTTTCGGAGTGCCCGGCCGCCCCTCAGCGTTTTCCGATCTGGCAGGAGTCCTTGAGAAGTGGCCGCGGCCCGTTGACGGCTGATATATGTAACATCCGGCCGATGCAGGAGTAAGAGGAGCGGGTTCGACGTGCAGAGCGGGACCTCGGTGGCGGGGCGCTACCGATTGGACGAACGACTGGCCGCGGGCGGCATGGGGGAGGTCTGGAAGGGCACCGACACCCGGCTGGGCCGCACGGTCGCGATCAAGATCTTGCACGCCGGCCTCTCCAACAGCGACAAGTTCCGCGCCCGGTTCCAGCTCGAAGCCCGCGCCGTCGCCGCGCTCCAGTCGCCCGGCATCGTCGCGCTCTACGACTACGGCGAGGAGGACGGCGACGACGGCCTCATCTCCTACCTGGTCATGGAACTCGTCCGCGGCCGCTCCCTCGCCGAGATCCTCCGCGACCGCGGCCCGCTCCCGCCCGCCGAGGTCATGCAGATCGTCGCCGCCGCGGCCGACGCCCTGGAGACGGCCCACCGCCACGACATCATCCACCGCGACATCAAACCCGCGAACCTCCTCGTCGACGAGGAGACCGGCGCCGCCAAGATCGTCGACTTCGGCATCTCCGCCGCCCGCGGCGCCTCCGGCCTCACCGAGACCGGCACCGTCATGGGCACCCTCGCGTACGCCTCCCCCGAGCAGCTCAACGGCGCCGAGCTGACCGGCGCCAGCGACCTCTACTCGCTCGGCATCGTCGCCTACGAGGCCCTCATGGGCCGCCCCCCGTTCGTCTCCGACACGCCCGTCGCGGTCATGAACGGCCACATGACCCAGGCCCCGCCCCCGCTCTCCCGCGACATCCCGCCCGGGATCGCCCAGGTTGTACTCCAGGCCCTCCAGAAGGACCCGAAGGCCCGCTACGGCTCGGCCGCCGACATGGCCCGCTCGGCCCGAGAAGGACGCGTCGTCACCGGCGGCATCCCCCTCGCCGGATCCACCCCGCCCGACGGCCAGCAGACCCAGTACTTCGGCTCCGACCAGACCGCCCTCCTCGGTGGCGCCATGGCCGCGGGCGCCGGCGGCGACACCGCCGCCCAGCCCACGAGCCAGCTCGGCCAGACCGAGGAGAAGAACCGCGCCACGATGTGGTTCATCATCGCGGGCGTCGTCGCGGCGCTGGCCCTCATCGGCGGCCTGATCTGGTGGATCAACACCAACAACGACGATCCCTCCGGGAACATCACCGACAACACCTCCTCGCCCACCGAGACGGTGACGAGCGAGAGCCCCTCGCCGACCGATGAGGAAACGACCACCGAGGACGACGACGACAACTACGAGCCGAGCACCGACGAGGAGACCTCGGAGACGCCCAGCGAGGAGCCGACCACCGAGGAACCCACCACGGAGGAGCCGACCACCGAGGAGCCGACCACCGAGGGCCCCACGAGCGACGCTCCGACGACCGGTGGCGAGGATCCGACCACCGAGGCAGATCCCGGCGGAGTCTGACGCCTAACGCACGAGCGGCCCGCGGATCGTGCATCCTATAGACCCGGCCAGGAAGAACTGGATCCCGATCAGCGCGTGGAGCACGCCGATCCACACCC
>JBEYTX010000003.1:1085-907169 GCA_040643255.1 Glycomyces sp. NPDC047369 | reverse complement strand
GCGGCTACGTCGCCGGGCTGCGGATCGGTGCGATGCGCGCGACCACCGCGGTGTTCGCCGCCAACGACCAGATGGCCATCGGCGCGGGGGGACGGGGGCGGGGGGACGGGGGCGGGGGGACGGGGGCGGGGGGTTAGGGGGTGGTGCGGGTTAGCTTGGCGAGGGCGTCCAGTTGGGTGGTGTCGGAGAGGGCGGAGCCGACGGCCACCACGCGGACGCCCGCGTGCAGGAACGGGCCGGCGTTGCCCGCGTCGAGGCCACCGGTGGCGACGAAACGCAACTGCGGCAACGGACCGGCCATGGCCTTGAACCAGGCCGGCCCGAGGGAGATCGCGGGGAACGCCTTGAGCCAGGTGAGGCCGTGCCGCAGTGCCTGCTGGGCCTCGGTGGGGGTGGCCACACCGGGCAGGTGCGGCAGGCCACGCGCGGCGGCGGCGTCGGCGACCGTGAGGTCCAGGCCGGGCGCGACGGTGAACCGGGCGCCCGCGTCGGCCGCCGCGGCGACCTGGTCGACGTCGAGCACGGTGCCGGCACCGACGATCCGGTCGCGTTCGGCCCCCGCCGCGACGGCGGCCCGCAGCGCCGGCACCGCGTCGGCGGTGGCCACCGGAACCTCCACCACGTCGATGCCGAGGTCCCAGGCCCGCTCGGCGAGCCGAACGGTCTCGGCGACCGGAAGGCCGCGCAGGATCGCCATCACCCGGGCGCCGCCGAAGATGTGGTCGAAGTCCGGTGTGGTCATGGAACACTCCATCCGAGGTCGCGGTGACAGTGTTGCTGCTGGCCGGGGCGCCACCCGGCGGCCCGACTCAGGTCGTCGCCCCCAGGTCGGTCAGGTCGAGCGGCGACCAGGCGTCGGCCGGGGCGTCGATCAGCTTCTCGAACCAGGCCCACGGCGGGACCGGGGCGTTGTCGGCGCTGCTGGTCAACGCCTGCGCCGCCATCAGGTGGCCGAGGCGCAACCGCCGCACGGGGTCGAGGCCGCGCAGCAGCCCGGCCAGGTAGCCGGCGGCGAAGGCGTCGCCGGCACCGACCGGCTCCACCACCGTCACCCGGGGAGCGGGCACGAAGACCGGTTCGGCGTCGCGGACCAGCGCGGTGGCGCCGACCGCGCCGTCCTTGACCACCACCGTCTCCGGAGCGGGCAGCACCTCACGCACGGCCGTCGGGTCGGTGACGCCCCAGAGAGTCTCCGCCTCGTCCTGCCCGACGAAGACGAGGTCGCAGCGGTTGGCGAGGTCACGCAGCACCGGCGCGGCCTGCTCGGCGGACCACAACCGGGCACGGTGGTTGACGTCGAAGCTGACCCGTGCCGCCGGCAACGGCCGGTCGGTCACCGCGTGCTCGACAAGCGCCCGGCAGGACGCGGACAGCGCCGGGGTGATCCCGGACAGGTGCAGCACCCGGGCACCGGCCAGCGCCGGGTCGGCCAGCGTGGCCGGGTCCATCCGGGTGGCCGCCGACCCGGCCCGGTAGTAGTGCACGGCGGTCCCCTGCGGGCCCGGGTCCTTGACGTACAGGCCGGTGGGGGCGGCCGGGTCCACGCACACCTGGTCGACGCGGACACCGGCGGCGGCGACGTGCCGCACGACAGCCCGACCGAAGGGGTCGTCGCCGACCCGGCTCACCCAGGTCGTCAGGTGTCCCAGGCGGGCCAGGTAACCGGCCACGTTGGACTCGGCGCCGCCGACCGAGACGGCGACCCGCTCGGCGTGCTCCAGCGGCTCGCCCGGCGCGGGGCAGAGCACCACCATCGTCTCCCCCACCGCGGCCACCTCCACCGACGGGTAGCCGGCCGGCACACTCGCCTGGTCAGGTCGGGGGTCGGTCGGCATCGGGCACACGTCCTCGCGGCGGGGTGCTGGGCGTCGCCGAGCCTAGGTGTCGCGCGCGGGACGGGCAAGCGGTGTCCCGCGGTCAGGGCAGCGTCAGGCCGTACGTGGCCAGCACCTCCGCGATCGGCTGGTAGTAGGTGGTGCCGCCGGCCGTGCAGTTGCCGGTGCCGCCGGAGAGGATGCCGAGGATGGTGCCGGTGGCGGCCACGTAGAGCGGTCCGCCGCTGTCCCCCGGCTCGGCGCAGATGTTGGTGCGGATCAGGCCGTAGATCACGCCGGTGGCGTAGTTGACGGTCTGGTTGAGACCGGTGACCGTGCCGCAGCGCACCCCGGTGGTGCTGCCGCTGCGGCACACCGCCTGACCGATGTACGCGTTGCCGGGGCCGTTGATGGTCAGCAGGCCGGGGTAGGTGTAGACGGCGCTCGGGTGGGCGATCCGACCGGTGTAGCGGATCAGCCCGTAGTCGTTGGTGGGGTAACTGGTGGCGGTGCGGGTGCCGAGCACGGTGCTCTGGGCGCTGTCGGCGTACCAGGTGGCGGCAGCCGCGGTGCAGTGCCCGGCGGTGATCACGTAGTAGGTGCTGCCGCTGCGTGCGTTCGCGCCGAGCGAGCAGCGCGCGCCGCCGCCGTAGATGCCCTGCCCGCCGGCGATCAGCGGGCGCAGCGTTCCGGGTTCACGGCGCAGCAGCGCGCCGGCCCGATCGGCCACCGTCCGCAGTGCGCTCAGGTCGCGGGGGGTCACGGTGTCGTCGACGGTGAGGGTCATCCGGCCGGTGGCAGGGTCGAGGCCCCAGGCGGTGCCCGCGGTGCGTACCCCGCTCAGCAGGGCCACCGGGTCGGTGGTGGGCGCGGCGGCCCGGTCGGGGACGGCGGCCTGCGCCGCGCCGGGTGCGACGAGCAGCAGGATGGTCAGGGCGAGGGCGGCCAGTGGGGAGCGACGCATCCGAACCTCCGAATAGATCGAGATTGATGGATGCAGTGCAGCATCGCGCGACGCTCGCACCGTGGCAAGCTCCGCCCGCCCTCTTCCCCGACCAGCGGGAATCACCGATCCGGAGGACGGCCCGTGCCAGGGCACCGATAATCCTCGGGAGACGCGGCGGGAGGCCAGGCATGACCACCGAAGGGAATGCGACGCTGGTACGCCGGCTGGACGGGTCGACCCGGGCCACGCTGCTGGAGCTGCTCTTCGACGTGGTCTTCGTGGCCGCCCTCGCCCTGACGTCGAAACTGTTTTCCGAAGAGCTCTCGTGGGCCGGCGGCGCCAAGCTGCTGCTGATGCTGACCGCCGTCTGGTGGACGTGGTCGGTCACCGCGACCACCACCGAGTTCTACGATCCGCAGCAACGCCCGATCCAGGCCATCCTGATGCTTGCGATGGTCGGGTCGGTGGCGATGGCGGCATCGCTGCCGATGGTCACCATCGGGCACCAACTGCTCTTCGTGGCCTCGTACGTCGGCACGCACGTCATTCGCTGCATCATCCTGGTCACCGCCCTGCACCGGCAGCGGCACCAGACGGCCAGGGAGCGGGCCACCCGGTTTCTCTTCTGGTTCACGGTGTCCAGCGTCTTCTGGATCACCGGCGCGCTGTCAGAAACTCCGAACTGGGCGCTCTGGGGGATCGCCATAACGATCGACCTGGTCGCCGGGGCGGCCCGCTACCCCACGCCCCGGCTGGGCAAGGTGCCACTCACCCAGTACGGCCGGACCACCGAGCACCTCGGCGAGCGGTACCAGCAGTTCATCATCCTGGCCCTCGGCGACATCATCCTGGTGCCGACGCTGCAGGTCAGCCGGGGCCATCTCGACCACCTCCGGCTCGCCTCCCTGCTCTGCGCCTTCGCCGTCATGCTGCTGCTCTGGCAGATCTACGTCTTCCGCGCTGGCGAGTTGTTGGTGGCAGCCGGGTCCAAGGGGAGCCGCGCCACCCGGTTGGCCCCGTTCACCCATCTGGTCATGCTGGCCGGCGTGGTCAGCACTGCCGCCACGTTCGACCTGGTCGTCAGCAGGCCGACCGGAACGACGCCGGTGCCGTGGCTCGTGCTGATCATCACCGGCCCGACGCTGTTCGTGGTCGGTCGCGTGCTGTTCACCATGGCGGTGTCGTGGGTCATGCCGTGGCGGCGCGTCGCCTGGCAACTGCTGCCGCTGCTGGTGCTGCCGTGGGCCGGCGGCTGGCCGCCGTTGCTGGTGGCCTCGATCGTGGCGCTCGGGTTGGCCGGTCACATCCTGATTCCCGGAGCGGCACGGGAGACCACACCGGGCCTGTGGACGCGCAAGCCCGACGAATGACGGCGCGCCATCGACCGACGTGCCCACCGGCGCCTCGGCGAGGTCCCGGGCGCGGGCGTCCGCCGTGCCAACCTCCGGGCGTCCCTCGGTGAGCGGCGGGAATCGCCGATCCGGGGACGAGCCGTGTCGACACCGCCGATAATTTTCGGAAGAAACGGCGGGAGGCCCGGCATGACCACCGGAGGCACCGGGGCGCTGGTACGCCGTCCGGACGGGTCGACCCGGGCCACACTGCTGGAGCTGCTCTTCGACGTGGTCTTCGTGGCCTCGCTCGCACTGACCTCGACCCTGCTCGCGGAACGCCACACCTGGTCCACCGCCACGATGGTCCTGCTGATGCTGACCGCGATCTGGTGGACCTGGTCGGTCACCGCCACCACCACCGAGTTCTACGACCCGCAGCAGCGTCCCATCCAGGCCATCCTGATGGTCGCCATGGTCGGGTCGGTGGGGATGGGCGCGTCGCTGCCCAAGATCGCCAGCGGGCACGCGCTGGTCTTCGCCGTCGCGTACGTCGGCACGCACGTGATTCGCGGCTTCATCCTGATCACCAGCCTGCACCAACAGCGGCACCGGTTGGCCGAGATCCGCGCCACCCGGTTCCTGTTCTGGTTCCTGGTGTCCGGCGTCTTCTGGATCGCCGGCGCGCTGTTCGACACGGTGAACTGGACCCTCTGGAGCATCGCCATCGCGATCGACCTGGTCTCCGCGGCGGCCCGCTACCCCACGCCCGGGCTGGGCCGGGTGCCCTTCGACCAGTACGAGCGGACCACCGCTCATCTGGGCGAGCGGTACCAGCAGTTCGTCATCCTGGCCCTCGGCGACATCATCCTGGTGCCCACCCTGCAGGTGAGTCGGGGAGAGTTCACCGGGCTCCGGGTCGCCGCGCTGTTCTGCGCGTTCGCGGTCATGCTGCTGCTCTGGCAGATCTACGTCTTTCGCGCCGGCGAACTGCTGGAGGCCGGGGCGAGGGCGGGCCGCCCGGCGCGGGTGGCGCCGTACACCCATCTGGTGATGCTGGCCGGGGTGGTCGGCACGGCGGCCTCGTTCGACCTGGTCGTCGCCCGGCCGACCGGTACGACGCCGGTGGGATGGCTGCTACTGATCATGGGCGGCCCGGCCCTGTTCGTGATCGGCCGCGTCCTGTTCACCCTGCTGGTGTCCATGCTCGTGCCGTGGCGGCGAATGCTCTGCCTCATCCTGCCGCTGCTGACGCTGCCGTGGGCCGGCCGCTGGCCACCGCTGCTGGTCACCACGAGCGTCGCGCTCGGGCTGGCGGCGCACATCCTGCTGCCCGGAGCCGCCCGGGAGACCACGCCGGGCCTGCGGGTGCGGCAACCCGACGACTGACCCGGCACGCTCAGCCGACGTGTCGAGCGGCCCACTCGGCGAGGTCGCGGGCGCACGCGTCCACCGACTCCTGCCAGGTCCGGGCCGCGCCCTCCCCCGCCTCGTCGCTGACCTGCTTGACCAGCCGGCACGGCACACCGGCCTGCGCGGCGGCCCAGGCCACCGCGTACCCCTCCATGTCGACCAGGTCGGCGCGCTGCGCCAACCGGTCCCGCTGCTCGTCGTCGGCCACGAAGGTGTCACCGGTGGCCAGCACCGCGCCCTCGGCGGCCAGCGACAGCGGCGCCCCGTACGTCTCGCCGGTGAGCGTGCGCAGCAGCTCGGTGTCCAGGTCGTGCTGGAGGACGGTGGCGATCTCGTGGATGCCGGCCAACCCGGGACGCAACGCCCCGGCCGTACCCAGGTTGAGCAGCAGGGCCGGGCGCGGCCCGGCGGCCAGCACCGCGGCCACCGCGCTGGCGGCGTTCACCTTGCCCATGCCGGTGAGCAGGACCGGCAGCTCGGGCGGCAGGTAGCGGGCCTCCTCCCCGACGGCGAGCACCACCAACGGACGATCGGCGCGGACCGTACCTCGAAGATTCACCGGAGCATCGTACGAGCCGGCCGGTGGGGCGCTGACGTCAGTCGGTGGTGAAGCGGTACAGCACGAAGTCCTTCTCCGCGCCACAGGCGATCAGGTGGGTGTTCCACGAGCAGGACGAGCTGCGTACGTCCTGCAGCTCGCCCAACTCGTCGACCTTCCCGGACTCGGCCCACACGCCGGCCAGCACCCGGTTGGCCACCACCACGCTGGGCGCCTTGGCGAAGACCAGCAGGTTGCCCTCGTCGAGGCGGACCGCCACCCCGCCCCGGTCCCGCAGCACCGGCTTGCCGGCGGCGTCGAAGATGGTGACGCTCGGCTCCGGGGACTCCCGTTGGGCGAGCAGTTGCTCACCCAACGGGACCAGGCCGGTCACGCCCGGCGCCGACCACTGGATCGCACGCTCACCCTCGGTGGCCGCCACCACCTCGGTGCGCGTGGCGTCACTGTTGGGCACCTGCACCAGGCAGGCCCGTCGGGGACCGCAGGCGACCAGCTCCGTCGGACGGTACTCGTCGTTCCCGGAGCGGTGCAGCACCACCGGTTCGGCGTCGGAACCCAGGTCGTAGGCGAGCAGCTGGTAGCCGCCCTCGTTGGCGGCCACGTACAGGCGGTCCTCGTGGGCGACCACCAGGTCGTCGAGGTCGGCGACGCTGCCCCACTGGCGCAGCACCGCGCCGGATGCCATGTCGAGCAGCCGCACCGACCGGTCCGCGCCCACCTGCACGAGTCGCCGCCCCTTGCCCGTCCACGGGTCGCGGGGCGTGCCGTCGAGGAAGGCCGGTCCGCCCGCCGCCGCGTCGGTGCCCACCGGCCGGACCACGGTACGGCCACCGGCGTACCGGTCGCGGGGGTTGGCTCGGGTCCACTTCGTCGCGCCGTCGGTCAGGCGCAGGCCGACCAGTTCGTCAGCAGCCCGGTCGACCAGCACCGCCGTGTCGTCGGCAACGTAGACGTCGTCGTCTCCACGGAGAACGCGCTGCCAGCGCTGCTCGCCGGTCCGACCGTCGAGGACGGCCATCGGTCGGGGGGTGCTGTCGCCGGGCGCGTCGGCGAGGACCACGACCGCCCCGGGGACGGCGATGACCGCCTCCCAGTCGTCGGCGCGCACGTCGGTCTGCTCGCGCCACACCTCGCGACCGGTGCCCGCGTCGACGGCCACCACCTCCAGCCGGTCGTCGGGCAGCGGGAACGCGAGGTAGGCCCGATCGTCGAGCACCGCCGTCCACATGTCGGTCGGACGTTCGGCGCCGGCCGAGAGCCGGGACAGTTCGCGCAGCGAGGCGAACTCCAGGTCCGGGTAGCGGTCCCGGGTCAGGTAGAGCGTCGCCGCGGTGGCCACCCCGGCCACCGCCAGCACCGCGCCGAGCACCACCCAGCGTGCCCGCCGCCAGCGGGTCCCGCCGCCGCTCGGGGTCGGGGTCGCGCCGGCCAGGCCCGGCCCGGGGGGCGGGCCCACCGGCGGGGTGGATCCCGGCCAGGGCTGCGACGGTACGACCGGCGCGGGTGCTGCGGCCGGGGCGGGCGGGCTCACCGGAGCTGGCGCGGGTGGGGCCACTGGTGGTCCCGCGTACGCCGGGGCGGGTAGCGGCTTGCGCAGTGGCAGGTCGGTCAGGGCACCCTCGGCCACCGGCAACTCGGGCTGGTCCAGCACCGTCGGCGCGATCCCCAGGTCGGCGTGCAGCATCCGGGCCACCAGCGGGATCCGCGACGACCCGCCCACGAGGAACAGCCCGGCGAGCTGGTCGGGGCGCAGACCGGCGGCGGCGATGACCTCCCGGGCCCGCTGCACCGCCCGCCGCAGCAGCGGCGTGGCCACCCGTTCGACGTCCGCCCGGGTCAGCTGGATCGGCTCGGCCACTCCCGGCACCGCGACCGGCGCGACAACGGACCGGGACAGGGTCTCCTTCGCGCCTCGTACCTCGTCCCAGAGCCGGATCTGGTCGCGGCGCTGCGCCGGATCCGCCGGTCGGGTGAGCCGGGCCCACTGCGCGGCGTGCCGCTCACCGACCAGCTCACCGACCCGCCGTACCAGCGCGGCGTCGAGGTCCAGGCCGCCCAGGTCGGGCAGGCCGCCGTCGGCGACCACGCTGAAGCCGGAGTCGCCCCAGGGGTCCGCGCCCTCGTTGCGCAGCACCGCGACGTCGAGCGTCCCGCCACCGAAGTCGAACACCGCGATGGCCCCGCCGACCGGCACCGGACGGTGCAGCACCTGCGTGTAGTAGCGGGCGGCGGCCACCGGCTCCCGCAGCAAACGGGTGCCCGGCGGGGTCGGCCCGGCGAGGGTGTGCTCGGCCGCCTGCGGCCAACCCGCCCGCAGCAGCGCGTCGGCGAGGACCTGCCGCCGCGTCGCGTCCCAGGCGGCCGGGCAGGTGACCACGGCCGGGGGCAGGAAGCCCACCGCGCCCACCGCGGCCCGCGCGACCGACGCCAGCACCGCGGCGAGCAGCTCGGCCGGCGGGTACGCGTTGTCGCCGAGCCGCACGGTCGGCTCGTCCACCCGACGCTTCGGGTTCGCCTCGAACCGGCCCGGGTCGGTCTGCGCCAACCGGCGGGCGTCCCAGCCGCTGTGCAGGGTGCCGTCCTGGTCGGCGTAGACGGCGGACGGACTGAGTGGTTGACCGTCCATCAGCAGCGGACGGGTCCGCCCGTCCGGCCAGCGCAGCACCGCGACCGTGTTGGACGTACCGAGGTCGACACCGAGTGCGAAACCCTCGTGCTGGCCTGCCATTGCCCGATACCTCCGCCGCGACGAGGGGAACTCGACCCCGCATCGTACGCAGCCCCCGCAGCGCTGCTGATCACTCGGTCAGTCGCAGTCGCAGTCGCAGCCGTCAGGACGGTTGACGTCCGCGGGACGGCGGGAGATCGGCGCGACAGCCCGCACCGCTCAGCGCGGCGGTTGACCTACCGACCGCCGGAGCACGTCGCCGCGCTCGGGCGGGGGCGTCACGTCAAAGCTGAACGTTGTCGGCGAGTACCGTGCCGGTCGCCCCGTTGCTGATGCCGCCGGCACCCAGCGAGCGCCATCGTGTGCCGGTGACCGTCATACCCACCCCGCTGTTGATCGCGACCGCATGCTTCGCATTGCCGTAGGCGACGTTGTCGCGGGCGGTGACTCGGTTCGAGCCGACAATGTCGATGGCGCTGTAGGTGTTGGGCGTCTGGTAACCGGCGTCGGAAACCGTGTTGTGCGCGACCTCGGTGATGTCGACGCCGCTCAGGTGGATGCCCTGCTGGAGCGGTCGGTAGATCCGGTTTCCCAACACGCGCACCAACTCGGCGTTGACCACCTTCACTCCGTAGCTGCCGGCGCCCGTTACGTGGATGTCGTTGTCGGACACTGTGATCCCGGTGACCTGGGAGAGGTTGTTCCGGGAGATCAGGACGCCGCCGTCGGTGGGCTGGGTGATGGTGTTGCCGACGATGGTGACCCCGATGACCAGGGCTGGAGTCACCGTCTCCTGGCTGAAAACTCGCACCCCGCGCTGGGGCCCGTTGAAGGTGTTGCCGTTGACGACGATGTTGGAGCTGGACGGGTCGCCGACGAAGACGCCGTCCTTGCCGCCCTTGGTGCTGTTGCCGGCGATGATGGTCGTGTTACAACCCCAGCAGTCGATGCTGTTGTCGTCGAAGCCGATGACCGTGTTGCCGGCAATCTTGCCGTTGCGGCCGTAGCGGTTCGAGATGCCCTGCGAAATCGCAACGGGCGGACTGACCGCGGTGATGACGTTGGACTGACAGGTATAGAAGTTGATGCCAACCGCGGCCGAATCGCCGCGGAAGATGATGCCCCAGTTGCAATTGAGGACGCGGTTGTCGGTGACAACGCAGAAGTCGGCATCGGCGACGTAGATCGAGCTGCGATAGTTGTTGTCGGCCACCGTGGAGCCGTGCCCGCAGTGGTCGAAGAAGCAGCCGGCGACTGTGACATGGTGCGCGCCCGAAGAGACGGACACGCCGGAGCCGCCGATGTTCGTGAACCGACAGTTGACGATGGAGCTGTACTGAGCGTCACCCTCGATGATCACACCGACGCCACCCGGCTGGCTTGTTCCGTCGAAGTTGAGGCCGTCGAGCGAGTGGCGCGCCCTGCCCAGACGCATCAGGTTGACTGCGGCACCCGCCTTGATGGTGGCACCGTGGCCTCGCAATATCTGCGGTGTGGCCTGGTAGACCGTGAGCGTGTTCGTGATCAGGTAGACGTTGCCCGGGCCGCCGAAGTCCACGGCCCGGCCCTGCGACAGGCACCGCTGCACAGCCGCGGTGTCGTCCGTGACGCCGTCACCAACCGCGCCATAGTCTTTCGGCGACACCACCGAGGTGTCGGAACCCGCCGCCATCGCCGGCTCAGCGGCGGTCAGCGCCGCAGCTCCCGCCAGCACCGGCGTGCCGTAGAGCAGAGCGCGGCGGCTAAGGCTGTTCTTCGTCATGTCGACCGATCCCCCGTAGGTTGTCTTTGCGCGGCTGGGAGCCTACGCGGGACAGGTCCGACGCGGTGCCCCTCGAAATGAGGGCGGCAGGCACCACTGTGGCGCCCGCCGAGCGCGGCCAGGCCGTCGAACAACCGAGGTGACGCCGCCTGGTCAGTGGACGGACCGGACGGCGACGATCTGACCTCCGCTGGTCTCCCCGGTCGGACGGAATCCGAGGGTGAGATAGAACCCCTCCGGGCCGTCCTCCCCCGATTCCCAGGTCGTGTAGATCTGGTCGTGCCCTCGGCTGCGGGCCTCCGCACGAACGGCGTCCACCGCGAAGCGGCCGTACCCCCGGCCCTGTTGCTCGGCGGCGATGTTCAGCCGCCACAGGCCCGAGCGCCTGTCGTCCGGTCGGTCCCACTCGATGTCGAAGAAGCCCATCAGGAAGCCGACGACCTCATCACCCTCCACGATCAGACGTGGCCAGGCGATGTCGGGCTGCGCGTACGCCTCGGCAAGGGACCAGGCGACCGGGGACGAGTACTTCTCCTGGTCGGGTCGCACCTGCAACCGGCAGGCGGCTTCCACGTTGTGTTCAGTGATCCTCACCAGTCCGGGCACGCCCGCCACCCTATCGACCAGGATCCGCGCATCACCGTCGAGACTGCTGTGCCGCGCGCATCAGCCGGAGCTGGCCGATCTCCGCGACGTTCTTCATCAGCTCGGCGTTGACCCAACCGATCGTGTGCGTGACGGTGTGGTCGGTCCCGTCCGGCCAGGGGAAGGTCGCGGTGCGGTCGAGGTCACGCTCGCCGAGCTGGTCGAGCAGACCCAGCCACTCGGTGCGCAGGTCACGCAGCCAGGCCACAGTCGGCTCGCCCGGGCCCGGCCAGGCGACGGCCGTGCGGTCGGGCGCGGGCACCCCCCGCAGATGGTCCATCGCCACGGTCCACCACCAGCCGACGTGCCAGGTGAGCCAACCGATCGTCGGCACCGGGACCGGGTCGGGTTCGGTGTCGGCCCAGTCCGGAACCCAGGTGCCGTCGACGCCCTGCCGCACCGACCAGCAGTGGGCGACCGGCTCCCAGAGGGCATCGGCGGCGTCGAGTCGCTCGAGGTGGTACTCGAACAGCGACCAGGTCAGGTCGAACTGCCAGCGCAGAAGGGCCAGCGGCGAAACGGACATCAGGGGATTCTGTCCGGGCACCGGCACCGCCGTCGACAGAGTAACCACTCGACGGCTCGCGGCAGAGCGCGGCGGCACGGCGCGCGGGCCCCGATCAGTCGGCCGGGCAGCGCTCGGAGAGGGCGTAGCGGAGCAGGACCACGTCGCCGATCTGGCGAGCCTCGGCCAGGCGGGCGCGGCGACCCGGATGCCAGGGGAAGCGACCCTCGCCGACGAACCGGGGCGCCCGGCCGTCGCCGACGAAGAACGGGGCCACCACGAGGTGCAGTTCGTCGGCGAGACCGGCGGCGAGGAACTGGGCGTGGACCGTCCCGCCGCCCTCCACCATCAACCGTCGCACGCCCCGCGCGGCCAGGTCGGCGAGCAGCCACCCCGGGTCGACGGGCTCACCCGCGTCGACCACTGTGGCCAGTCGGCCGACCCGCTCCTCGGTCTTCTCCAGCGCGCCGGTGGCGCAGTAGACGAGCCGCACCGAATCACCGGCGGTGAAGAAGCGCGCGGTCGGGTCGAGGTCGCCCTGGGCGGTCAGCGTGACCTTGGTGGGCGAGGCCTGTCGACCGGCCGCGACCCGCTCGGCCCGACGGCTCGGGGAACGCACCAGCAGCCGCGGGTCGTCGCGCCGGACGGTGCCGGCGCCGACCAGGATGGCGTCGCAGCTGGCGCGGACCGCGTCGACGCGGTCCAGGTCCTCGTCGTTGGAGAGCAGTAACCGCTGCTCGGTGGCGTCGTCGATGTACCCGTCGATGGAGGCGGCGCAACTCAGCAGCACGTACGGCCGCGTCGGCTCCGGCCGGCAACTCATCGGGGCTGCTCAGGAGTGCGACCCGCGAGCGCGTCCGCCGCCTCGATCTCCGCCGCCTTGGCCGCCTTCGCCGCCAGGTACTCGGCGTTGGCCGGCGACAGGAAGACGCTGGTGAGGATCCGTTCGACCACGTCCACGCCCAGCCGGGTCAACTGGTCTTCCTTGTCCGGGTTGCTGCTGAGCAGTCGAACCCGCGGCACGCCCAACGTGGCCAGCATCTGCGCGGCCGCCGTGTAGTCCCGCTCGTCCTCGCCCCGGCCCAGCGCGACGTTGGCCTGGTAGGTGTCCAACCCGGCGTCCTGCAACGCGTACGCGTCCAGTTTGGCGTACAGGCCGATGCCACGGCCCTCCTGCCGCAGGTAGAGCAGGAACCCACCGGTCTCGGCGATCCGCTGCACCGCCTCGCGCAGTTGGGGGCCGCAGTCGCAGCGTTCGCTGCCGAACACGTCGCCGGTCAGGCACTCGCTGTGCGGACGCACCAGCGGCGCCTCTCCCCCGACCGCGAGCCGGTCCAGGGCACCGGCCCAGTCACCGAGGCCGAGGGCCAAATGCTCCCTACCGTCCACCAGGCCCTTGAAGGTGAACACCCGGGCGGTTGTGGAGTAGCCGTCGGGAAACGCCAGCGGCACCGTGACCTGCGTGCGGATCGTGGCAACCGGCAATGCTTCGGGCATGGGACTCCTTCGTCCGGCGCCACCGCCGTCCGGCGACGCGTACCGTCTCACCATCGACTTCAACAGCCGCCGTCGGAGGTGGCTTCCCGGGCGGCGGCCGGAGTTCGACGCCGACGGGCCAGCAGCACGGCGGCACCCGGCAGGCTGGCCACCAGCACCAGTGCACCGTAGACGGTGGCGGTGGCGACACCCTCGGCCGCGCTGAGACCGGCCGCGCCGAACACCCACGCGGCCACCCCCTCCCGTGGCCCGAAGCCGGCCACGTTCAACGGTAGGCCCATGGCGAGCAGGGCGAGCAGCGTCAACGGCAACAGTCGGGACAGCGGGGCGTCGGATCCGGCGGTGCGCGCCGCCACCAGGAAGGTGGCCAGGTGACCGGCGACCATCACCGCCGAGGCGACCAGCACACCGAACCAGGTGCGCCGCGCCAGCAGCCCTGACCGCACGTCCGCCACTGCGGTACGCAGCGCCGTGGCCCAGCGGGACCCGCCCCCGTTGGGCAGGACCCGGGCCGCCAGCACGACGACCAGACCGCCGGCGACGACGAGCGCGGCGGCGACCGGCAGGTACGGCCGCACCGGGGACGGGAAGGCCGCGAGCACCACCAGCGCGACGCCGACCAGGACCACCTGCCCGGCGGTACGTTCCCAGACCACCGCGCGGATTCCCCGGCTGACGTCACCGGCGTCGCGGCCGTGGCGCACCGCCCGGTGCACGTCGCCGAGCACACCGCCGGGCAGTGTGGCGTTGAGGAACACCGCCCGGTAGCAGTGCGCCACCGCCGTCGCCAGTGGCAGGCGGACACCGAGGCCGCCGGCGACCAGGCTCCACCGCCACGCCGCGCAGACCGTGGTGAGCACCCCGATGACCAGCGCCGCTGCCAACGCCGGCGCGTCGATCAGTCGTACTCCGGCGAGGAACGGGCCACTGCCCACCTGCCACAGCAGGACGGCGAGCAGACCCACCCCGCCGACCACTCGTGCCCAGGCCCAGAACATCCGCGCCGGCCCTCCCCTTGAAGATCGTCCACTTGCCCTAGTCCACGTACCCAGGGCGTGAACGGTTCATCCACCGGCGAGGAGGTCGGTGTGGTCGACAAGCACGGTGAGTCGGCCGGCGGCCGCGTCGGCCAGCCGACGGCGGGCGTACGCCTGGGCGGGGCCGGCCAGGTCGGGGCGCTGCGCGCAGGCGGCCCCGAGCCAACCTCGGAACCACTCGGCGGCCAGGTCGGCCTGCTCCGGGCCGAGCCGCCACGGGCTGGGTCGTTCCCGCACGTCGACGCCGTGCCGGGCGAACGCGGCGACGGTGGCGGCGGCGGCATCCGGGCCGAGCAGCCGCCGGCCATCGACGGTACGCCGCTGGTGGTCGTTGAACGCGGCTTCGACCTCCTCGTCGAGCGGGTCGGTCGGGCTGAGCCGGACCCGCCCGGTCACCGAGATGGCGAACAGCGCGGGCCGGCCGACGCAGGCGGCCACCACCCGTTCGACGTCCTCCGCGGTGAGCATGTCCAGCAGCGCGGACGCGGTGACCAGTGACGCCTCGGCCAGGTCGGCGGCGGTCAGCCGGGTGAGGTCACCGCAGCTCGTCCGCACTGTCACCGGGGCGCCGTCGGCGGCTCGCACCCCGGTCATGCCCTCGGCGGCGCGGGCCAGCAGGTCGGCGTCCCGGTCGTGCAGCACCCAGTGCTGCGGCCCGGGCAGCCGGGCGGCCAGCCAACGACTCATCGAGCCGGTGCCGCTGCCCAGGTCGTGGATCACCATCGGGGCGTTGGCGGTCGGCCGGGCGCGGACGGCGTCCAGCAGGTCCTCGGCGCGCGCCGCCGCGTCGGCCGGCTCCCGCAACCGCAGCCAGTCGGCGAACGGCAGGGTCTCCTCGGCGGTCATTCCGCCACCTCCTTCAGTACGCCGGCCAGCAGCGCGGCGGTCACCGACCAGTCGGTCAGGGTGTCGCGCCGGGCGAGCGCGGCACGCCGTAGCCGGGCGCGCAGCGCGTCGTCGTCCAGCCAGCGGATCAGCGCGGCGGCCAACGCCGCCGGGTCGCCGGGCGGGACCAGCAGTCCCGGTCGGTCCCCGTCGGGGGCGTGGCCGAGCGCCTCCGGCAGCCCGCCCACCTCGGTGGTCACCACCGGCAGGCCCCGGGCCAGCGCCTCGGTGACGACCATGCCGTACGTCTCGCCCCGCGACGGCAGCACCAGCAGGTCGGCGGCGGCGTACGCGTCGTCCAGCGCCGCGCCGGTCAGCGGGCCGGCCAGCCGCACCCGCTCGGTGAGTCCCGCCCCGGTCAGCCGGTCGCGCAGCCGGTGCACGAGGTCCGGTTCCCGGGTCAGCGTCCCGGCGCAGAGCATCGTCCACTGTCGTCCGACCAGCGTGGCCAACGCGTCGACCAGCACGTCGTACCCCTTGTGGTGGGTGACCGCCGCGACGCAGAGCAACCGGTCGCCGGTCGCGGAGCCGGCAGCCGGCGGCGCGGGCCGCACCCCGGGCGGCGCGGCCCGGATCCGCTCGGCGAGCCTCGGGTGCCGGGCCAGCAGGGCGCGGCGGGTCCACTCGCTGGTGGTGACGACGGCCCGGGCGGTGGCCAGCGCGCGGGCCTCCGGCTCGTCGTCGAGCGGCAGGTGCACCAGGACCACCAGACGCAGCCGACGGGCGTGCGGGGCGAGCAGGTCCGGCACGGTCGAGGCGATCAGGCCGTCGAACAGCACCACGGCGTCGTCGGGCGTGGCGGCGAGCAGCCCGGCCAGCGTCGCCCGGTCGGCCGGCTCGGGGTGCGGCCACGCGCCGGGCACCGGGTGCTCGTGGACCGACCAGCCCCGCTCGCCCAGCCCGGCGCAGATCCGCCGGTCGTAGCTGTTGCCGCCGCTGGGCGTGGCCGGGTCGTCGATGTCACCGGGCAGGACGACGTGCACCGCCCGGCCCGCATCGGTCACAGTGACCGCTCGTAGCTCGCCCAGGCGATGTGCGACTCGTGCAGGGTGACCGTGATGCCGGCCAGGTCGCGCGCTCCCGCTCCCAGCTGACCGCCGTGCACCCGCTCGACCAGTCGGTCCGCGACAGTACGGGCCAGCACCTCCGTGGTGGTGTTCACCCCGGCGAAGGCCGCCTCGTCGTCGAGGTTGCGGTAGGTCAGCTCGCTCAGCACGGCCCGCAGCTGCTCGGTGGCCAGGCCGATGTCCACGACGATCCCGTCGGCGTCCAGGTCGGGCCGGCGGAACGTCGCGTCCACCACGAACGTCGCGCCGTGCAGGCGTTGGGCGGGCCCGAAGACCTCGCCTCGGAAACTGTGGGCGATCATCATGTGGTCTCGAACGGTCACGCTGAACACTGTCACTCCCCGTCGTCGTAGGTGATGAGGTGGCAGAGGGCGGGCAGGTCACCCGAGCTGAGTCGGGCGAGCACGTCGGGCAGCTCCGCGAACCGGGACGCGCCGGTGATCAACGCGTCGAAGGCCGGGTCGTCGAGCAGGTCCAGGGCGAGCGCCAGGCGGTCGGCGTAGCTGCGCCGCCCCCGTCGGGCGGGTGCCACCATGCCGACCTGGCTGCTGCGGACGGTGAGTCGACCGGAGTGGAACGCGCCGCCCAGCGACACCTGCACGGGGCGGTCGCCGTACCAGCTCAGCTCGATGACCGTGCCCTCCGGTGCGAGCAGGTCCAGCGACTGTTGCAGGCCGGCGGCGGTGGCGCTGGCGTGCACGACCAGGTCACGGTCAGCGCGGGCGTCGGCCGGGTCGGCGAAGTCGACACCGAGCGCCCCGGCCACGCCGGCCCGGCGCGCGTCGGTGTCGACCAGTTCGACCTGCACGCCGGGGAACCGGGCGAGCAGCGCCGCGACGCAGCAGCCCACCATGCCGGCGCCGATCACGGTGACCCGGTCACCGACCAGCGGCGCGGCGTCCCACAGCGCGTTGACGGCGGTCTCCACGGTGCCGGCGAGCACCGCCCGGGCGGCCGGCACCCCCTCCGGCACGGGCACCACGGCGGTGGCGGGCACGACGTACGCGCTCTGGTGCGGGTGCAGGCAGAAGACCGTCCGCCCGAGCAGGTCCGGCGGGCCCTGTTCGACCACGCCCACGCTGAGGTAGCCGTACTTCACCGGGCCGGGGAAGTCACCCTCCTGAAAGGGCGCGCGCATCGCGGCGTGCTGGTCGGCGGGCACCCGACCGGTGAAGACCAGCGTCTCGGTGCCCCGGCTGACCCCGGAGTAGCGGGCCCGGACCAGCACCTCGTCGGGGCCGGGGGCGGTCAGCGACACCGGCCGGATCTCGGCCGCGCCGGGTTCGCGCACCCAGCAGGCGTACGCCTCGCGGATCACCGTCGCGCACCTCACCTCTTGTTCTGGGCCGAACGGCCAGCCTTCCGTGCCCCGGTCGGGGTCGTCGATCATAAACACGGAGGCGAGGTGTCCACAGTTCGAAGCGCTGCCGTGCGCTGGCGCGGTGTGCGCGTGGTGGCGGCAAACCACTACCAGCGGTTGCGTGCCTCCTCGGCCCAACCGACGAGCCCGTCGAGGCTCACCGTCGTTCCGTCGTCGGTCTTCGCCCAGCCGGAGAAGTGCCCGAAACACTGGTGCATCTCGTTCGCGACGACACCCAGGTTGGTGCGGGACACCTTCTCGTGGAACGGCTGGAACTCGACAGCGACCCGGTCGCCGCTGATCCGCCAGGGGCGCAGCCAGTCCGCCCGGTCGTAGGTCCAGCGCAGCTCCTCGCCGATCTTGTGCAGGCGACCGTCGACGAAGAGGCCGTTCTCGGTGACCCCGGTGCCGTCGGTCCACCGACCGCCGAGCTGGATCGCTCGTCCCGGCGCCGCGCCGGCGGCCCAGTTCCAGCTGACCGAGTACGGCCATCTGCCGCGACCGTGGTCCAGCACGGCGAACGCGTCCGGCCCACCGATCTCGTACGTCTGGCCGTGCAGTTCCAGCGTGCCGAGCACCGGGCGGCCGACGTCCTTGACCGTGTACTGGAATCGTCTGGTGCTCCACGGCACGACGACCCCGAGTGACTCGTGACCGGCCGGCAACGGCACGTCCACCTCCAGCCGTACGCCTGGGGCGCTCGCCGAGATCGCGGTGCCGTCCGGGCGCTGGACGATCCGGATCGCCAGGCCACCGCCGCGGGCGCCCGCCTCGCCCACGCCGCAGTGCGGCGGTAGCACAGCGCCCCGCGCCAGCGGCACCACCACGTCGGCAGTCGTCTCGGTGCCGCTGTCCCGGTCGAGCACGTAGACACTGTGCACACCGGCGTAGTCCAGCGACGAGGCGACCAGCCCGATGATGTGCCGTGGGGTCACGATGCCCCAGTACTCCCATCGTTTGGTCCGGCCCCAGCCGCGCAGGTTCGCGGTGTGCAGGGGACGCCGGGTCCAGCCCACCGCCGCGGGGTTGAGTCGCCCGTCCCGTTGGCACAGGTCGACAGGCGAGAGCAGCTCACGTTCGTGCGTCACGAGCTGCACGATAGCCGCCCCTGCCCCGCCGGCTTGACTGACACATCGATGCGACTACGGTCATATGACATCGGACATAGGATGTCATAGGATGTGGTGTATGCGGCAGCTTTGGCTGCTCCTGACTCTTTCTCTCCCGTCGTCCTGGTAGCCGCTCCCGCCCACCCCCACCGGTCTGGTGCGGCGGCCCGGCCCCGCCTGCGGCCACGAACCCGCACGAGACCGGCAGGAATCCCCCGTCATCGGCCGCCTTAGCGCCAAGCGGCCCGACGCTGCCGGGCGGCCACGGACATCGGCGTCCTGGCCGTCCGGCATCCCCCCTCAAGGAATAGGACCCCATGAAGCTGTCCGCCCTCGGCCGTATCGCTCTGGCCACAGGCATCACCGTGCTGGCCACCGCCACGCTCCCCGGCACCCCCGCGGCCGCCGCACCGGTGAAGAGGAAGATGCTCCCCGTCCTGGTGGAGTTCAGCGACGCCTCCTTCCAGTTCCCGGACAAGGTGAAGGCGTCCACGCCGGACACCTACTTCGGCGCGAAGAGCGACTCGGCCGCGTCGTACCTGTCGGAGTTGTCGCGTGGGCAGTACAAGCTGGTGCCCGCCGTACCGGAGCAGTTCCTCGGCCCGATCAAGCTGGACCTCAGCGCCGCCGGCTGCCCGCACGGCAAGATCAATCAGATGACCCGTGACGAACTCGCCAAGCGGGGCCTGGTCGCGGGCGAGGACTACGACAGCATCTCGATCGTCTTCCCGGCGCAGAAGACGAACTGCCCCTGGGCCGGCCTCGCCACCCTGCCCGGCCCGACCACCTGGATCAACCTCTACGGCACCGCCAGTGGCATCGACGTCGTCGGCCACGAACTCGGGCACAACCTGGGCTTCGGGCACCAGGGTCGCGTCAAGTGCACCGGCGGCAACCTGGGCGCGTGCAAGTCAGGGGGCGCCAGCCACACGACCATCATGGCCGGTGGTTACCGGCCGGCCGGCTTCTCCGCACCGGAGATGATCCGTGCCGGATGGCTCAACGGCGGGGCGTCCCAGAAGGTCACCAAGTCGGGGGTCTACACGCTGCGCTCCCTGCACGGCAAGGGCAGCGGAGTCCGGGCCCTGGACATCGCCCTGGGCGGCGACCGGCTCGTCATCGAGTACCGCCACGCGGCCGGCAACTTCGACGCGAAGCTCGAGGGCGTGCACGCCTACCGTGTCCCCAAGGGCTCCTACGGTGCCTCGTCACTCATCGACACCACGACGGCGGACAAGACAGCCACCAACAACGCGCCGCCGAACGCGGACGCCATCACCAAGCTGACGGACAAGGCGAGCAAGCTGTCAGTCGCCGTCGTGTCCTCCGGCGGTGGTCAGGCCAAGGTCAAGGTCGCGCTCAACGGCGACTCGCTCGCCTCCATCGACGCGGCCCCCACGAAGTCCCCGTCCCCGTCCCCGAGCGCCACCCCCACCCCCAGTGCGAGCCCGAGCGCGAACACCGCCACGGAGGCCGAGTCCGACGGCTCCGAGCCGGTCACCGAGCTCGGCTCCCGGGAGCTGACCGCCGACGACGACAGCTCGACCACAATGCCGCTCGTCGCCGGTGGCGGTGCCGCCCTGCTGGCGGCCGGCCTGGGATTCCTCCTGCTGAAGCGTCGCCGCGGCAAGCACGCCTGACCGGCCGGTCGGGCCCGGTCGCCCGCTCGCACGGCGGGCGACCGGGAGCGGTCAGACGGTCATTCGAACTCCTCAACGTACTCCTCGGTGGGGCCCAACTCGGGCTGATCGCGCAGCTCCAGGACCGGGCCGAGCCGGTCGGTGTCCAGTACGACGATCGTGTTCTCGCCGGCGCGCAGCAGTGGCGCGGGGCAGTAGAGCGTCACCTGCGGACCGATGTCCCAGTAGCGACCGAGCAGGAATCCGTTGACCCAGACCATGCCGTGCACCGAGCCGGGCAGGGCGAGGAAGGTGTCCGCCGGCTGCTCGACGGGCACCGTCGCGACCGCGAACCCGGCGCCGGTGCTGGCCGGCCCGGCGGTGGTGGCGCGACGCAGGTCGTCAGGTGTCCACTCGGCCAGGGCGATCGGCGAGCTGACCCAGCCGTGCACGATCCGGCGGTCGACGAGCACCGGTCCGAGCAGGCCCTTGTGCTGACCGACCAGTGGGCCGTAGTTGATCCGGCCGAGGTTCTCCACCAGGATCTCCAGGCGCACGATCGCGCCGGTGCCGCGAATCGGTATCTCCGGATGATCGGCGTCGGCGACACCGATCGGCACGCCGTCGGCGAGGACGATCGCCCGGTCGCGCACGTCGCTGAGGATGATGGTGTGCTCGCCCGTCGGGATCTTCGGGTGGGCGGTGAGCAGCACCATCCCGGCGTCCAGGCCGAGTTGTTCGAAGGTGGCCGGCCGCGGACCGGTCGACTCCGGTGCGGGCACGGCGCGCAGGCCGGCGATCAGGTCGGCGCGGTGGGTCAGCGGCACCCGCGTCGGCGGCAGCACCGGCATCCGCTCGGGCACCCGCAGTTGCCCGGTCACGCCGAGCGCCGCACGCATGGCGTGGAACTTGGCGGTGAGCGTTCCGTCCTCGGCGATGGGCGCGTCGGAGTCGTAGCTGGTGATGGTGGGCTGAAGCCGACCCCGGTCCGCGTTGGCACCGGCCCACAGGCCGAAGTTGGTGCCGCCGTGCGCCATGTAGAGGCTGACGCTTCCGCCCTCGCCGAGGATGGCGTCGAGAGTGCGCACGGCGCTGTCCACCGTGCGGACGTGGTGCCGCTCGCCCCAGTGGTCGAACCAGCCGTTCCAGTACTCGGCGACCACGAACGGTTCGTCGGGCCGGCGCGTGGCGAACAGGGCGCGGGCGGCCTCGGGCTTCGAGCCGAGGGTGGCCGCGGCGAGGGTGCCCGGCACCGTGCCCGCGTCGTGCATCAACTCGGTCGGGCCGTCCGCTGTGAACAGCAGCTCGGTGATGCCGCGCTCGAGCAGGGCTGAGCGAATCCAGTGCAGGTACGCCTCGTCGTCGCCGTAGCTGCCGTACTCGTTCTCGACCTGTACCGCCACCACCGGTCCGCCGGCATGCGTCTGCTGCCGTGCGATACGGGGAATCAGCTCGTCGAACCAACGCTCGACCGGCCGGATGAACGCCGGGTCGGAGCTGCGCAGGACCACGTCACGCGCGGTCAGCCAGGCTGGCAGGCCGCCGTTGGACCACTCCGCGCAGATGTACGGGCCGGGCCGCAGGACGACGTCGAGGCCTTCTTCGCCGGCGAGCGCGATGAACGCCTCGAGGTCACGCCAGCCGTCGAAGCGGGGCGCGCGCTCGGCGTGCGGCTGGTGGAAGTTCCACGGCACGTACGTGTCGAGGGTGTTGAGACCGAGGTCGGCCAGTCGCCGGATCCGGTCGCGCCACAGCTGTGGGTGGACCCGGAAGTAGTGCAGGGCGCCGGAGAGGACACGGTGGGGGACGCCGTGCCGGTGAAGCTGACTGCCGCTCCAGCCGAGCGCGGGTGATGGCCTGGGCGACGGTGTCAGCGTGCTGCTCGGCCGGGTCGTCTCGATCATGGCAGAAGCCTATGTTACCCGTGCCATTTATAACAATGGCGCTAGGATGCCGCCGTACCGGGTTCTCAGGAGGGCGGGGCGGATGACCGAGGCGACAATGCGCGACAAGCAACCGAGCATGACCGACGTGGCACGTGCCGCTGGCGTGTCGGCACAGACGGTCTCGCGTACGCTGCGCAACTCGCCGAACGTCAACGCGGAAACCCGACGTCGCGTACTCGACGCGGTCGAGCAGCTCAAATACCGGTACAACGGCGCTCCCCGGCTGCTGTCCTCGGGACGAAGCTTCACCCTCGGCCTGGTCCTGCTACAGGCCGGCGGCTACTACTCGCGCTCGGGGGTCACCGCCGGGGTGGAGGCGGCGGCCGGTCAGGCGGGTTACTCGGTGAGCATCGCGACCATCGCCGAGCTGGACACCGCACTGATGGAGAAGTCCCTGCTCAAGCTCTCTGACCAGGGCGTCGACGGCATCATCATCGCGGTCCCGTTGATCTCCGTGACCCAGCGGATGGAGGACATCACCCGGGACATCCCCACCGTCACGGTGGACGGCTCGCGCACGACCGGGGCGCGGGTGCTGGGCATCGACCAGCACGAGGCGGGGCGCGCGGCCACCCAACACCTGCTGGACCTGGGGCACAGCCAGGTGTGGCACGTAGCCGGGCCGGACGAGTGGATCGAGGCGCGGCAGCGTCGGCAGGGCTGGCAGGAGTGCCTGGCCGCTGCCGGGATCGACGCGCCTCCAGCCCTGGAGGGCGACTGGTCGCCCGAGTCGGGCTACCGGCTGGGGCAGATCCTCGCGATGATTCCCGAGGTCACCGCCGTCTTCGTGGCCAGCGACGAGATGGCCTTCGGGCTGATCAAGGCGCTGCGGGAGCGCGGGCGCTCGGTGCCGCAGGACGTCTCGATCGTGAGCGTCGACGACATCGAGCTGGCCGCCTACTGCCACCCGCCGCTCACCACCGTTCGGCAGGACTTCTACCGCTCCGGGGCGGCTGCTGTCGCACTCCTGCTCGACACCGAGTCGGAGGGCGAATCGCTCACGCCAGCCACCCTGATCGTCCGGGAGTCCACCGCGGCGCCGCGGCCACGCTGACCGTCCTGCTGCGGGCAGATCATTCTTGACGGGTCATGTTACGGGTGCCACAGTAACAACGCGCGGCCCGCCCAGCGATCTAGGCGGACCGTGTCTCGTGCTCGCCTCTCACTCCCGCACCGTTGTGCGTACCGCCACGGAGGACCACCCCCATGTTGAGAAAACCCATCGTCCTAGCCGTCGCCGCGGCGACGGCGCTCAGCCTGCTCACAGGTTGTTCCGGAGGCGACGACAACGCCGACGGCAAGAAGAGCCTGAAGGTCGCGGCCTTCGAGGGCGGCTACGGCCGGGACATGTACCTGCAGGTCATCGAGGCCTACAAGGCGAAGCACCCCGATGTGGACGTTCAGCTGCAGCTCTCGAAGACCCTTGAGGACGAGATCAGCCCCAACATGAAGGCCGGCAAGTTCCCGGACGTCGTGGTGCTGCCCCAGGGCCGCAAGGCAGCGCTCGCCGAGACGCTGGTCAAGGACAAGGCACTGGAGGACCTCACCGGAGTCCTGGACATGACGGTGCCTGGTGAACAGGTCACCGTGCGCTCCAAGCTCGCCGACGGGATCGTGGGCAACCTCAGCACCAACCCGTACAACGACGACAAGACCTACCTGATGCCGATGTACTACGCGCCGACCGGGCTGGTCTACAACAAGGGCCTCTTCGCGCAGAAGGGTTGGCAGGTCCCGACCACCTGGGACGACATGTTCAAGCTCGGCGACGCCGCCAAGGCCGAGGGCATCGCGCTGTTCACGTACCCGACCGCGGGCTACCTGGACTCGTTCTTCTTCGCGCTGCTCGCCGACGTCGGCGGTGAGCAGTTCTACAAGGACGTCATGACGTATTCCGAGGGTGTCTGGAAGACCGCCCAGGGGCGCCAGGTCCTGGACATCACCGCCCGGCTGCTGAGCTACGCGGCGAAGACCACCGTGGGGTACGCGAACGAGCAGGACTTCACCAAGAACCAGCAGTCCCTGCTCGACAACAAGACCCTGTTCATGCCGAACGGCACGTGGGTCGTCGGCGAGATGAAGGACGCTCCGCGCGCCCAGGGCTTCGAGTGGGCGATGGCCCCGCTGCCGGCGGTCAACGCCGGTGGTAAGCGCTACCTGACCACGATCGTCGAGTCCGCCTGGGTTCCCAGCGGCGCGCAGAACAAGGACGCCGCGAAGGACTTCGTCGCGTACCTCTACTCCGACGAGGCCGCCGGCATCTTCGCCAAGGCCAACGCGATCCAGCCGATCAAGGGCATCGCCTCGACGCTGCCCGCCGAGATCGCCCCGTTCTACCAGCTCTACGAGGACCCGAGCATCTCCGCCCTGGTGGGTGGCTTCGGAAGCACCGCGCCGGTCGAGGGCGTGAACATCAAGGGCACGCTCTTCGACACCGCGAACAGCATCATCAGCGGCGACAAGACCGTCGACCAGTGGCAGACCGCGCTGAACGACGCCAGCGAGAAGCTGCGGCAAGCGGGCAAGTGACGCCCCGGCGGCAGCCCGGAACAGGGCTGCCGCCGACCCCTCCCCCCGCGAGAACCAAGGACTGGTCACGGTGACGACGACCCTCACTCCACCACCCAGAGGCGCCAGCAAGCGCGCGCCCAGCCGACCCCCGGTGTCAGCGCGTGGCAGCGCCGCACGCGGCCGGCCCGGCGACGGCCGATTCGTCGCCGCCTGCCTGCTTCCGGCACTGGCACTGTTCGCGCTGTTCATGATCTGGCCGACCGTCAGCGTGTTCCGGATGTCGCTCTACAGCTGGAGCGGTTTCTCGGCGCAGATGCGGTTCGTCGGCCTGGACAACTTCACCAAGCTCGTCGACGACGAGCAGTTCCTCCGCGCGTTCCAGAACACCGTCGCGCTGCTCGTGGTCGTGACCGTGGTGACGATGGGGATGGGTCTGTTCCTCGCCGCCGTCATGACCCGGCAGAAGCTGCGCGGCCACACCCTCTACCGGTTCGTGCTCTACATCCCCAACGTGCTCTCGGTCGTGGTCATCGCGGCCATCTTCTCGGCCGTCTACGACCAGGAGAACGGCCTGCTCAACGGCACCCTCCGGCTGCTCTCGCTGGACGGCCTGCAACAGGTCTGGCTGGGCGACCAGAAGCTGGTGCTCTATTCGGTCGCGATAGCGATGCTGTGGCAGTCGCTCGGCTACTACATGGTCATCTACATGTCGAGCATGGCGAGCATCCCGGAGGAGTTGTACGAGGCCTCGGCACTCGACGGTGCCTCGGCAGGTCGGCAGTTCTTCGCCGTCACGCTGCCGCTGATCTGGCAGAACCTGCGCACCACGCTGACCTTCTTCATCCTCAGCGCGGTCAACCTCAGCTTCGTGCTGGTTCGGGCGATGACCGGCGGCGGCCCGGACGGTGCCTCCGAGGTGCTGCTCAGCTACATGTACAAGCAGGCGTACACGAACTCGGCCTACGGCTACGGCATGGCCATCGGCGTGGTGATCTTCGCTTTCTCGTTCCTCGTGTCGCTCCTGGTGAGCCGCGCGACCCGGCGTGAGCCCCTCCAGTTCTAGAGGACACTCCCATGACCACGATCAACAAATCCGGTCCACGGCCCGGCCGTGGACTCACCCACCTGCTCGTCGGTGCGATCACCCTGCTCATCGTCATCCCGGTCGGCTGGGTGCTGGTGGCCTCGCTGAAGCGCAAGAGCGAGTTCTTCGGCAGCCCGTGGACCCTGCCCGAGGGCCTTCACCTGCAGAACTACGTCGACGCGTTCGGCGGCGCGCAGATGGGCCGCTACTTCGCCACGTCGGTACTGGTCACGCTCCTCGGCCTGGTCTTCGTGCTGGCGGTCTCGGTGCCGGCGGCGTACGTCGTCGCCCGGTACGAGTTCCGCGGCAAGGGCATCGTCGAGGTGGCGCTGCTGGCCGGGCTGTTCGTCAACGTCAACTACATCGTGGTGCCGATCTTCCTGATGCTCGTCGACTGGGACCGCGCGCTGGTCGACGTGTTCCCCGACGGGTTCTTCCTCGACAACCCGGCGATGCTCTCGGTGGTCTACGCGGCGACCTCGATCCCATTCACGATCTACCTGCTGACTGCGTACTTCCGGTCGATTCCGGGAGACTTCGAGGAGGCCGCGCTGCTGGACGGGGCATCCCGATTCCGGATCATGACGCGGGTGATGCTGCCGATGGCCCGCCCGGCGGTCACCACGGTGATCCTGTTCAACTTCCTGGCCTACTGGAACGACTTCATCATCGCGCTGACGCTGCTGCCCGGTGAGGGCAAGACGTTGCAGGTCGGCCTGCTCAACCTGATGGCGGCGCAGAAGGCGGCCGCGGACCCGGGGCGGCTCTACGCCGGCATGGTCATCGTCATCGTGCCGGTGCTGCTCCTTTACGCGCTGATCCAGCGCCGACTGATCCAGGGCATGGCCGCCGGCGGCGTCAAGGGCTGAGGCCCGAGAAAGGGATGTCATGAAGGAACCGACGCGTGCCGTACTGCTCATCGTCGCCCGGCTGCTGATCGCGCTCGCCTGTGTCGTCGCCGTGGTGGTCGTCCGACCCACTGTCGGCTGGGGCCACCTCGCGATCATGCTTGTGGCGCTCGCCGTCCTGATCGGTCTTCTCGCGGACTACAACAGAAAGTTCCGGTGAGCCGCGGCGTGCGGCGGGCCCGAGCTCCGCCGGGGGCGTTCCCTCCCGGCGTACGAACGAGACAGCGCAAGGAATTGACAGACTCCCCCACCCCGACCACCCCCACGGTTAGGACTCTCGATGCGCCTGTTCAGGTCCTCGTTGGTGGCTTTGACCACGCTAGCCACCGCAGTACTGGTCGCCGCGCCCCCCGCCGCGGCAGCCGCCACGAACTACTACGTCGACTGCTCCGCGAGCACGTCGGGCAGCGGCACCCAGGCCAGCCCCTGGAACAGTTTCACACCGGTGAACGCCAAGACGTTCGCCGCCGGAGATCAGATCCTGATCCGGCGGGGCACGACCTGCGCCAACCAGCAGCTCTTTCCCAAGGGTTCCGGCGCGGCCGGCGCACCGATCATCATCGACGCGTACGGCAGCGGCGCCAAGCCGGCGCTGGCCGGCAACGGTGCTGTCGTCGACGTCGTGAAGCTCTACAACCAGCAGTACTGGGAGATCCGCAACCTGGACATCTCCAACAAGGGATCGGCGATCGCCACCCGCCGCGGCGTGCACATCATCCGCGAGAACTCCGGCACCGGCACCTACTACCGGGTGACCGGGCTCAGCGTCCACGACGTCAACGGCAACCAGACCAAGAAGGACGACGACGCCAGCGCCGGCATCTTCTTCGAGGTTCTGGGCTACACCACGCAGACGAAGTTCGACGACGTGCTGATCAACAACAACACGATCGGCACCGTCGACCGCTACGGCATCCACTTCTGGACCCGCTGGATGGTCCGGCCCGAGCTGGCCAACCCCAACTGCGGTTCCACCTGCGGCACCTGGCTTCCGCAGACCCGGGTCGTCGTGCGCGGCAACACGGTCACCGACATCGGCGGCGACGCCATCGACGTGCACCACACCCAGAGCGCCCTGGTCGAGAACAACCGGGTGGACGGCTTCCGGGTCCGCGAGCCCGCGCAGTGCGCCGCCGGCATCTGGGGCTGGAACATCAACGACGCCCTGTTCCAGTTCAACGAGGTCAGCGGCGGCCGGAGCACCTGCGACGGGCAGGGCTTCGACCTGGACGAGGGCAACATCCGCACCATCTACCAGTACAACTACAGCCACGACAACGAGGGCGGCTTCATCCTGCTCTGCAACGGTGGGGGCTCGACCACCAAAGACAACATCGTGCGCTACAACATCAGCCAGAACGACCGCGGCCAGATCTTCGACCTGGTCTGCGGGAAACTCACCAACACGAAGATCTACAACAATGTCTTCTACGTGGGCGAGGCAGCCCAGATCATCAACAACGGCAACGGCTCGGCCGGCGCCAATGTCGAGTTCTACAACAACATCTTCTACGTGACCTCGACCCAGGCCAGCTACAACGCCGGCGCGCTGCTGTTCGACTCTAACGTGTTCTACGGCCAGCACCCCGCCGGCGAGCCCGCCGACTCGAACAAGATCACTACCGATCCGCTGTTCGTCGCGCCGGGCACCGCCACCTCGATCAGCAACGCCGGTGGCTACCGGCTCCGCGCCGGCTCCCCGGCGCTGGCCAGTGGCCAGGTCATGACCAGCCCGGGCAGCCGCGACTACTTCGGCAGCACCGTCACCCCGGGTTGCCGTCCGGACCGGGGCGCACACCAGCTCAGCACCGTCTGCGTGCCCAGCGCCGGCGTCATCCCCCGCACCGGATGGTCGCTGAAGTACGTGGACAGCCAGGAGACGGCCGCCGAGAACGGGGCCGCGACCAACGCCTTCGACGGCAACCTCAGCACCATCTGGCACACGAAGTACACCGGCGGCAACGCCCCGATGCCCCACGAGATCCAGATCAACCTGGGCGCGAGCTACTCCGTCTCCGGAATCCGCTACCTGCCCCGGCAGGACGCAGGCTCCGGCGCTGCCAACGGACGCATCGGCCAGTACGAGGTCTACGTCAGCACTGACGGCACCAACTGGGGTACGGCCGTGGCCACCGGCACGTTCGCCAACAACGCCAGCCAGAAGGAGGTCCGGTTCACCGCGAAAACGGGCCAGTATCTGCGACTGCGCGCCCTGAGCGAGGTCAACGGCAACCCGTGGACCACCGCCGCGGAGATCTACGCCCTCAACTGACCGACACATCAGGGAGCCTCCGGCATCGCGCCGGAGGCTCCCTGGCGTACCCATGGTTCACCACCTCGGGGTGCCGCAACCGTCTCGGTCACCGCCAGACCCTGTCCGCGATGTCGTAGACCATCGTGCGGTCGACCTGCTTCGGAAGCGACTGGCCGAGCCGCCACGACCCGGGGGTGGCGTGCAGCTCGACGGTCACCGAGCCCCGCGTCGCGGGGCCCAGCTCGCCGACCCAGTGCCGGTTCTCTTCGATCAGCCGCTCCACGGTCTCGACGTCGGGCGCCGTCACCTCCACCACTGTGGTGTCGACAAGCGCCGAGCCGACCAGCAAGACCAGGAGCCGGCCCAGGACCGCCGCAGGCACCGCGGGGTCCGTCGTTTCGACAGACACGTAGCAGTCGTCATGCCCGGAGAACAACAGGCGTGAGCCGGCCAGAGCGGGTAGGACCGGCTCGTCGAACGTGGCCGTTCCAATGGTGACGATCATTTCGTCGACGCGCTCGGCGGAAGGCGTACCCGGCACGTCGACAAAGGTCAGCTCGTAGGGGTACCAACCGGCCAGGAACCGGGGCAGCTGCTCCCGGGGTATCAGCAGGGCCTCTTCGCTGAGGCCGACGACGCCAGCCGCCAGCGCGCGGACCTCATGCACCTCGAAGCTGACGCCCTGTTCGGCAGCGATCCGTGACGGCCGCCACTGCTGATACTCCTCGTCCAGGAAGCTGTTGGTCTCCACGCCGACAACCATGATGGTGTCGTTCCCGGCGAGCATCAGCACATCGGCCAGCTCGGCGGCCTGCGCCGCAGTCGCATTCACCATCCAGGAGCCGCCTGTCTCGCGAACACTGAAGCTCAACGGGAAGGGCGCACCGTCCAGTCCCACGCTGTTCACGGAGAACGCGCCATGAGGTTTGACCTGGACCGTGGCGCCGTCGCGCGTGCCGTCCCCGGCGATCGGATAGCCGATCGCGGCGATGTCGGAACGCAGATCGGCGACGCTGAGCTGCGGATTCAGGGCCCTCGTCACACGGTCGGTGAGCGGCCGATGGGCAACGATGTGCTCGACCGCCGCCCGGTCCACCGTCATCTCGTAGTAGTCGACGGCGAATTCGACGAAGCGGTCGACGATGTCGTCGAGCAGGATGTCGAGCATGCCCGACCCATCCGGGCCGCTGTCGTCGTACGGTCGGTGCAGTGGTGGGAAGGTGATGCCGTCACCGGCGTGCCAGCGGTCGTCCTCCACCAGCCGCCACAGCACGGTGGTCGCCACGAGTCGGCCGTCCTCGTCGCAGAAGGCGGGTTCCGTCAGCTGAGAACGCAGCACCTCCGGGACGCCGTCGACCAGACCGGGCCACAGCTCGTGGTCCGGATGACGGTACGGCGACATCGCCGATTCATGGTCGAAGAGCCGGATGAAGGCGCCGTCGGGGGTGAACACGACGGCCCACTCGTCGCCGCTGCCATTGCTCATCAGCGCCGCCTCGTCCGTGCCCCAGGTCGAGGTGTAGGCGTAGTAGGGGTCCCCGCCGTCGATGATGCGCTCGAGTACGGCCAAGGCCTTGCAGCGCTGGCGCAGCCGGTCGATGTCGGGGAGTTTGGCGGCGACGTCGTAGGCGGTCACCGGGTCACCCTACGGAGGCGGCAGCACCCCGGTGTCGGGGGCAAGGACTCGGGTGAAGAACACCAGGGTGTCGCGGATCAGCGGCTCCAGCGGCACCCCGACGAAACAGTGGTCGGCGCCCCGCACCACCGACAACTCGACCTCGGCACCCGCCGCGGTCAACGCCGCGGCGAGTTCCTCGCTCTGCCCCACCGGTACGACCAGGTCCTCCTCGCCGTGCACCAGCAGCATGGGCGGGGCGTGGCCGGTGACGTAGGCGATCGGACTGGCTGCCCGGCCCAGCTCGGGGTTGCCGGCCAACGGGGCGCCGATCAGCAGCGACTCGGGCGAGTCGGCAGCGTCGTGGTCGATCGTCCCGGCCGGGTGGGCCTGCGACTGAATGGTCAGCAGGTTGGACGGCGCGTACCAGCAGACCGCCGCCTGGACGCGGGTGTCGTCCTGGTCGTCCCCGGTCAGCGCGAGCATCGAGGCGAGATGTCCGCCGGCCGACTCGCCCCAAACCCCGATCCGTTCGCGGTCCACGCCCGCCGTGTCGCCGTGTCGGCGCAGCCAGCGAACCGCCGCCGTGACGTCGTCGAGTTGGGCGGGGAAATGTGCCTCGCCGCTGAGCCGGTACTGCGCGGAGGCGACCGCGAAACCGGCCCGGATGGCGGCGGTGAAGGGATCCACCTCCATGAGCCACTCCGGTGGCTGCTTGGGCGAGCCGAACAGCCACGCGCCACCGTGGATCCACACCAGGACCGGGACCGGTTGGCGGGCCGCCACGGGCACGACCAGGTCCAACGTGAGCGGGCGGAAGCCCGGGACCTCGTTGACGACGATGTCACGGTGCTCGATCCGGTCGCTCCGGGGCCGGGATGCCGCGTCGGTCATCGCGCCATCTTCGCACCGACGGTCCGTGTTGTCGGGGCGTCCCGGTCGCGGCGACGCCCCGACAACACGGAACCCGCGTTGGTCACTGCTGTTTGTCCGGGCTGGCGGGACGGGCGCGGACGTGCAGCCGCTCCCCCTGCGGCCCGAACAGGCTGAGGGCTTCGGCGGTGCCCGGGCCGGGGTTGTAGAAGAGGTGCGGGATGCGGGTGTCGAACTCGGCCACCTCGCCGGGGGTGAGCGTCAGATCACGGTCACCGAGCAGCAGGCGGATCCGGCCGGAGAGCACGTAGAGCCACTCGTACCCCTCGTGGGCCTGCGGGATCCGGCCTCCGGCGGACGGGTCCGGCGGGAAGATCTGCTTGAACGCCTGCACACCGCCCGGCCGGCGGGTCAGCGGCAGGTACGTCACGCCGTGCCGGACGATCGGTTTGGGGCGCACCCGGGGGTCGCCGGTGGCCGGGGCGTCGACGAGTTCGTCCAGCGCCACCTGATAGGCCCTGGCCAGCGGGAGTAGCAGCTCAAGCGTCGGTCGACGGCTCCCGGACTCCAGCCGGGACAGGGTGCTCACCGAGATGCCGGTCAGGTCGGCGAGCTGGGTGAGCGTGGTCCCGCGTTGGTGACGTAGGGCACGCAGCCGGGGGCCGACGGCCGCCAGCGCGGCACTGTCCTCGTTTGCCATAACGGCAAGGATAGTTGCCGCCGGGCTGGCGGCGGCGGATGGTGGTGACAGCCGACAGAACACGAGGGGGACGAACCGGTGGACGAGACATACGACGTGGTGGTGGTGGGCGGCGGCGCTGCCGGGCTCAGCGGCGCCCTGGCGCTGAGCCGGGCCCGACGGTCGGTGCTGGTGATCGACTCCGGTGAGCCGCGGAACGCGCCCGCCGACCGGATACACAACTACCTGGGCCGGGAGGGAACGCCGCCCGGTGAGCTGCTCGCGGTCGGACGGGCCGAGGTGGCCGGGTACGGCGGGCAGTTCCGCACCGGGCGGGTGCGCAGCGCCACCCGGGACGACGACGGGTTCCAGCTCAGCCTCGACGACGGCGAGCCGGTGCGCGCCCGGCGGCTGCTGGTGACCACCGGGCTGACCGACGAACTGCCCGACGTGCCCGGCCTGGCACAGCGGTGGGGTCGCGACGTGCTGCACTGCCCGTACTGCCACGGCTGGGAGGTTCGGGACCGTCGCATCGGCATCCTGGCGACCGGGCCACTGGCCGTGCACCAGGCGGAAATGTGGCGACAGTGGAGCTCCTCCGTGCTGCTCCTGCTGCACGACACCCCGGCACCGGACGCGGAGACCGCCGAACGGCTCGCCGCCCGCAGCATCACGGTGGTGCCGGGCCCGGTCGCCGCGGTGGAGGTGACCGACGACGCGCTGACCGGGGTACGGCTCGCCGACGGTCGTGTGGTGGCGCTCGACGCGATCGTGGTGGCGACGCGACTGACCCCCCGCGCCGACCTGCTGGTGGGGCTGGGCCTGGCCCCCGAAGAGGTGACGATGGGTGAGCATGTCATCGGGGCCCAGATCCCGGCCGACCCCACCGGCGCGACCGCCGTCCCCGGTGTCTGGGTGGCGGGCAACGTGGCCGACCTCCGGGGACAGGTGATCACGTCCGCCGGGGCCGGGTTGACCGCCGCGGCGGCGATCAACGCCGATCTCATCGCCGAGGAGACCCGCGACGCGGTGGCCGCGTACCGGCAGTTGGTGGCCACGACGTTCGAGGAGCCGGCGTGGGAGGAGCGCTACCAGTCCCGGCCCTCGGTGTGGAGTGGGCGTCCGAACCCGCAGTTGGTCGCCGAGGTCACCGACCTGACCCCGGGGCGCGCGCTGGACGTGGGCAGCGGCGAGGGCGCCGACGCGGTGTGGCTGGCCACGCGTGGCTGGCAGGTGACGGCGGTGGACATCTCCAGCACGGCGCTGAGCCGGGCGGCCGCGAACGCCGAGGCCGCCGGCGTCGGTGACCGGATCGAGTTCACCCACGTCGACCTGCGGGACAAGCCGCCCGCCGAGCAGGCGTACGACCTGGTGTCCGCGCAGTTCATGCACCTGCCTCGGCAGCAGCGGCAGGAGTTGTTCGCCCGGTTGGCCGCGGCGGTGGCACCGGGCGGCGTCCTGCTGATCGTCGGCCACCACCCGTCTGACCTGTGGGGGGCGGCGCACCGGATGCACATGCCGGACGCGATGTACACCGCGCAGGAGGTGGCCGCCGATCTGGACCCGATCCACTGGGAGGTGCTGACGGCGGAGGAACGCGCCCGCCTCGCCACCAACCCCGACGGCGAGGACGTCACCCACCACGACGCGGTCCTGGTCGCCCGCCGACGCTGACCCGCACCGGCCCGTCGCCCCGCGTCCGCACGTCGACCTGCGTCGATCATGGACTTTCCCCGGATGACAAAGGTGGTGGAGCAGCACCTTTCCGGCACCACGAGTCCGTGATCGGCGCGGGAACGGGGGAACGCGGGGCGACAACGTGAGAGGGGGTGGGGCAGGACTTCGCATGAGGTCCGCTCGGCGGTAGCGTTGCGCCACACTGACGGCCCGTGGGGCAGGCGACCGCCGACCCTGACGCCCCGATCGTACGGAGGATGGTGCATGTCCATCGGCGCTGAGCCGCACGCAGCACGCGACGATGCGGCCTCCCGGCCGAGCTTCGAGCTCGCCCTGCGCGGATACGACAAACGCCAGGTGGACCGGCACCTGGAGCAGCTCGACGGTCAGATCGCGATGCTGAGCGGGGAGCACGGGCGTTCCGCCGTCCGAGTCCGTGAGTTGACCGCCGAGGTGCAGCGGCTGCGTGCCGAACTGGCCGAGCTTCAGGAGCAGCCCGTGCAGGTGGACCGCGCCTCGTTCCACGACCTCGGCCCGATGGTCGGCGAGATCATGGCCCTCGCCGAGAAGCAGGCCGGGATCATCACCGAGTCGGCCACCGACCGGGCGAACGAACTGCGCAGCGAAGCTGAGCGGATCCTCGCCGACACCCGTGAGCGGTCCGCGCAGGCACGTCAGGACCTGGCCGAGGAACTGGCCGCCCGGCGCGCCGAGCAGGAGCAGGCGTACGAGGAGCGGCGCACCCTGGCCGAGGCCGAGTTGACGGCGATCCGCGAGCACGCCGAACAGTTGCGGGCCGACGGTGAGGCCGCGCACGAGCGCGCCCAGCACGAGGCCAAGCGGATCACCGAGCAGAGCGCGCAGCAGCTCAACCAGACCCGGGTGGCCGCCGACGCGCTGATGAAGTCGGCCCGTACCCAGATCCAGCAGGAACTCCAGTCGGCCCGCGCCAAGAACCAGCAGGAGATGGCCCAGTGGCAGGCCAACGTGGAGCGAGAGGTCAACGAACGGCGCACCGCCGCCGAGCAGGACATCGCCGAACAGCAGGCCGCCGCTGAGCAGGAGCTGGCCGAGCAGCGCAGCGCGACCGAGCAGCAGATCGCCGCGCTGCTGGCCGAGGCGCAACAGCACGTGACCGAGCTGCGCAACCGCGCCGACGAGCAGGCCGCCAGCCAGCAGCAGCAGCTCGCCGCCCTGCAGAAGGAGCTTGACGAGCGCCGGCAGGAGGCCGCGGAGCTGCACGCCGAGCTGGACACCGGCCGCCAGCAGCTCGCCGAGATCCGCCAGGAGGGCGAGGCGCTGGAGAACGAGCTGTCCCGGATGCAGCAGCGGCTCAGTGAGGTCCGCCGGGACCTCACCGCCGAGAACGCCCGCCTGGACGAGGCCCGCCGGGCCGGGGACTCCGCCGAGCGGCACGCCAAGGAGGTCCGCGCCCGCGTGCAGCGGGAGGCCAAGCGGGTGGCCGACCTCGCCGCCGCCGCGGTCATGGCCGCGGCAGCCGGCGGTACGGAGACCGCGGAGTACCCGATGGTGGGTTCCCGCGCCAGCGCCGATCGACCCGCCCCCGAGCGGACCGGTGTCGAGCAGCTCAACGTCGACCGGCACGCCACGGAGCGAGCGCCGGTGGCCGAGGCCGACGCCGATCACGCCACATCGGACCGCTCCCCTGTCGACAGTGGCCCCGCCGACCAGGCCCCGGCCGAGCAGGTGGACGGCGACCCGTCCGAGCAGGTGAACGGTGAGCACGGTGGCGCGGCGGTGGTGGCGGACGAGTCGGTGGCGCCGGACGCTACTGCTGCCCGTGAGGTGAGTGCCGACGCCGAGCCGATCTTCCCCCGGCACATCGGCACCGACGCGCCGACGCCCGTGCCGTTCCTGGCCTTCGGGCAGCCGGTCAGTGAGAACGGCGCCGCCCGGCACTGACCTCAGCAGCGGTTGCACCCGGGCCCGGAGCACCTCCGCACGGGCCCGGGTCGACCGCCCGGGGTTGGCAGCCAGGTCCGTTGTCCGTAGTGTGCGGCGGTGACGAGAAGCGAGCGACTCGCCGACCAACTGGACCGGCACTGGCGCAAGAACCTGCGACCGCGGCTGGACGATCTGACGGATGAGGAGTACTTCTGGGAGCCGGTGCCCGGCTGCTGGAGCATCCGCCCACGTGGCACGTCGACCGCACCGATGTCAGCAGGTTCGGGGGCATGGACGGTGGACCACGCGTCCCCTGACCCGGTACCGGCGCCGGTGACCACCATTGCCTGGCGGTTGGCGCACATCATCGTCTCCTGCCTGGGTTATCGGGTCGGATGGCACTTCGGCGGCCAGGACGTCGACTCGCAGACCTTCGCCTACGCGGGGACCGCTGACGAGGCGCTGCACCAGCTCGACGAGATGTACGGGAGATGGAACGCCGGAGTCCGCGAGCTCTCGGACGCCGACCTGGAGAATCCGCCCCCGGTGGGTACCGAGCGGTTTCCGATGGAGGGCATCATCCTGCATGTCAACCGGGAGCTGATCCATCACGGCGCCGAGATCTCCCTGCTGCGCGACCTCTACCGCTGGCAGGACACAGACGTGGCTCACGACGGAGGCTGAGCCGACCGGGCGAGATACCGCAGCAAGTCGGCGGCCTCCCCGTCGGTGAGGACGGGGGCGAAGTCGAGGTGCTCACCGGGCGATCTGATCCAGCGGTACGCCGAACAGGCGGGCCGCACCCTGGCGTGCCACCGTGCGCACCTCCCGCAGGCTGCCGGTAGCGCCGGCCAGCACCTCCCCGTCAGGTCCCTCGACCAGCACCGCGTACGACCGATCCGGCTCATGGCGGATCCGGGCACGGAACTGCGCCGAGATGTCAGGCATCCACCGATGATCCCGCACCGGGCTCGCCGCGTGGGTCCTCGGCACCTGGTCAGGGTCCGGGTGGATTCTGCGCGGAACCGGATCGCCGCGCCCGACGGAGCTGGCAGGCTGGGCTGGCCGCCGTGCACCAGCGGTGGCCGCCGGCCTGGCCGGTGACCGAGAGGAGCGCCGGGTGACCGACCAACCGGAGGAGTTCGACCTGCTCGTCGTCGGTGGCGGCAAGGCCGGGAAGACGTTGAGCATGGACGTCGCCCGATCCGGTCAGCGGGTCGCCATGGTCGAGCGCGGCATGATCGGCGGCAGCTGCATCAACGTCGCCTGCATCCCGACCAAGGCGTTGGTGACCAGCGCGCGGGCCGCCCGCCAACTGCGGGACGCGTCGGCGCTCGGCCTCACTGTCGACGGCGGCCGGGTCGACGTGGACCTGTTGCGCGCGCACAAGCAGGACGTGGTCGAAGGGATGGTCGCCGCCAACCGGCAGCAGTTCCTCGACTCCGGCCTGCACCTGGTGATCGGCGAGGCCCGGTTCGTCGGCCCACGGACCGTCCGGGTGGCCCTCGCCGACGGTGGCGAGCGGCTGCTGCGCGGCACCGACGTCGTGATCAACACGGGGACCCGCCCCCATCTGCCGTCGGTGCCCGGGATGGCCGAGGCCGGGGTGCTCACCAGCGACGAGCTGCTGCGCCTGGATCGGCTGCCGGCCCGGCTGGTGGTGCTCGGCGGCGGCACCGTCGGGGTGGAGTTCGCGCAGATGTTCGCGTCGTTCGGCAGCGCGGTGACGCTGGTCGAGGGCGGTCCACGGCTGCTCACCCGGGAGGATCCCGACGTGAGCGACGCGGTGATGCGCGTCTTCCTCGACGACGGCATCGACGTACGGGTGGGTGTGGCGGTAGCGCGCATCGAGCGGGACCCCGACGGCGCGTTGCGGGTGACGCTGGACGACGGCGGCGTGGTGATCGGGGACGACGTGCTGGTGGCGGCCGGCCGGGAACCGGTCACTGACGGGCTCGGCCTGGACGTCGCCGGCGTACGGCTCAGCGAACGGGGCTTCGTGGAGGTCGACGAACACCTGCGCACCAGCGCCGAGCACACCTGGGCGGCCGGAGACGTCGCCGGCAGCCCCCAGTTCACCCACGTCTCGTTGGACGACTACCGGATCATCAGGGCGAACCTCGCGGGAGGCCGGCGCAGCACCGCCGACCGGCTGATCCCGTACACCGTCTTCACCACCCCGGAGCTGGCCCGGGTCGGGCTGACCGAGACCGAGGCGCGCCGCGCCGGGTACGACGTCCAGGTCGCCCACCTGCCGGTCGCCGCCATCCCCCGGGCCCGCACCCTGCGTCAGACCCGGGGCATGTGGAAGGCGGTCATCGACACCGGCACCGACCGGATCCTCGGCGCGGCGCTGCTCGGCCCCGAGGCCGGCGAGGTGATCACCTCCGTGCAGCTGGCCATGCTCGCCGCGATGCCGTGGACCGCCCTGCGGGACGCGGTCATCACCCACCCGACCATGACCGAGGGCCTCAACCTGCTGTTCGCCTCGCTGGAGTCCCGCCCGGTCCGCTGAGCGCCGCTCGACCAACCGTGCACCGGCTACCCGGCGATCTCGTCGCGTACCCGTTGCTGGAAGGCGCGGGCCTGCGCCCCGGTGGGCGGCGGCCCGCCGTGCCGCGCGGCGACCGCCTGCCGGATGACCTCGGCCGGGTCCCCCGCGTCGATCAGCCGCTGACCGGCCGCCGTCTTGGCGAGCCAGATGCCGTCGCGGTGGCGCACCAGCGATCGGCAGGCCCCGAGCACGGCGTCCTCGGTGCCGGGTGCGGGTTGGTCGGCGGGCGGTGTGGGTAGGGCGAGCCACCAGGTCAGCGCCTCGACGAGCAGCCGGCGCAGGTCGGCCGGGGCGAGGTCGGCGAAGACCTCCCCCGCTGGCGGCCCGAGCAGCGCGAGTCCGCTCTGGTGCAGGATGCTGCGGTCGAGGCCGTACCAGAACCGGCCGTCGGCGACCGGGCGGTCGGCGGGGTCGAGGGTGCGCCGGAACGGCATGCCGGCCCCGGTGTTCAGTTCGACCTCGAAGCCGGGCTCGGGGGTGCCGGAGGCGGCCACCGCCCGGTCGTAGCAGACAAGTTCCAGCCCACGCGCCGGGCAGGGCAGCGCCTCGTGCCGCAGCCGCGCGACCAACGTCCGCTTGGTTGCCTCGGCGAGCGGCCCGGCGCTGAGCAGCGCCACGTCCACGTCGCTGCGACCGGGCTGGTACGCCCCGAGCCCGACCGAGCCGGCGGCGTACGCCCCAACCAGGTCGGTGCCGAGCACGTCCCGGGCGGTGCTGACCAGGTCGTCGAGGTAGCGCTGAAGATCGGAGTGCACGGGCCATCATGGCGCACGGCTCGGAACCGGGCGGCACTACCCCGCGTAGAGCAGCAGCAGACCGGCGACGGTGTAGGTGACCATGAGTGCCAGCAGGGGCAGTTGGCCGGCCACCGCCCGGGCCCGGGGGAACAGGTACAGCGCGCGGTCGTGGGCGAGCAGGGTGCCGAGCAGGTGCCCGAGGACGATGACGGTGATCTGCAGGGTGGCCACCCCGGAGGGCGTGACCAGCGCGGTGTGCGGTTCCCAGTCGGCGGTGCCGAGCCAGTTGGCACCGGTGCCCAGCGGGTCGGAGAGCAACGCGACGGTGCGCTGGCCCTCCAGGATCAGCAGCGAGTAGTAGTGCGCCACCACGTACCCGACCGCGATCGGCACGATGGAGTGGGCGATCTCGCCCGGCACGGCACGGGCCTCGGCCGGGTCCGCGCGACCGATGCGCGCCGCGGCGCCGGTGGCGGCGAGGTACGCCACCGCGACGGCGGCGATGACGAGGCTCAGGCCGGCGCTGCCGGTGACGGCCGGGTGCAGGCCGTTCTCCTGGCTGAAGCGCAACCAGCCCGGCGCGTTGGAGAGGCTGTCGTACATGGTCGAGCCGAGCAGCACGATCACCACGGCGACCAGCCCGGGGCGGGGACGCAGACCGGCGATCCCGTCGAGCGGGTTGCGCCACACCAGGACGCCGTCGGCGGCCCGGCCGAGCGGGGCGAGCTGACCGATCAGGGTGCTGTACGCCTCGAACGGGTCGGCGTGGTCGAACCAGCCGGCGCCGAACACCACCGCGCCGACCAGCAGGAGCACCGCGTACCCGGCCAGCCAGGCGGTGATGACCGGCAGGGTGGCCCGGTCGGGGGCGACCAGTTCCAGCCAGACGAACCCGAACAGGGTGGCGGCGGCGGGCCACCATCCGACCCCGTCGGGCAGTTCACGCAGCCCACGGTGCGGGTCGCGCCGCGCGGCCAGCGCGACGAGCAGGTGCACGGTGCGCAGCGGGTTGACCGCCCGCCAGACCGGGCCGAGCAGCAGCGACAGCGGTGCCAGCCCGACCCAGAGCAGGACGTAGAGCGTGCCGGCCGTCGGGTTGTCAGCGGTGTCCGGCCCGCCCAGCAGGCCGAGGCAGAACCAGGCCGCGGCGAGCAGGCCGAGCCCGCGCAGCGCCCACCGGACGGCCTGCGCGTCGACGAGTCGAGCGAGCCAGCGCGGCACGGGACGACCGCCGCTGGCGTCCCGGTCGAGCCGGGGTTCGCGCCACAGCACACCCAGTGCCACGAACGTGACGACGAGGGTCAGCGCGGCGGCGACGACGAGCTGCGGCAGCGTGATCGGCAGGTCCTGGCGGCCACCGACACCGTGGGCCAGCAGCGTGGGAGCGGCCGTCATGCCGCTCAGCGGACGACGAGCTGGAAGAGCACCAGCTCGGAGTCGTGCGTCTCCACCTCGAACAGTCCGGTCTGGTCGGCGCGGAACTCGACCGAGCCGGGCGTGCCGGCCGGCAGCCGGGCGCCCAGGTCGTAGCCGTGCACGTGCAACTCGTCGGACACGTCGGAGGTGACAGTGATCCGGACCAGCTCGCCCTTACTGACGGTGACCCGCCCGGTCGGCGGATCGACCCGCCGCTTCGCGATCGTCACGGTGATCTGTCGGTCCACCGCCGGGGTGCTGGCGGCGGCGCTGGGGGTGCCGGTGGCCGTCGGGGCGGGTGCGGTGGGGGTGGCGCCCGACGGGCCGGCGGACGTCGGCGCCGTCGAGGGGGTGCCCACCGAGGGGTCGTCGTCCTGCCCGCAACCGGCGAGGAGCAGGGCGGCGAGGGCGACGGCGGTGACGGTCGCGGCGGTGCGGGCGGCGGGGGTGCGGACGAACACGGGTGGACTCCGAACGACGCGAGGGGGACGGGTGTCGGTTTGATCGTCGGGGAGGAGAACTCTACGTCTTGTTCGGTGCCGGGGAAATGACCATGATGAACGAATGCGATCGAAGCTGGTCACTGTGCGTAAGGTTCTGAGCCGTACCGTGGCGGCGCTGGCAGCGGCCCTGGCGGTGTCGCTGCTGCTGCCGGTCGCCCCGGCGTACGCGCACGGCCAGCTGGCGACCTCCACCCCGCTGACCGGCACCGTGGTACGCGAGCCGCTGACGCAGCTGGCGTTGTACTTCACCGAGAAGCCGGCCTCGAACGCGCACTTCGCCGTCACCGGGCCGGACGGGTCGCGAGTGGACAGTGGCTGGTCGCACGGTGAGCCGAAGCGACTGGACAAGCCGGTCACCGAGTACTTCATGGTCAACGGCGTGTTCGAGCCACGGCTGTACCACACCGGCTTCCCGGCCATGGTGACCGTCGCCCACTGGCCGGCGAAGGGCCGTTACACCGCCAGCTATCTCTCCGTGGCCTCCGACGGTGAGGCGGTGCGGGGCGAGGTGAGCTTCGACTACCAGGGCCCCGGCACGCCTGCCCCGGCCGGTTGGTCGCCGCCCACGGCGGGGCCGGATCCGGCGCTGATCGCCCAGGCCGAGGGTGGGGGCTCGACCACCCCAGGAGCCACCGGCAGCCCGGTCGCCCCCACCGACGCGTCGGCGGACGACCCGGCCGGCGCCGCCCCGGAGCAGCGTGGCGGCGGCTTTCCGGCCTGGCTGGTCCCGGCCCTGATCGTCGTGGTGGTCTCGGCGGTGGTGTTGCTGGCGGCCCGCCGTCGACCTGCGGCGCGGGGCGCCTCCCCGGCGGGCCGCCGGCCGACCGGCGCGGCGGGTCGGGGCGGCGGCGGCACCCGCAAGGCCGCGGGTCCGACTCGGAAGACCGGTGCCCGGACGGGTGGTCCGGCACGGCGCGGACGGCGGTAGACCACCGCAGCAACCGGCATTCTTCGCATACCGCCTCGAACTTTCGCACGGACATAGGAAACTTTTGATGTATCGAGGCGAAGCCATGGACAGTGCAATCGAAACACCTTAATGTCTCGACCCATCAACCCGGTGTTTCCGCACTGTCACTCGTCGGCGTCGAGGACGTTACGGAGCCGGGGCCGACGGTCATCCTCACCGCTGATCCACGCCGGCCGTCGGGCACTCCACTGCCTCCTGGAGGAACGATGGGCACACCCCTGCTACGCCGACTCCACCATCCCGTCCTCGGTGCGCTGGCGCTCGTCCTCGCCGCCGGCCTCTGGGCCGTCCCCGCCACCGCCGCCCCCGCGCAGGAACCGGGCGTCACACTGCGCGTCTTCGACGTGCAGGTGCCGCTGTCCGAGCTGTGCACCCTCAAGCCCGCCCAGACCCCGAACGTGGACAAGCTGATGTCCACCATCAACTGGACCTCGGCGGCCGACTTCGGCTTCGAGGACAACTTCGTCTCGCAGGTGCTCGGCAACATCACCACCACCCAGGCCGGCAGCTACACGTTCCGGCTCAGCAGCGACGACGGATCCAAACTGTCCATCGACAATGCCGTGGTGATCAACCACGACGGGCTGCACGGCGCCACCCCGCCCAAGGAGGGAACCGTCACCCTCACCGCCGGCCTGCACCCGCTGCGCATCGACCACTTCGAGCGCGGCGGTGGACAGCAGATCACCCTGGAGTGGAAGACGCCCGGCTCGTCGGCCTTCGTGGTCGTACCGAACTCGGCGCTGAGCACCGACGCCGGCGTGGTCCGGGTGACCGCGCCCGGCCGCAAGGAGTGCGAAGGGGTCTTCGACTCCCCCGGCGACGGGCTGCCGCTGACCGGCGTGCACCCCGGCTACACGCTGACCAACCTGCGGCCCAGCGGCTTCCAGCCGAAGGTCACCGGGATGGACTGGCTGGCCGACGGCCGGCTCGTCATCAGCACCTGGGGCGGTAGCGACCAGTCCGGCACCTCCCAGGACGGCGAGGTCTGGATCCTCGGCAACACCGGCGGCTCGACCAGCCCCGGCACCGTCACCACCAAGAAGATCGCCGGCGGCCTGAAGGAACCGATGGGGCTCAAGGTCGTCGACGGGGTGGTCTACGTGACCGAGAAGCAGCGGTTGACCCGGCTGGTGAACACCGGCGGCGACGAGGCGGCCGAGCGCCTGGAAACCGTTGCCACCTGGCCCTACGGCGGCAACTTCCACGAGTTCGCCTTCGGCCTGCTCTACGCCGACGGGTTCTTCTACCTGAACCTGTCGGTGTCGATCAACTCCGGCGGCGCCACCACCAACCCGCAACCCGCCACCAACCGGGGCACCACCATCAAGGTCAACAAGGACACCGGCGCGGTCAGTTACGTCGCCGGCGGCCTGCGTACGCCGCACGGCATCGGCTGGGGTCCGGAGGGCGGCCTCTTCGTCACCGACAACCAGGGCGGCTGGCTGCCCTCGTCGAAGCTGGTGCACGTCAAGCAGGGCCGGTTCTTCAACCACTACACGAACCCGGCGGGGCCGTTCGACACCGCCCCGGTCACGCAGCCGGTGCTCTGGATGCCGCAGAACGAGATCGCCAACTCGCCCAGCACGCCGCTCTACCTGACCAGCGGCCGGTACGCCGGCCAGTTCGTGATCGGCGACGTGACCTACGGTGGCCTGCAACGGGCGAACGTGGAGAAGGTCAACGGCGAGTACCAGGGCGCCCTGTTCCGGCTCACCCAGGGCCTGGAGGCGGGTGTCTCCGAGGTCAACATCGGCCCGGACGGCGCGATCTACGTCGGCGGGCTCGGCGCGGGCGGCAACTGGGGCCAGAGCGGCAAACTGTCGTACGGCCTGCAGAAGCTCACCCCGAACAGTTCCACCACGTTCGAGATGCTCGCGATGCGCGCCACCACCACCGGCTTCGAGGTGGAGTACACCCAGCCCGTCTCGGCGGGGACCGCCGCCGAACTGGCCGCGCGCTACAAGATCAAGCAATGGCGGTACGTGGCGACGTCGGCCTACGGCGGGCCGAAGATCGACGAGGAGACGCTGACCGTCACCTCGGCCACCCTCTCCTCGGACGGAAAGAAGGTCACCCTGGTGGTGCCCGGTCGCAAGGCCGGTCGGGTGGTGCACCTGCGCTCGCCGCGCCCGTTCACCTCCACCACCGGCCAGTCACTGTGGAGCACCGAGGCGTGGTACACGCTCAACTCCATCCCGGGCAGTCCGCCACCGCCGAGCGGCGGCACCATCACCGGCGTCGGCGGCAGGTGCCTGGACGTCGACAACTCGGGCACCGCCGACGGTACGAAGATCCAGCTCTGGACCTGCAACAACACCGCCGCGCAGTCGTGGACCCGGGTCGGCGACACCTACCGCGCGCTCGGCAAGTGCCTGGACGTGGACAATGCGGGCACCGCGAACGGCACGAAGATCCAGCTCTGGACCTGCAACGGCACCGGCGCGCAGGTCTGGCAACCGCAGAGCGACGGGTCGATCCGCAACCCGCAGTCCGGGAAGATCATGGAGGCCGCCGGCGGCAACACCGCCGAGGGCACCCAGATCCAGCTCGGCACCTATGCGGGCGGCGCACACCAGAAGTGGGTGGTCAGCAGCGGGGTAACCGGCTGACAGTCGGACGTGGGGGCGTGGCCTGATCGGCGGGTCAGGCCGCGCCCCGGCCCTTTGGCCGCAGGTCACCGGCGAGCAACGCGGACGCCGCCAGCGCCGCGGCCAGCACCCCGGTCACCGCGATGACGAATCCGCGCTCGGCGCCGCGGGGCGCCAACGCGACCCCGACGGCCAGCGCGGCGAGCGCCGCCACCGCCATCATCAGGCGGGCGGCGTCCGCGAGGCGCACCGCCCGGCGGCGGGCCGCGACCATGATGGTCAGCACGCCGAGCGCGCCGGCCGCTCCGATGATCGACCAGGACAGCCCCAGAGCGCGGGTCGGCGCGTCGACAGCTGTCGTCCCGGCGTACGCCAGCAGGCCGAAGGCGACGACCAGCAGACCGCCACGCCGCCGGGCCCGCGCGGCGTCCACACCCTCCGGGGTACGCGTCGCCATCGCCTGACCTCCACGGTTGACCGCTGTCGCACCGGCATCATCCCCCGGTCGGCCCCGCGCGGAGAAGACCCCCGCCCCCGGCATCCTGTGGGAGGCGCTCCGAGGCGTCGGTCAGGGGCCGTGCGGCAGCGGCTGCGCCAGCGCCCGCAGGTCCGCCGGCAACTGGGCCAGCGCGTCCTCGAACTCCCGGTGCCCGACCACCCGGTGCATCGTCTGCAACACCGCGCGGGTGCCCCGCTCGGCGGCCGGGCGGTCGATCCCGGCGCGGTCGGCCACCCGGCGCAGGAACTCGTCGTAGTCGAACGTTTCGGCCGGCTCGGCCGCCTTGACCAGCAGCGGGCTCAGTTCGTCGGCCAGGTGGGGGGCCAACGCGCCCGCCTCCCCGCCGCTGAGCCGCTCGGTGAGGGTCCGCAGGACCGCCTCGGTGAGCGGGCGCGCCTGTTCCGGCGAAACATTCGCGCGTGCCGCAACCTTGTCGACGAACGCCAGCTCGGCCATGTCCCCGCCCTTCGCCTCGGAGACGCGTGGCTACCCGGGCCACGCGGCAGCAAACCCGACGGCCGGCGCGATGGTTCTGCTGGTTGCCCCGCGCGACGCCGTCGGCTTCTCGTACGGTGAGGTCGGACCGGGAACCCGACGGCTGCCCGACGGCGGCCCGTGCCGCAGGAGGAGCAGATGGCCCTCGACCTGCCAGACGTGATCGACCGGTACTTCCGGGCCGTCAACGACCGGGACCTGGACGCCTTCGTCGCCTGCTTCGCCGACACCGCCAGCGTCGCCGACGAGGACCGGCTGTACGACGGGCGGGCCTCGATCCGCTCCTGGCGGCAGAAGACCATGGACGCGTACTCGTACACCGCCGAGCCGGTCCGCCTCACCCCGCAGGCGGGCGATTCGTACCTGGCCCTCACCCGGGTGTCCGGCGACTTCCCCGGCAGCCCGGTCGAGCTGCGGTACCGGTTCACGCTGCGCGACGGGCTGATCGGCGCCCTGGACATCCGTCAGTGACGGCGAACCCGTCCACCGGCCCGACGGCAGCACCGTGCCGCGAAGTCCGCCCCGGCCGCGCGGTGACCGTGTCCGGCCAGCGAGCCCAGCCGGGCGGTCCGGCCCGCAGGTGATCAACCGCCGAACGGACGAGACGGCCAACGGGTCAGTGGATGACATGATGTGAAGAACAGCTGTCGCTACGAGAAGGGTTCCGGCTGCCCGATGGCGCACTTCGAGGCTCGCACGCCGACGACACCCGCGTGGATCGCGGTGCCGCCGGCCGGGCAGCCGCGTCGGGCGGGCTGATGCCGGGAGAGCGACGGGAGGCCGTGGCCGAGCAGAATGTCCCGACCCACGCCACAGACACCATGGCGTACCAGGTCGCGACCGACGTGCGAGCGCTGCGCGCGTTCGTCAGCGCCGGGGCGCTGGCCCGCGGCCTGTCGGCCGAGCGGGTGGAGCTGTTGACGCTGGCGGTCAGCGAGCTGGCCACCAACACGTTGCAGCACACCACCGGCGGCGGCTGGGTCCGGCTCTGGGCGGAGTCGGGTCAGCTGTTCTGCGACGTGGTCGACCACGGGCCGGCGCGGGCGTTCGGGCGGAGCATGCCGGCCGCCGACTCGGTACGCGGTCGCGGGCTGGCCATCGTCGAGCAGATCTGTGACGAGGTGGCGGTGCTCACCGGCCCCGGAGAGACCGTCGTACGGATTCGCCTGAGTCTGTGAACGTCGGCGGCGATCCCCGCCCACGCGGGCCACGACGGCTGTCACAATGCGGACAGCCCGGGCCGACGGTGGCCCCGGGTCAGCCCCGAACAGGAGGACGCCACGATGCCGGACAGCGCACGAGAGGCGGAGCTGCTCGACGCCGAGCGCACCCTGCAGGCCGCCCAGCGAGCCGGCGACGTCGCCGCCCTGGACCAACTGCTGGTCGACCAGCTGATCGCCATCGGCCCGGACGGGCGTGCGCTCACCAAGCAGGACGACCTGACCGCCCACCGGGACCGCCGCTCGGTCGTCGAGGAGTTGGTGGAGGAGGAACTGGACCTGCTCGTCGTCGGTAGAACGGGGGTCACGTTCTTCCTGGGTCGGGTGTCCGGAACCCTCGACGGGGTGCCGTTCGCGGCGCGGCTGCGCTACACCCGGACCTGGGTCCACGACGACCCACACGGCTGGCGGGTCCTGGCCGCGCACATCAGCCCGGTCTGACTCAGCTCGGGTCCTCGTCGTCCTCGTCGTCCTCGTCGAGCAGGCCCTGCTCGTCGAGGAACGCGAACCACCGGTCGTCGGCGGGGGTCAGGTCGGCGTAACCCGGCCCGAGCAGGTAGTAGTCCACGAAGGATTCCACGTCGGGGGCGAGCTCCTCGAACGCGTCGGACATGAACCACTCGGTGCCGGTCGGTGGGAAGTACCAGATCGCTCCGGTGCCACGGTCCATGAAGACCGGTTCGTCGCTGCGGGTGCCGATCACCAGCCAGCCGGCCCGGTTCTGCGGAATGGCCGAGAATTCGGGCGCGTAGTCCAGGTGGTACTGGATCCCGGGCAGGGTCGACGTGGACGCCAGCTCGACCCGACCCGCCCGTATCCCGTCGGTCACCAGCAGGAGATCCCGCAGGTCGGCCGGGAGCCCCGCCGGCACGGCGTCGATGGCCGCCCCCTCGCCGAACTCGGCGTACGCCAGGCTCTCCGGCAGATCGGCCAGGTCGGCCCGCAGCTCCTCGATGAGCTGCCGCAGCTCGGCGTTCACCGCACCACCTCTGTTCGGATGAGGCCTCGTCCGGCAAGGCTCCGGCTGCCCGGAGACCCACGAGCCGATGCGCGGTTTGGTTCTACCACGCATCGGCTCGTCGCGGCGTCACCTCGCCGATTCCGCCTAACCAACGGGAACGGGAACTGCCCACGATCCGGTCCCGGTGTGCTGCCGTCGAGCCCTTTCCTCAGGTCACGACGGCGTCGATCGGGCCGACGCGCAGGGTGCCGTCGTTGAGGGGGGTGCAGCGGATGCCGCCGGTGGTGCGCAGCGCCTTCCACGCCCCCGGGCCGACGGTGACGTCCATCCAGGCGCACGGTCGGGCCGCCCGGTTGACCCGCAGGCTGACCGGGCCGTCGCCGGAGTCCAGCACCAGCACTCTGCCGATCAGCTCGTCGACGGCGATCCCGGTGGTGAGGATGTTGCGCCGCACCTCGGCCAGGCCGATGCCGTCCGGCAGCGATTCCCGGGCGATGACGGTGACGCTGGCGTCGCGGTGTGCCTGCTGACCGAAGTAGCGGTCGCCGACGATGCCGAGGCCGGCCCGGATCCGGACGGCGTCGACCAGCTCGCCGGGTGGGGCGGGTGCCGGACCGTCGGCGGGCCGGCCCAGGAAGCGGTGCACGGGCGAGGCCAGCAACTCGACGATCTCCGGCATGACAGGAAGTCTACGAAGCGCACGGGGTGCCGCGGCGCAGGTCGACGGATGACGAGGCGGGTCGGCTGTTGCCAGGGCACGGCAAACTGTTCTATAACTGTTGCATGAGTTCTATAACAGTACGCGCGACGGTTCCCCCCGGGCGGTACGGAAGCTATGGCGGGCGGTACGTGCCGGAATCCCTGATCCCCGCCTGCGAGGCGGTCGCCGAGGCCTTCTCTGAGGCGTGGGCCGATCCCCGGTTCCGTGGCAGCCTCACCGCGCTGCTGTCGGCGCACGTGGGACGACCGACGCCGCTGACGCCGGCCGTGCGACTGTCGGCCGAACTTGGCGTGACGGTGCTGCTCAAGCGGGAAGACCTGACGCACACCGGATCCCACAAAATCAACAACGTGCTCGGGCAGGCGCTGCTGGCCCGGCGCATGGGGCGTACCCGTCTGATCGCCGAGACCGGAGCGGGCATGCACGGCGTCGCGACGGCGACGGCCGGTGCCCTGCTCGGTCTACCGGTGACGGTGTTCATGGGCGAACGCGACGTGGAACGCCAGGCGCACAACGTCTTCCGGATGCGGCTGCTGGGCGCCGAGGTCGTTACGGTGACCACCGGCAGCCGCACGCTCAAGGACGCCACCAGCGAGGCCATGCGCCACTGGGTGACCGACGCCGACGAGGCGTACTACTGCGTGGGCTCGGTCATCGGTCCGCACCCCTATCCGATGATGGTCCGCGAATTCCAGCGCGTCATCGGTGACGAGGCCCGACAGCAGTGCGCGGCCGAACTGCCCGCTGCCACCCCCGACTACGTGGTCGCCTGCGTCGGCGGCGGCAGCAACGCGGCCGGCACGTTCGCCGGGTTCGTCGAGACGTCGGCGAAGCTCGTCGGGGTCGAAGCCGAAGGCGGCTCCGGCGCGGCGAACGGGGAGGTCGGCGTTCTGCACGGCTTCCGGTCGCTGTTCCTGCAGGACGAGCACGGGCAGATCAGGGAGGCGCACTCGATCGCGGCCGGGCTGGACTACCCGGGCGTCGGCCCCGAGCACGCGTACCTGCGCGATCTGGGGCGCGCCCGGTACGTCACCGCCTCCGACGGGGAGGCGATCGCGGCCGCCGTCCGGCTCGCGCGGGCCGAGGGCGTGCTGCCCGCCATCGAGTCGGCCCACGCGCTCGCCTGGGTCGTTCGCGCCGCCGGCACACCGGAGCTGCCCAGCGGGTCGACAGTGCTCGTCACCCTCTCGGGGCGCGGCGACAAGGACGTGACCACCCTGATCGCGGAGGCGGACCTCGGATGAAGCTGTTGATGCCCTACATCACCGGCGGGATCGTGCCCGGTTGGACGGCCTTCCTGAGCGCCTTCGCGCACGCCGGGGCCGACATGATCGAGGTCGGGCTGCCGTTCTCCGATCCCACTGTGGACGGCCCCACCATCCAGGAAGCCTCGGACGCGGCGCTGGCCCGGGGCACCACGCCCGCCTCGGTCCTGGCGGACCTCGCCGGAACGCGGGTGGGCATCCCCCTGGTCGCCAGCACGTACGCCAACATCGCGCTGCGGCCGGGGTTCGGCGACGCGCTCGCGGCGGCCGGGGTGAGCGGGCTGATCGTGCCCGACCTGCCCCTCGACGAGCTGGCCGGGTTGGACGTGCCGGGCGTCCAGGTGAGTCTGCTCGCCTCACCTGCCACGCCGGACGACCGGCTCGCCGAGATCGGCCGGCGCAGTCAGGGTTTCGTGTACGCCGTGTCGGTCATGGGCACGACCGGCGAACGTGACCGGCTCGCGCCCTCGGCCGTCCTGCTGGCCGCCCGACTCAAGCAGGTCACCGACCTGCCCGTGCTGGTGGGCTTCGGCATCTCGACCCCGCAGCAGGCGGCCGAGGCGGCGGCGGCAGCCGACGGCGTCATCGTCGGCGCGGCCGTCATGCGGCGCATCCTCGACGGCGCGAACCCCGCCGAGGTCGGGGCCTTCGTGGCGTCGCTGCGGGCCGCGCTGTCGCCGGTGGCCCCCGTGCGATGATCGGCGGTGGCCGTCGACGACGGGGGGCGGACAGTCGACGCATCGGGAGGCAGACCAGTGGCACGCTATCGGGCCATCGCCGCCGACCTCGCCGCCAAGATCCGCGACGGCCACTACCGGCCGGGCGACGCGCTGCCCGCGCAACGCGAGCTGAGCGCGGCGTACGGCGTCACGGTGATGACACTGCGGCAGGCCCTGCGCGAACTGAGCGCCGAAGGGCTGATCGTCCAGCGGCCCGGCAAGGGCACCTACGTCGCGCCGTCGCCCGCGGCGTACCAGCTGGGATCCTTGCGGAGCTTCGGCGACGACCTGCGTGAGCAGGGCCACGAGGTCCACACGACGGTGCTCTCCCGCGCGCAGCGCCGGCTGCCCGCACGCGTCGCGGCCCGGCTGCGGGTCCGCGAGGCCGAGACGGGCCTGCGCCTCGAGCGGGTCCGCGCGTTCGCCGGCCGCCGCGCCATTCACCAGATTTCCTGGGTACGCGAGCCGCACGCGAGCCGGTTGCACGACGTGGATTTCACCGGCACGTCGCTGTACGCGGCCCTGGCCGACCTCGGCGTGACGGTGGCCCGGGCCTCGGAGACGATCCGGCCGGAGGTGTTGAGCGTCGACGTGGCCCGGCATCTGGACGAGGCCGAGGGAGCGCCGGTGCTGGTCAGCGACCGGATCACCTACGCGCCCGACGGGACGGCCCTGGTGACGGACCGGGCGACGATGGTGGGCAGCATGATGCAGATCACCGCCGACCGGGCCGCCACCGGGCTGTCCCTGCACTACGGCGCGGTCTAGCCCGCCATTGACCCGGTGCCGGCTGGTGTGCCGGTGACGGTCAGGTCGCGCACTCGGCCCACGTTGTCGAACGACCCGAAGCCGACCCGCCCCGCGCCGAACGTGGTGTCCTTCGCGGTCAACAGCGGGTCCCGGTCTCCGTCGACGTAGACGGCGATCTCGCCGGTGGCCGGCAGGTGCACCACCCGCACCCGGTGCCACCGGGCATCGGTGATCGCCGGGTTCGCGCCCCGGGACCGGCCGTTCCACTGGTGGTCGATGCGTTCCCGGTCGGCGTTGTCCACCTTGAAGATGCCGTTGTGCGGATAGATCGTGTTGTCGGTGGAGAGGTGGGCGTAGTAGAACTCGGTGTCCGAGCGCCAGCCGAAGACGATGATCACGTCCCGGTTGCTGACCTCCACCGGTGTGTCGAGCCGTACCTGAGCGTCCACCCGCACCGACGACCACGCCGGTCCGGCGGTCAGCACGGCGTACTCGAAGGGTCGGCGCGGACCCGGCCGGCTCTCCCCGGCCTCGGCCAGGATGACCTGGTCGCCTGCGAACCGCCACTTCGCCGGCGTCACCGGCGCCCAGTTGGCCGCCCCGGCGGTGCGGCGCAGCGTGACGTCCCCGACGTCGCCGCTGGCGTACCCGGTGGTGCCGGTCACCTTCCAGACCTTCCCGTTGGCCTTCGCGACGACGTAGAGCTCACCGGCGGCGTCGGTGCCGAAGCGCAGGTCGACCCGGTTGGGGTCGCCGGGCGCACCCGGCGCGGACAGGTCGCGCATCCGGACCGGGGTGCCCGCCGGGTCGAAGAGGGCGAGCTGGTGGATGGTGGCCAAACCCCGGCCCCGGCGCATCTCGTTGGCCTCGGTGTAGAACACCCGGCCGTCGACCAGGTCACCGAAGACGTACTTGCCGCGCAGCGCGGGCAGCGTCCGCCCCCGGTAGACGAAACCACCGGCCACCGCGACACCGACGTCGTCGGTGCAGTTCCAGCCGGCGGCGGGGTCGTGGTCGTACGCGGCGACCGGGTAGGTGTAGCCGTAGCTGGCGTCGTCGGCGGGCAGCGGGAGCAGCCGGTCGCAGGGGTTGGTGGCCGTCTTGTCGAAGACGAACGAGCCTTCCCGCTCGCTCCAGCCGAAGTTGTCCCCGGCACGGACCTCGTAGATCGCCTCGACGGCGTGTTCACCGATGTGCCCGAGGTACATCCGACCGGTCGCCCGGTCCCAGCTGAACCGGTGCGGGTCCCGGAAACCCACCGCGTAGAGCTCGCCGAGCGCGCCCGCCCGCCCCACGAACGGGTTCGTCGGTGGGATGCCGTAGCGCCCGTTCGCGGCGTTGGTGCCCCGCGGGTCGATCCGCAGCAGCTTGCCGTGCGGCACCGCCAGGTTCTGCGGGTCGGTGTTGCGCGCGCCCTGCCCGCCGTCGCCGACGGCGAGATACAGCAGGCCGTAGTCGCGGTCGTGGCGCTTGGCGGTGGGGTTGAAGTTGATTTCCTGGATGCCGTGCACCTGGCCGCCGAAGCCGATGCGCAGCACCTCGCGGTGCGTACCGGCGAAGGTGGCGGCGGCCGGGTCGGTCGCCGTCCACTCGGTGATGACGCCGTGGAAGAGCGTGTTGGGCTGGGCGTAGTCCGGTACGGCGGTCGTCGTCGACGCCAACTCGGTGTGGATGGTGTAGAACCGGCCATTCACCCCGAACTCCGGGTGGAACGCGACATACCCGAAGCCCTGGCCGAGCCCACGACCGGAGAAGAACCGCGGCGCGAACGTCGCGGCCACGTCCAGGTAGACGTGCGGCACCCCATTCTCGACGAGGTAGAGGCTGCCGTTGAGGTCGGGCACCGCCCGTCGGCCGGAGCCGTCGGGCACCTCCATGATGGTGTTGATCCGCGCGGTACGCATGAGCCGCGCGTCGGTCGGCGCCGGCGTGGGGTACGACTGCGGGAAGCTGGCGTACTCGCCGAGCACCAGCCCGAGTCGGGACTGGGTCGGCATCTCGGGGATCGGGTCGTAGACCGCGTCGGCGGCCCGTGCGGGCGTGGCGACCAGTGTGGATAGGATCAGCACGAGGGCGGTGAGGCCGGCCCTCACTGTTAGCCGGCGGGTGGTGCCGGCGCGGCGGTGCACTGTGCGCACGCGTGTCTCCTTCTCGGTGGGACGGTGCCGAGGGTGGTCAGCGGGCAAGGTGGCGGTACTGCCTCCGTACGTCGTTCGCGGAGACCACACTGTCGAGGAACATCAGGCCGTCCATCCGGCAGTCGCACGGGTTGCGTTCCACCGTGTCCTGCGGGAAGCTGCCGCCGATCTTGATGCCCCGGGGGTCGGACGCGCTGGTCAGGTGCGGGCCGGGTCCGGACACCAGCCACGGGTCGTCGGTGCGGGTGTAGAAGCCGTCCACCGGTTCACCGTTGCGGTAGAGGGCGAGCGCGCCGGTGTCGAAGTCGAAAGTGGCGGCCAGGTGCACCCACTGCCCCACCGGCAGCAGCTCGCGCCAGTCCTGGGTGGCGGCGAAGGTCTGCGAGTTGCCGCCGTCGAGCCGCCGGCCGAGCGCGACGAGGCGCACCTGCCCGTCGACGTCGATCAGCTCCAGCAGGGCGCGGACGCCGTGACCGTCGGAGTCGCCGGTCAGCACCCCGGCCAGGCCGATGGCGTTGTACCTGTCGTCCGGGTCGGCGGTGGTGGAGTTGGGCAGCGGGCTGTCCATGTTCAGCTTGAACCAGCCCATCACCGTGGTGCCGGCGGTGGCGCTGAAGGCGCGCAGCGTCCGCACCCCGCTGGCCGACCAGGTGCCGGCCTTCCAGTCGTCGTTGCCGGCACCAGTGGGGTCGACCTGGCGGGTCTGCACCGCGTTGCGGCTGCCCCGGTAGGCGTGGTCCGGCACCCGCATCGCCGCGCCGCCGTTGACCAGCTCGATCTCGGTGCCGGAACGGCCCTGGTCGCGTTCCAGGGCCGGGTCGCCGGGCACCGGGTGGTCGAAGTCGTACGCGGCGACCAGATGCGTGCGCAGCGCCGGGTGGACGTCGGGCGAGGTGTGCCGGTCCGCCTGTGCCGGTGGCGTGCCCACACCGGCCAGGACGCCGATCGCCAGCAGGGAGACGGCCGCTCGTCGGGCAGTGGACATGGCTGTCACCTCGTTTCGCGGCAGGGAGGATGCCGGTCACGTAAGCGCTTACGTAAGCGCTTACGTACCCTAGGCTTCGATCAATGCCACTCGCAATAGATCGGGTGACATGAATGTTTCCGGAGGGTTGCGGATGTCCAGGGCCAGCCGGCGGCCGCGCCTCGTGGACGTCGCCGAACACGCAGCTGTCTCGCTGGCGACCGCCTCCCGGGCCCTCGCCGGCCGCGCGGGGGTCAGCGCCGAGGTGGCCGACCGGATCCGCCAGATCGCCCGCGAGCTGGGCTACGTGGCCAACCCGTACGCCCGCACCCTGGCCGGAGGAGCCACCTCCACCGTGGGTCTGATCGTCCACCAGGTCGACGACCCGTACTTCGCCGAGATCGCCGCCGGGGTCATCCAGCTCGCCGCCGAGCAGGGGCTGCTGGTGCAGATCTGCCAGTCCGGCCGCGACCCCGACTACGAGCTGCACCAGCTGCGCCACCTGATCGCCCAACGGGTCGGCATCGTCCTGATCAGCGGTTCCGGCTACGACGACCCACGGATGGAGAGCGCGGCCCGCGCCGAGCTGGCCGCGTTCCAGGACCACGGCGGCCGGGCCGCGGCCATCGGCCGACACGCGCTCGGCGTCGACGCCGTCCTGCCGGACAACGAGGCCGGTGGCCACGCCCTCGCCCAGCACCTGATGGATCTCGGCCACCGACGGATCGCGGTCGCCGCGGGCAGCGCCGGCCTCACCACCGTCGCCGACCGGCTGGCCGGGGTCTCGGCGGCAGTGCGCCAGCGCGGCCGGTCCCCCGTCGACCTCGCCGTCGTGCACAGCGCCTTCACCCGCGACGGTGGGCGCGCCGCCGCCGAGCGGATCCTCAACGAGCATCCGGAGACGACGGCGATCATCGCGCTCAACGACGTGATGGCCATGGGCGTGCTGTCCACACTGCGGTCCCGCCGGGTGCCGGTGCCCGCGCGGATGTCAGTGGTCGGCTTCGACGACGTCTCCGTGGCCGCCGACCTCGCACCCAGCCTCACCACCATCCGGCTGCCGATGACCGAGATGGGCCGCACGGCACTGACCCTCGCGCTCAAGCCCCGCACGACCCGCCCCCGCCGCCGCCCCACCGGGCACCTGCTGGTCGTCCGCGACTCGACCGGGCCCGCACCGACGAGCTGACCGCAATGCCGCACCGCGACGGCCGGACGTCTGGCACGGTCGAGGGGTCCACCCCGTGACCGGATCAGGAGAGTCAATGGCCGAGAACGCCGTACGCCACCGGACCGTCGACGTCGACGGCATCGCGATCTTCTACCGCGAGGCCGGTCCCGTCGACGCGCCGGTCGTGCTGCTGCCGCACGGGTACCCGTCGTCATCGTTCCAGTTCCGCCACCTGCTGCCCGCGCTGGCCGACCGGTGGCACGTCATCGCGCCCGACTACCCGGGCTTCGGTTACAGCGCGCTGCCCGACCCCGACCGGTTCGCGTACACCTTCGACGCCCACGCTCACCTGCTCCAGCGCTTCGTCGACACGCTGGGGCTGACCCGCTACGTGATCTACCTGCAGGACTACGGCAGCCAGTTCGGGCTGCGCCTGGCGATGGCCGCCCCGCAGCGGGTCGCCGGCCTGGTCATCCAGAACGGCGACATCTACCCCGACCAGCACGGGCCCAAGTACGAGCCGCTGAAGCGGTTCTGGCGCGACCCGACCGACGAGGGCCGAGCGGAGTTGGCCACGGCGATCAGCGAGGACGGCTTTCGCGGCGAGTTCCTGGGCGAACTGCCGGACCGGCTGACCGACCGGGTGAGCCCGGACCTGTGGCGGCTCTCCGGCGCGCTGGTCACCGATCCGCGGCGGCGCGACGCCTGGCTGCGACTCCTCGCCGACCAGGGCAGCACCGTCGCCTGGTTCCCGCGCCAGCAGGAGTACCTGCGGACCCACCGGCCGCCCACACTGATCGTGTGGGGGCCGCACGACGGCTACATGCCCGAAGGCGCGGCCCGCGCCTACCTGCGGGACCTGCCCGACGCGGACCTGCACCTGCTCGACGGCGGCCACTGGCTGCTCGAGACGCACCTCGACGAGGTCGTCCGGCTGGTCCGCGACTTCCTCAACCGGCTCCAGCCGTGACAGACGCCCCGCCGATCAGACCGCCAGGGCGGCCCGGACCTCCCGCTCCGCCGTGACACCCCCGTCGCCGTGCGAGGTGACCCGGCCGGACTCCAGCACGTGGTAACGGTCCGCCACCCGCAACGCGAAACCCAGGTGCTGCTCGACGAGGAGCACACTGAACCCGGCCTGCCGGGTCAACTCGACGATCCGCTCCTGGATCTCCGCGACCACCGACGGCTGGATGCCCTCGGTCGGCTCGTCGAGCATCAACAGCCGGGGCCGGGTGATCAGGGCACGGGCGATGGCCAACTGCTGACGCTGACCGCCGGAGAGCAGCCCGGCCCGACGCCGCAGCAGCGGGCGCAGCGCCGGGAACAGATCCAGCACCTCCGCCGTGGCCACCGCCCCGTCGCGCCGGCCGTCGGCGACCAACCGCAGGTTCTCCGCGGCGGTCAGGTGCGGGAAGCACTGCTGGCCCTGCGGGACGTACGCCATCCCCCGCGCCACCCGCTCGTGCGGCCCGGCGCGGGTGACGTCCGCACCGTCCAACTCGACGGTGCCGGCGCTCGGACGCAGCAGGCCGGCCGCGACCCGCAGCAGTGTGCTCTTGCCGGCGCCGTTGTGCCCGAGCACCGCGGCCACCCCGTCGGGCGGGACGGCCAGGTCGACCCCGTGCAGCACCCGAGAACGCCCGTACCCGGCGTGCACCCCGCGCAGCGTCAGCATCATGCCTCCCGGCCGGTGCGGGCCGACCCGGCGTCGACCGGGTGGCCAAGGTAGACCTCCTGCACGCGCGGGTCTGCCTGGACCTGCGCCACGGTGCCCTCGCTGAGCACCCGCCCGGCGTGCAGCACCGTGACGCTGCGCGCGAACCGGCGCAGGAAGTCCATGTCGTGCTCGATCACGACGACAGTGCGGTCCCGGCTCACCGTCTCCAACAGGGCGCCGGTGGCGTCGCGTTCCTCGTGGCTCATGCCGGCGACCGGTTCGTCCAGCAGCAACAGCCGGGCGTCCTGCACCAGCAGCATGCCGATCTCCAGCCACTGCTTCTGGCCGTGCGCGAGGGTCCCGGCGAGATGCCCGGCGCGCTCGGCCAGCCCGATGGTCTCCAGCGCCGCGGCCACCTCGTCGGGGACACCACGGCGACGCCGGGCCAGCGTCGCCCAGCTGCGCCGGGCCCCGGCGGCGATGTCGAGGTTCTGCAACACCGACAGCTCCTCGAAGACCGTCGAGGTCTGGAACGTCCGCCCGATGCCGAGCCGGCTGATCCGGTGCACCGGGCGACCCAGCAGCTCCTCGGCACCGAAGCGGACCGAGCCGGTGGCCCGGACCAGGCCGGTGATCGCATCGACCAGTGTGGTCTTGCCGGCCCCGTTCGGCCCGATCAGGAACCTGATGTCCCCGGCGGGCACCTCCAGGCTGACCCCGTCGACGGCGGTGAAACCGTCGAAGCTGACCCGCACGTCGCGGACGGACAACCCGTCCAACCGTTCCCCGCTCGTGCCGTGCAGGCCGGGCATGCGCTCACGGCCCTCGCTGCGCTCGGTGCGTTCACTCATGCCGTGCCGGTCGGGCATGCGCTCACGGCCCTCGCTGCGCTCGGTGCGTTCACTCATGCCGCAGGCACCTCCGTCCGTTCGGCGCGTCGTCGGGCCGCCGGCAACCACCCGCGCCGCACCGGCCGCGCGCCGACGTCACGGCGGCGAGCCAGCGCCCACAGCGACGCCAGGCCGCCGGGAAGGAACGCCACCACCACCACGAAGAGCAACCCCTGCAGGTACGTCCAGGTGCCCGGGAACCGCTCGGACAGGGCGGTCCGCGCCCAGGCCACCGCCACCGCGCCGAGCACCGGCCCGAGCAGTGTGGCCCGGCCACCCACAGCGACGCCGATGACGAACTCGATCGACGGGACGATGCCGATCAGCGCCGGCGAGATGATGCCCACCGCCGGCACGAACAGCGCACCGGCCAGCCCGGCCATGCCGGCCGCGACCACGTACGCCACCAGCTTGACCGACGCCGGGTCGTAGCCCAGGAAGCGGACCCGTTCCTCACCGTCGCGGACCGCCACCAGCAGCTCGCCGTAGCGGCTGTGGATGAGCTGCCGGGTCAGCGCGAGCAACGCCAGCAGCGTCCCGGCGATGATGAAGTACACCATCCGCTGGTTGACCGGGTCGTCCAGGTCGTAGCCGAAGAAGCCCTTGATGTCGGTGAGCCCGTTGGTGCCGCCGGTGGTGCCCTGCTGACCGATCAGCAGGATCACCATCGCGGCGGCGAGCGCCTGGCTGAGGATGGCGAAGTACGCGCCGCGCACCCGGCGGCGGAACACCAGTGAGCCGAGCCCGAAGGCGACAGCCATCGGCAGCAGCACCGTGGCGGGCAGCGCGAACCACGGGCTGGCGAACGGCCGCCACCACAGCGGCAGCTCGTCGAGCTGCCCGTACAGCTGCATGAAGTCGGGCATCCCACCCGGGCCCGCGTCGGCGAGCTTGAGGTGCATGGCCATCGCGTAGCCGCCCAGGCCGAAGAAGACGCCCTGACCCAGGGTGAGCATCCCACCCCGGCCCCACGCGATCCCGATGCCGACCGCGACCATGGCGACGCAGAGGTACTTGGCGAGCAGCGCCAGCCGGAAGTCCGACAGCACCAGCGGGGCGACGGCGAAGAGCAGCGCCGCGCCGAAGGCGAACCCGGCCGCCGTCCGCAGCCGCGAGCGCCGTCCCGGCGGGTTCGGTGGTGCGGCGCCGGCGGGGGCCGGTGCGACGGCGGTGCTGGGCGGCGCGGGGGTGACGGCGGTCATGCGAGGCTCCTGGTCCGCAACGTGAACAGGCCCTGTGGCCGCCACTGGAGGAACGCGACGATCGCCACGAACACGATCACCTTGGCGACGCTGAGGGTGGTCAGGTACTCCCCGGTGGCCTGGAGCACGCCGAGGGCGAAGGCGACCATCACACTGCCCTTGAGCTGGCCGATCCCGCCGACCACGACGACCAGGAAGGCGTCGATGATCAGGTTGGTGCCCATGGTCGGGCCGATCGGGCCGAGCAGGGTGAGCGCCACCCCGGCCACCCCGGCCAGGCCGGAGCCGAGGAAGAAGGTGGTCCGGTCGACCCGGGAGGTGGCGATGCCGGACACGGCGGCGAGGTCGCGGTTCTGCACCACCGCGCGGATCCGACGCCCGAGCGGGGTGAGTCGCAGCGCCAGTGTGAGCGCCGCGACGGCGGCCAGCGCCAGGGCCAGGATGAACAGCCGGTTGTTGGCGATGGTCAGCCCGCCGGGCAGCGCCACGTTGCCGGTGAGCAGTTCGGGCGCGCGGGTCTGCACGTTCGGGCTGCCGAAGACGTCGCGGGCCAGCTGCTGCAGCATCAGTGACACCCCCCAGGTGACCAGCAGGGTGTCCAGCGGTCGGGCGTAGAGCCGGCGGATGAGCAGCACCTCCAGCAGGACACCCATGGCGCCGGCGACCACGAACGCCACCGGCAGCGCGACCACCAGCGACAGGCCGGCGCCGGTGATGCTCTGCTGCAGGACGTAGGTGGTGTACGCGCCGGCCATGATGAACTCACCGTGCGCCATGTTGATCACGTTCATCTGGCCGAAGGTCAGCGCGAGGCCGAGCGCGATGAGCAGCAGCACCGCGCCGATGCTGATGCCGGTGAAGAGTTGACCGAAGAGGACTGTCACGGTGGGTACTCCGTACTGCTGGTCGGGTGACCCGGGCGGGGCGCGTCTCCGCGCGGCCCGCCCGGGCCGGCGTCGTCAGCTCAGGCCGCTCGCCCACGGGTAGGTCTTGAGGTACGGATCCGGCGCGACCGGCTTGCCGGAGTTCCACACCTCGGTGATCAGACCGTCCGCGCCGATCTTGCCGATCCGGGCGGTCTTGGCGATGTGCTGCGTCTTGCCGTCGACGGTGACCAGACCCTCCGGCGCGTCGAAGGTGATGCCGTCCGAGGCGGAGCGGACCTTCTCCACGTCGAAGGCGCCGGCCTTCTCGACCATCGCCTTCCACAGGTGGACCCCGACGTACGCGGCCTCCATCGGGTCACTGGTCGGTTTGTCCGCGCCGTACTTCGCCTTGTACGCGGCCACGAACTTCGAGTTCGCCGCGCCCGGGGTGGTCTGGTAGTAGTTCCAGGCCGTCAGTTGGCCCTCCAGATACTGGGTGCCGATGCTCTTGACCTCTTCCTCGGCGATCGACACCGACACCACCGGCATGGCGGCGGCGGTCAGCCCCGCGGACTTGTATTCCTTGAAGAAGGCCACATTGCTGTCACCGTTGAGCGTGTTGAACACCGCGTCCGCGCCGGACGATTTGACCTTGTTGACGATGGTGCCAAACTCGGTGGAGCCCAGCGGCGCGTAATCCTCGCCCAGCACGGCCATCCCGTTCGCGGTCGCGTACGCCTTGATGATTTTGTTCGCGGTACGGGGAAACACGTAGTCGCTGCCGACCAGATAGACCGACTTCGCGCCCTGCGCCTTGAGGTAGTCGAGCCCCGGAACGATCTGCTGATTGGTCGTCGCTCCGGTGTAGAAGATGTAGGGCGACTGCTCCAGACCCTCGTACTGCACGGGGTAGAACAGCAACGCCTTGTTCTTCTCGAACACCGGTTTGACGGCCTTGCGGCTGGCCGAGGTCCAACAGCCGAAGACGGCGGCCACCCGGTCCTCGGAGATGAGCTTCTCGGCCTTCTCGGCGAAGGTGGGCCAGTCGGAGGCGCCGTCCTCACCGACCGGCTGGATCTTCTTGCCGAGGACACCGCCGGCCGCGTTGATCTCCTCGACGGCGAGCATGATGGCGTCGCGAACGGTGACCTCGCTGATCGCCATGGTGCCGGAGAGCGAGTTGAGCAGGCCCACCTTGACGGTGTCGCCGGAGACGTCGGCGCTGACGCCGGTGGCGCCGCCCTCGTCGGTGGTCTTGCTGCCGCACGCGGTCATCGCGGCCGCGGCGACCACTGTCATGGCACCCGCCAGGATGCGGCGGCCCCGGAATAATGACATCTACTCTCCCTGCGGTGCACTCAGGTGACGTTAAGGACGGTCGGTGCGGTCCGATGGAGCTGACGTGGGCGATGCCGAGGTCGACGGGTGGACGCCGTGCGGGGCACCGGATCGGATATGGGCAGGGAAAGCGTCGACCGGCATGATTGCGCGGGTGTTTCCCGGTCCTTAATTGACTGTTTCCGAGGGGCCCGTCAGGCGCGCACGAAAAACGGCCGACACCGTGGGGAGGAAACGGTGTCGGCCGTTGGGAAAGACGCGAGATAAGTGCCACCACAATGGTGGGCGGAAGAATCAGCCGACGGTGGGCGCACAATGGTGACAGCTGACCGCCCGGCCAGATACTTCACGCAGGAAGCATCTTAGGACGGGATCGGGTGGCGCTGTCAAGGGCCTGGTCGGCCGATTCCCGACGCCCGTTCAGAGTTGGGCGAGCACTGTGAAGTCCAACCCGTCCGCCTCGGCCAGGTAGATGCGCTGACGCACATGCCGCTGACGCAGCCGCAGCCGTCCACGCGGCCCGTGGTAGGCGACCGTGTCGGCGGCCGTCTCGATGGCCCGCACGTCGAGGGTGCGGGCCTGAGCGATCAGCGCGGCGAGCAGCATGACACCCTCGTAACAGGACTCCCCCAGGCTGCCCAGCGGTGGCGCCTCCACCCCGAAACGCCTGGCGAACTCGCCGTGGAAGTCGAGGTTCTCCGGGGTCACCAGCCCGGCGAAGAAGCCGGCCGTGCTGTACAACCTCCGGGTCGCGCCGGCACCGCTGGCCAGCAGCATGTTCTCGTCCATCAGGGTGCTCAGCCGCAGGCAGCGCTGATCCAGGCCGGATCGGGCGAACGCGCGGTTGAACCGCACCGCGTCGGCACCGACCAGCAGCATCAACACCGCGTCCGCGTCGCTGTGCTCGATGCGGCGCAACACCTCGGTGAAGTCGTGCGCGTCCAACGGCAGGAAGTGCCGGCCCACCACCTGCCCGCCGCCGCGCAGCGCGTACCGCTGGGCCGCCCGCGAGGTACGACGCGGCCAGACGTAGTCGTTGCCCACCACGAACCAGCGACGCACCCCCTGCTCCCCGGCGAGCAGCCGCATCGCGGGCCACAGTTGGGCATCCGGTGTCTCGCTGGTCAGGAAGACCCCTTCGGTACGCTCACCGCCCTCGTAGAGTGCGGTGTAGACGTACGGCACCCGGTGCGCCACGCGGGGCGCCAACGCCTGGCGCACCGAGGAGATGTGCCACCCGGTCACCCCCTGCACGGCCCCCACCGACACCAACGCCTCGACCTCGGCAGCCACCTCGGCCGGCGGTGCGCCACCGTCGACCGGCACCAGCCGCACCTCCCGGCCCAGCACGCCACCACACCGGTTGATCTCCTCCACCGCGAGTTGCGCGCAGAGCTCGCAGGTGGGGCCGAACATGCCGGCCGGCCCGCGCATCGGGTAGACCAGCGCGATGCTGACCACGGCACGGTCGACGGTCAGCCACGGCGGTGCCGGCGCGGACATGAGCACATGATTGCCCGGCCCCCGACGGAAGACCAGCGCTCACCACTGGCCGGGACGACTCGCTACCATGACACTGCCACCGGACCAGGGAGTTTCATGTCAGACGTGCCCGGGGCGCCAGCCGACCTGCTGCGCTCGCTCACCCGCGCCGAACGGCTGCTCTCCCGCCGGTTGGGCGCTGTGCTGGCCGACGACGGGCTGAGCATCGAGGCCTGGCGGGTGCTCTGCCTGCTCTCCGACGGCCAGGGTCACCCGATGAGCGAGGTGTCCGCCGAGGCGTCGCTGCCGCCGGGCACCCTCACCAAGCTGGTCGACCAGCTCGTCGACCGCAATCTCGTCTTCCGCCGGATCGATCCGGTCGACCGCCGTCGGATCCGGGCGTACCTGAGCGATCGAGGCCGCCGCGAGCACGCCCGCCTGGACGAGCGGGTCCGCGCGAGCCTCGCCGAGTTGGGAGTGCCGCACGCCGCCGACCTGGCGAGCCAGCTCGACGACCTGATCGGCCGTCTTGCCCCGGCTCCGCAGCGGGAGCACGTTCACGCGTCCGGCCGCCACCGCTGACCTCTGGCCGGCGCACCGACCAACCCTGGGCGAGCCGCCCGTCTCGCCCTGCCCCCGACGCGAACGCCACCCCGCCGCGAGCGTGATGTCTGTGAGTCATCACGATGACTCACAGACATCACGCTCTCCGCAGTGTCCGCTTCCAGAACGGCCGGGGCGCCAGGCGGACCGACAGGGCTTCCTAGCCAGTGAGCTGGGCGCGCAGGGTGTGCGCATCGGGGGCGGTGGCGGTCCAGAGCGTCGCCGGTCCGCCGGCCAACGGCAGCCGGGCGACACCGCTCTCGACCGTCGGCGGGTCGACGGGTCGCGACGGGTCGACCACCAGCAGCGACCCGGTGGCCGGGGCGCCGCCGAGCACCGCCGGGCCGGCCCAGCCCGGCGCGTGCGGTCCCACCGCGAGGGACTGGCGCAGCAGTGGTCGACCCGCGTAGTCCACGTGGGTGTGCACCACGGCGCCGCCGGGCGTCTCGCCGTACCGGCCGCAGATCAGCTCGTCGCGCCAGCGCAGGCTCGCACCGGCTGCCAGCTCGACTCGGGACTCGGCGAGATGCGCGCAGCCGGCCGCCGCGACCAGCTGTTCCGGAAGCCAGTGCAGCGTGGCACCGGCGTGTACCACCGCCCGCACCGCCATCCGGGACACGGCACCCGAGCGGCCCGGCAGGGCGATGGACGCGGCGACGCTGTGCACCCGGACCGCCGCTCCCGGGCCCACCTCGATCTCCAGGCGCAGATCGTCGCCCGCGAGCGGTCCGGCCGCCCCGCCGACGAGGTGCACAGTGGCGACACCACCGTCGGTCGGGGTCTGGCGCAGCAGCAACGGCGTTTCGCCGCGCAGCTCGACCACTGCTGTGCCGCCCCGATCGTCGGCCCGGGCGACGAGCCGGGCGAGTGCTCGCATCAGGCCGGGCCGACCGGCGCGGTGAGCGGGTGCAGGTCGGCGTGGTGGGCCAGCTCGTGCCGGATCCACTCCGCGACCGCTGACGCCGTGGGATCTCCCACGATGGACAGGAAGAGGGTCGGGAGGTCGCCGCGCCGGGCTCGCGCGTCACGGTCCATGACCGCGAGGTCGGCACCCACCAGCGGTGCCAGGTCGGTCTTGTTGATCACGAGGAGGTCGGCGGCGGTGACCCCCGGCCCACCCTTGCGGGGCACCTTGTCCCCGCCCGCCACGTCGACCACGAAGATCTGCCGGTCGACGAGCCCTCGACTGAAGGTCGCGGTCAGGTTGTCCCCACCGCTCTCCACGAGGACCAGGTCCAACGGGCCGACCGTCTCGGCCAGTTCGTCGACGGCGTCCAGGTTGGCGCCGATGTCGTCGCGGATCGCCGTGTGCGGGCAGCAGCCGGTCTCCACCGCCCGGATCCGGGCGGGGTCCAGCACCCCGGCCCGCCGGAGGAAATCGGCGTCCTCGGTCGTGTAGATGTCGTTTGTCACCACGCCGAGCCGCAACTCGTCGGCGAAGGCCCGGCAGAGGGCGGCCACCAGGGCCGTCTTGCCGGAACCGACCGGGCCGCCGATGCCGACCCGCAGGGCACGGCCGGCGCGCGCCAACGGCGGGTGGGGGTCCACCCCCGGCTCCGGGTGGGTGTGCGGAACGGTCTCGTCGTGGGGTGGGGCGGCCGGCGGCGTGGTCGGGTCGACGGCGGGCACAGCGCTCGGCACAACGGTGTCAGGACGCAAAGAGACGCACCTCCCAGGTGGCATGGATTTCGGCATGGATATCGGCGAGTGGAGCGGCGGCGGCCGGCAGCCGCTCCGGTGGGCCGTCGGCGGCCCGTGCCGCGTCGGCAGCGGTGCCGTCGCAGGCGTCGGCCAGACCGACCAGCAGGGCCTGGACCCGGTACGGGTCGAGGCCGAGCAGACGTACGCCGGCACTGGCCGCCCCGGTGACCGTCCCGTACGCGGCGATCGTGGCGGTCTCGACGCGGGACAGCCCGGCCGCGGCGCAGAGCAGACCCAGCACCAGCGGTTGGTGTGCGCCACCGGGCGTCGCGGGCAGATCCGCGAACGGGGCGTCCGGCCAGATGGCCCGGCCGGCCCGCAGCAGAGCCCGGCCCTGTCGGCGCGAGACCGCCCGCAGCGCCGGTGCTGCGGTACGCGCGTCCAGCTCCGCGTCGAGCCGGGCCAGCGCCTGCGACCTGACGGCGGGTCCAGTCAGGACACCCGAGCGGGTTGGGTGCGCCGAGCCGACGGTCTCGGGCACCGCCGTCCGGTGCGCGGCGGCCGCGAACGCGGCGCCGACCAGACCGGCGGTGGCCAACCGACCGGCCAGGAACGCCTCCAACGTGACCAGGTCGGTGACCCGGCCGGCGGCGACGGCCGCCTCCAGACCACCGGAGTGCGCGTGCGCCCCCGCCGGGAACCGCCCGTCGGCCAACAGCAACAGCAGGCTCGGCGTCGCCATCAGAACAGGAAGTACCGCTGGGCCATCGGCAGCCGGGTCACCGGGTCCGGCTCCACCACCTGCCCGTCGATCCGCACGGTGAAGGTGTCCGGGTCCACCTCGATGCGCGGCATCGCGTTGTTCTCCGGCAGGTCGGCCTTGCCCCGCGACCGCACGTCGCTCACCGGCACCACCCGGCGGCGTACGTCCAGGCGGAGCCCGGCGTCCACTGCCGCCGGAGCCACGAAGGCCAGACTGGTGGCGGCCGCCGCCGCGCCGTACGCCCCGAACATCGGCCGGGGCAGCATCGGCTGGGGTGTCGGGATCGAGGCGTTCGCGTCACCCATCTGGGCGTACGCGATCATGCCGCCCTTGAGCACCAGGTGCGGTCGTACGCCGAAGAACGCCGGATCCCAGAGCACCAGGTCGGCGAGCTTGCCCGGCTCGACCGAGCCGATCTCCCGTTCCAGCCCGTTGGCCATCGCCGCGCAGATCGTGTACTTGGCCACGTACCGTCGGGCTCGGTGATTGTCGGCGGCCCCGTCACCCGGCAGCGCGCCGACCCGGTCCTTCATCACGTGGGCGCTCTGCCAGGTCCGGGTGATCACCTCGCCGACCCGGCCCATCGCCTGCGCGTCGGAACCGATGATCGAGATCGCGCCGAGGTCGTGCAGCAGGTCCTCGGCGGCCATCGTGGATGGTCGGATCCGGCTCTCGGCGAAGGCCAGGTCCTCCGGCACGGACGGGTTGAGATGGTGGCAGACCATCAACATGTCCAGGTGCTCGGCCAGGGTGTTCGCGGTGTACGGCCGGGTCGGGTTGGTCGACGACGGCAACACGTTCGGTTCGCTGGCCACGGTGATGATGTCCGGCGCGTGCCCGCCACCGGCGCCCTCGGTGTGGTACGAGTGGATCGCCCGTCCACCGATCGCCCGCAGGGTGTCGGCGACGAACCCGGCCTCGTTGAGCGTGTCGGTGTGGATCGACACCTGCACCCCGGACGCGTCCGCCACCCGCAGGCACGCGTCGATCGCCGCAGGTGTGGTGCCCCAGTCCTCGTGCAGCTTGAAACCACCCGCACCGGCCCGCAACTGTTCCCACAGCGCCTCGTCGGAGACGGTGTTGCCTTTGCCGAGCAGCAGCACGTTGACCGGCATCGTGTCCAGCGCCTCGTGCATCCGGGCCAGATGCCAGGCGTTCGGGGTGACAGTTGTCGCGCGGGTCCCCTCGGCCGGCCCGGTACCGCCGCCGACCAGCGTGGTGACGCCGCTGGCCAGCGCCTCGGTGACGATCTGCGGGCAGATGAAGTGCACGTGGGTGTCGACAGCGCCGGCGGTGAGGATCCGCCCGTTGCCCGCGATCACCTCGGTCGACGGGCCGATGACCAGGTCGGGGTGCACGCCGGGCATGGTGTCCGGGTTGCCGGCCCGACCGAGCGCCACGATGCGCCCGTCGCGCAGCCCCACGTCGGCCTTGACCACGCCCCAGTGGTCGAGCACCACAGCGCCGGTGATGACGGTGTCCAGGGCCCCCTCGGCCCGGGTGGCCCGGGACTGCCCCATCGACTCGCGGATCACCTTCCCGCCGCCGAACACCGCCTCGTCGCCGCCCACGCAGTGGTCGGTCTCCACCTCGATCAGCAGGTTCGTGTCGGCCAGCCGGATCCGGTCACCGGTCGTCGGCCCGTACAGGTCGATGTAACGCTCCCGCCGCACGGCGCTCACCGCGGCGACCCGTCGGCCGTCGGGGTGTCGAGCGGTCCGGCGCACTCGCCCCGCAGGCCGGGCACGACGCGCGCGCCTCCCAGCGGGACGAGGTCGACGCTGCGGCTGATGCCCGGTTCGAACCGGACCGAGGTGCCGGCCGGCACGGCGAGGCGCTGCCCCCACGCCGCGCCCCTGTCGAACGACAGCGCCGGGTTGGCCTCGGCGAAGTGGTAGTGCGAGCCGACCTGCACCGGGCGGTCGGCGGTGTTGACCACGAGCAGTGTGGTCACCGGGCGACCCACGTTGATCTCGACCGGGTCGGTCGCCGGCAGGATCTCCCCGGGGATCACGGGATCGGGTGGTGCACCGTCACCAACTTGGTGCCGTCCGGGAACGTCGCTTCCACCTGCACCTCCCTCAGCAACTCGGGGATGCCGTCCTGGACGTCGTCGCGGCCGAGCACCGCCCGGCCGGCCGACATCAGGTCGACCACCGACCGCCCGTCGCGGGCCCCTTCGAGGAGGAACGCGGTGATCACCGCGACGGCTTCGGGATAGTTGAGGCGCAGGCCGCGTTCGCGGCGGGCGCGGGCGACATCGGCTGCGACGTGGACGAGCAGGCGGTCCTGCTCGTGCGGGCTGAGGAACACGGGGCTCTCCCGGTGGGTCGGCGTGCCCCGGCTCGCCGTCGGCTCCACGCGGAGCCACCCCGGGCGGACCCGGGGACGAGCTGGGAGTCACACGACCGCCGGGGCACCGCCGCCGGGGCGACCCGGGACTCCACCATCCCGGCCCGCACGACGGGCAACCGGCGGTGTCGGGTCGGTTGCGGACCGCACCGCCCACCGCTGAGCCGACCGTAGAGGATCGCCACCGACCGAGGCAACAGCCCACCGGATCACACCGGACGCCGACGCGTATTCCCGTGAAGCGGTCGGCAGGGCATGATCGCCGGATGACGGCGACGAGGGGTACGCGGGCACTGCTCGGTGTTCTGTTCCTGGCGGCGGCCACGATCGGGGCGTGGGTCCTGTGGTTGGGCTGGGACACCCGGTACACGGTCGACGCGCAGACCGGCGCGAGCAGCGGCCCGTACGAGCCGTGGCAGGTGATCGGCTGTGTGTTGACGCTCGTCCTGCTGGCCGGGCTCGCCGGGACGCGGCTCAGCCCGTGGCTGGTGGCGCCGGTGATGACCGTGGCGTTCACAGCGGTCTGGTCGTGGCGGGCCGCCGGGACCGACGACAGCGGGCTGTGGGTGGTAGGCGGAATTCTGGTGCTGGTCGGGATGGCGGTCGGCAGCACGCTGGTGAGCCTCGCCGGGCGGCGGATCGGCCGACGGATGGCCCGCCGACCCGCCTAGCCGCGGCGGCGGTGCCGTCGGCCGGGTCAGCGAGCCCCGACGGGTTCCGGCGCGGGCGAGCCGGCGAACGGGATGTCGACGTGGCTCGCCGCGCTCCGCGCGCCGTCGGGGTGCCGCCACAGCCCGCGGTCGCGCAGGATCGGCAGCACCCCCTCGCCGAACCAGTACGCCTCCTCCAGGTGGGGATAGCCGGAGAGGATGAACTCGTCGATGCCGAGCGCGTGGTACTCGGCGATCCGATCAGCGACTTCGGCATGGCTGCCCACCAGCGCGGTACCGGCCCCGCCACGGACCAGCCCGACCCCCGCCCACAGATTGGGGGCGACCTCCAGCCCGTCGCGGGAGCCACCGTGCAGGTCGAGCATCCGGCGCTGCCCCTCGGACTCGCTGCGGCGCAGCCCGTCCTGGACCGCCCGGATGTCGGCCTCGGCGATGCCGTCGAGCAGGCGACGGGCCTGCGCCCACGCCTCGTCGGCGGTGTCGCGGGCGATGACGTGCAGCCGGATGCCGAAGCGCAGTTCCCGCCCGACGGCGGCGGCCAGCGACCGGACCCGGTGCAGCTTCTCGGCGACCTGGGCCGGCGGCTCGCCCCAGGTGAGGTAGACGTCGCTGTGCCGTACCGCCACCGGGAGGGCTGCGGCCGACGAGCCGCCGAAGTAGACCGGCGGGGCCGGGTCGGGCAACCGGTGCAGCCGCGCCTGCTCGACGCGCAGGTGGCTGCCCGCGTGGTCCACCGTCTCCCCCCGCCACAGCGCGCGGACGACGTGCAGGAACTCGTCGGCCCGCGCGTACCGGGCGTCCTTGTCCAGGAAGTCGCCGTAGGCCCGCTGCTCCGATGACTCGCCGCCGGTGACCACGTTGAGCAGCAGGCGGCCCCGGGACAGCCGCTGGAACGTGGAGGCCATCTGGGCGGCGAGGGTGGGTGAGGTCAGGCCGGGCCGGAAGGCCACCAGGAACCTGAGGCGTTCGGTGACCTCGGTGAGCATCGCCGTGGACAGCCAGGCGTCCTCGCACCACGCGCCGGTGGGGGTGAGCGCGCCGACGAAGCCGAGTTGCTCGGCGCTGCGGGCGATCTGTCCGAGGTACGCCACGCTGGCCGGGCGGGCGCCTCCGGCGGCACCGGTCGGTACGCCGTGCCCGCCGCCGACGATGTCGCGGCTGTCGCCGTTGGTGGGCAGGAACCAGTGGAAGGTGAGGGTCATCGCGGCTCTTTCCGTGAGCGGGGGCGGTCGGCGCACGCGGTGAAGCGGGCACCTCCTGAGGGGTGGGACGATCCCGCCGACAGCCTACCCATAAAACCTATCGGGTTAGTAGGCTACCGCCCACGATCACCCACGCCGGTCGATGCGGCCCGGCGCACCTGCCCGACCCAAGGAGCCGCCATGCGCACCCCCTCGACGCCTCATCCCCCGCGTCACCGCCTGCTGACAGCCGCGTTCACCGCGCTGGTCCTGCTCGCCACGGCCGCCGTGAGCGCCTGCGGCGGGTCGGCCGACGCCGGAGACGAGGCGGGCAAGCTGCGAATCGGCTACCAGCGCTTCGGAGGGCTGAGCCTGGTCAAGGCGCGCGGCGAGACCCCGGGCGTCGAGTGGTCGCTGTTCGAGAGCGGGCCGGCCCTCACCGAGGCGCTCAAGGCCGGGTCGATCGACATCGGACAGGTCGGCGAGGCCCCACCCGTCTTCGCCGCCGCCGGCAAGATCCCGTTCTCCATCATCGGCACCTCGGCTCCGATCCCGCAGGGCGAGGCGGTGCTGGTCAAGGCCGACAGCGGCTACCGCAGCTTCGCCGACCTCAAGGGCCGGACGATCGCCCTCAACAAGGGCTCCAACGTGCACTGGCTGCTGGTCCGGCTGCTGGAGGCCAACAAGATGACGTTGAAGGACATCAAGGTCAAGTACCTCAAGCCGGCCGAGGGACGACCCGCGTTCGACAGCGGACAGGTCGACGCCTGGGTCATCTGGGACCCGTACTTCGCGCTGGCCGAGCAGCCGGGCGTCCGGGTGCTCGCCGACGCGACAGGCCTGGCCAGCAACCGCGAGTACGTGCTGGCCGCGCCCCAGGCGCTCGACAAGCGCTCGGACGACATCCGGGCGTTCCTGCAGCGCTACCGCGAGGTTACCGACTGGGGCATCGCGAACCCGCAGGAGCGGGCCCGCACGCTGGCGCCGGAGCTGAAGATCCCGGAGGACGTCACCAGCCGCGCTCTCGACCGCAGCGCCAAGCCGCTCGCCCCGGTCACCCCGGCCATCGGCGACGAACTGCAGGCGATCACCGACAGCTTCATCGCGCTGGACCTCATTCCGGGGCCCGTCGACATCAGGAGCCGGGTGGACGACCGCTTCAGCGCGGTGTTCCAGTGAGCCGTACACAGCTGTTGGAAACGCCGACCGAAGCCGTGGCCGTCGCGCCGGCCGACCCCCGGCGCCCCCGCTCGACGCGGCGGTGGCGGCGGCTGGTCAGCCCGGTCGTGCTGGTGCTGGGCTGGGAACTGGCCGCCCGGACCGGGGTGCTCGCACCGGAGAAGCTGCCCGCGCCCAGCGCCGTCCTCGCCACCGGCTGGCGACTGAGCCGGGACGGGACGCTCGCCGTCCACCTCGTGGACTCCCTCACCCGGGCCGCAGCGGGGCTGTTCATCGGCGGCGTTTTGGCGCTGGCCCTGGGCACCGTGGCGGGGCTGCTGCGACTCGGTGACGACCTGGTCGATCCGCCGGTGCAGATGGCCCGGATGTTGCCACACCTCGGGCTGGTGCCGTTGTTGATCATCTGGGTCGGCATCGGCGAGTCGCTGAAGATCAGCCTGGTGGCGCTGGGCGCGTTCTTCCCCATCTACTTCAACACCTACGCCGGCATCCGGGACATCGACGAACGGCTGGTGGAGGTCGCCCGCACCTGTGGTCTGGGCCAGGCCGCCCGGCTGCGCCACGTGGTGCTGCCCGGTGCGCTGCCGTCGCTCTTCCTCGGCCTGCGGCTGGCGATCGGGGCGGCCTGGCTCAGCCTGGTCGTCGGCGAGCAGGTCAACGCCCAGACCGGGATCGGCTTTCTGATGATGGAGGCGCGGGAGTTCAGCCAGACCGACGTGGTGGTGCTCGGCCTGCTCGTCTACGCCCTGCTCGGGCTGATATCCGACAGTGCGTTGCGGGTCCTGGAGAGGAGGATGTTGACATGGCGTCGCGGACTGCGGGCCACCTGAACGGCGCCGAGCCGGTGCTGACCGCCCACGCGGTGCGCCGGGCGTTCGGCCCGACCGTCGTGCTGACCGGGGTCGACCTGAGCATCGCCCGCAGTGAGGTGGTGGCCCTGCTCGGCGGCAGCGGTTCCGGCAAGAGCACACTCCTGCGGATTCTCGCCGGGTTGGACGGCGACGCCAGCGGGACGATCGTCGTGCACGGCACCGCCGCCGTGGTCTTTCAGGAACACCGGTTGCTGCCGTGGAAACGGGTGGCGGACAACGTGCGGCTCGGGCTGTCCGGTGTGGACGCTCCAGGGCGTGTCCGGCGGGCGCTGGCCGAGGTCGGTCTCGCCGAGCGGCACCGCGCCTGGCCGGCCGAGTTGTCCGGCGGGCAGGCGCAGCGGGTGGCCGTGGCGCGGGCCCTGGTCCGCGAACCGGACCTGCTGCTGCTCGACGAGCCGTTCGGCGCGCTGGACGCGCTGACCCGGCTGCGGATGCAGATCCTGCTGCGCCGGCTGCGCGCCGAGCACGGTTTCGCCGCCCTGCTGGTCACTCACGACGTGGAGGAGGCGTTGCTGCTCGCCGACCGGATCCTGCTCCTCGACGAGGGTCGCATCGCCGCGGACCTGCCCGTCGACCTCGGTCCCACCCGTACGCCGGACGACCCGGCCTTCGGCGCGCTGCGCCGCCACCTGCTCGACCGACTTGGCGTCCCCACCACCTGACGAGCGGAGCTGTGATGACCCGCTGGACTCCCGATCCCACGTTCTACCCCTCGCCGCGCGAGGCGGTGACCGCACCGACGGAGAAACTCGCCTACGTGGCGGCCTTCGACCGGGCGGCCAGCCGTCCGGACGCCATAGTGGTGCTGGACACCGACCCCGACTCCCCCGAATACGGCCGGGTCGTTGGCTGGACCGACCTGCCGTACGTCGGTGACGAGCTGCACCACTTCGGCTGGAACGCGTGCAGCAGCGCGCTCTGCCCGACCGCCCCGCACCCGCACGTCGAGCGGCGCTACCTGATCGTGCCCGGCCTGCGGTCGTCGCGCATCCACGTGCTCGACACCCAGCCTGATCCACGCCAGCCGCAGATCGTCAAGGTGATCGGGGCCGAGGAGTTGGCGAAGCGGGCCGGCTACTCCCGGCCGCACACAGTGCACTGTGGGCCGGACGGCATCTACCTCTCGGCTCTCGGTGGCGCGGACGGCGAGGAGGGTCCCGGTGGCATCGCCATCCTGGATCACACCACGTTCGAGGTACGCGGGGCGTGGGAGGCCGACCGGGGTCCGCAGTTCCTGGCGTACGACGTGTGGTGGCACCTGACCCAGGACGTGCTGGTCACCAGCGAGTGGGGCACTCCGTCGATGATCGAGGACGGCATCATCGGTGAGTTGCTGCTGGGCCGACGCTACGGGCACGCCATCCACTTCTGGGATCTGGCGAAACGCCGGCACGTGCAGCGGGTCGACCTGGGCGATGCGTATCAGATGCCGCTGGAGCTGCGGCCGGCGCACGACCCGACGAAGTCGTACGGGTTCGTCGGTGTGGTGATCAGCGTCGAGGACCTGTCCGCCTCGATCTGGTTGTGGCACCGCGACGGGGACGGCTGGGCGGTCACCAGGGTGATCGACATCCCGGCCGAGCCGGCCGACCCGGCGGACCTGCCCGACCTGCTCAAACCCTTCGGGGCGGTGCCGCCGCTGGTGACCGACATCGACCTGTCGGTGGACGACCGGTTCCTCTACGTCTCCTGCTGGGGCACCGGCGAGCTGCGCCAGTACGACGTCAGCGACCCGCTGCACCCGGTGCAGACGGGCTCGGTGCACCTCGGCGGGATCGTCCGCCGCAGCGCGCACCCGTCCGCGCCGGACGAGCCGTTGGCCGGTGGCCCGCAGATGGTCGAGGTCAGCCGGGACGGTCGGCGGGTGTACGTCAGCAACTCGCTCTACGGCGCGTGGGACGACCAGTTCTACCCCGACGGGGTGGGCGCCTGGTTGGCCAAGCTCGACGTCGACGTGGACACCGGTGGGCTCACCCCTGATGAGCGGTTCTTCCCGCACGGGGACGAGTTCCGGGGCCTGCGGGTGCACCAGACCCGGTTGCAGGGCGGGGACGCCTCCTCCGACTCGTACTGCTTTCCGTGACCCTCACCGCCCTGGCGACGCTCGCCGCGCTCGGCGCGTTCCATGGTCTGAACCCGGCGATGGGGTGGCTGTTCGCGGTGGCCCGGGGCCTTCAGGAGCGCAGCCGGATGGCGTTGCTGCGGGCCCTGCCGCCGATCGCGGCGGGGCATCTCGCCTCGGTGGCGATCGTCGCCGCGCTGGTCGCCGCGACCCGGTCGGTGACGGCGAGCAGCGCCCTCGCGGTGCTCGGCGGCGTGCTGCTGGTCGCGTTCGGGCTGTGGCGACTGCTCTCCGAGCGGCACTTCCGCTGGGCGGGGATGCGGTTGTCGGCGGGGCAGCTCGCAGGTTGGTCGTTCCTGATGTCGTCGGCGCACGGCGCGGGCCTGATGCTGGTGCCGGTGCTGGTGGCCGAGCCGGTGCCCGGGGGTCACTCCGGGCACCTGGTCGCCGCGCCGGTCGGTGCGCTGTCCGGCCTCGCGGCGGCCGGGGTGCACACCGTGGCGATGCTCGGCGTCGCCCTGGCCGTGGCGGTGCTGGTCTACCAGGTGTTCGGGGTGGGTGTGCTGCGTCGGGCCTGGTTCAACGTGGACCGGCTCTGGGCCGGGGTGCTGGTGGCCGCGGGGTTGGTGACGTTGCTACGGGCGTGACCGTCCATCGTGGAAAGCGCCGATCTGTGATCTCATGTCGGCATGATCACTCCCACTCCCCTCATGCGTCTGGTGGCCGGTGTGTGGGGGTTCAAGACCCTCGCGGCCGGCGTCGAGCTCGGCCTGTTCACCAGGTTGGCCGGTGGGCGGACGATGACCGTCGAGGAGGCCGCCGCCGAGTTCGGGTTACCCGACCGGCCGGCGGACCTGTTACTGGCCGCCAGTGCCTCACTCGGGCTGTTGGAGAAGGCCGGCGACGCGTACCGCAACTCCGAGTTGGCCGAGCAGTTCCTGGTCGAGGGTCGCCCGTACTACTTCGGCGCGCAGATCCGCTACTCCGACCTGCGCACCTACCTGCCGTGGCACCGCATCGGCGAGGCACTGCGCACGGATCGCCCGTTGACCTGGGACCCAGAGGCCCAACAGTCGATGTTCGACACCGCCGACCCGGAGATGCTGGCGCAGTTCTGGGACGCGATGTTCTCCACGTCCAGCTTCACCGCCAGCGCGTTGGCCGACGCGTACGACTTCTCGGCGCACCGCCGCCTGCTCGACGTCGGCGGCGGGGCCGGCGCGTTCCCGATCGAGTTCTGCCGCCGCCTGCCCGAGCTGCGGGCGACAGTCCTGGATCTGCCGCACGTCTGCGTGCGGGCCCGGGAGCGGATCGCGGAGGCCGGCCTGACCGGGCGGATCGACGCGGTGGCGGGTGACTTCCTCGCCGACCCGGCGCTGCCGACGGGCCACGACGTCATCCTGCTCAGCATGATCCTGCACGACTGGGACGAGCCGACGAACCGGGCGTTGCTGGCCCGGTGCCACGCGGCGTTGCCGCCCGGCGGGGCGATCGTCGTCTGCGAACTGCTGCTCAACGACGAACGCACCGGGCCGCCCGAGGCGGCGCTGATGGGGATGAACATGCTTGTCGAGACCGAGGGTGGGCGCAACTATTCGGGTGCCGAGTACGCGGCCTGGCTCACCGACGCCGGTTTCGTCGACGTGCGGACGGTGCCGTTCGACGCGCCGGGGGCGAACGGCGCGGTGGTGGCCCGCCGGGCCTGACCGACGACGACACCCGGCCCCGGTGCGAACCGTGGGCCGGGTGTCGCGGCGCCTCACGGCGCTGGCGTCCGATCGGCTACCGGTACGGGTCAGGCGCGCGCCTTGGCCGGCTGCTTCATGAAGTCCAGGACCGCCTTGTTGATCTCGTCGGCGTGGGTCCACGGGATGCCGTGCGGCGCGCCCTTGAGCGTGATGAGCTGGCCGGTCGGCATCATCGGCCCGAGCCGCTGGCCGGTCACCGGGTAGGGCAGCACCCGGTCCTGGTCACCCTGAATGATCAACACCGGAATGTTGATCTTCGGCAGGTCGGGGCGGAAGTCCTCCTGCCAGGCGTCCACACTGTCGTGGGTGGCCTTGCCGGAGGCCATCGCGCCGATCTGCCAGTGCGCCCGGTACGCCTCCTCGCTGACCCGCTTGCCCATGTTCTGGTCCGGGTTGAAGAACGCGTCGCAGAAGGACGTCAGATAGGCGAAGCGGTCCTTGATGATGGCGTCCTGGAAGCCCTTGAAGAGCTTGCGGTCGACGCCCTCGGGGTTGTCGTCGGCCTTGGCCAACATCGGTTGCAGCGGGCTGAGCAGCACGGCCCGGCTGACCCGCTGGGAGCCGTAGTTGGCCAGGTAGCGGACGACCTCGCCGGTGCCCATCGAGTGACCGATCAAGGTCACCTCGTTCAGGTCCAACTCGGTCATCAGCACGTCCAGGTCGGCGGCGAACGTGTTGTAGTCGTACCCGAAGGCCGGCTGCGCCGAGTTGCCGTTACCGCGCCGATCGTAGGTGATCGTCCGGTATCCGGCGTTCTGCAGCACGCTGGTTTCCTTCTCCCACGTTGCCCCGTTGAACGGGAAGCCGTGGATGAGCACCACGGGCTTACCGGATCCGTGGTCCTCGTAGTACAGGTCGATGGGTGCGGAGTTTTCCGTCCCCACGGTAATGAAAGGCATGTTTTTCTCCTGCTCCGGTGTGGGCTGTCGGACGCCCCGCGCTTTCCCGCCGGGTCGACGGATATGCGGGCCTCCGGACACGCCCAGCAGCCCCGAACAGGGGTGTTCTGATCGGGTAGCGACGGCCTAGCCTCGGGTGGTGAGCCTTCCGCCCCGACTGCGGGCTGTCAGCGACCTGCACGTCGGGCACCCACTGAACCGGGCGTTCGTGCAGGAGCTACGCCCCGACAACGACGGCGACTGGCTGCTGGTCGCCGGTGACGTCGCCGACCGGTTCGCCGACATCGAGTGGGCGCTCGCTCTGCTGAGCAGCCGGTTCGCTCGCGTCGTCTGGGCACCGGGCAACCACGAGTTGTGGACGCCGCCGGGTGACCCGGTCACCCTGCGCGGCGAGGAGCGCTACCGCGAGCTGGTCCGGATGTGCCGGCGGCTGGGCGTGCTCACCCCGGAGGACCCGTACCCGGTGTGGGACGGCGACGGCGGCCCGGCCACCATCGCGCCGCTGTTCGTGCTCTACGACTACACGTTCCGGGTGCCGCAGGCCCGCACCCAGCAGGAGTCGCTGGCCCTGGCGTACGCGGCCGGGGTGGTCTGCACCGACGAGATGCTGCTGCACCCCGACCCGCACCCCAGCCGGGAGGCGTGGTGCGCGGCCCGGATCGCCGAGACCGAGCGCCGGCTGACCGAACGCGACCCGGCGTTGCCGACAGTGCTGGTCAACCACTACCCGCTGGTGCGCGAACCCACCGACGTCCTGCGGTACCCGCTGTTCGCCCAGTGGTGCGGCACCGTCCGCACCAGCGACTGGCACCTGCGCTTCGACGCTGCCACCGTCGTGTACGGACACCTGCACATCCCCCGCACCACCTTCCACGACGGGGTGCGCTTCGAGGAGGTCTCGCTCGGCTATCCGCGCGAGTGGCAACGCCGGGGGCCGGTGCCCGACCCGGTGCGCACCATCCACCCGGCCGACGACCTGCGCCGGCGCTCATCCGTCAGCGGGTGATCCGTCCGGAATCGGCCGCCTCCGACGCCCCCTGTCGGCGAGGCGTCGGCGATGCCGGCGGGCGGTCGGCGATGCTGTGGGCGTGGAGTACGTGTCCAGAGTGCCGCGACCACCGCTCGACGGGCTGATCGACGACCTCTACTACCTGGAGGGCTCGTCGCCGTACGCCCGGCTGACGTTGCCGCCGATGCCGGCGGCGTTGCTCATCGTCAACCTCGGGGCGCCGATGCGCATCCGCGCCGGCACCGACATCGAGACGGCCGCGTACGCCGACGGCTGCGTGCTCACCACCCCAACCCGCGCTGTGGAGTTCGGCTACCCACGTCAGACCCGGTCCGTCGGTGTGCACTTCAAGCCGTGGGGGCTGGCGCCGTTCCTGCCGATGCCCGCGGCCGAGCTGCGCGACCGGCCGGTGACGGTGGAGCAGGTGTGGGGCCGGCCCGCCATCGCCGAGCTGCGGGATCGGCTGGCCACGGCGCACGGACCGCACGAGATGCTGACGCTGCTCGAGGAGGAGCTGATGCGACGACTGCGCGGGACCGCCGGTCTGGGGCTGGTCCGCCACACGAGCGGCGTGATCGCGGCGACCAACGGTGCGGTGGCGATCGGCGACCTGAGCGTGGCAGCCGGTGTCAGCGGCACGCATCTGGCACAGCGGTTCAAGGAGCTCGTCGGCGTCACACCGAAGCGGCTGGCCCGCAGCTACCGCTTCGCCGCGACCGTGCTCACGATCGACCCCGCCGGGCCGATCGACTGGGGCGGCCTCGCCGGTGCCGCGGGCTACTTCGACCAGGCCCACTTCGGGCACGAGTTCCGGGCGTTCACCGGGCTCACGCCGACCCGGTACATCGAGGTCCGGCGGCGGTTCCTGCGCGAACATCCCGGCCACGTGCTGGACGGCTGGCCGTTGCCGGCCGATTGATTTTGTACAAGAGCGACAGCTCACGGCACGCTAACTTGGGGGCACCCCCAAGCAGAGGAGCGCCCCGTGGGCAAGGTGGTCATGTACAGCTCGGTGTCGGTGGACGGGTTCATCGCGGACGAGTTTGACCAGCCCGGGCCACTGTTCGACTGGTTGACCAGCGGTGACGTCGCGTTGGACGACAGCGGTGCGCTGAAGGTGTCGCAGACGTCCTACGACTACACCCGGCCGTACTGGGACCAGATCGGGACGACGATCGTCGGCCGCCACGTCTTCGACATGACCGGCGGTTGGGACGGCAAGCCTCCGGGCGGGATCGACAATGTCGTCGTCGTGACCCACCGGCCCCCGCCCGAGGGCTGGGACCCTGAAGCGCCGTTTCACTTCGTCGACGGCGTCGAGGCTGCCGTGACCAGGGCGCAGGAGCTTGCGGGTGACCGCATTGTCGAGGTCGCCGCCGGTGACGTCGGCGGCCAGGTACTCGCCGCGGGCCTGATCGACGAGGTGCGGATGGACGTCGTACCCGTCGTGTTCGGCTGCGGCAAGCGTTACTTCGGGTCGGTCCACGCGCAGCACCTGTTGGCGGATCCTGAGGTGGTGGTTCAGGGCAACCGGGTGCTTCACGTGCGCTACCGGGTGCGCCGTTGACCGACCTGGGGCGGGATGCGGCCTGTGCCCACTCGACGCGGTGGGGACGGCCGCCGCTGCCCGGCGGCCGTCCCCCCGCCCGGTCAGCTGGCGTAGACCTCCAGTGTCGACAGCTGCCCGGCCGGCCAGCCGGTGTTGCCGGTGACGGTGATCCGCACGTAGCGGGTCTGGGCGGCGGTGAACGTGAGCGTCACCTGGTTACCGCTGGCCGGGTCGAAGGTGCGCCCCGCCGAGCCGACCAGCGTGCCGAAGCTGCCCCCGTCGACGCTGCCCTGCACGGAGAGGGTCTGCGTCCGAGCGCCCCAGGCCGATGACGGCGGCAGCTTCAGCACCACCCGCCCGACCGTGCGCGTCGCACCCAGGTCGACCTGCACCCACTGCGGGAACGCGTTGTTGGCGCTCTCCCAGTAGCTGTTCGCGTCGCCGTCGACCACGTTGCCCGAGCCGTAGCTCTGGACGTGGCTGCTCTCGCTGGTGGACCGCCCTCGGGCCAGGTCGGCGTTGGTCGGGGCGTCGGTGGTCACCGTGGCCGCGTTCGAGGCCGCCGAGGTGTTGCCGGCGGCGTCGCGGGCGACGACGGTGAAGGTGTACGAGGTGGACGCGGCCAGTCCGCTCACGGTCGCCGTGGTGCCCGTGACCGTGCTGACCACCGTGCCGCCCTGGCGTACCTGGTAGCCGGTCACGCCGTTGTCGTCGGTCGACGCCGTCCAGGCCAGGGACACGCTGCTCGCCGTCCGGTCGGTCACCGTGAGGCCACTCGGGGCGGTCGGCGGGTTGTCCGTGGTGCCGCCGGCGGCGTACACCTCGACTTTGGCGAGCTGGCCCGCCGGCCAGCCGGTGTTGCCGGCGATGCTCAGCCGGATGTGGCGGGCCGTGGTGGTCGGCGGCGTGCGGGTGACGGTGTTGCCGGTGGCCGGGTCGAAGGTGAACGCAGAGGCCGCGGCGATGGTCGAGAAGGAGCTGCCGTCGACGCTGCCCTGCACGGTGATGGTCTGGGTACGCGCGCCCCAGCCGGCGGGCAGCCGCACGACGAGCTTGTTGACCTGGTGGTTGGCGCCGAGGTCGACCTGCCACCACTGCGGGAACGCGCCGTTGGCGCTCTCCCAGTAGCTGCCGACGTTGGAGTCCACCGCGTTGCCCGAGGGGAATCCGCTGCCCTGGCTGCTGGCCGCTGTGGGTCGGCCGGCCGCGAGGTCACCGCCGGTCGGGGGTGATGTGCCGAGGATCGGCGGGGTGGGGCGGACGGCGGTGAGGCCGAGTTGCCCCTTGAGCATGCGGCCGCCGTCGGCGGTGATCCGCAGGTAGTAGTCGGCGGAGCAGGCTACGCCGTCCTCGTCCAGGGCCCGGATGTTCGCGCCGGCCGGGGTGGTGGCCTGGGTCTCGGACGTCTTGGCGATCTGGTTGCCCTCGTTGTACTCGTCGAACATGGACACGTACAGGCCCTGGGAGCCGAGCCGGACCATGTTGTAGATGTGCCGCCAGTAAAAGTCGCCGTGCTTGCGGTGCCCTCCGGCGAGGTCGCCGGGCATCACGCAGGGCAGGTAGTCGATGCCGCGTGCCGCGCAGTCGGCCATGTCGCCGACGTTGACGTTGTTGTAGTAGGAGTCCAACTCCTCCACGGTCCTGGCCCGGTAGACCATCCACGGCGAGATCGCGTGGAAGGCGTGGTAGACGTCGAGGAAGCCGGGGCGGGAGTCCTCGATGCCCTGCCGCCACCAGGTGGGCACGCCACCGATGACGTAGCAGCCCTGCGCCTTGAACCAGTTGATGACCTCCAGACAGGGCCCGGGGGTGAAGGGCCGGCTGGGCTCGCTGAACCCGAATCCCCAGATGCACACGACCGGTTTGCCGTTCTGCCGGGCGTACGCGGAGGACGCGGTGTGCGCCGCCATCTTCGTCGTCCAGTCGGTCTTGATCTCCGACTGGAAGCTCAACCAGTCGGTGACGTCGTACATGATGTAGAACTTGCGGTTGTACCGCTCGGCCGCGGAGCGCACCTTCTGCGCCATCGCGTCGCGGGTCGGGCCCTCGTCGCCCATCGGGTTGAACCGTTGCAGGGCGGCGGTGTCGCAGCCATACTCCTGCATCCAGCGGAAGTGGGTGTCCACCGTCTGCTGGTCGTACGAGGAGAAAAGGGTGGCCGGCTGGCCGTTGCCCAGGTTGGGGTACGCGGTGGGGTAACTGCGGGTGTACTCCCGCATGTCCGGCCAGGACACGATGGTGGTGTTGGCGGGCGAGGGCGGCTGGAACCGGTCGCGGCTCCAGTGCCACCACCCGCCGATCGGCGCGCCGTCGCCGGGGGCGCTGAACCAGCCCTGGTAGCCGACCGTCACCTTGCCGACCACGTCCCCGGGAGGACTGGCGGCGTGCGCGGGGCCGGCCACCGTGTTGAGCAGCTCGGTGGTGGAGGCGGTGGCGAGGGCGGACCCGGCCAGTACCGATGTGACGAACCTGCGGCGGGACACCGCCATGACGACCACTCCTTCTTCGACGGAAGGCATTGACGGTCATCGTGGCAGCAGTGGATGCCGCACCGCAAGAGTGAGACTGTTCGATGAAATTCCCGATCAGATGACGGGAAATATGCGCTGGGCTGTCAGCGACTGAGCGCCCACGCCGGGGACAGGATGTGGCTGCCGGTCTGGCGGCGGCGCGCTTCGCGCACCGTCATCCGGACGCCCTCGGTGAAGCCGACAGTGGGGTGCCAGCCGAGCAGCTCGCGCGCCCGGCGGGTGTCCAGCGCCATGTCGCGGACCTCGCCCGACCAGGGCAGCGGCTCGTAACGGGCCACCTCGTCGACGCCGAACGCCTCCCGGACGGTGTCGTACACCTCGTTGACGCTGGTCTGCCGCCCCGAGGCGATGTTGACAGTCCCCACTCCGCTGTGGTGACAGGCGAGCGCGATCGCCTCGGCGACATCGCCGACGTAGACGAAGTCCCGGGTCTGCGTACCGTCGCCGTGGATGACCGCCTGCCGGCCCCCGAGCAGCGCGTCGACCATCAGGGACACCACACCGCAGTCGCCGCCCTCCTGCCGGGGCCCGTAGACATTTCCCAACACCATCGAGGTGTACGACAGGCCGTGCTGACGTCCGTACCAGTCGAGGTAGTGCACGCCGACGGCCTTGCTGACGCCGTACGGGCTCACCGGCGCGATCGGGTGGTCCTCGCGCACCGGCAACTCGTGCGCGGCGACGCTGCCGAAGATGTCGCTGCTGGTCGCGTTGACGATCAGCCGTACGCCGCTGCGGGCGCAGGCGTCCAGCACGTTGACGGTGCCGAACACGTTCACGTCGGCGTCGTACAGCGGTGAACGACGGGCGGTGGGAAGGCTCGGCTGCGCGGCGAGGTGCACCACCACGTCCGGCTGCCACTCGTGGATGACCTCGACACCCTCCGACGCGCGGATGTCACCGGAGATGACGTCCGCCTCGGTCAGCCCGCCGCACACGGCGTCGGCCAGGTTCTCGATCCGGCCGGTGGAGAAGTTGTCGAGCACCCGGACCTGGCTGCCCATCAGCATCAGCCGGGCGACCACGTGGCTGCCGATGAAGCCGGCGCCGCCGGTGACCAGCACGCGTCGGGGCACCAGGCCCGTCGGCGGATCGACACCGACGGCGGTGACGGGCAGGTCCATGAGGAACTCCTTGGAACGACGGAACGGTCGGCCCGCAGCTGCAACCGGCCGACCGTAACCCACCCAACAGCTACCAAACGGACACTTAGCCCAATGCCCTGCGTGGATACCCGTGATTCGGTCCCTAGAGGTCAGTTTTCACCCATTCAGCTGCACGTCACCGGTGTCGCTAGTAGTTTGCTCACGGCTGTCGAGACGACCCCGCGGCGACCGCCCGCCTCATGCTGAGAAATTGCGGAACAGCAGGAACGCCAGGCCGAGCGCCAACGCGAGGTTGAACACCGTGGCGCTGGCGAACACCGCCACCGGTCGCCAACCCGCCTCCCGCAGCGACGCGACCCGGACCTCCAGACCGATGCTGACGAAGGCCAGGATCAGGAACCAGACGCGCAGGTCGTTCACGATGGCGATGGTGGCCTTCCCGTCCGCACCCGTCGCGTCGAGGTACCAGGTGGCGATGACCGAGGCCGCGATGAAGCCGAGGACGAACTTCGGGAACCGCGTCCACAGCTCACCGAGACCTGGTCGGGCCGCGCCGGGCCGTCGTTCCACCCGCAGTGTGAAGTACGCGGTGAGCGCGACCGCGACCACACCCATCAGGGCGTTCTGGGTGACCTTGACGATGCTGGCGATCTGGAGCGCCTCCTCACCGGCAAGCGCCCCGGCGGCGGTGACCGCGGCCGTGGTGTCGATGTTGCCACCGATCCAGGCACCGGCCACCGCGTCGGAGAGCCCGAACACATCGGCCAACCAGGGCAGGATGAAGATCGACGGCAGCGCGAAGACGATGACCAGACTCGCCGTGTAGGCCAACTGCTCGCGGCGCGCCCGCACCGCGCCGGCGGCGGCGATCGCCGCGCTGACCCCACAGATCGACACCGCCGACGCGAGCAGCGCCCGCAGCTTGTCGTCGAGGCCGAACCGGCCAGCCAACCACCAGGTGAAGAGGAAGACCCCGCTGATCAGCAGGATCGCCTGGGCGATCGCCGGGCCGGCGGCGCTGGCGATGACCGCCAGGTTGATCGACGCCCCGAGCAGCACCAGACCGGTCTTGATGAAGAACTCAGTGCGGAACGCGGCGGCTATCCGGTCGCGCCACCCGAGCACTGTGACGGCGACGTTGCCGAGCAGGCCGAGCAGGATCGCGTAGACCGGGTACTCGATCGCCGCTCCGATGTCCTCGACGGCGGTGCCCTCGGCCCAGGCCGGGACGTTCTGCTCCAGAAAGCGGGTCAGCGCGGCGAGACCGACCACGATCAGCAGGCCGACTGCCGTCCAGGCCCAGAACGCCCCGTCACGCACCACACTGGTCGGACCGGCGGGGTCGACGGTGGTCGGCGACGTACTCGGCTCGGCCACGTTCTCGGCGGGTGCGTCGCTGGCCCGGGTGGCGTCGGGCGCGCCGGGCTCGCTGCCCGTGCGGGTCGCGTCGGCGGTCATCAGGGCACCAGCCCGGCGGGGATGGCACCGAGCAGGACCAGGGCGAGCAGTGCCAGCCCGAGGATTGTCGCGACCCAGTCCTCGTTGAACGCGAGCCGGGACTCCCCTGCGGGCTCCGGGTTGGGGGGTGACGGGTCGGTGGTCATGGCGTACCTCCATGGTGGTGAACCGATCCGGCGCTGCCGGATCGGTCGGACGTGCGGTGGCGTGCGTTCGGAGCCCAGCCGGTGCGCGGGGGTCACGAGTCGACGCGCGATCCGGCGGTGAGGAGTGGACCAACCGGCATTCACCTATTTTCCTACCGGGTCGATAGGAATTCAAGACCGTTGGCGCGGATTCTCCACGCATCGCACCACCTACGGCGGTGCCGGAGCCGACGACCGGCTCCGGCACCGCCGCTACGCCCGATCCCCGCTACGGGGTGGGGTACTGGCTCAGGTAGACCGGGGCGCCGACACGGGTCATGTCGGCCGCGTCCCCGACGCCGTTGACCACGTGGTCGATCGTGCCGGCGCTGAGGTTGACGGTCATGATGTGGTGCAGCCGCACCCCCGGCCGGTTCGGCACCTCGAAGCCGTTCTCGGTGTGGATCGACGGGTTGTTCTGGTTGAAGACGTACACCCCGCCGCCGTACAGGGTGTGGTGACGCACCCGGTCACCGACCTTGTACCCGGCCCAGCCCTCGACCGGGCCGTTCATCCAGTCGGCCTGCGTCGGCGGGTCGTACGGCAGCTCGTTCTGGTAGAGGATCGTGGTGCCGTGCTCGCCGTTCCAGACCGTGTTGTACCGCTGGAAGTGCTCGACGAACAGCCCGGTAGCGGTCACGCGGTCGCCGTTGATGACGGCCCCGTAGCGACCGGTGTTGGTACGCCAGCGGTCGGTGTCACCGTTGACGCCCTCGGTGAAGCCCTCGACGCCGTGATCGCCGCGCCACACCCAGGTGTGGTCGATGAGCACGTTGTCGCTGTTGACCTCCAGCGCGGTGTTCGTCCGTCCGATGTGCGGACCGCCGACCCGGAAGTACACGTCGGAGAGCGTGGTCGGGTTGTGCGGGCTGCTCGCGTTGTGGCCGTGCTGGCGTCCGACCCGCAGCAGGACCGGCGACTCGACGGTGCCGGCGTCGATCGTGACACCGGCGACGATCACCCCGGGCACACCGGCCACGTCCAGCGGGATCGTGCCGTTCACGGCGGTGAGCGTGGCGTGCCCGATCCCGAGCACCACGGTGTCCGGACGCCGGACCTCGATGCTGCGCGCGATGTCGTACGTGCCGGGGGTGAGCAGCAGGTGCTTGCCCCGGGCCAGCTGGCTGTTGATGACCCGCACCGGGTCGGAGGGCTTGGCGATGAAGAAGTCGCCGATCCCGATGGTCCGCCCCGGCGTCATGCCGTCGGCCCAGGAGACGCCCCGGCTGTCCCGCTGGGCGGCGGGCACCCGCACCTGGTAGCGGCCCTTGCCGTCGATGAAGAGGTAGGGCTTCTCCCGGCTGAGCGGGGTGGTCTCCAGCGTGGTGTAGGGCGGGTCGGGGAAGCTGGCGTCGTCCGGCGCGCCCTCGACCCCGGCGAACACCTGGTTCCACACCGCGTTGGACCAGCCCGCGACCTCGCTGTTGCGGGTCAGCCACTGCTGCTGTGAGCCGTTGGTGGTGGCGGGCAGCCGCGAGTCGGCGATGAAGCCGCCGCTGGCGTACTGCGGACCGGCGGTGCAGTAGTCCATCAGCGACAGACCACCACCGCCGATGTTCAGCCGGCGCATCGACACCGCCTGGGACACCGCCCAGAAGTTCGCCGACGACCGGCAGTCGTCCTGGCCGGCCGCGTTGATGGTGAGCGAAAGGTTGGACAGGGTGCGCCAGAAGTTGACCAGCGCCAGGCAGTTGCCGGTGCCGCCGTCGGCCAGGCAGCGGTTGTAGACCTCGAGTTTGCCGTTGATGGCGACGTCGGTGGGCGAGGCGCCCAGGCCGGACACCTCGGTGTAGTAGCCGACCTTGGCCTGCAGCGGTTGCGCGGCGGTGCCGTACGTGCCCGGCTTGAACAGGTAGGCGTGCCGCTCGGTGCCCATCTCGTTGTCGACCTGCCGGGCGTGCGCGGCGTCGAGGGTCTGCTGGATCTGGCCGACCGGCATGGACGGGTCGAAGATCGTCACGTTCGGGCCGAAGTCGGGTGCGCCGTGCGTCGGGCGGCCGGCGGTGGCGGCGGTGCTGGACATGGTGACGGCGGCGGTCACCAGCAGGGCAAGGGTGAGGGTACGTCGGGACGGGCTTGTCATGTGGTTCGTCCTCTCCGCTGACCGGACCGTCTCGTCCGGCGCAGCTGGGGCGGCGTGAGAGCGCTCTCTGACCACAGCGGCCGAGAACGGGTCGCGCGCCGAAGGGGTCGACATGTTTCTACCCGTTAATTCGGCCGGCCGCCATGACCGGGCCGGCGAACTTCGCGCCGGGGCGGAGGAGGATGACGGACGACCTGGGAGGTGCCGATGCCGCTCGGCCCACTGCCCCACCTGGACGAACACACCACGTTCATCAACGCCGGGCCCGACCGGGTCTGGCCCCACCTGATCGACGTCGTGGAGAGGTCCTTCTCGCGGTTCGGCGCTAGCGGGTACGCCCGCCTGGTGCATGCCGCAGACCCCGTCACGTCCGGGCCCCGACCCCTCAGCGAGGGCTCGACACTGCCCGGATTCCACGTCGCCACCGCGATCCCCGGTCAGGAGCTGGCCCTGCGGGGCAGCCACCGGTTCTCGACGTACGCGCTGACCTTCCGCCTCGACGCCGACGGTCCGACCCGGTCACGGCTGCGCGCCGAGACACGCGCGGTCTTCCCCGGCCTGGCCGGCGGCCTGTACCGGCAGATCCTGCTGACCTCGGGCGGCCACGTGTTCGGCGTACGCCGCCTGCTAGCGGCGGTCCGCCGCCGATCCGAACAGGGATCCGTACGCTGACGAGAGGGGTTCGTGATCCCGACCGCACGGTCCACGTAGCTGGTCCAGTTCAGGGTCCGGACACGGCGAGGCCCGCCCTCCGGGGGAGGGCGGGCCGGCACGATGGTGCGAGAGGTCAGCGCACCCGACGGCGGCCGTAGGCACCGGCTGCGACAGCCACGCCGACAGCCGCGAAGGCGACCTGGATGACCAGCTCGATCCAGTCGATCCCACTGGTGTCGTCGACGCCGAAGACACCGGCAACGAGCGTGCCGAGGATCGCCGCGATCACACCGATGAGCAGCGTCAGCCAGATCGGGATGTTCTGCTTGCCGGGGACCACGAGCCGGCCCAGCGCGCCGATGATCAGACCGATGATGATGGCGGCGAAAAAGCCGGAAACTTCCACGGGGATTCGTCCTTCCAGAGGGATGTCGTCGACAGGTGATTGCCCCGAGCAACCGATTGCGAAACACCCCTACGCCTCCCCCAGGAACTCGTCGATCATCGGGGCCAGCCAGTCGGCGCGCTGCGGGATCGTGGTGTGGGTGGTGCCGGGCAGGATGGCCAGCCGGCAGGCCGGCAGGCCGGTCAGGTCGCCGGGCACCGCGCCGCCGAGCAGCCGGAACATGCGCACCGCGTGCTCGGGTTGGACGATGTCCGCGTCGCCCAGCACGATCATGGTGGGTGCGGCCAGCGCGCGGACCTGCTCGGGGGTCCACCGGGGCAGGTTCGCGTCCAGCACCTTCATCTTCGTGACCAGGGTGGCCCAGCCCGCCGGGTCCGGTGCGGTCCGCAGGTACTCCTCGTGGAACTCCGAGCCGTGCAGGTGCTCCGGTTGCAGGTCCTGGATCCCGTCGAGCAGCCCGGGGTGCAGGCCGTCCTCGTCGAAGCTCACCGAGGCGAGCACGAGGCGGCCCACCCGGTCGGCGTGGTGGGTGCCGAGGCGCAGCGCCACCGCCGCGCCCATGCTCCAGCCGAAAACGTCCGCCCGCCCGATGCCCAACCGGTCGAGCAACTCGACGACGTCGGCGGCGAAGTGCTCCACGGTCAGCGGACGGTCCACGTCGGGGGTGTGGCAGTGAGCCTGCAACTCGACGGCGATCACCCGCCGGGTCTTCGCCAGCGACGGCAGGATCGTGCCGAACGACGTACCGATGCCGGAGAGTGCGCCGTGGATCAGCACCAGTGGGCGGCCCTCACCATTGCCATGCGCTTCGGAGTAGATGTCCATGCCCACACCGTGCGCCCGCGCGCTTACGGTCGACTTCAGGTCGCCTTACCGGTGTCGAAGCCCCTGGCCGGCCGGCGGCGGGCCCGGACGGCGCCCCGGCAAGGCCATAAGATGACCGCCGTGCAGTTCGGGGTGCTCGGGCCGCTCGCCGTGACCACCGACGCCGGCGAGCCGGTGGTGGTGCCCGGCACGAAGGTACGGGCGTTGCTGGCCGACCTGCTGGCCAACCGCAACCAGGTGGTCTCGGCGGACCGCCTCATCGACGACCTGTGGGGTGACGACTCCCCCGCCAACCCGGCCGGCGCCCTCCAGGTGCGGGTGTCGCAGCTGCGCAAGGCGCTCAACGACGCCGAGCCGGGCGCCCGTGAGCTGGTCGAGTCCCGGCCACCCGGCTACCTGCTGCGGGCCGACGCCGTCGACGCGGACCGGTTCGTCGACCTGAGCCGCAGCACCGACGTCGAGCGGCTGACCGAGGCGCTGGCACTGTGGCGCGGCGAGGCGTACGCCGACGTGGCCGACGCCGCTTTCGCCAGTGCCGAGGCGGCCCGCCTCGCCGAGCAACGCCTCGTCGTGCAGGAGCGGTTGGCGCAGGCCCGGCTGGCCCGGGGCGAGCACGACCTGGTGGCCGCGGACCTGACCGAGCTGGTCGCCCGCCATCCGCTGCGCGAGGGGCTGCGGGCGGTGCAGCTGCGCGCGCTGTACGCGGCGGGCCGCCAGTCCGAGGCGTTGGACAGCTACGCCGACCTGCGCGAACGCCTCGCGGAGGAGTTGGGCCTCGACCCCGGCCCGGAGCTGGTCGCCCTGCACCGCAGAATCCTCGAACGGGACGCCGGCCTCAGCGCCCCGCCGAAGGCGGCGATCATCCGGAACAGCCTGCCGGCCCAGCTCGACGAGTTGGTCGGTCGGGCCGAGGCGTTGGCCGAGCTGCGGGCGCTGCTGTCCCGGCAGCGGCTGGTCACGCTGGTCGGCCCGGGTGGCGTCGGCAAGACCCGCCTGGCCACCGAGACGGCCCGCGCGCAGTCCTTTCCGGACGGCGTCCAGCTGGTCGAGTTGGCGCCGCTGCCGGCCGGTGACGCCCGGGTCGCCGAACAGGTGCTCGGCGCGCTGGGCGGCTATGAGACCGCCGGCACGAGCCTGTCCCCCGCCGACCGGGTGGTCACCGCCCTGCGGCACCGGCAGCTGCTGCTCGTGCTGGACAACTGCGAACACGTCATCGAGCCGGTCGCCGAGCTGGTCGCCCGGCTGCTGCGCCACGTGCCCGGGGTGAGCGTGCTGGCCACCAGCAGGGAGCCACTCGGGCTGACCGGTGAGCAGCTCTGGGAGGTACCCCCGCTGCCCGTGCCGCACGACGGTGACCTGGACACGGTCCGGCGCTCGGCGGCGGCCCGGTTGTTCGCCGCCCGCGCCGCCGCGCAGCAGCGCGGTTTCCGCCTCGACGGGCAGAGCGCGGCGGCCGTGGCCCAGCTCTGCCGTCGCCTCGACGGCCTCCCGCTGGCGCTGGAACTGGCCGCGACCCGGGTACGCGCGCTGGGCGTGCGCGGCGTGGTGGACCGGCTCGACGACAGGTTCCGGCTGCTCACCACCGCGCAGCGGGACGTGCCACCCCGGCAGCGGACGCTCACCGCGGTGATCGCCTGGAGCTGGGACCTGCTGGACGAGCCCGACCGGACGGTGCTGGCCCGACTGGCGGTGTTTCCGGACGGGTGCACCCCGCAGGCCGCCGAACACGTCTGCCGCACCGACCTGGACACCCTGGCTCGACTGGTGGACCGATCGCTGGTGGTGCTCGACGACTCCGGCGCGGCCCCGCGCTACCGGCTGCTCGAATCGGTGGCCGCGTTCTGCCTGGAGCGCCTGAGCGACGCCGACGAGGTCCGCGCCCGGCACGCCGCCTACTACACCGAGCTGGTTGAGCGCGCCGACCCCGGGCTGCGCGGGGCCGAGCAGCGGCGGTGGCTGGCACAGCTGGACGCCGAGACGGCGAACCTGCGTGCCGCGCTGGACCACGGTGGCGGGCTGCGGCTGGCCGTCGCACTGAGCTGGTACTGGTTTCTGCGTGGCCGGCTCACCGAGGCACGGCGTGCCCTGTCGGTGCGCGGCGACCCGGCGCAGGAAGCCCGCGCGGCGGCCTGGCGGGTGGGCTTCGCCCTGGTGCGGGGCGAGGCCGTCGCGCCGGCGCAGGTGCGCGCCGCGGTCGCCGGCGACCCGGACGGCCGGGGCGCCTGGTTCGCGGCCAACGCGGTGACCGGCCACAGTGACCTGGCCCTGGCGGCGGAGCTGTTGCCCACCCCCTCCGACGCGTGGACCGAGGCCGCGGTGCTCACCACCCAGGCCAAGATCGCGCACGTGCTGGGCGACCAGGCAACGCTGGAGCGGGCGGCGACCCGCAGCGCCGCGCTCTTCGCCGACCTCGGCGACCGGTGGGGGCAGCTTCAGGCGACCGAGTGGGTGGGCGCGTTGGCGGAGATGCGCGGCGAGCACGACCGCGCCGCCGCACTGCACCGCGACGGGCTGCGCTGGGCCGAGCAGCTGGGGCTGTGGCCGCAGGTCGGCACCGAGCTGTCCTGGCTGGCGTGGCTGGCGGTGCAGACCCGCGACTACCCGCAGGCCCGGGAGTTGGCCGAACGCGCGTACCGGCTGGCGCAGGAGCACGACTCCCCCAGCGCGCTGGTCTTCGCGGAGCTGAGCCTCGGGCTGGCCGCCCGCCGAGACGGCAAACTCGACCTGGCCCTCACCCACCTCACCAACCTCGTCGAGCGGGGCCGGGCCGAGGCGCAGCCGGCGCTGTACCTGCCGCCGGTCCTGGTCGAGCTGGGCCACGCGGTCGAGCAGGGTGGCGACCCGGACGCCGCGCTGGCCCTGCACGTCGAGGCGTTCGAGGTCGCCGAGGCGATGGCCGCGCCCCGCGACGCGAGCTACGCCCTGGAGGGGATGGCGTCGGCGGTGCGGGCCCCGGAGGCCGCCGCCCGGTTGCTCGGCGCGGCCGCCGCGGCGCGGCTCGCCACGCAGGCTCCGCCCGCCCCGGCCGAACGCGACGAGATCGAGCGGGTGACCGGTCGGGTGCGCGCCGCGCTCGGTCGGGAACGCTTCGACGCGCTGGTCGCCGAGGGCGCGAAGCTGAGCCCGGGCGAGGCCCGGGCTCAGCTCTGACCGGTGCTCAGCGCTTCGGCTGGTACGAGGCGACGATCACGCCGCTCTTGTGCACCCGGGTGTCGACCAGGTCGAACGACGCCTTGAAGTCGGTCAGCGGCACGGTCACGCTGGCGGCGCCCTCCAGCACGGGGTGGATCCAGAACCGGACCTCGTCCACCAGACCGGCCCGGATCAGCTGGGCGGTGACCGAGCCGAAGCCGTACTGGATGATGTTCCTGCCCTCCTGGGCCTTGAGCGCGGTGACCGCCGCGACCAGATCGCCCTGGAGCACCTCCGTGTTGTTCCAGGTGGGGTTGGTCAGGGTGGTGGAGGCGACGTACTTCTTGACGTTGTTGAAGTACGCCGCGCCCGTGGTCGGGTCGCTCTCGTCCATGTTCGGCCAGGCCACGGACATGCCGTCGTAGGTGGCCCGGCCCATCAGCATCGCGTCCGCCTCGTCGGTCTGCGCTCCGGCGAGGCTCATGGCCTCCTCGTCGAAGTACGGCCCGGTCCACATCGGGTTCTCGATGACGCCGTCGAGGGTGATGTAGGTCGAGTTGATGAGCTTGCGCATCGGAATCTCCTGGGTGTCGGTCGTGCTCTCCGGTGACACCCAGAACTCTGCCGGCGACCGCTTACGATTCGCTTCAGGTGCCCTTTCGCGGGCCCGGAAGCGGGCCTGACAGCGGGCCCGACGGCGGGCCCTTTCACGGACCCGACGGCGGGTCCGGAAGCGGGTCGGTCAGCGGGATCGGCAACGCCTGCGGGGTCACCGCGCCGCCGCCGGTCGAGTGGGCCGGGGCGGGACGGTCGCCGACGCGGCTGTGCAGCCGTCCACGCCCGGCCGGCCCGGCGCGGCGGGTCACCTCCACAGTCACCATCCGCACCGGCGGTGGTGGCACGGCGAACCGCCCGACGCCCCACCGCACCCAGATCGGGATCCGGCCGGCGTCCGCCTCCGCGCGCAGCTTCTGCACGGTGCGGGCCCGGTCGGTGTGGTCGACCTCCACCACCACGGGCGGGCCGTCCGGGCGGGCGCACGCCACGTCGAGCACCGAGTGCCGCTGCTGAAGCGGCGGTGGCAACGGCAACACGCTGGGCGCGCGCCGGTAGACCCGCCAACCCTGGGCCTCGGCCCACCGCACCACCGCGTCGATCACCCGCGCGGTGACCTCGTCGGTGTCCAGGTCGACGAACGTCAGCTCAGTCAGCCAGCGGCCCAGGTCCGCGGCCAACCGCTCGCCCTGCGCCGCGACCTCCACCGGCGCAGGTTAACGCCTCAGCCGAGCACGCTCGCGGTGGCGGCGAGGTGCCGGGTCAGCCAGGCGGCGGTGGCCGTCCGGGCCGCCTCGGCGTTGGCACGGCCCAGGAAGTCGTGCCCCTCACCGGCGAGCACCAGGTGCCCGTGCGGCACACCCCGGGCGGCGAGGGCCTCGGCGACCTGCGCCGACTCGCCCGCCGGCACGTTGGTGTCGTTGGCGCCGTGGATGAGCAGCACCGGCACGTCGAGCCGGTCGATGTGGGTCATCGGCGACAGGTCGCGCAGCAGGTCCGCGTCCCGCCGCGGGTCGCCGTACTTGCTGACGGCGGCAGCGGCGATCCACGGCTCGGTGCCGGCGAAGAAGGTGTGGAAGTCGGAGATGCCGCACTCGGCGACCCCGGTGGCGAACAACCCGGGGAAGTTCACCAGAGCCGCCAGGACCAGATAACCGCCGTAGGAGCGGCCCAGGCAGCCCAGCTGACCGGGCCGGGCGACACCGGCGTCGACGAGGAATTCGGCGCAGGCCGCCACGTCGGCGATCGCCCCGTAGCGGCCGGCGAGGTTGTCGGCGGCGACGAAGGAACGGCCGAACCCGGACGAGCCGCGCACGTTGGGTGCGAACACCGCGACGCCCTGCGCCACCAGGGCCTGGAACAGCGGGTGGTAACCGGGACGCTCCTGCGCCTCCGGGCCACCGTGCAGGCTGATCGCGGTGGGCCAGGGACCTGGCCCGGCCGGGCGGTAGAGCCAGCCGGAGAGCGGCAACCCGTCGCGGGCCCGCAGGTCGACAAGGTACGGCGCGACACCGGCGTCGTCCGTACGCGCGGCGGTGTCCGACCGCAGCGGGCGCGACGCCCCGGTCGACGGGTCGACCAGCCACACCTCGCGGGGCCGCACCGGCCCCTGCGCGGTGAGGCAGAGCAGGCCGCCGTCGGCGGCGAAGACGGCGTCGCCGAGCACCTCGCCGGGGGCGGCGACGGCCCGCTGCACCCCGCTGGTGAAGTCGAGCAGGCTCAGCTCGCTGCGCCCGCCGTAGGTGTTCCACAACAGCGCGCCGCGCTGCCCGTCCGCGCTCGGCGTGACGTGTTCCAGTTCGGCGTCCGGCCGACCGGCGAGCCGGGTCGGCGGTTGCTCCGGTCGGGTCAGGTCGACCCGCACCAGCGCGGCCAGTTCCGAGTACGCGTCGGTGCGGGCCAGCACGCTCGTGCCGTCCGGGCCGAACCACCCCTGGTCGGTGCTGCCCCGCCCGCTGTCCGGCAGCAGCCGCCGGCGAACCCCGGTGGCCACGTCGAGCAGCTCCAGCCAGCGGGCGTTGCGCGGGCCGCGACGCAGCAGGGCCGCCCCGCCGTCCGCCGTGACGTCCAGGAGGGTGAGCAGCTCGCCCTCGGCGAGCACCCGCCGGTGTCCGGTGACCGCGTCGACCAGCAGGGCCCGCCCGTGCGCGTCGGTCTCGGTGACCGCCATCAGCGCGCCGATGGGCAACCAGCCGGCCAGTGTGGCGCTACGCCGGCCGAACCCGGCGACCTGGCGGCGTCGCGTGCCGTCCGGGCGCAGCACCCACAGCTCGGTGCGGGGCGCACCGCCGGGGGCGACGACGCAGGCCAGCCACTGCCCGTCCGGGGACCAGCTCAGCGCGAGCACCGGCTCGTCGCCGACAGGCAGCGCGACGGGCCTGCCCGCGTCCACCTCGCAGACCCAGACGCCGGGCGTACCCGCCCGGTCGGAGAGGAACGCCACCCGGCGACCGTCCGGCGACGGCGCGGGGGCGAAGTCCGCACCCACCGGCGGCGACACCGGACGGGGGATCGCGGGTCGGGCCCGCCGGGCGGTGCGTGGCGCCTCGGTCCGTACGCTCATCTAAACCCCGATCCGCTGCAACCAGAGCTCCAGCAGCCCGAGCTGCCAGAGCGCGTTGGAGCCCAGCGTGGTCCGCCGGGCGTTCGGCGCGTCCAGCAACTCCTCCAGGTAGTCCTTGCGGAACAGGCCCCGCTCGCGCGCCGGTCGGGCGGTCAGCGCGTCTCGCACGTCGTCGAGCAGCGGGCCGGCGAGGTGCCGGATGGCGGGCACCGGGAAGTAACCCTTGGGCCGGTCGATCACCTCGTCCGGGACGATGCCCCGGCTCGCCGCCTTCAGCACACCCTTGCCGCCCTGCGCGAGCTTCATCGCCGGTGGGCAGGCGGCGGCCAGCTCGACCACCTCGTGGTCGAGGAACGGCACCCGGGCCTCCAACCCCCACGCCATCGTCATGTTGTCGACCCGTTTCACCGGGTCGTCGACCAGCATCACCAGGCTGTCCAACCGCAGCGCCGCGTCCAGCGCGGTGTCCGCGCCGGGCGCGCCGAAGTGCGCGGCGACGAACTCCAGGCTGGCGTCGCGGTCGAGCATCCACTCGGGCGCCAGGTGCCCGCCGAGCGCGTCGTGGCGACGATCGAAGAACACCCGGGCGTACGCCTCGACGGCGTCCGCGCGGGCCACGTTGGCCATCGGCGGGTACCAGTCGTAGCCGGCCAGGATCTCGTCCGCGCCCTGCCCGGACTGCACCACGGTGATCCGCTGCGAGACCTCCTCGGAGAGCAGGTGGAACGCCACGCAGTCGTGGCTGACCATCGGCTCGCTCATCGCCGCGATGGCCTGGTGCACGGCGGGGACGAAGCGCTGCGCGCCGATGCGGATCTGCTGGTGGTCGGTGTGGAAGTGGCGGGCCACCAGGTCGGAGTAGTGGAACTCGTCGCCGCTCTCCCCCGCCGCCGCCTCGAAGCCGATGCTGAAGGTGGCCAGGCCGCTCTGGCCCTGCTCGGCCAGCAGGGCGACGATCAGGCTGGAGTCGAGACCGCCGGAGAGCAGCACGCCGACCGGCACGTCGGCGACCATCCGCCGACGTACGGCGGTGCGCAGCGCGGCCATGAGCCGCTCCTGCCACTCGTCGGCGGACATGGCGGGGGCGGCGGCCCGGTTGAACTCCGGCCGCCAGTAGGTGGTGTCGGTGCTCCGACCGTCCGCGGTGATCACCCGCACGGTGGCCGGCGGCAGCTTGCGGACCCCGGTGAGGATCGTGCGGGGCGGCGGCACCACCGAGTGGAAGCTCATGTAGTGGTGCAGCGCCACCGGGTCGAGGTCGGTGTCGACGTCACCGGCGGCGAGCAACGCCGGCAGCGTCGAGGCGAAGCGCACCCGGCCCGGCCCCTCGGCCAGGTAGAGCGGCTTGATGCCGAGCCGGTCCCGGGCCAGCACCACCGTGTGCGTGGCCATCTCGACCAGGGCGAACGCGAACATCCCGTAGAACCGTTCGACGCAGGCGGTCCCCCACCTGTGGTACGCCTTGAGGATCACCTCGGTGTCCGAGGTGGACCGGAAGGCGTAACCGGCGGCGGTCAGCTCGTCGCGCAAATCCCGGTAGTTGTAGATGCAGCCGTTGAAGACGGTCGCCAGACCCAGCTCCAGGTCGACCATCGGCTGCGCCCCCGCGTCGGACAGGTCGATGATGCGCAGCCGGCGATGCACCAGGGCCACCGGTCCGTGCTGCCACCGCCCCTCGCCGTCCGGTCCCCGGGAGGCCAGCGCGGGGAGCATCCGCTCGACGGCCGCCAGGTCCGGTGGTGACCCGTCGAGGCGGAGTTCGCCGCCGATACCGCACATTCGCACGCACCTCTCATCGGCTGGACCCGCTGGGCCGCTGACCGGTCCAGGCTTGGCGGGCCGGGTTGCGTCCCGATGACGGGTCAGTCAAGCGTGGGTTACACCGGCGGTTCGTCGGCTCCACCGAGCAGCCAGGTGTCCTTCGAGCCGCCACCCCGCGACGAGTTGACGATCATGCTGCCGGCCGGCGCCACCCGGGTCAGCGCCACCGGCGCCACCTCGGCGGTGTCACCGAGGAACACGAACGCCCGCAGGTCGACGTGGCGGGGAGCCAGCGCCGTGCCGTCGAAGACCGGGTGGGTGGTCAGCGCGACCACCTCCTGGGCGATCCACCGGTGCGGGGCCGCGAGGATCTGCTCCCGGACCGCGTCCAACTCCTCGGCCTCGGCCCGGGGGCCGATCACCACCCGGTCACCGCCGTACCCGTCGACCGGCTTGAGCACCAGCTGGTCGAGCCGGCCCAGCACCTCGGCCCGCTGCTCGGGCAGCCCACACAGGTACGTGGGCACGTCTCCCAGCAACGGCTTCTCGCCCAGGTAGTACTCGATCAGCCGGGGAACGTAGGCGTACAACGCCTTGTCGTCGGCGACGCCGTTGCCCAGCGCGTTGGCCAGCGTGAGCCGCCCGGCGTGCACCGCGGCGAGCAGCGGCCACCCCAACGGCACCCCGTCCGCGCCCGGGGCGTGCAGCAGCGCCTCCTCGTCCATCCGCAGGTAGATCACGTCCACCTCGCGGCGGCAGCCCTCCCGGACCAGCCGGACCCGGCCCTCCTCCACCAGCAGGTCGCTGGTCTCGGTCAGCGGAACCCCCATCTCGTCGGCGAGCAGCCGGTGCTCGAACCACGCCGGGTCACCCGGGCCGCCGCTGAGCACCACCACGGCGGGGTCGTCGGTCGTGGCGGGCGCGGCGGCGACCAACGCCCGGTACAGCATCGCCGGCGTCTCGTCGGCGGGCAGCAGATCCTCCGGTACCGGCAGTTCCGGCAGCACCGCCCGGGTGAGCCGACGGTTCTGCACCGCGTAGCCGATCCCGGAGGGCACCCGCAGGTTGTCCTCCAGCACGTACCAGCCGCCGTCCGGGTCGCGGACCAGGTCGGTGCCGGACACCTGGGCGCGGGTGCCCCGCCGGCCCATCAGCGCCCCGGTCGGGCGCAGCCCGGGTGACGACTCCACCACCCACGCCGGCACCACGCCGTCGGCCACCACCGTCCGGTCGGCGTAGACGTCGCGCAGGAACGCGTCGAGGGCGCGGGCGCGTTGCACCAGGCCGGTACGCAGGGTCCGCCAGTCGGCGGCGGGCACCACCCGGGGCACCAGGTCCACCGGGAAGAGCCGGGTGCTCGCCTCACCGGCCACGCTGAACGTCACCCCCCGGGCCCGCTGCTCCTCGTCCCGGTCGTGCTCGCGTTGACGCAGGACGCCGGCACCGAGCTGACGCAGGGCCGCGAGCATCGGGGCGTACACCGGTTGCGGTCCGGCCGGTCCGAATACCTCGTCGCCGGCGTCGGCGTACGTGGGCAGCGCCGGTGGTGTCGACGCACCCGGCAGCGGCCCTCGGACCCGACCCCGGGTCTCGTCGAGCAGCAGGTCGACCACGTCGGCCAACCGGCCACGCCGCTCGTACGCCCGCCGCTGCCGTGCGGCGGAGCTGCCGTGCTCCAGCGCGTACCGGGTCAGCTCGCGGACCTGCTCCCAGTCACCGGTCGCCTCCAGTTGCGGGCGCAGGTCGGTCACCAGCCGGCGGACCGCCTGGGCGGCCGGCACCGGCCGGGCCGAGCGGGGCAGGTCGAGCAGGTCGCCTTCCAGCCCGGAGCGGGCCGCCCGCCACACGGCGGCGCGCAGCACCGGTGGTCGCACGGCCGTGCGCTCCACCCCGGCGCGCAGGGCGGCGACCTCCCGCCGGACGAGCGCCCGGAACAGGCCGGCGAGCAGGACGATGGTCTCCACGTCGGCGTTGGCGTCGGTGATCCGCAGCTCCACTGTGGGCACGTGCGCCGACGGCCGGACGTCGAAATAGATCATGGCGGGGTCGGTGATGGTCTCGGAGGCGATCAGTTCGGCGACCAGCGCCTCGTGGTCGGCGGCGCTGGTCACCTCGCCCGGGTCACCGGCGGTGGGCCAGCGTTGCCAGACCAGCGACCGGACGCTGGCGTAGCCGCTGTCCTGACCCATCCAGTACGGCGAGCTGGTGGAGAGGGCGAGCAGCACCGGCAGCCACGGCTGGACCCGGCGGGTGACCGCCACCGCCAGGTCCCGGTCGGCGACGCCGACGTGCACCTGCGCGCCGCAGATCAGCTGCTCCCGGGCGAGCATCTGGTACTCGTCGAGCATCCGCCGGTAGCGGGAGGTGGGTGTGACGCTGGGGTCACCGTCGGCCCGCAACGGCACCGTACCGGCCGCCACGATGCCCAGCCCGACCCGGTCGGCGACCTGGACCGCGCTGTGCCGCAGCCCGGTCAGCTCGGCGCGGATCTCGTCGAGGGTGCGACAGACCGCGGTGTTGGTCTCCACCACGCTGCGGTGGAGCTCGGCGGTGAACGAGGCCGCCGGCAACCGGTCGAGCAGCTCGCCGGCGCGGGGCACCAACTCCCTGGTGTGCAGGTCGACGACGTGGAACTCCTCCTCCACCCCGATCGTGGCCAGGTCAGCCGGGTCGCCGTCGTCGAGCGACAGGGCCCGGTTGGTGCGCGGCGTGGGCGCTGTCCGGCCATTGCCGGACCGGCCCACCGGCCCGTCGTACGTCGGCGCGTTCGTGGTGTTGTCGGCCATGGTCACCCCGGTTCGCGTGTCGGTGGTGTCGACTGTCCGACGAGCGTTCCCAGGGTTGGTACCGGGGGCGTTTCCGGCGCGTTAAGGTGACCCGCCGTTCTGTCCATCCGCCGGCACGGCGATCGATCCGCGCGCTGCTGCCTGATCGACACGGGCATGGCGATGTCGGGGTATCCCGTCGATCCGGATACCCCGACATCAGTGAACTCGTGTCGATCATGGCCTGGGAGCGGCCGGGGTCACCTCATGTTCGCCACCACGAACGGCGCGTGGCCGTGCAGGTAGTTGGTCCACCCGCCGGTCACCGGCGCGCCCGGGCTGAGCAGGTTGGTGGTGTCGGTGCCGACGTCGAGCTTCCAGGCCGTCCAGGAGATGCCGTTCGCCTTCATCCAGTCGATCCAGGACTGCGCCTCGGGCAGGCAGGCCCGGCCGTCGAGGCCGCCGTCGGCGTTGCTGGCGCCCCACTCCGTGACGAACAGCGCCAGACCCGCGCGGATCGCGGCGTCCCCCTTGGCCCGCAGCGACGACCCGTGCGTGCAGGAGTAGAAGTGCAGCGTGTACATCAGGTTGGTGCCGGTGACCGGGCTGGCCGCCGCGACGTCGACGTCCTGTGACCAGGTCGGGGTGCCGAGCACGATGATGTTGTCCGGGTCGGCGGCGCGGATCGCGGACACCACCGCCTGGTGGTACGGCTTGATGACGGTGGTCCAGCTGACCTGGAGCGGCTCGTTGTAGGGCTCCCAGATGACGTTGGGCAGGTTGCCGTACCGGCGGGCCAGGTCGCCGAAGAACGCCACCGCCTGGGACTGGTTGTTCTGCGCCTCGTGCGCGTGCCAGTCGACGATCACGTACACCCCGGCGGTGACCGCGTTGTTGATGATGGTCTCCACCTGTGCGCGCGCCTTGGCCGGGTCGCTGAGGTACGCCCCCGCCGGCTCCACCCCCATCGCCGCGCGGATCACCTGGAGGTTCCAGTTGTCGCGCATCCAGCGCAGCGCGGAGAGGTTCTCGGCGTACGGGGCGGTCTCCCAGTTGAGCCACATGCTGCTGATGCCGCGCAACTGCACCCGGGCGCCGGACTTGTCGCACATCGTGGTGCCGCAGACCCGCAGCTGCCCGTGCCGCTCGACGGGCGTGCCGGTGGTGGGCGGCGGGGTGGTCGGGGGTGGCGTGGTCGGCGGCGTGGTCGGGGGTGGGCCGCCGGCGCAGCCGGCGCCGTTCACCGTGCAGTTGACCGGGGTGCCGGTGCCGTTGACGAGGAAGCCGAACGAGGTCGAGGCACCAGCGGCGAGGTTGCCATTCCAGGACACGTTGGCGAAGGTGTAGTGACTGCCCGAGGTGGTCTGCTGCGCGTTCCACGACTGGGTGATGGTCGAGGAGGACGGCAGGTCGAACTCGACCCGCCAACTGCTGATCGGCGCGGAGGTGTCGTTGGTGACGGTGACCTGCCCCTGGTAGCCGTTGCCCCAGTTGTTCGTCACCGAGAACACGGCGGTCGCCGCGCTGGCCGGTGTGGCGGCGACCACCGCCGCCCCACCGGCGAGCAGGCCGGCGACGGCCAGGGTCGTGACAAGTCTCAGTGTGCGCATGCGGAACCCGCTTCGGATCGACGATGGTGGCCTGAGGCGGGGCGGCGCCTCCGCGAACAATATCGATCAACGCCGATGCAGGCAAGCGGAGCCGCTGCTCAGAGGGTCCTGGCGAGCTCGACGAGCTGGTCCAGCGCCGCACCCCAGCCCTCGTGGAAGCCCATCTCCTCGTGCGACTTCTTCGCCGACGCGTCGGCGTGGATCGCGGTGGCGGTGTACTTCGTGCCGGCGCCGTCCGGCTCGATCTGGATCACCGCGGTGAACGGGAAGCCGTCGGCGGTGACGATCGGGCGGAACCCGGCGCCCATGGCGGAGGTGAAGACCAGCGTCGAGCCCTCGTCGGCCACCAGGATGCAGCCGCTGCTGGGAAACTCCTGGCCCTCGGGCGAGCGCATGGTGGTGTCGAACCGGCCACCGGGCCGCAGGTCGATCTCGCAGGCGACGGTCGACCAGGGTTTCGGGCTGAACCACCCCATCACCAGCTCGGGCGTGGTCCAGGCGCGCCAGACCAGTTCGGGGGCCACGTCGACGCGGCGCTCCAGGACGAGATCGAGGTCGGGGTTCACCGGGTAGGCGGTCATCGCTGCTGCTCCTTCAGGTCGTAGAGAACCGAGTCGAGTTGGTCGAGGCGTCGGGTCCACCGGGCGCGTTGCGCGGCGAGCCAGGTGTCGAGGCGCTCGAGCGACTGAGGCGCGAGCCGGTAGGTGCGCACCCGGCCCTGCTTCTGCGACGTCACCAGGCCACAGCGCTCAAGGACGTGCAGGTGCTGGGTGAACGACGGCAGCGCCATGTCGAACGGGCGGGCCAGCTCGCTGGTCGTGGCCGGACCCTGGGCCAGGCGCTCCACGACCTGGCGGCGGGTGGGGTCGGACAGCGCGTGGAGCACGCTGCCGAGCGCGTCGCCCCCCACATGCTTAGCCATACGCCTAACTATTCCATCGGTCTGACACTGAGGTCAAGCCCTAAGTGTCAGCCCGATGGTCAGCGGCGGAACGCGTTGAGCACCAGGTCGGCGTAGCGGCGCCACACCGCCGGGTCGCGCTCGTCGAGCACGATGAGCTGCCGAACCGCCCCGCAGAGAAGCACCCGGATGTCCAACTCCCCGGCGTCCTGGCGGATCCTGCCGGACAGCCGGGCCGCCGCCACCAGCTGCCCGATCAGGCTCAGGATGCGCGCGGCGGGCACCAGTCGGCCCTCGAAGAACGCGTCGGCGAGGACCCGGTCGCGCGCCAGGCGTCCGAACAGGTCGGGCACGAACGAACACCACTCCTGGTACGCGTCAGCGCCGTCAAGCGCCGCGCGGATGCGCTGCTCCAGCTCCTCAAACTGCCGCTGGACCACAGCGACGATCAGGTCCTCCTTGCTGGGGTAGCTGCGGTACACCGTCGCGCGACCCACCCCGGCCCGCTCCGCCACCTGCGGCACCGTCACCTGCAGACCCTGCTCGGTGAAGAGCTCCCGGGCGGCGGCGATGACCCGCTCCTGGTTGCGACGGGCGTCCAGCCGCCGACGGGGTGCGTCCGGGTCGCTCGGCGTCGGTGGGGTCATGGCGTCAGTCTGCCCGTTCGGTCCCGCCGGTCAGCAACGGCTCGTCGCCGTACACGGTGCTGAGTTCGACGTTGAGCACCGTGGCCACCCGTCCGAACGACCAGTAGTAGCCGATCACCTGGAGCACCTCGACGATCTCGCGCTCGCTGAGATTGGCCCGGACCTCGTCGAAGAGGTCGTCGGGAACGCGCGGTGAGCGCACCACCTCGGCGGCGAACCGGATGAGCGTCCGGTCGTCCGCGGCAAGGCCCGGGTTGTCGAGGTCCCGGCTGCTGATGATGTCGCGGGTGCGCTGGTCGACGCCGGCGGCCTCGGACATCGGGCGGTGCTGGGCCGCCACGAACTCGCACCCGGCGTACTCGGCGACCGTCAGGATGACCAGCTCCCGCGAGCGGGCGGGCAGCTCCAGCGAGGTGAACTGCGCCTTCGCGAGCTGGATGAAGAGGGCCACCGTGCCGACCGAGTGGGTCAGCATCTTGACCATCGGGTCGGGCGGCAGGGCGGACAGGACGTCGCGGACGTCGGCCGGGATGGCGTTCGGGTCGGGGTCGGCAAGGCGGGGCATGGCTCTCTCTCCGGTGCTGATGGTCGAGGTGGGTCAGGCGGGCAGGTCGAAGCCGGTCTCGCTGAGGTGGCGGAACCGGCCGTCCTCGGCGTACGACCCGAAGATCGCGATCTCCCGCCTGGCGGTCGACCCGTCGACCATGGTGATCTCGAAGACGTGTCGTTCGGCGTAGCGGAGACCGTCGCGCAGCTCGTCGAGAACCCGTACGGTGCCGCCGGCGATCTGGGCGCGTACCCGGGTCACCATCTCGACGAATCCGGCCCGGTCGAGGGTCTCGCCGTCGCTGCGGTGGGTGTAGTCCGGGGCGTAGAACTCGTCGAGCGCCTCGGTCAGGTCGCGGGTGGGTTCGAAGACCACCGCGCGCAGGGCGTCGCTGATCCGTACCGGGGTCATGGGGGCTCCTCGTGGTGACGGTGGGGCATATCCGGACTCACAGGTCCGCTTCGTGTTCACCGTACCGGACTCACGAGTCCGCTTCTGGTGAGAGTCGTCACCGCGCAGTTTCGGATAAGCGTCCGGCGGCGCGGACCCCTACCGTGACGTGCATGTTCACCGCGATCACGCACTCACAGATCTACGTCCTCGACCAGGACGAGGCCCTCGACTTCTACGTCGGCAAGCTCGGCCTGGAGGTCAACGCCGACGTCGACATGGGCTTCATGCGCTGGCTGACCGTCAACGTCCCCGGCGAGCCGGGTCGCCAGATCCTGTTGGAGAGGCCCGGCCCACCGGCGCTGTCCGAGGAGACCGCCCAGCAGGTCCGCGCCCTGGTCACCAAGGGTGCGATGGGCGGCTCGCTGATCTTCTCCACCGACGACTGCCGCAAGACGTACGAGACGCTGCTGGGCCGGGGCGTCGAGTTCACCGAGGAACCCACCGAACGCTTCTACGGGATCGACTGCGCCCTGCGCGATCCGTTCGGCAACAGCATCCGCTTCACCCAGTTGACGTCCTGAGCGGCGAGAAGTCCCGAGGGGCGACGCGGGCACCCGACCATCGGGGCGGTCGACCCGGCCGCCCGACGCGCGAGGTGCCCGCCGGCCGCGTCGGTCGTAGCCTGGGGCCATGCGAACCACCACGCTGGGCAGCACCGGCCCCGAGGTCGGCGTCATCGGCCTCGGCTGCATGGGCATGAGCCACGGCTACGACATCACGGGCCCTCGCGACGACGACACGTCGATCTCCGTCATCCGACAGGCACTGGACCTGGGCGCGACACTGATCGACACGTCGGACGTGTACGGGCCGTACACCAATGAGGAGCTGGTCGGGCGGGCGCTCACCGGCGGCGAGCGGGAGCGGGCCGTGCTGGCCACGAAGGTCGGCCTGGTGGCCACCTCCCCCACCGGCGGCCCCGGCAACTCGCCGAGGATCGGCAACAACGGCCGCCCGGAGCACATCCGCGCGGCGATCGACGAGAGCCTGCGCCGACTCGGCACCGACCACGTCGACCTCTACCAGCTGCACCGGGTCGACCCGCAGGTGCCCATCGAGGAGTCCTGGGGCGCGATGGCGGAGGTCGTGGCGGCCGGCAAGGCCCGGCAGATCGGGCTCTCCGAGGTGACGGTCGCCCAGATCGTGCGCGCCCAGGCGGTGCACCCGGTCGCGTCGGTGCAGTCCGAGCTGTCACTGTGGACCCGCGACCCGTTGACCGAGGTCCTGCCGTACTGCGCCCAGCAGGGCATCGCCTTCCTGCCGTTCTCCCCGCTCGGCCGCGGTTTCCTCGCCGGCCGGTTCAGCTCGTTCGACGACCTTCCCGCCGACGACTTCCGGCGCGGCCTGCCGCGCTTCCAACAGGACGCGCTGCGCGCCAACCTCGCCATCGTCGCCCGGGTCCGGGAGATCGCCGACCGGGCGGGCGTCAGCCCCGCGCAGGTCGCCCTCGCCTGGGTGGTGGCCCAGGGTGATCAGGTCATCCCGATCCCCGGCACCAAGACCCCGAGATACCTGCTGGACAACTGCGCGGCCGCTGACGTGCGGCTCAGCGCCGAGGACCTGGCCGACCTGGACGCCCTGCCCGCGCCCGAGGGTGGCCGCTACTGAGCCCGCGGCGGCCCGGCGGCACGTAGCCGGGCCGCCACCGGCGGGCCGAACCGGACTCCGACACCGGGCGAGTAGAGCACGCTGACCGGCGGCCCGACCGGTGCCGGCAACCCGGCGGCGGCGACCAGCTCGTCATCCAGGTGCAGCAGCTCGCACCGGTGCAGCGGCCAGCTCGGATGCCAGTTCGGCAGGTGCAGCGTGCGTCCGTACGCCCGGGTGTGCAGCCCCCAACGGGCGGTGAGGAAATGGTCGAGCGGGGTCGGCTCGACGATCCGTTCCCCGACCCGCACCACCATCCGGCTCGTCGCGCCCGCCGGCCCCGGCCAGCGCCGCCGGCACCGGTAGGTGCGGCGGTCGCCGTCGCGTGCCAACCGCATCGACGACCAGAGGTACGGCAGGCGCAGCGTCGCCCGGGCCACCAGCACCGGCACCAGGCGGGACGCGTCGAGCGACCGGAACACCACAGCTCGTCGGCCGTCGTCGTCGACGGAGTAGAGCCGGACGTTGGTTTCTGAGAAGGTGCCGAAGTAGGGCACCCCCGGGCCACGGCCGAAGCCCAGCCCGACCATCCGGAAACCGATCAGGCCGACGTAGCTGACCCCGTGGAGCGTGTCGGGACGGGTCCCGACGGGAAGCAACGGCGCGACGAGCGCCGGATCGACCGCCCAGTGCAGGAACGTGAGGTCCTCCCAGCGCTGCCGCAGCACCGCCCAGGGGAACGCCTGCCGGGGCGCGTGGTCGACCGGTTCGGGAAGCACCCTCTCATCCTCGCCCAGTCGGCAGGCTGGCGTGGTCTCAGGCGTGCGGGCCGACACTGACGGTGCCGACGGTCAGCGACGCCCGGCCCTCCAGGATCTCGCCGACCCGGTCGACCTCCTGCGCCAGCGCCCGTTGCCGGGCCGCGTCGAGCGGGCGCAGCGGCTCGACGGTGACGCGGATCGACCGGCCGGAGCGGCGCTGGTGCCACACGCCGGCGACCACCCCGTCCACCAGCAGCACCGGGTAGTTGCCGGCCTGTCCACCGGCGAGCGCCCGGGTGGCGGCGGCACCGGGGAAGAGCCGCTCCCGGGGGTGGCAGCCGACCGCGTACGCGTCGAAGTAGGGCAGCAGCCGTAACCCGGACGGCCGGTCGTCGGGGAAGTCGGAGTCGTCGGCGGCCACCCAGGCCGTGGTGCCCTCCACTGTCACCTCGGTCAGATCGAGCGAGTCGAACAGCCATTTCCCCCACGCCGGTGGGACCGCCAGCCACCTGGCGAACTGCGCCGGGGTGGCCGGGCCGTACGCGTACAGGTAGCTGCGCACGAGTGCGGCCAGGGCGGCGCGACCGGGCATCGGCGCGAAGTCGGGCAGCCACCGGGTCGGGCTGGTGTACGTGGTGACCCGACCGCGGTTCGGGCCGAAGCAGATCACCCCTCTGCGGGTGGCGTCGGTCATCGCGGCGACCCACCGGGGCCACCTGTCCTGAAAGGCCTCCATGACCAGGTCGCCCGCCCACGGGCCGGTACGGGCGACGATCTCCTCGGTCAGCTCGGCGGTGGTCAGGTCAGCCTCGGCGACCGCGTCGGCGATGGCCGCGAGGACCTGCTCGGTCTGCTGGGGCGTCAGCAGGACCACGCTGCGTTCCCACGACGGGGCCGGCAACGCGGTCAGCGCGCCGACCCACATCGGCAGGTCCGCGGCAGCGAGCAGGTGCACGGTGCCGCGTGGCCCCCGGGTCTTGACCAGCGTGCGATCCGTCCACAGTGCCCGGCGCACCAGGGCGCGGGTCGCGCCCGGCACCCGCAGCCCGACGGACAGCTCGGCGGCCGACGCGACCTGGGCGTGCGCGCCGCACATCGTCGACACCACGTCGGCGACGCGTACCGCGTCCGGTGCCGCGCCCGCCGCCGGTGTGTGCAGCCCGTGCCGCTGAAGTCGTCGGGCGGAGACCTGGTCCCAGCTCAGCTCGGTCATCGCAACTCTCGGAAGAACGTGCGGATGTCCGCGGCGTGCGCCAGCGGCTCGTCCATCGCCACGAAGTGGCTGCCCGGGTTGCCCTGCGGCCAGTGCACGATGGTGTTGTCCCGTTCTGCGAGGCGGCGCATCAACGCGGACCCACCGCCGTACACACCGGACGGCACCCGCCGTTGGCCCGTCGGCCAGGCGAAACCGCCATCTTCGGTAACGGTCAGCCGCTCGTACATGGGCCACGACGACGTTCCGGACGTGCCGGTGAACCAGTAGAGGCTGACGTTGGTGAGCAGGTGATCCCGGTCGATGGCCTGCTCCGGCGTGGGCACCGTCATGGTGAACTCCTTGAACTTCTGCATCATCCAGGCCAGCAGCCCGACCGGCGAGTCGTTCCAGGCGTACGAGAAGGTCTGCGGCGCCGCCCGCAGCAGCGCGTGATGGTCCACGCCACCGCTCATCCACCGCTGCATCTGCTCCCACTCGGCGCGTTCTGCCACGCTCATGTCCGGCACGTCGGCGGCGGTCGGGAAGCCGAACCCGCCGTCGATGTGCACACCGACCACCCGCTGCGGCGCCACCGCCGCCACCCGCGGCGCGACGTACGCGCCAAGGTCGCCGCCCTGGGTGCCGTAGCGGTGGTAGCCGAGCCGGGCCATCAGTTCGGCCCACATCCGGGCGAGCCGGTCGATCGTGAAACCGGCCGGCGGCGCCTGCGAGAAGCCGTAGCCGGGCACCGACGGGACCACCACGTGAAACGCGTCGGTGGGATCACCGCCGTGGGCGCGCGGGTCGGTCAGTGGACCGATCAGCTCGGTGAACTCGACGACGGAGTTCGGCCAGCCGTGCGTGAGCAGCAACGGCAGCGCGTCCGGCTCCGGCGAGCGGACGTGCAGCAGGTGTACGTCCAAGCCGTCGATCTCGGTGAGGAGTTGGGGAAAGTCGTTCAGACGCGCCTCGTGCGCCCGCCAGTCGTAGTCATTCGCCCAGTACCCGGTCAGCTCACGGAGGTAGTCCACCGGCACCCCGCGGCTCCAGCCGGTGCCGGGCAACGAGCGGGGCCACCGGGTGCGGGAGAGCCGGTCACGCAGGTCGTCGAGGTCCGACTGGCTGATGTCGATGCGAAAGGGTGTCATGCCGAAAACGCTACGGCCCATATAGGACAGCTTCTGGCACACATCGCTGGCATTCTGGGAGCCATGTCCGACACCCCCGCCCGACTGCTGAGCCTGCTGTCGCTGTTACAGACGTCCCGCGAATGGCCCGGCAGCGAGTTGGCCACCCGGCTCGGGGTCAGCCTGCGCACCATCCGCCGCGACGTGGAGCGGCTGCGCGATCTCGGCTACCCGGTGCGGGCGACGATGGGCGCGATCGGCGGATACCGGCTCGTCGCCGGTAAGGCGATGCCCCCGCTGCTGCTCGATGACGACGAGGCGGTGGCGATCGCTGTCGGTCTGCGCACCGCCGCCGGTCACGCGGTGGCCGGCATCGAGGAGGCCTCGGTGCGGGCGCTGACGAAGCTCGAACAGGTGCTGCCATCCAGGCTGCGGCACCGGGTCAGCGCGCTGGGGGCGGCCACCGAACCGATGCTCACCTGGGACCAACCGACTGTCGACCCGGAGCACCTGAGCGCGCTGGCCGCCGCCGTCAACAACCGGGAGCGGCTACGGTTCACCTACCGCCGTCGCGACGGCGTGGACGCCGAACGGCTCGTCGAGCCGTACAAGCTGGTGTCGGCCGGGCGACGCTGGTATCTGGTGGGCTACGACAACGACCGCGACGACTGGCGGATCTTCCGGGTCGATCGGATCACCGACCTGCGGCCCACCCGGAACCGGGTCGCCGCCCGGCAACTGCCCGCGTCCGACGCCGCCCCGTTCATGACGGAGAAGCTGCTTGAGCTGACCCCCGTCTACCGAGCGGTGGTGACGCTGCACGCGCCGATCGAGCGGATGGCGGGCCCGCTCAGCGGTGCCGGCGTCGAGCTGGACCCGATCGACGCGACCTCGTGCCGGCTGCGCAGCAACGCCGACACGCTGGAGTGGCTGGCGTGGCGCCTGCTCACCCTCGGTTGCGAGCTGGAGGTGCACGAGCCGCCGGAGTTGATCGCACACCTGCGGCAGATCGGCACCCGTGCCACCCGCGCCGCCAGCCCTCCCGCAGCGTAGGACGGCCGGCCGCTCGGGGCATCGACACGCCAGCCCGCCGTACGCTTGACGGAGCACAAGCCAGCAAAACCGGCTTTTGGGGAGGAGCTGGACGTGACGCAGAGCGACGCCGAGCTGGTCGTGCTCGCGCAGGCGGGAGACGCGGCCGCGCTCGGTGTGCTGCTGGCCCGGCACGAGGCCGGGATGCGTGCCGTCGCGCTGAGCGTCCTCGGTTACGGGCCGGACGCCGAAGACGCGGTGCAGGACACCATGGTCGTCGCCCTGCGTCGCATCGGCGAGGTTCGCGACCCGAACGCCGTCGGGTCCTGGTTGCGGGCCATCGTCCGCAACACCAGCCGGACGACGTTACGCAAGCCCCGAGCCGTCCCGGTCGCCGAACCGGAGTGGTTCACCGGCCCGGCCGACAGCCCCACCCCCGAGGAGGCACTGGACCGGGCCGTGATGCGCGACTGGGTGTGGCATTCCCTCGAGCAACTGTCCGAGCCTGACCGCCTGGTCACCCTGCTGCGCTACTTCAGCGACGCGTCCTCGTACGAGCAGATCGCCGCCGTGTGTGGGGTGCCGGTCGGCACCGTCCGCAGCCGCCTCAACCACGCCCGCCGTGCGCTCGCCGGCGGTCTGCGCGCGGCCGCGACCACGGCGCACGCCGACGTCGCCGCCGCCAACGACGCCCGGTGGCGCGAGGGCCGCGACGTGATCGCCACCGCGATGGGCGGCGGCTTCGAGCGGGTGGTCCGCGAGAGTTGGTGGCCGAACGCCGAAATGATCGTGCCGGGCGGCCCGCGCGGCGGTCGTGACCTGGCGATCAGCGGCATGAACCGCGACCTGACCGCCGGGGTACGTCAGCGGCTGCGCAACGTGGCCGCCAGCGGCGACGTGCTGATCTGGGAGACCGACCTGATCAGCCCGCCCGACGACCCGGAGCACTGCCCACCCGCGGCGCTGTGGTTGCAGGTGCTGCGCGAGGGGCGGGTACGCCAACTGACCCTCTTCCACCCCGTCCCCGCGCTGGTCTGAAAAACCCTCCCGGCCGAGCGAACTTTTCCCCCGACCCGAGCATCTGGTCCGCGTCATGCACCAGTCGCCGTGTCGGCGGATGCCGCACGGTTCTCGGATCGGGAGATAGTTCATGGGTTCCACCAGCCACGACGTCAGCGCCCTCGCACCCGGTGCCCACACGTTCACCGTCGACGGCGTTCGGCAGGTCTACCACGTCGCCGGCACCGGCCCGGTCTGCGTGGCGCACTCCGGCGGCCCCGGCATCGAGTGGGCGTACCTGCGGACGCCCAGCCTTGAGACGCACTTCACCATGGTCTACGTCGAGCCGGTGGGCACCGGCGCGTCCGGGCAGCTGGAGAACCCCGCCGATTACCGCCTGGACACCTATGTCCGGTTCCTGCACGCCGTCGTCGAGCACCTCGGCGAACCCCGGGTGTACCTGCTCGGACACTCACACGGCGGTTTCGTCGCCCAGCGGTACGCGCTCACCCACCCGGACCGGATCGCCGGCCTCGCCCTGTACGACACGTCACCCGTCACCGGCGCCGAGTTCTGGGCCGAGGCCATGGCAGGCCTCGCCGCCTACCCGCAGCGGCACCCGGACCGGCCGGAGGCGGCGGCGGTCCCGGCCGCCTTCGCGCAGATCGGCGGCGCGACGGACGACGAGTCGTTGGGCGCCGCGCTGCGCGCCGCCCTGCCGGTGTACTTCGCGGACTTCTGGGGTCGACAGGACGAGTTCGCCCCGTTTCAGGCGGCCGTCCGGATCTGGTCGACGCCGGCCGGCGCGCAGGACCCCACGCCCTTCGACGTGCGGGACAACCTGGGTGAGATCACCGTGCCCGTCGTGGTGATCGTCGGAGCGTACGACTTCATCTGCGGCCCGCGCTGGGCCGAGCAGCTGCACGCCGGGCTTCCGGACTCGCGGCTGGTGACCCTGCCGCGAAGCGGACACTTCGCGCACATCGAGCAGCCGGCCGAGTTCACCGACGCCGTGGCGGAGCTGCTGAAGCGCTGACCCGCCCGGGTACGGCGCGACCCGAGGTCCGTTCGTCACAGCGGGCAGGCCTCGGGGTGCGGGCGCGTTGCACGGTCATAGGCTGAGCACTTTGCCGCACCGTGACACAGAGGAGACCGCCGTGAGCCAGACCGAACGGATGGATTCCGTCGACGAGTGGAACGTGGCCGAGGACGACGGGGTGCTGGACGCCTCCGACACCCTCGACGACGACCTGGTCGGCGACCCCCTCGACACCGGCATCGTCGCCGAGGACCACTGGACGGCGGCCAACCGGTTCGGCACCACGCCCGCCGAGGAGCGGGCGGGCGAGTCGCTGGAGCAGCACCTCGCCCAGGAGGTGCCGGATGTCGACCCGTACGCCGAGGGTGGCGACGACGAGGACGAGCTGACCCGCCGGGGGTACGAGGCGGAGGCGCGCGCCGGCCGCCTCGTCGCGTACGACGACGGCGTCCGCGAGGACGACGAGGCCGAGGCGGTGGCGTGGGACGCCGGCATCGACGCGGGTGCCGCCAGCGCCGAGGAAGCGGCGATCCACGTGGTCGAGGACCCGGACGGGCCCGGCGACGGTCCGTTGCGCTGACGACGTACCCGCCGCGCCCGGCACCTCAGCGGGTGCCGGGCGCGGCGGGGTCGGTCAGTGGATGACGACGGGCGTCTTGATCTGCTCGCCCTGCGGGTCGTCGAGCTGCGCCGGCTGCCGTCGGCGCGGCAGCAGGGCGGCCGGGATGAAGGTGAGCACGACCAGCGCGAACGCGACCCAGAACGTGGTGGCGAACGACTTGGCGGCGAAGTCGAGCCCGCGCTCGATGAGCGACGGGTCGACCGGCATCTGCTGAAGCAGCTCCGGCCGCTGCTGGGAGGCGATGGCCAGCCCCGCCTCGGTGACCGGCTTGCCGCTCTCGTCCACCAGGCCGGGAATCGGCCGGGAGCCGTTCAGCTCGTTGGTGAGGATCACCGACATCACGGCGGCACCGACCGACCCGCCGATCTGCTGGAGGATGTTGACGAGCGTCGAGCCGCGCGCCACCTCCTGCGCCTGCAACGTCCGCAGCGCCGACGTCATGATCGGCATCATCGTGCCGCCCATGCCCAGACCCATCACGAACAGCGACGCGCCGAGCAGCCAGTACGAGGTCTGCGGGTCGACCTGGGTGAAGCCGAAGAACCCGATCACGATGAGCCCCAGCGCGAACGGGACCGTACGCCCGATCGGCACCCGGTCGGCGAGCGTGCCGGCGATCGGCATGGTGATCATCGCGCCGATGCCCTGCGGGGCCATCAGCAGGCCGGCGGCCAGCGTCGACTCACCGCGCACCTGCAGGAAGTAGCTCGGGAACAGCAGGCCGGCGCCCATGAACGCGATGATGAACACGAACATCGTCACCGACGCGATGGTCAGGCTGCGGTTGCGGAACAGGCGCAGGTCGAGCAGCGGGTGCCGGGGCCTGAACGAGTAGAGCACGAACGCCACCACCAGCGCCCCGCCGACCAGCATCGGGGCCCACACCTTGGCCTCGGCGAAGGTGCCCACCTCCGGCAGGGACGAGACGCCGTAGAGGAAGAGGGCCAGACCCGGGGAGAGCATGAGCATGCCGACGAAGTCGAACGACTCGGACGGCTCGGGCGCGTCCTTCGGCAGCGCGAACTGCGCGTAGATCAGGGCGATCAGGCCGATCGGCAGGTTGATCAGGAAGATCCAGTGCCAGCTCGCGGTGTCGATCAGCCAGCCACCCAGGATCGGGCCGCCGATCGGGCCCAGCAGCATCGGGATGCCGAGGACGGCCATCAACCGGCCGATCCGGTGCGGCCCGGCCGCCCGGGTCATGATGGTCATGCCCAGCGGCATGAGCATGCCGCCGCCGAGGCCCTGCAGGACCCGGTAGCCGATCAGCTCGCCGATCGTGTCGGCCATGGCGCAGAGCCCCGACCCGATCGTGAACAGAGCCAACGCCACCATGTAGAGCCGTTTGGTGCCGAACCGGTCCGCCGCCCACCCGCTGAGTGGGATCACGGTGGCGAGCGCGAGCGTGTAGGCGGTCATGGTCCAGGCGACGCGGGCGTAGGACGCGTCGAACTCGCTCTGGAATGTGGGCAGCGCCACACTGACCACCGTCACGTCGAGGATCGACATGATCGCGCCAAGGACGACGACGCCCGCCACCTTGAGCACCGCACCGTCGAGTTTGTCCGATGTCGCGATGGATTGCTGTGTCACTAACTCTCCTGAAGTCGATTGAGCCGGCCGATGGTGGGCGGTGGCGGCGATGCCGCGCCTACCGGGCGCGGGGCGCGAGGTGCCCGGGGCAGCGACGCGCGGAGGCAGACTAACCGCCAGTTGTGACGATTCGCCGCCGGTTTTCGTGACCGCCCGGCTGCTTATCCGAACGGCTGTGCGACTGTGGCCGGACGTCGGGGTGGCGATCGGCCGGCAGAACCGCGATCCAGTGGTCACCGGGATGGTCTCCTGATCGGCCTGGACAGCCGCCCTGGTGATCTGCCGGTCTGTCGAACGCGTCAAGGCGGGAAAGCCGCGCGTCAGGCCCGCCGTCCCTGCGCGGCAGGACCTCATCCCCGGTAGCTGAACGGGAGCGGCAGCGCGCCAGGTCTTGGCCCTCGCGCCCTCTCACCCCTCCGTAGCTGCACGGTGCGGGCGTGTGCAGGGTCCTGGCCGCGCGCTCTCACCGCCTCGAGAGCTGAACAGGAACGGGCCCATGCCGGTCCTGGCCGCGCCCCGGCCGCCCTCGGTGGCCGCGCGGAATTGCGGCGTGCCGGGCTGAACACTCGATCCGCCCGCCAGCATCACTGCCAGCTTTACGGCGGCGAGACGTTGCTCCAAGCGGTGCGCGGCGTCGAGCGCGGCGATCAGGTCCTGCTCGGAAAGGGCCCAGGCGGCGGCGTCGACACACGCGGCGACCGCGGCGTCTGCCTGCGCCAACTCCTCGAACATGACCCGAATCTAGAACACCTGTACGACACTTTCAGTCACCGTGATCGATTCGCAGCAGGTCGGCGCCAAGGCGGCGGGCGCCTGATTTATCGCGCGGCCCGCAACGCCGCCGCGACCTGGACCACGTCCAGGTCGACGACGACGTCCTCACCATCCCGCATGCCGCGCTCACCGATCGCCAGACCGATCAAGGCCAGTTCGGAGGCATCGTCACGCAGTTCGTACTCTTCGCGACTCTCCTCGCCGAAGCCGCCCAACTCGTCGCGATTCCAGGCGGCGACGGCTGACTCGGCCAGAGACCGAGGCAACCGCACGCTGATCCGGCAGACCTGGGAACCGAGACGAGCACCGATCGCCAGCAGCACGGTCCGGTCCCGCTGATATCGCAGGTACTGTTCGCGATCCTCCACGAGCCGAGGCTACTCACGCCCCGTGCAGCCACCGGTCCCAAGCCGGTGAACGTTAGTGGTCAGGGCACTAGTTGCTGCGCTTGCTGGCGTCGAGGGCAGCCTGCTCCACTCGCTGCCGGTGTTCCCGCCACCATGACTCGTCGGCCGGGGGCAGGTTGTCGTTTTCCGACAGCAGCCCGACCGCGCCGTCGATGAGTTCGCGCACGATGTCGGCGTGGCCTGCGTGCCGTTGCGTTTCCGCGACGACGTGGACCAGGACGTGGTGCAGCGTGACAGCAGCATCGCCCCACCACGGCACCCGGCCGACCTCATCCAGGGTGAGGGCTTCGATGGTGGTGTCGGCGTGGGCGATCGCGCGACGGTACAGTGCGACGATTTCCTCGCGGGTCTCATCCGCGCTCGCCCACATGTCGGCGTTGGGCTCCGCCCCGTCGCCGACGTACGGCAGTTCCTCCTCGAACGGCCGGCCGAACACGACGCCGAAGTAGAGGACCTCCATGGCCGCCGCGTGCTTCACCAGACCCAGCAGGTTGGTCGCGGTCCGGGTCAACGGACGCCGAACATCGTATTCGCTGAGCCCGTCGAGCTTCCACAGCAGCGTGTCACGGCCGCCCTTCAGGTAACTGTGCAGGTCTGCCTTCATCGCGGCACTATGGCATCCGATCTGGTGTCGGCGCCGCCCCGGACAATCAAAGAAGTTCGTGATCGGTGGAACCTAGACGGTGACCACCGGCACGGCGGCGGTCAGCGCCCAGTCGTGCCCGATGTCGGCGGCGGCGCGCAGCAACCTCGGCAGGTGCTCCTCGCGCAGGGTCTCCACCGAGGTCTCGGCGGCGTGCACCGTCACGTTGATGGCGGCGACGACCCGCCCGTCGCCGTCGCGGACGCCGGTGGCGACGGATCGGATCCCCGGGGCCAGGTCCTGGTCGGCGAGCGCCCAGCCCTTCGCCCGGACCTCGCGCAGCACGGCGTCGAGGTCGCCGGGCGAGGGCTGCCAGCGCGGGGTGATGCCGGAGCGGCTGGGCTCGGCGAGGACGGCGGCCAGTGTGTCCGGCGGTAGCGCGGCGAGCAGCACCTTGCCCATCGACGTCGCGGGCGCCGGAAAGCGGGTGCCGATGGTGACGCCCAGCGTCACGATCTTGGGGACGGCCACCCGGGCGACGTAGACGATGTCACTGCCGTCGAGCTGGGCCATCGAGGTCGACTCGTTGGTCTGCGCGACCAGCTTCTCCATGTGCGGGCGGGCCACGTCCCACATGTTCAGCGCGTTGACGTACGCCATCCCCAGTTCGAGGACACGCGGGGTGAGGGTGTGGCCGCGGCCCGCCGCGCGGACGTAGCCCAGCGATTCGAGCGTGATGAGGATGCGCCGGACGGTGGGGCGGGCCAGGCCGGTGGCGGCGGCGATCTCGCTGAGGGTCATCGAGGGGCTGGCGGGACGGAAGGAGCGTAGGACGTCGAGGCCCCGAGCGAGAGCCTCGATGAAGTCGGGCCCGGCGCCCCTTCCGTTGTCACCCATGTCCTAATGCTTCCATTGCGCCGACCCGGCGTCCCACTCGGTGTACTGGTACGGGTTCTCCAGGATCGCGGTCTCGGGGATGTCCGGGTTCATGCCCCGCTGCCACGCCTGCTCCCCCATCGTCTCGCGCAGGTGGTCGATGGTCGCCGCGACCCGCGCCCGCGCGGCGGCGAGGTCGACGCCGACGAGGCGGCCGTCGCGCTTCACGACGCGCCCACCGACAAGCACTGTGTGCACGTCGGCACGCTGGGCCTGGAAGACGACGTGACCGTGCGGGTTCAGGATCGGGAACATCACCGGCGAGGCGTCGTTCTTGATCAGGACGACGTCGGCCTGCCGGCCGGCGGTGAGCGCGCCGATGGTGGCATCCATGCCGAGGGCGCGGGCGCCGCCCCGGGTGGCCCACTCGACGACCTGCTCGGCGCGCAGGTGGCAGTGGGTGACGGTCTCCTGCTTGGCGTGCGCCTCCAGGTGCTCCCGGGAGCGGTCCGCGCCGAGCGTGCTGCGCATCGCGGAGAAGAGGTCGCCGCTCCACCACACGCTGGTGTCCATCGACAGTGACACCGGGATGTCGTGGTGGCGCAGCTGCCAGGTGGGTGGGTAACCCTGGCCGGCGCTCTGCTCGCTCTCGGTCGAGACGGAGACCGAGCCGCCGGTCGCGGCGATCCGGTTGTACGAGTCGTGGGTGAGCGTCGCCGCGTGCACGTAGACGGTCGACGGGGTCATGAACCCGTTCTCGTGCATCAGTCGGATGCCGTCGTCGTTCGTGGCGCCCCACACGCCGGCGTGGGTGGTCACCGCGGCGCCCAACTCCCGGGCCACCTCGAACGCGGCCCGTTCCGGGAAGGCGGGGTCGCCGGTGACGTCGAAGGCCATCTGGAAGCCGGCCAGCTTGCCCCCGTCGACGCGGCGGCGGTGGAAGTCGCGGAACTCCGGGGAGGTGGCCCACTCCCAGGGCCCCTGCTGGATGTTGCCGTAGGCGAGCACGAACCGCCCGTCGACCGCCTCCAGGGCGTCCACTGCGGCGTCGGCGTGCTCGGGTGTCTGCAACCCGTGCGACCAGTCGACAGTGGTGGTGACGCCCGCGTCGATCGCCTCGATCGCCCCGAGCAGGTTGCCGGCGTGGATGTCCTCCGGCCGGAAGAGCTTGCCGGACTCGAGGTAGTACCAGACGAAGTACTGGGTCAGGGTCCAGTCGGCGCCGTACCCGCGCATCGCGGTCTGCCACAGGTGCCGGTGGGTGTCGACCATGCCGGGCATGAGGATGCCGCCGGTGGCGTCGATCTCCAGGGCGTCGTCGGGCGCCGTGAGGCCGACGCCGACCTGCGCGATCCGGTCGCCGACGACCAGCACATCGGCGCCGGGGAGCACCGTGTGCGCGTCGTCCATGGTGAGAACCAGGCCGTTGCGGAAGACCACCGGCCGGTCGGTTGCGCTCATCGCCACCCATTCCTTTCCGGGGTACGAGGGGAATCCGGACTCTTGTCCGCTGTACGGCCAGCCCGGGTGGCGCAAGTGTGGTCCGGGTCACCATTCGTGTCAAGGGCTCTCCCCGCTGGCCAAATCCTCCGTTGACACTCCCCTTCCGGTGTCGGAAGCTGTCACGACGGACAGGTGTCCGTAGAACGGGCGGAAAAATGGTGCAGCATTCGACAGGACCGTTGGCTGGGCTGCTCGTCGCGGACTTCTCCCGGATCCTCGCCGGGCCGTACGCGACGATGCTCCTGGCCGACCTCGGCGCACAGGTGGTCAAAGTGGAGAGCCCCGGTGGCGACGACACCCGCACCTGGATGCCGCCCACCCGCGACGGTGTCTCGACGTACTACCTCGGCATCAACCGCAACAAGCGGTCGATCGCCCTGGACCTCAAGAATCCCGACGACCTGGCCGCCGCGCAGGAGCTGGCCCGCCGCGCCGACGTGCTCATCGAGAACTTCCGGCCCGGTGGCCTCGCCCGGTTCGGCCTCGACTACGACACGGTCACCGCGACCAACGAGAAGGTCGTGTACGCGAGCATCAGCGGCTTCGGCACCGGCGCCGGCCGGGACTTCCCCGGCTACGACCTGATGGTGCAGGCCATCTCGGGCCTGATGAGCCTCACCGGCGACCCGGACGGCTCGCCGTACCGGGCCGGGATCTCGGTCTTCGACGTGATGGCCGGGTTGCACGCGAGCATCGGCATCCTCGCCGCGCTGCACCACCGTGGCGAGACCGGACGCGGCCAGCACGTCGAGGTCAACCTGCTCAGCTCGGCGCTGTCCGGCCTGGTCAACCACTCCAGCGGCTACGTCGCCGGCGGGACCGTCCCGTTCCGGATGGGCAACGCGCACCCCAGTCTCTTCCCGTACGAGCCGCTGCCCACCGCCGACGGCGAGCTGATCGTCATCGCCGGCAACGACGGGCAGTTCCGCAAGCTCTGCCAGGTGCTCGACCTGCCCGGCCTGCCAGACGACAGGCGCTTCGGGCGCAACCAGGACCGCACCGCCAACCGCGAGGAGCTGCGTCCCCTGCTCGTCGAACGGCTCGCCAAGCGGACCAAGGACGAGTGGTTCCGGGACCTGCTCGCCGCCGGCGTCCCCTGCGCGCCGATCAACACCATCGACGGCGGTGTGGCGCTCGCCGAGGAACTGGGGCTCGACCCGGTCGTCACCGTCGGGGACGTACCCGGCGTGCGTAACCCCATCACCTTCTCCGACACCCCGGCGCGTTACGAACTGCCGCCGCCCGGGCTCGACGAACACGGCGAGGAGATCCGCGCGTGGCTGAAGAACTGAGCTTCCCGACCGGGATCGGCACCTCCGACCCGACCACCATCTCCCTGCTGGGGCACGACCTGGCCGCCGACCTGATGGGCACCGTGGGCTTCGGCGAGCTGGCGTACTGGCTGGTCGCCGGCCGCCGGCCCACCTCCGGTGAGGTGCGGGTCTTCGAGGCGGTGCTGGTGGCCCTCGCCGACCACGGCTTCACCCCGACGGCGATCGCGGCCCGGCTGACCTACCTGTCCGCGCCCGAGTCGTTGCAGGGCGCGCTCGCCGCCGGTCTGCTCGGCGGGGGCTCCCGCTTCCTCGGCGTCACCGAGGACTGTGGACGCTTCCTCGCCGACACGCTCGAGAAGGCCGGTGAGGTGACCGACTACGACGCGGTGGCGCTGGACGCGGTCACCCGGGCCAAGCAGGAACGCCGGCTGGTCCCCGGGCTGGGGCACCCCGTGCACAAGGAGCAGGACCCGCGCACCCCCGTGCTGATCCGGATCGCCACCGAGGAGGGTCTGCACGGCCCGCACCTGCGGCTGTTCGAGGCGATCGGACGCGTCCACCCGCAGGTGCTCGGCCGCACCCTGCCGCTCAACGGCGCCGGGGTCTGCGGCGCGGCCCTGGCCGACCTGGGGCTCCCCGTCGAGATGCTGCGCGGCTTCGCCCTGCTGGCCCGCGCGGCGGGGCTGCTCGGGCACCTCGCCGAGGAGCGACGACGACCGCTCGGCATGGACATCTACCGCACTGTCGACAGCAACGCCGTTTACGAACCCTGACCCCCTCTCCGCACCCCCGAAAGGAGCGGGAATGGCCTCCATCGTCGCGGTCATCGCCTCCACCCACCACCCCTTCTACTACCGGGCCAGCACCGCCACCGGCGAGGATCGACCACCGTTCGCCGACGAGTGGACCCGCAAGATCCTGGCGTTCCGGGAGACGTTGACCCGGGCCCGACCCGACGTGCTGGTGATGGTCGGCTCCGACCACTTCCACCAGCTCTGGCTGGACAACATGCCGCAGTTCCTGGTCGGCAAGGCGCCCCGCTACGACGCCAACTGGTACAACGAGGAGCGCGAGTTCGGGCTGCCCCGGATGCTGCTCACCGGCCAGGAGGACCTGTCCGCGCACATCCTGCGGGCCGGGCTCGACGCCGGGTTCGACCTCGCGTTCAGCAACGAGCTGCGCATCGACCACAGCATCACCTGCCCGATCATCACGCTGCGACCCGAGGCCGACCTGCCGATCGTGCCGATCTACACGAACATCTTCGCGCCGCCGCTGCCGCAGCCGAAGCGCTTCGTCCAGCTCGGCCAGAGCATCCGCGACATCGTCGAGTCGTGGCCGTCGCACCTGCGGGTGGCCGTCATCGGCACCGGTCACCTCTCGCTGGAGCTGGGCGGCCCTCGGCAGTTCGGCCCGCACGGCCCGGACCCGGAGTTCGACAGGCGGGCCGTCGAGTGGATCGCCAACGGCGACCTGGACGAGTGCCTGCGCGAGGTCACCCTGGACAGCCTGCACTCCCCCGGCAACGCCACCCACGGTTTCATGGACTTCATGCTCATGATGGGCGTGGCCGGTGCCGGCGTGAAGGCCGACTACGTCGACACCCTCGACCTGTTCCACACCATGGAGGCGTACTTCACCTGGTACCCGAACGGAGCGCCGACGGCATGAGCAGATACCTGCTGAACAAGTTCCTCTTCACCGTCGACCGGGACCCGGAGCTGGTCGAGCGCTACCGCAGCGAGCCGCGCGAGCTGGTCGCCTGGTGGGAGGCCGAGTGCGCCAACACGGTGCTGAACTGCCACACCGGCGAGGCCAGCACCTGGCTGCGCTTCGACGACGTGGAGCGCGAGGCGTTGGCCACCCACGACCACGTGAAGCTCTTCGAGCTGGGCGCGCACCCGTTCCTCACCCTGACCCTCTTCATCGCCCTCTTCGAGCGGGACAACACCGAGCCGCTGGAATACCAGAAGTCCTACGGCGCGCGGCTGGCCCACTTCTCGATGCCCTACCCGGACATCGCGACGTGATCCGCGCGGCAGTGCTCACCCGCTGCGGTGCCGCGCCGACGCTCGCCGAGCGGCCGACACCCGTGCCAGCCGACGGCGAGGTGGCGGTCACCGTCGAGGCGGTGCCGATCACCCCGCTGGACGTGCTGTGCGCCAGCGGCACCAGCTACTTCGGCCCGCCGACCACCCCGTACGTGCCGGGGGTGCAGGGGGTCGGTCGGCTCGCCGACGGCACCCCAGTCTGGTTCGGCACGTCGGCCGGGATGCGCCCTGGTGTGGACGGCAGCATGGCGGGCACAGTCACGGTGCCCACCGCCGACGTCGTGGCGGTGCCCGACGGCGTACCGCTGAGCCTGCTCGCGGCCCTGGGCCTCTCCGCGGTCGCCGCGCAGGCGGCGCTGACCGACGCCGGCGGCCTGTCGGTCGGTGACCAGGTCGTCGTGCTGGGGGCCGGGGGTGTGGTGGGCCAGGCCGCCATCCAGCTCGCACTGCTCGGCGGCGCCCGCCGCGTCATCGCCGTGGCCCGCTCGGCGGCGGCCCGCGCCCGGGCCGAGGAGCTCGGCGCCGCCGTCGCCCTCCCGCTGCTCCCCGACGACGACGTCGCGTCGTTGGCCGACCGGCTGCGCCACGCCGCCGACGGGCCGCTCGACCTCGTCCTGGACCCGGTCTTCGGTGTCCCGGCCGCGGCGGCGCTGCGGGTGCTGCGCCCCGGTGGGCGACTGGTCAACCTGGGCAGCGCGGCGGGTGCGACCGCACCCATCGAGTCCGCCGTGCTGCGCAGCGGGGCACTGCGGATCGTCGGTTACACCAACAACGGGTTGTCGACCGCCGCGCGGGCAGCGGCGCTGACAGTGGTGGCCGGGCACGCGGCGACCGGCCGGCTCACCGTCGATCATGAGATCGTGCCCTTCGATGCCGTCGCTGACGCCTGGGGCCGGCAGGACGCCGGCACCGCCGCCGGCCGGATCGTCCTCGCGCTCTGAGGAGGGCCGGACCCCAGCCAGGGATCGCGAAACCCTGGATAAACCGCACCTGGTTGGGGTTCCGGCACGGTGCGACGGTCGGTCCATGACACCTTCCACCCACACCGTCGCCGGCCACTGGATCGGTGGCGAGACCGTCACCGGCTCCGCCGGCACCCTTCCCGTCGTGAACCCGGCCACCGGCGAGGTCGTCGCCGAGACCCCGGCCGGCACCGCCGCCGACGTCGATCGCGCCGTCGCCGCCGCCCGGGCCGCCTTCCCGGCCTGGTCGGCGACCACCCCGCAGCACCGGGCGGGCGTGCTGCGCCGCCTCGGCGCCGGCCTGGCCGCCCGTACCGAGGAGATCGCCCAGGCGATCACCGCCGAGATGGGCTCGCCGATCAGCATGTCCCGCACCGCCCAGGTCGCCTTCCCGGCCGCGGTGCTCGAATCCATCGCCGGCCTGGCCGACGACTACGCCTGGACCGAGGAGGTCGGCAATTCGCTGATCGTCCGCGAGCCGATCGGCGTGGTCGGCGCGATCACGCCGTGGAACTTCCCGCTGCAGCAGATCGTCTCCAAGCTGGCCCCGGCCCTGCTCGCCGGCAACACGATGGTCTTCAAGCCGTCCGAGAACGCACCGCTGACCGCGCGCATCCTCGCCGAGACCGCCGCCGAGGCCGGCGTACCGGCGGGCGTCTTCAACGTCGTCTACGGCACCGGCGCGACGGTCGGCGAGGCGATCTCCGCCCACCCGGACATCGACATGATCTCGTTCACCGGCTCCACCCGCGCCGGGCAGCGCATCTCCGCAGTGGCCGCGGCGAGCGTCAAGCGGGTCGCGCTGGAGCTGGGCGGCAAGGGGGCGAACATCATCCTGGACGACGCCGACCTGCCCGACGCTGTCGAGCGGGGCCTGATGATGGCGTTCAGCAACGGCGGTCAGGTCTGCGGCGCGTGGCCCCGGATGCTGGTGCCCGCCTCCCGGCAGGACGAGGTCGTGGCGTTGGCCGTCGAGGCCGCGAAGCAGTACACAGTCGGCGACCCGGGCGACGAGGCCACCCGGATCGGCCCGATGGCGTCCGAGGCGCACCGGCAGAAGGTGGTCGGGTACATCGAGCGGGGCATCGCCGACGGTGCCCGGCTGGTGTTCGGCGGCCCGCAGCGGCCCGAGGGGCTGACCGTCGGGGCCTACGTCCAGCCGACGATCTTCGCCGACGTCGACCCGGCCTCCGCGATCGCTCAGGAGGAGATCTTCGGCCCGGTGCTGACGATCATCCCGTACGCGGACGAGGAGGAGGCCGTGGCCATCGCCAACGGCACGGTGTACGGCCTCACCAGCGGCGTCTTCGGTGAGCCGGAGCACGCTCTCGCCGTCGCCCGGCGGCTGCGCGTGGGCCAGGTCGACGTGAACGCCGGCCGCTGGAACCCGCTCGCCCCGTTCGGCGGCTACAAGCACTCCGGCAACGGCCGCGAGTTCGGCCGAATGGGCCTCGAAGAGTTCCTGGAAACAAAGTCCATCCAGCGCTAACCCCCACCCACCCCGCCGCCCCGCCCCCACCCCACCCCTTGACCCCGCCGATCTTGCACTTTTGGTCGTCGGAATGAGGCGAAACGCACCTCATGTCCCGACAGAAACCGCAAGATCGGGAAGGGGTGGGGTGGGGTGGGGTGGGGCGGAGGGAACACGGGGTTGGGGGTGTGCTGTTGCGCTCGATGTGCCGGGTCGTTTCCCGGCACCTGCCGATCGGAGTCATCGTGGACCGCGCCCAACTCGCGAGCTTCCTGCGCACCCGCCGCGAGGCCCTCCAGCCCGAGGACGTCGGGCTGCCCCGGGGCCCGCGCCGACGCACCGGAGGGCTCCGGCGCGAGGAGGTCGCCGCGTTGAGCGGGATGTCCACCGACTACTACAGCCGGTTGGAGCAGCAGCGTGGGCCGCACCCCTCGGAGCAGATGCTCGCCGCGCTCGCTCGTGGCCTGCGACTCTCCCTCGCCGAACGGGACCACCTGTTCCAGCTCGCCGGGCACGCGGTTCCGCGTCGGGCGCTGCGCGCCGATCACGTGAACCCGGGCATGATGCGGATCCTCGACCGGATGCACGACACCCCGGCCCAGGTGGTGAACCACCTGGGCGAGACCCTGGCGCAGACCGCGCCGGCCGTCGCGCTGCTCGGTGACGAGACCCGGTACACCGGCCTGGCGCGCAGCGCCCACCACCGCTGGTTCACCGACCCGGCGGCACGGCAGCTGCACCCGGCGCAGGACCACCAGACGCAGAGCCGCCTGCTCGTGGCGCACCTGCACGCCGCGTACACCCGTGACGGGCGCGGGTCACGGGCCGCCGCGCTCGTCGACGACCTGCTGGCTCGGAGCGTCGAGTTCGCGCGGCTGTGGCGCGAACACCCGGTGCCGGCCGGCTACTGCCCGCCCAAGCACTTCGTGCACCCGGAGGTCGGGGCGTTGGAGCTGCACTGCCAGACGCTCGTCGACCCGGACCAGTCGCAGACGCTGTTGGTCTTCACCGCCGTGCCCGGGTCGCCCAGCGACGAGAAGCTGCGCTTGCTCTCCGTCATCGGCGGCCAGCTCGTCTGACCCGTCCGATCAGCCCCGGGCGGGGTAGCGGGCCGGGCTGACGCCCAGGTAGCGCCGGAAGTGGCGGGCCAGGTGCGCCTGGTCGTAGAACCCGGCCGCGACGGCCGTCTCGACGGGCCGCTGCCCGGCGAGGAGCAGGCGCCGGGCCAGCTCGATCCGACGACCGGTCAGATACGAGTGCGGTGGCACGCCGTACACCTGGGTGAAGATCCGGACCAGGTGGGTCGGGTGGGCGTGCAGCAGCTGCGCGGCCTCCCCCAGCGTGACGCCCTCGACGGTCCGGGCGTCCAGCAGCTCCCGTAGTCGGACCGCGAGGCCGCGTCCGGCCGGCTGGCCATCGACCGGAGGGCGCTGGCGCAGCTGGCGGCGGAGCCGGTCCAGGATGAGCGCGAGGCGACTCTCGGCCTCGAACTCGTCGCCGGGCGCGGCCAGCGCTTGGTGCAGGTGGTGGATCCGGTCGCGCAGCTGCGGATCGGCCAGGTCCGGCTCGTCCACGGCCCGGCCGATCAGCTCGGCGTCGAGCGCGGAGGTGTCCAGGTACAGGACCCGCTTGCGGAAGCCGTCCGGGGTGGCGGAGCTGCCGTCGTGCGGGACGTGCGGTGGCAGCAGGGTGACCGACGTGCGCAGCGCGCCGTGCCGGTGCCGGTCCAGGTCGAAGCGGACCGCGCCGTCGTCGACGATCAACAGGGTCCACACGTCGTGGATGTGCCGGGGGTAGGCGTGGTCCACGAAATGGGCGTGGAAGACCTCGGCGACCCCGGCTACCGCGGGTCGCCATGCGCTGACGTGCGAGCCAGCCGGGCTGGTGGCCACGCTAAGAACGTACAAGACCGGGTGGCGTCGGGGCGGGCAGGCTCGACGCCATGACCGAACCGATCCGCTTTCCTACCAAGATCGCCGTACTGCTCCGTGACGACCTGGCGAGCTGGCAACGACTGAACGTCACCGCCTTCCTGGTCAGCGGCATCGCGAGCACCCTGCCCGAGTTGCTCGGCGAGGAGTACCGGGACGCCGACGACACCCGCTACCTGCCGATGTTCGGCCAGCCGGTGCTGGTCTTCGCCGGGGATCGCGCGACGGTGGTCGGCGCGCACTCACGCGCCCTCGCCCGGGGCCTACGGTTGGCGATCTTCACGGCCGAGCTGTTCACCACCGGCAACGACCGGGACAACCGGGCCGCCGTCCGTGCGGTCGGACGGGAGAAGCTCGACCTGGTGGGCCTGGCGCTGCACGCGCCACGCAACGTGGTGGACAAGGTGCTCAAGGGCGCGTCGATGCACCCGTAACGGCATCCGTGGCGACGAAGACATTGATATCGGTGTGTATGACTGTAATGATTAACACACTTTACAGTTATTTCGCCGCCCCGGAAGGACCCCGACATGGCGCGACGACTGGCCGGGCTCGTGCCCCGCCACCCCCGCATCAGACTGACCTCCGCGCTCGCCGCGGCCCTGCTCGCCGTACCGGCCGCGATGGTCGTCGGCGCGGCACCCGCCACGGCGGCCGCGACCGGCGCCATCACCGGGTACGGCGGCAAGTGCGTCGACGTGGCCGCCGCGAACCCGGCCAACAACACCCAGGTCCAGCTCTTCACCTGCAACGGCTCCACCGCACAGCAATGGACGGTGGCCGACGACGGCACCATCCGGGCGCTGGGCAAGTGCCTGGACATCGCCGCCGCCAGCACGGCAAACGGTGCCCGGGTGCAGATCTACGACTGCAACGGCACCGGGGCGCAGCAGTGGTCGCCCAACGCCGGCCAACTGGTCAACCCGGTCTCCGGCAAGTGCCTCGACGCCACCGGTCCCAGCTCGGCCGACGGCACCCCGCTGCAGATCTGGAGCTGCACCGGCACCGCCAACCAGACCTGGACACTGCCCAGCGGCGGCGGCACCACACCACCGCCCTCTGCCGGTTTCACCCACCCCGGCGTGCTGGTCAGCCGAGGCCAGCTCGACTTCGTCCGGGGTCGGGTCCAGGCCGGCGCGCAGCCGTGGGCGGCGGCCTACAACCAGATGATGAGCAGCCGGTACGCCTCCCTGTCGCGTACCCCGGCGCCCCGTTCGGTGGTCGAGTGCGGTTCCTACTCCAACCCGAACAACGGCTGCACCGACGAGCGTGAGGACGCGATCGCCGCGTACACCGACGCGCTGGCCTGGTACGTCACCGGAGACGCCCGGTACGCGCAGAAGTCCATTCAGATCATGGACGCGTGGTCGGCCACGATCACCGCCCACACCGGCAGCAACGCCCCGCTGCAGACCGGCTGGGCCGCCTCGGTCTGGCCCCGGGCCGCCGAGATCATCAAGTACACGTACACCAGCTGGCCCAACGCCAGCCGTTTCGCCACCATGCTGCGCACCGTCTACCTGCCGATGGTGCGCAACGGCTCGAACAGCAACGGCAACTGGGAACTGACCATGATGGAGGCTGCCGTCGGCATCGCGGTGTTCCTGGACGACCGCAGCGCCTACGACGCGGCGGTCACCCGCTTCCTCAACCGCACCCGGGCCTTCGTGTACCTGCCCAGCGACGGCGCGTTGCCGTACACCACGCCCGGCAGCGGTCTGGACACCAGCGCGGAGATCATCGGCTACTGGCAGGGCCAGTCCACCTTCGTCGCCGGCCTGGCCCAGGAGACCTGCCGCGACTTCGTCCACACCGGGTACGGGATCTCCGCCATCTCACACGTCGCGGAGACCTCCCGGATCCAGGGCCGCGACCTGTACCCGCAGGTCGGCGAGCGGCTGCGTCAGGCGCTCGGCTTCCACTCGCGCTACCAGCTCGGCGAGGCGCCGCCCTCCTGGCTCTGCGGCGGCAGCCTCACCCGGGGCCTCGGCCCGATCACCGAGGTCGGCTTCAACGCGATGAGCAACCGGTTGGGCAACGTCATGACCAACACCCAGACCCTCACGCTGCAACAACGTCCGGCCGGAACCAACAACCTCTTCGTCGCCTGGGAGACGTTGACCCACGCCAACAACCCCAACTGACCGGGCCGCCGTGGGGCGGCGCCGACAACCGACGCCACCCCACGGCGGTGCTCAGCCGTCAGTCCCCAGCGCCACCACCGGGCTGACCCGCGACGCCCGACGGGCCGGCAGCACCCCGGCCAGCGCGGTCAGCCCGACCAGCACCACGAACAGCCCGGCCAGCGGCAGCAGCGGCGCGGTCAGCGGTGCCGCGATCCCGAGGGCCTGCACCGCCAACCAGGCGTACGGGACGCCCAGCACCAGGCCGATGCTCGCGCCGATCAACCCGTACAGGCCGGACTCGACAGTCAACATGGTGCGCAGACCCGTCCGGGACAGCCCGATCGCCCGGAGCAGCCCGGACTCGCGTACCCGCTCGACCACCGACAGCGCGGTCGTGGAGCCCACCCCGACGACCGCGATCAGCACGGTCAGACTGACCAGACCGACCGCGATCCAGACCAGGGTGCGGACCAACGCGTCGTTGCGGTCCCGTTCGTCGGCGAGCACCGTGAGGCCCACCCCGTCGCTGCCCGCGATCGCCTGCCGCAGCGCCCGCACACCGGCGGTGCGACCGTCCTCGCCGGCACCGGCCGCGTCCGCCAACAGACCGGTGTACGCCGACGCCACGCCGAGCCGGTCCAGGTCGGCCGGGTCGGCGAGGATGCCCGCGTGCAGCGGCCCGTCACCGGGCAGCACCGCGACCACCCGGACGTCGACCCGGCGGGTGGCGACGGCGAGCGTCGCGGTGTCGCCGGCCCGCAGGCCCGCGTCCCGCGCGACCCAGCTGTTGAGCACGATCCGGCCGGGGCCGCGATCGTCCAGGCTGCCCTGGGCCACGTCCAGGTCACCGGTGCTCGGCAACACCGCCACGTCCAGGTCGCTCATCGGGTAGCCGGACTCGACGGCGCCGAGCCTGTCGGCACCGCGCAGCAGCGTGGCGTCGTCAACCTTCCGGTACGGCACCACCCGGGCCAGCGCGCCGTGCGCCGCCTCGGCCCGACTCACCACAGCCGGCGGCAGCGTCGCACCGTTGCCGGTGACCTCGAAGTCGGTGGGGGCCGCGAGCGCCATCTCGCGGTCGGCGAGGACCTGCAACGACGTGCCGCCGATGACCACCCCGGAGATCAGCGTCGTGCCCAGCGCGACCACGACGGAGACCGCGGCCGCCCGGCGCGGCGCCCCGCCGATGCCACCGACCGACATCCGTCCGAGCGGCCCGAGCTGGCGCAGCGGCCAACCGACCACTGCCAGCACCGGGCGTACCAGCAGCGGACCGAGAGCGACCAGCGCGAAGAACGCCAGCGCGCCGGACCCGACCAGCAGAAGCAGCGGCATCGCGGGGTCGTAGCTCGACTGGTCCGGCTTCGGCAACTGACTGATCGTCGCGACCGCCGCCAGTACCGCACCGATGGCCAGGATCAGCCCGCCGACCAGACGCAGGACCCCGATGCCGCGCCGGCCGGCGGTGGTGCTCGCCGTCCGCAGTGCCTCCAGCGGGGAGACCCGGGCGGCCGAGAGCGCCGGTGCCAGCACGGCCAGCACGGTGAGCACGACAGCACCGATCACCACCAGGACCGCCGTCGCCAGTGGCAGGCCCGGCGCGGAGACCGCGCGGCCGGTGGCGCGCAGCACCGCCGGCAGCGCGTACCCGAGGGCGAGGGCACTGACGACCCCGACGACGCCGGCGACCAGCCCGGTCAGGGCTCCCTCGGCGGTCAGGGCCCGCACCAGGGTGCCCCGACTCGCGCCGACCGCCCGCAGCAGCGCGAGCTGCCGCATCCGCTGGGCGAAGACGATGCGGAAGGTCGAGGTGACCACCAGCGCCGCGGCGACGACGGCGATGGAGACGAACATGCCGACCAGGATGAAGAGTCGCCCGACCTCCTCGGCCGCCGCGTTGGCCTCGGCCTCGCGCACCTCGGCGCCGGAGCGGATCGGCTGGCCGGCGACCGCCGCGCTCACCCGTTGGCGGACGACCTCCGTCGAGGCGTCGGCGGAAACTCGCAGGTCGACGCGCTCCACGCCGGTGAGGCGCGCCCAGGCGATCACCGCGCTGTCCGGGGCGTACGCGTCGTAGCCGGCGTCGGCGGCGGTCTCCACCACGCCGGTCACGGTGAGTGCGGCGGGGGCGGTGAGCTCACCGCCGGTACCGCTGGTGGTGGTGCCGACCGAGAGCCCGAGCCGCTCGGCGGTGCGCGGCGTGACCGCGATCTCGCCGGGCTGGTCCGGGTAGCTGCCCTCGATCAGCCGGACCGTGCTCAGCGGGCCGGTGCCCGGATCGGCCTGGAGGTTGAGGTAACCCTCGCCGACGGAGATCCCGGCCGACGCCCGGGCCACCGCCTCGGCCACCCCGGGCACGGCCCGGATCTGCCGCACGTCCGCCACGGTGGGTGGCGGCTCGCCGGGGCTGCCGATCACGAGGTCGGTGACGGCCGGGGTGCCGCTGAGGTTGTCCCGCACGGTCCGCTCGGTGATCTGCTGCACCAGCACGGTGCCGAAGACGACGAACGACGCGACCAGGATCGCCAGGCCGGTCAGGATCAGCCGGCCGGGCCGCCGGGCCGCGGCGGCCGTCTGGGTACGCAACACCGTCGCCCTCATGCCCGGGCCGCCAGCTCACGCAGGGCGTCGGTGACCGACACCTGGTCCGGCTTGTCGATCTCGCCGGCCAGCCGCCCGTCGGCGAGCAGCACCACCCGGTCGGCGTACGCGGCGGCGATCGGGTCGTGGGTGACCATGACGACGGTCTGGCCGAGGTCGCGTACCGAGTCGCGCAGGATGGTGAGCACCTCCGCGCCGGAGCGGGAGTCGAGGTTGCCGGTCGGCTCGTCGGCGAAGACGACCTCGGGCCGGGCCACCAGCGCCCGGGCCAGCGCGACCCGCTGCTGCTGGCCACCGGACAGCTCGCTGGGCCGGTGGTTCAGGCGGTCGCCGAGGCCCAGCACCCGCACCAGGTGCGCGAGGAGGTCGGCGTCGGGCCGCCGACCGGCGAGGTCCAGCGGCAGGGTGATGTTCTGCGCGGCGGTGAGCTGCGGCAGCAGGTTGAAGGACTGGAAGACGAAGCCGATCCGCTCCCGGCGTACCCGGGTCAGGGTCCGGTCCGACCGGCCGGTCAGCTCCGTACCGCCGAGCAGGACGCGTCCGGAGGTGGCCGTGTCGAGTCCGGCGAGGCAGTGCATCAGCGTCGACTTGCCGGACCCGGACGAGCCCATGATCGCGGTGAACTCGGCCCGGCCGAAGCCGACCGAGACCCCGTCCAGGGCACGGACGGCGGTCTCGCCGCTGCCGTACACCTTCACCAGGTCGACCGCGGCGACCGCGGCGTGGCTGGTCTGCGGCGGGGCGTGGGTTGTCATCGTTCCTCCAGTGGCTGCGTGGTGACCGGGGAAGCGTCGCCGCCGCGGTGGGGTGGGCGCATCGGCCCGGGGCCGGGTATAGCCGTCACCGGGTCTGCCTTTTGGCCGATCCGGCAGCTCCGCCCGGCTGGCTACGCTGGGTCACCATGAGCGCTCCGGATCTTCGCCGTCTGTGGGTACGCCTGGCCCAGGCGGCCGGGCTGGTGGCCTTTGGCCTCCTCGCTCTGTTCGACTTCACGGCCAGCACGGCGGACGACCGCGGGATGTCGGCTCTTCTGCTCCTGCTGGTGCCGGTGGGGTTGGCGGTGGCGACGGTGCCGCTCTGGCTGCCGGTGCACCAACCGGGTTCGCGCCGGCTGCCGGTGGCCGCGCTGGCCCTCGCCGCCGCCTCACTGGCGGTGACCGCGGGGGTGGTGCTCCTCTCCGCAGGCGGCGGCATCCTGATCGCCCGCACCTGGGGGCTCGCCGAGTCGGCCGGGCTGATCGGCGTGGTCTTCGTGGTGAGCCGCTGGGGTGCGCCCCGGCTCGCCCCGTGGGCGGCGGTGGCCGCCGGGCTCGCCGTGGCCGCGATGCCGCTGCGCGTCGGCACCGACAACCTGCTGGTGATCTTCGGACTGCTCCAGGCGCTCGCGGCGGCCGGCGCCGCCGGGGTGGGGCTCTACCTGCGGGTGATCGCCGCCGGCCGGGCGCGGGCGATCGCGCTGGTCCGGGCGGAGCAGCGCGCGGAGTTCGCCCGTGACCTGCACGACTTCATCGCCCACCACGTGACCGGGATCGTGGTGCAGGCGCAGGGCGCCCGGTTCGTCGCCGAACAGGACCCGCAGCGGGTGATCGTCGCCCTGGAGCAGATCGAGCGGGCCGGCGCGGAGACGATGGCCTCGATGCGGCGGATGGTCGGGATCCTGCGCAACCCGGACGCCCCACCGGACGCGCCGCTGGCCCCGCTGGCCGGGGTGACCGAGTTGGAGCCGCTGCTGACCGGGTTCAACGGCGCGGCGAACGCGCCGGCCAGGCTGCACGTGGACGGCGACCTGACGGGACTGCCGGTGGAGGTCTCGACGTCGGCGTACCGGGTGGTGATGGAAGGGCTGACCAACACCCGTCAGCACGCGCCGGACGCCCGATCCGTGGATGTGGTCGTGCGGCGTACCCCGGACTGGTTGCTGGTCCGGGTCGCCGACGACGGTGCCTCGCCGCGCACCGCGCCGGCCCGGGGGCACGGTTTCGGTCTGATCGGCCTCACCGAGCGGGTCCGTGCGCTCGGCGGCACGATCACCGCCGGGCCCGGCGTCGTCGGTGGTTGGGTGCTCGACGCCGCGTTCCCGCTGCCCGCGGCGGTGGCCCGGTGATCCGGGTGTTGATCGCCGATGACCAGGCGATGGTCCGGACCGGCTTCGGCATGATCATCGGCGCCCAGTCGGACATGGAGGTGGTCGGCGAGGCCGCCGACGGGGTGCAGGCCGTCGAACTGGCCCGACGACTGCGCCCGGACGTGGTGCTGCTGGACATCCGGATGCCCCGCCTCGACGGTCTCGAGGCGCTGCGGCTGCTCGCCGGAGCGGGTGTCACCGACCCGGTCCGGGTGGTCGTGGTGACGACCTTCGACCTCGACGAGTACGTGCACACCGCGCTCGCCAACGGCGCCTGCGGCTTCCTGCTCAAGGACTCGGGCCCGGCCCTGCTGGTCGAGGCGGTCCGCGCGGCGGTGTCCGGCGACGCGCTGATCAGCCCCTCGATCACGGTACGACTGTTGGAGCACCTCAGCTCACCGGCCCCGGCGCGCGACGACGGCGGGCTGTCGCCACGGGAACTCGACGTCGTGAAGCTCGTCGCCCGCGGCCTGACCAACGCCGAGATCGCCACCCAGCTCTTCATCGCCGTGGGCACTGTCAAGACCCATCTGGCGAGCGTGCAGATGAAGCTCAAGGCCCGCAACCGGGTCGAGATCGCCGCCTGGGCCTGGGAACGCCGCCTCGTCGGCTGACGGGGCAACGGTGCGACCAGCAGTGGCCTAACATCGTCGGCAGTCGATGACTGGTCCGCTGCGGTCACCCGGAAGCGAGGCAAGCATCATGCGCGATCATCAGGTGCGCGGCGTCCGATCCAGGGCCGCCGCGCTGGCCGCCTGCGTGCTCACGACGACAGTGCTGGCGGCGGGCGCGACCCCGGCGTACGCCGCCGCGGACACCGAACGACCCACCGCCCCCGGCCCGATCACCGTCGTCGCCGTCGACACCACCTGGATCGAGCTGACCTGGGCGCCCGCGACCGACAACGTCGGCGTGGTCAGCTACCCGGTCGGCGTCCGGTTCGAGGATTCCGGCGCCCAGTACTCGACCGACACCACCAGCATCCGGATCACCGGCCTGCGGCCGTCGCGCACGTACGTCTTCTCCGTCGCGGCGGTGGACGCGGCCGGCAACCGGTCGCTGTCCGACCCGACAGTGCGGGTGACCATGCCACCGGGAGACGACCAACCGCCCGGCGCACCCGGCCAACCGGTCGCCTACGACGTCGCCGCCACGCTGGTCTGGCTGCGCTGGGCGCACTCGGTCGAGAACGTCGCCCTCGACCGGTACGAGGTGTTCCGGGTCGACGCCGGCGGCGTCCTCACCCGGGTCAGCGAGGTGTACCAGTACCCGCCCGGGCGCAACAGCACCCAGATCAGCGGGCTGACGCCGAGCACAACGTACACCTTCGTGGTGCAGGCCCGCGACGAGGCCGGCCACCTGTCACCGATGTCCGCACCGGTCACCGTGACCACGCTGCCGCCACCGCCGAGCTGCACGGTCCGCTCGAGGGTGGGGCAGTGGCCCGACGGTCTGGTGGCACGCCTTCTGGTCACCAACACCGGCGCGACGGCGATCGACGGTTGGACGATGCGGTGGCGGTTCTACGCCGCCCAGCAGCTGCGCAGCCTGTGGGGCGCGGAGGTCGTCGACCGCGACAGCAGCTACCTGCGGGTGCGCAACGTCCGCCACAACGCGCTGATCCCACCCGGCGGCACGGTGTCGCTGGGGTTCGTCGCCACCGGATCACAGCCACCGGAGGAGGTCACGCTCAACGGCGGCATGTGCACGGTGGCGGCTGAGTAACACTCGGGTACGAAGTCTGGCGCGCGTCAGGACATCTTGCGACGCTAACGCCTGTGTATGACTACGACCTGTTGGTGCTGGGTTCCGGACCCAGCGGTCAGAAGGCCGCGATCGCCGCCGCCAAGCTCGGCCGGCGGGTCGGCATCGTGGACCGCCGCGACATGATCGGTGGGGTGTGCATCAACACCGGCACCGTCCCCTCCAAGACCCTGCGCGAGGCCGTGCTCTACCTGACCGGCCTGAGCCAGCGGGACCTGTACGGCAGCAGCTACCGGGTCAAGGAGGAGATCACGGTCAGCGACCTGGCCGCCCGGACCCAGCACGTCATCACCCGGCAGACCGACGTCATCCGCAACCAGCTGGCCCGCAACCGGGTCGCGATGATCACCGGCACCGGACGGTTCGCCGACGCGCACTCGATCTGGGTCGACGGTGGCTCCGGCCGCGAGTCCAAGGTGACCTTCGACAAGATCGTCATCGCCGCTGGCACCCGCCCGGCCCGCCCGGACAGCGTCGACTTCGACGACCGGACCATCGTGGACTCCGACGGCGTCATCAATCTCCAGGCCGTACCCCGCAGCATGGTCGTGGTCGGCGCGGGCGTGATCGGCATGGAGTACGCCTCGATGTTCGCCGCGCTCGGCACGAAGGTGACGGTGGTGGAGCGCCGCGACCGGATGCTGGAGTTCTGCGACGACGAGATCGTCGAGTCACTCAAGTACCACCTGCGCGACCTGTCCGTGGCGTTCCGCTTCGGCGAGGAGGTGGCCGCCGTGGAGAAACACCAGACGGCGGCGCTGTGCGTCCTCAAGAGCGGCAAGAAGATCGTCGCCGACACGGTGATGTACTCGGCCGGCCGGCAGGGCCAGACCGACGACCTGGCGCTGGAGGCGGCCGGGCTGGCGGCCGACCGACGCGGCCGGATCGCCGTCGACGGCAACTACCGCACCTCGGTGGAGCACATCTACGCGGTCGGCGACGTGATCGGCTTCCCCGCGCTCGCGTCCACCTCGATGGAGCAGGGCCGGCTGGCCGCGCAACACGCCTGCGGCGAGCCGATCCGGGAGATGCACGGCCTGCAACCGATCGGCATCTACACGATCCCGGAGATCAGCTTCGTCGGGCAGACCGAGGCGCAGCTCACCGAGAGTTCCACCCCGTTCGAGGTGGGCGTCGCCCGCTACCGCGAGTTGGCCCGGGGTCAGATCGTGGGCGACTCGTACGGCATGTTGAAGCTGCTCGTCTCCCCCGACGACGGCCGACTGCTCGGGGTGCACGTGTTCGGCACCGCCGCCACCGAGATCGTCCACATCGGTCAGGCCGTGATGGGCTGCGGCGGCACCATCGACTACCTGATCGACGCGGTGTTCAACTACCCGACGCTGGCCGAGGCGTACAAGGTGGCCGCCCTGGACGCGTCCAACAAGATCCGCAACATCACCCGCATCGACGGCTGACTCCTCGGGGCGGCCGGGCCATCCCCGATCACCCGTTGGCGGGATGCCCCGGCGACCGTCGCCGATGCCAGAATTTCCCCATGCGACGCGCCATCGTCGGGCGGGACGAGGTGTTCGACCGGGCCTGGCAGCAGCTGGGCCGATCCGGGCCGGTGCTGGTGGAGGGGCCGGCCGGCATCGGCAAATCCGAACTCTGGCGGGCACTGGTCGCGCACGCCACCCAGGCGGGGTGGCTGGTCCTCAGCTGCGCGCCCACCGAGGCCGAGGCGGAGCTTCCCTACGCCGCCCTGGCCGACCTGTTGCGTCCGCTCGCCGACCAGGTCGCCGCGCTGCCCGGCCCGCAGCGGGCCGCGGCTGAGGTCGTGCTCCTCTCCGGCACCGTCCGGGAGGCCGTCGACACCCGGGTGGTCGGGGCGGCGACCCGGTCCCTGCTGGAAGCCGCCACGACCGACCCCCACTTGAGGACGCTGGTGGCAGTGGACGACGCGCCGTGGCTGGACCGGCCGAGCGAGCGCGCGTTGCGGTACGCGCTACGCCGGGTGGCGGGCCTGAGCGTGCTGGTGAGTCGCCGACGCGGCCAGGGCGACAGCGAGGACGTGCCGCTCGGGCTCGACGACGGCCGCCACGGCAACCGGCTCGACCGGGTGGAGCTGCCACCACTCGACGTCGGCGCGCTGCACCACGTCGTGCGCGACCAGCTCGGCGTCACGCTCACCCGACCGATGCTGGTCCGGGTGGCCCGGGAGGCCGGGGGCAATCCGCTGCTGACCATCGAGGTGGTCCGCGCCATGCAGCGGCTGCCACGCCACCCCTCGCCCGGCGACGATCTGCCGGTGGCCGCGTCCATGCACCACCTGCTCGCCGACGTCGTCGCCGGGCTGCCCCCGCCCAGCCGCGACGCGCTCCGACTGGCCGCCCTGCTGACCGTGCCCACGCTCGTCGACCTGTCCGCGGCCGGGGTGCCCGCCGCCGCGCTGGACGCCCCCGAGGAGGCCGGGCTGATCGTGGTGACACCGACGGGCGTGCGGTTCACCCACCCGGTGCATGCCGCCGCCGTGCGGGCCGGCATCCCGCCCGGGGTCCGCCGCCGCCTGCACCGCAAACTGGCCGATCTGGTGGCCGACCCGGACGAGCGGGCCCGGCACCTGGCGCTGTGCACGACAGCACCCGACCCGGTGGTCGCGGAGACCCTCGCCGCCGCGGCCGAACGCTGGCACAGTCGGGGGGCGCCCGACCTCGCCGCCGATCTGCACGAGCGCGCCAGCCAGCTCACCCCGGTCGAGGACCGGGCACTGCTGGGCCGGCGGCGGCTGGCGGCGGCGCGCTGCCGGCTGGACAGCGGTGACCTCCCGGCGGCCCGGCAGGCGGCCGAGGCGGTCGCCGCCGATTTCACCGGCGACCTACGGGCCGAGTCGTTGCTGCTGCGCGCCGTCGTCGCCTGGTCCAGCGGCGAGGCCGGCCAGGCGGCGGTGGAGATCGGCATTCGGGCCCTGACGGCGGCCCGGCCGGGCTCCGCAGTGGCCGGCCGCGTCCACGCCCACCTGGCCGTCTTCGACGACCACACCGAGGCCGCGCGGGCGCACGCCGAGGCCGCCGCCGCGCTGTTGGACGGTCGCGACGGCGAGCACGACCTGCTCGCGGCCGCCCTGCTCCTGCTCTTCTTCCAGGAGGTACGCCTCGGCCGGGCGCCGCGTACCGACCTGCTGGAGCGGGCACTGTGCCTGGAGGGCGACGAGCCCGCGTGGCTGGCGAGCACGGTGCCCGCGATCTGGTGGAAGTCGATCGACGACGCGCAGCGGGCCCGCGATCGGCTGCACCGGATGCTCGCTCGGGCGGAGGCCCGCGGCGACGAGCCCCTACAGCACGAGTTGCTCTCGCACCTGGGTGAGGCCGAGTTGCTGGCCGGCCGGTGGGACACTGCCGAGCGGCACATCGCCGCCGCCCGGGACCTCGGCGACCAGCTCGGCAGCGGCCTGGTCGCGGAGACCTGGCTGGCCGCCCTGCTCGACGCCCACCGGGGTCGGCTGGCCGAGGCGACCCGGGTGGCCGAGTCCGGCCTGCGGCTCGCCGAGGAGCTGGACGACGACTGGTGCCGACGCATCCACCAGCAGTTGGCCGGGTTCGTGGCCCTGTCGGCCGGCCGGATGGCGGAGGCCGCCGCCGCCTACACGACCCTGGCCGCGACGATCGATGCCAGGGGTCTGGTCGAGCCTTTGGCGATGCGCTTCGAGCCGGACTGGATCGAGGCGTGCGTCGGGGCCGGCGACCTCGACCGGGCCGCCGCCGCGCTGCAACGTCTGAATGACCGGCATCGCCGCCTGCCCCGGCCCTGGACGATCCTGGGCACCGCGCGGGCCCGCGTGCTGTTGGACAGCGCCACCGGCCGGGACCCGGGGCCGGCGCTCGACGCGTTGACGGCGGCGCGGGACGCCGTACCGCCGGATGTGCTGCCGCTGGATCGCGCACGCTGCCTGTTCGTGGCGGGGATGGTGCACCGGCGTTCCCGCCGCAAGTTGCCGGCCCGGCAGGCGCTGGAGGCGGCGGTGGCGGAGTTCACCGCGATCGGCGCTGCCGCGTTCGCCGAGCGCGCCCGGGCCGAGCTGGCTCGCGTCGGCGGCCGGGCACCGACACCCCGGCATCTCACCCCCACCGAGGACCGGGTGGCGCGGCTGGCGGCGCGCGGCCGGACCAACCGGGCCATCGCCGACGAGCTGTTCGTCAGCCCGAAGACCGTCGAGGCCAACCTCGCCCGGGTCTACCGCAAGCTCGGCATCTCCACCCGTGCGGAGCTGGGCGCGGCGATGACCAGGGCAGAAGCGCAAACATAGGGAAACGCCCGATTCCTCGCCGCCGGCCACGTCCTAGCGTCGGGTCATGGCCAACCACCTGTTCGTCCTGGAGCAGTACTACTGCTCCGCCGACGCGGGCGCAGTGGCACCGCTGATCGCCACGGTGGGCTGCCGGCTGGTCGCCACCATCCGGTTGCCCACCGACGATGTCGTCATCGCGCTGGTCGAAGGCCCCGACGCGGAGGCGGTGGCCGCTGCCGCCGCCGTCAGCGCATGGCGGGTGGACCGGCTGATCCCGGCCTGGTGGATCCATCCGCCGCAGGCCAACCCCACCATTTCGGACGTTCCACGACAGGTGAAGGAAGCATGACTGTGCGCCGACTGATCGCACCCCTGTGGTGCTCGCTGCTGCTGATCCCGCTCGTCGCCTGCGGCCCCGACGACACCGGGGACAGCGACCCCGTCGTCGGCGTCGGGGTCGACGCCGACGCCGACGCGGACACCGACGCCGGCGGTGACCTGCCCGACGTGCCCCGACCCGCGTGCCCGTTCAGCGCTGCCCAGGTCTCCGACCTCGTCGGTCAGTCGATGCAGGACCAGGGCAACTGCCTGTTCGGCGACGGCAAAGGCGTCGCCTCGCTGACGATCACCACCGCATCGCCGCTCGCCGGCGAAAGCACCTACGCCTACCAGCGTGATCAGGCCACCCAGGTCTACCGGGAGGTGCGGGACGTCGACAAGGGCCGCAAGGCGTACCTGGCCGTCAAGGACATCGCGGGTGAGGCCGTCGTGGTCAGCGACAAGGGCAGCTACACCGTGATCCTGAGCAGTTTCGAGCGGCTGGGCGCCACCTCGGGCGGATACGAGTCGGCGTTGCGCTCGGTGCTCGACGCCCTCCCGCTGTGAGCCCGAGGCCGGAACCGGCCGAGTCCGAGACAAGGAGAGGAGCCACGATGACTCACCTCGCACCGGTGTGGCGACGCGCCGGAGGAGCCGTGGCCGCGGCGGTCCTGGCGCTCGCCGGGCTCGGCGGCTGCGCCCTGTTCGGCGGCACGGGCGGCGACGGGGACGACCCCGCCGCCGGCGTCCAGCCGACAGTGGCGGCCACCTCCGACGGCGAACCGTCGGTGCCGCCGGAGCAGGTGGCCCCGGCGACCACGGCCGTCGACGCCTGCACGCTGTTGACCAGGCAGGAGGCCGAGAAGCTGGCCGGCACCCGGCTGGCGGAGCCAGCGGAGCCGCCCGCGCCGGATCGGAGCAGCTGCACCTACACCGGACCGTCGACCGGCCCGACCGCGCAGGTCGAGGTGTATGTCGGTGACGGCGCGAAGAAGTTCCTGGACATCGATCGCGAACTCGGGCACAAGCTGACCCCGATCAGTGGAGTGGGCGACGAGTCGTACGCCGAGGACGGCACGGTCTTCGTCAGCAAGGACGGGCTGTGGGCCTGCGTCCGGTTGGTTCGCACCGAGGACCCGGCCGTCTATCGCAAGGCCCTGGAATCCGCGGCCGCCACGGTCGCCGGCCGACTGTGACCGTCCGGGGCGGCGACGTGGTGCCCGCCGGGCCGGGGCGTCGTCGTCCGGTGATCGCGTTGCTCACCGCGACAGTGCTCCTGCTCACCGCCTGCGGGCGGGGTGACACCGCACCGAGGCCGCCCGAGCCGCCGACCGCCGACCCGGCGGTGGAGCAGCGGTACGGGGCCGCGCCGACGTCCGACCCCGGGGTGACCTACCAACCCGACGTGGTGTTCGTCGGTGGCGGCGGCGCGTCGGTGCGCGGGCTCTCCGCGGACGCGCTCACCTGGCGCATCGATCCCCGCGCCAGCGGCGCGAACACGCTCGCCCGGGGAAAGGTCATGTTCCTCACCGGGCGGGCGGTCGGGCGGGTGCTCGACCTCCGCCGTGACACCGGCGACCTGGCGGTGACCCTGGGGCCGGTGGACATCACCGACGTGATCCGCGACGGCACCTTCGCCAGTGACGGCCCGGTCGCGTTGGAGAACCCGACCCGGCACGACGCGGGCACGCCCTTCTGGGCGGAGTACGACGCCGACGGTGAGGGTGCCGGGGGCGTGGCCTCGACCGCCCCGGTCGCCCGGCAACGCCCTGACTCGACCTCGGGTGGGCGGCTCGGGGTGGCCCGCGCGGTGCGACCGGGAACCTTCGCCGCTCAGCGGCGGGTGGCCGGGTTCGCCGTCACCCCGATCTGTTGTGCCGGCGGTGTGGGCGCGCGGTTCAGTTACGACGGCGGTGGGATCCGCGTGGCGGGCACCGCGACGTTGCTGATGAAGCGGCCCACCGCCCGGTTCCACCTGGAGATTCGCGGCGCCACGGTCCGCCGGGCGGAGTTGCGGATCGGCGGGATGGCCGGGCTGCGGATCGAGATCGCCGGGGCCACCGACAGCCACCAGAACATCAACAAGCGCATCCCCATCCCCCTGGACTTCAGCGTGCCGGTGGGCGAGATCCTCGGCGTACCGTTCTCGGTCACCGCCAACCAGCTCATCGGCGTGCAGACGGCCTTCAGCGCCAAGGACGGCAACATCAAGGCGGCCGGCGAGTGGTCGCTGGGCGGCTCCATGGGGTTCGGTTACGCCAACGGCGCGTTCGGCGCTACCGAACCCTGGCGCCTCAGCGTCCGCAACAGCATCACGGACTCGATCAGCGGCCCGTCGGTCGGCGTGAACGGGATCATCGTGCACTACCAGGCCGCGTTCCGGGCTGGTCTGGGTGCGCTCGGCTTCACCGCCGGCTTGTACGCGACAGTCACCGCCTCGGTGGGGCTGACCGTCGGCTCCGCGCTGGGGGCACCGCTCGTGCTGTGCCGCAGCACCCAGCTCGGCCTGTACCTGGACTACGGCGTCGGTTACACGATTCCCGCTGGCCTGACGAGGGCGATCAACGCATTCCTCGATCTGGTGAACGCCGGGCCGATCGCGGCGAAGGCGGGCATCGGCAGAGTCGACAACGTCTTCACCAAACTGGACATCCAACCGCCCAAGAAGATCTGCACCTCCTAACGTCCCCAATCGGGCTCACCCCCACCTCGACTCGGTGATCAAGAGATTTCGGTCAGCGTCCACGGCGTGTCGTGACGCAAACCTCTTGATCACCCGCTCGGGGGGTGGGGGGTGGGGTGGTCCGGCCGGTGCGGAGGTCCTGCCTCCGCACCGGCCGGACCAGGGTTCAGCGGGCTGAGCAGGTGGGGCTGAGAGTGCCGGCGGTGCCGTTGGCCTGGAAGCCGTACTCGGTGGACTGTCCGGCGCCGACCTGGCCGTTGTACGACACGTTCGTCCAGGTTGTCGTGCCGCTGTTACCGCTGCGGTCGGCGCTCCACGCGTTGGTGACCGTCGCGCCCGACGGCAGCGCGATCGTCACCGTCCAGCCGTTGAGGGCCGACGATCCGGCCGTCACCCGAACGTTCGCCACGAAGCCACCCGTCCACTGGTTCACCGTCACCGTGGCCGTGCAGCCACCCGTCCCCGGCGGCGGGGTCGTGGGCGGATCGGTCGGCGGGTCGGTCGGCGGGTCGGTGGGCGGGTCGGTCGGCGTGGTGCCGTTGTTCAACGCCGCGAGGACCGCGTCGTACGCCGGCTTCTTCGAGCCGTTGCTGTTGAACAGCAACGGGGTCTGGGAGGCCCGCCACGAGTCACTGTCCCGGATGCCCCACACGGTGATGCCGTTGCAGCGCGAAACGGCGAGGCAGTCCTCCACCACGCTGCGGTAGGTGTTGGCCGACGCGCCCTGGATGTCCAGCTCGGTGATCTGGACGTCCACACCGAGAGCCGCGAAGCTGGACAGCGTGGTGCGGTAGTTGCTCACATAGGGCGAGTCGTTGTTGAAGTGCGACTGGAACCCGACGCAGTCGATCGGCACACCACGCGACTTGAAGTCGCGCACCATGTTGTACACGGCCTGCGTCTTCGCGTGCGTCCAGTTGTCGGTGTTGTAGTCGTTGTAGCACAACTTCGCGTTCGGATCCGCCGCGTCCGCCGCCCGGAACGCCGCCTCGATCCAGTCATTGCCCGTACGCTGCAAATTCGAATCACGACGCGCACCCGAACTACCATCCGCGAACGCCTCGTTCACCACATCCCACGCCACCACCTGACCCCGGAAGTGCGTCGCCACCTGCGTCACATGATTGAGCATCGCCTGCCGCAACGCACTACCACTCATGCTCTGCATCCAACCCGGCTGCTGCGAATGCCACGCCAACGTGTGACCCCGCACGCTCATACCCCGAGACCGCGCATGACTCACAATCTGATCCGCGGCACCGTAACTGAACCGACCCTGCTGCGGCTCCGTCGCGTCGATCTTCATCTCATTCTCAGGCGTCACCGAATTGAACTCACGGTTCAAAATCGTCGTGTACGCACTATCAGACAACTTGTTCGCCGCCACCGCCGTACCGAAGTACCGCCCCTTCTCCGCGGCCGACGCGCCCAGCGTCGTACCGGCGGCGGCCGGCGCGGTCATGAACAGCGCCATACCGGCGGCGAGGGCCCCCGCGCTGGTCAGCGCGATGGCAGCTCTCGATGCCGCCTTCCATCTCGCATTTCTCATCGTGTGACTCCTTCTCGGGTGGTGGGGTGGAAGGGGAAATCAGGACACCGAACAGGCGGCACCGTTGAGTGCGAACGAAGCGGGCTTGCCGGTGCCGCCCTCATGCGTGGCCTGGAAGCCGATCTCGACCGACGCGTTCGGGGCGATGGTGCCGTTGTAGGAGACGTTGCGGGCGGTCACCGCACCGCTCGTCGGCGCGTACTGGGCGTTCCAGCCGCCGGTGATGCGCTGCCCGCTGGGCAGGGTGAAGGTCAGCGCCCAGCCGTTCACGGCGGTGGTGCCGGTGTTGGTGATGGCCACACTCGCGGTGAGGCCGTTGTTCCAGGCGTTGACCGTGTAGCCGACCCGGCAGGCACCCTCGCTCGGCGGCGGGGTCGTCGGCGGCGGAGTGGTCGGGGGTGGGGTGGTCGGGGGCGGGGTGGTCGGCGGTGCGGTCCCGTCCAGCCCGAAGAAGCGGATCACCTGCGCGGCGTCGACCGGAAGGTTGTGCGTGACACCCTGCATGCTGATCGCCTCGACCGGCGCCATCGGGCCGCTGCTGCCGTACCGGGTGCGGGTGTAGCCGGACTGCGGGGAGTCGGTGTACGTCGGGGTCTGGCTCAGCCCGTGCACGTTGGTCCACTGCTTGACCTGCTCACCGAAGTTCGGGTAGCGCAGCGTCTCATCGTTGGTGCCGTGCCAGATCTGCATCCGGGGTCGCTGTCCGGTGTAGCCGGGGTACGCCTCCCGGACGAGGTCACCCCACTGCTGCGCGGTCCGGATGAGTTGCCCGTTCGCGCACTGGCTGTTCCACTCCGAGGTGCCGCCGGTGGCGAAACAGGCGAACGGAACCCCGGCGAACGAGGCGCCCGCCGCGAAGACGTCCGGGTAGTCACCCAGCATGACGTTGGTCATCATCGCGCCGGACGAGGTGCCGGTGGCGAAGATCCGCGCGGGGTCGGCGGAGTAGCGCTGCTTCACGTAGTCGACCATGGACATCAGCCCGACCGGGTCGCTGCCGCCGCCACGGCGCAACGCCTGCGGCGAGTAGACGTCCCAGCACTTGCTGCTGCGGGTTGCCGACGGGTAGATCACGATGAACCCGTACCGGTCCGCCAGGGATGCGTACTGCGTGCCCGAGTGGAACGCGGGGCCCGTCCCGGTGCAGTAGTGCATCGCCAGGAGAATCGCCGGTCGGGTCGCCACCCGGTCCGGGACGTACAGGTGCATCTGCAGGTTGGTGGGGTTGGTGCCGAAGTTGGTCACCTGCGTGAGCGTCGCCGCCGACGCGGGGGTGGCGAACGTCAGCGCGGCGGCGGCCAACGTCACGGCAGCCATGACGACGCCGAGCATTTTCGTCTTGAGTGTCATCGTCGCGATCCCTTGCGAAAAAAGGCGCGTGGAAGGGGACTTGAGTCGAGGACTGCCCTTCGCCCGACCTTGACCGCGGCTCGCGTGACCATGTCAGCTTCAATCGAGCACGTTCGATTGTCAAGACTTCCGGAAACCTTTCGCCGCAGCGGTTCCGGCGGCCACCTGCGCTACCACCGGCATCGACCGGCATGATCAGCGACTACAGGTCGCGAGAAATTACCGGGACATTATCGGTACGCGCAGACCCCGGTGAGCGCGAGGTGACCGACGGCCCGACCGGGTGGTCGGGCCGTCGGTCGCCGCTCAGTAGATGTCCCGCCCTCGCTCGTCCGGCACCCCGGACTTGCGGAAGAAGTACGTGTTGATCTGGTCGCGCCACTCGGTGGCACACCGCACCTGCTCCTCCAGGCGTTCGGCGACCCGCTCGTACACGCTCGGGTCGATCATGCCGTTGAGCCGCTGCCACCGTCGCCGCATCGCCGTCACCTCCTCCACCCCCGCGAAGTGGGTGTCGTAGATGTGCTGGATGACCGTCGAGCCGCTGTGCAGCACATGCCCGTACGGCACGTGGTGGAAGAAGAGCAACAGCTCGTCGGGGCAGCTCTCGGGTGACTCGTACACCTGCGCCCAGTACGGCGGGTACTGGCCGGTGAAACCGGTGCCCGACGCGCGGCTGCGGTCCACGCCGACGCCGTCGCGGTCGGCGAAGTGGTAGGTGCCCCACCGCGTGTACTCGTACCCGTCGACGCCGGGGCCGTAGTGGTCGCCGGGGTTGACCATGAAGCCGACGCCCAGCGGGGCGGTGTAGCGCTCGTAGGTGCGCCACGAGTCGTCCATGATCTCGTGCAGGGTACGCCGCACCAGCTCCGCGTCGGCGGTCGCCGAGGGCGGGAAGGTCAGCGTGATCCACTCGTCGAGGATCGCCGTCGGGTCCCGCCGCGGGTCCCAGGCCAGCCGGCCGAACGTGTACAGGTTGGCCTGCGCCAACGGATGCCCGGTCCAGAACGGGTCGTCGCCGACGTTGGCGACGGCGACCATCCCGCCGCCCGCCCCCGCCTCCCCGGTGACCACGTCGGCGATCGTCCGCCCGCCGGGCCCCCAGGGGGCGAAGCTGAGCACCTCACTCCACCACGGGCCGAGGTGGCAGACGTGCCGTTGCTGGCCCGTGTACTCCTGGGTGACCTGCAACTCCACCGCCAACCGGGTCGCCGGCATCGCGGCGAGCACCGGTGAGATCGGCTCCCGCGTCTGGAAGTCCACCGGACCGAACTTCACCTGGACGACCACGTTGGTGCGGAAGCGCCCGTCGAGCGGGGCGAAGTGATCGTAGGCGGCCCGCGCCCGGTCGGTGGACCGGTCCCGCCAGTCCTGGTGGTGGTTGTAGACGAACGCCCGCCAGTGCACCACTCCCCCGTGCGGGGCGAGCGCCTCGGCCAGCAGGTTCGCGCCGTCGGCGTGGTCACGGCCGTACGTGAACGGGCCCGGCTGCCCCTCCGAGTCGGCCTTCACCAGGTAACCGCCGAAGTCCGGGATGCGCTCGTACACCCGCCGGGTGGTCGCGGCCCACCAGACCCGCACGTTCTCGTCGAGGGGGTCGGCGGTCGACAGGCCACCGAGGAGCACCGGCGCGGCGAAGCTGACCGACAGGTGCACCCGGATGCCGTAGCGGCGCAGCACGTCCGCGATCTCGGCCACGTCACCGAGCCGTTCGGTGAGCAGCAGCGCCTCGGTGCGGACCACGTTGACGTTGTTCACCGAGATCGCGTTGACCCCGCAGGACGCCAACAGCCGCGCGTACTCCCGCACCCGGTCCAGGTCGCCGCGCGAACGGCCGTCCCGCCAGAAGATCGAACCGCCGGCGTACCCCCGTTCGACCTGGCCCATCACCGGGTGCACAGTGACGTTGTCCCAGTGGTTCAGCATCCGCCGGCGCAGCGCCGGCCGGTGCCACTCCGGCGGGCGGGCCGGGTCGAAGGCCGCCGCGCAGAGCCGGACCACGTGGAAGAGCCCGTACAGCAGGCCGGCCGGCGCGTCGGCCAGCACGACCGTCACGTCACCGGCCCGCGCCAACACGAAACCCTCGTCGCCGAGCGTCTCGCCGTCGCCCAGCTCGACCAGCGCCGCCTCACCGGCGGCACGGGCCGCCTCGACCGACGGGTTGGGCAGCTCAGCGGCGTCGCGCAGGGCGAGCACCAGGTCGACGTCGACGTCCCAGGACGGGGAGTGCCACACCAGCCCGCCGTAGCGCGCGCAGGCCCGTGAGACCTCGTCGAGGACGGTGTCGACGAGCAACCCCTCGCCGTGCAGGAGGACGCGGCGCGCACCGAGCGACCGGAACGCCTCCGGGGGCAACCAGGCCGGGTGGACCCGCGGCCCGTCACCATCCATCGGCTCGTCGACGAACATCAACTGCTCCAGGTCCACTGACTCTTCGGCGTTCACCGGTCTCCCTCCAGCACGACGACCCGGTACGCCGGCAGTCGCGGGGTGGCGAGCGCCGACGGCGGTTCGGTCTCCTGTCGCGGGTTGTCGTCGCCCCCGAAGGGCACCGTGGCGCTCAGGGGCAGGCTCATGTCGTGAACTCCTTCCGGATCAGGTGGATCATCGGCTCGCTGACGCGCAGGAACGCCAGGGCGGCGATCGACGCGAGCAGCGTCAGCACCGCCTCGGAGAGGACCGCGGTGATCCCGGCCGCCGCGGCCAGCAGCAGGACGTTCCCGACGGTGACCGCCGGGGTACGCACGAGGAAGTGCACCGCCAGTCGGAGCACGTCCCGGGTGCGGAAGTCGAACAGCGAGGTGATCACCAGGGCGTTGGCCGCGCCGAGTGTCACCGCCACCGCGATCAGCACCAACGGCACCGTCCACCAGGTCGCCAGGCCGACCGCGTCCCGGTAGGCGAGGTTCAGGGCGAGCACGGCCAACCACAGCAGCGTCGGCACCCAGATGCGCAGCACCCCGAACGCGTTCGCCCGGTAGCCGCGCCAGAACACCGCCGCCGGGCGCAGGTCGGTCAGGTCGGTTCGCTGGTGGCGCAGGACGTACAGGGCGGCGGAGAGGGCCGGACCGACAGGTACCAGGAGGAGCGCGACCAGCGGCAGGTTGCTGGGGTCGCGGTCCAGCAGCAGCAACGGGAGCAGGCCGGGCACTGTGGTGAGCAGCAGGAGCAGTTCGACCACGAGCAGGATGTAGACGCGTGAGGTGATCCGCGACAGTGGTCCGTCGCCGAACTGTCGCCAGGTCTGGGCCGCGCCACTCACTGTCGTTTCCTCTGATCGTCCGACCGGTGCTCACGACGAGGTCCGGTCGGGCCGCGACTGGCCGCCCGACCGGACCTCTCTGATCAGCCGTTGTTCTTCTGGAACCGCTCGTACGCCTTGTTGACCAGCTCGATGTACTGGTCGGAGTTCTTGGCCTTCAGCTCCGCCACGTACGCGTCCCACTCGGCGAGCGGCCGCTGGCCGAGGGCGAACTTCAGCGTGTTCTGGGTGACGAAGTCCTTCAGCGGCGTCTCCCAGAGCGACACCTGCTCGCGCTCCTCGTCGGTCAACGGGGCCGGTGGAGGCACCATCCGCGGGGCACGCGCGTCCATCACCTTCTGGAACTCCAGCTCCTCCGGGGAGAAGAACCCGCGGACCAGGTCGGGGCTGCCGCCGTAGGCGAAGACGCCGTTCTGGAAGCCGAAGTCCTTCTGCAGGTGCTTGGGCGCCTTCGGGTTGAGGCCGAGGAAGTCGACGCCGGGGTTGAGCGTGCGCTTCCCGGAGGCGTCCTTGGTGAAGGTGGTGCCCTCGACGCCCCAGCGGGCGAACTCCAGGCCGGCGTCCGAGTACCACAACCAGTCGATGAACTGCATCATGGCCACGAAGTTCTTGCTCTCCCGGGCCTTCGTGGAGATCATGATGCCGTTCTCCAGCCGGGGGAACGGGTTGATCTCGCCGGCCGGGCCGACCGGCAGCGGGATCTTGGCCATCTTCGCGTTCGGCAGGGTCTTGGCCAGGTCGGGCCGGTGGTTGTTGACCAGCGTCTGCGCGTTTCCGGTGACCACGAAGGACTTGCCGTTGGCGAGCTTCTGCCGGGCCTGGTCGTCGGTCTGGGTGAAGCTCTCCGGGTCGAGCAGGCCCTCGGCGACGAGCTTGTGCAGGAAGGTGACCATCTGCTTGTACTGCTCGGACGCTCCGGTGTAGGTGAACTTCTTCGCCGCCGGGTCCCAGGTGGCGTGCTGGTAGTCCCAGCCCGCCTGGGTGCCGTGGGCCGAGCCGAGGATGTTCAGCAACGCGCCGGTCGGGTTCGGCTTGCTGAAGAGATCGGAGTACGGGTAGACGTTCGGGTACTTCGCCTTCATCGCCTTGAGTACGGCGTACAGGTCGTCCCAGGTCTTCGGCGTCGGCAGGTTGAGTTCCTGCATGATGTCGGTGCGCACCAGCACCGTGTAGTCCTGCGTGGGCTTCTCGTGCAGCCCGGGCAGCAGGTAGAACTTACCGTCGGCCTGCCGCAGGTTGTCGATCTCCGGCTTGAGGTTCCACTTGGCGATCTTGTCCTTGAGGTTGGGCATCAGGTCCAGGTAGTCGCTCACCGGAAGGATCGCCCCGGAGGCCACGAACGCGTTCTCCTGCGGGTGGTACGTCTTCGGGATGATCAGCGGCGCGTCCCCGGCGCCGATCAGCAGGCTGCGCTTCTGCTCGTAGTCGCTCAGCGGCACGGCCACCGGTTCGATGGTGACGTTGGTCCGCTTCGTCAACTCGGACCAGAACAGCCAGTCCTCCTTGAGCGGGTAGAACGTGTGGTTGTTGTAGAGGGTGGAGAACGAGAGCGTCTCGCTGGCCTTGAACTGGTCGCCGACGCCGTAGTCGGCCATCGCGCCGACCCGGTTCCCGGAGAGGTCCGTCGACTCACCGGGGTCCTCGGAACAGGCGGTGGTAAGGGAGAGCGCGAGCAGACCCGCGGTGGCTACCGCCACGCGGCGCCACGTCTTGTGGAGCATGGCTCGTCCTTTCGATGGTGGGTTCGGAGGTGCCGCGGTGCGGCATTCGGCGTCATCCCTTGACCGCGCCGAGCATCACGCCGCGGACGAAGTACCGCTGGACGAAGGGGTAGACCGCCAGGATCGGCACTGTGGTGAGCACGATCGTCACGGCCTGGAGGGTGGCCGCGGCCTGCACAACGTCGGCGTCGGCAGCGCCGGACTGCTGTGCGTCGGTGGCGCCCGCGATGAGGTTGCGCAGGTAGACGGTGACCGGCAGCAGATCCTGCTGGTCCATGTAGAGGAACGCGGTGAACCACGAGTTCCAGAAGGAGACCGCGTAGAAGAGCACCATCGTCGCGATGATCGCCTTCGACAGCGGCAGCACGATCCGCAGCAGGATGCCGTACGTGTTCAGCCCGTCGACCGCCGCGGCCTCCTCCAACTCGGTCGGCAGACTCTCGAAGAACGCCTTCATCACCAGCAGGTTGAACACGCTGATGGCGTTGGGGACCACCACGGCCCAGATGGTGTTCTTCATCCCCAGGCTGGTGACCAGCACGTAGTTGGGAATCAGGCCACCGGAGAAGAACATGGTGAACAGCGCGACCCCGACGAGCATTCCGCGCCCCTTGAGCTGCGGCTTCGACAGCACGTACGCGTAACAGGTGGTCAGCACGATGGAGATGAGCGTGGCGACCACCGTGTACACCACCGTGTTGCGGTAGTTCGTCCAGAACAGCGAGTCCGACATCACCAGCTTGTACGCGGTCAGGTCGAACCCACGCGGGACGACGCTCACCTTGCCGGCGATGATGTACGCCTCTTCGCTGAGCGAGCGGGCCACGATGTTGAGGAACGGGTACAGCGTCACGACCACGACGCCGAGCAGGACCACCGTGTTGACGACGCGGAAGATCCGGTAACCCCGGCTGTCGTCCGGCCCGCGGGTCTTCGGGGCGTCGATCTTCGTACCGAAGGTCACCACAGGCTCGTCCCCACCGTGCGACGGGAGATGACGTTCGCCGACAGGACGAGGATCAGCCCGATCACCGCCTCGAAGAGGCCGATGGCCGCCGCGTAGCTGAAGTTGCTCGACTGGAAGCCCATCCGGAACAGATAGGTGGAGACCACGTCGGCGGTCGGGTACGTCAACGGGTTGTAGAGCAGCAGGATCTTCTCGAACCCGACGGCCAGGAAGCTGCCGATGTTGAGGATCAGCAGGGTCATCATCGTCGGGCGGATGCCGGGCAACGTGATGTGCCAGGTTTGGCGCAGCCGGCCCGCGCCGTCGATCCGGGCGGCCTCGTACAGGTCCTCGTCGATGGTGGTGAGGGCGGCGAGGTAGAGGATCGTGCCCCAGCCGACCGTCTGCCAGACCTCGGACGAGACGTAGATGGTGCGGAACCACTCCGGTTTCTGCAGGAATGCCACCGGGTCGCCGCCGAACAGACTGACGAGTTGGTTGGCCGTGCCCTCGATCGAGGTCAGCTGCATGACCATCGCGGCCACGATCACGATCGACAGGAAGTGCGGCAGGTAGGAGACGGACTGGACGAACCGCTTGAAACGGCGGGCCCGGACCTCGTTGAGCAGCAGCGCCAGCACGATGGGCAGCGGAAAGCAGAACAGCAGGGTCAGTGCCCCGAGCACCAGGGTGTTGGTGAACACCTCCCAGAACGTCGGGTCGGTGAGGAACATCCGGAAGTAGCGCAGCCCGACCCAGTACTCACCGAAGATGCTGCCGCCCGGCTTGAACCGGCGGAAGGCGATGATGTTGCCGAGCATCGGCAGATACCGAAAGACCAGGAAGAACAGCAGCGGCAGAATGGCGAGGGAGTAGAGCTGCCAGTCCCGGCGCAGTGCCTGCCGCCAGCTTCGGCCACGTCGCAGTGGGCGCGGAGCAGGACTGCGCGCCTCCTGCGGTGAGCGCGGCGGCGCCGGCGGCGGTGGCCGCAGGGTGGATGTCATCCACGACCTCCTATGCCGACTGGGGAACAGCCCCGATCCGAAACTTCACGATCCGAAACTTTCCGGAAACCTGCGCAACCTTTTCGGCAACCTAAGTGCCCCATCGATGCCTGTCAAGAGTCTCAATCGGACCACCAGGCATTGTTTCCTGCACACGGTGACCCTGAGATCGGCGTTCCGTCGTCGACGGGCCGCGCGACGACCCACCAATGGGCACGCCGACGGCGAGACCGACTGGCGTGAATGTCGCATCATGTTAAGGTCGGCCGAAACTTTCGGATGTTGTATGGGGCTGCGATGACAGAGCACCGCCCGCTCGGCCCACCCGCCTCCACCACCATCGCGACCATCGCCAACGATGTCGGCGTCTCGGTCGCGACCGTTTCCAAGGTCCTCAACGGACGCGGCGACGTCGCCCCCGGCACCAGAGCCCGGGTGGAGGCGAGCCTCGACCGCCACCAGTACCAGCGCCGCGCCCGGCGACACGCGACCAGCGGCGGTCGGGTGGGCCTCGTCTTCCACGAGTTCGACACGGGCTGGGCGATGGAGATCCTGCGGGGCGTCGAGGCGGTGACCTCCGCCGCCGGCATCGGGCTGTCGGTCGCCCAACTCGACGGCGCGCACCGACCGCCGGCACGCTGGCTGGAGGCGTTGCTCGCCGACCGCCCGCTGGGTGTGGTGTTCGTCCTCTCCCACCTGGCCGAGGCGCAACAGCAGCACCTGCGTCGGCAGGGCATACCGTTCGTCGTCGTCGACACCGACAGTGCGACCTCGGCCTCCGTGCCCACCGTCGGGTCGAACAACTGGAACGGCGGCCTGCTCGCCGCTCGGCACCTGCTGGATCTGGGGCACCGCCGGATCGCCGTCATCTCCGGCCCACCCGAGGTGCTGTGCAGCCGCGCCCGCGCCGCCGGCTTCCAGTCGGCCCACGAGGAAGCCGGGCTGGTGCTCGACCGCGAGCTGATCCGCTACGGCAGTTTCTCCGCCGGAGCCGGGCACGCGCACGGGCTGCAACTGCTCCAGCGGCCGGACCGACCCACGGCGATCTTCGCCGGGTCGGACATCCAGGCCATGGGGGTGCTCCGGGCCGCCCGCCAGTGCGGCCTGCGGGTGCCCGAGGACCTTTCGGTGATCGGCTACGACAACCTGCCGCTCTCCGCCTGGACCGACCCGGCCCTCACCACGATCAACCAGCCGTTGCGCGACATGGCCGGCATCGCCACCCAGATGCTGCTCGACCTGACGAGAGGGAACGAGCCGGCGACCAGCCGGATCGACCTGGTGACCGAGCTGGTCGTCCGGGAGAGCACCGCGCCACCGACACACCCGCACTGACCCCGGCCCCTGCGAGGACCCGTGCCCCACTGCGCCAACACCGTCGACGAGCTTCAGCGCTACGCGCCCGAGGTCGCCGAGCCCGACGACTTCGACGAGTTCTGGCGGGACACGCTCGCCGAGGCGGCCGCCGCGCCGGTGCTCGTCGACGTCCGTCCCGAGCCCACCGACCTGCCGCTGCTCGACTCCTGGGACGTGACGTTCGCCGGTTTCGGCGGTGACCCCGTACGCGCCTGGTACACCCGCCCCGCGGGGGTGCGGGAGCCGCTGCCGGCCGTGGTCGAGTACGCCGGCTACGGTCGCGGTCGCGGCCTTCCCCACGAACGGCTGACCTGGCCGGTGGCCGGGTACGCGCACCTGTTGATGGACAACCGGGGCCAGGCGGGCCAGTACGGCGCCGGGGACACCCCCGACCCGCACGGCGCACCCGGTGGGCCCGCGCCGGTCACCTGGGGGGTCCTCGATCCGCGGACCTACCACTACCGCCGCCTGATCACCGACGCGGTCCGGGCGGTCGCGGCGGTCCGGGCGCTGCCCGGGGTCGACGGCGACCAGGTCAGCGTGGTCGGCAACAGCCAGGGTGGCGGCCTCGCCCTGGCGGTGGCCGGTCTCGTCGACGACCTCAGCGCGGTGCTGACCACCGCCCCGTTCCTGTGCGACATGCGGCGCAGCGTCGCGCTCACCGACCTCGCGCCGTACGGCGAGATCGCCCGGTACCTGGCCGTGCACCGGGAGGCCGAGGAGGCGGTCTGGCGCACGCTGTCCTACGTCGACGGCGTGAGCTTCGCCCGCCGAGCGACGGCCCCGGCGCATTTCGGGGTCGGCCGGCGCGACACCGTCTGCCCACCGCGAACCGCCTTCGCCGCCTACAACCACTACGGCGCCGCGAACGGCAGGCCGGTCCCACCCGAACGCGAGATGCACGTCTACCCGTTCAACGGTCACGAGGGCGGCGAGGCCGTACACGTCCGGCGTCAGCTGCGCTGGCTGGGCGCGGTGTTGCGCCCAGCCCGGCACCGCCGGGCACATCCGCTCGTCGACCGGACGCCACGGCGCGCACCGACACCGTGAATGTGCTGCTCACGGCTCCAGCAGGCGCTGGACCGGAGCACACGCACGGCAGGGCCAGACGCGTACGGTGCCGTCGTCGTGGGTCGAGACGAGCCGCTCGCCGTCCGGGCTGAAGTCCACGGTCTCCACGGACGCCCCGAACCCGTCGAAGGTCACCGACTGCGCGGTCTCCGACGCGCGCCACAGGCGGGCGGTGCCGTCCTTTCCGGAGCTGAGCACCCACCGCCCGTCCGGGCTGAACGACACGTGCCAGACGGGGCCCTCGTGGCCTCGCAACACCATCGGCGCGACGCCGCTGGTGATGGAGTGGATCTGCACTGTGCCGTCGAAGCCGGCGCTGACGACCCGATCTCCGTCCGGGCTGAAGGCCACGGCCCAGACCAGCCCCTCGTGACCGGGAAGGAGCAGCGGGTCGGCCGCGCCGAGGGCGTCCCAGATCCGCAGGGTGCCCTCCGCGCCGGCGGTGGCGACCTTCGTGCCGTCGGGGCTGAAGGCGGCGTACCGGATCTCCTCGGCGACCCGATGGACCACCGGGCCGCGCTGGCCGGTCAGGTCCCAGATGCGCAGGCTCCGGTCGTTGCTGACACTGGCCAGGCGACGGCCGTCAGGGCTGAAGTCGGCGGTCCACGCCTGTTTCTCGTGCCCGCGCAGCACCACCGGATCGTCTCTGCCGGCAAGGTCCCACACCCGTACCGTGCCGTCGCTGCCGCCGGTTGCCACCCGCGTGCCGTCCGGGCTGACCGTGAGGCCGTAGACGTCGCCGTCGTGGCGGCCGAGCAGCCGAGGCTCGTCGGGCGCGGCCAGGTTCCAGACCCGCACCGTGCCGTCCTCGCCGCCGCTGACCACCCGCTGCCCGTCCGGGGTGAACGCGGCGGACCAGGAGGCCTTGTCGTGGCCGCGCAGGATCACCCGTTCGCTGCCCGGGTCCCAGACCCGCACCGTGCCGTCGTCGGCGGCGGTCACCAGCCGCGATCCGTCCGGACTGAACGCCACCGCCCAGACCCGGTTGGTGTGACCGCGCAGCACCAGCGGGTCGCCAGCGCCGTCGGCGTTCCAGATCCGCACGGTCAGGTCGTCGCTGGTGGTCGCGATCCACTGTTCGTCCGGGCTCAGCGCGAGCCCTTCCACTGTGCCCTCATGCCCCCGCAACACCACCGGAGCGGTCGACCCGGTCAGCGACCACACCCACGCCGTACCATCGCTGCTGGAGCAGGCCAGGCGGCTGCCGTCGCGGCTGAACACCAGTGTCCTGGTGGCCGTGCGCGGCCCGGTCAGCGTCGTTGCGGCGGATCGGTCGGCCAGATCCCAGAGCCGCACCGTCGCGTCGTGGCCGCTGCTGGCCAACTGCCGCCCGTCGGGGCTGAACGCCACACCCACAGCGACCTTGGTGTGCCCCCGCAGCACCACCGGTCGAGCGCCGCCGCGGGCATCCCAGACCCGGACGGTGGTGTCCTCGCCGGCACTGGCGACCAGCCGTCCATCGGGGCTGAACGCCACGCCCCACACCGGGCCCTCGTGCCCGCGCAGGACGATCGGCCCAGCGGTCGCGTCGACCTGCCAGATCCGGACGGTACCGTCCGAGCCGGCGGTGACCAGCCGCTTCCCGTCCGGGCTGAACACCGGGCTCCAGAGCTGCCCGTCGGGTCCGCCGGGGAGAGCCAGGCCCGGCCCGGAGACGCCGCGCCCGGTCCAGGTCCACACCCGCACCTCGCCGTCCGTCCCGGTGGCAGCCACCCGCTGCCCGTCCGGACTGAACGCCACGCCCAGGGCCTTCTTGCTGCTCATCGGCACGATCGCCTGGAGCCGGTCGTTGACGGCCGCCTGGCGGAGCACCATCTCGGCGTCGAGAGTCGGGCGTACGGTCAGCGCCCGCCTGGCGAGCCGCTGGGCCTGTCGCGGATCGATCTGCAGTTGGTTGCCGGCCTCGACCGTCAGCTGCCGAGCAACAGCGAGATCCCGTTCGGCCGCCGCCCGGTTCGCCTGCACCAGAGCCACCGCCGCGAGGACGCTCACCACCACAACGATTGCCGCGAGCCCGGTCAGTGCCACCCGGGTCCGCCGCCGTCGGGCCGAGCGGCGCCGGGCCTCCCGGGCCCGGCTGGCCTCCAGAAAGTCCCGTTCCAGGTCACTGAGGTCCAGCACCCGGTGGGCTCCCCAGAGCGCCAACTGAACCCCCCGGTACAGGAACCCGTCGGCGCGGTGATGCCGATGCCACTCGGCGGCGGCCTCCGTCAGCCTGCGGTGGGACCGCAACAGCTCCCGATCTTCGGTCAGCCAGCGGCGCAGCCGGGGCCACTCCTGGATCAGGGCCTCGTGGGCCACCATGACGCCCTTCTCGTCCGCGGTGACCAGGCGCGCGGCCGTCAACCGACCCAGCACCCCGGCCGCGGCCAACGGGTCGGCGCCGCCCACCAGCTCGGCGAGGGGGGCCCGACGTCGGGTGTCCTCGGTGCCGTCACCGAGGGCGGTCAGCCGCAGGAAGATGTCCCGGGCCAGCCCGCGCTGCCCCTCGTCGAACTGCGCGTACACCCCTTCGGCGGTCCGGGTGATGGCACCGTTCACGCCGCCCGACTCGCGATAGTGGGCCAGCGTGATCCGCTTGCCCTGGCGCAGGCGTGACGTTTCCAGCAGCGCGTGGGACAGCAGCGGCAGTGCCCCCGTCTGACCGCCGACGTCGGCCACGGCCATCTCCACCAACGCCGGATCCACCTGCAACCCGGCCCGCTCGGCCGGGCCGGTGATCGTCCGGCGCAGATCCTCGTCGTCCATCGGGCCGACCAACAGTTGGTGCTCGTGCAGGGCCGCCACCAGGGCCGGGTAGGCCGCGCACCGACCATAGAAGTCGGCCCGCACCCCCAGCACCACACGCGCCCTGGGAAGATCCGCCGCGGCGAGCAGCGCCGCGATGAAGCCCGATCGCTCCTCCTCGTCGCGGCAGAGCGTGAAGAGCTCCTCGAACTGGTCCACCACGATGAGCAGGTGTGCGACCGACGGACGGGAGTCGAGAATCCGCTCGATCGTCGCGCGGATGTTCGCCGGATCCTCGATCAGCTCGCTCTGGACCGTGCCGCGCGCCCGGTCCTGTCCATTCACGAGCTGAGTCGCGAGTTCCTCGACCGGGTGTTCGCCGGGGGTCATCAGCACAGTGGCCCAGGCGGGCTGGCCCTTCCCGGGATTCTCCGCCACTGCCGCCAGCAGGCCGGCGCGGAGCAGTGATGATTTGCCCGCACCAGACGGGGCGAAAACAGCGACGAACCGCAGACGGGTGAGCATTTCACACAGTTGAGCCACCATGCGCTCGCGTCCGAAGAACCATTCTGAGTCCTCCGGCTGAAAGGCCGCCATTCCCCAGTACGGCCCCCGGCTGACCTCCGTCGTCTCGGCGGACGCCACGCTGGCGATCAAACTGTGCCACCGCTCGGTCCACTCGGCCAGATCGCCGTCGCACGCGGCCACGTACGCGAGTGTCACCTGAAGGCTCGGCACGGTCTCGCCGCTGGCCGCCTTCGCCAGGGTGGTCACCGAGAAGTGGGCCCGTCTGGCCAGTTGGCGGTACGTCGGCGTCCCCGCCTTCGCCCGCAGTTTCCGCAGGTCGAGCGCGAATCGCTCCAGCTCACCCGCCTCCGGGTCGAGCGGCCGCTCAGGTCTACCCACGTTGTCCCCCGTCGAAGAGTTGTTTGTCAGTCTCACGACATGATTGGCAAACAATCCATGGGGGACTATATCTAGTTTCGTGATCGCCGATCGGTGACTGTCAGATAGCAGCCATCGTACGACGAGGTGTGCGGGCGCCTTCGACAGGCAACGCGATCGGCGGCACGGAGGAGAACGGGGAGGGCGGTGTGACGCGCGCCAGAAACGGCATCGGCGTTGTTACCGACATCACTGGTGACCGTCCTGGGATCGGGGGGCGTCACACGGTCCTGAATAGACGGGGGGCCCATCCAGATACGCACATGATCGGTCATTGAGATTCGTCGACGCTGTCAGTGCTCACCAAAGCCAGCACAAAGGGGAATGATGTCGATTAAAATCTTGCGCGTCGCGGTCGCCCTCATGGCGACGATGGCCGCCACACTGGCCCTCGGCGGGACGGCCCAGGCCACCCAGAAGGAGGGCAGCGAGCGAACCCAGGCGATCCGAGAGATCCTGAAGCTCAACCCGGGATCGAAGCAGGTCAGCAGCGACTCGGTGGAGCTTGAACCAGGCGTGATCATGAGCCTCCCTCCGGCTGAGGGCACGGACATGACCACCTACCTGACCTGCGAATGGCAGTGGCTGTGCATGTGGCAGAACAAGAGCGGCGGAGGGAACAAGCTTCGCTTCTACGACTGCGACCGGTGGTACTACCTGGAGAACTGGCACATGCCGGACGGTCGTGACTGGCGCGACAGGATCTCGTCGATCCACAACGCACAAAGTGGCGGGAGCAAGGGGCGAGCGGAATTCGTCGACACCTTGGGCAACGGGGCATGGCACACCGTCGGGCATGTTGACGTCCAGGACGGACGCGCCGACCTGTCGAAGGACATGTCCTCCGACGGCCGCACCTGGAACGACCGGATCGACAAAGTCTGGGCCTGCGCCTCCTGATCGCGGCGACGCCGGGCGGCTGCTCGGCCAGCGGTCGGAAAGTGATCGGACCGGCTGATGGGGCGGCGACGGATTCCGTCGCCGCCCCATCAGGGTGCGCCGCTGGTCAGGAGGCGGTGCAGGACTGGACCACCGGGCGGTTCCAGTTGCCGTTGGCCATTGTGGTGAAGCCGAAGGAGTTGCCGCTGCCGTTCGACCGCATGGTCATGACGTTCCCGCTGCTGTCCCAGGTCGGGCTGCCGTTCCAGGTGCTGGAGATCTTCTGGGGCGAGGTGACGGCGACCACGACGGTCCAGCTGCTCGCGCCGCTGACGGTGACCGTGCTGTTGAACCGGTCGCCCCACCGGGTGCCGTCCTGCAGGGTCGCGGTGCAGCTGCCGCCGGGCGGGTTGGTCGGCGGAGTCGTGGGCGGGTTGGTCGGCGGGTCGGTCGGCGTGGTGCCGTTGTTCAACGCCGCGAGGACGGCGTCGTACGCTGCCTTCTTCTGACCACTGTTGTTGAACAGCAACGGGGTCTGCGAGGCCCGCCACGAGTCACTGTCCCGGATGCCCCACACCGTGACGCCGTTGCACCGGGCCACGGCGAGGCAGTCCTCCACCACAGCGCGGTAGGTGTTCGCCGGTGCGCCCTGGATGTCCAGCTCGGTCACCTGCACGTCGACACCGAGAGCCGCGAAGCTCGACAGCGTGGTGCGGTAGTTGCTGTTGTACGGCGAGTCGTTGTTGAAGTGCGACTGGAACCCGACGCAGTCGATCGGCACACCACGCGACTTGAAGTCACGCACCATGTTGTACACGGCCTGCGTCTTCGCGTGCGTCCAGTTGTCGGTGTTGTAGTCGTTGTAGCACAACTTCGCGTTCGGATCCGCCGCGTCCGCCGCCCGGAACGCCGCCTCGATCCAGTCATTGCCCGTACGCTGCAAATTCGAATCACGACGCGCACCCGAACTACCATCCGCGAACGCCTCGTTCACCACATCCCACGCCACCACCTGACCCCGGAAGTGCGTCGCCACCTGCGTCACATGATTGAGCATCGCCTGCCGCAACGCACTACCACTCATGCTCTGCATCCAACCCGGCTGCTGCGAATGCCACGCCAACGTGTGACCCCGCACGCTCATACCCCGAGACCGCGCATGACTCACAATCTGATCCGCGGCACCGTAACTGAACCGACCCTGCTGCGGCTCCGTCGCGTCGATCTTCATCTCATTCTCAGGCGTCACCGAATTGAACTCACGGTTCAAAATCGTCGTGTACGCACTATCAGACAACTTGTTCGCCGCCACCGCCGTACCGAAGTACCGCCCCTTCTCCGCAGCCGACGCGCCCAGGGTCGTACCGGCGCTCGCCGTGCCCGGCAGGAACGCGGCGCTGGTTGCGGCGAGCAGAGCGGCGGCGGCGAGGACGACCGCCGTACGGGCTCGGGGGCCGAACCGTGGGCGGGGGGTGTCCTCTTGGCACCGTTCGATCATGTCTTTTCCTTCCGTGGAACCCGGGGCAGCGCAGGTGACGCGCACCGCCCCTGCGGTGGTGGGGTGCCGGGTCACGACCACGCGCGGGAGTGCGCCCGGGAAGTGGCACACACCGCTGGTCATCGACCTCGGTGGATGTGGAGTATGTCAGCGCCACTGATCGACAGGCAAGAATTTCCGGAAGGATTGCGAGAATTGATTCGGCCCGGGTACCGGAGCAGGACGTAGCTGCCCAGGCCGGGTGCCATCGGAAGGCGACGGCGGTGCCCTGTTACATCGGCCGGGTGGATTCACCAGCCGCAGGGCACCGCAAGTTCCGGAAGTTCTCTCGCAACGCTACCGGAGGTCGCGGCACACCGACCAGACCGCAGACGAGCTGGGGTCAGCGCTGCGCGGCAGCGTAGAGCCGGCTCACGGTCTCGGCCACGCAGACGGGCTTGCCGCCGCTGTCGCTCTCCACCACGACCGTCACGACCAGCTGCACGCCGCCGCTCACCGGCGACACGTCGGCGATGGTGGCGGTGGCGCGTACGGCGGCGCCGACCCGCAGCGGCGCGGGGAAACGCACCCGGTTCAGCCCGTAGTTGACACCCATCGCCACCCCCTCGACCCGGTAGAGCCCACCGGCCAGCGCCGGCAACAGCGACAGGGTGAGATACCCGTGCGCGATCGGCTGGCCGAACGGCCCGGCCGCGGCTCGGACCGGGTCGACATGGATCCACTGGTGGTCGTCGGTGGCGTCGGCGAACAGGTCGACACGGCTCTGCTCGACACGCTGCCACGGACCGGGTCCGAGGCTCTCACCGGTCGCGGCGGCCAACTCCTCGAACGAGATGAACACTCTCATGCCAGGTCTCCCTACAGCTACTAGAAGGCGTTGACGCCGGTGAGCGCGCGTCCGATGAGGAGTTGCTGGATCTGACTGGTGCCCTCGTAGAGGGTGGCGACCCGGGCGTCGCGCAGGTACTTGCCGACCGGGTACTCGTCGATGTAGCCGTACCCACCGAACACCTGGACCGCGTTGTTGGCCGCGCGGACGGCGGCCTCGCTGGCGAAGAGCTTGGCCACCGACGCCTCGGTGGCGAACGGCTGGTCGCGGTCGATCAGGTCGGCCACCTGCCAGACCAGCAGCCGGGCCGCGGCGGTGTCCACAGCGATGGCGGCGAGCAGTTGCTGAACGAGCTGGTGCCCGGCGATCGGCCCGCCGAACTGGGTCCGCTGCCCGGCGTAACCGACCGCCGCGTCGAGGCAGCCCTGGGCGATGCCGACACACCCGGCGGCCACCGACATCCGCCCCTTGGCGAGGGTGGCCAGGGCCAGCCGGAATCCACCGCCCTCGGCACCGAGCAGCGCCGTGTCGGGCACGCGCACCTCGTCGAAGCCCAGCTCGCCGGTGGCCTGGCCGCGCAGGCCGAGCTTGCCGTGAATCTCCCGTCGGGTCAGCCCCGGACTGCGGGTGGGCACCAGGAACGCGCTGATCCCCCGGTGCCCGGGGCCGCCGGTGCGGGCGAAGACCAGCGCCACGTCGGCGGTGGTGCCGTTGGTGATGAACGTCTTCGTGCCGGAGATCAGCCAGTCGGTGCCGTCGCGGACCGCACGGGTGCGCAGTGCGGCCGCATCGGAGCCGCTGTCCGGCTCGGTCAGCGCGAAGCAGCCGAGCGCGGTGCCGGCGCAGAGCTTCGGCAGCCACTCGGCCCGCTGTTCCGCGCTGCCGTTGGCGGCGATCGACTTCGCGACCAGGCCGAGGGAGACCGAGACGATGCCGCGCACCGCCGAGTCGCCCCGGCCCAGCTCTTCCAGCACCAGGCAGTACGCGAGGTGGTCGCCGCCGGACCCGCCGTCGGTCTCGGCGATGGTCAGCCCCAGGAAGCCCAGGTCACCGAGCATGCCGACGATGGCGGGGTCGACCGATTCGCGGCGATCCCAGGCGGCCGCGTGCGGCAGCAGCTCGCGGTCGGCGAACTCGGCGGCCAGCTGGCGGACCGCCGCCTGCTCGGCGGAGAGGGTGAGGTCCATGACGATCAAACTAGCGGTGATAGTTTAACGCGTCCAGACCGGAGGGTCACCGGTCCGAGGCCAGACCGACGTGCCGTTCGGCGGTGAACGCGCGGGCCAGCTCGGTACGCGACCGGATGCCCAGCCGGTGGAACACGTTGCGCAGGTGGTGATCGACAGTACGGGTGGAGAGGAACATCCGGGCGGCGATCTCCCGGTTGGTGGCGCCCTCGGCGACCAGCTCGGCGATCCGCAGTTGCTGGCCGGTCAGCAATCGTGCCGCGGGCAGGTCCGGCGGGCCGATCGACTCCCCCGCCGCCCGCAGCTCCGTGGTGGCCTGCTCGGCCCAGCACTCCACGCCGAGCAGGCTGAACATCTCGCGGGCCTGGTGCAGGTGCGTCCGCGCGTCGCGGGGGCGTCGGTTGCGGCGCAACTCCTGACCGAAGAGCAGTTCGGTGCGGGCCCGCTCGAACGTGCCGGCCTCTGTCGGGTGCAGCCGCAACGCCGCCTCGAAGTGTCGTTCCGCCTCGGCGCCACCCCGCGGAGCGAGCAGCGCGTGGCACCGCGCGGACAGGGCCCGGCGCAGCGGGCTCGCGGTGCTGCTGGCCCACCTGTCGAAGGCGGCGAGCGCGGCCGTCGCCGCCGGCCGGTGCGCCAGGTGCGCCGCCGCCTCCACCAGGTACGGGGTGGCCATCACCTGCACGAGGACCTGACCTCGACCGGTGCCGAGCCGGGCCAGCGACGCCAGCCGGTCCGCCGCCTCGGCGTGCCGGCCGTCGACCAGGTCGAGCACCGCCAGGGCCCACGCGGCGAGCGCGTGCGGACGGCTGCCCGGCGTCGGTGACTCGCCGATCTCCCGAATCCGCCGCAGGCTGGTGGCCCGGTCGGCCCGGATCGCGGCCAGCACGGCCAGCATGCCCAGATGGACGTTGGCGCAGTTGACCTGGCCGGTGGCCCGGGCGACGCGCAGCCCGTCGCGGGAGGTCTCCGCCGCCGCCTCGTGTCGACCCAGCCAGTATTCGGCGACCGCCCGCAGCTCCAACGCCCGCGACAGCATCGACAGCTCGCCCCGTTCCCGGGCCAGCTCGACAGCGCGCCCGGCGAGCCGGTGGGCCGCGCCGTCCACCGCCACCAGCAGCCCGGCCGCCGCGGCGCAGCTGAGCGCGGTGGGGGTCAGCGCCCAACCGGTCAGCCGGCCGCCCAGCACCACGGCGCGGCGCAGCGCGGGTCCGGCCCGCTCGTGGTCGCCCCGCAGGGTCGCCGCCACCCCGGCGACCAGACAGCCCATCACCTCCAGGGCCGGCGGGTCGTCCGGGCGCCGCAACGCCAGCGCCCGGCGGCCGACCTCGGCGTAGCGGTACTGGTCGCCGGAGAAGCAGACCGCCTCACCGGCCCGCACCAGCCCGGTCAGGGCCAGGGCACGGTCGGTGCCGTCCACGGCCGCCGCGGCGGCCAGCAGCGTGACCGACGCGCCCGACGCGGTGCCGCAGCGCAGCTCCAGCTCACCGCGGAGCAGGTCGGCACGCGCGCGGACGACCGGATCGGGGCAGACCGCGCGGAGGCGGTCGAGCAGCAGCCGGGCCGCGTCGGGTTGCCCACCGGCCCAGGCGTAGCGGGCGGCGGTCAACAGCCGGGCGGCGGTCAACTGGGGTTGATCGCTCAACTCGGCGGCCCACCGCAGGGCCACCGACGCGGTGGCCCAGCCATCGGATCCGCCGACCGCGGCCTGTTCCAACTCGGCGGCGAGGGCCGGATCGGCGCCCGCCGTCGCGGCGGCGAGGTGCATCGCCCGGCGCAGCCGCTGCCCCTGCGCGACCAGCACCTCGGCGAGCAGTCGGTGCGCCGCGCGGCGCTCCGCGAGCGGTGCGCTGGCCGCGATCATCATGCGCACCAGCGGCTGCGGAAAGGTGACACCACGTTGCTCGACGCGGACCAGGCCGGCGACCTCCGCCGGGGCGAGCGCCTCGACCTCGGCGCCGGCGGCTGCGGCGGCCCGGATCAGGGTGCCCGGTGCGCCGTCCTCGTCGAGCGCGGCGAGCAGCAGCACCCGTCGGGTCTCCGGTGGCAGCCGGTCCAGCCGGGCCCGGTACGCCCGACCGAGCGCCCCGTCCGCCGGTGGCGCGGCGGGCAGCGGCTCCTCCCCCCGCCACTGCCCCGCGCTGAGCCCCTCGGCGAGGTCCACCAGGGCCTGCGGGTTGCCGCCGCCGGTCGTGGCCAACGCGGCCAGCGCCGACGCGGCCGGCCGTTCGGGGAGCCGGTCGACGCCCGCGCGCTCGGCGAGCCGACGAAGCCGGTCGGTGAGGACGGCGCTGCTCTCGTGCTCGGTCAGCGCCCGCAGCCGGTGCGCCGGTATCCCGTCGAGGTTGGCGGTGACGTCAGCGGTGAGCAGGACGGCCAGCGGCAGGTGCCGCAGTCGGCGGGCGACGAACGCGAGCACCTGCGCGGTCTGCGGGTCGCCCCGGTCGACGTCGTCCATGGTGGCGAGCAACGGCCGCGTGTGGGCGGCGGCGGCGAGCAGCCCGAGCACCGCCATCGACAGCGTCAGTTGCCGGTCGGCCGGGCAGCTCTCCCCGGCCAGCGCGCGCCGCAGCAGTTGGCGCTGCTCGTCGGGCAGGTCGGCGGCATGGTGCAGCACCGGGTCGACCAACCGTTGCAGGCCGGCGTACGGCAGGGTGGCCTCCTCGGCGAGCCCACTGCCGACGAGCACGGTGCGGTCCTCGGCGTGCCGGTGGGCGTAGCCGATCAGCGCGGTCCGGCCCGATCCGGGCTCTCCGCGTAACAGCAGGGCACCGCCGGCGTTGGTCATGCCGTCGAGCAGGCTCCGGACAGCCCGGCACTCGTCGTCCCGGCCACGCAGCACGGTTAGTTGCACTCTTGATGCAGTAACCATGCCTGCCAGTGTTACCCATCGGAAACCGAATGGAAAGAGGGGGCGATATCGGGCCGGGCCGGAATCAGTCGGGCGTGACCTCGGCCAGCAGCGCGCCCACGGTCCGGGACATCACCGCGCGGGCCTGGTCCACGCCCAGACCGAGCCCGTAGCGCAGCATCGACCAGGCCTGCCAGGTGCTCGCCGCCACCAGGGCGTGCACCAACTGTTCCCGCCCCGGCCCGGCCTCGGCCAGCTCGACGGCGAACAGCTCCTCGACCTCGTCGCGGACCCGCTCGATGTGCTTGAGTTTGTTGCGGTGCAGCTGCTCGGAGACGGGCTCACGCATCTGGGCGGCCCGCGCCGACGGCGCGATGAGCTGGAGCAGCCGAGCCCGCTGGCGGCAGTACGCGTCGACCCGCTTCGCCAGCGGCAGCCCGGGTGAGATCGGCCGGTGTGCGGCGTCCTGCTGACGGAGCACCTCCGCGCCGCTGGCCTCGAAGAGCGTCTCCATGTCCTTGAAGTTGGTCCAGAGGGTGCGCAGCGAGATCCCGGCCCGCTCGGCGATGCGCTCGCCGGTCGGGCGGAGGTCACCCTCGGAGATGAGCGCGAGGTGCGCCTCGACGATGGCCGCGCGGGTGCGTTCGGCGCGGGCGGTGCGCCCGTCGACCCGGCCCACCACATCGACCCCGTCCATCCGCCCCCGCCCCCTCACCGCCATGGCGTCCCCCGACGCACCGCCGAGTCTAGACAGGGGCTGATCAGCGTTCCCGGACGCGCCACCGACGCCGTCATCCGGCCCGGCCGGTCAGCGAGACGCCGCCGTCGCACCGACCCACCCGCGCGCCCTCGGCGACGAGGCACTGGGCGAGGGCCAGACCGGTCCCCCGACCGGCGCCGGTGACGATGGCGACCCGGTCCGCGAGGCGATCCGAATATGCATTCACGGTGCAGATAGTAGGAGCGTCAATCGGCATCGGTCAACGCCTCGGACGGTCGCGCCGGCAGACCGCGTCAGCAACACGCGCGCAGCCGTCCGACCGGGCGTGGTCACGCGAACCAGCCCGGTCGGACGTCCGGACACCCCGGCTCAGGAGCCGGTCGGCACCCCGTTCGCCGGCGGCACCGCCGCAGGGGCGGTGTACTCGTTGACCGCCCCGTCGGCCTCGTCCGTCTCGTACGCCGGCCCGAAGTAGGTCTGCACTCCCCCGCTCACCCGGCTCAACCGCTGGCCGCCGTACCCGGAGTGGTCCTTCTCGGAAAAGCGCAGCGGCACCAGCCCGGGGCCCTGGAAGCCACCCTTCTGCACGGCGTCCAGCACCTTCTCCCGGGTGAGGTCCTTGCCGGCGGCGAGCAGCACCTGCACGAAGAGGTACCCGACCGACATGCCGTAGACGGTGTTGCCGTCGAACGGCGCGTCCCCGTTGTGCTCCTTGTTGATCTTCGCGAAGAGCTGGATCCACGGGTTCGCGGTGTCGTTCTGCATCGGCAGGTAGTTGGTGCCGACCATGCCCTCCAGCAGCGGCGCGGCGGCGCCGAGCTGCTTGGCCAGGGTCGGGTGGTCGGCGCCGACGTTGGAGACCAGCCACTGCGGCTTGAAGCCCAGCCGTGCGGCGGTGCCGATGGAGAGCGCGGTGAAGCCGGGCACCGTGGCGAGCACGACGACCTGGCAACCGGCCGCCTTGAACGCGCCGATCTGCGGCGCCACGTTGGTGTTGCTGGTGACGTACGTCTGCTTGACCGCCACGGCCGACGCACCGAGCACCTTCTCCACGCCGACCAGGCTGTCCCGGCCGAAGTCGTCGTCCTGCCCGAGGAAGCAGACCTTCTGACCAGCCAGGTTCGTCTTCGCGTAGGTGGCGAGGATCTTGCCCTCGACCGTGTAGTCCGGGTTGAACCCGAACGTGCCCGGATACTTGTCGGGCTGGTCCCAGCTGCGGCTGCCCGAGGCGACGAAGAGATCCGGCACGCGGTTGCTCTTGAGGAAGTCGAGCACCCCGGTGTGCGTCGGCGTACCCAGACCATTGAGGACGGCGAAGACCTTGTCCTGCAGGACGAGCTGACGGACCACCTGCTGGGTGTTCGCCGGGTTGTAGCCGTCGTCCATGATCTTGTAAGTGATCTTGCGGCCGTGTACACCGCCGTTGGCGTTGACGTAGTCGAAGTACGCCTTCGTCGCCGGGGCGATCTTCGAGTAGCCGGCCGAGGCCGGCCCGGTCAGCGGCATGTGGGTGCCGACGGTGATCTCGGTGTCGGTGACGCCCGGCACCGGCGCCCCGCCGGAGCTGGGGCCGTCGTCACCGCCGCAGCCGGCCACGGCGATGAGCAGGGCAAGGGTGCTGGCGATCGCGAGGCCGCGATGCGCTTTACGGTGCATGGGAAACACCGACCTTTCTCGGTCCGGTTGTCTGGGGAACGGTGTGGTGGTGGGGCGCCCGGCCGAGGCCGGACCGAGGACAGCTCAGGAACGCCGGGTCGGCCGCCTGGCCAGCAGAGCCCGGCCGAGACGCGACAGCAGACCCTGCACACCGCCCGGGGCGGCGATCATGACGACGATCAGGGTGAGTCCGAAGATCGCCAGCGGGAGGTTGCCCTCCAGCCGCTGCGCCACCGCGGGCGAGAGCGTCAGCAGCTCGGTCAGCGAGTGGGTGAGATCGGGCAGGGCGACCAGCAGGACCGCCCCCCACAGCGCGCCGCTCAGTCGACCCAGGCCACCGATCACCACCGCCATCAGCAGGAACAGCGACAGGGTCAGCGAGAACGCCCCGGGTGAGACGCTCTGCGCGAGCACCGCCAGCAGCGCGCCGCCGAGCCCGGCGGTGGCGGCGCTGACCACGAACGCGAGGACCTGGGTGCGGGCCACGTGGATACCGGCGAGGCGGGCCGCCACCTCGTCGTCGCGGACCGCCCGGAAGGTCCGCCCGTACCGGCTGCGGATCAGGTTCGCCAGCAGCAGCAACGCCAGCAGGGTGGCCGCGCCGGTGACCCAGAGCTGCCACCGCTCGTACGGGAAGTACGCGCCGAGCGACAACGGCGGCGGCTCCACCGGCACCGACAACCCCTGCTCGCCGTTGAACACGCCGTCGAAGGTGACGGCCAGCGCCGGCACCACCACGGCCACGGCGAGAGTGACCCCGGCCAGGTAGGGGCCGCGCAGCCGGGCCGCGGCCACCCCGACCACCGCGCCGACCGCCACCGTGCTGACGACCGCCGCCGCCAGCGAGAGCGGCAACAGCCAGCCGCCGGTCATCCCCCGGTCGGCGAACGCGGTCTGGCACAGCGCCACTGTGTACGCACCGGTGGCCATCAACGCGCCGTGCCCGAGCGACAGTTGACCGTTGAGCCCGGTGAGGACGGTCAGCCCGGCGGTCGCGCAGAAATAGGCGGCCACAGTGGCGAGCTGGAAGTTGCGGAACGGCTCCACGGAGTAGCTGACCGCCACCAGCACCAACCCGGCGGCGAGCACGACCGCCAGGTGACGCAACAGGGTCGAGCCACGCCGACGGTCGGCCGGTCGGCCCGCCCCGACGAGCTGCTGTTTCGGCGGCACCGCCGCCCTGGTGGCGCTCACACCCGCCTCGCCGCGACCGGGGCGAACAGCCCACCGGGCCGGACCAACAGCACCGCCAGCAGCAGGACCAGCACCGCGAGCGGCGTCAGGTCGCTGCCGGCGTAGCCACTCACGTAGGAGAGCAGCAACCCCACCACCAGGCCGCCGACCACCGCCCCCGGTGGACTGTCCAGCCCGCCGACCACCGCCGCGGTGAACGCCGAGACGAACACCAGGTCCATCGCGTGCGGGTGCAGGCCCAACTCGGTCGGAAGAACCAGCATGGCGGCCAGCGCGCCCACCCCGGAGGCGAGCGCCCAACCGAGAGTCAGCATCCCACCGACGTTGACCCCGAGCAGCCGGGACACCTCGGGGGCGAACGCCGCCGCGCGCATCCGCAACCCCACCGGGGTACGCGCGAACAGCCACGCCAGGCCGCTGACCACCACCCCGATCGTGGCGAAGACGAACAGGTCGTACGGGGACAGCACGGCGACGCCGCCCACGGTGAGGGCGGACCGGCTGAACGGGGCCTGCGCGGGGCGGAACTCGCTGCCGTACACCATGCCCAGCACGGCCTGGATCAGCAGCACCAGCCCGAGCGCGACGATCACCGGGTTCAGCGGTGAGGCGTGATCGACGTGCCGCATCACCACCCGGTCCACCAGCGCGCCGAGCAGCAGACCGGCGACGATCGCGACCACGAAGCCCACCCAGTACGAGCCGGTCGCGGTGCTGACGGAGTAGGCGACGTACGCGGCGGCGACGGCCATCGCCCCCTGGGCGAAGTTGACGACCCGCGCCGCCCGCCAGATGAGCACCAGGGCCAACGCGAACGCGGCGTACACCGCGCCCCGGGACAGGCCGTCGACGGTGAGGAAGACGAAGCGGTCCAACAGTCCTCCCTCCGGGGGACGAGGTGGTGGTCAGAAACCGAGGTACGCATGGCGCAGGTCGACGTCGTCGCGCAGTTGCGCCGCCGGGGCGGCGATCACTACCCGACCGAGGGACATCACGACGCCCTGGTCGGCGACGGCGAGCGCGCTGCGCACGTTCTGCTCGACGAGCAGGACGGTCAGGCCGGTGCTGTCGCGCAGTTGGCGGAGCAGGGCCATGGTCCGCGCTACCACCCGTGGCGCCAGGCCGAGGGACGGCTCGTCCAGCAGCAGCAGACGGGGTCGGCCGACCAGGGCCCGACCGAGCGCGAGCATCTGCCGCTCACCCCCGGAGAGCTGGTGACCCAGGTGCCGACGGCGTCGGGCCAGTGGCTCGAAGAGCTGGTAGACCTCGTCGAGAGCCCGTCCCGCGTCGGCCCGGTCACGCCGCCACAACCCGCCGAGCCGCAGGTTCTCGTCAACGGTCAGCTCGCTGATCACGCCCCGGCCCTCCGGGACGTGCGCCATGCCGCGTCGAACGAGCTGCTCCACCGGCGTACCCCGAAGGTCCTCCCCGGCCAGCAGCACCTGGCCGGCGGTCGGGCGGATCATGCCGGACAGCGCGCGCAGCAGAGTGGTCTTGCCGGCGCCGTTGGCGCCGACCACAGCGGCGATCGTGCCGGCCGGGACGGTGAGGTCGATGGCCCGCAGCACGGGCGCGGCGCCGTAACCGGCGGCCAGCCCCCGCACGACGAGCAGGTCGGTCCCGGTCACCGTGCCGCCTTTCGTTCGCGACTGCGGGGCTCGCAAACCCGGCTCACTCCTCGCGCTCACACCGTGCCGCCTTTCGTTCGCGACTGCGGGGCTCGCAAACCCGGCTCACTCCTCGCGCTCACGGGGAGACCTCTTCCTCGACGGTGGCACCGAGGTACGCGTCGGTGACCGCGGGGTCGTCGCGGACCTCGTCCGGGGTGCCGGCGGCGATGACCCGGCCGAAGTCGAGCACCACGATCTCGTCGCACACGGCCATCACCAGATCCATGTGGTGCTCGACCAGGAGCACCGCACAGGGATCGGTGTCCCGCCGGGGCAGTTGCCGCACCAGCTCCGCCAGCTCGGCGATGTCGTCGGCGCCGAGGCCACCGGCCGGCTCGTCGAGCAGCAGCAGCCGGGGCCGGGCGGCGAGCGCGCGGGCCAGGGCCACCCGCTGACGTACCGCGAAGGGCAGGGTGCCCGGCGCGGCCTCGGCGTGCCCGGCGATGCCCAGCTCGTCGAGGATGGCCAGGGCGTCGCCGCGCAGCCGGCGCTCGTCGCGGTCGCTGGCCGGCAGCCCGAGCAGCGCCGGGACGAAGCCGGCACGGGCGGTGTGCGACGCGCCGGTCATCACGTTCTCCACCACGCTGAGCCCGGCGAAGAGCCCGGTGCCCTGCAGGGTCCGGGCGATGCCGAGCCGGGTCAGCCGGTGCGGTCGGGGCCGCAGCGGCCGGCCGTCGAGGGTGAGCGAGCCCGTCTCCGGCGCGACGAAACCACAGATCACGTTGAAGAGCGTGGTCTTGCCGGCGCCGTTGGGCCCGATCACGCCCACCACCCGGTTGGGTGGCACCCGCAGGGACACGTCGTCGAGGGCGGTGAGGCCGCCGAAACGGACGCCGATGTGGTGCAGTTCGAGGCCGCGCTCCATCACCCATCCCTCTGTCGTGGCGGGTGTTTATTTACACTCGCAGTGTACGTTTCTCGGGTATGGCGTCAAGACCTTCAATGCTCCCCCGAACAGGCGGACGGGGCGGCCGCCAACGGCGACCGCCCCGGTGACCACCGTCAGGCGCTCGGACAGGTGTTGCGGTACTCCTGGATGGCCGAACCGCTCGGGCCGGGGCAGAGGAACTGCTCGTAGCGGGTGTCGTCGTCGACGAACCGCTTCAACCAGGCCACCATCTGCCGGGCGGTCGGCGTGTTGGTGGTCTGCGGGAAGAAGTGGCTCGCCCCGTTCAGCTCCAGGTACGCCTTCTCCGCCGAGGCCGGGATGCTGTTGTAGAAGGGCACCGAGTGCGTCGCCACCGGCGCGACGCTGTCGCTCTCCCCACCGATGATCAGGGTCGGCACCCGCAGCTCGGACCAGCTCTTGTCCAGGTTCCACGGCGCCAGTGGCACCGCTGCCTGCAACGAGGGCCGCGACGAGGCGGCCTCCAGGCTGCCCCCGCCACCCATGGAGTGGCCGGCCACAGCGAGTCGGCTGCTGTCGATCCGGGTCCGCACCGAGCTGCGTTCGGTGAGGTAGTCCAGCGCGGCGAGCAGCTGCCGGCCCCGGCTGTCCGGCTGGTCCAGCCGGGTGTTGGTCTCGATGCCGATCACCACGAAGCCGTGCGAGGCGATGCGCGGTCCGAGCCAGCTGATGCTCGACCAGCTGGCGGTGTAGCCGGGCGAGATGGCGATGGCGCCGAAGGTGCCCTCGCTGGTGCTGGTCGGGTAGTAGATGACGCCGCCGCCGAAGCCGGTGACGCTCAGCGAGGACACGCTCTGCGAGGCCGTGGCGAACGGGCCGCGACTGGCCTCCAGGATCGCGGTGGTCGGGGCCGGGCCCCGCTCGTACGGGCTCGCGGCCTGGGCGGCACCGGCCGAGCCGGCCACGACGCCGCCGGCGGCCAGGACGGCGGCCAGTGCGAACCGGGCTACGACGGAACGGGGACGGGTGGTGGTTGGTGAGGACACGTCGGGCACTCCCTAGAGTCGAGGGATATCGACGTGTGTCAGTTTCAGCCGCTCCGGCGGTCCCGGCATCGGCGAAATCACCAGTCCCCGCGAAGGATGCCGCGCCCAGATGTGTTTCGACCCTCTGACCAGGGGTAGCAGGGCAGGCGCCTGCCCGTACACGCGCCATGGAGAGGGTTCGTTCAGTGGATTCCAGCAAGCCCGCCGAGGCGGTCAAGAACGCCGTGAAGACCGCCTCAGGAAAGATCGCCGACGCCCTCACCCCGGACGTCCCCGGTGCGCCGGGGAGCGCGCCACCGCCCGTCGAGGAGCCGACGACGCCGCACGAACCGCTGCCGCCGAAGCCGGAGCAGGGGGCACCGCAGACGCGCACCCCGACCGGAGCGGAAACCGGCGCGCCGACGACCGCGAACGGTCAGCAGGGGGCCTACCTCACGACCGCGAACGGTGCGCGGCTGCGCGACACCGACCACTCGCTCAAGGCCGGCCCGCGCGGCCCGGTGCTCCTGCAGGACCACCACCTCCGCGAGAAGATCACGCACTTCGACCACGAACGCATCCCGGAGCGGGTGGTGCACGCCCGGGGCGCCGGCGCGCACGGCGTGTTCACCGCGTACGGCACCGCCGAGGCGGTCACCCGGGCCGGGTTCCTCAAGAAGGGGCGGGAGACCGAGGTCTTCGTCCGCTTCTCCACGGTCCTCGGTTCGCGGGGCTCGGCCGACACCGTCCGCGACACCCGTGGCTTCGCGACGAAGTTCTACACCGACGAGGGCACCTTCGACCTGGTCGGCAACAACATGCCGGTGTTCTTCATCCAGGACGCCATCAAGTTCCCCGACATCATCCACGCCGGCAAGCCGCACCCGGACCGGGAGATCCCGCAGGCGCAGAGCGCCCACGACACCTTCTGGGACTTCGTGTCGCTGCACACCGAGGCGCAGCACCACACCATCTGGAACATGTCCGACCGGGGCATCCCGCGTTCGTACCGGACGATGGAGGGCTTCGGTGTGCACACCTTCCGGCTGGTCAACGAGGCCGGTGAGACGGTGCTGGCGAAGTTCCACTGGAAGCCGAAGCTGGGTGTGCACTCGCTGACCTGGGAGGAGGCGCAGCTGCTCGGCGGCATGGATCCGGACTTCCACCGCCGCGACCTGTACGACGCCATCGAGGCCGGCGCGTACCCCGAGTGGGAGCTGGGCATCCAGGTCTTCCCGGACACTCCCGAGGAGACCTTCGCCGGCATCGACCTGCTGGACCCGACGAAGATCGTGCCGGAGGAGCTGGCCGAGGTGCAGCCGATCGGCCGGCTGGTGCTCAACCGGACGCCGACGAACTTCTTCGCCGAGACCGAGCAGGTCGCCTTCCACCTGGGCCACCTGCCGCCGGGCATCGACGTCACCAACGACCCGCTGCTGCAGGGCCGGCTCTTCTCGTACCTCGACACGCAGCTCACCCGGCTGGGCGGGCCCAACTTCGCGCAGATCCCCATCAACCGCCCGCACGCCGCAGTGAACGACATGCTGCGCGACGGCTTCCACCAGCACGCCGTGCACGCGGGCGTCGCGCCGTACCGGCCGAACTCGCTCGACGGCGGCAACCCGTTCCCCGCCGGGGACGCCGAGCACGCCTTCGTCGACGTGCCGGTCACGGTGGCGGAAGCGCCGAAGGTACGCGCCAACCCCGCCTCGTTCGACGACCACTACAGCCAGGTCCGCCTGTTCTGGCTGAGCATGTCGCCGGTCGAGAAGGAGCACATCATCCGGGCGTACACCTTCGAGCTGGGCAAGTGCTACCACCAGGCGATCAAGGAGCGTCAGCTGCAGAGCCTGGCCAACATCGACCCGGTGCTGTGTGAGCAGGTCGCCACCGGCCTGGGTCTGCCCGCGCCGCAGCCGAGCGTGCCGCTGGCCGACGTCGCGCCCAGCCCGGCGCTGTCGCAGGTCGGCCGGGAGTGGCCCGGCGACGGCCGTACCGTCGGGATCGTCGTCGACCCCGCCGGTGACCTGGACGGTGTCGACGAGGTCCGCCGGGCCGTGTTCGACGCCGGCATGGTGCCGCTGCTGATCGCCCCGCACGGCGGCATGGTGGGTGACCTGCCGGTGCAGCGCACCTTCGCCACCGGCCGGTCGGTCGAGTTCGACGCGGTCCTGCTGGCCGGAGCGCCGGCACCCGCGCCGGACGCCCTGCCCGCCCGCGACGCCAAGGCGGGCCGGCCGGAACCGACCACTGTCGACCCACGGGTGCTGCTGCTGGTCGAGGAGTGCTGGCGGCACGCGAAGGCGATCGGCGCCTGGGGCGCCGGCGTCACGGTGCTGGAGCAGGCCGGCGTCGCCGGCACGCCGGGTGTCGTCGCGGCGGGCTCGGGCACCGAGGCACTGACCGCGGTGCAGCAGTTGATGGCCGCGCACCGGGTGTGGGAACGATTCCCTGTCTCGGTCGCCTGACCTGACCTGACCGACCGACGAGGGCCGTCCTCCGCTCCACCGGGAGGACGGCCCTCGTCGGTGTCCTGACGCTGTCGCCGGATCCACCGCGGCTGTCTCGTGTCGACACCGCCAGTCGCGGCCCCCGTCAGCCGATGTCGGCCAACCGGGGCAGCACCTCGTCGCCGAGCCGCTGGGCGAACTCGACCGGGTGCCGATCCGGCGTCACCTGCACCTCGCTCACGCCGAGCGCCGCGTACGCGGACACCTCGGCGAGGAACGCGTCGGTGTCGTCCAGCGGCGCCTGGGCGGCGACCACCGTCTTCTCGATGGTGTCGTAGTCGCGGCCCTCGGCGGCGCAGTGCCCGCGCAGCACATCCAGCTTGCGCGCGACGTCGTCGATGCCCGCGCGGCCGAACAGGTTGCAGGCGTCGGCGTACCGGGCCACCAGCAGCAGGGTCTTCTTCTCGCCCCCGCCACCGATCATGATGGGCGGGTGCGGGCGGCTCAACGGCTGCGGCGAGTTGATGGTCTCGGCGAGCTGGTAGTGCTTGCCGTTGAACGGGCCGTCGTCGGCGCTCCACATCTGCAGGCAGATGCGCAGCGTCTCCTCCAACCGCTCGAACCGTTCGGCCACCGGTACCACCGGCACACCCAGCCCGAGCTGCTCCCGCTCGTACCAGGAGGCGCCGATGCCGAGGCGGGCCCGGCCGCCGGAGAGCACGTCGAGGGTCGTCACGGTCTTGGCCAGCAATCCCGGGTACCGGTACATCACACCGGTGACCAGCACGCCCAGCGTCATCCGCTGGGTCTTCGCCGCGACGTAGGCCAGCGTGGTGTACGCCTCCAGCATCGGTTCGTCGGCCGCGAACACCGCGTCCATCTGGAAGAAGTGGTCCATCACCGTGAACGACGCGACGCCGGCCTGCTCGGCGCTGGCGGCGGCCTGGGCCAGTGTCGGTGCGATGGCGGCCGGGTCGGCCGGGGTCGAGTAGTTCCAGTAGTGCAGCCCGAGCTTCATGTTCGGCACCTCCGCAACGAGCCTAGTGCCGCCCGGCCCGCGCCGGGGCGGCTCCGCGTCGCCGACGAGTCGGGTGCGGCCACGTCCATTACCGGATCATGACAATTCGGGGATCACGCGCGGATATCCGGCTGGCAGCTTTCGGTGGGTGATCCAACAGACCACCGAGTCCCGGCCCACCGAGCGGGAGCCCGACGCGACGCGTGTCCGGTTCCGCCACCGCCAGCGGACCGGACCCACCCCTGCCACCGTGTCCGCGCCCGCCGCCGGATCACCGCGGGCGCAGTGGGCCGATGCCGCGAAGGGCGTCTGCATCGTCCTCGTCGTGCTGTGGCACGTGGTGGTGAAGGACTACCTCCAGATCGACTGGCGCATCGGCGTACCGGTGCCGGGCTTCTGGGGAACGCTCGGTGAGCAGTTCCTCCCGCTGCGGATGCCGCTGTTCTTCACCATCTCGGGCGTCTTCGCGGCGAACGCCGCCCAGCGGCCCTGGCGGCTGGTCGCCCGCGGCCGGATCGCCGGGTTCCTCTACCTGTACGCCGTCTGGCTGCTGATCCACACGGCGGTGCTCGCCGCCGCGCCGCAACTGCCGACCGACCGGGCCACCTCGGCGCTCGGTCTGCTGGAGCAGCTCACCATCACGCCGTCCAACCTCTGGTACCTGTACGCCCTGGCGGTGTACTTCACGATCGCCAAGGCGACCCGACGGCTGCCCCGGACGCTGGTCCTGCTCCCCGCCGCCGCGCTGTCCGCCGTCGCCGCCGCCGGCCTGCTCGACACCCCGGGCAACCGTGCGGGTCTCTACCAGAACCTGGTCTTCTTCCTCGCCGGCCTGTCCCTGCGACCGCAGATCGAACGGTGGGCGGCCACCGCCAACCGCCGCCGGCTGGTACTGACCTCGGGGGCCTACGTCCTGGCGCTCGCCGCGATGGCGGTGACCGGCGCGCAGCAGTGGTTCGGTGTGTGGCCGGCCGTCTCCGTGCTGGCAGTGATCTTCGGCATAACCGCCGCCGCCCGGCTGACCTCCTGGTCGGTGCTCAGCGATCCACTGGCTAGGCTCGGCCGCATCACCCTGCCGATCTACGTCGTCCACATGCCGGTCCTGGCCCTGCTGCACCGGCTGTTGCTCGTACCGGTTTCCGGGTTGGGTGGGTCTGCTCAGGGCCTGATCGTGTTCGGTTATCCGATTCTGCTGACCGGGCTGGTGATCGGCCTGAGCCTGGCCGTGCACCGCGCGCTGCTCGCGGTCCGCGCGGGCTGGCTGTTCGCGCTCCCCGGCCGGCGGCGGGTGGAGGCGGCCCGATGAGCATGCTCGCCGAAGCCCTGGTCGACCTGGAGGCGATCTCCACCAACGTGCGGACGATCGCGTCGGTCACCGGCACCGGGCTGATGGCCGTGGTGAAGGCCAACGGGTTCGGCCACGGCGCGGTGCAGGTGGCCCGGGCCGCGCTCCGGGCCGGTGCCGCCTGGTTGGGGGTGACCTCGACGGCCGAGGCGCTGAGCCTGCGCGAGGCGGGTGTGACAGCGCCCACGTTGAGCTGGCTGCACCGCCCGGACGACGACTTCGGTATGTTGATCAAGGGTGGCGTCGACATCGGCGTGTCCACGACGACGCACCTGCACGCCGTCGCCGACGCGGCCCGTCTGCTCGGCGCGCCGGCGATGGTGCAGCTCAAGGCGGACACCGGGTTGTCCCGCAACGGGGCCGCCGGGGACGACTGGCCCGAGATGGTCGGTTGGGCCCGCAAGTACGAACGGGAGGGCGGTATCCGGGTGCGCGGGGTGTGGTCCCACCTCGCCGACGCCGACCTGCCGGGCGCCCCCGCGCTCACCCGACAGGTGGCGATCTTCGAGGAGGCGCTGCGGATCGCACGGTCGGCGGGTCTGGACCCCGATCTCGTCCACCTGGCCAACTCGGCGGCCGCGTTCTGCGCACCAGAGACCCGCTTCGACCTCTGCCGGATCGGGATCGCCCTGTACGGCGTGGACCCGTTCGGCGCGAGTGGTCCCGGCGAGTACGGGCTGCGCGCCGCGATGACACTGCGGACGAGCGTGGTCAACGTCAAGCGGGTGCCGGCCGGTACGGGTGTCTCCTACGGGTTCGAACACGTGACCAGCGCACCGACCACGCTGGCGCTGCTGCCGCTCGGCTACGCCGACGGGCTGCCCCGGGTCGCGGGTGGGCGCGCCTCGGTGTGGCTCGGCGGTCGGCGGTGCCCGATCGTCGGACGCATCGCCATGGACCAGTGCGTGGTCGACGCCGGGGATCTTCCCGTGACGATCGGCGACCCGGTGGTGGTGTTCGGCCCCGCCGAGGGTGACCACCACCCTCCGACCGTCGTCGAGTGGGCCCGTTGGGCCGACACCAACCCACACGAGATCTTGACCGGCATCGGGGCTCGGGTGGCCCGCGACCACCTCGACGGAAGGGCACGGAATTCATGACAACGCGACTGGCGGTCCTCTACGGCGGGCAGAGCGGCGAGCACGAGGTGTCCTGCCGCTCGGCGGCGAGCATCCTCGCCCACCTGGACCGTGAGCGGTACCAGGTCACCGAGGTCCTCATCGACCGCGACGGCGGGTGGCACGTCGGCGGTCGACCGACGCCACTTCCCGCGGCGTTGCGTGTGCTGCGCGCCCAGGACGTGGTGTTCCCCGCCCTGCACGGCCCGTACGGCGAGGACGGCACCGTGTCGTCGCTGCTGGAATGGCTCGGCGTGCCCTACGTCGGCAACGGTGTGTTCGCCAGCGCCGCCGGCATGGACAAGGGCGTCACCAAGCGGCTCCTCGCGGCGGAGGGCCTGCGGGTCAGCCCGGGGGTGACAGTGCGTCCCGGCGAGGAACTGTCGCCCGATGACCAGCGCCGGCTGCAGCTGCCGGTCTTCGTGAAACCGGCCCGGGCGGGTTCGAGCCTGGGTGTGGTCAAGGTCGACGACTGGGCGGGGGTTCCCGCCGCGCTGGAGCAGGCCCGTCAGGTCGACCCGAAGGTGCTCATCGAGCAGGGCGCGCGCGGACGCGAGATCGACGTGGCCGTCCTCCAGCACCCGGACGGGCGGGTGCAGGCCGGCCCGCCGCTGGAGATCAGGGTGAGCGGCGCGGGTTTCTTCGACTACGACGCGAAGTACGACGGCGGGGCGACCTTCCAGATTCCCGCCCCACTCGACGCGGCGACCACCGAGGTGCTCCAGGACCGTGCGATCCGCGCCTTCCAGGCCCTCGACTGCCGCGGGCTGCTGCGGGTCGACTTCTTCCTGCCCGCCGAGGGGTCGCCCGAGCCCATCGTGAACGAGGTCAACACCTTCCCCGGCTTCACCGCCGCGTCACAGTTCCCGCAGATCTGGCAGCAGGCCGGTATCGGGTTCGCCACCCTGATCGACATCCTGATCTCCGGCGCGCTGGCCGATCAGGACCACCGCCACCACAGCGGCCTGCCCCGGCAGGCCCGAGCTGTCGACCTGGTGTGAGGCGGTGGGGCCCGGTCACCTGGCGGGACACCGGCGGGCTGGCTGGGCACCGTCGGACCCGACGATGGTGACCGGGCCCGAGCTTGCCACCACGCCGGCCTGGGCGGCGGCGTCGGACACCGTACAGATGATCTGGTCGGTAGCCGTCGGCGACAACGCCTGCGCCGTCCCGGTGACGCGCACCGTGAGACCACCGAACCGACCGGCCGTGGGCGTCACCTCGACGACCGGGTTCAACCCGGTCGGCACGTCGCTGGTCAGACCCTGGTCGCGTTCGTTCGGCTGCGGGCCGGCGGCGAGCAGGGCAAGTGCCTTGGTCGGTGAGGAATCCCCCCGGGCCGGGCGCAGGACCAGCACCAGTTCGCCCTGCGCGACCAGGTAGAGCCCGACTCCCTGCGCGGGGCCGCTGACCGCGGGACGACCGGTGATGACGAGGCTGGGCCGTACCCCGCACCCCGCCAGCAGCGGACCGAGCAGCAGTGCGCCGGCGAGCAGCGCCCGCCCGGTGCGCCGGCCGGTCACCGGGCACCCCCGGTGTCCGTCGTCTCGCGGGGCAGCCGGAGCGTGAAGACCGCGCCGCCACCCGGGGCGTTGCCGGCGACGAGAGCCCCCCGGCGCTCGCCGTGGCGGTGCAGCCGCGCGTTCTCCCAGGAGATGGCGAGGCCGAGGCCGCTGCCCTCGGAGCGGGTCCGCGCGGTGTCGGCCTTGTAGAAGCGGTCGAACACGTGCGGTAACACCTCCGGGTCCAGCCCCGGCCCCTGGTCGGCCACCTCGATGGTGACCCAGTCCGGATCGGCGCTCACGCGTACGGTCACCGGCTCGGCACCGTGCCGGAAGGCGTTGCCGACCAGGTTGGCGACGATGACGTCCAGCCGGCGGGGATCGAGCCGGGCCACCACAGCGGGAGGCAGGTCGGCGCGTACCCGGTCGGTCCAGCCGCGGATCCGCAGGGTCGCGGTCACCGCCGCGCCCACGTCCACGTCGTCGAGGGCGAGCCGGGCCGTGCCGGAGTCGAACCTGCTGATCTCGATGAGGTCGTTGACCAGGTGGGTGAGGTTCTGCGTCTCCTGGCTGACCAGCCGAGCGGCCCGGCCCGCGTCCCCGGGCAGGTGCTCGGCCTCCTCATCGAGCACGTCGGTGACCGCCGTCATCGCGGCCAGCGGGGTGCGGAGCTCGTGCGAGACGTCGGCGACGAAGCGGCGGGCGTCGGACTCCATCCGCCGCAGCTCCCCGACCTGCCGCTCCAGCGTGCCGGCGGTGTCGTTGAAGGTCCGCGCCACGTCGGCCAGCTCGTCCACGCCCCGGACCGTCAGCCGGGTGCTCAGGTCGCCCTCGCCGAGGCGGCGGGCCGCTCGGCCCAGATCGCGGACGGGTCGCAGGACCCCCCGGGCGGACAGCAGGGCCAGCAGGACGGCGAGCAGCAGGGACAACCCTCCGGTCCACCACGCCCTGGTGGCGAGCTGGTCGATGCTCTGCTGCTCGGGCACGAGATCGCGCACCGAATAGACCTCCAACCCGGACGGGTGGGCCGTGCCGTCGGGGCGCTCGAGCCGCAGTTGGGTGCCGATGAGCAGCCAGGGCCGCCCGTCCTGCGAGACACGCTGCCAGGCGATCTGACCGTCGCCGACCTCCGCCCGCAGCTCGGGGCTGAGCGGGGCGGGTGTCTGCGAGCCCTGTGCCCGCATGTCCCGGTAGATGACCACCGCGAAGCCCTCGCGGTCGGAGAGCCGCTGGGCCAACAGGTCCAGGTCGTTCTGGGTCGGCGGAAGCTGGGCGATCGGGTAGACCTTGGTGAGCTGGTCGGTCAGCGACATCACCGCGGCGTCCTGCGCCTGCTGGAGGATGACGGTCCGGGCCTGGAAGTAGCTGCCGCTGGCCACGACGGCCGTGGTGGTGACCCCGAGCAGCGCGAACGCCAGCAGCAGCCGGACCCGCAGGCTCGATGCCTGGGCGGCGACCGAGCGCCAGAAGGTCACAGCGGCCCGAACCGGTATCCGAAACCACGCACGGTCTGGATGAAGACCGGCGCCGACGAATCGGCCTCGATCTTGGCGCGGACCCGCTGGACGCACGCGTCCACCAGTCGCGAGTCACCGAGATACCCGTGCTCCCACACGGCCTCCAGCAGTTGCTGCCGGCTGAGCACCTGACCGGGCGTGTGCGAGAGTTCGAGCAGCAGCCGCAGCTCCGTGGGGGCGAGGCTGACCGGCGTCCCGTCCTTGCTGACCACCAGCGCCGCCCGGTCGATGGTCAACGCGCCGTGCTGTTCCAGGCCGGCCCGCTCGCCGCCGCGCCGCGAGTCGCCACCGGTGCGTCGCAGCACCGCGCGGATGCGCGCCTCCAGGACCCGGGCCTGCACCGGCTTGACCACGTAGTCGTCGGCGCCGGCCTCCAGGCCGGCGACCACGTCCATGTCGTCGTTGCGGGCCGTGAGCATGATGATCGGCAGGTCACCGAGCTGCCGGATCCGGCGGCAGACCTCGAACCCGTCCATCCCGGGCAGCATGAGATCGAGCACCACGACGTCGGACGGGGCCGCGCGCAGCCGCTCCAGCCCTTGCTCACCGGTGCCCACGGCGTGCACCGTGTGGCCCTGCCGGGTGAGCGCCAACTGCAGTCCGTCGCGCACCGTCTGGTGGTCTTCGATCAACAGCACCTGGGACATGTCGTCAAGTATCCCATCATGAGATCTTTCGGGCTTCGGTCGACGGCTGCGGCTGCGCGGGGCTCCGCACCGCCCTCGGCACCGCGAAATCCGTCGAACGCACCAGGAACACCACAGCGCCCACCAGGAACATCGTCGAAACGGCCGCGGCCACGATCGCAACCAGCGGCCCGCGCTGCACCGACGCGGCCAGACCGGGCACGACCACCACCAGCGCCCAGACCAGCACGACCAGCCCGACCGCCGCCTCGGCCAGCCCGCGCCAGAGGCCGCCGCCGGCCGAACCGCCGGTCGCGTCGTGGTCGGTGGGCCGGGCCGCCAACGCGGCCGCGGCCAGGAGAAACAGTGTCACCCCCAGCAGTACGCCACCGAGCACGTCGCTGAACCGGTGCCAGCCCGCGATCATCGTGGCGGCGGCGATCACCGAGACTCCCGCCGCACCCGGCACCGCCAGCCAGCGCCGGGCCCACCCGGGCAGGACCAGCAGAAACGCCAGCAGCAGGGCGGTCGCCGCCGCCACGTGACCGCTGGGAAAGCTGTTGTGGGTGGTGGAACTCTCGATCTGCAGGTCCGGGCGGGGCAGTTGTGTCTTCACCGCGCCGGCCACCAGCACCGCGCAGACGACCATGCCCACGCCGACGACGCCCGCCACCAGCCGGCGGCGCAGCACACCCACCAGCAGCACCACGCCGAGCAGGGCCGCGATGAGCGTCGGGTTGCCGAAGGTGGCCAGCGCGGTCTTGGCCGGGCCCACGAGCGCTGTCCGCTGCTCGTACCCGCCGCCGGATTCGGCGGGCGGCAGGAGCACCCCGTCCAGCCACTGCCCGGGATAGGTCCGCACGAAGACAGCGGCGGTGAGGGTCAGCGCGAGCAGACCACACAGCGCCGCGGCGAGCAGTCGGAGCCCCAACGGCACCGCCGCGCGGGCGTGGGGCAGCGGGCGCGTCGGACCGGGTGTCGGGCGCCCGACGGAGTACAGCGATCCGGTGGACATGGCGACCATGCTCGCCCCCGCAGGTCCGTACACCGTCCTCGGATTGTCTTGGTTCTGTCACAACCACCCCCGCCGCTTCCGGAGAAGCGCATGGTCGGCGGTGGGGTCGGGTGGCCTGGTCGGCGCAACGGGATTCACATGCTTACATGCAACTATGTTTTACCCAGCCGAGATCAGCCACCACTAGGGTCAGGACGCCGATCGATGTCTCGGTCGGCGGTACGACAATCCATCCGGAGTGATGTGGGGAACCGGAAGGTGTTGGCACATGCAGGAAATTCCAGTCGCCAGCCTGGTCATCGGCATCGCATCCTCGCCGGCCGAGCGGCGACATCTGGCCCGGCTGCTCGGCGGCAGCGACGCCTTTCTGATCGTCTCGACAGTCGACCAGGCGCGAGAGTTTCTCGGGGTGGTCGAGGCGCCCGCCGCACCGGCCCCGCCGACCACCGCGGCGCGCGCCGAGGTGGCGCCGAGCCCGCAACCCCCGCCACCGGACCTGGCGGTCGACTCCGACCGTCGGGTGCTGCGGTGGCGTGACCAGGAGATCGACCTGACCCGGTTGGAGCACGACGTGCTGCTCTGCCTGGTGCACGCCCCCGGGCAGGTGTGGACCTACGAGCGGCTGCACCTGGAGGTCTGGGGCAACCGGCACCTCGGCCGGGGCTCGGACATGCACTCGGTGGTCCGCCGGGTGCGCGCCAAACTCGCCAGGCTCAACGCCGCGGCGACGATCCACTCGGTACGCGGCGTCGGATTCCGGCTCGCGCCCGTCTGATCACCCCGGGCGCGGTCCGGCCCGCCTGGTCGAGGACCAGGCGGGCCGGACGTCACGCGACTAGTGCTCGGCCGTCAGCACCTGATGGGCGCCAACCCGAAGTTCTCCACCGTGGGGGTCGCGGTGTCGATCCGGGTCTGGCGGGTCTGCGGCTTCCAGCCGTCCTTGGCCACGATCATCGTGAGCGGGTTGTTGCGGCGGTCCACCCAGTAGGCGTACTTGCCCTCGGCATCGGTGGCGAAGGTGTACGACGCCGCCCACGAGTCGACCTGCACGACCGCACCGGCGAGCGGCGAGGTCGCACCCTGGCAGCTGGTGCCGGTGACCGTACCCATGAGCTTGCCCCAGGTCTTCGGGGGGTTCGCGGTCATGGTCACCGCGACCGGCGCGACCGAGTACGGGGTGTTCTCGGAGATCGCTACCGCGCCGGAGTAGGTGCCCGGCTGGTCCACGTTCGCCGTCAGACCGACGGTGACAGTGACCTTCGCACCCGGTGCGAGGGTGACCTCCGACTTGTCGACGGTCATCCAGCTGACGTCGGCGGCCGACTCGGAGCATCCCTCGAAGCCCGGGAGCACCTCACTCTCGGGAGCCGCGTCGAAGCTGCCAGACGAGCCGCCGATCTTGTAGAAGCCGCACGCCGCGCCGCCGCGGTACCGCGCGGTGTTGGCGTTGGGCAGGTTGGACCACGAACCGGCGGCCGGGTCGTAGGCGAAGCCGGCGTTGCTGATGGCCCCGCCCTGCGAACCACCGACGACGAGCAGCTTGCCGCTGGCGACGGCGTACGCGCTGGCCCAGTTGTCGGTCGGCGCGTCGGCGATGGCGGTCCACGTGTTGGCACCCGGGTCGAAGGCGTAGCTGGACTTCTGCGCGGCGGAACCGTCGTTGCCGCCGGTGCAGTAGAGGACGCCGTCGATCCCGCCGCAGGAGGCGAAGGCCACCGACTTCGGGTAGTTGGCCATCGTCTCCCAGGTGTCACTGGTCGGGTCGTACCGGACCACGCTGTTCGACATCGGCGTGCAGGACGCGGTCGTGCAGCCACCGACCGCGTACAGCTTGCCGTCGACGACACCCTGACCGGCCGCGGCCCGGGGCGCCGGGTTGTCGGCCAGCTCGGTCCAGGTGTTGGCCCCGGGGTCGTACGACCAGGTGGCGGAGTCCGGGCCGGCGTCGCCCCAGCCACCACTGACGATGATCTTGCCGTTCACCACGCCGGCGGTCACGGCGTTGCGGGCGCCCGGAAGGTCGGCGATCGCCGTCCAGGTCTGCGCGGCCGGGTCGTAGGCGTAGTTCTTGGTGGTGGACGCCTCACCGTTGCCGCCACCGAGCGAGTACACCTTGCCGTCCAGGTTCACCACCCGGTTGTCCATGATCGTGGCCGGGTAGTTGGCGATGTCGGTCCACGGCGCCGCGTTCGGGCCGACCGCAGCGGCAGCGGCCTTGGCCTCCTTGCCGGACGCCTTGGCGGCGAACGACGTCGCGACGGTGAGCCGCTGCTCGGGTGCGCCGCCGGACCCGAGCACCTGCTGCCGGGTGACAGTGGAGCCGTCCGCCCGCAGGAGTTCGAACCCGTTGTCCCGCTCACCGAACTTCACCTCGACCGGCGCGCCGCCGGTGTTGGTCACCGTGAACGTCTTGCTGGTCTTGCCGTTGGGCATCTGGAGGGTGGCGCTGAGCTGCGTCGGCGTCACCGACAGCCGGCCGGCCGCGAGCTGGAAGTTCGCGGTGGTCGCCCAGTCGGCCTCGACGTCGACAGTCTTGGTCTGGCTGACGTAGTTGCCGGCGGACGCGGTGAACGGGTGCTCGCCGGTCAGCGACGAGTAGATCCAGTAGAAGCCGTCGGCCAGCTCCGGGTCGTCCGGGGTCGCCACCGTGACGGCCTTCTCGGCGGGCCGGTCCTTGCTGGTGACGGTCGCGCCGTTGACGTAGCTGCCGTCGTTCTTGTCACGGACGTTGCCGACGACCAGACCACCGTCGACCGGCACGCAGGTCACCTGGCTGCCGATCAGGACGTTGTCGACCTCCCACCACCACTCGTACGAGGCGTCGTAGTAGTGGAACCGGACCTGCACCCGCGCCTGACCGGCGGCCTGCGGGATCGGGATCTCGGTCAGCTTCGGTCCCCGGACGTCCGTCTCCTGCCGGAGCACGTTGGTCCAGGTGGCACCGCCGTCGATGCTCAGGTCGACGTCGGCGGTGTCGTCGTTGAGCTGGTTGAAGTCCTGGTTGAACCGGATCACCGGGGCGGTGACGGCGGTCAGGTCGACCACCGGGCTGACCAGGGAGGTGTCCTGGCTGGTGCCCGCACCGTAGTCGTCGCTGTCGATCATCGCGAAGTTGCCGCTGCCCCCGGTCAGGTTGCCCCGGTTGCCGTCGTCGGTGAACTTCCAGACCTGACCGCTGCCCGCGTTGTCCACGACGGTCCAGCCGGCCGGCGTGGTGGTGGCGTCGAAGGTCTCGTACTCACCGTCGGAGCCGAACGTGTACCCGGCGGCGGTGGTGCAGTCGGTGGTGTCCACCGGCACGGCGACGTTGGCGGTGACGTTGCCCGAGCCGACCACGACCTGCTTGGTGACGGTCTGGTAGCCGGGGTACTGCGACTCGTACGTCAGGGTGTACGTCTGCCCGGCCGGCAGTTTGATGCTGTAGCGGCCGTTCGACGGGGTGGTGTAGTCGTAGACGCCGGACACGCCGGTCACTGTCACCTTCGCGTACAACGGCCAGCCGTGGCCGGAGCCGTCGGTGACCGCTCCGGTGACGTTGACACTCGGCACCGCGGTGAGGGCGACGTTGAGCGTCGTGGTCGTGCCCTTGGCGATGGTTGCCGTCGTGGTGGTGCCGCCGTACCCGAACGCCGCGACGGCGACCTGGTAGTCACCGGTGGGCAGCTGGGTCGAGAACTTGCCGTCGGCACCGGTGGTGAGCTCACGCTCGGACGGGCCGGTGAGCGTCAGCGTCGCGCCGGCGATCGGGGCGCCGGAGGTCGCGTCGGTGACGGTGCCGGCCAGCGTGCCGATGTCGCCGGTCGGGGCGGCGTTGAGCAGCGCGAGGGCGTCCAGTCGGCCTTCGCCGTAGACGTTGTTGTCGGCGGCGGTGCCACCGCACTGGTCGTCGGCCTTGTCGATCGCGGCGCCGTTGAGCAGTGCGCGGGTCGCGTTGACGTCACCGACCAGCGACGGCGCCGCCGAGTACAGCAGCGCGATCGCGCCCGCGAGGTGCGGCGCGGCCATCGAGGTGCCGCTGATGCTGCCGTAGGCGCTGCCCGGGATGCTCGACCGGACATTCACGCCCGGCGCGGAGATGTTGGGCTTGATCTCGCCGTTCTGCCCGGCGCCGCGGGAGGAGAAGCCGGCGACGTTGTTGTTGATGTCGTACGCGCCGGTGGAGTAGTTGCTGGCGAGGCTGCCCGGCGAGCCACTGGTCTGGCAGGCCGGTCCGCTGTTGCCGTTGGACCAGACGCCGAAGATGCCGGACGCGGCCCAGGCGTTCGTCACGTCCTCCATGAACGGCTCGTTGGACGGGTCCCGGGTGCCCCACGAGTTGTTGATGATGTTCGGTCGCTTGCTCGCGTCCGCGTTCTGACCGTTGAGGTCCAGCGGCTCCAGCATCCACTGACCGGATTCGATCAGGGCGGCGTCACTGGGGCAGCACCCGTTCGCCGCGATCCACCTGACCCCGGGGGCGACACCGATCTGGTTCGCGCCGTCGGAGCCGGCCATGGTGCCCATCGTGTGCGTACCGTGACCGTCGCCGTCGCAGGGAGCTGTCGCGCAGGCCCCGGTGGCGTTGGCGGCGTTGAACCAGTTGTAGTTGTGGTCGAAGGTCCCGTCACCGTTGTTGCCCCGGTAGGAGTTCACCAGCGCCGGGTGGTCGAACTGCACCCCGGTGTCGATGTTCGCGATGGTGATGCCCTCGCCCTTGACGCCGTACTGGGACCAGACGTCGTCGGCGTTGATGTTGGCGATGCCCCACTCCAGGGCGTTCACCGTCTTCTCGTCGGCGCCCTTCGTCGTCTCCGGCACCTTGTACGCGACCGGGGCGTAGAGGCCCTCGACCTCCGAGTGGCCGGCGAACTTCTGTGCCATCGCCAGCGAGCCGCTGTTCACCTTGATGGCGTTGGTGGCCCAGAAGGTCTGGTACTTCGTGCCCGAGCTGTCGAGGTCGGCCCGGATCTTGCCCTGGCTCGCCGCGGCGGTCTTGCGCAGCGCGTCCGCCACCGCGGTGCCGCGCTTCGACCAGTCCTTGATGGCGCTGGCCTTGCTCAGGTCCGCCCGGTCCTTGAACCGGATCCAGAAGTCCCCTTCACTCTTTGCCTGAAGCTGCTTGGCGAGTTCGGGTCGGATCTTGTCCCCGGTCGAGGTGCCCGCCCCCATCGCACCGCCCGGCGCGGCCTGCGCGCCCGAACCGATGGTGACCAGGCATGTCGCGGCGAGGATCGTCGCCGCACCGGCGCTCACCAGCGATCTGGCTGCGCGCCGCCATTGTGGACGTCTGAACATAGGTGCTGCCTCCCTCAGAACGACCCAGGGTGTAGTGGGCCATGGTGGACCTCCCCATGCACCGCGCGGGTCACGCCGGTTGCCCGAGTGGACACTATGATCGAGAAGAACGGACGATCAAGAACTTGCCGTGAGCAACTTGTCGCTAAGAGTCGCAGTGGCCGGCGGCGCGCTTGCCAATCATTGTCAGAACCGTGACGAGAGCTGGGCAGGGATGCCCATCGATCCCGGGTGGTGCGGTGGCCAAGGACGAGGCAACGGTGAACAGGGGTGATGCGGCCGACGAGCCGTTCCCGCTGCTGATCGCGGTCACCCCGTCGCCGGCCGAGCGCATCCGGCTCGCGGAGCTTCTCGACGGCATCGCGCCGCTGCTGCTGGTCGCCGACCTCGACGAGTTGCGCCGGCTGATCGCCGCTCCGCAGCAGGTCGCCGCCGCGTCCGAACCGGCGCCGGTCGCCACCCTGGTGATCGACTCCGCCCGCTCCAGCGCCCGCTGCGGAGATCGGGAGATCGACCTCACCCGGCTGGAACACGACCTGCTGACCTGCCTGATCACCGAGCCGGCCCGGGTGTGGAGCTACGCCGAGCTGCACCGGTCGGTCTGGGGTGACGAGGGGCGCGAACGCAAGGCGGACGTGCAGTCGCTGGTGAAGCGACTGCGCCGCAAGCTGACCGACCTGGGCACCGGGGCCACCATCGACGTGGTGCGCGGGGTGGGGCTACGGCTGACCGATCACCAGCAGGCCCGGGTCGAACGGGCCTGACAGCGACGTCGCCTGAACCGATCTCGACCGGAAGATCAGCAACAACCCCGGACCCCCCACGCTGTCGCACCGGGTGACGACCGGTCAGATCAGCCCGGCCCGGGCCCACAGCAGACGCCCCGGCCCCGCCACCAGGCCGACACCCGCCAGGTTGGCGTGCACCCGCGCCGCCGACCAGCGCAGGGTGGCTCGCCAGTGCGGGTTGGCGCGGGCGGCGGCACGACCGACCGCCGGTGGAATACCCACCGCCGCGTACACGTCGGGATGGACCAGGCGGTTGACGATCGTGTAGGCGGCGCGGCCGACCAACAGCCGGGCGTACGCCATGCCCACCGGGCCGGTGGCCGCCACCGCGGCGGCCAACTCCTCGCGGGCGAACCGGACGTGCCGCGCCTCCTCCACGACGTGGATGCGGGAGACCATCCGGATCAACGGTTGGAGCGACTCGTCCGCCATGATCTCGCGCTGGAACGCGTCGAGGATCTCCTCCGCGATGAGGATCGCGGCGTACATCCGGGGTCCGCTGGCGGTGGCCTTGAGGAAGCGCCCGAGGTAATGGTCCACAGTGCTCGCGCGGTAGACCGGGCAACCCATCGCCTCGATCAGCCGGCCGAACATGATGGAGTGGCGGCACTCGTCGGCGACCTCGGTCAACGCGTACTGGGCCTGGCGGCTGGTCGGGTCGGCGCGGTAGTACTCCCGGATCAGCATCTGCATGAGGATCGTCTCGAACCACAGCCCGGCGCTGGCGGCGCTGGCCACCTCGTGCCTGGTCAGGTCGACGCGCTGCTCCTCGCTGAGCCGCTCCCACAACGGCGTGCCGTAGAGGCTGCTGCGTTGTGGGGGCAGCCAGTAGACGCCGGGAATGTGCGGGGCGTCCCAGTCGATCTCGACGGTGGGGTCGTAGCTGGTCCGCAGTGTGGACGTGAGCAGTCGCTCGGCGACCGCCGCGCGCTCGGTTTTCGCCGGTGCGGTCTCCATGACTCCTCCATATTGACGTGACGGCCGGTAACTGTTACGAGTAGTAGCATGCAATCGCCGCTCACTGATGTCAATGCATCCGACCCACCTCCGGCCGACGATCCGAAAGCGAAGGGCAACGGCCGCCGGGACCGCTGGGCAGATCATCGTGAGCACCGACGGCAGGAGTTGGTCGGCGCCGCCGTGCAGGCGCTGCTGCGACACGGCCCGGACGTCGACATGGAACAGGTCGCCGCCACCGCGGGCGTCAGCAAACCGGTCCTGTACCGCTACTTCGCCGACAAGTCGCAGCTCTGGGTCGCGGTGAGCGAGGTGGTGGCGGCCCGGGTGGTCGACGCCATCGCGCCGGCGATCGAGCAGGTCCGCGAGGAACGTGACCTGGTCGAGGCGACGATCGACGCGTACCTCGGGGTGATCGAGTCACAGCCCACGCTCTACCGGTTCCTGATGCGACAGTCCGGTCAACCCGGCATCCACCAGGTGGTCGCCGGCACCAGCCGGCAGGTCGCCGCCGGGCTGGCTCGGGTGATCGGTGACCGGCTACGGGCGCTGGGGCTGGACGCGGGCCCGGCGGAGCCGTGGGCGTACGGCCTGGTGGGCTTCGTGCAGGCGGTCGGCGACTGGTGGACCACGCACGGCCAGCCGATCAGCCGGGCCGCCCTCACCGACTACCTGACCACTCTGCTGTGGAGCGGCATCGAGGGGGTACGCGCCAGCGCCGACCTGCCGCCCGAGCTGACCCGCGCCCACGAACGGATCGTGCCGTGACCTACCACGGCCCGGCGGGTGTCGAGGGCATCTCGGTCCGGGTGCACCTCAGCGGGCGGTGGGAGCCGGTCGACGGTCGCTTCCACTGGGGTGGGCGGATCGAACCGGCGCCACTGGTGACCCACCTGCTGCGCCGCGGGCGGCGCGACGTCGAGGTGCGCATCGCCGACCGGGTCCGACCCGCCCGACTGGCCGAGGTCGACCCGTGGGGCGGCGTACGCGTCACCGGCGTGGGCGATCCGCCCTGGCCGCCCGAGCCCGACCCAGCCGCCGCAACCGAGCCCACGGAGGAGTGAATGGAGACAGACGTTGCCATCATCGGCGCCGGCTTCGGTGGCCTGGGCGCCGCCATCCGCCTGCAGCGGGCCGGCTTCACCGACTTTCTCGTCTTCGACCGGGGTGACGACGTCGGCGGCACCTGGCGGGACAACAGCTACCCCGGCTGCGCCTGCGACGTCCCGTCGCACCTCTACTCGTTCTCCTTCGCGCCCAACCCGAACTGGTCCAACACCTTCTCCGGTCAGCCGGAGATCTGGGACTACCTGCGCGGCTGCGTCGACCGCTTCGGGATCCGCCCGAGGTTGCGGCTGCGCCACGAGGTGCACGAGGCGAGGTGGGACGATCAGCGCCAACGGTGGCTGCTGCGCACCTCCGGCGGCGAGCACACCGCCCGGGTCCTGATCTGTGCGGCCGGCCCGCTCAGCGACCCGGCCATCCCCGACCTGCCCGGGATCGACGAGTTCGCCGGCACCGTGTTCCACTCGGCGCGGTGGCGGCACGATCACGACCTCACCGGCCGCCGCGTCGCGGTGATCGGCACCGGCGCCTCCGCCGTCCAGTTCGTGCCCCAGATCCAGCCGACGGTCGAGAAGCTGACGCTCTTCCAGCGCACCCCCGCGTGGATCATGCCGAGGCTGTCGCGCCGGATCAGCGCTGTCGAGCAGGCCGCGTTTCGCACAGTGCCCGGCGCGCAACGCCTCGCCCGGGCACGGCTCTATCTGCTCCGCGAGAGCCTGGGCCTGGGCTTCCTGTACCCGGCGCTCAACCGCTTCGCCTCCCGGCTGTCACTGCGTACGCTGCGCCGGCAGGTCCCCGACCAGCACCTGCGGGACAAGCTCACCCCCCGGTACACGATGGGTTGCAAGCGGGTGCTGATCTCCAACGACTACTGGCCGTCGCTCACCCGGCCCAACGTCGACGTGGTGACCGCCGGCATCGCCCGGCTCGTGCCGGACGGCCTCGTCACCGACGACGGTGTGCACCACGCGGCGGACACGGTCATCTTCGGCACCGGCTTCCACGTCACCGACTCCCCCGTCGTGCGGCGCATCCACGGCCGTGCCGGACGTAGCCTGAGCGAGGCCTGGACCCCGAGCATGCACGCGTACCGGGGCACCACCATCGCCGGCTTCCCCAACCTGTTCTTCCTGCTCGGCCCGAACACCGGGCTCGGGCACACCTCGGTGGTGCTGATGATCGAGGCGCAGTTGCGCCTGGTCCTCGCGGCCCTGCGGCACATGCGGGCCACGGGCATCCAGGCCATCGAGCCCACCGCGCAGGCGCAACAGCGCTGGACCGAGCGGATCGACCAGAAGATGGCCGGCACCGTCTGGCAGACCGGCTGTTCGAGCTGGTATCTCGACGCCACCGGCCGCAACACCACCGTCTGGCCGGGCCTCGCCACCAGCTTCCGGATGCGTCTGCGCCGCTTCCGCCCGGCCGACTACCGGACCGCCTCGGCCGGCAGCACCCCCAACGACTCGGAACGGGAGCACGCCGATGCGCTATGACCTGGCCGGCAAGACCATTCTCATCACCGGCGCGGCGCGCGGCATCGGGGCGCAACTGGCCCGCGAGGCCGTCGCCCGCGGGGCCCGGGTCGCCCTCGTCGGCCTGGAGGGCGAGCTGCTCAAGCGGCTCAGCGCCGACCTCGACGCGCACTGGTACGAGTGCGACGTCACCGACCAGGCGGCGTTGGACGCCGCCGTGGCCTCGACCGTGGACCGCTTCGGTGGCATCGACGTCGTCGTGGCCAACGCGGGTATCGCGAACCTCGGCACCGTCGCCGTGGGACCGGTCGACGCGCTGGTCCGTACCGTCGAGGTGAACCTCTGCGGCGCGATCCGCACCGTCAGCGCGGCGCTGCCCCACGTCACCGCCGCCCGTGGTCACGTCCTGATCGTCTCGTCCGCCGCGGCCTTCACGGCGATGCCCGGCATGGCCGCCTACTGCGCGTCCAAGGCGGGGGTGGAGCAGTTCGCCAACGTGCTGCGCCTGGAGACCCGCGCACAGGGCGTCACCGTCGGCACCGCGCATCCGATCTGGATCGACACCGACCTGGTCCGCGACATCCGTGACGACCTGGCGTCGTTCCGCAGCACGCTGCGCCGGCTGCCACGGCCGCTGTCCACGGTCGTCCCGGTCGAGCAGTGCGTCGAGGCCCTGCTGCGCGGTGTCGAGCGCCGCAGACGCAAGGTGTACGTGCCACGGTCGCTCGCCGTGGTGCAGGCGCTGCGACCGGTGGTGCTGAGCGGCTTGACGGACGCGTTGATCACCAGGTTCGGCGGCCGGACGATGGTCGACCAGATGGAGGACGAGGTGCGCCAGCTCGGGCGGTCCTTCGGCAGGACGTCGGTGGGAGGGCGGCGGTCATGACAGTTCATTTCCGCCGGGCGGGCAGCGGGGAGCCGCTCGTGCTCGTCCACGGCATCGGTCACCGTCATCAGGCGTGGGAGCCGGTGTTCGACCGGCTCACCGCCCACCACGACGTGATCGCGCTCGACCTGCCCGGGTTCGGGAACTCGCCGGTGCCCGGCACCGGCATGCCCGCCGACATGGCCGCCACCGTGGCCGGGGTCCTGCCGGTCCTGACCGGGTGGGGGCTGACGCGTCCGCACGTCGCCGGCTACAGCCTCGGTGGGGCGATCGCCCTGGAACTCGCCGCCGCCGGGGCGGTCGCCTCGGCCACCGCCCTTTCCCCCGCCGGCTTCTTCACCCCGGCGGAGCGCCGCCGGGCGCTGGCCATCCTCCGGATGCTCCGGGCCAACTCGTACCTGCCCACCCCGATCATGCGGGTCGCGCTGCGCTCGGCGTACCTGCGGGCGTTGTGCTTCGCGCCGCTGATGGCCCGCCCGACGCTGCTGGACGTCGAGCGCGCGCTGGGCGACGCGCTCGCCCTACGCCGTGGACGCGGCTTCAACGCGGTGGCCAGAGCCGCCCGCGACTACCGCTTCGACTGCCATCGACTGTCCGACCCGGCGGTGCCGGTGACCGTCGGCTGGGGCGACCGCGACCGGATCTTCGGCGTCCACCAGGCCGAGCGCGTCCGGGCGGGCCTGCCGGCGGCACGGGTGGTGACGCTGCCCCGTTGCGGTCACGTGCCGATGAGCGACGACCCGGACCTGGTCGCCGCACTCATCCTGGAGACCACCGGCGCCGTCCCCCGCGGCGACCGGCCGGATCCGTCGGTCGCCGTCTGACGGTCCCGAGTCAGGAAGATCACTTCACACGCTAAAAACTTGCAGTCTGTGCAACTTCGCTCCTAGCCTCGCTCCGTGACCGACACCGACCACGCCGCCACCGGGCGTCGCGACCGCAAGAAAGCGCAGACGCGGGCCGCGCTGACCGCCGCCGCGCTGCGGCTGGTCGCCGAACGCGGCCTGGAGCACGTGACGGTGGAGGAGATCAGCGAGGCCGCGGACGTCTCCTCGCGGACCTTCTTCAACTACTTCACCTGCAAGGACGAGGCCCTCACCGACGATCCGGCGCTCGACGGCAACCCGGTCGTGGCCCGTCTGGCGGCCGCCCCCGCACAGGTGTCGGCGCTGCAGGCCGTGCGGGTCGCCCTCGACGAGTCGGTCGACACGATCCAGGCCGACCGGGAGTTGTGGCGGTTGCGACTGACGGTCATCGCCCAGAACCCGGTGCTGCTGCCCCGGCTGGTGGCCGGCAACAGCGCGACCGAGCAGGCCATGGTCGCGATCGTCGCCACCCGCCTCGGCGTCGGCCTCGACCACGGCCACCCGCCGCTGGTCATCGCTGTCGCCGGTGCCGCCTTCCGCACCGCCATGCTGCGCTGGGCCGCCGACGACGACACCCGGCCGCTGCACGACTTCGTCGACGAGGCGTTCGCCGCGATCGCCGCCGGCCTGCCGGATCCGCTGTCCCCCTCCTGACCCGCCAGTCTCTGCCCCGCCGCATCAGCTGCGGGGCCAGCCACTGCGCCAGAAACCCGACAAGGGAGCGTCAATGACCACCACCGTCCCGCCCGCCGACACCGCCGGCGTCGGCACGCGCATGTCGCGTCGGGAGGTTCTCCAGGCCCTGTCCGGCCTGATGGTCGGCATGTTCGTGGCCATCCTCGCCTCCACAGTGGTGGCGAACGCGCTGCCGCGGATCATCGCGGATCTCAACGGCAGCCAGACCGTCTACACCTGGATCGTCACCAGCGAACTGCTCGCCATGACGGCGACGGTGCCGCTGTGGGGCAAGATGGCCGACCTGTACAGCAAGAAGCTACTGATCCAGCTGTCGCTGGGACTGTTCGTGGTCGGTTCGCTCATCGCGGGCTTCACGCCGAACGTCGAGGTTCTGCTGCTCAGCCGGGTCGTCCAGGGCATCGGCGCCGGCGGCATGACAGCGCTGGCCACGATCGTCATGGCGGCGATGATCCCGCCGCGTGAGCTGGGCCGCTACGCCGGCATCTTCGGCGCGGTCTTCGGTGTGGGCACCATCGCCGGTCCGCTGATCGGCGGCCTGCTCGTCGACACGTCGTGGTTGGGCTGGCGGTGGTGCTTCCTGATCGGCGTCCCGTTCAGCATCATCTCCATCGCCCTGCTCCAGCGCACCCTGCACCTGCCGGTCGTCCGCCGCAAGGCGACGATCGACTGGCTGGGCGCCGTGCTCATCACCTCGGGCGTCTCCACCCTGCTGATCTGGTCGTCCCTGGCCGGCAACAAGTTCGACTGGGCCTCCGGCTGGACGGCCCTGATGGTCATCGGCGGTCTGGTTCTGCTGGCCCTGGCCGTGGTCGTCGAGTCGCGGGCGGCGGAGCCGATCGTCCCGCTGGACATCTTCCGCAACCGGACGGTCTCCCTGGCCACGATCGCCAGCGTGCTGGTCGGCGTCGCCATGTTCGGCGGCACCGTCTTCCTGTCCCAGTACTTCCAGATCTCGCTGGGCAAGTCGCCCACCGTCGCGGGCCTGATGAGCCTCCCGATGATCTTCGGTCTGCTGGTCTCGTCGACGGTGGCCGGCCAGCTCATCACGAAGTACGGCCGCTGGAAGGCGTACCTGGTGGCCGGCGCCGCGGTGATGACCGCCGGGATGCTGCTGCTGGGCACCATCGACGCCAACACCAGCGTCGTCGTGCTGTCGATCTACATGGCCGTGCTGGGCGTCGGCGTCGGCATGCTCATGCAGAACCTCGTGCTCGCCGCGCAGAACGACGTGCCGGCGCAGGAGCTCGGCGCCGCCACGTCGGTGCTGACGTTCTTCCGCAGCATGGGCGGCGCGATCGGGGTCAGCGCCCTCGGCGCGGTCCTGGCGAGCCGGGTGACCTCGCTGACGACCGAGCGTCTCGGCCCGGCGGCCACCGCCGGTGGTGGCTCCACGGAGGTGCCCGACCTGTCCACCCTGCCCGAACCGGTGGTACGCATCCTCCAGGACGTGTACGGCATCGCCACCGCGGACCTCTTCCTGGTCGGCGCGCCGTTCGCGCTGCTGGCGCTGATCGTCGTGCTGTTCATCAAGGAGAAGCCGCTGCACACCGTCAGCGGGGACGAACGACGCGCCCAGGAGGAGGCGGCCGCAAAGGCCGCGATGCACTGAGCGGCACGACAGAGCAGTCGGGGGCGGGCCGGAGGGCCCGCCCCCGCTTCGTGCCCCCTTCCGGCCTCACCCGCGGGCGCCGACGTCGCCATCCCCGCGTTTTTCGGTAATCACATGACGTGCACAAGTCGCCACGTAACGTGAGGTAGAGCCGGTAATCGGCTGATCGCCAGACGTGCGCCGGGCCGCCACTGCGGCGGCGCCGCTCGGCCAACTGCCGGGTCGGACAGCTCCGCAACGTCGCTCAGCCGCAGGAGGTGTGGACGATGCCCATGCTCTCGGTCTTCGATCCTCGGCACACTGTCGCTCCCCCGGGATACAGCCGCTGGCTCATCCCGACCGCGGCACTGGCTGTGCACGTGTGCATCGGTCAGGTCTACGCGACGAGCGTCTACAAGAACTCCCTCATCGCGCACTTCGACAGCAGCCAGACGGCGATCGGGGCGATCTTCAGTATCGCCATCGTCATGCTGGGTTCGTCCGCCGCGGTGGGTGGCCGTTGGGTGGAAAAGAACGGGCCGCGCCGGGCGATGTTCGCCTCCGCCTGCTTCTGGGCCGTCGGGTTCCTGGTCGGCGCGCTCGGCATCGCGACGCAACAACTCTGGCTGCTCTACCTCGGGTACGGCGTCATCGGCGGCATCGGGCTCGGCATCGGCTACATCTCACCCGTCTCGACACTGATCAAGTGGTTCCCGGACCGCCCCGGCCTGGCCACCGGGCTGGCCATCATGGGGTTCGGCGGTGGCGCCCTGGTCGCCGGCCCGCTCGCGCGCCAACTGCTCTCCCTCTACGACTCCGGCTACAACCCCGACAACCCGGCCGCCGTGGCGTCGGGCAGCGCCCTCGTGGCGCTCTTCGTCACGTTCGGCATCGGGTATTTCGTGATCATGATGTTCGGCCCGTTCAACGTCCGGGTTCCGGCACCGGACTGGCGGCCCGCCGGGTTCGACCCGGCGAGCGTTGCCGCCAAACCTCTGGTGACGACGGCGAGCGTGTCCGCGTCGAACGCGGTGCGTACCCGGTCGTTCTGGTTGCTGTGGATCGTGCTGTTCTGCAACGTCACCGCGGGCATCGGCATCCTGGAGCAGGCCAGCCCGATGATCCAGGACTTCTTCCGGGACAACGGGACCGCCACCACGGTCTCGGTGTCGGCGGCGGCCGGCTTCGTGGGGGTGCTGTCGCTGTTCAACATGGCGGGCCGGTTCGTCTGGTCCACGACGTCCGACCTCATCGGCCGCAAGCCCATCTACATGGTCTACCTCGGCGTCGGCATGGTGCTGTACCTGCTGCTCGCCGTGGCCGGGCACTCCGCGACAGCGGTCTTCGTGCTGATCGCCGCCGCCATCATCTCCTTCTACGGCGGTGGCTTCGCCACCATGCCGGCCTACCTGCGTGACCTGTTCGGCACCTTTCAGGTCGGGGCGATCCACGGCCGGATCCTGACCGCCTGGTCGGCCGCGGGTGTCGCCGGCCCGCTGATCGTCAACGGGATCCTCGACACGCAGGGCAAGCCCGGCACACTCACCGCGGCGGCGTACCGGCCCGCGCTGTTCACCATGGTCGGCGTCCTCGCCATCGGGTTCATCGCGAACCTGCTGGTCCGTTCGGTGCCCGAGCGGTTCCACGAACCAAACCGGGGGCCGACGTCGCCCGTGGCGAAGGCGACCATCACCGAACCGGTGGCCATCGGGCCGCAGAGCCAGCCGCCCGCGCCGCCACGAGTCGGTAGCCAGACCGGACGACTGTGGTTGTCGTGGCTGCTGGTCGCGGTGCTCCTCGGGTACGGCATCGTCCAGACCGCCATCACCGCCGCGAAGCTGTTCACCGGCTGACCGGCCGCGCCGGCGGTGGCCCGTCGCGCCCACACCTCTCCTCGGATCCGAAGAAGGCGCCCCGTCAGGGGGCGCCTTCCTCGTCGGTCCGCTCAGAGCCGGGTCGTCGACCGGCTCTCGTCGAGCCGCTCCCGCTGGGGCACGACCGTGTACTTCGGATCGCGCGCCGACACCCGTCCCGCCTCGAAGACACCGAACCGGGTCGCGATCGACGACGCCACCAGGGCAGCGCCGGAGAGCGCCGACAGGACCCGGCTGCGTCGACTGACCAGTGCGGCGACCGTGCCCACTGTCAGCAGGACGCGTCCCGCCTTGACCAGCCGGCCGCTGCGTCCGTGCGTGTAGGGCTCACCGGTGAGGCCCTGCCGCTCCAGCTGGTGCCCCCCACCGAACTCGACGGCCGCCGCGGCCACTGCGAGTCGCCGTAGTGGGGCGGTCTCCGAGGGCGGTGCCGCGATCAGTCCGACCCCGGACGCGGCGGCGAGCGCGCTGCCGGCGAAGACGAACGGCAGCGAGGGGTAGGCGTCGTGCCAGGACGGCACGGCCGTGTCGGCGAGCAGCACCCCGGTGTACGTCGCCAGCGCCGGTGCCGTGGCCGCGGCGGCCAGTCCGGCGACGTTGCCGACGGGCGGTCCGATCCGGCGGGCGAGGCCGAGCACACCATGCCGCGGGAGCAGCGGTGCGAGTTCGGCGACCGCTGCCACGCCTGCGAGGGGCCCGAACGCGGCGAGGATCCAGGTGCCGACCGACATCGGCGAGGTCACCTTGGCCACCCGGAGCATGTGATGGAACCGGGTCGGCCGGCCGAGGTCGTGGATCAGCAGGTACGTGCTGGCGGCGACGCCGCCGAGCGCCGTCCACCGGCCCACCTTGCGCAGCCCCGGTCGTCCGGTCAGCTGGGCGCCCGCGCCGACCAGCGCGCTTCCGGCGGCGAGGCCACCGGTGAACAGGTAGCCGGCGATGTCGTACTTCCACACCGGCGGCTTCAGCACGGGCCGGCCGTAGTAGGAGGCGAAGTCGGCCGGCGGCACGGTGAGCTGCTCACCGCCGTCGCCGCGTCGCCGGCCGGGCTGCCGGTGGCGCTTCCCGTCGGGCTGGTCGAGGCCGGCCTGGAACTCGCGGAACCGGGCGCCGACCGACTCGTTCGATGGTGTCTCGTCGGTCATTGCCGCCTACCCAGGAACGCGACCGCCGCGGCGACCGCCATCGTCATCGCCGCCAGGCCGGCGCGTTTCCACATGGCCGGTAGGTCGCGGGTGGTCACCACCGGGTCGGGTGGCAGGCCGTACACCTCGGGCTCGTCCAGGAGCAGGAAGAACGCCCCGTCCCCACCCACACCGTCGTTCGGGTCGTGCCCGTACAGTCGCGCCTCCGCAACCCCCCGCTCGTGCAGCGTCGCCACCCGCGCGGCAGCCCGCTCCCGCAACTCGTCCAGTTCCCCGTACTGGATCGACTCGGTCGGACACGCCTGCGCACACGCCGGCGTCATCCCCACACCCAACCGGTCGTAGCACAACGTGCACTTCCACGCCCGACCATCGTCCTTACGCTGGTCAATCACCCCGTACGGGCACGCGGAGATGCAGTAACCGCAGCCGTTGCAGATGTCCTCCTGCACCACCACCGTCCCGAACTCCGTCCGGAACAACGAACCCGTCGGACACACGTCCAGACACGCCGCATGGGTGCAGTGCTTACAGACATCCGACATCATCAACCACCGGAAATCCGTCCGACCCTCCGCACCCGAACCCCGCCCCGGCGGCTGCGCACCCGGCATCCCCAGAAACTCCGGCCCACCCGACATCCGCGCCGCCGCCCCCGGCGAACCGGTGGGCAGACCCGGATCCGTACCGGTGTCGGTCTCGGTACGCGCGCCGACGGCAGCCGTGAGCGGACTGACCGCCGGCCCGTCCGGGTTGTCCTCGAACGCCGCAGTCGCCCAGCCCACCGAGCGGGGCTGTTCGATGAACGCGACGTGCCGCCACGAGTTCGCGGTCAACGCACCCGTGTTGTCGTACGACATGCCCAGCAGGTCGAGGCCACTCTCCGGCACACCGTTCCACTCCTTGCAGGCCACCTCACACGCCTTGCAACCGATACAGACGCTGGTATCGGTGAAGAACCCCATCCGCGGCGGCGCGTCCTCGTAGCCCGCGTCCGGTGCGGGGTCCAGCGGCCCGTACAGGGCGTTGGCGTGGGGCATCGGTCAGGCCTCCTGGTCGCTGGCGCTGTCGGCGACGTCGGTCGTGACCATCGGTGGGTAACGGTGCACGAGGTTCCCCGACCGCCGTCGGTAGTCGACGACGAGGTCCAACAGCTCCTGGCCTCTGGGGCGTCGTCCGGGCCGGACGTCGCACGTGCCGACCTTGCTCTCCTGAATCAGGACGTTGGGGTCGAGGGTGATGCCGAACAGGTCGTTGGCCGAGTCGCCGGTCACCAGACCCTCAAAACCGAAGTGGTACGGCAACCAGACCTGGTGGATGATCCGGCCGTCCACCCGCAACGGCGTGACACGGTCGGTCACCAGCACCTTCGCCTCCACCGACGCGCGGCTGGTCACCAGATGGGCCCAGCCCAGATGGCTCAGCCCTCGCAGGGCAGCCAGCTCCGGCGACACCTCGACGAACATCTCGGGCTGCAACTCGGCCAACGGCGACACGTTGCGGCTCATCGCGCCGGCGGTGTGGTGCTCGGTGAGCCGGCTGACAGTGAACACGTACGGGAACACCTGACTGTGCTCCTGCGGCGGGCTCGGATTCAACGTGTTGATCGGGTGCGTGTAGACCTTGCGGGTCGGGTTGGCCTGCTGCCGGTAGAGCGGGTTACGCACCGGCGACTCCACCGGCTCGTAGTGGGTCGGCAGGGGCCCGTCCAGGACGCCGGTGGGCGCGTACAGCCAACCCTTGCCGTCGCCCTGAAGGATGAACGGGTCGTCGCCGGCGATGCCCGCCACGCCTGCGGCGTCGTGCTCCGGTCGGTAGGACGGCGGTTTGGTCTTCTCGAAGTCCGGCACGTCGTAACCGGTCCACTCGCCCTTGTCCGCGTCCCACCACACGTAGCGTTTGCGCTCACTCCATGGGTTGCCGTCCGGGTCGGCCGAGGCCCGGTTGTAGAGGATGCGCCGGTTCGCCGGCCACGCCCAACCCCACTCGGGCGCCACCAGTGACTGCTGCGCGCCGGGTTTGCGCCGGGCGGCCTGGTTGACGCCGTCCGCGTACACCCCGGTGTAGATCCAACAGCCGCCGACGGTGGAGCCGTCGTCCTTCATCTCGGTGAACGACGCCAGCGGCCGGCCGGTGGCCACGTCGTACCCGTTGATCTCGCGCAGCACCGCCTCGGCGCTCGGCTCCGCGTACGGACCGTGCGTGGGATAGTCCCAGGCGAGGTCGAGCAACGCCCGGTCGCGCGGCATGGTCGACGCCGCCAGCCGTTCCCGGATGATGCGCCCGAGGTGGTAGAAGAACCACAGCTCGGAGCGGGCGTCACCCGGCGGCTCGACGGCCTTCTCCCGCCACTGCAACAACCGCTGCGTCTGCGTGAACGTGCCCTCCTTCTCCACATGCGACGCCGCGGGCAGGAAGAACACCTCGGTACGGCACTCCTCGGGCACGATCTCCCCGGTCTCGATCTCCGGCGCGTTCTTCCAGAACGTGGCGCTTTCGATCTCGAACAGGTCCCGGACGACGAGCCAGTCGAGGTTGGCCATGCCGAGACGCTGCGCCCGACCGTGCGCCGACCCGACGGCCGGGTTCTGACCGAGCAGGAAGTACCCCTTGATCTTCCCGTCGATCATGTTCAGCACCTGCTGGTAGGTGCCGTGATCACCGGTCAGCCGCGGCAGATAGCCGTAGCAGAAGTCGTTCTCGGCGGTGGCGGCATCTCCCCAGTACGCCTTGAGCAGGTTGACGCCGTAGGTGCGGGCGTTGCCCCAGAACCCCTTCTGCCCGGGGTGCGCGATGCTGTCCACCCACTCGGTCAGGGTGGGGTGGTCGGCGTGGTGCGGCATCGGCAGGTAACCGGGCAGCAGGTTGAACAGTGTCGGGATGTCGGTCGACCCCTGGATGCTGGCGTGCCCGCGCAGGGCCATCACCCCGCCACCTGGGCGACCCATGTTGCCCAGCAACAGCTGGATGATCGCGCCAGTTCGGATGTACTGCACACCCACGCTGTGCTGCGTCCACCCCACCGAGTAGACGAGCATGCCGGTGCGGTCCCGGCCGGAGTTCTGCGTCCAGGCCTGGGCCAGTTCGAGGAACTTCTCCTGTGGGATGCCGCAGACCCGTTCCACCATCTCCGGCGTGTAGCGGGCGTAGTGCCGCTTGAGGATCTGGTAGACGCAGCGCGGGTGCTGCAACGTCTCGTCACGCTCGGTCTCGCCGCCGACGGGGGCGCCGTGTGACTCGTGTTCCAGCCCGGCCCCGGTCTCCCGCTGCGTCTCGGTGTCCCGGGTCGTCTGGTTCTGGCCTTGGCCCTCGTAGCGCCAACTGGTCTGGTCGTACGAGGCGTTCTCCTCCTGGAAACCGGAGAAGAGCCCGTGCATGTCCTCGGTGTCGACGAACTCCTCGGTCACGATCGTCGCGGCGTTGGTGTAGGAGACCACGTACTCCCGGAAGTCCAGTTCGTTGTCGAGGATGTAGCGGATCACCCCGCCGAGCAGCGCGATGTCGGTGCCCGCCCGGATCGGCAGGTACGCGTCGGCCAGCGCGCTGGTGCGGGTGAAGCGAGGGTCGATGTGGAAGACCTTCGCCCCCCGGCGCTTGGCCTCCATCACCCACTGGAAACCCACCGGGTGCGCCTCGGCCATGTTCGAACCCTGGATGACGATGACGTCGGAGTTCGACAGGTCCTGCTGGTACTGGGTGGCGCCGCCACGACCGAAGCTGGTCCCCAGACCGGGGACGGTGGAGGAGTGTCAAATACGAGCCTGATTCTCGATCTGAAGCGCCCCCATCGCGGTGAACAACTTCTTGATCAGGTAGTTCTCCTCGTTGTCGAGCGTCGCCCCGCCCAGACTGGAGATGCCCAGCGTCCGGTTGAGCGGTCGTCCCTCGGCGTCGACGTCCTCCCAGGTTTCGTCCCGCGCGGCCAGGACCCGATCGGCGATCATGTTCATCGCGGTGTCGAGGTCCAGGTCCTCCCACTCGGTGCTGTACGGGCGGCGGTAGCGCACGGTGGTCTGCCGCAGCGGGCTGGTCACCAGGCTCTTGCTCGCCGAACCCTTCGGGCAGAGCCGACCCCGGGAGATCGGGCTGTCCGGATCGCCCTCGATCTGACTGACCTGCCCGTCCTTGACGAACACCCGCTGACCACACCCCACCGCGCAGTACGGGCACACCGACCGCGCCACGCTGTCAGCGGTATCGGTACGGGCAGTCAGCGCGCGGGACCCGTCCGACTTCGCGGCGGCACCCCGGCCCAGCGGGTCCGTGCCGGTGAGCTGGCGGTACACCGGCCAACCCGCGAACCAGCTGCGCACCCCCATCGCCGCACCTTCCCGACCAATCCGCCATATATGAACACTCTGACGGTAGATGAGGTGCCGGTCCGGTCGCAGCGGGATCACCAACAGTCATGCCTGCCCCGGCCGTCCGTGCCAGCCGTTCGTGCCAGCCGTTCACACCGGCCGGGCGAGGCGCCGGGTGGGGCGCTGGTCAGCTCGGTGCGAGCTGACCGACGGGGTGCTCGCCGAAGGTGCGGTAGCGGCGCAGCGCCCAGAACAACCAGCCGATGCTGATGATCGCCACCACGACGAAGACCAGCGAGCCGGAGAACGTGTCCCAGAGGGTGTGCAGGGCGACGACACCCAGAAACGTGCCGATGAACCCGAAGATCCGACCGACACTCGGGCTCGCCAACAACGCCCACAGCGCGCCAGCGGTGAGCCCGGTCCAGGCGGTGTGCCCGGCCGGCGCGGTCAGCCCACGGATGAACAAGGTCTGCTCCACCGCGCCGATGTTGCCCTGCGAGCTCAGCAGCGCGGTGAAGGCGTAGCCCATCGTCTCCAGCGCGGCGAAACCCATGCCGGCCGCGACCCCGATGATCAGCCCGTCCGAGGGCACCCGACGCCGGTGCTGGGCCACCACCGTGAACACCAGGATCACCGGGACGATCAACTTCGCCGACTCCTCGATCAACGCCACGAACAGCATCGGCAGGGTGCCGAGCCCCCGCAGGGTGTCGTACTCCAGCGTTCCGGCGACCACCGTGCCGATCACACCACCGAAGAACGCCGACGTCACCAGGACCGACGCCGGCACCTGCCACCGCCCGGTACGAGCCTGCGCGAACGTCAGGAACGTCAACGGCACCAGCGTCGCCCCGAGCAGGATCAACGCCGGTACGAAGTTCGGATTCTTGGTGCTGACCAGGGTGCGCAGCACCGCCAGATAAAGGATCAGCCCGACGACGAACACCCCGACCCACGCCCACCGGCGCCAACCATCACGCATACCGCGCAGTCTGTCGGACCAAGGTTACGAAGACGAACAACGGCACTGAGATCCTGACGACGTCCCGGCGGCAGCGCTGCTCCCTCGATCGTTGGCAGCTGAGCTGTTCGACACGCCGAGCGGTGCCCCGCTGAGCTGCCACCGATCGACGTGCCAAACCCCGCCTACTCCGCTTGCCCGGAAGCAGGGTGGGCACTGCCGCCTGGCTGCGGCCGGCGATCCCACAGCACCAGGCCCGCGAGCAGCATTGCCACACCCAGGCCGATCATGGCCAACCCCACGGCGGTGCGCGCACCCCCGCTCAGGTGGCCCGCCACGATCCACCCACTGCCGATTCCGAACGCCAACGGCATCACCCCCTGCGGGATGACCGGGATCCACCCCACGGTGAGCAACCCCAGCGCCCACGCGGTCAGCTTGTTCTCCCGGAACCACTGTGCGTCCCAGGTCGGCGGGAGCACCGTCTCCGTGGGCCGGCTGCGCTGGCCGGCGGCGGCGAGCACGTCGAGCCCGCGTCGGGTGAGACGTTCGTCGGCCAACCAGATGCCGCCTCGCCAGGCCGCGGCGCCGCTGAGCAGCCCGACCAGTGGCAGCAGCGGCGTCACTCCCGACGGACCCCAGATCACCAGGGCGAGCACCGGCGCGGCAGCGACCAGCCCTGACCCGGTGGCGACCAGCACGCTGACGATGTCCGTGGGGTTGTCGGCCGCGGTGGGGTGCCGGGGGTCGGCCACCGGCCGTACCCGCAGCAGCGACACCCACACCGGCACCGACGCGCCCGCGCCGAGCAGAGCCGGCAGGGTGCAGAGCGCGGCCAGCGGGTCGACGTCCGGTGCGAGGAGGACACCGGCGACGGTGAGCAGCACCCCGATCGGGGTGACCAGCACCAGCCAGGCCAGGGCCCGTCCCCGGACCTCGGCTCGTTCGCCGCCGGGCGTGGTGAGCGGCAGCCACAACGCGGTGCCGTCCAGCCCGACCAGGCCGGCCGACATGGCCGCCGCGCCGAGCACGGCGAGCGGCCCGGCCCACGGCAGCAGCAGATCCACGTCGGACAGCAGCGGCAGCCCGGCGAGCAGCGCCCCGTACACCACCGCGAACGCCAGATACTGCAACCGCAACGGATGCCGCATCCAGGCCCGCAGCTCGCGGCCGACGACCGCCCGCGTCGCGGCCGGCACCCAGCCCAGCCACTCGCGGTCAGGTGCGGCCAGCGACGCCGCGGTGGTCCGGCGCGGCCGGAACGGCACGCCAGCAGCGATCACCCTTCGGACAAGCATGAGGTACGCGGCGGCGCAGAGCGCCACGATGCCCACCAGGGCCGCCATCATGCCCACCCCTCGCCCGGTTGGCCCGGTCACGGCGGCGATCGGCCAACCGCTCGGCACGTACGCCATCGCCCGGACCACCTCCTGCGGCGCTGCCACGAGCAGGACCGACACCCACGGGAAGACCGCCCAGAGCGACCCCGCGACACCCATCGCCGTGCCGGTGAAGACGCCGGTGAGCAACGCCCCGGCGGGACCACCGGCGTGGCCGACGACCTCCAGCGCGATGGCCGAACCGATCAGCCCGAACAGCCAGAGCAGCACCGCGCCGCCGGCGGTGACGAGGACCGCGACGGTGCCGTGCCGGGCGGCGTGCACCGGCAGCGCGGCGAGCGCCACCAGCGAGACGGCCGGACCGATGCCGATCGCCGACGCGGCGAGCAGACCGATCGCGGCCGGGACCCCGCCGATCGGCTCCAACCGCAGGTGGGCCGGGCGGACCCGGCCGCGCCCGCCGCCGAGCAGCAGCGGCAGGACGATCCAGCCGAGCACCCAGGCACCGGCGAGCAGGCCGAGGGTGTGCTGGTCGCCGCGCAGCGCGTACCGGATCAGCCAGGCGGCGGCCAGCAGACCGACCAGGGCGGCCACGGTCGGCCCGGGGTGCTCGCGCAGCGAGCGGCGCAGCATCGTCGTGCGCATCCGGGCCGGCACCGCGATCGCGCCGAGGGTGTCGGCCAGCGGGGCGAGGGAGGGTTGCGCGCTCATCGTGCCCCGGTCAGCCAGTCCAGGCCGGCGCTGCCGGAGGTTTCGGCGCCGACCAACTCGACGAACCGGTCCTCCAGGCTGCTGCCGGCGGCGACCTCGGCGACCGGCCCGGCGGCGACCACCCGGCCCTGGTGGATCACGGTGACGTCGTCGCACATCTGCTCGACGAGCAGCATCGAGTGGGTGGACAGCACACAGGTGCCGCCGCCGGCCACGAACCGGCGCAGCACCCGGCGGATGGTGGCCGCCGACACCGGGTCGACCGCCTCGAACGGTTCGTCGAGCACGAGCAGCCGGGGCGCGTGCAGCAGCGCCTGGGCGAGGCCGAGCTTCTTGCGGGTGCCGGTGGAACAGTCGGCCAGGGGTGTGCCGGCACCCTTGGTCAGGCCGAGCACATCGATCAGTTCGGCGGCCCGGTCGGTGGCCGCGGCCCGGGACAGCCCGCGCAGGCCGGCGCTGTAGCGCAGCAGCTCGGCACCGGTGAGGCGTTCCGGGAAGTCGAGGCCGTCGGGGAGTACGCCGGTCAGCGCGCGGGTCACGCCGCGCTCGCGCAGCGCGTCGTGGCCGAGGATCCGGATCTCGCCGGAGTCCGGGGTGACCAGGCCGACGGCCATCCCGATGGTGGTGGACTTGCCGGCGCCGTTGGGACCGACGATGCCGTGGAAGGTGCCGGGGTGGACGGTCAGATCGACGCCGTCCACCGCGCGATGCGCCGCGAAGGTCTTGACCAGGCCACGGATCTCGAGTGCCGGGGGGATCACGCGCCGAGCATAGGTGACCTTGCACGACCGTGTGGCCCGTCGCGGACCGGTGCACGGCGGCTCCGGTCGCTCAGACGACGTGCACCAGCCGGAAGCGTTCGGTCACGACCAGGGTGTCGTCGTCCACTGTGAAGTCGGGGTCGCCCAGTTCGGCGCGCACGGCGGCGCTGTGCCAGAACGTCTCGTGTCCCGCGCGCCACTGGGCCACCGACTCGTCGCCCTCCCCCTCGGCAAGGGCGTGTGCCAGGTCGACGTCGGCGAGCCGGATCACCCGTACGTCGGTCAGCTCGATGGCCGCGACCCGCCGACCGGCGGAGTCCACCACGGCGGACAGTTGGCCCACCGTCGGCAGCGGCTCGTCGGCGCGCTGGTAGCCGATCAGCAGACCGGTCGTCGAGGTCTTCGCCCCGGACAGGATCGCGCCCACGAGTTTGTCCCGCAGTGGCCCCGGAAACGCGAACTCGGCGAGCGGAAGATCATCGAGGTCCATCCGCGAAGGCTACCCGGATCATCGGAGGGGCTGTTGCGGTGACCGACCGGTACGGGGGCACCCGGATCGCCACGAATCTGCGCGCCCTGCTCACCTCCCACCACGCGGAGGCGACCCGCGGGGCGGTGGTGGTGATCGGGTCGGACGGCTGGGACGCCGATCCGCCGGCCGAGCTGGCCGCCGTGATGGCCCGGCTGAGCCGCCGCGCGTCGAATTCCCTGCACATCCCGGTCATTGCATTCGGCCATCATTCCCTCACTCGATTGGGTGACCACGTATCGGGTGATTCTGTCTGGCGTTCGCGATTTGAGATCGTCAGGCGCGGTCGGAACGCCACTACTGCGACTCCTGCAGGCCGCATGACGGGGGAAACGAATATGGTTCGCGGGGAACGCCGATGGTTCACATCAGCGCTGGCGGCGGTCGGCGCGTTTGCCGCGTCGTCCACGCTGGTGGTTGTGGCGTCAAGCCAACCCGCATTGGCGACCGTGCCGGGCCTGCCCGGAACGCCTCAGCCCGGCACCCCGATTTTCACTGAGGACTTTTCCAACGAGAGCGCGGCTGCGGCGCCGATTCGCATTGGTTCCTACACCGGATCGCCAGGTTCCGTTTACGTGCCGGGGCCGGGTGGCAGCGGCGCGGACGGTGAGACCTATACGGCGGATCCCGCGTGGAGCCCCGGCGCGGGCGCGTGCAACGGCTGGATCATGCGTCAGACGTCGCCGCTGCCGCCCAACGGTGGCGACCCGCCGGTCACCAACAACGACCAGTGCGGTCGTTCAGACGCATGGGGCCGGCTACAGGAGATGGCCCGTGACATGGGGCTGTTTCAGGGGCAGAGCCCCGGGGAGGCCGCCACGAACCAGGTACTCACCGAGTACACCAACAGCGTGACCGGCGCGCAGCTTCCCGGATACCAACTGGAGACCGACAACAACACCATTCCGGCGATCGGTGGCCACTTCTACTCGGTCTCGGCGATCTTCGCTGAGAGGAACTGCACCGTTCCGTCCGCCCAGCGGGCGCGACTTCGGTTCGAGCTGCTTCTCAACGGCGTCCCGACGGTGCTCGCACAGAACCTGAGCCCATGCACGGATCCCGGCGCCGAGATCGTCAACAACACCTGGATAGCCAAGCTGCAATCGTTGGCACTGCAATTGTCGGTGGCTGATACACCGACCCTGGGCCTGCGCCTCTACAACGCGACCGCAACGGGCATCGGCAACGACGTCGCGTTCGACCTTCCGCAGATCGTCGACGTCACCCCCCAACTCGACAAGGCTTTCAACCCCACCACCATCGGGCAGGGGCAGACGTCCACGCTGACGTTCACCATCACCAACACCGACGATCTGCAAGCCAAGAACGGGATGAGTTTCACCGACACCCTTCCCGCCAATGTGACCGCCACCGGGGTCAACAGCACCACGTGCTCGGACGCCACTGTGACCGCTCCCGCCGGCGCCACGTCCGTCGACTTCGCCGGCAACCTGGACCTGAACGTCGCCTCCTGCACGATCTCCATCCAGGTGACCAGCACTGTGGTCGGCTCGTACACCAACACCGGATGCGTCGCCCCGGACGGCTCCACGATCCCCGGCTGCGAGAGCAACTTCCCACCATCGTCGGGATCAACCCGCCCGGCTCCACCACCCTCACCGTCATCCCCACTGTTGACCTCGCTGTGGTGAAGACCGCGTCGCAAAGTCCCTACGTGCCGGGCGCGCCCTTCTCCTACACGGTGGCAGTGACCAACGGCGGACCGTCCGATGCGGTTGGGGCAACCCTGACCGACCCGCTGCCCGCACCGCTGGCCGGGTTCACCTGGAGCTGTGAGGCGTCCGCGGGAAGTTCCTGCACCGCGTCCGGCACCGGCAGCATCAACGACACCATCACCGTTCTCGCAGGCGGGACCGTGACGTACACGATCAGCGGGACCGTGCCGTCGGGCACCACGGGCGACCTGACCAACACCGCAACGCTCACCCCACCAGACGGCGTCTCGGATCCGGAGTGCACACCGAACTGCTCGTCGACGGTCGTGACCCCGGCGACGCTGACGGTGGATCTGGCGGTGGTGAAAACCGCAAACCCGAGCCCGTACGTGCCGGGTGCACCCTTCTCCTACACGGTGACAGTGACCAACGGCGGACCGTCCGATGCGGTCGGGGCAACCCTGACCGACCCGCTGCCCGCACCGCTGGCCGGGTTCACCTGGACCTGCGAGGCGTCCGCCGGCAGTGCGTGCACCGCCTCCGGCACCGGCAGCATCAACGACACCATCACCGTCCTCGCGGGCGGGACCGTGACGTACACGATCAGCGGAACCGTGCCCTCCGGAACCAGCGGCGATTTGACCAACACGGCCACGCTCACCCCGCCCACCGGCGCGACTGACCCGGACTGCACCCCGAACTGCTCGTCGGCTGTGGCCACGCCCGCCGGACCAGTGGTCGACCTGGCCGTCGTGAAGACCGCATCCCCCAACCCATACGTGCCAGGCACGCCGCTGACCTACACGGTGACAGTGACCAACGGCGGGCCCTCCGACGCCGTCGGCGCGAACCTGACCGATCCCCTGCCTCCGCCGTTGGCCGAATTCACCTGGACCTGTGCACCATCCCCTGGCAGCGCGTGCACCGCGTCCGGAACGGGCACCATCAACGACACGATCACCGTCCTCGCGGGCGGAACGGTGACGTACACGATCAGCGGAACGGTCCCGTCGGGCACCACCGGCGACCTCACCAACACGGCCACTCTCACCCCACCGGAGGGCGTCTCAGATCCGGACTGCACGCCTAGTTGCTCATCGACCGTCGTGACTCCGGCGACGCTGACGGTGGATCTGGCGGTGGTCAAGACCGCAAACCCGAGCCCGTATGTTCCGGGCGCGTCCTTCTCCTACGCAGTCACCGTGACCAACGGCGGCCCGTCCGACGTCGTCGGCGCGAACCTGACCGACCCGCTGCCCGCACCACTGGCCGGGTTCACCTGGACCTGCGAGCCGTCCGCCGGAAGTTCCTGCACCGCCTCCGGCACCGGCAGCATCAACGACACCATCACCGTCCCGGCCGGCGGGACGGTGACGTACACGATCAGCGGCACCGTCCCGGCGGGCACCACCGGCGACCTGACGAACACCGCAACGCTCACCCCGCCGGAAGGCGTCACCGACCCGGACTGCACACCGAACTGCTCTTCGACAGTGGTCACCCCCGCCGGACCAGTGGTCGACCTCGTCGTCGTCAAAACCGCGTCCCCAAGCCCCTACGTGCCGGGCGCAGCCTTCTCCTACACGGTCACCGTCACCAACGGCGGACCCTCTGACGCCGTCGGCGCGAACCTGACCGACCCGCTGCCCGCACCACTGGGCGGATTCACCTGGACCTGCGAGCCGTCCGCCGGAAGTTCCTGCACCGCCTCCGGCACCGGCAGCATCAACGACACCATCACCGTCCCGGCCGGCGGGACAGTGACGTACACGATCAGCGGCACCGTCCCGTCGGGCACCACCGGCGACCTGACGAACACCGCAACGCTCACCCCGCCGGAAGGCGTCACCGACCCGGACTGCACACCGAACTGCTCGTCGACCGTCGTGACCCCGGCGGCGCTGACGGTGGACCTAGCCGTCGTGAAAACCGCGTCCTCAAGCCCGTACGTGCCGGGTGCACCGCTGACCTACACGGTCACCGTCACCAACGGCGGACCCTCCGACGCCGTCGGTGCGACAGTGACCGACCCGCTTCCCGCACCCTTGGCCGGGTTCACCTGGACCTGTGCGCCAGCTACCGGAAGTTCCTGCACCGCTTCGGGTACCGGCACCATCAACGACACCGTCACCGTCCTCGCCGGTGGGACGGTGACGTACACGATCAGCGGAACGGTGCCGTCCGGCACCACCGGCGATCTGACCAACACCGCCACCGTCAGCCCACCGGCCGGAGCCTCGGATCCGGAGTGCACTCCGAACTGCTCGTCGACCGTCGTGACGCCGGCTGCCCTGACGGTGGACCTCGCCGTCGTCAAAACAGCCACCCCGAGCCCCTACGTGCCAGGCGCAGCCTTCTCCTACACAGTGACCGTCAGCAACGGCGGCCCTTCGGACGCGGTCGGCGCGAATCTGACCGACCCCCTGGCCGCACCCTTGGCCGGATTCACCTGGACCTGTGTGGCATCCCCCGGCAGCGCGTGCACCGCGTCTGGCACAGGCAACATCAATGACAGCATCACCGTCCTCTCGGGCGGGACCGTGACCTACACGATCAGCGGAACCGTGCCCTCCGGCACCACCGGCGACCTCACCAACACCGCCACCCTCACCCCACCCGCCGGCGCGATCGACCCGGACTGCACCCCGAACTGCTCATCGACAGTGGTCACGCCCGCAGCCCCGACGGTGGACCTCGTTGTCGTCAAAACAGCGACACCAAGTCCTTACGTACCAGGCGCAGCCTTCTCCTACACGGTCACGGTGACCAACGGCGGACCATCCGACGCCGTCGGCGCGAACCTGACCGACCCACTGCCCGCACCACTGGCCGGCTTCACCTGGACCTGTGAAGCGTCCACCGGAAGTTCCTGCACCGCGTCCGGGACCGGCACCATCAACGACACGATCACCGTCCTCTCGGGCGGGACCGTGACCTACACGATCAGCGGAACCGTGCCCTCCGGCACCACCGGCGACCTCACCAACACCGCCACCCTCACCCCACCCGCCGGCGCGATCGACCCGGACTGCACCCCGAACTGCTCGTCGACGGTCGTGACCCCGGCCGCCGCCACCGTGGATCTGACGGTGGTCAAGACCGCAACTCCCAGCCCTTACGTTCCGGGCGCGCCCTTCTCCTACACGGTCACGGTCACCAACGGCGGACCATCCGACGCCGTCGGCGCGAACCTGACCGACCCACTGCCCGCACCACTGGCCGGCTTCACCTGGACCTGTGAAGCGTCCACCGGAAGTTCCTGCACCGCGTCCGGGACCGGCACCATCAACGACACGATCACCGTCCTCTCGGGCGGGACCGTGACCTACACGATCAGCGGAACCGTGCCCTCCGGCACCACCGGCGACCTCACCAACACCGCCACCCTCACCCCACCCGCCGGCGCGATCGACCCGGACTGCACCCCGAACTGCTCATCGACAGTGGTCACCTCCATCGCCCCCGCGGTCGACCTGGCAGTGGTGAAAACCGCAACCCCGAGCCACTACGTGCCAGGTGAACCGGTGACCTTCACAGTGACAGTGACCAACCGGGGACCGTCCGACGCGGTCGGCGCGACACTGACCGACCCCCTGCCCGCACCACTGGCCGGATTCACCTGGACCTGCGAACCATCCACCGGAAGCACCTGCACAACGTCCGGCACCGGTGACATCAACGACACCATCACCGTCCTCGCTGGCGGCACAGTGACCTACACGATCAGCGGAACCGTGCCGAAGGGCACCGCCGGCGACCTCACCAACACGGCCACCCTCACCCCGCCCACTGGTGTGTCCGACCCGGACTGCACACCGAGCTGCTCCTCGACAGTGGTCCTCACCGGGCCGGTTCCGCCCATGCCCGTCACGGGTGGACGTCTGACAGCCATCGCCACACTTGGAGCTTCTGTGGCTGCCCTCGGTGTTCTCCTGGTCGGCGGCCTGGCCCTGATACGCCTACGCACCCGCCGCGAGCCCTGACCCCTGGCGGCCGGCAGTCACGAACGGTGGCCCCTTCTGAGCCTGGCTACCGCCGCTTCGCGTCGTGAGGCGGCGGTAGCTGTCGCAACCGGCCACGAGACACGCAGTACACGTCGCCGGAGTTCGCGTCGTGCGGCAACGCGGCGAGGTGGGTGGTCATGTCGGTCGCGGAGACCCAGCGTTGGAACGTCATCGACTTGTCGTCGCCCAACGCCACGTCGAAGCCGTCGAAGCCGAGCGCGGTCAGCCGGTCGAGACACCGGGAGGCGACCGGTCGCGCGATCGTGGTGAACTCGAACGAGAGCGCGGGCAGCGGGCGGGTCAGCCCGGCCAGCACCTCGTCCTCGAAACCCTCCACGTCGATCTTCGCGAACGTCGGCTCGCCGTACTCGGTGATGAGCGCGTCGACGGTGACCACCGGGACCTCGATGTCGGTGTCCCACACCTCGCCCTCCCACCCGCCCGCGCCTTCCGCCGCGCGCACGAAGTCGGGCGAGGCGGTGGACACTGTGGGATTGGCGGAGTTGACGTGGAAGCGGGTGCTGCCGGGGGCCGCGCCGCAGACCGCTTCGACGAGCGTCACCTGGTCGTCGTCGGCGTAGATGGTCCGCAGGGCGCGGAGGCACAGCGGCTGCGGCTCCACGGCGACCACCCGCGCCCCGAGGCGCCGGAAGCTGGCGATGTGGTCGCCCACGTGTGAGCCGACGTCGAAGACGAGATCGCCCTCGGTGACGAACCGGGAGTAGAAGGCGTCCATCCGTGCGTCGCGCTCGGCGTCGCCGTAGTAGACATCCAGCGATCGGTGCAGGAGGGACATCCCGGGGTCGGTTCTGAGCGCGGCGATCCTGGTGTCGGTGCCAGCCGTCATCTGTGTGTGTCCAGTCCGTGGGGTTGGCCGGGCCTACGGCCCGAAGGCGGTCAGGAAGCGGTCCCGGAAGGTGTCCATCCGCCAGACCGGCGCCTGCGGACCGGGCTTGAGCCCGTCCTGCCAGCCCCACCCGGAGATCCGGTCCAGTACGGCCCGGTCCCGGGTGATGATGGTGATCGGGACGTCGCGGCTGGCGTTCTCGCCGGTGACCACGGCGGCGGGCTGGTGGTCGCCGAGGAAGATGAACACCAGGTCATCGTCGCCGTAGGTCTGCACGTAGGAGATCAGTGCGCTCAACGTGTACTCGATGGAGTGCCGGTAGTCGGCGCGGATCTGGGTGGCGTTGCGGCGCCGGTCGTCGGACTCCTTGGCGGTCCCCTTGAAGATCGTCCCGTCGCCGATGGCGGCCCAGTCGACCAGGTCGGGGACGGGCGTCCAGGGCGCGTGGCTCGACACCAGCGCGAGTTCCGTCATCGTCGGCTTGCCGTCGCGCTTCGCCTGCTCCAGGCGCCGCCAACTGGCGAGGGTGTACTGGTCGGGCATCGTGCCGAAGCTGAACTTCGGGCCGCGGTACCCGAGGGCTCTGGCGTCGTAGAACCGCTGGTAGCCGAAGAAGGAGCCCTCCGGCCACGCCCTGCTGACGGCGGGCATCACGCCCACGGTCTGCCAGTCGGCCCGGCGGAAGGCGCCGTTGAGGGTCATCCGGTCACTCGCCAGCAGGGTACGGTGCCGCTGGTCGTTGTCGACCCACAGTCCGGAGAGCAGCGTGTCGTGCGCGAGCCAGCTGCCGCCGCCGAACGTCGGCGAGGTGAGGAAGCCGCTCTGCGCGGCGAACCCCGCCGCGTTCAGCCGATTGGTCCCGTCGTCGAGGACCGCACCGACCTGCGGGGCGAACTCCGGGTCCTCGACGGCGTCGCGGCCGTAGCTCTCCACGAAGGAGATGACCACGTTCTTGCCGCGCAGCGCGGTGAGGAGTTGGTCGCCGGGGGTCTGCGCGAACCGGTCGTCCTGCAGCAGCGCGGCGAACTTCTCCCGGTCGTCGAGTCGCATGCGCACCTGGAAGCCGTGGCCGTTGGTCAGCGTGGTCGCGGACGTGTCGGCGACTGTCACGCCTTCGACCACCCGCACGTTGAAAGCGGCGCAGACCACCCAGACGACCACCAGCGCCGCAACGGTCCGGGTGGTCCCGGCGCGGTGCCGGATCACCAGCCCGCGCAACCGCCGCATCGACAGCGTGGCCGCCGTGGGCAGGCCCACCGCCACCACCGCCAGGGCGACCGCCACGCCGATGGCGGCGGGACGGCCGTACGACTCGCTGAGGAACGCGAACCCCTCGTCGAGCAGCGCCCAGTCGAGCACCGGGTCGAAGGCCCGGCTGAGCGAGGCGGTGAACCCCAGGTCGAACAGCTTGAGCAGACCGAGCAGGCCGAGGGCCAGCCCGGCGAGGGTGGCGACCCACCGGCTTCCGCGCGGCGGCAGGGCGAGCAGGAGGGCGACGGCGAGCAGCGCCTCCAGGGGGATCCGCACGAACGCACCGGGGCTGAACCGGCCGAAGTCGTACGGCAGGGTGAGCACGAGCAGCACCAGCAGCACGGCCAGCAGGGTGACCAGTCGGCCCGCGATGGAGCGGCGCGGCCGACCCTCGGGTGCGGTGCCGTCGGTGGCGGTGGCACCCGTGGCGGCGGGGTCCGGCAGTTCGCCCCTCATCGCCCTCCGTCCCTGGCTCGGCAGCTGACGTACGCGCGTCAAGAGCGACAACCCGGGCATCCTTCCATGATCTTCGTTGGGCGCGGCATCCGGGCGGCTCAGACGCGGGCGATCCCGCGTCGGGCCACGGCGACCGGCCGGTGTTCCGGCCAGGGCAGCCCATCCGTCCTGCCGTGGCCCAGACCGGTCAGCCCCGCGCCCGCGCTCACGGCGCTGTGGCTCGGCTGGCTGCCCGCGTGCACCATCGCGTCCGACCCGTGTGCAACGCTCGTCTGTTGGTCGACCGCGTCGTTGGCGACGGCGCGGCGGAGGTGACGGGTCGTCCACAGCCACCTGACGTCCCGCCCGAACGACTCGACCAGCAGCGCCAGTGACGCCACCAGCACGACTGTCGTCAGCGGACCGGGCAGCGCATCGCCCATCGCCACCGTCAGCACCACGCCCTGGACCGCGGCGACGACCTTGCGCCAGTAGCGCGGGGGCAACGAGCCGCGCATCCAGCTCAGCACCCAGCTCGCGGCGACGAAGACGTACCGCATCGCGCCGATCGCGAGCACCCAGGCACCCGTCGAGGGGGCCACGTACAGGCAGAGCACCAGGACGAGGAAGGAGTCGATCTCCATGTCGAAGCGCGCGCCGAGTTCGCTGGACGTCCCGGTGCGGCGGGCCGTGTATCCATCCACCGCGTCGAGGGCCAGCGCCACACTGGTGAGGACGACCATCACCGCGACCGGTGCCGGTCGGGTGAACGAGTCCGCGGCCAGGGCCGTCACGCCGCCGGCGAGGATCGCCCGGCTCAGGGTCACCCGGTCGGCAGGGCTCAGATCAGGAGCGCCCGCGCGGGTCATCCCCCGACTCAGCAGGGCGCACAGGACCACCCCGTAGACCAGCCCGGCCGCCCACCCGGCCGGGCCGAGGCCGACCGTCTGCGCGAGCACCGCCAGCACACCGATCTGCGCGAGCAGCCCGATGACCGGACCCGTTCGAACCGTTGACATCGCGCCTCCGTGACTTTGGGGGGGGACCCTGACCGTCATCACGGAAAACATGACCGATCGGTTCATTCTGAACGAGCCTCACCATGTATACGGACGGACGTGCCCCGTCGGATGCGGATTAGTCGTCGCCGGTGAGTGCAGGCCGTCGCCGCCGACGACGCCCCGGACGCGACGACGTGTTCAGGTCAGGTCACGCCGGTCGCGGACGAGCCGAGGGCGTGGAGCGTGGCGGTGGTGACCGGGTCGGCCGGGAAGAACGCCTCGACGGCCAGCCCGGAGACGGTGACATCCAGCGGGGTGCCGAAGAGGGTGGTCGTGCTGACGAAGGACAAATCCCGGTCGCCGTGGCGGTAGCGAAGGGGGATGACGACACGCGACAGGGTGTCGTCCTCCGGTGCCGCGACATCGTCACCGCCGGGATAGCCACGAAGCTCCTGGAGCAGGGCGGACAGGGCCGCGTCGTCGGTTGCCAGGACCTGCTGGCGCAACCGTCCGAGAAGGTGGCCCCGCCACTGGGAGAGGTTGACGATGCGCGGGGCCAAACCGCCGGGGTGCAGGGTGAGCCGCAGGACGTTGACCGGTGGGACCAGGAGGCGGGGGTCGACGCCGGCGGTGAACAGCGCGACGGCGGGGTTGGCCTCGACGAGGTGCCACTGTCGGTCGACGAGCACCGCGGGGTACGGGCCGTGTCCGTCGAGGATCTGCCGTACGGCTGCCCGCAGCGGGGCCAGTTCCGGGTCGGCCAGCTGGTGGCTGGGGTAGGCGGGGGCGTATCCGGCGGCGAGCAGCATGGTGTTGCGCTCAGCCAGCGGAATGTCGAGCTGCTCCGCCAGCCGCAGGATCAGGTCGGGGCTCGGTCGGGATCGCCCGGTCTCCACGAAGCTCAGATGCCGGGCCGACACCCCCGCCTCGATCGACAGGTCGAGCTGACTCATTCCACGAGTTCGACGCCACTCGCGCAGGAGGTCCCCCAGCGGTCGCTCCGGTCGGGCCACTGTCGTCACACCCTGACCGTAGTGACCTCACCTGTGTGCGCCGCTTTACCTGCGACGTAATCGACAGCGCGTACCGGCGCGCGCGACCATCTCCTGGGATGCGGGGAACCACCCGACCGAAACGAACGGAGAGTCATGACCGCGTACGCGCTTGCTCATCTGCGTAAGGCACCCATGCATGCCGAGGTGCTGGAATACCTGGAGCGCATCCAGGCCACCCTCCTGCCCTTCGATGGCCGGTTCATCGTCCACGGTGGGCCCATCGAGGTGCTGGAGGGCGACTGGTCGGGCGATCTGGTCGTCGTCGAGTTTCCGGACCTGATCCGGGCACGCTCCTGGTACCAGTCCAGCGCGTACCAGGAGATCAAGCCCTTGCGGACGAGGCACCTCGCGGGCGAGCTGGTCCTCGTCGAGGGGGTGGAGGCCGACCACGACTCGTCGAAGATGGCCGCCGCGATCCGCCGGGCCGGTGGTCACTGACGTCGGGGTCAGGACCTCGGCAGGGTGAGCACCTCGACGCCGTCGTCGGTGATGGCGATGGTGTGCTCGCTGTGCGCGGTCCGGCAGCCGGTGGCGCTGCGCAGGGTCCAGCCGTCGGGGTCGGTGACGAGCGTGGCGGTGTCGGCCATGACCCATGGCTCCAGCGCCAGCAGCAGCCCCGGGCGCAGCCGGTATCCGCGCCCGGGGCGCCCGGTGTTGGAGATGTGGGGGTCCTGGTGCATCGTCGACCCGACGCCGTGGCCGCCGAACTCGGTGTTGATCGAGTAGCCCGCCGCGCCGAGGACAGAGCCGATGGCGTACGAGATGTCACCGATGCGTACGCCGGGGCCGGCGGCGGCGATCCCGGCTTGCAACGCGCGTTCGGTCGCGTCGATCAGCGCGACGCTCTCCGGGGGCCGGACGTCGCCGACGATGAAGCTGATGGCCGAATCCGTGACAACTCCCCCCAGTGAGACGGCGAGGTCGAGCGAGAGCAGGTCGCCGTCGGCGAGCGGGTAGTCGTGCGGCAGCCCGTGCAACACCGCGTCGTTGACCGACGTGCAGATGTAGTGGCCGAACGGGCCGCGCCCGAAGGACGGCTCGTAGTCGACGTAGCAGGACTGCGCCCCGGCTTCGGTGATCATGGCCTGGGCCCACCGGTCGATGTCCAGCAGGTTGGTGCCGACCACGCAGCGGCTCTTCAGTGTCTGAAGGATGCCGGCGACCAGCGCGCCGGTCTCCTTCGCGCGCAGCACGTCGGCGGGGCTCAGGATCTCGATCATGCAACGCCTTCCACGAACCAATAAGTATCCCGGCCATATTATCCCGGTACTAGAATCGGAGCATGGTCAGGTTGCCACTCACTCCCGCGGAGGTCGAACGCGGACAGCGCCTCGGCGCCCTGCTGCGTCGCGCCCGCGGAGAGCGTTCGATGCTCCTCACCGCGCTCGACGCGGGCGTCTCGCCGGAGACCCTTCGAAAGATCGAGTCCGGCCGGATAGCCACCCCCGCCTTCCCGACCATCGCGGCGATCGCCGACGTGCTCGGCCTCTCCCTCGACGCCGTCTGGTCGGAGATCAACACGTCGGACGCCGCCGCCGACCTCCCCCGACCGGCACACGTCGCAGGCGAGCGACTGGCCTCGTAGTCTCGGCCCCACCTCAACGGGACGGGTCGACCGGTGACCGACCACACGGCGCTGGTCCCGGTCGATGACCGACCGGGACCAGCGGGTGGTGCGCTCAGGAGGCGGCGATGCCCTCCATGCCGATGCCGTCGGCGAACTTCGGCAGGCCCTCCACTGTGGTGACGAGTGTCAGCGACCCGTCCTTGCCCACCTCGTAGCCCTGCACGTTGCCGGCGACGGCGTTCTGCACGTACAGGAAGCCGTCGCTGGTGGTCATGTCGATCGACCCGCCGCCGGTGTCGGCGGCGACGCCCTTGACGAGTTCGAGCTTGCCGTGGTCGTTGACCCGGTAGGAGCTGATGGTGGAGGTGCCGGCGTTGGCGGCGAAGAAGTAGTCGCCGACGCGCTGGATCCAGCACGTCGCCTGCTGACCGTTGGGCACCGACGGCCCGATCTGGTCGAGCGCCCCGTCGTCCTCCAGCTCGAACCGGCTCACCGCGTTCGCGCCGGACTCGGTGACCAGCAGCGTGTCGTCGGTGTCGAAGGTAAAGCCGAACGGGGTGTTGCCCGCGTCGCTGATGACCGGGGTGCGCGACAGGTTGCCGTGGCGTCCGATCTCGTAGCTGAACATGACGTTGGCGGCCTTGGTCGACACCAACACGAACTCGCTGTCCGGGTCGATCTTGACCTGGGCCGGGGCGGTGCCGAACGCGGGCGGGTTGCCGTTGTGCAACCCGAGTGACCGGTTGGCGTCCTCGATCCGGGACAGCCGACCCTTGTGCAGCTCGAAGCCCTGCACCGAGCCCTCGCCACCGGCGTTGAGGACGTAGACGAGGTCGCCACGGGCCGCGACGCTGGCCGGCAGCAGGCCACCGGACCAGATGACCTGGAGCTTGTGCAGCCTGGTGCCCTCGACGCGGAAGACAGTGACGGTGTTGCTGCCGGCGTTGACGGCGAACAGCAGCCCCTTGTGATAGGTCAGGGAACCCTGCGAGGCCAGCGCGTCGAGCGGCGCGCCGATGGTGAAGCCACCCAGCCCGCCCGTCTCGTACTCACCCGCCTTGGTGAGACGGCCGTCCTCGTCGCGGTCGTACACCTTGATGGTGTTGCCCTCGGCCTTGTTGGTCTGGACGAAGACCGCGCCCTCGTCGCCGTGGTGGTGATCACCCCCCTTGCGGTCGTCGTGGTACCCAGGGCCACCGCCATCGGCGAGGGCGGTCCCGGGGATCGATCCGATGCTGGTCAGACCTGCCAGGAGGGCTGCCGCGAGTGCGACACTGCGCTTCATCACTGACTCCTCATGCATCCGAAGGGAGGAATACGAGTTTTCCTCTCTTTCGAAAGTTATCGGACCAGCTATCGCAGATCGCCATACTTACCCTAAAGCGGTAATTTCGTGCCGTTCCATGGAATGACCAGACGCACCCACCGGGGGTCAGCTACCCCGCCGCGACCTACGCCCGCTGAGGCCGACGCTCAGCTGGCGTCAGGCCACCACGGTTCCAGGACGGCCGGGTCGGCGACGTACTCCCGCACCGGCGTCCGCTGCTCCGCAGGCAGGGGCAGCGCGCGGAGGCGCTCGCCCCACTCCGGCACCCGATCGTCCTTGTCCAACACGGTCGCCAGTTCGATCAGGGCGGCCAGCGCCATCGCCTGCTCGACCACCGGCGCGTCCTCCGCGCGGCGGCGCATCCCCGAGTCGAGCGCCCGGTAGGCCGCCTGATCGTCCAGCTTGAACTCGCGCAGGATCCGCGCGTTGTCGAGCACCCGGGCCAACCCCGCAAGCTCCTTCGAACCGCCGTACTCCACGTCCTTCGGCTCATCCCGCTGGATGAAGGTGATGGTGTTGCCCGACGGGTCGACGATGCTGAACCGCGACGCTCCGGCCCGGTAACGGGTCATCCGCGGCAGGCCCTTGACCAGCACCTTGCCGTAGCTGCGGCGCATCGCCTCGGTGAACACCTCGTGGTACGCGGCGACCGCGTCCACCAACACCAGGCAGCCGCCGGAGTGCTCTCTCGCCGGGTCGAGATCCTTCGGCGCCGGCCCGTAGTGCAGGTCGAAGCCGCTCCACCGAAACGCCAGGTACACGTACGGCCTGGTCTGCTCGTAGGTCACCTCGAACCCGAGCGCCCGCCAGAACGCCAGTGTCTGCTCCGGGTCGGCACAGTGCAGCAGCGGCACTGCGGTCTCGTTCGGTTGGACACGGTCCGCATTGGTGGTCATGGTCGCTCCCCGTCCGGTCGACAGGCCGGCCATTGTGCCAGCACCGTCGGACGGCTTCGACGGGTTTCGTCTCCTACCCGGGGAGGAGACGGGCTCCGACCACCGGCCGCGACCAGGGCTCGGGGTCGGACGCGACCGGCGGGCGCGGCCACGAACATCTACAGGCATGACAACCCTGCTGCGCCGGGCGACGCACTGGAATCGCCCAATGATGGTCTTCGTCTCCGCGATGGCGGTGCTCGCCGTCGTCGCGGCGGTCGGCATCCTTGTCGACCCGCGCGTCCTCACCGGAGCGCCGATCTGGCTCAAGCCGTTCAAGTTCGCGGTGTCCTTCGTGCTGTACGGCGCGACGCTCGCCTGGATGCTCTCCCTGCTGCCGCGTCGCAGCCGGGCCGCCGAGTGGGCCTTCACTGTCATCGTCGCGATGGCGGTGATCGAGATGCTGGTGATCGTCGGTCAGGTGGTACGCGGGCAGACCAGCCACTTCAACGACACCACTCCCCTGAACACCGCGCTGTTCGCGGCGATGGGCGCGGCGATCATGGTGCTCTTCCTCGCGCACCTCGTGGTCGGCATCGTGGTGCTGATCCGGCGGATCCCGGACCGGGCGGCTCTGACGGCCGTCGGGTGGGGGCTCGGCCTGTCCCTGCTGGGCATGCTCGCGGCGGTACCGATGGCGCTGCCCATGCAGGACCCGGGGATCGAGGGAATCGGCGGGGCGCACAGCGTCGGCGTGCTCGACGGCGGGCCGGGGTTGCCGATCGTCGGCTGGAGCACCACCGGCGGTGACCTGCGGATCGGGCACTTCGTGGGGCTGCACGCGCTGCAGGCGTTGCCGATCCTGGCGATCCTGCTGAGCCGGTTCGCCACCCGGTTGGACGAGCGCACCCGCGCCCGGCTGCTGGTCGTCGCGGGCGGCGCGTACGGCGTACTCACTGTGTTGTTGACCTGGCAGGCCCTGCGCGGACAGCCGCTGTTGCGCCCGGACGCCGCCACGCTCGTCGCGGTCGCGGCGCTGGTGCTCGCGACGGCGACCGCGGCCGGCCTGGTGCTGGCCCGCCGCCGCCCTGATGTGGCGCTGGCCGCATGACCGCGACGCTGTTCGCCCTGACCTTCGCGGTGGCCGCGCCGTTCTGGGCGCTGATGATCCTGCTGCCCCGCTGGTCGTGGACCGCCCGGATCATCGCCTCGCCGCTGATCGTGCTGCCGGTCGTGCTGATCTACGCGCTGCTGGTCCTTCCGGCGTTCGGTGACGTGCTGCCGGCCGTGGCGTCGCCGACCCTGACCGGGGTGCGCGACCTGCTCGGCACCTCCGACGGGGCGGCGGCGGGCTGGGCGCACATGATCGCGTTCGATCTGTTCGTCGGGCGGTGGGCGTGGTTGGACAGCAGGGAACGGGGGGTGCCGGCGCTGGTGATGGCTCCAGTGCTGCTGCTGACCATCCTGCTCGGACCGCTCGGCCTGGCCGCCTACCTCGCGGTCCGGACCCGGTGGCGGCGGCCGGCGACCGCCGCCACCGGCCCGCAGCGCCTAGGCTGACCGTCGTGAGCTGGCTGGTGCGACTGTTCGACCTGCGGGACACACTCGTGCGGATGGTGCTGCTCGACCTCACCGGGTTGTGCTACCTGCTCGTCGTCCCGCACTCCACCAGCACGCCCACGACGGCACAGTGGGTCCTCGCGGTGCCAGCGTTCGCGATGGCGCTGGCGGCGCACCGTCGACCGGTTGTCAACATGGTGGCGCAGGCCGCCCTGCTGGCGGTCGCCATCAGCCTGATCGACGACTTCACCATCAACCAGGTCGGCGCCAGTTGGGCGTTGCTCGAGATGACCATGCGGGCGCGCGGCCCCCGGGCCATCTGGCTGGCCACCGCGCTGCTGGTGGTGGTCGACCTGACCGACTCGATCGGCGACCCGCCACGCCGGTTCGCCTCCGGGGTCGTCGGGCTCGCCGTGGAGGTCGGCGTGCCGGTGCTGCTCGGCCTGGTCATCCGCGCCAACCGGGAGCTGGGCCGGCAGGCCGTGGAACGGGCCCTGGCCGAGCAACGCCAGCACGAGTCGGAGAGCCGCGCGGCCCGCGCCGACGAACGCAGCGCCATCGCCCGCGAGCTGCACGACGTCGTCGCGCATCACGTGGCGTCGATGGTCCTGCGGGTCGGCGTGGCCCGGCACGTGCTCACCGACCCGGACCCCCGGGTGGCCGAGGTGTTCGACGACGTGCACGGCACCGGCACCGCGGCCCTCGCGGAGCTGCGCCGGCTGGTCGCGGTGCTGCGCAACCCCGACGGGGTACGCGGCGACGCGGCGCTGACCGCCATCGAGCCCACCGCGCTGCCGGCGGCGCTCGGCGCGTCCATCGACCGGGCCCGCCAGGCCGGTATCACCGTGGAGGCCGACCTCGACCCGGCGATCGGTTCCCTCGACGCGGTGCGCGGCATGGCGGTGCTGCGACTGACCCAGGAGGCGCTGACCAACGTGGCCAAACACGCGGGAACGTCCGCGCTCGCGCACCTCGTGGTCGCCGTCCGGGACGGCGCGGTGCACTGGGAGGTCAGCGACAACGGCCGTGGTGGGGTGCCGGTGGGCGTGCCGGCCGGCGGCGGGCACGGCATCACCGGAATGCGCGAGCGGGTCGAGGTCCTCGGCGGCCGGCTGGATGCCGGCCCGACGGAAACGGGGTGGCGGGTGCGGACCGTGCTCCCGGCCAACGCCACCGAGCCGTCGACCCGGTCGCTGCCCCGGGACCGCGCGGCGTCCGCCGGCTCCCCCGCACCGGAGCCGGCGTGATCCGGGTGCTGCTGGTCGACGACCAGCACCTCATCCGGGCCGGGCTGCGCATGCTCTGCGACGCCCAACCCGACATCGAGGTCGTCGGGGAGGCCGACAACGGCCGCGAGGCGATTGCGCTGGCCGGGCGGCTCGTCCCCGACGTCGTCGTGATGGACCTGCGGATGCCCGGTGTCGACGGGATCACCGCGACCAGCCGGATCCTCGCCGACCGTCCCACCACCCGCATCCTGGTGCTGACCACGTTCGGCGACGACGACCATCTGTACCCCGCGTTGACCGCCGGGGCGTGCGGGTTCCTGCTCAAGGACGCGCCCCCCATCGAGCTGCTGGACGGCATCCGCCGGGCCGCCGTCGGTGACAGCCCGTTCAGCCCGGAGGTGCTGCGTCGCCTCGTCCAGCGCGCGGTGCACGCCCGCCCCGACTCCCCACCGGCCCTGCCGGGTCTGACCGCCCGGGAACGCGACGTGCTCGACCTGGTCGCCGAGGGTCTGTCCAACACCGAGATCGCCGACCGGCTCCACATCGGCGTCACCACGGTCAAGACCCACATCACCAGCCTGATGGCCAAGACCGACAGCCCCAACCGGGTCCGTCTGGCGCTGTTCGCTCGCGGCGTCTGACGCGCGGAAGCCGTCCGCTCGCGCCTCTTGACGTGCCGCTGGGAGCGCTCCAAGATCAGCTGGAGCGGAGCCGCACGAACGGCGGGCCGCCCGAGGCGGGTGTGGTGGTCTGTTGCTGGGCGCATTCGGTCTGAGCGAGCTGGAGGAGAAGGTCTACCTGGAGTTGGTCCGGGGCAGTGCCGGGACCGCTGCGGAGCTGGCACCACGGGTCGCGGCCACGGTCGCCGAGCTGGAGCACGCGCTCGACGCCCTCACCCGGGCCGGGCTGGTCCGCGTGGTCGCCGGCCGCGCCGGTGCCGCCCCACCCGACCTGGCCATCGAGTCGCTGCTGAACCAGCGGATGCGCGAGCTTCAGGAGGCGCGGGTCGGCCTGTGGGACTGGCTGCGGCAGCAACGCCCGGCGGACCCGATGGACCAGGACGTCCAGTTGGTGGTCGGCGTTCCCGCGATCATGCAGGCGTTCGACCAGTTCCTGCGCGGGGCGCAGGAGGAGGTGCTCGGCTTCGACCGCCCGCCGTACGCGGCAGTGCTGCAGGACAACCCGACCGAAATCGAGATGCTCGGCCGGGGCGTCGCCTTCCGGGTGGTGTACGACCGGCGGGGGTTGGAACGGCCGGGTGCGGCCGCCCACATCGGCCAATTCGTCGCCGCCGGTGAACAGGCACGGGTCGCCGCGAACGTGCCCGGCAAGCTCGCCGTCGCCGACCGCCGGGTCGCCCTGATCTCCTTCCCCGCCCGCGCCGACAGCACCGAACCGTGGGCACTGGTGGTCCGGGGCGCCACCTGGGTGGAGGTGCTCGTGGCGCTGTTCACCGAGGTCTGGGACCGGGCCACGCCGCTGCGGCTCGCCCCGGCCAGCGAGGTGGTCGACGACGTCGAGCGGCAGAGCACGCCCACCCTCGTCGACCGGCAGATCCTGTCCCTGCTGATGACCGGGCTGCCGGACAAGGCGGTCGCCTCCCAGTTGGGCATCTCGCTGCGGACGGTGCAGCGGCGGTTGCGGCAGTTGATGGACGCGACCGGGAGCGCCACCCGGATGCAGCTCGGCTGGTTCATCGCCCGCCACGACTGGCTCTGAACCCGGCGGTGGGGGGGCCTGCCGACACGGGAGGTGACGGCAGGCCCCGGTGCTCACTTCGTGACCGTCACCGACACGGTGACCGGGGTGGACGCGCCCTTGGCACCGTTGTTGGTGACCAGCAGCGTGGCGACGTACGTGCCCGGCGCCAGGCCGGTGGTGTCCACAGTGACGGCCAGCGTGCCCTTCGCCCCAGCCGGCACCTCGCCGGAGGTGGCGGCGGACAGCCACGACACGTCGCTGTACGCCGGCAGCGAACCGTCGACGTGATAGACCTTGGCGCCGTACGGCCGGCCGGTCGCGTTACCGAGCACCCACAGGTTGCCCTGCTCGTCCAGGTCCAGCCCGGCCCCGCTGAGCGGGTTCGGGTCCGGGTCGGGCACCGAGGCCAGCGGCTGGCAGGTGGCCGGGTCGAGCGCCCAGATCGACTCCTTGGAGTCCTGGTTGATGCCCCACAACACGTTGTGTTCCTCGTTGAGGGCCAGGCCGGTCATCCACGGGATGGGCGGGGTGCACTCCCCCAGCACCGAGCCGGGCTGCGGGTGCGACAGCCCGGCGAGGTGCCGGATGCGGTTGTCGCCGCTGAGGTAGAAGGTGTCGTCCGAGGCGCGGTAGGCCAGCCCGTAGTAGAGCTTGCCGGCCCACGGCCCGGTGATGGTCTCCTTCACCTCCAGGGTGTCCGGGTCGAAACACACGATCGGCAGGTCCCCGATGAACGACATCTTCGGCGCGCACATCAGGTCCCGGCTCGCCACGTACGCCATGTCCGAGGGCCAGCCGTCGATCGGCAGCACACCCTTGGCCAGTGACCGGCCGTCGGTGCTGAAGCGCTGCAACTGCCCGAACAGGTACGAGTTGGAGACGATCAACTCGCCGTTGCGGTAGCCGACGCCGTAGGCGTTGTAGAGCTCCTTGAGCGGGAACGAGCTGAGCTGCCGCCCGGGGATGCCGGTCGGCGGGGTGGGCGAGTTGATCTCCCGGGCCAGCCAGCTGGCCGGCAGGTCACCCCGGTTGGTCAGTGTCACCGTCGCGGTCCGGGTCGCCCCGGCGCGGGCGGTCACCGAGATCGCGTTCCTGTTGGCCAGCAGCAACGGCGTACGCAGCGCCAGGTCGTGCGTGACGACCGTCGACTCGACCACGTCGACGGTGCTCCCCGGCAGGTCGTAGCCCGGTTGCAGCGCGGTCACCGTGACCGGCCCGGCCGGCGCCTCCAGCTGGTAGAAGCCGTCCGCGTCGGTGGTAGCGGTGACCGGCTGAGGGGCGTCGGCCGACTCGACCCGTACCGTCGCGCCGGCCAGCGGCTGACGGTCGTTCGCGTCGCGCACCGTGCCCCGCAGCAGGCCCCGACCGGCCACCCGGAAGGTGACCGCGTCGCCCGCGTCGAGCGCCTGCTCGTCGCGCGAGTAAATCAGCGCGTCGCGGCCGGTGGCGTCCTCGATGCCGACGGTCGCCGAGCCGCCGGCCCCCGCTGCGGTGGTGGCGAGCTTGCGGTACTGGATGGTGACGGTGCCGTTCTCGCCGAGGCGTACCTGCACGTCGATCCGGTTCTTCGGCGCGCTCTTGAGCGCGGCCCGGTTCCAGCTGACCACGAACTGTCGGGTCGTGCCGGTGCCGGACACCCTGGTACGCACCGTCGAGGCGTGGTCCAGGATCAGGTCGTCCCAGAACGCGTAGACGGCCGGCGCCGAGACCGCCGGGGCGGGCAGCGGACCGTTGTCGCCGACCGAGGTGCTCGTGTCGACGCCGAGGGTCAGGTAACCGTCGGTGTGCACGGTGAGCCGACGGTAGGTGCTGCCGTAGAAGGTCATCGGGAACGGCAGGTCGACGGCCCGGCTCGCGGCGTCACCGGTGAGGGCGAGCACGCTGCCGCCGTCGACCCACTGCGCGGTGGCCGTCCCCGCCTGGTAGCCGTGCCGGTCGGCCTTCGCGGCGAGCGCCACGTCCACCGTCTGCGGCCCGTCGACGCTCAGCGCGACAGTCTTGGGTGCCAGCCACCGGCCGTACTCGACCAGCAGGTCGTAGTCGGCCTCGGGCAGCATCCCGGTGTAGTGACCGTCGGCGTCGGTGACGAATGCCGGGAACGTCTCCCCGGCGAGCGCCAACCGGGCGCCCACGACCGGTTTGCCCGCCGGGTCGGTGACCCGGCCCTGGATCGCCTGCCACGGCGCGGGCTCGGACAGGTCCACGGTCAGGTTGGTGGTGCCGCTGGTCGACACGGTGATGCTCTGCCGTACGGTCCGCCGCGCGAAGAACGACGCGGTCAGGGTGTACTCCCCGGCCGGGACCCGACCCAGTTGGACGGTGCCGCGCGCCTCGGTGCGGGCGGTGCGGGTGACCAGCGCGGAGGTCAGGGTGATCTTCGCACCGGAGAGCACGGTCCCGTTCAGCTTCGCGTGCACCACGACGCCGCCGAGCTGCGCCGTCGAGGCCTGGGTCACCAGGTCGTACGCGTCGAGCCGACCCTCGCCGTAGACGTTGTTGTCGGCCGGGGTGCCACCGCACTGAAGGTCGTTGACGTCGTGCGCGGTGCGGTCCAGCAGTTCCCGGGTGGTCGCCAGGTCGCGGCGCAGGTTCGGCACCGCCGACCACGCCAGGGCGACCGCGCCGGCGACGTGCGGCGCGGCCATGGAGGTGCCGTCGCTCATGCCCCAGTCGCTGCCCGGCACTGAGGAGAGGATGCCCACCCCGGGGGCGGTGATGTCCGGCCGTACCGCGTCCTCGCGGCCCGGCCCACGGCTGGAGAAGTCGGCGATCACACCGGTGGAGTCGGTCGCGCCGACGGCGTACGCCAGCGGGTTGGTGGCCGGGTGCCCCGCCGAGCCGCACGGCTCGGGCAGCTCCTTGGCCTCGTTGCCGACCGCGAAGACCGGGAAGATGCCGGCGGCGACCCAGGAGTCGATGATGGTGTCGTAGAAGGTGGGGTCACCGTCGTGGCCGCCCCAGGAGTTGTTGATGATGTCCGGGGCGAGGTCGGGGCGGGGGTTCTCGCCGTTGTGGTCGGTCGGTGCGAGCATCCACTGACCGGCGGCGAGCAACGCGCTGTTGCTGCAGTAGTTGGCCTCGCACCCCTTGGCCGCGATCCAGCTGGCGCCCGGGGCCACACCGGTGATCCGCCCGTCGCCGTCGTCGCCGACCATCGTGCCGACCGTGTGGGTGCCGTGCCCGAAGTTGTCGCAGGGCGTCGACGGCAGGCAGATCCCGGTCGGGTCGTACCAGTTGTAGTCGTGCGTGAAGGTGCCGTCACCGTCGTTGCCACGGTACTGGCGGACCAGGGCCGGGTGGTCGTACTGCACACCGGAGTCGACGCTGCCGACGACGATGCCCTCGCCGCGGGTGCCGTACTCGCGCCAGACCTTGTCGGCGGCGAGCGACGTGAGGTTCCACGGCAGCTGCGGGTCGTCGGCGGCGGCGCCGGCGGTGCGGACCGGCTCCGCGAGCGCGGTCCCACCGATCGCGGTGATCCGCGCGACGTCCGCCCGGCCGGCCAGCTCGGTCACCAGCTTCAGGTCGCCGGTGACCTCGATGATGTTCGCGATCCAGTACGGGGTGAAGTCGGCGTGCCGCTCGCGCAGCAGGGCACGCAGCCCACGCTGGGTCTTCTCGGCATGGGCCAGCTTGGTCTGGTAGACCCGGGTGGTGCGGGCGACCCGCCCGGCCCGGCCACCGGCGGCCCGCGCGACCCGGTCCAGGTCGCTCTGGTTCAGCGTGGCCTCGTCGGTCAGCTCGACGAAGAAGCTGGCGTTGGTGCCGGCGCGGGCCGAGCCGAGCACCAGCGGGTCCACCTTGCGCAGTGGGTCGGCAGCGCCGTTGCCCGGTGCGGGCGCGGCCACGGCGGCGCCGGTCGGCAGTGCGAGCACGATGGCCAGCGCCGCGCCGACGGCGCCCATGGCTCGACGTGTCAGCGGTCTGGGTCTGAGCATGACGTACGTCCCTCCCTCGGGCGGTCGCCCGGGAGGGCCGACACCGCCGTCGCCGATTCTCGGGCGACGGGCATCCGGTTGACCCGCAAGATCACTGGCGGAGCACGGACATGGCGGGTCTCCGCCATCCCGCGTTGGCCCCACCGACACCGGCGGGCCACCACCACGGTCAGCCCCGCATCCGCGCGGACACGACGATGACGAGCACCAGCGGCACCAGCGGCAGGGCCGGGGCGACGACCGGCAGGTGCAGGGCGACCAGGGCGCCGACCGCCGCGCCGACCATCAGGGCCAGCAGCACCTGCGCCTTGGGCCGCAGGCCGGCCCACGGGCTGCGGGCGGCGACCCCGGCGATCAGGCTGGTGAGCGTGCCGGTCAGGTACGTGGAGGACAGGCCGGAGACGCCGAAGCGTTGGATGGCGCTGCTCTGCACGCCCAACGCGACCGCGGACAGCATCAGCAGCGCCAGGTGCACGCGCGCGTCGGGGGCGTGCAGCGTGACCTCCCAGACGACGGCGAACACCACGAACACCGACAGCTCCAGGACCAGCGCCCAGGTGACCCGTCGAGGCCAGACCGGGTCGTCAGGCTGCGCCGAGCCGACGACGCGGGCGCCCGCGAGGACACCGACGATGAAGCTGACGATGGCGCAGCCCGACGTCAGGGCCAAATCGGCCTCGCCCCGGCCCGCCGAGAGCCCGAGCAGGACCATGTTGCCGGTCATCACGCTGGCGAACGCGCCGCCGAGGGCGAGGAACCCGAGAGCGTCGGCGGTTCCGGTCAGGAAGGTGAGGACGACGACGAGCGCGTGCCGTCGGCGCAGCAGTCGATCGTCTGGGTGTGCGGCGACGTGGGGGCGGGTGACGCGGGGCGCTGTGCTCGACACTGTCGGCCACCTTCCGGTGATTGTTCTTCGTATACACTTTGTCCGGACACGTTCACGGAGAGGCGACCAGGTGGCTGAAGACCTACGGGACAAGCTCGGCGCGCAACACCTGCCGCTCCGCGATCAGGTCCTCGCCGCGCTGCGGACCGCCATCATCGACGGCGACTACCTTCCCGGGGAACGGCTCACCGAGGACCGGCTCGCCGAGGACTTCGGCGTCTCCCGCAACCCCGTCCGGGAGGCGCTGCGGGTCGCCGAGGCGGAGGGGTTCGTGGTGATCCTCCCCCGCCGGGGAGCTGTCGTCGCCTCACCGAGCAGCGGGACCATCGCCGACATGTTCGCCGTACGCGAGCGGCTGGAGGCGTTGGCCGCCCGGCTGGCCGCCGAGCGGGCCACCGCCGCCGACGTGGCGTCCCTGCGCGCCCTGCTCGACCAGGGTCGCGAGGCGACGCAGCGGCAGGACCTGGCCCGCGTCGCCGAGCTCAACAGCACGCTGCACCTGCGCATCCTGCAGATCAGCGGAAACCCCTGGCTGTCGTCGATCGCCAAGTCGCTCTACCTCCATGTGCAGTGGATCTTCCGGCTCGGGGCGGCCGAACGGGCCCCCCACTCGTGGGCCGAGCACATCCAGCTCGTCGACGCCATCGAGTCGGGCGACGGCGACCGCGCCGAGCGGGCCGCGCTCAACCACCTCGACGCGGCCTCCGCCGCGGCCTACGAGAACGCCGAAGGCGGCTACGCCGCCCGCTGACGCTCAGGTGGCCGCGGCACCCGCTACCGGCCGCACGCGTAACCCTGCATCCCCCGGGGGTTCGCACCGGCGGCCAGCAGCCCGGTGGCCGGGTCGCGGGTCACCGCACAGAGCCGGCCCAGGCTCCACCCGTCGGTGACCCGCACCTCGTGCCCGTACGCCCGCAGCGCCGCCAGCACGCCCTCGTCGAGCCGGTCCTCCACCACCAGGACACCCGGCTGCATGTCGCGTGGATAGAACGACCCCGGCAGGCTGACCGTGTGCCACGCCGGCGCGTCGATGGCCTCCTGCAGACTCTGACCACCCACGAGGTGCCGCAGCAGGAACGGCAACTGCCACTGGTCCTGCTGGTCGCCACCGGGGGTGCCGCACGCCAGCACCGGCTCACCGTCGCGGTGCACCATCGTCGGGCTCAACGTCGTCCGCGGGCGACGGCCCGGTGCCAGCGACGAGGCCAGCCCCTCCTCCAGCCAGAACATCTGCAACCTGCTGCCCAACGGGAAACCGAGCTCCGGAATCGTCGGGGAGCTCTGCAACCAGCCGCCGCTGGGCGTCGCGGAGATCATGTTGCCCCAGCGGTCGACCACGTCCACGTGACACGTGTCGCCCCGGGTCACCCCGTCCGACTGCACCGTCGGCTCCCCCGTCGCGGCATCCGTCGACCCGGTACGCCGGACGGCACCGGGTCGGACGTGGGCCGGCAGGCGCGGCTGCGCACCGTCCGGACGCCCCGGCCGCAGCTCCGCCGACGCGCGGTCGCCGATCAGGGCGGCCCGCTCCCGCGCGTACTGCGGGGAGAGCAGCGCCTTGGCGGGCACGTCGACACCGTCGCCGTACCAGGCCTCCCGGTCGGCGAAGGCGAGCTTGAGCGCCTCGACCTGGGCGTGGACGCCGGCTGCGGCCCCCGGGTCGTACGCGCCCGGGTCGTCGAGCGCGTCCAGTGTGGCCAGTGACTCCAGCAGCACCGGGCCCTGACCCCAGAACCCGGTCTTCGCCACCGAGTAGCCGTGCCAGTCGAGGGTGGCGGGTGCCTCCCAGCTCGCCGAGTACGCCGCCAGGTCGTCGCCGGTGACCAGCCCGGCGTGCGGGCGTCCGCTGGAGTCCTGGAACGGTCGCCGGCTGAACGCGTCGATCGCCTCGGCGACGAAACCCGTGCTCCAGGCCCGGCGCGCCGCCTCGATCTGGGCCTCCCGGTCGACGCCGGCAGCCTGTCCCGCCTCGACGAGCCGACGCAGCGTGTCCGCGTACGCCGGGTTGGTGACCAACTCCCCCGCGGCCGGTGGCCGGCCGTCGCGCAGCCAGAGCGCGGCGGACGTGGGCCAGTGTTCCTCGAACAACGACCGGACGGCGGCCACCGTGTCACCGACCCGGCCCACCACCGGGTGCCCGGCGCCGGCGTAGCCGATGGCCGGTTCCAGCACCTCGGCGAGGGTGAGCGTGCCGTGCTCACGCAGCAGCAGGAGCCAGGCGTCCACGGCGCCGGGCACGGCCGCCGCGAGCGGGCCGGCGCCCGGGATGAGGTCCATCCCGAGGGACCGGAAGTGCGCGATGGTGGCGCCGGCCGGTGCCGGCCCCTGCCCGCACAGCACCTTCGGCCGGGGGTCCTGTGCGGTGGCCACGATGGCCGGCACCTCGCCGCCCGGCCCGTTCAGGTGCGGCTCAACGACGTGCAGGACGAACCCGGCGGTGACCGCGGCGTCGAACGCGTTGCCCCCGCGTTCGAGGATGCCCATCGCCGCCTGGCTGGCGAGCCAGTGGGTGGAGGACACCATGCCGAAGGTGCCCTGCAACGTGGGTCGGGTGGTGAACGTCATGACAACACCTCACTGGGATCTGCGGTGCGAACGTCGGGGCCGGTGCCGTCCGGCTGGACCAGGTGGCACGCGGCCATGCCGTCGCCGATCGCGGTCTGCGCCGGCACCTCGGTCGCGCACCTGTCGAAGGCGAGCGGGCACCGGGTCCGGAACCGGCAGCCCGACGGCGGGTCGAGCGCGGACGGCAGGTCGTCGCCGAGCAGCACCGGCTGACGGTGGCGCTGACGCACCGGATCAGCCACCGGCGCGGCGGACAGCAGCGCCTGCGTGTACGGGTGGGCGGGCCGGGCGAAGATCCGCTCGCGGCTGCCCCGCTCGACGAGTTGCCCCAGGTACATGACCGCGATCTCGTCGGCCAGGTACTCGACGGCGGAGAGGTCGTGGGTGATGAAGAGGCAGGCGAACCCGATGTCGCGTTGCAGGTCGGCGAGGAGGTTGAGCACCGACGCCTGCACCGACACGTCGAGCGCGCTGGTCGGTTCGTCGGCGATGAGCAGCATCGGTTCGGAGATCAGTGCCCGTGCGATGCTGACCCGCTGGCGTTGCCCGCCGGACAGTTCGTGGGGATAGCGACGGGCCACCTCGGCGCGCAGGCCCACCCGTTCCAGTTGGGGAGCGACGCGGGCCTCCCGCTCGCGCCGGGACATCCGTTTGCCGGAAAGCCGCAGCGGCTCGGCCACGATCTCACCCACCAGCATGCGCGGGTCCAGGGACGCGGCCGGGTCCTGGAAGACGATCGACACCGCGCCGCGATGGGGGCGCAGGTGCCGTCGGGACAGGTGGGTGACGTCAGTGCCGGCGATCCGCACCGTTCCCGCTGTCGGCTCGACGAGGCGCACCACGCAGCGGCCCACCGTCGACTTTCCGGAGCCGCTCTCCCCCACCAGGGCGGTGACCCGGCCGCGCGGGATGGTCAGCGACACCCCGTCCACGGCACGCACCGGGCCGAAGTGCATCACCAGGTCCGTGATCTCCAGGGCGTTCGGCTGCGGCGTCATCGGTTCGCCTCCTGAGGGGCCGTCTCGCACGGGTGCCAGCAGGCCGCGACGTGGTCGGTGCCACCGACCCCCGCCAGCGGCGGGGCGGCCGTGCGGCACCGCTCGTCGGCGGCCGGGCAGCGATCCGCGAAGGTGCAGGCGTCGGGTTGGCTGGCCAGGACGGGCACCAGCCCGGGGATCTCGGTCAACCGGTCCGTCCCGGCGTGCCGGCCCGGCTGCGGCGACGCCGACAGCAGACCGGCGGTGTACCGGTGTCGGGGGTGGGCGAACAGGTCGTCCACCGGTGCCCGTTCCGCCACCCGTCCCGCGTACATGACGACGACGCGGTCCGCGATGTCGGCGATCACGCCGAGGTCGTGGGTGATGATGAGGACACTCGTGCCGAGCTGGTCGCGCAGGTTCCGCAGCACCTGCAGGATGCCGGCCTGCACGGTGACGTCCAGTGCGGTGGTCGGCTCGTCGGCCACCAGCACCTTCGGGCCGCAGGCCACCGCCATCGCGATCATCACGCGCTGGCGCATGCCGCCGGAGAGCTGGTGCGGATAGGTGTCGACGCGTTGGGCCGCGGACGGGATCCCGACGAGCGTCAGCAACTCGACGGCGCGCGCCCGCGCCGCCCGCCGGGACATCCGCTCGTGGACCTGGAGCACCTCGCCGATCTGCCTCCCGACGGTGAGCACCGGGTTCAACGACGTCATCGGTTCCTGAAAGATGTAGGCGATCTCCCGGCCCCGGACCCGGCGAAGCGCCGCCTCGCGGGCCCCGATCAGCTGGGTGCCGTCCAGGCGCACCGAGCCGGTGACCCGGGCGCTGCCCGGTAGCAGCCCGGCGATGCTCATCGCGGTGACGCTCTTTCCGCACCCCGACTCGCCCACCATCCCAACGATCTCGCCGGGCGCGAGGTCAAGGCTGACACCGTCGACCGCCGAGACGGTGCCGGTCTCGGTGGGGAACGACACCGACAGGTCGCGGATCTCCAGCACGGGCGCTCCGGCCGTGGTCATCGTCGGTCTCCCTTCGGGTCGAGGGCGTCGCGCAGGGCGTCACCGAAGACGTTGAACGCCAGCGCCAGCCCCATGATGACGACGCCGGGCAGGACGGCGGCCCACGGTGCGCGGGCGGCGAACTGCTGGGCGGTGGCCAACATGGTGCCGAGGCTGGGAGCCGGGGGCTGGATGCCGAGGCCGAGGAACGACAGCACCGCCTCGCCGAGGATCGCGGCCGGGATGGCGACGGTGGCCTGCACCAGGATCACCGACGTCGCGTTTGGCAGGATGTGCCGGGCCAGCACCCACAGGTCGCTCGCGCCGTCGACGACGGCCGCCGCCACGAAGTCGAGTGACTTGAGGCGCAGGGTGTCCGAGCGGACCACCCGGATCACCCCGGGGATCTGGGCGATGCCGATGGCCACCGCGGCGTTGCCGAGGCTGGCGCCCCGGATGGCCGCCAGCCCCACCGCCATGATCAGGAACGGGAACGCCAGCAGCAGGTCGGTGAAGCGGGAGATCACCGCGTCCCAGGCCCGGAAGTAGCCGGCCGCGAGCCCGAGTGGCACCCCGATGACCAGGGACGTGGCCACCGCGAGGAGCCCCACCTGCAACGACGCCCGGGCACCGAGCATGATGCGGGAGAGGACGTCGCGGCCGAGGTCGTCGGTGCCCAGCAGGTGCCCGGCGGTGCCGGGCGGTGCGAACGTACGGGCGAAGTCGGTCTGGTCGACCGAGTAGGGCGCGAGCCAGGGCGACAGCACGGCGATGACGCCCGCCAGCGCGAGCACGACGAAACTCACGACGGCGAGCGGGTTTCGGCGCAGCCGCCGCAGCACGCGGGTACGCCGGGTGACGCTGGCGGTGCCGGTCTCCGCCATCGGTACGGTGAGGACGGTCATGCCGGATCTCCCGTCACCCGGATGCGGGGATCGATGACCGAGTAGAGCAGATCCACGAAGAGGTTGATCACGATGTAGGCCGCCGCGGTGAGCAGGACGACGGCCTGGATCACCGGGTAGTCCCGTTGGAACACCGCGTCGATGGTCATCTTGCCGAAGCCCGGCAGCCCGAAGATCTGTTCGGTGACGACCGCGCCGGAGATCAGCCCGCCGAGTTGCAGGCCCACGACGGTCACCACCACGATGAGGCTGTTGCGCAGGGCGTGCCGGGTGATGACGGCGCGCGGTCGCAGCCCCTTCGCCTTCGCCGTCCGCACGTAGTCGGAGGAGAGCGAGTCGAGCATCGCCGAGCGGGTCTGCCGCATGATGATGGCGGCGAGGCCGGTGCCGAGGATCACCGCGGGCAGGACGATGTGGTGCAGGTTGTCCACCGGGTCCTCCAGGATCGGCACGAAGCCGGAGGCGGGGAAGAGTCCGGTCGCCACGGACAGGTAGAGGATCGCCAGCAGCCCCAGCCAGAAGTGCGGCACCGACAGGCCGATCAGGGCCAGGCCGTTGGCGAGCCACTCCGCCGGCCGTCCACGACGGACCGCCGCGAGCACCCCGGCGCCGACGCCGAGGGCCGACGCGATGAGGATCGCCAGGACGGACAGCTCGACGGTCACCGGCAGCGCGGTCGTGAGCATCGACGAGACCGGCGTGCCCGTGCGGATCGACACGCCGAAGTCGCCCTGCGCCATCCGCTCCACGTACTGGGCGAACTGCACCGGCAGCGGCTGGTCCAGCCCGTAGTGCCGACGGATGGCCTCCAGGGCCTCCGGCGACCGGTCCTCGCCGGCCAGCGCGAGGGCCGGGTCGCCGGGGAGCGCCCGTACGCCGACGAAGACCACGATCGTCGACAACAGCAGGGTCACTGCCGACTGCCAGGCACGGGTGAGCAGATATCGGGCCACGACGACCTACTTGCCGAAGCCGGCGAAGGCCGCCCGGATGACGCCGTCCGGGTAGACCTGCAAACCCTGAACCTGCTTGCTGACGGCGGTCAGGTTGCGCTGCCGGTAGAGGTAGATCAGGGCGTCGTCCTGCTGCAGCAGGGTGACCGCCTGGCCATACAGCTTGCGGCGCTGCTCGACGTCACCGGCCTGGCGGGCCTGGGTCAGCAGCGTGTCGAGCTGCGGGTTGCGGTAGCCGGCGACGTTCTGGCTGCCGCCGGTGCCGACGAAGTTGGTGATGTTGGCGTCCGGGTCGATCCGTCCGCTCCACCCCAGTTGCAGCAGCTCGAAGTTGCCGCGGTCCTGCTCGTCGAGGAGCGAGGAATACTCCACCGGGTTGATCTTCAGGTCGAATCCGCCGTCCTTGACCATGGACTGCAACGCCTGGGCCAGGCGCAGCGTGTCAGGGGTGTTCGAGGCGAGCATCGTCACCTCGTACGGCGTCTGCACTCCGGCCTCGGCGAGCAACTGCTTGGCCTTGGCGGGGTCGTGCGCCGGGCAGGTCTGCGCCTCGGGGGACGAGAACGTGCTCGCTGGCGAGATCGGGGAGCAGGCGACGGCGTGTTCGCCGTTGAAGACCGCGTCGACCAGGGCCTTGCGGTCGATGGCGTGCTCGAAGGCCTGCCGCACCTTGGCGTTCTGGGCGAGCGGGCGGTTGATGGGCTTGGGGGTGGTGCCGACACCGTCGACGTTGCCGACGTTGATGGTCAGGCCCTGGTATCCGAGGGACTGCGACTGGAGGACGGAGACCGCGGCGTCCTGCCGGAGCGAGGCGACGTCCTGGGTGGAGACGGAGTCGGCCACCTGCGCGTCACCGGAGCGCAGGTTGGCAGCCCGGATGCTCGCGTCGGTGAGGATCCGCCACGAGATGCCATCCAGGTGCACCTTGCTGGCGTCGTAGTAGTTCGGGTCCCGCACGACCTCGATCGAGTTCTGGGGCACCCGCTTGGCGAACTTGAAGGGACCGACGCAGACCGGCGCCGAGGCGAAGTCGTCCCCCCGGGCCTGCAGTGCCTGCGCGCTCATGATCATGCCGGCCCGGTCGGCGAGGGCGCCGAGCAGCGGCGCGAACGGCTGCTTCAGCCGGAGGACGACGGTCTGCGCGTCCGGGGTGTCGACGCCGTCGATGGGGCCGAGTTCGCTCTTGCGCGCCGACCGGGCGTTGGTGAGGTGGCGTTGCAGGGTGGCCTTCACCGCGGCCGAGTCGAACGCCGTCCCGTCCGCGAAGCGCACGCCGGGCCGCAGCGGGATGGTCACCGTCCGGCCGTCGTCGCTCGTGGTGGGCAGGGCCGTCGCGAGCTGCGGTACGACCTGCGCCTGCTCGTTGACGTCGTAGAGCTTCTCGCACATCGCCTGGAAGACGTAGCGGGAGTAGAGGCTTCTCGACAGTGTCGGGTCCAGCGCGTCGGGTTCGGCGGAGAGGGCGATGACCAGGTTGCCGCCCTGCTTCACGGAGGCGGGGTCCGCGGGCGTGCCGAAGGCGTCCTGGCCGGCCGACTGGTCGCCGCCGGACGGGTTGCCGCCATCGCTGTTCGACACCGGTGAGCAGGCGACGGCCGTGCAGACGACGGCAACCGCCGCCACCGCGGCCCGGAGCACCCGACGGCGGGGCAGTGTCGTTTCGCGGACGGAGAGGTTCGTCATGGAGAGCTCCTCAAGTGGGCGATTCGGGGAGCGTATGTTGTATACGATGACCGCCGCAAGACCTCCGTGACGGGGCTTCTCAGGCCGGGGTGCGGCCGTACAGGGCCGCGCGCAGCGCCGGCCGGAAGACCCGCCGGACATCGGCCGGGGACAGCGCACCGACCGAGCGGATCGGGTTCAGGTACCGCGTGAAGATCAGCCCACCCAGCACAGCGACCGCTGCGGTGGCCCGTCGCGTCGCGTCCGGCCCGCCGATAAATTCAGCGATGCGGAGGCGCAGCTCACCGTCCAGGTAGTCCCTCAGGGCGCGCATGGTGGCGTCATCCTGCACCACCATCCGGCTCTGCGCGGGCCCGGCGGCGTCCCACAAGCCGGTGACCGAGTCCAGCAGACGGTCGGCCAACTGCTCCCGGTTGCCCCGCAACGCCTGGTCGAGAGCGGTGGGATCAACGCAGAGCAGGTTCAGTGACTGACTGAAGAGGCCCTGCTTGGAGCCGAAGTGGTAGCTGATCAGCGCCACGTCGACGCCAGCGGCGGCGGCGACGGCCCGCAGGGTGGTGCCCGGATAACCGTGCGTCAGGAACAGCTCGCGGGCGGCCCGCGCGATGCGGGCCTTGGTGTCGGGGTTGCCGCGGGGCCGGCCCCGAGTTTTATTCAACACGGTTGAATACTGCGCTTCCCCGCTGGCACGGTCAACGCCGTCAACCCCAGCGAGGAGCGAACACATGCGCACTGTCGTCTTCGGCGCCACCGGCCCCACCGGCCGTCAGATCACCGAACAGGCTCTGGCCGCCGGCCACGAGGTCGTCGCTGTCACCCGCCGCCCGCCCGCCGGGCCACCGCGCCCCGGCCTCACCGTGGTCAGCGCCGACGTCGCCGACCTCGACGCCGTCGACCGGGCGGTGGCCGGCGGCGACGCCGTCCTGTCCAGCCTGGGCGTCCCGCTCACCCCGAAGCCGATCACCGTCTACTCGACGGGCAACGCGAACATCCTGGCCGCCATGCACCGCCACGGGGTCAAGCGCCTGATCACCGTCAGCTCCAGCGTGCTCGACCCCACCTGGCGACCGACCGGCGAGTTCTTCTTCAACAACGTGCTGGACCCGCTGTTCAACCGCAGGGCGGGCCGCACCGCGCACGAGGACATGCGGCGGATGGAGTCCCTCGTCCGCGAGAGCGACCTGGACTGGACCATCGCCCGACCGTCCGGGCTGTTCGACCACCCGACCGTCACCCGCTACCAGGTGGCCGAGGACGTCGCCGACGGCCTCTTCACGGCACGCGCGGACCTGGCGGCGAGCATGCTGGCGCAGCTGACCGACGAGCGGTACGTCCGGCGGGCGATGGCGGTGGTCACCACCGAGGTCAGGCCGAGCATCGCGGGTCTGATCTGGCGCGAGGCCGTGCTGAAGAAGAAGTGACCCGACGGCCGGGCCCCGGTGGGAAGCGGCCCGCTCAGCGCCGCTTCCCACCGTCCTCCTAGGAGTTGTACGCCTGCGCGGTCACCGTGACCTGACGGGCTACGCCCGGCCGCGCCGGCCAGGAGACCCGTACCTCCCGGGTCTCCCCCGGCAGCAGCCAGAAGTAGTTGTCGTCGTAGCGGGCCGGCAGAACCCGGTTGCCGTCCTTGTCGCGCACGGCGAGCCGGACCAGCGCGGCGACCGTACGGCCCTGGTTGCGGACGGTCGTGGTGACGGTGTTGCGCCCGTCCACGACGCGTACGGTGCTCGACGACGTCGACAGTCGGGTGCGCGGCACGTCGTTGAGCGCCCGCATCTGCTCGGCCTTGTCGTAGCGCCAGTAGGTGTTCTCCGCGAGCAGCCGGTCCCGGCTGTCGCGCAGCTCCAGTCGCACCAGGTGCAGCCCGCCGCCGTCCGGCGCGGCGAGGGGGAAGACCGTCCTCGTGGCCGAGCGGGCCACGTCCACCCGCTGACGCTGCGCCGGACCCAACGACCGGCCGCTCAGGTCGTAGCGTCGGGCGCTCACGGTGACCCCGCTCAGCGGCGCGGCGGTGTGGTTGACCACCCGCACCTGCCAGGTGCCCGGGTCGGCCTGGACGTGCACCGGCTCGCATCCCTTGCGGGCTCCGTAGTAGGCGCCGTTCACGTCGAGGTCGTAGTCGTAGGTCTGCCAGACCGTGCTGTGCCACGCCGGGTGCGACATCCACAGCAGCAGACCGGTGGCGTCCTGCCACAGGTTGGCGTTCCACGCCTCGAACATGGCGCGGTGGCTCTCGTAGTTGACGAACTGCGCCCGGGTGGCGAACTCGTCGAGCGAGCCGGACTCACCGAGGCGCGCGTCGATCGCCGCCTGGTACGTGCCGACGCGCTGGTTACCGACCGTCGACCAGTCGTGGTAGTTCCACACCTCACCGATCGGCCACTCCGGAGCGTCCCCGACGAGGTTGCGCATGCTCTCGGTCACCGACACCACCGGCATGCCGATCTCGGTGTGGAAGCCGAACGAGTCCGCCTCGTAGATCGTCTTGTCGGTGTAGGTCGTCGGGTCGACCCAGCCGTACGGTCCACGCCCGCTCACGATGCCGCTGGCCGAGTTGGGGATGTAGAGGATCTCCGGGTGCTCGGTGGCGACGGCCTGCTTGAGCCCGGCGTCGACGATCGGCGGCGGGTCCCCCTCGTTGGCGCCGCACCAGACGACGATGCTCGGGTGGTGGCGGAAGCGCCGGATGGTGTCGGCGGCGATGTCGACGTAGCCGGGCGGGTTGGGCAGGAACGCGCCGGCCTGCCAGAAGTCGTTCCACACCAGGATGCCCTGCTCGTCGCAGGCCTGGTACAGCTCCTCGCGGTTGCTGCTGCCGAGCCAGTTGCGGATCATCGTGAAGTTCATGTCGCGGTGCATCTCGACCGTGTCGGCCAGCCGGTCGGGCAGCACCCGGCGCAGCAGCTCGTCCCAGCCCCAGTTGCCGCCACGGGCGAACACCGGCACGCCGTTCACCGTGATCTTCAGTTCGGTGATCTTGTTGCTGACCGTCTTGACGTCGGTCCAGCGCTGCCCGTCGGCGGAGACCTGGATGACGAAGTCGCGGGCGTACGCCTGCTCCCAGACGATGGTGACCTGGTCGAACGCGACGGGAGCGCCGAGGTCGACCTGGATCCACTGGTTGTCCTCGAACTTCGACGACCACCGGGTCCGCGGGTTGCCGTCGACGGCCCGCTCCGGGCCGTTGGAGTCGCCGTCGGACGACGACGCGGTGGCGGTGCGGCGCAGCGCCAGGTCGACGTCCGGCTCGGCCTGGCGCTGCACCGAGAGCGCCCACATGGACACACCCCACGACGTCGCCCGCGCACCGGTCTGGATGCGCAGGTGCTGGGCGGTCTGGCTGGGGAACGTCTCGACCTGGGTGGCGCGGCTGCCCAGCGGGGTGTCGTTGCTGACGGCCTTCACGTCGGTCCACGCGTTCCCGTCGGCGGAGACCTGGACGCGGTAGTCCAGCGCGTACGCCTGCTCCCACACGATGGTGACCCGGTCGAAGTCGACCGCCGCGCCGAGGTCGACCTGGATCCACTGGTCGTCCTCGGCCCGGGAGGCCCACCGGGTCGCCGGATCGCCGTCGACGGCCCTTCCGGGACCGTTGCCGTCGTTCTCCGAGGACGACGCGATGGCGTCGCGGCGCAGGGCGAGATCCGGGCCGGTGCCGTCGGCGACCGACAGCGAGAACATCGAGATGCCCCAACCGGTGGCGCGCTGGCCGGCCTGGATGCGTACGTGCTGGGCGTGCTGACGGTCGAACGTGACCGTCTGGGTCGCGGCGCCGTCGACGAACTCCAGCGCCGGCTTGCCGGGGGGCGAGATGACGACCGGCTGGTGCCAGTCGTAGGCGAACTCGCGGATGCCGAAGCGCAGCGCGCGCCGGTCGCTGACCGAGCGGTTGACGGTGGCGGTGAGGGTGAGGTCGTACAGGTGCGGGTCGCCGTAGCCGTTGGGCCACCAGAGCCGGGGCTTGCGCAGCCGCAACGCGGGGAAGCGCTGCGGGCTGAAGGTGACTGTGGTGTTCGCGCCGGCGGGGACGGTCACCGTGGACTCGACGCGTACCTTGTCGAACTCGGCGCGGACGGTGACAGTGGTGGCGCTGGCCGCCGCGTTGCGGACCGGCACCCGGATGGTGACCTCGGCGGTGTCGGTGCCGGGCAGGTCGGGCAGCGTGGTCTGCACGTGCGGGTCGCCGATGACCACGGCGCCGGTGCTGCGCAGGCGGACGTGGTCCCAGAGGCCGGTGACCCGGTCGCGGACGGCGGGCATCCAGTCCCACCCGGACACCGCCAGGTAGGTCGGCGCGTCCAGGTAGTGGCGGGCCGACTGGAGGAAGGTACGGCCGTCGGGGCCCTTGTCGCCGGGGGTGCCCGGGTGCGGCATCGGGGTCACCCGGACGGCGAGGACGTGCTCGCCACGGTGACCGGCCAACGCGTCGGTGATGTCGAAGGCCGCCCGCGCGAACGGGTGCGTGACGGTGCCGACCTGGACGCCGTTGACCCAGGCGGTCGCCTCGTGGTTGATCCCGTCGAACTCCAGCCAGATCCGTCGGCCTGCCGAGGTGTCCAGCTCGCGTGGCAGTCGCAGCGCGCGCCGGTACCACCAGGCGTGCCGTGACAGCGCCTCCGGGATGCGCATGTTGTTGAAGCCGGCCACGGGGTCGGGCAGGTGACCCTGCTCGACCAGGGTGCCCAGCACGGTGCCGGGCACCGTCGCCGGCAGCCAGGACCGGACGTCGACACCGGCGCGGGAGAGTTCGGCGCCGTCGGCGGTGCCGGCGAAGTCGTCCATCGTCAACGACCAGCCCGACTCCAGCGGGACCGTACCGTCGGCGGCGACTCTCAGCTCGGGGGCCGGGCCGGTGTTGCCGCCCTCCCAGCTGGTCCAACCAGCGGCCTTCGGCCGGCCGGCCAGCGGTACGCCGTAGACCTGGAAGCCGTTGAGGCCCACCGGGTTGCTGTTCGAGCGCTTCGTGACGGTCATCCGGATCCACCGGGCGGTGACGGGCTCCGGCAGCTTGATGGTCTGTACGCCGCCCTGCCCCTCGCTGGTCTCGTACACCGACCGCCAGGAACGGCCGTCGGTGGAGACCTCGATCCGGTACGCCGTCGCGGCGCTGGACAGGATCTCGTCGCCGTCGGTGTCGGTGTAGTTGCCGTCGAACGGCGCGTCGGTGAGCGTGGCCTCGAAGACCAGGCAGACGGCCTCGACCCGGCACGGCGCCTCGAGGTCCACCGAGATCCACTGTGGATCGCCGTTGGCGGCCCGCCATCCGCTCCCCCGCACGCCCACCAGCGGCAGACCGTCCACGGCGAAGGTGGCGGGGGTCGGGGCGTAGTCGGTCGAGGAGACCGCCACCGGGCGGTACCGGGCGAGGTCGGTGGTGGTCGGGGTGGTGCTCGGCGTCGGCCCGGCGGCGGACGCGAGGGCGTCCGGCAGGACCGCTGTCACCCCGACCGAGGCGAGCAGCGTCGCACCGGCGGAGAGGAAGGTACGCCGCGAAATCGGCGATGGCTCGGACATCGTGCCTCCAGAAGTGACAACGTTGTCAGACGGCGGGGATCCGTGACAACGTTGTCAGATGGTGGCCTGATGTTTCCCGGGAGTCAAGAGCCGGCGTCCATCGTGATTCCGCCACCACGTTCCGCAGCTGTTCCACTCCGGACATCGACCGTGGCCGTCTTTCCTGCTGGCTCGGCCGCCCGCACACGGCGAGGGCTGTAAGCCCATCGGATCGCGAGGGCGTGGGGCTCCGGGGTGTCACGGGTTCGGCGGCTCGGCGGCTCGGCGGCTCGGCGGCTCGGCGGCTCGGCGGCTCGGCGTGGCAGGCTTAGCGGATTGCCTTTGGAGCTGATGTCACAAACGAATCAGCCGTCCACTCCGCCGGGCCGACGATGCCACAAACGATCACACCGCCCACCGCCAGGCCGGCGATCCCGCAAACGATCAGACCACCCACACCGACAAGCGGGCGATGCCGCAAACGATTCAGCTCCAAAGGCAGCGACCGCCACCTACGGATCCGCCCCGAAGATGCCCACCCCCGCGGCAACACCCGCTCGGCCGCCGATCACACCCGGAGGCCCGGCGACCCAGCCGCCGACCCAGCCGCCGATCCGGTGGTGCCGCGAGTACCGGCGCTGGGCTAGGTGCTCGCCCACCCGTACCCGTCAATCACCTGGCTGGAGGCGACCAGCGCCCGCGCGGTCACCTCGCCGGCCCGCCCTCGCGGCGATCGGGATCCCGGGGGCGGTACTCGGGGCGCAGCTTCGCGCTCGCGAACGCCGCCTTCACCGCCGCCGAGAGTGCGGCGATGTCGTACGCGCCGTGGTGTCGACGGCCGTTGATGAAGAAGGTCGGGGTGCCGGTGACGCCGCTGAGGTCGGCGGAGTCGACGTCCTCGGCGATCCGGTCCACGCCCATCCGCTTCACCATGTGCTCCCGGAACCCGTCCAGATCCAGGCCGAGCTGCTCGGCGTAGCCGAGCACGTCGGTGGGGCTGAGCGCGTCCTGGTGGGCGAGCAGCAGGTCGTGCATCTCCCAGAACGCGCCCTGTTCCCCCGCCGCCTCGGCGGCCTCGGCGGCGAGTTGGGCATGCGGGTGGACGTCGGTGAGCGGCAGGTGCCGCCAGACGTACCGGACGTTGGCGAAGTCCGCCAACAGCTCTCGGACCACCGGCTCGGCCTGCCCGCAGTAGGGGCACTCGAAGTCGCCGTACTCCACCACCGTCACCGGCGCTTCGAGCGACCCGCGCATGTGGTCGCGGTCCGGGTCGACCGGCAACATCAGGTCGACGATCCCCTCGGTGACGCCCAGCAGCGCGCGTGACCGCCGCGCCGGCGAGAGCCGGCCGACGGAGCGGAACACCAGCCAGGTGACGAGGGACGCGCCGAACGTGGCCACGAGGATGCCGAACTTCGCCTCGTCCAGGGCCGGGCCGTCCAGGGCATGGGTGGCGATCAGCAGCGCGACGGTGAACCCGATGCCGGAGACCGTGCCGACCCCGAGGACGGCGATCCACCCGACGGGCGGCCGGAACCGGTTACCGCTCAGCCGGGCCACCAGCCACGCGGTGAGCACGATCCCGGCCGGCTTGCCGACGACGTACGCCACCACGACGCCGAGCGTGACCGGGGAGGTCACGGCCCTGGCCAGCAGGTCGCCGTCGATCACGATCCCGACGTTGGCCAGCGCGAACAGTGGCACCACCAGGTAACTGGCCCACGGGTGGTAGAGCGTCTGCAGCCGCTCGTTCGGCGACAGCGCGGCGGTGAGCCCGGCTCGCGCCATGCGGGCCAGTTGCGGGGTGGGCTGTTCCCGGAAGAGGCGGAACTGGTCGCTGGCGTGTTGCAGGTCGCTGCGGCCGGGGGCGTACGCGTAGGTCAGCAACCCCATCACCAGGCCCACCGCCACCGGATCGACACCGGACATCGAGACCGCCAGCCAGGCCGCCACCCCCAACAGGCCGTAGATCGGCCCGAACTGCACACCCCACGCCCGGATGAGCAGGACGACGCCGAAGATCACCGTCGCGACGACCAGCGCCGTCACCGAGGGATGGTGCGGGTACGCGATGGCCAGCACCGCGATCGCCACCACGTCGTCGACGACGGCGACGGTCAGCAGGAAACCCCGCAACCGTTCCGAGAACCGCGGCCCGAAGACGGCCAGCGCCCCGAGCGCGAGCGCCGTGTCCGTGGCCATCACCGCGCCCCACCCCGCGGCGGTGGTCCGCCCGGCGTTGATCGCGAGATAGATCGCGACCGGCACGAGCATGCCACCGATCCCGACCAGCATGGGCAACGCCAGGCGACGCCGCTCCCGCAACTCGCCGATGTCGAACTCGCGGCGCAACTCCAGCCCCGCGACCAGGAAGAAGAACGTCATCAGGCCGCTGTTGATCCAGGTACGCAGGTCGTGCGACACGGTCCATCCGCCGAGCTGGATCGACAGGGAGGTACCCCAGACCGACTCGTACGACGACACATGCAGGTTCGCCCAGCCGAGAGCGGCCACCGCGGCGATGAGCACCACCCGCGCGCCGCCGGTCTCGGTGCGCAGGAACCGGCGCAGCGGAGCGTTGATCCGCCCCTGCCAGGCCGTTCGGCTGGTCCAGCCCCGGCGCATGTTGTCGCTCGTCACGGGGACAATCTTCGCCGGCCCGACCGTCACACGGCCCCGATTGCCACTCCTCCCCGCCGAAGACGACCGCGCGCGCTCATCCCTCCCCCACTGCGCCGATCTTGCGCTTTCGGTGGTCGGGTTGCGGGCTTCCGTGTCATTTGTCGCGACAGAAAGTGCAAGATCGCGCGGGGAGGGCGGCGACCTTGGCGGGCATGCACGCAGCGGCACCGGTTGGTAACGTGTCGTGGGGTCGCCGGTTGCCGTCGGCGGCGCTCCCCTGGGGAGGGTCGACATGTGGGCGGACGACGCCGCGCTCGACGCGGCGGCGCGCCGGCTCGACGAGTGGGAATCATCGCTCGCCGAACGGGCGGAACGCGCCAGGGCGCTGTCGACGACGATGCGGGACCTGACCGGCACCGCCCGCAACGCCGACCGGACGGTCGAGGTCACCGTCGACTCGACCGGCATCCTGATCGACCTCAGGCTCGACGAGCGCATCCGGCAACAATCAGCTACCCACACCGCCCGGCAGATCCTGGAAACCACCGCCGCCGCCCGCGCCGACCTGCTCCGACAGGTCACCACCGCAGCAGGGGAAACGCTCGGCGACGACGCGAGCACCCAGGCCATCATCGACTCGTACCGCAGCCGGCTTCTCCCCGACCAGAGGTCGAACGATGCCCGCCGGTGACGGCATCCAGGTCGACCCGGACGACCTGACCGCCCACGCCGCGCGCCTCGACCGCTGCGCCGGCAGTCTCGATACCGCCCACCAGGCAGGCCAGCACGTCCGGTTGGGCGCTGACGCCTACGGGCAGCTCTGCGCGATGATGCCGGTGCTGCTCGGCGGCCTCCAGCAGGCAGTGGTCGACGGCATCGGCGCCGCCGCCACGTCGGTCCGCGACACCGCCGGCAGGCTGCGGGTCGGCGCGGACCGCTACCGCAGCTCCGACGCCCATGCCCAACACCTGTTCGACAGCGTGCGGCAGCACCGGCCCGATGAGGTGCGGCAGCACCCGCTCGACGGGGTGCGGCAGCACCGGTGACGTCGAACCCGCTCGTCGCCACCGCTGCGGACACCCCGCCCAGCGCCTGGGCGGGCGTGTGGATCTGCGAGGACATCGACCTCATCGCGCAGGGCATCCGCAACGGCAGCTGGATCGACGGCAGCCTCGGCGTCGTGAGCGCCGGGCTGGACGCCCTCGCCCTCGTCTCCGACCCGGTCGGTGCGCTGCTCCAGTACGGGATCGCCTGGCTCATCGAACACGTCAAGCCGCTCAGCGAGGCGCTGGACTGGCTCGCCGGCGACCCCGCGCAGATCACCGCACACGCCCAGACCTGGCGTACCGTCGCCGGGTCACTGCGCGACGACGCCGCCGAACTGGCCCGCGCGGTGCGCAACGACGTCGCCGGCTGGGGCGGCAGCGCCGGCCCCGCCTACCGGGCCTGGGCCGCCGAACAACACCAGGCCATCACCGGCCTCGCCCAGGGCGCCGACACCCTGGCCGCGATCACCGAAGGCGCCGCCGGCCTGGTCGCCGCCGTCCGGCTCCTCGTCCGCGACGCCATCGCCACCTGCGTGTCCCGCATCATCGTGTACGCGGGCGAACTCCTCATCACCGGCGGACTGGCCGCGCCCCTGGTCGTGGAGCAGGTGACGACCTTGGTCGCGTCGTGGGGTGCGCGGATCGCGCGGCTGCTGCGCGGGTTGCTGGCCAGCCTGCGGCGGCTGATCCCGGAGGTACGCCGACTCGCCGACCTCATCGAGAAGCTCAAGCAGGTGTTGGGGCGGCTACGGAGAGGTGAATCGCCATCGGGCCGGAACACGCCGGAACCTGAGCCACCTCGCGAGACAACATCCCATTCCCTGACGGAGCAGCAACGAGTCCACGACCTTGGCATGGATCCGGCCACAGGAAGGTTCCGTCCGGGTGAGGCGGAGACGGCGCTTCGTCTGGAGCAGGAACTGGGCGTGCGGCTGCATCGCGCTCCTGCGGATTCCTCAGCCGACTGGGTTGACGATGCCGGCCGGACCTACGATGCGGTGGGCAACTTTCCGGGGCAGTACTTTGACCGTCAGTGGCCGCAATTGCAGTATCAGATCGAGCGACACTTAGATAAAGCAGACCTGGTGCCGGTAGACGTCTCGCGGTTCGCTCCGGAACAGGTCGCCCGGATCGAGCAGTTCATTGGGGACCGACGCCTCGGTCCACGAGTATTCGTTGTGGGGAAGTAATGGCTGGCCTCATCGTCCTGAAACCAGGCGTCGACTGGACCGCAACCGGAGGGTTGTTCGACTGGACGCTGGAGTTCCTGATTTCCCGCCTCTCGGACAGGCAGACCGCCAACCACCTGCAGGAGATCGTCGACAACAACCTTGGGTCGGTGTGGATCGACGACTTGCCCGCCGCAGCGCAGGAGGAGATCGTCAGTCACTGGCGCGACGGCCTGGTGGCGGCTGGCGAGCGACAACTTCCGGAAACTGAACACAAGGTCGATGTCATCCGCCACCTTCAGGAACTGGTCGACGCCACCTATTCGGCTGGGTTCCCCGGATCAAGCAACCCTGGTGGTCGCTGACGCCGTGCGGTCCCATCGTCGCAGGAGTTGGACTGCGAACCGGTACTATGCGCCCATGAGCTCAGAGGCGGTTGGCAGGTACATGCCCCCGGTCGTGACGCTCGATGACCTGACGGCGATGATGGCCGCAGACGAGAACCACCGGTACGAAATCAGCCCCGAGGGAGTCGTCTCGATCATGCCGCCGCCGGGCTACACCCACGCGATCATCGCGACCCGGCTCATGGTGTGGCTCGCCCAGGGCGGTGTTCCAGCGGAACACATCGCTCAAGCAGTCGGCTTACGCATCCCGGGCCGTGACGGTGGTGTCGGTGGGCGCATTCCGGACCTGGTTGTATGGAGCAAGGCTCAGGTAGATGGCGTGTGGCTGCCGGTGGCCGACGTGCTCCTCGTGGTCGAGATCGTTTCGCCCGGCTCCGAGGGCGTCGACACGGTGACCAAGCGCAGCGAATACGCTGCCGCCGGCATCCCCCAGTACTGGGTAGTGGATCAGGATTCGGCGCAGACCGTGACCATGCACCGCCTGGACGGCGACCAGTACGTCACCCAGGCGACCATGCCGCTCGCGTGGGTTCTCAACACCGGCCTGGATGAGCACGGCCTAGGCTGACGCGGCCAGTGCCGGGCCCATCCGCCATCCCGGCCTGGGCAGCTCAGTTGAAGGCGAGCGCCTGAGTCAAGATCGGTAGGTCGAACGGAACCACCAGGCGCAACGGCTTGTCGGTCCGCCTCCCGTTCTGAGTGATGATGAGCGCCATACTCTGTTGCCCGGCAAGACAACTCTGGCTGAGCAGGTCGATCGCCTCCACCACGGTGATCGCCCTGGGGACCAGAACCGCACCCTCCCCTGGTTCGGCGAAACGAAGCACCTGCCGAACCGGTTCCTCCTCGGCCATCCCCGTGTTCCTGGTCATCTGATCGGCGAGCCAGCGCGCGATGGCGTTGGTGGTCAGCACGCCGACGTAGCCGTCGTCGTAAACCGGCAACTGTGAGTACCCGAATGCGCGGACGTGCTCCAGCGCGATGCTGATGGGGTCGTCCGGGCGCACCGCGCAGACCTTGCCGGATTTGAGGACCGTCAGCGCCAACGGCGGTTCGATGATCTGCTGTCGAAGATGCTCGATTTCCTGCACGACGGTTTCAACCGGGTCGGCGATCGGCCGGCCGCCGTAGTAGGTGCCGTGGCTGATCGCGTTGCGCAGCGAGGCGAACGCGACCAGGGCGTTCCGCTGCTGCTGCGACAGCGTCCGCCGTTGCCCATAGTCCCGGATCAGTTGGGCGAAGCCGACCGCCACATCGGCCCGCAGGGTGGAGCGGAAGTGGTTTTCGATGTCATTGAAGGCGGCGAGAAATCGCGCGCCTGCCGTCGTGATCGTCACCGGCGGAGCCTGACACACCCCGAATCATCACCGTGATGCCGAGCGAACGCTGTTCACCAGCTCACACGACGACGGCAGTCATTGTGACCGAGCCGGACATTTTGGAAGCTGACCGGCGCATACCGTGTCATGGCCCTGCTCATTCAGCCGTGTCATGGCGGTCCGTCGCCGGCAGCGCTCCGTCAGCGGCGTAGGCGGCGGGAGCAGTCGCCGTCGTGACCGTCGCGCAGGAGGCAACGCCGACCGCCGGGCAGTCGCAGGTCGCAGAAGACCCGGTGACGGAGGAACTGCTGGTCCTCCGCGGAAACGGTGGTCTCCCCCGGATCCGCCATGGGCAGCACCAGCATCCATCGGCCGATGACCCTAGCCAGGCGTTGCGCGGCCGGCAGGTCGTTGGCAACGACGGGCAGATGGATGACGTACCGCTGGCTCATCTGGTCTGGTCCCGCTCGTTGCGGGCGCGGGCCTGATCGGTCTGCCAGCGACGCAGACCGGCCTTGATCCGTGCGGTTTCGCGGCGACTCTCGGCGAGCGCGGCGTAGACGGCGGCCATGTCGCCGGCGACCCGGTCGAGGAAGGCGTACACGTCGTCGGGGTTCAGGCCGCGACGTCCGAGCCCGACCGGCGGGAAGCGGCGCTCACGCACCTGCCACGGCAGCAGACTGGTGTACGCGGCCGAGCGGTAGGTCGCGCCGCCGCGCGGCGGCTCTGGTCGCTGGTTGCTGGCGTTCATGTCTGCCTGCCTTCCTGCTGCGGAGGGGCGAGGGGTTCGGGAGACACGGCGGCCGTTCGGGGGGACCGGCCGGCCGCCGTGCTGTGATCAGCCTGCGACAGTCCGCAGTGGAAACGCAACGTTCTAAACCGCAATTTCGCTGCTGTGCATTGACTTTCTTTGCTGAAACCCGTAGGAGTTGCAGGAGCAGGTCACGCAGTGTTGCGAGACGGAACCAGGGAGTGTGCGGATGCCCGAAGACATCGGATCGACAGTGCCGCGCCGGCAACTCGGCCGGCTGCTGCGGCAGTTCCGCAACGAGGCCGGGGTGACGCTCGACGCCGCCGCCGAGGCCCTCGAATACAGCCGGCAGAAGATCTGGCGCCTCGAATGCGGCCAGGGTTCCGTCCGGGTGCTCGACGTCAAGGCGATGTGCGAGCTGTACGGGGTGTCGCCGGAGATGACCGAGGCGATGCGCGGGCTGGCCGTGGAGACGAAGTCGAAGGGCTGGTGGCACGCGTACGGCGATGCGGTGCCGAACTGGTTCGAGCTGTACGTCGGCCTGGAATCCGCCGCCGCCCACCTCCGCCGTTATGACGAGTCGCTCATCCCTGGGATCCTTCAGACCAAGGAGTACGCCCGCGCGCTCTACCGCCTTGGCGGGATGCTGAACGAGGAGGAACGCGAGCGCGCGGTCCAGGTCCGGCTTCAACGGCAGGCACTGCTCTCTCGGCGGCTGCCGGCAGCTCCCAGGGTTGAATCCGTGTTGTCCGAGGCGGTGCTTCGGCGTGGCGTTGGCAGCCCAACCGTCATGACCGAGCAGCTCGCTCACCTCACCAAGCTGTCCGAGCTACCGAACGTCAGCGTCAGAGTGCTGCCCCTGGCAGCAGGCCCGCAGCCCGGGGCGGTCGCGGGATCCTTTGTGATCCTCGATTTCCCGGCCACCAAGGGCGGTCGTACCGCGCCGGAGCCCTCCGTGGTCTACAGCGAGTCATTGACCGGCGCTCTGTACCTCGACAAGCCCGACGAGCTGGCCGCCTACCAGCGCGTCTGGCGAGGCCTGGATGCGCTGGCCCTCGGCGAGGCAGAATCGACTGACATGATCAAGCGGATCGCTGGGGAGATGCGGCATGACTGACCTGAGTGGCGCCGTCTGGCGCAAAAGCACCCGCAGCGGCGACAACGGCGGTGACTGCGTCGAGGTCGCCACAAACCTCCCCGGCGTTGTCGCCGTGCGCGACTCGAAGGATTCCACGGGACCGGTACTCACCTTCACCGCCCAGGCCTGGACGGACTTCATCGCGGCGGCCAAACATGAGGGCCGCGCCAGCTGAAGGTCGGGCGTCGCCGACGGTGTGCGGGCGCCGCCTTAACCAGTCGGTCACCAGTCACCTGCCCACTTCGACGGCGGTGTGACGGCGAGGTGCGGCTCCGCACTGATCGGTTCGAGGGCGTGCACCACCCGCAGGTGCCCGTCGGCCGCCGCGTCCTCGTCGATGATGACGCGGCCACTGCTGCCGTCGGTGCTGACCAGCAGCCACCGGCTGGGGTAGATGCTGCCGTCGTCGACCAGCGCCCGCACCCCGAAGGCGCGGGCCAAGGTAATCGCCGACTCTCGTTCACCCTGACCGGTGGCATCGGCTGGGTCGGTGTCACCGGTCAGGATCCAGCCGAACTCCTCGTCGTGCGGTGGAGGGCTGAGCATGGCGACCGGCCGAGGGTCATCGACTGCTCGATCCTCGACGCGTCCCACGTAGACGGCGTCCGGCGAGATGCCGTAGCTCTCGTCCAGAAATCGGCAGAGCGCCCCTGCGGGCAACTCCTGCTCGACGTGGATCTGATAACGCACCCTCACCCCCCGGGTAGCTCCCCCAACGCCGGCTGCCATCGCACGTCTGTTGCACGTGCGGGAATTGCGCATCCGTGATGGACGGCAATCACGTGTCACTCCGTCGAAGCCGCCAGCATTTTGTCCGACCACCGACAGAGTTAAATGCGAGCCGGATAGCTGACAGGGCACTTCTTCGACCACCACGCTAATCTGCCTTCGGCGGTTTCGCTGAAACAGGCGACCATTCCTAAAGGAGAATGTCATGTTCATCGTGGCGACGCAGGATCCGAAGACACGCGGTCAGTCTGAGGCTCCCGAATCGGGCGCGGACGCGTGGGGTGCCCTCCTACCCATCGACGCCGGGCTCACGCAGGCCGAGGCGGACCGGCAACTGGCCACCTACCTGGCCGGGGTGCAGGCGGGCGAGCCGCTGTGCATCCGCGCGCACGGCAACGACGAGGAAATCGGCGACGCCGAAGCCGGTGCCAAGGACTGGGGCTGGACGTACAAGAAGCTGGCCCGAATGCTGGCCACCCACCTGACCGCCACCCCGAGCGTCGTCCTGATCCGGTCGTGCGCCGAGGAGGTGACCAACTTCCCCACCCAGATGGCGGTCCGCCTGGAGTCGAACTGGCCGGGCGCGAACCACCTCGACGGGGTCGTCATCTACGGCTACAACACGTCCGTCAGCATCAGCACGCCAATCCCCTCGCCGCAGCAGCTGAAAAAGAACGTCCAGATCCAGCCGGTCATCATTTCGTTGTGACCGACGACGGCACCTAGCAATCGGTTCCGTACATAATTCCTTCAGCAACTCGGGCTCTCGCATCGACCTGTCACATTCGCACGGAATAGACAGTCCGAGATTCTTGAGGAATCCGACGGCGGGCCCGCCGCTGACCATCTCACCTCTGAATTGGTCACCGGAGTTGCCGACGACCGCGTCCACTCGCAGTCGGTCCGCCGGCATCGCCAGTAGCGGAGGGACAGCAATGGGGCTGCCGCCGCTGGCTCGCAGGCCTGCCATGCTCAGGCCATGGACGACCTGACGAGCCGCGTACGGCAATTCGCGGAAGAACGGGACTGGCAACAGTTCCACACGCCCAAGAACTTGGCCATGGCACTCGCTGGTGAAGTTGGTGAGCTGATTGCCGAGTTCCAGTGGCTCACGCCCGAGCAGTCTGCGGCGGTCATGTCTGACCCGGACGCCGGCAAACGGGTGAGAGCCGAGATCGGCGACGTCATGATCTACCTGACCCGGCTCGCCGATGTACTCGACGTCGATCTAGTGGAGGCGGCTCTGACCAAGCTTCAGGATTCGGCTCGTCGCTACCCCGTTGACCTGGCTCGCGGTTCAGCCTCGAAGCGGTAGCCGCAGGCAGCGTCGGCATGGCGCCGAGTTGATCTATTCGTTACAGTCCACCACGTAGGAGCGCGTCACGACGGGCTTCCGGCGAGTGTCGGATACGCCCCCCATGCGCACGATCACTTCGTGCTGCCCGGGGGCAAGAGTTGTCAGCGTTTCGTACGTCCGCCGATGGTCTGCTGCGCCTGGTCGCTAACGGAACTCTCGCGGACCGGATCGCGGAGCAGATCGGCCGAAACGTGAGTCCGGCGGAACGCCGTGCCTGGTCGCGCAGCCTTGAGGTGCTAGGCCAGGATCTCGCCGATGCCGGCCTGAGCCAGGTCGAGATGCTCGTCGAGTACCAGTTGCCGCTGACCAGCAAGCGGGTCGACGTGGTTCTCGCCGGTGTGGACCCGAGGACCGCCGACGACTCCTACGTTGTCGTGGAGTTGAAGCAGTGGTCCTACGCCGAGTCCTACGAGGGCTCCGGCGACCTCGTGGCGGTGGAACACGCACGTGGCCCACGGCTCCACCCTGGCGTCCAAGTCGAGCTGTACTGCCAGTACCTGACGGACTTTCTCGGCGTCCTCACCACGGAGCGGAACCGGATCCGTGGGGTGGCATACCTACACAACGCGGTCGACCGAGACATCAGTGACCTGTTCGATCGCGGATCAACCGAGCAGAGCCGCATCTTCACCAAGCAGCGGCGCGGCCAGTTCATCGATTACCTGCGCACCCATCTCGCCCCGACATCAGGTACCGGGGCCGCAGACCGGTTCCTCACCAGTTCCGTTCGCCCCAGTCGTCATCTGCTCAGGTACGCCGCACAGGAACTGCAAAGCCGGTCGCACTTCACGCTGCTGGATCAGCAGCGTGTGGCTTACGAGTTGGTGCTGCACGCCGTGGAGCGCGCCCGATCGGCGGATCGGAAATCGGTCGTTGTCGTATCGGGCGGACCGGGGAGCGGCAAGAGCGTGATCGCGTTGTCGGTGCTCGGTGAGTTGGCACGCCAGAACCGGTCCGTCATGCACGCGACCGGCTCGCGGTCGTTCACCCAGACGTTGCGCCGGTACGCAGGCAAAGGCTCGACCCGGATCAAGAACCTGTTCAGCTACTTCAACAGCTTCATGTCCGCCGAGCGCAACGGTCTGGACGTCTTGATCTGCGACGAGGCGCACCGCATCCGGGAAACCTCCGTCAACCGGTTCACGCCGAAAGTCAAGCGGGAGAAGGCTCGGTCGCAGATCGACGAGCTTATCGCCGCTGCTCGGGTGCCGGTCTTCCTGCTCGATGAGCACCAGGTAGTCAAGCCGGGTGAGTTGGGCAACGTGGAGGTCATCTCGTCGTACGCGAAGCAGCTCAACCTTGACGTCGAGGTGGTGTCTCTACACACTCAGTTCCGCTGCGGCGGCAGCGAGGCGTACGAGCAGTGGGTCGTTGATCTGCTCGGGCTCGACGGCGGCGAGCCGTCGGTCTGGACCGGCGACGGGAGGGTCGACCTGCGCCTCGCCGAGTCGCCGCAGGAGTTGGAGACCTTCCTCGCCGGCAGGCAGGCAGGCGGTCTCACGGCGCGCATGTCCGCCGGCTACTGCTGGCCGTGGAGCGACCCGCGAGCGGACGACAGCCTGGTGCCGGACGTACAGATCGGCGGCTGGTCGAGGCCCTGGAACGTCAAGAGCGACCGCAGCGTCGGCGAGGCGCCAGGTAGCGCGTTCTGGGCCACTGACCCGGACGGCTTTGGCCAGGTGGGCTGCGTCTACACCGCGCAGGGTTTCGAGTACACCTGGTCGGGCGTCATCATCGGACCGGATCTGGTGGCGCGGGATGGCCGGCTGGTGACTCGACGCGAGGAGTCGAAGGACCCGGCGTTTCGCAGTCGCAAATTGGTCAGCGACACCGAAGCCGACTTGCTGATTCGCAACACCTACAAGGTTCTGCTGACCCGCGGGATGCGGGGCACGATCGTCTACTCCACGGACCCGGAGACGCGGGAATACCTCGCGTCGATGGTCAAGGTGATCCGACCGGTCGAGACTGTCTACGAAACGGCCATCGGAGACGACCTCGGCTGACGACCGGTGGGCTCGGCGGCACGACAGGTGCGAAGGGGCACTCGCCACACGGGGTCAACTGGTCAAGGGATGTCTGAGCGAGGAGGTCAACCCGACCGGTCCAGTGACCTATGGTGAGAAGTCGGGCGCCGGGTGGGCGGCCCACGGCCGTGGGTTTCACGTTGTTCAGCCGAAGGGTGCACCGATGAACGACAACGCCCTCGGCGTCGACAACCGCTGAGATGGACTGGGCCGGATGGGCGTTGTTCGGGTTGGTCGCCACCGCGGCGCTCACCGCGGCGATGATCACTGCTCAACTGGCCGGTCTCACCCGGCTCGACCTTCCCCTGGTGCTCGGGGCTTTCGTCACCGGGGATCCGGACCGGGCGCGGGTCGTCGGGTTCTTCCTGCATCTCTGCATTGGTCAGGGTTTCGCGCTCGGTTACGCGGCCGCGTTCGCGCTGTTGCATCGTTCCACCTGGTGGCTCGGGGCGGTGTTGGGGGTCGTGCACGTCGGGATCGCGCTGACGGTGATTCTGCCGCTGCTTCCTGGTGTCCACCCGCGGATGGCGTCGCAGCGGGCGGGGCCGGCCAGCACTGCGGTGTTGGAGCCGCCCGGGTTGTTCGCCGTCAACTACGGCATCCAGACCCCGCTGGTCACGGTCGTCGTCCACGTCGTCTACGGGGCCTTCCTCGGGTTGCTCCTGCAGGCCAGGTGACCCGCGTGACCCACCGCTCGTCCAGGCGGCCCGGCACGGAGCGATCTGCATGACCGACGGGCCACCGATCAGCGACTACGGGCTGATCGGCGACACGCGCACCGCCGCCCTGGTGTCCAGTGACGGCGCGATGGACTGGCTGTGCGTACCACGTTTCGACGGCGATCCGCTGTTCGGTCGGCTGGTCGGAGGCCCGGAAGCCGGCACGTTCCGGGTCGGCCCGGCCGGAGCGGCCACCGTCGTCGAGCGACGGTACAAGCAGCACACCGCCACAGTGGAGACCACCTGGGCGGTGGGCGACGGCCGGCTGCGCCTCACCGAGGCGATGGTGGCCGAGGTCAGCGGTCGGCTGCTGCCGACGACACTGATCGTGCGACGGTTGTCGGCCGAGCAGGCACCGGTCGACGCGGTGGTGGATTTCGATCCGCGCCTCGGCGTACGGCACCGCCGGCCGCGTAGCCACCACCGGCGCCAGGGCCTCGTGTGTGAGTGGGGGGCGCTCGCTGTCGCGCTCGACAGCACGCCCCCGTTCAGAATTGAACCGGGTCGGCCCACCTCGGTCACGGTCCGGCCGGGCCGTCCGGTCACCCTCGTCCTGGCCGTGGCCCACCGCGAACCGCTGATCCACGTCGAGCCGGAGGCCGCCTGGGACCTGCTCGTCGAGGACGAGGCCCGGTGGCGGGCCTGGACCGCGGAGATCGACGAGCGGCTGCCGTTCCGGGAACACGTCGCCCGAAGCCTGCTCACCATGCGGCTGCTGACCTATTCGCCGTCGGGAGCGCCGGTGGCCGCACCGACCACGTCGTTGCCCGAGGATCCCGGTGGCGGACGCAACTGGGACTACCGCTATGTCTGGCCCCGGGACGCCAGCATCGGCGTCAGCGCCTTCCTCAGCTTGGGTAAGGCCGACGAGGCCCGCGGTTTCCTCGCCTGGCTGCTGCACGCCAGCCGGTTGCAACGGCCACGCCTGCCGGCGCTGCTCACCGTGCACGGCCGGCACGTGCCAGCGGAACGAGAACTGCCTGGTTGGCCCGGTTACCTGGACAGTCGTCCGGTGCGGATCGGCAATGGTGCGGCGGGTCAACACCAGCTCGACGGCTACGGCTGGGTGATCGACGCCGCCTGGGCGTTCGCTTCGGCCGGGCATCGCCTCGACGCCGAGACGTGGCGGGCGGTGCGCGGCTTCGCCGACGTGGTCGCCGAGTGTTGGCAGGAACCCGATGCCGGCATCTGGGAGGTGCGGGAGCCCGGCCAGCACGTCCATTCCAAGCTCATGGGCTGGCTCGCGCTGGACCGCGCCCTGGCCATCGCCGACACGCACCCCCTGCGGGAGCGTCAGCGCCGACGCTGGCGGAACGCCCGCGATGCCATCGCCGCCGAGGTCCGGACGCGCGGCTTCGACACGAGGGCGGACAGCTACATCCGGGGGTACGGCTCCGCCGATCTCGACGCGGCAGTGCTCGTCCTGCCGTTGCTGGACATGGACCGGGCCGAGTCACAGCGGGTGCGGGGCACCGTCGACGCCGTGCGAGACAGGTTGTCCGCCGGCGGCCCACTGCTCTACCGCTACCCGCCCGGCCGTGACGGCCTGCCCGGCACCGAGGGCGCGTTCCTGCCGTGCTCGTTCTGGCTCGTTCAGGGCCTTGCCCGCACCGGGCGTCGCCGCGAGGCCGTCGACATGTTCCGGGCCATGGTCGACCACGCCAGCCCGCTCGGCCTCTACGCCGAAGAGGTGGACCCGGCGACGGGTGCCCACCTCGGCAACTACCCGCAGACGCTGACCCACGCCGCGCTCGTCCAGGCGGCACTCGCCATCCGGGACGCCCCCGCTGATGCCGGGTCCGCCTGAGGGGCCGTCCGAGCGCAGGACACGCCTGTGGGACGGCTCGCGCGGGTAGGGTTCCGATCATGACGATTCCGCATCTGACGGCCGCCGACGGCACCACGTTGCCGGCGATCGGGCTCGGCACCTACCAACTGGACGGCTCGGCGGGTGTCGACGCGATCGGTCAGGCGATCCGGGCGGGTTACCGGTTACTCGACTCGGCGTTCAACTACGAGAACGAGGGCGCTGTCGGTCGGGCCGTGCGGTCGGCGGGCGACGTACGGGACGAGCTGATCGTCACCTCGAAGCTGCCGGGGCGGCACCACAGCTACGACGAGGCGCTGACCACCGTCGAGGAGAGTGTGTTCCGCACCGGCCTCGACCGGATCGACCTGTACCTGATCCACTGGCCGAACCCGAAGGTCGACAGGTACGTGCAGGCGTGGCAAGCGCTGATCGAGGCCCGCGAACGCGGGCTGGTACGGCACATCGGTCTGTCCAACTTCCTGCCCGAGCACATCGAGCGGCTGGTGGGCGAGACCGGTGTCGCCCCGGTGGTCAACCAGATCGAGGTGCACCCGTACTTCCCGCAGCAGGAGGCGCTCGACTACCACCGGGAGCACGGCATCCTGGTGCAGGGGTGGAGCCCGCTCGGCCACGGCAACGACCTGCGACAGCATCCGGTGATCGGGGAGATCGCTGCGGCGCACGGCGTCAGCCCGGCGCAGGCCATCCTCGCCTGGCACGTGGCCCGTCAGGTGATCCCGCTGCCCAAGGCCGCCTCCCCGCAGCGGCAGGCCGAGAACCTGGACGTCTTCGGGATCACGCTCACCGACGCGGAGGTCGCGGCCATCACCGCGCTGGGCCGCCCGGACGGGCGACTCGCGGACCAGGACCCGGCGGTGTACGAGGAGTTCTGACCGGCCCGCCGCACCGGACGGTCAGGAGTCGGGAGAGCATGGGGCGTGCTCGACGGACTCGACGACATCGACTGGGCGCGGCTCGGCCACGCGTACGGGGCGGCCGACGACGTGCCCGACCAGCTGCGCGCCCTCGCTTCGCCCGACCCGGCCGTCCGAGACGAGGCGCTGGGCGAGCTGTACACCAACGTCTTCCACCAGGGCGGCCGGTTCGAGGCGAGCGCGTACGCGGTGCCGTTCCTGCTGGAACTGCTCGCCGATGCGGCCACCCCGGATCCGGCGGCGGTGCTCGGGCTGCTGGGCGCCCTGGCGGTCGGCTTCGACGAGGGTGTCCTCCCCGACGGTTTCCCGGTTGCCGAACACCGCCGGGCCGCCGAGGGTGGGCGTGAGCTGCTCGCCGCGAAGCCGCCACCGTGGACCGGCCCGGACGAGTCGGCGAAGGAGTACGTCGAGTACACCTACGTCGAGTCGCTCACCGCTGCGGAGCAGAGTCGGCTGTGGGCGTACATCGAACTGTCGGTCTACGACGCGGTGCGCGCCGGGGTGGCGCTGTTGCGCACCCTGCTGCACCACAACGACCCGGGCGTGCGGACGGGCGCGGCGTACACAGTGGCCTGGTTTCCGGAGGAGGCCACCGGCAGCGTGCCCGCGCTGGCTGCCGCGATCGACGCCGCCGGGAAGCCTGGCGCCGAGGTGGCGTCCGGCGAGGTGGCGACGATGCTGGTGGCGTCGGGGCTGCTCGGCGCGGCGCCGGACGTCCGCTGGTTGGCCGATCCGCGCCCGGTTGTGCGGTGGGGCGCCGCGATCGGGCGGGCCCGTGTCCTCGGCGCGGCGGCCGACCCGGCGACCGTCGAGGAGCTGCTGAGCTGGGCGGCGGCCCCGCCCGACGGCATCGCCGCCCCCGACCACGCGGCCGATCCGAGCCGGGACGAGGTGCCGACACCCCTGCCCGAGGGGTGGGTGCCGTTCCTCGACGGCGACCTCGGCGGCTACGCGGGCCTGGCCCTGCGGCAGCTCGGCCCGCGGCACAGCGACCGGGCCTTCGACGCGTTGCTCGACCGGCTGCCCGTCGTCAGCGGTGACCGGTCGTTGACGGTGCTGGGTGCCGCGCTGCGCCTCGCCTTCCCGGACGGTCCCGCGCCGATGGCGGCACCGGTCGCGGCGTTGACGCCCCGGCAGCGGCGGCTCGCCGAGGTGCTGGGCCGCTCGACGCAGCCGTGGCTGATCGACGGGCAGGAGTTCGGCAACGTCAGCATGCTGGTCGAGGAGTACGGCCTGCCGGGAAGCCGCCCGGGGATGCTCGCGTACCTGCGGTAGCCGCCGACCAGCGGCGGACGGTCCGGCGCTGACCGGTGACGGTGTGTGCCGGGTTCGGCCGACGTGCTGTTCACCACGCCCAGGTCGGGGAATTCGGGTCCGCGGGATCGGGGTTGAAGTGCCGGAAGCAGCGGAGAACGGATGCGGCGGGCGCATCGTGACGAGGAGGATGGACGTGGCCACCGAGGTGGAGTTCGGGCTGGACAGCTTCGGGGATGTCACAGTCGACGCGAAGGGCAGACCGTTGCCGTACGCGCAGGTGATCCGCAACGTCGTCGAGCAGGCGGTCCTCGCGGACCGGCTCGGCGTGGACGCCATCGGCCTCGGTGAGCACCACCGCGACGACTTCGCGATCTCCGCCCCGGAGATCGTGCTCGCCGCTATCGCCGGTCGGACCGAGCGGATCCGGCTCGGCACCGCGGTGACCGTCCTCAGCTCGGACGATCCGGTGCGGGTCTTCGAGCGCTTCGCCACCCTCGACGCGGTCTCCCAGGGCCGTGCCGAGATCACCCTGGGCCGGGGCTCGTTCACCGAGTCGTTCCCGCTGTTCGGCTACGACCTGGGTGACTACGAGGAGTTGTTCGAGGAGAAGCTGGAGCTGATGTCCCGGCTGCTCGCGGAAGGTCCGGTGACCTGGGAGGGCAGCGTACGGGCGCCGCTGAAGCAGCAGGAGGTCTACCCGAAGACGGAGTCCGGGCGGATTCGCACCTGGGTCGGCGTCGGCGGCAGCCCGCAGTCGGTGGTCCGGGCCGCCCGGCTCGGTTTCCCGCTGGCCCTGGCGGTGATCGGTGGTGACCCGGCCCGGTTCGCGCCCTACGTGGAGCTGTACCACCGTGCCCTCGACCAGTTCGGCCGCGAGCGCCTTCCGGTCATCGCACACGTGCCCGGCTTCGTCGCCGCTACCGACAAGGAGGCGGCCGATCGGCTCTGGCCGCACGCCCGCAACATGTTGAACCGGATCGGCCGGGAGCGCGGTTGGCCGCCGGCCACCCGGGCCCGGTTCGAAGCCGACATCGCCGAGGGGTCCTGGCACGTCGGTTCGCCGGAGACGGTGGCCCGCAAGGTCGCGGAGACGGTGCGGGTGCTCGGTCTGCAGCGCATCGACCTCAAGTACGCCACCGGCACCCTGGCCCACGAACACCTGATGAGCAGCATCGAGCTGTACGCCACGGCGGTGATCCCGCGGGTGCGGGAGCTGCTGGCCGACTGAGCCCGCGACCCCCGCCTTGCCGGGCGCTCAGGCCGCCGCTTGCCGGCGCGGAGGACTATCTGGTCAAGCCTGCCGAAGTCGCCGAACTGCTGGCCAGAATCCGGGCGCTGCTCCGCCGTCACCAGGACGCGGCACGCCGACTCCCCCTGGGCCTGCGAAGCTGGTTGGACGTGGGCAACCGCCGGGCGCGGCGGCGACGACTGAACCCACGCCGGTGCCGGGCGGCCACGTGGCGGCCGCCCGGCACGGCATCGGCGTGCGTCAGATCAGACGAGCCCGCCGAGGGACGGGTCGCTGATGCTGTCCTTGCCGTTCTCGACGTGGCCCGCGTACCGGTACTCGAAGGCGGCGTCACCCGCGACGCTGACGGTCAGGTCGTACCAGCCGTGGGTACGGGAGAGCGGCCACTGCGCCCGCTCCGTCTCGCCGGGCCGCAGCGACAGCTTGACCGGACGGGAGTTGTAGAGGTCCCGGACGGTTACCTCGACCCGCTTCGACCCACGGTTGGTGAGCGTGAGGGCGACCTTGAAGTCCCGCTCGTCGTACGAGGGGGTGACGTCGAGGTTCGACCGGCCGCCCGTGAACCGGCGGAAGAACCCGTTCGGCCCGTGCACCGACAGGTCGTACCCGGACTCGACCTTCCACGTGTCCGACAGGTGCTTGCCCGGCTCGACGGTGAAGCTGCGCGGGGCGTCCGCGCTGCCTGCCTGGCGGACCTGGAAGACCGCGGCGACCCCGCCCGAGTTGCGGAAGTCGATCCGGAACGCGCCGTCGGCGAGGTGCCCGTCGGCGTGCAGGGTGTACGGGATCGGCCGCGCCGGGCGCACCCCGCGCTCCTGCTTCGGCAGCCGCTGGTCCGCCGGCGGGACCGGCACCTCGTCGGGGTGCCGGACCAGCTCGTCGGGCTTGAAGTCGTCGGTGTCGGGCAGTCTGACCTCGCGTGAGCGGTTCGGGTGTCGGAAATCGAAGGCCGTGGTCAGGTCGCCGACGACGGCACGCCGCCACGGGGTGATGTTCTGCTCGATCAGGTCCGGCCGGCCGTGTCCGAACCGCGCCTCCAGGAACTTGATCAGCGAGGTGTGGTCGAAGACCTGGGAGTTCACGTAGCCGCCGCGGGTCCACGGCGACACGATGATCATCGGTACGCGAAGGCCGAGCCCGTAGGGTCCGGCCGGGTGGTTGGCGTCGCCGGGGAAGATCTCGTTGGTGGTGGGCACCGTGGACTGCCCGTGCTCCCGCGACTGCGGTGGGGTCGGCGGGACCACGTGGTCGAAGAAGCCGCCCTCCTCGTCGTACGTGATGAAGAGCGCCATCTTGCTCCACACCTCGGGGTTCGCCGCGAGGATGTCGATGACCTGCGAGATGTACCAGGAGCCGTACGCCGGCTCCCAGTTCGGGTGCTCGGTGTACGCCTCGGGAGCGGTGATCCAGGAAACCTGGGGCAGGCGTCCCGCCTCGACGTCGGCGCGGAAGTCGGCCAGCAGCGCCTCCGGGTCGCGGCCCTGCGTCCTGATCTCGGTGCCGGTCTTGGCCTTGTCTGCCAGCGGCGTTCCGGGCTGCGCGTTCTGGTACTGGTGGAAGTAGAGCAGCGAGTTGTCGCCGTAGTTGCCGATGTACGGGTCGTTCGTCCAGCCCCAGGAGCCGCCGGCGTTCAGGCCGGTGCCGACGTCCTGGTAGATCTTCCAGGAGATGCCGTTGCGCTCCAGCCGCTCCGGGTAGGTGGACCAGTCGTAGCCGGCCTCCGCGTTGGTGATGACCGGACCGCCACCCTTGCCATCGTTGCCGACCCAGCCGCTGAACATGTGGTAGCGGTTCGGGTCGGTCGGCCCCATCAGCGAACAGTGGTAGCTGTCGCAGACAGTGAAGGCGTCGGCGAGCGCGTAGTGGTACGGCAGGTCCTGGCGGGTGTGGTAGGTCATCGCCGTGACGCCCTTGTTCGGCACCCACCTGTCGAACCGGCCGTCGTTCCAGGCGGCGTGCCCGTCGTTCCAGCCGTGCGGCGGGTCCGGCAGGAAGGTCTGGCCGAGGTCCTTCACCTCGGGCCGGAAGGGCAGCAGCTCGTCGGCCCCATTGGGCTGGTGCCACACGTCCTTGCCGGACGGCAGTGTCGCCGGATGGGGGTCACCGAATCCGCGTACGCCGCGCATGGTGCCGAAGTAGTGGTCGAAGGAACGGTTCTCCTGCATCAGGATGATGACGTGCTCGACGTCCTTGATCGTGCCCGTCCGGTTGTTCGCCGGGATGGCGAGCGCCTTGCTGAGGTCCAGCGGGAGCGCCGCGCCGATCGCGGGGACTCCCATCGCCTTGAGGAACGTGCGCCGATCCACCGTGCCCATAACTCCGCCTTTTGTGCGATCTGGTCGAGAAACTGGCGACCGGACGCTACCGACGACGGGTTGACGGCAGATGACCGTAGTTCGTTGGTATTGCGACCACTCGTCGACCGGCTCTGGGCCCTCGATGAGTGCCGGTCACGCCGCCGTGACGTCGACCCGGGTGAGCCGTCGATGCCCGCTCGGGCTCAGGCCGTGCACGCGTTTGAAGGCCGCGCTGAAGCCGAACGCGTCCGCGTACCCGAGGCGACGCGCCACGGCGGCGACCGTCGCTGTTGACTCGGACAGCAGGTCGGCGGCCACCGCCATGCGCCAGTCGGTCAGGTAGGTGAGCGGCGGTTCACCCACCAATGCGGTGAACCGTTTCGCCAGTGTGGACCGGGAAACCCCGGCCTGGACGGCCAGGCTGGCCAGGGTCCACGGTCGGCCCGGCGCGTCGTGCATGGCGCGCAGCACCGGACCGACAGTGTCGTCGCTCAGGGCGCGGTACCAGCCGGGCGCCTCGGCCTCCGGCTGGTCGAACCAGTCCCGGACCGTGCACACCAACAACCAGTCCAGCAGACGGTCCAGCACGACCTGCCGTCCGGGCCGACCCGCGTTGAGTTGGGCGTCCAGGTAGTCGCGCAGCGCGGCGCAGTCCTGGTCTTCCGGCACGACGAGCACCGGCGGCAGCGCGCCCAGCAACCGCTGAGGCACCCGACCCCGGACGTGGTACACCCCGACCAACAGCACGAGGCGGTCGGTGTGATCCGCGTCCACCGGGTCGACGACCCCGGTCTGGCCGCGCCGGACGTCCCGCAGTTCCCCGGGCTCGAAGCTCGACCGGGGCTCGGCGGAGAATACGAACGGCGCCGGCCCGCGCACGATGGCCGCCTCGCCGACCCGGACCAGGCGAGGCTTGTCGCTGTCCGGATGGGAGATCCAGCCCTCGCCCCGCATCGGAACACAGAGCGTCAGCGGGGCGCCGTCGGTGAACCGCAGCGCCCACGGCGGCGTCAGCACCGACCGGCCGAAGGCCGCGCCGTCGGCGTGCAGACCGCGCAGCAGATTGTCGAACGGGTCCATGTCTCCGACGATAGGTCGCGGAGGATGGACCGCGGACGATCGGACATGCCCGGCGTACGACAGGACATGTCCCGCAAACGACCGGGCGCGTTGACTCGTGGTCATGACGACGAACGCACCTTCGACACTCGTGATGGCCGGCACCGGCAAGACCGGTCGCCGGCTGGTCCAGACGCTGCGGGCGGCGGGTCACCACGCCCGGGCCGCCTCTCGCTCCGGTGAGGTGCGCTTCGACTGGTCGCGGCGGGACACCTGGCGGCCGGCCGTGGCAGGTGCCTCTGCTGTCTATCTGCTCGCTCCGGAGGACCCGGCGCTGGCCACCGACTTCGTGACGCAGGCAGTCGACTCAGGTGTCGGCCGGATCGTGGCGCTCTCCGGGCGCGGGATCGACCGGATCGGTAACTTCTCCCCCGGCATGCTCGCCGCGGAAGAGGCAGTGCGGAAGTCCGGCATCGAGTGGACGATCATCCGGGCGAACAACTTCAGTCAGAACTTCAGCGAGGACCTGTTTCGCCAACCACTGCTCGACGGTCGGCTGGCCCTGCCGATGGGGGCCACGCCCGAGCCGTTCGTCGACGCCCAGGACGTCGCCGACGTGGCGGCCACGCTGTTGACCTCGCCCGGTCACCACGGACAGGTGTACGACCTGTCCGGCCCCCGTGCGCTCACCTTCGCTACGGCGGTCGCCACGATCGCGCGGGTGACCGGCCGCTCGATCCGCTACGTGGAGCTCACTCCGGAGCAGTACCACGCCGAACTGCGCGCCGAGGGTTATCCGGCACAGGCGGCCACGGGGCTGAACGCCCTGTTCGCCGGGATGCGGGCGGGCCATCTCGCCGAACCGACCGACGGGGTACGTCGAGTTCTCGGACGGGACCCGCTCGACTTCGACACCTACGCCGAACGGGCCGTTGCGGCCGGCGCGTGGTCGTAGTCCGCCCGGCGGGCGGCATGAGAGCGGCGTAACAGGTGATCTGCCCGCATACCGCGAGCACCCGGACGTACCGTGAGATCGTGTCGACGAAAGACGTACTCACCAAGGCTGACCTCGCTGAACTTCGCCGCTCGGCGCTCGGGACGGCCAACCCGCTCGGCGTCGCCGCTGATCTCGCCGAGGCGGCGGAGCAGGGCCGACTGGAGGATCCCGACGACGCCGGGGACGCGCTGACACTGGCCGCCGAGATCGCCGAGATCCGGGCCCGACCGGATGCCGCCCTGCGCTACGCGGAGCGGGCCCTGGCGGCGTACCCGTCCGGGGACGATCCGCGGGCCGGGTTCGCCCGGGCGCTGCGGGCCCGGGCGCTGTTCCGCGCCGGCGGTCGGGACGACGAGGCGATGGCAGAGTTGACAGCGCTGCGCCCGTTGCTGCGCACGCAGCCCGACGCCCCCGCCTACGTCAGCGCGGCGCTGGATGCCGGTGGTCGTTCGGCGATTGCCGAGCAGTGGCTGAGCGAGGCGGTCGACGCGGTGCTCAACGAACGCGCGACCGCCGCCTCCGGGCCGGCCAGCACCGCGATCGACCCGGTGGTCGATCTCGGTCCGCCGGACGCGCCCGGTGTCACCTTCTTCCTGCTGCAACAGCGGCATCGGGTACGCCGGAACCTGAACCTGCCGCACGACCGGCAGGACGACCTGGCAGACCGGCTGGAGACCCAACTCGTGCGCCGGGCCGGCGAGCGCAGGGACGCCGAGTCCGACCTGCTCTTCTGGCCCCGGGTCGAGTTCGACCGACTGCTCGCCGAGCACCCCGCGCTGAGCGAGGTGTACGGGTCGGACTGGGACGCGCACCGGGGCCGGCTGGAGAAGGAACTGGTCCGGCTGAGGGGGGCCGGTCAGGCCGGGTTGGCCGTGTTCCGTGCCACCGTGGACGGGTTGAACGCGTTTGCCGGTCGACGTGACGGCGATCCGGCCGACGCCGCGGTCCGGGCGGGATACGCGGCCGAGGTGCAGGCACGACCCAGCGCGCGGATCGCCTGGCCTCCGGAGCGCAACGACGTCTGCTGGTGCGGGTCGGGCCTCAAGTACAAGAAGGACTGCCTGCCGCGTTCCCGCAGCTGAGCGTGGCAGCTATCGAGGTGCGGCGTGCCGCTGATAGTGGCGGGCGACCCGGGCCCGGTTGCCGCAGGAGGGCTTGCACCACTCCTGACGTGGGTGGTCCTTGACGAAGTAGCGCACGCAGCGGGGTGCGGGGCAGGCGCGCAACTCCTCGCGCGCCGGACCGGTGAGGAAGCCGATGACGGCCCGGGCCAGGCCGGCGGTGATCGCGAGCCGCGCGTCGGCGGCCTCGCCGTGCCAGGCGAGGGACGGTGCGCCCTCCTGCGCCCAGCTCAGCACGGGCCGGACCGGCACCGCCCCGGCGGCCTGGTTGAGCTGGGCGACCGCCTCCTGCGGCGAGAGCAGTGAGGCCGAGTCGGCCCGGCTCGGTGGGCCTGGGCGGACCGCCACGGCGAACAGGCCACGCGCGGCACGGCGCACCGCCACCACGTCGAGTCGGGTCCGTTCGTCGACGACGTCGCCGTGGGCGTCGAACCCGTCGACGTACTCCCGCAGTGCGTCGGCCTGCTCGTGCAGCCAGGCGGTGAGGCCGGCGAGGTCGTCGAGGTCGTCGGCGACGCCGCCGTTGCCGTCGTGCCGAATCGTGCTGACCAGGGCGAGCGCGAGCTGCGCTGACATCGGTCCCTCCGGTGCTGGCTTGTGCTGTCGATGCTGCCAAGAGTAGCTTCCCTAATGCTTACGCCGTTCGTGAACCATTAGGGGGCGCCGTGCTGGTCATCGCACATCTCAGCGACACTCACATCGACAGCCACCCCCGATCGGCCGAGCGGACCGCCCGGGTCATGGACCACCTGCACTCCCTGCCACGACCGGTCGACGCCATCCTGATCACCGGGGACATCGCCGACCACGGCGAGGTGGCCGAGTACGAGACCGCCGCGAAGCTCTTCGACTCCCCGCTGCCGGTCATGGTCTGCCCCGGCAACCACGACGTGCGCGATGCGTACCGCAAGGGTCTGCTCGGCGACGACGGCGGCGGCACCGGCCCGATCAACGCCCGGCACGACGTGGCCGGCGCGGTCTTCCTCCTCGCCGACTCGTCGGTGCCCGGTGCCGACGAGGGCCACCTGGACGACGAGACCATGGCGTGGCTCGTCGACGAGCTGGGTTCGGTGCCGGCCGGGACGCCGACGTTCATCGCCCTGCATCACCCGCCGGTGGTGCTGCACCACCCGGTCATCGATCCGATGCGGCTCCTGCCGGCCGACCCCCTGGCCGACCTCGTCGCCGCCCACCCCCAGGTCGTCGCCGTGCTGACCGGGCACTTCCACACCGCCGCCGCGAGCACCTTCGCGGGCCGTCCACTGCGGATCGCGCCGGGTGTCGTCTCCACGCTGCGGATGCCCTGGGAGGGTGACGGCCCGCTGACCACCCAGACCCAGCCGCCCGGCGTCGCGTTCCACGTGTACGACGACACCGGGCTGCTCACCACCCACTACCGGGTGGTGGTCTGAGCGTGCACGGGGTCGCGGTGCTCGGCTTCCTGCTCGCCGTCGCGCCGATCACCGCCACGCCGGGCGCGAGCCTGACCCTGGTCGTCTCGCGGGTCGCCAGCGGCGGCCGGCGGCAGGGCTGGTGGGTGATCCTGGGTACGGTGACCGGGCTGTACGTGCACGCCACCCTGGCAGCCGTCGGTCTGGCCGCGCTGGTGCTCCGCTCGTCGCAGGCGTTCTGGGTCGTCAAGCTGGTCGGCGCCGGTTACCTGGTCGGGCTCGGGCTCTGGCTGCTCTGGTCCGCGTCACGCCGTCGCACGAAGACGCAACGACCACCAATGGTTCCCAGCCGCAGGCTGCCCTGGCGGGTGGACCACCCGTACCTGCAGGGGTTGCTCGGCAACGTGCTGAACCCGAAGGCCGCCGCCATCTACCTCACCCTGGCACCACAGTTCCTCGAACCGGGTCGACCGGTGCTCGTGCCGATGGTGCTTCTCGCCACGGCACACGCCGCGCTGCACACCTGTTGGCTCGCCGGCTGGACCGAGGTCTCCGGTGCCGCCGCCCGGCTGCTCCGCACCGCCTCGGTGCGACGCGTGTTCGATCGGTTGACCGGTGCGATCCTGCTCGGCCTCGGCGTACGGGCGGCGGTGACCTGAGGTCGCCGTGGCTCGCGCGCCGCCGGGCGATCGTGGGGGCTGACACATCCGGGCGGTACCGATAGCGTCCATGCCCGGACGATCGACGTCCGGCCGGTATCAGGAGGAGACGCCGATGTTCGAGGAGTTCATGGGCATCCCCGCCCACCCTCTGCTGCTGCACGCAGCCGTGGTGTTCGTGCCGCTGCTGGCCCTGCTGACCGTCGGCTACGCGTTGGTCGCGCCGATCCGGCCGCACACCCGCTGGGTGTTGGGGCTGCTCGCGGTGGGCGCACCGATCGCCGCCCTGCTGACGAAGCTCTCCGGCGACGCCTTCCTCGAGCGGATGCAGGCGGCCAACCGGGTCACTCCCGAGTTCCTGCCGAAGCTTGAGGCGCATCAGGAGTTCGGTGACATCACGCTGTACGCGACGATCGGGTTGGCCGTGGTGGCGCTGGCACTGGTCTGGTTCGTCGCGCCCAGGACGACCGACGGCGACGTCGACCGGCGCCCCTCCCCTGCGCTGACAGTGGCGTTGCAGGTGTTGTCGGTGGTGGCAGCCGGCGTCGCCGTCTACTACGTGTTCCGTACCGGCGACTCCGGGGCGAAGGCGGTCTGGGAGGGCCAGTGACCCGCCAGGCGAGCAGCAGACCGGCCGCGATCAGCGACCGGAACGCCGCCCCGCCGGATCGACACCTCCGGCGACAGAAGGATTCGGCACCGGGTCGAGGGCGGGCCCGAGGTCTCCGGTTGCTGGTCAGCCAACGCGCTGACCAGCAACCGGAGACGGCACCGGCCCAGCCGGGAGACCTGAACGGGACAGCTAGCTCTGGAATCGCCGACGGCGACGCGTCCACCAGAGCATGCCACTGCCGACGGCGATGAGCGCGGCAGCGAACGTGAGCACCAGACCGATGGGCAGGCTGTCGCCGGTGATGGGCAGACCACCACCCGATCCGCCGTCGTTGGACGGCGGCTCGGGGGTCGCGCCTCCGCCCCTGGACGCCTTCACGGTGGTGTTACCGCCGAGGTAGAGGATGTTCTTGGTCTCGGCGTCGTCGGTCATCGCCTTGACGGAGGTCTGCGTGGTGCGCGGCAGGTGCGGGTGCGCCGTGGTGAACTCCGATTTGGTGATGTTCTTCTTCGGTGCCTGTGAGAAGTCCACGCCGCCGACGGTGTAGACGTAGACCCTGCCGCCGTACTCACGCTCGAAGCTGTAGTCGCCCTCCTTGAAGGATTTCAGGTACCGCTGCCAGGTTTCGTTCTTGTCCCACTTCGCACCGCGGATCGGCCATCGGGACACCTCGTTGCTGTTGATGATGGCGCGGTAGTCGGTGGCCTTCTCCGCGTCCTGCAGCCGGATCCACTCCGCGGCGACGCGCGAGGTGTACACCCGGCGCAGGTCGGCGTACGCCGCATGGTTGTTGATCTTCTTTTCGACTTCGGGGAGGATCATGGTGTTGACGAGGCTCTGGTTGTGCTCGATCTGCGCTTTGGTCAGGTCGCAGGTGCCGCCTGGCACAGGCGTGTTGACCTCCTGCGGAACGGAGTTGACCTTCAGCGGCGCGTCGAGGATGTAGATGCCGCCGTCCTGCTCCCGCACCTGCGCCGGCTGGGGGACGATCCAGTTGCGGATGCTGTGCAGGCAGGGCCGTCCGTCGACCCGACTCAGCGAGTCCCAGAAGCGGGCGCCGCGGTCGGTGCTGGGGTTCATCGTCTGGGCGAAGTCGTGCTTCATATCCAGGTCAGCTTCGAGCAGCACGCGGCCAGCGTCGGTCTCGCCGAACCGGTCGTCCATGATCTTGTCGGGTTGGTCCGGGTTGAGGTTCACCCAGAACTTGTCCGGGGTGAGCGCGAGCCAGGTGAAGAACGAGTCGGAGACCAGCTCCGCCTTCTCCTTGCCGCCCGCACCGGGATTGGTGTCCGGATCTGGCATCTTCTTGGCGCTGAAGGAATAGTCCAGGCCCTCGCCCTTGACCGGCGCGCCCACGAAGCGCAGTTCCAGGGTGGAGAAGTCCACGCCGCCGGGACCACGCACGCGCTGACCGGTCGTGTCCAACTGACGGGCACGCTCGATCTGCTGGCGCGCGGTCTCCGGGTTCGGCGCGGACCGGTTGATCATGTCGTTGCCGCCGCCGCGTGAGCCCTGGTTCACGCCCGGCTTGGCGTTGAGGGTGGAGTCGTACCTGCTGTGCGGGCCAGGCGTGTAGCGGACGACTGCGGTGGAACGGTGCTCGTAGGTGGTGACCCTTGGCCTGCCCTGCGCGTCGTTGCCGATGTCCGCGCCCAGGTTCCGCACAGCCGTCCTGGTCTTCGGTTCCTGCTCCTGGCCGAAGGCGTACCGCAGCTTGTAGTCCTGGTACCTCGGGTCCTTGAGTACGACGCGGTCCTTCGGCGGCTGGCTCGTGTCGTGCGCGCCGCCGGACTTGAACTCGACGAATTCCTTGGTCCGGTGGTTGGCCGCGTCGTACTTGCGGATGGTCTTGCCGTCCTTGTCGAGGATGTACTCCTCACACAGCCAGTCCGGTCCGACGAGGTTCAGATCGCGTACGATCTTCGCGGTGAACGCGGCACCACGCCGGTTACGGGCGTAGTTCTCGATGTAGACCTCGTTCAGCCACTCGTCGAACGTGCCCGCGAACGGCCTGGTGCCGTTCTTCTGGTTGTTGTTGTAGGTGGCGTAGACCCGCTTCGGGTCGCCCTCCTTGTATCGCGAGCTGTCCTCGCCGATCTCGTCCAGGAATTTCGTGCGTTCGGCCGGGTCAGAGGGAAGGGTCAGACCGTCCATGGCCTGCCGTGGGTTGTCGAACTCGTACTCGTCCCAGTCCGCCTCGCGACGGATCGTGCTGTCCGCCGGCAGTCCGCCCGGCTTCGCTGGATCGCCTCTGACGCCGTACATCTCGTCGCAGCGCTTCGCCTTCGGTGCCGCCTCCACGCCGCCGGTGAGAACAGGCAGGCCACTGAAGGTCATCACGCTGGCGCAGGCGACCGCCACCGCGATTCGCGCCAGGCTGCGTGGGCGACGTCTGGGTGTCGGGTAGCTCATCTGGATCCTCGTCTGGGGAGGCTGAAAGACCAGACAGCGGAAGCGCTGCGGCAGATGCCTCCCCGTAGTCATCTGGTCACCAGCGCCGTCAGGCACCCTAGGCGTGAGTTCGCCGCTGGTGCAGTCCAGCACTACCTGATCGATAGCTTTGGATGCGGGATCGTTACGTTCGCGCCACCACAGTCGTAGGGTGGAACGCCATGAGCGTCGATCGGCAGAGCGAAGAGCAGGAGTGGGCCGACAACCCACGGCTGAACGCGTGGCTGGCGAAGCAGGAGGCGGCCTTCCCGGGGTGGGCGCAGCAGAGTGGCCACGCGTGGGACTTCACGCCCGGGTCGCTGGATCAGCTCGAAGACCTGCTCCGGCGGCAGTTCTCCACCTGGGAGGAGGTGAGCGCGGCGCAGGAGGATCCGATCGTGGCAGTCTCGGCCTGGTACCTCGGCGAGGTGCAGAACCGGCACTACGGCACCGTGTGGCACTGCAACCCGCAACTCCCGATGAACCACCCTGACCAGGACGGCACACCGTTCGTGCTCATGCCCGAGGATCCACGCGACGAGTACGAAGAGGACGATGACGAAAGGTACCGACCCGGCAACAACCCCTTCGTCGAGATCCGAGCCCTGTTTGTCCGGGGCCCGGAGAACCGACTGCGTGACGTCCTCAACCGGTACCGATGACGGTCTCGGGGTGCCGGTGCGGCCCGGTCGAGGGCCCGGGCCGCACCAGCGGGGTGACCGTCAGCCGGCGTGGTACGCCCGGATGATGGTCTGGTCGATGCCGCTACCACCGTTCGCGCCGGCCTTCACCCGCAGCGAGACGGCCTGCCCGGCGGCGGCCTTCGGCAGCACGACCCGGTAGCTGTCGCCACTGCTGGTGACCCGGGCCGAGGTCCAGGTGGCACCGTCGTTTGTCGACGTCCACACCTCGAACGAGGTCACCTTCTGCGCCGTGACACCGTGCGCCTGCCGGACGGCCAGCTCGGCCGTACCGCCGGTGGCGTGGTTGTTGGTGTCCATCGGCAGCGCGTAGTCCACCGCGAGCAGCGGCAACGGCACGCTTGCGGTCCCGTCCGGCCCGGCCGACCGGAACGTCCACGAGGTGCTGACCTTGGTGGAGATCGGCAGGATCAGGCTCGTGTCGACGTCGAGGGTCAGCCGGTAGTCCGACAGCTGCTGCGGCACCGTGAAGTCGGCGAGCGGGCGGTCCCGTTCCTCGACCAGCTTGCCGTTGCGGTACAGCGACAGCTTGCGGTTCACCCCGATGGAGGGGCCCTGGAGGCAGTCGGCCCGCTGGTGCTGGTCGGTCAGCGACACCAGGTCGATGTGCAGGTTGCCCCGGGTCCGCGACGGCGCGGTGGCGCAGCTCTGGTCGACGCCGGCCGGGTCGTCGTAGAAGCCGGAATGCAGCGGTTGGCGTGCCCAGACCTTGGTCTGCTGACTGCCCGGCTGGTAGCTGCGGGGCGCCTCCTGGGCCGACAGGCCACCGTAGACACCCTCGTCCGCCCAGCGGAACCCGGGCGAGAGGTAGTCGGTGCGGTTCGGCGGCAGGTTCCCCTCGTGGGTCTGCGTCACCGGGAACCCGTCCGGCGCGAAGCCACTGCGGATCAGCTGGGTGACCATCCCCTCCGAGTCCATCTGGTGGAATCGCTCATCGATGCGGGCGAGCGTCGCCTGCTCGGCCCGGCCCACCCGGAAGGCGGGGTCGGCCGGTACGCCGTCCGGGTACTCGTGCACCAGGTTGTAGCGGTACGGCTTGGCCGTGCCGGCCGGCGAATCGAGGTTGACGGCCGCCCAGCTGCGCCGGGACCCGACAGCGGGCTTCGGCATCGCGGTGGTGCGGACAGTGGTCTTGGACCCGTACCCGCTGACCTGGTGCCACCAGGACAACCCGTTCGGCGCGGTCTGGACGTTGGTGAGGTCGGTCTTGGTGGGTGTGGTGGGCACCCCGTCGACAGTCGCCGTCACCGCCCTGGCCCGCGCCGGGTCGAGGGTCACGCTCCGAGCACCGCGCACGTCCAGGTCGGCCTCGGCGGCGAGCGTGGTCTCCAGCACGTCACTGTCGACGTAGTAGGCGACGGACGAGCCGAGGATCGCGTACCGGCCGGCCGGCACCCGCAGCGTGAAGGTGTCTCCGGGGACACCGCCCGCGCCGTCGTAGTAGACCACCGGGTCGGTGAGGTTGGTGACCAGCAGGTTGATCCAGCTCTCCGCGCCGTCCTTGAGCCCGGGCAGCGGCTTCGTGTGGATGGTCAGGTCATAGCTGGGCGGCTCGACGGAGAAGCTCACCGGGGTGGTCGAGACCAGCTTGCGGCCGGGGCCGCGCGCGGTGACGGTGGCCAGGTAGAAGCCCGGCCGGGCGGCCAGCGCCGCGCGGTCGATCCGCACTGTCGTACCGGCGGTGGAACCGCGCTTGAGCGTCACCCGGTTGGTCGACAGCGACGCCGCCCCGCGCGGCACCGGCTGGCCGTCGTGGTTGACCACCGACACGTCGAGGTCGAGGTGGGTCGTCGCCGGGGTCGCCGCGCCGGTCCAGCTCAGCTTCGCCTCGCTGGTCCCGGACTGCGGGTACGCGAGGGTGCCGAGGTTGACCACCGGCTGGTTGCTGGTCGGGCCGCCGAGGGCCCGCGCCGCGTTGAGCCGGCCGGCCCCGACGGCGTACGCGTCGACGCCGGTCAGCGGGTCGGCGGCGCCGACGAGCGCGGCCTTGATCTGCTCGCCGGTCCAGTCGGGGTGCCGCTGGACGAGGAGCGCGGCGGCGCCCGCCACGTGCGGGCTGGCCATCGAGGTGCCGCTGATCGCCTCGTAGTGCTCGTCGATCGGATCCTGCAGGTTGGTGCCGGCGGCCCGGGCGGCGACGATGTCGACACCGGGCGCTACCAGTTCCGGCTTCGCCACGTGGCTGGTGACCAGCGGTCCGCGGCTGGAGAAGTCGGCGAGATTGTCGTTGCGGTCGACAGCGCCGACGGTCAGCGCGCTGGCGGCGGAGCCGGGCGAGGAGATCGCGCCGCCGCTGTTGCCGGCGGCGATGACGAAGAGGACGCCGGTGGACTTGCTCAGGCCGTCGACGGCGAGCGAGAGCGGGTCGTTGCCGTCGTCCGCGTCGCTGCCGCCGAGGCTCATGTTGATGACGTCGGCCCGGGCGGCGGCCCACTCCATGCCGGCGATGATGCCGGAGTCCTCGCCGGAGCCGTGGTCGTCGAGGACCTTGCCGATCATCAGCCTGGCGTCCGGCGCCACGCCGCGACGATGCCCCTGTGCGGCCGCGCCGGTGCCGGCGATGGTGGCGGCGACGTGCGTACCGTGGCCGTTGTGGTCGACGGCGTCACCGCCCTCGGCGGTGAAGTCGGCCCGGTCGGCGACCCGGCCGACCAGGTCCGGGTGGGTGAAGTCGGCGCCGGTGTCGAGCACCGCGACGGTGCTCCCCTTGCCGGTCCAGCCGGCCTGCCAGGCGTCGGATGCGGCGATCTGCTCCAGGTTGCGGTCGAGGTCGGCGCGCTTGCCGCCGGTCAACGCGGTGGCGCGGACCTTGCGGTCGAGCCAGACCTTCTTCGCGCCGGCGAGCAGCGAGTTCGTCGCCAGCTTCGCGGTGGCCGGGCCCTTCTTGGGTACGCGGCCGGCGACCGCGCCGATGCTGGGCAACGGCAGCACGTCGCCGAGCGCGGCCACCCGGGCCGACGCCGTGGCGGGCTGCACGATGAGCGGCAACTCGAGGGTGTTCTCGTCGTCGTACCCGTCGGCGATCAGCGCGGTGACGTCGAAGAGGTCGGGGTCGAGGACCGAGCCGATCTGGGACGCGACGCGGGCGGGGATGACGTGCAGGTGGCCGTCGGGGCCACAGGTCTGGCGGATCACCGCGTTCTCGTCGGCCGGCCGGACCGTGGCGTGCGGGCAGCCCGGTCCGGTGTCCCGTACGGTCACCACGTCCCCGGTCAGCAGGGTGACGGTGTGCGTCTTCGGATCGGCCGTGGCTGCGGGTGCGCCGGTCTGACCGATGTGGCGGGGTCCGGCCGTGGCCGCGCCGCCCGGTAGGGCGGTCAGCGTGGTGGCCGTGACGGCGATGGCCAACAGCCACCGCGTTTTCCTGAGCATGGTGCTCCTCGTCTTATGTGGACGAAAGCGCCTCTTCGGGCGACTTCCCGCAAGATCATATGCACGGAGACGACCAGGCGGGCACCCCTTGACGAGGGGGTTTTCCGGCCCACGCGCTGCGGATTTCGGCGTTGTATCGCCGACGGGCTCAGTTCGATGTCGTTTCGATTGCGGCCCGCCGGACCGGCGGCGACGGCGTGGACGACAGGTGCGTACCCGGTCGAAGGGATCGACGCGACGCCGGACCGGACCTAGCATGGCGACGAATGGATCTTCGAGATCGGCCCCCGCCGACCCCGGCAACCAGCCCAACCGAAGGGAGACGCGGATGCGTCGACCCCGTCATCTGGCACTCCTGAGCGTCGGCGTGTCCGGCGCGCTGGTGCTCAGCGCAGCCCCACCAGCGGCTGCCGCCCCGCCCCCGCCCACCACGCCCACCGGCATCGTGGTCAGCGACGGCATGACCCAACCCGTGTTCTCGCTCGCCGACGCGATCGAGGAACGGGTGTTCGTCCAGACCCCGGTGGACACCGACCACGACGGTCGACTCGACCGGGTGGCCATCGACATCTCCCGTCCCCGGGAAACCGCCACCCAGGGCTTCAAGGTGCCGGTCATCTTCGAGCACAGCCCCTACCGCAAGGGCACCTGGGGTGACGTGCCGTACCCGAGCGTGCTGGTCGACGACCTGCCGCAGAACGGTCTGACCGACCGCTCCGGCCGCCGGGCGCTCGACGTGGGCACGCAGCGGGCCCAGGCCAAGGCCAACCTGCCCGGCTCGCTGGATGACTACTACGTGCCCCGCGGGTACGCGGTGGTGCTCGGCCAGAGCGTCGGCACCGGCGACTCGGACGGCTGCCCGACCAGCGGCGACCAGGCCGAGACGCTCGGCACCAAGGCCGTCATCGACTGGCTCAACGGCCGGGCGAAGGGGTACGACGCCAACGGCGCCCCGGTCACCGCCGGCTGGACCACCGGCGCGGTCGGCATGACCGGGGTCTCCTACAACGGGACGCTGCCCAACCAGGTCGCCACCACGGGCGTCAAGGGGCTCAAGACCATCGTGCCGGTCTCCGCGATCAGCAGCTGGTACGACTACTACCGGGCCAACGGCCTCGTCGTCGCACCCGGCACGTTCCAGGGCGAGGACCTCGACATCCTGGCCCAGTACACCGCCGGACAGGCCCGCGCCGAGGGGCAGTGCGCCGACGAGCTCGCGAAGATCACCGAGGAGCAGGACCGGATCACCGGCGACTACTCCACGTTCTGGCGCGACCGCGACTACCTCGACGCCCGCGACGTCGAGGCCAGCGTCTTCGTGGTGCACGGCCTCAACGACTGGAACGTGAAGACCGAACACTTCGCCGGCTGGTGGGACGAGCTCGCCAAGCGCCACGTGCCGCGCAAGATCTGGTTGCACCAGGGCGGGCACGGCGGCCCGGGCAGCAGCGCCTCGGTGACCCTGCCGAGCGGTCAGACGTGGACGTACAAGCAGACCGAGAACCGCTGGTTCGACTTCTGGTTGTGGAACGTGCGCAACGGCATCATGGACGAGCCGACGGCGGTGCTCCAGCGCGAGGATCGCGCCTACACCACGTACGCCAACTGGCCCGACCCGGCCGCGCGGGAGGTCGGGCTGCGCTTCGCCGCCACCGACGCCACCGCGCCGGGCACCCTCACCACCGGCAAGCCGCCCAAGGCCACTGTCGAGCAGAGCTTCGTCGACGAGGGCCGGACCATCCACCCGGACACTCTGGTGTCCAATCCGGACACCGCGAGCGCCAACCGGCTCGCCTACCGTTCCCCGGAGCTGACGCAGAGCGTGCGCATCTCGGGGCGTCCGGAGATGCGGCTGCGGATGGCGATCGACAACAAGCCGGACGCGAACCTCACCGCGTACCTGGTCGACTACGGGCCGGCCGGGTCGACCGCAGCACCGACAGTGGTGACGCGAGGCTGGATGGACCCGCAGAACCGCAAGAGCGCCGCCCGCACCGAGCCGGTCAAGCAGGGCAAGCTGTACGACTACCGGTGGACCATGGAGCCGAAGGACTACATCTTCCCGGCGGGCCACCGGATCGGCGTGGTGGTCTTCTCCAGCGACCAGGAGTACACCCTGCTGCCGCTGGGCGGCACCGAGCTGCGGGTCGCGCCGAAGGACAGCGAGCTGCGACTGCCGGTGGTCGGCGGGCGGGCCGTCCTCGGTTTCTGATCAGCTCCGTCAACGGGTGGGGCGGTTCGACGACGCGTCGGGCCGCCCCACCCGGGTGTTGTCGTCGGCAATCTCGGTGTGCGCGAGTGCGGCGAGCAGCCGCAGTTTCTCGTCGCTGTCGCTGTCCTTGTCGGGGTAGTAGACGACGAGGATGACGTCACCGATGGGGAGTTTGTCGCGGTGCAGGCGTAGTTCACCGACGACGGGGTGGTGGACAATGGTCGTGCCCCCATCGAGGTTGCGGACGTCGTGGCGGGCCCACAGGGTACGGAACCGCTGACTGGACAGCGCGAGTTCGCCCACCAGCTCGACGAACCGGGGGTTGTCGATGTCGTCACCGATGGTGGTGCGCAGGGTGGCGATGAAGTCGGCGGTGGCCTTCGTCCAGTCCTGGTGGAAGGCTCGTTCCTCCGGATCGAGCAGGAGCGACCGCAGCCGGTTCTGACCGGGCCGCAGGCGCGGGGAGAGCGCCACGGCCATCGGGTTGGAGGCCAGGACGTCGAAGGCGCGTCCTTCCACGAACGCGGGGATCTGAAGGTGGGCGAGCAGTTCGTACACCCGCGCCGGTACGTGCTCGGACCGCTTGCGGCGCGGCGCCCTGGGACGCGCCGCCGCGAGGTCGAGCAGATACGTCCGCTCGATGTCGTCGAGTTGCAGGACGCGCGCGAGTGATTCGAGGACCTGCGGTGAGGGGTTCCTGTCCCGGCCCCGTTCCAGCCGCAGGTAGTAGTCGGGGCTGATCCCGGCGAGCAGGGCGACCTCCTCGCGGCGCAGGCCGGGCACGCGGCGCCGACCGCCGGTCGGGAGCCCCACCTGCGCCGGTGAGACCAGTTCGCGCCGGGCCCGGAGGTAGCTGCCCAGCCGATGGCCGCCGGCCGACTCCTCATCCCTCATGCTCACCACGGTAGTGCGGTGCGCGGGGCGCAGAGGGGTCCTGGTGGGACCTGGGAAAACGGGGGCCCTGCCACCTCCGCCCAGCCCCGTCAAGACTGTGATCGCGCTGTTGTCGAGAAGGACAGCGCGCATCACTGTTCGCGCCGCGAGTTGACGCGTCGGCGCCCTCTGGATCGAAGGGAAGATCTCGTGGATCTCTCCAACCGCACAGTTCTCATCGTCGGCGGCACGTCGGGTATCGGGCGGGAGCTGGCCCGGCGGTTCGCCGCGGCGGGCAGCACCGTGGCCGTTGGCGGTCGCAGCCCCGAGGCCCTCTCCGCGCTCGCCGCGGAAGGTTTCGGCACGTTCGGCATCGACGTCACCGACGGCGCCTCTGTCGGCGCTGTCCGGGACGCCGTGCTCGCCCGTTACCCCGAACTGGACACGGTGGTGACGATGTCGGGTGTCATGCTCACCGAAGACCTTCGCGATCCTGCGCACTTCGGGGCGGCGGAGGCGACGATCGACACCAACCTGGTCGGCACCATCCGGGTCATCGATGCCTTCACCCCGCACCTGCTGGGTCGGGGTGCCGGCACGTTCATCACCGTCACCTCCGGCATCGCCTTCCTGCCGTTCCCGCCCATGCCCAGCTACGCCGCCTCGAAGGCAGCGGTGCACGCCTACTCCGAGGCGCTGCGCGCGCAACTCGACGGCACCGGTGTCGACGTCGTCGAGCTCGTTCCCCCGGCCGTCGCGACAGCCGGGCAGGAGAAGGTGAACCCGCACGCGCTGCCGCTCGACGACTTCGCCACCGAGGTCATGCAGCTGCTCTCGGCGAACCCCACCCCGCGCGAAATCCTCGTGAAGGGCGTTCTCATGCATCGTTGGGCCGAACGTGACGGCACCTACGCCGATCTCGTCGCGCAGCGCGCGAAGGCCCTGGCGATGTTCCCCGGTCGCGAAGGCTGACACCCCTCCCGATCGGGAGGGCTTCGTCGAGGGGCACGCGAACGGGCCCGCGACGTGACCCAAGGGTGGGACCGGGTCCGGCCAAGTCGCCCGGTTCCGTCGGGCACTGTCTCCCCCCCGCGTCGGCCCCGGTCGAGGGGGCGCAAATGGCGCAGACGGGCGTGATCCACTCGGCTTTCAGGAAGCCGCGGTATCCCCCACACCGGGACAGCGCGCTTTTCAGGAACCCGAGTCGATCATCCCGTTCGTCCGTCATGTCGGGGCAGCCCGGCAGGCATCGGTGTCCGGTTTGGGTGGGGATGTCGGGTGGTCGGGACCACCCCGACGGCGGAATCGGGGGCCGGGCCGGGTCGTTATACCTGGCAGACCACCGCGCCCCCGGCCCGGTGGAGAGCAGCCGCCGGGAACACCCGCCCGGCCGCCACGGTTACACCCCCCGCACGGCCGAGCACCACCGGCCGGCCCCAGGTAGGCGAAACCAGCCAGGCCCGAGCACCACCGGCCGGCCCCAGGTAGGCGAAACCAGCCAGGCCCGGCATCACACAGGGCCGATGGGCAGGCGGAATGACCCGCCACCGCCAACCGTTACACCCTGTCCCGACGCCGACCCCTCAGCGGGTCGCCGGGCACCCCGCGAACGTCCCCGCACGGCCACACCCCCCACGGGCACACCCCCCGGTTCAGTGCCTGTGCGGTTTCCCCCGATGCAGAGGAGCACGCCATCATGCGTACCGATCTGATCCGTAAGACCGCCCTGACCGCCGCCGGCCTCGCCTTCACCGGCGGCGCCATCGCCGGCCCCGTCACCACCGCCTTCGCCGCCCCGAACACCAGCAAGCCCGCGTCGCAGACCCAGACCGACCGCAAGGGCCACGGCGAGCGGGAGCTGGGCGTGCGCTACGAGGCCCAGCCGAACTTCTACTACTGCGGCCCCGCCGCCGCCCGTAACGCCCTGTCCGTGCAGGGCAAGGACATCAGCGTCGACGCCATGGCCAAGGAGATGGGCACCACTGAAGCCGGCACCAACTCCATCAACGACATCACCCCGGTGTTGAACAAGGAGACCGGTAAGAACAACGCCTACCGGTCGGTGGAGATCAGCACGCCCGCCGCGGATGACAAGCAGACCGACCAGCTGCGCGCCGACGTTGTGAAGACCGTCGACGACGGCCGGGCCGTGGTCGCCAACATCGCCGGCACCACCACCGACACCGACGGTGGTATCCACTCCTTCGAGGGCGGGCACTACATCAGCGTCGTCGGCTACCGCGATGGCGGGAACGTGGTGAAGATCGCCGACTCCGCCAACCCGGACACCGCCTCCTACGAGGTCACCGTCGAGCACCTCGCGGACTGGATCGCCACCCGCGGCTACGCCACCAGCTGACCCGCACCACACCAACACCGAAGGGCCGGACCCCACCACGGGGCCCGGCCCTTCGGCGTCTTTTCCACCAGTTGCCGAACGTATTGACAAGAGTCGACATACGGGTGAGGCTGGGACGAAGAGAGCGCTCTCTCTTCTCGGGCTCACCAAGCCACCACCATGTCTGGCCAGGACACACTCCGCTGTCTTCGGCGGCGGCGCCGGAGCTGTCCCTGACCCGTCCTCCCGACAGGAGTCACACGATGGACAGGGCCGCACCCCTCTCCGGCATGCCCCGCCGACTGCGCCTCGCCACGGCGATCGGCGCACTGCTGATGCTCCTCGGCACGTACCTGGTCTCCGCCACCGGCCGGGCCGACGCCGCCACCGGCCGAGCCGGCGCTGACTTCGGCGCCAACGTCATCCGGGTCGCCGAGTTCCCCGCCGACTGCACCTACAGCCACCGGTTGCCGGACGACCCGATCATCTTCCCCGGGCTGCCCGGGGCCTCGCACATGCACAGCTTCTTCGGCGCCACGGTGACGAACGCCAACACCACCCTCCCGGACCTGGTCCGCTCCCCCACCAGCTGCAACCCGGCGGTGGACGTCTCGTCCTACTGGGTGCCCACCCTGTACCGGGACAACGTGCCGGTGGAGCCGGCGATCGCCACGTTCTACTACCTCGGCGAGGGCGTACGCGCCGACGTCGTCGCGAACACCCAGCCGTTCCCGCAGGGGCTGCGGCTCGTCGCCGGCAACGCGAAGGCCACCGGGCCGAACGACAGCATCGCCCGCTGGTCCTGCCTGCACGCCGGACACGTGCCGCCGTCGAAGGACTTCGTCAACTGCCCGTCCGGCACGATGCTGGAGTCGTACCTGGACTTCCCGCAGTGCTGGAACGGCCGCGACCTCGACTCACCGGACCACAAGAGCCACCTGGCGTACCCGGTGAACCAGGCCTGCCCGAGCACCCACCCGGTGCACGTGCCGAAGTTGCGGCAGGTGCTGCGGTACCCGGTCACCGGTGACCCGTCGCGGTTCCGGTTGGCGTCCGGGCCGGGCTACACGATGCACGGCGACTTCTTCAACGCCTGGCCGGTGGCCGAGCTGGCCCGTCGGGTCCAGGACTGCATCCGTCCCGTCATCAAGTGCGGTCACGACGGCCGACCGATCTGAGCGAGCGGGTCACACCTCAGCGGCGGGTCCGGTCATCCCGGGCCCGCCGCCCGGGTGGGGAGGGAGTCGGATGCGCCAACCCAGGGCGGGTGCCCTGCTCGTCGCCGTGCTGCTGGTCGCCGGCTGCGGTGCCGGGCGCCGGGACGCGGCCGGCACACCACCCGTTACCGCGCCACCGGCGACGGTCGCGCCGACACCGTCGGGTACGGCGGGGTCGTTCAACCCGACCGACATCGCCTGGCTGCAACTGACCGCCGCGATGGCCGAACGTCTGCTGCCCGTACTCGATCTGGTGCCGGCCCGCACCACCGACCCGGCCTGGCGGCGAACGGCCGCCCAGGTCGCGGCCGCCCAGCGCGCGGACCTGGACCGCGCCCGCCAACTACTCGCCGAGGCTGGCGCGCCGACGACCAATCCGCACGAGGGGCACGACATGCCGGGCATGGTCACCGCCGAGCAGTTGGCGACGCTGCGGTCGGCCACCGGGGCGCCGCTTCACCGTCTGCTCGCCGGGCACCTGCGGGCGCACCTGACGCAGTCGGTCCGGATCGCCACCGCGGAGCAGCAGAACGGAGTCCAGCCCGCGACCGTCGCGCTCGCTGCCGCCATAACCCGCAACGCCACCGCCCACCTCACCCGCCTCCCACCTGAACCCACCTGAACCCCCGCCCGCGGTGATCAAGAGGTTCGCGTCACGACACGCCGAGCCTGCTGACGCAAATCTCTTGATCACCGAGGGCGGGAGCGTCGCGGTGCACGGTCAGCTGCGGAGGTTCGCTGGAGGTTGGGCGGGGCTGGCCTCAGCTTCCGCCCATGCTCGACGAGCTGCTGTCTGACGAGTTGCCCGGGCGCGACGTGTATCGGCCGGTCAGTCGCCCGGCCCGTGCCCGACGCCCCAGCGCGCCGATGATCATCAGCAGGAGCGCGGCGACGAGCGGGATCCCGCCGCCCAGCAGCACTGCCACCAATCCTGCCGACACGAGCGACCACCCCTCTCCGACAGCGACCGGGGCACGGCCGGACGAGCAGATTCTCACACGATCAGGCCGTTCGAGCACCTGTCCGAAGCGAGTCGATGGTGAGGTCGAGGACGGCTTCGAGGTGGTCGATCTTCCCGGTGGAGAGCAGCAGCAGCACACCGCCCTGGATGCCGGCGAGCAGTGCCGCGGCGGCCCGGTCGGCGTCGAGGTCTCCGGCCATGTCGCCGGTCGACTGCATGTGCCGGATGCCCTCGGTGATCGCCTTCTGCCAGCGCCACATGAGCCCGGTCACGATCGCCTGCGCGCCGGGCGCCCGCCGGCCGGTCTGGCCGAGCAGACCGTTGAGCGGGCACTTCACCCCCTGTGCCTGGTACCGCTCGATCAGCCGGTCCCGCCAGGCGAGCCAGGCCGGCCAGGTCGTCAGGTTGCTCAGCATCGGCTCCTGGTCGGCGAGCACCTGGTCCGCCTCGTGCTGCGCCACCGCGAGCAGCAGCCCCTCCTTCCCGTCCGGGAAGTAGTGGAAGAGCTGCCCCTTGCTGGTGCCGGTGTGGGCCATCACGTCTTCGAGGCGTACCTCGTCGACGCCACGCTCGCGGATCTCGGCGGCCGCGCCGGCGACGATCCGGGCCCGGGTCGCCTCGCCCTTGCGGGTCAACGCCCGTGTCATGGGACCTCCTGGTCTCGGGGTGCGGGTCCGACCCTAGCTCGGTTTTGGACTTGCAGGTCCATTTTTGCCGAGCAAAAGTCTGGAACACGTGGCCCGCAGCGGGCCGACACCACAATCGGAAGGGCACCACCATGAACCACTACTACCTGCTCGGGCGGTCCGGTCTGCGGGTGAGTCGGCTGGCACTGGGCACCATGAACTTCGGCGTCGACGGGTTCCACGCCGCGTACGGCAGGACCGAGCAGGAGGCCGAACCGATCTTCCGGCAGTACGTGGAGGCGGGCGGGAACTTCATCGACACGGCGGACTTCTACACCGCCGGTGAGAGCGAGAAGATCCTCGGCCGCCTGATCGAGCGGGCCGGCGTACGCGAGCGGCTCGTGCTCACCAGCAAGGCCACCAACACCGTCGACCCGTCCGACCCGAACGCCAGCGGCAACGGTCGCAAGCACATCATGCGGGCCGTGGAGGCGTCGCTGCGCCGGCTCGGCACCGACTACATCGACCTGTACCTGCTGCACACCTGGGACCGGATCACCCCGGTCGAGGAGGTCGTACACACCTTCGACGACCTGGTGCGCTCCGGCAAGATCCGGTACGCCGGGCTGTCCGACGTCCCGGCCTGGTACGCGGCCCGGGCGCAGAGCTACGCCGCGGCGCACGGGCTGGCCCCGATGGTCAACGTGCAGTTGCCGTACTCCCTCGTCACCCGCGACATCGAGGCGGAGCACGTGACGATGGCGCAGAGCCTGGGCATGGGGCTCACCGCGTGGAGCCCCATCGGCGGAGGGCTGCTCAGCGGCAAGTACCGGCGGACCGCCGAGGGCATGAGCGGGGCCGGCCGCCTGACGAACCCCGACGCCGCGGGTCGGGAGATCAGCCCCGGCGACTGGCAGGTGATCGAGACGCTGGAGAGTGTGGCCGCCGATCTCGGGCGCAGCATGGCGCAGGTGGCGATCAACTGGGTGGCCACCCAGCCCGCCGTCGGGTCGGTGGTCATCGGGGCGAGCAGCCCCGAACAGCTCGCCAGCAACCTCGGAGCGCTCGACTTCGAGATCCCGGCCGACGCCCGACGCCGGCTCGACGAGGCGAGCGCACCGAAGCTCCCGCTGCTCTACGGCATGTTCACCCCGCAGTACCAGTCCTGGGTGGTGAGCCCCGGCCTCGGCATCGGCGACAAGCCCACCGGCTACGCCCCGGCCGTGTTCAACGGCGCCGGGTCGCCCTCGTAGAGCGCGACGTACCGCCGTCGCCACTCGTCGCCGTCGACGCCGAGGTTGAGGGTGTTGTGCTCGACCCCCAACTCCTCCGGCAGGGTGCACACCCGCAGCGGTATCGCGTTCGCGTCGGCGATCCGGCGCGGCAGGTGCACCGCCGCCCGGAGGTCCACCACGGCGTCGAGCGGGCTGATCGCGACAGCCGCGGTCCGCAGACCGGTCCGTCGGGGCGGATTCGGCAGGGTACGCGCAATCGTCAGGTACTGGGTGACGGCGGCGAGGGAGTATCCGCGCGACGTGACGCGGTCCCGCAGGACGCGGCGTCCGTACAGCACGATGAGCGGTTTGACCGCGTACGCCGGTGCCTGTCGCGGGTTCGGGCCGAAGAACGGCGACAGCAACAACAGGTGGCGTACGACGTTGCCGGGCACCTGCGCGAGCCAGGTGGCCAGCACGGCACCGCCGGAGATCCCGACGACGCCCACCTCGTCTCCGAGGGCCGCCGCGACGGCCCAACCCTGCGCCGCGTACGTCGTCAGCTCAGCGGCCTGGACCCGGTGGTGGGCCTGCCGGTCGACGGTGCCGTGCTGGGGGGCCCGGGGGATCCAGACGTTGTACCCACTGTCGAAGAACTCCTCGGCCAACCCCGCGTACTGCTCCGGCGCGAGGGTGTATCCGTGCAGCAACAGCACGGCCCGGCCGGTACGGGAGCCGTGGCTCAGCAGGCGGCTGCGCGACTCGGGCCGGATCTCCGGATCGGCAGCCTCGGCGGCGATGGTGGCCTCGGCGGCACGGATGGCCGTGTCGAAGTCGAGCGGTCGGGCCGGCGCGACCGACAGCCCACGGCGGCCGACCGGCCAGAGATAGAGCCCGGCGACCGCCGCCACGACCAGCGCCAACCCGCCGAGGAGAAGGGCGATGATCTCCGGCATGCCCAGATGCTGACAGCTGGCGGGGTCCGCGCCGGCTGAGGGGGTGCGCCCGGGTGACCGGGCGCACCCGGTCAGCTATTCCTGACTGTCCGGCGGCGCGAAGGCGACCCGGGAACGCAAGTGCCGAAAGCCGGTCCGCTCCAACTCGGCGAGCACCGTCACCCGGTGGGACTCCACATCGGCGATGACCTCGCGGGCACCACCGGCGGCCAGCACCCGCACCGCCTCGGCCAGCAGCTCGGGCCGGGCCGCCTCGTCGAGCAGGCCGAGGTAGGCGAGCAGGGGGTAGCAGGCGTCTCCGGCGGTGCCGACCAACCCGACCGGGTCGCCGGCCGCCAGGGCGACGCGCCATTCCTCGGTGGCGTCGCCCAACCAGGCCAGTGGGTCGGTGGCGAGGTCGACACCGGCAACCACCCGCGCGATCTCGACGCCGGTCAGCACGTCCGGCTCGACGATCCTGGCGACCAGCGCGTTGATCTCGGCGACGTCGGCGGGCGGCCGGAAGTCGTAGCGCCCGGAGGACGCCGGCAGCGGGGTGCCCGTCCAGGAGCACCGGATCCGCTCCCCCCGTTCGACCAGCCCGGCCAGCCGGGCGGCCGCCATCGGTGCCTGCACCACGGCCAGCACCTCCGGCCGACGCCGCCAGTGCGCCGGCAGCGCGGCGTAGTACAGACCGGGACCGCCCAGCGCCTCGTGGGCGGCGCGCAGCAGCTCGGCGCCCACCTCCGGCTCGGCGTCCAGGTCGAACCGGTCCAGCCAGGGGGCACCGACCGCGCCCGGCGGCAGGAGCCAGGCGGCGCGGCCCACCAACCGCCCGGCGCGCAACGCGACCCAGGTGGTCTCGGGCCGGTAGCCGCCGCCGGCGACCCCGTCGGCGTACGCGACCTGGCGCAGCTGCGGCAGCGGATCGGGCATGGAGTCGAACAGATTTTCCTCGCCCGCGACGAGCGGACGAATGACCAGATCAGTCATGGGTTGGTCCTCCGGGAAGCGAGCGCCCCGGGTCAGACCCGCGCGGACGCCGGAGCGCGGAGGGGGCGCAGAACATCGGACATTGTTCTGACCTCCTTCCCGCTCGACGGCGTGCCCGACCACGCTACGCGCAGTGGCCGCCGGCCCGCAACGGGATCATCACAGCGTCGGGTTGGACTCCGACCCCAGCCGGTGGACTCGGCGGTGGGCTCGTTGGTCGAACACGGTGATGGCGGCCAGCATCAGCGCCGCGACGGCCGCCACGGCGACCGGTGGAAGCAGCACCATTACCGGGGCCGCCACGGCCAGCGCCACAGCGCCGAGATAGAGCACCCGACACCGAGGTGCGGATCGGCTCGCCCGTTCCAGGGTGCTCCGCCCGATCAGGAACAGCACCGGGCCGCCGAAGATGATGGCCACCAGCGCCCAGTCGATCGGCGGGTGTGGGTCCTCGATGACCTGACCGAAGCCGACCGCGGTGCAGATGATGCCACCGACGATCAACAGCAGGCTGTAGCTCGCCCACCGCGACAGTTGGATCCCCTCCCCGCTCGGGGTCGAGGCATGGCCGGATCTGACGTGGTAGAAGTACATTCGCCAGAACGAGACGACCGCCACGAACGAGGCGACGAGGGTGATTGTTCCCTCGGTCGAGAAGCCCGGAAAGCTGACCGCGGCGCCGGCTTCGAGCACCACCTCGGCGAGAGCGATCATGAAGAACTGGTTGTACCGCTCGGCGAGATGCTCCTGCGAGACGGTGACCCGCAGGCTGTCGATCTGTCTCGGACCCAGGCGGGGCAGGGGGTAGGTGGTGGCGGCGCCGATCATCTCGACGGCGAGAGCGATGGTCCAGAAGACCCCTCGACCGAGACCACCACTGATGCCACCACTGATCCAGAGCACACCGGTGGCCAGGTGCCAGGTCAGCACCCGGAGCGAGAACACGTGCACCGGGTGGCCCCGCAGGGCGAACGACAGGAAGAGCGGTCGGCCGACCTGGATGACGACGTAGGTGCAGGCGAAGATGACACCGCGTTGGCCGAAGGCCTGCGGCAGGGTGACAGCCAGCACCAGCGTGCCGAACATCGTCGCCAGCAGGATGACCTGCAGATCGGGGCGCCGCGGGTCGTAGGTGCTCGCCAGCAGGGCGTTGAGCGACCAGATCATCCACATCGCGGTGAAGAACAGGACGGTCTGGCCCGCCTCGGAGAGCAGGGTGTGCCGGACGATGGTCAGGTCGTCCGCGACCCGCCCGGCGAGGCGGGCCAGCGCGAAGACGTAGACGATGTCGAAGAGCAGTTCCAGGACGGTCGCCGAGCGTGGGCTCCTGCTGTCCCCGAGGCCACGGAAGAACTCGGCGCGCCTCAGCACGGACGTCGAGACAGCTCAGCCGGCCAGGGCCGCTGGCACGGACGCACCACGGTGGTGGCCCCGTTCCGCTGCCATCGTCCCCGAGCCTCCTCACCGACCGGTCCCGCCTGATCCCCTATCTGCGCACTTTATCCATCTTTATCGGGCTGTCGTCGCTGATGGCGGATACCGGGTCGGCGGTACGCCGGATCATCTGTGCCGTCACCCCGCGGTACGAGCCCGGGTCGACCGGTAACAGCCACTGCCGGGCCCGGGTCAGCGAGCCGAGGTTGAGTCCCAGTTCGTCGAGCACCTCGTCGATGTTGTGCATCGAGAACGGGATGATGTTCGTGCCACGAGCGTGCCGTCCGTTGGTGCGTGCCGTCATCCAGGCCAGCCGGGCGCGCACCTCGTCACGCATGCGCTCCTCGGGTGGCAGGGTGATCCCACCCCGCAGGTACGCGGCCGTCCAGACCGCCGCCATCTCCGCGCTGAGCGGGCTGAAGAACGACGAGTTGTAGCCGGCGAACGTCAGGCGCGGCACGCCGAGCGGCAGGATCTGCCGGTAGAGCATGAAGTTGCCGGCGTCGTCCTGCAGCCGGGCGTGCACCGCCTCGTCGAGGAACGGCACGCGCTGGCGGAAGCCGGTGCCACAGAGCACCAGGTCGGCGGGGAGCACCGTGCCGTCGGCCAGGCGGGCGGCGGGCCGGCCAGCGTCATCGACCAGCAACTCGGTGATCACCTGATCCCGGTGCACGACGATGCGGCCGTCGGTGACCCGCTCGAAGAAGCCCTCGGTGGCGAGGCTGACCGTGCTGCGGGCGATGTCCTCGAAGCTGCCGTTGGGCACCAGGCCCAGCGCGCGCAGGTTGAACTGCCGGGTCGCGACCGAGCCGACGCTGGTGACCATGCGCTGCCGCAGGCCGTTCCCCGGGCCGTGCAGGAACCGCTCGAAGCCCTTCAGGTGCAGGTAGCGGAAGAGCGCCTCACCCATCCGGGTGAGCAGCAGATACTTGTAGTTCAGCGCCCCACCGAGCTTGCGGGGCATCTTCCAGAGCAGTTCCCGGGCCACCACGTGGGTCTGGGCGGCGACCTCGCTCACCGGGACCGCCACGTCACAGGCCGACTTGCCGTACCCGACCACCAGGACGTTCTTACCTCGGGCCGCCTCGACGTCGGGGAACTCCCCCGTCGCCAGTACGCGCCCTCCGGCGGCGGCGAAGGCCGCCTGCCCGTCGAAGGACGGCACGAGCGGGTCGGAGAAGATGCCGTTGGCGACGATCAGGTGGTCGTACCGTTGCACCGTCAACGGTTCCTGGGCGCCGGTCGGTCGGGACGTGACCAGCCACCCGGTCTCGTCGTTGACGAGTTCGGCGGAGACGACCTCCGTGGACAGGCGCAGCGCGCTGGCCAGCCCGAACTTCTCCACGTAGGTCTCCAGGTACCGCTGGACCTGCTCGCCCGAGGGCCACTGCGGGTAGTGGGCGGGCATCGGCAGGTCGGAGAGGTGGTAGGTGCCCTTGTCGTTCTGGGTGGTCAGACCGGGGTAGCGCCGGGTACGGCTCCACACCCCGCCGACGTCGGGCGCGCGCTCGAACACGGTGACGTCGAATCCGCTCTGTCGCAGCACCTTCGCTGCGCTCACACCGGCGAATCCGGCACCGACGACAGCAATCCTCATGGTCTCCTCCAAACGACGTGAACCCTGCGACGTGAAGCAGCGCCGGAAACCCGTGCCGACCCTGACCGACCCGCGGTGCTCGCACGCTAGCGAGCACGCCGCGACTGTCGCTATCCGCGCGACGCGGCCACTGTCCGAGGTACGCGGCCGGACCCTTTTCCTGTCGGGTCGACGGCTTTCCGGGCTGTTCCGGCCCGCGCACGCCTTACGGTCAGCGCGACAGGACGCCCGGGAGGTGTCGAGTGGATGCGGTGACGGTCCGGACGGACGACGTCGACCGGGCACGCGCCGAGGTCGGCCGGGTCTTCTGCCCACACCGGCTCACCCCACAGGCGGGCGTCCGCAACGTGCGCCTGCGGATGGCGGCTCGCCGGGCGGGCGGGGTGGGTGTCATCGACCTCGACTACGGGCACGCGGTCCGCATTCAACCGCCGGCGCTGGAGACCTTCTACCTCGTCCAGATCCCCAGCGCCGGCAGCACACTGGTCCGGCACGCCGGTCATTCCGTCACCTCGACCCCCAACGTCGCCTCCGTCCTGTCCCCGTACGACGCCTCGGACATGCGGTGGTCCGAGGGCTCTCCCCACCGGATCTTCTACGCCGACCGGCGCGCCGTCGACCGGGAACTCGCCCGCCTGCTGGGCCGCCCGGTGGACGACCCGGTCCGCCTGGACGTCGGCATGCTCATGACCACGGCGACCGCGCAGGCGTGGGCGCGCGGGGTGGCGTTCCTCGCCGACGAGCTGTCGCAGCCGGCGGACGCGTCGCTGTTCGACCACCCGCAGGTCGCCGCCCGCTTCGAGCAGGGGCTCATCGGCAAGCTGTTGCTGGCCCACCGGCACAGCCACTCCCACCTGCTCGCCGAGCCGGACCAGCACGCCCACCCCGGGCGTCTCGTCCGCCGGGCCTGCGCCCTGATCTCCGAACACCACGGCGAGGCACTGACCGTCGGTGACGTCGCCGAGGCGCTGCGGGTGAGCGTACGAACGCTGCAGGACTGTTTCCGCCGTGAGTTGCAGACCACCCCGACCGCGTACCTGCGGGCCTGCCGGCTCGACGCGGCGCACCGCACGCTCCGTTCGGCCGCACCGGGGGTTTCCGTGACGACTGTCGCCCTGCAACACGGCTTCGTGCACCTCGGTCGGTTCGCGACCGAATACCGGAGCCGGTTCGGCGAGTCGCCGTCGACGACCCTGCGTCGGTGACGAGCCCCGCCTCGCCCCGGCGGCGCGCCCCCAAAAGGGGCATTTCTGGCTGCTGACCGCGCCTCGCCCGGTGCTTGCCTTGACGTCGACGACAAGGTTTAGCGTGGTCGCGACGGGCCGATGGAGGAGGTCAGATGCTCATTGGCGAGTTGGCTGAGCGGGCCGGCACAAGCCCTCGCACGCTGCGCTACTACGAGGCGCACGGGTTGGTACGGGCGCAGCGCTCCGCCAACGGCTACCGCATCTACGACGAGGCGGAGCTGCGCGTCGTACGGGAGATCCGGGCGCTGCTCGACGTCGGCTTCGGCCTCGACGATGTCCGTCCGTTCGTCGCCTGCCTGCGGGCCGGCAACAGCTCCGGCGACGTCTGCCCGGACTCGGTGGTGGTGCTGCGGCGCAAGATCGCCGAGGTCGACGCCGTCATCGACCGGCTCGGCGCGGTGCGCCACCAACTGCACGGTCAACTCACCCACGCGATCGCCCATCGGGAGAAGACATGTCTCAGAAGTCGGAAGTAGGTTCGCTGGTCACCGTGACCGACGACACGTTCGCGGAGCTGGTGCTGGCCAGCGACCGGCCCGTGGTCGTCGACTTCTGGGCGGACTGGTGCCCGCCCTGCAAGGCCATCGAGAAGAGCCTCGTCGAACTGGCCCAGGAGTTCGGTGACCGGATGGTCGTGGCGAAGCTCAACTCCGACGAGAACCCGGTAGCGACCCGTAGCTACCAGGTGATGTCCCTGCCCACGCTGCTGGTGTTCCGTCAGGGCGAGGTGGTCGGCTCGACAGTGGGGTCGCGGCCGAAGACGTACCTGCGACAGACCCTGACCGCACAGGCCGGGTGGTAACGGCCGGCAGCGCGCCCGGGGACAGCGCTCCCGGCCACCATCAGCCGCGGAAATCGTTATTCCGGTCCGGCTGGCCAGTCTCCTGAGGGGAGGCAGCTGGCGGTTCGTCCGCCATGCCCCCGTCAGGTAGAGGTACGACCAGGTGAGGGAGTCGAGACGATGCGCGCAACCGGCCCGGGTGAAGCGGACGCCGCGAGGGGAAGACGAGGCGTCCACGCGGAACCCCGACGCGGGACGCTCGGCAGTCTCCCGGTCGGCGCGCGGCGGCTGTTGTGGCCGCTCCTGGTGGCCGCCGTGGTCGCCGTACTGGTGACCGGTGTGGTCGTCGTGGTGCAGCCGACCGGGCCGACGCCGGCCCCGGCAGCGACCCAGGCCCTCGACGCGCCCACGCCGACGGGTTCGCAGCCCGGCGCGACCGGGCCGAGCGCACCCACCGCCACGGCGAGCCCGGCGGGGGCGGCCCCGACCCCGCCCCCGACGCCGGCGGTGCGGCCGACAACCGGGCGTCCGGTCGCCCCGGCCTCCCCGGCGGCGACCTCGAAGCGCAAGGGCGTCGGGGTGTGGACCTTCGACGGCGTCAGCCAGGCGCTGGCCGACTCCGGGGCGAGCTGGTACTACACCTGGGACGTGAAGCACCAGGGCGTCGCCAGTCCGCAGGGCACCGAGTTCGTCCCCATGATCTGGGGGGCGAAGAGCGTCACCGCGAGCAACCTGCAACAGGCCAAGCAGAACGGCCGCTACCTGCTCGGGTTCAACGAGCCGGACCTGAACGGTCAGGCGGAGATGACCGTCGAGCAGGCGCTGGAGCTGTGGCCGCGGTTGCAGGCCACCGGTCTTCCACTGGGCAGCCCGGCGGTCGCCTGGGGCGGCGACCGTCCGGGTGAGTGGCTCGACCGGTTCATGGCCGGGGCGAAGCAGCGCGGCTACCGCGTCGACTTCATCGCCCTGCACTGGTACGGCGGCGACTTCACCACCGCCAACGCGGTCAACCAGCTCAGGTCGTACCTGCAGGCCGTGCACGACCGGTACGGGCTGCCGATCTGGCTCACCGAGTTCGCCCTGATCGACTTCTCCAACGGTGTCCGCTTCCCCACGCAGGCCCAGCAGGCCGCGTTCCTCACCGCGGCCACCCGGATGTTGGGCGGCCTGTCCTGGCTGCACCGGTACGCGTGGTTCGGCCTGCCCGCCACGGACAAGGACCAGACCGGGCTGTTCCGCACCGGCGGCACGGCCACCGCCGTCGGCCGTGCCTACCAGGCGGCGCGCTGACCTACAGCAGGTCGACGTGGTCCCGCCAGGAGTGCTGCGGCTCGTACCCCAGCACCCGGCGGGCCTTGTCGATGCTGAGCAGGGTCTCGTGCTCGCCCAGCTCCTTGCGGACCTCGACGTCCGGGTAGACCTCGGCCATCAGGCTGGCGCTGGAGCGGGTCATGACGGTGTCGGCGTTGGCGATGATGAAGACGTCGGCGCCGGGCTGGTCGTAGGCTAGGGCCCGCTCGACGGCCTGGGCTCCGTCGCGGGCGTCGATGTAGCCCCACAGGTTCCACCGGCGCAGTTGCGGGTCGGCGTCGAAGGTGGGGAACGGCGCGTAGTCCTCGACGTCCATCACGTTGGAGAAGCGCAGACCCACCATGACCAGCTCCGGGTCCCACCGGCAGAAGTGCCGGGCCATCTCCTCCTCCAGTGCCTTGTTGAGCGAGTACGTCGACTCGGGCCGGGGCGCGTACTCCTCGTCGACCGGCGCGTACGGCGGCGGGGTGTCGAACGGCAGGCCGAGCACCGTCTCGCTCGACGCCCACACGACCCGTTTGATGCCGGCCGCCCGGGCGGCGGCGAACACGTTGTAGGTCGCGGCGGAGTTGTTCGCGAAGGTGGTGGCGTTGGACATCAGCCCGGGGGCCGGCACCGCCGCCAGGTGCACGACCGCGTCGACGCCGCCCGCGTGCTCGTCGGCACCTCCGGTGAACGCCTCCACCACCTGCCCGTAGTCGGTCAGGTCGGCCAGCAGGAACTCGCCGTTCACGTCGCGCGGGTCGCGGCCACCGGTGCGGTCCACCGCCAACACGTCGACGCCGACGGCGCGCAGGTGGGCGACCACGGCTCGGCCGAGCTTGCCGGTGGCCCCGGTGACGACGACACGCCTGGGCAGTGCGGAATTGCTCATGACCACATCTTCGTCGCCGCCGGCGTCGCTCCGGCAGCCGGGTGCCCGCCACGCCGTGATCACGATCCGAGCGCGATCGGGCCGGCGGGTGCGTAACGTGCAGGGGTAAACGTTGTCGCGACGAGGAGACTTCATGTCCAAGCCACCGCTTCCCGAGGCCGCGGTCGCCATGCTCCAGAAGCCGAACCCCGCCGTCATGACCACCCTGCGCAACGGTGGCCAGCCGGTCTCCGCCGCCACCTGGTACCTGTGGGAGGACGGCCGGATCCTGGTGAACATGGACGAGAGCCGCCGCCGGCTGGAGCACGTCCGCAACGACCCCCGGGTGTCGCTCACCGTTCTCGACGAGGCCGGCTGGTACACCCACGTCAGCATCATCGGGCACGTCACCGAACTGCGTCCCGACGAGGGCCTCGCGGACATCGACCGGCTGTCGAAGCACTACACGGGCAACGCGTACCCACGGCGAGAGCGCGCCCGGGTCAGCGCCCTGATCGAGATCGACCGCTGGCACGGCTGGGGCGCGCAGAAGGACAACAACCAGGTCGGCTGAGAGTTGCCGCCCGCTCGCCCTGGCCCCGCCGTCGGGGAGAGCGGGCAGCGGCCGTCAGGGCGTCAGGGCGGTGGCGGACCGGGCGCCGGCCCGGGTCACCAGGTAACCGAAGGCCGCCGCGGTGAAGAACATGACGATGCCGTAGACGGCGCCCGGGATCGCCATCTGGGTGCTGTTGAGCAGCGCCGGGCTGAGCGCGATGGTGATGGCCAGGGTGCTGTTGTGGATGCCGATCTCGAAGCCGGCGGCCGTCGCGGCGCTGCGGTCCACACCGGCGAGGCGCGGCACCCCGTACCCGATGGCGAGACTGAGCAGGTTGAAGGCGAGCACGGCCAGGCCGACCGAGACGAAGTAGTCGGCGATGTTCTCCCGCTCGCCGAGCACCGCACCGGCGATCACCGCGACGAGGACGACGACGGACAGGATCCGGACCGGGCGGTTCAGCCGCTCGGCCACCTGCGGCATCCGTGCCCGGATGAGCATGCCGATCGCGACCGGGACGAGCACGATGGCGAAGACCTGCAGCACCTTGTCGAACTGCAGGCCGATGCTGCGCCCGTCGGGCAGGAAGTACGCCGCCGACAGGTTGACCAGGATCGGCAGGGTGAACACGGCGAGCACCGAGTTGATGGCGGTCAGGGTGATGTTCAATGCCACGTGGCCGCCGAACAGGTGGCTGTAGAGGTTGGCCGTGGTGCCGCCCGGAGAGGCGGCCAGCAACATCATGCCGACGGCCAGCTCGGGTGCCAGGTCGAAGGCGAGGACGAGGCAGAAGCAGAGCGCCGGCAGCACCAGCACCTGGCAGACCAGGGCGATGACGGCGGCTCGGGGGTGGTGGGCCACCCGGCGGAAGTCCGCCATGGTCAGTCCGAGACCGAGACCGAGCATGATGATGCCGAGGGCGACGGGTAGTCCGATCAGAGTCACGGCGGAGTCCATGGCACAACATCGTTACCACCCGGTAACGCCGCCACAATCCCCCATGTGGCTGGCGGCTCTTGACCCCGGACGGTGACCGGCTTAACTTCATCAATCAGATAACTCTCTTTACTAATTCTGTCTGATGTCTCGTGGGAGTGTGCCGATGCGACCATTGCGCCACCGCCGTCTCACCGCCGTCGTCGCCCTGGCGACACTGCTGGTCACCGCCGCTCCGCCCACCGTCGCCAGCGCCGGTGACAACAACCAGCGCCGCACCGGCTACCACCGGGTCGGTTACTTCACCCAGTGGGGCATCTACGGCCGGGCCTTCCCGGTCAAGAAGCTCGAAACCTCCGGGGCGGCGAGCCGCCTCACCCACCTCAACTACGCCTTCGGCAACGTCAGCGAGGACGGTCGCTGCTTCGTGGACGGTGGGCCGGGCGAGGGCGACGCCTGGGCCGACTACCAGCGACCCGTCCCGGCCGAGGAGAGCGTCGACGGTGTCGCCGACGCCCCCGGCCAGGCGCTCAACGGCAACTTCAACCAGCTCGCCAAGCTCAAGGCCAAGCACCCCGACCTGAAGGTGCTGATCTCGCTCGGCGGCTGGAGCTGGTCGACGTACTTCTCGAACGCCGCCCGCACCGACGCCTCCCGCAAGGCGTTCGTCACGTCCTGCATCGACCTCTACCTCAGGGGCAACCTCCCGGGCAGCACCCCGGGCGCCGCCGCTGGCGTCTTCGACGGCATCGACCTCGACTGGGAGTGGCCCAACTGGGAGGGTGAGCCCGGCAACGTCATCCGCCCGGAGGACCGGGAGAACTTCACCAAACTGCTCGCCGAGTTCCGCCGGCAACTCGACGCGTACGGGCGCACGACCCGCGCGCACCACCCGCTGACCGCGTTCCTGCCGGCCAGCCCGGCCACCATGGACGCCGGTTACGAGGGCCGCAAGATCTTCAAGTACCTGGACTTCGCCACCGTGCAGGGGTACGACTTCCACGGCGGCTGGGACGCGCGGGCCAACCAGCAGTCGGCGCTTCGCGTCCCGGCGGGCGCCCCGGACAACCCGGACTTCTCCGTCGAGGTGGCCATCGACGGGTGGATCGCCCGTGGCGCGCCACGGGACAAGCTCGTGCTCGGCATCCCCTACTACGGTCGCGGCTGGACCGGCATCACCGGCGGCGGCAACGGCCTGTTCCAGCCGGCCACCGGGCCCGCGCCGGCCACCTTCGAAGCCGGCTACGAGGACTACAAGAAGCTCAAGACGCTGGCCGGCAACGGTTACACCGTGCACCGCGACCTGCGCGCCGGGCACGCCTGGTTGTTCGACGGTACGACGTTGTGGACGTACGACGACCCGGCGGTGGTGTTGCAGAAGACGCTCTACATCCGACGGGCCGGCCTCGCCGGTGCCATGATCTGGTCGCTCGACGGCGACGACGACAACGCCACCCTGACCAAGACGATCGGCCTCGGTCTGACGACCTGGTAGGCGTACCCGATCCCTGCGGCCCGCCGCCGACCGACTCCTCGGCCGGCGGCGGGCCGGCTAGCTCTGCGGGGCGGTCACCGCGCGCACCGCCGCCTCGATGAGCGCGGTCACCTGGTCCATGTCTCGAGCGCGGTGGATGTCCACCTCGGCCGACCAACCGCCGGGCCGGGTGAGCGTCACCGTCACATCCTCGCGGCGGTGGGTCAGCCAGGCGGCGACCGCCTGGATGAGCACCATGGCGGTGCCCGCGTCGCCGGCCGCCACCCGCAGGACGTCCGGGTGGCCCGCCGACTCCCCCTCGGGAGACGTCGTGGTCACCAGCTCCCGCAGCCGCTCCTCGGCACGCAGCCAGGACGCCAGCGAACGCCGCGCGGCGGCGGACGGAAGATCCGGATGGATCGAGAGCGTGATCATCTCTGGCACGTCTCCTCCTCCCAGGCGACGACAAACCCGCGCCACCCATCCTGCCAGTCCGCGTCGGGACCGGCACGCCGTGTAGTCAGCAATATCGATCAAGCCTTGACCGCCGTGTCGACGATTCATAGGCTCCGGCCACTGCGAGGTTGTGCCCGAGAAGGGAAACACGACTCATGGCCCCATCGATGCGTCCATTCCGGAAGGTCCCCGCCAGACGCCTGGCGAGTGCCGCCACGATCGCCCTCCTGCTCGGCACGACTCCCCTGCTCGGTGGCACACCTGCCGCGAGCGCCGCCCCGCCCTCCCGGTGCAGCGACGACCCGACCGCCCGGTTGGGCACCGTGCCCAGCCCGGAGACCGTGCTCGGCTTCCCGCTCGGCGCGGGTCAGGAGCGGGTCGTCACCAACGACGAGGTCCACACCTACCTCGGGGCCGTCGACCGCGCCTCGAACCGGGTCGTCACCGGCGTGATGACCACCAGCGTGCTCGGCCAACCGTTGCCGTACGCGGTGGTGTCCAACGAACGTCACGTACGGCCCGCCGCGCTGCGCCAGATCGCCGACGACGTCCGGGACCTGCGTGACCCGCGCCGAACCAGCGCGCGGACGGCCGCCCGGACGGCGAAGGACAGCCCGGCCATCGTCTGGGTCACCGCGAACGTGCACGGCGGCGAGAAGAGCGGTGCGGACGCGGCGCTCAAGACGCTGTACGAGTTGGCGGCCGGCCTGTCCTGCGCCGTCGCCGAGCGCAACGACAACCTGGTCACCATCATCGTCCCCACCCAGAACCCGGACGGCCGCGACGCCACCCGGCGGCAGAACGAGTTCGGCTTCGACCTGAACCGGGACTGGTTCGCCCGCACCCAGCAGGAGACCGACGGCAAGCTCGAGCTGCTGCGCCGCTACCCGCCGCAGGTCTTCATCGACGCGCACGAGATGGGTGGCCGGCAGTACTTCTTCCCGCCCAACGCCGACCCGATCCACCACGAGATCGCCGGCGAGGCGGTGGACTGGATCAACCGGATCGGCGAGGCCAACAAGGCCGGCTTCGGCTTCAACGGGGCCTGCGACGAGACCGTCACCACCGAGTGCTACTTCAACTACGACACGTACGACATGTTCTTCATGGGCTACGGCGACACGGTGCCGACCACCGGCTTCGGCGCGGCCGGCATGACGTACGAGAAGGGCAGCGCGTCGGCGGTGGCCGACCGGGTCCAGCAGCAGTTCCACACCCAGTGGTCGACGCTCGGCTGGGCCGCCGCGCACAAGCGTGAGGTGCTGGACGGCTACTTCGACATCTGGACCGACGCGCTCGCCCAGGGCAGGGCGGGCACGCTGGAGCCGAACGAGGTGGTGCAGCCCACCAACGAGGTCCAGTTCCCGGTGCCGGACGTCAAGGTCCGCTCGTACTTCCTGCTGCCCGACCGGCAGCTCGCCGACGTCCGCCAACTCGTCGAGCGGCTGCGCCGGATGGACGTCGAGGTGTACGAGGTGCGCAAACCGACCCGGGTGCCCACCGCGCGGGTCTTCGGCGGGCGCACCGCCACCAACGTGACAGTGCCCGTTGGCGCGTACTGGATCCCGATGGACCAGCCACAGAAGCACTGGATCCAGGCCGTCATGGGCGAGGACCCGTACGTGCCGTTCCCGTACTTCTACGACGTGTCGTCCTGGAGCAACCCGCTGCTGATGGGTGTCTCGGCCATCTACACCGGCGACACCGTCAAGCCGAAGGCCGAGCTGGTCCGGAAGGTCTCCGGTGGTCGCACCGGTGCGGCGTGGCCGTGGGGCTCGTACACGTACCCGCTCGACTCGGCCGCCGCCGCGGAGTTCACCTTCGCGCTGCTCGGCCGTGGCGTACCCCTGGTCCGTGACCTCACGACCAGCACTGTCGCCATCCCGGCCGCCACTGTGAGCCGGAGCGTGGACGGGCTGGCCGAATCCCTCGGGGTCAGCCTCACCCCGGGTGGTCGGCCCTCCGGTACCCGCCTCGACCTGCCCGACGTCGGGCTCTTCCAGGGCACCGGCATCTCCACCACGTCGGGCTCCCACGGCGAGGCGCGCTACGTGCTCGGCAAGCGGTGGGGGCTGGACCTCAAGCCGGTCACCACTGCCGACATCAACGACAACACCGCCGCGTTCACCGGGCGTACCGTGCTGGTGGTGCCGGACGGCAGCAGCCCGACCGGCGGTCTGACCGCCGCCGGCCAGGCCAACCTGCGCGAGTGGATCGCCCAGGGCCACACCTACGTCGGGCTGCGCAACGAGGGCACCCGGTTGGCCCGCGCCGCCGGGCTCACCTCCACCACCGAGAAGACGAAGCCGGCCGACTACCTGGTGATCGGCTCACACCTGCGGGTGGACGTCGACACCGACAGCCCGGTCGCGTCGGGTCGCCCGGCGGAGGACTTCGAGTTCAACAACAGCGACCCGATCCTCACCCCGAGCACCACCGGGACGAACGTGCTGAGCTACCCGACCGGTGACACGTTCTGGGCCAACGGCTACACCGTCGGCGCGGACACCCTCAAGGGCACCGCGGCGGTGGTGGACGAGCCGACCGGCGCCGGTCGGGCGGTGCTGTTCGCGTTCAACCCGCTCTTCCGGGCGTACAACGAGAATGGTCTGCACCTGGTGGCCAACGCGCTGCTCTACCCGGCGGGCGCTGCCCCGGACGCCCGGCGCTCGGCCGGTGTCGACGCGGCGCGCACCAGCGCCGCCGCCGCGCCCGTGACGCCGGACCTCGGCGGCGGCTGGCGACCGATCACCATCCAGGTCGCGGCCGGCGACCTGCCCCGCACCCGGGCGATCGTCGAACGCTTCAGCACCGACGCGCAGGCGTCCACGAAGAACGGCTCGGCGTACGTCGTGATCCCGAACCCGCAGGGCCTCCAGGTCGACGAGCACCCGTTCGCGAACGATCTGGTACGCGCCCTGCGCGACGCCGGGGTGCCACTGCGGTCGGTGGTCGCCTGACGTAGCCCCGCACGCCGAAACGCCCGTCCCCACGTATCGGGGGCGGGCGTTTCGGTGGGTTCCGGGGTTAGTCAGGTGCTGCCGCCGGGACCACTGCGGGTGGACTTACGGCCCTATGGAGCTGATGCCGTCAACGAATCAGCTGACCCCTGGACCGACCCCGCTGACCCCACGGCTGTCACCTGTCCTGATTCGTTTGCGGCATCAGCTCCAAAGCGTCGCTACCCAGGACGTCGCCCTCCGACGATCGGACGACATGTGCCCAGGTCGACGAACGCGACAGGCATCAGCTCGGTCACCCGGTCGCGCAGACAGTGCCGTTGAGGGTGAACGCGGTGGGCAGCACGTTCGGGCCGCTGTACGCGCCGACGAAACCGGCGCTCACTGTGGCACCCACGGCGATCTGCCGGTTGTCGTCGGTCGGGGTGACCCGCACGGCGGTGCCGACCTGTTCCCAGGTGGCGCTCCAGCCGCTGCTCACCTGCTGCCAGCCGGTGGGCCAGGTCCAGGTGAGCGTCCAGCCGCTGATTGGCTTCGTCCCGTTGTTGGTGATGTCGACGCCACCGATGTAGCCGTTGCCCCAGTCGTTGGCGGTGGTGAAACGGACGGTGCACGCGCTGGCGGCGGGGCTGCCGGTGGCGAAGGTCAGCGGCGGTGAGGACCAGGAGACCCGGCCGGCGGTGTCGCGGGCCAGCACATTGACGGTGTACCTGCTGCCCGGCACCAGGTTGTCGACAGTGAACGAGGTGGACGCCGTCTCGCCGAGCTGCTCGCTGACCGCGCCGTTGTGCCGGTACACCTCGTACTTGGCGATGGGGCTGCCACCCGGTGTGGCCGCCGGCCAGGTGATCGTCGCGGCGCGGTCGGTGACGCCGCTCGCGGTGGGCTGGCCCGGCGTCGAGGGCCGTCCGGCGGACGTGCCGGCCGGTCGCAGCACGATCGTGGTCAACGAGTACGCCGGCAGCGTGCGGCTGGTCGCCGAACCGGACTGGCCGGTCGCGATGCCGGTGGCGCCGTTGGTGAGGGTGGACACCGTCGGTGCGACCGCCGACGGGGTGAACCCGGCGTAGTCGATGGTGACCGGGTGGTCGTGGTCCGGGTCCTTGTTCACCAGCAGCACGGCGAGGTCACCGTTGGCCCGGCGGACGGCGTGCGCGGTGACCAGCGGCTCGTCGGTGCCGGCGCGGACGAACTGGTCGCCGGGCGTCGCGAAGAGCTTCATCATGCGCAGCCCGTGGTACGGCGCGAAGGGCGTGTTCAGCGGCGGTTGGCAGACCGAGCCGTCCTCGGTGCAGGCGCCGCTGGAGAGCATTCCGAAGTCGCCGTAGTCGGTCTGGCCGGCCACCTGCGCCACGGTGCCCATGCCGTTGTGCACGTTCCACCACTGAACGGTGAAGACGCCGCTCTCCAGCAGCCCGCTGTAGACGTCGGCCAGGAAGAGTGCCGCCGGCTGGGTGGTCCGGCCCGCGTCGACGTTCAGCTCGGTGAAGCTGATGCCGATACGGTCGGCGTTCGCACCGGCGTACCGCGCGAGTTGTTGCCGCAGCAGGTAGGTGGCGTCGGGGAGGTGGTTGACGCGGGCCAGCGACTCGGCTGCCGTGCCGCCCGGGTACCAGTGCACGTCCACGAAGTCGATCTTCGGGCCGGCGATGGAGAGCACCGTCTGGTTCCACGGGCCGGGGTCGCTGCCGGCGGTGATCCCGTCCGGCCAGTTGCCCGGCATGGTCAGCACCGCCCCGACCTTGATGCTCGGGTCCACCGCCTTCATCGCGTCGGCGTACTCGACGACCAGCCTCGCGTACTGTGTCGCGCTCTTGTCCGGGTGGTTGTCCGCCTCCCAGGCGGACCCGTAGTGGCCGTTGCCGTAGTTCTCGTTGCCGACGGTCCAGTAGCGGGCGTCGTAGCCCTTCGTCACGTTGGCGTACCGCACCCAGTCGGCGGCCTCGGCGGGCGTGCCGGTGCCGTAGTTCGCAATGATCATCGGTTGGGCGCCGGCGCGCCGGACCGCCGCCATGAAGGTGTCGAAGTCGGTTCCCGGTGCGACGTAACCGCCGGGCGCGGTGTGGTCCTTCCAGTGGTAGATGTCGGCGTACGAGCCGCCGGGGTAGCGCATCATCTGCACGCCGGCGTCGCGGAGCAGGTCCGATGTCTCGGCGGTGCCGAGGTTCGCGTCCCAGATGGCGTGGTTGACGCCGAGCGCGGTATCCGGCACGGTCGCCAGACCGGCGCGGGTGTTGACGGTCACGCTGACCGGGTCGGCTGCCGCGCTGGCGGATGGCGGGTTGACGCCCGCGAGCGCGCTCGCGGCGAGCAGCAGGCCCGCCAGGAGTGCCGCACGGGTCTTCGGTGTACGCATGGGCGGGGTTCCTTCGCGCAGGTGAGCCGCCCCGCCAGTCACTGTGCGACGCGGGCACGGGCGAGCTCGTGGACGATTGGCCTTCGTTGGTCCATCGCTTGTGTCACCGTCCCCCGGAGATCACACAGGGATCCCGGTTGCCCAGTGGACGGAGGTCAGCCCGCGCGCGGCTTCATCGACGTACCACAATGGCACTGGCGGCTGGACAATCTCAAGGTGCGACACGCTGACCGCCGTCGGCGTACCCCGTCGGTTGTCGCCGCCACTGGGTGGCGTCCCGCTGTTCGGGCCCGGACTCCGAACAGCGGGACGCGACCCGGGCGGCCAGGGCCGGGACCGACGGTCGTCTTCAGGGGCGGCCCAGAGGTGGGCCGCTGCTCAGCGGTGCGCGCTGACAGGCGGCGGCCGGTTGTCGTCGCACGACTGTCCCGGCTGCTGCGCTGCCCTGGATTCCCGGTGGCCGTTCATGCCTCGGCCGCGTGGCGCGCGGGTCGCCCGGTGGTGGTCTCGGGCCGTCTCGCGCCGGCCGCGTGCCACCCGCCCCACGCCACGATCGTCGTCCGTCACGCCGCGGGTCACTGGCGACAACTCCGTCACCGCGGCCCGACGTCGTTCGAGTACCGACGACTGTCCGTAACGTTAACGCTAACAGTGAGCGATTGTCCATAGACAACTGCCGTTGTTGGCTGCTGCGGTGGTGGTGTTTCGGCGGGACGGCGCGGCATCAGGTCGACGGCGACGCGGTCGATCGCCGCGCGCACCGGCGGAATAGCCTTGCGGCATGCGGGGACGATTCGGGGCGGCCAGGCGGTGGTACGCGGAGCATCGGCGGTTGGCCCGCCGTGCGGTGCTCGCGCTCGTGGTGGGGGCGGTGGCGCTGGCCGGGGGCACCGTGGCCAGCGTGACGTGGATCCGCGACATCGCCGACGGCCATCTCTACGCCGAGGCCGAGGTGCCGGACGCGCCGGTCGCGCTGGTGCTGGGCACCAAGGTGGACGCGGACGGCATACCCTCCCCCGTCCTCGCGGCCCGGTTGGAGATCGCGCGGCGACTGTTCGACGCCGGCAAGGTTCGGGCGATCCTCGTGTCGGGCGACAACATGAACGCCGACTACAACGAGCCCGCCGCGATGCGGAGCTGGCTGGTGGAGCGGGGTGTGCCAGCACACAAGGTGGTGCCGGACTACGCCGGATTCGACACCTACGACTCGTGCGCGCGGGCCGAGCGGATCTTCGGGGTGCGGCGAGCCACAGTGGTGACCCAGTCCTTCCATCTTCCGCGCGCCGTGGCGCTGTGCCGGCGGCTCGGCATCGACGCCAACGGGGTGGGCGACGACAGCGCGAAGCGGTACGCCCAGACGTGGTGGTTCAGTTCCTCCCGGGAGAACGGCGCCTGCCTGAAGGCCGCGCTGGACCTGCTCTCCGGTCGGGATCCGGCGCACCTGGGCCGCCGCGAGACGGGCGTCGACGACGCGTTGCGGGTCGACTGAGCAGGATCACGACCGGGCAGGTGCGACGCTGTCGCGGACGATGAGTTCGGTGGCGAGCTCCACCCGGGGGCTCTCGGTCCGCTCGCCGCTGGCCAGGCGCAGCACGGTACGCGCGGCCAGCATGCCCATCTCGGCCAGGGGTTGACGGACGGTGGTCAGCGGCGGCGAGCACCACCGCACCTCCGGCAGGTCGTCGAAGCCGACCACGCTGACGTCGTCGGGCACCCGCAGGCCGCGTTTGCGGACCGCCTCGTAGACGCCGAGGGCCATCTGATCGCTGGAGGCGAAGATGGCGGTGGGCGGGTCGGGCAGGCTCAGCAGCTGTATACCCGCGGTGAAGCCGGACTCGTGGTAGAAGTTTCCCGGCCGGATCAGGGCGTCGTCGATGGGGATACGCGCGGCGCCGAGGGCGGCCCGGTAACCGTCCATGCGGGCCCGGCTGCACATCAGGTGCGGCGGGCCGGCGATGAAGCCGATGCGACGATGACCCAGGCTGATCAGGTACTGGTTGGCGCTGAGGCTGCCCGCCCAGTTGGTGGCGCCGATGGTGGGTGACTCCTGCGGGTCGACCCCGGCCGGGTCGATGATGACGACCGGCAGGTGCAGCCGACGCAGCTCGGCCTGCAACGGCGGGTTCACCATCGAGGTCACGAAGATGATGCCCTCGGTGGAGCGCGTACGCATGTTGTCGAGCCACTGCTTGGCCGAGGACATCCGCCAGTGGATGGCCGACACGACGGTGCCGACGCCGCTGGCCTGGCCGACGTCCTCCACCCCCCGGATGATCTCCACCGCCCACGGGCTGTCCAGGTCGTTGAAGACCAGGTCGATCAGGGCGGCGTCGGTCCGCCGGGCCGGTGCACGGCGGCGGTAGCCGTGCCGGTTGAGGAGCGCCTCGACGCGTTCCCGGGTGTCGGGGGCGACGTCGGAGCGGCCGTTGATGACCCGGGAGACGGTGGGTACGGAGACTCCGGCCAACCGGGCGATCATGGCGATGGTGACGTTTCGGCCGTTCGCTGTGCCCACGGTCCCCCTGCCTCCTGTTGGAAACGTCAGGTCTGCTCGCGGTGGTGTGCTGTCATCCCTTGACGCTGCCGGTGAGGCCGCCGATGAGTTGGCGTTCGGCCACCGCGTAGAAACCCAGGGCCGGCACCATCGACAGCACGACGTAGGCGAGCACCCGTGCGGTCTCGGCGGTGTACTGGCCCTGGAATGCCTGCACTCCGACGGGCAGGGTCCACCAGCTCTGGTCGGTGAAGACGACCAGCGGGAGCATGAAGTTGTTCCAACTGGTCACCACGGCCAACACCGAGACGGTGGCCAGGGCCGGACGGGCCATCGGCAGCAGGACCCGCCAGAAGAAGCCGAACGAGCCGCAGCCGTCGAGGACGGCGGCCTCCTCGATCTCCGCCGGGATGGTGCGGAAGAACTGGCGCAGGATGATGATGGTGATCGGCAGCCCGAAGGCGGCCTGGGGCAGAATGACACCGAGCGGGTTGTCCAGCAGGCCCATGCCGCGCAGCAGGACGAACAGCGGCAGGATGGCCACCGCGAACGGGAACATCAGGCCGATCGCGAACAGGGTCACCAGAAACTCGCGGCCCCGGAAGGCGTACCGCGCGAAGACGAACGCGGCCATCGCCGCCGCGGCGACGACGATGACGGTGCTGCTCACGGCGATGAGAAGACTGTTGCCGAGCTGCCGCCAGAACACCTCGGACATCAGGATGTCCGTGTAGTTCGACGGCAGCCAGGGGTCGGGCCAGCCCAGCGGATTGGTGGAGAGCTGACCGTTGTCCTTGAAGCCGCCGAGCACGCCGAACCAGACCGGTACGACGATGAGTGCTCCGACGAGGACGCAGACGAGGTGCAGCACGAGGCCGCGGGTCCGCTGGGCGCGGTTCACGGTCATCGCGGGCCTCCCTGGTTGGTGATCGCGCCCGCGGTGTCCCGGCGCAGGACGATGCGCTGGTAGAAGAGAGCGAAGACGAGACTCAGCAGGAACATGACGATGCTGATCGCGCTGGCGTAGCCGACCTCGAAGCGGCGGAAGCCGTACTCGTACATCGTCACGGCCATGGTCTCCGACGAGTGGATCGGGCCACCCCGGGTGAGCACCCAGACCATGTCGAACAGTTGGATGGTGCCGATGACCGACAGGAAGACGCTGATGCGGATCGTCGGCCCGAGCAGGGGCAGTGTGACGTGCCGGAACGCCTGCCAGGCGGAGGCGCCGTCGGTCACCGCGGCCTCGGACAACTCCTTGGGGATGCCCTGACGGGCGGCGAGGAAGAGCATCATGTAGAGGCCGAAGTACTTCCAGGACACCACGAGGAAGACGGCGTACAGCACGGTGTCCGGGTCGGCGAAGACCGTGCCGGCGTCGGCGCTCAACCACGTCGCGATCGCGTCGCCCAGGCCCCGGTTGGGTGAGAACACCAGGTCGAACAGGACGGCCGTGGTGACCTCGGAGAGCACGTACGGCGCGAAGAAGATCAGCCGGTACGCGGCGCGACCCCGCAGTGGCTGGTTGAGCAGCATGGCCAGGGCCAACGCCGCGGGCAGCTGGACGACCAGGGACAGCAGCACCAGGACGAAGCCGCGCCAGAGGTCACCCTGGAAGGTCGGGTCCTGGAAGGCGCGGGTGTAGTTGTCCAGCCCGATGAAGTTCTCCGGCAGCCCGAAGCCGTTCCACTTGTAGAGGCTGGCGTAGCTGGCCACCAGGATGGGGGCGACGACCAGCAGCAGGAACAGCACCAGGGCTGGGGTGAGAAAGATGGCGAGGACGCCGCCGCGGCCCGACCGGGGCTGGCGGCCGCGCTGTCGCACGGTGCCCGGCCCCGGTGCCGGCGGGTCCGTCGCCGGGTCGCCGCGCCTGGCGTCCGACACGGTCGATGGCCTGGTCATGCCTGCTCCACAGGGGGTTCTCCGGCTACGGATGGGTGGGTGGTCACGGTCAGACGGTCTTCGCCACCTGCGTGATGTCCTTGACGATCTGCGCGGGCGACTTGTTGCCGGCGACCAACTCGGCGACGCTGTCGTTGATCTGCGAACCGAGCGCCGGCGCGTACGCCTGGTCGAGGTAGAGCTGGAAGCCGGTGTAGCTGGCCAGGGTCTCCGCGAGGAGCTTGCCGTTGGCGTCGGGGATGGCCGTCGCGGCCTCCCGCACCGTCGGTAGCACCGCGCCGGTCTGCGCCGACTTACGCTGGTTGTCGGCGCTGAGCAGGAACTTCAGGAAGTCGGCGGTGGCGGCGGGGGCGTCCTTGCCGATGGCGAAGCCGTTGCCGCCGCCGAACACCTCAGTCGTGGCGCCCTTTCCACCGTCGACAGTGGGGAAGGGGAAGAAGCCGAGCTTGTCGCCGAGGCCCTTCTTGCTGGTGGAGCTGGAAGCCTGGACCGCGGGTGCCCACTGCCCCATCAGCTCCATCGCCGCGCCGCCGTTGCCCATGGCGGCGGCCTGGCCGTCGGGCGTCCCGTACGCCGCACCGAGGAACCCCTTCTGGAACGGCTGCAGGTCGACGAGTTCCTTCAGCCGGTCGCCGGCGGCGACGAGGTCAGGCGAGTCGAAGTTCTTGTCATCGACGGCCTTCTGCAGCGCGCCCACCCCGCCGACGCGCATCGCGAGGTAGGACCAGTAGTAGTGGGCCGGCCACTTGTCCTTGCCGGCCAGGGCGATCGGAGTGATGCCGGCGGCCTTGAGTTGACGGACCGCGTCGAGCAGACCCGTCCAGGTGGTGGGCGCGGCGGTGATGCCGGCGCGGGTGAAGAGGTCCTTGTTGTACCAGAAACCGACCATGCCGATGTCGAACGGAACACCGTAGATCTTGCCGTCGATCGTGTACGGCTCCAGGGCGGCGGGCAGCAGGCCCCCGATCCACGGTTTCACGTCGTCGGTGATGTCCTTGACCAGGCCCGCGTCCACCTGCTGCTTGAGAACGCCACCACCCCAGGACTGGAACAGGTCGGGCGGGTCACCTGCCTGGGTGGCGGTGGTGAGCTTGGCCTTGAACGCCTCGTTCTCCAGCGGCTGGATGTCGAGGGTGACGTTGGGGTGTGCGGCCTTGTACTCGCTGGCCAGCGCCGCCCAGACCGGAAGCATCGGCTCGGTGTTCTGGATGTGCCACCAGTTGATGGTCTGCGGGGCGTTCGGGTCGCTGGGCTCGTCGTCGCCGCACGCGCTCAGCAGACAGGCGCCGGCGCCGGCACCGGCGAGACCGAGCAGCGTTCGACGGGAAAGGTACGTGGTCATGATCCATCCCTTCGGGGACTCACGGGGGTGCTCGAACGCCGGCCGAGCCGGCCTGTGGGGATCCACGGATCTCCGAAACTTTCAATGCTTCGCCGGTAATACCGATCGATGGCCGGCACGCTACGAGCTGTCGCCTCACCGGTCAATACCTCTGTCCTAATACGAAAAGACCGGCTAGCGTAGGCACGACCTTCAATGGCCCCGGATCGCGAGTTTCCGGAAGTTGCAGACCGCCCGCCGAGAGGAGCGCTCGTGTCGACCGACATCGCTGACGTGGCGACCGCTGCCCGGTCGATCCGCAATCCCGTCCTCGCCGGCTTCCACCCGGACCCGTCGATCCTGCGCGTCGGCGACGACTACTACCTGGCCACCTCGACCTTCGAGTGGTACCCGGGGGTGCGCGTGCACCACTCGCGCGATCTGGTGAACTGGCGCAGCCTCGGTGGGATCATCACCGAACGGCGGCTACTCGATCTGCGCGGCTGCGGCGACTCCAACGGGGTGTGGGCGCCCGATCTGACGTACCACGACGGTCTGTTCCACCTCGTCTACAGCGACGTGGCCAGCTTCGCCAGCGGCTACTGGGATCCGCAGAACTTCCTGGTCACCGCCGAGGACATCACCGGCCCCTGGTCCGATCCGGTGACACTGCACGGGCGCGGGTTCGACGCGTCGCTGTTCCACGACGACGACGGCACCAGCTGGTTGCTGGGCATGAGCGCGGACTGGCGACCCGGCCGTGACCGCTTCGGCGGCATCGAGATCCAACGCTACGACCCGGCCGCGCGCCGGCTGGTCGGCAGCCCCCGCATCGTGTTCACCGGCTCCCCGGCCGGGCTCACCGAGGGTCCACACCTGTACCGCCACGACGGCTGGTACTGGCTGATCACCGCCGAGGGCGGCACCAGCTGGGAGCACCAGGTCACCATGGCGCGCTCCCGGGATCTGTTCGGGCCGTACCAGGTGGACCCGGACGGGCCGCTGCTCACCTCCTGCGGGCGACCCGAGCTGCGGTTGCAGAAGGCGGGTCACGGCAGCCTGGTCCGTACCCAGCACGGCGAGTGGTACCTGGCCCACCTGGTCGGCCGACCGTACTCGCCGCTGGGCAACTGCGTGCTGGGCCGGGAGACCGCTATCCAGCGGGTGGAGTGGCCGTCGGGCGGTTGGCCGCGGGTCGCCGCAGGGGTGCCCGCGGACGAGGTCGTCGCACCCGATCTGCCCGCCCACCCGTGGCCGGCGGAGCCCGAGACGGACCACTTCGACGCCCCGGAGCTGGGCCGCTGCTGGTCGACGCTACGACGGCCGGCCACCGCGGACTGGGTCGACCTGCACAGCCGCCCGTCGTACCTGCGGATCCACGGCGGGCAGTCGCCGGTCGGCCGACAGGCACCCAGCCTGGTCGGGCGACGCGTCGGCGCGATGGAGTGCTCGCTGGAGACCGTGGTGGAGTTCGCGCCGGCCGACCACCGTCAGCTCGCCGGCATCACCGCCTACTACAACACCCTCAACTGGCACCACCTCTACCTGACCCGCGCCGACGACGGGCGGACGGTGCTGGAGCTGCTCAGCTCCGACAACGGGCGGCGCACCGCGTACCCCGACCTGAGCGTCGATGTCGACGGCGTCACCCGGGTCGGACTGCGGGCCGTCTTCGACGGACCGGCGGTGCGCTTCGAGTACGACCTCGGCACCGGTTGGCAGCGGCTACCTGTCGAGCTGGACGCGACCATCCTCTCCGACGAACACGCCGCGCTGATCATCGACGGTGAGCCGGCGGCGTGGGGCTTCACCGGGGCCTTCCTCGGCCTGTGGGTGCAGGGCCTGGGCGGCGGCGACGTACACGCCGACTTCGACCTCGCCACCTACCGGGAGCGGTGACCACGCGGACGGCACTCGGCGGGTGCCGTCCGCGTTCCCACCCGTCCTACCTGACCTGGGCGGCGACAGTGCGCAGCTGGCCGAGGGTGGTGCGGAAACCGTGGCCGGACGCGGCCGGGTCCTCGGTGAGCAGACCACTGACGGCCATGGCCTGCGAGCGGGTCACGGCGACGGCCTCCGCGCCGGCCCCGCTCACGTCGAACACCCCGAAGTCGCCACTGAGCGTCCGGAACGTCGGGGCCGTCGGGTCCTTGGCCAGGTAGAGCACCACGACCTGGCCCGCCTCCAGGGTGGACATGTGCGCCGCGTCCGGCACACCGCTGGGCAGGCTGGCGAGCGTGATCCGCGCCCCGGCCCGCACTGTCGATCCGGTCGCCGCGCGCAGCACCTCGTCGACCCGGAAACCGGCCGCCTCGACCTCGCCCCGGACGACCAGGTCGGCGGCCTCGCTGAGCTGCCGCACGGTGCCGTACCCGCGCAGCTTGCCCTTGATCGGCGGGGCGGCGCTGCTGGGCGTTGCGGCGCTGCTCGGGGCGGCGCTGCTCGGGGCGGGTGCGGCGGCCTGGTCGGCGTCGGCGCTACCGCACGCGGACAACGCCGCCGCGGCGAGCACGGCGGCGGCGGTGGCCACCACAGACCGGGTACGGCGCAGGTCGACTGCCATGGAACGCTCCTTGCGTCTCGGTGCCGTCCCGGGGCATCTCGCCCGGAACGCGGCACTGCTTACGCCTTCTATCTGTGCGCTCCGGGCGGCGGGTTCCATCTTTTCGGGCTCGCCGGCGCTTTGTCAGACTCAGCCGCGCTCGCTGGCGAGCTGGCGGAGGTCGGCCAGCGTGGTGACGAACGCGCGGCCCGCCCCGGTGGCGTCCTCGGTGCGCAGACCGGTCACCGACATCGCCGACGACCGGCTGGTGGCCGTCTCCCCGGCGAGGTCGAAGATCCCGAAGTCGCCGCTGAGCGGGGCGTAGACGCGCGCCTGCGGGTCGCTGAGGGCCAGGTAGAGCACGCTCGGCCGGCCGGGCGACCCGGCCGATTCGGTGCCCACCGTGATCTCCGTGGAGACCGGGGCGACCGGGGCGCGGTAGAGCACCTCGGCCACCCGGTAGACGCTCCGCCCGTCCGCCACCGACACGACCTCACCCTGGACCACCAGGTCCGCCGAGTCGGTGAGTTCGCGCACCGTGCCGTACGCCCGGATCTTGGCGACCGCGCCCGGCGGCGGGAGGCGGGCGGCCGAGCGGCTCGCCTGCGGCGACGGCAGCGCCGCCGGGGGTTCGTCGCCCGAGCTGACGGCGAGCCCGGCGCCGGCCGCCGCGACCAGGACCAGGACCAGCGCGGCCAGCGCGAGCGCCGGGCGCCGCCACACCTGGGGCGAGCTGTGGGTACGCGACTCCCGCGCGATCGCCGTCAGCAACCGGTCGCGGTGCAGCTCGTGCCGGCCCGCCGGCAGGTCGCGAGCGCCGGGGTGCGGGGCGATCTCCGCCCACTCGGCCGGGTCGGGCGCGTTCACCGGCTGACCTCCCGCACGAACGAGGCGTCCACGACCGGCGCTCGCGCGGCGCGCGGCGGGGCATCGACGAGGGTACGGAGCCGGGCACGCGCGCGCGACAGTCGGGACCGCACCGTGCCGACCGGAACGCCCAGCGCCTCCGCCGCGGACTCGTAGTCGAGGCCCTCCCACAGGCACAGGGTCAGCACCTCACGCTCGGGCCGGCGCAGCCGGGCCAACGCATCGAGCGCGGCGGCGATGCGTCGGCGGTCGTCGAGTCGGCCGGCGACCTCGTCGGCGTGGTCGGGCACCGTGAGGTCGGCGGTGATCAGCGCGGCGGCCACCCTGCGGTAGCGGCGGTTGCTGCGGGTGTGGTTGCGGGCCTCGTTGGTGGCGATGCCGAGCAGCCAGGGGCGCAGCGACCCACCCTCCTCGGTGACCCGCTCCCGGGAACGCCAGGCTTGCAGGTACGTGGCGGCCATGACGTCCTCCGCCGTGGCCCAGTCGGCGGTCAGCCGGAACGCGTGGTTGTACACCGAGCGCGCGTACGCGTCGAACAGCTCGGCGAACGCGCCGGGATCACCGGCTCGCACCCGGGCGCGCAGACTCGACTCCATGACCATCTTCTGTCCGTCGGACGGTGCTGGTTCCGACGGACCGGCCCGTTGATCAGTTACGGCCCGACGATAGCCACCGGCATGGACGCGCCGCCAACGACGGGGTGAACAGGCGCTGTCACGCCTCGCGGTCGTCGATTGACGGGAAATCGACGTACTGGTATCTGTTAATACAGTTTCCTGATGCTCGCGGTGCCCGCCGGGGCCGAACTTCCGCGCCGGGTCACCGACCGGCCGGCGGCACGCCGCCCCTTCCCCGAGGAACACCATGGTTCACCAGAGAACAGCCGCCGCATCCGTCGTGGGAGCCCTGCTGATCGGCGTCGCCGCCGTCGGCTACGGCGTACCGTCGGCGAGCGCCGCGACCGCCGGCCCGATCACCGGCCTCGGCGGCAAGTGCATCGACGTGGCCGGCGCCAACCCGGCCAACGGCACGCCCGTCCAGCTCTACGACTGCAACGGCAGCGCGGCCCAGACGTGGACCGTCGGCAACACCGACACCTCGATCCGGGCACTCGGCAAGTGCCTCGACGTGACCGCCGCGTCGACCGCCAACGGCGCCAAGGTGCAGCTGTACGACTGCAACAACACCGGCGCGCAGAAGTGGACCGCCAGCAACGGCGCCCTGGTCAACTCCGGCTCCGGCAAGTGCCTCGACGTCACCGACCGGAGCACGGCGAACGGCGCCCGGTTGCAGATCTGGACCTGTGGCGGCACCACGAACCAGCGGTGGACCCTGCCGGGCGGCGGCACCCCCACCCCCACGCCCACCAACCCGAGCGGCACCAACCTCGACGACCCGGCGAAGAAGGACGTCGCCATGCAACTCGTCTCGGCCGCGGAGAACTCGTCGCTCGACTGGCGCGCGCAGTTCTCCTACATCGAGGACATCGGTGACGGGCGCGGCTACACCGCCGGCATCATCGGCTTCTGCTCCGGCACCGGCGACATGCTCGAACTGGTCGAGGCGTACACCCGCACCAAGCCGGGCAACGTGCTCGCCGGCTACCTGCCGGCGCTGCGCACCGTCAACGGCACCCCGTCGCACTCCGGCCTCGACCCCAACTTCCCCCGCGACTGGCGGACCGCCGCCACCGACCCGGTCTTCCAGGCCGCCCAGGAGGCCGAACGCGACCGGGTCTACTTCAACCCATCGGTGCGCGACGGCAAGAACGACCAGGTCCGGGCGCTCGGCCAGTTCGCCTACTACGACGCGGCGGTCATGCACGGGTACGAGGGCATGCGTCAGATCCGCAGCCGCGCCCTGAACCGGGCCAAGCCGCCGGCCCAGGGCGGCGACGAGCGGACCTGGCTCAACGCCTTCCTCGACGAGCGGGTCATCGAGATGAAGAAGGAGGCGGCCCACTCGGACACCTCCCGCGTCGACACCGCCCAGCGGGTGTTCCTCAACAACGGCAACTTCAACCTGAACACCCCGCTGGTGTTCGCCGTCTACGGCGACCAGTTCCGCATCGGGTAGGGCCTGTTTCATAAGGGCGGTCGAGCCGATGCGGAGTCCGGGCGGCAATCCGGCAAGGCGCGGTTTCGTCCGGATACCGGTGTCGTATCCAGACGAAACCGCAACGCCGCCGGTCGTCGTCCGGGCCCGCCGCAGGCCGGCCAGTCCTTATGGAACAGGCCCTAGGAGCGAGGGCCGGTAACGGGTATCCGGCCGGGTGGATGTGATCGCCGGTTGCCGGCTGTCCGTCCGGCAGTGTGTGACGGTGGCGGGTGGTCGAGCCAGCCCGGGTCGAACGCCCGGAACTTCTTGCCCACCGCTGCCGTACGCGCACCCCTTCAGGAGCGATCACGAGACACCCGCGGACTGCCGGTTTCTGGAAACCCGCTCCTAGCGGATCGTCACCGACTCCCCGACCGGGATACGCGTGTACTCGGTGCCGCCCTTGAAGTCCAACCAGCCGTCGAAGTACTCCTGGCCGAGTTCGTTGAGCGTGGCGTCGTGGATCGGGAACGCCCGCTCCGGCCGTACCGCCCGCACGAAGTCCAACGCCTCACTGAGCTTGAGCCAGGGTGCGGCAGCCGGCACGAGCAGCGTCGCCACCGGCGACGGCGGGACGAACAGCGAGTCGCCCGGGTGGTAGACCGTGCCGTCGACGACGAAACCGACGTTGGCGCAGCCCGGCAGACCGTCGTAGATCTCGGCGTGCGCCCCACCCACCACGTCGACGGCGAACCCGGCCGCCGTGAACCGCTGTCCCGCGTCGACGGCGACCGCCGCGCCGCCCAGCTCGGGGGCCGACGCGATCGCTGCCGACGGCAGGTACACCCGGAACGCGGAGTTGCGCTGACTCGCCGCCACGAGCTTGTCGATGTCGAGATGGTCGGGATGCTCGTGCGTCACCAGCACCTCGTCGACCCCGTCGAGCGCTTCGGCCTCCGAGAACGTCCCCGGGTCGATCACCAGCACCCGGTCGTCCGCCTCCAGGCGCACACATGCGTGGCCGTATTTGATCAAACGCATACGCCCACTATGGCACCGACGGACGGCGGCGACCTGCTCGGCGTCCGGCGGGGTGGTCCCCAACGGGGGGTGAGCCCCACCGCCTCGATCAATCGATCATGATGCCTGGAATTGTCGTACGTACGTTCTAGTCTCGGGTCATGGTCGAGGAGTTGGCGCAGGCAGACGCCGCGGTCGCCGCGTGTGTCGACGCCGCCGCCTGGGCCCTTTCCGAGCAGGATTTGATCGCCGCGCTCGACGCCGCACACCGCTTGGAGCAACGTCTCGCCGCGGTGAAGCTGGCAGTGATCCGTGAGCTCGACGGCCGCGGCACCGCAACCGCCCACGGGGCATCCTCCACCGTGGTCTGGCTGCGCGAACGGTTACGCCTCACCATCGCGGCCGCTCGCCGCCTCGTCGACCTCGCCGCCGTCCTGGACACCGGCAACCCTGGCGTACGCCACGCGTTGGCCGACGGCCACATCACCGTGGACCAGGCCCGGGTCATCGCCGACACGATCGACACCGCGCACACCGTCGCGGGCCCCGAGGCCGCTGACAAGTCTCTCGGAGTGCTGGTCGAGTGGGCCGGGCAATTCGACCCGACCCTGTTGCGCAAACTCAGCACCCGCATCCTCGACCACGTCGCCCCCGACATCGCCGACGCCGCAGCCGAAGCCGCCCTGGACGCCGAAGCCCGCCGCGCCACCCGCGACCGCCACCTCACCCTCTCCACCCTCGCCGACGGCCGCCTACGACTCACCGCCACCCTCGACACCGAGACCGCCGGGCTGCTCCGTGCCACCATCGACCCCCTCAGCGCACCCTCGGGCCCTGACGACGAGCGCTCTCCCGGGCAACGCCGGCACGACGCCCTCCGCGACGTGTGCCGCCTCGCCCTGCGCACCGGCGAGTTGCCCGAAAACGGCGGCGATCCGGCCCAGATCGTCGTCACCACCAGCTACGACGGCTTGACCGGGCAACTGGGCGGCGGAACCCTCGACACCGGCCTGCGCTTGACCCCTGAGGCCGTGCGCCGCCTCGCCTGCGACGCCGCCATCCTCCCCGCCGTCCTCAACGGCGCCGGCCAAGTCCTCGACCTCGGCCGACAACGTCGTCTCATCACCGGGCCCCTCCGACGCGCCCTGGTGCTGCGGGACCGGGGCTGCGCCTTCCCCGGCTGCGATCGACCACCGCGTTGGTGCGACGCCCACCACATCCACCACTGGGCCAACGGCGGCACCACCAGCCTCGACAACGCCGTCCTGCTCTGCGGCCACCACCACCGCCACATACACCACAGCGACTGGACCGTACGACTCGCCGCCGACGGCCACCCCGAATTCACCCCACCGGCCTGGCTCGACCCCGAACAACTCCCCCGCCGCAACCACTACCACCGACGAACATAAGAGCAGCCAACCGAGAACGATCACCGCCTGCCAGGTCGGCACGCCAGAAGCGAGCGGAAAGACCGAAGCGCCGAGCGACACCCGCCTGTACGCCTGCCGACCGGGTCGAACAGAGCGCTGCCGGTGGTGACTCACGAGGGGCGGAAAGACCGAAGCGCCGAGCGACACCCGCCTGTACGCCTATCGACCGGGCCGAACAAAGAGCTGCCGGTGGTGACTCACGAAGGCTTGCCGTGCCGGTGCGCGACCGGCTCGCGGGCGGACCTCCATGCACCAGTCCTCCGCGAACGCTAACGCGAGGGCGTGGCGGTTGGACGCGGTGCCGGAGGTCATCGACGGCACCGATGCGTACCTGACATGACGGCCACTGTCGGTAATCCAGTTGACCTCAAGCTTGGGTGAGGTCCTAGCCTCCGGTATCGGAGGTAATGCATGAGCATGGAAGTTACCGCGTGGATGTCTCTGCACCACGCGATGAACGCGCAGGATGAGCGACCGCTGTCCCGCGCGACCTTGAAACGGATCGCGGAGTTCGCGCGGCCACACCGCGCTCTGATCATCAGGTTCCTGCTGCTGAGTGTGGTGACGGCGGTTCTCACCGTGGCGGCGCCGGTTCTCGCGGGTCGGGTGGTCGACGCGATCGTCGACGGCGCCGAGAGTGGCGTCGTGATCCGGTTGGCGGTACTGATCGCGGTGATCGCCCTCGCCGAGGCCGGGCTGGGTCTGGTGACGCGGTTCCTCTCCGCCAGCATCGGTGAGGGGTTGATCGTCCAACTGCGGACGGCTGTCTTCGACCACGTTCAGCGCATGCCGGTGGCGTTCTTCACGCGGACCCGTACGGGTGCGCTGGTCAGCCGCTTGAACAACGACGTGATCGGTGCGCAGCGGGCCTTCAGCGACACCCTGTCGAGTGTGGTCGGCAACGCGGTCACGCTGATGCTGACGTTGGGCGTGATGCTCACCTTCTCCTGGCAGATCACGTTGCTGGCGCTGGTCCTGCTGCCCATCTTCGTTCTCCCGGCCCGCCGGATGGGTTCGCGGCTCGCCCGGTTGCAGCGGGAGGCCGCCGAGCACAACGCGGCGATGAGCACCCGGATGACGGAACGCTTCTCCGCACCCGGGGCCACCCTGGTCAAGCTGTACGGGCGGCCGGCCGAGGAGTCCGCGGAGTTCGCGGCGCGGGCACGTCGGGTCCGGGACATCGGCATCCGCGCCGCGATGCTGCAGTGGGTCTTCATCACCGCCCTCACCGTCGTCGGCTCGCTGGCGCTGGCCCTGGTCTACGGGTTGGGCGGTCTGTACGCGTTACGGGGCAGCCTCGACGCCGGAACGGTGGTCGCCCTCGCGCTGCTGCTGTCCCGCCTGTACGCCCCGCTGACCTCGCTGGCCAGTGCCCGCGTCGAGGTGATGAGCGCGCTGGTGAGCTTCGAGCGGGTGTTCGAGGTGCTCGACCTCAAGCCGCTGATCCTCGACAGGCCCCATGCCCAACCCCTCCCGGAAGGGCCGGTCGCTGTCGAGTTCGACGACGTCCGGTTCGGCTACCCCGCAGCGGACAAGGTGTCGCTCGCGTCCCTGGAGGACGTGGCGAAGCTGGACACGCGCGGCGGTGAGGAGGTGCTGCACGGGGTGTCGTTCCGCGCCGAAGCGGGGCAGATGGTGGCGCTCGTCGGCTCCTCCGGGGCGGGCAAGTCGACGATCGCGCAACTCGTGCCTCGCCTGTACGACGTCGAGGACGGTGCGGTGAAGCTCGCCGACGTCGACGTACGCGAACTGTCGGCCGAGTCGATCCGGACGGCACTGGGCGTGGTGACCCAGGACGGGCACCTCTTCCACGAGAGCATCCGCGCCAACCTGGCGTTCGCCCGGCCGGACGCGACCGAGGACGAGATGTGGGAGGTGCTCCGGCGCGCCCGACTCGACGACCTGATCCGCTCCCTTCCCGACGGGCTGGACACCGTTGTCGGCGAGCGCGGATACCGGCTGTCCGGCGGGGAACGGCAACGGCTCACCATCGCGCGACTGCTGCTGGCCCGTCCGCGCGTGGTCATCCTCGACGAAGCCACCGCGCACCTCGACTCCACCTCGGAGGCGGCGGTTCAGGAAGCCCTCGCCGAGGCCCTGACCGGCCGGACCAGCGTGGTCATCGCGCACCGGCTCTCCACCATCCGGGCAGCCGATCAGATCCTCGTCGTGGAAGCCGGGCGCATCGTCGAACGCGGGCGACACAGTGACCTGCTCGCGGCCGGCGGTCGCTACCACGAGTTGTACCGCACCCAGTTCGCGGACCAAACGACGGCCCCGGAGGACCCGCCGGCCTCGCAGCACCCCCCGGCCCAGGAAACGCCGGCCCTGCAGCAACCGACGGCCCCGAACCAACCGACGGTCCAGGAGCAGCGCGTCGGGCTCTGACGGCCCTCGCCCACCTGAAACAGCCGCGGCAGCCCGCCCCTCAAGGACGGTCTGAAACAGCCGCGGCGGTCCGCCTTTCAAGGACGGCCTGAAACAGCCGCGACAGCCGGCCATCCGTCACGGACAGGCCGGAACGCCTGGGTCGCGAGGCGCCGGGTGAATCGGCAGCGCCGCCCGACCCGGAAGGCACTCCGGGTCGGGCGGCGGCCGATCGACCGTCGTCTCAGTCGTTGTCGTTGCCGTCATCGTCGTCGTTGTCGTCATCGTCGTCGGCGTCGTTGTCGTCGTCGTCGGCGTCGTTGTCGTCGTCGTCGACCGGCTCCTGCTCGGCCTTGATCACCGACCCGTTGTCCCGGTCGACGTCCACCTCGTGCTCGATGTCGCCCGCGACGATCTCGACGCTCCACACCGGCCGGCCGTTCTCCTGCTCGGCTTCGACCTCGACGATCTGGCCGCCGCCGGCCTTGGCGAGGGCGATCTCACCGGCACGCGTCTCGTCGACCGCGCTGCCCGCCGGCGCGCTACCGGTCGACGGCGTACCGGCCGACGGCGTACCGGATGGGGTACCGGACGACGGCGTGCCGCTCGACGGCGTACCCGATGGGGCCGACGGCGTGTCGGTGGCCGGCGGCGCGACGGTTGCCGCGGCGAGCGCCGTGCCGCCGGTCCGCGAGTCGTTCGCGGCGGTGACGCCGAGCGCGACCCCGGCCACCGCCAGCACCGCCGACCCGCCGACCGACGCCAGAAGCAGATTGGTGCGCTTCATCGTGGTGTCCACCTTTCCTCGGTTGTCGACTCCGAGGATCGACCAGATCGGGATAGCACCGCGCTGTCCGGACGCTAAGGCCGGGTTAAGCCGAGGATCCCGTACCGCCCTCTCGGGACTGCGCGTCGGCTTCGAGCGGTCAGAGCGCCATCCGCATGAAAACGTCGGCGCGGGCGTACGGCGGCAGCGGGATCTGTTCCGGATCGACGTGCTGGAAGCCGACACTTTCGTAGAGGTGCACGGCGTTCGCAAGCTTGGTGTTGCTGCCCAGGAACAGGGTGGCCGCGCCGAGCTGGCGGGCGCGCGCGATCGCCAGCTCGATGAGCTGACGGCCGATGCCCCGGCCGCGGGCCGCCGGGGCCACCGCCATCTTCGACAGTTCGAAGACCTCCGCCGAGCTGCGGATCAGTGCGACACAGCCGACGATCTCCCGGCCGTCCCGGACGATCAGCACGTCACCACCCGGGTCGACGATGGCCGAGAACGGGTCGTCGAGCGTCTTGCGGTCAGACTCCTCAAGGGCGGCGAAGAAGTGGGAGATCCATTCTTCGTTCAACGTCCGGAAGGCCGCGGCCTCCTCGGCGGTCGTCATGGACGTGACGGTCAGCGTGCTCGGATTCATGGTCCGATTCTCTGAGCCCGCTATCCGAACGTCCAATATCTTGTTCCGAACAATCTATATCCTTGGCATATGGATCCTGAACTGCGCCATCTGCGGTACTTCGTCGCGGTCGCCGAGGAGCTGCACTTCGGTCGGGCCGCGGCACGGCTGCGGATGGCCCAACCGCCGCTGTCGCAGCAGATCCGCCAGCTGGAGGCGATGATCGGTACGCCGCTGTTCGCTCGTACCTCCCGGTCGGTGACGCTGACGCCGGCGGGTGAGGCGTACCTGATCCGGTGCCGGCGGGTGCTGGCCGCCGTCGCCGACGATGTGCACGAGGCGGGCCGCATCGGCCGTGGCGAGCAGGGACGCTTCGACATCGGCTTCGTCAGTTCGGCGATCCAGCTCGGACTGGCCGGGCCGATCCGTCGGTTCCGGGAACACCATCCGGCCGTTCACCTGCGTCTGCACGAGGCGTTCACGGCGCAGATCGTCGACCGGCTGTTGACCGGCGAGATCGATGTCGGCGTGGTCCGGGACGCGGACGACCACGACGACCTGGTCGGCACCACATTCGCCACCGAGACCTTCGTCGCCGTCCTGCCGGCCGACCACCCGCGCGCGAAAGACCCCAGCATCGACGCCGCGCTGCTGCGCGACGATCTGTTCGTCTTCTTCCCCCGGGTGGCCGGCGAGCGGGCCTACCAGCGCAACCTTCGACCGTGCCTGGACGCCGGCTACACACCGCGCGTCGTCCAGGTCGCCAGCAGTTGGAACACTCTGGCGCACCTGGTCGCAGCCGGCCTCGGGGTCACGATCGCGCCGGCGAGCATCTCCGCAGTGGTGCCCCCGCCGGTGGCGGTACTGCCGTTGACCGGCACCGGGGCCACCACGGAGATGCGGATCCTGCGCCGCCGGGATGACGACCGGATCACTTCGACGAGCTTCGGGGCCGTAGGGCAGGTGCCCTGACCTCGACGGCACAAGAGCAGCGTCGACGGCACGGCAGGGGCGGATCCGCCCGTACCCGGCTACCCTCGCCGGTTGAGCTCCGCCTCCAGTCGCTGGACGAGCGTCTTGCGGTCCTTGCTGGCGCGCTCGTTACGCAGCGCGGTCTTCAGCTGTCGCGTGTCGAGGCCCCGGACCAGCTTGGCCGCTTCCGCGACCGACATCTCCGACATCCGGCCGGCCGTCGTGGCGTCCCGACGGGCGCGTTTGGCCGGCCCGGTGTTGGCGACGTACTGCCTGCCGGATCGGGACGCCTCGCGCTTCTTCGTGTCGGTCGCGCGTCGCTGGCTCTCCGACATCTCCTCCCAGGCCTTCTTGGGCAGGTAGCGACTCGTCGTGCCGTCCTTGCGCGCCCGGGTGCCGCCCTCCTTCGTCTGCCATTTCTCGTTGCCCCAGCGCTGGAGCGACTTCTGCCGCTCGTCCTTTTCGCCCAGGAATCCGCCGCCGCGCTTCTTGTACTCCTGAGTGACCAGCTGTGACTTGCGCGCCGACCACTGCCCCGGCCGGCCGCCCTTGTCGGAGGCCTTGACCTCTTCTTTGATCTGCTCCCGGAGCTCGGGTTTCGTGTACCGCGCCATAACTGGCAGCTACCCGGCGCCGCACCGGCTATGCGTCCCGCGGCGACGCCGGAGGCCCGAGCCGGAGCAGCACCTGGGCGCCGCCCGTCGGTCCGGTGCGCACCTCCAGCCGACCGCCGGCGGCCTGCGCGGCACGCCGGGCGATGTCCAGGCCGAGGCCGGTGGACCCGGCGGCGCTCGCGCCCCGCCGGATCGCCCCGGCGGGCATGCCCGGGCCCTCGTCGGCGACAGTGAGCACCACCTCGCCCGCCTCGCGCGCGAGCCGGACGGCGAACGGCGTGCCGTCGGGGGTGTGCGCAAAGACGTTGCCGAGCAGGGCGTCCACGGCCGCCGTCAGGTTGTCGGCGGCCACACCGACGGGAAGCGGGCCGGGCATCAGGTCGAGGGTGACGGCCCGGCCGGTGTCCTCGGCCAGCACCGACCAGAACGCGACCCGGTCGGCGACGATCGCCGCCGCGTCCGAGGCGGCCGGCTGCGCCGCCGGGTTGTGCCGCCACCGGGCCTGCCGGATCAGCCCGGTCACCGCGCGTTCGAGCCCGTCGGCGGCGGCGGTGATCCGGGCGGCGTCGTCCGGGTCACGCAACGACTCCGCCTCCAGGCGCAACGCCGTCAGCGGCGTCCGCAGCTGGTGCGACAGGTCGGCGACCTGTTCGCGTTCCTGCACCAGGAGCACCTGGATCCGGCTGGCGAGATGGTTGAGCGCGCCGGCCACCTCACGCAGTTCGGGGGGACCGGCCGGCGTGACCCGGGCGTCCAACTCGGCGTTGGCGAGCCGGTGGGAGACGGCCGAGAGGTCGCTGATCGGCCGGACCAGGGTGCGCGCCAGCCGGTCGGCGACCGCCAACCCGATCAGCACGAGGATCACGCCGAGCAGCGCCAGCACCAACCAGGCCCGGGTCACTCCGGCGGTCAGCTCGTGCTGCGGTACCGCGATCCGGATCACCCCGGTGCCGTCCGCCCGGCCCTGCACGGCGATGACCACCTCCCGGCCGGCCGCCGACTCCCCGGTGAGGCTCTGTCCGCGTGCGGCGAGGGCCACCGCCGGGGTACGCGGTGTCTGGGCGCCGAGCACCGTGCCGTCGGGCAGGAAGACGCTCACCGGTCGTCCGGACTCGGCGGCGAGCTGCTCGACGGTGAGCCGGATGGTCGCCGCGTCGGCGGTGCCGACCACCGGCACCAGGCTCTGCGCGTCGGCGGTGGCCCGAACGGTGGCCCGGTCCTCGGCGACGGTGCGGACCAGCAGCGCCAACGGCACCAGGAACGCGATGAGGGTGAGGACGCTGACGGCGGCGACCAGCAGCGCGAGGCGGGCCCTCACGGTTGTGCCGCCGGGGCTTCCAGACGCACCCCGACACCCCGCACAGTGTGCAGGTAGCGAGGCTGCTGGGCGTTCTCCCCCAACTTGCGACGCAACCAGGACAGGTGCACGTCGACGGTCTTGTCGGCGCCGCCGTACGGGATCTGCCAGACCTCGGTGAGCAGTTCGCGTTTGGTGACCACCTGGCCGGGTCGGCCGGCGAGGTGGTGCAACAGGTCGAACTCGCGGGGTGTCAGCTCGACATCGGTCCCGTCCAGTGTGACCTGCCGGGCGCGGGGGTCGACGCGGAGCCCGCCGACGACCAGCGTCGGGTCCTGCCCGTCGGCGCCGGAGGGGCCCCGGCGCAGCACCGCGCGGGCGCGGGCGTCGAGCTGCGCCGCCGTGAACGGCTTGACCACGTAGTCGTCGGCGCCGGCGTCGAGCACCCGGACGATCTCGGCCTCGTCGTCGCGGGCGGTGGCCACGATGACCGGCACCGAGCTGACCGCGCGCAGCATCCGCAGCAACTCGCGGCCGTCCAGGTCGGGCAGGCCCAGGTCGAGGACGACGAGGTCGGGTCGGTCCTCCAGCGCGTCGCGGAGCCCGGCCATCGCGGTCGAGGCCGCGGCCACCGCGTGGCCGCGTTCGCGCAGGGCCCGGATCAGCGGGGTACGGATCGTCAGGTCGTCCTCGATGAGCAACAGGCGGGCCACAGCTGGCAGGCTAACCGCTGTCAGTGGCAGCGAGGCGCACGTTAACCGTGCCTTAGCGTTCGGATGTGCCAACCACAAGGCCGGATCGGGGATAGTCAGGCAATGGGCCGTCGTTCGATCCTCATCGCCACCGGGTGGGTGGCCACCGCCGCCGTGGCCACAGTGATCGGGTTGGGCGCGATCCGGTTGGTGGGTGAGAGCATCACCGGCACCCCGGGTGGGGTGCGCAGCGCGGCGGAGATCGAACGGGCGCTCGCCTCACCAGAGCCGGCGCCCACCGGCGCGACGGGCAGCGCCTCGGCCGCGCCAGGCACGACAGGCCCCGCGCCGAGCGCCAACTCCGGGGCCCGTCGGGGGTTCGCCACCGACGGGGGCACGGCCGTGGCCGAGTGCGGCCCCGGCGGCGTACGTCTCGTCTCCTGGGCGCCCGCGCAGGGTTACCGGGTCCGCGACGTGGACCGGGGCCCGGACGACGACGTCGAGGTCACGTTCCAGGGGGCGGCCCGGGAGTACGAGTTGAAGGTGCGCTGCATCGGCTCGGAGCCGGTGGCTGTCGCCGACGACTGACGACCGGCGAGCAGTCATGGTGCGGGGCACGGCGGGCTCAGCGGCGTTGCAGGGCGTCCACCAACCGTCGGAGGGTCGCGCGGGCGTCCTCGAGATCACTGAGGCTGAGGCCGGCCCGGTCCACGGCGTCCCGGCGGTCAGCGTCCGAGCGTTCCAGTAGGCCGGTGAGCGTGGCCCGGCCCGCTTCCGTGAGTGTCACGAGTGGCGCTCGGCGGTGATCCGGGTTGTCGTGCAACTCCACCATTGCGGCACGGGCCAGGTCGTCGACCACCCGCTGCACGCTCTGTCGGGCCAGGCCAAGTCTGCGCGCCGCGCTGGCGACGGTGCGGGAGCCGTCGGAGAGCACGCTCATCACGTGCCATCGCGCGGCAGTTTGCCCCTCTGCTCGGGCAAGCTGCTCGCTTGAGCGCCGAGACTCGCCCGCCAGTTCGTACACGTCCGCCATCAGCAGCCGGTACGCGTCGACCCGTTCCCGATCCGTCACGGACGGCATGGTACCAAACATTGACAGCCTACTACCCGAATGACAGCATGCTGTCATGATTCTTCGACTGTGGAGCGGATGGACCGAGCCCGCTCACGCCGACGCCTACGAGCGGTTGCTGACACAGGACATCGCGCCCGCGATCCTCGCCCGGGGCGTGGACGGGCTTCGGGAGCTTCGGGTTCTGCGTCGCTCGCCGCAGGAGCTGGACCCCGCCACGGGCAGCGAGTTCCTCACCGCCATGACATTTACCGACTTCGCCGCGGTGTCAGCCTTCACCGGTGGCGATCCGTCAACGTCCGTCGTCCCGCCAGCCGCCCGCGACCTGCTCGGGCGCTTCGATCGGCGGTCCCGGCACTATCTGAGTCGTGCGGTGTTCCGCGACGGTGCCGGGAGCACCACGCTCGGATGAGCTGTCCGCCGCCTCACTGACCCGTTGGCTGCTCGCGGTCGGCGTCTCGGCCGAGGGCGACCATGCGCAGGGTCTCCTCTCGACGACGCACGAGCAGCACCCCGGCCAGGAAGGTCACCGGCCCGACCAGCACCAGCATCGCCCACTGCGCCGGCACCAGGGGGATGGCATGTCCCATGTGCATGGTCGAGGTGACCCAACCGGCGAGGGTGCTGTCGATCACCAGGGCGAGGGCCGCCACCGGCAGGAGCATGACGACGATCCGCCGGCGCACCCCCGGGCTGAGCGTGGCCACCGCGACCACCATGGCCAACGCGGCGAGCGCCAGGCCCGCGACGTAGAGCCAGAGCACCAGCTCACTGCTCGACTCAAGGTCGTAGAAGACCTGGTAGGACACCCCGCCGACGACGCTGAACGCGGGACTGGTCACCCGGTTCGTCACCAACAGGGCGACCACCGCGACTGGCGCGAGCAGCAGCGCCAGCAGTCGGCGTACGCCCAGCACCGCGATCGCCCGGCGACGCGGCACCGGGACGGTGAGCGCTGCGGCAGCCACCACGGCGAGGGCGAACTGCGGCAGCGTGTCCACCACGTACGTCGGGTTGTCAGCCGTCTGCGGGGCGACGAGCGCGCCCCAGCCGACCACGCCGGCCCAGGCCAGACCGGCGGCGACCCAGCGCCACCCGATCAGCACCGCCGCGCAGACGCCCGCCCAGCCGGCGACGCGCAGCCAGTCGACGAGATCCGGGCGTGCCGACCCGAACCCGGGCGGCAGGCTCCGGGTGAGGACGAGCTGGTCGAGCAGCGCCTTTCCGGCGACGGCCAGCAGCACGACCCCGACCAGCAGGCCGGTCACCGTCGCCGCGTCCGCCCAGCTCGGCTCGGTGAACCCCCGTGCGCCCACCCGCAGCCGCGCCCGCAACCCCGCCCCGACCAGATTCCGCACGTCGACGGCGGCGGGTCGCCGCTGACCCGGCCGCGCACCGGCGAGGAGCACGGCCAGCATCTCGTCCTCGTACACCCGGCGGTGTTCCCATGGGTAGACGGCCAGCAGCCGCCGGTAGCGGCGCTCCAGATCGTCGCCGCTCACGCCGCGTCCCCGTCGGTGAGCAGGCCACCACGGCGCAGCCGCACCCGGGCGGCGTCCGCGTTGTGTCGCAGCCGGGACGCCTCTTCGCTGAGCCGCCGCGCGCCCAGCGCGGTGAGGCGGTAGTAGCGGCGCAGTCGTGACTGGACCACCTCTTCGCGCTCGACCTCGATGAGACCGTCGGCGCGGAGCCGGTCGAGGACGGCGTAGAGGGTGCCGGCGCGCAGCCGCACCCGGCCGTCGGAGATGCGCAGCACGTCCTCGATGACGGCGTACCCGTGCAGGGGCGCCTCGGCGAGCGCGGTGAGCACCAGGAACGTCGGTTCCCGCAGTGGAGCCTCAGCCATGCCAGGAGCATATACAGATTGCCGGTATATACAAAAGGGAGACAGGACGTGGCCGGCACGGATCACCGTGCCGGCCACGTCACCGATGGTGGTTCAGCTGGTGTACGCCTCCACCTCCCAGAGCGAGTGGCCGTAGCCGGTGCCCCGGGCGGTGCCGTAGATCCGCAGGTAGCGGCCGTTGGCACCGAGACCCGCGTGCTCGTCCACCCCGCCGTCGGCCCCGGTCACCGTCTTCACAGTGGTCCAGGTGGTGCCGTCGTTCGAGGTCTGGATCTGGTACGCGCTGCTGTACGCGGCCTCCCAGCTCAACTTGACCCGGCCGATCGCGGTGGCGCTGCCGAGGTCCACCCGAATCCACTGCGGGTCGGAGAACGTGCTCGACCAGCGGGTGCTGAGGCTGCCGTCGACGGCCTGGGCGCCGGAGACGTCGGCCCCCTCGTTGCTCGACGTCGTCGTCGGCTTGTTCAGCAGCAGGTTGCCGCCGGTCGGGCTGCCGGTGCCGCCGTACACCTCGAACTCGAACAGCGAGTAGCCCCAGGCGGTGCCTCTCGTGGTGCCGAGAAGCCGGATGTACCGGCCGGACCCGCTGAGCCCGGTCAGGTCGTCCACCCCGCCGTCGCCACCGGTCACCGTACGGATCGTGGTGAAGGTGACACCGTCCGGTGAGGTCTGGATCTGGTAACCGCTGCCGAACGCCGCCTCCCAGGTCAGCTTGACCCGGTTGATGGCGTACGTGGCACCGAGGTCCACGTCGATCCACTGCGGGTCGCCGAAGGCGCTGCCCCACCGGGTGCCGGCCACGCCGTCGAACGCGTTGCCCGCGACGAACGCGCCCTCGAAGCTGGACGCTCGCGCCGGCTTGCCCCGGGCCAGGTTGGTGCCCGGCTCAGGGTCCGGATCCGGGTCGGGGTCCGGGTCCGGCCCGGGACCGCCGGGGCTGGTGGACAGGGTGAACTCGTCGATGTCGAAGTACGGGCCGGTGCCCTTGAAGACCAGGAACAGGGTCCGGGTGCCGGTCACGGCAGTGATCCCACCGGTGACAGTGGCGAAGGTGGCGTACCCGCCGGTGGGTGTGACGGTGGCCGAACCGACCAGCGGGCCGGTGGGCGAGTCGACCCGCAACTCCAACGTGCCGCCACCGCCGGCCGGTGCGCCGACCCGGGCGCTGAACGACTGGACGCCGGTCAGGTTGTACGGGCGGAACGAGATCCAGTCGTTGTTGTCGACGTAGCCGACCGCCGCCCCGCCGTGCCCGGCCGCCCCGGCGACGATCTGGACGCCGGACGAGTCACCGAAGTGTTCCGCCTGGCGGACCCGTGGTTGCAGCACCGCCTGGGTGTGCGTGGTCAGCGCCGGCTGGCCGCCGCCGCCCAGGTCGGTGTACTCGGCGTCGATGATGCCGAAGATGTTCGCGGCCGTGTCGTGCTCGCCGTCGGCCGAGGTCTGGATGACCCCGGTGCAGCCCTGCACACTGCCCAGTTGGTGGCCGTGCGAGTCGTGGCCGAGCACGTAGTTCACCTTCACCCGGGCGCAGTTGACCGCGCCGTCCTGGGCGTCGGTGACGGTGACGGAGAACGGCACCGCGTCGCCGAAGGTGAAGGTCTGCCCGTTCAACGGGGTGTTCACGGTGACCACCGGGGCGCTGTTGCCGACCGTGACGACCACGCTCGCGGTGGCCGTCTTGCCGGTGGTGTCCCGGACCGTCAGCGTCGGGCTGCGGGTCCCGTTGGTGGTGTACGTGAAGCTCGGGTTCGCCGCCGTCGAGTCGGTGGTGCCGTTGTTGTCGAAGTCCCAGGCGTAGGTGAACGGGTCGCCGTCCGGGTCGAGGGTGCCGGCCGAGGAGAACGCCACCGTCAGCGGCGCGGTGCCGCTGGTCGGGGTTGCCGACACCTTCGCGACGGGCGCTCGGCCCTCACGGGCGTACTCGATGCGGTAGAGCGCCGAGTTGGCGTCGCCGTTGAACCAGCCGGTGCCGTAGTCGAGCACGTAGAGCGCGCCGTCCGGGCCGAACTCCATGTCCATGACCTGCGTGCCGGTCCACGGGAACGGATTGATCTTCAGCGGTTGGCCGGACGCGTCGAGCTTGATGTTCTTGATCCAGCGCCGGCCGAACTCACCGGCGAAGTAGGTCCCGTCGTAGTACTGCGGGAACGCCACGGGCGAGGTGTTGTTCGGGTCGTACCGGTAGACCGGCCCGCCCATCGGCGACAGGCCACCGCCGGTGAACTCCGGCGGCGACCCGGAGCCGCCGTACGGCAGCCAGGCCGGGATGGCCGGCGGCAGCTGGGTGATGCCGGTGTTGTTGGGTGAGTTGTTCACCGGCCCGCCGGCGCAGTCGAACTTCGGCCCGGACGGCCCGGACGGGAAGGTGTAGTCGTTGTAGGCGTCGTTGCGGGCGGTGCAGTACGGCCAGCCGTAGAAGCCGGGTCGGTCGATGCGGGCGAACTCGACGTTGCCGGCCGGTCCCCGGTTGGGGTCGGCGGTGCCCGCGTCGGGGCCGTAGTCACCGAGGTAGACGATCCCGGTGGCCTTGTCCACGCTCATCCGGAACGGGTTGCGGAAGCCCATCGCGTAGATCTCCGGGCGGGTCCGCGCGGTGCCCGGGGCGAACATGTTGCCGGCCGGGATGGTGTACCCGCCGGCCGCGCTCGGCTTGATCCGGAGGACCTTGCCACGCAGGTCGTTGCTGTTGGCCGAGGTGCGCTGCGCGTCGAAGGCCGGGTTGCGCCCAGCCCGCTCGTCGATCGGGGTGAAGCCGGCCGAGTCGAACGGGTTGGTGTCGTCTCCGGTGGACAGGTAGAGGTTGCCGGCCGCGTCGAAGTCCATGTCACCGCCGACGTGGCAGCACATCCCCCGGCTGGTCGGCACGTTGAGGATCAGCGTCTCGCTGGCCAGGTTGATGGTGTTGTCGGCGTTCACGGTGAACCGGGCCAACCGGTTGACGCCGTCCCAGACGGCGAACTGGGCCGGGGTGCCCTCGGCGGGCGCGCCGCCGCCGGGGGTGCTCAGTGGTGGCGCGAAGTAGGCGTACACCCAGCGGTTGGTGGCGAAGTTGGGGTCGGCCTTGATGCCCTGCAGGCCCTCCTCGTCCCCGGTGTAGACCGGCAGGGTGGCGGCGATCTTGGTGTTGCCGGCGGCGTCGGTGTGCCGGATCACGCCGTTGCGGCTGGTGTGCAGCACGCCCCGGTCCGGTAGGACGGTGAGACTCATCGGCTCACCGGTCTCGGCCGCCCCCTTGGCCAGCTCCACCTGCTGGAAGCTGCTGGTGACGGTGGGGCCGCAGTCGGCGTCGACAGCGCCGGCGGCGGTCCGGATGCCGCCGAGCAGGTGCTGGCGGAAGGCCGCCTCGGTGTACGACGCGTCGGTGTGCCCCAGGCCGGTGTACCAGGCCCGACCGCCGGAGTAGTTCTGGCACCAGGAGATCGGGTGGTCGGCTCCCATGCTCCCGCCCGTGTAGGTGCTCTCGTCCAGCGTGGCCAGCACGTGCGCGTTGCCCCGGGGGTTGGTGCGGTAGTTGTACAGCTCGTCGAACCGGTTCCACCGCTGCGGCAGCGTCGCGGTGGACGGGTGCACCTGGTCGGCGACCTTCACGGTGACGGTCTGCTCGGCCGGGTGCGAGGCGAAGTACGCCCCGACCAGCCCGCCGTACCACTGCCAGTCGTACTCGGTGTCGGAGGCGGAGTGCACGCCCACGTAGCCGCCGCCGCCGGTGATGTATCGCTCGAACGCGGCCTGCTGGGCGGCGTTGAGCACGTCGCCGGTGGTGGACAGCCAGATCACGGCGGCGAACCGGTCCAGGTTGGCGTCGGTGAACTGGGCGGCGTCCTCGGTCGCCTCGACGGTGAAGCCGTTGGCGGCGCCGAGCTGCTGGATGGCGGCGATGCCCGGGGTGATGGATCCGTGCCGGAAGCCGGCGGTCTTGCTGAAGACCAGCACGGTGAAGGGCGCGGCGCTGGCCGTGGGTGGCGCGGCGACGATGCCGCCCGCCACGAGGATCGCGCTCAGCGCGAGGCCGAGCCACGATCTCAGGGATCTGCGCACAGTGGGGTCCTTTCGCGGTGCGGGGACGGCGTGCGCCGATCACGCCTGGCGGTGGTGGGACGAGACATGCGAATGCATCGTTGCGTTCGGATCACTGGCGCGTCAAGCACTTCAGCAGCATCCGTGAGAGCGTTATCTCCGCAGGTCAGCCGCGACCGTACGGAGTGAGATCGAATAACGGTTTTCCGGCCGCGAACCGCGCCCCGGCTCGTCGGCGACGGTCGCGATGGAGGCCGCAACAGCGCTGTGGTCACGCGGTTTAGGCAAGGCTGGCCTATCCAGAACATCCCGAAAAGGGACAGCTGACAGGGAGTTGTCACGTCGAGGCCGGGTATGGGGGTGACCACCGACGAAAGGGACACCGCCATGACCGACATGCTGGAGATGCCGCGGGTACACGAGTGCACGGTCACCGACTGCGGTTACAACCACGACGGCTGCCACGCGTTCGCCATCACCATCGGGCAGCAGAACGCCAGTTGCGCCACCTTCATCGACACCTCGGCCAAGGGCGGGCTGGACCGCGTCATCGCCCAGGTCGGCGCCTGCAAGCGGGCCGACTGCCAGCACAACGCCGAGCTGGAGTGCCACGCACCGTCCATCCGGGTGGGCCCGGGCCAGGACATCGCGGACTGTCAGACGTACCAACCGCGCTGAGACGACCACCACCGCGGGCGGGGGCGGCCGGCGAGACTCAGCGGCCGCCCGCCACCAGCTCGGCGATCATCCCCTCGCAACTGCGGACGACGACCTGAGCCCCGCGCCGCTGCGCCAGCGGGAGCAGCGGATCCTCCGCGCGGTCCCGCCACCGCCACTGTGCCTCCGAAGCGGCCTCCCAGAGCCGGCGCACATCGGCCTCATGCTCGACACCGAGCCGGGCCGCGAGGCCCACCCCGTCCCCGCCGACCAGCCGCTGCGCCTCGGCGGCCAGTTCCGCGTCGAACCCCAGCCGGGTGTTGCGCAACGCCACCAGCAGGCGCAGCTCCCGGAACTCGTGCGCACCGGCGAGGATCTGCTCCACCGCGCCGACCAGCTCGGCGGATCCCCGGGTGGGCTCGGACCGCAGCAGCGCCTCCACCGCGGCCAGCGCGGACCGGGCCTTCAGCGCGTCGCGGCGATCGATGAAACACCGGGTCACCGACTCGCGCAGCTCGGTCAGACCACTACGCCGAATCAGTTCGGCGGACAGCTTGACCCGGCTGTCGAACCCGCTGCGCACCAACGTGGCCGCCAGCCGGACCCCGAAGACCCCGAACCGGCCCAGCAGCGCGGCGCGCACCTCGGTGTCCAGCCGTACCGGCAGCTCGCCGTGGAGGAAGCGGTCGGCGGAGATGAGGTGGACGTCCAACTCCGCCCGGGGCACCTGGGCCACTGTCGCGAGCGCGGCGAAGTCCGACTCACCGAGCATCCGGCCCGCCAGGCCGATCATCGCGCTGCACGCCACGACGTTGACGCTGAGCGCGTTGACCCTCGGGTCACGGTGGTGCCGCCGGGCCAGCTGCCGGGCCGTGAGCAGGCCGTCGATGCGGCCCCCGCCGGTCTCGTCGGCCCGGGACAACACCATGATCACGTTGACCGGGGCGGACTGACCGACAGCACTGTCGCGTGCGGACTCCAGCACCCGCAGATCGCTGTCGCGACAGTCGCGGGTCAGGTACAACACCGCGTCCGAATCCCGCAGCACCCGCTCCAACACCGGCGACCGGTCCTGCTCGGCGCCGCTGCTGACCGCCGGGGTGTCGATCAACGTGATCTGTCGCAGCGCCCGCGTCGGCCACCGCACCACGATGTCCCGGACCTCGCCCGTACCCCAGCCCAGATCCACCCGCAGCCCGGTCGCCGACTTCACCACCGCCAACTCCTGCGGTGGCTGCCCGACCGGGTACGCGATCGCCCGCGGCGCTTCGCCGTCCTCGTACCAGGTGAAGGCGCCGTCCGCCCGCTCGACCGGCGCGACCTCCTCGCCCATCAACGCGTTCAGCACCGTCGACTTGCCCGATCGCCACGGGCCGACGACGGCGATCCGCAGCGGTTGCTCCAACCGGGCCACCTGATGCCGAAGCTCCGCCACGGCCCGGGGATTGTCCTGGTACAGCTCGATGGCCTGGTGCAGCAACCCCCACGCCGCCTCGTCCAGGCGCACCCCCACCGTCATGCCTGCGGCTCCAACAGCAGCGGGGCCGAGCGGGCGCCGGTCAACTGCTGGGCCTGCTCGTAGAGCGCGGCCAACCGGGTCATCTTCAGCCGGATCTCGCGTTGCCGCTGCTCGCGCACCGAGGCATCGGTATCGGCCTCCTGCTTTGCGCTGCGGAACGACTGCACGATGGCCTCCTGGAGTTCCTCGGTCAGCCCCGTGAAGTGATCCCGCAACATCCGCTGCACCTGCCGGGCGGCGTCACGGCAGTCCCGGACGATCCGGACGAAGAAGTCGTCGACATGCCGCTGGATGGCCGTCTTGACGGTGGCCTGCCGCCGACGCAGCAACTGCTTGCTCTCGTCGCGGATGCTCTTGCCACCGAAGAGCGCCCCGATGCCGACCGAGACCGGGTTGATCATCGGCATCCCGGCCAGGGTGGTCGCCAGCCCGAACATCAGCATGCCGCCGTACGAGCCCTTCATGCCGGTGAACAGCTTCTGGCCGGTGGTGAACCGGTCGATCATCGGCCGTTGCAGCTCGGGCAGTCGCTCGCCCATGTCCTCCGGCATCGTCATCGACCAGGGCGGCAGCACGTCGTAGCCGTACCTGTCGAAGTTGGCGGCCACCCGCCGGGCGATCCAGTCGCAGCGCTGGATCAGCCACTCGTGGTTCGCCTCTGCCGCCTCCACCAGACTTCGCTCCAGCCACTCCTGGAACGTGTCCCAGGCGACCAACGGGTCCGCGGTGTCGAACGCCTCGTCCACCGCGCGCAGGATCTGACGGGTCCGGTCGCGCAGGTCGTACTCGAGGTCGGCGAGCAGGTCGGTGATCTCGTCGGTCAGTGTGTTCTGCCACCGGGTGGAGCACCGGCGCAGTTCGTCGACCTCGCGCTGCGCCGCGTGCAGCCGGGCGATCGGCCCGGACTGCTCCTCTTCCTCCTGGGTCGCCAACTCGGCGCGCAGCGGCGCGGCCAACTGTTCCACCACCGTGCGGGCCACCGTCTGCACCGCCGCTCGGGCCAGGTGGTCGGCCTTGCCGGCCCGGTCGCGTTGCAGGCGGGCGATCAGCGCCGGGAAACCGGACTCGGCGTTGAGCGCGTGGTCCTCGGCCGCGGCGGCGCGCAGTCGCAGCGCCGCGGACACCGGGATCAGCGTTGCCGGCACCCCCGCCTCGGCCAGGTGCTGCCGGTTGCGCTCAGCGACCGTACGCCAGTCCGCCACCAGGTCGGTCTTGCTCTGCACCACCACCACGTTCGGATGGGACCGCATGATGTGCAGCAGCATGTTCAGCTCGGCGACTGACAACTCCCGGGTCGAGTCGGACACCAGCAGCACGGTGTCCGCGCGGTTGAACGCGGCGACCGGGGCGGCGGCGCCGAGACCGGCGACCTCGTCGGTGCCGGGAGTGTCCACCAGCACCACCCCGGCCCCGAGCAGGGCTCGCGGCAGCCCGATCTCGACGTACGCCGGGCCGCCGCCGGGCCGACGCCCAACCAGGCCGGCCACGCTCGCCGCGACCTGGTTGAGCGCCACCGGGGTCCGCTCGATGGTGACCGTGGCGGCGCCGGTGGCCTGGCCCGGGGTCGGTGGCGGCGCCTGGGCCACCGCCGCGGCGGGGGCCTCGGCGTGCCGCACCACTGTCGGCAGGACGGTGGTACGGCCGTCGCCGACCGGGCAGGCCGGAGCGTTGATGATCGCGTTGATCAGCTGACTCTTACCCTGGTTCGGCTCGCCGATGACCAGGACACGCAGTGTCGGATCCAGCAGTTGCGCACGCTTCTGCCGCACCGTCTGGAGCAGGTCACCGCGACCGTGTGCAGTGCACGTGCGGGCGATCTCGTCCAGCACGTCCAACCAGATCCCGGCCATCACCGCACCAAGTGTGCGGATTTCGGCTCAATTATCAAGAGGGACCGGATGTGGAACCGGAAGGGGCCGGATCGCCCGAGACGATCCGGCCCCTCGCTCCGCCCGGAGATCCGGGTCAGAGCAGACCGCCGGTGATACCCAGCAGCCCGTGATCGGACGAGGCGTGCGAGTCGCCGCCGAGCACACCATCGGTGACCCCACCGGTCACGTCACCGACCGTGTCGGTGACACCGGGGAGGAGGCTGTCCACCTGGTGCGTCACGCCGCCCACCGTCGACGGCACGTCAAGCGGCGGGACCCCGCCGACGACGCCGTCGCCGTGCCCGAGGCCCAGCCCGTTGAGGGTGTCGTCGACACCCAGCGAGCTGACGACCCCGCCGAGCTGACCGTGGGTGCCGGAGAGGACACCACCGGTCAGGTCGCCGCCGATCAGGTTCGAGTCGGTGCCGTCGAGCAGACCGGTCGGGTCACCGACGGTGCTGGTGACGTCCCCGAGCACCGGGTCCGCGATGGCGTCCACCGGCTGCACCACGTCCGCGTCGAGCGTGTGCGCCACGTCGGAGACACCGGCCAGGTCGGTGTCCAGGCCGGACGGACCGACGCCCAGACCGATGCCGGGCAGCACGGTGACACCGGCGGCGGCGGTCGACGGGTCGACAGCGATGGCGCCGAGCACGCCGGCCTTGACGTCCACGCCACTGGGCGAGCTGGTGACGCTGATCTGCTGCGCCACGCTCTGCAACTGACCCACCACGTCGGTGGTGTCGGTGAGCAGCGGGTCCAGCCCGAGCTGCCCCACCGGCGAGGCCAGCGGCGCAAGGCCTGCCCCCGGCGCGTAGTCGACGACCAGCGGCACGACGTCCTGCACGTCAGCAGCGGTGATGTCGGTGAGCCCGGCGCCCCGCAACGCACCCTCCGGGTCGAGGTCGAAGGCCGACCGCGCGTCCGGGTTCGTCAGTAGGTCGAGCACGAAGTCGTGGAGCGTCTGCTGCGAGTCCATGTGCCGGTTCTCCTCGGATCTGGCGTTGGGCGGGGTGTCGTACGTCGACAGTGACGACGCTATTGCCGGGGGTGGCCCCCGGGCATCGGGGCTCAGCCCGCATCCGGGCCGGTTGAACTAGGGGCTCCGCCACCTCGTACGTTAGGGGGACAGGGGGAAACCGTCCCGACGAGATTAGGGTCCCGACCAGGGACTGATCTCTGGTACGAACGTAGGAGCCCGCGGGGTTCGCCGGGGGTGCGTCGTCGGGCAGCCGGCGCCATCGCCACCGACCGGCCGACTCACGGGGAGAGACAGAGACGATGCCGTACGTCCTGGGGATAGACATCGGAAGCAGCAACACCGCCGCGGCCGTCGCACGACGACGCGGCGCGACCTGGACCCGCCCCGAGGCAGTCCCGCTCAGTGCCGGCTCACCTCTCATGCCCTCGGTGCTGTGCCTGGCGGAGGACGGTTCGCTGCGGGTCGGTGAGCCGGCGACCGACGACGGCAGCCGCACCACCCGGGACTTCGTCCACCGGATCGGCGACGACGTGCCGGTGCTGCTCGGCGGCGAGCCGTGCGCGCCGCAGACGCTGACCGCCGAGTTGGCGGCGTGGGTGGTGGAGCGGGTGCACGCCCTGGAGGGCGGGGCGGCCGAGGCGATCGTGCTCAGCCACCCGGCCGGCTGGCGCCCCTACCGGCGGGAGGTGCTGCACCGGGCGTTGTCGGACCTCGGCCTGCGGCACGTGACACTGCTGCCCCGCACCGTCACGGTGGCCGAGAGCCACGCCGCTCGCGGGTTCGCGGGCAGCACGGCTGTGGTCTACGCCCTGGGCGGCAACAGCTTCGAGGCGGCCCTGGTGCGCCGCACCCCGCGCGGCACGTACGAGACGTTCGGCACCCCGCAGGGTCTCGACTCGATCGGTGGCGCCGACTTCGACGAGGCGCTGGCCGAGCACGCTCGTACCGTGCTGGCCCGGGAGTTGGCAGCGACCGGACGTCGCGGGGCCCAGGCCGCGCTGCGCGGGCTGCGCGCGGAGTGCGACCGGGTCAAGCGGGTGCTGACCGTCGACCTCACAGCCGACGTGGTGCTGACCCTGCCCAACGGCCCGGCCCGGGTGCCGGTGACCCGGGCGCAGTTCGAGGCCATGATCCGCCCGACGGTGCAGGCCACCGTCGACCTGCTGCTGCGGGCCGTGCGCAGCGCCGACCTGACTGCGGCGCAGCTCGACGGCGTCCTGCTGGCCGGCGGCTCGACCCGGGTCCCGCTGGTGACCGAGCTGATCGGCGCGGCCCTGCCGGTGCCGGTCGAGGTGGAGCCGGACGCACAGTTGACCGCCGCCACCGGCGCCGCGATGGCCGCCTGTCAGGTGGTGTCGCCACGCCCCCGCCAGCCGGCGCCGGCCCGCGTCCCGGCCCCGGTCAGCGGTGCCGGGCGAGCCACCATCCCGGCACAACGCCGCCCTCAGCACACCGTTCCGGGCGATCCGCCACCGCGGCCCCCGGTCCGACTCCTCCCACTGGAACTGCCGAAGCCGTCCCGCCTGGCGCTGGCCCGCGCCCGGGGGCGCGAAGGATGACCCTGATGATCATGAATGACCTCGCCGTACCAGGACTGACAGTGGACAAGGGGTTGCAGGCCCTGTTGGACACCGTCGCCCAGAATCTGGTCGGCCCGCTCGCCGTCGGCATCGCCGGCCCGGCCGGCCACGGTAAGACAGCGCTCCTCGCCGAGCTGGAGCGCGTTCACCAGCGCGCCGGCATCGCCGTCCAGACGGCCGCACCGGAGCCGGGCGCGCCGGTCGACCCCGACACGGTGCTGCTGGTCGACGACGCGCACCTGCTCGACGACGCCCGGATCGGGGCTCTGCTGCGTCTGGTCGCCGGCCGTCGACACCGACTGGTGGTCGCCCACCGCCCGTGGCCGCGGTCGGCGGCGTTCAGCGAGCTGGTCGACGCCCTGCGACGCGACGGGCGGGCCGTGCTGCTCACGCCGTTCACCCGGGAGCAGACCGCCGCCCACCTCGCCGCCACACCCGAGCTGGGTCGCCCCGCCGACCTGGTCGACTTCGTCCACACGCAGACCGCCGGAGTCCCCCGGGACGTCGAGCGGCTGGCCCGAGGTCTGGCCGGCGCGGAGATTCGGACCGGCGCGATGGTCGACCCACCCCGGTCCGTCGTCCTTGAATTCGCCCCGGACCTGGACGTCCAGCCCACCGAGGTACGACGACTGCTGCTCGCCGTGGCCGCCGGCGGCACGCTGCCGGTCAGCATGCTCGGCGCGCTGCTCGGCCGGGACCCGGCCGGGGTCGACGAGCTGATCGCCACCACCAGGGCGGCCGGGCTGCTCGGCGCGGACGGCCGGCTCGCGCCGATCGTCCGGCGGGCCGTCGCCACGCTCAGCCCCACCACCGAGCGCACCGCCGTCTGGCGTCGGCTCACCGAGTTGCAGCTCGCCCGGGGCGGCGCCGTGCTGCCACTGGTCCGCTCCCTGCTCGCGGTCGGCGCGCTCGGTGACTGCCCGGCCGCGACGCTGGCCGCCGCCGCCGGCGAGGCGCTGGCCGACGAACCGGCGTTCGCCGCCGAGCTGTTCGCGGCGGCCACCGCCGCCGGACGACCGCCCAACGCCCAGCAGGCGCTCGCCGCCGCGCTCGCCGGTGACCTCGACGACGCGCTTCGGCTGGCGGACCGGCTGCTGGCCACGACCGCTCCCCCGGACCGCTCCGAGGCGGCCATGGTCGCCGCCACCGCACTGGCCCACCGTGGGCACGTCGGTCGCAGCGTCGAACTGTTCCGGTGGTCGGGCACCGCCTCGGCGAGGGCGTTCGCCATCGTCGGCGGGATCGCCACCGGCGACCCGGCCGCCGGCACCGAGTCACCGGCGGGTGACCCGGCTGGCGAACCACCCACTCTGCACGCCAGCGCCGCCCGACTGATGGCCGACGGCGTACGGGAGAGCGTGACCGGCCCACCGACCGCCGCGCTCTCCGCGCTCGTGCAGGCCGCCGCGCTGCTGGAGCCGGACGGCCGGGCGGTGCTCCTGCCGGACAGCCCGGCCGCCCTCGCCGCGTTGACCGCGATGCACTGCGGCGAGCTGGAGATCGCCGAGCGGGTGCTGCACCGCGCCCTGGCCGCCGGTGTCGGCGGCCCGCTGATGGCCCGCCGGCACCGGCTGTTGCAGGCCTGGATCCTGATGGTCCGTGGCGAGATCCACGCGGCCGGCGAGCGCCTCGCCACGGTGACCCTCGACGGGCGGCACCTGGAGTCGCGCGACCAGCTCTTCGCCGCCGCCATCCGGATGGGCATCGGCCGACGCAACAGTGACCTCGGGGCGCTCAAGCGGGGTTGGGGGCAGGCGCTGGAGGCCGTGGTGCGCCACCCCGTCGACCTGTTCACCCTGCTGCCGCTGGGTGAGCTGGCCATCGCGGGCGCGCGGCTGGGTGACCTGGCCCGGCTGGAGCCGTACCTGCAGCAGGGGCGTTCACTGCTCGACAGCCTCGGCAATCCACCACTGTGGAGTGTGCCGTTGCACTGGAGCGGCCTGCACGCCGCCATCCTGACCGGTGAGCCGACGGTCGCCGACGACCACGTCGCGGCGCTGCTCGCCGCCGCCGGCCACAGCCGGTACGCGGCAGTGGTCGCCGCCGCCGCGGAGAGCTGGGTGGAGGTGCTCCGGGGAGTCGTCGACCCGACCCGGGTGGAGGCCGCCGCCCGCGGGCTGCACGACACCGGGCTGTGTTGGGACGGCGCCCGCCTCGCCGGGCAGGCCGCCATCCGTACCGCCGACCGGCGGGCGATGACCACCCTGCTGGAGTGCGCCCGAGCGTTGCAGGGGCGGCCCTCCGGTGGGCCGGCCGGGCAGCCACCGCCGGCCGGTGCGAGCACGACACGGGTCGCCGGGCCCACCCAGCACGGGCTCAGCGACCGCGAGTACGAGGTCGCCGAGCTGGTGCTGGCCGGGTTGACCTACCGGGAGATCGGTGACCGGCTCTTCATCTCGGCCAAGACCGTCGAACACCACGTGGCGCGGATGCGTAACCGGTTGAACTGCGCCAACCGCACCGAACTGCTGGCCCTGCTGCGTACCCTGGTCGCCGACCGGGCCAGCGACACCGCCGGACAGCCGTGGCCGCAGCGGGCGGGCCGATGACCCACAGCGATGTCCGGCTGATCCGGACCAGGCTGGCCGTGCTGGCCGCCGTGCTGATCACGCTCTGGTCGTACGCGGCCTACGTGTCCAGCCAGGACGCCGTCGACCTGCTGCGCGTCCGGGCGCTGGCGGACACGCTCGGACAGCCCATCGACCGTCTGATCCTGAGCCTGCAGACGGAACGCCGGATCACCGCCGAGACGATCGCCGGGGCGGGTGGGACGACGCCGGAGCTGGTCGGGGCTCGCGACGCCACCGACCGGGCCGCCGCCGAGATCCGCGAGTTCACCAAGGGGCGCGACCTTCGGCTGCTCACTGCCGGCGCGGTCCGCGACCGGGCCGGTGAGCTGGTCCGACGGCTCGACGGCCTCGGCACCACCCGGTCCCGGATGGACACCGGGCGACTCGGCCTGGCCGCGGCGATCGACGGGTACGACGAGGTCGTCGACGTCGCCTTCCGGGTGTACGGCCCGGAGTGGGGCGCGTACGAGAGCGGGTTGGCCGCCGACACCCGCGCGGTGATCGCGCTGGCCCGCGCCCGGGAGTTGCTGGCCCGGGAGGACACAGTGGTCAGCGCCGCCCTGACCGGCGCGCGACTCGGCGCCGACGAGCGGCGTCGGCTGACCGCCCTGGTCGGCGTCCAGCGGTACGCGAACGCCGAGGCCGCCGCCGGTCTGCCGTCCGACGGTCGGGCCGAGCAGCAGCGCCTCGCGACCAGCCCGGCGTTCACCGCTCTGCTCGCCCTGGAGGACCGGCTGCTGCTCCAGTCCGGCACCGGCAACGCCCTGGCCGGCGTCACCGTCGGGGATTGGCGGGCCGCGGCGGACACCACCCTGGGTGCGCTGCAGACCCTGGTGACGGGCACCGCCCGTAGCAGCGTCGAGCGGGCCACACCCGGTGCCGCGGTGCTGATCGCGCGGACCGGAGCCGTGGTGGGGCTCGGCCTGATCGTCGTGCTCGTGCTCCTGCTGAGCTGGGCGGGCACCATCCGGCGCCTGACTGAGGAGCTGACCGGGCCGAAGGCCGCCGCCCCGGCCCCCCAGGATCCGCCTGCGCCGCCGGGCGCCGCGCCGTCGGGGGGTGCCGCCGAGCGGGAGCTGTTCCTGGGGCTGACCCGACGCAACCAGGTCCTGCTGCGCGACCAGCTCAGCCTGCTGGACCTGATGCAACGTCGGGAGCGGTCCACCGAGGAGACCGGCGAGCTGTTTCAGCTCGACCACCTCACCACCCGGATCCGACGCAACGTGGAGAAACTGATCACGCTGGCCGGCGCGACACCCGCCCGCCGCTGGCGACGCCCGGTGCCACTGCTCGACGTGGCGCGCGGCGCGGTCGCCGAGGTGCCGGACTACCACCGCGTCCTGATCGCGCCGCACTGGCCGTGGTCGCTCGCGGGGCCGGCCGTCACGGACGTCATCCACCTGCTGGCGGAGCTGATCGAGAACGCGTTGGTCTTCTCCGGTGCGGACACCACCGTCCGGGTCAGCGGCGAGCACCGACCGCAGGGGTGCGCGGTCGTCGTCGTCGACGACGGGCCTGGCCTGGACGCCGCCACGCTGGCCGAGGCGAACCACCTGTTCGGCAACCCGCCACCTGACGGCCCGCTCGCCGGCCTCACCGGTTGGTACGCCGCCGCCGTCCTGGCCGGCCGCTGCGGCGCCCACGTCTCGCTGCGCCCCAGCCGGCGCGGCGGAACGGCCGCGATCGTGCTCCTACCCGCCCGGCTGCTCACGGTCACCGACACCGGCCGCGCACCGGCCGGCGCACCACCTGACACCCCGTACCCACCAGCCCGCACCGACACCGACCTGCCCGGCCCGAGCGGCGACGGGGCGTTGCCGACGCGGGTCCGCCAACCCGGGCCGATCGGCCCGGAACGCGGCAGGACCAGCCTCGACACTGTCGAGATGCCAGTCGCGAGAACAGCAAGGAGACATCAATGACGTCTGCAGTGGTCACCGAGGACGGCCTGACCGACGCCCTGAACAGCCTGGTCGACCGGGTGCACGGCGCGGAGTTCGCCGTGGTGCTCTCGCCGGACGGGCTGCCGCTCGGCGGCTCGCGGCGGGTGGGGGACAAACTGGCCGAACAGATCTCCGGCGTGGTCGCCGGCCTGATCGCGTTGGGGCTGGCCGCCACCCGCACCTGCGACGCGGGTCGGCTGCGCCAGGTCGTGGTGCAGATGTCGCGGGCGTTCCTGTTCATCGCCACCATCCCGAACGGGACCATCCTCACCGTGCGGATCGCCGGTGACGACGTCGAGGTCGGCGACATGGCGTACGAGGTGGCGCTCTTCGTGGGGCAGGCCGAACGGCACCTGCCGATCACTCTGGGGCCGGCCTCCTCGGTGACGATCGGGGACACTGGTGCACACCAGCGGCGGCACTGACGAGGCGTGGTACGACGACGACGCGGGCCCGGTCGCCCGGCCGTACACGATGACCGGGGGGCGCACCGCGCCCGCACGCGGCCAGTTCGACCTGATCTCGCTGGTGGTCGCCCGGCCGGGGGTCACACCCCCCGCCCCGCTCTTCCCCGAACAGGCGCGGATCGTCGAGTTGTGTCACCATCCAGTGTCGGTGGCCGAGGTCGGTGCCGAGTTGGACCTTCCGCTGGGGACCGTCCGGGTGTTGCTCGGTGACCTGCTCGGGGCCGGGCTGATCGAGACGCACGAACCGCCGATGCTGTCGGAACTGCCGACCGAGGATCTGCTTGAAGCGATCCTCGTCGGGCTTCGCGCGCTGTGACCGGGCGGATGCCGCCCGGTACCGGGGCGGATCGTGGGCCCGTACCCGGCGACGAACTGAAGGAGAGACAGGCAGTGCCGGCAACACCACCCCAACCACGCCGTACCGTGGCGATCATCCTGCTGGACAAGGTCGTGGCCCTCGTCACTGCCGCACGGCGGGTGCTCACCGGTCGGGAGGACGTCTCGCGGGCCACCTGGTTGGCCGTCATCGCGGCGCTCGGGGTGCTGGTCGCGACGGCAGTGTCAGTGGTCGGGGTGCTGCGTACGCCGGAGAAGTTGACGCCGGTGACCCTCGACCCGCCGCCGTCCGTGCAGCAGGTGGGCGCCACGCCGTCCGATACGCCCCGGGCGCAGGCGCGACCGGCGCTCACCAGCCCGACGGTGCCCACTCCCCCGCCCACCTCGGCCTCCTCGGCCCCACCGACCGAGGCGTCGACCCGGCCCACCCCGACCGGCGCGAGCGCCGAACCCACCGCGGCGGCCCTGAACGCCGACTTCGCCATCACTGACAACGCCCTGCTCAGCTATGGCGCGACGGTGACGATCAGCAATCCGGGCACGGTCGCGGCGCCGCAGTGGACGCTGGTGGTCACCCTGCCCCGCGAGTCGCTGAGGATCAGCGGGGTCGAGGGCGCACAGGCCAGCCACGACGGTGCCGTGTGGACGTTCGTGCCGGACAGCGACACCGCTCCGGTGCCCGGGAGCGCCTCGATCCAGGTGACGTTCCGGGTCAATGGTTCGTTGACGGGTTCCGCCCCCGAGGCGTGCACCATCGACGGGGTCGCCTGCGCCGGCCTGTCCGACTGAACGTGTCAGTGACGTCCCGATCGAGCGTGGTACACCCGACGTTCCGGCGGCAGCCACGCTTGATTGATCATTAGTTCGGGCACGCTTCGTACCGTCCCGACCATGACTGTCCTACCCGCATCACCGTCGCTTCGCCGCGCCGGGTCGCGCCTCGGTGCGCTGCGTACCCGGGTCGCTGCCGGCGTCGCCGCCCTCGCCGTCACCGGCGCGACCGTCGGGGTCGCCGTCGCGACCTCGTCGCCCGCCACCGCCGAGCCCGGCCACGTGGTCGTCTCGGAGAACTTCTCGACCGGGTCACTGCCCGCCGGTTGGAACGCGGTCGACGGCACCTGGAAGGTCGAGAACGGCCGACTGTACGGAACCTCGGCCAGCGCCAGCGCGAACAACAAGATCACGTTTGGTCGGCACCTGAACGACTTCCGCCTCGAGGCGACCATGCGCTTCGAGTCGGTCTCGGCCGCCACCCGCTGGGCCTCGCTCGGCATCGACGTCCCCGCCAACGGCGCCACCCCCTGGTGGATCGCCACCATGCGCAGCGGCACCACCGCCGCCAACGGGCTGGAATTCGCCCAGCGGACCACTGCCGACGCCTGGGTGGTGACGAACACCGCCTCCGCCCCGTCCGCCGCCGGCACCGGCCGGGACGTCCGCGTCGCCGTCGAGGTGCACGGCAACCAGGCCCGCTGGATCTTCGACGGGCGGGAGGCGATGCGCACGAGCAGCCTCCAGCGCTCCGCCGACGGCGTCCAGGGGCTCTTCGTGAACGGCGCGACCGTGTCGTACGACGACGTCACGGTCACCGAGCTGGCGCCGAACGGCTACCTCCGCCCCGAGGGCAGCCCGCTCACCGTGATCGCCCACCGGGGCGCGTCCGCCGCCGCACCGGAGAACACCCTCGTCTCCCAGGAGATCGCCCGCAAGGGTGGCGCCGACTGGATCGAGAACGACGTCCAGCCGAGCAAGGACGGCATCCCGTTCATCCTGCACGACGGCACCGTCGACCGGACCACCGACGGCACCGGCAACATCCGGGACCTGACCGCCGCGCAGATCAAGGCACTCGACGCCGGTTCCTGGTTCGGCCCGCAGTACGTCGGCGAGCGGGTGCCCACCCTCGCCGAGCAGCTCGCCGACCTGCGGACCCGGGGCGGCAACCTGCTCGTGGAGATCAAGGGCAAGCACACCCGCGACGAGGTCGCCACGATCATCCAGGTGATCCGCGACGAGCAGATGATGGGCCGGGTCTTCATTCAGAGCTTCGAGGTCGACGCCCTGAGGTACACCTACGAGATCGCCCCCGAGCTACCGCTCGGTCTGCTCCGCAGCACCCTCGACGCCGACCCGGTGGCGATCGCGAAGGAGCTGCACCTGACCGCGTACAACCCGGACGGCAACGCGCTGCTGGCCAAGCCGGAGGTCGTCGCCGCGCTGCACACCGCCGGGGTCGCCGTGATGGCCTGGACGATGGACTCGGCCGCGCTGTGGCAGCGGCTGGAGCGCATCGGCACCGACGCGGTCATCACCAACCGCACGGCCGAGTTGGTCGGCTGGAACGCGGCCTTCCTCCAGCGGCCCTCCGCCGACCCGACAGTGCAGATCACCTCGCCGGCCAACGGGGCCCGGCTGGACCGGGCGCAGTCCCCGGTGATCGCCGTCGCCGCGACCAACGCGGAAACCGTCACGGTCAAGCTGGACGGTAAGACGTCGGCCGCCGGGCGCACCCTCGACCTGGCCAAGCTGACCGCCGGCCGGCACACCCTCACCACCGAGGCCACCGGGCCCGCCGGCACCGCCACCGCGACCAGCACCTTCACCGTGACGGTGAGCCAGGCCGGCCTCGGCTACCTGATCCTCACCTCGGGCGCCGATCCGGCCGCCGTCACCGCGATGACCACCAAGCTGGCCCACGCCCAGTACGCTCAGCTGGCCAGCTACGTCGACCGGCAGGCCGGCAAGCAGGTGCCGGCCGAGACCGCCAGCGTCATCGCCGCCGACGCCCGCACCCTCGCCCTGAAGTGACGGTTCGCCGGGTGGCGCTGGTCCGAGGCCAGCGCCACCCGGCGTCCTCAGCGGACGGCGACGGGCGACTCGGCCCGCTCGCCCCGCTGCCGGAGAAGCGGCAGCGCCGGCGCCAACGCCAGCGCCATGCACAGGCCGCCGATGGGAAGCAGGTCGAGATTGACCGCCGGTAGGACGATGCCGACGAGCAGCACCGGCACGCTCCACCACGGCAGCCGGCGTCGGGCGGCGAGCATGCCCACGAGAACGAGCAGGCCGAGGAAGAAGAGCTGGGGTACGACGTCGTAGAAGGCCACCTCCACGCCGGGGATGTCCTTGAAGCTCGCGCCGAGCCGGGACATCTCCGCCCGGTCGTCGGCCAGCAACCCCTCCACGATGTCCGCGCCGAACTGCACCATCGTCGCGACGAGGCCGACCAGTGTGCCGGCCACCACCCCGGTGCGCCACGCGGAGCGGGGCAGCAGGTGCGACAGCGCGAGCACACCCGGAACGAAGCACACCATGCCGGCGAGGGCGACCAGGTGGGCGGCCTGCCAGTCGAACCCGGGGCCGTACACCCCGTCGGATCTTCCCCACAGACGAACCAGGCCGTAGGTGGCGATGCCGACCGGTCCGGCGATCACGAAGAGCGCTGCGCGTTTCATGCCAGCCATCATGTGACCGCCGACGCCTGGCGACCTCCGGGTACGTCCCCCGGTTGGCCCTGGATGTCGTATCAGGTGTTTCACCGAGCCGTGGTCAGGGGCCGAACGGCTTGCCCGTCAGCGCGGATTCATCCGGGAAGGCCAACGAGCTGAAGAACTTCTCCGTCTCGGCACCGCGAATGCTTTCGATCTTCGCCAGCAGTTCCTCTGTCGCCGCGTAGGCGCGCTGCTCCCGCTCGGCCGGATCAGCTGTCGCCTCGGCGCGACCGAACGCGAGCCGCCAGTGGTTGCTCGCCTCGATGAGCGCGAAATGGGTACGTCGCAGCAGCGCCCACATCTGATCCCACTGATAAAAGGTGCGTAACGCGGTGGCCACCGCGATGACCACACCCGACACCGCAATTACCAGGTTCTTACCGGGGTAGCTGAAGCCGGCGAGCAGTGGCAGCGACGCACTGATGACGATGACCAGGATGCCGGTGAATCGGAACAGTCGCCGGTGCCATTTGGCCCGCCAGTCGTATTGGTCCCTGAGCTTGTTGATGCTGTCTTCCGCCAACGCGCGGTAGACCTGCAACGGATCGCCGGGGGCCCCGTTCTGCGACTTGGCGAGCAACCCGCTCTGTCCTTGGTCAACAGACACGTCACGATGCTAGACGCTGGCCATGCGACGGTCTATAGCCCGAGAATACGATGTTGTCGGAGTATTGACGGGCAAACACCTCCCGTTCCGGTGATGCGACCGGCCAGGCAATCACCGGAACACCACGTCGACGCCACCACGCCGTCAGACCGGACGGAAATGCGTCCACCTCGTAGGCCAGGAAATCGGGTCGGGTGACCAGATTGCTGACCATGCTGCGACCCACCATCCGGGTCAGTGGCCCGGCGGTACGCAGTAGCCCGCCGATGCGCCCCACCGGCACCCGCTGGCGCGGCGGCAGTTTGCGCACCGCGACCCGCAGCGCCGCCACGAGCAGCGGATCGAAGGATTCGACAGCGTACCGCCCGGGATAGTCGGTCGTCTGCCGCAGCACCTCCTCGACGAGATCGAAGTTGAGGGTGAGCGCCGGCCGTTTCAGCTCGATCAGCAGGGGCACCCGTCCGGCGACCCGTTCCAGCACCTCCGACAGCGTGGGGATGCGCTGATCGGTGCCCTGCAACCGGAGTCGCTGCCGGTCGGCCGGGGTCAACTCGGCGGTGGCGATCTCCGCACCGGTGAGCGCCGCCAGGTCGTAGTCGTGGACGACGACGAGTTCGCCCGCGCGGGTGAGCTGCACGTCCAGTTCGCAGGCGTAGCCGGCGTCGGCGGCCGCCTCGAACGCCGCGAGGGAGTTCGCCGGTCGATTGTGGCCGGTCAGCCCGCGGTGTGCGATCGGGGTGTCGAGCAGCCAACCGTCATCGGGCGACACACGATCCTCCTGAGCTTCGCAGAACCGGGCTACCGCACGCCGTGCAGGGGTTGCGGGTACCTTACCGGGCGCCCGGGTGGTGAGCATGCTTCATGCTGGAGTGGTGATTCGATTCGTACTGAATGTGCTGTGGCTCGTCTTCGGCGGTGGCATCGTGCTGGCGGCCGGCTACGGCATCGCCGCGCTGATCTGCTTCGTCCTGGTCATCACCATCCCGTTCGGCGTCGCGTCGCTGCGCCTCGCGGTCTACTCGCTGTGGCCCTTCGGACGCACCCTGGTGCCCAAGCCGGGCGCGGGCGTCGGCTCCGGCCTGGCGAACATCCTCTGGGTGGTGCTGGCCGGGTGGTGGCTCTCGCTCTCCCACATCCTCGCCGGCATCGCCCTCTGCGTCACGATCATCGGGATTCCGTTCGGCATCGCCAACTTCAAGCTCGTTCCGGCCGCGTTCTGGCCGCTCGGCCGCGAGGTCGTCGACGCCCCGTGACGGCACTGCGCGTCGGTCGGCAACGAAAAACGGGAGACCCCTGGTCTCCCGCCACTTCTAACTTATAGCGCACTGGGGGGCTTGCGGCAAGACCCCGTTTATGACGCAGAATCGTCGGCCGAGGCTTGAATCTGCCGAAATGGACGTCATGACATGAATTCCTTGCCTACCTCCGTGTTCGCACTACCCGCTCACCTCGCCCCCAAGGCCGACCCGGCGCTCATCGCCCAGGACGAGCGGCACTTCGCGGCCATGGCGCGGAACCTCGCGCAGCTGACCGCCGAGCTGTCCGACCGCCTGGACGCCGCGCGCCGGGCACCCGGCGGCAAGGGCCGCCAGGCCGTCGACCGGGACGAGGAGGTTCGTCGGCTGACCGCCCGTCTGCGCTCACTGAGCCGCTACGGGCTGGACCTGTGCCTCGGTCACCTGGTCGAGGCGGACAGTCCCGAGCCGGTCTATGTCGGACGTCGCGGCCTCACCGACAGCACCGGTCGACGGCTGCTGCTCGACTGGCGCTCACCCGCCGCCGAGCCGTTCTTCGGCGCGACCCACGCCAACCCGATGGGCCTGGCGAGCCGCCGCCGGTACCGCTGGACCCGCGGCCGGATCAGCGACTACTGGGACGAGGTGTTCACCCCGGACGGGTTGGTGGGGCACGCCGCCGCGCTCGACGACCAGTCCGCGTTCATCGCGAGCCTGGGCAGCGCCCGATCGGCCCGGATGCGTGACGTGCTCAGCACGATCCAGGCCGACCAGGACGCCATCATCCGGGCCGGGTCGGCCGGGGCCCTCGTGGTCGACGGCGGTCCGGGCACCGGGAAGACCGTCGTGGCCCTGCACCGGACCGCGTACCTGCTCTACTCCGACCCGCGCCTCGGTCAGCGCCGGGGTGGGGTGCTCTTCGTCGGGCCGCACCAGCCCTACCTGGCGTACGTCGGCGACGTCCTGCCCAGCCTGGGTGAGGAGGACGTGCAGACCTGCACGCTGCGCGACCTGGTCCCCGAGGGGGCGACGGCAACCGTCGAGGCCGACCCGGAGGTGGCCCGGCTGAAGTCCTCGGCCGAGCTGGTCCGGGCGATCGACGCGGCCGTCCGGTTCTACGAGGACCCGCCGGTCACCCCGATGACGATCACTGTCGGCGACTCCGACCTCCGGCTGAGCGCCGACGACTGGGCCGACGCGTTCCGGGCGCCGGGCCTGGGCACCCCGCACAACGAGGCGCGCGAAGAGATCTGGGAGGAACTGCTCGCCATCCTCACCGACAGGTACGACGGCGACGAACCGGACGACGTGCTGCGCGACTCGCTGCTGCGCAACCGGGACCTGCGGGCGACCGTCAACCGCGCCTGGCCGCTGCTCGACGCGGCCGATCTCGTGAGTGATCTGTGGTCGGTTCCCGCGTACCTGCGCACGTGCGCGCCGTGGCTCAGCCCGGCGGAGGTCCGCAAGCTGCAACGCGACGAACCCCAGGCGTGGACCGTGTCCGACCTGCCGCTGCTGGACGCGGCACGGCAGCGGCTCGGTGACGCGGAGAGGTCGGGGCGCACCCGTCGGCACGACCCGGCGGCAGCCGTCGAACGCGACCACATGGCCCGGGTCGTCGACGAACTGCTCGCCGCCGACACCTACGACGACGGCGAGGGCCTGCTGACGATGCTGCGCCAACCCGACCTGCGCGAGGTCCTGGTCGACGACTCCGGCCTGCCGGACGCTGAACCGGACCTGCTGGCCGGTCCGTTCGCGCACATCGTCGTCGACGAGGCACAGGAGCTGACCGACGCCCAGTGGCAGATGCTGCTGGCGCGGTGCCCGTCGCGCAGCTTCACCATCGTGGGCGACCGCGCCCAGGCCCGGCACGGGTTCACCGAGTCGTGGCAGGAACGCCTCAAGCGGGTCGGGTTCGACCGGATCACGGTGACCTCGCTGAACGTCAACTACCGCACCCCGGCGGAGGTCATGGCGCAGGCCGAGCCGGTCATCCGGGCCGTGCTCCCGGACGCGAACGTGCCGACCTCCATCCGGGGCAACGGGCTGCCCGTCGTCCACGGGTCCGTCGCCGACCTGCTGTCGATCCTCGACAGCTGGCTCGCCGCGCACGCCGAGGGGATCGCCTGCGTCATCGGTGACCCGACCTTCCCGCCCACGGACCGGGTCCGGTCACTGAGCCCGGAGCAGGCCAAGGGGCTGGAGTTCGACCTGGTCGTTCTCATCGACCCGGAGACGTTCGGCGCCGGCATCGAAGGGGCCGTCGACAGGTACGTCGCGATGACCCGGGCCACGCAGCAACTCGTGCTCCTGAGCAGCGGCTGAGGGCAGCCGGCCAGCGCGGTTTTCGGGGGGCGTCCGGGGCAGTTTCGGTTACGGCGGCCATACCACTGAGGCATATGCATGCCTCAGTGGTATGGCGCTCTTCCGCCACATCACCTGACCGATGTCGCTCGGTGCACCACGATCGCGTCTGCGGAGCCGTCGAACCTAGCCGCCCAGCGTGACGTGCATGATCTTCTCGTTGCTGTTGTTCGGGGTGCTGTCCTTGTCACCGACGTTGGTGGTGGTCAGCCACAGTCCCCCGTCGGGGGCCGGCTCCACCGTCCGCAACCGACCGTAGGTACCGCTGAAGTACGTCTGCACGTTCGTCAGGTTGCTGCCGCTGATCACCGCGCGGTACATCCGAGCACCTCGGGCACAGGCCACGTAGAGCGCGTCGCGCACGATCGTGATGCCGGAGCAGGACCCTTCGGCAGTCGGGTAGGTGCGCGCCGGTGCGATGAACCCGGCCGTACCGCAGGAGCCACTGGTGCCCTCACACGCCGGCCAGCCGTAGTTCCCGCCCTTGGTGATCAGGTTGGTCTCGTCCATGATCGAGTTGCCGAACTCCTGCTCCCACAGCCGGCCCTGCGAGTCGAACGCCAGCCCCTGGGGGTTGCGGTGGCCGTAGCTCCACACATAGTTGCCGAACGGGTTGTCCGAGGGAACGGTGCCGTCCGGGTTGAGCCGCAGGATCTTGCCTTCGAGGCTGGACCGGTCCTGGGCGTAGTTGCCGTTCTGTGCGTCGCCGGTGCTGGCGTACAGCTTGCCGTCCGGGCCGAACCGCAGCCGACCACCGTTGTGGTACTTGTTACGCCGAATACCGGTGAGGAGCACCTGCTCGCTCGCGGTGTTGAGGCGCCCGTTCTCCAACCTGATCCGGACGATGCGGTTGTCGCTCGGCGAGGTGTGCATGATGTACAGCCAACGGTCGCTGGAGTAGCTGGCCGAGATGGCGAGCCCTAGCAGGCCACCCTCACCGTCGGTGCTCTGCACGTTCGGCACCGTGCCCAGGTTGGTCTTGGCCCCGGTGGTCGGGTTGAGCTGGATGATGTCGTGCGCGTCGCGCCGGTTGTAGAGGACGCTGCCGTCCGGCAACGTCACCAGACCCCACGGGATGTCGGTGTCGGTGCTGACCTGCCGCACCCCGCACACCGGGTTGGCGCACGCCGCACCGGTGGTCACCGTAGCGGTGCCGCTACGCGACGAGGCGTTGTCCTGTGCGTCCCGAGCCACCACGTAGTACTGGTAGGAGGTGTTCGCCGTCAGACCACTGTCGGTGAACGTGGTCGCCGGCGGCGTGCCGGTGACCGTTCCCACCTTCACGCCAGCCCGGTAGATGTCGTACGCCCGAACCCCGATGTTGTCGGTCGACGCTGTCCAGCGCAGCGTCACCGTGGTGCCCGACGCGGTGCCGGTGAGCTGTTGCGGCGCCGTCGGCGGCTGGCTGTCGGCCTGACAGGGCGGCGGAGTGATCGACACCGTGGCACTGGCCTGCGACACGTTGCCGGCGGCATCGCGGGCGTTGACGTACAGGCCCCAGGTCGCCCCGGCGACCACCGTCAGATTGGTGGAGAGCATCGTGCCACTCACCGACGTCATCAGCTGGCCGTCGTGGTAGACGTCGTAGAAGGCCACCGCGACGTTGTCCGTCGAGGCGTTCCAGGCGAACGTCACCGAGTTGCAGGTCAGGCCGCTCACCCGTGGGCTGCCTGGCGCCGTCGGCGGCTGGGCGTCGGCGCTGCCGAGAGACGTCGTCCACCGCTGGTTGGACTGGCCGTTGCAGGTCCAGAGGCCGACGGTGGTGCTGTTGGCGGTGCCCGCGCCGGTCACGTCCAGGCACAGGCCGGACTGGACGCCGACGATGGTCCCGGAGGTGTTGATCCGCCAGCGTTGGTTGGCCCCTCCGGTGCAGCTGTTGATCTGCAGCGCGGCCGGTGCGGTGGTGTCCTGGCCGACGACGTCCAGGCACATCGTCTCGTCGTAGACCCGCAGCTCGCCGCTTGAGGTGAAGGTCCACGCCTGGTTGGCCTGACCATTGCAGTCGTAGATGTTGATGCCGGCCCCGGCTGTTCTGACGTTGCCGACCACGTCCAGGCACCGACCGCTGGCCACACCGACGACGGTCGACGGCGCCGCGGCGGCCGCCGGCACACCAACGGCCAGGTTCAGCAGCGTTACCGCCGCCATCGCCACCGGCAACAGCCGCCGTCGTGGGCGGCTCGGGGTTCTCCACGCGATGACTCGCATCAGGCCTCCAGGGTCAGGGCATCGACCGGCCCACCCAGGCGACCAGGCGCCCGACCACGCCGAACAGACACATTGACTATCAAAGATGTGCTTGGCGCCCAAGTCAAACGATGTCCCTCGATCGAGGGCAAACCCGCAGATCGGGGCGACCGGAGCGGCAACGAGGGCGGTGCCGCCCCACCATCGGCGCAGCCACCCCTCCTCCTCAGGTCGTAGGCGCAGTGCCGTCCTGCGCCAGATGGCGGGGGTCGATCCCTCGAACAGGCTTGTTCCATGGCCTCGGGTGACGCCGTACGGACCTGCTCCGGACACCCGTTAGCCAGGAAAGGCACTGGCAGACGATGCGATCACGTCCTCTTCCCGCCCCCGGCTCACCCCGGTCGGGGCGACCTTTCGTCCGGCTCGGCGCGGTGGTGGCGGCCACCGTCGTCATCGCCGTGAGCGTCGCCGGCTGCGGCGCACCGCAGCACAATCCCGCACCGCCCATCGCCGCTCCGGCGGCACCCGCGGCCAGCGGCGGGGCGGGTTCGGCTCTGACCGACACCGACGTCAACGCCTGGCTCGACGGCCTGCTGCCGGCGGCGCTGGACCGCACCGGCATCGCCGGCGCCACGATCGCCGTCGTGCACGACGGCAAGATCGTCACAACCCGGGGGTACGGGTACGCCGACACCGGTGCCGACGGTGACCCGGCCGTGCCGGTCGACCCGGACCGGCACCTGTTCCGGATGGGATCGGTGTCGAAGCTGGTCACCGCCACCGCCGTGCTGCAACTCGTACAGAGCGGGAAGCTCGACCTCGACGCCGACGTCGAGACGTACCTCGATTTCGACCTGCCGCGCCACTACGAGCGGGCCGTCACCCTGCGGCACCTGCTGACGCACACCGCCGGCTTCGAGGAGCGGATCGCCGGCCTCATCGGCACCGAGGGCGGCACCGTCGACCTGCGCAAGGCCCTGGCGACCGACCCGCCCGAGCAGATCTACGAGCCTGGCACCGTCCCCGCCTACTCCAACTACAGCAACGCCCTCGCCGGGTACATCGTCGAACGGGTCAGCGGGACGCGCTTCGAGGAGTACGTCCAGCGCAACATCCTGGACCGCGCGGGCATGCCGTCGTCGACCTTCGAGCAGCCCCTCCCGGCGGCGCTGCGCGACCGGATGTCCAACGGGTACGACACCTCCGCCGGGCCCGCCGCGCCGTTCGAGATCGTCGGCACGCCCCCGCCCGGTGCGTTGAGCGCCCCGGCGACGGACATGGCGCGATTCATGATCGCCCAGCTCGGCGAGCCGGTGGGCTTCGCGCCCCTGCTGGACAAACCCACCCGCGACCTGATGCAGCGGCCGGCACTCGACTCGACGGCGCTGGGCACGCTGGCCGACGGACCCCGGATGACCCTCGGCTTCTTCACCGAGGACCGTAACGGCCACCGGATCCTCGGCCACGGCGGCGACACCAAGTACTTCCACTCCCACCTGCAGATCTACCCCGACGACCGGGCCGGCATCTTCCTCTCCCTCAACAGCAACGGCTCCGGCGCGCTCGACAGCCAGGAGCTTCGCGAGTCGATCGTGAACGGCTTCGCCGACCGCTACTTCCCCGCCGGTGACGACCAGCCGGGAACCACTGTGGACCCGGAGACCACCGCCACGCACGCCGCCCTGGCGGCCGGCACGTACGAGTCCTCACGAGCGATCCGGAGCAACTTCCTGACGGCGATCGGCCTGGTCGGTCGGACCACGGTCAGCGTCACCGACGGTAACCGGTTGCTGATGGTGCCGGGTCCGCTCTCCGACTCCCCCGCCCGCTACGAGGAGGTGGCGCCCTGGGTCTGGCGTGAGGTCGGCGGGCAGCGCACGATCGCCATGCGGGCGAGCGACGACCGGGTCGAGGCGATCAGTTTCGACTCCGCGTTCACGTTGCTGCCCGTCGAGCCCGCCCGCGCCTCCGCGTTGGCTGTCCCGGTGCTGGCCGTGTCGACAGTCGTGCTGCTGCTAACCGTGCTGTCCTGGCCGGTCGGCGCGATCGTCCGCCGTCGACTGGGTCGCGCGCCCCGGGACCGGGCGGGGCGTACCGCGCGGATCCTGAGCCGCCTCGCCGTCGCCGGCACGCTGCTCGCGTTCGCCGGTTGGGTGCTGAGCATCATCAGCATCATGAGCCTGCAGGACGTTCCCGGTGGCGCCCTGCGCACCATCCAGGTGCTGCAGCTGATCGGCCTGCTCGGGGTGCTGCCCGCCACGGTCCGGCTGGTCGACGACGTGCGACGCCACGTCGGCTGGCGGCGGATCGCCGGCAGCGGGCTGACAGTGCTCGCGCTCGCCGCCGCGGGCTGGTTCGCCGTGGAGTTCCAGCTGCTCGCGCCTAGCATCTCCTACTGACCCGCCCGACCCGGGACGATCCGGAGCAAGGATGCGCACCGCATGAGGGATCACACCGACACCGAACCCGGCACCCACCGACTGACGAAGTGGCTCGACGGACGGCTCACCCGGCTCGGGTTGATCGGAGTGTTCCCCCGCGACTGCCTGCTGGCGGCGACGCTGACCGTCTCGACGTTCGTCCTGCTGACGGTGCTGTTCCGGTTCGTGGCACCGGCGGAGGGGGTGACGTTCGACCCGGCGCGGGCCGGGCTGCTCATCGCCGTGTGCAGCGCGCAGGCGATGCTGCTGTGCCTGCGTCGGGTCCGGCCACTGCTCTGCCTCGCGCTCATCGTCGGCCTTCAGCTGCCCATCATCGGCGTCTCCCTGCCCGAGGAGGCGACGATCCGGGGCATCGCCCCGTTCATCGCGGCGTACACCGTCGGGTCGTTGCTGCCGGTTCGGCGTGCGCTGCTGGCCGTCGGGGTGGCCGTGGCGGTCGAGTCGATCGGGGTGGCCGTCGTGGTGATCCCGGACGTGCTGACGGCACTCGCGTACGTCTCGGCGAGCGCCCTGACCTACGCCAGCGCGACCTTCGTCGGCGGTTACGTGGCCACCCACCGCCGCTACGTCGAGTTGGTCCGGGTCTGCGCGGACGAGGCGATCCGGGAGCAGCACACGAAGGTCCAGGCGGCGATCGGTGCGGAGCGATCCCGGATGGCCCGCGAGTTGCACGACGTGGCGGCCCACCACCTCTCCGGCATGGTCGTGCAGGCCGCCGCGGTCGAGCGGCTGATCGACCGGGACCCGGCGGCCGCGAAGGCCGGCGTGGCCTGGATCCGCAGTCAGGGCAAGGAGACCCTGGACAACCTGCGGCTGGTCGTCGGTGTGCTGCGCGGCAGACCGGGGCACGAGGGCGGCGACGGTGCCGCCCCGGTCCCGGGGCTGGGCATGCTCGACGACCTGGTGCGCACCGCGGGCAGCCTCGCCGGCCCGGTGGAGTTCGTCCGGGAGGGCGAACAACGCGAGGTGCCGCCGATCGCCGACGTCGCGCTCTACCGGATCGCGCAGGAGTCGCTCAGCAACGCCCGCCAGCACGCCCCGGGCGCCGCGGCACGGGTGGTGCTCCGCTTCGCGCCCCGCTCGGTGTCGCTGGAGGTGGTGAACGACCCGGCCGCGCCGCGGCGCGTGCCGGCGGCGCGAACCGGTGGTGTCGGCCTGGTGGGCATGCGCGAGCGCGCCCAGCTGATCGGGGCGACGTTCGCCGCCGGGCCGACGGCTGCCGGTGGCTGGTCGGTCACCGCGACACTTCCGACGAACGGTCCCGCCACCTCACGGCCGAAGGAAGAGGCCCCAGCATGATCAGAGTGATGCTCGTCGACGACCAGGCCGTGGTCCGCGCCGGCTTCCGCGTCATCCTGGAACAGGACGGTGAGATCGAGGTCGTGGCGGAGGCGTCGAGCGGGTCCGCAGCTGTGGAACTGGCCCGCCGGCTGCAACCGGACGTCATCTGCATGGACGTCCGGATGCCGCACGGCGACGGGCTCACCGCTACCCGGCGGATCGTCGCCGAGGCGACCGGGACGCCACCGGCGGTGCTCGTCGTGACGACCTTCGACCTCGACGAGTACGTCTTCGGCGCGTTGGAGTCCGGCGCCAGCGGGTTCATCCTCAAGGACTGTGAGCCCGAGGACCTGATCGAGGCGATCCGTCGCCTGGCCAGCGGCTACGGGCTCGTCGACCAGGCCGTCACCCGCCGGGTGATCTCGGAGTTCGCCAGGCGTACGCCCGCTCCCCGATCGGACGCCGCGGCGGCGCACCAGTTGACCGCGCGGGAGACCGAGATCGTGGAGTTGCTCGCCCAGGGCCTGTCGAACGTCGAGATCGCCGAGCAGCTCTTCATCGAGACCAGCACGGTCAAGTCGCACCTCGGGCGGGCGATGGCGAAGATCGGCGCCCGGGACCGGCTGCAGACCGTCGTGTGGGCGTACCAGAACGGGGTTGCCCACCGGTGACAGCGGCCCCGATCCGCAGGCCGACGGCGCGTCCTCCCCCGGTCGAGTGTGGACACCCGCGGAGTACGATCCCGGTCGTACCGCCGTGGTGACCTCCAGCTGACGACCCCTCGATAGGAGCCAGGCATGGCCGGCCCGGACCCCGAACTCGCCGCGAAACTTCAGCCCGACGTGCCGCACGCGGCACGGATCTGGAACTACTGGATGGGTGGCAAGGACAACTTCCAGTCCGACCGGGCAGCCGGCGACGCCGTCGCCGAGGTCTACCCGGAGATCGTCCTCATGGCACAGCAGTCCCGCGTGTTCCTGGTGCGGGCGGTCCACCACCTCGCGGCCGAGGCGGGCATCCGGCAGTTCCTGGACATCGGCACCGGCCTGCCCACCATGCAGAACACGCACGCGGTCGCCCAGGCCGTCGCGCCCGACTCGCGCATCGTCTACGTGGACAACGACCCGATGGTGCTGGTGCACGCGCGGGCGCTGCTGGCCAGCACGACCTCGGAAGGGGTCACCACCTACGTCCCGGCCGACTACCACGACCCGGAGAAGATCATCGCCGAGGCGGCGCAGACGCTCGACTTCGACCAGCCCATCGCCGTGATGTACATGGGCGTGATGGGCTACGAGCCCGACCTGGACGTGGTGCGCTCGATCGTCGGGCGCACGATGGACGCGGTGCCGTCCGGCTCGCACCTGGTGCTCTGGGACGGCACCAACACCAGCCCGGCGGTGGTCTCCGGAGCCGAACGGCTGGCGCAGAGCGGCGGGGTCCCGTACATCCTGCGCAGCCCGGAGGAGCTCGAAAGCTGCTTCGACGGGTTGATGATGGTGGAGCCGGGCCTGGTGCCGATCCCGCTGTGGCGGCCGGAGACTCCCGACGCCGTGGGGATCGACGCCTACGGCGCGGTGGCCCGCAAGCCCTGACCGGCACGACGTCCGCCCCGCTCCCGCCGTCGCGCCGGAGCGGGGCGGACGTCGTTCACCGCTCACACGTCAGGGTCAGGCCGTCGGGCACCGCACTGGTCGCCACGAGCAGACCGAAGGTCGTCGCCGTGTCCAGCGCCAGCGCCCCGTTGTACGACGCGTTGCGCACCGTGACGTCGGTGCCGGTCGTCTCGGCCACCCCACCCCAGGCCGCCTGGACCCGCTCGTCACCGGACCACCGCCAGGAGACGCGCCACCGGTCCAGCGGCAGCGTCCCGGTGTTGCGGACGGTGACCGTCGCGACGAAGCCGCCGCCCCAGTGGGTGTCGATCGTGGCCGTCGCACGGCACGAGGTCAGCGGGGCGGTGCGCCCCGAGGCGATCACGTACGGGTCCCGCCGGCCCTCCACGTCGGTGAACCGGTACCAGTACTCGGTGCCGGGCGTCAGCCGGTCGATGGTCACCGAGCCGTTGCGCTCCGGCCCGGAGACACCCTCGGCGACGACGGCCCGCCACTGTTGGGCGTCCTCGCGGCTGGTGAAGAGGCTGACGGTCATCGGCGGGTCGTAGCCGCAGGGCGGGCGGAAGAAGATGGAGTACGAGATGATCAGGCTCGTGGTGGTGGCCCCGGCCACGCTCGCGCTGATCGGCAACGCCGGCGGGCAGGTCGGCGTCGGTGTCGGCGTCGGCGTCGGGGTGGAAGACGGCGTGGGCGTCGCCTCGGCGGCGGTGGTCGTCCCGGCCCAGGCGGCCAGCGCCATGGTCGTGACAGCGAGGAACATGCGAAGCATCGGTACCTCCGTGGTTGCCGGGCACCGATGACCGAGGGGGTGGCCGGTGCCGCGCTCGGTTTCCGGTCGCCGACGAGGCTGCCCGGCACGGGTGACGTGGCCACCTCGTGCGCCCTGTGGACCGGAGGAGAACTGGTGCGCGCTGGCTCCCCGCGCACTACCGAACCACAGCATGGCAGTCGACAGGAATCGATACAACACGATCCCATCGTCCGTCGTCAGGGACGATCCCATCGTCCGTCGTCAGGGAGACGGGTCGACCCGCACCCGGTCGCTCTCGTGGTCGGAGAGGAAGGACGCGAGTGCCTGCCCCTGCTCCCCCACGGCCTCCCGTTCGGCCCGGGAGAGCCCTCGCAGTGGGCTGACGGTCACCGTGCCCGACTCGACGGTCCAGGTCGCCGCGACCCGACCGTCGACGAGCACCACGCGCTCGCCGGCCACCGAGAGGAGACGGTGCGCGTCGTCGATGATCCGGCTGCGGTCGTCGTAGCCGAGGATCGCGTTGTCGAACGCCGGCAGGAACCGCACCGGGGCGGGCGTGTCCGGGTCGGGGCGCGGCGCGTCGGGGAGGTCGATCAGCTTCCGGCCGCGCTCGTCGCGGAAGGTGACCAGCTCGTCGCGCATCGCGGTCACCGAAGCCGGCAACCCGGCGAGGCCGCACCAGGCCCGCAGGTCGGCCGAGGCAGCCGGGCCGAAGGCGGCCAGATAGCGGCGTACGAGCACCTGACCGACCGGATCGGCGCTCTGCGCGCTCGACGGTTCGAGCTCCCGGTCGAGCCACGCGGCGAGCAGGACGTAGCGCACGCCCGCCTTCGCCCGCCACACCCCGCGCGGCGGCAACTGCGCCATCGGGAGCAGTGCGACAGCCATCTCGCCCAACGCCCGTGGCTCCGACGTCGGCCAGTGCTCGCCGAGCGCCCGCCCGATCTCCGGCATCGAACGCGGCTCGCCGTCGGCCATCAACGCCCGGGCAGCAGCGGTGAGGTCGTCGAGATCCACCCCGTCGAGCTCGCCGCGGTAGACCCCGAGCACCCGCTGTCGCAGCATGGCGTCGTGGCGGGGGCGCCAGGCCACGGCGTCGTCGGCGGTGAGCAGGTGGACGGTGCGGCGCATGAGGTGCGTCCGCACCACGTGTCGCTCGGTCAGCAACGTCGACAGCACCGTCGGATCGAACGCGCGCAGCCGCGACCAGAGCCCGATGAACGGCTCCTGCGGCTCCTGGGCCTGGAGGCCACCGAGGTGGGCGACGGCGTCGAGCGCGGGCAGGTCGGCGCGGTCGAGCAGCAGCTGCCGGGCGAGCGTCGCGCGGTTGAGCGCCCGGGTGTCGAGAACTGTCACCGGGTCCCTTCGGTCGACCTGATTGTCCGACCGGGGGTGACAGTTGCGGGTGCGCCGCCGGCGCGTGGCCGCCGCTGCGCACGTGGCGGGTACCGTGGCGGTCCCGGCCGGGGTGGGTCGGTGGAGGTCGACGCCCTCCCCGGGGACGCCAAAAAGTTTTGTGCACTTCCTACAACTGAGCGACTGTTGGTTCGGTGGTTGCGCCATAGCGCTGGCCGCCGCCACGCGGAAAGGTGATCACTGCGGGGAGCCGTCGTCTCGCGGCATGCAGGTCGAGGTCTAGCTAAGGGGTCTTTCGGGTGTTCAACCGTGTCGCCATCGTCAACCGTGGTGAAGCCGCCATGCGGCTCATCCACGCGGTCCGCGAGTTGGCCGCGGAGACCGGCATCCAGCTCGAAACGGTGGCTCTCTACACCGACGTCGACCGCAACGCCACATTCGTCCGCGAAGCGGACATCGCCTACGATCTCGGCCCGGCGTCGGCGCGCCCCTACCTCAACCTGGCGGTGCTGGAGCGCGCACTGACCGAGACCGGGGCCGACGCCGCCTGGGTCGGCTGGGGCTTCGTCGCCGAGGACCCGGCGTTCGCCGAGCTGTGCGAGAAGATCGGCGTCACCTTCGTCGGGCCGAGCGCGGACGCCATGCGCCAGCTCGGCGACAAGATCGGCTCGAAGCTGATCGCCGAGAAGGTCGGCGTGCCGGTCGCGCCCTGGAGCCGTGGCGCTGTCGAGACCCTCGCCGCCGCCCGGTCCGCGGCAGCCGAGATCGGCTACCCGCTGATGCTGAAGGCGACCGCCGGGGGTGGCGGGCGCGGCATCCGCGTGATCAGGAACGAGGCCGAGCTGGTCGACGCCTACGAGCGCACCAGCCAGGAGGCGGCACGGGCGTTCGGCAGCGGCATCGTCTTCCTGGAGCGCCTGGTCACCGGGGCCCGGCACGTCGAGGTCCAGGTGATCGCCGACGGGCAGGGCACCGCGTGGGCGCTCGGTGTCCGCGACTGCTCGGTGCAGCGACGCAACCAGAAGGTCATCGAGGAGTCGGCGTCGCCGGTGCTCGACCCGGCGCAGGCCGCCGAGCTGAAGACGTCGGCCGAGCGGCTGGCCGTGGCGGTCGGTTACCGCGGCGCGGCGACCGTCGAGTTCCTCTACCACCCCGGTGACCGGTTGTTCGCGTTCCTCGAGGTCAACACCCGCCTGCAGGTCGAACACCCGATCACCGAGCTGACCACCGGGTTCGACCTGGTCAAGGCACAGCTGCACGTCGCCTCCGGTGGACGCCTCGTCGGTGCGCCGCCGGCCGAGCGCGGGCACGCCATCGAGGCGCGGCTCAACGCCGAGGACCCCGACCGTGACTTCGCGCCGTCGCCCGGCCGCATCGCCCGGTTGGACCTGCCCAGCGGCCCCGGCATCCGGGTGGACACCGGCGTCAGCGAGGGCGACACCATCCCGGCCGACTTCGACTCGATGATCGCGAAGATCATCGCGTACGGCCGCGACCGTGACGAGGCGCTCGGCAAGCTGCGCCGGGCCATGGCGAACACCACGGTGATCATCGAGGGTGGGGCGACGAACAAGAGCTTCGTGCTCGACCTGCTCGACCAGCCCGAGGTGATCGACGCCAGCGCGGACACCGGCTGGATCGACCGCGTCCGCGGCGAGGGCCGGCTCGTCACGCACCGCCACTCCGCTGTCGCCCTGGCGGCCGCCGCCATCGAGGCGTACGAGGAGGAGGAGCGCGTCGAGCGGCAGCGGCTGCTGTCGACGGCAGCCGGCGGACGCCCCCAGGTGCAGCACGCCAGCGGCCGGCCGTTGGACCTCAAGCTGCGCGGCGTCGGGTACCGCACCCGGGTGGCCCGGGTCGGCGCGCACCGCTTCCGGGTCGGCATCGAGACCGGTCCGGTCGTGCGCACCGCCGACGTCGAACTCGACCGCTTCGACCGGCACACCGGTCAGATCGTCGTCAACGGCGTCCGATACCGGCTGCTCACCGGCACGTACGGGCCGACCCACCTGGTCGAGGTGGACGGCGTGACGCACCGGGTCAGCCGGGATGAGGGCGGTGTCCTGCGCTCTCCGATGCCCGCGCTGGTCGTCGCCACGCCACTGGAGATCGGCGCCGAGGTCGAGGCGGGCGCGCCGGTGCTGGTGCTGGAAGCGATGAAGATGGAGACGGTGCTGCGGGCGCCGTTCAAGGCGCGGCTGAAGGAGTGCGCCGTCTCGGTGGGCAGCCAGGTGGAGGCGGGCGCGCCGCTGCTGCGCCTGGAGCCGCTCGCGGACGACGCCGAGGAGACCGCCGGCGACCCGACCGCCGACACCGTCGAACTGGACCTGCCCAGCGCCGCCACGGACGTCCCGGCGTCCGAGCGCAGCAGGCGCGGTCAGGAGGACCTGCGCGGTCTGCTGCTCGGCTTCGACGTCGACCCGCACGACGACAGCCGGGTGCTCGACGGCTACCTCACCGCGCGGCGGGCGGCCATCGAGGCCGGCCAGTCCACGTTGGCCGCCGAACTCGACCTCATCGAGGTGTTCGCCGATCTCGCCGAGCTGAGCCGCAACCGGCCGACGGGCGAGGACGGCGGCGCCGCGCACGTCCACAGCGCCCGGGAGTACTTCCACACCTACCTGCAGAGCCTCGACGTCGAGCGGGCCGGGCTGCCGGACGCCTTCCAGACCAGGCTCGGCAAGGCGCTCAGCCGCTACGGCGTCACCGACCTGGACCGCACCCCCGCCCTTGAGGCCGCCGTCTTCCGGATCTTCCTCGCTCAACAACGCGCGTCCGCGGACGCGCAGGTCATCGCGGCACTGCTGCGCGCCTGGCTGCGGGAGACCCCGCCGGACGAGACGCTGCGCGAGCCGGCCGGCCTCGCCCTGGAGCGGCTGATCGCCGCGACGCAGGTCCGTTTCCCCGTGGTCGCGGACCTCGCCCGTGGCGTGGTGTTCGCCTGGTTCGCCCAGCCGCTGCTGCGCCGCAACCGCGCCCGCGTCTACGCCGAGGTCCGTGGCCACCTGCGGCACCTGGACGCGCAGCCGGACGCGCCGGACCGCGCCGAGCGCATCGCCGAGATGGTACGCAGCACCGAGCCGCTGGTCCGGCTGCTCGGCCAGCGGCTCGTTCGGGACCACCTCGACAACGCGGTCATGTTGGAGGTGCTGACCCGGCGGTACTACGGCAACCGGTCGCTCACCAGCGTGCGTACCCGTGCGGTCGCGGACTGCACGTTCGTGGTCGCCGAACGCGCCGACTCGAGCGTGGTATCCGCCGCGGTGCGCTTCGACGCGCTGGGCAGCGCCCTGCGCGGGCTGGCCGAGCTGGCCGCCGGCGAGGACGCCGTCGACGCCGACATCTACCTCGGCTGGGAGAACCAGCCGGAGGACTTCGACGCGATGGCGGCGGCGCTGGCCGAGGTCATCGCCGCGCACCCGCTGCCACCTGAGGTCCGGCGGGTGACCACCACCGTCGCGGGTCGCGGCGGTGCGGTGATGCACCACCACTTCACCTTCCGCCCGTCGGGCGACCAGTTGACCGAGGACCGGCTGATCCGTGGGCTGCACCCGTACATCGCGCAGCGGATGCAGCTGGAGCGGCTGCACAAGTTCGACCTGACCCGGCTGCCGTCGTCGGACGAGGAGGTCTACCTCTTCCAGTGCGTCGCCCGGGAGAACCGGGCCGATGAGCGCCTCGTCGCGTTCGCGCAGGTGCGTGACCTCACCGAACTGCGGGAGCAGGACGGCCGCCTGGTCGCGCTGCCGACCACCGAGGACGCCATCGCCGCCTGCCTCGACTCGATCCGCCGCGCCCAGTCGCGGCGGCCGTCGAAGACGCGCTTCAACACCAACCGGATCGTGGTCTACGTGTGGCCGCCGAGCGAGCTGACCCGCGAGGAGATGAAGATGATCGCCGGGCGGGTGCGCCCGACGACAGCGGGTGCCGGCCTGGAGGAGATCCTGTTCATCGCGCGGCAGCGCGACCGCCGCACCGGTGAGCTGACCAGGATCGCCGTACGGATCTCGTTCGACGCCGCGGGCGGCGCCGACCTGACCATCGGGGAACCGCCGGTCGAGCCGATCGAGCCACTCGACGAGTACCGGCTCAAGGTGCTGCGGGCCAGCAGCCGCAACACCGTGTACCCGTACGAGCTGACCGGCCGGCTCGGTGACTTCGTCGAGCACGACCTCGACGACGACCACGTGCTGACGCCGGTGGACCGGCCGAAGGGCCGCAACGCCGCTGCCATCGTGGCCGGGGTGGTCACCACGCCGACCGAGCGGCACCCGCAGGGCGTCACCCGGGTGGTGCTGCTGGGCGACCCGACGAAGTCGCTGGGCGCTCTGTCGGAGCCGGAGTGCCGGCGCGTGATCGCCGCACTGGACCTGGCCGAGCGGATGCAGGTGCCGCTGGAGTGGTGGGCGCTGTCCGCCGGGGCGCGGATCTCGATGACCTCCGGCACGGAGAACATGGACTGGGTGGCGGCGGCCCTCAAGCGGATCGTCGAGTTCACCCAGGCCGGCGGTGAGATCAACATCGTGGTCGCGGGCATCAACGTCGGCGCGCAGCCGTACTGGAACGCCGAGGCGACGATGCTCATGCACACCAAGGGCATCCTGGTGATGACGCCGGACTCGGCGATGGTGCTCACCGGTAAGCAGTCGCTCGACTTCTCCGGCGGCGTGTCGGCCGAGGACAACTTCGGCATCGGCGGCTACGACCGGGTGATGGGGCCGAACGGGCAGGCGCAGTACTGGGCGCCGAACCTGACCGCCGCCCGCGACGTGGTGATGGCCCACTACGACCACACGTACGTCGCGCCCGGCGAGGACGCGCCCCGACGGGCGGTCACCGCCGACCCGACCGACCGGGACATCTCCGACTTCCCGCACGACGTGGCGGGCAGTGCCTTCGCCACCGTCGGGGAGATCTTCTCCGCCGAGTCCAACCCGGACCGCAAGAAGCCGTTCGACATCCGGACGGTGATGCGGGCCCTCTCCGACCAGGACCACCCGGTGCTGGAGCGCTGGGCCGGCATGGCGGACGCGGACACCGCCGTCGTGCAGGACGTCCACCTCGGTGGTATCCCGGTCTGCCTGCTCGGCATCGAGTCCCGGTCGGTGCCGCGGCACGGCTTCCCGCCCACCGACGGTCCGGACACCTACACGGCGGGCACGCTCTTCCCCCGCTCGTCGAAGAAGGCCGCGCGGGCGATCAACGCGGCCAGCGGCAACCGACCGCTCGTGGTGCTGGCGAACCTGTCCGGCTTCGACGGCTCACCGGAGTCGATGCGCAAGCTGCAACTGGAGTACGGCGCTGAGATCGGCCGGGCGATCGTGAACTTCCGGGGTCCCATCGTCTTCTGCGTGATCTCGCGCTACCACGGCGGTGCGTTCGTGGTGTTCTCGAAGGCGCTGAACCCGAACATGACGGTGCTGGCGCTAGAGGGCTCGTTCGCCTCGGTGCTCGGTGGCGCACCCGCCGCCGCTGTGGTGTTCTCCGCCGACGTCAACGCCCGTACGTCGGCCGACCCGCGGGTGCGGGACCTGGAGGCCCGCGCCGCCGCCGCGGCCGGCACCGAACGCGCCGCGCTGACGGCGGAGCTCGACGAGCTGCGTTCGTCGGTGCGCGCGGAGAAGCTCAGCGAGGTGGCCGCCGAGTTCGATCGGGTGCACAACATCCACCGTGCCGTCGAGGTCGGCTCGGTGGACGCCGTCATCCGCGCCGCCGAGCTGCGTCCACGCATCATCGAGGCCATCGAGGCCCGCCTGGGGTGACCCACCGAGACCGGGCGGGGTGGGCTCGGTTCCTGGACGACCAGGAACCGGGCCCGCCCCGTTCAGGTGGCGTGGCGCAGCAGTTCGTGAAGGAACCCGACGACCTCGTCGGGGCTGAGGTCCATGGCGTTCTCGCCGACGCTGACCTCGAACGAGCACCGGTCCGGTGCCGGCGCCGAGCGTACGCGGCCGAACAACTCCACCCCGTCGGCGGCGAGCAGCGCGTCGGCGGCCCGCGTCGCGGCGTCCGGGCCGACCGGGAGGTGGACGTGGAACAGGGGCGTCTGCGGTGGGTCCGGGTAGGCGCGGGCCACCCCGTCGGCGTTGATGGCCGCCGCGATCGCCACCGCGTGCTCCCGGTGCGCCGGTAGCCGGGGCAGCAGGGTGTCCAGGCCGTGCAGCGCGGTGAGGGCCAACGGCCACGCGTCGTAGACGTCGCCGCCGAGCCGACGACGCCACACCCGGGCCTCGGCCACCAGTGCGGTGTCCCCGGCGAGCGCGGCACCGCCGGCGCCCTGCAGTCCCTTGTAGAACGAGACGTAACCGGTGTCGAACAGCGCGGCGATCTCGGCGAACGGCCGCTGGTAGTACGTCTGCGCCTCCCAGAGGCGGGCGCCGTCGAGGTGGATGGCGGCGCCGCGTTCACGCATCGCCTCGGTCTGCGCGACGAGGTCGTCCCACTGCGGCAGCAGTCCGCCGATGTCCCGTTGCGGCAGCTCCCACAGCACGGCAGCGAGCGGTTCGGCGACGGCGGTGAGGTCGGCCAGGGTCATCAACCGGTGGCGGTCGCCGACGGGTTGGAAGCGCAGCCCGTGCACGACGGCGTACCCCTGCTGTTCCCAGACCTCCAGGTGACACTGCGGGTGGGCGGCGAAGGCCCGCCTGCCGCGCCGGTCGGCGTGGATGCGCAGGGCCACCTGCTGGGCCATCGTCCCGGTGGGGAAGAACAGCGCTTCGTCGGTGCCGAGCAGGGAGGCCAACCGCCGTTCGAGGGCGGCCACCGGCCCGTCCGGTCCGTTCGGCGGCGTGGCCGGGTCGACCTGGGCCAGCATCGACCGCAGGAGGTCGTGCGGCCGACGGCGCAGCTCCGAGTGCAGGAACAGGGAACGCCGCACAGTCATTGCGGCAGTATCCACCCTCAGCCGGTTCGTCGCTCGTGGCCCGGGTCGGTGTCGGCGCGCCAGGCGGCGGCGAGATCCTCGCGCGCCCGGGCGACCCGGGAGCGGATCGTGCCGACCGGGCACTGGCAGACGTGCGCCGCCTCGGCGTAGGACAGGCCGAGCACCTGGGTGGCGACGAACGCCTCACGCCGCTCCCGGGTCAGGCCGGCGATCAGCTGGTGCAGCGTCACTTCCTCGTCGGCGTCGGTGGTGATCGCACCGGCGGCCTCGGCCGCCGCCTGCCAGTCCGGCACCGACGCCGTCCTCGGGCGGGCCACCGCCGTCCGGACGTGATCCACGGCGACGCGCCGGGCGATGGTGAACACCCAGGTGCGGGCCGACGAGCGGCCGGCGAAGCCGGGCAGGTTGCGAAAAGCTCGCAGGAACGTCTCCTGGGTCAGGTCGTCGGCCTCCCCCGGCCCGGCCAGGTGCGACAGGAACCGCCAGACCTGGTCCTGCAGTGCCCGGATGAACGCCGTGGCGGCCTGCCCGTCACCCTGACCCGCCTGCCGCGCCCACCGGGTCACCTGGTCGTCGTCAACGACACCGTTGCGCACCGACCACCGTCCTGTGTGCCACCGGGCGCTCCTTCATGCCGAGATGCCGTCGTCGGAACGCCGCCGATCGGCCGCGCACTCTGGTGGTCGCCGCCGGAGCCGGAAAAGTTCCCGGGCGTCCCACCTTCGACTGATCTGGCGGATGTCCGACGCGACGAGCGCCGGCGGGCCGCTCAGCGCGGGACGGGTTGGTCCGCGCTCTCGCGTTCTCTCGGCACCGCGAGGTCGGGCATGCGCCACGACCGCCACAGCTGGCTGTATCCGCCCCCGGCGCTGAGCAGCTCGGCGTGCGTCCCGTGCTCGGCGACGCGCCCGTGGTCCAGGACGACGATGCGGTCCGCGGTGGCCGCCTGGCTGAGACGGTGGGCGACGACCAGCGTCGTACGGCCCTCGGTGGCGGCCACCGCGGCGCGGTCGAGGTCCCGGGCGCCCGCGCTGCCCGCCTCGGCGGTGGCCTCGTCGAGGACCGCCACCGCCGGATCGGCGAGGACGAGGCGGGCCAGCGCGAGCTGCTGGGCCTGGGCCGAGGTGAGCTGCCGACCGCCCTCCCCCACCGGGGTGTTGAGGCCGTCCGGCAGTCCCCGCACCCACTCGGTGGCGCCGACCCGGTCGAGGGCGGTGGTGATCTCGGCGTCGGTGGCGTCCGGGGCGGCCAGGCGCAGGTCGTCGGCGAGCGGCCCGGCGAAGACGTGCACCTCCTGGCTGATCAGGGCGATCTCGCGACGGAGGCGGTGCTCGTCGAGCTGGGCCAGCGGCACGCCGCGCAGGGTGACCGCACCGTGGGTGGGCGCGATGATGCCGGCGATGATGCCGGCCAGGGTGCTCTTGCCCGCGCCGCTCGCGCCGACGAGAGCGACGCGCTCCCCGGGGTTGAGCCGCAGGGTGATGTCGCGCAGCACGACCGGCCCGTCGTCGTAGCGGTGCTCCGCGACGGTCACCTCCAGTGCCGCCGGTTCGGCCCGATCGCGGCGGGTGGGCTCGGCGTCGCTGGGGGCCGCGGTGTCCGGCAGGGTGGTGACCCCGACGAGTCGGGCCAGGCTGGCCCCGGCCTGCAACACCGAGTCCGACTCGAACAGCAGCAGGCCGATGGGGTTGAAGAGGCGGTGGAAGTAGAGCGCGGCGGTGGTGGCGGCACCGACGGTGGCCAGGTCGCCGCGGACCAGCAGGAAGCCGGCGAGCAGCACGGCGGCGAGCCCCACGAACTCCGAGCGGTTGATGCGCAACCCGAAGCGGGTGTAGAGGCCGAAGATCTCCAGGGACAGGTCGCGGGCGACGCCGGAGCGATCCGCGATCCGGGCGACGTGGGCGTCCTCCATCCGGTAGGCGCGCACTGTCGCCGCGCCCCGCAGCGCCTCGGCGGTCGCCTGCGCCCGCTCGCCCGTCGCCACCCGCTCCCGGGCGTAGTACGGCACGGATCGCCGGAGGTACCAGCGCAGCGCCAGCGCGTACGCCGGGGCCGCGACCAATCCGGCGATGCCGAGCCGCCAGTCGAGGGCGAAGAGCCCGGCCGCGGTCAGCACCACGGACAGCAGCGCGCCGAGGAAGGCGGGGCCGCTGGTGGCGATCACGTTCGTCACCACTGCCACGTCGTCGCCGGCGCGGGCCACCAGGTCCCCGGTGCCGGCCCGCTCCAGGGTGGCCGACGGCAGGTGCAGGGCGCGGTCGAGGACCCGTTCCCGGAGTCGGGCCAGCACGGTCTCGCCGAGGCGCGCGGCGACCGCGGCGCCGGCCGCGGTGAGGAGCCCCGCGAGCACGGCGGCGCCCGCGATCACACCGGCCCAGCCCAGCACCGTCGGTGTGTCGGTGCCGGCGATGACGTCGTCGACGAGGCGGCCGAGCACCCAGGGAGCGACCAGCCCGGTCGCGGCCGCGGCGACCAGCAACGTGCCGGCGACGGCGCTGAGCCCCGGCAGGAGGGCCAGCTCGGTGCGCAGGGCGGCCCAGGTCTCCCGGCCGGTGGCCGTCGGCAGCAGGTGCCGGCTGATCGGCTCGGCCGTCATCGCAGGGTCTCCTCGCGGTAGCGGGCGTCGCTGGCGAGCAACAGCTCGTGCGGGCCCTCGGCGACGACCCGTCCCCGGTCGATCACCGCGACCCGGTCGGTGATCCGCAACAGCGCCGGACTGGTGGTGATCAGCACCGTGCCCCGGGTTCCCGTCCCCCGAGCCGTGGCCAATCGCGCGGCGAGCAGCCCTTCGGTCACCGAGTCGACCGCCGTGGTGGGGTTGTGCAGCACCAGCACCGGCGGGTCGGCGACGAGCGCCCGGGCCAGCCCGATCCGCTGCCGCTGCCCGCCGGAGAGGTTCGCGCCGCGTTCGGTGAGCAGGCGGTCCAGTCCGTGCGGGTGCGCGGCGAGCACGTCCTCGGCGGCGGCGGCGCGGACGGCGGCACGCAGGACCTCGTCGTCGACGGAGGTCCCGGCGCACAGATTGTTGCGCAGCGTCCCCTCGAACAGCGCCACGTCGTGCTGCTCGACGAGGATCGTGGCGCGCGCGGCATCGATGTGCAGCTCGTCGGCGGGTACGCCGTCGACGCGGAGCGTCCCCCGGTGCTCCGCGCGGGGCACCCGGCCGGCCAGCAACGCGACCAGCGCCTCGGCGTCGCTCGGGTCGTAGGCGAGAAGGCCCAGGATCTCACCGGCCCCGACGCGCAGGTTGACGTCGTCGAGGCCCGCGTAGCTGACCCCGTCGAGGGCGAGCCGTGACGGGCCCGGGGCGGGCGGCCCGGCGTCACCCGGCTGGACGACCGGCGCGGCACCGAGGACCCGGGCGACCCGCCCCGCGGAGGCGCGGGCCATGGCGAACAGCTGGACGCAGTACCCGAGCGTCTGGACCGGCTCGGCGATGAACTGGGCCAGCCCGACCACCGCCACCAGCTCGCCGATGGTGAGTCGGCCCTGCAACGCGAGCCAACCGGCGAATCCGGCGACCGTCGCGAGGAAGAGGCTGTTGACGGTGGTGGTGAGCCCGAGGTGCAGGCCCTTGGTGGTGGCGGCGCGCAGGGTGACGTCGAGCGCGTGGCGGCTGGCCCCCGCGTACCGACGGGCGGCGTGGTCCTGTGCGCCGATGCCGCGCAGCACGCGCAGGCCGGTGACGAGGTCGACGGCGAGGGCGGTGGTGGCGGCGAGCGCCTCCTGCTGCGACGTGCTGCGCCGGGTGAGCAGCGGCGCCATCCGCTGCAGGGCGACGACAAGCAGGGGTACGCCGATGAGCACCCCGAGCCCGAGGGGAATGTCGACGACGAGCAGGGCGACGGCGGCGACCACGATGGCGGTGAGCGCGGCGGCGGTGAGTCCGGCGACGCGCACGACGAGCGCGGAGAGCTCGGCGTCGGAGGCCGTCACGGACAGCAGTTCGCCGTCGCGCAGGCCCGAGCGGCGTCCCCGCGGGTCGAGGGCGCTGCGGACGATCTCGACCCGGGTGGTGTGCGCCTCGTGTTCCACGGCGGCGAACGCCAGTCGCGCGCCGGCCCGGTAGGCGAAGGCGAGCACCGTGAACAGGGCGGCCAGCCCGGCCAGCGAGAGCAGCAGGGCGCGGACGTCCCCGGTGGCCACCGCGCGGTCGATGACCACGCCGACGGCCACCGGGACGAGAGCTTCGGTGGCCTGGTGGGTGCAGAGCAGCGCGATGCCGGCGGCCACCCGGGCGCGCTGTCGACGCAGCGCGCGACGCAGCACGGCACCGCCGGTGGTCTCGGCGACTGTCATATGCGAATCGATGAGGGCACGGCGGCGGACTCCACTGATGATTAGGGAAGGCTAACCTAACACTCCAGTGGTGGGGTCGAAGGTGCGGGCCCGGTGCTCACCCACCCGACACCGAACAGGGCAGGCCGAGACCCTTGACGGCCGCCGCGACCAGGACCTCCGGGGCCGACGAGAGATCGAGGACGAGCACCGACTCGTCCGGCCCGGCCGGTTCCAACGTGGCCAGCTGCGACTCCAGCAGACTGGCCGGCATGTAGTGCCCCTCGCGCTTTGCCAGTCGCGCCCGGATGACCTCCGCCGGCCCGTCCAGGTGCACGAAGTCCACAGGGAGCGGGCCCCGACGGAGCACGTCGCGGTACGACCGCTTCAACGCCGAGCAGGCGAGCACCGTCGAACGGCCCTCCGCGCCACGGTCGGCGATCCACGCGGCGATGTCCCGCAGCCAGGGCGCCCGGGTGGCATCGTCCAGCGGTACGCCGGACCGCATCCGCGCCACGTTCTCCGGGGAGTGGAACTCGTCCGCCTCGGCGAACGTCAACCCGGTCGCCGCGCTGATCCCGCGTGCCACGGTGGTCTTGCCGGCCCCGGAGACGCCCATCACCACGACGTGCCGGGTGGACCGGGCGCCGCGCCGCTCACCAGTCATGGACCGTGCCGTCCTTGAGCCGGTTGAACGGCAGGTACGCCGGCTCGTACGGGAACCGGGCCGCCGCCTCCTCGTCGAGCTCCACCCCGAGCCCCGGTTGGTCGCCCGGGTGCAGGTAGCCGTCGGTGAAGGTGAACGACTGCCGGAACACCTCGTTGGCCAGCGGGGTGTGCTTCATGTACTCCTGGATCCCGAAGTTGTGGATGGCCAGGTCCAGGTGCAGCGCCGCCGCCATACCCACCGGGGAGATGTCGGTGGGGCCATGGATGCCGGACTTGATCTGGTACTGGGCGGCGAAGTCGAGCAGCTTGCGCATGGCGGTGATGCCACCGGTGTGGGTGACGGCGGACCGGACGTAGTCGATCAACTGCTCACGGATCAGGGTCTGGTAGTCCCACACGGTGTTGAAGACCTCGCCAATGGCCAGCGGGGTGGTGGTGTGCTGGCGGACCAACCGCAGCGCCTCCTGGTTCTCGGCCGGGGTGCAGTCCTCCAGCCAGAACAGGTCGTACGGTTCGAGGGCCTTGCCGAGCTTGGCGGCCTGGATCGGCGTCATCCGGTGGTGCCCGTCGTGCAGCAGCGGCAGCTCCGGGCCGAACTCGTTGCGTACCGCCTCGAAGACCGACGGCAGGTGGCGCAGGTACGCGCGGGTGTCCCAGTCCTCCTCGGCGGGCAGCGGGGTGCGCTGGGCGGGTTCGTAGTCGTAGCGCTGGCCGGTGGCGCTGGGCTGCGCGGCCACGCCGTAGACCGCGTTGATGCCCGGCACCGAGGTCTGCACCCGGATCGACCGGAAGCCCTCGTCGAGGTGGCGGCGGATCGAGTCGAACAGCTCGGGAAGGTCGCGACCCGAGGCGTGCCCGTACGCCATGATGCCGGTGCGGGACGCGCCGCCCAGCAGTTGGTACAGCGGCATGCCGGCAGCCTTGGCCTTGACGTCCCAGAGTGCGACGTCCACCGCGGCGATGGCCGCCATGGTGACCGGGCCTCGCCGCCAGTACGCCGACCGGTACAGGAACTGCCAGGTGTCCTCGATCCGGTGCGCGTCGCGCCCCATCAGCAGCGGGGCGACGTGGTCGCGCAGGTACGAGGCGACGGAGAGTTCACGGCCGTTGAGCGTGGCGTCGCCCAGACCGGTGATCCCCTCGTCGGTGGTGATCTTCAGGGTGACGAAGTTCCGGTCGGGGCTGGACACGATGACGTCTGCTGCGACGATCTTCACTGGGGGCCTTTCCGTTAGTGCCGGTCGGGGTCTCACCACTCCGCATAGGAGCCGTCGGGGTGCCGCCAGGTGGGGCTGCGCCAGGCGTGCCCGCGCTTGTCAGCGGTCCGCACCGCGTGTTCGTCGATCTCGATGCCGAGGCCGGGGGCTGTCAACCGCTGCACGTACCCGTCGACGAAGGTCAGCGGGGTCTGGTCGAGGCAGTAGTCGAGCACCTCGGCGCCCTGGTTGTAGTGGATGCCGATGCTCTGTTCCTGGATGAGGAAGTTGGGGGTGGCGAAGCCGACCTGCAGGCAGGCGGCGAGGGCGATCGGCCCGAGCGGACAGTGCGGGGCGAGCTGCACGTCGTACACCTCGGCCAACGTGGCGATCTTGCGAACCTCGGTGATGCCGCCGGCGTGCGCGAGGTCCGGTTGGGCCACGGCGATGCCGGCCTGCAGCACGGGCAGGAACTCCTGCCGGCTGTAGAGCCGCTCCCCGGTGGAGATGGGGGTGCTGGTGCAGCGGACGACCTCACCGATCAGGTGCGAGTTCTCCGGAACCACCGGTTCTTCCAGGAAGAACGGCCGGTACGGCTCCAGCAGCGGCGCGACCCGCCGGACGTTGGCGAGAGTGAACCGGCCGTGGAAGTCGACGGCGACGTCGCGGTCGTCGCCGAGAACCTCACGGGCGACGGCCACCCGCCGCACCACCGCGTCGAGGTCGGCGACCGAGGCGAGCGCGCCCATCGGCCCGGACGCGTTCATCTTCACCGCGGTCAGGCCCGCCTCGACCCGGGCGCTGATCTGGTCTCGGATCTCGGCGGGCTCGTCGCCGCCGATCCAGCCGTAGACCCGGATCCGGTCCCGGACCGGCCCGCCGAGTAGTTGGTGCACGGGGGCGCCGTAGTGCTTACCGGCGATGTCCCAGAGCGCCTGGTCCAGACCGGACACCGCGCTGGCCAGGATCGGGCCGCCCCGGTAGAAGGACCCCTTGGTCAACACCTGCCAGTGGTCCTCGATACGCAGCGCGTCGCGACCCGTGAGCAGTTCGCTGAGCTGGTCGACGGCCGTGCGTACGGTCTCGGACCGGCCCTCGCAGGTCGCCTCACCCCAGCCGACGATGCCGGACTCCGTCTCGATCCGGACGAACAGCCAGCGCGGCGCGACCAGGAAGGTCTCCACCTTCGCGATCCTCGTCATGTGCCGGTCAGCCCTTCGTGGCACCGGCGGTCAGGCCGGAGACGACGTACTTCTGCACGAACAGGGCGATCAGCATGATCGGCAGGGTGACCACCGTCGCGGCGGCCATCAGGCCCCCCCAGTCGATGCTGGCGTAGCCGACGAAGTCGAAGATCGCGACGGGGAGCGTCTTCGTGTCGGAGCCGGAGAGCACCAGGGCGAACATGAAGTTGTTCCAGGAGAAGATGAAGGAGAGGATGCCGGCGGTCGCGACGCCCGGCACCGACAGCGGCAGGGTGATCCGCCGGAACGCGCCGATGTGGGTCAGCCCGTCGACCAGCGCCGCCTCTTCCAACTCGGCCGGCAGGCCGTCGAAGTAGCCCATCATGATGTAGACGATCAGCGGGAGCGACACGAACATGTGGCTCAGGATCAGCACGCTGAACCCGCCGACCAGCTTCAGGTTCGAGAAGACGTAGTACCAGGGCACCAGCAGCGAGACGCCGGGGATCACCCGGGCCATCAGCACGACGAGCGCGGACTTCTTCATGCTGAACCGGCTCATCGAGTACGCGGCGGGCACGCCGAGCAGGAGCGAGAGCGCGGTGGCCGCGAACGCCACCCAGAGACTGTTGCCGATGAACTGGAGATAGTTGGCCTGCTGGAGAACTGTCTCGTAGTTCTTCAGGCTGGGCGAGAAGACGAACGCCTTGGCGGTGTCGTAGATGTCCACGTTGGTCTTGAACGACGCGGCGATCATCCAGAGCAGCGGCGCCATCAGCGCGAAGACCACGACCACCAGCGCCGAGGTGCGGAAGACGCGGTACGGCTTGCTCGGCTTCATCGGCCCAGCCCCTTCTTGCGATAGGTGAGGGCCCACATCACCCCGATGATGATCAGGAAGAAGATGATGAGGACTGTCGACGAGACGCCGTAGTCGTTGTAGTCGAAGCTGAGGCCGTAGGCGTACACGTTGAGGGTCTCGACCTCGTGGAACGACCCGCCGCCGCGACCCTTGGTGGCGTAGAGGATGTCGAACGTCTTGAGCGCGTCGATGCCGCGCAGCAGGATGGCGACGATCACCGTGGGCATCAACAGCGGGAGGGTGACGTGCCGGAACCGCTGCCAGCTGCTGGCGCCGTCGATCCGCGCCGCTTCCTGCGGCTCGTCGGAGAGCGAGGTGAGCCCGGCGAGCAGGATCAGCACGACCATCGGGGTCCACTGCCAGATGTCGATGAACATCGTGGTCGGCAGGGCCGAGTGCTGCCCGGCCAGCCAGGGCTGCGGGCCGATCCCGATCCAGCCGAGCAGTTGGTTCGCCATCCCGATGTTGGGATCGAAGATCAGCCGCCACATCATGCCGACCGCCACCGGAGTGGCCACCAGTGGCAGGAGGATCGCGACGCGGACCCACTTCTCACCGCGGAAGGGTCGCCACAGCAGCAGGGCGATCGCCATGCCGAGGATGACCTCGAAGAACAGCACGACGCCGGTGAACAGGACGGTACGCCAGACCGCCGGCCAGAACCGGTCGGTGTCGGTGAGCACGTCGAGGTAGTTCTGGATTCCGATGAACTCCGACTCGGCGCGCACCGAGCCCTCGGCGTCGGTCAGGCTCAGGTACCCGGTCCACGCCACCGGAAAGATGATCAGCACGGCGACGAAGAGCATGGCGGGTGCCGCGAAGAGCCACTTGCGGTGCTCGTTCGTCCACCGTGACCAGGCGGAGTCTTCCTGGACCGCCGCAGGGGCCTCGGGCGTGTCGGTGCGGGGGGTGATGACGGCTGACATGAGGGGTCTCCGGGTTCGGGGGTCAGGTCCCGGCGGGGCGGCGGAGCCGGTCGGCTCCGCCGCCCGGCGGTCGGGCTACTTCGCCTCGTCGTCGAGGAACTTCTGGAACGCCGCGTTGGCCGTCTCCGCCGAGGCGGCGGCGTCCTTGCCGGTGATCGCGTCCACGATCGGCTGGCCGACGATCTCCCGCGCCTCGGCCACCTTGACGACCAGCGGACGGTCGTGGCCGACACCGTTGGCGGTGCTGACCGTGTTCGCCTCGGCCAGGTCCTTCGGGTAGGAGGCGGTACCCGCCGGGTTCGCCCAGACCGAGGTGCGGGCACCGGGTACGCCGGCCGTCTGCTGCGCCAGCGCCTGCTCCTTGCCGGCCGCCCACTGGATGAACTTCCAGGCGTTGTCCTTGTTCTCCGAGCTGTCGTTCACCCCGAGTGCCCAGGACGGGATGTTGTACGGCTTCGAGCCGGCCGGGCCGGCCGGGAAGGCCGCGAAGCCGACCGTGTCGACGACCTTGGACTTGGTCGGGTCGGTGGCGTTCTTGTAGAGCGAGTTGGCCTCGGTGTAGAAGGCGGCCTTGCCCTGCGTGAAGATCGCCATCGCCTCGGACCAGCTCATGTCGGTGCTGATGTTCTCCGGGCCGTGGTCGCGCAGCAGCCCGCCGTAGTAGGCGTACGCCTGCTTGGCCTGCTCGGTGTTGACAGTCGCCTTCCCGCTGGAGTCCACGAAGTCGCCGCCGAAGCTGAAGAGGAAGCTGGAGAACTGGGTGACGGCGGCGGCCTTGCCGGTACGCGCGACGAAGCCGGCGACGCCCGGGTTGTCCGCCTCGATCTTCGCGGCCTGCGCCTTGAGCTCGTCGAGCGTCTTCGGTGGCGCGGTGAAGCCGGACTTCGTCAGCAGGTCCTTGCGGTAGTAGAGGACCTCCTGCTCGGTGATGATCGGCAGCCCGACCACCTTGTCCTCATAGGTCGTCGCCTGCATCGGGCCAGCCTGGAAGTCGCCGATCTCGAAGGCGCTGTCGGACTTGGCCCTCTCGCTCAGGTCGGCGAGGTACTTGTTCTTGGCGAACAGCTTCCCCTCCTGCAGGGGCCGGTACATCATCACGTCGATGTCGTCGGAGCCGGCGTTCAGCTTGACGTTGTACTGGTCGGAGAGCTGGTCCTCACCGAGCTGGGTGACGTCGACGGTGAGGCCGGACTGCTTCTCGAACTCCGGCAGGGCCTTTCTGATGTTCTCCGTCCACACATGGTTGACGAGTGTCACGCGAACGGTCTTGGAGTCTTCACCGCCGCCGTCGCCACCGCAGGCGGTCAGGCTCATGGCGGCGACCACGGCCAGAGATGTGCCGATTACCAGTCGACGTCGCACGCTGTCTCTCTTTCTGTCGTGGCCGCCCCCGAGAGAGCCGCTACCTCGGCGTTACATCCGCTTAACATCGGGATGCTAGGCCGAAAAAGCTGATTACCTCAAGAGGTAGATGCAAATGATATGATCTTTGAGTGGAACCGTCCTCACCAGAGGTTGCAGCCGCTTCGCCCCTCCCCGCCGAGTCCGGGCTGCACGCGCGCGTCCTCGACCACCTCGGCACCGCCATCTGCGGCGGTGAACTGCCCCCCGGGTCGGTCCTCAACATCGACGAGCTGGTCGAGCGGTACGCCGTGTCCCGCTCGGTCGTCCGCGAGGTGCTGCGGGTGCTGGCCTCGATCGGCTTCATCGAGGCGCGTCGACGGGTGGGCGTGCTGATCCGGCCGGCGAGCGCGTGGAACGTCTTCGACCCGCAGGTGATCCGCTGGCGTCTCGCCTCGGCGGGTCGGATGGCCCAGCTCCGGTCGATCACCGAACTGCGCACCGCGGTCGAGCCGCACGCGGCCTTCCTGGCCGCCAGCCGGATCGGCCGTGACGAGGCCAGCGACCTGGTCGGGTTGGCGGCGAAGATGTGGGCGGCCGGCGAGGCCGGCGACGAGGAACGCTTCCTGCACCTCGACATCGAGTTTCACCGGCGGGTCCTGCTCGCCTCCGGCAACGAGATGTTCGTCCGGCTCCAGGAGCTGGTCGCGGAGGTGCTCACCGGCCGGCACAAGCACCACCTCATGCCGCACCACCCGCACGAGCAGGCCCTCCAGATGCACGCCGATGTCGCCCAGGCGATCCAGCGTCGCGACGGTGAGCGCGCCCGGCAGGCGATGGTGCAGCTGATGGAGCAGGCCTTCGACGAGATGAAGTCGCTGTGGGAGCAGACCGGCGGGCCCGAGCACGGCACCGGGTAGCGACCAGCGCGTGCGTCAGTCGGTACGGAGGCTGCGCGTCAGGACCGGGATCATCACCGTCGCGGCGACGAGGTGCAGCCCCAGCAGCGCGGCGATGGTGGCCGCGTTCGCCCCCGAGACGAACGGTGGGATCAGCGAGAGCGCGGTCAGCGCCACCGCCGTCCACACGAACCGGTGGGCGGGGCGCGCACTCCACCACAGGAGAGCGCCGGCGATGACGACGCCCACCACCGAGAAGAAGCCCGTCACCACGGCGAACCCGGACAACGGGATCGTCTCGCCGCCGCCGTCGGGGATCGCGAAATCGACGCCGACGGCCCGGGCCAGCGCGGCGGCGAGGGTGGTGGCCACCATCGCCGCGAGCGTGGCGACCAGGCCGGTGCCGGCAAGCCTCCGCAGCCGGTGACCCCGGCGGGGCTGGCCCGGTGTCGGGCCGGCGGCGATCTGGGTGTCCTCAGTGCTGGTCATGGCGTCTCCATCGACGGTGAGCTGGCGTACCGGACTGGTTGACTGGCGTGGGACGTCCCGTGGCGTACAGACGCGCACCGTCGCCGTGCGGCGGCCGGGGTTGCGCAGAGCGCGGACGCCGGTGCCGCGCAGCCAGAACCCGGCGTCGCGTCCGAGGACCGGCCCTGGTTCGCCGTCGCGCAGCTCCAGCTGGATCCGTCCGCTGGTGACGACGGCGAACGCGTCGGACCACTGCGCCCCGACCACCGCCGCGCGGGCGCCCCCGGGCAGGGTCAGCGTCCGCATCGGGACTACTCCCTGCCGTCGGCCGGCAGTCGCGGCGGCAGACCGAGCCGCGGGAACTGGTCGGCGTGGAAGATGAAGACCTCGGTGATCGCGCCGCCGGTGACGCGCAGGACGTCGATCGTCAGCGGCAGGTACGCGCCCTCCTGCTCGCGCCAGTGGTAGAAGGCGACAGCGGGTTGCCGGTTCACCGAGGTGGGCACCGCGCGCAGGCCCGACATGGCGTCGAAGCCGTCCTCGACCCAGTTGCCCAGCACCGCGTCGCGGCCGACGGACAGGCCCGGCGTGGGCGGCATCGAGGAGCGGACGTCGTCGCGCAGCATGGTGGCGAGCGCGTCGACGTCGGTGGCCACGCTGGCGTCGGTGAAGCGGCGCACCAGCTCGCGCGTCCCGGCGTCCTCGTCGCCGCCGACCCAGTCCTGCCGCTCGGCGGGCAGGTGCTCCCGCATGCCGGCTCGGGCCCGCTGCAGTGCGCTGTTCACCGAGTTGACCGAATCCCCGAGCAGCTCCGCGACGTCCTTCGCCGGCCAGCCGAGCACGTCGCGCAGGATCAGCACGGCCCGTGGACGCGGCGCCAGGTGCTGGACCGCGACCAGGTACGCCAGCTCGATCGTCTCCCGCGCGACGGCGACGCTCTCCGGCTCGTCCCCGTCGCCCGCGGGCAGCTCGTCGAGCAACCGGTCCGGGTAGGGCTGCAACCACAGCACCTCACCGCCGGTCGCCGGCTCCGGGCGGCGCTTGGCGAGCAGGTCCAGGCAGGCGTTGGTGGCGATCCGGTACAGCCATGCCCGGAACGTCGACCGCCCCTCGAACGTCTCCCGCCGCCGCCAGGCCCGCAGGAACGTCTCCTGCACCGTGTCCTCGGCGTCCTCGAACGAGCCGAGCATCCGGTAGCAGTGCACGTGCAGCTCCCGCCGGTGCCGCTGTGCCAGCCCCGAGAACGCCGGCTCGTCGACCTCGCCGAGACCGCTCACAACCATCTCCTGCAGCCGTGTGTCCGCACTCATCACGTCATCCTTCCGCCTCGTCATGTCCTGTCGGAGGTATGACGGGCGCGGACGCGACAACTCATCACTCGGGATGGGCGCTCGTCGGCGGCGGGCGATGGCGGGGTGGTGCTGGGATCATGTCCAGATGAGCGAGGAGCAGGCGCGGGTGCTGTCGCATCGAGGTATCCGGCGGCCGTACTGATCCGACAGCGACCGACGGCAGCTGGTCGCACCAACCCGCACGGTCGTCGTGGGGCAGACGTCCCGACCAGCCTGATGACTCACAGGCATCATGATGCCTGTGAGTCATCACGCTCGCGGGCGCATCCGCCGCTCGGCGGAGCACCCGGGTCCCCGATGGCTCCGATCAGCACCCGCCCGCACGGCCTGGGGGACGCGGCGCGGTGCTACCGGGCGGTGCCGCCGCCCGATCGGCCCGCACCGGCGGAGGGCCGGTGCGCGATGCGGGGTGCCCGCACGGCGGAGGCGTTGCCGGCTCCGGGGCGGTGGTCGCGCGCCGCGCTGGCCACCATCTCGTCGGCGTCGCGAGTGAGCGCCTGCCGGATGTGCGGCGGAACGACGTCGGACGTGGCCATCGCCAGTCGGACCTGCACCGCGCGGTCGTCGACCAGCCGGGCCAGATCCGCCTCGCTCAGCTCGACGGCCCGCACCAGCGCGGCACGGACGTCGACCACCGGGTCCGCGGCGAGCGCGCTGCGCTGCTCGGCGGTGGTCCGTGGATTGCGGGCGACCCCCTTGCGTACGCGTGCGGTGCGGTCGGCCAACAGGGCGGTGATCACGTCGGGGTCGTGGGTGTGCGTGGCGAGTCGTTCCCGTACCTCGGGTGACACGTCGTCGATCAGCTTGGCGGCCAGCTCCGGCTCCAGCTCCCGACTCTCCGCGAGCAGGCCGCGAAGCTCCTTGTCCGAGGTCTGCGCCATGACCTGGCGGATCGACTCGTCGCACGCCGGGTTGCCGGCGACCGCCCAGCGGACCCACCGGTCGGCGTCCTTGACCAGGCGCATGAGGTTGGCGATCGAGGTGGAGGGGTTCCTCGCCACCGCCTCCCGGACCTGACGATCATGGTCGCGGGTGAGCGGTCGCAGGGCTTGCGCGGGTGCGTCGGCCCGAGCGGCGACCGCCTTGCGGACCAGTACCGACGGGTCGGACGCCAGGTCGATAAGGGTCATTTGTGGCGTTGTGGGGTCCTGGGCGAGCGCGAGTCGAGCGTCAGCGCTCCCGCCGATCGGACGGTGGGCGGTGGTGCCGGACCCGCTGTGACGGTCGGGCTCGCCGACGTCCTGCTGTTTCCCCATCGCGCAATCATGTCACGCGCCCGATTCGGCAGGATCGGCCGCGGGCCGCGCCGGGGCAGGTAGGCGCAGGCCGGACATGCCTCCGTCGACAGGCAGCGACGAACCGGTCACCGACCCGGTCGCGGGCGACGCGAGGTAGACGACGGCGGCGGCCACCTCGTCGGCGGTCACCAGGCGGCCGGTCGGCTGCCGCGAGGCCAGGTGCCGCTTCTCCGCCGTCGGGTCGGCGGCGCCGGCGAGCAGGCGGGCCACCCAGGGCGTGTCGACGGTGCCGGGGGCGACGCAGTTGACCCGGACGCCATCCGTCACCAGGTCGGCGGCCATGGCGAGGGTGAGGGCGTGCACGGCACCCTTCGACGCCGAGTACAGGGCGCGTTTGGGCAGACCCGTGGTCGCCGCGATCGAGGAGATGTTGACGATCGCCGCGGACGACGACCGGCGCAGGTACGGCAGGGCGACGGCGCTGGTGCGGGCCACACCGGAGACATTGACGTCGAGTACCCGGCTCCACTGCTCGTCGTCGTTCTCCTCCACCGTGCCCACGGCCGAGATCCCGGCGTTGTTGACCAGGATGTCGATGCCGCCGAACGCCTCGGCGACCGCTGCGACGGCCGTGCTCAGCGAGGCGCGGTCGGCCACGTCCGCCCGGACGCCGAGGACGCCGGGATCCTCCGGCAGACCCGACAGCTCCAGGTCCAGGACACCCACCCGGGCGCCGGCGGCGGCGAACGCCCGCACACACGCGAGCCCGATCCCCGATCCGCCTCCGGTCACCACTGCCACCAGACCGTCACACCGCATGCTGCTCTCTCCTTCCGAGTAGTTGACGCACCGCCGTCAGGTCGGCCGCGCGGTGAAGCGCGTCCCGGGTCAGACCCAGGCCGGCCCGTCGGGGTACGCGTACGTGGCGAGGCTCTCCGGACGCATCGCGGCGGAGAACCCCGGCGCGCTGGGCGCCACGTAGTGCCCATCCTTGATCACCACCGGGTCGAGGAAGTGCTCGTGCAGGTGGTCGACGTACTCGACGACCCGGTCACGCATCGAGCCGGACACCGCCACGAAGTCGAACATCGACAGGTGCTGCACCAGCTCGCACAGGCCCACTCCCCCGGCGTGCGGGCAGACCGGCACCCCGTACTTCATGGCGAGCAGCAGGATGGCGACGTTCTCGTTCACGCCGCCCACCCGGCAGGCGTCGATCTGGACGATGTCGACGGCACCGGCCTGGAGCAGCTGTTTGAACACCACCCGGTTCGCCACGTGCTCGCCGGTGGCGACCCGGATCGGCCCGCCGTCGGGTGCGCTGGTGGCGAGGGCGGACCGGATCGCCGCGTGGGCGAGCACATCGTCGGGGCTGGTCGGTTCCTCGATCCACCACGGGTCGTACGGCGCCAACTCGCGCATCCGGTCGACCGCCTCGGCGACGTCCCAGCGCTGGTTGGCGTCGAGCGCGATCCGGATCCGCGGGCCGACCGCCTCGCGGGCGATCTTCAGGCGTCGTACGTCGTCGGCGGCGTCCGCGCCCACCTTCAGCTTGATCTGGGTGAACCCGTCGGCCACGGCCTGCCTGGCCAGCCCGACCACCTTGTCGTCGGAGTAGCCGAGCCAGCCGGGCGACGTGGTGTACGCGGGGTAGCCCCGCTCGGTCAGCCGGGCGATCCGGTCGGCCCGACCCGGCTCGGCGGCACGCAGGATCTCCAGTGCCTCGTCGGGGGTGAGGGCGTCGGTGAGGTAGCGCCAGTCGACCAGGTCGACGATCTGCTCGGGGCTGAGGTCGGCCAGGTAGCGCCAGACCGGCTTGCCCGCCCGCTTGGCGACCAGGTCCCACATCGCGTTGATCACCGCTGCGGCGGCGAGGTGCATCACGCCCTTCTCCGGGCCGAGCCAGCGCAGCTGCGAGTCCTGGGTGAGCGAGCGGGCGAACGCACCGAGGTCCACGGTGTCCGGGTCCAGGCCGACCACGTACGGCACCAGCGCGTCGATCGCCGCCCGGCAGACGTCGTTGCCCCGCCCGATGGTGAAGGTGAAGCCGTGCCCGGCCGGGCCGTCGTCGGTGCTCAGCACCAGGTACGCGGCCGAGTAGTCGGGGTCGGGGTTCATCGCGTCGGAACCGTCGAGGTCCCGCGAGGTGGGGAACCGGACGTCGTACGTGTCGACGGAGGTGATCACCGCCATCAGGCGTCCCGGAGCGTGTTGCGCTGCCGACCGAGGCCGTCGATCTCGACCTCCATCACGTCGCCGGCGGTCAGGTACGGGAAGCGGCCGGAGAGCGCCACTCCCTGCGGGGTGCCGGTGTTGATGACGTCGCCCGGCTCCAGCACTGTGTACTGGGACAGGTGCCAGACCAGGTACGCCACGTCGAAGATCATGTCTTTGGTGCTGGAGTCCTGTCGGGGCTCGCCGTTGACCCAGGAGCGCAGCCGCAGCGCCTGCGGGTCGCCGACCTCGTCGGCGGTGACCAGCCACGGGCCGAGCGGTTGGAACGTCTCGCAGGACTTGCCCTTCGACCACTGACCACCGGAGACGGCGAGTTGGAAGTCCCGCTCGGAGACGTCGTTGGAGAGGACGTACCCGGCGATGTGCCCGAGGGCGTCGGCGGGCGAGGCGAGGTAGCGGGCCGGTCGGCCTACCACCACCGCCAACTCCACCTCCCAGTCCGTCTTCGTCGAGCCACGCGGGATCAGGACCTCGTCGTACGGGCCGACGACGGTGTTGGGCGCCTTGTAGAAGATGATCGGGTCGGTCGGTGGCGCGGCGCCCGACTCGGCGGCGTGCGCGGCGTAGTTCTGCCCCACGCAGAGCACCACCCCGGGCCGGGCGACCGGTGCGCCGACCCGCTGACCGGTGACGTCGATCTCGGGCAGGTCGGTGGCCTCGCGGACCCTCCGCACGCCGTCGCTGGCGAGGAACTCGCCGTCGATGTCGGCGGTGAGCGACGAGAGGTCGAAGTGCCTTCCGTCGGCGAACAGCACGGGGCGTTCCCGCCCCACGGGCCCGACGCGCATGAACTTCACGAACCAACCTCCAGTGCATAGGTACGAGTCGCGACACAAGCCGGACGGCTGCTCGCGTCGATGATCACGGCGTCGGCACCTGGCTCGGCAGCAGACCCTCGGCCTTGAGATCGGCCCACAGTGCATCGGGCACGTCCCACTCGAACATCGCCACGTTGTCGGCGATCTGCTCCGGGTCCCGGGCGCCGACCACCACGCTGGTGACCGCCGGGTGCCCGAGCGGAAACTGGATCGCCGCGGCCCGCAGCGGTACGCCGTGCCGCTCGCACACCGACCGGATCGCGGTCGCCCGGTCGAGCAGCCTGCGGCCGGCCGGGGCGTAGTCGTAGGGGGCGCCCGGGCTCGGGTCGGCCAGCAGGCCCGAGTTGTAGACCCCGGCGGCGATGATCGCGATCCCCTTCGCCTGGCACAGCGGCAACAGCTCGTCGAGGCCGGACTGGTCCAGCAGCGTGTACCGGCCAGCGAGCATGAAGCAGTCGAAGTCGCCGGCGTGGGCCAGCTCGACCAGCGCCGGGGCCTGGTTCATGCCGGCGCTGACCGCGCCGATCTCGCCGGCCGCCCGCAGCTGCGCCAACGCCGGGTACGCCCCGGCGACCGCCTCGGCGAGGTGGTCGTCCGGGTCGTGGATGTGCGCGATGTCGATCCGGTCCAGCCCCATTCGGGCCAGGCTCTCCGCGTGGGAGCGGCGTACTCCGGCGGCGGAGAAGTCGAACCGGGGCACGAGGTCGGTCGGCTCGGCCCAGAACTCCTGCCGGTCACCACCGTCGGGGACGAGCAGCCGGCCCACCTTGGTGGAGACGGTGAACGCGTCGCGCGGCTTGCCGGCGAGGACCGCCCCGGCGCGTCGCTCGGAGAGGCCGCAACCGTAGAGCGGGGCGGTGTCGAAGTAGCGCAGCCCGAGATCCCAGGCCGCCGCGATGGTGGCGTGCGCGACCTCGTCACCGACGGCGTCGAACATCCCGCCGATCGGGGCGAGCCCGAGCCCGAGCCGGGTCACCACCACGTCGGTACGCCCCACTGTCACTCGTTCGACGGCCTTCACGCGACAACCCCCTGCCCGTCGTGGATGAACCGGATCACCGACTGACTCATCCGCTCGTAGTCGTGGTCGTTGTCCAGTTCACCAACGATGGCGAACTCGCGCATCACCGCGATCCGGTCGGCGAGGGTGACCATCTCCGGCAGGTCCGACGAGATCAGCAGGATGGCCATTCCGCGCGCGGCCAGGCCGGCGATCAATTCGTGGAAGGCCCCCTTGGTGCGCACGTCGATGCCGACGGTGGGCTCGTCGATGATGAGCACGTCGCAGTCGGCCGCCAGCCACTTGGCCAGGCTGACCTTCTGCTGGTTGCCGCCGGAGAGCTGACCGGCGTGCTGGTCGGGCGAGGCGAGTCGGATGCCCAGCCGGTCGGCGTACTCGTCGACGAGCGTCCGCTCGGAGCGGTCGCGGACGAGTCCCAGCCGGGCCAGCCGGCGCCACACGGTCACCGCTGTGTTGCGGGCCACGGTCTGGTCGAGGAAGAGGCCCTCCTCCTTGCGGTTCTCGGTGACGTAGCCGATCCGGTACCGGTGCAGGGCGTCACCCACGTCCCGGATCCGGGCCGGCCGCCCGTGCACCCGCACCTCACCGGCGGTGATCCGGTCGAGGCCGAGCAACGCCTTGGCCAGTTCGCTGCGGCCCGCACCGACGAGCCCGTACAGGCCGACGATCTCGCCGGGGCGAACGGTGAGGCTGACGTCGTGGTGGCCGGCGGCGGTGGCGACGTGGTCGAGCGCCAGCGCCGGTTCGACGTCCGCCGCGACGGTCCGGGCGGCGAGGTGCACCTGCTGGTACGCCCGGCCGACCATCAGGTCGACGATCTCCTCGCGGCTGTGCTCGGCGAGGGGTTCCGCCTCGGCGACGCTGCGCCCGTCGCGCAGCACCGTCACCGTGTCGGCGATCGCGAAGACCTCCTCCAGTTTGTGGCTGACCAGCACTGTGGCGTGACCCCGCTCGGACAGTCGACGCACGATGCCGTAGAGCCGGTCGGCCTCGTCGTTGGTCAGTGACGCGGTCGGTTCGTCGAGCAGCAGCACTGTCGAGTCGGCCGACAACGCCTTGGCGATCTCCACCAGCTGGAGTTGGGCCACCGACAGCCGCGACACCGGCAGGTCGGGGTCCAGGTCGAGGTCGAGCAGTTCGAGGCAACGGCGAGCCTCGGTCCGTAACGCCGCCCGGTCGACCAGGCCGGCGCGGCGGGGCAGATGTTGCAGGCAGATGTTCTCGGCGACGCTGAACGCCGGGATCAGGTTCCGCTCCTGGTGCACCACGCCGATGCCGGCCCGCTGGGCGTCCTGCGGGTTGCCGAGCTGCACCGTACGCGGCTGCCCGTCCGGTCCGGGCAGCCGCAGCTGCCCACCGTCCGGCCGGTACACCCCGGTCAGGATCTTGATCAGGGTGCTCTTGCCGGCGCCGTTCTCGCCGAGCAGCGCGTGCACGCTGCCGGCGGTCACTGTCAGCGTCGCCTCGTCCAGGGCGCGCACCCCGGGGAACGTCTTGACCAGTTTCTCCGCGGCCAGCACGACGCTCATCGGGTACCTCCGGAGAGCTTGTCGCGGAACTGCCCGAGCAGCACCGCGCCGAGGACCACCGCGCCGATGATGAGGTCCACCCACCGCCGGTTGATGTCGAACTGCGACTGGCTCACGTCGACGAGCCGTACCAGGAAGGCCGCGAGCACCGTGCCGGTCACGCTGATCATGCCGCCGGCCAGGGCCACACCGCCGATGATCGGTGCGGCGAAGCTGGGCAGCAGCAGGTCGTCGCCGATCGAGGCGTTCACCGAGCCGAAGGCGGCCACCACGATCACCGCGGCGAAGCCGGCCAGCAGCCCCGACAGGGTGTGGGCCAGCACCAGCGCCCGGTCGTTCGAGATGCCCGACAGTCGGGCGGCGAACGGGTTGCCGCCGGAGGCGAGCAGGTGCCGGCCGGGCACCGTGCGCCGGAAGAAGAGGGCGACAGCGACGGCGCTCGCCACCGCCAGCAGGAAGACCACTGGCACGCCGGCCAGCGACGCCTGCCCGAACTCCCGCAGGCCGGGCGAGTAGCCCTGGTAGGTGCCGGTGCCGTTCACCCCGTACCGCAGTCCTTCGAGGATCGTCATGGTGGCCAGGGTGACGATGAACCCGTTGATCCGGGTGAAGATCACCAGCAGGCCGTTGACCAGTCCGACGACGGCGCCGAGGGCCAGCGCGGCGAGCACCGCGACCGGGGCGGGCAGCCCGGCGTCGATCATGAGCCAACCCGAGGCCATCGCGCAGAACCCGGTGAGCACGCCCACCGAGAGGTTCATCTGACCGACGGCGAGCACCACCATCTGGGCCAGGCCGATGACGATCGGCAGGGCGAGGAAACGCAGGAAGGCGTCCAGGGTGCCGGCGGTGAGCAGGTTGAAGTCGGTGGCGACCGCGAGCGCCGCGAACCCGAGCGCCGCGATCACCGCGAGGGTGAACTCGTTGGTCCGGATCAGGCTCCTCATGATGGTGACACCGCCCTTCGCTCGGCGAGCACGGCCCGCAGCCGGTCCAGCGACAGCGCCGCGAGCAGCACCAGTCCGATGTAGAGCTTCAGTTCCTCCAGGGAGAACTGGAGCAGGTTGAGTCCCTTGTAGATGACCTGGGTGAGGGTCGCCCCGAGCGCGGTGCCGAGGACGCTGACCGCGCCACCGGCGAGCAGCGTCCCACCGAGCACCGGGGCCAGGAACGACGGCAGCAGGAACGACTCCCCGATGGTGGCGGAGAAGGCGCCGTTGTTGGCGGCGAGCAGGAACCCGGCCAGCGCGGCGAGCAGCCCGCTCAGCGCGTGCGCGGCGACCACCCGCCGGTGCGTGGGAATACCGGACAGCTCGGCGGCGACCGGGTTGGAGCCGGTCATCAGGATCTCCCGGCCCAGCCGGGCACGCCGGAACAGCAGCCCGACACCGAGCGCCGCGGCCACCGCGATCGGCACGACCAGCGGGATCCGGGGCCCGCAGACCTCGCCCATGCAGTAGTCGGCGAAGGTGTCGAAGCGCAGCGCGGAGAGCCCACTCGGCTGCACCGCGAACGACACCCCGCCGGTCGCCCAGGTGTAGAGGATGGTGACCAGGCCGAGCAGCCCGAAGTCGAGCGCGAGGGTCACCACGAACGAGTTCACTCCGGTCTTGGCGATGAGCAGGCCGGCGAGCGCGCCGATGCCCGCCCCGACGGCGAGACCCACGAGCAGCCCGACCAGCAGCGGTACGCCGAGCCGGTCGTAGGCCAGGCCCATCGCGAAGGTGGAGAGCGCGGCCATCCGGCCCACGGCCATGTTCATGTGCCCGAGCGACAGCACGGCGAGTTGGGCGAGACCGACCACGGCGTACACGCTGATGTCGGCCTGCAGCGGTGCCAGGGTGAGGCGGGGGTCGAGGAACGCGGGGGTGAGCGACGAGAAGAGCGCGACCAGCACGGCGATGACGATGAGCAGGCCGAGCCGGGGGTTCGCCCAGACCGGCAGGGCCCTGGTCGGCGCCCGGGGCTCCGCGGCCGGGGGTGCCGCCGACGCCTCCGGCGCTGTTTCCGTCTTCACGCCACCCTCCTGTCCTCGATCGCGTCGCGGTCCCAGTCGATGCCGAGGCCCGGCTCGTCGGGGGCGAGCGCGTGGCCGTCGACGATCGCGATCTCGGTCCGGGTGATCGCGCGCAGTTGTGGGATGTGCTCGACGTAGCGGCTGTTCGGCACGGCCGCGCAGAGGCTCACGTGCAGTTCCATCAGGAAGTGCGGGCAGACCACCACGTTGCAGGCCTCGGCCAGGTGCGCCACCTTGAGCCACGGGGTGATGCCGCCGATGCGCGCCACGTCGACCTGGACGACGCCGGCGGCCTGCCGACGCAGGTACTCGGCGAACTGGCCGATCGAGTACATCGACTCCCCCACCGCGACCGGGATGCTGGTCGCGCGGGCCAGCAGTTCGTGTCCCGCGATGTCGTCGGCCGGCAGCGGCTCCTCGAACCAGGCGAGCTGGTGCGGTTCGAGCAGCCGGGCCCGGCGGATCGCCTCGGCGGCGGTCAGCGACTGGTTGGCGTCGACCATCACGTCGACGTGGTCGCCGAGGGCAGCCCGGACCGCGCCGATCCGGGCGGCGTCCTCGGCCGGGTTCGGCTTGCCGACCTTCAGCTTGACGCCGGGCCAGCCAGCCGCCTGGGACGCCTTCGCGCCGGCGACCAGCTCGTCCTCGGTGAGGTGCAGCCAGCCGCCCTCCGTGTCGTACAGCGGGACGCGGTCCTTGGCGCCACCGGCGAGCACCCACAGCGGCAGACCGGCGGCGCGGGCGCGCAGATCCCACAGCGCGGTGTCGATCGCGGCGAGCGCCAGCGAGGTGATGGCCCCGACGGCTGTGGCGCGGGTGGCGGCGTGCAGGTCACGCCAGATCGCCTCGACCCGCGCGGCGTCGCGGCCGACCAGGTGCGGCAGCAGGTAGTCGCGCAGCAGCGCGAGCACCGCGGTGCCGCCGGTCCCGATCGTGTACGCGTACCCCGTGCCGTGCCCGTCGTCGGCCGTGCGCACCTCGACGAAGATCGTCTCCTGCTTGAGGAACGCCTGTACCGCGTCGGTGCGGACGGTCTCCACGGGAATGTCGACGAGGTACGCCTCGGCCGTGGTGATGCTCGACATCAGCTGCACTTGAGCAGGTCGCCGTCGAACTTCTTCCGCAGTGCCTCGGTGGTGGCGGTGCGGTCGGCCTCGTAGCCGTCCAGGTTGTCCTTCGTCACCACGAACGAGCCCGAGTCGATGGTCACCCCGGGTTCGGCCATGGTGCAGCCGCCGCTGAGCTTCATCAGGGCGTACGAGCCGACCTGGGCCTGACCGACGGGGTTCTGCAGGACGGTGGCGGCCACCGAGCCGCCGCGCAGCCCGTCGAGGACCGTCGGGTCGTCGTCGATGGCGATGACCTTGATGGGCAGCTTCGACTGGCGGACACCCTCGGCCGAGGCGACCGCCGGGTTGTAGGCGGTGTTCACGATCCCCTGGATCTGCCGGCCCTTCGCGGCGAGGAGGTCGGCCACGGCCTTCTGCGCGCTCTGCAGGTCCTTGTCGATGTCGGTGACGCTCTGGATCAGGGTCACCTTGCCGCCGGTCTCGGCGACCGCCTTCTCCACGCCCGCGATCCGGCGTTGGGTGTTGGAGTCGACCTTGTTTCCGGTCAGGTGGACCAGGTTGCCCTGACCGCCCATCGCGTCGATGGCGGCCTTGGCGCCCTTGTACGCGGCGACCTCCACGTCGGTGGAGAGGCAGAAGTCGGCCTTGTTGGCGCCGGCTGGGCAGGAGGCCAGCGAGCCGACGGGGAAGCCCTGCCGCTTGAGGTCCTCGAAGGTGGAGTTGATGTTGTCGGGTGAGACGCCGAAGACCCCGAAGGCGTTGTAGCCCTGCGCGGCGAGGGACTTGAGCACGTCGTTCTGCTTGGTCTGGTCCCAACCCGCGGTCTCGTTGAAGGTGACGTCGCCGAGCGCCAGCTCGGTCTTGGCCTTGGCCCCGGCGTCCTTCCACGGCTGGAAGTACGGGTGTGAGCCGCCGGGCACGAGCGCGACCTTGACCTGCGCCGGTTCCCGACCACCGGCCTCGGCGGTGGTGTCGCTCTTCTTCGTGCAGGCCACAGTGGTCGTGGCGAGGGCCACGACGGTGAGGCCCGAGCCGATTCGGGACAGCATTCTGCGCGACATGTTCGTCTCCTCGGGGGTGGTGGTGCGAGACGGTGGCAGGGAAACCTATTTCCTATAGGATGTTGCTTTGCTAGTGTGTACTCGCTCACACCGGAACAGTCAAGGGGTTGTTGAGGAGACGAGATGGCCCAGCAGGAACCTCGCGAGGGTCGACTCCGTCCCGCCCGTCGACTCACCCTCGCCGAAGACGTCTACGAGTCGATCAAGACGCTGGTCATGGACCACATCCTGCCCCCCGGTGAGCGGGTCAACATCGACGCGCTGGCCCGGGAGCTGGACGTCTCCCCCACCCCGGTGCGGGAGGCACTCGCCCGGTTGGAGGCCGACGGCCTGGTCCGGAAACGCCCCCTCTCCGGCTACACCACCACCCCGCTGCTGAGCCGCGCCGAGTTCGACGACCTGTTCGACGTCCGCCAACTGCTGGAGGGCGCCACCGCCGGGCGGGCCGCCACGCACGCCTCCGCCGAAGCCCGCGAACGGATCAGCGTCGAGGCGGCCGCGAGCATCGACGTGGAGGCCGGCGACGGCTATCGCCGGCACGCCGCCTTCACCGCGCTGGACGCGAAGTTCCACGACCTGATCGCCGAGGTCTCCGGCAGCCCACTGCTGCGCGACACCATCACCCGGCTGCACTCACACCTGCACCTGCACCGGCTCTACTTTCCGGTCACCGGCGCGCCGGACACCAACACCGAGCACCAGCGCATCGCCGCCGCCATCGTCGCCGGCGACGCGGCGGCCGCCACCGAGGCGATGCGCGCCCACCTCAGCGCCGCCCGGGAACGCCACCTGCCCGCCTTCGACCGGCTTCCCGCCCCCGGGTCACCGCGCGACCCGGCGTGACCCGCCCACACCCACCCGAGGAGCCGCCGTGCGGATCGCCCTCTTCATCACCTGCGTCAACGACCTCGCGTTCCCGGCCACCGGCATCGCTGTCACCCGCATCCTGCGGCGGCTCGGCCACACCGTCGACTTCCCCACCGACCAGACCTGTTGCGGGCAGATGCACGCCAACACGGGTTACCGGGCCGAGGCGATGCCGATGGTGCGCAACTACGTCGACGTCTTCGACTCCTACGACGCCATCGTCGCGCCCTCCGGGTCGTGCACCGCGATGATCCGCGACCAGTATCCGCGCCTGCACCCGCCCGCCACCTCGGTGGCCGCCCGCACCTACGAGCTGTCCGAGTTGCTCGTCGACGTTCTCGGCGTCACCGACGTCGGCGCCGAGTTCCCGGAGACGGTCACCTACCACCCCACCTGTCACGGCCTGCGGATGCTGCGCCTCGGCGACCGGCCGTTGACCCTGCTGCGCCAGGTGCGCGGGATCACGCTGGTCGAGCTGGGCGACGCCGAGGAGTGCTGCGGTTTCGGCGGCACCTTCGCCCTGAAGAACCCGGACGTCTCCACAGCGATGCTCACCGACAAGTGCGCCCGGGTCCGTGACACCGGCGCACGGGTGCTGGCCGCCGCCGACAACTCCTGCCTGGCGCACATCGGCGGCGGCCTCGACCGCCACCGCTCGGGCGTACGGGCCATGCACTACGCCGAGATTCTCGCCGGGGCCAGCTCATGAGCCAGCCGGTCGCACCCGCCACCGGGAGCGGACGGATCCGCACGCCGCTGCCCTTTCCCACCGCCGCCAAACCGGCAGTCGCCGACCCGCAGCTGCGGGCCAACCTGCACCGGGCCACCCGCACCATCCGCGTCAAGCGCGCCCGGGTCGTCGACGAGGTACCCGACTGGGAGGCGCTGCGCGACGCCGGCTCCGCGATCAAGGCGGACATCCAACGTCGGTTGCCGGAGCTGCTGGAGCAGTTCGAGGCATCCGTCACCGCCGCCGGCGCCACAGTGCACTGGGCCCGCGACGCGGCCGAGGCGTGCCGGATCGTGGTCGCGTTGACCCGGGCCGCCGGGGCCGACGAGGTCGTGAAGGTCAAGTCGATGGCGACCCAGGAGATCGAGCTCAACGAGGCGCTGGAGGCCGCCGGGATCGCCGCGTACGAGACCGACCTCGCCGAGTTGATCGTGCAGCTCGGCGAGGACACCCCCTCACACATCCTGGTGCCGGCGATCCACTACAACCGGGCGCAGATCCGGGAGATCTTCCAGCGTCGCATGCCCGACGTGCCGGCCGACCTGAGCGACGAACCGGCCGCGCTGGCCGAGGCGGCCCGCGCCCACCTGCGACGACGGTTCCTCTCGGCCCGGGTCGCCGTCTCCGGCGCCAACTTCGCCGTGGCGGACACCGGCACCCTCGTGGTGGTGGAGTCCGAGGGCAACGGGCGGATGTGCCTCACCCTCCCCGAGACGTTGATCAGCGTCGTCGGCGTCGAGAAGCTGCTGCCGACCTTCACCGACCTGGAGGTCTTCCTGCAACTGCTGCCCCGGTCCTCGACCGGCGAGCGGATGAACCCGTACACCTCGATGTGGACCGGTGTCACCCCCGGCGACGGTCCGCAGGACGTGCACGTCGTCCTTGTCGACAATGGCCGCTCCGCCGTGCTCGCCGACCCGGTGGGGCGGCCGGCGCTGTCCTGCATCCGTTGCTCCGCCTGCCTCAACGTCTGCCCGGTGTACGAGCGGGCCGGCGGGCACGCGTACGGCTCGGTGTATCCGGGGCCGATCGGGGCGATCCTGTCGCCGCAGCTGACCGGGGTGGCCGACAACGCCTCGCTGCCGTACGCGTCGACCCTCTGCGGCGCCTGCTACGACGTCTGCCCGGTGAAGATCAACATTCCGGAGATCCTGGTCCACCTCCGCCAGCAGGCGCCGCATCCGCCGGCCGAACGGGCCGCCATGGGTGTCCTGTCCTGGGTGATGCGCAGCCCTCGGCGCTGGGCCGCCGCCCTGCGCCTGGCCCGGGCGGGTGCGGGGCCGCTCGGGGCGTACCGGATGCGCCGCACCGGCGCGCGTACGCTGCGCCGACTGCCCTGGCCCGGGTCGGCGTGGACCCGGTCGCGCGACCTGCCGCTGCCCGGGCCGCAGACCTTCCGGGAATGGTGGGGGAAGCAGTGAGCGCACGTGACGAGATCCTGGCGCGGCTGCGGACGGCCCTGGCCGACAGCCCGCCGCCGGTGCAGGTGCCCCGCCGCTACCGCCGGGTCGACGACCGCCCCGACCTGATCGCCACCCTGGTCGACCGCCTGGAGGACTACCGGGCGGTGGTCCACCATGGCATCGACGCCCTACCCCGGCTGCTCAGCGAGGTCGACCGGCTCGCCGTCCCCGCCGACCTGCCGGCCGACTGGCTGACCGGTTACGCCGGGCAGGTGCACCGCGACGCGCCCGCGCTGTCACCGGCCGTACTCGACGACCTGGACGCGGTGCTGACCGGCTGCGCGGTCGCGATCGCCGACACGGGCACCATCATCCTCGACGCCGGCCCGACGCAGGGGCGGCGGGCGCTCACCCTGGTGCCCGACCGGCACATCTGCGTCGTTCGCGCCGACCAGGTGGTCGGTCTGCTGCCCGAGGCGCTCACCCGACTGAACCCGCGCGCGCCGCAGACCTGGATCTCCGGCCCGTCCGCCACCAGCGACATCGAGCTGAACCGGGTCGAGGGAGTGCACGGCCCGCGCCGGCTGGAGGTCGTCCTGGTCGGCTCAGGAGCCTGACGACACCTGCTCGCGGGCCTCGCTCGCCGGCGCCCGCAGCGGAATGCCGCGCACGTTGAGCAGCATGACGATGCCCACGCCGACCACCAAGGCGATGTCGGCGACGTTGCCGACGAAGAACCCGGCGTAGTCGATGAAGTCCACGACGTGCCCGCGAGCGAACCCCGGCTCGCGCAAGAGGCGGTCCAGCAGGTGTGTCGTCGCGCCGCCGAGCACCAGGCCCAGCGCCACCGCCCAGGCCCGCGAGGTGACCCGCAGCGCCACGACCGTCACCGCGACCACCGCCGCCGCCGCGAACACCGCGAAGATCCAGGTGTACGCGGAGCCGATCGAGAAGGCGGCACCCGGGTTGTAGACGAGTCGCAGCTGCAGCAGGTCACCGAGAACGGTGATGGTCTGCCCGCCGGACAGCGCGGACTCGGCCCAGTACTTGGTGAGTTGATCCGCGGCGAGCACCACGGCAGCGATCAACACGACGACGCGGAACACCCCGGAACCCTAGCCGGTCGGCGGCGACAGTCACCACCGGCGGTGAACGCGAGCCCGTACGCCGGCGGCCCCGTTGATCAACAGCATGACGCACAAGCTTGGTAATTGCCAAAGACTGGCAACTGTGCCACCGTGATGATCAACGGTTGCGGCGTTGCGCCCACCCGACCAACGACTCCCCACACCACAGGAGCCCTCCGTGACCCGGATGCGTCCGACCGTCCGACGCCTCGCGGCGTCGACCGCGGCGGCGGGAATGCTCGTCCTCGCCGGCTGTTCGGCCCCGGCCACGCCCGACGGCTCAGCGGGCGGGACCACACTGGTCGTGGCCACCTCCGACGAACCGGACGCGTTGAACCCGGTGCTCAACTACGGCGTCGACGGCGCCTCGCTGATCTTCGACGGCCTCGTCAGCCGGGACGCTGACAACCGCCTCGTCGCCGCTCTGGCCACCGCATTGCCGGAGCTGTCGCCCGACGGGCGCACCGTGACCGCGAAGCTCCGCGACGGCGTGCAATTCCACGACGGCACCACGCTGACCGCCCCGGACGTCCTCTTCACGTACCAGGCGGTGCTGGACCCGAAGGTGGACTCCACGCTCCGCTCCGACCTGGACATGGTGGAGTCGGTGACCGCGCCCGACGCGGCCACCGTCGTGTTCCGGCTGCGCTACCCGTACGCGCCGTTCCTGCAACGGCTCACTCTCGGCATCGTGCCGGCCAGGCTGCTCAGCGGGCAGGACATCAACACCGCCGGGTTCAATCGCAAACCGGTCGGGACCGGGCCGTACAAGGTTGAGTCGTGGACGCCGGGCGACCGCCTGGTGCTCACCGCGAACGAGAGCTACTTCGCGGGCCGACCGAAGAACAACCGGGTGGTGGTGGCGTTCGTCGCCGACGACAACGTCCGCGCCCAGCGGATGCGCGCCGGCGAGTTCGACGCCGCCGAGCTGCCACCGAAGCTCGCCTCCGGCTTCGACGCCGACAGCGCGTACCGGGTGCAGCGGGTGCCGACCGCCGACTACCGGGGCGTGATGCTGCCGACGGGCAACCCGGTCCTCGCCGACCCGGCGGTCCGCCGGGCGCTCAACCTGGCCGTCGACCGGGCCGCGATGGTCTCCGGAATCCTCGGTGGCGCCGGCGAACCGGCGTTCGGCCCGATCCCGCCGACCTCCGAGTTCACCGACGCCTCGATCATCGGCAAGCCGACCGCCGACCCGACGGCGGCGGGCGCGCTGCTCGACGCGGCCGGCTGGACCCCCGGCCCCGGCGGGATCCGCGTCAAGGACGGCCGGCCGGCCCGGTTCACGCTGATGTACCCGGCCAGCGACACGCTGCGCAAGGACCTGGCGCTCGCCGTCACCGCCGACGCGAAGAAGATCGGCATCGGGGTCACCCCGGCCGGGCTCACCTGGGACGCCATCGACCCACGGATGAGATCCGACGCGCTGCTGATGGGCTACGGGACGCCGTACGACCCGGATTTCGTCTCGTACAAGCTGTTCAGCTCCCAGTTCGCCGGGCAGGGCTACTTCAACCCGGGCTCGTACCGCTCCGAGGTGACCGACCGGGCCCTCCAGCAGGGCCGCGACCAGATCGACCCGAATCTTCGCAGGGCCGCGTACGCGCGGTTCCAGAAGCAGTTGGCCGCCGACGTACCGTGGCTGTTCCTCACCTACCTGCGGCACACCTACGTGCTGAAGTCCTCGGTGCGCGGTGTCGCTCCCCGCGTCGAAGCGCACGAGCATGGGGTGGCGAACAGCCTCTGGTGGAACATCGACACCTGGACCCGGTCGTGACCCGCTCCGGTCGACTGGCCGGGGCGAGGGCGGTGCTCCGGCGTCGGCTGCTCGTCGCCGTGCCGGTGCTCGCCGCGACCAGCGTCGGGATGTTCGCCCTCGGCGCCGCCTCGCCGGTCGACCCCGCGAAGCAGTACGCGGGCGCGGCGGCCTTCACCGCCAGCGAGGAGAACCTGGCCCAGCTGCGCGCGAACTGGGGCGTCGACGACCCGGTGCCGGTGCAGTACCTGCGCTGGATCGGCAACCTCGTGCGGGGCGACCTGGGCTGGTCGACCAGCCGGCACGAGCCGGTCGCCTCGGTGCTCGCCGCCCGGGCCGGCTGGACGCTGCTGCTGATCGGCGTGGCCCTGGCCCTGGCCCTGGCCGGGAGCCTGCTGCTGGGCTCGTTGGCCGCGTACCGCCGGGGTGGGCTGTTCGACCGCGCGCTGCGCGCCAGTGCGTACGCGGTGCAGTCGATGCCGGTCTTCTGGCTGGGCCTGGCCGCGATCGCCGTGTTCGCGCTGGCCCTGGGCTGGTTGCCGGCCGGCGGGCTCACCGATGTCACAGCGACCGGCACGTCCTGGGGCGACGTGGCGCACCACCTGATCCTGCCGGTCGGGGTGTTGGCCGTATCCCAGGCACCGTGGTTCGTGCTGTTCGTCCGGGACGCGGTCGCGGAGAGCATGCGCGACGACCACGTGCTCGCGGCGCGGGCGCGCGGGTTGCCCGGCCGGACGGTGCTGTTCGGGCACGCGCTGCGAACCGCGCTGCTGCCGTTCCTCACCCTGGTCGGCACCCACCTGCCCGAACTGGTCGGCGGGGCGGTGCTGGTCGAGACGGTCTTCTCCCTGCCGGGCCTCGGCGCGGTCACCGTCGCCGCCGCGCTGGGCAGCGACTTCCCGCTGCTGGCGGCGATCACGCTGGCCACCACCGCGGTGGTGCTGGCCGCGAACCTCGTGACCGACCTGGCCTACGCCGCCGCCGACCCGAGGGTACGACTCGATGGCTGACCTTGCTACCCGACCGCCACTGCTCCACGTGGCCCGGTCCCGGCTGCGGCTGCGCCCCGGCCAGACCGGTGTCGTCATCGCCGGTCTGGTCCTGCTGACGACCGTCGCCGGCTCGCTGCTCGCACCGCTCGTCTGGCCCCTCGACCAGAGCGCCGTCGCGCTGGACCAGACCCGGTTGGCACCGTCGTGGACCCACCTCGCCGGCACCGACGACCTGGGCCGCGACGTGGCGCACCGCGCCGTCTACGGGTTGCGGGTCTCGTTGCTCGTCGGGGCTGTCGCCGCGCTCGTCGCCACCGTCCTCGGGGGCGTGATCGGCGGGATCGCCGGCACGCTCGGCGGCCGGGTCGACCGGATCCTGATGCGGATCGTGGACACCATCGCCGCGATGCCGCACCTGCTGCTGGGCATCTTCATCGTGGCCATGCTGCGGCCCAGCCTGGGTGCCGTGATCGCCTCCGTCGGGCTCACCCACTGGCTGTCCACCGCCCGCATCGTCCGATCCGAGGTGCTCAGTCTGCGGGACCGACCGTTCATCGACGCCGCGATCAGTGGCGGAGCCGGCCGGTTCCGGGTCCTCACCCGGCACCTGCTGCCGCACGTGCTCCCCCGGCTGGCGTTGGCCACCACGCTGATGATCCCGCACGCGGTGTGGCACGAGACCGCCCTGTCGTTCCTCGGTCTCGGTCTGCCGCCCCACCTCGCCTCGCTGGGCAACATGATCAACGACGGCCAGGGGTCACTGTTGACCGGCGCCTGGTGGGCCAGCCTGGCACCGGGCGCGGTCATCGTCGTCGTCACTCTCGCCATCGCGGTCCTCGCCGCCCGTTGGCGTGACCGCTTCGATCCCCGGGTCCGAGCGGAGCTGCACCTGTGACCACCACCGAATCCGTTCCCGCCCCGGCGTCGGCCCGCGCCGCCACGAGTCGGCCGCTGCTGGCCGTGGATGGCCTCGGCGTCGAGTTCCGGCTGCGCGACGCGCGGGTGCGCGCCGTCACCGATCTCCACCTCACCGTCCGGGCCGGCGAACTGCTGGCCGTCGTCGGCGAGTCCGGCTGCGGCAAGTCCGTCCTGGCCCACGCCCTGCTCGGCCTGCTGCCGGGCAACGCCACGACCACCGGCCACGCCGTGCTGCACCACCCCGACGCCGACCCGGTCGACCTGGTCACCTGCGGCCAGCGCCAACTGGCCCGGCGGGTACGCGGTCGCCTGGTGGGCCTGGTTCCACAGAGCCCGGCCACCGCCCTGAACCCGGTCCGCACCGGGCGGCGGTTGCTCGCCGAGACACTGCGGGCGCACGGCCGCGACCGCGCCGACGCCGACCAGCTCGCTGTCGACGTCGGGCTCGACCCGGCGGACCTGGACCGCTACCCCCACGAGCTGTCCGGCGGGATGGCACAGCGGCTGGTCACCGCGCTCGCGCTGGCACCCGACCCGGCGCTGCTCATCGCCGACGAGCCCACCACCGGGCTGGACCGGCCGCTGGTCGACCACACCCTCGACCTGCTGCGCCGCCGCTGCGACAACGGCGCCGCCGTCGTGCTCATCACGCACGACCTGGCCGCCGCGCGCCGGGTCGCCGACACCGTCGCCGTGATGTACGCCAGCCGCGTCGTGGAGCACCGCGACACCGACGAACTCTTCACCGCGCCGACCCACCCGTACGCCTCGGCGCTGCTCGACGCCCTGCCGGACCGGGCCTTCCGGCCGGTGCCCGGCGACCCGCCGATGCTCACCGCGCTGCCCCCCGGTTGCGCGTTCGCGCCCCGCTGCCCACACCGCACCGAAACCTGCGCTGACCGACCAGAGCCCACACCGGTCGCCGGTGGCGGCACCGTGGCCTGCCACCACCCGATCCCCACCGGAGCCACCCCGTGACCAACACGCCACACCTGCTCGCCGACGAGGTGACCGTCGGGTACGGCCGCCAGGTCGTCCTCGACCGCGTCACGGTGCGGATCGACCGGGGCGAGACGGTCGGACTGCGCGGGCCGTCCGGTTGCGGAAAGTCGACACTGGTACGGGTCCTGGCCCTGCTGCACCAGCCCGATCAGGGCCGGGTCAGCATCGACGGCACCGCAGTGAACGCCGTTCGGTACGCCGTGCCGGTGGCCCTACGGACCCGCGTCGCCGCCCTCTTCCAGAGCCCGCGCGCCGCCGCCGATCCCCGGCTGAGCCTCACCGACCTGATCGCCGAACCGCTGCGCGCCACCCGGACACCCGAGGCGGCGGTCCGGGAACGGGTCACCGAACTCGCCGACCTGGTCGGCCTCACCGCGGATCTGCGCAGCCGACGTCCGCACGCGGTCTCCGACGGGCAACTGCAACGCGCCTGCCTGGCCCGGGCCCTCGTGCACCGTCCCGACTACCTGCTCTGCGACGAGGCCACCGCGATGCTCGACGCCTCCACGCAGGCGCACGTCGCCGCCGTCATCCGCGACTACCAGCTGACCCGGCAGGCCGGGGTCCTGGTCATCAGCCACGACCAGACCCTGCTGGAGCGCTGGAGCGACCGGATCGTCGACCTGGCCGGCACGGCACCCGCACGGACCTGACCTCCCGGCCGACGGGTTCCCGCTCAGTCGGCGACGTCCACGATGACCTTGCCGTTGGCGGTGCCGTCGGCAACCAGGCGGTGGGCGTCCATCACCGTGTCGAGCGTGAACCGGCGCGCGTCCAGTCGGGGACGCAGCGCACCGGCTTCGGCCAGCGCCGCGATCTCGCGCAGGATGGCACCGTGGTGGTCACGGCCCCGCCCGGTGAGCATCGGCAGCAGGGTGAACACGCCCGAGTAGGTGGCGCCACGGAACGACAGCGGGGCGAGCGAGTGTGCGCCCCAGCCCAACGCGCTGACGACGTGCCCGTGGTAGGTGCGGACCGCCGCGAACGAGGCGTCGAGGGTCGTGCCACCGACGTTGTCCACGATGATGTCGAACCCCTCACCGCCGGTGTGTCTCTCGACGTACTCGTCGACGGTGCTCGTGGTGTAGTCGATCGGCACGGCGCCCAGGCTCTCGATCACCGGCAGGTTCGCCGGCCGGCCCGTGGCGTACACCTCGGCGCCTCGCGCCCGGGCGAGTTGCACGCCCACGTACCCGACCCCGCCGGCGCCGCCGTGCACCAGCACCTTCTGCCCGGCGTGGACCCCGGCCCGGTCGACCAGACCTTCCCAGGAGGTGACTGCCGCCAACGGCAACGCGGCGGCCTCCCGCATCGAGAGGTTGTTCGGCTTGTGAGCCAGCAACCGGGCGTCGACGGCGGTGTACTCGGCCAGCGAGCCCGGCAGGTCACCGACTCCCCCGCACAGCCCGTACACCTCGTCTCCCGGGGCGAAGCCGGTCACCTCCGCGTCGACCGCCGCGACCACACCGGCGAGGTCCATGCCGAGCACCGCGGGTAGCTGGACACGCGCGTGTGCGGCCTTCCCCGCCTGGATCTTCGTGTCGAGCGGGTTGACCCCGCTGGCGACGACCCGCACCAGCACCTGACCGAGCCCGGGGGCGGGGTCGCCGATCTCCTCGACCGTCAGCGGAACGTCGAACTCCCGCAGCACCGCAGCCCGCATAGCCCCCACACTCTCCGTGATCGAGACGTCAGGTGGACGCTAGCCGACCGGATTGCCGACCGGGCGGCTTCTTCGGTGACCGGCGCTGGCACCCGCCGGAAACTTTCGCCCGACGCCGGCCGACCATCCCGGTACCACCGTTCCACCCGCCCCGCTTTTGCCATCTGAGGAAAAAGATCGCCACCTCTTGTAAAAAGTCTCCGCGCAGTCAGGATATTCAGATGCGTCGTCACCCTCAGATCGCAGGGCGGGTGGTCTCGGGCCTCCTCGCGTTCCTCCTCGTCTCGGCTGTCGCCCTCCTCGCGTCCGCTCAGCCCGCCGCAGCTCACGGGACCCTCGCGATGTCCACGCCGGCGGCAGGCGCCACGGTGCGCGAGGCGTTGACGTCGGTGCGGCTGTTCTTCACCGAGAAGGCCGCGGCCAACGCGTTCTTCACGGTCACCGCGCCGGGTGGCATCCGGGTCGACAATGGCTGGTCGTACGGGGAGCCGAAGCCACTGGACAAGCCGGTACGCGAGTACTTCCTGGTGAACGGCCAGTTCGAGCCGCGCGAGTACACGACCGGGTTCCCGGCGACGGTGGCGGTCACACACCTGCCGGCCAAGGGCGAGTACTCGGTGAGCTACCTGTCGGTCGCCTCGGACGGCGACCCCGTACGCGGCACCTTGACCTTCCGCTACAACGGGCCGGTGACGGCGGCACCGAAGGGGTGGAGCCCGCCGTCGACCCAGCCAGACCCGGCGCTGCTGGCCGCTGCCGAGCAACACGGGTCGTCCGGGCAGGCGTCGGCAGTGCCGACGGTCGCGGCCGAGACCCCGATTCCGCCGTCCGCGGCAGCGGCTGCGCCGATCGAGTCGACGGATGAGAACGGCCCCGGAGCGGTCGCGTGGGTCGGGCTGGCGGTGGTCGCGGTGGCGGTCGCGGCGGCGGGATTCGCCGTCTGGCGTCGGCGGACGGCCTCCACTGGCAGACCCGCCGGCCGGGGCCGTACCGCCCCGGCGACATCCGGTCGACGCGGCGCCGGCACCCGTCCCGGAACCAGGACCCCCGGCACCAAGGGCGCCGGTAGCAGGACCGCCGCTGCCAAGACTGGCGGCGGCAGGGCGGTCGGTGGCAGAACCGACGCAGACCGGGCCGCCGCGACGACCGGCAACGGTACGCAGACCTCGGACACTCGACCGCCCGCCGACCCCGGAGCGTCGCCGGACCCGGACCTCGCCAGCGCGACGCCCCGGTCCCGGCTGAGCAACACCGGGCTGGCACTGTTCGTCGGTGCCCTGGTGCTGGCCCTGCTCGGCGGCTTCGGGTTGGCGCGCATCAGCGGCAACGAGGGCCCGGCCGCCAACACCGCCCGGCAGCCGGCGAGCGGTCCGCCCGCCTCCGGCCCGGCGGTGTCCGCGACCGACGGACACCAACACCCGGCGGGCACCGGGCCGCACACGCACCGGGGCGACAGCGGAACAGGCGAGACGCTTGCCACCGGGACGACCGTCAGCGCCGCCGGCTTCACGCTGCAACCGCTGGAACGAACCCAACCCGCCGGGGTACGCGCCGACTACCGCTTCCGCATCGTCGGCACCGACCGGCAGCCGGCGACCCGCTTCGCGGTCGTGCACGACAAGCCGTTGCACCTGATCGTGGTGGGCCGGGACCTGACCGGCTACCAGCACCTACATCCGACGATGGCACCCGACGGCACCTGGAGCGTCCCGCTGACGCTGGCCCGACCCGGCGGCTACCGGGTCTACGCCGACTTCTCCGTCACCACCGCCAACGGCAGCCAGCAGCCCCTGGTGCTGGGCGTCGACCACACGGTGCCCGGCGCGCACACCCCGGCCGCGCTGCCGCCGCCGCAGGCACAGGCGGCGGCTGGTCCGTTCACCGTGTCGATGACCGGCACCCCGACGGTGGGGGTGACGGCGCCGATCCACTTCCAGGTCACCAGCGCCGGCACCGCCACGCCCGCGCAGTTGCAGCGGTACCTGGGCGCGTACGGGCACCTGGTCGTCGTGCGGGAGGGCGACCTCGGCTACGTGCACGTCCACCCCGAGCCGGAGCTGGTCGACGGAACTGTCAAGTTCTGGCTGACCACGCCGAGTTCAGGGCGGTACCGGGCCTTCTTCGACTTCCAGGTCGACGGGAAGGTACACACCGCCGAGTACACGATCGGCGTGCCCTGAGCCTGGAACTTTCTCCGTGCTGCGGCCGACCTACCAGCCAGCAGCAATCATCGGAGGAAGAACACATGCTCAGCACCAGCCCGCTCGGCCCACGCCGCCGCTCGACCGCCGTCCTCGCCGCCGCGGTCCTGACGATGGGTGCCGCCGGTTGCGGCTCGTCCGACTCTCCGGCGACCGCGCAGGCGGGCCCGTCGGTGTCGATCTCGGCCGGCCCGGACGCCGGCGTGCTCGGCATTCGTGACCCGTGGGTGAAGGCCGCCGACAAGGGCATGACGGCGGCCTTCGGCACCCTGGTCAACGACGGCGACGTCGATGTCACGGTGACGGGTGCCACCACCGCCCTGTCCTCGATGGAACTGCACGAGATGGCCTGAAGGACGGCACTATGGTCATGCGGCAGAAGCGGGGTGGCATCGTGATCAAGGCCGGGAGCACCCACGCGTTGGAGCCCGGCGGCGACCACCTCATGCTGATGAACCTCAGCAGGCCCGTTCGGGCCGGCGACGAGTTGACCTTCACCTTGACGTTCGCCGACGGCAGGACCCAGCAGTTCCGCGCCGTGGCCAAGCCGTTCACCGGCGCGCAGGAGAGCTACGCCCCGGGGCACGGCCAGCCTCTGCCCGGCACGAGCGCCACGCCGACGATGAGCATGAGCCCGGCATCGTGACGCGGACGCCACGTGTGCGGCCGGTGAGCAGGCGCGGCCTGCTCGCCGGCGGGGCCCTGGCCGCCGGCGGAGCCCTCGCGGGCGCCGCCGCCATCGCCACGACTCGCACCGATGGCGGGCCACCACGGGCCGCCGCCGACGCCACGGCGGCGGTGGCGGCCGTCGGCGGCCTGGTCGAGCCGTTCCACGGCGCCCGGCAGGCCGGGGTGGCCACCGAACCGCAGGCGCACGCGTCGTTCGTGGCGCTCACGCTGCGGGCCGGCGTCGACCGGGCCGCGCTGGGCCGGATGTTGCGATTGCTCACCGACGACACCGCCCGACTCACCCAGGGCCGGCCCGCGCTGGCCGACACCGAGGCCGAACTGGGGCTGCTGCCCGCCCGGCTGACAGTGACCTTCGGCTTCGGGCCCGGCCTCTACCGGGCGGCCGGCGTCGACGACCGCCGGCCGGCATCGGTCACCGACCTGCCGTCGTTCCGCATCGACCGGCTCCAGCCGGCCTGGTCCGGCGGTGACCTGCTGCTCCAGATCTGCGCTGACGACGCGATCACCGTGGCCCACGCCCAACGGGTCCTGATCAAGGACAGCCGACCGTTCGCCACAGTGCGGTGGGTCCAGCAGGGCTTCCGGCGCAGCCCCGGTGTCGAGCCGGGTGGCCACACCCAACGCAACCTGTTCGGTCAGCTCGACGGCACCGCCAACCCGCGACCCGGCGTGCCCATGGACACCGCGCTCTGGGTGCCGGACGGCCCGGCGTGGCTGCGCGACAGCACCACCGTGGTGGTGCGGCGGATCAGCATGAACATGGAAACCTGGGACCTGCTCGGCCGGGCCGACCGCGAACTCGCCGTCGGGCGGCGGCTCGACACCGGTGCCCCGCTCACCGGCACCGCCGAGCATGACGAACCCGACTTCGCCGCCACCGATCCGGACGGGCTCACCGTCATCCCCGACTTCTCGCACCTGACCCGCGCCCACGTCACCGACGACCGCTTGAAGATCCTTCGCCGGCCGTACAACTACGACGGTGTGCCGACGGCCGAGGGTCACGCGGACAGCGGCCTGATCTTCACGTCCTACCAGGCCGACATCACCCGGCAGTTCCTGCCCATCCAGCGCCGGCTGGCCGACCGGGACCTGCTCAACGAGTGGACCACGCCGATCGGGTCCGCCGTCTTCGCCATCCCACCCGGATGCCCACCGGGCGGTTGGATCGGCGAGCAGGTGCTCGGATGACCGGGTCGCCGTCGCGCCCCACCGCCGTCCGGATCGGCGCGGCGGTGCTCGCCGTCCTCGTGGCGGTGCTCATCCCGGCCGGCCCGGCGTGGGCGCACAACTCGCTCCGGTCCGCCACGCCCGCCCGGGACGCGACAGTGCCGAGCGCACCGACCGAGGTCACGCTGGAATTCATGCGGCGGCTCGACCCCACCTTCACCACGATCGTGCTCACCGACGCCGCCAAGCGGAAGCTTCCCACCGGCGAACCGGTGGTCACCGGGGCAACGAGCACGGTCCGGGTGACCGACACCCTGCCGAACGGGACCTACACGGTCGCCTACCGGGTCGTCTCCGTCGACAGGCACCCGGTGCAGGGGTCGTACCCGTTCACGGTGGCAGATCCCACCTCCAGCGCCGCGCCGGTTGCCAACCTCAGCGCGTCAGCGACCGCCCCGGCCGCCGCCGGCACGGAGTCCGACGACGGCCCGAGCGCCGGTGTGCTCGTGGCGGGGGCCGCGCTGTCCCTCGTCGTCCTGGTGACGGCCGTTGGGCTGCGGTGGCGACGGACGGTGCGGCGCTGATCAGACGGTGATCCGCTCCACAGTGGGGCGGACCGGCGACGCGCACCGCACGGCCCGGACCGACCGGCCCGGTCTTGCACGTCTCCGGAACCAGCGGCGTCTCTCCCCCGACTACCGGTCAGGGGCCGACGCGACACCTCACCGGGCGACCAGACCAGCACGGGAGACACCTACCGGGTGACTCCCGACTCTTCCGATCGGATCACCATGTCTCTCACCGAACTGTCCGGCACGCCGCAGCCGGAACCCGCCATCACCGCCGAGAAACCGGCCCGAGCCGCCCGGCGCACGTCGCCGTTCGGCGCGCTGCTGCTGCGGCTGCACTTCTACGCCGGCATCCTCGTCGCCCCGTTCCTGGTGGTCGCCGCACTGACCGGTCTGGCCTACACCACAGCACCGCAACTCGACACGATCCTCTACGGCAACCAGCTCACCGTCGCCGAGGTGGGTGAGCGTCAGCTGCCACTGGCCGAACAGATCGGGGCGGCCCGCAACGCGCACCCCGACGGCAGCATCACCACCGTGCAACCCGGCGACGGCGACCGGACCACGAAGGTGGTGTTCTCCCTGCCCGAGCTTGGCGAGAAGCAGCACACCGTCTACATCGACCCGTACACCGCCGAGTCCCAGGGCCAGCTCACCACCTGGTTCGGGTCCACGCCGGCCGTCACCTGGCTGGACGACCTGCACCGCCACCTGCACCTGGGCACGGTCGGCGAGCACTACTCCGAGCTGGCCGCGAGCTGGCTGTGGGTGATGGCGCTCGGCGGGGTCATCCTCTGGTGGCGTCGACGCGGCGCCGCCCGAGCCGCAGCCCGGCATCTGCTCGTGCCGGACCTGTCCACGGGTAAGGGTGTTCGTCGTACCCGAGGGTGGCACGCCACCACCGGCATCTGGCTCACCGTCGGTCTCCTCTTCCTCTCGGTCACCGGTCTGACGTGGTCCCGCTACGCCGGTGCGAACTTCGCCGACGGCCTGGACGCGGTGAACGCCCGCACCCCGGAGATCTCCACCAGCCTCACGGCCGGGCCCACCGCCCCTGCCGAGACCGGCGGGGGTCACGAGCACGGTGCCGCCGGGGCTGGCGGGGTCGTCGAGTCGGCGGCGTTCGACCGGGTCCTGGGCGTCGCTCGCGACGCGGGCCTCTCCGGTCCCGTCGAGATCACCCCCGCGCCGGAGCCGGGTTCCGCCTGGACTGTCACGCAGGTCGACAACACCTGGCCGGTCAACAAGGACCGCATCGCCGTCGACCCGGCCACCGGCGCGGTGACCGCCCGCAGCGACTTCGCCGACTGGCCCCTGCTGGCCAAACTGAGCGGCCTCGGCATCCAGGCCCACATGGGGATCCTCTTCGGCCTGGTCAACCAGATCCTGCTCGCCGCGCTCGCGCTCGGGCTGCTCTGCGTCATCTTCTGGGGTTACCGCATGTGGTGGCAGCGTCGACCCACCCGCGCCGACCGCCGCGCCCTCGCCGGCACCCCGCCAGCGCGCGGCGGTGTACGCGGTCTGCCGCTCTGGGCGTTGCTGATCGGCGTACCGGTGACCGTGGCGATCGGCTGGGCGCTCCCGCTGTTCGGGATCACAGTGCTCGCCTTCCTCGTCATCGACGTGGTGGTGGGGGCGGTGTCCCGACGCCGACGACCTGCCGCGACTCCTGTCTCCCCGGCACCCGCGGGGCGCTGATCCACCGGTCCGGCCGTCCGTCGGGTGACGGACGGCCGGACGCGAAGACGCTCAGATCACCACCTGTTTGGTGTTCGGCAGACTGTCCACGATCGACGTCGACACGTTGATCGTGTCGGCGATGATCTCGTGGGGCGTGTTGGCCATCCACTGCATCACCGAGATGTCCTCGAACCGGGGATGGCGGAACATCTCCAGGAACACCAGCGGCTCGTCACCGGTGTTCTCGATGTAGTGGCCGTAGGCGAAGGGCACGTACCCCACGTCGCCGGCCTGGAAGTCGAACGTCCGGGCGGCAGCCTGCGCGGCGAACACGCCCATCCGTGCGGTGCCGGAGATGTAGTACTGCCACTCGTCGGTGGTGGGGTGCCAGTGCAGTTCGCGCATCCCACCCGGCTCGACCTCCACCAGTGCCGCGGCCGTGGTCACGGAGGCGGCGAAGTTGGTCGAGTCGGTGATCCGGACGGTTCCGCCGCGGAAACGCTGCGGGGTCTGGGCGAGCATCCGGTGCTTGAAGCTTCGGGGGATGTCGCCGGTCGGGCTGACCACCCGGTCCTGTTGCAGTGGTGGTGGGACGTCGCCCTGGAAGATGTACTTCTCCCGCTCGGGCAGGTTCTCCATCTGTTCCGGCGTCCAGCCGAAGTTCTTGGCCAGCACGTGCCGGGGGGTGTGCGCGAAGAAGTCGCTGAGCAGGAACGTGTTGTTCTCCGAGAACGCGCCGTCGTCGAAGACCAGCAGGAACTGCGCGCCGTCCTGCAACGCCTGGATGTTGTGCGGCACACCCTGCGGAAAGAACCACAGGTCGCCCGCCTTCACGTCCTCGATGAAGTTGCGTCCCTCGTGGTCGACGGCGCTGATCCGGCAGCTTCCGCTGAGCATGTACGCCCACTCCGACTGCTGGTGCCAGTGGATCTCCCGGTACGCGCCCGGTTCGAGACCGAACTGGACGCCGGCCAACTGGGTGGCGATCGGGAGGTCGCGGCTGGTGACCTCCCGGGTCCAGCCGCCCTTCTCCACCCGGGTGTGCGCCTGTGAGAACGAGAACTTGAGGTTGGGCACCAACCGGCTGTCGGTGGTGGGCGGAACCACAAGGTCCGGGTTCTGCCGCTCAAGCGCGACGTTGCGGCCCGCGAAGGGCGGTGCGCCCTGGTCGCCGCGCCTCGGTTCGGGATCACTGTCGGCCATGATCGCTGTCTCCTCACTCGGGTTGGACCGGCTCGGGCGCGGGAACGGATCCGCCACGCAGCCGCAGCCGCGACGAGATCCCCAGCAGGGCACGCACTCCGGGCCGGCCGTGCTGGATCGCGATCGCGACCGGGATCGCCACCGCGATCGCCGTCAGCACCAGACGGGTCCACGCCGGAGCGTGACCACCCACCCCGGTGCCGGCATAGACGACGAACATCAGCAGCACGACCCGGAGCCGAGGCAGACCGGGAGGGTCGGTGAGCGGGGCCATGGTTCGATGATCGGCGCGGAACACCGACCGTCGCATCACGTGATCGCGCCATTACCGCACACCAGTTCCCGGACGGCACGGGCCATTCGACGCAATCCCGCCGGTTCGGCGATCCGGTCTCCCGTACGTGCCGGCGTGGCTAGGCTCGGTCGCAGGACGGCATTTCGACGCGCCGGGTAACAACCGGGGAGAACGCCATTGTCCGAATCATCCTTCAGCTCCGGAACGCTCTCGGCCGACGACATCACCACCGAGCAACGACGGCACCGGCTCTTCGAGGCCGCGGACCAGCTCCGGCTCGCCGGGCGCGGGACGGAGGCGCTCCACATCCTGGCGGCCGAGGTCGCGACGAGCCGCGGCGGCGAGCCGCACCGCACCCTGGTGCTCGGTCGGGTGGCGCGGACCGTCGCACTGGAGCAGCCGACCATCGCCCTCACCGGCCTGCGGGAGGCACTGAACCTCCGGCTGGACGCCCGCAGTCGCGCCACGGTGCTCGCCCTGGTCGCCACGGTCGCGGCCCGCACGGGTCATCCGGACACCGACGCCCTGCTGCGCGACGCGGGCACCGCGCACGCCGCGTCGGGTGACCAGTCGTCCGCTCGCCATCTCGCCCTCGGCCGGGCCGCCCGCTCGCTCGCGCACGGTGACCTGCCGGGCGCCCAGGCCGTGCTGGCGGCCCTGGATCCGAACTCCTGGTCGGCCCGCGCCGACGCCCCGTCCATCCGGGCCGAACGGATCCTCGTCGCGCTCGGCCTGGGCCGGCACCCGGACGCCCGGGCCGCCGCCCGCCAGGCGCCGGATGACGGCGACGGGCCGCTCACCGGGCTGACCGCGCTGGACTGCCTGCGCATGGTGGCGGTGGGCGAGTTGCCCGAGGCGGCCGCGCTGGCCGTCACGACGCTCAGCTCCGGTTCGGCGGACCTCAGCAGAGAGGTGCGCGCCCTGCTGGTTGCGGTGATCGGTGAGGTGCGCTACCGCCGTGGTGAGCACGACGACGCCCGCGCCATCCTGCGCACCTGCCTCGCCGAGGACCGCTGGCCCGACCGGACGATGTGGAGCCCGGCGTTCTGCGTGGCAGCCCGCGACCCGGCCGTGAGCACGCCGGCGGGCCTGCTCACCAGGGTCGTCGCCGACCTGCACCGCTCGGTCCGGCCGCTGCTGCCGGTGCCGCACTTCGGTCCCCGGCTGGTACGCGCGGCGGTGGCCACCGGCGACACCCGAGCCGCCCGCCGGGTCACCGAACTGGTCGAGCTGGTGTCCACCCGTACGCCGGTGCCGCTGTGGCGCGCGCTGGCCGACCAGAGCCGGGGGTTGCGCGACGGCGACCCGGACGCGCTCCGGTCGGCGGTCGACCAGCTGCGCACCACCGCCGCCCGGCCGGCGCTGGCCGACGCGCTGCTCGACCTGGCGAACAACCCTCGGCTGCGCCCCGGGGAGGCGCGCGACGCCGCGCACGAGGCTGCTGCCCTCTACGCCCGGATCGGCGCCCCCGGCGACCAGGCGATTGCCGACCGGCGCTGCGCCGACCTCAGCGGCACCCCGCGGCACCGGCCGTCGATCGACGAGCCGCCCGGTGGGGGCCTCGACGCGCTCACCCCCGCCGAGGAGCGGGTCGCCGAGATGCTCGCCGCCGGCGCCACGAAGAAGGAGGCGGCCAGGAGCCTCTTCGTCTCCTTCCACACCGTGGACACCCAGCTCCGGTCCATATATCACAAGCTGGGCATCAACAACCGGATGCAGCTGGTGCGGGCCTGGGAGAGGACCAGACGATAATCGGCTGGTGACAGCGCCAGCCGACCTGACCCCACTCGCCGAGGCCGTGGAGTGCGAATTCATGCACTCGTACGAGTCACAGGCACCCGCACCCACGTACACCGATCTCGGGATCGCCACCACCCGCATCGGCGGCGGTGTCGCTCTCGGCATGCGCAACGATCCGTCCGGCGGGTACTGGAGTAAGGCCCTGGGCTTCGGCACCACCGAGCCGTTCACCGTGCAGGTCCTGGATGACGTCCTCGACTTCTACCGGGAGCACGGCATCGGTCAGGCCGTCATCCAGCTCATTCCGTCGGTAGTGCCCGCCGGCTTCGACGAGGTGGCCGCCGCGCGCGGGCTCACGCCGGGCAGCACCTGGATCAAGCTCGCCGCCCGGCCCGAGGACGTCACCGCCGGACGGACCCGCCTGCGGGTCGGCCCGGTGCCCACCACCGAGGCGCGGCGCTGGGCCGATGTGCTGCTCACCGGGTTCGGCATGCCGACCGGTGGGCTCACCGACATGGTGGCCGCGACGGTCGGCCAGCCGGCGTGGCGACCCTGTGCGGCGTGGGACGGCGGTGAGCTGGTGGCGGGCGCCAACCTGTTCCTGCACGGCGAGGCCGCGGCGCTCAACGCCGCCGCGACGGCCTCCGGTCACCGCGGCCTCGGGGCGCAGTCGGCGCTGATCACCGCCCGCGCCCAGGCCGCCGTCGAGGCGGGATGCCGGTGGCTGTTCGCCGAGACCGGCAAGCCCGCTCCCGGTCAGCAGAACCCGTCGCTGAACAACCTGCGCCGGGCCGGGCTGGTGCCCCTCTACGAACGCCGCAACTGGGTGTGGCGAGCGGCGTCCTGAGCCCGCCCGGGGCCGTGGTGAGCAGCTGTGCGCCGGCCTCGGCCCCGAATCCGTCGTCGGTCAGGGCTCACTCGGGCGGTGTGGCCCCCGACTGTTCGCTGACCATGTACGCCGCGTACCAGTCGGGCCAGCTGTCGTCCCGTTCCCCGGTACGTTTCTCGTGCTCGTCGTGTGCGGCGGCCGCGCGCCGCATCGCGTCCGCCAGGTCGCTCACCGAGCCGAACGACGTCAGCCCGCCCTCGATGCGCCCGGGAAGCCTGGTCGTGATCTCCTGAATCAGCCAGGTGTTGCCGTCCGGGTCGCGCAGTGTGGCGCGCGAGAAGTAGCTGCGTCGCTGCGGGTCCGGCCCGTCGACCGGGCCGTCCGGGGTGACGTGGAAGACGTCGCCGACCTCGATGCCGGCGGCGACGAGGTCGGCGCGGGCCGCCTCGACGTCGGAAACGACCAAATACGCCACTGCCGAGCCGGGTGCCGCCGGGGTGAGCCCGGGGCCGAACTGCACGGAGCACGCGGAGCCGTGCGGCGTCAACTGCACGATGCCGGGCGGGGTCTGGTCGAGCCGCCACCCCAGCCGTTGGTAGAACGCCTTTGCCCGGTCCACGTCCGAGACCGGAATGACGAGCACCTCGAGCTTGATGTCGAGGCTCTCGATCCGCGCCGCCGTGCTCGCGTCGGCCTGGGCAACCTTCGGGCTCATCGCTGTCCCCTTCCTGATCATCACGCTACTGTCCGCGTTCCCGCCCGATGCGGGCTTTCCGGTATCAGCCCGGCGCCATCCGGGTGGTCCTGCGTACCCCCACCAGGGCGACCAGGGCGAGGAGGATGACGGCGACGGAGTACTCGTCGGCGGTCCGCGGCAGGCCGCCGGCGTAGACCACGAGGAAGCCGGCGATGACCGTGGGGAGACCGAAGCCGACGTAGCAGATGACGTAGAGCACGGACAGCACGCTGGCGCGTTGGTGCGCCTCCACCAGCGGCATGACGGTCTTGAGGCTGCCCTGGAAGCCGCTGCCGAAGCCGACTCCCCCGAGCGCGAGACCGACGAAGAAGCCCGGGACGGACTCCGCCATGATCGCTGCCAACGTGACGACCATGCCGAGGATGAGCGTGCTGATCCCGGTCAGGATCACCGTCCGGGCGGCGGCGTTGCGCTGGACCAGGACGGCGATCGACCCGAAGACGGCGAAGACGAAGAGGACCAGACCGCCGATCACGATCGACGTGTTCATCAGACTGCGGACGAGCGCCGGGCCGAGCGCGCCGAAGAACCCGGCGAGCGCCCAGACCGCGAAGAGCACCGGGACGACGGCCAGGACCGGCTGGCGTACCGCGTGGGGCAGCGTGATGTCCGGCCGGAGGCTGCGCCGGGCCCCGGCCAGCGGCGTGACAGTCTCCGGCATCAGCGCGACCCCGACGGCCTGGATCAGCAGGATCACGAGCAGGACGAGGTAGACCAGTCGCGTCGGCGCGGGCAGGAACTGGATGAGCAGCGCGGAGAGCAGCGCCCCGCTTCCGGTTCCGATGCCCGGGGCGAGCGAGTTCGCGAGGGTTCCCCGGGCCCGGTCGATGTCGAGCATGGCGGCGCCCACGGCCCCGGTGGCGGCACCGGCGGCCAGCCCCTGCACGAGGCGGGCGATCAGCAGGGCGGCGACGCCGTTGGCGAAGACGAAGACGACGAGCGCGAGGATCTGCACCGCGATCGCGACGGCCAGCACCGGCCGCCGGCCGAGGTGGTCGGAGAGCTTGCCGAAGACGAGCAGGGACGCCAGCACGGCGAGCGCGTAGACGGCGAACACCACTGTGGTCGTGACCGGCGAGAAGTGCCAGCGTTCCTGGTACACGCCGTAGAGCGGCGTCGGGGCCGCCGACGCGGCCAGGAACGACACCAGGATCGACGCGAGCAGCACCAGGGAGGCCGTCGGCGAGAGTCGGGCCCGCCCTGAGATCGACATGTCGGTGCTCCTCGGCTGCACGAAGACGGTCCGGCCTGGGCGTCGCGCCGGCCGCGCGGCCACGGCGGCGTACCCGGCCGGCACCGTCGTATGCCAGTTCGACCGGTTCGGCGCGGTCCGCCGCCGGGTGCGCCCGCCCCGAAAAGCGCCGGGGTACGACGTCGCGTGCCGCCGGTTCAGCCCTCGGGGTCCTGACCACCGGAGGGGAGGCTGGCCACGCCACGGCCCAGTGCGTCCCGGAAGTCGCGGTACCGGTCGGGGCCGAGCGTTTCGGCGAGGTTCTGCTCGATCACGTGCACGACGGCGTCGGAGGCCGCCATGAAGCTGAGGCCCCGGTCCGTCGGCACGATCAGCTTCGCGCGGCGGTCGGCCGGGTCGGGCGTACGCCGGACGTAGCCCAGTCGCTCCAACTCGTCGAGGATCGCGCCCATCGTCTGCTTGTTGCGCCCGGCCAGCCGGGCCAGCTCGCCGGGGCGGGTGCCCTCGGCGTCGAGGTAGGCCAGCACCGCGCCGTGGCGGGGCCGGACGTCGTCGAAGCCCTGCTCGGCCGAACGTCGGAAGATCTCCCGCTGGACGCGGGCGGAGAGCTGCACGGCCAGGATCCCGAGGTCAGGGTCCTGCTCCTTCAGTGTGCTGCGCTTCATACTTTGGTCCAATCATTGGACTGTACAAGTTTTGGACTATATCGTCGCTGGCGGCGACCGATGATCCGACCTCGGTCCGCCTGACCGAGAGGATGACCATGACCATTCTGATAACCGGGGCAAACGGCACCGTGTCGCGGGAGGTGCTGCGGGAGTTGGCCGGCAAGCAGCCGGTCCGCGCGCTCGTACGGGACGCGGCACGTACGCCAGGTCTCGACGGAGTCGACTACGTCGTCGGCGACCTGGACCGCCCCACCACGCTGACCTCGGCGTTCGAGGGCGTGACGACGCTGTGGCTGCTGATGCCGATGGGTCCGCTCGCGCCGAGCCAGAGCATGAACGCGGTGTGGGCGGCCCGGCAGGCCGGCGTGCGGCACATCGTCCGGCTCTCCGCGATCGGCGCCGCGCACGACGCGCCGACCCGCAACGGCCGACTGCACGCGCTCTCCGACGCGGAGCTGCAGGAGTCGGGCATCGGGTGGACGATCCTGCGGCCGAGCCACTTCATGCAGAACCTGCTCGCCGCCAAGGCCGGTGAGCACCTCTTCGGGCTCTTCGGTGACGCCCGGGTCGGCCTGATCGACGCCCGGGACATCGCCGCCGCGGGAGCGGCGATCCTCGCCGCACCCGAGCAGCACCAGGGCATGATCTACACGCCCACCGGCCCGGAGAGCATCACGCTGGACCAGGCGGCGGACGAGATGGCCCGTACGCTCGGCCAGCCGGTGCGCTACGTGCCGCAGAGCCCGGAACAGACGCGCGACGGCCTGCTCCAGGCCGGCCTCGACCACTGGTCGGCCGAGGTCCTCGCCGAGTACCGGGTCGCCTACGGTTCGGGGTGGGGTGACTTCACCAACGACCATGTCGAGCGGATCGTCGGGCGGCAGCCACGGACCTTCGCCGAGTTCGTCAGCGATCACCGCGAGCAGTTCGCGAGCCTCTGACCCGTCGACAGCTCGACACGGGTGCCCTCCGGCGCGATCGCACCGGAGGGCACCGGGCTCGGGCGCACCGGACGGTGGTGCGCGGGTCAGTGCTCCGGCCGGCCCCCGTCATCCGGCACCGTCGTCGAGTCCCGCTCGGTCGTTCGGAAGCGCTGCTGGTAGGCGCGGGGCGACACCCCCACCCGGGCGAGGAACATCCGGCGCAACGTCTCCGGGCTGCCGATGCCGACCTGTCGGGCGGAGGCGGTGACCGACTTCCCAGCGTGCAGCAACCGGATGGCCGCGTCGACCCGCACGCCCTCCACGTACTTGCTGGGGGTGCTGCCCAGCTCCTGCCGGAACATCCGGGAGAGGTGACGGGGGCTCACGTGCGCCCGGGCGGCGAGGGCCGGCACCGAATGGTCGTCGGCCGGGTCGGCTGCCACCGCGTCGATCACCTGCCGCAGCACCGGAGTGCGGGGTCGGGGCAGGGCGAGCGACGGCGAGAACTGCGACTGGCCGCCCGGCCGTTGCAGGAAGACGACGAGCGACTGGGCCACCGACCGGGCGATCTCCGCACCATGGTCACGCTCCACCAGGGCGAGCGCGAGGTCGATGCCGGCGGACACGCCGGCGGAGGTGAAGATCGTCCCGTCCCGTACGAAGATCGCGTCGCTCTCGACGTGGACCTGCGGGAAGGCGGCGGACAGCAACCGGGCGTGCTGCCAGTGCGTCGTCGCCCGCCGACCGTCCAGCAGGCCGGCGGCGGCCAGGACGAACGCGCCGGTGCAGACCGCGGCGGTGCGCCCGGCGGTGCGGGACAGCGTGGCGGCAGCGGCGGTGAGGTCGGCACTGATCGGGCGCACCGCCAACGCGTCGCCGCCGACCACGAGGGCGGTTCCGACGTCGGTCGCCGCGTCGACCGCGCCGTCGACCTGAACGAGTAGGCCCGTCGAGGCACGGACGGCGGCGCCGTCACCGGAGCGCACCTCCAGCTCGTAGCGCGCGCCGAACTTGGCGGCCTCGGCGAAGACCTCGAACGGTCCGGCGAGGTCCAGCATCGTCATGCCGTCGAAGACCAGGGCGGTGACCCGGTGCACCCCTGCCGTCGCGCTGCCCACCCGCCGACCCCCTCCGGTGATGTCCTGATCTGAGGGAAGCATGGCAGACAGGACAGGGCGGTTGACCGGTCCAGCGGGTGACGCTTGACGCACCGGAGCCCGGCCGGGCTCCCGACCGACAGGACAGTGATGAGCCACACAACGATCGCCGGCGTCCGGATCCCCGACTCGCGGCTCGCCACCGACGCCACCGAACTCGTCCGCGAGGCCACCGACGACCTGCTGTTCCATCACTCGCGGCGGGTCTTCCTCTTCGGCACGCTGCAGGGTCGGCGGCTCGGCCTGACGGCCGACCCCGAACTGCTCTACGTGGGAGCGATGTTCCACGACCTGGGACTGACCGAACGCTACCGCCGCGACGATCAGCGCTTCGAACTCGACGGCGCCGACGAGGCACGCCGCTTCCTGCTGTCGAACGGCATCGGCGAACACGAGGCCCGGCTCGTCTGGGAGGGGATCGCCCTGCACACCACGCCCGAGGTTCCGTACCGGCTGGAGCCCGAGGTCGCCCTGGTCACCGCGGGCGTCGAGACCGACGTGCTCGGAATCGGCTACCACGAGTTGACCCCGGCCGACATCGCGGCGGTCACCGCCGCACACCCGCGGCCGAACTTCAAGCGGGCCATCGTCGACGCCTTCGCCGCTGGTTTCCGGCACCGGCCGGACACCACCTTCGGGACCGTCAACGGCGACGTGCTGGAGCACCGGGTGCCGGGCTACCGCCACATCGACTTCGTCCGGGTCATCGAGGACTCCGCCTGGCCCGAATGACCCCTACAGCTCGGGGTGGCCGAAGAGTCCGGGTAGCCCGCCGGTGTGCACGAAGACGAGCCGGTCGCCGCGCGGGAAGCTGCCGGCCAGCAGCGCCGCCATCGCCCGACCGGTGTACGTCGGGTCCAGGAAGATCCCCTCCGTACCGGCGGTGATCTCCAGCGCCGCCCGCACGGCGTCGGTCAACGTGCGATACCCGGCACCCACCTGCGAGCCGTCGATCCGCAGCGCGTTTGGCTCGACCTCGCCGACGAGCAGCCCGGCGACTGTCGCCCGGGGGTCCGGCACGGCACCGACGTCAACGCCGATCACCCGCTGCGCGCCCAACTCCCGCACCAGGCCGGCCATCGACCCGCCGGAGCCGAGCGCCACCACGACCTCGGCCCCGTCGATGGCCGGCAGTTGGGTACGCAGCTCCCGAGCACAGTCCACGTATGCCTGGACCGACTCCGTGGAGGTGCCGCCGAACGGGATGACGTACGCCGAGCGTCGCTCCGCCTCGACCGCCACCACCTCGGCGAGCGGCCGGTCCCCGGCCCAGACGATCTGCGCCCCGGCGAGCGCGTCGAGCAGCAGATTTCCTCGTGGGGTCGGCGGGGGCGGGCCGGCGAGCACCAGCACGCAGGAGAGGCCGAGCCGCGCGGCCGCGGCCGCGGTGAGCCGGGCGTGGTTGCTCTGCGGCGCACCCGAGGTGATCACCGTGCCGGCGCCGACGGCGATCGCCTGCGCGCAGGTGTACTGGAGCTTACGGATCTTGTTGCCGCCGCCACCGAGGCCGGTGAGATCGTCACGTTTGAACCAGAGCTCGGCCAGCCCCAGCCGGGCGGCGAGCCGGGGCGCGGCCTCCACCGGCGTGGGCCACGTGCCGAGAGGAACGGGTGGGATCATCCGTGCAGCTAAGCACCCCACGGCCCGACTCGCAGCTTCCTGGCTGCGCGCGGCTCCTGCGTGGCGCGGCTAGGCCCGATGTGCCGCCACCCGATCCAGCGGACCGACGTCCGCGTGGCGACCGGGGCGCAGCGCCGCGTGTCGTTGCCCGGGGCCTGCCCCGTCGCGAGCGGCGAGCGCGTCGGCCACCACACCGGTGGCGAACGCGTAGATGGACTTGTGCACGATGTCGATGGCGAGTTCGGGCCGGGGCCAGGTCAGCGGCGGCGCCCCGACGCCGGTGGCGTTCTCCAGGATCTGGTCGTTGCTCAGGCGCAGCGCGGTGAACATCGTTGAGGCCCAGACGCCGCGCAGCCCCGCCTGCGCCATGACGCTGCGCAGCACCCCGACCAGTACGCCCTGTCCGTAGTGCATGGTCAGGTTCTGCCAGCGGGGCTGGCGCCCTTCCGGCAGGCCGGTGAGCCTGGCCAGCACCTGGGCCGGCACGTAGGAGTCGGGGCGGCCGGTCACCCGCTGTTCGAGCTTCTCCGCGGCCGTCATCACCAGCGCTCCGGCCAGGCCCGCCACCAGTCCCTGCCACACCGCTCGCTTCAGCATGAGTCAGCCCTACCCGCCGGGCCGACGTCCACACCCGCGAGTCGTCGGCGGACGTCTCGGCCGGAGGCCAGTTGGTTTACCACCGTTCGGGGCGGGTACGGTGGCGGTTGGGTCAAGACATGCGCCCTCCAGTGGTCAGTCCTGTTCGTGCACGCACACGGCAGGTCGGCCACCCTCGTCGAGGGCGGAGAAAGCATGTGATCGACCAAACCCCCCTTTCCCGACCGGTGTCACCTGACGTCCTGAATGATCAGGGCACCGTCCTGGTCGAGCCGATCCTGTCGCTGACGATGAGCCACGACGGCCCGGTCAGTGTGATCAGCGTCGTCGGCGAGATGGACATGAGCAACGCCCACCTCCTCATCGAGTTGGTGGAGCAGCTGTGCCGCGCCCCCACACCACGGATCGCCCTGAACCTGTCGGCAGTTCGCTTCCTCGGGGCCCACGGCATCAGCGCGCTGCTCCGGTCCGGTCAACTGGCCGCCCAGGCCGGGGGACGGCTGACGCTGCGCAATCCCTCGCCGTTCGTTCTCCGTGTCCTCGGCGTGACCCGATTGCTGCGGCATCTCGAACGTGATGACACGTCGACCCCGACCGGTGCTCGCATCAGTGGCGTCGTCGCGCCGCCGCCCCGCCGTGCCGCACCGCCGCATCAGCCCCTCAGCCCGTCCGTCGCCGACCAGCCCTAGACGCGCGGCGACAGTTCCCCCGATCAAGGAGACGCATGTTCAATCCACTGGACCACAAGGGAATTCCACTCGAGAGCCAACTCCGCAACTGGCGTGAGCTGAACGTCGAGCCGATCGATCCGGAGGCGGTCGACCCGTACACCCGGTGCCGGATCATCACCATGAACGGCATCGAGGTGGAGGCGATCAACTTCCAGCACCAGTTCGCCCGCAACTGTCCGGACCAGGAGGTCCGTCGGCAACTTGCCTATGTCCGGTACGTGGAGAGCCAGCAGCAGCGGGTGGTGAACTGGCTGCTGCCCGGTGTCGCCAGCGTGCTGGAGACGACGCTCGGCTACGAGCAGGTCGCCGTCGACCTCACCGCCTGGGTGGCCCGCCACGAGCCCGATCCCTACCTGAAGCAGGCGTACGAGTTCGGTGTGCTGGAGGACTTCGACCATCTGTACCGCTACGCCAATCTCTACGAGATGGTCGAGCGTCGTAAGGCGGAGAAGATCGTCGACGGGCTCACCGAGGTCATGCCGGGCCGGCCGACGGTGTTGGAGCACCGGCACCCGTTCGACGAGATCCGCACCCCCTACGACCGCAACTCGGTCGACCCGCGCTCGAAGCTGCACGCGCTGACGATCCTCTCGGCCGAGCAGCAGGTGATGTTCTACTACATGAACGTCGGCCCGCAGTACATGGAGCCGATCGCGCGCCAGCTCTACCAGGAGATCAGCCTGATCGAGCAGGAGCACGTCACCCACTACGAGTCGCTGTTGGACCCGGGCGAGAACTGGTGGGAGCGGCTGCTCACCCACGAGTACAACGAGTGCTGGCTGTACTACTCCTTCCTGCAACAGGAGAGTGACCCACGGATCAAGGCGATCTGGGAGCTGCATCTGCAGATGGAGCTGGCCCACCTGCAGCAGGCCGCCGACCTCCTGCGTCGCCACGACGGGCGGGAGCCCGAGGAGATCGTCGGCAGCGCCGGCCTCCCCGAACCGCTGACCTTCGAGCCCAACAAGGACTACCTGCGTCACCTGCTGGCCACCCAGATGGACCTGACGAAGCTCGGCGAAGGCTACGTCCGCGAGGCCCACGAGCGTTTCGAGTGGATGCAGCAGCAACTGCACGACGGCCAGCAGCCGCCGAGCGAGCAGGTCATCGACCTGCACCGGGAACGCTTCGGCGACGAGTACCGCATCGAGACCGAGGGGCCGCACCCGGTCGAGGCGCTGCGTTCCGAGGGTGGCAGCCATGCCTGAGACCGGCACCTCGGCCACGCCGGGCCCCGAGGAGGACGTGGTCGACCTGCTGCTCGCCCAGCACGCCCAGATCGAGCAGCTCTTCCTGCTGGTCATCGGCGGCACCGGCGACACCCGGCGCGACGCCTTCGACGACCTGGTGAAGCTCCTCGCCGCGCACGAGACCGCCGAGGAGGAGGTCGTGCACCCGCTCGCCCGGACGCTGCCCGGCGGGGGCGGTGACGCGATGGTCGACGACCGGCTCGACGAGGAGCGGCAGGCGAAGGAGACCCTGCAAACCCTGATCGAGGGTGGCGTCGACGCCGACGGCTTCGAGACCGGCATCGTCCTGCTGCGCGAGGCGGTGCTCCTGCACGCCCGACACGAGGAGCGCTACGAGTTCCCCCAGCTACGCCAGCACGTACCGGTCGACCGGCTCCGTAGCCTCGCCACGGCCGTTCGGGCGGCGGAGGCGTCCGCGCCGACCCGACCACATCCCAGCGCCCAGTCGGCGAAGGGCAACCTGGCCGCCGGCCCGGTGCTGGCGGTCATCGACCGGGTACGCGACGCGGTGCGCAAGCCTTCGGAGAGCTGACCGGGATGACAGGGCCGCCCACCCCGTGTGGGCGGCCCTGCCCGCCGGCAACGGCCGATACTCACCCGCGGGTGTTACCCACCGTCTGGGCGACCAGCGCCTCCGCGACCTCGCGCACCTTCCGGTTGGTGTCCTGGGAGATCTTGGACAGCAGCGCGAACGCCTCCTCCGCCGAGCACCGCCGTCCCCCCATGATGATCCCTTTGGCCTGCTCGATCACCGCCCGATTCCGCATCGCCTCCTGCATCTGCGCCGCCAACGTGGCGGCGTTCTCGTACAGGTGGGCGTTGGCCAGCGCCACCGCCGCGTACGCGGCGAAGCCCTCGGCGCTGGCGATCGAGGATGGGTCGAACGCGTCCACCGAATCGCTGTAGACGTTGAGCGCACCGACGACCGACCCCTGGATCGGAAGCCCGATCGAGAGAGAGCTCTGCACGCCGGCGGCGCGAGCCCTCTCCGCCCAGGCCGGCCAGCGCTCCTCGGCGGCCATGTCCGGCACCGAGATGGTGTCACCGCTGGCGGAGGCGTCCAGGCACGGGCCCCGGTGCTGCTCGTACTGCCACTCGTCCAACTGACGGGCCAACTCGCCGGTGAACGCCCCGGTCCAACCGACCCGACCCCGTACCAGGGTGACCGTCACCTCCCTCGTCCCGGGAATGCTCCCTTTGGCGAGCTCGGCGATCCGAAGCAGCACGTCATCGAGGCTGACCTCGTCGAGTCTGACCCGGCCCAGTTCGGCCAACGCGTCGGCGGGGTCCTTCGTCGGCTGCGTCATCGCAGTGCCCTCCTCGGTCGGCATCCGTCGGAACGGGGGTTCCGGCATGGCCGGCACCTCGTCAGGTGCCCAACGCAGCTCCGCTCCGGGCGGTCCTCAGCAATCTTGGTGCTACCCGTTGAATCACCCGCTCACACCCCGTTCAGTCCCGGGCGGCCCACGGCTGCGCCGGTCAGCTCAGGGGGCCGGAGCAGCCCATCCCTGAGCCTCGACGGCGGTCGGTAAACGGCCCGTCACACAGTGCCGGTGAACTGGCTGACGTGGTAGGCGGTGCTGCGGCCGTCCGGGGTGCGGGTCCATTTCGAGACCATCAGATGCAGGTCGTTGGCGTTCCGGCTCGACCAGGGATGGATGAACCCACCGTAGAGCGCGGGCTCCTGCCAGCTCGTCACCTGAATCTTCTCCGTCGACCAGGCCCGGTCGGGTCCGGCGGCGGTGCGGGTGACCAGGCACCCGTTCTGGCAGTTCAGGTACGACATCACCCAGGTCCCGTCAGCCAGCCGGCGCACCGACGGTTCGCCGAAGCGGCCGGTGAGGATGGCTGTGCAGGGTCTCCCCCAGCCCCAGTTGGTGCCGTTCCAGCCCCAGCCCTCGTACGACTCGGGGTAGAACAGCCGGTCCCACCGGACGCGTCGCAGCATCATCGGGCCGTCCTGCCGCCCGGACCGGACCGAGAAGACGTAGACGTACTCGCCGTCGCGTTGCATGGTCCACATCTGGAACGGGTCCTTGTTGTCCGGGCTGTTCCACCACTTCAGCGGCGTACGGATGAAGTCGTTGCCGTTGTCGGAGTAGGCCAGCCCCGCGTAGCGCGACTTCCAGTGCGGCCCGGCCGGGCCGGCGGAGTTCCAGTTCTCGATGCTCAGGTAGGAGATGAGCTGCCGACCGGTCTCCGGAAAGCTGATGCCGTCGTTGGGGATGACGGTCACCTCGGGAAGACCGTCGATGCCGATGCCGTGGTGGCCGTTGTGCATCAGCTCCGGTGCCCGTCCGTTGCCGGCGACGCGTGCGGCGCTGTCGAAGACGATTCCGCCCGGCGCGCCGGGGTGGACGGCGGAGCGCAACATGACCGGCGAACGCCAGTCGTTCGGCAGGGGCGGGCCCTCGGGCCACGGCGTGTCGAAGGTGTCGCCGAAGAGGTAGCCGATCGACCCGTTCTCCAACACGTACGGGATGCCCAGATCGGTGCCGGCCACCCGCCAGCGGCTGTTGGTGTCCAGGTCCGCGCCGGTCAGCCGCTTCTTCCAGACCGCCGCCTGGGCCGGAGCGGCGCTGGCCAGGATCGCGCCGACGGAACCGACCGCGCTGGCGGCCCCGATCGCGGCGGCGTGGCCGAGCACCGAGCGACGACGTATCCCCATGGCTGCCCCTTCCTGTCGCACTCGTTACGGCCGTGCCGTGTGGATGGACAGCGGTTGCGGGCGAGTAAACCCGCCGACGATCGCCACTGTCAATACCTGCCCGCCCTGAACGATGCATTGAAGGAATTCTTCATAGAAGATTGACAGCCATCATCGCCCTGAAGAAACTCTCAGCATTCGGTTCCCGGTCAGCGGCGGTCTGGTGACGCCACCAGCTGACCATCCCCGACCCGACGAGGAGCAGCGTGAGACGTACTCTCCTGGCCCTGCTGACGGCCCTCGGCGTCGCTGGCACGACGGTCCCGGCCACGCTGGCGCACGCGGACCCGGTCGGCACGCTGGCCTGCCCCTCCATCCCCGCCAACCGCGACCCGGCGGTGACAGTGGTCGTCTATCGGGTCGCCCGGGCCCACAACGCCAACGACAAGGTGATGCTGTCCGCGTTCGAGGCGGGCTGGGTCGAGTCGCACATGAACAACCTGCCGTGTGGCGACAAGTCGTCGCTCGGGGTGTTCCAGCAACGCTGGGACTACGGGTGGGGCACGCCGGAGCAGATCATGGACCCGGTCTACGCCAGCACCCAGTACGTCACCCGGGCCATCGTCTGCGACCGCGACAACCCCGGTTACAGTGCCGGCCAGGTCGCCCAGTGCGTCCAACGCTCCGGTTTCCCCGACCGGTACGACCAGGCGGCCATCACCGCCCGCGCCCAGCTCACCGAGGCGGCCCGCACCCACGCCATCGCCGGCGGATCCGCCACCGACGTCACCGGCGACGGCCGGGACGACATCGTCACCTTCACCCAGAACGCTCTCGCCGACGTCTACGTGGGCACGTCCACCGGCAGTTCCTACACCGGCACCTCGGCGAAGTGGAACGACTTCTTCTCCCTCGGCGGCGAGACCGCCACCACCGGCGACGTCAACGGCGACGGCAGGGACGACATCATCACCTTCGCCCACAGCAACACCGGCGACGTCTACGTCGCGCTCTCCACCGGCACGTCGTTCGGCGCCGGACTGAAGTGGCACGACTGGTTCGCGCCCGGCGCGGAGATCGGCGCGGTCGGCGACGTCAACGGCGACGGACGCGACGACATCGTGGCGTTCACCCACAACCCCGCCGGCGACGTGTACGTCGCAGTCTCCACCGGGACCGGCTTCGGCGCCGGCCTCAAGTGGCACGAGTTCTTCAGCCCGTTCGGCGAGTTCCCCGCGCTCGGTGACGTCAACGGCGACGGCAGGGACGACATCATCACCTTCACCCAGGGCCCGGCCACCGCCAGCGATGTCATCGTCGCGCTGTCGAACGGCAGCTCCTTCGGCGCCGCGCAGAAGTGGCACGACCTGTTCGCCGTCGGCGCCGAACAACCCCGCGTCGGTGACGTCAACGGCGACGGCAGGGACGACATCGTCACCTTCACCTGTGATCCCAACGCCGACGTGTACGCCGCGACCTCCACCGGCACCGGCTTCTCCGGGACCACAGTGAAGTGGCACGACTTCTTCTGCCTGGCCGGCGAGTTCCCGTACCTGGCTGACGCCAACGGGGACGGCCGCGACGACCTCGTCGTCTTCACCAAGGGCGGCACCAACGACGTCCACGTCGCGCTCTCCACCGGCACCGGCTTCCTCGGCGCCACCAAATGGCACGACTTCTTCGGCCTCAACGGCGAGACGACGCTGTGATCAACGGAGTGGAGACCTCATGCGACTGACCAGGCGCACGTGCGCCCTCCTCCTGACGGCGGCACTGGCCGGTCAGGTCGCGGCCGCGCCGGCCGACGCGGCCGGACCCGCGGCCCCTGGCTCACTCACCGCTGACTTCGCCCGGGCCGCCGCCGAGTTCGACGTGCCCCGGGACCTACTGGTCGCTGTCGCCTACGGGGAGTCCCGCCTGGACGGGCACGGCGGTCTGCCCAGCCAGGCCAACGGGTACGGGGTCATGCACCTGGTCAGCAACCCCACCCAGCACAGCCTGGAGCGGGCGGCCACGCTGACTGGCGAACCGGTCGACCGCCTGCGCTCGGTCACCTCCGCCAACGTCCGCGGCGGTGCGGCGGTGCTCCGCGACCTGGCCGACGCCGAGGGGATGACCAGCGCCGCACGCGACCGGATCTCCGCCTGGTACCCGGTGGTGGCGCGGTACAGCGCCGCCGTCGACGCGTCGACCGCCCGGCTCTACGCCGACCATGTCTACGACCTGCTGCGTACCGGTATCGCCGCCGGCCCGGTACCTGTCGCGGCGCACCCACTGCGACCCGACCTCGGCCGATACGCGGGCGTCGCCCCCGCGGGCACCGCCGGGGCGAGCGTCGCGGCGGCGCTCCCGGAGTACGCGCCCGCCCGCTGGGTGCCCGCCTACGCCGGCAACTACCAGGTCGGTCGGTCGGCGCGAATCACCACTGTGGTGGTGCACGTGACGCAGGGGTCCTACGCCGGCACGGTGAGCTGGTTCCAGAACCCGTCGGCGGGGGTGAGCGCGCACTACGTGGTGAAATCGAGCAACGGCGAGATCACCCAGATGGTGCGCGAGGGCGACACCGCGTACCACGCACGCTCGGCCAATCCGTACGCGGTGGGCATCGAGCACGAGGGGTTCGTGGACAACCCGGCCTGGTTCACCGACGCCATGTACCGGTCGTCCGCCGCGCTGACCCGCTACCTCTGTGACAGGTACGGGCTGCCGAAGACCCGCGCGGCGATCAGGGGCCACAACGAGATGCCCGGCAACGATCACACCGACCCCGGTCCGAACTGGAACTGGAACTACTACATCTCCCTGGTCAACGCCGGCGGCTCGGGCGGCCGGTACCTGGCGGGGTCACCGACGGACTTCACCGGCGACGGCCGTGACGACATCGTCGCGTTCACCCGTGGCTCGCTCAACGACGTGTACGTGTCGGTGTCCACCGGCTCCTCGTTCGCCGGGACGTCGGTGAAGTGGAACGACTTCTTCGGGCTCAACGACGAGACGCTGCTGTCGGGCGATTTCAACGGCGACGGCCGCGACGACATCGTGGCGTTCACCCACGGCTCGCTCGCCGACGTGTACGTGGCGCTGTCGACCGGGTCGTCGTTCGCCGGCGCCACGAAGTGGCATGACTGGTTCGCGCCGAACTCCGAGGTCGCCGCGGTAGGGGACGTCAACGGCGACGGGCGCGACGACATCGTCGCCTTCACCCATGACGCCGCCGGGGACGTGTACGTCGCACTGTCCACCGGTTCGTCGTTCGTCGGGACAGCGCTCAAGTGGCACGAGTACTTCTCGATCGCCGGTGAGTACCCGGCGCTCGGTGACGTCAACGGCGACGGCCGCGACGACATCATCACCTTCACCCAGGGCCCGGTATCGGCATCGGACGTCATCGTCGCCCTGTCCACGGGAGCCTCGTTCGGGGCGGCACAGACCTGGCACGATTTGTTCGCCGTCGGGACGGATCAACCCCGCGTCGGGGACATCAACGGCGACGGTCGCGACGACATCGTCACGTTCACCTGCAACGCCGATGCCGACGTCTACGCCGCCGTCTCCACCGGCACCTCGTTCGTCGGCACCACGGTCAAGTGGAACGACCTCTTCTGCCTGCCCGGGGAGTTCCCCTACCTGGGTGACTACAACGGCGACGGCAAGGACGACATCGTCGCCTTCACCAAGGGCAGCTTCAACGACGTCCACGTCGGCCTGTCCACCGGCACCAGCTTTCTCGGCGCCACCAGATGGCACGACTTCTTCGGCCTGCCCAACGAGACCACCCTCTGACCCCAGGGAGACCGCACATGTTCGACGTTCCCCCGTCCGCGTCGATCAGCCAGCGCCGGCTGATCGGTGGTCACCTCCAGGACAAGAACCCCCACCGCGCCCGCTTCCACGTCGCTACCGGTCGACGCGTCTCATGCTGCGATACACCACGGTGATGATCAGGAAGAGCGTGCCGACGAGCACGAGGGTGATCACGGCGTTGACCGCCACGGGCAGGTCCTGAACGAGGTACTGCTTGACGTAGTTGCTGCCAAGGATGACGAGGACATAGATCCACCAGGGCGCCCACTTGCCGTTCTGCTGCTCTTCCCCACTCACGGATGACCTCTTTCGACCTTGGTGCCAGGACCCCCGCCGACCGCGCGACGACGCTGCATTCACTCTGGCCCCGAATGTCGGCCGTGCCATCGACACGGGGAACGAGAACGGCCTCATCAGTTGGTGCTACGACCCAAACCGGACGCCGTAGTGGCGCGAGGTGCCGGTGGGCACTTCTTCCGCCACGACCTGTTCGTCCAGGACCTCAACGGAATGCTCCGACGCCTACGCCGCGCGGGCTGACCCCCGGTAGCGTTGACGGTCATGGTCACCAGCGTCGACGTACGCCGGGCACTCGCCAGCCTCGCCGACCCACGTCGAGCCGAGGCGTCGAGCCGGTTCCTGCAGATGGTCGCCGGTGGGTACGGCGAGGGTGACCGGGCCATCGGGGTCTCCGTGCCGGAGCAGCGCAAGGTCGCCGCGCGCTACTGGCGCGACCTCGCGCTGGCCGAGACGACACGGCTGCTCAGCGGTGACGTGCACGAGGAGCGGCTGACCGCGCTCTTCATCCTGGTCCGCAAGTTCAGCACTGGCGACGAGCGGGAACGCGGCCAGATCTTCGACACCGTTCTGGCCAACACCCGCCACATCAACAACTGGGACCTGGTGGACTCGTCAGCGCCGTACATCGTCGGGCCCTGGTTGATCGACAGGGACCGGAGCGTTCTGGACCGGTTGGCCGGGTCGAGCCTGGTGTGGGACCGCCGCATCGCCATCATGGCGACGTTCGCCTTCATCAAGGTCGGTGACTTCGAGTGGACCTTCCAACTCGGGGACCGGCTCCTGCACGACCCGCACGACCTCGTCCGCAAGGCGGTGGGCTGGATGCTGCGCGAGGTGGGCAACCGGGACAGAGCGGCGGAGGAGGAGTTCCTCGCCCGCCGCTACCAGGTGATGCCACGGGTCATGCTGCGGTACGCGATCGAGAAGTTCGAACCGCGGCGTCGTCGCGAGTACCTGTCCGGCGCCGTCTAGACAGCGTCAGCGCTTGCGGCCCACCCCGCCGAAGGCGTCGATGTCGACAGGCGTGTCGACCGCGTCGTCGGGTCGCCACTGCGGGCACGGCACGACGCCGGGCTCGACCAGCTCCAGCCCGTCGAAGAAGCCGGCGATCTGGTCCGGCGAGCGCAGCGTGTACGGAGTCGCCCCGCTGTCGTTGTAGTCGTCCTGCGCCTGCTGCATCTCGGCGCTGATCAGGCTCGTGCCGTCGTTGAGTGAGAGGTAGCTGCCGCTCGGCAGCGCCGCCACCAGCTGCCGGGTGATCGAGCGGGCCGTCTCGTAGTCGGGCACGTGGCCCATCACCCCACTGAGGATGAGGCCGATCGGCTGTGCGAAGTCGAGCGTCTTGCCGGCCTCGGCGATCACCGCGGCCGGGTCGTGCAGGTCGCCGTCGATGTAGGCGGTCCGGCCCTCGGCGGTGCCCACCAGCAGAGCACGGGCGTGCACCAGCACCAGCGGGTCGCTGTCGACGTAGACGATCCGCGCCTCCGGTGCGATCCGTTGGGCCACCTCGTGGGTGTTGTTGGCGGTCGGCAGGCCGGTGCCGACGTCGAGGAACTGGCGGATGCCCGCATCGGCGGCGAGGAACATGATCGAGCGGACCAGGAACTGCCGGGAGGCCCGGGCCACGTCGACGACGCCGGGGAAGACCTGCCGGTACTGGTCCCCGGCCTCGCGGTCGACAGCGAAATTGTCCTTGCCACCGAGCCAGTAGTTCCAGATCCGCGCCGAATGCGGCACCGACGTGTCGATCTTCTGCGGACTGCCAGCCGCACCGGCTTCGGGCCGGCCGCTCGTCGACGATTCCATGGTCACGACGAAACCCCCATATGTATGCGTACGCGACGGTGTCCCCGGGACGGCCCACGTGGAGGAAGTGACCGCCCGTGACCGTGCCACGGTATAGAAGGTCGGACATCCGCACCACACCGGTCGCTCCACAGCAGACCCTGCGGCGCGACCCGCTCACGCTGAGCGGACGGCGCACACCGTCCAGCTGAGCACCGTCCCTCCCGGGAGGGAGGGCGGTCCCCTGCCAGCGGGGTTCGCCCGCCACCGGACGCCGCAAGGATCGGGTGCATGGCGGCATCGACACCAATCAGCGGTCGGGGCGTCCACGGTCTGACGTACGCAGTGCTCGGCTGGGCCGTGGCATACGGGGGCGTACGTCTGGCCTGGACGGTCGGCGAGGCTCCGGAGTTCGGACGGCTGGGGCTGGACCTGCTCGGTTTCACCGGCTGGTGGTCGGTGCTGTTGTGCGCGGCGGCGGGCGGGCTGGCGGTTGCCCTGGAGTGGGTGCCGACCTGGCGGCCCGCGCTCGCGGGGCTCGCCTGGACGGTCGCCGGGTCGCTCGTCGCGGCGGCCGCGATCCTCCTGCCGGAGCTGGTGGACTTCCTGCTGTTCACCGTCGGCCCGTACTTCGATCCGACGGCGTTCGCCAGCCGGCTCGGCTGTGTCACCGGAGCGGTCCTGCTCGCTCTGTCCACCGCGCGCTACCAGCGGCGCACCCGGGGCGACTGTCCGGACTGCTGCCGGACCGTCCGGCCGGGTGCGCGGCGCTCGACGTCCGCGCGGTGGGCGCGCTGGGCCGCGTACGCCGTGGTGGGTGGCCTCGTGACCCGGTTCGCGGCCCAGTTCGTGGTGGGATTCGACAGCGTCGACCAGGACGCCTCGGTGCTCGGGCTGGAGATCGGGCTGGTGCTGGCGGGAGTGCTGCTGCCGCTGGCGCTGGTGCACCACTGGGGTGAGGTCTGGCCCGGTTGGGTGCCGCTGGTGGCGGGCCGCGTGATTCCTCGACCGCTGCTGCTGGTGCCCGGCTTCGGGCTCGGCGCGGGCATCGTGGCCTATTTCGGGATGGGGATGGCGCAGGTGATCTCGGGCTCGCCCAGCGAGTTCTCGGACGCGTTCCTGTGGGTGGCGATCTCGGCGTACCTCGTCATGGGGTTGGGTCTGGTCGTCGCGTCCACCGACTACCACCTGCGCACACGCGGGCAGTGCAGGACCTGCGGCCGGTGACGGCACCCGCAGGCCCCGGCTCAGATGCATTGACAGGAATCGTTATACGAATTAGCTTTCTGAGATCAGCACCTGGGAGCGCTCCCAACCCCCCACCGTCCGACCGTCGCTGATTCTCACCGCAGACGAGCCCTCCCGAGGCGTGGAAACCACCACCATTTTTCCGGAGGAGACTCATGAGAAGACGAGTGACACACACCGCCCTGGTGTCGGCCGGCGCCGTCCTGCTGGCGTCGGCAGCGGTCGCCGTGGCGGTGCCGGCGGGTGCCGCGGCCGCCGGCTGTTCGGTGAACTACAGCGTGTCGTCGCAGTGGCAGGGCGGATTCGGCGCGAACGTCACCATCACCAATCTCGGTGACGCGCTGACGGGTTGGACACTGACCTGGCGCTACGACGCCGGACAGACGGTCACGCAGGCGTGGAACGCGACGGTGACCCAGAGCGGCGCCGCCGTCACCGCGAAGAATGTCGACTACAACGGTGCCCTGCCGACCAACGGGACGGTCTCGTTCGGTTTCAACGGCTCATGGACCGGCAGCAACCCCGATCCGAGCACCTTCGCGGTGAACGGGGTGGCCTGCACCGGCGCCACGACGCCGACCACGCCCCCGCCGACGGACCCGCCGCCCACAACTCCACCCCCGAACGGGCCGGCCGACATCACGGTGAACAGCGCGACCCGGTACCAGACCGTCGACGGCTTCGGGGCCGCGCAGTCCATCTGGGGCAGCGCCTGGTCGACAACCGACACCCAGACACTGGTCGGGATGGGCGCCAACCAGTTGGGGTTGTCCATCGTGCGCACCGGCCTGTCACCGGTGTCCAGCGAGTGGGCCACGCACGTGAACTCGTTGAAGACGGCGAAGTCGTACGGGTCCAACGTGAAGATCCTCGCCTCGCCGTGGACCGCCCCGGCGGCGTGGAAGACGAACAACAGTCGGGTCAACGGCGGCAAGCTGAAGACCGACTACTACGACGACTACGCCAACCACCTGAACAGCTACGTGCAGTACATGCGCGGCCAGGGCGTGACCGTCGACGTCACGTCGGTGCAGAACGAGCCCGACTGGCACCCGGACTACGACTCGATGGACTGGAGCGGCACCGAGCTACGCACCTTCGTCCGCGACCAGGGCGCGAGGGTGCAGAACACCAAGCTGATGGTCGCCGAAGCGGTGAACATGAACTACACCTTCACCGACCCGACCCTCAACGACGCGACAGCCCGCAACAACATCGGCTACATCGGCGGGCACCTGTACGGCACCGAGGAGTCGGGCCGACTGCGGCCGTACTCCCTGGCGGAGCAGCACAACAAGCCGGTGTGGATGACCGAGTGGAACCTGCACGCCGCCGACGGGGGCGGCTCCAACATCTGGGGCAACCCCGCCAACACGGCGGTCTGGAACGAGACGCTCGACGACATCATGCGCACCGTGCACAAGTCGATGGAGGCCAACTGGAACGCCTACATCTGGTGGTACGGCAAGCGCTACTACTCCTTCATCGGTGACGGCGAGTCGGCGTACGGCACCGTCGCGGGCGCCCCCCTCAAGCGCGGGTACGCCTTCTCCCAGTACGCCAAGTACGTGCGTCCCGGCTACCAGCGGGTCGCCCTGACCAAGAGCACGAAGGCCTCGCCACTGGAGGTGACCGCCTACCAGGGCGACGGGAAGATCACCCTGGTGATCCTGAACCGCTCGAACAGCGCGGTCAACAACGCCGTGATCCAGGCACCGCAGAACGTCACCCGGGCCGAGCACTACCTCACCTCGCAGAACGCCAACGCGGCCAGCCAACCGACCACCGTCAACGGCGGTCAGGCCACCATCAACGTCGGCGCGCGCAGCATCTCCACTGTGGTGTTCACCCTCTGAGCACCTGGACCATCGTCGTCGCCGGGGGCCCCGGTCATCCGCCGGGGCTCCCGCCCGATCGCGTAGCCCACCCAGGTCAGCCGCCGGCCCCGGCCGGCGGCGCCGTGCTCTGCCGCACCACGAGCTTGGGGACGACCAGCGGTAGGCGCTGCGGCACCGTGTCGTCGATGGCCTGGGTGACAGCGGTGATAGCCCGACGACCGACAGCGTCGAAATCCTGCTGGACCGTCGTCAACGGCGGGATGAGGTAGGGCGCCTCGGGGACGTCGTCGAATCCGACGACGGAGATGTCGTGCGGCACCCGCCGGCCGCGCTCGTGCAACGCACGCAGCACGCCGATGGCCATCTGGTCGTTGGCGGCGAACACCGCGGTGGTCGCGCGCATCGCACCGATCCGCAGCCCGGCGACGTAGCCGCTGTGCGCCCGCCAGTCGCCCTCGACCGGCTCCGGCGGGCGCAGGCCCGCCGCGCTCATCGCCTGACGCCAACCCGTGAGGCGGGCGCGGGCCTCGGCCCAGTTGAGCGGGCCACTCACGTGCACGATCTCCCGGTGCCCGAGGTCGAGGAGGTGCTCGGTGGCCATCCGGGCACCGAGCACCTGGTCGACACCGACCGTCACGCTGGCCCGGGACAGGTCGCCCTCCACCACGACGAAGGGGACACTCGAGCGCGTCATCCGCACCACCTCGAGAGCCTCGTCGTTGCCGGCGATCATCACGACGCCCTCCACGCCGACGCGCATGAGGTGTTCGGTGGCGTCGCTGAGCGCCCGTACCGTCACCTCGGAAAGGCTCACCGAGGTGGCGAAGTAGCCGGCCGCGCGGGCGGCGTCCTCGACGCTGCGGTGGATGCTCGTCGGGCCGAACAGCGTCCGGGCCGTGCCGATGATGCCGATCATCCCGGACCGCCCGCGCACCAACGCACGGGCGGCCGTGTTGGGGCGGTAGTCGAGCCGACGGATGGCCTCCAGGACCCGTTCCCGCGTCTCGCGCCTGATGCTGGGTGCCCCGTTGATGACCCGGGAAACCGTCTGGTGTGACACGCCCGCCAGGCGAGCGACGTCGGCCATGACCGGTGGCCGGTCGGCCCCTGTCACAGCGGCCTTTGCGTGAACTCGCACTGGCGGGCCGTCCGTTCTTCCATGGGATCAGTTCCTCGTGGACCTCGTCCGTCCGTGGTCGTCAGTGTGAGTGACGGGGCACCGCGCTGCCGCTGCCACCGACGAGAAAGTCGAGGTCGGCGCCGCTGTCGGCCTGCAGGACGTGCTCGCTGTACAGCCGTACCCAACCCCGGTCGGCCACCGGCTGCGGAGGCTGCCAGGCGGCGCGGCGCTGGGCCAGTTCCCCGTCGTCGACCAGGAGATCCAGCCGGCGCGTCGGGACATCGACGGAGATCAGGTCACCGGTACGGACCAGCGCGAGCGGGCCACCCACTGACGCCTCCGGTGCCACGTGCAGGATGCAGGTGCCGTAGCCGGTGCCGCTCATCCGGGCGTCGGAGATCCGCACCATGTCCGTGATGCCGTCGGCGAGCAGTCGTCGTGGCATGGGCACGTTGCCCACCTCCGGGAAGCCGGGGTAACCCCGTGGGCCGGCGTTGCGGACGACGATCACCGTGTCGGGGGTGACGTCGAGGTCCGGGTCGTCGGCGGCGGCGACGTACTCCTCGATCCGGTCGAAGACCAGCGCCGGGCCGGTGTGCGTGAGGAGGTTCGCGGAGGCGGCGGAGACCTTCAACACCGCACCGGACGGCGCGAGCGACCCGCGCAGCACCACGGTGCCCGAGCCGGCGGGCTGGAACGGCTCCTCCAGGGTGCCGATGACGTCCCGGTTCCAGCACTGGGCGCCGTCGACGTTCTCCGCCACGCTCCTGCCGCTGACGGTGACGTGATCCATGTGCAGCAGCGGGGCCAACTCCTTCATCACCACCGGCAGGCCGCCCGCGTAGGCGAAGTCCTCCATCAGGTACGCCCCCGACGGCATCAGGTTGACGAGCATCGGCACGTCGGCGGTGAGTGTGTCGAAGTCCGCCAACGACAGCGGGACGCCGAGGCGTCCGGCGATCGCGAGCAGGTGGACGACCGCGTTGGTGGAGCCGCCGATCGCGGCGTTGACCCGTACCGCGTTCTCGAATGCCTGCCTGGTGAGCACGGAGGACAGCCGTTGGTCCTGTTCGACCATGGCGACGATCCGGCGTCCGGCAGCGTGCGCGAGCGCGTACCGCCGCGAGTCGACCGCCGGCACGGCGGCCGCCCCCGGCAGTTGCACGCCCAGCGCCTCTGTCACGCAGGCCATCGTGGAGGCGGTACCCATGGTCATACAGTGCCCCCGGCTGCGGGACATGCCGACCTCCGCCTCGGAGCAGTCGGCAGCGGTCATCCGGCCGGCCCGCATCTCCTCGGTGAAGCGCCACACGACGGTGCCCGAGCCGATGTCCTGACCCCGGAACTTGCCGTTGAGCATCGGGCCGCCGGTCAGCATCAGGGTCGGCAGGTCGACGCTCGCCGCTCCCATCAGCAAACCGGGGGTGGTCTTGTCACAGCCGGAGAGCAGGACCACCCCGTCGAGCGGGTTGGCGCGGACCGACTCCTCCAACTCCATCGCCAGCAGGTTGCGGTAGAGCATGGTCGTGGGTCGCATGAGCGGCTCGCCCAGGCTCATCGCCGGAAACTCCAGCGGCAGGCCGCCGCTCTCCCACACCCCCCGCTTCACCGATTCGGCCAGGTCGCGCAGGTGGGCGTTGCAGGGCGTCAGCTCCGACCAGGTGGTGGCGATGCCGATCACCGGGCGACCGTCGAACACGTCGTCCGCGAAACCCTGATTGCGCATCCAGGACCGGTGGATGAACCCGTTGCGGCCCTCCGCACCGAACCACTCCCCGCTGCGCAGCGGTCGATTCGTCGTCGACATCAGCACACCTCTCTGTCATCCGTCCGGCCGCGTCCAGTGCGGCGATCCATGCGCGTGTGGTGCGTTGGCTGGTGGCGTGGCCTACCGGAGGCCTCCGACGGACAGGCCGCCGCGCCAGTGTCGTTGGAGGCTGAAGAACGCGATGATCAGTGGGATCACCGACACCAGGGAGCCCAGGATGATGAGGCTCCACAGCGAGGTGGTTCCCGCGTTGTTCGCCGACGCGATTCCCTGCCAGAGGCCGAGGCCCACGGTGACCGGGAAGAGCCGGTTGTCGGAGAGCATGGCCAGGGGCAGGAAGTAGTTGTTCCAGGACGCCACCGCCGACAGCAGCAGCACGGTGACCACCGCGGGACGCATCAGTGGAAGGGCGATCTGGAAGAACGTCCGCAGCTCCCCCGCACCGTCGACCCGCGCCGCGTCCAGGAGCTCGTCGGGAACCGCGTCGCGCGCGTACACGTGCATCAGGTAGACACCGAACGGGTTGAGCAGCGACGGGAGGATCACCGCCCAGACCGTGTTCGTCAGGCCGAGCCGGGAGAACATGATGAAGGTCGGGATGACCAGGGCGGTGGCGGGCACCATCAGCGCGCCGAGCACGACGGCGAAGCTGAAGCGTCGGGCCGCGAACCGGTACTTGGCGAACCCGTAGCCGGCCATGACCGCGAGGACCGTGGCGCCGACTCCGCCGGCGATGGCGTACAGGGTGGAGTTGAGGATCCACCGCAGGTAGATGCCGCCGTCGTAGGTGAAGAGCTGCCTGAGGTTGCCGAGGTAGTCGATCTGGTCGGTGAACCAGAGGGTGTTGCCGCCGCCGAACAGGCCGGGCGCGTCCTTGGAGCTGTTGACGATGACCCACCAGAACGGTACGAGGAAGTAGATCACCAGGAAGCCGAGCAGGATCTGCATCGGGAGATAGCGCTGCGGTCGGCGGGCGCCGGCGCGGAGGCTGCTGTGGTCGGTCATCAGAGGAAGCTCCTCCGCTTGCGGGTGAAGAACAGGAAGGCGTACACGCAGATGAACACGATCCCGCCGAGGGCGAAGGAGATCGCGGACCCGTAGTTGAAGTTGGCGAGCGAGAACGCCTGCTGGTACGCGTACATGTTCGGGGTGAAGTCCGAGCCGATCGTGCCCGCGGCGAGGTAACGCAGGATCTGCGGTTCGTTGAAGAACTGCAGGGTGCCGATGAGCGAGAAGACCAGGATCAGGATCAGCGCCGGCGCGATCAGCGGGATCTTGATCCGCGTCGCGATCTGCCACCGTCCGGCGCCGTCCATCCGGGCCGCCTCGTAGAGCGTCGGATCGACGCCCTGCAGGGCCGCGTACAGGATGATCATGTAGTAGCCGGCCCACTGCCAGGTGACGACGTTGAGCAGCCCGTAGAAGATCAGGTCGCTGCCGAGGAAGTCGGGAGCGGTGGCGCCGAAGAGCCCGAAGATGTCGGTGAGCGGGCCGAAGCCCCGGCTGTAGAGGAAGCCCCACATCACCGCGCCAATGACCGTCGGGATGGCGTACGGAAGAAAGATCATGAGGCGGGAGAAGCGGGCGAACAGAGTGGTCACCGAGTCCAGGATGAGCGCCATCGCGAGCGCGATGATGATCTGCACCGGGATCGAGACGAGCGAGAAGCGGATGACGAACCACGCCCCGGACAGGAAGCTCGGGTCGGTGAACGCCTTCACGTAGTTGTCGAAGAGGACGAAGCTGGTGCCGCCGATCAGCTTCTTCTGAAAGAGGCTGAGATACAGCGCGTACGCCAGCGGCGCGATGAGGAACGCCAGGAACACGACCCCGAACGGCCCGACGAAGAGCCATCCCATCAGGTGCTCGCGAAGGTGTACCTTGCCACGGATCGTGCGCGTCTCAGGCTGTGTACGCGCTGCGCGCTTCTCGGTCAGGGATGTCATTGCGGTCTCCGGGACGTGGACGCTGAGGGGGGAGGGTGGGCCGGCCGAGCGGTGCCGGCGCGGCCCACCCAGCTGGTCACTGAACGGTGAAGCCTTGTTCCTTGGCGTACTTCGCCACGTCCTCCTGGAGCCGGTCGGCTGCCTGCGATCCGGTGATGGACCCCTTGATGACCTCGCTGACCTGCTTTTCCATCGCGTCGAGGTAGTACTGGCCGAAGGGGGCGTACTGGACGCCCTGGTAGGCGTCGGCGGCCGGGACGTAGACCTCCTTGTTCGCCTGCTGGCCGCCGAAGAACGCCACCTTCAGGTCGACGAAGGCGGGATCCTTGAGCGCCGTGAGGTTCAGCGGGAAGATGATCTGGTTGGTCCAGCCGTCGGTGAGCGACTCCTTGTCGGCGTAGAGCCCGTAGGCGACCTTCGCGGCCAGCTCCGGCTTCTTCGCCTGCTTGGTCACCGAGAACGCCGACCCGCCCCAGTTCACCTGCACCGGGTTGGCCGGGTCCCACTGCGGCAGCGGCGCCACCGCGAACTTGCCGGTGTCCTGGCCCTTGCCGACGCCCGCGCCGGTGAGGTAGCCGGGTGCCCACGCCGCCGAGATGTACGTCGCGTAGTTGCCGTTGATCACGCCGGAGATGTACTCCGGGGTGAACTGGTTCTGCGTGCCGACCAGGCCCTTCTTGGCCAGGCCACCCCAGTAGTCCAGCACGTCCTTGGACGCCTGGTCGTTGAGCTTCACACCGATGGCGTTCGGCTGCGCCGGATCGGAGGTGAAGGGCGTGGCGCCCTTCTGGATCTGGAGCGCCATCAGGACCGCCGGCACGTTGGCGCCGAAGTCCCCGAAGAGCGGACCACCGGCGTCCTTGACCTTCTGCGCGGCCTGCTCGTACTCGGCCCAGGTCTTCGGCGGCGTGATCTTGTACTTGTCGAAGATGTCCTTGCGGTAGATCATGCCCATCGGGCCGCCGTCGACCGGGACGCCGTAGACCGCGTCACCGACCGACACGTCCTTCCAGGCACCCTCGCTGTAGTTGGCCTTGACCGCGTCGTAGCCGTACTTCTTGATGTCGACGAGCGCGCCCTGGATCTGGAAGGTCGGGATGCGGTCCGCCTCGACCATGATCACGTCGGGCGCCCCGGTGCCCGCCGAGATGGCCGTCTGGAACTTGTCGTACTCGTCCCCGCCCTGCCCGACGTTGGTCCAGCAGACCTGCACCTCGTTGTTCAGCTTGTTGAAGTTGTCGACGACGAGTTGGGTGTTGGGGTACCAACCCCACATCGTCACGACCGGCAGGTCCTTCTTGGTGATGGTGTTGGTGCAATTGCTCGCGTCGCTGCCGCCCTCGTCGGAGGAGCAGGCCGCGAGGCCGGTCCCGACCGCGAGCATGGCAACCGTGGCGAGTATCCGTCTTCTCTTCATTGAGGTGGTTCCCTTCGGGTGGCGGTGCGGGGGGCGGCCGTGCCGTGGCGGGCGCCACCGGGGCAGGAAACCTGCTCCCGGTGGCGTCGCCTGGAACGGCTCCTAGCGCTTGAACAGACGCGGCGCCAGGTCGATGAGGTTCTTCTGCCACACGTCCCAGCCGTGCGGCCCGGGGGTGACCCCGTCGAACTCGTAGCGGATACCGAGGTTGTCCATCGTGGTCAGCGAGGCCATGAAGCTCGGGTAGACGAAGTCGGTCTGGTCACCGACGTACAGGCGCAGCATCTTGGTGCCGTTGTTGATCGCCGCCGCGTCGACGCCGGTGCTGCTGCCGAACCCGGCCGAGAAGGCCGCCACGTAGGCGAACTCACCCGGGTAGGCCTTCAGCACCCCGAACGCCTGCCCGCCGCCCATCGACAGGCCGGCGAGGGCCTGCTGGGACGGGTCGCTGGAGATGTGGTAGCGGGCACGGGCCGTCGGAACGATGTTCTCCCGCAACTCCCTGTTGAAGTTCGAGGAGTTGCCGTTGCCCATCACGACCACCATCGGCGTGAGATCACCGTCGAGGAACTGGTGGTCGAGGATCTGCTTGGCCCGGCCCATCTCGACCCAGTCGGTGTAGTTCTGGCCGCCACCGTGCTGCAGGTAGAGGACGGGGTACGGCTGCTCCCGGCCGGGGTCGTACCCGGGTGGGGTCCACACCAGCGCGGTGCGGTCCTGACCGGCCACGGTGCTGGAGTAGGTCATGCTCTCGACAGTTCCGCCCTGACCGGCGGGCACGTCCGACAGCAGTCGGGCGCCGGGCCCGGGGATGAAGAAGGTGCTCCACATCGGTTCGGTGGTCACCTTCGTCGGGTTGGAGGTGTCCTTGACCGCGACCCGGTCCACGATCAGCCGGTAGTAGTAGAACCAGGGCTCCAGTGGGCCCGCTGTCGCCCGCCACCGGTCACCGTCGCGGTGCAGCGGCAGTCGCAGCCAGCTGCCGCCCGGCGCGACGTTCGCCCAGACCGTGACGTGCTGGGCGGCGGTGAACTCGGTGGTCGTCTCGAAGGTGACGAACCCGTCCTCGGTGACGAAGGGCGTCGGGGTGGTGCCGGCCGGAGGTGGCGTGAACTCTCGCTTGAGCGGCTGGTGACCGGGGCTCGGCCCGTGGTCGCGCACGTCGCGGAACAGTCGCGGCAGGAAGTCGACGAGGTTTTCCTGCCAGGTGGTCCAGTTCGCGCCGCCGTCCGGGTTGACCCCGTCGAACTCGAACCGGACGTCGGCGCGGTCCAGCGCCTTCGTCAGGCGGTAGGTGGCGTTGTACGCGGGATCGGTGACGTTGCCCGTGTACAGGCGCAGCAACCTGGTGCCGCGGTTGATCGCCCTGGCGTCCTTCCGGTCGATCTCCGGAGCCGACCTGCCCGAGAACCAGCCGACGTGACCGAACTGGCCCGGCTTGGTGAGGGCGGCCCGCAACGCCTGCGTGCCGCCGTCGGACACACCCGCGATCGCCTGGTGCGCCGGGTCGCGAAGGACCCGGTAGGTGTCGGTGACCGCCTTGCGGAGGTCCTTCAACTCCTTGTGGTCCGAAACGTCGGCGTTGTTCATCACCACGACCATCGGGCTCATCGCGCCCGAGGCCGAGAGGTTGTCGAGGATCTGCTTGGACCGACCGAGATCGAGCCAGTCGGTGGCGGCGACACCGTCACCCGACTGCAGGAAGAGCGCCGGGTAACCGTTCGGACCCTTGGCCGCGTAACCCGGTGGCGTCCAGACCACCGCGGAGCGCTGCGCGTTCCCGGTGCGGTAGGTCAGCGTCTCGATCTTTCCGCCGGTGCCCGCTGGCGCGTCGACAAGCCACCGCGCCGAGTCACCAGCGACGAGGAAGGTGCTCAGCAGCGGGTCGGACGCGACACCGGTGCTGTTCGTCGGGTCCTTGATGGTCAAGGTGTCGTCCGCGGTGAGCTGGTAGTTGTACAGCCCCGGCTCCAGCGCGCCGAGAACGCCCGACCAGACGTCACCCCGGCGGGTCAGACCAAACTCCGCCCAGCTGGCGGACGGCCCGAAGTTTCCCTCGACGACGACCTGCGAGACGGTGCCCAGCTTCTCCTGGACGTACGCCGCCGGGACGGTGAACGAGGCGTAGCGGTCCTCGGAGACGTCCAGCCACGGCGTGTCCGCCGCTGCCGGCTGCGGCGCGAGGAGAACCGCCGCGGTGGCGATGACTCCGGCGGTGAACGCCGCCGAGAGCCGTCGACGCACGCCCGGACGGCGTAAGCGCCCATGATACTGTTCGGTAGTCACGCTCCACTCCTTTCATGTGCCGGCAGCGGATGCGACCCGACTGACCGGCTCAACTCAACGGTGGATCTGGCCGTGTGTGCTGCGTGCACCTCCTTCAGGCTGCTGCCACGGGCACAGCCGACCTGATCGCTCTGTCGGGAGCGATCAGGCGTGCGCGCCCATGGGCGGATGTCATGGTCGTGCCGCGCTCGTCGGTGGTGCGGTCGAGCTGCGCACGACGAGGTTGGTCGGGAGCACGATCTGGCGTGGCTCGTCCCACTCGCCGGTCACCAGTGACTTCAGCATCCGGGCGGCTTCGTACCCGAGCTGGTACATCGACTGGTCCACAGTGGTCAGACCCGGCTCCGTCAACGCCGACTCGGGAATGTTGTCGAACCCGACGACGGACAGGTCCCCCGGAACGGAGAACCCCAACTCGCGGGCGACCTCGAGGACCTTGAGGGCCATCCCGTCGCTCGCCGCGAAGATCGCCGATGGCGGGTCCGGTCGTTGCAGCAGAACCCGCGCCAGGGGGGTCGCCGACTCCGGGTTGAAATCCCCTCGACCGATCAGCGACGGATCGACCGGCACGCCGGCGGCGGTCAGCGCGGCCCGGTATCCCTCCTCCCGCGACCAGGCCGAGGCCAGACTGTCGCGCCCGGCGATGAACCCGATGCGCCGGTGGCCCAGCCCGAGCAGGTGCTCGGCAGCGGTGGTGGCGCCCGCGAGGTTGTCGGCCATCACCGACGGCGCCGTCGAGCCCCGCACCGGGTCGATGGCCACGACCGGCGTGCGGCTGCGGACCTCACCCCAGGGCGTGACGACGATGCACCCGTCGGTGAGGGTGCCGGACAGCCGAGTGAGGTGCCGCTGCTCCCAGCCCTCCGAATAGGAGCCGTAGAGGTCGCTGTTGGCGTAGATGATCAGATCGAAGCCGGAGCGGCTCAGCGCCTTCATGACGCCCTTGAGCACCTCTGCCGTGTACGACTGGAAGCTGTGCGCGACGAGACCCAGAACGTTGGTGCGGCTGCGCCGAAGGCTGGTGGCCACCAGACTCGACTCGTAGCCGAGTTGGTCGATGGCGGAGCGGACCTGAGCGACTGTGCGAGCGCTGACGCCGTAATGCCCGTTGACGACGCGCGAGACGGTGGCGGTGGAAACGCCGGCGACTCGGGCGACATCACTCATTGTTACCGGCGTATTGGCTTCAATCATGCCCGCTCTCTCTGGACTGCAATCGTTATCGGTTACGTTTCCAGGATGTTGCCAACGTAACGGAGAACGATTACGAACACAAGACCTCTTCGCCCATAGTCGACAGTGCAGAAGAGGCCACTAAGCCCCGTTTTCCGCGCTGCTTCTACTCGTTGACAACGGGACGGCACGCTGCGTCAAGAACCATTCCCGGGACCGGGTGAGCGATCACAGCTGCCGAACTTCTGCCGTCCCGGTAAAGACCTTCGGCGTCGGCTGGCCCGGGTCCGTGGTGATGACAAAGGTGCCGGCGTGAGTGTGGTCGGCAGCCGAGAAACCGACGTACACCTCGATCTGCCCGGCCTCCACCGCGTAGGCCATGCGCCGGTCGTAGAAACCGAGCTGGCCGGTGGGCAGCGCGAACCGCACCGCCACCCGCCCACCGGCAGGCAGCGCGACACGGGCGAAGGCCTTCAGCTCCAGCACCGGCCGGGTGATCGTCGCCTGCGGGTCCCGGACGTAGAGCTGCACGACCTGCTCCCCAGCCCGCTGCCCGGTGTTGGTGACCGTGACCTCGACCTCGACGCTGTCCCCGGCGCGGACCTGCGCGCTCTCCACCACGGCGTCGTCGATCGCGAACGAGGTGTACCCGAGGCCGTGGCCGAAGACGTAGCGCGGGGCGACCGGCGAATCCACGTAGTCGCCGTGCCAGTGCGACCGTCCGCCGGAGACCTTGTGGCCGTAGAAGACGGGGATCTGGCCCACACTACGGGGGTACGAGATGGGCAGCTTCCCGCTCGGGTTCACCTCGCCGAGGAGCACCTCGGCGATCGCCCGCGCCCCGGTCTCCCCCGGCAGCCAGGCCATCAGCACCGCGGCGCACTCCTCGTGCAGGACGTCAGTGCCGACGGGTCGACCCGCGACGAGCACCGCCACGACTGGCGTACCGGTGGCGACGACGGCTCGGACCAGCTCTTCCTGCACGCCCGGCAGGTCCAGACTGGAGCGGTCGCGCGACTCCCCCGTGGTGGTCCCGAGCGTCACCCCCGAGCGGTCCCCCAGGACCAGCACCGCGACGTCGGCTGCCGCGGCCACCGCGACCGCCTCGGCGAACCCCTCCGTCGACGGATCGAGCACGTCGCAGCCCGGGGCGAAGCGCAGCCGCTCGCCGAGCCGCGCCGCGAGTTCGTCGCGCACCGTCGGCACCCCGCCGATGCTCTCGTCGATCTCCAGGTCGTCCGGGATCGTCATCATCTCGCCGAGCAGCCCGCGCCGCTTGCGCGCGGCGATCAACGCCTCGATGTGGGCCACGAACGAGTAGTCACCGAGCAGGTGCCGGGCGTTGTCCGCGTTCGGGCCGATGAGCGCGACGGTTCCGGCCTCGGCGAGCAGCGGCAGGACGCCGTCGTTCTTGAGCAGGACGAGGCTGCGGCGGGCGATCTCCAGCGCCACATCCCGGTGCCGTTCGGCGTTCACCGTCGTCGTGGCCGCGTCCTCGTCGACGTACGGGTTCTCAAAGAGCCCGAGTTCGACCTTGTGCCGAAGGACCCGCGAGACCGCCTCGTCGAGTTGGGCCTCGCTGACCTCGCCGGCGTCCAGGGCGCGACTAAGGGCGTCCGCGTACGCGTCCGTCGCCGGCAGTTCGACGTCCACGCCCGCGCCGAGACCCACCGCCGCGGCCTGCTGCTTGTCCGGGGCGAAGTGGTGGTACGTGTGCAGGTCGTTGACGGCGAAGTAGTCGGAGACCACGCTGCCCGTGAAGCCCCACTGGCCACGGAGCACGTCGGCGAGGAGTTCCTGGTTGGCGTGGCAGGGGACGCCGTCGAGCTCGTGGTAGCCGGCCATCACCGACTGGAGGCCGCCCTCGCGGACCGCCGCCTCGAACGGGTACAGGTACACCTCGCGCAGCAGCCGCGGCGGCAGGTGCGCCGGCGCCCAGTTCAACCCACCCTCGGACGCCCCGTACCCGACGAAGTGCTTGGCGGTGGCGAGCACACCGTCGGTCAGGTCGGCGCCCTGCAGGCCCCGGACGAACGCCACTCCCATCCGGGACACCAGGTACGGGTCCTCGCCGTAGGTCTCTTCCGTCCGGCCCCACCGTGGGTCGCGCGCCACGTCCAGCACCGGCGAGAGGCCCTGGTGGCTGCCCATGGCGCGCATCTGGGCGCGGACGGCGTCGGCCATCTGCCGGTTGAGCTCGGGCTCCCAGGTGCTCGCGACGCCGATCGCCTGCGGAAAGATGGTCGCCTCGCGGGCCATCACCCCCGAGCAGACCTCCTCGTGCACGATCGCCGGGATCCCCAGCCGGGTCTCGGTCACCAGGAACCGCTGGATGGCGTTGGCGGCCCGGGCCACCTCCGCCGCCTTCAGGCTGGTCGCACCCGCGACGCGGGTCACGTGCCCCAGGCCGTGCGCCAGCACCGACCGGGCCCGCTGCGGTGCGAACCGCCCGCTCTCCAACAGAGTGAACGCCCACGTGCTGCCCAGTTGCGCGAGTTTCTCCTCGCGGGTCATCCGGGCCAACAGATCCGCCACCCGTTCGTCGACGGGCGCGTTCGCGTCGGCGTAGGTCGCCTCGATCGCCGGCTCAACACTGGTCACCCGGTCACCCCAATCACCGCGACAAGCTGGTCTTCCGGCCTCGTCGGTCACCACGCCACCGGCGCCGGGCCGCGCGCTGCGGGCGGCGGGCCGGGTGGCGGCGAGGCGCGGGAGCCGGACGCCCGGCCAGCTGCGCGGCGCAGCCCTCCGTCGGGTGGGCCGTCCACACTTTGATCCAGGCGCCGTGTTCCCTTACGTAAACGTAATCGGTAACGTTTACATCGATCGACAACGTAATCGAGCGCGATCACGTTGTCCAGAGCTCACACCGCCTCCACCACCCCTCGGTCTCGGCGCTCGGGTAGAGATCTCCGCGTCGTACCGCGCACGAAGGGAGCCAGCCCTGAACACCCACCCCGACAGCGCGCCGGAGCACGTCGTGAACACGGCCCGCCTGACCCTCGACCCCCGCCGACGAGTCGCGCCCGTGCCACGCCGGCTCTTCGGCTCGTTCGTCGAGCACCTGGGTCGCTGCGTCTACACCGGAATCTACGAGCCGGGCCACCCGAGGGCCGACGCCGACGGCTTCCGGGGCGACGTCCTCGAACTGGTGCGCGAGTTGGGCGTCACCACGGTGCGCTATCCGGGCGGCAACTTCGTCTCCTCCTACCGCTGGGAGGACGGCGTGGGCCCGGTCGACAAACGACCGACGAGGCTCGACCTCGCCTGGCACAGCCTGGAGACCAACGCGTTCGGGCTGGACGAGTTCATGCGCTGGGTCAGCAAGGCCGACCTGGACCCGATCATGGCGGTCAACCTCGGCACCCGGGGCACCGCCGAGGCCGTCGACCTGCTCGAGTACGCCAATCACCGCGGCGGGAGTCACCTCGCCGACCAGCGCCGCGCCAACGGCGCGACCGACCCGTACGGGATCAAGCTGTGGTGCCTGGGCAACGAGATGGACGGCCCGTGGCAGGTGGGCCAGCGAAGCGCGACCGAGTACGGGCGTCTCGCGGCGCAGACCGCTAAGGCCATGCGCCGCTTCGACCCCGATCTCGAACTCGTCGCCTGCGGCTCCTCACACCTCGGCATGCCGACCTTCGGCAGATGGGAGCGCGACGTGCTGACCGAGGCGTACGACGACGTCGACCTGATCTCGCTGCACGCCTACTACCAGCCGGTCGACGACGACCTGGCCAGCTTCCTCGCCTCGGCCGAGGAGATGGACAGGTACATCGACGCCGTCACCGCCATCGCCGACTCGGTGGGCGCGATCCGCCGGTCGACCAAGAAGATCATGATCGCGTTCGACGAGTGGAACGTGTGGTACCAGTCCGCCGCCCCGTCCACGCCCCCGAGCGGCGAGGACTGGCCGGTAGCGCCGCCGCTGCTGGAGGATCACTACAGCGTGGCCGACGCGGTCGTCGTCGGCGGCCTGCTGATCAGCCTGCTCCGGCACAGTGACCGGGTGACAGCGGCCTGCCAGGCCCAACTTGTCAACGTCATCGCACCGATCATGACCGAGCCGGGCGGCTCGGCCTGGCGGCAGACCATCTTCCACCCCTTCGCCCGCACCGCCCGGCACGCCCAGGGCACCGTGCTGGACGTGCTGCGCGACGGCAGCACGACGACCACCGGCCGCTACGGCGAGGTCGACGCGGTCGACGCGGTCTCCACCTGGGACGACAGCACCGGGGAGATGAGCGTCTTCCTCGTCAACCGGGCCCTCGACACCCCGGCCGAGGTGACCATCGACGTCGCCGGCGCCCAGGTCACCGACATCATCGAGTGCGTCACCGTCGGCGGCACCGACCTGCACGCCAAGAACACCGCCGACGGTCCGGACCACGCCGCGCCGCGCCCCAACGGCACCGCACGCGGCGCCGACGGCAGCGTCGGACTGACTCTTCCGCAGGCGTCCTGGACCATGCTGCGGCTGCGCGCCACCGACACCAGCGCGTGATCGGCTGACGAACCACCCCGGCCGCGCACATCCTGGCTTCACCAGGGGTGCGCGGCCGGGGCTTCCCCACCACAGGGAGTACGGGGTCGAGCCGGGGACTACCGGGCGTCGACCGGATCGCTGTGCGAATCGTTGAAGAGCTTGTCGCCCTGGTAGCGGGCGACCACCGGCGCGTTCAGCTCACCGCGGACGGTCGTCGTCAACCGGGCGACGCCGTGGCGCACCGGGGCCGACCCGAGACGCGTGTCACCAGCGAAGAAGTCGACCCGGCCGGCCGGTGCCGACGCGCTGGTGCTGACCGCGTCGACGGTCGCGGTGGCGGTGACCTTCGTCAGCCGCGACCCGCCCGCCGACGACGTGGTGACGTCGAGACCGGTGGTGGTGGCCCGGAAGGCCAGGGTACGCAGGTAGTGGTCCAGCAGCGGGCGCCAGACGTGCCAGGTGTGCACGCCCGGCACGTTGTACTCGTCCAACTCGACGCCGGCCGCCCGCAGCGCGGCGGCGTTGCGCTGGGAGTTCTCGGCGATGTTGCCCAGCCGGTCCTGGAGCCCGGTGCCGATCATGATGCCACCGGTCACCGCCTTCATGCTGTCGACCTGCGCCGGGGTGGCTGCCGGACCGCCCGCACTCCACGCCGCGTGGTAGCCGAACAGGTCGGTGTGGTTGTACATGATGGTGTACGCCCGGCTGCCACCGGCGGAGAAGCCGGCGAAGGCGCGGTCCTGCGCCCGGGTCGAGACGTGGTAGTTCTGCTCGACGAACGGGAAGATGTTGTCGCGCAGCTCGTTGACGTAGCCCTCGTTGCCACCGGGGAGGCCGTTGAAGTCGGTGGAGACGATCACCATCGGCTGCGCCGCCCGGTCCTTGACCGCGTTCTCCAGGATCAGGTGGGCCACGCCCTGCATCGTCCAGGCGGTCGAGTGGTCACCGCTGCCGTGGCTCAGGTAGAGCGTCGGGTACGGCGTGGCCCGGTTCGGGTCGTAGCCGTGCGGCAGGTAGACGACGATGTCGTGCACTCCCGCCGGGTTGGTCGACAGTGGCGAGGGGTACCGCCGGGACTCCAGCCGGCCGACCTTGGCCACCGGCGCCTGGTAACCGGTGTCGTACGTGGGGAACTTCCGACTGGCCGGGACGTAGATCGTGCTGCGTACCGCGCCGGGCGCTCCCGGGTACTGCGGCTGGATCTGCCAGCGGTTGGCGGGGTCGTCGTGCAGGGCACAGCCGGTGGCGAGCTCGTTGGCGCAGTCGTGGGTGAACGCGTAGCGGAAGGTGCCCGCCGGCAGTGGCGTGGTGAAGGTCCACACCCCGTCGGGACCCTTCCGCATGGCCTGGGTGTGCCACGGGGTGGCCGCGACGTCGCCCGGCTGCCACTCGGCGGGCGGGCGCGCGTCGCCGCAGTCCTGGCAGCCGATGTTCTCCGGTCGGGAGTAGAACCAGTCGCCGTAGATGTGGACCTGCTGGACATCGGCTGGCGCCTGGTACCGGAAGGTGACTGTGTAGCCGGTGGGGGCCTGGTCGGTGCGGGTGACGGTCGGGCCCAGCGGCGCGGGCGGCGCCGGCGGTGCGGCCGAGGCCGCCGGTGCGGCGACCGTGCCGGCCGTGACGGTGATGGCGGCGAGCAGCGCGAGCATCAGCCGGCGCGTCGGTGCCGGCGTCAGGGGACGGGGAGGTGCAACGGGCATGTCCTGCTCCCTCTTCGGCGTGTGGTCAGACCGCAACCGAGCGGCCGACCGACCATTCGATGGTGAGGCGAAGGGATACCAGTAACGAGCGATGCAGCGATGCGAGCGCTAACATCGTTCCCTGTCGAAAACAAAACCATGAATTGCATTGATGGTCAAGAAGGGTCCGTGAACCCGGACCAAATAGATTGCGCCACAAACAATTTGGGCACGCTTCGGCGGCGCCAGAACGACCGGCGCGCGAATTCCCTGTCTGGTCAATTTCGGCAAGGAATTCGCGCGCCAGCCACAGGTGGCGCGAAAACGCACCCGCAACGACCGGCGGAGGCGGTTACCCGGCCGCTGGCACCAACCTCCCATCGATTCGCCGGGAAATGGCGGTGTACTCGTCGCGCAACTCCTCGGGCAGGACCCAGGCCGGGGCGTCCTGCCACGCCAGCGGGCGCAGGAACCGTCGGATCGACGTGGCGCCGACCGACGTGTGCACGGCGTTCGTCGACGGCCAGGGCCCACCGTGGTGCTGGGCCCACGACACCCGGACACCGGTGGGGTAGCCGTCGAAGACGACGCGACCGGCGCGGGCGGCGAACACGTCGGCCAGGCGGCGTACCACGTCGGGGTCGTCGCCCGGTCCACTGTGCAGCGAGCCGGTCAGCGACGGCGGAACGGCGTTCAGCGCGGCGTCGAGGTCGGCGTCGTCCTCGTAGCGGACCACGACCAGAAGCGGTCCGAAGCACTCGTCGGCGATCTCGGCGGTCAGGCCGGGGAGGCCGACCTCCAGGAGGGTCGGCGCCACGGTGAAGCCCGCGCCCCGGTCGACCTGCGGCCGCGCCGCCACCCGCGCGCCGGCCCGCTCGAACTCCGTGGCCCGACTCTCGTACGCGTCCCGGATGCGCTCGTTGAGCAGGACCGCGCCGCCCGACGAGTCGACCCTCGACCGCAGCGCGTCGACCAGACGGTCACCACCCGGATCCGACGGGACGAACGCCAGGCCGGGCTTGGTGCACAGCTGACCGCCCGAGTTCGTGAAGGACCCGAACAGCCCCTCGGCGATCTGGTCCGCCCGGGCGCCGGCCGCGTCGGGCAGCACCACGATCGGGTTCACGCTGCTCAGTTCGGCGTACAGCGGGATGGGGTCGGGTCGTTCGTCGATGGCCGCCTGGATGGCGCGGGCGGCGCCGACCGAGCCGGTCAGGGCGGCCGCCCGGATCGCCGGGTGGCGCACCAGCGAGCGACCGGCCTGCTCGCCGTACACGATCGAGATGACGCCCTCGGGCCCGCCGAGGTCGCGGACGGCCAACTCGATCGCGGCGGCGGAGGCCTGCGAGGTCAGCGGGTGCGACGGGTGGGCCTTCAGGATCGTCGGGCACCCGGCGGCCAGCGCGGCGGCAGTGTCACCGCCGGCAACCGAGAAGGCGAACGGGAAGTTGCTGGCCCCGAAAACGGCGACCGGCCCGAGCGGCACGAGCATCCGCCGCAGGTCCGGGCCGCGCCCGAGTGGTGTGTCGGCGGCGTGATCGATGGCCGCCTCGACGTACGCTCCGTCGCGCAGCACCTCGCCGAACATCCGGAACTGGACCGCCGCCCGGGTGAGTTCCCCGTCGAGTCGCGCGTGGCTCAGCCCGGTCTCCACCTCGGCGGCGGCGACCAGGTCCGCCCGCCGGGACTCCAGCGACGCGGCGATCGCGTCCAGCAGCTCCGCGCGGCCGACCCGCCCGCGGGCGGCCAACCACTGCGCCGCCCCGGACGCCTGACCGGCGATCACCTCCAGCCGAGACTCGTCGGTCTCGCTGAGATCCGTCGCGCGACGCTGACCGTCGCGCGGATCGACAGTGCTGACCACGTTCACAGCAGTCCTCTCCTCACCAGATTGCCCATCAGATCGCGGACTCCGAAGTGCCAGGGCTCGCACTCCTCCGCGTGCCGCACCCGGTTGACCAGGGTGCCGAGCGCCGGGCAGCTGATCCGTACCACGTCGTCGACCTTGTGGGTGAAGCCCTCGCCGGGGCGGTCCCGGTCCTGGATGGGCGCGAACATGGTGCCGAGCATCAGGGCGGCGCCGTCGGGATAGTGGTGGTGCGGCCCGATCAGCTGCCGGACCAGCTCCTGCGGATCACGCGACATCCGGGTCATCTCCGAGACCGCCTCCAGGTGGAAGCCGTCCACACCGCGAACCTCCAGGCGCACTTCGAGTTCGCGGACCCGATCCATACCGAATCGGTCGTCGAAGAGCCGGATCAGCGGCCCGAGGGCGCAGGAGGCGTTGTTGTCCTTCGCCAGCGGGAGCAGGAGCGCCGAGCGGCCCTCGATGTCGCGCAGGTTCACGTCGTTGCCGAGGGTGGCGCCGACGACCCGGCCGCTGGACGCGACGATGAGCGTGACCTCGGGCTCCGGGTTGTTCCAGGTCGACGCGGCGAGCACGCCGACCGGGACGGCGGTGCCGACGGCGGAGAGGATCTGTCCCTTGGTGAAGATCTCGGCGTCCGGGCCGATCCCCACCTCCAGGTACTGGCTCCACATGCCCTCGGCCACCAGCAGGCTCTTGAGCCGGTCCGCCTCCGGTGAGCCGGCCGCCAGGTTGTGCAGGTCGACGCCGACGTCGTCGAGCATGCGCTGACGGATGTCCGCCGCCAGCGCGAGGTCTCCCCGCGCCCGTTCCTCGATCACCCGTTCGATCATGGAGATGGGGAAGGTCACGCCGGCGGCCTTGAGCGCCTGGAGGTCGACCGGGGCGAGCAGCCAGGGGTGGTCGCGGTCCCGGGTCGCGGGCGCCGTGTTGGCCAGCATCTCCCCGAAGTCACCCACCCTCGGCCCGTCGATCCCGGCGATCGTCGCGGCCGGGTCGGGCAGCTCGCAGATGTCGCGGACGGTCGGGAACCGGTGGCTGAGGTCGATGACCTCGCCGTCGCGGACGGTCACCGGTGAGGGGCCGTCGCCGGTCGGATCCCAGATCCGGCCGATGAGGACGCTGTCGGGGTCGTCCGGCAACGCCTCGGCGGCGGTGCCGACCCAGTCCGCACCCGCGGCCTGCCCTCGCGGCCGTGGCACCGTCATGAGTCGCTCTCCAGGTTGAAGAAGGACCGCTCGTCGCGGGGACGGATGTCGTAGACGGCGTCCTGGAACATCCGCAGCGGATGGGGTGTGAACGGGTGCTGCTCGATCGCGGCGAGATCCACCTCGATGCCCAGGCCGACCCCGTTCGGGATGAGGATGTCGCCGTCCTCGGTCAGCACCAGCCGCTCGTTGGTGATCTCCGGACGCCACGGCACGTCGGTCGCCATGATCTCCAGGTACCGGAAGTTGGGCAGCGTCGCCCCGAGTTGCAGCGTCGCGGCGGTGCTGAGGGGGCCGCTCGGGTTGTGCGGCGCGAACCCCACGTAGCTGGTCGCGGCGAGCGTGGAGATGAAGGCCAGCTCGGCGATCCCACCGGCGTGCGTCACGTCGGGCTGGACGAAGTCGACGGCCTGGCGGGCCAGCGCCGGGGCGAAACCCTGCCGGCCGTACCACCGCTCCCCCGCCGCGATCGGCACCGGCGACGCGCGACGGATGTCGACGAGCGCGTCAAGATTGTCCGGTGGGCACGGCTCCTCGAACCACACCGGGTCGAACTGGGCGATCTCGTTGGCGACCTTGATGGCGTGGCGGACGTCGAAGCGGCCGTGCCCCTCGACGAACAGTTCGACATCGCGGCCCACCGCCTGACGGACGGCGTCGATCTGGGCCAGCACCCGGTCCAACTGTGCGGTGGTGATGGTGAGGTCGTAGTTCTCGAACGGGTCCCACTTGAGGCCCCGGAAGCCGGACTCCACCGTCCGGCGCGCGGCGGCCGCGTAGTCCTCCGGTGTGACGGCGCCGGAGAACCAACCGTTCGCGTACGCGCGGACCCGGTCCCGGGTCGCGCCGCCGAGCAGCCGGGAGACCGGGACGCCCAGCTCACGCGCCGAGATGTCCCACAGGGCCATCTCCAGCGAGCTCAACGCGGTCATGATGACCGGGCCGCCGCGCCAGTACCAGTCCCGCGCGGTCTCGTAGAGGATCTTCGAGATGCTGGTGGGATCCAGGCCCACCACCGCCTCGGCCAGCTCGGCGATCGCACCCTGGACGGCGCGTTCCTTGCCCTCCAGGGTGGCCTCACCGAGCCCGGTGATCCCCTCGTCGGTGCGCACGCGCACGATGACGAGGTTCGTGCGGTAGAAGTCGACGACCAGCGTGTCGACAGAGATGATCTTCATCTTTCGGCTCAACCCTTCACCGCACCGGCGGTCATGCCGGACACCACGTACTTCTGGACCAACAGGTAGAAGGCGACGGCGGGCAGTGTGAACAGGAAGGCGACAGCCATCACCGTCTGGATCGGTGTTCCCAGCTCGCCGATGAAGTTCGCGATGCCGACGGAGGCGGGTTGCAGGTCGGGGTTGAAGATGAAGGTCACCGCGAACACGTACTCGTTCCAGGCGTGGAAGAAGGCGATGACCGCGGTGGCCGCGATCGACGGGGCGATGAGCGGCACGTTGATGCGGGTGAGGGTGGTGAACGGCCGGGCGCCGTCGGCGCGGGCGGCTTCCTCCAACTCCTTCGGGATGCCGTCGATGGCGCCCTTGAGGATCAAGGCGACGATCGGCAGCACGAAGGCGGAGTTGACGAGGACGAGGCCGGCCAGCGAGTCGAGCAGTTCGAAGCGGCGGAACAGCGCGAACAGCGGGACGACCATGAGCGCCTCGGGAAGCATCTGCGTGAACAGCAGCACGACGGTCAGCACGGCCTTGCCCCAGAACGAGAACCGGGACAGCGCATAGCCGAGCGGGATGCCCAGGCCGACCGAGACGACCATGGTGCCGACGGCGATGATCAGGCTGTTGAGCAGCCAACCCGCGGCCTTGCCCTCGGCCAGCGCGTCCACGAAGACCCCGAACTGGCCGAGGTCCGGCGTGAGCCGGGGCTGGTCGGCGAAGAGGTCGCTGTTGCTGGACAGCGCCGTGACGAACATCCAGTACAGCGGGAACACCGCGACACCCAGCACGACGAGCACGGCGACGATCCGTGCGGTGACACCGAAACGGAAGCGCCTCATCGGACGTCCCCCTTCTCCACGGCACGGGCGACCAGGCGGCTGCCGATGATGACGATGAGCGAGATGACGACGCCGACCATGCCGATGGCCGCCGCCGATCCGAGTTCCTTGGAGTCGAACGCCTGCGAGTAGAGGTCGATGACGAGCGTCTCGGTGGCCCCGACCGGCCCGCCCTTGGTCATCAGCCAGATCAGCTCGAACCGCCGCAGCGACCAGATCGTCATCAGCAGGGCCAGCAGACCCACTGTCGGCTTGATGACCTGCCAGGTGACGGCGCGGAAGGTGGCCCACCGTCCCGCGCCGTCGACGGTCGCGGCCTCGTTGAGGTCCTGCGGAACGGACTGCAGCGCGGAGAGCAGCACCACGGAGGTGAACGGGAACAGCTGCCAGATGGTCGTGGCGAGCACCGCCGGGAGCGCGTAGCGCGGGCTGTCCAGGATGGCGCCGCCGGGCACCCCGAGCCCCACGGCGTCGAGGAAGCGGTTCACGATGCCGTACTGCGCGTTGAGCATCCAGGTGGCGATGAGCGCGACCGCGATACCGGGGGCAGCCCACGGCACCGTCACCAGCGCCCGCGCCACGCCACGACCCCGGAACTTCTTGTTGAGCAGCAGCGCGACGACCAGCCCGGCGCCGATCGCGACGACGACGCAGGTGATCACGTAGACGATGGTGATCAGCAGGGTGCGGTGGAACTCGGGGTCGCCGAAGATCCGGTTGTAGTTGTCGAGCCCGACCCACTCGCTGCGGGTGGGGTTGAGCAGCCTCGTCCTGGTGAAGCTGAGGTACACCTCCTGGAGCAGGGGTACCGCCTGGAAGACGAGGATGAACAGCGCGGCGGGGGCCAGGAAGAGGTACGGCGTCCACTTGCTACCCAGGGGGCTGGGCCGACGCCGGGCCCGGCCTGGGGATGTTGTCTTCGGTGCTCCGGTCTGCTCGACCACAGTCATCGGGTTCGATCCTTCTGGGGAAGGACGCTGCCGGCGCACGGATCGTCGCGCCGGCAGCGTCGCCGTGTCGAGCGGTCAGCGGACCAGTTCGGTCGCCTGCTGCTGGGCGCGGTCCAGTGCCGACTTCAGGTCGGTCTTGCCCTGCAGGGCAGCGACGACGTTCTGCACGACCACCTTGCGGATGTCCGGCGTCTTGGCCTCGAACCCCAACACGATCTGCGGCAGGCTGGTCTCGGTGAGCCCGTCGAAGACGGTGAGGAACGGGGTCTCCTTGAGCGTCTCCGCGCTGCGCTGCGTGGTGGTGGCGACGCTGCTCGCGCCGAGGATCTCCTGCAGCTTGACCTGGTTCTGCGGCTCCAGCGCCCACTTGATGAAGGTGCCCGCCTCCTCCTGGTGCTCGCTCGCCTCGTTGATGACGACCGGGGCGAGAATCGCGCCCTGCTTGCGGACCGGGAACGGGATGGGGGCGACGCTGAAGTTCAGCTTGGCGTTCTGGCCGCGGGTGGCGGTCACGTAGCCGCCGTTGTTGAGCTCCATCCCGACCTTGCCCTCGGCGAACATCCGCCGGAACGTCGCCGCGTCGGCTCCGCGCGGGATCACGTTCGCGTCGTAGAGGTCCTTGAACGCCTGCAGGCCCTTGAGGTTCTCGGGCGAGTTGATGGTCAGGTTCTTCCCGTCGGACCAGGCGCCGCCGAAGCCGTAGACGTAGTTGAAGATGTCCTGCCAGACACCGGCCTCCTCGGCCTCGGTCTGGCGGAACGCCAGACCGAAGACGTCGCCCTTGGTCAGCGACTTCGCCGTCGAGGTGAACTGCTCGAAGGTGGTCGGCGGCGTCGGGATCAGGTCCGCGTTGTAGAACATCGCGTAGTTCGACGCTTCGAAGATGACGCCGTGCCGGACACCGTCGTGGACCATGAACTGGTCCGGCTGCTTGAGCAGGTCGTACTTGCTGGCGTCGATCACCTTGTCCAGCGGCGCGACGAGGCCGGCGTCCGAGGCCGCCTCGAACTCGGGCATGTCGAAGCGGACCAGGTCGGGGCCCTTGCCGCTGCCCATCTGGGTGAGCACGGTCTGGCCGAAGGTCGGGTACGGCACCGCGGCGGCGGAGACCTGGACCTTGGTCTGGCTCTGGTTGAACTCTTCGAGCCACTTCGTCAACAGGGGCCCACGGCCGGGGTCGCCGAAGGTCGAGGCGGCGAAGGTCAGTTTGGTGACGCCGTCACCGGAGTCGCCGTCCGAGCCGCAACCGGTCAAGAGAGCGGCAACCAAGCCCAGGGCACATGTCGCCCTGACGATGCCGAAGCGAGAGCGCTGATTACCCATCGTTACTCCACTGTTACGAGTTGGCGTCAAGGGGGTGAAATTGCAACGATCGTAGCGCCATGTGCAACGGTGTCAAGTGGCGATTGCGCATCGCGTCATCTATATTGCACAATATGCAATGACAGCGACGGCGCTATCCGTCGCGCGAGGGGAGAAACAGCCTTGGCGCAATCGATTCGTCGCGCGATCGACCTCATCCGGCGATCCGCGGAGCACCCGCTGTCCCTTACCGAGGCTGCGGACGTGCTCGGCGTCCACAAGTCCACAGCCCTGCGCATCCTGCAAACACTGGAGTCCGCGCGCTTCGTCCGTCGGACCGGCGCGGGCACCTACGTGCTCGGCAGCGGCCTGATCGAGTTGTCCGAGCTCGCGCTCGGCTCGATGGACCTCCGCCAGCCCGCGGCCGCGCACCTTCGTGCGCTGCAACGCGAGACCGGCCACACCGTACACCTGGCGCAGCTGACCGGCGACGAGATCATCTATATCGACAAGGTGGACAGCCCGGCGTTCGACGCCGTCAAGCTGCCGTCACGGGTGGGACGCGCGGTGTCGATCTACGCCAGCGCCGTCGGCAAGACGATCCTGGCGTACCTGCCCCGGCAGGAGCGCGACCGCCTGCTCTCCCACGTCGTCTTCGAGAAATTCACCGACACCACCTTCACCGACCACGACGCCCTGGAAGCCGAACTCGCCCGCATCCAGCAGTGCGGCTGGGCCATGGACAACGGCGAGCACGACGCCTACGTGATGTGCGTGGCCGCGCCGATCAGGGATTCACGGGGTCAGGTCATCGCCGCCGCCTCGATCACGGCGATCGAGGTCATCGCGAGCCTCGATCAGCTGAAAAGCAACCTTCCGCTGTTGCTGGAGACCGCCAACAAGATCTCGTACGAGCTCGGCTACGCACCGCCAGCGACGGCGAGCCCGGAAGGTGCCGGCCACGGCGCGACCTGAGCGCGCCCGGCCCGGACGATCACCGCGTCGGCGGCGCCGACCCGCCGGTGATCCGGTGGTGCTCGTCGGTCTCCATGTCGATGAAGGCCTGGATCATGCCCCGGTAGATCCGTTCGATCAGATCCGGGTCGGCGCCGGCCTCGCCCGCCAGCGCGCGGACCCGGGCCACCACCTGCGCCACGCGCTCCGGTGCGCGGACCGCCTGACCGTCGCTCTTGAGCGGGGCGGCCTGCCGGACCAGCGCCTCGCGCCGGGCGAGCAGGCCGACCAGGTCACCGTCGAGTTCGTCGATCCGAGCGCGGATCTCGGTCAGTGTCACAGCGGTCTCTGTCACGCCGGAAATCGTCGCACGACGACGACACGATCAGGCGACCCGTTCACCGGCCGTCGCGTCAATTGCCCGCTTTCGCCCTAATCTCGACAACGTTCACGTTCGCCCCCAGCACGGCAACCACGGGACCGGGTCCAGGTCTGCGAGGGTACGAAGACCGGCCCACCGTTTCCCCAGTGCCTGCGCACGACTCCCACGTACGTGGTCCTCAATGGAGGGTCGGGGTCGAACCACGACTACCTGCTCCTCCCCAGCTGCCGGATCAGCGGCATCGAGTGTCCGTTCATCACCACCGCCAGTGCCCCGAACTATTGGCTGGAGGCGTGGAACAACGCCCAGCCGGGGCAGCCCGGTCACGTCGTCTACCCGCACATCGGGCTGGGCGTCAACTCCGCCGACCCGACGATCCGGATGCAGGACCAGTTGCACATCCACCTGGCCGGCATCCACTCGGGAATCCAGACGCAACTGAACAACCACGACAGTGCGATCAGCAACGATCCGACGCGGTGGCGCAACCAGATCGTGCCGGTCTGGGGCCTGACCAGCACCGGCCTGCCCGCCCCCCGCTCGTACCGGGTGCTGCACGTCGCGAACCTGAACGGGAACCTCTTCCGGCTCCTCCTGGACAGCGTGGTGCGGCCGACCGGGACGACCATGGCGGCGCAGATGCTGGCCGTGACGCCCCGACTGACCGGAAGCGGCGGGTTCTACGTGCTGAACAGTGAGCCCGGCCTGCCGGTTCCGGCCGGGCAACCCGGTGGCACGGGCACCGTCGACTTCCTGCTCGCGTACGGCTGAGGGGTCGACCCGGTGTCAGCGGCGCCGGTGCTGGCGCCGGCACGCAGGCCCTGATCGATAAAGTTGATCAGCCAGGTGAAACTCTCGTCGACCGACGTGTCGATCTGGAACCCGCCGGCCGCCTCCAGGGTCGCGAACCCGTGCAGGACGCTGCGCAGCGTCCGCATGGCGTGGATCTCCTGGCCCGGGTCCAGCCCGTACCCGCTGAGCATGGCCGCCCAGGAGGCGAGCACCCGCTCGCTGGCCGGAATGAACGGGTCGTCGGGGCCGGTCGGGCGGACCGCGTTGGCCGCCGCGTACCGGCCGGGGTGTTCCCGCACGTACGTGCGCATCGCCTGCGCCCCCGCGGCGAGCGCGTCGCTACCGGCCCGACCCTGGATGGCGTCACGGATGACATCGCCGGCCTCGGTCATGGCCAGGATCGCGATCCGGTGTGCCAGGTCGGCCTGGCTGCTGACGTGCTTGTAGAGCGAGGGGGTCTTGATCCCGAGCCGTTCGGCGAGCAGGCCCATGCTGAGGTTGTCGAAGCCGACCTCGTCGACAAGCGCGGCGGCGGCTTCGGTGACCGACGCCGGGGTGAGCCGAGCCTTAGGCATTGGTCAGCGTCCGGGCGAGGAAGGGCAGGGCCAGGGCGACGACCTCGTCGGGCGTCTGCGTGTGCGGGTAGTGTCCCGCGCCCTCGATGACGGCCAGCTCGCCGAGCCCCTGCGGCAGGTCGGCGATGATGCGTTCGCCCTCGGCCCGCGGGTCGGCCCAGTCGGGGTCGACGCTGCCCTGGATCACCAGGACCGGGCAGGTGACGTTGGGCAGCTGCCGACCAGCGTCGGCGGCGCTGGTCTTGGCCATGGCCTGGAGGGCCTTCATCCGGCCGGGCTCACTCATCTTGGCCTCGATGCGCGCCAGCTCGCTGTCCCAGTCGGCGGGCTTGGTCGGGATCGCCAGGTTGAGGTAGTTGCGCCAGCTCGCCACGCTGCCCCGCAGCAGCACCTGCGCCAGGTGCAGGTAACCGGCCCGGTAGCGCTTGACCCTCACCAGCCCGGCGAGGTCGATGGACTGCGCGCGGGTGAACGGCGCCAGCTCGATGACGCCGGAGATCACGTCGGGCGCGGTCGCCGCCGCGATGGTCGCGGCACCGCCGCTGATCGACTGGCCGATGAGCACCGCCGGGCCGCCGAGGTGGCGTACCACGGCGACGAGATCGTCAGCGATGTCGGTGCGGCTGTAGCCGTCCCAGCCGAGGCTGGAGTCACCGCAGCCGCGGATGTCAACGGCGGCGACCCGGTATCCGGCGGCGGCCAGGGCCGGAGCGACGAACCGGTACGAGTGCCGGCTGTCGCCCATGCCGTGCGCCAGAACGACCAGTGGCCCCTGCCCGGTGAGGTCGTAGGCGATGGTGTTGCCGGCAATGTCCAGGTATTCGGTCATGACGCCTCCACAGCGAGCTAATGCGATTAGCTTAAGGCTAACCGCATTAGCCGCAGGAGGCAAACGGCTGGCCCGGTTACCCGCCGCCACCCATGCCGAGCTGGGGATAGAGGGCCTCGGGGGCGACGACCGCCCCGGCCGGCCGGACGACGCTGACCGTCGACCCGAAGTCGCTGTAGCGCAGGGACGCGCTCGGCAGACCACTGGCCTCCGGCATCAGGAAGCTGACCAGCCGACCCTCGGTGTCCAGCATCGCCCGGAACGCGTGTCGCCGTGCGCTGTCCGGAAAGACACCACCGGGATCGAGCCGGAAGCTGATCCCGTTACCGACGCCGATCCGGCTCGCGTCGATCGTCCCGGTGATCTGACGGCCGTCGGCACGTGCGGTGACGATCGCGTCGATGAGGCGGCCCGAGCCGCCGGAGTCGTTCCTGCCCGGCGCGAAGCTCAGGGCGAAGCCCGCCGGCACTCGGGCCGGGTCGAGGACCATCCACTGGTCGCCCACGCCCCGCAGGAGCTGACCGGCCTTCAGGTAGACGTCGTCGTCGATCATCCGGATCTCGATCGTCCCGCCCGGCGCCGTGATCGTGGCGTTCACACGCTTGTTGACGTTGTCGGTGTGCGACAGCGAGGTGATCTGGCTGGCGATGTCGACGTCGCTGCGAAAGCTCGTCTGATTGACGAACGCCGTGCCCGCCCGCAGCAAACCGACCGCCTCGGCGGTGGCGGCGGCGTCGGCGCTGGCGCTGGCGCTGGCGGTCGACTCCGGAGCGGTTCGAGGTTCCGGGTCGCGCTCCGCCCGCGTGCCGACCGAGCAACCCAGCAGAAGCAGGCCCACAGAGATGCCGGCCAGCGTGGCTCGACGTGTCATGGCCATCACGGTAGGCGCGACCCGCAAGGTGTGGTGACCCGTATAGTGCCGCGATGGAAACGGACCCGGTACGGCAGGCTTACACGTCCGTCGCAGAGCTGTACATCGAGATGTTCGGCACCAAGGAGCAGGTACACCCCGACGACCTCGCCCTCATCGAGCGACACCTGGGGGATCGACAGGGCCCGGTGCTCGATCTGGGCTGCGGGCCCGGCCACCTCACCGGTTACCTCCGGGCACTCGGTGTCGACGCGGCGGGGATCGACCTGGTCCCCGAGTTCATCGCGCACGCGCGGGCCGCCCACCCGGACGTCGAGTTCCGGCTCGGGTCGCTGGCCCACCTCGACGTCGCCGACGGGTCCGTCGACGGCATCCTGGCCTGGTACTCGTTGATCCATCTTCCGCCGCAGGAACTCGACGGCGTACTCACCGAGTTTCACCGGGCGCTGGTCCCGGCCGGGCGGTTGGTGCTGGGCACCTTCTCCGCCGACGAGGTCGGCGCCTTCGACCACAAGGTCGTGACCGCCTATCGGTGGCCGCTCGACGCGCTCTCCGAGCGACTCACCCAGGCCGGCTTCCGGGAGGTCGAACGCCTACCCCGAGCCGGCGACGACCAGCACCGACCGCACGCCGCCATGGCCGCGGTGGTGGTGTGAGGCCGCCGAGGGCCGGCCTCCCCTCCCGGGAGGCCGGCCCTCGCGCAACTGCGCACCCGCGTCGAACCGGCGTCCGGTTCGGCGGCAGCACCCTCAGGCGTTGAGCTTCCCGGCGATCTTGACCACCCGCGAGGCCATGTGGTCCAGGGCGGCGAACTGGGCGTCGCCCAGCGGGGCGTCGTTGTTGCCGCCGGTGACGTGCGAGACGCCGTACGGGTTGCCGTCGGCGAACTTCAGCGGGTCGGTGTAACCCGGGGGCACGATCAGGCCGCCGAAGTGGTGGATGGTGTTGTAGAGCGCCAGCAGGGTCGACTCCTGGCCGCCGTGCGCGGTCATGGACGCGGTGAACCCGGCGTACACCTTGTCGGCGAGCAGCCCCTGCGCCCACTGCGGACCGAGGGTGTCGATGAACTGCTTGAGCTGGCTGGCGACGTTGCCGTACCGGGTGGGGGTGCCGAACAGCACCGCGTCCGCCCAGACGACGTCGTCGGCGGTCGCCTTCGGCTCGTTCTTCGTGGCGTCGAAGTGCTGGCTCCAGGCGGCGTTGGAGGCGATGGCCTCGCCCGGGGCGAGTTCCGGAACCTGACGCAGTCGCACCTCGGCGCCGGCCTTCTCGCCAGCCTCGGCGAGGCGCTTGGCCATGGCGTGCAGGGTCCCGGTGGACGAGTAGTAGATGACGGAAAGCTTGGTCATCGGAGGCATCCCTTCCCAAAGTAGTTGCTGTCGATAAATTTGCGGCCGCAACAATCTCGACTGTAGCAGTCGCCTCGCGGCACCCCAACGTCCTGCCCATGCCCGCCGCCGTGACGGAGCACACCACCCGACGGGCGCCGCGTTCCCACGTCACGACCCGTCCGGAGAGCTGGCCGGCTGCTGCCCCGGCCAGAACGGCCACTCCTCGAACGACCGGCACCGGCCGTCGCCGGCGAACCGGATGACCCACAGGTCGCGGTACTCCTGCTCGACCGGGTCGCCGTAGCGGACCTCCTGGCGCGACACGGCGGTGTCACCCTCGACCGCGACGATCTCCGTGGTCATCTGGAACACCTCGTCGGGACCCTTGCGCTGCTTCTCCCACATCCGGGCGATGGCCGGCAGCCCGACGACCGGCGTCCAGTACGGGCCCTGCTGGTAGCTCGCGTCCTCGGTGAAGAGCCCGACCAGGCCGTCCGTGCCCGGCGTACGCCAGAGTCGCTCGTAGGCGGCGAGCCAGTCCTCGACGTGCGTGCGGTCCATGGAATTCACCTTGCCACCCCGGCGGCGGCCAGCCGGGCGAACCCGCAGGCTGCCGGGGGTGCGGGCATGCTCGGGTGAGCGGGGCGCGAGCCCGGCGTCGGCGCCGCAAACCTTGACACCGAACGGCATACCCCGCCAGACTTCCCGATGCTAATTCGATTTAGCGTCCATCGAAACCCCTCGACTGCCAGTGCCCGGACCAGACCGCGACGTGCGACCACAGAGGAGTCTTCGCGCATGAGGGAAACGACCGGAAGACGCAGGCTCCGGCTTGCGATCTCGATTCTCGCGTTCACGGCACTCGGAGCGGGGGCCGTCGTCCCCGCGCCAGCTGCCGCCGCCGGCAGGCCCACCCCCGCGCCGGGCGCGACCGTCAAGGCGGACCGCACCTCACCCACCGGCTACACCGTCACGTTCGTCTACCGCAACCCGCACGCCACCCAGGTCCGCCTCGCCGGCGACCTGACCCTGCTCGACGTCAACACCGGCACCACGCGCTACCAGCCGGAACAGTGGCAACCGGGGCGCTACCACTCCGGCGGCACCGAGTTCCTCCGCGACATGACCAGAGACCCGAAGGGGAACTGGTCGGTCTCGGTCCCGCTGCACGCCGGAGGCCTCAGCTACTGGTACCGGGTCTGGGACCCGACCCAGGGCTGGGAGAACAAGCGCATCTGGGATCCCGCCTCGACGAACCCGCGGCCCCCGGGCGAGTCCTCGTTCCGGGTCAGGAACAACGACGTTCTCGACGCCGTGTCCGTGCCGTACGCCGAGAAGCAGAACGACCCGGTGCTCAAGGAACGCGCGGGCTACGAGTTGCCGGTGGCCGACCGCGCGAAGCGGGGCACGGTCACCTACATCCCGTACACCACGATCCTGGGCGACAGCGGCCACTACCTCGGCGTGTACCTGCCGGCCGGCTATGACGCCAACCGCGCGCAACCGTACAAGGTCGCGTACCTCGCGCACGGCATCTTCGGCGACGAGACCGACTTCATGGTCCCCGCGAACGTCCCGAACATCCTGGACAACATGATCGCCAAGGGCGAGATCGAGCCCACAGTGGTCGTCACCATGGGCAACCACTTCACGGGCACCAGCCTCGGCTTCGCCTCCTACAACCAGACCAACGCGGCCAACAACCTGGTCCAGACGATCCTGCCCCTCATCGAGGGCCGCTACCACGTCTCGACCGAACGCTCCGGGCGCGCCTACGCCGGGTTCTCGTACGGCGGAATGACGGGCGGCGTCGTGATCAGGAACTACCCGACCACCTTCGGGTTCTACGGACACTTCTCCGGCAACCCGTCGCTCACCACCGGGGACTACGACACCATCGCCAACGCGGTGGGAGACGACGACCTCTCCGTCTTCCTCGGCAACGGCGTCTTCGAGGGCAACCTCAACACCCAGAACGCCATCGCTGACAACTTCCGGGCCCGGGGATACGCCGCCGCGACGGCCCAGGTTCCCGGCGCGCACGACGGGATGACGGCGGGCCAACTGTTCACGATCTTCGCCCGGGACCACCTGTGGTCCGGGGTGGACTCGGTGTCGGTGACGCCCGCGTCGGTGAACCTGACGACAGGGTGGAACTGGGCCAGGCAGTTCCGCGCCCGGGTGACGACCAACGAGGGCGTGAGCCCGGCGGTGACGTGGTCGGTGCGGGGGGCGACCTCCCCGGACACCACCATCTCCGCGGCGGGCCTGCTCTCGGTCGCCGCCGGGGAGACCGCGTCGTCGCTCACGGTGGTGGCCACGTCGGTGGTCGATCCGACCAAGTCCGCTTCGGCCCAGGTCACAGTGGTGCCGGCGGGCACGGCACGGGTCACGGTGAAGGCGAAGGCCGCGCCTGCCTCGGTCGTTCGCGGTGACACGTTCACACTGCGCGTCGACGTACGGGCACAGTCGCCGCACCCGAAGGCTCCGACGGTGACCGGCGAGGTCGCGGTCAGCTTCGGCGGCGCGACCCACGTGGTGGCGCTGCGCGGTGGTGCGGCCGTCGTCGACCTGCCGACCGACGGACTGTCCGCGGGGGTGTACCCGGTGCACGTCGCCTACTCCGGTGACCCGGTGCACGCCCCCACCGCGGCCGTCCACCAGCAGCTGCGGGTCCGCTAGACAAGCAGGCGGGGTGGGCCGGCGGCCTTCCGGCGTCGGCCCCCCCGTCAGCTGAGCGTCCGGACCGTCAGCTCACCCCCCGAACCGCCTCGATGATCGACTCGGCGACCTCACTCGGGTCGGCCACCGCCATCGCGTGCGACCCGCCGACGACCTCGCGCTGCCCCCGAGGGTTGGCCCGCTCGGCCATGAAGCGGTGCGCCTCGACCGGGATGTTCTTGTCCAGGTCCCCGAACACGAACCAGCTGGGCAGCGACCGCCAGGCAGGGTCGCCGGTGAGCTGGTCCCCCAGTGCCTGCTCGGTGATCGGCCGCTGGGTCCGGGCCATCAGCGCGGCCATGTCGCCCGACGCGTCCGCGCAGAACTGCGCGTGGTACCGGTCCTGGGCGATCGCCACCTCGTTGCCACCCGTCGACACCGGGTACTGCACCAGCGTGTCGGCCAGGGTGCTGCCGGGGAACTTGCCCGACAGCGACAGTGCCGACTCCCCGGTGTCCGGGGCGAAGGCGTTGACGTACACGAGGGCCCGCACCGAGGTGTCGCCGGCCGCGGCCTGCGTGATCACCATGCCGCCGTACGAGTGGCCGACGAGGATGACCGGTCCACCGATCCCGCGTACGACGTCCCGCACGTACGCGGCGTCGCCCGCGACGCTGCGCAGCGGGTTCGCGACGGCCACCGAGTCGTACGCGGCGCCCATGCGCTCGAGCACTCCGTTCCAACTCGCCGACTCGGCGAACGCCCCGTGCACGAGCACGATGGTGGGCTGTGGATCAGGCATGACTGGTGCCCCCTCACTCCGTGAAGCTGTTCACCGCCGGTCGCACTGGTACGCCTGGATACCCGTCACGCGAATGTGAAACGTCCGGTCCCGGTGGCCTGCACCGGTCCTGCCGAACGCGTCGGTCGGCGGGCCAGCGCCGTAAGCTGCATCAACCCCGATGGGCAGGAGGCTGCGGTGGCGGCGACGACGAACACTGCGACGGTGGCCGAGGTGATGGCCGAGCTGGCCGAGCTGGCGGACCCGAGGGCACGCGAGGTGAACGCCAGACACGGTGACGATCATGGTGTGAACCTCGGCGCGCTTCGGGCGCTCGCGAAGCGGCTGAAGACGCAGCACGATCTCGCGCGCCAACTCTGGGCGACGGGTGAGTCCGCGGCGAGACTGCTGGCGATCCTGATCTGTCGTCCCCGGGCGTTCACGAGTGACGAGTTGGACGTCATGGTGCGCGAGGCGCGCACCCCGAAGGTGCACGACTGGCTGGTCAACTACGTGGTGAAGAAGAACCGGCACGCCGACGAGCTGCGGCTGGCCTGGTTCGCCGACGCGGATCCCGTGGTCGCGAGCGCCGGGTGGGCGCTGACCACCGAACGCGTGACGAAGAGTCCCGAGAGTCTCGACCTCCCGGGACTGCTCGATGTGATCGAGACCGAGATGGCGGACGCGCCGGATCGCCTCCAGTGGGCGATGAACCACTGCCTGGCGCAGATCGGGATCGAGCACGCCGAGCACCGCGCTCGGGCGATCGACATCGGCGAACGCCTGGGGGTGCTCAGGGACTACCCGACCTCCCCCGGCTGCACGTCTCCGTTCGCGCCGATCTGGATCACCGAGATGGTCCGCCGCGCGGGATAGACAGCACCTTCCCGGACGAGCCCTCGGAACGGGGTCGACGCCGTCCGGCACTCGTCCCTATAGTGAGTTCCATTATGGGACTTACTACCTTCTGGCGGTGGTGGGTCGCCGGCACGACCAGCCACCTCGGCTCGGCGGTCGGCGCGCTGGCCCTACCGCTGACCGCGCTGAACGTGCTCCACGCGTCGGCCTTCGAGATGGGTCTGATCACCGCGGCGGGCTATCTGGCGTACCTGCTGATCAGCCTGCCGGCCGGGGTGATCGTGCAGCGCGTGCCGCTGCGCGGCATGCAGGTCGGCCTGGACCTGGTCCGGGCCCTCGCCATCGCGTCGGTCCCGCTGGCCTGGTGGCTCGGCATGCTGACCGTGGCCCAGCTGATCGCTGTCGCCCTGGTGGTGAGCTTCGCCAACGTGCTGTTCGACGTGGCGAACCAGACGTTCCTGCCGGAGATCGTGCCGGCCGCGCAGTTGCAGGCCCGCAACAGCCTCACCTCCGGCACCCATGCCGCCACCACGCTGGGCGGGCCGTCCCTGGGCGGCTTCGCGGTGGCGGTGCTGGGCGCGGTGCCGACGCTCTTCGTGGACGCCGTCAGCTATCTGGTCTCCGCGGTGTTGCTGCGCACCCTGCCGGCTCGCCGGGTGCAGCGACCGGCCGAGCGACCACCGATGGTCACGATGATCCGCGAGGGCTGGCATTTCGTGCTCCGACACCCGATCATCGGACCAGCCATGTGGGACGCCACCGCGACGAACTTCGTCAGCGGCGCGATGCTGGCCCTCTTCCCGTTCTACCTGGTGCGCGAGCTGCACGCATCGCCGATCCTGGTCGGGCTGCTGATCGCCACCGACGGTCTCGGCACACTCATCGGCGCCGCGCTGACGACCCGCTTCACCAACCGGTTCGGCACCGCCCGCGGCCTGATCATCGCGGCCTTCGTCGGCGTGGCCGGCGCGCTCATCATCCCGCTGGGCACCGGCACCGCCGCATTCCTGGCCTTCGCGGCCGGAAACCTCATCCTCGCCAGCTCCACAGTGGTGCTCAGCGTGACCACCCGCACGTACCGGATGCTCGCCAGCCCACCGGAGCTGTTGTCCCGGGTGATCGCCACCGTCAAGTTCGTCTCCTGGGGCGCCATCCCGGTCGGTGGCCTGCTCGCCGGCCTCCTGGCCGGGCCGCTCGGTGCCCGCACCACGTTGCTGATCTTCGGGGCGCTCACCGTGCTGTCCCCGATCATCTACCTGTCGACGCCGATCCGCGGCCTGCGCGACCTGCCACTCGACAGCGCGCCGGCCCCCACCGAGGCCAGGGTGTGAAGCCCACCCCCGCTCCGTCCACAGTGCTCGGCCAGGACATCGACAGAAGGTGTAGCCAACGGTTCACCGGGGCAAGAACCCGCACATGAGGCAAGCGACACTGCGGCACGGGTACCTGCCCGACCAGCGGCACCGCACCGGCGAGCCCGGCCGGGCAGGGCCGGCGACGTCGCTGCCGACGGCCGCCGGCTGATGCGGTTGAGGCACAGCCTTCCCCCGATGGCGCTCGGGGCGGCGGCGCTCGGGGCGGCCCTGGGCGCCAGCCCCGCCCACGCCGACAGCCCGTCACCGTCGCGTCTCCCGCCGCTGGAGGTCGCCACCTCGCCGCAGGCCCTCTCGGTTTCGGTGGACGACGTCGTCGAGGTGCAGCTGGATGTCCCACTGCCTGTGCGGACCACTGCCGTCCCGCTGCCCCTGCCGTCCACGGACCCGCTGCCCCTGCCGTCGATAGAACCGCCGCCCCTGCCGCCGCCCCTGCCGGTACCGACACTGTCGGCCAGGCCGGTACCGACAGTGTCGGCCAGGCCGGCCACCACCGCGCCACGTCGTCCGGCCCGTGCCCCCTCGTCGCCGCGCACCACGCCGACGCCAGCCGCCCCGGTCCCGACTGCCGTACGCGTTGACCAGTCGGCGCCGTCGACGGTGTCCCCGGGCGGTGCCCACGGCAGGTCCGATGGCCGCGCGTCGGATCGGGCGCGGCCAACGACGGCCACCGTCACCGGTGAGCGGCCCGTCCCGCCGGCCCGTCCCGCACCGGGGCCGCCGGTGTTCGTCGTGGCGCTCGCCACCGGGCCGGCCACCACCAGCACCGGCGGTGCCGAGCCACCTCCGTCGACAGCCGAAGCTCCGCCATCCATCCCGCTGCTGCGGGCCGGGTTCACCGTCAGCGCCGTCGACCTGCGCGCTACCGGTCTACCGGTGGAGCGGGGTCCTCCCCCACCCCGGTAGCTCCTGATCGCCCACTCACGTCCACGACGTTGATCAGGAGAGACTCATGGAAATCGCCGTCATCTGGATCCCCGCCGACATCGAGCCGTCGGAGCCCGCCGTCGCGAAGTGTCTCCGCCACCTTCGCCGACACTCGTACCGATTCGCGGGAACCGTGCGGGCACCGTGGGAGACCGTCGAACAGAGCATGATCGACGGGGAGGTGGATGTCGTCGTCATCGCCGATTTCGCCCACCTCCCGCCGGACCGGTCCCCCCGGATCGAGCTGGCCAGCGCCACCGGAGACGATGCGGACGGGGACCAGCCGGCTCCCGACACCCAGCAGCACTGACACCACGAAGCGCCCCGTCCGCAACGAACGGGGCGCTTCGTCGATCTGGTAGCGGGTCAGCCGCGGGACAGCTCGCCCCGCCGAAGGCCGGCCTCCCGACGGGTCAGGCGGCGACGGCCGCCCGGACGTCGTCGTCGGCGTCGCGCAGCCGGGCCGCGGCCTCCTCGGCGGTGCAGTTCGCCAGCAGCAGCACGATGGCCGTCTTGGCGTGCCCGCGCGCCGCCGCGAGCGCCCGCGCGGCGGTGTCCAGGTCGGTGTCGGCGGCCTCGGCGACGATCCGACGGGCCCGGTCGACGAGCTTCTCGTTGGTGGCGTTCATGTCCACCATCAGATTGCCGTAGACCTTGCCCAGCCGGGCCATCGCGGCGGTCGACAGCATGTTGCAGACCAGCTTCTCGGCGGTGCCGGCCTTGAGCCGGGTGGAGCCGGTGAGCACCTCGGGCCCGGTGGGCACCTCGATGGCGACGTCGGCGTGCCGGCTGGTCACCGCGTCGGTGTTGCAGGCCACCGAGACGGTCGCCGCGCCGCGCGCGCGGGCGTGGTCCAACCCGCCGACCACGTACGGGGTACGGCCGCTGGCGGCGAGCCCGACCACCGTGTCGCGGGCGGTCAGGCCGACCGCGTCGAGGTCGGCGACGGCGCGGGTCGGGTCGTCCTCGGCGCCCTCGACGGCGACACCGAAGGCGCGTGCCCCGCCGGCGAGCAGCCCGACGACCCGATCGGGCGTGGTGCCGAAGGTGGGTGGGATCTCGACGGCGTCGAGCATGCCGATCCGGCCGCTGGTGCCCGCGCCGAGGTAGATCAGCCGTCCGCCCTGGCGTAGCGACGCCACGATGACGTCGACGGCGGCGGCGATGTCCGGCACGGCCCGGCGGACGGCCTCGGCGACCGTCTGGTCCTCGTCGTTCATCGCGAGAAGCAACTCGGTGGGAGACATCCGGTCGAGGTCGCTGGTCTTGTCGTTGCGGGTCTCGGTGCCGAGGGTGCTGAGGTCCACGGGGTGCTCGTTCCTCTCGCTGGTGTGCAGTCGCCGGCCGGCGGGGCGCGGATCTCCGGTCGCCCGGCGGCCCGGGACGGCTCGTCGTCGAGCGCGTCCTCGCGACCCGCCGCCACGGCCAGGCCGCGGCGCAGCTGCGAACAGTCCCCGTATCAGCAGGCTGAAACCACAGCGTAACCAGCCCGGCCGGGCGGTGGCAAAAAGTTTCGCGTTACCCTGGTCCAACGTCACTTCTTGACAATCGCTGGTTGGGAGCGAGCCGTGCGTCAACTCGACCTCGTCGTGATCGTGCTGTACCTCGTGGTGATCGCCTTCGTCGGACTACGCCTGTCCGGCAAACAGAAGTCCGCCAAGGACTACTTCGTCGGCGAGGGCCGACTGCCCTGGTGGACCGTCTCGTTCTCCGTGGTCGCCACCGAGACCAGCGTCCTGACCGTGATCAGTGTTCCCGGCGGCGCCTACAGCGGTCAGGGCTTCGGCAACGTCGAGCTGGCCCTGGGTTACGTCATCGGTCGGGTCGTCGTGGCCGCGGTGCTCATCCCGCTGTACAAGCGGGGTGGGTTCGTCAGCGCCTACCAGTACCTCGGTGAGCGGTTTGGCCTGAAACTCCAGGGTCTGGCGTCGGTGACGTTCGTCTTCACCCGCCTGCTCGCCGAGGGCGTACGGCTGTTCGCCTCGGCCATCCCCATCAAGCTGCTCCTCGACGAGTTCGGGCTGAACGTCAGCTACCAGGCCATCATCATCGTGCTCACGCTCATCACGGTGGTCTACACCTACCTCGGCGGCATCAAAGCGGTCATCTGGACCGACGCCATCCAGATGGGGCTGTACCTGGGTGGGGCGATCCTGGCCATCGCGGTGCTCAGCCACGCCGTCGGCTTCGACGGCTACTCGCAGGCATTCGACGCCGGCAAGTTCCAGCTCTTCGACACCAACTTCGACCTCGCGCACGTGCTCACCAGCCCGTTCGCCCTGCCGACCGCGATCATCGGTGGCGCGATCTTCGCGATGGCCAGCCACGGGTCGGACCAGCTGATCGTCCAGCGCATCCTGTCCACCCGGACGCTGCGCGAGGGGCAGCAGGCGATGATCTCCTCGGGCATCTTCGTGGTGATCCAGTTCGCGGCGTTCTCCCTGGTCGGGGCGCTGTTGTGGTCGTACAACAAGGGTCAGAGCTTCAAGGAGCTCGGCCTGGCCAGTAGCGACAACCTCTACCCGAGCTTCATCCTGCACGCCCTGCCGGTGGGCATCTCGGGTCTGCTGGTGGCCGGCATCCTCGGCGCCGCGATGGGTTCGCTGTCGTCGGCACTGAACTCGATGTCGAACTCCACCGTCGCCGACTTCATCCACAGCTTCTTCCGCACGGTCCCGTCGGACGACGTGATGCTCCGGCTCGCCCGGGTGATGACCCTGGTGTGGGCGGTGCTGATGGCGGTCTTCGCCTGCGCGTTCAGCTCCAGCACCGGAAACGTCTACCTGACCGGTCTGACCATCGCCGGCTACACCTACGGCGCACTGCTCGGGGCCTTCCTGCTCGGCCGCCTGGTCAAGCGGGCCAACCAGGTCGACGCGGTGATCGCCTTCCTGGTCACCGTGGCGGTGATGACCTACATCGTCCGCTACGTCAAGATCGATGTGACGACGGCCGGGACCACCACCGCCACCGCCATCGCCGCGCAGTGGCTGGTCCCGATCGGCGTCCTGATCACCCTGGTCGTCGGCGCGGTGTCGAGCCGGTTCCACCCGGCCCCGGAGACGCCGTACGACCATGGACGCACCGACGAGGTCGACGAGACGGCAGCGCCCGCCGGCCGGGCCTGAAGGAGGACGTGATGCGCGTGATCGGCCTGATGTCCGGAACCTCCTACGACGGCATCGAAGCCGCCGCCGCCGACCTCGACCTCAGCGGTGACACGCTGCGGATGCGAACGCTGGGCCGGCTCAGTCACCCGTACCCCGAGCAGCTGCGCACCCGGATCGCCGCCGCCCTGCCGCCCGCCCCGACCACCACCGAGGCGATCTGCGTACTCGACACCGGCATCGGCCAGGCGTTCGCCGAGGCTGGCGTGCGGGCCCTCGCGGAACTCTGCGACGGCCACGCCGACCTGCTCGTCTCGCACGGGCAGACCATGCACCACTGGGTCGAGGACGGCACGGTGCGTGGCACCCTCCAGCTGGGTCAGCCGGCCTGGATCGCGGAGGCCACCGGTCTTGCGGTGGTGGCCGACCTGCGCAGCCGCGACGTCGCCGCCGGCGGCCAGGGTGCCCCCCTGGTCGCCCTCTTCGACGCGCTGCTGCTGGGCGGCCTGCCCGGCGTCCCGGCCGCCCTGAACCTGGGCGGCATCGCCAACATCACCGTCGTCGCGCCGGACGCCGACCCGCTCGCCTTCGACACCGGCCCGGCCAACGCGCTCCTCGACGCCGCCGCCCGCCACTTCAGCGGAGGCACCGAGCACTACGACCGGGACGGACGCGGGGCGGCCGCCGGGCAGGTGAACCCGGCCCTGCTGCGGCGACTGCTCGACGAGCCGTACTACCGGCTGCCCAGCCCGAAGAGCACCGGCAAGGAGCTGTTCCACACGCCCTACCTGCTGGCCGCCCTCGCCGACGCGCCCACCCCGGACCCGCAGGACGTGCTGGCCACGCTCACCCGACTGACGGCGGTCACGGTGGCCGACGCTTGCCGCGATCACGGCGTCACCCGGCTCGTCGTCTCCGGCGGCGGGGCGCGCAATCCGACGCTGATGCGCATGATCGCCGACGAGCTGCCGGACGTCGACCTGTCGTCGAGCGACGACCTGGGCATCGCCTCGGACGCCAAGGAGGCGTTGGCCTTCGCGCTGCTGGGCTACCTGACCGTGCACGGGCTGCCGGGCACCCTGCGCTCGGGCACCGGCGCGCGGCACCCGTCCGTACTCGGCAGCATCACGCCCGGCCGGCAGCCGCTACGGCTGCCCGCGCCGGTCAGCACCACTCCCAACCGGCTGCAGATCGTCGCCGACTGACCGCCCCCTCGCCCGGGAGGATCGCCCATGAGCACCGCCGTACCCGCGCCAACTTCGGCCGGCGTCCGCGCCCGTGCGGTCGCCGAACTGCTGCGCGAGCGCCTCGATGATCCCAGCCGGGCCAGCGCCGAGCTGCCCCGGAGGCTGGCGGCGGCTCACGACGCCTCGCCGTACCTGTTCGAACCGCAGGCCGTGGTCCGCGCCGCCTCGGCGGCCGAGGTCGGGGCGTTGATGGCCGGCGCCCGGGAGGCAGGCGTGCCGTTGACCCTGCGCGGCGGTGGCACCAGCCTCGCCGGGCAGGCCGGCGGCGCCGGCGTGCTGGTCGACGTCCGCACCGACTGGCGGCACGCCGAGGTCCTCGACGACGGCCGGCGCATCCGGCTGCAACCCGGCCTGACGATCCGGCAGGCCAACGCCCGGCTGGCCCGCTACCGACGCCGGCTCGGCCCGGACCCGGCCAGCGAAGCCGCCTGCACCGTCGGTGGCATGGTGGCCAACAACTCCAGCGGGATGACCTGCGGCACCACCGACAACGCGTACCGGACGATGGAATCGCTGCGCTTCGTGCTCCCGTCCGGCACCGTCGTCGACTCCGGCGCCCGCGACGCCGACGACCGGCTGCGGACCGACGAGCCCGAGCTGCACGCCGGGCTGCTGCGGCTGCGCGACCGGGTGCGCTCGACGCCGCAGTCGCGCGCCACCGTCGAGCGGCTGTTCGCCATGAAGAACACCATGGGGTACGGGCTGAACTCGCTGCTCGACCACGACAGCCCGGTCGAGATGCTCGCCCACCTGATGATCGGCAGCGAGGGCACGCTCGGTTTCGTGGCCGAGGCCGTCTTCCGGACCGTCGAGATCCACGACCACGCCGCCACCGGCCTGCTGATCCTGCCCGGTCTCACCGCCGCCACCGACGCGCTGCCCGCCCTGCTCGCCGCCGGCGCCCGTACCGCCGAACTGCTCGACGCGGCAGCGCTGCGGGTCAGCCAGCGCGACCCGGGTGCGAGCCCGGCCCTGCGCGGGCTGACGGTCACCGGCCACGCCGCGCTGCTGGTCGAGTTCACCGAGGAGAGCGCGGAGCGGCTGGCCGCGACGCTGGCCGACGCCCGGGTAGTCCTCGACCGGCTGCCGGCCGTCGCGGGCACCGAGCTGACCCGCGACCCGCGCGAACGGGCCCAGCTCTGGCACCTGCGCAAGGGCCTCTACACCGCCGTCGCCGGTGCCCGCCCGCCCGGCACCACCGCCCTGCTGGAGGACATCGCGGTGCCGATGCCACGGCTGACCGGCACCTGCGACGGGCTGATCCGTCTGTTCGACAGGCACGGCTACCCGGACGCGGTGATCTTCGGGCACGCCCGCGACGGCAACCTGCACTTCATGCTCACCCAGTCCTTCGACACCGCTGCCGAGATCGAGCGCTACGCCCGGTTCACCGACGACATGGTCGACCTGGTGCTGGCCGAAGGGGGCACCCTCAAGGCCGAGCACGGCACCGGCCGGGCCATGGCACCCTTCGTCCGGCGGCAGTACGGCGACGAGCTGTACGACGTGATGCGCGAGCTGAAGCGGTTGTGCGACCCGACCGACCTGCTCAACCCCGGCGTCCTGCTCAACGACGACCCGACAGTGCACCTGCGGCAGCTCAAGGCCGTGCCGACCGTCGACCCCGAGCTGGACGCCTGCGTCGAGTGTGGCTACTGCGAGCCGGTCTGCCCCACCGCCGACGTCACCACCACCCCCCGGCAGCGCATCGTCCTGCAACGACAGATCGCCCTCGCCACCGCCGCCGGCGACGAGGAACGCCGCCGGGAACTCACCGCCGACTACGCGTACGCAGCTGTGGACAGCTGCGCCGCCGACAGCCTCTGCGTCACCGCCTGCCCGGTCGGCATCGACACCGGGGCGGCGATGAAGCGGCTGCGCGCCGAGCGGCACAGCCCACGCGCCCAGCGCACCGCCCGCACCGCCGCACGGCACTGGCAGGCCGCCGTGACGGGCGTCCGGGTGGGACTGACCGCCGCGCACGCCGTACCGGCGCCGCTGACCCGCGCCGCCACCGGGGTGATCCGAGGGCTCGGCGGGACCGAACTCATGCCGCTGTGGAGCGACGACATGCCGCGCGCCGGTGCGCCCCGCCCCGCGCCCCGCAGCGAGCCGGACGCCCGGGCGGTGTTCTTCGCGGCCTGCGTCGGCAGCCTCTTCGCTCCCGAGGACGGCCGGTCCGGCGGAGCGGCTACGGCGTTCCTGCGCCTCTGCGAACTGGCCGGAGTCCCGCTGGTCGTACCGACCGGAACAGCGGGCCTGTGCTGCGGAACCCCGTGGCAGTCCAAGGGCTACCCCGCCGGGCACCGGGAGATGGCCGAACGGACCCTGGCCGCGCTCTGGGCGGCCAGCGACGAGGGCCGGTTGCCCGTCGTCTGCGACGCGTCGTCCTGCACGCACGGGCTCACACAGCTGACCGCCGCGCTGGCCGAGGAGGATCGGGCCCGCTACGCCGGCCTGCGCGTCGTCGACAGCGTGAGCTTCACCGCCGAGCACCTCCTGCCGGCGCTGCCGCAGCCCCGGCGACTGCGCTCGCTGGCCCTGCACCCCACCTGCTCCACTGTGCACCTGGACGGCATCGACGACCTGCGCACCGTGGCCCGGGCGGTCGCCGACACCGTCACCGTGCCGGACAGCTGGGGGTGCTGCGCCTTCGCCGGTGACCGGGGGCTGCTGCACCCCGAGGTCACTGCCGGTGCCACGGCGGCGCAGGCCACCGAGATCAACCAGCGCGGCCACGACGCGTACGCCTCCAGCAACCGCACCTGCGAGCTGGGCATGAGCCGGGCCACCGGGCAGTCGTACCGGCACGTGCTGGAGGTGCTCGTCGAGGCCGTCGAGCCGCCGGCGTAACCGGCACGCGCACGCCGCCCGCCGCGAACTGCGGCGGGCGGCGCGGTTGGTACGTGATCTCAGGACAGGGCGATGTCGCTGTAGTAGTAGCGCAGGATCGCCTGGTAGGTCTTGCCCTGGTTGGCGAGGTCACGCGAGCCGTACTGCGACAGCCAGTCCCCGTCCACCCAGCCACCGCACGCGGTCGTCGTCGCGCAGTAGTGCGCCCGCAGGATGTTGCCGTTGCGGGTCATCCGGGCCGACCAGGTCCGGTCCACCGCGGCGGACGTGGACGAGACTGCCGTCGACGGCCGGTAGACCTGGTCGCCGGTGTCGTCCCGGACGTCGTAGCACTGTCCACCGGACGTCTTCCGGGTCGAGTGCAACGCCCAGTACCAGCCGTAGCTCTTGACGGCCATCGCACCGGCGTCCAGCGAGGCGGCCGGCCAGCTCGTGATCCACTCGTTCGGGAGGACGTTCTTGACGTACGTCTTGAAGTCGACCCGATCGACGCGCCCGAGGCTGACCCGGTACACGAGGATCGTGCTCGGCAGCTTGGTGTTGGTGCCGTCGGTGCTACAGCCCGTCGCCCCGCTCACCAACTCGTGCGAGGCGTTGTTGTTCTTCAGCGTGGCGTTGAGGTTTGCCATAGCGCCGGCTGCGAAGTCCTGGTAGGAACCGGCGAAGTTGCTGTTGAAGTAGACCCGCACCGTCTTGCCGGTCCGGTTCCACACCGACGCGGCGTTGTTCTTCACGCACAGGCCCTTGCCGCTGCCCGCGCCCTTGAAGTCGTAGCAGGTCGGCTGGGTCGTGCCGTAATCATCGAGCGAGTCGGTGAAGTCGGAGACCGAGCCGGCCTGGTCGCTGTTGTAGTAGTAGCAGAACTCGCCGCTGTCGCAGGTTCCGTCCCGTCCCGCCGCCGCTGCCGGCGAGGCGACACTCAGGATGGAGGTGGACATGGCGAGGACGGCGCCGACGACGGCGAGGCCCTTGCGAAAATTCACGGCGTCCTACCTCTCGTTGTAGCCCTGGGAGTTCCAGAACGCGGTCGGGTCGGCGTTGTCCAGGGTGGGGTCGCCGACGCTGACGGCCGCGTGGGTCTGCCGGCCGGCCCGGACCTCGACGTGGGTGTGCGCGCCCGAGCTGGAGGACACCCCGTGCCACGACTCGTCGGCGATGATCTGGCCCTTGCTGATGGCGTCGCCCACGCTCACCCCGGACCTCGGCGCGGTGTGCAGGTAGATCACCGTCTTGTTGAGCGAGGAGTTGTAGACGGAGATCGTGGACAGACCGCCGCTGCCGGTGGCGCCCCGCGCCACGTAGGTGACAGTTCCGGAGACCAGGGCACGCACGTCCGAGCCGACGCTGCGGGCGATGTCGATGCCCTCGTGCCGGCCCGGCGTGGTGGTGTAACCGTCGAAGGCGCAGGTGACCGAGCCGCCGCTGGCCTGGTACAGCGCGTACGACAGGTTCGTGCGCGTCGACGGCGAGAACTCGTGCGAGGCGTTGTTGTTCTTCAGCGTGGCGTTGAGGTTGCCCTTCGCGCCGGCCGCGAAGTCCTGGTAGGAACCGGCGTAGCCGCTGTTGTAGTAGACGCGCACGGTCTTGGTGCTGCGGTTCCAGACCGAGGCGGCCTCGTTCTTGATACACAGGCCCTTGCCAGCGCCGGCGCCCTTGAAGTCGTAGCACGAGGGCTGCTCGGTGCCGTAGTCGTCGAGCGAGCCGGTGAAGTCCGAGACCGACCCCGCGTTGTCGCTGTTGTAGTAGTAGCAGAACTCGCCGCTCTCGCAGACCCCGTCTCGGGCCGCCGCCGACGCGGGCGATCCGACGCTGAGGATCGAGGTGGTCGCGGCCAGCGCGACGCCGACGGCCGCAAGGCTCTTCCGGATGTTCATGGTGTCCTTTCAGAATTGGTGAGGGGTGCGGGTCACTGCCCGCGCTGGTACTGCTCCCAGGTCCTGATCGGGACCTGGGGGCCGTCGTCCGGACCCTGGTTGGCCAGACCGTTCAGGCCCAGGTAGTAGTCGCCGACCTGGTGCTGCGCCTGACTGGACAGGTCCGTGTCGTTGATCGCGGCGGCGTGGATGTGCCACGGCCAGTCGCCCTGATCCGGGTTGCGGACCCAGGCGGCGAAGCCGACCTGGCGCAGGGCCCGGGCAACTGCGGTGCGCCTGGCCGCGGTCATGCCGGTGACCGCGATGTCCACCACACCCCCGCCGTCGTGCGTACCGGCCGAGGTGGGGTCGCCGCCGGGGTTGTACGAGCCCTGGTCGAGCACCAGGGGGTAGCCGAGCAGCCGCTGCGCCTGCGCCAGCATCGCCTGGGTACGGGCGTTGACGACGTACCCGTCGCGCGGGACCTTCGCGCCCGGGCCGATCGTGTTGACGACGGTGTAGCGGTTCTGCCCGAGCTTCGTCAGCGACGTCGTGCCGGGCAGCCCGTTCGCGGCCAGCCCGGTGTAGCCGAGCGTGCGTTGGTACGCGGCGTACGCCGAGATGGTCACGGTGCCGAAGTAGCCGTCGACCCACTGCGCGTTCAGCAGGCCCTGCGCCTGCAACGCCTGCTCGACGGCGAGCACGGAGCTCTTCGCGCCCGGGGTGAGGGTGTTGTCGGGCCGACGGGGGTCGATCTGGGCGGCCAGGACGGTGGCTTCCATGTCCACGACTGGCCGCACGGCCGTGGTGACGGTTCGCTGCGCGGTGGTGCCGGATGTGGCGGCCCACGCGTGGGCCGGGACCCCGACGGCCACGCAGAGCGCGGCGAGCCCGACGGATAACCACTGACGACGCACTGTCGATTCTCCTCGCGGTTGGTGAGTCGTTCGGAACGGACATCACCTTGCGAGAATCGACCTGCTGTTCGGTACCCCCGCCGTCCTGTCAGATCCGTCAGATGGTCATCGACCTCGACGGATGTGGTGTTGTCAGCTTCGGCAGCACCGGGGCTGACACCGGCTCATCGTGCGCTGACACCGGCGACCGGGGCGCGCTCAGGCGATGACGGTGACCATGAAGTACACCGGCCGGCGGGTGGGGAAGAACTCCTGCCCGTTCTCGTCGACCATCTTCCAACTGACCCAGCACTTCCCGGGGCGGCTCGGTGCGGTGACCTGAACACTGATCATCACCTGCTCGTCGGGAGGCGTGTCACCGATCGCCACCCGGTCCGGCACCTGGCAACCGTCGGCGTCGGCGGTCGGGTTGGTCCGGGCGAGGAAACGGTTGTGCCAGGCGACCTTCCCCACGTTCTTGAGGGCCCACACCTTGACGAACTGGGAGTTCACCCGCACCCGGGTGCCGTCGGGGATGGTCACGTCGGAGATGAACTTGCTGGAGTCGCCGGGGATCAGCGAGTCCGAGAACGCTGACTCGGAGGGCGACGCCGGCGGTGCGGGCGACGCGGCCACGGCACCGGGGTCGTCCCGGGACTTGTCGCGGACGATGACACCCACGACGGCAACCATCGCCACCACCAGCACGACCGAGGCGGCGGCGAGCCACGGCAGCCGGTGCCGCCGCGCACCCACCACCTCCTCGTCGGTCCGCGGGTAGCCCGTGATAACCAGCGCGCCCCGATCCCCGGGCGGCGTCACGGGGACGCCGGAGACGACGGGCCGGTGGGTCTGCGGGGCGTCGACCCTGGTGTCGGGCTGCTTGTCAGCGGTGGCGGGCGGGGTGTCGACGCCGGCCGGGGAAGCGGTGCCGATCGGTGCCACCTCGGCGTCCGCGATGCCGGGGACCGTCCCGGGGAGCTGTGCGTCCTCCCATCGACGCCGCCACTGGACCTCGTCCGCCTCGCAGGCTCGCACGAACTCCCGGACGGTCTCCCAGGAGGGGAACCTGGTTCCGGAGGCCGCCTCGTGCAGCGTGGTGTGCGAGATCCGGCCCGAGCGCCCCGCCATCTTCCGGAACGACGGGTCGCCCGCCTCGGCCCGCAGGGCCCGTAGCTGTTCGGCGAACCGCTCGGCGGCCCGTCTGTCCTGAGTCGACTCCGTGGCAGCACGTTGGTCCTTCATCACTCCCCCATGTCAGACGACGTTGTCAGGCGTTGTCAGAGCGTGTCAGAGGGTACCGAACGGGCGGTGGCCGCCATCAATGTGGTGCATCGACGACACCGGCGGGCGACGCCCCGGTGCATTGAAGGAGGTCACCCGATGAAAAGCCATATCCGACGTGGCGTACGCATCCTCGCGGCCGCCGGTCTGGCTCTGCCCGCGACGCTGGCGTTCGCCGGACCCGCGCACGCCGAAACCAACCCGCGCTGTGCGGGCTCGGTGCAGATCGGTGCGACGGCGTACGTCACCGTCGGCGGTCAGACCGCGGCATCGGTCAAGCAGTACAAGGGCTGCGGTAAGAACTACGCCTACACGTACGTGTGGCAGCAGTACCGGGCCAGCCACGGCGCGTACCAGGTGTGCACCTCCATCGTGACCGGAAGCACGCTGCGCGACCTGCAGTGCTCCAGCGGCCCGGAGGTCTGGTCGCTGGGCGCGAACACGCTGTCGGTGTGCACCCGCGCCCTCGGCGGCATCTCGGACGTGGCGCAGAAGGAGACCGAGGTGCGCTGCTGACCTGACGAGTCCGACGTACCCCGGTGGGGTGCTGGCCGGTCCAGCGCCCCACCGGGTCACGATGTCCGGGTCAGGGGCAGGGGGTCCGCGCGCAGACGTCGATGACCCTGCCGGTGAGCAGGAAGACCGCCTTCTGTTTCTGGGCCCCGACCTGGGCGCGGGGGAACTCGTGCGGATCGTCGCCGAACTCGGGCCCGGCCGGGGCGAGGTTGGTCGGCGGTGGCGCCTGGGCCGCGCCGCTGTTCCAGATCACCATTGCCGATCCGGTGTACGGGTAGCGGCGGATCGGCGCGATACCCCAGTACGGGTGCACGTCCAGTGACCAGCCGTCGGCGAGCGCGGGGGTGTGCAGCCGAGCGCCGATGGTGCGCGCCTGCACCTCCGCAGCGGCGGGTGACACCTGCTGGTCGCCGAAGGCCACGTGCATCAGCACCTGGTGGGCGGGGGTGCGCGGTAGGGGCTGGTCGGTCAGGTGCTGGGCGTACCCGTTGGCCTCGGACCGGTCCCACAGCATCTGCAGCAGCGCGAGAATGAGCTGCTGGTCGACAGTGTCCGGGTAGTAGCCGTCCAGCACGCTCTGGAACGGCGCGAAGTCCACACTGCGTTGCAGCAGCGTGGAGTAGTTCATCGCCGGCACGCCGAGCACCGACCGGGTCCAGTCCTGGGCGATGGCGGTGAGCGCGCCGCCGTTGATGCCGCCCTGGCTGTTGCCGTCGTAGTGCAGCCCGCCACCGCGATCGATCAGCGGTCGGGCGGCGGCGTCCCGGAACGCCGGGTGGGCGGCGAAGCCGCTGGGGTGGATCATCGCGCGGCCCAGGAAGAGGAAGTTCAGGAAGCTCTGCTGCAACCGGTCGGCCACCGCGGGAAAGGCGCTGAGGTCGGTGAAGGCGCCGGCCACATAGGGAACGTCGGCGGCGGCCATGCCGATCCAACTGGTCGCGCAGAAGGTGAAGTTGTGGGTGTTCGACATCGTCTTGACGTTGCCGGCGTTGATCTCGGTCGGCCGGCCGAGCAGCCCGTGGCCGTACAGCGAGAGGTGCGCCGGCTTCGCGGCCGAGGCGCTGCGCGGGATGTTGCAGACGAAGTCCGCCGCCAGTGTCGTGCCCGACGGCGTGGGCAGGGCGTTGGGCGTGGGCGGTGTCCCGGCGCCGCCGGCCGGGCCGTAGTGCAACCGGGAGCCGGGGCCGCCGTCGCCGGTCAGATAGGACGGCACGCCGATGGTGCCGCTGACCTGCCGGGCGATCAGCGGGTCCTGCTCCGGCCGGTAGTCGGTCACCTGGGTGACGGTGACCGACGGGACAGCCCGGCCGAGGTCGGCGAACGCGTCGTCGCGGACCGCCAGCATCCGGCCGGTCAGCCCGTGCCGGCTGGCCACCGTGAAGTCCCAGGCCAGGTAGAGGCTGTGCCGGTTGACGCCGCTCCGGGTCAGATCGGTGAGGATCCTGCGCATCTGCGGCGCCCGGGGGTCGCGGTGTGTGACGCCGGCACCCGTCACGTACGCCGTGAACGCCTTCGGCGCTCGGATCGGGGCCCCGTTTCCGTCGTGCAGGCCCCGCAGCCCGACCACGTAGCGGGTGCCCTCGGCCAGCGCCACCGCCGGCCGGATGATCAGCAGCTGCCGGTCGGGCTGGCCGACGGCGTGCGCGTCCAGCTCTGCCCAGTACGGCGTGCGTGTGCCGGTCCGGGCGTTGAGCAGCACGATCGGGGCGTCCGGTGCCAGCGAACGGCCGATGTCGGTGACCGGGGCGATACCGCTCGCGGTGGCGTCGAGACCGGGTACGCGCACCAGGATCGGCGAGCCCGGGCTGAATCCGTCCTGCCGGTTCCACTCCGTCGGGTCGATGGGGGTTCCCTGCACGTTGGCGGGCATCGCGGCGGCGGCGAACCGTACCCGTTTGCCGGTGGGGCTGCTCCGGTCCGGAACGGTGAAGTAGTCGTTCGGGAACGGCAGCAGGCAGGCGGTCGGGTCGATCGGGTCGCAGGACGGGTGCCCGGCCGGTGCGGGTGCCGTCGGCGGTGCCGCGGGGGCCGCCGTGCCGAGCAGGACCGCGCCCGCGGTCACCAGCACGGACACGGCGAGACGGAGCCCTCTGGGGGTGGTCACAGGCATCTCCTTCGACGCTGGACGGCGGACCGATGCGGGGCTGACGGTGGTGGTGTTCTTCCTACGCTTGTGAAAGAAACTCAGCAAGGGTCGATGAGTCCGCTCGCACACAATTGCGGGCGGCGCCGCACCAGCAGGCCGCCCGCGATCCCCGCGACGATCGGGAAGGCGGCGACCAGCAGCAGTTGGGCGCTCGCCGAGAGGGGGGCGGCGAGGCCCAGGAGCCCGGCCCCGATCGCCGAGGCCGCCACCTTCAACCCGGCGCCGATGGTGAAGACCTGAGTGCGGATCGTCTCGTCGGCCAACTGATTCCGGGCCAGGAACAGCGCTGCGCCGAGCGGTCCAGTGCAGAGACCCGACAGCGCGAACAGCGCTGCGGCCAGTGGTAGGGAGTGCACAGCGGCGGCCAACGCGAGCGGTACGCCGACCGCGGCCATCGCCCAGACTGTCACCCGGGGTGCGTGGCGGGCGGGCAGCGGCCGCCATGCCCAGAGCAGCGATCCCACCAATGCGCCACCGGCGGTCACGCTGAGGAGCAGCCCGGCTTGGGTCGGTTGCTGTGCAGCGGCAGCAAGGGTGGTGGCCACGACAGCCAGACCACCGAGGCCCAGTTGACCGAAGCTGGTGGTGAGGGTGATCGTTCGCAGGTCCGGGATCCGGGCGATCGCGCGGGCACCGTCGAACAGGCCGGCGGCTCGTGTCCGCTCCGTCGTGGTGGAGGCGACCAGGCGCAGGGATGTGACGCCGAGGGCGCCGAGCCCGGCGGCCACCGTGAGCGCGAGAACGCCGGCGCCGGGATCGGCCGCCGCCAGCAGCCCCACCGTGGCCGGCCCGAGCATGCCGGCGACGCTGTAGGACAACGAGTCCAGCGCGAAGGCGCGAGCCTCCTGTCCGGGTCCGGCCAGTGCCGCCAGTCGGCTGGTCAGTCCGCCGGTCAGCGCGGGTCCGCAGCACCCCGCGATCGCGAGGACGAGGCAGGTCTGCCACAGCGGCGCATGGCCGAGCATCGCGACCGGGGCGGCGAGGCCGGCGGCGAAGACGGCGATCGCGCCGGCGAGCACGACCGCCGGCCGTCGCGCGCGGTCGACCAGCGCACCGACCAGGGGCGCAGCCACGACGTGTGGGAGGAGCAGGGTGGCGACCAACGTTCCGCCGACGGCCGCGCTGCCGGTTCGGTCCAGGGCGAGGATCACCAGCGCCACACGTGCGCCTTCGTCGGCGGTACGCGCCAGCAGCGCCGCGGTCAGGTACCGGACCAGTCGAGCGTTGTCCCGACGGCTACCGGAACCCGCTCTCGTCACCCGTTCAACCGGTGATGCCATCGCATCACTCTTGCATCGCATCACGTCACCGGTCAATATGGTGACGTGAGGTTCGAGTTCATCGCCGATCGGCCGGTACTGGACTTCCTCCCCACGCTCGCCGAGCGTGGGCACACCGATGTCGAGCAGTTGGCCGCTCCGCGAGACGTAGCGGATTGGGCCGTCCAGGCCGGCATCGTCGAACGACCGCCCGCTGTGGACGACGCCGGGCTGAGCCACGCCAAGGCGCTGCGAGAGGCGATGTTCCGCCTGGTCCAAACCCTGATCAACGGCACCGGGCCGATCCCGACAGACCGCGAGCTGGTCAATGCAGCCGCCGCGAAGCCGCTACCCGCGCTGCGCCTTGAGGCCGACGGGGTGCACCGCGACGGCGACCTGGCCGCCGTCCTGGCGGTCCTGGCGCGCGACTGCCTGGAGTTGCACGCCAGTCGCGACCGCCTGACCCTCCGCTGGTGCGCCGACGAGCACTGCACCCGAGCGTTCGTCGACCGGTCGCGCGGCGCGCGGCGGCGCTGGTGCGGCATGCGCGGCTGTGGAGACCGCGCCAAGGCGGCCGCGTACCGCCAGCGACGGCGCACCCCGGCACCATGAGGACAACAGACTCACGGTCGTGGCCGGCACCCCGATCGCGCTAGGGCTGCCGGCCAGGACCGACCCCACGATGACTCACGGCAGGATCAGTCGGTGATCACCGGCCAGGCGTAGGCGAGCAGGGCGCAGGCGGCACCCAGAAGCGCGAGCGAGACACCCCTCGTGGGCAACGGCAGGGCCGCGAGCACGATCAGGATGACGGCGACGACGTAGAGAAATGCCTGGACCGACATGGTGTTCTCCTCGATCAGGGGGTAGAGGCGGCTGCCTTCATCCGCCGGGATGCCCCCGGACGTGATCGTGGAAACGTCCCCCGGATCACGGTATGCGCACAGTGGACGCGGGGTCCGTCAATGTGGTGTGCCTAGGCTTGGAGGAGAAGTGCTTCGGCGCCCACCGGTCGAAATCCCGCCGCCTGGAAGGCGCGCACGCTGCGGGCGTTCCCGGTGGCCTGCTGGGCCCAGACCGGCTGGCCGTCGGGCACCAGATGCCGGGCCGCCGTCGCCAGCGCCCGCCCCAGGCCCCGGTGGCGACGCTCGTCGTCGACCTCGATCGCCGCCTCCCAACGGCCGGCCACCCCTCGGCCGAGCACGACCACTCCACCCTCGGCGGCCCAGACCCGGACGTCGTCACGGCGGCGACGGGCCCTGACCTCGCGGGGATGCTCGCCGTCGGCAAGCTCGGTCAGCCGCAGTGGCGGCGGCCCGGCGAGGTTGCTCGCGACGGTCAGCAGGTCGATGGTGTCCATGGACCGTCGGGTGCGGTCGAGCAGCGCACCCAGGAAACGCGGGTTCATCGTGGCCGCCAACGGGTCGCAGTCGGTGCTGCTCAGCAGACGGCGTACCCACTGGGGGTCTTCGTCGGTGAACACCACCGAGTGCCCGGTGAAGGCGATGACTCCGGCGTCCCGGCGGCTGGGTTGCGGCACCACTGTGGTTCCGCCGTCCGGTGGTGGGAAGTGCCCGTGCGCCGCCGCGTCCAGGACGTCGGCCAGGTTGCGGTCCATTGTCGCTCTCTCCTGCGGGGCCCGGCCAGGTCGAGGCCGACGCGGTCCAGGGTGTGACCCACCCTCGGGGTCACACCCTAGACAGCACCGTCGGCGTGACGGCGCACCGCTGCCGGGCGCCGTCGACGACCCCGACGGGTCAGCAGCCGATCCGGCTGGACCCCACCGCGACGTCGTCGTACCAGAGGGTGTCGGCTCCGCCGCCGTAGCTCTCCCAGCCCAGCTTCAGGTCGGTGAGCTGCGGTCGCCAGGTGCGGTTGTACCACTGGCCGTCGATGTCGTGCGTCGGCGCGCCGTCGGCGGTCAACCCGACGATGGCGGTGCCGTCCAACCAGGTACGCAGCTGACCGGCCGCGCCGTCCACCATGAACTCCAGGCAGGTCCATCGGTTGGTGGGCAGCGGCACGCTCTGTGCCACCCCGGCCGGGCTCTGCTCGGGCAGCGTCGCGTCGTCGGAGGCGCGGTTCCACTGCAGGGCACCGTTCTGGCCACCCAACCGCAGGTCCTTGTTGCCGTCGGCGGCGTCGACCATCGCCATCATCGTGGTGTGTTCGGTGGGCTGGGCGCTGGTGTGCCGGACCCAGATCCGCCCGTAGCGGACGGTGCCCACACTGCCGAGGTTCTTGGTGGACCTGATGAAGACGTGGTTGCAGTACCCGGCTGCGCCGTTGATCCGGACCGACCGGCTGCCGCTGTGCGTGGTGGTGGTGTCGATGGTGGCGGTGCCGGCACCGGAACAGTCCGGGCTGACCACGGCCCAGTCACCGGACGGCGTCGAACCGGTCTGGCTCTCGAAGCCGTCGCAGAGCACCGCGCCGGCACACCCGGTCGGCGGCTCGGTGGTCGGCGGCGGGGTGGTGGGCGGCGGCGTCGTCGGCGGTGGGGTGGTCGGCGGAGGCGTCGTCGGTGGGGGCGTCGTCGGCGGCGGGGTGGCGCCGTTGCACGCGACGCCGTTCAGCGCGAACCCGGTCGGTGCGCCGGGACTGGAGCCGTACGTTCCCTGCAACCCGAACTCGGTGGAGCCGCCGGCCGGGATGCTGCCGTTGTACGACGCGTTACGGGCGGTCACCGTCGATCCTGACTGGCTGACAGTGGCGTTCCAGCCGCTGGTGACCCGCTCGTCCCCCGCGTACGTCCAGGTGACGGTCCAACTGGAGACGGCCGTGTCCCCCGGGGAGACCTTGATGGCGGCGGTGAACCCGCCGGGCCACTGGTTGGGTGTGTAGTCGATCCGGCAACCCTGGGCGGCCGACGCCGGGCCGGTGAGCACCGCCGCGCCGGTTGTGGTCGCGGCGGCGGCCAGCGCGGCGACGACGACCACTGTCGCGGCGGGGCGGGCACGGAAAATCGTCATGGAAGGTCCTTCTGAATCGAGCTGAGCGGAGGCCGCGACCGCGGCGTGTCCTGGACGGACGCGACGCGAGAACGTGCCCTGGATGCGGCGCGGCGGTGCGCCACAGCTGCCGGTCGTGCGGACGACCGAGATGCCCGGCTCGGGGCGGACCTGTCAGCCGCCGACGGCCCGGTCTCCCGGGCCTCGGCGGCGCCCACCCTCAATCTATTGATGTACGCCGATTCAATCAAGCGGTGTGGGGCAAGGTGACCACCGGCGGGCGTCCGGTTCGGTGGGCCGCCACCCGTGGTTCGGGGAATCGGAGGTGTCGCGGCGAGAGAATCTCCTGGCGATGTCGATTCGCGGGCCGCTCGTTCGACGAGTGCGTGCGAGGGTCGGGAGGCGGCCCGTCGGATGAGGAGAAGACGATGTCGAGGTACATGTTGATCATGCGGGGCACCGACGAGACGAACGCGGCCATGATGGCCTCGATTGATGAGGCGATGGCGGCGACCGGCCGGTTCATCGAGGAGATGATGAAGGCGGACGTGCTCGTCGCGGCCGAGGGTCTCGACGATCCGCGCCAGGGCGTCGTTGTCGACTTCGGTGGCGAGACGCCGGTGGTCACCGACGGCCCGTACGGCGAGACCCGGGAGTTGTTCGGCGGCTACTTCCTGCTCGACGTCGCCACGAAGCAGGAGGCGGTCGAGTGGGCCAAACGGGTCCCGGCGGTCCGCGGCTCCAAGATCGAGGTCCGTCGGGTGGCCGAGGCCGACGAGGTTCCGCTGGGCGGCGAGAGCGACGGCCAGGTCTGATGGGTACGGCCGACATCGAGGCCGTCTGGCGGATCGAGTCGGCGCGGATCGTCGCCGCGCTGACCCGGTTCACCGGTGACTTCGGGCTGGCCGAGGATGCCGCCCAGGAGGCGGTTGCCGAGGCACTGGTGGCCTGGCCGCGTGGATCTCCGGCCAATCCGGCCGGGTGGTTGATGGCCACGGCCCGGCGGCGGGCGATCGACGCGATCCGCCGCCGGGCCGCCCTCCAGGACCGGTATGCCCTGTTGGCGGCCGACCCCGTGATCGACCAGGAGATCGATCCGGACCGGATCGACGACGACGTGCTGGCGCTGATGTTCGTCAGCTGCCACCCGGTGCTCCCCCGCGAGGCGCGGGTGGCGCTGACCCTGCGGGTGGTGGGCGGCCTGTCCAGCGAGGAGATCGCCCGCGCGTTCCTGGTGCCCGTGCCGACCGTGCAGGCCCGCGTCACCCGAGCCAAGAAGGCGATCGCGGCGGCCGGGGTGCCGTTCGAACTGCCGCCGCCCGGCGCGCGCCGGGAGCGGCTGGGCGGCGTGCTCAGCGTCCTCTACGTGATCTTCACCGAGGGGTCGACGGCCACCTCGGGTGAGCGGCTGTTGCGCCCCGACGTCGCCGAGGAGGCGATCCGGCTGGTCCGCACCCTGGCCGCGCTCCAGCCGGACGAGCCGGAGGTGCACGGCCTGCTCGCGTTGTGCGAGCTGACAGCGGCCCGCTTCCCGGCCCGGACCGACCCGCAGGGCGCGCCGGTGCTCCTCGCCGACCAGGACCGCCGACTGTGGGACCTGTCGGCGATTCGTCGTGGGCTGGCCGCGCTGGCCACGGCATCGGAGCGCGGCCTCGGCCAGTACGGCCTGCAGGCCGCGATCGCGGCCACCCACGCGTCGGCGCCCTCGGTCGAGCAGACCAACTGGGCCCGGATCGTCCGGCTCTACGAGGCGCTCGGCCGGGTCGCGCCCTCGCCGGTGGTCGAGCTCAACCGGGCCGTCGCGGTGGCCATGGCCTCGGGTCCGGCACCAGCCCTGGCCGTCGTGGACGAGCTGATCGCTTCGAACCGGCTCCCCGGCTCGCACCTCGTCCCGACCGTACGCGGTGAGCTGCTGACCCGCCTCGGCCGGCGGTCGGAGGCCCGCGCCGAGTTGGCGCTGGCCGCCCGGCTCTGCGCCAATCAGCGCGAGCGCTCGGTGCTGCTCGGCAAGGCGGCCGCGCTGGGCGGTGACTGAGATGGCCGGTCGGCGCGGGGACCCGTTGCTCAGGGTTCTCCGCGGCGCAGGCCGTCGAGGACGAGGGCGACGACACCGTCCGCGTCGGTGCGGAAGCTCGGGTGGTCGTAGGCCGCACAGATGCCGTGCAGGGTCATCATGACGGCGCCGGCGCCCACGTCGTCGCGGATGGCGCCGGTCTTGGCGGCGGCGGCCAGGAGATCGGCGACGACCTGGCCCAGGGCTCGGGTGCCCTCCGCCAGCGCGCCGGACTGGGTGGCCATCAGCGTCGCGAGGGTGCGGGCGAGGCCCTCGTGGTGGTGCAGGTGGTCCACGAAGCCGCGCAGGAAGGATTCCAGCGCCTGGTCGGCGGGGAGGGTGGCCTGCATCTCGTGGGCGCGCTCACACATGGCGGTGAGTTCTTCACGGTAGACCGCCTCGGCCAGCGCTTCACGGGTCGGGAAGTGCCGGTAGAGCGTGCCGGTGCCCACCCCGGCAAGTTTGGCGAAGTCGTCGAAGCGCAGGTCGAAGCGGCCGTCGGCGAAGAGCTCGCGAGCCTTGGCGATCAGGGCGTCGCGGTTGCGGCGGGCGTCGGCGCGCAGTGGCTTGGCATCGGTCACAGGGGCCCCAGGGTTGACAAGTGGAGACTGTCTCCATATTTTTGAAAGCGGAGATGACCTCCAATTATAGGGTACGAGGTGCCACGTGAAGATTCTGATGTTCGGTCGCGGCGTGATCGGCGCGGTGTACGGGTGGGCGCTGGAGCAGGCCGGGCACCACGTCGAGTTCTACGTCCGGCCAGGGCGGGCAGCGGCGTACGGTGATGCGATCGATCTTGATCTGCTGGACGCGCGCCGACGGCCGTGGGGGAAGCGGGTCGCCGAGAGGTGGCCGGTGCGCTATCGCGAGTCCCTGGAGCCGGACCACGACTTCGACCTGATCGTGCTGAGCGTGCAGCACTACAGCTTCGCGGAGGCCGCCGCCTTCCTGGTACCGCGCGTGGGCCGAGCCACAGTGCTCGTCTTCAACAACCTGTGGGTCGAGCCGCTGGCCGCGACAGCGCACCTTCCCGCCGACCAGGTGGCCTGGGGCTTCCCCGGGGCCGGCGGCGGTTTCGGCGACGACGGTGTGCTTCGTGGAAGTCTCCTGCCCGTGGTCACCTTCGGCACCCTCGGCGGGGCACCGACCGAACGCGAGCGGGCCGTGCACCAGGTGTTTCGCGAGGCGGGGTTCAGGCTCCGGGAGAACCGGGACTTCCGTGGCTGGCTGTCGATCCACTTCGTGCAGAACGCCGGCCTGCACACGCAGAGCCTGAAACTGGGCTCGTTGTCCAAGCTCACGACCAGCACCATGCGCGAGGCGATCCTCGCCATCCGCGAACTCCTCCCGCTCGTCGAGGCCCGTGGCGTCGACCTGCGGCGGCACCGGGCCGACCTGTTGCCCTTCACGGCACCGGTCTGGCTGGCAGCGCCGGCGCTCGCCTGGCTGTTCAGGCACTTCCCGCCGATGCGCGTGGTGATGGAGGCGCACGCCAACCCCGAGGAGCTGCGCGCGGTCTGCCGCGACACCCTGGCGGAGGCACGCAGGCTGAACGTCGAGGTGCCCCGGCTGGAGGCGGCCGAGTCCTTCTTCGCCCAGCAGAGAACGACCTAGGCGGTCCCGGGCGAACGGGTCCCCACCCCGACGACCTGCCCCCAGCAGGGGAAGCACTTCCCCTGCGTCGGGGAGGAGAGCGAACCCACAGCCGGCGATCGTTGGTCCATGACTGCCGCTGACGAACAGACCCGAACCGGACCACCGGCGCCGGCGTACCCGAGCACCGCCGCGCCGCCCTGGGCGGTCTGGGCCGCCTACGCCGTTCCGCTCTGCGTCCTGCCGTCCGCGCTCTGGCGACTGTCGCTGGTGTTCACCGACGATGCCGTCTCGCACTGGTACATGCTGTTGCTGTCCGCGGTGTCGATGGGGTTGGCGCTGTCGACACTCGGGCTGGTGCACGGGTGGGGCCAGCGGGTTCCGCCGTGGATACCCCGCTTCGGGGGCCGTCGCATCCCGGCGCGTCCGGTCGTGGGCGTGGCGTTGGCCGGCGGCTGGTTGCTCGTCGCCGTCTGCGTGTACTTCCTGCTGAATCAGCGGTTCCACGTCGTGCAGAGCGGCTGGGTGGGAATCGGGGACGACGAACCGGCACATCCGGCCCCCGGCTGGGAGGTGTTGCGTTTCTACGCCCCACTTCTGGCGTGGGGTCCGCTGGTCATAGCCGTGGCCGCCGACTACCGCCGACGCGTCGCCCGCGTGCGACCAGCGGAATAGTCGGGGCCCGGCCGTACCCGGGCGGCCCAGCACACACCCAACCCGCACGGGGACCGCGCCGGATTCGGTGCCCGGTCAGTTGGTCGCCGGATGATAGTCCATGCCGTTGGTCCCGGGTACCAGGCGAGCGGTGTAGCTCGCACCGGCGGTGGTGTCGGTGTCGTCGTCAGCCTCGAAGCCGATGATGGCGCGGGTGAACGGCACGTCGGCGTGGACGGTGACAGCGATGTCGGCCAGCCAACGGTCGAGTGGGGCGCGCCAGGTCAGCGACTCGACGCCGCTGCGCTGGTCGAACGGGTACCCGCCGATCCTTCCGTCCACCCGGGCCAGCGCGCCGAGCGGCAGGTAGAGCACCAGGTTGTCGACGCTGTCGTACCTGGTCGTGTAGCTGCCGCACACCACCCGCGCGCCGGACGGGAGCGTGAGCGTCCCGCGCAGGTGCCCGCCTGTCGTGAACGCTTGCGCGCCGGGGGTCACCTCGACCAGGTCAACCCCGACGCGGCACCCACGGACGTCAGCGGCCCGCCAGAGAGCACCCGCGGCCCGGTCGAGTCGGGCATCATCGGCTGGCCCGAGGACCAGGATCAGCTCGTAGAACCCGCCGGCCCAGTTCTCGGAATCGATCATGTCATCGGCTGCCATCGCGTCAGGATGCACCGTGGCGCGTGCGGTGTCAGGCGGATAATCATCGGACCCGAGCTGGAGGTCCCCATGCGCGTCGTCCGCATCCTGCCCAACCTTCCGGTGGCTGACATCAGCGACGCGAAGGGCTTCTACACCGACTTCCTCGGTCTGAGCACCGAGGCGTTCAACCTGGGTTGGGTGGCCCGCTACACCTCGCCCGACCCCGACGTGGCCGTGCAGCTCGTCTCCGGTGACGCGTCCGCACCCGAGGACTCGGTCATCAGCGTGCAGGTGGACGATGTGGACGCCGCCCATGCCGAGGCACAGCGGCTCGGCTACGAGATCGTGCACCCGCTGACCACGGAGCCGTGGGGGGTGCGCCGGTTCTTCGTCCGTGCCCCGGACGGCAACGTCATCAACGTGGCAGCGCACCGCTCCTGAGGTGACGCCGATTGTGGAACACCTGCCCCGACTCACGGAAGCCAGGTCCGAGCGGGGTGGGCTGGCGCGACGCAAGGGCCGCATCGCCCCCGGGGTTCGACGCCGATGTGTTGATCGTCGACGGCGACCCGACGAGCGACATCAGGGCGCTGCGTCGCCCGCTGGCCGTGTACCGTGCCGGCCACCCGGTGGGATGAGGGTGACGCCGGGTCAGGACGAGCGGAGCTGCTGGCGGAACCAGGCCCGGTCGGGGTTGACCACAGCCCGTTCGCCGAGCACGACGGTGGGCACCGTCTCGTTGCCGCCGGCCACCGCCCGGACGGCGGCGGCAGCGGCCGGGTCGTGCCAGATGTCCACCCAGTGGGCCCGCCGGGCGAGCCGGCCGAGTGAGAACCGCAGCTGAAGGCAGTAGCGACAGCCGGGACGCCAGTACACGATCGGCCGGCCGTCCACCGCACTGGCCCGCCGCGCTTCGGCGGCGCTCACCGAGCGGGGGAAGGCCCACGGCGACAGCAGCAGTGCCAACACCAGGAAGACCACCAGCTCGACCGCGCCGACGGCGGGCAGCCCGGCGGTCAGTTGGCTCGCCGCCACCAACACGCCGCAGGCCGCCATCAGGATCGCCAGAACCCACCGTCGCAGCACGCCGAGGACACTACCCGCAGGTACGAGGGTGGCCGCCGCCGCCAGGTCAGTGACTTCCACACCTTGACATGCATCGATGTTAACGCCAACATGAGTCCGCCACCTGCCCGCAACGCCACCGTCACACTCCCGCCTTTGCGGGCCTCTCCCCCGGCCCTTCCCGACATCGCCGGGTGACGTCGACCGCATCGGCACGCCGCACGGCGGGTGTCGTCCCGCGCCGGTCAATGGCCGTTTCCCACGCTCGCGGAGGACAGATGCCGCTGCCACTCACTCCCACCGACCCCACCACCCGCCGAGCCGTCCGCCACGGGCCCGCCGGCCGCGGCGGCCATCGACGACTGCGGTCGGCGCTGGCCGCGGTGTTGGTGGTGCTGGCCGTGTCGGCCGGCCTGCCCGTGGCCGGGCCGGCTCAGGCCGCACCGGCCGTCAGCTACACCAACCCGTTGGCGAACCAGCGGGCCGACCCGCACATCTTCCGGCACACCGACGGCTACTACTACCTGACCGCGACGGTGCCGCAGTACGACCGGATCGTGCTGCGCCGGGCGACCACCCTGCAGGGGCTGGCGACGGCGGCGGAGACCACGATCTGGAGCCGCCACACCAGCGGAGAGATGGGTGCCCACATCTGGGCACCGGAGATCCACTTCATCAACAACCGGTGGTACGTCTACTTCGCCGCCGGGCGCACCGATGACGTGTGGCGGATCCGGATGTACGTGCTGGAGAACGCCAACGCCAATCCGCTCACCGGCTCCTGGACCGAACGCGGCCGGATCACGACCCCCTGGGACACCTTCAGTCTGGACGCCTCCACCTTCGTCGCCAACGGGGTGCGCTACCTGACCTGGGCACAGCAGGAGCCGGGGATCTCCAACAACTCCAACGTCTACCTCGCCCGGATGGGTGCCAACCCGTGGCAGATCACCGGCACGGTGACTCGCCTCGTCGTGCCGACGTACGACTGGGAGACCCGGGGCTACCGGGTCGCCGAGGGACCGGCGGTGATCCAACGCAACGGCCGCATCTTCCTGACCTACTCGGCCAGCGCCACGGACGCCAACTACTGCCTCGGGATGCTGAGCGCCTCCGTCACCGCGAACCTGCTCGACGCCGCCTCGTGGAGCAAGAGCCCCAGCCCGGTGTTCGCGAGCAACGCGGCCACCAGCCAGTACGGCCCCGGCCACAACTCGTTCACCGTCTCCGAGGACGGGCAGAGCGACATCCTCGTCTACCACGACCGGAGCTACCGCGACATCTCCGGTGATCCGCTCAACGACCCGAACCGGCGCACCCGGCTGCAGAAGGTGTACTGGAACGCCGACGGCACCCCGAACTTCGGCATTCCGGTGCCCGACGGTGCCACCCCGGTCCGGTTGCGGTCACACGACCAGACCAGCAGCTACATCCGGCACTACGACTACCGGGCCCGGATCGAGCCGAACGTGACCAACCTGGCCGACTCCCAGTTCCGCATCGTCAGCGGCCTCGCCGGCGGCGGATCGGTGTCGCTGGAGTCGACCAACTTCCCCGGGTACTACCTGCGTCACCGGGGCTTCGCCCTGTACGTCGAGAAGAGCGACGGCTCAGCCCTGTTCGCTGGCGATGCGAGCTTCCACCGCAAGGCCGGCCTCGCCGACAGCGCCGGGATCTCCCTGGAGTCGCAGAACTTCCCGGGCCGTCATGTGCGCCATCGCGGCGGACTGCTCTACGTGGAGGCGGTCAGTTCGAGCGCCGACCGCGCCTCGGCGACCTTCCACCTGGAGTAGCGCCCACCGGCCTCGGCACCCGTCCCGTCTCACCCCGAGCCCATCCAGCCAGGAGGAGCGATGCCCTTCCCCCTCACGAGAAAACGGTCCGGCGGCGGGTCGGTCCGTCGCCGATGGCGTACCGGCCTGGTGTTCGCCATGATCACCACGCTGGTCGGCGCGGCCGGCGCGGTTCTGGTCGGCGCACCGCCGGCAGCGGCGGCGACCATCGACACCAACGCCTACTACGTCCTGGTCAACCGGCACAGCGGCAAGGTCCTCGACGTCCGGGACACCTCGACGGCGGACGGCGCGGTGATCCAGCAGTGGTCCCGCAACGACGGGGCGTGGCAACAGTTCCAGTTCGTCTCCTCCGGCGGCGGCTACTACCGCCTCAAGGCCCGGCACAGCGGGAAGGTCGTCGACCTGTGGGAGTGGAACACCGCCGACGGCGCCGAGTACCGGCAGTGGTCCGATCTCAACGGCATCAACCAGCAGTTCCAGGTCCTCGACTCCGACAGCGGCCACGTCCGGCTGGTCAACCGCCACTCCGCCAAGGTGCTGGAGGTCTGGGAGCGGTCCACCGCCGACGGCGGCCGGATCAGTCAGTACACCGACCTCAACGGCACGAACCAGCAGTGGCAGCTGGTCGCGGTGGGCGGTGTCAGCACACCACCCACCACCGGCTGCGGCAGCGGGTCGACAAACGCCGAGGCGGTGCTGAGCGGGAGCACCTGGACGGCCCGCAACGGCTCGTCGACTGTCTACTCGGGTTCGGACATGTTGTCGGCGATGCAGGCGGCGGTCAACTCGCTCTCGGCGGGTCGTACGTCGAAGCAGCGGGTGGTGGTTCGCGGCTCCGGTTCGATGAGCGCCGGCTCCCGGTTGTCGCTGCCGTCGTACACCACTCTGGCCGTGTGCGGCACGATCAACGTGACCGGGTCGGGCTCGGGCGACCAGGCGCCGGTCTACTCGCGCGGCACCACTGACGTCGAGGTGCAGAACCTCACGCTGACCGGCTCACCGTTGTACGGGATCTTCATGCGCAACGTGAACAACCTGACCCTCGGGCAGATCGACATGCGGCTCTCGGCCGGTCTGGGCGTACGCATCGACAACCACGGCGGAGATCGGGCGGTCAAGGTGCGCAACATCCGCATCGACAACGTGTACGTGTCGGGCACCGGGACGCACGGGGTGGAGACGTACGGCGTGGACGGTCTGACGATCGGCACGGTCACGGCGCGCAACACCCGGGACTCCGGGCTGCTGCTCAACGACACGATCAACGCCACGGTGGGCACTGTCGACGCGCAGGGCGCCGGGACCGGCACCGGGTACGCGGCGTTCCGGATGGCCAACCGCAACGGCCGGGTGGGCAGCTCGTACCCGACCAACATCCGGGTCGGCACCGTGATCGCGTCCGGGGGCGGTCGGGGCATCTTCTGTGTCTCCGAGTCCGGTGGCGCGGTCATCGACCGGGTGACGATCTCGAACACCGGGAACAACTCGATCCTGGTGGAGAACTGCTACAACGTCGTCATCGCCGGAGTGTCCGGGACGGTGACGGGCGGTGGCGAGGTGCGGATCGCCTCGCGATCGGAGTTCCCGATCTCCTCCGGCATCCGCTTCCAGAACCTGACGGTCACCAACACCAACATCACCCAGAACCCCTGCGGTGGGGCGAACAACACGATCAGCAACGTCACACGGATCAACTCGACGTTGACCTGGTGCTGACCCGATGACGAGCGGCCGCCCGACCCCGGGCGGCCGCTCACCCCGTCACGGAAATCGTGGCTGGCGCGCCGCCCCGGACCGGTCGCGGGGTTTCGCCGGCCGGCGCTCGCGGGTAGCGGGTGGCCCATGAACCGCAATCTCGTCAAGGCGCTGCAGGTGGCGTGGGAGCTGCCGGAGTTCCGCACCGGCGTGCGACACGTCGTCGACCTCGACGAGGTCGCGGGACTGCTGGCCACCCTCACCGTTCCGGACCACGACCACGAGGTGGAACGCAGCCTGCTCCGGCTGCTGCGGTCGGCCCTGGACACTGTGCAGATCCGGGAAGCGGTGTTGTTGCTGCTGGAGCGGGACGAGGTACGCCGGCCCCTCGTCGCGGCGGCGGTGGAGCCGCTCGCGGACCGGCCGGGTCAGGCCGCGGCCATCGCGTCGGCGGCCGAGGATCCCACCGTACGGCGTGAGGTTCGGGCGGTGTTGGCGAGCGCCAAGGTGCGCGAGCTGATCTGGCAGGCGATCGAGAACCAGGTGAGCGACAACCGGTTCGGCCTGATCCGCCGGGCGGCGGTGCTGGTGGTGTGGCACCCCCGCGTGCGGCGTCTCGTCTGGGCGCTGCGTCGACACGGGGTGTTGCGCGAACTGCGCCGCAGGCGGTGATCCATCCGGGCCGGACGACGGATCACCGACGACGACGGGCCATCCACTGCCAGATGTGGGTGCCGTTGAGGCTCGGGTCGTTGCGGGCCACGTAGATCCAGGACCAGTGCCCGGGGAACTGGTAGCCGTTCCACACGACGTGGTCGTACAGGGTGATCAGCGACCCTGGGATGAGGTCGTGCGCGTGGATCGTGTTGGTCTCGGGCGGCACGGTGTCGTCGTCGCGTGAGGTGACCAGCCAGGTCGGCGTGCGGATCCCGGCCAGCTCCGCGTCGGTGAGCAACGGGGGGCCCTCCCCGTCGAGCGGCTCGACGACACCGCAGATCGGCACCGACGCGGCGAACAGGTCCGGATAGGTCGAGGTCATCTCCATCGACATGTAGCCGCCGTTGCTGCAACCGACCACGTAGATCCGGTCGGGGTCGACCCGCTTGCGGCGTACCAGGTCCTGGACGATCTCGCGGATCAGCGGGGCGAACCGGGGGCCGTCCTCCATCCAGTAGGAGGTGCTCTGCGGAGCGACGACGTACGCGCCGGAGAAGATCTGCTGTGCCTGCGGGGTGGCGAAGCCGAGCGCTCCACGGTTGGCACGCAGTGTGGTCTCGTTGTCGTAGTAGTCGTCGGGCAGCGAGGCACCCTCACCGCCGCCGTGCAGCCAGACGATCAGTGGCCGCCGACCGCGTCGGGGCGAGTGGTCGGGAGAGTACAGCCGGTACTTCAGGCCGGAGCCCGAGACGTGGTAGCTGAAGGCGTCCACCTCGGGGTTCGACAGCCCCGCCTGCACGAAGCGGCCGGTGGTGACCGGCGAGCCGTGGCGTCGGACGATCGGGGTGTTCTGGGTGATGGTGTAGACGAGGTCCAGTTGGACGTTGCGGCCCCTGCTCAGGATGTACCCGAGGGTGCCGCCGCCGGGTTGACCCTCGCCGTGGCTCAACTCCAGCACGATGTTGCCGCGCCGGTCGAGCCGGGCCGCGGTCACCGTCCGGTCCAGGTCGTACTCGCTGAAGATCAGGTCGCCGGGAGCGATCGGGATCGGGCTGGTGGCCGTGGCGTGCACTGTGAACGTGGCGGGGGTCAGCCCGGCCGGGTCGATCGGCCCGAGCCGGCTGGTGTCGAGGGTGACCGAGGTGACCTGCTCGCCGCCGTCGAGGGTTGTCGCGTCGAGGGTGAAGCTCACGCTGGTGCGATGGTGGCCACCGGAGTGCGCGACGGCGAGGCCGGGCACTGCCAGGCCGATGGCGGCGCCGGCCCCACCGGCCAGCACGGTGCGACGAGTGACAGGCGTGGACATGCGGGCCCCCGTACCTAGCGATGTAGACATACGTCGATGGCGTCTCAACGTAACGCCGCGGAGATCCGCTGGCAACCGGGGCCGGCGCCGCCGTCCGGACCAGACTTCAGCTTCCGTGCGGGACGCCTCCTCACCCGGCGAGGCAGGCCACCCGGTAGCCACCGGTCGTACTTTGGGACGATCTGGAGTCGCACCACCGTTCGTACGATGGATCCCATGCACCCTCGCCTGCACGCGGTGTTGGCCGAGCCGCGTGTCTCACCCGCGCCGTCCCGGCTGTGGCGCGACTGGGCGGTGATCGCGGTCCTGACGCCGGCGATGCTGGTGGAAGGCGCTCTCCGACCCGATCTGCCGTGGCGGGTGGGCTGCGTCGTCGTCGCGCTCGCGCTGCTGCCCACCATCCTCTGGCGACGGACCAGGCCGCTCGCGATGGTGGTGATCGCGTTCGGCGGCACGACCGTCGCCCCGTTCGTGCTGCCCGGCGATCCCTGTCAGTTGTTCACGGCGAGCTTCCTGGTCCTGCTGGTCTACGCGCTGTTGCGATGGGGCTCCGGTCGCGATGCCGTGATCGGGTCGTTCTTCGTGGTGGCGAAGGTGACCGCCGCCGGTGTGGTCGGCTCGATCGACGGCGGGGAACTCGTCGCCGGCTTCGCGGTGATGTTCGCCGCCGCCACGCTGGGTGTCGCGATCCGCTTCCGGGCCGCCGCCCGGCTGCGCGAGCTCGATCGGGTGAAGCTGTTGGAACGGGAACGACTCGCCCGCGACCTGCACGACACGGTGGCCCACCACGTGTCGGCGATGGCGATCCGCGCCCAGGCCGGCATCGCCGTGTCGGCGAGCCAGCCGCACGCCGCCGTCGAGGCGCTGCGCACCATCGAGGCCGAGGCGTCCCGTGCGCTCGCCGAGATGCGCGCGATGGTCCGCGTCCTGCGCCACGACCAGCCCGCCGACCGGGAGCCACACCCGCAGGTCGCCGACATCGGGCGGCTCGCTGGCCAGTTCCGCACCGGGCCGAATGTCGAGGTGGATCTGCGCGGCGACCTCAACGACCTCGCGCCCGGTGTCGGCTCCGCGCTCTACCGCCTGGCCCAGGAGTCGGTCACCAACGCCCGTCGCCACGCCCGGCACGCCACCCGCATCGAGGTCAGCGTCGCTGCCGACGACACGTCGGTGCGGCTGCGGGTCAGCGACGACGGCGAGGCCGGGGCCGCCGGGCCGACCGGCTCACCCGGTTTCGGCCTGACGGGCATGAAGGAACGCGCCGACCTGCTCGGCGGCACCTGCCAGGCCGGGCCCAATCCCGACCGTGGCTGGACGGTCACGGCGGTGCTCCCGCGCCAGGGGGTCGGCGCGTGACGGTTCGCGTGCTCGTGGCGGACGACCAGGAGATCGTTCGCACCGGCCTCACCATCATCCTGAACACTCAGCCCGGCATCGAGGTCGTCGGCGGCGCGGGCGACGGCCGGCAGGCGGTCGAGCTCGCCCGGCGGCTGCGCCCCGACGTGTGCCTCTTCGACATTCGCATGCCCGGCATGGACGGCATCGAGGCCACCCGGGCGCTCGCCGGCCCAACGGTCGCGCAGCCGCTCGCGGTGGTCGTCATCACGACCTTCGACCTCGACGAGTACGTGTACGCGGCGCTGCGGGCCGGCGCCCGCGGCTTCCTGCTCAAGGAGGCCGGTCCCGAGCTGCTCAGCCAGGCCGTGCACGCGGCGGCCAACGGGGACGCGCTGATCGCGCCGAGCGTCACCACCCGGCTGTTGAAGGCGTTCGCCGACGCGGACCCGGCCGCGCCGCGCCAGCAGCCCATCGACGCGCTCACCGACCGGGAGGAGCAGGTCCTGGTCGCCGTCGCGCGGGGACGCACCAACCAGGAGATCGCCGCGGAGCTGCACATCACGTTGAGCACCGTCAAGTCGCACGTGACCAGCCTGATGACCAAGCTGGGGGTGCGTAACCGGGTCGAGGTGGCGATGTGGGCGTACGAGACCAACCGCGGCCGGCGGCACTGGTGAGCGACATAGGTACGACGGCGGTGTCCGACCATGGGCCGACCGGATCGCGGCCCATGTGCCGATGAGCGGGGCCGGGTACGGCGTCCACCATCGGTGGCATGACGATGCGAGAGTGGCGGCTGCCGGCCGCGTTGATCCTGCTGGGCCTGATACCGATGCTCGCCGGAGCGGGACGGCTCACCGAGTTGGGCACCGGGCCGCAGGTCACCCCGGAGAACGCCCGCTTCGTCGCCGATCCGCTGCCGGTGGTGCTGCACATCGTCGGCGCGGTGGTCTACACGGTCCTCGGCGCGTTCCAGTTCGTACCCCGGCTGCGCCGCCACCGTTGGCACCGCCGTGCCGGTCGGGTGCTCGTGCCGTGCGGGCTGACTGTCGCGTTCAGCGGCATGTGGATGGCCGTCGGGTACGACCTGCCGGCCCACGACAACGACGTGCTCGCCGGCATGCGGCTCGTCTTCGGCTCGGTCATGGCCGGTGCGATCCTGCTCGGTCTCGCCGCCGTGCTGCGCCGGGACATCGACCGGCACCGCAGGTGGATGGTGCGCGGCTACGCGATCGGGTTGGGCGCCGGCACCCAGGCGTTCACCCACGCGCCGTACCTCATCGCGGTCGGCGAACAGCCCGACGGGAACCTCCGGGCCGGCCTGGTGGTCGCCGGCTGGCTGATCAACCTTGCGGTGGCCGAATGGTATCTGCGGCGCCCGGCCCGGGCGGTCACCGCGCCGGCCCTCACGCTGAGCTGAGCCCGTCGGCCGTCGGTGACCGGCTCAGACCGCCACGGATGTCCTCCTCGATCCGCTTCGCGGCGGCCAGCAGCGGCGGGAGCAGCTCCCGGCGGATCATCTCGAAGGACCCCCGGGTGGCGTGCGCGGAGACGTTCACCGCCGCGATCACCGAACCGTTCTCGCCGTGGATCGGCGCGGCCACCGAGCGCAGCCCCTCCTCCAACTCCTGGTCGACGATCGCGTACCCCTGGGCGGCGATCTTCGTGAGGACGGCGCGCAGCTTCGCCGGGTCGGTGACGGTACGCCGGGTCAGCGGGCGCAGCTGCGCCGTGGCGAGGTAGTCGTCGAGCCACTCCGCCGGTTGCGCGGCGAGCAGCACCCGGCCCATGGAGGTGGCGTACGCGGGGAACCGGGTGCCGACGCTGATCCCCACCGTCATGATCCGTTTGGTGGGCACGCGGGCGACGTAGACGACCTCGTCGCCGTCGAGCACCGACACCGAGCAGGACTCGTGCACCCGCGCCACCAGCGCCTCCATGTGCCGCTGGGCGACCTCGGGCAGGCTGAGGCTGGACAGGTACGCGTAGCCGAGTTCGAGGATCCGGGCCCGCAGCGAGAAGAGCCGCCCGTCGGTGTGCACGTAGCCCAGCTCGACCAGGGTGAGCAGGAACCGGCGCGCGGCGGCCCGGGTCAACCCGGTCCTCCTGGCCACCTCGCTGAGGGTGAGCTGCGGATGGTCGCCGTCGAACGCGCGGATCACCGCGAGGCCGCGCTCCAGCGACTGAACGAACTCCGGCGACCTGGTCGCCTCCTCGCTCACACTCACCCGGCCTCCTGCCGCAGGATCTCCCGGGCCACCGTGAACGCCCGGTTCGCCGCCGGTACACCAGCGTAGACGCCGACCTGGAGCAGGACCTCCGCCACCTCCTGCGGGCTCAGCCCGTTACGCAGCGCGGCCCGGACGTGCATCGCCAACTCGTCGTCGTGGTGCAGGGTGGCGAGCACGGCGAGGGTGATGCAACTACGGGTACGCCGGTCGAGGCCGGGCCGGCTCCACACCTCGCCCCACGCGTAGCGGGTGATGAAGTCCTGGAAGTCGGCGGTGAACTCGTCGGTGCCGGCGATCGCGCGGTCCACGTGCGCGTCGCCGAGCACCTGTCGACGTACCGTCATGCCCGCCTCGTGCCGCTCGCTGTCGTTCATTCCTCATCACGTCCCTCCTGGAAGTGTTCCGACAGGAGTCGGCACACCTGCTCGGGTTGCTCGACGTTGGCCAGGTGCGCCGCCGCGTCGAGCACGGCCAGCCGAGCCCGTGGGATGCGTCCGACGATCTCGCGGGCGTGCGGCACCGGGGTGGCCGGGTCGTCCGCGCCGGCGATGACCAGCGTCGGCGCGGCGACCCGGCCGAGGTCGGGTCGGAGGTCCATCGCGGCTATCGCCTCGCAGCAGGCGGCGTACCCGTCCGGGGGCGTCGCGGTCAGCATGGCGCGGTGGGCGGCGACCACCTCCGGCCGGGCGGCGGCGAAGGCCGGGGTGAACCAGCGGGCCACCACCGCGTCGGCGATCGTCGGCAACCCTTCGGCCCGCACCGTCGCCGCCCGGTCCCGCCACTGCTCGGGTGGGCCGAGCGACGCCGACGTGCAGAGCAGCGCCAGCCGGCGCACCCGCTCGGGCGCGTACGTGGCGAGCCACATGCCCACCATGCCGCCGAGGGACAGCCCCGCGTAGTGGACCCACGGCACGTCGAGGTCGTCCAGCGTCCGCAGCAACTCCCGGCCCAACAGGTCCAGCGTGTACGGCCCGGGCGGCACCGCCGAGCGCCCGTGGCCCAGGTGGTCGTACCGGATGACCCGGAACCGTTGGGCGAGCGCCGGCACCTGGGGGTCCCACATCGCGGCGGCGGTGCCGAGGGAACTGCCGAGCAGCAGCACCGGGGCGACGGCCGGACCGTCGACGGTGAGATGCAGCCGGGCGGTCATCCGTCCGCTCCCCGAACGGCGACAAGGGCCCTGTCGACGAACCGCCCGGCCGAGCCGAGCCAGCGGTGCGGGTCGAGCGCCTCGGCTATCTCGGTGTCGGACAGGTGAGCGCGGATCTCGGGGTCGGCGAGCAGCGCGGCGCGGAACGAGGGCGCGGCGGCGGCACGGGTCACCAGGTCGTGCGCGGCGCGGCGACCGACGGCGGGCGTCAGTCGCGCGGCGACCGCCTCGGCGAGCAGGACGCCCCCTGTCGCGTCGAGGTTCGCCCGCATCCGCCGCGCGTCGACCCGCAGCCCGACGAGCATCCGGGCGCACCGCGCGGCGGCGCCACCGGTCACGTGCAGCAGGTCGAGCAGTGGTTCCCACTCGGCGTGCCAGGCGCCGGCGGCCCGCTCGTGCTCCTGCACCGCCGCGGCGAACACTGTGGCGACGAGACCGGGACCGCGTCGTGTCGCGGCGGTGACGAGGACCGAGTCCACCGGGTTGCGCTTGTGCGGCATGGCCGAGGAGCCGCCCCGGCCGACGCCACCCTCGGCGACCTCGGCGATCTCGTTCTGGGCGAGCAGGCCGACGTCGAGCGCGACCTTGCCGGCGGCCACGAGGAGCCCACCGAGGGCGGTGGCCAGGTCGAGCCAGGGCTGCCGGCGCGTGTGCCAGGGCAGCGGGCTCGGCGGGAGGCCCAGGTGCGCCGCGAACCGCTCGGCGACGTCGGCGCCGGCCGGGCCGTACGCGGCCAGGGTGCCGACCGCGCCACCGAGCTGCGCGGGCTGCGCGACGCCGGCCTGCCGCAGCCGGTCCCGGGCCTCGGCCAGCCCGGTCAACCAGCCGGCGGCCTTGAGCCCGAACGTGGTGGGTGCCGCCTGCTGACCGAGGGTCCGGGCGACCATCACGGTGTCCCGGTGGGCGTCGGCCAGCTGGGCGGCGGCGTCCACCGCGGTGTCGAGGTGCCGCAGCAGCGGCCCGAGCGCCCGCACCGCCACCAGGGCCAGCGCGGTGTCCAGCACGTCCTGGCTGGTCGCTCCGAAGTGCACCCAGGCCCGGTGGTGCTCCGGCACGGCGGCGGTCAGCTCACCCACCAGCGGAACGACCGGGTTGCCGGTGGCGTCGGCCGCCCTGCCGAGAGCCCCCGGGTCGTACCGCTCGGCGCGGCACCGCGCGGCGATCGCCTCGGCGGCCGGTGCGGGCATGATGCCGGCGTCCGCCACGGCCCGGGCCAGCGCGGCCTCCGCGTCGAGCATCGCCTGGAGCACTGCCGGGTCGCTGAGTTCCGCGTCGACGTCCGAGGTGCCGGAGAGGCCGCCGAGCAGCCCGTCAGACGGCGAAGAAGACGGTCTCATGCGCGCCCTGCAGGTGGATGTCGAACCGGAACCCGTCCGCTGCGGGTGTCGCCAGCAGGGTGTCGCGGCGGTCGGCGTCGACGCCGCGCAGCACGGGGTCAACGGCGTTCGCCGCCGGCTCGTCGGGGAAGTAGAGCCGGGTGACGAGGCGGTGCAGCAGCCCACGCCCGAAGACGGACAGGGTGAGGTGAGGGGCTTCGGTGCCGCCCTCCGGATCGGGCAGCGCCCCCGGCTTGACTGTCAACAACCGGTACCACCCCTGCCCGTCGGTCTCGCTGCGCCCGAATCCGCGGAAGCCGGCGAGCACTGGCGGCCGGGCCCCCCGAGGGTCGTCCGGGTGGTCGAACCGGCCGTCCGGGTCGGCCTGCCAGCTCTCCACCATCGCGTCCACCACCGGCGTCCCGGTGCCGTCGACGATCCGGCCCCTGATCCAGAACGCGCCGGGCGTGCCCTCGGGCACGACGTACGGGCCGTCGGGCCAGCGCAGGCCGATGTGCAGGTACGGCCCGACGGTCTGCGCGGGCATGACACCCAACCGCTCACTCATCGTCGTCCTCGTCCTCGAAGGGGGTGCTCTCCCGGCCCCGCAGCACGATGTCGAACTCGTACGCCAGCGCCCACTCCGGTGTCGTGGTGGCGTGGTCGTACCGGGCGATCATCCGTTCCCGGGCCTTCGGGTCGCGGACCGAGTTGAAGATCGGGTCCTGGAAGAAGAGCGGGTCGCCCGGAAAGTACATCTGCGTCACCAGCCGTTGGGTGAACGCGCGGCCGAAGAGGGAGAAGTGGATGTGCGCCGGCCGCCAGGCGTTGTCGTGGTTACGCCAGGGGTACGCGCCGGGCTGCACGGTGATGAACCGGTACCGCCCCTGGTCGTCGGTGAGCGCCCGACCCACCCCGGTGAAGTGGGGGTCGAGCGGGGCCGGCCAGGTGTCGCGGGCGTCGCGGTACCGTCCGGCGGCGTTGGCCTGCCAGATCTCGACGAGCGTGCGGGGTACCGGTCGACCGTCACCGTCGCGGACCCGGCCGTGCACGATGATCCGCTGTCCCTGCGGTTCGCCGTCGTGCTGGCGGGTCAGGTCGTGGTCGAGCGGGCCGAGCCGCCCCTCCCCCAGCAACGGCCCGGTGATCTCGGTCAGCCGCTGCGGCAGGTGGATCAGTGGGTGTTTCGGCGCCCGCGCCACCGTCGACCTGTAGCCGGGACTGAGCAACGGCGGGTGGGCGTCGACGTCGTCGCGTCGGTACCGCGGCAGCACCAGGCCGCCGCCGGCCCGGGTGTCCTGAGTGGTCATTGCGGCAGCACCAGGCCGCCGCCGGCCCGGGTGTCCTGAGTGGTCATTGTCGTCTCCCGTCGGACTTCGTCGCTTCCAGCGCCCGCAACACCGCGAGTTCGTGGGCCGTCGGTGGCGCAGTGGCGGCCGGTTCTTCGGCGACGGCGAGGTCCCAGCCGGTGGCCGCCCGTGCCTGCTCCCTCGTCACCCCGGGGTGCAGGTGGGTCAGCGTGAGTTCGCGGGTGACCGGGTCGGGTTCGAGCACGCCGAGGTCGGTGATCACCACGCGGGGACCGCCGCCGCGCAGGCCGAGCCGTTCCCGGTCGCCCGGGCCCGTCCCGTACCCGACCGAGGTGACGAAGTCGACCCGTTCGGTGAACGTCCGCAGGTCCTGCCGCACGATGACCACGACCTCGCCGCAGGAGGCGGCGATCTCCGGGGCGCCACCGGCTCCGGGCAGCCGGACCTTCGGGGTGTCGTAGTCACCGCCGACGACGGTGGTGTTGATGTTGCCGTACCGGTCGAGCTGGGCGGCGCCCAGGAAACCCACGTCGATCCGGCCGGGCTGGAGCCAGTAGTTGAACACCTCCGGCACCGACACCACCGCGTCAGCGGTGTCGGCGAGGACCCCGTCTCCGATGGAGAGCGGAAGCCGGTCCGGCTTCGCGCCGAGGCACCCGGATTCGTAGATGAGGACCAGGTTCGGGGCGTGCGTCGCCCGGGCGAGATTCGCCGCCGTGCTGGGCAACCCGATCCCGACGAAGCAGGCGGTGCCGTCGCGCAGTTGCCGCGCCGCGGCGACGGTCATCATCTCGTCCGCGGTCCAGTCCGCCATCGCGTTCCCCTCGCTCGCTGCGCTGACTCATGCCGCCGCGCCGGCCCTGTGCACGTGCTCGTCCAGCCAGGCGCGGAAGGTGTCGCGGTGTCGGCTGACGGCGTCCCAGTCCCGGTAGAAGTCGTTGTCACGCACCGAGTAACCGTGGGCGTAGGAGGGGTGTGCGCCGCCGGGCACCTCGGCCACCGCGGTGACCGCCCAGCCGGGCAGGACGACCTGCCCGGGTACGGGTTCCCACTCGTCCACGATCTCCTCGACGGTGACCAGTGACCGGTGGGCGGCGAGCACCGCCTCCTTCTGCACCCCGGTGATGCCCCACATCTGCACGTTGCCGTTGCGGTCCGCGCGCTGGGCGTGCACCACCGTCACGTCGGGACGCAGGGCGGGGACGGCGGTGAGCGTCTCGCCGGTGAACGGGCAGGTGATGGGGCGGATGTTGGTGGTGTGCCGGGGCAGGTCGGTGCCGGTGTAGCCGCGCAGGACGGCGAACGGCAGCCCGGACGCCCCGGCGACGTACCGGTTCGCCATGCCCGCGTGGCTGTGCTCCTCCAGTTCGAGTGGGCGCGGCCAGGCGTGCTGCACGGCGTCGCGGAAGCGGTGCAGCGACCCGACGCCCGGGTTGCCGCCCCAGGAGAAGACCAGGCGACGGGCGCAGCCGGCGCCGATGAGCTGGTCGTAGATGACGTCGGGGGTCATCCGCACGAGGGTCAGGTCCCGCCGCCCCTGACGGATGATCTCGTGACCGGCGGCGAACGGAATGAGGTGGGTGAACCCTTCCAGGGCCACCACGTCACCGTCGTGGACCAGCTGCGCCACGCCCTCGGCCAGCGAGACGAGCTTCGCCATGGGCCTCCCGCCTCCCGCGACAACAGTGCTGCCCGCTGTTCGCTATGCGGACTGCCGTGCTCATCTCGAACGTACGACGGGCGGATGGCGTCAGTCAACGACAGGTTCACCGGGCCCGGCCACGCCGTCCACAGTGCTCGGCGCTCACCGTCGACGATGCGTTGACGCGGGACCGACCACGTGCCAACGTTCTTACAGAGAACGCCCGTTCGGTCAGCGAACACGTCTGGGCCCCTGCGCGCGAACGGAGAGCCCACCGGGTCACCCGTCACCACCCCACCGGCTCCACGCTCCGAGGAGGACCGCCATGACACTGCTGGACGCCATGACCTGGCAGGGCACGCTGCACAGCGACGGCTGGGTGGAACCGGCCGGCGGCACGGCGCCCGTGCGGTCCCCCGCCACCGGCGAGGAGATCGCCCAGGTGGGCGTGGCGAACGCCGAGGACGTGACGCGCGCCTGCGCCCGCGCCGCCGCCGCCCAGCGCGCCTGGGCCGCCACCGGATACGCCGAGCGGGCCGCGGTGCTGCGCCGGGCCGGGCACCTGTTCGAGCGGCACGCCGCCGAGATCGGCGACTGGATCGTGCGGGAGGCCGGGTCCATCGCACCCAAGGCCGGCGTGGAGACCGACACCGCGGCGCAGGAGTGCTACGAGGCGGCGGCGCTGGCCTCGCACCCGCTCGGCGAGATCATTCCGAGCGCCCAACCGCGACTCAGCCTGGCTCGCCGGTTGCCCGTCGGCGTCGTCGGAGTCATCGCGCCATTCAACTTCCCGCTCATCCTGGCCACCCGCTCCGTCGCCCCGGCCCTGGCGCTGGGCAACGCGGTGGTGCTCAAGCCCGATCCGCGCACGGCGGTCTGCGGTGGCATCTCGATCGCCCGGGTCTTCGAGGAGGCCGGCCTGCCCGACGGGCTGCTGCACGTCCTGCCCGGCGGGGTCGACGTCGGCGAGGCGCTGGTGGCCGACCCGAACGTGCGGGTGATCAGCTTCACCGGCTCGACTGCGGCCGGTCGCCTGGTCGGCGAGGCGGCGGCACGCCACCTCAAACGCGCCCACCTCGAACTCGGTGGCAACTCGGCGCTGATCGTGCTCGACGACGCCGACCTGGACCTCGCGGTCTCCGCCGGAGCCTGGGGGTCGTTCCTGCACCAGGGCCAGATCTGCATGACCACCGGCCGGCACCTGGTGCACGAGAGCCTGTCCGAACGGTACGTCGAGCGGCTGGCGGAGAAGGCGAACCACCTGCCCGTCGGCGACCCGGCGAAGGAGCAGGTGGCGCTCGGACCGATCATCGACGAGCACCAGCGCGACAAGATCCACGCACTGGTCACGGCAAGCGTCGACGCGGGCGCCCGGCTGGCGGCCGGGGGCACGTACGAGGGGCTGTTCTACCGGCCGACGGTGCTCACCGACGTCACCCCCGCGACCCCGGCGTACGCCCAGGAGGTCTTCGGCCCGGTCGCGCCGGTGATCACGTTCACCGACCAGGACGAGGCGGTGGAGTTGGCCCGGCAGACCGAGTACGGCCTGTCACTGGGCATCCTGAGCCGCGACGTGATGAAGGCGATGGCGCTCGCCGACCGGATCCCCAGCGGAATCGTGCACATCAACGACCAGACGGTGAGCGACGAGGCGGTGGCGCCGTTCGGTGGGGTGGGAGCCTCCGGCACCGGCTCGCGGTTCGGCGGGCCGGCGGCGAACGTCGAGGCGTTCACCGAGACCCAGTGGCTCACCGTGCAGGGCACCATCACGCGCTACCCGTTCTGACACCGGAGGAGAGGAGCATGCCGGAGATGCGTACCCAGGTCGGCATCGTCGGCGCGGGACCGGCGGGGCTGATGCTGTCGCACCTGCTGCACCTGCGCGGCATCGAGTCCGTGGTGCTGGAGAGCCGCAGCCGCGACCACGTCGAGCACCGGCTCCGGGCGGGCGTGCTCGAACAGGGCTCGGTCGACCTGCTCTGTCGCAGCGGTGTGGGTGAACGGCTGCGCCGGGAGGGACTGCGTCACGAGGGCATCGAGCTGCGCTTCGCCGGGGAGTCGCACCGGGTGCCGATGGCGGACCTGACCGGGCGGGCGATCACCGTCTACGGGCAGCAGGAGGTGGTCAAGGACCTGATCGCCGCCCGGCTCGCGGCCGGTGGCTCGATTCTCTTCGAGGCCGACGCGGTACGTCTGGACGGTCTCGACTCGGACTCGCCGGTGGTCCACTTTCGACGCGACGGGCACGACGAGGAGCTGCGCTGCGACTTCGTGGCCGGCTGCGACGGGTTCCACGGGGTGAGCCGGGGCGCGGTGCCCGAGGGTGTGCTGACCACCTACGAGCGAGCGTACCCCTTCGCCTGGTTGGGTATCCTCGCCGCCGCGCCGCCAGCCGTGGACGAGCTCATCTACGCCAACCACGAGCGTGGTTTCGCCCTCTACAGCATGCGCTCCCCCGAGATCTCCCGGCTGTATCTGCAGGTCGCACCGGACGAGGACATCGCCGCGTGGCCGGACGAGCGGATCTGGGCGGAGCTGCGGACCCGGTTGGAGACGGTGCCGGGGTGGTCACTCAACGAGGGGCCGATCCTGGAGAAGTCCATCACGCCAATGCGCAGTTTCGTGGTCGAGCCGATGCGGTGGGAGCGGCTGTTCCTGGCCGGGGACGCCGTCCACATCGTCCCACCGACCGGCGCCAAGGGAATGAACCTGGCTCTCGCCGACGTCGCGCTGCTCGGTGACGCGTTCGCCGCGTGGTACGACGAGGGCCGCACCGATCTGCTGGACGGCTACTCGGCCACGGCGTTGCGCCGGGTCTGGCGGGCCCAGCACTTCTCCTGGTGGATGACCTCCATGCTGCACCGGCTGGAGCGCGACGACCCGTACGAGTCGAAGCTGCAGATCGCCACGCTGAGGTATGTCACCACCTCCGAGGCGTACGCCAGGAGCCTGTCGGAGAACTACGTGGGCCTGCCCGAGGTGTGAACGGGAGCCGGCGTGACGTCGCGTTGTTCAACTTATCCATGACGGGCGTCAGAAATTATTGACTTTCGATGCCGGCGTGACTGACCATGGCCACCACAGCGGCGTGCGCCCCCACGCAGCGGTAGTTCACCTGCAGATCCGAGGCATCCGCCGACTTCCGACGCACCCACCACCCCCGCCCAGGAAGGGCCTCGTCAATGAAGAAGGTCATGGCTCTCGGGCTGATCGCCGCTACCGCGATCGCCCTCACCGGATGTACCGACTCCGACGCGTCCACACCGTCCGATCAGGACTCCGGCGACCTGCGCCCGGTCCGGGTCGCGGCGCTGCCCATCACCGAGACCGCCGCGCTGTGGGGTGGCATCAAGGCGGGCCTCTTCGCCGAACGCGGCCTCCAGGTCGAGGTGCTGCCCGCCCAGGGCGGCGCGCAGGCCATTCCCGCGCTCATGAACGGCGACATCGACTTCGCGATCGGCCAGCCGTTCGGCCCGTTCCGGGCCGACCTGCGCGACCTCGGTGTCGTCATCATCGGCAACTACGCCTCCTCGTACGCCGACGGCGACGACATCAACGCCGTGGTGGCCTCGGCGAAGTCCGGCATCAAGCGCCCGGCCGACCTCGCCGGCAAACGGGTCTCGGTCAACAGCCTGGGCGCCGCCGGCGACGTGACGATCATGGCGGCGGTCGAGAAGGACGGCGGCGATCCGTCGACGATCAAGTTCGTCGAGGTCGCGTTCCCGGACGCCCCGGCCCAACTCGAATCCGGAAACATCGACGCCGCCTGGGTGCCGGAACCGTTCGTGACGCAGCTCAAGGGCCGCGGCGACACCTTCGTCGTCGCGCCCTACCAGGCGGTGGTGCCCGGCCTGACCACGCTCACCACCATCACCACCAAGGAACGCACCGGGAAGGACGCCAAGCTGGTCGAGGACTTCACGGCGGCGATGAAGAAGACGCTGGAGTGGGCCAAGGACCCCGCCAACGAGGCGGCACTGCGGCAGGCCATCAAGGACAACCTGGAGCTGCCGCCACCGGTGGCCGACTCGGTGCGGCTGCCGGAGTTCGGTTGGGACGTCGACCGGCAGAGCCTGCAGACGCTCGCCGAACTCGCCCTGAAGTACAAGGTGCTCGACAAGCAACCCAACCTCGACCGTCTCATCCAGCAGCAGTAGCCGGCGCGATCCCGCCCTCCCCGGCCCCGGTGCGGGGAGGGCCTCGCCGCACCGCCTGACGACGGGAGTGACATGCGCGTTCCCTCCACCCGACGACTGCGCGCGTTGCGCAGGGCGATGCTGGGCGTCGTCGGCCTGACCGGCTTCCTCCTCATCTGGCAACTGATCCCGACGTTGGGCCTGATCAACCCGTTGTACCTGCCGTACGTGACGGACGTGCTGGCGCGGCTGTTCGAGCAGCTCGTCGACCTCGCGTTCTGGCGGCGGCTGGGCAGCACCATGACGTCCTGGGCGATCGGCCTGACGGTGGCGACAATCGCCGCCGTCGTCCTCGGCACCGTCGTCGGGCTGGTGCCCTTCCTGCGGCGCGCGACCCACACGATGGTCGAGTTCCTGCGGCCGATCCCGTCGGTCGCCCTCATCCCGCTCGCCGTGCTGATGTTCGGCATCCAGCGGCAGGCGGCCCTCGTCATCATCATCTACGCGTCGTTCTGGCAGGTGTTCGTGCAGGTGATCTACGGTGTCGCCGACGTCGACGCGGTGGCCCGCGACACCGCCCGCAGTTTCGGCCTGACCCGGCGGGAGCAACTGTCGCACCTGGTCCTGCCGACCACCCTGCCGTACCTCATGACCGGGCTGCGGCTCGCGGCGGCGGTCGCGCTCATCCTCGCCATCACCGCGGAGATGGTGATCGGCAACCCCGGCCTCGGGCGCATGATCGAACTGTCCCGGTCCGCCGGCGACGCCCCCGGCCTGTACGCGCTGGTCGTGGTCACCGGCCTGCTCGGCCTCACGGTGAACATCGTCTTCCGGTTCGTCGAGCGTCGGGTGCTGTCGTGGCACCAGTCGGTACGAGGGGAGGAGCCGTTGTGACCGCGTACACCGGGCGGATCGCCGCCACGCGGCGCGGTCGGACGGTCGGGTCCCGGATCGCGGCGGGCCTCGCGTACCCGTTGGGGCTGCCGATTCTGCTCCTGGTGCTCTGGGGTGTGGTGGCGACGAGGGCGACGAGCACGTTCTTCCCCGACCCGCTGACGATCGCCGAGGCCTTCCGGCAGACCTGGGTCGGGCCGGCGTTCGTCGAGGACGTGCTGCCGAGCCTCGCCCGACTCGGCCTCGGCATCGCCGCGTCGATCGTGCTCGGCATCGCCGCCGGCACCGTCATCGGCCTGACCCAGTGGTTGCGGGACCTCCTCGAACCGTTGCTGGAGTTCCTCCGGGCCATCCCGCCACCGGTGCTGATCCCGGTGGCCATGCTCCTGCTCGGGATCACGGACACCATGAAGGTGGTCGTGATCGTCTCCGGCGCGGTGTGGCCGATCCTGTTGAACACCATCGAGGGTGTCCGGGGCACTGACAGCGTCATGAAGGAGACCGCGAGATCGTTCCAGGTCTCCCGGTGGGAGCGGCTCTGGTTCCTGGTGCTCCCGGCCGCCAGCCCACGGATCATGGTCGGGGTCCGCCAGGCCCTCTCGGTGGCGCTGATCCTGATGGTCATCTCCGAGATGTTCGCCTCGTCGTCCGGCCTCGGCTACCGGATCGCCTACTTCCAGCGCAACTACCTGATCGCCGAGATGTGGAGCGGCATCCTCCTGCTCGGTCTCGTCGGCGTCTTCCTCGCCGTCGCTTTCGGTCTCGTCGAACGGCGCGTGCTGCGCTGGTACCACGGAATCAGGGAGGTCAACCGTGTCTGACCGGCGCACCCTGCTGCGGGTGGAGCACCTGCGGAAGGTCTACGAGTCCGCGACCGGCGACGTCGAGGCGATCGGGGACATCAGTTTCACGATGGACGCCGGTGAGCTCATCTGCGTCGTCGGGCCGTCCGGGTGCGGCAAGACCACCCTGCTGAAGTGCCTGGCCGGCCTGCTGCGGCCCACCAGCGGCGTGGTCGAGATGGACGGCGCGCCGGTGACCGGGCCCAGCCCGGCGATGGCCGTCGTGTTCCAGGAGTACGGACGCAGCCTCTACCCCTGGCTCACCGTGCGCGGCAACGTCGAGCTTCCGTTGCGGCACAAGAAGCTGACCCGCGCGGCCCGGAGCAGGCTGGTCGTCGACGCCCTTGAGGCGGTGGGCCTCGCGCACGCCGCACGCAGCCACCCGTGGCAGCTCTCCGGGGGGATGCAACAGCGGGTGGCGATCGCGCGGGCGATCGCCTACCAGCCCGACGTCCTGATCATGGATGAACCGTTCGCCGCTGTGGACGCGCAGACCCGGGCCGACCTGGAGGACCTGGTGCGGGAGCTGCACGCCAGCCGCAGCATCTCAGTTGTCTTCGTCACCCACGACATCGACGAGTCGGTGTATCTCGGTCAGCGGGTTCTAGTATTGTCCACGTCGCCGACCTGGGTCCAGGAGGACCTCGCGATCGACCTGCCGCCGGAGCGCGATCAGATCACGACCCGCGCCCTGCCCCGTTTCACGCAACTGCGGACGCACGTCTACGACCAGATCCAGCGGGCCAAGCGCGGGCAGGCGGTGGCCCCGTGATCCGCGCCGTGACCGACGGCCAGGTCAACGAGTTCGCCGAAGGGAAGGGCTGTGGGTAGTCGTCAGCCGAAGCAGTTGTTGCTCGCCTTCTTCGGCGAGCACGTCGTCGACGGTGACACCGGGCCGATCCGGGCGAGCGTCCTGATCACCGTGCTGGAGGGTGCGGACGTGGCCGCGCCGGCCACCCGCGCGACCCTCGACCGGCTCGTGCACAGCGGCATCCTCGCCCGTAGCCGCAGCGGCCGGGAGACGCTGTTCTCGCTGACCGAACACGGCGCGGCGGTGTTGCGCGAGGCGAAGGACCGCGTTCGCGGCCCCCGGCCGTTCGACCCGCAGGGCAGCGGCTGGACCCTGGTCACCTTCTCGATCCCGGAGGGCCAGCGGATGCTGCGGCACCGGCTGCGCTCCACCCTCACCTGGGAGGGCTTCGCGCCGATCCGCGACGGGCTCTGGCTCGCGCCCGGCGAGGTCGACCTCGCCGGGTCGTTGGAGCCGCTGCGCCAGGACCTCGCACCCAACACCGTGGTCGCCTTCCACGCCCGCGAACTCGCCGGGTTCCCGATCGGCGAGAGCGTCCGCGCGGCGTGGGACATCGAGGCGATCCGGCGCGCCCACCTCGCCTTCATCGATGTGTGGGACGACCCGTCCGCGGCGACGCTGGCGCCGAGCGCCCTCACCGTACGGACGATGCTGGTGGCGGACTGGCTTGCGCTGCTGCGCGCCGATCCGAGGCTGCCCGCCGAGTTCATGGACGCGCAGTGGCCCGCCACCAGGTCGGTGGAGACCTACCGCCGGATGCACGAGAAGCTGGCCGGGGCGTCCGCGGCGGAGTTCGCCGACCTCGTCGCGGCCCGGCCCGCGGCTAGGCGCCGAATCGGGCCCGCAGATCGGCCTTCCGCACCTTCCCCGACGCCGTCCGCGGCAGCTCGTCCACGATGACGACGTTCTTCGGCAGCTTGTAGCGCGCGATCCTGCCGTCGAGGTGAGCCCGGATGGTGGCGGTGTCCACTGACGCGCCCTCCCGTACTGTCACTATCGCCCACGGCACCTCCCCCCAACGCTCGTCCGGTACGCCGATGACCGCCGCCGAGGTGACCCCGTCGACCTCGGTGAGCAGTTGCTCGAGTTCGAGCGGGTAGATGTTCTCGCCCCCCGAAATGATCATGTCCTTGAGGCGGCCGGTGATGTAGAGGTAGCCGTCGGCGTCCAGGTGGCCGAGGTCGCCGGAGCGGAACCACCCGTCGGCGGTGAACGCCTCGGCGGTCGCCTCCGCGAGCCCGTGGTAGCCGGGGAAGACGTTGGGTCCGGCGACCTCGATCTCACCGACGACGCCGGTGGGCACCACCGCGCCGGCCGCGTCGGTGATCCGCACGTCGGTGAAGAAGTGCGGCAGGCCGACACTGCCCTGCTTGACGCGGGTCATCGCCGGCGGCAGCGCGGTGGCCCCCGGCGCGGCCTCGGTCATGCCGTAACCCTGCGAGAACGACAGACCCCGCGCCTCGTACGCGTTGAGGATCCGGGCCGGCACCGCCGAACCTCCGCAGGTGAGCTTCGTCAACGTCGACAGGTCGGTCGACGCCCAGGCGGGGTGGTCGGCCATCAGCTGGTAGGTGGTGGGTACGCCGCTGAGCATGGTGACCCCGTACCGCTCGATCTGCGCGAGCGCGCGCCCCGGCTCGAAGCCCTTCTCGATGACCATCGTGGCGCCCTTGAGGATCACCGGCAGGGCGCCCATCCCGAGCGAGGCGACGTGGAACAGCGGCGAGATCATGAGCGCGACGTCGGTGGAGACGACGTCGTAGTCGACCACGCAGTTGAGCGCCACCCAGGTGAGGTTGCCGTGGGTCAGCACCGCGCCCTTGGCCCGGCCGGTCGTGCCCGAGGTGTAGACGATCGCCGCCGGATCCTCGTGGGTGGTGTCGGCATGGTCGGTGAGGCCGGCGGCCGCCCGGGTCAGGTACGCCAGCCCGGGTCGGTCCGCGGTGCCGTCGCCGTTGACGATGACGTACGGGGTCCGGGCGGCCGACACGGCGGCGGCCACCGGCACCGCGAAGTCCGGGTCGTGGATCAGCACCCGCGCGCCGCAGTCGGCGAGGACGTAGGCGATCTCGGGGGCGGCGAGCCGCGTGTTGATCGGGACGAAGACGGCACCGACCTGCGCCGCCGCGAACATCACCTGGAGCAGTTCGGGGCTGTTCTCGCCCAGGTAGGCGACGCGGTCGCTCTTGCCGACGCCCCGCTCCCGCAGCACCGCCGAGATCCGGTCCGTGGCGTCGGCGAACTGTCCGTAGGTCAGCGGCGAACGGTCGTGGATGATCGCGATCTGGTCCGGGGACTTGAGCCGGCGCCTGGCCACCCAGGCGCCGATTCCGTGCTGCTGCATCATCATTCTCCCGGGGGTGGAGGTGGTGTGCTCGCCCGGCTCGACGGTCGCCCCCGGGCTCAGGCGTAGAAGCGGTACAGCCCTCGCGCGACGACCGCCGGCTTGCTCCCGCCCGCGATCTCGATCGTCTGGTCGACAGTGAGCTGGTAGCCGCCGGGAACCTCGACCACCTCGGCGACGGTGGCCCGCATCCGCACCCGCGCCCCGACCACCACCGGTGCGGGGAAACGCACCTTGTCGAGGCCGTAGTTCACCTTCGTGGTCACACCCTTGACCTCGAGCAACTCGGTCCAGAAGGGCACCGCCAGGGAGAGGGTGAGGAAGCCGTGCGCGATCGGCGCGCCGAACGGGCCGGTCTTCGCGCGTTCCGGGTCGACGTGGATCCACTGGTGGTCGTCGGTCGCGTCGGCGAAGAGGTCCACCTGGTCCTGGGTGACGGTGCGGTAGCCGGTGTGACCGAGGTCGGTGCCGGCGAGGTCGCCGAGCCGGTCGTAGGTGATTGTCGTCGTCATCGCATGTCCTCTCGTCGTCACCGGGCGGCAAGGCCCAGCAGTCGGGCCGCGTTGTCCTTCAGGATGCCCGGGAGCACGTCCGGCTTGAGGTCGGTGCTCTGCACGTCGCGCAGCCACCGGTCGGGGGTGAGCATCGGGTAGTCGGTGCCGAAGAGCACCCGTCGTTTCAGAAGCGAGTTCGCGTAGCGCACCAACTCGGCCGGGAAGTACTTCGGGCTCCAGCCGGACAGGTCGATCCAGGTGTTGTGCTTGTGCGTGGCCACCGACAACGCCTCGTCCTGCCAGGGCACCGACGGGTGCGCCATGATGATCTGCAGGTGGGGGAAGTCGGCGGCGATCGGGTCGAGCAGCATCGGGTTCGACAGGCCGAGCCGCAGACCGTGGCCGCCCGGCGTGCCCGCGCCGATGCCGGTCTGCCCGGTGTGGAAGAGCGCCGGGACCCCGGCGCGCTCCAGCAGGCCCCACAGTGGCGCGTACTCGTCGTGGCGGGGATCGAAGCCCTGCACGGTGGGGTGGAACTTGAAGCCCCGGACCCCCTCCTCCCGGATCAGCCGGTCGGCGAGCTCGACTGCCGCTCCCCCGGTGCGCGGGTCGACCGACCCGAACGGGATGAGCACGTCGGCGTGCTCGGCCGCCGCGCGGGCGATGGCGGTGCTCGACAGCGGCTGGTGCTTCAGTTGGGTACGCGCGTCCACTGTGAAGACGACGGCCACCATCCGCCGCTCGCGGTAGTACTGTGCCACCGCGTCGACAGCGGGCCGTGGGCCGTCCGTCTTGAAGTACGCCGACGCCGCCGCCACGAGCGGCTCGGGCAGCGAGGTGTGCCCGTGGTCGTCGACCTCGATGTGCACGTGCATGTCGATCGCCGTGACGTCGTCGAGGTCGATCGCGGACTGGTACATCGGGCCACCCTCCGTCGGCGGGTCTGTTCGGGCCGGTCAGGACGTCGGGGGCGCGAACTCCTCGGGGAGTTTCGGGAAGCGTTCACCGACGCTCTGCGCGGCACCCGCGAACGTCGTCGGCCAGGCCTGCACGAGCGCGTCGTACGTCCAGCCGCCCTCGCGGTGCGCGGTCAGCGCGGCCTCGGGGTGGGTCCAGATCTGCAGGCGGTCGCCGCCGACCCCGATCACCTGCCCGGTCACCGAGGCCGCCGCGTCGGAGCCGAGGAACGCGACGAGCCCGGCCGCGTCGTCCGCCGTGCCGAACCCCAGCTCGTGCCGGAAGAACGCGGGCATCGGCTCGCCGTTCGCCTCGGCCCGCACCGCCGCGGCGAAGTAGGGGACAGTGGCGGTCATCGTTGTCGCCGCGACCGGTACGACGGTGTTGGCGGTGATGCCGGCCCGCTGGAGTTCGAGCGCCCAGGTACGGACCATGCCGACGATGCCCGCCTTGGCGGCGGCGTAGTTGGTCTGGCCGAAGGTGCCGCGCTGCCCGGTGGGTGACCCGACGCAGATGATCCGCCCGCCCTCGCCGGCCTGCCGCATGTGCCGCACCGCCTCGCGCACGGTGGTGAACGTGCCGCGCAGGTGCACGTTGATGACGGTGTCGAAGTCGTCGTCGCTCATCTTCCACAGCACCGTGTCGCGCAGCACGCCGGCGTTGGTGACGAGGATGTCCAGCCGCCCGAAGCGCTCGACGGCCGTGCTGACGAGTTCCTTCGCGGTCTCGGTCGGGCCGACCGGTGCGACCACCGCGACGGCCCGGCCGCCGGACGCCTCGATCGCCGCCACGGCGTCGGCGGTGGCCTCGGCGTCGACGTCGTTGACCACGACCGAGGCGCCGCGGCGCGCCAACTCCTGCGCGTAGGCGAGGCCGAGACCCCGCCCGGCGCCGGTGACGATGGCGACTTTGCCGTCCAGTGCCATGAGGTGCTCCCTTTCGTCGATGCCGATCCGCGCACGAAGGTGGGGAGTAACACGCGCACCGGCAACGTAATGCAGAATTTGACCGGGCGTCAACGATTTGCAGTCTGTCTACATCAGACGGCAGGGCCGGTGGCGTTGTTCAGCGCCCGGGAGACCACCCGGCCGGCGGCCTGTACCAGCGGGGCCAGCGCCACCGGGTCGGCTCGGTCGTGGGCGACCACCAGTGAGATCGCCGCCACCACACCCTCCGGTACGCGGATCGGCGCGGCCACCGACAGGGCGTCCATGGTGACCTGACGGTCGCTGACCGCGTACCCGACCCGGCGCACCTCGGCGAGGCAGCGGCGCAGCCGCCGGGGGTCGGTGATGGTCAGTTCGGTGTACCGCTCCAGCGGCGCGGCCAGCACCTGCTCCTGCACCTCGGCGGGCGCGTGGGCGAGCAGGACCAACCCGACCCCGGTGGCGTGCAACGCGAAGCGACCCCCCACCCGGGTGAGCACGGGCACCGCGTGCCGCCCGGCGATCCGTTCGATGAAGACGAGTTCGAGGCCCTGCCGCACGGCCAGCTGGACGTTCTCGTGGGTCACCTCGTACAGGTCCTCCATCACCGGCAGGGCCAGCTCCCGCAGGCCCAGGCCCCGCGGAGCGAGCGAACCCACCTCCCACAGCCGCAGACCGATCCGGTACCGGCCGTCGTCGCCGCGCTCCAGCGCCCCCCACGCGACCAGCTCCGCGGCCCGCCGGTACACGGTGGGCAGTGGCATCCCGGTGCGCCGCGCCAATTCGCTCAGGGTCAACGCCGGGGTAGCCGGGCTGAACGCGTCGAGCAGCGCCAGCACCTTGCTCGTCACCGACCGCCCCGGCTCTGCGCGCACCCCGTCATCATCCCCGCCCACGCCGGGCGCTCACAGCTCCAGCACGAGTCGGGGCGTACGGGCCCGGGACACGCAGATCATCATGGTGTCGCCGGCGGCCCGCTCCTGCGCGGTGAGCAGGCTGTCGCGATGCTCCGGCACGCCGGCGAGCACCGGGGTCTCGCAGGTACCGCAGGTGCCCTCCCGGCAGGACGAGAGGACCTGAATGCCGGCCTCCTCCACCGCCCGCAGGATCGGCGTGCCCGGCGGCACCGTCACCGTCCGCCCGGAGAGCGTGAGTTCGACCTCGATCATGGTGTCCGGCGCGCCGGTGTCGCCCCGCGCGGTGAACCGCTCGACGTGCAGGCAGCCGGGAGGCCAACCGCGGCACAGCTCCTCCACCGCGGTGATCAGTGGTTCCGGCCCACAGCAGTAGACGAGCCCGGTGCCGGGCCGGCCCAGCAACCCGGCCAGGTCGAGCAACCCGGTCTCGTCCTGCGGGTGCAGGCTCACCCGGTCGCCGTACCTCTCCCGCAGGGTGGTGGCGAAGGCCATGGTGGCGCGGGTGCGTCCCCCGTACACCAGCCGCCAGTCCGCGCCCGCGGCGTCGGCGGCGGCGACCATCGGCGCGAGGGGGGTGATGCCGATGCCACCGGCGACGAAGAGGTACCGCCGCGCCGGGACCAGGGGGAAGGTGTTGCGGGGTCCGCTCACCCGGACGGTCGCGCCGACGGTGAGCCGCTCGTGCACCAGCCGGGAGCCGCCGCGTCCGTCCGGGTCGCGCCGCACCGCGATCCGCAGCACGGACCGGTCCGCCGGGTCGCCACAGAGGGAGTACTGACGGGCCAGTCCGCCGCCCAACTCCAGGTCGATGTGCGCGCCGGGCGTCCACTCGGGCAGCTCACCGCCGTCGGCACGACACAGGCGCAGCGCCACCACGTCGGCGGCCACCTGATCGCGTCCGGTGACCACCAGTTCCACCCCGGTCAGCGCGTCCACTGTCACCCGCGCATCGCCAGCCGCCTCGGCGGGCCGGGCACCGGCACGGCGCCGCCCTGGTGGCCCTGCGGGTGGGCGAGCAGCCACTCCCACAACTCGACCGGTTCCTCGGCGAGGCGCTCGGCACCACAGTGGCAGATCCCGCGCAGGGTATCGGTGCCGGGCACCCAGTGGATCCGGTAGACCCGCTCCCCGGTGAGCGTGCCGGCCCGGGACGTCACCGCGCCGCTCCCACCGTCCCCGACCCGACCATCCGGGCCAGCAGCCGGCGGGCGGCCAGGCCACCGGTGTCGATGTTGATGCTCAGCTCCTGGTACCGGTCCGGCTCGGTCACGAGCACCTGCTCCAGGATGTTGAGTGCGGTCACGTCCTGCATGACCACCGTGTGGTTGCTGTGGTGGAGATATTCGCTGACCGACTCGTCGTCGATGGCGAAGTCGCGCGCCACCGCCCAGAAGTCATAGGTGGTGTGCTCCGTCGACGGGGTGATGGCGTACACGATCTCGGCGTGGAACGCCTCGCTGTCCTCGCCCTCGGCGGGCGGATAGACACCCTGCGGCGCGATGCGGCTGTGCAGGAGGTAGAGGCAGGGTGGGTGGTATTCGATGTCCTGCCACCGGGTGATCCGGCCCTGGATGCCGGTCGAGCGCGCGTAGAACGGCGGGCACTCGGCGTCGTCCATGTGCCGGCTGACGTAGACGATCGCCCGGTCCTCGTCCACCTCGGTGGTGATCGGGGTGTTCGCCACCTCCGGTGTGCCGATGTAGCCGCCGTGCAGGTAGGTCTCGTGGGACAGGTCCAGGAGGTTGTCCACCAGCAGGCTGTACCGCGCGTTCAGCGGCGCCATGCCCCGCACCACCGCGTAGCGCGGGTCGGCGAGCCAGGGTGCGCGGGGAATCGCGGCCGGGTCGGCCCGGTCCAGGTCGCCGATCCAGACCCAGATGAAGGAGTCCTGTTCCACCACCGGGAACGAGACCACCCGCGCGGTGCGGGGGATGCGCTGTTGACCGGGTACGAAGACGCACGCACCGCTCGGGTCGTAGGTGAAGCCGTGGTAGCCGCAGACGATCGTATCGCCGTCGAGCCGGCTCTCCGAGAGCGGGAAGCGCCGGTGCACGCACCGATCGGCGAGCGCCACCGCCTTCCCGGCACCGGTGCGGTACAGCACCAACGGCTCACCGAGCACCGTGCGGGCGAGCAGGCTGCGCCCCACCTCACTGCCGTAGGCCGCCACATACCACTGGTTACGCGCGAATGCCATGCGACCGGACCTCCATGCGCACGGACGTCGATGGAGTCGCATCATCGCGTGTGGTGCCCACGGTGGGGACTGGCGCTTTCACTGGGTGAAAGCCGAAGCGCTCAGCCCTCGCCGGACTTCTGCAACTGCCGCTGCTCGGCGCCCGACGATCGGCGCTCCTGCTCACCCGGCGGCCTCGTCCTGCGCCCGCATTCCGTGTAGGTCGTAGCTGAACTCACCGGCATCCAGCCGGGCCCGCAGCCGCGTCTCCTTCTCGATCCGACTCCGCGTCGCGGCGGCCACCTCGGCCGCACTCTCCCGCGCTACGACCACGGCACCGTCGGCGTCGAGCACCACCACGTCTCCCGGGTTGACGGTCGTCCCACCCACGTGGACCGCGACGTCGAGCGAGCCCCGCGCCCGCTTGGTCGCGCCTCGGACCCGTTGCCATCGGGCCCAGATCGGCAGCCCGAGTTCCCGGAGCTCATCCAGGTCGCGTACCGCCGCGTCCACCAGCAGGCCCGCCGCGCCAGCGACCTTGGCCTGGCTGGCCAGCAGCTCACCGATCAGGGCTACCGGGGCGGGCTCGGGCATGGTGAGTACGAGCACGTCGCCGGGGCGCACCAGCGTCATCGCCTCGTGCACGGCCCGGTTGTCGTCCTGACCGCAGCGGACGGTCCGGGCCACACCGGCGACCCGAGTGCCCGGAACGATCTGGACAAGGTCGACGTCGAGCAGGCCAGACCTGCCGGCAGCCTCGTAGACGGTCGCCACCCCGCCGGCAGCCAATGTCTCGATCACACCCGGTCCGACGACCGCCACGTCACGAAACTCGCTCACAGAGCCCCCACCACGTTCGGGATCAATCGCTGGAACGCCTCGGCCTGCCGAATGCCGGGGTCGCCGGTCACCCGGCGGGCGTGGTTACCACGCTGATCGGCCCGCTGCGTGTAGTAGTCGCGCAGGTAGCCCTGGGCGCCCATCGACGCCATCGCCTCCTGCTTGGCCGCCATCACATCGGTGATGTCGACGAAGACGGTGGGGACGAACCCACACAGCTCGGGCTGGTGCGGTTCGAAGACCAGGAACTCCGAGGGCGGGGCGGTCCGGAAGCCGCTGGACACCCCGGCTCCCGCGGTGAGCTGCCGGGCGGTCGCCACTGCGGTGTGCGCCACCGGGTGATCCGGGTTGAAGGGATCGCGGTCCGGGTGGGTGACCACCACGTGCGGCGCGTACTCCCGCATCAGCGCGGCCAGGCGGTCGATGTCCTCGTCCCTGATCCGCAACGGGTAGTCGCCGAGATCGAACGTCTCCAGGCGGGCGCCGACCATGGCGGCAGCGCGCTCCGCCTCCGCGTGCCGCAGCCGCTTGACGTTCTCCACCGTCTGGTTCGGGTCTTTCCAGAGCTCGCCGGACTCGCCCCGTTCTCCGTAGGAGAGTGCCAGCACGACAGCCTCACCACCCGCCATTGTGTGTTTGGCGATCGCCCCCGCGGCCCTCCAGACGAAGTCGGCCGAGTGAGCACCCACCACAAGCAGTCGCCGCGCGCTCATGCTGGCACCGTCGCCTTGGGCATCGCCAGACGACGGGAGTTGACCACAGCCATGACGTGAATCTCCTCATCGGTGAAGCCGGCGTCGAGCAGGCGGTCGGCGAAGAGCGCCAGACCGTCCTCGACCGGCGGGTTGAAGGGTTGCCCGAGGTCGCTGGAGAGGACGGAGTGCGCCGTGCCGACCGCCCGGATGGTGGCGAACAGCTCCAGCCAGGCGACCTTGCCCGAGTGCGGGGTGGTGAAGCAGCGTTCCAACAGGGCACCCGCCTCGGCCAACTCCCGCTGCTGCTCGGCCGGCAGCCGCTGGGACGTGAACTCGGGATGGGTGACCACGATCCGGCGTACGCGCTCTTCGCGGGCGGCCCGGACGACGGCGACGATCTCGTCGCCACTCAGGTGTCCGGTGGCGAGTGTGATGTCGTGCCGGGCTATCACCCGCAGCACCTGGCGTACCCGCTCGAGAACGCGCCCTTCGTCGTCGACGACCTCGACCGGCTCCGGCACGATGCCCTGGCTGTGCAGATCGGCTTGGAACGCCCCCCACATCGCCGGCGTGGCACCCGGCAGGTCGGCGGCGGTGTTACGCCGCTGGTTTCCGGAGTCCACCGTCGGCATCCAGACGATGCGCGCGCCCTGCCGTGCCGCGACCTCAACGGCGACCGGGTTGATGCCGCCCATGGCGCCGTTGAGAGTGATCGCGCCGAGCGTGTCGACGCCGGGGACCACTTTGCGGACGACGGCCGCCCGCTCGGCCGTGGCCACGTAATGGGACTTGAGGACGAAACCGGCGAGCCCGACCTCGGCACACCGGTACGCCAGATCGACATCGTCGATCCGCCGCGCCATGACGTCAGGGGCCACGTGGACGTGCGTGTCGTAGGCACCGCGGACCAGGGCGCGGGCCCGGGCGGACGGGGCAGGGTGGTCAGACATCGTGCTCCTTCGAAGGTTCTCGCGGCTTTCCCGGACCGACTGTCCATTGTTGACAGCCCTGTAACTGCAGAAATGACTCCTTCGCAGAGCCCAGGGAAAGGAATCCGGGAAACGGTCCGGTGACAGTCATAGCGATCATCATCTACGATCATTCATCGGGAAGAGCAATGTGGACAGCCCCGGCCCGTGCGGTCTTTGTCGGCATGGCGCGCCGGCGCCTTCTCCGAGACTCTCAAGCTGGAGGCAGCACATGGTCAAGCGCTCTCGCGCCCTGGTAGTGACGTTGCTCGCCGCGGCCCTTGGCGTGACCGGTTGCAGCGGTTCCGATGACGCCGGTGGCGACCCGACCGGCGAGGAGACCGACAGGGTCGCCTACATCACCGCCTTCGGCGCTGTAGGTCGGGACGCGTTCGCCTGGGTGGCGAAGGGGAAGGGCTACTTCGCCGAGGCCGGCATTGAAGTCGACATCAAAGAGGGCGCTGGCAATCAGCAGAACCTGACGGCTCTCAAGTCCGGTCAGGTCCAGTTCGGTGCGCTCGACTTCACCGGTGCCGTGATTCAGGCGGGCAAGGGCGAGTTCACTGACTGGCGGGCCATCGCCGCCGTGCACCAACAGACGCTGATCTCGGTGATGACCACCGCGGACACCAACATCACCACCCCGAAGGACCTGCAGGGCAAGACGATGGCGACCGGCGCCGGGTCGGTGACCGAGTTGCTCTTCCCGGCCTACGCCCGGCTGGCCGGGTTCGACCCGAAGACGGTGAAGATCGAGGGTGTCCAGGCCACGGCGCTCAATGGACTCATGGCCAGCCGGAAGGTCGACGCGCTGGGTACCTTCCTACTCAGCCGCAACGCGCTACAGGCCGCCTCCAAGAAGGAGGTGGTGGTGCTGCCCTACAGCGACTATCTGCGGGACCTTTTCGGCAACGCGATCATCACCACTCCCTCGCTCATCGAAAAAGACCCCGACCTGGTGCAGCGATTCACCGACGCGGTGCTCAAGGGGCTCCAGTACAGCATCGAGCACCCGGACGAGGCCGCGGCGATCCTCAACAAGGTGAAGCCCACCTATGCCGTGGCGGCGGGCAAAGGCGAGATCGAGGCGATGTCCCCGCACGTTCGCCCCGCGTCAGGCGCCCCGATCGGCTTCATGGATGAGAAGCAGGTGGCCCAGACAATCACCGTCCTACAGGGCGCCGACCTGATTCCGCCCGGCTTGACCCCGGAGGAGATCGTCGACCTGAGGTTCGTGAAGAAGTCCTGACGGAAGATCATCGTGCCTGACCGCCTCCCGCTGTCACAACGCTGGCCCCACGTCGGGCTGCCCGCGCTCGGTGCGGTGCTGGCGATCGCGCTCTGGTGGCTGGCCACCTGGGCCTTCGACATCGAGCCGTTCTTCCTGCCGGCACCCCCGGACGTGGTCGACGCGTTCGTCCGGCTCCCTGGCTACCTTGCAGAGCAGACGATGGTCACCTTCCTGGAGACCGTCATCGGGTTCGGGATCGCGGCCGTGGGTGGGCTCCTGCTCGCCGTCATGCTCGCCGCCTCCCGGACGGTCGAGCGGATGGCCCTCCCCATGATCGCCGGAATCAACGCGGTGCCGAAGGTGGCGCTCGCACCGCTGCTCCTGGTCTGGATCGGGTTCGGCTACGAAACCAAAGTCGTGATGGTTGTGCTGCTCTGCTTCTTTCCGATCCTGGTCTCGACCATGGCTGGGCTGACTTCGACCCCGAACGAACTCGGCGAACTCGCCCGATCCCTCTCCGCCTCGTGGTGGCAGACCTTCGTGAAGGTACGACTCCCGTGGGCCCTCCCGCAGGTCTTCGTCGGACTGAAGGTCGCGACCTCGCTGGCCATCATCGGCGCGACCATCGGCGAGGTGATCAACCCCGAGGCCGGCCTCGGCTCGGTGATCGCCAGTTCCGGCCAGTCCGCCGACACTCCACTCGCGTTCGCGGCGCTGACCCTGCTCGCGCTGATGGGCGCGCTGCTCTTCTACCTGATGGCCGGCCTCGAACGCCTCCTCGCCCCGTGGGCACGGGCGATCTCGTCGTAGTAGCGCGTTGTCAGGCTCTGTGGCGTTCGTAGCGGCTGCTTTGGCACCGGGACCGAGATGCCGCGCGGTGCGCGGGATGACGGTCGTGGCTCTCTCGCACGGGATGGTGTGGCTGCCGTGCCGGCGGCGCGGCAGCCACACCGGGCCTCACCTGTTCTGCTTCTCCTGGCACGGCACGCAGAAGCGGGCGTGCGGGAGAATCTCGAGCCGCTCGGTCGGGATGCTCCGGTGGCACCTCTGGCAGGCACCGTAGGTGCCGTCGCTGATGCGGCTCAGCGCACCGGTGATCTGCTCGATGGTCTGACGGGTGGCGGCCAGCAGCGCGGCCTGGTTGTGGGCCTCGCCCGGGTCGCCGGTGTCGGCGTTGAGCTCGGTCAGTTCCCGCAGCCGGGCCGTCTGGGCGGCGAAGTCGTCCGTCAGGGACGCTCGCATGTCGGCGAGCCAGGTCTGATCGATGGTGCGAGGATGATCGACACTCATGGTCTGCCCCTTCAAAGGGAAATGGACGGGAAAACAAAAAGGGCCGAAGCTTGGATAGCTTCGCCCTAGCGGTCGTTCTGGGTGTGCAACGACTGCGCGGGTGGGCCTCGGCCGGTTCGCACCGGGCTCGACATCCTGTCGGCGAGCGCGGCGTGCGGCGTGCGGACAACCGGCACCCGCATGTCGGCCTTGCGGCGTGTGACCGTCGGCACGCGGACAGCACCGCTCACCGCCACCATGGTGGCGGCGGGCGAGCGGAAGGTCACCGACGGCATGCCCCCACCATAGATTGGTGTCTGCGGTAAAGCCAACGTCTACGGCGATGCCTCAAGATCGTCCGGAGGCTGCTGCTTCGTCAGGTGGAGCAGCCACCCCTCGCCGGTGCGGATCAACGCGTATCGCCGGCTGCCGGTGCGGCCGTGCAGGGTGAACAGCATCCGGCGGTCGGTGCGATCGTGCTCCTCCCAGGTGCCGATGTCGGCGATCGACTTGTCGACGTCCTCGTAGGTGAGGTGATCGAGGTCGTGGTCGGGCACGGCGATCGCGAGCCGGTTGTCGCCGGGGTTGTCCGGCAGACCGCGGGGCACCGCCCACGAGCGCAGCACGCCGTCCTCCTCGAGCCGCAGGTCGAAGTGCGGTCGCGGTTTGCGGTGGTCGTGCAGGACGAAGGCGGGTGCCACTGCCCCATTCTCGGCGCCGGACGGCCGTCCCGCCGGCCGACGCGAGCACCTCGCGGGCCCCGGGTGAGCGGAACGCCTGCGGTTCAGGAATTTTGCGTGGCACGCATATTTGCGTGACACGCAACTGGTGCTAACGTGGTGGCATGACGGGGCTGCGGGAACGCAAGAAGGCCGAGACACGGGCGGCGCTTGGCTGGGCGGCGATCCACCTCACCGCGGAGCGCGGCTACGACAACGTCCGCGTCGAGGACATCGCCGAGGCGGTCGGCGTCTCCCCACGCACCTTCAACAACTACTTCTCCAGCAAGGCCGAGGCGATCGCCTCGCGTCACCTCGACCGCAGCCTGCGCACCGCCGCCGCGCTGCGGGAACGTCCCGCCGACGAGCCGCTCTGGGTTGCGCTCACCCAGGCCGCGCTGGAGCAGTTCACCCGCGGCCCCGAGGTCGAGGCGATGCCCTCCCCCGACCACGCGCAGTGGGTCGCCGGTGTCCGCACCATGCTCGCCGAGCCCGCGCTGCAGGGCGAACGGCTGCGCGCCACAGCGCTCGCCGAGGCCGAGCTTGCCGCCGCGGTCGCCGAGCGAACCGCCACCGACCTCGCCACCGACATGTATCCGCGGCTCGTCGCGGCCGCCGCCAGCGCAGCCGTCGCCGTTGCCATGCAGCACTATCTGGACAGCGCCGACCCACCCACCCCGATCGAACGCCTCATCACCGACGCCTTCACCCAGGTCGCCGCCGGCCTCCCCGCCCCGTCGCACTGAGCCGCCCCGTCGCACTGAGCCGCCCGTCGTCCAGGGCCCCACCTCACCCACCACCTCAAGCCGCGTCGCACCCCGCGGCGGGCCGGCCACGTGCCGCGCCTGCCGTGGTGATGACGCGCACCCCGAAGGGATCATCGTCATGATCGATGTCGTCATCGTCGGGGCCGGCCCCAACGGCCTCATGCTCGCCTGTGAACTGGCCCTCGCCGGCGTGCGCCCCGTCGTCCTCGAACGCCACGCCGCGCCCACCGGCGAAGCTCGCGCCAACGGCCTCGTGGGCCAGGTCGTCCGCCTGCTCGACCGGCGCGGCCTCTACGCGCGGCTCAGCGGTGAGAGCACCCCGCCGGTCCCCCAACCCGCCTTCACCTTCGGCGCGTTCCCGCTGGACCTCACGGTGCTCGCGGAGAACCCGCACTACGTGCTCGGGGTGCCGCAGGCCCAGCTCGAGGCCGCCCTCGCCGCCCGGGCCGTCGAACTCGGCGTCGATCTGCGCCGCGGCCACGAGGTCGTCGACCTCCACCAACGCCCCGACGGGGTCGAGGTCGACCTCGCCGACGGTACGCGGCTCAGCTGCCGTTTCCTCGTCGGCGCTGACGGTGGCCGCAGCGCGGTACGCCGTCTGGCCGGCATCGACTTTCCCGGTGTCACCAACGACCGGTCGGTCTCCCGCACCGCCACGGTGGCCGTGCCCGCGTCATCAGTCGACCCCCAGACGGGCGGCCTGCGCGTCTCCGGCTACGGCGTCGTCCCACCGTTTCAGCACACCCGCACCGCCCGTGGCCTGATCGCCTGGGCCCCGTTCCCCGGCCGCCCGGCGATCCTGAGCACGACGGAGTGGCCCGACACACCGACGGACGACGAGACCTCGATGGACCTGGCGGAGCTGCGGGCCAGCGTCGCCCGGGTGCTCGGCGCCGACATTCCCCTGGACGCGCCTGACGGCCCCGGCCTGCGGCGACGGTTGACCGGCCGCAACACCCGCATCGCCGCCCGCTACCGCGCCGGCCGGGTGTTGCTGGTCGGTGACGCCGCGCACGTACACCCCGCGATCGGCGGCCCCGGCCTCAACCTCGGCCTGCAGGACGCGGTCAACCTGGGTTGGAAACTCGCCGCCACCGTGCGCGGCTGGGCGCCGCAGGGCCTGCTCGACACGTACGAGACCGAGCGTCGCCCGGTCGCCGAACGGGTCGTGATGTCCACTCAGGCGCAGTCGGCGCTCATCGGCCCCGGCGACGAGATCACCGGCCTGCGGGAACTCTTCGCCGAACTGCTGCGCAAGCCGGAGGTGACCGGGCACATCGCCGCGCTGATGTCCGGCGCGGACATCCACTACCCCGCCGACCCCGCCGACCCGTTGGCCGGTCGTTGCGCCCCCGACGTGATCGTGCACGGCGACCACGGGCCGATGCGCCTCGCGGAGCTGACCCGCACCGCCCGGCCACTGCTGCTGGACTCCACCGGCGCCTACGCGGAGGTCGCCGCGCCCTGGCGGGACCGCGTCGACGTGGTCACCGGGCAACTGGAGGGCACGACCGCCGCCGCGTTGCTCGTGCGCCCCGACTGCTTCATCGCCTGGTCCGCCGGGGACGTCGACACGCTGCGCGCCGCGCTGGCCCACCACTTCGGCAACGCACGATGACCACCGGGCACGGCCACCAGCGCACCCTGCCGGTCCGCGCCGACCCGGCTGAGCCCGCGCCGACCCGGCCGGGCGCGCGCCGACCGCCTCGGCTTCGCGTCGCCGCTCGTGCCCCTGCCAGGCTCCCGTTCAGTGTCCGTACGCGTGGTGCGCCTTCCACTGCTCGACCGGAGTGAGCGGAACCGCAGCGGGCCGCTCCGGCATCGTGCTCAGCTCGATCCGCTGGCCTTCCGCCGCCGACCGTTGCAGGCTGGTCATCGTTTCGAGGACGTGCAGCGCGACGTCGCCGCCAGCGCGCGGCGGACGCTGATCGTCGGCCCTGACCAGGTCGATCAGACCGATGCCCCGGGATCCGTCGGCGTAACCGGCCCGTGGTTCCAGAGCGCGCCATTCGGTGTCGCCGAGGGCGAAGAGGCGGACCTCGCCGTCGAAGTAGTTCGGGTCGGGCACGGCGAGCGTGCCCGCCTCCCCGTGCACCTCGATCGGTGCGGCCGTCGTCTGGACGCCGTCGAAGCTCGTCGTGATCGTGGAGAGCGCACCGTTGACGTGTTCGAGCACGCCGGTGAGGTGGGTGTCCACCCCGACCGGGATCCGCTGGCCGGCGCGCGGGCCCGAGCCGATGACGCGCTCGGCGCGCAGGCGGCTGGCGGCTCCGGTCACCGCGCGGACCGGCCCGAGCAGGTGGATGAGCGCCGAGACGTAGTACGGCCCCATGTCCAGCATCGGGCCGCCACCCGGGGCGTAGTAGAAGTCGGGGTTGGGGTGCCAGCGTTCGTGCCCCGGGGTGACCATGACGGCCGACGCGGACATCGGGCGCCCGATCAGCCCGGCGTCGATCGCCGCCCGTGCCGTCTGCGTGCCGGTGCCGAGGACGGTGTCCGGCGCGCACCCGACGCGGACGCCGGCCGACGCGGCCCGCTCGATGGTCGAGCGCCCGTCCGGGAAGGTCACGGCGAGCGGCTTCTCGACGTACACGTTCTTGCCCGCCTCGATCGTGCCCAGCGAGATGTCGGCGTGCGCTGCGGGGATGGTCAGGTTGAGCACCGTCTGCACGTCCGGGCGGGCCAGCAGACGTTCGACGCTCATCGCCTCGGCGCCGGGGATGGTGGCGGCGACCGCGGCCGACCGGGCGGCGTCGAGATCGGCCACCGCGACGATGCTCACCTCGGGGTGGTCAGCGAGTGTGTCCAGGTAGACGTGGGAGATGACCCCGAGACCTACGACGCCGACGCGGTGCGGGTCGCCCACAGCATCCCCCTCTCGATGACGGTACGAACGCTCGGTTGCTCCAGCACGTCCAGGCTGTGCCCCGGGGTCGTCACGACGACGCGCCCGGCACCCCAGAGCCGGGTCCAGATCGCGGGCGAGGTGACCGGCCGGTGCCATGGATGCCACGCCTGGGTCGGGTGGGTGGTCTCGGCCAGTACGTCGATGAGGTCGTCGTGCAGCACCCAGTACTGCTCGGTGACGAGGTCGAAGTCCTCGATCCCCGCGGTGATCGGGTGTTCCCGGCCGAGGTCGGTGACGCGCACCGTGTGCGGCAGGAAGTTGTCCTCCGGGCCGCCGTGACGTTCACACGGCTCCAGGCCCGGATGGGTGGCGAACTGGCCGCCCACCAGGTGCAGGTATTCCGCTGACGCGCGGAACGAGTCCACGATGCCGCCGTGCCAGCCGGTGAAGCCCGTGCCGGCGACGACCGCCGCGCTGAGACCCGCCACCTGCTCCGCGGTGATCTGCGACATCGTCATGCACTGCACGACGAGGTCGGTCTCGGCCATCGCGGCGGCATCGGCGTAGACCTCCGTCGACTCCTCGACCCGCACGGCATAGCCGCTGCGTTCGAGGAAGGGGAGGAACAACTCGGTCGCCTTGACCGGTTGGTGCCCCTCCCACCCGCCGCGAACCACCAGTGCCCTCTGCTGCGTCACTCTCGCTCCCTCCCGCGGTCCGTCACCACCGGGCTGGCCGCTCCCGCCCCGGCGGCGCACCGCCGATGCCCGTGCGCGTCGAGCACCTCACCGTACCCGTGGTCGCCGACAAACCGCCGTCCGTCGGCCTTCGAATTCCACTGTGCACGGTCTGCATACGCGGGCCACCGGCGACATGGGTACGGGACCGGCACAGAGGTGCCGGTCCCGCCGGATTGGACCGCCACGGCGTTGCCGGGGCGCCACGTGCTCACGACCCGGCAGCGGGGCGGTCAGCTGAAGTAGGCCCAGCTGGAGCAGGCCGTGAAGTCATAGCCGTCGACGTAGTAGTTGGTGCAGGCACGGAATGCCCTGATCTTGCTGCCCGGGTCCTTCGATGCGCTCTGGCCCCGGCCGACCTGCAGCGAGCCGCTGCCGCCGTTCGTCAACTGGTACTCGACCTTGCCACCGGTCGCCTCGCGCTCCTTGCCGGAGTACACCCACACCCAGGCGGTCCCACTTCCCGGGTTGTTGTCTGCCTGCGCCTGCGTCTGGTGGTGCGAGATCGAGGCTGCCGCGAAGGCCGGCTGCGCCATCGTGACGGTGAGGGCGGCGGCCACGGCCGTGGCAACACCCACCCTCTTGACCAGCGCACTCTTGCTCATGTTCTTGACCCTCCCTGTTGGCGCCAGAGCGCCCCGTCGTCATCGGATCGCCACACGGCCCACAACCGATCTTGGTGTGGGCCGCGTGGATCATGGCATCGCGACCCACACCGGATCGTGAATGGCAACAGGCCAGGCAGTGAACGGTCGGGCGGGCCGGTGTCACGCCCGAGCCGGGGTCCGGCAACGCGCAGGCGGTACCGGACGACGCAGGGCGGGCCGTGCGGGACGAGCGAGGCGACGGGGTCAGTCGAGCGCCGACTCGCCGCCCGGATAGGCGAACGACGCGCGCGGTGAGTAGAAACCCCAGACGATCTCCAGCGGGTCGGCCGGGCGCAGCGCGTACACCGGGTGGTCGGGTTCGAGGAACTCCAGCGACTCGACGGCGAACGGGTCGACCGGCTCTGCCACGAACGGGTAGTTGCCGCTGAGCAGCCGGCCGTCCAGCCGGGTGAGGTAGCGCAGCTGGCCCCGGTTGACGGCGTCGCCGGTACGCCCGACGCGAGCCGTCGTCCTGATCACGGGTACGCCGTCCGCCTCGGTGGTGGCGACCAGCCGATGCCCGCGTACCTCGATGGTGGTCTTGCCCGGGGTCGCCGGCACGCCCCGGGCGGCGGCGTACGCCCGCACGTCGGGGCTGGAGTTGACGTAGTGCGTCCACCAGCGACCGGGCGTGACCCCGTCGGGAGCGTCGACCCCGGCGAGGTCCGGCCCGATGTACGTCAGGGAGTACGCGCCGAAGCCGGAGGTCTGCCCGGCCTCGTCGACGACGTACTGGTTCATGAAGACCTGGCGGTTCGGTGCCGGCGTGAGCCCGTCGGGCACCAGGGCGGCCACCGCGTCGGGGTCGGCCGGCAGCCAACCGAAGTAGATCATTCTGCTGTTCACGACGAGCTGCGGAGCGACGAGTTCGGTCATCAGGGGTCCTTCCGCCGGGCAGCGTTCCGTAGCCGCGACGCTACGGAGCCGCCCGACGCCCGGACAACGACGGATTGCCGACATGGAACCGGTCCGCGGCGCGGACCGGTCCGCACTGTCCGGACGACCGTCAGACGGTGGTACGCGACCATTGCTGGTTCGCGCCGGTGTTGCACGTGTACTGCTTGAGGACCACCCCGTCCGCTGTCGACGCGGCCGGTACGTCCACGCACTTGTTGCTGTGTCGTGCCCGCAGTTGGAAGTAGCCGCCGTTGGTGACCAGCTGGAACTGCTGGTTGGTGCCGCCGCCGCAGGTGTACTGGATGAGTTCGGCGCCGTCGGCGGTCGACGCGCCCACCACGTCGAGGCACTTTCCGCTGTGCCGGCTGATGACCCGCCAGTAGCCGCTGCCGGCGTCCTGGAACTGCCACTGCTGCCACGCGTTGCCGCCGTACGTGTACTGGCCGACGCGCGCGCCGTTGTCGGTGTTGGGTTGCTGGACGTCCATGGCCTTGCCGCTGTGCCGCGCGGTGATCCGGTAGAACGTTCCCGTCGCCGGCGGAGGCGTGGTGGGGCCGCCGCCGATGGTGTCGCCCCACGCGTACCGGATCTGGTCCGCGCCGGAGGTGTTGCGGATGCTCAGGTTGAGGTCGGTGCCGGTGCCGCTGAGGGCGAACATCGAGTACCAGTCGTAGCCGATGGTGCCGGGCTTGCCGCCGAGCGCCGGCCAGTAGGTGCCACCCATCTGGTTGTCCCGCATGACCTGCGCCATGGCGCGGATGTGGCGCACGAAGTTGTCGGTGCTTCCCGCGTCGGCGTAGTTGCGGCCGTCGTTCATGGGTGCGCCGAACTCGGTCGCGACCGCACGGGAGGCGCAGTTGCCCAGGCGGGTCTGGATGTGGCTGCGGAACGCGTCGTAGGTCATCGCGCCGTAGAAGAAGGCGTAGTGGTGGAAGGACAGCAGGGTCGAGGTGAAGCGGCTGTCGTTGCAGATGTCGCGCAGGTCCTGGCTGAAGCCGGTGCCGCCGATCAGCACCCGGCTGGGCACCGCCGAATAGTGGTAGCTGAGCCAGTTCGCCGCCACGGTGCGCCACTCGGCAGAGCTGTATCCGTGCGGTTCGTTCATCGGCTCGAAGTAGACGTTGGTGTTCGAGCCGTACGTGTTCGTGACGGTGGACCACATCGCGTTCCAGGCGGCGAGGTTCGTGATCCTGCCGCCGGAGGCCGCGCCGTCCTCCCAGTAGGCGAGGATGACTTTGAATCCACGGGCGGTGGCGGCGTCGATGGCACCTCGGTACGCCTCCCACCACGCCGTCCCCACCGTGTGGGTGTTGATGGGCAGCCGGACGGTGTTGACGCCCATGGCGGACGCCATGTCGTCGTAGAGGGCGTTGGCCTTGGCCCGCACCGTCGCGTTGCTGTCGGACGAGCTCAGGCCCTGCACGACCAGCGGCCCGGTGCTGAAGTTGTCACCCAGAACCGCCCAGTTCATGCCTCGGAACTGGTTGGTGGCCGCGGTGGCCGGCGATGACGCGACCACGACGCCGACCAGCACGGTCAGCGCGGCCAGCAGGGCGGACAACACCCGTCGATGTGGTGCCACAGTCGAAACTCCTTGAACAGGGACCAGGGTCAGCTGGTCACGCGGAAGGTGGCGTCGGCGCGGCTCTGCGCGTCGGTGACCGGGTCGAGCCGCAGCAGGTAGGCGTAGTGCCGGAGGTAGCGGTCCGGGTGGCTGTAGGACTGGAACGACGTCCACGAGGAGTTGGCCAGGCCGGCGACCTGGCGGAAGGTGGCGTCGGCGGCGAAGGCGGCACTGCCGTCGTTGGCTTCCAACCGGAAGTCGAACCCGTAGTGGCGCAGGTAGTAGCCCGGGTAGTTGACCGACTGGATGGCGACCGTGCCGGAGCCGACCAGGCCGGGCACCAGCCGCCACTGGCCGTCCTGCGCCGGGCTGACGTTCGGGTCGATGCGGACGTCGTAGTCGTAGTGCCGCACGTACCGATCCTGGAAGTTGTACGACTGGATCCGGTTGACAGCGGTGGCGGGCCAGCGGGCGAGCACCCGGCTCTGTTCCGCGGCGGTCAGGTTCAGAATCGAACCGTGCCGCTTCTTGGTGCCGCCCATGGCGTACGAGCCGGACGCCGGCAGTCGGTAGCTGCCCGGACTCGACGGGTCGGTGGTCAGCACCGGCAGGTAGCCGCGTCCGCTGGCGTACTGGTCGAGGTAGAGCACCCACTCGTTGCGGCTGTTCACCTTCATCCACATCGGGCCCTCGACCTGTGCGCCGGTCAGCCCGATGCCGGAGAGGTTCCCGAGGGCGGTCCAGGTGCCGAGGATGGAGTTGCTGCCTTCGATGGCGATCTGGCCGTCGCGGGAGGCCCGGACGTAGCGGTAGCCGCCGACGCCGGCCGGCACCTCGACGATCTGGGTGTCGATGATCTCTTGGTTCCCGGGCCGGTTGATGTAGACCTGCGGTGTGGTGACGCTGCGGAAGTTGGCCGTACGCGCGTAGTAGATGCGGTGCTTGGTCGCGCCGTTGAGCGGGACATTCGTCGCCCAGTAGAGGACGTAGTCGCCGGTGGCCGGGTTCCAGATCGCCTCCGGGGCCCAGGCGTTGCGTCCGTCCGGAATCGCACCGGCGACGTTCAGCAGCCACGGCGTCGACCAGTTGACCAGGTCGGTGGACTCCCACACGACGAGGTTGCGGCTGCCGTTGTTGATCGCCGTCGACCAGTCCTGACCACAGCCGATACACAGGTCGGTGGCGATGATCCAGTAGCGGTCGCCGGCCGGCGAGCGGACCAGGGCCGGGTCCCGCACGCCCCGGGTGCCGACGGTGGACCGCAGCACGAGCCCGCCGTTGTTGAGGTCGGTCCAGCGCAGGCCGTCGGTGCTGTGGGCGAGGTAGATCTGCTGGTCGGTCGAGGACTCACCGGTGAAGTGCGCCATCAGGTAGCCGACGGTCGGGTCGAGCGCTGCCGCCTCCTTCGGTGTCGCCGCTGACCAGGTGGTGAACAGCAGGCTCGCGGCCACCGCGACCGCGCAGAGCCGGGCGAGGACTCTCGACATGTGTCTTTCTCCTTCGCGCAGGGGCGTACGGGTCAGCTAGAGGGTCGGCAGGACAGGCCGGACGGTGCCGTCGGCGTTGAACTCCATCCGGTCGATGGCGGTCTCCCGGTTGGTGCCGTTGCCGGCCGGCACGGCGAAGCGGTGGTAGGCGATGTACCAGGTGTCGGTGCCGGGTGCCCGGACCACGGAGTGGTGGCCGGTGCCCTTGACGCCGGCCTCGAGCCGTTTCTGCAGCACCACGCCGCGCCTGGTCCAGGGCCCCAGCGGTGCGGGGCCGGTGGCGTACGCGACCCGGTAGTCCTCGCTGCGGGTGTCGTTCTCCGACCACATGAAGTAATAGAGCCCGTTGCGCTTGAACACGAACGGCGCCTCGTTGTAGCCCGACGGCGTGATGACCCGCGCCTGCGCTGCGTCGAAGGAGGTCATGTCGGGGTTCAGCCGCACCGCCCGCGCGACGCCCTGGCCCCAGTACAGGTAGGACTGCCCGTCGTCGTCGGTGAACACCATCGGGTCGATCGCCTGCCCGCCCGAGAACTGGTCGCTGCGGACAAGCGGTCGGCCCAGCGCGTCACGGAACGGCCCGGTGGGGCTGTCGGCCACCGCCACGCCCAGTTGTTTGGCGGTGTTGCCGCTGGCCGCGCCGCCACTGAAGTACAGGTAGTAGCGGCCGTTGGCGTTGGCCACCGCGGGCGCCCAGGCCGAGTTGTCCGCCCAGGACACGTCCGGACCGTGGTCGAGGATCACGCCGTGGTCGGTCCAGTTGACCAGGTCGGTGGAGGAGAACGCCTTGTAGTAGGTGCCGGCCCAGCTCGCGTAGCCGTCGGTGGTCGGGTACAGGTAGTAGCGGCCGTTGAAGACGGCGAGGTGCGGGTCGGCGAAGAGGCCCGGGATCACCGGGCCCCTGGTCGTTCTGGGCGCCCACGGCGCGACGAGGCGGAAGGAGCTGTCCGCCCGGAACGCGGCAGTGTCCTGGTAGGCGTCGAGCCAGAGGGCGAAGTCGCGGTGCCGGATCCGCCGGGTCGGATAGTTGTACGAGACGAGCGCCGCCGATCCGCTGACCGAGCCGTCCGTCGCGCAGAAGGTGGCGTCGGCCCGGAACGTCGCGTCGCCGGTGTTCGGGTCGACCCGGAGCCGGTAGTCGCGGTGCCGCAGGAACATGCCCGTCCTGGTCTGGAACGAGTAGCAGGTCGGCGACGCCAGACCGTTGACCACGGTGAAGGTGGCGTCAAGCTTCACCTGGTTGGCGCTGCTGGAGCTCACCGGGTCGAGCTGACCGAGATAGTCGATGTGCCGCACGTACCGTCCGGCTTGGTTCACGGCCTCCAGCGAGACGGTGCCGGTCGGCAGGGTGGCGGCATGCGCCGGTCCGTCGGCCACCACCACGACAGCCGCCGCGGCCACTGTGGACAGCACGAGGAGGGCACGCAGCCGCATGCTCGATGCTCCCGACAGGGACCCTGCCATCCGTCGTGGAACCACGGGCACGACCCCTCTCCGCAAGATCATCTATGTTAGCGTTAACAACATCAGGCCGTGTCCAGGTTCGGACTTTTGAAGGCTTCAGCGGTGGGGTGACGTGCCCGGACGGGACACCACTGGGGCGCAGGCCGCCACGACACAATGTGTTCGGTTCGTTAAGGTCGCGTTGCGGACAAGTGTTAGCGATCGCAACTACCAGTGTCAAGGCATCGACTGCCGTCGCTCCCCCGCCCGGCCACCGCTGGCTCAGGCAGCCGCTGCCGGCGTACCGCAGATTGTTGGCCGCGACGACGCGCGCGGCCGCCGTGTCGCCGGAGGTGGCCACGGCGCTGTGACAAATCGCCCACGCCTCGGGCCGCCGAATCCCACGGCCGATCCCTACAGTCGGACCCATGAGCACCGACGACGGCGTGCGGGCCTGGCTGCGCCGGCATGGGGCCGAACAGATCGCCCATCCCGGTGGCACCCTGTACGCCCACCTCTGTCGAGTCAGCGAACGGCTCGCCGTGCTCGGCCGCAGCCGTGACGTGCAAGCCGCGGGCCTCACCCACGCCGTCTACGGCACCGACGGGTTCGACCGCACCCTGCTTGATCGGGCCGATCGGGCCGTACTGCGGGATCTCGTGGGCACCGATGCCGAGGAGCTTGTCTATCTGTACGGTGCCTGCGACCGTGGACGCAGCTGGCGGGAGCTGGCCAGGACCGGCGAGGTCTTCGACCGCTTCACGCGCCAGGTGCGGACGCCGGATGACTGTCAACTTCGGTCGCTGGTGGACCTGAGCATCGTCAACGAGTTGGACGTCGTCGAGCACGATCCTGCGATGCTAAACCGGCACGGGGCCTACTTCCGGGAACTGTTCGCCTCGTGGACCCCCATCGCCTCGGAGCAGGTCATCCGCGAAGCGCAGCGGGTCTTGTGGCCGTGACCCCTGAACCGTCGCATCCGGCAGCACGGGCGTTTGGCCGCGTACGGGTGCGAGCCGGCAGCTTCGATCCCTTCACCCCGGCGGCTGCCGACCCGGAAACTGATTGCCACTCGTCGGTGTCACGCCGAGGATCAGTCGATGCTCAGTGACCAGGCGACCCCCGATTTCTCGATCAAACCCACGCTCACCGGCGAACGGGTGATCCTGCGTCCCTTCGTCGACGACGACCTGGACACCTTCCGGGCGGCGGTGGCCGACCCCGAGGTGGCCCGGCTGACCGGCAGCCCGGCAGACGACGCCCCCGACGAGGAGCGGATGCGTTCCTGGTACGGCAGCCGCAACGCGCAGACCGACCGACTCGACCTGGCGGTCGTCGACCGCGCCAGCGGGGCCTGCGTCGGCGAGGTGGTGCTCAACAACTGGGATCCGGGCAACCGGAACTGCAACTTCCGCACGCTGCTGACCGCCGCCGGCCGCGACCGCGGCCTGGGCACCGAGGCGGTACGCCTGGTCGTCGGCCACGGTTTCGAGCGGCTCGGCCTGCACCGCATCTCGCTGGAGGTGTTCGCCTTCAATCCCCGGGCCCGCCGGGTGTACGAGAAGGTCGGCTTCGTCGCCGAGGGTGTGCTGCGGCAGGTCCTGCGCGACGGCGACGACTGGGTCGATGCCACGGTGATGTCGATCCTCGCGCCCGAGTGGGCGGCGCACCGGGGGTATCCGGAGCGCTGAGGGGCGCGGTGGCGCGGCTACGCGAAGGTGAGGTCGCCGGTTCGGGCGCGTTTGAGCTCGGAGAAGGAGCGGCAGCCGGCGAGCAGGCGGGCACCGTCGAAGACGCGGACGGCTTCTTCACCACGAGGGATCGAGGTCAGCACGGGGCCGAAGAAGGCCACGTCGTCGATGACGACCGTCGGGGTGCCGAGGTCCTCGCCCACCAGCTGCTGCGCGCGAGCGGTGCTGGCCCGCAGGTGCGGGTCGAGGTCGCTGCGCCGGGCGGCGTCGGCGAGGTCGGCGGGCAGGCCCGCTTCGGCCAGGGCCTGCGGGACGACGGTGTCGAAGTCCTTGTCGCCGCCGTCGTGGATCCGGCGGCCGAGCGCCGGGTACAGCAGCGCGAGGGCGGCGGCGCCGTGTTGCTCGGCCGCCGCCACGCAGACCCTGGCCGGCTCCCACGCCCGGTCGTTGAATTCGCGGTACCACGGCTCCAGGTCGCGATGCTCGTTGATCACCGAGAGGCTCATCACCTCGAACCGCAGGGTGAGCGGCCGCATCTTCGCGACCTCCATGAGCCAGCGTGAGGTGATCCAGGCGAACGGGCAGGACGGATCCACGTAGGTGGTGGCTACCGGAGCGGACGTTGACGTCACGTTATCTTCCACGGAAGACAATTTATCTTCCCCGGAAGGTAAGATGCAACAGTGGATGACGACCGGATCGCCGACATCGTCGGCCAGTGGGGTCGCGAACGACCAGACCTCGACCCCACTCCGCTGCTGATCATCGGTCGCATCCAACAGTTGGCCGCCGCGCTCGACGCGGCCCTGCGACCGCCGTTCGCCGCCGCGGACCTCGGCAACGGCGACTTCGACGTGCTCGCGGCGCTGCGCCGCGAGGGCGAGCCGTACACGCTCACCCCGGGGCAGTTGAGCCAACGGATGCTCGTCACCACCGGGGCGGTAACCAAACGGGTGGACCGACTGATCGCCCGCGGACTCGTGTCCCGCTCGGTCTCCACGGCCGACGCGCGCGGCAGAGTGGTCGGACTGACTCCGGCGGGTGTGGAATTGACCGACCGGCTCATCGAGGAGCACCTGGCCAACGAGGCGTCCATTCTTCGCGGCCTCACCGACAGCGACCGAAAGGGCCTCGAGCGCCTGTTGGCGGCGATCGATCGGAACCTGGCCTCCCCGGATCGCGGCCCCGAGGGCGGCAGCCCGACCGGCTGACGACCACGGTCGTGATCGACCAGCCACGGACTACCATTCCGCCATGAACGACACCAGCCACGGCGTACACATCAGGGGTGGCAGCCCCGCCGACGCGCCTGCCGTCCTGGCCATGCTGGACTCCGCGGTGGCCTGGATGAACGACCGGGGCAACACCGAGCAGTGGGGCACGACGCCGTTCTCCACGCAGCCCGCGCGGGTCGAGCAGGTCGATCGGTACCTGACCGAGAACGCCCCGTTCATCGCGGAGTTGGATGGAACGCCGGCCGCAGCGATGGTGCTGGGCTCGGGGCCCGACCCGCGGATACCGATCACGCCCTCGGACGAACCCGAGCGGTACGTCCGCCTGCTGGTCTCCGACCGGCGGTTCGCCGGCCGGAACCTCGGGTCGGCCCTGCTGGCACACGCCGTGCAGGAGACCCGGCGAGCCGGCGTGCGGTTGCTGCGGGTCGACTGCTGGGCGGGCGGCGGCGGCGAGCTGGTGGCGTTCTACGAGCGCCAGGGGTTCACCCGCACCGAAACCTTCCTGTTCGGCTCCTGGCCCGGGCAGGTGCTGGCCCAGCGGGTCGGTTGAGCCCGCATTCATTCCGGAATACCGCGCCGTCGGGCGCTCGACGCCCGGTGACGCCACGCCGACCGCATGGAGGACCCAGACGTGGAATTCGAGGCACCGCGCGAACTGGCGCAGCGTAAGCGGGACACCCTCGCTCGCCTCGAACACGATCTGGACGCGTGGGTCGCCTCGGCGGACCGGGAGGGCAACCCCTACCTGGTGCCGCTCTCGTTTCTCTGGGACAGCACCGCCCTCACCCTGGCCACCGCCGAGTCCAGCCCGACCGCCCGTAATCTGCGAGCCTCCGGGCGGGTGCGGATGTCGCTCGGCACGACGCGCGACGTGGTTCTCATCGACGGCACCGTCGAGACGTTCACCCGCGACACCGTGCCGGTCGAGCTGGCCGACGCGTTCGCCGCGAGACTCTGGGACGCGCGGGTCGGCGCAACCCGGTACGCGTACCTGCGGGTGACACCTCGGCGGATTCAGACGTGGCGGGAGGAGAACGAGATCGCCGGTCGTGACCTGATGCGTGATGGTCACTGGCTGGTCTGACGGGCCGCGCGCAGACACCGCGACGGCGGCTCCGACAGATGGAAAGCCCGCCATTTCTGCTCAGGCGGTCGCCAGTCGGACCATGAACTGGCAGCCGTCGGGGGTGTTGCGTACCTCGACCCGACCTCCATGTGCCTCCACCAGGCCACGAACGATGGCCAGGCCGAGCCCTCCGGACGCCCCACCGTCGCCGGGGCCGGGGGTGCGGGCCGGTTCACCACGGAACGCGATGTCGAACAGCCGGGGCAGGTCGTCCGGGGGAATTCCGCCACAGGTGTCGGCGACCGACAGCCAGGCCTGGTCCTCCTCTCGGCCTGCTTCGATGCGTACGGTGCCGTCGGCCGGGGTGTAGCGGACCGCGTTGAGCAGCAGGTTGGCCACGACCCGAGCCAGTTCGGGTTCGCTCGCGGCGACCGTCGGCCACCCCGACTCGCTGGCGATCAACGTGATTCGGCGAGCCTCGGCCAGCGGGACGGTGCTGGCCAACGCGTCCGAGACCACCTCGCCGAGCGGTACCGCCGTCAACGACAACCGCAGCGCTCCCGCGTTGATCCGGGACAGCTCGAACAGGTCGTCGACGAGCCGGGTCATCCGGTCGGTCTCCACGCGGATGCGTCGGTGGTACTCGTCGACAGTGTCCGGATCGCGAACCACCCGGTCCTCCAGCGCCTCCGCCATCGCCCGTAGCCCGGCCAGCGGGGTCCGCAGGTCGTGTGAGACCCAGGCGACCAGGTCGCGCCGGCCCTTCTCCAGTTGCCGTTCCCGCTCCCGGGCCTGGTCGCGCCAGACCGCGGCGCGGGCCAGCCGGCGGCCGAAGTGCCCGCCGACGGCGAGACTGACCACCGCCGCCGCCGCGACGGTGATCAGGACAACCTCGCTGTCGTGTGTGGAGAGGAACATCGCCTCCGCGACCGCCATCACCCCGACGGCGACGGCGACAACGGTGGTGGTGAGCAGCACGCTGAGATGCACGGTGATCGAACTGCGGCGGAGGGCGCGGAGCAGCACCGCGCCGGCGAGCCCGATACCGAGCGCCGCGCCGAGGGCGATCGCGAAGATCAGGAGTACGTCACGCATCGGCCGGCTCGTAGCGGTAGCCGACGCCCCAGACGGTCACGATCCGCTGCGGATCGGCCGGGTTGGTCTCGATCTTCTCCCGCAGGCGGCGTACGTGCACTGTCACTGTCGAGTGGTCCCCGAAGTTCCAGCCCCAGACCTGCTCGAGAAGCTCGGCCCGGCCGAACACCCGGGACGGATGCCGCATGAGGTGCACGAGCAGGTCGAATTCCCGCAGCGTCAGAGCCAGATCGGTGCCCCCGAGGCGGGCGGTTCGGGACGTGGTGTGCACCACCAGGTCGCCGTCGGTGAGCGCCTCCGGCCGCTCGGCTGGCGGGTGACCGCCGGCGCGGCGAAGCACCGACCGGACCCGCAACACCAGTTCCCGGGGAGAGAAGGGCTTGGTGAGGTAGTCGTCAGCGCCGAGTTGCAGCCCGAGGATGCGATCGGCCTCGTCACCGCGGGCGGTCAGCATGACGATCGGTACGCCGTCGGGTCGTACCCGCAACGCCCGGCACACCTCCAGGCCGTTGATCCGGGGCAGCATCAGGTCGAGCACCACCAGGTCGGGTGCCTGACGCTCCACCGCCGCCAGCGCTGCCGCGCCATCCGCCGCGAGGCTCACCTGGAAGCCGTCGTTCTCGAGGTAACGACGAATGACGTCGCTCACGGTCTGGTCGTCGTCGACCACCAGCACGCGCTGTGTCACGAACCATCCCCGTTCCGACCGGTCGCCGTCGCCCCTCGGATGCCCATCGGCCCAGCGTAGCCACGCACCCGGGCCCGCCCGCACCGGCAAACCTTGCGAGGTTCTTACGGCTGGGCGCGCAGACCCGAGCGGGCCGGCCCGCTGTCATACGGTGACCGGAATGCGGATACTTGTCACCGGTGCGGCCGGGTTCATCGGTTCCCACGTCGCCGACCTGCTCACCGAGGACGGGCACGAGGTGGTGGCCGTGGACGCGTTGCTGCCCGAGGCGCACGGCGCGAGCGCACCGTCCTGGACCGAGCGGCACGACCTGGCGGTCGGTGACGTGCGGGACGTCGAGCTGCTGACCCGGCTGCTGGCCGGCGTCGACGCGGTCTGCCATCAGGCGGCCATGGTCGGCCACGGCCTCGACCCGGCCGACGCCCCCCGGTACGCCGCGCACAACGACCTCGGCACGGCCACCCTCCTCGCCGCGATGCACGCCACCGGGGTACGCCGACTGGTACTGGCCAGTTCGATGGTCGTCTACGGGGAGGGTCGCTACCACTGCCCCGCCCACGGGGTCGTCCGGCCTACCGGCCGTCGCGCCGACGACCTGGCCGAGGGCCGCTACGAGCCGACCTGCCCGCGCTGCGACCGGTCGCTCTCCCCCGGTCTCGTGCCCGAGGACGCGCCGTTGGAGCCGCGGAGCACGTACGCCGCCACCAAGCTGGCCCAGGAACACCTCGCCGGCGCGTGGGCCCGGCAGACCGGTGGATCGGTCTGGGCCCTGCGCTACCACAATGTCTACGGTCCGCGAATGCCACGTGACACCCCGTACTCGGGGGTCGCGTCGATCTTCCGGTCGGCCCTGGCCGGCGGGCGACCGCCCCGGGTCCTGGAGGACGGCCGGCAACGGCGCGACTTCGTGCACGTGAGCGATGTGGCCGCCGCCAACCTGCTGGCCCTGACCACACCGGCACCGGATCCGCTGACGCCGGTCAACGTCTGCTCGGGCGAACCGCACACCGTCGGCGAGCTGGCCCACGAGCTGGCCGTGGCGATGGGCGGCCCATCGCCGGTCACCGTCGGCGGCGGACGGGCGGCGGACGTGCGGCACGTCGTGGCCGACCCGGCCCGCGCCACCCGGCTGCTCGGCTTCACCGCCCGGGTCGGCTTCGCCGCCGGCATCGCCGACTTCACCACCGCGGTGATGCGGGAGCCGGCGTCGGTCACGACACCGTCCACAGTAGGTGGTTGACGGCGAGGGCGGTGGCGGCCTGGGCCGCCAACCACCACCGGCGGTGGCGGGTGGGCAGGTGCGCGGTGGCGACCAGCAACCAGACGGCGAACGGTAGCCAGATCCGCTCCACCTCGGCCTTGCTGAGCCCGGACAGGTCCGCGGCGAGCACCGCTGCGGCCGCCGCGACGGGCAGCCACACGGTGGGTCCGGCGCCGGTGATCCGCCGTCGGAGGGCCGCCGCGCCCGATGGTCGGATCGTCACGGCGGCCACCGCCCGGCGCACCGCCGGCCCGAGCACCGGGCCGGCCGAGAGCAGCAGAGCGGCGAGGTTCGCCCAGACCCAGTAGCCGTACGGACGTTCCGCCGCCCAACCCTGGTAGTAACGACGTGCCACCAGGTGGTAGCCGTCCAGCCACCAGAAGCCGGCGACGGTGAACACGGCGACGACGACCGCGACCGCCGTCGCCGCGACCAGCAGCACACCGGGGCGGTCCCGCGCCCGGAGCAGCACCACCGCCAACGCGAGCAACCCCACCAGGACGAACCCGTACGACAGGTAGAGCGCGAAGCCGAGGAGCAACCCGCCGAGCGCGGCCGCTGGCCGGCCACCCACCGCCAGCAGCGCCAGCCCGGCCGCGACCACCGCGGTGAAGATCCCGTCCGCTGAAGCGCCCACCCAGACCGCCCCCGGGAAGAGCACCAGGAACGGCCACACCGCCCGAGCCGCGTCCTCGACACCGAGCGCCCGCAACGCCACCGGAACCGTCACGGCGACAGTGGCGCCGAGCACCACGCAGGCGAGCCCGGCCGCCGTCCCGCCACCCAGGCCGACCCGCTCCAACCAGACGAAGACCAGCAACGCCCCCGGTGGATGACCGGCGGTGTGGGTGGACCACGAGTCGGGCTGGAAGTCGAGGATCCGGTCGGCGAAGCCGGACAGCAGGACGCCGACATCCGTCACCCCGGGCACCTCGTGCAAATACTCGGCCTGCACGGTGAGCCGCTCGGTCAACCCCGCGGACCAGCCGTCCACCAGGGCCAGCGACAGCGTCCAGAGCACCGCGGCGAGGTAGCCGACGACCAGCAGCCGATGCCACGGCAGGTCGGTTGCCCAGCGCGTGCCCCGCCAGACGACCAGCGCGGCGACGAGCAGCGCGGCGGGGGTGCCGGGCCCCAGGTGCGGCTGCCAGGAGGCGTAGAGCGGCGCCGTGTCGGCGTGCAGCCGTACGCCCTGGTGGTTGAGCAACGCGCCGACGCAGACGGCAACGGCGAGCAGTGCCACCTCGGCACCGAGGACGATCAGGTCGGCGGACCGGGGTCGTCCCGGCCGGGTCATCATGGTCATGGTGACGGCCGACGGTACGACCTGCGACCAGGCAACCGACAGCCGGACGGCGAGACGTCAGAGAGTCGTAAGGAGTCGTTGGCGGGTAAGCGATTCGTAAGGAGCCACAGCGCTCCGGACCGCCCGTGGCGGGCCTAGCGTCGCCGGTATGCACACAACGATCGACGTGGTGCTGCCCTGTCTGGACGAGGCGGCCGCGCTCCCTGCCGTACTGGGCGGGCTACCGTCCGGCTACCGCGCCATCGTGGTCGACAACGGCTCCACTGACGGTTCGCCGGCCGTCGCCGCCGAGCACGGCGCCCAGGTTGTCCACGAACCGCGACGCGGGTACGGCGCGGCAGTGCACACCGGTCTGCTGGCGGCGCGGGCGGAGCTGGTCTGCGTGCTCGACGCGGACGGCTCGTTCGATCCGGCCGAGTTGCCCCGGCTCGTCGCGGCGGTGCTCGACGGTCGGGCCGATCTCGCCGTCGGGCGGCGTCGGCCGGTCTCGGCGGACGCCTGGCCGTGGCATGCCCGCACCGGGAACGCGCTGGTCGCCGCGCTGCTGCGGCGTCGTGGCGTGCCGGTGTCCGACATCAGCCCGATCCGGGTGGCCCGCCGGGCGGCGCTGCTGGGGCTCGGCGTCAACGATCGCGCGTTCGGCTACCCCTTGGAGCTGCTGCTCCGCGCGGCCGGGGCGGGCTGGCGGATCATCGAACTGGACGTGGGGTACGCACCCCGGGCCGTCGGCACCAGATCGAAGGTCTCCGGGTCGGTCCGGGGCACGTTACGGGCGACCCGGGACTTCGCCGGGGTGCTGCGCGCGGACGCCGGCGGTGCCCGGTGAACGTCCTGCTCGTGGTCGCGAAGGCACCGGTTGCCGGGCTGGCCAAGACGCGCCTCTGCCCGCCCGCTGATCCCACCCAGGCGGCCCGGGTCGCGGCGGCGTCGCTGTTGGACACCCTCGCGGCGGTGCGCGCCACCGCGTCGACCATTCCCGTGCTGGCCCACACCGGTCGGTTCGCCGACGCCGAGTACGGCGCGGAACTGACCGCCGCCTTGCGGGGTTGGCACCTGCTCGACCAGCGCGGCGGCACGTTCGCCGACCGCCTCGCGAACGCCCACGCCGACACCGCCGAGGCGTTTCCCGGCCGACCGGTGCTGCAGATCGGCATGGACACGCCGCAGATCCGCCCGGCCCTGCTCAGCACCGCGCTGCAGCGGCTCGCCACGCACGAGGCGGTGTTCGGGCCGGCGCTCGACGGCGGTTGGTGGGCACTCGGGCTGCGCGACCCGTCGTACGCGAGCGGGTTGCGCGAGGTTCCCATGTCGACGGCGGACACCGGTCGCCGCACCCTCACCGCTCTGCGCGGGCGCGGTCTGCACCCGGCGATCCTGCCCGTTCAGCGCGATGTCGACGAGTGGTCGGCAGCGCTGGCGGTCGCGGCCGACCTGCCCGGCACCCGGTTCGCGGAGGCCGTCGGGTCGGTGGGCGGCCACCTGACGAGCGGACGCCCCCGGTGAACGCGACGATCAGCCTCGACGGTTTCGACGTGGCGCTGGGCCGGCCCGACGGGTGGCCCGCCGACAGTGACCCGGGCGGTACCCCGGTCGGCCCGCTGCCCGCGGCCCGACCCGAGCACTGGCTGGTGCACACCGACGGGCGGCGTGACCTGTTGCCGGTGCGGCGCTGGCACGGCCCGCCCGAACCGGCGGTCGAGTCCGTCGCCGCCCGCTGCACCGGACCCACGATCGATCTCGGCTGCGGCCCCGGCCGGTTGACCAGGGCGCTCGCCCAGCGAGGTCTCGTCGCCCTCGGTGTGGACATCTCCGCCGAGGCGGTACGCCTCACCCAGGGCAGGGGCGTGATCGCCCTGCGCCGGGACGTCTTCGCGCCACTGCCCGGCGAGGGGAGATGGGCACACGCCCTGCTCATCGACGGCAACATCGGCATCGGTGGTGACCCGGTCCGACTGCTGCGCCGCTGCGGCGCCCTGATCGCGGCCGACGGAACACTGATGGTGGAGGTGGAACCCCCGGGCGCCGGGCTGTGGCGGGGACAGGCGTACGTCCTGTCCGGGCGCTCCGGTGAACGGGAGCTGCGGGGGTCGGCGTTTCGGTGGGCGCGGGTCGGGGCGGAGGCGGTGGCGCGTACCGCCGACGCCGCCGGCCTGCGGGTCGCGGACCGTTTCCGGTGCGGCCCCCGCTGGTTCGCCGAGCTGGCCCGCGCATGATCCGCCGAGCACGCATCCCCGCGCCGGAGGACTTCACCGCGTCGTCACACTCCCCGCTGGTCGCCGCCCGGCTCGGCCTCTGGCTCGGGGTGGCGTTCGGGCTGTGTTTCGGCACCGGACTGCTCAGCCACTACATCCAGCACCCACCGGGCTGGTTCAGCTGGCCGACCCGACCGGTCAACCTCTACCGGATCACGCAGGGCGTGCACGTGCTCTCCGGTGTCGCGGCGATCCCGTTGCTGCTGGCCAAACTGTGGAGCGTCTACCCGCGACTGTTCGTCCGTCCGCCAGTGCGCCAGCCGATCCGGCTCTCCGCCCACGCCCTCGAACGGATCTCCGTCCTGGTGCTGGTGTGCGCCGCGTTCTTCGAACTGGTCACCGGCCTGTTCAACGTCGCCCAGTCGTACCCGTGGGGGTTCTTCTTCCCGACGGCGCACTACGCGGTCGCCTGGTTGGTGGCGGGCGCGGTGCTGCTGCACGTCGCGGTGAAGCTTCCGGTCGCCCGCGCGGCGCTGAAGACGCCGCTGCGGCGCGGTGCCCCGGCACCCGGGCCTGACGACTCGGTCGAGCGACGCGCGTTCCTGCGGACGTCGGCGGGGGCCGCCGGCATCGCCGTGCTGGCCACCGCCGGGGTCACCGTGCCGTGGCTGCGTCGGGTGTCGCCGTTGGCGTGGCGCTCCGCCGCCGGGCCGCAGGGCGTTCCGATCAACCGGACGGCGGCGGCCGCGCGCATCGTCGTTCCACCGGACTGGCGACTGGAGATCGTCTGGCCGGGTGGACGACGCACAGTGTCCCTGCCCGAGCTGGCGGCCCTGCCCCAACGCACGGCGCACCTGCCGATCGCCTGCGTCGAGGGTTGGAGCGCCTCGGCCCACTGGACCGGCGTGCCCGTCGTGCAGTTGCTCCGGTGGGCCGGCGCGCCCACCGGCCGACCGGTTCGGTTCACCTCACTGGAAACCGAGGGCCTGTACGCGGCGAGCACGCTCCCCGCCGTCCACGCCAGCGACCCGCTGACACTGCTCGCGCTGAGAATCAACGGCGAACAACTCTCCCCCGACCACGGTTACCCCTGCCGGCTCATCGCCCCGAGCCGCCCTGGCGTCCTGCAGACCAAGTGGGTGGCCCGGCTGGAGGTGTGGCGGTGAGGGCCGTCCGGCTGCTCCTGTTCGTGCTCGGCGCCGCGGCCACGGCGTACGGCGGTTGGCTGCTCCTCCCCCAGCTCGGCACCGCCCTGCCGTGGCTGATCGGCGGCCCGGCGCTGCACGACGTCCTGGTGGCACCGCTGGTCGGGCTCGTCGGGTTGGCGCTGGGCCGCCTGGTGACCGACCGGCGACGCCGGGCCTGGATCGCCGCCGGCCTGCTGGCCAGCGCCACGTTGCTGCTGATCGCGGTGCCGCTGCTGTGGCGACCGCCGTCGGCGCCGCCGAACCCGGGCCTGCCGGACCGCGACTACCCGCTGGGGCTCGCCGTCGGGCTGGCTGTCGTCTGGGCCGCGATCGCGATCGTGCTGGTCGTCGCCACCGCTGTCGACCGGCGCGTCACGCATCGACGAAGCGACAGTCGCTGAACCCGCCCCACGTGTTTCTGCCATCCGTCGCCCAGGAGGGTCACCCCCATGTCTGCAGCAGAGATCAGCCCGACCGATGGCGCGCCGGTCGGCGTGATCGGCGGTTCCGGTTTCTACGAGTTCCTCGACGACGTCGCCGAGGTCACCGTCGACACACCGTACGGAGCGCCCAGCGACCTGCTGTCCGTCGGGAGTCTCGCCGGACGGCCGGTGGTGTTCCTGCCCCGCCACGGACGCCGGCACACGCTCCCTCCTCAGCGCATCAACTACCGGGCCAACCTGTGGGCGCTGCGCGCACTCGGCGTCCGCCAGGTGCTCGCGCCGGGCGCCGTGGGCGGTCTGCGCCCGGAGTTGGGCCCCGGCACCCTCGTCGTACCGGACCAACTGGTCGACCGGACCAGCGGCCGCGAGCAGACCTACTACGACGGACGGGCCGGCGCGGACGGGCAACTCCCCCCGGTCGTGCACGTGCCCTTCGCCGACCCCTACTGCCCGGTCGGGCGGGCCACGGTGGTGGACGCCGCCCGCACCACCGGTTGGCGGCCGGTCGACGGCGGCACCATGGTCGTCATCGAGGGGCCCCGGTTCTCCACCCGCGCCGAATCGCAGTGGTACGGCCGGGAGGGCTGGTCGGTCGTCGGCATGACCGGTCATCCCGAGGCGGTGCTGGCACGTGAGCTGGCACTGTGTTACACCGCGCTGTCACTGGTGACCGACCTCGACTCGGGCGTCGAGGTCGGACAGGGGGTGACGCAGCAGGAGGTGTTCACCGTCTTCGCCCGGAACGTCGATCGGCTGCGCGTCCTGCTCGGCGAGGCGGTGAAACTGTTGCCGGCGGGGCAGGGGGCGTGCCCGTGCGGCCAGGCTCTGGCGGATACCCCGTCGTAAGAGTTCCGAAAGGGTTCGCGACGCGTTCGACGACATGCGCGGCCGTACGCTGCGGGGGTGGGAAAACGGATGTTCCGGTCGCCGGTGGTCCGGGCTGGTCTCGCCGCAGCTGTCGTCGTGGCGGTGCTGGCCCTCTACTGGTTCCAGCCGTGGAAGCTGGTCAGCGACACCTACGTCGACGAGGCGTTGCCCGGGGTGACGCCGGCATCGGCCGCCCCGATCCCGTCGTCCCCGACCCCCGCGGCCTCGGCAGCCGCCCCGGCGGCGAACGAGATCCTGACCGTCGGCGAGTTCGTCACCCATGAGCACCGCACGACCGGCACGGCCGAGATCCACCGGCGCGCCGACGGGCGCCACCAGCTCGTCATTCGGGAGCTGAACACGTCGAACGGTCCCGACCTGCGGGTGTGGCTGACCGACCAACCCGTCCTGCCGGGCACTGCCGGCTGGCGGGTGTTCGACGACGGCGAATGGGTCGAGCTGGCCAGGCTCAAGGGCAACAAGGGCAACCAGGTGTACGAGCTACCAGCCTCGGTTGATCCACGCGACTTCCGGAGCGTCTCCATCTGGTGCAAGCGATTCGCGGTCTCGTTCGGCGCGGCCGAGCTCACGCGCGCCTGACCGCTGTCACCGCAGGCGCAACGCACCGGACACGGCATTGACATCTTTCACTGTCCGTTCTAGCGTCTGAGCGAATCGATTCGACGGCCGACTGGTCCCGCGTGGGCGGCGAGACCACTGGCGGAAACCTGTGTCGATGAGCCGGCCGGGATCCCGTGGACACATCACATCCGCTGGGTTTCTTCCGGGGCGAACGCGGTCGGCGCGGGTGACCCGGTCTGTCGTGGCGGTGTGCGGGTGGCCCCGCGGACCCCCTTTCCATCAGTTCGTGCCGAGTGGCGGGAGCCCCTTCATGACAAGACGTAGACCCATCCTTGGTCTTCTTGCGACGGCGGCGGCCGTCGTCGTGACCGTCAGCGCGGCGGCGCTCGCCGGTGGCGTGCGCACCACGGCGTCGGCGGCGGAGATCGGAGCAGCCGCGGCGACCGCCGGGTGCGGCAAGGCCCCCACGTTGACCAGCGGCCAACGGTCCATCCAGAGCAGCGGCCAGAACCGCAGTTTCATCCTGAGGATCCCGGACAACTACGACCGCAACCACGCGTACCGGTTGATCTTCGGATTCCACTGGAACGGCGGCACCGCCAACGACGTCGACGGCGGCGGGTCCGACGGGGCGGCCTGGTCCTACTACGGGCTGCGGCAGCAGGCCAACAACAGCACCATCTTCGTCGCCCCGCAGGGCAACGGCAACGGCTGGGCCAACCCCGGCGGCCAGGACGTCACCTTCGTCGACGACATGATCAGGGTGATCGAGGCGGACCTCTGTGTCGACACCACGCAACGCTTCGCGCTCGGCTTCAGCTACGGCGGCGGCATGAGCTACTCCCTCGCCTGTTCCCGGCCCACCGTCTTCCGCGCTGTCGCGGTCTACTCCGGCGGGCAGCTCAGCGGATGCGGTGGCGGCACCCAGCCGGTCGCGTACATGGGAATCCATGGCATCGGGGACCCGGTGCTCAACGTGTCCGCCGGACGGTCGCTGCGCGACACGTTCGTGCGCAACAACGGGTGCACCGCACAGAACCCACCCGAGCCGAGGGCGGGCAGCCTGACCCACATCACCACCACCTACTCCGGCTGCCGGGCCGGCTATCCGGTGGTCTGGGCCGCCTTCGACGGCGGGCACACCCCCGGCCCGGTGGACGGCGGCGGGGACAGCGGCGCCAGGACCTGGACCAAGGGCGAGGTGTGGAAGTTCTTCACCCAGTTCGGTAGCACCGACCCCACCACGCCACCGCCGACCACCCCGCCGCCGAGCGGCACGTCGGCCCTGCGCAACACGTCCTCCGGACGGTGCCTGGACGTCAACGGCGCCTCACAGACCAACGGCGCGGCGGCGATCATCTGGGACTGCCACGGCCAGAGCAACCAGAGCTGGACCTCGACCGCCGCCCAGGAGCTGCGCGTCTTCGGCGGCAAGTGCCTCGACGTCAACGGCGCCGGCACCGCGAACGGCAGCTCGGTGATCATCTGGGACTGCAACGGCCAGTCCAACCAGAAGTGGCGGCTCAACGCCGACGGCTCGATCACCGGGGTTGGTTCGGGCCGGTGCCTGGACACGGTCGGCAACGGCACGGCCAACGGCACGCGCATCCAGATCTGGGACTGCACCGGCGCGGCCAACCAACGATGGAGCCGGAGCTGAGCCCGGTGACGTTCCCGATGCTCACCCACGCACAAGGAGACTCAGTCGTGCCACTTCGCAAACACACCACGCCCTGGCCGGGGGCAGTCCTGGCCGTCCTGGTTCTGATCGCCGTCGGCATGTACGTCGTCACGACCGTCGCACCGGCGGCCGCGGCCACCACTGCCGGCTGCGGCAAGGCACCCGGGCTGACCAGTGGCACCCACACCATCCAGAGCAGCGGAAAGAGCCGCAGCTTCATCCTTCGGTTGCCGGACAACTACAACAACACCTATGCCCACCGGCTGGCCTTCGGGTTCCACTGGTTGGGCGGCACCGCCAACCAGGTCGCCTCGGGCGGCACCGACGGGGCCGCCTGGGCCTACTACGGCATGCTCTCGCAGGCCAACAACAGCACGATCTTCGTCGCCCCGCAGGGCCTCAACAACGGCTGGGGCAACACCAACGGTGAAGACGTGACCTTCACCGACGACATGATCCGTGTGATCGACAACGCCCTCTGCGTCGACACCACCCAACGTTTCTCGGTCGGCTTCAGCTACGGCGGCGCGATGAGCTACTCGTTGGCGTGCTCCCGCCCGACGGTGTTCCGGGCGGTCGCCGCAATCGCCGCCCCGGGAGCGATCAGCGGATGCAGCGGCGGCACCCAACCGGTGGCGTACCTGGGGATTCACGGCATCAACGACAACATCGCCAGCGGACGGTCGCTGCGTGACAGGTTCGTCCGGAACAACGGCTGCGCCGCGCAGACCCCGCCGGAGCCGAGGGCGGGCAGCCTGACCCACATCACCACTGCCTACTCCTGCCAACCCGGATACCCGGTGCTCTGGGCGGCGTTCGACGGCGGCCACCAGCAGGGTCCGGTGGACGGGTGCGCCGGCTGCGAGAGCGGCGCGCGGAGCTGGGTCAAGCAGGAGGTGTGGCGGTTCTTCACCCAGTTCGGCTCCGACGTGCCGCCCACCACTCCCCCGCCGACGACCCCACCGGCCGGCCAGCAGAACGTGCTGATCGCGGGCGGCCAGTCCGGCCGGTGCATCGACATCCCCAACTCCAGCACCAGCAACGGCGTCCGTCCGCAACTGTGGGACTGCCACGGTGGGACCAACCAACGGTGGACCCACACCGCCAACCGCACCCTGACCGTCTACGGCAACAAATGCCTGGACGCCAGCGGAGCGGGCAGCAGCAACGGCACCGCGGTGATCATCTGGGACTGCAACGGCCAAGCCAACCAGCAGTGGAACGTGAACGCCAACGGCACCATCACCGGAGCCCAGTCGGGGCTGTGCCTCGACGCCATCGGTTCCGGCACCGCCAACGGGACGCAACTTCACCTCTGGGCCTGCCACGGCGGCGCCAACCAGCAGTGGAGCACGCGCACCTAGGGACTGTTTCCTAGGGGCGGGCGGGCCCGGTCAGCGCCACCGGACCGGGCCCGCGTCGGCCCGGATCCGGAACAGTGCGTACGGCTTGCGCCGCAGGTCTTGCCCGGGTTGGCACGTCGCCTGGTGGTGCGGTTGGTTGGCGGTGACGTACCGGTGCCCGTCGGCGGCCCCGGACATGGTGTCGGGACCCAGATGCCGAGGGTCGTGGACCACCGTCTCGTCATCGTCGTCGGCCGCTTTCCAAGCCGGCGGAGCCGGGGCGGCGGCTCACGCCTGCCCGGACGCTTCGGGTTGGCGTGGCATGGGCAATCCGTTACCGGTTGGTTCGCCACACCTGGCGGTCACCCGGTGTGTGCCGGGGCTCTTCGACGCGATGCTGGAGGCGGCCTCGGCAGCGGCCCATGAACACAACGCTGAAATCGACCACCACCGGGCGCGGATCCGGTGCGGTCTCCGCGAGGCGGACGGCCCGGCCGAGGGCCACCCGGTCATGTCGCATCGGTCGTGCAGCAGGAGCAGCCGGGCCCGCACCCACACGCGCCGGCATCGCTGTCGCCGGGCCCACCGGCCGCGGTGTCGGTCGGAGGGGTGGTCAGCGGGGCGACGCAGCAGGCATCGCCGCGCCACGCCTCCCGGCCTTCCTTGGCGGCGACGGCGGCGATCACCAGCGCGGCGATCGGGTCGGCCCAGGCCCAGCCGAACAGGCTGTTGACCCCGAGACCGACGAGCAGGACCGCGGACAGGTACGTGCACAGCAGGGTCTGCTTGGAGTCGGCGACCGCAGAGCGGGAGCCGAGTTCCCGGCCGGCGCGGCGCTGGGCGTACGAGAGCACTGGCATGATCGCCAGCGACAGCGCCGCGAGCACGAGGCCGGTGCGGGAGTGTTCGGCGTCGGGGCCGCCGGCCAACGCCCGTACCGACTCCACCGTCACGTAGATGGCGAGTGCGAAGAACGACACCGCGATGACCCGCAGCGCGACCTTTTCCCGGGCCTGCGGGTCGGGGCCGGCGAACTGCCAGGCCACCGCCGCCGCAGAGGACACCTCGATGATCGAGTCAAGGCCGAAGCCGATCAGCGCGGTCGACGACGCCATGGTGCCGGCGGTGATCGCCACCACCGCCTCGATGACGTTGTAGGTGATCGTGGCGGCGACCAGCAGCCGCACCCGGCGGGCGAGGACCTGGTGGCGGTCCGACGACGGCCCCGCGGGTGTCACGGTTCTCAGGGGCAGGGTCATCAGCAGCAACCCTTCTCAGCGGAGTCCGGGCACACGGCCGGGTCGACCGCCAAGACGAGGCCGAGCAGGTCGGCCAGGGCATGTGCCAGGCGAACGTCGGCCAACTCGTAGCGGGTCCGGCGGCCCTGCGGCACCGCGACCACCAGCCCGCAGCCACGCAGGCACGACAGGTGGTTCGACAGGTTCTGCCGGGTCGTGCCCAGCAGGTCGGCCAACTCGGCCGGATAGCCGGGCCCCTCCCGCAGCGCCAGCAGGAGCCGCGCCCGGGTCGGATCGGACAGGGCGTGGCCGAAGCGGGCCAGTACCTGCCCGTGCGTCAACGTCTCCATTCCGCAGATAGTACAGCCGAGGCTGTATCAAGCCGAGTCGCGTGCTCAGCCTTCCACGCCGGGGGCGGCGCCCAGGCCCACGACGTGTCGGTGGCGTAGGCGCCCGCCAACCGGTCCCCACACGCGCACCGGCTTTACTCCTCCGGAACGCGCGGGCCAACCTCGCCCCGCCTGAGAAGCTCCGCGTTGCGGTCGGCCTCATCGTCGGCGTGCGTGGCACCGGCGCCGGGGTCCGTCGTCCGACGCCCCTCGGCGTCCTGGTACACCGCACCGGTTTCGAGGGCTCGCTCCTGCTGACTCTGCTCGGGCGTCGTCATGGATTCCCACCTACCCTCGGGATCGGTCAGCAAACGGCCCCGCCGGATCGACAGGCCCCGATCATGGCGTCAGGCGACGCAGAACTCGTTGCCCTCCGGGTCGAGCATGACGACGTGCCCGAGGACCTCGCCGTACCACTCCTCCCGGACCACCGTCGCGCCAGCGGCGACCAGGTCGGGCACTTTCCGCCGGATCAACCGCGCGCGCTCGGCCTCGTCCCCGAAGCCCGGGCCGGCCACGCGGATGTCGATGTGCATCCGGTTCTTGGCCGACTTCCGCTCGGGGACCCTGAGGAAGGCGATGGCGGGGCCCCGACCGTCCGGATCGACGATGGACGCGTTGTCTGGCTCGTCGAAACCGGGTTCCTTGACGTACCCGAGGGCCAACGCCCAGAAGGCGGCGATCCGCTGCGGATCGTCGGCATCGCATCCCAGCGTCCAGAAGGTGGCCACCGCCCCACCGTACGCGGGCGGTGCCGGCTCAGTGGCCACGGAACGCCTCCTGCAACCACCAGGAGCCGCCCGCCACGCAGACCTTGGCGTCGATCACCAGCGGTCGGGTACGGGGACCGGCGAGCCACCGGCGTACCGGCCCGAGATCGTCGACGGTCCGGACGGTCAGCCCGTCGCAGCCGTAGCCACGGGCGATCGCGGCCAGGTCGGTCTCCGGGAAGGTGACAGTGTCCAACGGGTGCCCGTCCGGGCCGAAGTGGTGCACCTCGGCGCCGTACGCCGCGTCGTCGTAGATCACCACGAGCAGGGGCAGCGCCAGCCGGACGGCGGTGACCAGTTCGGTGGCGGACATGACGAAGCCACCGTCGCCGACCGCCGCGACGGTGAGCCGGTCCGGCCGGGCGACAGCCGCGCCGAGCGCACTGGCCAGACCGAGCCCGACCGACTGGAACGCCTGGGTGAAACAGAACCCGGCCACGTCCGGTACGTCCAGCCACATCGACGGGTAGCCCATGAAGTTGCCCGAGTCGACCACCACCGTGCGGTCGGGCGGCAGCAGGTCGTCCAGGGCGGCCGAGAGGGTCCTCGGGTCGATGGTCGCGGCGTCACTCTCGTCGCGGTACGGGACCGTCCGCCACCGGCCGTGGTCGCGGATCCGCTGGGCAAGCGCCGGCGTACGCCAACCGGCGTCCGTAGTCCCGGTGGTGTCGGCGTCCAGGCGACCGAGGACCGCTTCGGCGACCGCCGTCACGTCGCCGGCCACCGTCAGGTCGACCGGGCGGTTCACCCCGAACGCGGCCGGGTCACTGTCGACCTGGACGACGACGGCGCCGGGCGGGATCAGTTCGCCGTGCCGGGTGGTCCACATGTTCAGCGTGCTGCCCCACGCGACGACCAGGTCCGCCGCGCCGATCAGCTCGGCGGCGAGAGGGGTGGCGAAGCCGCCGGCCACGTCGAGGTTCCACTGGTTCCCGGCGAACAGTCCCTTGGCCGCTGCCGAGACCGCGAGCAGCGCGCCGCACGCGTCGGCGAGCCGGGTCAGCGGTGCCCGGGCCGCCCGGGCACCCCGACCAGCGATGAAGACCGGTCGGCGGGCGGCCTGGAGCGCGGTCAGCAACGGCTCGACCTGCGGGGCGGCGCTCGGGGTCGGCGCGACCACGGGGACCGGACCGGACCACGGTTCGGTCGCCGCGTTCTGCACCTGCAACGGCAGGCCCAGCACCACCGTCGCACCCCGGGCGGCGGCCCGGTACGCCGCGCCCGCGTCCTCGGCCGCGTGCGTCGCGCGTACCCGGTGGAAGTCGGCCCCGACCGCGGCGGCGAGTGCCGGCAGGTCGATGAAGAAGTTCGACAGCGGTGCGGTGGCCTCCGGGGCCAGGACGACCATCGGGGTACGGCTCTTCGCGGCCTCGGTGAGGCCGGTCAGCGCGTTGGTGACGCCCGGACCCTGGTGCACCGAGAGGACAGCCACCCGCCCGCAGGTGCGCGCGTACCCATCGGCCATGCTCGCCGCGCCACCCTCGTGGGCGGCCCCCACGAACCGGGCACCGGCCGCCACGAGGGCGTTCGTGACGTGGAAGTTGCCGCTGCCGACCACCCCGAAGACGTGCCGTACGCCGTGTCCGTGCAGGACCCGCCCGACCACCTCGGCTACCCGCATCGGTGGCCCGGCCTAGCGTTCGACCAGCGCGAGGACCCGGCACGGGCTGCCGGAGCCGGAGACGATCGGCAGCGGGCCGGCGATCACCACCGCGCCGGTGGTCGGCAACTGCCCCAGGTTGCGGAGCTGGGTCAGACCGTACTTGTCCTGGCCGAGCAGGAACGAGTGGCACGGGAACGGCGGGTCGAACGAGTGCGCGGCGCCCGCGTCGGTCCCGACCGTCTCCACCCCGACGCCACGGATCGGTGACTCCTCGGCCAGCCAGCGGGCGCACTCCACGGAGATGCCCGGGGTACGCCCGCCGTTGGCGTACCGCTGCGGATCGTCGCCGTACGCGTCCCAGCCGGTGCGGTAGAGCAGCCAGCCACCGGTGGGCAGGGGCCCGTGTTCCGCCTCCCACGCCCTGACGTGCTCCACCTGAAGCAGGAAGTCGGGGTTGTCGGCGGCGTCGGAGGAGTGGTCGATCACCACCGCCGGGGCGATCAACTGACTCACCGGGACCTGCGACACGTCGGCGCCGTGCTGACCGCTGACCCAGTGCACCGGGGCGTCGAAGTGGGTGCCGGTGTGCTCGCCGGTGGAGAAGTTGTTCCAGTACCAGGCCGGGCCCCTGTCGTCGTACCGGCTGATCTCGCTGAGCTGGAACGGCCAGGTCTGGCCGAACTGCTCGGGCAGACCCAGGATCGGAGTCTGGTCGGACAGCGGAGCGGTGAGGTCGACAACCTGGATCCGGCCGCTGGAAAGAGCGGCGACAAACTCCTGCAGCACCGTCATGCGGCGACGGTACACCCGCCCGCGTTCCACGATGGACCGTCGCGCGGTGCCCGCTGGCGTGTTGCCGCCGAACAGCCGGTTGACCGTCACACGGGAGCGGGCGGGGACCCGACGCCCTGAGCAATCAGTCAGATTGTTGTCACCGGCGCCGGCCCGGACTGCCCCGAAACCGCCCGATAACCGGGCCTGCGTCGCTGCGGGCAGGACACGTCACCGGATGCGGCTAGGTAAGCGCATCGCTACGATGGGTCAGCAATCCAGAGGAAGGGGTCGTGCCCGCGTGCGAAGTCCCGTCAACGGAACCGCGCCGGCGTCTGCGCCGGGCCGATCTGCGCCGCTTGCCGCTGACCGGCTGCGCAGCATCGCCCGGCGGATGGTGCTGATCGCGGTCGCCGTCGGGGCCGGCTTCGTCGTGGCCGCCCTGTTCCAGGGGCCGGCCGCCGCCGACGGTACGCACAGCGGGACCGGCGCTGAGCCGCAACGGAAGCTCGGCCGTCTGGTCGAGCCGGTCGTGCGGCTGACGGTCGCGCAGCGCCCCGATGAGGAACGCCAGCGGGCCACACGTGCCGACGAGCGCCGCCGCGACCGGCCGCGCGCCCCGCTGGCCGGGCTCGTCGGTGACATCGTCGCTCCCCGCGAGCAGACACCCACCACGCAGCCTCGACGCGGGCCGGACGCATCGCCCGCGTCCGTGCCGCCGCCCCGGGCCGACGCGTCCGTCCCACCCGACGCGGCAGAGCCCGACACGCTCCAGCCGGCCCCGGTCGCTCGCGCGGCCCATCGGGCAGCTCATCGTGCCGAGCCGCCGCGCTCTGCCGCTGGCGCACCGCGACCGCCGGCCACCGCCGTCCCCGACCTGCCGGCCACCGCCGTCCCCGACCTGCCCACGCTGTACGTGCCAGGTGATTCGCCGGTGGTGGGCCTGATCACCGCCCCGCTGCCGTACGTCGTCGACACCGTCCACGCGGTGCCGATCCGCCCCCTCGTCACGGCGCTCCTGCACGTCGTCGACGCCGTGCTACCACCGGCTCTCGACACGGTGGTCGTTCCCGCGGCGACACCTCCGCCGCCCGTTCCGCCGGCGCTCGGGGCGGGTGCGGTCGCGGTGACCGACCCGGCTCCCGTACCGACAGTCCCGACGCCACCGGCGGATCCGCCGGTGCCCCCCGCGCCCGCCGCGGCGCCGCCGGCACCGGCCGCGCCAGCGCAAATGTCTGTCGTCGGCCCCGCACCGCCCACCGCCTCGGCGACGGGGCACCGGGCCGCGCCACGGGAGCCGGTGGACGCCGCGAGCGAATTCTCGGGCCAACCCGTCATGCCCGTCGACCAGGACGCCGCCGGTGTCGACGACCGATCGAAACCCGGGCCGGGGCTGGCCCGGCCGGTGGACCGGCAGTCGCACAGCGGTGCTGCGCAGCCCGGCGATCTCGTGCCGCTCCTGGTCGAGAGCCGCACTCCGGCGGCGATCGCCCGCCCGGGCTGAGGGCGGGTCGACCGACCTCGGTGGCGGGCCCCACGGCCCGCTCCACCCGCCGGCCGGTCGATCGGTGCCCGCGCCCGTCCACACCGACGGCGCCGCGGGCCGCTGCCTGCCCGTCTGTCGCGCACGACCGCCCTGATCAACCCGTGGACGCTCCGGGATCGGTGGCCGCCGTGACGCGTACCTGAGATCGGAGAAGACGTGGTGATCCACGTTGTTGTCGCCGAGGACATGGGTCTGCTTCGCGGGGCGCTCTGCGCCGCGCTGTCACGAGAGGAGGACATGGAGGTGGTCGCCGACGTCGAGGGTGTCGGCGAGCTGTTGACAGTGGTTCGGCGGTGCCGGCCACAGGTGGTGGTGCTGGCGCTGACGCCGGAGCTGCCCGACCCGGTGGAGGTGGTCGCCCGCATCGACGTCGAGGCGCCGGAGGCCGCCGTGCTGGCGATGAGCCCTCGGTGGAGCCCAGCCCTGGTGGAGGCGGCGCTGGCGGCCGGCGCACGGGGTCTGGTCGGCAAGGACAGCTCGCTGGCCGAGTTGGTGCGGGCGATCCGCGCCCTCGCGGCCGGGGAGCGGGCGATCGATCCGAGCGCGGCGGTGGCGGCGCTGAGTCCCACCGAGATGCCGTTGACGCCCCGGGAGATGGACGTGCTGCGGATGGCCGCCGAAGGCCTGCCCCTCAAGGAGATCGCCGTCCGCCTCTACCTGGCGCACGGAACGGTGCGCAATCACCTGTCGGTGATCCTGCGCAAGACCGGCGCCCGCAACCGGTTGGAGGCGGTGTCGCGCGCGCGGCGTAACGGCTGGCTGTAGCCGTCGGGGCGGGTCCGGTGGAGACAGTCCGGACCCGCCCCGTCACCGTGCGGACCCGCCGGACCCGTGTTTGAATGTTGACGTTGAGTGATCACTACCGGAGTGCAGGAAGGTCCATCGTGATCCGTACCCTGCTCGCCCTGGACGGCGCCCTGGTGTTGGGTGCGCTGTCGTTCGTCCTCGCCGCCGAGGAGGACATCCGCGTCGTGGCGGAGGTGGATCGCGGTGATGCGGTCTCCGCTGCCGTTCACACCCAACGCCCCGACGTGGTGGTGGCCGACCTCGACTTCGTCGAGGGAATCGATCCCGGCCGCCTCGGTGGGTGCCCCCTGCTGTTGCTGGCTCACCCGCACCGGGCGCGGCGACTGCGAGGCATGCTCTGCCCGACCAGGGCGGTCGGCATCCTGCGCAACGACGCCGCCCCGCACCGGGTCATCGACGGCATCCGCCGGCTCGCCCGCCGGGAACCCGTGCTGGACGCGGATCTCGTCGTCGCGGCGCTGCGCTCGGACGGCCCACTGACCAGCCGCGAGACGGAGGTGCTGAGGCTGACGGCCGCGGGAGCGCCGGTCGCTGAGGTGGCGGCGTCGCTCGGGCTCACCCGCGGCACCGTCCGTAACCATCTCGGTCGGATCGCCCGCAAGGTGGGTGCCCGTACCCGGGTGGAGGCCGTGCGGATGGCGGGCGAGGCGGGGTGGATCTGACCAGCGCGTCGGCGCTGACGGGCGGGGTTCAGCCCGGCCGCGCCGACGTCGCCCGGGACGGCACCACCGGGTCGTCCCAGCAGCCGACGAGCATCCGGTAGGTGGCCGAGCGGGCCATCAACTGTTCGTGCGTGCCCAGCAGGGGCTCGTCGCCATCGAGGACCAGCACCCGATCAGCCCGCAGCGCGGAACTGATCCGGTGTGCGATGACCACGAGGCTGCCGGGCCGCCGGGCGAAGGCGGCCTCGACCGTCGCTTCCAGCGCCGGATCCAGGTGGCAGGTCGCCTCGTCGAGGAGCATCAGCGGGGCGGGTGCCAGCCAGGCCCGGACCGCCGCGATGAGTTGCCGCTCGCCCGCGGAGAGCAGGGCCGGCGTGACCGGCGCGCTCAGGCCACCCAGACGAGCGGCCAGCGGACGCGCGCCGAGCGCGTCGAGGGCGACCTCCAGCGTGTGCTCGTCGGCGTCCGGCCGCAGGTAGCGGAGGTTGTCGGCGAGACTGCCGGTGAACACGTACGCCTCCTGGGGTACCAGCACGCGCATCCGGGCGAGGCCGACCGGATCGACAGCGGTGACCGGCGCGCCGGCCAGGTGGACAGTGCCCGCCTGCGGAGCCACCAGACCGGCCATCAGGGCGGCCAGTGTGGACTTGCCGGCGCCGCTGGGTCCCACCACGGCGAGATGGTCCTGGTCGGCCAGTGTCAGCGAGAAGTTCCGCAGGACGGGTCGGGCGCGCGGACCGTAGGCGAAGGTCAGTCCCCGGACCTCGACGGTTGGTGACCGTCCGCCGGGGGCGGTGGGCGGCCGGCGGTGGGGTGTCCGGTCGGCGGGGGCCGGCGGGCGTTGGTCGTCGGACACCGGATAGGTGCGCAGGATGTTCTCCAGTGTGACCACGTAGCGCAGCCCGCCGCCGCCGAGACCCTGCACCAGTGTGTGCAGAGCGGGTTGCAACCCGGTGGAGACGTAGATCAGCGCACCCAGCACCGCGCCGGCGGTGAGACCACGCTCGACCAGCCACGGGGCGGCCACCATCAGCACCAGCAGGGGCAGCCAGCCGCCGATGCCGAGGCTGAGGCTGCGGATCGCCGCCATCCGGGCGAGCATGCGTTCGGTGGCGGCCTGCGCCGACACCCAGCGGGCCACCTCGGCCGTCACGCGGGTCTGGGCGCCGCAGGCCAGCACGTCGCGGTGACCGGCCAGCGCGGTCGCCGCCGACTGGCCGAGCTGCTCACCGGCCCGGACGTACGCACGCTGGTGGGTGACCATCGCCGGCAGCGCCGCGAGGAACACGCCCAGACCGGCGACCAGCGGCACGGCGGCCAGCGCCGCCACCACGGGCGCCAGGGCGAGCAGGCCGAGCAGGGCGGCGCCCGCCGAGAAGAGGAAACCACGGGTCACCATCAGCAGACCGGCGAAGGTGTCGCGGACGATCTCCATCTGGTGGGTCAGCCGGGTCACGGCGGCGCTGTCCGGGCGGCCACCCGCCCGGGTGGCGTCGCCCAGCGCACCCCGGACCACCTGGGCGGCCACCTCGTCACGGAACGGCTCGACCACGGCGCCGAGGCTCCGGTACGTCCGACCGGTGGCCGCCGCGCCCACCAGCACGGCCACCGCGAGGACCCCCAACCAGGCCAGGCCGTTGAGCGGACGTCCGGCCAGGAAGCCCTCGTCGACGGCGCGGGCGACCAGATAGCCGGCGAGCAGCGCGGGCAGCGACTCGACAAGCGACCAGCCGCCGAGCCCGGCGAGCGCCCGTCGTCGGGCCCGCAGCGCCCGCCAGGTCACCCGGCGTACGCCGGAACGGCTCACGATCCGCCGCCGGCCGGCTGGAAGACCGCCCGGTAGTCCGGGTCGGCCCAGAGTTGCCGGTGCGGCGCCAGGCCGCGCAGCCGACCGCCGTCCAGCCAGGCGACCAGGTCGGCCGCCGCGGCGGCCGCGGTGCGGTGGGTGACCACCAGTCGGGTACGCTCCCCGCCCCGCCCGAGGACCGCGGTGGTGATCCGGTGTTCGGTAGCGGTGTCGAGGCTGGACGTCGCGTCGTCCAGGATGAGCAGCCGCTCGGCGGCGAACGCGCGGGCCAGGCCGAGGCGTTGGGTCTCGCCCCCGGAGAGGGGTGTGTCCACCAGCGGGGTGCGATAGCCGCCGGGCAGACGGTCGATCACGTCGGCGACCGCCGCCGTGCGGGCCGCCCGCAGCACCGCCGGTGTGGCCGGGCTCCGATCGGCCGGCGGCGTCGCCGCGTCGACCGGCAGCGCCAGGCCGATCGCGTCGTGGACTGTCGCGCCGATCAGCACCGGCCGGTCGAAGGCGTAGCCGACGGCACGGCGCAACGCCGCCGTGTCGAGGTCGCGCAGCGGCACACCGTCGAGTCGCACCTCACCGCGGTCGGGGTCGTGCAGCCGGCCGGCCACGGCCGCCAGGGTCGACTTGCCGGCACCGGACGCGCCGACGACGGCCACTGTGGCTCCGGCCGGCACGTCCAGGTCGATGCCGTCCAGGATGGGCCGACCGTCGTCGGCGTGCACGCCCACCCCGCGCAGTCGCAGGGCGCCCGCGCCGGGTGGAAGGGGCCGATCTCCTGCGGGCGCGGCGGACTGTGCCAGCAGCTCGGCGACCCGGTGTGCTCCGGCGCGGCTGCGGACCAGGTGGTTCAGGGTGGCGAGCACGCCACCGAGGCCGGCGCCCATGGCCGCGTACCGGACGGCGGCGACCAGTTCACCCGGCGTGAGCCAGCCTGCGGTCAGGGCGTACCCGCCGACCGCGATGACGCTCAGGTTCAGCAGCGGCGCCACGGCCGCGGTGCGGGCGCTCGCCCGGGCCAGCAGTTCCCAGGAACGCCGGCCGTGCCGGTCCAGCTCCGGCAGGGCCGCCAGCACCCGGTCCTGCTCGCGGTGGGTGGTGCCGGCGGCGGCGATGGTCCGGGCGCCGGTCAGCGACTCCAGCAGCCGTCCGGCGATGGTGCCGAGAACCCGTTGGTACCCGGCGGTCGCCGCCGAGGCGTCAGCCACGAAGGCGCGCATGAGGACGGCGAGCAGGCCGAGGCCAGCGAGCAGGGTGATCCCGAGGACCGGTTCCATGATGGCGAGCGCGACGACGCTGCCCAGCGGCGGAAGCACCGCCACGATGGCCAGGACCACGGCGTTGCCGGCCTGTCCCGCGTCGGCGGCCTGGCCGACCAGACGGCCGACGAGATCACCCACCGGGTGCCGGCGGGTGGCGCGGATGTCCAGGGCGAACAGGTGACGCAGCAGACGCCGGCGCAGTCCGGCGGTGGCGCGGGCCGCACCGTACCCGCTGGTCAGGTCCGTCAGGGTGTCGACGCCGATGAGGACGACGACCAGGCCGCAGGCGGACACCGCCCACCAGCCGGAACCGCCGCCGAGGGCGGCGTCGACGGCGCGGCCGAGCGCCGCGGGTAGCAACAGTTCGGCGGCCGCGCCGAGCAGCGCGACCGCCGCGAGTCCGGCGGTCCAGCCGCCGCCCGCCAGGACCGTCTGCCGCAGCAGCCTGTCCCCCGAGGCGAACGTCGGCATCGGTCCTCCCGTTGGTACGCGGTTGCCCTGGGTGGGCACGTCTACCCACCCAGGGCCCCGTGTGTGTGGATCAGTTGCAGGTCGTGACGGAGAGCGAGCTGTCGCCGCAGAGCAGCAGGCTCGCCCGGCTACCGCCACCCGTGCGGTCGGCCGGAGCCATCTCCAGGCCCTGGAGGTCCAGAAGCGCCATGTCGTTCACCTCCCTTCCATCCGTTCGCTGATCAGGTCGCCCTCGCTGTGGCGAGGGAGTCTCTGCGCGCCCGGCAGGGGCGCGAGGAAAGGCAGCGCCGGCGGTTGGTCGTGCCGCGCGCTGGCCAGCGCGTACAGCACGCCGGCGGTGCCGGTGCCGAAGTCCATGGAGAGCCGCAGCAACTGCTCGCCGGGGAACGCGGTCCCCTCCCGGTACGGCAGCGCGTGCCAGCTCAGCCGGTCCAGCTGCGCGTCGAGTTCGCGGCGGTCGGCGTGGTCGGTCGAGGCGGCGAGGTAGGCGATGATGCCGGCCCGTCCGGCGAAGAGCCCGGACTGTGCGTAGAACGGTGAGCGGGCCGCGCGGCGGATTCCCGCGCTCGCCTCGGCGAACCGGTCGTCGGCCCGGTGGCGCAGGTACTGGTCGAGGACCAGCCCGATGCCGACGCTGCCGTGCGCCAGGTAGGGCATGGTGCGCCAGCCCTCATTGACCTCCAGCGCACCGTCCGGCCGCAGCACACACCGGCGCAGGTCCTGACGCAGGGCCGTGGCGGCGTGCTCCAACAGCTCGCCGTCGCCGCTGAGTTCGTAGAGGCGCAGCAGCATCAGCGCCGGTCCGGTCCGGCCGCGCAGCAACCCGGCGTACGGGTGGTGTCCGCCGCTGACGTCCGGGCCCGGGTCGTCGGCCAGCTGGCCGATCACCCGCTCGGCGGCCCGCCACGCGGCGTCGCGCAACGACGCCTCCCCGGTACGCCCGGCAAACTCGGCCAGGTTGAGCGCGATCCCGGACAGTCCGCCGGACAGGCTGTGGTCGAGCCCGTCCAGTGGTTCTCGCAGGCAGATGTCGAGAACGTCCAGTGCGTCCTGTCGGCGGCCAAGGTGGGCGAGTGCGTACGCGACGCCGTGCAGCCCGTCGTAGAAGCCGCAGCGGGTGCCGGACGGGGGTGCTGTCGCCCGCCGCACCAGCCAGTCCTCGTGTTCGGGCCACCGCCCGGCGCCGCTCTTGTCGAGCGCGTACAGCACGCCGGCCGCTCCGTGGGCGAGGTTGAGGCCGCCACTGCGGAACTGTTCGATGTCGCCGGGGAAGAGCCGGTCGTCGCGTTCGGGGGTGGCGCTGGCCACGATCGCCGTCGTCAGCTGGTGACGCATGGTGGGCCAGTCGTCCGCGCCGATGCGTGGGTCGGTGGTGACCGGTGGGGCGCCGGTGATCTCCTCGACCGCCGGGTCGAGGAAGGACCTCGGCACCGGGAAGTTCGCGGCGATGATGTCGGCCAGGTGGGTCACCTTCGCGGGGGCGAGCCGGACCAGCTGGGTCAGCGGCAGGAACAGCGCCAACCGAAGGCAGGCCAGGGCGTACTTGTCGACCGCCGGGCCGCTGCGGTCCCTCGGCGCCGCGAAGCCCTGGTTGCGCAGCCCGGGTCGGCGGTGCCCGGCGATCGGGGCGGCCACCTCGAAGTCGACGAGGGCAACCTGGTCGTCCGGCCGGATCATGATGTTGAACAGGTGCAGGTCCCCGTAGACCAGGCCGCGCTCGTGGATCGCCGCGACGATGGTTTCGACCTGCTGGTAGACATGGCGGGCCCATCGGACGTACGCCGCCCGGTCGCCGTCTGTCGCGTCGGCGTCGATCAGTGGGTACCTGTCGACAAGCACCTTGTTCAGCGGTTTGCCGTCGATGAACTCGAGCGCGAGGAACCGGTGTTCGCCGAGGACGAACTCGTCGTGCACCTGCGGCACCTGCGGCAGGTCGGCGAGTTGCCGCAGGGCCTGCGCCTCGCGGGCCAGCCGGGCGACGGCGTCGGTGCCGTCGGCGTCCAGGCCGGCGTGCGGTCGAGCTTCCTTCAGGACCACCTCGGTGTCGGTACGCAGGTCCCGGCCCACGTACAGCCCACCGCCGTTCGAGAAGTGGATCACCCGTTCGATCCGGTACGGCACCTGGTTGGTGCTGGTGTCGTTGCGGGCGGCCAGGTGCGGGCCGAGGAAGTCGGGCAGGGTGATCCAGGACGGTACGTGGAAGACCGGTTCGCGGCGGTCGGGCACCAGCGTGCCGGAGTCGTCCTCGATCGCCGGGACCACCTGGCCGTCGGGAGAGTGGCAGTAGCGGGCGGCGAAGCCGCCGTAGCGCACGTGGACGGGGCCGGCACCGTAGCGCAGGTCGCTGAGGATGTACGGTCCGGGCTCGCCGGTGAGCAGTTCGTCGAGTTCCTTGCAGGTCAGTTCCAGCTCGGCGTCGTCGCGCGGGTAGACGGTGACGAACTTGCCGCTGGCCGCCCGGGCGGCGTACTTGGAGTTGCGCAGCAGCAGCGTGCGTGGCCCGCGCAGGAACTTGAAGGACAGGCCGCGGGGGACGCAGTAGTTCCAGACCGCGTCCAGCACCCGCTCGGCGTTCGCCAGACCTGCCGACACGTGAATCTTCCAGCCCTGCTGGGGCAGCGAGCCGCCGTCGGGCGCGTAGATCAGCCAGTCGTCGAGCGGCTCACGGCGCCAGCCGGCCGGTACCGGCCGGTCGGCGGCCGGGAAGACGGGCTGCGCGACGGCGCTGCCGAGCGAGTCGTAGAACAGCCGATCTGCGGCGCAGTAGCTGTCGTAGCGTTCGTCCACCGTCTCGCCGCCCTTCGAACTCGGCCGGCTGTTGTTCCGGCGTTGCATCGAGTCTCATCGACAGGACGGGGCGGTCTCCAGTGCGCTTAGTCATGACCTTCGATGCATGGCGCACAGGCACACATGACATTAGTCAGGTCCGCACGGCCGCGCTCAGATCGGGTCGGTGAGGTCGGAGACAGAGGCGGGTACTCGCCGTCGGGCGACGGACAGTGTCGATCTCGCTGCTGGCGTGCCGACGGCGGCGGGCCGGCGTCTAGGCTTCCTGCGTGGCCGATGCCGAGCTGGTGACGAATGACGAGCGGCTGCGTCGTATCGAGGCGATCACCGACGCGGCCCTCTCAGGGCTGAACATCGCCGAGTTGCTCGACGAGCTGCTCGAACGGATCCGGGACCTGCTCAAGGTCGACACCGCCACCATCCTGCTGCTTGACGACCACACCGGTGAGCTCGTCGCGACAGCGGCCAAGGGCCTGGAGGAGGAGGTACGCCGCGGTTTCCGCATCCGGGTCGGACGCGGCTTCGCCGGTCGGGTGGCGGCGACCCGCGGACCGGTCATGATCTATGACGTCGGGCCGGACGACGTGGTCAATCCCATCCTGCTCGTCAAGGGCATCCGTGTCCTGCTGGGCGTGCCCATGCTCGTCAACGGCAACCTCGTCGGCGTACTGCACGTCGGCTCCCTGACGCTGCGGCGGTTCGGCCCGGACGACGTGCAGCTGTTGCAGCTCGTCGCCGATCGGGCCAGCCTCGCCGGTCAGGCCCGCGCACAGGTTCTCGACCGGCAGGCGGCGCTGGCGCTGCAACACAGCCTGCTACCGGGCCGACTGCCCGACGTCCCCGGCCTGGACCTGGCCGCCCGCTACATTCCGGGCCACGACCTGGGCATCGGTGGCGACTGGTACGACGTGTTCACGTTGCCATCGGGGTGGCTGGGCGCCGTCATCGGCGACGTCTCCGGTCACGGGCTGCCGTCCGCCGTCGTGATGGGACGCATCCGCAGCGCGCTACGCGCCTACGCTCTGGATTCCGACGACCCCGCCCAGGCACTGACCTCACTCGACCGCAAGATCCACCACTTCGAGGCGGGCACTCTCACCACCGCCGTCTACGCCCTGATCTCTCCCGACCGCACGCGGGTGCACGTCTCCTCGGCGGGCCACCTTCCCCCACTGCTGGCCGTTCCCGACCAGCCCAGCGTGCCCGTCAGCGTGTCGGTGGACCGGCCACTCGGGGTGGGCCGGCCGGTGAGCAATCGCCGCACCACGGTTCTGGACCTACCGCCGGGCGCGGCGCTGGTCTTCTACACCGACGGGTTGGTCGAGCGCCGCAGCGAGGTGATCGACACCGGGATCGAGCGTCTCGCCGACGCCGTGCGGCCCGGGCCGGCCGAGGCGTTGTGCGACCACATCATGGCCACCACGGCGGAGGAACACCCGAACGACGACATTGCCCTGTTGGTCATCCGCCGTCGACCACTGTCGGACTGAGCCGATCGGGCAGCTGATCCACGGCTGACCCACCCACCGGTCACGCATTGTTCGATCTTGTGCGCCGGAAGGCGCGCGAATCGTGGCGCCCTGATCCGTAACAGGTCCGAAACTACCGGTTGAAAACCAGGGATTTTTCTGCCAGCCTGGGAGCCATCGACAGGTGTGAACGTTAACAAGATCCTTCCGCGGAGGAGGCGCCTCACGCAACCGTCAGGCCCACCCACCTGCCAGGTGACCACATCCACCACCCTGCGGTACCAGCGCCCGCGACCATGTCCCGGCGGGCGACCGGACCCACTCATCGCAACGCTCCACCCGCTGGTCAAGTAGCCCGAGCGACCCGCATCCGGGCCACCACCTGAGGCCGCTGCCGGCCCGCTCGGGCGGACTCAGCACGGTGACCACCGCCATCTGGCGGGGCCACCCACTCGAACAGCGCCAGAGCTCTTCCTATCCCACCACCGGAGGATCAGCATGCCTTCCCGGACCCGTCTCACCGGGCATACCCGACTGCGAACGCTCACTCTTTCCGGAACCGCCGCGATAATTCTGACCCTGATCGTGTCGCTGCTGCCCAATCTGGCCCAGGCCGCCGAGACGACCCTCGGCGCCGCCGCAGCCCAGTCCGGCCGCTACTTCGGCGCCGCCGTCGCCGCGAACAAGCTCGGTGACAGTGCCTACACGACGATCCTGAACCGCGAGTTCAACAGCGTCACGCCCGAGAACGAAATGAAGATCGACGCGACCGAGCCGCAGCAGAACAACTTCACCTTCGGCAACGCGGACCGGATCGTGAACCATGCGACCTCCCGGGGTTGGAAGGTCCGGGGCCACACCCTGGCCTGGCACTCCCAGCAGCCGAGCTGGATGCAGGGCATGGAGGGCTCGGCGCTGCGCAGCGCGATGCTGAACCACGTCACCCGGGTGGCCACCTACTACCGGGGCAAGATCCACTCGTGGGATGTCGTCAACGAGGCGTTCGAGGACGGCAACAGCGGCGCCCGTCGTAACTCGAACCTGCAGCGCACCGGCAACGACTGGATCGAGGCCGCGTTCCGCGCCGCCGACGCGGCGGACCCGAACGCGAAGCTCTGCTACAACGACTACAACACCGACAACTGGACCTGGGCCAAGACCCAGGCGGTCTACAACATGGTGCGCGACTTCAAGTCCCGGGGCGTGCCGATCGACTGCGTCGGGTTCCAGTCGCACTTCAACGCCAACTCGCCGTACAACAGCAACTACCGCACGACGCTGTCCAGCTTCGCCGCCCTCGGGGTGGACGTGCAGGTCACCGAGCTGGACATCGAAGGCTCCGGCACGACGCAGGCCAACACCTACCGCAACGTGGTCAACGACTGCCTGGCCGTGGCCCGCTGCAACGGGGTCACCGTGTGGGGCGTGCGGGACTGCGACTCGTGGCGCTCCGGTGGCACTCCGCTGCTCTTCGAGTGCAACGGCAACAAGAAGGCCGCCTACAACGCCACCCTGGAGGCGCTGAACAGCGCCACTCCCACCAACCCGCCGACCGACCCGCCCACCGACCCGCCCACCAACCCGCCCGGCTCGGCCAACGAAATCGTCGGCACCCAGTCCGGCCGGTGCGTCGACGTGCCCAACGCGGCGACCACCAACGGCACCCGGGTGCAGCTCTACGACTGCAACAAGCAGACCAACCAGGCCTGGACCTACACCTCGGGCAAACAACTGCAGGTGTACGGCACCATGTGCCTCGACGCCGCCGGCTCCGGCAACGGCGCGGCGGTGCAGATCTACAGCTGCCACAGCCAGACCAACCAACAGTGGAACGTCAACTCCAACGGCACCATCAGCAATGTCCAGTCCGGGCGATGCCTGGACGTCTGGAGCACCAGCAACGGAGCCCAGATCCAGCTGTACGACTGCCACGGCCAGACCAACCAGCAGTTTCGGCTCGCCGCCCTCGGCGGTGGCACCCAGACGCCCACCCCGACGCCGACCACGCCACCGCCGACCGGCGGCGCGTGCGACCTGCCCTCGTCGTACCGGTGGTCGTCGACGGGTGCGCTCGCTCAGCCGAGGTCGGGCTGGGTGTCGCTGAAGGACTTCACCGTGGCGCCGTACAACGGTCAGCAGCTCGTCTACGCCACCACGCACGACACCGGAACCACCTGGGGCTCGATGAACTTCGGCCTCTTCAGCAACTACTCGCAGATGGGCTCGGCCAGCCAGAACGCGATGAACTCGGCGACCGTCGCGCCGTCGCTGTTCTACTTCGCCCCGCGCAACATCTGGGTGCTGGCCTACCAGTGGGGCGGCACGGCCTTCTCGTACCGGACCTCGAGTGACCCGACCAACCCGAACGGATGGTCGGCGGCGCAGACGCTGTTCACCGGCAGCATCTCCAACTCCAACACCGGCCCGATCGACCAGGCGCTCATCGGCGACGACCAGAACATGTACCTGTTCTTCGCCGGCGACAACGGTCGGATCTACCGGGCGAGCATGCCGATCGGGAACTTCCCGGGCAGCTTCGGCTCCAACTACACGACGATCATGACCGACTCGACGAACAACCTCTTCGAGGCCGTCCAGGTCTACAAGCTCCAGGGCCTGAACAAGTACCTCATGATCGTCGAAGCGATCGGCGCGAACGGGCGCTACTTCCGCTCGTTCACCGCCAGCAGCCTGGGTGGCACGTGGACGCCGCAGGCCACCAGTGAGAGCAACCCGTTCGCAGGCAAGGCCAACAGCGGTGCCACCTGGACCAACGACATCAGCCACGGTGAGCTGCTGCGGACCAGCGCCGACCAGACCATGACCGTCGACGCGTGCAACCTGCAACTGCTCTACCAGGGTCGTTCCCCCAGTTCCGGCGGCGACTACGGCCTCCTGCCGTACCGGCCGGGTCTGCTGACCCTCCAGCGCTGACGATCGGACACCGCCGGGGGCGGGTGGGCTCGCGCGAGCCCACCCGCCCCGCATCCATCCACCACCAGGAGGTACGACAGTGCCAGAACACGCCAACCGTCCCCCGTCCCCGGGAGACGCCGACCCGGCCCGGGTGTCCCCCCGGCGCCGGAGAGGGATCTTCACGCTCGCCGCGGCCGGGCTCGCCGCCGCGGTCGGCCTGCTCTCCATCACCGTGGCGACCGGATCGGCGTCGGCCGCCGACAACCCGTACCAGCGCGGTCCGGACCCGACCCGGACCAGCGTCGCCACCGAGAACGGTCCGTTCGCCAACACCTCGGTCAGCGTCCCGACCGGGTACGGCTTCAACGGCGGCCGGATCTACTACCCGACCGACACCAGCCAGGGCACCTTCGGGGCCATCGCGATCTCGCCGGGTTACACGGCGTTGTTCTCCGCGGAACTGGCCTGGATGGGGCCGTGGCTGGCCTCGCACGGCTTCGTCGTGATCGGCATCGAGACCAACAGCCGTAACGACTTCGACACCGCCCGGGGCACCCAGTTGCTCGCCGCCCTGGACTACCTGACCCAGCAGAGCCCGGTACGCGACCGCGTCGACCCCACCCGGCTGGCGGTCGCCGGCCACTCCATGGGCGGCGGTGGCGCGCTGAGCGCCGCCACCCGGCGATCATCGTTGAAGGCCGCGGTCGGCATCGCGCCGTACTCGCCGTCATCGAACCTGGCCAACGACCGGGTGCCCACAATGATCTTCGCCGGGCAGGCCGACACCGTGGTCACCCCGTCCTACGCCACCGGCCTGTACAACAGCCTGCCGAGCACGACGGAGAGTATCTACCTGGAGGTCGCCGGCGCCGACCACGGGTTCATGGTCGGCCGGTCGAACCCGGTGATGATCCGGACCATGTTGCCGTTCCTCAAGATGTTCATCGACAACGACGCCCGGTACAGCCAGTTCCTCTGCCCGTTGCTGGACTCCAGCGGTGTGGTCACCTCCCGCAGCACCTGCCCGTTGCTGCCGTCGACGCCGACCACCCCGCCGACCGACCCGCCGACCGACCCGCCCACCAACCCGCCCGGCTCGGCCAGCGAGATCGTCGGCACCCAGTCCGGCCGGTGCGTCGACGTGCCCAACGCCTCCCGCACCAACGGCACCCGGGTGCAGCTCTACACCTGCAACAAGCAGACCAACCAGGCCTGGACCTACACCTCAGGCAAACAACTGCAGGTGTACGGCACCATGTGCCTCGACGCCGCCGGCTCCGGCAACGGCGCGGCGGTGCAGATCTACAGCTGCCACAGCCAGACCAACCAACAGTGGAACGTCAACTCCAACGGCACCATCAGCAACGTCCAGTCCGGGCGATGCCTGGACGTCTGGAGCACCAGCAACGGAGCCCAGATCCAGCTCTACGACTGCCACGGCCAGACCAACCAGCAGTTCCGGCTCGCACCCCTCGCCTGATCAGCTGAGACGGGCGGGCTCGGCGCCATGCCGGGCCCGCCCGCACCACCCCCGGCGCAGTGCCCGCGCCGGGGGTGGTGCGGGACGGCTGTCAACGAGGGGCGATCAACGGGGCGAAGTCGACGCGGGTCAGCGGCTGTTCGGACAGTGAACCGTCCGCGCGGGGCACCCGGAGCGGCCGGCCGTCACGGGAGAACGTGACGGTGGTGACGTCGTCACGGCTGGTGAGGGTGCAGACGATCTGTCCGAACGCGAGGACCTCGTCGCTGCGGCCGGCATCCTCACCAGGTTTGTCGACCACGACGCGGGCCTCGGTGCCGGTGACCGTGACCCCGGCGGCGTTGACCGCTCCCGCCAGCGCGGTGGTCAGGTCCGTGTCACGCTCGGCCGCCGTGGGTCCGGCCAGCAGATGGCGCAGTTGTTCCTCGACGGTGGGTGGTCGGTCGACCCGCCGGACGAACGAGATGATCCGGTTGTCCCGCACGAAGCAGAGCGTCTCGGCGGCCGGGCCGACCGGCGCGCTCGTGTCGGCGGACGCGGAGCTCTGGAATGGCCCCTGCGGTGCCTGCACCACCCGGGGGGCGTCATCGGTCGGGATGCTGCAGCCGGTCAGCGATGCGGCAACCGCCAGGACGGCGAGATGACGATGTTTCACGGCAGGCTCCCCGGCAGGGTGACGCGGAAGCGGGCGCCGCCGCCGGGCCGGTCGCCGACCGTCACCTGTCCGCCATGTGCCGCGGCGTGCTGCGCGACCAGCGCGAGCCCGAGCCCGGTGCCGTCGCCGGTGCCGCGGGTGTGCGCCGCTCGCCCCCGAACGAACCGGTCGAAGATCGCCTCGCGGTCCTCGACGGGCACGCCCGGTCCGTCATCATCGACCTCAATGACTCCGGCGGCACCGTCGCGACCCAGCCGGACGCCGGCGGGACCACCCCCGTAGGTCACCGCGTTGTCGAGCAGGTTCGCCAGGACCTGCGCGACGCGGCGCCGCTCCACCAGCCACGTCGCCGGCACGTCGGGGGCGAGCTGGACGAGCGTCGTGGGCAGGTCGAGGGCTCGGCAGGCGTCGCGGGCCAGCCCCACGACGTCCACGGGCGCCCGGTGTGCGGGCTGGTCGCTGCGGGCCAGGTCGATCAGGTCGTTGACGAGCCGCTGGAATCGGTCGATCTCGTCGGCGACCAGCCCGGCCGCGATGGCGGTCCGTTCGTCCTGGTGTTCCCGACGGCGGGCCAGGACGCTGGCCGCCGCGGCGAGGGTCTGCAACGGCGAGCGCAGCTCGTGGCTGACGTCGGCGGCGAACCGGCGGTCCCGTTCGATGCGGTGGGCGAGGCGGTCGACCATCTGGTTGAACGAGGAGGACAGGCGGGTCAGGTCGGGGTCGGTGGCCGTGTCGAGGCGGGCGGTGAAGTCGCCGGCCGCGATCTTCTCGGCCGCGTCGGCGACAGCGGTCAGCGGGCGCAGCCCGTGCCGGGTGGCGTACCAGCCGAGTGCCGCGCCGGACCCGGCGACCATGATCGCGACGGTGGTCAGCGCGAGGGCCAGGACCTGGAACGTCTGCTCCAGCTCCCGCAGCGAGTTGACCTCGAAGTACGCCGCGGACGCGGACAGCGGCACCCCGACCACCAGGGCGGACTGCCCGTCGACGCGTACCCGCTGCACGGCGGGTTCCCCGGCGGCGACGACCCGCCGCAGCTCGGCGGGGATGGCGGCGGTGGTGCCCGGATCGGCGGCGCGCGCGTACCACTCGCCGTTGAGGTGCAGCACCGGCCGCCGGCTACCCCCGGTGTCCAACGACCGGAGCACCTCCACCACGTCCGGGGTGTCCGTGTCGATCCCGGCACGAACGACCGTGGCGTCGAAGTAGGCGGCGCGCAGGGCGGTGCGTTCACGCTCGTCGAGCAGGGACCGGCGGGTCAGATCGTAGGAGATCAGGGCCATCGACGCCGAGAGCAGGAGCGCGCCGACGGCGAACGCGGCGGTGACCCGGGTACGCAGTCCGAGGCGTCTCATCGCTGCAGCTTGTAGCCCAGGCCCCGCAGGGTGACCAGGTGCCGCGGGTTCGCCGGGTCCGGCTCGATCTTCTGCCGCAGCCGGCCCACGTGGACGTCGACGAGCCGCTCGTCTCCGCTGTCGTACCCCCAGACCCGTTCCAGCAGTTGCTGGCGGGACAGCACCCGGCCGGCGTGCTCGGCCAGCTCGCACAGCAGCCGGAACTCGGTGCGGGTGACCGGTACGGGTTGGCCGGCGCGGCGGATCTCTCCCCCGTCGGGGCTGATCTCCAGCTCGCCGACCACGAGCACCGGCACGGGATCCGGCGTGTGCCCCGCGACGCCGGTACGGGCACGGCGCCGCAGGGCGCGCAGCCGGGCGGTCAGTTCCTTGATCGCCACCGGCTTGACGACGTAGTCGTCGGCGCCGGCTTCGAGGGCCGCGACGATGTCGTGGGTGTCGTCGCGGGCGCTGACCACCACGATCGGCACGTCATCGTCACGGCGCAGCTGCCGGATGCACTCGAACCCGTCGAGACCGGGCAGCATCAGGTCGACGAGCACGTAGTCCGCCGGGTCGCGGCGCTGCACGCGCAGGCCCTCTTCGGCGGTGGCCGCGCCGAGAGCGTCGTAGCCTTCGTCCTCGAGTGCGAGCAGCAACGCCAGACGGATGCGGTCGTCGTCCTCGATCACCAGTACGGCCGTCATACCGGGCATCATCCCCAGACGACCGGCTCGGCTGCCAACCGCGGCGGCAGGTTGGCAGATTTGTCACGGAACTGTCACAGATCCGCGTGGTGACCGCCAAGCCGGCACGGCAGGGTCCTAGGCGACCGCGTCCGCGAAGGAAAAGGGGGTGTGCCCGTGACCGGACCGCTGGCAACCACGCCGTGCACGCTGCCGCTGGTCGAGGTGTGCGTCACCGAGTTCGACCTGGCCTGCCTGCCGGCGACCGGGGCAGTGTTCGACCGGCTGGTGGCCCTGCGTCCCGCACAGGTGGTGGTCGACCTGTCGGGCTGCCGGCACATCGACGCCGCCGCCATCGGCCTCCTACTCGATGTGCACCGGCGGCTCGCCCGGGCCGACGGGGTCCTCACCGTCCGCAACCCGAACCCGCGCATCCGGCGCATCCTGCACACCGCCCGGCTGGACCAGATCCTGCCGATAGTCGACACCGCCCCCTCGTCGCCGCCCGGCACGGCGACGGCGGAGCAGGAACCCATCGCCGCACCGCCGGTGTTGGTCGCTCATGGCCGCGCCTCGGTGCGAGCCGCGACCTGACGGAGCGTCGCACCTTTCCACCTCCGGCTGAACCGCTCCCCGGGTCGCGCCATCAGCCTCGGGGGCGGCCCAGCTCCGGCTCTGCACGAACGCCGTGTCCCACCGCGCGCGAGGACACGGCCCCAGGAAGGACCAGCAGAATGACAGTTGTCCCGGACGACCACCTGATGACCCTGATCTGCGACACCTGCGGCGACTCCGTCAAGGCCACCGCGTGCGTGCTCCCCGACGCGGAGGTCGTCTGGACCCTGGTATCCGAACAGGGGTGGAGCGGTTCCCCGTTCGCCACCGGCCCGCACCGCTGCCCGCACTGCAGCCTGCTGCCGCCCGCTGGTGGCGGCCACGCGTCGTGCGGGGACCACGGTCCTGGCGGGATCCTCGGCATCGACCACGTGGACGACGTGACAGTTGTCGCCGCCGCCGGTGACGTCGATCTCGACACCGGTGACACGCTGCGCAACGCCCTGCGGCACGCCGCCGACATGGGCGGAAACATCGTGGTCGACCTGAGCCGGGTACACCTCATCGACTCCACCGGCCTGGGCCTCCTGGTCCGCGCCCACCGTGACGCCCGGGACCGTGGGGCCACGCTCTGCCTGGCCGCGCCGTCGCGGTTCGTCCGCACCGTCCTGCACACGATGCGCCTGGACGGGGCCTTCCCCATCTTCGACAGCCGCGACGACGCCCTCGCCCAGTTGTCCGCGGGTTCGGCGTCGGAGCGCACGACCTCCGCCGCGACGGCCGCCCGTTCCTGATCGACATCGATCGGCCGGTGTTCCCCGTGGCGTACGTCGAGACCGACTGCCACCCGCCCCCGTACTCCAAGGACACCCGAGGAAGCCCATGAGCATCGCCGGTCTCGTCACCGCGCTCCTCGTCGGCGTCGCAAGTGGCCTGTTCGGCAGGCTCGTCATCCCGGGACGCCGGGAAGCCCCGATCTGGCTGACGGTGTCCGTCGGGGTGGTCGCCGCGCTGGCGGGCACCATCCTCGCCCGGCTCGCTGGCGTCGACACCGGCACCCTCAACCTCCTGACCCTGGTCATCCAGGTCGGCCTCGCCGGCAGCGGCGTCGTGCTCGTCGTCGCCACCGCCAAGCCCCAACCGTCCGACGCCCCGTGAACCGGGGGCGACGCAGCGGCGGCACCGGTGCCCGACGTGGACGTCCCACGGCCCGCGATTCCGCCCCCGCCTCGCCACGACCAAGGAGCTGACCGTGTACCTGCCCTGGCCATTACCTGACGAGAACTGGTCCGGCGACGCCTCGAACCGACCCGAGCCGGATCACGAGGACCGACGCATCGAGGCGCTCGTCGCGCAGCGACTGAGCATCGACTGGACCACCCGACGCCAGCAGATCGTCGTCTCCGTGCAGAACCGGGTCGTCATCCTCGCCGGCGTGGTGAGTGACCCGAACACCCGGCAGGTCGCGGCGGAACTCGCCTACGACGTGCCCGGGGTCTTCGACATCTGCAACACGCTGCGGCTCAGCGGCCCACGGCGCAGCCACTACCAGGGGTAACCACACCGCACGCTGCGTAACAGCGGATCGGACGCTCTCGTGCCCTAGCGACGGTGACACCCTGATGGTCGTCGTCTGGTCAACGGGGGTCCTGCTCGCACGCCTTCCTGATCTGGCGCTCCCGGGCTATCACGGCCAGCCGAGCAGTCGGGCGCCGAGGACGGCTGTCTGCAGCGTGAACCGTTGGGTCGGCTCCCCGGGGTGGTAGCCGGTCAGGTCCCGGATGCGGTCGAGGCGATAGGTGATCGCACGAACGGACAGGTGCATCTGCCGGGCGGTCGCGGTGTGGTTGCCCTGGTTGTCGAAGAGCACCGACAGGGTCTCCAGGTACGGCTCGGCACCGCCGCGCGCCGTGGTCAGTGGCCCGAGGACCGTGGTCACCAGGTCGGTGATGGCGTCGCGGTCACGCAGGAGCACGGGGAACACCAGCAGATCGGCGGCATTGAGTACGGGCGTGGTGAAGCCGAGCTTGGCGGCGTGGTCGAGGGTGTGGCGGGCCTCGTCGAGGGAGGTGGCCAGGCCATGCACCCCTGGTTGGGTACGCCCGACGGCAATCTGCCAGTTGCCCGCGCCGAGTTCGGTGAGGAGCAGGTGGGCGAGTTCGGCCGCGATTCCGCGTAGGCCGCCGGCGCTGATGCAGACCACGTCACCGTCGCGGAGGGTGGTGAGGGTGTTGCCCTCGCCGAACCTGGAGGCCAGTGCGGCATCGATGCGGTGCGTGATGCCGGTGGTCAGGCCGGTCGCACGGGCGATGAGGACGGTGTGGGTGGCCGACAGGCGGATGCCATATCGGTGTGCGCGCTCGGCGAGATCACCGGGATCGGCCCTACCGGTGAGCAGGTCGTTGACGAACACGGAACGTTCGTTGTCGTGGCGATCAAGCTCGGCACGGTTCTGCCGGGCGTACCCGTCCAGGGCGGCGCTGAGCAGGACACGCGCGGTGTCCAGGAGTGTCTCGGCGCGGGAATGCACGGCGGCCGCGGTGTCGGTCGACGCGACCGGGTTGGCGCTCCAGTGGGCGGTGGTGGCATCCAGCAGACCGGTGACGAGCTCGCGCAGCTTGAGCCCTTGACCCGCTGCGCGGGCACCCAGGCTCGCCGCCGCCCGACGCCGGGCACCGGCCGGGACGGACAGCAGATCCTGACAGTCGGCCGCCAGCGAGGTGTCGTCGCTCATGGGCTGTTCCTTGTCCACATGGCGGTGGCCGCCGGTGAACGGCGGCCACGAGCTTCAGGTTTACACACCGATGTCGCGGCGGTCGAAGACGATAACGCCGGCGATCGTGGCCGCGGCACCAAGGAGCACGAGGGCGAGAAGCTCGGCCGGGTGCCAACCGGTGTGCAGTGGGTCGGTGCCGATGAAGTAGTGGAACGGTGACAGCCAGCGAACCCAGTGCCATCCGTCCACCATGCCGCCGATGGCGTTGGCCATGTAGGTGGCCACCGCAAGGCCACCGGTGATCGCGAGAACGGCAGCCCGTTTTCCGGTGGCGGCGCCAACGAGGAAGGCGATGCCGGCGAAACACCACACCAGGGCGACCAGCCCGGCGGACGCGGCAGCGACGTTGGACAGGGCGATGTCCATGCCGATCCAGGGAACAATGATCATCAACAGGATCCACGGGATGGCGGCGATTCCGGTGAGCGCGCTCCCTGCGGCGACCACCCGTTGCCAGGCGAAAGCGGCGCGCGAGACCGGGTTGGCCAGCATCAGCTCCATGCCACCGTCCTCCTCCGGCCGAGCGATCGTGCGGGCAGCCAGCGTGATGGCGCACATCAGGACCAGCAGTGGGCCGACCAGGCTGAAGATGGTCGCCTGCAGATAGCCGGCGGGCGACAGCATGTCGGCGATGCCGAGGAAGTCCAGCATGCCCTGGGGCAACGCGTCCTGCTTCAGCTCCGCGGCACCCTGGAACTGGCTGTAGAAGGAGGTGTAGATGGCGGTGAAGGCGGCGACGCCACCGGTCCAACCGATCAATGCCAGGCGGTCGTCCCGCCAGGTCTTACGCACCAGCGCGGGAAGCATCGCCGGCTCCTTCCGCGTGGTAGTAGAACGACAGGAACGTCTCTTCCAGGTCAGGTTCGGCCGACAACATGTCCATCACCTCATGACGCGCCGCCGCCTTGATCAGCGGGTCGATGCGGCCGTCGACGGTGCATTTCAGCACCGGCCCGGACACCACCACGTCACGTACTCCGGGCAGGACACTGAACTCTGCCGGGTCCACCGGATCATCGAAGTGAATCTCGACGGCGCGGACCGCCCGCTTCCCCAGTGACTCAACCCGCTCGACCGCGGCCAGCCGGCCGGCGCGGACGATGGCGACCCGATCGGCCACCTGCTGCACCTCGGCCAGGACATGAGAGGACATGAAGACGGTCTGCCCGGCAACTCTGGCGTCGCGGACCATGGCCAGGAACTCCTGCTGCATGAGGGGGTCCAGCCCACTGGTCGGCTCATCCAGGACCAGCACCGCCGGCCGGTGCATGAACGCCTGCACCAAACCCACCTTCTGCTTGTTCCCCTTACTCATCGTGCGTACCGGGCGTGAGAGATCCAGGTCGAGCCGCTCCGCGAGCTCGGCAACCTGCGACCAGGCCACGCCGCCGCGTGCCGCGGCGAAGAAGCGCAGCAGGTCCTCCGCCTTGTCGCGCCCGGGAAACACGAGCTCGCCGGGCAGATAGCCGATCTGACGGTGCAGTGCGGCCTTGTCCCGGCGCGGGTCGAGTCCGAGCACGGTCGCGTGTCCGCGAGTGGGGCGCAGGAAGTCCAACAGCAGCCGGATGGTGGTGGTCTTCCCTGCACCGTTCGGGCCGAGGAAACCCACCACCTCCCCGGCACGAATCTCCAGGCTGAGCCCCTCGATGCCGCGACGCTGGCCATAGAACTTGGTCAGGTCCTCGGTGAGCAGAGCGATGTCGCTTGTCATGCCCACATCGTCGCCGGCCTTCCCGCCCGACATCCAGGTCAGCACCCGGCCGACATTTCGCTGAGGCCGTTGCCGAATACCGGAAGCAGTAGCCCGAACCGCTGCCCGGCGGGTCCCCGAGCCGCGAGCGCCGGGAGTACTCTCCCATCAGGTGCGCCGGGAAGTCTGGTCGGCAGGTCATGTCGTGCTGCGACTCCTGGAGGCTCCGATGGGCGTTTCTGCCTTGCGCACCGAAAATCTGTCCAAGCGGTATGGACGCCTACTCGCCCTCGACAACCTCACCCTCGACGTCGCGGCGGGCGAGGTGTTCGGGTTCCTCGGCCCCAACGGCGCCGGCAAGTCAACAACGATCCGGCTGCTGCTCGGCCTCGCCCGACCCACCTCCGGTCGAGCGCGGATCTTCGACACCGACGCCGCCGACGTCGCCGCCGCCCATCGCCGGCTCGCCTACGTACCGGCGGATGTGGCGCTGTGGCAGCGGATGACCGGCGCCGAGGTGCTGGACCTGCTCGCCCGCATCGGTCCCGGTACGGACACCGCGTACCACAACGAACTCATCCAACGGTTCGCACTCGACGTGTCCAAACCGGCCGGCACCTACTCGACGGGCAACCGGCAGAAGGTCGCCCTGATCGCGGCGTTCGCCACCCGGGCGCCTCTGCTGGTGCTGGACGAGCCCACCAGCGGCCTGGATCCACTCATGGAACTGCAGTTCCGGCAGGCCGTCGGGGTTGCCCGCGACAACGGGCAGACGGTCTTCCTCAGCTCCCACCAGCTTGCCGAGGTCGAGGCCGTCTGCGACCGCGTCGGCATCCTGCGCGCCGGCCAACTGGTGGAGGTGGCCTCCGTCGCCCAGCTACGCCGACTGCACCACACCGAGGTGGCCGCAACGTTCACCGGCACGCCACCGGACCTCACCGGCGTCCTCGGCGTCGACGGCCTGCACGAGGACGGCCCGGCGGCAGTGCGATTCACTCTCAACGGCTCCCCCGCCGCGGCGCTGCGCGCCCTGGCCGACGCTGATGTGGCGACGATCGTCGTCCGCGAGCAGAGCCTGGAGGAGATCTTCCTCGCCTACTACGGGCAGAGCCCCCGATGACAGCGACCGCGACGCCGGCAACCCGCCCGCAGCCGGCAATGCGAGGGCTCGCGGTGCGACAGGTACGCCGGGGTGCCGTGGTCGTGACCGCCGTCTGCGCGGGCATGTCCGCGCTGGTGGTGGTCGGCTACCGCGCGGACGCGCTGGATCCGGCCGCCGTGGCGGCGCTGGCCCGCAACCCTGCGATCCGTACCCTCTTCGGCGATCCGGTCGCGCTCGACCAGGCCGGCGGGTTCACGGTGTGGCGTACGGGCACCGTACTGGCGGTGGTGCTCGGTGTGTGGGCGATGCTGGCTGCCACCCGGATCACCCGTGGGGAGGAGGACGCCGGCCGGTGGGGCCTGCTGCTGTCCGGCCGGGTCACCCTTGCCGAGGCTGTCCGCCATCACCTCGGTGTCCTGGCCGTCGTGCCGGTCCTCGTCGGAGCGGCGACAGCAGCGGCGATGATCGCCGCGGGAGCGGAGAGCACCGGTTCGGTGCTGCACGGCACCGGCCTCGCTGCCGTCGGCCTCTTCTTCGTCGCGGTCGGAGGAGTCGGCGCGCAGCTGTTCTCCAGCCGGTCGGCGGCCAACGGTGCCGCTGCCGCCGTGCTGGTGGTCGGGCTACTCATGCGGATGGTCGGCGACGGTGTCCCCGCGCTGGCCTGGCTTCGGTGGCTGTCCCCGTTCGGGCTGATGGCGCTGACCCGCCCGTTCGCCACCGGTCGAGGGCTGCCGGTGGTGGTGCTGACATGTGCCGCCCTGTTGCTACTGGCCCTCGCGGGTTGGCTCGCGGCGCGGCGTGACGTCGGCGCGGGGATTCTGGCGACGGCCGACAGTCGGCCGGCGCGTACCGCGTTGCTCGGTTCGGTGCCGGCCTTCGCGGTACGACGCACCATGCGACCGCTGGCCGCGTGGTCTGCCGGAATCGGCGCGTACTTCCTGCTCCTGGGTCTGATCGCCCGGTCCATGACCGAGTTCCTGACCGGCAATCCCCAGTTCGCGGCCATGGCGGCCCAGGCCGGCTTCCCCGCACTCGGCACTGTGGAGGGTTACGCGGCCACCATGTTCACGCTGCTGGCCGTGCCGGTCGGGGTGTTCGTCTCGGTGCGGCTCGCCGCCACCGCCGCGGACGAGAATGCCCGGCGTCTCACACTGGTGCTGGCCGCACCGGTGACCCGACTGCGCTTGTTGGCCGCCGAGGCGACGATCGCCGGGTGCGCCGCGCTGCTCCTGATCACGCTGTCGGGCCTCGCCATGTGGGCCGGCACGGCCATTGTCCATGCCGGGCTCGGGGCCGCTGACGCGTTCGCCGGTGCCTGGAACGTCGCGCCGATCATGGTGCTCTGTCTGGGAGCCGGCGTCCTGGCGCTCGGCTGGCGGCCGCGTACCGTGGCGGCCGTCGGCGCTCTTCCGGCCGCTGGTGGGTTCGTGTGGCAGGTCATCGCCGACAGCGTCGACGCCCCCGCCTGGGTCCGTGCGCTGTCCCCGTTCGCGCACCTGGCCGCGGTGCCGGCCACCGCACCGGCCTGGCGGGCAGCAGCGGTGATGGCCGGCATCGCCGCAGCAGGAGTGGTCGCCGGCTCGATCGGCTACCGCCGCCGCGACCTGTGCGCCTGACGGTGATCAGGTCGCCCCGACCCGGACGCCGCCCGTGGCGAGGTGCGGCGTTTGCGCATCCGGATCGCCGCCCTCGCGGCGAACCCCGTCGCCATGCACGATCGCGGCTATGCGCCCCGGAATTGCGCACCACCGGTGCCGGGCTGACCGTCCAACGTGTTGCGCGACGATCGCTGCGGCTTATTGCCGCCCGCGCCGCTACACCCTGGAAAGAATCACACAACGACCCCAGGGTGTCCCCTCTCACAACGATCTTCCCCAGCTATTCACCGTGGCGTCGGTATTCTTGATTAGGCACAGTCTGCACCTTATGCCCGTTAGCTGAGGGGGGATCATGCCCGATCACATCGACCTCGCTCGCCTGCGAGACGTGCTCGACGGACCGTGGGCCGATGTCCGCAACGCCCACCGGAATCACCTCGACGCGCGCTTCCTCCCGGTGTACGGCGAGACCGGTGACCAGGCACGGGAGCGGATCACCCGACTGCTCACCGAACTCCCCGCCGAGCTGGGCATGGCCTCGGCCTTTCCCCCCGAGTACGGCGGCAGGTCCGACGTCGGCGGGTCGATCGTGGCCAGCGAGATGCTGGCGCAGGTCGACCTGTCGCTGATGGTCAAGGCCGGCGTGCAGTGGGGCCTGTTCGGCGGTGCCGTCGCCGCCCTCGGCACCAGACGACACCATGACGCCTACCTGCGGGACATCATCTCGGGCCGGATCTTCGGTTGTTTCGCGATGACCGAGACCGGCCACGGCTCCGACGTCCAGCAACTGCGCACCACCTGCACGTACGACCCGCAGACGCAGACCTTCGACCTGCACACGCCGCACGAGGCGGCCCGCAAGGACTACATCGGCAACGCCGCACGGGACGGGCGGATGGCGGTGGTCTTCGCCCAACTGATCACCGACGGACGACGGCACGGCGTGCACGCGTGGCTGGTGCCGATCCGCGACGCCCAGGGCAATCCGCTGCCCGGCGTGAGCATCGGCGACGCCGGCGCCAAGGGCGGGTTACTCGGCGTGGACAACGGGCGGCTCAGCTTCGACCACGTGACAGTGCCCCGCGACATGCTCCTGGACCGGTACGGTCAGGTCGCCGAGGACGGCTCGTACTCGAGCCCGATCGAGAACGACTCCCGACGCTTCTTCACCATGCTCGGCACCCTGGTCCGCGGCCGGGTGAGCGTGGGCGGCGCCGCGTCCGCGGCCACCAAGTCGGCACTGACCATCGCGGTGCGCTACGGCGACATCCGCCGCCAGTTCGGCACGCCCGGCGCGGACCGGGAGGTGCTGATCAACGACTACCTGGCCCACCAGCGCAAGCTGCTGCCCGCCCTGGCCACCACGTACGCGCTGCACTTCGCCCAGACCGAGCTGCTCACCTCTCTCAGCGAGGTGCAGGGCGGCGACGGCCCGGTCGACGAGCAGCGACAGCGGCAGCTGGAGTCCCGGGCCGCCGGTCTCAAGGCGGCGCAGACCTGGCACGCCACCCGCACCATCCAGATGTGCCGCGAGGCGTGTGGCGGCGCCGGTTACCTCGCCGAGAACCGCCTGCCCGGTCTGAAGGCGGACACCGACGTCTTCACCACGTTCGAGGGCGACAACACGGTGCTGCTGCAACTGGTGGCCAAGGGGCTGCTCACCGGCCACCGGGACGCGTTCGGCTCGTTGGACGGCTGGGGGCGCGCGTCCTTCGTCGCCGACCAGGTCCGCGAGATGGTGCTCGAGCGTACCGCCGCGCGCTCGCTCATCGAGCGGCTGATCAGCGCGGTGCCGGGCCGCGACGACGAGGTAGCGGTCACCGATCGCGGTTGGCAGCTCAAGGCCTTCGAGGACCGCGAGAGGCACCTCCTCGACGGCGCTGTCCGCCGGCTCCGCAACGGCGCGGCCACCAAGAAGGACCGTTCCTTCGACATCTTCAACGACGTCCAGGACCACGTTCTCGCGGTCGCCACCGCGCACATCGACCGGGTCACCCTGGAGGCGTTCGTCGCCGGCATCGAGGAGACCGCCGACCCCGCGGTCCGGGCGTTGCTCTCCCGGGTCGGTGACCTGTACGCGCTCAGCGTGATCGAGGCCAACAAGGGTTGGTTCCTGGAGCACGGCCGGCTGACACCGGCCCGCTCCAAGGCGATCACGGCCGTGGTGAACGGCCTGCTCAAGGAGCTGCGCCCGCACATGCGCACCCTCGTGGACGGTTTCGCCATCCCCGAGGCCTGGCTGAACTGCGCCATCCTGAAAGAGGAACCCGACCGGCAGGACTCGATGGCCATCCACGACGCCGCCGGCGATCGCCAGGTGGTACCGGCGTAGGGGAAGGCCCGGAAGCCCGCCCCGGCTCGGCCGAAGGGTGCCCGCCGGCTCTGGGGTCGGCGGGCACCGTCGTGGTGGTAGAGGTCAGCTGCAGCAGCCGCCGGCCTGAGCGGGGGCGGCGTCGAGGGTGACCAGGTTCAGGGGCGTGGACAGCAACCCGCCGGAGATGCCGGTGGCGAGTCCGCGTGCCACCGGCTCTGCTGCGGACGCCGGCCCGCAGCAGCTGTCGCCGGTGGCGGAGTCGGCGGGGTTGCTGCTGCACACGCCGGTTTCGGGCAGGTCGAGCTGGACGGCGTGGGCGGCGTCCCAGTCGCCGGCGAGGGCGGCGACGACGGAACGGACCTGCTCGTACCCGGTGGCCATGAGGAAGGTGGGCGCCCGGCCGTAGGACTTCATGCCGACGGCGTAGTAGTCGGTTTCCGGGTGGGCGAGTTCGTTCACGCCGTGTGGGGGGACGGTGCCGCAGGAGTGCTCGTTCGGGTCGATCAGCGGCGCGAGGGCGCGGGTGGCACCCATGATCGGGTCGAGGTCCAGGCGCAGCTCGGCGGCGATCGAGTGGTCGGGGCGGAAGCCGGTGGCGGCGACGACCCGGTCGACGGTGACGGACTCCTCTTCGCCGTCGGCGTGGCGCACCAGCACAGTGACCCGGCCATCTGTCGGGGTGAGGGCGTGCACGGAGAAGCCGGTGAGCAACCGGATCCGGCCGGCGTCGACGTGCGCGCGCAGCCGGGAGCCCAGGGCGCCACGCGCCGGGAGGGCGTCGGCGTCCCCGCCGCCGTAGGTACGCGCCGGTGAGGCGGTCCGGATCGCCCAGGTCACCGCGGTGCCCGCCGTGGACTCGGCCAGTTCGGCCAGGGACAGCAGGGTGTTCGCGGCGGAGTGGCCGGCCCCGACGACGAGGGTGTGCCGGCCGGCGAAACGGTCCCGGGCCGCGCCGAGAACATCGGGCAGCGCGTGCTCCACAAACGCGGCGACGGTGCTCTCGCCGTGGGCGGGCAGGCCGGACGCGCCCAGGACGTTCGGGGTGCCCCAGGTGCCGGACGCGTCGATGACGGCGCGGGCGAGGAGCTCCTCGCCGTCGCTGAGGCGGATCAGGAACGGGGTGGAGTCACGACCGGCCGTGCGCAGCCGATCCAGGCCCCGGCGGCTGATCGCCTCGACCCGGGCGCCGTAGCGCAGGTGCGGCTTGAGCTGCGCCAGCTCGGCGAGGGGCTGGAGGTAGTCGCGGGCCAGCTCCGCTCCGGTGGGCAGCGCCTCCAGATCGGGGACGACCCAACCGGCCGCGTCGAGGAGGCGGCGGGCGGCCGGGTCGATGTTGTACCGCCACGGCGAGAAGACGCGCACGTGCCCCCACTGGCGGACGGCGGCGCCCGGGGTGTCGCCGGCTTCGAGGACGGTGAACGCGATGTCCCGCTCGTGCAGGTGCGCGGCGGCGGCCAGACCTACCGGGCCGGCACCGATGACCATGACGGGCAGCTCGTTCAGGGTGCTCATCAGCAAGACTCCTCTGCTTTGACAGTTATCGAATCAACGGAGTGGACGGGGCCCACGGGTGGGCCTGCGGTTGGTCAGGCGACGACGGGGCTGCGCCGCTCGAGCAGGACGACGTCGCGCCAGCGGCCGTGGTGACGACCGATCCGCTCGCGTACGCCGATGATCCGGAAGCCGGCCCGCTCGTGCAGGGTGAGGCTGGCCGCGTTCTCGGGGAAGACTCCGGACTGGATGGTCCAGATGCCGGCGGCCTCGGTGGAGATGATCAGCCGGTCCAGCAGCAGCCGGGCGATGCCGCGGCCCTGCGCGGCGGGATCGACGTAGACGGAGTGCTCGACCACCCCGGCGTAGACGTCGCGGGCCGAGGTGGGTGCGACGGCGATCCAACCGAGCACCCTGTCATCGGCGTCCACCGCGACGAAGCGGTGGTCGGGCAGCTTCGCCGCGTCGAACGCCGACCAGGTCGGTGCGGTGATCTCGAAGCTGGCGTTACCGGCGTCGAGCCCGGCCTGGTAGATGGCCAGGACCCGCTCGGCGTCCTCGTCCCGCAGGGGGCGCACCGTGATGTCGGTCATCAGCAGGTTCCGTTCGGGCTGGGGGCGGGTCGACCCATGACCACCTCACCCTTTCATCGGCAACAGGCGATTAAGGCTATCCACGGCGAGCGAAGGACCGTCGGAGACAGGTTGCGCGGGGCAGCCCACGTCGCGTGGGAGCGACGCCGCTCGGTGCCGAGGCGCTGTCTTGACGTCCGTCGAAACAGACAGTTGCACGCTGATTAGAGAGATGTCAACCTAGAGGAATGTCGAAACAAGCGGCGCCTCTCCCCCTCGTGGACGTGACAGCCGACGCGGTCTGCTGCCCGTCCTTGGCGCAGCACCGCATGCCGGCCGAGACCGCCACCCTGCTCGCGCCGGCGTTCAAGGCCCTCGGCGACCCGGTTCGCCTGCAGCTGATGTCGATGATCGCCTCCGCCGACAACGGCGAGGTGTGCGTCTGTGATCTCACCCCCGCCTTCGACCTCACCGGTCCGACCATCTCGCATCACCTCAGGACCCTGCGCGAGGCCGGCCTCGTCGACGCCGAGCGGCGCGGCACCTGGGTGTACTACCGGGCCCGACCGGTGATCCTGCGCCAACTCGCCGCGCTGCTCACCGTCGAACCGGTGACCGCCGCACAGCCTGCCACCGACTCCTGACCGGGCGCTCTCCCGACGCCGCACCCCGTACTGAAAGGAGGGCCCTGGTGCCCGCCAAGCCCAGCGTCCTGTTCGTCTGCATGCACAACGCCGGCCGCTCCCAGATGGCCGCCGGCTGGCTGCGCCACCTCGCCGGCGACGCCGTCGAGGTCCGCTCCGCCGGCTCCGCTCCCGCGGAAACCGTCAACCCGGCCGCCGTCGAGGCGATGCGCGAGGTCGGCATCGACATCACCGACCAGACACCGAAGCTCCTCGAGTACGCCACCGCGGAGACCTCTGACGTCATCGTGACCATGGGCTGTGGGGACACCTGCCCGGTCTTTCCCGGCAAGCGCTACGAGGACTGGAAACTCGACGACCCCGCCGGCAAGGGCGTCGAATCGGTACGCCCCATCCGTGACGAGATCCGTACCCGGGTGGAGAAACTCCTCAGCGACTTGCGCTCCGCCATCTGACCGCGCGAGCGCACCGGCCACCAGACCTGCCACCGGCCCCCCGTGGAACCAACAGAGGAACCAGGCACATGACGACGCCGACCACCCCGTCGAGCACCGCACCCCGACTCTCGACGCTGGACCGGCTGCTGCCGGTATGGATCGGCGCCGCCATGGTCGCCGGCCTGCTCCTGGGCCGGTTGATCCCCGGCCTCGACGAGGCCCTCGACCTCGTCAAGGTCGGCGGAATATCCGTACCCATCGCCCTCGGTCTGCTCGTCATGATGTACCCGGTCCTGGCGAAGGTCCGCTACGACCGCCTCGACACCGTGACCTCCGACCGACGCCTGCTGATCTCCTCCCTGGTGATCAACTGGCTCGTCGGCCCCGCCGTCATGTTCGCCCTGGCCTGGTTGCTCCTACCCGACCAGCCCGCGTACCGCACCGGCCTGATCATCGTCGGCCTGGCCCGCTGCATCGCGATGGTCATCATCTGGAACGACCTGGCCTGCGGCGACCGCGAGGCCGCCGCCGTCCTGGTCGCCCTCAACTCGGTCTTCCAGGTCCTCGCCTTCGGCCTGCTCGGCTGGTTCTACCTCACCGTGCTGCCCGGTTGGCTCGGCCTGGAGCAGGCCGGGCTCTCCGTCTCCGGCTGGGACATCGCCGGCAGCGTCCTGGTGTTCCTCGGCATCCCCCTGGCCGCCGGCTACCTCACCCGCAGACTCGGCGAACGCGCCAAGGGCCGCGACTGGTACGAGGCGAGGTTCCTGCCGCGGATCGGGCCGGTCGCCCTGTACGGGCTGCTGTTCACCATCGTGCTGCTCTTCGCCCTGCAGGGCGACGCGATCACCGCCCAGCCCTGGGACGTGGCCCGCATCGCGGTGCCGCTGCTCGCGTACTTCGGGATCATGTGGTTCGGCTCGTTCGCCATCGGTCGGGCGATCGGCCTGAGCTACGAACGCACCACCACGCTCGCCTTCACCGCCGCCGGCAACAACTTCGAACTCGCCATCGCCGTGGCGATCGGCGTGTTCGGCGTCACCAGCGGTCAGGCCCTCGCCGGCGTCGTCGGGCCGTTGATCGAGGTGCCGGTGCTGGTCGCCCTCGTCTACGTCAGCCTCGCCGCCCGGCGCCGGTTCGGTCACCCCGACATCAAGCAGCTGAAGCCGGCAGCTTCGGGGTGACCGCTTGACCCGCGTTCCGGTTCTCGGGAAGAGACGGCTCAGCTCGGGACGCTCAGCGCGCCGAGGGCACGACCGGCCTCCCGGGCGGACTGCAGGGCCCCGGCGTGCATCTGGGCGGCCTGGTCGACGAACGCGTCGAGTGCGGGGTTGACCCCGACCAGGGTGAACTCGCGTTCGACAACGGTGAGGTCGGCGCCCCAGCAGTCACCGATGATCCGGCGCAGGTACGGCGTCGAGTGGTCCCAGCCCTCCCGAGGTGTGCCGGCACCGTACGCGCCACCACGCACCGTGGCGAGCACTGTGGGCTTACCCGCCAGGAACGGCTCCGTTGTCGCCCGCGGGTCCGCGAGCACCACGTCGACGTACGTCTTGAAATGCTGGGAGACGCCGAAGTTGTAGAGCGGCACGGCGAACAGCAACGCGTCGGCGGCCCGCAACTCGTCCACCAGCGTCGCGGCGAGGGCCACCGCCTCCCGCTGCTCGGCGGTGCGTTCCTCGGCCGGCGTCATACCGGCGGACACCGCCGCCGCCCAGAGGGTTGCCGGCAGGGTGTCCACCCCGACGTGGCGGCGCTCGACGGTGTCGCCGGGATGACTGGCGAGCCACTCCTCCTCGACGATGTCCGCGATTTCACGACTCGCCGAGCCGTGCGTTCGGATGCTGGCATCAAGCCGGAACAAGGTCACGAGCACTCCCTGGGGAACTGAGGTTCAAGGTTGAACTTCACCCTAGAGCAGATTGTTCAAGCTTGAACCTGAAGGAGACGTCCCTCACCCTCGTGAACCACGCCGACACGTACGCTTGCGCCATGCCCGACGAACCTCGGTGGTTGACCGACCACGAGCGCGACGCCTGGCTTGCGCTGGCCAAACTCATGTTCAACCTGCCGAGCGCCCTCGACGCCCAACTCCTGCAGGACAACCACCTCACGCTGTTCGACTACTTCGTGCTCAGCGGCCTGTCCATGGCGCCGGGGCGAACCATGCGACTCAGTGACCTCGCCAGCCACCTCAGCTGCTCGCTGTCCCGACTGTCGAACGTCGTCAAACGCCTCGAACAACGAGGCCTGCTCCGCCGCACCCCCGACCCGGAAAGCCCCCGCTACACCGTGGCCTCGCTCACCGACGCCGGGTGGGATCTTGTGGTCGCCGCGGCCCCCGGCCACGTCGCGGCCGTCCGTGACTACGTCATCGACGGCCTCACCGCGAGCCAGATCGACGTCCTGCGCGAGGTGGCCTGCCATGTGACCCGGAAGATTTCCGAGGCTCCGGAGGCCAGCACCCGCTGACGCCCGGGCGGGGTGCACCGCGTCGCCTGTTCCACCGGGCGGAACTGCACCCCCAGGTCACGGCGTCCCTTTCCCGGGCCGCCCGGGTGATCGTCGTACGCATTGCCGAGCAGATCGTCTGCGTGGAATATTATCTCCCTGGCCGAGCATTCAACTGAGCGACGACCGGCACCAGACACCGGCCGCGACAGGGTTCAGAGCGCGAGTGATCGCACTGCTCGCGCGAGTCGGGATGGGGAACATCAGATGATCATGGAGATCGGCATCGTCCTCGACGCGTCACGGTTGGCCCGCGCGCCGCTGGAGACAGTCGAGCTGGCCCGCCTCGCCGAGGAACGCGGCCTGGACCTTGTGGTCGTCGCCGACGCGGCGACCGGGACATCAGCCGGCCTGGACCCCTGGACCGCGGCGGTCTGGCTGGCGGGATCGACACGCCGGATCGCCATCGGTGCCCCCGCCGGCGCCACCACCGCTCCCGATCCGACCGACCCGCAAGCGCAGTACCCGAGCGTGATCGCCAAGGCGCTGGACAGCATCGACCTGCTGGCGCAGGGGCGGATCATCTCCGACCCCGCCGGCTGGGTCGTCGCGCCACGGGACGCGAAGCCGGCGGAACTGGCCCGCCTCGCCGAAGCCGACCTGCCCGTCGTGGTCCCGGTGGATTCGCGCGAGGACGTCGAACGCCTCGCAGCGCTCGCCGCCGAAGGCGACCACCGCAGCGGCGTACGCCGACGCTCGGCCGCGGTGCGCGCCCAGCGCAAGCCGGGCATCGACTACGACGGCGTACCAGCGTCACTCGCCGACGCCGCGGTCGAGCCCGGCGATCCGCAGTACCGCTCCCTGTCCTCCACCTATCTGCGCGGCGGTGCTCCCGGGTTGGTGCTGCGGCCCTCGACACCGGCCGAGGTGTCGGACGCGATCGAGTTCGCCCGACGACACCGGCACCTGCCCCTCGGCATCCGCAGCGCCGGCCACGGCATCAGCGGCCGTTCGACAAACCGGGGCGGCCTGGTGATCGACGTGGGCGCCATGAACACGATCAGTGTGGTGGACCCCGTCCGCCGGCTCGTGCGCATCGGCCCCGGCGCGACCTGGAAGCAGGTCGCCGAAGCCCTGACCCCGCACGGGTGGGCACTCGGCTCGGGCGACTACGGCGGCGTCGGCGTCGGCGGGCTCGCCACCGCGGCCGGAATCGGCCTGCTCTCGCGCAACCACGGCCTGACGATCGATCATCTCCGGTCGGTCGACCTCGTACTCGCCGACGGACGGCAGGTGCGGGCGAGCAGAGAGCACAACCCGGAACTGTTCTGGGCCGTACGGGGAGCGGGCGCCAACTTCGGCATCGCCACCTCGTTCGAATTCGAGGTCGACGAGGTGGGCGAGGTCGGCTGGGCGCAACTCGTCCTGCTCTCCACCGACATCGAGCAGTCGCTGCGCCGCTTCGCGGAACTGGCCAGTTCGGCACCACGGGACACCACGGTGTTCCTCGTGACCGGGCAGCCGCGTGCGGGCACGTCGACCATCCAACTCTTCGCTGTGGTCGACAACCCGGATCCCGACACCGTCGTGGCGCGCCTGACACCGTTCCTGGAACTCGGGGCGCTCGCCGGACAGCAGGTGGTGATGACGCCGTACTCGGGAGTCATGGGCAACGCCGCCGACGTCGGGCCGAACGGCCACCAGGGATTCGGCGAGCCGAACTCGCGGTCGGCCTTCCTGCCCACACTGACCCCCGAGTTCGCCCGTGATGCCGCGGCGATGCTTCGCAGCGGGGGCGTCTACTTCTTCGAGCTGCGGGCCATGGGCGGCGCGATCGCCGACGTCGCACCGGGCGAGGCGTCCTTCAGCCATCGGACGCCGGCATTCCAGCTGACGGCGATGGGCCAGAACAATCAGCGCCTCAACGCCGTATGGGAACCACTGCGTCAGCACTTCGACGGCCTCTACCTCAGCTTCGAGACCGACCGCAGTCCCGAACGGCTGCTCGACGCCTTCCCGGCACCGGTGTTGGAGCGCCTTCGCACACTCAAACACCGCTACGACCCGGACAACCTCTTCCGGGACAACTTCGCCATCGACCCGCGGACAACGAAGGAGGCACAGGCATGACCGACTACGGACACGACCTGCTCTTCGGCGCTTTCATCACACCCGCCGCACAACAGGCCCGACAGGTCGTCGACCTGGCGGTCACCGCGGACCGGGCCGGCCTCGACCTCGTCAGCTTCCAGGACCACCCGTACCAGGCCTCGTACCTGGACACGTCGACCCTGCTCGCCTTCGCCGCGGCCCGCACCGAGCGCGTCCACCTCAACGCCAACGTCACCAGCCTGCCGCTACGGCCACCGGCCGTCCTGGCCCGGGCCGCCGCCTCGCTCGACATCCTCAGCGGCGGCCGCTTCGAACTCGGCATCGGTGCCGGTGCGTTCTGGGACGGCATCGCCGCCATGGGCGGACGCCGGCTCAGCGCCGCCCAGGGCGTCACCGCGCTGCGCGAAGGGATCGAGATCATCCGCGAGATCTGGGACACCACGGCCCCCGGCGAGGTGAGCTACGACGGGCAGTACTACTCGGTCAAGGGCGCCCGACGCGGACCGCGTCCCGCCCACGACATCCCGATCTGGGTCGGGGCGTACAAGCCCAAGATGCTCGCGCTCACCGGTGCGGTCGCCGACGGCTGGCTGCCCAGCATCGAGTACCTGCCCCGGGGCGCCGACTCCCTACCGGAACTCAACGCGCGAATCGACGGCGCGGCGCACGACGCCGGCCGCGACCCGGCAGCCGTACGACGGTTGATGAACTTCATGAAGGTCCAGCTCTCGTCAGCCCCGCGTGGGCTTCTCAACGGCCCGCCCGCCGCCTGGGTCGACCAGATCGTCGACCTGGCGCTGCGGGACGGCATCAGCGCCTTCATCATCGGTGGGGACGACCCGAGCATCACCGAGCGTTTCGGCGCCGAGATCGCACCTGCCGTGCGAGAGGTCGTCGAGCGGGAACGCAAGGCCGGCGCAGCCGCCCGGCCGCCCAGAGCGTAGGAGCCGCGAGGTGGGGGTGGGCGGCCCGGAGAGGTGATCGCCGGGCCGCCCGGTGGTGAGCCACGCTGGGCGGCCCGGCGATCAGCCGGTCAGAGACCGGCGGCGTGTGCGGCGGCGGTGCCACCGACCACGGGCAGGACGATATTGCTGCTCTTCAGCGCGACCTTCAGGTTCGCGGCGGTGGTGTCCGCCTGGCTGGAGTACTGCGGGTAGCTGGCCACGATGATCACGCCGATCCGGTGGCCGGGCTTGAAGACGTAGTCCTCCGGCAGCAGCGGGAAGCTGAAGTTGTACGACTCCCCCGGCACCAGTGGCACGGCGACGCGGATCGACTGCCGGTTCTGGGCGTCCATGATGCCCTTGGTGACCAGCTCGTAGTCGGCGGTGGCCACCCGCTTCGCCGTCTGCTTGTAGCAGCCGTCGTCGGTCGGGCTGCTCTCGCCCCAGCAGTCCGACGTGTCCAGGGTGATGATCCCTTCGCCGGAGGCCCGGTGCGCGACCCGCTCGTCGGTGCCGTAGTCGACCAGGATGGCCCCGAGGTTGGTGTCGGCCTGGTCGGCGGAGGCCCGCAGCTGCACGGTGGGCGTGCCGGAGATGTGCAGCGGCGCGGACAGCGGCGCGGAGAGGAACGCCAGCCGGTTGGGCTGCACCACGTCCGGGTTGAGGATCATGGTGTTCTGGCTCTGCGTGCGGCTGTCCTGGAACGCCCCGGTCGCCGGCTTCGCGGTGGGCACCAGCCCGAGACCGCCCGCGCCGGTGGCGCCGGGCTGCAGGAACACCTCGGTGTCGGCCTTGCCGGGGATCGGCCAGTCGGCGTGGGTCTCCCACACGTCGGCGGAGCGCTCCAGGTCCACCCGCGGCTCGTCCATGATGCCGTTGGCGACGCCCTGCAGCCAGAAGTCGAACCACCGGTGCAACGTCGACACCCACACCGCGCGGCGCGAGTCGAACGGGTCGACGTGGCCCTCCTGCGACAGCCACAGCTTGCGCGGCACGTTGTTCTCCGCCAGGGCGTACCAGAACTTGCTGAAGTGGTCCGGGCGGACGTTGTCGTCGTTGAGGCCGTGGTAGAGCAGCACGCTGGCGGTGACGTTGGGGACCTTCTTGACGTAGCTGCGCTCGTTCCAGAAGGAGGTGTAGTCGCCGTGCTCGTCGCCGTCGGCGGCGCCTATCGCGTCGCGTACCGGCTTGCAGTAGTCCCGACGCTCGGGATTGGTGACCGTGTTGGCCAGCGACGACACGTAGCTGTTGCCGCGGGTGACCACGCCGTTGCTGCGCACGTAGTCGTAGTACTCGGTCGGTCCGCTGATAGGCACGACGGTGGTCAGGCCCTTCACGCCGGTCACCGCCGTGGCCATGGCCAGCGAGCCGTCGTACGACTTGCCGATCATCCCCGTCTTGCCGTTGTGCCAGTCCGCCTTGACGATCTCACCGGCGGCGTTACGGGCGGTGGCCCGGCCGTTGAGCCAGTTGATGGCCTGCTTGGCGCTCAGGTTGTCCTGGTTGGCGTTGGTGGTCGGGCAGCCGGTGGAGTTGTTGGTGCCGACCATGTCCAGCAGGATGACCGCGTAGCCGCGCGGCACGAAGTAGTTGTCGTAGAACAGGGGCCACTTGTCCAGCAGCCCGTCGCCGTCGAGGTCCGCCTTGCACTCGGACTCGTTGCCCCGGCAGACAGTCGAGTAGTAGGGGCTGGCGTCCATCACGACGGGGGCCTTGAGCCCCTGTGCGGTGGCCGCCGGCCGCATCAGGTCGAACGCGATGATGTCGCGCAGACCGTCGTTGTCGCTGTCGAAGGTGGAGTCGATGAAGAGGCGTTCCCGAATGGCGTCGGCGTAGCCGAACACCGGCTGGGTGACGCCGTCCTGGACGACGATCGACGGCGGGCCGTCCGCCGCCAGCGCCTGTGGTGCCGCGCCGAGGGCGGCGAGCACTGTCGCGGACAGTACGGCCACGCCTCTGCGCCACCGCGTTCCCACTGTAGCCATGCATTCTCCTTGATGTGTCCGAGGCTGCGTACGCTACGAGCCGGCGGCCGGTGCCACCACCTGCACGTGTAGGAAGTTCGTCGGGCGTGCTTCGACGGGGTGCGTCAGTCGCCCGGCGGGCAGCAGTGCGGCGGGCACGGCAAGACCCCGGTGCGACGCCGACCGGTGCCGGGCCGGCGTCGCACCGGGGTGTCTGGATGACGGGGCTACGGCTGGCCGGCCAGCACCAGCTCCCGCAGCCGCCGGTCGAGGGTCGGGGCGTCCAGGCCACCCGGCCAGCCGCGCAGCAGTGCGCCACCCTTGGCCACCAGCACGACGGCCGGCGGCTCCCGCACCGCGTACGAACGCCAGATCGTCTGCTGGTCGTCCAGGACGACCGGATACTCCACCTGGTGGGCGCGCAGGTAGTCCTGGACCTCGTCGGCCTGGTCCGCGCCGGCCACGCCAACGAAGACCACCCGGTCCCGATAGCTGCGGGCCAGCTCGCTGAGGGCGGCCTGGCGACTGGCGCAGGTGGTGCACCAGGAGTTGAAGAAGGTGAAGACGACGGGGCGCTGCGCCCACAGTTCGGCGGCGGCGAACGGTGTGCCGTCGGTCAGCGCGCCGGTGAACGCCGGGGCGGCCGGGGCGGTGCCGGGTGCCGGGCGCAACGCCAGGTCGGCGGGGACCGGTCCGGGCAGCGCCGCCGCCCCTCCGGCGGGCGCCGGTGGAGGCCCGGCCTCGGGTGTGGGCGTGCTGCATCCGCCCAGCAGTGCCACAGTCAGCAGCAGCGGCAGGAGTGCCCGCCTCATGACGGGACCACCGCCACCAGCGCCGGGCCCTCGCTGCTGTCCGACGTCAGGTCGAGCGCCGGCCGGCCGTCCACCTCCAGCCGGTAGGAGGCCCGCTGCGGCACGCGCACCGCAACGGCGAACTCGCAGTAGGTGGGCATGCGCTCGACCCCCAGGTCCTCGGCGAAGGCGGCCACCGCGGTTCCCGCCGGCAGCTGCCCGCTGGCCACCGCCGCCCCGTCCGGGTCGAGTACGCGGTACGGCGCCCGGTTGTGGAAGTGCGTGTACGGGCCGGTGCCGGCGCAGTCCACACCCGCGGCCCGGATGTTGATGTCGCGGACCAGGACCCGGACGGTCGTCGGGGAGACCGCCTCCTGGGTGGCGCCGACGGCGCCGCAGCCGGTCGCGCCGGCCAGCAGCAGGGGCAGCAGAGTCATGATGCTTCGCCGCACGTCATCCTCCTTCGGCCCGCCTGCCGGGTCCGCGGCGGCCTGTCGCCGCGGACCCGGCAGGACCGGGGTCAACCTCGGGCGTCGGTCAGGACTTCTCGACCCGGCACTGCTTGGTCACCGTCTTCGTCGGGTCGCTCTCCGAGGTCGCGGTGAGCTTCACGAAGCCGGTCTCCGCGGCGGCGGCGGTGGCACCCACCGACACCGTGACCGTGGTGGCCTTGCCGAACTGTGCGGTGGCGAGCTGGTTGGGCAGCCAGGTCCGCCAACCCTTGCCGGCCACCTCCGCGGACAGGCGGTAGACGTCCGACTTCAGGTAAGCGCTGACGTTCTCCGGGTGCTGCTGCCCGCCGGCCGAGTAGGTACCGGTGTTGGTCAGCTCGAACGAGCAGGTCACGCCGCGGTTGGTGGGCTTGCCGCCGCTGGTCACCTCGCCCTTGCCCAGGTTCACTCCGTGACTGCTCGGCCCGCCGGTGCCGTCCAGCGAACGCACCGCCACGGTGTAGGACAGCGAGCCGGCCGAGTCCCGCTTGAGATCGATGATGTAGAAGTGCAGCCGGTTGGCCTCGTCGACGTACTCGTACTGGCTGCCGGTGTCCGCGCCGGCGTGGAACAGCGCGTCGGAGAGCTGCCGGTAGTCACCCATGGTGATCTTCTGTGGCGTGCCGTCGGGCCGGTAGAAGTCGATCATGTCGATGTCCTGCGGGTTGGCGTCCACCACCCACTGGAACGGGGCGCTGTCGGCGTTCTTCGTCTTGCTCAGCAGCACGCCGCTGTCCGGGGTGAAGGAGTCCGCGCCCATCCGGTCGACGACCTCGACCGTGTAGTTGTTGAAGTTGCCGCCGTCGCACAACGGGTCGGTGCTGACCGCACAGGTCGGCGACAGGTCCTTGTTGAGCGCGATGTTCACCCCACTCAGACCCTTCGGGCCGGCGTCGACCGCCCGGGACGTGACCTGCGCGACCACCAGACCCGAGGAGGCCAGCGACTCCCGCGACAGCCGCAGCACGTGCTCCTCGCCGACCAGCCCGATCTTGATCTTGTCCCGCAGGGTGTGCAGCGAGCCCATCGAGCCACCGTTGGTCGGTGGGATCTGCCAGCGGGTGTGCGGACCGCCCGGGCCGTTGAACGACCCGCGCGACATCATGCTCCAGATCCCGGTGTACGCCCGGCGCAGCGGCTCGCCGTACGGGTTGTTGTAGTTGTCGCCGATGCCGAGCAGGTGGGACAACTCGTGGGCGTAGACGCCCATGCCGGAGCTCTCGCCCTGCGTCGAGGAGCCGCCGCCGGCGTTCGGCCACAGCGTCGCCGCCGCCTTCCACGAGGTCCAGTCCACGTAGCGGGTCTTCGCCCAGTTCGGCAGGTTGGGGTCCGGCGGACCCCAGGCGTCCGGCACGTCCTCCTTGTTCTGGAAGATCATCTGCCCGAACTCCTGCCAGGTCGACGACTCGTCCTGGCCGGCGCTGAGGATGAACACCAACTCGTACTGGTTGGCGACCTCCTCGCCGACGGCCGCCCGCCAGGCGCCCAGGCCGTCGGTGCGGATGTTCTTGCCGCACACGTCCCCGCTCGGGCAGGCACCCGGGTTGAACCCGTTGTCCAGCCCGTACTGGTAGGACTTGGCCGGCATCTGGTACGGCCCGAACCCGGTGAGGTCGACGCCGTAGCGGCCGTTGGAGTCCTGCATCCAGTACTCGTGCAGGGTGTGGCCCTTGTTCAAGGTGTTCGGGGTGTTCAGGAAGTCCTGGTAGAACTTCGGCACGTCGGCCCGGGGAATGTTCGTCGCGACGGACTGCGGGTTGCCGAACACCGTCGAGCGGGCCCGCTGGGAGACCGCGAACGTCTCATCCGGATAGTCGAGCGCCACCAGAGCGATCTTGAAGTTGCGGACCGAGCCCGACACGCTCGGGTCGGCCCAGTTCTTGCCCGGCACAGCCTTGTAGTCGTTCCAGGTCATCGTGTCCGGGTTCTGCCAGGCCTGCGGGTCCAGGACCTGGAACGGCGCGGTGCCGCCGGCCGGGTTGGCCGGGGCCGCGGCGGCCTGCGCCGCCCCGGTCGCCACCAGGGTGGTCACCACGGCTGCGGCCAGTACGGCCCGCCTCAGCCGGGTTCGATGGGGGGTAGCACGGTGCACGGAATCACCTCTCGTCGGAGGAAAACGCGGCGCTGGCGTCCCGGTGGGGGTACCGCGCGACACCTGTCAGCAGGCCGCGCAGCGAATCTAGGAGGGCGGGCCGGTGCCGGTCACCGTGCAGATGTCGGCAGGTGGGCCGGCGACTTCCGACACCTGAAGGACCGGCGTGCCCGCCGGCTCAGCCACTGCCGGCCCCGAACGCCGGCCCGGCCGTCGCCGCGAGGGCCCGCAGCACGTCGCGGCGCACCCCGTCCACAGCGGTGCCGGACAGGGGTCCGCGCGGGGGGCGGCACCGTCCGCCGAACCGCCCGGCGCACTCCATGGCCAGCTTGACCGCCTGTACGGCTTCCGGCCGCGAGGCCCAGCCCAGGATCGGGTGCAGCTCGGCGTAGAGCGGCAGCGCCCGGGCCAGGTCGCGGGCGGCGCACAGCTCGTACAGGCGCACGGCCTGGCGGGGCAGCGCGTTGGGCAGGGTGGCGATCCATCCGGTGGCGCCGCACAACACCAGTTCGAGCACCACGTCGTCGGCCCCGACCAGCACGTCCACGTGTGGGCAGAGGTCCCGCAGGCGGTGCAACCTGCGGACGTCGCCGGTGACCTCCTTGACCGCGACGATCCCGTCGATCTCGGCGACGGTGGCCAACAGGTCCGGCGTGAGGTCCAGCCGGGCGTCGTACGGGTCGTTGTGGGCGACCACCGGCAGGCCGACCGCCGCCACCTCCCGGTAGTGGGCGACCACATCGGCGGGCCGGGCGGCGGGCCCGTCGGGCGGCCGTGCCAGCACGCCGTCGGCGCCGACCGCGGCGGCCTGCTCCGCCCAGTGGCGGGCCTGCCTGCTGCCGTAACCGCCGACACCGGGCACCACCGCGCAACCGGGTGGCGCGGCCTGCACCGTCGCCTTCACCACGGCGGCCCGCTCGTCGTCGGAGAGGGCCCGGTACTCCCCCATCGACGCGCACGGCGCGACCCCGTGACACCCCTCGGCGGCGAGCCAACGGACGTGTTCCTGGAGCTGGTCGAAGTCGACCGACAGGTCGGCGCGGAACGGTGTGGTGATGGCGACCAGCACGCCCCGCCAGGGCCTACCAGTTCCCACTCGGATATCCCCTCCCCGCCGGCAAACGCCCGTCATCGGTACCGCATCGTGCGCGGGGCACCGGTGCGGTCCGTACCGGAACCTTAGGAACGTCTGTCATCCCCGGTCTTCGGACAGATGCCGGAACAGTCGCGGTGCCGTCCGTCCTTATGTCGCGACTTCGACAGTGGACCTTGCGCAATGGCCCATCCGCACCGGAGGGTAAGGACTGACGGTCGCGCGATCCCTGTCACGCAGCGCAACCATGGGAGATACATGCACGGTGAGCTCCAGCGAATCGTCGACGCCGTCGCCGCCCGGGTGGGGCGACCCGCCCTCATCGAGGACCGGCGGCAACGGGTGGTCGCCTACAGCGAGCACGACGGCCCGATGGACGACGTCCGCCGGATGTCGATCCTGCGTCGGCAGACGACGCCGGAGGTGATCGCCTGGTTCCGGGGGAAGGGTGTGCTCACGGCGCGCGCACCGATCCGCACCCCGGCGTGCGCCGAGCTGGACCTGCTGGCGAGGGTCTGCGTACCGATCCGGCACGACGACCTGCTGCTCGGGTTCGTCTGGTTCATCGACGCCGACGGTTCGATGACCGATGCCGACATCGCCACCGCGGCCGGCGCCTTCACCGACCTGTCCCTGGCCCTCTACCGGGAGAACCTGCTCGGTGAGCTCGCCTCGCAGCGGGAGACCGAGGCCACCCGAACCCTCCTGGTGGAGGGCCGGCAGGCGCGGGAGCACGCGGCGCGGGCGCTGCTGGATGAGGGCGTGGTGGCCGCCGACGGATCTACCGTCGCGCTCGTCGCGCAGCTCGTGCCGACCGGTGGGCGGCAACCCGACGAGGTGGCCCGGATCGCCCTGGAGCAGGCCCTGGTCACCACCCGTCGGTGGATCGGCGTACGGGAGACGCTGCACCTGGTCTGGCACGACCACGGGGTGCTGCTGGTCTGCGGCGACCGGATCGCCGGCCGCCCCACGCCGGAGGCCTCCGCCGCGCACCTGGACGCGGCGCTGAGCACCGCGACCCGGGGTCTGGCGTCGGTGGACCGGACCGTGACCGGGATCGGCCAGCCCCGCGCCGAGTTGTCCAGCGCCGTCGCGTCCTACCAGGAGGCCGCCCAGGCGGCCCGGGTCGGCACCCAACTGCCCGCGCTCGGCCGGGTGATCTCCTGGGCCGGCCTGGGCATCTACCGGGTGCTCTCCCAGCTGGACAGCCAGCATCTGGACGTCGCGGGAGTCCATCCCGGGCTGGAGCGGCTGCTGCGCGACGACGCCCACCAGGTGCTGCTGGAGACCCTTGAGGCCTACCTCGACCTGGCGGGCAACGCGCACGCGACCGCCGAGAAACTGCGACTGCACCGGACCACGCTGTACTACCGGCTGCAGCGGGTGGAACAGCTCGCCGGGACCGACCTCAAGGACGGCAACGAACGCCTGTGCCTGCACCTGGCCATGAAGCTCGGTCGGCTCACGGGCCACTACCGCACACCGTGACGCCGCCCGCCCGTGGCGTGGCCGCGAACAGCGACGCGACCGAGCGGACGGTCCTCGTCACACCAGGCGGGTCATCCAGCCGTGCGGGTCGGCGGCCCGGCCGTACTGGATGTCGAGCAGATGCCGGCGCAGCCGCATGGTCACCGAGTCCTCGGCACCGGCCTTCGGTGCCGTCACCTCGCCGCCGTCCCAGACCAGACGCCCGACCGGCGTGACCACGGCGCCGGTGCCACACGCGAAGACCTCGGTGATCGCGCCGGACGCCACGCCCTCCTGCCATTCCCGGATCTCCACCGGGCGCTCCTCGACCTCCAGGCCCAGGTCCTTGGCGAGGATGAGGATCGACCCCCGGGTGACGCCCTCGAGGATGGTGCCGAGTTCCGGAGTGATGATCTTGCCGTCGGCGGTGATGAAGTAGAGGTTCATGCCGCCCAACTCCTCCACGTAGCGGCCCTCGGCGGCGTCCAGGAAACAGACCTGCTCACAGCCGTGCTCGGCGGCCTCGACCATCGGCGCCAGGCTGGAGGCGTAGTTGCCGCCGCACTTCGCCTCACCCGTGCCGCCGCGCGCCGCCCGGGTGTATTCGGTGGAGAGCCAGATGGAGACCGGCTTGACACCACCGGAGAAGTACGCGCCGACCGGGCAGGCGATCACCATGTAGGTGATCTCCTTCGCCGGCCGAACCCCCAGGAACGGCTCGGACGCGAACATGAACGGTCGCAGGTAGACGCTGTACTCGTCCTCGTCCGGCACCCACACCTGGTCGGCCCGGACCAGCCCCTCGACCGAGGCCATGAAGTCCGGCACCGGCAGTTCGGGCAGTGCCAGCCGTCGGGCGGACCGGGCGAAGCGCTCGCCGTTGGCCTGCGGCCGGAACGACCAGATCGAGCCGTCGGCGTGCCGGTACGCCTTCATCCCCTCAAAGATCTCCTGCGCGTAGTGCAGCACCGCCGCGGCCGGGTGCATGAGGATCGGGCCGAAAGGGACGATCTCGGAATCCTGCCAGCCGCCGTCCGGCCTCCACACCGCCCGTGCCATGTGGTCGGTGAAGTAGGTGCCGAACCCCGGATTCGCCATGATCTCGGCTCGCCGCTGCGCGCTGGCCGGGTTCGGATTCTGCTGCAACGGGAACGGCAGGCTCATGGCCGGGTCCTCTCAATGGCCGCATCCCTGGGCGCTCAGTCACCGAGAACGAACACGCAGGGGAAGTTTGTCGGATGACAGGTGCAGAATACCGACCGTATTGTCGCCGGTCATAGGCAGACTGCGGCGACTCGGGAGGGACGGTGCGCCGGTGAGCCGGGGTGACGAGCGGATCGTCGCGGCCGCCGACAGCGCCGCCCGCCAGGTGGTGGGCCGGGTGGTCGTGTGTGCGGGCACCGACCTCGTCGACGTCGACGACATCCGGGCGTTGCTGGCCCGGCAGCCGCGCTTCGCGCAGCGGCACTTCACCGCGGGTGAGCGCGCGTACTGCCTGCTCGAACGCGACCCGGCGGAACGCTTCGCCGTCCGTTTCGCCGCCAAGGAGGCGGTGTTGAAGGCTCTCGGCACCGGCCTGAGCGGGGCGGCCCTGCGGGAGATCGAGGTGGTGCGCCGGCACTCCGGGCAGCCGGAACTGGCCCTGGCCGGGCGCGCGGCGGCGCTCGCCGAGGCGGCCGGTGTCCATTCCTGGCTGATCACCCTGACGCACACCCGACATCTGGCGCACGCCTTCGTCGCGGGCGTGGGCCAACCGGCCTGAACGCTTCCTAATCTATTCGTCCAAGTTGGACATTGCGCTCATATGATTTGATTGACCGTCGATGCCACATTGTTGACTTTAGCCATTCAGTGTGGAGGTTCGACACTGGCCATCAGCCGATATTTACCTCGCAATCGGGCAAAACAAGGGGCAGTCAAGACCGGCAATACCTCTAGTCACTCCTGTCGATATCCCAGATAGCGAGAGTCGTTTGACGGACCCGGATCAGCCCCAGAGGATTTCGATCAAGCGGTTCCTCGGGGGATGGGGAACTTTCGTGCATACTTCGAGGTGCATCACGGGGTGGGACGCCGTAACGGCGTCGATGCTGCTGCCGAGGGGATATTGTGGAACCACGCACGCTCTCTCAGCTCCTGGAATTCGAGCGTCGCATAGTGCCGGCCGCCGGCCTGATCCGCGCGGCCCAGATCCGTGGCGACGGCGATCAGGCCCTCGCGCACCTCGACCAGCTCTGCCGCGACATCGAGCAGCTCGCTCCGCTGATGCCGACGCGTCAGATCGAGGCGACGGTCCACGACTTGCGTGCCTGGTCAGACTCCGGTTTCCTGGCGAAGCCGGCCTTCGACGCGACCCGTGACACCGTTCCCGCGCCGGAGGACGGAGAAGCCGCCGCCTTCGTCGGACCGGTCACCCTGCCCAACGGCGACGGCTCCCGCGGCGCCTTCCTCGAGGCGTTCACGGTCGTCCGCCAGGACCCGGACTGCACCGCCGAACTTCAGTCGCGCTATCCGCACGACAAAGCGGTTTTCCAATCGACCCGACTCCTTTCCGCCTCCCCAGGATTGCGCGACGGAAACTGCGTCGTCTTCTTCCCGGAGAACATTCCGACGGCCAGTCCCACAGTGGATCAGTCGTTCGCCTGGTTCTTCTTCAACCGGCACACCACCATCTACGCCCGCACGCTGGAAATCGTGGCGCGGCTCTGTGGTGTCGGTTCCCCGTTCGCCGACACGAAGGTGCTGGCGTCCGCCGACGTCGACCCGGAGGACGTCTATCAGGCGCGCTGCGTCTGGGGCTACCTGCACGACTACTACCACCACACCGGGCCCCGTCCACTGGATCAGCACCTGGCGTTGAAGACGAAATGGCGCCCCGGTCTCGCCGAGGAGCTCAAGGTCGATCTGAAGTCGGCGATCGCCTGCCACGAGGAGTCGGTGCCCTACGGCGACATCATTTTCGAGTACATCATCCTGGAAAGGCTCTTCCGCTACCCGGCCGAGCCACGCCCGTTGCGCAACTTCGACTCCGGGACCGGCTTCGCCCTCGGCACCTGGCTTGCCGAGCACGGCCTGTTCACCATCGGCGACGACGGCCGGCGCAGTCTGGCCGGCAAGGCGGAAATCGTCGCATCGGCCAAGGAACTCGTCCGGACGATCGAGGAATTCGAGGCGATCACCGACGACGAGTCCTATCGCGAGAAGGTCACCGATTTCCTGTACGAGAGATTGCTACTGGAACCGGAGAACAAGGCGGACAGGTACGGCGGCCCCCGGGCATCCCTGAGCCTCTGGGGCAGTGAGGTCCATGTCTGACGGGATCCCGACCATCACCGACCGTGCCGTTGCCCTTCGCGATCCCGGTTTCTGCCGGTTCCACACCGACAACACCGCGGTCGTCGACTGGTCGGCCGAGCGCGGCTGGTCCGACCTCTCCGTTGAGCCGTACGCCCCGATGACCATGGATCCCGGCACCCTCGTGCTGCACTACGGACAGAGCGTCTTCGAGGGCCTGAAGGCGTTCCGCCAGCCCGACGGCTCCGCCGCGTTGTTCCGCCCCGCCGACCACGCCCGCAGGCTGGCCCGGTCGGCGCGTCGGCTGGCGATGGCCGAGATGCCGGCCGACCTGTTCCTGGACGCCTGCGCTCAGCTCGTCGCCGTTGACGACGGCTGGCTTCCCGAGGAGCCGGGCCAGGGCCTCTACCTGCGCCCGTTGATGATCGCGACCGAGGCCGAGCTCGGGCTCCGCGACTCGCGGCGCTACCGGTGCACCTTCCTGGCGTATCCGGCCGACCCCTGCTTCGGCCGGGCCTTCACCCCGATCTCCGTGCTGACCTCGGCGGACACGGTACGCGCGGTGCGCGGCGGGATGGGCGAGGCGAAGTGTTCCGGCAACTACGCCGCCAGCCTGCTGACCCGCAAGCGAGCCCAGGCGCGCGGCTACGACGAGGTGCTGTGGCTCGACGGCCTCGAGTTCCGCTGGGTCGAAGAGCTCAGCGGCATGAACGTCTTCTTCGTCTGGCGCGACGACGACGAGCGGCACGGCGTGCGGCTGACCACCCCGCCGTGCCAGGGGACGATCATGCGGGGCGTGACCCGCGACTGCGTCATCACCCTCGCCGGTGAGCTCGGCATTCCGGTCACCGAGGAGCCGACCCCGATCGACGCCCTCATGGCCGGCGCCCGGTCCGGGCGACTCGTCGAGATGTTCGCGTGCGGGACCGCCGCCGTGGTCGTGGCGGTCGGCCGGATCGCCGACGGAGACGACGACGTGACGATCGGGGACGGGCAGGAAGGCGTGGTGACCGCCCGGGTGCGGCACACGCTCATGGAGATCCAGCACGGCAGCCGCCCGGACACCCACGGATGGCTGCGGAGCGTACGCAAAGACCTTGCATCCGTTCACAGCTCGACCGACCGACAGTAAGGGAGATGGCGGATGCCTGACGCCAACGGCCGTTCCACAGCGGGTTCCAGCTCAACCGAACTGCCGCACGTCACCACCATCCACACGCTCGGGCCGACCGGCACCAACCTGGAGAAGGCCGCGCACCGCTGGTTCGCCGACCGACAGCGCCAGGGCCGGGTGGTCCTGCACGCCGAGGTCGAGGATGGCCTCGACGTCATGGCGTTCGACGGCAGCGAGGCGATCCTCGCCTGTGCCGTTTATCCGCGCCTGCACGACCTGGTGTTCGGTAATCTCCATCGGCTCACGATGGCCGACAGCTTCATCCTGGACACGTACGACATGGTGCTCGCCGCGCGGCCGGGCCAGCAGTCCGTCACCACCATCGTCACCCATCCCGCCCCCAGCTGCCTGGTGACGAATCGGGGCACGATCTCGTACGCGAGCAGCAACTCGGTGGCGGCCGCCGCCTGCGCCGCGGGCGACTACGACGCCTGCGTGACCACCGACCGCGCGGCCCAGGCCCAGGGGCTGCGGACGCTGGAGAACTTCGGTCCGGTGCCGATGGTGTTCACCCTGCACGTGGGGAAGGCCGGCGCCGCGTGTTGATAATCGTCCAGCCGCTCTCGGCCGGGATCCAGCTGGCGAGCCGGCTGGTGGCGGCCGGTGTCCCGTGCCTGATCCCGACGCAGTTTCCCGACCTGCTGCCGGCGGAGGTCCACTCCGGCGCGCGCGTCGTCGACTGGCATCCGGACCACGGCGTCCCCGCTCTGCTGGCGCTCGTCGACCGGCTGGGGGTGACGCCGACCGGCGTCATCGCGGGCTTCGAGTACACCGTCGGCCCGGCGGCCGAGCTGGCCCGCGCCCTCGGGCTGCCGGCGCTGAGCCAGGATACGGCCGAGGCCGTCCGGCAGAAGGACGTGATGCGGGAGCGCTGCGTCAAGCACGGCATCGCCGTCCCGGCATCGATCACGGTCCCGGCCGACGATGTGGGCGAATGTCCCTTCGCGTTCCCGGCGGTCGTCAAGCCGGCCGACTGGGGCGGCAGCCTGATGGTGCGCCTCGTCCGGGACGCGGACGAATACCAGCGCGCGTGCGTGGAGATCCACCGGTACGGCGAGGTCAGGTTCCACCACGATCCGCGGCGGGTCGCCCTGGTCGAGGAGTACGTCGAGGGCCCCGAGTTCTCTCTGGAGGGCTGGGTGGACGCGGCCGGGCTGCATCTCGTCAGCATCACCACGAAACTCGTCAGCGCGCTGCCGCAGTTCTTCGAGATGGGCCACGTCGCCACGCCGCCACGGAGTTCACCGCACGGACAGCTGCTGCACGAGTTCGCCGCGCAGGTGGTCGCCGCCTTCGACATCACCGTCGGGCCGTTCCACATCGAGACCCGCATCGCCGCGGACGGCCGTCCGGTGCTGATCGAGGTGGGTGCACGGTTGGCCGGCGACTGCATCCCCGAACTGATCATGGCGGGCCCTGGGGTGGATCTCTACCTGGCGACGGCTGAGGCGGCGCGGGGCGGCCGTTACCTGGACGAGCCGGTCTCGTCGGCGAGCGCCGGGGTCGCCTTCGTCACCACCGATCGGCCGGGCGCCTTCGCCGGCAGTGTGTCCGGCATCGAGGCGTTTCTCGATGCCGACGAGTTCGACCGGATCGTCTTCGAGGCCGAGCGCGGCGCCGCGCTCGACCCCGACGACATCTTCCACAACCGGGTCGCGCAGGTCTATTTCGTCGGCGATCCCGGCCGGGTCGAGGACCTGGTCGGCGCCGTGCTCCGCGACGTGCGGGTCGATATATCCGACAAGGAAGGCAGCTGATCGTGAGCAAGGACAACGATCTGATCGTCGAGGCGACGACCGCACCCCGTTCGAAGCCGGCGGCCGACGCGCCGACGCGCCCGGGCGGCGTTCTGACCGATCATGCGTACTCGATGCGGTGGAGCAAGCGGCGGTCCTGGCAGGGCATGGTCATCGCCGACCGGGACGCGGTGCCGTCCGTACGGCCCACGTCCTCGGCCCTGAACCACGGACAGGCGGTCTTCGACGACCTCGCGGCCTACCGGATGACCGACGGGTCCGTGTCGGTGTACCGCCCGGACAGCCACATCAAGCGGCTCAACAACGGGGCCCGGCGGATGGCGCTCCCGCAACTCGACTTCGACCGCGTCTGGCTCGCGATCCGCCGACTCGTGGACCTGGACGAGGCGTGGATCCCGGCGCAGCCCGGGTCGGCGCTGCTGCTGCACTCCGTCCTGGCCGGCAACGGCTCGTCACTCGAGGTCGCCCCGGCCGAGGAGTGCCTGTTCACGATCGTGGCGAGCCCGCTGACCCGGCCGGCTCCCAGCGACGTGCCGGTGCGGGCGATGGTCGTGGACGACTACGTGCGGGCGTGGCCGGGCGGCACGGGGGACATCAACGCCGTCGGTAACTACGGGCCGGGGCTGGTCCCGCGGGAGATCGCCGCCAACTACGACTATCACCACGTGCTGTGGGTGGGCGGCGATCCGGAGCGCACTGTCCAACAGGTCGGCGCGATGAACGCGTTCTTCGTCATCGACGGCGTCCTGACCACGCCGTCGCTGGACGGCACCGTACGGCCGGGGATCATCCGCGACTCGATCATCAAGCTGTCCCGTGACGCCGGGACCGTTGTCGTCGAACGGCCGGTTCCGTTGGCGGAGGTGTTGCAGGGCATCAGCGACGGCCGGATCACCGAGTGCTTCGGCACCGGCACGGTCGAGGGCGTCGTGTCCATCAACGGCCTCGGCTATCGCGGGGAGGAATACCGACTGCCCGGCAGCGTGGCCGTGGCGTCGCACCTCCGAGAGATGCTCGGGGGCCTGCACCGCGGCGAGGTGATCGACCGGTTCGGCTGGATGCGCCGGCTCACCGAAGTTTCGACTGTCCACGCCTGACCACGGCAGCGCAACCCGTCAGGAGATCTAGATCATGGCCTACGTCGTCACCGATGCGTGCATCGGGTGCAAGTACACCGACTGCGTGGACGTCTGCCCGGTCAACTGCTTCCACGAAGGCCCGGAGATGCTCTACATCAATCCGGAGGAGTGCATCGACTGCAACGCCTGCGTTGCCGAATGTCCGCCGGAAGCCATCTGGGCCGATGTCGAGCTGCCCGAGGACAAGTTCGAGTGGATCCTGATCAACGGTGAGATGAGCCAGCAGTACCCGGTGATCTACCAGAGCGACGCCAATTCCGTCAGCAAGAAGTCCGCCTCATAAGGGATGGGATCGACAGACATGACTACCATCGAGAACTCGTTCATGCTCGGTCTCGATTCGAACTTCTACCTCAAGGACGACTTCGAGAGCCCGGAGAAGCGGACCAACGTCACCTGGTTCTACCCGAAGATCTGCGGCTTCCAGGACGCGCTGCGGACCGAGCAGGAGAAGGCGGAGTACTTCTCCTTCCTCGACCGTCAGACGCACCCGCAGCAGACGAACATCCTGCTGTACTTCCACATCCCCTTCTGCGAGGCGTTCTGCAACTTCTGCGCCTGCTTCAAGGAGTCCTCGGCGAAGTACCAGGGCGAGCAGCGGGTGCGGTTCGTCAAGGCCATGGTGAAGGAGATCGAGCGCAACGCCCGCTCGGCGTACTTCCAGGGCACGAAGATCAAGTACGTGCAGTTCGGCGGGGGCACGCCGTCGGCGCTCGACCAGGAGTCGATGGCGACCATCATCCAGGCCGTGCACCGCGAGTTCGACCTGAGCGAGGTCGACGGGATCTCGTTGGAGGGCAGCCCGCTCGGCCTGTCCACTGACGGCTACATCGAGATGCTCAAGTCCCTGGGGATCACCCGCATCTCGTTCGGCGTGCAGACGCTCAACGAGGAGATCCGGCGCAAGCTGACCATCAAGGCCACCGTCGAGCAGGTCTACCAGACGGCGGAGAACATCCGCAAAGCCGGGATCAGGACCTTCGCGCTGGACCTGATGTACAACCTCGCCGGTCAGACCGACGAGATCCTCGCCTCCGACATCCACGGCATCTGCGCCGAGCTGCGCCCCAGCTTCGTGCAGACGTACCGGTTCAACCAGTGGGAGGGCACCCGGCTCGACAAGCAGATCCGGGCCGGCAAGGTGAGCGACGTGCTGCCGTCCGGCAGCATCGAGCGGGTCCAGTACCGCCAGATCAAGGAGAGCCTGGCCGACTACGGGTACGACAAGCAGCTCCTGATCAACTTCTTCACCCACCTCGACGAGACCGGCCCGATCGGGCTGGACCACGCCTGCGGCGGCAACGGCTACCGGGCGAGTTACACACTGGGCATCGGCCCGGCCGCCGAGAACTACATGGGTGAGCGGAGCTACCGCAACCACACCAACGTGGACCGCTGGATCAAGGACGTCGAGGACGGCATCATCCCGATCGAGCAGGGCCGGATCTGCAGTGAGGACGAGGTCGAGAACCGGGTGATGGTGTTCTTCCCGGTCTTCGGCACCGTACGCAAGGCGGACGTGGCCAACCTGGAGAAGTACCGCCGGGAGATCAACTGGATGGTCGAGAGCGGGTACGCGATCGAGACCGACGAGGACATCACCCTCACCGAGGTCGGCCGGGAGAACGCCGGCAACATCGCCTTCCTGTTCTACTCCGACGAGGAGAAGGCGCGGGCCCGGCGCACCATGTACCTCTCCCTGAAGAACAAGCGCAACCCGTTCCACCAGGACGAGATGAACATCCCCCGCACACCGGTCTTCCTGCAGTCCAAGCTGGCGACCCGGCCAGCCGACTCCAGCACCGCGCCGAAGGCGGGCTGACGTGACGAGCACCGACCGGAAGACCCGTGCCGACATCGAGGACGACCTGCGCAAGATCGCGGCCGAGGTCTTCCCGAACCACGACGTCGAGTTGACCTCGAACACGCCCCTGTTCAACGGCGGGCTCTCGTTGAACTCCACCCAGATGATCGAGCTGACGCTGGCCTTCGAGTCGTACTACGACATCGAACTCGAACCGGAGCTGCTGACGGTGGAGCACTTCGCCACCCTCGGCTCGCTCGCGACCATGCTCGAGGACCAGCTCAACGACGACTCCTATGTCTGATGGGGTACGCGTCGTCCTGGTGCACGGCAACGCCGGAGCAACCATCGACGGCATCTGGTTCCCGTACCTCAAACGGGAGCTTGAGGCTCGGGGCCACAACGTGGTGGCCCAGACCTTCCCCGATCCGATCAAGGGTCGGATGCGGTACTGGCTGCCCTACCTGACCGACGTCATCCGTCCGGACGACCAGACGGTCATCGTCGGGCATTCGTCGGGAGCACTGACCGCACTGCGGTACGCGGAGTCGGCGCCGCTGCTGGGCACCTTCGTGGTGGCCGGGCACCACACCGACTGCGGCTTCGAACTCGAACGGCGCAGCGGATTCTTCGACCAGCCGTGGGACTGGGCGGCGATCAAGCGGAACCAACGCTTCATCGTCCAGTTCCACTCGACGGACGATCCGTGGGTCCCCCTCGACGTGGCCCGGGAGCTGCACCGACTGACCGGCAGCCGGCTGACGGTGATGGAGGGGATGGGCCACTTCGGGTCGTACGACCAGAAGCTGGACACCTTCCCGGAACTGCTGGAGGCGGTGTGCCGGCAACTCGAGATGGTCGACAGGTGACCGGTGGCCCGCTCCGCTTCGTCGACGAGGTCATCGACCGCCGCCACGACGACGACGCCGTGGCGGTGGTCGATCTGGCCACCAGCCTCCAGGTGTCCTACCGGACGCTGGCTCGGCGGGTCCAGGCCCTGACCGACCTGCTGGCTCCCCTCGTCGGGCGGCACGGCACCGTCGCGATGGTGATGGACAAGTCCATCGACTCGGTGGTCTGCATGGTGGCGGCGCTTCGACTCGGCGCGCGGTACGTCCCCGTCGACGAGTCGTTGCCGCCGGCCCGGACCGCGGTGCAGTTCGCCAGGTGCCGCCCGACGGTGACGGTGGCGCATCCGCGGTATCTCGGGCTGCTCGCCGAGGCGGCGGCCGGCACTCTGGTGGTCGCCGGTGACTCCTGGGACGTGTCGGCTGAGGCCGACTACCGGCCGTCGGCGTACGGGGACAGGACGCCGGACGACCAGGCGTACGTCATCTTCACCTCGGGATCGACCGGCGGCCCGAAGGGCGTCATGATCAGCCACCGCAGTGTGTGCGCGCTGCTGGAGGGCGTACAGCAGGTGGTCGGTTTTCCGGAACGGATGCGATACCTGAACGTGGCGCCGCTGTTCTTCGACGCGTCCGTTGTCGACCTGTACTCCACCTTCCTGGTCGGCGGCAGCGTGCACCTGCTGCCCCGGCTGTCGATGGCCGGCCAGGTCACGCAGGCGTGCGAGCAGTGGGGCATCACCGACGTGCTGCTGGTGCCCTCGGTCATCCGGATGCTGCTCGGGCGGTTCAGCGACATCGACCGCCGCGACCTGAGCTCCCTGCGCCGCCTGTGGTTCGGCGGGGAGTCGTGCCCGACCTCGCTGCTGCGGGCGATGGACAAGAAGCTTCCGGGTCTGACCTATGTGCACGGCTACGGCCCGACCGAGACCACGCACAGCGCCACCCTGTACGTGACCGACGACATCGCCGGCCACGATGACGAGTACCTGCCGATCGGGACCCCGCTGCCCGCCGTCGACGTCCTGATCGTCGACGACGACCTGCGACCGGTGCCCGACGGCGACACGGGTGAGCTGCTCATCGGCGGCCCGCAGGTCATGCTGGGTTACTGCGAGGAGCGGGCGAGGACCGAGCAGTTGCTGATCACACGCGGCTCCCCCGAGATCCGGTACTACCGGTCGGGCGACTTCGTTCGGCGCACCGGCGCCGGTCAGCTCGTCTTCGTCGGCCGACGCGACGATGCCGTGAAGATCGCCGGAAACCTCGTGCACACCTCCGAGGTCGAAGCCGCGGCGCTGGCCGTGGACTGGGTGGTCGACTGCTGCGCGGTGGTGACCCAGCACCGGGTCGCCGGCCGGGCCATCACGCTCTTCGTCCTGGCCGCCGACCGGACCGGCGCCGAAACCGACCTGAGGGCCGAGCTGGCCCGGGTGTTGCCGCCGTACATGGTCCCGGCCAAGATCGTCATGATCGACGAGGGCGACGTCGGCCTGACACCGACCGGCAAACTCGACCGCTCCCGCCTGCGCGACCTGGTGACCTCCGATGATCGATGACGAGATAGCCGCGTTCACCCGGCGGGGTGTGCTGACAGTTGTCCCACGGGCGGCGAGCGGGCGCAGCCTCACCGACCCCGCCGAGCTGCTGCGCCACGGTGTCGAGGAGTTCCTCCCCACGCCGGCCACCGTCGACCGGGTCGCCGAGGCGCTGCTCCGGGAAGGCCTCGCGATCGAGGCCCGAACCGACGTGGGCCTGACCGTCAGCGGCGAGCAGAGCCTGCTCGGGGACGTCTTCGGCAGCGCCGTCGGCGTGGTCCGCAACAAGTACATCCGCGACTCCCCCCGCTACGAACTCGTGGCGCGGGGTCCACTGCGTTCCCGGGTGTGCACCGACCTCATCAGTGCGGTCTCGGTGCCACGTTCCGGATTCGAGCTGACCGTCACCGCGTCGCCGCCGGTGGTGCGCGGGACCGGGCACCACCTCCGCCTTCCCGGCGACGCGGTGCGGGTGGCCGGAGCCGAAGCGCTGCACGCCGCCGGTGTCCGCGGCGACGGCGTCCGCGTCGTCATGGTCGACACCGGCCTCTACGACCACCCGCATCACCGCCAGCACGGCTACCGGACCTCGGTCGTCCCCGCACTGGCGCAGCTCGATCCCGCTGTCGACGAACGCGGTCACGGCACCGCGATGTCGGCGCTGCTGCTGGCGGTGGCGCCCGACGTGTCGCTCACCATGGTCAAGATGGCCACCGAGGGCTTCTCGTTTCCGGTCGCCGCGTTCCAGCGGGCGGTGCAGCTCGAACCTGACGTCATCTCCTGCAGCTGGGGGACGTTGCGCGCGGAACCCCATCTGCATCTCGAGGTGGCCAACGCGATCCGGCGGGGCTGCACAGTGCTGTTCGCCGCCGGTAACGGCTCGACCGACCGGCCGACAGCGATGTTCCAGTCCGTCGCCACCCCTGGTGCGATCACCGTCGGGGGCGTGCACGTCGGCCCGGACGGCGAGCTGCGGGCCGCCGATCTCGCCTCCAGCTACCGGTCGGCGGTCTTTCCCGGACGGGCCGTGCCGGACGTGTCCGGCCCGTGCGGCATGCTGCCCAACGGCAACTACATCCTCTTCCCCACCCAACCCGGCTGCCTGTTCGACCGTCGCAACAGCAAGTACGACGGCACGGGTGCGGATGACGGCTGGCTGGTGTCGAGCGGCACGTCAGGTGCCACGGCGTACGCCGCCGGCGTGGTGGCACTGGCGATTCAGCAGGGTCTGCCGTGCACCGCCGAGTCGTTGACCGTCCATTGTGTTCCGGTCATCCGGGGTCGTTCCATCACCGGGGACGAGTGCGGTGCGCAGAGCCCGAACCCGGCCACCGGCCACGGTCTGCTCACCGCACACCGATTGGACGGGGTTGTCGCTGCTGATCGGCCGCTGTTACGCTCCTCGATGGACAGACGGGGGAGCTCTGCGTGAATGGACCATTGCGTGCCCCCGCCAGGGAGTCCCCGACAACTGACATCCGGCCCCACCAGATCGTGCGCTTCGTCGGGGGCCGGGGGGTCGCCGCGCTGGCCGACCAGTTTCTGTTGTTCGCCATTCCGCTGCTGGTCTTCAAGACCACCGGCAGTGTCGCCGCGAGCGGGCTCGTCTTCCTGGTCGAGTGGCTGCCGAGGGTCATCTTCGTCCCCGTTGCCGGGGTGCTCGCCGACCGGGTCGACGGCTACCGGCTCTATCTGATCGCCGACAGCGTCCGGGCACTGCTCGCCGTGGGGGCCTTCGCCGCCGTGCTGGCCTGGCCGGGCGCGACGGTGGTGACGCTCAGCATTCTCGCCGCGTCCATGTCCCTGGCCAGCGCCCAGGCGTACATCGCGATGGAGACCACTCTCCCCCGGTTCGTGCCCCCCGAGCACATGGTGCGCGCCCAGTCCGTCATCCAGGGCACCGAGCAGGCGAGCACAGTGCTCGGGCCGGCCATCGCGGTCCTGCTGGCCACGCTGCTGGGAACGACCGATCTCCTGCTGGTGACCGGGGTGCTCTTCGCGCTCACCACGATCAACGTCCTGACCCTGCGCGGCAGCCTGCGCAGTGCGGTCACCAACACCGAGCCCACGACGGTGCGCGGTGTGCTGGCCTCAGTGGCCGAGGGTGCGCGCACGCTGTTCAAGCTCCCCGCGATCGTGGGCCTCGTCGGGCTGACGATGATGGTGAACCTCATGGTCGGCGTCGGCATGGCGACCAGCGCCGCCATCACCACCGGCACCTTCGGCAAGCCCGACCGCTACTTCGGGGTGCTGTCCTTCGCCGAGGGCGTGCTCTCCCTGCTGATCTTCTTCATCATCCCGCGACTGTCCCGGCGGATCACCCCACTGGTCGCCATCCTGGGCACCTTCGTGATCATCTGCCTGGGTGGGCTCACGATCAGCCAGGCGAACACGTTCACGCAGTTCGCCATCGGCTACACGTTGCTGATCGGCACCGTCGGCATCCTGAACGTCTTCATCCGCGCCGAACGGATCCGCCGCATCCCCCGCGAACACCTCGGCAAGACGATCGGCCTCATCGTCCTGCTGAACCAGGTCTCCCTGCCGGTCTCGGGCTTCGTCGTCGCCGTCTTCGCCACCGCGCACGGCCCGCAGGCCGTACTGCTCGGCGCGGTGCTCGGGTCCGTTCTCGTCGCCGTTCTGTTGCTCCCACTGGTCCTTCAACTGAGGTATCCGCATGCGCATCCTGATCCTGCACCGAATCACCGATGACATCATCCGCTACGCGGATGGCCTCGACTTCGAAGCCCACGAGGTGACCTTCATCGGTACGGCCGAGCGCATGGCGACACTGCCCGCACGGCTGCCCGGCACACGGATCGAGCGGCCCGGAACGGGCGCCACGGAGACCGAGGTGGTGGCGGCGCTCGCCGGCCACCCGAAGCCCGACCTGGTCATCGCCCAGTCCGAGTTCGACCTGATCGCCGCGGCGCGCATCCGGGAGGCCCTCGACGTGCCCGGCCCACGCGAGGCCGACGTGCTTCCCGTCCGGGACAAGGTCATGATGAAGGCCGCCGCCGCCCGGGCGGGTCTGCGTGTGCCGCGCTATCTCCCGCTGGCCTCGGCCCTCGCCGGAGCCGACATCGGGTGGTCGGGCCAGACGGTGCTCAAGCCGCTCGACGGCGCCTCCAGCCAGGGCGTACGCGTATTCGACACCGCCGCATCCGCCCTCGAAACGGTACGTCGCGACGGCCTGCCCTCCGACGCGGACCCGAGCGGCTTCGAGATCGAGGAATTCGTCAGCGGCCCGATCATCCACGTCGACGGGTTGGCCGTCGACGGCACCCCGGTCACGCTGCAGGCCAGCCGGTACGTCGGCACCTGCCTCGGGTACGCCGAGGGCAGCCCGCTCGGTTCGGTGCAGACGGACACCCCGCCGGCCGTCGTGGAGTGGACCACCGCCTGCCTACAGGCCGTCGGCATCACCACGAGCCTGTTCCACCTCGAAGGCATCGAGACGCCCGACGGCCTGGTCTTCCTCGAGGTGGCCAGCAGGTTCGGCGGGGCCGGCGTGGCCGACACCTTCGAGCTGGCGACCGGCGTGCACATGCCGTCGGTGCAACTGCGGGCCCTCTCGACGCCCGGCGCCTCCGCCCCCGAGGCGCACGACTCCGGCCCGGACGCCCGGTACGGCTGGTTCATCGTCCCCGGTCACACCCTGGGCGCGAGGTTCTGCACCGTCGACGGCGCGGACGAGTTCCGGCGCAGCCCGCTGACCTGGCGCTGGGTGCAGCGCACCGAGGACGAGCCGGTCAGTCAGGCGCTGAGCTACGCCGAGTACGACGTACCCGTCGCCGGTATCGTCGGCCCGGCACCCACGGCGGTGCTCGAACAGTTCCTGCGGGACATCTTCGCCTCGGTCAAGGTCACGGCCGCCGGCAAGGCGGACAACAATGTCTGAGCTGCTGCTGGTCGGGGTCGGTTTCATGGGCAGGCCGTACCTCGCCGCCGCGCGACGGCTGGGTCTGCGGGTGGCAGCCGTGGAAGGCGCGGCCCGAGCCGCCGACACGGGCGGGCTCGTCGACCACATCCGGGTTGCCCCCGGTAACCACGACGAGCAGTGGGCCGAAGGGGCCTGGGCGGCCGCGGCAGACCGCCGGCCGGCGGGAGTGGTGGCGTTCACCGAGAACAACGTGCTCGGCGCGGCCCTGCTGCAGGACCGGCTCGGCGTTCCCGGCCCGTCCCTGCACGCCGCGACCGTCTCCCGCAACAAGGCTCTGCAACGGGGGCTGTTCGCCGCGGCGGGCATCCGCCAACCGGAGTATCTGATGACCGGCGACCTGGAATCGGCGCGCGACTGGGCCACCGCCCGCCTGCCGGTCGTCGTGAAGCCACTGTCCGCCGCGGGAAGCGAGGGAGTGGAACTGGTCGACAGCCTGGACGCCTTCCAGGACGCTGTGGCACGCCGGAACGACGAGGGTCCGCTCCTGGTGGAGACGGCTGTGGACGGCCCGGAATACAGCTGGGAGGCGCTGATCAGCGAGGGGAAGGTGTGGCTGGCCAACCTCACCGCCAAGGAGACCGCCGAGCCGCCCCACTTCGTCGAGATAGCGCATCGCACCGGCGTCCAGCTCGACCACGAGGCCGCCGCCGAGGTGACGGAGTTCTGCACCGCGGTGGTGAGCGCCCTCGGCATGCGTACGGGCATCGTGCACCTCGAGTTCCGGCTCGCCGCCGACGGGCCGACCCTGATGGAGATCGCCGTCCGGACCCCCGGCGACTACCTCATGGATCTGCTCAGCCTCACCTACGGCCTGGACTGGTTCGAGATGGTCGTCCGGCTCGCCATGGCGATGCCCCTGCCCGAACCACCGTCGGGCCCCGTCGCGTACGCGGCGAGCTATCTCCCCATCGCGCCACCCGGCATCCTGGTCGAGATGCGGGGCATGGCCGAGATCGAGGCACACCCGGCCTTCGTCGCGTGCGGCTGGTGGAAGAATCCCGGCGACGTCGTGCCGGCGGCCACCTGGAGCGCGGAACGCGCCGGCTACCTCATCGTCTCGGCCGAAACCCCGGCGCTCCGCGACGAGGCACTGGAATTCGTCCGCAGGACGCTGACCATCGTCACCCGCCCCGCCTGAACCGTGACGGCTAGCCCGAACCACTCACTGCCTGGGGTGGGGCGGGTGCGGCCGTTCAGGCGGCTTGCCACTGGCGTGGATGGCGTCGGAGGCAGCGATGCCGGCGAGGACGACGACGGCGGTGACGGCCACAGCCAGCGGCGGCAGCCGGATCATGAACGGCGCGGCGCCGGCGATCACCGCGGCGCCGATGATCCGAGAGCGTGACACCCGGTCGAAGACGGCATGTTCCACCAGGGCCCGCCCGATCAGGAACAGCATCGGTCCGCCCAGGACAATGAGAATCCATGCCGCTTCGGTGTGCCCGAACGGGTGTTCGATCACGATTTCGTATCCGACTGCGACGGCAACGATGCCGACCACCATGAGGACGTGCGCGAGGAAGGCGTCCCGGACGAGGTGCGAGGGGTCGGCGGAGGCTCTGATCGCCTCGGGCAACAGCTGGCCCGCCCGGAAGAGGTAGACGCGGAACAGCAGCACCGTCGTGATGAAGGAGACCGCGAAGGCTGCGGCTGCCCCGCCCTGCCCGGAGGACGTGTCGCTGTAGGCCGAGCCGGTCGTCAGAATCAGCTCGCCGAGGGCGATGATGAAGAATTGTCGGTAGCGCTCGGACAGGTACTCGGCCAGGACGGGCCACTGCCGTGGGGTGGGGCAGGACCACGGCGTGGGATAGAACAGCAGCAGTGCCATGCAGTCGATGCCGATCGCCAGCGTCCACAACAGCACTCGGGCCTGATCCGTGGCTATCGCGCCGGCGAGCCAGGGCACGGCCGACAACGCGAACCAGAAGAACACCCCGGCCGCTCGGCGCTGCGCGTCATGGCCGCGCAGCATCGGCACGATGATCAGCCCACGAGCGATATGGACGGCCACGTACGCGCCAGCGAAGGCCAGACTTCTGTCGGCGAACGCGTTCGGCACCGCCACCGCCATCACCAGCGCGCCGAGCATCGCCGTGTAGACCAGGAGCTGGACCTGCGGTTTCTGTGGGTCGTAGAGGTCGGTGACCCACGCCGTGACGAACCACAGCACCAGGAAGGCCAGCAGCAACAGCAGGGTCTCGCCTGCCTCGACGAGGACGATCCGCCGCTCGGTGAGCTCCTCGACCAGCCGCTGCGACACCCGGTTGAGAGCGAAGACGAAGACCAGGTCGAAGAAGAGCTCCAGAAGGCTCGGTCGCTGCGGTTGCCCCGGCTTTCGAAGCAGCGCTGCTGCCCTTGTCGACATGGGCCGCCCACTTCTGTCGGCTTGGCCTATCTGGGTATTGGTACCACGCTGAACAGGCCGTCGAGTCAGGACCAGAAGAATGCCCCCGGCCCGACACACCTGCCGATCGGCCATGAGGCGCCAGTGGCGGACAGCCGACACCGGAGCGCGAGGTAGCCGACTGTGACCATGGAGTCACTACGCGCACGCTCCTCTCCGACATGTTCCCGTCGACTGGAGGAACAGATGCGTCTCCGATCGTTCGTCACCGCGGCACTGGCCACCGTCCTGGCCGCCAGCGCACTCGCTCCGGCGGCACCGGCCACGGCGGCCACCGCCGACCGCTGGGGCTTCGCGTACGTCAAGGACCCCACCGTGCCGGTCTGGACGGTGCTGGACACCAGCCGGCAGTGGGGCAGCTGGAAAACCGCGTTCCCGGCCGCCTGGGCCGACGGCGTCAAACTCGCACCCGGCCGGTTCCAGGTCCGCTTCCCGCAGATAGGTGCCAGTTCACGGGGCGTTCCCCACGTGACCCCGGTGAACCGGACCGGTCACTACTGCGAGGTGGTCCGCTGGTTCCAGTCCGGCGCTGACGAGATCGTCGACGTGCAGTGCCACCGTCCCGGTGGCACGCGCGAGGACACTCCGTTCACGGTGCTCTGGACAACCAGCTCGGGCGTGCTACCGGCCGGCACCTCCCACGCGTACGTGCAGTGGAGCAGCGGCCTGATGACGCAGTCGTACAACTCCACCGGCGTCGCGAACGCTGTCGGACCGCTGGGCGTCGGGCAGTACCTGGTGCGACTGCCCGGGGTGGGGCTGGCCGGAGTGCTCGCCGGCAACCCGCAGGTCACCGCCGTGCAGCCGAACGCCGGTCCGCGCCGGTGCAAGGTCTACTCCTGGAGCGCGGTCGGCAGCGACGTGCAGGTCTACGTCTTCTGCTACGACCAGGCTGGCGCGTTCGTCAACACCGACTTCGTCCTCTCGTACCACCGCCGCCGGCCGGTGATCGGCTCCCTCGGCCCGCCGTCGTACTTCGGCTACCTGGGTACCGCCGTCGGCGGGCCGACCAACGACAACTCGGTGCTCGGCGTCGGCGCGAACACCGTGGCGCCGCTGGCGCCCGCCGGCCGCTACCTGGCGACCTTCCCACAGATCGGCCTCAAGGAGACGCACGCCCAGGTGGTGGCGCAGGGCGCCGGCAGCAACTACTGCCACCTCACCCAGCAATGGACGTACACCACCAACGCCGACGTCGACGTCATCTGCTTCGACAACACCGGCGCGGTCACCCCGCACCGCTTCCTGGCCACCTTCACCTCCCGACTCTGACGTCACGCCGAGCCGGGCCGGCGGCAGCCGTTCCCATTGCCGCCGGCCCGGTCGGGGCCGGGCCTGGAACGGCCCTCGGCGTGGTGCGTGGGGCACGACGCGGTACGGCCACGTGCTATCTGTAAACAACCCTTGATATTCACGGTCACGAACGTCAATATGTGGAGGTCGCGGGTCGTCGAGCCCTTGGGGAGTGAGCCATGAGAAGCCGTCGGATCTTCGCAGTGCTGGCCGGGGCGGCGATGACCGTCACGGCCGCCGTCGCCTTCGTCCCCAGCAGCACGGCGGCAGCACCCTCGGCCAACGCCGTCGCGATGGTCGCCTGCACCGCCCCGGCCTGGGCCGAGGGCACCACCTACCAGGCGGGCAGCCAGGTCACCTACGGCGGACGGCTCTACCAGGCACTGGTCACCCACACCGCGCACCCCGGCGCCGGCTGGAACCCCGCCGCGACGCCGTCGCTCTGGCGTGACCTGGGTGCGTGCTCGGGAAGCACGCCGCCACCCACCACGCCTCCCCCGACCACCCCACCGCCCACCACGCCTCCGCCCACCACGCCTCCCCCGACCACACCGCCGCCGACCACCCCACCACCGACCGGCGGGACGTGCGCGGTGAAGTCACGGCCCACCGGCAAGGTGTTGCAGGGGTACTGGGAGAACTGGGACGGCGCCTCCAACGGCGTTCACCCCGGCCTCGGCTGGATCCCGATCACCGACAGCCGGCTCAACCAGCACGGCTACAACGTGATCAACGCGGCGTTCCCGGTGATCCGCGCGGACGGCACGGTCCTCTGGGAGAACGGCATGGACGCGGGCGTGAAGGTCGCCACCCCGGCCGAGATGTGCCAGGCCAAAGCGGCGGGCGCGACCATCCTGATGTCGATCGGCGGGGCCGCCGCGGGCATCGACCTCAGCTCCAGCGCGGTCGCTGACCGGTTCATCGCGACGATCGTGCCGATCCTGACGGCCTACCACTTCGACGGCATCGACATCGACATCGAGACCGGCCTGACCGGCAGCGGCAACATCAACACGCTGTCCACGTCGCAGGCCAACCTGATCCGGATCATCGACGGCGTGCTGGCCCGGATGCCCTCGAACTTCGGCCTGACCATGGCACCGGAAACGGCCTACGTCACCGGCGGCAGCGTCGTCTACGGCTCGATCTGGGGCTCGTACCTGCCGATCATCAAGAAGTACGTGGACAACGGCCGGCTCTGGTGGCTGAACATGCAGTACTACAACGGCAGCATGTACGGCTGCGCCGGCGACTCGTACCCGGCGGGCACCGTGCAGGGCTTCACCGTGCAGACCCAGTGCCTGAACAACGGCCTCACCATCCAGGGCACCACGATCCGGGTGCCGTACGACAAGCAGGTCCCGGGTCTGCCCGCGCAGATCGGGGCGGGCGGCGGCTACCTGTCGACGTCGCTGGTCACGCAGGCCTGGAACTCCGTACCCGGCCTCAAGGGCCTGATGACCTGGTCGGCGAACTGGGACGGGTCGAAGGGGTGGACCTTCGGCGACAACGTGAAGCGCCTGCAGGGCCGCTGACACGCGGCGGCGCCGGGCCCTTGCCCAAATCATCTTAGTCATTAAGATAATTGCATGGGCACATCGACTGACTTCTCGGTGGCAATCGCCGGCGCCGGCCTCTCCGGCCTCTGCCTCGCCCAGTACCTGATGCGCGCCGGCATCGACGTGCACGTCTACGAGCGGGACGCGGGCCCCTTCGTCCGGCGGCAGGGTTACCGCATCATTCTCGACCGGCACGGGCTGCAGGCGCTGCGCGAAAGCCTGCCGCGCGCGCTGTACCAGCTGGCGCTGGCCACCGGCGACGAACCCGGCGGGCACCTGCGCTTCACCGACAGCCGGCTGCGTGACGCGTTCACCATCACCTTCAAGGACGAGCCGCACGCGACCCGCCAGGTCGACCGGCTGACCCTGCGGTCGATCCTGCAGTCCGGGCTGAACGGGCGCATCCACTACGGCAAGGACGCCGTCGCCGTCGACACCGGCGGCCCGGCGGGGCTGCGGCTGCGGTTCTCCGACGGCGGGGCCGCCGCGGCAACTGTCGTCGTGGGCGCGGACGGCGTCGGCTCGGCCCTACGCCCACAGCTCATGCCGGACGCGGACCCGGTGAACACCCCGATGGCGGGCATCTACGGCCGGTCGCCCCTCCACCGAAACGGCGAGAGCGTCATCCCGGAGGCGCTGCGTACCAGCGGGGTCCTGGCCCTCGCCGACCGGCCGGGCCGCGCCTTCTTCTTCACCTCCATGCGGTTCGGCGAGAGCCCTCAGGAGGCGTTCGGGCGCCTGGCCCCGGGCAACTACGCGCCCACCGGCTACGACTACGTCATGTGGGGACTGCTGCTCCAGCAGCAGGAGGTGCCCGTCGACAGCCGCGGGGACCTGCTGGCGCTGTGGAGGCTGGCCTCCCAGAGGAGCGTGGACTTCCACCCGGTCATCCGACGGCTGGTCGGCACCGCCGAGCTGGACGCCACGGTGCTCAACCTCTTCGCCACCGGCCGTCGCCCACGCCGGTGGGCGGTGCCCCGCGCGACGATGATGGGCGACGCCGTGCACGTCATGCCGCCGTTCGGCGCACACGGCGGCAACACCGCGCTTCGCGACGCCGCCCTGCTCGGCCGCAAGCTGGTCGAGGCCCGCTCCGGCGGCGCGTCGGTGGAGGAGGCGATCGCCGGCTACCAGGACGAGATGGTGCCCTACGCGTTCCGCGCCGTCGACACCGCCGCCGGGTTGATGCGCCGCCTCACCGGGGGCGCGGCCGCACCGCACTGGGTGCTGACCCGCGTGTTACCTCGGCTGCACCGGGTCACCGTACCGGAGGCATGATTGCGGGCATGTCCCACGAGCCGGCCCCCGCCTCCGCGATCGCCGAGCTGATGCGCGCCGGGCGGGAGATGTCGCGGCTGTCCATGGTGTTCCGGTACGCCATCGCGGAGCGGCTCGGCCTCACCGTGAGCGACCTGGAATGCCTGGACCACCTGGCGGACGTCGGATCCGCCACCGCGGGGCAGGTGGCCGAACGGACCAACCTCACCACCGGGGCGGTGACCAGCATGCTCCGCCGGCTCCAGCAGGCCGGCTACGTGACGACCGAGCGCGACCCGGCCGACCGGCGGCGGGTGATCGTCACCCTGCGGCCGGACCGGGTCGCCGAGTTGGAGCGACCGTACGAGCGGTTCGCCGAGCGGGCGGAATGGCTCATCGAGGGCTACAGCGCCGAGGAGGTCCAACTGCTGGTCCGGCACTACAACCGCATGCAGGCGATGTACCTCGCCGAGTTGGACCGCCTGCGCGGCGATCTGCCCGGTCACGCCCGGTGAAGCCCTGATGGTCGCGGGTGGGGTGACCGGGGTCGGCTACGGCGCGGGTTCCAGTACGACGACGGGGATCTGGCGGGCGGTCTTCCGCTCGTAGTCGGCGAAGCCGGGGTACGCGGCCTTCTGCGCACTCCAGATCCGTTCGCGCTCGTCCCCGGTGGCCACCCTGGCTACCAACTCGACCTTGTCCGTGCCGATCTCCGCCTGGGCCCGCGGATTGGCGAGCAGGTTGTAGTACCAGTCCGGATTGCTGGGCGCACCGCCCTTGGACGCGAACACGGCGTAGCCGCCATCCACCTTCTGGTACATCATCGGGTTCACCCGAGGCTGGCCGCTTTTGGCACCGACCGTGTGCAACAGCAGCAGCGGCGCGCCCGCGAACTGGCCGCCAACCTGCCCATCGTTGGCGCGAAACTCGGCGATGATCTTGTCGTTCCAGTCACTCATGCCTTCTCCTCGCTCACGCGGACCGGCTCCACAAACCACGATACTGACAGTCTCGGCCGGGCTTGGCACGGCGACAACGCAGGGCGCTGGCTCACAACAGGTGCGGACGTGGCACCGGGCAGCGTCTCCCGGCCCTGCCGTCGGGGGTAGGTCGCGCAACCCGTTCCGGACAGGGCATAGTGGCCCGCGGTGCCATCGACGGGGTTGCTCGCTGTACAGAAGGTGGTGGGAAGTGACGACGCGCTTACGTCTCCGCTGGACCGTGGCCGCACTGATCACGCTGACCGGCGGGACGCTCGCCGTGTCGGCGGCACCCGCGACGGCGGCCCCGGAGACCGTCAGCATCCTGAGCGTGTCGGCGGAGAACGTGAAACCCAACGACACGGTGCGCCTGCGCTACCGGGTCACCAACAACGGACGCAAGGCCGAGACGGCCATCGTGGTGATCGGCGGCGGCCTGCGATGCACCTCCGGATGCCGGGTGGAACCGAACCTCGGGCCCGGCCGGAGTCAGACGTTCGACACGACGCTCGTCGCCCCCGACGCTCGCCCAGGTGAGATCACCGGCCTCAACATCTCGGTCGGTGTGCGTCTTGCCGGGCAGAACAGTTACGCCCACAAGATGGTCTACGTCCACGGCCCGGGTGCGGCGTCGTCGGGCGAGAACAAGCCGGCGGCCGGCGTGCGTGGGGTCTCCGGCCGGGTCCGCGACGCCGACGGTAAGGCGATCGGCGGCGTGGCCCTGACCATCCAGGACAGCGCCGGGCACGAATACCGGACGACCAGCAGCTCCAGCGGCCAGTTCTCGATCACGTCGAGCGCCAGCAAGACGATCGCCGCCGGGTCCATCACTGTCCGCGCGACCAAGGACGGCTACCGCACCGCTCGCACGACCGTACGGGGCAGCGCCGGTGACGTCGCGACCGTGCGGCTGACCCTCGCCGTGGAGGCAGCGCCCACCAAGGCGTCCCCGTCGCCCGCTGCGGAGGCGAGCCCGGTCGCGGCGGCGGGCGACGGCACCCCGGAGGCTGCGCCACCGACGTTCAAGGCCGTCAGCGACGAGGCAGGCGGTACGTCGCCGTTCTTCCTCCTCGGCGGCCTACTCGTCGCCGCCGGCCTGGGCGCGCTCGTACTGGTCGTGATGCGTCGGAGGAACGCACCGGAGGCGGGTACGCCGGCGACGACCGAGTTGCTGACGCCGACCGGTGGGAGCATGGCCGACGCTCCGACGGCGGTGCTGCGCATCGGGCCCGTCGGCGGCGGGTTCCCGGGCTCGTACGGCCCTCCCCCGTCGGGTGGCACCCAGCAGAACGGCTACCGAGGCTGAGGAACCGCGCTCTCCGTCACCCCGTCGGCGTGCCAGGTGAGGTGGCCTACCCCTGTGCAGGGCCATCGTCGGCAGTGGCGGCACGCAGCTCCTTGAGCACGTACGTGGCGGCCTTCTCGACAACCCGGACGCCGGCCTTCTGGCTCACGTGATGGTCGGAGAGCACCGCGATCAGCCAGTCATGACGGGCCTCGACGATCCGTCCGATGCTGTTGACCAACCAACGACCTCCGTCGACGTCAGCGGTGTCCCAGCCGTTCTTGACGTAGACGGAACGATTGCCCGGCTCTCGGGCGGCGGTGATCCCCCATCGCTGCTCGGGGATCACCTTCGTCATGAGGCCCATGATGAAGGTACGGTCCTGCGGGGTCAGCGGTCCGGTCGGCGAGGTCAGCGCGGTCAGGAGACGGAGCTGGTCGGCGGCCGTCGTCGTGGTGAGCCCCCAGTGCGAGTTGGGCTTGGTCTCCCGCAGACCGAACGCGCGGTTCGCGGCGGTCAGGCCGCGCGAGCCCTCGATTCGCTGCCACAGGGCCACCGCCGCATCGTTGTCACTGGACACGATCATGTCCTCGGCCAATCGCCGGGTGTTCGCCCCCAGGGTTTTGCCCGGCGGTCGCTGACGCAGCAGCAGGGCCGCCAGAATGTTGACCTTGACGATGCTGGCGGTCTCGAAGCGTTTGGTGCCCGCCGTCACCGCAGCCGTTCCCTGCCGGTCCAGTGCCGCGACCGCCAGGTGGCCGTCGAAGCGGTCCACGTAGGCCTCGATGCGCGTCCTCGCCTCGGCGACCCGGTCGACGGCCGGTGTGGTGGGGATCGGACTGGCAGGGGAAGGACCGACTGACGGGCCGGGGTGGTCGCCGAGGCGATCGCGAGTGGCGCCGAAGGCGGCCGTCGCCACACCGGCGAGAGACATGGCGACAGTGGAGACAACCCACCGGCGCGGCAGTTGCCGGCCTTTCCGCTCAGCCAAGGCGGGCCACCACCCTCGCCGCGATGACGTCCACCGCGGCCCGGCTGCCCGGATCGGGCACGCTGACCGTCGAAACCGTCTCGCCTCGTCTCAGCATCACGAACCACCTGACGGTGGTCCGGGCGTCGGCACGCGCGATGCGACCTCGAATGAGCATGCCGGTGCCGTCGAGATACTGCGGATCGACGACGTCGAACGCGACCCGCGAGCCGAACGCCAGGTAGCTCGCGCACCGCAGCAGGACGCGACGGACATCGTCGACATTCCGCTCGGCCCATCCCGGCTCGTACGTCTCCACGACGTGATGGGCCTGCGACGAGCCGTCAGACGGCCGGTAGTAGCGCTGCACGGCCGCGCGCCGATGCGACTTGGCCGGGTAGTCGCTGCTCTGATAGCTGGGGCAGTTGTCCTGCTCCCACGGCCAGGGCGGCAGACCGGTTCGCGCGTCGTCCTCGCGCCAGTCCGAACCCAGCTCGCCGGCCCCCAGCAGCATGCCCGAGCCGCCCGGTTCCGCGTTCGCGGTGTGCCGCCCAGCGGGGCCGACGCCGGGCTCCCCCCGATGACACCCCGCGGCGCTCAGCACCAACGCGGTCAGGATCACCGGGACGACAGCGGCCGAGCCGCGGCCCTCGCCGCGAGGCCGGCCTCGGCCCCTCCCGCTGCTCGATACGGACACCATGGACCTCCCCCAACACAGATGTTCGCCACCGTGGGTCGCGTTCGTGACGACCGCGCGTGGTGGGTCATTCGCCGCCGTACGACAGGCGCGGCCCGGCACCAGCGGGATCCGTCGCACGTCGGCCGCAGCCGGACCGATCAATGCCGTTCCTCGGCGAACAGCTCGGCCCGGGTCTCGCCGAGCACCTCGCGCAGACGACTGAGCGAGCGCATGCTCTGGCTCTTGACCACCGCGGCGGAGACGCCCACGACCTCGGCGACTGTCTCCACACTCAGGTCGTCCCAGTAGCGCAGCACGATGATCGCCCGATCCCGCAACGGCAGGGTGGCGACCGCGTCCAGCAGCGTCATGCGCAGCTCGGCCGGATGTTCCTCGCCCCGGTCCGGCGGAGCCGACATCGCCAACTCACGGCTGGAGCGACGACGCTGCTGGTCGATCAGGCACCGCAGCAGCACCTTGCGGGCGTACGCGTGCGGGTCGTCGGCGCGGCGGACCCGTCGCCAGTTGGCGTACACCTTGGCCAGCGTCGTCTGGGTGAGGTCCTGGGCGAGATGCCAGTCGCGGCACATCAGGAACGCCGCGTCGCGCAGGCGGCCAGCGGCAGCCTGCGCGAACTCGACGAAGTCCTCGTCAGCCATTCGACCGGGCCAGCGACGGGAACCTCTTGGAACCGGTGACGACGAACTCCGCCGGCAGTTTCGTCCCCCACATCGGGCTCGCGGCGACAGCGGTCGCCTCGTCCACGGACAGGACGGGTCGTGCCGGCAAGGTCCCCTTGGCGCCCCAGTCCACACACGTCGAGATCATCAGATTGACCTGGACGCCATCGGGGTGATGCACCGTGACCATCTTGTTCTGTACGCAGTTGTCGGGCACTTCGGTCAGCTCCACCGTCCCCGGGGCCGGGTTGCCGCCGAGGCCGCCCTGGTAGACGGAGAGCCGCAGCATCCCCGGGCCAGCGCCCCGATCCAGGTAGAGCTGCACGTACGGCGTGCTGGGGCCCGCCCCACTGCCCTGCAGACTCGCGTAACCGCTGGTCTTGCCCTCGGGCAGCAGCCGGGTGAGCAGTTCCAGGGCCCCCTGCGGTGTGGTGGGCAGCAGGTCACCGTCCGGTACCACGCCGATCCGCACGGTGCCGATCACCGTGGTCGAGGAAGTCGGCAGGCCCGCCCGGAAGGGGTTCGCCCGCCCCTCGTCGTCGACGCCCATCAGACCCGGCGGCCCATCGGAGCGCTGAACCGGGGACGGCGGGGCGGAGCCGACCGGCCTGGCCGGCGAGCCACCGGCCGCGCCGCCTGGTGGACCGACGTCATTCGCGCCGACGCCGAACGGCCCGACAGCCAGCCCGACCACCAGCACCATCACCAGCGCCGAGCCGCCCGCGCCGAACTGTGCCAGGCGGCGCCGACGGCGCAGCCGGCGGCCCTGGACCATCGACTGCTGAACCAGATCACCCAACGGCGGGGCGGGGTGCCGGGCCAAATCGTCAGTGAAACGCACACGGACGTCACCCATGTCCCGAACCCCTCCCCCGGCCGACCACCCGCTGTGGTGATCCGTCGCTGACCAGACGGGTTGGTCAGCTGATTTGGTTACCGCCTTTCCCAGAAAATTTTTCGGCGACGGTCGAGGGGGAACTGCTATCGAGGTCCGAGCCCCGTCTTTCCATCGATCAGCTCGCGCACGACGTCGAGGTGACCGGCATGGCGTGCGGTCTCCTCGATCATGTGAAGGATGATGCGCCGCAGGTCGGTGACCTCGTCGCCGAGCCAACCGGGATGACGCCCGCGCACCGGCGCGGACAGTGGCGTCGTGGCAACGACGGTGTTGGAACGCTCGCACTGTGCCCGGTAGAACGCGAAGACCACCGACGGTGGCCGTGGGGTGGTCAGGGGCGTGTGGTCGTCGTCGGGCCAGGCCAGCGGCTCGACGGAGCCGGTGGCGATCTCCTGGAACCAGTGTCGCTCGGCGTAGCCGAGGTGCTCCACGAGACCCAGCGGCGTCCAACCTGAGGGCAGCACCGCGGTGGTCAGAGCGTCGAGGTCAAGGCCGTCAACAATCGCGAGAACACTGGAACGTTGCGCCTCCAGGAACATCAACAGTGCGTTCTTCTCAGCGTCGTCCACCCGGTCCACGCCCTTTCTGGTCAGCATGATGACGGCTGGCACGGCACCTCGTCCGCCCTCCCGCCGGCGAATGCGGCACGCTAACAACCCGGGGCGACATTCTTCCGATCGACAGGCACGGCATGTCGATCGGAAGCGTCGTGGCGGACGGGCTCAGCCCGTCACACCTGGCTGGCCGGTGGTTCCGCTGCCGGTATCACCCCCACAAGACCCTCGAGCAGTTGCGCACTGCGGGCGCAGTCCGGATCCTGCACGATCGGCGGGACCGGAAGCAGCGTCAGGCCATGCCATCGCTGCACCGATCCCCACAACACCCGCCCGAGCGCGTCCCGTTGCGCCGGGAGAAGCTCCCGCTGCGCCGTCACCTGCCCCGGCGACGGCGCCAGCGGCCGGCCCAGCGCGGCGACGCTGCCCAGTACGCCCTCGTACCCCTCGATCTCGTCATAGCTGACGTGCGCGCCGGCGCTCGCGGCGAGACTCTCCATGACGATGCTGAGCGCCTGGTCCGGCCGGAGGGCGGTTCGGGCCCGAATGCCTCGTTGCACGTCCTTGATGGTCCGGAAATCGGCCGGTTTGAGCACCGGGCCCAGATTCACCTGATCCAACCGCCGCCACAGGTCGGTCTTGACCGCCGTGTCCGGGTCACCGATCCAGTCGTGCAGGAGCGGCTCGAGGTGCCGGGACCGGATCGCCCGCAGCGCCAACTGGCGGCACAGGTGGACGGCCGCGGCCGCGGCGGTCGCCCCGACCGACGGGTGCCCGCGCATTGCGTCGAGCAGCAGCGCGGCTGCCACCGCGGGCGCCAGCTCGATGTCCCGGGGTGCGCCCAGCCCGAAGGCCGCCGCTGCGTCGCTCGCGAGCCAGCGCCCGAGGGAAGCCTGGTGGTCCTCACTGGGCCCGGCGTCCCCGTGTACGACGGCACCCGCCCCGGCCAGCAACGCCTGGTACTCGCCCCGTGCCGACGGATCCACCGCGGATGACCGGTCCGGCGCCTGCGGGATCAGCCACGCCGGCAGGTCGAGAGCGAGGTGACGCCGGTCGGGGTCGCAGACGCTGATTCGTGGGGAACCACGGTCCAGAAGACGCCTGTCGACCTCGCACAGGCGGGGCTCGGCGGTCAGCGGAGGAGCCGACCCTTCCAGCCGCATGTCGAGCAGGATGTCGGACATGTACGCGCGGACGATGTACCGGTGCCGTCCGTCCGCCAGACGTTCGGTCGCCTCCTCGCCGATCACCTCCACCCGGAGCGGGTCGCCCAGCCTCAGCTGTTCGAAGCGCTGCAGGTTCGCCGCCGTGCGGACCAGCGAGACGGTGCCGTCCGGCAGCAGCCGACAGGACAGCTCGCGCAGTCGCTGCCGGCTGTTCGGTCGGCCCAGGTAGTGGTGCAGGTGCTCGGCGTCCAGTGGCGTCCAGCCGACCTCGGTGGCGGGCAGCCAGCGGGGCCGGTTCGTGCGCCGTTCGAGGCAGATGATGCCGGCGTCGGCACCGGTGCCGATCACTCCCACCGGCCTGACGGTGATCTCCTCGGCGGGTCGGCTCGGCTCGTCGGGCAACCCGAGCCGGACTCCCGCCGACCGGTCGGCGTACGCCCAGAGCGGTTGCCGCGTGCGACGGATCGTCTGGATGGCCTGGTCGACCAGGGGAAGCGGAAGGCCCGGAACGAGGTCACCGACGGCACCCACAGCCAGCCGGAATCCCCGGCGCAGCAGAAGCTCACCGGACGGCAGCACACCGAGCGGCTGAAGCACTGTCAGTTCACCCGGGCTCAGGTCGCGGTCGTGCCGGCGCCGCGAAAAGCGGATGGTCGTCCCGGCCACCACCTCGACCGTGACCGGCAGAGCACCCCCGCACAGCTCGAACAGCGCCCGACGATCCGCCGGATCCTTCAACGCCGCGACGAGCCATCCCGCCATGGAGTCGCTCCCGGCCGCCACGGGGACACGATCCGGCAGGCCAACGATGCTGAGGCCGGCCTCGCCCTCCTCGAGAAGGACCGTGTCACCGCGACCGACCACAGGTCTCTCGCCAGCCGACGTGACCTCGTTCCGGTCGGTGAGCCAGACCAGGGAGTCCTTCCGGTGAGCCTCGTCGGGCTCGGTGGGCAGGGTGGCCGACCAGATCCCGACCCCCACCCGTACGCTGCGGCGGGCGGTGTCGGTCTGCCCGATCGGCAGCAGCGCGCGCCGCCCCAGCGCGCCCCGGGGGCCGGCGATCCACTCGTGCAGCACAAGGCCGCCGATCTCGGTGGGATCGTGCCGCTGCACCGACAGGGTGACGCGGTCGCCGGGGGCGAAGCTCGACCAGTCCATACCGTCGAGGCTGTTTCCGTCCGGTGTGGACAGCATGGGACCGGTGACCTCGATGAGGCGGCCCGGAGCGACCTCGACCCAGAGGCCACTCGGACGGCCGCCGCGGTGGGTGACGCCACCCACCGCGTAGGTACGGGGGCGGCCGACCTTCCGACCGGCGCCGCCGTCGACCAGTTCGGTAGCGGGCAGACCGTACTGCCGTAGCTCGTCAGCGCTGTACCGCAGCATCCCGCCGCTGCCGAGGAACACCGGGTCGGTCCAGACCGTGGCGGACGGATTGAGTCGCTCGGTGGTGACCGTCTCCAGTCGCTCGCCCTGGCGGTACCCGGTCGTGCTGTCGTGATACTCCCAGGACGACTTGTCGCACCACTCCCGGATTCCATTCGCGCCACGGTCGAAGAAGGACACCTGGGCCCAACGGACCCGCGTACGCCAGGCGACCCCGTCGGCGTCGCGGCCAGCGGCGGACAGGGTGCCATCGGCTTCGCGGCGCAGGATGCCCACGCGAACGTCGCTGCCGATCCGCTCCAGGTGGTAGGAGTTGTGGGCTTCCCGCCGGACGACGCCCAGCTTCGGATGTGGCGTCGCGATCAGCTCCCGGGCCTGGGCGTCCGGGGTACGCCCCCGACGGGAGGCCGGCACGATGACCGACGGGAGGCCGACGACGGTGTACGAGCCCCGGCCGAGCGCTGTCGCGCCGTCATCGCGCCGGCTCAGCAGGTTCTGCATCGGCAGCAGCTGGACCGGCCGGCCCTCCCGTGGCAGATACGCCGCGTCACCGAGCAGCGCCTGACGGACCATGAGTGACCGGTCTGGCCCGCGCAGCAGACGGACGATCGATCCGTTGCGCGCCTCGTCCGCGTTGGCGACGGCATCGGCGCTGAAACGGAACACGACGTTCGGCCGCACCTCGAACTCGATCCGGTCGCCCTGCCGTACGACAGTGGCGAAGCACGGGGTCTCGTCGTTGGCAAGCCGGCTCATCAGGGCGGCGTGCGGGCGTCCGGGGCCGCCCACGATCGAGCCCTCGGCGCGATTGTCAGCCGGATGAATGCGCGTCAGCTTGACGAGGTAGACGGCGCCACGCAGCGGGTGGGTTCCCGGCTCGGCGTTGCGGTGGATGTGCTGCAGGAGCGCCTGCCGGCGGGAGAAGTCACGGCGCAGCACGGCGACCTCGAAACCCGTCCGCGATCCGCCGCCGATGAGATCGCCACCGCGCAGCGTGAGGGCGACGTCGTTGGGCAGCGGGCGGATCTCGTCAGCGGTCAGGAACAGGCGGCATCCCTGCGGAAGCTCACCGTTGTCGAACGTCGGACTGATGAAGTGGAACTCGACCTGCGCGCCACCGCTGCGCCTGAACTTGTCGACGTCGAGCCGGACGAGCGCCTGGTTCGGGCGGTCCGGCCGGGCCTCGCGCCGTTCCGCCTGCCAGGCGTCGGTGATGCGGCGGCTGGCCTCCGGCGCCAGCCGCAACCGGCGCAGCACCACCGTCTGGGTGTCCCGGTAGACCGGGCCGTCGGCGGGTTGCTTGCGCCAGCGGACGTGCAGCGCCTTGATGCGCGGGCGGCCACCGTCCTGGTCGGCGACGATGTCGGCGAGGTGGATGACCTGGTTGGCGGCCTCCCGGTGGAGCTGCGCGTACCAACCCCAGCGGATGTGTTCCATCCGGATGTCCAGGACGAGGTCCTGGGTGCCGGCACGCTGGTCGATCAGGACGTCGGTGACGAAGTCGCCGTGGAAGAGGGAGACGGCGTTGTCCGCCGCCGGTCTGCCGTCGATGGTGAGGGCCTGCTCGTTCAGTTCCAGCGTGTGGCCGTAGCCCCACTCGAACCGGTGCATCACCCCCTGCGCCGTCTCCCGGCGGTCGACGTAGTGCAGCCGTGCCCCGCGCAGATCCGAACGAATCCCAAGGCGGATGCCCTGTCGCTGGAAGTGCCGGAAGAACTCCGCCATGGAGAGCGCGGGCGCGGTCCGGTAGCTGGCGAACACGCCGCCGGCCAACTCCAGCAGAACGACCCGCACATCGTTGCTGCGGTACGCGACGGCCACCCAGGGCTCCTCGCCCTCGGCGAGCGGGATCTGCCACGTCGACCCTCCGGTGGGCGTCGGCACCGTCCACTCCGTCTGCAGGGTCACCGTGGAGCCGCTGAGCGTCGCCGTCAACGGGGAGCGCTCACCGGCGAGATAGCGGTAGTAACCGTCGGTGCTCGACTGCCCCGGAGCGGGGGTGGCGGCTGGCTGCTGCGCGACCCCGGTGGAAAGGCTGAAGCTGCGCCGGACCACGACATGTCCCGGATCCACGTCCTCGAGCGCCACGTCGACACCGACGACCCGGGAGAACGGACCGGCTTGGACGTAGCGCGTCTCACCGTGCACCTCGGCCGATCCACGCCGGTCCGCATACCGGACCGCCATGCGACGCCGGTCGCGGTCCGGGTAGACCCGGGACATCTCGACAGTGCCGGCGCTCAGCGCGGGTTCCTCGCCGTTAGCTCCGACCGGTCGCAGATGCGCCGTGGCGGAGAGGTCGTCGTACAGGTAGAGGACCGGCCGGTTGGTCGACTGGGCCAGCGCCTTGCGCTGTCCTCGCCACAGCACGACGCCGAGGCCGATCGCGTCCGACGGAGGAACCTCGTTCTGGTACTCCCAGACCGCCCGGACGCGAATACGCCGGCGGTACGCGGTGAAGATCCAGCCGTGCCGGCTGCGGCGGCCACGCACGATCGCGCCGACGTCGGTCGGCGGGCGGTCGAAGTTCTCCCGGCGCAGAGAGCAGACCGCGATGTCGACTCCGAGGTCGAGCAGGACCGTGTAGACGTCGGCCCGGCTCCGGGTGATCGGCGCGTCGACCACGATGCCGCGCAACTCGTGCTGCCGCACCAGGGCGTCCTCGCCGGCCTCCCGGTCGGCCTCGGCGAGACCCGCGGTGAGGTTGATGTTGGGTACCGGCGCCGGCTCGCCGTCACCGGTGGGCAACTCGAAGGTCCGCACGTCGCAGACCTGGGACTGACGGTTCTGTCGCAGGCGCTGATGCACCCGGTGTCGGGCGGAGACCGGCCCGAGCCAGATCGACTCCGCCTCCACGTCGACCGCGATCCCCTCGACGGTGTAGCCGCGCCGCATGCCCCACTGCGGTTCCGCCACAGTGGTGCGGAGTTGAACGACATGCCCGTCGGCCAGATCGACGAGCCGTTCGAAGAGCTCCCGATCCGGCCGATCCGGCAGGTTCAGATGACGGGCCGGCACGACCCGCCCGGCGACCTGCCGCCGCCGCTGCTGTTCCTCCCCCCAGGCGGAGGGGGTGAAGCGGCACAGGGTTCCGGGCGCGTCGAGCCCGGTGACGACGACGTCCGGAAGGTCCGCCAACCGGGGGTCGAACCGCCACGTGCCGTCGACGAGGCGCGCCTCGTGGTCCGAGCCGTCCCGGAACAGGTCACGCCACCGCAACGCGCGCACGTCGAGCGCATCCTCGGCCGGCCGGCCGGGTTCCCGACGCAGGCGCAGTCGCGGCGCGCCGACGTCGTCGCCGTACAGATCGGCCGTCACGACAAGGCCGCACGGGTCACCGGCGGCCTCGCGGACGGCGGCGAGGAGGTCCGCGCGGTCACCGTCGTCCCAGACCTGGTTGTCCAGCACCACGTTGCAGCCGGGGCCGGCCGAGAACCGGATCGAGCGGCCCTGCCGGACGAGCTCGACCACCACCAGCCGGATCGGCGCCGGTTCGCCGCGACCGGTGAGTATCGCCAGGAACTCGACGTACTCACGGTCGACGGGCAGCCAGTGCTCGCCCTCCCATCGCGCGAGGGCCGGGTACTCGCCCACCGGCAGCTCCTCCAGCTCACCGAGGAGATCGGGATCCCAGCTCCGCCGCGCCTGCTGCGGAAGGGCCGCCACATCGAACGGCATGGCGTCGGCCACCCGGACGACGAGGCGTCCGGTGGCCGGCCGCTCGATCGTCGCGGGCCGCAGGTCGCCGACGACCGGCAACGAGGCCAACCGCTCGATCGGGCCCGCTGCCGCCGGTCCGGCGATGCTCCGGCGCAGCGGAACCGCCACCTGGTCGCCGACCCGGACGGTGTCGACCGGCGGCGGCACCGCCAGCGGGTCGGCCAGACCGCAGTTCACCCAGACCTGACCGTCCTTGGCCGCGCAGACCATGCCGATGACGTACGAGGGGTCGTTTCCGAGCAGGCGCCCGAACTGCTCGGGCGAGAGCCGGAACGGGTCTTCGACGCTCGCCCCCGAGAAGGTCCGCAGTTGCGGCGATCGTCGCGAGTGGACCCGGAGCACGCCGTCCACCGGGTCGACGGTGAGCCCGGCGAGGAGCCGGGGGTCGACCAGGCCGTGTGCCCCCTCATCCTCGTCCACCGGGATGCTCAGCTCCGTCAGGCGGAGGTTCTGATGGGCGTCCTGCCACAGTTGCAGGACGAAGTCGGACAGCGTGTGCCCACCGATGACGACGTCGGCGGGACCGAGCTCGAAGACGAGTCGCTGCATCAGCATGGTCAGCAGCGCGTTGCTCCGCCGAACGCCGAGTGACTGCCACGGGTTGTTGAGCAGGCGCTCCTGCTGGTCCACCGACTGCCGCTGGTACAGGCCGCGAAGCAGACGATGCCGGAGAGCCTCGGCCAGGTACGGCGGAAGCACCGCCTTCGGTCCGAGCCGGTCGAACATGAGCCAGCGGTCGAGTGGGGTGCCGAGGCCGAACTCGATCTCGGTGTCGATGATGTCCTCGAGGATCAACCGCTGCCAGGAGTGGCCCCCGATGCCCTGGGCGAGCGCGGCGAGCAGGCGCATCCGGACCGGCCGGGACAGCTCGCGCACCTTGGTCACGGCGTTGATCGCGGTGCGCCACTGCTCCACCCAGTCGGTGCGCTCCGCCTCAGAGATCACGTCCGGCTCGGTGAGGAGGGCCGCCAGACGCTCGGTCAGCAGGGCGAGCTGAACGCCGTGCCGATCGTTGACGAGACTGGGGTAGCGTCGCCAGCCGTCGGCAGTGAGCGGCGGAACGGCCAGGACCTCCCACTGGTTCGAGACGCGGGACGGATGAACGTCGCGCTCGTACCACGGCGTCAGCGCGTCGCCCTCTTCGGCACGCCGGAAGTGCAGCCGCAACAGGGCTGCCGGTCGCTTGGTCAGCGATGGCGGAAGGATCTGGACGGCGCGGATCAGGACCCGCTCGGCGAGGCTGAGCCCACCGGCCACCGGCTGCCGCCATCGCCCCTGGCCACCGGTGTCGAGGTCCGGCACCGTTCCGCTGAGGGCGTTCTCGATCCAGCCGGTCACCAGGGACACCCCCGGTCGGCCGCGCAACCACCGCTCCTGCTGTGGCAGCGCCTCCTCGTGGTGGTCGGCGAGCAGCAGATCCGCGAAGACCGACGGCTCGATCTGGGGGTACCTGCCGTCTCCGGCCCGCTCGTATTCCCGGTAGGTGTGCAGAGCCAGCCCGGCCAGCGGGAGGGACATCGAGGGGTTCGGCGACTCCAGGCGGTACGCCAGCTCGCTCAGGAAGGCCCGGTGCCGGGTGTCCGACAGCACGTCCGCGGCGTGCAGGACGAGTGCGGCGAGATGTTCGGCCCGGCCGGCCTCGACGCTGCGGAGCAGGCGTACGGCGGTGCACACCGCGAGCATCAGCCGCAGCAGCAGGACGGAGTCACCACCCATCGGGAACAGTGAGTCCCTGATCTGCTCGTCCGGATCTCGGGTGAAGCGGGCGTTGTACGCGCTGTTCTGGCGGTTGAACCACGGCGACAGCACGGCGACGGAGAACCAGCTCGACAGTTGCAGGGGCCCGGACCGGACGATGAACTCCACCGGCTTCTCGTTCCCGGTCCGCAGTCGGGCGAGCGACGCCGCGCTCGTCTGCCACGCGTTCAGTTCGTGGGTCGGCAGCGGGATCCGTACCCGGATCGGCTTGTTGATCTCCCGGTGGGGTGCGATCCACCGGTGCGCCAGCGCGTCCGCCGTCCCCTGCGGATCGATGTCGGCCGACAGCTCGTCCAGGACGGCCTGCCAGAGAACCATGGCGATGGTGGCCGGATGCTGACCGGACAGTCCCAGCCGCGACAGGACCTCCGACGCGGTCGACGGATCGGGTCGCCCGCGCCGCAGCCGGCGGAGGTGCGACAGCGTCACGACCTCGTTCGAGATCAGGCCGGCCGCACCGGGCGCCGGGCCGGCCGGAGCGGACGTCCCGGGGAATCCGAAGGTGAGTCGGGCGATCGCGGCAAGGAGGTCCGGCTCCTGGAACGCCGCGCCGATGCGCGGATCGAGGAGTTGGGTGACGACGTCGTCGGAGCTCATCAGCTCGTCGCCGACCATGGCGGCGAGTTCCACGGCGAGCAGTTGCGCTCGGCGGCCGCAGTGACCGGCGAGCGCGTCCCGGCTGAGCTTGCCGATCGTCTCGTCGACCACGAGTCGCGCGGACGCCGGGATGCGCCGTGCCGCCTCGACGCAGGCGGCGAGCACCACCACCTCGGAGCTGAAGCTCTCGATGTCGAGATAGGGGTGCGCCGCGCGGCCGGGACGCACGCGCGCCAGCGCTCGTCGTGCCGCCTCCGACAGGTGACCCGCGACGGTCTCGGCCGACCGGGCCGTGAAGATGGCTTCCACCGCCTGCGCCACCGCGGTACGGATCGATGCGTCCAGCACTGCCAGCGTGTCGTCGAGCGCACTGCGCGCCAGGGCCGCCGTGCCCGGTTCGACACCGGGCCGCACGGCGACGGCCAGCACCTGCGGGGCGGCGTACCGGCGCATGGCCGGTTCACAGTTGGCGAGCTGACGCAGAGCCGCGTTCAGCAGGTCAGCGCCGGAGTGTCGCGAGGTGAGCGCCTCCGTGATGGAGATGAACGCCTCCGCGTGATGCGGCGACGCGTGCACCGCCGAACAGAAGTACCAGGTCTCGATCATGCGCACTCTCCGTCGGGGTGAGCCGGAAGGTAGTGAAGGACGCGTCTGAGTTCGGCGATACGGTCAATGAGCACCTGTTCGGTGCGGGGGTCCACCGGCCGCAGTCCCACCGCCATCGCCACGGCGGACGGCACGTCCGGCGGCCCGGTCAGAAGCTCGATCAGATCCGCGCTCATCGGGCAGGCGCGCAGGGCAGCCATGTAGGCGTCGGTCAGCCGGTCCGCGGGTCGGGCCGCGCGCACGATCGCGGCGGCCACGCCGATGCGCCCGGTGAGAAGTGCCGCTTCCCGGCTCAGTTCGGCCGGTGTCGGTGCCGACGACGTGCCGTCCCCGTCGCCGGGGGTGGCGGGGCGGCTGGCCATGACCCGGACCAGGTCCGCTATGGCGCGGCCGGCGAAGGCGGACCGCCAGCCGGGCAGTTTCGGGCGCGCGGCCGGATCGCGGAGGGCCGCCAGCACCAGCGCCTCGACGACCGATTCGGTCAGCGGGGCGGGCAGGTCGGTCGGTGCCACCCGGCGATCACCGATTGAGTCCAGCCACCTGCCAACGTCGGCGTCGAAGGCGCAGGCCACGGTCAGCCCGGCAACCCAGCCGGCGCCGGTGCGCCGGGCGCCGGAAGCGGTCAGGAACTGCGGATACCAGCCTGGCAGGAAGTCGCGGACGGCACACATCAGGTCGGTTTCCGCCACCCGGCCGTCGCCGTCCTCCAGCTCGCTGATCACCAGATCGGCCAGCAGCGAAGGGGAAACGCTGTCAAGGTCCGGTCCGGCGTGGCCGGGCAGCGGCGGGAGCACGGGCTTCAGCCCGCGTCGGACGGCCTCCTGGCGCAGCCGGTGCACGACAGCGGGCAGCACCGGCGTCGCGGGGGTGCTGCCCGACGGCAGCGGGGTGGCGGTGGTCGGCCGCTCGCCCGGCCGGAAGCGGGTCACCGTCAACCAACCGGTCCCGTCTCTGGTCAGCACCTCGGCCAACCGCTGTGCCGTGAGCATGGCGTCGACCGGCGTCGGGGCCCGTACGGCGACCACGACCGAGGACGCGGGGAAGCGGTCCCGAAGGTACGCCATCCAGGCACGGCACAGGCTCGCCGTCGCGGCGTCCGGGCCCTCCGCGGCAACCTCGACGTCGACGCGGAGCACGAAGGCGCGATCCTCGTCAGGACCGCCCGCGTCGAGAAACGCGGAGTCGGCGTCGGACAGCCGCCATGGATCGCCCGACCGCGCCGGCTCGACGGTGAGCCATCGACGCTGCGTGACGGTCATCCGGGAGTGCTCCCGAAGCACCAGCTCAGCGTCGTTCAGGTCGGTCGCCAGGTCGGCATTCGACGGCTCCGCCACCACGCCGTGGGCCGGTGTCCGGTCCAGGATCCACCGCAGGTCGAGCCGGACCGCCGTACGCTCGCTGCAACCCGGCACCAGCCGACCCGGCGACCAGCCGGACGGGATCACGTACCCCGCCAGCTCGTAGGCCTTGGTGGCGTCGGCCGCCGGGCCCGCGACAAGCCGGCGGCCGGGTTCGTTCACTCCGGTCTCTGGGCTGAAGTAGCAGGTGGTCGGCTCGCTGTCGGACGATCCCCGGTCCTTCATCCCGGCCAGCACCGTGGTCGAGAGGTCGGCGAGCGAGGGGGGCCACACCGCCGTGTCGGCCCGCCTCAACGCGTCCAACAGGGAACGGGAGAAGAGCCCGCCACGGTCACCGTACGAGTACCCGGCGGCGCGACGGGGCGGTGCCGCGTACATGATCGCCTGCCAGCACTCGCTCTTGCCCTCGTCCTTCTCCGGCAGCGACTCGGCCCTCGGGAGCCGCGCGTTCGGCAGGCGGCACGCGTCCACGGTGAAGACCTGCCGGCCGAAGCCGGGCAGGAACTCGGAGCCGCAGAGCGTCACCAACTCCTCGAAGCTGATGTTGATCTGGTGTGCCGCTGTGGCGTCGGCGAGGAGGAGACGCGACTGCAGGTCGGCGTACCAACCATGGCCAGCCCAGAACACCCACAGCAGGTCGCCGTCGTGCTGCGGCAACCGGAGGATCTCCGCGCGAACTGCGGCGGACGTTGCCGGACCGGCGACCTCCAGGCCGTGCGGCATCGGCGGAATCTCCTCGGCCGACAGCAGGAGCCGGATGTTGGCCGCCGGAACACCGAACCTCAACAGGACCTCGGCGAAGCCGACGGCGTCGTCGGCGATGCCCTTGCGGGCGAAGTCAGGGCCGAGATCCGGGTAGTCCTGCACCCCGACGACGAGTGCGAACGTCCGCTGGGAGAGGCCCCCGGGTACGAGAGCCGGCGCGGTGGTCATGGGGCGGCCCTCCCCACCTCCTTGACGAGTGACGCGAGCAGGTCGTAGAAGTCCTTCCGGTCGAAGTAGGCGCTGTGGGCCTCCGGCATGACCTCGTTTCCGGCGATCTCGACATCCTCCACCCGCCCCGGGAAGATCGGTTCGGCCAGGTAGGACAGGAGGTCCCGCCGGTGGTGGACGTTGAGCCAGCGGGGCACCGAGCCGGGCAGCGGCTCGCCGGCGTCGAGACTCGGCAGTGCGCCCATCTCGTGCAGGAGCGGCCCCTGCGATCCGACAGTGACGAGCGCCGCGACAGCGGGCAGCGACCGAAGGACGAGCGTGTCCAGCGCCGCGATGCCGCCCAGGCTGTGCCCCACGAGGACGACCGGACCGGCCGCGTCCCGGACGCAGTCGGCGATGAGCCGCCGGATCGCTTCGCCGCGGGCGAGGTAACGCAGGACGTCGCCCACGAACGGGTGGGCGCTGTCACTGAGCGAGCCGCGCCAGTGGTCGAGCGCCCACGCGCCACCCATCCGCATGGCGAGCTCCGCGCTGATCCTGGCCGCTGTGCCCAGTACGCCGAGCTGACCGCCTTGAAAGGCGTCGATCACCGACTCGACGAGCCGCCGCCGATCGGCGGGCACCAGGCGTGTCGTGGTGGACTGGTGGCGCAGCGTCTCCGCGATGATCGCTTCGGCCAGCGCGTCGACCAGCTCACCCCAGGCGGCGTCGCCCTGGGATTGGGCGATCGCCTCGCGGGCCGGTGCCGAACGCAGCACCGAGTCCACCGCCACGTCGAACCCCTCGGCGAGCCCGGTCGCGACCAGATCCTCGTTCAGCGTGGTCGCCTGCGACATCTGGGCCACCGCACGGGAGATGCGGTCCGCGTTACTGAGCTGCCCCGGCAGGCGAGGCGCCGGACGGGTGCGAGCGCTGACCGCCGCGCAGACCCGGACATCATGCAAGGGATCCAGGTCCAGGATGGTCCATCGGGCGGTCGGCCACCCGGACACCGGGGACTGTGCGGTGGTGCTCGGCCGGTATCGGGGGATGGACCTGTGCGGGGCCGGTGGCGGAGAGCCGAGCCGGTCACCCCAGAGACACGGGATGACTGTCGTGTCCGGACACCGGTCTCGCATCGCCGCATCGAACTTCTTGAGCACGGGCTCGTACCGTGAGGTGCGCGCGCCCGTACCGTGCACGAAGATCAAAGTTGTCATGCGGCGATCACCCCCCGTGTCCAAGGGAACCATTGTGATTGGAGGGGACTCGGCATAGAAACGTCTGATTGGGCGATGTTTTCGACCCCATGACCGGTCCCGGCGGGGCGCAGGTCACGGCCATTTCGAGGTCAACTGGACCGGCGACGGCACACAGGCCGTCCAGGTCGTCGTGCCGGTCTGACCCGCCGGGCACCGGCGTCACCTGACGTAGTCGCAGGTGGGAGTCGTGTGCACGCGCATCAGCGCGAGACGCGGATGGCACGGTTGGGCCGCGTCGGATGATGACGGTGCCTGACAAAGGCAGCGACGTTGACCGGAGCGGTGAGCGTCCGAGCAGGTGAGTCGGAAAGCCGACGGCAGTCCTGGGGGCGCCGGCGACGAGATGCTCGACGCCCCCGGTGACGAACGACGTCAGCAGCCCAGTCGTTTGGTGGAGAGCGCGATGTCGTCGATCCAGAGGTCGAAGTCGCGTGGTGTGGTGCCGCCCTGATAGAGCTGCCAGCCGATCTTCACTGTGTTCACCGTCGGCAGGACGAAGGGCACGTCGTTGCCGCCGTGATCGGTCGTCGACGCGCTCAGCCCCGGGATCGCCACCTCGTCGATCCACACCGTGACGCGGTTGTCCGTCGGGTCGAGCTTCCACTCGAAGCACTGCCAGGTGTCCTCGGCAACAGGGGCGGACTCCCGCCAGTTGGTCCAGTCGCCGGTCGGGCCACCGTCGGCGCCCACGCCCCAGAAGATGCCGGGGACTGTGGGCGCGTACTGGCCGCCGACCGGCCGGACGACCTCCGCACTACCGGTGCCGGTCGCCTCCACCAGCGTGAAGTGCGCCCAGTCGGGGGCGGTGGGGAACGCATCGACGCGCAGCCGCATCCGGCCATAGAAGCGGTTGCCCGGCGCGGCGAAATCGTCGACCCGCAGGAAGGCCCGCCCGTTGTCGACCGTGTGCACGTGCAACACCTGGTTGCCGTGGCGGGCACGCTCGACGGTGAGCGTGCCGTTGCGGGTGTCGACGCCCCAGTCCAACGTGCTGGCGCCACCTCGCGGCAGGCGCTCGAAGTCTTCACAGAAGAGCAGGCCACCGGCGCACGAGCGGTGGGAGGCGCCCGACGCGCCGGCCGGGACACTGCTGGCTGTGGTGCCGAGGATCAGGGCAGCGGTGATCACCGCGAGGGAACGGCGCATGGTCATCCTTCATGGCGTTGGGTCCCTACCGCGCGGGCAGGGCCGGATCAGTGCTTTCGGACATCACGATCGCTGCTCATCCCGTCACCGGTTCGGGTCCGTCGTCGTGACGCGAGGGACGCCTCCGACGTGTCGGAGGTTGAACGCCTCGGTGCCGGTGGGAACACGTGGCCGCATTGACGTACGGCGGACATCTGCCCGTCGTCGTGGAGATGGTTCGGCGGTGCGGCGCGCGTCCGCCGGGGCGGCGCTCTGCCAGCACTGTGCTGCTCCCGCGCTGACCGTTCCCAGCGCGGTTGCCCCCACGCTGCAGCGATGGTCGCCATTTCAGCACACCTGCGGCCGCTCGGGCAACATCGACAGTCGTCTGTGGTTGTGGTCCTGTGGGGCGATTGCGATGGGCGACCGCTGGTGGCCAAGGGGTGGAGGTGCGCAGCCGGATAGGGTCTCGGCTGTGACAGCAGTACCGCCACCGACGGGTCCGTTCCGGTGGGACCTTGTCTCTCCGGCCCAGCTCGGCGCGCTCCTCGACGCTATCCCCGAGCCCGATCTGTGGTTCCTACCCGACCTGCTCGAGTGCGCCGGCAAGGTCCTTGCCCGCAGCGCCGACGCGGACCTCTACTTCGTCGGCCGCTCCCCCGACAGCAGCGTTGGCCGCCCTCGCCGAAGCCGTGGCCATCGTCGCCTACGGCCGCTCGCCCGAAGGGCGAGCCGGGCTTACCGCCGCGATAACCGGCGAACCCACCATGCGCCAGCCATGGGTACGGTCGCTGGTAACCGAACTACGCCGGCCCGTCACCACCCGCCAGACCTGACCGGTCCCCACTGCGGCGGAAACCTTCCGACAACCCCACCGTGTTCCGGCCTCTGCCGCGCCTGCGAGAACTTCGTCTCGATGATCCGCTGTCCGGCGGCACGTCGCTGGTCAGGGCGTTCCCCCTGCGCCACCACCTGAATCGAAGTTCGCCGCGTCGCCATAGACAGCGTTCTCCGCGATGGCGGCGGAATAGCGCTCGGGGACACCTCGACCCCGCTCGAAGATGTCGCGACCAGGGCGCGGCGATCTACGCCGTATCGCGCGCATGGCGGACCGCGCCGCCGCCACCTTCTCCTCGGCGGTCTGTGGCCGACGGCGTCTGCGCCGATGAAGCAGGACTGTGCCGCCCGTGGCGAGCCCGATGCCAGCGAGCAGGAGATACCACCACATGTCCTCACAGTAGAAGGGGCCCGCATCTACGCGGGTACCCCGCTGGCAGCCGCGATCCCGGTGGTCCGCGCCCCGTCATTGCCGGCGGACTCGCCGCCCTCGCCGCTGTCCGTTAACCCGGAAACCGCGCCTCGCTCAGGAACCGGCGACCGCGCCACTGTCGGTGGCGGGCACCTGAGGGCGGACCTGGGCACGGACCTCTGCGATCGCGTCGGCCAGGACTTCCACTCCGTCGACGATGGAGCGTTCGGTGAGGGTGGCGTAGCCGAAGATCAGCCCGCCGAGCCCGGCAGGGCTCACGCGGTACCGGGAGACGCCCTGCACGACCAGTCCGCGCCGGGCGGCGGCGGCCACGACCGACGCCTCGTCGAGGTCCTGCGGGAGCCAGGTCACGACGTGTTGGCCCGCCGCGACACCGACCGGCTCCAGTTCGGGTAGCCGTGCGCGCAGCGCGGCCAGGAGTGCGTCGCGACGGCGGCGGTAGACCGGGCGCATGCGCCGCAGGTGCCTGTCGAATTCGCCGCGGGTGAGGAAGTCGGCGAAGGTCAGTTGGTCGATGACGGGAGAACCGCGGTCGGCCCGTACCTTGGCCGCCGTGATCTCGTCGACCAGGTGTGCCGGGGCGAGCAGCCATCCCAGGCGCAGCCCCGGCGCCAGGGTCTTGCTCGCCGTGCCGCAGTAGACGACGGTGTCGGGTGCCAGCCCCTGCATGGCGCCGACGGGCGCCCGGTCGTAGCGGTACTCCGCGTCGTAGTCGTCCTCGATCACCACGGCGCCGCGGCGCTGCGCCCAGCCGATGACCCGGGCCCGCGCGGTGGCCGACAGGACGCCGCCGGTGGGCCACTGGTGCGAGGGCGTCAGCACGACGACGTCCGCGTCGGTCCGTTCCAGCTCCTCGACGAGGAGGCCGTCTGGCCCGACCGGGACGCCGATCACGTCCAGGCCGGCCACGGCCGCGACGAGGCGGGCATCGTCGTCTGCGGACGGGTCCTCGACGGCCAGCCTGCGCGCGCCGCGCGCCGCGAGCACCTGGAGTATCAGCGCGACGCCTTGGCCGTAGCCGCTGCAGATCACGACGTTCTCCGGACGGGCGGATGTGCCGCGGACCCGGTTGAGGTAGTCGGTCAGGGCGACGTGCAGTTCGGGTACGCCACGCCCGTCGAGGTAGGCGAAGCGTTCGTTCGGGGTGGTGGTGAGGACCGTTCGCACCGAACGCAGCCAGGCGGCGCGTGGGAACGACGACACGTCGGTGCGGCCGTACCCGAAGTCGATCTGTGCCGCCGGTTGGTCAGCGCCGCTCCGACCTGCCGGCGGTGGGGCCGGCTCGACCGCGACCCGGGTGTACCCGCCCGCCCGACTGGTGAGGTAGCCCTCGGCGACGAGTTGCTGGTAGGCCTCGACGACGACGCCGCGGGCGACGCCGAGATCGGCGGCGACGGTGCGGGTGGGCGGCAGTGACGTTCCGAGACGCAACCGGCCGGCCCGGATGCCGCCCCGAATCGAGGCGGCGATCTGCCGGTGCAGCGGTTCGGCGGCGGACCGGTCGACATGGATGAGCAGGTCCTCCGCGGTGCTCGAATTGGTCCTGATCCGCCCCATGGAATCGGACCTTACCGGGTGTACCGATTTCCATCAGGCTCAGATGTATGACGACAACGACCAGTCCCCGCTTCGACGGCCGCGTCCTCACCCCCGGTGATCCGGGTTACGACGCGGCCCGCACCGTCTGGAACGCCATGGTTGACCGGCAGCCGCGGATGATCGTGCAGGCCGCGAGCGTCACCGACGTGGTGGCCGCGGTGCGCCTGGCCCGCGACCTCGACCTGGAGATCGGCGTACGCTGCGGCGGGCACAACGTGGCCGGCTTCGCCGTCCCCGCGAACGGCCTCATGATCGACCTGACCCCGTTGAACGGCGTTCGGGTCGACCCGATCCGGCGACGCGCCCGGGTCCAGGGTGGCGCGCTGCTCGGCGCACTCGACCGGGCGTCGCAGCCGTACGGCCTCGCCACGACTGCCGGCAACGTCTCGCACACCGGGGTCGGCGGCCTGACCCTCGGCGGCGGCATGGGCTGGCTCGCCCGCCAGCACGGTCTGGCCTGCGACAACGTCGCCTCCTACACGATGGTCACCGCGGACGGGAAGGTGGTCACCGCGAGCCGAACCGAGAACCCCGACCTCTACTGGGGCCTGCGCGGCGGGGGTGGCAACTTCGGCATCGTCACCGACTTCGACTTCCACCTGCACCACATCGGTACGCGGACCCTGGTGGCCGAGTTCGACTTCCGCGCCGAGGACGCCGTGCCGGTGCTCGAAGGCTGGCGGGACCTCAACGCCGTCGCGCCACGGCAGGCGACCTTCACCGCTGATGTCCACGACACTGCCAGCGGCCCCATCGCCACCGTCGGCTTCGTGTGGGTCGGCGACCCGGCACCGGGTCTCCGGTTGCTGCCGGCGATGCGCGCCCTCGGGCGCCCGGTCGCTGAGCGGGTCACCACCCCGTCATACCTGCAGTTGCAGCAACGCGACGACACCGTCGGCGGCCACGCCTACCGCCGGTACTCCAGCGCGCACTACCTGCGGCGGTTCCCCACCGCCGCGATCGAGGCGTTCCTGCTGCGCGGTGCGGCAGACCTGCACGCCGGCACCCACCTGCCCGGCGTCGGCCTGCAGGCGCACGGTGGCGCGATCGCTGACGTCGCGGATGCCGACGCGGCGTTCAGTCACCGCGGCACCACGTTCGAATTCGGCGCCGGCTCCCGCTGGACCGATCCGGCCGAAGACGACGTTCGGATGGCAGCGGCGCGCAGTGCCGGAGCGGCACTGCGCCCGTACGCCGACGGCGTCTACGTCAACTCACTCGCCGCCGACGAGGGGCAACACGGGGTACGCCGCGCGTACCCGGCCGCCAAGCTCGCCAGGCTCACCGCCCTCAAGACGGTCTGGGACCCCCACAACGTGTTCCACCTCAACCACAACATCCGGCCCCACAGCCGGTAGCGCGTACCCCCTGGCAGCGCCGACGCCCGCCGGCAGGATCCACCGCGCACCGGCGGGTCACCGCCTCGACGCGCGCCGGGTGGAGGTCACTGTGCGGTTGGGCGGTGGGCGGGTTGGAACAGTTCGATGAGGTTGGCGGCGGGGTCGGCGAGCAGGATCTGGCGCCCGCCGGGGCCGGCGATCACGTCGCTGCGGAACGACACCCCGTCGCCGCGTAGTCGGTCGATCTCCGCATCCAGATCGTCGACGATGAGGTGGATGCGGTTGCGTCCGGCGTCCGCGGCGTCGTCGGGGGTGGCGCGGGCGCCGGAGCTGGCCGGCCCGGACAGCAGCAGCCGCAGCGGGCCGCGTACGACGTCGGCGAAGGCGGGCACGGCGCTGGTGTGCACTGTGAAGCCGAGGTGGGTGGTGTAGAAGTCGATGGCCGCCTGGACGTCATCGACGATGTATCGGACGCTGGCGTGCTGCTCAGTCGCTGTCATGGCGGCATCTCTCCGTGAGGTTCGGGTGGCGTTGAGGGCAGGCAGCAGGTGTCTGGCGTGGGTGTCGATGTCGGCCGCAGTGCGCTGAGCGGCGGGTAGCTGGCCTGGTCGGTGCCGCCGCCAGAGTGCATCGAGTGTCTAGGATTCACCACGTGTCCGGATACCGCGACTTTCAGTCAGGCGTGAGATTCCTGCCGACACTGGCGATCGCTCCCGATGGTGACTCGATCGCCTACGTCGATGACGCCAACGGACAATTCAACCTGGTCACCCAAGCACTGTCGACTGGCGACACGCGACGTCTTACCGCCGGCACCGACTCGACGGTCCGTCGGGTGGCATGGCATCCCGGCGGTGAATGGCTGTTGTTCCTCGCCGACGACAGCGGGGACGAGAACACGCAGCTGTACCGGGTCGACGCTGCTGGCGGGATCACGGTGCAGCTAACCGACGCGCCGGACGTGCAGTACTCGGCTGCCCTCGGCGACCCGTTCTCCCCCGACGGCCGGTTCATCGCCTACTGCGGTAACGACCGGAATCCGGCCGACCAGGACGTGCTTGTGCACGACCTGTCGACCGATGAGGTACGCCGGATCTACACCGGCGGCGGCAGGGTCTACCCCGGGCACTGGTCCCCCGACGGGTCCCGGCTCACCCTCGCCGAATGGCGGACCACCAACAGCGACCACCTGGTCCATCTCATAACTGTCGACGGTGCCCAACCGCGATCGTTGACGCCGTACGACGATGTGGCGACCTACTGGTTGGGGCCGTGGCTGAGAGACGGCAGCGGATTTCTGGTGCTGTCGAACGTCGGTCGGGAGTTCACCGGGCTCGCGACCATGGATGCCGAAAGCGGCGCCCTCACCTGGCTGGACACCCCGGATTGGGATGTGGAGGAGGTCGCTCTCTCGGCGGACGGCCGGGTCCTGGTCTGGAACGTCAACGTCGACGGCTTCTCCCAACTGCGCGGGCGTGACCTCGTCAGCGGCGTCGACATCCGCATGCCGGAACTGCCAGCTGGCACGGGGACCGGCCTCACCGTGTCCGGCGACGGGCGGTTCGTCGTGCTGCGGCTGTCCACAGCAACCCGACCATGGAACATTCTCCTGATTGATCTGGAGCTTGGAGAGCTCAGGTGGCTGAGCAACGTTCGGCCGGTCGCGGCCGACTCCGCCACCTTCCGGGAGCCGACGTTGGTTCGTTATCCGGCGCAGGACGGCCGCCAGATCCCTGGCTACCTCTACCGTCCTGAAGGACCGGAACCAGCCGGTGTCCTGATCTCGATCCACGGTGGTCCGGCCTGGCAGGAGTTGCCGGTCTACATGCATGACGGCTTCTACCAGTATCTCCTGGCACATGGCATCGGCGTCTTCGCTCCCAACGTGCGGGGTTCTCTTGGTTACGGCCGCACCTACTCCGACCTCGTCAACCGCGATTGGGGCGGTGGCGATCTGACCGACCTCGCTGACGCCGTCGCGTACCTGCGGGCGCAGGAGTGGATCGACCCGAATCGCATCGGCGTCATGGGTGCCTCCTACGGCGGCTTCGCCGTGTTGTCGTGCCTCAGCCGGCTGTCGGAGCTGAACTGGGCCGCCGGTGTCGATTTCTATGGACCGAGCAATCTGGTCACCTTGGCCAAAGCGTCACCGCCGACGTGGCGCTCGTTGGTGGCCGCGGTGATCGGTGACCCGGAAGCCGATGCGGATCGACTGATGGCGCGCTCGCCGGTCACCCACGCCGACCGGATCCAAGCGCCCCTGATGGTCGTCCAGGGCGCCAACGATCCTCGCGTACCACGGCAGGAGAGCGATCAGATCGTCGAGCGGCTTCGGTCCCGTGGCGTCGAGGTGCGCTACGAGGTCTTCCCAGACGAAGGCCACGGCCTGCTTCGCCGCGACAACCAGGCGAGGGCCTTCGCGGATGCCGGCGAGTTCCTCATCAGGCACGTGCGCGGTCGCAGCGGCTCCGTTGGCCAGAGCGGGCACTCCATGGACGACCACCCCGAGGAGAACGACAGTTCCTCTCCCCTGCTCGGCCAGTGAGTCCGCCGGCCGTACGGCCCGCCACCAGGGGTTCCGCCCACCGGTGGCCGCTACCGCCGGTGTCGAACGTCCTCGCCAGCTGGGTCCTCCCTACCCGAAGCGGATCGCCCTCGTTCAGGTGACCCAGTGCGTGGGCCAGGAGCGAAGCCCGAGCCCACGAACTGGGTCAACGGCGGGTGGGGCGCGCTACGGCTTCAGCACGATCTTTCCTCGCGCGTGGCGGGACTCACTCAGCTCGTGGGCGGCGGCCGCTTCCTCCAGGGAGAAGACGGCTGCGACCGGCACCGTGAAGCGGCCCCGCTCGGCGAGTTCGCCGGCGGCGGCGATCCCTTCGAGAGACGGTGAGTCCGCGCCGGGGCCAGAGCCACGCGACAGGTGAACGCCGTACGCCGGGGCGTTGATGTCCGCGATGCTCACCACCCTGTCCGGGCCGGAGACCAGCCGGACCAGGTCGGGTATCGAGCCGGAGCCGGCACAGTCGAGTACCGCATCCACTCCGCCGGGCAGCAGCGCGTCGACCCGCCCGGCCAGCCCAGAGCCGTAGGTGGTCGGGATGGCCCCGAGCGAGGCGAGGAAGCCATGGTTGCGGTCGCTGGCCGTGCCGATGACGGCCGCGCCGCGAGCGACAGCGAGTTGGATCGCCGTCGTGCCGACCCCGCCGGCCGCACCCTCGATCAACAGCGTGGTGCCGGCCCGCACACCCAGCAGGTCGAGCACGCGGGTGGCCGTCTCGATGTTGCCGGCCGCGCCGCCCGCCTGTTCCCAACTCAGGGCGGCCGGCTTCCGTGCCCACGCGGCCAGGACGGCGTATTCGGCGTTCGCTCCGCCCATCTGGGCGTAGTCTGTGATCCCGAACACCTCGTCGCCTGGCCGGACCGTGGTCACCCCGTCACCGATCTCGTCCACCACGCCGGCTGCGTCGACGCCTGGCACGTGCGGCAGGCGGAGCGGAATCCATTCCTGGAATCGGCCGGCGCGGACGTATGTGTCGGCCGGATTGACACCCGAAGCCCGAACCGCCACCCGGATCTGCCCGGGTCCGGCGTGCGGTTCCGGTGCCTCCGAGACCGCAAGCACACTCGCGGGACCGTACTGGGAAAATTGCAGAGCCCTCATGTGCGGGGACGCTAACGCGCCTGCGCCGTCCGCCTCGCTAAAGTGAGAGCAGTGACCGCCCATTTGTCTCACACCCTTCGCTCCGACGCGCTGGACAACCGGGAGCGCATCCTCGACGCCGCCCGCGCGGTCTTCGCCGTTGCGGGTCTGGACGTGCCGATGCGGGAGGTCGCACGGCATGCCGGAGTGGCGCCGGCCACCCTGTACCGCAGGTTCCCGACCAAGGAGATGTTGGTCACCGAGGCCTTCGCAGAGCAGATGTACGCCTGCCGCGCCGTCGTCGACGAAGGTCTCGCCGATCCGGATCCGTGGCACGGTTTCTGTCTTGTCATTGAGAAGATGTGTGAACTGAACGCACGCGATGGGGGTTTCACCGCGGCTTTGATCTCGACGTTTCCCAATGCCGTGGATTTCGACGCGCGCCGCGAATACGCTCTCCGGTCGATCGCCGAGTTGGCCCGCCGGGCCAAGGAAGCCGGCCGTCTGCGCCCCGACTTCGCCCTGGACGACGTCATCCTCGTACTCATGGCCAACAGCGGTATCCACGCGCCGTCGCCGACCGCCAGGGTCGCCGCCTCCCGGCGCTTCGCCGCGCTCGCCATCCAGGCATTCCGCGCCAGCCCGGATGCCTCACCGCTGCCGCCTGCGGCGCGGCTGGCACCCCCCGCACCGGTGTCGCGCGGGCCAGCGGAGCCCGGCGACGAGGGCGGCCTGGCCGCCGGTTAGCCACTGCCCTGGCCTCGGCCGTCGTCTCCGGCGCGGGATGGGTCTCCTCGTCGCTCTGGGTGAGGCCGCCCCGGGTGCCCACCGTCAAACCACGCAGTCCGTGGGGCCGGGCCACGACGTGCTGCGTTGACCCGGCAGCACAGCGTAGTTAGCGTTAACAACCCCCGTCCACATCAGAGGGAGCCATCCACCGGTCAAGGAGGGTCCATTGAGACTGCGACAGCGAAGGCCACGTCTCGGGTTGAGTCGGAGAGGTAGAGGTGTCGCGGTCCTGGCACTGGGTGCGCTGCTCTCGGTCTCGTCCGCGGCGGTGCCCGCACACGCTGCCGAGGAGCAACTCGACGACGGTCTGGTGCACCATTTCGCGCTCGACGAGACCAGTGGGACGACGTTGGTCAACTCGGGTAGCGCGGGATCGGTGGCGAACGCCACGCTGGTGAACCCCGAGAAGGCGACCTTGACCGGCGAGGGAGTCAGGTTCAACCCCGGCTCCTACGAGAGCGCCCTCGACGGCGCGTACGTGAAGCTGCCGAACGACATCACCGCCGGCATGTCCAACCTCACCGTCGACTATGACGTCTGGGTTGACCCGGCGAACGTCGGCGAGCACCAGATGTGGGGTTTTGGTCGCAAGTCCGGCTCGTGCGACGTTGACACCGGGGCCGAGGGCTCGATCTTCGCGTCGAACACCCAGCGGTTCCGCGTCGCGGTGGGTCCGGCGAACCTCCAGCAGAACCGGGTCCGCATGCTGGAGGGAGCGTGGACGCACGTCACCTTCACCCAGTCACTGAACTCGACCGGTACGAGTTGGACCGGCAGGCTCTACCTCGACGGCGTGCTGCACGCGACGTCGACGAACCTGACCACGCCGCCCTCGGTGAACGCCGCGGGGACGAACTGCAATTTCCTGGGTCGCTCGCAGACGTCGGGCCACTATTCGTTCCGCGGGACGATCCGAGACTTCCGGGTGTACGACCGGGCGGTCAGTCTCGACGAGACACTCGCCCTCGCGCAGCGGACCGTCTCCGACGGCGTCCGCGCCGACACCGACGCCATCGATCTTGGCCTGACCAGTGCGATCGTCCGTGACATCACGCTGCCGAAGGTGGGCTCCGTGGCGGGCTCGACCATCACGTGGACGAGCTCCGACCCGTCGGTCGTCGCGGTCCACACCCCGCCGGCCGTCGCCAGCGCCCGCAAGGTGGCGGTGACCGGCAGGATCACCCGGCCCGCGCAGGGGCAGCCGGACGCGACAGCCACGCTCACGGCGACTGTCCGCAAGGGCGCCCAGGAGGTCAGCACGCGGGACATCCCCGTCGTGGTGAAGGCCGAGTTCGACGATGCGCAGGCTGTCGACCGTGACACCTTCGACCTGGCCCTGAACACCACCAACGACGTACGCGGGAACCTCGACCTTGCCGCCAGGGGCGAGTTCGGCTCCACGATCACCTGGCGGTCGACCACCGACCTCGTCACCCCGACGGGTGTGGTCACCCGCCCGGCCTTCGGCCGTGCGGATGTTGCCGCCACCCTGACCGCGACCATCACCAAGGGCGCGACCTCGCAGACGAAGTCGTTCCCGGTGCGCGTCGTCGCCATGCCGCGCTCCGAGGAGTACGAGCGGTACTTCATGGGGTACTTCAAGGGTGAGGGGATCGCCGACGGCGAGCAGATCATGTTCGCGACATCCAACGGGAACACCGCGCTGGACTGGACCGGCCTGACCGGGGGTCGGCCGTCACTCATCTCCCAGCTGGGCGACCAGGGTCTTCGTGACCCGCACATCGTCCGCTCACCTGACGGCGACACGTTCTACATGATCGCTACCGACCTGAACTGGTACGACCAGGGCGGGTACGCCATCAACGACACCCAGTACATCGAGGTGTTCGAGTCGCACGACCTGGTGAACTGGACCCCGCAGCGGCACGTGAAGGTCGCGCCCGACAACGCGGGCAACGCCTTCGCGCCGGAGTCGCTGTGGGTGGAGGAAATCGGCGCCTACGTCGTGTTCTGGGCCCAGTCGCTCTGGAGCGACCCGGTGAACCGCACGGGTCAGGGCAACGCGCAGATGTGGTACGCCACGACGCGGGACTTCCAGACGTTCTCCGCTCCCCAGGTCTGGCAGAACCCGGCCCCGCTGTCACGGATCGACACGACAGCGATCCGGGTCGGCGACAACTACTACCGCGTGACCAAGAACGAGGCCGGCAACCAGGGCTCGGACATCTTCTCGGAGAAGCACACCGACTTCCTGGACAGCAACATCGACAACTGGACGTTGGTCGCGCCGGCGCTGGGGCGCACGACGTGGGTCGCCAACCAGGGGTACGAGGGACCGGTCATCTTCAAGGCCAACCCCGGTGACACCGCCTGCCCCGGCCAGTTCTACCTCTGGGGTGACCGGTACACGAACGGCGGTGGGTACCAGGCCGCGTGCCACGAGAACATCGAGGCGCCGACCTGGAACGCCAAGGCGATCACGATGACCAACGCGGGTGTCGTCCGTCCGCGGCACGGCACCGTGATCCCGCTGACCGTGCGCGAGTGGAACGACATCCGCGGGATCCCGAACAGCGACGTCACGACCGCCACCGAGGTGGCCGTCCAGCCGTACGCGAGCGGGGCCCAGGCGACCACGGCCACCGTGACCGTCACGGCAGCCGACGGGTTCGAGACCGGCGGTCAGGTGCGGCTCAGCGTCGGCTCGTGGTCGACGCTCGCCCACCTGAGCGACGGCGCGGCCACTGTCACGCTGCCGACGGGTCTGCCTGCGGGTGCCCGGACGGTCAAGGCCGAATACCTGGGCTTCGACTACCTGAAGGCGTCGGAGGCTACGGCGTCGTTCGAGGTGCCCTCCGGCCCGGCCGCCGTCAAGGTCCACGCGAAGGCCACGCCGGCGTCGGTGGTCCGCGGGGACACGTTCACGCTGAACGTGAGCGTGGGGCCGACGGGCAGGCCCAAGAAGAACGCTCCGACCCCGACCGGCGAGGTCACCGTCACCTTCGGCGGCACCGTGCAGGTCGTGCCGCTGGTGGACGGTAAGGCCGTCGTCGAGTTGCCGACCGCTGGTCTGCGGCGCGGGACGTACCGGGTCCACGTCGCCTACTCCGGCAACCCGACCTACCAGCCCCACGCCGGCGACTACCAGAAGTTGACGGTGCGGTAGCCAGCCCAGAAACCCGCACCGCTGAAGGGCTGCGCAGGAAGGAGCGGGTGGGATCAGTGGATCCCGCCCGCTCCCCTCGTGCTCGACCCCGCGACCGGACTACGGAGTGATCATGCCCTTCGAGACGACCAGGTTGTAGTTCTCGCCGAACACGTTGAGTTCGTGGACGCCGACCTTGACGTTCTCGGTCGTACCCAGGACCTTCAGCCTGACCGCGTTCGTCAGCACCCGGTCGAAGGTGACGTAGTCAGCCGTGTACGCGGTGGTGTTCGTGCTCCTGTCGACCAGGGGCCGCCACGTGTTGGTGGGGATGTCCTTGTACTCCAGCGTGTACCGCACGGCGTTGTCACTGGTGAACGTGCGCCCGAGCTCCTTCCACTGGATCTGCGCGGCGGAGATGTGGAAGACGGTCCCGAAGCCCCTGATGTACGTGGGCGCGGTGTCGCTGTCCGCCGGCTCCCACCACGTGGAGAGGGAACGGTCCGATCCGTAGTACGGGTTACGCCCGGGCGCATAGCTGCTTGCCCAGTACGCCTGGCTGTTGGTGGCCACGTTGTAGAGCCCGACGTCGTCCCGGCCCGAGATTTTCTTACCCGGGGCCAGTTGCGGCGTGTTGGACAACTCGCAGTCGATCGCTCCCCGTTTCGGACCGGCGGGAATCACGGTGCAGACGTCCATGCCCAGTCGCCGCTCGAAGAACTCCTCGTAGGCGATGACATAGGTGTAGAAGAACACCAGGTTTCCGGAGTTGTCGAGGACGAAGCTGCCGTGCCCGGCGTTCGGGTACACCGCACTCGGGTGGTTGTTTCCGAAGCCGATCGGGTTCTGCTGGGTGACCTTGAATCCGGAAAGCGGTTTGTCCGAGGTCATCACGCCGGTCGCGTACGTGGTGAACTCCGTGCCACCGGACGCGACCGAGAGGTAGTAGGTGTCCCTCACCTTGAACAGCTGCGAACCCTCCACGTACCCGTGTGTGTAGGTGGCCTTGTTGTCACCGATGTGCTGCCACTCCTGGCGCGGGTCGAAGGTCCAGAGCACGACCGGGTCGCTGATGAGCTGGCGGGGATTGTTCGGGTCGAGTTCGGCGCCCATGATCGGTGAGCCGATGTTGTACGTCAGATACAGCCGACCGTCGGTGTCCGGGAAGAACTGCACGTCGCCGACGCTCAGGGTCTGGCCGGTCGGGCGCAGGAAGTTGCCCATGCTGGTCCACGGCCCGGTGGGCGAGTCGGCCTGATAGACCGGCGTGTTGTTGCCGGCCATGTAGAACTTGTCGCCGAGCTGGACGACGGTCGGCGCGACCAGGCCCAGGTTCATCTGGTGGGGCGTCCACGTGAGGTAGTCGGTGGTGGACCAGACGGTGCGGTTGTTGTTCGGTGCGTTCTGCATGGCACCTGACGCGTAGAGATAGATGGTCCCGTCGACGTTCAGCGCGGACCAGTCCGCCCCGGTGCGGGCGGAGTTCTCCGAGATCCTGCTGAAGCCAACTGTGGATCGGCTCGCCAGCGTCCGCCCGGACGCTGCCGTCCACGTCTCCAGGTTCAAGCTGGCCGGGATCTGCGACGTGTTCGCGACGTTCGCGTCGGTGGGTGGCATCGTCCCCACGATGTTGCGCACCGCCATCCCCGGCAAATTGATCGGGTTGACGTACGTCTGGGCCATGTCGACACCGGCCAGTGGCACCTTGGCGGACGGGGTTTGCGGTCCGACGCCCGGCGGTGCCGGCGGCGCGGGCTTCTCCGCCGCGGCCGGCACGATCGGTGCCAGTTGACCCACCCCGATTCCCACCAGGAGAGCGAGGCCAATTGCCGCCAACCCTCGACGTCGTTTCCCGGCGGCCCTCTCGATAACCATCAGGTCCCACCTTCCTTCTGGTCGTGATAACGCTAACAACAAACGGCCGTCGCCCGATTTTTCGGACAACCGACTTCACGTGGTCGGTTGCTGGGTGTGAGGCACCCTTCGAATAGGCAAGAAGGGTGGGAGAAGGCGGGTCCGCTCGACCAGCTGGGCGCCCAGCGCGCACGTTCATGGGCTCGGTCTCGCCCAGCGAGCGAGGATCAGCGACGGGCAGCTGTTAGCGCTAACAAGGTTTCGGTGATGTTAACCGTACTATCTGGAGCCTGTCAAGAACGTCAATGCCACACGGCTCGACTGATCATGGCTTTGGGCTGTTGTGAGGGTTGACTCCATCTCCCCGGACGCCTGCGCCACGTACTGCGCGAGACGACCTGTCGCAGCAACCTGTCATGATCATCGGCGGCCCCGGGTGCGTGGTGACGGTTTCGGCCCTCACGGCGGCAGCCCCACCAGCCCTGGCGTCACCGGCATCGCCATTACCACTGAGGAGATATCACAAGGTGCGTAAGACCATCATCGTTGTCGCGGCTGTCGGGGTCGCCCTGCTTGCCGCCGCGTGTGGAACCGAGACCAAGCCCGAGCAGACGACAGCGAGCGCCAGCAGCGCGGCTGTCGCTGAGACGAAGCCTGCTGCCGAGCCGAAGACGGTAGACGCTGCCAAGGCGCTAGCTCAGCGAGAGTTCGACACGTACGCCGCTGGAGACTGGAAGGGCGCGTGGGACCTGTGGACCAGTGAGGGCAAGGCGGCGATTTCGCGCGACGAGTACGCCCGGCTGCACACTGAATGCAAGACCATCACGGGCCTGACCTTCGAGATCACGACAGCCCGGCTGGAGGGCGCGGACACGGCGATCGTGAACTACAAGCGGTCGATCGCGGCCGGCTCGTCCGAAGTCCGGTATGTGGACGGCCAGTGGCGTTACCAGCCGGACGCCGAGTCGATGGCGGACTACGCCAAGGGCGTGGACAAGGTCATCGCCGAAGGGCGTGCCAGCGGGCGCTGCGAAAAATAGCTGGAGGCCGGAGCCATTGCCCGCCCGGCCCTCTCGTCTGCGCGCGAGGGCCGGCGGCGTCCGTTCCCGCCACCGCCGCTGCCGGGTGGCTGCACTCCCGCCGGACACGAAGTCGTGCCCGGAACCGTCGCCGCCCCGTAGGCGACGGTTCCGGGCGTAGACCCTCGACCGCTCGCGTGCCGGTATGCGCCGTCGGTCACCACCAGTCGAAGTAGCGGCCGGCGTGGAAGATCCCCACACCGATGGCGGCGACGATGCCGACCGCGAGCACGACCGGGGCGATCACCACGCTGCCGGCCGCGACGCCGATGGCACCAGCGGCGATGGCCAGACCCGCGCCGATGCCGACGGCGCCGGCCACCACCCCCGGGGTGTCGCCAGCCTCGGCCGCCCGGTTCATGCTGACGTACGAGACGGCGGCCAGACCGATGCCACCGATCACCAGTCCAGCGGTCATCGCGCTGACGGTGGCGACCGTGGCACCCGGCACGGCGATGGCGTACAACTCCAGGCCACCGCCGACCGCGCCGAGCGCGTCACCGACGCCCATCTCCCAGTCGCCCTGCTGGTAGTCGCCCCACAGGGCGAACGCCGACAGGCCGAACCCGAGGACGCTGAGCCCCTTGCCGGCCATGCCGGTCCGGCCCGGCAGTCCGCGCACGTGCTCCGGCGCCGTGGCGGTGGCCGGGATCTTCCGTCCCCGTCCCGGGTTGGTCGCCGTGCGGATCGCGTTTCCCACGCTGGCCGGCGCGTCGGTCTCGGTGATGATGACGGCCTGAGACCGCTTGCCGGCCATGGTGCCGCTCGGGTTGGCCTGGATCGCGGCGTCCGCGTCCCGGGTCGCCTCCCGGGCGATGTCACCGGCCCTGCCGTACACGTCGGTCGACTTGATCTGCTTGACGGTGGTCGCGGTCTCCAGGTCGAAGTCCGCCGTGTTGTCGCGCCACGGCATGCCGTACAGCCATTCGAGGATGTTGCCGCGGAACGTTCCCCGGCCGCCCTTGAACTTGAAGTTCCAGATGAACTTCTCGGCTGCGGGCGCGGTGTGCGCGGCGGCGCCACCGGTGACGCCGGGTGCGGCCGGGGCCGCGCCGCCGGAGTCGGCCGGCGGCGCGGCCGGCGGCGCGGCCGGCGGCGGTTCGGGTGGCGGCTCCGGTGCGGGTGGCGGCGGCTCGGCCGGTGGCGGCTCCGGCGGCGGAGGCGGCGGCGTCGGCCTCGGTCGCGGCGGCGCGGGAGGCGGAAGTACGGCGTGCAGCACCCAGGTGCCGCCCGGGTGCTCGGACCAGGTGCCCCCCTCCAGGTTGAGGGTGACGTTGGGCTGGTAGTAGATGACCGAGTTGCTGTTGTTGATCCGTGGATCGAGCGTCGCGCCGTGGCTGCTGAGATAGCGGCGGAAGTCCTCCACCGTGGGGTTCTCGGACCCGGTGAAGTGGGGCTCCGAGATGGAGATGTCGTGGGTTTCCGGCCCGATGACGGTGGCGGGCCGGAATCCGGACGGATCTGCCATCCCGACCGGATTGTTGCGGCAGTACCGGAACAGGTTGCCCCCGTCGACGAAGCCACCCGGGTCGGTGCTCGCCCACCGGCCCAACCACGGCACGTAGTACCGCGCCCCGGCATAGCAGAAGCCGGTCTCGTCGTCCGCCTCGTGCCCGCCGAAGCGGTACCGCTTCAGGCTGAGGTCGACGCCCGGCCGGCCGTACCGGTAGGCGGTGGTGCCGTACGGGTGGTACTCCTCGTAGGAGATGATCACCCCGGCCGCGTCGGTCTCCAGCGCGGCCGAGCCGAGGTGGTTGGTGAGCTGGTAGCGGATCAGCGGAACGCCGAGCGGGTTGGCCGGGTCGAAGCCGCCGACGTCGACGGTCTTGACGTCCACCTGGGCGACCGGGCCGGTGTCGTCGGCGATCGTGGTGGTCCAGCGCTCGTGCTGGAGGGTGCCGGTGACCCGGTTGCGCCGCCGGAACACGATGACCGCGCCCAGGAAGATCCATTCCAGTTGGACGCTGCCCGGCCGGTCCACGATCTTGCGCAGCCGCTGCCCGCTCGCCGCGTAGACGAACCGGGCCTCACCGCCGCCGCCGAGGTCGACCCGGCTGAGCTGGTCGCGGACGTTCCACTCCAGCGCCGGCAGGTGCGGCATGACGGTCAGGTTGCCGACGGCGTCGTGCGCGTACCCGGCCGAGTAGGGGCCGTCGTCGGGGTCACCGGGGACGCTCGTGGCGGCCAGTCGGTTCGTGGCGTCAGCCGGGTCGTCCTGGTACGCGTACCGGTGGTGCCGGGTCCAGCCGGCACCCACCCCGGCCTGCGTCCGGAACCGGTGCCGGAGCACGGTGAGGTTACCGAGCGGGTCGTACTCGTACTCCTCGGTGTAGGCGCGTACCGCGCCGGCATCGGTGAGGCTGCCGGCCGGCGGCACGTCGGTGTGGTCGCGGATCGCGTCGTTCGGCGCCCCGGCCAACTCCCGCCCGCTCGCCCGGACCAGCTGGTAGAGCGGGTCGTACGCGTAGTCGCTGGCGGCCGGCACCGCCGCGTTGCCGAAGAAGGTGGGCGCGCCCGGCTCGGCCACCCGGGTCACGTTGCCCACCGGGTCGTACGTGTAGCGCAGGTCGCGTACCCCGGCGGTGAGCAGCCGTTCCAACCGGAACGTCATCGGGTCGTAGAAGTATTCGGTGACCAGGCCGTTGCCGTGCCGGGCGAACCGCCGCCGGCCCAGCGCGTCGTAGTCCTGCTCGGACAGGAACTCCACCTCCGCGCCCTGGCCACGCAGCCGCGCGGTCAGCCGGCCGAGCATGCCGCCCTCAAGGTAGGCCGGTCGTAGCTCGGTGGCGTCGGGCAGGGTGACCAGTGTCGGACGGTTGAGCGCGTCGTACTCGGCGGCGGTGCCGAAGGCCTCGCTCTCCAGCAGCGGCGCCGCGGCGGCCAGCACCGCCGCGTGGTCGGGCGCGGCGGCAACCGGCGACCAGTCCGGGCCGGCGACGTCATCGGTGGCGAGCCTGCGTTCGGCCCGCCGCGGGTTGCCCTTGAAGTCGACAGCGGGGACCCGCACCTGGCCCGCCTGGTCGAACACCAGGTAGGGCACGCCGTGCAGGCCCAGCGTCGCCGCGTCCGGGTGCCGGTCGCCGAAGACCACGTACTGCACGCAGCGCTCCGCGCCGGCGGACTCCCGGACGTACACGCCCACCGGCCGGTGCAGGGCGTCGTACGTGGTGCGGAACGTCCGACCGTGCTCGTCCCAGATCCGGCGCACCCCACCGAGCACATCCTGGAACACCCACCGCTCGCCCTTCTCCGCGCTCCACGAGCGCACCCCCGCGCCGTGCATGGCGGTGGCCGCGCTGGCGATGTGCCGGCCCAGCGCGTCGTACCCGTCCGAGGACCGGCCGGTGAGGTCTCCGGTGGTGCGTACGCCGAAGCGCTGGCCGGCTCCCCGGTCGGCCACCGAGTAGACGGCCCGACCCAGGCTGTCGAAGTGGACCACGGACGGCGTGTCGGCGTGCGCGGCGGCGAGCCACGCGGCGCGGACGGCCGGGTCGGCCGGTTCCGGATCGGAGACGGCAGGGCTGCCCCGCTCGGCGTACCACTGGCTGTCGAGCACCGTGTCGTTGGCGTCGAACAACCGGTGCGACCAGGCAGTGGACTCGACCCGGCTGAGGGTTCCGTCCGGATACCGGGTCAGCACGGCCCGACCCAGCGGGTCGTAGTAGCGGATCGCGGTGGCGCCGATCTCGCGCAGCGCCGCCGCGTCCTCGTACTCGTGGGTGGTGCTGAAGTAGGGCTGGTACCGCTTCACCGGGTTGCCCTTGTTGTTGACCACCGTGCGGCCGGTGCCGACCCAGCGTGGGTCGGCGTCCACCTCGACGGCCACCCCGTCCTCCCCCACCTCGAGGGCCCTGCCGGGATGCACCCGCGACTTGGTGATCGCCACCCCACCGGTGCCGGTGCTGTACTCGTAGCTCTCCAGCCAGCGCGTGTTGGTCGGGCCGTGCCGTTCCCGGTGCAGGCCCCGGCTGTACGCGGGCTGGCCGTTGACCATCCAGTTGAACGGGTCGTAGGTGAACGTCAACGTCGGATCGTCGAGCGTGTCACCGTCCCCGGCGCCGGGCCGGCCGAGCAGCGCCGAGGCCACCACCCGGCCCAGCTCGTCGTAGCGCACCGCGCGGCGCTGCCCGTTCGGGTCGGTGACGAGGCTCGGGCCCAGCACCCGGTAGTCGTTGACGGCGGTGGTGACCGACCAGGCCGCCTGGTCGATGGTCACCCGCTCGGTGAGCAGGTGGTAGTCGTCGAAGGTGACCGCCGTCGCCAGGCCGAGCGCGTCCCGGGCCCCGTTGGACAGGTAGAAGTGCGCGGCCGGGTCGGCGGGATAGCGCAGCTCGCCCGAGGGAATCCACCAGTCCGGGCCACCGTCGAGCTGCACGTATCCGGCGGCGGCCAGGTCCGCGCCGGTGACTGCCGTGCCGTAGCCGGCAGCCAGCGCGGCCGGCGTGAAGGCGAGCTGGTACGTCTGGTGTCCCAGCCCCAGGCTGTCCCACTGCCCGGCCGGCAGCGGCGCCAACGCGTTGTCCCGGAACCGCACCTGTGACCGGGACAGCAACCGCCGCTGCGCGCTGACCCCGTCGGCCACCACCTCGTACCCGATGGGGGTGGCCGCGGCGAATCCGGCGAGCAGTTCGGCCCGGGTGAACAGCGGGCCGGCCGGGGCCAGCCCGGTCAGTTCGTGGCCGACCGCCTCGTACGCGGTGCGGAGCCGGTACGCCGGCACGGGCACCGTGTCGTCGATGTCCGGGGTGTAGCTCTGCTCGCCGTACGTGACGTGACGGCGCCGCTGCTCGACGGTCACCTCGGCGGGCAGGTCCGGGTCGGGAGTGCTGCGGCCGTAGACCACCGCGGCGGCCTGCACGACGGTGCCGTACGGGCCGAGGACCAGGTTGAGCCGGTGGCTGATCCGGGGCTCATCCGGCTCCCGGTCGTAGGAGAGGCTGACCGCCTCCCGTTCGACGGCGACGAACACCCGCGCGTCCAGCCGCTGCACCTCGTACGTCTGCTCGACCACCCCGTACGGGTGTTCCTGCGCGGCACTGCCGTCGTACGAGTACACCTCCTGCCGCAGCGGCAGGCCGCGCAGCGCCCGCCGGCTCTCCCGCAGCTCCGCGGCGGAGACTCCGACCGGCAGCGCCACAGTGGGCAGGTGCCGGCCGGCGTACCACTCGGCGGACAGGTCGACCGGGGCGCCGGTGTGGTACCAGGTCTTCGTGGTGACCGGTGGCTGGAACAGCTCGGGCGAGGTGTCCTGATTCCCGTCGACCGCCTCGACGCCCAGCACGTGGTCCACGAACGACTCGCCGTCGATCTGCTCGACCATGCCGAAGCCGGCGAACTCCCGCTCGTCGCCGTCGTAGTGCCCGTGGTGGTAGCGGTAGCCGGTGACCAGCCGGGTCCCGGCGATCCGGTCGACCTGTTCCACCTGCTCGACGACCTGCACCGGGAACGGCAGCCGGGTGACCCACGGTTGGCCGTTTCGCCGGTCGGCCAGTTGGAAGGCGGTGGAAGCGGCGTACCGGATGATGGTTTCGCCGCCCAGGTTGTTCACCACCCGGGTGAGCAGGTGGGGCTTGCCGTCGGCGGCCAGGTCCAGGTAACGCACCGGACCGGTGGCGTCGCCGGGCAGCGGCGACGACCAGACCAGGCAGCCGGTGCCGGTGCCCAGCAGGTCGGTCACCGTCACCGTCGAGTCGGGCGTGACATGCGGCAGGTCGGGCAGGTCGACGGGGGCGGACCAGCTGTTACCGGACTGGTTGTACCAGAGCCGGATCTCCCGTCGGCCCAGGTAGCACAGGTCCATCATGCCGGTGCCGTCCACGTCGGTGAGGAGCACCCGGGCGGGGTCGAACTCGTCCTGCCCGGTGAACCACGGGGCGCCGTCCATCTCGACCTTGGCGCCGAATCGGCCGTAGCCGACGTTGGGCCAGTAGCAGACGGATCCGTCGCGGACCCGGACCAGGTCGGTGAGGCCGTCGCCGGACATGTCGGCGAGGAAGACGCTCTGCCGGTCGTCGGAGCGCAGCAGCCGTGGGCCACGATCCTCGTCGGCGGGCCAGAGCGCGGGTCGCGCCGGGCCGTACCCCACCTCGGCCAGCGACTCGTGCCACGTCAGCACGGTGTCCCCGGTGAGCAGCAGGTCGGGCCGGCCGTCCCCGGTGAGGTCCAGCAGCAGCAGGTCGGGGCTGGCCCAGTCGACGGCGGGCAGCTCGCGGAACGGTTGCAGATCGGACCAGCCGGCGTCGTCGGTGCGGCGGACGAAGCCCGCCGGGACGGTGCCGAGTTGGACCAGCTCGATCCGCCCGTCCCCGTTCACGTCGACCAGTTGCTGGCGTCCGCCGGCCAGGTCGGTCAGCGACGGCACGGTGGGCAGCGCGGCGACCGGGCCGATCCGGCCGGCGCCGAGATTCGGCCGGTAGTAGAGGGCACCCTCGTGCCCGGTCAGCACCCCGGCGAGTCCTTCCCCGTCCAGGTCCACCCACAGCTCGGTGCGCCCGTCCACGCCGGCCGGCAGGTTCGCCAGGCTGTCCCGGTCCAGTTCCCGGGTGGTCGGTGCGATGGTGGCCGGGGTGTACTCGAAGGTCACCGGGGGCAGTGCGGCGCTGGTGTGCCCGCCGTCGGCGGCCGGGGAGTAGCCGCGCTGCGTCACCTCGACCAGGGTGGACAGCACCGGCCCGGTGGCGTATTCCAGCTCCACCGCGCGGACCAGGCAGTCCGCTCCCACCTCCGGCTCGTCAGGGAAGTGGTGGAACATCAGGATCCGGCGGCACAGCCGGTAGGTGCGGACCTCGAATCCCGGGCGATAGGTGGAGAACGGGTCCGGCCGGCAGGTCCAGTCCCCGGTGTCAGCCGGGCGCGGGTCGTCCGGGTCGTGCTCGCCGTAGTCGAACACCACCTCGAACAACCAGCCGGCGTCGGCGATCTGGGCCGGCGTCAGGTCCACCGGGCGTCGACCGTCGGCGTCCAGCAGCGGCACCGCGTTGCCGTAGCGCACCGACTTGAGGTAGCGGTTGGTGTGCCGGTCGGTGCGGTGCCGTTCGTGCGGCCGGTCCAGGTCCAGGCCGACGGCGTCCTCGGCCTTGTAGGTGTAGGTGATGGCGTTGCCCCGGTCGTCCCGGGTCTCGCAGAGCAGCCAGGTGTGCACCTTCGCGCCCCGGCCGATCCGGGAGTCGCCGTCGCGGCCGTACACGGCCAGCAGGTTCGCTCCGGACACTGTGCGCCAGTGCACGTCACCGTCGGAGTCCCGGGTCCACCGCTCGATCCGGGCGAACGCCCCCTCGGTCCTCGGCCGGAACCGCTGCACCGTGTGCCCGGCGACCGGGGTGCCGCCGGGCACCGGGATGAGGTCGTCCTCGCCGGACAGCAGGAAGGTGTCGGTGTCGTCGTAGCGGGGCAGGCCGCGGTCGGTGCGCCGGCTGATGGCCGGCACGGGCAGCTGCCAGCCGAGGCCGAACGGGCCGTTCCCGGCGCCCGAGTCGTAGCTGAGCGTCAGGTCGGGTTGGCACCCGGACCGGCTGCCGCTGACCGGGATGGGCACCGACATGCCGCCGGTCCCGGTGACCGGGTGGGCGGCGAACGTCTCGCCGATGGCCCGGATCGCGCCGCCGCCGGTGGGCAGGCTGATCGCCGGTCCGCCGAGCCCTGGCCCGGCCGCGCCCTGACCGGCTGGCGGCGTGCCGGTGCCGGCCGCGTCGGCCGTCGGCCCGCCCGGCCCGAACGCCCCACCCGCCGCGTCGGGAGCGCCCGCGCCGGTCGGGTCGGCGGAGCCGCGCCACCGGGAGCCGGGCCCCGGCCCCCACGATCCGCCGCCGACCGGATAGCTGGTCGTCACCACTCCCCCTCAGCCGTCGAGCCGGTAGTGCAACAGGAGGACCAGGTCGGTGAGGCCGTCCGGGTCGGCCGCCAGCGTGACCGGGGCACCGAGCACCAGCGGATCGGACTGGCCCACACACTGGTGCAGGTCAGCGTCCCGGTTCAACGTCACCGGGTCACCGGCCACCGTGAGGTCGTACGTCCCGGGATCACCGTCCACCCGCGCGTACCAGGTCACCTGGTCCACCACCGGCTGGTGATCGCGGGCCAGGTACGGCAGGTGCTCCGGGCCGATGGTCAGTTCGGTGCTCTGTTGCTGGGTGAGCTGCCACCATTCGTCCGGGAACTGGTGGCGCAGGCTGTAGGCCTGGTACAGGCCCGTCCGGCCGGCGTCGACCAGCATCTCGTTGAGCACCTCTCGTAGGGAGTCCTCGACCAGGCCGCGCAGTGTCGAGCCGCCGTCGCGGGCGGTGTACCGCAGGTGCAGGATGATGTCGCTGATGGTGTCGTAGTCGAACTGGCGGACCGCCGTCGGCAGTTCCAGCCGCCAGGTGCCAACCGCGCCCTTGCCCTCGAACGGCAGGTAGCGGTCGTCGGCGAAGTTCAGCTCGAACATGCCGCTGTCGCTGAGGCCGCTGCTGGTGGCGATCGACTCGATCCCGCCCACGTTGTACGCGAACCGGTCGTCGCCGGGTACCTCGGTGTACTTGTCCTTGGCGCTGGTGGCGCCCTGCCGGGCCGCGGTGCCGGTCCGGTACCGGTTGGCGATCAGGGACAGCTTCGCGGTGACGGGGGTGTACGGGCCGGCCACGCACGGGATGGACAGGCTGACCGTACGCAGCCGGCGGAAGTAGTGCCCCGGGTGGTCCAGGTCGAACAGCGCCTCCGGCACGTTGATCAGGCAACTGCCGGTGGCCCGCAGCTCGATCAGCGCCGCCGGGTCGAGCTGTGCCAGCGAGACGTGCCGGGTCAGCTCGCGCTCGCGGCTGTGCCGGTCGAGGTAGGCCACCTCCATCCGCTTCAGGTCGTGGCGCAGCGCGTCGGCCACGGTCAGCCCCTTGCGCAGGCTGTCCCAGTAGCCGGGTTGCAGGAACGTGGCCTCGCTGCCCAACTCGTGCGCGAAGCACCGCTCGGCCTTCTTCGCCACGTCGAAGGCGAGCTGGTACGCCCCGAAGTAGACGGAGCTGGCCCGGCTCACCATCCACTGGTACAGCTCAGTGTTCGTGTACTTGCCGCGCAGGTACTCCTCGGTGGCCCGGGCGTTGTCGGCTTCCCGGTCGTGCGCCGCCAACTCGTCGGTGAGCATGGCCACGTGCAGCCGCCCGGTGAGGATCTGCTGGTCGAGCTGGGTCAGTTCCAGGCCGGCCAGCGCCGCCTGGTGTTCCCAGTCGTCCATCCGGCGGCGGTAGCCACCCTGGTTGGCGGCCATCCCGGCGGCCTTGTCCAGCGCCCGGGCGATCGCCTCCAGGGTCATCACGGCCGAGTCGGCGGCGGCGCCGACCTTGTCCCCGCCGATGGTCAGGGTCACTGTGGGTGAGCCACCGAAGCCGGCACCGCCGGTGGTGAAGTCAGGTATCAGCTTCAGCCCGCCGGACAGGATGTAGCCCACCGCGATCGCGGCCTCGCCGAGCAGCGACACCCCCGACAGCGCCGTGGCGGTGATCTCCCAGGCGTTCATGTACGGCCGACCGGCGTAGTAGCGTTGCCGCTCCTCCACCACCTTGCGGCTCAGTTCCAGGGCCGCGACGTTGCCCTCGGCCTCCGCGATGGTGGCGAGCTTGACCGCCCGTACCGCGTCGAGCAGGGCGATCTCCTGGCCGGCGCGCAGCCGGGCGAGTTGCTCGGCGTCGCGCTTCTCCATGGCCGCGAGCAGCCCGCCGCCCAGCTCGCCGACGTACCCGACGAGTTCGGTGGCCTTCTGGGCCAGCACCCGGAAGCGGTAGTTCGGCAGTGGTGCGCCGAGCCCGGCCAGGAACGACGAGACGGACATGCCGGCGGCGGCGGCCCGGACCAGTGCCCCCGGGTCGATCGGTGGTGAGAACAGGGCGAGCATGCTCTCCACCCCGTCGATGTTCTGGCAGTTGCGGATCTTGAACAGCCGATCGGCGATCAGATCCCACAGCCGGAGCATCTCCTCGTTGGGCGGGACGCAGAAGTACAGCGCCGAGTAGCTCAGTGGGCTGGGCAGCTCGGCCCCGCCGTGCGGCAGCAGGTCCAGGTCGGGGATCAGGTTCTCCAGGTCCAGCAGCGCGTTGCCGAACAGGTCCACAGAGGCCTGAAGCTGGTTGACGGTGGCCGGAGCCGGAGTGACCAGCGGCGGCACCACGCTCGGCTTCGGCCCGAGCAGTTTGTCGGCCAGGATGTACAGCTGGGTGGCCTGGGTGACGGACTCCCTGGTGAACTGCCGGAACAACTGGTCACCCCAGTCGACGAGGTTCTTCAGGTAACCGAGCACCACGGCCAACTGGTAGGCGACCGGCCGGCTGCGGGCCACCACGTGCGGGTTGAACGGCTTCGCCCGCCACTGCTCCACAGCGAACTTCAGGTCGGTGATGCTGGCCCCCGACGGGTCCGCCGCGATCGCCGTGAGAATGTCGCCGATCCGCTGGCTGATCAGCTCGGGCGCCCCGGTCTGGAAGAACGGCTTGGTGACCCAGTACTTCTGTGGGGCCGTGGCGCCGTCGGCCGTGCCGACCGGGTTGAAGATGTGGTGGAACCAGTTGCGCGCCTCGGCGAAGCGCTGGTCCCGGTTGAGCCGCATCGCGATGTCGAACGGCAGGTGGTAGAACAGCTCCCAGTTGTAGCCCGAGTACGCGCCGTCAGCGGCGAAGTCCAGGTCCTCCACCGGGTACGGCGACACGACCACCGGCTGCGGCTGGTAGGTGGCGGCGAAGTCGAACCCCGTGTTGGTGAGCTGGGTGCTCCGGCTCAGCAACGCCGACACGCCCGAGCGGTAGACGGTGGCCCGGAGGAAACACAGCAGCGGGTGGTAGAAGTTAGCGAACTTCACCCCGTACGAGAGGGTGTCGTAGACCTTGAACTCGGCGACCAGCCGGTGGTATTCGGCGTCCTGGGTCATCGCCTGCACGGCGGCAGCGAGGTCGTGCGCCGGATCCTCGGCGTACCGGCGCAGGTATTCGGTGAGCAGCGCCAGCACGTCGCGGACGAACTGGTCCACGTCGCTGTACGTCTTCTCGATCCGGTCCGTCGGGTCCTCGGCGCGCCGGTCGTAGAAGCCCGGGATGATCACGTAACCGCGGTCGTAGTCGCCGTAGAAGTACGGCATCAGGGTGCCCAGTGGCAGCACCGGCCGGCGGTCCTGGATGCCCCGGGCGTTCTGCCAGATCCCCAGCAGCATGATGATCCAGTCGAGCAACGACATCTGCATGGGGTACGTCACCCGGAACCGGCCGGGCGTCTGCGCCACCAACGTCTGGTACGCGCCCATCAGCGGAGTGCTGATCGCCAGGTCGTTCTGCGTTCGGGAGACCAGCTCGGTGAACCGTTCGGCCAGCAGCTTGGTGTCCTTGAACACCGGTGACAGCAGCAAGCTGCCGGAACCGCCGCCCGGCATCGGCTCCGGATAGCCCCGGCAGCCGGTCAGCGCGAACGAGCCGACGAACTCGACACCGGTGAGCACGCTGATCGCCTGGCCGGCCTCCCCGGCCGCGTACGCGAAGCAGGTGAACTCGTTCGCCGAGGGCAGGTCCTCCTGGTAGCCGCTGGCGGGGTAGTACAGCGCATCCTTGGAGATCTTCTTCGGCTGCCAGCGGTCCTGTGCCCGCTCACCGATGGCCAACTGGATCCGCCACCGCCGGCGCGGCCGATCCGTCTCCGTGCCGCCCGGCGGGATGCCGTCCGGGTCCGGAATCTGGGAGGTCTGCGAGGTGTCCGTCTCCTCGGTGAAGACCGGCCAGGCCAGTGTGAGCCGGCTGTTGCGGTCGAAGGCGAGCAGGTGGTCGCCCGCGATGTCCAGCGGCACCCGCCGCCACGGCGTCCAGTACCGCTCCCGCTCGAACTGCCGGTGGTAGTACACCGCCGGGTCGCCGCCCCGGGTGCGGGCGAACACGTGCAGGAGATGCCTGTCGTGCTGGTAGTAGCAGGCCATCACGTCCAGGTGTGCCAGGTCGTCCAGCTTCTCCAGGTACGCGATGGTGGCGTTCTCCACCGCCAGGTCGGTCAGCTCGTCCTGCTGCAACTGGTCGTCCAGCTCGCTGAACAACTCCGACTTGTCGTCGCGCAGCTCCGGCTGGATCCAGTTCTCCGGGTACAGGAAGATCTTCCGGTTGGCCTCCCACACCCGGTAGTTGGCCATCCAGTCCCACTGCTCCCAACCCGGGTCCTCGGTGACCGCCGCGACGCTGTCCATTTCCAGTCCCAACAGGCAGCGCTGCACGAACAGTTGCACTGTGGCGTGCGCCTGCACGATGCGCGACGTCGCCATGCAGGCGCCCATCTCGACGTCGATGAGGAAGTTGTCGTACAGGTCGTTGGTGTCGCGCAGCGCCGGGTTCTCGGCCAGCAGGTACGCGACCAGCGCGTCGCGCTTGGCCACCCGCAGCCGGTCCTGCACACCTTGGAGCACCCCGAGCCACTCGGCCTCGGCGTACCGCGCCTTCAGGGCCTGCCGCATGGTGGCCACGTCCGCCGCGGTGGTGACCGGCTGGCCCAGCGGCACCGCCGCCGCTACCGGCAGGCCCAGCCGGCGTAGCACTGTGAGCGCCTCGGCCAACCGCTGGACCGTCACCGGCGACCGGTACGCGGTGAGGTTCGCCGCCGACAGTTCGAGGTGGGTGTCCAGGTCGGCCAGCGTGGTGACGTCCCAACCACCGAGCTGCGCCAGATGGGTGTGGACCTGCGCGGCGGTGGTGCCGGCCGCCAGGACCAGGTCGAACAGCCCGTACACCGTCCACGGCGCGGCCGCGTCCAGCGGGTTCGCCACCGGCGGGTAGGCACGGGCCAGCTCGACCCCGGCGGCCAACCGGATCCAGTCGGCCAACGGGGCCGGTGGCCGGCCGGTCTGGTACGGCACCCGGTCCGGGGCCAGCCAGCCGAGCGGCGCGGCGTTCGTCAGCAGCCAACCGAGGTCGGCGTCGGGCACCGTCAGGTGGTCGACGAGCCGGCTCAGCACGTGCAGCAGGCGCAGGGCCCGGTACTGCTCGTCGAACCCGGCCGGGGTGACCGCCGGCGGCGCCGGCGGCTCGTTCACCAGGTCCACCAGCGCGTCGTCGGTGAGGACCGCGAGCAGCGGCCGGGTCAGCTCCGCACCGGCCAGCACCGTGGTGGCGGCGTCCGCCGAGAACCCGAAGGTGTCGGCCACCGCCGTCGTCGCCAGCTCCTGCTTGGTACGGGTGTACGCGTAGCTGGACAGCGCCGTGGTGATGGCCAGCAGCAGCGTGGTCTGCTGGGCCTCGGTGGGGTTGGCCACGATCGCCGCCGTTATCGGTGTGGTGTCCACCAGGGCGGCGAGCTTCGCGTCGACGAACTGCGCCGGGGTAACCGCCGCATCGGTCCAACTGCCGTCCACGACGGACACGAAGCCGGCCAGGTCCGCCTCGGTCATTCCGGGCACGGTGGCCAGCAGGGCCCGCATCCCCGGCAGGTTCTCCTCGGGCGGCGCCGCCGGGTCGACAGCGGGCCGGGTGCTCGCGTACGCGCTCTGGTAGGCGGCCTGCAACCCGGTGAGCACCGCCGTCAACGTCTCGTCCGGCAGGTCCCGCACGGCCAGGTCGTCGGCTTCGTGCCGGAGCAGGTAGCGCAGATCCGCCGGGCGGATGCCGGTGCCGGCCCGGGCGGCGTCGAACCGCTCGACGAAGACCAGCGCGGTGGCCGGTGCGGTGAGCGGATCCGACCCGATCAGATCCTTCATGATCAGGTACTCGGCGGCGGTGAGCCCCAGCGCCCGGGCCAGCAGCGTGCCGGCGTACACCGCGTGCAGGTTGGCGTTGCTGACGATCGCCGGGGCCGGCAGGTCGGCCACCAGCAGCGCGGTGTCCGCCGTCGTGGCACCCAGGCAGGTCGCCAGGTACGCCTCGTGCGCCGACAGCGGAGCACCCGAGCCGGGTGTGGTCAGCTCCGCCTGCTCGTTGGCGAGCACGTTGGCCGGCTCGAACGCCGCGAGGACCGGGCCGTTGGCCGCGTTGCGGAACACCTCGGCGTAGCGCGACTCGTCCAGCGGCGCGAACAGGTCGACCACCACTGGCAACGGCAGCCCGAGCCGCGCCGCCAGCCGGTGCAGCGCCGCCACCGTGACCAGGAAGTCGTCGTCCAGGGCGCCACCGCCCAGCGCGTCGGCCCGGATCGCCCGGTCCAGCAGCTGCGGCGTCCAGCCGGTGCAGGCCGGCGCGCGCAGCAGGCGCAGGAACCGGTGGATCCGGTCCAGGCGCGCGTCGGTGAGCTGCTGGATCCGCTTCGCGCTGAGATCGGACCCGGTGTCCAGGTGCTTGACGAACATGACGTTCCCGGGATTGACCCAGGCCAACGCCAGCAGTTCGGTCAGCTCCCGATAGTCCAGGCGCGCCCGAGGAAGGAAATTGTCCACCCGGGCGATGCCGCCCAGAGCGCCGAGCGGCGCGGTGTTCCAGATGTCGTCCTGCGCACCCGGGTCGGCATTCACCACCAGGTTCCGCTGCGCTTCGCTGATCCCCAGTTCCTCGGCCGCGATGGCCTCGTCGCTCGGGCCGATCGGCCGCCGCAGCGCCCGCATCAGATCGGCCCGGGGGATCTCGAACTGGGCGAAGTAGCTGCGGGTCTCCTCGTGCGCCAGGTCGAACGGCAGGGCGAACGCGTACCGGCTGCCGGCCAGCACTGTGTAGGCGGCACCGTTCACGTACTGCGGCGCGGCCGCCAACTCCGCCGCGGTGCCGGTGCTCTGGCGCAGTCGGCGCACCAACCACCCACCGGACCCGTCCGGGGTCGCCTTGGCCACCACGCCGGTGTCCCGTACCACGCGGGCCCCGGCCAGGTCCGGCTCATACACCAGGGACCGGTCGGTGAACGGCCAACCCTGGCCCTGCAACAGGCTCAGCAGCCCGGCCGACGGCGCCTCCACCGGATCGACGCCGCCGCTCAGCGGGCCGGCGAACGCCAGACCGGCGTCCGGCGCCACCGCCTCCTCCAGCAGCTCACACACCACGTCCAGGTAGGGCAGCGGAAGGTTGGTGTTGTCACAGCTCAGATCCAGGTCACCGAGGTCCGGCCGGCGGCCGTACAACACGTCCCGGGCGACCTTGGTGGCCGGACCCGGCGTGTCGGCGTCGGTGACCAGCCGGTTGCCGAGGAACTGAAGGACGTCCACCAGGTACGCGGCGGCGCTGTGCACACTGCGGCACGGTTCGCAGTAGCTGGAGTCGGCGAGCTGGAACAGGCTGGCCAGGTTGGGAAAGTCGGCGCTGACCGGGGTGAGGTCCGGAGCCGCCGAGCCGCCCAACGCCTGGACCGGCAGCGCCCGCGCCGCGCTCTGGAGTTCGCCGGCCAGCAGACCGCTCGCCACGTGCACGTCCACCGCCCGGCGATACACCGACCGGGCCTGCTCGTCGGTGAACCGGCCGGTGTCCACGGCGGTGGCCACGAACCGGGTCTCGCCGAGGGCGTGGATCCGGGCCGCCGACGGCACGTTGGCCCCCAGCAACGCCGTGGTCTGCCGGTACGTCGGCGCCAGCTTGAAGATCCGCTGCGCGGCCTTGAGCGCCGGTCGACCGGTGCGCAGCCGCTCCGGGTGGTCGCGCAGCAGCCGCTCCACGTTGCCGGTCGCGAGGTCGAAATCCGGGTTCGCGGTGAGCAGTTCGAGCACCGCGTCCCGGTGCCCACCGAAGGCGCGCTCAGCCACGCTGGCCCGCTCGCCGCTGCCGTCGGCCCGCCCGCCCGCGGCGTCGGCTGCCGGGTCGGCGTCGGCTGCGGTCCCGACCGTGGCGCCCGCATCGCGTTCGAGCTGCGCGGTGAAGGCAGTGGTGGGATAGCGCCGCTCCAGCTTGCGGGCCAGCGCGCCGGCGTGCAGGTCGATCAGCTCCGGCCGGACCGGCTGACCGGCGACCCGGACATCAGCGGTGCTGTCCCCCAACACCCGGCGCCAGTCCGCCGGGGCCAGCCGGGCCAGCCGGCGTACGTCGGTCGCCCGCTCGATCCCCTCGCGGTGGCGGACCCGGTCGACGATCGTCTCGTCGTAGCCCAACACGTCGGCCAGCACGCTCGCCGCGCCGGCCGCCTCGGCGACCGACCGGTCGGGAAACGCCGCCGCGTCGGCCAGCCGGGCGATCAGCCCGGGCAGGTCACCGGCGGCGTCGGTGGCGAGGAGACTCTGCACCCGCTCGTGCGCCCCGTCGACGAGGAACCGCTCCACCCGCCCGTACAACACCTTCGGCCGTTCCTGCGCGACGTACTCCTCGGCCTCCGACCGCACCCGGGCCAGCATCTCGAGGATCCGGTCCAGCTCGCCGAGCAGGTCCTTGGGAACGTACCGGTGGCGCACGGCGTCGGCGACGGCGTTGCGGACGGTGTCCTCGTCGAGCAGGGCGATGTCGTAGTACAGCGGCCGCAGCTCGGTGTTCAGATCGACGTCGAACCGGGCCAGCGCGGCGCCGGTACGACTCGCGGTCAACAGCGTCCGCTCGGCGAGCAGCGCGTAGCCGAACATCGCCGGCAGCTTGTACGACGCCGCCAGCTTCTGCGCCACCCCGAAGTGCGCCAGCGCCGTCGCGGGCAGTCCGGTCTCGGCGGCCAGGAACGTCACATCCTCGGCCTCGTCGTCCTGCCGCAGCTCGGACAACGGCACCTCGCCGAGCAACGGGACGATCGTGGCGAGGATCCGCTCGTACTCACTGCGTTCCCGCTCCCCACCCCCGGACAGATCCACAGTGAGCACGGCCAGCTCGGGAGCGTTGAACAGCACCGCGCTCAGCGGCGGGTCGGACAGGAGACGATCGCCTGCGGACACCCGGACGAACAGGTCAGCGGACTGCTTCTCGGAGCGGGTGAACTGGTCGCGCGAATAGTCGACGCGATACAGCCCGTCGTCCCCGGTGCTCGCCTCGCCGAGTTGCTCGGCGTGCCGCAGGTCCCGGTCGAACGCGCCGACCGTCAGCGCGTTCGCCGGCCGCCCGTCGGCCCAACGCACCCGGCCCACCACCACGAACCGGGACGGCGGCTCGGCCAGCACCATCTGCACCACGTCCCGGGTCGCCCCGTCCACAACGCCGGTCACCGGCAGCTTGTGCGCCCGTTGGAGTTCGGCCACCCCGCGGCGGGTGGTCGGCCCGTACCGGGCGTTGACGAGTTCGTCGGTGGCGATGTCGACGGGCATCCGCAGCAACGCGGCGTGCAGCCGCCGGACGTCGTCGCTGGGGCGGTGCCGCCGCGAGCCCAACGGGCTGGTCATGAGCATCTCCGATCGTCCAGCAGCCGGCGACGGCGGCTGACTGACGCCGGTGCGACCGGGGGCTACCCGGCATCCTGCGGATCAGAGCAGCCCGGGAGCATCGCACTGTCCGAGATCCGCCTGCCCGTCTGGATGAACGGCGGCGGGCACTGCCGGTACGGCCGGTGGCGGACCTGACTACTGGTGCTCGCTTCGGCGATGGGCTCGACGCGTACTCGCTGACGAAGGGCTCCCCGAGCCGGCGCGGCCTCTCCTGCGGCGACCCGGTGAAACGCGTGGAGTTCGCCCCGGGCTTCCGGACCACAGAACTCGTCGCGTTCGTACACACCGAGGTCTCGCCGGAGTACAAGGGGCTGGTGATGCCTGTTCACATCCGTTTCGACGTCATGAGCGAAACATCGCTGGCACGCCCGTTCCCATGGGCCCTCGGAGCCGCGCGAAACGGCACAAGGCGATAGAAGCAGTGCCGTCCGGGCCAAGGCCGGGAATACCCGCCCTCCCGGGACCACTTTCTGCGACCGGGCCATGCCCGCATCATTGGCGATTACGGTCCTTTGACGTGACCATCATTTGCGTTGTCGCGGTGGCGCTCAGTCTGACCACGCCCGCCGTGGTGCCCGCGTCACCGGCGCGACTGGCCGCGCCGTACGTGCCCTGCCCGGCCGTGAAGCCGCCGGTTGCCCCACCGCCCGCACCGTCTCCGCCGCCGGTCGACCCCGCCGACCTGGCCGTGGGCGGTGAGTCGCTGGCCACTGCCGGACTGTCCATTCCGGCCGGTGCGTCGAACGCCCCGGCGGTGACCGCCACCTCGTGGCTGGTGGCCGACCTCGACAGTGGCGCGGTGCTGGGTGGCTGCGGACCGCACGAACGCCGCACGCCGGCCAGCGTGCAGAAGATGTTGCTCGCCGCGGCCCTGATGCCGCACCTCGACCCGACGCAGGTGGTCGAGGTGACCCGGGCGGATCTGCGCGATCTCGATCCGGCCAGTTCGGTGATGGGGGTGGTGCCGGGCGGCCGGTACTCGATCGAGAGCCTGTGGCTGGGGCTTCTCCTGAAGTCGGGAAACGACGCCGCCAACGTGCTGGCCCGTGTCGGCGGTGGCAGCACCGGCCGGCAGGGCGGCGTGCAGGCGATGAACGACGAGGCCCACCGGCTGGGCGCGAACCAGACCCACGCGGCGACACCGTCCGGCCTGGACGGTCCCGGCCAGTACACCAGCGCATACGACCTGGCGTTGATCGCGCGGGCCACCTACGCCCGCGAGGACTTCCGGCGGTACGTCGCCACCCGAGTGGCGGAGATACCGGCCGGGCCGGGACGGCCCGGCCTCTCCCTCACCCACGACAACACGTTGCTGGACCGCTACCCGGGGACGCTCGGCGGAAAGACGGGCTTCACCGACCTGGCACGGCAGACGTACGTGGGGGTGGCCGAGCGCAACGGACGACGGCTCGCCGTGACCCTGCTCGGCGCGGAGACCGCGCCGCTGGGCAGCCTGGGCGAGGCGGCGGCGCTGCTGAACTGGGGCTTCGCGCTCTCCCCCGACGCGTCGGTCGGCCGCCTGGTCGGCCCGGACGAGAAGAAGCCTGACCGTCCGGTCTCTCAGGTGAAAGCCGATCAGGCTCGGACCGGACGGTCGATGTCGTGGATGGCCATCCTCGGCCCCGGCGCCGGCGGTGTCCTGGCCGTCCTGCTCCTGGCGGGTTCCGTGCGGCGAAGGGCGGCGCGGGCGGCAACCAAGCCGTCATCGGGATGAGGGGACCTTCGCCGCAGCTCGGGCCGTCGGCGGCCAGGACCGTGGTTCAGGAGCGGAAGGCGTCGCGGAGAAAGGTCTGCAGCGTACGCGCCGGACGGCCGGTGACGTGTTCGACGGTGTCGGTCACCTCGGCGAAGCCGCCGGCGCGGACACGCTCGAACGTCAGCGCGGAGAGGTCTCGTTCGAAGCCCTCGGAGCCGGCAACGGCCTCGTCGATCGTCACGTCCCGGTGGGTCACGGGACGTCCCGCCGCGGCGGAGAGCAACTCCGCGGTACGCGGCAACGACAGGGCCTCCGGACCGGATATCTGGTACGTCTGACCGGCGTGCCCGGGATCGAGCAGAGCCCGCCCGGCGACGGCCGCGATGTCCCGTGCGTCGATCCAGGCCACCAGAGCGTCGCCGCTGGGAAACGGCAGCTCGCCGGCACCGGTGATCTGGCCGCGGTAGAAGCGCGGGTCGGTGAAGACCTGCATGAACCAGCCCGGCCGCAGGACCGTCCACTGGCGCCCGCTGTCGCGGACCGCGCGCTCGACGCGGGGCGCCCAGCCTGCGGGCCCCGGCTGGTCAGCGCCCGGATGGCCACCGTCCTTGTCGGACAACAGCACGACCTTGGTCCGGGGCGCCATCTCGGCCAGCAGCGCACCGATGAGTTCCGGCGCGTCCGCGCGGTCCGGCCGGACCACGTAGACCGCGTCGACGCCGTCGGTCGCCGCCGCCCAACCGGACGGTTCGTCCCACGAGAAGGCGGTGGGCTGGACGCCGTTGATGCCGGGACGGGACGGATCCCTGGTGCCGCCGCGCACCTCGACGCCCTCCCGTGCCACGAGCAGCTCGGCCAGCGGTGCGCCCGTCTTGCCGCGTACCCCGGTCACCAGCACCCGGATCGCGGCAGCCGACGTTGATGTCCGCATCCTGCGCCCTCCTCCCCGGTTCGGCACCTGCTGGATCGTATCGCCGACCCTGACGATGCGGGGCGGTCCGGCGGCTCGGGCGCCGCCGAACGATGCCCATCGTGATCCCTGTGGCCTTGTCCATGCGTTCCGGGTATAGGTTCGGCGGATGGACATCGTCGCCGCGTGTCGGGCCTTCGTCGCCGTCAGCGGCCACGGCAGCTTCACCTCCGGTGCCGCCGCAGCGGGAATCCCCCAGTCGGTGGCCAGCCGCCGCATCGCCGCCCTGGAGGAGCACTTCGGGTCGCGGCTGTTCGACCGGACCTCCCGCGCGGTCCGCCTGACCCCGTTCGGGCAGGACATGCTGCCGACAGCGCGACGCCTGGTCGACCTCGCCGACGCCATGGCCGACGACGCCGAGCGGGCCCGGTTGCGGCCGCTGCGGGTGGCCGTGCCCGAAATCTGCCCGCCGCACCGCCTCGCCGCCCTGGTGGCCGCCGCCCGACGGCAGCGGATCCACCTGGAGGTACGGCCGGCTGGTCCGCAGGAGCGCGCACGGCTCTGCCAGACCCTTGAGGTCGGTACCGGGATCGTGGCGGTTCCGGAGGCGACGGCGCTCTGGCGGGTGCCGCTCGGGCTGGCCGCCCGGACTCCCTTCCCGGCACCGACGGTGTTCCTGGAGACGCTGCGCACCGGCCGCGCCCGAACGCAGGCACGCCGCCGGATCCTGATCCAGCCCGAGGACGACGTCGCGCACCTGCGGGATCCGCTGACCCGCGCCGGCCAGTCGACTGGTCTGGCACCGGCCCAGGTGTCGATCGCGCCATCCCTGGTCGACGCCGCCGCGGCGGCCCTCGGCTCCCCCGATCTGCTGCTGTGCTCCCGTCAGCAGGCCGACGACTTCGGGCTGCACTGGTGCCCCCTCGCCGGCCTGCGACTCGTACGGGGGTACGCCGTCGCCGCCGGGGCACGCGAGGACCTCGACCAGCTCCGCACCGTCCTGTACGCGGACATCGCACGATGCCTGGGTGCGGCCGGGGACGGCACAACCGGTGACCGGCCGGAAGGGACTGCGACATGAGCGCCACCACCGTCGTACGCAACGCGCGTGACCTGCTGGACGAGGCAGGACTACGCGGTGCCTTCCTCGTCCGCGACCTCGACACCGGCCAGGAGATCGGCTTCGACGCCGACACCCCGTACCCGACAGCGTCACTGGTCAAGGTGCCGCTGGCGGTCGCCGTGCTGGAGCGGGTCGGGCGCGGGGAACTCGACCCGGCGACACCTGTCGACGTCGCGCCCGGTCGGATCACCACACCAGGCCCGACCGGGATCAGTCGCTTCCGCCATCCCGCGCGGGTCGCCGTGGACGACCTGCTCTACCTGAGCACCGCCGTCAGCGACGGGGTCGCCGCCGACGCCCTGTTCGACCTCGTCCCGCCGGCTGCGGTCAGCGCCGAGCTGCGGCGACTAGGGATCGAGGGCATCGCCGTGCGCCACCGGGTCGGCGACCTCGCCGAGACGCCGGCGGAACGATTCGGCCCCGACGACGCGCACCTGGCGCATTCCCTCGCCATCGGCGCGGCGACCCCCGGGCAGGGCCATCCCGTCGCCCAGCTCGACGTCACCCGCGCCAACGCCGGGTCGGCACGGGCCTTCGTCGACCTGCTGCACGCCCTGTGGCGCCCCTCGACGATCCACGAGAACACCGCCGCCCGCGTACGCGCTCTGCTGGCGGACAACCTGCACCGGCAGCGACTCGCCCCCGACTTCACCTCTGACGCGTCCCGCTGGTCGTCGAAGACCGGCACGCTGCTGCACCTGCGCCACGAGGTAGGGGTGGTGGATCATGCCGACGGGCAGTCGTACGCGGTCGCCGCGCTCACCGCCTCCCGGGTCCCCGCCGTCGCACAGCCCGGCAGCGAGGCGACGATGGCCCAGGTCGCCCGGAGTTTGCACGATCACCTGAGGACCGGCACCCTGCCCTGGTGGGGTTAGTCCGCGCTGGTGGCCCGGGCTCGCCGCTCGCGCAGCCAGACCAGCACCACCATGGCGATGTTGACGGCGCCGAGGACCAGCAGGCCGCGTCACCGGAGTCGGTGGACCTACAACGTGCCGATCACGACCTCGGCCGCCTGGGCGATCAGGGCGTCGTCGTAGTCGGCATCCTTCTGGTCGCGACTGGACAGCACCGCGAGGACGATCGGCGCGCGGTCCGGAGGCCAGATCACCGCGATGTCGTTGCGGGTGCCGTAGCCGCCGGCACCGGTCTTGTCCCCCACGACCCAGCCGTCGGGCACACCGGCGCGGATCAGGTCGCCGCCGGTGGTGTTGCCCCGCAACCAACCGTTGAGCACGTCGCGGTCCGCCGGTTCGAGGGCGTCTCCCACGGCGTACGCCCGCAGATCCTCAGCCAGGGCTGCCGCGGTGCTGGTGTCCCGCCGATCACCCGGCCTCGCCTCGTTGAGCTCGGTCTCGTAGCGCGCCGGATCGGTGACCTTGTCCCCCACCTCGCGCAGTTCCTTCTCGAACTTCTGCGGTCCGCCGAGCTGGCGCAACAGCAGGTTGCCGGCGGTGTTGTCGCTGTACCGCACGGCCGCGTCGGCGATCGCGCGCAGCGTCATGCCCTCGGTGACGTGCTGCTCCGTGATCGGCGAGTAGGTCACCAGGTCGTCCGCCGAGTACCGCACCACCCGGTCCAGCTCGCTGTCGGTGGTCTCGTCGAGGACCTCGGCGGCGGCCAACGCCTTGAACGTCGACGCGTACGCGAACCGCTCGTCGGCCCGGTACCGCACGGTGCGGCCGGTGCCGGTGTCGATCGCGTAGACCCCCAGCCGTGCGCCGAACCTCTTCTCCAGCTGCCGGAAGTCGGGGCTCGGGTCGGCGGCGGTGGACGCGGTGGCCGTCGCGGCGGGGTCGTCGGCCGGTTGCTCGGCGGCATCGGCGGGGCCGCAAGCGGCGAGGGACACCACTGCCGCCGCGGCCACCAGACGGTGTGTCGCACGAATCATGATCGCTCCTTGTCGGTGTCGTGGGTCCGACGCGGGCGCGCCGGTCGGACAGGATTCGACAGTGGCAGGGATCCGGCATGCGGTCGAAGACGGAAACGACGGTGTCCATGCTGATCTGACATGGTCACCTGCTGGTCACAGCCAGTCGTGTTCGCGGGCGTAGCGGGCCGCTTCGTGGCGGGTCCGGGTCTGGGTCTTGCGCATCGCGTTGGAGAGGTAGTTGCGGACGGTGCCCGGGGCGAGGTGGAGCCGGGCGGCGATGTCGGCGACCGAGTAGCCCTCGCCGGTGACCCGCAGGACGTCGGCCTCACGGTCGGTGAGGGGGTTGTCCTCGGTGACGGCAAGCGCGGACACGTCCGGGTCGATCCAGCGTTTGCCCGCGTGCAGGGTGGCGATGACCGAGGAGATGTGCGCCGGCTCGGCGGATTTACTGACGAAGCCCTGGACGCCGAGCTTCAGTGCTTTGCGCAGCACGCCGGGGCGGGCGTGCCGGGTCAGCATCAGGACGACCTGCTCCGGGCGCGTACGGCGGATCTCGGCGACCGCGCCGAGACCGTCCACGCCCGGCATCTCCAGGTCGATGACCAGCACGTCGGGCTCGTGCCGCAGGGTGGCCTCGACCGCCGTCTCGCCGTCGGACGCCTCGGCGAGAACGGTGACGTCGCCCTCCATCGGCAGCAGCGCGGCCAGAGCGGTGCGCAGCAGCGCCTCGTCGTCGGCGAGCACGATTGTGGTCATCGGCCGTCACCCCGCTCCGTCTCGGCACGCGCGGCGGGGAACGTCGCCGCCGTCCGGAAGGTCCCCTGCTGCTGGTGCACGGTCAGCTCGCCTCCGTCGCCCGCCACCCGTTGCCGCAGCGCCGCCAGCCCGCGCAGCTCCGGGGGCGCGGTGGCGCTCACCCCGTCGTTGACGATGGTGATGCCCGACTCGGAGAGGGTGATCTGCACCTGTCTGGCCTGCGCGTGCCGCAGGATGTTCGTGGTCGTCTCGCGCAGCACCTGGCCGAGCAGTTCGCTGGCGCGGGTGTCGACCTCGGCTTCCCGGGTCACCCGGACCCGGATGCCGGCGGCTTCGAACAGGTTCTTCGCGTTCTCGATCTCCGCGGTGAGGTTGAGCCGTCGTTGTGCGTAGGCGAGTTCCTTGGTCTGCGCGATGGTGTCACTGACCAGCGCATACGTCTCCCGTAGCTCCTGCTCCACCCGGGCGGTGTCCCGGAGCAGCAGTCGCTGGGCCAGGGCGATCTTCAGCTTGACCACGTGCAGGGTGTGGCCCTGGATGTCGTGCAGGTCGCTGGCGAACCGCACGCGCTCCCGGACCACGGCCAGCTCCGCCTCACGTTCCCGGGTCTGTTCGAGTTCGCGGATGAGGTCGTAGAACCGCTCGCCCACGATGGTGAAGACCGTCACGAGCATGGTCAGGACGGTCGGGATGAGAACGTAGGTGACCAGGACGTGGCCGATGTCGTTCCGCTGCACCAGCAACCGCGCCGCGCCGACCGCCGCGACATAGCCGAACAGCCCGGCCAGCACCAGCTTCCGGTGCCGTCGCACCTCGCGCATGCCGAGGGAGCCCACCGCGCAGAACCCCCAGTAGGCGTTGGGGCTGCCGCTCACCAGAACTCCCAGTGGCCACACCGCCGCGGCCACGACCAGGCAGGGCAGCACGACCCGGGCGAGGTCGTTGGCCGTCCACCGTTCGAAGGCCACCAGGGCCGCCGCGGCCCCCGGCGCGAGGATGATCAGGTGCCACCAGGTACGCATGTCGGTGTAGACCAGGACCACCGCGGCGAACACCACCGGCGGCAGTGACGTGGCGAGATTGAGCCGGCGCAGCCTTCCCTGCGTCGACTCGGTGAAGCGCGGTGAGCTGGCGGTCACCAGACCAGTATCGGCCAGCCGGACGCCACGACCAGTGACACCACGTCACATGCGGTGATGACACGGCGCCACTGACGGGACGGCTCCGCCCGCGCTGTCATTGGTGCATGTCCACCACACCAGTCATCGAAGTCGAACGGCTGAACCTCACCTACGGTGACTTCCACGCCGTGAAGGATCTTTCCTTCGAGGTACGCCCCGGAGAGCTCTACGCACTGCTGGGCACCAACGGAGCCGGGAAGACCTCGACCCTGGAAGTCGTCGAGGGTCACCGGAGGCCAACCTCGGGCACGGTACGCGTCTTCGGGCACCGCCCCGACGACCGGCAGGCGACACGTCCCCGAATGGGCGTCATGCTCCAGGAGAGCGGTTTCTCCCCGGATCTCACCGTCCGTGAGTCTGTGGGCCTGATCGGCCGGCTCACCCGGCGCACCGACGACGTCGACCGGGTGATCGACCTGGTCGACCTCACCGGCCGGGCCGGGCGCAAGGTCTCGCAGCTGTCCGGCGGGGAGAAGCGGCGGCTGGACTTCGCCACCGCGGTCTACGGCACCCCGGAGCTGATCTTCCTGGACGAGCCGACCACCGGCCTCGACATCCAGTCCCGCGACGCCGTCTGGGCAACGGTGGACCGGCTCCGGGAGAACGGATCGACCATCGTGCTCACCACGCACTACCTGGAGGAGGCGCAGCAGCGCGCCGACCGGATCGGGCTCATGCACCAGGGCGTCCTCCATCGCGAGGGCACCGTCTCCGAGCTGACCCGCACCCTCCCCGGCGTGATCCGCTTCTCCCTCGCCACACCGATGCCGCCGCTACCGCTGCAGGCCGACGTGGACGTCGACGGGAAGGTCACCGTCGAGTCCTTCGAGCTGCAGAAGGACCTGCACCTGCTGCTCGGCTGGGCGCAGGCCCACGCCGTGGAACTGCGCGACCTGGCGGCCGGGCCGACCCGGCTCGACGACGTCTTCCGCGCCATCAGCAACTGATCCGCGCATCCCGAAGGAGCCTCACCCGTGTTGTCCATCGCGTCCAGCGAACTGATCCAGGTCTTCCGCAACCGACTGATACTGATCACCAGCCTCATCATCCCGGTCGCGGTCAGCGCGTTCTTCGTGCGTCAGCACGAGACGTACGCCGCCCTCGGGAGCCTCGGCTACATCGCCGCGATCGTCACGTTCACCGTGGCCGCGTTCGGCCTCTACGCCACGGCCGTCACCACCCTGGCCTCCCGGCGGCAGAACCTCTTCCTCAAGCGGCTGCGCTCCACCGCCGAGAGCGACCCCGGCATCCTCGCCGGCCTACTGCTGCCCGTACTCGTCATCGCGACGGTGCAGGTGGCCGCGATCCTCACCGCCCTGGCCGTGGTCGCGGGTGGACCGTCGAACGTCGCCCTGCTGGTGGTGGCGATCCTCGCGACCCTGGCCATGCTGATCGGCCTGGCGCTGGCCACGGCCGGGCTGACGAACTCCCCTGAACACGCCCAGGTCACCACCCTCCCCGTCACCCTCGGGGTGATCGCCGTGACCACCTGGGTGGGTATCTCCGGCACCGAGAACCTCGCCTGGCTCAAGCGGTTGCTGCCCGGCGGCGCGGCCACCGAACTGATCATGAACGCCTGGAACGGCGGCGTCGCCGTCACCGACTCCCTGCTCCTGCTCGCGCCCACGCTCGGCTGGGTCGTCATCGCCGTCAACCTCGCCACCCGCCTCTTCCGCTGGGAGCCCCGACGATGACCACCGCATCCCGCTCGGACACCCCGACCCTCGTCGAAGACCTCCTGCTGCTCCTGTTCCAACCCAGGTCCGGGACCATCGCCGGCGAGAACACCCTCTTCTACGTCCTCGGTGGAGCCGTCCTCGCCGAACTCGCCCTCGACGAGCACCTGACCACGACGGACCGGGGGCGGGTCAGCGGCGTGCCGGGTCACCCACCGTCGGACAGCCTCCTCCGCCCGGCCTACGACTACCTCGCCGAGAAACCCCGAGGGGTGCAGACGGCACTGGCCGCGATCGGTCCCGTCCTGCGCGAGCCGGTCCTGCAGCGGCTCGTCGCGCGCGGCGAGATCGACCAGGAGCCCCGCAAGGTGCTCGGCCTGTTCCGGACGACGGCCCTGCGCGACGGCCGGACCGAACGACGGGCCCGCCTGCTCGCCGAGGTTCGGCAGGTTCTCGTGGACGGTGCGCGGCCGCAGGCCCGGGTCGCCGCGCTCACGGCGCTGCTCTCGGCGAGCGGGACGCTCCCGCAGTTCCACCGCGAGATCCCGTGGACCGCACCGGTGATCAACCGAGCCAAGGAACTCGAACAGGGCGACTGGGGCGCCGACGCCGCGGCGGCAGCCGTGACCCGCACCGTGACGGCCACCGTCGTCAACAGCGCCATCGTGGCCATCTCTGTCCTTCCGCGAAGTTAGCCCGACCGCGTCCAGCTGAGCTGGATCCCGTACGGAAAAGGAGGCCCGCGTGACCGCGCCGCCGCACCCGCCGCGTCGTCCACGACGACGATGGCTCCGGATCGTCTCCGGCATCTTTGTCACCGTCGTGGCCGCCGCCAGCCTCGGCGTCGCCGGCCTGCAACTCGGCCTGCCCTGGCAGATGGACGACGGCGACCGCAACCACGTCTACACCGGTGCCGCCGGGTCGCAGCGTTACCAGGTCCACGTTCCGCCCCACCAGGTCGGGACGGCCGGGTTGCCGGTCGTCATGGCGATTCACGGCTGCGCGATGACCGGTTACGGGTGGAACTCCATGAAGTCCACGACGCAGTTCAACCGCCTGGCCGACCGGGAGGGCTTCATCGTCGTCTATCCCACACAACTGATCTCGCGCAACGTGATCGCCTGCTGGAACTCCGGCGACGCCCGGGACCAACAGCGGCACACCGGCGAGCCGGCACTGCTCGCCGGTGTCGCCCGCCAGGTGGTCGAGGAGTACGACGCGGATCCCGCGCGGGTGCACGTCGCCGGGGCCTCGTCGGGCGCGGGGACCGCCGTCATCCTCGCCGCCACCCACCCCGACGTCTTCGCCACGGTGACCTCGGTGGCCGGCGGGGAGTACGGGCTCAACCAGGTCGACCCGGACGACCCGGGCTCGATGTCGCCGCTGGACACGGCACGTCAGGCCAGGGCCCAGATGGGCGAGCGGGCCCGCCGTGTGCCGATGCTGATCATTCAGGGTGAGCGGGACGAGGTCGTGCCGCCCCTGGTCGCCACCCGCCTCGTCGCCCACTGGACCGCGGTGGGCGACCTCGTGGACGACGGGCTGCCCAACGGCAGCCTCGACCCGACCGAGAAGACGGTGTCCGTGCCGGCCGCCGAGGGTCGGCACGCGTACACGCACTCGACGATCACGGCGTCGGACGGCTCTTCGGTCGTCGAGGCGTACCGCGTCCAGGGCATGGGGCACGCGTGGCCGGGACCGGACGGCGACGGCCGCTACACCGATCACGCCGGCCCCGACGCCAGCGCGATCGTGTGGGAGTTCGCCAAGCGCCACCCGATGCGATGAGCCCGGCCGCCCGGACGGTGCCCCTCGGCACCTTCTGGCCCGGAGCCGCGCACCCTTTCGCGCCACCGTGCTACGCCGAGCGGGCCGTTCCCGAACTGACCTGCCGCATCACCCACCTCGTCAACTCCGGCAACGCGGTGGTCCTCACCGGACACAGCCACGGCTCCGTCCTGCTCGCCGCGACCGTGCCGCAACTGCCGGCACGGGTCACCGACCGGATCGCACTGCTGACCCACGGTTCCCCGCTGCGCCGGTTGTACGCCCGGCTCTTCCCCGCCTGCATCAGCGACGAGGTCATTCACGAGATCGCCGACCGGGTCGGCTGGCGGTGGGTGAACCTGTGGCGCGACAACGACCTCCGCCGACGGGCGCTTGCACACCGAGGTCAGTCACCTGCTCTCAGGGCATTGAGCACGGCGGTCACCTCGGGGCGCGACGCGGCCGCTCGCCGGACCCCGGCGGTGATGCGCCGGGTCAGCGGCGGGTTCAGCGGTCGGGTCACCACCCGGTATCGCGGGTCCACCGCCAGCTTCGGCAGCATGGTGATCGAGCGGCCATTCTCCACGTGCCGCAGCGCCAGCATGTAGTTGTTGAACCGACAGATCACCACGGGCTCGAAGCCGGCCTCCCGGCACAGCCGGGTGGACAGCTCGGACATGTACGAGCCCGCGACGTCGAACGTCCAGCGCTGCTGCGCGCACGCCTCCAGGTCGACCGATTCGGCGCTGGCCAGCGGATGCTCCGGGGGCAGCACCAGCACCACCGGGTCGGTGGCGAGCGGCACCAGGTAAATCTCCGGGGAGAGCTCGGCGCCAGCGAAATCGGCGGTCGTGATGATCAGGTCGACGTCGCCGCGACGCAGCGCCGGCATGCTCTCGTGCGGCTCCAACTCCAGCAACACCACGCTCACGTCCGGGTGTCGGGTCGCAAGACGGGCAAGCGCCGGTTCGGCGAGGGCTTGCACGGCGCTCTGGAACGCGGCCACGGTGACCGTGCCGGCCGGCTCCTCGGCGAGGTGGCGCAGCTCTGCCTCGGCCGCGTCCATGGCCGCGAGGATCTCCCGAGCCCGGCCGGCAAGCAACATTCCAGCCGCGGTGAGCCGCACCCGCCGCCCGGTGCGTTCCAGCAACGCGGTGCGGGTCTCCCGTTCCAGCGTGGCCAGCTGCTGCGACACCGCCGACGGGCTCAGGTTGCCGCGCTGCGCAACGGCCCGAACAGTGCCGAACGTCGCCAGGTCGGCGAGCAGGCGCAGCCGCCACGGATTCAGCGTCATGACCCCCGACTGTACGGCTCCGCTTAACAGCGACAGCGAAAATGTGCGATGGACGTACCTATCCGGGACTGCCTAGCGTCGGTCCATGGCTGATTCGTTCTGGTCCGACGCCGATCGTCACCTGGTCCGCTACAGCGGCGCTGGCAGCTTCGTACGTGAGATCATCGACCGCGCCGAGGGCAGTTTCGTCTTCACCGCCGACGGCCGCCGCCTGCTCGACTTCACCTCGGGGCAGATGAGCGCGATCCTCGGCCACTCCCACCCGGCGGTCGTAGCCACGATCCAACGGCAGGCAGCCACCCTCGACCACCTGTTCAGTGGCATGCTGAGCCGGCCCGTGGTCGAACTGGCCCGCCGCCTCGCCGGCTCGCTGCCCGCGCCGCTGGAGAAGGTCCTCCTGCTCACCACCGGCGCGGAGTCCAACGAGGCGGCGATCCGCATGGCGAAGCTGGTCACCGGCCGGCACGAGATCATCTCGTTCGCCCGGTCGTGGCACGGGATGACCCAGGCTGCGGCGAGCGCCACCTACAGCTCGGGGCGCAAGGGGTACGGGCCCGCGGCGCCCGGCAACTTCGCGATCCCCACGCCGAACGCGTACCGGCCCGACTTCACCCTGCCCAGCGGCGAGCTGGACTGGCGGCATCAGTTGGAGTTCGCGTTCGAGCTGTTCGACGCCCAGTCGGTGGGCAGCCTGGCGGCGTGCATCGTCGAACCGATCCTCAGCTCCGGCGGGGTGATCGACCTGCCGCCGGGATACCTCGCGGCGCTGCGCGACAAGGTGCACGAGCGGGGCGGGCTGCTGATCCTCGACGAAGCGCAGACCGGCCTGTGCCGCACCGGAGAGTGGTACGCGTTCCAGCGTGACGGCGTCGTGCCGGACATCCTGACCCTGTCCAAGACGCTCGGCGCCGGCCTGCCGCTGGCCGCCGTGGTGACCAGCCCGGAGATCGAGCACACGGCGCACGAGCGCGGTTTCCTCTTCTTCACCACGCACGTCTCGGACCCGCTGGTGGCTGCGGTCGGCAACACGGTCCTGGACGTGCTGGAAGCCGACCGGCTCGACGAACAGGCTGCGCACCTGGGCTCGTACCTGCGCAAGGGCCTTGAGGAGATCAGCCAGCGCCACCCGGTGGTCGGCGACGTGCGCGGCCGCGGTCTGCTGGTCGGACTCGAACTGGTCAGCGACCGGGAGTCGAAACGACCGGCCGACGCGCTGGGCGCCGCAGTGACAGGACGTTGCCTGGAACTGGGCCTGCACATGAACGTGGTGCAGCTGCCGACCATGGGCGGCGTCTTCCGCATCGCGCCGGCGCTCACCTCCAGCCACGCGGAGCTGGACCTGGGCCTGGAAATCCTCGACCACGCGCTCGCCGACGTGGCGCCGCGGTTCACACCCTGACACTCCAGCCGGGGCTCGTGACGACGACAACGCGTCGCGCGTGCTGTTCCCGGTCAGGAATAGGCGCTGAGCTGCACAGATACGACCGAGCGATGATCGCCTCTTGTCACTGGTTGCCAACCGCAGGCATGGGGTTGGTGGTCGGTGGGGGGAGGCGCGGCTAGACGGTCATCGGCGCGGCCTCCGGTTGCCCGTCGGAGCGTGCCTGGTCGTATGCGTGGCGGCGGACGCCGCGCGTCAGTAGGTAGCCGATCATCCAGAACTCACCGATCGTCGCGGGTGCGACCAGAACGTCGGCGATGGCCTGTGCGTCAGGGGCGAGGTATCCGATGAATGCGCTCAGCAGGTATCCGATGCCGCCACCGACGAGGATCCAGCCGAGCGGGCGGGGCATCCAGTTCGAGCGGAGCACGCAGCGTCCCATGGGGATGAGCCAGAGGCCGAAGAACAACGCTCCGACGCCCCACAGGTTGCCGCTGGTCAGGTAAAGAAGTTGGACGGTGGCCGCCGCGTCGCCGACCGGATCGAGCGCGAGGTCGACAGCCGTGGCGAGCAGTGCCGCGCTGACGAGGACCACGACCGCGTTGATGAGACCGAAGGCGGCGATGGCGCTGGCGGCAAGCCGGTCCGCGGTGCGGAACAGTCGATAGAACCATGCGGCGGCGAGGGCCTGGCTGATGACGATGAGCAGCTCGAAGGCGACTCCGACACGCGCGAGTGATTCGTGCTGGACCAGGTTGGCGAGCGTCGCGTTGGGGTCCTCGGCGCTGAAGAGTCGCGGCCGGATGAGCAGAAAGCCCAGTGCGCCAGCGAAGGCGAGGGCGAGGTAGAGAAGCCCGGTCACGCGGGCCGTACGGATAAGCGCGGGCATGGTGGCTCCTTCGGGGCCGTACCGCCGTGGTGGTGGTCGCGCTCCGACCACCAACCTTACGACGTAAGGCAACCATACGATGTAAGGTGCTGGCAAGAGGTGGTGGGGCAGGTGGCAGCGAAGGCAGTTCGACAACCGCTCAGCCGCGAGCGTGTCCTGGCGGCGGCGGTTGCCCTTGCGGACGCTGAGGGGGTCAAGGCGCTGACGATGCGTCGGCTCGCTGCCGATCTCGGTGTCGAGGCCATGTCGCTCTACCACCATCTGCCCGCCAAGGAGGCGCTCCTCGACGGCGTCGTCGAGACCGTGGTCGCCGAGATCGGTGCGGCGGCGGTTGGTGGCAACGCCACGAACGGTGGGGACGAGGACTGGCGGACGCGGCTGCGCCGGCAGTTCCTCGCGGCGCGTCAGATCATGCTGCGTCACCCGTGGATGCCCGGGCTGTTGGGCTCGCGTCGCACCATCCCCGTCGGTCTGTACGCCTACTACGACGGGATCGTGGGCACCCTGCTCGGCGCAGGGTTCTCGCACCGCCTCGCGCATCGGGCGATGCATGCGTTGGGCAGCCTGCCGCTCGGGTTCGCGCAGGAGATCTTCAGCCCGTCGTCGGCTGGCGGGAGCATGGAGGACGACGTTGCGGAGGCGGACCTGGCCGCGATGGCCGAGGCGCTACCGCACCTGACGGCCATGGTGGCCACCGAGATCCACGACGTCACCGACCCCACCCTCGGTTGGTGCGACGGCCAGACCGAGTTCGAGTTCACCCTCGACCTGATCCTGGGCGGGCTGGAACGCCTCCGCGCCTGAGCACGAACCGCCGGCGGCCGAGGCGTGGAAGGCGAACCCGCCGCCACGACTTGGCTGCTCGCATGCTGCGGCGGACCGGCGACATCGGCCGGTGGCCCGATCAGTAGTCGTTGACGTTAACCGACCCGCGATGCTCGCTGGACCTCATGAAGAACGCCTACGCTACTCGACCACCGGTCGCGGTGAAGTCCGATACCGCTGCGGCGCCTCAGTTCGCCATGACCGCCGGAAATGGTCACGCACATCGTAAGTGTTGGCGAAGTATCGCAAAAGCTCATCGTGACGGAACTGGTAGGCGATTCCGGCGACGCGAACAAATCCGAGCCCACACATTCGCTGCAGAAATCGAGCAGGGGCGAGCGGTAGCCGGAACGCCGCGGCGACGATCATAGCGACGTAGCGCCGCCATAGCGCGCAAGCAACCGTCTCGCCGACAACCGCGCAGTAGAGCAATGCCAGCGGGACACCCAACAGCACGCCCCATTGCAGGCTGAAGCCCCATGCCAGGATCGGAAACATGACGGCGGCCGATAGTCGCGACACTGTCCGCTCCCGGCGCAGGACGCCCAACGGGCCGACGATTTCGGGTCTGGTGTCCGTCGCCAGAGTCTGGCCGAAGCCGACTGTCAAACCGATCGCAAGCCAGGCAGTGACGAAACTTATCAATGCTATCCACGGGCCTAGCACCAGCCATGCCGCCACCGCAATGACCAGTGCGGTGGCGGTCTGACGCAGCGAGAACCTCAGGTCGGTCAGCCGTGACCAGTCCGGCGTAGCGGCTGGCATCCACGGCTTCGTGCTTGTTCGTATGAGCATGGCCGACCAGACGGCGGCGCCGAACAGAAGTCCACCACGTGCTATCCAACCACGATCCCACAGAAACATGGCCGCCCAGACGAACCCTGGAACAGACAGCAGCACGCACAAGATGAAATCCGTGACCAACGCCGCCCGCCCGGCGACCGGCCAAAGCCGGTGCAGAATAATGTCGCGCGCAGGCAACGTGCGCCCTGCCACGACCCTCTGCGAAGACCGATTTAGCTCTAGGTACTTAGCGTAATGCGACAACCACCACAGGTCGAGCACGTTTCGCAGTCGTATCGGAAGTGCTGCCCGGACGGTGCCGACGGATTCCACATAGTTCGCTACCAAGGACGCGGCATTGGCAGTCTCTCCCGTCGTGACCAACGTGCGGCCAGGGTCAGTGCGATGCGTAGCCAGGCGATTCCTGGCCAGTTCCGCGATGAGGCTCAACTGCCAGGGGCTGGCGAGCAGAGCTCCGCGGCCTTCATCCTGCAGTGACGTCGCCAGGTCGAGCGCCTGAGCGAAAACGTCCGCGCCGCCAATGGACCGGGACAGATACCTTGTCGCCTCGGCATAGCCGACGGGTCGGATGGTGTACACCTGCAGGGTGTAATGGTCGCGCAGATTCTGATCGAGGGCACTCCAAGTGGCTCGCCGGCAGGTGGCCAGAAAGCGGGCCGGCTCCTCGCGCAACCGCCACTCGGCGAGTTGGCGCAGCAGTCGCTCGGCAGGCTCAACGGTCGTCTCATCGATGCACAGCTCGTCAATGCCGTCGAGCACCGGGAAGATTCGGCCCGACTCGATGAGGTCTTGGGCTGAGCCACGGGATACGTTGAACTCGGTCGCAATGAACTTTGGAAGCCAGGCGTCGATCTCTTCGCCATCAATCCAGCGGCCAGCCGGGACTACCAGCGGCACGACCGCAGGATCCTGTTTCAGGATCTCCAGGGCAACCTGCAGCGCGGTGTACGACTTCCCGCGACCGGGATGGCCCAGAAGCACAGCACGCTGAGGTCCGCGTAGTGCCGCCTGCGCAAGCGCCTCCAGCTGCACATCCGATGACTCACCGGCGCTCCGGTAACTCAGTGCGATGTGTTCCGATGTACGTCGAAGCTGCCGGAGCCGGGCACTGAGTTCACGGAGGAGCTCCGATCTGAGCTGCTCGATCACGGCGGCTGGCTTATCCCGACGCACCAAGCCAATCAACTGCTGCACCAGAAAGGCGAGGAGGCTGACGGCGCCCAGAATTGTGCCAAGGTATCCAGCTTTGTTGCTCAACGTCTTGTCGGCCATGTAGGCAGGCACGAACGTCGCAGTCGTCACCACGACAATAGCGCTCAGCAGCGTGACCAGGGCACCAGCTGTCCAGCGCAAAACCCGACGCCGGCTACCCGGTCTCATCGACGTGCTCCTTCTGCTGGCCAGGACGGTGTGACCACAGCCAAGCGCATCAGAACAGCGACTTTGGTCGAGCAAAGCTCGCGTTGCTGGTCCTGATTAGAACGCGGAACAGACGTGGTCCGGTCACGACCGCTGCGAGACTCCCACCAGTCACGTCTTGACGGCGCAGAGGCGCTCCGACGCCGCAGCAGTCCCAGCCAAGCCCTCCGCCGCAACAGGCGAGATCGCCAAAGCCGCCACAGGCGAAAGCCGCCAATTCGCCTCGCCAGCCCAGTCCCAACCACCAGCACAGGCTACCGATAGCGATCAACCGACTACAGAGCCGAACGTCCACATCAGACATCCCTTCGTAGTCAGATACCGGGCCGATTCAGGGCGTCATCAAGGGCGACTACGGGCAGTTCCGTGGGATGAGCCGGTACGGGGTGGCGACGAGACCGACCGAGCGTTATCTGCGACAGAACAGTGCACTGGATCATGCGGTCGATCCTTCGTGTCGCGTGCTCGGTGAGCCGCTGTGCGACGATCGGTCCGTGGTCCGCCGGGAGAGCTCGCGAGAAGGCACCTTCGAGTGCCGGCTCTGTCGACTTCGATTCGGTCCCATCCGTCATGCCAATGCTGTCAGTGGCGCTACTGGCGGCCTGGACCGGAAGAAGGCGACATGTCCGACAACCTGCGGCTCAGCGCAGTCACTCTGGACAGTTCGGATGCCATCCGCTTGGCGAAGTTCTACGCCGACATCACCGGCGGGACGATGACGCAGATCGGCGATGAGTGGGCATGCGTGCAGAGCCCGGCCGGGCGGCTCAATTTCCAGACCGTGCCTGGATACACGCCTCCAACCTGGCCCGACCCCACCGCGTCGATCATGATGCACCTCGACTTCATGGTCGAGGACCGAGACGCCGCCGAGGCGCGCGTGCTCGCCGCTGGCGCAACGAAATACGACTTCCAGCCCAATAGCGAACAATGCTTCGTCTACGCTGACCCGGCCGGCCACCCCTTCTGCCTGACCACCTGGGAAGCCCCGATGGTCTGACAAGAACCCTGCGCGCCGCGATTGCCGCAGTGTTGTCGACATCCGCACATCGACAGGTCCAAACACCCAACCGCGCGTCACTGGTTGGCCACCCGTTAGGCAGGTGCAGCACGCAGCGGTCGAGGCGGATGGTGACACGCCGGCCGGCGAGGTGGTAGCGCCGGCCAGACAATCCACGTTCGGCATCGGCCACGCCGCCGGGTTCCGTGGCAGCGTCTCGGGTCGTTCATGCTTGCCGCTAGGTTCTGGTTCTCAGACCAGGGCGGGTGATGACGTGAGCGACGTGCAAACCGTCTATCGTGCGTGCTGCGCGACGAGATTGCCCCCGCTCTACGCGTCCTCGGCTTCAAGGGATCGGGCTCGCGGTACAGCCTGCCGGACCCGGGGTTGCCGGCAGCACCGGCGCGAGGAGCTCGAGTCCCTCGGACCTGTTGCGGATTCCTCCGCTCCCGACGCCCTACGCCGAGGGTGACCCGACCCGTGCCGGCCGGCGGACCCGGGCCGGCGGGGCGGGCAGAGCCCTGCGGTCGACCTTGCCGTTGGCGGTGGCGGGCAACTCGGGCAGCACCACGTGGCGCAGCGGCACCATGTGGTCGGGAAGCTGCTCGGCCAGGAACGCCCGCAGCTCCGCCTCGCTCACGTCGCCCGCGTCGGCGTGCCGCTCGGTCACCACGTACGCCACCAGGGTCGGGGCCGCACCCAGGTCGTCGCGGAGCAGCACCACGCTGTTCGCGACGAGCGGGTGACTGTTCAGCACCGACTCGATCTCGCCGAGTTCCACCCGCTGCCCACGGATCTTCACCTGCGTGTCGATGCGCCCGCCGTAGTTCAGGTACCCCTGTGGTGACCACCAGGCCAGGTCGCCGGTGCGGTACACCCGCTGGGGACGCCCGGCGACGTGCACGGTGCCGAACCGCTCGGCGGTCAGGTCGGGCCGTCCGGCGTACCCCCGGGCCAGGCAGTCGCCGCCGACCACCAGTTCCCCGGGTACGCCGAGCGGGGCCAGCGCACCGTCGTCGTTCAGCACGTATGCCGTGACGTTGGTGATGGGCCTGCCGATCGGGACGGTGGGGTCCGGTTCGGGTCGGCGGCACGGCCAGGCGGTGACGTCGATGGCGGCCTCGGTGGGGCCGTACAGGTTGTCCACCCGCACCGTCGGCAGGGTGGCGGTGAGCTTGTTGACGAGCTTCGGCGGCAGGGCCTCCCCGCTACAGATCACCCGGCGCAGGGCTGCGCACGCGGCGACCCCGGGCTCCTCGACGAACAGGGCGAGCATCGACGGCACGAAGTGCACTGTGGTCACCGCCTCGCGGGCGATGACGGCGGCCATCTCCTGCGGGTCGCGGTGCGCCTGGGCCTCGGCCGTGACCAGCGTCGCGCCGGCCAGGAAGGCCCAGAGCAGTTCCCACACCGACACGTCGAAGGTGTACGGCGTCTTCTGCAGCACCACGTCGCCGGGCCCGATGCGGTACTCCTCCTGCATCCACGCCAGCCGGTTGGCCAGCGACAGATGGGTCATCTGCACACCCTTCGGCGCCCCGGTCGACCCGGAGGTGAAGATGACGTACGACAGCCCGTCCACCACCTCCTCCGGCGCGCGGTAGCCACGCCAGTCGACGGGCAAGGCGGGTAGGTCGGCACCGGCCAGTGGTCGCACCGGAACGGCCGGGGCTCCGCCGGTGCCGAGCGCGGCCCGTCCCTCCTCGTCGGCGAGCGCCAGCGCGGCGTCGGCGGTGGTGAGCATCAGGTCCAGCCGGGCCCTCGGGTGGGACGGGTCCAGCGGCAGGTACGCCGCTCCGGCCAGCAGGACACCGAGCACCGCGACGACCATCTCCGGGCTCCGCTCGGTGCACAGGGCGACGACCGCGCCGGGGCCCACGCCCTCGGCGCGCAGTCGCCCGGCCAGCGCCGCTGCCTCGTCGAGCAGGTCCCGGTAGCTGCGGTCGCGTCCCCCGCCGCGCAGCGCAACGGCGTCCGGGGTGCGCTCCGCCTGCCGGCAGATCGCCTCGTGCACGGGTGTCCGGGGGGCCTGGGTCGGCGCGGGGTTGAAGCCGAGCAGCGTGGCCCGCTCCCGGGGACCGACGAGCGCCGCCTCGCGCACCGGGCGGTCGGGATGGTCGGTGAGCCATCCGCTCAGGGTGTCCAGTCGTTCCTGGAGGTGGGTGGGGTGCCAGTGGTCGCCGGCGAGCCAGACCGGCACCGGGCCCACCGTTCCCACCGCCCCGCCCCGAGGGCCGGGTGTCACCAGCACCACGTCCACCGGGGACAGCTCGGGTGACGGTGTCCGCGTCTGCGCGCGTACCTCTGTCAGTGTGGTGTCCGGGTGCACGCGCAGCGTGTGGTCGCCGTGCGGGCCGCGCACCGTTACCGACGTCGCGCCGGAGAGGCGGTGGGCGAGCACGGCCGCCACTGCTGCGGCGTGTGCCAGGTCGGTGTGGTCGGTCATGCGGTCACCAGCTCGGCCAGGACGCGCGGCGTGGGTCGCGCGGACAGTTTCTCCATCGGGATGCGGACGGCGAAGCGGCGCTGCACCTGGTTGACCATGCGGATGAACAGCAGGGACTCACCGCCGACGGTGAAGAAGTCGGTGTCCGGCCCGATGTCGGGCGAGCCGAGCAACCGGCCCCACAGCTCCACGATCTCGCCCACCACCGTGCTCTCCCCGGTAGCCGCGGGAGGCGGCGACGGTTCGGCGGTGTCCGGGGCCGGTGGCGGTGTCGCCTCCAGCCAGTGGCGGGTACGGGCGAACGGGTACGTGGGCAGCGCCACCCGTCGCGCCGGGGTGTCGCCGCGCACCGCCGGCCAGTCCACCGCCACCCCGGCCGTCCACAGCCCGCCGAGTGCGGCGAGGACATCGGCGGCGTCGGCCCGCGGCGTCGGTCGCGGCTGTATGGCGAACCCGGGCACCCGCCGCCCCTGCGGTGTCTGCCGGGCCATGCCGGTCAGCGCGGTGCCGGGACCGACCTCGACGAGCACGGGGTCGGGCAGCTCCAGCGCGGTCAGTAGGGCGTCGTGGTAGCGCACCGGGCTGCGCAACTGTGCCGCCCAGTAGCCCTCGGCACGCGCCTGGCCGCTGCCGAGCAGCGCGCCGTCGACGCTGCTGACCACCGGGAGGGTGCGGGGTCGGTGGGACACCCGGTCGGCCGCCACGCCGAGCAGCCGGGCCGCGTCGGTCATCATCCGGCTGTGGAACGCGCGCTGCGCGGGCAGCCCCCGACAGGGCACCCCGGCCGCGTCCAGGCGTTCGCGGAACGCGGCGAGCGGGGCCGGCGGTCCGGCCACGACGGTGACCTCCGGCGCGTTGCGGGCGGCGATGTCGAGGGCGTCCAGGCCCGCGAGGTGTTCCTCCACGGTGCGTGGCCCCGCCAGCACGACCAGCAGGTGACCCTCCGGGGCGTCCTGCATGAGCCGGCCCCGGGTGGCGACCAGGCGCAGCATGTCGTCGTCGGCCAGCTCACCGGCGAGCGCGGCGGCCGGGAACTCACCGACCGAGTGACCGATCATCGCCGCCGGACGGACGCCCCACGACAGCAGCAGCCGGCCGAGCGCCACCTCGTACAGGGCCAGGGCCGGCTGGGTGACGTCCGTGCGGTGCACGACACTGTGCGGGTCGTCGTCGACAAGGACGTCCCGCAGGTCCAGCCCGAGGACCGGGGCCAGCAGCTCCGCCCCGTGGTCGAGGTCGGCCCGCGCCGACGGGTAGTGGTCGTAGAGGCCCCGCGCCATGGCGGGAAACTCGGCGCCCTGCCCGGGGAACAGGAAGACCACCCGGGGTCGGCGGACCGCCGCGCGCACCCGCGCCCGGCGCAGGCCGGCGAGCGCCGCCGGGACGTCCCGTGCGGCCACCGCCAACCGGTGCGGGAAGTGCCGGCGGTACGTCTGCGCCGTCACCGCGACGTCCCGCAGGGACAGGTCGGGGCGCTGCCGGACGTACTCATGCACCTGATCGGCGGCCTCGCGGACCGCCTCCGGGGTCCGCGCGGACAGCACGATCAGCTCGGCGGGGCCGTCGGCGGCCGATGGCTCCGGCGGGATCGGGCCGTCGGCCTCCTCCAGCACCACGTGCGCGTTGGTGCCACCCAGACCGAAGGCGCTGACCGCCGCGCGGCGCGGACCGTCGACGGCCTCCCACCGACGGGCGACGGTGTCCACCATGAACGGTGTGGACCCGTCCAGCAGCTCGGGCCGGGCCTGCTTCAGGCCGGCGAGCGGCGGGATCTGCCGGAAGTGCAGGGCCAGCGCTGCCTTGATGAGACCGGCGACACCGGCGGCGGCGTCGAGGTGCCCGACATTGGCCTTGACCGAGCCGATCGAGCACTGTCGCTCGCCGCGACGGAAGACCTCGGTCAGCGCGGCCAGCTCGATGGCGTCGCCGACCTCGGTCGCAGTGCCGTGCGCCTCGAGGTAGCCCACGGTCGCCGGGTCGACGGCGGCGGCGGCGTACGCGCGGGTCAGCACGTCGATCTGCCCGGCGATGCCCGGCGCGGTGTAGCCGACCTTCATCCCACCGTCGTTGTTCACCGCCGACCCCTTGATCACCGCGTACACGGTGTCCCCGTCCCGGCGGGCGTCCGCGACGCGTTTGAGCACCACCAGGGCGACCCCGTTGCCGGGCACGGTGCCGTCGGCCGTGGCGTCGAAGGGCCGGCACGTGCCGTCCGGCGACATGATGCCCTTCGTCTCGTAGAGGTACCCGGCCTGCTGCGGCACGGCCACGCAGGCGCCACCGGCGAGCGCGACGTCCGAGTCGCCGCCGCGCAGGCTCTGGCAGGCCAGGTGCACCGCCACCAGCGACGTCGAGCAGGCGGTCTGCACGGTGATGGCGGGTCCGCCCAGGTCCAGCCGGTACGCGATCTTCGCGGCCAGGTGGTCCTTCTCGTTGCCCAGCACCACCGACAGCAGCCCCTGCGACTCGACCACCTCGGGCTGGGCGAACACGTGGTGCAGCGCGTAGTAGTTGAACCCGGCCCCGGCGAAGACGCCGACCCGACCAAACGGCCGCTCGGTGGCGAGCCCCGCCGACTCCAACGCGGCCCACGCCGTCTGCATCAGCAGCCGGTGCTGCGGGTCCATCGTCTCCGCCTCCCTCGGAGTGATGCCGAAGAAGGTCGCATCGAACAGGTCCGGATCGGCCAGGACGCCGCGCGCCGGCACGTACGCCGGGTCGTCGAGCCGGTCGGCGGGCACCCCGGCGGCCAGCAGCTCGCCCCGGGTCAGCGCACTGACAGTGGTCTTCCCGGCGACCAGGTTCGACCAGTACTCCGAGACGTCGGCGGCGCCGGGGAACCGACCGGCCAGGCCGACGATCGCGATGTCGTCGTTCATGAGGGTGCCCCTGCTCTCTCGGTCTGTGCGTGCAGATGCCGGGCCAGCGTCTGGACGGTCGGGAATCGGTAGAGGTCGGTGAGCGGGATGGTCCGGCCGGCCAGCCGCTCCTGGAGCAGCCGGCGCACGATCGCCAGGCGCAGTGACTCACCGCCGACGTCGAAGAACGCCTCGTCGACGTCGAAGTCGTCGGTGCCCAACGCCTCCACCCAGGCGTCCGTCACCAGCTCCTCGAACTCGGCCAGCGACGCCGAGCGCTGGGCGGGAACCCGGGCCGGCGGGTCCGCCGGCGCGGCCGAGGTCTCCGGCGGCGCTGCCGGTTGGGCCAGCGCTCCCAATGCCCGCAGGTCGACCTTGCCGTTGCGGTCCAGCGGGAACTCCGCCACCGTCACCCACTGCTGCGGCCGGGCGTAGGGGGCCAGGTCGGGTTCCACCGCGCGGCGCACGGCGGCCACGTCGAGGCCGTCCGGGTCGGGCTTGAGCGCCGCGCAGAGGCGTACGCCGGTCGTCGGGTCACCGGTGGGGAACACCACGGCGTCGCGGACGCCCGGCTGGGCCCGCAACCGGCGCTCGACGTCGACCGGCTCCACTCGGTGTCCGGCGATCTTCACCTGGCGGTCGTTGCGGCCCAGGAAGCGCAGCTGCCCGTCCGCGCCCCAGCGCACCAGGTCGCCGGTGCGGTAACAGCGTGCCCCGTCGTGTCGCACGAAGGAGGCGTCCGTCCTGGTCAGGTCGCCCAGGTACCCGTCGGCCAGGCCGGTGCCGCCGGCCAGCAGTTCACCCAAGGCGCCCGGTGGAACGAGGCGACCCGACGCGTCCACGACGGACAGGTCGGTGCCGTGCACCGGGCCGCCGATCGGCAGCGGGTCCGGGGTCGCGTCGGCGTGCTCGACGGAGTACGTGGTGGTGAAGGTGGTGTTCTCGGTGGGGCCGTAACCGTTTGTCAGGCGCAGGCCCCGGCAGGCCCGCAACACCTGGCGCACGTGCGGCGGTGACACCACTCCCCCGCCGGTGAACAGCTGCCGCAGCCCGACGAACGCGTCCGGACGGTGGTCGGCGACCAGGTGGAACACGCCCGAGGTGAGCCAGGCGTGGGTGACCCCGGCGGTGCGCAGGACGTCGGCCAGCCCGCGTGGCGTCGGGTCCTCCGGCGGGAAGACCACCACCGTGTCGCCGGTGGCCAGGGGCACCAGCAATTCCAGGGTGGACGCGTCGAACGCCAGCGGGGACAGCCGCAGCATCCGCATGCCCGGCCGGTCGACGAACATCCCCGGGTCGTCCGCGAGTCGCAGCACCGCCCGGTGCGGCACGACGACGCCCTTGGGCACCCCGGTCGAGCCCGAGGTGAAGGAGACGTACACGGTCCGCGCCGGATCCCTCGGCGCGGCCTCGACCGCACCGGCCCCGACCGGCGTTCCCGGCTCGACGAGTGGACAGTCGACGACTCCCGGCCAGGGCTCGCCCACACCGAGGCGGGCCCGCGCCGCGACGGTCGCCGCCAGATGGGTACGCCACTCGGCGGTGGCGTGCCGGTCGACCGCGACGTAGTGCGCGCCGAGCCGCAGCACACCCAGCACCGCGACCGCCTCGGCGGCCGAGCGGGGCACCTCCACCAGAACCGCGTCGCCGGCACGCACCCCGTGGCCGTGCAGGAGACGGGACTGCTCGACCGCGGCGTCGTGCAGCTCACGGTAGGTGAGCGTCAGCCCGGTGTGCGCGTCGACGAGCGCGGACCGCGCGCCCGCCGACTCCGCGTACGCCGCGAACCGGTGCCACACGTCGTCGGAGGTGTCGTACGTCTCGCCCGAGCCCAGCTCGCGCAACCGGGCGCGCTGACCCGCCGAGAGCGTGGTGACGTCCCGCACCGTCGCGTCCGGGTCGGCGGCCAGCTCCCGCACCGCCGCCTGGAACGACTCGACCAGTTCCCCGGCGTCGGCGGCGGTGAGCAGGGCTGTCGCATACTCCAGCGCGAACCGGGGGCGATCCGACCACGACTGGAGGTAGAGCAGGGCGTCGAACACCGCGCCGCCGCAGTGGCTCTCGTGCACCCGCCAGGTACGGTCGCCCACCACCAGCTCGTCGGGCACCAGCTCGTGGTGGGCGGCGAAGCCGAGCTGGGCCAGCGGGTTCCGTCCCGGGTCGGTGCCGGCGCCCAGCGCGGAGACGACCTTCTCGAACGGCACGTCGGCGTCGGCGACCGCCGCGGCCAGGGCGTCGGCGATCCCGCGGACGAACTCCCGGACGGTGCTGTCGTCGGTCGCCGCGCAGCGGACCGGGACGACCCGGGTGCAGAGGCCCACCAGGCGGTCCATGCCCGCCTCGAACCGGCCCGCCGCCGGCACCCCGAGCACCAGGTCGTCCAGACCGGCGCGGCGGGACACTGTCAACGCCCAGGCTGCCAGGGCCACCGACGTGACGGTCACCCCGCACTCCCGGGCCAACCCGGTCGTCGCCTCCGCCGCCGTCTCGTCCAGGTGGAAGCGCAGTCGGGCGCCCCGCCCGTCGGCTTCGGCGACCGGCGGCAGGTCGGTGGGGAGCGTCACCGTCCACGGTGCCCCGTCCAGCCGCGCGGTGACCCGGGTCAAAGCGGACTCCAGCGCGCCGGACGACTCCTGCGCGGCGAGCCGGGTGCCGACCCAGTCCGGCGACGGGGCCGCCTCGGCCGGGCCGTCCCCGGCGTAGAACTCGGCGAACTCCCGCGCGAACAGTCCGACGCTCCAGCCGTCGCTGACCGTGTGGTGCACCAGCATGGTGAGCAGGTCGCGCCGGCCGGTTCGGGTCAGTACGAACACCACGGGTGGCTGCGCGAAGGGGCGCAGCAGACGCGCGGCGGCCGGGCCGTACAGGTCGTGCACGGCGCGTACCGCGTCGTCGTCGGGCAGCGTCTGGTGCAGTAGACGCGGCTCGTAGGGCGCGGGCAGCACGATCCGGGCCTGGCGGGGGTCGCGCACGAAGTGTGTCCGCAGCGCCTCGTGCCGGGTGGTCAGCTCGCGCAGCGCCCACCGGACCCGGGCCGGGTCGAGGGGCCCGTCCGCCTCCACCGTGAACATCAGGTGGTACGGCGCGTCCCGCTCCAGCAGGTGCGCGGCCAGCATGGACCGCTGCCCCGGAAGCAACTCCCGCTCTGCCGGCCGCCGCGCGACGACGGGTGGCGCGGTGTCGACGAAGTCCACGGCGCCGGCGAGGGCCTGGGCCAGCGGCAGCGCCGACAGCAGGCGGGCGCTGTCCACGTCCGCCCGCAGCTCGCGCTGGCCCAGCGAGACCAGGGCGATGGCCTGGAGCGAGGTGCCGCCCAGAGCGACGAACGATTCGGTGGCGGCCGCCGCGCTCACCTGTTCGGGGGTGCCGCCGAGCACCCGCGCGGCGAGCGGCGCCCAGGCGGCGAGGTCGGGGGCGATCATCAGGCGGTCTCCGCCGCCGGACGCTCCAGCGGCACCTCGCTCGCGACCTTGCGCAGGTCGGCGAAGCGGGGGTTCTCCAGCACGTGGCCGAACATCACCGCGAGGTTGAGTTCCTGGCGGATCAGGGTGCTCAGCCGCAGCGCGCTGAGCGAATGGCCGCCGAGGTCGAAGAAGTCGTCGTCGTCGTCGACGGTGTCGACGCCGAGAACCTCCATCCACAGCTCCTCGAACTCGGCCACCCAGGTCCGGTCGTGTACGTCGCGCATCAGTGTCGCCTCTCTGTGGTCGGGTCGGCTCCGGGTGCGTCCAGGTAGTGCCGGGTGGCCGCGAAGGGGTAGGTGGGGGCGGGCAGCCGGCGGCGGCCGGTGTCGTGCACGGGATCCCAGGCGTCGGTGAGACCCAGCTGCCACAGCGCGCCGACGGTCGCCAGCAGTCGGGCGTGCCGGTTGGCGGGAAGCGGCGGCTGGTCGGCGTCCAGGTGCGGGGTGACGCTGGTGCCGACCTCGATCCAGAGCACCGGGTCGGGCACGTCGGGGGGCGGCGTCGACGTCGGGGGACGGAGGGCCGCGGCCCGCCAGAAGGCGCTGTCGTCGGGCCGCCCGTCGATGAGCAGGGGCAGAGCGGCGGGGTGCAGGCGTACCCCGGGGTCGTCGGTGTCGCGCAGCAGCGCCAGCGCGTCCGCGAGCGACATCACCCCGGCCACGACGGCGGCGGCCACCGCGCCGACACCGTCACCGGCCAGAGCGCGCGGGGTGACGCCCCGGCTGCGCAGCGACCGGGTCAGGCCGACGCAGGCCAGCAGCCGGTCGCCGCGTTCCCGGACCGAATCGTCCAGGTCGTGGCCACGCAGCAGCGCGACGCCCTCGTCGACGGTCCGCCGGTACACCGGGTCGGCGTCGTAGTTGGGTCGGTTGCCGGTCACCGCACCGGCCCCGGTGAGGTGCAGCGCCACCCCGCGCGCCCGAGCCGTCGCGTCGACCTTGCGCAGCCGGGCGACCCCGTCGGTCACGCCGGTCAGGACGGCGGCCCGCCAGGGCAGCTCGGCGCGGCCGGTCCGCAGTGTGTACGCGAGGTCGGCCAGGTCCCCGGGCGCGGTTCCCGCCGCGAACGCGGTGACCCGGTCCAGGCTCTCCTGCGCCACCGCGGCGGTCTTCGCAGAGACCAGGACGAGCTGCGGGACGTGTCGGCGGGGTCGGGCCGCGATTGGCGGGGCCTCCTCCAGCACTACGTGGGCGTTGGTGCCGCCGATGCCGAAGGCGCTCACCCCGGCGCGGCGTACGCCGTCGACAGGCGCCCAGGGTCGGGCGGTCGTCGGCAGCTCGAACACCGAGCCGTCCAGTCGGATCGCCGGGTTGGGCGTACGGAGGTGCGCGATCGGAGGAATCGTCCGGTGCGTCAGGGCCAGGACCGTCTTGATCATGCCGACCACCCCGGCGGCGGTGTCCAGGTGTCCGACGACCGACTTGACGGCGCCCAGCGCGCAGGGCGCCCGGTCGGGCCGGGCGGAGTCGAACACCTGCCGCAGCGCCGCCACCTCGATCGGGTCGCCGAGCGCGGTGCCGGTGCCGTGCGTCTCGACCAGGCCCACGGTGTCCGGGTCGACGTCGGCCACCTCCAACGCCGCCGCGATGACGGCGGCCTGACCGGTCGGACCGGGCGCGGTGAAGCCGGCCTTGCGGGCGCCGTCGTTGTTGACCGCGGAGCCACGGATCACCGCGTGCACGGTGTCGCCGTCGCGCAGCGCGTCGGTGAGGCGCTTGAGCACCACCACGCCCGCTCCGTCGCCCGGTACCGTCCCGTCGGCGGCGGCGTCGAAGGCGCGGCAGCGACCGTCGGCGGAGAAAATGCCGCCGGGCTCGTGCAGGTGTCCGCGCCGGGTCGGCGGGGCGACGGTGGCAGCGCCGGCCAGTGCCACGTCGGCGTCGTAGGTGAGCAGCGCCTGCGTCGCCTGGTGCACCGCGACGAGCGACGTCGAGCAGGCGGTCTGCACAGTCAGCGCCGGCCCCTGAAGGTTCAGCTTGTAGGCGATCCGGGTGGCGGCGAAGTCCTTGTCGCTGCCGATGATCACGCCCAGGCCACCGGCCGCCTCGACCGCGCGCTCGTTGGGCCACACGTTGTCCAGCAGGTAGACGTTGAGCCCGGTGCCGACGTACACCCCGACCCGGTTGCCGTCGGCGGCGACCGGCGGGTGGCCGGCGTGCTCCAGGGCCGCCCAGGCGCACTCCAGCAGAATCCGCTGCTGGGGGTCCATCAGGGCGCTGTCCGACGGTGAGTAGCTGAACAGCCGGTGGTCGAAGCGGTCCGCGTCGGTGAGCACCGCGCGGGCCGGCACGAAGCCCGACCGTTCCACCAGATCCTTGGGTACGCCCCAACCGACGAGCTGCCCGGGCGTGAAGACGCTGACGGCGTCGACGCCGTCGTGGACGTGTCGCCAGAACCGGTCCAGGTCGCGTCCGGCGCCGGGGACCCGGATGGCCATGCCGACCACCGCCACCGCGGCGCTGTCGTCCAGCTCAGCCACGGCCGGCTCGCACGCTGCGCCGCCGGTCGGCCAGCAGGGCGCGGCCCTGGCGGCGCTGCGCCGCGTTGGGGTCCGCGACGACGGGCGCGGTGTGCTGGAGCGCCGCCGCGCAGCCGGCGATCGTGCCGCAGCGGAAGAGGTCGGTCACCGAGACGTCCAGACCCTCCTCGGACATCCGCTGCTGGAGCGCGATCAGCGCGAAACTGTGGCCGCCCAGGTCGAAGAAGTTGTCGTGCAGCCCGACGTCGGGCCGCCGCAGCACCTCGACCCAGCAGGCCCGGATCCGTTCCTCCAACCCGGTGCCGACCACTGAGGCCGGTGGCCGCGACGGCGCGGTGACCGTCCGTGCCGCCCGGCTGTCGGCCAGCAGGCGGGGAAGGTCCACCTTGCCGTGCGCGGTGAGCGGGATGGTCGCCACGGTCAGGATCCGCGACGGCACCATGTACGCCGGCAGTGTCTCGCGCAGGCGCGCCCGCAGGTCGTGCTCGGCGTCCGGGCCGATCCCGTGGACCACGAACGCGACGAGTTCGTCGTCCTCGGCGGCCACGGCACACGACCGCACCGCGGCGTGGGTGAGCAGGGCGCCCTCCACCTCAGCCAGCTCGACGCGGTAGCCGCGCACCTGCACCTGCGTGTCGTTGCGGCCGAGGTACACCATGCTCCCGTCGAGACCCCACTTCACCACGTCGCCGGTGCGGTACATGACCCCGCCGCCGTACGGGTCGGGCGGGAACCGCGCCTCGGTCAGCTCCCGGTTGTCCAGGTAGCCGTGCGCCACGAGCGCGCCGCCGCAGTACAGCTCGCCGGGCACGTTGAGGCCGGTCGGCCGCAGGTCCTCGTCGAGGACGTAGCAGCGCGCCGACGGCAACGGCACGCCGATGGCACCCTCGGGGACCCGGGGCACGTCGGCGGCCGACGCCTGGAAGATCGTGACGTGGATGGTGCCCTCGGTGATGCCGTACATGTTGACGAACACCGTTTGCAGACCCGGCGCGTCGGCGATCAGCGACGCCAGCCGCGACCAGCTCAGCGCCTCGCCGCCAAGGACGACGTAGCGGATGCGGGAGGTCTCGTCCTCCTCGAGCGCCCGCAGGTACGGCGGCAGCAACCGGTAGAGCGCGCCCGGGGTCTGGAACAGCACGGTGACGGCCTCGCGACGCACCAGCCGGGCCAGCCGTTCCCGGTCCACCAGGTCGACCCGCTCGGCGATGACCAGCCGGGCGCCGGTGGTCAGCGCGCCCCACATCTCCCACACCGACGCGTCGAACGAGAACGAGCTGGCCGCCAGCCACACGTCGGCGGCCGTGACGTCCAGGCCCGCCGGGGTCGGGCTGTTCAGCGCGTCCAGGCCGCCGTGCCCGACCAGGACCCCCTTGGGTACGCCGGTCGAGCCGGAGGTGTAGATGACGTACGCCGGGTCGTCCGGCCCCGGGAAGGTCTCCTCGAGCACGGAGATTCCGTCGAGGGTGTGCGCGTCGGCCAGGGGAGTCCCGCTGTCGCGGGTGAGCGCCGCGGCCGCCTCTGCGGTCTCCGGGTCCACCACGAGCACCGCCATCCCGGCGTTCGCGGCGATCAGTTCGAGGCGCTGGCGCGGGTAGTCCGGGTCCAGCGGCACGTAGACGCCGCCGAGCTTCCACACGCCCAGGATCGCCGCGACGACCGCCGGTGAACGGCCGAGCAGCAGCCCCACCCGGACGCCGGGGCGGACACCGCGGTCGGCCAGGCCCGCCGCGATCCGCCCGGCCCACCGGTCCAGCTCGGCGTAGGTGATCTCGACGTCCCGGTGGCGTACGGCCACCGCGTCCGGGGTCGCCGCCACGTGGTCGGCGAAGCGACGCAGCACCGACGGGTGCGTAACCGGCGCCGACGCGAGCGGCGGGTTCACCCCCTCGGTGAGCAGCGCCCGCTCGGCCTCGTCCACCATGGACGGCTCCCGCTGCTCCTCGTCGACGATCGACCGCAGGAACGTCAGGTAGTGCGTGAGCAGCGTGCCAACGGTCTCCGCCCTGAACAGCTCGGTGCTGTACTCGGCGCGCAGGAACGGCACGTCGGTGGAGACGTCGAGGGTCAGGCCCAGGTCGAACTTGGTGACGTCGATCTCGACGTCGACCTCGGTCAGCCGTACCCCGGCGAACTCGGGGAACGCGAACGGGAAGTTCTGCACCGTCAGCGAGGTCTGGAACAGTGGCGCGTGGCTGAGCTGCCGCTCCCCCACGGTGGCCCGCACGATCTGCTCGAACGGCACGTCCTGATTGGCGAAGGCCGCCATGCTGGTCCGTCGTGCCCGGTCCACCAGCTCGGTGAAGCTCGGCCGGCCGGACACGTCGAGCCGGATCGGCAGCGTGTTGACCAGACAGCCGACCAGGCGCTCCTCGGCGTCATCCATCCGGTTCGCCACCGGAACGCCGACCACCACCTCGTCCTGGCGCGCGTACCGGGACAGCACCGAGGCGTACGCGGCGAGCGTCACCGCGAACAGCGTCACGCCCCGCGCCCGCCCCCACTCCCCCAGCCGCCGCACCAGTTCCGGCTCGACCGGGCGGCGCAGCACCGCGCCGGTGGTGCCGAGCACGCTCGGGCGGGGGAAGTCGGTGGGCAGCGCCAGTTGCGGCACGTCGACCAGCGCCGCACGCCAGAAGTCGAGGCCCGAGCTGTCCCGTCGCCACGTCTCGTGCTGCCGCTCGGCGTACGCCAGGTAGGACTCGGCGGGCTCCTCGTAGGCGGCCACCGACCCGTCGACAGCGGCGTCGTACTCGGCGGCCAGGTCGCGCAGGAGCAGACCCACCGACCACCCGTCGCAGGCGATGTGGTGCACGAGCACCGCGAGGCCGTGCTCGTCCGGGCCCCAGGAGCGCAGGTAGGCCCGCACCACCGGCCCGTTGGCGAGGTCGAAGGGCTGCCGAGCCTGCTCGGCGACGAGCGTCCGCAGGTGGGCCTCCTGGGTGGCGCGATCGACCCACCCGTCGGCGGTGATGTCGACGTCCACAGCGGGCGTCGACGACACCCGCTGGGTGAGGACACCGTCGACCACCGCGAACGTGGTGCGCAGCGCGTCGTGCCGGGCGACCACCCGGGTCAGGGCCGCGCGAAGGGCCTCGGGTCGCAGCGCACCGCGCAGGTGCACCGCGAAGGCCACCACGTACGCCGGGTTTCCGGGCTGGAGCTGATCGAGGAAATAGAGGCGTTCCTGGGCGAAGGAAGCACGACCGGTACGAACCATGCACCGATCGTGCGGCCCGGCACGTCCCGCGCGGCAGAGCACGTTCTCCTGCCCCACCAGGAAAAGCTCCCGGTCGCGTCGGCGACACGTCGCCTCGGTCCCCGGGCACGGCGCGGCCCCGGCCCGACGCGGGTTGCCGTCAGACCGGGGCGGTGGTCGGCCGGTCAGTACTCGCCGCGCCCGAAGGCCGCCAGCTCGGCGGAGTGCAAGGGATTGCTGACGTACGTGGCGCCGATCGGGGCCGTCACCCGGCACCAGGCGTCGAGCCGGCCCACGTCGATGCCGGCGGCGCTCGCCAGCTCGTCGCGGCGGCGCACCATCTCCGCGCGGTCCAGACCCTCCAGCACGTAGTCCACGGCGTCGAAGCAGGGGTCACCGGCGCACGCCATCGGGTCGATCGCCACCAGGCCCCTGCCTCCGCCATTGAGCACGTTGCCGAGGTGCAGGTCCCCGTGCAGCAGCACGGTGTCGGTGGGCACCGCGAAAAGGTCGTCGCGCAGCCGCTTGGACCCGCTCAGGTCGGCACCCCGGCGCGTCGCCGAGTTGAACAGCACGTCGATCCAGTCCGCCAGTTGACGGGGAGCGGCAGCCGGGTCGCCCGCGCCGTGCAGATCGGTGAGGAAGGCGGCGTACTCCCGCGGTGAGGGCGGCTGCGGCATCTTCTCCACGAGGGTGCCGGGGTGGATCGCTTCGAGCAGGACGGCGCCCTTGGCCGACTCCCGCACCGCCGGCACCCGTCCGCTGGAGGCGAACTGGCGCAGCATGTCTACCTCCTCCCGCACGGCGTAGCTGTCCGGGGACAGTTTGAGCACCGCGTCGCCGAGCGGGCCCACGCACCGGAACACCACCGAGGAGTTGCCGGACTTGAGCGGGTCACCGAGAGTTAGCTCCCACTGCTCGACGAGGTCGTCGAGCCGCTGGCGCAGCGTGCCCGCCCAGCGGTGCGCGGCCCGGCCGAACCGTGGCTCCAGTCGGTTGGCGATCGCGTCCAGGTCCAGGCTCATCCCGCTCACCCCCGCACCGACCGCGTGCCGGCGTACGCGGCCGCGCCCGGCGCCACGACATTACGCCTGCCGGTCAGCAGAACGCTGCCACCACGCACCACTGGTGAATGGGAGCCGGGCGGCCCGGGGCGCCCCAACCGCGCCCGACGGGCGACCTCGATCGCCTCGTACCGGTCAGAAACGTTCAATTTGCTGAAGATGATGGAAATATGATTGCTGACCGTTTTCGGGGACAGATTCAGCTTCGCGGCGATCGCCACGTTGCGCATACCCGAGGCAATCAATTCCAGCACCTCCCGCTCGCGGGCTGTCAGCTCCGGGAAGAGCTGCTGATTGCGGGGCTCCAGGCTCAGTTGCCCGATGAGCTTGTCGGCCACCCGGGGGCCGAGGATGACCTCACCCGTCGCGAGGCCCCGGATCGTCCGGACGATGCCGTCGCCCGGGCAGCTCTTGAGCACGTAGCCCCGGGCGCCCGCCCACATGGCCGCGAGTATCGCGTGTTCGTCCTCGACCGCGGTGAAGACCAGCACCGCTGTCGAGGGCGACACCCGGTTGATCTCCTGGATCGTCACCCCCGCCTGGAACCCCGGCAGCTCGACGTCGAGAACGAGCACGTCGGGACGTGTGGCGGTGGCCAGCGCCAACGCCTCCCGCGCGGACGCCGCCTCACCTGTCACGGCGACCTCAGCCGACGGCGACAGCAGGGCGTGCAGGCCCCTGCGCACCACCGGCTGAGCGTCGGCCAGGACCACCGTCACCGCGTCGGGTTGTGTCTCCGCCGCGACTTCCTCCGGACACCGCCTCATGTTCCGAGTCAGTTCCGAGACCGAGCCAACGCTGACCATCTATCCACCTCACCCCGTCCGAACGGCCCGCGGTGTCTTAGTCGCGCGGGGAAACGCCGCGGTAGCGCCGACCCCGCGTCGTGATGAACATCTACTCACGGCCAACAGAACAACACAAGAAGTGATCCCGGGAACGGGCTCGGTCAGCCTTTTGACGCATCGAAAAACCGAACCAGACTTTCCGTCTTGGCCCTGACGAAGCCGTCCACAGCGGACCTTTCACAGACGGTCGACGTGCCGCCGGCCCCGGGAGTCCACGGGAGAATTTCCCGGCCGATCCGGGACGTCGTCCCGTACGCACTACACCTGTCGCCCTGTCCGCCGGACACCGCCGTCGCCAGGATTGACCCATGCCCTTGTCACGAGTGACGGACGTTGTCGCCGGCCTGGTACCGACCGACCCGCTCCGCAGGAAGCTGATCGCGATCCGACTGGCCGAATCCATCGGCAAGGGAGTCTTCCTCAGCGGCAGCATCGTCTACTTCACGCTGCGTGTCGGACTCGACGCCCGGCAGGTGGGCCTGGGCCTGTCGGCCGCCGGCCTGTCCGCCTTCCTCTCCTCGGTCCTGTTCGGTGTGATCGCCGACCGGGTGGGCGCCCGCCGCCTGCTCGTCATCCTGTTCGCCGCGCTGGCGGTCGGATTCGGGCTCTACAGCCTCGTCGACAGCGCGACCGCCTTCTTCGCGCTGGTGGTCACCGTCGGCTTCCTCGAGTACGGCACCGGCCCGACCAACGGGGCCCTCATCGGCAACCTCGTGCCCGCCGAGGAGCGGGTGAAGCTCAAGGCCATGATGCGGTCGGTGTTCAACATTGGATTCAGCATCGGTATCGGCGTGGCGGCCGTCGCCGCCCTCAGCCAACGGCTGCTCGTGCTGATCCCCCTCACCACTGCCGCGTTGATGGCCGGCGCCGCGCTCCTCGTCACCCGCCTGCCCGACGTGCCGCCGCGTCCCGCACCGGTGGGCTTCAGGCGTTTCGCCGCAGTCCGCGACCCACGCTTCCTCGCGGTGATCGGCGTCTCGACGATCCTCGCCTCGCACGTCAGCATCATCCTGGTGACGATGCCGCTCTGGGCGCTCAACCGCACCGACCTGCCGCACTTCCTGATTCCTCTGCTGCTGATCGTCAACACCGCGTTCGTCATCCTGTTCCAGGTACGGGCCAGCCGGGGCGCGGACACCGTGCACGGCGCCGGTCGGCTCGCCCGGCGCTCCGGCTACTGGCTGGCCGGCGGCTGCGCGGTCCTGGCGGTGACCGCGCTCGACGACAACGTGATCCTGGCGTCCGTGGCGATCGTCGCCGCCGTGCTGATCCTCTCCGTGGCCGAGGTGATGCAGGCCGCCTCCGGTTGGGGGCTCGCGTTCGGCCTCGCCCCCGAGCACGCTCAGGGCGAGTACCTGGGGGCGTTCGACCTGCACGTGATCACGCAGAACATCATCGGCCCGGCGGCGCTCTCCGGCCTGGTCATCGCCTTCGGCTTCTGGGGATGGCTGGGCATCGCCGTCGCCGCGCTCGTCGCATCGTCGCTGATCATTCCGGCCGCCAACCACAGCGCTGTCACGCTGGTCCGCGAGACGGCCCCGGCCTCCACGACCTGAGAGGGTGGTTCGGGAGGTGCCGTTCGGTGTGAAGAGCCCGGCGAGGTCCTGCCAACGGTGATGGTCGGCGTAGCGGACGTACCGGGCCATGACGCCCGACACCTGCGGCTCGTGCCCGAGCAGGAGGGCACCCTCACCGCGCACCAGCACGTCCGCAACCCGTTTGCCGGTCGACGAGCGGGCCCCCAGAAGCCGGCCCGGTCGGAGACAGTCGCGAGCCGGTCCTTGAGAGCCTTGTGCTTGTCCGACTCGACGCCGTCGGGTGGTCCCTCGCGGCGGAGCGGTTGAGGTGTACGGCCTGGCGAAGCCCCGGTCCCGTCCGGACTCCCCTGCATCCCCCCGTTCACCTTCGTCGCCGGTATCGGGCCGGCCCTGATCTTCGTTCGCGCCCGGTCACGAACGACCGCGCGCGGGCCGCCGTGTGATGCAGTCCGGGACAAGGCCACCTCGACTTTCGTCCGAGCGCTGGCCCATGGCGGGAGGAGTTGCCGGAGTAGCCCTCTACACGGATCGGATCCAGGTAACGGACCGGGACGCGATCGTGGACCGTGATTGTGCTGGTGCCGGCGCAGGAAACGCGGGTGCCCAGGAGCAGGATGTCGAAAAGCTCGCTGGTGGCATTGACGCGGAACTTGCCGTCGCCGGTGCCGACGAGGCCGGAATGGCAGTGGACGCAGCGGTACGCGAGCAGGGCAGGGGGCGTGCGCCGATGGGTCCAGGACGAGACGATATGAGGATGCGTAGACATGATCCCTCTGAAGACCTGACGGAAGGCATGGGAGAGGAGCCGACGGCGACGTCGGCGACCGATGCACGGGGAAGGTGTCAGGGCTAAAGAGCAGGCGGCGTCACGCGGGGTGAAGTCCCTCCGTGAGTGGGTCGGAGAAGAAGGATCCACGTGCAAAGTAGGGCGGGACGGGCCGGCGAGCCACCCTTTTTCATGATGACCAGCACTGCGGGTCGGGGGCGGCGAAAAGGCGAACTTCGCCTGGGACTTCCAGTCGCCGCCCGGTTCGCCGAAAGGGACCACAAGAACATCGTGTCCTGGCACGTGGACGACAAGGGCAGCCACTTCGCCACGCACGGCGCCCCCGACCTGCTGGTGAGCGACATCCGTGGCTACGTCCGCCAACTCCACTGACCCACACCCAGCAGGTACGCCCGCCGCGCGTACCCCTGATCTCAACCCTCCGGGAAGGCCACCCGTGCAAACCCTGACCCGCCGCGCCCTCAACCGCGCCACCCTCGACCGGCAGTTGCTCCTGCGCCGCGCCGACCTCACTCCGCTGCAGGCCATCGAGCACCTCGTCGGCCTGCAGGCCCAGACCCCGCACACCTGGTACGTGGGGCTGTGGAACCGGCTCACCGAGTGCCGACCCGAGGACATCGGGGCGCTGCTCACGCAAGGACGGGTAGTGCGGATCGCTCTCATGCGCTCGACGGTCCATCTCGTCAGCGCGTCCGACGCGCTGGCGCTACGCCCGCTCGTACAGCCGGCGTTGGACCGCGACCTGTTCGCCAACCACACACACGGCCGGTCCATGCGCGGACTGGATACCGCAGAACTCGTCGCTGCAGGCCGGGAACTCCTCGACGAGCAGCCGCGCACCCCGGGCGAACTGGGCCGGTTGCTGGCTCAGCGGTGGCCAGATCGGAACCCCGCCAGCCTCGCCTACGCGGTTCGCAACCTGCTGCCGGTCGTGCAAACCCCGCCGCGCGGCGTGTGGGGCGCCAGTGGCCGAACCGTCCACGCGCCGCTCGAATCGTGGGTCGGCGCGCCGCTGCGCACCGACCAGCCGATCGACCAGATGCTCCTGCGATACCTGGCCGCGTTCGGCCCGGCGACCGTACGCGACGCGCAGACCTGGTGCGGTCTCACCCGGCTGGCGGAGGTGCTCGACCGGCTCCGGCCCCGCCTGGCCACGTTCCGCGACGAGAACGGCGTCGAACTGTTCGACCTACCCGACGCACCCCGACCCGACCCCCAGGTCAGCGCGCCTGCCCGGTACCTGTACGACTTCGACAACCTGCTGCTGTCTCACCACGACCGGTCCAGGGTGGTCACCGACGGCCTCCGCCAGCAGAACTTCGTCCCGCACGGTCCCGTCCCCCGCCTGGTACTCCTCGACGGCTTCACCGCAGCAACCTGGACGTTCACCACGGCACGAGGCGCGGCGTCCCTGACCGTGCACCCATTCGAACCACTGTCCGCAGCCGACCGCGAGGCATTGACCACCGAGGGCAGCGAGCTGCTGGACCTACTCGCCCCCAAAGCGTCACACGAAGTCCGTTTCGCCGCACCGACCTGAGGACCGCACTGCCGACAATGGAGGACACGCTGCCGCGAAATGCGGCAACCCGGGCGGGCAAAGCCGTGCACGGGTCATGGGTCGTTCCTGAGACCGGGGCGCCGAGGCTGACGCCTTCGCGCGCGCAGGACGCTGCACCCACTCTGACCTGTGGAAACCTGGATCTTCGGCAAGGGTGGGTGCGGTTGATGCCGTGGCCGATTTTCAAGGCCGTTCAGGGCACCCGGCTGCTCCCAACCTGCTCCCCCGAATCGCGGGGACCACCGACCGCCGAAGGGTCGTGAGCTGCCGAACGTCCAGGGCTGGACGTCGGTGGAAAGGTTGATCCGGATCCCCGTGTTGGGGACAGTGCCTGGCGGAACGTCAACGCGGTGACACGGTTCAGCTTTCCCACACAGTGCGAGCTCATCACCGCGATGGAAGCTGGCTGGCCACGCGGAGGAGTCAGACGCGACGCGCTCGACGCCGAGCTTGCTGATCGCTACGGCGCCACGCGTACTCCCAGTTTCTGGGTGGCAAGAATGCTCGCTGCGGTCGAGCCGTACCGTCATCCGTCTTGATTGCGCCCAGCGCGCTGAGGTGTCGTGGCCGCGGACTAGGCAGTCGCGGCCGGGGCATACTCGGGCTCGCGACCGTCGCTCGCATCCGTGGCGTTGTTGCGGTCCGCTGTGGAACGCCGTACCACCAGCGCCAGCCCGGCGAGGACGATCGCGGCTGCGACCAGCTCCGTCGGGCCGACGGGCTCGTCGAGCAGCAGCCACGCCGCGCTGAGCCCGAAGACCGGCACCAGGAGGCTGAACGGCGCCACTCTCGCGATCGAGTACTGGGCGATCAGCCGGTTCCAGATACCGAAGCCGACGAGGGTCGACACGTACGCGACGTACGCCACGGCTAGCAAGCCGCGCCACGACAGACCGGTGATCGCACCCAGCACCGCCTGTCCGCCGTCGACAACGCCGGCCAGGCCGAGCAGCGGCAACGGCGGCACCAGGCTCGACCAGACCAGCAGCGAGAGCGGTCGCGTCTCGTCGCTGGCCCGCATGACCAGGTTTGCCAGGGCCCAACTGGCCGCCGCGAACAGCGTCAGCACGAAGCCGATCACGGAGGCGTGGCCGCCGCTGTGGACCGCCAGCAAGCCGATCCCGACCGATCCGACCAGCACGCCGGCCACCTGCGCCCGCGCCGGCCGCTCGCCCAGCACCGCCGCCGCCAGCAGCACCGACATCAGGGCCTGCGCCTGCAGCACCAGCGAGGCCAGACCGGCCGACATGCCAGCCGCGAGCGCCGTGAACAGCGCGCCGAACTTCAGGACGCCGAGCACCAGCCCGTAGGCGACCACGTAGCGGAGCCGGGCGCTGGGGCGCGGCACCAGGAAGACCAGCGGCACCGCCGCCGCGACGAAGCGCAGCGCGGTCAGCACGAGCGGCGGCAGGTCGCGCAGGCCCAGCTCGATGGCGACGAAGTTGACGCCCCAGATCGCGGCGACGAGCAGGGCGAGAAGTCGGTGTGATGCTTTCATGCCGGCTACGCTGCCCGAGGCAACGCTTAAGGACCAGTTCAACGTTCTTCATTGCTGCTGTAGCGTGGCTACATGGATCTTGATGTACGCCGGCTCCGCGTGCTGCACGAAGTCGCGCTGCGCGGCAGCGTCACCGCCGCCGCCGCGGCGCTGCACGTCACTCCGTCGGCGGTCTCTCAGCAGCTCGTCCAGCTTTCCCGAGAGGCCGGGCACGAGCTTGTCGAGCGGGCCGGGCGCGGGATCGTCCTCACCCCGGCCGGCCAGGTTCTGGCCAGCCACGCGAAGGACGTGCTGGGCGCGGTGGAGCAGGCGGTGGCCGGACTCGCCGCGCTCCGCCACGGCGTCAACGGTACGGTGCGGGTCGGCGCGTTCGCGTCCGCAGCCGGCGCGCTGGTGGCTCCCTCCGCCGCCCGCCTACGGGCGAAGCACCCGGAGCTGGATGTGCGGGTGATCGAGGCCGAAGACCAACAGAGCCGCCTCGACCTGCGCTCCGGCACCCTCGATGTGGCGGTGCTGCAGGAATACGACCACGTGCCCGCGCCGCTGGTCGACGACCTGGACCGGCATCCGGTCACCACAGACCCGATGCACCTGATCACCCCGGTCCGGTGGCGTCGTCACACCGGCCGGCTGACCGAGCTGAGCGACGTGCCATGGATCGCCAGCGCCGAGCACACGCCGTGCCTGCGGTCCACATTGCACGCTTGCCGGCTCGCCGGCTTCGAGCCGGACATCCGGCACCGTGCCGTCGACTTCGCGCTCACGCTGGACCTCGTCGCGGCCGGGCTGGGCGCCGCGCTGGTGCCGGAGCTGGCGCTGCGCCACGTGCCACTCGGGGTGCACGTGGAGCCACTGGTCGAGCCGGTCACCGAGCGACGCATCTTCGCAGTCACTCGCGCCCTCGGCGGCACGCCGCAACGGCCCGCGGTGGACGCCCTCCTGGCGGAGCTATGCGGCTCGGCCGGCGTCCCCCGTGGACAGCGCCGGCCGATCATCGCCTGATGTACGGCTGATCTTGGCCCCCAGAACGGCGAAAGGGTCGACCCGATTTCCGGATCAACCCTCTGACCTGCGTCGGGACGGCCGGATTCGAACCGACGCCCCCGCTGGCCCTGCCGCCGTGTGGCGCCTGCCTCACGGCATGGGTGCTGACCGAATCTGTGGCAGCCCTTCCTCGGTCAGCGCAACCGTCAGCCGACTTCACCGACCCGACCACCGCCTGCCTGGTTTAGTGCGGTCAGCAGGTGCACCTGGGTCCCGGTCGGCCCACTGCCGCGCAGTGTCTTGCCGTCGACCGCGATCACTCGCCTGCCGGCCCCGGTCAGAACCGCCCGGCTGAGCAGCCAGCGGCACACCGCAGTATCGAGGGCGCCGGCGTCGATACCGGTCAGTACCCGGGACAGGGTGCTGTCGTCAGGCACCCGCCGGGCAACGGTGAACGCCTCGCGGGTTGCACCGAGACGATCCCACGCCGCGTCCGGCAGGTCGGCGGCCCATTCGACGATCTCCGCGACGCGGCTCGATCTCGAAACCACCGCCGCGATCGCGATCGCGGGCAGTCCCGGCAGCGGATGGATCCGGCCGCCGGCGTCCCGCGGGTCCGGAACCCGGGCGAGGGCCTGCAGCAACCCTGGCCTGTCCTGTTTCGGAAGCGGCGAGATGCGCCGCTACACCGATCGCGACTCCTGCGTGACAAGACGCCTTGATAAACAGCGTAAGTCCCGGCTACCAGAACGACATTGATCGAGGTCTTGACTCTATGCGCCGCCCTGCTCATGATTTACTGCGGCGGTTCAACAGTGAGGGTCAATGTGATGACGCAGGTAGAGCCACCGGCAGGAGGCCCCACATCAGCCGCCACTCTCAGCGAGCTTGGAAAAAATGGCCGACTCGCGCGTGCCGGTTCAGGCACGAGGAATTGGCTGACACGTGGGGTCCATCGGCGGGAACTGAGCATCGCGGGCCTCGGTTCAGTGCTCCTCGCTGTCGCGATGATCTGGCTGATTCCGCCGTACGCGGTTCGCGCGATGACTGCCGGCGCCAGGACTGCGCCGATCGCCGACCCGGCCCACACCATCGTCGGTGACGCGGGTGACCCGACGGCCCAAGCATGGCTGGTGGGATGGGGTGGCCACGCTCTCACCCACGGCCTGCGCGGCCTGTGGGATACCAACGCTTTCTATCCCGACAAGTACGGTCTGGCCCTGAACGACAGCCTGCTCGGCTATGCCCCGGCAGGGCTGATAGGCAGCGGTGTAGTCGGCGCCGTGCTGCGCTACAACATCCTGTTCGTGCTGGCTTTCGCGCTCGCCTTCCTCGGCGGCTACGCGCTCCTGCGCCAACTGGGCGCGAATCAGGTCGCCGCCGCGGTAGCCGGGGCCGCCCTCGCCTACGCGCCCTGGCGCTACGGCCACGCCGGCCATCTGAATATTCTCTCCACCGGTGGCATCACTCTGGCCCTGGCGATGCTGGCGCGCGGCCACGGACTCTCGTTCACCCGCGGCTACCTTCCCGAACGAGTCCGGCCGGGATGGGCGTTCGCTGGCTGGCTGGTCGCGGCCTGGCAGGTCAGCCTAGGCTTCGGCGTGGGGCTGGGATTCGTATACGTCCTCGCCGCCCTCTCCCTGATCACACTGACAGCCTGGCTGATCCACCGCCCACGCCTTGGCCTCCGGCTGATCGTCAGTGATCTGATCGGGGGGCTGGTCTTCACCGCGGTGACCGGATACTTCGCTTACGCGTACCAACAAGTCCGCGAGCTCAACCCAACTGTCACCCGGGACTGGGACTACGTCGCGTACTTCTCTCCGACACTGCGCGGACTTCTCGTGGCGCCGCAGTCCTCCCTGCCCTGGGGCACCCTGCACAACGACGCCCGCATCGCTCTTGGTGGGGCACCGACTGAGAAGGTGCTGCTGTGCGGGTACGCCCTGTATCTACTGGCCTTCGCCGGCCTCTTCCTGTCCCGCTGGTCACCGACGCAACGGCTTCTGCTGCTGCTTGGGACGGTCGTCGGAGTGCTGCTCGCGCTGGGCACGAACGGGCCGATCTACCGCGTGCTCTATCTTTACGTGCCCGGGTTCGATGGATCCCGTACACCAGGCCGGTTGATCTTGTGGCCCACTCTCTGCCTGGCCATCCTCGCGGCCGGCCTGGTTACCCACCTGGCCGACGTGGCTCGCAGGGGCGCCAAGCCGAAATGGTCGGTGGGAGAGGCACGGCTACTGACCGTTCCGTTGCTGGTCCTCGTGCTCGCTGAGGGCCTGCCTGACCTGGACCACCCCCAAACCCCAGCCAAACCGGCCGCGATGGCGCTAGCCTCCGCGCACGCCCCGATCATGGTATTGCCATCCAACGACGGCATCGACCTCCACGTCCTACTGTGGTCGACCGACGGTTTTCCCGCCATGGTCAACGGTGCGGCCAGCTACACCACACCCAACCGTCAGGCGATCCGCGACGTCATGACGACCTTCCCCAGCCAGCCGGCCTTGGATCAGTTGCACCAGCTCGGCATCCGCAGCGTCGTCCTGCTGCGCGACCGGGTCCAGGGCACCCCATACGAACCACTGCTCAACATCCCCGACGTACCCGGCATCACCCGCCATGACGTCGGGCCAGACGTGGTTTACACCATCGACACCAACACGAAGTGATGTTGGGCGTGCCCTCGCCGTGGGCTTCGGCCTGGCCGGCATCCAGGACGAAGACCTGATCCGTATCACCGGGACCCGGCGGGCGATCGAGGAGTGCTTCCAGGCCGCCAAGACCGAGGTCGGCCTGGACCACTACCAGGTGCGTCGATACGACGCTGGTACCGCCACATGACGCTCGCTCTGTGCGCCCACGCCTACCTCGCCGTCACCGCCGCCCACGCCAAAAACGGGGCGCCGAATCCAATCACGGCCTCACACCCCTCCCCCTCGGCGAGGTCCGACGTCTCCTGGCACACCTGATCACCACCAACCGACCCATCGACCACACAGATCGATGGCCATGAGGGCGACGCCGACACCAATACCGCGCCAAACCAGCCAACTACCAGCGAAGACTCCAACTCCACCAGGTACGGCTGGAGTACTACGGCAAGGACCAGGGGCCAACTGGCGGTCCTGCCGCAAATCGAAGGCTCATCCGGCCGCCCGATGCAGCGACATCTGCAGCGCTTGACGCGCAATCAAGAGCAGACCTGCCGGTGCGTGCCAAGGACTCGTGGAGTGTCGAGTCGTATCGCACTGCCCGCAGCCCGCTGCACGACTACTCGATCGAACGCCGTCATGCCCCATGGGTGACGTCCGCCGACGTCCAGGCGCTGAACCAGGTCGCGGCGGCAGTGGTATCCCAACAACCCGGACTACCGGATGTGGCGAACGGATCTGCCACGACGGAACCACCCACCGCACTGCTGGAGATCACCTCAATCGGGCCACGAAACGACTGGTTCTTCCCACCCCGGGAATCGGTGGAACGGCTTCTGCTCGCCTTAGCCCTGCACGGGCACGAAGTCGGCGCAAGCGTCGCCACCGAGGCAGGGGTGCCCGCCTGGGACGGCTCGGGACGGTGGAGCGGCCCGATCCAGGCCCCGGCCGGATCGCATCACCCGGTGACTTTGACGGTGGAGTCACTCACCGTCGCCGTCACCACGGCCCGTCGCCTCGCCGCTCGCTGCCACGAGAGCAGGCATGACGGGGTGAACGGCAACTACAGGACCCGTTCGAGCACGAGACCCGCCGCACCGACCCGCGCTGCGACGGGGCAAGACGCAGCATGTGACAGGCCCAGCTATGCACACGTAGCGCGCGTCTGTTCATAGGAACAGGCTGGTGCTGTGAAGCGACGTTGGGGATGGGAAAATAGGAGGGCGCAGTAGCCTCAGGTAGCGCGGATCGGGAGGGAACTGAGAGTGGATGTGAACGTGCCGGAGTCGATGACGCCTTGGCTCCGGGGTCAGACCGATGAGGCAGCGCTTGAGCAGGTGTCGCAGGAACTGACGGTCGGTGATGTGGCGTCACTTGTCGGCGTTACCGTGCGGACCTTGCATCATTGGGATGCAGTGGGTCTGGTTCAGCCCCGAGGCCGCACGCCGGGAGGGTATCGGGCATATTCAGCCGTAGACGTAGGGCGCATCCATCGAGTGCTCGTCTACCAGGAACTCGGGTTCGCCCTGACGAAGATTGCCGCGCTTCTAGACGATCCCGCTGTGGACGAGACGGAACAGCTTCAGCAGCAACGGCGACTGCTCGAAGAGCGGATCACGAGGCTTCGGCAGATGGCTGACGCCGTCGATCAGGTCTTGGCATCGAGCACGGCGGGAGCCACGCTCACCGCGCAGCAGCAGGCGGAGATCTTCGGTCAGGGCTGGCGTGAGGATTGGGCGGAAGAAGCACGCGAACGCTGGGGAGACTCCGACGAGTGGGCGCAGTTCGAGCGGAACGCGGCGGTGTTCTCGGAGGACGACCGGAGACGGATGCAGGCCAATGGTGATGCCCTGTATTCGGAACTCGCGGCAGCGAAACGCTCTGGTGTCGCACCCGGCAGCGATGAGGCCAACGACCTAGCGGAGCAGCATCGAGAGATGATCGGTCAACTCTTCGCCTGCACCCATTCGATGCAGGTGTGCCTTGGACAGCGCTACGTCCAGGACGCACGATTCAGCGCCTACTTCGACGCGCGAGAACCAGAGCTTTCCTCGTGGCTTTCCGAAGTCATCGATGCGAACGCGCTGCGCCACGGCGTCGATCCTGCCAACGCTCGGTGGGAGTAGGCGCGCGCCCTCCCGCATCTTGACCCCGACGTCGCGTGAGGGCCCACGCTTCTGCGCATGGAGGCAGCGACGATTGCGAGCGAGACGCGTGAACCGGCGACGGTGCAAACGATCGACAGCACACGCCACCCGGTCGTTCGGCGCATCGCCGACGTGCTGCGCAACCGCTCCGAGAGACCGAGCATCTTCGTCCTCGACGATCTGGAGAACATCGAGCAGGCCATCGCCTGCGGGGTCGAGGTGGACACCCTGTACCTCTCGGCCTCCGCCGACCCTTCTACGTTCGCCGGCATCGACGCAGACGTGCCGCGCTACGTCCTTGACGACAGTGTGGCGCGAACGCTGTTCGGGGAGCAGAAGCGTTCGCGCGCCTTTGCGCTGGCGCGTGCACCGAGACGTCCCAGACTCCGCGACCTGATCGGAACGACGGGTGACATCATCATCCTCGACGGGGTGCGGATCGTCGGCAACATCGGAGCGATCACGCGGACGGCCTGCGCGCTCGCCGCGGCGGGCATCGTGCTGGTCGACAGCGGCCTGCGCACGATATGGGATCGCCGCCTGATCCGCGCCAGTCGCGGATTGGTGTTCGCGGCGCACTGCCCGTACCGACGGCGACGAGCTGGTGCGGCTCGACGAGCAGGATCGGACACAGTGGAATACCGCCCTGATCCGCGAGGGCACGGAACTGATCGACAGCGTCTGGCACCGACGCGAGATCGGCACGTACCAGTTACAGGCGGCGATCGCCGCCGTGCATGCCGCGACCACGTCGCCGGAACAGACGGACTGGCCACAGATCGCGGCACTGTACCTGTGGCTCGAAAGGCTCAACCAGACCGCGCCGGTACGTCTGAGCCGGGTGGTCGCGGTCGCCCACGCCTACGGGCCGGCCCGAGGACTGGCGCTGCTCGACGACCTCAACCGGCGCTACCAGCTCGATCAGGAACCCCTGACCCGACAACGGGAACGCGCCGTGCGCGCCCACCTGCTCGAGATGACCGGCAACCCGAGCAGCGCGGCGGCACGGTACCGCGAAGCAGCGGCCCTGACGGAGAACCAGGTCGAACGGCGATACCTCCTCGGCCGGGCCCATCGCCTCGGCTGACCGGTCATCGGCCCCGGGCTGCGACGGTGGGAAACATCGGCAACCCTCTCCCCGCCACCTCCGCAACGGCCGCCGGAAATGCCGGCGTCCGGGAAGCGACGTTCACTGACACAGTGTCTGCAACGTCCATGCCACCGGCAGACAATCGCGGGGCGGATGGTCGTCCTACCCCGGTTCGCCGTCGGCATGATCATGGCCCGCAAGCTCGTCGCCGCCGACAACCCCCACGACGCGATCTTCGCTTCCCGGCGCGGCACCTGTCTGTCGCCCAACAGCGTCCGCCGTCAGTGGCGTGAGGCCCGCGCCGACACCGACCTCGCCTGGGTCAGCCCCCACACCTTCCGCAAGACCGTCGCCACCCTCATCAAAAAAGAGACCGACACGAAAAGCGCCGCAGCACAGCTCGGACACTCCAGCGAGGAGGTCACCGCCACGTACTACATCGCCAAACCCGCCCAAGCCCCGGACGTCTCGGACATCCTCGAGCGACTCGGCACCGACCGCAGGCGCCGCCCCACACCCGCACTGCCCAACGATGCGCAGGGATGACGAACCTGGTTCCCGACCCCGGTAAATGGGGGGTTTCGGGGGGGCGGTTCAAAACCCCATAGACAAACTTAAAGCCCTGACCAGCATTTCCGCTGGTCAGGGCTTCTTGTCTGTCGGGACGGCCGGATTCGAACCGACGACCCCTTGACCCCCAGTTTTACAACGATTCTGTCACGGCGTGTCGGAACAGGCTGATAGGTCCTCCAATGCGGACAGAACCGCATCTCCTAATGATGCCCTCTGCCGACTCGTGTCAGCCACTCCTCCGCCGCGGACCTCGATCCGTTACCGAAGTGGTTACGGCGGTCAGTCAAGAGTCCGCGCTGACGTCGAGTCCAGGAAGATATGGCGGACCGCACTTCCCGCACGGCGTCCTAGGACAATATTGATGGCGGGTGACCACAAAGCCCGAGCCCTGTACGGCAGGAATGGGCCTCTAGGACTTTCCGTCCTGCCTTGCAGCCACCCAGCGAGCGCTGCCGCCACTTAGTCCGCCTCAGTCTTTCGAGACCATCGAAATCCCACCCGATGCCAGCGAGAAGATCCGGGCAAAAGCCCTCCGAACGTCTAGATCACGATCAAGTCGGTCCAGTGATTCAAACCTTGCTGGGTCAAGATCGATCGTGACAATTCCGCCAGCATCTCCACCATCCGCGGAAGAGAACAGCACGAGACACCGATAGGCACGCACAGCTTCCCCCCGCTCCTCGCGCATCAATGACTGGAGGAGCACTGCTTCTTCCTTGACTTGTCCACGGAGTGCATCCACCGAGGTCCAGCGAGTTGCCAGACCGCGCTCCTCTGCCTCTATCTGGATTTCGAGTAGCGTATCGAAACTGATTCGACAAACGCGGAAGTCGTTGTCAGATGACTGAATCATAGGCATGAATACTACTCTCCGTCGCGTACCTGGATCTTGATTTCGGTGTTTGGGTCAATGCGCCCGTCTTGAATCCGTGTTTGGAGCTCGTCCCAACGGTGATGACCGCCAAGGATCGTGCCGTTACGCGAAACGACGATTCCATCACCCATTGGAGCGTTGTTGATCCCGTCCAGGAGTTCGTCGTTGCTCAGATACTCGTGGTACCACTGAGACGCCGGATCCCGCGTGGACTGGCCCGGCTTATATCTCCCGGCGAGGCCACTAGCCGTTTCGGCCGTCGTCGACCAACACCCAGTGTTATGCACAAGTACAGGAGTCGTGCCAGCCAACACATAGTACGTGTGAATATCATCGACTGTGAGGTTGTAGGCGCTTGCTCGGTGGGCGGTCGTCCAGTCTATCCCGTTGGCAGGGAGTCGCTTGCCGGTGCCCGTGTAGAGACTATCTCCGTGGTCTAGCTGTTGGCTTTGCTGCCATTGCTTGTCCGTTGCGTTCCAGAACGGGTGGTCTTCCGTGGTGGTGATGCTTGTGCCGTCGGCGAGTTTGAGTGCGACGAGTTGGTCGTCGTGTACCCAGACGTGCGTTACGATCCGCGGGCCTTCTTCCCCGGTTTCGGGGTCGGTAGCAAGAACCTCGTCGCCTGGGGTGATCTCGCTGATTGGTTTCGTGGTGCCGTCGGCGAGGAGGACCTTTGTCTCGGCGGAGAAGCTGCAGGCCTTCGCTGCAAGGTTGGCGAGCCTCTTCGCGCCTGCGGCTTCTCCGATAATGGGTAGCATCGCAGCGGCGGATAGTGCGGCGCCTTTCCAGTCTCCGCGTGAGAGGGCGATGGCCGCGCTGAGGCCGTCGGCCGGCTCACCGACGACGGGGAGAAATCCGATGATGGTGAGGAGCGCTTCGAGGTCGCCGCCGCTGGAGTAGTACTGCGTGATGCACATGCTGTCGCCGCCACAAAGGACTTCGATGGTCGCCTGGTCGGGGTCCATCCGATTGCCTTGGACGAGGTTCCGCATCATTTCGCAGTTTTTACCGAGGTAGCCTGCGCAGACATAGTGCCTTTCGGTGAAGGTCGCCAGGAAGGCCTCTTTCGCTTCTTGGCGGGCTTCCCCTGCGTCCTTGTGCGTCGCCGCGATGCTCGTGTCGGTGTGGGGACTTGAAGGAGGGGGCGAGGTTGTATTGCCGGGTGTAGGCGCTCCCCAGGTGTCCGAGCAATGGCCGTTGTCGCAGGCTTGACCGCCCCCGGGGTCGAGTCCGCTGGGGTCGGAGAGGGTGACGGGGTTGTTGTTGGCGTAGGAGTAGCCGCTCCAGTGTTGGGGGTCGGTGAGGTCCATTAGGGGGTCGACGCTGATGAATCGACCGATGGAGGGGTCGTATTCTCTGGCGCCGAGGTGGGTGAGGCCGGTGGGGTCTTGGGTGCCGCCAACGAAGCCCTTGTCCATACCGGCTGCCCAGGTGCCGATGGTGGCGCCTCGTTGTTCGCCGTAGGGGGTCATGCGGCGTTTGGCTACGGCGAGGGTGGTGGCGTTGATGGTGAGTTCGGCGGTGCCGTGGTGGTCGCTGGTGATCCAGTTCAGGCCGGTGGCGGTGCGGATGGCGATGGTTTGGCCGGCGTGGGTGTAGTAGCGGGTGGCTTTTTTGGTGGTGCCGCTGGTGGTGTAGCGGACTTCGGTGCCGTCGGGGAGGTAGAGGGTTTTGCCGGTGGCGTCGGTTCGGACGAGTCGATTGCCGTCGGCGTCGTAGATATAGCTGGTCGTGGTGGAGTCAGTGGAGCTCAGGACCTTCCCTTCGCGGTCCCAGGTGAGGGTTTGTGTGGCGCCGGTGGTGGTGGGTCGAGTTTTGGTGTTGCCAGCGTTGTCGTAGGTGTAGCCGCGGGTCCAAGTGCTAGCGCCGCTGGCGCTGACACTGGTGACGGCGTGCGGTCGGGCCGCGCCAGGGGCTGGGTAGGTGTAGGTGAAGGTGGCGTTGGTGCTGCCGTGCCGGATGTCGGTCTTGCGGTTTCCGTCGGGGCTCAGGGTCCAGGTGCGCCAGTACGGGTAGGCGGAGCCGTCGACCTGCGTCCAGGCGGTGGGTTTCGTGGTGCAGCTACCGCTTTCCGGGGACCACGCCTCGGTCAGGCGACGCAGGTAGTCGAGGGTGAAGCACTGGTTGTCGGCGACGCCGCCGACGGGGGTGTCGTGGATCTCGGTGATGTTGCCCGCGGGGTCGTAGCGGTAGTTGTAATTGGCCGCTTCGGCCTTGAGTTCGGGTACGACGTTGGTGCTCGTGAGGCGGCGGGTGGGTTCGTCGATGGTTGAGGTGACGGCGACGCGTGAGCCGTACGCGCCGAGTTGCCGCTGGGTCAGCTGGCCGAGCTTGTCGTAGATGACGGAGTAGACGTAGATCTGGGAGGCCGACAGGAGGGTTCCTGGGTCGCCGACGTCGGTGTAGCCGAACGTCAGCTTCTCTGAGGGCAGGTCGGCGGCGGCGGGCATGGTGACCTGGTAGGGCTGGCCGTTTGCCCGGTAGCTGGTCGTGGTGGTGTAGGTGCAGGTGTTGGGGGTGGCGGCGGCGCACAGGGTGGACTCGCTGGCGGGCAGCACGACGGACGTGACGGTGGGTCGACCGTAGGCGTCGTATTCATCGATTCGGGAGTCGTAGCGGTTGCCGTTGGCGAAGCGTGAGGCGGACGAGATCTTGCCCTTGCCGTTGGCCCTGGTGTCGTACACCCAGTTGCTACGCAGAGCGCCGGTGACGGAGTCGTCGCGCATGCTGATCTTGCGGCCGAGCTCGTCGTAGGTGTAGGCCGTGGTGGCGGTGCCCGTGCCGGTGCCGACTTGAATCTTGGTGGTTGCGATGTTGCCGGCGACGTCGTAGGTGGTCTCGGTGGTGCCCTTGTCGGGGTCGACGGCCTTGATCTGGCGGCCGCGCAGGTCGTAGGTGTAGGACCAGACGTTGGCGCCGGTCGCGTCTGTGAGGGTCTTGGTCTGTCCGAGCAGGGTGTAGGTGTAGGTGGTCTGGTCGAATTTGGTCGTGTCGTCGCTGCCGACGTCGGCGGGGTTCTTGTACTGCCTCAGGGCGGTGGTGCGGCCTTGGGCGTCGGTGATGGTGGTGGTGGCGGTGCCGCCGGCCGGTGGGGTGGTGTTGACCCGGTCGCCGCCGTATGCGGTGGTGGTGCGCCACTTTTCCGCGCCGTTGGCGAGCAGAATCTGCGCGACCTGCCGCCCTGCGCCGTCGTAGGCGTAGGTAGTGATGGAGGGGATCTGGCCCTGTGGTTGCGCGAGGGCCGTGTCGTTGACGGCGGCGTTGGTGCTGTCCGAGTAGGGGGCGGAGGTCCAGTCGGTGGCGCCGAGGCTGTTGGTTCGGTTGTCGGTGATCGTTCGCCCGCCGACGGTTGCCTGGAGCTGGTTTTGTCGCAGTCGTAGGAACCCGTCGTAGAGGTTCACCGATTTGCGGTACGCCGTGCCGGTTGGCAGGAGGATTTCGGTGGTGACCGCTGATGGGGCGCCACTGCGGCGCAGCTTGTAGGTGAATTTTGCGCTGGCGGTCTGCGTGGCACTGTCGCGGCCGGGTACCCAGGCGTTGGTGAGCCGGCCGAGCCCGTCGTAGGTGAGGTTGGTGACAGCGCCGTTGGGGTCGGTGACCTTGGTCGCGGATCCCCAAGCCGGTGCGATGGCCGTCGTGACCGTATGGCTCTTGGGGTTGGTCACCACGGTCTGGGTGACCAACCCGCCGTTGGCCGTCGTGTAGCCAGTGGTCGTGGTGTAGCCGCGCGGATCGGTGACCGATTGGAGTCGACCGTTGGCGTCGTAGGTGCTGCTCGAGAGCCGGGTGTAGACCGGGGTGGTGCCGCTGAACTTCTCCAGCTGCTCGGTGCGGACGACGTTGCCGCGGGTGGGTGCCTGCCCGAAGGAGCTGTCGTCGACGTAGGTGTCGAAGAAGGTGCGCGACCGATTGAGGACGGTCGACGGTTCCGCAGGGTTCGGAGCGCCGGCACAGCGGATGGACAGGGTTTCGCTTTGTGAGACCTTGTCGATCATCCAGGTGCTGTCGTTGCGGGCGTAGGTGGTGCGGGTGCAGGTGTCGTCCGCGGTGGTGGACTCGTCGCCCTGGTCTTCGACGGCGGTGGTGAGGCCGTCGGTGTTGAAGCTGACAATGGTTTTGGTGTAAAGGTGGCCGCCGACGGCCCGAGCGGTGCGTGTGCGGGTGATATCGGTGTTGGTCATCCACGCCCGGGTGGTGATGCCTTCTCGGTTACGGGTAGCGGTCGGCCCGTTGATCCACGGATCGTTGCGCGTGGAAGAGGTTTCCGCGCCGCCTCGACCGTTGTAGGTGATGGCTTGCAGCTCGAAGCCCTGCAACGCTTCGTGGTCTTCGACCGTGCCACCCCAGGTGTCGCTGACCCATACGTCTTTGACACCGTCTGCGGCCTTGTCACCGTCCAAGCCGCGCAGGTAGCGGTGCTCGACGGCGGTCTGCTGCCCGGCCGGGTCGCCGTGATAGACAACGACTTTGCCGTAGCCGCGCCAGTCGCTCCAGGTGCGGTACTTGTCCTTGGTCAGCTCATCGTTGTTGTAGGCCCAGGCGGGGTTGTCGTAGGCGTACTCGGTGACCTCGGTTGGCTGGTCGGTGACGGTGTCATCAAGGTCGATGCGGGTGACGACGTACTTGTGGAACCAGTCCAGGCTCAGTTCCTGGCCTTCGGGCGCGTAGTAGGAGGGCATGCACCGCTTGGTGTTGCTGGCCGGTGAAGGCAGGGTCGTGCGGGTGCAGTCTGGTCCGGAGTAGCTGACGATGACGTCGCCGCCGCTCTCGGTGTGTACGGTCTTGATTCGCCAGCGATTCAGATCCGAGCGCTGGTCGGAGGGTCCGTCAACCCGGTTGGGCAGCGGTTGGGCGCCGGTGTCGAAGGTGATTTCCGGGTCGGAGACGGCGGCGCCGCCGGCGGTGGTGACGTGGCCGGTGCGGGTGATGCCCCGCAGCCACATCGGGGTGGACTCGCCGGTGCCGGCGTTGATGAACTCGTGCCGCAGCGACCACGATTCCACGTCTGCGTAGGTGGACGTGCCGTTGCGCACCTGGGTGGTGACCTTCTTGAGCCGGCGGGCGGTCCAGTAGGTCGGGGCGCCTTGTTCGGTGCATTGGTCACCAGAGTTGCAGTACTGGTCCCACGGGGTGTCGAACCATTGCGCGTTCACCGGGTCGGAGGTCCATGCCGCGCCCGTCCAGCAGTTCGACAGGCACCGCTCGGCGGTGTCGAACACCACTCGCAGCGGCGCGGCCTGGGCGTACTCGGCGTCCTTGCGCATGCCGTACTCAATGCGCTTGAGGTAGCCGCCGCGGTCGTAGGTGGTGCGCTTGGCGGGGTCGTTGTCCTTGGCGTAGGCGCCGCTCTCCTTGCCGTAGAAGTAGGCCATGGTGTTGGAGTTCGGGTCCACGACGTAGTCGAGGTTCCACCGCCACGCCTGCGTGCAGAAGGCGTTGACGAAGGTGGCGTCGTAGCAGGGCTCGCCAGAGTTGTTGCCGTTGACCGGGACGGTCCACACCGAGTCGGTGACCGGGTTTCCGCTGACCCAGTTGGGTAGCTTGTGGTAGCCGAAGAAGTACTGGGTCCCGTCGGTGGTGGTGACCTTCCAGTACTCGTTGTCGTTGTCGCCGTTGCCCCGCGCGGAACTCGCGAGCTTCTCAATCTTGGTGCCGTCGTCGTTGCGCAGCCGCCACACTGCCCCGTCCTTGATCAGCTCACTGGCGTGGCCGTTGAGTGACAGGGTCGCGTTGTCCGTGAACCAGCACTGGTCCCCGGTCTTGTGGTTGGGGTTGTCGTCAGCGCACGACCGGTATGTGCGTTCGATGAAGCCGGGCCAGGAGTCCCAGCCGTCACCGATCCAGGAGCCCTGGTTGTTGGTCAGCGCGGTCTTGCCGTCGATGCTGCCGGAGGAGTAGGAGAAGCTGACATTGGGAGCGGGACCGCCGAGCGCCGGCGGCATCCTCAACGGGTGGGACCACGAGAAGTCGCCGCTCTGGGTCGATACCTGCCACTGGCCCGCCGGGGACAGGCTGGTTGCGGTGTAATCGCCGCTGTCGCCGGAGGCACCGGCTTCGGCGGCGAGCAGCATGGGGCTGCTGCCGGTAAGGGCGATGTCGGTCGACAGGAGGCTGTCCGGAGTGTCGTTGACCGTCCGCAGGGCGCTGCGTTTCTGACACGACGACATTTCAGGGGTGGTCAGTGCACACGCGGGTAGTGCCACCAACCGCAGCCGGGAAGCCCAGTCGCCGCCATAGGCGTCGGCGAAACCGGCGTAGTCGATCTGCAGACCGGTGCGTCCTGCCGCCGATGCGCCGTCGGCACCTTCGACCGAAACCAGAAGGCCTTGCACACCGGCCTTCTCCGTTGTCGATCGGTTGTGCACGGTCACCTTGACCGCGTCGACGCTTGCAGCGGCACTCTTGCTGAAGCCCTCGGCAGGCGGAGATATCGTCACCGGCAGCGCCCCGGCGCGGGCGCGCACCGGGCCGGTAAGACCCGCTCGAGTACTGGCAGCCTTGGCCGCGGCTGCCTGCGCCTGGCTGAGGTCGGCCGTAGCGGTGCCGGAAGGCCAGGTGATTTTCTTGGCCTTGGTCGTCACGCTCGACGCGGCATGCGTGGAGCGGCTCTTGCCGGGTACCGCGTCACGTACCACCACACCGGTGGCTTCCTTCGGCGTCGGCGCCGTCCACTTCGGTGCGGCCTCAGCTCGCTGTGCTGGTTGCCCCAGCCCGCTGGCCAGCACGGCGATCGACAGACCGCTGGCGAGCAACGCCGATCGCCACAGCCGCCGATTGAAGAAGGCCACTCGCGCTCGACCGGAACCAGTTCCACTCACCAGAACGCTCCCCATGCGGTACAGACGACAGAGTCGACCGGCGTTGGCCGGTGTCTTGCCAAGCCCTGCGGTGGGTGGCACCGCCACCCGCCTTGTTGCTGCGCCGCCACGGCCGGCGTCTCTCCGGGCCGTGGCGGCCTTTAGCTGGTTACTGCGAAGCTTGTTGACAGATCTCCGAGTCCGACAGGACTCTCTGATAGGCGCGCACGTCGTCGATGTCGCCGCTGAAGTCGTGCCCGATCCTGAACGGGGCAGTGGCCGACCAGGAGGGCGGCGCGGTTGCCTCGGTGACCTCGCCTGCGCAGGAGTTCGGGTCGCCCATCACGTAGACGCGCATCTTGCCGGTGACCCGGTCGTAGCGGCCGGCCACGTGGGCCCACTCACCGTTGGTCGGGATACCGACGTTCTGGCCCGCGCAGGAGATGGTCTTGCTGGCGCCGGTAGCGTCCGCGCTCGACAGCGTGAAGCACCAGCCGCCCCGGCCGCCGTTGGCGTCTTGGCGGTACTGCAGCTGGAACCGCGACATCCAGGACCCGTCCTGGGTAAGGAACGTCTGCAGGGGGCGCGCCGACAGGCTGCCCGGACGTACCCATGCCATGACAGTGAAGCTCTTCGTCGTGTCCAGTACCGGCCCGCTCGTCACCGCGCCGTCCCCGACCGCACCGGACACGTGCAACGCGTTCTTCAGATAACCAGGCACGAAGTGCGCACCGCCGGTGAGCGTCCCAGGATTGCGCGCGCTGAAGCCGCTTCCGGTGTCCGCCGCAGTCTTCGCCGGGTCCGTCTCGTCGAACGTCCAGTGCGAGTACGCGTTAGGGACGGGAGAGACCCAGAACTGGTAGTCGTACGTGCTGCTGGTGTTGCCAGCGCTGTCCTTCGCCTTCACATGAAGTGTGTGGACCATGTCAGTGGCCGGGGTGTAGGTCGCCGACGCCGACGTGGTGGTGGTCGCGCTTCCGCCATCGATGTCCCAGGTGTACTCCGCGGCGCCGGCGGCCGTGAACGCGAACGTTCCCGCCGTGCCCGGCGTGGCACCCCACGACTTGAACGGATACTGGGTAGAGGTCACGTTCGACACCGTCGGCGGGGTGTTGTCGATCGTGAAGCTGTACCAGGAACCCCATCCACTCCACAGCCCGGCTTCATCCATGCTCGTCGCGTGCCAGTAGTAGGTGACCCCGGCCACCAGCGACCCAGCCGGCACCTTCGACGTAGCGACGCCCGTGGCATTACCTACCGTTGTCACGGAGGCGAAGGGCATCGTGGTGCTGCTGACCGCGATCGTCCCTGTCAGGCTCGCCGAGGTCCGGATCTCGAACGCGGTCCCCAACACACCGCCGAAGCGGTCCTGCACCTGTGCCCGCAAGGTCGGGGTGAAACTACGCAGCACCGCGGGTGACGCGCACTGCCGGTAGCAGTCCGTCGTGGTAGTGAACGCCAAGCCCACAGGCGGGTTCGGCTTCACGTCGAACGTGGCCACCAGGTACGTCCTGTCGGTGAAGAACTTCTTCCACCGGTCTTGAGCGCTCTCCCATTCATCTTCCTGGTTGCAGGCGCACAGGCCCACCCAGTAGGAGTTGCTGCTGCCCACTTGCGCCTGCACGTCCTGCAGAAGGGTGCCGCCTTCGAATACCGCGTCGGAGTTCTGCTGCTGCGACCCGCACCCGCCCGCTTCGTTGGCGTTGCCCTCCCAGGAGTCCAACCAGGTGGCCGATGATCCAAGAGGATACGAGGACCAGGCCAGCCGGTTGCCGCTGGACGCCGTCCAACTCCCGGTGCGGTACAGGTGCACCCAGGTTGGTTCACACGACGAGGAGTGATCCAGCTTCATCAGGACCTTGGCGGTCAACACCGTTGTGTCACTCATCGCGGAGGTGTCGAAGCTGAAAAACGAGCGGTAACGGGCACCCGACTCCGGACTCAGTCCCACCCGCGCGGAGCTGGTGTCGTTGTTCTCCCCGTTACTACTCGCATACGCCCACTTCGACCGCAGTTTGCTGAAGGCCGGATCGATGAACAGCGGGAACGCCGCCGGCGACGCAGCCATCATGTTCGGGTCAGGCGTCAGCGTCAGGTCGCTGCCGGAAACCGCCACCTCTACCGGAGCTGACGCAGCCAGTACTCCCGGACGCTGCGCGGTCGAGACCAGATCGGACGGTACTGGCACCTCAGTGCCGGTCCCTGCCTGACCTGTGTCCTCTGGGCTTGCCACCCGTTCCTGCAGGCCGGGTGTGGGCGTCGAGATCGACGAATCCCACATCACTGCCGGCGACGCCTGCAGTAACTCCTCACCCGACGCGTCCGCCAGACTCAGACCGCCGTCGACCGCGCGGGTGACCCTCATGTCGCCGCCCAGGCCGTAGCGAACCTGCCGCAACGCCGGATTAGTCGCCGCCTGCGGCGTCAACACCTCCAACACATGCCGGAACCCAGCCCGATCCGCCGTGACGTGCAAATTCACCCCCGGCAGAACATCGTCGTAGATCGCCGTCGCCCCACTCACCCGGGGCACAGGCAGCGATCCCGGCCAGCTCAGCTCGAACGTGGCAGCGCCTTCCCGCCAGGTCACCAGCGCGCCTGTACCACCACCGGAGAACGTCATGTCCGCCGTCGAGGCCACCGGCGCGAGTCCACCAGACACAGGTCGCAGCGCCAGATCAATATCCGCCCACGTGCCGTCCTTGCGATGCACCCGTTGCGGCACCACCGCCGACTCCAACCGCCCCACACCTGACGCGTCGACGAACACCTGCGTGGTCTCAGAGCGCTCGCCGAGCACCTCAACGCTCTCGTCACACTCGGCAGCGAGCAGCGCCGCCGCCCGGACATCCTCACGAACCAACGTCGCGCAATCCGCCGGGGCCGCAGCGGCCTGATCCGGCGTCGCTATCAGCGGCACCACCGCGCCAAGGCTCACCGACAGCAGCACAGCGGCGAACGATCCGAGCCCGCCCCAATGCCTGCCGCGCCTACGCGGCTCAGCTCCGAAGCGGAGACATGCAGCAACCACCCAAGGCCCCCGTTGATCACACCCAATGAGTGGCCGAACTGTAGGAGCCCTGACAATCGCCTGTAAAGATCAATCACAACTTGAAAGGATCAAAGGGACAGTAGGACACCTGTCCGGCAGCAGCCTCACCTACAGTGACTCGTTCCGCATCCGCTGCTGTTCAGCTCGTCGTAGCACCTGATCGTCTCGTCCGCAGTGGGTGGCAGCAGCCCTTGCTTCCTTAGAGCGCGTTTGGTTTGTGGGTTGGTCGGGTGTGTCGCACAGCAGGTCCGATCGATGAGGGTGACTCGGTCGGTAGACGGGTATGGATCGAGTGCGGCGGTACCCCTCTGACCTGACCGACGCCGAGTGGGAGATCATCCAGCCGATGCTGCCGTCTCCGCAGTGGATGGGCAGACCCGAGAAGCATCCCCGCCGGGCCGTCATCGACGCCATCTTGTACGTGGTGCGCACCGGCTGCGCGTGGCGGTACCTGCCGGTCGACTTCCCGCCGCGGCAAACCGTGTACGCCCACTTCACCCGCCTCAACGACCGGGTGTGACCGAGCGGATCCTGACCGAACTACGCGAGCAGATCCGGGTGACTCACGGCCGCGAGCCCGAGCCGACGGCGGGCATCATCGACTCGCAGAGCGTCATAGGCGCCGACACCGTGCCGCGCGACTTCCGCGGCTACGACGCTGGCAAGAAGACCAACGGCCGGAAACGGTTCATCGTCACCGACACCCTCGGCCTCCTGGTCACCGTCTGGGTCCTCGCCGCCTCGTGGCAGGACCGCGACGGAGCCAAAGGCGCCCTGCTCGCCACCTACGCAACCACCCCGATCCGGCACGTCTTCGCCGACACCGGCTTCGCCGGTCGCCTCGTCGACTGGGCCCGCGACCTGCTGCGCACCACCGTCGAGATCGTCCGCAAACCCGCCGACCAACGAGGGTTCGTCGTTCACCCTCGCCGCTGGGTCGTCGAGCGAACCCTGGCCTGGATCACCGCCCACCGCCGCCTGGCCCGCGACTACGAAACCCACCGCGCAACGTCAGAGGCCATGATCCGATGGGCCGCCCTCGGCGGCATGCTCCGCCGCCTCGCCCGCGGCGAACCCGCCACCCGCCAACAACGCCTCACCTTCAACACACCCGACTGACAGCAATGTGAAACGCGCTCTTAGGCAGGCGGCAGCCGCAGGACGACCCATGTTGAGCTCACCGTGCCCAAATCTGGTTCCAGCCGACCGACGAAGCGACATCTGGCGGCAGCTGTAGCACTTGACGCGGAATCAAGAACCAAACTGCCGCTCCATCCAGTACGCCGACGAAGCGGCAGGCCAGAGCGATCTACAGCACGCGCGCCGACGGCCAACCATCCACGCCGTTACCGCCGAGAAAGATCATCCGTTACCGGATGTTACCGCCGTTACCGGAGAAGATCTTCATCTCCCCAGGTCAATCGGTCGGGACGGCCGGATTCGAACCGACGACCCCTTGACCCCCAGTTTTACAACGATTCTGTCACGCCGTGCCAAGATAGACCCAAACGTCCTTAGCAACGGACAATAGCGGCGTCTCCAAATGCCGCATCATGTCGGCTCTCACCGCCTCATCCGCCCGTTGCGATTCCTTCCGTTACCCGGCTCGTTACCGTGGATCGTCAAGCGCTTCCCGTGTCAGGCAATCCGGGCGAGATCCTCCATCCGGGTCTCGGACACCACGTCGGTCGGCCGAGACGGAGTGGTGGTGCAAGCCAACACCACGTTCTCGGTCCGCTTAACCCTTGGACAGCAGCCAGTCACTGGTATTGCGGCGCCGGAGCCGGGGTGGCCTGAGGCCTCGACCGCCCGCGTCGCGGTCGCCCCCACCAGCGCCGCCGGGAGGGGTGTCAAGGCGGTTGACCTGCCGGTCTGGGTCGCCCGCGCCGGTGGAATCCGGGATGGCCGGTTTGGACAGTGCCATCCGGGTGGGACCCACCGCTGTCGCTCTCCGGTCGACCCGGTTGCCGCTGGGCGTGCCGATGCCCTGCGGTCGGCGCCCGTGCAGAAGGTGCCGCCCGTGCCCCAGAGCACCGCGACCGCCGCGTCGGGGTCGGCGTCGAAGGGGCGGGACGCGTCGGCCAGCGCCCGGGCAGTCGGGCCGCCGACGGCGTTGCGGGCCACTGGCCGGTCCAGGATGACGGTGGTCACCGGTCCGTCGCGCTCCACCCGTGCGCTCCTCGAGACAGCATGCCCAGTACGCCCTCGGCGCCACGACGGGATGGCGACGACATGATTGACTGACGTCTAATAGATGGTGGTGGTGGTCTGGGGCGTGACGAGGGCGGTGCGATGACGTCAAGCAACCAGAACACCAGGCCCTCGTCCCCCGACGGGCCGGGGCGGAAGCCGCCTCCCGGCCCGCCGCGAGACGCCGAGGTGCCGATCGCGATCGACAGCGACGAGGAACGATCCGCCGCCCCCGCAGCCAATCTGCGGACGCGGCTCGCCGGGTTGACGCGTCGGCACGGTCCGCGAGCGGCCGTCGGGCTCGGGAGGTGGGTGGCCGGCATCGTCGGCGGCGTCGCAGTCGCGGTCGCCATCGCGTTGCTCACTCCGGTGCTGACGCCCGGCACCTCGACGCCCGTACCCGCTGGAGGTCCCACCTCATCGCCGACGCCGACCGCCGGCGCCTCGCCCGACCAGCTACCGATGACGGTTGCCGTGGCCGGCAGTGGGGCGGATCCCTGCGGGCCCGGCTACCTGGTGCCGCTGTCGGCGACCGCTGTGCCGGTGCCGCCTGACCTGTCCAAGGCGGGCGCGGATGGCCGATGGGCGGCCGAGGTGCACGGAGTCCCGTCGGTACAGTCCGGGGTCACCTTCACCGTGCAGGGCCGATCTGACGCGGTGGTGACGCTGCTTGGCATGGATATCGAGGTCGTCCGCCGGGAGGCTGCGCCGCACGGCACTCACGTCAGTTGGGTCTGCGGCTCGGGCGTGGCGTACCGCTGGGTGCACGTCGACCTCGACGCCATCCCACCCCGGCTAACTGCGCAACTCAACGAGTCGGAGGCGAGCGCCGCTCCACAGGCGGAACGCCGTCCCATCCGATTCCCCTACCAGGTGTCCCGCACCGATCCCGAGTCGTTCGAGGTCGACGCGGGCACCTCGCGTTGCGACTGTTCCTGGCGGATCAGGCTACGGTGGACGTCGGAAGGCCGCAGCGGGATCTACGTCATCGACGACGACGGGCGACCCTTCCGCACGGTCGCTACTGCGAACGCCGACGCGTCATGCCAACTCGGCCCCGACTGGTCCTGCGGCCCACCCGTAAAAAACTGAAGGTATTGGTCTTGCCGGAGCCCCGCTACGTGCCCCTCGCCCGGATTGCGACCGCCCATAAGGCGAAGTCGGAGAGAGTGCGAGCACTGATGACGAAACTGGAACAGGACAGCCCGGCTGGGCAGGATCGGCGACCGGTTGCAGCAGCGGGTCCAGTCGACCGTGCGCAGCCAGCGGCTCCGCGACCTGCTCGACCAACGCGATCGAGTCGTTGAACGCCGCTACCGGCGGGCGGTCAAGACCCGCGGCTACTTTCCCAACGAGCAGACCGCGTTGAAGTGTCTGTACCTGGTGACCCGATCGTTGGACCCCACCGGAGCAGGCAGAACCCGATGGACGATGCGCTGGAAACCCGCGTTGAACGCCTTCGCCATCACCTTGAGCGACCGCTTCCCACCCGCTGAAACCTACTAACTAAGATCGCCGGAAACACCGTTAGCGAGACAGGCCCGACTCAACTGCAAGAGGTAGATGCCCGCGGGGTGGGTCCCACGCTGATCGACCGGCAGTTGTACCTGCCCAGTCCTAGAGCGAGGACCGGGACCGGGACCGGTACCGGGCCGCCGAGATCCCGGACGAGGTGGAGTTCGCCACGAAGGGCGCAGATGGCCCGCACCATGCTGGCCCGGGCTCGACGCCGGCGTGCCGGTCGGACGGGTGACCATGGACGAGGCCTACGGGCAGTCGAAGTCGCTGCAGGTCTGGCTAAAACACCGCGATGTTGGCTTCTGCTGCATATCTGGCCTCGGTCTTTTGACTATCCGATGTGGCTGGGATGGCCGATGATGTGGTCATGCGTTCGCGACGCTGGATGGTCATCGGGGTGGGTGGGTTGGTCGCTGCCGGGTTGGTGGTGGCGGCAGTGGTGTTCGGTTTGCGGGGGGTGGAGGTGGCCAGTTGGCTGACCGGGGCCGGGAGCTTCGTGGTCGCGATAGCCGCCATCGTGCTGACTCCGTCAGGAAACCCCGCTGCGGCACCAACGCCGACGGCTGCGGTGACACCACCACGACCGGCGGTTGGGCCGGGGTCGATCACCGTGCAGGGTGACCTCAGGGGAATCGCCTCGACCGGCGACAACGCGATGAACACCCAGCACCGATGAGCTGGTTTCGACGCGGCCGGGTTACGCCTCTGCACTTTGATCCCGAAACGCTGACGCCGGCAGGTGAACCCACTAGGCGCAGCGGGTCGGGCGCGATCATGGCCGAGAGCATCCCCGGTATCGCCTCCACGGGTAACCACGCGATCAATACTCAGCACGTCACGGCGCTGCCTGCGGAGGCGTTGGTCGCGCCCGAGGCGGTGCCGATACCGGCCGGGCTAGTGAACCTACCGGTGCGACTGCGGCCGTTTGTGGGGCGCGAGGACGCGCTGAGCTGGCTGAACTCAACGGCTCAGGATCCAGGTATGGTGGTCGTGCAGGCGTTACACGGGCTCGGCGGTATCGGCAAGAGCACCCTGGTCGCGCATTGGGCGGCCACACACCGTGACGGCCACCGCCCGATCTGGTGGATCACCGCGGACAGTCCCGCCGCTCTCGACGCCGGTCTGGTCGCCCTGACCGTCGCGCTCCAACCAGCCCTCGGCGCGGCCCTGCCGTCACCGGCCCTTCGAGAATGGGTCATACGCTGGCTGGCCTGCCACGACGGATGGCTACTCATCCTGGACAACGTCACCAACCCAGCCCACATCACCGATCTGGTGGGCCGACTGCCCCGAGGGCGGATCCTGGTGACCAGCCGCCGCGCCACCGGCTGGCCCGACATCGTGACCCTACTGCGCCTGGACGTCCTCGAACCGGGCCAAGCGGTCGACCTGCTCACCGGAATCGTGTTCCCTACCGGTGCTCCCATCGACCCCGCAGGCGCCGCCGCCGTTTGCACCGAGCTGGGCTACCTGCCGCTAGCGGTGGAACAGGCTGGCGCCTACCTAGCCCAAACTCACACCCCCGTCAGCGAATACCTGCGACTGTTCACGCAGCATCCCGCCGACATGTACCGCGACGGTGAGGAAGGCCGAGCCGCCGAACGAACGATCGCTCGGGTCTGGCAGGTCACACTCAGCGCCCTCGCCGACGACCCTCTACCCGGACGGCTGCTACGGGCCCTGGCCTGGTACGCACCGGAAGCCATTCCCCACGACCTGTGGCACCACCTCGGTGAAGGCGAGGGAGATCCGGCGGTGGTGCGGGCGATCGGCCGGCTGGCTGCGTACAACATGCTCACCATCGACCCCACCAGCCGGGCGGTCACCGTGCACCGGCTCGTCCAGGCCGTCGCCCGCACTCCCGAGCCCGACGACCCGCATCGTCAACCCGACGACATCACCACCGCCCGCGCTACCGCCACCACCGCCCTGATCACCGCACTACCCGATGATGGGCACGACCCCACCACCTGGCCGACGTGCCGTACCCTGCTGCCCCACATCGACGCCCTCGCCACCCACGCCAAAGCACACACCACCGACAGCGACCGCATCGCCCAGGCCTATCTGCTCAACGCGGCCGGCCTGTTCCTGCGCGACGAGGGAAACCTCCTCCATGCCATCGCCTACCTCAAGCAGGCCCTGACCGACCGGCGGCGGGCGCTCGGCAACGACCACCCCGGCACACTGGCCTCGGTAAACAACCTCGCCAGCGCCTACGAGTCGGCCGGAAACCTGCGGCGGGCAATTCCACTCTACGAGCAAGCCCTCACCGACTGCCAACGGGTGCTCGGCAACGACCACCCCGGCACACTGGCCATGGTGAACAACCTCGCCGGCGCCTACGAGTCGGCCGGGGACCTGCTGCGGGCGATCCCGCTCTACGAGCAAGCCCTCACCGACTGCCGACGGGTGCTCGGCAACGACCACCCGAGCACCCTGGTCTCGGTGAACAACCTCGCGTACGCCTACAAGGCGGCCGGGGACCTGCGACGGGCGATCCCGCTCTACGAGCAAGCCCTCACCGATCGGCGACGGGTGCTCGGCAACGACCACCCGAGCACCCTGGTCTCGGTGAACAACCTCGCCGGCGCCTACGGGTCGGCCGGGGACCTGCTGCGGGCGATCCCGCTCTACGAGCAAGCCCTCACCGACTGCCAACAGGCGCTCGGCAACGACCATCCACAGACGTTGATGTTTATGAACAACCTCGCTGACGCCTACAAGATGGCCGGAGACCTGCGACGGGCGATCCCGCTGCACGAGCAAGCCCTCACCGATCGGCGACGGGTGCTCGGCAACGACCACCCGAACACCCTGGTCTCGGTGAACAACCTCGCCGGCGCCTACAAGGCCGCCGGGGACCTGCGACGGGCGATCCCGCTGCACGAGCAAGCCCTCACCGACTGCCAACGGGTACTCGGCAACGACCACCCCGACACCCTGGCCTCGGCGAACAGCCTCGCCGGCGCCTACTTGGCGGCCGGGGACCTACAGCGGGCGGTCCCGCTGTACGAGCAGTCTTTCACCGACTGCCAACGGGTACTCGGCAACGACCACCCGAACACCCTGGCCTCGGCAAACAACCTCGCCGGCGCCTACAAGGCCGCCGGAGACCTACAGCGGGCGATCCCGCTGTACAAGCAAGCCCTCACCGACTGCCAACGGGTACTCGGCAACGACCACCCCGACACCCTGGCCATCTTGAACAACCTCGCCTATGCCCACAAGGCAGCCGGGGACCTGTGGCAGGCGACCTCGTTGTACGAGCAAGCCCTCACCGATCAGCGACCGGTGCTCGGCAACGACCACCCACAGATCATCCAGGGCAACTTGCGAGCTGCCAACGAGAGCTCCAGCGCCGAGTAGCGGCGGACACCGAGGCCGACGACGCGATCGATGGAAACCTGGTCGAGAACTGAATGCGGATCGAGATCGACCCCGTCCGCAACGCGAGCGAGCGGGAGCGGCTGCGCCGCGAGCGGGGCCGCTACCACCGCGCCTACATCGCGGATGACAACGACGCGAATCGCATCGACCCTCCGCTCAGCGTCGACGTCGACATCAGCAGACCCTCGGCCAACTCGACCCATCCTCGTTCCTGCTTCCTACCTAATCGCGTCACGGCATCAGAGCAGCAGTCCACCGATCCCACAATTGACTAGACAACTCTGATACACCCGTCGATGGAGGCAGGCGAAGCAGCCACGACGGTTCCCGACAGGAGAACGAAGACGTGGTCAACGCTGTCGTCCTGCCGGCATAGCTGATCGTGCGGGCGAAATACCCACTGTACACCGAATATGCCAGATTGTCCCAGTCAGTTGCCGAGATAAGGCACTGACTTCCATGGCGCGATCGCTCTGCGTCAACTGAAACGATCAGAACGTATACCGCCGATGCTCAGAATTTCCACCATGAGTTAGGCACTAGCAGGCGAGGCTGAGGAAGCCTCGTGGAGGCCGGCGCGGCTTTCTATCAAGCTGCAGAACCAGTGCGACCCGGCGAGACGGCTGATCGTAATCAGCGGCGACCACATGGCCTGTTCCTGCAGAAGGCAGGCACGGGGCGACCGTATCGACCAGCTAACCGTGCCCATAATGTGGTGCCAACCGACGAACAAGACGACATATGGCGACAGCTGTGGCACTTGACGCGGAATCAAGAGACCAGAATGCCGCTCCATCCAAGACGTAGATGAAACGGCAGGTCAGAGCGTTCTACAGCGCGCATGCCAGCGCCCAACCGTTCAACCGGTTACCGCCAACAAAGATCATCCGTTACCGGATGTTACCGCCGTTACCCGGGAGGATCTTCATCTCCCCAGGTCAATCGGTCGGGACGGCCGGATTCGAACCGACGACCCCTTGACCCCCAGTTACAACGATTCTGTCACGGCATGCTAGAACCGATTGATACATCCGCAGATGGGGACAGATGGGCAGCCCTTCGTGACGCCCACTGCTGCCTTATGTCAATCACTCCTCGGCTGCCAGCCTCGAGCCGTTACCGGACTCGTTACGGCGACCGGTCAAGAACCCGCCCTGACATCGGGTCCAGGTAGCTCTGCTGCCCGCCCCTTCACACCTGACCCGTGTACGCACCTTCGCCAGCAGATGAGGTATCGGCATTCACGGTGGATGGAGCCCCGATCCACGCCCGGTTCACCAACCAACGGTGCACAGTGGATCCATCGCATCTACGGGCGATGATGGAGTGGTGACTCATGGTTTCGGGCGTCAGGGGACGCGGCGTCGGAAGCGCCTCGTCTGGCCGCTGGTTTTGGCTGTCACGGTGTTACCGGCGCTGACGTTGTGGTGGCTGGCGTTTGACTGGTCAGTACCTCACCCCGGGTGGGTGTCGGTGGAGCAGGCCGGGTGGATCGCGGGCATAGCCAGTGCTCTGCTGGCTGCGGTCGGCACGGTTGCCGCCATCCTGGGGTTGCGCACCGGATCGCCGGCCGGCCGGCCCGGACCTACCTCGAGCGGTCTCACGCAAGTTGGGCGGGTACCCTCGGCAGCTTCCTGGCTGCAGGACCGCAGTCCGCGCTTCGACGCAGGAACGATGTCGAGGCCGGGTCGTACGGCGGTGGGCGCACAGATCTTGACGGGGATGGGCGGGGCGGGCAAGACCCAGTTGGCCGCGCGGTTCGCTCGCCAACTGGTCGAACGCCGACAGTTGGATCTGTTGGTGTGGGTAACAGCATCGAGCCGGGACGCGATCGTTGCTCGGTATGCCGAAGCGGCGACCGTCCTTGGGCTTGCCGGGACTAGTGTCGCCGCATCCGATGCGGCCACCCGACTGTTGGCGTGGTTGGCGCACACCGAGCGGCGATGGCTGGTGGTGCTGGACAACCTCGACAGCCCGGCCGACGCCGCAAAGTGGTGGCCACCGATGTCCGCTGCCGGCCGCACATTGGTGACCAGCCGCGTGCGGGCCGTCGCCTGGGAAAGCGATACCCGAACGGTCATTCCCGTCGGATTGTTCAGCCCGGACGAAGCGGCGGCGTACCTGCATTCTGCGATCACCGATCCGATACACCGCGACGGCGCCGCAGAGTTGGCGGCCGACCTCGGCTACCTGCCGATCGCGTTGGCGCAGGCAACCGCCTACATTCGGGAACGTCGCATCAGCTGCGCTGAGTACCGCCACGAGCTCGCTGACCAACGTAATCGCCTCAATACACTCCTGCCCGACCCCACGGTGTTACCAGACGAACATGGCACCCGACTCGACGCGACATGGTCGATGTCGCTCGACGCCGTCGACCGCATGGAGCCGGCCGGCCTGGCCGCACCGATCCTCCACATGGCCGGGCTCCTCGATCCCAACGCTATCCCCGCCGGCCTATTCAGCACCTCTGCAGCCCTCACCCACTTGTCTCGAGCCGCCGGTTTCACACAAGCCGTAACGCCAAACCAGGTCCAGCAGGCGCTACATCACCTGCACCGCTACCACCTCATCACCCTCGACATTGATGCCGACTTACTCCAGATGCACGCTCTCGTTCAACGCGCCGTCCGCGACCTCTCAGATCCAGACAGCACCGGACGCACCGGGCGCCCCACAGCAGACGCACTACTGCAGACATGGCCCCGCACTGAACGCGAGACCGCTACCACCGCTCTGCTGCGCGCCAACGCAACGGCCCTGCGGCAACACCTGGGCAGCCTGCTTCATACTCCCCGCATCCACCCTGTCCTGTTCCGGGCCGGCGTCAGTCTGGGCGGCACCGGGCAAGTCGCCGCCGCCGCCCATCATTTCCGCAGCCTGCACCAGATAGCCGAGCGTCACCTCGGCCCGGATCACCCCGATACCCTGGCAGCCCGGCACGAACTCGCCCGCTGGCGTGGCCGAGCCGGAGACCCGGTCGGCGCCGCCAAGGACTACGCGGAACTACTGGCCGACCGACTTCGACTGCTCGGAGGCGACCATCCGCAAACCCTCGCCACCCGAAACAGCCTCGCCGCATGGCGAGGCGCCGCCGGAGACGCAACCGGTGCCGCTGCCGCCTTCGCCGCCCTGCTCACCGACCAGGCGAGAATTCTCGGCCTCGAACACCCGCAAACTCTGACTACCCGCAACAACCTCGCCTACCAACGGGGTCAAGCGGGAGATGCCGCCGGCGCTGCCCACGCCTTCAACGAACTACTCACCGACCAGGCGCGAATCCTCGGACCGGACGACCCCGAAACCCTAATCACCCGCAGCAATCTCGCCCGCTTTCACCGGCTGGCAGGGGACATCAGCGGCGCTCTCGACCAGTTCACCGCGCTGCTGCCGGACATGCGACGGATCCTGGGCCCCGATCATCCCGACACCATGGCTATCCGTCACCGCATCGCCGACATCCGCGGGAGCACCGGCGACCCCACCGGCGCAGCGATCACATACACCGAACTACTCACCGACCGAATCCGAATTCTCGGACCCGACCACCCGCACACCCTCGCCAACCGGCACAACCTCGCCCGCTACCGAGGCATAGCCGGGGATCCCGTAGGCGCTGCCACCGCCCTCACCGAACTGCTCGGCGACCAAAACCGCGTACTCGGACCCGACCACCCCGACACCCTGACCACCCGCCGCGAACTTGCCTGCTGGAACGCAAGAACCGGGGACACAACCGAAGCCCTCCGCGACCTCCACACGCTGCTCCACGACACGCTGCGCGTCCTCGGCCCCAACCACCCCGAAACCCTGGCCACGCGCCACGAACTAATCGACATCCGAGGCACAGGTGGCGACCCAGTCGGCGCGGCCACAGCCCTCACCGAACTACTCACCGATCAGATGCGCATCCTCGGCCCTAACCACAGGCAGACCCTCACCACCCGTCATCGCCTCGCCTACTGGCGCGCGCAAGCCGCCACCATCCCCTAGGCACAACAGAGCGCAGTTGGTCGACGTGCTGGCTGTTCTGCTTGAACGAGGGCGGTGAAGCGATGGCCAACTCCGGTGACGTCGATGGGTTGCCCGGCAAGGTGGGCAAGGAACATGCCGAGGGGGTAGCGGGCCAGCACGTGGTAGCGGGCGAGATACATGGCGACTGCAGTGACCGGATGGCCGGATCCTGGTGCGAGAAGGGCATAGGCCAGCACCTGCTCGACGAGAGCATCCAGCTGATGGGCATCGTCGAAATGGCCCGTCTTGTATTCGACGATGGTGGTGCCGGCCCGGAAGTCGGCGATGCGGCTTCCGCCCAGCAGGCTCAGAGCAGCGGTGACGGGTCCGTAGCCGCGCAGCGCGTTGCGGAAGCCGCTGATGTAACTGGCCCAGAAAGCGGCAAAGGCAGGGCGGGCGGCGCGCGTGGCTGTGGCGTACGCGGTGATGGCCCGCCGGTCGCGCAGAACTGCCTGGATCACCTCCCGCGCCTCGTCCGGGCTCCCCCGACGCGCGTGCACGGCCCTATCGAGTTCGGGGAGCAGGCTGCCCACCGTGAACAGTCGAGCACCGGGGATGTGGTCGGTGGTTTTGCGCCACGGCCGGTCGAGAGTGTCGGTGGCCTGTGCGTATCCGGCGGTTGCGAGCAGGCGCCGCATTCCGGCCGCCGGCAGCTGTTTGATCAGCTGAAGGTATGGCGGTGCATCGCACAGGTCAAGGGCGAGTGTCCGCTCCATCGCCTGCCCGAATCGGTCCGGCTCAGGTGCGCAGGCGCCGATGGCTGCAGGGGCGCGACTGATACGACCCTGCAGGTCGGCAATGAGCCAGGCCCGGTGCGGAAACTGCTGGGCGAGCCAACGGCTCGAAGCTGGCGGTTCACGACGGCTGCGGATCGCGTACAAGGTCATGAGGGCGCTCCTTCGCAGGCGAGGGGCACACCGGCACGTCGTGGCACCTAACCGGTGTAAGGCGGCAGCGGCGAGCCAGGCATTGCCCGATGCGGAGGAACACGCAGCGGACTTGTCGACGACTGCAACCGAAGAGCGCCGCAGGCGGGGTCTTAGCCCGTCGGCACAGATGGCCGACTCATCGGGCTCCGCACAACTGGGCGGCATAGCAGGAAGTTCAGCAGCTGGAGGAGCCCAGCTTTACGACCGACCGTACGCGTCGTAGTTACTACGGACAAGCCACCCGGCGATGTTCTGCCCGCTACTCGACAGGCTCAGTCGATCGGCATCGGCATAGATCAGCCGGTGACGTAGGGGATCGACGAGGTTCACTTATCGTCCCTACCTGCGTTCGTGGGCCCACTGACCGCGCTCGTAGGTCGCGAGCACGGACGTTACCTTTGCTCAGCCGGTAGACGCTGGCCGTTTCACTTGCGCCTCACCAACTACGATGTAGCCGAACTTGCTTGCCCTCCAGATGCCTCCTTGCACTAACGGGCACCGAGACTGAGTAGGATGATCTTGCGGAACCTAGTGAATAAAAACCGCGAAGTCGATCTCTAACGCCCCAGGTCAAGAAGTCTGCTCCCCGCGCACGCGGGGGTGATCCGGGGCTTGCCGGCAAGTATGAGCGGATCGACTCCTGCTCCCCGCGCACGCGGGGGTGATCCGATCCTCGCCGAGGTCGAGCGGGAGCGGGCCAACTGCTCCCCGCGCACGCGGGGGTGATCCCGGTCACCCCGACCAGCCAGCCAGCAGCTACAGCTGCTCCCCGCGCACGCGGGGGTGATCCCAGGCATGGCACCTGCACGTGCAGCGTGTGGGTCTGCTCCCCGCGCACGCGGGGGTGATCCGGAGCATGACCAGTCCAACCGGAAGATCGACAGCTGCTCCCCGCGCACGCGGGGGTGATCCGGTGACCCTGACCGGCCGTGGCGCACGGTCCGACTGCTCCCCGCGCACGCGGGGGTGATCCGTCGGGCATCCAGTTCTGGACCAGCGGGCCGCCCTGCTCCCCGCGCACGCGGGGGTGATCCCATGCGGCCGATGATGCGTCGAGAGGCCCCGCCCTGCTCCCCGCGCACGCGGGGGTGATCCCGACCCCGAGGGCGGGCCGGTCGGCGTCGTGCGCTGCTCCCCGCGCACGCGGGGGTGATCCCACCGTGGCGATCACGCCGCACAGGATGAGGGCCTGCTCCCCGCGCACGCGGGGGTGATCCCACGTGGACGGAGCTCGCCTGCGCGTACCAGGCCTGCTCCCCGCGCACGCGGGGGTGATCCGGAGAGCACCGTGGCATCGACCGCACTCGCCCGCTGCTCCCCGCGCACGCGGGGGTGATCCGGTCATGCCGAGGTTCCAGCGCGGGGTACCCCACTGCTCCCCGCGCACGCGGGGGTGATCCGACGACCCGCTCGGGCGTGCACGAAGAGGTCGCCTGCTCCCCGCGCACGCGGGGGTGATCCTTAAGGGGGCGATATGGGGACCGAACGGCGGGCCTGCTCCCCGCGCACGCGGGGGTGATCCTGTCGAGGCCGTCGCAGAACGCGTCGACCTGGGCTGCTCCCCCGCGCACGCGGGGGTGATCCATCCAAGATCGCCGACAGGTTGTCCCGGCCGTGCCTGCTCCCCGCGCACGCGGGGGTGATCCCTCGATGGCGTCCGCGATGGTCCGGGCGAGAGCCTGCTCCCCGCGCACGCGGGGGTGATCCATCCAGGTACGCCTGGGCCGCCTTGCGGGGTCCCTGCTCCCCGCGCACGCGGGGGTGATCCGCTGCGTACCGGCGACGGCATGAGCTGCCACCCCTGCTCCCCGCGCACGCGGGGGTGATCCCTGGGTTATGACGACATCAGCCCACGGGAAGATCTGCTCCCCGCGCACGCGGGGGTGATCCTGCCTGCTTCGCAGCGAAGCTAAGCGTCTCGTCCTGCTCCCCGCGCACGCGGGGGTGATCCCGCACTGCGCCCCCTGGCCTTCGGGTCAGGGGGCTGCTCCCCGCGCACGCGGGGGTGATCCGGCCGCCGTCGCGAAGCTGAGCGCCCCGCCGGCCTGCTCCCCGCGCACGCGGGGGTGATCCCGTTAAGCGCGCCATCGAGGCGTACGACCGCGTCTGCTCCCCGCGCACGCGGGGGTGATCCACACTGATGTGGGCCGAGTGACGACACCACTTCCTGCTCCCCGCGCACGCGGGGGTGATCCGGCGTTGCAGCGGCGGCTGAACGATGGCCGGTTCTGCTCCCCGCGCACGCGGGGGTGATCCCGACCCCGATGTGTCGTCCGCGCGAAAGACTGCCTGCTCCCCGCGCACGCGGGGGTGATCCGGAGATGACCATCATGACAACCGCCCTCCCGGACTGCTCCCCGCGCACGCGGGGGTGATCCGTTCACCTGTGGCGGCGACTTCGACAACGACGACTGCTCCCCGCGCACGCGGGGGTGATCCACCTACCGGGCGCCGCGCGAAACGGGCCGCAGCCTGCTCCCCGCGCACGCGGGGGTGATCCCCTTGAACGGCCGGAGAGGGCGCGGGGGAGCCTCTGCTCCCCGCGCACGCGGGGGTGATCCCGACTCCGGGTCGGGCCGAATCTCGACGGCGTCCTGCTCCCCGCGCACGCGGGGGTGATCCCGGAGACAAGCCGTGACCGACACCAGCCCCGCCCTGCTCCCCGCGCACGCGGGGGTGATCCGCCATCGCCGCTGCCGCCACCGCCCGACTGTTGCTGCTCCCCGCGCACGCGGGGGTGATCCCCAAGAATGGTCCGCCCGGGTGATCGATAAGCTCTGCTCCCCGCGCACGCGGGGGTGATCCGCCGGCCAGGGCGTCGGACGTCTGCCGGTAGTCCCTGCTCCCCGCGCACGCGGGGGTGATCCCGAGAGAGGCTATTACCGGGCGGAGCAGGTCCCCCTGCTGCCCGCACATGCGGGGATGATCTCAGGACCGACGGCGTGGTGGTCGGCGCGGTGGACTGCTCCAGCGCGCCGACGGGGTGATCTCGCATACCGGACTGCCTTGCCGTTCGAGCGGCGTACTCCCTGCGCACGCGGATGATTCTCCGTGGAGGTGCTGACGTACCGGATCGCCGGCTTTCGGCGCCAGCGTTGCTATCTCAGCCTCGCCGATGCGCAGAAGCAAGGGCCAGGTGCTAACGACCGCGGACATACGCCTTCCGCCGGGACCAATCCCCGGCCCGACCTGATCGCACCTCGGAGTCCATCCACGATCCGACGTGCGGCACCTGCTGAATACCGACGACCGTGGTCCAAGCGTTAATTGCTCAGGACGCAGCAGACCACGTGCCGCAGACGATCGGGCCCCGGTCAACGCGACAGGCACAAGACTCAGCTTGCGGACGTGAACCACTAGAACTGCGAATCGCAGGGCGCTGGGGGTCTGGTCACGAGCTGCAGGTGTTGAGCATGCTCTGCAGGGCGGACTTCTCCGACGACTGCAGGGTCAGGCCCCAGCTGTGCTTCACGGTGATCCACATCTTGCTGTAGGTGCACCGGTACGACGACAGCGGCGGCTGCCAGGTGGAGGGGTCCTGGTCGCCCTTGGACTGGTTGACGTTGTCCGTCACTGCGATCAGCTGCGGGCGGCTCAGGTCGTTGGCGAAGCTCTGCCGACGGCTGGTCGTCCAGGAGTTGGCACCGGAGCGCCAAGCCTCGGCCAAGGGGACGACGTGGTCGATGTCGACGTCGGAGGCCGCCGTCCAGGTCGCGCCGTCGTACGGGCTGTACCAGCGGCCGGAGGTGGCCGCGCAGGAGCTGTCGACAACGACAGAGGTGCCGTCGCGCTTGAGGACCTGCTCACGGGTGTTGCAGCTACCGCTGATCGTGATCCAGTGCGGGAACAGATCCCTTGAGTAGCCGCTGGTCGAGCCTTGGGTTGCCACGGTCAGGGCGTTGAGCTGCGATTGGGCCGTTGCCTTGGACGGGATACCGGGAGGTGCGGCCGACGCCGGCTGCGCGCTGACGCCAACCACGCAGGCGACGGCGGCGAGGACGGCTGCGCCGGCGTGGCGCGTGACGCGTGGGAAACGGGCGGAGAGTCGGACTACCCGCATGAGGGCCTCCTCGGAACTGGGTGGACGGCAACCGTCTCCGACGATCATGTACATCTATGTGCCTGCTTGTGAAGAGGTGGGGAAGCAGTTACGAAACTTCGATGAGCTTGAACGTCACTGGTTCGAGGGTGTGGGCTGGGGGTCGGGTATTCCACCCATGCCTCTCATTGCGCGTTCCGTCGGCACATGGTCCGACCCCTACCCTCAGCCAGGCAATGCAGCGCTCGCTCGTCGTATCACACAAGCCTCACCCGCTAGGCTGTCGCCAGGCTCGCTCGCCTAGATAGCCCCACGCCAAACGAGACCGAGTGGAATGATCTTGCGGAACCTAGTGAACAAAAACCGCGAAGTCGATCTCTAACGCCGCAGGTCAAGAAGCCTGCTCCCCGCGCACGCGGGGGTGATCCGCCGCTGATGGACCCGGCTGCGCTCGCCTTCCCCTGCTCCCCGCGCACGCGGGGGTGATCCGGACGCCCGCCGCCGCGACATCAAGCGGTTCGCCTGCTCCCCGCGCACGCGGGGGTGATCCCGACACCGACGTCAACCTCCACGCCTGGTGCGCCTGCTCCCCGCGCACGCGGGGGTGATCCCCTCGACGACATCACCGCGACGGCGGTAGCGGCCTGCTCCCCGCGCACGCGGGGGTGATCCCCAGGCCGGGTTCGGGCCGCTGGTCGAGGACGGCTGCTCCCCGCGCACGCGGGGGTGATCCCGCCGCCGGGGATCCGAAAACGCCCGGTACCTGCTGCTCCCCGCGCACGCGGGGGTGATCCCACCTACTGGCTGCTCATCCGGGCGGCGGACGTCTGCTCCCCGCGCACGCGGGGGTGATCCTGGGAATGCGCCAATTCATCGGCTTGTCATGCACTGCTCCCCGCGCACGCGGGGGTGATCCGACGTTCGGCCCCGTGGGATTCCCTTGCGGTTTCTGCTCCCCGCGCACGCGGGGGTGATCCGGTCGACGGCGTCCAGTGGGCCAGCTACAGCCCCTGCTCCCCGCGCACGCGGGGGTGATCCCCCGATGACCTTGTCGGCAACCTTGCGGAGGGTCTGCTCCCCGCGCACGCGGGGGTGATCCCGCCGAGCCGATGCTGGCGGCGAGGTAGACGAGCTGCTCCCCGCGCACGCGGGGGTGATCCGCCGTTCGCGTCGGTCGCGACGTCGCCGTTGATCTGCTCCCCGCGCACGCGGGGGTGATCCTGGCCGGCAGCGCATCCTGACCGCTGACAACCTCTGCTCCCCGCGCACGCGGGGGTGATCCACCCCGCCGGACTCGGCGGACGACCTCCGTGACTGCTCCCCGCGCACGCGGGGGTGATCCGACGAAAGCCGACCCGCGCGGCGAGTTCCCACCCTGCTCCCCGCGCACGCGGGGGTGATCCCAGGATCGGCGTGGCGTACGTCTGGGCGAAGTCCTGCTCCCCGCCCCGCGCACGCGGGGGTGATCCCAGGATCGGCGTGGCGTACGTCTGGGCGAAGTCCTGCTCCCCGCGCACGCGGGGGTGATCCCTGCCAGCCGGTTAGGTCGCCCGGCCACGGCCACTGCTCCCCGCGCACGCGGGGATGATCCGACGTCGACTTCACCGACGCCGAGCTGCTGCTTCTGCTCCCCGCGCACGCGGGGGTGATCCGAGCTGGGAAGCCAAGTCCGACCCATGGGCGCCCTGCTCCCCGCGCACGCGGGGGTGATCCGCCGGGTGTCCTCCATGACCGAACGCAGCTCAGCTGCTCCCCGCGCACGCGGGGGTGATCCCGGGAGGTAAAGGATGAAGTACGAGTTGCCGCCCTGCTCCCCGCGCACGCGGGGGTGATCCGTCGTGGACGTGGGTGAAGCTCGCCGCCATGGCCTGCTCCCCGCGCACGCGGGGGTGATCCCGTTGCGGAGTCGCTGTACCCGGTGCGGACCAACTGCTCCCCGCGCACGCGGGGGTGATCCCTCGCCGAGCCTTGTCGGAGGCCAGCAGTAACCCTGCTCCCCGCGCACGCGGGGGTGATCCCGCCACCGGCGTCACGTCGTCGAACCCCATGCCCTGCTCCCCGCGCACGCGGGGGTGATCCCGCCACCGGCGTCACGTCGTCGAACCCCATGCCCTGCTCCCCGCGCACGCGGGGGTGATCCGGTCGCGCACGCGATCCCGGGCCCGTGCTCGTGCTGCTCCCCGCGCACGCGGGGTGATCCGAACCGACGGACGGGGGCGTACGTCGATCTACCCTGCTCCCCGCGCACGCGGGAGTGATCCCTCGGGCATCAGCGCGATGACGGTGAACGTCGCCTGCTCCCCGCGCACGCGGGGGTGATCCCCGGTTCCGCACGGCCTTCACGCAGATGGACCTCTGCTCCCCGCGCACGCGGGGGTGATCCCTGGGAGTCGGCCACCACACCGGGCCGGTTGATCTGCTCCCCGCGCATGCGGGGGTGATCCGGTCCCGGCGGAGTCGGTGGGCGTCTCCACGGACTGCTCCCCGCGCAGCGGGGGTGATCCGGCCGGCAGCGCAACGCCGATCATCCCGATCGTCTGCTCCCCGTGCACGCGGGGGTGATCCACCGTCCGAGCGGTGCCAGATCCGTCCGTTGTACTGATCCCCGCGCACGCGGGGTGATCCGGCTCTGGCCTGAAAGGACGCCTTCGGCCAGGACTGCTCCGCGCGCACGCGGGGATGATCCGCTGCGAGGGGCGGCGCGCGGCCTGACCCGTAGCCTGCTTCCCGCGCACGCGGCGTGATCTCGACGCGAACCACTGGGAACCGCAATACTCGGTCTGCTCTGCAGCGCATTCGCGGGTGAGCCGTGGCCGACGTCAATGCGGCACTCCGACTCCATCTGCCTGCTCCCGCGCAGGCATCGGGGGATCCTAACGATGGGATGGACAAGAACACCGCAAAGGGAGGTTCTCCCGCGCACGCGAAGAAGGTCAGAACTCCAGCCGCCGGATGCAAGGGCCGAAGTCAGCTCCTCGCGCCTTGCTTTTACTACGCCGGACGTCCGCGCTTCCCAAACCGGCGGCGCCTTGCTGCTTTGCTCCAGCCGCCGGGTATCGCAGGATTGACGATCGGGTCAACAGGGCGACGCATCAAGGTCACCCCATCGAGATCCACAGGCACCCAGTGATGGTCGTGGGCCACGAACGAGAGCCGCTGCTCACCGGGGACCTGGTAGACCAACAGAGCGCGGCCAACGCCTGCCATCTCGGTCACCCGAGTCCACAACCTGTCTCGCACTCGGGTGCTGACGTGCCCCACGTACACACCTGCGGTCAGCTCCAACAGCCACTGCGTCAAGTGCCCACGCAGCCCAGGTGGGCACGCAGTCAGGATGATGACGGTCATCAGAAGTCGACCTCACCGATGTCGGCGTAGTTGCGGCCCGCAGTCAGTTCGATGCCGCTGTCGTCCCAGAGGCGGAGGGAATCCTCGTCCTCAATCTCACCGCCGGGCTGCGGCTGGAGGAGCAACATCCGGATATCACGGACGCAACGCGCGAGGATCGCGCCGTCATGAACACGGTCGCGTACGGCCCGTCGGGTGTCCGCGCCGATGTCAGTCGAACCGCTCGCCACCACGTCGAAGGCGACTGGGATGGTGATCTCCGCCTTGTAAAGGTCAGCGATGTCGTATACGAAGGCGCGCTCATGCCCAGTGTGCACGAATCCGAGCCCGGGTGCGGCACCAAGCGCGACGATGACGGCGTGCACGATGCCGTACAAGCAGGCGTGCGCGGCTGATAATGCCTGGTTGATGGGGTCGCCAGCAGCGAAGTCGGCCTGGTCGTAGTCACGGTGACTCCAGGCGACCCCGCTTCTCTGGGAGTGTTCACGGTAGGTCCGGCGGACGCGTGCGCCTTCCTTGCCACGTAGTTGCTGCATGGTGAGATTGGCGGTGCTCTCACCCGGGAAGCGCATCGCGTACATGGTGCGGGCGACGGCGAGCCGGCGATCACGGTGACTGACCGCAGCGGCCTGTGCAAGGAGCAGCCGGCTGGAGGCTGCGAGTGAGCGACCGTGGGCGTAGTAGCGCACGCCCCGCTCGCCGACCCAAATGGCAGTGGCACCGTGGTCGGCGAGCAGGGCGATGGCCTGGTGGGTGATGCTGGTTCCAGGTCCGAGCAGCAGTACGCCCACTGATGCGGCCGGGATGTGCACCACGCCTCGGTCGTCGGTGGCGGTGATCGCGTTGCTGTCTCTGTGGATCACGCTGCGCTCGAGGTAGAGGAAGCTGATTCGGTCCTCAGCGCGGGTCAGATCGGCAAGCTCGGCTGGTGGTACACCTGGGATCTTCATTGGTCAGCCTGGCGTCAGCTGGTGGGTGCAAGCGTGAGCAACCCGCAGCCGTACGCCTTTGCATGCCCGATCCCGCTGGTCAGCGTTCGGCGGAAGGCATCCGCGTCGGTGATCTGGAGGATGCCGTCGTAGGTCACAGTGGTCAGGGTGACGGTGCCCATGCCGCGCTTGAAGGCTTGCGTCTGGCTGCGGTGCAGCCGCAGGTTTGGACGTCCGTCCTGCTGATGTGCCAGCGCGAACCCGTTTCGGTCGGCACGGCTTGCCAGCCATTGCATCTGCGCGTCCTCGCGCAGGAAGCCGAAGCGCTGCGTCTCCTTCGAATCACTGGCTTTGCGGCCGCTGTGGGTTGGGTTGGCGGTCAGTCGGAACGCCCACTCCTGGCCCGTGCTCAACGAGAGGAGCAGACCGTCGTAGTCGCGGGTCACCCACGTCTCGGTAGTCGGCCAACCGGCCTGCTCGACGAGATGGGTGAGGTCGGGACGGCCAGGGCTGACGACGTAGAGGTAGACGGTCGCGGGCGCTGACGTGTCGAGCCGCCACAACGTACGGGCGCCGTCCCGCTCGTGATCCTCGGGGTTAGCGAAGGCCGAGCGGACCGCGGCGTGCATGGCATGCGGTGATGACAGCAGCTTCCGTGCGCCCCTGCGGGCCGGGTTGATCTGAAACCGGGTGAGGAACAACTTCAGCCTCCCAGCAGGCTTAGCGGGTCATGCTCGACAACGTCTGCCCGATCCGAGTGATCGTTGGTGACGTCTACGTGCCGGCGCAGAACCGACCGCCACGTGTGTTGCCGATGCGCTGGATCGAAGCTGACCGGCTCGTCAGGCACGGTCTCAGTGACCGGCTCGCCGGGTCGGGCGTCCCTGATGATCTCCAGCCGGACCGTCGGGGCTGCCTTGCGTCGGTACCAGTCAGCGGCGAGCCAAGGCCATGAGGTCAGGGCATTGTCGAGAGTCTCCTCGTGGACGCCGAGGCTGATGGGCCCGATCGGCGGGCAGGAGCGGCGGCCAAGGTACAGGGGAAACTGCGGCCGGCTCAGTGCCTCCGCCAGGCCGTGCAGCAGCTCGCTCTCCCCGCTGACGGCGGCGAGGAAGGCTGCGTCTGACAGGTAGAAGCGGTAGGTCAGTGGTGCGCTGAGACGGCCGTCGAGAGAACGGGCAGTCTGAAAGTCCCGCAGGATCTGCCCCGGCTGATCGAGCCGTACTCCGAACTCCAGACCGAGCAGGTCGGTGAGCGGCTCGGTACGTCGTACACCTTTGGCTGCCGCGAGCAGCCCGATGACGCCGCTCTTGGTCGGTGCGACCTCGGTGCCTCGGCGGGCGAAGCGGCTGGACGACCCCCACGACTGCAGTGGGCCGGCCAGCCTGAGCAGCAGGACGCTCATGCTGGCTGGCCGAGCGCTACGGCGACGTGATCTCCCACCCCGGTTACCAGCTCGCTGAAGCTGACAGCCTTGCCCAGGTCGGTGAGCACAGCGGTCTTCTCGCCGACTTGAGTGACCCAGCTGGCGACCGGCCGCTCACCGAAAGCGTTCTCGACAGCTGCGGTGTGCTTGGCCAGGGCAGCGGCGGCCAGTTCGACGCGGCCCGCAGCGTTCGTCTCACGGATGGGCGTCTCGAACGCACCGACGAGATTGATCGGCTGCGAGTCGCGGAGCCTCACCAGCACCGCGTCGGGCAGCGTCCGGTGGGCGAACGTGTTCTGCTTCCCTGACGGCATGCTGCGGGCGAACGCGACCAGGAACGCCTCGACGGCTGCGCGGGTGGCTTCCGCGTCGCCGAGGGTACGGTACAGGGCGTCGACGTCGATCGTGGCGTACCGGTAGAGGGTGGACGAGTTGAACTCGATGGTGCCGATCATCCCGGCACCGGTCTCGGCGGCATCGGCCTTCCGGTCGTCCACCGCGGTGAAGTAGTCGAACTCATTGTCGACGGCGTGCACGCTAATGGCGTGGGAGACCTGACAGGCAGCGTCGACGTTGATGTCCGTCATGTCTGCCATCATTCGGCCGAACATGGCGATGTCGATCGAGTGATCGGTGTTGGCCAGCGCCTTGAACCGGGCCTTGTCCAGCGGAGTGCCGGTGCGCGCCGCTTCGAGCGCAGCAGCGGCAAGGTTGTCCAACTGCTGGTGGCTGAGGAAGAGCAAGTAGCCGGACTCGACGTCCTTGACCTCGCCCTTCTTCTTCTCAGCCTTGGCGAGGCCGGAAGCGACGAACACCTCGGCGGCCAGCGCGGACGCGGTCTCATCGGACTGACTCGGGTCGAGGGCCTTGATTCGTGTCGCGAGCGACTCCCCCACGCGCTTGGTTCGCTCGCCGAGCTGGGAGCGGTCGAGCAGGTCGGCGAACGCCAGCCGGACGGCTCGCTTCCAGGCTTGACTGGACACGCGTGCGCGCCGCACGCCGCCATAGACAGCGGTCTTGGGTGAGCCGGTGTCGTCGCGGTTGAGGTTGCTCGGCGGCACCGTCTGCAGGGCGTAGACGTCGATGATGGTGCGACTCATGATGGTTCCTCCTTAGGGGCGTCGGTGTCGGTGCTGGGTTGGCTGCGGAACGACTCTCGGCCCCAGATCGACTGGATCTGCGTACGGCCGCCAGGCTGGCGGAGGGTGTATAGGTCGTCGGCGAGCAGGCCGTAGTCGACGGGCACCTGGTGCTCGCGCAGCATCGTGGTGAGACTGCGCAGGTGGTAGATGCTCTCCTGGTACGTGGTGGCGGTGCCGAGTGCGGCGAAGCGGCGGCGTACCCCCTCCGGGCCGTTGGACTTACGGACAAGCTCAGCCATGGCGAGGCCCAGTCCGCGTCCGTTCACGTGCATCCGCTCCCGACGCGACTGCTGGTGCAGCGCGTAGAGGGTCACCGCGTCGTGGACCGCGTGCTCGGTGTCGGCCGCCTCTGCATCGTCGGCAGGCCGATAACCCAGCAGATGCTCCGGCACCTGCAGGTACCGCTCCAGGGTGAAATCGAAACCCGGAGCTCGGCCGATGCCGCGTCGTAGCCGCGCCAGGGCGCTGACGGCCTCCGGTTGCGAGGCGTCGCTGAGCAGTCTTGCCTGCAGGTTGGCGATTGTGCGGGCAACGTGGTCGCCGAGGTCCTTGCGACGCCGGACCCACGGTCTGCGCGCCGGCGCAGGTGAGGGATCAGTTTCCACCATGGTCATGCTGGTTCCTCCTGCCGTTGTTGCGGAGTTTCGGCCGCCATGGGCAGCGCCTTGGCCAGGCCGGCGCGGAACCACGCCTCGGCCTGCGAGCTGGAGTAGTGAACTTCTCTGCCGTCTCGGTCGACGCCGGCTCGGCCGATCCAGGCCGCTGGTCCGGTTGCGGCCATCAGTTCGTCGCGGAGCCGAAGAGCGGCTCGACGCACCAACCGCTGCCACGAAGCGCGCTCGCCCGCCGGATCGCTGTCCGGACCGAGTCGCGCCAGCCAGTCGCGAAAGTCCTGGTCCAATCGGGCGTACGCCTGCTCGGCGGCCCGTTCTGCGTCGCCGCTGTCGGTATCCCGGCTACCGGCGGCCTTGGCCAGGTTGTCAGCGAGCCGACGCAGCACCTTCACCGCGTTCTCGGCGTCGGCTGCGGCGTCGACGGCTGCCGTGCGCAGCTCAGAGTGTTCGACCAGCAGCAGCACGTTCATGGTCAGGGCGTCGCTGAACACCTCGTCGACGACTGCCTGTTGGGTGCCGTAGGTGACGCTGGTGGCCCTCGGACGAACCCGAAAGTCCGACCCGACCACCCCGGTGACAGTCAGTCGGGCCAGCCACTGCACCACCATCGGTGAGAGCCGCTGTGGCGGTTCGGCACCGGGTGGTGGTGGCGCGGGGAGCAGTGTTTGCAGACCACGCCAAAGGGCGCGACTGTGGTCATGCGGCCGCGGTAGGTAGATCGGGGTTCGCTTCTGCTCGCGCTCGCGTGGCCCGCTACGGCCCCACACACTCATCGGTTCCAGCAGGTGCCGATCCTGCCAGTCGAACCTGTCCCCGATGGCGATCATGGCACCGGTGATACCACTGACGTCGCCGAAGAGCCGGATGCGGCGCGACTGCCAGGTATACAGACTGAGCAGTCCGTAGGGGCCACGGGTCGCATCACTCTCTTCGGAAGACGTCTGCGGCTCGCGCTCCCACACCGGTAGGTCTCGATCGTCGGCGTTCTGCCAGCCAGGGGCGACCGGGACCAGGTTGAGCAGCAGTGTCTCGCGCAGAGTCGCACCTTCAAGATGAACGCCACCCAGCGCTCCGACAGACCCCACGCCGATCGGATAGCCCCGCCCGCCCTTGACTCGTGCGTCTCCGACGGCACCCGTCTTGATACCGGACGGGTCGTACGCCTGGCAGTGCACCAACCAGCGGGCTGCCTCTGCCGGCGAAATCGACTTCATCCCCTCCCCAGCACGCGTGGTCAGGAACGGAATGCCATTGGGTACGTCGGCGATGAGCCGCTCCAGCCCGAACGTGTTGTTCTTGGCCGCTTGCAGGTCGGCGACCTGATAGAAGGGCTGCTCAGGATGCAGCAGGTCGAAGCGGTCACGGAACACTCCGAGGTAGTCGGCGACATCCGCGACCGGGAGCTGCGGGGCACGCCACAGTGCCCGCCAAGCGCCGTCGCCGGATGGACCGCCCGTCGTTCGGTGCAGGACGGCGAGCGCGAGTCGCAGGATCGCGAACGACTGCGTGGGCAGTTCGCAGGCGATCATGCGGATGTCGCCGGCCTGCTCGAAGAGGCCGAGCAGCGACACTTCGCGACGTTGTCCCGCATCGTCCAGCACCGGAATCCACGCCTCATCCACGAGCGAGAACCCGGCTGATTTCGGTGAGCCTGTCACGGCATCACCTCCTTTGCGATCGATGTAGATCTAGGCGCTGGCGCGTTCGACGCGCAGGCCGTCATCCGGGTCGTATTGCAGGTTGAAGCCAGCGATCGTGGCCCTCCCGTCCGCGTCCAGGTCCAGCACGAGTTCACCTGCCAGCCAGTGACTGTCCTGCCAGGAGCGGACATCGGTACGCCCTTCCAAGTCGGCGATGACCTCATCAATGACGTCCGCGTCGGTCATGGTCCGCGGTAGCGGCAGGGTGCAGCGCGCGATCAGCCGAGGTAACGGCCAGCGCGGGACGCTAGTCGTCGGTACGGGAACTTTCCCGCCATCGATCCAGGGCGGCAGGACCAAACCGTCCGGTGTCCGTACCAGCAACAGGACCTCGAGAGTTTCGCCGTCGGTGTCGCGGACGTGGCCTTGCGTTACACGCTCGTCCGCACCTGCGACGCCGCCGGAGAGCCAGCTGATCAACGGCGCCCCCGGCTCGCCTACGCGGGCGAGGCGGAAGCTGTCCGCCTTCATCGACTTGGCGGCGATCTCGTCTCGCTGCTTCGCGTCCGCCTCAGCCATCGCCGATTGCCACGACGGTGGACCGAGTGGCTCGCCGCCGTAGGCGGACTGGGTGAGTGGCGCGATGTCCGACGGAATTCGCAGCGGGGCGCCGTCCACGTGTGGCAGCAGCACCGCGGCACTGCGCAGGAGCATCGCCGGTTGGTAGACGCGACGCGAGCCGGCGACCGGCTGCGGCGGTTCCGTGCTCCAATCCGCACCAGTGACCCAGCACTCCGGCGTCTCGAGCCGAGCGGGGCGGCCGTCACGGGGGTGGCGGTGTAGTCGGCCGATACGCTGCAGCACCAGGTCGATCGGGGCCAAGTCGGTGATGAGCAGGTCGAAGTCGATGTCAAGGGACTGCTCGGCGACCTGGCTGGCCACCACCACGTGCCGGTGAGGTCGGTTGCCGCTGCCCGGCGGGCCGAAAGTGTCGCGTAGCCAGCGATCCTTCGTGGCGCGGTCAACGGCCATGAACCGGGAATGCGCGACCGCTACTGGGGTGTCTGGCCCGAGTATCGCCCGGAGGGCAGTCGCGGTCTCCTGGACGCGTGCCACGGTATTGCGGACGACGAGAACGCAACCCCCGTCGGTCAGCCGTTCGCGCAACAGCTCCCCCAACGCAGGCAGATCGTCGTTCAGACGGCGCATTTTGACTTCGACGTTGCGCCCGGAGTCGGAGCAGCTTGTGGCTGCGGCACCCCGATCAGTGCTGGAGACAGTGACCAGGGGATATCGCAGGTCGGTTCGGAGGGCGGCGTATGGGTCCGCCTTCGTCTTGCCGCGGTCGCGCCAGCTGAGTGGGGGCGGGGGTCCGAGGCGGCCGTTGTCGTACGCCTCCATAAGCTCGGCCCGTCGGTGGGCCGGGAGTGTCGCGGAGAGGACGACGACCGGAACGCCGTACGCGCCCAGCCACTCCAGCGCCCGGTCCAGGAATCGCCCCATGTAGACGTCGTAAGCATGTGCCTCGTCAATGACCACGACCTTTCCGGCAAGGCCGAGGTGACGCAGCACCAAGTGCTTGCTGCGCAGCGCTGCGAACAACAGCTGGTCGATGGTGCCCACCACGAAGCTGGACAACAGGGTCCGCTTCGATCCGGCGAGCCACCGGTGTACGCCGATGGCCGCGCCACCAGAGTCATCGCCAATGCCACTCGGTAGGGACGTCATCCGCAGCTGGTCGTACTCGGGGTTGAGTGCCGCCTTCCCGTGCGCCAGCCGTACGTCGCGATCGCCTCGACCAACCTGGGCATCGGGTAGCCGGCGCAACCAGGAGAGCATCCGGGCGAACATGGCATCGCTGGTGGCGCGGGTAGGGAGCGCGAGGTAGCAGCCGGATGCTCCGGTGCGCCGCGCCAAGATCTCAACCGCCGCCAGCGCCGCCTCTGTCTTGCCCTCCCCCATTGCCGCCTCGACGATCATCATCCCGGGCGCGGGCATGGACGCAGCCAGTTCAGCGACTGCCCGCTGGACCGGGCGGGCCGTCGCGCCGGCGGGTAGCTCGAATCGCGCGTCGAACAGTTCGTCAACGCTCGCCGGCGGTGCAGCTGGCAGCCACGGCACGGGCAGGTCCAACAATTCCCAACCGGCCGACAACCGGTCGCCGTCCGCACTGTCCAAGACGTAGGGGAAGAATTCCTCGTTGCTCGCGATCCAATCAGCAACGATGACCAGGCCGGTGAGGGCAGCCTGCACGGGCTGCGACAGCGGCACACTGGTCCAGTCGACAAGCCGGCCTGCTGCACCGGACCGCTCGGCCATCCAGATCAGGATCTCGTGCTGCACCTGCTGCCAGGCCTGGTCACCGAGCAGGTGTCGGCGCACCTGCGCGTCGAGAAGGCTCTCATCGGTGGGCGGGGTGCCGTGGTGGCCACCGACGATGACGGCGTACGGATGCGGATCGATCCAGTCTTGCTGCTGGAGCCAGTCGGCCAGAATGAGGTGGCCAGCGGTGGCGTGGGGCGCGTACTTACGGTCGGCGCGAATCAGGTCCCGGTCGTAGCGGAGCCCATGGTCACGCATCCGTTCGGCTAACGCGTACGCCTGACAGGCGAAGGCTGGGGTGGCCTTGCCGATGTCATGTACGCCGGCGATCCAGACGGCCAAGGTGCGGGCGTCTGCGTCACCTCCGGGCAGTTCGTCCGCGATACGTCGACGAACTGCCGCGCTCAGCCAGTGATCCCACAGCCGTCCGGCCACGTCGGCGGTGTCGGCGAGGTGGCGCCACAGCGGCAGCCACCCGACTGGTGAGGTGCCCGTACGGTCGGTCTTGCCCCAAACTGACCGGGCCGCGTCTCCAAGCTTCGGAGCGCCGGCAGCGATGCGGGTGCTCATCGGACCGCCGGCAGCAGTGAGCTGGGTGTGCCACTGTGCGACAGGTAGAGCACGTCACGAGCGCGGGTCAACGCGACGAACAGAAGGCACCGCTCTCGCTGCAGATCCTGCTTGTGACCGTGTGGATCCTCCGTCTCCGTCGCCAACGCATACGGCGCCGGCAGCACTCCTGCATCCAGCCCGACAACCGCGAGGCACTGAAACTCCAGGCCTTTCATGCGATGCATGGTGGCGACGTGCACCCCGTCTACACCCCGTTGGTCGTCGGCTACGGGAATGTGGGCGTCGCTCAAGGTCTTGCTGATGGCCTTGACAAGCTGCCCCGTGCGGACGGCTACGCCGATCGCATGCGGCTCTACGTCTTGATCCAGCCAGGTCCCGACGCGCTCGATGAGCGCTTCGAACTCGCTGTCGCGGTCGTCGCAGGCTACGACCTTGGGTACGCCGCCGCGAGTGAGCGAGCGGTAGCCGCGCAGCGTGTCGTCCTCGCCGTCCAGGCCGATGGCGGCGTCGCCGCTGAGGACTTTCACTGAGAGGTCCAGAATCTCATGGGTTGTGCGGTAGTTGACAGTGAGCCGGCGGGTTCGGCCGCGCACTTCGATGCCGAGCTGTGCGAGCGACACGTGGTTGTCGTAGATTCGCTGGTACGGGTCAGCAAGCAGGAACATGTCGTTCGGTCCGGGCGCGACCAGTGCGCGCAGCAGCCGCCACTGTGCGGGGTGGAGATCCTGCCCCTCGTCAACGATGACGTGTCGGTACGGGGGCGGTGACTGCCGGGCGATCGTGGCGGCGTCGTCGGCGAGTTGGGTATGCGTGCTCAGCCGCCGCTTCGTCAGGTCGCGCCTTACAGCTTCGATCGCGCTCCACACCTGTTCACGTTGGGTCCCGCGGAGCCCTTCGCCGCGGCCCTTGCGGGGGGCGTCGCGGTAGGCTTCGAGGGTGGTCAACTGCTGGGCCAGCACCACCTGCTCCCACTCTCGTCTGAGGAAGGCGGCGCTGAAGGTCCTGACTTGGCCGGTGCGGCTCAGGTAGGTCGGACCAGTTTTGGCGGTTGCTTCCCACAACCGATCCGTGGTTTCGCCGTCGGCGACCGTGATCTTCCTGCCGCCCCGAGTCGCGATCTCGTAGGCCAGCTTGTCGACGCTGACCACGTCGATACGGGCCCGAACCGCCGGGTCGGTGGTGAGTCGGTACAGCTGCCTGCCCAGGGAGTCCGCGAGCGCGCGGGTGAACGTGGTCAGCAGCACCTTGCCGCCACCCTTTGGCAACCGCTCGGCGAGAAAAACCGCCCGATGCAGACCAGTAACCGTCTTTCCAGTTCCGGCGCTGCCGGTGACCAGTGCGGGACCGCTGTAGGTCTCTCGGTAGGCCACGTCGCGTTGCGTGGGGTGCAGAAACGTCCGCCAGACGTCGAAGGGGTGAGCGAGAATGGCCGCCAGCTCCACCGGGCCGGAGACGAAGGCGATCCGCTCCGGAGTACGGTGGGCTGCAGTCAGGAGGTCGTCGGTGTCCACGCCCGACACGATCCGGTCAGCCAGCTCCCCCCAGACTTCCGTCACGGACAGCCCACTGGCCAACCCACGCAGGACGTCGAGCTGCACGTCAGGCAAGCGTGCGCCAAGGCTCTCCAGCTGCTGGTCGGTGGCGATGACCCGCAGCAGCGGCACCAGGTCCTCGTCCACACCGAGTCGGAGGAGATCGGCAGATGAGACGCCGTCGAACAGTCCCCCACTCGGCGGTGCTGACGGTTCGACTCGGCTGAACTCCTCGATACCGACCTGGTCTCGCATCTCCAACACGCCGAGCGCCTGGTTGACGGTGAAGCGGCGACTCACCGCGAAGGCGATCGCGTCGTCGTGCGGCAGGACATTGAGCAAGGCGTATTTCTGCTCTCCAAGGGCAAGCACGACGCCGCGGTAGAACTGGTCGATGCGGATGGTGCGGATATTCGGGTCGCGTGCGCCGGTCAGCTTCTCCAAGTGCAGGCCAGCGTGGGTGTGTTCAGCGAATCTGCTGATGGCCGCGATCACGGCGTGTTGCACCCGGCGCTGCAGCCTGGCGTAGGCGGGAAGGAACCCCCGCTCGATGGCCAACTCAGCCACACCACTCACCTTTCTCGTCGCCCGGGTTCGACCGGAGCACACGCCAGCACCGCACATCCAGGGACAGGGTGGGCGGCGCCAATCACCGTGTGCGCCCGAACCAGCGCAGCGCCAGTAGACCACCTTGTGAACACAGCTTGCAAGTGTCTTGTCGTTCGGAATATTCACCAGATCGGCTCGCGACTGGCCGCGTTGGTGCCCAAGGCAAGGCCCGCCAGGCCCGTTATGCTGGGCCTCGTGGCGGCGGGCACGATCCTCAAGGACCGGTACAGGCTGGGTCGGTTTCCGCTGGCGCACAAGGGCATGGGCGAGGTTTGGGCGGGACAGGACACTCTGCTCGATCGTCCGGTGGTCGTGAAGTTCGTCAACGCCTCCACGCCGGACATCGACGTGGTACGGCGATTCCGCCGTGAGGTCCTGCTGACCGCGCGCCTCGATCATCCCGGCGTGCCCGCCATCTACGACGTTGGTGAGCAGGACGGCCGCCCGTACGCCGTCCTGCAGCAGATCCACGGCATCTCTCTGAGTGACCTCGTCGCAGAGCAAGGTCCACTTTCAATCGGCTGGGTAGCTGCCATCGGGGCACAGATCAGCTGTGTCCTGCTCGCAGCTCGACAGATCCGCCTGGTGCACAGGGATATCAAGCCGAGCAACGTGATGCTCGAGAAGAGCGGCGCCGTGAAGGTGCTCGACTTCGGACTGGCCTCCATTCCTGACGATGACCGCTACTCGCGGATCACCCAGAGCGATCAGAGTCTCGGCACGGTGGGCTACATGGCGCCGGAACAGGTCCTCGGCGAGCCCACCGATCACCGCACCGACCTGTACGGCCTAGGGGCCACTCTCTTCGACCTGCTCACCGGACGCCCGCCATTCGATGAGGTCACCACTACAACCACGTTGCGACACCAGCTGGACGATCCGCCCCCGCGCCCGACCCAGATGCGATCGGATACCCCGGCCGTGCTCGATGACCTGGTCCACGCGCTGCTGGCGACCCACCCGCAGGACCGACCAGCCACGGCCACCGAGGTCTACAGCGTGCTGGCTCCACTCGCTCAGGACCTGGCGCCGATTCCGGGGGTGCTTGATGACCCCGCCGGAGCCGTACGGGCCTATGCCGCGATCGTCGGGCGAGCACCACTCAAGTCCCCCCTCATGGCAGCGCCCGTTGAGCCGCCCGAATTCGATGTTGAACGGACCGCTGCGCAGGCCGAGCAGTTGCATGCCGCTGGCGAGTTTCGTGCTGCCGCGCGACTGTGGCGACAGCTCGCCGACCACCTCGCGCGGCAGCGGGGCAGTGATGATCCCTCTGTGTTCAACTTGCGACTGCGTGCCGCCCGCGCGCACGTACCACTTGGCGAGCATGACCGCGCCTTGCGCCAGCTCAACCTGCTGCTTCAGGACCGCATCCGGGCGGACGGACCCGGGCACGCCGCTGTGCTGGACCTTCAGCAGGAGATTAAGCAACTCGGTAAGCAACACCCCGCTCCGCGGCAGTCCTCGCGACACGAGGCAAGGTCGGATCGCTGAACCACCGGGGTAGCAGCGCCGCCTTCTGCTCGGGAAAGCGGGCTCCCCTGTAATGAAAGTTCAGGGCGCAGTTCTGCCCGCGTGTTTCGGTCGTCAAGGCGCGTCGAGCCAGAGACGAGTACATGCTGCTGTGCTTCAACCATGCCGCCTCTTCGCCGTGCCGATCGAAGCCACGGCCGCTCGCCGCATGCCCGAAGACATCGTGGACCGCGCGGAACATGTCGTTCTCATCGTCAGTGAGGTATGGGTGCGGGTTGCTACTGGCAGCGCTAGCCCAGACGTTCAACCTTCGCCGCCGCACGTCTTCGACCATGGATCCGACATCCCTGTACGGATCCTCGTCGACGATCCGCACCGACAAACCGAGACCACCGAACTCGATGCGGCCTACTAGGAATTGGTACTGCTGCACGGTCTCCCGACAGAACGCGGCGTACGCAGGGCAGGCCCGATCGTCTCGAACGGGCGCGGCCATGTACGCGTCCGCAATGGCCATGCCGACGACCGGGTCAAGGCGCACTTTCGCGTACGCGTTCGGAAGGGTAGTGCCCACAGAGCCCCGGCGATACCGCCGCGCGCCGTCGTGCACGTAGGTGACCGGCGTAAAGGTCGGGGACGGAGTTGCCAGCAGCGTGGGTGCGAGCAAGGGTGTTCATGGTCCTCCTTCGATAGTCGGGTTGGCGGATCAGGTCAGGTCAGCGAGCTTCTACGCCCTCTCGCGCAGCGAGCGCCTCCGGACCTTGGTTGGGCTGCGTGCACTGCTCGCGACGCAGCATCTCGCCGAGCACGCGGATCTCCGACGCTCGACGGTTCTGGTACAGCTTTGCGAACTTTCCGATGGTGGTGCTGTGCCCACGACGCGGCATGGGGGCCTCCTGTATGAGTCGTGAATCGAACCATCAACAAAGTACACGGCTGTGAACCGTGTGCACAATGCCTTTGCTGATGGTACCGTTCACGGGTGATTCGAGAGCCGAGATCGGCCGCCAGCGACGCCACCCTGACCGCCAGCGGCATCGCGCGGCTGGCCAACGTCGGCCGGGCCGCGGTGAGTAATTGGCGGCGACGCTACGCGGACTTCCCGGCACCCGTCGGCGGCACACCGACAAGCCCATCCTTTGACGCACGCGAGGTGGAGAGCTGGCTTCGTCGTCACGGCAGGCTCCACGAGGCCGGAGCTGAGCAGTGGGCCTGGCGACACATCGAGAGCTATCAGCCCGCTGCGCGGATCAGTGACGCGCTCAGCATCGCCGGCGCCTACCTGCTCTTCCGGTCCGACCGGCCCGAGACCGCACCTGACAGCCTGCCTAGTCCACGAAAGCTTGTCACGCACCTTCGCGCAATCGACAGGGATCTGGCCGAGCTAGTCGACGACGTGCTGCCGAAGCAATGGACACCGCAGCTCACCACTCTGTTGAGCTCGCTCGACCAACTCGGCCGAGAACAAGAGCCGGAGGCCGCCTTCGAGTACCTGCACAGCCAGTACGTCGCCTCGGCTCACTCGCTTTCCGGTCTTGCCGGCACACCTGACGGCGTTGCAGAAGTACTACTGAACCTCGCCGGCACCGGAGCCCGCACGTTCGACTTCACCAGCGGCACCGGATCAATCCTGCGGATGGCCGCCGACCGGGCAGTCCAAAACGCTAGCGTCACCCGGTGCTACGCACAGGAGATCAACCCGCAGTACGCCCTGATCACGCTGCTGCGGCTCTGGTTCGTCCACCTGCGCGCTAGGCGTGCCGGGCACACAGCGGACCCTCCCGTCGTACACATCGGCGACAGCCTTCTCGCCGACGCCTTGCCCGATCTACAGGCCGACGTCGTCGTGGCCAACTTCCCGTTCGGCATTCACGATTGGGGCCACGATCGCCTCGCCTACGACCCTCGCTGGACCTATGGCCTACCACCGCGCACCGAGCCCGAACTCGCCTGGGTACAGCACGCCCTGGCCCACCTCTCCCCCGACGGCACCGCTGTTGTTCTCATGCCCCCGGCTGCCGCTACGCGGCCAGCCGGCCGCCGTGTACGTGCCGAACTGGTCCGCCATGGGGCGCTACGGGCGGTCATCGCTCTACCTGCCGGTCTGATGCCACCAACCGGTATCGGACTCCACATCTGGGTGCTCAAACTGCCCGACCTGCGTCAGCCACATGCTGGAGCCCTACTTTTTGTCGATACCACTACCGCACCAACCACGCGGGCGATCGCGGACGTCGCTGGCGCCGCCTGGCACGCCTACCTCTCCGACCATTACGTCGAAGAGCCCGGCGTCCACCGCGCCATACCCGCAATCGAGGTGCTCGATGACCAGGTCGACCTCACACCACAGCGCTACGTGCCCCGATCCGATGAACTCGCCACCAACCCGGCAGAGACCATCGCCAGGATGAACGACTTCGACCAACTACTGGAACAGGTACGACACAGCCTGCCAGCGGTGCAAGAGGTGGACACAGCAGCGCTTCGACTCGCCCCCCAGGCCGACATCGCCGACCTGATTCGGTCGGGCGGTATGTCCATACGGCGCGCGGTTTCCCGTAGCCGATCAGCCCACACCCCCGCGAGCGCCTTGGTGCTGACTGGAGCCGACGTCCTGGCCGGTGCCCCGGCCACCGGCACTGCGACCCGTGCCTCAGACGACGACGCCGGGCCGGAAGTACAAGCCGGAGACATCCTCATCCCAGTTGTCGGACGCAAAATCAGCGCCCGAGTAGCCACTCCAGAACAAGTCGGCGCCGAGCTCGGACCCGGCGTACAGCTGCTCCGCGTCGACCCGGCCCGATTCGATCCCTGGTTTGTCGCTGGCGTCATCTCCCGCACAGACAACCTGCGCGTCGCGGGCCGCTCATCGAGCACCGGCAGCGGAGCCCTGCGCATCGATATCAAACGGCTCGCCATCCCGGTACTGCCGCTAGACCGGCAGCAGACGTACGGGAAAGCCTTTTGCCAGCTTGTTGAGTTTCGGACCCGACTCGATCGGGCCGCAGCAACCGGGGCCGCACTCGCCCGCGAAATCGGCGACGGCCTGACCGCCGGCGCCCTCGGTCCCCCGTCCTAATCAGACCGTCTACGTGCGGCCCACGTGCTCGTGTCCCAGCCGCGGATTCGCCACCGCTTCTTAGGCGCCGGTGTACGTGGCCTCACCTCCTCCCCTCGCCGGTGGGGCAGCCATAAGCGTTGCTGGTCGCTGCATGGGAGACTCATCAACTACGCTGCAGTAGGGGTCGTTTACGCTCGAGGACATACACCCTCAGCCAAGACCAAGTGAGACGATCTTGCGGGCCCTAGTGAATGAAAACGGCAGAGTTGATCTATAGCGCCGCAGGTCAAGAAGTCTGCTCCCCGCGCACGCGGGGGTGATCCCAGGTCCAGGGCGAGCTGCCCGGCGAGCTGCGCCTGCTCCCCGCGCACGCGGGGGTGATCCGCAGAAGCCCAGCCTCACGGCGATCACCAAGCTCTGCTCCCCGCGCACGCGGGGGTGATCCCGGGCATCCGACACACCCTGCGACGACACCACCCTGCTCCCCGCGCACGCGGGGGTGATCCGGTGCGGCGGCAGGAGATGCGGTTCCTGACCACCTGCTCCCCGCGCACGCGGGGGTGATCCGGCGCTGGAGCCGAAGGACACGGGCCGGGTCGCCTGCTCCCCGCGCACGCGGGGGTGATCCCACGCCCTTTGCACGCATGGCGTCGTTCTTCGACTGCTCCCCGCGCACGCGGGGGTGATCCGCACGCGCGCCGGCTCAAGCCGCACGCGGACATCTGCTCCCCGCGCACGCGGGGGTGATCCCGTGAAGACCAGTAAAGCATGGTCCGCCGTCGTCTGCTCCCCGCGCACGCGGGGGTGATCCCGCGATCCGGGCGGCCCAGATGTACGGCTGCGCCTGCTCCCCGCGCACGCGGGGGTGATCCGGCCAGCACATCCGCTACACCCGACAGGCAGGCCTGCTCCCCGCGCACGCGGGGGTGATCCGCGACCGGGGGCTAACTCGATCTTTTGGCGACCCTGCTCCCCGCGCACGCGGGGGTGATCCGAGTCGCCACACCAGGCGCATGGTCGTGCCGTCCTGCTCCCCGCGCACGCGGGGGTGATCCCTGCGGGTAGTTCTTCTTGTGCTGCTGGCGATCTGCTCCCCGCGCACGCGGGGGTGATCCCGCCCCGTACACCTGGGCCAGCCCACCGACGAACCTGCTCCCCGCGCACGCGGGGGTGATCCTCGTCGAGAGTGACTTCGCCTCCCAGCGGAACGCTGCTCCCCGCGCACGCGGGGGTGATCCCCGAGGATCGACGTCGACCAGCCACGCCATCCCTGCTCCCCGCGCACGCGGGGGTGATCCCCGGCCGGCGACATGACCGACCCCTACGCCGTGCTGCTCCCCGCGCACGCGGGGGTGATCCGGTGAGACGTACATGGACCTGATCCGGCGCGCCCTGCTCCCCGCGCACGCGGGGGTGATCCCCGCGAAGCCTTGATCAAGATGGCGGAGAAGGCCTGCTCCCCGCGCACGCGGGGGTGATCCAATCCAGCGCAGCCAGAACGGCAATGCCATCAGCTGCTCCCCGCGCACGCGGGGGTGATCCGCGTAGCCGGCCTGGAGGACGACGGCAGCTGCACTGCTCCCCGCGCACGCGGGGGTGATCCCGGTCCCGGCCGGTGTTCGCGGAACTCGCCGACCTGCTCCCCGCGCACGCGGGGGTGATCCTGGCCAATGGACCACTGACCCGTCGGACTTCCCCTGCTCCCCGCGCACGCGGGGGTGATCCGCTCGACGACACCCAGTTCGACCGGCTCTACAACTGCTCCCCGCGCACGCGGGGGTGATCCCAGGCGCTGCGGGCTGTGCTTGGCACAGGTGACCTGCTCCCCGCGCACGCGGGGGTGATCCGACCTCCCCGGCGGTCGTGGCCTTCCGGAACATCTGCTCCCCGCGCACGCGGGGGTGATCCGTCGATCGCCCGGGTGTGGCGAAGCGCCCAGGGCTGCTCCCCGCGCACGCGGGGGTGATCCAGGCGGGACCTGGGTCCGGATCGCGTTCCTGATCCTGCTCCCCGCGCACGCGGGGGTGATCCGACGTCCGGGTACGCCAGCACCGCCCTGGCCTCCTGCTCCCCGCGCACGCGGGGGTGATCCCGGAATGGCCGGCCCCCTGATTGGGGGTCGGCCCTGCTCCCCGCGCACGCGGGGGTGATCCGTAGAGAGTGGGAATCGGATGGACACCGTCGTACTGCTCCCCGCGCACGCGGGGGTGATCCCCGGGCGGCGAGGTGGTCTTGGCGGCGATACAGCTGCTCCCCGCGCACGCGGGGGTGATCCGTCCGCTGACCGGGTGACCACCATCCCGGCCCGGCTGCTCCCCGCGCACGCGGGGGGGTGATCCGTGCAACCGGCAGTTCGGCCAGCTGGCCGGGCCCTGCTCCCCGCGCACGCGGGGGTGATCCCTGTCGGAGGAGTCGCGGCGGCATCTGCTGAACCTGCTCCCCGCGCACGCGGGGGTGATCCCATGACGGCGACGGCGTCGAACGTGTCGAACACCTGTTCCCCCGCACGCGGGGGTGATCCCGGAAAGGTGCTCCACGGCGGTTGCGCCGATCGCTGCTCCCCGCGCACGCGGGGGTGATCCTGGGTCACCAACCAGCCGCCGGTACGGCAAGTCCTGCTCCCCGCGCACGCGGGGCTGATCCCTGGTGTGACCGGTGCATCCACGACAAGCGCGCCTGCTCCCCGCGCACGCGGGGGTGATCCGGCTGGGTGACCGAACGGCGCGGGGATCTGCTCCTGCTCCCCGCGCACACGGGGGTGATCCGGCCGTCCGGACACTTCTCCTCGACGCCCTTTCCTGCTCCCCGCGCACGCGGGGGTGATCCCGAGGCCGCTCGGAATGCTGCCATTCCCCCTCCCTGCTCCCGCGCACGCGGGGGTGATCCCACGCCCTCGACGCGTTGCGCGAGTACCGACGCCTGTTCCCCGCGTACGCGGGGGTGGTCCCGCCTGGCCACGCCACCAGTCGAAGTGCTTGCCTGCTCCCCGCGCACGCGGGGATGATCCGCACGGCACGTTCGCCGACAAGGCGTATCAGCACTGCTCCCCACGCGTGTGGGGGTGATCCCGCCACGGGGTTGACTTCGTGGTCTCGGGTACGGCTCCCTGCACATGCGGTCCGCCACCGTGTCGTCCGGAAATGTCGTCTACCTGCCGCCGTGGCTCCGAGATGCTCGCCTTCCACATGTCAGCGAGCCCTTCCCCTTCGATCCGTCGTTCGCGTTGACACCGCTGATTGAGGGAGGTCGCTCGACGCGTCCACTTGGCGCATGCCAACGCAGCAACCCTGAGCATCCTGTCTGCCATCGACCCGCCCATCGGGGAGCAGGCCGCCGCCCGGCCCGCCACGGCCTTCGAACCTCGACGCCCCGTTCGTACGCTGGCGGGCCGGTCGGTGGTCTGCTCGGCTTGCCCGGGTCGATGGCAGACAGGATGTCCTCACCGCAGCCACCCACGGAGCCGGCGGCCGCGGACGACCTTCGGCCATCCTGGAGCCGGAGCGCCCCCGCCGGAGGCGCCGTAGCCGCGGCCCTCGCGGCAGCCGACCCATGGCACGAACGCCTCGCGGTCCTGGTTAGGGCGACCTCTTCCATGGTGCTGCCGTCTGCCACGGACAGTGCCCCCGGTGAAGGTGTGCGCGCTACTACCGGTGTGGGCATCGGTGGCGCATGACCTCCGTCCATAAGGCCAGGTCCAGCACTGCGCGTCGCGGACTGGGTGAAGGATGCGCTCACTACGGTCTGGTTGGATGGTGACGCAGCCAGGCCGCAGGGGTTGTCGCCAAACGACCTAGAAGCGGGGTGAACAGAGTCTGCGGCTGCAGTCGCTCCCGCGTCAGGTGGGTACGTCGTCGAAGATCGCCTCTTTCGCGGCGCGGGCGAGGGCGGCTTGGGTGTTCGCGCGGATTCCGAGGCGGTTCATGTGGAAGATCACGTGCATCGCGATGATGCCGCGGATCCCTCGGGTGAGCTTGCCCGACTCACGAAGGGTGCGCAGCGCCTTCCCGGTGTCTTCGAAAACACTCAGCCAGTCGCTGGTGACGCCGCCTGTGTGAGGTAAGCCAAGTAAGAGGCGGCCTACGTCGGCGGTCAGATCAGTTGCCGTCCGCAGGTCCTGGGTACGTCCTGCGCCGGCCAATGCACCCCGCTGATCGGCGATCTTGGCCCATACGTCGCCCTGCTCGTAGATGTCCAGGCCAGCGTCGCGCATGAGCGCAGTACAGAGGATGAGTGCGTGTTCTCGCCGGTCGTCGGGGTTGTCGCTGAGGTAGTCCAGGAGGTGGCGGCTGTCGTGGTGGAACAGGGCGTGGGCGGCGTTCATGCTGGCGGAGCCACCGAAGGCGTGGATCTCTGGTTCGTAGATGTCGGTGGTCCAGGTGACCCCGTCGGTGAGCAGAATGTGCGCCGGATCGCTGGTGGACGTGGCGGGCAGGTAGCGAATCCGCCACGGTCCTTTGCGGATGAACCACCACGAGGTGATGACGCCCTCGGCCTCGGCAACCGGTAGCACGCGGGTGAGGTGGTCGACGGCTTGCCTCTCCCGTTCTCTGGGGTCTGGGCTGAGGAAGGCGATGTTCACCTGCTTCCAGGAGTTCTGTTCCACGGAATCCGTCCAATGATGGTGGTGGTGTTAGCAGAGGAGCAGGCAGGCGTCCCATGAGGTCCGCGTGGTCCCGGTCGCGGCCAAGGCGGCGCCGGACGCCCCGTCGAGGAAGCCTGCGGGTCCGTCGGCCGCGTTCGGCGCCTGCCGGTGGAGACGCTGCAGTGGCGCGAGGGGTATGGGTGTCAGTGCGTCGGCGGCGATGCGGCGGGTGGTCGCGAGGAGTCCGGCGGTCCCGTGGCACAGGCTGCGATCGGTGAGTTGACCGATCTGGGTCGGGTCGTTGAGGCAGGCGATGAGTGCGCCCTCGGCGACGTGTTGACGTGTGGTGTCGCCGATGGCGAGCGCGGTGAGTTGCTGGGCGCGGGCGATGCCGGGGGTGCCGTAGCACCATGATGGCCGGAGTGGTCTGCGCTGGCTCGGGTCGCCGCGGCGAAGGTCGTCAAGCGTGAGGATCTGGGGCCACCACGGTCCGGCGCTGGCGTGGCGTTGCCAGGTGTCGAGCCACCCGCAGATGCGGCGGATTGCCTGGGCATGCCCGTCGACGGTGGTGCCGTCGCGGAGGGTGAGAGCCAGGAGTGCGAGTGGGCCGGTGATGCCGTGGGCGATGCCGTGGTTGCTGTGGCCTCCGGCTGGTGCCGCTTCGCCGCGGTTGGGGCCGTGTGGGCACCACCAGCCGGGGAGCGCGCCGATGGGTTCGGTAAGTCGTACAAGGTAGGTCAGTACCTCGCGCAGGAGATCGAGGTGTCCGATGCGACGCAGGGCGACACCGAGGCCGGTCAGGCCGCGGATGAGGTCGAATTCGGCGTACGGCGGTTGTTGCCGTTGGTCGATGCGGCGGTGGGCGGCGTGCAGTCGTTGGCGGGTCACCATGGCGGTCGCGGCGGCCGCGGCGGCTTGGGCCCGGGTGAGCGCGGGCCGGTGGGAAGCCGCGAGGACAAAGGCGAGCGCGGGTACGCCGTAGTAGAGGCTGGCGTTGTCGGTAGCGCTGACACCGTCGACGCAGGCTTCCTGGAGCGCGGCGTATGCCGCCTCCCACCTGCCGGTCTCGAGGTGCCAGAGGGCGATGCCAACTGCCCCGTCGGCGAGTGACTGTCCTGACGTCATGATCGGCCGCAGATGAGGGTGGTGTGGGCGACGGCGCGGGCGAGGCGGAGACAGTGCTTCTCGGAGGCGAGGTCGATGCCGATCATGCGGGCGTGGTGCAGGTGGAGCAGGTCGCCCAGCACCTGGTCCGGGTCGAGGCCGTCTCGGTCGACGAGTGCCCGGTATGCGGCCAGCGCCGAGGTGAGCGCCTCTGCCAGGTCATCGTCTCTGTGGGGTCGGCGGGCGTGGCGGAGCTGAACGGGGTCCAGGCGTGGGCCGCTGCGGTGCGGGACGTGTTCGGCAATCCAGCGTGGGCCGTCGCCGGTGAAACCGTGGGCAATGGTGATCATGTTGGCGGCGGTGGTGGCCTGCCGGTCGCCGGTCAGGTTCACGAGGACGGCGCGGGAGTCGGCGGCGAACACGGCTTCGGCTGCGGCGAGGGTGGGTCCGCTGCCGTGGCGTATCTCGGGCCGGTAGGTGGCCAGGCTGTAGTCAGTCAGCAATCCCTGCCCGTCCAGCCGCTCGGCCCAGACGGCAACGGCTCGGGCAACCGTGGCGAATTGGTCGGCGTCGCCCAGGGGGATGCGTAGCCGCAGGTGCGGTTCCGGGTCGGGGTAGCGCAGGAACCACCAGCCGGCTGGTAGCGGGTTGGGATGGTTCGACAGGTCGGCGAGGATGTACTCGGTCCGGCCGGTAACGCGTACGTCCAGCCACGGTGATTGACCCGGGCGGTGCTGCACGGTGCTGGTAGGCCGCGCTGGTCGCGGAGGTGGGTCGTGCAGTGGCGGGGTCCGGGTGAGTGTGAGCAGGAGTTCGGCGGGCCGCCCGTTGATCCAGCCAGCTGGTCCGGGGGCCTCGGTGAGTGTCGCGGTTTTGTGCCGGTCGAGGTGGCGGCGGAGCAGCGCGACGTGCGCAGGGTCGTCCAGGTCGAGGCGTAGCCGTGCGTCGTCGTTGCCAATGAGTACGTCTGCGGGTAGCCGTTGCTGTTCTCGGTGCCGTTGCCAGGCGGATCGCCACTGCTGCCACGGCTCAACCCGCCCGGGTAGTGCTGCCGCGGTAACGACCCAGCGGGCCGGATGCAGGATCGACCGGCCCTTCCGCATGCGTGGCAGGAACGGCAGGTTCCAGCACCTGCCCCAGTCGAACGGAACACACGGGGCCGTCCATGCGATGGGGATCTCCGTCAGGAACCGGATGATCGGCTGTTGGAGGGCCGGTAGTAGTAGGGAGTTAAACAGCATTGGTTCAACGGGCCGTCCGGTGGTGCGGGACACCAGCCACAGCCGGTGACCGTCACCCGTGACGCACAGGTCCGCGAGCGTCCACCTCGGATCGGGGTGAAAGTCGCCGACAGGCAGCACAGGCAGCAGCTCGGGGGCGCGGGCGAGTGCGGCGAGCCGGCTGCCCAGTGGAGGGCCGGAGATCTGTACCGCATCCGCGCCGGGCAGCGCTGTCGGCAGGTAGGCGTAGACGTCGGCGAACAGCGCGAGTTCGGACGGGTTGAGCAGATGCAGAAACCGGGCCGCCGCGGTACCGGCGTGGCGGGCACCGCTGACGACCGTCAGCGTGAAGTCGCCTCGGTCGAGATCCCGGAGCTCCGCCGCGGCGAGAGTGAACTGGAGTTCGCTGTGTGGGACCGGAGGCCGATCGTCGTCGTCGCGCAATCGGTCGACGAGTCCGGCGTCGAGCACCACTTCGGCGCAACCCTGCAGTGCCGCCTGCTGAGCGAGCTCCGCGAGGAAAACATCGCGGGCGGTCAGGGTCGCCGGATCGCGGCGCAGCGACCCGCGGTAGCCGGCGGGAAAGCCCAGGACACGCAGAACGTCGTGCAGCGGTACGGCTGCGCCCGGGCCCCACCGCTCGATGAACGCGGAGTGGTAGGCGGCCCAGCCTGGTAGGCACGGCGCCACATTGACGAGCACCGTCGCGGCCTCGCACGCCTCGCGGATCACGGCCGGCGGCAGCGTCACGGAGCAGTCGATGCGCAGGTCGACCTGGACGCGGTCGCCGGGGTCGGGCAGGTTGATGTGTTGGCTAAGGTGGGCGACAGGGCCGGTCGTCGTCACCGGTGGCCGGATCTCGGATGCCAGGACACCGGCGGTGACGAGCGCGGCCAGCAGTCGCTCGGCGCCGGCAGTTCCGCCGGGCAGCTCCGGGGCCGTCCGGTCGACCATCTGAACGGTCAGGTCGGCGAACGGGATCGGTGTGCGGGCGAGTTGCGTCGCCCGTCGTATCGGACCGGTGAGGTCGACTTCGACGTCGTAGAGCCGGTCACCGTCGACGTGGCCGCAGGGCACCACCCACGCCCCGCCGCGTCGATATCCAATCGGGTTCGTGACGACCTTCAGCGAGCGGAGCACGTGCAGATCCCGTTCGGCCTGGGCTGTGTGCTCGGCGATGAACTGGCCATCGGGGTTCTTGACCTCGCAGTGCGCCTCACCCCAGCGCACCTGGGCGCGGGTACCGAACTGCACAGGAGCGACGCCCGCGAACCGGCCGAACGGGGTCGCCCGCGTCGTCCACCTCAACAGGTATCGAGCTGTCGCCTCGACCGTCCGGCGCAGCCGCACCCCGGTCACGACATCGCCGCTGAGCACACGGGCAATCTGCTCGGCGAGATGCGGTGCGGCGTGGGTGACAGCCGCAGCAAAGGCCGGTAGCGCCCAAACCTGCTGCAACCACTCCCGCCAATGATCCGGCTGCTCCGCGGACAGGTCCGGCCACCTCGGCACCGTCAGATCAGAGGGATAGGAAGCTGCCCTGATCAGGGCTGCACCAGTCGCCTGAAACACCTCGCGCTCCTTGAAACCGGCGGGGCAAGGGAAGGATCGAGGGCGGGGCCCGGCCCGTTAGGGGCCGGGCCCCGCCAGGTGCCGTGACTGCTACTTGCCGCCGCCGGAGCAGGCGTTCGAGCCGGTGTTGCCGGAGCCGCAGCCGTCGTCGGTGGCGGTGGCGTACGCGCTCAATGCCGGGCCGGCGTCGACCAGCCGGAGATTGAGCTCGCCCTCCACATAGTCCGGGCTCACCTCGTACTCGTCGAACTCCATCAGGACTCCCTTCCCTCAGTGGTGAAGGCCAGGACCAGGCGGCTGTGCCGCTTGTCCACGGCCGTCCCGGCAGGCAAGTCGCCGTCGGGGGTCTGTACGGGCAGGACGTGCAACACCGGCGCGGGACAGCCGGCGTTCACCCAGGCCCGCATGTGCTCGACCATGCGCCGGGCCGCTGCAGCCGCCGCAAAGGTCGCAGGGCCGTGGGCGTACGCGCCCAGATCGAACGCATCGCCGCTCCACCGCAGCTCCGACCGGTAGGCGAGCGTGCCCTCGTGCAGAACAGCCGGGGTACCGAATCGCCACGACGGCGCGACGACACCGGACGAGATGGCGGTGTCCTGGGCGGTCAGCACCACGAACTGCTGCCCCGCGTCGGTGATGCGGGTCGCGAGCCACAGGTCCAGGTCCGCCAGCACGGTGGGCGGCGGCAGGCTCACCCCGGCCCATGCCTGTTGCCGCGGCGTCTCGAGCAGACCGTCGAGGCCCTGCGAGTCAAGCCGCTGACCCTCATCGAGCCGCAAGTGGACCCCGTCGGCCACGTCGACGTACTGCACGTCGTATGCCCCGTCGCCCTGCACCGGCACGAACCCGCACTGCCGATCGCTCACGCTGACCAGACCGCCGCCGGCACAACGCAGCGCCCACGATCGCGTCATCCCGAATGTACGCAGCGGCACCACCAGGACACCAATGTCGGTGAGCTGCTCGCGCCATGCCGGCGGGATGTCCCACGCTCCAGCGGTGACGATGATCAGGTCGTACCGGCGGCCTGGCTCGACAGGATGCTCAGCGTCCGCGCACACGACCCTGACGTCGTCGTAGCCCGCCGCCTTGAGGCACTCGACCGCCCGATCTGTGACGTCCGGGTCGATGTCTACGGTGGTCACGGAACCGGCCGCGCCAACAAGCTCCCGCAGCAGCGAGGCGTTGTAACCGCCGCTACCGACCTCCAGCACGTGACGGCCCTTCAGACCGCCCAGCGCGTCGGCAGCCTGGCCGAGCATCTCCGCGATGAGGAACGGCGCCGACACCGAGCTGATGTTCTCCTCACCGCGCCGCTTCGTGATGACAGCCCTGTTCTCGTACGCCTCCTCCAAGGGAAGACCCGGCGTGAACAGCTCACGAGGTACCGTCCGCATCGCCGCCTCCACCTCCGGCCGCAACGCCAAGCCCTTGTCGGCATGATCAGCAGCCAGCTGATCGACCATCGCCTGGCGCAGGCTTTCGCTGTCCATCGTTCTGACGCTCATGAACGTCCTCTCCGACGTATTCGAGCCGCTACGGCTCGCGGCGGCTTCGTGCATGCAACGAACATCCGCCGCGGGAGCCCTAGTCAGTCGCCCTCGACGGCCGGTGGGCGAGCCCACGGAACTCGCGGAGCTTCAAGAATTCGATGTCATCACTTTGTGCGCTCAGACTCCCCCAACGCGCAGCGGTTGGGAATGCCGACCTGCGGTCCGACCTTGTGTGCCGACCTTAGGTCCGACGTGGGGATGAGCTGCGCAAACCTTCGGTCGCGAAGCTCGCCTCCCGCGATCGTTGACGCCCCACTGAACGGTTGACGCGTCGTTCACAGACGTTTACCGTCGCCTGCTTCGAAGCCGCCCTGCTTGCGCAAGCGGCAGGTTCCGAGCACTGTCGTGGATCGTCGTCACCGGGGTGAGAACACCCGAAGCATCCCGCCGTATCCTGCTGCGGTGCCGAAGCCCTCCTCGACCATGACACGCTCAAACCCACGCGTACGAGCACAGGGAGTTGCATCCATCGCGGCGGCCGCCGGGCTCCTGGTCACGCTGCTCCTCGCTGGCTGCGGACTCATCGCGCGAGCCGGCTCCGCCGCCGGGCTTCGGTTCCAGTTCGCGGCCACCAGCGGAGACGGGTACATGAACCAGGTGCTCACCATCTTCAACGACAGCACCCGTGTGCTTGCCCCGACATTGGAATTCACGGCACTCGACGCCCGTCGAAACCCGCTACCCACGGTCAAGATCACCACGGTCTACGGCAGCGACCAGGGACGGCTGGTCGTTCCGCCGGGCGGCGGCTTGGACGTGCTGGTCTTCAGCGGCGAGGGAGCCCAACTGGCCGAGGACGTAGCCGTGTCCGTCCGCGCCGCGGAGGTCGTCGAGGCCCCGGCCGTCCAGGTCGAGCCGGTCGTCAGCACGGCGGATGAGTTCGGCCGGGCACTCGACCGCGGCAGCCCGTTCACCGCCTTGTCGGTGCGCAATGACGACGACAGCGCACCGATGAGTGTTCGACTGGTGTACATCATCTGGACCGAGCCGAAGGGCGACGAACGTCAGCAGGCCGACGGTGTCCTCCCGATCGGGGACCTGATCGTCGTGCCGCCCCACCAGTCGACTCTGGTGCCGCTGTCCGGAGACGCACTGGCCACCGTCACGGAGTCGGAAGGGCTGGTCCCGACGAGCATCAAGGCGTACCTCTCCCGATAGCCCGGCCAATCTCGTCTGAGACGAGGACGGCAACAGATCGCTGGTCAACGGTCGAAAACGATGGACGGGGCGGCGGCAGTGCGGCCTCAGCCGGGCCTTGAAAGGCGACGGTCCCCGACCTCGCCCGACGACAGCAGGTGCGAGGAATGCTCCACCTTCGCCGGTGCGTCACGCTGGCGGCCGGCGTCCTCTCGCCAGCCCAGTCACTCGGTCAGGTCCGACTACATATCGACTGTCGCCTCCCTGCACAGGGCTCTGCAGACGGGTTCGTTGCCCGGCTGGAGACCGGCTGGTGTGGCTGCGGCCGCTGCTGGAGCGCACCCGACCGACGTCAGTGCGGCGTTGTCTCACGGCTTTACGAGCTCGTATCTCGCTGGCACAGCTCGGATCGCGGCAGGTTGGTGAGTTTCGGAGCATCGAACAGGATGCTTCCAGCGCAAGGTCTGCCGGCCGGAGGACCTCAGGGCTGGCGCCGCAGAAGTAACTTGAGCAACTGGAATGCCCGAGTTCGACGAGCACTGTCCCGAGACCAGATGTACACACCAGCAAGAATCCACATTGGTGCAGCGGCGAGCAGAACAAGGGAGTTCACATGTTCCATCACTAGGGACCTCCTCGGCGCCAATGGCATGCAAACGTTGAGCGGGCGAGCGTTAGGTGGCCGCCGCCTCACGGGCTTGACCCAATCCTGGACCGCGGTGAAGAGGGTCTGACGCCGTGCAACTTTTCCTGACGATCGAAGACGAGGCCTAACGACTTCTTACCGCCGCTTACGTCTTTGAACAGCACTGCGACCATGTCGACGACTTGTTTGCCCAGCACACATCGGTCGCCGTAGAGTGACGTGGATGTCCGCCGACGCTCCGTCCATCGACGACCTCATAGCAGAGCTGCGTACCAGGCTGAAGCGCCTTCATCGCCTGAAGGGCGAGCCGAGCACCCGTGAGCTAGCCCGGCGGACGGGCGGAGCAATCACGCACACGACCGTGCACGCAGTGCTTCGATGTGTTCGGCTGCCACGCTGGGGCCCGCTTGAGCTCGTGGTAGAGGCGCTCGATGGCGAGCAGAATGAATTCCGTCAGCTATGGGTGGCGATACGCGATGCCATGGATGTTGTGTCTGCGGCAACCGAACAAGGTGGACAGTCAGCCTCCGAATCCGGGCATGTTGCGCGAAGCGGAGATGTTGACAAGCAAACCGATGATCGTGATACAAGTGTGGCACTGCGCGAGAGCGTGCTCTCCGTCGTCGCGGCTATGCTCGGGACCACGCCAGAGCAGGTTCCGGTGGACGCCGATGGCGACATCAACATTCGCTCCGGTTCCGCAATGATATTCGTGCGCGTGCGTGAAAGTCCGCCACTGGTTGACGTGTTCTCGCCGGTCTTAACCGAGGTAGCACCAACAGAAATACTATATGCAAAGTTATCTGACCTCACGAACCGAATACCTATTGGCAGAATCTACTGTGCAGATAGTACAGTCTGGGCCTCCATCCCGGTATTTGGCCGAAACTTCCAAACAGTGCATCTGATGCTCGCGGTTCAGGTCATGACAGGACTGGCCGACGAGTTGGACGATCGACTGCATCGCGAATTCGGTGGTAGGACTTTCTTTCAGTAGCTTCCCGGAGCTTTGGCGCTCTGACCCCTGCCCCAAATATGCCGGGGCCCGACACGCTCAGATCGGTAGATGAGGATGATTAGTGCTGGCCGGCGAGGGCTGGGCCTGTTCGTAGAGGTACTTGAAGTGTTGAAGGCAGTTACGATCATCCTCGCAGTGGCCTCAGTTGCAGCCATCGCGGTCACGGCAACTCAGCCGTCCCAGCCGGTCAGGGGACGTAGTCTTGCGTGTCTTTGCGAGAGCCTGCTTGGACATAAGCCCCGCGCCGACACGCCAGCTCTCCGTGTGGCCTGGCTGGATCGCGTCTACTCACTCGCCGTGTCCGCTGAACAGCAGATCGCCGAACGAGCCCTGTCCGCACTACACGCGAAAGCTCCGCATGCGGGCCGTCAATCCGTACTCGTGAGCCGTGACTTCGACCAGCCGGAAACCGATCGGCATGAGGTCGGGATGGACCACTTCCAACGCCCGAGACAGGTCAGTTCGCGGCACAGCGACGACGAGCTCGTCGACGGCATTCAGGTCCGGTCGCAGCGCGACAGCGTGCTGCAGCCCGAGTATGAGCACGCTGCGTGCGCCACCTTCGTAGGCAGCTGGCAGCCACTGTGAGAGGCCCCCGCTGATATCGACATCGCCAGGTAGCGCGAAGTGCGCGCTAGCGTGACCTCCTGGGATGCCCTCATGGAGGGTATTGCCCGCAAGGACGAGGTCCGCGTGAGCACGAAGGCCTAAGAGGAGCTGTTCTTCCATCGCCGATTGATGATCGCTATCCATCGCGAACGCCCATGTCAGGTACGGCCTCCGGCGCAGGGTCGCGGTCAACCACGGCTCAAGGACAGTCAGCGCTTCGTCGCGCAACACGTCAGTCTCGACCTCGACGCTTGCGGCGGCGAGCGTCGAGGCGCCACCTTCACCGCGGGAGGTCGGGTCCATGACGGCGATGACCACCCGGGAGATACCGGCTTTGATCAACTCCTGACGACAAGCTGGCGTGACACCGACGTGGTTGCAGGGTTCAAGCGTGACGACAGCGGTACCGCCGCGAGCCGCATCTCCCGCTGCCTTTAGAGCATGCGCTTCGGCGTGTGGCTCTCCTTTGCGGCGATGAAAGCCCGCGCCCACCACCGCCCCGTGCTGACTCAGGATCACGCACCCAACGGGCGGGTTTGGGCTCGTGGTGCCCAGACCAAGAGCGGAGAGGGTGATGGCCTGCCGCATCGCAGATAGCTCAAGGTCTGACGCCATCAGACTGTCTCCACAGGGTCGTCGAGGAACGCACGAACGTCGGCCAGGTGACGGTGCTCGTCAACAGCGGAGTCGATTTTTAGCCGAGTTGGTGGAGGACGGCCTGATCCAGCCACTGAACCTGCTCAACGAGCAGCGCGGATCCGAGGCCGAGCCTGGCAAGATCGCGATCCACGGGCCAGGACCCCATGCTTAGAGGGCTAACGGTCCGAGTCGACCGCTGCTAGATGACGGCCGAAAGCTTCGGCCAGACTGTAGAGCAGCGCGCGTCCCTTCTCCGCGGTACCAGCCGAGGGCTGGCCGATGACGCCCGTTTTTGTGTAGGCGCTCATGCCGTGGACAAGTAACATGTTCCGCTCGTCGGCGAAGTGGTCGCCTTGTTCAAAGCCAGCGCGGACAGCCTCCGGCCAGCAGTGCAGTAGAACCGAAACCTCCAGCTCGCCCGCATGCATGTCGCGATGCCCGTCAGTCTGGAGTCCGGCGGCGCCTCGTGCACGGTCCCAGTCGGTCCGGCTCGGAAACAGCGTCATCGTCCCCGGGTTGCGCGCGTTCGCAGTCTGCACGATGTTGCTAAGTACGTAGTTGCCGCCGTGCCCGTTGACGATTGCCAGCCGTGTGATCCCGCTGCCGGCCAACGAAGCCTGGATGTCTTCCACTACGGCCGACAGCGTCTGATGGCTGATGCTTACGGTGCCGGGCCAGGCGGCGTGCTCGTGCGAGCAGGAGATAGTGACAGGCGGCAGTATCAGCACGTCATGCCGCGCTGCGATGGAGGCCGCGATGGCTGAGGCGACGACCGTGTCCGTCGTCAGGGGCAGGTGCGACCCATGCTGTTCAAAGCTGCCGACCGGAAGCACCGCTACGCTGGGTGTGCGGGCAGCGACCTCCGTGCTGGTGGTCATCGGGATCAGGTCCACGCACCTATCTTGTCACCGACCGATCACCGCGACACGATGAGCGTCGACGAAGGCCCTCACGGGAGCGAGGGTCCGCTGCCGGCGCAGCGCGGTCGCGAGCGGCTGGGTCGCCCGGATCGCACGGTATGAGCCAGTCCTGCCAGCCAACTCAAGTGCGCTCATGCCGTAACTCGCCGCCCGTTCGGGATCGTCGCGCAGGTAGCACTCGCCCAGGTAGGCATACCAAATGCCAGCGTCAAGGAGGGGCACCGCGTCATCACCGGCTAGGAGTTCGTTGAGAATTGCTACGGCCGAGAGCGGGTCACCCAGCAATTGTCGGCAACGCGCCTCGGCTGCAGCGACGTAGCGCAGGTCGCAGTGGCTGGCGAACTCATCTTCGCCGTCGTCGGTGGCTAGCTGAAGGCCACGGCGGGCGGCAGCGATCACCATCTTGGTGTCGTCATCACCGCCTGTTGCCAACGCTTCAGCCAGTCGCGTCAAGCACAGCGAGCGTGTGCGAGGCGGCACCGAACGATGGGCGAGTGATCGGCGGGACAGTTCGATTGCGGCGCGGACCGCGCCGTCGTCGAGCGCGCGCTGACTTTGGCGCATGAGGATGTATGCGCCGAGTAGCTGGTCTCCAGCTTCCCCCGCACGGCGCTGTGATCGGTCCAACCACGACCCGCCGTCGGAAGTTCCAATGTTGTCAGCAATCCAGCTCATGAACTCCGACAACCTGGCATCTACGCTCGCTAGTTGCGACCGGCCGTCCTTGCTCTGCATCTGGTCGAGGGTCTCGAGATGTCGGCGGACCTTGATACCGAGCTGGGGGGTTACGTAGGGTTGGGCCTGCTGTGTGAGGTGGTGGAGTTCTCTTAGCCATACCTCGACTGCGTCGGGCGGGCCGGCGATGAACGAGTCATCGACTCGGGACTGGGCCAGCGATGTAGCTGCCTCCGGCAGTAGAGGGCCGGGCTGGGACATCGCTTCAGCCGAACGGCGTGGGCTGTACAGGCCGAGTCGGGCATCGTTGGCGGCGGTCAACACATCGCGGAGGGCAGCGCGGCGCTCGACACTGGGCCACCGGTGCTCGCCGCGTTCGAGCTTGCCGACCCAGCGAAAGTCGACGTACTGAGCGGTCATGTCCCGGCCCGGATAGAGCCGGTCAAGGCTGCTGTTTACGGCATCGGCAAGCTCAGCGCGCGACATGTGCTGGCCACGCCGATTCGGCGACGGCCAAGACCTTCTAGCGTCGCTGAGAAGCGTATTCGGTTCGATGATCGCTTCAGGGTGGCGCGGCACAAGCTACCTCCACGACACATGAGCCTCTATCAACCTGTGATGGCGCGATGACGCTCGGGCATTCATGTTCAGCATCCCAGCAGCAGCATTCGCCGCGCGACCCCACCACCAAATCGCGCGCCAGCCAGGTCCTCGTTGGGTCAGCGACGCTGCGCCGTAGAAGCGCGGCGCTCGCGTGTCGCAGGCTGATCCAGCGGCCCGTGGCAGCCTCAGAGCCAGGATCAGCGGCTGAACGCGCCGGCGCGGAGCGCGCCGGCGAAGGCGCTCCACGGAGCGAGGTGGAATTCCAGTATCGGACCGGTGACGTCCTTCGAGTCGCGTACGCCGATAGTGCCGTCGAGGGCGTTGGCGACCTCGACGCAGTTGCCGTCGTCGCTGCGGGTGGACTTACGCCACTTCGTGTATCGCGGGGTCATGCCGAGACTCCTTTGATGGGTGACAGGCCCTGCGCCGCGACACGGAGCAGGTGGACGCTGATGTCGGGCGCAAGCGCTGCGGCCTTCAGCCGACTGTGCAGGCTCAGATAAGGCTGGACCTCGTCCGGCTCTGTGTAAACCAGATCACTCGTGAGCGTGTCGGCGGCGACAGCAACGGAGTCCGGCGTGTCGCGGTAGCGGTAGATCGAGTACGCGGACCTGGGCGCGCTGTGGCCCTTGATAGAGGCGCCGATCGGCAGCACGCGGACGGTGACGGTTGGGTGTTCTGCGCAGACGGCGACGATGTGCCGGATCTGGTCGGCGACGATGTGCGGGTCGGCGGCGCTGCGTTGAATCGCGATTTCGTCGAGCACGACCTCGTAGCGTGGCCCGTCGACCGCGAGCAGCAGTTGCTGCCGGTACGCCCGGGCGGCGACGGCTGCTGCGGGGTCGAAGGTGTCGGCGTGACGGGCCGGGTCGCTCCGCAACCGGGCGTTCGCAAACGCTGTCGTCTGGAGGAGGCCAGGCACCAGCGCCAGGGCGTACTCGGTAATGGTCTTGGTGCCGCTCTCGAGATCGGCGTAGGTGGCTTGCCGGGTGCCCATCCGCTCCGCGTCAGCCATCCACCAACCGTGTGCCCAGCCGTCGGTCGCGGCCTCCATGATGGCGCTGCGCCGCTTGGCGCCGACGGACAGGTAGTCACAGATCGCGCTGACCAGGTCGATGTCGGGACCGAGGTGCCCATTTTCCAAGGCGCTGAGCTGTTGTCGCGGAAAGCCGACGGCGCGTGCGAGTGGTTCGGCCGTCATGCCGTGCTCGTTGCGTAGGCGCCTGATCTCGCGTCCAAGCCATCGCCGTCGGACAAGCGGACTGGGTCTGGTCACCGGCAGCCTCCACGGCGTCGTCTCAAGCCCGTCGACCATGCGACTGGCTCGGTGAGCTCAATGTAACCCCGATAAACGGCAGAAGGATCTTGGCTGTGGCCCTGTGCAGGCACGAATGGCCAGCTCAGAGCACGGTCGGCCCCGAGGTCGGTACACGAGGTCGGACCAGAGGTCGGCATTCCCAGGTGTGCAGCATTCCGTGATCGTTGATTCGCAATCAGTTATCCGCCGGTCGGCCACAGTCCACTTGGCGGTTGCTCGATCGCCCGAGATCCACCGGGGCAGGTGCCTGCGACGGCACCACTCGGTCGAGCAGGGTGCAGGGCCCGTCACGTCCCCCCGTACGAGACGGTCCCTGCACCCGCCGGACAGGTACGCGGCTGGGCCGGGGAGGGTCCGGCCGCGCACCACCAAGTGAGGGGAGATGACGGTGGCGAAACGATTCAAATGGTTCGTCCCGGCCCAGGACGGTCGGCAGTACCGGCCGTTCGGCATCGACTGCGAAGGCGCGGCGACGCTGTTCGGTCACCGCGGCGGATGGAACCGAACCGGCGTGGGCGGCCCGAATCAGCCATCAGCTCGTGAGCTCGCCGCTGAAAACCGCGCCTTCTGGGCCAATTCTGGAGTGCCGGCCATCGATCAGCAGATTGCTCTCGGCTCACACGTCGACGAGGAGTTGGCATCGTGAGCGTCCCCCGTGCTGTGCCCGCCATCGAGCCCGGGACGCTCTTGAGGCTCGGCCCCGACGATTGGTCTCTCGGGCGGGACCTGACGCCTGGCACGCACGTCGACGTTGTCGTCGCCTGGCTTCGCACCGACCTCGCGCACCTCAGCGACGAGTGGATGTGGGTGCGTGGCCATCGACCCCAGTGCGACTACCCGCAGGTTGATCTGCACCCGGCCTGTATGGAGCTACGTGTCAGCGTCGCCGCGCTACGGCGGATTGCGCAGACGCCGTGACCGGCACCGACGAAAGCGCCCGCCCCGTCGATCGTTTCGAGTCGGCCCGTCTGACGGTGCTCCAGCACGTGGATGACGGCACCTGCTTCCACTGCAGCGACAGCGAATGCCCGCAGCACGCCTGGGCGATGGAGGAGCTCACTCACCACGACGGCGGCCGGCGCCTCCTCTGCCAACTCGGGCTCCTGCCCGCCGCCGATAGCTCAGCTCTGAGAGGCGAGCCGCGGTGAACAGACCACCTGACGCAGCCGATGAGCAGGCCATGCCCGCCCACAATGAGCCGGCACCGCCGCGTCGGCCGGTAAGAGCCATCGGTACCGCTGCCGCAGTCAGCCCTCGCATCGCCGACGAATTCTTCTACATGGCGCACGACGACCAGACTGGCCGGCCCCGCCTCTTCGATACGGCACTGGCCTCGGGCCTCGCTGCCGCGCTGCTGGTCGAGCTGTACTACGAACGCCGCATCACGTTCGAGCACGGGAAGGTCGAAGTCCTCCAGCGGCTCCCGCCGAAGGACTGGCTGCAACACCTCGTCCTCGACCAGTTGATCGCACAGCCACAGCACACCGACACCCGAACCTGGCTGGCGTTCCTGGCCACCACCGCGTACGAGCAGGTCGCCACACGCATGTGGCAGGTCGGGCTCCTTCAGCAGCAGCAGATCGGCCTGCTCTGGCGGCAGCGCACCGTCTGGGTCCCGACAGACATCAACACTGCCGCCTGGTCGTGGGCCCGACTGTCTCAGCAGGTACGCAACTACCGCCAGCTCGACCACTTCGACATCGCACTGGCCGGCCTGACGCTGCACACCCAGCTGGACACAGCCCTGCTCGACGGCGCGCCATACAGCGCTCAGGCGCACCTACGCCAACTGGTCAACCAGTCCTGGCTGCCGCTTCGCGACCTCCTCGCCGACCTCAGCAGCGTCATCGGCGCCGGCGTTCTCAGCCACCGCACCTCCTGACGTGCGTTCACACACCACCCAGACGAAAGAGAAGCCATGCCCCGCTCGAAACCTGACACGGTCACAGCCGTCCTGGCCCGCGGCCGACTCGGGATCCCCTCCGTGGTCTTCTTCGTAATCGCTGCAGCCGCGCCACTCACCGTCATCGCCGGCGGAGCAACCACCGGGTACGCCGTTACCGGTGTGACAGGCATACCCGTGTCGTACCTGGTCGTCGCCGCCGTACTCGCCATGTTCGCAGTCGGCTACGTGGCCATGTCCCGGCGGATCGTCAACGCCGGCGCCTTCTACACCTACGTCACCCACGGAGTCGGCCGCCCAGCCGGCGTCGCCGCAGCCATGGTCGCGCTACTGGCCTACAACGCCATGCAGATCGGCCTGTACGGCGGGTTCGGCGCGGTCCTCGCCCAGTTCCTAGCTAACCGGTACGGCTGGGACACCACCTGGTGGCTGTGCGCGCTGGCTGCCTGGGCCGTCGTCGCCGTGCTCGGTCTCCTGCGCATCGACCTGAACGGCAAGGTCCTGGCGGTCATGCTCGTCGCCGAGTGCGCCGTTGCCCTCGTCTTCGACGCGGTCATGCTCGGTCACCCCGCCAGCGGAACGGTTGTTTTCGATACCCTCGCCCCGTCGCACATCTTCGCCGCCGGAATCGGCGCCGCACTGGTAACCGCGATCACGGGTTTCGTCGGCTTCGAGGGCACCGTCGTCTTCAGCGAGGAGACCAAGGACCCTCGACGGACCGTACCGCGTGCCACGTACATCGCCGTGGTGCTCACCGGCCTGCTCTACGGCCTGTCGGCGTGGGCCATGTCCGTGGCCACCGGTTCCGACAGGATCGTGGACGCTGCCCGGGCCGACGGGACCGATCTGATCTTCAACCTCGTCTCACCGCACCTCGGCACAAGCGTCGTCACGATCGGCCGGATCCTCTTCATCACCAGCCTGTTCGCCGCGCTGCTGTCGTTTCACCACACCGTGGCTCGATACTTGTTCGCCCTCGGGCGTGAGCGTGTGCTCCCCGCCGCACTGGGTCGGACCAGCCGCCGCACCGGCGCGCCGAAGATCGGCTCGATCATCCAGAGCGTCGTCGCGGTGGTCGTACTCGTCGGCTACGCGGCGGCGAACGCCGACCCGATCGTCCACCTGTTCTTCTGGGTCACCGTGACCGGTGGTCTCGGCGTCCTGGCCCTGATGACGGTGACCTCTGCCGCGGTGGTCAGCTTCTTCGCCCGCATCAGGCACGGCGAGGGGCCGTGGCGGGCCGTCGTCGCACCGCTGATCGCCACGATCGCGCTGACCGCGATCCTCGTCGTCACCCTGCAGGAGTTCGACACCCTCCTGGGTGTTCACCCACACTCGCCGCTGCGCTGGCTCTTCCCGGCCGCGTACGCCATCGTCGCCCTCATCGGCGCGACCTGGGGGCTGATCCTCCGCGCGGCCAAACCAGACGTCTACAGCGCCATCGGCCTCGGCCCGGAGAGCGCCGCCGCGTCCCTCCGCAATCCCACCATCGTCCGCCAACCGGCCTGACCCCTGCCAGGAGCTTCAATGACCGACATCAGCACCGGCGTGACGGTGCGCCAGGCAACCCGAGGCGACACAGAAGGCTTGATTCCAGTTCTCGCCGAGGCGTTCTTCGACGGGCCCGTCGCCGACTGGCTGGTCCCCGACCCCAACGACCGCCGGGCCGTCTACCAGCGGTACTTCGAGCTGGCCCTGAATCACGGCCTCGACAAAGGCCACGTCGACACCACGCCAGACCTGTCCGCCGTCGCGATCTGGTACCCGCGCACCGATCCCGAGCCGAAGAGCGCACCGGAGTATTCAGCGGCGATGGAAGCGGCTACCGGGGTGTACGCGCCGAAGTTCACCCTTCTCGACAGCATGTTCGAGGCGTTTCACCCGAGCGAGCCACACCACTACCTCGCCTACGTCGCCGTCGACCCCAAGCAGCAGAACCGTGGGATCGGTGCCACGTTGCTGAGCCACCACCACCGCCAGCTCGATGCACTCGGCATGCCCGCGTACCTCGAGGCCAGCAACCGCCGCAACCGCGAGCTGTACCTCAGACTTGGGTACCGGGCGGGGCCGCCGATGATCCTTCCTACCACCGGGCCGACTATCTGGCGGATGTGGCGCGGGCAACCGGATGCCGCCCGGCCTGCGGGCTTCCCCGAGAGCGGATTGCTCCCACGCCGGAGTGCCACGTGACCCCCGCGGTGTCGACCCTGCTCGCACGACCCGCTCAGCCCAGCGATGTAGCGGCGATAGCCGCTCTGCTGACCCGAGGTCTCGCCGAGGACCCGGTGGCTGAGTGGCTTGTGCCCGACCCAGCCGAACGGCAAGCCGTCTTCCAGGGACTGCTCGCGATGGAGGTCGACCACGCCGTCGAGTGGGGCGACGTTGACGTGTTACCGGATATGAGCGGCGTCGCGGTGTGGCGTAGGCATCCGGCCGACGACGTGCCCGTCTTGTCGGATCATCACCTAGGTACCTTCACGAGGCGAGGCATGCCTCGGTTCCGGCAGCTCAGCGCCCTGTTGAACAGCTATCAGTCCGACGCGCCCCATCACTGGTTGGCATGGCTCTACGTGGCGCATGACTGCCGCGGGCGGGGCGTTGGCACCGGACTGCTCGCCCGTCACCACCAGGTCGTCGACCAACGCGGGCTGCCAGTCGACGTAGTCGTCACGAACGAGCGCGCCCGGGATTTCCTGGCCTCGCACGGCTACGTCGCCGGGCTGCCGCTGTACCTGCTCAGCGGGCCACGACTCTGGCCACTGCGCCGGTCCGGGCTGAGCAGGGCGCGGTCCGACCACGCCAGCCGGCATGAAGAGGTGTGATCTGCCGTGGCCGAAGACATCATCCGCACATCCGCCGTCGAGGTTGCGATGCGCCGAACCCCGCGCCACTTGTTCCTCCGTGGAGCGGGGCAGGAGTGCGCCGATGAGACAGCCTTTACCAAGACCGACGCCCACGGAACCTCGATCAGCGCGGCCTCACAGCCGCGGATCGTGGCCATGATGCTCGAACAACTCGCCGTGCGCCCCGGCCAGCGAGTCCTGGAAGTCGGGTCCGGCACCGGCTACAACGCTGCCCTCCTCGCAGCCATCGTCGGTGACACCGGACGCGTGGTCACGATCGACGTCGACGAGGACCTCGTCGAGAAGGCGCGCAGGCACCTCGCCGTCGCGAACGTCACCAACGTCGATGTGGTGCCCGGCGATGAAGCACTCGGCTACGCCAAGGGCGCCCCCTACGACCGAATCATCGCCACCGTCGGTGCCTATGAGACGCCGACGGCTTGGCTGGAGCAGCTAGCCCCGGACGGACGGCTCGTCGTGCCGCTACGCCTACGCGGCGCGGCATCGCGTTCGATCATCTTTGAGAGGTCCGAAGGCGGCTGGCGTGACCAGGGCAGTGAGCTGGCCATGTTCATGCCGCTGCGCGGCATCGGCGACGACGCCCGCCGACTCGTCTCCCTTACCCCAGAGCAGGACGTGATCCTGCAGGTGCACAACGATCAGGACGTTGATGCCGCAGCGCTCGCCGGCGTACTGGAAACCGAGGGCCGCAAGATCTGGACCGACGTGTTCTTCCCGCCGATGGTGCCCTACGAGTGGATGGACCTTTGGCTGGCCTGCCGCCTCGACAACGCCATCATGCGGATGAACGTGCAGCCCACGGCAGTGCAACGCGGCGCCGTCACGCCGATGTTCCAGTGGGGCGCCATGGCGACCACTCGCGGCGCGGACCTCGCCTACCTCACGACCAGGCCGACGCCGGCCAGGCCCGACGGCAGCAAGCTGTACGAGGTTGGCGTCATCGGCCACGGACCCAACGGGCGAGATCTCGCGTACCACGTCAGCGAGGAGATCCGCGCCTGGAATGCCACCTATCGCTCGGGCTCAGTCCGCTTCGACATTTCCAACGCTCCCGTCCGAGCGGACACCTCGGTCGGACGCTTCGTCCTCGCCCGCCGGCACCACCCCATCACCGTGGCCTGGCAATGACCGTAGATCCCGGACAGCTCGCTTTTGCAGACTGCGGTCATCCGAAGCTGGTACATCGACGGAGGCAGAATCCTAGCGAGAGAGCGCTCGCCGCGATCCTGGCCAAGACGGTTACGGCTCGGGCTTAGGGGCCTAAGCCCGTCCAGCGGCTAAACTCCGTGCTTGGCGCTTGTGTCCGCGCGGAGGGTGGCCCATGACGACCTCGAAGGCGGCTCTGCACGGCGGCGGTGCTTCTAAGGTCAGTGGTTACTACGAAGACCACTGGACCATGTACGTGCTGATCGACCTGCTGATTGGCCTAGCTGAATCGATCACGCTGGAGCCGCCGGGTACTGTCGGGGTCGGCTTCGAGTTCTTCGTCGACCGCCCTAACTCGCGCGAGTGGCACCAGGTTAAGTACCAGCACTCCCAGTTAGGAAAGTGGACGCTGGCAGCGTTGCATGGTGAGCACGTCCTTGAAAGCTTCCGCAGAAAGCTCGCGGGTGACGAGCGGTCTAGCTGCGTTTTCGTCTCGGCACATGCCGCTCATCCGCTCGGCAAGCTGTGTGACCACGCCGTTGAAAGTTCCTCGCTCGGATACTTCGTGGAGCATTTCCTGTCGAGCAAGGAGCTGACAGACGCGTTCGACGACCTCCAGCACAAGCATTGGCAGGTCACCGGCGAGGAGGCGTGGGCTTGGTTGCGCAGCCGCATCAAGACGCGGACCCTTGACGCTTGGACTCTGGAGGAGCGGCTGCATGAGCGCGCTGGCGCCTTGTTGGACGGCGACCTGAAGGACGCGCTGGCCGCTCTCCTGAGAATCGTGCGCGGAGGCCTGTACCGCCCGCTCGACCGCGAGGAGCTTATCCGGCGGCTAGCCAAGGACGGCACGACGCTGCGCGGGACAAGCGCCTCGACCGGCGAGGTCCGCGCGACGACCGCACGCTTTCGCGCCGGCGTGGAAGACAATCTCGTCAACGCCTCGTTCCTAGCGCGCGAAGAGGTCCCGCAGATCGTTAGATGCCTGGGATCGTCCCGGTCAGCGCTGGTCAGCGGAGCGAAGGGCTGCGGTAAGAGTGCAGTGCTAGCCGGAGTCGCGCGCGAGCTCATTCTCTCCGGCGCTGAGGTTCTTACCATCGACGTGACACGGCTCGTGCGCGAAACCTCCAGCGTCGAGGTGGGGCAGACCTTGGGGCTACCAGCTCCGCCGGCGGCCTCGCTTGCGGCAGTGGCGCGCAATAAGCCGGCCATCCTGATGGTCGACTCGTTGGACTCAGTCGGCGTCAATCGGGACAAGCCGGTGGAGCTGTTCCGAGCGGTCAGCGAGGTGCTGCGTGAGGCCTCGGCGTATCCGAACATGGCCGTCCTGGTCTCGTGCCGGACCGAGGACCTAGACACCGACACCCGGCTGCGCGGCTTAGTGAAGGATCCGGAGCCCGCCGCCCGGTTCGAGGTGGGACTCCTGTCGCGGGAACAGGCGGCCGGCGCGCTCGTCACCGCTGGACACGACCTGTCGAAGTTCGGCGAGGAACAGATCGCGATCCTGCGGAACCCCGGAAGCCTCCGGATTCTTACCATGGTGCCTGCGGCAGAACTCTTTGACTACGGCACTGAGCAGGAGCTCATCGACGGCTATCTAGATTGGGCGGTGCGAACGTGACCGCTAAGTGGACCGCGTTGAAGCTCATCGCGGAGCGGACCAAAGAGACTGGGGCTCGCGGGATCGACTCGCGGGAGCTCGAGTCGCTGTCGATGGCCGTAGAGGATCTTGTGCGCGATGGGGTGCTGATTTGGGATCAGCAGGAGCTTCGGTTCTCGCACGAGGCGTTATTCGACCAGGTCATCGCACGGTCGTGGGCCGAGTCGGAGCGGCCTCTGGTCTCGGCGCTGCTGGCTACCGATCAGGACCTCTCACATCGATCTCTTGTGCGACAGGTACTTACGTATCAGCGGGGCACAGACCACGCAGCGTACGAGCATTCCGTCGGCGGAATACTCGGCAGCCCGGACATCCGATATCACCTCAAGGACGTCGCGCTCTCGGTGCTGGCCTCAGACCCGGCGCCGTCGCCGACGCTATGGGAGATTGTGAGCGCCGCCCCGGTCCTGGAGGTGCTCGCTACGCCCGCCTGGTTCGCGTACGCGGATACCACCGGGTCGATCCTGCGGTGGGCGGTGGGCGATCGGCCTGACCTGTCGGCGGCCATGCTCGACGCCGCCCTAGCGTGGGACATCGACCGTGTCGCGGAGATTTTGACAGCTCTCCTTCCCGTACCTGCATGGCGAAACACGCTGCGCTCACTCATCGGTCGGGCACCTGCGGCTTCTTCTCCGGCCTTCTGCCGGCTCATCGCGACGGCGCTGACTCGTGGCCTGTTCGACGACGACGGGCTGCTGATGGATGACCTATTCTTCTATTCCCTCGCGGAGAGCACGGACAACGCCGACGGCGAGGTCCTGGTACTCGATGCGTTCGTCGCCCGGTGGTTTCTCCTTGCCCGTGAGCACGGGTCGTCGCTGAATGCCGTCGTCGGGCGGCATCATGCGGCCGTCGGTTTCCTTCGGGTGGTGGCATCTCGCCAGCCCGACGCGTTCGTGTCAGTCATCCTTCCCCGCGTGACGACGCTCTTGGCTTCCACGGAAATCCCCTGGTGGCCGTCAATCTCAAGTTTGGTCGAGGACCCGGCGGAGGCGCTGCTGGAAGCTCTCGCCGACGCGCTGACGGGTGTGGGGGCCTTGCCGTACGAGACCGACCTCCTCTCGTTGCCGGACGTGGCGGCCGCCCGCTACCTCCTGTACCGTGCCTGGGCTGGCCACTCGAACCGGTGCGCGGATCGAGCCCTCGACTTCCTTCTGACAGACCCGGCCCGTTATCGATGCGGATACCTCGACAGCCCGTACTGGGTCTCACGAGACCTGATCGCCGCGATCCATCCCTGGTTGACGCCCGCACGGAGGCGCGTGCTGGAGGAGTCGATCCTCGGCTACTACTCCAACTGGGAAAGGTCGACGCGTGGGCGTGCGGCCAGAGGTTCCGCGCAGTTCGTTCTGCTCGACGGCCTAGATGCAAAGCTGATGTCGCCGAATGCGCTTCGGCGCCGCGAGGAACTGCGGCGGAAGTTCGGCGAGGGTCCCCGACCCCCGCAGGGCATTGAATTCGCCGTCGTTCCCTCACCAATCGAGCCAGCCGCCGCGACGCGGATGACCGACCATCAGTGGCTCAGCGCCATGCGGCGATACCGCTCCGACGAGCGGAAGGATTGGTTACAGGGTGGCGCTGATGAATTGTCCACTGTATTACAGGGGGAGGCACGCACCCATCCGGGTCGCTTCCTGAATCTCATAGGTGAGATGCCGGACGATGTGCACGAAGCGTATCCCACCGCGATCCTGATCGGCGTCGGTGACTCCGTCAGCCCCGCCGAGGCTAAAGCCCTGTACACGGCACTGCGACGGCTCCACAATCTTCCGGGCCGCCCGGGCGGCCGCTGGATGGGCAGGCCTCTCGCCCGCCTGGCCGATACGAACATCCCGGATGACGTGCTGGAGATGGTCCGCTGGTACGCCACCGAGGACGCTGACCCGGACGAGGACTTCTGGCTACCCCACCACGAGCAAGGCACCGCCTATGGCGGAGATCCGCTGACGGCTGGCATCAACAGCGTCCGGGGCGCAGCGGCCGAGACGATCAGCGCCCTCCTCTGGCCACGCCCAGACCGTCTGCCACTCTTCACGCACGCTCTGCGAAGCCTGTGCTCGGATCGAGTCGGTGCTGTGCGGGCCTGTGCCGCGCTCGCGGTACTCACTGTGGCGAAGCACGACAAGGTCTTCGCCCGGGAGCTTCTCGAGATGCTCGTGCGCAGGGCTCGTGACGATGTGCTGGCCACACCGTACGTCGAGCGCTGCATCGCTCTATTTAAGGCAGACCCGGGACCGAGCCTACGACGTCTGGTACGGCGGATGGCCGCGTCACCTATCCCCGCCGCCCGCGAGGCAGGAGGCCGTCAGGCAGCCCTGATGGCCTTGGAATCGGGAGCGACGGCGGCTTTCCTCAGCGGCACGGTCGGGCGTTCCCCTGACTCACGCAAGGGCGTGGCCCAAGTCGCCGCTGCATCCTTCGCGGCCGACACACTCCGCGTACGGGGCTTATGCACGGAATGGCTGATTCGATTCTTTCATGACAAGGATCCGAAGGTGCGCGCCGCAGCCGCCGACTGGATCCACTCCTTCACCGAAGCAGACCCGGTCAGTCGAACCCTCCTGGCGGCGTTTCTCGCCAGCCCCGCCTACCTGGACGACCCGTGGCCCTTGCTCAGGGCCTTGAACGACTCTTCCCACCTCGGCTCGGCAGCTATGATCGAGGCACTTCGACCCTTACTGGCCGACGAACCTCGCCTCGGCCCCCATCGGGTTACGCGCTCCGTCCACCACGACCTAGTAGCTGACATGGCCGTCCGCGCCTACGCCTCCGCCGAAACCCCCATCATGCGCACCGCGGCCTTGAACATGATCGACGATCTGCTATCCCGTCGGGATCCCTACATCCGCCGCCTGCTGACGCGTTACGAGGCACCCAGCGCCTGACCCTTCCCTGGCCTGGTGGCTGACGTTCTTCGGACAAAGACCCTGCGACCTTCGCCGGGTACGTGACCTCACCGACCGAGCGCTTTCGGACACTAACTATCCGCAAATTGAGACCGAGTTGGATGGAAGCGCGTCAGGCGCCTCTTGGTAGGTCAGCAGTGACCAATTCCAGGCGCCAGCTACGTGGCTTGGCGGCGGTCGTCATCTAGGAAGCGATCAGCGGCGGTGGCATGGGCGGAAGTTCGTCTCAGCTCGCCATGCTGAGCGTCTCTCACGCACCCGATCACGCGGCTGGTCGGTCCGGCCGGGAAACCCACTTGCCGGCGTCCAGCCACGCGTTGGCTCCCACCTCGGCCTGAGGGAACGGCGTCGTGTTGTGGCTGCGGGTGCCGAGGTCGGGGCGTTCCTTGCGTTCCTGCTCGTCGATCTTGATCAGGTCTGACATGGCTTCGACGTGCCGGCGCTCCGCGTCCAGCAGGAAGGTCACGAAGTCCTTCACTACTGCCAGGAGAGCTGCCTCGGGGTTTGAGCAGGACGAGAAGAGGCCGTTGACGGCTTCGATGTAGCCATTGAGGGCTTCGATGAGCTTGCCGATGTGCTGGTAGCCAAGGCCCGCGTACGCGTTGCGGAGGCCTTCCAACATGCTCGCGGCCTTCTTGCCCTCCTCTGCCAGCCACCGCGTCTGGGTTTCGAGCTGGAGCAGGTAGGCCGAGGCGCGTTCGGCGTACTGGCTGAACGCTTGCGATGCGCTGCCCTCCCAGTACAACTTGAGGTTCTTCAGCTCACCGTCCATCTCAGCGCGCAGCTCGGCGTAGGTGCCGGCGGCCGAGTGCACCAGGTCGGCGCGGTTCCAGATCAGCTTGGGCGCGGACCGCCATGCATGGACCATCAGGTCGCTCAGCGGGAGCCGCTGGCCGGTGCCCAGCTCGATCAGGATTGCCTCCAGCTGGAGAAGCGTGTCGCGGTGCTCGTGGATGAACGTGTCGAGTTGGTCGCCCTCACCGTTCTCGTAGTGGGTGGTCCGGCCGCCGGAGAAGCCCAGGTTGTTGCCGTCGGTGCTGCCGATGGTGATCGGCTCCTCGACCACGCGCGTGCGCGGCAACCTCTCGTTGCGGGTGGCGCCCAGCCGGTCGTTGCCCTCCGGGATGATCAATACTGGCTCGTCGCCGGGGAGGTGACGCTCGCGTGGCTGGGAAAGGATGCCAGCACCGCCCGGACGCACCCGTACGCTGCTGCCGTAACCGTCGCCGAGCGGCAGGTAGGGGCCCAGGTCCCGGTTGAACACGTCGAAGTTGGTGGCGACGTCCAACTCGGTGCCCTCGTAGTCGGCGGCGATCTGCATCAGCCCGTCGGCGATGCGCTCCATCTCGTTACGGGCAATGTTCGCCTCCGACAGCCTGCTACCCAGGGCCGTCGCCCAGTCTCGGTTGAGCTTGTCGGATATCCCCTCGAGCGTGCCCCAGGCAGCAACCGGGACCGCACCGACGTCGCCGAGGTAGCGGCGAACAGCACTGTAGGTCACGGCGTCCTCGTAGCGCTCGACGCCGAAGGCCACCAGTGCCCGTGATTCGACCCGCAGGGCCGACGTGTCCGTGGTCATCCCCCGTGCCTCTCCCCCTGTGTCGGCTCGACCGGCGTGAACAGCTCCGCGCCGAGGGGCGAGCCGAAGTAGTCAATGCGCAGCTGGCGGTACTGCCGCCGGTGATCCGCCACTGCCGCGAGCAGGGCCGTACGAATCTCGGACGCCACCTGGTCTGGACTGCATCGGCGCAGCATCCCGGGCCGAATCTCGACCTTCAGATCGGCGTCGTGGTCCCGGACGACGGTCACCCAACCGTTGGCGGAGACACCTTCGGCCCTGATCCGGGCCACGTCCGCGAAGTAGCGCTCCAACTTGCCCACGGCGTGCTCCTAGTCGGTCGACGTGAGCGTCATCGCCCGGTCGGTGATGCGCTGCGCGCTGGTGTTCGCGTACGCGACGACCTGCTCGACCGCAGCGCCCGGGTTACTGAAGTCCGCGTAGACGTGCGCGTACCTGACGTCGGAGGCCACGAACACGCCCGCGAAGATCTTTTCGTTGATCTTCTCTACGCAGGAACGCGCGACCCGGTACGTGGCGGCACTCGGATACGGAACCGCCTCGCCGTTGCAGGGTCCCTCGGCGGCCGTCTGGCGCAGATACGCCTCGTCGTCGCTCTGGGTGAGGCTCACAGCGATCTTGCCCGTGTACGACCGGTCAGCCGACGAGAAGTCGAACTCGCAGCTGGCCACAGACTTGCTGGACTCACGGTCTGGCTCAGCATGGGTCAGGGTCCACGCTCCCTCGACGACACTCGGCAGGGCCTCAGCCAACTCACTGCACGAGGGAACGGCCTCATCCTCGCCGAACGGCCCCCACCGCCAAGCACCGAGCAACCCGAGAGCTACGACGACAACGCCAGCCACGGCGGCCAACATCTTTCTGCTCATTCGACGGCTCGCCAACCGGACCGCTGCTCGTTCACGGAAGGGTCCACGTCGCGTACCGGCGGTTGCAGTGACGCCAACGCGACCCTGGCCGCGGCCCGCACCTGCCGGGCCAGCGAATCCTCCGTATGCCGGTGCAGTCCATCGACCTCGACCGCGATGTCACCCCGACTCGTCGCGGCAATGCGAACCGAGCGGTCCGGCGAGTAGACGTCCACGTCAGGGCCAGCGCCGGAGTCCGGGGCCTTACGCGATCCGGGGATCATCGGACCGATCCCTTCCGGACAACATTGCGGACTGTCGCCATCGGGGTTCCCGCGGGCACCCGACCGGCGCGCCCCCGTCGCAGCGCCATCATGGCGACGACCCTACCAACGGGCGTTACCGGTCCGCCGCCCTCAGTGATCGCCGCAGACCAATATGCCGTCGCCGCACCAGGCAACGTCAGCTTTGAGTGGCTTCTACCAGCCCATGCCTCACCGCGGCTGCCGCGGGTAGCCACCAGAGGAGACGTGATTGAAGCGTTCGTCCCGCGCTTCTGCTCGAACATCAACCTCGCGGCGGCGACGGCGACGGCTTCGGATCAGAAAGATCGCCAGGGCCAGCAGGATCAGCAACACCACACCGATTCCGACAGCGATCACGGCAACCTGCTGATCAGTGAGGCCGCCCTGATCGCCGTAGTCGGTCACGTCGAAAGTGTTGCCATCGGTTGCCTGGACGGTGGCGTCGGCCAAGGCCGCAGGACCGAGCAACGGGTTCTGGGAGACAGCTGGCACATCCGCCGTCAACGCGGCCACTGGGTCGATTCGGCCAAACCCGTACTGCGGGTCGCGGCCCGCCGGGCCGGCGTCGCGCGCCGTCTGAATGATCCTGTTGATCACGTTCGCTGCGCTCAGGTCTGGATACTTCGACCGGACCAGCGCCGCAACGCCGGAGACGATCGCCGCAGAGTCTGATGTGCCATCCCCCCACCCGTACCCATGGTCAGGGCCGATGTTGAGGATGCCATCGCCGGGGGCCGCCACCACCGCCTCCGGCCCCTGCACCGAACCGGACCAGAACGCTCCACCACGGGTCGTACCCGTTACCGCTATCACGCCCGGAATGTTGGCCGGCGAGATGACCGCGCTCTCCCCCTTAGCGGTGTTGCCAGCAGAGGCCACCACGACGACGTCACGTTCGAGGGCGTACGCGATGGCCTGCACCTCCTCCGGCGAGGCGGCGCCCGGCCCTCCGACGGACACGTTGACCACCGTGGCACCACCGTCGACGGCCATTCGGATTCCCCGGGCCTGCGCCTGGTCGCTAGCCGGACCCTTACCCTTCTTGATTTTGACGGGCAGGATCCTGGCGCCTGGGGCGATCCCGTCCACGCCGTCGGTGGCAGCGTTCGTCGCTGCGATGATGCCGGCCATGTGGGTGCCGTGGCCGTCCTCGTCGACGCGGCCGTCGCCGGAAGCACCGTAGCTTCGACCACCCGGCAGCACCTGGCCCTGCAGATCCGGGTGGCTGGCGTCCACGCCACTGTCCACCACGGCGACCGTGACTCCACGCCCAGTCGACAGCTTGTGAGCCTGATCGATGCGGAGTTCGTCCAGGTACCACTGCTCGGCGCGTTGAGGTGCGGCGACGGCAGGTTGTGCGACAACGCCTGTCAGGAGTACGGCCAGCACGCTCGCCGCGACAGGCCGGAGCAAACCATCGTTCACACTCATCTGCCCGTCCTCATCGCAGGATGCCCGGAGAACCGGTGTCGTCGGCACGCCACGGATCGTCGTCCTCAGTCAACCACGACGACCCGGGACCGGATTCGTCGTTGTCGTCGGCACTGCCGCCGCCAGTGCCGCCGAGCAAACCACCGGCGCTACCCCGCGAACTACCCGCACCGGCACCGGTCGCGTTACGCACCGCCCTGGCTGCACTCGTCACCGGCGGCACCCTGCCGTTGCCACCGCCGACCATGCCGGGGAGGCCACCCGCACTGATCCCACCACCGCCGACGACAGGGCTGCCCGCACCCCCGGCGCCGAGGCCGCCTCCAACAACCCCGCTCGGCGAGCCAGGCCCGAGCCCGACCCCGCCACCAACTCCGAGCGGGCTTCCGAGCGGGCTATGGCCACCAAGGCCCGGGCCCGCCGACCCGCTGTAGCCGCCGCCGACGGTGGTCGGAGCACCGGCACCGGCCAGGCTGGTGGTGCCAAGGCCGAGCTCAGCTCCGGGGCCGTCGACGCCCGGCGAGGATGTGGTGTACGAGCCGCCTGCCACGCCGCCAGTGAGGTCGTTACCGAAGCCGCCAGCGGTGGACGGCACTACCGCGGCCGAGTGGCTACCGCCGTGAGCAGCACTGCCACTGATGCCCGTGCTACCGAGGCCAGAGCTGCCACCGAGACCGGAACCGGTAGCAACAGAAGCGCCTTCCGTGCCGCCGGGGGTGTAACCGGCCGGAGGAGTTCGTGGACGGTATTCGTCGTGGCCTGTGACATCGTTCGCTCCCGGCACGACGAGTCGCGGTCGCTCGACCTCTATCGCCTTGCTCAGTGGAGCGGCAGCACTGTTGGCCGCCTGCTGGTTGTCGCGGTACCAGTTGTTCAGGTGGGAGCTGGTGTCCCACAGGCCGCCCCGCTTGTTGTCGTTGGCCTGGCCGTCGACCTTCATGGTCGCTTCCAGGTCGTCGGCCTTCTCACGGAACGCGCCGTCGGCGTAGGACGTCGGGTCGCTCTGGTAGTCCTTGCGCAAGGCGGCGAGAAAGGCGGCGGCGCTCTCGCCGTCCTGGGCTCCATCGAGCTCTCCACCGTTGGGCAGGCTCCACTCGTTGATGCCGAAGTCGTCCCCCAGCGGGATCGGGATACTCGCGACCGCCTTGCGGATGTCACCCTCGATCCGCGACAACGCGCCGCTGACATTGCTCGCGGTGGTGATCAGGTCCTCGGTACTCCGGCCGATGCCGCTCAGGTGCTCCCGGTAGGCGTCTCCCCCACTGCCCTTCCAGCCGGCAAGCATGCCGGGGAGACCGTCGGTATGCGGGCGCTCGGCACCGGGCGCGATCGGGCCAACGAACGACCGCCCGACCAACGCGTCCCTCAGGTGACCCAGCGAGGTGGAGAGGTTGTTCCACCCTCCGCTCAACGCACCAACCGTCTCCGGGTCCGCCGCCAGCGTCACCTCGCGGACGCAACGCTCCCACGTCCCAGTCATGACCGTCCTCTCAGACCATGCACGGGTGAGTAGAAATGCTTGTCGCCACGCGCCAGGCGCCTGACTTGAGCAGCTCATCGGGAGACTCGTTCAAGCCCAACGCCGCACTGCTCAGCAGCAGATCGACATGCAGTTTCACCACTGAATGCCCTCCCCCGAGTTGGCGCGAGCCTACAGTAGCCGCTTCACCCCGAAGAGCAACGGAGCGGGTTCCATCGATGGCCGGGATCGTCGCGATAGTGCAACTGTTCTTCTCGGTGCATCGGTCGCTGAACGAGTCGCCACCCCGGTCATCGAAGGCAGCGAACACGACAGGTCCGCCGCTACACTTCCCGCGCGTCCACGTCGTTGGCGGGTGAGGGGCGTGGCGCGGTTGGTCTCCTACGCTTATCGCAGGTACCTCGACGACCGGCATAGATTCCCAAGGCGATTGAAGAGTTGAGATCGAGGACAGTCCGCCCTGGCTCCCGCACGAGGATCACCTCCGGACCCAACGCGACGCTACCCAGCCAAGTCCTGTGGCGTGCCGCCGTGATCACCATCCGGATTTACCGATGTGAGCGCGTTACGTCGGATTTGCCCGGACCGTCCGATCAAGGCCGCCTTCGTTCAAGTCCTGGTAGTCCTCCCCGCCGTACCCGAGGTACGCTGCGCCGGCCAGAGATGGGCGCGGCGTGATCAACCAGCGTTCACCAGGCCAACAGTGGCTACTCGCGAACTTCGGGCACCTACGAATCGCGCTACGCGGCCTAAACTGAAGCCGATTCCGCCCGACCGCGGGTACCCACCCGGAGGGGTCTGCGGTGACGAACCGCTGGAGACGCAATTGACTGCATTATTCACGGAGTACCGAGAAATCAGCGTCACGGATCCGCTGCGGCAGGGTGACGTCCTCGAGGCGGTCGCCACCGGCGCATCTATGTGGCAGCGGCATCTGCTCGTGATTACTGCGGACTGCGACCTCGCGTTCGCCAAGCATCAGGGCCGGGTCACGTGTGTTCCTCTGCTGACGGCGGAGGAGTATCTCATGGAGATGCAGATCCCTCGTCTTCGCGAGAAGTACAGAAAAAAGGCCCTCGAGCGCCTGTACAGCCTCATGCCCGAGGCCGCGCCAAGAGTCTCTGATACGCGACTCCGAGCCTGGTGCTTAGAGGCCGAACCCGAAGAGATCATTACGTCTCTCGGCCTCAGTGGCCGCAATGCCGACACCGCCAGGGCCGTATTGACGAACATTCGCCTCCTCGACTCTCCTGCGGAGTCCTTGAAGGAGGCCGTGGAGGTCCTCGTCAATGCTTTGCTCGCGGCCCCAAAAGCGCAGAAGCGCGACCACATTGTGCAGCAGATTGTCAGCGCACTTAGAGCGCCTTACGCTCAGCCGCCGGGGGACGCGCTCTTCCTCTCCGCTATCGCACCCAAGCATGACCTCGGTTATTTCGCGTACCTGCGACAACTGGAACAGGTGCGGGAGCCGGAAATCGCGATCGGTCCTACCAGGAGCCCCGTACTCTATCGACGAATCTCACGCCTGCGAGACCGATATGTTCACGCGCTCGCGCAACGCTTTGCGCTGGTGTTCATGTCGATCGGCCTACCTGCCGAATACGAGGAGATTCGCGACTTGCACTCCGAACTGCTGGGGGAAACTTACCGATGAAACCGCTCCTCACCACCGTCCGTGCTCTGAAGGAACTGGCGACCGGTCTCTCGCCCGAGGCAATTTCGACGACGCCGGTATTGGTCCATCACGACGGCGGCTCCGTAGAAGTGCTCGTGGCTGCAGATGACAAGTTCGAGGAACAGCGGATTGTCATCATCCGTGATCAGCACTTGACCGACCCCTTCGTCCCTGAGCACCTTGTCAATCTCCGCCGCGAGGTTCTCAGCCGCATGGCGTCGTTCGCTGAGCGTGCGCGCGCGAGCGGTCCACTGACTCTGCCCCGCGGTTGGGGCCAGTACAAGCACAACAAGCTCATCTCTTTCTTCGCCGTCGCTGGCACGAGGGGCGACGACCAGGCAAGCCGATGGATCGCCGAGGTAATGCCGGGCGAGAATCCCGACGTTTTTCTCTGGGCTAACACCACGTCTGACAACAAGGCGATTCTCGAGGAATTCGAGTTGTCGAAGCCGGTCATGCCCCGAGGCTGGGAGGCCGATTGGAAGGAAGCGATAGCAGCCGCTACGGCTCGGATGTCGCAGACGCAGCGAACCCAACCTACGGCCGACGTTGAGATCCTGCTGTCCCCACTGGAACAGTCAGTGACGAGGGGGTGGTCATACGAGCAATGGCTACAATCTATCACTGATGACCAGCGCTCCTTCATCGAGGCGGAGACGAGCAAGTCGATTCGCCTGCGAGGGCCGGCCGGTTCTGGCAAGACCCTGGCGCTGACGCTTAAGGCGACTCGTGAGGTGCTCCAGGCGCGCGAAATCGGTGACGATCTCCGCGTGCTTATCGTGACACACAGCTGGTCACTCGCCAGCGAGATCTCCGACTCGCTCGACTCGATGACGTTCGAGCGTCTAAACGAGATCGACGTCTTCCCGCTACTTGAGATCGCAAAGAATACCTCGCCGCAGTACGTCGACGACCAATCTGGTTTTGTCCTTGCCGGCGACGACAACTTCAGTGGCAAGCAAGCTCAACTGGACGAGATCAACGACGTCCTCGATGATTTCATTTCAAGTGACTGGATAACGTACCGAGCGCGTGTCACCGATAGCCTGCGGTCCAGGTTTGAATCCGACGACCCGGACGTCCGCAGCGCCCTGGCCTGGGATCTCCTCGTTGAATTCGGCTCTGTGATAGGTGCCGCCGCCATTTTCCCTGGGGCTGGCGCAGAGTCACGATATTGCCAGTTGACCCGGGCGGCATGGATGATGCCACTGGAGATCCGGGATGACATGCGAGTCGTGTTTGCCATCTATACCAAGTACATGGAAAGTCTCGACGCCCGCGCGATGCTGACGTCGGACCAGGTGCTGGCCGACCTTTTAAGCCACCTCGAGACGCACGCATGGAACCGTGCTCGGCGGACTCAGGGGTACGACCTCATATTCGTTGACGAGTTCCACCTCTTCAGCCCGTTGGAACGCCAGGTACTCCACTATCTATCGCGCGATGTTCGTCACTATCCACGAGTCTTCATGGCCGTTGATCCGCGGCAGTCGCCGTCCGAGGCCTTCATCGGGGTGGCAGCGGACGAGACGCGGTCGTCGTCGGCCGTGCTCGAGGACGGGATCGGCGACATCACCAACTTCGAGCTGACGACGGTGCATCGCTTCTCTCCCCAGATTCTGGATCTGATCAAGCACGTCCATCACGAGTTCCCAACTCTCGACCTTGGCAAAGACTGGCACGTCGACCTGAGCGAGGTCGAATCGGTGCAAAACCGGGGGCCGGTTCCACTGTTGAACGTGGCCGCCTCCCGACCAGGGGAGGAGAATGACATTGTTAAGGCAGTGCACCAGTTGTATCCAACGGCACGGCTTGCTCTGGCGATTGTCGACAGCAGGCAGTGGGGGCGGTATAGCGATCTCGCTTCGCGCATAGGCAATTCGGCCAAGTTTCACGTGTCTACAATTTCGGGACGGTCGGACATCGACGGCATCGGCTATCGCCGCCGTGGCCTGGTGGTCGCCCCCGCGGAATACCTCGCTGGACTCCAGTTCGATACGATCCTTGTCGCAGGGATTCCGGATATGCAGATGACGAGGATGACGCCCAACGAGCGGACTCGTATATTGTCGCTTCTTTACCTTGCCTTGAGCCGCGCTCAACGAGAGGTTCGCGTCTTCGTCAACGAGGACGACGGTGGCGTGACAGACGTCTTGGCCAGGGCAGTTACTAACGGCGTCATGTTGAAGGAGCGTGGGAGCCTTGTCTGAGCACCGCCATCCGTCGGCGTCAGCTTGCACCACAAGGCACGGCTGCGGTACGGGAGCAGCTCAATTGGAGGTAGCGATCCGCTTCGGAGGTCGGTCAACTTTCTGAACGGCCTTACTCACATGCCGCGATCCGCGCTGACCAGCGAGATCTGGGCTTGTCAGGCCCGTCAAGTATGCGCCGAGGCACGCCAGAGACGATGCGCTCGATAGCACAGCGGCTGGGAGAGTGCGCGCGAGTCCTTCATGTCGGCCAGTACGTCAAGCAGATCACGGATCGGCCAGCCGGAGTCCAACCAGTCGAGTGCCAGCGTCGGCCAGTGCTCACCCCACGCGGCGAGGGCGAACCGCACGAGGGCGGGTAGCGGCGTGTCAGCCAGGGGCACGTGAGACAACGCCGCCCTGACTTCGGTCGGAGTGCGCTCCAGCAGTGGCAGCAGCCACACCAGCCGGTCCCCGGCCGGATGCACCAACCCGTCGGCAGCGCCCTGGATTAGCCAGGTGCCGACAGCATCCTGCACGAGGAGCAGGCCATCGTTATTGATCTCCAGCGTTACACGGGGGCAATCGTCGGCGGCGCCCATGCCGAGCATCCTGTCATGCCGCGAGGTGCGAGCTAGGTGGCAGTGTCGCTGCCGGGCTGGTGTACGTGCCGTTGCGTGAGGCAGGCGGATCCTTCCGGGCCGGGCGACGATCCGCCCGGGACCTACGATGCTCTCGATGAAGAATCCCGAATGGCCACCCGAGGACGTACCCACCGACGAGGCCCGGGTTGACGAGGCCCCGCGACTACTCTCCGGCGTGCCTGTCGAACTTGATGCCGCCGTGAAGCGGCTCAGTCGTGGCAGCGGTGTCTACGCCTGGTGGGCTGCGCCCTCCGTCTTTCCCGACCTTTCCGGGCTGTCGAATGACAGCGTCCCGTCGTTACGGATGCTGTACCTCGGACGGACGACCAACCTGCGGGAACGGGTCCTTCGCAACCATCTGAGGCATTCGGGCAGCTCGACGCTGCGCCGTACCCTCGCCGGGCTTCTGGCGGCCGAGGGCTACCGCACGACCTGGACCGACCGTGTCGTCCTGATCCCCGAGGATGAGGCGCGGCTGACCACGTGGATGCACACGCACCTGCGATTAACCTGGGCCGAAGACGCGGAACCGACAACCATCGAGGCGGAACTCGTGCGGCGTCTGCACCCGCCGCTCAACGTACACGGCGTCGGCCCCGAGCACCTCCAGGCCAACGTGGTCGCCGCCAAGAACTCCTACAACGCCAGTAGCCGCCCGCCCGGGCCTCCGCGAACGCGGTAACTGCTTGCCGACATCCGCAAAGGTGCGGTTACGCGCTCACGCCGCGACGAGGGTGGGAGCCATTCGTTGCAGGGGCTGCGGTGGCCATCATGGTCTCTTGTGAGGTTCGAGGCGCTCGTCATCGTGGACGTGGTGGGCCGGCCGGCGAGCTACACGTCGGCAGCCGAGCCTGCCTGGAAGGCCCCGGTCCGCCGTCAGTCTGACTTCACCGAGACCGGCGGACATCTCGTCCCGAGGACGGATCTGCCGGCAACCAGGACGGTTCCGGCATCGAGCGCCTCGGTCTTGGCGGGTTGGGGAACGCCCTAGCCGAACGACCTGCTTGGGCATGATCAGAATCGGCGTCCTGCCGCTGTACCAGCGCACGGGCGAGATCCTGCACGACATCGTCCCCTCTCACGGCGGGACGCCAGCGCCCCGCGGCGCGGAAGACGAGGGAGCCGGCGGGCCGCTGCAGCACTCCCTCGTCCTTCACGAATAGGTCACGGCGCTGCAGGGCGGCCGAGAGCCCTTTGTGAAGCGTGGCCGCCATGAAAGGGAGCTCCGAGTTGAGGCGTCCGAGCTGCGGAAGGCGCCGGTCACCCGGCTCGCCACGGTCGACCGTGTCGAGGGATCGCAGCCAGCGTAGGACCTCTCTCAGCTCGGCAACAGCGTCGCGGGCTGGGCCGACCAGAGGGGTGGCACGAAGGTCGGCAGCCGCGATGGCTGCTTGCCGCCAGCCGCCGATCATCTCCGGGTCTCCGGTGCTGGAGAGGATATGCACCGCGAGGCCGAGTTGAGTACCAAGCTGCAGGTGTGTGCTTGTCAATTCGCCTGCGTTCTGCCACATCCAGGTTCGCGCTGCGCTGACGGCTGCGACCGCATCGTCCGCGGTCCTGACGGCCGGTGCGGGATTCAGCGGGGACCGGGCAATGTCGAGTCCGTGTAGCTGCGGTTGCCCACGGCCCAGGGCGATCAACTCCCGAGTGACGGCACTCAAGCGGCTGGTGGCAGTCCACCTCGCGGCTTCCGCGGCCGGCCGGTAGATCTCGGTGAGATGGCCCCGTTCCTGGTCGAGCCATCCCGGCAGCGCGATGTCGATCATAATTGCGGCCGAAGTGAGCCTGGCGATGTCGGCAACGCCAGATTGGACGCCACCGCCAGCTCGAATCGCGAGACCCTCCGGAGTACGAGGTGTCTGTCCAGGCGGAACGTGACTGGCGAGGATGTCCCCGATCACGCCGATCGCGTCTGCAGCCCGACGCAGCGAACGCGCCGGCCCGGCGACCACGACGGCAGGAGACGGCGGGTAACTCCGATCGACAACCGCAGCAGCCTGAAGCCCGACGTACAGCTGGGTCAAACTCTGCCCACGTCTAGCCAGAATGGCCGTGGCACGAGCCCGATCTGGCATCTCCGCTGCCGGTCGGCCGCCAACCAGCAGGGCCGCCGCTCGTGCCAACTGTGTGTAGATGGCTGACCTGGCGATCACGGCGCCATTGATGTCAGCCGCCGCCATGGCGCGGCTTTGACCCATTGCAGAAGACGCGGTACGTAAGGCCTGGTGCGCCTCGTTGTACCACTGACCGACGGTCATACCAGGGCCGCGACCGCGCGTCGTAGCTGTTGGGCACCGGCGTCATGGTTGAGCCGCCGAGCCAGGTCCTCGCTATCGTCGGCGGCCAGACGATCGTGGTAACGCGCGAGTTGCTCCAGCAGCGTCGTCACGGCAAGGCGGGTTTCAGCGTCATCTCGGACCGGCGCCCCAGCGTCAACAACCACGTCGTCGTGGTCCGAGTAGAGCCTCGCGCGGACGTCAAGCAGCTCCAGGCCGTAACGGTCCCAGGCAACGTCGGTGCCGGCCAGGCACTGCCATGCCTCGATGGCCAGCTGAATGGCTCCCGCCGCGACGGTGCCATCGACACCCTGTGCAAGTCGAGCTGTGATCTCTCGGGCTGCCTCGGCATAGGTCATGCCGTGGGCTTGGTTCGATGTCAGCATCAGCCTCTTCCCTCCGTGATTTGACGTATCGCGCACAGACGGAATCCCGCCCGAGGCTTACTAGTCGGTCTAGCCGGTCCCGCTGGTCGCTGACAGCAGATCTGGCAGGAGTTCGCGCAGTAGGGCATACGTGACTGGCGTGAGGTCTTCGGGCACTTCGGCTTCTCGGACACGCATCAGCTCACCCAGAAGGTTGCGCAGCTCCGCAGTATGTCCCTCGGCGTGCGCGGCCCGCATTATGTCGTGCCAGGGCCCGTCGTCGCCGCGCTCCGGATCGGCCAACCAGGCACGCTGTACGGCCCACCGCGCACCCGTGGTGTCGCCCGCCTCAAGGTAGAGCTCGGCAAGTTCGTGGGCGGTGTCGACGACAGCGGAGGTGATGTGCCCCGGATAGATGTCGGACTCGGGCAGCCAGGTGAAGGGGTTGCGAGTGCCGGTGGCGTAGGCGCGGTCGGCTCCGTCGAGAGGGACACCCTGAACGAGCTCCAACGCTGCTCGTAGGTCCTTTACGCCGGCAGGGCCACGGCTCTCGCCGCGGCTGCGCAGCCGGCGGAACAGGTGCCAGTCCAGCAGGTAGCCGGGCGCCAACCGATACAGCCGGTCGGATCCCATCTCGGGCAGCCAGGCGTTGCCGTCGGCATTCTCTCCCAGCCACCGGCGGGCGCGGGTGATGGCCACCCGACGGCTAGCATCTTTGACCTGCTGATCGGGCCAGAGTGCGTCGGTGAGCTGCTCAGCCGATGCTCCGCGGGCGCCGCGTTGAGCGAGGTAGACGATGAGTTCTGCGTGGAAGCGGCGACGCTGGTCGGGCACCGGGCCGGGCGCTTCGACAGCGACTGCGCCGAGGACGCTGATCCGGGGACGGTCCCTGTCCTGCTCGCGCCAAGCTCGTAAGTCCGCATCAAGCTGCGGGTCAGCTTGGCGGCGCCGCTGGCGAATCGCAGCGGTGACCTCGCGTGGAGGGGCCGTGGCGACGGTGCGAGCGTGTTCGATACGGGGCACCGCCACGATCGGGCTCGGCGGAGTCGACGGGTCACCAGCGCCGATCGTTGCATCGTCGGATGTTGGTGGCGTTGGTGCGGTGGGCTCGCTCGTGCTGAGGAGGTCCAGCACTGAGCCGGCGGCGTCGGTGTCCTCCGCCCACGACTCCAGGTCTGTAGCCGGCGGGGTCGGCTCGTCCGTGGCAGACCGCGCCTGCGTCATGATCTCGACGAGCGGTTCGAGCTCTCGGACGGGCAATCCTGCTGCGGCTCCCTCGACAACGTCGAACGGCAGGGCGAGGCGTAGCAGGCCGCCCTCATCGATAGTGGCGGTGTTCGGACCAGCGGCGGTGGGGACCCTGGTGGTGCTCGCCACTGCGACAGCGGAGCGGCCGGCTTCTCGCAACTCCTTCCCCAGCTCATCAAGCACGCCGACGTCGTTCGCGTCCGGCTCGGCGACGAGTAGCACCTGAGGCGCCCAGGCTTCGCCGACGTCGAATAGGCGGCCGACGAACGTGTCGGCTGCTCCCGTTGCGCCGAGGGCGGCTGCCACGGCTGCGGCACGGCGCCGAAGCCGCGTAGCAGCCTCACCGACCGACGAGACCGCCCGCACCCGGTCTGGGTTGAGGGCGACAAGCAGTTCGGTCTCCGGCACCGGGAAGCCGGTAATGATGACCTCGACCTCATCGGACCATGCATTGCAGGCCAACTCGCAGGCGAGGTAGCGCAGCAGGGCGAGGGCGCGTTCGCCGTCGCCGGCGATGGTGAGGCTGCCGAGACGTTCGAGGTCGATCAGTAGGTGTCGACCGGGCTGCGATCCGATTGCGACGAGAGTGGGCAAGGGGGCGAGCTGCTCGTTGGCGGGCGGGATGACGACGTCACCTGGCAGGGTCCAGTTCCTACGATCGACGATCCATGGTGCGGGCGGTTGCGGGACGGACTCGCTGAGCACCACCGTGACCTCGCGATCGACGATCCAGGCGGCGGTGATATCCGGCAGAGGCTGTTCCCGTTCCGCCAGCGCTGCAGCGAGGCTGCGGAGGGCGAGGTCAAGCCGGTCGACGTCTGCAGGTTGTTCGGCCACACGCAGGACTCGCTCCGTGGCGCCACCTTGAGGGTGCGGCAACCGGCGACCGGGCCGGCGGTGCTGGCGTTGGTGGCGCCGGCGACGTAACACGGTCGCGAGCAGCAGTGCGGAGAGCAACCCCGCGCCAGCCAACGATCCCAGGACGACCGCCTCGTCGACGTCGCCGTCGTCGGCCGAGTCTGTGGGCTCGTGCAGCGCGGAAGGGTCTGTAGTGACTCCCGCGGTGGTTGACGGTGCGGGCGTAACGGACGGGCTAACCGAGGCGGTTGGCGCACCGGCAGGGGATGCGGAGGACTCCGGCGGCGGCGAAGCTGTTGCGCCGGGCTGATTCCCGCCTGTGCCCGGTCGACGGGGCACCTTTGGCTGATCGCCGACTTCCGGTGCGCTCGGGGCCGGTTGGGCGCGGTCGTCGGCCACGACCTGACCCTGGGCGTGATCGGCAGGGCCACGATCGCGGGCGTCGTTGGGCAGGGTGATGCGCCAGCCGCGCTCAATGTGGTTCGGGAAGCGGCGGTCGCGTCGTTCGAGATCTGGGTTGATGGCTGCAATCTCTGCGTAGCGGTCGGGGTCACCGAGAAAGCGTTGAGCGACACCGGCTAGCCAGTCGCCGCGCGTCACCTCGTAGACCAACGGCCCGGCCGTCGCAGCTGGTGTCGTCTGCGTGGTGGTAGCTGCTGCAAGGGAGACGTCTACCGGGATCCGCAGTTTCCAGCCGGCGTACACCCGGGTGTTGCCTGGCTGGAGGCTCCGCCCGTCGGGTTGCGCAAGGCCGTGGTTGGTCTCGGCTAGGCGCTGCCAGGGGACGTTGTACCGCTCCGCGATGTCGAGCAGGCTCTCGCCGCGCTCCACCGGATGCTCAAGGTAACCGGTGGCGTCCGGGCCATTTGCTGGTACGGCTCTGCTCGGTGTGACCTGCTTGGGGTTCGCATGCTCGGGTGCGACCGAGGGAGGGCTGGCGATGGCGGCGGGCACTGATGCGGATGCAAGTGCCGGAGCGGCGAGCGCACCGAGGATCGCGGCAACCAGCGCGGCCGCCGCACGCTGCTGCAGTCGCATGCCGGGGATTCGAGTGGTGTTGCGCGGGACACGACCTCGCCGATGCCCACGCAGTTGGGCGATGGTCTCCACGGCCAGGGCGACCAGGAAGGTGGCCCAGGCCCACGCCGCCAGCACGACGGCGACCCAACCGATCAGCGCCAACGTCTGCAGAAAAAGGTCTCCATCGTCCTGGCTGCCGAGGGCGTGCCAGACCTGGGAGGCGGCTGCGCTCGGGTCTTCGACCAGGTCGGTGAACCATGCTCCCAGACCAGGCAGCGGGTTGCCGGCGGCCCAGACGAGAAGTACCGGCAGGGCGACGATCAGCGCGACCACGGCGAGGGCGCCGAGGCCGTCGAGGGTCTGCCTACCCCGACCGATCGGCGGTACGGTCCGCGCCACGGTTACTCCTTCCCGGTCTTCTATTGAGCGATAAGGGTTGCGGTAGCCCTTCCGGTCACCGTCGCGCCCGCTCCCCCGCCGAACAGGTCGAGCAGGATCGGGTTGTAGGTGACAGTGACGGTCACGGTGAGCTGCTGGGCCCCGGCCACCGCGACGGTGCCCGTGACTCCGTCGAGATCGCCGAGGTACGCCTGAACCGCGTTGGCGGCCATCGTGGCGTCGATCTCCTTGGCACCGCCGCCGATGGCCTGCCCCGCCTTGATGGCCTGTCCGCCAGCCCGGGCCGCCTCGGCGGCAATGTTGTCCGCCCGTTGGTACGCGCGCACCTTGGCACCACCGTCGACGACCAGGCCAATCAAGGCGAGAAACGCCGGCGCGAGGACGGCGAACCAGATCGTGATCCGGCCGTGGTCGTCGCCCAATCGGCGCCTGCACGTGGTCACTGCCGGCTCCGGTACGTGTCCAGTGGGCTGGTGAAGGAAGCGGCGAGCGGCACGGTGCCGGGCATCCCGGGCAGTGCGACGTCGGAGAAGGTAGCGGTGCAGCTAACTGTGGCGGTAACGGTGGCGGGTTGACCGACAGGAACGTCGAAGCCGGTGGTGGAAACGGTGACGTCCAGGTCGGTGCAGCTGAGCCCCTGGGCGTCGAGGGTGGAGTTGGCGGCGGCCAGCGCCTGCGCGTTCGCCTCGCTCGCTGTGCGTTCCAGGGATGCCGTACGGGCGGCGTCGTAGGCCGCCGCTTCGAGCGCCTGGCGGGCGAGGTTGACCCGGCCGCCGATGAGGACACCGGCGAGCAGCGCCAGGATAGCCGGCGCCACCACCGCCATCTCGATGCTCGCGGAGCCGCGTTGATCGCTGATCCACCAGGTGTTCATGGCGTGGTTGGCCGCTCGACGGGTCCATGGGCGGACTTGCTGATGGTCCAGCTGAACCCTGGTAACACCGTGATCGCGTGGCCGGTAACGGTAACGTGCACCTCTGTTCCGGTGCGGGTGACGTCGACCTGCGGGTCCTCCAAGCCCACACCAGCCGTCGACAGGAAACCGATAGCTCGTGTCTCTCCAGCTGCGGCTGACGATTGGTAACCCCGTGCAGCGTTGACCCCTTGTGTGGCCGCACCCAGCGCGATGGACTGCGCGAAGAAGACCAGCCCGGCCTGAACGACGGCGAAGGTCAGCAGGATCATCGGCAACGCGATGATGGCGAACTCGACAGGTGAGCTGCCACGGTCGTTGAGCCAGGGACCCGTCTGCCCGCGTCTGGTCGGGCGCGGGCAGACGGTGGGCTGCCAACGGGTCACGGCTGGGTGGGAATGAGGGCGACCCAGCCGTTGGCAACGGCCACGATCGCACCGGCGACGACCACAGCGCCGGCGACAAGGATCGCGGTGATGACGGCGGTACCCACTGGGCTGTCGCCGCGGTCAGCCTGAGCTGGATCGGTCAGGTACTGCCAGCGAGTCACCAGACGGGTGGTGATGCCGTGGATGGTGAACATGCGGGGATCCTTCCGTGGAGGGGTGTCGGGTTCAGCGAACGAACAGTCGGGCCAAGAACGGGTAGCCGATGAGGACAAGGAGTACGAGGATCAGCGCCGCAGCGGGGATGTCGAGCTTGTTGGTACGCAGCTCGGCCTGGGCGAGGGCCTCGATGCGGATCCGGTCTCGCATCGAGTCAGCGCGAGCGCGAAGTGTCTGGTGGACGTTGGCGCCTTCGCTGCCGGCGGTGCGCATGATGTCCGCCAGGTCGCCCAGCTCGACGACCTCGATGTCGCGGGCGAGGATCTTCAATTCGTCCCACGGCGGTCGCAGCTGCAGCTGGGCGCTGAGCAGAGCTTCTCGAATGCGGGCGAAGACCCAGCCGTGGCAGACGCTGGCCGCGCGGTCCAGCGACTCCACCGGACCATGCCCGCCAAGAACCTGGTGCGCGGCGAGGTCCAGGTAGGTGCACATGGCCCGAGTGAACTCGGCTCGTGCGGCCGCAGCCTTGGAAACGACCTCTCGGTGGGCCAGTACCGCGCCGGCAAGGGCGGCGGCGATCGTCGCCCCCACGGGGATGAACACCGGGATTGGCAGAGACAGCACCGCCACGGCGACGGTGATCAGGGCGGGCAGGATCAGGCAGAACAGTGCTGACAGCCCCAGGGTGAGGAAGTACTGGTCGGTGCTGCGGTCCAGCAGCCGCAGATCGGCGTGAGGCACCGCGAATCGGCGCCGGAGCCAGCTGAGGCCGGCCGGGGTTGTGCTCACGGCGCTCAGCGGGTGAAGCCGCCGAAGCGCGGGACCGAGTGCCGGTGGGGCCGGAATTAACTGTACGACCAGCAGGAACACCCCGAGCCCAGCCATCGCGCCGGCGAGGAGCATGGCGGTGAGGTAGCTGTTGTTCATGCTGTCCCCGCCAAGGTCTGCACCTCGACCGGTGGTAGCAGCCGTTCCCGCTTGGGCGGCAGGCTGAGCTTGCGTACCGAGGTCATGAGCACGACGTACAGGCCTGCCAGGAAGAGCAGCACGAGCTGCCCAAGGACGCTGCCGTACGGCTGCAGGTAGTGCGGGTTGATCACCCCGTAGGCCAGCAGCAGGATGGTCATGCCGGTCAGGAACCGAACGGCGAAGCGTGGACCCTCGCGTTTCGCGTCCACCGTCGAGCGCATCTCGATCTCGGCGGCGATGGACCGGCTGATCCCGGTCAGCACCTCGTGCAGACCTTCACCGCGGTCGGCGACGTGCAGCATGAGCGGGGCGATGACCTGATCAGCGGTGTAATCGTTGAGGTCGTCGGCCATCTGCTGCAGGGCGGCGATCGGGTCGGCGCTGCCCTGCAGACGCGCCGCCAGGTCGCGGACCTCCTGCTCGATGAGCTGCGGTGCGGTCGCGGCGGTGGCGACTACAGCCTGCTGCAGGCCGATTCCCCGGGCGACGATGTCGGCCAACCGGCGAGTCCAGGCCTCCACGGCCTCTAGCCGGGCAATCGCCTGCTTCTCCGCTCGGCCGGCGGCAAATAGCCACGGAATGCCGGGAAGGGCAATGCCGATGATCACCCCGGCGGCGGGCCAGCCGGTCAACAACCAGGTCAGGGCAGCGACGCCAACTGCCATCAACAACTTGGTCTGGCGTGCGCGTTGCTCCCGACGCGTGCGTCCCGGCCCGATCCACCAGCGGCGGGCCTGCTGGTGTAGGCGCGACGGAGGCCGGGGCGGACGGGTGGTCCCTGCGACGCCGACAACGCCTAGGACCGCACCGGAGACAGCAAGCATGCCCGCCAGCACCGCAGCGAGGTCGAGCAGGCTCATCGCTGCCTCTTCAAAGTGTCGAGACCGGCCGTCCAAGCGCCGTGGTTGTGCTCGCCCTGCTGGATGTAGGCGGTCAGTTGGCGCGGGTCGTAGCCGATACGCAGCAGCGGTTCGAGTAGCCGCTCCGGTAGGTGCCGGGGCACGGCGCGGCCATCTGGGCCAGGCCCGAATATCTGGGTCGTGACGAGTTGGTCTCCGCTCATCCCGCCCACTTCAAGAACTTCCGAGACGTAGCGGTGTTTGCGCCCACCGAGCTTGGTTTCGTCCTCGACGTTGACGTACACGATGAGGTCGATGGCGCCGCCGGCCATCCGCCGTGCCAGTTCGGCGGTCATCTCGGGCCCGTGCTGCAGCGCCAGCTCGATGACGCGGTCCATCACTGCGCGGGGGTGCCGGGCGTGGATGGTGCAGAGCGAGCCCTTGCTGGTAGCCATGGCCTGCAGCATCGGCACGATCTCCCGGGATCGGACCTCACCGACGATGATCCGCTGCACGGACATCCGGAGGGTAAGCGGGATCATGTCCATGATCGTGACCTCGCCGGCGGGCCGACCGTCGGCACCGCGGGATCCGTGGCCTTCCCGCGACTCGAGGCTCATCGCCCATCGGTGTCGTCCGGTGGTGTGCAGACCGAGCTCGCGGGACTCCTCAAGAGTGACGAACTGCTCCCGGTCGGGGATCTCCCGGGCCAGACCACGTAGCAGGGTGGTCTTACCGGCATCGGCCAGTCCGGCGACCATGATGTTGAGGCCAGCTGCCATGGCCGCCTTGAGGAACTGGCAGATCAGGTCATCCATGGCGCCATACCGGTCGCGGAGGTCCTCCAGGCTGACATCCATCAGGGTGTGCCGGCGGATGGCCGCGTAGGGGCGCACCGCCACCTGCATGAGCACGGTGAGACGGCTACCATCCGGCAGCTGCATGTCCAGCCACGGCTTGGTCGACGACAGCGAGCGCTCGGTCGCGCCTGCGCGCATCGCCAGGACCTGGAACATGTCGATGAGTTCCTTGTCGGTCTCGGCGACCGGCTCACCCACCGTGATCCGACCGTCGGTGTGCTCGATCCGCACGTTGTCGCAGCCGAGGATGTGGATGTTGACGATGTCCGGACGATCAAGCAGCTGCTGCAGACGGCCGAGGCCGAACATGTCGGCCGCGACCGCATCGAGCAGGGCGTCTTCTTCCGCCTGCGAGATCGGCTGCCCGGCCTGATGCAGCGCGTCGACGTGCTCGCGTACCAGCCGAGCGGCGATGCGCTCCGCTTCGGCGTGTCGGTGGGCGTTGGAGACGTTGGGCGTCTCCCTGAGTGCGACGGTGAGCTCCGCGCTGACTCGGGCACGCAGCAGTCGCACCGCTGCGTAATCGATGTTGACCGGCGCAGAGTGATGTACGGCGGCGGGCGAGTCAGGCTTTGACCTGAAGGCTGCAGGATTGCCATTCGTCGGCCAGCGGTGACCGTTCGTGGCAACGCGGTCGACCGGCGCCGGCCATGTCGGGCCGCTGGACGGGCGCTCATCAGGCACGGCCACTCCCCCTCGTTGACGTAGGTGCCAGACGTGCGCGCCGCCGTGCGATGGCGTCGCGTACCACCGGCTCCGCGCTGGCTGCGGCTCGGAGTAACCGCTCGCTGCCTCGCAGTCGACCACCGCCGTCGCTCAACACCTCGGCGGTACGCCGGTCGTCGGGAAGCTCGATCGCGGTGGGTAGCTGCAGTCGCTGCTCGATGTCTCGTCGGCTGTAGAGACCATCGCCAATCAGGGCCAGGGCAAGAGACCCGGTCCCCTGGCCGTACTGGGTCAGTTCTCGCCGGAGCATCTCCGCCGCTCCTGCTGCCGGTGCGATGGTCCGCAGGGTCGCCACGCGTACCACGAGGAGCAGAAGATCGGCGCGGAGCAGCAGCGGCCACGGCGGTGTGCTGGTCGCGAGTCGGCCGCAGTCGGCGATGACGTCGTAGCCGGGATCGCGATACTCCAACTGGCCGAGGAATGCGGTCAGCGGCTCCCAGGTCGGTCGGATGGTGCCCGCCTGGACTGTGTCGTTGATGCCCGGCAGGACGAGACGCTGTCCAGGATCCTTGGCGTCGAGGTCGACGAGCTGGTGAGGAAAGGCGTCGGCGAGCTGGTCGCGGAGGGCCGCCGCGGCCAGCGGCAGGAGGCCGATCGGTGGGATCTCAAGTCTGGATAGATACCCGCTCAGGATGCTGCCGCCAGCCGGGTCGCACTCGGCAAGTACGGTGCGTCCCTGCCAGGACAGAGTGCACGCTAACGCGGTGGTGGTGACGCCGGGCGAACCCTTGGCCGAAACCATCGCAATGATGGCCACGTCAGCTCCCCGTGGTCAGTGCGACGACGATTTGACCGGCAGCCGCACGGGACGCGATGAGCGGTCCTTCCCGATCGGGGACAGCGACGTTGAGGAGCGTTGTTCCTTCCTTGGCGCCGGCCCGTACGTCCACCACTGTGGCCTTGATGCTGATCGGCGTAGCCGTCGGCTGCTGCTGGCTCGAGACCGGACCGTCGTCCGCGGTGACGACGAGCAGTACCCGAGCACCAGCCTTCACCCTCTCGGCGGGCATGCGCTCCTGCGGCAGGCTGACCCCTATTAGCTGCTCACCCTGCTTCGGTACCGCCGTCTCGGTCAGCTGCGCCCTGGTCAGCAAGGTTCCGGATACCAGTCCGACTGCGGCGAACTTGCCGACAACTTCGTTGGCAGCGCTGGCTCTGATCGGCTTGAGCGCCGGGTCGACGGTGATGCGTACCGTGCGGAGATCCGACCGATCGATGGCGGAGCCGGCCTCGACCGCGCTGTTCACTGCCAGGTACTCCGCAGTGGTGCCGACCTTGCGTAGTACTGCAGCAGCAATCAGTCCACCGGCCGCAACGAGCGCTACCGCCAACCAGACGAGTGCTGGCCGCCAGCGGCGTTGGGGTGCAACCCGGGGAACGGCGTACGGTGCAGCAACCGGCGAGGCAGTGCGGGAGGGCGTGATCGGTGCGCTCGTCATGACGTGATCACCTGCAGTTCGTCGATGTCGATCGTGGTCGTGGAGGACAGGTCGACGGTCTGGGATCCGGTGGTCCCGCCTCCACCGCTCCACGTGACCAGCCACGACGTGGTCGCTGTGACCGTGTATCGACCTCCGGCCTCGGTGCTGCTCGGCCGGGAGTAGCCGTCATAGCCGCAGTCCGGCGACTTCTTGTTACCGTATGAGGGCTGATGAGGGGTGCCCGGCGTGGTGCAGGTGACCGAACTGCCGTCGCCCATGCTCCAAACGATCTTCTGCGCCTTGGCGGTGGCGGTCACTGACCGTCCTGGCACTGCCGCTGTCCGCGTGATCGGGCCCCAGGTACTGGGACTCACCGTGTTCCAGAGCCAAATGGGCAGTCCGACCAGGCCGGCGCCGTCTGTCTGTGGAGCGATTCCGATGTTCGGACCGTCCAGGTTCATCTGGGCGACGGCTCGTTGAGCGAGCTCCTGGTACGACGGCAGGATTCCCGCTGGCGGATCCGCCGACCAGGTCGCCGGCGTCTGCGAGGCGACACCTCCATAGATGCCGCACGTGCGGATGCTCCAGTAACCATCGGTCCGGCCGCCCGGCGGAGGGGGGACTCGGCTGACGTAGCAGGAGCCGTCCCAAACGCCGAGGCCATCGACCACGCACGGCACGGTCTGGCCCTCGTAGCTGCAGCCCTGGCCGGCACCGCCACCGTTGTTGCTGCCTCCGCCGCCGTTACCGCCGCCCCCGGTTCCGGGCTTCTCCACAACCCAGTAGCAGTTGCCCAGTGCGTCGCAGTGCTCGTAGTCGGCGTACGCCGCGTTCGGTGCTACGAGACTGCCGCCGCCGATCGCGAGGATCAGGGCGGTGAACACCCTGCGGATCAACATGGCCTCTCCCGCTGGGCGCTGACCTCTCGAATACGCCACTGGCCATCGTCGAACAGCTCCGCCTTCGCGATCACCACGTACCTCGTTGCCTGGCCCGTGGTCCGCACCGACTTGCCGGTCTTCTTGGAGACCACATCCCACGCGCCGGTGTCGAAGCAGTCCTCCACCTCTGCGGCGAAGGGACGTCGGCTCGTGTCGACCGTGCTCACCTTGGGCGTGGAGGTGGGTTCCCCCTTCGTGACGAGTCCTTGCTGAAACTTGATCAGCAGGTCCTGGCGCACGGTCAGCAGCGCAGGCTCAGCCACGAATCGGTCAAGTTTGGCGTTGTAGTCACCCTTGTTCGACGCGGTGACATAAGCCCGTACGTAGTTCCGGTAGGCGGCCAGTGCGGACGCCTTCGCACTGGCGTCCTCCGCGTCGATGCTGGGAGGCGGTTGTGAACTGACCGGTCCTGCATCCGGCGTGGCACCGCCATCGTCCGAGGTGCATGCCATCAGGTTCAGGGCTAGGGCAGCTGCGATGGCGGCGCGGCTCGTGATCAGTTGAATCTGACGCAACGACGCTTCCCCCTTTTACTAGGTGTCCAGCCCGTGGCCGTACTGCAGGCTGCAAGGCGGGCTCTTCCGCAACCCCGGCATTGAGATGACTGGGCCAGGGCCTGGGCAGAGGCGGCAGGTAGTAATGGCGCTGCAGCCGCCGCGGAGGAGCACTCTGGCAGCGGCCAATGACACTTCAGCCCCGTTGGCCACGCCCGCTGCCAGAGGCTCGTAATGTTACGCACACACCGCGTAGCCATGTCAATGCTTGATTCCATCAAGGACCTTCGTGTAAACCTTGTGTTCCAAGTCGCAAGGAGTCCCGATGGTTGATGCGGACGATTCAGCTGGCGAGACGTTCGCCGAACGGCTCGACTGGCTATTTCTCCATGTCAGAGACCCCGCGGGTAAGCCCTATAGCGTCCGTCACGTCGCGAACGAGTTGACGCGGCGAGGTTGCAAGATCTCCCACACTCACCTGAGCAACCTCCGACAGGGTCGATCGCCCGACCCGCGGCGTTCGGTTGTCGACGCCATTGCAGCCTTCTTTGGGCAGCCGCCCACCTTCTTCGCGGAGACGTCAGAGGATCAGCATGAGCACAGGCTCACCCAGGCCCTGTCGGATCCGCATATCAAGCAGGTAGCCATGCGCCTGATAGACGCCCGGCTATCACCAGAAGGCCACGCGGCAGTCGTCGCCATGATCGAGCAGGTGCAGCGGCTCGAGGCTGCCGCCCGCAGCCGGCTGAAGAACACCGACCGGCAGCCATGACCGACGTTCTCCAACAATCAAGCCACCGGCCGCCGGTCACCGCCGGCTGCGTACGGTTACAGAGCTGGTGGTGGTACGACGACCGGACCACAGCGTGGAACGAGCACCAGATTCGCCGATGCGACGAGGTCCTGCACAGCCTGACCCTGCCAACGTCCTTCACGGTAAGCGAGTTCTGCACGGAACTGGAGCGTGCCCGGGGCCGACCGCTGGTGGTGAAGGCTGTCCGGACGCGCCAGGCAGATGCCCGCGCCATGTGGTGCCGCGGCGCGACGACGGATCACATCCTGATCGTTTCGGCTCTACCTCGCCTCCATCGGGACCATCTCGTTCTGCACGGCATCGGCCACATGGTTTTCGAGCACGTTGGTAGCCCCGCCGTCGACCGCGATATCAGGAAGGCGCTCCATGCAGTTGGCATGGCCAGCCTGCGGCGGGATCTCAAGCGCGTCGTCTATACCCATCGCGAGGAACACCAGGCCGAGGTGTTCGCCACCCGGGTGCTGCAACTGACGAATGGCTGGGTAGCACCGAAGCCATCCTCAGGATCCCAGACACAGATGCTGGAGCAGCTCTCCTCGGTTCTCGAGTACCACGCGGGCAGGGCAGCGCGGTGATGCCGCTGAGTGCTCGCCACGGGACCAAACCATGCCGGAGCCCGATGAACAGGGAATTCGATGCAACGTCATCCCGATAGCAGCGTGAGCCACCTGCGACAGCAGGCGACGCAGCTGCTCGACGCACTCAAGCTGCCCTCGACGTTCACCTTCGCTCAGCTGCACGACCGGGTCGAGCATCGCCGTAGACGGCAGGTTCACCTCATTCCTCGGCACCTGCCAGCCCTTGCCCCCCACGGTCTCTGGGTAGCCGGCGAACTCGCCGACTACGTCTTCTACGATGCCAATGCCAACAAAGTGCGACAGAGCCTGATCATCGGCCACGAATACGGGCACATGATGTTCGACGATGTCGCCATCCCAAATGATCTCGAATGTCTTGCGGCCATGCTCATGCCGTCGGTAGATCCGTCGGTACCCGAGATTGCGCTGGCGCGTCTCGCCTATGACGAGCCGATCGAGCGCCGGGCGGAGGTCTTCGGGACGGTCGCCGTGCAACGCGCCGAATCATGGTCCACGATTCCGACCTCCGAGCCAGCTGATCCTCGAGTCGCCGCCAGGCTGGTGGCGACGTTGGAAGGCCGGGCCGCCTGATGGTGAGCCTCGCTCACGGCCTCATGATCGCCGTGACGCTTGTCTGCTGGGGTATGAGCCTCTATAAGTTGCGCGACCTGGCGCGGGACCGAGACAACCGCCCTCTACGGGCACTGTGCCTTGCCCTGATCGCGATCACCATATCGATGACCATTCAGCCACTCATGTCAAAGATCGACGAGCTGTCCGGGATCCCGGACGTCACTCGCCTGCTGTCCAACTGCCTCTCGCTGGTGTGCGCCACAGCGGCGCAAGCATTTCTTCTCTACATGACCAGTCGCGACGTCAGTAACCGACGGCGGGTACGGCGGCGCACTATCGCTCTGGCGCTCACCATCGCTGTCATGATCATGATGTTTGTCGCAACACTTCTGGACGGCAGTCGCTCCGATCCGCGCGTTCGCGCCACCGAGTACGACGGCGGGCCTTCCCACCCGCCATTCCAGTTCGCGTACCTGGCCTACCTGTTCGTGTACCTGGCTTACCTGGGCTGGTCACTGACGCAGGTAGTGGTCCTGGCGAACCGTTACGCCGCCATCGCACATCGGCCGCTGTTGCGCTTTGGCCTTCGAATGATCACGGTCGGCTCGCTGTGGGGGCTCGCATACGTGGCCGCCAAGCTCGTGGCCATTGCCTTGGCAAACAGGTCCGCCGATTGGGCTCAGATTACGGATGCGGTAGTGGTGCTGGCGTTCAGCACGTCGATCCTGCTGGTCCTGATCGGCTCCACAATTCCGTCCTGGGGTCCTCGCGTCGGCCTGGACCGCCTATGGGCAGGGGCCGCAGCCGTTCGTGACTACTACCGGCTGTACCCGCTATGGGCGCGGATCCATGCCGTGCTGCCCGAAATCGCGCTGCTTCCGCCGCCGTCAGGCGTCCGCGGCGCTCTCTCGATCGCCCGGGACGCCTCTCTGCGACGGGTCAGGATCACCGTGGAGATTCTCGACGGCTACGCCACCCTGCGGCCATGGATGTCGGCATCAGTCGCCGCCCACGCAAAAGAAGCAGCCCAGAAAGGTGGCCTCCTCGGTGACCAGCAGACGGCCATGGTCGAAGCCGTCGTCATCGGTGCGGCACTGGCCTCCCGGCTCGATGGCGCGCCCCCGTCGAGTGAGGCCACCGAAGCCCTTGCCCTACCGCTGGGCCCGTCGCGAGATTCGGCCGCTGGTGACCTCGGCGCCGCCGACCAGGTGACGTGGCTCGCTCAGGTAGCCCGCGCAATCACATCGCCGATGGCCGCAAAGATCATCACGCGTGCCACATCCGAAGCGATGTCTCTTCACACGCAGTCGTCCGAGAGGTAGAACTCCATCGTGCCCGCACTCGTTGACCTGCCCTCCAACAGCACCTCCCGAGTGGCACGGGTCGTCACCGAAGCATGTGCACCGGCCGTCTTCGCAGCCCTGATGCCGCTGATCATCGCTCTGCACAGCACCGCCCCCGCCGTGGTGACCGGCCTCGGCTGGGCACTGCTCGCCATACTGTTCTGCTCCGCCGTCCCGTACGCCGTCATCTGGGTCGGAGTACGACGAGGACGGCTCACCGACCACCACATCGGCGTACGCGAGCAGCGCCGCATGCCCCTGGTCTACGGACTGTTGTCCGTCCTCGTCGGTCTCGCCGTGCTCGTCCTCGCCGGCGCGCCCCGGCCGCTCGTCGCCATGGTCGTGGTGATGTTCGCCGTGCTGCTCATCGTCACCGCCATCAACCAGGTGTGGAAGCTCAGTGCACACGCTGCGGTCGCCAGCGGCTCGATGTCCGTGCTGATCATCGTATTCGGGCCGGCGCTGATCCCATCGTTGGCGATCGTCGTTCTGGTGGGCTGGTCCCGCGTGCGGCTGGGTGATCACACGATTGGCCAGGTTGTCGCAGGCGCTCTGGCCGGCATCCTCATCGCTGTGCCGACATTCATCCTCCTCGCGTGAACCTACGTGGCTTCCAGCGGATCGCCGGCATTTGGCGCCCCGCAACGCTCAGGGCCTAGGGCAGTCAACCATCGGGCGGATCGCGGTTACCGCGCTGGTGCTGACCGTTCCGGTGACGCTGCGGCGACGTTGAATATTCCGGGGCGGGTGTTGCTGATCGACTCGCTCGGGCTCCAGCCATGGTCCCGACTGATGTCGCCGACAAGGCCGGCGTCACGGTGGGCGACGTACGGGCTCGGGAACACCTCGTCCTTGACCTGCGCAGCGACCCCGCAGTGGTGTTGCTGGCCTAAATCGCCAGCAGCGGATTGGACAACGCCCTCGATCGAGCCGAAGACGTCGGTGAAACTCATCGACCGCATCGCGGCGGGCAATTTCACCTTCGACTGCGGGATCAGCGGACATCAGCGATGTGCCGAACGCCCGGGTCGCGGCAGATGCGGATGCTCGCCAGTGCCGATCCAAGCGAGGATTACTGCCGTGTGCAGGTTGCCGAGTTCGGCGTGCCCCGCGGCGAGCCTATGCTGTGCCATGGAAGGCATGGCGTGGCTCCTGCTGTGCCCCTGCGCGTTCTTTGTGTTGCTGTTCTTCGCCGCGACCGTGATCCTCTGGTTTTAGACCAAGCCTGGCAGCCGGTAGCCGAATCGGCCGTCGGAAGGAGGCGCTGACGCGCGAACCTGGGCAACTCTGGGGCGTAGGGCCGCCGGCCCGACCCGGAGCCGGTTTTGGCAGGTTCAGATGTCGCCGGCACGGCCGCTCGTTCGGGGACCATCCCGCGCTGATCGGGGCAGAAGCGTGTATGTGACCTTGGTGTGTTTACGCCGTGCTGCTCGCTCTGCCATCAGGCAGGAGACCGCCGCAACGAAGAGTCGATCCCGACGGGCTCTCCAGGGCGAGAGCCGAGGCGTACCGCTCGCTCAGGCGTCCTGCTGTGTGCGGATGTCCAACTTTCCCGCCAGCCAGTCCGACTGGGGCACGGCCGATCCCCGGATGCCGAGACTCGCCCGGGCCGCCTGGTAGAAGCGATCGCGTGTCTCGTTGGCATGGCCGAGCCCAGCAGCCAGCTCGAACCCCGCGGAAGTCATGCCGCGGGCGTAACGGGCGATGTCCGTCACTGCGGCGCGCCACTCGCGGGCCGCAGTGATCGATGTGGCATCGCCCAGGAGGAGGACACTCTCCCATGTCTTTGTGCGCCGGATATCGGCCTCTTCCATCCTGGCCAGGGCGTGTTCACGATCGACACCGTGACGAAGCGCGTTCAGGTTGGCGATCCGGAGCGCGTACGTGTGCACTTCCTTGACTGCGTTGGCGAACTCGACGTACGCCTGAAGCCGGCGCTCGTCCCACCGCGCCGCCTGCTGGCGCTGCCACCGCGAGCGGTCCGCGATCAAGGTGGCGAGGATGGTCCCGCCTGTTCCGACGAGGACGCCGAGCAAAGCCGGCAGTTGGTCCATCAACGCGCTCATGCCTTGATGGTGCACGGGCGCCACAACCGACATGCGTCTGCCCGGCAAGGCGCCCGACCTTCGGCGTGACCGCGCGACCAGCGGCATGTGTGTGCATCTGATCAAGCGTGGTACTCGAGTCACTCAGGGGAGAAGGGTGCGCCCCTCCCAGGTGCCGTGTTCGGACAGAGGGCGGAACCGCATGAACGCGGATTCGTGGTGGAAGTCCCGGCGATGCTGTTCAGCCATGGCGACGGTGTGTGTTATGGGCCTGTGGGACGGCGCTGCGGCCGTGGACCATGTCGGTCATCTCGCGGACGCTGCGCCAGATCGTGAAGGTGGAAAACGCGTGGGGCGGGCGTACCGCTGCGGTGGCGAACGCGGTGCCGGGGTGACCGGCGACCAAGCGTTCAACGGGCCGTCCCCACTTCTCAGATGACGGAACCGCAGCCTACCCAGCAGGCTCGTCCTCAATGCTGCACGTCGATCGACATACCTGACGGAGAAGAGCATGGTTCGAGCAGCCGCTTGAAGGCGACTCGGATCCTTAAGTGCCTGTCGCCCCTCCCGTCGAGCGTGTCGTTGCGCCTCGCTACCCATCGCAGCGAGACTACGACGATCCGTCAACGAGAGGGGTCGTGGTGGGCGACGTCGATGAGCCATCCCATCGGACACGCGGTGAGCTTGCCGCCAGTCGAGCGAAAGCGATACTGGATCACTACGAGGAGGAGCGGCCCGGCGGTTCGGAGCTCAACCCCGCAGCGGCCACGGTGCACGCTGTGCTCGCTGTGTACTGGGAACTCCGTCACCATGCGGCGGTCGCCGCCGCGAACGGAACTGACCGGACGATGGCCAGTCTCACGAACGCGCTGAGCGACAGCCACACACCCAACTTCAACCTCGCGCGGGCGCTCAGCGAGCACACAAACATGATGCGGCGCTTCATCGAAGCTACCGACCGCTGAAACCTCCGTCAGACGGCGAGTAAGGGGGAGGGCACGCGCGGCGCGCTGCGCTCCCCCTTTTACCGACTGGCGTTCTTCCGCTGCTGGTACTCGCGCTGCGCAGCCACTTCCTCGGACGTTGGATCGGGGCCGTCCGGCGGCAGGATCTTCCAAAAGCCGTCTTCAAAATCAACTTCGAAGACTCGGCCTTCCCATTCGCTTGAGTGTGTTGCGGCGACAACTCTCCGCTCGTAACCCTCGGCGGGCTTCTCAAGCACATGCTCGCTCCCGTTTCGGTAGGCCCCATACCGTTCCTGCACCAACCACCCGACGACCGGATCGACCCGCAGGCTGCCGTCATCGTTGATGAAGCAAGCGCGCCATCCCGGGATCTGCGCGGGGTGGAAGTCGATGGTCCGGTACAAAAGGTCGTCCATGCTCGGCACCTCTGCGAAGCGTGACGGTGATGTCTGCTCGGAGTAGCGTGCCAGGTGGCGGCCCTTCGGGGTAGGGGCCGGCGGTGCCGCCACTCGGGTCCTCTAGCCCGAAGGCAGGCACGCCGTGATTGATTCATCGTTCGCCGAACGCGCAGGGTGCCGACGCTGACGCCTTCGGGCGCGCCGAAGAGGTCACCGCAGAGGATGCGCTGGTCACGGCGCCGCGGGTGAGATCGGTGTCTCAGCTAATGGAACCAGCTGATGGTCCGGCACGGCGGGAGTGCGCGACCGGCATGGATGTACAGCAGACCTGTCACTGTGACGATCAGCGACCCGCAACCGGGGACACGAGCAATGCTAGAAGCAGCGAGCCCTGACCACTTAGGTCTCCACTGAAAGGTAACGGCGCACCGCTCGCCTATATCACCGCAGGTCAGAGCCCTCGTCTATGCCCTGCGTCGGTGAGCACTTCGGACGCGGTGACCACTTCGCCAACCTGCACCCAATCTGCTTCCAGAGCGACAGTGGCAGTCAGCCCGGTGGGTCCGCTTCGCCCGCACCCGGCTCGCGCCCACCCTGCTGCCGGGCGGCGTCGGTTGTCTTGACGGGGCGGATCATGTAGGCGGCGTCGGCACCGAAGAAGTCCCCAACACCACGAATCCAGAACATCCGCGGTGGTGTTCCGGGAGGTGCTCTTGCAATCGGCGATCGCGGTCTGCACACGGAAGCCAACCGCGTGACGCCGGCGTCACCTGCGCCGGGCGGCTCGTGTGGAGTCTGCCTCACGCTGCCACTCTGAGAACGGCATTCCCGTGAAGCGTTGGTTCATCGGTCGATCTTCGTCATGAAGGCCGGGCAGTGTTCCGACCCACCAGTGGCGGTCGGGCATACGGGGCACAAGAGGGTTCGCCGTCCCCGCAAGTCGGCCTAAGAACTCCACCTGAATGCCGAAGCCGGGACTCAGAGATTCGAGTTCGCTGATATGCTATCTGCGATCTGCTTGCCGGTTCGCGTGCTCTCCTGAGAGCCCGGTGAGCCGCTGGCGTCCGGCCAACGAAGAGGAAACGGGGACCTCATGAATCGTTTGAAGCTGGGTATCGCCCTCGCCTTCGCGGCGCTCATGGCGTCATTGGGCGCAGGCACCTCGCCCGTTTATGCCGCCTACCCCACGACTCCCTTCGGGATCACTGGCGGCGAAGACTTTGGTTGGACGAACGGTGGATTTACTTGGTACAACCGGTCGGTCGGCGTCCAAGGGGAAGTGTGCGACGAAGGCGGTGTCGGATCGACGACCGTTTGGTTCTATTTCTACCTCAACCGTCAGGGTGCGGGCTCCCACTACAGCCAAGAGCCCCGTACGGAAACCAACGCCTGCCGTCCCTTCAACTGGAGCGAGCCCGGGCCTGCCGGCGGAATCTTGAGCGTTAGGGTCTGGCTCTGCACGACCGGGGGGTGTGGCTACTCACAGCTCTACACGCGACCCTGATTCGGCTTCGATGCACTCCTGACAGGGCCCTGCGTGCATCGTTCGAGGCGGAAAATGAATGGCTTTCGCCAGTCGGTCGACTGCGTACAGATCGACATACGGGGAGGCTTGCCGCTCTACGCTCCCGTCCTCCACCTCGGCGACGACAACATGCCGCTATCGGCGCTCGGCTCATACTCACGCCAGGACGCCGAGCGCAAGGTCGAACAGCTGCAGAGCCTCAAGGCCAGCGCCGCGCATTCCTGACCGATACGCAAAGGCGGGCGCCCGACCAGCGGCAGACGAGAGCGCTTTGGGGCCAGCCCCGTGGGCGCCAATCGCGTACCTTGCAGGCATGCCAGTGGCGTCCGCCGACGCGCTGCAAGCTGCGGTCGCTACCCCGCCGAATCGTCGCCTCGCAACGTTTGCGTTCTCGCTAGCGCTGGTTGCCGTAGGGCTGGTCGGCGGCTTCGGGGCGGCCAAGCTTGCCGACGATCCGCACACCGCCAAGCCGGAGCTGCTCGTTGGGACGGTCACCTGGTCGAACGACCAGACCAGGTCCATCGCCTTTGAGGAAGACGGGGCCCTACGGGGGCCTCTCGATGGCGACGCGATCTACTCAGTAATCGCCGAAGGCTGGCAGGACGTGAGCGGGACACTGCACGGCGACGGTACCTATCCAACCTGCCTGGCCGGCGAGAAGGACGACCCCGTCTCAGAGGACCGGCACCGGGTCGAGCTTGAGGTCCTACACCGAGACACGGGGGGTCAGCCACAGCACATCGTCGTCCACGTCCACTGCCTCGATTGATGGCATGAACACGGGCCTGCACTTCTGGCTTACCCTTGGCCACGAGACCGGCCCAGAGTGATCGTTTGGTGACACGCACCCAATTCGGCAGAAGCGGACCTGGGCGGGTACGCGTCGCCGTAAGCCGACTCCGGCATCATGATTGCCGCCGATGTATCCACCGAACCCATGGACGACGGTCATCCCTGAGCGGATGCGGCGATGCTACGGGGTGCTCTCCCTTCGCCTGGGTTCCACGCTGGCGGCCGGCACCATCGCGATCACGTAATCCTCGGCCAGGTCCGGCTGCACGTCGACCATCGCATTCCTACCGATGTAGCGGACGACGAACGTGGTCTCGCGCAGCCAAATCTCGTCGTAGGCGGCAAGACTCTCTGGCACCTCACCCACGAGCCGCACTTCGTCACCCGGCCTGATCGTGACGTCCGCCGGAGCTTCGTCGCGTAGGAGGGCCGTGATCGCCTGGATGAGGGTCTCCAGCGGTTCGGTGTCCGCGCCGTAGTGAACCAGGTGGCCCGCCTGGCCGAAGATGACATCGGCCTGGGACCTGCTCAAGTCGGCGAGCGCCTCGGCCGCACCGGCCGCCAGGGCCGGACTCCCCGACGAGTCGAGTTGCACCGCCAACGCCAGGAGCAGGCGATCGATGACAAGTTCCGTGGTCTCCTCGTCCATCACCCAGTGAGCCTATGACCCCGCCGACGGCACCAATGCCGGCCAACGCGTGCGGGGTCAACTCCGGTGTCATGCAGACAGCGAGGCCTTCGGCACCCGCTCATCGGCAGAAGCGGATCGGCTTGACCAAGGCGCTGCTGGACATGCCCAGCTTGTCCCCATGCGCACCGCAGATCATCCCGACCGAGTACAGGAGTTGTCACGGCGTCGGCCTACGGATAGCAGCAACTTGGCGGCTCCAGTTGCTGACCGCGACGACCTTTACGACGTCACCAGTCCTGGGTGCTTGAACGAGGTACTGCCGCCCGCTCCGATCAACACCGATGTACATCCCGACGTGGCCAGGACGGGTCATCGTGCCGTCTGAACCAGGGATGAAGATCAGGTCGCCCGGTCGCATCGCGGCGAGGGACGGAACAGCGACGCCGGTGTGGACCTGGTCGGCGGTTACCCGGGGGATTCGCACACCGGCTTCAGCCCACGCGGCCATCATCAGACCGGAACAGTCGTAGCTATCCGGCCCTTCAGCACCCCAGACGTAGGGTTTGCCCCGCTGGGCAAGGGCGAAGGAGACGACTGCCCTCAGCTGCGGATCAGTCGGCAGGAGAAAGCCGTCGGGAAGGCCGGCGTCGTCCAGGGGCGGTAGTCCGTCTCCGCCGTCGCTGGTGCAGATGATGTTCATGCCGTCGCTGATCAGGGCGACCAGCTGCTGCGCCTCGGGCTGCCACTTCGCGTACGCGTCAGGGAACGCCGACCGCTGCACGGCCTGCGCTGCTCGAGTGAGCGGCATGGTCTGCCAGCCATCAACCTTGACCAGGCGCTCGTAGAACTGCCGGGCGGCGTAGCGGGGGTCGAGGATCTGCTCGGGGGTACCCCAGCCTTGACTGGGTCGCTGCTGGAACAGCCCGAGCGAGTCGTGGTCATTGCCCGCGCCGAGATGCCCGAGGTTGCGCAGGGTGGACTCCTGCATGGCTGTGGCCACGGCAATCTCCCAGCCGTACGGCTGCACGCGCAGCTCGGCTCCGACGGAGACGATGACGGCCGCGTAGCCGACCTGTTCGGAGGTCCAGGAGCCCTGATCCGACCAGTCCGGCGGCGCAAGAGTTGCGCCAGGCGAGACCCTCGTCGGGCTCATGGTGCAGCCCATCGCCGGGCTCGCTCCGATCACCGCGAAGGCAACGAACACAACCAGCGCAAGCGGTGCCAGGACTACGACGGCGAGCCCTCCAGCGAGGATCGGCCAGCGCCCGCTCATCGCAGAGCTGCCTGGCGGATCTCGTACTCAGCGACCCGCCAACCGGGTCCGTCCGAGCCGCCGCGACGCAGCATGCAGTCGAGCAAGCTGTGTTCGGTCCAGCCTCGCCAGCTGTCTTCGCCGAGGGGCGTCGAGGTCACCCGAACCGTGCGGCGTGCGGTGATCACCGTGTCAGCCGGCTGCAGTGCGTCGACGAAGGGCTCCACGACCGCGTCGACGTATGCCCGGTGTTCAGCCCAGGTAGCCCAGCGGCCATCCTGGTTGGCGGCCGGGCTTTGCCCAGCCAACGTGCTGCTGGCGAAGCGGACGGCGCGCTCGTAGGCGTCGCCCGGTCCTACGTCGCGCTGGGTGTCGCCGCTGTAGAGGGCGGCCGTGAATCGGCTGCACACCTCGCCCGGGTCGGTGTACGCGAAGCCCGGCTGTGTAGGCGGTGGCGCTGGGGCGACGACCGCCGCCGAATTTGGGACATCGCCCCCCGGCTCGGCCGGCGCTGGCTGTCCGCCGGCGGTGCAGCCGGTAACGGCCAACGTCAGGGTGAGCGCCACTGCGGCTCGAGTTCGCGCATTCATGACCACGACGGTGCCGAGCTGCCAAGGCCGTTACCGCTGCCAGTCGCGGCTGGTAGCGGCGGTACCTGTGGCAGCAATGCCAGCGTCAACTCTGCCGTCAGCCCTACCCGGCGAAGGTCCAGGGCAGATGCCCAACCGAGGGCATCGAGACCTTCGGGAGACTGCTGTGCTTGCTTACTACCTCGCTGGGACTGCGCTGGACGCCCTGGCAGCCCCTACTCCCCCGCCCGCCGCCCCACCCGGCCTTGAGGCCACGGGGAATCTGTTCATCAGTTGGATGAAATGGGGCCTCGTCGTCGCTGGCGTTGGCGGCATGCTTTATTGCGGAATCATGATGGCCGTCGGGCGCCGGAATCGGTCGGCGTTCGCGGCCGACGGCGCGGCTGGCATCCCGTGGGTGCTGGCCGGGCTTACGTGCGGCGCGGTTGCGGCAGTAGTCGTCGGCGCAATTCTGCCGGGCTGAGCCATGACCAATGACGTCATCACTCGCGCCCGCCGCACCACGCGCCGCCGGGTCACCGCAATTTTGATCGCCACTGTGGCGTCGGTCTGCGCCGTAGCGGCAGCGGTGATCATCAGCGCAGGCCCGAATCGTTCAGCGAGCTCACCCATGGGTCCAGTACTGGTCCGCCCCGAGACCACCTCCACTGGACAGGCGGCCCTGCCTGATGACTTGGACTGGATTGACGTCGCGGGAGTCTGGGTCCCCGTGTCGAAACAGTCAGGTCCTCGCATAACCAGCGACGGGCGGGCTCGCGGGTTCACTCATGACCGCGGCGGCGCCGTGCTGGCCGCCGCACACATCGTGGTGCGCGCTAACCCGCAGGTCGGCCCGAGAGTGTTCGAACCCACGCTGCGTACCCAGGTCGTCGGAGCCGACGCCGCCTCCATGCGGGTCCAGGTCGCGCAGGCGTACGACGAGTTGCGCCGCCACATGGGCGTGGCGGATGGGCAACCCGCCGGGCGCCTGAGCGCGACCCTTCTCGGCTACCGGATCCTCAGCTACACCGACGACCAGGTGGCCTTACGTCTGCTGACGGAGGCATCGGACGGCTCGGGTAGCTCGCTGATGGTCAGCACCGAGGTACGCGTGCGCTGGACGGGGTCGGATTGGGCGCTACAGGCGCCCGCCGGCGGGACGTTCGACCGGGCCGTGACCGTCGTCTTGGATCCCTACACCGCCATGTTCCTACCCTTCAGCGCAGGCAGGTGATCTCATGCCGTTCTGCAACCCCTTCATGCCCACGACCTGCACCGGCATCATCGTTGGCGGCGTCCAGGCCCCGGGTGCCGTCCGGGATTCCATGGTCGACGCGCTCCTCGACGGGCTGGCCGATGCGACCAAGGACGCCATTCAGTGGGTCGCCGGCCTCCTCACCAGCTGGACGCTCATTCCGTCGAACAGCCTGTGCCCGACCAGCGGGTCCGACCCGGGGCAGTGGGCTACCGACTGGGTGGTCCAGTGCAACGGCGCGGCCGGGCCTGCGCAGCAACTGCGTGGGTTCATGCTGCCGATCACGATCCTGGTCCTGGTCGGTGGATTGGTGTGGCAGGCCATCACCATCGTCATCAGCCGTAAGGGGGCGCCGCTTCTGCAGGCGGTCCGGGGAGTCTGGAACACCGCTCTGTGGGGCAGCGTCGGCGTCGCCGGCACCCACCTTGTCCTCAAGGCCGGAGACAGCTACTCGATGTGGCTGCTGAACGAGGCGATCTTCAAGGAGTCCAATCAGCCACCCAACGAGGCGATGAGTGCCGCGCTCGGCGCGCTGCTGCTTCCCGGCACGTCGGTGGCTCCGTTCGTGATGATCCTGGTCGGTGTCATCGTCATCCTCGCCGCCGTGGTGCAAACGATTCTGATGGTCTTCCGCGAAGGCGCCGCGGTCATCCTCGCCGGACTGCTGCAGCTGGCGGCGGCAGGCTCCATCACCCGAGGCACCAGTCCGTGGCTGCACAAAACCCTCGGCTGGGCGCTGGCGCTCGCGCTGTACAAGCCGGCTGCGGTATCGGTGTACGGCACCTCGTTCGTCATGATGCGCGGTAACGGACGGGACTGGCTGATGGGCCTCGGAATGTTGGCTCTGTCGGTGATCGCCCTGCCCGCGCTGTTGAAGTTCTTCACCGTCTTCACCGGCGGCATCGCGTCCGGGGGCGCAGGCCTCGGCATCGTCGGCGCAGGCGCGGCTGCAGGCCTGCACGCCGCGTCCTCCACACGTGGAGCTGTCGGCGGTCACAGCGCTGGCGACCACGCGCGCTACATGGTTTCACGCGGACCTGGTAGCGGCGGCGGTAACGGACCCACCGGGGCCATGCCGAGTCCGTCCGCGCCCTCACCCACGAGCGGGTCCGGTGGGGGTGGGACCGGTAACGCGCCGACGGTGATCGACGGTAGCGCCACGGTGGGCGGCAAGCCAGGTCCGGTAACACCCACGACCACCGTGCCCGCCCGCACCGGCGCTACCGCGTCCGCCGGTGGTAGCGCTGCGGCCTCGGGCGGCGCGGCGGCTGGGGGTGGCACGGCTGCAGCCGGGGCGGCGGGAGCTGCGACCGGTCCGGTGGCACCGGTTGTCATCGGCACCGTCCTGGCCGGACAGGCCGGAACTACGGCAGCGAAGACGGGCGCGAACACGGCCAACTCCGCGATGCGGGGCGGGAGTACGGCGTCATGAGCACCGACCAGGCGCAGATCCGTACCTACGGGGGTTGGCGGCGGGCGCGGGGCATGGGGCTGTTCGGCCTTGGACCGATGCAGACCTTCGCCGTCCTCGCGGCGATCACCGTGCTGATCGTCTCCGGATCGATGGGGCTGCAGACGCTGGCCGTTGCCGCCGCTCCTTGTGTGCTGCTCGTGGCGCTGTTGGTCCTGCGGTGGGACGGGGTGCCGCTGTCAGCCGGAATCGCACAGCGAGTGCGATGGCTGATCGGCACCAGCCGCGGCTACACCTCGTACCGCTCAGGGGTGATGGTGGCCGGCGAGCACGCCTGGCAACTGCCGGGTGTGCTCGCACCGACCACGTTGCTGACCGTCGAGGACGAGGGTGCCGGCGAGTACGGGGTGGTCTACAACCGCCGGTTGGGCACCCTCACGGTGACACTGCGCTGCGCGGCCACGTCGACCTGGCTGGCGGATCCCGACGCAAGCGCTGCATGGGTTGCCAACTGGGGTGGCTGGTTGGCGAACCTGGGCTACCTGCCGATCATCGACCACGTCACCGTCACAGTGGACACCGCACCGGACCCCGGATCCCGGTTGGCCGACCACGTCAGCCGACGGATCGTCCCGCACGGACCGGCTTCCGCTCGGCGGGTTCTGCAACGGCTGGTGGAGGTGTCCCCGGCGGCTGCCGCCGACGTGGAGACACGGGTGTCGGTGACCTTCAAACCGGACGCATCCCCCAGCAAACCCAAGAACCACGACGAAGCCCTGGAGGAGATCAGCCGGACCCTGCCCGGTCTGCAGGACTCTCTGGGCAGCTGCGGACTGACCGTCCTCGGCCGGGCCAGCGCGCAGACCATCTCGGCCATCGTGCGGACGGCGTTCGACCCGGCCAGCCGCGGTGACGTGGCCCGGCTGGCAGCGACTCCGGGCCTGGATCTGACCCGGTGGCTGGACTGGGACAACGCCGGGCCGGTGATGGCCGAGGAGCACCTCGACCGGTACGTGCACGACTCCGGCACCTCGGTGTCTTGGGCATGGCATGAGGCACCGCGCCAGCACGTGCACGCCGACGTCCTCGCCCGGCTACTGGCACCCGGCCCGTACCCAAAGCGGGTTTCGCTGCTCTACCGGCCCTTCCCCGCCGGGGAGGCCGCGCGGATCGTGGAGAGCGAGGTCAACGCCGCAGCGTTCCGGGCGGCATACAACCGGGCCCAGAAACGCGACGAGTCCGCCCGAGACCACGCCGACCGGGAACGGGCCTTACAGACCGCGCGGGAAGAAGCGACCGGGTCCGGGGTGGGCCTGATGTCGCTGTTCGTCACCACCACCGTCGTCTGCGCCGACGACCTGGGCCGGGCCATCGCCGACGTCGAGTCCCGCGCCGACGTCGCCAAGATCCGGCTCCGGCAGCTGCGCGCCAGCCAGGCCGCCGGCTTCGCCACCACCCTGCCCTGCGGCGTATGCCCGCCGCAGCTGGCCCGTCACTGGCCCCGCTGAAGCCAAATTTCAGGAGAAACTCGATGAAGAGCACCACCATGACCCCTGCTTGGGGTGTACGAGCGCCCGGAGCCGGCCGTGCCAGCCACATCTCCCCCGGCATGGAGTACCAGGGCACCACCGTCCAGCTCTGCGGACTGTTCCCTTTCGTCGCCGGATCCGGGGCACCCACCATCGGCGTACCGATCGGACGGCACATGCTGTGGGGCGAGGTCGTCTGCCTCGACCCCCTCGAATGGCTACGCGAAGGCCTCATCACCAACCCCGGCGTGTTCGTCCTCGGCCAACCCGGTGTCGGCAAGTCCACCGTCGTCAAACGGCTCATCACCGGCATGACCGGATTCGGCACCAGCGCTCTGATCCTCGGCGATACCAAACCCGACTACACCCGACTCGTCGAACACCTCGGCGGGCAGGTCATCCGAGTAGGCCGTGGCCTGGACCGACTCAACCCACTGGACTCCGGCCCTCTCGGCAGCGCGCTCGCCCGCATGGGCACCGCCGAGGCTAGGCAACTGCGATTGGAGGTCCGGGGCCGCCGCATGTCGCTGCTGCTGGCGCTGTGCGCCCTAGTACGCGGACAGTCGCTCAACAACACCGAGGAGATCATCCTCGGGCGCGCGATCGACGTACTCGCCGAACGCCTGGACCGCGACCCCACGGTGCCGGACGTGCTGAGCCTGGTTGAAGCCGGCGCCGACGAGCTCCTCACCGCGGCCCGGGCACGTACCGACGGCGAGTATCGCCGCCGCGTCGACCAGCTGGTACCCACCTTGGCGCTGCTGTGCGAGGGCAGCCTGCGCGGGGTGTTCGACGGCCCGACGACCAACGCCCTGGACCTGGACGCCCCAGCTGTCAGCGTCGACATCTCCCAGGTCACCGCCGCCGGGGACCAGCTGGTGGCCGCCGCGATGCTGTGCACCTGGGCATACGGCTTCGGGATGGTCGACGCCGCATCCGTGCTGGCCGACCAGGGCCTCGCGCCACGCCGGCAGTACCTCGGCGTGATGGACGAACTGTGGCGGGCGCTGCGCGGCGCGTCCGGTCTGGTCGAGCACGCCGACGCGCTCACCCGGCTCAACAGGCAACGGGGCATGGCCAGCGTGATGGTCACTCACTCCCTCGCCGACCTCGACGCTCTACCGACTCCGGAGGACCGGGCCAAGGCGCAGGGCTTTATCGAACGGTCCGCCATCAAGATCCTGGCCGGGCTGCCGCCGCGCGAACTGAACCGGGTCAATGAGGTGATCAAGCTGTCCGGGCCGGAGCGCGAGCTGGTGGCGTCCTGGGCCGCGCCGGAGGCGTGGTTCGCCGGATCGGTCCATCCAGGCCGGGGCAAATACCTGATCAAGACCGGTGAGCGCAACGGTCTGCCGGTGTCGCTGACCCTGGTCGGTGACGAGTGGGAGCTCTACGACACCGACGCCGCGATTCGGCAGGTGCAGCCATGAACACCCGGCCTGTCGAGCCTGGCGGTAGCGCCGGCGGCCCGCTCACCCCGTTCCGGTTGCTCGGGCTGGTGTGGGCGGCACTCGCCCTGATGTGGCTGTCTTGGCTGGCCGGACGGATCGCCGCCGCAATGACCGGACAGCCGGCCGCTGGCCCCGGCTTCGGGTCGGCGTACCTGGGACATTTGCTGCGTACCGAATGGTCGGCGTTGTGGCCCGGCGTGTCCCCCACCGTTATCGGCCTGGTCTACGCGGTCCTGCTGCTGGTTCTGGTCGGCTTGGTCACCCTCGCGGCGGTGTGGTGGCAGGGGCGCAGGCCCGACGCCCAGGACCCTCTGCCAGCGCTGGCTGGTCCGGCCGAGGTGCGGGCGATGACGCTGCCCGCGGTGGCCGCCAGGGCTCGGCGGCTGCGGCGCGGCCTGGCGGATGCGGCGGTGAAGGAGATTTCGGCCGAATCAGCTGGAGTCGTGCTCGGTGCGCATCGGCGGCGGCGCGGTTCAGGTCCTCGGCTCTACTCCTCCTGGGAGGACGTCATCCTCGCGGTAATGGCGCCACGCGCCGGAAAGACGACCGCTCTGGCCGTGCAGTCGATCCTCGGCGCGCCAGGGGCGGCCCTCGCCACCAGCAACAAGCCCGATCTGTGGGCGACGACCGCTGCCGTTCGCGCCGAGCATGGCGGCGTGTGGGTATTCGATCCGCAGTCCATCGCTCACGTCTCGCAGGCCTGGTGGTGGAACCCCCTGGCAGCTGTGGAGGACGTCGAGGACGCCCGCCGGTTGGCCAACCACTTCGTCCAACAGGTACGCAACTCGCAGGGCAGCGACGACTTCTGGATCCAGGGTGCGTTGGACCTGCTCACATCGCTGATCCTGGCTGCCGCGCTGGAAGGCCGCACGCTCATGGCGGTGCAAGCGTGGTTGTCGGACTCCACGTCGCGGGAGCCTGCGACGATCCTCAAGAGCCACGGGTTCGGTGCCTCTGCGCGGGCAATGTCCGGCCGGCAAGCCGGCGCACCCGAGACCCGCGAAGGGCTTTACGAAACCGCCCGCACCGCAGCCGCGTGCCTGGCCAACCCGACCATCATGGCCTGGGTCACCCCACCGGACCCACCGCTGCCGGCATTGGACGTCGAGGTGTTCGTCGAGAGCACCGACACGCTGTACCTGCTGTCCAAAGACGGCGCCGGAGCGGCCGCCCCGCTCGTCGCCGGTCTGACCGACCAAGTGCTGCGTGCCGCAGTGACGCTCGCCGAGGCGCACGGAGGCCGACTCGATCCACCGCTGGTCGCCTGCCTGGACGAGGCAGCGAACATCTGCAAAATCGCGGACCTGCCCGAGCTTTACAGCCACTTCGGCAGCCGGGGCATCATCCCGCTGACCATCCTGCAGTCCTACAGGCAAGGGACCAGGGTGTGGGGTGAACAGGGCATGGACGCGCTGTGGTCAGCGGCCACGGTCAAGCTAGTCGGCGCCGGCATCGACGACGCCCGGTTCGCCGAAGACCTGTCCCGGCTCGTCGGCGAACACGACGTCGCCGTGGCCTCCCGCACTCGAGACGGCAAGGGCCATGCCTCGTACCAAATTTCGGTGCGCCGACAGCGGATCCTCGACCCGGCTCGGATCCGGGCCCTGCCGAAGGGCTCGGCGTTGCTGTTCGCCACCGGCGTGAAGGTGGCGATGCTCAACCTGCTGCCCTGGTACGACGAGCCGAGCGCTGCGCGATTGACTGCTGCTGTCGCCGCCTCCACCGTCGAGATGACTCGCCAGGCGCAGCGCACCCGCGCCGCCCGTCGGGACCGGATGGCGCTGCGCGCCTGGCGGGGACGGGCCGGCTGAAGCTAGCTTGGAAGCGGAGGTAGGCCATGGGCGCACCTCGACTCAACCAGCCGACATCCCCGATACGCGGCACCGGACTTGAGCCCGGGCGGCTGTTGGCGGCCGTCGAGGCCGCGGTGACGTACTACCGGGCTCAGCTCGAACAAGCCGACGGCCCCCGGGCCTATCTCGCCGAACGCGGCCTCGGTGTCGTTGTTCAGCGCGAGTGGCCGTGGCGGATCGGGTACGCACCACCAGGCTGGAGTTCGCTGACGCGTCACCTGCGCGCGGTTGGCTTCACGGCGGAGGAGTTGATCGGTGCAGGCTTGTCGACCGGCACCCGAGGGAAGCCGGACCGACTCATCGATGTGTTCCGGGACCGGATCGTATTCCCGGTGCGCGACCCGGTCGGGCATGCTGTGGCGTTCCTCGGGCGCGCCAGCCCTGGTGCCGGGGATGGTGTACCGAAATACCTCAACAGTCCCGAGACAGCGATCTACAACAAGGGGCGGTTGTTGTTCGGTGTTGCGGAGCAACAGGATCGCCTCAGCGACCGGTGGACACCGGTCCTGGTCGAAGGGCCGGCTGACGTACTCGCGGTCTGGCTGTCCTACTCCCGGTCCCGACGGACGGGAGCGGTGGCTCTTGCGCCGTGCGGCACCATGCTGACCGATTACCAGGCCGCGATCCTGCGGAAGTTGCCTGGTGCCGCAGGGGGCATCGTGACGGCATTCGATGCGGACCCGGCCGGCCGTGACGCAATGGACCGGGCCTGGCAGCTGTTCCGCCAGCAACGCCTGCCCGGCCCGCTGCTGGTAGCTGAGTTCAGTGCCAGCGCTGACCCCGCCGACCTGCTGCGCCGGCCAAACGGCCGGGCTCAGCTGCGTGCCGCCCTGCAACGGCGAGCGCGGCCCATGCTCGACACGGTGGTCGACCACCGCCTCACCCGGCTCGTCGAGCGGTATCCCCGGCTGTTGGAGGACATCGACGGCAGATGCGCTGCGGTACGGGTCCTGGTGCCGCTGCTGTTCGAGGCAACAAGCCCGGATGAGGCGATCCGGGTCGCCCGACGCATCGTCACCCACACCGGGACCGGGGTCGACACCGTCGCGATCGCCGCGATCGCGCGCCTAGAAGACGCGTACGACCTCAATCCGCCTATCGAGGCTGCTGAAACCGGGTTCTGTCTAAACGGATGGGCACACGAAGTCGGTTTGATCGCTTGCGATCGCGACGGCGGCGTGTAAACAAGCTGACGACCGTCAGACAGAGTTCCGCCGTCGGCGCCTAGCGCCCTCTTCTAGCCGATGAGAGTGCACAGCCAGAAGGTTGCGCGCCCGCCCGGAACCCGAGCCTCACATGTCTGTTCTGGGCAGCATCACCTGAACAGCGGATCTGGCTCCACCCACAGTCCTCATAATCTGATCCATTGTGGCGGATGGAAAATTCCGGGTGTCAGTGACCGGAGCACACGGGGTAACAGTCGGCGACAGCAACGTCCAGCACAACGTGTTTGGCGAACGGTCGACCTTCGGCGCAACCCCAACCGCCGGGCGTCGGGTGCAGCTGGTCTATGCGCCGGAGCTCGCGGAGTACCCAGCTAACGGCCCGTTCGCCGAGGCAGCGCGAGCGGCGGTCCGGCAGGCCGGGCACGAGATCGTCGCTCCGGCCGGTGCGGACTTGGTGGTCTGCATCGTGGGTTTCCACTGGGATCCCCGCGTTGCCGAGGCGTTCGAGGCCGCGAGAGCCACCAATCGTCCCCTGGTCGTCCTGCTGCTGGGAGAGGATTTGATCATTCCGGTCCCCCGCCGGTTGTACGTCGACGACGAGGCTGGCGATCGGCAGCTCGGGTTCCGGGACCATCTGCGCCGGGTGTCGCACGTCGTCGAGGTCAGCAGTCCCGGCGAGCTGCGTGACCGGCTGTACCGGGCACTGGTGGAGCTGTCCTCCGCGATTCCGGCGGTCGACGACCCGGAACGCCGGGTGCGCGACCTCGACCAGCGGCTGGCCGACCAGGAGCGGCGGCTCGGCCCGGACCATCCGGAGACGCAAGTGGTCCGGAACGAACTGGCCGGCGCCTATCGTGCAGCAGGACAGCTCCGGCGGGCGATCTCCCTATACGAACGGACGCTCGCCGACGGCATCCGGGTTCTCGGCCCTGACCACCCGGACACGCTGCGCACCCGCAGCAATCTCGCGGGCGCCTACCGAGCCGTCGGTGACGTGCCTCGTGCGCGGGACGAGTATGTCCGGGTCCTACAAGATCGTGAGCGCATCCTCGGACCCGATCACCCCGATACGCTGCGTACCCGCAACGACTTGGCCGGTGTGCTGGAGTCCCGCGGCGACTACGAGGAGGCGACGTCCCTTTATCGCGACGTGCTCGCAGATCGCACGCGGATCCTGGGTCGGGAACATCCCGACACCCTTCGCACCCGCAACGACCTCGCCCACGCGTACGTCTCCCTCGGCCGGTTGGAGGAGGCAGTCTCCCTCTACCGCGACGTCCTCGACGACCGGGTTCGCGTCCTCGGGCCGGACCACCCGGACACGCTGCGCACCCGAAACAACCTTGCCAGCGTCCTGGAGTCCACCGGCCGGCTCGACGAAGCCACCGCGGTCTTCGAGCGCACCCTCGCCGACAGCATCCGCGTCCTCGGCCCTGACCACCCGGACACGCTGCGCACGCGCAACGACCTCGCCGGGGTCTATCGACGGCAGGGCGAGCTTACGCGCGCCATCCCTATGTATGAGGAGACCCTCGCCGCCTCGATGCGGGTCCTTGGCCGTAATCACCCGAGTACGCTGATCTCGCAAAGCGACCTAGCCGGCTCCTATCAGGACGCCGGCGACGTGATCCGAGCGATCGAGCTGTACACCGAGACGTACGAGGAGAGCGCCCGGGTACTGGGCCGTGACCACCCCAGCACGCTGGTAATCGAGCAGAATCTCGCGGTGTCCCTTGTGCTGGCGGGCCGCCGGGCCGAGGCGCTGGAACGGCTCAACGACGTCTTGGAGCGCGCCGAGCGGGTGCTGGGTACGCATCATCCGGACACCCTCGCCGTGCTCGCCACGCTCGGGACGACGCTAGTGCGCATGGACGAGCTGCCGCGCGCCTTGGAGGTGTTCGAATCTGGATTGCGGCGAAGTAGGGAGGCACGTGGGCCGCAGCACCCATACACAAAGACGATGCGCCACAACGTCGACCTGGTTCGTGAGGCAATGGTCGGCGAGGAGTCCTGACCATGGCCGACTCCGACAACCTTTTCAGCGAGTTCGAGCCCGAGGATTACGTCGACAACAAGCCGATGATCCGGGTGCTGGCGCTGTCCGAGGGGAAAGCCCAGGAGACCATCATCCAGTTGCGCGCCCAGCACGAGACGATTCGCCGGAGCCTGGAGCGCAGCCAGCGCGAACTCAACGAAACCAAACTGAGCCACGAGCAGCGCAACGGCACTCAGCAGACCGAGATCGCGCGGTTGACCGGTGAGCTTGAGGCGACGAAACAGAGCCTCGCCGAACTGAGTCGCCAGTCGACCGTCGCGGTGGCGGTGGCCTGGGTGGGCACGGTGCTGATCGGCTTCGGGGTGAACCTGGTGACCGGAGATGATCAGCAGGCGCTCGGTCTGGCACTGATCGCGCTGGGCGCGGTAGTGGGAGGGGCTGCATTCCTCATTCCCCGGCGGAAGCGGTGATCTCCGCCTCGACACCGTTGGCTTGGAGAGGCGGCCGCTAGTTGCGCACTGGAGGACGAAACCTGTCTACCGATGGCGCGTGTCGCATCAAGCACTGTCCGAACTGCGAGCGGTCCCGCATGCGCTGATCTGCCGCACGTGGCGGACGGCGACTGAGGCCACCTGCCCTCGGACGACGCAGGACAATGTGACGGTGCGCCATGAGCATCACGTCTTCCACAACCCGCCGTCGTCGACACCGGCCGAGGTACACGCCGCGCTCGACCGGGGCGAGTTGCCTGCCGCGCTGGATGCCATGGTCGGCACCGCACTGCACGGCAACGGAGACTGGAAAGAACTGCAGGACCTGCACCTTCGGCTACTTGAGCACGAGGATCACCAAGTCAGTGCTCTCGCTGCAACGTGCCTGGGGCATCTCGCGAGGGTCTACGGTCAACTGGACGAACGCAAGGTAGTCGTCGCCCTGCGCCGAGCTCGGACGCTGCCACACATCAGCGGCACCGCCGACAACGCGCTGGAGGACATGCAGATTTTCCTCCACCCGCGGCGCGCACGGTGGCGCGGACGGGTGTGGACCGCGATCCGCCGATGGACGTGGATCTGACTCGAACGCAGCAATGCCATGGCGCCCGTGAGAGCTCCCCGACGGCTCGCGACGTACCACTGACGGTTGTCAGCTCTGCTGGTAGTTCACCGCAGCGAATCCGCACGGCTGGTGCAGGTGCAGGTAGTAGGCGCCCTCGCCGTAGTCGTTCAGTTCCGCGCCGTCGATCAATCCCACATAGTCCATCGGTTGGCCGCAGCCGGGACAATCGGCGTGCTCGGCGTCCTGGATCCAGTCGGGCCAGCCGCTCAGCGTCGAGGCCCCCGATTCCACTTGCATGTGAGCATGAACGCCGCCACCGTCGGCCCGGTGTCAGTCCCACCACCTCCACCAGTTCTCTGGCGCGGGCTCGGCCGGTACCTCCGGCGGCGAGTGGTGTCGTGACTCGCCGAGCTCGCCGGACGCAGCGCAATTGCGGAACGGACCGTCGTCCCCGTACAGAATGGGTAGTTGGTGATCGAGTTCGCGTAGCCAAGGCAGCATGCCGGTCATCTGCAGGCGAGCCTGTTCCCAGCCGTACCACAGGGCCGTCAACCGGGTTACCGCTTCGTCGTGGCGCCACCATTGGTCGCACCAGTGCCAGCGGGTCATGCCGACCTCGCCGACCGGGCGCGGGAAGGTCGGCAGTAGGTAGGTGGTCACCCACTCCTCGACCGTCGAATACAGCGGCGGCTGGTCCCCGTCGCCGGCGTGCGGGCGCTCAGCTTGGGCTTGTTGCAGCTCAGCAACCCGCGCCGCCAATCTCGCCACCTCAGCGGCGAGCTCGTCGACTTGGGTAACCGCTCCCGCTTGGGCCTGTTGCGACCTGATGGCCGTCATCGTGTCTGGCCCTGCATCGGCACCGCACTAAGCACTGTCGCCGGCTGCTTCCCAGCGACTATGGGATTGAGCTGGGCAACGCGAAGCTTCGGGAAGGCCTGCGCCCAGGCCGGCACCATGAGCGTGTCAGCGTGGTGGACGGCAGCGGCGGTGGCGGCCATGTGATCAGCACTGTCGTCGTGGCGCGTAACCGCCGATTGCCCGGCTGCGTGTTCGTCGCCAGGGGTGCGGGGGTTGTCGACCGTCCCGCCGTCGCGGACTCCCACACCGCGCTCGACAGCCGCTCGGCTCTGCAGGTCGCGCGCCAGGGCCTCTCCCACATGACCCTGCGCCAAGCGGATTCCCTCGACCGGCAGACCGTTAGCTTCGCCTGCTCTGATGGCCTCGTTAATTCCGGCAGCGAGGTCGCGGAGTAGCTGCACTGCGTTGCCAGCGGGCAGCCTCCCAACGGTTCGCCACTGGCGCTGCAACTCGTCGAGTGCCTCCGGCCGGACGTACTCCGCCAACTCCATCGCCTCCTGCCGAACCGCGGCGTCGAATTCATCGACCGACCCGATGCCAGACGGTGGCAGCGCGGCCGGACCGTCGGGTGTGATCCCCTGTCGGTCGCGTGTGCCGCCGTGCGCGCGAGCTGCATGCTGGCGGTGGTATGAGCGCGCGTCGCGGTCCCAGACTTCCTGGGCGGCGGCACGCATGGCCTCAGGGATTGGTTTTCCGGCCTGGCGGTGGCGTTCATAGACGCCCATCAGGTCCGGGCGGATCTGCCGCAGCCGTCGCTCGGCGAACTCGGCCGCCCGCTGGGCTACCGGATCGCTACTCGCGTGGATCGTCGCAGTACGCCACACGGCGGCGGCCTCGGCGAAAGTAGCCTTGTTGACCAGCCAGTCACCGTCCAGCGAAGCCGCCATTCGTTCGCGGTCCGCCCGTACCTTCGCTGCCAGACGGTCGGCTTCACGGCGGGCTTTCGCGGCGGCCTGTTCCCGGTGGGCCTCGCGTTCTCGTTCGGCAGCCTTGTTCTGGATGCCGACGGCGGCCCAGCGGGCGCCGGCCTCGCCGACGGTCGCCATCGTCGCGAGCCCTTGCAGGAACTGTTGGCGGGTCTCGGCCATCGGGTCTTCGTGGTTCTGCGGATGCGGCACATGCACCTCCCTTGCCTGCTCAGCGGCTGCGCGCGGTACGCCGGCCGCCTCTCACTGTCGGTGCGGGTGTTGACGTCGGAGTTAGCGGTACCGTTACCGCCCGTTGCCAGGTGCCCGCTACCACCCGCAGCGCGTCGGCTGCGGTCCGCGCCGCGTCGGCCTGGTGCAGGCGCTGCTGGGCGTTCCGCAGCTGTTCGAGGGTTTCGGCGAGCCGCGCCAGGTCCATTACCAGCGCAAGGGCTGCGATTGTGTCGTCGTCACCGGAGACGCGGCCCATGAGCGCTACCAGGCGCGACATCGTGCGCATCTCTTGGGAGCGGCTGGTGGTTTTCTGGACCCGGCCGTATAGGTCCCGGGCCGCGCGGTCGAACACCTCGGCTGCTTGGTGCAGCGGCCCACGCCAGTCACCCTCGGCCGAGGAGGCCAGGCTGGTGAGAAGGTCAGCTGCGGCAACCGCGGTGGCCTGCGCCCGTCCGGGCGCGGCATGGGCGTCGCGGCGGATGTCGTCAGCGGCCGCGGTGACCACCTTGGCTGCCTGGCGCATCGCGTCGACCCGTTCGCTCCAGCCGGCCGTCGGCGATGCCGGCAACGGCGCAGGGACGCCCCACCGCAGCCTCAGCTTCGGCAGTGTCATATCGGGCGCCAACCGGCCTCCACTGAAGTACACCGGTTGCCCGCCGGCGGTGCGGGCCCCGGGAAGCGCCACCGCGTACCCGGTGATCTGCCGGGGATCGGTGCTGCTGTGCCGCAGCCGGACCAGGATCCCCGACGCGCGTAGCCGGGCGAAGAACTCCTCCTGCGACCCGGCCGCAGCCACTGCCGTGCGTACCCGCCGGCGCAGCTCGTCCCGGGGCGTCTGGGCACGGCCGGCGCGGCGGGCTTTGCTGACCTCAGCGGGATGGGGGCGGCGGTGGGCGGTGCGGTCAGCCGGCGGGACCCGACGGTGGAGGTTGTAGCGGCGGGCGACGTTGTAGGTGGCCTTGACGCAACGCGGGTAGTCGTTGCGCATCCAGTCGGTGCGGCCGTCCTCGCGTACCAGCGTGGTGACGATGTGTACGTGGTCGTCGGCATGACGCATGGCGATCCACCGCAAGCCCGGGTCGGTGGCGGTAGTCGCGACGCCGACCTCGGTGAGCATCTGCACCGCCATGTTCGCCCACGTCGTGTCGCCGACGGTGCGATGCCGATCCTCGGGGGCGAGCCGCATGCTGGCATGCCAGACGAACTTCGTCGGCGGGCGGTAGCCGGCGCGGACCGGCTGCTCCAGCAACGCCGTGAGCGCCCGGACGTTCCATGTGCCACTGACGGTGAATACGGGCTCGAGGTCGGTCAGGCTGCCCGCGCCGTCCCACGCGGCCACCAGGTGCGGGTTGACGTGTTCTTCCGCCTTACCTGGCCCCCACAGATAGCGCAGCAGGCCACCGAGTCGTGAGCCACGCCGGTGCACCCGCGTGATCAACGCAGCTTCCTATCAATCCGGGAAATCACCTCGTCAAGCCGGACCACCGCCGCCGCGCAGAGCCGGACAGCTTCCGCCGACCAGTCGGGCAGTTGACCGGTGGCGTTGAACGCCGCCGCGGCCTGATTGACGTTGTTGCCGAACATCACCACGGCACGACGAGCGGCGAACAACTCGTGCTGCAGATCGCGTAAGTCGCCTGCCGTACCACCGGGTGCCTGAGCGGCGGACGCGGCGGCGACCGCGGCCTTGGCCGCGTAGCCGGTCGCGGTCAGCTGAGCGAGCGCCGCAGCCGCGTCAAGGATGGCCTTCTCCTCGTCGGACAGCCTCAGCAACACCGTGCGCGGACGGGCCGGCCGGTTGTGGGCACGATGGCGTGCCTTGCGGCGCGGGGCAGGCTGCTCACTGTCCATTGCCGCCACTGTGCGCCCAGAGCGCTGCCGGCGACGTCTGCGCCAGCGGCTACCGGAGTCGGCCACGCCACCGCGACGGGCGCGCCTACTTCCCATTGCCAATCTGCGGCCGCGCCCGGCCACAGATTGATAAGCAATGGCCATATCTTGCTCCAGGTTTTTATCCCGGTCACGCCCCAGTGGTGGTTCGGCCTACAGGACCCGATCGACCAGGGTTTCCGAGGTCGGCAGGGCGGCATCCGGGCGCCGGAGGTGTGATCCCGTTCGCCGGTGAGGGCGATGTTCGAAGGTGGGCGATGCCCGAAGCTGCGTCGATAGCCGCGCACAACGCCCACGGCTTGATCTTCATCAACGGGTGTTCGACCTCGGCCCACCCCATGCGGCGATGCCTGTTCGCCGAGCGCTCCACTTAAGGCTCATCAACTATCCTGCAGCGGAGTCCGCTCGTCCTCTATCTACCTACTACGCGAACACGAACAAGGTGAGACGGCCTTGCGAGACCTAGTGAATGAAAACTGCGAAGTCGATCTCTAACGCCCCAGGTCAAGAAGCCTGCTCCCCGCGCACGCGGGGGTGATCCCGGTCACCTTCCAGATCCGCCGCCAGGCGCGGCCTGCTCCCCGCGCACGCGGGGGTGATCCAGGCGTCCAGCTTCCGCAGTTGCCGCTGCGCCCTGCTCCCCGCGCACGCGGGGGTGATCCCACCCAGGACCCGCAGGGCGCGCTGTTCTGGCACTGCTCCCCGCGCACGCGGGGGTGATCCGCTGGCGCTGACCTACGACATGCCGTGGGTGATCTGCTCCCCGCGCACGCGGGGGTGATCCCTGGGGAAGATCGTTGAGGATGACGGTCATCGGCTGCTCCCCGCGCACGCGGGGGTGATCCGGTCGGGACGGCACGGTGCGCAGCGGCGCGGCCTGCTCCCCGCGCACGCGGGGGTGATCCGTCAGAGTGACTGACATTGGTAAGGCGTCGGATCTGCTCCCCGCGCACGCGGGGGTGATCCCGGGCAGGGCGGCCCGATCTACCGTCGGATCAAGCTGCTCCCCGCGCACGCGGGGGTGATCCGTCTCTGGCCAGGGCCTCGCCACGCCGTGGATCCTGCTCCCCGCGCACGCGGGGGTGATCCCCACATCGTCGCCACCAGCTCCGGCGAGGGCGACTGCTCCCCGCGCACGCGGGGGTGATCCTGCATCGCCTGCCACGGCTACTCCAGGGAGAGTCTGCTCCCCGCGCACGCGGGGGTGATCCCCGCGACTTCGGGCTCAACCCGGGCGGCGAGCTCTGCTCCCCGCGCACGCGGGGGTGATCCTCCGCGGCTGGCCGGCTGCACGAGCCGGAGGTGCTGCTCCCCGCGCACGCGGGGGTGATCCCCCGGACGACCACGGCGCCCTGCGCGCCGATCCCTGCTCCCCGCGCACGCGGGGGTGATCCGGTCACGGTCGCGATCTCACGTCCGCCGGGCCTCTGCTCCCCGCGCACGCGGGGGTGATCCGCTCGGCCTCGACGGCAAGGAAGCCACCGGGCTCTGCTCCCCGCGCACGCGGGGGTGATCCCGCGGCGCCGTCTACTCCAAGTCGACCGTCGGCCTGCTCCCCGCGCACGCGGGGGTGATCCCGGCCGAACCACCACCATCGGCGGCGGCGACTCCTGCTCCCCGCGCACGCGGGGGTGATCCCTGCTCGACACCCACTACGAGATCGCGCTCGACCTGCTCCCCGCGCACGCGGGGGTGATCCTGGGTAGCCGCCAGGCGGCTGCGTGGTGTAGGTCTGCTCCCCGCGCACGCGGGGGTGATCCCGTCTCGAAGACGATGTTCTCGACCGTCCAGTCCTGCTCCCCGCGCACGCGGGGGTGATCCCCGGGTGAGCTGCCATCGTCGGCGCACAGCGCGCTGCTCCCCGCGCACGCGGGGGTGATCCGTTGAAATTCTCCGCCTGCCGGGTTGCTGTTGTCTGCTCCCCGCGCACGCGGGGGTGATCCCCCCGGGCTGCTCCGCGCGAACGCCAGAGCCATCTGCTCCCCGCGCACGCGGGGGTAATCCTGACGGGGCCGCCCAACCGGCGGCCCCGCCATTCTGCTCCCCGCGCACGCGGGGGTGATCCCCAGCGCGCCACGTCCGCCGAGGCGTTCTCGTCCTGCTCCCCGCGCACGCGGGGGTGATCCCTGCCATGTTGTCGGCTGGTCGGAAAAGCTGTCCTGCTCCCCGCGCCCGCGGGGGTGATCCGAACAGGGCGGTCGTCCAGACCGGCCGCCCTCCCTGCTCCCCGCGCACGCGGGGGTGATCCCGAACACGCTGTGGAGCTTTCTAAGCTCGGGCCCTGCTCCCCGCGCACGCGGGGGTGATCCCCGGCATGGGTTCCCTACGTCACGGATCGTCTCTGCTCCCCGCGCACGCGGGGGTGATCCGCCGATCGACACGGCCGAGAGGAACCCGGCGCGCCTGCTCCCCGCGCACGCGGGGGTGATCCGAAGGTCACCGCGGCTGCCGCCGCTATCGTCGCCTGCTCCCCGCGCACGTGGGGGTAATCCGGAGATCGTCCGCATGTTCGGCGCCAGGGACAACTGTTCCCGCGCACGCGGGGGTGAGCCTGAAGGCATCGTGACCCGAATTGCTAACGTCGGCTGCTCCCCGCGCACGCGGGGGTAATCCGGGTTTCGCCCGGGACCGTGTCCTGCCGGTTACCTGCTCCCCGCGCACGCGGGGGTGATCCCGTGCCAGACGTCGCCGAGCGGTGGAAGTTGTTTCGCTCCCCGCGTACGCGGGGGTGACGTCGGCGGTCGAGGGACCGGTAGGTAACCGGGGGACGGCCCAGCCGTAAGTGCGATTTATCAGAACCTGCTCAGCCGACTACTCAACGCCAAGCAGCTTGAGGATCGCACGAACGGGCACCACGTACCGCCGGCCCACACGTAGAAGGCGCACCGGGAACTCGTTGGTTTTGGCCAAGTCATAAGCCTTCGTGCGCCCGATTCCCAAGATCGCTCCAGCGGTCTCAATATCGGTGGTGACGCCCAGGTCACGCACCGCATCGATCGTCCACACCTGATCTCGCAACCGACTCGACTGGCGTCCGTCGCTTGTGGTGGTTGCCATCGTTCGCGCCCCCTAAGGTCGTGAGCACGCCGGAGTCGGCGTCAGTCCTCACGATGCGGGCAACCGGTTGTCTGAGGCGTTCCCATCGTTAGCAGCCCAACAAGCAACGACATCAGCAATAGCAACCACGTGGTCAGACCCCTGCTCGAGTCCGGGACACCGGCCGACTCGAAGTTGGAGGACAACAGGCTGTACAGCTGGAGACGGAAGCCAGGTGTGAGCGGGCGTTTCCAGCACGGCTACGCCCTGGGTGACCAACTTGCGGCGTCGCCGAGCACCGCTTCCATCAACTCAGCGGCCTTCCGTTCGCTCTCCGGCAACACGTGGGTGTAGACCTCTCGCGTCGTGCGGCTGTCGGCGTGACCGAGCCGCCGCTGCATCACGTGTTCGGGAACGCCAGCGTCAGCGCCGGTGGTAGCGGAGGTGTGTCGCGCATCGTGAAGGGAGATGACGGGAACGCCGGCGTCGGCACAGGCCTTCGCCCACTGGTCGGTGAAGTACTTCGGGTAGTACGGCTCACCGTCCTCCCGGCAGAATAGGTAGCCACCGTCGTGGTACAGGACTCCGGCATCGACCTTCTCCGCATCCTGGCGCGTTCGGTGAGCGTCCAGCTCCGCTACCAGGGCTGGCCCGAGCGCTACCGCCCGCTTGCTCTTTCCCTTGGGAGACTTCTCGACCACGCCGTTGCTGGTGGTGGTGCGCTGCCAGTGCAGCAGCAAGACGCCGCGATCGAGATCCACGCGCGGCCACTTGAGACCGGCCAACTCTCCACGTCGAGTGCCGACGACGATCGCCAGGACCCAGGCGGCACGTAGCCGGTGGTCGGCGTGGTGCTTGAGAAACTTCGCTGACTGCGCGGGCGTCCAGACGCCCTTGCGCCCCATCGTTTCCCGCTCGACCTGCCGAGGTTGCCGCACACCGTCGACGTTGACCCCGAGGTCGCTCAACGCCTTCATCAGGACCCGGTGCACGATCCGGACGGTGGTCGACGAGAGCGGGCCGCCGTTCTTGCCACCGCTCTTCAGCAGCTTCTTGTACAGCTCGTGGATCACTCGCTTGTCGAGGGCGTAGAGCTGCCGCGCGCCGATGTGCGGCACCACGTAGCAGCGCATGATGTCCCGGTAGTTGCTGAGCGTCGTCTCTTGGACATCCAGCTCGCGCTCGTTGAGCCAGCTCTCCAACTCGGCAGCGACGGTGCCGTCGGCCCCGAGGTCCGCTCCACCGTAGGCGGCGCGGGCGTCCTGCTCCGCCTTCAGTGCGGCGGCCTGGCTGGGGAACCCCTGCCGCTTGTGCTGGCGGCGCCGCCCGTTGGCGTCGGGCGGGAGGTCGATGATAAAGAACCAGCGGGTCTGGCCGTTGGCGAGGCGGTAGTTGTAGACAGCCATACGGCTGCACCTCCGCGGTAACGGGATCGAGGGATGCAACCCACGTTAAGCGATCTCCGTTACCGCCAGCGTTACCGCAAGATCACACATGATCTTCTATATCCGCTGGTGAATACCAGTCGGGACGGCCGGATTCGAACCGACGACCCCTTGACCCCCAGTGGTCTAACGGTTGTCCAGAGAGTCCGTACGGTCCGTCAGGAGCAGGTCAGGGCCCCCAATAGGCCGGATCTCGTCCATCAGATCCGGTCCGTACCGGAGGGTCCGTGAGACGACTGTGAGAGACAACGCCCTACTCCCCCGGCTCGATGCCGGCCGCTCGGCAGATCCTGCGCACCTGCTCGCGGGTGTAGCCCGACACCTTGACGATCTCGGTCTGCTTGGTCCCGCTGCGCGCGGCCTCCACGATCGCGGCGGCCAGCTCGGGGCGGGCTTTGTCGAGTGCATCTTTGGCCCGGCGGTACGCCCGCGCGGCCTCTTCGAGTCTGGTCACCCCCGGATGATCCCACACCTGACGTTGCCACACAATGTGGCCTCACGTGTTGACGTACGCCACATCGCGATGCCACACTAGTAGGCATGACAGAGCGGGAGATCGGCGAACTGGCCCCCGAGGGCTGCGAGGCCTGCGGAGGCCAGGGCGCTGAGGTCCGGCGCCACCCGAACGGCGGGAAGTACGAGGCCTGCCTCGACTGCCACCAGGACGAGATCGAGATGGCCGCGATCAACACCCTCGCTCGCGCCGCCTGATCGCAAGGGCCGGGTGACCGGCCAACCCACAACACCAAAGCGGGCCCGGCAGGTGTCTCACCACCTGTTACCCGGGCCCTTGATCGCCCCAGGAGGCGACCCGTGAAGATTCTTGCATCCGCCAGCGTCCCCACCGAGAACCGGCTCAACGACGCCGACACCACCAACCTGACCGCGATCCAGCGGCCGGCGGACATCCGCTTTCCGATGAACCCGGCGTACGCCGGTCGTGCCGCGGTCCCGACCGAGCCGGCCGACGCGCTGGTGAAGCTCGGTCGCAAGGCGTGGGAGCTGGCCCGCACCTCCCCCGAGCCGATGAGCGACAAGCAGCTGGCCGTCTGCTTCGGCACGAGTGAGGCCCGGATCAGCCGGGCGCTGCTGGCGTACCTGAACACCCAGCCCGCCGCCGCCGCGTCGCTCGTTGCCGGCCGCAGCGTCGAGGCCCGGCTCGCGGCCGACCAGCACGCCACGTACGACGAGGTCGCCGCCGACCTGGGCATTACCGTCGACCAGGCGCTCGACGCCAGTAACAACCTGCTCTGCTGGTCCACCGGCGTGACCCGGCTGGTCCGCATCCCCGAGAGCGTCGAGGGCCTGACCAACTTCCTCGGTCGCCCGCTGGTCCGCTGCTCGGTCGCGTGGTGCTCGGGGAACTGCTCCTTCGACGACGAGTTCGCCTCGGACGAGTTCTCGCACAGCCGGACCCTGGTCGACGACCAGGTGGCCGACGGTTCGGCGATCGGTGAGCGGCGCCGGCTGTTCGTGCAGCTGCAGGAGTTCCACTCGCCGGTGTACGAGGACGTCGAGGAGCCGTCGGTGTACCTGTCCACCGGCGACACCGACGAGTACGGGGCGAAGCTGACCCTCGACGAGGCCGAGCGGATGGCGCTCGCGCTGCTCGCCGGTGTCCGTGCCGCTCGGGCTGCCCGCTGATGCGCGGCATGGTTGACCGCCTGGTCGCGCGCACCGTCCTGGTGTGCGCGGCCCTGGCCGTCGTCGCGTTCGCCTACAACCACAGCACCCAGCCGTGCGCCAGCAACGAGGCCGGCGCCGGCGGTATGTGCGTCTCGACCAGCTGGGCCGCCCGGTGAGCCGGCGCATGGTGTGGGTTGGCTGCGGCCAACCCGCCGAGGTCCGCGTCGAGGTGTACTCGGCGGCCGACGGTCTGCTCCATGGCTCGCTCGACGCCTCGGTCTACACCTGCGACCGGCACGAGGCCGGCGCGACGGCCGCGATCCACGCGGCGGGCCTCACCCCGTACCGGGCGGGGGCCCCGCTTCACCTGAGCCGCACGTGCGGCTACGTCTACCGCTACCCGACCGCCACCGGGGGTTCCCGATGAAGTACGTCCTGCTGATCCTGGCCGGCGGCACCGGAGTGCCGACCGCCGTGTTCCTCATCGCTCGCCAGTTGGTCGAGCGCCACGACAAGCAGTACGGCCAGGCCTACGCCGCTCAGGGTGAGTTGCAGGTCGCCAACGACGAGGCCCGTCGTCGGGCCGCCCAGCGCACCAGGGAGATGGCCCGATGACGCTCTGGACGTGCAAGGCGTGCGGGCTGCTGATCGTGCCGGAGGGCACGTCTCAGGCCGCACTGCTCCGGGCGATGGAAGCCCACAAGAAGGTCTGCACCGAGGGAGAGAACCGATGACCGCGCCCGCCATCAACGGCACGAAGTACCCGCAGCCCGTCGACAAGCTGCTGCCGGCCGCCCGCGAGATCGTCAAAGAGTTGGGCGAGGTGCCGGCCCGCAACGAGCTGATGCGCCGGTTCCGGATCGGTGCTCCGAAGGCCGGGGAGCTGCGCGACCTCCTGATCGCCGAGCGGGCACGGGAGATCGCTACCCGGGACCCGGAGTCGGGCTGGACGATGTCCAACGACGTGGAGGTACTGCGCCTCGCCGTCGACCTCGCCACCGAGCGAGGCAAGATGCCCACGACGGACGAGCTGGCGGACCTGTTCAGGCTGGCCCCGGAGCGGGCGGACCTGCTCAACGCCCTGGTGGGCCTGGCCATTGAGCGCCGGGCCAACGGCCTGCCGGTGGACATCGACCAGGCCGCCGTCGATCCAACCGTCGACCCGTACGACTACGCCACGCCGATCGGCCCGGACCCGCTGCCGGCACCGGTCGTACCCGAGTCCGTGCCGCTGGTCGAGCCGGGTCCGACCCCCGTCGTTACGCCGGTGGTTGCCGAGCCGGTCGAGCAGGTCGCACCGGTCAGTCACCCGGGTACGCCCGCCCCGCTCGGCCCGCCACCGGCGCTCAGCCGCGGTGAGCGTCGGGCGCTGCGCGAGCAGGCCGCCCACGACGCGCTGATGCAGGGCCAGACCCGCCGGGTACGCGAGTGGACCGCCAAGGCTGCCGAGGCCCGACAGCTGCGGCGACTGCTGATGGACCCGGACATTCAGGCGGTCCGGCTGATGCGCCAGCGGGCACGGTGGACGGCGATGGCGTGGTCGGCGCTGCTGTTCGCGCTGGCGTTCACGATGGTCAACGTTCAGCGGTTCGCCGCCGGGCACGCCGAGGCGTGGTCGCCGACGTGGCTGGTCGCGTGGCTGGTCGACCCGGCGTTCTCGATCCTGCTGGTCGGCCTGCTCATCGCCCGGGGTCAGCTGTCGGCGGTCGGGCGCAGCGTCCACCAGCGCACCGTCCGGCGGGTTGAGTACGCGCTGCTGGCCAGCACGGCGGCGATGAACGTGATGCCGACGCTGGCCGAGGGCTACCCGGGCGGTTGGCGGGAGCAGGCCATGCAGGTACTGCTACACCTGCTCATCCCCGGTCTGGCGTTCGCGTCGGCGCTGGTCATCACGCTGATTCAGGACCACTTCGCCGCCGCCATCACGGCGATCACCGAGGGCGAGGCCACCCGATGAACCGCGGACCTCGCCTGTTCCTGGCCATGGCGATCGTGTGCGCCGGCCTCGCCCTGATAGGTGACGGCTGGTCCCGGGTGGCGTGTGTCTGCGGCGCGCTCACCTGCCTGCTCGCCTACCTCAAGCCCGGCACCACCAACCGGAAGGACGGCACGCGATGAGCGCCCAGTGGTGGTCGTGGGCTCTGACCCTGATCGGCCTTACCGGCTGGTGGCTCACCGGCCGCCGGCTCTGGCAGGGCTGGGCTGTCAGCCTCGCCGTCCAAGCCCTCTGGCTGGCGTACGCGCTGGTCACACAGCAGTACGGCTTCATCGTCGCCAGCGTGTCCTACGGGGCGATGGCGACCCTCAACCTCCGGCGGTGGCGGGCCGAAGCGGCTTCCACCCACACGACGCGACAGGAGCAGTGATGAGCACGTTCTCTTTCGGCGCCGTCTTCGGTAACGGCGGCATCCGGCACGGCGACCAGACCCTCAAGTGCCCGTGCGGCAACACGACGGACTGGTTGCAGATGACCAGCGACGCTAACGGCATCAAGGCCCTGTGCGGCGAGTGCGGCCGGCACGTCACCACCGAGGCCAAGAGCTGACGTGGCAGACAACGACTGCACGACGTGCCCCGAGCTGCTGACGCGGCTCGGGGCCGCAGCCGGGGGCATCCGCGCCCTGGCCGCGTTCATCGAGTCCGAGATGGTCGAACCCACGATGCCGTGGCGCGACCTGCTCCCGATCCTCGCTATCCGCGCACACAACCTCGCCGACCAGGCGCAGGGGAGGTACTGACCATGACCGTTATCCCGTTCGACGAGTACGACGAAGAGCGGCACATCATCGAGGCCGACAAGGTCGGCGGACAGGTCGACCCGGCCGACCGCAAGGCCACGTTCGCCGACGTCGTGTCGCGCACCGACGCGCGCCGGCCCATCGTGCCGGCAGTGCTGCGCAACCCCGACGCACGCCGCGCCCTGAGCCGCTGGGCGGTCAGCTACGGCGGACACACCGCCCTCTACCACCTGACCCGCAGCCCGAAGTACGCCGCCAAGGTGGCCATCTACGCCCCGCGCGGGGCATGGCGGGCGGGGTCGGCAGTGGCGTGGTGGGCGGTCGGCGGCCGGGAGAACTTCCACCTGCGGCAGGAGGCCGCGAACAAGAACGATCCGCACACGTGGCAGGCGCTCAACCGCACCCGGGCCAAGGAGTCCAACGCCCGCTGGTGGGTGGTCGGCGCCGCCGTGCTCGCCCTGGTGGTGCTGCTCGCCGTCGCGCAGCTGGCCGTGGGCATCCCCGCGCTCGGGTGGTTCGCGGTCGCGGTCGGCGTGGTGCTGGTGGCCGCGCGCAACGGGCGGCCGGCGGACAAGCCGATCGTGGACCGGGTCGTCACCAAGGCGGCGTTCACCAAGCTCACGGGCGAGATGGTCCGCCACGCCGTCGTGGCGTTGGGCATCGGGGTGAAGGAACCCGGTCAGATCACGTTCCCGCCGCCGGGCATCCACAAGGACGGGCCGGGCTGGCTGGCCCGGTTCAACCTCCCCGGCGCCGTGGTGGCCACCGCCCTACTGGAGAAGCGCGACAACCTCGCCGCAGCCCTGCGGCTACCCGTCGACCAGGTGTGGCCCGAGGTCGGGCCGGACCACCCCGGCCAGGTTGACCTGTGGGTCGGCTACCAGCCGTCGTCCAAGATGGGCCAACCGAAGTGGGCGCTGACGGCGGACACCGCCCGGACCAGCATCTTCGAGCCCAACCCGTTCGCCACCGACTCGCGGCAGCGGCCGATCTCCACCGTGCTGTTCCAGCGAAACTTCCTGGTCGGCGGGCAGCCCGGCTCGGGCAAGTCGTACGCGGCCCGGACGCTGCTCACGATCGCCATGCTCGACCCGACCGTTGAGCTGAAGGTCGCCGAGTTCAAAGGCGTGGGTGACTTCCTCGACGTCGAGCCGCTGTGCTCCACGTACGCCGTGGGCGTCGATGATGACGCGTTCGAGACGGGCAGCGACATCATCGCGTGGGCCCTCGCGGAGTGCGAGCGGCGCGGGAAGCGGATCCTGGAGGCGAAGAAGCGGGGCGAGGCGCCCGAGGGGAAGGTGACGCCCGAGCTGGCCGCGAAGCGCGGATCAGGGCTGCACCCGGTGTTCATCCTGCTGGACGAGGTGCACGAGCTGTTCGCGGCCGTGCCGGGTGCTGCGGCGGCGTGTGAGCGGGCCATCAAGCGGGGGCGGGCGCTGGGCATCATCTTCTGCCTGGCCACGCAGATCCCCGACAAGGACAGCCTGCCGCCGAACATCACCCGCTGCATCACGACCAGGTGGTGCCTGTCGGTACTCGGGCAGGTCGAGAACGACATGATTCTCGGCACGGGGGCGTACAAGCGGGGCATGACCGCAACCGTCTACCGGCCCGGCGTCGACGCCGGGTGGGGTGTGCTGGTCGGTGTGGACAAGCCCGGTAGCGCCCGGTCGTTCTACCCGACGCCGGAGGTCACCGCGGCGATCGTCGCCCGCGCCGGGCAGCTGCGCGGCCGGGCCGTCATCGGTGAGGACGTCGAGCGGGTCGAGGCCCGGGACATGCTCGCCGACGCCCGCACGGTGCTGCGGCCGGGTGAGTCCGGTGCGCCGTGGGCGGTGCTCGCGGAGCGGCTCGCCGAGCTGGCGCCGGAGTTCTACACCGGCATCACCGCGGACATGGTCCGGGAGGCGCTCGCCCCGTACGGCGTCGAGTCCCAGGACGTGAAGGTCGGCCGGTCCAACCTCAAGGGAGCCCGGCGGACGGCGCTCGACAACGCCCAGCAGCGGCGCGAGATCGAGGCCGAGTAGTGGTCGCGGGGCTGGTCGCGGCACGCAGCCTGGTCGCGGATCCGCGACCAGGGGCGCGACCAGCCCTGACCTGCATAAACCCCTGTTGGTCGCGTGGTCGCGGCACCCCCGCCAAGGCCCCGAAAACCGCCCCTGGAGGCATCCCGTGAGAGGCACCCTGACCGCGACCGGCATCGCCCTGGTCGTGCTCGCCGGCTACACCCTGTCCTGCATCATCCGACCGTTCCGCGACTGCTGGCTGTGCAAGGGAAAGTCCCACCACCGCTCCAAGCGCAACCCGAAGTTGTCCCGTCCGTGCCGGTGGTGCCGCTCCAGCGGGAAGCGACTCCGATTCGGCCGGCGGCTGTGGAACCGCGCCCGCCGGGTGCACCGCGATACCGGAGTCACGGCGCGGTAGCCGTGCTGCGTTGACCGACGACGGTACGGTGCCCGGCATGACCCGAGCCCGAGCCGCCGCCGTCTGTGCCCTCCTGCTCACCCTGACCGGCTGCGCTGCCGACGCCAACCCGTCGGCAGCGACTACGACCGGCCCAGTCACCCGAACTGTCACCGGCACCCTGATGCTCGACGATCCGAGCGGATTCGCCTGGCACAGCACCACCGGATGCAGCGGCACTGGCGGCTACAACGATGTCAGCCCTGGCGCTCAGGTCATCGTCACCGACTCAACTGGTGCCACCGTCGGCCTCGGCAAGCTGAGCACCGGCATTCTCGAAACCGCGCCTGGCGCGACCGCCGCCGACGGCTGCAAGTTCTCGTTCATCGTCCAAGACGTGCCGACAGGTAAGGGCTTCTACGGCGTCGAGGTCGCGCACCGCGGCAGCGTCCAGTACCCGGAGCAACAGTTGTTCGGCGCGTTGTCCCTGACGCTTGGCTGACCCACTGTCCAGACAGCACGACGGCCCGCCAGGATCGCGCCTGGCGGGCCGTTTCGTGCCGGGTGGGCACCGACCCGAGCCGGCCCCGCCACGCTTTCAGCTCTGCTGCGTCCACGACGCGGTGACCGTCGCCCGTACAGCCCCCGTACCAGCGGTGCGCCGCCCCTCGACGGCCAGGTTCATGGTCTCGCCGAACGTGCCAGGCGGCAGATCAACGGTCAGCTCCGCGTAGCTGACGGTGAATCCCACGGAGACCGTGGCGCCGAGCTGCGTGCCACCGAACATCAGGCGCAGCTCCCCGGTGGTCCCCGACGCGTCCGCCGTGTGCCGGATCCGCACGTACAACTTCGGCTGCTGCCGGGGAATGGTGGTCTCCAGCACGCTGGTGAAGCTGGCCGACGTGGTGCCAGGCCACTGGGTGTAGTCGGCACCGGACCACGGCACCGGCAGCCACGGCCGGGCCAACCCCTGACCGCTCACGGTGTCGTCACCGAAGACGATGTTTCCCTGCGCGTCGCGGACCGCGAGGAACTGGTGTTCCGGGTCGGACCCCTCCAGGGTGAACACCGGCTGCCCGTTGAACCGGCGGAACGTCCACCCCGTGCCAGCGGGAACACCGCCGTACGTCAGCGGCCCGACGTACACCTGCGTTTGGCCGTCTTCGTCTCCGACGCGGAGTTCGCCGCCTTTGACGTTCAGGTCGCCGCCGCCCTCGACGGTGATGCCGCCGGTGCCCTTGACGGTCAGTCCACCGGCACCGATGGTGGCGGCTTCCAGCCGCCGGCCGGCTTGTAGTTCGCGGACTTGCCGTTCGAGGTCGGTGAGGCGGCGTGAGATCCAGTCCGCACCGCCGGGCCTTTGGTCGGAGATGATCACTGTGGTGTTCCTTTCGGGTGGGTGGTGCCCCGTACCCCTCCGGGGGCCGGATCTTGGCTCAGATTCGCTCTCATCAGGCGGGCGCGGGCCCTGCGCCATCTACGGCGCGGATGCGACGCCGGGCGCCCGGCGAGGCTTCCCGCCGCTCTGCAACTTCGTCGGCGGCCACGTGCCACAGCAGCAGCCGCATCGACTTCGGGGTCAACCCGAGGCGGTCCTCCAGAACGGTGGCCTGCGCGAGGAGTGCGGCCGTGGCGTCCGGATGCTCAGCGGCGATCATCACGCGGCAGTACCTGGCGACGGTCCGCGTCCAACGCAGCTGCTCCCACGCCGCCGCCTGCGGGGTGGCCCACAGTTGCTCCCAGGCGCGCCGCTCGTCGAGCGACTGGCGACCAGGCAGCGGCCACGGTGGAGGGTCGCCGCGCCGGCCATCTGCGGGCAGTGCGACGCCGCCCCGACCCCGGGTTCCGCGTTGCGGGTCGAACTTCGGGGGGTTCGGCATGGCACCTCCTGTGAAGACGGGCGGTAATGACTGATGGTTACCGGGCGTGATGGCATTACCCAGGGTTACGATCTTGGAATGTAGGAACTGCCCGGACAGCGAGCGACCTGCCCCAGTGGTCCAGCTTTGCTCATGATCAGATTTTTTTGGGCATCACCGTGACAGAGCGTTACATGCCTCTCGTCACTCTTCGTGGTCAATTCCCCTGACTGGATAGGAATTGTGGTGATCACGCGGCATCATCGCCAGGCTGGCCCAGCTCGGTGGGCTCGTGCTGTCGCACCATGCCCTTGCGGAGCAGGCGCTCGATGTCCTCGGGATGGACCTGCTCGGGCATCACGGTGTCGCGCATGAACCCAACGGATGTCCACTCTGCGGGCTGTCCCTGCCAGTGCGGGATGACGCTGCTGGCGACCCGGGCCGTCACGTATGCCGAGGTGACCACGTATCGGGTGGTGGTGGTCTCGGTATCCATGGGCTCTCTCCTGTCCATCAGGGGGCGGTGTGGATGGCTGGCCGTTGGGGTGGCGCGCAGGGCGGTCGTAGCGCGGGAAGGATTGGCGCTCTCGCCCTTCGGCCCCGGCTCACTGTCGACGGAAGATCCGACCGGCGACCTCGGGTGACGTTGACGCTGCTGCACCCCGGCCTGCTCTACCGGCGCCGTGGTGGGAAGAACTCGGCGAACTCGCCCAGGTCATCGACCCCGTTGTGCACTGCCGGCGGGAACAGGCTGGCGAACTCCGCATCATCGACCGACTGGGCGCGCTGCTCCTGCTCAGCCGAGATGGCGAGCAGCCTCGTCACGGTCGGGTCGGCCAGGACGGGGAACAGTCCGGCGATCGTCCGTCCGGCCTCGTTGGGGTCGTTGTTGTAGATGGCGCGCCACGTCTCGCGGGACTCGGCGGTGACTCGGCCGGTCCGGTACGCCCAGTCGGCGGGGTGCTCGCCGAGGGCCCATGGTCCCTGGTAGGTGCTCATGCTGTCTCGCCTCTCGTGAGTGCGTACGCGGCCAGGCTGTCGGGGTCGATGTGCCATTCAGTCCCGCTGCGCTGGGCTTCCAGAGCCCCTGTGCGGCAGAGCCGGCGGACGTAGCTGTCGCTGACCCGCAGCGCCTGAGCTGCGGCGCCTGACGTCACCGTTGACGCTGCCGGAGCAGGCGACACCGAGACAGCCACGGTTCCCATGGCGGAACTCCGGGCCGCGTAGGCGGCCTGCTCGACGGCCATGAGCAGGGCACCCTCGCCGGTGGTGAGGTTCCGACGGTGGCGGAACGTCAGTGCGCCGGCCCTCACCAGCTGCGCAAGTCGGCAGGCGTCGTCGGGGGCGATGAGCAGCCATCCACCGGCGAGGGTTTGGGTCATGGTTCGACCGCCATCGACAGCCACTCATCGCCTGTGATCAGGGTGTCTTGGGGTCGCCCAACCATGCTGGCGAGGACGGCAGCCACGTCGAGCAGCTGGTCGACGGGGAGGTCGGCCAGCTCACCGACGGCCGCGTGGTGCCCCAAGGCGCTGTTGCGGGCGGCGAGGGACGCGAGGACGGCAGCGCGGGCGGCGTGCAGGGCCTCTGCGCTGACCGGGCCGGGGGTTGCCAGCGGGCGCCAGGCGCTCACCGCTGATCGCCCTTCCCGCGCTTGCGCCCTCTCGTGCTTCGCGGCTTGGCCCTGCCCGTACCCCTCGGCGCGCCGTTCTGGGCCGGCAGCGTGGCGCTGAGCGGGCTAGACATCGGCGCTCCACATCCGCCGGTACATCTCGCGTCGTTGCAGGGCCCGGAACGCGCGGTTCTTGTTCGCCCGACGGTTGTTCTCCGACACCGTCACCACCTCAAGGTGATCGAGGTTGACGCAGTCCTTCCATCGGCAGCCCCAGTCCCACACATGGTCGAGCACGTGGCCGTCCGGGATCGGTCCCCGGTGGCGCTCCCATGTGGCGTTATGCGCTCGGCGCTGCTTCGTCCGGGAGTTGCCCCCGACCACCCCGTAGTCCTTGCTGTCGTGCGGCCCCTGCCACCGGATGCAACCGGTCTCCGGGTCAAGAACAGGCGGTGGGTAGTCGTCGAGGGTCTTACCTGCGGTTCGGACGGATGCCCACGGGTCGGCGGTCACGAGCGTCCCCTTCCACGGTTGCGGCCACGGCTGCCGCGAGGCTTGCGCACGGGCTGCGGTTCGCCGCTGGCCACCGGCGGTCGGCAGTCGTCGCAGGTGCCGTACTGGAAGATCAGCGCGCCGAACTGTGTCATGCCCGGGTTCATCTGGTCCGGCAGACAGATAGCGCCGCAGCAGTCACAGGTGAGGTTGGCTGTGCGGCCGAGCGACCACAGGTGCGCGCAGCGAACACAGGTGACCAGGCCCGGCTTCCACGCGGCGGTGAGCACTGGCTCGGGTCGGTCGGGGTCGGGGCTGTGTCGGCATGTGGTGGCCTTTCCGTCGGCCCAGCGGGTGAGGGCGTCGAGCAGTCCGAGGCGCAGCCACCCGGGCAGCTCGGCCGCAGTGGCGGCGGCGGTGTCGCAACCGCCGGTGAACCTCGCTGCCGCAGTGGCCACCTGGGTTGCCTGGGTCGCGGCGGCGTCGAGCTGGTCGACCAGGCCCACGGGAACGGCCTGGCGCACCTGCGCGATGAACCGGTCGTAGTCGGGGTGCAGCATGGCCGCCTCCAGGGCGAGGGTGGGGGTCACTGGGTGACCTCCGTCCGCCCGCTCGGCGGGATCAGCCGCCAGCCCTTCGAGTCGTCTTCGAGCGGCATCGCGATGCCGTCAGTCGCCGCGTCGATCGGGGTAGCCCACCCAGCCGAGTTGACCGCCCAGGCGAGCAGGGGCTCGGTAGAAGTCGTCCCGTCCTCATCGTTCGTCCACTCGACCAGCCACCCACCGCCCGGCAGTACGGCGACGATGGGACTCTCGTCCTCAGTGATGCCATCGAAGCCCGACCAACTGTCGGCCCTCACGAGCCGGCCGCGCTGCTCGCTCAGAACCAGGGCGCGGCCCTCGTCGTCCCACGCCTCGACCCGCTTGTAGTCCCAGGCGTCCTTGCCTCGTCGGTTCTGCCGGTAGGCAGCCTTGTAGTTGCCCTTCGCGGGGATCATCGACTGTCCTCACAGTTCGTCTGGTGGGCGGAGGTGCCGTAGCCCCATCCGCACTCGGGGCAGGTCGGCTCGTCTTCGTCGGGCCACGCACCCGCAGCGGGGTCGCCGGCCAGCTCGACGGCTCGGTTCTCGAAGTGCTCGCGCATCCGGCCGTCCCGCAGGGTGCCGGGGTCGGCTTGCTGGGTGACGTTGACCAACTGGTCGAAGGTCTGCGCACTGGCGATGTTGTCGCGCAGCGTGATCCGGGCGTCCATCCGAGCGCGGGAGTCCGACACCACAGGAGGGGCCGCCGCCCGCCCGCCCTGGATCGACGGCAGTGGATCTGGCAAGGGTGGCAAGGCTGATTCCGGTGAGTTCCCGCGCGTATAGAGTTTTCCGTTCACCGGAACTTGGCTTGCCACCCTTGCCACTTCCCGACCGTTCGGCTGTTCGCCCTGCTCCGGCCCCTTGTCCCCATCGGAGGCGAATCGGACCCCGAGCCAGGCCATGTACCGTGCCGGCGGTGCTACCCGGACCGTGCCGAAGGTGGCGGGCTGGCGGGAGAGCCCCGGCTGAGTGCGCACCTGGCGCTTCTCGATGTGGTGCTTTCGGACCTCTTCGTGCTCCCCGAACCGACTCGTGAACACCTTGTCCGACCACGCACGGTTACCGTGCGCGATCAGCCAATCGGTGAAGTCGGCCAGCAACTCCGTGGAGATGACGTGGCTGTCACGGTCGGGCACCAGGCGCTCGTCGAGGTAGGCCAGCACGAGATCCGACTCGGCCCGCCACGCCCGTGTGGTGTCCGCGATTCGCTGCGGCATCTCGGGCATCACTCGGCCGTCCTGGTACCAGCGGTACGCGCCCTCGACCATCCACGCGAGAGCGGCCTCACGGGCCTGCTCGCTGGCCGTCAGACGCTCCCGCAGGGTCGGGTCGCCGAGGCGGTCGTCCGGGCCGGTCAGGTCGCCCTGGCGCTTCACGAACCGGTACGGGAACTGCACCAACGCCAGCCGCCGCCAGGTCCCGTGGTCGGTCTCTTCGACCAGGGGCCGGTAGTTGGTGGAGAGGAACAAGCTGTGCGTGGCGCGGAAGGTCACCGAGTCCTGGCGGATGTACCGGGCCTCGATCTCGGGCGTGCCCACCACCTTCTTGAGCCGGCCGACGGACAGCCGGCGGGCCTCGGGCGTTTCCTCGATCAGCGCCAGTCGGGCACCGCGTAGCTCCATCAGCTCGGTCGGGTGCGCTCCGGCGTCGGCGAGCAGCACCCGGTCGGAGACGAGCACGTAGTAGCTACCGAGCACCTTGCCGGCGGTACCGAGAACGGTCGTCTTGCCGTTCTCCCCGCCGCCCTGGTTGACCACCAGCACGTCGTCCGGCGTCATGTGCCCGGTGATGCCCTGCCCGAGCCGCACCTGATACCAGTCCCGCACATCGGCGGGGATGGCCTGGAGGGCAGTCGTCCAGTCGGGGTGCACGGCGCCGGGCCGGTAGGCGACGGCGGTCATCTTGGTGAGCAGCAGCGCCGGGTCGTGCGGCAACAGCTCCTTGGTGCGTAGGTTGACTACACCTGACGGGGTGTTGAGCAGGTCGGGCTGCTGGTCGAAGTGAGCGGCGTCCTGGAGCAGGATGCCGCGGGCGAGCGAGGTGATGGCACCGATGCGTCCCCGGTTGAGCAGCCCCGCGAGCTGCTTGCGCCGGTCACCGGCGGCGCCGGCCTGGACTTCGCGGGTGAACATCTCCAGCACGTACTGCCGGACGACTTCGATCACGGCGGCCTCGGTGCTGCGGCTCCAGCACTGGCCGTCCCATTCCAGCCAGCCGAGGGCCGAGGTCCAGCAGAACCGGTCGCCGAGCACCCCGGCGCTGACCGTCTCGGCCATCCGGGCGTCGGTGAGGTCGTCGTCGCGTACCGGCTGACGCTGGCCGGGCACCTGAGCCGCCCGGCCGGGCTTGCCCCACGAGCGGGCGACCTCGGCCTCTACCCGCCCGATGTACTTCCCGTGGCGTTCGCACCAGGGCGTCAGGACGGTGACGGCCTGGCCCTGGGTGAAGCCGGCCTCGGCGAGTTCCCGGGTGATCCGGTGGAACCGCTCGGACCGGTCGCCGGGGTCGCCGTCGAGCAGGCCAGCCACCCGCTCGGGCAGCGGCTCGGTCAGCGGTTCGGCGGCGACGGCGGACAGGGGTGGTGCGGCCTTGACGGTCAGCGCCTCGGCGAGCCATCCGGGCAGGTCGGCGACCGGGGCGTCCCAATCCTCGGGGGCGTAGACGGCCCCGGACTCGTGGACACTGCCAGGCCCCACGACGTACCCGCCCCGGCCCCGCACGTCGATGCCCTTCGGCAGAGCGCCGGTGGCGGTCGTGAACGGGCTGTTGAGTGGCACCCGGAAGTACAGGTGTCGGCCGCCGCCCGGCCGTCCGGTGGTGACGGTAAAGGTGTTCGGGATGGTGTGGCCGTGCTGGTCGGCGTACTGCTGGAACGCGCCGGGGGTGTCCTCGTCGATGACGAGCAGTTGCGAGGCGCGGCAGTCGATGCCGTAGTTCCGCAGCGTGCCGGCGAAGTGCGCGGCGATGTCGGCGACCTTGGCGGTGGACTCGATCGACCACCGGCCGACCGCCGGGCACTTCCCCCGCTTGGTGCAGCTGTCGGGGTCGTGCTCGGGCGTACGCACCCCGGCGCATTTCGGCAGGTCGGGATGGTCGACGGGGAAGATGTAACACCCGCGCTCGACCATCGTCAGAGCGTCGTCGAGCGTCGTACCATCTTCGTAGGTCCGCCTGACCTGCTCGCCGGCCGCCCCGTTCGCCTCGGGGCGGCCGTTCTGCGTGGTGGTCACGTCTGAGGGCTCCAAGTCCTTGACAACCAATCAAGTGCCGCGCGATTTCGAGCGCCTGACCTGCGGTTTTGCGCAGGCGTCTCACGGCTTCTCACGCGGCGGCCGGAGGTTCGAGAACTTCGATGATCGAGTGGGTCAGCACCTTGATGCGCCCGCCGACCTTCACGGTCCGGACCGGGCAGCCACCCTGCCGGATCGACTCGTACGCGTAGGCGCGGCTGATGCCGAACGCACGCGCGTAGTCCTCGACATTCACGGCTGCGGGCCAGGACCGGATCTCCGTGAGAGTCGGCCCGACCGGCGTTCGGGTGGCTGGCATGTCGCGCCTCCAGGGATAGGGCGGCCGATTTTCGGCCCGAGTCGGCCCAGACTAGGTACAACTCCGGCCGCTTCTGTGGAAGATACAGACGTGATGGACTTGGTGCAACTAACCGACTATGGTTGGCCCAAAATCGGCCAAGGAGGTTCCTAAAACATGAGTAGCCCGCCGAGCGAGGTATTCGCGCGACAGGTCAAGCGGTGGCGAATGGAGCGGCGACTGTCTGCTCAGGACCTCGCGAACCGGCTTGCTGAGCTGGGCTCGGACTTGAACCGCCGTGTCATCTCGAAGATCGAGAGCGGCGAGCGGGGCGTGACCCTCAACGAGTGGTTGCAGCTGGCCCACGCCTTGGCTGTCCCGCCGCCGCTGCTACTGATCGACCTTGAGAGCGGCGCCGATATCGCGGTGTCGTCAGGCGTGGCGTTGCACCCCTGGCTCGCCTGGCGTTGGCTGACCGGGCAGGAGCCACCACTCCTGCGCTCGCCTGACGGTGGAACGGTGGTAACCCGAGTTACGGAGTTCGAGCGAGCTCGGACGGCTGTGCTGCTCTACCAGAACGAACAGCGGGCGGCGGAAGCGGTCACCCGAGCGCTCAGCGATCTACGTGCGGCCGAGTATGCCGGCGATGACGCCGCCATCACCGGTGCCCGGACCGCACATGCCGAAGCCTTGCGCGACCTGGCTACAGCGCTCGATGACATGGTGGTTCTGGGTGTTCAGCCCCCTGGGATGCCGCAGCAGTGGATTGAGACGATCCGACAGCTCGACCTGTCCAAGTACCCGGACAAGCTGGCTGTCTACGAGAGGGGGGCAAGTGGCGGACCCGATCAAGCGGATTGAGTTGAGGGGTGGCGCGGTCCGGTACCGGTTCGTTGTCGACATCGGCCGCGATCCAGAGACGGGCAAGCGGAAGCAGCTCACCCAGACGTTCGACACCAAGAAGGAAGCCAAGGCCGAGTACGCCCGGATCAGCCACGAGCGGGACCGGGGCACCTATGTGCGCCCGAGCGTCCTCACTGTGGACGAGTTCCTAGATCAGTGGTTGGCCAGCGCGACGCGGGACGTGGAGAAGGGAACGGCGGCGAACTATCGGGATGCCCTGCTGCCGGTCAGGAAGCGGCTTGGCGCCCGTCGGCTCCAGGGCGTCACCGAGCCGGACATCGAGGCCCTGGTCGACTGGATGCTCACCGAGGGCCGGCGTCGGGGCGGGCAGCCCGGCACCGGCCTCTCGGTGCGGTCCGTTCGCCTCACCCTCGGACGGCTACGTACCGCGCTCAACGAGGCGGTGCGCCGGCAGCTGGTGGTGCGCAACGTCGCCCTGTACGTCGGCATCCCCCGGGCTGCCAGCAAGGCCGCGAACGAGGCTCAGGCCGAGCGGACACCGTGGACCGAGGTCGAGGTGCGGACGTTCCTGGCCGGCATCAAGACGGAGCGGCTGTACCCGGTGCTGCTGCTGAGCCTGATGGGCCTACGCCCGGCCGAGGTCTGCGGCCTGCGGTGGTCCGACGTCGACTTCGAGGCCGGCACCCTCGCTGCGGGGAAGAACACGCGGACCCTGGTCGACGGCGAGGTAGAGGAGAAGAGCGCGAAGAGCGCGGCCGGCGACCGGGGGCTACCGATGCCGGCGGCGGTCCAGGCCGGGCTGAAGACCCTGAAGGTGAAGCAGGCGGCCGAGAAGTTGGCCGCTGGCGAGGCGTACACGGGGACCGGGACGTACGTCCTGGTCGACGAGCTCGGCGAGCCGCTGCGTACCGATTGGCTGCGGCGCCGGGCGTACGAGTTGATGGCCAAGGTCGGCGTGCGGAAGGTCCGGCTGTACGACGCCCGCCACGCCTGCCTGACCTACCTGGCCGGTCTCGGGGTACCGGATGTGGTGCTGGCGGCCTGGGCTGGCCACGCCGACGGTGGGACGCTGGCGAAGCGGGTCTACGTGAAGCCTGACCTCAGCCACTTGAGGCAGGCATCCGACCCGCTCGACAAGCTCTTCGGCTGAGCAGTACGCGCGTTCGTGATGGATTGTGAGACAGGACAGCAAAAAGGCCCTGACCCACCGAAGTGAATCAAGGCCCTGACCTGCTGAAACTCTGTCGGGACGGCCGGATTCGAACCGACGACCCCTTGACCCCCAGTCAAGTGCGCTACCAAGCTGCGCCACGTCCCGCCCCCGCGTGGTTTCCCCCGCGGCAGCCGGTACAGCTTAGCGCAGCGGTTGCGGGTCCCCCACACAGGCCCCATCAGTGTTGCGGGGCAGGCGAACCACCCCACAACCCCTAAAGCTTCCTAGGAGGGTGGGGTGGTGGGTGGGCAGGAAAATGCCGGATGGCGGGAGGCCATCCGGCATTTTTCAGGGAGAACTGGAAGGGTCAGCCGTGCGCCTTGCCTCGGCCGCCGGGGCCGAGCTTCTTGCGCGGGCGGACCGAGATCTCGATCGGGCTGCCCTCGTACCCGAATTCCTCGCGGAGCTTGCGCTCGACGAACCGCTGGTAGCCGGCGTCCAGCGGGCCGGTGGTGAAGAGCACGAACCGTGGCGGTGCCACCCCGGCCTGCGTCGCGAACAGGATCCGCGGTGCCCGTCCACCACGCACCGGGTGGGGGGTGGCCTGCACCAGCGCGGTCAGCCACTGGTTGAGGTGCGCGGTCGGTACGCGGGTTTCCCAGCTGGCCAACGCCTTGTTCAGGGCGGGGGCCAGCTTGTCGACGGCACGGCCGGTCATCGCCGACAGGTTCAACCGGATCGCCCAGGGGATGCGGCGCAACTCCCGGTCGATCTCCTTGTCCAGGTAGTACCGACGGTCGGCGTCGACCAGGTCCCACTTGTTGAACGCGATGACCAACGCCCGGCCCGACTCGGTCACCATCGACAGGATCCGCTGGTCCTGCTCGCTGATGGGTTCGCTGGAGTCCAGCAGTACCACGGCCACCTCGGCGGCCTCGATCGCGCCGGCGGTACGCAGGCTGGCGTAGTACTCGGTGCCGCTGGCCTTGCCGACCCGCTTGCGCAGCCCGGCGGTGTCCACCAGTTGCCAGGTCTGACCGCCGATCTCGACCAGGCTGTCCACCGGGTCCACAGTGGTGCCGGCCACCGAGTCGACGACCGCCCGCTCCTCACCGGAGAACCGGTTGAGCAGGCTGGACTTGCCCACGTTCGGCCGACCGACCAGCGCCACCCGGCGCGGCCCCCGCGGACGGTTCTCCACGATCGCCGGTGCCTCCGGCAGCGCGGCGAGGATGGCGTCCAGCAGGTCGCCGGAGCCGCGTCCGTGCAGCGCGGACACCGGGAACGGCTCACCGAGACCCAGCGACCACAGCGAGGTGGCCTCCATCTCGATGGAGTTGTTGTCGGCCTTGTTGGCCACCAGGATCACCGGCTTGGCGCTGCGCCGCAGCATCTTCACCGCGGCCTCGTCCACGTCGGTGGAGCCCACCATCGCGTCGACCACGAAGAGCACCACGTCGGCGGTGACGACAGCCGTCTCGGCCTGCGCCGCGATGGCCGCCGCCCGATCCTTGGCGTCCGGCTCCCAACCGCCGGTGTCCACCACGGTGAACGCCCGGCCGTTCCACTGCGCGTCGTACGGGACCCGGTCGCGGGTCACGCCGGGAACGTCCTCGACGACCGCCTGCCGGCGGCCGATGATCCGGTTGACCAGCGTCGACTTACCCACGTTGGGGCGGCCGACCACGGCCACCACCGGCTGCGGGCCGCTCGGCTCCTCGACGGCGACGTCGGGCTCACGCAGCTCCACCCAGGAACCCTCGCTCATGCCACTCCTCCGCTTCGCTCCGGAGCGCCATGAGGCACAACCACGCCGAGCCCGATGATTCGCTCGCTCCGCTCGCTCATGCCGCTCCTCCGCTTCGCTCCGGACCGTCATGAGACACGACCGCGCTACTCATGCCACGCCCCGCTCGGTGAGCAGGTCGCGCATCCGCGCCACGACCTCGTCGATGCCCAGCTCGGTGGTGTCCAGCACCACCGCGTCGGGCGCCTGGGCCAGCGGGTTGACCTTGCGGGTCGAGTCGAGGCGGTCCCGCCGCGCCAGGTCGGCGGCCGTGGCCGCCACGTCGGCGGCGTCCTCGGCGCTGCGCCGGGCCGCACGGGCCGCCTCGGACGCGGTCAGGAAGACCTTCAGGTCGGCGTCCGGGGCCACGACCGAGCCGATGTCGCGGCCCTCGACCACCATCCGACCGGCGTTGGCGATCATCTCGCGCTGCCGGCCGACGAGCAGCTCACGAACAGCCGGTACGGCGGCGACGGCGGAGACCGCTCCGGTCACCTCGGCGCCACGGATCTCCGCGTCCACGCCGACCCCGTCGACGGTCACGCCGTACCCCTGCGGGTCGGTGCCGATGCGCAGGTCGACCTCGCCGGCGACCTTCGCCACCGACGCGGCGTCGGTGAGGTCCACGCCGGAGCGCAGCACGGCCCACGTGATCGCCCGGTACATCGCCCCGGTGTCCAGGTAGCGCGCACCGAGGGCGGCGGCGAGCCGCCGCGACACGGTTGACTTCCCCGAACCGGACGGCCCATCCACAGCGACCACACATCGCCCGAACCGTACGTTTTCCTCCACCGTGTCCTCCTCAGCCCGTACCTCACGGATCGCCCGGTGAGCTGGCGCCGCAAGCGGTTGTTCAATCGTCATCAATCATGCCCGGGTCGTCTGGCGAACCCGCGCGCGACGCCGCCGGAGGCGACCCACGCCACCCGGGCGACCGCGTCTCGGCCGTCGGTGGAGCCTACCGGCTGCCGTACCCCGAACTCGGGGGTCAGTCACCCACCGCGTGGAACAGGGCCGCGACCTCCGCGTTGGTCAGGCGCCGCAGACGCCCGGTGCGCAGGTCGCCCAACCGGATCGGACCGATGGAGGTACGCACCAGACGGGTGACCGGGTGCCCGACCTCGTCCATCAACCGCCGGACGATGTGCTTGCGCCCTTCGTGCAGGCTCAGCTCCACCTGGGCGCTCTTGCCCAGGGTGCCGACCACCTTGAACGAGTCGACAGTGACCGGCCCGTCCTCCAGCTCGACGCCCGCGAGGAGCCGCTTGCTCAGGTTGCGCGGGATCGGGCCGACCACCTCGGCGAGGTAGGTCTTCAGCACCTGGTACGAGGGGTGCATGAGCTTGTGCGCGAGGGTGCCGTCGTTGGTGAGCAGCAGCAGGCCCTCGCTGTCCGCGTCGAGCCGCCCGACGTGGTACACCCGCTGATCCAGCCGCCTGCCGATGAAGTCGGCCAGCTCGTTGCGGCCCTTGTCGTCCGCCATGGTGGTGACCACCCCGCGCGGCTTGTTCATCGCCACGTAGACCAGTCGGGTGTCGACCTGGAGGCGCTCTCCGTCGACGTGGATCACGGCCTTGGCCGGGTCGACCTTGTCGCCGAGCTTGGCGACCCGCCCGTCCACCGTGACCCGGCGGCGGAAGATCAGGTCTTCGCAGGCGCGCCGGGAACCCACGCCGGCGGCGGCGAGCACCTTCTGCAGGCGCTCAGCCCCCTCGAACACGGGGGCGTCGGGTTTGGGGACACGGTTATCGGGTCGCATCAGCAAGCTCTTCTACGTCGTCGGGCAGGAAGGGTGCGAGGGGCGGCAGCTCGTCGACGGTGTTCAGCCCGAGCTTCTCCAGGAACAACGTGGTGGTCCGGTAGAGGAACGCCCCGCTGTCCTGTTCGGTGCCGCACTCCTCGACGAGGCCACGGGTGACCAGCGTACGGATGACCCCGTCGCAGTTCACACCCCGGATGGCTGAGATTCGCGAACGGGTCACCGGCTGCTTGTAGGCGACCACGGCGAGCGTCTCCAGCGCCGCCTGGGTCAGCCGCACGGACTGCCCGTCCAGCACGAACCGCTCAACGTACGTAGCGTATTCCGGCCGGGTGTACAGCCGCCACCCGCCGGCCGCCCGGCGCAGCTCGAACCCGTGCCCGGCCGTGGTGTAGCCGGCGGCGATCTCGTCGAGCATCGGCCCGACCCGCTCGGCGGGCTGGTCCAGCACCTGGGCCAGCACCAGCTCGCTGACCGGCTCGTCGACGACCAGCAGGATCGCCTCCAACGCGCCGCGCAGCTCGGCGTCGGACAGCTCGGGCGCGGGCTCCGGCGCGGCCGTCGCCCGCCGCCGCCCCGCCGACTGCCGCCGGGGTACGTCCCCCGCCGCGCTCGACTCCCCCGCCGTGTCCTCCGTCACCGCGCCGAGGTCCGGCGCCGTCAGGTCCACCTTGTTGGAGGCCCCGTCCGGGTCTGGCTCAGTCGGGCGCGGGTCGTCGGGGCCGCGCTCATGCGGATCGCCCGGCGCCGGGGCCGAGCCGACCGCATCCGACTCGCCGGGACCGGCGGCGGATTCGACCTCGGGTCGGGGCTGTGCCGCTCCGGGTTCGTCGGTGTCCGCGGCCGGCTCGTCCGGCGGCGCGGGCGCGTCAGTGGCGGGCGGGCGCGGGCGGGCCCACGGGGGCACCCAGGCGGCGGCCTGGTCGGCCAGCGAGTCCCGGCGTTCCTCGTCACTCATCCCGCGCACCCTCCGTCGTCTCCGTCCCGTCCGGCCCGCCGGCCTCCCCCACCGACCCGGGCCCAACGCCCGCCGACTCAGGCGCGGCCAGCACCGGCGCGGGCCCACCCGCCGCCGGCGCAACCGCAATCCCCGCCGGCTCCGCGTCGTCCGCCGGGGTGCCGGCGTACTCGTCGACGTGCAGCTCGGTGTCGCCGTCGGCCGGGCCGGTCCAGCGCACTGTCAGCTCCTCCAGGGCCTGCTCCTGCACGAACGACACCAGGCCCTCCCGGTACAGCTCCAGCAGCGCGAGGAACCGGGCCACCACCTCCAGGGTGGCCTCGCAGTCGGCGCAGAGCAGCGAGAAGGTGGCCGTGCCGGCCCGGCGCAGTCGCGCGGTGAGGATGGCCGCGTGTTCCCGGACGCTGACCCGGACCATGTGCACGTGGGCGATGGACACCTCCGGCACCGGCTTCGGGGTCATCGCCTTCACGGCCAGCTTCAGCAGCCGCTGCGGGCCGATGCCGAGCACCAGGTCGGGCAACGCCTCGGCGTAGCGGGGTTCCAGGCTGACCGCGCGCGGATACCGTCGGCCGCCGACGGCCTCCAGCTCGGCGATGTGGGCCGCCGCCTCCTTGTACGCCTTGTACTGCAACAGTCGGGCGAAGAGCAGGTCCCGGGCTTCCAGCAGGGCGAGGTCGTCCTCGTCCTCGACCTCGGCGGCGGGCAACAGGCGGGCCGCCTTCAGGTCGAGCAGGGTCGCGGCGATGAGCAAAAACTCGCTGGCCTCGTCCAGGTCCCAGTTGTCGCCCATCGCCCTGATGTAGGCGATGAACTCGTCGGTGACCGTGTGCAGGGCCACCTCGGTGACGTCGAGCTTGTGCTTGCCGATCAGTTGCAGCAGCAGGTCGAACGGGCCGGTGAAGTTGGCCAGCCGCACCGTGAAGCCGGTGGCGGCCGGGTCGGCGGGCTGCCCACCGTCGACCACGGCCGCGGTGGCGGTCTCGGGTGGGTCGATGGGTGGCGCGGTCACCGGACGACCGTAGTCCACGAGGCGGGCACCGGGCGTTCCGGCTACCGCTCCGACTGGGCGGCGATCACCTCGCGGGCCAGCTGACGGTAGTTACGTGCCCCGGAGGATGCCGGGTCCATCGTCGTGATGGGGGCACCGGCCACGGTGGACTCGGGGAACTTCACCGTCTTGGTGATGACCGTCTGGTAGACCTTGTCGCCGAACGCCTCCACCACCCGCTGCAGGACCTGGCGGCAGTGCGTGGTGCGGCTGTCGTACATCGTGGCGAGGATGCCTTCGAGCTCCAGGTCGAAGTTGAGCCGCTCGCGCACCTTGTCGATGGTGTCCAGCAGCAGTGCCACACCGCGCAGGCTGAAGAACTCGCATTCGAGCGGGATGAGCACACCGTGCGCGACGGTCAGCGCGTTGATCGCCAGCAGGCCGAGCGACGGCTGGCAGTCGATCAGGATGTAGTCGTACTCCTTGCGGACCGTGCGCAGGACCCGGGCCAGGGCCATTTCCCGGGCGACCTCGTTGACGAGCTGGATCTCGGCGGCGGAGAGGTCGATGTTGGCCGGCAGCAGGTGCAGGCCCGCCACGTCGGTCTTGATCAGGACGTCCTCGGCGGTCACGTCGTCCTGCATGAGCAGGTTGTAGACGGACAGGTCGAGGTTGTGCGGGTTGACGCCCAGGCCCACCGAGAGGGCGCCCTGCGGGTCGAAGTCGACCAGCAGGACCTTGCGGCCGTATTCCGCGAGGGCCGCGCCCAGGTTGATGGTGGTGGTCGTCTTGCCGACGCCACCCTTCTGGTTGGCCATCGCGATGATGCGCGCGGGGCCGTGCCGGTCGGTCGGCATCGGCTCGGGGATGGGCTTGCGCATCGTGTAGGCAGCCGGGTCCGCAGGACCGAGATCCGCGCCGAGCGTGGCCTGCTGCTCGCGGAGCTCCGACGTCCAGGTCTCGGCACGGTCACCGTTGCCAGCCATGTGCTCGTTGCCCCCTCCCGACGACCCACCCGGCGTCGGAGCCGTCCGACGTCCTTCGCGGCGCCGCTGCGCACCCCGGTCGTGTCGCTCCAGGAGGTCCGCGCCGATGCCGACTGTACGCCACCGACCAGCAGGGGGTTCGGCACCGGCCCGGCGTGTCGGCGCCGACCGCGACCGGTTCAGCCCCGGGCGCGGGGATGGGCGGTGGCGTACACCTCGCGCAACCGCTCCACGGTGACCAACGTGTAGACCTGGGTGGTGGTCACCGAGGCGTGCCCGAGCAGTTCCTGGACCACGCGGACGTCGGCGCCGCCGTCGAGCAGGTGGGTGGCGTACGAGTGGCGCAGGGTGTGCGGGGAGACGGCGGCGGGCCCGTCGACGGGCAGCCCGGCCCGGTCGGCGGCGCGGCGCAGGATGCCCCAGGCGCCCTGGCGCGACAGCGCGCCGCCGCGGGCGTTGAGGAACACCGCCGGGGTGCCCCGGCCGACGGCGGCCAGGCCGGGGCGGGCCCGGACCAGGTAGGCGCGGACCGCGTCGACGGCGTACCCGCCGATGGGCACCAGCCGTACCCGGCCGCCCTTGCCGCGCAGCAGCACCGTGCCCTCGTCGGTGTCGAGGTCGTCCACGGCGGCGCCGACCGCCTCGGAGATGCGCGCGCCGGTGCCGTACAGAAATTCCAGCAACGCCCGGTCGCGCAGCGCCAGGGGCGCGTCGTCGCCGGTCGCGGTGATCGGGCCGGCGGTCTCCAGCAGCCGGACCACGTCGTCGACCGGCAGCGCCCGGGGCAGCCGCCGCGGCGGCGTGGGCGGGCGGACGTCGCGGCTCGGATCGGCCCCGGTCAGGCCCTCACGCAGCGCGAAGCGGTGCAGGCCGCGGACCGCGCTGGCGGCGCGGGCGGCGGAGGAGACAGCGAGGGGCGGGTGCGCGTCGTCGCCGGCCCGCAGCCGCGCCAGGTGCGTCTCGACGAGGCCGGCGCCGACCGACGCGAGGTCGGTGACGCCGGCGTCGACCAGGGTGGCGAGATAACGGTCCAGATCCCGCCGGTACGAGGCGAGCGTGTTCGCGGAGAGGCCACGTTCGACGGTCAGGTGGTCGAGGTAGCCGCGAACGGCACGGCGCAGCGCCGGCGTGGGTGCGGTGCTCACGCCGGCGCCGGCTAAGTCGTCGGTCAGTGCCATGCTCCTCGGCTCGCTACCGCTCGGCCGCCACCGTTCAGGCCAGCGCGTCGGCCAGCGGCAGCACGTCCATGCCGTGCGCCTCGGCGACCGGACCGTAGGTGACCTGACCGGCGTGGGTGTTCAGGCCCAGGGCCAGCGCCGGGTCGTTGCGCAGCGCCTCACGCCAGCCCTGGTTGGCCAGCTCCAGGGCGTACGGCAGGGTGACGTTGGTCAGCGCGTAGGTGCTGGTGTTCGGCACCGCGCCGGGCATGTTCGCGACGCAGTAGAAGATCGACTCGTGCACCTTGTAGACCGGGTCGGCGTGCGTGGTGGGGCGCGAGTCCTCGAAGCAGCCACCCTGGTCGATGGCGATGTCGACGAGCACGCTGCCCGGCTTCATCCGGGACACCAGCTCGTTGGAGATCAGCGTCGGGGCCTTCGCGCCGGGCACCAGCACCGCGCCGATGACCAGGTCGGCGTCGAGCACGGCCCGCTCCACCTCGTACGCGTTGGACGCGACGGTCTGCAGGTGGCCCCGGTAGATCGCGTCGGCCTGCCGCAGCCGGGCGACGTTCTTGTCCAGCAGCAGCACCTCGGACTGCAGGCCCAGCGCGATGGCGGCGGCGTTCATGCCGGAGACGCCGGCGCCGATGACGACGGTCTTGGCCGCGTACACGCCGGAGACACCGCCGGGCAGCACACCGCGCCCACCGCCGGTGCGCATCATGTAGAAGGCGCCCACCTGCGGGGCGAGCCGGCCGGCGACCTCGGACATCGGGGCGAGCAACGGCAGCGACCGGTCGGGCAGCTCGACGGTCTCGTACGCGATGCCGGTGACCTTGCGGTCGATCAGCGCGTCGGTGCACTCCTTGGAGGCGGCCAGGTGCAGGTAGGTGAAGAGCACCTGCCCCTCACGCATCCGGTGGTACTCCTCGGCGATCGGCTCCTTGACCTTGAGCACCAGCTCGGCGGTCTCCCAGACCTCGTCGGCGGTGGCGAGGATCTTCGCGCCGGCGGCGGCGAACTCCTCGTCGGTGATGCTGGAGCCAACCCCGGCGCCGGACTCGACGAAGACCTGGTGGCCGCTGCGGGTGAACTCGTTGACGCCCGCTGGCGTGATCGCCACGCGGTACTCGTGGTTCTTGACCTCGCGTGGGATTCCGACCTTCACGATGCAGACACCTCTCTTCGGGGCTGCTCTCCCCCGACTGCTCGGTGCCGCGGCGGCCCCTTTGCCACCGCGGTACACCGGTCCCGCGGCGGCAGTCTAGGCGCGCCCGACGCCGCCGAGAGCCAGCACAGTGGCATCCGGTGCGCGGGTGTCCTGACGAAGTGTCAGGGCACCGCCCGGATCGAGCGGTCGAGCGTCACCTCAGCCGACAGGACAGTGTTCCACCATTATCGTCCCATCTGCCGGGTGGCGGTGCGGACAGCCGGCGAGTGGATCACTAAGGTGTCCCGCCATGACCACTCCTCCTTATCAGCCCGGCTACCCCCAGCCGGGGTACCCCCAGGGCGTTTCCGACAAGAGCAAGATCGTCGCGGGCGTCCTCGGCATCCTGCTCGGCTTCTTCGGGGCCGGCCGGTTCTACATCGGTGACGTCAAGACCGGCGTGCTGCAGCTCGTCGTGAGCGTGGTGACCTGCGGCGTCGGCAGCATCTGGGGCCTCATCGACGGCATCCTCATCCTGGTCAACGGCGGCACGGACGCGCAGGGTCGTCCGCTGCGCGACTGACGGACCGGACAGCGACAAGGGGCCCCGCGGCTGACCGCGGGGCCCCTTTCGCGCGTACTCCCCCGCCGGCTGGACCGGCGGGGGACGCCTCAGCGTGGCAGCGGCGCTTCCGCCCGACGCAGCAGCGTGAAGCCGGTGTCCCGGGCGCGGGCGGCGGCCAGCAGCCCGGCCACGGCGGCGGCGTTGGTGACCTCACCGGCCAGGACCATGGCGACCGCCTCGTCCAGGTCGATCCGGACGACCTGGAGGTCGGCCTCCTCGTCGTGGCGCTCGTGCCGCTCGTCGGCCGGCACGTCGGCGAGGTCCCGGGCCAGGAACACCCGGACGATCTCGTTGGTGAACCCCGGCGAGCTGTGCAGGTCGACCAGCACGTCGACCCGCCCGGCGGTCAGGTCGGCCTCCTCGGCCAGCTCCCGCAGCGCCGCCGCCGGCAACTCCTCGCCGGAGACGTCCATCAGACCGGCCGGCAGCTCCCACAGGTGCCGCCCGACCGGGTGCCGGTACTGGCGGATCAGCACCACCTGGCCGGCGTCGTCGAGCGCCACCACGGCCACCGCCCCGACGTGCCGGACCAGGTCCCGCAGCGCCGTCCCACCGCCCGGCATGCTCACCTCGTCGGTGACCACGTCGAAGATGCGCCCCTGGTACCGCTCCTGCCGGGACCGCACCTCGTAGCGGTGCTCAAGCCCGCTCACGCCGCCGCCCCGCTGCGCGCGGCGCCGGCGTGCGGCACCCGGCTGAGCCTGCTGGTTCGCTCGCTGCGCCCGCTCATGACGGGGACGCCGCCTTCGTCGCGGCGCCGTTGCGGGCGGCCTTGCGCGTCGTCGGAGCCTCCGCCGCCGCGTCCAGGTCCACCGGCAGCTGGTCGGCCTGCGAGTACGCCACAGCGGCCTTGACGAACGAGGCGAACAGCGGGTGCGGGCGGGTCGGGCGGCTCTTCAACTCGGGGTGCGCCTGGGTGGCCACGAAGAACGGGTGCAGGCCGCGATCCAGCTCGATGAACTCGACCAGCCGGCCGTCCGGGGAGGTGCCGGAGATGTGCAGGCCCGCCTTGGTCAGCGCGTCCCGGTAGGCGTTGTTCACCTCGTACCGGTGCCGGTGCCGCTCGCTGATCTCGGTGCTGCCGTACGCCTCGGCGACGATCGAACCCTCGGTCAGCGTCGCCGGGTACGCGCCCAGCCGCATGGTGCCGCCCAGGTCACCCCGGCCGGCGACGATGTCCTCCTGGTCGGCCATCGTGGCGATGACCGGGTGGGTCGCCTGCTCGTCGAACTCCACCGAGTTGGCGCCGTCCAGACCGGCCAGGTGCCGGGCCACCTCGATGGTCATGCACTGCAGACCGAGGCAGAGGCCGAGCAGCGGGATGCCGGCCTCCCGGGCGTACCGGGCGGTGCCGATCTTGCCCTCGATGCCGCGGACGCCGAAGCCGCCCGGGATGAGGATGCCGTCCACGCCGGCCAGAGCCGCCGCCGCGCCGGCCGGGGTGACGCACTCGTCGCTGGGCACCCACTTGATCTGCACCCGCGACCGGTTACCGAACCCGGCCGCCCGGATCGCCTCACTCACCGACAGGTACGCGTCGGGCAGGTCGACGTACTTGCCGACCACCGCGACGGTGACCGTGTGCCGGGGGCGGTGCACCCGCTCCAGCAGGTCGTCCCAGCTGGTCCAGTCCACGTCCCGGAAGGACAGGCCGAGCCGGCGCACCACGTACGCGTCGAGCCCCTCCCGGTGCAGCACCTTCGGAATGTCGTAGATGCTCGGTGCGTCCGGGGCGGCGACGACCGCCTCGGCGTCCACGTCGCAGTACAGCGACAGCTTCTCCTTGAGCTTCACCGGGATCTCCCGGTCGCAACGGAGCACGATCGCGTCCGGTTGGATACCGATGTTGCGCAGCTGCGCCACCGAGTGCTGGGTCGGCTTGGTCTTCAGCTCGCCCGACGGCGCCAGGTACGGCACCAGCGAGACGTGCAGGTAGAAGCAGTTGTCGCGGCCCAGGTCGTGGCGGACCTGGCGGATCGCCTCCAGGAACGGCAGCGACTCGATGTCGCCGACGGTGCCGCCGACCTCGGTGATCACCACATCGGGGAGCTGGCCGTCCTCGTCCGGGTCACCCATCCCCACGATCCGGGACTTGATCTCGTTGGTGATGTGCGGGATGACCTGGACGGTGTCGCCCAGGTACTCGCCGCGGCGCTCCTTGGCGATCACGTCGGAGTAGATCTGGCCGGTGGTGACGTTCGCCTTGCCGGACAGCGCCCGGTCGAGGAAGCGCTCGTAGTGCCCGACGTCGAGGTCGGTCTCGGCGCCGTCCTCGGTGACGAAGACCTCACCGTGCTGGAACGGGTTCATCGTCCCCGGGTCGACGTTCAGGTAGGGGTCGAGCTTCTGCATCACCACGCGCAGCCCGCGCGCGGTCAGCAGGTTGCCGAGGCTGGAGGCGGTGAGGCCCTTACCCAGCGAGGAGGCGACGCCCCCGGTGACGAAAATGTGCCTGGTCGTCCGTGCTGATGGGGCCAAGGCCTGCTCCCGTGTCGTCTGTCGCGGTCATGCAGACCGCCGTGCTTGATCAGCAAAGTGATCACGCGATCCACGGGATTCGACGGTAACACCTCCCGGGCGGGTACCCGCAGGCCGCACCCCGGCTGCGACACCTGCGGGACATCCGGACGAGGCCCGGCGCTCAGGACGCGGCAACCTCCGTCGATGACCGGGAGGCCTGCCGGGGCGGCACGGGCACCGGCGGCGTGCCGTCCGGCGTCGACCCGCTCGCGGTCGGCCCGGCCGGGTCGTCGGCGTCCCCACCGTGCTCCCCCGGAGCGTCCGAGCCCGCTCGGGTGACGGTCGCCGGCGTGCCCGTCGGCGGGTCGCCGATCGGCGCGGGGTGCGCGGCACCCAGGGGTCCGCCACCGCCGGTCGGGCCGTCGCCCCCGTCGACCGGGCCCACCCCACCCGGCCCCGACTCGTCCTCGGCGCCGTTGGCCCGGGAACGGGCCGGTGCCGGGCGGGTCCGGTCCGCGGCGTGCCCGAGCACCCGCAGCGACGCCAGGGCCGCCATCGGCACCACCAGGGCGGCGGCAGCACCCATCACATCCAGTGCCGCGCCGTCGAGCACCCCACCGAGCACCGCGGCGACCACAGTGCCGGCCAGCGCCGCCCGGACCGCCGGGTAGATGCCGAACAGCCGCATCAGCCCACCCCACGGCTGCAACAGGGCGAACCACACCAGCAACCCGCCGGCCAGCGCCAGCACCGTCAGCGGGCTGTTGACCAACGTCTCGAAGTTCTCCGTGCTGGACCGGTGCACGGCGAACCCGCCGGTGCCGTCGCCGAGCGCGGAGAGGAACCGGCCCAGGCTGCCCCGCTCCCCCGCCGGACGCCGCAGGTCCACCACGGCGAACCCGATACCGACCGCCAGCGCGGCCATGGTGGCCCAGGCCAACCGGCTGATCGTCAACCAGCCGCCGGCGCTGATCACGGCGGCGACGCTCACCCCGGCCGTGAGCGCGATCGCGCCGACCGGGTCGGCACCCAGGTACGGACTGCCGACCACCACCACGGCGAGACCACCCACCGCGACCATCACCGCTGGCCGCCAACCCCGGTGCACCCGTTGAGCGAGCCAGCCGCCGGTGACCAACGCGCCGGCGAGGAACACCCCCAGCCCCACGGTGCTCAGCCCGGCGTAGCGGCCACCCTGCAACGCCGAGTAGCCGACCACGCCGTTGAGCTGGAGTCGAGCCCCGGTGAGCACGTCCAGCCCGACCACGAGCGTGGTGAGGCCGGCCACCGCGCCGACCGGCCCGAGGGTGTTCGCGTACCCGGGGGCGAACCGCACCGCCGCGGTGCCGGCGGCCACCAGCAACGCCGTCACCCCGGCGAAGATCCACCCGGGGTGCTCGCCGCGCCACCAGGGCACCGCGTCGGCCAGCAGCGCCGCCGGCACCGTCAACGCCGCGGCGACCAGCAGCAGCTCGACCACCGCCACGATCCGTCCGGAGACGGGCGTCGGACCGGCCGGGCCGGCATGCGGACGGGCCCGGCGCAGCAGCGGCAGGATCGCGAGCGCCAGCAGCACCTGCACCCCGGCGAGCAGCGCGAAGAACCCACCGGAGACCGCACGCTGGGCGGCGGCCTCCCGGTCGGCGTTCGCCGGCGCGGCGATGGCCTCGGCCAGGTCGGTCGGACGGTCGCCGGTGCTGATCGCCGGGCGGCCGAGGAAGAGCCGCTCCGGCATCGGCCGGCCCAACGCGGCGAGGGCGGTCGGCGCGAGGTCGACAAGTTGCAGGTACCCGTCGCGGCCGGTGCTGGCCGAGGTGAGCCACCCCCGCTCCCAGCCCGGCCCGTCGGCGACCGCCACGTGCAGCCGCGACGGCTGGGTGGTGTCGGAGATCCCGGCGACCAGCACCAACGACCGTGGGGGTCGCGCCGCCAGCACCCGGGCCAGCTCGGCGTCCGCCGCGCGGGCCTCAGCGGCGCGGGTCGCCGGGTCGGCTCCCCCGACCGTGCCGAGGTCGACGATGCTCAGCACACAGGAGCCGAGCAGCGGCCGCGGATCGGCCGGCAGCGCCGACGCGTACCGGTCGACGCGGCCGAACGGTCGGGCGGCGGCCACTGCCGCGCCCGGGCCCACCGCGACGGAACACCGCACCGACTCCGACAACGAGCCGGGCAGCGCCCCCCAGGGCAACCGCTGCTGGTTGTACTGGACCACGCTCTCCTGGTCGGGCAGGTTCGCGCCGATGCCGTCCGGTTGTTCCACCGTCACCGCCGCCGCCGGGCAACCACCGGCCGCCCGGCTGCCGTTCCACGCGGCGAAGCTGCCCGCGCCCACCGTCAGCCAGCCGTCCACCGGGCAGGTGGGCCGGTGGGCCGAGCGCACCGACAGGGAGCCGATCGACCCGTCCTGGGCCATCCGCCACAACGTCGGGGTGCGCTGCGGATCCACGTCCTCCCAGCGCAGCCCGGCGATCCCGGCGAGCACCACGAAGTCGGCGGTGCGTTGCGGGGTGCCCTGGGGTGGGCGGGCGGCGAGCGCGGTGACGCCCAACGCCACCACGAGCACTGTCAACAGGGCGGGGGCGATTCGGCGCAGCATCACCGGTGTTCCGTTCTCGGGGCGTCGGAGCCCGGGGCGGCCGTCGGGCCACCCGGACTCCCGGCCAGCTCGGCGTAGAGGGCGACGAGCGTGGCGACGGTGTCCGCCTCGGTCGGCCACGTCGCCGCCCGTTCGACGCCGCGCCGGCTCAACTCCGCCCGCGCCGCCGGGTCGTCCAGCAACGCGCGTACAGCCGCGTCGACAGCGTCCACGTCACCGGCGGGGACCAGCGTGGCGGCGTCACCGACCAGATCCGGCAGCCCACCGACCGCCGTGGCCACCAGCGGAACACCGGCGCGCAGCGCCTCCTGGGCGAAGAGCTGCCGCGCCTCCCAGTCGCTGGTCACCACCGCCAGGTCCGCGCCGGCGAGCAGGTCGGCCACGTCGGTACGGTGCCCCAGCAGGGTCACCGGCGCGCGGGCGGCGGAGGTCCGTGCCGCGAGCGGCAGGTAGGCCGGCCCGCTGCCCGCGATCACCACGACCGGCGGCGGGGTACGGGTACGCCAGCGGGCCGCCGCGTCGATCAGCACGTCGTAGCGTTTCTGCGGGTGCAGTCGACCGACCGAGACGATCAGCGGCTGGTCCGGGCGGACCCCGAACTCGGCGCGTACCGCCGCCGGGCGTCGACGCGGCGCGGGCAACGTCGGCGCCGCGACCGGGGCGAGCCGGGCGTCCGCGGCGCCCACCTCGGCGGCCCGTCGCACCAGGTCCATGGAAGCGCCGAGCGCCACCCGCACGCCCCGGGCCACCACCCGTTCGACGAGCCGGGACACCCCGCCGCGCAGTCCCCCGGCGAGCACCGCGTTGTGCCAGGTGACGACCAGCGGGGCGGTGGGGCGGGCCAGCACGGCGACCAACCCGGCCCGCAGGCCGTGCGCGTGCACCACGTCGACGCTGGCGGCGGCGAGCACCCTACGCAGGGCGAGCACCGCCCGGGCGTCGGCCGGAGTCGGACTGGCCGGGATCTCCACCGGCGCGAAACGCGCACCGACACCGGTGAAGTCGAACTGCTCCTGAGTCGCCGCGGGCCCGCAGACCAGCACGCTGGTGCCGCCCGCGACGAGGCCACCGGCCACCGAGCGGACGTGCTGGCCGACGCCACCGGTGCTCGACGCGAGCACCAACGCGACGGTGCCCGACCAGCCGGTGGGCAGAGCTGGCTCAGTCATCGCGTCGCCGTCTCCTTCCCGTCGCCCCGCTCCGCGGCGTCCGCGCCCGGTGTCGGCGCACCGCCGGACGGCCCCCGCCGGCCCAGACGCCGCAGCACCCCGGCGAGCAGTGGCTGTACGTCCCGCCGGTCGACGAACCAGACCACGGCGAGGAACACAACCCCAATCAGAACCCCGGACAGCATGCCCTGACCGAACGCCGCCGCGATCGTCGGGGTGCCGCCGTCCGACGGGGCGAGCCAACCGGTGAGGCCCCACCCGGCGAGCCCGGCGAGCACACCGCCGAGGCCACCGGCCGCCCCGGCCCGCCCCGCGCCGGCGAGGGCGCGACGGCCGGCGCCGCGCAGCACCGCCAGGAGCAGCAGGGCACCGAGCACCAGCATCCCCACCGAGTTCGCCGACGTCACCGCGAGCACCCGGTCGGCGGTGGGGAGCAGTGCCGTCAACGGCAGCGCCACCGCCGGAACGACCAGCCAGCCGAGTGTGATCGCCACGGTCGCCGGCCGGGTGTCGCCGCGCGCGTACAGCGCGCGGGACAGGATCGCGAACACGCCGTAGCCGAGCAGACCCGGCGCGAATCCGATGATGGCCGCCGCGGTGGACGCCGGATTGTCCGGGTAGAAGAGGGCAGCGACCGGCCGCGCGGTACCGATCAACGCCGCGGCGCCCAGGCAGCTGAAGAGCAGCACGCCCCGCACCGCGCTGGACAGGGTCCGCCGGTAGCCGTCCTCGTCACCGGCGGCGCTGGCGGTGGCCAGGGTGGGGTACGACGCCACCGCCAGCGGCACGGCGAGCACCGCCCACGGCAACAGGTAGATCGCCTGGGCCAGGTTGAACACCTGCGGGGAGCCGGTGGGGCCGCCGGAGACCCGGTTCAGCACCACCAGCAGCGCCACCTGCTGCGCGGCCACCGTCACCGCGCCGGCCGTGGCGAGTCCGCCGATCCGCGCCCGGGCGTCATCGGTGAAGGCGTACCCGAACCGGGGCCGTAGCCGCAGCCCCCGCAGCGGGATCAGCAGCGAGAGCGACAGCACCACCACGCCCAGCGTGGTGCCGCCGGACAGGAGCAGTTCGCCACTGCGGCCGACCTGGGCGACCGACACCCCCCGCCCCTGGGCGGCGCCGAAGGCCACGTAGACGACGACCACGGTGAGGCTGGACAGCAACGGCGCGATGACCGGCCAGGCGAAACGTCGGTGCGCCTGCAGGACGCCGGTGAGCACGATGCCGATCCCGTACAGCGGCAGCTGCGGGGCGAACACGCGCAACATCCGGGCGCCGGCGGCGAGTTCCGCCGCCGATCGTCCCTCGCTGATGAGCGAAATGATCGGGTCGGCGAACACGGCGACGAGCACGGCGAGGGGAACCAGCAGGCTCACCGTCCAGGTGAGCAGGGCGCCGGTGGTCGCCGCCACCGCCCGCCGGTCCTGCGCCGCGACCGCCCCGGCCAGCAGCGGCACGACCAGGCTGGCCAACGCCCCACCCGCGACGATCTCGAAGACGATGTTCGGCACCGTGTTCGCGATGACGTACATGCCGCCGAGGTCGCTCTGCTCGACCACCCAGGTGAACACGGCGGTACGGCCGAAGCCGGCGAGTCGGCTGGCCACGGTGAGGACGGCGATGAGCGCGGCTGCCCCGGCCAGCCGGCCGGCGCCGGCGAGGGGTGCCGGTCTGTTCACGTCAGTCGGCGCGTCGGCCCAGTGCGTCGAGTTCGCGGAGCCCCGGGGTCCGCTGGATCACCGCCGTGAAGCTGACCTTCTCACTGGCGGCGGTCAGCCCGGCCAGGACGGCGAGCAGACCGGCGCGGCCCAGTGGACCGGTGCGGGCGGCGAGCGCGACGCCGAGCAGCGCCCCGAGCGCGTTGGCGCCGCTGTCGCCGAGCATCACGTCCTCGGCCAGGTCGTCGCGGAGCAGGCCGGCGGCGGCGCCGGCCGCACCGGCGGCGATCCCACCCTGCGGGCCGCCGGTGAGCGGCGCGGCGAGCAGCAGACCGGACTTGATCGCCCGGCCCGGTCGTAGGTCGAGCAGGTTCAGCAGGTTGGCCGTGCCGGCGATCACGCCGGCACCGAGCAGCACGTCGACCCCCCGGCCGAACGCCCGGTGCCGCTGCCGGCGCGGGTGCGCGGCGACCCGGGGGTCGGCGGCGAGCAGCGCGGCGGCGCCCAGCCCGGCGGCGCCCACCCCGACGACCTTGACCAGACCGGCGGTGATGCGTCCCTCACGCAGCGCGGCGAGGTGCCCGGCGAAACCCTTGGCGGCCTTCTGCTCCGGGCGCGCGCCGACCACGTCGTCGTAGAGCCCGACGCCGCCCGCACCGAGCCCGGCGACCAGTGCGGCACCACCGGCGGCACCGCCGGTGGCACCGAACGCGCCGGCGGCGGCAGCGCCGGCGGCGAGCGCCGGGCCGGCGGCCAGGCTGACCGTGCGGCCGCGGAAGTTGGTGCGCTCCAACGCGGGCCCGGCCGGTGAGGTACGCGCCTCACGCAGCGCGTAGCGGGCCGCCGCGGCACCTGCGGCGGCGATCAACAGCCGACCCAGCGCGCTCACGCCGCCACCTCGCTCGCTCGGTCACGCGCCGCCTGGTCGGATCCGGACACGGGGGTACGTCGTTCGCTCACTGGGGCAGTCTAGGCAGCAGCGACGGGGCGTTGTCGCCGACGCCGTACTGTCCGGCCTTCTTCTCGGTGAGTTGCTCCACCAGGGCGAGGGTGGTCACCACCTGCCCCTGCACCGTGTTGGCGTTGTCGACCGTGGAGATGGTCTGGGTGAGCACCGGGTCGCCGCGCACCACGCCGACCAGGTTGCCCCCGACGGAACCGTTGCCGGCCACCACTATCGACCCGGTGCGGTCGAACTGCTCGGCGATCTTGACGACCGACTCGTCCCGCTTGTCGGAGTCCTTGTCGACGTACGGCTGGCCGCTGACCACGACGACGGCCTCCGCCGAGGCGGTGACCTTGTTGCTGTCGGTGGTCAGGTAACCGGCGTTGTTGTACGCGGCGAGCACCGCCCGCCGGTCGGCGTCACTGACCGGCGCGACGCCCTGGGCCCGGTCCAGCAGGACGCTGGCCAGCAGCGCGCTGGAGGTCTCCACGCCGTGCCCGTTGCCCGGCAGGCCGGTGGTCTGCGCGGTCGGTCGGGCCGCGGTGACCGCCAACTCCAGCAGGTTGGAGTTGTTGTCCGGGTTGATGAACTTGTCCTGCAGGTCGACCTGACCGGTGATGGTGGCCCCGGCCTGCTGGAGCTTCTTGAGCACGCCCTCGGTGTGGTCACGGCCGTTGGGCAGGCTGAGCACCACCACCCGCCGCCCGGTGAGGGTGCCGGGCAGGACGACCTGGGAGATCTCCTCGGCGAACTCCTCCTCCAGGGCGAGTTGCTTCTCCATGTTGCTGACCGTCTGGCGCCAGTGTTGGTTGTCCTTGCGCAGCCCGGTGACCTGCCCCTCGAGCGAGTCGGCGACCGGGCCGTTGAGGGCGGCCGTGCCGACCACCAGGCCGATCGCCAGAGCCAGGAAGACCGCGGTGAGGGACACCACGTGGTAGCGGAAGTTGATCACGCTTGCAGCCTCTTGATCGGTCGGGAACTAGAAGAGCCGGTACAGCTGGAACACGAAATTGTCCCACCACTCGGCGACCACGCCCAGGTACGCCTTCCCGACTGTCGACACGGCCACCGCGGACGCCATCGCCGCGATCGCCGACAGCACCAGCAGCAGCAGCGACGAGCCGGAGATGCTCTGCCGGTAGAGCCGGCTCACCCCCTTGGCGTCGACCAGCTTGCCGCCGACCTTCAGCCGGGTCAGGAACGTCGAGGCCATCCCGCCTCGACCCTTGTCCAGGAACTCGACAAGTGTCGCGTGGGTGCCGACCGCTACGAGCAGCGAGGCGCCCTTCTCGTCGGCGAGCAGCATGGCCAGGTCCTCGCTGGTCGCCGCGGCCGGGAAGGTGATCGCCGGCACACCGAGGCCGTTGACCCGGGGCAGGCCGGGCGCCCGCCCGTCCGGGTACGCGTGCACGATCACCTCGGCGCCGCAGCGCAGCACGTCGTCGGTGACCGAGTCCATGTCGCCGATGATCATGTCGGGGGTGTAGCCGGCCTCGACGAGCGCGTCCGCGCCACCGTCGACGCCGATCAGCACCGGCTTGAACTCCCGGATGTACGGGCGCAGCACGTCCAGGTCGGCCTTGTAGTCGTAGCCGCGCACCACGATCAGGCAGTGGCGACCCTGGATCTGGGTCTCGATGTCGGGCACCCCGACACCGTCGAGCAGCAGGTCGCGCTCCTGGCGCAGGTAGTCCATCGTGTTGGCGGCGAACGCCTCCAACTGCACCGACAGACCCTCCCGGGCGTCAGCCATCGCCTTGGCGACCGTCTCGGCGTCCTGCAGGCTGCCGTGGGCCACCGGCTCGTCACCGGCGAAGACCGTGTTGCCCTCGATGCGCACCTGGTCGCCCTCGCGGATCCGCTCGAAGACGCCCTCACCCAGGTCGTCGAGGAGCGGAATGCCGGCGGCGACCAGCACCTCCGGGCCGAGGTTCGGGTAACGGCCGGAGACCGACGGCTTGGCGTTGAGCACCGCCGCGACCCCGACGGCGACCAGCGAATCGGCCGCCACCCGGTCCAGGTCGACGTGGTCGATGACCGCGATGTCACCGGGTCGCAGCCGACCGACCAGGCGTTTCGTCCGGCGATCAAGGCGCGCGGTGCCGAGGACTCTGCCCGGTTCGGAGTTCCGGTTCCGGCGCAACGTGGGTAGACGCATCGTGACCATCCTGGCATGTGAGGCAGGCTTTTCTGTCGCGACATGCCTGAGCAGGGCCGCCTACCCAGGGAAGCACACACCGGCACAAGCCGGTGTGCTTGCGCTCACAATACGCGGCGTCACAACCGCCTTTCCTTGGCGGCCACCGCCAGCAACTCCTCGGCGTGGGCGATACCCAGATCTGAATCGGGCAAACCCGCCAACATGCGCGCCAACTCCCGGGCCCGCTCGGTGTCCTCCACCACCCGCACCCCGCTCGTCGTCACCGCGCCGCCGGTGTCCTTCGCCACCACCAGGTGCCGATCGGCGAACGCGGCCACCTGCGGCAGGTGCGTGACCACCAGCACCTGGTGGCTGCGGGCCAGCCGCGCCAACCGGCGGCCGATCTCCACCGCCGCCTGACCGCCGACCCCCGCGTCGACCTCGTCAAAGACCAGTGTGGGCGGGCCGCCCGAGCCGGCGAACACGACCTCGATGGCGAGCATCACCCGGGACAGCTCACCGCCGGAGGCGCCGCGTTGCAACGGCAGCGACGGCGCGCCCGGATGGGCCAGCAACCGCAGCTCCACCTCGTCACCGCCGTCCGGTGTGACACCCACCTCGACGCCGTTGACCGCCAACGTCGGCTCCGCGCGACCGGCCGGACGGGGCAGCACCGCCACCTCGATCCGCGCGTGCGGCATGGCCAGCCCGGCAAGCTCGACGGTGACCTGGTCGGCGAAGCGGATCGCCGCCTCCTGCCGGGAGGCGGACACCCGGCCGGCGAGGTCGGCCACCTCGACGGCGAGCCGCTGACCCTCCCGCTCCAACTCGTCCAACACGTCGTCGGACATGTCCAGGTCGGACAGTCGGGTGCGCGCCCGGTCAGCCCAGGCGATCACCCCGTCCACGTCGTCGGCGTACTTACGGGTCAACGCGCGCAGCGCCGCCCGCCGCTCGTAGACGTGCTGCAACCGGGCCGGGTCCGCGTCCAGCGTCGCCAGGTACGTCGACAGCTCCGCGGACACGTCGGTGACCAGGGTGGCCGCCTCCTCCAGGCGGGCCGCCAGCTCACCGAGCGCCGGATCGGTGCCGGACTGCGACTCCAGGGTCCGCCGGGCGGTGCCCAGCAGTGCCGCCGCGTCCGGGGTCTCGTCGGTGGCCTCCGCGCCACCGGCCACGCACTGCTGGGCGATCTGCGCGGCCGTCCGCAGGCCCTCGGCGTGCTCCAGCCGCTGCGCCTCGGTCTTCAGCTCGTCGTCCTCGCCGGGCTGCGGATCGACCCGGGTGATCTCGTCGAGGCCCAGCCGCAGCAGGTCGGCCTCCTGGTTGCGCTCACGGGCGTTGCGCCGCCGGTCGGCCAGGTCGTCGACCACCCGACGCCACCCCGTGTACGCCTCCCGCAGCGCGTCGAGCAGCTTCTCGTGCGCGGGGCCGGCGAACCGGTCCAGTGCGGCCCGCTGCTCGGCCGGGCGCAGCAGCCGCAACTGGTCGGACTGACCGTGCACGGCCACCGCCTGCTCGCCGACCTCACCGAGCATCGACACCGGCATGCTCCGGCCGCCGACGTGGGCGCGCGAGCGCCCCTCCACCGTGACCGTGCGGCTCAGCAGCACCGTGCCGTCCTCGTCGGGCTCGCCACCGGCCTCGGTGATCCGCGCGTGCACGGCGTCGGCGACCCGCCCGTGCAGCCGCAGCCGCCCCTCCACCACCGCCCGGCCTGGTTGGGCGCGGACCCGCCCGGCGTCGGCCCGGCCGCCGAAGAGCAGGCCGAGGCCGGTCACCACCATCGTCTTGCCCGCACCGGTCTCGCCGGTGATGACGTTCATGCCGCCGGTCAACGGCAGCGTGGTGTCCTCGATGACGCCCAGCCCGGTGATGCGCAGCTCTTCCAGCACAGCCACCGACAGTAGACGCGAGGCCCGACACTTGACCAGCCGACGGGCCCGGGCACGGCCCGCACCCGGCCGACGTACAGTTCTGCCCCGTGTTGGACGTGATCGGCCTGACCCCGGCTGAGGAGGAGCTCTACCGCTGCCTGCTCCAGCTCACCACGGCCCGCATCGACGAGTTGGTCCATCGCCTGCACCGCCCCCGTGAGCAGGTCGTCGCCCAGGTCGAGGCGCTGCGCGGCAAGGGCCTCGTGCAGCCCACCGACAACGACCCGGACGCCCCGCTGCGCCCGACCGCCCCGGACGTCGCCCTCGGCGGGACGCTGCTGCGCCGCCAGGAGGACCTGGAGGCGGCCCGCCGGCTGGTCACCCAACTGGCCGAGGAGTACCGCTCCGGGCTGCGCCGGCACCACGTCGACCACCTCGTGGAGGTGATCACCGGCGGCCGGGTCCTCCGGGACCGCCTGCGTGACCTGCAGAACTCGGCGCGTACCGAGGTGCTCTGGTTCTGCCGGGCCAATCCCCTGGCCATGGCCGGCCCGGAGAACGTCGAGGAGTTCGACGCGCTGGCCCGTGGGGTGAGCTACCGGGCCATCTACGAGCGTGACCTGCTGCTGGAGCCGGGCGCGTTGGCCGACCTGGCCAAGGGCGTCGCCGCCGGTGAGCAGGCCCGCGTCCTGGACCGGCTGCCGGTCCGACTGGCCATCGTGGACGCCCGCACCGCCATCTGCCCGCTGGTGCCCGACCGTGCCGGCGGCGAACCGAGCGCCGCCGTGATCGGGCGCAGTCAACTGCTCGACGCCCTGCTCGCCCTCTTCGAGAGTCACTGGCGGGTGGCCACCCGGCTGCGGCTCGACGACCCGCTCGCCGTCGCGGCCCCCGAGGGTCGACGGCCGGAGCCCGAGTGCCATCCGGGCGACGGTTACCAGCCCGACGCCGACGAGGCGCGGCTGCTGTCGCTGTTCGTGGCGGGCGTACCGGACAAGTCCATCGCCTCCCAGCTCGGGGTGAGCCGACGGACCGTGCAACGGCGCATCGCCGACCTGATGGCCGCCGCCGGCGTGGACACCCGGCCCGGGTTGGCGTTCCAGGTCGCCCGCCGCGGCTGGCTCTGACGCCGCGAGGGCCCGCCGTCGACCCCGACGGCGGACCCTCGCCGACCGGGCGGGACGGCCAGGCCGCCCCGCCCACGCCGCGTCAGCGCAGCCCGTACGCCTGGAGCACGGTCTGGTCGACGGTGTTCCCGGCCCGGTCGGCGGCGTGCACCCGTAGCGACACCGTTCCGCGCCCCGCCGGCACTGTCGCGGTGTACCGGGTGCCCGACCCCTTCGTCGGCGCGGTGCGCCAGGTGACGCCCCCGTCGAAGGAGACCTGCACCCGGACGCTGGTGCCGGTCGGCGCCGGCACCCCGGCCGGCTGCCGCAGGGTCAGCCCCACCTGGTGTGAGCGGTTGCCGCGGACCGTGCCGGACAGGTCGGCCGGCACCCGGTAGTCCACCTGCAGCAGCGACAACGGCGTGGCGGCGTCGCCCGCCGGTCGGGCCGAGGTGAACTCCCAGGCGGTGTCGGTCCGCGTGCCGTAGCGCCACTCGTCCGAGGACCGCTGCGTCGTCAGGTCCAGTCGGTAGCGGGCCGACGTCGCGGTGGTGGGCACCGGCGCCCACCCGCCGGAGAGGTCGGCGATCTGCTGCCCGTCGCGGCTGACCCGGATCGCGACAGTGTCCGACTCGTCGCTGCCGCCGGCCTCCCTGAAGTTCCCGTCGGCGTCGACGAACTCGGCCACCCGCAGGTTCAAGGTGTCCCCGGTACGGGTCGGTACCGGGACACCGCCGCCGGCCGGCACGGCCGGTCGGATCACCGGAGCGTGCCAGGTCTCGGCGACCCGGTCGTCGGCGGCGTACTGCCGGGGCTGCTGGGTGAGCCCGCCGAGCAGCCGCCCCCAGGACCAGGTGACCTTGTGCAGGACCTGGTGCTGCCACCAGTTGTCCCCGGCGCTGACGAACTCCTGGCGGGTGGTGCCGGTACGCACCGGGCGCTGGTCGTCGTTCCAGGAGGTCTCCTGCCACGGACGCCAGCCGAACCGCTGCTCGCTGGCCCACGGCGTACCGCCGACGTCGCCGTAGCTGGCGGTCACCTCGGCCGTGTTCTTCCCGGTGACCGTGTGCGTGATCCGCTCCGGCACGCGACCCTTCGACACCTGCCACACGTCGTACAGGTACGGGCTGTCCACCGTCAACGTCAGGTCCAGCGTCGCCCGGCCCTTCCGGGCCGCCGCGATCAGCCGCTGCCCGTCGTCGTTGGCCACCACCATCGACGGGATCGGCAGCCGTTCCCCGAGCGGCTGCCACACCGTCCACGCGCTGAAGTCCGCCGGCCGGACGATCAGCACCACGGCAGCGCCGGCGGCGGCCGCGGCCGCGATCTGCTCCTCCTCCGAGGCGTCCGGGCTGCTGGTGAGCAGTGCCGCGGCGCCGCGTACCCGGGTCAGCTCGGCGGGGGTGCCGGTGCCGGCCCAGACCAGCGGCAGCTTGCGTCGGTCGGCCGGCGCCGGCGAGTAGCCCAGCAGGTTGATGTCCAGCGGACCGGACACCCCGCTGATCTTCGCGTCCACCATCGGAGCGACCAGTTGCCAGCGGGACGCGAACTCGAACTCGCCCTGACGGACCGGGCGGGTCGGCGTGACGTTGACCTGCTGGATGGTGCTGTAGGTCATCACCCCGTGGTCGACCTGCCGGCCGTTGCCGAAGACCCGGTGCTCGTAGAAGCTGATCGTCGACCGCTGCTCGGTGGGCTTCGGCGTCTCGATCCGTACCGGGGTGCCCTTGCGCGGGTCGAGCACGACGGTGAGGTCCCGGTCGACCAGCAGCTCCGGGTCGGTGACCAGGGTGATCTGCTCGTCCAGTGGGGCACCGTGCTCGATCAACGCCTCGACCAGGTAGGGGCCCTCCTCGACCTGGAGTTGCACCTCGCCGCCGACCCAGCCGAGCCAGTCGGATTCGGGCTGCTCACCGAAGAGGGTGAGCACCGACGCGAGGCCCGGCTGACCCTTCATGTCCAGCGCCTTCACGGTGACGGTGTGCAGCGGGCCGCTGAGGGTCAGCGCGACGGCGGTACGCACCGCGACGCCGTCCGCGCCGGTGGCCACCAGCCACCCGCCGTGCACCCCGCGGTCCAGCTTCGCCGGGTCCGCCCGCAGCGGCACGGCGACGCTGCCGCCGGCCGGCACCGTCACCTCGGTGCCGCCGACCGCCACCCCGTCGGTCTCGGCCGCGCGGGTGTCCAGGTTGCGCAGCTCCAGGGCCAACCGCAGGGTCTGCGGGATGGTGCCGCCGTTGGTGTACGTCACAGTCCGCTCGACCGTCGCGCCACCGGTGCTGAGCCGACCGAAGTCGGCGGTGGCGGAGGAGTACACCCGCTGGCCGAGCGCGCGGGCCACGTCGACCCGGCCGGCGCCCTGCTCGAAGACGGTCAACGCCGGGTTCGCCTTCGTGGTGCTGACCAGCGCGTCCTTGAGCTTCACGGCGGACCAGTCGGGGTGTTCCTGGGCGAGGATCGCCGCCGCTCCGGCCACGTGCGGGGTGGCCATCGAGGTGCCCGACGCGGTCGTGTAGGCGTCGTCCACCGGCGTACCCATGGCGGTTCCGGCGGCCCGGGCGGCGATGATGCCGACACCCGGCGCGGTGATCTCGGGCTTGAGGCCGTTGTCGCCGAGGCGCGGGCCCCGGCTGGAGAACTCCGCCAGGTTGTCGGCGCGGTCCACCGCGCCGACGGTGAGCGCCGCCGAGGCCGCGCCGGGCGCGCCGACGGTACGCGCGGCACCCGAGTTGCCGGCGGCGACCACGAAGAGCGCGCCGGTCTCGGCGGTCAGGTCGTTCACCGCCTGGCTCATCGGGTCGGTGCCGTCGGTCGGGTCGCCGCCGAGGCTCATGCTGACCACCTTCGCGCCGGAGTGGGCGGCCCACTCCATGCCCGCGATGATGGACGAGCTGTAGCCGGAGCCCGCGTCGTCGAGCACCTTGCCGACCAGCAACCGCGCGCCCGGGGCGACGCCCTTGCGTCGCCCGTCGGACGCCGCCCCGCTGCCGGCGATGGTGGCGGCCACGTGGGTGCCGTGACCGTGCCCGTCGCGGGCGCTGCCACTGTCGGAGAAGTCCTGCGCCTCGGCGATCCGACCGGCCAGGTCGGGGTGGGTGGCGTCGACGCCGGTGTCGAGCACCGCCACCGTCACGCCGGCACCGTCGCGGCCGGCGGCCCAGGCGGCCGGGGCGCCGATCTGCGGAACGCTGTGCTCCAGCGTCGGGCGGACCTTCCCGTCCAGCCAGATCCGGGCGACACCCGCGCCGAGCCGGGCGGGTGAGCCGGCGGTGACCCGCTGCCCGGGCGCGCCGCGCAGCGACGTCCACAGACCGCCGAGCTCGCCCTTGCCGACCCGCATCGCGGCGCCGTTGATGCTCCCCAGGGGACGCGCGCCGATGGCGCCGGCCAGCGGCCTGACCCGTCCGGCGGCCGGCTCCTGGTAGCGCACGATCAGCGGCAACGTGGCCTGCGCGGCGTCGCCGTACCCGTCGGCCGCCAACTCCTGGACGTCGAACAGGTCGGGGTCGAGCACCCCGGCGGAGAGGTACGGCACGACGTCGCTGGGCAGCACCCGCAACCCGCCGTCGGCCTCGACGGTCTGGAAGGTGATCCGGTTGCGCCCCGGGCCGGGGTGGACGGTGGCGGCGACCCGACCGGGTGCCGCCTGGACCAGATCGACCTGATCGCCGGTGATCAGGGTGATGCGGACGGGTGCGTGCTGGGCGGGCGTGCCCGACGTCGGGCCGGTGGGCCGGGCGGGCGGGTCGGCGGACGCCGGTGCGGCGACGCCGACCACCAACGCGCCGACCGCGCCGACGGCGAGCCAGCGGGGGGACCAGTGCATGCGATGCGCTCCTCTACTCCTCCAGGCCCACCATCCGTAGATGAGGGCCGATCGGAGTCTGCGACGGCGCGCGTCACCAGGTCACTAGTCGCCAGCCGCCGCAGCGGCGACATGTCGTCAGGTGGACACCGCACATCCACCGACAGTGTGTGCCGCGGTCACCGGCGGCTGCCGCGCCACCCGTGCACGGGGAGGTCGAACTTGGCCACCAGCCGGTCGGTGAACGGGCGGGGGCGCAGCCGCACGATGCGCACCGGCAGGGCGCCGCGGCGCACCGTCACCCGGGCGCCGGGTGGCAGGTCGTAGACCCGCCGGCCGTCGCAGGAGAGCACGGCGAGGGTGGTGAACGGGTCCACGGTGATCACGAAGGTGGACGTCGGGGCCGTGACCAACGGGCGGCTGAACAACGCGTGCGCGCTGATCGGCACCAGCAGCAGCGCCTCCACCTCCGGCCAGACCACCGGACCGCCACCGGAGAACGCGTACGCGGTGGAGCCGGTTGGGGTGGCGCAGACGACACCGTCGCAGCCGTAGCGGGACAGCGGCCGGCCGTCCACGTCGACGAGCAGCTCCAGCATCTGGGCACGCTCGCCCTTCTCGATGCTGATCTCGTTGAGCGCCCACGACTCGATGGTCGGCCCGCCGTCGAACTCGGCGGTGACGTCCAGGGTCAGCCGCTCGTCGACGGTGTAGTTGCGGCCGACGACGTCCCGGACGGCGGTGTCCAGGTCGTCGATCTCCGCCTCCGCCAGGAAGCCCACCTTGCCGAGGTTGATGCCGAGCAACGGCGCCTTCGCCGGCCGGGCCAGCTCGGCGGCGCGCAGGAAGGTGCCGTCCCCACCGAGCGCGAAGACGATCTCGGCGCCCTCGGCGGCCTGCGGGCCGCCGACCGGCACCACGCCGGGCAGGTCGAGGTCCTCGGCCTCATCGGCGACCACCCGTACCTCGAAACCCGCGTCGATCAGGTCGGCGGCGACCGACCGGGCGTGCTCGGTGCTGCGCCGACGACCGGTGTGGGTCACCAGCAGCGCGGTCCGGCTCATCGGGTCGCCCGCCCATCCTGGACCGGGCGGCACCGCGACACCGTCGCCCCGCCACAACCGCGTGTCGTCGCGGTGCCCTCGCTGCGCGCGTTCACCCTGCGACCTCCTCCGCCGCACCGTCCGGCACGTCGCCGGTCGTCGTCGGGCCGTCCGGCCCGGCCGCCACCACGGCCCGCACCCGCTGCGGGTCGGCCGGTGGTGCGCCCCGGCGCAACCATACGAAGAACTCCACGTTGCCGCTCGGCCCGGGCAGCGGGCTGGCCGCCACATCCGCCAGGCCGAGGCCGAGCCGCGCGGCCGCCGCGGCCACATCCAGCACCGCTTCGGCGCGCAGCTCCGGATCGCGGACCACACCGCCGGCGCCGACCCGCTCCTTGCCGACCTCGAACTGCGGCTTGACCATCAACGCCAGGTCACCGTCGTCGCGGGTGCAGCCGGCCAACGCCGGCAGCACCAACCGCAGCGAGATGAACGACAGGTCGGCCACCGTGAGATCGACCTGACCGCCGATGGTGTCCGCGTCGAGGGTACGAACGTTGGTGCGCTCCAGAACGCGGACCCGCTCGTTCGTGCGCAGCGGCCAGGCGAGCTGCCCGTACCCGACGTCCACCGCCACCACCTCGGCCGCGTCGGCGCGCAGCAGCACGTCGGTGAACCCGCCGGTCGACGCGCCCGCGTCCAGGCAGCGCCGCCCGGCGACCCGCAACCCTCCGGGGGCGAACGCGGCCAGCGCCCCGGCGAGCTTGTGCCCGCCCCGGGAGACGTACTCCTCGGCGGGGTCCGCACCGGTCACCAGGAGCGGATCGGCGGGGTCGACCATCGCGGCCGCCTTGCGGGCGACCACGCCCCGCAGTTGGACCCGGCCGGCCTCGACCAACGCGGCGGCCTGCTCACGGGAGCGGGCCAGACCGCGCCGGACGAGTTCGGCGTCCAGCCGGTTACGACGTGCCATGGGTGGTTCTCCGGTCTGCTCAGGCCTGGTCGTCCCGCTCAGGTCTGGTCGATGGTGGCGAGGGTTTCCCGCAGCGTCTCGTAGGCCGCCTCGTACTGGGCGATCTGGTCGGCGGGGGCGAGCGTCGCCGCGTTCGCCAGGGACTGCACGGCGGCGTCCACCGCCGGGTGTCGCGTGTCGTCGTCGTCCCCGAACTCCGGCGGCGGCCCAGGGCGGGCGCCCGCCGGTGGGCCGGGCCGGGCCGGGAAGGAGCTGCCCGCCGGCGGGCCGGGGCGGGCCGGGAAAGACCCGCCGGGCGGTGGGCCGGGCCGGGTCATTCGGCGTCGTCCGGCCGCTGCTTGCGGACCGCCTTCTTGGCGGGCATCGCCGCCGGCGTCGGAACGTCCTCGTCGGCGGTCCGGCTGACCGTCGCCGGCGGCTTCTTCGCGATGGCCTTCTTGGCGACCGCCTTCTTCGCCACCGCCTTCTTCGCCACCGGCGCGGAGACCGGCGCACCGGCCGGGGCGTCGGACGGCACGAGGCCGGTGCCGGGCCGCGCGGCGGCAGTCGGGTCGGGTGCTGCCGCCGGGCCGACGGTCGACGCGTCGACGGACCGCGCCTCCCGCAGTTGCCGCTCCAGGTCGTGCACCCGTCGGGTCAGCTCGGCCACCTCGTCGGCGGTGGCCAGACCGACCGCACCGAGGGCCCGGTCGACCTCGAAGCGGACCAGCTTGGTCAACGCCTCCCGGTTGGCGGCGCTGGTGGTGAGCAGTTCCTCGCCGAGGGCCTGGAGTTGGGCGGCGGTCGCGCCGCCGGAGCCGACGAGGCGACGTGCCACGTCCTGGGCCTTCTTCCGGGGCGCCTCCGTCAGGCCCATGGCCAGCTCGAGGTAGGCGCGCCACGCGTCCTGCATGCCTGAGTCCTTCCACGGGGCGGGGTGTGCAGGTGTCACGCTACCGGGCACCCCGGACCGGTCCGTGCGGTACGGTGCCGAGGACGGCGTGGCGATCAGCGAGGGGGAGATGTGGCCAGCGTGGACGAGTGCCGCCAGGCGTTGCAGGAGCTGGCCGCCCGGTTGGACCGCAACGCCGAGACGGTACGCGAACGGATCGACCTGGACCGGACGCTGGCCTGCCGGATCACCGACCTGGACACCGCGTTTCACGGCCGGATCACCGGTGGCCGGCTGGTCGAGCTGACCGACGGCGACGACCCCAAGGCCAAGATCGCGCTGAGCACGTCCAGCGACGACCTGCTCGCCCTGGTCCGCGGCGACCTGGACGTCACCAACGCGGTGACCTCCCGCCGGGTGTCGATCAAAGCCAACCCGTTCGACCTGCTGAAGCTGCGCAAGCTGCTCTGAACTGTTGCCGTCACTCGGCAGCGGTCAGACCGAAGCTCTCCATCGCCTGGGCCGCGTCCGGGCCCACCGGACGGATCTTCGGCAGCGCCGGCACCGGCGCCGACCAGGCCACCGCGCAGAGCGCCGCCAGGGCGTCCAGCTGTCGACCGGTCCCCGCCAGCTCCAGCGTGCCGTCCCGGTCGGTCACTGACCAGCCGCCGGCGTCCGCCGGGCCCGGGACCCGCACGGCGGCAGCCGGGTCGAACAGCCCCGCCAGGTCCCTCGCGACGTACGTGGGACGCCGCTGCGGCTCGGCGGCCAGCAGATCCGGTACGCCGTGCACGCCGGTGAGCACGAGCAGGCTGTCCAAACCCGCCCGACAGGCGCCCTCGATGTCGGTGTCCAGCCGGTCACCCACCACCAGGCTCCGCCCACCGCCACTGCGGCGAGCGGCGGTCTCGAACAGCGCCGGCTCCGGCTTGCCGACCACCACGTCGGGGTCCCGCTCCAGCGCCGTCCGCAGCACGGCGACCAGCGAACCGTTGCCCGGCAACGGACCCCGCCCACTGGGCAGGGTCCGATCGGTGTTGGTGGCGATCCAGATGGCACCCGCCCGCACCGCGATCGACGCTTCGGCCAACTCGGCCCAGCCGACCTGCGGGCCGTACCCCTGCACCACCGCCGCCGGCTTCTCGTCGGCCTGGGTGACCGGGGTCAGACCGACCGCGCGCAGTTCCGCGCGCAGCGCCTCCGCGCCGACCACCAGCACCGACGCGCCGGCGGGCAGCCGGTCACGCAGCAACTCGGCCGAGGCCGCGGCGGAGGTGAGGACCTCCTCCGGCCGGGCCGCCACACCCATTCCGGTCAGCAGGTCCGCGACCTCGCTGGAGCGGCGGGACGCGTTGTTGGTCGCGTACGCCACCGCCCGTCCCTCGGCGTGCAGCCGGGCCACCGCCTCGACGGCGCCGGGGATCGGCCGGTCGATCAGGTAGATCACGCCATCCAGATCGAAGACGACCAGGGTGTACCCGTCGACCAGCCGTTCCCCCACGCCCGCGCTCACCGCCGCGTCGACCCTGACTCGTCGCCCTCGGCCGGCACGGTCCCGGCGGCGTTCGCCGTGTCCCCGTCCGCTGTGTCCCCGTCCGCGTCGCCGGACGTCACACCGCTGTCGCCAGCGGTGCCCGCGTCGGCGTTGCCGCTTCCGCTCGGGTGACGGTCCTCGTCCTCGTCGTCGAAGTCCTCGTCGTCGCCGGGACGGCTGACAGCGGCGTCGTCCTCGTCGTCGTCGAAGTCCGCGTCGTCCTCGTCGTCGTCGAAGTCCGCGTCGTCCTCGTCGTCGTCGTCTTCGTCGTCGTCCTGGTCGTCGTCGTCTTCGTCGTCGTCCTGGTCGTCGTCGTCGTCCTGGTCGTCGTCGTCGTCTTCGTCGTCACCGGTCAGGTCGGCGTCGGGTCGGGCCGGCACCGCGCCGGGAGCCCCCGGGCCCGCGGCGATCTCCTCGGCGGCCTCGTCCTCGTCGTCACCCTCGATGACCACACCGTCGAGTTCGAGCAGCCGCTCGGCGGCGTCGGTCTCGCCCTCGGTGTCCACGTCAGCGGCGCGGGAGAACCACTCGCGGGCCTCGTCGCGCCGACCCACCGCGAGCAGCGCGTCGGCGTACGCGTACCGCAGCCGGGCCGTCCACGGCACGGTGGCCTCGCTGGTGAGGTCCGGGACCTGGAGCATCGCGACCGCGGCGTCCTTCTGCCCGAGGTCGCCCCGTGCCCCAGCGGCGACGATCAACAGTTCGATCGCCACGGCCTGGTCCAGCTTCTCCCGGTCCGCGCCCCGGAACAGGTCGATGGCCCGCTCCGGCCGGCCGAGAGCCCGCTCGCAGTCCGCGAGCACGGCCAGGTGACTCTGCAACCCGCTCATCCGGTGGTACGTGCGCAGTTCGGCGATCGCCGACTGCCACTCCCCCGCGTGGTACGCGGCCAGACCGACCGCCTCACGGACGGCGGAGATGCGCGACGCCAACCGCCGGGCGGCCAGTGCGTGCGCCAACGCCTCGGCGGGATCCTCGTCGATCAACTGCCCGGTCGCGACCAGGTGCCGGGCCACCGTCTCGGCGACCGGCTTGTTCAGCGAGAGCAACTCGGCGCGGACGTCCTTGTCGAGGTCGGTCGCGACGATGTCGTCCGGCAACGCCGGGGCCGAACTGCGCCCGCCCTCGAACGACTCGGAGCCACCCGCGCGGTCGTCCCGACGGAACTCCCCCTCGCGACGTGGCCGCTCGTCGGCCCGGGAACCGCCGGTGCGCTCTCCGCCCCGGTAGCCGCCCTCACGGTCACCGCCCCGGAACCCGCCCTCACGGCGGTCGCCGGAACGCGAGCTGTCCCGGTCGCCGCCACGGAAACCGCCTTCACGGCGGTCACCGCCACGGAACCCGCCGTCGCGGTCACCACCACGGAAGCCACCCTCGCGCGGCGGGCCGGAGCGAGTGCGGTCGCCACCCTGGTACCCGCCCTCACGGCGATCGCCGCCACGGAACCCGCCGTCGCGGTCACCACCACGGAAACCGCCTTCACGCGGCGCGCTGGAACGCGAGCTGTCCCGGTCGCCGCCACGGAAACCACCTTCACGGCGGTCGCCGCCACGGAAGCCACCCTCGCGCGGCGGGCCGGAGCGAGTGCGGTCGCCACCCTGGTACCCGCCCTCACGCGGGGCGCTGGAACGCGAGCTGTCCCGGTCGCCGCCACGGAAACCGCCCTCGCGGCGGTCACCGCCACGGAACCCGCCGTCGCGGTCGCCACCGCGGAAGCCGCCTTCACGCGGGGCGCTGGAACGCGAGCTGTCCCGGTCGCCGCCACGGAAGCCGCCTTCGCGGCGGTCACCGCCACGGAAGCCACCGTCACGGTCGCCGCCGCGGAAGCCACCCTCACGCGGCGGGCCGGAGCGAGTGCGGTCACCACCCTGGTACCCGCCCTCACGACGGTCACCACCACGGAAACCACCATCGCGGTCACCACCACGGAAACCGCCCTCACGGCGGTCACCACCACGGAAACCACCGTCACGGTCGCCGCCACGGAAACCACCCTCACGCGGCGGGCCGGAGCGAGTGCGGTCACCACCCTGGTACCCGCCCTCACGACGGTCACCACCACGGAAACCACCATCGCGGTCACCA
>JBEYTX010000003.1:0-988 GCA_040643255.1 Glycomyces sp. NPDC047369 | reverse complement strand
CCACCACGGAAACCACCGTCACGGTCACCGCCGCGGAAGCCACCCTCACGGGGCGAGCTGGAACGCGAACTGTCCCGGTCGCCGCCACGGAAACCGCCCTCGCGGCGGTCACCGCCACGGAACCCGCCGTCGCGGTCGCCACCGCGGAAACCGCCCTCACGCGGGGCGCTGGAACGCGAACCGTCCCGATCGCCGCCACGGAAACCACCTTCACGGCGGTCACCACCACGGAAGCCACCGTCACGGTCGCCGCCGCGGAAACCACCCTCACGCGGCGGGCCGGAGCGAGTGCGGTCGCCACCCTGGTACCCGCCCTCACGGCGGTCACCACCACGGAAACCACCGTCACGGTCACCACCACGGAAGCCACCCTCACGCGGGGCGCTGGAACGCGAACCGTCCCGATCGCCGCCACGGAAACCGCCCTCGCGGGGAGGTCCGGACCGGAACCCACCGTCACGGGGAGCACCCGAGCGCGACCCGTCCCGGTCACCGCCGCGGTAGCCGCCCTCGCGGGGGGCGCTGGAACGCGAACCGTCCCGGTCACCGCCGCGGAAGCCACCGTCACGGCGATCGCCGCCGCGGAAACCGCCGTCACGCGGGGCGCTGGAGCGCGAGCTGTCCCGGTCACCACCACGGGAGCCAGAGTCGCGGCCGCCGGCGTATCCGCCTCGGGCGCCGCCGCTGTCACGGTCTCCCCGGTACGGAGGCCGGTCTCGGTCGTCGCGGCGCGGGCCGCGGTCGCGTCCGCCCGCACCGTCAGTACGGTCTTCGTAACGACGGGGACGATCTCCGCCCTGCGGTCCTGAACTCACAGGTACATCCTTCCTGATTGCGCCACCAATGGCGCTACGCAGTCGAGGGCCGACCCGGATGGGGCGGCCCTCGACTGGAAGATTGTCCGGCGGCGTCCTACTCTCCCACACCCTCACGAGTGCAGTACCATCGGCGCTGGAGGGCTTAGCTTCCGGGTTCGGAATGTAACCGG
>JBEYTX010000002.1:697898-1135887 GCA_040643255.1 Glycomyces sp. NPDC047369 | reverse complement strand
GACACGGCCGTCATCGAGGCGACCACCTCGGGCGCCGACCTCGAAGCGGTGCGCAGCACCATGACCGCGACCATCCCCGGCAACCCGCCCGAGCTCGCCGACCGCCGGAGGCGCTCGGCGAGGAGGTAGGCGCCCGCGACGCCGAGCGAGGCGCCCTGCCCGGCGATGAGCGAGACGGCGTGGGCGGCGTCGCCGATGAGGACGGTGCGGCCGTTCGTCCAGCGCGGCAGCTCGATCTGGGCGACCTGGTCGTAGTAGACCTCCTCGGGCGGCGGGCACCGGTCCAGGGCCCGGTCGGCGAGGTCGCCCATGCCCGCGTACTCGCGGCGGATCGCCTCGCGCGGGTCGGCGGGCAGCGCGGGGTCGTCGGTGCGGTGGACGGTGAAGACCGCGACGCGGTCGTCGCCGAGGTCGTAGAAGCCCATCTGGCGCCGCAGGGTCTCGGTGAGGAGGAACCGGCCGCGGACCGCGTCGTGCATCTCGGGATCGGTGAAGACGTAAGCGCTGGTGTGCATCCCGAGGTCGCGGAGGTACTCGGGCTCGGGGCCGAAGGCGAGGGACCGGACGCGGGAGTGGATCCCGTCGGCGCCGACGACGAGGTCGGCGTCCACGGCGGTCCCGTCGGACAGGACGGCCTCGTCGTCGCCGATCGCGTCGATCGTGGTCCCGTAGCGCAGTTCGACGCCGGCCGGGAGCGCTTCGCGGAGCATCCGTTCGAGGGCGGGGCGCATGACGCTGGCGATCCGGCCGCCGAGGGCCCTGGCGAACAGCGCGTAGTCGACGCTGACGGTGGTGCGGCCGCGGTCGTCGATGTAGCGGAACTCGTCGACGTCGCTGGCGGCCTTGCGAAGCGCCGGTTCGAGGCCCATCGCGGCCAGGGCCTCGAAGCCGGGGCCGAAGAAGTCGATCATGTAGCCCTGGTCGCGGGGGCCGCCGGCGTGGTCGACGACGAGGACGTCCCAGCCGTGGTGGTGCAGGCGGTTCGCGAGGGCGAGTCCGGCGATGCCGGCGCCGCAGATGAGCGCTTTCATGCGGGTGCTCCTGGAGTGTCGGTGACCCGGCGCAGGAGCGGCGCGACGGCCGCGGCCGAGAGCGCCGGATTCAGTCCTTTATGGAGGAGGAAGCCGTCGAAGACGGCCATGACGAGGACCGCGGCGGCCTCGGGCGCGGCGTGGCCCGCGCGGGCGAGCGCGGCGGCGACGGCGTCGCGGAAGCGGTTCACCGTCTCCTGCATGCGCGCGTGCAGGACCGGGTCGCGGGTGGCGGCGAGGTACGCCTCGATGAACAGCAGCGAGGCCGGGTCGTCGCCGGTGTAGCGGTCGAGGTCGGCGAGCATCGCCTCGATCGCGTCCGCCGGGTCCGGCACGGTTGCGAGGAGTTCCGCGGTCCCGGCGAGCATCCCGTCCATCGCCTCCAGGGCCGCCTGCCGCAGCAGCGCCTGGAGCGACTCGAAGTGGTAGTGGACGAGGCCCGGCCGCATCCCGGCGCGGTCGGCCAGGATGCGGGTGCTCACCGCGTTCCAGCCGATCTCGCCGATGAGCTCCCCGGCCGCGGCGAGAAGCCGCGCCCGGGCGGCCGTGCCGCGCTCGGCGTTGGTCGGACCCGCCATGCACACTCCTTGGTCGATCGTATTGGACGATTGACCAATTATAGCGCGGCACGACCGGGCCGTGACGCAGCGGCGGTTGCGGCGGCCGGACGTTGCCATCGCCAGTCCAGACGGCGGGAGCCGCACGGCGACCGGGGCGGACTCAAGACGCTTGGACGGACGCTCCCGCCGGAGGTGACCAGTTTCGGTGCATGCCCGTGCTGGAGCCGACGAGCAGGTTCACCGCAGCCAGGACAAGGAAGAGCAGCGGCACATTGTGGAGCACCGGATTCCACGCTCCGAGCACCACGACGAGGATGACCGCGACGACCGAGAGGCAGTAGGCGCGGCGGGCGGCGAGTTGCAGCTTCTGCGCCACCTTGGGCCCGACGATCATCGCACCGACCGGGGCGAGCACCATGTACGCCACCATGAACGGAAGGGCGCCACCGAAACCGGGCGGGCCTGATGACGCCCTGGCCACGACCGAGAGGGCGGTGAGGCAGGCGTACGTGACCGCGACACCGACGGCGATCTGCGCGAGACTGACCAATAGGGACCTGCCCACGGCCACGGCGCGTCCCCTGCGCCGCAAGGAGATTCGCCCCTCCTGAGAGTTCACTTCGTCGCTCATGCGGCCGAAGTCTATCCAGCAGCCGCACCGCGGCTCCTCGGTAAAGGCGTTGTTCTCACGTACCACTCCGTCCTAGGCTGCACGATATGACCTCTGCGATCGCGGCCTTCACCCACAGGAGGCCGCCGAGCGGCAGCGCGCCCGTGAGAAAGCCGAAACGGACGCTTGTTCGAAGGCGCTGCGGCACTTCTACGCAGAGACGCTGTACCAGCAGGTGTCAGCGTTCGAGCGCGTGCGGGCGATCACGGCATACTGCGACACCATCGAGGAGCAGCTCGCCGCGGCCGATCCCGCCGCCCCAGAGCTGGAATCAGCCGTTGAGTGGCTCGAATGGGCCCTGAGCCATGCCGCCGAGATCGATCCGCTTCAGGCCCTGCCGGCCATGCCCGCCGCGCCCGCGTTCACCGCCGAACAACTGGCACCCCATCTGAAGGATGCCGAATCCTCTGCGCTACAAGGAGATCGACTCCGATCTACGCAGCCTCCGCGCATGGATCCCGCCCTGATGATGCTTCAGCTTCAGGCCGAAAAATTATCCTTCAGGAGGTGGCATCCTCACGTTTGAATTGACCGTTTTTCCGATTAGTACGACTTAACTGAAATGTCGGGACCGCTATAGGACCGTAGATCGGCCGTTTCCAGCCGGATCCGGCCGGCCCGAGACGGACAAGAGGAAACCCCGCCTTCCAGTGTTCGTCCTGGTAGACGGGGTGATTCGCCTGGTGATGAGGGTGGCCAGGGCCGGGGTCGAACCGGCGACCTTCCGCTTTTCAGGCGGACGCTCGTACCAACTGAGCTACCTGGCCAGGAAACACGCACTGCGCGTTGCCGTGAACACTGTACAACATCCCCGGCCCGGCCGCCGAAGTGGTATTGCGGGGAACGTGACGCCCGCCCCGCCGGGCGCGGCGGCCCGGGGCACCCGATCGGGTGCGATCCGCCGGGTCCGGACCCCGGCGGGCCGGGTGCAAGCCGGGCCAACTCCTGCTCAACCAAGTCAAAGCGCCGCAAGCATTTCCGGTGCGACGCTGGAACGAGTCGGCGGGCGCGGGTAGCGTACAGGGCACCCTACCCCCGAGGAGGTTTCCGTGACCCGACTCGCTGCCGTCCCGCCGATGGGCTGGAATTCGTGGGATGTGTTCGGCACCTCGGTCACCGAGGCCGAGACGCGCGCGAACGCCGAGTTCATCGCCGAGCACATGGCCGAGCACGGCTGGGAGTACGTCGTCGTCGACATCCAGTGGTACGACCCGGCCGCCCGCGCGGGCGGCTACAACTCCGGCACCAAGCTGGTCCTCGACGAGTACGGCCTCCCGCAGCCCGCCCCGAACCGCTTCCCCTCCGCGGCCGGTGGCGCCGGGTTCAAGCCCCTCGCCGACTACGTGCACTCCCTGGGCCTGAAGTTCGGCCTGCACATCCTCCGCGGCGTCCCCCGCCAGGCCGTCGCGGCCGACACCCCGATCAAGGGCAGTGAGTACTCGGCCGCGCAGATCCCCGACCGCGAGCGGGTCTCCTCGTGGATCGACGACAACTGGGGCATCGACCACTCCCACCCGGGCGGCCAGGCGTACTACGACGCCCTCGCCCGCCAGTTCGCCGACTGGGGCGTCGACTACGTGAAGGCCGACGACATGATCGCCCCCTACTGGGAGGACGAGGTCGAGGCGTTCTGGCACGCGATCGACAACGCCGACCGCGACATCCTCCTCAGCCTCTCTCCAGGCATGAACCTCTCCACGGCCCACGCCGATCACCTCAAGGCCCACTCCCACCTGTGGCGCATCTCCGCCGATCTGTGGGACCGCTGGCGCGACATCAACGCCCAGTTCGACCTCCTCCGCGAATGGGCCCCCCACGCCGGCCCGGGCCACTGGCCCGACGCCGACATGCTCCCCCTGGGCCGCATGGGCGTTCGCGCGGAAGTCGGCGAGCCCCGCGAGAGCCTCCTCACCCCCGACGAGCAGCGCACGATGCTCACCCTCTGGTGCATCGCCCGCTCCCCGCTCATGGTCGGCGCCGACCTGCCAAACTCCAGCGCTGAAACGATCGAACTCCTCACCAACCTCGAAGTCCTCGCCGCCCAACGCCACCCCGCCGGGTCCCGCGAAGTTTGGCGCGAGGACAAGCTCGTCGCCTGGGCCTCCGAAGACGGCGCCTTCGCGGCCCTCTTCAACCGCGGCCCCGAGCCCGCCGAGATCCAGGTCCCGTGGGCGGCCCTCGGGACGGCCCAGCCGGGGCGGATCCGGGATTGCTGGGGGCGGGCGGACCTGGTACCCGGGGATGCGCTTCGGGTGAAGTTGCAGCCGCACGGGTCGGCCCTGTTCCGGCTTTCGTAGGTCGTCGTTTCGGGGCCGGTTGGATCGGTCTTTGGTTTGGATTGGTGCGGGCGCACCGGCTGGGTGCCGGTGCGCCCGCGTGTTACTCACCTCGCGAGGTGTTTCTCCGGTAGGAGCCGCGCGGGAGTGCACTCCCGCGCGGTCTTCGGGGGCGGTCCCCGGGGTTTCCCACATTCACCGCCAGTCCTACCGGGACCGACTCCACCTGCCTCCTCTCCACCACCACCGGAGACAGGTGTTTTTGATATCTACAATCACATGCCGGGAATGGGTTGCCAAGGTTTGTTTTTCTGCCTGTGGATAACTATGTGAGTGTTTGGTGTTTTGCCTGGTGGGGTGGGTGTGGATAACTCGGCGGGGGTTTGCGGGTCGGTCATCCACTGGACGAGCTGGATGATGACGCCGTTGGGGTCGGTGGTCTGGAAGTAGCGCTCGCCCCATTCCTCGGTCTCGATGGGGGTCGTGATCGGGACGCCTTCGGCCTGGATGCGCTCGTACTCGGCGTCAATGTCGTCGACGACGAAGGCGAGGAGGAGGCCGTCGGCGTGGCCCTTGGCGCTCTCGGGCTTGAAGGTGGGGAGGCCGGTCTTCAGGAAGATGACGTTGAAGCCGGCGTCGGGGCGGGAGAGGGAGACGAAGCCGTCGGCCGCCATGTCCTCGGTGAAGCCGTAGTGGCGCTTGAGGAAGTCGGCGGAGGCGGTCGGGTCGGTGACGTTGAGCGAGACGGCGGACGAGGTGATTCGCATGGGTGCTCCGAGACTTGGCGGGTTCATTTGCTTCGTACGTTGTATATTGTACTTAGTACGTCGTACGGCGTACAAATTTTTGCGGGTAGGATTTTCGCGTGAGTGCTGCCACTGAGACGCCGAAACCGAACCTGCTCGAGCTGCTGTGGAGGGCCGGGCCCGAAGCGAGCCGCGGGCCCCGGAAGGGGCTGACCGTCGATGAGGTGGTCGCTGCGGCTGTTGCGCTGGCCGATGCCGAGGGGTTGGAGGCCGTGACGGTGCGGCGGCTCGCTCAGGAGCTGGGGAAGGCTCCTATGACTCTGTACACGTACGTTCCCGGGAAGAGCGAGCTCACCGCTTTGATGCTCGACTCGCTGTTCGGGGCCATGCAGCGGGAGGCAGTGCAGGGGCTGCCCTGGCGGGAGCGGCTCGGGGTGCTCGCGCGGGAGAACTACCTGCTGTACCGGCGGCATCCTTGGGCCGCTTCGGTGTCGCCCAGCCGGCCTCCGCTCGGGCCCGGGCAGTGCGCGAAGTACGAGCATGAGCTTCGGGCACTAGAGGGGCTCGGGCTCGACGCGGTCGCCATGGACGACGTGCTTGCTTATCTGCTCGGGTTCGTCAGGACCGCGGCTCGGGACGCGGCCCTGGCCGATGCCGAGCGGGACTCGAGCGACTTGAGCGATGCGGAGTGGTGGGCCCTCAATGGGCCGCTACTCGCGAGAGTGCTTGACCCCGAACGGTTTCCCACCGCTGTTCGGGTCGGGGCAGCCGCCGGGGAGGCGCACGGCGGGGCCTACGACGCCGAGCATGCGTTCGAGTTCGGGTTGGGCCGTGTCCTTGACGGGTTGAGCTTCCTCTTGGAGGAGTAGCGAGTTGACCGGAGGCCCGGTCCGTTCCGGACCGGGCCTCGTTCGCTCAGACTTGCAGCGGTTCGTTCAGGCTGTCGGGCTTCCAGCGCCTTCTCGCCGCGACCACCAGCGACGAGAGCGCCAGCGCGCCGACCAGGTAGACCGCCAGGATCACCAGCGCCTTGACGACGTGCGAGGTCTCGCCGCCGCTGATCGTCACCCGCAGCGCGTCGACCACGTAGCTCATCGGCAGCAGCGGGTGCAGCGCCTGGAAGAACCTCGGTGTCGTCTCGACCGGGTAGAGTCCGCCCGCGCTCGTCAGCTGGAGCATCAGGAGGACGACGAGGAGCAGGCTGCCCGCCGTTCCGAATGCCAGCTTGAACAGGTGCGCCATCGCCGTGAACGTGAGGATCACGAGGATCGAGAGGCCGACCGTGTCGAGCGCGTCCTTCGGGTTCAGGCCCAGGCCGAGTTCGACCGCGAGGTAGAGCACGATCGCGGAGAGGACCCCCAGGAACGCGCCCGGGAGCCAGCCGCCGATGGCGATCGGGACGGAGCGCAGCGGGCCGGCCAGGGCGCGCTGGTTCACTGTGGAGAGGACGAGGTAGGCCATGAGGCCGAAGACCCACAGGGCGATCGCGATGAAGAACGGCGCGAGGCCGCGCCCGTAGGTGTCGGCCGGGTTGAGGTTCGTCTCGCTGACGGCGACGGGGCTGCCGTAGGCCTCGGCGTTGTCGGCGTCGTCGGCCGGGTTGGTGCTGGGGACGGATTCGGCGGCGGTGGCGAGCTTGGAGGCGAGGGTCTCGGCGCCGTCGTGGAGGTCGGTGAGGCCGTCGGCGAGGTCGCCGGCGCCGGTTTCGGCGGTGGCGGCGGCCGTGGCGACCTGGGAGGCGCCGTCGGCGACGTCGCTCGCGCCGGTCTGGAGGGTGGTGAGGTCCTCGGAGGCCTGGTCGAGGGTGTCGGTGGAGGTGGACTGGATCTGGTCGTTGGCGGACTGGATGTCGGTGTTGGCGGTGTCGGCGTCGGTGATGAACGACTGGAGGCGGGTGCAGGCGTCGGCGTCCGCGTCGGGGTTGTCGGTGCAGAGGGTGGCGTAGACGGTGTCGAGGTCGGTGTCGGCGCGGTCGGCGAGGTCGGCGGCGCTGGAGGCGCCGGTCTGGATCTGGGTCCAGTTGTCGGCGAGGGTCTGGACGACGGGTTGGGCGACGTCGACGGCCTGGTCGACGCCGTCGCTGACCTGGGCGGCGCCGTCGGCGACCTGCTGGGCGCCGGTGGTGAGGTCGCCGAGGCCGGATTCGAGGTCGCTGGCGCCGGTCTGGGCGGTGGCGGCGCCGTCGGCGAGTTCGGTGGCGCCGGCGGCGGCGTCGGTGAGGCCCTGGTTGAGCTGGGTGAGGTCGCCGAAGATGGTGGTGGCGAAGGTGACGTAGACGGCGGTGTTGATCTGGTTGCGGAGTTCGGCTTCGACGGTGGAGGCCATGATGCCGGCGACGTAGCCGTTGGCGTCGTTGAGGTCGAATTCGACGGTGGCCTGCTCGGGGTCGGTGCCTGAGAGGCTCGCGAGGTGGGCGGAGAAGTCCTCGGGGACGGTGATGACCATGTAGTAGTCGCCGTCCTCGAGGCCTTGCGCGGCTTTGGAGGCGGACACGAATTGCCAGTCGAAGATGCGGTCTTCCTTCAGCTGGTCTACTAGTTGGTCGCCTCCGTTGATCTGCTGCGTGTCGCCGTTCGCTTCGACTGCCGCGCCTTCGTCGAGGTTGACGACGGCCACGGGCATCTGGTCGAGCTTGCCGTAGGGGTTCCAGGCGAACCACAGGTAGAGGCCGCCGTAGACGAGCGGGATGAGGACGATCGCGACGAGCGCGAGGGTGCGGATGGGGTGGCCGCGGAAGCGTCGGAGTTCGGCGGCGGCGAGTGTGAAGGGGCTCATGACTGGTGGCCTCCGTTGCGCTCGTGGTGGTTGCGGCGGGGGTGCCGGGCGTGGTCCTGGCCGCGGAGGTCGACGACGGTGTCGGCGGGCGGGTCGGTGCGGGTGCAGGCGGCGATGACGAGCTGGCCGGCGTCGGCGACGGTGCGGAGGGCTTCGAAGACGCGTTCGCCGCCGCAGGTGTCGAGGCCGGTGTCGGCGTCGTCGACGACGACGGCGGGGGTGCGGCCGGCGGCGGCGCAGGCGATGGCGAAGCGGATCTGGTCGATGCGGGGCAGGAACCCGAAGGTGTCGCCGGTGTCGACGCCGACGGCGAGGCGGTCGAGCCAGGCGTGGATGTTCGCGGGGGTGGCGGCGCCGCCGGAGACGGTGGTCGTCTCTTTGATGCAGGAGGCGACGGTGTGGTACTGGGCGAAGCGGATCGGGGGTCCGGCCTGGGCGACGGTGAAGCGGCGGCGGATCTGGGCGGGGCGGGTCTGGCGGTCGACGGTGAGGGTGCCGCCGGTGGTGCGGAAGCGCCCGGCGAGGGCGAGGAGGAGGGAGGAGCGGCCGTCGCCGCCGTCGCCGCAGACGGCGACGACCTGGCCGAGGCGGGCGGTGAGGGAGACGTCGGTGAAGATCGCGCCCTGGCGGCCGGTCGCGGTGAGGCCGCGGGCGTCGAGGAACGGGTCGCCGTTCGGTCGTTCGAGGAGGGCGGCATGGTCGAGGGGCGCGGTGCGGTCGAGGACGGCGGTGCGGTCGGCGGGCGGCGGGGCGACGGCGGCTCCGGCGGCGGGAATGGACTCCGTCGGGTCCGTTCCGCTGTCGGGGCGCGCGGGCGCGGTCTCGGGTTCGCTCGCGGACGTTTCGGGCACGGGCCCCTCGTCGTCGCTCCTGTCGCTCATGGGCACTATCCTCACAGGCCGATGCGCCCTGGTTCGGGCGTTTTCACGGGATTCCAACCGCACGTATATTACTCATGGGTAACTTATGATCGATTGCGGACGGCCGCGCTGTGACCGGCGCGTCCCGCGCCGGGCCCTTATTGTTGAGGCATGTCGGAAACGCAACCCGCGAAACCCGCGGCGCCCCGCCGCGCGCACGCGCGAACCCACCACGGCGACACCGTCGACGACCCGTACGCCTGGCTGAAGGACCCCGAGGACCCCGAGACGCTCGACTACCTGCGGGCCGAGAACGCCTACACCGAGTCGCGGACGGGGCACCTCGCCGCGCTCCGCAAGGCGATCTTCGGCGAGATCAAGGGCCGCACCCAGGAGACCGACCTCTCCGTCCCCGTCCGCAAGCGCGGCTGGTGGTACTACGGGCGCACCGAGGAGGGGAAGCAGTACGGCATCCAGTGCCGCGTCAAGGCCGCCGGGGACACGCCGCCCCGGGTGGAGGCCGGGGTCGCGGTCGAGGGCGAGGAGATCCTCGTCGACGGCAACGAGCTCGCCGCGGGCCACGACTTCTTCTCGCTGGGCACCTGCGACGTCTCCCCCGACGGGAACCTGCTGGCCTACGCGGTGAACTACTCCGGGGACGAGCGGTTCACCCTGCGGTTCAGGGACCTGCGCACCGGCGACGACTTCCCCGACGACATCCCGAACGTGTTCTACGGCGGGTCGTGGTCGCTGGACGGCTCGGTGTTCTTCTACACCAAGGTGGACGACGCGTGGCGCCCCCACCAGGTGTGGCGGCACGTCCTCGGCGAGCACGAGGACAAGGACGTGCTGGTCCACCAGGAGGACGACGAGCGGTTCTGGACCGGCATCGACCTCACCCGCTCCGAGCGGTACCTGTTCATCGTGTCCGGCTCGAAGATCACCACCGAGGTCCGCTACCTCGACGCCGCCGACCCCACCGGCGAGTTCACCGTGTTCGGCAACGGCCGCGAGCAGGGCGTCGAGGTGTCCGTGGACCACCAGGGCGACCGGTTCTGGGTGCTGCACAACCGCGGCGCCGAGAACTTCACGCTCGGCTGGACGCCCGTGGACGACACGACGCAGTTCCACGAGGTCATCGCCCACGACGAGGCGGTGCGGCTGGAGTCCGCCGACGCGTTCAACGACCACGTCGTCGTGTCGATGCGCCGGGCCGGGCTCTCGCAGGTCGCCATCCTCGACGCGGCGGGCGACCTCAAGGAGATCGCGTTCGACGAGCCGATCTACTCGGTGGGCCTGGGCGACAACCCCGACTACGAGTCGCGGCAGATCCGCCTCGGCTACACCTCGCTCGTGACGCCGTCCTCGGTGTACGACTACGACATCGACGCCGCCGAGCTGCACCTGCGCAAGCGCACCCCCGTGCTCGGCGACTTCGACCCCGCCGACTACGTGCAGTACCGGGAGTGGGCGACCGCCCAGGACGGCACGAAGGTCCCGATCTCCATCGTCGCGAAGGCCGGGATCGAGCCCGACGGGACCGCGCCGTGCCTGCTGTACGGGTACGGGTCCTACGAGCACTCCATCGACCCGTACTTCTCGATCGCGCGCCTGAGCCTGCTCGACCGCGGCGTCGTCTTCGCCATCGCGCACGTGCGCGGCGGCGGCGAGATGGGCCGGCAGTGGTACGAGCAGGGCAAGCTCCTGGAGAAGAAGCACACGTTCACCGACTTCGTGGACTGCGCCGAGCACCTCGCCGCGGTCGGCTGGGCCGCGCCCGACCGGATCGTCGCCCGCGGCGGGTCCGCCGGGGGCCTGCTCATGGGCGCGGTCGCGAACCTCGCGCCCGAGCGGTTCGCGGGCATCCTCGCCGACGTCCCGTTCGTCGACGCGCTCAACACGATCCTCGACCCGACGATGCCGCTCACCGTCATCGAATGGGAGGAGTGGGGCAACCCGCTGGAGTCCCCCGAGGTGTACGCGTACATGAAGTCGTACTCGCCGTACGAGAACATCACCGGCGTCACCTACCCGGCGATCCTCGCCGTCACCAGCCTGAACGACACCCGCGTGGGCTTCCACGAGCCCGCGAAGTGGATCGCGAAGCTGCGGCGGGAGAGCCCGGACTCGGACGTGCTACTCAAGACCGAGATGGAGGCCGGGCACGGCGGCCGTTCCGGGCGCTACGACGCCTGGGAGGAGGAGGCGTTCAACCTCGCATGGATCCTCGACCGGCTGGGTACCGCTTAACGACCGGAATGCACAGGGGCCCGGTTCCGCAGCGCACTGCGGGACCGGGCCCTGCTCCTTGGGCTACTCGGGGGCCTCGTTCTCCTCCTCGCCGAACTGGATCTCGATGAGCTGGTCGGCCGCGTCCGCCCGGTCCGCCTCGTCCGGCGGGTCCGGGTCCGTCACGGGCGCTTCAGGATCGTTCTCGCCGGGAGGCTCGGAGGAACCGGCGAGGTCGAACTCGGACAGCTCGTCGTTTTCTTCCGCCCATTCCTGGTGATAATTCATAAACCAACCGTAGTGCCGAGGGCCGCGTCCGGCCAGTGAACCACCAGGTAGCCTGGGACGTGCCTTCACATGTTCGTGGGCGATACTTCACCTCGACGCAACAGTTCGAGGCCATCAGACAGCGGCGTCTGGGTCTGGCCCCCGGTCGGGGAGCAATCATCGACTTGTAAAAGGAGCAGGCAGCATGCCTATCGCAACACCCGAGGAATACAACGAGATGCTCGACCGGGCGAAGGCCGGCTCCTTCGCCTACCCGGCCATCAACGTGACCTCGACCCAGACCCTCAACGCCGCGCTCGCCGCGTTCGCCGAGGCCGAGTCCGACGGCATCGTCCAGGTCTCCACCGGCGGCGCCGAGTACCTCTCCGGCCCCACGATCAAGGACAAGGTCACCGGTGCCGCCGCGCTCGCCGCCGCCGCGCACGAGATCGCCAAGAACTACCCGGTCAAGGTCGCCCTGCACACCGACCACTGCCCGAAGAACCACCTCGACGGCTTCGTCCGGCCCCTCCTCGCCATCTCCGAGGAGCGCGTGGCCCGCGGCGAGGAGCCCCTGTTCCAGTCGCACATGTGGGACGGCTCGGCCGTGCCGCTCGCCGAGAACCTCGAGATCGCGCAGGACCTGCTGGCCCGCACCGCCAAGGCGAAGGTCGTCCTCGAAGTCGAGATCGGCGTCGTCGGCGGCGAGGAGGACGGCGTCGAGGCCGAGATCAACGAGCAGCTGTACACCACCGTCGAGGACGCCCGCGCCACCGTCGCCGCCCTCGGCTCCGGCGAGAACGGCCGCTACATGACCGCGCTGACCTTCGGCAACGTCCACGGCGTGTACAAGCCCGGCAACGTGCACCTGCGCCCGGAGATCCTCAAGGAGATCCAGGACGAGATCGGCAAGGAGCTCGGCAAGGACAAGCCGTTCGACCTGGTCTTCCACGGCGGCTCCGGCTCCACCGCGCAGGAGATCTCCGACGCCGTCGACTTCGGCGTCATCAAGATGAACATCGACACGGACACGCAGTACGCGTTCACCCGCCCGATCGTCGACCACATCTTCAAGAACTACGACGGCGTGCTCAAGGTCGAGGGCGAGGTCGGCAACAAGAAGGCGTACGACCCGCGCGCCTACGGCAAGCTCGCCGAGGCCGGCATGGCCGCCCGCATCATCGAGGCCTGCCAGCAGCTCCGCTCCGCCGGGACCAAGATCAAGTAAGACCGCGCGAAGGGCCCGGACGCACCGCGTCCGGGCCCTTCCGCTTGCGGCGCAAGCGCTGACGGGCCCCGCGGCGCGGCCGCCGCGGGGCCCGCCGCCGCCCGTCCACCGCCGCCCGGTTCTCAGAAGCGGCGGCCGGGGCAGCGGTCCTCGGCCGTCGCGAACTCGCGGCGGCAGTCGCGGCCGGGGCGGCCGCCGCCGTCGCCGTCCGCGCCGGCGCGGAGCGGGGCGACCTCCTCGGCGAAGAACACGTCCTCCTGGAGGTCGCCGCGGTCGATCTCGGTGTTGCGGACGATGAGGTCCCGGAGCGTCCCGAGCGGGCGGATCCGGTACTCGTCGGCGATGAAGTCCAGGGCCGCGTCGCCCTCGTAGAAGAACCGGTCGCCGTCGCGGAGCATCGCGAACTCCGACGCCCACATGGCCTGCTGGAGCTCCCCGAACTCCGAGCCCGGCACGTGCGGCTCGGCCGTCATCCCGGTGATCGCGTCCAGGGAGTCCGTGTCCCCGTACAGCGCCGCCAGACGGGCGGCCAGCGTCGACGCTCGGGTCGCGGCGACCGCGGCGCCGTCGCCGCGGGCCTCCTCCTCGGTGACCGGGTTCCCTTCGGCGTCGCTGAAGGACGTGAACGCCATGATCTCCGGGGAGTCGATCGTCAGGCCCTCGGGGAGATCCTGCGTGCCCTCGCCGGTGATGTCGGTGAACGCCGCGGCCGGCTCCAGGCCGAACGCCTCGCGCAGGTCGTTGTAGCCGGGCAGGCCGTGGTCGCGGGCGCGCACCAGGTCGAGCGCGGGCAGGTCGGTGACCATCGTGAAGCAGTCCGCGGCGTCGAGGCAGTCGGTGGCGCCGTCGACCGGGACCTGGTTGAGGACCGACCGGATCTGGTTGTCCACCAGCTCGTCGTTGTTGTACTGGGTCTGCACCGACATGCCGTGGACGAACGCCTCCAGGCCCACGTCCCGGAACAGGCCCGGGTTGAAGAACATGAGGCCCGCCGGGGCCTCGGCCTCCACGCCGTCCTCGCCCTCCTCGACTTCGAGGCCCGCGGCCTCGAACGCCTCCAGCTGCCCGTCCGTGTAGTACCCGTCGGCGACGTCGATGAGGAAGTCGCCGTGGATCATCGAGTGCGCCCGGAATGCGACCGTCGCGAACTCGTTCGAGACCTGGACGTGCACGTCGGGGTCGTAGCCGGCGTAGTCGGGGAGGTCGACGCCGAGCGCGGGCAGGAACTCCTCGTAGGTGATCCGCTGGATCTCGGCGACGACGATCCGGCGGGCGATCGCGAACTTCGCCTCGGCGGTGAGGCGGCGCGGGAGCGCGGCGACGATCCGGTTGTGCTCGCGCGCGAACAGCGTCGACAGCGCCAGCAGCGACGGCGACTGGTTGGCGCGGGTGTCGCCGGTGACCATCGCGGCCTCCGGGGTGCCCGTGAGCCGCCCCGACGCGTCCATATAGGGCGCGGTCGCGGCGTCGCCGCGGAAGTCCGCGGTCGGCAGGTACCCGCCGTCGAGCATGAACGACGCCGCGTTGTCCGACAGGTCCCCGTCGGCCTCGCCTTCGAGGAGCCAGTCGAGGCGGTCCTCCGTGCCGTACACCTCGAACCCGCCGAGATACGACGGGAGCAGGTCGACCTGCTCGCGCGTCGAGTCGGTGCCGGTGCCCTCGGCCGCGGCCGAGCGGACGAACGGCAGCGACTCGGCGTCGTTCGTGAACTCCTCCAACGGGTCCGCGTTGTCGAAGGGGACGGCGACGGCCTCGGCGTCCGGGTCGTCGTGCGGGACCGTCTCCCGCAGCGCGATGTTGTGGACCACGAACTGGCCCCACGCCCAGTTCCACTGGGACAGGCCGCGCTCGGAGAACAGGTTGACGTGGTCGTCGGCGAACACCCGGTTCGACACGTACCTGGGATCGGGGCCCTCCTGCATGGCGGCGATCCCGTCGGCGTAGGCGGGGTCGGCGAGCCGCTGGTACGCGGATCCGGCCGCGCCCCAGTCGGGGTGGGCCTCGTTGTTGCCCGCGCCGTCGAACGCGGCGACGGCGAACGGGAGGGCCTCGTCGAGGCCGATCGGGCCGCGGCGACGGTCGCGCCCGCCCGCCTCGGCCATCACGGCGAGGACCACGACGAGCGCGAACACCAGCGTGAACACGATGATGGAGAGGACGGTCCGCGGGCGCCGCCGCCGCAGCGGCGGTGGCGGAGCGGTGCGGGGGCCGCGGCGCGGCAGGGTCGGTTGCAGGGTTCGAGGCATGGGGGAATCTCCGTCGGGGTCAGCCGCAATGGAGAACCTCGGAGGCCGGAGCCTCCCGTCATCGCGTCCCGCCGCCGGCTCCTGCCGGGGCCGCCGGGCGGGTGTGGGTCGATGGCCCCGAATCTAGACCCGGCCCCCGGGCCTGGCAATACCGTTTGCGTAGCGGCGCGACTGCGGCCCTGCACAGGCGGGTCGCGTGGGGTCCACTGCGACCGGTGGGCCGCAGGACCGCTCTCGGACGGACCCCGGGTGCGACGGGCCCCGAAAACGACGAAGGGCCCGGAACAGTGGTTCCGGGCCCTTGCGCCTGCGCTACTTCTTGAACCAGACGGCCGCGCCGCCGGGCAGTTCGCCGTCGGCGAGGGCGGCGCTGGCGAGGAGGACCTCGGTGCCGTACTGGGCGACCGGGACGGGTTCGCTGCCGAAGTTGACGACCGCGACGAGCGCGCCGTTGTCGAACGCGAACGCGTCCTCGCCCGGGTCGGCCAGCCACGTCAGGCCGGTGGCCTTGTGGGCCTTGCGGACCGCGATGGCCTCCCGGTAGAACTCCAGGGTCGAGCCGGGGACGCCGTCCTCGGCCTCGGCCGACAGGTCCGCCCAGTCGGCGGGCTGCGGGAGCCAGGACCCGTTGGTGCCGAACCCGAACGAGGAGCCCTCGCGGGTCCACGGGAGCGGGACGCGGCAGCCGTCGCGGCCGATCTGCGCCCCGTTGGTGCGGAAGAACGTCGGGTCCTCGCGGACCTCCGCGGGCAGGTCGAGGACCTCGTTCAGGCCCAGCTCCTCGCCCTGGTAGACGTACACGACGCCCGGAAGCGACAGCAGCAGCTGCGTCGCGGCCTTCGCGCGGGCCAGGCCCACTTCACCGCCGCCGTAGCGGGTGACGTGGCGCTGCACGTCGTGGTTGGACAGCACCCACGTGCAGGGCGCGCCCACGCCCGCGTTGTTGGCGATCTCGGAGTCGATGGCCTTGCGGAAGTCCGCGGCGCTGAACGGCGCGAGCACCAGGTCGAAGTTGAACGCCTGGTGCAGCTCGTCGGGCCGCAGGTACAGGGAGCGGCGCTCGGCCGAGTCCGTCCACGCCTCCGCGACGAAGATCCGGTCCCCCTCGTACTCCTCGATGATCGGGCGCCACGTCCGGTAGATGTCGTGGACGCCGTCCTGGTCGAAGAACGGGGCCTGCGTCGTGCCGATCATCTCGATCGTGCCGTCGCCGCCGGTGTCCGGGAGGCCCTCGGCCTTGACCATGCCGTGCGCGACGTCGATGCGGAAGCCGTCCACGCCCCGGTCGAGCCAGAACCGCAGCACCGACTGGAACTCGGCGTGGACCTCCGGGTTGTCCCAGTTCAGGTCCGGCTGCGAGGCGTCGAACAGGTGCAGGTACCACTGCTTGCCGTCGTCGGTCTTCGTCCACGCCGGGCCGCCGAAGATCGACTGCCAGTTGTTCGGCGGGACCTCGGGGTCGACGACGTCGCGGAAGTGGTAGCGCTCTCGCTCCGGCGAGCCGGGTGCCGCAGCGAGCGCGGCCTGGAACCACTCGTGCTCCGAGGAGGTGTGGTTGGGGACGAGGTCCACGATGAGGCGGATGCCCGCGGCGTGCGCGTCGGCGAGCATCCGGTCGAAGTCGCCGAGGTCGCCGAAGCGCGGGTCGATCCGGCGGTAGTCGGAGACGTCGTAGCCCGCGTCCTTCTGCGGCGAGGCGAAGAACGGCGACAGCCAGATGGCGTCGACGCCGAGCGCCGCGAGGTAGGGGATGCGGGAGCGGATGCCCTCCAGATCGCCCATGCCGTCGCCGTTCGCGTCGGCGAAGGAGCGCGGGTACACCTGGTAGATGACCGCGTCGCGCCACCAGTGTTCACTCATCGGTGAGTTTCCCTTTCAGTCTTCTCGGGGTGCCGCACCGGTGGACCCGCGTACGACCAGTTCGGGCCGGAACAGGTATTCCGACGACGGGGTGGGCTGCCCGGCGATCTCGTCGAGCAGGGCCCGCGCGGCGGCGGTGGCGATGTCGCGCACCGGCTGCCGCACGGTCGTGAGCGGGGGGTTGGTGTGGGCGATGAGGGGGGAGTCGTCGTAGCCCACGACTGAAAAGTCTTGCGGGACGTTGAGGCCGCGCTCCTCGGCGGCGCGGATCGCGCCGAGGGCCATCATGTCGGAGCCGCAGACGACACTGGTCGCGCCGCGGTCGATGAGGCGGGACGCGGCAGCGTGCCCGCCCTGCTCGCCGAAGAGGGTCAGCTCGATGAGCTCGGGGCCGACGTGCTGCATGGCGGCGCGGTACCCGGAGATCTTGCGGCGCACCGGCCAGTACCGGTCCGGGCCCGAGACGAGCCCGATCTTCGTGTGGCCGAGGCCGGCGAGGTGCTCGACGGCGATGCGGGCGGCGACGGTGTCGTCGCAGGAGAACGAGGCGGCCTCGACGCCTTCGGGGTGGCCCGTGACGAAGGCCACCGGGAGGCGCTTGTCCTTGAGCTCTTGGTAGCGTTCGGTGCTCGCGGTGGTGTCCGCGTGCAAGCCTGAAACGAAGATGATCCCGGCGACGGCCCGCTCGCGGAGCATCTCCACGAACTCGTCCTCGGAGACCCCGCCGGGGGTCTGGGTGCACAGCACCGGGGTGTACCCCGAACCGGCCAGGACGTTGGAGATCGTCTGCGCGTAGAGCGGGAAGATCGGGTTCTCCAGTTCGGGCACGACCAGGCCGATCAGGCCGATAGCGTGCTTGCGGAGGGCCTGGGGGCGTTCATAGCCGAGCACGTCGAGGGCAGTGAGGACGGACTGTCGGGTCTGCTGACCGACGCCGGGCTTGTCGTTCAGGACCCGGGACACCGTTGCCTCACTGACCCCGGCCTGCCGGGCGATGTCAGAGAGTCGAAGCCGCATGATGACAGACTAGCCTATCTGAAAGTTGGCAACAGTTTGGTTGCAAGGCTTTCCTGATTCTGAAACATCTTGCTAATGTCGTAGGAAGTCGGGACGCGAGTCCCCGGACCAGCGGCCCCCGCCCCGGGGCCCCTCAATGAGGAGAAAAGAAGACATGCGCAGAAGGACCCTGGGTATCACCGCCGTCTCCGCCGCCGCCCTCGGCGCGGCCGCCGCCTGCGGCGACGACTCCGACAGCGGCTCGGACACCGGCACCGAGTTCTCCGGGGAGCTCGTCATCTGGGCCGACGAGACCCGCACCCCCGTGCTCAAGGAGTTCGTCAAGGACTTCGAGTCCACCGTCGGCGTGAAGGTCACCGTCGAAGAGCACGTCGAGACCCTCCGGCAGGACTTCCTCACCGCCGCCGAGCAGGGCCAGGGCCCCGACATCGTCGTGGGCGCCCACGACTGGGCCGGCCAGTACGCCGCCGCCGGCGCCGTCGCCCCCATCACCCTCACCGCCGACCAGCAGGCCGCCCTCAACGAGACCGCCGTCAAGGCGTTCACCGTCGACGGCAACCTCTACGGCGTCGCCTACGCCCTCGAGAACCTGGGCCTCATCCGCAACACCGCCCTCGCCCCCGAGGCCCCCGCCACCTTCGAGGAGCTCGTCACCGCCGGCCAGGCCGCGGGCACCGACGAGGTCCTCACCATGGAGGTCGGCGTCGACGGCAACGCCTACAGCGCCTACCCGCTGTTCTCCTCCATGGGCGGCTACCTCTTCAAGGACGACGGCGCGGGCAACCTCGACCCGACCGACGTCGGCGTCGACTCCCCCGGCGGCGTCGCCGCGTTCGAGAAGTTCGCCGAGCTCGGCGCCGCGGGCGTCCTCAAGACCACTTTCGACGCCTCCAACGTCATCCCGTTCTTCGTCGACCAGAAGACCGCGTTCATGATCTCCGGCCCCTGGGCCCTCACCGACGTCCAGGGCGCCGGGCTCGAGTACGAGGTCACCGCGATCCCCGGCTTCGCGGGCCAGAACCCCGCCTCGCCGTTCCTCGGCGTCCAGGGCTTCTACGTCGCCTCCGGCGCCAAGAACGCCGTGTTCGCGCAGGAGTTCGTCACCAACTACGTCCTCACCGAGGACCTCCAGCTCAAGCTCGCCGAAGCGGGCGGCCGCCTCCCGGCGCTCACCGCCGCCGCCGAGACCTACGCCGAGGGCAACGCCGACGCGCAGGGCTTCGCCGCCGCCGGCGAGAACGCCGTCCCCATGCCGAACATCCCCGCCATGGACTCCGTCTGGGAGCCCTTCGGCCGCGCCGAGGCCGACGCCATCGACGGCACCACGCCGGGCGCCGACGCGGCCGCGACCGCCGCGCAGACCATCCGCGACGCCGTCGGCGCGTAGCGGCCCCGGCCACTCCCCGAGCGAAGGAAACGCGCAGCAGTGCTCGACCAACGTGCCCAGACGGCCGGATCCACCACCGCCGCAGGCCAGATCACCAAGATCGCGGTACTCGCGGCGGTGGCCGCGCTGGCCGTCTGGGCGGCGTTGCCGCTCATCAGCGCCGAGGCCTGGTGGGGCCTGGCCGTCGAAGCGGTCATCGTCGCCGTCGTCTTCTACACCTACCTCCAGCGCCGCTCCATCCCCCTGAAGTACCTGGTCCCCGGGACGCTCCTGCTCATCGCGTTCCAGATCGCGCCGGTCGTCATGACCGCCGGGACCTCGTTCTCCAACTATGGGGACGGGCACCGCACCGACAAGGACGGCGCGATCGAGGCGATCATCGCCGCGGGCGTCCAGCAGACCCCCGGCGGCGCGAACTACCGCTTCTCCGTCGGCGAGTCCGCCTCCGGCGAACTCACCCTCCTGCTCACCGACACCGCCGACGGATCCACGTGGGCGGGAACGGAAGAGGGCCTCACCGAGCTCGACGACGCGACGGTCGACGCCTCCGGCGCGATCACCGCCGCCCCCGGCTACACCGTGTGGGACCTCGCCGAGCTCAACGAGCGCCAGGCCGAGCTCGCCGAACTCGCCGTCCCCACCGGGCCCGAGACCGGCATCAAGGTGCAGGGCCTCTCGGCGTTCGAGGGCACCTCGACGCGCTCCTACGACGAGGGCTGCGACTGCATCACCGACTCGGCGACCGGCACCGTCTGGTACGCCGACGACGAGGAGGGCAGCTTCCTCACCGAGGACGGCCAGGCCGCGCTCGTCGGCTGGCGCGTCAACATCGGCTTCGACAACTACCTGTCCGTCATCACCGACCCCGACATCCGCGGGCCGTTCCTCGGCGTCTTCGCCTGGAACGTCATGTTCGCGGCCGGGTCCGTCCTGTTCACCTTCGTGATCGGCCTCGGCACCGCCATGGCCCTGAACAAGCCGTCGATGCGCGGCACCAAGGTGTACCGGACGCTCATGATCCTGCCGTACGCCATGCCGTCGTTCGCGATGCTCCTGGTGTGGGCGCAGATGTTCAACCGCGACTACGGGCTCGTCAACGAGCTGTTCGGGCTCAGCGTCAACTGGTACGGCGAGACGTGGGCCGCCCGCGCGATGGTCCTCATCGCGAACACGTGGCTCGGCTGGCCGTACATGTTCCTCATCTCCCTCGGCGCGCTCCAGGCGCTCCCGACGGACTCGCTCGAGGCCGCGAAGATCGACGGCGCGACCGGCGTGACGGCGTTCCGCAAGATCACGCTGCCGCTCCTGCTCATCGCGCTCACCCCGCTGCTGATCTCCTCGTTCGCGTTCAACTTCAACAACTTCAACGCGATCCAGCTGCTCAGCGGCGGCAACCCGTTCCCCGCCGGCGAGTCGGTCGGCGGCACCGACCTGCTCATCACGTACGCGTTCCGGCAGGCGTTCGGCGCCACCACCGCCGACTACGGCTTCGCCAGCGCGGTCAGCGTGTTCATCTTCCTGATCGTCGCCACGATCTCGGCGGTCATGTTCCGGACCACCCGCAGCCAGGAGGACGTGTACTGATGGCGACTGTGAAGCGGCGCAAGCGGCCCAACTGGGTCGCCGAGTTCGGGTGGCGGCACCTGGTGGCCGTCGCGGTCCTGGTGTTCGGGCTCGTGCCGATCCTGTACGTGGTGTCGGCGGCGTTCAACCCGAAGGGGACGCTGTCGGCGACGAGCCTGCTGCCGACGGACTTCTCGCTGGTGTCCTTCGACCGGCTGTTCTCGGACCCGAACATCCCGTTCGCGTCGTGGTTCGCGAACTCCTTGATGATCGCGGTCCCGGCGGCGTTCATCTCGATCCTGATCTCGTCCCTCGCGGCGTACGCGTTCAGCCGGTTCCGGTTCAAGGGGCGGCGGCCGATGCTGCTGTTCCTGCTGCTGATCCAGATGTTCCCGGCGTTCCTGTCGGTGGTGGCGCTGTACCTGATCTTCGGCGCGATCGGGGAGTTCTACCCGGTGGCGGGCCTGAACACGAAGCTGGGCCTGATGCTCGTGTACATGGGCGGGGCGCTCGGGGTCTCGACGTGGCTGATGAAGGGCTTCTTCGACACGATCCCGAAGGAGCTCGACGAGGCGGCGACGATCGACGGCGCGTCGCACGCGCAGATCTTCTTCGGGATGATCCTGCCCCTCGCGGCGCCGATCATCGCGATCTCGGGGATCCTCGCGTTCGTGGGCACGATGAACGACTTCATCCTGGCGTCGCTGTTCCTCACCGACCGCCCGGAGATGACCCTCGCGGTGGGCCTGAAGACTCTGACGGCGGACAACTCGCCGGCGTCGTACTTCGGGATCTTCGCGGCGGGCACGCTCCTGACGTCGGTGCTGACGGTGGCCGTGTTCATGAGCTTGCAGCGCTACATCGTCTCGGGCCTGACCGGCGGTGCCGTCAAGGGCTAGACCTACTGCTCGACACCGCGCCCCCCGGGGCGCACCGGGCCCGGACCAGGGGGAGCCTCCCTCCCCTCGGTCCGGGCCTTTCCGCTTGCGTGCGTCAGGCCCTCACAGCAGATCTTCGTAAGAGCCGGGCGGAGTGAAGGGGACGAGGGCGCCGATCGCCTGAGCGTTCGCGAACGGGTCGACGGCGGCGGCCTGGTCGGTGGGAATGCCGTCGGGGAAGTAGTCGCCGACGAGATCGTCCTCGCTCCCGGGCTCGATGCCGCCGGTCGGCGGGAGGTACTCGATTTCGGAGGGATCGCTGACCGGGACGCAGCCGGACTGGACGGTCAGGGACACGATGCCCACCACCCGGTACCAGAGCACGATGCCGTCCTCACGCTGGACGACGAGTCCGCGGTCGACACGGTCGCCTCGCTCGGTCTCGTATTCGTCGGTGATCTCGTATCCCAGGGAGGTCCAGTGGTCTCGCAGCGATTCAGCGTAGGTTTCGCGGACCAGTTCGCTCTCGGAGTCCTCCAGAGTGAACTCGTAATCGATCTCGATGCTTGTGTACTCGGGATCGTCGATACCGTCGTGGGAGCACGGCAGCTCTGTCCAGATCCTTCGGTCGAACCCGGGGAAATCCGGCAGCGCCAGAACCGCATCGGCCGCTGCGGCTTCCATCGGTGCATATGCTTCGGCCTGCGTGTATTCGCTCTCGGGCGGGTGGTTCATGTCGGCTCCAGGGGAGGAACAGGCGGACAGGCTCACCACAGCGGCAAGGGCGGTCAATGGTGCGAGGTGCTTCGGCCAGGTCATCCTGCTACTCCCGTAACGACGCCCGCCATGGCATCACGTCCCGTCTGGTTGCTTTCGCTCCAGTAGGTGCTGTGGTTGTTCTCGGTGACCGAGCCCGGAGTGCTTTCGAGCACGGTCGCGCCGAACGCGGCTTCAGTGGGGTCCGCTCCATGTACGGTTCCCGAACTGATCGGGTCGAGGTCGTTCGTCGTCGCGTACACGCCCTCGACGCCGAGCGCGTCCGCTGTGTCGACGGTGACCCCTGGTGAAGCGACGAGAACGAGGTTGTCGGCTTCGACGCCTTCGTTCGAGGCAGCGTAGCCGATGACGGTGGTTCCGTAGGAGTGGCCGGTCAGCGTGAGATTCGATGGTTCGCCTTCGGCGGTCGCGCGGATGCCGTTGGTGAACGATTCGAGATCCTCGGCGGCGCCTTCGGCCCATTCTTCCTGCATCGCTTGAGGTGCGACTGAATCCGGCGCATCGTAGCCGAGCCAGAGGACTGTGGCGGTCTCGTTGGCCGGGTCCAGTTTGTACGCGTCTCGCGCCATGGTCTCGGCACGACCCATCAATCCTCCTGAGGCGCCTTCGAGGTCCGCGGTCGTGCCGGGCACGTAGGCGTTGACATTGGCGGCCGTATCGGGATTGCCGATGGACACGATGGCCTGCCCGCTGCCTTCGGTTCCGAATCCGAGGAGGAAATAGGGCTGCCCGGTCTTGTCGTAGGAGGCCGGGTTCCCTTCCTCGTCGGTGATCCGGTCCTGAAGCGCCGCGAGGTCGTCGCGGTCCTGTTGCAAATCCGCGAGTTGCGCGTGGAGTGCGTCGTAGTCGGTCGATGCGCCTTCGTCGTATCCGCGGGCTCCGGCGAGTTGGGCTTCGATGGAGGCGATCTGGTCGTCGAGGGTGTCGATCTGGTTGCCGAGATTGGTGCGGTTGGCGGTGTCGCGGGCTTCGGTGGGGATGCCGTCGGTGGGGCCGACCCATTCGGGGTGTTCGGCGACGAGGGCTGCGCGTTCGGCGTCGGTGAGGTCCTCCCACCACTGATTGACCTGCTCGGGGGACATGTCGGTGTCGCCGTTGGCGATCGCCTCCATCTCGGCGGCGGTCTCCTCGGTGAGGGCGGTCTTGTAGTCGTCGATGAGGTCGTCGTAGGTGGCGCCGAACTGGGGCGGCAGTTCGGGCGGGTTGTCGCGCATGGCGGAGAGGGCGGCGGCCGCGTCGTCGTCGGCGTCGTGGGCGCGGGACATGACGGCGCGCAGCCAGTCCTGGTACTGCGCGCAGAGCTCGTTCGCGGAGTCGTACAGGTCTTTGACCCTGCCGAGCGCTTCGGCTTGGCTGAGGAGGTCGTACCAGCCGGAGGATTTCTCCATGCCGATGCGGTCGCACAGCCACTGGGGCGGGTCGAGGCTCACCCAGATCGCCTGGTGGAGGTCGGCGCTCGGGTTGACTTCGTACTCGTGCGGGTCGCCTTCGATCTCGAAGCCGTGGTCGTCGATGAGGGAGGCGAGTTCCCGGAGTTCCAGCTGTTCGGCGGCGAGCGCGTCGGCGGCTTCGAGCATGGTGGTGGCGACGCGGACGGTCGCGTAGTCGGACAGGTCGTCCTCGAAGCGGCCGCCGATGAGTCCGATCTGCTCGCGGACGAGGTCCGCGGTGTCGGATTCGTAGTGGTCGGTGCTGAGGTGGCCGTCGACGACGTCGGTGCGGAGGCGCTCGGTCTGCTCGACCATGGCGGCGGCGTAGGTCGTCCACAGGTTGCCGACGTACCGGAGGTTCGCGCATTCGAGGTCGCGGAGGTCTTTCCAGGACATGTCGCTCATCGCGGGGGCCTACCAGTCGGGGCGGGACGAGGCGTGCTCGTTGGCCCGTCCGGGGTAGCGGTCGTGGTCGGCGAGGGAGGCGAAGTCGCCCGCGTTGTAGTCGTCGACTTCGACGGCCGATTCGGCGCAGACGGCGAGGTACTCGCCGGTGTTGCCGCACAGGGCGGTGAAGCCTCCGGCACGGTCGGCCTTCCACCATGCTGCGGCTTCGGCGAGCGCGGCGCCGATCGCCAGGTCGGCGTCGGCGAGCGATTGCGCGGTGTCGGCGGTGCCGTCAACGAGGTCGGCGGTCTGCCGTTGGACTTCCGCCTCGACGTCGAAGAGGATCTCCACGGACTTGTGGACTTCGTCGGGGGCGATGCTGAAGACGTCAGCGCCGGGCACGGGCGGGCCTCGGGGCGTCGCGGGTATAGGGCATGTTGTGCGGGTCCGTTCTGGCCGTGGGGTTCGGTCAGTGACAGGTTACTCGCTCTGCGCCGATTTGCGGGTACACGTCGGCCTTGTGGGGGTGACGATCGGTTTGGGGGAGGCGGGTTCCCCAGTGCCCCACGGGGTCAGGCTTCGCGGCTCTCGAGCAGTTGGCGCAGGAGGCCGACCGGTTCCTTGAGGTCCGCGTACTCCTCGAGTTCGATGACGGTGTGCTGGAGCTGTTCGAGGGCGTAGGCGACGACGGCGATGTCCTCGGTGGGGGATTCGAGGAGGTCGATGACGCGGTCCATGAGGCGGAGGGCGTCGGCGAGGGTGCGGAGGTCGTCGGCGTTCTCGGTGCGGGCGCCGGGGCGGGTGTCGAGGGTGAGGGCGTCGGGGTCGTCGACCGCGGGGCGGCGGTCGCCGGTGAGGCGGTCCCAGTTGACGCGGCGCTCCTCGTGGAAGCGGGCGAGGCCGGCGCGGAGCAGCACGGCGCGGGCGACGAGTTCGACTCGTTCGCCGGGCGGGAAGGCGTCGGCCATTCGGGTGCCGCCGCTCAGGACCAGTGCGGGGGGCGCTCGGCGAGGAGGTCGCGGTCGCGGGCGGAGAGTTCGCGCCGGGTGCGACGGGGGGCGGGGGCCTCGCCCCAGCCGCGGTCGGTGTCGTCGGAGGTCTGGTCCGGGAGCACCGAGAAGTCCTCGTCGAGTTCGACGGAACGGTCGTCGTCGGAGACTGCCATGCTCCGACTGTACGTCAGGGCGTCTCGGCGGATGCAACGACGAGGCCCTGAACACCCGGTGAACGGGTGGTCAGGGCCTGTGGTGCGGGTCCTTATTCGGCGACGCCGACGAGTTCGTAGCCGGCCTCGTCGACCGCTTCGCGGACCTGGTCCTCGGTGAGGGCGGCCTCGCTGGTGACGGTGACCTTGCCGGTGTCGAGGGCGACGTCGACGCCGGAGACGCCGGGGAGGGCGGTGAGTTCGGAGGTGACGCTGCCGGCGCAGTGGCCGCAGGTCATGCCCTTGACGACGTAGACGGTTTCCATGTTCGGACTCCTTGTCAGGTTCTGAGCAGGCGGGCCACCGCGTCCGAGGCTTCCTTCACCTTGGCTTCGGCGGCGGTCGGGTCCCCGGAGGTCTGCGCCTCGGCGACGCAGTGGGCCAGGTGGCCTTCGAGGAGGTTGATGGCGACGGCCTGAAGCCCCTTGGTGGACGCGGAGATCTGGGTCAGGATGTCGATGCAGTACTGGTCGTCGTCGACCATCCGCTGGATGCCGCGGATCTGGCCTTCGATGCGCTTGAGGCGGCGCGTGAGCGCGGCCTTGTCGCCGTGGTACCAGTAGTGCTCGTGCCCGCTGCCGCCGTCGTCGGGTCCAGGGGCGTGCGCGGTGTCGTCGCTTGCCATGTCGCTTCCCTCCAGTGGTCAGTGTATACCCCTGCGGGGTATTGCGGCAACTGCTCGTCAGCCTTGAGCAGCGGCCCGTAGTATTCCGTGCCATTGTGCGAGAAATTCTCCCCCCGGCCTTGTCTCGACTCATATTGGCCTCTAACGTGAACCCGTCGCGTCGGAAACTCGGGTGCACCCCGCATCCGCCGCGCGGCACCGCCGAGTCGGCCCGGATCCCGCCGGGCTCGAGCCGGGGAACCAGCAGTCGGCCGCGTGCAGGGGCCGACGGGGTGAATCGCATGCACGCGTAGGGCGACCCTTCCTTCCGCCCGAACCCGACAGCTAACCCGGTAGGCGGCCAGAGGAAGGAGCGCATCCCTTGGTGCGTACCCGGCGTATCGCTGCCGCCGTCGTGGCCGCAGCACTGGTCCCCGCGACGGCGGCGCTGTTCACGTCCTCGCAGGCGTCCGCGCAGACGAGCGACGAGATCCAGGCGGAGATCGACCAGCGCCACTCGGACCTGGAGAAGGTCATCGAGGACTACAACGCCAAGCGCGAGGAGCTCGACGACGCCAACGCGCTGATCGCCGAGATCCAGGAGCAGCTCCCGGCGCTGGAGGCCGCGGGCCTCGACGCGCAGGACCGGATGGGCGAGATCGCCGCGACGGCCTACACCGGCGGCGACTTCGCGATGGTCAACTCGGTGCTGGCGGGCGACCCGTCGGACTTCGCCGACCGGCTCATGTACCTGTCGAACCTCACCGACGCCGAGAACCAGGCGCTCCAGGACTCCCTCGCGCAGATCGAGGAGCTGGAGACCCGCCAGGCGGAGCTGGAGGCGCTCCAGGCGAGCGCCGACGAGATCCTCGGCGAGATCGAGGACCAGCAGCAGGAGATCGAGGACGAGATCGACGCCCTCGAGGACGAGTACGCCGACGCGTACGCCGAGGAGAACCCCGAGCCCGACTGGGGCGACTACTCGGGCGACTCGGCGGTCGTGGCGTTCGCGTACGACCAGCTCGGCGACCAGTACGTGTACGGCGCCTCGGGGCCGGACGAGTGGGACTGCTCGGGCCTGACGCAGGGCGCGTGGGGCGCGGCGGGCGTGAGCCTCTCGCACAACACGGCGATGCAGTGGGACGAGACGGCGCGGATCTCCCGCGACGAGCTCCAGCCCGGCGACCTCGTCTTCTACAACGACCTGGGCCACGTGGCGATCTACATCGGCGACGGGCAGATCATCCACGCCCCGAACTCCACCACCGTGGTCAAGATCGCCGACATCGACATCATGTCGATCGACGGGTACGGCCGCCCCTAGCGGCCGCGTCCGTCACCGGCCGCGAGGCCGGGCGCCGAGACTCCCCGGCGGCGGCGCGGGCGCTCCCGATTGCTGACCCTGCTGCTGACCCGCAATAGCCCCACCGCCGCCGGGGACCACCCCATCGTAAAGAAGCCCTTGCGATCCGCTTCAGCGGGCCGCAAGGGCTTCTCACGTTTTCGTTACCGACCGGTCATTCCGGCTGGTGCTCCTCGAACGTCCAGTCGTAGCGGGCCCGGCGGCCGGTGCCGCCGCGCTGCCACCGCTCGGGGCCGGTGGGCGGCCGGTAGTCGATGCCCATGGCGTGCAGGCGCTCCAGGTGGTCGGCGAGGCGGTCCTGCACCGGGTTCGCCTCGCGCACGGCCATCCCGGTCCAGCCGACCTCGGCGAGGACCGACAGGCGCGGGAACGCCGAGTACTCCACGTCCCGCGGGGTCGGCAGGTACTCCGACCACAGCTGGCACTGGATGCCCAGGACCCGCTCGCCGTCGACCCCGGCCGGGACCGGGTCCCAGCCCGCGACCTTGTCCACGGTGGTCAGGCCGTGGATGCGCAGGGGCTCGGCCGGGTCGTCGCTCTCGTAGTGGTCGTAGTACGCGTACGGCTCGGGCGAGGCGACCACGAGGTGGCCCGCGGCGATGGCCTTCTTGACGTAGGCCTCGTTGCGCCACACGTGGACCACGGCCTCGGCGGGCGCGCCGCCGTCGAGGATCTCGTCCCAGCCGATGACCCGCTTGCCCATCGAGGTGAGGTGGTCGCAGAACGCCTTGGTGAACCAGGCCTGGACGCCGCGCACGTCCTCCATGCCCTCGCGCTCCATGAGCTCGCGCGCGACCGGGGACGACTCCCACTGCGTCATCGGGACCTCGTCGCCGCCGATGTGGACGAACGGGCCCTCGAAGACCTCGCCGATCGCCGTGTACGCCTCGAGCGCGAAGTCCAGGGCCGCCTGGGTCGGCTCCAGGACCTCCTCGAAGACGCCGAACGTCGGCGAGACCGGCTTGTCCTGGCCCGCACCGAGTTCGGGGTAGGCGGCGAGGACGGCGCGGGCGTGTCCGGGGAGGTTCACCTCGGGGACGATCATGATGTGCCGCTCGCGCGCGTACGAGGCGATCTCGCGCAGGTCGGGGACGGAGAAGATCCCGCCGTGCGGGGTCGGCTCGTACCCGGACGCCTCGTCGCGGGCGTGCCCGACCTTCGTCTCCGCGCGCCACGACGCGATCTCGGCGAGCCTCGGGCGCGAGGGCACGTCGAAGCGCCAGCCCTGGTCGTCGGTGAGGTGCAGGTGCACGACGTTCATCCGGTGCAGCCACGCCCGGTCGATCATCTTGAGCACGAAGTCCTTCGGCTGGAAGTGCCGGACCACGTCGATCATGACGCCCCGCCAGCGCAGCCGCGGCTCGTCGTCGATCGCGGCGAGCGGGACGACCGGGTCGGCGGCGGGGGCCTCGCGGAGCGCGTCCGCGGGCAGGAGCTGGCGCAGCGTGGCGATGCCGCGGGCGATGCCGGCCGGGTGCGCCGCGGCGAGGTCGATCCCGTCGGCCGCGACGTCGAGGCGGTAGGCCTCGGCGGCGGTGGTGAGGTCCGCGGGGCGCTCGCCCTCGAGGCGCAGGCGCAGGACCCGGCCCTCGGCCGGGCCGGTGACGGCGAGCCGCAGTCCGGTGCCCCGGTTGAGCAGGTCCGACAGGAGCCAGGCGAGCGGGTGCAGCTCGGGGTCGGCGGCGATGGCGTCGAGCGTGCGCAGGTCCAGGTCGCCGTCGGCGAGGACGAGCTGCTGCGGTTGCGGGATCAGCGAGATGCGGCGCTGCATGGTTCGGGGGCTCCTGTGGTCGAGGTGCAGTTGTCCGGCCCGCTCGCGCCGCCGAGGGTGCGGCCGCGGAGGAACCGGTTTCCGCGGGGGCGGGCCGGTCGGTACGGCGACGCTCCCACGAATTAGTTCAGTTTATTTATAATATAGGACCGCGCCGCGGTCGGCCAGTGCATCGAGCGGGGAAACCCGTAGGGCAGACCCTAAGCACCGGCGACCGCGGCGCGCGGTGGGACCCTCAGTGCACCTTGGGCAGGTGCTGCGTCGCGTCCAGGTCCTCGGGCGACTCCCGCTGCCGGTTGATCGGCAGCGGCGCCGACTCCGACGCGAACACCCCGGAGGACGAGGACAGCGCCGACAGCGACGGCGAGGTCTTCTCCTCCTCGCCGGACACCAGGCCCAGCTGGCGGCGCAGGTCGGTGAGGTTCGAGCCCGCGGAGTCGCGCTGGCGCTCCAGGGCCGCGACCTCCTCGGCCAGCGGCTGCACCCGCTCGGCCGCCCGCTCGGCGGCGCTGCGCTTGAGCCGGGCCGCCTCGGTCTCGGAGTCGGACTTGATGGACTTGACCTGCTCGGTGGCGCGCTGCACGGCGTCCTTCGCCTGCTGGTCGGCCTCCTCGCGGCGCTCGACCGCCCGGTTCTCGGAGGAGCGGGCCCGCTCCTCGGCGAGCGCGAGCCGGTCCTCGGCCTCCGAGACGATCCGCTGCGCCGTCGCGATGGCCTGCTGGTGCCGGTCGGCCTCCTCCTTCTGCGCCCGCTCGCGGCGGTCGGCCTCGGCGAGGGTGAGCTCCTGCGTCTTCTTCTTGCGGAACTCCGACGCCTCGGCCAGCAGCTGGTGGGCGGCGCTGCGCTGCTGGTCGGACTCGCGGGCCGCGAGGGCCCGCAGCTCGGTCATCTCGCGCTCGGAGGTCGCGCGCATGACGGCGATCTCGCGCTCGGCGGCCGACCTGGTCTTCTCGGCCTCCGAACGGGACTGGCTCTGCAAGGTCTGGACCTCGCGGTGGACGTCGGCGAGCGCGAGGTCGTGGCTGCGGCGGGCGTTCTCGCGCAGCTCGGTGGTCTCGTTGACCGCGCGGGCGCGGATCTCGGTGACGTCCTGGTCGGTGGTCGCGGTGATCTCGGCGGCCTCGGCGTGGGCGGCGCGCATCATCGCGTCGGCCTCGCCGCGGGCCTCCTGGATCAGGGACGCGGCCTGGCGCTTCGCGTCGGCCTTCTGGACGCCCGCGTCCTGCTCGGCGGCCCGCAGGATCTTCTCGACGCGGGCCCCCAGGCCCGCGAGGGTCGGCTGCTCGGCCTCGGCGATCTGCGTGGCCCGCTCGGAGACGCGCCGCTCCAGCGCGGTGATGCGCTCCTCCGCGCGGCGCAGCTGCTGCTCGGCGGTGTCCAGTGCCCGCACCGCCTCGTCGCGGTGCTGCTCGTGGGTCTTGATGTTCTGATACAGCCGGGAGGTGAACTCGTCGACCTGGTGGCGGTCGTAGCCGCGCATGGAGACGGCGAATTCGGGCCCGGTTTCCTCGAAGAATTTCGACATGGTCTTCCAGAGTCACAGGAAACGGTTGATGAATCATGATCACGCCTGAAGGGCCCGAATCCGGCGACGAACACGCCCGCGCTCGCGTGTCGCGGTGAAAACGTCCAGGCGGCAAGGGGAAGGGCCCCGGCCGAAGCCGAGGCCCCCTCTACTCCGGTGCGCCGCTACGCGGTCTTGTCGGTCTCGTCGTAGAAGTCGCCCATGATCTCCTCGAGGAGGTCCTCCATGGCGACCAGGCCGGTGACCTCGCGGCCCGCACCGGTCACGAGCGCGAGCTGGGCGCGCTGGCGGCGCATGAGGGTCACGGCCCCGGCGACGGTGGTGTCGGCGGCGACCAGCAGCGGGGCCGCGGCCAGGTCGGCGACCGCGGCGTCGGGGGCGGCCTGGACGGCCTCGCGGACGTGGACGAGGCCCACGGGCTTCTCGTCGGGGTCGACGACGACGAGGCGGGAGCGGCCGGTGGCGCGGCTGCGCTCCTCGGCGTCGACGGCCGTCGCCTCGGCCGGGATGGTGACGACCTCGGCCCACGGGATCTGGACCTCGCCGACGCCTTGGCGCTGCACGGCGATCGCGTGGGCGAGCATCTGGTGCTCCTCCTCGCCGAGGACGCCCGCGGCCGCGGAGGACCGCAGCAGGTAGCGCAGCTCCTCGGGGGAGTGCGCCTGCGCCTTCTCGTCGGCGGGCTCCACTCTGAACAGCTTGAGCATCGCGTTGGCGCCGTGGTTGAGGCCCAGCAGGATCGGCTTGGTGACCCACACGTAGCCGGTGAACGGCCAGATGAGGGCCATCGCCGACGCCTCGGGGTGGGTGATCGCCCACGACTTCGGCATCATCTCGCCGACGACCATGTGGAGGAACACGACGATGACGAGCGCGATCGCGAACGCGATCGGGTGCGCTGCCGCTTCGAGGCCGACGGCCTCCAGCGGGATCTCGATGGTGTGCGCCAGGGCCGGCTCGGCGAGCGCGCCGAGGCCGACGGTGCACGCGGTGATGCCCAGCTGGGCGCCCGCGAGCATGAGCGACAGGTTCCTGGTGCCGCGCAGGGCCGCGCGGGCCGCCGCGGAGCCGTCCTGTTCGAGGCGGTGCTGCCGGGACGCGACGAGCGCGAACTCGGCGGCCACGAAGAACGCGTTGGCGGCCAGGAGGATCAGGGAGACGAGGAGGGCGGGGCCAGTGCTCATCGCGCGTCCTCCCCCGGGACCGGCCGCAGCTCGATCGCCTGCGGCACATGGCGGGCGGAGGAGACGACGACGAGCTTGACGCTGCGCGGGGCCGGGTCGGCCTCGCCGTCGCCGTCCTCGTCGTAGAAGTCCCCCGCGGCCGCGGTCGGCACCTCGACGGTGTCGCCGGGGTGGGCGACGCGGCCGAGCTCGGCCATGACGAGCCCGGCGATGGTCTCGTAGTGCTCGCCTTCGGGGAGCTGGATGCCGGTGGCGTCGGCGACCTCGTCGACGCGCCAGCGCCCGGGGATGAGCCAGCCGCCGCCCGCGAGCGAGACCGGGACGGCCTCGAAGCGGTCCTGCTCGTCGCGGATCTCCCCCACGAGCTCCTCGGCGAGGTCCTCCAGGGTGACGATCCCGGCGAAGCCGCCGAACTCGTCGACGACGCACGCGAGCTGGCGGTGGCGCCCGCGCATCTGGTCGAGGAGCTGCGGCAGCGGCAGCGAGGCGGGGACGAGCATCGCGGGGTCGGCGATCTCGGCGACGGTGACCACGTCGCGGGCCTCGCGGGGGACGGCGATGATCTGGGAGATGCCGACGACGCCGAGGAGGTCGTCGACGTCGGCGCCGACGACCGGGAAGCGGGAGTGGCCGTCGGCGAGCGCGGCGACCGCGTCGGCGACGGTGGCCGCGGCCGGGAGGGTCTGGACGCCGACGCGCGGGGTCATGGCCTGCTCGGCGACGGTGTCGGAGAAGTCGAGGCCGCGGTCGAGGAGGACCGACAGCTCCGCGTCGAGGGCGCCCTCGTCGCGGGAGACGTCGATGATGCGGTGCAGGTCCTCGGCGGTCGCGTTGTGCTCCAGCTCTTCGACCGGCTGGATGCCGAGGAGCTTGAGGAGCTTCGTGGACGCGGCGTCGAAGAAGCGGATGATCGGCCCGCACACCGTCAGGTAGGTGCCGGTGGGGACGGCGAGCGCGAGGGCGAGGGCCTCGGTGCGGGCGATCGCGAGGTTCTTGGGGCCGAGCTCGCCGAGGATCATCTGCACGACGTTGGCGATGACGAACGCGATCACGGTGCCGAGGGTGACGGACACGGCCGCGGGGATCCCGGTGGTGCCGAGGAGCTGCGCGAGGCCCTCACCGAGGTAGGGCTCGGCGAAGAAGCCGACGAACAGGGCGGTGACGGTGATGCCGAGCTGCGCGCCGGAGAGGGCGAACGACAGCTGCGAGGAGACCTTCAGGGCCCGGCGGGCCCGGGACGCGCGCTTGGCGTCGGGGCCGGCGGCGAGGTCCTCCAGTTTGGACCGGTCGACGGCGGTGTAGGCGAATTCGAGCGCCACGAAGAAGCCCGTGGCGGCGGTGACGGCCAGGATGATGACCAGTCCGACGGCTATGAGCACTGCTCACGCCCGCTGGGAGGCTCCGATGCGCGGAGCGGGCGGCCGCCGGGCCGCGGACTTCGGGATCGTCGTCTTCTGCGTCGCATGGGCCCGATCTTAACGGTGGCGGGAAGGGGGGCAAGCGCCGATCATTGTTCGCCCCGCCACAGGACGATGTCGGTCGAGCGGCCGAACGGGCCGGCGAGGGCGCGCAGCTCGGCGAGCTGGGCGCGGGTCCGCTGGAGCTCCTCGACGACCGCCTGCGCCTCGGCGCGGATCGCGTGGACCTCCCGTTCGAGGTCCATGATCCGCTTGATCCCGGCGAGGTTGACGCCCTCGTCCTGGCTGAGCCGCTGGATCTCCCGCAGGCGCGTGACGTCGCGCGCGGAGTAGCGGCGGCCGCCGCCGGGCGTGCGGGCGGGCTCGACGAGGCCGAGCCGGTCGTACTGGCGGAGGGTCTGCGGGTGCATCCCCGCGAGTTCGGCGGCGGCGGAGATCGCGAGGATCTTCGCGTCGAAGTCGATGTCCTCGTCCGGTCCGCGCCGGCCGTAGGAGATCTCGATGCGCACGCGCGGACGGTTCGCATCGGTCGGTCCGGTGCGGTCGGCGGCGTTCACGGTTCACTCCTCTCTCCGGTGCCCGGGGCGCCGTTCGGCGCCGCGCGTCCACTGCAACGCCGGAGGGCGCACCGGTTGTTCCGGCGGGCCCGGTCCGGGGTCCGCCGTCCTTCCGGAGCCGCGGGCCTCACTGGCCCGTCAGCTCTTCCAGTTTCGAGCGGTCGGCCGCGGGGGCGGCCGCCGCGTACTTCTCCAGGGCCTCGCGGGCCTCGGCGGTGAGCGCGGCCGGGACCTCGACGTCGACGGTGACGAGCAGGTCGCCCTTGCCGGGGACGCCGCGGCCCTTGACGCGCAGCACCCGCCCGGTCGGGGTCCCCTCGGGGACCTTCAGGGTCACGGGGCCGTCGAGCGTCGGGACCTTCACCTTGGCGCCCAGGGCGGCCTCGGGGAAGGAGACCGGCAGGCGCACGGTGACGTTGTCGCCGTCGCGCGCGAACAGCGGGTGCGAGCGGACGGCGACGCGCACGAGGAGGTCCCCGGCGGGTCCGCCGCGCTCGCCCGGGGCGCCGCGTCCGGCGAGCCGGATGGTCTGGCCGTCGCCGATCCCGGCGGGCACCCGCACGGTGATGACGCGGTCCTTCGTGGTCGCGCCGGTGCCGCCGCAGTCGGGGCACGGGTCGGTGACGACGGTGCCGGTGCCCTCGCACTCGGGGCACGGCTGCGCGAAGCTGAACGCGCCCTGGTTCTCGGTGACCAGGCCGCGCCCGCTGCACTTCGGGCACGTGGTGGGGGACGTGCCGGGCTTGGCGCCCGACCCGTGGCAGGTCTCGCACTCGCCGGGCGCGCGCATCCGCAGCTCCGTGGTGGAGCCCTTCACGGCGTCGGCGAAGTCGAGGGTGACGTTGGTGCGCAGGTCGTTGCCGCGCACGGCGCCCGAGCGGCGCCGCGTGCCCGAGCCGCCGCCGAACAGGCCCCCGAAGAGGTCGGAGAACCCGCCCGAGCCGCCGCCGGCGTTGCCGAACAGGTCCTCGAGGTTGATGCCCCCCGGCGCGGCGTGCGCGCCGCCGAACCCGCCGCGGCCGGACTTCATGAGCTGGATCTGGTCGTACTCGCCGCGCGACTTGTCGTCGTGCAGCACCGAGTACGCCTCCGAGATCCCCTTGAACCGCTCCTCGGCGTCGGCCGCCGGGTTGTGGTCGGGGTGCCATTCGCGGGCGAGCTTGCGGTAGGCCTTCTCGATGTCCTTCTTGGAGGCGTCCTGCGGCACGCCGAGCACGGCGTAGAAGTCCTTCTCGAGCCACTCCTGCGATGCCACGGGACGCCTCCTCCGATCTGTTCTGGGGCGGACGATAAGTCCTTGCCCTTGTCCTTCTTCTTCTTGCCCTTGGGTTCGGCGTCCTCGGCGGGGGTCTCCTCCGCCTCGTCGGCCTCGGCCTCGACGGCCTCCGCGTCCTCGGACCCGGCCGGCTCGGCCTCCTCCTCGGCCGCGGCCTCCGCCTCGTCGGCTGCGGAGGCCTCGGCCTCCGGCGCCTCCTCGGGTTCGGCCTCGGCCTCCGCGGCGGGCTCGGGCTCGTCGTCGGACGGCTCCGCGACCGCGACCAGGGCCGGGCGCAGCAGCTTGTCGCCGAGGCGGTAGCCCGAGCGCATCACGTCGATGCACGTCGGACCGTCCACACCGGGCATCTGCATGTGCGCGACCGCTTCGTGGATCTGCGGGTCGAACGGGTCGCCCTTCACCCCGAAGGCCTCCAGGCCCTGCTTGGTGAGCGCGTTGACGAGCTGGTCCGCGACGGAGCCGAAGGGGCCGTTGAGGTCCCCGTGCTCCCGGGCCCGGTCGAGGTCGTCGAGGACCGGCAGGAGGCTCTGGAGCACCCCGGCGGTCGCGAGCTCGCCCGAGCGGGCCTTGTCGCGCTCGACGCGCTTGCGGTAGTTCTGGAACTCCGCGGTGATCCGCTGGAGGTCGCGGGTGCGCTCCTCCAGCGTCGCCTGGAGCACCAGGACCGCGTCGTCGGCGGCCTGGCCGTCGTCGGAGGCGGCGGCGAGGATGTCGTCGACCGTCAGCTCCTCCTCGGCCCCGCCCTCGGCGGCCGCGCCGTCCTCGGGCGGCCGCGCGTCGTCGGCGTCCTTCTTCTCGTCCGCCACTACTTCTGGTCCTTGTCGTCGTCGACGATCTCGGCGTCCACGACGTCGTCGGCGCCGCCCGCGTCGCCGGCGGGCTGCTGCGGGGCGCCCGCCTGGTCGGCCTGGGCCGCCGCGTACATCGCCTGCCCGGCCTCCTGCGAGACCTTCGACAGCTCCTCGGTGCCGCGCTTGATCGCCTCGATGTCGGTGCCGCCCAGGGCCGCCTTCAGCGACGCCGTGGCGTCGTTGATCTTGCCCTTGAGGTCCTCGGGGATCTTGTCGCCGGACTCGGCCAGGAGCTTCTCGGTCTGGTAGACCAGCGACTCGCCCATGTTGCGGGCCTCGGCCTCCTCCTTGCGCTGGCGGTCCTCCTCGGCGTGCTCCTGGGCCTCGGCCATCATCCGCTGGATGTCGTCCTGGGCCAGGCTGGAGCCGCCGGAGATCGTCATCGACTGGGCCTTGCCCGTGGCGGAGTCCTTCGCGGACACGTTCACGATGCCGTTGGCGTCGATGTCGAAGGTGACCTCGATCTGCGGGACCCCGCGCGGGGCCGGCGGCAGGCCGGTCAGCTCGAACGTGCCGAGCTTCTTGTTGTACGCCGCGATCTCGCGCTCGCCCTGGAAGACCTGGATGAGCACCGACGGCTGGTTGTCGTCGGCGGTCGTGAAGACCTCCGAGCGCTTCGTCGGGATCGTGGTGTTGCGCTCGATGAGCTTGGTGAAGATGCCGCCCTTGGTCTCGATGCCCAGCGACAGCGGGGTGACGTCGAGGAGCAGGACGTCCTTGACCTCGCCCTTGAGGACGCCGGCCTGGAGGGTCGCGCCGATCGCGACGACCTCGTCCGGGTTGACGCCCTTGTGCGCGTCGCGGCCGATGAGGCGCTTGACGAGCTCGGAGACGGCGGGCATGCGGGTCGAGCCGCCCACGAGGATGACGTGGTCGATCTCGGAGACGTTGATCCCCGCGTCCTTCACGGCCTGCTCGAACGGCTTCTTGCAGCGGTCGAGGAGGTCGGAGGTCATCTGCTCGAACTCGGCGCGCGAGAGCGACACGTCGAGGTGCAGCGGCCCGTCGGGGCCAGCGGTGATGTACGGCAGGTTGATCGAGGTCTGCGTCGCGGACGACAGCTCGATCTTGGCCTTCTCGGCGGCCTCCTTGAGGCGCTGCATGGCCATCTTGTCCTTGGACAGGTCCACGCCGTACTGGCCGTTGAAGGTCTTCACCAGGTGCTGGATGACCCGGTCGTCCCAGTCGTCGCCGCCGAGGTGGTTGTCGCCGGAGGTGGCCTTCACCTGGATGACGCCGTCGGCGATCTCCAGCAGCGAGACGTCGAAGGTGCCGCCGCCGAGGTCGAAGACGAGGATGGTCTGCTCCTCCTCGCCCTTGTCGAGGCCGTAGGCCAGGGCCGCGGAGGTCGGCTCGTTGATGATGCGCAGGACGTTGAGGCCGGCGATCTCGCCCGCCTCCTTCGTGGCGGTGCGCTGGGCGTCGGAGAAGTACGCCGGCACGGTGACGACCGCGTCGGTGACGTTCTCGCCCAGGTACGCCTCGGCGTCGCGCTTGAGCTTCATGAGGATCCGCGCGCTGATCTCCTGGGACGTGTACGACTTGCCGTCGATGTCGACGGTCCAGTCGGTGCCCATGTGGCGCTTCACGGAGCGGATGGTGCGGTCCGGGTTCGTGACCGCCTGGCGCTTGGCCACCTCGCCGACGAGCACTTCGCCGTTCTTGGCGAACGCCACGATCGACGGCGTGGTCCTCGCCCCCTCGGCGTTGGTGATGACCGTGGCCTCCCCGCCTTCGAGGACGCTGACCACGGAGTTCGTCGTGCCGAGGTCGATGCCGACCGCACGTGCCATGTTGATCTCCTGATGTAGTCGAACAGATGATGTCTCTGTCTCAAGCGGCCGGGCGGGAACCCCGAACCAAGTTGAGCCGGATAGACTCAATGTTCATCCGGTCGGTATCGACTGTCAAGCCGGTCACAGGAAATGTGATCAAATGCACTAAAGTTGAGTCGGGTCGACTCAACTCTGCGTCGGGCGGGGCTAGCGGGCCGCGGCGGGCGCCCCTCCGGCGGCCTCGCAGCACTCGGTGAGCAGGTCGTCCGCGATCTTCCAGGTGTCGCAGGGCCACGCCTGCTTGCAGGAGGCGCAGTCGATGCCGAGGAGCTGCTCGGGCAGGTGGTCGCGCCACATGAGGGAGGCGAGGTTCCAGCCGGTGATCTCGGTGATCCCCGCCGGGGCCTCCAGGGGCGGCGGCTCCTCCAGGGAGAACAGCTTCGAGGGCTCCTCGCGGCGGGAGCGGCGCGAGCGCGCGGGGATGGGGACGACCATCGAGCCCTGTCCGGGGGCCGCGGGTTCGGCGGTGTGGCGCGAGCGGCGAGGCGGCGCGGTGCGGTCCTGGCGCGGGAGTCCGCGGCCGTGCTCCGGGGCCTCCGGCTCCGGCGCCCCCTGCCTCGCTGAATGCTGCATACTCACGCTATCTCCTCATTCGCCTTCGCTTCCGTGCCTGCGTATTCCTCTATCCGGTTTAACGGTCGAGCAACCCGAGAGGACACGGGTACGAGTACTCGGCACTCTAGTCCGGCCCCCTTCCGCGAATGCGGAGCAGAACTCGCAATCGAACGCACATCACATGGAACGGGAGCGATGCTCCCATTGGCGGAGGCGCCTATTGCGCCGGGACGGTACCCTGGACCGGTCGCGCCGAAACCGCGCGGCGCATGGGGCGGACCGCGATTCCTGCGCATTGGATATGCTTGCGGGACAAGGGATTCGCAATGGCATTCCTGAGACGCGGCCAGCGTTCTCCAAGGGGCGTAACGCAAACCGCATTTCATCCGGGCATACACCTGTTGAGCTGGTATTTCAGCCTTGTAACCGAGCCTAACGGGGGATTAACTTTGGGTTACCACGCCCGATATGTCTTAAAACGACCCTTTCACGTATGGCATCATTGAACGATGCAGTCTCCTTCAGAAGAAGTACAATGGACGGTTGACGGTGGATTGATCACTCCCTTCTCCGAGATCAAGACCGTGCTCGTCCGCAGCGCCGGGGACGAGCCCCAGCGCGACCACGTCTACATCTACGGCATCGAGCTCGAAGGCGACGGCGAGATCGCCCTGCGCCTGCGCCCCGAGCACCGCCACCAGCACGCGGAGGCGTCCCTCGCCATCCGCGTCGACGAGTCCAACTGGGTCCGCACCGGCGCGGAGTACCTGGGCGGGCAGCACCTCATCAGCACCGTCGCCACGCGCGGGCGCACCGACTGGTCCCTGTTCCCCGTGGACACCGAGTCGGACGAGATCTGGCTGCGGCTCATCAGGGCCGGCGACACCGTGACCGTGGCCCACGCCGACGACGGCGTCGACTACTCCACGATCGCCTCGACGTACCTGCCCGGCGGCGTCCCCGCCACGGCCGGGATCGCCAGCACCCGCCCGGTCGCCGAGACCTTCTGGGACGCCGGGCTGGACCTCGACATCGACGTCGACTGATCTTGCGGCGCAAGTGGGCTCAGCGGTCCGGCAGAGGGGTGCCGGACGCCGCTGAGCATAGAGGTCGGGCCCGGTGGGCCGGATGATCCGGGCGGACCCGACCTGTGTGCTCAGCCCGAGCGGGCGCAGCGGACGAAGGAGCGGCCGGTCGCAGTTGCGACCGGCCGCTCCGCTCATTCGGTCTCCTTACTCGAAGAGCGCGGCGTAGGTCTGGAACGCCGTGGCGACCTCGACCTGGTGCCAGTACCGGTGGTAGTTGAACTCCGGCGCGGGGCCGGTGCAGCCGCCGTCGATGTACGCCTGGACCTGGTCCCAGCCCTCGAACTCGGTCATGAACGACCGGGTCTCGATGAAGGTGACGCCGTTCTCCAGGACGTCGCCGTTCGGCATGGTGCCCGTCCAGCCCTCGGGGATGTAGACCTCGTCGCCGAAGCGGCAGTAGTCCGCCCGGGCCTCGGTCTGGGTCACGCCGACGCCGTCGTTCGCGGCCCACAGCGCGTCCAGGAGGTTCTTCGCCGCGGTCTGCGAGGCGGTGTCACCGGTGGCCGCGGCGTGGTAGGACAGGATCTTCGCGAACGCCCCGGCCACGCCCGGGTCCTTGGACATGGAGGTCACCGTGGCGGACAGGCCCGCCCCCGGCTCGCCGTTCCAGTCCAGGTCGCCCGGGATGCTGTAGTCGGTCGCGGAGATGTCCGACTCGGACAGCGCCCACTCGACCCACTCGTCGAGCAGGTTGCACGCCCGCGCGTCGTCGGTCTCCATGCAGTACTGCGCGATGCGGTCCATGCCCCAGACCTGGAAGCCGAACCAGCGGTTCGACGGCGGGTCGTGCCACACGGGCTGCTCGTCGTAGTACAGGCCCTCGAACTCGGCGTTCGTGGTCGGGTTGCCGTAGTTGCCGCCCCAGTTGTTGGTCGCGCCGCCCGCGATGGCGCCCGCGCCCTGCGAGCCCTGCGGGACCTGGAGCCACTCGAGGAACTCGAGCTGCTGGTCGAGGCTGGCCGCCCAGTCGCTGGCCGCGGTCGGCGAGGCCGGCTCGAGGCCGCCCTCGGAGAGCGCGTACGCCGCCATGACGTTCTGGTAGCCCTGGTGGACGCCGGAGCCGCCGATGCGGAACGACCAGTCGCCGTTCGCGCCCGCGCCCCACGAGTAATACCAGGAGAGCAGGTAGTGGAACGAGCTCTTGCCGCTGCCGTCGGGGCAGTTGTTGATCCCGATGCAGTCGCCCGCGATCTGCTTGAAGTACTTGTCCGCGAACGCGTACCGCAGGTAGTCGCCCATCTTGGAGGCGTTGTCGAGCGAGCCCTGGACCGCGGAGGTCTGGCCCTGCTCGGCCGCCCACTGCTGGGCCATCCACGCGACCTGGACGGCGCGCGCGTCGGCGTCGGGGGCGTCGGTGTACCGCTGCTGCTGCGAGTACTGCGAGTCGCCCACGAACAGGTCCAGGTAGCCGTTGGGGCCGCCGAAGTCGAACGTCTCGCACGAGGGGTGCGCGACGGTCTCCCACGTCGACTCCTGCGAGCCGCGCTGGAACGTGTTCATGTACGCGGGCTCGGTGGTCCCGTCGCCGCACTCGCCGAAGCCGTAGGCGTTGTCCACGTCCAGGATCCAGTGCATGCCGTACACCTGGTTGTTCCCGTAGGTGTTCCGCAGCTCCTGGCCCAGCGGGTCGACGCCGACGGACGCGTTGAAGTCCAGCTGCGTCGGGTAGTCCTGGACGCTGTCGGACTCAGGTGCGTACGAGGCCGGGGAGGACGGGTTGTACGCGGACGGGTTCAGGTCCGGGATCGCGTACTGCTCCGTGATGTCCCACGACGCGTTGTAGCCCGACCAGTCGCCGGTGACCTGGCCGTACGCGGCCTCCAGCCACTGGAGGTAGCTGAGCGCCTCGGAGGTCGTCTCGTGGCCGTAGTCCGGCGCCTCGACGATGAGCTCCTCCACCGAGTGGTAGGGGACGCCCGTCTCGTGCAGGTACGGCGAGTCGGCGCCGGTGAGCTGGTCGTACATCGCGAGGAAGCGCTCCTCGTTCTGCGTGACCTCGCCCAGGTCGGCGACGGAGACCGTCACGGTCTTGGACGCGTAGCCGGGGGAGGCCACGGTGAACACCGCGGACTCGCCGGGCTCGGCGCCCGCGGCGGCGCTGAACACGAGGGGCTTGGGGTTGACGTCGCCCGCGGCGAACGAGAGCGAGCCGCCCGAGGACACCGAGATGTCGGTGGAGCCGGAGGTGCGGGTCGTGGTGACCGTGGCGGCGGCCTCGGTCGCGGCGGAGAAGCCGACCTCGATGGAGGAGGTCGACCCGGCGTCGACGACGACGTTCGCGCGGCTCACCTCGAGCTCGGGCTCCACGGGCTCCTCGGCGCCGTCGCAGGACTCGCCGTTGACGGAGATGCCGGTGGGCGCGGTCGAGGGGCCCGAGCCGATGAAGCCGAAGACCTCGCGGCTCTGGTTGGCCGCGATGCTGCCGTTCCAGCCCACGTCGGAGCCGGTGAAGGTGCGCCCGCTCTGGCTCCAGCCGACGTTCCACGCGCTGGAGACGGTGGTGCCCGCCGGGAACTCCCATTCGAGGTCCCAGCCGTTGAGGCCCGCCGTCCCCGCGGTGAGCACCACGTTGGCCTGGAAGCCCGAGCCCCAGGACGAGACGACGTTGTACTGGACGCCGCCGCAGTACTGGGCGGCGAAGGCCGACGGCGCGGCCACCGCGGTGAACGCGCCGACGAGCGCCAGCGGCAGCGCCACCGCCGCCGTCCGGCGCCATCGACGGCCCCGCCGGCGCGGCGGGGCCAGGTTGTCGGTTTCCATTATGGCTACTCCTGAACGTGGGTGGGTATGTCCGTTTCCATGGGAGCGCTCATGCCGGGTTCGCGGTCGGTGAATCGCACGAGTGGAACGAATCGGACCGAAATGCGGAAGCGCTCCCAGGCCATGCTCCCAAGCAGGGACCCTGGATGTCAATACATTGACATCCCTAAATTTCTCCTTGGACGAGGCAAACTGTTGCCGTTTGCCAGGTATTTTCCCAGCTGATTGCGGCGTTGCTCCGGATTCATAGTTATAGATTCGCGACCATCGATTCGTTCCGGACGATCACGAAGGCAACGATCCGGTAATGACCCTCACACCCGGGCTTGCGTCATGGAACACGCTCCCGTACGATCCTGGTATCGCTCCCAAGGGCGATCGCCTCGGCGGTTTCAGTCCGCGGGCCGCCGCGCACTCACGGCGGCCCGCACCACCACCGCCTTGCGCACCAACCGGAACGAGTCCCTCAAACCCCTCGACAACAGCACGGCGCCCCCGGGCGCCTGGAAGGAAACCGCAAAGATGCATCTCCTCAACCGCAGGCACGCCAAGGCGGCCCTCGCCGCCGCGGCCGCCGGCGCGCTCGCCCTCACCGCCGCCTGCTCGGACAGCGGCGACGACACCGAGGGCACCAGCGCCGACGGCAAGATCCAGCTCACCGTCTCGACGTTCAACACCTTCGGCTACGTCCAGGCCGGCTTCGAAGAGGCGTACGAGTCCACGCACGAGAACATCGACGTGGTCTTCGAGGGCGACGGCGTCGGCTTCGACGCCGAGTACCGCCCCAACCTCGAGACCGCGCTGGAGACCGGCTCGGGCTTCGGCGACGTCGTCGCCATGGACGAGCAGGCCACGCCCCAGCTGTTCAGCAACCCCGAGTACTGGTACGACCTGGGCGCCTACGAGTCCCGCTCGGCCGACTACACCGAGAACACCTGGAACCTCGGCCACACCGCCGACGGCACCCTCGTGGGCTTCGGCACCGACATCGGCGGCATGGCCATGTGCTACCGCTCCGACCTGTTCGCCGCGGCCGGCCTCCCGACCGACCGCGAAGAGGTCGCCGCGGCCTGGTCCACCTGGGACGGCTTCAAGACCCTCGCCCAGCAGTACGTCGACGCCGACACCGGCACCGCGTTCCTCGACAACGGCACCCAGATCCAGAACGTGCTCCTCAGCCAGTTCGCCGGCAACGGCGACGGCGAGATGTACGTGGACGACGAGGGCAACCTGACCCTCGACTCCGCCGCCGCCACCGAGTCCATCGACCTGGTCCTCGAGCTCATCGAGATGGGCGCCGTCGGCAACTACCCGTCGTGGGGCGAGGAGTGGAACGCCGCCATGGCCGCGGGCGGCTACGCCGTCATGCCGTGCCCGGGCTGGATGGCCACCGCCGTCATCGAGCCCACCTCGGGCCCGGACAACACCGGCAAGTGGGACATGGCCGCCGCTCCCGGCGTCGCCGGCAACTGGGGCGGCTCCTTCCTGGCCGTCCCCGCCGCCGGACCGCACCCCGAAGAGGCCGCCGAGCTCGCCTCGTGGCTGACCGAGCCCGAGCAGCAGATCGCGGTCTTCGAGGCCGTCGGCAACTTCCCGTCCTCTCCCGCCGCCCAGGCGGACCCGCGGGTCGCCGACTTCACCAGCGACTACTTCAACGGCGCCCCGGTCGGCCAGATCCTGAGCGCCTCGATCCAGTCGTTCCCGGCCCTGAAGTACTCGTACTTCCACCCGCCGGTCAAGGGCGCGGTCGAGACCACCATCAACGGCATCGTCGACGGCTCCGTGCCGATCGCCGACGCCAAGGGCAGCATCCAGTCCGCGGCTGAGGAAGCCGTGGCGCTGGCGGGCGAAGGCCTCTAGCCCCCGGCGGGCCCGGCCGGAGGCACCTGCCGCCTCCGGCCGGGCCCGGACCCGGCGCCTCCGTTGAGGCGCACCGGGTCACGTGCCGCCGGCAGGGGCCGGCGCCGAGCGGTTCCCGGCATCCGCTCGACGCGACCCCCAGGACCGGCCCCGCACCCCTCGGCGGCACCGTGTCGGCCCGCCGCGCCCCAACCCGCGGCGGGCCGGCTCCCTCCCAGCGCACCGGAGGAGCCGGATCCGAGGAACCGGCGGTCCGCAGGCGCAGGCGGGCGGCGCGGCAGGCGTCACCGCGACCGTCCCAAGGAAGGCCCACATGACCACCCAGAACGCCGCACCGCGCCTGACCTGGCGCGAGCGGCTCAACCGAGCCGATTTCAAGGCCATGCCGTACGCGCTGGTCTCCCCGTACTTCATCCTCTTCGCCGTGTTCGGCGTCTTCCCCATGGCGTACACGCTGTACGCGTCCTTGCACTCCTGGAAGCTCGGCAACCCGAACCGCGAGTTCGTGGGGCTCGACAACTACGAGTTCCTGCTCACCACGTACGACCGCTTCAACTGGTCCGTGGTCAACACCCTCGGCATGTTCGTCATGGCCACCGTCCCGCAGCTGGTGTGCGCCATGATGGTCGCAAACGCGCTGAACAAGCGCCTGCGCCGGCCCCTGCTGTGGCGCATGCTCATCCTCGCGCCGATCGTCACCTCCGTGGTCGCCGTCGGCGTCATCTTCGCCCGCATCTGGGGCAACGAGTACGGCATGATCAACGGCGCCCTGGAGTTCATCGGCCTCGACGGCGTCGACTGGCGCACCGGGCGCCTCTCCTCCTGGCTCGCCATCTCGTCCATGGTGGACTGGCGCTGGATGGGCTACAACTCGCTCATCTTCCTGGCCGCCATGCAGACCATCCCGAAGAACCTCTACGAGGCCGCCACCGTCGACGGCGCCTCGCCCCGGCAGCAGTTCTGGAAGATCACCGTCCCCCAGCTCAAGCCGGTCCTCATCTTCACCGTGTTCGTCTCCTCCGTCGGCGGCATGACGCTGTTCGTCGAGCCGATGATGTTCGGCTCCGGGGCGCTCAACGGCGGCGCGAACGGCCAGTTCCAGACCACCGCGATGGTCCTGGTCGACATCCTGCGCACGCACGGCAACTACGGCATCTCCGCCGCGGCCGGCTGGCTGCTGTTCCTCGTCATCGGGATCGTCGCGGCCGTCAACTTCCTCGTCGTCAACCGCATCCAGGGGAACAAATGAGCACCGCGACCGCCTCCCGCCCCGCCGCCTCCGCGCCGCGGACCTCGCCGCCGAAGCCGCCGCGCCGCAGGAAGGGCCAGGACCGGGTCGAGTCCGACGGCGTGTTCGCGCCGACGACGATGACCCGCATCGGCCTGGTCCTGGTGTCGATCCTGTCGATCTTCCCGCTGTACTGGATGATCGTCATCGCCTCCCGGACGACCGCCGACGCCGCGTCGTTCCCGCCGCCGTTCCTGCCCGGCGGGAACCTCGGCGAGCACATCCAGGCCGCGTTCGCGCACCCCGAGGCCGACCTGCTGCTGGGCCTGCGGAACTCGTTCATCATCACCGGCACCGTCACGTTCTCGGTGGTGCTCATCTCGACCCTCGGCGGCTTCGCGTTCGCCAAGCTGAAGTTCCGCGGCTCGAAGCTGCTCATGGGCACCGTCCTGTTCTCGATGATGGTGCCGCTCCAGCAGCTGGGGATCGTGCCGCTGTACATGATCATGGTGCAGCTGGAGTGGCTCGACACCCTCCAGGCCGTGATCCTGCCGTTCCTGGTCAACGGCTTCGGCATCTTCCTGATGCGCCAGTACTGCGAGCAGGCCGTGCCCGACGAGATCATCGAGGCGGCCCGCATCGACGGGGCGAGCACCATCGGCATCTGGTGGCGGATCGTCCTCCCGGCCCTGCGGCCCGCGATGGTCGTCCTCGGCCTGCTCACCTTCATGCTGAACTGGAACGAGTTCCTGTGGCCGTTCATGGTCCTCAGCGGGGAGAACCCCACCATCCAGCTCGCGATCAGGCAGGCGTCCACCGCCATGTTCTCCGCGGACCTGTCGATGGTGTTCACCTGCACCCTGATCTCGATCATCCCAATCGCGATCCTGTTCGTCGTGTTCGGACGGCAGATCGTGCACGGCATCATGGAAGGCTCTGGCAAGTAATGACTACCGAATACGAAGGGGCGGCCGCACTGGCCGCCCGGTTCCCAGCCGGGTTCACGTGGGGCGCGGCGACCTCCTCCTACCAGGTGGAGGGCGCCACCGGCGCCGACGGGCGCGGCAAGTCCATCTGGGACTCGTTCGTGAACGAGCCCGGCCGCGTCGTGGACGGCTCCAACGGCGACACCGCGATCGACTCCTACCGCAACATCGCCGGCGACGTCGCCACGATCAAGGCCCTCGGCCTCAACAGCTACCGGTTCTCCCTGTCGTGGCCCCGGATCTGCCCCGACGGGGACGGACGGGTCAACCCGGCCGGCCTGCGCTACTACTCCGACCTCGTCGACGCCCTGCTCGCCGAGGGCATCACCCCCTGGATCACCCTGTACCACTGGGACCTCCCGCAGGCCCTGGAGGACAAGGGCGGCTGGCCGGTGCGCGACACCGCGCTGCGGTTCGCCGACTTCGCGCTCATCGCGCACACCGCGCTCGGCGACCGCGTCAAGCACTGGATCACCGTCAACGAGCCGTGGTGCGCCGCGTTCCTCGGGTACGCGTCCGGCGAGCACGCCCCCGGGCGCCGCGAGCCGGCCGAGTCCATCGCCGCGGCCCACCACCTCATGCTCGGGCACGGCCTGGCCGCGCGCGCGATCAAGTCCGCCGATCCCGAGGCGACGGTGAGCATCGGCATCAACTTCTACCCGGTGTACGCCGCCTCGGACGCGCCCGGCGACGTCGACGCGGCCCGCCGCGTGGACGGCGTGCAGAACCGCTGGTTCACCGACGCGGCCCTGCGCGGGGCCTACCCGGAGGACGTCGTGGAGGACTTCAAGTCCCTCACCGACTTCGAGTTCCTCCTCGACGGCGACCTGGAGACCATCAACGCGCCCGTCGACGTCCTGTCCGTCAACTACTACAGTCGCTTCACCGTCACCGGCAACGGCGGCTCCGCCTCCGCCTCCGCGGCGCCGACCGGCGCGGGCTCCGCGTGGCCTGCGAACGATCACATCGGGTTCGTGCCCGCGGGCCTGCCCGTCACGGACATGGGCTGGGAGATCGAGCCGTCCGGGCTCACCGACGTCCTCACCCGCCTCCACGCCTCCTACCCGGAGGTGCGGCTCGCGGTCACCGAGAACGGCGCCGCGTTCCCCGACAAGCTCGACGAGGGCCGCGTCAAGGACGCCGAGCGGCTCGACTACGTGGAGCGCCACCTCGCGGCCTGCGCCGACGCCCTTGACGCGGGCGTCCCGCTCGTCGGGTATTTCGCCTGGTCGCTGGCCGACAACTTCGAGTGGGCCTGGGGCTACACCAAGCGGTTCGGACTCGTGTACGTCGACTTCGAGACCGGCGAGCGCACCGTCAAGGACTCCGGACGCTGGTACGGCGACCTGGTGCGACGCGCCCGTACGAACCGTGAGGCAGAATAGTTCCACGCGACAGAGCCCGAGGTGATGCACGATGACCGAGACCCGACTTGAGGCGCCAGGCGAACCGCCTGCCGAGCGCACCGGCCGCAGGCGCAGCGGCGGCCGGCCGACGCTCGACACGGTCGCGCGCCATGCGGGCGTCGGCCGGGGCACGGTCTCGCGCGTCATCAACGGCTCCCCGAAGGTCGCCGAGGACACGCGCGCGGCGGTCCTGGCCGCGATCAAGGAGCTGGGGTACGTCCCCAACCAGGCGGCCAGGACCCTCGTGACGCAGCGGACGGACACGGTGGCGCTCGTCGTCACCGAGTCGCAGGAGTGGCTGTGGTCGGAGCCGTTCTTCGCGGGCGTGCTGCGCGGGATCACCGAGCAGCTCGCCGAGGAGAACATGCGGCTCATGCTCACCTTCGCGCCCCGCGACGGCAACCGCACCGACCTGGAGTCCTACCTCATGGGCCAGCACGTCGACGGCGTCATGATGGTCTCCAGCCACTCCGGCGACCCCCTCCCCGAGCGCCTCGAGGACGCCGGGATCCCCATCGTCCTGTGCGGCACGCCCGTGGGCTTCCGGCCCGTCGCGTACGTCGACTGCGACAACCGCTCGGGCGCCCGCCAGGCCGTCGAGTACCTCGCCGAGCGCGGCCACAGGCGGATCGGCATCATCGCCGGCCCGCAGGACATGGCCGTCGGCGTCGACCGCCTCAACGGCTACCGCGACGGCCTCCGCGGCCACCGCCTCCCCGTCGAGGAGGCCCTCGTCTCCGTCGCCGAGGGCTTCGACGAGGCCAGCGGCATCAAGGCCGCCCGGCACCTCTTCGACACCGCCGGCGACCTCGACGCGGTCTTCGCCAACTCCGACCCCCTCGCCATGGCGACCCTCCGCGTCGCCCGCGAGCGCGGCATCTCGGTTCCCGGCGACCTCGCCCTCGTCGGCTTCGACGACTCCCCCCTCGCCGAGTTCGCCGAGCCGCCCCTCACCACCGTCCACCAGCCCACCGAGACCATGGGCCGCGAAATGGCCCGCCTCCTCTGCGGCCGCATCCGCGGCGAGGAGGCCGGCCCCCTCGTCACCATCCTCGGCACCCGGATCGTCGTCCGCGAATCCGCTTAGGGCGCAAGCAAAAAGGCCCCGGCTCCTGGAGGAGCCGGGGCCTTTTCCGTCGCTTGTCAGGCGATGACGTCGACCGCGTTCCAGCCGGTGCCGATCGCGACGGCCGAGGTGAACCCGCCCTTGCCGTCGCCCTTGTACAGGAACAGCTTCCCGTCGGAGGTGCGGCGGGCGACGAGGTCGCCGTGCCCGTCGTTGTCGAAGTCGCCGACGGCGGCGAGCGCGTCGAGCCCGGCCCAGCCGCAGCCGACCTTGACGCCGCTCTGGAGGGCGCCGGTCCCGGTGCTGTCGTACCGGTACAGGCAGTTGTCGGACTTGCGGACCGCGAGCAGGTCGGCGTGCCCGTCGTGGTCGAGGTCGCCCGCGGCGACGATGTCGCGCAGCTTCTCCCACCCGGACCCGATCTGCACGCGCGACCCGAGCTTGCCCGCGCCGGTGCCCGGGTAGAGCCAGAGCTTCCCGGTGGCCTGCTCGCGGGCGAGGACGTCGACTCTGCCGTCGGCGTTGAAATCCTGCCCGGAGACGATGGCGCTCATGGCGTTCCAGCCGGTCCCGATCTTGATGCGCCCGGTCTCGTAGTAGGACTGGCCGGTCCCGGGGTAGGCGTAGAGCGTGCCGTCAGTGAACCTGACGAGGGCGTCGTTGGCGCCGTCGGCATTGATGTCGCCCGCGGTCTCGACCAGGTTGGCGCTGCCGAGGCCGGAGGTGAAGGGCGCGGCGCCCATGAACCCGGCCCCGGTGCCGTAGTAGTGGGTGATCTCCCCGGTGGACTTGCGCCAGGCGAGGACGTCGCTGTTCCCGTCGCTGTAGTAGTCGTAGGAGCGCTCGTCCTCGGCGACGGGCAGGTCGTAGCCGGACCACCCGGATCCGATGGTGACGGCCTCTTCGAGCACGAACGGGTAGGCGTCGTAGCTGCGGAGCACCATCTTCCCGGTGCGGGCGTCGACGGCGAGGAGGTCGCTCACGCCGTCGCCGGAGTAGTCGCCGTTGCCGACGATCTGGACGTACCGGTTGCCGTCGTCGCTGTAGCCGGGGATGAGGTCGTCTTCGAGCTGGCGGTTGTAGGTGATGCCGCCGTCGCCGTCGAGGCAGTAGATGCGGTAGTCGCCGGTCGTCGGGGCCCAGTCGAACAGGAGCCCCGGTGTGGCTTCGCGGCAGATGCCGACGGTGGTGAGGTTGTCCCAGGAGGACCACTCGTCGAGCCAGTTCTCCGCGATGGTGCTGCGCGTCCCGAACTTGCCGTTCCCCAGGCCGGGGTACAGGTAGAGCTTGTCGGTCCGGTCGGAGACGGCGATGAGGTCGATGTTCCCGTCGCCGTCGAAGTCGGTCGCGGACGTGAAGTCGGCCATGAGGTTCCAGCCGGTGCCGACCTGGATGCGCGGGTCGAGGCCGCCTTCGCCGTCGCCGGGGTAGGTGTACATGATGCCGGTGCGGGTGTCGCGGGCGAGCAGGTCGGGGAGGCGGTCGCCGGTGAGGTCCCCGGCCATGACGACGTCCATGGGGCCCCAGCCGGTGCCGAGGGACACCGGGGACTCGAAGCCGTCGGCGCCCTTGCCCTTGTGGAACATGAGGCTGCCGTCGGTGCGGCGGACGGTGACGAGGTCCTGGTAGCCGTCGACGTCGTAGTCGTTGCTGGGCGCGGTGACCGCGAGGGTGAAGGTCTCGACGGTCTTGTTCCCGGCCTTGTCGGTGGCCGAGACGGTGACCGAGGTGTGGGTCTTCACGGCCTGGACCCTGATCTCGACCGGCTCGGCGCTGATCACGTCCTGGCCGCCCCAGCAGTTGAGCCAGGCCGAGCACCACAGGCGCACCGAGCCGTACGCGTACGACTCGTCGTCGATCGTCACCTGGATGGGGACGGTCTCGCCGACGTAGTGGGGGCCTTCGGCGACCTCGATGTCGATGATGTCGGGGGCGTCGGTGTCGATGCGGAGGGCGCAGGACCAGGTCTTGGACTGCCCTGCGGGGCCGGTGATCTCGTGTTCGAGCGTGAAGACGCCGTCCTGGATCTCGACGGTCGCGGTCGGGTTGGCGCCTTCGGCGACCGCGGCGGGCTCCGTGGTGAACACGGTCTCGCCGGTGGCGTCGTCGGTGATGGTGGCGGTCCAGGTGAGGCCGGGGTCGATGAGGTCGGGGCGCCAGAAGTCGGTGGTGAACTTCCCGTAGGCCACGGTGGAGTCGTCCTGGTCGGCGGCCGCGCAGGAGTTCGCGGAGACGGTGTAGGTGTCCCCGACGACGTAGTAGACGTCGAGGCGGGCCGAGCCGCCGTCGAAGCGGGCGGTCTCGGCGGCCTCGGTCATCGAGAAGGTCGCGGCGACGGGGCTCGGGTGGCCGTAGACCGAGTCGAGCCCGTAGACGGCGGTCCCGTCCACGCATTCGCCCGCGACCGCCGGCCGCGGGTTGGGTTCGGGAGCGTTGGCCCACGTGGTCGACGCCCGGTAGACCTCCGAGTACTGGAGGGGCGGCGCCGTGCACTCGGATCCGGCGGCCGCGTCGATGCTGAACGTCGCGGAGGACTGCCGGTAGGTCAGGCCCGGGGCGCCCTGCGGCGTGATGCCGGTGAGGTACCGGTACCAGAAGTTCCAGTAGGCGGCCGCGGTCGAGTCCGCGGTGCACTCGGGGTCGGCGAGCGCGTCGCAGTAGCCGCCGACGACGGCGCTCGCGTTCTGGCCCGCGGCCTCGAAGTAGGGCTGGTCGAGGCCCGCGTCGCCGCGGAAGACCGAGAGATCGGGGGCGGCTGAGGTGGTCGCGCCCCATTCGTTCACGCCGTAGAGGTGGTAGGCCCATTCGGCGGTGACGGTGAGCGGGTAGGCCGCGCCGTCGACGACGGCCTGGTCCAGGCCGAGGGTGAGGGCGGCGCCGACACCGCCGGTGAGCGCCACGGTGTGGGCGGCGCCGTCGGCGTCCCGGACGGTGAACGGCGTGGACTCCTCCCAGGTGGTCGGGACGCCGGTCTCGCGCTCGTGTATCTCGTACAGGCCGTTGTCGTAGACCCTCGCGGTCGTGGTGAGCCCCGTGGACAGCGCCGACCAGGCGTCGGGCCCGTCGACCGTGAACCGGAGGGCCGCGGCGGCGATGCGGGCCTCGATGTCGAGGTCCAGGCCTTCGGCCAGGCCGCTGTAGTGGACCGTCGCGCCGTCGACCTCGGGCTCCGGCTGGTCGCCGCTCCAGTCGAGCCCGCCCGCCCGCGTCGCCATCAGCGCTGCGTCGACCGCGGTGCCGCTGAAAGCGAACGCGGCCGGGGAGTTGGCTTGGACCAGAGTGCCGTCGGCTTCGACGAGGGTCGCGTCGGCCGGGCCGTCGAGGTTCGGCTGCACGGGTTCGACGGTCTGGACCACGTGGAGTCTGCCGTCGGGGGTGACGAAGGTGCTGTCGTAAGCGCTCGAACGCCAGTCCAGGCGGACCTCGACGTCGCAGGCCACGGCGATCTCAAGGGCCGCTTCGAACCCCGCGGCCCTCGGGTCTGCGCCGAGCGCGGCGCAGTCGGTCCCGGCGGTCTGGGCGGCGGCCGCAACGGGGACCGCGAGGAGGGCCGCGGCGACGGCGGCAGCGGTGAGGGCCGCGGTGCGGTGCGGCCGTCTATGGGGTGTGTGCATGCGGGTGTCCTGGGGGTCGGGGGGTGGGGGCGCGGGTGGCGCCGTCTGCAACACGCGCACTGCGATCGGCCGGTTGCGTACGGCTCCACGGTAGACGAATTGCGGCCCGGCCGCTGCCCTCGCGGGCGGCGGCCGGGCCGGTCGGGAGGCGGGTCAGACGATGGTGCTGAGCGTGTTCCAGCCGGTGCCGATCCGGACGGAGGTCAGGAAGTTGCCGTTCGCGTTGCCGCGGTAGAGGAACAGGTTGCCGTCGGAGTCGCGGCGGGCGACGATGTCGTTCTTGCCGTCGCCGTTGAAGTCGCCGACGGCGGCGATGGCGTTCACGCCCTCCCAGCCGCAGCCGACCTTGACGGCCTGCGAGACGCTGCCGCTGGTGTTGCCGCGGTACAGGTACAGGCACTCGTCGCCCTTGTTGATCGCGACGATGTCCGGCGTGCCGTCGCCGGTGAGGTCCCCGGCGAGGGTGATCTCGCGCAGGACGTCCCAGCCGGTGCCGTACTGGAGCGCCGTCTTGAACGTGCCGTCCCCGCGCCCGGCGTACACGAACATCCAGTGGGTCTCGGTGCTGCGGGCGACGATGTCGGTCCAGCCGTCGCCGTTGACGTCGTGCCCGGAGACGATCGCGTCGAAGGAGTTCCAGCCGGAGCCGATCCGGACCGGGCCGGTCAGCCCGCCGTTCACGCCCGTGCCGCGGAAGAACCACAGGATCCCGTCGGCGCTGCGGGCGAGGACGTCCTGGTGGCCGTCCTCGTCGATGTCGCCGGCGGTCTCGACGAGCGTCAGGCCCGCCCAGCCGGTCCCGACCTGCACGGCCGAGCCGAAGCCGCCCGATCCGTTGCCGGGGTAGTAGAACAGGGCGCCGTCGGAGGACCGGACCGCGTACAGGTCGGTGCGGCCGTCGATGCCGAAGTCGTACTCGCCGACACCGGGCACGGACGGGAGGCGCTCGTCGCTCCACCCGGCGCCGAGGCCCACGGCGTCGACCACGGGCGTCGAGTCGTCGGTGAGCGTGCTCAGGGACAGCTCCCCGGAGCGCCCGTCGACCGCGAGCACGTCGGGGAGGCCGTCCCCGTTGTAGTCGCCGCCGCCGGACACGTCGGAGGCGTGGCCCCCGCTGCGCGCCACCAGGCCGCCGTCGACCGGCACCTCCGCGCCGAAGCCGGTGGTGCAGTCGCCCAGGAGCACGGTGTACCAGCCGGTGCCCCGGTCGCGGCCCAGGATGTCGTCGCAGCCGTTCGCGTCGACGTCGCCGAGGACGGTGAGCACGTCCCGCTCGTGCCAGGACGAGCCGACCGAGGACCGGGCCCCGAACGTGCCGTCGCCGAGGCCGGGGTAGAAGAACAGCTCCCCGTCGGACTCGCGGACGGCGAGGAGGTCGGCGGTCCCGTCGCCGTCGAAGTCCCCTCCGGCGGCGAACATCCCCATGCTCCCCCACCCGTACCCGACAAACACGCGCTGGCCGAAGCCGCCCGTCCCGTTGCCGGGGTAGGTGAAGAGGGTGCCGGTGGCGTTCTCGCGGGCGACGATGTCGGGGAGGCCGTCGCCGGTGAGGTCCCCGGCCGCGGCCATGTCGTACCCGCCCCAGCCGGTGCCGATCGAGGTGCCCGGGTCGAAGGTGCCGTCGCCGTTGCCGGCGTGGAGGATCAGCCGCCCGTTGCGGCGGAGGGTGAGGAGGTCGTCGACGCCGTCGCCGGTGTAGTCGCGGCTCGCGTCCGCGGCGGCGGGCTCGACGGTGTCGGCGGTGGGGTCGGTGACTTGCGCGGCGGCGACGCCGGGAGCGGCGATGATCGCCGCACCCGCGGCGAGGGCCGCGAGCCGCATGACGTGGAGGCGGCGCCTCCGGGATGAGAATCGTTGCATCGCAATGCTTCCTGTCAGGAAAAGGGGTCCTGGTCGGGGCCTGATCCGCGGCCCTGTATATAGGACGCTCACGCAGAGCGAACTGACGCACCCCGGTCCACAAAGGGGCCGAACGGATGAAGAAGGCCCGGTCACCCCCTATGGGACGACCGGGCCTCAAATGAACCGCCGGTTAAGCGATAGCGGACATCCGGTTCCACCCGGTCCCGATGGCGACGGCCGAGCCGAAGCCGCCCGCGCCGTTCCCCTTGTACAGGAACAGCTTCCCGTCCGATTTGCGCCGGGCCACGAGGTCGGCGTGCCCGTCCCCGTCGAAGTCCCCGACTGCGACGAGGACGTCGAGCCCGGCCCAGCCGCATCCGACCTTGACGCCGCTCTGGAGCGTCCCGGTCCCGGTGCTGTCGTACCGGTACAGGCAGTTGTCGGAGGTCCGCACCGCGAGCAGGTCGGCGTGCCCGTCGTGGTCGAGGTCCCCGACCGCGGTGATCTTGCCGAGCGCGCCCCACCCGGTCCCGATCTTCACGCGGGACCCGACCGTGCCGTCCCCGTTGCCCTTGTACAGCCACAGGTACCCGGTCGACGCCTCGCGGGCGAGGACGTCGATCCGCCCGTCGCCGTTGAAGTCGTGCCCGGAGACGATGGCGCTCATGGCGTTCCAGCCGGTGCCGATCCGGACCCGGTCGGTCTCGGCGAACTGGCCGCTCGCGAAGCTGGGCACGAGGTACAGCGCGCCGTTCGACGTCTGCCGGGCGAGCAGGTCGGGAAGCCCGTCCCCGTCGAAGTCTCCTGCCGTCTCGATCAGGTTGTAGCCCTCGAAGTAGAGGTCGGGCCAGACCTGGCCGGCGAAACCGCCGGTCCCGTTCCCCAGGTAGGTGTACGAAGTCCCGCGGGAGTCGAGCGCGACGACGTCGGAGCGGTTGTCCTCGTCGTAGTCGTAGGTGCGGTCGACGACGGTCGCGGGGAGCCGGTACGCGTTCCAGCCGGGCCCGACCACCTGCTTGGCGATCATCCCGGCAGCGCTCTCGTTCCAGGATCGGAGGACCATCTGCCCGGTGACGTCGTTGACGGCGAGGAGGTCGGCGTAGCCGTCCTGGTTGTAGTCGCCGCCGCCGAGGACCTGGTCGTACGTTCCAGTACCGGCCTCGCCGCCTCCTAGGCCGTAGCCGAGCACTCTCCTGTCCTCGAACCCGCCGCGACCGTCGTTCAGATACACGTAATAGGCGATGCCCTGCTCCGATCGGGTCAGCAGGTCCGTGTCCCCGTCGCCGTCGAGGTCGCCGTACGTGCTGAGCATGTCCATGGCGCCCCACCCGGTGCCGATCGCGGTCGCGGCGCCGAAGGTGCCGTCCCCGCGGCCGGGGTAGCGGTAGAGCTTCCCGTCGGACTCGCGGACGGCGAGGAGGTCGATCTTCCCGTCGTTGTCGTAGTCCCCGGCGGAGGTGAACACGCTGATGCGGTTCCAGCCGGTGCCCACCGCAATCGGGTCGCGCAGCGTGCCGTTCCCTGCGCCCGGGTAGGTGCGGAGCGTCCCAGTGCGGGTGTCGCGGGCGAGCAGGTCGGGGACGTGGTCGCCGGTGAGGTCCCCGGCCATGACGATGTCCGTGCCGCCCCAGCCGGACCCGGCCGCGACGCCGCTCTTGAACGTCCCATCCCCGTTGCCCGCGAAGAACATCAGCTTGCCGTCGGATTCGCGGACGGCGAACAGGTCCTGCGCGCCGTCGCCGTTGAAGTCGAAGCGGGAGTATGCGGCCCGGATGTACATGTCCACGCTGCCCGCGGTGTTCCCCGCACTGTCGCGGATGCTGATGCGCAGCCAGTTGGACGTCCGGTTCATCGGCACCTCGAAGGTCGCGGTGGTGCCGTCGCTCAGCACCTCGGAACCGGGGCCGCATCTGTCGTAGCCCTGGCAGAAGACCGTCAGGTCGTTGTCGCCGTCGGGGAAGCCCGCGTCCGCGACGTCGACCTCCACGGTCATCGTGTCGCCGACCCGGGACTTCCCGCCGTCCACGTCGACGTCGAGGATCTCCGGGGCGGACCGGTCGACGACCATGTGGCACGTCGCGGACCGGTACTCGAAGTCGGCTTCTGCGGCGGTGAAGTCGTAGACGACTTCGTACCGGCCGTCGTCGAGGTCGATGGCGCCGAAGGGGTTGATGCCGAATTCGAGGGGTGCGGGATCGGTCGTGACGACCTCGCCGGTGTCGGTGTCGCGGATCTCGGCGGTCCAGGTGACGCCGAGGTCCTTGAACGGGGAGCCCCAGGTGTCGGCGTAGAACCCGGCGAACTCGGCCGGGTCGTTGCGCTGGAAGCGCGGGTTGGCCTCCGTGCCGCAGGTGCGGGGGCTGAAGTAGCGGAATCCGACGGCGTCGAATGTGACGTCGAGGCGGGCGGAGCCGCCGTCGAAGCGGGCGGTCTCGGCGCTGTCGGTCATGCCGAAGGTGACCGCGGCGGCGTCGAGCGGGTCCGCCCAGGCGTCGGCGACGGCGTCGGTGACGTCGTACACGGCGGTGCCGTCCTCGCAGGAGCCGGAGGCGCCGACGCCGGTGGCGGCGGGGCGCGTGTCCCAGGCCGCCTCAGGCAGGTACTCCTCGGTGAGCTCCAGTCGCGGCGCGGCGCAGGCGGCGGCGTCCGCGGCGTCGACCCGGAAGGTCGCGCTCTCGATCGGGAACGCGGTGTCGAAGGCGCCGGAGGGGAGCTCTTCGAGGTAGGGCCACTGGAAGTTCCAGTAGGTGGCCGCCGTCGCCGGCGTGCCGCAGTCGGCGGCGGCGAGCACGTCGCAGTACGGGCCGACGATAGCGTCGGCGGTCTCGCCGGCGGCCTCGAAGTACGGTTCGCCGAGGCCCGCGGTGCCGCGGAAGACCGGGAGGTCAGGCGAGGCGGAGGTGGCCGATCCCCACTCGTTCACCCTGAAGTCGCGTTCGGCCCACTGGGTCGTGAGGGTCAGCGGGAACGCGGCGTTCTCGACGGCGCTGTCCGGGAGGGCCAGGGTGACCGACCGGTCGGCCGCGAGGGCGACGTCGGCGACGGCGGTGTCGCCGTTGCTGTCGCGCACGGTGAACAGGGTGGACTGCGCGGAGTGGTAGTACGGGGCGAGCGGGTTGTCGATCCGGAGTACGCCTCCGGAGGCACTGGGCTTGTCCCCGGTGAAGGGGTCCATGCCCGCGCGGATCGAGAGCCCGGAGGCGAGCTCGCTCCACGCGTCGGCGTCGGCGACGGTGAAGACGAACTCGACCGAGGAGGCGTCCATGTCCGCGGCGAGGTCGAGGCCGGGGGCGAGGTCGTCGTAGACGGCGGTGGTGCCCGCGTACTCGGGTGCGGGGACCGCACCGTCCCAGTCGAGCTCGGTGGACCCGGTGAGCAGCAGGAAGCCGACGCCGTCGGTGTAGGGGAGGCGCATGCCCTTGCCGCCGTTGGCGGCGACGAGCGAGTCGCCGGACGGCACCAGGGTCGTGTCGGTGTATCCCTGGCCCGGTTCCTCTTGCACTGCGTCGACGGTCGCGGTCAGGTGAAACCGGCCTTCCGGCGTGACCGACACCGTGGCATACGAGTAGGCGCGGGTGTCCACGCGCACTTCGACCCCGCAGGTCACGGCGAGTTCGAGGGCGGCCTCGGCGCTCTCCGCCAGGGGGTTGTCGCCGAAAGCAGCGCAGTCGTCCTGCGCGGTCGCGGTACCCGGCGCGGCGAGCATCGCCGCGCCGATCGCGGCCGCCGCGGCCGCGGCGATCCGCCGGGGGCGGCGCTTGGGTGGGGCTTCGTTCATTCAGATGTCCTGAGGGTCTGGCGAGGGGTTCTCGGTTGTGGGGCGCCGCGGTGCGGCGAGGTGTACACGCCCGCACGTCAGGAACGGTTGCATCCGTTCACTTGCGACCCGCGCAGCCACACTCCCCCGGGCACGCGCAGGGCCCGCCCGCTGCGCGGACGGGCCCTGCGCAGTGCGGTCAGGCGATGTAGTCGATCGCGTTCCAGCCGGTGCCGATCTGGGTGCGGGACCCGAGGCTTCCGGTGCCGGTGCCCGCGTAGAGGAACAGCGCGCCGTCGGAAGCGCGGCGGGCGACGAGGTCGGCTCGGCCGTCGCCGTTGAAGTCGCCGACGGCGGTGGCCGAGTTGTACCCGCCCCAGCCGCAGCTGACCTGGACGCCGCTGTTGAAGGACCCGGTGCCCTTGCCGGCGTAGAAGTACAGGCAGTTGTCGGACTTGCGGATCGAGAGCAGGTCGGCGCGGCCGTCGTGGTCAAGGTCGCCTGCGGCGGTCACCTCGCGCATGGAGTTCCAGCCGGTCCCGACCTTCACGCGCGGACCCAACTCGCTGTAGTCCGCGCCCGGGTACAGCCACAGGACGCCGCTCGCGTCGGCGGCGAGGACGTCGTCCCGGCCGTCGGCGTTGTAGTCGTGCCCTGCCACGATGGTGCCCATCGAGTTCCAGCCGCTGTTGCCGATGACGACACCGGTGCCTTCGATGCCGGTCCCGTCGCCCCAGTTGTTCACGAGTTCGCCGTCGTTGCCCCGGCGCAGGACGTCGGCGAACCCGTCGTGGTCCAGGCTGCCGCTCGTGGTGATGTAGTTGATGAACTCACCCCACATGACCACGCCCTGCGAGACGCGGCCGCCGACGCCGCCCGCGCCGTCGCCGGGGTAGAGGTACATGATGTCGCCGTCCTGGGCGATGAGGTCGTTCCGGCCGTCGCCGTTGAAGTCGTAGGTGCGGTCGGGGGCTCCGAGGGGGACCCGGTAGCGGCCCCAGCCGGTACCTGAGCTCGTGATCTCGTTGACCTTCCCGGTCGAGGTGAGCGTGAAGTGCAGCAGTTCCCCCGAACTGAGGTCGAGCCCGACGAGGTCCTCGTCCCCGCCGCTGGTTACCTCGAAATAGGTGCCCAGGTCGTTCGGGTTCAGGCTGACCGTGAGCGAGACGCGGGTGCCGAAGAAGCCGCCCGCCTTCCCGGGGTACAGGTAGTGGACGCCGGTGCGGGAGTCGTGGGCGTAAAGGTCGTCGTAGCCGTCGCCGTTGTAGTCGCCGACGGTCGACAGCATGTCCATGACGTTCCAGCCGGTGCCGACCGACACGCGCGAACCGAAGCCGCCCGCGCCGTTACCGGGGTAGAAGTACAGCCTGCCGTCGGCCTTGCGGACGGCGAGGAGGTCGAAGTCGCCGTCCTCGTCGAAGTCGCCCGCGGAAGTGATGGCGCCCATGCCGTTCCAGCCGGTGCCCGCGCTCACCGGGGCGGCGAGGCCGTCGCCGTCGCCCGGATAGAGGGCGAGGGCCCCGGTCCTGGTCTCGCGGGCGAGGAGGTCGGGGAACCCGTCGCCGGTGAGGTCCCCGGCCATGACGACGTCGCGCCCGCCCCAGCCGGTGCCGAGCACGGTCGCGTCCCCGTACCGCCCGGTGCCGTCGCCGGAGTGCAGCACGAGCGCGCCGTCGGAGCGGCGGACGGTGACGAGGTCGTGCAGGTAATCCTGGTCGTAGTCGAATCGGAGGCCGTTCCCGTCGAAGACGGACTGGCCGTGTCCTGGCGCGGTCGTCTCGGCGGCGGGCGCCGCACCGGGGGAGGCGAGGAGCGCCGCCGAGACGGCGGCAGCGGCGACGGCCGCCGTCAGGGGGAGTCGGTGCTTCGGGCGTTCGTTCATTCAGATGTCCTGCGGGGGTTCGGGGGGCATGGGGCCGGTGGTTCGGCCACGGATACACGCGGACGCCGGGGAAGCGGTTGCACTGAAGAGGTGCGGGGTGGTTCGACAGGATGGCTACTGGTCAGTAACATGTAGGGTGATCGGCAGCACCGCACTGTCGTAGGCAGTACGTGTGAACACACCAGTCGAGAGGTCGCCATGGGAGTCGTCCAGATCGTCACCGCCGTGATCGCGTTCGCGTACACCGCGCTCGCCATCGGGCTGTTCGTCCGCGCCGGGCTGGGGATGCTCGCGCTCGTCAGGCTCGGGGCGCCGGACCTGACGCGGAAGGGCGACCGCGGGACGCGGGTGAAGACGATGCTGCGGGAGACCCTGGGACACACCAGGATGCTCCAGTGGAGCGGCGTCGGGCTCGCGCACTGGGCCGTGTTCTTCGGGTTCTTCCTGCTGTTCCCGGCCCTCGCGCAGTCGTACTTCGAGGTCCTCAACCCCCACTGGGCCCTGCCGGTCGTCGGCCACTGGGGCCCCTGGCTCCTGTTCTCCGAGATCATGACGGTCCTCACCGGCCTGGCGATCCTCGCGCTGTTCGCGGTCCGGATGGTCCGGCAGCCGCGGGCGAACCAGGTGCCGCCGCAGGGCACCGCCTCGGACGCCGGGCAGCGGCGCTCCTCCTCGCGGTTCGAGGGCTCCCGGCAGTGGATGGCCTTCTACATCGAGGCCACGATCTTCACGATCGTCCTGTCGCACATGACGATCCGCACGTTCAAGCTCGCCCTGGGGGACGTCGGGCACGAGTGGACCTCCCCGGTGTCCTCGCTCATCGCGGGCGTGTGGGACGGCGCCTCCGAGGACGGCCTGCTCACGGCGGTCACCCTGGTCGCGCTGCTCGACATCCTCGTGTCGTGGACGTTCTTCCTGATGCTCGCCCTCCACCCGTCGATGGGCATCGGCTGGCACCGCGTCACCGCGTTCTTCAACATCTACTTCAAGCGCAACGCCGACGGCGCGGTCTCGCTGGGCGCGGCCAAGCCGATGCTCGTCAAGGGCGAGCCCGCGGACTTCGAGCAGGCCGACCCGGAGACCGACCCGTTCGGCGTGAACGTCATCACCGACTTCTCGTGGAAGGGCCTGCTGGACTTCTCCACGTGCACGGAGTGCGGCCGCTGCCAGTCCCAGTGCCCCGCCTGGAACACCGGGAAGCCGCTGTCGCCGAAGAAGCTCATCACCGACCTGCGCGACCACCTGTACGAGCAGGCGCCGTACCTGAAGGCCGCCGCCATCGCGAAGGAGCGCGGCACCGACACCGTGGAGATCGAGCCGATCTCGATCATCGGGACGGTCATCGACCCGGACGTGCTGTGGTCGTGCACGACCTGCGGCGCGTGCGTCGAGCAGTGCCCGGTCGACATCGAGCACGTCGACCACATCCTGGACCTGCGCCGCAACATGGTCATGATCGAGTCGGACTTCCCGGCCGAGGCCCAGACGATGCTCCGCAACCTGGAGAACAAGGGCAACCCGTGGGGCGAGAACCCCGCGCAGCGCCTCAAGTGGGCCGACGGCCTCGACTTCGAGGTGCCGATCGCCGAGGCGGGCGGGGACTTCGAGTACCTGTACTGGGTGGGCTGCGCGGGCGCGTACGACCCAAAGGCGCAGAAGACGTCCCGCGCGGTCGCGACGCTGCTGCACGACGCGGGCGTCAAGTTCGCGGTCCTCGGCGAGGCCGAGACGTGCACGGGCGACTCGGCGCGGCGCATCGGCCACGAGTTCATGTACCAGATGCTCGCCGAGCAGAACGTGGAGACGCTCAACGAGGTCGGCGCGGTGAAGATCGTCGCGACCTGCCCGCACTGCCTGAACACTATCGGCAACGAGTACGAGGACCTCGGCGGGCACTACGAGGTCGTGCACCACACCGAGCTCCTCGGGGACCTCGTGCAGGCCGGGAAGATCACGCCGGTCGAGCAGCACGACGGCAAGCTCACCTACCACGACCCGTGCTACCTGGGCCGCCACAACCGGATCTTCACGCCGCCGCGCGAACTGCTCGGGACGTTCGCCGAGGTCACCGAGATGCCGCGCAACAACGAGCGGTCGTTCTGCTGCGGCGCGGGCGGCGCGCGCATGTGGCTGGAGGAGCCGCTCGGCAAGCGCGTCAACCGGGAGCGGGCCGACGAGGCCGTCGCCACGGGCGCGAACACGGTCGCGGTCGGCTGCCCGTTCTGCTCCACGATGCTCCGCGACGGCGTCGCCGACGCCGGCCGCGAAGACGTCGAGGTCATCGACATCGCCCAGCTCCTCGCCCGGAGCCGCGAAGTGAAGGCGGAGAAGGCGGCCGCCGCCCCGACGGAGTAGCCCCCGCCGGGACGACCGGACCTCTGACTGTCGGACCCCCGTGCCACCCTTGGCATCGGGGGTCCTTCGTTTGTCCGTTTTGAAGGGCAGCGCCGGGAAACGCCCGAACCGCATTCCCGGAGGCGTCTCTACCGTCCGAAGTGCTCCCGCAGGAGCGCCGCGGACTCGGCTTCGAGGACGCCGGCGTAGACGTCGGGGTTGTGGTTGAGGCGGGGGTCGCGGACGACGTCCCAGAGGGAGCCGACCGCGCCGGTCTTCGGTTCCCAAGCGCCGAAGACGATTTCACCCACCCGGGCGAGCACCGCGGCGCCCGCGCACATCGTGCACGGCTCCAGGGTGACCACGAGGGTGCAGCCTTCGAGGCGCCACCCGTCGCCGTGGACGGCGGCGGCCGCGCGCAGCGCGAGGACCTCCGCGTGGGCGGTGGGGTCGCCGAGGGCTTCGCGGGCGTTGGCGGCGACGGCGAGCTCGCGCCCGTCGGGGCCGACGACGACGGCGCCGACGGGGAGGTCGGGCCGGGGTGCGGCGGGGGTGCGTTCGGCCTGGCGTGCCGGGCTGCCTGGCCGTGGGTGCGCCTCCGGGCCCGCCGGGAGGCCGGTGCCGCGCGCCGCGTCGAGGGCGCGCCGCATCCAGTGCTCGTGGACCTCGCGGCGGGACTGCATGTCGGGGGGCCGGCTAGGCGCCGGTGGCGTCTTCCAGGGCCTCGGTGAACCCGACGGACTTCGCGACCTCGGAGACCACGTCGGAGGGCATCATGCCCTCCTTGGCGCACAGGGCGAGCAAGGTCGAGCCGGGGACGCCCAGGTCGCCCATGAGGTCCGCCTCGCCGACGGGCTCGGCGTCGAGCTCGGTCGGGCGGGCCGCGATGGACTCCTCGTCCTCGGAGTCGATCTCCTCGGTGTCCTCGGGCTCGAGGTCGCCCAGGAGGGCCTCGCCCAGGCGCGACTGCGACGCGTACTCGGCGTCGGACCCGAAGGTGCGCAGGTCGTCGCCGTTGTCGAGGCGCATCACCGTCAGGTACTCGTCGTCGGCGTCGACGAAGAGCAGCGTGAGGTCGGCGTCAGGGAAAGCCTCACGCATGACCTCGGCCGCGTCCTCGACGTCGGCAACAGCGTCGAGGTCGACCTCGGCGGCCTCCCATTCACCGCCCTCGCGGCCTACGGCCACAGCGAAATACGACACGATCCGTCCCCGTCTTCTCACTCAATGGAACCAGTCGCGCGTGGCGACAGCTCGAACGACCTACTGAAGGATGTGGCGGCCCGCGGTCGATGTAACCACAGGATCCAATCGCCGGTCAGCAAAAGATACAGCTCGCATGAGAGCCCTGCGACCCCAGCGGCAGTCCCTGCGACGGCGGCTACGCCGACCGCAGCTCCGCGGTCACCGTAGCGCGCCAGCGCGGCTGCGGCGACAGCCCCGATCGTACTCGCGGCCAAAGTCACCCAGGCGAAGCCCGCCCCCGTCAGGGGCCCGGTCCCGGACCCCTTGGCGTAGGCCAGGAGCCACAGGAGCACCCACAGGCCGCACAGGGCCGCGCCCGCGGCCACGGGGCCGACGCGGACGGGGTGGGGCTCCCTCCAGACGGGGCGCCCGGTGCGCGCCGGGGGCGCGGCCGGGCCGGTCCAGGAGGTGGGCCCGATGGGTCCCTCATGCATAGGTGACAGGGTACGCAGGGGGAGGCGGCGGGGCGAGCGGCAGCGGCATGACCGGCTGCGCGGGCGGGTCGATGGGTCGCATGGCGCCGTCGGGGAAGGCCACGTGGTAGCGGCGGCCGTCCCACAGCGCGGGCGGGGTGCGGGGGTCGCGTCCGGCGTAGGCGGTGCGCGCGGTGTTCATGCGGTGCACGCCTTCGTGGACGGCGGCCTCGCTCCAGGGGGCGCCGATCCCGGCGAGGTCGTACTGCTCGGCGACGTCGTCGGCGGCGCGCTGGAAGTCCTTCATGGCGTCCTCGCCGGGCTTCCCGGCCCAGCGGCGGGCCCAGGCTCGGGCGGAGGAGCGGCGGGAGAAGCTGGCGAGGGACGCGAGTTCGGGGGGCGAGAGCTGCGCGGCCGCGACAAGGGGGGCGAGGGCGGTCTGGGTGCGGCGGGCGTCGGCGGCGCGCAGCCAGAGGGCGGCGCCGACCATGGTGAAGAACAGGGGCGCGAGGAACGCGGGGTAGAGGGCGAACCAGAGCGCGGGGAGGTCGAGGGCGACGCCGAGGACGGAGGAGCCGTTCCAGAGGGCGTGGAGTCCCATGCCGCACAGGAGCATCCCGATGATCCACGCGGCCTGCCTGCCCTTGCGGCCGGGGAGGCGGGCGGCGCGGCCGAGGCCGATCGCGGAGAGGCCGGTCATGAGGGGGTGGGCGAACATGGTGGCGAGGCCGCGGACGACGACGAGGATGGTGACCTGGGCGAGGCCGGCGGCGTCGCCGAGGGACGCGCCGTAGACGTAGGCGCCGGAGGCGTAGAGGACGTTCTCGGAGACGGCGAAGCCGGCCCCGGCGAGTCCGCAGTAGACGAGGGCGTCGAGGGTGCCGGTGAGGTGGCGGCGGGCCGTCCAGTAGACGAGGAGGGGGCCGAGGAGCTTCGCGATCTCCTCGATGACGGGGGCGGAGATGACGGCGGCGAGGTTCTGGTCGAGGTCATTGCGGTACAGGAGGTACGCGACGCCGGTGTTGACGCCGAGGGCGATGGCGGTGGCGACGCAGGCGCCCCAGCCGAAGCAGAATGCGAGGACGAGCCAGGGGCGGCGGCGGTAGCGGCCGAGCCAGATGAACGTGCCGACAAGGATCGGGGCGGGCAGGAGTGCGGCGACGAGGCCGACGGCGGCGGCGCGGGCGCCGGAGCCGTCGACGATGGCCCAGCCGAGGACGGTGAGGCCGCCGGTGAAGAGGAGGGCGACGCCGGTGACGGTGAGGGCGCGGTTGGCGGTGGCGCGGCCGCGCCAGGCGAGGGCGGCTCCGGTGATGGCGAGTCCGGCGGCGATGCCGAGGACGGTGATGAGGGTGAGGGCGGCGTCGGAGAGGGCGAGGTTCATCGGGCGGTCTCCCGGTCGGCGTCCGCGCCGGGTCCGTCGGGCCCGTCGTCGTCGGGGTCTTCGCGGATGACGAAGTGGTCGCCGATGCCGGAGACGGCGAGGAGCCGTTTGAGGAAGTCGCCGAGGTTCGCGAGGACGAGGACGGCGCGCGAGCGGGCGGCGGCCCTGGCGAGGATCACGAGGGTGCCGAGGCCGCGCGAGTCGCAGAACGTCACGCCGCGCATGTCGAGGACGACGCGCACGGGGTCGTCCGCGAGCGCGGCGTCGACGGCGCCGGTGAGACGGGGGGCGGTGTGGAGGTCGATTTCGCCGGTCAACGCCACGATCGTCTCGTTCGACTCGCGGTATACCGAGATGTCGAGCTTCTGGTGCACCACGGCACAACCCTAGCCGGTTTTCCGCCGGGACAGGAGGCCCGAGTGCATCACGAACGCGAATCGTTGTCGCGGTTGCGGTCCGGGCACGGCCGCTCACGGATTGTCGCACCCCCGAGGGAGGCTTGAATATCGGGGGAGCTCGCGCCCCCCACCTAGCGGGGTGCCCGGGATCCGGCGGGGCGGTCAGGCGGCTCCGGGTTCGAGGAGGGCGAGGATGCGCTCGATCTCGGGGTCGGTGTCGCGGCCCTCCTGCCAGGCGGCGAGGGCGTCGCGGGCGGCGTCGAGGCGGTGGGTGAGGTGGCCTTCGCGTTCGCGGAGGTCCTTGGTGCGCTCGGAGGTCTGGCGCAGGGCCTGGCCCTGCGCCCACAGGTCGATGAATACCTTCACCTTGGTGCGGAGCATCCACGGGTCGAACGGCTTCGTGATGTAGTCCACGGCGCCGACGGAGTAGCCGCGCATCGCCAGGTGCGCGTCGCGGTCGGCGGCGGTGAGGAAGATGATCGGCGTGTGGCGGGTCTTCTCGCGCTGCTTGATGTGCCGCGCGGTCTCGAAGCCGTCCATGCCGGGCATCTGCGCGTCGAGGAGGATCGCCGCGTAGTCCTCCGACAGCAGCCGCTTGAGCGCCTCCTCCCCGGAGGTGACCGCGATCGTGTTCACGGGCAGCCCTTGGAGGATCGCCTCGAGGGCGAGGAGGTTCTCGGACCGGTCGTCAACGAGCAGGACGCGGGCGGTGCTCATGCGGTGCCTCCAGAGGTCGGTTCGCCATTGTCGCGCCCGGCGCCGCGGCGGCGGCCCGCGGGTGCCGCGCCGTGTGCGCCGCCCCGCCCCGCGCCGTTCGCGCCGATCCAGTGCGACATGGTGTCCAGCAGCAGGTCGAGGTCCACGGGCTTGGTGAGGTACGCGCTCGCGCCGGCCTCCACGGACTGCTCCCGCTGCTCGGCGAGCGCCTGCGCGGTGAGGAACACGATCGGCAGGTCCGCGAACTGCGGCATCCGCCGGATGACGCGCGTGGTCTCGTTGCCGTCCATGCCCGGCATCATCGAGTCCATGAGGACGATGTCGATGCCCGGGTGCTGCTGGAGCGCGTCGATGCCGTCGGCGCCGTTCTCGGCGTAGTGGACGTCGATGCCGTGCAGCTCCAGGGCCGCGGTCAGCGCGAACACGTTCCGGATGTCGTCGTCGACGATGAGGACCGTCGTCCCCTCCAGGTGCTGCGCGGCGGCCGAGGAGGACGGCGTCTCGGGGGCGCCGGTGAGGATCCCCGGCTCCACGACGGGGACGGGGAGCTCGGCGGGGACGAGCGGCAGCTCGCCGTCGGCGTCGATCTCCACGGGCACCACGAACGTGAACTTGGAGCCGTGGTCGCCGGTGTGCTCGATGAACACGTCGCCGCCGAGGGCGTTCGACAGGGACTTGGAGATCGACAGGCCCAGGCCGGTGCCGCCGAAGTTGCGGCGGGTCGTGCCGTCGGCCTGCTGGAACGGCTCGAAGATGATCGACTTCTTCGCCTCGGCGACGCCGATGCCGGTGTCGATGACGCTCAGCGCGATCCGCTCGGCGGCGGCGTTCAGGTGCGGGGCGTCGAAGCGGAGGTCCGCGGGGACGCGGCGCACCGCGAGCGTGACGGAGCCGACGCGCGTGAACTTCACCGCGTTCGACAGGAGGTTGCGCAGGACCTGCTGGAACTTCTGCCCGTCGGTCTGCATGAGCTGCGGCACGCCCGTGCCGACGTCCACGTTGAACTCCAGGCCCTTGTCCTCGGCCTGGGGCCGGAACGCGGCCTCGATGTCGCCGAGGACCTCCGCGAGGTCCACGGGGTGCACGGACACGACCATGCGCCCGGCCTCGATCTTCGACAGGTCGAGGATGTCGTCGATGAGGGTGAGCAGGTCGGTGCCCGCGTTGTAGATGGTCCGCGCGAACTCGACCTGCCGCTCCGAGAGGTTCCCGTCGGTGTTCTCCGACAGGAGCCGCGCGAGCAGCAGCAGCGAGTTCAGGGGCGTGCGCAGCTCGTGCGAGACGTTCGCGAGGAACTCCGACTTGTACTTCGACGCCTGGGCGAGCTGGTCGGCCTTCTCCTCGATGTCCTTGCGGGCGGTCTCGACCTCCTCGTTCTTCAGCTCGATGGCCTTGTTCTGCGCCGACAGGAGCTGCGCCTTCTCCTCCAGCTCGACGTTCGTCTCCTGGAGCCGGTTCGACTGGGCGCGCAGCTCCTGCGCCATGCGCTGCGACTCGCGCAGGAGGACCTCGGTGCGGGCGTTGCCCTCGATCGTGGCGAGGGTGACGCCGACGTTCGGCGCGAGCGCGTCGAGGAACCGCTTGTGGAGCCCCGAGTAGGTGTTGAACGAGGCGAACTCGATGACGCCGCGGACCTTGTCGCCGAACTGGACCGGCAGGATGATCAGGTCCGTGGGCGTGGCCTGGCCGAGCCCGGAGGAGATCTCCAGGTAGCCCTCGGGGATGTCGTGCAGGTGGATGGTCCGCTTCGACGCGGCGGCCTGCCCGACCATGCCCTCGTTGTCCTCGATGAGCTTCTTCTCGCCCGGGTTCGGGTGCCCGTACACGGCGTTGAGCCGGTACGTGACGTGCCCGGCGACGTCCTCGTGGCGGACGTAGAACGTGGACGTCTGCGCGTCGATGAGCGGCGTGACCTCGTCGAGGACCATCCGCGTGACCTCCTCGACGCCCCTGCGGCCCTGGAGGAGCGAGGAGATCCGCGCGAGGTTCGAGTTGAGCCAGTCCGCGTCCGTGTTCTGCCGGGTCTTGTCCCGCAGCGCGGTGATCATCTGGTTGATCGACTCGGTGAGGTCGGCGATCTCGCCCGCGGCCTCGAAGTCCACGGACTGCGTCAGGTCGCCGCGGGCCACGGCGTGCGCGACGTTCGCGATGGCGCGCAGCTGGAGCGTCAGCGTCGCGGCGAGCGAGTTCACGTTGCGGGTCAGGGCGAGCCAGGTCCCGGAGACCCCGGCGACCTCGGCCTGCCCGCCGAGGTTCCCCTCGACGCCGACCTCGCGGGCGACGCGCGTGACCTCCGTGGCGAAGCTCGACAGCTGGTTCACCATCGTGTTCACGGTGTTCTTCATCTCCAGGAACTCGCCCTGGGCGTCGACGGTGATCTGCTGGTTCAGGTCGCCGCGGGCCACCGCGGTGGTGACCTCCGCGATGTTGCGGACCTGGAGCGTCAGGTTCGTCGCCATCGAGTTGACGTTGTCGGTGAGGTCCTTCCACGTGCCCGAGACGCCCGCGACGTTCGCCTGCCCGCCGAGCTGCCCCTCCGTGCCCACCTCGCGGGCCACGCGCGTCACCTCGTCGGCGAACGAGGAGAGCCGGTCGACCATCGCGTTCATCGTCGACTTCAGCTCGAGCATCTCGCCCTGCGCGTCCACGGTGATCTGGCGGCTCAGGTCGCCGCGGGCGATGGCGCTCGCCACCGAGGAGATGTTCCGCACCTGGCTGGTCAGGTTGGAGGCCATGGAGTTCACGTTGTCGGTGAGCGCCTCCCAGATCCCCGAGACGCCCTGCACGTTCGCCTGACCGCCGAGCTTCCCGTCGGTGCCGACCTCGCGCGCGACGCGCGTGACCTCGTCGGCGAACTGGGACAGCTGCGCGACCATCGAGTTGAGCGTCGACTTCAGCTCCAGCATCTCGCCCTGCGCGTCGACGGTGATCTGCCGGTTCAGGTCGCCCATGGCGACCGCCGACGCCACGGACGAGATGTTCCGCACCTGCGCGGTGAGGTTCGCGGCCATGAGGTTGACGTTCTCGGTGAGGTCCTTCCACGTGCCCGACACGCCCGGCACGTCCGCCTGGCCCCCCAGGCGGCCCTGTGAACCCACTTCACGGGCCACACGGGTGACTTCGTCGGCGAACCGCGACAGCTGGTCGACCATCGTGTTCACGGTGGTCTTGACCTCGGCGACCTCGCCCTTGGCGTCGACGGTCATCTTCTGCCCCAGGTCGCCCGCGGCGACCGCGGAGGTGACCTTCGCGATGTTGCGGACCTGCTCGGTGAGGTTCGCGGCGAGCTGGTTCACGTTCTGCGTCAGGTCGCGCCAGGTGCCCGACACCCCGAACACCTGCGCCTGGCCGCCCAGACGGCCCTCGGTGCCGACCTCGCGCGCGACGCGCGTGACCTCGTCGGCGAAGTTCGACAACTGGTCGACCATCGTGTTCACGGTGGTCTTCAGCTCCAGGATCTCGCCCTGCGCGGACACGGCGATCTTCTGGTTCAGGTCGCCGCGCGCGACCGCGCCGGTGACCTTCGCGATGTCGCGGACCTGGTCGGTGAGGCTCGACGCCATGTCGTTCACCGACTCGGTGAGGTCCTTCCACGTGCCCGACACGCCCGGCACGTCCGCCTGGCCGCCCAGGCGGCCCTCGGTGCCGACCTCGCGCGCGACACGCGTGACCTCGCCCGCGAACACCTGGAGCGTCTCGGTGAGGGAGTTGATCGTGTCGGCGAGCTCGGCGACCTCGCCGGAGGCCTTGACGGTGATCTTCTGGTTCAGGTCGCCCGAGGCGATCGCCTGCGTCACCGTCGAGATCGACCGGACCTGCTCGGTCAGGTTCGACGCCATCGTGTTCACCGCGTCGGTCAGCGACCGCCACGTGCCCGAGACGCCCTGGACGTCGGCCTGCCCGCCGAGCGCGCCCTCCGTGCCCACCTCGCGCGCGACACGCGTCACCTCGCCAGCGAAGGACCGCAGCAGCCCCACCATGCGGTTGACGGTCTCGCCGAGGCGCCGGAACTCGCCGCGCAGCTGCGTCCCGTCGATCTCCAGGGCCGCCTCCTGCGACAGGTCGCCCGCGGCGACCGCCTCCAGGACCCGCCCCAGCTCGGTCGTGGGCCGCACCAGGTCCTCCACGAGCCGGTTGACGCTCGCGGCGCCCTCCGACCAGCCGCCGTCGAGGTGCTCGATGACCAGCCGGTGGTTCCACGACCCCTCCTGGCCCACCGCGCGGGCGATGAGCGCGAGGTCGCGGGTCTGCCGGTCGGCCTGCTCGACCACGGCGTTGAACCGGTCGACGACCTCCCCGGCCAGGCCCTCCCCGCGCGGCAGACGCACCGAGAAGTCGCCCCGCTCGACGGCGCCCAGCGCATCGGCCAGGCTCCTGAGCAGGTCGGACTCATCGGTCGGGTTCGCTGTACGGGAAACGGTGTCCGTCATGGCATGGTTCCTCAGCTGCGGAGACAGGCGGCCCTTCCAGGGTGTCACAACCGGGGGGCAAACGTGAAGGCAGGTTACTCAGGGGGAGGTATCCGGTCACGACACGTCACGGGAAGGGGACGCAGCGGGAGCCGCGGCGGGCGCCCGCCGGCGCCTGCGGGTTCCCTCCGCCGTGCCGCGCGAAACCGCCCCCGTCTCCCCAAGCGGCGCAACACGGTCGCACCGGGACGGACCGGGGCGGTCCCGCGGCGCCCCCGCGGGACCGCCCGCCCGTCCAGCGGCAGGTAGACCGCCCCGAACGGGTGCGGCGGGCCCGGGCGGCACGGGCATAGACTGGCCCGGTGACGTACCCCGAGAGGGCCGCCCGTCGGCTGCGGCTGCCGGCCGACGACCGCTCCCCCGCCGCAGCCCGCGCCGCCGTGCGCGCGGTCCTCGCCGAGGCCGGGCTCACCGAGCTGCTCGACGAGACCCTGCTGCTCACCACCGAACTCGCGACGAACGGCGTCGTCCACGCCGGGACGGACATCAACCTGACCGTCGCCGCCGACTCGATCGGCGTGCGCGTCACCGTCACCGACTACCGCTCCGGCGGCATCGACCCGCTCGACACCGCGATGCCCGAGGTCACCGCCGAGGGCGGGCGCGGCCTCCTCCTGGTCGACCGGTTCGCGTCCTCGTGGGGGACCACCCACGACCAGACCGGCAAGTCCATCTGGTTCCGCATCGACCGGGACCCGGACGCGCCCCCGGCGCCGCGCCCGGCCCCCGACGACGGCGGCGAGAGCGAACCCGACCTGGGGCAGCTCGCCGCGCTCCTGACCGTCGCCCCCGCGCTCCAGTCCCGCCTCCCCGTCGACCAGATCGTCACCGAGCTGCTCGCCCGCTGCCACGACGCGACCGGCGCCGACGGCGGCGCCATCGAGTACGACGCCGGGGACGGCACCGGCGCGCAGGTCATCGCCAAGTTCGGGGACGTCGGCGCGCCCGCGGTCACCGCGGCCCTGCCGCTCACCGCGCCCGCGAACGGCCGCCTCGTCCTCGCCGGGGACCCGAAGCCGTCGTGGCGGCCCCTCGCCGACCTCGTCGCCGAACGCGTCGCCCTCGCCGTCCAGATCGACCGGATGCGCACCGACGAGCAGCGCCGCTCCGGCTGGCTCACCTACCTCGCCGAGGCCGGGGAGCTCCTCGCGCACTCCCTCGAAGAGCACCTCACCGTCGCGCTCATCCCGCAGCTCGTCGTCCCCCAGCTCGGCCGCTGGGCCGCCGTCAGCCTCACCGGCGACGGCGCGGGCCTGCGCCTCGCCGCCCTCACCCACGTCGAAGAAGGCGAGCTCGAGCACCTGCGCACCCGCCTCGAAGCGGCCGCCGAACCGCTCGGCGCCGCGCTCACCACCGACGGGTGGACCGGCATGGAGCTGCCCGTGCCGCGCGGCCTCGACGGGATCGCCGTGCCCCTGTCGGCGCGCGGCGCGACCATCGGCGTCCTCACCGTCGGCCGCCACGCCGACCGGCACCACTCCTCCGAGGAGCGCGCCGTCATCGCCGACCTCGCGAAGCGCTCCGCGCTCGCCCTCGACAACGCGCGCATCCACGCCGAGCGCCAGGCCGTCGCCCACGAGCTCCAGGCCGCGCTCATGCCCGGGTCGCTCCCCGACGTCGCCGGGGTGTCCTTCGCCGCCGAGTACCTGCCCGCGACCGCGCGGCGCCTGCCCGGGTCCGGTCCCGGGCCCGTCGTCGGCACCGAGGTCGGCGGCGACTTCTACGACGCGACCGAGCTGCCCGACCACCGGCTGTGGGTCGCGATCGGCGACGTGTGCGGCAAGGGCGCCCAGGCCGCGGCCGTCACCGGCGTCGTCCGGGACGTCCTGCGGGTCATGGCCCGCGACGGCCGTCCCCTCCCGCGCGCCCTCGAACTGCTCAACGCGACGCTCCTGGAGCAGCCCGGCGACCTGCGCTACGCGACGATCGCGTCGGCGCTCCTCGACCGCGACGGCACCGGGTCGGTCACCGCGACGCTGTGCCTGTCCGGGCACGAGCGGCCGCTGCTGCTGCGCGCCGCCGGGGGGATCGAGTGGGTCGGGCGCGAAGGGACCGCCGTCGGCCTGTTCCCGGACGTGAAGGTGAACCCCGAGGAGGTCCGCCTCGACACCGGCGACGCCCTCGTGTTCTTCACCGACGGCGTCACCGAGCGCCGCGACGGCGCCGCCATGTTCGGCCACGAGCGCATCGAGCGGGCGGTGCGCGGCGCCGCGGGCAAGAGCGCCCGCCAGATCGCCACGGCCCTCCTGGAGGCCGTCGAGGCGTTCTCCCCCGAGTCCCCCCGCGACGACATCGCGATCCTCGTCGTCCGCTGCGACCCCGAGTAGGCGCGCACGGCAAAGGCCCCGCGGCCGGAGCCGCGGGGCCTGAAGACCGTCGTACCCCTAGTGCAGGATCGTCGTGGCGCCGTAGTACGAGTTCCCGTGGTGGAGCGGGACCACCTTGACCACCGTGGTCGAGTTCGGCGCGTGCACGATGTACCCGTTGCCGATGTACATGCCGACATGCGCGAGGTTGTTGTAGAACACCAGGTCGCCGGGCTTGAGCTCGTCCTCCGAGATGTTCGCCGTCCGCCCGTACTGCGCCGCGGCGTTGTGCGGCAGGTCGATCCCGAGCTCGGCGTACGCGCCCATGATGAGGCCCGAGCAGTCCCACGAGTTCGGCCCGGCCGAGCCCCACACGTACGGGTCGCCGAGCTGGTTGAGCGCGAACTTCACGACCGTGTACTCGTCGTCGGTCATCGCCGGGAGGTCGTACTCGCTGAAGCTGGGCACCTCCTCGCCCGCGACGGTCATCCACTCCTCGTTGAGGTCGTCGATCCGCGAGGTGAGCTCGTCGGTCTTCGCCTCCAGGGCCGCCTGGTCGGTCTCCAGGTCCGCCTGGAGCTCCGCCAGCAGCTCGTACTGCGTGTTGTACTCGTCGGAGGCGGCCCGCAGCTCGTCCATGAGCTCGAAGTTGTACAGGTTCGCCGAGTTCAGGCGGTCCATGCGCTCCACGAACGCGTCCGGGGAGCCCGACTCGAGCAGCATCGCCGCGTCCCCGATGCCCTGGTCCACATAGGCCGACTGGATGTACGCCGACAGCTGGTCGCGCAGCGCGTCCAGGTTTGTCTCCGCCTCGTCGAGGTAGACCTGCGTCTCCTCGATGAGGTGCTGGTTGTCGTCGATCTCCTCGGCGAGCTGGTTGTACTCGTCGACGACCGCGGCGAGGTCGTCGTTGGTCTGCTCGACCTCGTCGCTGATCTCACCGGTGTCGCGCTGGGCCCACGCGGGCGCGGACGCGGCGGTGGAGACCAGGAGCCCGCCGATCACGGCGGCGGAAGTCCACTTGCGGCGGACGGACGACTGCTTCACGAGGAGGGTGCTCCTTCGGGATTCGGGAGGTCGGGAGGCGACCGGGGCTACCGAGGATGGGGCCGGGCGCAGCGGCGGCGCGGCGAGCCAGACATGAGCCTAGCGCGGCCTTTTCGCCGCCGGTAGACCCCGGTCGTGACAAATTCGCAGCGTAGCGGCACTCCCACCGGAGGTGTGTCGCTCCTGTGAGTTGCCTGGGAATTGCTACGATGGGGCCATGGCCTTCACGTCGTGTCCCTGTCGCCGCTGTCACCAGCGCTGACCCGCCCCGAGCGGTTCGGCGCGCCCAGACTCCGACAACCGTTCCGACGCACCGAAGGTCCATTCCGCACATGCGCATGCCCGCCATGATCTCCGCCGCACCCGCCGTCCTCGGCACCGAGCGCCTCGAGGCGCTCGCCGGGTTCTACGCCGCGAACCTCACCCTCAGCCCGCGCTTCACGAAGGCGAGCCGCTGGGCCCGCCGCGTCCTCGCCGGGCCCGACCACGAGGCGTGGCTCCTCGCCTGGCTCCCCGGCCAGGGCACCGAGCTCCACGACCACGGCGGCGTCGCCCGCCCCGCCGCCGCGGCGGTCGCCGTCGTCTCCGGGCACCTCACCGAGTACACGGTCACCCCCGGCGACTTCCCCGGCCTCCGCCGCCGGCCCCTCGCCGCAGGCGACGTCACCGCCGTCGACGACCGCACCGTCCACGCCATGCGCAACGACTCCCGCGAACCCGCCGTCAGCCTCCACGTCTACTCGCCCGGCCTCGAAGCGATGCGCACCTACCTCCTCGACGAGACCGGCCTGTCCCCCTCCCGCATCAAACGCGCAGGCGAAGACTGGTAACACTCCCGGGCACCCCGACAGGCGGGGGGCGCGAGTCCCCCCGATATTCAAGCCTCCCTCGCGGGTCCGACACTCCCCGCGGCCGCTTACGTCCCGCCGAGCCCCGCTTACGTGCGGACCGCCGCCAGGACTTCGCCGATCGCGCCGGGGAGGGCGCGCGCCACGTCTGAGGCGGTCACCGTGCGGTGCCCTGCCGAGGCGATGCCGCCCGCGCGGCCGTGGAGGAATGCGGCCGCGACCGCGGCCCGCACGCCGTCCATCCCGGACGCCAGGAGCGAGGCCATGAACCCGGCGAGCACGTCCCCGGACCCGGCGGTCGCCAGCTGTGGCCGCCCCGTCGGGTTCGCCCACACCGCGCCGTCGCTCGACGCGACGACCGTGTGGTGGCCCTTCAGCAGCACCGTGCAGTTCAGCCGTTTCGCCAGCGCCGCCGCGGCGGCGCCGCGGTCCTCGCTCGGCGGCGACCCGTAGAGCCGCTCGTACTCCCGGTCGTGCGGCGTCAGCACCACCGGCGCCTCGCGCCGCGACAGCACCGACGGGTACTCCCCGATGAGCGTCAGCGCGTCCGCGTCCAAGACCACCGGCGCGGGGGAGACGAGCACCGACCGCAGCTCCCCGAGCGCGGCCTCGTCGGTCCCGAACCCGGGCCCGGCCAGCCACGCCTGCACGCGCCCGGCCTCCTTCACCGTCGGCGTGCACACCACCTCGGGGTGGCTGCGCCGCACGAACTCCGACGCCCCGCCTGCGTACCTGACGTACCCCGCCGGGCCCGCGAGCGCGCCCGACGTCGACAGGACCGCCGCGCCCGGGTACCGGTCGGAGCCGGCGGCGACGCCCACGACGCCGCGCGTGTACTTGTCGTCGTCGGGGCCCGGCCGGTGCCACCACCGGGCGATGTCGGGCTCGTCGGCGACGCGCACGGCGGGGTTCGGGTCGAGGTGCGGGCCGAGCCCGATGTCGATGAGGACGAGCCGCCCGGTGAGGAGCGCGGCGCGCCCGAGGACGTGGCAGGGCTTGCGGGACCCGAACGCGACGGTCGTGTCGGCGGTGACGGCGCTCGCGGGGACGGCGCCGGTGTCGACGTCCACGCCCGAGGGGACGTCAACGGCGACAACGGTTCCGGCGTCGATGCGGGAGAGCTGGTCGATGGCGCGGCCGGGCAGGCCGGGGCGGCCGCCGATGCCGAGGACGCCGTCGAGGAGGAGGTCGCAGTGCCGGGGCGGTTCGGCGACGAGGCGTCCGCCGGCGCGGGTGAGCGCGGCGGCGGCGACGGGGTGGACGCGGCCGTCCATGACGGGGACGGCGAAGACGCGGGCGCCGCGGCGGGCGAGGCGGGCGGCGGCGAAGAGCGCGTCGCCGCCGTTGTCGCCGGGCCCGGCGAGGACGACGACCGTGGCGCCGTAGACGCCGGCGCGTCCGGTCCTGGTGGAGCGCTGCTCTTTGAGGAGGGCGGCGCATTCGGCGGCGAGTCCGGCCGCGGCGCGCTGCATGAGGGTCCCCGGCGGGAGCGTGGCCATCAGCTGGGCTTCCGCGCGGCGGACCGCCGCTGCCGTCCATGCACCGTCCATGGCTGTTCCTCTCCGGAACGTCGTTGGCCGTCAGGCCGTCTCGGCGATCACCACCGCTGTCGCTATACCGCCATCATGCGACAGCGAGACGTGCCAGCGCGAGACGCCACGCTGTGCGGCGACGGCGGCCACCGATCCGGTGATGGTGAGGGAGGGGCGGCCGTCGGGTTCGGAGAGCACTTGGCAGTCGGCCCAGCGCATTCCGCCGGGGGCGCCGAGGGCTTTCGCGACGGCCTCCTTGGCGGCGAAGCGGGCGGCGAGGGACTCGGTGCGGCGTCGGCGCCCGTCGGGGGCGCTGCGCTCGGCCTCGGTGAAGAGCTTGTCGGCGACGTGCGGGGTCCGTTCGAGTACGCGCTCGAACCGGTCCACGGCTACGACGTCTATGCCCACGGCGACGATCACCCGTCAAGAGTGCCACGGGATCGGGCGTCCCGCCCCTGTTCGGGCGGGTTCATCCGCGAGCGTGGTGGTCTGACCGGCCGTCAGGTCGGGGCCGGTTGTGGACGGTGCGGGACCGGCTGGGGCCGTTCGGTGTCGGGCGTCAGGCCGGGCGGGACGGGGGAGGGCCCGGCCGCGGGTGCGGCCGGGCCCTTGTGTCGCAAGGGGTCTAGCAGGTGCTCGGCTCGTACCAGGAGCATTCGAGGCTGGCGGGCATCTCGCCTTCGGCGGGGAGCTCCTCGGCCTCGGCTTCGAGCTCCTCGAGGTCGGGCGTGTCGATCTCGTCGGAGAAGGTGCTGATCTCGGCCTCGGTCGAGGCGTCGGTGTATCCGGCGACGGCGGCGGCGATCTTGTCCTCGATGTCCTTGACGGTGGAGTACAGGAAGTCGTTGAGGACGATGCTGAAGACCAGTTCGCGGCCGTCGGCGTCGGTGGCGTACCCGGAGAGCGCGGAGACGCTCGTCATGGAGCCGGTCTTGGCGCGGACGTTGTCGGCGGCGGGGGTGCCGCACATGCGGCTGGCGAGGGTGCCGTCCTCGCAGGCGATCGGGAGGGCGCCGTACCAGGTGTCGAACCAGGGGGCGTCCTTGGCGCCGACGAGGAGGTCGGCGATGGTCCCGGCGGTGAGCATGTTGTGGCGGGAGATCCCGGAGCCGTCGGAGATGCGGATGGGGCCGTTGTTGACGCCGTACCCGTCGAGGGCGGCGTAGACGGCGGCCTTGCCGGACGCGAAGGTGCCCTTGCCGGAGGCTTCGTAGCCGAGGGTCTTGAACAGGGCTTCGGCCATGGAGGCGTTGGAGGGCTTGAGGATGTCGACGACGAGGTCGGACAGGGGCGCGGAGGCGTGGGTGGCGAGGATTTCGCCCGCGGCCTGCGGGGTGGCCTCGCCGAAGCGCAGGCCGCCCTTGAGGTCGATGCCGGCGTCGGCGAGGGAGTCGGCGAAGACGTCGGCGACGAGCTGGGTGGGCTCGATGACGGCGCGGGTCGCGTAGGTGCCGGAGCCGCCCGCGGCGACGGTGCCGGAGATGCGGACGGTGTTGTCGTGGGGGTCGCGGTTGACGGACACGTTCGTGGAGGTGCCGGTGGTCGCGGTGGAGACGATGTCGAGGTAGTCGGTCTCGGGGACGGTGGTGATGACGGCGGGGGCGCCTGCGGACGCGCCGGGCTTGATGAAGATCCGCACGGACCCGGCCTGGTAGTCGTCGCCGGAGGCGATGTTCAGGGCGGTGACCTCGGCGGCGTAGGTGAACTGGAGGTCGGACCAGCCCCATTCGGCGCCGGAGCGGACCGAGTCGAACGCGGTGTCGTCGGCGACGAGGTCGCCGTCGACGGTGGTGACGCCGGCGGCGGCGAGGTCGGCGGCGAGCCGGTCGTAGTCGGCTTCGAGGGCGGTGGGGTCGCCGGTGCCGCGCAGGTAGAGGTCGCCGGAGACGACGCCGTCGACGGGCCGGTCGCCGATGACGTCGGTGGCGTACGTGTAGTCGCCGCCGAGGTTCTCGAGGGCGGCGGCGGTGGTGAACAGCTTGTCGTTGGAGCCGGGGATGGCGCGCTTGTCGGGGTTGCGCTCGTAGAGGACCGCGCCGGTGTCGGCGTCGGCGACGACCACGCCCGCTTGGGAGTCGGTGAGGCGGGCGTCGGCGAGGATCGCGTCGAGCGCGGCCGCGAGGGCCGCGTCGCCGGTCTCCTGGGCCTGGGCGACCACGGTGCCCGCGAGGGTGATGGCGCCCGCGGCGGTGATCGCCACGGCGCCTGAGATCAGGGTGCGTTTGTTCACTCCGCGAGCATAAACGCTGCGCACGTCTTGCGGGAGTTCGCACGGAAGTGTCCAATATCGCCGCGGGGCAAGGCAACCGGGACGGCGGCGGGGGCGTGGCGCCCCCTGCGGCCGTCCCGGTGCGGGGCGGGTCAGCAGGTGCCGGGCTCGTACCAGGAGCACTCCCACGCGCCCGCGGTGCCGGCCGTGTCGTCCGCGGCGGCGTCGGCGAGCGCGGTGATCTCGGCTTCGGTGGTGTCGGCGCCGTGCCCGGCGATCGCGGCGGCGATCCGGTCCTCGAAGGACTTCACCGAGTCGGCGAGGTGGTCGTTGAAGACGATGCTGAAGACGAGCTCGCGCCCGTCGGCGTCGGTCGCGTACCCCGAGAGCGCGGAGACGGAGGTCTGCGTCCCGGTCTTGGCGCGGACGTTCCCGGCCGCCTCGGTGCCGCACATGCGGGACGCGAGGGTGCCGTCCTCGCAGGCGACCGGGAGGCCGCCGTGGTAGAGGTCGAACCAGGGCGCGTCCCGCACGCCGATGAGCAGGTCGGTGACGGCGTCTGGGGTGACCTGGTCGAAGCGGGACATGCCGGAGCCGTCGGCCTGGCGGATGGTGGCGGTGTCCACGCCGTACCCGGCGATCGCGGCGAACACGCCGTCCTGCGCGGCGCCGAAGGACCCCTCGCCCTCGGCGTGGAGCCCGACGGTCTTGAACAGGGTGTCGGCGTACAGGTTGTTGGAGGTCTTGAGGGTGTCGAAGGCGAGCTGGGACAGGGGCGCCGATTCGTGGGCGGCGAGGGACTCCCCCGCGCCCTGCGGGGTCTCCTCGCCGAGGCGGACGCCGCCGGTGAGCTCGATGCCGTTGTCGGCCAGGGCGTCCGCGAAGACGTCGGCGACGAGGCCGGTGACGCCGATGACGGCCCGCGAGTAGTAGTCGGGGGTCTCCCCGGCCTTGACGGTGCCGGTGACGCGGACGGTGTTGGCGTTGGGGTCGCGGACGACGTCGAGGTCGGTCTCGGTGCCGGTGACGGCCTCGTTGACGACGGTCAGGTAGTCGGTCTCGGGGACGGTGGTGATGGCGACGGGGTCGCCGGCCTCGGCGCCGCCGACCGGGTGGAGGCGGACCGTCCCGGCCCAGTGGTCGGGGCCGGAGCCGATGGTGAGCGCGGAGACCTCGGCGCCGGGCGCGTACTGGAGGTCGCCCCAGGCGACCTCGTCGGCGTGGCGGACCGCGTCGAACGCGGTGTCGTCGGCGACCAGGTCGCCGTCGATGCGGCTCACGCCGAGGGCGGCGAGCTGCGCGGCCAGGTCCTGGTAGTCCTCCTGGAGCATCGACGGGTCGCCGCTGCCGCGCAGGTACAGGTCGCCGGAGACGACGCCGTCGACGGGCCGGTCGCCGAGGAGCTCGGTCGTGTACGTGAAGTCCTCGCCGAGGACGTCGAGGGCGCCGGCGACGGTGGTGAGCTTCTGGTTGGAGCCGGGCAGGCCGCGGTGGTTCCCGGCGTGGTCGTAGAGGATCTCGCCGGTCTCGGCGTCCTTGACGACGACGCCGGACTGCGAGTCGACCAGGGCGGGGTCGGCCAGGATCGCGTCGATCGCGGCCGCGAGGGCCTCGTCGCCGGTCTCCTGGGCCTGGGCGGTCGCGGTGGCCGCGATGGCGAGGGCGCCGGCGGCGGTGACCGCGACGGCGCCGGAGATGAGGGTGCGTGGCTTCATACGGCGGATCTTATGTACGTGTTTCCGCTGTCTTGCAGGACAATCTGATGGTGTGTCGAATATTGCGAGGTTTGCGGGCAACCGGAAACGGCCGATACGGCGTACCGCGCAATATGACGCTCGCGCGCGGTCCGGTCCGTATCGGCCGTTCGGTCAGATGAAAATCATCCGTTCGGCTACTCCACGGTGACCGACTTCGCGAGGTTCCGCGGCTGGTCGATGTCGCGGCCGAGGGCGGTCGCGAGCTCGGCGGCGAACTCCTGGAGCGGCACGGCGGTGAGCAGCGGCGCGAGGAGCGTCGGGGACGCGGGCGTCTCGATGACGTGGTCGGCGTGGACGGCGGTGATCTTGTCGCCCTCCTCGCACACCGCGATGACCTTGGCGCCGCGGGCCTTCACCTCCTGGATGTTGGAGATGATCTTGTCGTGCAGGAGGGACCGGCCCCGCGGGCTGGGGACGATCGCGATGACGGGCGTCCCGGCCTCGATGAGGGAGATCGGGCCGTGCTTGAGCTCGCCCGCGGCGAAGCCCTCGGCGTGCAGGTACGCGAGCTCCTTGAGCTTGAGCGCGCCTTCGAGGGCGACGGGGTAGCCGACGTGGCGGCCGATGAACAGGACGCGCTCGCCGCTGGCGGCGCATTCGCGGGCCATCTCGCGGACCGGGTCGAGGTTCTCGATGACCTTCGCGATCTTGCCGGGGGCGGCGACGAGCTCCTCGAGGATCGCGGAGACCTCGTCGGCGTACTTGATGCCGCGGACCTGCGCGAGGTGCAGGCCGACGAGGTAGCAGGCGGCGAGCTGCGTCAGGAACGCCTTCGTGGAGGCCACGGCGACCTCGATGCCCGCGCGCGTGTACAGGACGGCGTCGGACTCGCGGGGGATCGTGGACCCGACGGTGTTGGAGATGGAGAGGACGCGGGCCTTCTGGTCCTTCGCGTGCCGCACGGCCATGAGCGTGTCCATGGTCTCGCCGGACTGGGAGATGGCGACGACGAGCGTGGACCGGTCGAGCACGGGGTCGCGGTAGCGGAACTCGGAGGCGAGCTCGACCTCGCAGGGGATGCGCGTCCAGTGCTCGATGGCGTACTTGGTGACGAGCCCGGCGTGGTAGGAGGTGCCGCACGCGACGATGAAGACCTTGTCGATGTCGCGGAAGTCCTGGTCGGACATGCGGACCTCGTCGAGGACGATCTGCCCGGACTCGTCGATGCGCCCGCGGAGGGTGTCGGCGACGGCCTGCGGCTGCTCGTGGATCTCCTTGGCCATGAACGTGTCGTAGCCGCCCTTCTCGGCGGCGGCGATGTCCCAGTCGACGCTGAACGGCTTGCCCTCGGAGGGCGCGCCGTCGAACCCGGAGACGGCGACGCCGTCCCGGTTGATGGTGACGATCTGGTCCTGGCCCAGCTCGATGGCGTCGGTCGTGTACGCGATGAACGCGGCGACGTCGGAGGCGAGGAAGTACTCGCCGTCGCCGAGGCCGACGACGAGCGGGGAGTTGCGGCGGGCGCCCACGACGGTGTCGGGGTCGTCGGCGGCGACCGCGAGGAGCGTGAACGCGCCTTCGAGGCGGCGGCACACGCGGGCCATGGCGGCGGTGAGGTCGCCGTCGACGCCGTACTCGACGCCGAGGAGGTGCGCGGCGACCTCGGTGTCGGTGTCGGAGAGGAACTCGACGCCGCCGGTCTCCAGCTCGGCGCGCAGCTGCCCGAAGTTCTCGATGATGCCGTTGTGGATCAGGGCGATCCGGCCGTCGTGCGAGCGGTGGGGGTGCGCGTTGCGGTCGGAGGGCACGCCGTGCGTGGCCCAGCGGGTGTGGCCGATGCCGCACGTGGACTCGGGGAGCGGGTGGTCGGCGAGGGCCGCTTCGAGGTTCGCGAGCTTCCCGGCGCGCTTGTCGGCCTCGATGCGGCCGTCGGCCGACACGAGCGCGACGCCCGCGGAGTCGTAGCCGCGGTATTCGAGACGGCGCAGGCCGTCCAGCACGACGTCGACGGCGCTGCGGCGGCCGACGTATCCAACGATTCCACACATGCGAGAAACCCTACCGCAGTTTCGCGCATCACTCGTGCGCGGTTCATCGGTAATCGATCACACAGTTTGATCATTGTCGGCGTTCGCCCGGGCGTCGCGCGGCGTTCACCGCCCGGTCACGGAGCGTTCGCCGCAGCCGGGCGCGCGCGGGGCGCGCGGGCCGGGTGCGCTCAGGAGACGACGGCGATGCCGCGGGTCCCGTCGCCGTCGACGTAGCTGATGGCGGCGCCGGTGGCGGCGGCGCTGATCTGCGCGTCGTGGCACCAGTCCGCGGGCACCGCGGTCCCCTCGGTCCCGGCCGCGGGGAGGGCGACCTCGACGGCCTCGCCCCCGGCGACCTCGTAGAGGCGGCAGTCGGGCTGCGTCGGGTCGAGCGACTCGTCGGCGGCGAGCACGGCCCGGTTGTCGGGCAGGACGGTGCCCCAGCCGCGCGCGACCTCCGGGTCGAGCGGCGTGTAGCCCAGGCGCACGGACTTCTGGTAGAGCCGCTCGCCGGTGTCGGCGTCGTAGGCCATGACGCCCAGCCAGGAGCCCTCGCGGTCCTTCGCGGTGTAGCACTCGATGATCTGGACGGTGCGCCGCTCGGCCTTGGGGACGTCGGCGCGGGCGTCGCCCCCGGCGGCGATGCCCGCGGCGGGCGCGTCGGTGGGCTGCGACAGGTGCAGGGTCCCGCCGCACGCGGAGGAGTTCGTGGACCCGAAGGACTGGTCCTCGACGTGCCACCGCTCGGCGCCGTCCTCCAGGCCGTAGGCGATGAGGCGGTGCTCGAAGCGGCGCGCGGAGAACGGGCCGTCGGTGACGCGGTGCTCGATGCGGCTGTCGATGAGGACGGTCTCGCCGGAGACGAGGAACGAGTCGGGGACGACCTCGGCGGCCTTGTCGACCTCCTGCTCCCAGGCGGTGGCGCCGTCGTCGAGGTCGAACGCGAGGACGTAGTCGCGGGCGACGGGCCGGTCGGGCGCGGGCACGCACTTGGCGAGAAGGGCGACGCGGCCCCCGGCGACCTGGGCGGCGTTCCCTTCGCAGCCGGGGGGCATCTTGGCGTCCCACAGGAGGTTCCCGCCGAAGTCGTAGACGTGGAAGAGGGCGCTGCCGTCCTCGGCGAACAGGAGCCGGTCGTCGGCGAGGGCGAGGAGGGTCCCGGGGGAGTCGTCGAAGCCGGCGGTGGCGACCTCTTCGCCGTCGCGGGCGCGCAGGACGCGGACCTGGAAGTCGTCGCGGTCGTCGGCGCGGGGGCCGGTGAGGGCGACGAGGTCCTGCGGGTGGGAGAGGACGGGCGGCTGGGAGGCGAGCCAGTTCCAGCGGCGGTGGTACCAGACGGCGGCGCCGGTGGCGGGGTCGAGCATGGTGACGGCCTGCGGGGTCGGGTCGGCGGGGTGGTCGGTGCGCAGGAGGCCGTAGGGGGTGTCGGTGAAGCGCTCGACGCCGGCGAGCGCGGCGAGGCCGTCGAGTCCGGCCTCGTTGGCGGCGGTGTCGCCGGTGCGGACGTCCTGGTTGGCGAGCTCGGCCCAGCGCTGCATGGCGGGGGCGAGGGCGGCGGCGAGGAGGAGGACGACGGCGACGGCGAACACGCCGACCTTGCGGCGCATGGACTTCGGGGGGCGGGCGCGGCCGCCCGCGTAGCCTTCGACGACGAACTCGGAGAGGGCGAGGAGGCCGCCGCCGACGACGCCGAAGCCGTAGGCGAGGGCGGCGACGCCGGCGCGGTGGGTGATGAACTGGCCGGGCCCGGCCTCGGGCATGGAGGAGTAGACGGCCCATCCGGCGGCGGCGGCGAACACGGCGGTGGCGAGGGCGGCGATGATGATGCGCAGGCCAGTGTGGGCGGCGGCGGTGGCGATGACGGCCGCGGCGATGAGCACGGAGCCGACGGTGCCGATGATCATGTACACGCCGGAGGACCCGGTGCTGGTCGCGCCGGTCCCGAACGACGCCCAGACGAGGAGCACGGCCCAGCAGGCGAGCGCGGTGATCCCGGCGGCGCGGAGGAAGACGCGGGCGAGCGGGCGCCCGTTCCTGGGCGCGCGCGGCGGCGCCGCGTCGGTGCTGGAGCGGCCGGCGCCGGAAGCGTTGTGGGACATGCCCTCTTTCTACCGGTCACCGGCCGCCCGATCCGGGCTTTCGCCCAGATCGCGAGCGCGTTTCTGGGCAGCCTGCATGGCGATCGGACCGCTGGGCCCCCGGCGACAACCCTGCCACGGGGGTCCGACATCGCCCGGGCCGCCGTGCAGGTGACGAGGTTTTCAGGGCAGGGGCAGAGCCGGGGACCGCGGATTCGCGGGCCCGGCCTCGGCGACGCTTGCGAGCCGTAAATCCGTGCAGTTCAACACCCTGACATGCGGGTCCGACATTCCGGGCGGGAGCGCCCGGGCCGGCGGGACTGCGCCGTGCGGGGTCGTCAGCCGCCGAGGGGGGCTGCCGCCATGGGCGTGTAGTGGGGCTGGACTCCTGCGGGGGCCTTGCCGAAGTCGGACTTGTAGAGGACGAGTTCGCCCGCGGTCCAGCTCGGGCCGTAGTAGCGGCGGAGGGTGAGGAGGTCCTGGGCGGCCTGCTGGTTGGTGACGCGGTCGCCGGGGCGGGCGAGGGTCACGTGCGGGCGGTACTGCTTCTGGTCCACGGGCAGGTCGGCGGCGATGAGGCCGGCGCGGATGCGGTGGACGAGGTCGACGAGGGCGGCGACGTCGCCGTCCAGTCCGGCGTAGACCACCGAGTAGCGGCCGCGGCCGAAGCGCCCGCCGCCGGAGACGCACAGCCGCATCGGCGCGGACTCGCGCGCGGCGGCGGCGACGGCCTCGGCGGCCTCGGCGCAGCGGGCGGCGGGGACGTCGCCGAGGAAGGCGAGCGTGAGGTGCCAGTTCTCGGACCGGACCAGGCGGCCGCCGGTCGCGGGCCTGCGGCCCGCGGCGCCGGGGCGGCTGGGGGCGCCGCGGCGCGCGATGTTGAGGTCGGAGACGACTTCGGCGAGATCGGCGACGGCGTTGTCGGGAAGCGGAAGCGCAGCGAAGAGGCGCTCGGTCCGTACCTGGGGTGCGGCCTGTACGGCCGCGGTGGCGGAGGCACTCACTGGATTCCCTCCAGGGGCTCTACTCGGGATCGGTGACCCGCGCCTGCGTCGAGCGGTGTGTCGGCGCGACGTGGTCGAGGGCTGTCACGATGTGCCTATCCTCGCAGCAACGGCCGACGTTCATTCAGTGAAATCCCATTGGACGGGACAGTAATTTCGCGGAAGTAACGTTCGAGTTGACTCCTGAGCCCCCAGAGCCGCAGGAGGTTCGGGGCGATTGCGGCGAAGTCGGGCACCTCGTGAATCCACACGGATCACTCTGGCTCACCTGCTGGGATTCACCGATACGGGCCGTCATGACCCTTGTGGAGGCTTATGCCTCCCTACGGCATGGCCTTCCCGCCGAGCGCGGTCGCGCGGCGGCGCACCTGCGCGCGCTTGGCGAGCGCGACGGCCGCGGGCGTCGCGATCGCGATGAGCCCGCCGAGCCACAGGCCCGAGCGGGCGCCGTACTGCTCCATGAACCAGCCGACGATCGGCGCGAACACGGCGGTCGAGCCGAGGAACACGAGCATGTACAGGCTCAGGACGCGGCCGCGGTAGTCGGCGCGCACGCCCATCTGGACGCGCTGGTTCGCGGCCTGCGCGTAGTAGACCATCGCGAACCCGGTGGGCGCCAGGAGCGCCATCGCGGACCAGAGCGTGGGCGAGAAGCCGACGGCGAACGTGCCGACGCCCAGGAGCGCCGACGACAGGAGCATCGTGTTCAGCGTGGGCCGACCGGAGCGGCGCCCGGAGGCGAGGGACCCGGCGAGCGCGCCGACCGCGAGGGCGGTCAGGAGCAGGCCGTATGAGTCGGCGCCGGTGCGGAACTCGGTGCGCGCCAGCATGGACAGGGTGAGCGCGAAGTTGAACGTGAAGCCCGAGACCAGGAGCGAGACGACGAGGACGGCGATGATGTCGGGCCGGGCGCCCGCGTAGCGCAGGGCCTCGCGGATGCCGCCGGAGTCGGCGCGGCGGCGCACGGGGTTGGAGAGGCTGCGGCGCAGCAGGACCGCGCAGGCGGCGGCCGGGCCGAGCGCGAGCACGGCGCAGGAGACGATCACGGTGCCCGTGGAGGTGACGGCGATGAGGACGCCCGCGAGGGCGGGGCCGGCGATGCGGCTGGTGTTGAAGATGGCGCTGCCGAGGCCGACGGCGTTGGGGAGCGCTTCGAGTTCGACGATCTCGGAGTAGAACGCCTGGCGGGCCGGGCCTTCGACGACGGCGACGGACCCGAACGCGAACATGCCGAGGTAGACCATCCACAGTTCGATGTGGCCGGTGAAGACGACGGCGCCGAGGACGGCGATGACCGCGGCGGAGCACAGGGAGCACAGGAGGAGGACGCGGCGCTTGTCGAAGCTGTCGGCGATCTTCCCGCCGTGGAGGCCGAAGAGGAGGTAGGGGCCGAACTGGAGCGCGAGGGTCCAGCCGAGGGCGGTCCCGGAGTTCCCGGAGAGCTCGAGCACGAGCCAGGAGACGGCGGTCGTCTGGAGCCAGAACGCGAGGGTGCCGACGAGCTGCCCGGCGGCGTACACCCGGAAGGCGGGGTAGGCGAGGGCTCTGAACGTGTGGCGCAGCTGGCCGAGGAGGACCGGAGACATCGCATTCAATAGTATTTACTTACCGGTCGGCAAGCCAGTAAGTGAGACCGACTTCTCTCGCCGGTCCCGCATTCCACCCCTCCCCGTTCCGCATCCTGGGACCCGCCCCGGACTGTCGCACCCCCGTGTCAGGGTTTTGACCGGGGGCCCAACGCGCTCCGCGCCATGAAGGCTGCGCGGATTCGGGACGCCGCAAGGAATGTCGTACCCGTGTGCCAGGGTTTCGACCGGGGGCCCAGCGTTCTCCGGACCATGCAGGCTGCCCGAACAACGGCGGGGCGGGCCCGAAGGCCCGCCCCGCCGTGAAGATCGCGGAGTCCGCTAGTCCTTGCCGGCGGTCCCGAAGAGGACGTCGTCCCAGCCGGGCAGCTGGTTCCGCGGCTTCGACCCGGCCGCCGCGAGCGGCGGCACGTTCAGGTCGTCGTCGGCGACGGTCCGCTTGTTCGGGCGGAGCACCGCGAGCGAGGGGACCTCGGGGGTCTCCCGCTGCTCGGGCGCGGTCGTCCCGGGCAGGCCGAGCTGCGAGGTGCGCTTGCCGCGCCCGCCGACGTCGTCGAGCGGGCGCTCCAGGACCTCCCGCAGGCGGTCGCGCCGCAGCGGGTCGGGCCGGGAGTCGTCGTCGTGCTCGCGCAGTCCGTGCATCGGGTCGCGCGAGGGCCGCACCGGGTCGCCGGGGCGCACGCCCAGGTCGCTCGGGGCGTCCTTGGGGGCGGCGACCTGCGTCGGCAGCGGCGTCGACAGGAACTGCGCCATCTCGTCGTCGGGCGTGACGGTCTGGCGGGCCCGGTCGAGCTTCCAGCGGGCGCGCGCGGTCGTCTTCCCGGAGGACCAGGACGCCTGGACGAGCCAGGAGCCGTCCTCAGTGCGCCACGCGTCCCACGACACGGCCTCGGGGTCGACGCCGTGGGTGCCGAGCTTCACGTCGACGACGTTCGACATGCGCTCGCCGCGCTCGGAGGTCGCCAGCCGCGAACGGCGGGCGGCCTGGGCGAGCATGGCGCGCTCCTGGAGGACCGGCCCGGCGTAGCGGAGGACGCGGTCGACCGCGACCTGCGCGGAGGCGGCGATGTCCTCGGCGGACTCGCCGGCGCGGATGCGGGTCTGGATGTCGCGCGGCGACAGGTTGACGGCGGCGGGGCGCTGCGGGACGGGGCGGCTCGCGGCGGCGGGCTTGGACGGCGGAGCGTCCATTTTGGCCCGGAGGGCGCTGCCGCCCTCGGGGACGTCGACGACCGCGGCGACCCGCTCGTCGAGCGGGAGGGCCAGCAGGCGGCCGAGTTCGTCGGCGAGCACGAGCGCATGACCGTCCTCAGAGAGGGCTACGAACCGTACCGGCCTCATGCCTTCCACCCCTCGTGTCTTCGTCAGCGCCGCATTGCCAGCTCATCCGAGCGTACGCCCAACCCTACCGGCGGACCACAACCGGCGGGGTGCCTATAAGCGATCGCGGCGGCGCGACCCCCGGCGGTGTCCCTCCGCGGCAACACGATGCCGACTCGCGTCGGCGTGACCGATTGTCGCGGGGACTGTCGCAGCGTACATTGGCAGCGTGTCCACCGACGGAAGTTCCCAGCCCCCGGCCGCGTCCGGCTCGTCGGCGAACCCCCGCGCCGCCTACCACCGGGTGAAGAAGACCCCCGAGCTGCCCGCGGCCGAGGCGGTGCGGCTGCGCATGACGCCGATCGCCGTCGCCGGGACTCTGGTGTGGGCGGTCGCCCTGGTGCTCACCCAGCTGTTCCGCGATGAGCTCGCGGACTCGGGGAGGGAGTGGTGGGGCACGTGCGCGCTCACCGGCGTCATCGTCGGCCTCCTCGGGACGGCCGCGATGGTCGTCGCCGACCGGCGCCACTTCGGCGGGGACCGCAGCAACTAAGACGCTTCGCGGGACGCGCGGTCGGGCCCGCTAGAGGATCTCGGAGCCCTCGTCGTCGTAGACGATCTCGGACTTCTCCACGCCCTGCGGAGTCGTGTCGACGAACTCGCTGATCTGGGAGTGGGCGCCGCAGCCGTGGTCGGCGGAGACGACGCGGGCGTCCTCCGACGAGTACAGGTTCGCGCAGGCGCCGAACGCGAGGCGCATCGACCCGGCGAGCGGGAGGAAGAACCCGCAGGTGCCGCAACGGGCGGGCGCGGGCGCGGCCTCGGCGATCGGGGCGGTCGGCCCGCGGTCGCCGTCGTACCAGCGCTGCGCGGTCTCGGCGCGGCCCTCGCGGTTCATGACGCGTTCGCGGCCCAGGCCCAGCTCGAACGCGATGTCCTCGACGGCGTCGTCGTCGGAGAGCTGGTAGGCGGGCATGAGGCGGTCGTCGTCGTCCTCGGTGGGGAGGACTTCGCCGGTGCCGACCTCGCCGCCTTCGAGGCGGTCGGCCCACGGGACCCACGCGGGGGCGCGGAGCGCGTCGGGGCCCGGCAGGAGCGCGGTCTCGGAGACGGTGGCGGCGCGGGCGCGGGGGGCGCGGGTGAGCACGACGGCCCAGCGCCAGCCGCGGTAGCCCGGGAGGGTGCACTCGAAGTAGTGGGTGACGACCCGCTCCGACTCGGCCTCGACGCTCAGGTGCTCCCCGATCCCGTCGCCGGCCTCCTCGGCGGCCTCGCGGGCGAGGTCGACGGCATCGGCGAGGGCCTTGTCCAGCCGCGGCTTGCGGGCGCGGGCGGTCTTGGCGGCGGCGGAAGTGGTGGAGCTGTCAGGCACGCCTTCAAGCATAGGTCAGCTCGCGCCCGCACCCGGCGGACGGTGCGGCCGCAGGGGAGCGGGATGCGCCACACCCCCGCGGCGGAGGGCGCGGAAATGTCGCACCCCGGAGGGACGCTGGAAACCGGGGGCCCTTACCCAGAGGTCAACGTCGGGCTGCCCGCGGCATCGGGCCGCGGCGCCGTGCAGCGGGCGCCGGGGATCCGGGCCGTGTCCGCTGCGGCGGGCGCCACGGTCCGTGCGGCGGCCGGAGCGGGGGCGGGGCCGGTACCGTTTCAGGCATGCGAATACTCGTCGTGTGCGCGGTCGCCGAGGAGGCCCAGGCCGTCGAGGCCGGGCGCTCGCTCCGCCACGAGCTGGACATCCTCGTCTGCGGCGTCGGCCCGGCCGCGGCCGCCGCCTCCACCGCGCGGACCATCGCCGAGAACAGCCACATGGGCCGCGCCTACGACGTCGTCGTCAACGCGGGCATCTGCGGGGCGTTCCAGGGCCGCGCGAAGATCGGCGACGTGCTCATCGCCACCGACTCCGTCCACGCCGAGCTCGGCGTGAACCTCCCGTGGCGGTTCCAGCCGATCGACGAGATCGGGTTCGGCACCAACCGGATCGGCTGCAACACGGTCCTCACCGTCGCCGTCGAGGGCGTGCGCGGCGAGATCCTCACCCTCGCGTCGATCACCGGCTCCGACGGGCAGGCCGCGAACCTCGCCCACCGCTACCCCGACGCCGTCGGGGAGGCCATGGAGGGCTTCGGCGTCGCGACCGCCGCCCAGCACGCGGGCCTGCCGTTCGCGGAGATCCGCACCGTCTCCAACTTCGTCGGCGACCGCGACGTCGAGCAGTGGGACTGGGGCTCGGCCCTGAAGTCCCTCACCGGCGCGATCAGGGAGCTGTAGGCATGGCGGCACTCGGCACCCCCTTCGACCTCGACGGCCCCGGCGGCGCGCTGCACCTGGCGCACTCGCCGTGCCCGAACGACACGTTCATCTACCACGCGTGGACCTCCGGCCTCATCAACGGCGCCCCCGCCACGCGCCTGACGTTCGCCGACATCGACGTCACCAACTCCGCTTGCGCGCGAGGCGAGTTCGACGTCGCGAAGGTCTCGTACGCGGCTCTGCCGCACCTCGGCCCCGAATGGCGGCTGCTGCCCGCGGGCGGCGCGCTCGGGCGCGGGTGCGGGCCGCTGGTCCTCACCGGCCCCGGCGGGCTCGCGGGCCTCGAAGGGAGGCGCGTCGCCGTGCCCTCGGACCGCAGCACCGCGTTCCTCCTGTTCAACCTGTGGCTGCGCGACCTCGGCGGGCCCGGCGTGAGCGTGGAGGTCGTCCCGTTCGACCAGATCATGCCCGCGGTGCGCGACGGCCGCTTCGACGCCGGGCTGGTCATCCACGAGGCCCGGTTCACCTACGGCGAGTACGGCCTCGACCGCATGGTCGACCTCGGCGAGTGGTGGGAGGGCGCGACCGGCTGCCCGATCCCGCTCGGCGCGATCGTTGCGAAGTCGCACCTCGACACCGCGGCGGTCACCGACGCGATCCGCGCCTCCCTCGACTACGCGTGGGCGCACCCGGAGGCGAGCCGCGCCTATGTCGCCGAGCACGCGCAGGAGATGTCCGACGAGGTGTGCGCCAAGCACATCGAGCTGTACGTCAACGAGTTCTCCCGCGACCTCGGCGACGAGGGCCGCACCGCGGTCACACGGCTCCTCGGCGGCGCCGCGGAGCTCGGGCTCGTCCCGGAGCTCGGCATCGCGATCCCCTGACGGGCGCGCCGGACGGCGCATCGACGCGCGATCCCCAAGGGCCCGGCCGGGTATCGCGGTGCGTGGCGGTGTCCTCACCCGGGCGTTCCGGACCGTCCGGTCCATGCCACGCTAGGCTTGACGGAACTCAGCAGTAGCCGGCAAGAGAGAGAAGTTCGAGGTTCAGCGGTGCCCAGTGGTCGAGTGAAATGGTTCGACGCCGAGAAGGGATTCGGATTCGTCTCCCGCGACGACGGCGGCAAGGACGTCTTCGTGCACCGCGACGCGCTCCCCGAAGGCGTGGAGGAACTCGCCAAGGGGACCAAGGTCGAGTACAGCATCATCGACACGCGCCGCGGCGTCCAGGCGATGGGCCTCCACGTGCTCGCCGCCCCGCAGGCCGCGGGCGCGGCAGCGGTCCCCGAGACGCCCCGCCGCTCCCCCGAGGAGCTCAACAGCCTCCTCCAGGACCTCATCGGCGTCCTCGAGCAGCAGGTCATGCCCCCGCTCTCCCGCGGCCGGCGCCCCGACCGCAAGACCGGCGCGAAGATCGCCGAGCTCCTCCGCGCCGTCGCCACCGACCTCGAATAGCCGCACGGGAACCGCGGCCGACCGCTCGCGGCGGCCGCGGCGACCCGAACCCCCGCCGGACTCCGGCCGCGGGGCGACCACCCCGCCGGTTCCCGCACTCCCGAGGACCCCTCGCGGACCCCGACATGTCGGACCTCTCGGGCAGGGTTGTTGAACCGGGGGCCCATCGGTAGGGACATATCCGTTATGTCCGTAGAAAACAGTGCAGCCGTGGGGCGGGCTAGTCTCTGAGGGGTGACCTCGGATCCCCAAGCGGCCCTTCCCGCACCCGTCCTCGCCGTCGACTCCGTCACCCGGCCTGACACCGGCCGCGGCGCCGGGCACGGCGCCGGACAGGGGCTCGACGCGCTGCTCGAACGGCTCGCCTCGCTGCCTTCGCTGATGGTGGCGTTCTCGGGCGGCGCCGACTCGGCGTTCCTGCTCGCGGCCGCGGTGCGGGCGCTCGGGCCGGAGCGGGTCGAGGCCGCGACGGCCGTGTCGCCGTCGCTGCCGGCGGCCGAGCTCGACCGGGCACGGGCCTTCGCCGAGGGCCTCGGGGTCGTCCACCACGCGCCGCCCACCGACGAGCTGTCCCGGGAGGGCTACCGCGCCAACGCCGGGGACCGCTGCTTCTTCTGCAAGACCGAGCTGATGAGCGTCGTCGGGCCGCTCGCCGAGTCGCGCGGCGTCGCCGCCGTCGCGACCGGCACGAACGCCGACGACCTCGCCGCCGGGTTCCGGCCGGGCATCCGCGCCGCCGCCGGGGCCGGGGCGATCACACCGCTGGCCGACGCCGGGCTCACGAAGGCCGAGATCCGCGCCGCGTCGCAGGCGTGGGGGCTGTCGACCTGGGACAAGCCCGCCGCGGCGTGCCTGGCGAGCCGCATCGCCTACGGGGTCGAGGTCACCGCCGACGGGCTGCGGCGGGTCGCCGAGGCCGAGGAGGCGCTGCGCGGCGCGCTCGGGGCGGCCGCGATCCCGGTGCGGAACCTGCGGGTGCGCGACATGGGCGGCGGGGCCGCGCGGGTCGAGATCGACGCCGAGCTGGTGGCCGCGGTCGCGGAGCGGCCGTCGCTGCTGGAGGCCGTGACCGGGTTCGCGGAGGTGCGGCTCGACGCGCAGGGGTTCCGGTCGGGGGCGATGAACGAGCTGCTGCCGGATCCGGAGCGGTACCGCTGAGACAGGCTCGATACTGGGTGGTTATTTCGGCATATTCCCGAAATGTTCCGAACGATGGGCCCCCGGTTCAACAACCCTGACCTATGGGTGTGACAGGCGGGGGCGCTGGGGCGCAACGCGATCGTTGTTCGGGATGCGGTGGGATGCGAGTACCCGGTGGGGCCGGCGGCGATCGTCAGTGGAGGATGAGTCCGATGGCCCCACCGGGTCCATAACCCCTCGGGAACCCCTCATTCCCCGAGGGCTTCACCGTGGGGCATGAGACTGAGCCGGGCCTGTACCGAACCTGGCAATTCCCTGATACAGGGGTGTTCGGCCTATAACGGGCGGTGGTTCCTTTTCGGACTTGCGTCGACCCCGGTCGCGCGGATCGCGTTCGGCGGGGCCGGTGCGGCGGGGGCGGGCGTGTAGAACTGTCGGGTGGAGTTCTCCGGGTGCGTCAGCGTGTACCAGCCGGGCTGCTCGGCCGGGTGCGGGGCGCCGCTCGGGGCGGCATGCGATCCGGGCGGGCCGTGCAATGCGTGCGCCGGGCCGTGCGGGGGCGCGACCGATCCCGGGCCGTTCCATTCGATGGCACTGGGGGCCTTGGGGTTCGGGCGGTTGACGCCCGAGCGGCTGGAGCGGGCGCGGGCACGCCACCGGGAGGGGCCGCGGCGGTTCGGGCTGCGGGCGATCGCGGCGTACCGGCGGTACCTGTCGCCGCGGGTGCAGGTGCAGTGCCGGTTCGTGCCGAGCTGCTCGGGCTACGGCTACCGGGCCGTGTCGCGGTACGGGCTGTGGACCGGCGGGCGGCTCGCCGCCGCCCGCGTCCTGCGGTGCCGGCCGGGCGTGACCCGAGGCACCCGTGATCCGGTTCCGGGCCGCTGAGCCGCCCGTTAGGATCCAGGTCATGAGTGACTCGAACCTGGTGGGCCGCGAGCCCGACAACGCGCCCGCAACGACGGCCGCCAAGACCCGCTCCCGCGAGGTCAAGCCCGGGCACCTGGAGGTCGGGGAGTTCACCTCCGGCGTCATCGGCGCGGCGTCGCCGTTCGGCACCTCCGCCTTCCCCGTCCCGGTCAAGTCCATCTACTTCGAGCACACCCCTCCGGTGCCCACCCGGCATCTCGAGGACGAGCGCCACTAGTCCCCTCCGGATTCCTTGCAGCCCTCCGCATCCGCGGGGGGCTGCTTTGTGTTCCCAGGGACATGAGTGCAATGGGTCGTCAGAATCTTGTAAGGAAATTGCAGAGGTGGTATGTTCTTGCGCACACGGGGTGCGCCACCCGTCACCCGGCGCCCCCGACCAACCCCCCGGAGGATGAAGCGCAATGCCGCGTACCGCCCGAACCGCGGCGGGAGTGCTGGGCGCCGCCCTGGTACTCACCGCCTGCACCGGCCCCGGCGACCCGCCCGACGACGGCTCGTGGACCGACGAGCCCACCGACTCGCAGCTGGCCGCACTCGCCCAGGCCCCGGCCGACGAGGCCGAGCAGTTCTACTTCGTCATGACCGACCGCTTCGCCGACGGCGACCCGTCCAACAACACCGGCGGCATCGACGGCGGCCCGACGGAGACGGGCTACGACCCGACCAAGCGCATGTTCTACCAGGGCGGGGACCTCGCCGGGGTCGAGCAGCAGCTCGACTACATCGAGGGCCTCGGCACCACCGCGATCTGGCTGACCCCCGTCGTCGTCAACCAGCCCGTGCAGGTCTCCGAGACCTGGACCGGCGCCGGGTACCACGGCTACTGGGGCACCGACTTCACCGCCGTCGACCCGCACCTGGGCGACGACGCCGAGCTCCAGAGCCTCATCGGCGCCGCCCACGAGCGGGGCATCGAGATCTACCTGGACGTCGTCGTCAACCACACCGCCGACGTGATCGAGTACGCCGAGGACGCGAACGGGTACGTCTCGACTGAGGACTCCCCTTACACGGACGCCGAAGGCCGCCCCTTCGACGACGCGAACTACGCAGCGGCCGAGGAGTTCCCCGCCGTCACGGCTGAGGGTTCCCCTTACACGCCTGAGCTGGAGGCAGGGGAGGAAGACCTGAAGTCCCCCGACTGGCTCAACGACCCGACGATGTACCACAACCGCGGCGACTCGACCTACACCGGCGAGTCCTCGACGTACGGCGACTTCTCCGGGCTCGACGACCTGTGGACCGAGCGGCCCGAGGTCGTCGACGGGTGGATCGACGTCTACGCCGACTGGATCGCCGACTCCGGCGTCGACGGGTTCCGCCTCGACACCGCCAAGCACGTGAACCTCGAGTTCTGGCCCCGGTTCATGGCCGGGATCCGCGACGCCGCCGCAGCCGAGGGCATCGACTTCTTCGCGTTCGGCGAGGTCTACTCCGGCGACCCGAACTACACGAGCACCTATGTGCGCCAAGGCGACCTCGACGCCGTGCTCGACTTCGGGTTCCACGGCGCCGCGACCGGGTTCGCCACCGGCGCCTCCGGGGCCGAGGGCCTCGCCACGGTGTACGAATCCGACGCGCTCTTCACCAGCGAGGGCACCGACGCGCTGTCCATGCCCACGTTCGTCTCCAACCACGACATCGGCCGCGTCGGCCGCACCATCGTCGAGCGCACCGACGAGGCGACCTGGACGCAGCGCGCGATCCTCGCCCAGCAGCTCATGTTCCTCACCCGCGGCCAGCCCGTCGTCTACTACGGCGACGAGCAGGGCTTCACCGGCTCCGGCGGCGACGACTACTCCCGCCAGACCATGTTCGCGTCCCAAGTGGACGAATACCTGGACGACGAGCTCATCGGGACCGAACGCACGCACGCCGACGACAACTTCGACACCGGGCACCCGGTCTACCAGGCCATCGTCGAACTCGGGCAGCTCCGCAAGGACCACCCGGCCCTCGCCAACGGCACCCAGGTGACCCGCTCCTCCGAAGGCGGCGTGTTCGCCTTCTCGCGCATCGGCGCCGACGGCGTCGAGTACCTCGTGGCCGTCTCCAACTCCACCGAGGCGCAGACCGTCGCCGTCGAGACCTACTCCGACACGTTCTCCCCCGTCTACGGAGACGGTTCGATCGAGGCCGCCGACGGCGCCGCCACGGTCACCGTCCCGCCGCTCTCGGCCGTCGTGTTCCGCGCCGACGAGCCCGTCGAGAGCGGGGACGCGCCGAGCGTGTCCCTCACGGTCGCACCGGAATCGGCGACCACCGCGTACGTCGCCGCCGAGGTGGCCGGGGACCCGCTCGCGCGGGTCGCGTTCGCCGCGTCCGTCGACGGCGGCGAGTGGACCTACGTCGGCACCTCCCCCGGGCCCGACCACCGCGTCGCCTACGACCTGCAAGGGCTGCAAGGGGACCAGAGCGTCGAGTTCAAGGCCGTCGCCGTCGACCGCGGCGGCCGCAGCGCCTCCGCGAAGGCCGTCACCGCAGTGGCGACACCCGACCAGGCGAGCGGCTCGCTGACCTGGGCGAACGTCCACTACAACGGCGACCCCGAGGAATGGGGCCTGTACGTGTGGGGCGACGTCGCCGAGGAGTCGAGCACCGTGTGGCCCGACGCGAACCCGTTCTCCGGCACCGACTCCTACGGGTCCTTCGCGCCGATCAAGCTCGCCGACGACGCGAACGAAGTCGGGTTCCTCGTCATCGACGAGGACGGCAACAAGGACTACCCCGGCGACCGAGCCTTCGACCCGAGCGAGCATCCGGAGATCTGGCTCGACGCCGGATCCGGCGACATCGCGTACTCCCTCGCCGAGGCCAACGGGTACGTCACCGTCCACGCCCCCGACGACGGCACCGACTGGGGCCTGCACCTGTGGGGCGACGCCCTCGCCGACGGCGTCGAGACCGCCTGGGACGCACCGCGACCGCCCGACGGGACCGACGAGTGGGGCCGCTACTGGCACGTGCCCGTCGACGACCTCGACGCGCAGATGGGCCTCATCGTCCACGCCGGCGACACCAAGCTCTACGGCTCCGACGTGCTCCTCACCCCCGCCGCACTCGGCGAGACCTGGGTGACCGCGACCGGCGCCCACGACACGCAGGCCGCCGCCGACGGCAAGGCCGTCGTCCACTACCAGCGCCCCGCGGGCGACTACGACGGCTGGACCCTCCACACCTGGGAAGGCGCCGCCGACCCCACCGACTGGAACGCCGGACTCCAGCCCGCGCGCACCGACGCCTTCGGCGCCGTCTACGAAGTCGACCTCGCCGACGACGCCGAAGCGCTCTCCTACATCCTCCACAGCGGCGACGAGAAGGACCTCCCCACCGACCAGCGGCTCGTGTTCGCCGAGTACGGACAGGAAGTCTGGATCACCGCCGCCACCGAAGGCTACGTGCGCCCCGCCGGGGCCTCCACCGGCCGCGGCAAGGACCTCGACCTGGCGAAGGAGCAAGCGGTCTGGCTCGACGCCGACACCATCGCCCTGAACACCGAGTCGACCGACGGGAAGGTCTTCGAACTCCTCGCCAGCGCCGACGGCTCGATCGCGGTCGAGGACGGCGCGCTCACCGGCGACTACACCTCGATTCCCCTGACCCCCAAGGGCGGACTCACCGAGGCGCAGCGTCAGGCGTGGCCCGCGTACTGGGGCTACCGGGCGTTCGATGTCGGTGCGGCCGACGGGGAGGCGATCCGGGAGGCCCTGCGCGGGCAGCTCGTCGCGGTCGAGCGGGACCACACCGGGACGGCCTGGTACGCGACGGGTGTGCAGACCGCGGGCGCGGTCGACGACGTGTACGCGGCGGCCCTGGACGCGGATCTGGGGGTGACGTGGAAGGGGAAGAAGCCGCAGCTGGCGCTGTGGGCGCCGACGGCGCGGTCGGTGTCGCTGGAGCTGTACGACTCGCCCGAGGACGCTTCGCCTGAGCTGCATGAGATGTCGTTCTCTGAGCGGACCGGGGTGTGGTCGGTGAAGGGCGCGAAGGGCTGGGACCGGAAGTTCTACCGGTTCGCGGTCGAGGTGTGGCATCCGGCGTCGCAGGCCGTGGAGTCGTATTCGGTGACGGACCCGTACTCGGTGTCGCTGGCGGCGGATTCGACGCACAGTCAGATCGTGAACCTGGACGACGCGGATTTGAAGCCGCGCGGGTGGGACCGTGAGGATCCGCCCGCGGAGGTGGATCCGGCTGCGGCGCAGGTGTGGGAGGTGCATGTGCGGGACTTCTCGGTGGCCGATGCGTCGGTGGACGAGGAGCTGCGGGGGACGTATGCGGCGTTCGCGCAGGAGGACTCGGTGTCGGTGCAGCACCTCGCGGAGCTGGCCGATGCGGGGTTGACGTATGTGCATCTGCTGCCGACGTTCGACATCGCGTCGATCCCCGAGACGAGTCAGTCCGTTGTGGACTGCGACCTGGACCTGATGGCGGGGAACTCGACGGAGCAGCAGGCGTGCGTCGGGGCGGTGCGCGCCGACGACGCGTACAACTGGGGCTACGACCCGCTTCACTTCAACGTCCCGGAGGGCTCGTACGCGACGGACGCCGACGGGGTGCAGCGCATCCTGGAGTACCGGCAGATGGTGGCGGCGCTGCACGGCCTGGGGCTGCGGGTGGTGAACGACGTGGTCTACAACCACACGGCGGCGTCGGGCACGGACGGGAAGTCGGTGCTGGACCGGATCGTGCCGGGCTACTACCACCGCCTCGACGCGGACGGGGAGGTGTACACGTCGACGTGCTGCGCGAACACGGCGCCGGAGCGGCCGATGTTCGACCGCTTCATCGTGGACTCGACGGTGCTGTGGCAGGACGCCTACCACGTGGACGGGTTCCGGTTCGACCTGATGGGCCACCACCCGAAGGCGAACCTCCTTGCCGTGCAGGCGGCCTTGGACGAGGACGTCCTGCTGTACGGGGAGGGCTGGGACTTCGGCGAGGTCGCCGGGGACGCCCTGTTCGAGCAGGCGACGCAGTCGAACATGGCGGGCACGGGGATCGGGACGTTCAACGACCGGCTGCGCGACGCCGTGCGCGGCGGCGGGCCGTTCGACGCGGATCCGACGGTGCAGGGCTTCGGTTCGGGCCTGTGGACGGCGGACAACGACGGCGCGGCGACGGATGCGGAGCTGGCGGCGCTGCTGCACGCGCAGGACCTGGTGAAGGTCGGCCTGGTCGGGAACCTCGCGGACTACTCGTTCACGGCTTCGGACGGGTCGGCGACGACCGGTGCGGGCGTGGACTACAACGGGTCCGCGGCGGGGTACGCGCAGGACCCGGCGGAGTCGGTGAGCTATGTGGACGCGCATGACAACGAGATCCTGTTCGACGCGCTCGCGTACAAGCTGGGCCCGGACACGTCGGGGACGGATCGTGCGCGGATGCAGGTGCTGTCGCTGGCGGCGGCGGTGCTGAGCCAGGGCACGGGGTTCACGACGGCCGGTTCGGAGATGCTCCGGTCGAAGTCCCTGGACCGGGACTCGTACGACTCGGGGGACTGGTTCAACGCGATCCGCTGGGACTGCGCCGGGACCGAGGGGTTCGGGTCGTCGTCGAACGGGTTCGGGTCGGGGCTGCCGCCGGCGTGGACGTCGGAGGCGAAGTGGCCGTATGCGGAGGGCGCCCTGGCGGCGGTCGACGCGCCGACGTGCGAGGACATCGGGCTCGCGGACGACCGGTACCTGGAGCTGCTGCGGATCGCGTCCTCGACGGGGGCGTTCAGCCTCGGGACGGGCGGCGAGGTCGCGGAGCGGGTGTCGTTCCCGTTGTCGGGCACGGCGTCCGAGGTGCCGGGGGTGATCACGATGCGGATCGACATGAGCGGCCTGGACGACGCGTTCGACGAGGTCACGGTCGTGTTCAACGCGTCCCCGGACGCGGTCGGCCAGACCGTGGCGGATGCGGCGGGTTCGGGGGCGGGGCTGCACCCGGTCCTGGAGGACTCGGCGGACCCGGTGTTCGCGGACGCGGGCTTCGACGACGCGTCGGGGACGTTCACGGTGCCGGGCCGGACGGTGGCCGTGTTCGTCAGTTAACGAATCCGATCTTGACAGGTCGGTGATACTGGGGTGAGTTTCGGATCCCTGAAGCCGGGGCGGGTGCACACCCGTCCCGGTTTAGCATTCTCCAAGGAACGCAGTCTCAGGAAAACGGATGGCGACAGCTGCGGCGGGGTCCGGATACGATCGGTCCATGACGTACCCCCCGCAAGACCCCGGCGCGGTGCCCTCTGGTGCCCCGGACCCGTACGCGCAGGACGCGCACGTCCCGGACCCGTACGCGCAGAACCCCTACGGCCCGTCGCAGCCCGCTCCGCAGCCGCCCGCGGGGGGCTACGCGCCCGGGCAGGTCGGGCCGGACCCGTCGTACGCGTCGTCGGCGCCGTCGCAGCAGACCTCGCAGCTGCCGGGCGGCTACCAGCCGGGCCAGCCGTACTACCCGCAGCCGGGCTACGACCCGAACCAGCCGTACCAGCAGTACCCGGGGTACGGGCCGCCGCCGGTGCAGGCGACGTCGAAGGGCGGGGGCGGGACGGCGCTGCTGGTCATCGGGGTGGTGCTGCTGATGGCGCTGGGCGCGGTCGGCGGGTACTTCTGGCTGGGCGGCGGGAACAAGGACGACGGGGACGACACGGCGGGCGCGCAGGACCCGGCGACGTCGTCGCAGGAGAGCGCGCCGGACGACGGCGGGGAGTCCGGCGACGAGGAGCCGACCGACGAGGGCGCCCCGGAGCCGTCGGGGACGGGCCTGTCGGTCGCGTCGATCGGGGCGGTCACGCCGCTCCCGGCGAGCGGCGACTGGCTGCCGTACTACGGTCCGGGCGTCGCGTACGAGCCGATGACGGACTCGGAGGCGTACGTCCTCCAGCACACCGACACGTGGATCTCGTTCCTGGGGACGGGCCTGTACTCGGGGGCGGTCGCGCAGTACGACCCGGCGGACCTGAACGCGTCGGCGGCGAACGCAGCGGAGGTGTGGTTGGACGGAGCGTTCAGCACCGTGGTCGGGTACGAGATGAGCGAGATCGCCTACCAGGACGTGGAGGTCGACGGGAAGGCCGGGGTCCTGGCGACGTGGAAGAACTCGTGGACGTCGACGGACGCGAGCACCGACACGTTCGAGGACACGGCGATCCTGGTCGTGGACGTCGACGGCGTCAACGGGTTCCTGGGGATCGCGTCGATCGCCCAGTCGGGCACCGACTCCTACCAGGCGGCCGTGGACGCACTGCTCGCCACGGACTTCGACGCCGAGACCGCTTAGGCCGCAAGGATTTCCAGTGAGGGCTCCGCCTGCGGGCGGGGCCCTTCGGCGTTCACGCGGGCCGGGCCCCGAGGCGGGTGCGCATGCCGCGGGCCGGGCCCCTTCGGGCGGCCCGGTCAGGCGCCGGGCGCGGCGGTCTTCGCGCGGACCCGCGCGGCCTCGGACGCGAGCCCGAACGCCTCGTAGACGTCGGCGGCGGCCGCCCACTGCTCCCGGGCGCCGGGCCCGTCGCCGGTCGCGCGCAGCGTGTCGCCCAGGTGCTCGCGGGTGAACGCGGCGCTGACGCGCCGCCGGTCGGCCTCGAACCACGCCAGCGCCTGCCGGTACCGGTCGGCGGCCTCGCCGAAGCGGCCCTCGGCGTGGGCGATGTACCCGAACCCGATGTCGGTGTTGGCCTTCGCGAGCCCGCGCCGCTCGGGCAGGGCGTCCTCGACGACCTTCGCGTAGCAGCGCCGGGCCTCGTCGTACTCGCCGAGCAGGGCGCTGTGCCAGCCGATCGCGAACCGCAGCCGGTTCCCCCAGTACTGGTTGCCGCGCTCGCGGAAGTACGCCTCGCCGCGGCGGGCGTGCTCGCGGGCCTCGGCGTCGCGGCCGTCGACGCCGGCGCCCGCGGTCAGGGTGTAGGCGACGAGGCTCCGGGCGCCGGGGACGGGGTCGCCGAGGGTCGACTCGGTGACGCCGTTGAGCTCCTCGGTGAGCGCGGCCTCGGTGCCCGCCAGGAGGATCGGGCCCGCGGAGTAGCCGCGGGCGGCGGTGCGCCCGAACGCGGCGGCGCGGGCCCGGTCGTCCCCGCCGCGGAGCCGGTCCACGGTGAGCCCGGTGAGGCACCAGCCGAGCTGCCAGACGCGGGCGTCGGCCTCCAGTCCGGCCGGGTCGAGGCGGATGAGGCCGCGCAGGACCTCGTCCTCGGCGTCGAGCCAGGCCGCGGCGGCGGCCGGGCCGGGGAGCGACTCGGGGGCGACGCCCGGGGAGGGGTCGCCGAGGTCGAACGCGAAGGACCGGTCGGCGTCGGGGCCGAGCGCGCTCGCGGTGAACAGGTAGTGCTCGACCATGCGTCGGGCGGCGGCGTCCCGCAGGTCCGCGGCGACCTCCTGGGTGAAGCACTCCTTCGCGTAGGCGCGCAGCAGGTCGTGCATCGCGTAGCGGCCTTCGCGGGGCTGCTCGATGAGGTGGACGCCGGCGAGTTCGTTCAGGGCCGCTTCGGCGTCGGCGCGGGTGCCGCCCATGAGGCTCGCCATCGCCGCGGGGGTGGCCTCGGGGCCGGGGTGGAGGCCGAAGAGGCGGAACGCCTGCGCCGCACGGGTGTCGAGGGCCTGGTAGGAGCAGGCGAACACGGAGCGCGGGTCGGAGCCGGGGACGGCCGCGGCGAGGACCTTGAACACGTTCGTGGTCTGGTCGAGGCGGTCGGCGAGGGACGCGATGGAGAAGCCGGGGTGCTGGGCGGCCCACGCGCCGATGAGGGTGAGGGCGAGGGGGAGGCGCCCGCAGGCGGCGACGATCCGGCGGACCGGCTCCTCTTCGGCGACGGCGCGGGCGAGGCCGATGCGGCGCACCAGGAGCGCCCACGCGTCGGCCTCGGACATGACGCCGAGCGGGACGGCGTCGGCGCCTTCCCCGGCGGCGAGCCCGACGAGCCGGTCGCGGGAGGTCACGAGCGTGAAGCTGCCGGGGGCGACGGGCAGGAGCGGGAGGACCTGGGCGGCGTCGCGGGCGTTGTCGAGGACGACGAGGACGCGGCGGCGGGCGAGCACGGTCCGGTACAGGCCGACCCGCTCGGACAGGCCCGCGGGCAGCTGCTGCGCGGGGACGCCGAGGGCCGCGAGGGCTTCGGCGAGGACCGCGGCGGGGTCGGCGCCGTCGCTGAGCGGGTCGAAGCCGCGGAGGTTGAAGTACAGCTGCCCGTCGGGGAACCGGTGGGCGACGCGGTGGGCCCAGCGGACGGCGAGCGCGGTCTTGCCGACGCCGCCCATCCCGGCGACGACCGCGAGCCCGGCTTCGCCGTCGGCGGCTTCGAGCGCGTCGTCGAGGGCGCGGATCTCGTCGTCGCGGCCGGTGAACCGGGTGATCGCGCGCGGGAGGGTCGCGGGGACGAGCCGGGGCGCCTCGACGGGTTTCGGCGCGGCGGCGGGCTCGTCGCGCAGGATCGCCGCGTTCAGGTCGACCAGTTCCCGGTCGGGGTCGGCGCCGAGCTGGTCGAGGAGCCGGTCCTTCAGGGCCGCGAACGCTTCGAGGGCCTCGGCGGTGCGGCCGGTGGCGTGGAGCGCGCGCATGAGGAGCGCGGTGAACCGCTGGCGCGTGTCGTGGGCGGCGACGATCTGCCGCAGCTCGTCGAGGACGTCGGCGGCGCGGCCGAGCTCCAGGTCGAGTTCGAGGCGCCGCTCCAGGAGGGTCGGGCGGTGCTCGTCGTAGCGGCGGCGGATCGCCTCGACGGCGGTCCCGGAGAGGTCGGCGAGCGCGGGCCCGCGCCATTCGGCGAGGGCCTCGCGGAGCGCGTCGGCGGCCTCGGCGGGGCGGCCTTCGGCGCGGAGGTTCCGGGCGAGGTTCTCGTTCGCCTTGCAGCGCAGCAGGTCGAGTTCGGCGGGTGCGATGCGGAACCGGTAGGCGCGGCGGCCGACGGTCTCGATGCGGTCGCGGGCCGCGCCGAGTTTGAGGCGCAGGACGCCGACGGCGTTCTGGATCTGCGTCTCGGGGTCCTTGGGGAGGTCGAAGCCGTAGACGGCGCGGATGAGGTGCTCCAGGGGGACCACGGCGTTCGCGTCGTCGAGGAGGATCGCGAGGATCGTCGCGGTCTTGCCGCGGGGGACGGCGGCTTCGACGCCGTCGATGCGGACCTCGAGGGGCCCGAGGAGGCGCACGTCCAGGGTGGGCATGTCTCCGCTTCCGTTCGGCTCCGGGGGAGTCCAGTGTCCCACAGCGGGCGGGCGCGCTCAGGCCTGCTGCCAGAGGGTGACGTCGATGCTCCCGGTCGCGAACGTCCCGTCGGTGCTCGTGGCGGCGACGGTGACCGTCGCCCACGTGTCCTCGCCGGTGTAGACGCATCCTTCTGCGGCCGTGGGGTTGTCGGGGTCGAAGCGCAGGTCCAGGTAGGTGTCGGTGCCGATGGACGCGAGGCACGCGTCGATGTCCGCGGTGCCGCCGGCGTCGACGGTCGCGGACTGGCCGACGCGGCCGTAGAGGGTCCCGTACTCGTCCATGCACGAGTACCAGGAGAGGTCCATCGAGTCGTTGAACGGGCCGTTGACCTCGGCTTCGGTGATGCTCCCGCCGTCGTCGAGGTCAATCTCGTCGGACCAGCAGCGGCCCTCGCCGAAGGTCGCATCGAGGCCGACCCGGAACGAGTCGACCGCGATCCACTCCTCGGTGTCGGCGTCGACGGCGTCGCCGTCGGCCCCGCCGGTCGCGGTCCCGTACGTGGTCGGGTCGACGGGGTCGGCGTCGCGTTCGCGCTGGTCCTGCAAGGCGATGTAGGCGAGCACGACGCCGGCGACGCTCGCGATCGCGCCGACGGCGCCCCAGTTGAGACCTCTGCCCATGCGCCGAGCGTATCGGGGCCGTGACGCCCGCGCGGTCCTCGCGCGACCCGCCCGAGTGCGGGAGGTTCGGGGCGTTCGGGGGCGAACCGCGACAAGCGGTCCGGGCCTGTCGGGTATCCGACAGTCCGGGGCGGTCAGGCGATGCGGACGGGGAACAGGACCGTGGACTCGACGACGCGGTCGCGTTCGGCGGTCAGGGCGGTGCGGCGCGGGTCGGCCAGGTACGCGTCCAGGTTGTCCTGCAACGGGAACCGGTAGGTGTGGACCTCGTGGGGGTGGCCGCCGGCGCCGTCGCCGACCGCGCGGGAGAGCAGTTCGCCGCCGTGCTCGGGGACGAGCGCGAGCACCCGGTCCTCGTAGGCGCTCAGATCGGCTTCGAGGCCGGGGCGGGCGCGCAGCAGGCAGCACAGCTCGATGGGGCCCGGTCGGGTCGGTTCGCTCATGCGGCCCATCATGGCACCGGCCCTGCCGTGCGTTCGACGCGTTTCCCGCTCAGCGGTCGGCGAGGGCGGCGGCGCGCCGCTCCCACGCGCGGTCCCCGGCTTCGCGGAACCCGGCCTTCGCGCGGCGGGCCGCCGCCGAGTCGGCACCGAGGAGCGCCTCCAGGTACGCGGCGAGCGCGGCCGGCCAGGGCCCGCCCGCGCGCCCGGCGAGGTCCGCGACGAGATCAGCGCAGGCGCGGGCCGCGTCCGGGTCGCCGCCGCGGTGGTGGCCGATCGCCATGTAGCCCAGGCAGGTGAGGCGTTCGAGGGCGTCGCCGCGGCGCTCGGCGGCGGCGAGCGCGAGCGCCTGCGCCTCCAGCACGTCGCCGTCGCCGTCGAGGGCGCGTTCGGCGAGGACGCGGCCGAGCTGCCACACCCGCAGGTCGGCCTGGAATCCGGCGCGGGTGCGCAGGAGCCCGTGGAGGACGCGGTGCTCGGCGGCGAACCAGCCGGGCCCGGGGTCCTCGGCGTGGACGCCGGGCGCGGCCCGGCCCGGGTCGAGGACCGGGGTCCCGGCGCGCAGCGCGGCGTGCAGGTAGTGCTCGAGCATCCGCAGGGCCGCGGCGCGGCGGGCGGCCTCCTTGACCTCGTCCTCGAAGCACTCGGCGGCGTAGGCGCGCAGCAGGTCGTGGATGGAGTAGCGGCCGCCGGGGAGCGGCTCGACGAGGTTGATCTCGGCAAGCGCTTCGAGGGCGCCGCGGGCGTCGGCGGGCCCGGAGCCCATGAGGCTCGCCATCGCGGCGGGCGTCAGGTCGGGGCCGGGGTGGAGGCCGAAGAGGCGGAACGCGGCCGCGTCCCGTTCGTCGAGCAGCTGGTAGGAGCAGTCGAAGACGGTGCGCGGGTCGGAGGCGGCGTCGGTGGAGACGAGGACGTTGAGGACGTTCGCGGCCCCGGCGAGCCGGCCGGCGAGCTCGCCGAGCGCCAGGTGCGGGTCGGCGGCGGCCCAGGAGCCGACGAGGGTGAGCGCGAGCGGGAGCCGCCCGCACGCGGCCGCGATGCGCGCCACGGCGTCCCGGTGGGCGGCAGCCCGCTCGGGGCCGATCCGCCTCGCCAGCAGCGCCTCCGACTCGGCCTCCGGCATCGGTCCCAAGTGGACGACCTCGGCGCCTTCGCCCATGTCGAGGCCGACGAGCCGGTCCCGGGACGTCACGATCGTGAAGCTCCCTGGGGCCGTGAGGAGGAGCGGGCGGACGTGGGCGGCGTCGCGGGCGTTGTCGAGGAGCACGAGGACGCGCCGCTGCGCGAGGATCGTCCGGTACAGGCCCGCCCGCTCGTCGAGCCCGGCGGGCACCGGGCCCGCGCCGAGGGCAGCGAGGGCCTCGCCCAGGACGTCCTCGGGGGTCGCGCCGGGCGCCGCGGGGTCGAAGCCGCGCAGGTTGAAGTACAGCTGCCCGTCGGGGAACCGGTGCGCGACCCGGTGCGCCCACCGGACCGCGAGCGCGGTCTTCCCGATGCCGCCCATGCCGGTGACGGCCGCCAGGCCCGCCTCGGCGCCCGCGTCCATGAGGAACCGGTCGAGGGCCCGGATCTCGGTCTCGCGGCCGGTGAACCGGGGCGTGGCGCGCGGGAGCATCGCGGGGACCGCGGACGCGGCGGGCGGCGGCGGGGCCGCCGGTTCGGCGGGCCGGTCGCGCAGGATCGCCGTGTGGAGGGCGACGAGCTCCCGGTCGGGGTCGGCGCCGAGCGCGTCGGCGAGCCGCTCCTTCAGGGCCGCAAAGGCTTCGAGGGCCTCGGCGGTGCGCCCGGAGGCGTGGAGGGCGCGCATGAGGAGCGCGACGAGGCTCTGGCGCGTGTCGTGGGCGGCGATGATCTGCCGCAGCTCCTCGACGGCGCCCGCGGCCCGGCCGGTGTCGATGTCGGCGTCGATGCGCTGCTCGAGGAGGGTGAGCCGGTACTCGTCGAGGCGGCGGCCGATCGCCCCCGCGGCCCGGCCGGGGAGGTCGGCGAGCGCGGGCCCGCGCCACTCGTCAAGGGCCTCGCGCAGGACCGCGGCGGCCTTCTCAGCCTGGCCCTCGCGGCGCAGGCCCCGCGCCTCGGCCTCTTTCGCCTTGCAGCGCAGCGTGTCCAGTTCGGCTTCGGTGATGCGGAACCGGTAGGCGCGGCCGACGGTCTCGATGCGGCCGCGCGCGGGCCCGAGCTGGCGGCGCAGCACGCCGACGGTGTTCTGCACCTGCGTCTCGGGGTCGAGCGGCAGGTCGTCGCCGTAGACGGCGGCGACGAGGCTGCTGATGGGGACGGCCCGGCCCGCGTCGTCGAGGAGGAGCGCGAGGATCGTCGTGGCGTTGCCCCGCGGGATCGCGGCCTGCCCGCCGTCCACGCGGACCTCCAGTGGTCCGAGCAGGCGCACGTCGAGGGCCATAGGGGTCGCTTTCCTCACCGCGGGTTGGGACCTCAGTGTCCCACAGGCCCGCTCGGGGCGCGTGGCATGACGAACCGAGGACCGATCCGTGAGGCCGGGGCGCAGTCTTCCGTTGAGCCCGACGAGCCGAGGAGGGGCCGACCATGGAGCGCATCGCCGTACCCGACGACTACGAGGACCGCCTTACCGCGGCCCGGGCCTCGCTGGCGCGGCTTCCCGAAGGGCCGCTTCGCGACACGGCGGCAAGGGTCCTGGACGGCGCCCCGCCGCGCGACATCGTCGGCGCGGCGGCGGACGCGGCCGACCGGGCGTCCGCGCTCGCGGCGCAGCTGATGAGCGCCGGGTTCGACGGCACGGACGGCGGCCGGGTGGTGTGGCTGCGCCTGGACTACACGGGGCGGCTCGGGTCGCTCGCGTTGAGCCCCACCGTGGACCGGATGAGCAACCGGGCGGTCGCGAAGGCCGTCGAGGCGGCCTGGGACGCGGCCGAGGCGGGCCGCGCCGAGCACGTGATGCGGGCCGAGCGCGTCGGCGCGGACCTGTTGGCGCGGTGCGCGCCGGATCCGCGTTCGGCGGAGCTGCGGGAGTGGATCGCGCGCTCCCCGGAGCGGTTCTCGGGGAGCACTTCGGAGGACGACGTGTGCGAGGCGGAGGTGTCGCTGGGCGGGCGATTGACGGCGTTCCGGTTCCTGGTCCCCAACGCCACCATCGACATCGAGTACGAGCAGCTCGGCGCGGAGGTGTCGGCCGCGATCGGCCTGGCGCAGCGCCGGGCCGCGGACCGCCTCGCGGCGGCGGTCGCTTCCGGCGGCCGGTGAGACGCCCCCGGGGAGTAGTGGGTACGGCCCGGGGTGCCGGACGGCCCGCCGCCGACAGGGAGGATCTCCTGTGGACGGCGGGCCGTTTGTTTCCCGGTGTTCAGGTCCGGTCGGGCCCGCGCTCCGGCGGCGGGAACCCGGGCAGGAGGATCGGCGGCGGCTCTTCGAGGAGCGACGGGAACCCAGGCGCCTCGGCGGCTTCGGCGGCCTCGGCCAGCTGCTCCTCCTGGTAGTCGACGTACGGGTTGTCCTCGACGGTGCCGATCCCCCACACGTCCTCGTCGGGGTCCTCGGTCAGGAACGACTCGCGCTCGAACTCGTCGTCGGGGTTCGCCGCGCCGCGCGCGCCGGGCGCCCCGACCATGCCGCCCATGCCGGTGCGGCCGCCCGCGGCCGCCGGGGTTCCGCCTGTGGTGCCCGCGGGCGCGCCGACGACGCCGCCGACGGGGCTCGCGGTCCCGCCGGTCGGCACCGGTCCGGCCTCGGGCAGTCCGACGCCGCTTCCGCCGCCGAGTCCCCCGCCGCCCCCGGCGAGGCCGCCCGACGGCAGCTCGGCGGGGTCGAGTTCGGCGGGGTCCCAGTCGTTCTCGAGGCCGGGAACGTCGGGGACGTCGTAGTCGACGGGGTCGGGCGACTGGTAGTCGGGGACGGCGGGCTCGCCCGGCTCGACGGCGCCCGGCTGGTCCGGGTCGACCGGCTCCTGCCCGGTCTCGTCCTGGTCCTGGTCCTGCGGGTCCTCGTCCTCTTCGGGCTGCTTGTCGTCGTCGTCCTTCGCGTCCTCGTCTTCGTCCTTGTCCTTGTCCTTCTCCTCGTCGGACTTCGGATCGCCGTCACCGGTCTTCTTCTTCGGATCGGCGTCGTCCTGGCCGGTGGTGTCCCGGCCGTCCCGGTCGTCTTCGCCATCGCGGCCGGTGTCGTCCTCGGCGACGACGGGCGGGCAGATCGTCGGGTCCGCCGCGCCGCCCTTGTCCTCCAGGGGCTCCAGCTGCTCAGCGGCGGCGGTCAGGCCCGCGCCCGTGGCGGCGTCGGCGGCGGTGAGCACGGACAGGCCGAGCTGCAACTGCACGGTCCCCTCGTCGGCGCGGGCCTGGAACAGCGCCTGGAGCATCGGCCCGAACGGGCCCGCCGCGGCGATCGCCGCCCAGTGCACGGCCCCCAGCTGCACCCGCGGCTCGGGCTGGACGTCGAAGCCCGCGCCGCGGTACGACGCGTCGAGGCCCCGCAGCTGCTCCACCATGGACTGCATTGCGGCGCCGCCGGAGTCGAGCATCTCCGCGGCCTCCCCGACCTGCGTCGCGACCTGCTCGACGTGGTCGTCGACGATCACCGCGTCGTCGTTGAACGCAGTGTTCGCCCTGTCCTGCCACCCGGCGTTGATCTCGACCACCGTCGCGTCGTACTCGGCACGGTGCTCGGTCAGATCCGTTCCGGCCGCGGCCATCTCGGACGCGTAGTCGACGAACGCGGCCGGGTCCGCGGCCAGCGCCTCCTCGTATGTGGGCATCTCCTGCTCCTCCTAATCCCGCTTCGGGCGGGGCACGGACCGCCCGATCGAGCGGAACCTCCCGCCGACCTCGCCGTCGGTGCCGTCCAGGTCGTCGGCGCTGCCGGTGACCTGCTCGCCCTGCCAGGCGACGCGGCGCTCCACGCCCGCGGTGACCTCTCCGAGCGCGGCCCGCCAGCGGATCCCCGCGTCGCCGGTGAGGAAACCGGTGTTCCCGGTCGCGGCGGTCTCGGCGGGGGCCTCGACCCGGTCGGACGCCTTGCGGGCGCCGGGGGCGACGGCCCGCAGGTCCGCGCCGCCGCCGCGGACCCGGTCGACTTCCATGTACACGTTCACGCCGGTCCTCCTCGCACTGGCGGCGCCGGGTCCGGTGCCCGGCGGCCTCCTCTGCAATGTGCCCGCCGCCGTCACGGTCCGGTCCCGAAGCGGCCGGTCCGAAGTCGTGACGTTTCCATGACGCGCGGGTCTTCCATTGGGGCACCACCAGGAGCGACCAGGGAGGTGCGGCATGACGGACGGCGGACTGATCGAGGGCTCGGCGCCCGCGGGCGACTCGGGCGCCGAGTACACGACGGTGCTCGACGCCGGCGTTGCGGACGACGGCGGGACGGCGCTCGTGTACGGCGACACCGAGTACAGCTCGTCCACTGTGTACGATGAGCCGGTCGCCGACCCGGCCTACGACGAGACCGCGTTCTACACCGAGCCGACCGCGAGCTCCGAGATCGCCTTCGGCGACACCGGGACCGGGGGCCGGACCGGCTGCACGGCGGGCGCCTGCCCGCACCCGATGGCGCACCCCGCCGAAGCGGACTGGGAGCAGCTCGTGTCGGCGGTGCCGGTGGAGGGGCAGCTCGGGCGGTTCAAGCCGCGCTGCGAGGGCATGTCCTACCCGACGGAGGACGACTTCCGGTCCGCGGTCGCCGCCGTGCGGCCCCTCGACCCCGACTCGTTCTCGTTGCAGCGGTTGCGGACCGGCTGGACCGAGGAGGTCGCCGCGGTCCTCGCCGACTGGCCGGGCCTGATGCGCACCAACCTCGCCGCGCTCGCGGCGGGCTGGGCGGGGACCGACTTCGACGCGTTCAACGAGCAGGCCGACCAGGTGAAGGCGCTCGTGCAGGGCGTCGTCGACGACATCGAGGACACGGCCGCGGAGCTGAAGAACCGCGAGGAGGCCCTGTACGCGCTCCAGGGCGGCGACTCGGGTGAGATCCCTTATCCCGCACCGCTGGTCGGCGCGGAGGGCGAGTGGACGAGCCTGGCCGCGATCCATGTGCGGCCCGCGTGGTGGCACGGGGACTGCATCCGGATGGGGTGCGAGGAGGCCGAGCAGGCGCTCCAGCTGGGCGGGGCGGATCCGGCGCTCGCGGCGGAGGTGCGGGCGTTCGTCGAGGAGCGCGCGGGGGCCGTCGCGGAGGGCGCGGTGCCGTCGGAGGCGCGGTTGCAGGCGGGCGAGGAGGCGAAGACGGCGTTCGGGCCGCGGATCGACGCCGAGGTCGCGGGGTACGCGGAGCGGCACGCGGCGATCGACGGCGCGATCGGCGAGAAGCTCGGCGGGCAGAGCGAGCAGCTCGCCGCGATGACGGCGACGGGCGCGGACCGGCCGTACCCCGACAGCGCCGATTCCTCCTATATGGAGCTGTCGTCGCCGGTGATGGAGCAGCCCGCGGCGCCGGTGGCGCCGCAGGCGACCCAGGACCCGAGCCCGGTGCCGCCGAGCGGCGACGGGTCGGTCCGGACCGAGGCCGAGACGCCCACGGCGCCTTCGGAAGCGGCCGCGGACGGGACCGTCACGGGCGGTCTGGCGAGCGGCGGCGGGTTCGGGGGCTTCGGCGGCGCTTCGGTCGGCGGCGGCGCGGTCGTCCCGGGCGGGGCGGCCACGACCACGGTCGCGGGCGGCGGGCCGGGGTTCACGGGGACGGCGCCGGGCGTGTTCGGGCCGGGCTCGACCGCGGGGACGGTCGCTTCGGGCTCCACCGGTTCGGGTCCCGGCGTCGGCGCGGCGCGGACGACGGTGACCGGCGGCCAGGCGGCGGCCGACGCGCGCAAGAAGAGCGAGCAGTCCGATGAGGACGAGGAGCCGGAGGACGACGACCTCCTGTTCCGCGAGACCGGCAACGTCTGGGGTTATGTGCGGCCCGGCGACGACCCGTACAGCTAGGAGGCGAGATGGCGCAGGAGCGCGTGTTCGACGCGGAGGCGGTCGAGGAGTACCGGCAGTTCCTCCTCGGGCTGCTGGACCAGCTCGAGGGGCAGGTGATCCCGGTGCTGGCGACGGGGACGCTGAGTCGGGCCCCGGCGTTCGGGACGGCGCCGGGCGCGGCCGACAACGCCGCGGGGCAGTACACGGAGTTCCATGCCGCGACGTGGCGGAACCTCCAGTACCTGCGGGGGACGCTGCACGGGATGGAGGCGGCGCTCGCGGCGGTGGCGGGCACGGGTGCGACGGCCGAGGACGACGCCGCGGCGGCCTTCACGGTGATCGAGTCGGAGCCCGCGGCCGAACCGGCGACGGAGTCGACGGTCCTGGAGAGCGGCGCCTCGGACTACACCACTGGTAGTGGCGCCGACGGCTTCACGACGGTCACCGAGGTCTCGGACGCCCAGCTGGCGACCGCCGAGGGGGTCGTGCCCGACTCGTGAGTCGTGAGCGCAGGTCGCAATCGCGTTTGACCATCCACTAGCCCCCACCCACCCAGAGGGGACCGAAATCGTCGCCGGGCTCGATCCTGCCAATGGGGTCCGACAGGAAAAGGGCCGAAACCGGCCCGGGTGACCAGAGTTCACCCGAACGAGTGCGGCGATGCGAGCGCCGGTCCGATCCAAGGCGCGGACCGGCGCTTTCCCGCGCCCGCCGAGCATGACCGCCGGCCTCGCGAAGCGAGGCGCACTCGCGCGCATTGCGCGCGAGTGCGCCTCGCCGCAACGGCCGAAGGCCCGCCCCCGGCCGGGCCTTCGGCCCGGCGGGCGGGGCCCGGCGCCGCGGCCGAACCCACCGCCTCCCGCGGAATGACCGATCGGTGACCGATCGGTGGCCGGGGCGCGGAACCTCGTCGCATCACCGCGATGAGGAGGCGTCAATGGACCGGATCGATATCCCCGAGGACTACGAGGACCGCGTGGAGGCCGCCCGCCGCGCCGCCGCCCGCCTCCCCGCCGGGCCCGTGCGCGACGGCGTCGACCGGGCCCTCGCGGCCGCGCCCGGCCGCGACCGGTACGAGCAGGCCGCCGACCTCGCCGAGCGCGCGAAGGCCCTCACCGAGGAGCTCGCGACCCGCGCGTTCGACGGCACCGACCCCGGCCGCTTCGCCTGGGTCCGCCTCGACTACCTCGGCCGCCTCATCACGATCGCGTTGAGCCCCACCGTGGACCGCCTCTCGAACCGCGCCGCCGCCGACGCCGTCGCGGCCGCGTGGGACGGCGCCGAGCAGTCCCGCTCCGAGCACGTCCTCAACCTCGAGCGCGCCCACCCCGACCTGCTCGCCGGGCGCCTCCCCGACCGCAAGGGCGACGAGCTGCGCGACCGCATCGCCGCCCGCGCCGCCGACCGCTTCGAGCACACCACCGACGACGACCTGTGCGCCGCCGAGACCGACATCGAAGGCCGCCTCACCGGCTTCAAGTTCCTCGTCCCCAACGCCACCATCGACACCGAGTGCGAGGAGCTGTCCGCGCGCGCCACCGCCACCGTCCAAGCGGCGCAGGCGAAAGCGCACGCAGCCCTCGCCGCGGTCCTGGCGCCCTGACCGGAGCGGCACCGACCCCGGCCGAGCGAGAAGGCCCGGTCCCCCTGCCGGGACCGGGCCTTCGCCGACGCCTACTCGAACGGGTCGTCGGCGGCTTTCCCGATGCCCCAGACGTCCTCGTCCGGGTCCTCGATCAGGTTCGACTCGCGCGCGCTCTCGTCCTCGGGACGCCCGCCGCCACCGCGGCCGCCGCCCATCATGCCGCCGGTCCCGCCCGCACCGGACCCGGCCGCGACGGGCGCGCCGCCCGCAGCACCGGTCGCGCCCACGGGAACCGAGGACCCGGCCGGGACGCCCCCGGCGCCCGCCGAAAGGCCGCCGCCCAGGCCCCCGCCCAAACCGCCGCCCGCACCGCCGCCGAGGCCCGCGCCGGAGGCGAGGCCGCCGGAGAAGTCCTCGGGGTCGAGTTCGGAGGCGTCCCACGGGCTCTCGAGGTCGGGGACCTCCGGCTGCGCGAAGTCCTCCATGCCCGAAGGGGTCTCCGGCGCGGTCGGCTGCTCCGCGCCCGGCTCCCCGGCCTGGTCCTCCTGGCCGGGCTGCTCCTCCTCCTGCTGCTCGTCCTCGGTCGGATCCTCCTCGGACTCCTCGCCGCCCTCCCCGGAGGACTCGTCGCCGGTGCCCGAGTGGTCCTCGGCCATCGCGTTCATGCTGTGGTCGTCGTCCGCGGCGGACGTCTTGTCCTCCAAGGGCTTCAGCAGGTCGGCCGCCGCGGACAGGGCCGCGCCCGCGGTCGCGTCGGCGGCGTTGACGAGGGTCGTCAGGGTCTGGAGGCCGAGGGTCCCGGCGAACGCCTGCGCCTGGAGCGCGGCCTCGATGAGGCCGCCGAAGGGGCCGGCCATCGCGATCGCGGTCCGCTGCGCCGCACCGAGGGTGACGAGCGGCGCGGGCTGGACGTCGAAGCCGACGGCCTTCAGCGCCGCGTCGGCGGCCCGCAGGACCGTGCACTCGGTGAGCATCTGCGACCCGGCCGCGGCGAGGCTCCCCGCGGTCGCGGTGATCTCGCCGACGACCTGGGTCAGGTGGGCGGCGACGGTGCCGACCTCGCCGTTGAAGGCGTCGTTCGCGGTGTCGCGCCAGTGCAGGTTGATGCCGGAGACCTGCTCGCCGTACTCGGCCTGCTGGGTGGCGAGATCGCTTGCGGCGGCGGTCATCTCGGAGGCGTACGCGACGAACTCCGAGGGCTCGGCCGCGAGGGCGTCCTGGTACGTGGGCATGGGGTCCTCCTATCGCTTCGGGACGGTCGGCAGCTGGTTCTGGATGGCGGCGAAGCGGTTCCCGGTCTCCTGGTCGTTCGCCTCGGCGTCGTCGGCGCTGCCGACGACCTGGTCGCCCTGCCACGTCAGGCGCCGCTCGACGGCGGTCGCGACGGCCTGGAGCGAGGTCTGCCACCGGCGGCCCGCGTCGCCGGTCGCGAAGCCGCGGTTGCGGTCCGCGGCCGACGCCGCCGGGCGCTCCACCCGCCTGGGCGCTGCCTGGCCGTTCGCGGCCATGGCGCGCAGGCCGGTGCCGCCCGTTCGCACGCCTTCGACGTCCATGTGCACGGTCATGGGTTCCTCCTTCGAATCCGCACTCCCGGACGGGCGCCCGGCGGCGTCCCCCGACTCTCGCGCCGAGGGCCACCGATCGGTCACCGCGGCGCCCGGGCGGGCCGATGACGGATATGTGACCGGGCGGGCTTCCATGGGCCGCATGGATCCGAGACCGGGCCCCGGGCCCGGTCCGCCAGAGGAGGTGCGCTGCGATGACCGACGACCTGTCCGCGACCGGCGAGGGGGCCGCCTGGTCGGTCGAGCTGCCGTCGTTCGAGTTCACGATCGCGTTCGGGGCCGGCACGTCCGGAGGAGACCGGGCCGGGTGCACCGCGGGCGACTGCCCGCACCCGACCGCGCATCCGGCCGAGGAGGACTGGGTGCAGCTCGCCTCCGCGGTCCCCGTGGAGGGCCAGTCGGCCCGGCTGAAGCCCCGCTGCGAGGGCATGGCCTACCCGACCGAGGACGACTTCCGGGCGGCCGTGCACGCCGTCAGGCCCGAGGGCGCCGACGCGTTCTCGCTGCAGCGCCTGCGGACCGGCTGGACCGAGGAGGTCGGGGAGCGGATCTCGTCCTGGCCTGAGCGGATGCGCTCGAAGCTCGCGTCGCTCGCCGAAGGCTGGGCCGGGGACGACTTCGACGCGCTCGCCGAGCAGGCCGACGCGGCGCGGGCACTCGTCGAGGGCGTCCTCGACGACGTGGAGGCGGCGGCCGCGGAGCTGGAGCGGCGCGAGTCGGCGATCTATACGCTCCAGGGCGGCGACTCCGGCGAGATCCCGTACCCCGCACCGCTGGTGGGCGTCGAGGGCGAGTGGTCGGAGCTGGCGGCGCTGCACATCAGGCCCGCGTGGTGGCAGGGCGACTGCATCCGCATGACCTGCGAGGAGGCCGAGCGGGCCATGGAGCTCGCGGGCGCCGACGCGACGCTGGCGACCGAGGTGCGGGAGTTCATCGAGGAGCGCGTCGGCGAGGGCCTGTCGGGTCTCGGCGCGCTCGTGGCGGACGTGCGGTCGACCGCGGGCCTGGAGGCGAAGGACGTCTTCGGGGAGCGGGTGGCCGCCGAGTTCGCGGCGTACGAGGAGCGGCAGGCCGCGATCGACGAGTCCATCGCCGCGAAGCGCGACGGCCAGAGCGAGGAGCTCGCGGCCGTGCAGGCGACCGGCGCGGACCGGCCGTTCCCCGGCACCGCCGATGTGTCCTATATGGATCTCGCGGCGCCGGAGGCGGAGCGGCCCGCGGCGCCGGTCGCGCCGCAGACCGTGCAGGACCCGAGCCCGGTCCCGCCCGGCGGCGACGGGACGGTCCGGGACGACGAGGCCCCTTGGGAGGCACCGGAGGACGACGAGCCGGTGTCCGGCGGCCTCGCGAGCGGCGGCGGCGCGGGCGGGTTCGGTCCCGGCGGCGCGCAGGGCTCCTCGTTCGGGGGCCGGACTGCGGCCGTCGCGGTCGCGGGCGGGCCCGGCGGGGCGCCGCAGGGGCTGTTCGGCCCGGCGGTGACCGCGCCGCCGCCGACCACGGCGGCCGCCGGCGGCTCGCGTGGCGGTGGCCTGTTCCACGGCCCCGGGAGCCCGGGCGGGCAGGCCGCCGCGGCGAAGGAGCCCGACCGGAAGGGCAAGGGCGACAAGGAGGGCAAGGACGGCGAGGCGTCCGGCGACGAGGAGGCGCCGCAGCTGTCGCGGCGCGAGACCGGGAACGTGTGGGGCTACGTCAGGCCCAACGAGGACCCCTACAACTGAGCACCACTGCGAGCGAAGGAGCGGACCATGGGCGAGCGCGTGTACGACCCGGCGGCGGTCGAGGAGTACCGGCTGTTCCTACTGGAGCTGATCGGCGAGCTGGAGGCCGAGGTGGTCCCGGTGCTGGCGACCGGGACGCTGAGCCGGGCGCCCGCGTTCGGGACCGCGCCGGGCGCGGCCGACGCCGCGTCCCGCTACCTGGAGTCCCATGCGGCGCTGTGGCGGAACCTCCAGTACCTGCGGGGGACGCTGCACGGCCTGGAGGCGGCGCTCGCGGACTCCGAGGGCGGCGAGACGGGCTTCCACTTCACGTTCACGGTGTGAGGGAACGGAACACGGCTCGCGCCGCGCACCCGGGAGCAGGTGCGCGGCGCGAGCCGTATCGGCGGGCTAGAACGCGCCGGTCGAGCGGGCGCCGTCCTTAGAAGGCGCCGTCGGGGAGGTCCATCGGGACGAGGTCCGCGGCCTCGACGATCTTGCGGTCGGCGGTGATCCGCGGGAGCACCTCGTGCGAGAAGAACTTCGCGGCCGCGACCTTGCCGCGGTAGAAGTCGTCGTCGGCGCCGCCGTCGAGCTTGGCCTGGGCGACCTCGGCCTGGCGCAGCAGCAGCCAGCCGACCATGAGGTCGCCGACGGCCAGCAGCAGGCGCCGCGAGTGCAGCCCGGCCTTGTACAGCTCGCGGGGCTCGTCGCCCATCGCGGCCATGAGCGCGGGCTGGAGCGCCTCCAGGATGCCCTGCACGTCGCCGAGGGCGCGCAGCACGCGGCCGCGGACCTCCTCCAGCTCCGCGTGGCCGTCCTGGGTGGACTCCATGATCTCGCCGGCGACGGCCATGAGCGACTCGCCGTTGTCCTTGATGATCTTGCGGAACAGGAAGTCGAGGCTCTGGATGGCGGTCGTGCCCTCGTAGAGCGTGTCGATCTTCGCGTCGCGCACGTACTGCTCCAGCGGGTAGTCCTGGAGGTACCCGGAGCCGCCGAAGGTCTGGAGGGCCTCGGAGGACAGCAGGTCGTACGCGCGCTCGGAGCCGCAGCCCTTGACGAGCGGCAGGAGCAGGTCGTTGATCTTCTTGGCGGTCTCGGCCGCGTCCTCGTCGCCGTCGGCCTCCGCGAGGACGGCCTTGTCCTGCCAGGAGGCGGTGTACGCGACGAGCGCGCGCAGGCCCTCGGCGTAGGACTTCTGGAGCAGGAGCGAGCGGCGCACGTCCGGGTGCTTGATGATCGGCACGCGCGGCGCGGTCTTGTCGGTCGACTGGAGCAGGTCGGCGCCCTGGATGCGGCTCTTGGCGTAGTCGAGCGCGTTCAGGTAGCCGGTGGAGAGCGTCGCGATGGCCTTGGTGCCCACCATCATCCGCGCGTACTCGATGATGAGGAACATCTGGCGGATGCCCTCGTGCTTGTCGCCGAGGAGCCAGCCCTTCGCGGGGGCCTTGTCGCCGAAGGTGAGCTCGGCGGTCGCCGAGACCTTCAGGCCCATCTTGTGCTCGATGTTGGTGACGTTCACGCCGTTGCGCTCGCCGAGCTCGCCGGTGGCCGGGTCGAACAGGTACTTCGGCACGATGAACAGGCTCAGGCCCTTGGTGCCGGGGCCGCCGACGCCCTCTTCGCCGACCGGGCGGGCGAGGACGTAGTGGATGATGTTCTCGGTCATGTCCTGGTCGCCCGAGGTGATGAACCGCTTGACGCCCTCGATGTGCCAGGACCCGTCGGGCTGCTTGTACGCCTTGGTGAGGCCCGCGCCGACGTCGGAGCCCGCGTCGGGCTCGGTCAGGACCATGGTCGCGCCCCAGCCCTTCTCGACGAACAGCTTCGCCCACTCCTGCTGCTCGGGCGTGCCCTCGCGATACGCGGAGTGCGCGAACGAGGAGCCGGCGGCGTACATCCACAGGGCCGGGTTGGAGCCGAGCACGAGTTCGGCGAGGGACCACCAGAGCATGCGCGGGGCGGAGGTGCCGCCGAGGACCTCGGGCAGGTCCAGGCGCCAGTACTCGGCGTCGATGAACGCCCGGTACGACTTCTTGAAGGACTCGGGCAGCGTCACCGAGTGGTTCGCGGCGTCGAACACGGGCGGGTTGCGGTCGCCCTCGACGTAGCTGGAGGCCAGTTCGTGCTCGGCGAGCCGGGCCAGCTCCGCCAGGATCTCTCGGGCGGTGGCCTCGTCCAGGTCGGGATAGGCCTGGTGGTCGAGGATCTTGTCCGCTCCGAAGACCTCGAAGAGATTGAACTCCAGGTCCCGGAGGTTGTGGCGGAAGTGCGTCATTGCGGGTCCTCCATTACTCGGTGGTAACCACCATCATATTACCCGTCAGTAATCTCTACAAGGATCCCGCGGTCAACCGCAGCTCCGCCCGCGTGTCGCGGTCGGATACCCGACAGCCGCGTCGTTCGATCGGGTGATCGTGGAGGTCTGGCCGCAGGTGCCGTAACCGGCGCACCCGTGCCTCGTTGAACCGTGCATCAGACCGCCTGTGCGACGCCTTCCGGAAGCATGGCCCGCAGAGCCGGATCCGCCGCCGAGGACCGACCCGCACCACCGCGCCGCACCACCAGGAGCACCCCATGATCCGCACCGTCGCCGTCCAGATCGCCGCCCGCGTCGGGCCCGCCTACGTCGGGCGCCACCGCCGCGCCCGTCCCGTCCTGCACCGCGTCCTGTGGCTCGTGAACGCCGCGCCCGAGACCGCCCTCGAGGAGGCCGTCCGATGAGCCGCCGCCTGCCGGTCCGCCTCACCAAGCGCCGCCGCAAGCGGCCCCGGCTGACCGCCCTGCGGCGCTGCCGGATCGGTCAGTCCGCCTCCGGGCGGTAGTCGAGCAGCAGGAGCGCGATGTCGTCGGTCAGCGGGCCGCCGACCCAGCGCCGCAGCGCCGTCTCCAGCGAGGCGAGCCCGTCGCCGGTGTTGCCGTGCCCGATGAGGCTCCACGCGCGCTCGCGGATCGGGAAGAACTCGCCGTCGCGGCGAGCCTCCGCCAAGCCGTCGGTGTAGAGCAGGATCCGGTCGCCCGGCTGGAGCCGCACCGTCAGCTCCTGCGCCGAGGGGCTCAGCCCCAGCGGCGGGGCCATCGACTCGGGCTCCAGGTAGGTCGCCACGCCGTCGCGCACCAGCATCGGCGGCGGGTGCCCGCAGTTGAGGATCTCCAGCGTCCCGCCCCGCTCCTGGAGCAGGATCGCCGTCACGAAGTCCTCGTCGCCACCGTTGCGCGCCACCGCGTGGTCGAGGTCGTCGATCATGCACCGCTGGTCCGGCCGCTCGAACGCCACGTGCCGGAACGAGCCGAGCACCGTCGACGACAGCCGCACCGCGTCCAGGCCCTTCCCCCGCACGTCGCCGATGACGATCCGCACCCCGTACTCGGTGTCGAGGGCCTCGTACAGGTCCCCGCCGATCTCCGCGCCCGACCGGGCCGACACGTACCGGGCCGCGATGTCGAAGGGCCCCAGGCGCTCCCCGATGGGCCGCAGGATCGCCTGCTGCACCACGGAGGCGAGCTGCGTGAGCCGCCGCAGCCGCTCGTCGTCGCGCTCGCGCACGACCGCGACCGCCGCGGCGATCACCACGGCCACGGCCACCACCAGGAAGTCCACGCCGTGCTGCGAGACCGCCGAGATCGAGAAGTCCCGCAGCGTCCACAGGTACCCGAAGGCCGCGGCCATGCTCGCCGCGCCCACTCCCGCGACCCAGCGCCACGGCAGGAACGCCGAGGCCGCCAGCGGGGGCAGCGCCAGCCACGACACGGCGTGGGAGTCGCCGCGGGCGGTCAGGCGCAGCCCGACCAGGACGACCACCACCGCGAACGCGGCCGTGAACGCCGACCGCACGGACGGCGCCGACCAGCCCTTCCACAGGTCCGACCGGGCCTTGGCCGGACTGCGGCGCTGCGTAGTGCGCATGTGGATGCATGCCTCCTTCCCACCGGATCGCGGGCGCGTCCCCGCACACGGACGGGACCCCGTGCGGGGCCCCCGGGTTCGGGCACGGCGGGTCCTCGGCCCCGGACCGGGCCGGAGGGGGTCGCCGCGCCCTCGCACCGGCCGGGGGTGTCGTCAGCACCGGCCCCGGCCGGCGGCGGTGGGAAGCCCGGAGCGCCGGACCCGTTTCGACCATCGCCGATGTGAAGATCGTAATGGTCGGCGCGGCGCTACCGGGCGTGGAGGACGCCGCCGCTTCCGAGACGCCGAAGTCTGTGCGTTCGGCCGGACGAAACCGACGAACGGGCCTTCGCGACTCATCCGTTCGGACAGTGCTTCGGGGCCCTGAACTGGGACGCCGCTCCGTGTGAGGCAGCGCGCGGCGTCGTCCCGCGGCGATTCGGATGGCCCGTCGCAAACGTGACGAAAAGCGCTGGCACGGTGACCGCGCGTTGTGCGAATCTTGGCTCCGTGCAGTTCACGATCGCGAAGACCCCCTATTCCAGCCCCGCCGCGCGCCTCCTGTGCGAGGAGGTCCAGGCCGAGTACGTCGTGCGCTACGGCTCCGGCGACATGACCGAGATGAGCGACGCCGACTTCGAGCCGCCGAACGGCGAGTTCCTCGTCGTGTTCGACGAGTCCGGCGAGCCCGTCGGCTGCGGCGGCTGGCGCGCGCACGGCGAGGACGCCGAGATGAAGCGGGTCTACGTGCGCGCGAACGCCCGCCGCCAGGGCCTCGCGAAGCGCATCGTGGCCGCCGTCGAGGAGTCCGCCGCGGCCGCGGGCCGCAAGCGCCTGATCCTGGAGACCGGCCCGCGCCAGCCCGAGGCCGTCGCGATGTACGGCCTGCTCGGCTACACCCCGGTCGAGGCGTTCGGGTACTACAGCGCCGAGGACGGCTCGATCCACCTGGGCAAGGAACTCGGAACCGACCTTCCATAGTAATTCACTGAATTGCCATCAGAAGCGGCACGCAACTACTAAAGCCGCCCATGGCGCCTTTCGGGCAGGAAGGCCAAACGGCCTGATCCTCACCCTCCACCCGAAAGGATCAAAGTGGACATGAAGAGGAAGCAGCTGGTCGGCATCGCTGCCGCGGGGCTCGGCGCCGCCGCGCTCGCACTCTCGGGCACCGCCGCGTACGCGCAGGACAACTCCGCGGAGCACGACTTCGAGGCGCAGATCATCGGCGGCCAGCCCGCCGAGGAGGGCCAGTACCCCTGGCTGGTCGGCCTCGGCTCCGCGGGCGAGGGCACCCCCTGGGAGCGCCAGTTCTGCGGCGGCTCGCTCATCGCCCACGACGTCGTCCTCACTGCGGCGCACTGCGTCGAGGGCACCGAGGACGCGTCCGAGCTCGTCGTCTTCACCGGCTCGGTGGACCTGGAGTCCGACGAGCTCGTGGAGACCGCGGTGACGGACTTCCACATCGCCGAGGACTTCAACGACCCGATCGCGATGGCGAACGACTGGGCGCTCCTCAAGCTGGCCGACGAGGTCGACCAGGAGCCGATCCCGCTCAACACCGACGCCGCGGCCGAGTTCGACGTCCTGGAGACCGCGGGCTGGGGCAACACGGGCGACGAGTACCCGACGGTCGCCCAGTGGGTCGAGGTGCCGTTCGTGAGCGACGCCGACTGCGAGGCGGCCTACCCCGGTGAGGTCGACGCGGCCTCGATGCTGTGCGCGGGCGACCTGGAGAACGGCGGGGTCGACTCCTGCCAGGGCGACTCGGGCGGCCCGATCATGGCCGAGAACGAGGGCGGGCTCATGCTCACCGGCATCGTGAGCTGGGGCTACGGCTGCGCCGAGGCCGGGAACCCGGGCGTGTACGGCGAGGTGGCCGACTTCAACGCCGACATCGACGAGGTGCTCGCGGGCTGGTCCGCCGAGTAGTCCGCCGAAGCGGTGAAGGCCGGGAGGGACCCGTCCCTCCCGGCCTTCCGCGTCCCGTGCCAGTCCGGAATGGACCATTCGCAAGCGTCCATCCCTATTGCTGTAACACGGCCGTGAATCCACCGCTATTCACTGAAAAACAGCTTAGATGCGGATTCCTCAGATATGAGCGATATTCCCGTATGCTGCTTGCGGCAGGTGAACGCCTGAATCCAACCCCACCCGAAAGGATTTCTCGCGTGAAGCACAACCGAAAGACCCTCGTCAAGATCGGCGCGGTCGTGGCCGCCGGACTCGGCGCCGCCGCGTTCGCGGTCGGCACCGTCGGCGCCAACGCCGACGAAGCGACCACCGACGGCGACTTCGAGGCGCAGATCATCGGCGGCCAGCCCGCCGCCGACGGCCAGTTCCCCTGGACCGTCGCCCTCGCCGACGCGAACGACCCGTCGTTCAACTTCTGCGGCGGCCAGCTCATCGCCGAGGACGTCGTCCTCACCGCCGCCCACTGCACGGAGGGCCAGGCCGCCGGCGACATCGTGGTCCGCCACGGCGACACCGACATCACCCAGACCGACGTGTACGACGTCTCGGAGATCGTCGTCGCCGACGGCTTCGACGGCTCGACCATGGTCAACGACTGGTCGCTGGTCAAGCTCGCCGAGCCGATCAGCGGCGCCGAGACCCTCCCGCTCGCCGAGGAGGACACCAAGGACTGGGGCACCCTCACCGTGATCGGCTGGGGCACCACCGAGTCCGGCTCGATGTCGCAGGACCTCCTGTACGTCGACGTCCCCTACATCAGCGACGGCGACTGCACCGGCGCCTACGGCTCCGAGTTCGACGCCGCCACGATGATCTGCGCGGGCGACCTCGAGAACGGCGGGGTCGACTCCTGCCAGGGCGACTCCGGCGGCCCGCTCGTCTCCGAAGAGGGCGTCCTCGTCGGCATCGTGAGCTGGGGCTACGGCTGCGCCGAGGCGGGCAACCCCGGCGTGTACGCCAACGTCGGCCTCCTCTACGACGACATCACCGCCGCCCTCGCGACCCTGTAGCGGCACACCTCCTCCGGGGCACCGTGCAGCCCTCTGCGGGCTTTTGTATACTCGGTGCGGCTCCGTTCAGGCGGAGTTCGCGGGTGTAGTTCATTGGTAGAATGCGACCTTCCCAAGGTTGAGAGGCGAGTTCGATTCTCGTCACCCGCTCCGCGAGGTTGCACGGCCGTCCGGTTCCACCGGGCGGCCGTTTCCGTGTGCCCTGAAGGCGCGTGTTCGATTTCGTTCGATTGACCTGTTCCGGTCCCGCGAATCCACCACCGGTGCGCGACGCACCGCCTGCGAACAGGCATGTTATCGATCCCTCACTCATGTTCGGATGGCGAATAGAGACCCCCTTCACTTTCTGAGAGGGCGCAGGTACCATGATCGCATCGAAAGTTTCCGATACTTCTCCTGAAACTTTCGGGACGCACGTACCCTCATCCCTCGAAAGGAACGCGCCCGATGCGAAATCCCCTTCTCCGGCCCCGCGCGCTCGTGGCGGCCGGTGCGGCCGCCGCGCTCGCGCTGTCCGCCGCCGCGTGCGGCGACAGCGGCGAGAGCGACGCCGACATCACCTGGTGGCACATCCAGAACCAGGACCCGCTCATGTCCACGTGGCAGGAGTTCGCCGACGACTTCGCCGAGGCCAACGACGTCACCATCGACGTGCAGGCCATCGAGAACCAGGCGTTCAAGGACCGCATGGGGACCGCCTCCCAGTCCGGCGACGTGCCCGACATCTTCCACACCTGGGGCGGCGGCGTCCTCGCCGAGCAGGTCGAGGCCGGCCTCGTGCAGGACCTCACCGGCAAGCTCGACTGCATCGACTCGATCAACCCGATCGCGTTGGAGCCGTACACGATCGACGGCAAGCTCTACGGCATGCCGTTCGACGCCGGCGTCGTCGGCTTCTGGTACAACATGGACCTCTTCGCCGAGGCCGGCATCGACGCGCCGCCGGCCACCTGGGACGAGTTCCTCGCCGCCGTGCAGGCGCTCAAGGACGCGGACATCACCCCGATCGCCCTCGCGGGCGCCGACAAGTGGCCCGGCCACTACTACTGGACCTACCTGGCGATGCGCACCGTCGGCCTCGACGGCCTCGAGGCCGCGGCCGAGGCCGGGGACTTCTCCGGCGAGGGCTTCGTCCAGGCGGGCCAGATGGTCGCCGACCTCGCCGCCCTCGAACCGTTCCAGCCCGGCTTCGAGTCCGCGGTCTACGGCGAGGCCGACGGCCAGTCGGCGGTCATGGGCGAGGGCCTGGCCGCGATGGAGCTCATGGGCCAGTGGGCCCCGCAGGCGCAGCGCGACAACTCCGGCACCGACGGCCCCGAGAACCTCGGGTTCTTCCCGTTCCCCACGGTCGAGGGCGGCGTCGGCACCACCACCGAGTGGCTCGGCGGCGGCAACGGCTACGCGGTCGCCGCGGACGCCCCCGACGAGGCGCTCGACTTCCTGTGCACCCTCATGGAGCCCGAGAACTACGCCCGCGCCATCACCGAGGGCAACCTGACCCCGGTCGCCGCCGACACCGCGTCGGTCGCGCCCGACCTCAACGAGGACTCCCAGAAGGTCGTCGAGGCGCTCGCCACCGCCACCGGCACGCAGCTCTACCTCGACCAGGCCTACCCGCCGGCCATCGGCGGCGTCATCAACGACGCCACCGAGGGCCTCCTGCTGGGCCAGCTCACCCCCGAGGACTTCGTGCAGATGGTCAACGACGCCTGGGCGGCCGAAGCGTGACACTCAAGGAGTCCCCTCGGGTCTCCCCGGTAGCGGGGCGCCCGGGCCGCCGCGCGGGCGAGCGCCCGCGCCGGCGGTCCGGGCGCCCCGGCGCGGGGACGCTCGCCACGTTCATCGCGCCCGGCCTGATGCTGTTCCTGCTGTTCGTGATCCTCCCGGTGCTGTTCGCCGCGTACGTGGCGTTCTTCCGGTGGAACGGTCTCGGGGGCGTGCCCACGGAGTTCGTCGGGCTGGAGAACTTCCGCACGCTGGTCCAGGACGAGGTCTTCCTCGGGGACCTGTGGCGCCTGGCCCTCATCGTCGTCCTGTCGCTGCTGGTCCAGCTCCCGCTCTCCTTCGGGCTCGCGATGCTGCTGCACCAGCGCTTCCCGGGCCGGACCGCGTTCCGGCTGCTGTTCTTCGTGCCCTACGTGCTCACCGAGGCCGTCACCGCGGTCCTGTTCCGCCTGGTGTTCTCGCCGCGGCGCGGCTTCGCCGACTCGTTCCTGGCGAGCCTCGGCATCGACGCCCAGGTCGGCTGGCTCTCCGACCGCGAGATCGTCATGTTCGTGATCTTCGGGATCCTCACCTGGAAGTTCTTCGGGTTCCACATGATCCTGTTCCTGGCCGGGCGCCAGAACATCCCCGACGAGCTGTACGAGGCCGCCGCCATCGACGGCGCCACCGGTTCCCAGGCGTTCCGCTCGATCACCCTGCCGCTCATGGGGCCCACGGTGCGCATGATCGTGTTCCTCTCCGTCATCGGCAGCGTCCAGCTGTTCGACCTGGTGTACGTGCTCACCGGCGGCGGCCCGTTCCACGCCTCCGAGACCCTCGCGATCACCATGTACGAGCAGGGCTTCCAGCGCAACCAGATCGGGTACGCCTCCGCGCTGTCGATCGCGATGTTCCTCATCAGCCTCGTGTTCGCGCTGCTCTACCAGCGCTACGTCCTCAACCGCGACCTCCAGGGGTCGCTCACCACCGCCGGGGGGAGCCGCTCATGAAGGTCACGACGCGCCGCGCGCGGCTCCTGCGCCACACCGGGTTCTACGTCGCCGCGTTCCTCACGACCGCGTTCGTGGCGACGCCGATCCTGTTCGCGCTCCTCGGCGGCTTCAAGGACAACCAGCAGCTCCGCGAGAACGCCCTGGGCCTGCCGGACCCGTGGAACGTCGCGAACTACACCGACGTCCTCGGCTCGGGCGCGTTCTGGCAGCAGGTGTTCAGCTCCATCTTCATCGCGCTCGTCACCACGTTCATCGTGGTGATCTGCTCGGCGATGGTCGCGTTCGTGTTCGCCCGCTACGCGTTCCGCGGCCGCGAGGGCCTGTTCACGCTGTTCGCGGCCGGGATGATGTTCCCCTTCGCGGTGGCCGTGCTGCCGCTGTTCATCATCCTGCGCAGCTTCGAGCTGCTCAACAGCCCGTTCGGGGTGATCCTGCCGCAGGCCGCGTTCGGCCTGCCGCTCACGATCATCATCCTGCGGACCTTCTTCCGGTCCATCCCCGGCGAGGTCGAGGAGGCCGCGACGATCGACGGCGCCGGGCCGTGGCTGTTCTTCACCCGCATCCTGCTGCCCATGGCGCGGCCCGTGCTCGCGACGGTGTCGGTGCTCGCGCTCGTCGGGTCGTGGAACTCGTTCCTGCTGCCGCTGGTCGTGCTCCAGAAGTCGACGTGGTGGACGCTCCCGCTGGGCGTCACCCAGTTCAGCGGCCAGTACGCGTCCGACACGGCGAAGGTCCTCGCGTTCGTCATGCTCGCGATGCTCCCCGCGCTGGTGTTCTACGCGTTCGCCGAGCGCCACCTCATCAGCGGACTGACCTCGGGCGGCACGAAGGGTTGAGACTGCCGCACGAGCAGGGGCCCGGGATCTATTGGGACGCCCGGGCCCCGTTTTTGTGCGCGCGGGAAGGGAACCGGGGGGCCGCGGGCGGCGTCCCACCGGCATGAAAGCGAAACTCCTCACCGCACTCGCCGGAGCGGCCGCCCTCGCCGCCGCCGGGTGCACCTCCCCTCAGGGCGAGGTCGACCTCGACGTCGACGCCGTCCCGTGGGTGCCCGCCTCCGCGCAGCTCGCCTCCTACGGCGGCTGCGACGAGGCCCTGGAGGGCATCCAGAACGCGGCCGTCGCGATGATGGCCCAGTGGCAGGCCGGCGAGTACTTCGCGAGCGGCTTCGACCAGGACGGCGTGGCCCGCGAGGAGGGCGACATGGCCGCCGCGGGCGACAGCGCCGAGGCGCCGACCGCCGCGGCCTCGGACGCCTACTCGCAGACCAACAACGCGGTCGCCGGCGTCGACGAGCCCGACATCGTCAAGACCGACGGGACGTTCGTGTACAGCGTCCTCCAGAACGAGCTGCGCGCCGTCGACACCCGCTCCGGCGAGGTCGTCGCCGAGCACCGCTACGACGACCTGTCCTGGGACCACCAGCTGTTCCTCGGCGACGACGAGCTCCTCGTCATGTACACGCAGGACCGCCAGGACGACGAGACCTATTACAGCGAGTTCACGATCGACCGGCTCGACCCGGCGACCCTGGAGGTCCTCGACACGTTCGCCATGGACGGGTCCATGGTGGACGCCCGGATGGTCGACGGGGAGGTGCGCCTCGCGGTGTCCTCGCAGCCGGACATCCAGCCGGTGCAGGACGTCCTGTACGACGCCGACGCCGACCTGGAGGACCTCAAGGCGGCGATCGCGGCCACGGACCTGGAGGACTGGGTCCCGGGCTTCAGCGTCAACGGCGAGGACGGCGAGGTCGACTGCCGCGACATCGCCCACCCCGACCGGTTCTCCGGCTCCGCCGTCACCGTGTTCGGCCTCAGCGCCGACGGCGGCTGGGAGGGCGTCGAGCCGCACACGGTCATGGCCGACGGCGACACCGTCCACGGCACCACCGAGAGCCTCTACCTCGCCCACTACGACTACGGCTGGGGCGCAGCCGAAGACGGAGAGCAGCCGCAGTCCGAGACCGAGCTGTACCGGTTCCACTTCGAGGACGGCGAGCCGCGCCTCGCGGGCGAGGCCACCGTCCCCGGGTCGCTGCTCAACCAGTACTCGCTGAGCGAGTACGACGGGCACCTGCGGGTCGCCACCACCGAGAACGACGCGGTGTGGGGCTGGTGGGGCGGCTGCGGCCCGGCCACCGACTGCGCGTGGGAGGGCGGCGGGATCGCCCCCGGCGAGACCGCCCCGTCCGAACCGGAGCCCTCGAAGTCCACCGTGACCGTGTTCGCCGTCGGGGACGACGCCCTCACCGAGACCGGGTCGGTCACCGACCTCGGCGTCACCGAGCAGATCTACGCCGTCCGGTTCATCGCCGACACCGCGTACATCGTCACGTTCCGCCAGACCGACCCGCTGTACACAGTGGACCTCTCCGACCCCGCGGACCCCAAGGTGACCGGCGAGCTGAAGATCACCGGCTACTCCGGCTACCTCCACCCCGTCGGCGCCGACCGGCTCCTGGGCGTCGGCCAGGAGGCCACCGAGGACGGCGTCACCACCGGCCTCCAGGTGAGCCTGTTCGACACGGCCGCACCGGAAGCCGCCGTCCTCGACCAGTACTTCCGCGAGCACTCCGACTCGGCCGTCCAGTGGGACCCGCACGCGTTCCTCTACTGGGACGACGCCGGGATCGCCGTCCTCCCCGTCACCGACTGGGGCCCCGACTACGCCGACTACCGCACCGGCGCGCTCGTCCTCGCCGTCGGCACCGGCACCGTCGACCAGGCCGCCTGGATCGAGCAGGAGGTCGACGACCCCTACAGCGAGGGCATCGTCCGCACCCTCGTCATCGGCGACCAGCTCTGGACGCTCTCTTCAGCGGGCTTGCAGTCCAACGAACTCGGCGGCGGCTACACGCAGACCGCCTGGATCGGGTTCTAAAGACCGGGGGGATGAAAAAGGGCCCGCGCCGCCTTTCGGGTGGCGGCGCGGGCCCGTTTCCTATGTCCCGTAACTCGACCGGGGTGATGCCGGTGAGCATCCGGACGGCGCCGAAGCCCCACATCTCGTCCCAGGCGCTGGCGTAGACGGCGCCGTCGTCGGCGGTGGGCCAGCCGGTCCAGACGGCGTTGCTGGCCTGGGACCAGGCGCCGTTGTACCAGACGGGGATCGCGGGGAGGTCGCGCAGCGCGAAGCGCTCCAGCTCGGCGATGATCTCGGTGAAGCGCGGATCCTCGGTCGCCACGGTGGACAGCTCCTGGGTGAGCTCCCAGGCGTCCTCGTTCTCCCAGCGGGAGTAGTTGCCGGTGAGCTGGGCGTCCGCGACGGGCAGCTGGAACAGGTACCGGAAGTGGCTCCACGGCGAGTTGGTGAGGCGGCTGTCGTTGTTGACGAGCAGGTCGAAGTCGCCGCCGGCGCGGGCGGCGTCGACGTCGGCGGCGTCCACCGATTCGGCGGTCACGTCGATCCCGGCGTCCACGAGGTCCGAGGCGATCGAGCGGGCGGCGTCCTCCCAGTCGGTCCAGCCGGTGGGGACGATGAGCCGCAGGGAGAACGGCTCGCCGTCGCGGTCCTCGACGAACCCGTCGCCGTCCTCGTCCCGGTACCCGGCGGCGCCGAGGAGGGCCACGGCCTGGGACGGCTCGAAGACGAACCCGTCCTCCTCGATCACGCCCTGGTCGTAGTAGCGCTCCCAGACCGGCAGGAGCCCGGTCGGGTGGGCCTCGGTGACCATGCCGCCGTAGACGGCGTCGACGATCTGCCCGGGGCTGACCGCGAAGGCCATGGCGCGCCGGAACTCCGGGTCGTCGAGCGGCTTGCGGGTGGTGTTGGGGATGAGCATCGCGGTGTTCGCGGGCGCCATGAACGGCGGCTTGTCGTAGTAGGTGGTGAGCGCGGGGTCCCCGGAGATGAAGTCGGCGACGCCGGGCATGAAGTTGTTCGCCAGGTCGAGGCGGCCCTCGATGAGCATGTTGAGGATGTCGGCGTTCGAGGGGGTCACGAGGTCGACGATGAACCGGGGCCGCACGTCGAGGCCGAGCGCCTCGGTGGCCCACCAGCCGTCGCGCTTGACCCAGGCGACGCGCTGCTCGTCGAAGGAGTGGACGCGGTAGGGCCCGGTGACGACCGGGTCGGGGCCGAGGGCGCCGGTGAGGACCTCCTCGGGGGCGAGGGCCTCGAAGACGTGCTTGGGCACGATCTCGTTGGTGTACAGGAAGTTGTCCCATTCCTGGTGGCGCGCTTCGGTGAAGCGGAAGACGAGGGTGAGCTCGTCGACGACCTCCACCGATTCGAGCCAGTCCCAGACCCCGGCGAAGGGGACGCCGTCGGTCCTCCCGAGCTCGAACGTGTAAGCGACGTCGTCGGCGGTGAAGGACTCGCCGTCGCTCCAGTCGATCCCGGCGCGGACCTTCAGCTCGAACTCGCGCTCGCCGGTCCACGTCCCGGACTCCGCGAGCCAGGGGGTGAGGGCCTGCTCCTCGACGTCGTAGAGGAAGAGGTACTCGTAGCCGAGGCCGTTGAGGCCGGTGACGCCGCCCGCGGTGACCGGGTTGAAGTCGCCGGGCGGCCCCCAGGCCGTCCCGGTCGTGTACAGGGTCTCGCCGCGCGGGAAGTCGTCGATCGCGAGGCCGTCCGCGTCCGCCTCGGCGGCGGGCTCGTCGTCGCTGCACGCGGCGGTCGCCAGTACCGCGGTGGCGGCGAGCGCGGGGAGGTGTCTCCTCTTGGTCATGTCGGTTCTGCTTTCCGTCGAGGGATGACCGGGCGCCGGGTGCGCGAGGCCGAGGTGAGGGAAGCCTCGCGGTGGAAGAACGTTAGCGCAGAATGGAAGCGCTGTCAGTCCGGGCGTTTCGCTGCATCGCCGGAATTGCACGGATAAATACATCGATTGCGCAATCGTCTTCGCAAACGCTCCCATGGAATTGCGCGATATCGGTGCGAAATCGATACCGACCGAACTCGAAACATAAGGCGGGCCCGCGCCGTCCCCGGCGCGGGCCCGTTCCTGTTTCCCTTCAGGTCCTTCAGCGGCCGAGGTCGCGGAAGCGGCGCACCCCCAGCGGCAGGAACACCGCGGTGATGACCAGCGGCCAGACGATCGCGGCGAGGAGGGCGTGCTGCTCGGGCCAGGCGGTCCCGGCGGCGACGGGGTTGCCGTAGAGCTCGCGGATGGCGGTCGCGGTGGCGGACACGGGGTTCCATGCGGCGATGGCGCCGAGCCAGCCGGGCATGAGCTCGGGCGGGGTGAACACGGAGGAGACCATGCCGAAGGGGAACGCGACGGCGAAGAGGGTCCCGGCCTGCTCGACGCTCTTGACGAGGAGGCCGAGCCAGACGCCGATCCAGATGAGCGCGAAGCGCAGCCACAGCAGGAGCGCGAACGCGCCGAGCGTCTCGACCAGGGTGCCCTCGGAGCGCCAGCCGATGGCGAGGGCGATGAGGGAGAGGACGAGGAGGTCGGCGGCGGCCTGGACGGTGTCGGCGATGTTGCGGCCGACGACGACCGCGGAGGAGGCCATGGGCATGGACCTGACGCGGTCGACGAAGCCCTTCTCCTTGGCGTAGGCGACGGCGGTGGCGGTGTTCATGAACCCGAAGGCCATGGTCATGGCGAACATGCCGGGCATGGCGTAGGCGACGTAGTCGACGCCGGCGCCCTGGCCGGTGACGTCCATGGCGGAGCCGAAGACGTACACGAACAGCAGGACCATGACGATCGGGAAGCCCAGGGCCCACGCGAAGTTCGCGGGCTGGCGCAGGACGTGGGTGAACTCCTGGCCGACGATGGCGCGGTAGTCGTGGAGGGTCCACTTGATCCGTCCGGCGAGGGTCTCGTCGGGGAGCGGTGCGAGGGCGGTCATCCGCGGTTCTCCTTGTCGGTGTCGCCGATGAGGTCGAGGAAGGCCTCGTCGAGGGTGGGGCGGCGCAGGCCGATGTCGGCGACGGCGAGTCCGGCGTCCTGCACGGCGGTGGCGGCGGCGGTGAGGGCCGCGACGGGGTCCTTGACGGCGGCGGAGACGCCCGCGGCGCCGACGGCGACGTCCCCGTCGGCGACCTGCTCCGCGATCGCCTGCAGCGCGGGGAGGTCGGCGGGGTCGGTGGCGACGATCTCGAGGCGGTCGGCGCCCATGCGGCGCTTGAGCCCGGCGGGGGTGTCGTCGACGAGGTTGCGGCCGTGGTCGATGACGGCGATGCGGTCGCAGAGCCGGTCGGCCTCGTCGAGGTAGTGGGTGGTGAGGACGACGGTGGTGCCGTCGGCGGCGAGGCCGGAGACGGCGTCCCAGACCTCGCGGCGCCCGCCGGGGTCCAGGCCGGTGGTGGGTTCGTCGAGGAAGAGGACCTGCGGGGCGAGGATCATGCTCGCGGCGAGGTCGAGGCGGCGCTTCATGCCGCCGGAGAAGTGCTTGGCCTGGCGGTCGGCGGCCTCGGCGAGGCCGAACTGGTCGAGCAGCTGCGCGGCGCGCTCGCGGGCGCGGGTCTTGTTCAGCCGGAACAGCTTCCCGAAGAGGACGAGGTTCTGGCGGGCGGTGAGGAGGTCGTCGACGGCGGTCTGCTGGCCGGTGAGGCCGATGCGGCGGCGCACCTGGCGGGCATCCTTGGCGACGTCGAACCCGGCGACCGCGGCGCGCCCGGTGTCGAAGCGCAGGAGGGTCGTGAGGATGCGGACGGTGGTGGTCTTCCCGGCGCCGTTGGGGCCGAGGAGCCCGAGGACGGTGCCGGACTCGGCGGCGAGGTCGAAGCCCTCGAGCGCGGCGGTGTCCTTGAATCGCTTGCCGAGGCCGGCGGCCTCGACGGTCGTGGTGGTCATTGCCTGGTCTCCCTGAATCGGGTACGGTGTACCCAGTAATAGCATACGCTGTACCCGGTTAGCAAGCGCGATATCATGAGGCCCCTATGGCGACACCACAGACGGGGGCGGGCGACCCCACACGAAGCCTGGAGCTGCTCTGGCGCGACTTCGGTCCGGCGCCGAGCCGGCCGGGGCCCAAGCCGCGGCTGACCGTGGACCAGGTGGTGGAGGCCGCGATCGCGGTCGCGGACCGGGAGGGCTCGTGCTTCGGGATGCGCAGCGTCTCGGCCGAGCTGGGCGTGGGCGCGATGACGATCTACCGGTACGTCCCGGGCAAGCGGGAGCTCATCGACCTCATGGTGGACCGGGTCAGCCGCAACGACGGCGACGAGTCGCTCCTGGAGGGCCTGGACTGGCGGGCGCGGCTGGAGCTGCTCGCGGAGGGCACGTGGGAGGTGTACGACGCGCACCCGTGGCTGCTGGAGATCAACCAGCGGCGGCCCGTGTTCGGCCCGGACTCGATGGCGGGCTACGACTTCGCGATCAGCGCGTTCGCGGGCCACGACCTGCCCGAGCGGGAGGTCAACCTGGTCATCACGGGCATCATGAACCTGGTGACGGGCACGGCCCGGCAGTACCTGATGCGCGACAGCGCCGAGGAGGCGCCGCTCGCCGACGAGCGCGAGTGGTGGGCGATCCAGGAGCCGTACCTCAAGCGCGCCTTCGAGTCCGGCATGTTCAGGCACATCCGGCGGTTCTCGGACGAGACCGCGTGGGACGCGACCGCGCACCAGGCGATGCGCTACGCCCTGGAGCTGTTCCTCGACGGGCTCGCGCCCCGCATGGAGGCCGCGCGCCGCGAGGGGTGACCCGGGCCTAGGTCCAGCGGAAGTACCAGGCCTTGGACCGGATCATGTGCTCGGCGAGGTCCTCCAGGGTGGGGACGCCGGAGTCGAGGAGGTCGGGGCAGTACGCGTACGCCTCGGAGGCGACGGCGATGGCCTCCTCCGGGGCGGGCGGGCGGGGGACGTACAGCTCGACCACGTCGTAGGTCATGGCGACCAGCTCGGCCTCGAAGCGGCGGTTCCAGCTGCGCAGGACCGCGGCGTGCTCGGCGCCGTACAGCTCCCAGTTCGTGGAGCCCTTCCACGGGAACATGGCGGGGATCTTCCAGCCCGCGTCGGTGCGCACCAGGCCGAGCAGGCCCTCGGACTGGGGCGTGGCGAAGTCGGAGTCGCCGCGGCGGGGCAGGATCGGGACGCCGCGGGCGGGCTCCCCGGCCTCGGCGCCCTTCTCGTGGAGCAGTTCGGCGGCGTCGATCTCGTCGGCGCGGGCGAGCTCGTCGTCGCCTTCGTGGACGATGGCCTCGCCGTTGTCGCGCCATTCGGCGGGGGCGCCGAGGAGGACGGGCATCCACCCGGTCTGCTCGGCGGACTGGCGGATGTCGAGCCACCAGCGCAGGGCCTCGGAGGCGCGGACCCCGAACGCCCACATGGCGGTGTCGCCGCGGCGCACGAGCTGGTGCATCTTGGGGACGGCGAGTCCGGCGGCGCGCAGGTCGGCGCGGGGGGACCCGGCGATGTCGAGGTCCTCGGAGTCGATGCGGGGCATCATCTCGTCGCGGCCGGTGCCCTGCCGGGGCGGCTCGGGCTTGTCCAGTGTGAGCAGTTCGCGGCGGGGCCGTTCGGGCACGAAGATCTCATCGGAGGACTCGGGCTGCGCGGGCGGGCCGGCGGCGGTGTCGGGCACGGGCTCGGGTGCCGGGCCGGGGGCGAGGTCGGGTACGAGCCTCAGTCCGGTCGCGGGCGCTGCGGTGGCGATGGCGTCCTCCTCGTCGGCGGCCGGGGAGGGGTCCGGGCCGGTCTCGGGGGCGGCGTCGCCGAGCGCGCCGGAGGACGCGCCGGGTTCGGGCGCGCTCTCGGGCTCGGAGGCAGGTTCGGGTTGGGCGGCGGGATCTGGCACTGAATCAGGTGTGTCCCGGCGCCCCAACAGACGCTGGAGGAGTCCCACAATGAACCATGATGCCCTGTCTCGGCCGGAAGCGCCACGCCCACCCCCGAAGAGGGGCAGTCGATTCGGCCGAGGAGGGCTCGCGTCAGCGGTCCCGGCCCTTCTTGAACAGCAGTCCGAAGAAGAACGCGCAGGTCAAGATGACGACCATGACCGCGAGGAGTTTGAACATGATGGCCATGGCGGTCACTTCACCTTGGTGAGGTCGGGTCGTTTGGGGGTGACGGCGTCCCCTGAGGACTTGCCGGTGAGGCGGCGCTTGACCCAGGGGGCCAGGTGCTTGCCGGCCCACTGGACGCCGTTCATCTCGCGGCGGGGCCGCGGGAGGTCGGGGAGGGGGTCGAGCCATGCCGGGTCGGGCTCGACGCCGAGGGCCAGGCACACGTCGTGGGCGACGCGGCTGTGGCCGAGGGTGTTCATGTGGAGGCGGTCGACGGCCCACAGGCGCGGGTCGTCGAACGCGCGGTCCTCCCACAGGTCGACCAGGACGGCGTCGTGCCGCTTCGCGACCTTGCGGTAGGCCTCGTTCATGTCGGTGAAGCGCTTGCGGAGCATGCGCATCCCGGGGATGTGGGGGGTGACGTCGGCGCAGGTGAAGAGGACGACCTGGGCGCCGGAGGCCTTGAGGAGCCGGACGACCTCGTGCGCGCGGGTCGCGAGGGGCACGTGGTTGTAGCCGGGGCGGAGGGCGTCGTTGGCGCCGGCCGCGAACGACACGAGGTCGGGGCGCTGCCGGATCGCGGGGACGACCTGCTCGTCGACGATGCGGTCGAAGAGCCTGCCGCGGACGGCGAGGTTCGCGTAGGCGAACCCGGGCCACTGCTCGGCGGCCCGTTCTGCGAAGAGGTCGGCCCAGCCGCGGTCGCGGCCCCCCCGGGGGTCCGGATCGCCGACCCCTTCGGTGAAACTGTCGCCGATGGCCACGAAACTCGTATACGCCGCCGCCACTGCCCGCCACCTCCATGTTCGCCGTGCGCCGGGTCTCGCACCCCGCGCCGCTCTCTCGAGAACGCTGCCTTGTGGGCGCTGACCAGCATGCCTCACCTAGATAACGATCGTATTTCGATCAGGTGGCGAGGTCGGGCACAGCGGTCGATACGGCGCAGGAGGGCGCGCCGCTCACGGGCCGTTCCGGTTCGGCCGCTTGGGGTCTCAGTCCCCGGTGGTGTACCACCCGGCGGCGCCGGGCTCGATCCACCAGGTGCGCTTGCGGGCGAGCTGCCCGGCGAGGCCGTCCTGGATGTAGGTGACGGTGTCGGCGGGGTGGACGGCGACGGCGCGTCCCTTCGCGCGGCGCACCTCGATGCGCAGGCGCTTGCGGAACCGCCCGGCCATGACGGGGACGGCGACCGCGACGTCGATCTTCCCGTCCGCGGGGTCGGGTTCGGCGAGGACCATGTCGTCGGCGGCCGCGTACCCGTCGGCGTTGGCGACGACGCACGCGAGGATCTGCTCGGAGCCGTCGGCGAGGACGACGTCGTCGAGGTTGACGACGCCCTTCCAGGGCCGGTCGCCGCCGCCGAGGCGCACGCCGTCGACGGCGACGCCGCCGCCGTCGTGGCGCATGAGGTCGGTGCGCTTCACGGTGCCGGAGGCCACGGCTGCGGCGACGTCGGCGGGCTTCTCGGGCAGGCCGAGGCGCACGACGATCCCGGGGACGGTGCCGAGCGGCAGGACCGCGAGCGCGGGCAGGTCGGGGATGGTGCGGCCGTCGGGGAGCCCTTCGGGGCGCTTGCTGGGCGCGGGCAGGGCGAGGCGGGTGAGCCGGGCGACGACGGCGTTGACCTGCTCGTCGCTGTCGGCGGCGAGGACGATCCGCTCGTCGGGGTCGGCGACGACGGCGTCGACGTCCTCGGGCGTGCGCGCCTCGACGGTGCGCACGGCGGCCCCGCGGGCCTTCAGCTCGTCGGCCAGGTGCAGCGCCTGGGTGCGCGGCCCGGGGTTGGAGCAGTCGGACTCCACGAGTGTCAACACGACGACGTTCACCCGCCCGACTCTACGGTGTGACGGGGACCCGCTTCATAGTGCTTGGGCCTGCTGAGACCCCGGATAAGCGAATGCAAGTAGGCTTGCCAAGTAATCGGGTGATCAACTTCCCGGGAGGATGGGCAGATGCCGGCGATCGCGGTCGTAGGAACGCAGTGGGGCGACGAAGGCAAGGGCAAGGTCACCGACCTGCTCGGCGCCGAGATGGACTACGTCGTCCGCTACCAGGGCGGCAACAACGCAGGCCACACGGTGGTGACGCCCGACGGCACGAAGTACGCGATCCACCTGGTCCCGGTCGGCATCCTCACGCCCGGCGTGGTCCCGGTCATCGGCAACGGCGTGGTCGTGGACCCGAAGTTCCTAATCTCGGAGCTCGACGAGCTCACCGCGGGCGGCGTCGACGTCTCGAACCTGAAGCTCTCCGCTGACGCGCACCTCATCATGCCGCACCACCGGGCGCTCGACCGCGTCGTCGAGCGGTACCTGGGCGGGGCGCGGATCGGCACGACCGGGCGCGGCATCGGCCCGGCGTACGCCGACAAGGTGGCGCGCCAGGGCATCCGTGTGCAGGACCTCCTGGACCCGAAGATCCTCTCCATCAAGCTGGAGCAGATCCTCCGGGAGAAGAACCAGATCCTCGTGAAGGTGTACAACCGCAAGGCGATCGACCCGCAGGCCGTGGTCGAGGAGTACCTCGGGTACGCCGAGCGCCTGAAGCCGTACATCGCCGACACGCGGCTCCTGCTGAACAAGGCGCTCGAGGCGGGCAAGAACGTCCTCCTCGAAGGCGCCCAGGCGACGATGCTCGACGTCGACCACGGCACCTACCCGTTCGTGACGTCCTCGAACCCGACCACCGGCGGCGCGTGCGTCGGCACCGGCATCGCGCCGAACAAGATCACGACGTCGATCGGGATCATCAAGGCGTACACGACCCGCGTGGGCTCGGGCCCGTTCCCGACGGAGCTGTTCGACGAGTTCGGGGAGTTCCTGCTCAAGAAGGGCGGCGAGTACGGCGTCACCACCGGGCGGCGGCGCCGCTGCGGCTGGTTCGACGCGGTCCTGGGCCGGTACGCGGTGCGCGTCAACGGGATCACCGACCTGTTCGTGACGAAGCTCGACGTGCTCTCCGAGCTCGAGCGCGTCCCGATCTGCGTGGCGTACGAGGTCGACGGCGAGCGCGTCGAGGAGATGCCGATGACGCAGACCGGCGTGCACCACGCGAAGCCGGTGTACGAGTACCACGACGGCTGGTTCGAGGACATCTCCGCGTGCCGCAAGTTCGACGAGCTGCCCCGCAACGCCCAGACGTACATCGAGCGCCTCGAAGAGCTGTGCGGCGCGCGCGTGTCCGTGGTCGGCGTCGGCCCGGGCCGCGAGGAGAACATCATCCGCCACCCGATGATCTAGCTTCACGACCGGCAGGGGGCGCCCGCGGGCGCCCCCTTCGGCGTCCCCGGGGGCCGCGCCGCATCGCCGTGTCGCCTCCGCGTCGCCGGCCCGGGATAATCTGCTCGCAGCCGAGCAGGAGGCACGATGGCCGAGAACACCGCCCCGCAACCCGGATTCACCAACTACGTCCCGAAGGTGCACAACCTCATCCAGGGCGAAGAGCTGAATCTCCACATGCACCGGCCGGTGCAGGTGCACTCGTTCGCGGACGGCCCCCTGCTGATCGGCCGCCTCCCGCGCCCCGCACCGGCCCGGATCGACCGGAACCCGGCGGTCGCCGCTGAAGGCCGCACCGTCCTCACCGGCCTGCCCGGCGCCGGGAAGACCCAGGCGGCGGCGGAGTACGCCCGGAAGCGCTGGAACGCAGGTGAACTGGACCTCCTCGTGTGGGTCGACGCCTCGTCCCCCGACGGCATCGAGGCCGCGTTCGAGGAGGCCACCGCGGCGGTCCGCGGCGGCGGCGACGCCGACCAGTTCCTCACCTGGCTCGACCGCCCGAACGCGCCGCGCTGGCTCATCGTCCTCGACGGCGTGTCCGATCCCGACCACCTCGCGGACCTCTGGGAACCGGAGACCCCGCGCGGGCAGACGATCCTGACCACCTGGATCCGCAGCACCGTCCTCAACGGGCACCGCGTCCGCATCGCCCCGTTCACCCCCGACGAGTCGGCGGCCTACCTGGAACGGCGCCTCGTCGCGAACCCGCGCGCCCTGGACGGCGCGGCCGACCTCGCCGCCGGGCTCGGGCACCTCCCGCGCGCGCTCGCCCTCGCCGCCGCCCACCTCCTCGACCGCCCCGGCGCCACCTGCCGCGACTACCTGGAGTCCCTCCCCGAGACGGACGCGCCCGTCACGGCCGCGATCCACCCGGTGATCGCCGCGGCCGCCCGGGACGACCTGCCCAGGCTCGCCTCCTCGGTCCTGGAGCTGGCGTGCCGGCTCGACCCCGACGGGATCCCCTTGGCGCTGTTCACTTCCGACCGCGCGCTCAGGACCTACGCGGACGTCTCCAACGGCGCCCCGCCGCCGACCCTCGCCGACGTCGAGGACGCGCTCACGGACCTGCACCGGCTGTCGCTCATCGACGTGGACGGCCACGCGGTCCGCGTCAACCCGCTCGTGCAGCGCGCGGCGGGGGAGATCCTGGAGCAGCGGGGCCGCGACGCGACGATCCGGATCGCGGGGTACATCATGCACGACCTCTGGCCGGAAGACGACGACCCGAGACTCACGCTCTTCACCGCCAATACCGAACGGCTGCTTGCGAACACGCATGGCTCGCTGTTCGCCGACGGGCGTGCGAGCGCGGTCCTGTTCGACGCGGTCCGGCATCTCGGCCGGGTCGGGCCGATCGGCGACGCCGTCGCCTACGCCGAGCGGTTCGCGGCCGCGTGCGAGGAGCACCTCGGCGCCGACCATGCCGACACCCGCGACGCGCTGGCATGGGTCGCGCACTGGCACGGCGAGTCGGACCGCCCGGAGGCCGCGGTCCCCGTCGGCGAGTAGGTCCTCGAAGCGCGCCTGCGGGCGGCGGGAGGGGCCGGTAGCGGCCTCAGCCCTTCTGGTGCCGCTTCCTGCGGGGCGCGGCGGACCGCGGGGGCTCTTCGCGGATGTGGTCGCGGACGCGGGCCATGGTGTCGCCGAGGCGGTCGAGGTCGGCGGCGGGGACGGCCTCGTAGAGGAGGCGCCGGGTGACCTCGATGTGCCCGGGGAGGACCTTCCCCACGGTCTCGCGGCCCCGGTCGGTGATGGCGACGAGGGTGGCGCGCTCGTCCTCGGGGCTGGGGCGGCGGGTGACGAGCCCGGCCTTCTCCAGCTGGGCGGCCTGGTAGGTGAGGCCGCTGCGGCTGTAGACGACGCCGTCGGCGATCTCGGTCATGGTCAGCTGCTCGACCCCGTTGAGCGCCATGAGGATCTGGAACTGGATGTTGCTGATGCCGCCTTCGGCGCGGAGCTGCTGCTCGACGTGGTGCTCGAGGAGGCTCACGGCCTCGGTGAGCGCGAAGTAGGCCTCCAGCTGCCGCGGTTCGGGCAGCTCGACGCCGTCCAGGTCAGGTCCGTTCACCAATGAATCCTACCTGCTTCGAATTCAAAGCAATGTGCCGACCATCACGCACCTCAACTCTTGTACTTCGAATTCAAAGCAGTCTAAGCTCGACCACAGATGCTTCGAACTCGAAGCACACATGCGAAGGAGCCACCGATGAAAGCCATCCGCTACCACTCCTACGGCAGCAGCGACGTACTCGCCCTCGAAGACGCCGACCGCCCGACCGCCGGCCCCGGCCAGGTCGTCATCAAGGTCGCGGGCACCTCGTTCAACCTCCTCGACGCGGCCATCCGCGCCGGGATCATGCAGGAGGCCATGCCGACCGCCTTCCCGCACACGCCCGGGATCGACGTCTCCGGCACCATCGCCGAGACCGGCGAGGGCGTCACGGGCTGGAGCACCGGCGACCCCGTGGTCGCCTTCCTCCCGCCCACCGCGCCCGGCGCGGCCGCCGAGTACGTCGCCGCCCCGGCCGCCCTCCTCGCCGCCGCACCCGCGACGGTCCCGCTCGCCGACGCCGCGGCCCTGCCGACCGTGGCCCTCACCGCCCGCCAGGCCCTCTTCGACCACCTCGACCTCCAGCCCGGCCAGCGCCTGCTCGTCAACGGCGCCGGAGGCGCTGTCGGCGGCTACGCCGTCCAGCTCGCCAAGCGGGCCGGGGCGGTCGTCACCGCGACCGCGAGCCCCCGCAGCCTCGAACGCGTCAAGGCCGCGGGCGCCGACCGGATCGTCGACTACACCGAAGGCCCCGTTGTGAACACCCTCGCAGCGGAGCGCTTCGACGCGGTCCTGCAACTCGTCCGCGACACCCCTGAGGAGACCGCGGCCCTCGCGGGCCTGGTCGCCGACGGCAGCGCCTTCGCCAGCGCCACCACCCCGGGACCGCAGACCGCGCGGATCAGGGTCGAGCGGGTCGAGGTGGAGAGCGACGCCGCCCGCCTCGCCGAGCTGGTCGCCCTCGTCGACGCCGGGGAGCTCCGGATCGAGGTGGCCGAACGCCTCCCGATCGCCGACCTCGCCTCCGTCCACGACCGCGCCGTCGAAGGGAGGCTCTCCGGCAAGACGGTCCTCACACCGTGACCGCCGGACCGCCCGGGTGCGCTTAGATTGCCGGGTGGCAACCGTTGCAGGACCGTCCGACCAGGACCCGCCGGTCCCGGGTCGACCGGCTCAGGAATCCCCGGACCGGCCGACCCCGGCCCGGGCTCCGACACCTGGTGAGGACCCCGGACTCGAAGCGGCCGCGGCGACGTTCACCGCGGTGCGGCCGCGGCTGTTCGGGATCGCCTACCGGATGCTCGGCAGCGCGAGCGAGGCCGAGGACCTCGTCCAGGAAGTGTGGCTGCGCTGGCAGGCGTACGACCGGGCGTCGGTGGCCGAACCGGGGGCGTTCCTGGCGACGATCGCCACGCGGCTGTCGATCAACGTGTTGCAGTCGGCGCGGGTGCGCCGCGAGACCTACATCGGTCCGTGGCTCCCCGAGCCGGTCGACACCGCGGCCGACCCGCATCTGGGCGCGGAGCGGGGCGAGGCCCTGGAGTACGCGACGCTGCTGCTGATGGAGCGGCTGTCGCCGAACGAACGGGCCGCGTACGTCCTCCGCGAGGCGTTCGACTACCCGTACGGGCAGATCGCGGAGGTCCTCGGCACCACGGAGGCGGCGGCCCGCCAGCTGGCGAGCCGGGCCCGGCGGCACGTCGCCGACGGGCGCCGCTCCCGCCCGGCGCCGCATGGGCAGCGCGAGCTCCTGGAGGCGTTCATGGCGGCGGCCCGCTCTGGTGACATGCAGGGCCTGGAGCGCCTGTTCGCGGCGGACGTCGTGAACGTCTCCGACGGCAACGGCGCCGTCAGAGTGGCCCGCAAACCGCTCATCGGCGCGACCCGCGTGGCGAAGTTCCTCAAGGCCATCGAATGGCTCTGGGACGACGTCACCATCGACTGGAAGGAACTCGGAGGCCAAACCTGGGCGGTCCTCCACCAACCCGACGGCGTCTACGCGGCCCTCACGATCGACGCGAACGACACCGGCATCGACCAAGTCCTATGGCTGGTAGCCCCCGAAAAACTGGGAGCATTCCGGCCCTGAGCCCGGCGGGCCGAAGACTTTGAACAAGGGGTGGGAGGGGCGGGGGCGGGGGGGGAGGGGCCCCATTGCGCGCCGGATTCCGACCTCTGGTCATCGGAGACCGGCGCCCGACAACGCCAGGCCTCCAACCGATCCGAAACCCGGCCGCCTCGGGCCCTGGATGCGGAACAGCCATGGAGGTCCGGCCGACTCCGCGCCGCGATCCCCTGCGGCGCTAGGGCAGGGTTCGGGTGAGCCAGACCAGGTCGCCGCGGTCGTCGGTTGTGGTGTGGTCGCGTTCGAAGCCGAGTTTTTCGAGGACTCGGAAGGAGGCGGTGTTCCAGGTGCGGACCGTGGACCAGAGGCGGGTGCGGCCGGTCGCCGCGGCGGCGTCGAGGATCGCGCGGGCGGCCTCGGTGGCGTAGCCGTGGCCGTGGGCGTATTGGAACAGCTCGTAGGCGATCTCGGGTTCCTCCAGGCTCGCCCGGCCGATGATGAGGCCGCAGTAGCCGATGAAGTCGCTCTCGCCGGAGCGGCGGATCGGCAGCAGGGCGATGCCCGTGGCCTCCGTGCGGGTCAGCTGGGCTTCGATGATCCTCTGGGTCTCCGCGAGGGCCGGGGTCCCGTCGCCGCGTTCGGCGTGGAGGTCGCGGAGCCGGGCGGCGTCGTCCGCGGACCACGGCCGCATCACGAGCCGGTCGGTCGTCAGGTGGCACTCCATGGGCGCATACGTGGACATGGCCCAACTATGCCCCCTCTGGTCTCGGGGCCGGGCGGCTGCGCCGCCCGGCCCCCCGGTGCCCTAGCGGGCCAGCCATTCCCGGTACGTCGTGGTCGAGAGGACGGCGTCGTCGCCGGCGATGAGGGCGTCGCCCTTCACCGCCGCGAACATGCCCGCGGTGTCGTCGACGACCACGGTCCGCTTGTCGCCCTTCGCTTCGAGCGTGATCCGGCCGAGCTCGTCGAGTGTGAACACCTCGGGCCCCGCGACGTTCCGGGTCCCACCCAGCGGCGCCCCGGCCGCGACGTCCGCGACCGCCCGCGCGATGTCCGCCGAAGCGATCGGCTGCACGCGCGTCGCGGGCAGCCGCACCGTCTCCTCGTCCGAAGTCCACGACATGACGGCGTCCATGAACTCGAAGAACTGGGTCGACCTGACGATCGAGTACGGGACCGGCCCCGCCTTGAGCACGTCCTCCTGGAGCGTCTTCGCCCGGTAGTAGTCCAGGTCCACCTGGTCGACCCCGACGATCGACAGGATCACCGCGTGCCCGACCCCCGCGTCGCGCGCCCCGGCGAGCAGGTTGTCCATGCTCGTCTGGAAGAACGCGGGCGACTGCTCGTCGAACGTCGGCGAGTTCGTCAGGTTCACGACCGCCCCCGCCCCCGCGAGCGCCTCCGCGATCCCCGCGCCGCTGAGCAGGTCCACTCCCGTGGACGGCGAGTGCGGCACCGCCTCGTGCCCGCCCTCGTTCAGGATCCTGACGACCTGCGATCCGATGAGCCCGGTCCCGCCGATGACAGCGATCTTCATTGCACACCTCCGGTTCCGCGGGACGGCCCCTGCCGCCCCGTCGACAGCTCAGACAAGACACGCCCCCGATCTGTGACATCCTCCCGCGCCCGCCCGCCGAAAACGCTCGTTCCCGCCCAGCCCCGCCGCTTGATAGCGTTTGCGCCATGAGCGAGCCGACCGCCTTCCCGCTGCGCCTGCCGGACATGCCGCTGCACGACCCGTACGTCGTCGCGGACGCCGACACCGGCCTGTACCACCTGTTCACCTCGAACCTCGACTCCAGCGGCACCCCGGGAGTCGGCACCATGGCCTACCGGTCGCGGAACCTCCGCGACTGGGCCGAGCCCGTCCCGGTGTTCCTCGTCGCCGACGAGGAGGCGCCGTGGGCCCGCCACGGCGCCTGGGCGCCGGAGGTCCACCGCTGGAACGGCCGCTGGTACCTGTTCACCACGCTCCACAACGCCGACGCGCCCCTGCCGATCCCGCAGCCCGGCGAGTACGGCACGCCGTTCCCCGTCGCGAACTACCGCCGCTCCACGATCGTGGCCGTCGCCGACGCCCTCACCGGCCCGTACCGGATGCTCCACCCCGGCGAGACGGTCCTCCCGGCCGAGCTCATGACCCTCGACGGGACGCTCTACACGGACGACGCCGGAACGCCGTGGATGGTCTACGCCAACGAATGGCTCCAGCGCATCGACGGCACCATCGAGGCGTTCCCCCTCACCGAGGCCCTCGACGCCGTCGCGGGCGACCCCGTCGTCCTCTTCCGCGGCTCCGATGCCTCCTGGCTCACCCGCGAGCTCCCCGCCGGCGTCCCCCACCAGATCGCGCCCTACGTCACCGACGGCCCGCAGTTGCACCGCGCGCCCGGCGGCGCCCTCGTCTGCCTGTGGTCCACGTACGAGAAGAACCGCCTCACCGCGGGCGGCATCGACGGCGACTACGTCCAGACCTGGGCCGTCTCCCCCTCGGGCCGCCTCGAAGGCCCCTGGGAGCAGCGCGAACCGCTCGTCCGCGCCGACTCCGGCCACGGCATGCTTTTCACCGCCTTCGACGGCACCCTCATGCTCGTCCTCCACCGCCCCTTCACCAACGCCCGCGGCAAGCTCTACGAGATGGCATGGGACGGCGACGAACTCAACATCGTCCGCCACCGCACCGACCTCGACGGCGACCGGTAGCAGCCCCAGGCCGCGCGCAGAGTACCTGCGCGCGTGGCAGATCGGGGTACCCTGCCTACATCGGCCCTTCCCGTGCAGCGCGGCACCGAAGCGCCCGTATCCGACCCGGACGATTCAAGTCCTATATGGATGAGGAAGGTTTGCATGTCCGGAGACGACCAGACCGCGGAGCAGTCGGCCGCGCCGAACGAACCCCACCGGAGTCGATGATCATGCCTGGTTTCGACGTCGATCCTGAGACGATGCGACGCTCCGCCGACGAACTCGACACGGCCACAGCCGAAGTGCAGTCACTGCTCGACGAGTTCACCGCGGCCGTCGAGCAGTTCGCCGACGCCTTCGGAGGCGACACGATCGGCTCGCTCGCGGGAGTCGGCCACCAGCTCTGCATGGACGCCCTCACCGAGACCCTGAACGCCGACATCGAGGACCTGACCGGACTGGCCGCGGCCGTCCGCGAAATGGCCGACGACCACGAGACGGTCGACGGCGAGGTCGGCGCCTCCTTCACCGCCCTCGGCAAGGACCTCGGCAGCCCCTGACCGCCCGGTTCCACTATCGACTCGACTAGGAGAACACCCCCTTGGGCATGCAACTCCCCTCGGAACTCATCACACTGCTGGGCATGCTCGGCTTCGAGTGGCCCGAATCGGACGAGGAGAAGCTCTTCAACCTCGCCGGCGAATGGACCGGCCTGGCGGACCGGATCGACGGCCGGGTCGAATCACTCAACGCGGCGGCGAAAACCCTGCTGGACAACAACTCCGGCAGCCAGATCGACTCGTTCAGAGACGAGTGGGAAGGCTCCGAGTCCGCGGTCGCGAGCATCATCGACGCCGTTGACCCGAACAACAAGGTCAACATCTCGCTGACCATCGTCGCCGGCCTGGTGCTGGCCTTGAAAATCCAGGTGATCATCCAACTCGCGATCCTGGCCGTCCAGATCGCGTGGGCGCTCGCGACCGCCGCGGTGACCTTCGGCGCCTCCCTCGTGCAGATCCCCATCTTCAAGAAGATCACCGGGATGATCATCGACCAGCTGATGGACATGGCGATCGGGAGGCTGCTCAATGCCTGACAAGGGCAAGGGGGTCAGCGCCGACGGCAACGCCGCCAAGATCTTCAAGGACGTCGCCCAGGAGTTCAAGCCGGCCAGGAAGCGGAACAGGCGCCGCGGCGGAGGCAGAGACGGAGGCGAGGGCAGCCAACCCAAGCCCGACACCACACCCGGCCCCTCCACCGAGTTCAAGCCGAAGGCCCCGGACCGCCTCGATCCGACCGATGACAGGGCGGCGGACCGGCAGCGACTGCGGCAGGCCCTGCACGACAAGATCGACGACGTGCGGAACCCGAACAACCCCAACCAGTTCCCCAAGGGCGGCGAACCGTGCGTGAGCGCCGTGTGGGACCGCAAGTCCGGCCGGGTCTACTACGACCACAACGTCAAGGAACAACCCAACCGGGCCGACTTCGATCCGATCCTCCAGGAGCGGATGGACAAGTTCGGGAGGGGCGAGTGGGACGAGCGGGGGCTCAAGCCCGGCATGATCACGAACTACGGCGTCCCCGGCCAGCACTCCGAGTCCCGAGCGACCAACAACGCGCTCAAGGACGCCCGCGCGGACGGGCGCGACCCGAGCATGGACGACTTCTGGGTCGAGAACGCCAACGCCAAGACCAAGAAGCCGATGAAGTGCTGCATTCAGTGCACGCAGATGGTCGACGGCGTCGACGGCAGTTCGAAAGGCTGGAACAACCACGACGGCAAGCTGAGCGACGACAAGGGCTGGGATGGAAACTTCTGACGGTAAGGTGGCCGCGTGAAACCAAATTACGATCCCGTCGCCTTGACGGTGCCCGATGACGAAGTCGAGATCGACGACGAACTGGTGTACCGGCGCGGCTCCGAGCGGTTCACGGGGTTCACCGGCCGGACCAGGTACGGCGGCAACTACGAGTTCCAGAGCTTCAAGGACGGCTGGCTCGACGGCCCCAGCGGGGAGATCTCACCTGACGGCGACCTGGTCGTCGAGGAGTGGTACCGGGGGAACTTCCTGTACGGGGTCACCAGGAAGTTCCGGCAGGACGGGACACTGGCCACGGCGATCGGGTACGAGTACGGATTCGTCGTCTGGACGGTGCAGTTCGACTTCGACGGGAGTTCCGTCACGTCGACCGAGCTCACGGAGTTCGATGAGGCGCAGATGAGGACCCTCGGCATGTTCCGCCGCGAGCTGCCGATGCCCCCGGTCCCCGGACCCGAGTTCGCAGGCGACCTCCAGAAGCACTGACCCCCGAGACGACCGCCCGGGGCGGTGGTGTCATCCCACCGCCCTGACGGCGGTCATTGCTACGGGCGAGGGTCGCGAGCCGCCACCAGGAGACCGGAGAACTCGGCGGCAGGAAGGTCGAAGACCGGGGAGTCCTCGCCGAGCTTCGAGTCCCGAACCTGGAACCGACCCTCGAACGCCCTAGCCTCCACGCAGTTCTGGTTTCCATCGCTCGTGCTACGGCTCGACTTACGCCAGGTCAGGCGGGCTTCAACGCAGTTCTGGTTGCCGCTGCTCGTACTGCGGGTCGACTTACGCCAAGAGGTTGCTTGCATCGATGAACTCCTTGATCGGGACGGCAGTTGGAGCCTGCCTCGTCTGGTCGAAGGCCGTTTCGTGGCGCTTGACGACCTTTTCGGCGTCCTCGTAGTGGCTCCCGTGGAGTGATTCTAGATAGACCGTCGTTGGGAACACTCCGGCGGTGAAGTACATGATCTGGTAGCGGTTGAAGACGCTGGGGTAGTTGCCTACCGCGAAAGGTATCACCAGCATTTCGATGTTGTCGCGCTCATTGAGCTGGAGCAGATGTCGGTACTGCGCCCTCATGACTTCCGGACCGCCCACTTGGCGCCGCAACGCTGCTTCATCGGTGATGTAGATGATTTCAGGTGAGCCCTCGCTGTCAAGGACCGCTTCTTGGCGATGAAGTCGCAGTCCCTGATCCGGTCCACCCCCGCCCGGTGGCCGGTTCGACTTGAGCCACTCCAAGTAATCCTCGGTCTGGAACAGTCCGTACACGATGTTCAGTTCAACGATGTGCAGCTTGCTCGCTGCTCCTTCCATTTCGATGAACTGCTTGAACTCCTGCGACACGTCGTAGTCGTGGTACCAGCCGTGCTTGTCGGCCGCCTCGACCAGGGCGACCAAGTGCTGGGTCTCCTCGCTGGTCAGGCCGAAGACGACGGTCGCCGAGTAGGCGTCGGGGAGCTTCAGCGAGTCGTTCGTTCCCGATTCCAGCTTGCGGTACTTGGACTCGGACATGCCCATGCGCCTCGACGCCTCGGCGACGCTCATGTTGCCCTTCCGCTTGCGGAACTGCTGGATCTGCCTTCCGAAGAGGACCTTCGAGATGTACGGAGAGTGCGTCATGCGCTTCAGATTCCCATGTCCCCCACCAGTGTGGGTAGTCCGACCCGGCCGCTCAGTTTGAGCGGGTGAAACTTCCCGCGGCGCAGGTCCTTCCGGTGCCGAGCCGCCGCTCATACCGTGGAGGACAGGAAAGAAAGGTCTCCTGCCCGCTTGCACCGGGCAGGAGGCCCGAACCAACGGAAGATAGGACCTTCTGATGGCACCCACCAGACTACGGGCGCTCAGGCTGCCCGTACAAGAACCGGATGTCGGCCTCGTCCCGGACCGCATGGAGCTCGTCGGGGAGTGGGAGACCCCCGAAGACGAGACCCTTGAGCTGTACGGCGACACGTACGCGGGCGACGCCCACCTGCTCCTCGTCGCCGACCGCACCCCGGAGGAGCATGTGGCGACGCTGTTCCACGCGAGCGGCGTGGTGCGGGCGATCGTGTGGCACGGGACCGGGGCCGAGCGGCCGGAGGCGTGGCGTGACGAGCAGCGCCGCAAGGCGGTCGCGTTCCTCGCAGCCGAGCACGCGCGGGCGCCCGGTGCGGCGGCATGACCGATCTCGGCAGCTTCGCGTTCCGGGGCATGACGATCGAGGTGTGCCGCTCGGTCGGCGACCGGAGCGGGATCGAGGTGCTGTGGCTGACCCGGGTCGACGGGGAGTTCCCGGTCGGGGCCGCGCTGGTGCGCAACGGGAGCCTCGTGGTCACGAACCACATGGGCTTCGGTTCGCACGGCCCCGAGGCGGCCGAGCTGCGGGCCGCGCTCGACGCGTTCCTGGTCGAGCACGGCGGCCCGGTCCATCCGGGCGAGATCCTCCACGCGCCGCCTACCCGGTCACGAAGACGGACAGGACGTTGAGGAACCGCACCGCGAAACCCGGCCGCCGGGCCGGTCGCCGATGCGCCTGCGCGAGGACCTCCGAGGAGTCGAGGAAGCGGGTCCAGGCCAGTTCGCGAAGCCGCTCAATGGGATCGGCGGCGGCGACCGGCCCGGAGTGAGGACGAGGCCGGGGGCGGTTCTCGGGAAGGGGGTCGGGGAGTTCGCCGCGGCGGTGGCGTCCGGTGCGGCGGTCGGGCCGGTAGCCGGGCTCGGTGCGCCACAGCCACGGGCCGGGGTCGTGCGGGTCGGCGGGCCTGCCGCCGATCAGGTACGTGTCGCCTTTCCGGTGACGATCTGCCCCCGCGTCGCATGTCGGGGCGGTCCGCGGCCGGTTTCGGGGTACGCTGACGCAGTCCATAGGAGGGTTTTCCTTCCTTGGTTATTGGGTGCGGGCCGCCGATCGACTTGCCAGTACGGAACGGCGGTCCGCGTTTCCTTGTTCAGTTGTCGAGTCATGAGTCCGCGCACTGCGCGTGGCTCAAGCGTTACATGAGACTCCGACGAGAACGATCTTCAACACGCCGTGTCGCGAATTCCTTTGCAATGCCACCGGGTTGGCACGCACGCAGGGGTACCGTTCGACCACACTCGGCCGCTATAGTGCGGATTGGATGCCGTTAGCGCCGATTCGCCCCTTAGGAGCGGCTATGAGGACAATGACGACCTGCATGGCGGCGGCAGTGCTGCTGCTCGCCGGATCCGCTTGCAGCCCCGAGGAGTCCGAGGAGGGCGACGGGTCGATCACGTTCTGGACGCCGTACACGACGCCGGAGCGGATCGCCGCCCAGCAGCCCGTGATCGACGCGTTCACCGAGGCCACCGGCATCGAGGTCGAGATGGTCCCGCTCGAACCGGACCAGATGGGGCAGACGCTCGTCACCGGCGCCGCTTCCGGCGAGGTCCCGGACGTCATCGCGCACAACCCGTCGAGCACGGCCGCGTGGGCCGCGCAGGGGCTCCTCGACGACGAGGCACCCCGGGAGGTCGTCGACGGGCTCGGCGCCGACACGTTCTCGCAGGCCGCGCTCGACATGGTCACCGTCGGCGGAGCGCTCAGCGCGGTCCCCTCCGACGGGTGGGGGCACATGATCGCGTTCCGCACCGACCTGTTCGCCGACGCCGGACTGGAGCCGCCCGAGTCGGTCGCCGACCTCGCGGCCGCCGCGGAGGCGCTCCAGTCGGACGCCGTGGCGGGCATCGCGATCGGCACGACCCCCGGCGACGTGTACACGCAGGAGGGCATCGAGTCGATGCTCCTGCCGTTCGGCTGCCAGCTCGCCGAGGACGGCGAGGTCGCGATCGACTCGCCCGAGTGCGTCGAGGGCCTCGCGACCTACCAGCGGCTCGCCGCGGCGGCCGGGCCCGCGCAGATGGACGTCGAGGCCGCGCGGGCGGCGTACCTGTCGGGGTCGGCGGCGATGGTCCTGTTCTCCTCGCACTTCGTGGACGAGGCGGCCGGGCTCGACGTGGACAACCCGGTCACGTGCGCCGAGTGCGCGGAGGACCCGCGGTTCCTCGCCGAGAACACCGCGTACCTGACCACGTTCACCGGCAACGGGACCGAGACGCCCGCGGTGTACGGGCAGACCACGAACTACGGGATCCCCGCGGGCGCGAACACCGCCGACGCGAAGGCGTTCATCGAGTACATGCTCACCGACGGGTACGTCGAGAACCTCGCCTCGGCCACCGAGGGCCGCATCCCGGTCCGCCCCGGCCCCGAGGCCGGGTCCACCGAGTACCTCGACGCGTGGGCGGAGCTGCCGTTCGGGAACGACCAGACGCAGGAGCTGTCGATCGCCCAGGTCTACGGCCCCGAACTCGTGGACCGCATGGCCGCGGGCGCCGAGGAGTTCACCCGCTGGGGCTGGGGCACCGACGACGCCGAACTCGCCGGAATCGTGTTCTCCCAGACGATCCTCGCCACAGAAGCCGAACCCCTCTTCGAGGGCGCCGCACCCGCCGACGTCGCCGCATCGATGGCCTCGGCAGTCGAGGCGGCGCAACAGGACCTGGGCTGATGGCCCGCAGGCCGCTCACGATGTCGCGGCGCGAGGACCGCGACGGGCGGCTCCTCGTCGCGCCGACGATGCTCGTCGTCCTCGCGTTCGCGGTCCTGCCGTTCCTCGCGGTCGTCCTGTTCGCGTTCCTCGACGTCCGCCTGGTCGACATCCCGCGCCTGTACCTCGATGAACTCGACTTCACCGGCGACAACCTCGCGACCGTGTGGGCCTCCCCGCGGTTCTGGTCCGCCGCAGGCACAACCGTGACGTACGCGGCCGCGTCCTCGGCGGGGGCGATCGTCGTCGGCCTCGCCGTCGCGCTCGCGCTGCGCCGGCCCTTCCCCGGGCGCGGGCTGATCCGCGCGCTGGTCCTCGTCCCGTACATCCTCCCCGTGGTCGCGGCGACCACGATCTGGAAGACGCTCCTCAACCCCGGGTACGGCCTCGTCAACGCCGTCGGCACCGAATGGCTCGGCTGGGCCGGGCCGGTCGCGTTCCTCACCACGACCAGCCGCGACGTCGGGCCGTTCAGCGTCCCCGTCGCGCTGTGCACCGTGATCGCGTTCGAGGTGTGGAAGACCGCGCCCCTCGCGTTCCTGTTCATCACCGCGCGCCTCCAGGTCGTCCCCGGCGACATCGAGGAGGCCGCGCAGATCGACGGCGCCGGGAAGACCCGGATCTTCCGCCACCTGCTCCTCCCCGAGCTCGCCGGGGTCATGGCGCTCCTGGCGGTCCTGCGGTTCCTGTGGTCGTTCCAGAACTTCAACGACATCTACCTCCTCACCGGCGGCGCCGGGGGCACCGAGGTCCTCGCCGTCCGCGTCTACACCGAGCTCGTCGTGCGCGCGAACATCGGGACGGCCTCGGCGACGGGCCTGCTCATGACCGGGATGCTCCTCGTCGTCGTCGCCGTCTACGCGTGGATGCTGAAGCGGGGGAAGGCATGAGGAACCTCGAGGACCGCGTGCTCGGCGTCCTGCGCTGGGCCGTCATCGCCGCCGCCGTCGTCATGACCGCGGGGCCGCTGCTGTACGGCGTGCTGCTGTCGCTGCGGCCGTACCAGTCCGTCGTCTCCGAGCCGCTGAACCTCTTCCCCGCGCCGAGCGAGATCACTGTGGACTCGTACCCGACCGCGATGGGCGAGTACGGGCTCGGCGGGAACATGTGGAACTCGCTCCAGGTCGCGCTGGTCACGGCGGGCCTGGCGATCGTCCTCAGCGTCCTCGGCGCCTACGCGGCGGTGCGGCTGCGGTTCCTCGGCCGCGACGCGGTGAACGTCGTGTTCCTCGGCGTGTACCTGCTGCCGGGGATCATCCTGGCCGTGCCGCTGTTCGTGCTGCTCAGCCGCATCGGGCTCACCGGGAGCCTCGTCGGGCTCGTGTTCGTGTACACGGCGCAGACGGTCCCGGTCGCGCTGTACATGCTCCGCACCTACCTCGTCGCGGTACCGTCCTCTGTGGAGGAAGCGGCGAGGATCGACGGGTGCGGGCGGCTCGCGGTCATCCGGCGCGTGGTCCTGCCGATGGCGCTCCCGGGCGTCGCGGCGACCGCCCTGTACGTGTTCATGATCGCCTGGAACGAGTACCTGTTCGCGCTGCTGTTCCTCGTCGCCGACCGCGACCGGTGGACGGTGTCGCTCGGCATCGCGCAGCTCACCGAGTTCTCGGTGCCGACGACGGTGCTCATGGCGGGCTCGATCGCGATCACCGTCCCGGTGGTCGCCGGATTCTTCCTGGCGCAGCGGCTCCTGGTCACGGGGCTGACGTCGGGCGCGGAGAAAGGGTGAGGGGCATGGCGGTCCGGTTGGGGATCCTGGGGGCCGGGGCGCGGGGCTCGGACACGTACGGGCGGTGGGCGATCGAGCGGCCGGACCGGGCGCGGGTCGCGGCCGTCGCCGACCCGGACCCGCACCGCCTCGACCGCCTCGCCGACGCCGCCGGAGTCGACCCCGAACGGCGGTACGCGGACTGGCGCAGCCTCGTCGCCGACGCCGACGCGACCGGCCTCGACGCGCTCGTGATCGCCCTCCCCGACCGGCTCCACGTCGAGGCCGCGCTCGCCGCGGCCGGCACGGGCCTGCCGATCCTCCTGGAGAAACCGGCCGCGACCACCGAGGAGGACCTCGACCGGCTCGCGGCGGCGGCACGGGAGCGCAAGGCGCGCATCTGGATCGGGCACGTCATGCGCTACCAGCCGTTCTGGCGGACGATCCGCCGCGTCGTCGACTCCGGCGCCGTCGGCCGCCTCGCGACGATCCGCATCGAGGAGAACATCGGGTTCTGGCACTACGCGCACTCGTACGTGCGCGGCAACTGGCGCAACCTCGCCACGTCGAGCCCGATGGTCCTCGCGAAGACCTGCCACGACCTCGACGTCATCCGGTGGTTCGCGGGCGAGGCGCCATCCACTGTGGCGTCGATCGGGTCGCTCTCGTACTTCAAGGCCGACAACGCCCCTGAAGGCGCGCCCAGGCACTGCCTCGACGGGTGCCCGGCCGCCGAGTCCTGCCCGTTCTACGCCCCCCGGTACTACGCGGAGGCCCTCGCCGACCGCGACGGCTGGCCCGTGGCGCTCCTCGGCGACGACCTCTCCCCGGAAGGACGCCTCGCGGCCCTGCGCGACGGGCCCTACGGGCGCTGCGTCTTCCACTGCGACAACGACGTCGTCGACCACCAGCAGACCGTCGCCGAGTTCCCCGGCGGCCTCACCGCGGTCCTGTCGACCTCGGCGTTCACCGGCCAGAACACCCGGACCGTGCGCCTGACGGGCACCGCGGGCGAGATCGCCGGGAACCTGCGCACCGGGGCACTCGAAGTCGACCTGTTCTCCCCGACCGCGACCCTCCCCGACCTCCCCGAGGCCCGGCCCGGGGCGGCGTTCACGCGCGAACCCATGGGGCACCACGTGCTCGAACTGCACGCCGGGCCCGTGACCGCCACCGGGGAACCCGACCACCGCGGCCACTCCGGCGGCGACGAGGCCCTCATCGACGCGTTCATCACCGCCCTCGAGGACGGCGGCCCCGGCGACGCCGCCCCCGACCTCGAAGCGTCCATCGACAGCCACCGCATGGCCTTCGCCGCCGAACGCTCCCGCCACGCCGCCACCACGATCCACTGGACCTGACCCGGCCGTTCCTCCGCTCGGCCGTGGCGCGATTCGACGGCGCTGGTTAGAGTTGCGGCTGACGAGGATCGCGGGTCGGAGGTGAGGCGTGGGCAGGAGCTCCGAATGGGTCGTCGTCGAGCGCAGCTCGCCCACCCGCCGCATCTCGTCGCTGGCGCTGTACGCCGCCGCCTGCACCGCGGGCATCGGCGCGCTCGTCGGACTCGTCCACACCGAGCCGTCCGTCCTCGACTCCGGAGAGCCGAACCCCGTCGCGGCCCTCCCCGGGTTCTTCACCGTCATGGCGGTCCTCGGCGCCGCCTGCTTCCTCGTGCCGCTCGTGCGCCCCCCGAAGCTCATGGTCAACCACTTCGGGCTGCGGGTCCGCCCCAGCTTCGGGAAGGCCCTGCTCATCCCCTGGAGCAACGTCGAGGAACTCGCCGCCATCCACGTCGGCTCGAAGCGGCGCGGCACCTCCTACCTCCTGTTCGCCGCCGACGTGTACCTCGGCCGCGGCGGCTCCGACCGGCCCGGGTTCCTCGGCCGCTCCGTCCTGCGCGAGGCGAACCGGGCCACCGAAGGGCTCGTCGCCGGGTTCGACCTGGCCGTGCGGTGCAAGGACTTCGCCCCCGAACCCCAGCAGCTCCTCGCGCGGCTCGCCTCCTTCGCGCCCGGACACGTGCAGGTCGTCGACCGCCTCTGAGACACGCCCGCCCGCGGCCCCGCCCGGGGTGTTCGCCGCCGGCGAAACCCCATCGGCGCCACCGGAACCGGCCCCGGAGTGGCCCGTCCCACCGGCCGTGATGCGAGGCTTGCCCCAAATGCCGGTCCCTGCCCCGCGCGGCCGATCCGTACACTGGAGGCGACCCGACCGCTCCGGCCGTCCGAGCAGGCCGTGAACCGGCTCGGCCGCGCGGTCGCCTCACCCGACCGGCGTGCCGGTCCGTCAGCATCGGAGGTACCCGTGGCGTCGATCCCGGACGAGGGCCTGCGCGCGACCCTGGCCACCATGGCGCCCGGCACCGCGCTGCGCGACGGCCTCGAACGCATCCTCCGCGGCCGCACCGGCGCGCTCATCGTCGTCGGCTGCGACGGCATCGTCGAGCGGATCTGCACCGGCGGCTTCGAGATCGACATCGAGTTCTCCGCGACCCGCCTGCGCGAGCTCTGCAAGATGGACGGCGCGGTCGTCCTCACCACCGACGGCTCCCGGATCGTCCGCGCGGGCGTCCACCTCATGCCCGACCCGTCGATCCACTCCAACGAGTCCGGGACGCGCCACCGCACCGCCGAGCGCGTCGCGATCCAGACCGGGTTCCCCGTGATCTCCGTCAGCCAGTCGATGCACACCATCGGCCTGTACATGGGCGACATCCACCACCTGGTCGAGCCGTCCACGCAGATCCTCTCCCGCGCCAACCAGGCGCTCGCGACCCTGGAGCGGTACAAGCTGCGCCTCGACGAGGTCGCCGCGAGCCTCTCCAGCCTCGAGATCGAGGACCTCGTGACCGTGCGCGACGCCGTCACCGTCCTCCAGCGCCTGGAGATGGCCCGCCACATCGCCGACGAGGTCGAAGGCCACGTCATCGAGCTGGGCACGGACGGGCGGCTGCTCGCCCTCCAGCTCGACGAGCTCATGGCCGGCGTCGACGCCGACCGGGAGCTGGTCGTGCGCGACTACCTGCCCAACGACGTCGACTACCGCAAGGCCCTGCACGCGGTCGACCAGATGAGCTCCCCGGAGCTGCTCGACCTCATCGCGGTCGCCCGGTCGCTGGGCTACCCGAACTCCCCGGACGTGCTCGACCGGCGGGTGTCGCCGCGCGGGTACCGGATGCTCGCGAAGGTCCCGCGACTCCCGGAGGCGATCATCGAGCGGGTCGTGGACCGGTTCGGGGCGCTCCCCGAGCTCCTCGGGGTCACCGTGGAGGAGCTCCAGGACGTCGACGGGGTCGGCCCCGGCCGGGCGCAGTCGATCCGCGAGTCGCTCACGCGCCTCGCCGAGGTGTCGATCCTCGACCGGTACCTGTAGCTACTGGGTGAGGCGCAGCTTCGCGGGGGACGAGGCGGCGTCGCCGAGGACGGCCCGCAGCTCGTAGTCGCCCGCGGGCAGCTCCCGGCGGGCGCCGCGGCAGCCTTCTTCCGAGGCGAGGCCGTCGACGGTGAACTCGACGGTCTGGCCCGCGCCGTCGCTCAGCTCGACCTCCTCGCCCTTCGGGGTCTCGCAGTGCGCGGTCGAGTAGACGACGTCGGACCCGGCGGCGAGTTCCACGGCGACCTCGCGGAGGTCCACGGTGCAGGGCGTGTCGGCGCCGGACGCGACGAGGACGCTCACGGGCACTTCGGCGCCGGACCTCGCCTCGTCGAACGCGGCGACGACCTGGAGCATGAGGTCCTCGGCGGCGCACGGCCCGACGGCCGGGGCGGTCGGGGACGGCGACCCGGTCGGCGAGGGCGCCTCCGACGACGGCTCGGGGATGTAGGGCCGCTGGGCGCTCCCGGAAGGCTGCGGCGCGGTCCACTCCTGCTGTGCCGCATCGGCTTCACCGCTCGCGTCGGGTTCACCGCCGCCCCCGAGGGCGCTCAGGCCCACGATCGCGAGCACAACGAGGACGAGCACGGCCCCGGCCACGATCCCCCGCCGCTTCCAGTAGACCGACTCCGGCTCCGAGCCCTTCACGAACCTGCCTTTGAATCCCTGCACGCGGGGACGCTAACGCAGCCCGGCCCCACGAGAGCGGAATTACACGCGCCCCCGATCGCCGGTTGTCGGACCCCGCGCCGACAATGGGGGCATGCGCGCCGCGACCGACACCCCGACCGAACCGGCCCTGCCCTCCCCCGGACTGCTCGCCGAGCGGCTCCTGCCGTGGTTCGAGGCGAACAACCGCACCGAGCTGCCGTGGCGCCGCCCCGGGACCACCGCGTGGGGCGTGCTCGTCTCCGAGGTCATGAGCCAGCAGACGCAGGTCGCGCGCGTCGCGCCCGTGTGGGAGGCGTGGATGGCGCGGTGGCCGACCCCCGCCGACCTCGCCGCCGCCCCGACCGCCGACGTCCTGCGCGAATGGGGCCGCATGGGCTACCCGCGGCGGGCCCTGCGCCTCCAGGAGTGCGCCCGCGCGATCGCCGAGGACCACGGCGGGACCGTCCCCCGCGACCCGGCAGAGCTCGAGAAGCTCCCCGGCATCGGCAACTACACCGCGGCCGCGGTCGCCGTCTTCCACTACGGGGGCCGCCACGCCGTCGTCGACACGAACGTGCGCCGCGTCGTCGCCCGCCTCGGCGGCCGCCCCGACGCCGGGACGGCCACCACCCGCGCCGACCTCGCCGCCACCGCGTCGCTCCTGCCCGAGGACGCCCCCACCGCCGCGCGGGTCTCCCTGGCGCTCATGGAACTCGGGGCGCTCGTGTGCACCGCCCGCAAGACCGAGTGCGCGGCGTGCCCGGTGGCCGACGCGTGCGGGTTCGCGGGCCAGGAGGTCCCCGAGGGGCCGAGCCGCAAGCGCCAGCGCTACAAGGGCACCAACCGGCACGTGCGCGGCGAGGTCATGGCGCTGCTGCGGGACGCCGACGGGCCCGTCGAGCGGGCCCGGATCGACGCGGTCTGGCACGACGCGCGCATGGTGAACGAGGCGGTCGCGCAGCTCATCGAGGACGGCCTGATCGGCACCGACGAGGCGGGGCGATTCGAACTGCCGAGTCGGTGACAAACGCGCGGGCCGCTGCTAGCGTGGGAGTTGAGAGAACTTCACGATGCTCGGTCGGCACCGATCCGCAGGATCGGCGGCCCCGGGTCCAACCCCGCCGGTCACCGCGGCGGGGCACCGGACGGACCTCCGGGTCCGGCTCACCACCGGTGCCGGGACCGATCGCCTACCGCACGGCCGCCCCCGAGCGGTCGGCCAGGAACACGACGACGCGGCTCGCGCCATCTACCGTCGCGTCGACCGCGGACCGGCCGCACGTCAAGCGGGCCGTGCAGGAGCGGACGCCTCCAGCGGCGGACGCGACCGAGCGGAAGCAATGCCGTCGGGGTACCGCGCGCTCAGACCCGGGCGGCATTGCTGTATGCGGCGGCTACGCGTCGTGGAGGACCGGCGCGGGCGCCTCCGCCCGCTTCGCCCAGCGGACCAGCCACCACACGATGAGCACCGCGGGCAGGCCCTTGAGCATGATCCCGCCGAGCACCCCGAGCGAGCCGAGCCCCAGGCCGTCGCGCAGCAGCGGCGAGTTCCACACCGCGTGCAGGACGATGACGGCGCCGACCGCGCCCGCGGCGACCCACGCCGACCGGGCGGTGCGGCGGGTCGCGGCGTAGGCGATGCCCGCGCCCGCGATGGCGGTGAAGATCGCGTGGCTCCAGAGTCCCGCGAGGACGCCGCGGACGAGGAAGACGGCGACGACCGGTTCGACGACGTCGCCGGCGCGGTTGAGGACCGTGTTCGACATGGCGAACGCGTAGCCCTCGACGATCTGGAAGCCCACGCCGCAGAACGCGCCCAGGACGATCCCGTCGAGGACCCCGTGCAGGCGGCCCCAGAAGATCGCGACGACCAGGACGACGCCCGCGGTCTTGACGGCCTCCTCGACGACCGGTGCGGCCAGGACCGGCGCCCACCGCTCGGCCCAGGCCGGGCCCCACGCGGTCGCGAACAGGCCGTGGAGGGCGCGCGATCCGAACAGGGACGTCATGACCGCGACGGTCGCGCCCCAGGCGAGGCCGATCGCGAGGCCCGCGCCGGGCAGGGCGAGGTGGTCGGCGAGGCGGCGGCGCATCATCAGGAACGGGACGGCGAACAGGGAGAACAGGACGAGCGCGGTGGTGCCCGCGCGCGGGTAGGCGAGGGCGACGGGGAGGGTGTTGTACAGCAGCAGGATCACGGCCGCGCCGATGAGGAGCGCGGCCGTCCACTGCACGGGGGAGGCGGGGTCGGGGCGCATCAGGCGGCCCCGAAGGACAGCTGGGCGATGAGGGCGTCGATGCGTTCGACGGTGTGCGCGTCGAGGGAGGCGCCGCGGGCGGTGACCTCGGCCCTGGTGTCGCCGTGGACGAACGCGCACGCGAACCCGGCGCCGGTCTCGGTGGTGAAGGAGCGGCCGGCGCCCTCGACGCCGTCGGCGGCGCAGTCGCGGGGCTCGGTGAGGCGCACGCCCGGCTGGACTTCGAGGAGGCGGGCCATCTCCCCGGCCAGGTACTCGGCGTCGAAGCCGTAGGGCCCGGCGACGGCGATGTCGACTTCCGCGTCGCCGACGATGAACTCGGCGCGGCCGGACTCGGGCCGGTAGTAGCCGGGGCGCATCCGGGTGTCCTCGGGGGCGGTGAGGGTGACCCCTGCGAGCGCGAACTCCTCGCCGCCGACGTCGACGGTGGGGGAGACGGCCTTGTTGAGCAGGGGGACGCCGAGTGCGAACACCAGGACCGCTGCGGCGACTGCGGCGGCGACGGCGAGGCTCCTCAAACGGGACACACTGCAAGCGTCGCATGTGATCCGCGCATATGCATCCGTAATGCCCGGGGAAGGCCGGGGCGCGGTGCGGCGGCGGGGAGCAGGGGGAGTGCCGGGACTGGTGCGGCGGACGGACCTGCCGGCCGGGACCTGGTTCAGGGGTCCTGCGGCCGGCGTCTCCGCGGTGCGGTCGCGCGGGGGCGGGCCCTGAGGGAGGGCCCGCTTCCCCACCGGCCGGGGGGCCGGTGAGCCGACGACTGCGGCTTCGATGGGGCGGCGGCCGGAAGGGTGGTCCGGCCTCGGACTGGTTCCTCATGCCTCGTCGCCCGGTCGGTGGCGGGAGGCGGTCGTACTCGGTGCTGCGGCTACTCCGCGGCTTCGCGCTGCACGGGGATGTCCCCGTTGATGAGCGCGCGGATCTCGGACTCGCGGTAGCGGCGGTGGCCGCCGAGGGTCCGGATCGCGGAGATCTTGCCGGCCTTGGCCCAGCGCGTCACGGTCTTGGGGTCGACGCGGAACATCGCGGCGACCTCAGAAGGGGTGAGCAGGGCCTCGGATTCCACCGGAAGGTTCAGCTCTGTCGTCATCGTTCGTTCTCCTCCACACACGGGCTGCGAATCACCGGCTGCCGAGCCTTGATTCGTTCCTTCTGCAATCGTCCGGCCTGTCGTAGATGTCCGACATAGGCCGAACGGCCGATTTTGCTTGGACTTTCCGCTCGTATCGCTCATCCGAGTGATCACTCCACAAGCGAACGACCTGGTCGCGGGGCTCGCGGCCGCGCGGGACGCGAGGTCAGTTCAGGCGTTCCGCGAGACGACGATCACGCCATCGGTCGACAAGGCGCGCATAGCATTCCTGCGCGTCCTCGGGCTCGGAGGCGCCCAGGTGGTCGAGGGCCTGCCAGGTGAGGTCGACGGAGTCCTCGTCGCGGAGCTCGTCCGCGTCCATCCTGGAGGCGATCCCGCCGTAGTCGAGCTCGACGACGGAGTCGCGGTGGAACCCGTCGAGCCAGTTCCCGGTCTCGGCGAGGGCCTCGGCGAGCTCGGCGCCGTCGCCGAACTCGGCGCGGACGAGGTTGCGGGCGACGGCGAGGCCGCTGCGGGACTTCGCGATCGGGGTGCGGTAGCGCAGCTGGACGAGGCCGGGCTGGATGACGAGCTCGCGGTCCTCGGGGCGGACGCACGCGAACCAGCGGAGCGGGACGGACCAGGTGGCGACGTGCTCGTGGGCGTCGGCGGGGGCCTCGCGCCGGTCGGCGCCCTCGTCGAGCGCGACGACCTCGGCGGCGGAGGCGAGGAACTCGGCGGGGAACAGGGCGTCGGCGACGGCCTCGGGGGTCAGGCGCCGCACCTCCAGTGCGGCCGAGGCGATCCGGTAGCGGAGGTTCCAGGGGCACACGAGCGGGTCGCCCTCCCCGCGGTCGATGACGTACGCGTCGCGCCCGAACGAGGGGACGCCCCGCCAGGGCCATCCGATGCGCTCGTACAGTGCTTCCCGTCGGACCCTGGGGCCTTCGAGCGGGTCGACCGCACGCCCCGACGCGGCGTACGCGCGCCAGTACCCGGCGTCGGCGAAGGCCGCGGCGGGCTCGTAGACGCGCAGATAGGACGCGCTCGGTGCGTACACGAGGCAGATACTTCCATAGTCATATGCTGGTGGCGTAGGCATACCCGCGCTACGACGAGGAAGCGGCCGCGACCCGGCCGCGCCCCTGGGGCGCCGCCCGGCGCGCACCGCGCTCCGGGGCCCGAACCCCTAGAGAAGAACTGGAGAGCAAGCCATGAGCATCTTCGACGCGACCGGCCACGAACAGGTCGTGTTCTGCCACGACCCGGACACCGGGCTCCGGGCGATCATCGCGGTGTACTCCACCGCGCTCGGCCCCGCCCTGGGCGGCACCCGCTTCTACCCCTACGCCTCCGAGGAGGAGGCCCTGACCGACGTGCTGCACCTGTCGGAGGGCATGGCGTACAAGAACGCGATCGCCGGGCTCGACCACGGCGGCGGCAAGGCCGTCATCTGGGGCGACCCCGAGACCCTGAAGAGCGAGGCGCTGCTGCGGGCGTACGGCCGGTTCGTCGAGTCGCTCGGCGGGCGGTACGTGACGGCGTGCGACGTCGGCACGTACGTCGAGGACATGGACCACATCGCGCGCGAGACCCGGCACGTGTCGGGCCGCAGCCCCGAGGCCGGCGGCGCCGGCGACTCCTCGATCCTCACCGCGTTCGGGGTGTTCCAGGCGATGCGCTCGGCGGCGCAGCACCGGTGGGGCGCCGTGGACCTGAACGGCCGCACCGTGGGCGTGGCCGGGCTGGGCAAGGTCGGGCGCCACCTCGTCCCCCACCTCGTCGAGGCCGGGGCGCAGGTCGTCGCGTGCGACGTGAACGACGCGGCGATCCGCTGGACGCAGGAGCACTTCCCGCAGGTGCGGATCGTCGCCGACGCCGACGAGCTCATCCGGTCGGGCATCCACGTGTACGCGCCGTGCGCGCTCGGCGGGGTCCTCGACGAGGACGCCCTGAAGACCCTCGACGCCGAGATCGTCTGCGGCGCCGCGAACAACCAGCTGGCCGCGCCGCACATCGCCGACGAGCTGGAGCGCGCCGGGATCCTCTACTGCCCCGACTACGTCGTCAACTCCGGCGGCGTCATCCAGGTCGCCGACGAGTACGACGGCGCGTTCGACTTCAAGCGGGCCGAGCGGCGCACCGCCGGGATCTTCGAGACGACCGGCCGCATCCTCGACCGCGCCAAGGGCGAGGGCACCACGCCCGTGGCCGCGGCGAACGCCCTGGCCGAGGAGCGCATGGCCGCCGTCGGGCGGCTCCAGCGGCTGCGCCTGTTCCGCTGACCCGCACCCCCGATGCACGGATCCTATAGGATATGTCCTATATCCTATAGGATCCGTCGATGCGGTCCGCGCGCAGCGTCATCGAGTGCATCCGGACAGTGAGAACGAATCTCGCGATTCGGGCGGATGTTCGTCCCCGTCTGGTGGTCATCGCCGGTAATCTGTGGCATCCAACTCACGGCCCGGGATGCAGTCGGGCGCCGCGAGCCTGTACCGTAGGAGCCACGAAGAGATTGCAAGCATTCCGGGGCGCCGCAATGGCTGCCCCGATGATTTCTGTGCGAGGGGGTCGAGCCATATGGGGCGCGGCCGAGCTAAGGCAAAGCAGACCAAAGTGGCCCGGAAGCTCAAGTACCATGCTCCGAACACCGACCTGCGCGCGCTCGAGCGCGAGCTAGGGAGCGGTCGTGAGGACGAGGTCGACATTGAGCCTCCTCCTGAAGAGGAGGAGCCGGACCCGTACGCCGCTTATGCCGACGATCGGTACGACGGAGACGAAGACGATCTCCGCGAGGATGACTGGCTCCCGCCGAAGAAGCAGTTAGCACTGCGGCCCACGGGGACGCCGCCGGATCGTGCGAGCACGGCGAGGCGCTGAACCAGGGCAAGGCGGGCCCGCCCGACCGATCTCCGCAATCTCCATATCCAGAACGGGCAGGCGCCTCCACTGCGCCCGCCCGGCTCCCGCACCCGCCGCGAGGCCAGGGCAGGGGCGGTCCTGGAGCAAAGACTCGGATGTCGGCGCGGACGACGCGATATCCAATATGCACGAAGAGAGGCGGCGCGACCGGAGTTCCGGTCGCGCCGCCTCTTCGGCTGCCCGGGGGCGGCTACTGCTGCGGCGCCTGCGGCCACTGGTTCTGCTGGGTCTGCGGCGCGGCGGCCGGCGGGACCGCGGGCTGCTGGCCCGTCGGGTACGCCGGGGGCGCGGCGGGGGCCGCGGCGGCGGCCGTCCCGGGGACCAGCAGCGCACCGGCGGTGAACAAGGCGTACGCGCCGACCAGGAGCAGCGCGCCGATCCACGCCGACGCGTCCGAACCGGACGAGCCGTCCGGCAGCGACAGCAGGTCGTACAGGAACCCGGCGAGGAACACGGCCGTCCCGGCCACCGTCAGCGACTTCCACAGCGAGCGCAGCTTCTCGCCGCCGAACAGGGCCAGCGCGAACATGACGATCACCGCGGTCAGGACCGACGGGAGCCCGAACAGGCCCGCGGCGACGTCGACCTGGAGGTCGGTGCCGTCGCTGGTGCCGGTGATGAGGCCGGACAGGGCCAGGGCGCCGAGGCCGGAGAGGCCGAGGATCGCGGGGACCGAGGGGACGCCGAGCTTGTCGAACAGCGACGGGGCCGGCGGGGCGTAGGCCGCGTACTGCTGCTGGGCCTGGTACTGCGCCTGGGGCGAGGCGTAGGGGGCCTGGGGGTAGGGCTGCTGCGGCTGGCCGGGCTGGCCGGAGACGGGCTGCTGCGGGTACCCCGCACCTGATTGCTGTTCACTCATGCCCTCATCATGCCCTGAGCGGGCAAATGGGCGCACCCGGGTTGCGGAGCCCGGAAGGTCCCCCGGCGGATTCGCGGGCCCCAACGGCAGCGCCGCGCGGAGCGGAACCCGTAGGCTGGAGCCATGTCGCAGCGTCTCCGTCCTGTTTCTCCCATCTGGGTGGCGGGACGTCCCCAGCACGGCGAGGAGGAGTTCTTCGTCACCCACCCCTTCGACGATTCACCGGTCGGCGCCACGTCGTGGGCGACGGCCGGGCAGGTGGAGGCGGCGGTGGCCGCCGCCTCGGGGGCGGCCGCGGAGTGCGCGGCGCTGCCCGCGCACGTGCGGGCCGAGGCCCTGGAGCACGTGCGGCGGCGCCTCGACGAGGAGGCCGAGACGTGCGCGGAGCTCATCACCGCGGAGTCGGGGAAGCCGATCGCGTGGGCGCGCGTGGAGGTGCGCCGCGCCGTGTCGGTGTTCCGCTGGGCCGCAGAGGAGGCGCGGCGGTTCGGGGGCGAGGTGCAGCGCCTGGACACGGACGCGACGGCGGAAGGGCGGATGGCCCTGGTGCGGCGGTTCCCGCGGGGCCCGGTCCTGGGGATCACGCCGTTCAACTTCCCGCTGAACCTGGTGGCGCACAAGGTGGCCCCGGCCGTGGCCGCGGGCTGCCCGATCGTCCTCAAGCCCGCGCCGGCGACGCCGCTGTCCTCGCTGCACCTGGGGGCGCTGTTCTCGGAGACGGACCTGCCCCCGGCGATGCTGTCGGTGCTGCCGGTGCCGAACCACCGGGCGGACCAGCTCGTGGAGGACCCGCGGCTGCCGGTCGTGTCGTTCACCGGCTCGGGGCCGGTGGGGCACCAGATCCGCCAGAAGGTCCCCGGGAAGCACGTGACGCTCGAGCTCGGCGGGAACGGGGCGGCGCTGGTCGCCGCGGACTACCCGAAGCGGGACTGGGCGGCGGAGCGGATCGCGGTGTTCGGGAACTACCAGGCGGGGCAGTCGTGCATCGCGGTGCAGCGGGTGTTCATCGAGGCGCCCGCGTACGCGGACATGGCGGCGCGGATCGTCGAGCAGGTGAAGGCGCTGCCGTCGGGGGACCCGAACGACCCGTCGTGCAAGGTGGGGCCGCTGATCTCGGCGGCCGCGGCCGAGCGGGTGCAGTCGTGGATCGAGGAGGCCGTGGACGAGGGCGCGAAGGTCCTGTGCGGGGGCGGGCCGCGGCAGGGCGCCCTGGTGGAGCCGACGGTCCTCGCCGATGTGCGCGCGGACGCGAAGGTGCTGCGCGAGGAGGTGTTCGGGCCGGTGCTGGTCCTGGCGAGCGTCGACAGCTTCGAGGCGGGGCTGGCGGCGGTGAACGACTCGCGGTACGGGCTCCAGGCGGGCGTGTTCACCGACCGGCTGCCGCAGGCGATGCTCGCGCACCGGACCCTGGACGTGGGGGGCGTGGTGATCGGGGACGTGCCGTCGTTCCGGGCCGACCAGATGCCGTACGGGGGCGCGAAGGCGTCGGGGACGGGCCGGGAGGGCGTGCGGTCGGCGATGCTGGACTACACGGTCGAGCGGGTGCTGGTGCTGCCGGACGTGCTCTGATCCGGGCGGCCGGGCGGGAAGGCACCGCGAGGTGCGTCACCTCGCACCGGTGACGGGGCGGGCCGTCCGGTGCGGTTCCGCCTCCTGTCCTGCGAGTTTCCTTCACAAGTTTTGGCCCTCCGCGCGACGGCTGTTGACAAAGCGCTATAGCGTGGCTTGCATGACGGTCCCTCCCAATTACGGCCCACCGCCTGACCAGCCGCAGACCCCCGGGTACGGCTACCAGTCGCCGTACAACGGCGGCCAGAGCCCGTACGGGGGCCAGCCGCAGCCGCAGCAGCCGCCGCAGTACGGTTCCGCGCCGCAGTTCAGCGCCGGGCAGGCGGGCGGCGGCGGGCAGCCGCCGTACGAGCCGCCGACGACGTTCGGGCCGCCGCTGCTGCCGCCGGAGCCGCCGAAGCGCAACTACGGGCTCATCGGCGGCATCATCGTCGGGGCGCTCGTCCTGGTCCTCGGCGGGGCGCTGCTGGTCGTGATGAACCTGAACAAGGACGACGACCCGCAGGCCGGCGGCGACGAGACCACGCAGGAGGCGTCGCCGTCCGAGGACGCGAGCCCCAGCGAGGAGGCGACGACCGAGGAGGAGCAGACCGACTCCGAGGTCGGGATGTGCCTGCCGTACGAGCCGGTCATCGCCGACGGCGGGTACGGCGACGGCCTGGAGCTGCTCGACTGCTCCGACGCGACGGCGTTCTGGGAGATCACCGCCCAGTCGTACGACGTCACGGACGTGCCGGTCGACGACGAGGGGAACCTGACGGACTTCACGGCCGCGAAGGCGCTGTGCGGCGACGACTGGGCCGTGCTCCACCCCGGCGAGCTGTGGACGAACTGGCACTACGTGTACTCGTCGGGGACGCTCGACTCCCTGTACTGCATCAAGGCGACCGGCGCGGCCGACCCGAGCGAGCCCGCGAACACGCCGTACGTGCCCGCCGAGGGCGACTGCTTCTACGACGCCGACTCGTGGTGGACCGTGGACTGCTCCTCGTCGCTCGCGCAGTACGTGGTCGTCGGGGTCGTCAACATCGACACGCCCGTCGCCATGACCACCGACGAGGCCGCCGAGCAGGCGACCTGCGGCGGCTCCTGGTACTGGCAGGTCACCGACCCGGAGGGCCGCACGTCCGCGATCCTCTGCGGCGACGACGTCTAGGGACCGATGACGGAGACGGGGCGGCCTGCGGGCCGCCCCGTTCCGCTTCCGGGACATGGAAGAACGGCGGCGCGACCGGCAAGGGTCGCGCCGCCGTCGGCGTCAGTGCGGCCTAGCCGAAGCGGCCGGTGATGTAGTCCTCGGTGCGCGGGTCGGCGGGGTTGGAGAACAGCCGCTGCGTCTCGTCGAACTCGACGAGGAAGCCGAACCGCTCGCCCGCGTCGTCGACGTCCGCGGAGTAGAACGCCGTCGCGTCGGAGACGCGCGCCGCCTGCTGCATGTTGTGCGTGACGATGACGATCGTGTAGTCCTTGACGAGCTCGTTCATGAGCTCCTCGATGCGGGCCGTCGCGATCGGGTCGAGCGCCGAGCACGGCTCGTCCATGAGCAGGACCTCCGGCTGCACGGCGATCGCGCGCGCGATGCACAGGCGCTGCTGCTGGCCGCCCGAGAGCGCCAGCGCGGACTTCTTCAGGTTGTCCTTGACCTCGTCCCACAGGGCCGCGCCGCGCAGGGCCTGCTCGACCCGGTCGGCGAGGTTGTCCTTCATGCCGTTGATGCGCAGCCCGTACGCGACGTTGTCGAAGATCGACTTCGGGAACGGGTTGGCCTTCTGGAACACCATGCCGATGTGGCGGCGCACCGCGATCGGGTCGACCCCGGAGCCGTAGACGTCCTTGCCGTGGAAGGAGATCTGGCCGGAGACCTTCGCGCCGGGGATGAGGTCGTTCATGCGGTTGATGGACCGCAGGACGGTCGACTTGCCGCAGCCGGACGGGCCGATCATCGCGGTGATCTGGTTGCGGGCGACCGGCAGGGAGACGTCGCGGACCGCGTGCGCCTTCCCGTAGTGCACGCCCACGCCCTTGAGCTCGATGACGGTCTCGGTCGCCACGGGCGAGGCCGCCCGGCCCTGCGGGGCGAGGCCCGCGATGGGCGCCTTGGCCCTGGTACCAGTCTCGTTCACGGTCACGCGTGCTCCTATCACCGATCGTCAACCGCCGTTAACGTGTCCTGCCCTCATGGTTCGCCATGGAGGTGCACGACGGGCGGCGAACAGGTGAACTGGCAGTGAACGAGACTGCGTCGGCGGTCACCCCGCGGCGGGCCGGCTCAGGCGTGCTCGGGCGGCAGCAGCTCGTCGTTCGGGTACCCGCCGAGCAGGTCGTCGGAGGCGGTGAGCGTGAACGTGTCGCCGACCGGGACGGCGCCCAGGTCGACCGAGCCGGCGACGTCGCCGTCCTCGGCGAGCTCCATGAGCATCCCGCGGATCACCGGCGCGGGGACGCCCGCGTCCTCGGCGAGCGCCGCGAGCGACACGTCGACCGTGGCGGACTTCGCGTTCCCGGGCAGGACGAAGCGGCCCTCGTCGTCGAACTCGTAGTCGACGCCGCCGACGCGGCGGATCGCGATGGCCGTGAGCTCTTCGAGGTCGCCGCGCTGGTCGGCGGCCTCCTCGATGGCTTCGAGCTTGTCGAAGGAGAGGACGTCGAACGGGTTGATGTACAGCTGCGGGGCGACGTACAGGCCGCCGTCGCGCTGCTCGGAGCGGTACAGGCCCAGGGCGAGGAGGAATTCGAGGAGGTCGCGCACGGTGTGGGGGACGGGCAGTCCGGCGCGGCGGCAGTGGGTGGTGAACGTGTCGATGCGCTCGGAGCGCTCGGCGGTGGCCCGGTCGTACTCCTCGCGGGCCTCCTTCTCGACGACCTCGGGGGACGCGCCCAGGTGGTGCTCGGAGGCCTCGGCGATCCAGTCGTCGACGTCGCCCGGGTCGCACCAGACGGGCTCGTTCCAGATGTCGTCCTCGGGGAAGGCGTCGGCCCACCAGCCGGCGGGGAACGGGTTGAGGGAGGGGACGGTGCGGAACAGCTCGATGCTGCACGGCATGATGCGGATCCATGCGGGGTGCATCGGGGCTTGGACCGGGCCGGACTCGTCGCCGAAGGGCCGCTCGAAAGATTCCACGCATCGACCGTATCAGCGCAGGGCGGCGGCGCTGAAGCTCCGGGACGCGACTTCGCTTTCAGCGTAGCGGCGCCGTCAGGGGCCGTCCCGGCGCGGTGATGCCAGGTGTTGCTCAGTGCCCGTTGAGTGCCCGTTCGACGGCCCGCCCGGGGGATCCGCCCTCGCGGGCGGGCCCGGGGTGCGCCGGCGCCGGGACGGCCCTCGCGGGCCGACGCTACTCCGATCGATACATGTGAATATCGGTTGAACGGGCGGGTTCGGCTACCCGTTCGATCGAATACCGGAGAGGTCCGGTTCGAAGGACGCGAGCGAGGCGACGTGGTCGGGGGTGAGGTATTCGAGGGTGCGGACCTGCTGCTCCAGCATGCGGCCCACGGTGACGATCTGGTCGGCGGCGTTCAGCACCAGCCAGTGCTCGTATTCGGCGTAGCGCTCCTCGACGTCGGCGATCACTGCGGAGTCCTCCCTGAGATGTGCCCTGCGGATGGTGCGATCCGGAACAACCTATTGCGCCGCGAGCCGCGCACGGATCCATGACACACCCGCGGCGGCGGAATTAGCGGCGTCCCCGGACCGCCCCGTTCAGGATCGCAGCACGAGTTTCAGCGTCGACACCCCGTCCCCCGCGACCGCCACGGGCACGCCCCAGTCCTGGCGGGTGAGGTGGCACGCGGGGTGCTCGGCCTCGGCGTCGCAGGTCGCGGCCTGCGCGACGACCTGGAGGACGCCCTGCTCGACGCCGTCGGCGAGGACGATCTCGCGGGAGAGGTCCTCGGTGCGGCCCGCGCCCTCGGCGAGGAGCTGCGGCGGGTCGGCGGTCACGGTCACCTGGACGGGCGATCCGTACGTGTAGTCGAGCTTCTGCCCCTGGGCGGGTTCGAAGAGCACGTCGAGGCGGAGCCGGCCGGGCGCCACGGTCGTGCGCTTGCGGGTGACGCGGTGGTGCTGTCCGGAGACGGCGGCCTCGGACAGGTCGGGGACGGCGAGGCGGTGCGCGGCGGACTCGACGACGGCCACCCGGTCCCCCAGGGCGAGGACGTCGCTGGGCTCGGCGAGCCCGGACGCGAGGGTCGCGACCTCGCCGGTGCGCGGGTCGTAGGCGCGCAGGGCGCCGTTGTAGGTGTCGGCGACGGCGATGCGGCCGTCGCCGAGGACGGCGACGCCGAGGGGGTGCTGCATGAGGGCGTCGGCGGCGGGGCCGTCGACGTGCCCGAAGTCGAACAGGCCCTGGCCGACGACGGTGTGCATCGCGCCGTCCTCGACGTACCGGAGCGCCGAGGTCTCGGCGTCGGCGATCCACAGGCGCGCGCCGTCGGCGGCGAGCCCGGAGGGCTGGGCCATCCACACCTGGTCGAGCGGGCCGTCCTTGAGGGACTCGACGGTGGTCCCTGCGTACGGGGCGGCGGTGCGGGCGAGGGGGTCGAAGGCCCACAGCTGGTGGATCCCGGCCATCGCGACGACGACCTTCCCGTCGTACCAGGCGAGGTCCCACGGGGAGGACAGGTCGACGTCGAGGGCGGCGTCGGTGCCGCTGTCCATGCGCCACTGGTTCCCGGTGCCGGCGACGGTGGCGGTCTCGCCGGTGGCGAGGTCGACGCCGCGCAGGAGGTGGTTGACAGTGTCGGCGACGACGAGGTCGTACCCGGCCGCGGCGGCGACGTCCTCCGGGAGGAGGACGAGGCCCTGCGGCTCGTTGAACTCGGGGGCGGCGCCGTCGGCGCGGCCGCGCGCGCCGGTGCCGACGACGCCCGTGACGGTGGCGAGGTCGGGGGCGAGGCGCACGAGGCGGTGGCGGGCGGAGTCGCTGACGAGGACGTCGCCGCCGGGGAGGGCGATCGCCTTGCCGGGGAAGCGGAGTGCGGTCTCGGCGGGCGGGGCGGCCACGTAGGGGCTGCCCTCGGGGTCGAGCGTGCCCTTGGCGGTGTGGGTCGCGACGAGGCCGCCGATGATGCGGTCGAGGGCTTCGGCGTGGCCCTCGCCGGCCATGGTGGAGACGACGTAGCCCTCGGGGTCGAGGACGACGAGGGTCGGCCAGGCGCGGGCGGCGTAGGCGTCCCAGGTCTTCAGGTCGGGGTCGTCGAGGACGGGGTGGGCGACGCCGTACCGCTCGACGGCGGCGGCGAGGGCCTGCGGGTCGCGCTCGTGCTCGAACTTCGGGGAGTGGACGCCGACGACGACCACCGCGTCGCCGTACTTCTCCTCCAGGGGGCGCAGCTCGTCGAGGACGTGGAGGCAGTTGATGCAGCAGAACGTCCAGAAGTCGAGGACGACGATCTTGCCCTTGAGGCTGTCGAGGTCGAGCCGCGCGCCGCCGGTGTTGAGCCAGCCGCGGCCTTCGAGCCGGGCCGCGCGCACGCGCGACTGCTTCGGGGCGGCCGCGCTCGGCGCGGCCTTCGGGGCCGCGCTGCTCGCGGCCGCTGCGGCGGAGGACTGGGCGCTGGAGGACTCGGTCACGGGGCGAGCCTAGCTCGCGCGGGTGCCCCCGATCCCCTGGTCGGCCCGTTCGCGAACGAGGCTCACACAGCGGCGAGGGCCGGTGGATCCCCACCGGCCCTCGCCGTGATGTCGTACCCTCGCGCTATTTTTACGCCAGGGGTCCCTTAGACCGGATTTATCGCCATAAAGCGGGATACCAGCCGGTTTGCCGGGTGGTTATTCGTCCGCGGGGGACTCGGTGGCCTCGCCGCCGCCGTCGCCCTCGTCGGTGCCGCCGCGCAGGCTCAGGCAGTAGACGTCGTCGCCGACCGTGAGGGTCTCGCGGCCCGCGTCGGCGCACTCCTGGCCGTCACTGACCTTGTCGACGATCTCGTAGTCCTCGCCGTCGACCGCGTCGGCGCAGTCGACCGCCTCGGCCTGGTCGCCCGAGGTGTGGCGGACGCAGCCGCCCTCCTCGAACTTCGGGGCCGCGAACAGCAGGAAGTAGACGCCCACCGCGGCCGCGATCACGACCAGCGCGCCCACGGCGGCGAGGATCGGGACCAGGCCCTTCTTGCGGCCGCCGCCGCTGCCCGCGGCGGCGGGCGCCGGCGGGTACTGGCCCGGCGGCGGGACCGAGCCGGGCGCCACGCCCGGCTGCGAGTACTGCGGGGCGGCCTGCGGCTGCGACGGCTGCGCGGGCGAACCGTACGCCGACGGCGGGGCCGGCGGCTCGCTGTACGGGTTGTGCGCGCCGATGATGAGCTTCTGCGTGTCGTCCGACTGGGTCGGCGGCGGGCCGGCCGGCGGCTGGTACGGCGCCGGGGGCTGCTGCTGGTACGGCTGCTGCGGCTGCTGGTAGGGCTGGACCGGGGGCGGCGGCGGGACGGCCGCGGGGCCCGGCTGGGCCTGGTTCGCGAGCGGGTTCGGCGGGGGCGAGGGCCACGCCGACGGGTTCGCGGGCGAAGGGCTCGGGGCGGCCTGCTCGCCGTACGGGGCCGGGGCGTTGAAGCCCGAGATGCCCTGCGGCGGCAGCACCTGCGTGCTCTCCTCGACCGGCTCGGCGACCGGCTGCTGCGGCTGCGACGGGCCCAGGCGCAGGATCTGCGTCCCGTCCTCGTCGAACTGCGGGCCCGCGGGCGCGGCCGGGGCCGCGGGGGCCTCGAACGCGGGCGGCGGGACCTGCGCGGGGGCGTCGGCCGCCGGAGCGGGCGGGACGTCCGCTGCGGGGGGCGCCGGGATCGTCTGCGTCGCGCCCTCGTCGACCGAGGGGGCCTCGGGGGCCGCCTGCGGCGCTTCGGGTTCGGGTGCGGCCTCGGCCGCCGGAGCGGGCTCGGCGGGGGCCTCGGACGCGGTCTCGGGTGCGGCAGCGGGAGCCGGGGCGGCGTCGGCCGCGGGACTCTCCGGTTCGGCGGGGGCCGGCTCGGCCGGGCCCGCGTCGGCGGCGGGCTGCTCGGCGGCGGCGCTCTCAGCGGTCCCGCCCTCGGCGGGACCGCTCTCGGCCGCGCTGCTTTCCGCGGCGCCGCCCTCGGCAGCGCTCTGCTCTGCGGCGCCCGTTTCGACAGCGTCCTTGTCGACAGTGCCCTCGTCGTCGGGGCCCTTTGCTGGCGGGTTGCCTTGCTCGGAGGTCACGGCTGCTCCTCAATGCTGCTTCCGGCCTGGCGTCTTGGGGGCACGCCAGACGGCAACACGGTACCGCAGCGGCGCCAACGATCACTCGACAGGGTTAAGCGGGCACGGAAAACCCGTCGGTGCGGCAGAACGGGAGAAAAGGGGGAGCGCCCGGAGGGCAGAGAAAAGGCCGGGCGCCAGCTGTTGCCCACCCCTCATGGCAATAGCGGCGCCCGGCCGGTGTGAGAACCCCCTGGAGAGGGTCTCCGCGGTGTGGCGACTCGGCGCTGTCATCCACACCAATGGGAGGAGATAAAGTTCGCGGTCCCTGTGCTCCTCCGGCGCCCGGCTTGCGAGCTCCGTCGGAACTGAGACGCGGAAACTTCGAAGTTATGTTTCCTCGTTGTTTCCGTGCCTCAATTACAACACCGAACGGTAAGATCCGCCAACGAATCGCTGGTGCGCTTGGTCACGTCCAGGCGAGCAGCGTTTCCCCAGGGTGCGATAGGAACGCGCCCACGTCGGCGAGGAACTGCGAGCCGAGCTCCCCGTCGATGAGGCGGTGGTCGAACGACAGCCCGAGCGTCGTCACCTGGCGCACGGCGATCTCGCCCTCGTGGACCCACGGCTGCGGCCGGACCGCGCCGAACACGAGGATCGCCGACTCGCCGGGCGGCAGGATCGGGGTGCCCGTGTCGACGCCGAAGACGCCGACGTTGGAGATCGAGATCGTCCCGCCCATCATGTCGGCCGGGGTGGTGCGCCCCTCCCGCGCGGTGCGGGCGAGCGAACCGATGGCGTCGGCCAGCTCGACCAGGCTCAGGTCCTGGGCGGCCTTGACGTTCGGGACGACCAGGCCGCGCGGGGTGGCGGCGGCGATGCCGAGGTTCACGTCGTGCTTGACGACGATCTCCTGGGCGGCCTCGTCCCAGCGGGCGTTGATCATCGGGTGGCGGCGGGCGGCCAGCAGGACGGCCTTGGCGACGAACAGGAGCGGCGTGACCTTGACGTCCGCGAACTCCTTGCGCGCCTTGAACTCCTTGACCGTCTCCATCATGCCGGTGACGTCGCAGGTGAGGAACACGGTGACGTGCGGCGCGGTGAACGCCGACGCGACCATGTTCTGCGCGGTCAGCTTCCGCACGCCCTTGATCGGGATCCGCTGGTCCTCCGCGGCGACGGCGACGCGCTGCGGCGCGGCCGGGGCCGGACCTGCGACGGCCGCTTCGACGTCGGCGCGCGAGACCGTCCCGTTCGGGCCGGTCGGCACGACCGACGCGAGGTCGACGCCGAGGTCCTTGGCGAGCTTGCGGACCGGCGGCTTGGCGAGCACCGGGCCGCTCGCGGCCGGGGCAGCGGGGACCGGGGCGGGCTCCACCGGCGGCGGCGTGAACGACGGCGTGATCACCGACGGCGGCGTCACCGGGGCGAGCGACTGCGCGGGCGGCGCCGGCGTCTCCGCGACCGGGGCGCCCTTGCGCTTGCGGCGCTTGGACCCCGCCTCGCGGGCGCCGTAGCCCACGAGGTTCGGCGTGCGCTCCTCCTTCTTCGGCTCCGGGGGCGCGTCGGCCCCCTCGACCTCGAAGGTCGCCAGCGGCTTGCCGACGTCGACCGTGGTGCCCGCCTCGGCGTGGTGCTCGGCGAGCACCCCGTCGTAGGGGCTGGGCACCTCGACGAGGGCCTTCGCGGTCTCGACCTCGACGAACGGCTGGTTGAGCTTGACCTCGCCGCCGGGCTCCACGAGCCATGCGGCGACTTCGCCCTCGGTGAGGCCCTCACCGAGGTCGGGCAGGTTGAACGTGATCTTCTGTCCCATGTTCGCCTCCTCAGTGCTCCAGGGACCGGTCGACGGCGTCGAGCACGCGGTCCAGGTTCGGAAGGTAGTCGTCTTCGAGGCGGCTCGCCGGGTAAGGCACGTCGTAGCCGGTCACCCGCAGGACGGGCGCCTCCAGGGAGTAGAAGCACTCCTCGGTGAGGCGGGCGGCGACCTCCGCGCCGATGCCGACGTTCCCGGGCGCCTCGTGGACGACCACGGCCCGGCCGGTCTTGCGGACCGACGCGAACAGCGGCTCCCAGTCGATCGGGGACAGCGACCGCAGGTCGATGACCTCGAGGTCGAGGCCCTCCTCGGCGGCGGCCTTGGCGGCGTTCTCGGCGACGTCCACGGTGGGGCCGTAGGCGATGAGCGTCGCGGTGCGGCCGTCGCGCACGGTGCGCGCCCGGTACAGGTCGAGCCCGGCCTGCTCGGTGTCGACCTCGCCCTTGCCGTGGTAGCGGCGCTTGGGCTCGAAGAAGACGACCGGGTCGTCCCCGGCGGCGGCCTGCTGGATCATCCAGTAGGCGTCGGCGGGGTTGGAGCAGGTGACGACCTTGAGGCCCGCGGTGTGCGCGAAGTACGCCTCGGGGGACTCGGAGTGGTGCTCGATCGCGCCGATGCCGCCGCCGTAGGGGATGCGGACGACGACGGGGAGGCGGATGCGGCCGCCGGAGCGGTTGGGGATCTTCGCGAGCTGGGAGACGAGCTGGTCGAACGCGGGGTAGACGAAGCCGTCGAACTGGATCTCGCAGATCGGCCGGTAGCCGCGCATGGCGAGGCCGATGGCGGTGCCGATGATCCCCGACTCGGCGAGCGGGGTGTCGATGATGCGGTCGGCGCCGAAGTCCTTCTGGAGGCCGTCGGTCACGCGGAACACGCCGCCGAGGCGGCCCACGTCCTCGCCCATGACGAGCGACTTCGGCTGGTCTTCGAGTACTCGGCGCAGGCCCTCGTTGAGGCCCTTGATCATGGACATGGTCGTCATCGGACGTCGCTCCCGTCCTCGAGGGAGGCCTGGAACTCGACGGCCTCGGCGCGCTGGGCCGCGATGCCCGGCGGCATCAGGGCGTACACGTTGTCGAACATCTCGGACACCTCCGGGTCGGTCAGGGCCATGACGCGGGCGCGCAGCGCCCGGACCTGCTCGCCGGCCTCGGTGTCGATCGCGGCGAAGTACGCCTCGTCGGCGAGGCCCTCGGCGGCGAGCCACTTGCGGTAGCGGACCACCGGGTCCTTCGCCCGCCAGAAGTCCAGCTCGGCCTCGTCGCGGTAGCGGGTGGCGTCGTCGGACGTGGTGTGGGGCTGCATGCGGTAGGTGTAGGCCTCGACGAGGCTGGGGCCCTCGCCGCCGCGGGCGCGGTCGAGCGCGCCGCGGGTGACCGCGTAGGTCGCGAGGACGTCGTTGCCGTCCACGAAGATCCCGGGGACGCCGAAGCCCTCGGCGCGCCGGTACGGCGGGAGCCGGAACTGGCGGGCGTTGGTCTCGGAGATCGCGTACTGGTTGTTCTGGCAGAAGAACACCAGCGGGGAGTTGAACACCCCGGCCCAGACGAGCGCCTCGTTGAAGTCGCCCTCGCTGGTCGCGCCGTCGCCGTGGTAGACGATGACGGCCTCGCCGTCCTCGGTGCCGACCGCGCCGTCCATGGCGACGCCCATGGCGTACCCGGCGGCGTGGAGGGTCTGCGAGGCGATGACGATCGCGTACATGTTGAACCGGTCGGCGACCGTGTCGCGGCCGCCGAGGTCGACGCCGCGGAACAGCGCGAACGACGAGATCAGGTCGATGCCGCGGCACCACTGGACGCCGAGCTCCCGGTAGGCCGGGAAGACGGTGTCCTGGGCCCGGAGGGCCCGTCCGGACCCGACCTGGGCGGCCTCCTGGCCGAGGAGGCTCGGCCACAGGCCGAGCTGCCCCTGGCGCTGGAGGGCGGTGCCCTGGGCGTCCAGTTCGCGGGTGATGACGAGGTCGCGGTAGAGGCCGCGGTACTCCTCGTCGGTCAGGTCGATGTCGTAGTCGGGATGCTTGACGCGCCGTCCCTCGGGTGAGAGCAGCTGCACGAACTGTGGTTCGTTCGTCGAGGCGGGTTTCGGACGGCTCTTGACCGTCTTCTTGGCTGGACGCTGTGTGTCGCCCATTGATGCCTCCTCATATTCGTATTCCGGTACATCCAAGCATCCCAAAGCCCTGGGCGGTGCGCGTCACACCCTTCACCCGATTACTATTCGGGACTGAAGTCTGACACTGAGTAGCCGAGGGCTGTCGATCATCGACATCATCGGCCCTGAACGGCCGTTTCGTCGCACGGGGGTGGCGGGAAGGAGCACGCAGTGCACGGCAGAGGCAGCGACCAGGGGGGACGCTGGCCGGTGGGGATCTGGTTCGCCCTGGTGGGGATCAGCGCCGGCACGGTGGCGTCCTTCGCGATGGTCGGGTGGACCTTCACGCGCGGGCTCTACACGGGCGCCGACGGCGCCGAGCCGATGGAGATCGAGTCCGGCACCGTGATCATCGAGGGCGAGGAGCCCCCGGCAACCCCCGGCGAGATCGACGGCCTCGCGGGCGCCGAGCCCGTCCCGGGCGGGCTGGCCGAGCCCGGCGAGGGCGTCGAGCCCGCCGCCGCCGAACCGCGGGCCGAGCTCGTCCCCCAGCGCGACCGCGAGCCCGAGGACGCCCCCGGTCCCCCTGTCGAGGAGGGCGGCGAGGCGTCCGAGCCGCCGCGCCTGGTGCCGGTCGACGAGGACCCGTGCGGGCCGGAGGAGTCCGGGGAGACCCCCGGCGAGGACGAGAACGAGGACGAGGACGACGGCGGGGACGCCGGGAACAGCTGGGACCACGGCGAGTGGGACGGCGACTGGAGCGACTGGGGCGGCGACTGGTCCGGGACGAGCAGCGACGAGGCCCTCGACCCCGAGACGGAACTCGACGTCGACGTCGATGCCGGCCTGGAAACCGAAGCGGACTCCGGACTCGAAGCCGAACTCGAGGTCGAGCTCGATCTCCAAGCGCCCGAACCGCTTCCGACCGAAGACGAGGACTGATCCCGTCCTCTACCGCGGCGCCACGCGCCCTGCCGAACGGGCTCGCCCGAAGGGGTGAGATGTGGGGAAGGCCACCTCGCAGCCGTAACCTGCATATGCGGATTGCCGTTACCCCCTTCGAGGGCGCGTCCCCGAGCGATCGGGTCGCGCACGGATCTAGGTGGGGTACAAGCAAATGGATCTCTTCTCTCGCAGCATGCTGGCGAGTTCGGCCGAAGCGGGCCTGACCACGACGGCGCTGTCCCGGCACGTTCCACTCCTGCGCCGCAACATCCGGACCGGCGACCAGGTGTCGCTGCTGAGCCGCTGCGTCGGCTCCGACGGTCTCGGCAGCGGCGACCACGTCCTCATGCTCACGGGCGAGCGCCTGGTGGTGACCCGGCAGTCGCGGCTGCTCGGCCGCGTGCGCCTGTGCCTCGACGCGCCGGTCGCGGCGATCGAGAACCTCCGCTGGTCGGCCGACCCGGCCGGGCCCGGCGTCGAACTCAACTTCACGGTCCTGGAGGGCCCCGGCGCGACCGAGCCGCACCGCTGGCACTTCTGGCTCCCCGCGACCCACGCCAAGCGGGTGTGGCGGGTGGACGCGCTCCTCGCGCGGGCGTTCCGCCGCCCGAAGGTCACGGCCCGCCCGGCCGGGCGGCCCCGGCAGCAGCGGCCGAACCCGCTCCTGTCCCCCAGCGGCGTCTTCCCGGTCGTCCCCGCGCCGCTCGCGGGCGCGCTCTTCCCGGAGGCGGGCGGGCATCCGACGAGCCCGTTCCCGATGAGCGACACGGTCCGCCTGGAGCGGCTCGTGCGCCCGGCGGTCCGCGCGATCGAGCCGCCGCGCGGCCCGGTCCCGTCGCCGCGCCCGCCGTCGTCCCCGGTCAACGCGGGGCGGCCGTCCCCTGGCCCGGCGGGTTCGACGGCGCAGGGTCAGGTCGGGCCCGGCCCGGTGGTGCAGGGCGCGGTGGGCCCGGCGCCGACGCTGGCCGCGGCCTGACCTCCCCGCCGGGCCTGCGGGCCCGGCCCGAGACCAGGGTGCGGACCGCGGCGGCGGTTGGACGCCTGCCGTGGCAGGACGCGGCCCGCACCCTCGAATTACGTTCAGCGGTTGACGAAGGGGGCCGGTGCGACTCGTTGTCGCACCGGCCCCCTTGCGCTGCTTGCGGTCGGGCCCGCGGCGCCGTGGCGGCCCGCGTCAGCGGCCTGCTACCGGCGCAGTTCGGCGGTGCAGCACTTGACGGAACCGCCGCCCTTCTTGAGCTCGGAGAGGTCGACGGGGACGGGCGTGTAGCCGGCGTCCGCGACCTTGCGGGCCATGGCCTCGGCTTCGGCGTTGATGACGACGTTGCGGCCGTCGGAGACGAAGTTGAGGCCGAATCCGGCGGCGTCCTCGGCGTCGGCGATGACGGCGTCGGGGAAGAGCCGCTCGAGGAGGAGGCGGCTGCCGGGGGCGAAGGCGTCGGGGTAGTAGGCGATGTTGTGGTCGTCGAGGGGGGCGAGGGCGGTGTCGAGGTGGTAGTAGCGGGGGTCGACGAGGCGCAGGGAGACGACTTGGCGGCCGAACACGTCGGCGGCCTCGGCGTGGGCGCGGGCGTCGGTGCGGAAGCCCCAGCCGGCGAGGACGAGCTCGCGGCCGGGCAGGTAGGTGAAGTCGCCTTCGCCTTCGTTGATGTGCTCGGGTTCGGCGAAGGTCCAGCCGGAGGTGCGGTACCACTTCTCGTGGGCGTCGGCCTCGGGGCGGCGCTCGGGGTGGCGGAAGCTCGCGCCGTAGGCGATGCCGTCGACGACGAAGGCGCCGTTGGCGGCGTAGACCATGTCGGGGAGGCCGGGCTCGGGTTCGAGGCGCAGGACCTCGTGGCCGAGGGCGGTGTAGATGTCGGCGAGCTCTTCCCACTGGGCGCAGGCGAGGGCGGCGTCGACGGGGGCGGTGGTGTCCATCCAAGGGTTGATGGCGTACTCGACCGCGTAGTAGGCGGGGCGGCACATGAGGTACGTGCGGCGGCCGGGCGACCGGGTCGCGGTCACCTGGTCAGGTGAAGAACGGTGTTTCTCCATTGCGCGAGTGTAGACAGCCCGCGGCCTGCCGGGCGACCCTCCAGCCCCTCGACACTCGGGAGTGTGACCAAACCACCTCATTCCCTGCTCTGTCAGCGCTTTCACGCCTCCCGACGGGGTCGAGGCGGACGGATTCCGGGGCCCCTCCCCCTCCCCGTGCCCACCCTCCGCCGACCAGCACACCAATGAGCTCGTCAAGCCTCTGTCATTCTTTGGTCCTCCCGGCGGCCTGGCCGCGGCCGCCGGGAGGCGGGTTGTTCACTCGGTCATTCGAGGGTCACGGGGCCCGCTCGGGAGACGGCCCTGGCGGGGCCGAGGATCCGCGGGAGGCCCGCCGGGGTCTCGTTGACGTGGACCGTCACTTCGAGGCCGTCGACGTCGCAGCGGACGAACTCGGTCGAGGTCCGCCCGACCACCGACCTCGCCTCGGCGCACGCCTCCCCCTCGCCGAAGAGGACCTTGGCGGCGCCCGCGAGCGCGGCGGCGTCGGCCGCGCCCTGGGCGCGGTGGCGGGCGGCTCCGGCCTGTCCGATCGCGGTGAACGCCACCGCGGTCGCGACCAGCGCCGCGGCCACCCCGGCCGCGAGGACCGTCGCCGAGCCCTGCTCGCCCGAACCCCTGGCGCGCCGGGCGAACCGGATCCGGGCGCTCAGGTCGGGGCGGGTCCGGTTCATCGGACCAGTCCCGGTTCGAGCGGTGCGACGGCGGTCGCGGTGACCGTCAGCGGCGGCGTGAGCGGGCCGAGCGGCTCCGCCGACGCGGTGACCACGGCCCGTGCGAGGCCGCCGTCCTCCGAGACCGCGACGGAGGCGCCGTCGGGCAGGTAGGCCGCCGCGACCGCGTGCGGGTCCTCGCCGCGGGCGGCGGCGATCGCGGCGCTGTTGGCCGCGTCGATCGCCCTGACGTGCAGGCCGACCGCCGCCACCGCCCACAGTCCCAGCGCCATGACCGCGACGACCACCGGGAGCGCCGCCGCGGTCTCGGCGGTGACGTACCCGCGCTGGCGCGGGTCGTCGCGGGAGCGCCGGTCGGGCGGGCGGCTCGCGCGCGGCCGGGTCCGGCACGGCGCGTTCATGAGAGGGCCCGTTCGATGAGGGCCTGGAGGGCGGCCTCGACCGGTCCGGAGGTGACGACCTTCATGAGGATGCCCGCGAAGGCGACCGCGGCGAGCGTGCCGAGGGCGTACTCGGCGGTGCTCATGCCGCTGTCGCCGCGCATGCGTGACGCGAACTTGCCGCCCCAGCTCGGTTTCGCGGTGCCGCGCATGCGGCCGGGGCGCCATTCGTCGGGTTCGCCGGGGCCGGGTCGGCGGTAGCGGGAGGCCGGTCGGTCGTCGGGGGTCTGCGGTTCTTCGGCGGTGATGGGCGTGCGGGCGCGGTTGGCCCCGGGGGACCAGGCCGGTGCGTCGACCGGGGCGGCGGTGAGGCGGACGGTGGGTTCGTCGAGGTCGTCGTGTTCGGGTTCGCGGTCGTCGCGGAACGCCTTGCACCTGGGGGCGTTGCAGGTCGCGGTGCGGCAGGTGGGCCAGCGGATCGAGTCGGGTCGGCAGGCGGCTTGCAGGGCGGGGGACGGTCGGTGGTCGGTGGTTCGGGTGTCAACGCGCATTGCGGTGTCCTCTCTGGTCGTGCGGTTCGGTCGTGCGGGGTCGGGTCAGCGGCCGGGGGCCAGGGTCTCGGCGACGACGCCGAGGACCACGGGGCCGATGCCGGCGATGACGAACGCGGGCAGGAAGCACAGGCACAGCGGGCCGACGAGGGCCACTGCGGCGCGTCCGGCGCGTTCGTCGGTCCTGGTGCGCTGCTCGGCGCGCAGCGACGCGGCGAGCTGCTCGAGTCCTCCGGCGACGGCGGCGCCGGTGTCGCCGGAGCGGTCGAGCTGGCGGGCGAGGCGGGCGGCGCCGGGGAGCCTGCCGAGTTCGGGGAGCGCTTCGGCGGCGGTGGCGCCGAGGTGGATCGCTCCGGCGAACCGGTTGAGGCGCTCGCCGATCGCCGGGTCCTCGGTGTCGGCGACCGCGAAGGCGACCTGCGGGAACGGGGCGCCGGAGCGCAGGCCCGCCGCGATGAGGTCGAGGGTCCACGGCCAGGCGGGGGCGAGCCGGTCGGCGGCGGCCCGTTCGGTGCGGTCGGGGTCGCGGCGCAGGAGCCGGGCGGCGAGCCACCAGGCGGCGAAGCCCGCGAGGATGCCGAGCGGCCCGCCGACGGCGACGGCGGCGATGACGCCCAGGAGCGGTCCGGTGAGGCGGCGGATCATGGCGCGCCTCCCGTTCCGACGGTGTTGATGAGGGCGCTCGTCCAGGCGAGTCCTGCGGCTTGCAGGCCCATGGCGGTCGCGGCGGCGGCCATGCCGAGCGGGTTCGCGAGGAGGAACGCGAGCGCCCCGGCGCCGAGGAGTTCGCCGAAGGCGACTCCGGCGGCGGGGAGGGCGATGAGCAGTGCGGCGGTGGCGCGGATCGACGCGGTCTGGGCGTAGGCGCGGGCGGTCGACTGCTCGGTCTCGCGGAGGTGCTCGGCGAGGCGGCGGCACAGGTCCGCGGCGGGCGCGCCGAGTTCCGCGGCGATCGCGAGGGCGGCGCGGAGACGGGCCGCGGCGGCGGTGGCCTCGGCGGGCCAGTCGGGTTCGGCCGAGGCGAGGGCGCGGGCCGGGTCGGTGCCCGCGGCCAGGTCGGCCGCGAGGTAGGCGACCGTGTCGGCGGCGGCCCGGTCGGCGTCGCGCCGTCGTCTCCGGCGCAGGGCCCGGTGCCAGCTGATCGCGGCGGCCGCGGCGTAGACGGCGGCGACGAGTGCGGCGTTGGCGGCCGCGAGGAGGCCGAGGCCGCCCTGGTGGCGGTATCCGGCGAGCCAGGCGGCGAGCAGTGCCGCGGTCAGGGCGATGCAGGCGGCGGCGGTCTTGGGCCGGTGGGCGATCAGGGCGTTGGCGATGGCGGTCATGCGGTTCGCTCCCTCAGCAGGCGTTCGAGGATCCCGGCGGATTCGCCGGGTCCGTGGCGGGTCCAGGCGGTGGTGACGGCGAGCCCGGCGGGCCCTGATTCGATGACGGCGATCTCGGCGGCCTGGCGGCCGGTGCCGGTGCGCCGCAGGTGGACGACGACGCGCAGGGCCGCGACGAGCTGCGCGTGGAGTCCGGCCCGCGGGAGGCCGTGCGGGAGGGCGAGGGCCTCCAGGCGGGCGGGCACGTCGGCGGCGGTGTTGCAGTGGAGCGTCCCCGCGCCGCCTTCGTGGCCGGTGTTCAAGGCGCCCAGGAGTTCCACGACCTCGGCGCCGCGGCATTCGCCGACGACGATCCGGTCGGGCCGCATGCGCAGGGCCTGGCGGACCAGGGCCGCGAGGTCGACCGCCCCGGCGCCTTCGACGTTCGCGGGCCGCGATTCGAGCGTGAGCGCGTGCGGATGGTCGAGCGCGAGTTCGGCGGCGTCCTCGACGATCACGATCCGCTCCGTGCGCGGCGCGTTCGACAGCAGACTCGCCAATAGAGTGGTTTTTCCGGATCCCGTCCCGCCTGTCACCAGGAACGGCAGGCGTGCCTCGACCACGCGGAGCAGGAGGTCGGCCATGGCGGCGGTGAGCGTGTCGGCCTCGACGAGCTGCGTCAGCGTGAACGCCTTCGACCGGTGGGTGCGGAACGACAGGTACGGCCCGGTGGCGGCGATCGGCGGGAGGACGGCGTGGAACCGGGTGCCGTCCGGGAGCCGCACGTCCGCGTACGGGCTGCCCGCGTCGAGGCGCCTGCCCGCCGCCGCGGCGAGGCGGCAGGCGAGGGAGCGGACCGCGTCGGCCCGGCCCAGGCGGACCTCGGTGGGCCGCAGCCCTTCACCGCGGTCGGCCCAGACGCCGCCCGCGCCGTTGACGACGACGTCGGTGACCGCCGGGTCGTCGAGCAGCGGCTGGAGCGGCCCGGCGCCGATGAGGTCGCCGCTGAGCGACGCCGAGAGCCGCAGGAGCGCGGACTGGTCGGGCGGGGCGGCCCCGGAGGCGCGCAGGGCCCGGACGATCTCCGCGGTGGCGGAGTCGCGGCCGTCCGGCCGGGACTGCGCGGCGAGCTGTCGCCGGACCCGGTCCAGCAGTTCGAGGCTCATCGGGACGCCCCGGTGCGGGCGAGGTCGCGGCGCGGGCGCTCGCGGCTGAGCTCGGCCGTCAGGTCGTGGACGGCGCGGGCGAGGCGCCCGCGCGGGACGCGGCCCTGGCGCAGCAGCGCCGGGAGGCGCCGGTCGGTGGGGAGCGCGCCCCACACCGGGGGTTCGGCCCAGTCCGCTTCGCGCGGGCCGTCCCAGGAGACGCCCGCGGGCCTGTCGCGGGTGTCGCCGCGCAGGACCGCGCCGAGGTGGGCGTTGTAGAGGCCGTAGGCGGCGGTGACGGAGCGGGCGGCCTCCCAGGACCGCTCGCCGGGCCCGATGACGACCGCGACCGAGCGGGCGGCGGAGGCCGCGCGGATGGCCGCGTCGGTGCGGGCGCGCGGCAGGTCCACGACGACGAGGTCGGCGGCGAGCTGCGCGGCCCGCAGGACCTGGTCGAACACGGCGGCCGGGACGTCGGCGGGGTTGCGCGGGTCGGGGCCGACGATGTGGAGGCCGCCGCGGCGGGGCAGGCCGTCGAGGAGCCGTTCGGGATCGAGGAGGCCGGACCCTTCGGCGAGGGAGGGCCAGCGCCAGCCCGGCTGGGCGGCGAGTCCGGCGGCGGCGTCGATGCCGCCGCCGGTGCGGTCGAGGTCGATGAGGACGGTGCAGCGGCCGTCTCGGGCCGCGGCGCTGGCGGCGGCGAGGGCGATGGTGGAGGCGCCGGCGCCTCCGTGTCCGGCGACGGTGGCGATGACGGGTGCGGGTTCGGTGTCGCGGGCGGTGCGGGTGAGCAGGTCGAGGAGCCAGTCGTCGGCGGCGGGGAGGGCGATGACGCCGGTGGCGTTGAGTCCGATCGCCATGGGCCACAGGATGGATTCGTCGGCGGGGTCGTTGCCGAGCCAGGTGACGGTGGTGCAGACGACGAGGTGTTCGCGGGCGGGGTAGCCGAGTGCGACGCAGGCGGCGCCGAGGTCGGGTCCGACGAGGACGACGGGTGCGCGCTGCCAGGTGCCTGCGGCGTCGGGGGCGTGCTCGACGCGGCGGAGGGGATGGCCTGCGGCGGCGGCGAGGGGGATGACGGCTTCGGCGAGGCGGTCGTCGGCGGTGATGAGGAGGGATTCGGCCGCGGGTGCGGCGGTGGCGGTGCGGCGGTCGAGGATCGCGGCCATGGTTGCTCCTACGCTCGGTGGTGTTCGCGTGACTTGGAGCAACCTTGACGGGTGGGGCCGGAGACCGGCAAGGAAAAGTTTTGGGGCTGTGGATAACTCGCGGAGCCGCAGGTCGGGGGCCTGTGGATAACTTCGCGGAGGTGAGTTCGGTTCGGGTATGCGGCGAGGGACCGTCCCGGCGGGACGGTCCCTCGTTCGCTGCTGCGGTGCCTACTCGGGGCGGATGCCCCAGACGCCGAACCAGGCTTCGCTGGGGGAGAGTTCGATGAGGTCCTCTCCGGTGGCGAGGGCGTTCGGCGGGCAGGTGGTCGGCTCGATGGCGACGGAGGCGCGCTTGCGGTCGCCTTCGAGGCCGTCGGAGGTGTAGATGTGCACCCATCCGAAGGACTCGTCCATCCACACGGTGACGGCCTGTCCGGAGACGGGGTCGGCGAGGCGGACTTCGGCCTTGCCGTCGGAGCCGCGCTTGAGGTCGCCGTAGGCGTCGTCGACGACGAGGTCCTTGAGCACGGTGGGCTCGTCGAAGTCGCCGGCGCCGGAGCCGACGGGGATGCGCTGCTTGTCGAGCTTCAGCTTCTTGGCGGCCGGGACGTGGAGCGTGGCCTCGTCGATCCGCTCCAGGGAGCCGGGGATGAGGTACGAGTGGGTCCCCATGCCGAAGGGGGCGGTCTTCGTGCCGGGGTTGGAGACGGTGTGGGCCGCGCGCAGGCCCCCGGGGCCGACGGACCAGCGGGTGCGCAGTTGCAGCGTCCACGGGTAGCCGAGGCGGGCGGGGAGGCGGCATTCGAGGGTGACCGAGGTGTCGGTGACCTCGACGGCGGACCATTCGGCCCAGGCGACGAACCCGTGGAGGGAGGTGTTGGTCTCGATCTCGTTGACCGGGAGCTGGTAGTCGGTGCCGCCGTAGGCGTACTTGCCGTCGCGGATGCGGTTGGGCCAGGGGGCCAGGACGTGGCCGGACCAGCCGGGGGCGAGCTCCTCGTCGCCGTAGCTCATGACGACCGGGCGGCCGCGGTAGGAGTACGAGCGCACGCCGCCGCCGACAGCGACGATGGTGGCCTCGTGGTCGTTGTAGGCGATCACCCATTGCTCGCCGGACAGCGCCATAGGGGTTACCTCCATGTCGTTATCGATGGGCTGGATGTGCTTTGACGTTAGCTCATGTCGGATGACCTGCGGCACGCGTGTCGATGTGGGCGAGATCGCAGGAAACCGTTGAAACCAACAAGACCCATTATTGAAACCCTCCCATCAAAACCGGCAAAATTGGGCAAATACCTAAGCTCACGATGCTTGTCTCATATTTTGCGCCACTTCCGTACCGCCGTCGAGGATCACCCCCGGCCCGCGGGCACTTCCGTCGCGGACGGCCTTGAGGCACCATTTCCAGATAACTACGAACCGTCGCCTCCCGGAAGCCCCCGGTCGGCAACCACAGGGACAACACACTCAGGAGTACAACGATGTCTGAGTTCAAGCCCGGCCTCGAGGGCGTCATCGCCTTCGAAACCGAGATCGCCGAGCCTGACAAAGAGGGTGGTTCGCTCCGCTACCGCGGGGTGGACATCCAGGACCTGGTAGCGCAGAGCACCTACGGCGACGTATGGGGCCTCCTCGTCGACGGGAAGTTCGGGAGCGGCCTGCCCGCCGCGGAGCCCGTGCCCGTCCCGGTCTCCTCCGGCGACACCCGCGTCGACGCCCAGGCCGCGGTCGCCATGCTCGCCCCGTACTGGGGCCTGAAGCCGCTGCTCGACATCGACGACGAGACCGCCCGGGACGATCTCGCCCGGGTGTCCGTCACCACGCTGTCGTTCATCGCCCAGTCGGCGCGCGGCTCCGGCCGCCCGGCCGTGCCCCAGTCGGAGATCGACAAGGCCGAGACCATCACCGAGCGGTTCATGCGCCGCTGGCGCGGCGAGCCCGACCCGGCGCACGTCAAGGCCGTCGACACCTACCTGATGTCGGCCGCCGAGCACGGCATGAACGCCTCCACGTTCACCTCCCGCGTGGTCGCCTCCACCGGCGCCGACGCGGCCGCCGCGATCTCCTCCGGCATCGGCGCCCTGTCCGGCCCGCTGCACGGCGGCGCCCCCTCGCGCGTCCTCCACATGATCGAGGGCGTCGAGAAGTCCGGCGACGCCGAGGGCTACGTCAAGAACCTCCTCGACTCCGGCGAGCGCCTCATGGGCTTCGGCCACCGCGTGTACCGCGCCGAGGACCCGCGCTCGCGCGTGCTCCGCGCCGCCGCGAAGGAGCTGGGCGCCCCCCGCTACGAGGTCGCCGAGGCCCTGGAGTCCGCGGCCCTCGCCGAGCTGCGCGCCCGCAAGCCCGACCGCGTGCTCGCCACGAACGTCGAGTTCTGGTCCGCGGTGCTCCTCGACTTCGCGGAGGTCCCCGCGGAGCTGTTCACGCCGATCTTCACGTGCGCCCGCGTGGGCGGCTGGAGCGCCCACATCCTGGAGCAGAAGAAGCTCGGCCGCATCGTGCGCCCGTCCGCGACCTACGTCGGCCCGGGCCCGCGCGGCCTCGACGAGGTCGAGGGCTGGAACTAGCCGCAAGACGCCTTAGAGCGGCCCGCGCCCTCCACGGGTGCGGGCCGCTTTCACATTCCCTCGGCGATACCCGGTATGCGCGGTCGGGATAGGATCGTCCCCGAAACCCCACCACCCGAACGGGACGACGCATGCCCTCCCCCCGGACGCCGCACCTGCGCCGCCGCGACCTCCTGGTCGGCGGCCTCGCCGGGCTGGCCGTGACCGCCGCGGCGGCCGAGAGCACGAGGTCCGTGTGGGACGCCGCGTCCGGCACCCCGTTCCCCGAGCCGCCCCGCACCGGCCCCGTCCACATGATGATCGGCGCGCACCCCGACGACTGCCTGTACTTCGTGAACCCGCGCGTCGCCCGCGTCGTCGAGGACGGCGCGGACCTGTGCACGGTGGTCCTCACCGCGGGCGAGGCCGACGGGCGCAACACGTGGGACACCGCCGCGCCCGTCGACTACGCCGGGTACGCCGCGGCCCGGAACAACGGGCTGCGCCGCGCCTACGCGCTCATGGCCCTCGGCGACGCCGACGCGCCCTGGGACCGGACGCGGGCCACGCTCGACTCCGGGCAGGACGTCGAGCTGTGCGTCCTGCGCGACAAGCCCGGCGTACACCTCGTGTTCTGCTCCCTGTGGACGAACCTCGGGCGCGTCACCGGCGACTTCACGCGCCTCCTCGCCCTGTGGGAGGGCCGCCTCGACGCCTCCGCGGTCCTGCCGCCCACCGGCTCGCCGCTCGGCGGCGAGTCGACCGTGGACCGCGCCACGGTGCGCGCGAGCCTCGCGGAGCTGATCGACCGGTACCGGCCGGTCGCCGTCAACACCCTCGACCCCGACCCGGACCCCGTCGCCGGGGAGCGGCTCGGCGCCGAGCAGACCGGCTACTCCGACCACATCGACCACACCGCCGCCGCGCTCTTCGCGTGGGAGGCCGCCCTGGGGGCGGACGCGACCGTCGAGTCCTGGCGCGGCTACTACAACCGCCGCTGGCCCGGGAACCTCGGCCCCGCCGACCTCGACGCCAAGGGCGCGGCCCTGGACGCGTACGCGTGGGCCGACGGCGGCGACTGCGGCCACGCCCCCGGCTGCGGCGACCGGCTCATCGTCGGCCCCGGCGCCGGGACCACCTACGGGCACGCCACCCATCCGCGGTACACGCAGGCCCTCGTCCCCCTCGGCACCGCCGAGGGCATCGCGCCCGCCGCCGTGCGCGGCGGCCGCGCCGCGGTCCTGCGGGACGGCGGCTGGGAGGACCTCGGCGGCCCCGCCCTCCTCCCGTCCCTCGCGGCCGCCGGGACCCGCCTGTACGGGATCGGCCCCGTCCTCGCGGAGGACCCGGCCGCGCACGTGCGGGACCTGTACTGCCTCGACCGCGACACCGGCGCATGGGACAACCTCGGCAACCCCGCCGGGACCGGCCCGGCCGCGCGCACCGTCGGGCAGCCCGCGGCCGCCGACGACGGCGCCACCGCGGTCGCGTGCCTGCGCCACCCCGACGGCGGCCTCGCCGTGCGCACCCGCACCGCCGACGGCTGGAGCGACTGGACCCGCCTCCCCGGGCCCGCCGTCCACGAGGCGCCCGCCGCGGTCGGCGCCGCCGGCGCCTTCACCATCGTCGCCGCCACCCCCGACAACGTCGCCGCCTGGGAAGGCGACGGCACCGCCTGGACCCACCGCAACCTCGACCTGCCCGGCGCCGACGGGGCCGCCCACATCCCCGCCGGGGCCGTCACCGCCGCCCGGGTCCCCGACGGGCGGACCTTGATCGCCTCCCGCGCCGCCGGGAGCAGCGACGTCGTCCTCCACCTCGGGCAGGGCACCGAGTGGACGGGCGTGCGCGTCCCCCTCGAAGGCGGGATCCTCGCGCCGACCGTCGCGCTCGGCCCCGACGGGGCGCTCGCCGTCGCCTGCGACGACGGCAGCGGCGCCCCCGCGGTCCTCGTCCTCGACCTCGCCGACCTCGACGGCGGTGCAGGGGAGCCCGCGCTCCTGTCGCGGCCGTGGACCCGCGGCGACGCCACGATCCTCAAGCGGCCCGCCGCCGCGTTCGGCTCCGACGGGTCGCTGCGGCTGTGGGCGCTCGCCGCGGACGGCGACCTGCGGACGGCGCAGGCCGGGCCCGGCGCGCCGCCGCCCGTCGGGTGGGAGTCCGCCGCCTGACCTGCCGGTCCGCCCGTCCCAGCCTGCGGCCGGGCCGGGCCCGCGCGATCACGCCCCGCAGGCCCGGGTTTACAGTGAGGCCCAGGACCGACCCAGATGGGAGCCTTACCGTGACCGACCAGATCACCATCCCCGCAGAGCTGCTGCCCGCCGACGGGCGCTTCGGATCCGGACCCTCCAAGGTCCCGTCCGAGGCCATGAGCGCGCTGTCGGGTCTCGGCAGGTCCGTCATGGGCACCTCCCACCGCCAGAAGGCCGTCAAATCGCAGGTCGGGCGCCTGCGCTCGGGCCTCGCCGAGTTCTTCGGCCTCCCCGACGGGTACGAGGTCGTCCTCGGCGTCGGCGGCGCGACCGCGTTCTGGGAGGTCGCCGTGTTCGGCCTCGTCGACGACCGCGCCCAGGCCGCCAGCTTCGGCGAGTTCGGCTCCAAGTTCGCGAAGGCGATCAAGATCGCCCCGCACCTCGGCGACCCGACGATCGTCACCGCCGAGCCCGGCACCGCCGCGTACCTCTCGTACGAGGAGGACGCGGACGTCTACGCGACGCCGCACAACGAGACCTCCACCGGCGTGGCCGTCGACGTCAGGCGCGTCGCGCACCCGGGCGCGCTCATGCTCCACGACGCGACCTCCGCGGCCGCGGGCCTGCCGGTCGACCTCACCGAGACCGACTGCTACTACTTCGCGCCGCAGAAGGGCCTCGCCTCGGACGGCGGCCTGTGGATCGCGATCCTCAGCCCCGCCGCGATCGAGCGCGCCGAGCGCATCGCCGCCTCGGGCCGGTACATCCCCGCGTTCCTCGACCTGAAGACCGCGATCGACAACTCCCGCAAGGAGCAGACGTACAACACCCCGGCCGTGGCCACCGTGGTGCTCGCGGCCGAGCAGGTCGACGCGCTCAACGCCGCGGGCGGCCTCGACGCCGCGGCCAAGCGCTGCGCCGAATCGGCCGGCGCGATCTACTCCTGGGCCGACGCGAGCACGTTCGCGACGCCGTTCGTGACCGACCCCTCCCTCCGCTCCAACGTGGTCGCCACGGTCGACTTCGAGGGCGTCGACGCCGCCGAGATCGCGAAGGTGCTGCGCGCCAACGGGGTCGTCGACACCGAGCCGTACCGCAAGCTCGGCCGCAACCAGCTGCGCATCGCCACCTACCCCGCGGTGGACCCGGCGGACACCGCCAAGCTCACCGAGGCGATCGACTACGTGGCGGCGAAGCTCGGTTAAGCGCGGCCGCACCGGTTCCTCGGCCGGTCGGGCGACCCGGCACCCGCATGCCGGGCCGTCCGACCGCCACGACCGTACCCGCGACCACCGACAACGCCTCTGAACAGGACGTTCTCTTCAGGAGCCAGCCGGACACCGGACGGGCCGGGCCGCGAAGCGGCCCGGCCCGGTTCCGTTCGCCCCGCACCGGACTCGGTTACATTGGAGCGGTGAGAGAAGTCCCCGACCGCCGCGACCTGCGCCTGCTGCCGCAGCTCATCGAGCACCAGCGGGTGCGCACGACCCCGGTGAAGGCCAACGACTTCTCGATGCCCCTCCAGACCCCCAGCGCCGGATCGGCCGCCGCGCAGCGGCTCACCTTCGACGACGGCTCGCACCTGTTCGCGAAGTTCGCCGAGGGCCGCGCCCCCGGCTACCTCGCCGCCGAGGCCCACGGGCTCCGCTGGCTCGGCGAGGCCACCGAGGCGGTCGTCCCGCTCCTGCACGCCGACGACGCGATGCTCGTCGAACCCTGGATCGAACCCGCCGCCCCGACCCCCGGCCACGCCGCCGCGCTCGGCCGCGACCTCGCGCGCATGCACGCCGCGGGCGCCGACCGGTTCGGCGCGCCCTGGCGCGGCTACATCGGCGAGACCTTCATGGACAACGAGCCGGCGGGCCCGGCCTGGCCGGAGTGGTACGCCGCCAAGCGGATCGCCCCGTACCTGAAGCCCTCCCGCGACAACGGCGCCCTCGACCCCGCCGACACCGCGGCCATCGAGAAGCTCGCGTCCCGGCTCGACGGCCTCGCCGGGCCCGAGGAGCCGCCCGCCCGCGTCCACGGCGACCTGTGGTGGGGGAACGTCCTGTGGGGCGCCGACCGGGCCTGGCTCATCGACCCGGCCGCGCACGGCGGCCACCGCGAGACCGACCTCGCGAACCTGCGCCTGTGGGGCGGGACGCCCCTGCTCGACACCGTCCTCGCCGCGTACGCAGAGGCCGCGCCGCTCGCCGACGGCTGGGAGGAGCGGACGCCGCTGCACCAGCTGTTCCCGCTCCTGGTCCACACCACGCTCTTCGGCCGGGCCTACCGCTCCCAGCTCATGGGACTCGTGTCTCACTTTACGAAACTGTCATAGTGGGGGACTACGCTCGAACCATGCCTGCACCGATCCCCGCACCCGGCTCCGCGGAGCCCGCGAGCGCGCAGGGCCCCGGCGCCCTGCGGGACCGGCACGGGCGCGTCGCGACCGACCTGCGCGTGTCCCTGACCGACCGCTGCAACCTGCGGTGCGCCTACTGCATGCCCGAAGCCGGACTCCCCTGGCTGCCGAAGCCGACGCTCCTCACCGACGACGAGGTGTCGCGGCTCGTGCGCATCGCCGTCCGCGACCTCGGCGTCCGCGAAGTGCGCTTCACCGGCGGCGAACCGCTCCTGCGCCCCGGCCTCCCCGGCATCGTCGCCGAGGCCGCCGCCCTGGCGCCGCGCCCCGAGATCTCCTTGACCACCAACGCGATCGGCCTCGACAAGCTCGCGCCGACGCTCGTCGCCGCCGGGCTCGACCGCGTCAACGTCTCCCTCGACACGCTCGACCGCGACACGTTCAAGGCCCTCGCCAAGCGCGACCGGCTCGACGCGACGCTCGCGGGCATCGCGGGCGCGGCCGCCGCCGGCCTCGCCCCCGTCAAGATCAACACCGTGCTCATGCGCGGCGTCAACGACACCGAGGCGCCCGCGCTCCTGCGGTTCGCCCTCGAGCACGGCTACGAGCTGCGGTTCATCGAGCAGATGCCGCTCGACGCGGCGGGCGTGTGGCGCCGAGACGAGATGGTCACCGCCGCCGAGATCCTCGACGCGCTGCGCGCCGAGTTCGACCTCGTGCCCGACCCGGCGCACCGCGGGTCGGCCCCGGCCGAGACGTGGCTGGTCGACGGCGGGCCCGCGAAGGTCGGCGTCATCGGCTCGGTGACGCGGCCGTTCTGCGGCGACTGCGACCGCACCCGCCTCACCGCCGACGGGCAGGTCCGCAACTGCCTGTTCGCGCGGGGCGAGACGGACCTGCGGGGGCTCCTGCGCGAGGGCGCCTCGGACGCGGAGGTCGCGGGGCGCTGGCGGGAGGCCATGTGGGGCAAGCTGCCCGGGCACGGCATCGACGACCCGTCGTTCCTCCAGCCGTCGCGGCCGATGTCGGCGATCGGGGGCTGAGGGTGGTCACGGTGCGGTACTTCGCGGGCGCGAAGGCGGCCGCGGGTCGCGGCGAGGAGCAGGTGAGCGCCGCCGACGTCGCGGAGCTGAAGTCGGTCCTGGAGCGGCGGCACGGGCCGGTGCTGGGGAAGGTCCTGTCGGCGTCGACGCTGCTGGTGGACGGACTGGCCGCGCGGGACCCGGGGACGGTGCTGCCCGCGGGGGTCGTGGTCGAGGTGCTGCCGCCGTTCGCGGGCGGGTGAGGCGGGCCGGTCCGGGTGCGGAGCGGAACGTGAAAGTGGATTTTCCGGATTTGTCCCGTGCTGCGGCCCCTTTCCATGACCGTACGCCCCGGGTCCGACACGGTGCGCGTTCGCAGGTGCAGGCCGGGTCGGAGCGAGTCCGGGACGGGATCGCACGCGCCGGGAGGGTGCGGGCGCGGTCCGGGGTCGGGAGCCGCTGGCTCGGGGGCGGTGCGTGTCTGCGAGGATGCATGTGTGCGCCGTCCTGAAGAACGAAAGCAGCCGCAGGTGGCGTCCCCGCTGTTCGAGCTCTCGGCCGACATGCGGACCACCGGCGAGCGGCGGCGCCGCTCGCACCGGCCCCATTCGCGGTACGTCCGCGAGTCCGTGCCGATGCCGGAGCCGGCGTTGACGACGCGGACGCCCGACCCGTGGCTGGAGTCCGCCCCGCTGCTCACCGGCATGGACGAAGTGGGGGCGGGCCTGCTCGACTCCCTCGACGCGATGCAGCGCGTCGCCGCGTCCGCCGGGCGCGGCCCGCTGCTCATCAACGCCTCGCCCGGGACCGGGAAGACCCACCTGCTCATCCGCCGCACCGCGTACCTGGTGCAGGAGCTGGGCGTGCCCGCGAGGCAGTGCCTGGTGCTGGCCGCCTCGACGGCGGGCGCGGCGCGGATCCGCCGGGAGCTGGCCTCCCTCCTGGGTCGCGAGGCCGCCGCGATCACCGTCGCCGAGTTCGACGACTTCGCCGCCGCGTCCCCGCCCGAGCTGGGGCACCTCTTCATCGACGACCTGCCGCGGATGCCGATGCGGCTGTTCCGGCAGCTGACCGAGCACCGCGGGCCGGAGGCGGACGTGACCGCCACGGGCGACCCGGACTCGGCGCTGTGCGCGGGCGAGCCCGCCGCGTTCGCGGCGTTCGGGGAGCAGTTCCCGCAGGCGCACGTGATGCGCCTGTCGCGCAACCACCGCAGCCCGGCCGCGGTCCTCGTGGCCGCCTCGCAGGTGGTCGAGCCGATCAGCCGCGTCCCGGGCCGCCTCGTGCAGCCCGAGCGCCCGGCCCTGGAGGGCTCGGGGATCGGCCGGTACTTCGCGGTCGACGCCGACGACGAGAAGCGGTTCGTGGAGTCCCTGACCGAGCGGCTCGCCGAACTCGGTGTCGCCGAGGGCGAGCTCGCGGTCATCGGGCCGGACGGCCTGTCGGTCGCCGAGGCGGCCGACGGCGAGTACCGCGTGGTGTGCCTCACGGGCGTGACCGCCGAGGACTGGCCGAACACGGCCGCGGCCCGCCGCGAGCTGTACGTGGCGCTCGGCCGGACCCGCGACCTCGCCTACGTCTCCCACACCGGTGCCGGTTCGCCCCTCCTGGCCGATGTGGACCAGGGGCTGTTCAGTCCTTTCGGGATGGTCCCCCAACTGCGCTCGGGCCCTGAGCAGCCGCGACTGCTGTAGCACGCGCGGTCCGACCACGTGGAGTTCCCACGCGGACACGAACGGATGGGACACAATAGGCGGGTAACCGCCGTCTCACGCTGGGAGTCCCGATGGAGCACACCGAAGAGGACACCGTTCCTCTGCACCGGCCGGATGCTCCCGCCTGGTCTCCGTTCGCACCGCCGGAGGTGAACGCGCAGTACGCGGTCGGCCCGGAGGCCGTCCGCAATCCGCGCACCGCCGACCACGTGCCGAGCGCGCCGCCGCCGCCCGCGACGCCGATGCCCGCGGAGGCGCCGCAGCAGGGCGCGGCCGACGGCTGGCCGTCGCCGCCCGTGCAGGGGGCGCCGCCGGTGTCGCCGCACGTCCCGGTCCCGGTGTTCCCCGACCACGCCGGCGCGCTGGAGCGCGTCGGCGTCACCGCCGACGACTTCGCGTCGCGGCGGGTCGTGCCGCCGCGCGCGCCGGTCGCCGAGACGGGCCTGCGCGGGGCGCTGCACCGGTTGAGCTTCGGGGTCGTGGCGCTGCCGCCCGGACCCCGTGAACGCGCCCGGCAGCGGGCGGTCGAGACGGTGCGCCGCAACTTCGGGGGCCTGCGCCAGGTCACCGTCGTGAACCCGAAGGGCGGCGCGGGGAAGACCGTCGCGGTCCTCATGCTCGCGATGACGTTCGGGCGCCACCGCGGCGGGTACGTGCTCGCGTGGGACAACAACGAGACGCAGGGGACGCTGGGCATGCGCGCCCAGCAGGACTTCCACGTGCGCACCGTCCGGGACCTGCTGCGGGACCTCGACCACTTCAAGGGCCCGACGGGGCGGATCGGCGACCTGTCGCAGTACGTGCGCGCCCAGGGCGGCGCGATGTTCGACGTGCTCGCCTCGGACGAGTCGGCGACGGCCGGGGAGATGCTCACCGCGCAGTCGTTCGGGGACCTGCGGGAGGCGGTGTCGCGGTTCTACAAGCTCATCGTCGTCGACACCGGGAACAACGTGCGGGCCCAGAACTGGCAGGCGGCGATCGACGCGACCGACCAGCTGGTGGTGACGATGTCGGCGCGGAACGACTCGGCGGAGACCGCCGCGAGGATGCTCGACCACCTGGAGCAGACGGGCCGCCGGGACCTGGTGCGCGGCGCGGTGTCGGTGGTGTCGATGCCCGCCCACCGCAAGGACGTGGACCTGCCCGCGGTGCAACGGCATTTCGCGGCCCGGACCCGGGCGGTGCTGCTGGCGCCGTACGAGAAGCTGCTCGATTCGGGCGAGCCGATCCGCTACGACTCGTTGAGCAAGGCGTCGTCCGCGGCCTGGCTGCGGATCGGCGCGGCGGTGGCCGAGGGCCTGTAGGAGGCCAGGAGGTCGACGAGCCCGGCGGCGGCGTCGGAGAGGCGGGAGTCGTCCTCGTCGGCGTGGCCGGTGACGAGCGCGCCCTGGACGAACACGAGGGCGGTGCGCGCGAGCCGCCCGGGGTCGGCGGCGGGGTCGAGCTCGCCGCGCTCGACGGCGCGGGCGAGGATCGCGGCGAGGTCGCGTTCGAGGTCGGTCCAGGCGTCCTGGACGCGGCGCATCGTCGCCGGGTCGTCGGCGAGCTCGACGGCCGCGCGGACGATGAACCCGCCCTCCTTCGAGTGCCTGACGACGACGTCGAGGAGTTCGGCGACGGCCCGCAGGGCGTCCGCGGGGTCGTCCTCGGCGGCGCCGCGATCGACCGCGCGGCGGGCTATCGCGCGCAGCTCCGGCTCGGTGTCGTCCCTATATCGTTGCAGCGCTGTGATGTAGAGCTGGTGCTTGGACCCGAACGCGGCGTAGAGCCCGGCGCGGTTCATGCCGGTGGCGGCGACCAGGTCCGACATGGAGGTCGCGGAGAACCCCCGGTCCAGGAACACCCGTGTCGCAGCGCGAAGGACTCTGTCCAAATCGGCGTTCTTATTTCTGCTCACGTTGAGCACCGTATCGACACCCGGTGCTACGGGTCAATAACCGCAAGGCGGGAGTTGACTCACGAGGCGCGAGTGAACGGTCGCACTGCGCAGGCGCCCGGCTTGACACCCCCGGGGGCACCGGCGAGAATGAGCGCAAACTGAACAGGCGTCTGGCGGGGGAAGTCCGGTGAAAGGCCGGCGCTGACCCGCAACGGTAGTCGCGGTCGCTGCAAGCGACAACCGGGCACCCTTCTGCTCCTGCCCGGTCCACCCGCGTGAGCCCGAATACCCGCCGCGCCCAACGGAAATGTCAACGCCTGTCGTGGTCTACAGGCGCTTGCGGCGCAGCCGCCTGCCCGAAGACCCACTCGCTCTAGGAAAGGTCAGGCAATGCGCCACCTTGCCGGCCGCGTGCTCATCGCAGCGGCCCTGCCCGTCACCCTGCTCGCGGCGTCGCCCGCGCACGCCCAGTCGTCCGAGCCGTTCGCCGAGCCCGCGGCGGCGGGCGCGTCCTGGCTGGCCGCCCAGTCCGACGGGACCGCCTGGAACCAGGACCCGGCGACGACGCTCGACGCCGTCATCGGCCTCCAGGCCGCCCGCGTCGGCGGCGACCAGGTGCAGACCGCCCTCGAATGGCTCAACGACACCGCGGTCCTCGACCCGTACGTGAACACGACCGCCGCCGGCGGGGCCGGGTTCAACGCCGGGTCGGCCGGGAAGGTCATGTACGCCGTCGCGACCGCCGGGGGCGACCCGACGGACTTCGGCGGCATCAAGCTCGCCGAGGAGGTCGCCGCCGCGCAGGCCGCGAACGGCACCTACGGCGACGGCACCGCCTCGTCGACCGCGTGGGCGGTCCTCGGGCTTTCGCGCACCGACGCGCCCGCGGGCGAGGCCGCGGCGACCGGGTTCGCGGCCGTCCAGTGCCCCGACGGCGGGTTCAACTTCGGCGACGTCGACGGCGGCGACGACTGCGTCTCCGACCCGGACACCACGGGCCTGGCCGTCTCGGCGCTCGTGACGCTCGGCGACCCGGCCGCGGCGTCCCTGGAGTCGGCCGTGACCTGGCTGGAGTCGGCGCAGGCCGACGACGGCGGGTTCGACGGCGGGTTCGGGGAGAACGCGAACTCGACGGCCATGGCCGCGCAGGCGTTCCTCGCGGCCGACCGGCCCGACGCGGCCGCGCGGGCCGTCGCGTTCCTGCTGACGCTCCAGTTCGGCTGCGACGGCGCCGCCCCCGGCGCGTTCATGTACACGAACCCCGAGGACGCGGACTTCGGCGAGGCGACGCGCCTGCTGGCGACCGCGCAGGCGGTGGTCCCGGTCGCGGGCCAGGACCTCGCGACGCTCGACGCCTCCGGCTCGGCCGCCGACGTCCCCGCCGTGGACTGCGCTTCGGCGGACGCGGGCGACGGCGCCACCACCGCCGCGGACGACGACGAGTCCGGCTCGTCTTCCTGGCTGCCGTGGGCGATCATCGCCGCGGTCGTCGTCATCGCCGCGCTCATCGTGGTCTTCGCGCTCCGCTCGCGCCGCAATGGCAGCTCGGGCGACGCGGCTGCCGCCGAGGCTCCCGCGGCACCGGTCGCCGATGCGCCGAAGGCCGACGACGGCACGGCCTCCGACGAGTCCGCTTCGGACGAGGCGGCGGGCGACGACGAGGGCAAGGACAAGTAGTCCCGCCCGTGTCCCGACACGAATCACGCGCAGCCGGCGCCCGCCTCAGCGGTGGGCTCCGGCTGCGCGCCTTCCCGCGCCGAGGCGCCGCCTCGATCGGGGCGGTGCTTGTCAGTGCCGTCGCCGCCGTGGGGGTGCCCGCCAGTCCGGCCGGGGCGCAGGAGGTCTGCGACGGGGTCGCGGTCGTGGTCGACTTCGGGGCGCTCGACGACCTGAGGACCGGGTGCGCGGCCGACCCGGCGGACGGGCTCGACGCGCTCGCGCAGGCCGGGTTCGCGGTCACCGAGGTCGCGGCGATCCGCGGCATGGTGTGCAGCATCGACGCCCTGCCCGCGACCGACTGCGGCGCTTCGCCTCCCGCGGACGCGTACTGGTCGTACTGGCACGCCAACGCCGGGGACGAGGAGTGGACGTACTCGATAGTCGGCGGCGCCGACGCGACCCCTGACGCAGGCGATGTCGAGGGCTGGGCGTTCGGCGACGGCTCGACGCCGCCCGCGCTCGCGCCCGGCGACGCCGCCGCCGACGCGCCCGAGGCCGAACCGGATGCGGACGGGCCCTCGTACACGTGGATCATCGCCGTGGCCGCGCTCGCCGTCATCGGCGCGCTCGCGGCCTGGCGGCTCCGGCAGCGGCGCGCCTGACCGTGCCGACCGCTCCCGGACCGATGCGCCGCCGCACCGCCCATCCCGTCGCCTGGTGGGCGTGGGCGCTGCTCCTCGCGACCGCCGCCGGGCGCACCGCGAACCCGTGGCTGCTGCTCCTCATCGCCGCGGTCGCCGGACTCGTGGTCGCGTTCTGCCGCGGCGACGAGCCCTGGTCCGGCGCCTACCGCGTGTTCCTCTACATCGGACTGAGCGCGGTCGCGGTCCGCATGGCGTTCTATGTGGTCTTCGGCGGATCCGACGGGCCGACGGTCCTGTTCACGCTCCCCTCGGTGACGCTCCCCGAGTGGGCGGCCGGGTTCCGGCTCGGCGGCGACGTCACCGCCGAGGGCGCGCTCGCCGCGCTGTACGACGGGATGCGGCTCGCGGTCCTGCTGGTGTGCGTGGGCGCGGCGAACGCGCTCGCGAGTCCGCGGCGGCTCCTGCGGTCCGTCCCGGCCGCGCTCTACGAGGTCAGCGTCGCGGTCGTCGTGGCGTTGTCGGTGGCACCGCAGCTCGTCGCGTCCGTGGGCCGGGTCCGCCGCGCGAGGACCCTGCGCGGCAACACGGGCCGCAGCCCCGCGAACCTGATGCGCACCGTCGTCGCCCCCGTCCTGCACGAGGCCCTCGACCGGTCGCTGCACCTCGCGGCGGCCATGGCCTCCCGCGGGTACGGGCGCGCCGCGGGCGTGCCCGCCCCGGCCCGCCGCGCCACCGGCGCCGCGCTCCTCACCGGCCTCCTCGGCCTGTGCGCGGGCGCGTACGCGCTCCTCGGCACCGCGACCCCCGCGCCGCTCGCGTGGGCGGTGCTCGCGGTCGGCGCAGCCGCCGCGGTCTTCGGGATCGCGTTCGCGTCCCGGCGCGTCCCGCACACCAGGTACCGCCCGGACCGGTTCGGCCCCAAGGACTGGGCGGTCGCCGCCTCCGGCGCGGCCGCCGTCGCCGGGTCCGTCGCGAGCCTCGCGCTCGAACCCGCGGCCCTGTGGCCCGCGACCGCGCCGCTCCACGCGCCCCCGCTCCCCCTGTACGCCGCGGCCGGCGTCCTCCTCGCCGCCGCCCCCGCGCTCCTCGTCCCGGCCGCGACCGCAAGCAGCGCAGGGCCACCGAACGCCCGCAACCGCGACCGTGACCTGGCCCCCGGGCCCGCAGCGGCATCCCCGGCGGGAAGCGGCGCCGCCGCACCGCACGGCGACCTGCGGCCCGCCGCGGGCACCGACACCTCGGCAACGGAAGGCACCCGATGACCGTCGACGCCATCGTGTTCGAGCACGTCACCTTCGCCTACGGGACCGCACCGACCGGCGCGGGCCGAGCAATCGCAGCGGTGCCCGTCCTCGACGACGTGTCGTTCACGCTCCCGGAAGGCGAGTTCTGCCTGCTCGTCGGCCCCACGGGCGCGGGGAAGTCCACGCTCCTCAAGTCCGTCAACGGGCTCGTGCCGCGCTTCACCGGCGGCGACATGCACGGCCGCATCACCGTCGCCGGGCGCGACGTGCGCACCGCGACCCCCGCCGATCTCGCCGACGTGGTCGGCTACGTCGGCCAGGATCCCCTCGCGGGGTTCGTCACCGACGAGGTCGAGCTCGAACTCGCCTACACCGCCGAGCAGCTCGGCATCGCACCCGCGGCGATGCGCAAGCGCGTCACCGAGATCGTCGACCTGCTGGGCCTCGCCGACGTGCGGGACCGCGCCCTCGCGCAGCTGTCGTCGGGTCAGCGCCAGCGGGTCGCCATCGGCGCGGCCCTGGTCGCGGGCCCGGCCGCGCTCGTGCTCGACGAGCCGACGTCGGCGCTCGACCCGGCCGCGGCCGACGAGGTGCTGTCAGTGCTGCACCGGCTCGTCCACGACCTCGGCGTCACGGTGCTGCTGGCGGAGCACCGGCTCGAACGCGTCGTCCAATACGCAGATTCGGCCCTCCTTCTCGACGGCGGCGAGGTCGCCGCCGGACCGCTCGGCGAGATCCTCGCCGAGTCCCCTGTCGCGCCCCCGGTGGTCGGCCTGGGGCGCCTGGCCGGATGGCCCGGCCCGCCGGTGACGATCCGCGAGGCCCGGCGCCACGCCGCCGGACTCCGCGAGACCCTCACCGAACGTGCCCGAACCGTAGCGCGCCCCACCGACACTCCCGCATCACCGGAGCCGCCGCTGCTGGAGGCCCGCGGCGTCACCGTCGACTACCCGGGCGTGCGCGCCGTCGCCGGAATCGACCTCGACGCGCGCCGCGGCGAGCGCATCGCCCTCATGGGCCGCAACGGATCCGGCAAGTCCAGCCTCATGTGGGCGCTCCAGGGCACCGGGCAGCGCTCCGGCGGGACCGTCCGCATCGCGGGCACCGACCCCGCGTCCCTCAAGCCCGGGGAGCGGCGCCGCCTCGCCGGGCTCGTGCCCGCCGAGGCCGCGGACCTGCTGTACGCCGAGACCGTCGCCGCCGAATGCGCCGGGGCCGACGCGGACGGCCGCGCCCCCAAGGGCGCGTGCGCGAAGATCCTCGACGACCTCGTCGACGGCGTCGACCCCGCGGCCCACCCGCGGGACCTGTCCGAAGGGCAGCGCCTCGCGCTCGCCCTGGCCGTGACCCTCACGGCCGCACCGCCGCTGCTGCTCCTCGACGAGCCGACCCGCGGCCTCGACTACCCGGGGAAGGCCGCGCTCGCGGCCCGCCTCAAGGCCCTCGCGCAGGCCGGGCACTGCGTGGTCGTGTCCACGCACGACGTCGAGTTCTGCGCCGAGTTCGCGTCCCGCGTCGTGGTCCTGTCGGACGGCGAGGCCGTCGCCGACGGCCCGGCCCGGCAGATCACCGCCGCGTCGCCGATGTTCGCGCCGCAGGTGGAGAAGATCCTGCCCGGCTGGCAGACCGTCGCCGAGGTCGCCGAAGCGCTGGGGCGCGACGGTGAGTGAGGCGCGTCCCGCGGCGCGCCCGCGGGTGCACCGCCGGGCGGCGGTGGCGCTGGCGCTCGCGGCGGGCTTCGGCCTGGTCGCGATGTCGTGGCCGCTGCTGGCGGCGCCGGGCGGGGCGCTGACGGAGACCACTTCGGGCCCTTGGCTGTTCGCGCTGCTGCTGCCGCTGGTGACGGCGACGGTGGTGGTGCAGCTGGCCGACGGCGGCCTGGACGCGCGGGCGGTGGCGCTGCTGGGGGTGCTGTCGGCGGTGGTCGCGGCGGTGCGGCCGTTCGGGGCCGGGGCGGCCGGGGTCGAGACGGTGTTCTTCCTGATCGTGCTGGCGGGCAGGGTGTTCGGGGCGGGGTTCGGGTTCCTGCTGGGGTGCACGGGCCTGTTCGCGTCGGCGCTGCTCACGGGCGGCGTGGGCCCGTGGATGCCGTACCAGATGTTCGCGGCGGCGTTCGTGGGCCTGGGGGCGGGGCTGCTGCCGCGCACGCCGGACACGCGGCCGGGCCGGGCCGGGGAGCTGGCGCTGCTCGCCGCCTACGGGGTGGTCGCGTCGCTCGCGTACGGACTGCTCATGAACCTGTCGTTCTGGCCGTTCGCGATCACGCAGGGGGAGCTGGCGTACGTGCCGGGCGGGGGGCTCGGCGAGAACCTGCCGCGGCTGCTGGCGTACTCGCTGGCGACGTCGCTGGGCTGGGACGTGGGCCGGGCGGTGACGACGGCAGTGCTGCTGGTGCTGACGGGCCCGCTGCTGCTGCGGGTGCTGCGGCGGGCGGCGCGGCGCGCGAACTGGTCGTAGCGGCTACGCGTCGAGGGTCGCGACGAGGCCGCGGAGCCCGGCGGCGAGCTCGGCGGGGCCGGGTGCGGCGTCGGGGTAGGACATCCACTGCATGACGACGCCGCTGACGAGCGCGAGCTGGACGGCGCCGACGGTGCGGACCGTGTCGGCGTCGATGTGCTCCTCGATCTCGCCGGTGGCGAGCGCGGCCATGGCGGCGGTCGCGCCGGGCTGGCCCTGCGCGTAGACGGCGGCGAGCTCGGGGGAGCGCTGGGCCTGCATGAACAGCTCGAAGCTCGCCATCCACATGGTGGCGTGCTCGCGGACGTGCTCGATGAGCAGGTTCCAGACGGCGGCGAACCGCTTGGGGCCCTTGGGTTCGTCGAGGCGGGCGAGCTGGGCCTGGAGGCCGGCGTCCCAGTCCTCGAGGGAGCTGAACAGGGCCTGCTGGAGGAGCGCTTCGCGGGAGCCGTAGTGGTAGCCGATGGCGGCCATGCTGACGCCCGCGGCGGTGGCGATGTCGCGGACGGTCGTCCGGTCGTACCCCTTCTCGAGGAGGCAGGTCTTGGCGCCGTCGAGGAGCGCTTCGCGGTTTCCCATGGGGGCCACTGTAGCAGTGAACTGGGCATCCGCCTAGATCGATCGCCTTGCGCAGATTTTTTGCGCGATCGCCTTGCACGATCGCCCAAATCCTTGGTACGGTTCTGCCAGACGCGGACGAACCCCGTTCCGCACCACCCGGAAGCGAGCCCCCTGATGGCCATCCGCAAGACCCCCAAGACTGCTGCGAAGACCGCCGCCAAGGCCGTCGCCGCGAGCCTCGCGGCCGCCGGCGTCGCCGCCGCCTCCCTCGCCTGGGCCTCCGCCCCGGCGAACGCCGCCCCCGCCGACACCCTCGTGGACACCGGTCTCGGTGCGCTGCAAGGCACCACGGACGGCGCGGTCCGCTCCTGGCTCGGCGTCCCCTATGCCGCCCCGCCGGAGGGCGACCTCCGCTGGGAGTCGCCGCAGCCCGCGGACCCCTGGGAGGGGGTGCGGGAGGCGGACGGGTTCGGCCCGGCCTGCGCGCAGGGCGTGGCGAGCATGCCCGCCGTCCCCGGCGAGGAGGAGGACTGCCTCTACCTGAACGTCTACGCCCCCGACACGGGCCGGGACGATCTGCCGGTCATGGTCTGGTTCCACGGCGGCGGGAACTCCTACGGCGCCGGATCCCAGTACGACCCTTCGCAACTGGTCGAGGAGGGCCGCGCGGTCGTCGTCACCGTGAACTACCGGCAGGGCCTGTTCGGGAGCATGTCCCACCCGGCGCTCGACGAGGGCGGCGCGACCACCTCCGGGAACTACGGCCTGGAGGACCAGCAGGCCGCGATGCGCTGGGTGCGGGAGAACGCGGCCGCGTTCGGCGGCGACGACGGGAACGTCACGATCTTCGGCGAGTCCGGCGGCGGCTACGACGTCTGCGCGCACCTGACCTCGCCGTCCTCGGCGGGCCTGTTCGACAAGGCCGTCATCCAGTCCGCGCCGTGCGGGACCGCCTGGGCGCCGACCCGGGCCGAGGGCCAGGCGCGCGACATCGCCGTCGCCGAGCAGCTCTGCCCCGACGACGAGGCCCTCGCCGACATCGAGGCGTGCCTGCGGGAACTGGAGCCCTCCGAGCTGAACGCGGCCACGTCCGGCCTGTACGAGGTGCAGCCGGTCGACGGCGGCCCGGTCATGCCGGTCGCCACGGCCGACGCGATCAGTGCCGGGCAGGTCGCCGACGTGCCGGTCCTCATCGGCATCAACCGGGCCGAGGAGCAGCTCATGACCGGCGGCCAGGAGGTCCTCACCGGGCAGCCGATCACCGAAGCGGACTACGCCGACACCCTGGAGGCGACGTTCGGTCCGGACGCCGCGGCGGTCGCCGCCGAGTACCCGGTCGGCGAGTACGAGAACCCCGCGAAGGCCCTGGCGGCCGTGCAGACCGACCTGCACTGGGCGGCACCGCTGTCGGTGACCGCCGCCGGGATCGGCGCGCACACCGACGCGTTCGTGTACGAGCTCGCCGCGACGGACACGCCCTGGTTCACGATCTTCGACCGGCCGACCTGGCGCTCGGACTCCTACCACATGGTCGACGTGGCCTACCTGTTCGAGCCGGACTTCTACGAGGCCCGCACCGCCCGGCAGGAGGCCGTCGCCGACGCGATGGTGAAGGCGTGGACGACGTTCGCGCGGACCGGCGACCCGGACGGGCGCGGCCGGTGGACCGAGGGCGAGTGCGCGGCGCGTGCGTTCACGGACGAGGGCGTGCGGCGCACCGACTTCGCCGACGTCCACCACCTGGAGTTCTGGGAGGACCTGAACGCTTAGGCAACGCATGAGGGACAGGCCCGGGGCTGCGGCCCCGGGCCTTCACATGTTCCGGGCGAGGCGGAACCCGAGGTCGTCGATGCGCAGGGCCGGCATGGTGCGGCGGCGCACCCCGGCCCGGCACGACCAGTGCTCGTCGAACCAGCCGCCGCCCTTGATGACCCGGTAGTCGCGGTAGACGTCCCGGTCGTACACGTCGAAGCACCACTCCCAGGCGTTGCCGAGCATGTCGTACAGGCCCCACGGGTTCGGCTCGCGCCCGGCGACCTCGTGGAGGCGCTCCCCGGAGTTCCCGCGGTGCCAGGCGATCGCGTCGAGGTCGCCGTAGCGGGGGCCGGCGGTCCCGGCCCGGCAGGCGTGCTCCCATTCGGCCTCGGTGGGCAGCCGGTAGCCGTCCGCGTCGCGGTCCCACGCGACGGCATCGCTCTCGCCGGTCGCCGTCCCCGCGTAGACCGGTTGCAGCCCTTCGCGTGCCGACAGCGCGTTGCACCAGCGGACGGCGTCGAGCCAGGACACCTCGACCGCCGGGAGGCCCCCGGTGCCGTCGCCGGACGGCCCGCCGCCGAGCACCTCGGCGTAGCGCCCGCGCGTGACCGGGACGGCGCCCAGGCGGAACGGCGCGACCTCGACGGTCCAGGAGCGCTCGGTCCGCCGGTCGCGGAGGGTCGTGGTCCCCGCCGGGATCGGCAGCAGCTGCGGTGTCACCGACGAATACTAGAGCCCGCCACCGACAGGTGACTCCGGTCACGGCCGGTCACGTCGCAGGGCCGCGCCGGTTCACACGGGAAACAGCGTCCTACAGAACCGGAGCAGTCCGATGAGCATCGCCTTCTACACCGTCACCGTCGCCGCCGCCCTCTGGACCGGGTTCTCGGCCTACTCGATCTGGGCGAAGGCCCCGTACGTGGTCGAGCCGCTCCGGCACTACGGCGTCCCGCAGTCGTGGTGGTTCCCGCTCGGCCTCGCGAAGGCCGCCGGGGCGGTCGGCCTCCTGGTCGGCCTGGTCGTCCCGTGGATCGGCATCGCCGCGGCCGCGGGCCTGGTCCTGTACTTCCTCGGCGCGGTCGTCACCGTCCTGCGGGCCCGCTCGTACCAGACCCTCGTCGCCCCGCTCATGTACCTGGTCCCCGCGGCCGCCGCGCTCACCCTCGGCGTCCTCGTCTAGGGCCGCAACGGAAAAGGGCCCGCGCAGCGCGCGGGCCCTTCCTCGGTTCCTCCTACCGCTGCCACTGCTCGGCGAAGGCCACGCCGACCTTCGGGCTGCCGATGAGCGCGAGCGGGGCGAAGAACCCGATCTGCCCGAGGACCCCGATGAGGACCACGATCTGCTCCTCGGTGAGGTGCTTGCGGGCCTCGTCGACGAGCTCGTCGGAGACGCGCTCGCCGGTCGGGTTCGGGGTGTGGACGGCCTCGGCGATGGCCAGCGCGGCCCGCTCGGCATTGGTGAACAGCGGCGAGGTGCGCCAGGTGGCGACGGCGCCGAGCCGCTCGGGGGTGTCGTCGGCGGCCTCGAGCTGCCGGGCGGTGAAGTAGCTGGAGCCCAGGAGCTGCCCGACGCGCAGGTGCACGAGCGTCGCGGTCGTCTCGGGGAGGATCCCGGCGGCGTTCACCTTGTTGACGGCGGCGGCGACCTCGTTGATGACCGGCAGGTACTGGACGGGGTTCTCGATGCGGGGCAGGACGGTCATGGCGGTGGTTCCCTTCTCGGTGTGCGGTGGTGCTGCCTCCTTGACGGATCCCGTCCCGCCGATGTGACCGCCCAAGATGCGATGCGCGTCACATGGGACTGCGGAAGGTGCCGGGGAAGGCCCGGCGTTGAAAGGCGCACCGACGGAAGGAACCCCCATGACCACTCCCCCAACCCGTTTCGCCGAGGGCCGCGTCTGGCTGGTCACCGGCGCCGCGGCCGGTTTCGGCCGGGCGATCACCGAGGCCGCGGTCGCCGCGGGCGACACGGTGGTCGCGACCGCCCGCACCCCCGAGGCCCTCGACGGCCTGGCCGCGGCGCACCCGGGCCGGGTCGTGCCGGTCCGCCTGGACGTGACCGACCCGGAGCGGATCCGGGCGGTCGTCGCCGAGGCGATGCTCTGGTACGGCCGCATCGACGTCCTGGTCAACAATGCGGGCCGCGGGCATCTCGGCGCGGTCGAGGAGACCACGGACGCGGAGCTGCGGTCCCTCATGGACCTGCACGTGTTCGGGCCCGCGAACCTGGTGCGGGAGGTCCTGCCGCACATGCGGGTCCGCCGTTCGGGCGCGATCGTGCAGCTGTCCAGCATGGGCGGCCGCCTGTCGTTCCCGGGCGTGGGCGCCTACTCGGCGACGAAGTTCGCGCTCGAAGGGCTCAGCGCCGCGCTCGCGGCGGAGGTCCGGCCGCACGGGATCGACGTGATGGTGGTGGAGCCGAGCGCGTTCCGCACGTCGTTCGCGAGCGGCGGGCACACCGTGTCGGCGCCCGTGGAGGGCTACGAGGACACGGTGGGGCCGTTCCGGGAGTCGTTCCCGGCGTCGGACGGCGCCCAGCCGGGCGACCCGGCGAAGGCCGCGGCGGCGATCGTCGCGGCACTGGACGCCGAGGAGGTGCCGCTGCGGCTCGTCCTGGGGGACACGGCGGTCGACGCGATCCGCCGCGACCTCGCCGCGCAAGGAGCGGAACTGGACGCGTGGGAGCACGTGTCCCGCGCGATGGGCTTCTAGGACAGGAGCCAGCGCCAGCGCGGCAGCTCCGCGGCCAGCGACGCCGCGGTCAGGGCGCTCACGGCGATCGCCGCCCATGCGGGCCAGGCGGTCCAGGCGCAGGCGACCCCGGCGGCCATGGTCGCGGCGAGGATGAGGACCGTGGCCCAGCCGGGGACGGGGACGACCGCGGAGGGCTTGTCGCCGGGCGTGGCGAACACGGCGGGGATCGCGATGGCGACGACGACCGCCGCGATGCCGAGGGCCAGGTTCACCTGGGCGACGGCGGTGCCGATCGCGGCCCAGGCGGCGATCTCGGTGAGGAACCGCAGGGCGGCGGCGGTCCGGCGCTTCGGCGAGGCCGCGCCGAGGTCGTGCACGGGGGTGGTGGTCACGGTCCGATGATCCTCCACCGGGACCGGCCCCGCACACGCGGACGGGCCCGCCTTGGAAGACGGGCCCGTCCAAGCGATGCCGCTACCCCATGAGGGCCCCGGCGCCGAGGAGCGCCTTCAGGTCCGCGGACAGCTCCACGGAGGGCCGCACCCGCCACGCGTCGCCGAGCGCGAGCAGCGTCGTCTTGGGCCCGTTGGCGATCTGGACGCGGACCTGCGCCTCCCCGCGGTGGGTCTTGAACGTGTCGGAGAGCTTCTCGATCAGGTCCGGGTTGACCGACGCGGCCCGCAGCGCGAGCGTGATCGGCGCCGAGTTCGACTCCGGCCCCGACGTCGTGTCGAGGACGGCGAGGTCCTGCGCGATCAGCTGCGCGGTCCCGTCCCGCCGGTCGAGCTTGCCCTTGACGCAGCAGATGAGGTCGTCCGCGAGCGACTCCGACACCAGCTCGTACGTGTTCGGGAAGAACCGCACCTCGATCGAGCCGGCCAGGTCCTCCAGGGTCGCCGACGCCCACAGCTTGCCCTGCTTGGTGACCCGCTTCGCGACGTTCTGGAGGATCCCCGCGACGCGCACGTTCGCGCCGTCGGGCAGCTCCTCGCCGTGCAGGGCCGCGACGGGCCGGTCCGCGTTCGACGACAGGAGCCGCTCGAACCCGTTGAGCGGGTGGTCGGAGACGTACAGGCCGAGCATCTCCCGCTCGAACCCGAGCTTGTCGCGCCGGTCCCACTCGTCGTCGGCGATCGTCAGGTCCACCCCGAGCGTGTCGGTGGTCTCCTCCATCATCCCGCCGAACAGGTCGAACTGGCCGCGCGCCTCCTCCTTCTTGATCGACACCATCGCGTCGATGGCCTTCTCGTGGACCTCCGCGAGGCCCCGCCGGGCGTGCCCGAGGGAGTCGAACGCGCCCGCCTTGATGAGCGACTCGACGGTCCGCTTGTTGCACACCGGCGCCGGGACCTTCTGGAGGAAGTCCTTGAAGTCCGCGTAGGAGCCCTTCTCCTCGCGGGCCTCGATGATCCCCGCGACGACGTTCGCGCCGACGTTGCGCACCGCCCCGAGCCCGTACCTGATGTCCTTGCCGACCGGGTGGAACATGTGCCGCGACTCGTTCACGTCCGGCGGCATCACCGTGATGCCCATGCGCCGGCACTCCGACAGGTACACCGCGGCCTTGTCCTTCGAGTCGCCCACCGAGGTGAGCAGCGCCGCCATGTACTCCGCCGGGTAGTTCGCCTTCAGGTACGCCGTCCAGTACCCGACGAGCGCGTACCCCGCCGCGTGCGACTTGTTGAACGCGTACCCGGCGAACGGCAGCATGATGTCCCACAGGGTCTTGATCGACTCCTTGGAGAACCCGTTGCCCTGCATGCCCGCCTCGAACGCCGCGAACTGCTTCTCCAGGACGTCGAGCTTCTTCTTGCCCATGGCCTTGCGGAGCACGTCCGCCTGGCCCATCGTGAACCCGGCGAGCTTCTGCGCGATGCGCATGATCTGCTCCTGGTAGACGATCAGGCCGTACGTCTCGGCGAGGATCTCCTCAAGGGCGTCCGCCAGCTCGGGGTGCAGCGGCGTGACCTCCTGCCGCTTGTTCTTGCGGTCGGCGTAGTTGTTGTGCGAGTTCGCGGCCATCGGGCCCGGCCGGTACAGGGCGTTCACCGCGATGATGTCGTTGAACTCGGTGGGCTGCATCCGCTTCAGCAGTTCCCGCATGGCCCCGCCGTCGAGCTGGAACACCCCGAGGCTGTCGCCCCGCGCCAGCAGCTCATAGGCTTTCGGGTCGTCCGTCGCGAGCGTGTCCAGATCCAGCTCGATCCCCCGGTTCAGCTTGATCGCCTCGATCGCGTCGCCGATGACCGTGAGGTTCCGCAACCCCAGGAAGTCCATCTTCAACAGGCCGATGTCCTCGCACGACGGGTAGTCCCACCCGGTGATGATCGACCCGTCCGGCCTGGCCCACATGGGGATGCAGTCCACCAGCGGCTGCGACGACAGGATGACCGCGCACGCGTGGACGCCCGCGTTGCGGATCAGCCCCTCCAGGCCCAGCGCGGTGTCGAAGATCGTGCGGACCTCGCCGTCGGACTCGATGAGGCTGCGGACCTCCTGGGCCTCCTTGTACCGCTCGTGCCCCGGGTCCATGATCCCCGACAGGGGGATGTCCGTCGCGGCCACGGGCGGCGGCAGGGCCTTCGTGATCCGCTCGGCGATCGAGAACCCCGGCTGCCCGTGGTGGACGCGCGCGGAGTCCTTGATCGCGGCCTTGGTCTTGATGGTGCCGAACGTGATGACCTGGGCGACGAACTCCTTCCCGTACTTCTCCGTCGCGTACGTGATCATCTCGCCGCGCCGCCGGTCGTCGAAGTCGATGTCGATGTCGGGCATCGAGACGCGCTCGGGGTTGAGGAACCGCTCGAACAGCAGCCCGTGCTCGATCGGGTCGATGTTCGTGATCTTCATCGCGTACGCCACGAGCGACCCTGCCGCGGACCCGCGGCCCGGGCCCACGTAGATCCCGATCGACCGGGCGTGGGAGATGAGGTCGGCGACGACCAGGAAGTACGACGGGTACCCCGCGTTGATGATGACGTTGAGCTCGAGCTCGGCCCGCTCCAGGTAGTCCGCGGGCACGTCCCGGCCCGGGAACCGCTCCGCGAGCCCGACCCGCACCTGCTCCCGCAGCCACGTCCCCTGGTCGTGCCCCTCAGGCACGTCGATGACCGGCATCCGGTCCTGCACGGCGAACACGTCGTCGTAGGACTCGACCATCTCGGCGACGAGCAGCGTGTTCGCGCAGCCCTCCTGCCACAGGTCGTCGTTCTTGATCCCGTACATCTGCTCCGCGGAGCGCAGGAAGTAGCCCTCGCCGTCGAACTTGAACCGCTTCGGGTCGTCGAGCGTCGTCCCCGACTGGACGCACAGCAGCGCCGCGTGCGTCGACTTCTGGTCCTCGGTCACGAAGTGGGAGTCGTTGGTGACCAGCGGCCGCAGCTTCATCTTCTGCGCCATCTCGTACAGCTCGTTCTTCACGCGCATGTCGATCTGGTTGTCGTGGTCCATGATCTCGAGGAAGAAGTTGTCCGCCCCGAAGATGTCCCGGTAGTCCGAGGCCGCCTGGTACGCGGCCTCGTGCTGCCCGAGCCGGAACCGGGTCTGCACCTCGCCGGACGGGCAGCCGGTCGTCGCGACGATCCCCTCCGCGTGCTGCGCGATGAGCTCGCGGTCCATGCGCGGCTTGTAGTAGTAGCCCTCGAAGGACGCGACGCTGGAGAGCTTGAACAGGTTCCGCAGGCCCGTCGAGTTCTTCGCGACCATCGTCATGTGCGTGTAGGAGCCGCCGCCGGAGAGGTCGTCGCCGCGCTGGCTCGGCTCGCCCCAGAAGACGGGCTTCTTGTGGAACCGGTCCTGCGGCGCGATGTACGCCTCGATGCCGAGGATCGGCTTGATCCCGGTCTTCTTCGCCTCCTGGTAGAAGGCGTACCCGCCGTACATGTTGCCGTGGTCGGTCATGGCGATCGCGGGCTGGCCGAGCCGCTGCGCCTCTGCGAACAGGGGTTTGAGCTTCGCGGCTCCGTCGAGCATCGAGTACTCGGTGTGCACGTGCAGGTGGACGTACTGGTTCGACACGCTTCGCTCCCGCTTTGACCTGTGGTTTTGTCCTCGCTGGGCCCCCGGCCGCGCCCCCGCGGACGGCCCGCTCCAGACCTTCTAGCCTAGCCCCCCGGCGGGCCCGGCCGCGCGGCCTCCGCGGCCCCGATGGGCGCCGCCACGGTCGCTCAGGGGCGCACCGCGAACGCCTCGCGCGTGGCGTCGTCGAGCGGGAAGAACAGCTCCACGGCGAGTTCGGAGACGGTGACGTCGCGGGGCGCCCCGAACGTCGCGATCGTCGTGAACATCGACAGGTCGCCGCGCGGGGACCGCACCCGCAGCGGCAGCGCGATCGGGCTCGGCGCGGCCCCGTCCCACGCGCCGTCGTCCTCGCCGACCGGCTGGAAGGAGCGGACCTCCTCCAGGAGCGCGGCCACCGCCGGGTGCTCGTCGACCGCGAACTGCTCCCGCAGCCGGTCCAGGAAGTACTGCTGCACCTCGCGGAAGTTCCGCAGCCGCGGCGCGAGCCCGCCCGGGTGCAGGGCGACGCGGGCGAGGTTCGCGCGGCCCGAGAGCAGCGCCGGGTCGGCGCCCTCCATGAGGACGGCCGCGCCGCCGTTGAAGTCGAGGAGGTTCCCGAACCGGTCGACGACGACCGCCGGGAGCGGGTCGTGGTGCTCCAGGATCATCCCGACGGCCTGCCGGGCCACGGCGAGCCGGTCGTCCCAGTAGTCGGTCTCGTCCCACTCGGGCGCGAACCCGGCGGCCACGAGCAGCGCGTTCCGTTCGCGCAGCGGCACGCCGAGCGCCTCTGCCAGGCGCAGGACCATGCGGCGGCTGGGCTCGGCGCGGCCGGTCTCGATGCGCGACAGGTGCCTCGCGGACACGCCGGTCTGCACGGACAGCTCGAACTGGCTCAGGCGGCGCCGCTCGCGCCACTGCCGCAGGAGCGCACCGAACGCGGGGAGGGTCTGGACGGTCACGGCGCAACCGTATCCGCGGCCGGGCCGCCGGGCCATGACCTCCGAGGTCATTGCGGACCGGACCGGGCGCGCCGACGATGGTCGGCATGCGGCGGCCGCCCGGGTCCCGCCCAGCCCCCTTGGAGGAACCCATGACGACGACCGCCCGCCCCGCCGCCGACACCCGCCTGCGCTCGGTCCTGCGCCAGGACGCCGCCGCCTGCGCGGCCTTCGGCCTCCTCATGACCGCCGGGTTCGCCCTGGTCGACCGCTTCCTGGGCCTCGGCCCCGCCTGGGCGGTACCGCTCGGCGTGTACCTGCTCGGCTGCGCGGTCGCCCTGGCGCTGGTCGCCGGGTACCCGGCGCTGGTGCGCGGGCAGGTGATCGGCGCGGTGGCGAACAACGCCGCCGCCGCGGCCGCCTTGGCGGCGCTGCCGTTCACGGGCCTGGTGGACCTGACGGTCCTCGGCACGATCGTGATGCTCGGCGGCGCCGCCCTGGTGGTGCTGTACGCGGTGCTCGAGGGCGCGGGCGCGAAGCGCCTCGCCTGACCCCGGGCCGGGGCGGCGCTCACACGCCGCCCCGGCTATCACGCCGCACCGCGACACGCCAAACAATCCACAACCGCTTTTCAAGTCGAAAAAGGTTATCCACAGCCCGAAAAAGAATTCTTGCCAGTAGTCGACCCCTGACGGACAGTTGACGCATGAGCACGACACAGGCGAGCATCAGCATCAAGGGCCCCACGGACCTCCTCACGACGATCCCGCATCTCATCGGCTTCCATCCTGAGCACAGCCTCGTGGCGGTGGGCCTCATCGGCCGGCAGCTCCAGTGCACCTTCCGGGTGGACCTGCCCGGCTCGGCCGACCATCTGGAGCACCTGGTCGACCTGACGGCCCAGCTCAGCCGCAACGACTGCGACGAGTGCGTGGTCGTCGCCTACGGCGACAAGGAGATCGCCGAGGCCGCGATCGAACGCGCCGCGACCCGCTTCCACCACGCAGGCATCGACCCGCTCGACCGGCTCCGCGTCACCGGCGGCCGCTGGTTCAGCCTGACCTGCGACCAGCCCTGCTGCCCCGCCGAGGGCACGCCGGTCCCGGAGTCCACTCCGGCATCCTGCGAGGTCGCGGTCGCTGGCTGCCACGCGGCGCCCGACCGCGCCGCGATCGCCGAGCAGCTGGCCCCGGCCCCGCCGGGCCGCCGCGCCGCGGTCGAACGGGCGGTCGCTCAGTCGCTCGCCGCCGAAGCGGACCTCGACTGGGCGGGCCAGCGCTCCGCCGACCTCCACGCGATCGACCACTGGCTGAGCACGAGCGCCCTCCCGGGCCCCGACGACATCGCCTCGATCGGCCTCGCCTTGGGCGACTTGGACATCCGCGACTACGCGCTGCGGCGCATCAGCAGCGGCCGGCTCGACGCCAACCGGATCGACCTGTGGCTGTGGGTGGCCCGCCACATGGCCGACGACCTCCTCGCCCCGGCCGCGACGGTCGCGGGCTACGCCGCCTACCGCTTCGGGAACGGCGTCCTCGCCCTCGAAGCGTTCGAGACGGCGCTGAAGGCGAGCCCGCACTACCGGCTCGCCCAGATGCTCATGGCCGCGCTCCAGGCGGGCTACCCGCCGAGCGCCATCGGCAACATCGGCACCGGCGACATCGAAGCCGCAGAGAACGAGGACTGACCCGGACCCCGGCCTCCCCCGCAAGCACCATCCGAACCAAGGAAAGAAGGAGCAATGCCAGCAGCGAAGCGAAGGCACCGGCCCGCGGGAACACGTGCCGGATCCGCACCGCTCACCGGCCACCGCGCCACGCCCCTGATCGCTAGTCTGGGGGCATGGGTGAACTCCCGAGCGATTTCGCCGCGATCCTCCTGGTCGGCGGCAGGGCCCGGCGATTCGCCGGATGCGCGAAGAGCGAACTGGTCGTCGACGGCGCGACGATCCTCGAACGGATGCTGGCGGCCTGCGCCGGGGCGGCCGCCCGGGTGGTGGTGGGGGCGCGGCCCGCCGACGCCGCGCCCCTCCCCGAAGGGGTGGTCCAGGTCCTCGAGGACCCGCCGGGTTCGGGCCCGGCGAGGTCGGTCCGGACCGGCCTGGAGCACGTCCCCGACCACTGCACGCGGGTCGCGGTCCTCCCCGGGGACCTCCCGTTCCTGACGCCCGAGGCGCTGCGGCTCCTCCTGGGCACGGCGGACGCGGCGGGCCCGGAGACCGGAGCGGTCTTCTGCGACAACGCGGGACGCAGGCAGTGGCTGTGCGGCGTATGGCCCGCGGAGCGCCTCCGCCGCAACGCGGCCGGGGTCGAACCGGGAGCCCCCGCGAGGCTCCTGTTCACCGGGATCGACATCGAGACCGTGGTCTGGGAGGACGCCAGTCCGCCCCCGTGGTTCGACTGCGACACCCCGGAGGACCTCGACCAGGCCCGAACCTGGGCCGCCGACCTGAAGAAGTCCGACTAGCGAACCAAGGGCGGGTGGGGTGGGGGGCGGGGGGGGGAGGGGCCCCCGAGGAAGTCGCGCGGAACGCTCGCGAAGCCGGTGGAACCCACCGCCCGCCCAGGCCGCCGAGCCGGGCCGCCTTGCGGCGGCCCGGGGCTAGACGACGTCGAAGCGGTTGTCGAGGGCGCCGGTCTGGAAGAACGTGACCGCGGCGAGCGCGATCAGGAACAGCGCGAAGCCGACCCAGTGCAGCTGGCGCCGCTCGCGCGGCGTGAACGTGAGGATCGCCCCGCAGATCAGGCCGCCGATGAGGCCGCCGACGTGGCCGGCGAGGCTGAAGCCCATGAAGATCGTCAGCACCAGGTTGAGGCCCAGGAGCACGTAGATGCCCTGGTTGTCGCGCCGGAGCTTGCGGTTGACCATGATGAGGAGCCCGAACAGGCCGTAGACGGCGCCGGAGGCGCCGGCCGTGAACGTGTCGTAGGAGAACAGGTAGACCGCGACCGAGCCGGCGAGGCCGGACAGGAAGTAGGCCGCGGTGAACCGCGCGGGCCCGAGGTCGCGTTCGAGGATCCGCCCGAGCATCCACAGCACCACCATGTTGAACAGCAGGTGGATGGCCCCGAAGTGCAGGAACATGGCCGTGACCATGCGGTAGTAGCCGCCCGCGGCCACGACCGGCGCGGTGAACGTGGTGCCGAAGAGCGTCACCGGCACGTCGGTGCTGTAACCGGGCACGAACCCGATCTCGGCGCCGAACATGTGCAGCGGCGTCAGCGTGGAGGTCGTGACCGCCGCGAGGCTGCCGCCCGCGACGACCGCCAGGACGAACACCGCGACGTTCGCGCCGATGAGGATCTTCGTGGCGGTCCCGGCGACGCCCGCGCGCGAGCCGCCGCCGAACGACGAACGCGTCTTGCGCATCGTCCGGCGGCCCTCGGCCACGCAGTCGGGGCATTGGAAGCCCACGGGGGCGTCGATCCGGCAGTCGGCGCAGATCGGCTTGTCGCAGCGCACGCACCGCAGGTACGTCTGGCGGTTCCGGTGGCGATAGCAGACCGGGGCCGACTGCTCTTCGCTCATCGAGGCGTTGCTACTTCTCGATGACGACGGACTCGATGACGATCTCGTTGACCGGGCGGTCCATCGGGCCGGTCGCGGTCTTGCCGATGCGGTCGACGACCGACTGCGACTCGGGGTCCGAGACCTTGCCGAAGATGGTGTGCTTGAAGTTCAGGTGCGGGGTCGGGCCCAGCGTGATGAAGAACTGGGAGCCGTTGGTGCCGGGGCCCGCGTTCGCCATGGCGAGGAGGTACGGCTCGCCGAAGTGGAGGTCCGGGTGGAACTCGTCGGCGAACTGGTAGCCGGGACCGCCGCGGCCGGTGCCGGTCGGGTCGCCGCCCTGGATCATGAAGCCGTCGATGACGCGGTGGAAGATCACACCGTCGTAGTACGGGCCCGAGCCCGGCTGGCCGGTCTCCGGGTCCTTGTACTCCTTGGTGCCCTCCGCGAGCCCCACGAAGTTCGCCACCGTCTTGGGCGCGTGGTTGTCGAGCAGTTCGATCCGGATGTCCCCGGCATTGGTCTTGAGCGTCGCCTTCGTCATGGCGTCAATGGTGCCAGACGGCCGAGGTTCGTCCAACTTTCTCCCCCGTTTCCCTCGACGGGTGTCACAGGCCGGTGCACGATGAGTTGTACATGCACCTAGAGGAGGCATTCACGATGGGCTTCAGCCGACGTTCCGCGACTCCCGCCCGGGAGGCAGTGGACCATTTCAAGCACGGTGTGACCTCGTTCAAGGACGCGGGGTTCGCGGCCGCGCGCGGCACGCGCGACGCCGCGGCGCCGCGGGTCAACGTCGTCCTCGCGAAGGTGGGGCTGCGCAAGCCCCCGGCGCCGAAGTGGCCGTGGGTCGCGGGCGCCATCGGGGCGGGCCTGGCGGTCGGCGGCGCCGTCGCGTACCTGTGGTACCGCCGGCGCACGGAGTCGATCGGGGAGCAGCTCCTCGCCGACGAGCTGCTCGACGACACGGAGCTGGACGACCGAGCGCTCCACGAGGAGCTCGTCGACAGCGCGAGCCGGTAGCAGCGCCGGGGCGGCGCGGCGGTCCGGGGGGACGCCGCCGCCGCGGCGAAAGAAGAAGGAACACCATCCGGCCGGAGGCCGGGCGATCGGGGATCCGTGCGGGCACGGGTCCCCGCAGTCGTGCCGGGGCAAGGTCGTTCCGGGGCAAGCAAAGCGCGGGCCCGCGGGGAAGGGCAACGCCGGACCGGTGTCTCGTCCCGGGGGGGAGTGGGCGAGTCCACCGATCCGGCGTCAGGGGGCGGGATAACGGCTACCGCCGCGGCTGGGCCGCGGCCACGCAACCGATTGTGGCGCCCCGCTCGCTCGCGGGGAAGGGCGGTGCGGTGGCGGTTATACGCCATGTCGCATAACCGCCATCCATATTCGACGGAACGTCCCCGTGCCGTCACATTCCGTGCGGTGACGGGCGGTGCCGCGGTCAGGCGCGGGAGCTCTCCACGGCCTTCGCGAGGCGCCGCACGCCCTCGTCGATGCGGTCGGCCTTCACGGCCGAGTACGCCAGGCGCAGGCAGGACTCGCCGCCTTCGAGCACGAAGTCGGTGCCCTTGACGACCTGTACGCCCTCCTCGGCGGCCGCGGCCGCGACCTTCGCGCAGTCGACGCCCTCGCCGAGGTCGACCCACAGGAAGTAGCCGCCGTCGGGGACGACGAACTCGGCGTTCGGCAGGTGCGCGCGCAGGGACGCGGCGAGTTGGTCGACGCGCTCCTCCAGGGCGGCCTTCACCGTCTCGATCGACCGGTCCAGCGCGCCCGAGGCCGCGAACTGGTAGATCGTGGCCTGCGCGAACATGTTCGGCGCGATGTACGTGTTCGTGGCGGCGGCCGCGATCTGCGCGATCAGGTCGGCGGGGCCGACGAGGTAGCCGGTGCGCAGGCCGGGGCAGACGGTCTTGGAGAACGAGGACGCGTAGACGACGCGCCGGTCGGCGTCCTGCTCCAGCATCGTCGGGAACTGCTCGCCGCGGAAGCGGATGTCGAGGTACGGGTCGTCCTCGAAGATCGTGAAGTCGTACTCGTTCGCGAGCGCGAGGAGGCGGACGCGCTTCTCGCCGGAGAGCGTGACGCCGGCCGGGTTCTGGAAGTTCGGGATGATGTGCGCCAGGGACGGGCGGACGCCGCCCTTGAGGAGCACTTCCAGCTCGTCGATGTCGAGGCCGTCGGCCTGGACGCGGACCGGGTGGAGGCGGCCGCGGCGCTCGCGCAGGCCCAGCAGGGTCCGGTCGTAGGTGGGCCGTTCGACGATCACCGGCGAGTCGGGCTTGACGAGCGCGTCGAACAGGAACGCGTCGGCCTGCATCGAGCCGTTGGTGACCAGCACGTTCTCGGGGTTCACACCATGCTTCGCGGCGATCCACTCGCGCAGCGCGGGGTAGCCCACGGACGTGCCGTAGCCGGTGGTCCCGGCCGGGTCGGCGTCGAGCGCGGCCGTGGCGGCGGCCTTGATGCCCTCGGTGTCGACGATGTCGAGCGACGGGGCGCCCCGGGAGAAAGAGATGACGTCGGTGTTCGGCATGACACCAGCGTAAGGGGCCCATAGGGCGGGCGTCGAGCGGTATGCGGGCGGGCCGCGGCGAAGCTCACGCGGCGGCACGGGCGGGGAGCGCGGGGCAGGGCCGGTCAGGGCGCGGCACGGGCCCGCGACGGGTCGCGGACTGAGGCGGCGCGGCGGCGGTGCCGCGCGGTCCGCTCCGGCGGGGGCGGCGGGCGCGATACGGTGCAGGAGAAGCCGTTCGCTGTGAAGCGCAGATCCCGCGGCCCCGGGGGCGGACCGGTTCCGCGCCGAGGGCCCGGAAGGAGGAGGACGATGACGTCGCTCGACCGCACGAGGGCCCCGTGGCCCTACGATTTCCTTCCCCCCGTCCCGTCGTTCACCGTCGTCTCCGACGACGTCGCCGACGGCGAGGTGCTCCCGCAGGCGCAGGTCGCCGGGGAGGACGTGTCCCCGCACCTGGCCTGGTCCGGGTTCCCCGAGGAGACCGCGGCGTTCGCGGTGACCTGCTACGACCCCGACGCGCCGACCGGGTCGGGCTGGTGGCACTGGATGCTGCTGGGCCTGGACGCGTCGGTGACGGCGCTGCCGACCGGCGCCGCGGCCTCGCCGCCGCCGGGAGTCGTGCAGCTGCGCAACGACTCGGGGACCGTCGGGTTCGCGGGGGCGGCGCCGCCCCCGGGCGACCCCGACCACCGGTACCTGTTCGCCGTGCACGCCTTGAAGGACCAGGTCGACGTCGAGCCGGCCTCGTCGATGGCGATCGGGGCGTTCCACTTGACGTTCAACACGATCGCGCGCGCGGTCATCGCGCCGGTGTACCGCAATGGCTGAGGCCGTGGTCCTCGCCGCCGCCCGCACCCCGCTGGGGCGGCGCGGCGGCGTGCTCGCCGGCGTCCACGCCGTGGACCTGGCGGCGCACGCGATGAACGCGGCCCTGGAGCGGTCGGGGCTGGGCCCGGACGCGGTCGACGACGTGGTCCTCGGGTGCGTCTCGCAGGTCGGGGAGCAGTCGTGGAACGTCGCCCGGAACGCGGTGCTGGCGGCGGGGTGGCCCGACGCGATTCCGGGGACGACGGTGGACCGGCAGTGCGGGTCGAGCCAGCAGGCGGTCGCGTTCGCGGCCGCGGCGGTGCTCGCCGGGCACGCGGACGTCGTCGTCGCGGGCGGCGTCGAGTCGATGTCGCGAGTGCCGATGGGGTCGAGCGTCGGGTCCGGCGCAGGCGAGCCGTACGGGCCGGCCGTGCGGGAGCGCTATGCGGCGCAGGTGGACACGGCCGAGGCGGTGCCGTTCAACCAGGGCGTGGCCGCGGAGCGGGTCGCCGCGAAGTACGGGCTCGGCCGGGAGGCGATGGACGCGTTCGCGCTCGCGAGCCACGAGAAGGCCGCGGCGGCGTCGGACGGGGGCCGGTTCGCGGACGAGATCGCGCCGGTCGCGGGTGTCGCGGCGGACGAGGGGATCCGGCGGGACACGAGCCTGGAGCGGCTCGCGGGGCTGCGGCCGGTGTTCGCGGCGGACGGGTCGGTGACGGCGGGGACGTCGTCGCAGATCTCCGACGGGGCGGCGGCGCTGGTCGTCACCACCGACGAGCACGCGCGGCGGCTCGGGGTGCGGCCGATCGCGCGGATCGCGGCGGCGTGCACGGTGGGTTCGGATCCGGTGCTCATGCTCGACGGGCCGATCCCGGCGACGGCGAGGATCCTGCGGCGCAGCGGACTCGACCTCGACGAGATCGACGTGTTCGAGGTGAACGAGGCGTTCGCGGCGATCCCGCTCGCGTGGCTGGCGGAGACGGGCGCGGACGAGGAGCGGCTCAACCCGAACGGCGGCGCGATCGCCCTCGGCCACCCGCTGGGCGCCTCGGGCGCGCGCCTCGCCGCGACGATGCTGCACCACATGCGGGCCAACGGGTTGCGGCGCGGCCTCCAGGTCATGTGCGAGGGCGGCGGCATGGCGAACGCGACGGTCTTCGAACTGCTGTAACGAAACCGGCATAGTCCGCGGATCACGAAATAAGACGATAAATCCGCCCTTAAGGGACCCCTGGCACAAGAGTACGCCGGGGGTCCGACAATTTCGGGGCCGAGTCCGCGCGGGGCGGACCCGGGTTCACGAGCGGGGCGCCGGGGCCGGCTCGGTCAGCGCCACTTCGAGAGGACGAGGAGGGCCGCGACCATGCAGGAGAAGCCGACCGCGAGGTTCCAGTAGCCCCAGGCCGCGACGGGGTAGGCCATGCCGGAGAGGTAGAACAGGGTCAGCCAGCCGATGCCGATCACGATGAGGGCGACGGCGGTGATCGGGACCCAGGTGGGGCTCGGCTCGTAGCTCTCGCCCGAGCTGGTGCTCGTCCCGGCGGAACTCGAGTAGACCTTCTTCTTGCGCACGCGTGACTTCGGCATCGACGACTCTCCAACTGAGGGACATGTCCGGCGTCCAGGGTACCGCCCGCCGGTGACGCGGCGTCCGCGCGGCATCGCGTAGCTCACACCCGGAGGTGAGCTGCCCGATTCCGGGCCGCGAGCGCGTGTAACGGGCAGGGCGGGAAGCGGACCGGCGGTCCGCGCGGCGCGCCCGGGACGGGAGGCCGCGGCGGCGCCGGTGGGCTGCCCGTTCGGGCGATACTCGCCCTCGCGGGACAACCCTAGGATTGCCTCGCGCGTTATGGTTACGACAGCGCCCGCAGCACACGGGCACGACTGAGGGGAATTTCCAGGTGAGCGATCAGGACTGGTCCCCCTTCGCGAACGAGCCGCCCCCTCGTCCGCAGGGTCCCCAGGGGGCCGCCCCCGGACCGGCGCCACGGCAGCAGCCGGTGAGCCCGCCACGCGGGCCGCAGCCGCAAGCGCCGCAGTCCCAAGCGCCGCAGACCCCGCCGAAGGCGCCGCAGCCGAGCCCTCCCCGGGCGGGAGCGCCTGCGCCGCAAGCGGGTCCGGCGCCCGTGACGCCCGGCCGCGCCAGCGTTCCCGGCGCGCCGCCGCCCGGCGACCGGCCGCCCGGGGCCAGGCCGAGCCCCGGCCCGCGCATGCCCCCCGCCGAGCCGGCCGAGCCCGACTACGACACCACGACCGCGCTGCGCCCGCCGAAGCTCGCGAAGGCCCCGCTCGTCCCCGAGCCCGACGGCACCGCGATCCTCCCGGTCATCCCCGCCGACGACGTCCCCGCCCCGCCCGGCGCCGAGTCCGCGGCCCGCAAGAAGCGGACCGTCAAGCGCCACAGGGGCGAGGGCGGCGCCCGCTCCACCGTGCGCGGCCTCGGCGAGGTCCTCATCAGCCTCGGCGCGATCGTCCTCCTGTACGCCGCCTACGAGGTCTTCGGCGTCTCCGGGGAGATCAACAACGAGCAGGACACCCTCTCCACCGACCTCGACACCATGTGGCAGGCCGAGGAGGAGGGCGACGAGGGCTCGCCGGTCCCCGAGCTCGGCGACGCGTTCGCGCGCATGTGGGCCCCCGACATCCGCCCCGAGTCGTGGACGCTCGTCGAGGGCACCGAGCCCGCCGACATCGAGTACGCGCCCGGCCGGTACCTCGACGGCGCCATGCCCGGGGAGCTGGGGAACTTCACGCTCGCCGGGCACAACGTGCCCGCGATCTTCCAGAAGATCCGCGACCTCGAACCGGGCGACAAGGTCGTCATCGAGACCAAGGACTACTTCTACGTCTACGAGGTGCAGGAGCACGTCGTCGTCGACGAGACGCAGGTCGACATCACCGCGCCCGTCCCCGGCGACCCCGGCGCCGAGCCCGGCGACGAGGACCACTGGCTGACCCTGTTCACCTGCCATCCCCTGTGGGACAACTACGAGCGGTACGTGGTGTACAGCCAGCTCGTCGACACCATCGATCGCGACGCCGCGGGCGACCTGCCCGACGCGGCCGTGGACGCGGAGGCCTGACGTGTACTCGTGGATCTGGCGCAAGCTCCCGTTCGGCCTGCCCGGCAAGATCATCGGCTCGGTCGCCCTCGGCGCCGGGACGCTCGCGCTCCTGTGGTTCGTGCTGTTCCCCGCGATCCGGCCCCACATGCCGTGGAGCAACGTCGACCCCGCGGGCGGCGTGAACGTCGACCAGCCCGAAGGGGACGGCGGGGACGCGTCCCCGACGTGCACGCCCGGCGTCGACTGCCAGGACACCCAGTTCGACCCGGAGGATTGGCACACCGCCGAGTCCCCGACCGGCGAGGACGCCGGGTGACCGCCCGGAGCGGGCCGTGACCGGGAGCGTGCTGGTGGTGGACTTCCGCGACTCGTTCGTCCACACCATCGTCTCCTACCTGCGGGCCCTCGGGGCCCGCGTCGACGTGCGCCGCTCCGACCGGACCGATGTGGACGAAGCGGTGCGGCTGCGCCCCGCCGGGGTGCTCCTCTCCCCCGGGCCCGGCCGCCCCGACGAGGCCCGCCTCGGCCACGACCTGCTCGACCGCTTCGCCGGGGACGTCCCCGTCCTCGGGGTGTGCCTGGGGCACCAGGTGATCGCCGAGCACTGGGGCGCCGTCGTCTCCCGCGCCGCCGAGCTGCGCCACGGCGAGACCTCCCCGATCCTCCACGACGGCGAGGGCGTGTTCGCCGGGCTCGCGAACCCGTTCACCGCCACCAGGTACCACTCGCTCGCCGTCGAGCCCGGCAGCGTCCGCGACCCCCTGCACGTGACCGCGACCAGCGAGGACGGGACCGTCATGGGGCTGCGGCACCGCGGCGTCGACGTCGAGGGCGTCCAGTTCCACCCCGAGTCGATCCTCACCGACGACGGCAGCACCCTCCTCGCGAACTGGCTGCGCCGCACCGGGACCGCCCCCGCCACCGGGGGCGCGTGAGACGCCCGGGAACCCGGCGCCGCCCGGACCGGGACGGCCGCGCCGGGCGCGGCGCCCGGGGCGCGGTCGAGTGTGGATGCACCGGTTGCGGACCGCGGTCGCCTAAGCTGTGCGGACGCGGCGACAACGCCGCCTGCTCCCGGGGGGACCGCGCATGACCGACAAGGACTGGGCTCCTCGCCGCAGGGGCGCCGGCTCCAGGTTCGCCGGGGTCCTCCTCCTGCTCGTCGGCGCCTGGCAGGTGTTCATCGGGTACGCCGTCGCCTCCGGCGACGCGTACGTGTTCACCGGCGGCGGCTACTGGTACCGCGCCGACAACACCGGCTGGGGCTGGGTCAACCTCGCGATCGGCCTGGCCGCCATCGCGATCGGGTTCGTGCAGCTCGGCCGGGTGCGGTCGCGGCGCCTGGAGCGGCTGCGTGGCGGCGGGTACGCCGGGCTGCTCGTCGCCGTCGTGTCCGCCATGAACCAGTTCTTCCTCGCCCCGCAGTACCCGCTGTGGGCGACCCTCGTCATCGCCGTCGACGTGTTCGTCATCTGGGCGCTCACCACCGGGCCCGAAGCCGGAGAACGGGACTAGTTCGCGCGAACCGCCCCGCGCGCCCGGCGAGCCTGGCACGGTGGAGGGATGGGTGGACGCTCGATCGTCAAAGCCGCCAAGCGATACGGCGCCGCGAGCCGCGGCGACGACGCGGCGGCCCTCACGTACTACTCGGTGCTCTCGCTCTTCCCCGCGATCCTCGTGGGCACCTCCGTCATCGGGCTCCTCAGCCCCGACGCGACCGCGTCGCTCCTGGACGGGATCGCCTCCCTCGTCCCCGGCGACTCGATGTCGATCATCGAGGACGCGGTCGCGCGCCTCCAGATGAACCCGCGCACCGCCGGGCTCGCCGCGCTCCTCGGCCTCGCCGCGGCCCTGTGGGCGGCCTCGAACTACGTGGCCGCGTTCTCGCGGGCCCTCAACGAGGTCAACGGGACCGGCGAGGACCGCAAGTGGTGGACGGTCCTCATCGTGCGGGTCGTGCTCACGATCGTCGTCGGCGCCCTCACCGCGGTGTGCGCGGTCGTCGCCGCCACCGGCGGGTCCGTCGCCCGCGCCATCGGCCGGGCCGTGCACGCCGACGACGCCGCGGTCACCGTGTGGACGTGGGTGAAGTGGCCCGCGATCGTCGTGCTCGTCATCGTGATCGTCGCGCTCCTGTACTGGCTCGCGCCCGCGAAGCGCTCCCGGTTCCGGCTGCGCGCGCCCGGCGCGGCCCTCGCCGTCGTCCTGTGGCTCGCCGCGTCGGTCGGCTTCGGGCTGTACGCGTCGACGTTCGGGGACTACGACAAGACGTACGGCGCGCTCGGCGGCGTCATCGTGTTCCTGGTGTGGCTGTGGATCACCAACGCCGCCCTGCTGTTCGGCTTCGAGTACAACGCGACCGCCGACCCCGAGACCGACACCGCCGGAACCGCCGAAGGCGAAGCGTCGGAGCCGAGCGCCTCCTAGCCGGTCCCCTTGGCCTGCACCAGGCCCGACTCGTACGCGAACACCACCAGGCCCGCCCGGTCCCGGACCGCGAGCTTCATCATCGCCCGGTGCACGTGCGTCTTCGCCGTCGCCGGGCTGATGAACAGCCGCTCCGCGATCTCCGCGTTCGTCAGCCCGCGCGCCACCAGCGCGACGATCTCCGTCTCCCGGGTCGTCAGCCCCTCGACCTGCCCGGCGAGCCGCGAAGGCGGGTGGGCGACGTACTCGGCGACGAGCTTCGCAGCGATCTGCGGCGACAGGAGCGTCTCCCCGCCCGCGGCCGCGCGGATGCAGCGCAGCAGCTCCTCCGGCTCGGTGTCCTTCACGAGGTACCCGGCGGCGCCCGCGCGGAGCGCGTCGAACACGTACGCGTCGAAGGAGTAGTTGGTGAGCATGACGACCCGCACGTCGCCGAGCCGGTCGTCGGCGGCGATGGCACGCACCGCGCCGATGCCGTCGCCGCCGGGCATCTCGACGTCCAGGAGCGCGACGTCCGGCAGGGCCTCGGCGGCGAGGCGCGCCGCGGTCGGCCCGTCGGCGGCCTCGGCGACGACCGTCATGTCGTCCTCGGCGTCGATGAGCGCCCGGAACCCGCCGCGCATGAGCGGCTGGTCGTCGGCGAGCAGGACCCGGATCACCGCGACTCCTCCAGTTCGGGCGCGCCCCCCGCGACCGCAGTGTTGGCGGCAGGAGGTGCGGTGTCAGGGAGCGACGCCCGGACGGTGAAACCGTACGCGCCGGGTCCGACATCGAGGGTCCCGCCGAGGTCGTCGACGCGTTCGCGCATGCCGGTGATGCCGCGGCCGGGGACGACCGCGGCGGCGTCGCCGTTGTCGGCGACCTCGACGACGAGTGCGCCGTCCTCGCGGCGCACCCGCACCCGGACCCGGTCGCCGGTGGAGTGGCGGACCGCGTTCGTCAGCGCCTCCTGGACGATCCGGTACGCGGCGTGGTCGGTCTCGGGGTCGACGGGACGGGCGCAGTCGACGTCGCAGTCGACGTCGACGGTGAACCCGAGGCCCCGGTAGCGGTCGGCGAGGTCCTCGACGCGGCCGAGGCGGTGCCCGTCGTCGTCGCGGAGCATCGTCAGGGTCTCGCGCAGCTCCCGCGTCGCGTCCTTCGCGGCGGCCTCCACGGCCACCAGCGCGGTCGGCGGGTCCTCGCCGCGCTTGCGCGCCAAGTGGATCGCGACGCCGGCCTGGACGCGGATGACGGAGATCGAGTGGGTGAGGGAGTCGTGGAGCTCGCGGGCGATGCGCACCCGCTCGTCGGCGGCCTTGCGTTTGACGGCCTCTTCGCGGACGTGCTCGGCCTCGGCCATGTAGGCGTCGCGCTGGCGCCGCGACAGGCCCGAGATGAGGGCCACGTGGAGCCAGCCGACCACGAGGAGGGTCCGCTCGACGACGCCGGTGTCGAACTGCCAGCCCGCCTGGTGCAGGTTCCCGAGCGCGGTGATCGCCGACAGGGCGAGGACCGTCCACACCGAGAGCGCCCGGTACCCGGTGTACATGGCGACGGCGATGGCGACCAGGGCCGGGACGACGGCGAGCGGTCCGACGCCGAGGGGGCCGCTGGCGAGGACCGAGCCGACGGCGACGACGAGGACGAGCCTCGGGTGGCGGCGCCACAGCGGGAACACGAGGGGCCCGAGCATGAGCGGGAGCCAGCCCCAGGGGGGCATGCCGTCGCGGACGTCCTTGATGAGGCCCGCGGCGAGGGTGTCGGCGAGCATGACGGCGGTGACGGCGGTGTCGAGGCGCCTGCCCGTGAGGACGCGCGCGCGGCCGTCGGCGGGTCGGCTGCCGGAGGCCCGGGTCTCGGGGGGATTGGGCATGACCCGATGGTATCGCCGCAGGCGGGCGGCGGCGTCGGCCCGCGGTGCAGGCGGCGGGTACGGCGCTGGGTGTACGCCCGGGGCGGTGCTGCTGCGTTCGGCGAGGCCGGGATCGCCGCCTCGGGGCGGACGACGCGGGGGCGCGCGGCGGGGAGTCTGGAGTGGTGCGGCGGACAGGGCAGGACCCTGGGACCGCCGGTAGCCCAACGAGGAGGGAGTCCCCCCGTGTCCCCTGCGGTCAGGCATGTCGTCCCTGTCGATCCGAGGCGCGCCGAAGGCGTGGTCGCCGAGGTGTACCGGCAGGTCCAGTCGGAGCTGGGCGTCCTGGGCCCGGCGCTCACGATGTTCTCGCCGGCGCCGGAGCTGCTGGCGCCGGTGTGGTCGCTGCTGCGCGAGTCGCTGCTGGTCGGCGGCCCGGAGGAGCGGAAGGCGAAGGAGGTCGTCGCGACGGTGGTCGCGGTGCGCAACGGGTGCCGGTTCTGCACCGACGCGCACGTGACGATGCTGCACGCGGCCGGCGAGCCGGAGCTCGCCGAGGGTCTGCGTTCCGGCACGGCGCCGCCGGAGTGGGCGGCGCTCGCGGACTGGGCGGTCGAGCCCCAGGTGGACGGGCCGTTCCCGGCGGAGGCGGCGCCGCGGTTCATCGGGACGGCCCTGGTGTTCGAGCTGCTCACGCGGCTGCTGAAGGTCCTGGCGGTGAACGAGGCGCCGAGCCCGGTGCTGGCGACGCGCCTCGGAAGGTCGGTCGGGTCGCGGATGGTCCGCCAGCTGGTGGCCGCGGACCTGGAGCCGGGCGCATCGCTGCCGCTGCTGGACGAGTGGCCGCAGTGGGCGCGGAGCACGGTGGTGCGCGAACCCGCTTGGGCCGCGGGGTCGCCGGTGGGCCGCGCGTACGGCGCGGTCCGGTCGATGGCCGCGTACGGGTCGATGCTCCTGTCCGACGCGGCGGTCGAGGCGGTGGCCCGGACGGTGGGCGTGCGGGGCACGGACCTCGTCGACCGGCTGCCGGAGCTCGCGGGCGCGGCGGGCCTGCCGCGGGAGGCGGCCCTGGGGGCGCGGCTGGCGGTGGGCGCGGCGCTCGCGCCGGGCGCGGTCGCGGACGCCGACGTGGCGTCGTGGCGGGGCGAGGTGTTCACCGACCACTGCGTGGTCCATCTGCTGGCGTTCGGGGCGATGACCGCCGTCGACGCCGTCCAAGACGAGATCGAGACGAGGAATGTCGATGCTTAGGTTCTATCGGGTGTGGATCGGCGTGCTCCACGCGCTGATCGGGATCCAGTTCTTCCTGGCCGGGTACGGGGCGCTGGGGACCGGCTCCCCGGACGAGTCGTTCTCCCTGCACATCATGAACGGGCGGCTCATCGCCGCGGTGGCGCTGCTGGGGATCCTGTTCGCGGCGCTGTCGCGGGCGGGCGGGAAGCTCGTGGGGCTCGCGGCGGGCGTCCTCGGCCTGGTCGTCCTCCAGTCGCTGATCGCGCTGGTGAGCGTGGCGGGGACGACGCCGGGGCAGATCGTCTTCGGGTTCCACGCGATCAACGCGCTCATGATCATGGGCGTCGCGGAGGCGTCGGCGCGGCTCGCGAAGCGCCTCATCGCCGAGCGCAAGGGCGAGAACGCGGAGGCCGTCCCGGCGGCCGCATAAGACCTGCAAGGGGAACCAGGGGCCCGCGGCGCGTCACGCCGCGGGCCCGCCCGTTTCCCGGGGCGGCGGCGCGGTGGGATGCTCGGGGGATGGGTGAGCTGGTGCGGCGCCGGTGCGCGCGGGTCCTGCTGGTCGACGAGGCCGACCGGGTGCTGCTGTTCCGCAGCGTCGACTACATGGGTCCGGGCGTGGAGTACTACGTGACGCCCGGCGGCGGCCTCGACGCGGGCGAGTCCCTGGAGGCGGGCGCGGTCCGGGAGGTGCGCGAGGAGACGGGCCTGCGCCTGGACGGGCCGCTGGGGCCGGTGGTCGCCGAGACCGCGGGCACGTGGTCCGACAGCCCGGAGCTCGTCGTGGCCTCGGAGGACGCGTACTTCTTCGTGCGGGTCCCGCATTTCGACCCGGTCCGCGACGGCCTGGAGGCGGTCGAGCGGGAGGAGTTCACCGAAGCGGTGTGGCTCACGGTCCCGGAAGTGACGCGGATCGATGCGCTGGTGTTCCCCGCCGGGATCGCATCCCTGCTCACCGCGCTCCTGGACGGCACGAGTCCCGCTGCGCCCCTTCGCATCCCGTGGGGCGCGTGGACATGGGACACCGATAGGGGCTGGACGACTACCGAGCGTGCCCCCATACTTGACCGGTGAGCGCGACGAACGAACCCACCCGAATCGACCGGTACGGCGCGCGGTGCATCGTGATCGACGAACAGGACGCAGTGCTGTTCATCGGCCGGTCGGCCGCCGCGGACCGCCCCGCCCGCTGGTTCCTCCCCGGCGGCGGCATCGACCCCGGCGAGACCCCGCTCGACGCGGCCGTGCGCGAGCTGTTCGAGGAGACGGGCCTGCGCGTCCCGCCCGGGGACGTCACCGGGCCGGTCGCCCGGCAGCTGTACCGCGCGAACCGCGCCGACGGGCCCTTCACGCAGGAGAACCACCTGTTCCTGGTGCGGACCCCGCGGTTCTCCCCGCACGTGGCCGGCGGCGACGCCTACGAGGCCGACTTCGAGTTCAACTGGATCACCGCGGCCGACTTCGACACCACCGACGGCTTCGACCACCCCATCGAGTCCCTGTTCCTGCTGGTGAAACGACTCATCGACGGCGACGTCCCGTCCTCGCCGGTGCAGTTGGAGCCGGCCGGGACCCACACGGCGGCCGCCTGATGGAGACCGTCGAAGCGATCGCCGACTTCCGCGTCTCGACGCGGGTCCTCCTCACCGCCCCCGACGGCACCGTCCTCCACGTCGGCGGCGACCGGTGCCGCGACGGCGTCGAGCGCTGGTTCACGCCCGGCGGCGGCGTCGAGGACGGCGAGGCCGTCGCGGCCGCGGCCGCGCGCGAGCTGTACGAGGAGACCGCGCTCAAGGTCGCCGCCGAGGCGCTGGGCGAGCCGGTCGGGCACGGGACCTACGTGTGCTTCCCGCACGGTCGGCTGCTGGTCCAGAAGAACTGGTACTTCCACCTGCCCGTCGAGCGGTTCGCGCCGCGGATGCTCAGCGACATCGACTACGAGAGGCACCTGACCTTCCGGTGGCTCCCGGTCGAGGAGTGCGGGTCCACCGACGGGATGCTCGACCCGTGGCGGCTCGTCGCACTCGTCAAGCGGCTCAGGGACGGCGACCGGCCCGACGGGCCGGTCGACCTCGGCGGGTCCTACGGCCCGCGCTTCGGCGACTGAACGGAGGACGCCCCCGCCCGATGGGCGGGGGCGCCGTTGTGCTTGCGGCCCTTAGACCTCGTGCTCGGTGCGGTCGCCCGACCAGTCGGTGTGGAAGGTCCCGTCGCGGTCGACTCGCCTGTACGTGTGCGCGCCGAAGAAGTCCCGCTGGCCCTGGATGAGCGCGGCAGGGAGGCGCCGCGAGCGCAGCCCGTCGTAGTAGGCGAGGGCCGAGGAGAAGCCCGGGGTGGGGATGCCCGCGAGGGCGGCGGTGGCGACGACGCGGCGCCACGCGTCCTGCGCATCGGTGACGATCTTGGTGAACTCGGGCGCGGCGAGGAGCGTCGGCAGCTCCGGGTCCGAGCGCCACGCGTCGGTGATGCGGTCGAGGAAGCGGGCGCGGATGATGCACCCGGCGCGCCACAGGGCCGAGCAGGACCCGAGGTCGATGCCCCAGTCGTACTCGGCGGAGGCGGCCGCGATCTGGTCGAAGCCCTGCGCGTAGGCGACGATCTTCGACGCGTAGAGGGCCTGGCGGACGTCCTCGGTGAACGTGTCCGGGAAGTCGGTCTTCGCGGTCGGGCCGGTCAGCAGGTCCACGGCGCCTTCGCGCTGCTTCGTGCCCGAGGACAGGGCGCGCGCGAACGTCGCCTCGGCGATGCCGGTGACCGGGACGCCCAGGTCGAGGGCGTTCTGCACGGTCCAGCGGCCGGTGCCCTTCTGGCCGGCCTGGTCGACGATGACGTCGACGAGGGGCTTCCCGGTGGCGGCGTCGACGTGGCCGAGGACCTCCGCGGTGACCTCGATGAGGTAGGAGTCGAGTTCGCCCGCGTTCCACTCGGCGAAGGTCTTCGCGAGGTCGGCGGGCTCGATGCCGACGCCGCGGCGCAGCAGGTCGTACGCCTCGCCGATGAGCTGCATGTCGGAGTACTCGATGCCGTTGTGCACCATCTTGACGAAGTGCCCGGCGCCGTCGGGGCCGAGGCGGGTGCAGCAGGGGGTGCCGTCGGGGGCCTTGGCGGCGATGGCCTCGAGGATCGGGCCGAGGGACTCGTAGGACTCCTCCGAGCCGCCGGGCATGATCGCCGGGCCCAGGAGCGCGCCCTCCTCGCCGCCGGAGACGCCGGTGCCGACGAAGTGGAGGCCCTTGTCGCGCAGGGCCGCTTCGCGGCGGCGCGTGTTCTCGAAGTGCGCGTTGCCGCCGTCGATGACCATGTCGCCGGGCTCCATGAGGGCGGCGAGCTGGTCGATGACCGCGTCGGTGGCGGGCCCGGCCTGGACCATGATCATGGCCTTGCGGGGGCGCTTGAGGGAGGCCACGAAGTCGGCGAGCTCCTCGGAGGGCACGAAGTCGCCCTCGTCGCCGTGCGCGTCGATCAGCTCGGTGGTCTTGGCGTACGTGCGGTTGTAGACGGCGACGGTGAAGCCGTGCCGGGCGAAGTTGCGTGCCAGGTTGGAGCCCATGACGGCCAGCCCGACCACGCCGATGTCGGCGGTGCTCATGCCTGTCTCCCTACGTTGCGAAAGCGGTGTCCGCCCCGATTCTCGCCGGTCGGCCCGGCGCGGGGCGCACTGCCGCCGATCGTATCCACACGGCGGGACGTCCACGCGCCGTTGCGCACGGCCCGGACACCGGGCCAGGCCCTAGGCTGTGACCATGCAGTATCACGATTCCGTGCTCGGCCTGATCGGCAACACCCCGCTGGTGAGGCTCGGGGCCGTCACCGGCGGCGCTTCGGCGACCGTCCTCGCGAAGGTCGAGTACCTCAACCCGGGCGGGTCCATCAAGGACCGCATCGCCCAGCGCATGATCGACGAGGCCGAGGCGTCCGGGGCCCTCAAGCCCGGCGGGACGATCGTCGAGCCGACCAGCGGGAACACCGGCGTCGGGCTGGCGATGGTCGCGCAGCAGCGCGGCTACAAGTGCGTGTTCGTGTGCCCCGACAAGGTCTCCGAGGACAAGCGGAACGTCCTCAAGGCGTACGGCGCCGAGGTCGTCGTGTGCCCCACCGCCGTCGACCCCGAGGACCCCAGGTCCTACTACAAGGTCTCCGACCGGCTCATCAGCGAGATCGACGGCGCGTGGAAGCCCGACCAGTACTCCAACCCCGCGAACCCGGCGTCGCACTACGCGCAGACCGGCCCCGAGATCTGGGAGCAGACCGACGGGCGGATCACGCACCTCGTCGCGGGCGTCGGCACCGGCGGGACCATCACCGGGATCGGCAAGTACCTCAAGGAGGTGTCCGGCGGGAAGGTGCAGGTCGTCGGCGCCGACCCCGAGGGCTCGGTGTACTCCGGCGGCACCGGCCGGCCGTACCTCGTCGAAGGCGTCGGCGAGGACTTCTGGCCCGCGAACTACGACCGCGAGCTCGCCGACCGGATCGTGGAGGTCACCGACGCGGAGTCGTTCGCGATGACCCGGCGCCTCGCCCGCGAGGAGGGCCTGCTCGTCGGCGGGTCCGCCGGGATGGCGGTGGTCGGCGCGGTCGCGGTCGCGAAGGACGCGGGCCCCGACGACGTGATCGTCGTGATCCTCCCCGACGGCGGCCGCGGCTACCTCTCGAAGATCTTCAACGACTCGTGGATGACCGAGTACGGCTTCCTCAGCGCCTCCGGCGAGACCACCGTCGGCGAGGTCCTCGCCGGCAAGAACGGCGACATCCCCGAGCTCGTCCACGTCCACCCGCAGGACACCGTCCGCGAGGCCATCGACATCATGCGGCAGTTCGGGGTCAGCCAGATGCCCGTCCTCAAGGCCGAGCCGCCGGTGACCTCCGGCGAGGTCGCGGGCGCGGTCGCCGAGCGCGACCTCATGGACGCCCTGTTCGGCGGGAAGGCCACGCTGCACGACCCGATCGAGCGGCACATCGGCGGGCCGCTGCCGACGATCGGCTCCGGCGAGCAGGTCGAGCGCGCCGTCGCCGCGCTCCAGGACCGGGACGCGCTCATGGTGTTCGCCGAGGGCAAGCCGGTGGGCGTGCTCACCCGGCAGGACCTCCTCGGGTACGTCGAGCGCTGATTTCCCGGTTCCGTTGACGGAAGGCCCCGCACCCTCCTAATATAAGTCTCAACTTATATTAGGAGGGCACATGTTCGATGCCGTAGACCCGATAGCGGCCGTCGAGGCGGTCGCGCGGGAGGTCCGCACCGGCGAGCGCGACGGGAAGCCGACGCGCCTGGTCGTCGCGCGCCGCACCTACCGCGCCGACCGCGCGGACGTCTGGGACGCCGTCACCAGCCCCGACCGCATCCCCCGCTGGTTCCTGCCGCTCAGCGGCGACCTGCGCGAAGGCGGCCGGTACCAGCTCGAAGGGAACGCCGGGGGCCTCATCCAGCGGTGCGACGCCCCCGCCGCGCTCGCCGTCACGTGGGAGTTCGGGGGCGGCCTGTCCTGGCTCGAGGTCCGCCTGAGCGAGGCCGCGGACGGGACGGTCCTCGAACTCGTCCACGAGGCGCCCGTCGACCCGGAGTTCTGGGGGCAGTTCGGCCCCGGCGCGGTCGGCATCGGCTGGGACTCGGCCCTGTTCGGCCTCGACCTGCACCTCGCGGGCGGCGAGGACGTCGACCAGGCCGAGGCCGAGAAGTGGGCGGTCGGCCCCGTCGGCGTCCGGTTCTCGACCATCGCGGGCGAGTCCTGGGGCGAGGCCGCGATCGCCGACGGCGACGAGCCGGAGGCAGCGAAGGCCGCCGCGGCCAATGCGATCAAGTTCTTCACGGTGCCGCCCGGGGAGGCGTGAGGGGCTCGGCATAATTGCGCGGTCCCTGCCGCGAAGTCGTTGAGAGTGAGGCCCGATGTCGGACTTGGTATTCGACGCGCTCGGCGACCCGGTGCGGCGGCGGATCATGGAGCTGCTCGCCGAGGGCGAGGCGGCGGCCGGAACCGTTGCGGCGCTGTTGAAGGACGCGTTCGGTATTTCGCAGCCCGCGGTCTCCCAGCACCTGAAGGTCCTGCGCGAGGCGGGCCTGGTGACGGTGCGCGCCGAGGGGACCCGCCGGATCTACGCGGTCGACGAGGCGGGCCTGGCCGCGGTGCGGGCGTGGCTCGCGCGGTTCGAGGACGCCTTCGCGGGTCCCTTGGCCGCCTTGGAGACCGAGCTCGCGCGCGGGAAGCGCGAGCGGCGGCTGCGCGGCGAGGGGCGCCGGGAGCGGCGCGGCGCCGCCTAGCGACGAATAGTAAGGAGTCCGACTCGTTCGGTTGCGAGCCTTGGCAAGGCGGCCCGCAAACCGGGCGAGTCGGATTTTTCTGCGCCCCGGGGCCTTGACAAGCGGCGTGATGACCGACACGATGAGGGACATACATTTAGGAATCTTTAAATATATGGAGGTCCCTTGCGACGCCTACGATCCGCGGCCGTCATCGCCGCCGCCACCCTCGCCGCGGCAGGCGCCGCCGCCCTGCCGGTCGCCTTCGCGAACGGCGCGTCCGCCGAGGCCGCCTGCGAGGGCGCGCCCTGGCAGTCGAGCGCCGTCTACGTCGGCGGCGACCGCGTCAGCCACCAGGACCGCGAGTACCGCGCCAAGTGGTGGACCACCGGCGAGACCCCCGGCACCACCGGCCAGTGGGGCGTCTGGGAGGACCTCGGCGCCTGCGACGGCGCCGAGCCGCCGACCACTGAGGAGCCGACGGAGGAGCCCACGGGCAACCCCGGCGACAGCGAGCGGCTGCTCACCGGCTACTGGCACAACTTCGACAACGGCTCGGGCGTCATGGAGCTCAACGCCGTCCCCGCCGCGTACGACATCATCGCCGTGGCCTTCGCCGAGTCCACGACCACGCCCGGCCAGATCGACTTCGCGCTCGACGCGAGCCTGACCGGCGCCGGGTACACCGAGGCCGAGTTCAAGGCCGACATCGACGCGATCCAGGCCCAGGGCCGGGACGTGATCATCTCCGTCGGCGGCGAGCGGGGCAACGTCACCATCAACGACGGCACCACGGCCGCGGCGTTCGCGAACTCCGTGGTGTCCCTGATGAACGAGTACGGCTTCGACGGCGTCGACATCGACCTGGAGCACGGCATCAACGCGGGCGCGATCGAGACCGCGCTCCGCCAGGTCGCCAGCGCGAAGCCCGGCTTCACGTACACGATGGCGCCGCAGACGATCGACTTCCAGTCCACCTCGGCCGGGTACTACCAGCTCGCGGTGAACACCAAGGACCTCCTGACGATCGTCAACATGCAGTACTACAACTCGGGCACGATGCTCGGCTGCAACGGCCAGGTGTACGCGCAGGGCGACATCGACTTCCTCACCGCGCAGGCGTGCATCCAGCTCCAGGCCGGCCTCGCCCCGTCCCAGGTGGGCCTGGGCCTCCCGGCCGTCCCGAGCGCCGCGGGCTCGGGCTACGTCAACCCGACGATGGTGAACGACGCGCTCACCTGCCTGGAGACCCGCCAGCGCTGCGGCGACTTCGTCCCGTCCCAGTCCTACCCGGGCATGGGCGGCGCGATGACCTGGTCGATCAACTGGGACAAGACGAACGGCTACAACTTCGCGAACACCGTCGGATAACCGCTTTCACCCTCGCTCGCAAAGAGGACCGGCCCCGCCCTACGAGGGCGGGGCCGGTCCGCGCGTTCACCCGTCCTGCGCGGCGAGGGCCGCTTCGAGGCGCTCCCAGTCGCGCCGGTTGACCCACCGCCGCGACACCCAGCGGACCTGCTCGGACTCACCGCTCCGGCGGCGGATCCAGATGCGGCCGTCGGCGACGGCCCACGTGTCGCCCGGTTCGAGTTCGCCGTAGACGCGCCCGCCGCGCTCGCGAAGGCGCCCGTCTTCGATCACGAAGCCCGACCAGGGGTAGACCGCGCACCAGATCAGGAAGACGACGCCGGCCCCGACGCCGACCGCGTAGAGGGTGCCGATCTCGAAGTAGTCCACGTCGAGTCCTTCGATGAGCGGCATGAGGGCCATGCTGAACGCACCTGCCGCAGCGGCGATCAGGCCGGTCGTGAGTGAGGAGCGCAGTCGGAGCATGCGGGGCCTTTCGCGGTGGGGGCGGCACTCCAGTTTATGTGGAACCGCTTGCCCGCGGGGTCCGCTCAGTAGCGCGGGGGTTTGCGGCCGGCGACGGGGCGGTCGGTGGTGCGGCGCTGGAGGGAGGAGAGGTGCTCGTCGGCTTTGAGCTCCTCGTCGGTGGGGACCATGACGACGGTGAAGACGAGGAAGAGCAGGACGATCGCGGTGAGGGTGGCCATGGGGAAGACGAGGTCGACGGCGTCGACGCCGTGCGGGGCCGCTTCGGCGTCGCCGCCGGTGCGCAGGCCGAGCATGCCGGTGTAGTGCATGAGGTTGACGGCGAGGGCCATGACGGCGGCGGCGAGCCACATGGAGGAGGCGCGCTGGAGGCGCCAGGAGAGCCACAGGGCGGTGGTGGCGGCGCCGATCGCGATGGCGACGGAGGCGATGACGTAGGCGGGGCAGTAGTCGAGCCGGACGTCGGCGCTGACGGCGGCCATGCCGGTGTAGTGCATGGCGGCGACGCCGATGCCGGTGAGGGTTCCGGCGGCGGCGAGTTTGAGGGGGGTGTAGCGGCCGAGGCCGATGGCGTAGAGGCCGCAGGCGACGACGGCGACGGCGATGAGGGCGCTGAGCGCGGTGGTCCAGGGGTCGTAGAGGATGCGGGCGTCGCGGACGGTGAAGCCGAGCATGGCGACGAAGTGCATGACCCAGATGCCGGTGCCGCCGATGGCGAAGGCGGCGACGGTGAGCCAGAGGGCGCGGCGGCCGGGGCTCTGGTGGCGGCGGGCGTGGCGGGCGAGGAGGAGGCCGAGGGCGGAGCCGGTCATGGAGACCAGGAAGGCCACGGGGAGGGTGGTGTACCCGTGGGAGAAGTGTTCGATCATCGCGGATTCCGGAGGGGGTACTGGGCGGTAGGGATGATCGGATCGTAATCGCGCGGGGGCGCTTCCGCGGGTCGCCGGTTTTTTCCTGATTGCGTTGTGCGCGCGGGTTTGCGGGGGATCGAAACCGCCCGGAGGGGCACAGGGGCGACAGCGGCGCTCCGATAATTCCGCCGACCGGGTGAACGGGTTCTGTCCGTTCGCACTGATCCGGACAAGTATTGTGCGTTGTCTCACATTTCACCTGAGTCACCAAGGGGCACAACAGGAAAGGCCGCCGACCCGGGGTCGGCGGCCGGACGTCGCAGCGTCCTATGTGAATTGCAGATTACGTGACGCTGATGTGGCGGCGGCGCCCGACGGTGAGGACGGGCTGGCGGGTCGCCTCGTAGAAGTCGTTGCCCTTGTCGTCGACGACGATGAACGCCGGGAAGTCCTCGACCTCGATCTTCCAGACCGCCTCCATGCCCAGCTCGGGGTACTCCAGGACCTCCATCGACTTGATGTTCTCCTGGGCGAGCTTCGCGGCGGGGCCGCCGATCGAGCCGAGGTAGAAGCCGCCGTGCGCGTTGCACGCGTCGGTGACGCGCTGCGAGCGGTTCCCCTTGGCGAGCATGACGAACGAGCCGCCCGCGGCCTGGAACTGGTCGACGTACGAGTCCATGCGCCCGGCCGTGGTCGGCCCGAAGGACCCGGAGGCGTAGCCCTCGGGGGTCTTCGCGGGCCCGGCGTAGTAGACGGCGTGGTCCTTGAGGTACTGCGGCATCTCCTCGCCCGCGTCGAGGCGCTCCTTGATCTTCGCGTGGGCGATGTCGCGGGCGACGACGAGCGTCCCGGTGAGGGACACGCGGGTCTTGACCGGGTACTTCGACAGCTCGGCGCGGATCTCGGACATGGGCCGGTTCAGATCGATGCGGACCGCGTCGTCGTCGAGGTCGTCCTCCTGGACCTCGGGGACGTACCGGCTCGGGTCGCGCTCGAGCTGCTCCAGGAACACGCCCTCGGCGGTGATCTTGGCCATGGCCTGGCGGTCGGCGGAGCAGGAGACGGCGATCGCGACGGGCAGGGACGCGCCGTGGCGGGGCAGGCGGATGACGCGCACGTCGTGGCAGAAGTACTTGCCGCCGAACTGGGCGCCGATCCCGAACTGGCGGGTCAGCTCCAGGACCTCCTGCTCGAGGGCGGTGTCGCGGAAGCCGTGCCCGGACGCGGACCCCTCGGTGGGCATCGAGTCGAGGTACTTCGTGGACGCGTACTTCGCGGTCTTGAGGGCGTACTCGGCGCTGGTGCCGCCGATGACGATCGCGAGGTGGTACGGCGGGCACGCGGCGGTGCCGATCTGGCGGAGCTTCTCCTCCAGGAACCGCATCATCGCGTCGGGGTTGAGGATCGCCTTGGTCTCCTGGAACAGGAACGACTTGTTGGCGGAGCCGCCGCCCTTGGCGATGAACTGGAACTTGTACGCGTCGTCGCCCTCGGCGTACAGGTCGATCTGGGCGGGCAGGTTCGAGCCGGTGTTCTTCTCGTCCCACATGGTCAGGGGCGCCATCTGGCTGTACCGGAGGTTGAGGTCGCGGTAGGCCTGCCAGACGCCGCGGGAGAGGTGCTCGGCGTCGCGGCCGTCGGTGAGGACGTGGCGGCCGCGCTTGCCCATGACGATCGCGGTCCCGGTGTCCTGGCACATGGGCAGGACCATGCCGGAGGCGATGTTCGCGTTCTTGAGCAGGTCCATGGCGACGAAGCGGTCGTTGCCGCTGGCCTCGGGGTCGTCGAGGATGGACCGCAGCTGCGCGAGGTGCGCGGGCCGCAGGAAGTGCGAGATGTCCTTGACGGCCTCGGCCGCGAGCCGCGTGAGGACCTCGGGCTCCACGGTGAGGAAGCGCCGCCCGGCGGCCTCGACCGTGTTCACCCCGTCCGCGGTGAGCAGGCGGTACTCGGTGGTGTCCGGACCGGTGGGAAGCAGGTCGGTGTAGTGGAACTCCGATGTCATGACATCGAACTTAGCGCGGCGGCCCGCGCGGACCGGGCGCGGCGCGGCCCCGGCCCGAACCGGACGCCGCGGCCGTTTCGGGGCGGTGTCGCGCCCGGTCCTGTCGCACCCGGCGGGTACCGTCACACCCAGGCGGAGCGGCCCCTGCCGCACCGCCTGTAAGCAGGTACGATTGCCAGGTTGCCCGCCGCGAGGCGGGCATCGCGCAAGTGATTCCTCCTGCTGCGGAGAGACCGCAGCCGATTGAGACCGAAGGAGGTGGATCGATCTTGCGTCACTATGAACTCATGGTGATCCTCGAACCGAACATCGAGGAGGCCCAGGTCGGCCCGACGCTGGAGAAGTTCCTCAAGGGCGTCAAGGACGCCGGAGGGGCCGTCGACAAGATCGACGTCTGGGGCCGTCGCCGTCTGGCATACGAGATCAACAAGAGCAACGAGGGCGTCTACGCCGTCGTCGACCTGCAGTCCGAGCCCGGTCCCGTCGCTGAGATGGACCGTCAGCTGCGGCTCAACGAGTCGGTGCTGCGGACCAAGGTGCTGCGACCGGAGCTTCGGTAACCCGACCCTGCAACTGCGAGACCGTCAAGGAGATAGGTCATGGCAGGAGAGACAGTCATCACGGTTATCGGCAACCTCGTCGACGACCCCGAGCTGCGTTACACGCCGTCCGGTGCCGCCGTCGCGAAGTTCCGCATCGCATCGACCCCGCGCACGTTCGACCGCGAGTCGAACCAGTGGAAAGACGGTGAGGCCCTGTTCCTCACCTGCAGCGTCTGGCGCCAGTACGCCGAGAACGTCGCCGAGTCGCTTTCGCGCGGTACCCGCGTGATCGTGCAGGGCAGGCTCAAGCAGCGCAGCTACGAGACCCGCGAGGGCGAGAAGCGCACTGTGTACGAGCTCGACGTCGAGGAAGTGGGCCCTGCGCTGCGCTTTTCCACCGCGAAGCTCAACCGGTCCGGCGCGTCCGGCGGCGGAGGCGGCGGCCGTTCCTTCGGGGGCGGCGGCAACTCCGGCGGCGGTGCCGCGCCCGACGACCCTTGGGCCTCGGCCGCCCCCGCGGGCGGCGGCAGCGCCGCCGGCTCCGGCGGCTTCGACGAGGACCCGCCGTTCTAACCGGGCGCATCGCCCGGAACGATCTCGAGTAAGAGGCAAGACAGAGACATGGCCAACCCGAAATCGGCTCCCCTGCGGAAGCCGAAGAAGAAGCCCAACCCGCTTGAAAAAGAGGGCATCACCTACGTCGACTACAAGGACACGGCGCTGCTGCGGAAGTTCATCTCCGACCGCGGCAAGATCCGTGCCCGCCGTGTGACCGGCGTGACCACCCAGCAGCAGCGCCAGATCGCCGCGGCCGTCAAGAACGCCCGCGAGATGGCCCTGCTCCCGTACACCAGCCAGACCCGCTAGGAAGGAGCACGACATGGCGAACATCAAGATCATCCTGACTCATGAAGTGCCCAACCTGGGTTCGGCGGGCGACGTGGTCGAGGTCAAGCCCGGTTACGGCCGCAACTACCTGCTGCCGCAGGGCCTTGCGATCGCCTGGACCAAGGGCGGTCAGAAGGAGGTCGACGCCATCCAGCGCGCGCGTGCCTCCCGCCAGATCCACGACCTGGACAAGGCCCGCTCGGTGGCGGACCAGCTGAAGCAGACCGACGCCCACATCGTCGCCCGCACCGGCGACGGGGACCGCCTGTTCGGCTCCATCACCGCGGCCGACATCGTCAAGGCCGTCGACGAGGCCGGCGGCCCGAAGATCGACCGCCGCCGCGTCGAGCTCGCCTCGACCATCAAGTCGGTCGGCACCTACGACGTCACGGTCAAGCTGCACCCGGAGGTGACCGCGAAGTTCAAGCTCCAGGTCACCCCGGCCAAGCGCCGCAAGAAGTAGGCAAGGCAAGTCGAAGGCCCGCGACCGGTGTTCCGGTCGCGGGCCTTCGTCGTACTTCCGCGGAAGACGCCGTTGTCGTACCCCTGTGAAAGGGTGGTCTTTTTCAGTCGGTGTGGTGAAGGTGGGTTCACAAGGCACAGCCTTTAGTCCGGTTCGGGTGGCGGTGGGCGACGGGCGGGTGGGTACCCGGGGCCGCCCGTACGGCCGCTGCGCGGCCCGCCCCGCCGCGCCCGGCCTCAGATCACCCAGCCGGCCGTCCGCAGGACCACCGTCACCAGGCCCGCGCCGAGAATCGCCGCCGCCGAGCCCGCCACGCCCGCACGCCATCCCGCGCGCGGGAGCCGCAGCAGCACCGCGACGAGAAGGCTCGCGGTGAGCGATGAGAGCGTCCACGCCCAGCCGCCCGCGACCGCCGCCCCGACCCGGCCCGCCACCGTGCACCCCGAGGCCGCGCAGTTCGCGTCCACCGGCGGCTGCGACAGCACCCACGTCAGGTACACCGCCACCGGCACCGCGTACCAGGCGAGCGTCACGAGCAGCGTCGGGGTGAACGCGCGCTCCCCCGGCCGGTCGTCGCCTTCAGGGTCGAGCCGGGGCCTGCGTTCGGGGCGCTGCGGAGCGGTCATGAGCCGGTCTCTCTTCTGATCCGTGCCGGGGACGCCCCCATGCTATCGGCAAGTTGGCACGAACGGATTTCCGTCCACAGGCGGTGGACGGCGTCCCCGCAGCTCCCGACCCGCATCCGAGCCCGAGTCGCGTTGTTGTCCACAGGTTGTCCACAGGCCCGGGCCGGGTTATCCACAGGTTATCCACAACCTTGTCCACAGGTTGTCCACAGGGTCGTTTGCAACCGTGCCCGGCGCGACATAGCGTCATTGACGCCGCCCTTCTGTCGTATGCGGGCGGTACTGTCTCCATGAACGCACGGTGACCGAGGGGGTGGACGGCATGACCGACGTGTCGACGGACGGCGTCTTCTCGCGAGGCGCCAACGGTGCGAACGGGTCCTATTTCGACACGCCCCCGGAGGACCCCTTCGCGGGCTCCCACGGCGGCGGAGGCGGCAACGGGAACGGCGGCGCCCGCACCTTCGAGCGCACCCCGCCCCAGGACCTCCAGGCCGAGATGTCGGTCCTCGGCGGCATGCTCATGAGCAAGGACGCCATCGCCGACGTCATCGAGGTCCTCGGCCCCGGCGACTTCTACAAGCCGTCCCACGGCATGATCTTCGACGCCGTCATCGACAAGTTCGGCAACGGCGAGCCCGCCGACGCCGTCACCATCGCCGCGGCCCTCGCCGACACCGGCGACCTCGCCAAGATCGGCGGCGGCCCCTACCTCCACGACCTCCTCAACACCGTGCCCACGGCCGCGAACGCCGGGTACTACGCGAAGATCGTCAAGGAGAAGGCGATCCTGCGCCGCCTCATCGAAGCCGGCACCAAGGTCGTCCAGTACGGGTACGGCGGCGGGCAGGGCGGCCGCGACATCGACGACCTCGTCGACCTCGCCCAGCAGGCCGTCTACGAGGTCACCGACAACCGCCAGAGCGAGGACTTCGCGGTCCTCTCCGACCTGCTCCAGCCCGCCATGGACGAGATCGAGGCGATCGGCGCCAACCAGGGCGTCATGACCGGCATCCCCACCGGCTTCGCCGACCTCGACCGGCTCCTCTCCGGCCTCCAGGCCGGCCAGCTCATCATCGTCGCCGGGCGCCCCGGCGCCGGGAAGTCAACGGCCGCAATGGACTTCATGCGGCACGCGTCGCTCCACCACCGGCACGCCGCGGCCCTGTTCTCCCTCGAAATGAGCAAGCTCGAGATCGTCATGCGCCTCCTCAGCGCCGAGACGCGCGTCCCCATGCACGTCCTGCGCTCCGGCGACCTCTCCGACGACGACTGGACGCGCCTGGCCAAGCGCATGGGCGACATCTCCGAGGCGCCGCTGTTCGTCGACGACACCGCGTCGATGACCATGATGGAGATCCGGGCGAAGGCCCGCCGCCTCAAGCAGCGCCACGACCTCAAGCTCATCGTCGTCGACTACCTCCAGCTCATGACCTCGCCGAAGAAGGTGGAGTCGCGCCAGCAGGAGGTCTCCGAGATCTCGCGCGGCCTCAAGCTCCTCGCCAAAGAGGTGCAGTGCCCGGTGATCGCGGTCGCGCAGCTGAACCGCGGGCCCGAGCAGCGCACCGACAAGCGCCCGCAGCTGTCCGACCTCCGCGAGTCCGGCTCGCTGGAGCAGGACGCCGACGTCGTCATCCTCCTGCACCGCGAGGACTACTACGACAAGGAGTCCCCGCGCGCGGGCGAAGCGGACTTCATCGTCGCCAAGCACCGCAACGGCGCCACGGACACGATCACCGTGGCGGCCCAGCTCCACCTGTCGCGCTTCGTCGACATGGCGGTCTAGCGGCTAGCGCCACCACTCGTCAGCGCCACCACTCAACCGCCATCGACGGGCCCGGGCCCGTCTCGTGCTCCAGTTCGTCGACCGCCTCGTCCTCGACGTCGACGCCCGCGAACAGCGTCCCGTGCGCCGACCCGGCGACCGCGTCGCGCAGCGGCAGCCACCAGCCGAGCAGCACCACCGGGTACAGCATGTACCCGAAGCGGCTCGCGGGCATGAGCAGGAACGCGGTCGTCAGACCGGCCGCGCACCACATCGCCGCGGCCGCGGCCGTCGACGGCGGACGCGTCCACAGCAGCCACGCGATCACGACCGCCGCGAGCCCCAGCAGGCCCTTCGCGACGAGGTCCCCCGCGGGCAGGTGGTTGACGACGAGGTACCCGATGAACGGCGACTGCGCCGGGGAGGTGACCACGCCGTGCCCGAAGCCGAACGCGATGACGTTGTCGAAGAACCCGCGCGCGTCCGCTACGAGGACCGGGACCATCGTGGCCAGGACCGGGACCGCGAAGCCCGCGGCGTAGCGGCGCAGGCCGCCCTGGCGCCACATCAGGAACGCCATGACGACCGCGACGGGCCACGCGAACAGCTTCAGCGCCGCCGCCGCGCCGACCGCCAGGCCTGCGGCGAGGGGCCGCTCGCGGTGCGCGAACGCGAGCGCGAGGACGATGAGCGCGACCACGGGCATGTCGTCGCCGCCGGTCGCGAACGTCAACGCGCACACCGGGAACACGAACGTCGCCTGGAACGCCCGCAGCAGCGGGCCCTTCCCGGCGCCGAGGACCCCGGGGCGGGTGCGCAGCAGCCGGAACGCGCCGTACGCGCAGGCCGCGGCGGCGAGGAGGAAGTAGAGGCGGGCGTCGGTCCACCAGTGCTGGCCGAACAGCGCGGCCGGGAACCCGAAGACCGCCATGCCGGGCTGGTACGGGTTGTAGCCGTGGACGGGGTTCGGGAGGGTGGTGATGACGTCGGCGTGCAGGTAGGGGCTGCCGGTGTCGAGCAGGCGCGCGCCGGACTCCTCGACGACCTCGACCTCGGACTGGGCGCGGCGCTCGCCGACGCCGATCGCGCGCTCGACCGCCATGAACACCAGCGGGAACGCGGTGACGGCGACCGCGGCGCCGCCCGCGACGACGGCCCGGCCGCGCCAGACCGTCCCGGTCTGGGTCAGCAGGACCGCGGTGCAGATCGCCGCCGGGAGGTACCCGCCGATCGCGACGGCGCCCCAGACCTCGTGCGGGACAAGGGTGGTCCACAGCGCGGTCGCGCCCGCGAAGAGCGCGGCGGCGGCGTAGAGGACGAGGTCGATGTAGAGCGGACGGTGCGACACCCGGACATCGTACGGTGACCGGACCCGCCCCGCAGGACGGCAGGCACGAGCCCCGGGACCGCGCGGATCGCGGGCCCCCGATCGCAAGGGTGCCAGCGGGGTCCGACAATCCGCTGCGGCGGCGGGTCCAGGAGGCGGGGGTTCGAGGGCAGGGCCGTGCGCCGTCAGGACGCGGATTCCGGGCCCCCGGCAACAAGGGTGCCAGCGGGGTCCGACAGCGGCGCCCGACTACAGCCCCCGCCGGGTCCGGCTAGCGGAAGGGGATCCTCGCCCAGACTTCCTGGGTGCCGTCGCCGAGGGTGCGGGCGCCCCAGTCGGTGGACAGTTTGGACACGATGAACATGCCGCGGCCGTGCGCGGAGTCGAGGTTCACGGAGCAGACGTGGGGGTGGGTGCGGGAGCCGCCGTCGATGACGCGGACCTCGACGTCGGCGGGGCCGAGGACGTAGGTGACGCACACTTCGTTCCCCGGGAGCGGCCGGGCGTGGCGGACGGCGTTCGAGACGAGCTCGGTCGCGCACACCAGGAGGTCGTCGCGGGCCTCGTCGGGGAGGTCGGGGAGCGCGTCGCGCAGCCACCGGCGGACCTGGCCGGGCGCCCCGGACTGGTGGGGGACGCGCAGCCGCTCCGGCGCCGGTATCGCAGCTGGCATCGCGTTCTCCCTTCCTTCCGACGTGCCCTGGGGAGGCTATACAGCAACCTACCTTTAACACCGTCGCGACGCCAGCATTACCGTCGGACCCTGAGTCCGTCTTGAGGTGCCGGGTTCAGCCGGTGAGGGTCTGGCGGATCGCGGCGGGCCGGTCGGAGATGATGAGGTCGACTTCGAGACCGGCCATGCGGTGCGCCGTGTCGGCGTCGTTGACGGTCCAGGTGTACACCTCGTACCCCGCCTCGTGGCTGCGTTCGACGAAATCGGGGGTCGAATCGATGTAGTCGACGCGCGAGGACAGGATCTGGACGCCTTCGGGCGGGCGCCGGAACGGGTACTCGAAGATCCACACCAGCGGCGTGTCGGCGTCGAGGCCGCGCCAGGTCTTGAGCGCGGCGCGCGAGAAGGACATGACGGTGACGTCGAGTCCGGGCCAGCGCTTCAGGGTCTCCCAGAGGCGCAGTTCGAGGCGGGGCCCGAACTTCGAGGGGTGCTTGGCCTCGATGAGGAGCTTGACGTCCTTGCCGGAGTCGACGACGAGCTCGAAGACGTCCTCGAGGGTGGGGATCCGCTCGGCTTCGGGGTTGCCGGCGCAGTCGGGGAACTGGTGGGCGAAGTTGAACTCCCGCAACTGGGCGAGTGTGAGGTCGGCCACGGCGCCTTTGCCGTCGGAGGTGCGCTTGACGGTGCGGTCGTGGTGGAGGACGAGGTGCCCGTCGGCGGTGAGGCGGATGTCGAACTCGAATCCGTCGGCGCCCTCGACGATGGCCTGACGGAACGCGGCGAGGGAGTGCTCCGGCAGGAACTCGTTCGCGCCGCGGTGGGCGGCGATCAGCGGGTGGGACACCCTTTGAACGATAGACGGTGGGGGCGACGGCGTGGTCGCTCCGCGGTGTCCGGTTCGCGTTGTGGCGGTGAACACGCCCGCGTCCGGGTGAACTGCGGATGGCCGGGTGCCGACCGGCGGCCGGACCGGCGGGCGCGGTTCGAGTGGCGGGAAAGTGTCGGTAGAGGGGAGGATGGTGGGCGTGCGATACGAGGAAGGGGCCTACCGGGACCTGGGGTGGGCGAAGATCGACGTCGGGCGGCCGGCCCGGACGGGCACGGCCGAGGCCGTGTACGCGGCGGGCAAGACCCCGGCGCAGGTCGCGGGCGCGCTCGCGGCGCTGCGCGAGGCCCACCCGGGGCGGGTCGCGGTCGCGACCCGCTGCGACGAGGCGTGCGCGGCGGCCGTGCGGGAGCGGTTCGCGGACGAGCCGGTGCTCGTGGAGGCGGGCGTGTGCGCGGTCGGCGAGTTCCCGGCGCCGGAATCCGGCCCGCTGGCGGTGGTGTGCGCGGGGACCTCGGACCTGCCGGTGGCGCAGGAGGCCGTGGTCACGGCCCGCGCGAACGGCCTCGACGCGCGCCTGATCCCCGACGTGGGCGTGGCCGGGCTGCACCGGCTCCTCGACAAGCTGCCCGAGCTGCGCGAAGCGGTGTGCGTGATCGTGGTGGCGGGCATGGACGGGGCGCTGCCGTCGGTCGTGGCGGGGCTCGTGTCGGCGCCGGTGGTCGCGGTGCCGACCTCGGTCGGGTACGGGGCCGCGTTCGGCGGCCTCGCGCCGCTGCTGACGATGCTGAACTCGTGCTCGCCGGGGGTGACCGTGGTGAACATCGACAACGGGTTCGGGGCGGCGATGGCCGCGGCCCGGATCCTGAACGTGAAGGCGGAGCGGTGACCGTCGCGTGGATCGACTGCTCGGCGGGCGCGTCGGGCGACATGTTCCTGGGCGCCCTGGTCGACGCGGGGGTGCCCTTGGAGCTGATGCAGGCGGCCGTGGACGCGCTGGGGACCGAGCCGGTCCGGTTGCGCGCCAAGCTGGTCGCCCGGCACGGACTCGCGGGCACGAAGGTCGACGTGGAGGTCCCGGAGGCCGCGAACGACCGGCGCTGGCGGTCGATCCGGTCGATGCTCGAAGGCGCGGACCTGGACGAGGCGGCCCGGACGCTGGCGCTGGGGGCGTTCGCGCGCCTGGCGGCGGCGGAGGCCGCGGCGCACGGGATCGACGACGAGGACGTCCACTTCCACGAGGTGGGGGCGCTCGACTCGATCGCGGACATCTTGGGCGCGGCCGCCGGGCTCGCGTCGCTCGGGCTCGCGAAGGTGACGGCGTCGACGGTGACGCTCGGGGGCGGGACGACGCGCGGGTCGCACGGGTCGATCCCGCTGCCGGCCCCGGCGGTCCTGCGGGTCCTCGCCGACGCGGGCGCGCCCGTGGTGGGCGCGGTGCCGTACGAGGCGTGCACGCCGACGGGCGCGGCGATCGTCGCGGCCGCGGCCTCGGCGTACGGTCCGCTGCCGGAGATGATCGTGGAGCGGGTGGGCGTCGGCGCCGGCGGGCGCGACCCGCAGGAGCGGGCGAACCTGCTGCGCATCGTGATCGGCCGCGAGGCGGCGCCGGCGCGGCGGTCGGCGCACGCGCACGTCCACCGCGGCGAGGCCGTGGCGCAGGAGCACGGGCACTCGCATGACCATGGGCCGCAGGCGGACGGGCACGGTCACGGGCACGATCACGGGCACTCGCATGGCCATGGGCCGCAAGCGGTCCGCGACCCCCAGGACCACGGGGTCGGCAGTGCCGGTGCGAAGCCCGTCGTCATCGAGACGAACGTCGACGACCTCGACCCGCGGCTGTGGCCCTCGGCGCTCGCGGCGCTGCTGGAGGCGGGCGCGTCGGACGCGTGGCTGACGCCGATCCTCATGAAGAAGGGCCGGCCCGCGCACACGGTGCACGTGCTGTGCCGGGCGGAGGCGGTGGCCGCGGTCCGGTCGGCGCTGGTGCGGCACACGACGACGATCGGCATGCGCTCGTACGAGATCGACAAGTACGCACTGGAGCGCCGGTACACGGTGGTCGATGTGGACGGTCAGTCGATCGGGGTGAAGACCGCGCTCGAGCACGGCGAGGTCGTCAACGCGTCGGTCGAGTACGAGGACGCGGCGGCCGCCGCGGCCGCGCTCGGCAGGCCCCTGAAAGTGGTCGTAGCGCAGGCGACGGCCCTTGCGGCACAGGAGTATCCGCACTGACCGGAGCGTGGGTGGGAGTCGGTATCCTGCCCGCATGATCGATTTCGAGAATGGTTCGGTTTTCAAGCTCAAGCTCACCGACGACCCCGCCTTCCGCGACGAGGTCGCCCCGCTGCTGGTCGACGGCGAGGAGGTGGCGCTGACGTTCGAGGGCGTGCGCGACTTCATCGTCTTCACGAACAAGCGCGTCATCGCCGTGAACGTCCAGGGCATCACCGGCCGCAAGAAGGACTACACGACCCTCCCCTTCAGCAAGATCCAGGCGTACTCGGTGGAGACCGACGGCCTCATGGACAACGACGGCGAGCTGGACCTGTGGTTCTCCGGGCTCGGCAAGGTCCGCTTCGAGTTCAAGGAGAACGTCGACCTGCCCGCGGTCGCCAAGCACATCGCCGCCTGCTCCCTGTAAGGCCCGCAACGTCTTGAGGCGGCGCCGGGCCGGACTCCGTGGTGCCTACGGGTGCCCGTCCGGCCCGGCGCCGCTGTCCGTCAGCCGTGCGTCGCGTGGGCGGGGGCGGGGACCTCGCCGATCTCCTCGCCTGCGCCGAGGACCACGAACTGGCCCATCATCCCCGAGTCCTCGTGGGCGAGGATGTGGCAGTGGAACATGTACGGCAGGTTCGGGTCGGTGTAGTCGGCGAACCGCATGGCCAGCCGGTACTTCCGCTGCGGGACGAGCTGCACGGTGTCCTTCCAGCCGAGGAGCTGCGGGGGCGGCTCGGCGCCGTCGACCTCGAGGACCCGGAACTGCACGTCGTGGACGTGGAAGTTGTGCATGTACCCGTCGGCGTTGGTCACCTCCCACACCTCGACGGTGCCCTCCTGGACGCCGAAGTCGATGCGCGCCAGGTCCATCGCCTCGCCGTTGATCTGGTTGAAGCCGGAGAGCGAGAACGAGCGCTCCTGGGCGGCTTCGGCGGGGTCGACGTCGGGGGCGGTGCCCATGGCCTCCGGGACCGAGGTCTCGTCGGCGAGCGCGTCGGCGGCCCGGAACTGGAGGACGTCGAGGAGGTCCTCGGCGCCGTTGACGCGGGCGAGCGGGCCCGTGTAGCCCTCGTCGGCCGGGTGGGAGCGGAGGACCGCGGTCTCGCCGGGCTCGAACGCGACGACGATCTCGGCGCGCTCGCCGGGCGAGAGCTGGAGCCGGTCGGTCTCCCACGCCTCGGGGAGGAGGCCGCCGTCGGTGGCGATCAGCTGGAACGGGCGGTCGTCACTGAATCCGAAGTTGTAGAGGCGCGAGACCGAGCCGTTGAGCAGGCGCAGCCGTACGAGGCGGGTCGTGACGTCGAAGTAGGGGCCGAGGGTCCCGTTGACCATGATCTCGTCGCCGAGGATGCCCTGCATGCTCATGAACGAGCCGCCGTCCTCGAACTGGTTGTCGCCGTTGAAGTTGCGGTCCTGGACGATGAGGGGGAGGTCGTCGACGCCGTACGTGGAGGGCAGGGGCAGGGCCTCGGACTCCTCGTCGTCGACGATGAACATCCCCGCGAGTCCCTTGTAGACGTGGCTGGCGGTGCGGCCGTGGGGGTGCGGGTGGTACCAGAGGGTCGCGGCGGGCTGGTTCAGGGTCCACTGGGGGGTCCAGTCGCCGCCGGGCTCCATCTCCTGGTGGGGGCCGCCGTCCATGACCGCGGGCAGGTGCATGCCGTGCCAGTGGATCGAGGTGCCCTCGTCGAGGCCGTTGTACACGGAGAACGCGATCTCCTCGCCGCGCTTGGCGCGGATGGTCGGGCCGAGGAAGGTCCCGTTGACGCCCCAGGTGGCGGTCTCGGCGCCGTCCTTGAGGGCGGTGGTGCCGGCCTTGATGTCGAGGTGGAACACGCGGGCGCCGGACGGGTCGTCGGCGGACTCCGCGAGCGGGGGGATCGCGAGGGGGTTGTCGAAGTCGACCTTCCCGGCGGTGTCGAGCTTCGCGCTGCTCCACAGGTACGCGACGGTCCCGGCGCCGCCGAGCGCGATCACGCCCACGCCGCCGCCGACACCGATGAGGGTCCACTTCAGTGCATTACGCCGCTTCATGAACGCAATGTTCGCGGCGGGCCCGGCCCGGTGCATCGGGCCGAGGGAGGCAATGCCCGTACACCGTGGGGACTACGCGGAACGCCGGAGTCAACCCCGGGTATCGATGCCCGGAGCGGTTCCGGGGCCCCCTCCCCCCTCCCCGTGCCCACCCTCCGCCGACCAGCACACCGAACCAAGGCCTCTGCGTCGTACTCGTTCCGGTCCCGGACCGCCTGGCCGCGGCAGCCCTGGACCGCAGGTCTCATTCCTCGGCGAGGTAGCCGCGGATGTGGGCGGCGTTCACCGCCGCGGCCCGGCCGGCGACTTCGAGCTTCGCCATGGCCCGCGACAGGTGGACGCTCACGGTCTTCTCGGAGATGAACAGCTCGGCGCCGATCTGGCGGTTCGTCAGCCCCCGCGCGACCAGCCGCAGGACCGCGAGCTCCCTGGGGGTCAACGGGGTCGACGTCGGCATGGCCGTGTCGAGGCGGGCCCGCTCGGCGAGCGCGCACAGCTCCTTGCGGAGCGGCTCGGCGCCCAGTTCGACCGCGGTGCGCTTCGCGGCGACGAGCGCCTCCGCGGCCTTCAGGCGCGCGTCGGCGCCCGGGGAGGCCAGCAGCGCCTCGGCGAGGCGCCAGCGCGCGTACGCCTGCCGATACGGCTCGGCCCAGTCCTGCACGGGCGCGGGCGCGGGGCCGTTCTCGAGCATCGCGAGCGTCTCGGACGCGAGCGGGTCGGTCAGCGCCAGGTCGAGGCGCTCGCGGCCGGTCAGGCGCGGGACCGGGTCGGCGGCGGGTTCGCCTGCGTCCGAAGGGGTCCCGAGGGCGGTCCGGTAGTCGAACGCGTCGGCGGCGGCGCGCCACAGGGCGGGGTCGCCGTCGCCGTAGAGGCGGGTCGCCTCGGCTTCGAGCTGCGCGGCCCAGGCGACGCCCTCGGGTCCGAGGGTCCCGGACATCGGCTGGCCGTGCTCGAGGAAGAACCGGCCGCGCTCGGCGAGGCGCTCGCCCGCGGCGACGGCGTCCTTGGCCCCGGCGGTGTCGCCGTCGCGGCGGCGCGCGTGGGCGAGGTCGGCGGCGGCGCCGATCCCGGCGGCGCACACCGATACTCCGGCGAGGTAGTAGCCGCGCATGCGGGTCATGAGCTCGGTGGCGCGCTCGACGCGGCGCAGCGCGTCGGCGGGCCGGTGGCGCCAGCGGTCGAGTTCGGCGCCGCAGAGGGTCGCGAGCGCGAGGACCTGGCCGTCGATCTGCCACCGGTCGGCGAGGTAGTCGAGGCGGCGCTCGGCGGTCTCGAAGCGGCCGCGGGCGACGTCGACGAGGAGGACCGCGGCGGCGAGGCGGGTGAGGACGACGCCGGGGAGGACGCTGGAGGCCATCTCGCCGTTCGCGTCGACGTCGCCCCAGCGGCCGAGCATGTAGTTGCAGATGACCTGGCGCACAGCGATCTCGACGCCGAAGCCGCTCCACTTGTCGCCGGTGCGCCGGCCCCGCTCCATGCCGCGGTCGAAGTGCACGAGCGCGTCGGCGAGGCGGGCGGCCTCGACGAGGACCAGGCCGTTGTTGAAGTGGCCGCGCAGCTCCACCTCGTGCCAGTCGAGGCCGCGGACCAGGTCGAGGGCCCCGGTGTTGCGGGCGATGGACTGCTCGACGGTCTGCTCGCCGCGGCGGAACGCGGCGAGGCTGTCGGTGAGGGTCGCGTCGGCCTTCGCGGCGCGGGCCGCGGACGTCTCGTCGGGGTCGTCGGAGGCGGCGAGGACCGCGTCGGCGGTGGCGATCGCCGCGGCCGTCCAGGTGTGGGCGTCCTCGTGGCGGCGGTTGGCGTAGATGGTGCGGCCGACGACGGCCTGCGCCCACGCCTTGACCGAGCGGGGCTCCTCGTCCTTGACGAGTTCCCATGCCTCCCAGGCGACCCGGTACGCGTGGTCTTCGTCGCCCTCGATGGTGAGGAGGTGCTTGGCGTACTTGCGGCGGGTGGACGCGCCGAGGATCGGGTCCCCGGAGGCGTCGGCGAGGCGCACGGCCGCCGCCGAGTACGACTGGGCGCGTTTGATCTCGCCCGACGCCTCGGCGTTCGCGGCGGCGCGGGTGGTCAGGCGCAGCTCGGTGACGCCGTCGGGGCGCTGCGCGGCCGGAACGCGTTCGAGCAGGGCGAGGGCCCGTTCGAGGTGGAGGAGGGCCTCGGCGGGCGCGGCGAGTTCGACGGCCTCGTCGGCGGCGCGGACGGAGGCGCTCAGGGCGCAGCGCAGGTCCCCGGACTCGTAGGCGTGGTGCGCGAGTTCGGCCTCGGCGCCCTTGCCGCTGTCGCCGGCGAGGGACTCGGCGATCTTCTGGTGGTACCGGATCCGTTCGCCCGGAAGGAGGTCGGAGTAGACGGCCTCGCCGAGGAGGGCGTGGCGGAACGCGTACATGTCGGCGCTCTTCTGCACGATGATGCCGTGCGAGATGGCCGCGCGCAGGGCCTCGTCGAGCTCCCGCTCGTGGCGCAGGCCGTTCTCGTCGAGCATCGACCAGGCGGCGGCGTTCAGGCGCGCGTAGGTGAAGCGGCGGCCGAGGACGGAGGCGAGGCGCACGACCTGGCGGGCGGCCTCGGGGAGGCGTTCGAGGCGGGCCAGGAGGACCTCCGCGAGCTCGAACGTGACGGTGTGGGTCTCGGCGGCCGCGAGCTCCTCGGCGAGGAACGCGTTCCCCTCGGAGGCGGCGGCGATCTTGGAGACGATGGCCTCGTCGAGCCCGGTGTTCAGCTCGCGCACGAAGTCGGCGGCGTGCTGGGAGTCGAACGGGTCGATCTGGAGGCGCTGGACGGCGGGGAGGCGCACGAGCTCGGCCAGGAGCGGGCGGAGGGGGTGGCCGCGGTGGACGGCGTCGGCGCGGTAGGAGCCGAGGATGAGGAGGCGCTGGCCGGTGAGGCGGGAGGTGAGGAACGCGAGGAGGTCGCGGCTGGAGCGGTCGGCCCAGTGGAGGTCTTCGAGGGTGATGACGACGGTGCGGTCGGCGGCGAGGTCGGCGAGTGCGGCGTGGAACGCCTCGAACAGGCCGAGGCGGCCGAGGTCGCCGTCGGAGGCGGGGTGGCCGGGGAGGAGGGGGCGCAGGCCGGGGTGGGCGGCGACGAGCTCGGGCCGGTCGCGGGCGAGGGTGCCGGTGATCTCGGCGAAGGGGAGGTAGGGGAGTGCGGAGTCGGCCGTGTCGAGGCAGTGGCCGGTGACGGTGAGGACACCGTCACCGGCGCTGTCGTTGAACTCGTGGAGGAGCCGGGTCTTGCCGACCCCCGCGTCCCCCGAGACCAGGACCGTCGCCGGCCTGCCGTGCTTCGCGGCGTCGAGCGCGTCGCGCAGCGACGCGAGCTCGGCGTCACGTGCGAAGAGCGGGAGGTCGGAACCTAGGCGCGGCATGTCTGCAATCATGACACGCCCTTAGGACACGGCGGCCCGGTCGGTTTCGGCGGAGGCGGCGGCCTCCTGGCGGTGCCCGTCGCCGTGGCGCAGGCCGAGGGCCCGGGCGACGCGGTCGGCGACGCCGCTGTGGCGGACGTGGGTGCCGCCGCGGCGGGTCTCCTTCGCGGCCTTGAGAAGGCTGCGGGCCTGGCGCTCGTTCTCGGCCTCCTTGCGGAGCTCCTCGGAGCGGGCGTAGTGGAGGTAGTGCAGGTCGAAGTCGTTCATCTTCGTTCCTTCGGTGTCGGTGGCCGGCGTTTCCGGCCTGACACCAATACTCGTGCTGAGGCCCGGCACCGGGCATCAGGCGTCCGCGTCGAAGACCGCCTCAGGCCCCTTACTTCCGGGCCTCAGCACCCTCAGGTCCCTTACCCGCGGGCCCCGGGCCTTACTTTCGCGAGCTTCGAGGGCCGCCAGACGGCCTTACCGAGGTCGATCGTGAGGGCCGGGACGAGCAGGGACCTGACGATGACGGTGTCGAGGAGCACCCCGAAGGCGACGACGAACGCGATCTGCGCGAGGAACAGGATCGGCAGGACCGCGAGCGCCGAGAACGTCGCCGCGAGGACCACCCCGGCCGAGGTGATGACCCCGCCGGTGGCGACCAGGCCGCGGATCGTCCCGGCGCGGGTGCCCAGGCGCGCGGACTCCTCGCGGACCCGCGTCATCAGGAAGATGTTGTAGTCGATGCCGAGGGCCACGAGGAACACGAATCCGAAGAGGACGACCGTCGGGTCGGCGCCGGGGAACCCGAAGAGGTGGTTGAACACCAGGGCCGAGACGCCCATGGTCGCACCGAAGGACAGGACCACGGTGGCGGTCAGCAGCAGCGGGGCGACGACCGACCGCAGGAGGACCATGAGCACCAGGAGGATCACGGCGAGGACGATCGGGATGATGACCGTGCGGTCCCGTTCGGACGTCAGGAGCGTGTCGAGCTGGATCGCGGTGGGGCCGCCCACGAGCGCGTCCGCGCCGTCGACGGCGTGGACCGCGTCCCGCAGACGCTCCACAGTGTCCACCGCGGCGTCGGAGTCGGGCGCGTCCTCCAGGACCGCTTCGATCTCCACGAGCCCGTCGACGGCGCGGACCTGCCCGGTCTCGTCCATCGCGGGCGCGACGGACGCGACGCCGTCGACCTGCGCGGCAGCGACCACCGCGTCGAGGGACGACTCGTTCGCGACGATCACCGCGGGGGCGCCCGCGCCCGCCGCGAAGTGGTCGGCGAGGACCTCCTGGCCCGCCACCGAGTCCACGTCGGTGAGGAACACCTCGGTCTGCGACGTCCCGTCCGCCTTGAGCTGCACGGTGAACGCGGCCGCGACCGCCAGGCCCGCGGCCGTCACCGCCCACACGGCGCGGGGGCGGCGGGCGACGAGCACCGCGACGTTCGCCCACAGCCGCGAGGGCCGGGCGCGCCCGGCCCCGACCCGGCGCGGCCAGAACGCGGCCCGCCCGAACAGCGCGAGCATCGCGGGCAGGAACGTCACCGCGGCGAGGAACGACCCGCCGATGCCGATCGCCGCGACCGGCCCGAGGCCCCGGTTCGACTCCAGCTGGCTGAACAGCAGGCACAGCACGCCGAGGACCACGGTCCCCGCGGAGGCCGCGATCGGCTCGATGGTGCCGCGCAGGGCCAGGCGCACGGCCGCGAACCGGTCGGCGCCGCCGTCGAGCTCCTCCTTGAAGCGCGCCACCAGCAGCAGCGCGTAGTCCGTCGCGGCCCCGAACACGAGGATCGACAGGATGCCCTGGCTCTGGCCGTTCAGGTCCACGGCGCCCGCGTCGGCGAGCCAGTAGACCGCGGCGCTGGCGACCGCGAGCGCGAACCCGCAGGACAGGAGCACCAGGACGGGCAGGAGCGGGGAGCGGTAGACGAGCGCGAGGATGACGGCCACGACGGCGGCCGCGACGAGCAGGAGGAGGCCGTCGACGCCGCCGAAGGCCTCGCCGAGGTCGGCGCCGAGCGCGGCCTGGCCGGTGACGAGGACGTCGAGGCCGTCGGGGCGGTCCTCGGCGAGCAGGGCGCGGATGTCGGCGACGGCGTCCGCGTCGTCGGCGCCGCTGTCGATGAGGACGACGAGCTGCGCGGCTTCGGGCGGGTCCTCGCCGGAGAGCTGCGGCGGGATCGGGGGCCCGGCGTTGAAGGGGAGCGCGGCGAGGCCGGCGGCCGCGGCGTCGAGGTAGGCGAGGTCGGCGTCGGTGAGGCCGCCGGGGCGTTCGGCGACGACGACCGCGGGGACGGCCTCGGTGTCGTCGAAGGCCTTGCGCAGCTCCATGACCTCGGTGGACTCGGCGGAGGACGGGAGGAACGCGGAGCCGTCGTTGCTGGCGACCTCGCTGAGCTTCCCGGCGTAAGGGCCGGCGAAGGAGCCGAGGGCGAGCCAGGCGAGCGCGAGCAGCGCCGGGATCAGCCAGCGCAGGCGCCGGACGGGTCGCGGTCGTTCGGGGGCCATGTGGGAGTCTCCTCGCGTCGCGGTGCACCGATGGTTCCATCGGCGAATATTTCGATGGTCGAAATAGTAGACTGCATTCTGACCACCGACTCGGAGAGGACGGCGCGTATGACCCACGGCACCGACGGTGGCGGACCCACCGACAGGGACCTGTCGCGGCTGCTCCAGAACCTCACCGTCGAGTCGGACCGGTACGCGGAGCGCTTCGGCGCCAAGCACGGGCTGCACCGCACCGACGTCAACGCCCTCGCGCTCGTCATGGAGGCGGCCCGCCTCGGCGCCCCCATGTCGCCGTCCTCGCTCGCGAAGGAGCTGGGGCTGAGCCCGTCGGCGACGACGGCGCTCATCGACCGCCTCGAAGCGCTCGGCCACGTCGAGCGGGCGCGCCCGGCGGGCGACCGCCGCCGCGTGGCCCTGGAGGTCCCGGCGGCGGCCGTGGAGGCGAACCGGCACCTGTTCACGCCGCTCGCGATCGCGTTCGCCCAGGCGTGGACCGGGTTCACGCCCGAGGAGCGGGAGGTCGTGGCCCGGTTCCTGAAGGTGAGCACCGAGACGATGAAGGCCGTCAGCGCCGAGGCGCACGATCAGGCCCGCGACCACCGGTCCCGGTAGGCCCCTTCGGGATCGAACCGGGCGGCCTGCCGCTCGTGGTTGAACCCGCGGTTCGGGCGGGTGTCGTTCCCGGTCCCGGCCGTCCACTGCCAGTTGCCCCAGTTGTTCGCCTCGTCGAGGTCGACGAGGTGCGCGGCGAAGTGGGCGGCGCCGTCGCGCCAGTCGAGGCCGAGGGTCTTGACGAGGTATCCGGCGGTGATGAGGCGGGCGCGGTTGTGGATCCAGCCCTCGGCGAGGAGCTGGCGCATCCCGGCGTCGACGATGCCGATCCCGGTGGTGCCGGTCCGCCACGCCTCGAGGGCGGTCAGGTCCGCGTCCCACGTGTCGTTCGCGCCCTTGCGGTACGGGGTGTCGGTGAGCGCGGGGAACGCGGCGAGGACCTGGAGGTGGAAGTCCCGCCAGCACAGCTGCCGGATCACCGCCTCGGGCAGGCGCGGGTCGTCGGCGGCCGCGCGGGCCGAGAGGCAGCCGAGCGCGAGGTAGGGGCTGAGGCGGGAGGTGCGGTCCCCGGCGAGGTCGTCGTGGCGGTCGGCGTAGTCGCCGGATCCCGGGGCCCACGCGTCGAGGCGGGCGAGGGCGGCGCGCTCGCCGCCGGGCGGGAGGCCGGTCGCGGTGGGTTCGGCGGGCGGGAGGTCGTGGGAGCCGGGCAGGTCCGGGACGCGAAGTGCGTCGGGTTCGGACGCGATCGGGCGCCACGGCGCCTGCGACCAGGCCCGCCAGTACGGGGTGAAGACCTTGTAGTGGTCGCCGCCGCCGCTGGGGAGGAGGCGGCCGGGCTCGACGACGGCCGGGCCGGGGGCGACCTGGAGTGCCGCCGCCGCGGCGAGGCCCGCGAGCATCCCTTCGGCGAAGCGCCCGGCGTCGGAGGCGCACACGACGAGGTCGGCGCCGGTCGCGGCGAGCACGTCCTTCACCTGGGCGACCGTGTCGCCGCGGCGGACGACGAGGCCGCCTCCCAAGGCGCGCAGGGACTCCCGCAGGTCGTCGAGGGATTCGAGGAGGAACCGCCGCTGGTTCGGGTTCGTCGCGCGGGCGGGGTCGTCGACGTACAGCGGGACGACCCGGTCGGCGTCCCGGCAGGCCGCGGCGAGCGCCGGGTTGTCGTGGACCCGCAGGTCGCGCGTGAACAGCAGGACGGCGGTGCGGGTCATGGCGGCTCCAGACGACGGGCCGACCGGGCCGGGCGGCCCGCGCAGCGTAACCGCCGCGCCCGCCCCGCCACGGGAGGCGCGTCAGCGGGGCGGCTCGACCTCGTCGGCCTGCTGCGCGACGGCCGCACCGGGGCCGGCGTTCCCTCGATCGGGTGCTTCAGGACCGGGTGCGCGATGCGCATCCCGCCGGTCTGTCACGCGCGAATTCCCGGTGCGGGGAGTCGGACCCGGCCGCTACGGTGAGGCGATGGTCTCGAAAATCAACCAGTTCACCTTCGACACCCGCGACGGCTTCGAGCTCGCGAAGTTCTGGAAGGCGGTGACCGGCTACACCGAGCACCCCGACTACCCGAACAAGCCGGAGGACGAGGAGAACTACATCGGCCCCGGCGGCGAGAGCGGGGGGCTTCTCTTCATCAACGTCCCCGAGGGCAAGACCGTGAAGAACCGCCTGCACCTCGACATCGCACCGGAGACGGGCACCCGCGACGAGGAGGTCGAGCGGCTCCTGGCCCTCGGCGCGACCCTCTACGAGGACCACCGCAAACCCGACGGCACCGGGTGGGTCACCATGCGCGACCCGGAGGGCAACGAGTTCTGCGTCGAGCGCTCCGACGCCGAGCGCGAGGCCGCGAAGCAGGCCTGAGACGCGACCGCGGGCCGCCCGTGACGGGCGGCCCGCGGTGCGAAGTCCGGTGGCGCGCTCCTGCCGAAGCCGCCCTCGTTCAGGGATCCTTCGGGGGGCTACTTCTCCGCGACGGCGTCGAGCTGGCCGTCGCCGTCCGCGTCCACCGCGGCGGTGTCGTACTTGCCGTCCCCGTCGTGGTCGATGAGCACGTGGTCGATGACCCCGTCGCCGTCCTTGTCGACCGCGAGGAGGTCCGCGGTGCCGTCGCCGTCGACGTCCACGTGGTACTCGACCGACCCGTCTCCGTTGCGGCGCACGCCGACCGTCTCGTCGACACCGTCGCCGGTGATGTCCATCTTGTGTACTTCGTCGAAGCCCATGAGGCATCTCCTAAGCAAGGAAGTGGTAAGTGTCGTCTGCACGATAGCGCGCCTATCCATAGCCAGTGGTACTCGCGTCGGCTAGCTTAGGGACATGCATGACGGTCACGGGTTTTCCACACGCGCCATCCACGCCGGTCAGGAGCCGGATCCGCTGACGGGCGCGGTAGTTCCGCCGATCTACGCGACCTCCACCTACAAGCAGGACGGGGTCGGGGGCCTGCGCGGCGGCTACGAGTACTCCAGGTCGGGCAACCCGACCCGGACCGCGCTGGAGACCTGCCTGGCCGCGATCGAGGGCGGCACGCGCGCGTTCGCGTTCGCCTCGGGCCTCGCCGCCGAGGACGCGATCCTGCGGGCGCTCCTGGCCCCCGGCGACCACGTCGTCATCCCCGACGACGCCTACGGCGGCACGTTCCGCCTGTTCGACAAGGTCGCCGTCCGCTGGGGCCTGCGGTACACCGCCGCCCCGATCACCGACCTCGCCGCGCTCACCGCGTGCATGAGCGAGGGCACGAAGATGGTGTGGGTCGAGACGCCCACGAACCCGCTGCTCAACATCGCCGACATCGAGCAGATCGCCGACATCGCCCACCGCCACGGCGCGATCCTGGTCGTGGACAACACGTTCGCGAGCCCGTACCTCCAGCAGCCGCTCGCGCTCGGCGCCGACGTCGTCGTCCACTCCACCACCAAGTACATCGGCGGCCACTCCGACGTCGTCGGCGGCGCCGCGATCGTCCGCGACGCCGGCATCGCCGACGCGATCGCGTTCCACCACAACGCGATGGGCGCCGTCGCCGGACCGTTCGACGCGTTCCTGACCCTCCGCGGCGTCAAGACCCTCGGGGTGCGCATGGACCGCCACTGCGACAACGCCGAGCGCGTCGCCGAGTTCCTCGCGGGCCACCCGAAGATCGCCGAGGTCCGCTACCCCGGCCTCGCCGAGCACCCCGGCCACGACGTCGCGGGCAAGCAGATGAAGCGCTACGGCGGCATGATCTCCTTCCGCCACAAGGACGGCGAGCAGGCCGCGGTCGACGTCTGCGCCCGCACCGAGGTGTTCACGCTCGGCGAGTCCCTCGGCGGCGTGGAGTCCCTCATCGAGCACCCGGGGCGCATGACCCACGCCTCGGTCGCCGGCAGCGCCCTGGAGGTCCCCGCGGACCTGGTGCGCCTGTCGGTCGGCATCGAGGACGCCGACGACCTCCTGGCCGACCTGCGCCAGGCGCTCGGCTGACCGTCCCGTCCCCCCGGTAGAGCCCCAGTCCCCCGCGAGAAAGGACGATCAGTGAGCTGGTCGGGAACCACTGCGCAGCAGATAGCGAAGGCGGTCCGGCGCGGCGACGCGGACGCCTCGGTCGTCGTCGACCACCATCTGCGCCGCATCGAGGACCACCGCGAGGCCGACGCCGCCCTCACCAGCGTCCGCAAGATCGAATCGCTCGCCGAGGCCGCGGCCGTCGACGACATCGAGAACCGCGACGCCCTCCCCGCCGCGGGCGTCCCCGTCGCGGTCTGCGAGCAGCTCCCGGTCACCGGGCACGCCCCGCGGCTCGGGTCCAACGCCGCGGTCCTCCCGATCGCCGACACCGACCACCGTGCGGTGCAGCGCATCCGCGGCGCCGGCGCGGTCGTCGTCGCCTTCGGGCGCTCCTCCGAGCTGGGGCTGTGGCCCGCCACCGACGACGACGGCAACGTCCCCGCCAACCCCTGGCGCCCCGACCGCGGCATCGGCGGTCCCTCCGGCGGCACCGCCCTCGCGGTCGCCACCGGCGCCGCCCCGATCGGCATCGGCCTCGACGGGCCCGGCTCCGCGGGCGGCGTCCGCACCGCCGCCGCGGCCTGCGGCATCGTCGCCTACAGCCCCGAGCACGTCCCCGCCGACATCAACGCCGACCCCGAGCACTGGCTCGGCGGCCACGTCGGCGTCATGGCGACCACAGTGGACGATGCGGCGCTGGCGTACGCGGCCCTGACGCACCGCTCCCCGCGCTCCACCGGCGACCCGGGGCGCCTGCGCATCGCCGCCACGAACTCGGCGCCGCTGCCCGCCCGCGTCGACGACGACGCGACCAAATGGCTCCTCAAGGCCGTCCGGTCGCTCACCGACCTCGGCCACGACACGTTCCGCGCCAAGCCGCGCTTCGGCGCCCGGCTCACCCCGGCCTCGTCGGGGGCGTGGACCTGCGCCGCGTACCTCCGCAGCCTCAAGTGCGGCCCCGACGGGCTCCAGCGGCGCACCAAGCGCCTTGTGGCCGTGGGGGAGCGGACGTACCTCGGGGGGCTGTTCGGCGGCGTCCTCGGCGACGGCAACCGCGTCCGCCGCCACCTGGAGGACTGGTTCGACCTGGAGGACTACGACGTCCTCATCACCCCGGGCCTGCCCGCCGCGCCGCCCGCCGCCAGGGAGTGGTCCCTGGAGCCCTTGCGCTCCAACGTCACCCACCTCGCCTCGGCCGCGGCCTTCACCGCGCCCTTCAGCCTCGCCGGGCTGCCCGCCCTGGTCGTCCCGGTCGGCATGCGCTCCGACGGCGCCCCGGCCACCGTGCAGCTCGTCGGCCCGCCCGGCTCCACCGGCCGCCTCTTCGACGTCGCCGCCCAACTCATCGCCAAACTCCGCCCGCGCCGCTACGCGCCCGGGCTGAGCTGGGACTAGCCGTCCAGTCGGGTGCCGGTGGCCTTCGCCACCGGCACCCGTTCGGGTGACATCGCCCCTGCGGGGCAGGGATTTTGTCGGACCCCCGCGCAAACCTGGGCGCTACGGTCCCCTCTGGGAGGGTGGGGGCTAGGGACGGCCGCCACCTTTAGCACTTAGCGACCCTTGCGCACCATCACCGTCTTCACTATTGTTCGCGATGTGCACACAGTTTCATCATGCGCACACTAGAAATGGACCTCTCCCGCGAACTCTGGGGCCGCCGTGAGCACCGCCTTCATCCTCGACGCCGTCCGCACCCCGATCGGCCGCCACGGCGGCGCGCTCGCGGGGGTTCGCCCCGACGACCTGGCCGCCAAGGCGATCGGCGGCCTCGTCGCGCGCCAACCCGCCCTCGACCCGGCCGCGATCGGCGACGTCGTCCTCGGCAACGCCAACGGCGCGGGCGAGGACAACCGCAACGTCGCCCGCATGGCCGTCCTCCTCGCCGGGCTCCCCGCGAGCGTCCCCGGCACCACCGTCAACCGCCTCTGCGGCTCCGGCGCCGAAGCCGTCGTCGCCGCGGCCCGCGCGGTCGAGTGCGGCGACGCCGACCTGGTCGTCGCCGGGGGCGTCGAGTCGATGAGCCGCGCCCCGTGGGTCCTCCCGAAGACCGACAGGCCGTTCCCGCGCGGCGGGCTCGAACTCGCCGACACCGCCCTCGGCTGGCGCCTCGTCAACCCCGCCATGGACCCGCAGTGGACCGTGAGCCTCGGCGAAGGCGCCGAGATCCTCGCCGACGAGTTCGGCGTCACCCGCGAAGCGCAGGACGCCTTCGCCGCCCGCAGCCACCGCCTCGCCCACGCCGCATGGGAGTCGGGGGCCTTCGCCGACGAGGTCCTGCCCCTCCCCGAGCTCGACCGCGACGAGGCGATCCGCCCCGCGACCACCCCCGAGATCCTCGCCGGGCTCCGGACCGCGTTCCGCGCCGACGGCACCGTGACCGCCGGGAACGCCAGCCCCCTGAGCGACGGCGCCGCCGCGCTCCTCCTCGGCGGCGAGCGGGCCGCCGCGGACCACGGCCGGCCCCTGGCGCGCATCGTCTCCCGCGCGGTCACCGCCGTCGAACCGCACCGGTACGGCATCGGCCCGGTCGCCGCCGCAGAGCGGGCGCTCGCGCGCGCCGGGATCGGCTGGGGCGACCTCGACACCGTCGAGCTCAACGAGGCCTATGCGGCGCAGTCGCTCGCGTGCCTCGCGTCCTGGCCCGGCCTCGACCCTGCGATCGTCAACCCGCAGGGCGGCGCCATCGCGATCGGCCACCCGCTCGGCTGCTCCGGCGCGCGGCTCCTCGCGACCCTCGCGTGGCGACTGCGCCGCGACGGCGGGCGGTACGGGATGGCCGCGCTGTGCATCGGCGTCGGCCAGGGCATCGCGGTAATCCTCGAAGCGGCCTAGGACGCAAGGAGACTGCGGGTCAGCCCCACTGGATCGCCATGTCCGCGAGGATCCGCGCGGCCGTCACCAGCAGCGGCGGCAGCAGGTCGCGGCGGGCCTTGTCGAGGTCGGTGCGGCTGGCGTGCGAGGAGACGTTCACCGCAGCGACCGCCTTCCCCCACTGGTCGCGGATCGGCACCGCGATCGACCGCAGCCCCTCCTCCAGCTCCTGGTCGACGAACGCCCATCCCTGCGCCTTGACCTGCTCCAACTCCTCGCGGAGCCGATCGGTGTCGGTGATCGTGTGCGGCGTGAACGCCGTCAGCTCGATCGACTCGAGGATCTCGTCCAGCCGGTACCCCGGCAGGTCCGCGAGCAGCACCCGGCCCATCGAGGTGCTCGCGGCCGGGAAGCGGGTGCCGATGTTGATGGAGACGCGCATGATCCGCTGCGTCGCGACCCGGGAGACGTAGACGATGTCGGTGTCGTCGAGGACCGCGACCGACGCCGACTCCTGGACCTCGGCGACGAGGCGCTCCAGGTGCGGCTGCGCGATCTCGGGGAGCGACAGGCTCGACAGGTACGCGAACCCGAGCTCCAGGACCCGCGGGGTGAGCGCGAAGTAGCGGCCGTCGAAGCGCACGTACCCGAGTTCGGTGAGCGTCAGGAGGAACCGCCGCGCGGTCGCGCGGGTCAGCCCGGTCTCCTTGGCGACCTCGCTGAGGGTCATCGCCTCGCGCTCGGCCGAGAACGAGCGGATGACGGCGAGACCGCGCGCGAGGGTCTGCACGTAGTCCGAGTTGCGGGGCGCGCTCGTCGCCGTCTCGTCGCTGTCCGGGGTCTCCTGCATGGAATCCACCCTATCCGTGGTCGGCCGCCGCGGCCTCAGCCGCGCTCGGCGGAGCCCGGTTCCGGGTCAGGACCCGCGCCCGGTTCAGGTTCCGGGTCAGGGTCCGGGTCCGGGTCCGGGTCCGGGTCCGGGTCCGGGTCCGGGTCCGGGTGCGGTCCTGTAGTGCCCTCCGCCCCAGTGCCGTTCGCATCGCCCTCCGCCGCGGCATGCTCGGCGACGACGCGGCCCGCGAGGTGGAACGCGCGGTTCGCCCGCGGCAGCCCCGCGTAGACCGCGGTGTGGAGCAGGACCTCCTTCACGTCGTCGGCGCCGACGCCGTCGCCGAGGGCGGCCCGGACGTGCATCACGAGCTCGTCCTCGCAGCCGAGCGCGCACAGCACCGCGATGGTGAGCAGGCGCCTCGTGCGCGTGTCGAGGCCGGGCCGCGACCACACGCCGCCCCAGGCGAACTCGGTGATGAACGCGCCGAAATCGCGGTCGAAGTCCGTGCGGGACGCGTTCGAGCGGTCCACGTGCGCGTCCCCGAGGACCGCCCGGCGGACCGCCTCGCCGTCAGCGCCGGTCACGAGCGGCCTCCCGGCGATGCCGGGCCGTCGTCCAGGCCGTCCCGCTCCCCGAGGAATTCGACGACGGCGCGGTTCCACCAGTCGGGCCGCTCCGCGGTGAGCAGGTGCTTGGCGCCCTCGGCGAGGAGCACACGGGAGTCGGGGAGGCGCTCGTCGAGGAACGCCGCGTCCGCGGGCGTCGTGACCTCGTCGGCGGTCCCCGCGACGATGAGCGCGGGCGCGGTGATCCGGGCCAGGTCCGCGCGCTGGTCCATGGCGCCCAGGGCTTCACAGCAGGCGGCGTAGCCCTCGGCGTCGCAGCCGTCGAAGCGGCGCCGGAACGCGGCCACGGTCTCGGGCTGGTCCTCGCTGAACGCCGGGGAGAACCAGCGGCCCATCGCGGCGCCGCTGATCGACGCGCACCCGTCGGCCCGCACCTGCTCGGCGCGCTCGCGCCACCCCTCCGGCGTGCCGATCCGCGCGGCCGTCGAGACGAGGACGAGCCGGTCGACCCGCTCGGGGCGGGTCGCGGCCAGCCGCAGCGCGACCGCGCCGCCGAGGGACACGCCCGCGACGTGCGCGCGCTCGATCCCCAAGTGGTCCAGGAGGTCCGCGACGTCGCCCGCGAGGTCGTCCACGGTAAGCGAGCCGCCGGGCCCGGCCTCGTACGGCGTGCCGCCGTGCCCGCGGTTGTCGAAGCGCACCAGTCGGAACCGGGACCCGAGCGGCGTCACCTGCGGCCGCCACATCTCCATCGACGTGCCGAGCGAGTTGACGAGCACGAGCGGCGGCCCGTCGCCCTCGGTCTCGTAGTGGGGGATCATCCGTCGGCCTCCCGCAGGTTGCGCTCCATCGCTTCGGGGTGGAATTCGAGCCCCTCAAGGCACTCCCGCAGCCAGGCCGCCGCGGAACCGGTGAGCCGCAGCAGGTCCGAGAGCGTCTCCCACTCGCTGTGCCACAGGCCCGGGGAGCGCTGGAGCTCCTGCGGCATCGCCGCGTACAGCGTCGCCACCAGGCCCGGCGTCCGCGCGGCGCACGCCCGCGCGCACGTCGCGGCGACCGGGTTGCGCTTGTGCGGCATCGACGTGGAACCGCCCGGCCGCCCCTCGCTGACCTCGCCGATCTCGTTCTGGCTCAGCAGGATCACATCGACCGCGACCTTCGCGCAGGCCCCGGCCGCCTCGGCCGCGGCGGCGCCGATCCGCACCACCGGCGACCGGTCGGTGTGCCAGTCGAGCCGGTACTGGAGCCCGAGCTCCTCCGACATGAGCCGCTGGACGTCCGCGAAGCCGGTGTCGGCCTCCAGCGCCCAGTGCGCGCCGACCGGGCCGCCGTAGGAGCTCGAGAATTCGAGCGCGGCGAGCAGGTTCATCGGCTGCCAGAGGCCCGCGCGCCAGGCGATCGCGCGGTCGCGGGCCGACAGCGGTTCGGCCCGTTGCAGGAGCGTGCGCCCGATCAGCTTCCCCTGCGAGCGCGACTCGACCAGTTCGAGCGCCTTGTCGCACCCGGCGAGGTCCTCAAGGATCGCGCCGACCGCGTCCTTCGCGACGAGCATCATCGCGGTGTCGAGCACGTCCTGGCTCGTCGCCCCCCAGTGCACCGCCTCGTGGTGCTCCTCGGGCACGAGTTCCCGCAGCCGGTCCACCACGCCCGCAACGGGATTGCCGATGCCAGCGGCCGACGCGGCCACGTCGGCGAGGTCGAACCGGCCGTTCGCGGCCGCGTCGGCGACCGCGGCCGCTGACGCCTCGTCCACGGCGCCGGTCTCCCCCGCGGCGCGGGCGAGCGCGGCCTCCGTGCGGAGCATCGCGTCCAGCCAAGCCCGGCCCGAGACCGCCTCCGCGGCCCGGCCGCGGGAGAACACCGCGTCGAACAGTCCGGTCATCGGGACGCCCCCTCACACATCGAAGAACACCGTCTCGTCCCCGCCTGTCACGCCCGAGCCTTGGAGGCGGATGTCGAAGCGGAGGCCGTCGCGGTCGGGGACGGCGATGAGGGTGTGCCGCCGGTCGTTCGGGACCTTCGCGAGGACCGGGTCGTAAGCATTGAGCGGCTCGTCGGGGAAGTACATGCGGGTGTGGAGGTGGAGGAGCAGGCCGCGGGCGTGGACGAGGAACGCGAGGTGGGGCGCGCAGCCGTCGCCCGTGGCGCCGGGCCGGACCGTGGTGAACGCGAAGCGCCCGGAGGCGTCGGTGGGGCAGCGGCCGAAGAGGCCGCCGAAGCGGCCGTCCGGATCCGCTTGCAGCACTTCGACGAGCGCGTCGGGGACCGGATCGCCCGCGCCGTCGAAGACGGTCCCGTGGACGTCGAGGCCGCCGCCGTCGACGATGACCGGCCCGTCCTCGTAAGGGAGCGCGAAGCCGTAGAACGGCCCGACGGTCTGGGCCGGGGTGAGCGCCTGCTCCCGGACCTGGTCCCCGTTCCGGTCCGCCATCAGGACTCCTCGGGGAGGTCGGACTCGAAGACCGTCCGGTCGGGGCCGCGCAGGACGATGTCCCAGCGGTACCCGGTGGCCCACTGGTCGACCGTCGCGTCGAGGTCGAAGGCCGCGACCATGCGTTCGCGGGCGGCCGCGTCGGTCACCGACTGCATCACCGGATCGTAGGGGAAGAGCGGGTCCCCGGGGAAGTACATCTGCGTGATGAGGCGCGCGGCGAACGCGGTGCCGAAGAGCGAGAAGTGGATGTGGGCGGGGCGCCAGGCCTTGTCGTGGTTGCGCCACGGGTACGGGCCGGGTTTGACCGTGGTGAACCGGTAGGTCCCGTGCTCGTCGGTGAGGCAGCGGCCGACGCCCGTGAAGTTCGGGTCCAGGGGCGCGTCGTGGGCGTCCTCGGCCTGCGCGTACCGGCCGGAGGCGTTGGCCTGCCAGACCTCGACGAGCTGCCCGGCGAGCGGGGCGCCGTTGCCGTCGCGGACCTGCCCGGTGACGACGATGCGCTCCCCGAGCGGGGGCGCGGCGTGCTGGGCGGTGAGGTCGGCGTCGACGGGGCCGATGGGGCCCGTGCCGAGGAACGGCGCGGTCAGCTCGGTCTCGGGGTCGTGCAGCGGGACGAGCGGCAGCGTCGGGTGCCGCAGGGCCGTCGACTTGTACGCGGGGAAGTCGCGGTCGGGGTGGACGCCGCGGCCGTCGCGGCGCAGGGGGTCCGGCATGTCGGCGCTCCTTTCAGACGGTCAGGAGGTCAAGGCGCGCAAGGCGTCGAGCTCGGCGCCCGTGGGCGGCTCGGTCGCGGCCAGGTCCGGGGCGACGCGCAGGGGCCAGCCGGTGCGGCCGACCGCCTCGGCGGGGTCGACGCCCGGGTGGACGCTGACGAGCACGAGCTCCCGGGTACCCGGATCCGGTTCGAGGACGCCCAGGTCGGTGATGACGCGGACGGGCCCGGCGCCGCGCAGGCCGAGGCGCTCGCGGGCGCCGGGGCCGTCGCCGTGGCCGACGGAGGTGGTGAAGTCGAGCCGGTCGACGAAGATCCGCGGCGTGTGCCGCACGACCACGATCGTCTCCTTGCAGGATGCGGCGATCTCGGGGGCCCCGCCGGCGCCGGGCAGGCGGACCTTCGGGCGGGCGTAGTCGCCGATCACGGTGGTGTTCAGGTTCGCGTACCGGTCCAGTTGGGCCGCACCGAGGAAGCCGGTGTCGATGCGTCCGGGCTGGAGCCAGTAGTTGAAGATCTCGGCGCTGGAGACGACGGTGTCGGCGGTCTCGGCGAGCGAGCCGTCCCCGATCGACAGGGGCGGGCGGTCGGGCTTGGAGCCGATCGTCCCGGACTCGTAGATGAGGACGATGCCCTTCGCGCAGGTCGCGCGGGCGAGGTTCGCTGCGAGGGAGGGCAGTCCGATCCCGACGAAGCAGGTCCGCTTCCCCTTGAGCGCGCGGGCGGCCGCGACGGTCATCATGTCCTCGGCGCTCGGCCCGGTGCGGTCGTTCACGGGGCCTCCAGGACGTTCGCGTCGATCCAGGCCCGGAACGCGTCGCGGTCGCGGCTGACGGCGTCCCAGTCCCGGTAGAAGTCGTTGTCGCGCTCGGTGTACCCGGCGGCGTAGGAAGGCGCGGCGCCGCCGGGGACCTCGCAGACCCAGTCGATCACCCAGTGGGGCAGGAGGATCGCGCCGGGCACGGGTTCGAGTGCATCGACGACCTCCTCGACGGTGACGACGGTGCGGCGGGCGGCGAGGACCGCTTCCTTCTGGGCGCCGACGATGCCCCACAGCTGCACGTTCCCTTCGCGGTCGGCGCGCTGGGCGTGGATCACCGTGACGTCCGGGTTGAGCGCGGAGACGGCGGTGAGGCGCTCGCCGGTGAAGGGGCAGGTGATGGGGGCGATGGAGTCGGTGACGTCGGCGAGATCCGTTCCCGCATAACCGCGGAGGACCGCGAACGGGAGGCCCGACGCGCCGGCGACGTAGCGGTTCACGAGCCCTGCGTGGGAGTGCTCCTCGATGGCGAGGTCGCGGGGCCAGCCGTGCTCGACGGCGTCCCGCAGCCGGTGCAGCGACCCCACGCCGGGGTTGCCGCCCCACGAGAACACCAGCTTCGCGGCGCACCCGGCGCCGATGAGCTGGTCGTAGATGACGTCGGGGGTCATCCGGATGAGGGTGAGGTCCTTGCGGCCCTGCCGGATCAGCTCGTGCGCGGCCGCGTGCGGGATCAGGTGCGTGAAGCCCTCCATGGCGACGGCGTCGCCGTCCCGGACGGCGGCGGCGAGGGCTTCGGGGAGGGCGGTCAGCCGCGCCATGGGCCTCCTCCAGGGGAGTTCGGTATGCGAACGAACGAAGCATACACGAACATCTATGGTTTTCCAACGGCCGCGAGGCCGCTCCCCTTGCCTCGCATGCCCGATCCCGATACGATGCCTACGTTCATATGTCGAACACTGATCCACCAAGCGAACACTCCCCGGTACCCTCTCGGCCCCCGCACGCTCTCCCCCACGCCGACAGGAGCGACGACGATGTCAACCGAACTCCCTTCCCCCGCTTCCCTCCTCGACCCCTCGATCTGGGACTCGTGCCGCTTCGACGGCGCCTGGCATCCCTCCGAGACCGTCAGGCCCGTGATCGAGCCCGCCACCGGCGCGGTCCTCGCGCACGCGGCCGTCGCGACCCCGGCCGACATCGCGGCCGCCGCGAGCGCCGCCGCCGCGGCCCAACCCGATTGGGCCCGGGCCCCGTTCCACGTCCGCGCCGCGGTCCTGCGCCGCGCCGGCGACCTCTTCGAGGCCCACGCGGCCGAGATCCACGAGTGGCTCATGCGCGAGTCCGGGGCCGTTCCCATGAAGGCGGGCTTCGAGACCCACGTGGCCGCGGCCGAATGCCACGAGGCCGCGGCGCTCACGTCCGCGCCGATCGGCGAGGTCATCCCCTCGGAGTCGCCCCGCCTGTCGATGGTCCGCCGCGTCCCGGTCGGCGTCGTCGGCGTCATCGCCCCGTTCAACGCCCCCTTGATCCTCGGCATCCGCTCGGTCGCCGCGGCCCTCGCGCTCGGCAACGCGGTCGTCCTCAAACCGGACCCGCGCACCGCGGTCTGCGGCGGCGTCGCCATGGCCCGCGTCTTCGAGCAGGCGGGCCTCCCCGCGGGCCTCCTCCACCTGGTCCCCGGCGGCCCCGACGTCGGCGAGGCGATCGTCACCGACCCCAACATCCGCGTCGTGTCCTTCACCGGCTCGACCAAGGCGGGCCGCGCGGTCGCCGAAGCGGGCGGGCGCCTGCTCAAGCGCGTCCACCTGGAGCTCGGCGGCAACTCCGCGCTCCTCGTCCTCGACGACGCCGACGTCGAGGCCGCCGCGAGCGCCGCGGCCTTCGGCTCGTTCTTCCACCAGGGCCAGATCTGCATGACCGCGGGCCGCCACCTCGTCCACGAGCGCCTCCACGACGCGTTCGTCGACGCCCTCACCGCGAAGGCCGAGGCCATGACCGTCGGCAACCCGTTCACCGACAAGGTCGACCTCGGCCCGGTCATCGACGCGACCCAGCGGGAGAAGATCCACGCCCTCGTCCGGGCCGGCGGCCAGGTCACCACCGGCGGCACGTACGAGGACCTCTTTTACCGGCCGACCGTCCTGCGATCCGTGGACGACGCGACCCCGGCCTGGCGCGAGGAGGTCTTCGGCCCGGTGGCCCCGGTCCGCACGTTCACCTCCGAGGACGAAGCCGTGCATCTGGCCGCGGCGTCGGAGTACGGCCTGTCCCTGGGCATCATCACCGGGGACGCCATGCGGGGCCTGGACCTCGCCGAGCGCATCCCCACCGGCATCGTCCACGTCAACGACCAGACCGTCGGCGACGAGGCCCACGCCCCCTTCGGCGGCGTCCGCGCCTCCGGCACCGGCGCCCGCTTCGGCGGCCGCGCCGCCAACACCGAGGCCTTCACCGAGACCCGCTGGATCACCGCCCAGTCCCACCCCGGCCCATACCCCTGGTAAACCCCCAGCTCACCAACGTGACCCCCATCTCGAGCCCCTCCCCCGGCCCGCCCCCGAACCCTGTGTAAACTAGTCCCGGTTCCAAGGTCTACGGCCTCTGGAACGCCACTCAAGGGGCTTTGGCGCAGTTGGTAGCGCGTTTCCATGGCATGGAAAAGGTCAGGGGTTCGAATCCCCTAAGCTCCACCATTTTGCGACATACCCCCTCTGACCAGGTGAAACAAGTTCGGATTTTGAGGTTGAGGGCCAGAATTCCGACACCGTAGACGAAAGCGGCCATCGAATCGAAGGTCGAGCGATGGCCGCCGCGCGGCGTGTCTCCCTGCCGCAGTCATCGAGCTGGTGTCAGTAGAGGGTGGTTTGACCTCCGTCGAGGATCAGGTCGTGCCCGACGGCGAAGCCGGATTCGTCGGAGGCGAGGAAGGTCACGGCCGCGGCGATTTCGCGGGGATCGCCGAACCGGCCCGCAGGGACGCCTTGGCGGATCGCCTCCATGGCCTCGTCGCGGTATGCCGCGGGGATGGCGGCCTTGTCGTAGAGCGGCGTTGCGATCGGGCCGGGACTGACGGCGTTGAATCGCACCCCATGTGAGGCGAACAGGTCGGCGTTCCAGGATCGCACGAGGGACGACACCGCTGCTTTGGTCGCGGCGTAGGCGTTGGCGTGTTGTGCGCCGCCGTGCGCGCTGTTGGACGCGTTGACGATCACGGACGCGGGCTTTGCCAGGACTGGAACCAGGGCCTGCATGAGGAAGAACACGCTCTTGACGTTGATGTCGAAGAGCCGGTCGAAACTCGCCTCGTCGTGCTGTTCGAACGGGCGCCAGTCGGAGACGCCCGCGTTGAGGAAGGCGACGTCGAGTTCACCGAAGTGTGCCTTGACGGTGTCGGCCAGGCGGTGCTGGGCGTCGAGGTCGAGCGCGTTGGCGCCCACCGCGAGCACGTCGCCGCCCAGTGCCGTGGCAGCGGCGTCGGCGGTGGCCTGGCTGCTTCCGGTGATGATGATTTGTGCGCCTTCGGCGAGGAACATGCGCGCGGTCTCGAGGCCGATGCCGCTGGTGCCGCCGGTGATGAGGGCGCGCTTGTTGTGCAGTCGTGTCATGGAATTACTCCTGGTGTCGGTGGTGGTCATGGCGGAGTGAGGGTTTTGGGGTCGTCGGCAGAGCCGCTCACCTGGCGTGGGCGCCGTCCGGTGCGATCTGGTCGATGCGGGCGAGGTCGTCCGCCGTCAGCGAGAGGCTGAGGGCGGCGGTGTTCTCCGCGACGCGTCCGGCGTTGCGGGAGCCGGGGATGGGCACGATGTAGGGCTTGCGGGCCAGCACCCACGCCAGGGCAAGCTGCGAGAGCGTGGCGTCCTTGCTTTCGGCAAGGGCCGTGAGCTCCTCGGTGAGGGCGAGGTTGGCCTCGAAGTTCCCCGGCGCCCACCACGGGTTGCGCTGCCGGAAGTCGTTCGCCGGGTACTGGTCGAGCGGCTTCACGCTGCCGGTGAGGAACCCGCGCGCGAGCGGGCGGTACGCCACGAGTCCGATCCCGAGTGCTTCGAGCACCGGGAAGAACGCCTCTGATGAGCGGTCGAAGAGCGAGTACGAGGACTGCACGACGCTGATCGGGTGCACCGCGTGCGCCCGGCGCACGTTCTCCGGCGTGGTGTTCGACAGTCCAAGGTACTTCACCTTGCCCGCGTCGACGAGCTCTTTCATCGCCCCGACGACGTCTTCGACAGGGACGGCCGGGTCGTCGATGTGCTGGTAGAGCACGTCGATCGTGTCCACGCCCAGGTTGCGGAGGCTGGCGTCGACGACTTCGCGAACGTGGTCCGGGCGGGAGTCCGGAGTGAACCGGGGCGTGAAACCGAACTTCGTGGCGATGGTCACCTGATCGCGGATCGGGGCGAGTGCCGCTCCGAGCAGCCGCTCGCCCTTGCCCCAGCCATACAGCTGGGCGGTGTCGAAGTGCGTGACGCCCGCTTCGTGGGCGCGGCGGATCGCGGACACCGAGGCGGCGTCGTAGTCGGCGCCCTCGCCCAGGCCGGTGTCCATCGCGCCGTAGCCGATCGCTGATGCGGTGAGCCCTTGCCTGCCGAGCGTGCGTTGTTCCATGAGGCCGTCCTTCCCTAAATCCTGCTGTCATCATACGCCTAACTTGGCAGAGTCTGCCAATTGGGGCAGATGTAGACTATGCTCGTGACGGTGAACAGGGCTAGGAGCGGGCTTCGCGGCATCACGCGGGACCTGGTGCGGCAGCAGCTGAGCGATGTCGCGGTCGATCTCTTCGCCGAGCAGGGGTTCGAGCGCGTCACGGTGGAGCAGGTCGCGGCGGCGGCGGGTGTGTCGGTGCGCAGCGTGCACCGGTACTTCCCGGCGAAGGAGGACTTGGTCGTCGGCCCGCTCGCGGCTTACGGCGAGGACGTCCGTGCCGCCCTTGCGGAACGGCCCGCCGATGAGCCCGTCATGGCGTCGCTGCATGCGGCGTTCGCAGCGATGCTGCGCCAGCGCCCACAGACACAGCGCGACAAGGTCGCCATTCGCCTGCTGTCGAGTACGCCCTCGCTGCAGGCGCGGAACGCCGAGAAGCACCTGGCGTGGGCGAAGCTCCTCGAACCCCTCATCACGAAGCGGCTTGCGGGCGAGGACGCTGAACTGCGTGGGCGAGTGCTCGTGCAGGCCGGTCTCGGCGCGTTCGCGACGGCACTGTCCGCGTGGGCCGAGGAAGGCGAGGCGCGCGACCTGCACGAGGTTCTCCAGATCGCGTTCCGCGCGCTCGACCGCGCCTGACCCGATCATCGCCCCAAGCGGCGGACAGGTCAGATCAGCGCGTCAGGCCAGGTAACGCCCGGTGGCGCTGTCGACGGCGCCAGCGATCTCCCCTCAGGGTGTGGGCAGGACGATGACGTACTTGCCGGGGTCAACGCGGGATTCCAGGCGGCGGTGCGCCTCGGCTACCTGTTCGAGCCCTTCGAAGACCCCCGCGACGATGACGTTCAGGGTGCCGGCCGCGATGGCGTGCAGGTACTGGTCGAGTGCGCCGGAGGAGAGGTCGCGGGCTTCGCCTGCGTAGCTGGTGAGGCGCACGCCGGTGGGGATGGTGAACGGGTTGAAGTCGGGGAAGGTCCACTGGCCGTTCAATGCGCCGACGAAGCAGGCGACGCCGCCGGGGCGGATGAGCGCGAGTGTGTCGGGCAGTGCGGTGGCGCCGACGAATTCGAGTGCGGCGTCGAGGCCCTCGGGTGCGATCTCGGCGACCGCGTCGGGCAGGGTGTGGTCGTCGACGAGGGCGTGGTCGGCGCCTGCCCGGGTGAGGAGTTCTGATCGGTCGGGGTTCCGGGTGGTCGCGATGACCGTGGCGCCGATCTGGTGCGCGATCGCGATCGCGGTGAGCCCCACGGTGGAGGTGCCGCCGTGGATGAGGACGCGCTGACCGGCTTCGAGCCGCAGTCCGGTGGTGATCGATCCGTGCGCGGTCTGCAGCATCTCCGGGAGGGCGCCGATGACGTCCCAGCCCAGGTCGGTGTCGAATGGGATCGTGTTCGCCGCGTCGACGACGGTGTATTCGGCGTAGCTGCCGTCGATGCTGCGGCCCAGGCCGCCCATCATGGTCGCCACCTTCTGCCCTGGAGCGAGGTCGACGCCCTCGCCGACGGCATCGACGACGCCGACGGCTTCGATGCCCAGGATGCGGGGAAAGGTGAAGTCGGGGCTGGATTCGCCCTGGCGGCTGGTGACCTCGGACTCGTTGACGCCGAACGCCTTCACACGGATGCGCACTTCTCCGGGGCGCACGTCGGGAACGGGGGCGTCGGTGACGGTGAGGCTGTCGATGTCGACGGGGCCGGTCAGTCGGATGGCGCGCATGGTCTCAGGCATGGTGCTGCTCCTCGGTGTGGAATGGGTGGCCGGGGGCTGGGAGCGAGACGAGCGCTTCGAACGCCCGGCGGACGGTCGCCTCGTCGAGTGCCGTGTCGTTGTGCGCGAGGCGGTGGCTCCACCACCCCCACAGCAGCGCGTTGACGGCAAGCGCGGAGCTGGTCGGCAGCACGCGATGCAGCATCACGAGGGAGTCGTCCTCGACGGCCTGGAGCACCGCTGCCACCTTGGGGTTCCGTGCACCGTAATGGCGGACCTCCTCGTACAGGCGGATGTCCTCGAGGGTGGGGCTCGTTGTCCCGATGGTCGCGTCGACGAGCGCATCGACCACGTCCGCGAGCGTGCGCGCCTCGCGCAGTGGCACCGCGTAGCGCGGTTCGAGATGGCTGCGGGTCGAGTCGAAAGCCTCCACGATCAGGCCCTCCAAGGAGGGGAAGTAGTAGGTCATCGATCCCAGCGGCACCCCGGCGTGCGCGGCGACGTCGCGATACGACACCCCGGCCACCCCGTCCGCCCTGATCACCTCCAGCGTCGCCGCAAGGATGCGGGCGCGGCGTCCCGGGTCGTTCGGCTTTCCTCGGCGCATGTCGTCTCCTGTGTCGGACCGAGTGTGTACGTTGGTACGTACTTGGGTCTAGACTAGCCGAAGACGAAGGAGGGCCGCATGAACGGTGATGAACTGCAGGAGCATGCTCGGGCTCGTGCGCAGGAGCTGCCCGGTGCGGAGCTGGAGTACCCCTTCGGTCCCGGCTGGGACGTCTACAAGGTTCGGGGCAAGGTGTTCATGCTGTTCACCGACGTCCCCGGCGAGTCGATTGTGACCCTGAAGGCCGATCCGCAGGACAGCAAGGCACTCCGGGACCAGCACGACTACATCACTCCCGGCTACCACATGAACAAGAAGCACTGGATCACGCTGCGCCCCGCAGGCGGGCTGCCGAAGGCACTGATCGATGACCTGGTCACGGACTCGTACCTGCTCGTAGTCGAGAACCTGCCGCGAGCCAAGCGCCCCGTCGATCCCGCGACGTTCGGACGGAGCGAGCCATGACGCTCTCGGGAACGCGGCTGCAGCAGATCGCCCGCGACACGGCGGCATCACTCGACGACGTCACCAGCGGGCGTCCGTTCACCCCGCACCTGGAGGTGTGGAAAGTGCGGGACAAGGTGTTCCTCATCGTCACCGAGGACGACCCCCAGCTGCAGATCATCACCGTCAAGGTCGACCCCGATCACGGTGACGCGCTGCGCCGCACCCACGACTCGATCACGGCGGGGCACTACCTCGACAAGCAGCACTGGATCTCGATCGGACCCGGCCCGGGCATCACCGCCGCGCTCATCAAAGATCTCGTCGAGGGCTCGGGCGAGCTCGCCAGCGGGCACGGCGCGGAAGGGCACGACTGATGAGCGGGCAGCCGCCCCTGGGTGCTTCAGACGTCTCGACCCGGCTGATGCAGAACTTCGGATCCGGCAAGGGCGACCCGTACAACCCCGACGCCGGGCGCTCCGGCGCGAACCACCTCCCGGACGGCATGCCGCGGGATACGTTCTACGCACCGATGACCTGCGGATCCGAACGCGCTTTCGACCAATCTCCACTACTGCCACCGCCAACTGAAGTTTCCGGAAAGGAATCACCATGAACAACGCCAGCACCACTCTCAGTAACGACCACGCGGTGCGCTCGTGGTTGGGCATCCCGTTCGCTACCGCGGAACGATTCCGCCGGCCCACCCTGCTGCCGTTCAACCCCGATCTGCCCTACGACCAGAAAGGTCCCGCACCCCTCCAAGCCGGGGACACCAGCTGGCTCGAAGCCGACAACGGATTCAGCGAGGACTGCCTGAACCTCAACGTATGGGCCCCCGAAGACGCCGGTGACGACCCCCTCCCCGTCGTCGTCTACATCTTCGGCGGCGGATGGATGCTCGGCGCGAACACGCAGACCACCTCCAACGCCTCCGGCCTCGCCGCAACCGGCCGCGCCGTCGGAGTCTCCATCAACTACCGGCTCGGCCCTTTCGGGGCACTCTCCCTCTCCCAGTACGGCGGCGCACTCGCAGAGGCCACGAACCTCGGCCTGCAAGACATCATCACCGCACTGCAATGGGTGAAGGACAACATCGCCCGCTTCGGCGGCGACCCGAACAACATCACCGTCACCGGCCACAGCGCCGGCGCCTTCTCCGCCCTCGCCCTGCTCGCCGCGCCCGCAGCCGACGGGCTCTACCACCACATCGCCGCGTTCTCCGGCATGCCCTCACGCCAAGTGCCGGCCTGGGGAGCCGAAGAGCGCGCGACTGCAGTCCTCACCGCGCTCGGCTTCCAGGACGATCCCGAGAAGCTGCTGGACATCGACGCGGACCTCCTCGCCGAGACGATGGCCAAGACGCAGTCCGCAGACCCCGGGGCGGCACACGGCGTCGACAACGACGTCATCGCCATCGTCGACGACCGGAACCAACCGAACGGCGTCCTCACCGACCACCCCATGCGCGTCCTCGAATCCGGACGACACAACGACGTCGACATCCTCTTCAGCAGCACCACCCACGAGACCGACTGGTGGGTCCTGCACCGGACCGACGACTTCGACCCCGGCAGCATCGACAACCTGGTCGAGGAGTTCTCCCACAGGAACCGCATCCCACGCAGCCGCGCCCAGAAGATCGTCGCCGTGTTCGACACCGACGGGCGCACCCCGGTCCAAGTCCGCGGCGCCCTGCTCACCAACTACTCCTTCACCCTGCCCCAGACACGCGGCGCGCTCGCGCACGCCGCGGCCGGAGGACGTGCATACCTGCTCGCCATCGGCCCCGTCGACGGAGCGCACGCCGTCCACGGGACGGAGATGTACGGCATCGTCGGCCAGCAGCGACCCGATGCCACCGACGCGCAAATCCTCCGCGACACCTTCGTCCGCGACGCGCTCCTCGCCCTCGCCTCCGGCAGCACCGACGAGCTCTGGACACCCGTGACGAACGAGCCCACCGCGAAGGGCATCGGCGACATGCCCTACGACGCCACCGCCCACGCGAAGCACATGCTCGAAACATTCAAGGGGATCGATCGACCGTAGTCGACGCACTCCCGATCACACACGCAGCAGGCAACCCAAATCCGCGACCCCATCGGTCCAACCGTTGTAGCAGAGGCGTACGACGGCATTTGGTCGTCATGCTGCACCGCGATGTGTCGCAGCCCGACAGGCGCGAATTGCGGCGATGCGTTCAAGGTCAGGAATGCCCTCGCTCGATCAAATAGAACGGGGAAGCACATGCCGAGGAAGCAGTACCGAGTCACGGTCACCGGCGACCAGCGCGAGGATATCGATCCCCACCAGATCGCGCAGATCCTGGACCGGCGCAGGTGGCGGCACTCGCTGCTGAGGCCGAGCGTTCCGGCAGTCCGGGCCGCGACTCAAGCGTCTGGCAGGGACAGGCAGAGGACGGCGGGCGCCCGCGGTCGTGAGCGCCCGCCCCCAGGCCATCTAGATCCGTGCCGAGTACTTCTTGACGCCAGCTTCTCGCAGCACGGTCTTCACGCTCGACAGGCCGATTGAGTACCGCGTGGCGAGTTCTTTCTGCATGGCCCCATCGAGGTACTGTTCGATGAGTCGTTGGCGGTCCTTCGGGGCCAGCCGTTTGCGGAGCGGACGCGGTGCCTTCCGCACATGAGATTTCAGACCTGGACTGCGTTCCTGGCTTTTCGTGTCGGGTTTCATATGATTCGGCAGGTCGGATCGCAATGCTTTGACCTGCGGGAATGAGTGCGGATAAGCGTTCAGTACCTCCACAAACGGACATATAGAACAAGAAGGACCTTCATGTTGAAGGTCCTTCTTTTCTTGTCTTGCTTGGCATCGACGGCACGCTTGGGCTCAAGACTTGTCAAAGGCGACGTACGACTTGCAGGGTTCCGAATTGACCCTCACCTGTCTCGCTTCATTCAAGCGTGCCTACCGCAACCAACCTGGCATGGCCGAGGCCCTGAGTAGATGAAGCAGGTTCGGATTCGGATCTCTAGTACTCCATCCGTAAACCGTGATCGATGCGGTGTGTGAGGGCCTGATGACGATTCGATCGACCGTCGCATTCGATGCGAGCGGATGCGGGGACCGCTCCGGTACGAGAGGACCCCCGCCTCAATAATCTGCATGTTCGGTTCCGCCGTGGAAGTGAAACTGTCCGTCCCATCGGATCGGCTGGCCGACTGGGAGAGGATCGGGCCCCAGCTCGGGCAGGGGGACTTTCGACCAGTCGATGAACGGCCGCCCCTCAGCCGTCCGCTCAAGGACCTCCCGCAGGTCGTAGCCGTCGGACGCGGTGCCGGGAACATGAGTCGACACGCTGAAGTCATCGTCAAGGCCAGAGACGTAGTCGTCGAGCCACTCGTCGAGATAGCCGTCCACGGTGCTCCGCACTGCGGGCGAATCGCTGAGCAGCCAGACCCAGCCATTGGTACTCCCGCTGTGGCCCATGAGATGGGTCATCCTCAACAGGTGGAATCCGTGCGGATGGTGAGTGACGAGACCCTTCGGCTGCGCAGGGAGCTCGATTTGCTCGATTTGCTCTATCCGGATCTTTGCGATGTGGTCGTAGGGATCGAGACGGAATGCCTCGCGATAGGCCTCTGCAGCGGCGCTCTGGTCGCCTAGCCAATGCAGCGCACACGCAAGCACGAAGGCGGCGATGTTACTGGTCTCTTGCAGGGCAAGTGTGCGCTGCGCGGCCTGTACCACTGCGGCGGCCAGGGACCGGCCTTGCTCGTCGTCCTCGTCCAATCCGGCAGGGAGTTCGTACATGTCTTCAAAGTGGTCGTATCCGAGGCTGAACTCGCCGTTCAGGTGTGCCCGCAGCTTTCCCAGTTCCAGGAGCGCCAGGCAGGTTGAGCTGACCGCGTTGTCCGGCGATTCGTCGTGAAGGGCGGCGCACAACGCTCTGATTTCAGCTTCGTCATCCTCCTCAAACTCCTCTGGGGTGTTGTACCTGGCTTCCTCCCAGTAGAGCCGAAGGAGTGAACCCACTTCTCGTTGTGCCGCTTCGATGTCCGTCGCCTTGTCCATGACCACCGGAGTCTACTGGACGCTGACTTCCGCATCCGATGTGTTTTCGTTCGTGGCGGAGCACTCCAGCCGTATGGGTATTGAGGCGAGTATGGCTGGGGCGCAACCTACAACAGCCGCTCTCGCGTGCTTCAGTTTGTGAGACAGGAAGATACGAGAGCGGCTGCGGAAGCAAGGATAGTGCAGAAAGCGTTCGACGCTGCCGGGCAGGCGGTATTCGATGCGATGGCCGACCTATTTCCCTCGCGGCCGTGTCGGATGAGCGCCCGCGACTACATCACCGGCCTGCTCGCACCGCTGGCCAGGAAGAACTGCGTGACGATCGCCGAATGGGCCGGGCATACCAGTCCGGACCGGCTGCACTACCTGCTCGAACGCGCCACCTGGGAGGAACGGGAACTGCGATGCCGCCTCGGCGCCCTCGCCGTCGAACACCTCGGCGGCGACGGCGTTCTGATCTTCGACGAAACCGGAGACCTCAAGAAGGGCCGCTCCTCGCTGGGGGCCGCCCGGCAGTACACCGGCACCGCGGGCCGAGTGGAGAACGCGCAGGTCTCCACCTGGGCAGTCTGGGCCACCGCAGCCGGTCACGCCTTGATCGACTACGAGGTCTACCTCCACAAGGAATGGTTCGCCGAAGGCGATAACCGGCTCGGGGAAGCGCACGCGCCCGGCCCGGTCGCCAAGCGCACCAAGGGCCAGCAGGCCGCCGAGATGCTGCGGCGGCTCCTGGCCGGCCCCGCCCGCCCGACGGCGGTGTCGGCGACCGGCGACGAGGTCTACGGCAACTCACCCCACCTGCGTCGCAGCCTCTACGACGCATCGCTGCCGTTCGTGCTCGCCTGCGCCTCCTCCACGAAACTGCGCACCGACCCGCTCATCGACCCCACGCGGGCCGATGAGCTGGCCGTGTCGATCCCGACCCGGAACTGGCAGATCCGGTCAGTCGGCAAGGGCGCCAAAGGTCTACGCGAATACGCCTGGGGCCTGCTCGAACTCGCCGTCGCCGAAGAGACCACCGGACACCACTACCTGCTGGTCCGCCAGAACCTGACCACCGGGGAGCAGGCGTTCTATCGATGCTGGTCGCCCGAACCGAGGAGCCTGCACGACATGGTCGCCCTCGCCGGAGCGAGGTGGGCGATCGAGGAATCGTTTCAGCAGGCCAAAGGCCGCGTCGCCCTGGCGCTGACTATCCAGCACACCGCCGCCCACATCCTGACCTGGCGCCGATGGCGCAGGCGAAAGAACAAGGCCGCCAAGCAAAGCCACTACCACCGCCGCGACCAGCCAGAACCATGAACCTCACGAATCACGGATGGAGTACTAGAGGGTCGGATCCGAGTACTGGTCTTTGCTTTCAGTCGAGGACGACGACGTGTTTGCCCGGTGTCCCACCGGCCGCCAGGTCAGCTTGGGCGTCGCGGACTTGGTCGAGGCCGTGGTAGACGTCGGCGACGGGGACGTGGAGCCGTCCGTCGGCTATGGCCTGCAACTGGTGGGCGAGGACGTCGGCGGGCAGGTCGGCGGCCTCGCCGCCGTAGACGGTGAGCCGGACGCCGATGGGAATGTAGGAGAAGAGGTTGAACTCGGGGATGACCCATTCGCCTGAGAGCGATCCGGTGAAGCAGACGGTGCCTCCTTTGCGGAGCGTCCGGAGGGTGTCCGGCAGGGCCGGGCCTCCCACGAGTTCCAGGGCGGCGTCGATCCCGTCGGGGTACCGCTCTCGTACCTGGTCGGCGACGTCGCCGTCGTCCACGAGGGGATGGTCGACGCCGATTGCGCGGAGTGCTTCGGCGCGTTCAGGTTTGCGCGTTGTGGACAGGACGGTGGCGCCCATGTCCTTGGCGATCGTCGCGGCGCTGAGTCCGACGGTCGAGGTGCCGCCGCGGATCAGCAGGGTCTGTCCTGGTTGCAGCTCCAGGCCGGTGGTGAGGGAGCCGTAGGCGGTCTGGAACATCTCCGGCAGTGCGCCGAGGGTCTCCCAGGGCAGGTCCGAGGTGAACGGGATGACCTGGCTCGCCGGGACGAGCGTGTACTGCGCGTAGGAGCCGTCGAAGGATCGGCCCATGCCGCCCATCATGGTCGCGACCTGCTGGCCCGGTCGCAGGCCGCTTTCTTCATCGGCCTGGTCGACGGTGCCGACGACTTCGATGCCGGGGACGCGCGGGTAGGTGACCTCGGGGTCCGACTCGCCCTTGCGGGTGAGCACCTCGGACTCGTTGATCCCGAACGCCTTCACTTTGATGCGCACCCATCCCGGTTTCGGGGCGGGCACCGGCACCTGGGTGATGACGAGTTTGTCGAGGTCACCGGTTTCAGTGACCACGACCGCCCGCATCGTCGCCGGTGCGCCGTCGCCTGCTGCTGTGGATTCGCTCATGTCAGCTCCTTGCCGTGCTCGTTTCCTTGGATTCGCGGTGGTCTCAAGGCCGATCGATGCCGTCCCACAGGTCGAGGGCCGCGCGGTAGTGGGTGGTGGCTTCGAAGGGCGGGTCGCCGAGGCTTCCCGACACGAGCCGGTCGGTGACGGCCGGCCACAGACGGGTCTGATCGCCGGTGGCGAAGTCGAGCAGCATGTCGCGGATGGCCGTGTCACGGTCGGCCTGTTCAAGACCGCGACCCGGTTTCTCCTGGCCGACGAGCGCGTACATCTCGGTGCCGTGCACGGCAGGCGCGCCCTCGGCGGGCCCGATCAGGAGGAGGCGGGCGTTGCCGCCCGCGCCCGCGTGGGCGAGGGCGCCGCGGGCCGCGGGGAGGGCGAACAGGTAGTCGGCCATGAGAGCGGCGCGGACCTCGGCCGGGCTGCGGCCGTCCCGGTCGTAGGCGGCAACGAGTTGTTTCGCGCGGGAGCGCGGGATGCGCCACCCCGCCGCCTCGTCGGTGACGCGGTCGAGGGTGTGCGGGTCGAACCGGTCGAGGTCGTTCGCGACCCACCAGCCCATGTCGTCGCTGGCCACGCTCAACAGCACGTCGACGTCCCGGTGCGCACCCGAAGCGAGGACGTCCATTGGGTGGGCGCGCATGACGGCGCCGGGCTGCCCGGTGTCGAGGACGACGCCGGTGGCCTGGTTGTCCACCCCGCCGCGGACGCCGAGATCGGTGGGGAGGACCTTGCGGAACGCGGCCATCAGCGCGCCCGCATCGAGGTCGACCAGCTTGTCGGGGTGGTCCGCGACGCCGAGTTCGGTGACGACCCGGTGCGCGAGTTCCTCGGCCCACCAGGCCGGGATGCTGCGCGCGGGACCTCCGGAGAATCCGGCCAGGCGCCGGTAGAGGCCGTCGGCGGAGGCGGCGCCGAGCAGCCCGAACGTGGAGTACGCGCCACCACTGTGACCGTAGACGGTGACCTGGTCGGGGTCGCCGCCGAAGCGGGCGATGTTCCGCCTGATCCAGGCGAGCGCGGCGATGATGTCCTGGAGGAAGAGGTTGCTGGCCTCGGCGAGCCGCCCGCCGTACTGGGAGAGCGAGAGTGTCCCCAGGGCGCCGAGCCGGTAGTTGAGAGACACGCCCACCACGCGGCCGGTGGCAGCGAGGCCGGCGGTGTTCGAAGTGGTCTGCGTATTCGCGCCGAACTCGAATCCACCGCCGTGGACGTACACGGCCACCGGGAGCGCCTTCGCTTGCGGCCGTTCGGGAGCCCACACGTTCAGGTTCAGGCAGTCCTCGCCCATCCCGGCATCGGCTTTGAGCCAGTCGCCGCTGTCGGGCTGGATCGAGACGACGCCCTTGCGGTCGTAGGGAAGGTCCGGGTCGAAGTCCGCGACGACGGGGCGGCGGAACCGTTCGGCGGTGGCGTACGGGATGCCCCACCAGGAGCGCACCCCGGGTGTGGTCGGTGCTTGGGGCGCATCGGTGTTCATGACATCGTCCTTTCGACAGGGCGCGGGTGGCGCCTGGTGCCGTTCATCGATGGTGGTCTGTTCTGGGCCGTCGGCGTCAGGTACGCCGCAATTCGGTCGCTTTCCGTCCTTACGGCCATTTCTCGCGTGGGATGCCGTCGAGCACGAGATCGTAGGAGAGCGCGACGAGGTCCTTCACCAGCTTCTCGGTGATGTGCGGCCCGGGGCCGATGCTGATCCAGTGCTGCTTGTCGAGGTATCGCCCCTGGGTGATGCCGGGGTGCTCGTGCTGGAGCGCGCGAGCGTGGTCGGGTTCGCATTTGAGGGTGACGATGGGCTCGTCCGGATCGTCGGTGACGATGAGGAAGACCTTGCCGGCGACTTTGTAGACGTCGAGTTTGTCGACGAATGGACGGCCGTGTTCGGTGGCGTCGAGTCCCTCGGCGGCAGTTCGGGCGGCCCGCTGGAGCCGCGACCCGGTCATGGTCACGGTTTCCTCCCCTCGAGCAGCGGTCGCAGGTATCCGCCGGTAACGCTGTCCTCGACGCGGGCGATCTGCTCGGGGGTGCCGGTGGCGACGATGCGGCCGCCGTCGACGCCGCCGCCCGGTCCGAGGTCGATGATGTGGTCGGCGCAGGCGATCAGGTCGAGGTCGTGCTCGATGACCACGACGGTGGCACCGTTGTCGACCAGCCGCTGGAGGACCTCGAGCAGGACTTGCACGTCGAGCGGGTGGAGGCCGACGGTCGGCTCGTCGAGGACGAACACGGCGTCGCGCTGGTCGCGGTCGAGGTCGGCGGCGAGCTTGAGCCGCTGCGCCTCGCCGCCGGAGAGGGCCGGCGTCGCCTCGCCGAGGGTGAGGTAGCCAAGGCCGAGGTCGGCGAGGGTCTGGAGCCGGGCCTGGACCTTCCGGAGCCCGCCGGTGTGAGCAAGCGCCTGATCCACAGTGAACGCGAGGAGATCGGGCAGCGTCGGGCCGTCCGGTTCGCCCCGCACCTGTTCGGCTTCGGGCGCGTACCGGTGACCCCCGCAGGCGGTGCAGACGATGTCGACGTCGGGCAGGAACTGGACGTCCAGCACGATCTGCCCGGTGCCGTCGCACGTCGGGCAGCGCAGCGACCCGGTGTTGTACGAGAAGTCGCCCGCCTTGAGCCCCAACCGCTTCGCATCGCCGGTCGCGGCCCAGGCGCGGCGCAGGTCGTCCAGGACGCCGCTGTAGGTGGCCACCGTGGATCGCACGTTCACCCCGATGGGCGCGGCGTCGATGAGGTTGACCCTGGCGACCCCCGCAGGGTCGACCGAGCGCACGTGCTCCGGCAGCGCCCGCCCGGCCGCGCGGGCGCGCAGCGCGGGGACCAGGCTCTCCAGGACGAGCGTGGTCTTGCCCGAACCGGAGACGCCGGTGACGGCGGTGAGACGCCCGCGGGGGACGTCGAGTTCGAGGGCGTGCACCGTGTGCAGGGGCCCGGTCGCCAGATGAATCCGGCCCAGGTCGAACATGCCGCCCGCATCCACCTGTCCGCGCCGGCGCACCCGCTCGCGCCCGGAGATGAAACCGCCGATGAGCGAGGCGGGGTTGCGGTCGAGGTCGCATGCGCTACCGGTGGCGACCACGGTGCCGCCCGCGCGGCCCGAACCCGGGCCGATCTCGATGAGATGGTCGGCCTCCTTGAGGACCTGGACGTCGTGATCGACGACGATCACCGAGTTCCCGTCCGCCAAGAGGCTGCGGACGACGCCGAGCAGTCCGTCCACATTCGATGGATGAAGGCCGATCGAGGGCTCGTCCAGGAGGTAGAGCACCCCGGTGGTGCGGTTGCGGACCGCCCTAGAGAGGGCGACGCGCTGGCGCTCCCCGGTCGACAGGGTGGCGCTGGCGCGGTCGAGCGCGAGGTACCCGAGCCCGAGCTCGGTCAGGCGCTGCGCGGTCTCCAGCAGATCGGACACGATGCTGTCGGCCATCGCGGTCATCGAAGCGGGCACCTGCTCGGCGACGGCAGGAAGCCACTCAATGAGGTCGTCAAGGGTCTTGGTGGCCGCCTCGGCGAGGTCGATCCCGTCGACCAGTGTCGAGCGGGCCTGCTCGTTCAGGCGGGTCCCCTCGCAGTCGGGGCAGACCTGGACGCTGAGGAAGCGGTCGATCCGGTCGAGCCCTTTCGCGGTGGACGCGTTCTTCAGCGCCTCTCGGACGGCCTGCCGCGCATTGCGATAGGACGCGTTGAGCTCGAACAGCTTCCCGTTTTTCGCGGGGTAGACGATGAGCCGCCTGGTCTCCGGACCGTCGAAGACGATCTCCCGCTCTCGCTTCGTCAGGTCCTCGAACGGCACCTCGATGCGCACCCCGAGCTCGGCGGCGACCTGCGGCACCACCGTGAGGCCGAACATCTTCCAAGGCACGACCGCGCCCTCATCGATGCTCAGCGACGGATCGGGCACGAGCGCGGCGTCGTCGACCTCGCGGACCGTCCCGGTCCCCTCGCATCGCGGGCAGGCCCCCTCGCTGTTGAACGCATACGACTCCGCGCTCGGCGGACCGAACACCACGCCGCACTCGGGGCAGGTGAGCGGCAGGTCCAGCGCGACGTCGATCGTCGGCTCCAGCCGGTGGCCGTTGGGGCACCGGTGCTGGCCCAGCCGCGAGTAGACCAGGCGCATCCCGTTGAGCAGCTCGGTCGAGGTGCCGAAGGTGCTGCGCACGCCCGGCACGGGCGGGCGCTGGCGGAGCGCGAGCGCGGCGGGCACGTGCTCGACGCTGTCCACGGCGGGGCGGGCGGCCTGGGTCAGGCGACGGCGGGTGTAGGTCGACAGCGCTGCGAGGTAGCGGCGGGAGCCCTCGGCGTAGAGGACGCCCAGCGCCAGTGAGGACTTGCCCGAGCCCGAGACGCCTGCGATCGCGACCAGCTCGCCCAGCGGCACCGACACGTCGACGTTCTGGAGGTTGTGGACGCGGGCGCCGCGCACCTCGATCGCACAGGGGGCGGCGGCCCGCTTCCTTTCCGTACGGCTCACGGTTCGATCCTGTCCTGCTCGGCGTTCTCGCGCTGCCGTTTCGCCCGCAGCTCGGCCCAGTGCTCGAGCCGCTCGCCCACGCGCGCCTCGTACCCGTTGCGGGTCGGGCGGTAGAACCGCTGCCGGTCCATGCCCTCGGGGAAGTACTCCGCGCCGGAGAACCCGTCTGCGGTGTCAGGGTCGTACCGGTAGTCCTTGCCGTAGCCGATGTCCTTCATCAACCTGGTGGGGGCGTTGAGGATGTGGGCGGGCGGGGCGAGCGAGCCGGTCTGCTTCGCGCTGCTCATCGCCTCCCCGAACCCGCGGTAGACCGCGATCGACTTCGGCGCGGTCGCGAGGTAGACCACGGCCTGCGCGATCGCCAGCTCCCCTTCGGGCGAGCCGAGCCGCTCGTACACGTCCCAGGCGGCGAGCGCCTGCTGCACGGCCTGCGGGTCGGCGATCCCGATGTCCTCGTTGGCGAACCGCGTGAGGCGCCGGGCGATGAACAGCGGGTCCTCGCCGCCGTCGAGCATCCGCGCGAGCCAGTACAGGGCCGCGTCCGGATCCGACCCGCGCATCGATTTGTGCAGGGCCGAGATGAGGTTGTAGTGGCTCTCCTGGGTCTTGTCGTACAGCGGCGCGCGCCGCTGCACGGTCCGGGCGAGCGCGGCCGTGTCGAGCGGCGGCGTGCCTTCGGGCAGTGCTTGCAGCTGCTCGACCATGTTGAGCAGGTAGCGGCCGTCGCCGTCGGCCATGGCGATGAGGGAGCGGCGGGCCTGGTCGTCCAGCGGGACGGGGCGGACTTCCCGCTCGGCGCGGTCGAGGAGGGTGTCGAGGGCGGCGGTGTCGAGGCGGTGGAGGACGAACACCTGGCCGCGGGAGAGCAGGGCGCCGTTGAGTTCAAAACTGGGGTTCTCGGTGGTGGCGCCGACGAGGATGACCGTGCCGTCCTCCACGTACGGCAGGAACGAGTCCTGCTGGGCGCGGTTGAACCGGTGGATCTCGTCGACGAACAGCATCGTGCCCTGTCCCGTCTCGCGGTGCTGCCGCGCGGCGGCGAAGACCTTCCGCAGGTCGGCGACGCCGGAGAACACGGCCGACAACGGCGCGAACGCGAGGTCGGTCTCCTCGGCGAGCAGCCGCGCGATCGTGGTCTTCCCGCATCCCGGCGGACCCCACAGAATGGTGGAGACGGGTCTGCCGCGGGCGACCATGCGCCCCAGCGGCGCGTCCGGGGCCAGCAGGTGGTCCTGGCCGACGACCTCGGCGAGTGCGCGCGGCCGCAGCCGGTCGGCCAGCGGCCGCGGCGAGTCGTCCCCGAACAGCGGCAGCGCCGGAGGATCATCGCCCACGTCTTCCCCCTGAGTCCCGAGATACCTGTTCGGCCGTCCGCTCCCGCCGCCCCGTGGCGGCGATGGGCGGATTCGTCGGCCCCCGGGGATATTGTTTCCGCGTTCAGACGGTTTCGAGACGCAAATGGCGGACACCTCATGGTCACCAGCGGACACTCGGGCGGATCGAAGCCCGACGGCCCCACGGGCGCCTCAGCGCCGCTCTACGGCTTCCAGCCGCCGGTCGGCACCCCGTACGGGCTGGAGGTCAACACGATCGAGGACTTCTTCGACCGGCACGACGACTGGCCGTGGAACCCGCCCCGCCCCGGGCGCGCCACCTTCCACTACCTCATCCTCGTGACCTCCGGCGAGCTGCAGCACGACGTCGACCACCTCACTCGCACCGTCACGCCCGGCCAGTGGCTATGGGTCCGCCCCGGCCACACCCAGTGCTGGCATCCGCCCGGGGACGCGCGCGGGCCGTTCATCCTGTTCGAGCAAGACGTCCTGCGCCCCGAGACCGCACGGCTCCTCGCTGCGGCCACCGCCCACAACGCCCCCGCCGTCCTGGATCCGGGCGTCGACCGCCAGTGGTCCGAGCAGACCGCGCTCCAACTCCTCGACGAGCACCGCGCCCTCGGCAGGCGCCCGCTTGAACTGCACCACGCACTTCGCCGCAGCCTGCTCGAAGCCCTGCTGCTGCGCCTCGCCTCCGGACCGGACCTCGCCGCACCGTCGCTGCCCACTGCCTCCGGCGGGCGCACCTCGACCTACACGCGATTCCTGGACGCGCTGGAACTGCACTTCCGCAGCCTGCACCACGTCGACGACTACGCCCGGCTCCTCGGCTGCTCGACCCGCACCCTCACCCGCGCCGCACACGCCGCGGCCGGCACCGGCGCACGGGAAGTAATCGATGCGCGCCGCCTCCTGGAGGCCCGCCGCCTCCTGGACATCGGATGGACTTCAGCCGCCGTGGCCGCCCACCTCGGCTTCGGTGACACTGCCAACTTCGGACGCTTCTTCCGCACCCGCACCGGAACCACCCCTGCCGCATACACCACACGGCAATATTCGGGTGAATAGCGATACTTCGTCCAGAACCAGAATGCTCCTCACTCGATCCAAGGGAATAGGAGCACATGCCGAGGAAGCAGTACCGAGTCACGGTCACCGGCGACCAGCGCGAGAATATCGATCCCCATCAGATCGCGCAGATCCTGCTCGATCTGACGGGACCGGCACAGGTGGCGGCACTCGCTGCTGAGGCCGAACGTTCAGACCGTCCGGGCCGCAACCCAGGAGTCTGGCGGGAAGAGGACGGCGGGCGTCCACGGCCGTGAGCGCCCGCCGCCGGTCATCTAGATCCGCGCCGAGTACTTCTTCGCGCCGGCTTCTCGCAGGACGGTCTTCACGCTCGACAGACCGATGGCGTATCGCGTGGCGAGTTCCGTCTGCAAGGCCCCATCGAGGTACTGTTCGATGAGTCGTTGACGGTCCTTCGGAGCCAGTCTTTTGCGGAGCGGACGCGGTGCCGTCCGCATCGGAGATTTCAGACGTGGACTGTGTTCCTGGCTTTTCGTGTCGGGTTTCACATGGTTCGACAGGTCGGACCGCAGTGCTTTGACCAGTGGAAACGTGTGCGGATAAGCGTTCAGTATCTCCACAAACGGACATATAGAACAAGAAGGACCTTCATATTGAAGGTCCTTCTTTTCATATCCTGCTTGGCACCGGGGTCCTGTTTTGACGCGATAGGAATCAACGATGGCATACGAGCCCAGAGAGACACCCAGCAGTAGGAGTCGGAGCAAAGCCCTGCTGCCACTGTGGACTCGGTCTGCTACCGGTGTTGGGCGAGGAATTTGAGTTGTTCGCGGCGGTGGTGGATGCCGCCGCCTTCGTGTCGGTTCCAGGGCCAGACGGTGATCTGCTTGTCGCCTTGCCAGCGGTTGTAGGCGGCGAAGACGGTGGAGGGCGGGCAGTCGGGGTCCATCAGGCCGACCGAGTACAGGGCGGGGGCGGTGGCGCGGGCGGCGAAGTGGACGCCGTCGAAGTAGTCGAGGGTCGCGAAGACCTGTTCTTCGCGGAGGCGCTGTCCTGCAAGGAATTCGACGAACTCGCCGTAGACGGGGGCGTCGGTGATGGTGACGGCGCGGCGGATGTAGCACATGAACGGGACGTCGACCATCGCCCCGGCGAGGTCGCCGCGGAGTCCTGCGACGGCTTGGGCGGTCGCGCCGCCCTGGCTGCCGCCGGTGACGACGATCCGATCGGGGTCGATCCACTCGAGGCCCTTGACGACGTCCACCGCGCGGACCGCGTCGGTGAACACGCGCCGGTAGTAGTAGTGCTCGGGGGCCTCCAGGCCCTGGGTCACCCAGCCTTTCGCGGTGGGGCCGGTGGTGCCGTACGGGTCGCCGGTGTCGCCGGGGTTCCAGTTGCCCGAGCCCTGGCCGCGGGTGTCGATCACGAAGTGCGCCCAACCCGCGGCGGGGAAGAGCGTGTGGGCCCACGGGTAGGAGCGGCCGCCGGTGTAGCCGAGGTACTCGACCACGCACGGCAGCGGGCCCGCGACGCCGCCCGGCTTGACGAACCAGCCCTTGATGGGGTGGCCGCCGAACCCCGCGAAAGTCACGTCGAAGGCATCGACGGTGACCAGGTCGGTCGCCACCTGCTCGATGCGCACGTCGAGGTCATAGGCGGCAGTCTCGGCGAGAGTGGTCTGCCAGAACCGGTCGAAGTCGGCCGGCTCGGGCACCTCGGGGCGGTAGGTGCGCAGCTGGTCCAGGGGGAGGTCGAAGAGGGCCATGAGGAACGGTGATCCAATCACACTAGAACGAAGGGTCTTGCGATAGAGCCGACGGGGCTGATCGCTGGTGGCGGTCCGGCCCCGCGGCGGGCCCGGCCTGTGTCAGGCGGCGGGCGTGGGGAAGAGCTGGTCGACGGCGCGGCGCAGGGTCTCGCGGACGACGGCGGGGTCGTCGAGTTCGGCGGACTGGAAGGCGCCGTCGTGGAGGAGGACGAGCAGGCGCGCGGCGTGGTCGGGGTCGGGGTGGCCGAGGTCGGCGGCAAGGTCGCGCAGGACGCCGGTCAGCCAGGTCCGCTGGTCGTCGATCACGCCTCGGACCGGGCTGGTCCGGTCGGGGTACTCGGCGGCGGCGTTGAGGAACTGGCAGCCACGGAACCCGTCTTCGAGGGTCGAGTCGCCGAGGACGGCCATGACCGCGTGCAGCGCTTCAAGGGGGTCCTTGCCCGCGCGGGCGTCGGCGACGGCCGCGCGGATCCCTTCGGCGGTGTCGGTGAGGTAGGCCGAGACCAGGTCGTCCTTGCCCGGATAGTGGCGGTAGAACGTCGCCCGCGTGACATGGGCTTCCTTGACGAGCCGGTCGACGCCGACGGCGTGGATGCCCTCGGCGTAGAACAGGCGCGAAGCGGTGCGCAACAGCCGGTCCTTGGGGTGCAGATCCGGTGGAGTCGTCATGCCCCCAGCATAGAGAGAGACCGGTCGTTCTCGCCAGTTCCGATGATCACATTGCAGGGGGCAGGGAGAACGACTAGTCTCATGAGAGAAAGAACGATCATTCTCCTTCATTTGCGAGGCACTGGAACCATGAGCACTGCACCGACCATCGTCCTCGTCCACGGCGCCTTCGGCGACTCGGGCATGTGGAAGGGCGTCATCGCGAACCTCCAGGCCCAGGGGTACACGGCCGTCGCCGCCGCCAACCCGCTCCAGGGCCTCGAATCCGACGCCGCCTACGTCGCGGCCGTCACCAATGCGGTCGACGGGCCGGTCGTTCTGGTCGGCCACTCCTACGCAGGGGCGGTCATCACCAGGGCGGCCCGCGACGCCGCGAACGTCGCCTCCCTCGTCTACGTCGCCGCGTTCCAGCCTGACGAGAATGAGAGCGCCCTGGAGAACGCCGGGCGCTTCCCCGGCGCGAAGATGGGCCCCGACACCACGAGTGCGATCCTCCACGACGGGGAGCCGGAGCTGCGGATTCTGCCCGAGCACTACCGGGACGTCATCGCGGGCGACCTGCCGACCGAGGTCACCGACGTCCTCGCCGTCACCCAGCGCGGCGTCTTCCAGCGGGCCCTGACCGCCGAACTCCAGGGCAAGCCCGCGTGGCGGAGCCTGCCGTCGTGGGCGGTCGTCGCCACCGAGGACCACGCCATCCCCGCTGCGGCGCAGGAGTTCATGGCCGAGCGCGCCGGATCGGCCATCACCCGCCTCGCCGCCTCCCACGCCGCCTCGATCTCCCAGCCCGACACCGTCGCGGACGTGATCATCGAAGCCGCCAAAGCGACCCGGTAAGGATTCAAGAACTGCGCTGCGGGGCTCACCCCGCAGTGCCGTCCAACATTGCAGCGCAGAAAGAAGGTGAGCGCTCACGGTGGTGAGCGCCCGCCGCCGGTCTTCTAGATCCGTGCCGAGTACTTCTTCGCGCCGACTTCTCGCAGGACGGTCTTCACGCTCGAGAGACCGATGCCGTATCGCGTGGCGAGGTCCTTCTGCAGGGCTCCGGCGAGGTAGTCTTCGATGAGTCGTTGGCGGTCCTTCGGGGCCAGTCGTTTGCGGAGCGGGCGCGGTGCCGTCCGCACAGAAGATTTGCGACCTGGACTGCGTTCCTGGCTTTTCAGGTCGGGTTTCGCATGGTTCGACAGGTCGAATCGCAACGCTTTGACCAGTGGAAACGTGTGCGGATAAGCATTCAGTACCTCCACTGAATCGGACATTCAGTACATGAGCGGTCATCGGATTGATGACCGCTCTTTCTTGTCCTGACGGTGACTACAGCCGATAATCGAGCCATGCGCGCGGCCGCTTCGTCATGGACACCGCGTCCCAATAGACGGGTGCGGTACCGGACGGCGTCTCTATGTGGCTGTTGCCGTGGTGCGCGGATCGGCGCCGTACTGGTCGCGGGCGCCGAGGTGTTCGCGCAGGGTGGGTCCTTCGTAGTCGAGGTGGAACAGGCCGCGCTCTTGGAGGAGCGGGACGACTTCGTCGACGAACGCGTCGACGCCGTCATGGTAGCCGTCGATGGCCAGTGAGAAGCCGTCGCAGGCTTCGGCTTCGAACCATTCCTGCATGTGGTCGGCGACGTCGGCGGCGGTACCGGCCACGACCGGGTGGTAGTCGATGACACCGTGGGCGAGGATGTCGCGCAGTGTCCAGCCTTCCCGGGCGACTTCGAGGGCGCGGGCGGAGCGCGGGTCTCGCGGGTGGGGCCGGGCCGCGGTGAGTTGGTGGGCGGTCAGGGGTTCGTCGATCCGGTCGGCGTCGAGCGGCAGGCCGATCATGGTCCCGAGGTAGCGGACGCGCTGGGGCAGGTCGACGGACTCGTCCAGGAAGCGCCTGCGCTCGAGGGCGGCGTGGCGGGAGGCGGCGATGGTCGGCATGAAACCGGCGAACATCTTGACGTCGTCGGGGTCGCGCCCCGCTCGTTCGGCGGCGCTGCGCAGTATCCGGCGTTGAGCCTGGGCGGCTTCGATGGTGTACGGGTTGGAGTAGACGCCGTCGGCGAACCGGGCCGCCAGTGCGCTCCCGTCGGGGCCGCCGCCTGCCTGGAAAAGCACCGGCTGGCCCTGCTCGGACGGAGGGATCGGCAGCGGGCCGCGGGTGGCGAGGTGGCGTCCCTGGAAGTCGACCGGCAGGATTCTTGCCTGTTCGGCGAACCGCCCGGCGGGGACGTCACGGAGCCAGGCGCCCTGTTCCCAACTGCCCCATAGGGTCTGCACGGCTTCGACGGTCTCATGGGCGCGCTCGTACTTCTCGGCGCGGGGCGGCAGGGCGCGGCCGAAATTGGCGGCGGCTGCGGGGTTGGAGGTGGTGACCGCGTTCCAGCCCGCCCGGCCATGGCTGATCACGTCCAGGGCCTTGAACTGGCGGGCGAGGTTGTAGGGCTCGTTGAACGTGGTGGAGCCCGTGGCGACCAGGCCGATCCGCTCGGTCTCGCGCGCGATGCACGTCAGCACGAGTAGCGGGTCGATCGGGAAGTGCGGGGCCCGGGTGGCGAGGTCGACGTCGAGGACCGGGGTGTCCGCGAAGAACAGCAGCTGGATCTTGCCGCGCTCGGCCGTCTGCGCGTAGCGCACGAACTGGTCCATGTCGGTGTAGCTGGACAGGTTCGCCCCGGGCAGGCGCCAGGCCCCGGGCTCGGCGCCGTAGCCGCTGGTGAGCTGCATGCACAGCAGCATCTGTCGGCTTGCCATCGTCGTTCTCCTCAACAATGTCGCGGCAGCGATGCTTCGGGCCTCAGCGGTGGACGGAGCGGTTCATGCCGACGACTTCGTCGAGTGTCGGCATGGAGGCGAGGGTGCTGAAGTTCGCGATGAGGTGGTCGCGCGTCCGCGGTGCTTCGGCCCGGTCGGCGTCGGCCAGGGCCTGCTCCAGCTCCTCGGCGGCCAGCTCGGTGCAGTAGGCGGGGGTGCCCGGCTGCTGGCGCCAGGATTCGGCGAGGGCACCGGCGTCGACGGCGTCGAAGCCCGTGTCGTCGACCAGCCGCATGACCGTCTCGCGGGCCCGAGCGTCGTCTGCGGCGACCGGGAGGGCGATGCGATCCGGATCGCCGGGCCGGAGGCCCTTGGTCTGGAGCGTGCCGGCGAGGATCGCGTTCCACGCCTTGACGACCGGCCGTCCCAACTGCTCGGCCACCCACAGGCTCTCCACCTGCCCGCGCACCACCGAGTCGATGGGCCCGTTGAGATGGGGGTAGTAGTTGGCGGTGTCGACCACCAGGGTCCCATCGGCAGCGGAGGCGAACGCCTCCCGCAGGTCCGGCACGCGGTGGAAGGGGACCGAGACGATGACCGCGTCCCTGCCTTGGACGACGTCGGCGAGGCTCGCCGCCCGGGCGCCGGTTTCGAGCGCTTCGGCTGGGACGGCCGCGGGCCCGCGGGAGTTCGCGGCCAGGACGTCGTGCCCGGCGGTGCTGAGCGCCCGGGCGAGCGTGCCGCCTATCGCGCCGGTACCGATGATGCCGATTTTCATTGTCGTTCCCTTTCTCGAGTGTGTTGCAGCCGTGGAGCATGAGGCGGTCCCGGCGTGGAGCGACTTGCCTTGGTCGCGGGCAGGGTGGGTCGCCCCGTGCATCATCCCTGGTCGGCGCGTTGGTGGTATCCGGTCTGGATGAGTGCGCGGAGCCGGTCCAGCGACTGGGTGTCGGTGCCTCCGGTGCCCTTGAGCCAGGCGACCGAGACGGCCGCGAGGAACAGGTCGTACCCCCGCGCTGACTGGCGAACAGCCCCTGCGTCCTGCGCGGCCCGCACGTACTCGTCGGTGGCGCTGATGAGGAGGTCGCAGGGGAGCGTGAGCGGATTGTCCGGCCGGTGCTCCCTGGCCGCGGCCATGAGCGGCTCCGGGAGGCCGCTGAACGCGCTGAAGTAGTCCTCCATCGCCCGCAGCCACTGTTCCAGTGCCGCGGCGGGATCGTCGAGCTTCGCGATCTCGGCCCGGCGGGCTGTCAGCTCATCGGATCGCGTCTGGAGCACCGCCGCCAGCAGTGCCTCCCTGGTGGGGAAGTGCCGGTACAGCGTGCCGGGTCCGACTCCGGCTTCCTTGGCCACCGCCTCCAGCGAAGTGCTGACACCGTGCGCCAGGAAGTGGCGCTGCGCCGCCGCGAGCAGGGCCGTGCGGTTGCGCTGGACGTCGGCGCGCGGGCCGCGCCGCCGCGGCACGGCCGTGCTTTCGTTTGCGCCCACTGCGCTCGCCTTCCTCGTGTTCCAGCGCCTCCATCGAAACGGAGGCTACCTCCGATCTACGCAAGTGTAAAACGGAGGCAGCCTCCTGTCGAGGCCGATGTGTCCATCGCCACCCGTGGCACCACACTCGGCCACGCCGCGCAGTCTGGTCGCGACCGGTTAGCGACGCCGCGACGGGTCAGCCGCGCTTGAGCCCCTGGAGGCGCGGATGCCGCTCCAGCGCCCACTGGACGGTCTTCGGCTCCCGCCCGAGCAGGGTGCCGAGTTCGTCGGTGATGCTGCCGTAGCCGCCGTTGCCGATGATGCGGGTGAGGGTCTTCAGGTGCTCGGCGGTGTGCGGGTACTCGCTCAACGCGGGGTCGATGTAGGCCGCATTCCACGTTTCGATGTCGGTCGGAACGTAGGCGATCGGGGTTCCAAGGACGGCGCTGAAGTCCTCGGCGACCGCGTGCATGTCCTTGTACTCGGGGCCGGTGAGTCCGTAGGACTTCCCGATGTGGGGTGCGGGGTCGGCCAGGATCTTCGCGCACAGCTCGGCCACGTCGTAGCCGGCGATCGGGGCGAGCTTGTGGTCGCCGAACGGCAGGCGCAGCTCGCCCTCGGCGAGCGAGCCCATCGCGACCCAGGTGAGGATCGGGTTCTCCACGAAGAACGCCGCGCGGATGTTGACCACCGGGAGGCCCGACCACTCCAGCATCTGCTCGGCGACCCAGTGCGCGCGCTGCTGCGGCGACCAGTCCGCGACGGTGCCGCCGAGCCGGGAGAGCCGTTCCTCCTGCGGTGCGGTCATGTTCGCCAACGTCATGAACGTCTGCTCGTACTCGGAGATGTTGACGAAGGCCTCGATGTCGCCCTGGGCTCGTGCGGCGGCGGCCATGAGGCCCACCGCGTCGGTGTAGTACGGCGAGAGACTCATGCTGAAGTACAGGCGACGCACGCCCGCGAGCGCGGCGGTGACGTCGGCGATGTTGAGCAGGTCGCCGATGACGACCTCGGCTCCGGCCTCGCGCAGCGACTGCGCGCGCTCGTCGTCGCTGCGTACGAACGCGCGCACCTGGTGTCCTTGGGCGAGCAGCATGTCGACCATCGTCCGGCTCACGCCGCCGATGGCGCCGGCGGCGCCGGTGATCAGGATCGGGTTGCGGTCGGTCACTGGGGTGTACCTCATATCTGTCGGAACGGTGCGGGTGTCGCGAGAGCCGGGCCTCGGTCGGCGACAGTCCGGTGTGGAAGAGCGGCCGCCCTGCTTCGGCGCAGCGGCGCCCGAGCGGTTGCTACTGACCCAGTTGGGGATAGAGGGCTTCGAGATCGCCGGACACCTGGGACTTGACCCAGCGGGTGGTGTCGTCGGCGAGGACCTCGTTGGCGTCGGCCTCGATGCCGTCGAGGGCGGCCGCGGCGACGTCGCGGGGGTCGGCTTTGGCCGCGTCGATGCCCGCGGTCATGTCGGTGTCCACGTAGGCGACATGGAGTCCGGTGACGCCGATGCCGCGCGGCCCGAGTGCCAGGCGCAGCGAGTTGGTCTGCGACCACAGGGCGGCTTTGGAGGCGCTGTAGGGCGTGCCATCAGCCAGCCAAGACAGAGCCGAGTGGACGTTGAGGATCCGGCCGCCGCCGTTGCGCTCGATGACCGGGGCGAAGGCCCGCGTGACCAGGAGCGGCCCGTAGAAGTTCGTCTCCAGGTCGCGGCGCACCTCCTCCAGCGGGGAATCGAGGTAGGAGGCCCCGGCCGCGGCCCCGGCGTTGTTGATCAGGATCGTGACGTCCTGCGCGTGCGCGGCGGCGGTCGCCACCGACGCCGGGTCGGTGACCTCCAGGGCCAGCGCGACCGCGCGAGGGTCCGTGACGGTGCGCGGGTCGCGCGCGGTGGCGTAGACCTTGGCGGCACCCCGCGCGAGGAGCTCCTCGACCAGTACCTTGCCGATGCCCCGGCCGCCGCCGGTGACGAGGACGTTGGCGCCTTTGATGGTGGTCATGACTGTCTCCTACCTATTGGAAACCGATCGGTTTCTACGACAGTAAACCGATCAGTTTCCATTGCGAAGGGATTGTGGCGCAGGCAACTCCGTCAGGTATTGGAGGTTGCGCCGTCGTGGGCGTTCAGGAGTTCGGCGAGCACGTCGGGTCGCTCCAGTGCGATGAAGTGGCCCGCGCCCGCAACCTGCGTGAACTCGGCGTCGGGCAGCAGCGACCGGTTCGCCTCGCGGTCCGAGCGCCGGGACCAGTCCTTTTCGCCGTAGACGAGATGGACCGGTGCCCTGACGTCGCGGTAGTGCGAGCGGGCCGCGATGAGGCTCGGCAGGTTCCGGTACACGCCCCGGGCCACGGCCGGGTAGCCCGGGCGCGCGCCGACGTGCAGCAGCTCGTCCACATAGTCCTCGTGTAGAGCGGTCTTGTCGCCCAGACCGCCTTGCAGGATCCTGCGGAGGGCGGGCTTGGGCTCGACTCCGGCGATCACCGGGCCGATCCCCGGCGCGAGGACGCCTCCGACCACGGCCCGGGCGAGGAGGCTTGAGCGGGCGATGCCGCCGCGGAAGTCGTAGGTGTTCACCGCCACGACCCGGCGGATCCGCTCGGGCATGTCGGCGGCGGCGGTCAGGGCGAGCGTCGCGCCCATCGATTCCCCGAGCAGTGTCACGTCGTGGAGGTCGAGCACGGTCAGGAGCCGCTCGACGGCGGCCCGCATCGCGGGTTCCTCGTACGAGGCGCCGGGCACGATCTCGGAGTAGCCCATGCCCGGCAGGTCGAGCGCGTAGACGGTGTACCGGTCGGCGACCAGCGGAATGAGGTCGCGGAAGTGCTCGGCCTGCGTCCGCACGGTGTGCAGCAGGACCAGCGGCGCGCCGGTGCCGGCCTTGAGGTAGCGCAGCGCCCCCTCGCGGGTGCGGCCTCCCCGGGCGGGGACGGTGTGGCTGGTGGTCCCCGGGATCTGGATCGTGGAATACGGTGCTTCGGTGGACATCGCTGCCGCTCCTAGCTGATCTCGATTACGAGAAAACCGATCGGTTTCCATCATCGTAAACCGATCTGTTTCCAAGTGCAAGGATTTGAAACCGATCGGTTTACGATTTCTTGAAATCGCGCTAACCTGGCACGATGACCACGGACCTCAAGCCCAGCTCCCGCGAGCGCCTGCTCGACGCCGCGGCCGCGCTCACCTACCGCGAAGGCGTCAACATCGGCATCGACGCGCTGTGCAAAGCGGCCGGGGTGTCCAAACGCTCCATGTACCAGCTCTTCTCCAGCAAGGACGAGCTGCTGGCCGCGAGCCTGGAGCGGCGCGCCTCCTCCTACGTGGCCGCGCTCCTGCCCGCCGCGGACGCCGACCTCGCGCCCCGCGAGCGGATCATGCACGTCTTCGACCAGGTCGTGTCACAGTCGGCCGGCCCTGAGTTCCGGGGATGCCCCTACCTCTCGGCCGAGATCGAACTCAGGGACCCCGACCATCCCGCGAGCCGCGTGGCGCGAGAGGTCAAAGGGAACCTGACCGGCTTCTTCCGCGCAGCGGCCGAAGAGGGCGGGGCGAGCGAGCCCGACCTCCTCGCCCGCCAGCTCGCCCTCGTCTTCGACGGCGCCAGCGCCCGCGCCGGGATCGGCGCCGAGCACCTCGACGGGTTCCTCGCCCCCACCGTGGCCGCACTGCTCGACGCAGCGGACCTGCGCTGACCCCGGCAGCCTCCAGTAGGGTTGCCGCTCAGAGAACGTCACGTCAGGAGGTCGCGGTGCGCGCATTCGGCTCGGATACCCGCCTGCCGACGGTCGCGTTGGTCCTCGACCTCCTCCGGGAGCGCACGCAGGTCAGTCGCATAGAGCTGGCCCAGGCCACCGGCCTCACCCGGGCCACCATGACCAACGCCGTGCGGAAACTCATCGACCTCGGATTCGTGCACGAAGTGGGCACCACGCGGTCCCAGCGCGGCACGCCCCGCCGGCTCCTCGAACTCCAGCCCGACGCCTGCCACATGGTCGGGCTCCAGTTCGACCGGTTCCGAGGTGTCGCCGTCGTCGTCGACCTGGCGGGCAGTATCGTCGCGCGGCGCGAGCTGCCGGTGATCGGCGAGCGCGGCCCGGAGGAGGTCGTCCCCGAGCTGGCCTCGGCCGTGTGCGAGATGATCGACGCATCCACCGTCGCGCGGGAGGGCATCCGCGGCATCGGGATCGCGACGTACGGTCCGCAGGACCGCAACGCGGGCGTCCTGCTGACGCCGCAGCCCGCTCCGGAATGGCAGGGGTACCCGCTCGCATCGGCCGTGGCGGAGGCGACCGGCCTGCCGGTGGCGATCGAGAACGACGCCACCGCCGCCGGCATCGGCGCGCAGCACCTGGGGACCGCGCCGTCGAACTTCGCCGTCGTCTACATGTCCGGGGGCATCGGGGGCGGCCTGATCATCGACGGCCACCCGTACCGCGGTGCGACCTCGAACGGGCTGGAGCTCGGCCACATCTCCGTCCACCCGGCGGGCGCGGTGTGCGGCTGCGGCAACCGCGGTTGTCTGGACAACGTGGCGAGTCCGGTGGCGGTCGCGCACTTGGCGAGCCGCACGTCTTTGGCGGTGCGGCTCGGCCTCGGCGCGGACCCGTTGGAGGCGTTCGGGCTGGTCGGCCGCGCCGCCGCCGACGGCGATGCCGAAGCCGCCGGGCTGATCGACGCGTCGGTCCGGAATCTCGCGGCTGCAACGGTGACGCTGGTCAATCTGCTGGACGTCGGCAGCGTGGTGCTCGCAGGGAGCGCTTTCACCGAGTTCGGCGATCGGTACCGGGACGCCGTTCAGGAGGCGCTCGACCAGTCGGTGTTCATGCGTCACGTGCACAGCGTGAACGTCGAGCTGGCGGGCGATCTCGCGCATGCTGCGGCCGTCGGTGCCGCGATGGTGGTGCTGCGCAACCTGCTTGAGGAGCCGAGTCTCGGCGGCAGGTCAGCCGAGGGCTGACCTGCCACCCGCGTTCAGGGTCGCTCGCTCCTATCGTGGTCGCGGCCGCTGTCGGCGAACTCGCCGAAGAACCTCGGCACTTCGTCTGGTTACAGGTAAGGGCTCTGGGTGAGCAGGTGGTTTCGGTAGCCTTCGCCGACACCGGGTTCCGGTGTGCCGGACCAGTCCTTGATGAGGACCGCGCCGCTGGTGCAGCCCCACGGGTTCCAGGTCCATGCAAGGTAGCTCATGCCGTTCGCGTCGGCCCAGTCCACCAGCCTTTGCATGTAGTCGAAGGCGCAGTCGTCCTGGCCGAACTCGCCGAGCACGACCGGCACTTCCTGCATCAGCGGGGCGATCTCTGCGTCCCAGCAGGACTCGGTCACGCACCGGTTGAAGCTGTACGCATGCCAGGAGGCGGCGATGTTGTCCAGCGGGTCGTTCGGCATGTAGGCCAGCCATTCCCGCATGTCGTTGGTCCACTCGAGCCCGCTGACCATGAGCATGTTCGTGGCGCCGGTGTCGCGGACCGCGTCGACGAGGTCCTGCATGCCGGCCACCTCGTACCCGATGCCGGCGCAGGTGCCGCCGTCGCGCAGGCACTGCCAGCCCAAGGTCTTGTCCCAGTTGCTGGCCATGTCCGGGTACGGCTCGTTGAACAGGTCGAAGACGACGGCGTCGTCGCCCTTGAAGGTGTCGGCGACACCGGCCCAGAACTGCGGGGCGTACTGCGCGTCGGGCATCGGCTTCTGGCAGGTGGCGTGCACATCGGTGCAATGCCAGTCCGGTCCCGTGGTGTAGGCGCCCCAGGTCCAGTGCAGGTCGAGGATGACGTTGAGGCCGTTGGCGACCAGGAGGTCGACGTAGTCCTTAATGCCCTCCTGGTAGGCGGTGCCGCTGGGCGAGCCGTTGAGGCCGAGCCAGCACTCCTCGTTGAGCGGGAGGCGCACGGTGCGGATGTTCCAGGACTTCATGGCGTCGACGGACGCCTGGTCGACCGGGCCGGAGTCGAACAGGCCCTTGCCCTGCACGCACGCGAACTCGGTGGAGGACCGGGACACGCCCAGCAGCCGGTACGGTTCGCCGTCCTCGGTGACGATCTGGTTGCCGGAGACGCTGAGCTCCGGTGCCGGACCGTCCGGCGGGTCGGTGGTCGGGTCGGGGTCGGTGGGGGTCTCGGTCGGCTCGCCTTCGTCGCCGCAGGCGATGCCGTTGAGGGTGAAGGAGGTCGGGGCCTCGGTCGATCCCGACCCGATGAAGCCGAAGACCTCGCGGGTCTGCCCGGCGGCGATGGCGCCGTTCCAGCCGACGTCGGTGCCGGAGAAGGCGCCGCCGGTCTGGCTCCAGTCGACGTTCCAGGCGCTGGTGACGGTGGTGTCGCCGGGGAAATCCCAGGCGAGGTCCCAGCCGTCGACCGCCGATGCGGCGGTGATGCTGACGCTCGCCTGGAACCCCGAGCCCCAGGAGCTGACTACGCGGTAGTCGACCACGCAGTCCTCGTCGGCGGCGGCCCCGCTGGCGGCGGTGCTGAGCGTCGCCGCCGCCAGCGCCGCCGCGGCGGTCGCTGCGAGCACCAATCCGGTGCGTCTGCCTTGTTGTAGTCGCATGTCTCGACTCCTTCGGATCGTTGGATGTGAAGCGCTCCCAGAGATCTTCCTTACAGCGATGATCATCGATACAATCGCTATTGTCAATCCGCTAAACAAAATATGCCCGAACCTCTTGTCCCGGCCGGACCGGCTTGTTACGTTGGGCCTCCCGACGAAGCGGCCGGTCCCGCCCCGGCCCCCTCCCCCCTTGGAGTCCCCGTGCGACGACGCACCCTGGCCGCCTCCCTCGGCGCCGCCGCAGCCGCGGCGGCCCTCGTTCCCCAAGCCGCCCAAGCGAAGACCGCGAGGTGCCAGGACGCCTACACCTGGCGCAACGCGGTCGTGAACGGCGGCGGCTGGGTGCCCGGCATCGTCTTCAACGAGACCGAGCCGAACCTGATCTACGCCCGCACCGACATCGGCGGCCTCTACCGCTGGCAGCAGGAGACTCAGACTTGGAAGCCGCTGCTCGACTGGATCGGCCAGGACCGGTGGGGCTGGACCGGCGTGGTCTCGGTCGCCACCGACCCGGTCGAGACGAACCGGGTCTACGCCGCCGTCGGCACCTACACGAACGACTGGGACCCGACCGACGGCGCGGTCCTTTACTCCGACGACTACGGGGAGACCTGGGGCGCGGCCGAACTGCCGTTCAAGCAGGGCGGCAACATGCCCGGCCGCGGGATGGGCGAGCGCCTCGCCGTCGACCCGCACGACAACGCCCAGCTGTTCCTGGGCGCCCCCAACGGCAACGGCCTGTGGCGCTCGGTCGACCACGGCCGGACCTGGACCGAGGTCGCCGACTTCCCCAATCCGGGGAACTTCGTCATCACCCCCGGCGACCCTTACAACGGCGACAACCAAGGCGTCGTCTGGATCGAGTTCGACCAGAGCGGGCGGATCTTCGTCGGCGTCGCCGACCCGGGCGACCCGCTCTACGTCTCCGCCGACCGCGGCGCCACCTGGCAGCCCGTCCCCGGCGCGGCCGCCGCCCTCGGCAGGGCCGACGGGAACCGGACCATCCCGAAGCAGGCCGCGATCGACCACGACAATGGCCACCTGTTCATCGTCACCAGCTGGGACCCCGGGCCCTACAACGGCCCGCCCGCCGCCGGGAGGGGCGGCTCGATCCAGCGCCTCGCCCTCGCCACCGGCGAGTGGACCGACGTCACCCCCGCCTACGATCCCCTCGGCGCCATCCCCGGTTTCGGCGGCCTCACCGTCGACCGCCGGCGCCCCGGCACGCTCATGGCCGCGACCGAGAACCACTGGTACCCGGACGAAGTCCTCTTCCGCTCCACGGATTCCGGCGCGACCTGGCAGACCAGCTTCGACTACGCCTGGGACGCGAACTGGTCGTGGCCGCCTGAGCGCACCGACCGGTTCACCCTGGACGCCACCGGCAGTGAATGGCTCGCCTTCGGCAAGACCGACGACGGCCCGGCGTACGCGATCAAGCACGGCTGGATGATCGCCGCGCTCGCGATCGACCCGCACGACTCCGACCGGATCATGTGGATCGGCGGCACCGTCTGGGGCACCGAGCAGTTGACCGCATGGGACGATCAGGGCCCCCTCGTTGGCTGGGACGAGGCCGCCGGGCGCCAGGTGGCGCTGCCGGTCGAGCGGTTCGACGTCGGGGTCCGCGTCGAGGGGATCGAGGAGACCGCGGTGCAGGACATCGCCGCGCTCGGCGGCACCCTCGTCTCGGCGATGGGCGACCTCGGAGGGTTCGTCCAGACCGACCTCGACCGTGCGGGCGTCATGATCCGGCGCCCGAACTGGACCTCCGGGCGCAGCCTCGACTTCGCCGGACTGCGCCCCGAGATCGTTGTGGGCACCGGCGATGTCGAGGGCGACACCGACGGGCACGTGGGCGTCTCCCTCGACCGCGGCGCCACCTGGCGCACCACCGTCCGCCTCGACGAGGTCGCGGGCGGAGGGAACGCGGGCACCGTCGCGGTCAGCGCCGACGGCACGCGCATGGTCTGGTCACCCGGGAACGGCACGACGGTGCCCGTGTCCAGCACCGACCTGGGCCAGACCTGGACGCCCGTCGACGGACTGCCGGCCGGGGCGCTCGTCCGCTCGGACCGGGCCGACCCGAACCGCCTGTACGCCTTCGCCTCCGGGGCCTTCTACGCCAGCGCCGACGGCGGCCGGACCTTCGCGTCCACGGGCGCGGCCGGTCCGCCCGCCGAAGGACCCGTAGAGTTCCGGGCCGTCCCGGGACGACCGAGGCACCTGTGGCTCACCGGCGGCAAGACCGGCGGGACCTACGGCATGTGGCGCTCGGTCGACGGCGGGGCGACATGGCGGCGGGTGGCCGACTTCGAAGAAGCGGACGCGGTCGGTTTCGGCAGGGCCCGCACCCGACAGGGCTACCCGGCCGTCTACACCTCCGCCAAAGCCGGTGGTGTGCAAGGTATCTGGCGGTCGACCGACGAGGGCCGCAACTGGGTCCGCATCAACGACGACGCCCACCAGTGGGGCTGGACCGGGAAGGCCGTCACCGGTGACCCCGACGTGTACGGCCGGGTCTACATCGCCACCAACGGCCGCGGCCTCATCTACGGCGACATCGCCGACTGACGTCCTGATTCTTCAATCAATCGAGTCCATTCGAGGAGGCGCGGTGGGCGGCGAGGCATCGGTCCAGGTAGTGGAGCTGCGGGAGGGTCCGGGCGACCGCCGGTTCGACGGGATCGGCGCGGTGAACGGCGGCGGCGCCACGTCGGTGCTGCTCAAGGACTATGCCGAGCCGCAGCGAGGGCAGATCCTCGACCTGGTGTTCACGCCGAAGTTCGGGGCGTCGGTGAGCACGATGCTCGTCGAGGTCCCCGGCGACGGCAACGCGACCCAGGGGTCGATGCCGAGCCACATGCATGCCCGCGGCGACCTGGACGCGTACCGCGGCTACACGTGGTGGGTGATGCGGGAGGCGAAGCGCCGCAACCCGGCGCTGAGTCTGGATGCGGCGGCGTGGAGCGCCCCGGGCTGGATCGGCGGGGGCGAGTTCTGGTCGCAGGACATGGCCGACTACTACGTTTCGTGGGTGCGGCTGCTGCGCGACGTGCACGGGCTCGACCTCGACGCGATCGGGTGCCGCAACGAGAAGGGCGTGAGCCTCGACTTCGCGAAGCGGATGCGGGCGAGCCTGGACGAGGCCGGGTTCGGTTCGGTGCTGCTGCACGCCTTCGACAACTGGCCAGATGACAAGTTCAACTTCGTCGACCAGCTGCGGCGCGATCCGGAGGCGGCCAAGGCGATCGACGTGATCGGCGCGCACGTGATGTACGGCAACGACGTGCACGCCCCTGACGAGGTCCGCGCGTGGGCCGGGGCGGCCGGGAAGCCGATCTGGAACACCGAGGACCATGTCTACCGGTCGGGGTTCGACTGCCTGATCGGCATCGTGGAGTGCTTCAACGAGAATTACCTGCGCAGCGGCGCGACGAAGACCGTGCTCTGGTACGACGTCGCCGGGGTGTACCCGGTCGAGCCGTACGCGGTGGACCCGGCGATGATCCTGGCGCACGAGCCGTGGAGCGGGCACTACGAGGTGCGGGAGGCGCTGTGGGGCTACGCGCACTACGGCCAGTTCACCGAACTCGGCTGGACCTATGTGGATGAAGCCTGCACGTTCCTGGCCGGCGGCGGCAGCATCGTCGCGCTCCGGTCCCCCGCAGGCGATTTCAGCGTCATCGCCGAGACCAAGGACGCCACCGGCCCGCAGCGGCTGCGCCTGCGCGTCCCCGGCGGTCTCGCGCAGGGCCCGGTGACGGTGTGGCGCAGCGACGCCGCCGAGCAGTTCCGACACCTGGGGTTCCTGGCGATCGAGGACGGGGCGGTCGAGATCGACCTCGCCCCGGACTCGGTGTACTCCCTGTCGACGACCACCGGCCAGCGCAAGGGCGGCTTCGCCGACGTTCCGGACAGCGCCCCGTTCCCCTTCCCGTACCGCGACACCTTCGACTACGAGGACCCGCAATCGCGAGGGCGCCTGCCCCGATTCACCGCCGACATCGCCGGAGCCTTCGAGCTCGCCCCCTCCCCTGACGGCACCAGCACCTGCATGCGCCAGGTCGTGCCCGCGCCGACGCTCTCATGGGCGCCGGACTGGCGGCCGTACACGATCATCGGCGACGCGGCCTGGAGCGACTACGAGGTGAGCGTCGACGTCCATCTGGAGGCCGGGCAGAGCGCCGCCCTCATGGGCCGCGTGAACCATGTCGGCACCGGCTACGGCTTCATCCCCAAGTGCTACCTGTTCGAACTCGCCGCCGACGGCGCCTGCCGCCTGGTCTCGGTCGACGGCAAGGAGGACCCCGCCGAACTCGTCGGCGACGCCGAGCAGCAGGCCCTCATCACCGCCGGAGACCACCGCGCAGGCGGCGAGCAGCTGATCGCCGAAGCGACCGTCGCCCCGGCCCCGGGACGGTGGCAGCGCCTGGCGCTCCGCTTCTCCGGCGCCCGCATCACCGCCCTCCTCGACGGCGAACCGCTCCTCGGCACGGTCCACACCACCCACACCGCAGGCATGGCCGGCCTCCTGGCAGGAACCGAACCGACCTTCAGCACACCCCGCTTCGCCAACCTGGTCGTCAAGCACCTCGATACCGACGACCCCGAGCCCTGGCGCGGCGAGGAGGACTCGCTCTACCCGCCCGCTTGACGACCCCGAGCGTGTCGAAGCACACCACCCCCCGAGGTTGAGCGCGGAAACCGATCGGTTTACGATCATGGAAACCGATCGGTTTCATCGTGCATAGCCTCGGGAGACGCCATCATGTCCGACCACACCACTTCCACGATCTTCGTCATCGGCGGGACGGGCGCACAGGGAATGCCCATCGTCCGCGCGCTCGTCGCCGATAAGAAGTACCAGGTCAACGTGCTGACCCGGGACCCGAACTCGGCCCGCGCCCAGGAGCTGCTGGCGCTGGGGAACGTGACGCTCGTCGAGGGCACCTTCGCCGACGAGGACGTTCTGCGCGCCGGGTTCCGGGACGCGGACGGCGCGTACGTCAACATCGACGGGTTCAACACCGGCGAGAAGACCGAGACCTACTGGGCGATCCGCAGCTACGAGCTGGCGATCGAGGAGGGCGTCCGGTTCTTCGTCTACGGGAACCTGGACTTCGTCTTGAAGAAGTCGGGCTACGACCCGAGGTTCCGCACCGGCCACTACGACGGCAAAGGCCGGATGGCCGAGTGGATCCTGTTCCAGAACCAGTCCAACCGCGACAGGATGGGCGCCGCCGTGTTCACCTCGGGCCCCTACGCCGAGATGACCATCTCGCCCGGAACACCGATGACCCCCTCGGCCGAGGACGGCGTCGTCACCTGGCGCGTGCCCCTGGGCGACGGCGCCGTTCCGCACGTCGCACTCGACGACTGCGGCTACTACGTCCGCTGGCTCTTCGACAACCCCGACCGGGCCAACGGCATGGACCTCGAGGTCGCCATCGAACACGTCACCTACGCCCGGCTGGCCGAGGCGTTCGAGGCGGTCACCGGCCATCCGGCGCAGTACATCGACACCGACCTCGACGCGTACTGGAGCGGCCCCCTCAAGCAGGTCGCCGACCTTCCCGCCGGATACAACGCCGACCCGCTGGACAAGAGCACGATGAGCTTCCGCGACAACTTCACCGGCTTCTGGAACACGTGGAAGCACAACATCATCACCCGCGACTACACCCTCCTGGACGAGATCCACCCCGGCCGCCTCCGCACCATCGAAGACTGGCTCAGGCACGAAGACAAGCGCGGCCGACAACTGGGGAAGGGAACCCTGTGGGAACGGGTCCAGCCGGAGAACTGGCGGCCCGACTCCTCCGTGCTCAAAGGAAGCGCGGACATGAGGACCGGCAGGCTCTGACACCGCGGTCGAAGCTGCGCGATCACCGATCGTAATGCTTCGCCGCGACGTGTCGCAGCCCAGTAGGCGCGAATTGCGGCGATACGTTCAGAACCAGGAATGCCTCTCACGCGACCCAAGAGAATGGGGATCCACATGCCGAGGAAGCAGTACCGAGTCACGGTCACAGGTGATCAGCGTGAGGATATCGATCCGCATCAGATCGCGCAGATCCTGCTCGAACTGATAGGACCGGCGCAGGTGGCGACTCTCGCCGGTGAGGCCGAGCGCTCCGGCCGTCCGGGCCGCGACTCGCGAGTCTGGCGGGAAGTGGACGGCGAGTGCCCACGGTCGTGAGCGCCCGCCGCCGGTCGTCTAGATCCGTGCCGAGTACTTCTTCGCGCCGGCTTCCCGCAGGACGGTCTTCACGCTCGAGAGGCCGATGCCGTATCGCGTGGCGAGTTCTTTCTGCATGGCCCCATCGAGGTACTGTTCGACGAGTCGTTGGCGGTCTCTGGGAGCCAGTCTTTTGCGGAGCGGACGCGGTGCCGTCCGCACAGGGGATTGCAGGCCTGGACTGCGTTCCTGGCTTTTCGTGTCGGGTTTCGCATGGTTCGACAGGTCGGATCGCAGCGCTTTAACCAGCGGAAACGTATGCGGATAAGCGTTCAGTATCTCCACAAACGGACATAAGTGATATGAGGGATCATCGCGTAGATGATCCCTTCTTTATTGCCCTGGTATGCAGTTCAGGTGTGTGAACACGCAATCGATGTCAATCACGCCAGCAGGGTCGGGTTGTCGCTGGCCCGGATGGCCGGTGGCCGTTGTGTTGAGTGCGGTGGGCGTTCAGCGTGAGGTGGCTGCTGCTTCTTCTGCGCCTTTGGATCAGGCAGATGGCGGCGGTGTGGTGGCGAGTCCGGCGCAGACCACGTCGATCATGCGTTTGCGAGCGTCGGGGTCGAGGGCTTGCTGTTCTCGGGCGATGCAGCCGACCATGAGTGCTTTGACGTCGGCGCGGGTGATCTCGGGTCGGACGGCGCCGGCCTGCTGTGCGGCGGCGAGGAGGTCGTCCTCGACGGTGAGGAGGTCGTGCTCGGGGGCGAAGGCCACCGCGTCGACATCGAACCCGGAACCGCTCATGGCCTGGGACCAGCCGCGGTTGACCGAGATCTGCTCGACCATGACCGCGAAGAACGCGAAGAAGGCCTCTCCCGGTTCGCGGGTCGCGGCGAGTTCCCGCGCCCGGTCGACGATGCCTTCCACCAGATGGAGGACGATCGCCTCGTACAGGGAGTCCTTGGTGGGGAAATGCCTGCTGACCGTCCCGGTGCCAACCCCGGCCCGGCGCGCGATCTCGGCGACCGGAACGGCCAGTCCGTCGGCGGCGAACGCCTCCCGGGCCGCCTCCAGGACTCGTTTGCGGTTGCGCTCGGCGTCAGCACGCATGAGGCTCAAGCCCTCCAATCAACCGGGACAAGAATCCCGACTATATGCCGAGGAGCGGTCGCACCGGAGGTCCGGGCATGGACCGCCGGTGCGGATCACGTGTAGACGAGTTCGGCCTGCCATTGCTCGGAGGGTCGGTGGTGGAGGTCGAGGTAGACACCGGCCAGGGTCTGGGGGGCGAAACGCGGGTCCGGGCCGCCGATGCTGCCGGCGATGGTCACGGTGGCGGCCAAGACACCCGTCTCGGCCAGGTCGGCATGGAGGGCTTGGACGTAGGCGCGCAGCGCGGCTTTGCCGACCGACAGCGTCGCGTACTGCGGTGACGGCTGGAGTGCGAGTGCGCCGCCGGTGAACAGCAGGCTGCGCCGCTCGCCGCGCAGGAGGGGGAGGACGGTCCGGGCCGCGACTGCGGCACCGGTGACGTTCACCGCCAGCGACCGGCCCCAAGCGGTCGCGTCGGCTTCGGTGGGGGTGTCGGTTTGCGTCATGACCGCGTTGTACACCATGACTTCGGGTGCGCCGAGGTCTCCCGCCGCTAGTTCCAGGGCGGCGCTCAGCCCCTCGGCGTCGGCCGCGTCGGCGCGAAAGCCGCGGGCGCGGTAGCCTGCTCGGCGCAGTTCGGCGGCGTACCGCTCCGCCCTGTCGGCATCGCGCGCGAAGAGTGCGACCGGATGCCCTTCCGTGCTGAACGCATGGGCGAGCGCCCGCCCGAGTCCGGGGCCTGCGCCGATGATGAACGCCGTTCCCTTGCTCATATCCGTCTCCTGTCTTCGATGGTCTCGGAGGGGCCGGGCGCGGGCACCCTGCCCGCGCCCGGCCGTCCTTGCGCTACTTGCCTTCGGCGGCGAGCGACACGTGCGCCCACTCCTGCCAGCCCTTGAGGCGCTGCTCGTACACCGGGGGGACCCACTGGGTGGGGCCCTCGCCGAAGAGCACGCGGACCGGCGGGTGCTCGGCGTCGACCAGTTGGAGGATCGCCGCGCCGACGGCTTCGGGGCCGGGCGACTGGGTGGCGGCCCCCTGCTCCTGGAGCGATGCGTGCAGGGCCGCATACGGGGCCTTCGGCGTCGCGGTGAAGACCGCGGCGGTGTTGAACCCGGTGGCGAAACCGCCGGGCTCGATCAGCGTCACCTTGATGCCCTGCGGCGCCACCTCCTGCGCGAGCGCTTCGCTCAGGGCCTCCAGCGCCCACTTCGAGGCGCTGTAACCCCCGGCTCCTGGCATGGAGGTCAGCCCGGCGGCCGAGGAGATCTGGAAGATGTGGCCCGAGCCCTGCTCGCGCAGCACAGGCAGCACCGCCTGCGTCACATGGAGAACGCCGAAGACGTTGGTCTCCAGCTGAGCCCGGAATTCGTGCTCGCCGAGCTCCTCGACTGCGCCGACCAGCGCGTATCCGGCATTGTTGACGACCACGTCGAGGCGCCCGAAATGCTCTTTCGCGGCCGCGACCGCCGCGAACACCTCGGCGCGGTCGGTGACGTCCAAGCGCAGCGGCAGCACCGCGTCGCCGAAGCGGTCGACCAGATCGGCCAGCGCCCCGGTGTCGCGGGCAGTGGCGGCGACGCGGTCGCCGCGCTCGAGCGCGGCGAGGGCGAACTCGCGGCCGAAACCTCGCGAGGAGCCGGTGATGAACCAGACCTTGCTCATGATGGAAACCTCCTGGGTCAGCGGCCCCCATAAGCGGGATGACCGTCCCGAATAAATATACGGGACGACCATCCCGGTTGCAAGTCGGGGTGATCCACGCCCCTGCTCGCCGACGACCCGCCCAATGGGGCCACGTCCCCACTGCCTCCCGTGCCGCCTCGATCGCCCGGCCCGAGATCGCTCGAGCGGTCATCATCGAAGCCGCCGAGGCAAGCCGGGGCGACCACGCAGCGAGAGGACGGCGGGCGCCCACGGTCGTGAGCGCCCGCCGCCGGTCGTCTAGATCCGTGCCGAGTACTTCTTCGCGCCGGCTTCTCGCAGGACGGTCTTCACGCTCGACAGACCGATGCCGTATCGCGTGGCGAGTTCTTTCTGCAAGTCCCCATCGAGGTACTGTTCGATGAGTCGTTGACGGTCCTTCGGTGCCAGCCTTTTGCGGAGCGGACGCGGTGCCGTCCGCACTGGAGGTTTCAGACCGGGACCGTGTTCCTGGCTTTTCGTGTCGGGTTTCACATGGTTCACCAGGTCGGACCGCAACGCTTTGACCAGCGGAAACGTGTGCGGATAAGCATTCAGTACCTCCATAAACGGACATATAGAACAAGAAGGACCTTCATGTAGAAGGTCCTTCTTTTGCTGTCCCGCAATGCAGTGCGGTGCTGTCAGGTAGCAGAGGGTGGAGTAAGCGACAACTAGGTCGATACTTCGGCGGACATGTCCTGGCGGGTTGCACCAGGTTGCCTGCGGCGCAATGATGTTGAGGGTATGTGGTCGATTCGCGCGCGCGGGTCGGGGTGCGAGTCGATGTTGTGGCGAGAGCACTGCCGGTGAGCGGCGGGAGGCTGCCGGTGTCCGACGAGAGCTTTGCCGCATCTCTGGGCGCTAGGCTACTGACCGACCGGAAGGAACGCTCATGCCTGCAAGCCCTCGCCCCGAACAGTCCCTTGAGGATGGCGCTTCGACCCCTGGGAACGACGCAGAAACGCCCGCGCAGCCGCGCCGTCGGGATTCGGCGCGGACTCGTCAGCGGCTGCTGGATGCAGCGCGTCGTCGTTTCGCGCAGGATGGTTATGCGGGGACGCCGGTGCGGGAGATCGCCGAGGAGGCCGGGGTCAACGTGGCGTTGATCAAGCGTTACTTCGAGTCGAAGGAGGGGCTGTTCGCGGCTTGCCTTGCTGCCGCGGTTGAGGGATTGAGCACGGCCACTGCTGATCTGCCGCCTGATTCGCTCGCCGCCTCGATCGCCGGTGAGATCGCCGGGGAGGGGCATTACGAGCACCTGCTGCTGCTGGTGCGCGCTTCCGGTGATGAGCGGGCCGACGAGATCCGCGTCGACGTCCTGCGCTCCTATGCGCAGAACCTGGCCGTGAAGGCGGGGTGGCGCGAGGACGATGTGGACGACGACCGGTTGTTGCGGGCGCAGTTGGTGCTCAGTACGGCGATCGGCGTCGTCCTGCTGCGCTCCTCGGGGTTGCGGCCGTTGGCTGCGACTTCCGACGAGGACCTCATCACGCCGCTCCGGGCGCTCGTGGAGACGCTGCTCTTCCCTTCCTAGGCATTTCGCGCTCGAGGCGCGCGCCTCGTTCCCCGAGAATTTATGTAAACGATCGTTGACAACGGTCGAGCGCCAGCCTATGCTCTACTCATGTCAACAAACGTTTACATGAGTCAGGGGAGTGCGATGAACGTGATCGTGCATGCGGACAAGTGCGTTGCCGCGGGGCAGTGCGTGGTGCTCGCGCCGGAGGTGTTCGACCAACGCGACGATGACGGTCTCGTGGTGCTGCTGGAGGAAGCACCCGAGCCGGGGCTCGAAGTGGCGGTGCGCGAGTCGGCCGCCGCCTGCCCGGCTGCCGCCATCGAGTTGGCGGGTGGCGTGCGATGAGCAACGCGACCGAGCACGTCACCGGCCTGCCCTCCTACCCGGGCGTGCACAACGCCCGGTGCCCGTTCGACCCGCCGACCGAGTACGCCCAGTGGCGTGAGGCGCCGGGGTTGCGGCAGGCGGTGTGGAAGGGCCGGCCGGTGTGGGTGGTCAGCCGGTACGAGGACATCAAGGCCGCACTGGCCGACCCGCGGGTCAGTGCCGAGGTAGGTGCGACCCAGGACCTGAAGGGGTTCGGTGACAACCCGCCGCCGATGTTCCCGCGGATGGACGATCCCGAGCACGCCCGGCTGCGGCGGATGCTCACCAAGGACTTCACCGTCAAGCGGATCAACGGGATGCGTCCGCAGATCGAGGCGATGGCGAACGAGTTCATCGACCGGATGGTCGCCAAGGGGCAGCCCGCGGACCTGGTGCAGGACTATGCGCTGCCGCTGCCGTCACTGGTGATCTCGCTGCTGCTGGGCGTGCCGTACGCCGACCACGCGTTCTTCCAGGAGCACTCCCGCACCATGACCACCCGGGATGCCAGCGACCAGGCGAAGGGCCAGGCCACCCGGGCGCTGTTCGGATACTTGCAGGAGCTGGTGGGGCGCAAGGAGCAGGCGCCGGAGGAGGACCTGATCAGCCGCATGCTGGTAGAGCATGTGGCGACCGGTGAGATCGACCGGACCACTGCGGTGGTCAACAGCCTCCTGCTGCTGTTCGCCGGGCACGAGACGACCGCGAACGCGATCGCCTACGCGACGTTGGTGCTGCTGCGCGATCCGGTGCAGGCGGCGCTGCTCCGCGACGCCGAGGACCCGGCGCAGAACGCGAGGGCGGTCGAGGAACTGTTCCGCTACATGACGATCGTGAACGGCCTGGTCGCCCGCCGGGTCACCGAGGATCTCGAGATCGGCGGGCAGCAGGTCGCGGCGGGTGAGCTGCTGCTGATGAACCTGCCTGCGGGGAACCGCGATACGGCCTTCGCCGAGCAGCCCAATGTGCTCGATCTGGACCGGAACGCAGTGGGGCACCTGGCCTTCGGCTACGGCGTCCACCAGTGCCTGGGCCAGAATCTGGCCAAGGCGGAGATGCAGATCGCCCTCACCGTGCTGCTGCGCCGCCTACCCGGCCTGCGTCTGGCCGTCCCGTTCGAGGCGGTCGGCTTTCGGCACGACATGGGTGTCTACGGCGTCCATGAACTCCCGGTCGCCTGGTAGCGATGCCGACTCCAGAAGGGAATATGCCATGACCGCGTCGCCTCCGAGGCCGTATCCGTTCGCGTTCGAACTGCTCGACGTCAGCGCCGAGTACACCGATCTGCGGGAAGGGCCGCTGCGCCGGGTGCAGCTGCCCTACGGGGAGCCAGCGTGGCTGGCCACCCGGTACGCCGATGTCAAAGCCGTGCTCGCCGATCCCACGTTCTCCAGGGCGGCGGCGGTCGGGCGCGATGAACCGCGCACCCGGCCGCACCCGACCGGTCCGGACACGATCATGAGCTACGACCCGCCCGAGCACAGTCGGCTGCGGCGCCTGGTGACGCAGGCGTTCACCGTCCGGCGGGTCGAGACGCTGCGCGGAAGGACCCAGCAGATCGCCGACGGCCTGGTCGAGGCCATGATCGCCAAAGGTTCGCCCGCCGACCTGGTCGCCGACTTCGGCCTGCCGCTGCCGACCCTCGTCATCTGCGAACTGCTCGGCGTCCCCGCAGACGACCGGGAGCGGTTCGGGATCTGGTCGGACGCGTTCTTGTCGACGACGAAGTACACGCCCGAGCAGGTCCGCGATCATGTCGGTGCGCTGTCGGCCTACATGGCGGGCCTGATCGACGCCCGCAGGTCCGATCCGCGCACCGACCTTCTCAGTGCGCTCGTGGCCGCCCGCGACAACGACGACCGGCTTTCGGAGAGCGAACTGCTGGTCATGGCGCAGTCGCTGCTGATCGCCGGGCACGAGACGACCGCCTCGCAGATCCCGAACTTCATCTACACCCTGCTCGCCCACCCCGACCAGCTCGCGATCCTGCGATCCGAACCCGAGCTAGTCCCGCAAGCGGTGGAGGAGCTGCTGCGGTTCACGCCGCTCGGCGCTGGCGGCGGGCAGCCCCGGTATGCGCTCGAGGACGTGGAGATCGGCGGCGTCACCGTCCGCGCCGGTGAACCCGTGCTCGTGGCGCTGCACTCGGCCAACCGCGACGAGGCCGTGTTCACCGACCCCGACGTGTTCGATCTGTCGCGGCAGGGCGCCTCGCATGTGGCGTTCGGCCACGGCGTGCACCACTGCATCGGTGCGCCGTTGGCGCGCATGGAACTCCAAGTCGCGGTCCGGACCCTGCTCGCCCGCCTGTCCGGGCTGCGGCTGACGGGTGAGGAGGACGTGGAGTGGAAGACCGGTCTGTCCACCCGCGGGCCCGCCCGCATGCCCGTCACCTGGGACCGGCCATGACTGGGCCGGGACGGGTGCTGATCGTGGGCGCCTCGGCCGCAGGGCTGGCGACCGCCGAAGCGCTGCGCCGCAAGGGCTATGCGGGTGCGATCACCCTCGTCGGCGATGAGCCGCACGCGCCCTATGATCGCCCGCCCCTGTCCAAGCAGGTGCTCTCCGGCGCGTGGGAGCCGGGCCGCGCGGCGCTGCGCTCCGGCACCGCTCTGGCCGCACTCGGCATCGACCTCATCCTCGGGGAGGCCGCGGTCGCGCTGGAGGCGGCTGAGCGGAGCATCCGCACGGAAACGGGGCGGCGGCTCGGCGCCGATGCGGTCGTGGTCGCCACCGGCGCGCGGGCGCGGATGCTGCCGGGCCAGCGGGGGATCGGCGGCGTGCACGTATTGCGCACCCTCGATCAGGCGCTTGCACTTCGCAAGGACCTCATGTCGAGTCGGCGGCTGGTGGTCGTCGGCGAGGGTGTTCTCGGGGCGGAGGTGGCCGCCACCGCGCGGGGCCTCGGCGTGGAGACGACGCTTGCGGGCCCACTCCGGGCGCCGCTGGAGCGCCAGGTCGGGCCGCTCGTGTCCGGCCTGCTGGCCCAGCTGCACCGCGAGCACGGCGTCCGGCTGCGTTCGGGCAGCGCCGTCGAGGGCCTGGTCGAGACGAACGGGCACGTTGGGGGTGTCCGGCTGGGCACTGGCGAGGTGTTGCCCGCTGAGGCGGTGGTGGTGGCGATCGGTGCCCTGCCGAGCACTGACTGGCTCGCGGGCAGCGGCCTGCGCCTTGACAACGGGGTGGTCTGCGACGCGCAGTGTCGTGCGGCCGAGGGCATCTGGGCCGTCGGCGACGTCGCCCGGTGGCACCACGAGCGCCTCGGGCGCCTCGTGCGGTTCGAGAACCGCACTAATGCCACCGAGCAGGCCGCTGCTGTGGCCGCCGACATCCTCGGCCAGGGCCGCCCTTACACGCCGGTGCCTTACTTCTGGACTGACCAGTACGACGCGAAACTCCAGGTACACGGGGTCATCGGCGAAGACACCGAGGTGGAGGTCGTCGAAGGCGACACCGCCGCGCGCCGGTTCGTGGCGCGCTACCGCGAGGACGGCCAGGTCACTGCGGTGCTGGGCTGGAACATGCCGAAACAGACCCGCCTGCACCGCAATGACATTGACCTCCCTCTGTCTGCGGTGAGTGGTCTCGGATGAGCGCGTCGCCCGCGCTTGCGCGTGGCGCTGCCGAGGTGGATGCGGCCCCCGGCAGGGGTGGGCACCGGTCGATGATGGTGTTCCTGGCCTTGGCCGGGGGTGTGTTCGCGCTCATGCAGTCGCTGGTGGCTCCGGCGCTGCCGGTGATCGCCGCCGATCTCGGTGCCTCTGCGGGCGATGTCTCCTGGGTCATGACCGTGTACCTGCTGGCTGCCGCCGTCGGCACGCCGATCGCGGGGCGGCTGGGCGACATTTTCGGCAAGCGCCGCATGCTGTTGGTGGTCCTGGGGCTGTTCGCCGCCGGGACGCTCGTGTCCGCTTTGGCGGGCAGCCTTGCGGCGCTGCTGGTCGGCCGGATCATGCAGGGCGCGGCCGGGTCGGTGCTGCCGCTGTCGGTCGGCATCGTGCGCGACGACCTCCCGCCCGAGCGGGTCGGTGTCGCCGTCGGTGTGCTCTCCTCGATCTTCGGGATCGGCGGCGGCGCCGGGGTCGTCCTGGCCGGACCGGTCGTCCAGTACCTGTCGTGGGAATGGCTGTTCTGGCTGCCCCTCGCCGTGGCCGCGGTCGCCTTCGCCGGTATCGCGTTCGGGATCAGGGAGTCGTCGGTCCGCAGCCGGGGCCGTATCGACCTCGCCGGGGCGCTCCTGCTCTCGGCCGGACTGGTGTGCCTGCTGCTGGCCCTGGCGAAGGGCGCCGTCTGGGGCTGGACCAGCCCCGCGACGCTTGGCACCTTCACCGGCGCCCTCTTTGCGTTCATCGCTTTGGTCGTCGTCGAGCGGCACGTAGCTGAGCCGCTGGTCGACATGCGGATGCTGGCCCGGCGCGGGGTGTGGACGACGAACCTGGTCGGGCTCGGCTTCGGGTTCGCGATGTTCGCGAACTTCCTGCTCGTCCCGCAGCTCCTCCAGCTCCCGGCCGCGACCGGCCACGGCTTCGGCCTCAGTGTCAGTGCTGCGGGCCTGTACCTGCTGCCTTCGACCATCGGCATGATCGTCTTCGGGCCCGTCTCCGGCATCCTGGACCGCAGATACGGCTCCAAGACCCCGCTGCTGATCGGAACCGTCCTCACCGCGGCCGCGTTCGTCCTGCCCGCGCTCGGGCACAGTGAACCGTGGCAGCTGCTGGCCTCCTCGGCGCTGATGGGCGTCGGCTTGGGTCTGGCGATGGCGGCCATGTCGAATGCGATCATCGCCGCCGTCCCCCGCGAGCAGACCGGGGTCGCGACCGGCGTCAACACCCTCGCCCGCACCGTCGGCGGCAGCATCGGGACCGCCGCAGTCGCCGCCGTCCTCACCGCGGGCACCGGCAGCGGGACCACCCCCACCGATGCCGCCTTCACCTCCGGCTTCGCCGCCGGAGCCGGCGTCATCGCCTTCGCGCTCCTCGCTGTCCTCCTGCTGCCCAGACCGGCCACGCCTCCCGGTGCCCGAAACGCGAAACCCCAGCCCGTTCCGTCCGAATGAGCCGAACACCACCGCACTGCAACGAGACACCGGAGGAACCGTTGAATCTCTACCTCGCACAGGCCGTTCAGGAACCGGCGACAGGACTGGCCGGCTGGTCGGTCGACCTCATCGACGCGCTCGGCGGCGCGGGCATCGCGATCATCTCCGCCCTGGACGCGATGGTCTCCATCGTCCCGGCCGACATCATCATGCCCCTGGTCGGCGTCTCCGCCTCCCAGGGAGCGATCTCCCTGCCCGTCGCGATCGCCTGCGCCACCGCCGGGTCACTGGTCGGCGCACTGGTCATGTACGCGTTCGGGGCGATCCTCGGACGCGACCGCACCCGCGCCCTGCTGTTCAAGATCCCCGGGTTCAACGCGCCCGTCGTCGACCGCGCCGAAGCGTGGTTCGCCCGCCACGGCGCCAAAGCGGTCCTGTTCGGACGGCTTCTGCCGGGCCTGCGCGCCCTCATCTCGCTGCCCGCCGGGATCGAACGGATGCCGCTGCTCAAATTCACGGTGCTCACCGCGCTCGGCTCGATGATGTGGAACTCGACGCTCCTGGTCGCCGGATACCTGCTCGGCGCCAACTGGCACCTCGTCGGCGACATCACCAGCACCCTCACCTACGTCCTCGCCGGTCTCGTCGTCATCGCCGTCGTCTACTTCGTCGTCAAGCGCCGCCGGGCCCGAACCCCAGCAGCCCAAGACGACGCGGAGGAGACCGCGCTCGCGCACACCGACGCGACACCCTGACCCGATCGGGGACTGAACCGAGCACCCCCGCCGCCGCAGACATCACGATCACCCGATACGAAACGGAACGAGCACACCATGCCAGTCATCGCCATCGTCGGAGCCGGCCCCGGCCTCGGCATCGAGATCGCCCGCACCTTCGGCCGCGACGGCTTCACCGTCGCCCTCCTCGCGCGCAACGCCGACACACTCGACACCCTCACCGCCGAACTGCGCGGCGAAGGCATCGAGGCCGCCGGATTCGCCGCGGACATCACCAGGCCCGACACGGTCGCTGCCGCCTTCGCGCGCATCAAGGACCAGTACGGGCCCATCGACGTCCTCGAGTTCTCCCCCTCCGACCGGACGCTCGCCCCTGTCGGCGTCCTCGAGGTGACCCCCGAGAACCTCCAGCCGCAACTGGACTTCTACCTGTCAGCGATCGAGGTCGTGAAACAGGTCGTCCCGGACATGATCGAGGCCGGGGAGGGGACGATCCTCATCACCACCGGCGGCGGCTCGGTCAGCCCGCTCCCGTTCCTGGCCAACATCAACATCGCCGCCGCAGCCCTGCGCAACTGGGCCCTCAACCTCCACAACGAACTCGCACCGCACGGCGTCTACGCCGCGCACATCGCAATCACCGCCCTCATCGGCGCCGGAAACCCCGACGCCGCACCCGACGTCATCGCCAGCAAGTACCTTGAACTCCACCACACCCGCGACGCCCCCGAACTCCACTACATCGCGCTCGATCAGTGACCGACGAGGTGCGCGGGGAAGGCAACTCCGGTGAGTTTCTCGGACACCTCCCACAACCGCCGTGCAGCATCGGGGTCGCTGGCGGCGGCCGAGCGCCCGACCATGGCCGGGGCGCCGCGCCACTCGCCGCGGCCGTCGGGGCCGACATAGGAGGCACCCGGCAGGTCCTGGGTAGCGGCGAACAGCGTCGGCAGCGCCCCGGCCTCGGCGTCCTGCGCGAAGAACCGGTTCATCAGACGGCCGAAGGTTCGCAGGACAAGCGTGGCGCTGCCGCTCTGGAGGTTGGTGCTAGACCAGCCCGGATGCGCGGCGAGCGCCCGAACCTTTGACCCCGCCACGTCGAGGCGGCGCTGGAGCTCGAGCGTGAACAGCAGATTGGCGAGCTTCGACTGGCCGTACGCCGTGACCGGGCTGTACTCCCCGGTCAGGTCGAGGTTCTCGAAGTGCACCCGGATGTCCTTGGGCATCTTGTGCGCCATGGAGGAGACGGTCACGACGCGGCCCCTCACGTGGCCGAGGAGCAGGTTGGTGAGCGCGAAGTGCCCGAGGTGGTTGGTGCCGAACTGCATCTCGAAGCCGTCCGCGGTCCGCGCCTCGGGGATGTTCATGACCCCCGCGTTGTTGATCAGCAGATCGAGGTCGCCCTCCCAGTCTGCGGCGAACGCCCGAATGGAGGCCAGGTCGGCCAGATCAAGGCGGCGGACCTCGACCGGCCCGCGCGCACCCGTGATGGTTGCCGCAGCTTCTTCACCGCGGCGGACGTCGCGCACGGCGAGGACGACGCGGGCCCCGGCTCTGGCCAGGGCGCCGGAGGTGGCGAGGCCGAGGCCGCTGTTCGCGCCGGTGACGAGGGCGGTGCGGCCGTCCAGATCGGGAAGGTCGCCCGCACTCCAGGTGGTGGTCTGCTCGTTGGTATCCATGCCTCAAATGTAGACAGTAACAACAATGTTGTCAATGCATACAATGTAGGTGCTGGTCACATTGGGGTAGGGTGAGGGCATGAACGCCCGCCCGTACCACCACGGCGACCTCCGCGCCGCCCTGCTCGCCCGTGCCGAAGTGCGGCTCGAGGACAAGGGCCCCGAGGCGCTGTCGCTGCGTGAACTCGCGCGGGACGTGGGAGTGAGCCCCTCGGCGCCGGCCCGGCACTTCCCCAGCAAACGCGCACTGCTCGACGCCCTGGCACTGGAAGGGTTCGAGCGCCTCGAATCGGCCCTGGCCGCGGCGCAACCCGGCGAAGAGCAGCCGTTCGCGGCATGGTTGACCGCCCTCACCCGCGCCTACATGACCTTCGCATCGGAGCATGCGGCGATGCTGAACCTGATGTACTCGGTCAAGCACGACCCACAGTCATCGCCGCCCCTGGCCGAGGCCGCGCGCCGACTGCCCGCGGTCGCCGCCCGCCTCATCGAGCACGGGCAACGCCGCGGCGAAGTGCGCGAGGGACCGGCACACGAGATCGGCCTGCCCGTCATGGCCGCCATGCACGGCTTCGTCGTACTCGCCCTCGCCGGAGGCATCCCTCCTGGCGCCGTGGAACAGGCGCTCGGCGACATGGTCGACTTCGTCGGCCGCGGTTGCGAGCGCTGAGCTGCTTCTCGAGCCGAAGTTCCGCAACCAGAACAGCGGACCGAACATGGTAGGCGAGGAAATCGCTGCAAGTGTCCGAGCGGTCTTGCTCGACCAGCAGGCCGTCGATCTTGATGGCGTTAGCACTCCTCACGGTCACCTGGGCGGCGTGCGCAGCGGCGCCGATCCCTTCGTCATCGGCTTCGCCAAAGCCCGCTCGGGCACCGTCGTGACCGAGGAGCACCCCACCGGCCGACTGGACAAGCCCCATATCCCCGACGTGTGCGACGCCCTCGGCATCCCCTGCCTGAACCTGGTCCAATTCGTCACCGAACAAGGCTGGCACTTCTGAAGGCTCGACGTTCGACGTCGCGTATCAGGGCACTGTGTCATGACCGCATCGGAATGAGAAGCGGCACTACGTTCAGAACCAGGAACGCCCCTCGCTCGATCCGAGAGAATGGGGATGTACATGCCGAGGAAGCAGTACCGAGTCACGGTCACCGGCGACCAGCGCGAGGATATCGATCCTCACCAGATCGCGCAGATTCTGCTGGACTTGATACTGGCGGAATCGGATGCTGAGCGGACAGCGCCGGACGAGCGGGAATCTCCTCCAGCGTCATGGGGGAGCGTCCGTCGGATCGAGCGCCGATGATCGGGAACTCCGCACTCGAGGCATGTCCAGGCGGCGCCGTGATGAGGTGGGCCTGGCGACCTTCTTGCCGCCAGGCCCGGCCCGCTCTCAGCCGCGAATGGCGTACTTGCGGACTCCGGCGTTGCGGAGGATGGTTTTGACGCTGGAAAGTCCGATCGCGTATCGCGTGGCGAGGTCCCTCTGTAGTGCTCCGCCGAGATAGTCTTCGATGAGTCGTTGGCGGTCCTTCGGGGCCAGTCGTTTGCGGAGCGGACGCGGTGCCGTCCGCACTGGAGATTTCAAACCTGGACTGCGTTCCTGGCTATTCGTGTCGGATTTCGCATGCTTCACCAGGTCGGATCGCAGCGCTTTGACCAGCGGAAACGTGTGCGGATAAGCGTTCAGTACCTCCACAAACAGACATACGGGACATTAGGGATCATCGCGTTGATGATCCCTATTTCTTTGCCCTTCTCGTCCGCAACCAGTCATTCGCTGTCCTGGTGTCGGCTCTTCGATATGAGTTGATTTACCAAGGGGCACTTGATGAAGCGCTCGTTCGCCTTTTCGGCTGCTGTTAGCAGCAGCCGTTGTGTTCGGCGGGGTTGGAGAGTCCGGCGAGGGCGCGCAGGGGTGCGGCGAAGGCGTCGCAGCACAGGGCGTAGATGTTGCTGCGGCCCTTGGGGGTCACGGTCACCAGGCCGAGGTCGCGCAGGGGGGCGAGGTGGTGGGAGACAAGGGTCTGGGCCAAACCGGTCGCCTCGGTCAACTCGCGGACGGTCCGCGGGCGCTCCGACAGCAGCAGCACGATCGCGAGCCGGTTCTCGTCCGACAGGGCCTTGAACTGGGGTGCGAGGTCCCTGGCGTGTGCCACCATGGCCTCGTCCGAGCGGTCTGCGGCGGTCACGTCGGTCAAGGTGAGTTCGATCGTGCGGCTCATACCGTCTAGTAAACCACAGAACTTGCTATCAACAGTAATCACTGATATTAGTTAGACGTGTTGATATGATCGCGACCGGCGCGACCCGCTGACCAACGAAGGATCACCATGTCCCATCTCGAAGCGCACCCCGTCTCCACCGTCGCCGTGATCGGCGCGGGCCCGGTAGGCCTGGCCGCGGCCGCTCATCTGCTTGAGCGCGGGCTGACCCCGATCGTCCTCGAAGCCGGGGACGGCCCCGCCGATGCGATCCGCCAGTGGGGGCATGTGCGCCTGTTCTCCCCGTGGCGGTTCGACATCGACTCGGCCGCCCGCAGGTTGCTCGAAGCACACGGCTGGACCGCTCCGGACCCTGACGGCCTGCCCACCGGTGCCGAACTCATCGACGCCTACCTCGCCCCGCTCGCCGCGACACCGGAGATCGCCCCGCACCTGCGCTACGGCACGACGGTGGTGGCCGTGACGCGGCTCGGGGTCGACAAGACCCGCACCATCGATCGCGTCGGCCGCCCCTACCTCCTGCGTACCCGCACCGCCGAAGGCGAATGGGCGGACCTGGTGGTCGACGCGGTCATCGACGCCTCCGGCACTTGGGGCCAGCGCAATCCGCTCGGCGCGCACGGTCTTGCCGCCCCCGGTGAAGACCGCACCGCCGCTTGGGCGGCCGGGCCGCTCCCGGACGTCCTCGGCGTCGAGCGGGCGCGCTTCGGCGGCAAGCGGACCCTCGTGGTCGGGATGGGCCACTCCGCCGCGAACACGCTGCTGAACCTCGCCGCCCTGGCTGACCAGGAGCGGGGCACGAGCGTCGTCTGGGCGATCCGCGGGACCTCCCCCGCCCGCCTCTACGGCGGCGGCTCCGCCGACGCCCTGCCCGCCCGCGGCACCATCGGCACGCGCCTGCGTGAGCTGGTCGAGTCCGGCGCGATCGAGCTGGTCACCGGGTTCACCATCGACCGCTTCGAGGCGCGGGAGGACGGATCGGTCGCGGTGGTGGGCAACGTGAGCGGCATCGAGCGCGTCATCGAGGCCGACCAGGTCGCGGCCGCGACCGGGTTCCGCCCGGACCTTGAGATGCTGCGCGAGGTCCGTCTCGACCTCGACGCCACCGTCGAGGCTCCGGCGAAGCTCGCCCCGCTCATCGACCCGAACTTCCACTCCTGCGGGACCGTTCCGCCCCACGGCGAAGCCGACCTCGCCCAGCCCGACGAGGGCTTCTACCTGGCCGGGGCGAAGTCCTACGGCCGGGCGCCGACGTTCCTGCTCGCCACCGGCTACGAGCAGGTCCGCTCCATCGCCGCCGCCCTGGCCGGCGACCGCGAGGCCGCCGACGCGGTCGAGCTGGAACTGCCCGAGACCGGCGTCTGCTCCTCCTCCCGCTCCCTCGACGCCACGAGCATCGCCGAGGCGGGCGAGGCCGGCGGCTGCTGCGGCTCGCTCCCGAGCGTCGGATCCGGTTGCGGCACAAACGATGCCAATGAGGCCGGCTCGGGTTGCGGGGCCGCGGTCCCGGAGCCGGTCGTGATCGGCGCGCGCGGCCTGGCCACCGGCGTCCTGCACGGCTACTCGGGCGAACGCCGGGAGCTGCCGCAGCTCAAGACCGGTGGCGGCTGCTGCGGCTGACCGATCCCGCGCGGGCCAGGGACCGAGCGGTCCCGGCCCCGATCCGAAGCGCGCGAACGCCGCGGCCCGCGACCGCGACCACGACCACGACCACGACCTTGGAGGATGACATGACCGCGCAGAAACCCTCGGTGCTGTTCGTCTGCGTCCACAACGCGGGCCGCTCCCAGATGGCCGCCGCCTGGCTCACCCACCTCGCAGGCGACCGGATCGAGGTCCGGTCGGCGGGGTCGGCGCCCGCCGACCAGGTCAACCCTGCCGCCGTCGAAGCCATGAAGGAAGTCGGGATCGACATCTCGGCCGAGTCGCCGAAGGTCCTGACGATTGAGGCGGTCGAAGCCTCGGACGTGTGCATCACCATGGGCTGCGGCGACGCCTGCCCCGTCTTCCCCGGGAAGCGCTACCTCGACTGGAAACTCGACGACCCCGCAGGCCAAGGCATCGAAGCGGTCCGCCCGATCCGCGACGAAATCAAGACCCGCATCGAGGACCTCATCAAGGAGCTGCGTTCTTGAGCGCTCGACAGCCGTGGCGCCGAGGAGAGGACGGCGTGCGCCCGCGGTCGTGAACGCCCGGCACCGGTCGTCCAGATCCGTGCCGAGTACTGCTTCGCCCCTGCTTCTGCTATGAATCGTGGGCGGTCCTTCGGGGCCACTCTTTTGCGGAGTGGACGCGGTGCCGATGGGCATCCGGGACCGCGTGGAGTCGGCTGGTCGATAGCGCCGATGGAGGGCCGGCGTCCGACCGTCAGGTTGTCCTGCTACAGGTCGGGACGTTGTTCCTTCTTCAGGCTCGGCGGACACTGATACGGTCGGAATCGAGGCAGCGTTCGATGGCGGTCTGCTTGATGGGAGTGGTCGTGATGGACGAGCGGGAGCCGGTCGAGCTCGAACCGAAGGTCGCGATGGGGCTGCTGACGCGCGCCGAGTACGGGCGGGTCGCGTTCGTCGCGGACGGGCTGCCGGTGATCCGGCCGCTCAACCACGTGGTGTTCGAGGGCCGCATCATCGTCCACACGCGGCACTCGTCGGCCTTCGCCGAGGCGGTGCGGGCGCAGCCGGGGCTGGCGGTCGCCTACCAGTCCGACGAGATCGAGGCGCACAGCCACATCGGCTGGAGCGTCCTGGTCGACGGCACGGCCAGCGACATCACGGGCGAGCCCGGCGCCGAGCACCTGGGCAGGCGGGTCCAGTCGTGGATCGACCGGCCGCTGGACGCGGTCATCGCCATCGTGCCCGAGAAGGTCACCGGTCTGCGCCTGACGATCGGGCATTGAGCCCGCGCCGGATGGTGGCCACCGGCCCTGAAGACCGGGACGTTCGGCCCTGATCCGGGCCCTGCCCCAGCGGTGAGACTGGAGTCCGAGAGGAAGGAGCGGACCATGTCGAACCGCAAGCAGGAGCACGGGATCGTCGTCGGCGTCGACGGATCGGACGCCTCTCGCAAGGCCCTGGAATGGACCCTCGAGTACGCCGCCGCCATGGGCCTGTCGGTGACGGCCGTGCACGCGTGGCAGATTCCGTTCAACTACGGCACCGCGGCGATGGTCCTGCCCGCGCAGGAGTTCGCCGAGGAGGCCCGCCGCAGCCTGGAGAAGACCGTCGAAGAGGTCGCCGGCGCATGGCCGCAGGTCCACGTCGAGCGCCTCGTGAAGGAGGGCCACCCCGCGAAGGCGCTGCTGGAGGTCGCCGACGAGGCACCGATGCTCGTCGTCGGCTCCCGCGGCCACGGCGGGTTCGTCGGGGCCGTCATCGGCTCGGTGAGCCAGTACTGCGTCACCCACGCCCGATGCCCGGTCCTGGTCGTCCGCAGCAGGTGAGGGCGGGTTTCACGACGGGGCGGCCGGTGCCGCCCCGTTTCCGTATCGTCGGAAGAGGAGGTGCATCATGCGGGTGGCCGTGTTCGCCACGAAGCCGTACGACGAGGCGTTCCTGCGGAAAGCGAACGGCGAGGGCGATCATGAACTGGTGTTCCTGGAGCCGCGCCTGAACGCCGGGACCGCGCCGCTGGCCGAGGGATGCGAGGCGGTGTGCGCGTTCGTCAACGACGACCTCGGCGCCGAGACGCTCCAGGTGCTGGCCGCGCACGGGGTCCGGTTCGCCGCGCTGCGGTCGGCCGGGTTCAACCACGTGGACCTGCGCGCGGCGGCGGCGCTGGGGATCGCCGTGGCGCGGGTCCCGGACTACTCGCCGCATGCGGTCGCCGAGCACTGCGCGGCGCTGGTGCTCGCGCTCAACCGCAAGACCCACCGCGCCTACAACCGGGTGCGCGAGCACAACTTCGCGCTCACCGGTCTGCTCGGGTTCGACCTGCACGGGCGCACCGTCGGCGTGGTCGGGACCGGGAAGATCGGGGTGTGCTTCGCGCGGATCATGGCCGGGTTCGGCTGCCGCGTCCTCGCTTGCGATCCCTTCCCGAGCGAGGCGGCGCGGGCCGCGGGCGTCGAGTACACCGCCCTGGAGGACCTGCTGTCGGCGTCGGACGTCGTCTCGCTGCACTGCCCGCTGACGCCCGAGACGCACCACCTGATCGACGCGGAGCGGATCGCGCTCATGCGCCCAGGGGTGATGCTGGTGAACACCAGCCGCGGGGCCCTGGTCGACACGGCGGCGGTGATCGACGGGCTCAAGTCCGGCCGGATCGGGCACCTGGGCCTGGACGTGTATGAGGAGGAGGACGAGCTGTTCTTCGAGGACCTCTCGGACCAGGTCATCGGCGACGACGTGTTCGACCGGCTGAACGCGTTCCCGAACGTGCTCATCACCGGGCACCAGGCGTTCTTCACCGTCGAGGCGGTCGAGGCGATCGCGGCCACGACGATCGCGAACCTGACGGCGTTCGCGTGGACCGGCGCGGGCGTCTACCCCGTGACGCTCGACTGAGACGCAGGCGAAGGGGCGGGACCGGTCGGTCCCGCCCCTTTCCGCTGCGGCGCTACAGGTTCAGCGGCCTGCCGGGGCGCCAGTCGGCGACGGCGGGGTGGTCGGTGCCGTGGGCGCGGGTGTACTCGCGGCACACCTGTCGGGCGTCCCACATCTCCTGGCGCAGGCCCGCGGCGTTCTGGCCGAGCCCGGGGACGCGGTCGATGACGTCGATGACGAGGGTGAACCGGTCGAGGTCGTTGAGCATGACCATGTCGAAGGGCGTGGTCGTGGTGCCCTCCTCCTTGTAGCCGCGCACGTGGAGGTGCGCGTGCCCGGCGCGGCGGTAGGTCAGCCGGTGGATGAGCGTCGGGTAGCCGTGGAACGCGAAGATCACCGGCTTGTCGGTGGTGAACAGCGCGTCGTACTCACGGTCGGGCAGCCCGTGCGGGTGCTCGGTGCCCGGCTGGAGCCGCATGAGGTCCACGACGTTCACGACCCGGACCTTCAAGTGGGGGAGGTGGCGGCGCAGGAGGTCGGCGGCGGCGATCGTCTCCAGGGTCGGGACGTCCCCGGCGCAGGCGAGGACCACGTCCGGCTCGGTGCCTCCGTTGCTGGAGGCCCACTCCCAGATCCCCAGGCCCCGCTCGCAGTGGCGCACGGCCTCGTCCATCGTCAGCCACGCGGGGGCGGGCTGCTTCCCGGCGACGACGACGTTCACGTACTGGCGCGAGCGCAGGCAGTGGTCCATGGTGGACAGCAGGGTGTTGGCGTCCGGCGGCAGGTAGACGCGGACGACCTCGGCCTTCTTGTTGACGACGTGGTCGATGAAGCCGGGGTCCTGGTGGGAGAAGCCGTTGTGGTCCTGGCGCCACACGTGGCTCGACAGGAGGTAGTTGAGCGAGGCGATCGGGCGGCGCCACGGGATGGCGTTGGTGGTCTTGAGCCACTTGGCGTGCTGGTTGAACATGGAGTCGACCAGGTGGATGAACGCCTCGTAGCTGGTGAACAGGCCGTGCCTGCCGGTGAGCAGGTACCCCTCCAGCCAGCCCTGGCAGAGGTGCTCGGAGAGGACCTCCATGACGCGGCCGTCCGGGGCGAGGTGGTCGTCGCCGGGTTCGATCGAGGCGTTCCAGGCCCGGTCGGTGACCTCGAAGGCGGCGCCGAGCCGGTTGGAGGCGACCTCGTCGGGGCCGAAGAGGCGGAACCGGTCGGGATTGGCGGCGATGACGTCGCGGACCCACTCGCCCAGGACCCGGGTGGCCTCGGCGTCGGCAGTGCCCGGGCGCGGGACGTCGACGGCGTAGTCGCGGAAGTCGGGGAGCACGAGGTCGCGCAGGAGGATGCCGCCGTTGGCGTGCGGGTTGGCGCTCATGCGCCGCTCGCCGCGCGGCGCGGCCGCCCGCAGTTCGGCCGACGGGGCGCCGGTCGCGTCGAACAGGTCCTCGGGCCGATAGGAGCGCAGCCAGGCCTCCAACATCGCGAGCTGCGCGGGATCGTTGCGGACGGCCCCGAGCGGGACCTGGTGGGAGCGCCAGGTGCCCTCGACGGGCTTGCCGTCGAGCTCGCGCGGGCCGGTCCAGCCCTTGGGGGTGCGCAGGACGATCATCGGCCAGCGCGGCCGCCCGGCGGCCTCGCCGGTGCGGGCGCGCCGCTGGATCGCCTTGACCGCGTCGAGCGCGGCGTCCATGGCGCCCGCGAGCTCCTGGTGGACGGCGTCGGGGTCGTCGCCCTCCACCAGGAGCGGCTCGTATCCGAAGCCGCGCATCATGGCGAGGAGGTCGCCGCGGGGGATGCGGTCGAGCACCGTGGGGTTGGCGATCTTGTAGCCGTTGAGGTTGAGGATCGGCAGGACCGCGCCGTCGCGGGCGGGGTTGAGGAACACGTTGGACAGCCATGAGGCGGCCAGGGGCCCGGTCTCGGCCTCGCCGTCGCCGATGACGCAGGCGACGAGGAGGTCGGGGTTGTCGAACGCGGCGCCGTAGGCGTGCATGAGCGCGTAGCCGAGTTCGCCGCCTTCGTGGATGGAGCCGGGGACCTCGGGTGCGGCGTGGGAGGGGACGCCGCCGGGGAAGGAGAACTGGCGGAACAGGCGGGCCATGCCGGCCTCGTCGCGCCCGATCGAGGGGTGGTGCTCGGAGTAGGTGCCCTCCAGCCAGGTGTTGGCGAGCATCGCGGGGCCGCCGTGGCCGGGGCCGGCGATGTAGATCGCGTCCAGGGCCCGTTCGGTGATGACCCGGTTCAGGTGCGCGTAGACGAGGTTGAGCGCGGGGCTGGTGCCCCAGTGGCCCAGCAGGCGCGGCTTGACGTGCTCCGGCCGCAGGGGTTCGCGCAGCAGGGGGTTGTCGAGCAGGTAGATCTGCCCGGCGGTGAGGTAGTTGGCGGCCCGCCAGTAGGCGTCGATCTGGCGCAGGCGCGGCTCGGTCAGCGGTCGGGGGAGCGTCGTGTCCATCTCGGTCCTCTGCTCGTGGTCGGTGGGACTTCTTCAGCCTCGCCCGCGCACGTGCGTCAAGGGGAGGGACGGAAGTCCCCTCCGTCCGGGGCCAAGGGCGTCAGCCGAACAGGCGCGAGGCGAGGACCGCGGCCTGGGTGCGGCGCTCCAGGCCGAGTTTGCCGAGGACGCGGGTGACGTAGTTCTTGACGGTCTTCTCCGCCAGGTGCATGCGCACGGCGATCTGGCGGTTCGTCAGGCCCTCGCCGATGAGGGCGAGGATGCGCTGCTCCTGTTCCGAGAGCAGTTCCAGTTCAGGGGATCTCGGTGGTCCCGTGCGCAGGCGTTCGAGGACCGCGCCGGTGACGCGGGCGTCGAGGAGCGAGCCGCCCGCGGCGAGCTTGCGGACGCCGTCGACGAGGTCGTTGCCGCGGACCTGCTTGAGGAGGAATCCGGCCGCTCCCGCTTCGATCGCGGCGAACAGCGTCGCGTCATCCTCATAGGAGGTGAGGATGACGACCGCGACGTCGGGGTGGGTCTCCTTGATGCGGCGGCACACCTCGACGCCGGAGCCGTCGGGCAGCTGCGCGTCGAGCACTGCGACGTCGGGCCGGGCGGCCGGGTACCGCCGCAGCGCCTCGGCGACGTCCGCGGCCTCGCCGACCACTTCGATATCGCCGTCGCGCTCCAGCAGCTCGCACAGTCCCCGCCGGACCACCTCGTGGTCGTCGAGCAGGAACACCCTGATCGTTTCCGTGTCCATTCCCCGAGTATGCGTCCCCGCGGCGACGGCCACGCCCCACTGAAGTCCGCACTGCAAGGGACCTTCGACCCTGAACCGGGGGCGCGGCGGCGGCGAGACTGGACGCGGAGCGATGCCCGCCGTCGGGGGCGGCTCGGGACGGACGCTGGTCGAGCGGTCCGAGCACGCGGCACTGCGCAGGTCTTGCGTTCCTGAAGGGACTCGATACGATCGGGTGCATGGCCGCTTCGATGCCGCACCGCGCGAACACCTCCGGGCCGCCGGAGCCCCGCATCCCGATCGACGAGCTGCTGGGCGAGCTGGCCTCCCGGGTCGATGAGATCGTGATCGACCGCGAGCGGCTGCGCGCGCTGCTGGACGCGGTCATCAGCATCGGGTCCGATCTGGAACTGGCGGCGATCCTCGACCGGATCGTCGCCGCCGCACTGAAGCTCGTGGACGCGAAGTACGGGGCGATGGGCGTCCTCGACGGAGCGGGCGGCCTGGCCGACTTCCGCACCCAGGGCCTGTCGCGGGAGGAGATCGCGGCGCTCGGCGACCCGCCGACCGGGCGCGGCATCCTCGGCCACATCATCGACCACCCCGAGCCGCTGCGTCTGATCGACCTCTCGCAGCACCCGGCATCGGTGGGCTTCCCGCCCGGGCACCCGCCCATGCGGACGTTCCTCGGCGTGCCGGTCACCGTGGGGGACAAGGCATGGGGCAACCTCTACCTCACCGACAAGCGCGGCGGCGAGCTGTTCACCGAGGACGACGAGGCGCTCATCCAGGCCCTCGCCGCGGCGGCGGGCGTCGCGATCGACAACGCCCGCCTCTACACCGAGCTCGCCGCCTCCCAAGCCGAACGGGAGCGCCTGGTCGTCTTCCGCGACCGCGACCGCATCGGCCGGGACCTGCACGACCTGGTCATCCAGCGGCTCTTCGCGACCGGCCTGCAGCTTCAGAGCATCGTGCACCTGGTCGACGCGCCGGAGGCGGCGGCGCGGATCAACTCCGCGGTGGACGAGATCGACGGCGCGATCAGCGACCTGCGGGCGGCGATCTTCAGCCTCCACACCGACACCGACCAGGCGTTCTCGGCGACGGTGCGGGGCCTGTGCGGCGTCGTGCGCCACCATCTCGGGTTCGCGCCGCGGGTGGAGTTCACCGGGCCGGTCGATGCGGAGGTGCCCGAACTCGTGCGGATCGAGGTGCTCGCGATGCTTCGCGAGGCGCTGTCCAACGCTGCGCGCCATGCCAAGGCGTCGCAGGTGACGGTCGCCCTCGCCGTCGAGGCGGGAGCGCTGCGGATGCGGGTGGCCGACGACGGGTGCGGCATCCCCGCCCGGGCTCCGCGCCGCGGCCTGGCGAACCTCGCCTCCCGCGCCGCCTCCCTCGGCGGCGACTTCACCGTCGGCCCGGCCGAACCGGCCGGGACCGAACTGCGCTGGACCATACCGCTCGGCGACGGGTCCTGACTCCCGTTCGCGATCGCGCAGCAGCGGACGTCCGCCCCGCTCGGATACCTCCGGGACCTACGTCCCCGGTGTTCCGGGCGTTGGGCTCTGACGGCGGCCGCCGCGCGGTCGGAGGATCGGCTCAGGGCGGGTCGGACCGCCCCCGAACCGCAAGGAGCCGACATGACACTCCGTACGCCCCCCGCCGTCGACGCACTCGACGCCGACGGCCGCATCGTCCGCATCCGTCCCGTCGCGACCGCGGACCTCGCCGCGCTCATCGCCATGCACGAGCGGTGCACGACCGCGGACCTGCGGTACCGGTTCTTCGGTACCGGCCGGGGCGTCCTCGGCATCGAGGCGCGCCGCCTCGCCGGGCTCAACGGCACCGGCCGGGGCGTCGCCCTCACCGTCGAGGACGGCGGCGCCCTGATCGCCGCGGCCTCCTTCGAATGCTTCCGCGAGGACCCCGGGCGCGCCGAGTTCGGCGTCCTGGTCACCGAGGAGCACCAGCACCGCGGCCTCGGGACGCTCCTGCTCGAGCACCTCGCGCTCGCCGCCGGAGCCGCCGGTGTCAAGGAGCTGTCCGGGCAGATCCTCGGCGGCAACTACAGGATGCTGCGCCTCGCCCGGCGCCTGGCGCACGGGGCCTCGATGCCCTATGCGGACGGGGTGGTCGACGTCGTCCTGACCTCCGACCTCGACGGCGCCTTCGCCGACGAGGTCGCCGAGCGCGAGCGCGCTGCCGAGCGCCTGTCGCTGCGGCCCCTGCTCGACCCGGTGTCGGTCGCCGTCGTCGGGGCGAGCCGCACCGGCCGCGGCGTCGGCGCCCGCATCCTCCGGTCCATCGTGGACGGCGACTTCGCCGGGGCGGTCTACCCCGTCCACCCCGAGGCGGACACCCTCGCCGGAGTCCCGGCGTTCGCGAGCTTCGCCGAACTGCCGCAACCGGTCGACCTGGTGATCGTCGCCGTCCCCGCGGCCGCGGTCGCGGACGTGCTGCGCGAGGCCGGGGAGGCCGAGGCGCTCGCGGCCGTCGTGGTCACCGCCGGGTTCGCCGAGACCGGCGACACCGCGGCGCAGGAGGCGCTGGTGCGCATCGCCCGCGACCACGACATGCGCCTGGTCGGACCCAACTGCCTCGGCATCGTCAACACCGCCCGCTCGGTGCGCCTCCAGGCGAGCTTCGCCGCCGAGCCGCCCGCGGCCGGGGGCCTGGCCCTGGCGTCCCAGTCGGGCGCGGTCGGCATCGCCGCCCTCGCCCACGCCTCGCGCACCGGCCTGGGCGTCCACTCGTTCGTGTCCTTGGGCAACAAGGCCGACGTCTCGGGCAACGACCTGCTCGCCTACTGGTACGACGACCCCGCCACCAAGGCCGTCGCGCTGTACCTCGAATCGTTCGGGAACCCGCGCAAGTTCGCGCGCATCGCCCGCGCCGTGGCCCGCCGCAAGCCGGTCCTGGCCGTCAAGGGCGGCCGCTCCGAGCCCGGGCGCCGGGCCGGGCTCTCGCACACCGCCGCCGCGGCCACCTCCGAGACCGCCGTGGACGCGCTGTTCGCACAGGCCGGAGTCATCCGCTGCGACACCCTCGAACAGCTCCTCGACACCGCCCGCGTCCTGGTCGACCAGCCGCTGCCGCGGGGACACCGGCTCGGCGTGATCGGCAACGCGGGCGGCGTCGGCGTCCTCGCCGCCGACGCCGCCGCCGACGCCGGGCTCGACGTCCCCGGCGCCGCGGCCCGCGCCCGGCTCGCCGCGGTGGTGCCGGCCGCCGCCGCGACCAACCCGGTCGACCTCGGCGCCGCCGCCGACCCCGGCGCCTTCGCCGAGGCGGTCGCCGCCCTCGGCGAATCGGGCGAGGTCGACGCCCTCGTGGTGGTGTTCGCCGCGACCGGCGTCAGCGACGCCGAAGGGAACCTCGCGGCGATCGGCGACGCCCTCGACGCGATGCCCGCGATGCCCGCCGCGGCGGTCGTCATGGGGTTGCCCGAGGCGCCCACCGTGCTCGGCGCCAGAGGCGTCCCGGTGTTCGCGTTCCCCGAGCCCGCCGTGGCGGCGCTCGGGCGGGCCGCCGACTACGCCGCCTGGCGCTCCCGGCCGCTCGGCTCGCGCCCCGACCTCCCCGGCATCGACCGCGCCGGGGCCCGCGAGATCGTCGACCGGCTCCTGGAGCGCGGCGAGGGCTGGCAGACGGCCGCCGACGCCGCCGCCGTCCTCGCCTGCTACGACATCCAGGCCACGCAGGCGCTGCGGGTGTCCTCGAAGGGCGAGGCGGTCGCCGCCGCCCGCGCCTTCGGCTACCCGGTCGCGGTCAAGGCCGACGACCCGCGGCTGGTCCACAAGACCGGCACCGGGGCCATCCGCCTCGGTCTCGGCGACGCCCACCAGGTCCGTGCCGCCTACGCCGAGGTCGCGGCGCACATCGACGGCGACGAGGACGCGGCGGTGACGGTCCAGCCGATGCTCGACGCCGCCGTCGAGATGACCGCCGGCATCGTCCACGACCCCCGGTTCGGATCCCTCGTCATGGTCGGCCTCGGCGGCACCGCCACCGACATCGCGGACGACAAGCAGTTCCGGCTGCTGCCGGTCACCGACGCCGACGCCGCCTCGATGTGGCGCTCGCTGCGGTCCCGGCCCCTGCTGGAGGGCTACCGGGGTTCGCGCCCGGTGGACACCGACGCCCTGACCGACCTGCTCATGCGCCTCGGCCGCCTCGCCGAGGACCTCCCCGAGATCGCCGAGCTCGACCTCAACCCGGTCATGCCCGTGCGCTACGGCGTCCAGGCCGTCGACCTCAAACTGCGGCTCGCCCGCACCGGCGACGAACCCCACCCGGTCGCCCGCCGCCTCCGCTGACGATGCCGCGGCCGGGCGGGCCCGCCCCGCCCGGCCGCGGGGGCCGTAAGTCCCGGCAGGTCCGGCGCTTGGTCACTGCCGCGGCGGCCCCCGCCGCGCTGGGATGGAGGTACGAAGCGACCACCTCGGGAGGGGCCATGCACACCAGAACTCGTGTCGTCATCGTCGGCGGCGGATTCGCCGGCCTGGAGACGGCCTTCACGCTCCGCTCGCATCTGGGGAAGCGGGCCGACCTGCTGCTCATCGCCGACCAGCACGACTTCGTCTTCAAACCCAACTCGATCTACCTGCCGTTCGGCGGCGCGGAGGACAAGATCCACGTCCCCCTCACCGAACCCGCGACGCGCCGCGACATCACGCTGATCCGCGGCTCGCTCGCCCGGGTCGACACCGACGGCCACCGCATCGAGCTCGACGACGGCACGCTCGAACACTACGACTACCTGGTGCTCGCGACCGGCGCCGCCATGCGGCCCGAGGAGATCCCCGGGCTCGCGGCGCACGCCCGGACGATCTGGACCCCCGACCAGATGCACGAGCTCGGCGCCGACTTGGAGCGCCTGCGCGCCGCGACCGCCGACGGCGCGGTCAAGCACGTCCTGTTCCTCGTCCCGCCCGGCAACAAGTGCGCCGGGCCGCTCTACGAGATCGTGTTCATGCTCGAGACCTGGCTGCGCCGCCACCACCTGCGCGACCTGGTCTGCCTGACCTTCACCACATTCGAGTCGAGCTTCATCCAGGCGTTCGGGCCCGGCGTCCACCACGTCGTGACCGAGGAGTTCGCCGGACGCGGCGTCAACGGGTACACGCATCACGAGGTCACCCGCGTCGGCGACGGCCTGGTCGAGTACGCCAACGGGACCGCGCGCACCTACGACCTGCTCGTCGCGTTCCCGCCGTACGTCGCCGCCGTCGACTACCCCGGCCTGCCCACCGACGACCGCGGGTTCCTCCTCACCGAGCCCGAGACCCGCCGCGTCAAGGGCACCGGCAACGTCTACGCGCCCGGCGACGCCGGAGACTTCCCCGTCAAGCAGGCGTTCCTGGCGTTCCTCCAAGCCGACGCGGTCGCCGACGACATCGCCGCCCGCATCGACCCCGAGGCCGTCCCGCACCCGCGCCGGTTCGCGCCGATGAGCATGTGCGTCATGGAGATGCTCGACAAGGCCACGTTCGCGCAGGTCCCGCTCCAGACCACCGGCGACCCCGCCGCACCGGTCCGCGTCGACCCGGACGCCGGGGACGACTACCTCGTCGGCGTCTCCCCGCTGTGGCGGATCGGCAAGAAGGCCCTGGGCTACTACCTGCCGCACCAGTTCGGCGCGGGCCGGCCCTTCCACGGCGGCCTCCCCTGGCACACCATGGAACTCGGCCTCAAAGGCATGTCCAGGACCCTGGCCTCGCCGGTCCGCGACTGAGCGCCCGCGGCGGTGCGGGACCGGTCCACGGACCGGCCCCGCACCGCCGATTCAGACGGCGATCCGCGCGGCCGCGGCGAACTCGGCCAGATCCGCGCCCACCTGCTCGGCGACGTGCCCCGCCGCGCGCCGAACCGGCCCGGACAGGCGCATGCCGAACCCGTACTCGTCCATCTCCACCCCGTAGACGACGAGCCGCTCCGGCATGCGGTCGACTTCGCACGCCAAGCGCACCGCCGTCCCCAGGCCCGGCCCGCGCGACGCGGACGGGGACTCGCCCGCCGCCACGGCGCCGACGTCGAGCCGGTGGATCCGCCCGGGCACCGGCGAGCGAACCTCGAGCGCGTCCACGACGATCGCGAGGACCGCGAACGACCACAGCTCGACGAGCCGGGAGGGCTCCCCGTCGCAGACGGCGAGCCGCGTCCACGGCGGCACCCCCTGCTCGCGGAGCCGGTCCACGACCGCCAGGCCGACCCGGTCGTCCTGGCGGTACTTGTTGCCGATCCCCACGATCGCCACTGAAGGCATCATGACAGTCCCCTTTCGACGGTTCTGCGGCCGCCCTGGTGCGGCGCCCGCTGAGCGGACGGGACCTTCGGTCCGCCCTCCTGGCCGGCCCCGGTCATCCGGTGCCGGTCCGGGCCCGCGGCGATGAGGTCGAACGAGGCGATCATGAGCACCCCGGCGGTGACCAGCGCCGCCAGGGGCGCCAGCCTGCCGCGGGTCACGGCCGCTCACCGCCGTTCAGCTGCTCGCGGATCCTCCAGTAGTCGACCTCGCCGATCTCCCCGGCCGCGTACCTGCGGTCGAGCACCTCCCGCGCCGTCTCCCGCGGCCCCGCGTCCGCATGCGGACGGCCGCCTCCGTGCCGCGCCAAGCGCGCCGCCGCCCACACGATCACGCCCGCCAGGGCGATCCACAGCAGCGGCATCAGCACCATCCAGCCCCATCCGGGCTCGTAGCTGTACATCATGGCGGCCACCCTCCTCCTGAACTCCTGCCCTCAATCTCGCCCCGGCCTCCCCGCCGCGCCAGGGACCAACGCCCCCGGCCCCGCGGCCATGAGTCCTCTGCGGACACGGGCGCCCGGGACCTAAGTCGACGGCGCCGGTGCCCTGTGGCCCAAGCCGCCCGGGGACGCGCGGGCTGCAATGAAGGGAGAGGCATCCGAGCCGAGGAAGGGCAGTGCGATGACCGCGAGGAGATACGTGTTCGCGTTCGCCGAGGGCGACAAGGACCACAAGGACCTGCTGGGAGGGAAGGGCGCCGGCCTCGCCGAGATGACGAACCTCGGCCTGCCCGTCCCGCCCGGCTTCACCGTCACCACCGAGGCGTGCCGCCACTACCTGGCCACCGGCGACCAGCCCTCCGGCCTGGACGGGGAGATCGATGCGCACCTGGCGCGGTTGGAGGCCGAGCGCGGCAAGCGCCTCGGCGACCCCGCCGACCCGCTGCTGGTGTCGGTCCGCTCGGGCGCGAAGTTCTCCATGCCCGGCATGATGGACACCGTCCTGGATGTCGGCCTCAACGACGAGTCCGTGCACGGCCTCGCCGCCGCCGGCGGGGAGCGCTTCGCCTGGGACTCCTACCGGCGCCTCATCCAGATGTTCGGCGCCACCGTCCTGGGCGTCGGCGCCGACGAGTTCGACGACGCGCTCGCCGAGACCAAGCGGTGCAACGGCGCCGAACGCGACGTCGACCTCGACCCCGCGGCCCTGCGCGACCTCGTCGGCGCCTACAAGCGGATCGTCCGCGCCGCCACTGGCATCGACTTCCCCCAGGACCCCCGCGAGCAGCTCGGCATGGCGGTGCGCGCCGTCTTCGACTCCTGGAACTCCGAGCGCGCCCGCGTCTACCGGCGCCAGGAGCGCATCCCCGAGCACCTGGGCACCGCCGTCAACGTCATGGCCATGGTCTACGGCAACCTCGGACCCGACTCGGGCACCGGCGTCGCCTTCACCCGCGACCCCGCCACCGGCGCCCCGGGCGTGTACGGCGACTACCTGACCGACGCCCAGGGCGAGGACGTCGTCGCCGGGGTCCGCACCCCCGTGCCCCTCGCCGAGCTCGAACGGCTCGACCCCGAGTCCTACCGGGAGCTGCGGCGCATCATGGCGCTCTTGGAGGAGCACTACCGGGACCTGTGCGACATCGAGTTCACCATCGAGCACGGCCGGTTGTGGATGCTCCAGACCCGCGTCGGCAAGCGCACCCCCGCGGCCGCCTTCCGCATCGCCCTCCAACTCGTCGACGAGGGCCGCATCAGCGTCGAGGAGGCGCTCGGCCGCGTCACCGGCGAGCAGCTCGCGCAGCTCATGTTCCCCCAGTTCGACCCCGAGGCCAAACCCGAGCCGGTCGCCGTCGGCGTGCCCGCCTCGCCCGGCGCCGCGGTCGGCGCCGCCGTCTTCGACTCGGAAGGCGCCTGGCGCCCCGGGCCGGTCATCCTGGTGCGCCGCGAGACCAGCCCCGACGACCTGCCCGGCATCATCGCCGCCGCCGGCGTCCTCACCAGCCGCGGGGGCAAGACCTCGCACGCCGCCGTCGTCGCCCGCGGCATGGGCAAGACCTGCGTCGTCGGCGCCGAGGACCTCCAGATCGACTACGCCCGCAAGCAGTTCACCGCCCCCGGCGGCGTCGTCGTCCGCGAAGGCGACACGATCGCGATCGACGGCGCCACCGGCGCCGTCTACCGCGGCGCCGTCCCGGTCGCCGCGCCCCCGGTCGTGGAGTACTTCGAAGGGCGCCTCACGCGCGAGCAGCGCCGCTCCGACCCCGTCGTCCAGGCCGTCGCCCGCATGATGGTCTACGCCGACGAGCGGCGCCGCCTCGGCGTCCACGCCAACGCCGACACCCCCGAGGACGCCGCCCGGGCCCGCCGCTTCGGCGCCGACGGCATCGGCCTGTGCCGCACCGAGCACCTGTTCCTCGGGCAGCGCCGCCGCCTCATCGAACGGCTCGTCACCGCCGGCGACGACGACGAGCGCGACGCCGTGCTCGCCGAGCTCCTCCCGATCCAGCTGGGGGACTTCACCGGCGTCCTCGCCGCCATGGACGGCCTGCCGGTCACCATCCGCCTGCTCGACCCGCCGCTCCACGAGTTCCTGCCCGATCTCACCGACCTGTCCGTGAAGGTCGCGCTCGCCGAGGAGCGCGGCGAGCCCGATGCGGACGAGGTGCGCCTCCTCGCGGCGGTGCGCCGCCTCCACGAGCAGAACCCGATGCTCGGCCTGCGGGGCGTGCGCCTCGCCCTGGCCGTGCCCGGCTTGGCCGCCATGCAGGTCCGCGCGATCGCGCTGGCCGCCGCGGCCCGGACCCGGGCCGGGGCCGACCCGCGCCCGGAGATCATGGTGCCCCTGGTCGGCGGCACCGCGGAGTTCGAGCTCGTGCGCGAGGAGATCCGCCGGGTCCTCGACGAGGTCGCCGAGGAGACCGGCATCGCCCTCGACGTGCGCATCGGCACCATGATCGAGCTGCCCCGCGCGGCCCTCACCGCCGGGCGCATCGCCGCGCACGCCGAGTTCTTCTCGTTCGGCACCAACGACCTCACGCAGACGACCTGGGGCTTCTCCCGCGACGACGTCGAAGGCTCGTTCTTCCCCGTCTACCTCGCCAAGGGCGTCTTCGCGGACTCCCCGTTCGAAGTCCTCGACGAGGAGGGCGTGGGCCGCCTCGTCGCGATCGCGGTGGAGGAGGGCCGCGCGGTCCGCCCGGACCTGCCCGTCGGCGTCTGCGGCGAGCACGGCGGCGACCCGGCCTCGGTCCGCTTCTTCGACCGGACCGGCCTCGACTACGTCTCCTGCTCCCCGTTCCGCGTCCCCGTCGCACGCCTGGAAGCGGGGCGGGCGGCCGCGGCCGCGAAGACCGGCGAGGCCGACACCAGATGAGCCGCAGCGCGCTCCACACTCCGGGCCCCGCGAGGGGCCCCGGGCGGGGCCCGGCCCGGGCACCGGGGCCGGGCCCCGCGACCGTTCCAGACCCGCAAGAGAGAAGGAAGGCGGACGAGATGCGAGCCGCAGTGATCTACGAATCGATGTTCGGCAGCACCCGGCAAGTGGCCCAGGCGGTCGCCGCGGAGCTGGCCGAGCGCATGGAAGTCGACGTGTACGAAGTCGGCGAGGCCCCGCTGGTCCTCGACGAGGGGATCGGGCTCGTGGTCGTCGGGGGGCCCACCCACGCGTTCTCGCTGAGCCGCCCCGCAACGCGCGCCGAGGCGGCGCTCCAGGCGCCCGACGGGCTGGTCTCGACGCAGATCGGCCTGCGCGAGTGGCTCGACGCGGTCGAGCCGCCCGCGGGCGTCCAGGCGATCGCCTTCGACACCCGGGTGGACCGGCACTTCACCGGCTCCGCGGCCCGCTCCGCGACCCGGCGGCTGCGCCGGGCCGGGTTCCGCGTCCTCGGCGAGCCGGTGAGCTTCTTCGTCGACGGCGTCCTCGGCCCGGTGGCCGTCGGCGAGTTCGGCCGGGCCCGCCTCTGGGCGGCCGAGGTCGGCGCCACCGCTTTCGCGATGGCAAGGTGACCGGCGCACGGGAAGGGCCGCGACCCGAGGTCGCGGCCCTCCTTCCGGCGTCTTACTTGAGCCAGGGGTTCTTGGCGACGATTCCGGTTGCGGCCCAGGCCTTGCCGAGGCCGAGCGTGTCACCGGCGCCGGTCATGGCGAGGCCGACGAGCAGGCCCGCGTAGACGAGGTGGTCGTCCATGAACGGGTTGTTCTCCGGCCACAGCGCGGCCGACCACATCAGGACCAGCAGGAGCGCGCCCGCGGCGGCGGCGATGCGCATCCCGATCCCCAGGACGAGCGCCAGGCCGATGCCGAGCAGGCCCGCCATGAACAGCCAGTCGGCGAACGCCGAACCGGCCATGCCCTGGTAGAAGTCCGCGAGCGGGCCCTTGGTGCCGAAGGACAGGAACCCCTCGGTCGGGCTGCCGCCGTTCAGCCAGGAGGCGTCCCGCTCGGTGGCGAACCCGAGGCCGAACGTCTTGTCCAGGAAGGCCCACAGGAAGACCCAGCCCAGCGCGATGCGCAGGCCGGCCCACACGTAGTCGACGCCGCGGTGCTCGGCGGCCGCCGGGGCGATCGCGGATTCGGTTGCGGGAGAGGTGGTCATGACAACTCCTAACGGGGTCCGCACCGGCTGCTCTCTCCGGTGACACCTCAATGTCACCGCAGTTCGCGAGCGGAGACGAGGGACCGGAGGACGCCATTGAGGAGGACCAAGGTCCCCCGCGGAGCCGGAGGCTCAGTCGGGAGAGCGGACCACGACCACCGGGCAGGCGGCATGGGAGACGCAACGCAGGCTCACCGACCCGAGCAGCATGCCCTTGAAGCCGCCCAGGCCGCGATTGCCGACGACCAGCAGATCCGCCGAGGTCGACCGCTCCACCAGGGCCTGCGAGGGGAAGCCGCCCTGCGGAATGCACCGGACCTTCGGCACCGCCCGGCCGCCGCACCACCGCCCCAAGAGGACCGAAAAAGATTCGGTCACTGTCGGACCCCTGGCGCAATGGCTGGAGGACCGCGGCTACGCAGCCGGACTTCTGGTAGCCGTACTGGGTGGGTCCGTTGTCGGTGTTGGTGCCGAAGGCCTCGTCGGCGTCCAGCGGGCATGGGCAGGCGCCGAAGGTCACGGTCACGGGTTGTCGGGGAGGGCTGCGTGGAGGCGGGTGGCGAAGCGGCGGAAGCCTTCGCGGAAGTCGCCGGGGGCTTCGATGGTGAAGTCGGTGTCGAGGGCGGCGAGGGCGGGGAGGGGCCAATGCCAGGAGTCGAGGCGGAGGTCGACGCGGGTGCGGCCGTCGTCGAGGGGGGTCAGTTCGACGGTGTCGTGGCGGAAGGCCTCGGCGACCGGGCCGGGTGGGGCGTCGATGGTGAAGGCGACGGGGCGGCGGTTTCTGGCGATGCCGTCGATGAGGTAGTCGACGGCGGGCGGGGAGGGCCGGGGTTCGAACCGGGTGGTGGACTGGCGGAGGGCGGAGACGCGGTCGGTGCGGAAGACGCGCCAGTCGCCGCGGTCGAGGTCCCAGGCGAGCAGGAACCAGCGCTGGAGGTGGTGGACCTGCCGGTAGGGCTCGACGCGGCGGGAGGAGGCCGCGCCGTCCTTGCGCTCGTAGTCGAACTCGACGACCGTGCGGGCCGCGATGGCGTCGGCGAGCGCGCCGAGGTGGCCCGCGCTGGTGCTCGGGGCGGGGACGTCGCTGGTCTCCAGGCTGGAGCGGACGCGGGCGATGCGGTGGCGGAGGCGTTTGGGCAGGTACTGCTCGACCTTGCCGTAGGCGCGGGTGGCGGCCTCGTCGACCGAGCCTTCGGTGGCACTGCCGGTGGCGGCGAGCGCGGCGAGGCCGAGGAGGACCGCGATGGCCTCGTCGTCCTCGAGCATGAGCGGCGGCATCACGGCGCCGGCGGTGAGGCGGTAGTGGCCGCCGGGGCCGGGGCGGGTCTCGACGGGGTAGCCGTACTCGCGGAGGCGGTCGACGTCGCGCCGCAGCGTCCGCGGGCTGACGCCGAGGCGCGAGGCGAGTTCGCCGCCGCTGAAGGGGCGTCCGGTCTGGAGGGACGCCAGGAGGGAGAGCATGCGGCGGGTGACATCGGGCATGGCACCAGTGTGCCCGGAATCGCGGTCAGGATCCGGCCGCATTCAGGCTTAGCGTCGGAGGCATGAGTGAACGCATGATCCGCATCCGCGGCGCCCGGTCCAACAACCTCAAGTCGGTGGACCTGGAGGTGCCGCGCGGGACCCTGACGGTGTTCGCGGGCCCGTCCGGTTCGGGGAAGTCGTCGCTGGTGTTCGACACGATCGCCGCCGAAGCGGGCCACCAGGTCAACGAGACCTACCCGCCGTTCCTGCGGAACCGGATGCCGAAGTGGACGCGGCCCGAGGCCGACGAGATCTCCGGCCTCTCGCCCGTGGTCGTCATCGACCAGCGCCGCCTCGGCGGCAACGCCCGCTCGACCGTCGGGACGGTCACCGACACGTGGACGTACCTGCGGCTGCTCTACTCGCGGGCCGGCGAGCCGCTCATCGGCGAGTCGAACCGGTTCTCCTTCAACGAGCCCGCGGGGATGTGCCCGACCTGCTCGGGCCTGGGCGAGGCCGTCGAGATCGACGTCGCGGCGTTCCTCGACCCCGGGCGGTCCCTGAAGGAGGGCGCGATCCTCCTGCCCGGCTTCGTCGACGGCGGCTACTGGTTCGCCAAGTACACGGAGCTCGACTGGCTCCCGGTGGACGCGCCGCTGCGCGAGTGGACCGAGGACGAGCGGCTCGCGCTGCTGTACGGCGGCGGGCACCTCGACCGCCTCGGGGTGGGGCCGCAGGCCGGGTTCGAGGGCCTGGTGCCGTGGTTCGAACGGATCTACCTGCACACCTCCGACAGCATCTCTGACAGCAAGCAGAAGGCCGTCGACCGGTTCACGCGGTCGGGCACGTGCCCCGAGTGCGGCGGCGACCGCTTGAACGCCGAGGCCAGGGCGGTCACCGTGCGGGGGCGCACGATCGGCGAGATGGCGCGCATGGAGGTCGCCGAGCTCGCGGACGTCGTCGCGGGCGTCGCCGAACCGTCCGTGGCGCCGGTGGCCGCGGCGCTGGTGGAGCGGCTGCGCGCGATGGACGCGATCGGGCTCGGGTACCTGCACCTGGGGCGGGCCACGGCGAGCCTGTCCGGCGGCGAGTCGCAGCGGGTGAAGACCGTGAAGCACCTGGGCAGCAGCCTCATCGAGATGCTGTACATCTTCGACGAGCCGACGGTGGGCCTGCACCCGCACGATGTCGAGGCCATGACCGGGCTGCTCGAACGGCTGCGGGACAAGGGGAACACCGTGCTCGTCGTCGAGCACGACCCGGCGGTGATGGCGGTCGCCGACCAGGTCGTGGAGATCGGGCCCGACGCGGGCGCCGCGGGCGGGCGCGTGGTCTTCCAGGGGACGTTCGAGCGGCTCCGCGAGGCCGGCACGCCGACGGCGGTCGCGCTCGCGGCACCCGCGCCGGCCCCCGCCGGGCCGCGGGAGCCGACCGGGGCGGTCACGATCGCGCACGCCGACCGCAACAACCTCCAGGACGTCACCGTGGATATCCCGACCGGCGTGCTGACCGTGCTCACCGGCGTCGCGGGCTCGGGGAAGTCGAGCCTGGCGGCGGCGCTCGTCGAGCAGCACGGCGCGATCGTCGTCGACCAGCGGCCGGTCGGCGCCAACCGCCGGTCCACGCCGATCACCTACACCGGGATCGCCGCGCCGGTCCGGCGGCTGTTTGCGAAGGCGAGCGGCCTGCCCGCGAAGTACTTCAGCGCGAACTCCGAAGGGGCCTGCCCGGAGTGCAAGGGCCTGGGCGTCGTCTACACGGACCTGGCGTTCATGGAGGGCTACGAGTCGGTGTGCGAGGCGTGCGGCGGGCGGCGGTTCACCGACGAGGCGCTGCGGCACCGCGTCGAGGGGCTCACCATCGCCGACGTGGCCGACCTGACGATCGCCGAAGCGCTGCACCGGTTCGCGGATCCGTCGATCCGCAGGGCGCTGCACCACCTCGACCGCGTGGGCCTGGGCTACCTGCGCCTCGGGCAGCCGCTGACGACGCTCTCGGGGGGCGAGTGCCAGCGCGTCAAGATCGCGCGGGAGCTGCGGGAGGCCGCGGGGCCGTCGGTGTACGTGCTGGACGAGCCGACGACCGGGCTGCACCTGCGCGACATCGACATGCTCATGGCGGTGCTGTTCCAGCTCGTCGACGCCGGGCACACCGTCGTCGTCATCGAGCACCACCTCGACGTGATGCGCCGCGCCGACTGGGTCGTGGACCTGGGGCCGGGCGCGGGCCGCCACGGAGGGCGGGTCCTGTACGAGGGGCCCGTGGCGGGCATGCGCGGGACGGCGACCGCGCGCGCCCTCGGGCAGGACTGAACGGGTCCGGCGCCGAAGGCGGGCGAGGGTCAGGCCGGTTCGGGGCCGAGGGCGTCGAGGGCGCGCAGGGCGATCGCAGCGGCCCGCCGCATCGCCGCCGAAGCGGCTTCAGGCGTCTCGGCGGCCTGGAGGCTGGCGATGGCGGCGGCGCACACGGCGCCGACGACGGCGCCGACGACGCTCGCCGCGGTCGTCCGGTCCAGTGCCTCCGGGTAGGCGGCGCGGAGCGCTTCGGCGATGCGCGCCTGCCCGGTGAAGACGGTGCGGAGGATGCGGGCCTGCACCGCGGGGGAGTCGGCCATGAGCCGGGCCCGCATGGCGGCCATGCCGTTCGGGAGGTCGGCGGCGGCGGTGTCGGTGATCATCGCGTGCACTGCGTCGGCGAGGACCTCGCGCAGCGGCGACGCGGGGGCGCGCTCGGCGATCAGCCGCAGCGCGAGGTCGACCCGGGCGGGTCCGTCGCTCAGGAGGACGTCTTCCTTGGTGGGGAAGTGCAGGAAGAAGGTGCGCTTCGTGACGTCGGCGGCTTCGGCGATGTCGGCGACGCCCGTCGCGTCGTATCCCCGCTCCTCGAACAGCCGCGCGGCCGTCTCGATGAGGGTGCGCCTGGTCTGCTGCTTCTTGCGCTCGCGTCGCCCGAGTTCCTCCGTCATCCCGCGATCATAATGCACCGCGGATATTAGTATACCCAGTGTATTGATTCACTGGGTGTATTGATATTCTCGGGCCACTCAGCGCCCCGACCACGGGGCGCGGCATCGGGAACGGAGTTCGGGTATGGGTGCGCTGACAGGGCGGACGGTGCTGGTGACGGGCGCCGGGAGGGGCATCGGGCGGGCGGAGGCGCTGCATCTCGCGTCGCTCGGCGCGAACGTGGTCGTCAACGACCCGGGGGTGTCGGTCGACGGGCGCGGCGGTGACGAGGGCGTCGCCGCGGCCGTCGTCGAGGAGATCCTCGCGCTCGGCGGCCGGGCGGTCGCGGACACCGGCAGTGTCGCCGACTGGGACGGCGCCGGGAGGATGGTCGAACGGGCCGTCGCGGCGTTCGGCGACCTGCACGCGGTCGTCAACAACGCCGCCACCGAGGTCAACAAGGGACTCGGGCGGCTCACCGAAGCCGAGTTCGACGACGTGGTGGCCGTGAAGCTCAAAGGCACGTTCGCGGTGAGCCACTGGGCCGCCGCGCACTGGCGGCGGCGGTCGGACGCGGGCGCGCACGCCGACCGCGCGATCGTGAACACCGCCTCGGGCTCGGGGCTGTACCAGCCGCTGCCGGGCCAGTCGAACTACGCGGCGGCCAATGCGGCGGTCGCGGCCATGACCACGGTGCACGCCCTGGAACTGGGGCGCCTGGGCGTGCGCGTCAACTGCGTCGTCCCGTCGATGGTCCGCACCCGCCTGACCCTCCAGGTGCCGGGCATGGACGCGGCCCCGCCGGAGGGAGGGCCCGACCCGCGGGACCCGGCGGTCGTCGCGCCCGTGGTGTCCTACCTGGTCAGTCCGGACTGCCCGATGACCGGGCAGTTCCTCGCGGTGCGGGGCGGCACCGTGAGCACGAGCCGCGGATGGGCGCACGGCGAGCACGTCCGCACCGGCGACGGGGCGTGGACGGTGCCGGAACTGGCGCGGCGCCTGGAGGCGCTGCCGCTCGACGACCCGTTCGAGCACCTCGCGGCCGCGCTCGGCCCGGCGCTCGGAACGCAAGGGCGCGAAGCACTCCAGGCGATGATCAGTGCCGAACTCGACCGGTGAGGGCCCGGCGGGCGCCTGCCCGGAGGCGCCCGGCGGTCGGGTCCCGCGGGCGGAGGAGCGCGGCACGCGGCCCGCACGACCGGTGGTGTTCCGTAAGGATGTCGTTGCGGTAAAAGGGATCCGGGAGTCTGGTGCCGCCGGTTCGCGTGCGATACGGTGAGTTGTCTTTAATGATCGAACGGCGGGTTGCTAGGAGATGGCCGTGGCGGGACTGCAGATCGACCCCGAGGGGATGCGGCGGTCCGCCGACGGCCTGGACGCCGCGAAGGACGAGGTCCAGGCGCTCCTGGACCGGTTCACGGCGGCGCTGGCGGAGTACGCGGACGCGTTCGGCGGGGACATGGTGGGGTCGATCGCCGGGCCGGCGCACGAGGAGTGCGTGGCGGTGGCGACGGAGTGCTTCACGTCGAACATCGAGGCGCTGGAGGCGTACTCGCAGGACCTGCGCGAGATGGCCGACCAGCACGAGGCCAACGACGACGAGATCGCGAAGAGCTTCACGGCCATCCACGGCGGACTCAAGTCCTGAACCCCTTGCTCCACATGCGGAGAGGAATCGCCATATGGGCATGCAGCTGCCCTCCGAACTCATCACCCTGCTCGGGGTCCTCGGCTTCGAGTGGCCCGAGTCGGACGAGGAGAAGATCTTCAACCTCGCGGGCGAGTGGACCGGCATGGCCGACCAGGTCGCCGGGCGGGTCGAGTCGCTGGACGCGGCGGCGCGGTCGCTGATCGAGGGGAACTCGGGCGCCGACATCGAGGCGTTCCGGACCGACTGGGAGAACGAGGAGTCGGCGCTGCGGAACATCGCGGACGTCGCCGACCCGACGAACGAGATCACCGTCGGGCTGATGGTCACCGCGGGGATCATCCTGGCGCTGAAGATCAGCGTGATCGTGCAGCTGGCGATCCTGGCGTTCCAGATCGCGCAGGCCATCGCGACCGCGGCGGTCACGTTCGGGGCGTCGCTGGTGCAGATCCCGATCTTCAAGAAGATCACCGGGCTCATCATCGACCAGCTCATGGACCGGGCCCTGAGCGCGGTGCTCAATGGGTAGCTCCGGTTCCAAGATGGGCGGCGCGGGCAAGGCCGTCGGGACGATCATCAACAAGGCCGCGAAGCTCCCCGGCTCGTTCCGGAAGGCCGTGAGCCGCAGGAGGAAGCCGGGCGGCACGAGCGCGGCGCCCGACCCGAAGACCACGACGCCGACGCCGGACGCCCCGAAGGGCTGGACGCACCCCAAGCACCCCGACGTGAAGCTGAGCCCCGAGGACAACGCGGCCGTCGACCGGTTCCTGGAGCGCTCGCGCGAGGCCGAGTCCCGGATCACCCCGAAGATGGACGAGATCGCCGACCGCACCGGCGCGGACCTCATCGGGCGCGACCACCGGCTCAAGACCGAGGACTCGCTGAAGGAAAAGATCGCGAGGATCCAGCGGCGCAACCCTGACGCGACCGCGGACGACGCGATCGCCGAGATCAACGACTCCGTCAGGTACACCCTCGGGCACGCCGACGACAAGTACACCGACGGCGTCAAGGACGCCCAGAAGACCCTCAAGGAGGCCGGGTTCGAGCCCGACCCGAAGCAGTACAAGTTCAAGTGGAACCAGGACGGCAAGTACCAGGGCATCAACACGACCTGGCGCGACCCCGAGACCGGCACCCAGTTCGAGGTGCAGCACCACACCGAGAAGAGCTTCTGGGCCAAGGACGAGGGCACCCACGATCTGTACGATCAGATGAAGGTCCTCGACGACGCCGACCCGCGCAAGGCCGAGCTCGACGCGGAGCAGAAGAAGATCTTCAACAACGTGCCGCATCCGAGCAACGTGCAGGACCTCAAGACGTTCGATGGGAGTTTCGGTGGAGGATCTTAGGTACTTCGTGATGGTGAACCACCGCTGGCCGAGGTCGAATCCCGCGGGGTTCCTGCGCAAGTACCGCGACGGCGGGAAGGCCTGGAGCGAGGAGTACGACTTCGCGAAGCCGGGCTGGGAGCGCACCACGTTCTTCCTCGACCACGACCGCGGCCACATCGACTACGACTACGAGGAAGTGCCCGCCGCCGAGGCCGAGGCCCTCATGGAGGAGAAGCGCCGCCGCAAGGCCGAGCGCGACCGCCTCCAGGGCGGCTGACCCGGACGTGAAGCCCGCGGGCGGGTTGCGCTCGGCGCGCCGAGGCCCTAGGAAGGACGGATGGAGCGCAGTGAAGCCGTCCTCGGGCGGCGCATTCTCGACGGGATCCGGTACATGACGCTGGCGACGGCCGGCCCGACCGGGCGGCCGTGGGCGACGCCGGTGTGGTTCGCGCACCACGGGTATACGGAGCTGTGGTGGGTCTCGCGGCCGGGCGCCCGCCACTCGCAGAACCTCGCCGTGCGGCCCGAGGCCGGGATCGTCGTCTTCGACTCGACGGTCCCCATCAGCACGGGCCAGGGCGTGTACGTCGAGGCCGTCGCGGCGGAAGCGGACGAAGCGGACCTCGCGCACGGACTCGCGGTGTACTCGCGGCAAGCGGAGGCCGAGGGCGGCCGCGCGTGGGGCCCGGACGACGTCACCGGCGAGGCCCGCCTGCGGCTCTACCGCGCGCAGGTCGTCGAGGCGTTCGTCCTCTCCCCCAAGGACGAACGGGTCCCGGTGAACCTCGCCTCGGAGTGAGGCGGCGGGCTACCCGCGAGGGCGGCGGCGGTCGTGGAGGAGGGCGGCGAAGCCGTCGAGGTGGCGGGCGAGGGTGTATTCGAAGAGGGCTTCGAGGTCGGTGAAGGCGTCCTGGGGTGCGGCGGCGAGGAGGGGGAAGTCCTCGGGCGTCAGGAGCGTGTCGGTCTGGGGGCGCCGGGTCCGGTGCCAGTGGTCGAGGGAGACGCCGGACTCGAGTTCGGCCTCGGATTCGGCGGCGAGGGCGAGGGCCGCGGTGTTGACGAGGGCGTGGAGGGCCAGGGCCTCGCGGGCGCAGGTGCGGGGCGAGAGGCCGAGGCCGTCGAGGGCGCGGAGGGTCCACTCGGTGTAGGCGGCGAGGGCCGGGACGAGGAGGGGCCGGGTGAAGGAGACCGCGCGGGCGGCCCAGAGGTGGCGGCGGTAGAGGTCCCACTGGAGGCAGGCGATCGCCTCGAGGCCGCGGCGCCAGTCGGCGGCGGGCGCGGGGAGCGGACGCTCGGCGGCGATCTCCGCGATCATCGCGAGGAGGAGGTCCTCCTTGGTGGCGACGTGGCGGTACAGGGACATCGGGCCGACGTTCAGGTCGGCGGCGACGCGGCGCATCGTGACCGCTTGCAGCCCTTCGCGGTCGGCGATGTCGACGGCCTGCCTGCGGATGCGCGGGAGGGTGAGCGGCGGCGGGAGGGCCCCTTTGCGGGCGGGCCGCACCCGCGGGGCCGAAGCCTTGGCGGGCGCCGGTGCCGCCCGGTCGCTCACCACGGTTCCGGCGCCGACCCGTGTGACCACCAGGCCCTCGTCGCGCAGGACCGCCATCACGCGGTTCGCGGTCGCGGTCGCGACGCCCCACCGCGTGGCGATCTGCCGGACCGACGGCACCCGGTCCCCCGGGCGCAGGTCGCCCGCGGCGATCCCGGCCCGGAGTTCCGCGGCTATCTGGCGGTACGGCGGTTCCATGCCGCCAGTGTACTAGGTCATTCGGCGTCGAGCTAGCACACTTCCCCTTCGACAAGCCTTTAATGACGTGATATCTCGTGCGAGCCTGGATCACGTGGACATCGATACAGTGTACGCATCCGACGCCGGCGGACTCGTCGGCGTGCTCGCCGCGGCGTTCGCCGCCGATCCGCTCGCCGCCTGGCTGTTCCCCGACGAGGGCCGCCGCGCGGCCTACCAGGAGGGCTTCCACCGGTCGCTCCTCGGCCACCCGGGCGCCGAAGCCTACGCCGCCGGGGACGAGGGTGCCTCGATCTGGCTGCGGCTCGACGCGGGCGAGCGCCTCGGCACCGGGGACGCGCCGCCCGGCGGGCCCCTGGCCCGGCTGTTCGCGCTCGGCGCCGCGCTCGATGCGCGGCACCCGGTGGACCGGCCGCACGTCTACCTCGCGGTCATGGGCGTGGTCCCCGCGTCGCAGGGACGCGGGATCGGGTCGGCGCTGCTGCGGCACGGGCTGGCGCTCGCGGACCGCGACGGGCTCCCCGCGTACCTGGAGGCGAGTTCGCCGGGCAGCCGGGCCCTCTACCTGCGGCACGGGTTCGCCGACCTCGGCGGGCCGGTCCGGGTCGAGGGCGCGCCGCCCGTCCATCCGATGCGGCGGGAACCCGCCGCGACCGATTCGTAAGGAGCGCAAGCCATGTCCAACCCCACCGTCGTGCTGGTGCACGGCACGCACGTCTCGTCGTTCAGCTGGGTCGGGCTCACCTCCGAGCTCACGCTCCGCGGGTTCCCCGCGGTCGCAGTGGACCTGCCCGGCCACGGGATCGACGGCTTCTACCCACGGTCGTACCAGGCGCCGCAGGACCTCGCGGCCCTCGCGAAGGAGCCGTCGCCGCTCGCGGGGCTCACGCTCGACGACTACGCCGAGCGCACGATCGAGGTCGTCCGGCGGGCGCGCGAGCGCGGCCCGGTCGTGCTCGTCGGCTCCAGCCAGGGCGGGGTCACGCTGAGCCGCGTCGGGAACGAGGTCCCGGAGCTCGTCGACCGCCTCGTCTACGTGGCCGCGTACTGCCCGGTCGAGCTGCCGAGCATGGCCGCGTACCTCGCGGAGCCGGAGAACGCCGGCAGCCTCATCGCGAAGGTCACCGCGGCCGTCGCCGGGGACCCGGCCGAGCTCGGGGTGGCGCGGGTGAACTGGCGGACCGCCGACCCGGTGCTGCTGGACGGGATCCGCGAGTGCCTCGCGGGCGGGTTCACCGACGAGGAGCTGCTGCGGGCGCTGAACCTGTTCCAGCCCGACGAGCCCGCGGCGATCCCCATGGCGGAGACCAGGGTCGAGGCGGACCGGTGGGGGCGGATCCCGCGGACGTACGTGCGGTTCACCGAGGACCGGCTCATCCCGCCCGCGCTCCAGGACCGCTTCATCGCCGAGGCCGACCGGCTCACGCCGCGCAACCCGACCGAGGTGCATTCGCTGCCGCTGCCGCACGTCGGGCCGTTCTCGCGGCCGGAGGTCGTGGACCTCCTCGCCGGGATCGCCTCGCGCGCAGGGGAATAGAGCATGAGGACGCCCGGGGTCATGCCCCCCGGGCGTCCTCGTTCCGGATCCCGTCGCCGGGGTTATGCGTAGGTCTCGAACTCGGTGATCTTCGGCGTGCCGGAGGCCGAGACGATCACGAAGTTGACCTTGGTGAGGGACGTGGCGGTGAAGGAGATCGTGCCCGCCCCGGTGCCCGAGGCGAGGACCGCCCCGGTGTCGTTGTTGACCAGCTGCCACGAGCCGATGCGGCCGGTCGCGTCGGACGCCTCCTTGATGACGACCGTGTCGATCGTCTTCGCGGAGCTCCACTTCACCGAGACGCGCCCGGTGGTGCCGCTCGGGGACCAGTAGGTCGAAGTGGAGCCGTCGATGACGTTGCCGTAGCTGGTGCCGCTGGCCTTCGAGGTCCCGTCGGCGCCCGCGCCGATGCTCAGGTTCGCGCCCGTGGGCGGGTTCCCGGTGGTCGGCGCGTCGGTGGTCGGCGTGGTCGTGGTCGGGCCCGCGGTCGGCGAGGTCACCGAGCAGGAGCCGTCGGAGGTCTTCAGGCCCTTGTTGGCGCCCGCGGTCGCGGTCACGATCGACGGGACGCAGCTGGCGTTGTCGAGGCTGTACGAGTACGGGATCGACACCGTGGTCGTGGAGGTCGGGTTGGGGCCGGCCGGGTGGTTGTCGGTGCCGGGGGACGACCAGGTCACGTTGTCGAAGGTGTTCCCGCTGACCTGCCAGTAGCCCATGAGGTCGGTGTAGAAGGTCCCGAGCGGGTCCTTCGAGTCCTCGAAGTAGTTGTTGTCCACCTTGATCTTGGCGCCGACGCGGGGGTTGATGCCCGACTCGACGATCCCGGTGAAGTAGTTGTTGTAGGTGTGCGCGGTCCCGCCGCGCAGGAGCGGCATGCGCGAGTTCAGGTTCTGGTACAGGTTGTGGTGGTAGGTGATGAAGCTGGAGTCCAGGTCGCTGTCGCCGGAGCCGACGAGGCCGCCGCGCTCGGAGTTGCGCAGGATCGAGTACGAGAGCGTCACGTACTTGGAGTCGTCCTTGAGGTCGAACAGGCCGTCGTAGCCCTCGGACTCGCCGCCGGAGGCTTCGAGGGTGACGTGGTCGACCCAGACGTTGCGGACGCCGTTCTCCATGCCGATGGCGTCGCCGCCGTTGGAGGTCGGGGAGCCCGACTTCTTCACGTTCTTGACGGTGACGTTCTGGATGATGATGTTGCTGGACTCGCGGATGTGGATGCCGATCTGGTCGAAGACCGCGCCCGAGCCGACGCCGAGGATCGTCACGTTGCTCACGGTCTTCAGGTCGATCAGGGTCGCCCCGACGTCGCAGCTGTCGCCGGAGACGTCGGTGGTGTTGCCGTGGTTGATGGTGCCTTCCACCTGGATGATGATCGGCGTGTCCGCGCTGGCCCGGTTGCACAGGGCCTGGTTGATCTGCGTGCCCGTGGTGGCGCGCACGACGGAGCCGCCGGCGCCGCCGGTGGTGCCGCCGTTCTGCGTGGCGTAGCCGGTGGCCGCGTTGGACTGCGCCGTGGCGCCGGTGGTCGAGAACGCGATGCCCGCGACGGCCACGGCCATCGCCGCGGCCACCGTACCGACCTTGAGTGCTAGCGATCGTCTCATCGCCGAGCTCCTAGGGGTTAGGGATTGACATGTTTCAATGAGTCTAGGGAAAGGGCTTTCCGGAGCGCAAGGGTTTTGGGCAACCGATTGCACAACTTTCTTCCAGAACTTCCAGGAGCATCGTGCGCGGGATCGCGGGCGCGTCAGCCCAGGTTCTCGAGGGCCTCTTCGGCGGACGCGGCGTGCGCGTCCATCGCCGCCCACGGATCGGCCTTGCGCATGAGGCGGCGCCGGATCTTCTCCGTCGTGTACTTCGCGGGGCGCGAGCGCCCGAGCTCGTCCCAGTCGAGCGGGGTGGCGACGGCCGCGCCGGGGCGGGCGCGCAGCGAGTACGGGGCGACGAAGGTCTGGCCGAAGGCGTTCCGGTTGACGTCCAGGAAGATCCGGTCCCCGCGCTTGTTCTTGCGCTGCGCGGTGGTGAGCAGGTCCGGGTCCTCGGCGGCGAGGCGGTCGGCGACCGCGAGGGCGAGCTCGCGGACGGCGTCGAAACCGGTGGAGCGGTCGAGCGGCGCCGCGACGTGGAAGCCGCGCCCGCCGGTGGCCTGCACGAACGGGGTCAGCCCGATCTCGGTGTAGACGTCGCGCAGGCGCCGGGCGACCTTGTGGAGCACCGTGTGCTCGGTCCCGTCGGGCGGGTCGATGTCGATGACGAGCCGGTCGGGCCGCTCGAGGTCCTCGACGGTGGAGAGCCACACGTGGAACTCGATCGCGGCCTGGTTCGCGAGGTAGACGAGCGTCGCCGGGTCGTCGCAGACGACGTAGTGGACGGTGCCGCCGTCGGTGCGCGAGCGGACCGCCTCGGTGCGGATCCAGTCGGGGTAGTAGTCGGAGGCGTCCTTCTGGAAGAACCCGCTCCCGCCGATGCCGTCGGGGTAGCGGCGCAAGGTGAGCGGGCGGCCCGCGAGGTGGGGGACCATGGCCTCGGCGACCGACTCGCAGTGGTCGATCAGGTCGCCCTTGGTGAGGCCGTCGTCGGGGAACAGGACCTTGTCGAGCCGCGAGACCTTGATGTCGCGGCCCGCGACCGACACTGACGCCATGCGGGGCACACCTCCTAGAGCCGGAGGTGTACCCGCAGGTCGCGGCCGTAAACGAACGTCCTATGCCTCCCGTTCGGCGAGCGCGGCGAGCTGCGCGACCACGGTGCCCCAGCCCTCGTGGAAGCCGAGCTCCTCATGGCGCTCGCGGGACGCGGCGCTGCCGTGGCGCACGAGCGCGCGGTAGGCGGTGCCCTCGGGGGCGTCGGCGAAGGTGATCTCGGCGGTCATGGCGACGGGCTCGGGTTCGGCCGGGCGCCAGGCGCTGTCGATCGCGTTGGTGAAGACAATGCGCTCGCCGTCCTCGACGAGGAGGAACGCGGCGTCCATGTGCGGCCAGAATGCATCGCCGTCCTCGCTCATGCTGGTGACCATCGGCCCGCCGGGCACGGCGTCGAAGCGTTCGACGCGGCAGGCGTACGGGGCCGGGAGCCACCACTGCGCGAAGCGGTCCGGGTCGGTCCAGGCGCGCCAGACGGCGGCGCGGGGCGCGCGGATGACGCGCTCGATGACGAGGTCGAGTTCAGTGTTCATTGGTGCTCCTCGGGATCGGTGACGAACTGCTCGAGCCGGTCGGTGCGCGACTCCCAGACCCGCCGCTGCTCGGCGAGCCAGTCGTCGACGAGCGCGAGCGACTCGCGCCGGAGCGCGCAGGTGCGGACCCGGCCGGTCTTGGCGGTGCGGATGAGGCCGTTCGCCTCCAGGGTCCGCACGTGCTTCATGAAGGAGGGGAGGGTCATCGGGAACGCGCGGGCGAGGTCGCCGACGCTCATCGGGCCGCGCCCGAGGCGGCGGACCACCTCGCGGCGGGTGGGGTCGGCGAGCGCGGTGAGGACGCCGTCGAGAGCAGTACCGCCGAGCGCCTCCGAATACTGTGCCATACGGCTAAGTATTACTCGGGAAAACGCTTAGCGCAAGGGCTAAGTGTTCTTGCTAGCGGACGATGAGCCGGGGCTCCACGAGCAGGCCCTTCGGCTCCTGCGCGACGACCTTGCTCCCCTCGGGGCCCATGAGCATCTCGAGGATCCCGGCGGCCACGCGCTCGGGGAGCTGCTCGACGCTGGAGATCCCGAGGGCCTCGGCGGCGGCGGTGTTGTCGAAGCCGACGATCGGCAGCTCGGGGCGCCCGGCCTGGACGGCGGCGAGGTGCGCGCCGATCGCGAGGGCGTCGCTGACGCACACGAGGCCGTCGATCCCGTCCGGCAGCAGGGCCTTCACGGCCTCCTGGCCCTCGGCGACGCCGTCCTCGGCGGTGAGCCGCGGGGCCGTCCGCTCCCCCATGGCCTCGCGCCAGCCGCGCTCGCGGTCGCTGCCGCTCTCGGACCCGTCGGGCCAGCCGAGGAACGCGACGCGGTCCCCGGCCCGGTCGAGGAGATGCCTTGTGGCGCTGCGGGTCCCGGCGGCGCCGTCGATGTCGACCCACGGGTGGGCCGCGGCGTCGGCCCCCCAGGGGCGGCCGAAGGCCGCGAAGGGGACGCCGCGTTCGAGGAGCCGGGCGGCGCGGCGGTCGCCGCGGGAGGTGCCGGTGAGGACGATCGCGTCGACCTCCCCGGCGTCGGCGAGCTCGTCGAGGTGGCGCAGCTCCTCGTCCAGTGTCCTTGCGGCGTAGAGGAGGACGCGCAGGCCGCGGGCGGCGGCGCTCTCGGTGAGGGCGTGGACGAAGCGGTCGAGGACGACGCCGGAGACGCCCCCGGAGTAGGGGTCGAGCTTGACGGCGATGGTGGAGGTGCGCTGGGTGCGCAGGCGCCGGGCGAGGGCGTTCGGGGAGTAGCCGAGGGCGGTGATGGCGGCCTGGACCTTGAGGCGCGTCGACTCCTTGACGATCGAGGGAGAGTTGACGACGTTGCTCACGGTCTGGCGTGAGACGCCCGCTTCGCGCGCGACGTCCCCGATCGTCGCGGCCTTCCGTTCCGGCATGCGGCCCTGTCCCCTCGCACTTGACGTTCCCTCGCGGACGAGCCTATCGTATGATCGTTCCAATAAAAATTGATCGATCCAAAAACGGTCGGTCGATCATCCCCGGATCAAAGGAGATTCACCGTGAGCAGCAGGAGACGCACCGCCCTCGCGGCGGGGAGCGCGGCGGCCTTCGCCGCGCTGGCCCTCGCCGGGTGCGGCGGCCAGGGCTTCGACGACACCGAAGACGGCGACGCGGAGGGGCTCACCTCCTCCGACGACGCCCTGACGATCCTCTACGGCGCCAGCGGCGAAGCCGAGACGCAGGCGATCGAGGCCGCGCTCGCGGCCTGGTCCGAGGAGTCCGGCATCGAGGCGACCGCGGTCGCCGCCACGAACATGGACCAGGAGCTGTCGCAGGGCTTCGCGGCGGGATCCCCGCCCGACCTGTTCTACCTGGCCCCGGAGAAGCTCGCCGGGTACGCCGCGAACGGCTCCCTCGAACCGTACGGCGACCTGCTCGCGAACAAGGACGACTTCTACCCCTCGCTCGTCCAGAACTTCACCCTCGACGACCAGTTCTACTGCGCCCCCAAGGACTCCTCGACGCTCGCGCTGGTGATCAACACGGACCTGTGGGCCGAGGCGGGCCTCACCGACGCCGACATTCCGACGACCTGGGACCAGCTCGACGCGGCCGCCGCGGCGCTGACCTCCGGCGACACCGTCGGGCTCGCGTTCGGCGCGGAGTACCAGCGCGTCGGCGCGTTCATGGCCGGCGCGGGCGGGCGCCTGGTCTCCGAGGACGGGACCAACGCGGTCGCCGACTCCGCGGAGAACCTCGAAGCCCTCGAATACGTCAAGGGCCACTTGGAGGACGGCACGTTCGCCTACGCCGCGGACCTCGGCGCCGGGTGGGGCGGCGAGGCGTTCGGCAAGGGGCTCGCGGCGATGACCGTCGAGGGCAACTGGATCACCGGCGGCCTGTCCGCCGACTTCCCCGACGTGAACTACCGGGTCGTGGAAATGCCCGCGGGCCCGGCCGGGCAGGGCACCCTCCAGTTCACGAACTGCTGGGGCATGGCCGCGGACTCGCCGAACCAGGAGGCCGCGCTCGACCTCGTGGAGTACCTGACGAGCGCCGACCAGCAGCTCGCGTTCTCGGAGGCCTTCGGCCCCATGCCGTCCGTGCAGTCCGCGGCCGACACGTGGAGCAGCGAGAACCCCGAGCTCGCGGCGTTCCTCGCGGGCGCCGACTACGCGACCGGCGTGCCGACCGCGGCCGGCTCCGCGGAGGTCGTCGCGGACTTCAACGCGCAGCTCGAGTCGCTCGCGACGGGCGACCCGGCGCAGATCCTCGCCACCGTGCAGGGCGACCTCGAAGCCGTGGTCGGCTGAGCATGGCCGTCGAGGCACCGCGCAGGCGGACCCGGCGCACCGACGGTCGCGCGGGGTGGCTGTTCACGCTCCCGGTGATCGTCGTGCTCGGGCTGTTCATGCTCGTGCCGGTGCTCATGGCCCTGTGGGTGAGCTTCTCCGACTGGACCGGGCGCGGGTCCCCGCTCGCGCCCGGCGTCGGGTTCGTCGGCTTCGACAACTACGCGGCGATCACCTCGGGCGGCGGGCTCGCGGAGCGGAACTTCGGGATCGCCCTGCGCAACAACGCCTGGTACGTCCTGCTCGTGGTCCCGCTCCAGACGGGCCTGTCGCTCCTGCTGGCGGTCCTGGTGAACCGCGCGGTCCTGCGCGGGCGCGGCCTGTTCCGCACTGCGTTCTACTTCCCGTCGGTGACCAGCTCGGTGGCGATCACGGTGCTGTGGCTGTTCCTGTTCTCCACCTCCGGCGCGGTCAACCAGGTGCTCGGGTGGATCGGCCTGAACGGCCCCAACTGGTTCAACGACCCGCGGGGGATCGTCCACGTCGCGCTCGGCGGCGGGACGGGGCCCGCGTTCCTCACCGGCTCGGACTTCCTGGGCGTGTCGTGGTGGGACTGGCTGTCGGGGCCGTCGGTGGCGATGAGCGCGCTCGTCCTCATGGCGGTGTTCACCACGAGCGGGACGTTCATGCTGCTGTTCCTGGCGGCGCTCCAGAACATCGGGCCGGAGCTCGACGAGGCCGGGCGCATGGACGGCGCGACGGCGTGGCAGCGGTTCTGGCGGATCACGCTCCCGCAGCTGCGGCCCGCGCTGTTCACCGTGCTCACGCTGGGGCTCATCGGGTGCTGGCAGGTGTTCGACCAGATCTACACGGGCACGCAGGGCGGGCCCGGCAAGACCACGGTGACGCCCGCGTACCTGTCGTACGAGGCGGCGTTCACCGACCAGGCGTGGGGGCAGGGTGCGGCGATCTCGTTCGTGCTGTTCGCGATCATCGTCGTCTTCACGCTCTTCCAACGCTGGATCCTGCGCGAGCGCGACACGTCGAAGCGGGTCGCGCGACGCCTCGCGAAGGGGGCGAAGGCATGACGACTTCCCTGGCGCGCAAGCGGAAGCCCCGGGTGGGGCAGGCCGTGCTGTACGCGGTGCTCGTGTCCCTCGCGGTCGTGTACGTCTTCCCGTTCCTGGTGCAGATCGCGACCTCGTTCAAACCGGACGCGGAGGCCGCCGCGAACGCGGTGTCCCTGTGGCCGCGGACGTGGACGTTCGCCGCGTACGAGCGGCTGTTCACGCGCTCGGACTTCCCGGTGTGGTTCGCGAACTCCGCGATCGTCACCGTCGCCGTCACGATCGGCCGGGTGTTCTTCGCGTCGCTCGCGGGCTACGCGCTCGCGCGGCTCAAGTTCCGGGGCCGGGGCCTCGTGTTCGCGCTCATCGTCGCGGTCATGGCCGTCCCCTCGGTGGTCCTGCTCATCCCGAAGTTCCTGGTGCTCAACCAGCTCGGGATCTACGACTCCTACGCGGGCATGATCCTGCCGCTGCTGGTGGACGCGGCGGGGGTCTTCATCATGAAGGGCTTCTTCGAGTCGGTCCCGGTGTCGGTGGAGGAGCAGGCGCGCATCGACGGGGCCGGGACGTTCCGGGTGTTCTGGTCCGTGGTGCTGCCGATGGCGCGCCCGGCGCTGGTCACGATCGTGATCCTGTCGTTCCAGGGGTCGTGGAACGAGCTGAGCCACTTCATCGTCTCGACCCAGTCGCCCGAGCTGACGACGCTCACGAAGGGCGTGGCCTCGCTCGCGTCCGGGCAGCTCAGCCAGGGCACGCAGTACCCGGTCAAGCTCGCGGCCGCCGCGATCATGACGATCCCGGTCGCGGTGCTGTTCTTCGTCTTCCAGAAGCACATCATGAACACGAGCGAAGGAGCCGTCAAGGGATGATCCCCGGCCGCCAGCCTTTCCTGCACGACGCCGTCATCGCGCTGCACGCGCCCACCCAGGCGTGGTCGCGTCCGGACGGTTCGATGACCGCCCCGATCGACGGCCTGTTCCACGGGGACCGCCGGTTCGCGCGCGGCCTCCGGATCGAGGTCGGGGGCGAAGCGCCCGAAGCGATCGCGACCTCCGGGCGCGGCGCGCGCAGCGTCGGGTTCGACGCGGTCCTGCGCGGCTTGGACGACCCGTCCCCGGACCCGCACCTGCGCCTCGGCCGGGAGCGCCACGTCAGTGACGGGACCCTCGGGGAGGCACTGACCGTGGCGTCGGTGGTGGACCGGGAGGTGTCGACGGTGCTACGGCTCTGGGTGGAACCGGACTTCGCACCGTTGCAGGAGGTCAAGGCCGGCCACGGGAAGGCCGCGGCGTGGACCGCGGACGCCGACGGGCCCTCGGCGGTCGTCGCCTCCGGGGACGCGTCGTTCGCGCTGACCGCCGACGCCGGAACCTGGTCCATCGAGGACGGATCACTGGTCCTGGAGTGGCCCTTCGCGGTCGGGCCGGGCGGGACCGCGGTGCTGCACTGGGGGATCCGGGTGAGCGACCCGGGCCTGGTCGTGCAGGCCGCCGCGCATCGCGCGGGCTGGACCGTCGACACCACGGGGGTCGACGGACGGCTCGCCCGCTGGGCCGCGACCGCCCTCGACGACCTCGACGCGCTGCGCCTGGCGTTCCCCGACCACCCCGGGGACGACTTCCTCGCGGCCGGCGCCCCCTGGTTCTTCACCCTGTTCGGCCGCGACTCGCTGTGGGCCGCACGGATGATGCTCCCCGTGGACGTGGGGATCGCGGCCTCCACCCTGCGGGTCCTCGCACGCCTGCAAGGGAAGTCGGACGACGCCGAGACCGAGGAGGAGCCGGGGAAGATCGCGCACGAGCTGCGCGCGGCCTCGCTGCCCGTCTCCGGCGGGGGCCTCGACCTGCCGCCGCTCTACTACGGGACCGTGGACGCGACGGCGCTGTGGGTGTGCCTGCTCGTGGACGCCTGGCGGGCCGGGATGCCGCGCGAGGAGGTCGCCGAGCTGGTCCCGAACCTGCACGCGGCCCTCCGGTGGATCGCCGCGGCCGCCGCGAAGGACGGGTTCCTGTCGTACTTCGACCGCAACGGCAAGGGCCTGTCGAACCAGGGCTGGAAGGACTCCGGCGACTCGATCCAGTGGCGCGACGGGCGGCTCGCCAAGGGCCCCATCGCACTCTGCGAGGCGCAGGGCTACGCGCACGAGGCCGCCGCGGGCGCCGCGGACCTCCTCGACGCGTTCGGCGGGGACGGGTCCGAGTGGCGCGAGTGGGCGGCGCGGCTGCGCGACCGCTTCGACGACCGGTTCTGGGTCGAGACCCCCGAGGGCCGCTACCCGGCGATCGCCCTCGACCGCGACGGCCGGGCCGTCGACACGCTCACCAGCAACATCGGGCACCTCCTCGGCACCGGGATCGTCAGCGCCGCAGACGAGGCCGCGATCGCGACGCTCCTGGTGGGCGAGTCGATGAGCTCCGGCTACGGGATCCGCACGATGTCGAGCGGCGCGGCCGGGTTCTGGCCCCTGAGCTACCACGGCGGGGCCGTGTGGGCCCACGACTCCGCGATCATCGCCCACGGCATGGCGCGCGCTGGGCTCCGCCAGGAGGCCGCGGTCGTGGTCGAAGGACTCCTCCACGCCGCGGAGGGCTTCGGCTTCCGCATGCCGGAGCTCCACGCCGGTTTCGCACGCGCGGAACGCGACCGCCCGGTCCCCTACCCGGCGGCCTGCCGCCCGCAGGCCTGGTCGGCCACGGCCGCGATCACCTGCCTCCAGATCGCCAGGGGCGCTTGAGATTTCCGGGGCCCGCAGAGGGGGCGGGCCCCGGAGACACACCTAGGCGGGGACGGGGCGCTCGGTCGGGCCGGTGTAGGCCGAGAGAGGGCGGATCAGGGAGTTCGCGTCGAGCTGCTCGATGATGTGCGCGGTCCAGCCGGTGATGCGGGCCATGACGAACAGCGGCGTGAACATGGGGATGTCGAAACCCATGAGGTAGTAGGCCGGCCCGGCCGGGAAGTCGAGGTTCGGGTGGATGCCCTTGGCCGCCAGCATGGCCGACTCCAGCTCCTCGTACATCCGCACCCACCGCTCGCCGCCGGTCAGGGCCGCCATGTCGTCCAGGGCGGCCTTCATGGTCGGGACGCGCGAGTCGGCATCCTTGTAGACGCGGTGCCCGAAGCCCATCACCTTCTCTTTGGCGGACAGGCGGTCCCGCAACCAGTCGGCGGCGCGGGCCGGGTCGCCGATCTCCAGCATCATCTTCATGACCGCCTCGTTGGCGCCGCCGTGGAGCGGGCCCTTGAGGGCGCCGATCGCGGCGGTCACGGCCGAGTACATGTCGGAGAGCGTGGAGGCGACGACGCGGGCGGTGAACGTCGAGGCGTTGAAGGAGTGCTCGGCGTAGAGGATCATCGAGACCTCGAAGCAGCGCAGCACCTCCGGGGCCGGGACGGCGCCGAAGCACATGTGGAAGAAGTTCGCCGACCACCCCAGGGACGGGTCGGGCGCGATCCGGTCGAGGCCGTGGCGGCGGCGGTGCGCGTGACTGATGACCGTGGGGAGCTTCGCGAACAGCGCCTCGGCCTTCGCCTGGTTCGACTCGCGCCGGTTGTCGTCCTCGGCGGGGTCCTCCGCGCCGAGGCAGGAGACCGCGGTGCGCAGCAGGTCCATCGGATGGCAGCCGTCGGGGATCCGGTCGACGACCCCGATGGTCGAGCGGGTGACTTCCCGTTGTGCGCGTTCGCGAGCCGTGAAGGCCGCGAGCTGGGCCGCATCGGGGAGCTCGCCGTACCAGATGAGGTGCGCGACCTCCTCGAACGAGCGGGACGCGGCGAGCTGCTGCACCGGGTAGCCCCGGTACGTCAGGGACAGGGACTCGGGGACGACCTCGGAGATCGCGGTCGTGTCGGCGACGACCCCTGCCAGACCCTTGCGGACGCTCGAAGGTGCGGTGCTCATGCGTCCCTCCCGGGGACCTCGAAGTTGAACAGGGCCTGGTCGAACTCGTTGTACGAGGCGTAGTCGACCAGGTCGTAGAGGCGGGCGCGGGTCTGCATGCGGTCCACCAGGGACGCCTGCGTGCCTTCGGCAGTCAGCGTCGCGAAGAGCTCCTCCACCGCGCCCATCGCGGCGCGGAGGCTGGAGACGGGCCAGATGACCACGTTGTAGCCGAGGTCCTCCAGCTGCGCCGCAGTGAGGTTCGGGGAGGTCCCGAACTCGGTCATGTTGGCGAGCAGCGGGACGTCGACCGCTTTGCGGAAGGCCGCGAACTCGGCCTCGTCGCGCAGGGCCTCCGGGAACACCAGGTCGGCACCGGCGTCCGCATAGGCTTTCGCGCGGTCGATCGCGGCGTCGAGGCCCTCGATCGCGCGGGCGTCGGTGCGGGCGCAGACGACGAAGTCCGGGTCGGTGCGGGCCTTGACGGCGGCGGCGACGCGGCGGACCATCTCGTCGGCCGGCACGACGGCCTTGCCGTCGAGATGCCCGCAGCGCTTGGGGTTCACCTGGTCTTCGAGGTGGCAGCCCGCCAGCCCGGCGTCCTCAAGGGACCGGATCGTGCGGGCGACGTTGCCGACCTCGCCGAAGCCGGTGTCCGCGTCGATCAGGGTCGGCAGGTCGGTGGCGCGGGCGATCTGGCCGCCGCGGGTAGCGACCTCGGTGAGCGTGGTCAGCCCGATGTCGGGCAGGCCCAGGTCGGCGGCGAGGGCCGCGCCGGAGACGTACACGCCGTCGAAGCCGTGGTCGGCGACCATGTTCGCGACCAGGGGCGAGAACGCCCCGGGGAGGCGCTGGAGTCGGCCCGACGCGAGGCCTTCGCGCAGGCGGCGGCGCTTCTCGGCTGGAGTCGGCATCAGAAGAGCCCCTTCGCGGTCGGTTCGGTCAGCGCGCCGGGCGGCGCGGCGAGGTTCAGGGCCCGGACGCCGTTCGCGTCGAGCGCGTCGAGGCGGCACGCGAGGTCGAGGAACCGGTCCTGCTCGGCGTCCTCGATCACGCCTTCAGTGAGCTTGCGGAACTTCGCGATGTACTGCTCGCGCCCGAACGGCCGCGCCCCCGCCGGGTGCGCGTCCGCGACGGCCAGTTCGTCCTCGACGACCGAGCCGTCGTCCAGCGTGATGACGACGCGGCCGCCGAACGCCCGCTTGTCCGGGTCCGGGTCGTGGTACCGCGCGGTCCACTCCGGGTCCTCCACGGTGCGGACCTTCCGCCACAGCGCCACGGTCGAAGGCCGGTGCGCGCGTTCGGGAGTGTAGGACCGCTCGTGGTGCCACGCCCGGTCTTCGAGCGCCACCGCGAAGATGTACATGATCGAGTGGTCGAGCGTCTCGCGGCTCGCGTCGGGGTCGGTCTTCTGCGGGTCCTCCGCGCCCGTGCCGATCACGTAGTGCGTGTGGTGGCTCGTGTGGATCACGACCTCGCGGACGCGGTCGAGGTCGACGCGCGGGGCCATCCGGCGGGCCAGGTCGATGAGCGCCTGCGACTGGTACTCCGCGGAGTGCTCCTTCGTGTACGTGTCGAGGATCGCCCGCTTCGCTTCGCCCGCAGCGGGAAGCGGCACCTCGTAGACGGCGCCGGGCCCGCCGAGGAGCCGCGCGATCACCGCGTCCTCGCCTTCGTAGACCGGCGACGGGGCGCCCTCGCCGCGCATCGCCCGGTCCACGGCCTCCACGGCGGCCTTGCCCGCGAACGCGGGCGCGTACGCCTTCCACGAGGAGATCGCGCCCTTGCGGGACTGCCGCGTCGCGGTCGTCGTGTGCAGCGCCTGCCCGATCGCCTGGTACACCGTCGCGACGGGCAGGTCGAGGAGCGCGCCGATCCCGGCGGCGGCCGAGGGCCCGAGGTGCGCGATGTGGTCGATCCGGTGCTCGTGCAGGCAGATCCCGCGCACCAGGTCCACCTGGACCTCGTACCCCGCGGCGATCCCGCGCACCAGCGCGCGCCCGTCGAGGCCCCGGTGCTGCGCGACCGCGAGCACCGGCGGGATGTTGTCGCCCGGGTGCGAGTAGTCCGCGGCCAGGAACGTGTCGTGGAAGTCGAGTTCGCGCACGGCGACCCCGTTCGCCCAGGCCGCCCACTCCGGCGAGCACCGGCCCGCCGCCCCGAACACGGCCGCGCCCGGCGAATACGGGTGCGCGAGCGCCTGCGCGCGGGCGCTCACCACGGGCCGGCGCGCCAAGGACGCCGCCGCGACCGCGGCGTTGTCGATGACCCGGTTGCCGATCATCTCGGCGACCTCCCGCTCCACCGGGACCGGGTCGACCGCGGCGGCGGCGAGCTTCCAGGCCAGCTGGCCCTCCCGGGGCAGGTCCTCGCGGGAGGCGTGGGTGCGGACGCGGTGGGTGATCACTGGCGGCTCCTGGCAGTGCGGCGAGAGGGTATGTTTCACAGTATGCACACACCCGGATGCCCTTGAAACCGCTGTAAATGTGGTTTCTTGTGGAAATTTCCGGGCCGGGTTGTGTAATCTGTGAAAGGACGTGGCCATGGCGCTGCGCAAGGCGAAGGTGGGGCTGCGGCTGCGCCGCTTCCGCGAGGAGCAGGGGCTGACGCAGGCCGCGCTCGCGACGGCGCTGGGGATCTCCACGAGCTACGTCAACCAGATGGAGTCGAACCAGCGGCCGATCACCGGGCCGGTGCTGCTGCGCCTCGCCGAGGTCTACGACGTGGACGTGCAGCGGTTCTCCGCCTCCGAGAGCGACCGGCTCACCGCGCAGCTGCGCGACGCGCTCGCCGACACCGCCCACCAGTACTCGGACGGCGAGGCCCGCGAGCTCGCCGAGTCGATGCCCGGCCTCGCGCAGTACGTGGTGGACCTGCACCGCCGCTACCGGCACTCGGTCGAGCGCAACGCCGCGATGAGCGCCGAGCTCGACGCCGGATCGCCGACCGCGCACGAGGAGGTGCGGGACCTGTTCTACGCCAAGCGGAACCACGTCGCCGCACTCGACGAGGCCGCCGAGCGGATGTACGAGGAGGCGTCCCTCGACCCCGGGAGCCTCGCCGAGGGCCTGGCCCGGCTCCTGCACGACCGCCACGGCACGGTCGTCGCCGATCTCGAAGCGGGCGAGGCGGGCCGCGTGAAGCGCCGCTTCGAGCCCGACGCCCGCCTCCTGCGGGTCTCGCCGCTGCTCAGCCCCGGGCAGCGGGCGTTCCAGATCGCCACGCACCTCGCGCTCGTCGCCTGCGACGACCTCATCGCGTCCGAAGTGGAGAGTGCGGACCTGTCGGGGGACGAGGCCCGCGGCCTCGCGCGGATCGGCCTCGCGAACTACTTCGCGGGCGCGCTCATCCTCCCGTACGGGCCGTTCCTCAGGGCCGCAGAGGAACTGCGCTACGACATCGACCTGCTCGGGCGGCGCTTCCGCGTCGGCTTCGAGACCGTCGCGCACCGATTGTCGACGCTCCAGCGGCCCGGCGCGCGCGGCGTCCCATTCTTCTTCGTGCGCGTCGACCGGGCCGGGAACATCTCGAAGCGCCAGTCCGCCACCGACTTCCACTTCTCGCGCGTCGGCGGCACCTGCCCGCTGTGGGACGTCTACGAGGCGTTCGCGAGCCCCGGCCAGATCCGCACCCAGCTCGCGCAGATGCCCGACGGCCGCTCCTACCTGTGGGTGGCGCGCACGGTGACCCGCCGCTACGGCGGGTTCGGGACGCCCGCGAAGACGTTCGCGATCGGCCTCGGCTGCGACCTCCACCATGCGCACCGGCTCGTCTACGCCGACGGGCTCGACCTCGCCAACCCGGCGATGCTCACCCCGATCGGCCCGGGCTGCAAGGTGTGCGACCGCAAGGGCTGCCCGCAGCGGGCGTTCCCCGCGATCGGCGCGCCGCTGGAGGTGACCGACCGCCAGAGCCGGTTCACCCCCTACCCGTCGGCGGGCTAATGCGACGGCGCGTGCTCCGCGTCCTCCCGGAGCTTCCGGTTCGGCAGGAAGAACGCGAGCACCGTGCCGACGAGGATCACCGGGACCAGCCCGAGGAAGATCGGCAGCAGCGCGTCCGAGTACGCGTTGATCACCTGGTCGCGCAAGGCGTCCGGGAGCGAGCGGACGATCGCGGGCGTGATCGACTCGGCCCCGGCGCCGCCGAAGTCCGTGCCAATCCCGGCGAGGTGGTCGGTGAGCCGGTTCGTGAAGATCGCCCCGACCACCGCGACGCCCACGGTCGCGCCGATCTCGCGGAAGAAGTTGTTCGAGGAGGTCGCGGTCCCGACCTCGCTCTGCGGGAACGCGTTCTGCACCGCGAGCACCAGGTTCTGCATGACCAGGCCCATGCCCGCGCCGAGCAGCGCGATGTACGCGCACAGCACCCAGACGGGCGACGACGGGTCGAGTGTGGACATGAGCCAGATCCCGACCGGCATCACGAGCATGCCCGCGACCACGAACCCCTTGTACCGCCCCAGTTTCGACACGAGCGAACCCGAGGTGACGGCCGTGAGCATCATGCCCGCGACCATCGGGATGAGCAGCAGCCCCGACTCGGTCGCCGAGTAGCCGTACACCATCTGGAGGTACGTCGGCATGTAGGAGATGACGGCGAACATGCCCAGGCCGATCGCGATCATGCCGATGAGCGTCGCGATCGAGAACACCGGGTTCTTCAGCATCCGCAGCGGGATGAGCGGCTCCTTCGCGCGTCGCTCCACGACCGCGAACAGCACCGCGGCGGCGACCGTGACCGCGCCGAGCCACAGGATCGTCGGCGACGTCCAGTCGTACTCGGTGCCGCCCCACGTGCACACCAGGATCAGCGAGGTCACGGCCACGGCCATGAGCGCCGTCCCGAGGTAGTCGAAGGCGACCTTGACCTGCTTGCGCGGCAGCTTGATCGCGAGCGCGGAGATGAGGAGCGCGGCGACGCCGAGCGGCAGGTTGATCCAGAACGCCCAGCGCCAGTCGGCGTTGTCGGTGATCCAGCCGCCGAGGAGCGGGCCCGCCACGGCGGCGAGGCCGAACACGGCGCCCATGGGGCCCATGAACTTCGCGCGCTGGCGGACGGGGACGAGGTCGGCGATGATCGCCTGGGAGACGATCATGAGCCCGCCGCCGCCGAGGCCCTGCAAGGCGCGGAACGCGATGAGCTGCGGCATGTCCTGCGCGAACCCGGCGAGGCCGGAGCCGAGGACGAACACGGCGAGGCCGGCGAGGAACAGCTGGCGGCGGCCGATGAGGTCGCCGAGCTTCCCGTAGACGGGCATGCCGATCGTCGCGGCGAGGATGTACGCGGTGGTCACCCACGCCATGTGGGAGAGGCCGTCGAGTTCGCCGACGATCGTGGGGAGCGCGGTGGAGACGATGGTCTGGTCGAGCGCCGACAGGAGCATGGTGACCATGAGCGCGGCGTAGATCCACCCGAAGTGGGAGGGGAGCTTGGCGCCGGCGCGCTCGGCCGGCGGTTCGAGGGTCTCAGTGGTCACGGCGGACTCCAAGTGCGGGAAGGATGACGGCGTCGATGTAGGCGGTGAGGTACTCCGAGTCCGGGTGCTTCCCGGTCATCATGGGGCGCACGGCGATGGGCGCCAGGAGCAGTTCGTGGACGAAGCGGCGCCCGGGCGGGTCGGGCGGGATCTCGCCGCGGGCGACGGCGCGGTCGATGACGGTCTCGACGGCCCGCTCGATGGGTCCGGCCAGGACCTCGCGGACGGCGGCGGCGAGGTCGGCGTCGGCGCGGGCGGCGTTGTGGATGCCGGCCATGAGCTCGTGGTCGCCGGGCGCGGCGTGCTCCATGGGGCCGACGCCCGCGACGAGGTCGCCGCGGAGGCTCCCGGTGTCGACGGCTTCGAGCGGGTGCGGTTTGCGGTTGCGGACGGCCTCGACGACGAGGCGCGGCTTGCCGTTCCAGTGCCGGTAGAGCGTGGCGGTGCTGGTGTGCGCCTCGGCGGCGATCTGCTGCATGGTCACGTTCTCGTAGCCGTGGGCCCTGACCAGGCGCTCGACGGTCGCGAAGATCTCCGCCTCGCGCTCGGTCGAGAGCCGTGAGCGTCGTTCCACTGGCCTGCCCCTATCGAAACGAAGTGTTTTCGTTTCGATCATAGGCACGCCGCGGGCGCCGCGTCCACGCGTGTGGCGGATCAGACGTCGACCTGGGACCCCATGATGATGGTGCGCTCGCGCGGGAGCCGGAAGTGGTCGGCGGCGTCGGCGGTGATCCGCGAGGTCGCGATGAACAGGTGCTTGCGCCACTGCGCCATCGTCGGCTGCTCGCTCGGGTGCAGGTGGATCGTCGACAGGAAGTACGACGCCTCGTCGATGTGCAGCCGCCCGCCGTGCCCGGCCCGGTCGAGCTGCGCGAGCGCGCGCGGCACGTCCTGGACCTCCATGTACCCGAAGCGGATCTGCACGTAGACGATGCCGTCGTCGGCGAAGCCGAGGAAGTCCTCCGAGACGCGGTCCTCGTCGCCGATGCGCGGGACCGGCTTCGTCTCGATCGAGGCGATGACGATCTGCTTGTGCCGCACGTGGTTGTGCTCCATGTTGGCGCGCAGCGCCAGCGGCGTCGTGAGCTTCCCGCGGTTGAGGAACACGGCGGTCCCGGGCACGCAGTTCGTCTTCGGCAGCTCGGCGCGCAGCTGCTTGACGCACGCGCGCAGCGGGCCTTCGCGGCGCTCGCGCTCGGCGGTGACGATCGCGCGGCCCTTCTGCCAGGTGACCATGACGGTGAACGCGGCGAGGCCGATGAGCAGCGGCAGCCACGCGCCGTGGACGAGCTTCGTGAAGTTCGCGGCCAGGAACAGCAGGTCGAAGCCGAGCAGGAGCGTCCCGCCGCCGAGGACGAGCCACAGCGGCAGCTCCCACCGCGACTTCGCGATGTACAGGAACAAAAGCGTCATGATCGTGATCGTCCCCATGACGGCCATGCCGTACGCGTACGCGAGCGCGTGCGAGGACCGGAACGCGAACACGAGCGTGAGCACCGAGACCATGAGCAGCCAGTTGATCCACGGGACGTAGATCTGGCCGTACTGCTCGGCGGAGGTGTGGTCGATGCGCAGGCGCGGCAGGTACCCGAGGCGCGACGCCTGCGCGGCCACGGAGTAGGCGCCGGTGATGACGGCCTGCGCGGCGATGACCGTGGCCGCGGTGGCGAGGATCAGCAGCGGGAGGCGGGCCCAGCCGGGGGCGAGGAGGAAGAACGGGCCGGAGACGGCGGTGCCGTCCTCCAGGACCATCGCGCCCTGCCCCATGTAGTTGAGCAGGCACGCGGGGAAGACGAGGATGAGCCAGGCCTTGGTGATGGCGGGGCGCCCGAAGTGGCCCATGTCGGCGTAGAGCGCCTCGGCGCCGGTGACGCACAGGACGATCGCGGCGAGCGCGAAGAACGCGATGTGGAAGTGGTCGACCAGGAAGTCCGCGGCGTAGACGGGGCTGAGGGCCTTGAGGATCTCGGGGTGGCCGCTGATCCCGCGGATCCCGAGGATCGCGAGGACGCAGAACCAGGCGATCATCACGGGCCCGAAGGCGCGCCCGACGGCCGCGGTGCCCTTGCGCTGCACGAGGAACAGCACCACGATGATGACGGCGGTGACCGGGATGACGAGGCTGTCGAGGCTGGGGGCGACGACCTCGATGCCCTCGACGGCGGAGAGCACGGAGATCGCGGGCGTGATCATGGAGTCGCCGAGGAACAGGGACGCGCCGAAGATGCCGAGGGCGGCGAGGGTGAGCGCGGCGCGGCGGCCGCGGCCCTGCTTCCACTTGTGGAGGAGCGTGATGAGGGCCATGATGCCGCCCTCGCCGTCGTTGTCGACGCGCATCGCCAGGAGCACGTACGTCACCGTGACGATGATGACCATGGACCAGAACATGAGGGAGACGACGCCGTAGATGCTCTCGGGGGCCACGGGCACCGGGTGCGGGTCGGCGGGGTTGAACACCGTCTGGAGCGCGTAGATCGGGCTGGTGCCGATGTCGCCGAAGACGACGCCGAGGGCGCCGACGACGAGCGCGAGGCGGGTGGCGTCCCTGACGCCGTGCCCCGGCTGGGGCGCGGTGTCGGTTGCGGGTCCGGGCTGACCCGCGCTGCCGGCGGCGGTCACTTGCGTTCACTTCCTGTCGGACGGGCGGTCGCCGGGCACGCGCGGGCGGGCGTCCGCGGTCGTGTCCGACCGATGCACGATACCCCGCGGAACGCCCCCGCCGACCTGGAGCCGCGAACGGGGCACGCGTGCCGGTGGACCGCGTTGCCGCAGATCACACCTCGATTGTCGTCCCGTTCCGTCGGAATTGCCAGGGCGCGCGGAGCATGCGCGGGGCTACGATGGTCGGCGGTGATCCCCCGGGGCCGGACGGCCGCGGGGGCGTCCGCGGCCCCCGTCCCCATCCCGTCCCCGAGCCCCGCTGCGGCGCAACCGAACCGGCGAAGACCCATTTCCTCGAACCGAATCCGGGGCACTCCTGATGGACTCCATCACCCTCGACGGCAAGCACCCGATCGCGTCGCTCGCGCGGACGCTCAAGCCAAGGCGGGGGCGGCTCGCCGCGGCCGTCGCCGTCTTCATCGTCAAGGACAGCCCGGTGTGGCTGCTGCCGGTCATCACCGGCGCCGCCGTCGACGCGGTCGTCGGCCGCGGCCCGCTGTCGACGCTCGGCTGGCTCGCCGTCGGCGCGGCCGTCCTCGTCTTCCAGAACGTGTTCACGCACGTGTGGTTCACGGGCCTGTACATGGGCGTCGTGCGCTCGCTCGGCGCCGACCTGCGCAACGCGCTCGCGGCGCGGCTCCAGCTGCTGTCGATCGGGTTCCACTCGCGGTCGAACGCGTCGATCATCCAGAGCAAGGTCGTGCGCGACGTCGAGAACGTCGAGCTCATGCTCTCCCAGTCGGGCGGGCCGTTCCTCCAGGCGGTGTTCGTGTTCGCGGGCGCGATCACGATGACGGCGCTGTCGGTGCCGCAGTTCCTGCCGGTGTTCGCGCTGTCGCTGCCGTGCGGCTTCGGCGTCTGGTGGTTCACCCGCCGCCGCACCCAGGAGCGCAACCAGGAGTTCCGCAAGGAGATGGAGGTGTTCTCGGCGCGGGTCGGCGAGATGGCGGCGCTCATGCCGATCACCCGCGCGCACGGCCTGGAGCACGTGGCGGCCGAGCGGGTCTCGCGGGTCGCCGACGAGGTGCGGCACCGGGGCCTGCGGCTCGACGTCGTCAACGGCCGCTTCGGCGCTGCGAGCTGGGTGACCATGCAGCTGTTGTCCGTCGGGTGCCTGCTGCTGGCCGCGGCGGTCGCGCTCCTGGAGTGGGCGCCGATCTCGGCCGGGCAGGTCGTGCTGCTCGGCACGTACTTCTCGATGCTGACCGGGTCGGTGGGCGCGGTCCTCAACCTGGTGCCGGTGACGGCGCGCGGGACGGAGTCGGTGCGGTCGATCGCGGAGGTCCTCCAGGACCCCGACATCGAGCGCAACGAGGGCCGGACCGTGGACGCGGTCGAGGGCCGGGTGGAGCTGCGCGGCGTCTCGGTCCGCTACCCCGACTCGGGCCGCCCGGCCCTGGACGGCGTGGACCTGGTGGTCGAGCCGGGCCGCACGGTCGCGTTCGTGGGCCCGTCGGGGTCGGGGAAGTCGACGCTGATGAACACGGTGCTGGGGCTGATCCGCCCGGAGTCGGGCGCGGTGCTCGTCGACGGCGCGGACATGGAGGGCCTGGACATGCGGTCGGTGCGCCGGCACGTGTCGGTGGTGCCGCAGGACTCGGTCCTGTTCGAGGGGTCGGTGCGCGACAACATCACGTACGGGCTCGGCCCGATCGGCGACGACCGGGTGCGGGCGGCGCTGCGGGACGCGAACGCCCTCGAGTTCGTGGAGGCCCTGCCGCACGGGTGGGACACGATCGTCGGGGAGCGGGGCGCGCGCCTGTCGGGCGGGCAGCGCCAGCGCCTGTCGATCGCGCGGGCGCTCATCCGCGACCCGCGGATCCTGTTCCTCGACGAGGCGACGAGCGCGCTCGACTCGGAGTCGGAGCGGCACATCCAGGGCGCGCTCGAGACGCTCATGCGGGACCGGACCACGCTCGTCGTGGCCCACCGGCTGAGCACGATCCGCTCCGCCGACGTGATCGTGGTCCTGGAGCACGGCCGCATCGCCGAGCAGGGCACCCACGCGGAACTGCTCGCGGCGTCAGGCCGGTACGCGGCCCAGTGGGGCGTGCAGCACGCCGCGGCCTGAAAAGTTTATCGACTAAACTTAGTCGGATGAGCACTCCCCGCGTGTCCGCAGCCGTGCATCCGATCGTCCCCGGTTTCCACCCCGACCCGACGGTGTGCCGGGTCGGCGAGGACTACTACCTGGCGCATTCGAGCTTCGAGTACTTCCCGGGCGCGCCGCTGTTCCACAGCCGGGACCTCGTGTCGTGGCGCCAGATCGGGAACATCCTCGACCGGCGCGGCCAGTTCCTGCGCGGCGACGGGCGGCCCTCGGGCGGGATCTACGGGTCGACGCTGCGCCACCACGACGGCCGCCTGTACTTCGTGACCACGAACGTCGGCCACGACATGGGGCAGACCATCGTCTCGGCCGAGCTCGTGTCCGATACCGACCATGACCACCTGGTGTGGAGCGACCCGGTGTTCGTGCCGCAGGCGGCCGGGATCGACCCCGATCTGGCCTGGGACGAGGACGGCACCTGCTACCTCACCTGGACGGGCGCCGTCCGCACCGACGACGACGGCCGCAGCGGCAACGGCGTCTGGCAGGGCCGCCTCGACATGAAGACCGGCGAGTTCGAGGAACCGCCCTACCTCGTGTGGCAGGGCGCGGGCCTCGCGCATCCCGAAGCGCCGCACCTGTACCGCATCGGCGGCCACTGGTACCTGCTGCTCGCCGAGGGCGGGACCGAACGCGGCCACAGCGTCACGATCGCGCGCGCCGACCGCCCCGAGGGCCCGTACGAGCCGTGCCCGCGCAACCCCGTCTTCACCCACCGGTCCACGCCGCACCCGGTGCAGAACACCGGCCACGCCGACCTCGTCGAGACCGCCGACGGCGACTGGGCCGCCGTGTACCTCGCGGTGCGCCCGGGCGGGTTCACGCCCTCGTTCCACGTGCTCGGCCGCGAGACGTTCCTCGCCGGGGTCGACTGGGCCGACGGCTGGCCGGTCTTCGACGAGGACCGCTACGAGTTCACACCCGACCCGACCGGGTTCGCCGACGAGTTCATCGCCCCGCGGCCCGGCCTGCGCTGGGTCGCGCCCGCGAGCGAGCCCGCCGCGATCGCGACGGTGCGCGACGGCGGCGGGCTCGACCTGCGCGACCCGGAGGACGGCTCCCCCGGGCTGCTCTGCGTGCGCGTCAAGGACCTCCGCTGGGAGGCGGAGGCCGGGTTCGAGGGTTCGGGCCGGTTCGAGGTCCGCATCGACGACCGGCACCGGTACGGCCTGGTCTACGCCGAGGGCCGCGTCCGCGCCGAGGCCCGTATCGGCGGCGTCATCGCCGAACTCGGGTCGGCCCCGGCCGGACCCGAAGCGGTCCTGCGGATCGCGGCGGTCGAATGCGCGGCCGAGACGATGACCGCGTACGGCCCCGACGACCTCGTGCTCACCGCCGACGGGACCGAGCTCGCGCGCCTCGACGGCCGCTACCTGTCCACGGAGGTCGCGACCGGCTTCACCGGCCGGATGCTCGGCGTCGGCGCCGCCGGGACCGGGACGGTCCTGCGGCGCTTCGCCTACCGGCCCCAGTCGTAATCGGTCACGGTCGGGACCGGAACCGGTCCCGACCTGCGCGGGACCTAGTCCTTCTCGGACAGGTCGCGCACCACCACGACCGGGCACGGCGCGTGCGAGACGCAGTACTGGCTGACCGAGCCGACGAGCGTCCCCACGAACCCGCCGTGCCCGCGCGAGCCCACGACCAGGAGCGACGCGCCTTCGGCGGCGTCCATGAGGACCCGCGCCGGATGCCCGGCGACGGTGTTCTGCACGATCACCACGCCCGGGTCGGCGCCCGCGGCCTGGTCGATCGCGCGGCTGAGGACCTGCTTCGCGGCGGACTCGAACTCCTCGTTGCTGGGGAGCGTCATCACCATGCCCGTGCCGTACGCGGCGGGCACCTCCCACGCGTGCAGCGCCTCCAGCTCCGCGCCGGTGAGCGCGGCTTCGCGCAGCGCCCACTCCAGGGCGCGCTGCGACGGGGCCGAGCCGTCCACGCCGACGACGATGCGGTCCGGCTTGTGCTCCGAGACGTCCATGTCAGCTCCTTCCGTCGGGCCCCTTCTCGGGGGGAACCCACGGGTACCCGGACCGGGCCCGCGCGAACCCGCGGATCGGTGCGAATCGCCGCTTCGCGCTCCATTCGGGAGTTATATTCAGGCGTCACGGACCCGACCGAGCTGCGAGGACGCCATGGCGCACGACACCGCCGCCACCGCCGAAGCCCGCCCCGCAGTGAAGTTCACGTACTGGACGATGACCGCGATGGTCGTCGGCTCCATGGTCGGCGCCGGCGTCTTCTCCCTCCCCGCCCGCTTCGCGCAGCAGACCGGCGTCGCCGGGGCCCTCATCTCCTGGGCCGTCGCCGGGACCGGCATGCTCATGCTCGCGTTCGTGTTCCAGCAGCTCGCCGTCCGCCGCCCCGACCTCGACGCCGGGGTCTACGCGTACGCCAAGGCCGGGTTCGGCGAGTACCCCGGCTTCTTCTCCGCGTTCGGCTACTGGGCCAGCGCCTGCGTCGGCAACGTCACCTACTGGGTCCTCATCATGTCGACCGCGGGGGCGGTCGTCCCGGCCCTCGGCGAAGGGGACACGGTCCTCGCGGTCGTCCTGTCCTCGGCGGGCCTGTGGGGGTTCTTCCTGCTCATCAAGCGCGGCGTCAAGGAGGCCGCGGCGATCAACCGGATCGTCACGGTCGCGAAGCTCATCCCCATCGCCGTGTTCGTGATCCTCGCGCTGTTCTTCCTCGACCCGCATGCGTTCGCCGAGAACTGGGGCGGCGCCGACTACGCCGGATCCCTGTTCTCCCAAGTGAAGGGCACGATGCTGGCGACGGTGTTCGTGTTCCTCGGCGTCGAGGGCGCGAGCGTGTACTCGCGGCACGCGCAGCGCCGCGAAGACGTCGGCCGCGCCACCGTCACCGGGTTCCTGTCGGTGTTCGCGGTCTTCGCGTCGGTGACGATCGTGTCCTACGGGATCATGCCGATGGACGAGATCGCGGAGCTGCGCCAGCCGTCCATGGCCGGGGTCCTGGAACACGCGGTCGGCACGTGGGGCCTGGTGTTCGTGTCGGTCGGGCTCATCGTGTCGGTCCTCGGCGCGTACCTGGCGTGGACGCTCATGGCCGCGGAGGTCCTGTTCGTCGCCGCGAAGGACAAGGACATGCCGCGGTTCCTCGCCGGGTCGACCCCGGCGGACGTGCCCGTCCCGGCGCTGGCCCTGTCGACGGCGCTGAGCCAGGTGGTCCTGGTCGTCACGTACTTCTCGGAGGACGCGTTCAACTTCGCGCTCGACCTGACGAGCGCCCTGACGCTCATCCCGTTCCTGCTCGCGGCCCTGTTCGCGGTGAAGGTGGCGATGGGGTGGGACCGCGGCGCAGTGGGGCGGCGGACCGGCGGGGCGGTGCCGATCGCGCTCATCGCCGTGGTCTACACGGCGTTCCTGCTGTTCGCGGCGGGGCTGAAGTTCGTGCTGGTGTCGTTCATCGTGTACGCCCCGGCGACGATCCTGTTCGTCATGACCCGCCGCGAGCAGGGGCGGCGCGTGTTCAGTCCGGGCGAGGCGGTGCTGCTGGCGGTGTCGGTCGCGGGCGCCGCGCTCGGCGTCCTCGCACTCGCGCTCGGCTGGATCTCGATCTAAAAGGGGGAGTATATGACCAACGGATACGGCGTCCACTCCGAGGTGGGCAGGCTGCGGAAGGTCCTCGTGTGCCGGCCGGGCCTGGCGCACCGGCGGCTGACGCCCACGAACGCGGACGGGCTGCTGTTCGACGACGTCATGTGGGTGGAGAACGCGCAGCGCGACCACCTCGACTTCGTGAACAAGATGCGGGCGAGGGGCGTCGAGGTCGTGGAGCTGCACGACCTCCTCGCGGCCACGGTCGCCGACCCCGCGGCCCGGTCGTGGCTCCTCGACCGGAAGATCACCGCGAACGAGGTGGGCCTGGGCCTCATCGAGCCGACCCGGACCTACCTGGAGTCGCTGGGCCCCGAGTCGCTCGCGGAGTTCCTCATCGGCGGCCTGTCGACCGCGGACCTCCCCGAGGACCTGCGCCCGCCGTACCTCGCGCTCGCGCGCGAGTCGACCGGCGTGCGCGAGTACCTGATGCCGCCGCTGCCGAACACGCTGTACACGCGGGACACGACCTGCTGGCTGTACGGCGGCCTCACCCTGAACCCGCTGTACTGGCCCGCGCGGCGCGACGAGACGCTGCTCATGAAGGCCGTCTACACGTTCCACCCCGAGTTCACCGGCTCGACCGTGTGGTGGGGCGACCCCGACGGGCAGTGGGGGCAGGCGACGTTCGAGGGCGGCGACATCATGCCCGTCGGGAACGGCGTGGTCCTCATGGGCATGAGCGAGCGGACCTCCCGGCAGGCGATCACGCAGGTCGCGCGGGCGCTGTTCGCGCGCGGCGCCGCGACGCGGGTCGTGGTGGCGGGCATGCCGAAGCTGCGGTCGGCGATGCACCTGGACACGGTGTTCACGTTCGCCGACCGCGACGTGGTGACCCTCTACCCGCAGATCATGGACTCGGTCCACGCGTTCTCGCTGTACCCGGCCGACCGGGAGCCGGGCCTGGAGCTGGTCGACCACGGCACGGCCGCGTTCACCGACATCGTCGCCGCCGCGCTGGGACTGCCGGGCCTGCGGGTCATCGAGACCGGCGGCGACGTGTACGCCTCCGAACGGCAGCAGTGGGACTCGGGGAACAACGCGGTCGCGCTGGAGCCGGGCGTGGTCATGACGTACGACCGGAACACGCAGACGAACACGCTGCTGCGCAAGGCCGGGATCGAGGTCGTCACGATCGTCGGCGCCGAACTGGGCCGCGGCCGCGGCGGCGGCCACTGCATGACCTGCCCGATCGTCCGCGACCCCGTGGACTTCTGACCTGCCGCACACGGTGACCGGCGCCACTTTGGTACAGCGGCGGTCACATCCGGGTCCAGGATTGCGTCATACCGGTGACCGCACTTCGGGGAAGGGACCGGACATGACCGACGACCAGTGGCTCGCACGCCGCTTCGACGAGGACCGCCCGCGGCTGGAGGCCGTGGCGTTCCGGATGCTCGGCTCCTCCGGCGAGGCCGAGGACGCCGTCCAGGAGGCCTGGTTCCGCCTGGCCGCCTCCGACGCCGACCGCATCGAGAACCTGTCCGGCTGGCTCACCACCGTGGTCGGGCGCGTGTGCCTGGACCAGTTGCGGCGCCGCAAGTCCCGCGCCGAGCAGCCCATCCCCGAGGCCGGGCCCGAGCCCGCCGCGCTGCCGGGCCTCACCCCCGCGCCGGTCGACCCGGAGTCCGCGGCGGTCATGGCCGACTCGGTGGGCCTGGCGCTGCTGGTGGTCCTGGAGACCCTCGAGCCGGCCGAGCGGCTCGCGTTCGTCCTCCACGACATGTTCGGCGTCCCGTTCACCGACATCGCCCAGATCGTCGACCGGACCCCCACGGCCGCAAGGAAACTCGCCAGCCGGGCCCGCGCCCGGGTGCGCGGCCTCGGCGAGCCGGAGCGCCGCGACGCGGCACGCCAGCGCACGGTCGTGGAGGCGTTCATGTCCGCCGCGAAGGAGGGGAACTTCGACGCGCTCGTGTCGCTCCTCGACCCCGACGTGACGCTGCGGACCGACGCGGCCGAGGTCGGCACCATCCTGCGCGGCGCGACCACCATCGCGAGCGGCGCGATGACGTTCGCCGCCATGGCGACCCAGGCGCAGCTCGTCTTCGTCGACGGCAGGATCGGCGCGGTCTCCTCGATCCCCGGCCTGCCCACGCGCGTCCTCGTCTTCACGATCGAGGACGGCCGGATCATGGAGATGGAGGGCATCACCGACGCGGCCAAGATCCGCGGCATGGACCTGACGCTCCTCGACGACTGAGACGGGCGCCGGGACTCCCGGAATCATGCCATCCATCGTTTCTCGATCGGTATCTATTGACTTTCGATAGATACCGATCGAGAATCGATGCATGAACGCATTCCTCATCCTCATGCTCCGCCTGGCGCTCGCGGCGGCCTTCCTCGCCGGCCTGTTCGGCCAGATCATGATCGCGCCGAACTCGCTGGCCGAAGAGCTCCACTTCATGTACGGCCCGGACATGATCCCCCTGCTGGTCACCGCCGCGATCCTCGGCGTCGCCCTCGTCCAGGTCGTCCTCGTCGCGGGCTGGATGCTCCTCGGCATGATCGCGGAGGACTCGATCTTCAGCGACCGGGCGTTCCGGTGGGTCGACGTCATCATCGGGGCCACCGCCGCCGCGACGCTCCTGTCCGCCGGGATCTTCTGCTACGTCCTCTTCGCCGACAGCAACGGCACGGCCGACGAGATGCCCCTGCTCGGCGGCCTCGGCTCGCTCCTGGTGTGCGGCGCCGCCGGGACCTCGTTCGCCATGCTCATGCTCATCATGCGCGGGCTCCTGCGCAAGGCCACCGAGCTGAAGACCGAGATGGCCGAGGTCATCTGATGGCCATCGTCGTGGACATCGACCTGCTGCTCGCCAAGCGCGGGATGTCCGTAGGGGAGTTCGCCGAGGCGGTGGGGATCAGCCCCGCGAACGTCGCGGTCCTGAAGAACGGGCGCGCGAAGGCCGTGCGGTTCTCCACGCTCGAGGCGATCTGCCGGGTGCTCGACTGCCAGCCCGGGGACGTGCTCCGCTTCGTCCCCGAATCCGAATAGAAGGAACGCGAACGGCGGCACCGGGATCGGGTGCCGCCGTTCGCCGTCCGCCTAGTGCCCGAACCGGTCCGAGTCGGCGGCCGCGGCCTCGCCGCGGTCAAGGCCCGACAGGGCCTCGACGTCGGCCGCCTCCAGCGCGAAGCCGAACACGTCGAGGTTCTGCTCCAGCCGCTCGGTGTTCGAGGACTTCACGGCCACCGCGAGACCGAGCTCCAGGTGCCAGCGGAGCACGATCTGCCCCGGCGTCCTCCCGTACTTCTCGGCGAGCGCGGTCACGAGCGGGTCCTTGCGGACCTCGCCGCCCTCGCCGCCGATCGGGGACCAGGACTGGGTGACGATGCCCTTCGCGGCGTCGTACTCGCGCGAGTCGTCGCGGGTCGTGAAGGGGCTCAACTGGATCTGGTTGACGTCGGGGACGACGCCCGTCGCGTCGATGATCCGGTCGAGGTGCGCGGGCTTGAAGTTCGAGGTGCCGATGGCCTTGACGCGGCCCGATTCGAGCAGCCGCGCCAGGCCCTGCCAGGCCTCGACGTACTTGCCGTGCTGCGGGTTGGGCCAGTGGACGAGCAGCAGGTCGAGGTAGTCGAGGCCGAGGCGGTCGAGCGCGCGCTCGGCGGCCTCGGCGGCGAGGTCGACGCCGTGCCATTCGCGGTTGAACTTGGTGGTGACGAACAGGTCCTCGCGGGCGACGCCGGAGGCCTTGAGGCCCAGGCCGACGCCGCGCTCGTTGCGGTAGTTCTCGGCGGTGTCGACGAGGCGGTAGCCGAGGCCGATCGCCTCGGCGACGACCCGCTCGGCCTCGGCGTCGTCCATGGGCCAGGTACCCAGGCCCAGGCGCGGCATGGCGGCGCCGTGGACGAGGTCGACCGTCGGTGCGGTGGGAGCCACGATTGCGTCCCTCTCTCATCGGTTGCGGTTCGGCGTCTACGCTACCTCCCGTCCCGACAGGTGGCGGACTTTGTACCAGTGCAAAGAAATCTTTGTATTGGCATGTACATTCGAAGCATGGGAACGAATGAGAACGCCGTGCTGCGCGTGCCCCCGGCCTCCCCCGCCGACGCGCTCGCCCACTTCACCGGCCTGCTGACCTTCAGCACCGACGTCTCCGACGTGTACGCCGCCTCCGACGCCGAGGACCCCGGTTTCACGCTCGTCGACACCCGCGGCGCGGCCGCGTGGTTCCAGGGCCGCGTCCCCGGCGCCGTGCACCTGCCGACCGACGAGATCGCCGCGCGCGCAGCCGAACTCGTCGACCCCGCCAAGCCCGTGGTCGTGTACTGCTGGGGCCCCGGCTGCAACGGCGCCTACCGCGCCGCGATCGAGTTCGCGAAGCTCGGCTACCAGGTCAAGTACATGATGGGCGGCTTCGAGTACTGGTCCCGCGAGGGCCTCCCGGTCGCCACCGACGCGGGCGTCGAACGGAATCGCCCCGACCCCCTGACGGCCCCCTCCAGCGGCCTCTCCTGCGACTGCTGACACCGCGCCGGGCGATCGGGCCCGGACGACTTCGGGTGCGGGGGCCGGGAAACCGGCCCCCGCACCCGCTCTGGGGTTGCCGGAACGCCTAGAAGCCGCCTTCGAGGACGCCGGTCTCGCCGTCCTCGCCGGTCGCGGTGACGGTGAAGGCGTCGCCGTCGCCGCTGCGCGGACCCCCGTTGGGGTCGAACTGGCCCGCGAGCGTGTACTCGTTCCCGGCGGGGACGACCGCGCCGTCCTTCAGCGTCCAGCGCAGTACGGCGTAGCCGTCCTCGCTGGTGTAGACGGCTTCGGTGAAGAGGTTGTCGTCGGTGGTCCACGCGTCGAGGTAGGCGAGGCCCTCCCCTTCGGCGAGGCGCAGTTCCACTTCGAGGCCGGTCAGGGCCGTGTCGGAGCGGAACTTGACGAGCGACTGGGTCCAGTAGTCGGTGTTGTTCGCGTCGATGGAGCCCGTGCACGTCAGCCAGTCGGGCGGCGCGGGCGCGTCCTCGGTCTCGGGGTCGCCTTCGGCGCTGCTGCCGGACCCGGAGGGCCCGTCCGGGGTGGTCTCGCCGCCCGTGTCCTCTTCGGCCGCTTCGGTCTCGGAGGTCTGGGCGCCGGGGCCGGCGGCGGGCGGGGCCGGGTCGGGGTCGGACGAGGGCCCGACCCCCTGGGTCAGTCCGAAGAGGACGACGCCGCCGATGAGGACGACGGCCGCGCCGGTGGCGAGGGCCAGGTGCGGGACGCGCCAGCGGGCCCGTTCGGGCGCGGCGGCGGCGCCGCGGGGGGCGCGCATCCCGTCGGCGACGCGGGTCCACATGCGGTCCGAGTCGGGCTCGAAGTCCTCGGCGTGGACGCGCAGCCGTGGGGGGAGCTCGTCGCTCACGACACCACCCCGTTCCTGATCGGCGCCCACGCGGGGCCGTCCTGGGACGGCCCGAGGAGGCGGCGCAGGTCGGCGAGGCCCTTGGAGGTCTGGGACTTGACGGTGCCGACGGAGATGCCGAGGGCGTCGGCGGTCTCGCGCTCGGACAGTTCGAGGGAGTGGCGCAGGACCACGCAGGCGCGGCGGCGCAGGGGGAGCCGGTCGAGGGCGGCGCGCACGTCGACGACGGCGGCCGTGTCGGGGCCTTCGGCGGCTTCGGTCGGCTTCTGCCAGAAGAGGGTGTTGCGGCGGCGTTCGCGCACGGCGGCGCGGATGCGGGTCTTGGCGAGGTTCGCGACGATGCCGCGCGCGTAGGCGATCTGCGATCGGGCCCGGCGGGCCTGGTCCCACTGGCGCCACACGGCGAGCATGGCGTCCGCGGCGATGTCCTCCGCGGCGGTGCGCTCGCCGACGAGCATCCACGCGAAGCGCGCGAGCTCGGCGTGGTGCCGCTCGAAGAAGGCGCGGAAGGCGTCCTCGTCGAGTGCAGCGGGGACGTCCAACGGGGGCCTTCCGGTCGCATTGCGGGGAGGCGATTCTAGCAGCAGGACCGTGACCCCCTCACGTTCCGTTGCACGACAGGCGCAGGCACCCCCGGTGCCCGCGCCTGTCGATCTCCCATGGCAGGAAGCCCATCCGTGGAACCAGCGGAGTCGTTACGGGCGCGCCATGGCGGGGGTGGTGGTGAAAGTCGGTGAGGACATCGCGGCCCGTCCCTCCGGTAGATGTGCGGTGCGGCGGAGCCGGGTTGCCGCACCGTCTACCAGTTGCCGCGGACGCCCCGAAGGTTGCCGCCGGTCCGGATTTTTTCTCGGTTTTTCTTGGACGGGACCGTCCGCGCAGGTCAGCCGATGGGGGCGGGGGCGGTGAGGCCGGTGAAGAGGTTGTCGAAGACGGCGGTGCGGTCGAAGCGCATCGCGTGGGCGCGGGCGCGCGCGGCCCGGTCGGCGCGCTCGGCGGGGTCCATGGCGACGGCGAGGTCGATCGCCGCGGCGAGGGCCCGCGGGTCGGCGGCGGGGACCTCGATGGCATTGTCGCCCACGGCTTCGGGGATGCCGCCGGTGGCGGTGGTGATGACGGGGCCGCCTCCGGCGAGCATCTTCTCGACGAGGGCGATGCCGAACGTCTCGACGAACTCGGGGCGCGGCTTCGACGGCAGCGCGTAGGCGGCGCAGCCGTTCATGAGCAGCGGCTTCTCCTCGTCGGACACGTCGGTGAGGAACACGATCCGGTCGTCCCCGGCGGCGAGGGCCTTCGTGTCGGCCAGGGCCGGGCCGGTCCCGGCGATGACGAGCCGGTGCGTCTGCGCCGCACGGGAGTCGCGGTAGGCGCGGATGAGGTCGTCGGCGCCTTTGGCGGCGGCGACGCGGGAGAGGAAGAGGACGTACCCGTCGCGGGCGAGGCCGCGTGCGGCGAGCGCCGCGTCGACCGCGTCCGGGTCGAGGCCGGTGTAGGCGGCGGCGTCGACGGCCGGGTAGGAGACCTGGACGCGGGCGGCGACCTCCTCGGCGAAGCGGGTCCCGAGCGCGAGGTCGACCTGCGCGGCCTCCTCCTGGATGAGGTCCTTCGTGTACTGGGACACGGCGACGCACCGGTCGTTGGCGAGGTAGGTGGTGAACAGGGCGGCGGCCGCGCCGAGCTCGCCGCGTTCGAGGCAGCCGCGGACGACGTTCGTGATGTCGGAGCCGACGGCTTCGGCGATGGTGGTGACGTCCGCTTCGAGCCCTGCGGCGCGCACGGACCGGAGGGCGTCGACGACGGCGTTCGCGTGCGGGGACAGGTACATCGACATGCACACGGTGGGGACGCCGTCGGTGAACAGCTCGACGAGGCGGCCGGTCAGGCCGAGGAGGTGGCGCCCGTCGGGGACGCGGTAGTCCCCGACGGGTCCGGGCCGCTCGACGGTGATGCCCTCCGAGTACGGGAGGAGCTCGTCGAGCGGTTTGAGCGGCAGTCCCGCGGCCTTCAGCGTCTCGATCGGCCAGGTCACGATCCGCACGTCGTCGAAGCCGCGGGTGAGGGCGACTTCGGCGAGGCCGCGGGCCTCGGTGGCGTGGCCGCACACGACCGGGTCGGCGCGGACGACGATGACGAGGCGGCGCTGCGGGCCGCGGGACTGCTCGGTCACGGTAGGAACTCCTGGAAGCGGGCCCCGGCGTCCCGAGCATGGTCGGCACGGTCGGAGGCGGACGGCGGGCGCGTCTTCGTCGCCCAGTCGGAGGGTTCGGGCCCGAGCTCGATCTCCAGGCGGCCGCCGCCGTGCAGCTGGTTGCCGGTGATGAAGCTCTGGTCGAGGGGCTTGCCGTTGAAGCGCGCGGACTGGACGTACCGCGGGGCCGTCCCGTGCGCGTCCGCGCCGATGCCGGTCTCGGCGTGCCCGGTGGTGACCAGCTCGAAGTCGTTGCCGCCGAAGCGGAGCTGCGCCTCGGCGAACGCGGGCGCGTTGACGAGGAACAGGTTCTGCCCGGCGACGGGGAACAGGCCCAGCGACGCCCACACGTACCACGAGGACAGCGCCCCGGAGTCGTCGTTGCCGACGAGCCCGCCGCGGCCGGTCCCGAACTGGTACGACAGGACCGCGTGCACGACCTCCGCGGTCCGGTCGGGCCGCCCGGCGTAGTGGTAGGCCCAGGGGGCCTCCATGTCGGGCTCGTTGTTCAGGCCCTCGAACCGGTCGAGGTCCAGGCCCATCGCGAACTCGGACCCGAACGGCGGGACGCCGAGCTGCACGACCGGGTCGGCGCCGAACCCGAAGAACCGGTCGAGGACGGCCGTGAACTCCTGGTCGCCGCCCGCGAGGCTGATGCGGGAGGCCATGTCGTGGAGCAGCCGGAACGAGTAGTTCCAGCGCCCGCCCTCGTAGAAGCTCGAGTCGCGCAGGAGCCCGTCGGGGCCGAACGCGTTCACCCAGCCCTTCGCCTTGGCCTCCAACTCGTCGGCGAGCCGCAGGTCCCCGAGGCCGCGGGCGAGGACCGCGGTGCACCAGTAGCCGGTCGCGAGGTCGAGGGTGTGGCTGATGGGGTGGACGACGCCGCGCTCGGTGTAGTCCTCGCCGTAGCCGCGCCGCAGGTCGTCCTGCATGTGGACGAGCGCCCAGTCCCATTCGGGCCCTTCGAGCCCCAGCTGGTACCCGTCGGCGAGGACGGTGTGCGCGAGCGCCGACGCCTGCCGGAAGAACCGGTCGGAGCCGCGGGCCATCCGGTACCCGATGGGGAGGTTCCCCTCCTCCTCGGCGATGCGGACGATCGCCTCCAGCATGTCGGCGCCCTTGGCCGGGTTCAGGGCCGTGAGCAGCGGGAACTGGGTCTTGTACATGTCCCACATCGTCGCGATGTCGAACACGAACGGCCCCTTGGAAGGCCAGAACGGGCTCTCGTCCTGCGCGAAGCACGGCTTGATGAGCGAGTGGTACAGGCTCGTCGCGAACACGGTCCGCCGCTCCGGCGTCCCGCCCTGGACCTCGACCTGCGAGAAGTAGTCGGACCAGGCGTCGCGGGTGTCCTCCAGGGCCGCGTCGAACCCGGCCTGCCCGGGGAGGGCCTGCTCCAGGTTCCGCTTCGCCTGCTCGGTGCCGCGCATGGAGAAGCCCATGCGGATCTCGACGACCTGCCCGGCCCTGGTGGGGCCCATGAACATGAGGCCGAACGGGCGCAGCGTGGTGCGGCGGATGTAGTCGAAGTCGAGGCGGGTGCCGCCGTCGACGCGGCGCCGGTCGTACCAGACGAGCTGGCGCCACCCGGGCGCGTCGGTGTCGATGTAGACCGACAGCGGGATGCCCTCCATGACGACGGTGCCCTGCGCGCACCCCTGCCCGAGGCTCTCGATGCCGGCGCGCAGCGGCACGGTGGTGCCGTGCTCGATCGCGAGCCCGCCGTACGAGAAGTCCACGACCACGCGCGAGGACGACGACTCGGGGAACGTGTACCGGTGGACCGCGGTCTTCGCGCCGACGGTGAGCTCGCAGCGGATCCCGTTCTCCAGGGTCGCGGCGTAGTAGCCCGGCGAGGCCTCCTCGTCGCGCAGCCGCCACCGGTTCCCGAGGGAGTCGAGCGGCTCGACCATGGGCGTCACGCGGAAGTAGTTGTAGTACTTGCGGATCGCGCCGGTCCCGGACTGCTGGAAGTGGGTGAAGCCGCTCGCGAGGTACTCGTCGTACATCGGCTCGGGCGCGCCCTCCTTGGAGATGCCGTACAGCCCGTAGCCGGTCGGGTAGGCGCCGGAGCACGCGCACGCGGAGACCATCCCGAGCGGGTAGCAGGCGCCCGGGTGGGTGTTCCCCACCTGGGCCTTCGGCCACCACCAAGCGGCGGCCAGCCCCTGCGCCGCGGGCAGATCGGTAGCGGCAGTACCGATGAACGGGTCCACGCTGTCCAAGATGCGACTGAGATTAGAGCTCATTCGTCACATCCTCGTTACGGCGCGATGAACGCGCAAGCGTTCATGCGCACTTCGTCCAAGATCCCCCGCTGCGACGCCCGCAATGCACCTGCCGCCCCCCGGTAAGGCAGGCCCCACCACCGTTCCGCCAGCGTGCGTCAGTGTGCGGCAACGCGATCGGAAATAGCGTTGTCCCCATGAGCACCACCCTCGCCGCCCACCGCCGCCCCACCGTCGCCGACCGCGCCGCCGACGCCGGCATCGCCCTCACCCACGGGGACCGCCGCTGGCACCGCCCCCTCCTCGTCCTCGGGATCGCGTGCGGCGTCGTCGCGCTCGCGTCGCTCGCCGCGATGCCCTTCGACGACCGCACGATCATGGGCGAGTCCGTCTGGGTCAAGTCCTTCAAGTTCGGGTTCTCCTTCTTCACCTACTGCCTGTCGCTCGCCTGGCTCCTGTCGCACATGACGAAGCTGCGCCGCACCGGCTGGGCCTTCGGGACCCTGTTCGCCGTCATCAGCGCCGCGGAGGTCGGCGTGATCGTCGCGGCCGCCGCGATGGGCACGTTCAGCCACTTCAACGCCTCCGACGACGCGTTCAACCAGGTCGTCCAGATGGCGTTCCAGTTCGTGCCGGTCATGTTCCTCGCGAACGTCGTCATCGCGGTCCTGGTCCTGTTCCAGCGCATCGGCGACCGCGCCGTCACGGCCGTGATCCGGTGGGGCCTGCTCCTGTCGAGCCTCGGCATGTTCGCGGCGTTCTTCATCGTCACCGTCGGCGGCCAGGGCCAGCGCACCCAGGTCGACGCGAATGGCGCCGAGGTCCCGCTCAACGCCGGGCACGGCGTCGGCGACCTCGACGGCAACGGCATGTTCCTCACCGGCTGGTCCACGACCGGCGGCGACATGCGGGTCGCGCACTTCATCGGCCTGCACGGCATCCAGGTCCTCATCGGCGTCGGCATGCTCCTCGGGTTCCTGGCGGCCCGCCGGGCGTGGCTGCGCGACGACCGGGTCCGCGCCGCGGTCGTCCGCTGGACCGCCGCCGGGTACCTGGGCGTGTTCGCCACGGCCGGCTGGCAGGCCGTCCGCGGCCAGTCGTTCGCCTCCCCCGACGCGGTCTCGCTCGCCGCCTACGGCGCGGCCGTCCTCCTCGCGGTCGCCGGGATCGGCTTCACCGTCGCCAGGGCCCGCCGCACCGCCGACGCCGACGACCGGGCCCTTCAACTGAGATAACGCTTGCTTCCAGGCATTGCATCGGGCCGGGACCGCCGTTAGGCTGGTCCCGGCCCCGACCCGTCCCACAGGAGGCAGCGACCATGGCACCCTTGCGGCCCAAACGGCTCCGTCCCGGCGACACCGTCGCCATCGCGGCCCTGTCCGGCCCGCGCAGCGCCCACCGCACCGAGGAGCTCGACGGCGCGGTCGCCGTCCTCGAAGACCTCGGGTTCCGCGTCCGCCTCACGCCCCTGATCGAGGCGGGCGGGCACCGGTTCTGGCGCTCGGCCGCCCCCGCCGAGCAGGCCGCCGAGCTGAACGCGCTCCTCAACGACCCCGAGGTCCGCGCGATCATCCCGTTCGCGGGCGGCAACGCGACCTCCGCGTACCTCGACCGCATCGACTACGACGCGGTCCGCCGCGACCCGAAGCCGCTCCTCGGCTTCAGCGACATCACCGCGCTCCACCTCGCCCTGCACTCGCAGACCGGCCTGGTCGGCATGCACGCCGACTTCGCGCCCGGCCTGAGCGGGCGGTTCTGGCCCGACGCCTCCCCCGAGCGGCACGCCGAGATCCGCGGCCTCCTCTTCGGGCTCCTCACCGGCGAGGTCACCGAGACCGCGCTCCCCGCCGACAAGCCCTGGGAGACATGGAAACCCGGCCGGGCCACGGGCCGCCTCGTCGGGGGCCTGCTCGACCGGCTCATCAACGTCCAGGCCTCCCCGTACGCGCTCGCCCCCGAGACCTGGGACGGCGCCGTGTTCTTCTGGGAGGACGTGGGCCGCAACCTCGGGCACGTGTGGAACCAGCTCCACGTCCTGCGCATGCAGGGCGTCTTCGACCGCACCGCCGCGATGGTCGTCGGCATCCCCGCCGGGATCTCCGACCGCGACCTCCCCGACGGGACCCTCGCCGGAGTGAAGGACGTCGTCCTCGACGTGCTCGGCGACTACGGATTCCCGGTCCTCGCGGGAGTCGACTTCGGACATACCGGCCCGAATCTGCCGATGCCCATCGGTGCCTTGGCCTCCGTCGACGCCACCGCCCAAGAGCTGCGGCTGCTGGAGTCGCCCGTCGACTAGACGCTTCTTGCACGAACGGGTTGCGTTCGCAATTCCCGGACCCCAAGCGGTTGCTTTCTTGTGGACCTTCGGGCACGGTTGGTAGACATGAGGATCCGAACGGCCACCCCCGCCGACGCAGACGAGATGGTTCAGGTCCGCACCGCTTCCTGGCGCGCGGCCTACGCAGGCCTGGTCGACGCCGACGTGCTCGCCGGGCTCCCCGAGGAGGCCCCCGAGCGGTACGTCCGCCACCTCGCGCGCAAGCGCCCCCTCGAGATCGAGTTCGTGGCCGAGAAGGGCCCGTACGTGATCGGGTTCGCCGTGTTCACCTGGGACCACGACGAGGCCGACGAGGACGGGGCCGGGCCGGGCGTCCCCGGCGAGGTCCAGTCCATCTACGTCCACCCCGACCACTGGAGCCGCGGCGCGGGCCGGGCCCTCATGAACGAGGGCGTGCGCTGGCTCGCCGACCAGGGGTTCGCGCCGGTGCGGGTGTGGATCATGGAGGGCTCGGAGATCAGCCGCCGCTTCTACGAGCGGTACGGCTTCGCGTCCGACGGCGCCCGCAAGACCGTCGAGCTCAGCGGCGCGACGATCCCCTGTGAACGGTTGACGCTCAAGGTCGGCGCCGGACCCGGGCCCCGTCGCTAGGGGACTGCGCCTTTAGCGGACGACGTCGAAGACCTGCTTCTGGATCCCGTTGCCGTACACCTCGTGCTCGACCAGGTCGAGCTTGACGGCGTCCTTGTCGGCGTCGCTGAACAGGCGCTTCCCGGCGCCGAGGAGCTTGGGGAACACGAGCAGGTGGTAGCGGTCGACGAGCCCGGCGTCGGCGAGGCTCTTCCCGAGGGTGGCGCTGCCCTGCACCGACAGCGGGCCGCCGTCGGTCTCCTTGAGCGCGGCGACCTCGTCGAGGGAGCGGAGGATCGTGGCGGGCCAGCGCTCGTCCTGCTCCTTGAGGGTCGTGGACACGACGTACCTGGGTTTGGCGTTGTACCCGGCGAACTCCTCGGTCATGGTGGGCCACACGGGCGCGAACGCCTCGTAGGAGGCGCGGCCGAGCAGCAGCGCCCCGGCCTCCTCCTGCTCGCGTCCCTTGATCTCGTACGCCTCGGGGAGGAACTCCATGTCCTTGAAGGTCCAGCCGCTGTTGCGGTACCCGGCCTCCCCGCCGGGGGCCTCCATGACGCCGTCGAGGGAGACGAACGCGGTGACGATGATCTGGCGCATGATGCGGTCCCTTTCGCTCAGTGGATGGTCGCTCTCCCACTATGACGAGGGCCCCCGACAGGATTCATCGCAACCCTGAAATCCGCTTCAGGAAGCATGGCGGGGCGCCTGGTCAGGGCAGGCGGAGGGTCGCGAGGACGGGCGCGTGGTCGCTGCCGTCCTTGCCGAGGACCGCATAGTCGAGGACGGCGAGGCCGTCCTCGGCCAGGACGTGGTCGAGGGTCACGGCGGGCGGGCGCACGAGCCCGTTCAGGTAGCCGCCTTCGATGGGCCGCCACGTGGGGGTGAGCCCTTCGCCGACGGCGTCGGCGGCGTCGGTGTAGCCGTCGGCGAGGAGGCCGCGCAGGTTGTCGTGGTCGAGGGTCGCGTTGAAGTCCCCGGCGAGGACCCACGGGACGCCGCCGTCGGGGCGCGGCATCTGCGCGAAGTCCTTCTCCCACAACGGGATCCGCTCGGGGGTCGCGGGCGCGGCGGTGTGCACGGCCATGAACCGGACGGATCCGCCGCCGAGGTCGACTTCGGCGCCGATCTGGTAGAAGATCCCGTCGCGACCGACCGTGGTGATGCGCTCCAGCGGATGCGCGGAGTACAGGCCGGTGCCGACGGCGAGCTCGTCGGGTTCGAGGATCGCGTAGGGGAGCAGCTCCTCCAGGCCGAGCCCGGCGAGGCCCTCGGCGGCGCCGGGGGTGAGCTCCTGGACGCTCAGCAGGTCGGGCCGGTGCTCCTCGACGAGGTCGACGACCTTCCCCAGGTCCGTCTGACCCACATACAGGTTCACGGACATGACGGTGAACTCCGCGCCGCCCGCCGCGGGCGCCTCGTCGGCGGTCGCGCGCGGCACGAGGACCGCGGCGAGCGCGATGACGGCGGCGCCGGTGACGGCGAGCGCGGCCCAGTGCCGCACGGCCGCCTGCACCCCGGCGGCGGCGACGGCCGCGAGCACGAAGTACGGCACGAACGCGACCGTCGTGACCAGGACCCATCCGGTCTCCAGCCCGAGCAGCCGGATCAGCGTGTAGACGACGACGCCCGCGGTGCCGGTCCACGACAGGACCCGCAGCCACCGGGAGCGCCACCAGGGCCGCCTGTCCGCCTTGCGATCCTCGGCCGCTTCGGTCACCTCGGTGTCGGTCATGGCACCGGAGCCTAGCGACCGCCGTCCACACGCAGCAGTGCGAAACGGGGCCGGACCGCGTCCGCCAGGGGCTTGAGGTCCGCGCCGGTGTACGGGTCGAGCAGGGCCGCAAGGGCTTCGATCGCGCCGAGCACCGCGGGGCCGGTGAGGTCGGCGGGGTGCGTGGCCGCGATGCCTTGCGGTGCAGGCGCGTCGGCGTTCTCGACGGTGACGGCCCCGAACTGCGGGTAGGTGAGGCCGAGGTCGGCGGCGTGGAGGCTCCACACGTGGTTCCGGGCCTCGGTGAGGGAGCCGAGCGCCCGCCAGGGGCGCCCGCGGGCCGCGTGCCGGGCGGCGTCGCCGAGTGCGATCCACGCGAGGAACGCCCATTCGCGGCGCGCGGCCTCGCCGGGCGTCCAGCGGGCGGGGTCGATCGGGTCGGCGAGGCGGCCCGCCTTGTCCACGACCGCGGTCGACTGCGGGGCGAGGCCGGTGCGGGCGGCGGCGTCGAACACGACGAGGGACAGCTGGCGGCCGTCGCGGTAGACGCAGATCAGGTGCGTGAGGTCGCCGAGGCGCTGGCGGAGGGTCGCGGCGGTCGGCGCGAACCCGGCGGCGGCGTCGAGGGCGGCCGCGATGCGCGGGTCGTCCTCGGTGAGGCCGGAGACGCCGATCCCGGCGTCGACGTCGGAGAGCGCGTCGCCCGCGCCGCGGCCGAGGGACCCGCCGAGTTCGACCCATTCGACCCAGTCGGCGGCCTCGGCCCAGTCGCGCAGGGCCTCGACGATCGCGTGCGGGTCCGGTGCCATGGGGCCTCCTCGGTGCGGTTGACCCGCAAGGCTACCGGAGGGTCAGGAGACCGGCGTCCAGTCTTCGGGCGGGTCCTCGCCGACGCGGCCGTCGACCGCTTCACGGAGGAGGTCGGCGTGGCCGGTGTGGCGGCCGTACTCCTCGACGAGGTCGCAGACGATGCGGCGGACGCTGAAGTGGCCGCGGCCGGGCCACTCCCAGTGGGCCTCCTGGTCGAGGCCGCCGTCGGCGATGATCGCGGCGAGGCGCTCGCGGGAGCGGGCGACCGCGCCGTCGTACAGCCCGTACAGGTACTCGGGGCTGTCGGCGGCGGCGGTGCCGAACTCCCAGTCGTCGGTGTCGTCGAGCGGCGCGGACACCCACGGCTCGCCGGGGGAGGAGCCGCGCATCTTCCACGTGAACGTGATGTCCTCGACGCGCGCGAGGTGCTTGAGGAGCCCGCCGATGGTCAGGGCCGAGGCGCCGATCCGCTCGTTGAGGCCGGCGGCGTCGAGGCCGTCGGCCTTCCAGCGGAAGGTGGTGCGGAGCCGTTCGAGCATGGCGAGCAGGTGCTCGGACTCGGTGCCGGCGAGCGGCGGCTCCCAGGAAGGGCTGTTGTCGGTCATGCCGGTTACGGTAGCGGCGGGGACCGACAGGCGAGCCCTTACAGCGTGTTGGCGAGGCTGACGACCTCGACGTCCATCGACGAGTTCGCGGGGAAGTCGATGCGGGAGGGCGCGACGCCCGCGGCGACGAGGTGGGAGCCGAGCGCGGCGACCATCGCGCCGTTGTCGGTGCACAGCTTCGGGCGCGGGTACCGCAGCGTCAGGCCCGCGGCCTCGGCGCGCTCCGCGGCGAGGCCGCGCAGGCGCGAGTTCGCGGCGACGCCGCCGCCGAGGAGGATCGTCTCGACGCCGTGCTCCTTCGCGGCCAGGATCGCCTTGCGGGTGAGGACGTCGCAGACGGCTTCCTGGAACGCCGCGGCCACGTCGTTCACCGGGATCTCCTCGCCGTCGGCGCGGCGCGCCTCGATCCAGCGGGCGACCGCGGTCTTCAGACCGGAGAACGAGAAGTCGTAGCGGTGCTGCTCCTGGTCCTTCGCCGCGGAGAGCCCGCGCGGGAACTCCACGAACCTCCGGTCGCCGTCCTTCGCGGCCCGGTCGATGTACGGGCCGCCGGGGAACGGCAGGCCCAGCAGGCGCGCGACCTTGTCGAACGCCTCGCCCGCGGCGTCGTCGATGCTCGCGCCGAGCTGCGTGACCTTCCCGGCGAGGTCCTCGACCATCATGATCGTCGAGTGCCCGCCGGAGACGAGCAGGCCGATCGCGGGCTCGGGGATCGGCCCGTTCTCCAGCGTGTCCACGGCGATGTGCGCGGACAGGTGGTTGACGCCGTACAGGGGGACGCCCGTGGCGATCGAGTACGCCTTCGCGGCGCCGACGCCGACCATGAGCGCCCCGGCCAAGCCCGGCCCGGCGGTGACGGCGATGCCGTCGAGGTCGGCGAGGGTGAGCCCGGCGTCGTCGAGGGCGCGCTGCACCGTCGGCACCATGGCCTCCAGGTGCGCGCGGGACGCGACCTCCGGGACGACGCCGCCGAAGCGGGCGTGCTCGTCGACCGACGACGCGATCGCGTCGGCCAGCAGCTCGTGGCCGCGCACGATCCCCACACCGGTCTCGTCGCACGACGTCTCGATGCCCATCACCACAGGTTCGCTCTTCACAGGTCCATCCTCATCACTGCGGCGTCGGTGCCGGTGTGCTGGTAGTAGTTCTTGCGCACGCCGATGCCGTAGAAGCCGTACCGGTCGTACAGGCGCTGCGCCGGGACGTTGTCGACCGCGACCTCCAGGAACACCGACTTCGCGCCGCCCGCGCGGGCGCGCGCGAGCAGGTCGTCCATGAGCATCGTCGCGACGCCCCGGCGCCGGTAGTCCGCGTCGACGGCGATGTTGTTGATCCACGCCTCGGTGTCGGCGAACGCCGTCCCCGCGTACCCCGCGATCCGGTCCGAGACGGGGCCCGGAGCGGACCGGTCGAACACGGCCCGGTAGTCGTGCCCGGCGGCGAGCTCGGACCACAGCAGGCCCTCGCTCCACGCCTCGGGCCCGAAGATCGCGGTCTCCATGCGGGCCATCTCGGTCAGGTGCCACCAGCGGACCCGGCCGATCAGCAGTTCACCGTTCATCGGTCAAGGAGTACCACGCCGCGGCGGCCGGTCACGTCCCGCTCGCGGACGGAGCGGGCGGCGCCACGGCGCCCTTCGCGGGCTGCGCGTCCGGACGGCGCAGGTACAGCGGCGTCAGCTGCTCGGACGGCGCGCCCGACAGCAGCCGCGGCGCGGCCAGCTCCACGAGCTTCACCAGGTCCGGGTAGACCGCGCCCGCCTCCGCGGGCACCGCCAGCTCGGCCGCGTACTTCGCCGCGCCCTCCCCGACCGCGTAGTCCGCGCGCGTGTCCGGCAGGTCCGCGGGCTTGCCGACCTGCGGTTCGCCTTCGCGCACACCGTCCTCGTACACCGCCCAGTAGATCTCCTTGCGGCGCGCGTCGGTCGCCGCGAGGGCCCGCCCGCGCGTGTTCCCGCCGATCCCGTCGAGCGAGCACACCCCGTACACCGGGATCCCCGCGCCGTCGGCGAACGCCGCCGCGGTGACCATCCCGACCCGCAGGCCCGTGAACGGCCCCGGCCCGACGCCCGCGACGACCGCGTCCACGTCCCGCACCGTCCGCCCCGCCTCGGCGAGGCACGCCTCGATGAACGGCCCCAGCTTCTCCACGTGCCCGCGGCCGTCCACCTCACGGCGGAACGACGTCAGGAACAGCTCCGGCTCGAACGCGGGACCGTCGAGGTCCACCAGCGCGGCCTGCACCGCGCTCGTCGAGGTGTCGAGGGCGAGGACTCTCATGCGGCCGCGCCCACCGGCAGGCCCAGCGACGCGAGCCGCGCCGCCCAGTCGCCGCCGTGCGCGTGCAGCACCGCCTCGCGGACCTCGTCCGCGCGGCGCTCGATCGCGACCTCCAGGTACGAGTCGGCGAGCCGCTCGGCCAGGCCCGCGCCCCACTCGACCACGGTCACCGCCGCGTCCACGTCGGTGTCCAGGTCCAGGTCGTCGAGTTCGTCGAGGGTCTCCAGGCGGTACGCGTCGACGTGCACCAGCGGCACCCCCGCCTCGCCCGCGCGGTGCGTCCGCGCGATCACGAACGTGGGGCTGGTGATCCGCCCCTCCACGCCGAGGCCGGCGCCGACGCCCTGCGTCAGCGCGGTCTTCCCGGCCCCGAGCGGGCCGGTGAGGATCACGAGGTCGCCCGGTCGCAGGACCGCGGCGAGCCGCAGCCCGAACTCGTGGGTGTCTCCGGCCGTCTGGAGCGTCAGCCTCACGTCTCACTCCTCAATGTCAATGCCCGTGTACGTGCGTCCGGGCGTGTCGATGCCCTGGTCACGAATCCCGGTGGTGCCCGTGGGAGAACGGCGCCCAGCGGCGGTGCCGCCCCCGGTCGCCCTCCGGCGGCGCGGCCGCCCGAGGCGGCGGACCGTCACCGATCTCCGCCGCGACTTTGTCGATCATCTCCAACAACAGTTGTGAGATCTCACCAGGATACTCCAGCTGCGGCGAATGCCCCGCCTCGGCTATGAGCTCCAGTCGCGACCCCGGCAGCGCCTCCGCGAGCCGCCGCGAATGCCCCGGCGGCGTCAGCGGATCCCCGTCACCCACCGCCACCAGGATCGGCAGGCCCTTGAACTGCGGCAGCACCGCCGTCGCATCGTGGTCGAGAATAGCGCGCGCATACCCCACGATCGACTGGATCGACGTGCGCCGGTTCATCCGCTCCACCAGCGTCACGATCGACCCCGGCGGGTTCGGCGACCGGAACGCCGCCTTCCGCGTCAGCAGCCACCCCAGGTCCCCCGCCAGCAGCCGCGACCGGTCGATCAGATCCGGCGTCCACCCCGCGACCTGCTGGAGCATCGGCAGCACCGTCCGCCGCAGCCGCCGCAGCGCCCGCATCGGCTTCGTCTCCACCGTGTCCAGGCCCGCCGCCGACGTCGACAGGAACGCCACGCCCTTCACCCGCTCCCGGAACTCCTCCGGGTACAGGCGCGCGTACTGCATGACCGTCATCCCGCCCATCGAATGACCGACCAGCACCAGCGGCCCCTCCGGCGCCGCCTCCTCCAGCACGTCGTGCAGGATCTCCGCCAGGTCCTCGATCGAGTACTCCGTGCGCACCAGGCCCCCCGACCGGCCGTGCCCCGGCTGGTCGTACAGCACCGCCCGCAGCCGCACCCCGCCCCGCACCGCGTCCGCGATCGCCTTGCGCTGGAAGTAGAACGTCCCCATGTCCTGCATGTAGCCGTGGATCAGCACCACCGTCAGGTCCGCGTCCTCCGGGCCCGCCGTCTCCACGTGCACCGACGCGCCGTCCCGCGTCTCCACCGTCCGCACCGAGTTCACCGGCGGCATCTCGAACGGCTCGTTCGCGTACGGGTCCGCCGACGACGCCCGCGTCCGCCGCGCCAGATACCGCGGCACCCCGTACGCCAGCGCCGCGCCCACCGCGACCCCGCCGGTCACGCCCCCGGCGATCGCCCACCCGCGGACCCGGCGGCCGCCCCGGCCCGATTGCCTCTCGCTCATGCGACCTCACTGCACAACTCAACGGGCCCAAGGGGTCCAAAGGGAAGGGAAAGGAAGTACTAGTCGAGGCCCCGGTTCCACAACCGGGGAATCCGGGCGCCCAGGCCCGTGAGCACGTCGTTCGGGATCGTCCCCGCCCACGCCGCCCAGTCGTCCGCGTCCGGGTGCTGCGCGCCCGCGCCGATGAGCACCACCGGCTCCCCCGGCTTCACCGGGTCGTCCCCGCAGTCCACCGTGAACTGGTCCATGCAGATCCGCCCGAGCACCCGGCGGCGCTTCCCCGCGAGGTACACCTCCGCCTTGTTCGACGCCGCCCGCGGGACCCCGTCCGCGTACCCCAGCGGCACCAGCGCCACATTCGTGTCCCGCTCCAGGATGTGCGTGTGGCCGTAGGAGATCCCCGACCCCGCCGGCAGCCGCTTCACGCTCATGACCTGGCTGCGCACCTCCACGACGGGCTGAAGGTCCACCGGGAACGCCGGGACCGGGTTGTACCCGTACAGCGCGATCCCCGGCCGCACCATGTCGTACCGCGTCTCCGGGTCCGCGATGAGCGCCGCCGAGTTCGCGAGATGCCGCACCTCCGGCGCCAGCCCCGCAGCCGCCACCGCCGACAGGAACCGCTCGAACGCCGCCTTCTGCGACGCGTTCGCCGGATGCCCGATCTCGTCGGCGCACGCCAGATGGCTCCACGCCCCCGCGACCACGACCGACCCCGCGGCCTGGTGCTTCGCCGCCGCCTCGGCCGCCAGCTCCCACTCGTGCTCGGCGACGCCGCCCCGCGACATCCCCGTATCGCCCTTGAGGTGGATCCGCGCCGGCGTCCCGGCCCGGTCCCCGGCCGCGGCCACCGCCTCGAGCTGCGCGAGCGACGACACCCCCAGGTCGATCCCGGCGCCCACGACCTCAGCGAGGCCCGGCTGCTCGGGCGCGAAGAAGAACGCCATCACCGGCGTCGTCCCGAGGCCGGCCGACTGCCGGAGCTGCCAGGCCTCCTTGAGCGTCACGACCCCGAGCCGGTCGGCCCCGGCCTCGGCGGCGACGCGCGCCGCCGGGACCATGCCGTGCCCGTACGCGTCGGCCTTGACCATCGCCATCATCGGGACGCCCGCGACGCGCGCGAGCGACTCGACGTTGTGCGCGAGCCGCCGCCAGTCCGCGCTGGCCTTCGCCAGTCCGGACATGCCGCCGTTCACCGGCTCGGTCAGGATGCGGTAGTTGTCCATCGCCACGGGTCAAGGGTACGTGGCGCCGCGGCGGGTCGGTCGCAGCGACCGGACCGTGCATCCTATACGAAACAGGATGCACGGTCCGGAACCGCTGGGGCGCTAGGCGGCTTCGGCGCGGACGGTGCGCGCGGCCTCCACGAGCCCGGCGAGCGCGGGCACGACCTCCTCGTAGCGCCTGGTCTTCAGGCCGCAGTCGGGGTTGGCCCAGACCCGGTCGGGGCCGAGTGCGGCGACGGCGAGGCGCAGGGCCTCGGCCATCTCGGCGGCGGCGGGCACGCGCGGGGAGTGGATGTCCCACACGCCGGGGCCGACGCCGCTGCCGTACCCGGCGCGGCCGAGGTCGGCGACGACCTCCATCTTCGAGCGCGACGCCTCGATGGAGGTGACGTCGGCGTCGAGCGCGGCGATCGCGTCGATGACCACCCCGAACTCGGAGTAGCACAGGTGCGTGTGGATCGCGGTGTCCGGGCGCACGCCGGAGGTCGCGAGGCGGAACGACCGCGTGGACCACTCGCGGTAGGCCGCGCGGGGCGCCTCCCTGACGGGCAGGAGCTCGCGGAGCGCGGGCTCGTCGACCTGGATGATCGCGGTCCCGGCCGCTTCGAGGTCGGCGACCTCGTCGCGCAGGGCCAGGGCGACCTGGTCGGCGGTGTCGGCGAGCGGCTGGTCGTCGCGCACGAACGACCACGCGAGGATCGTCACGGGACCGGTGAGCATGCCTTTGACGGGCTTCGCGGTGAGCGACTGCGCGTAGGACGTCCACGGGACGGTCATGGGCGCGGTGCGGGCGACGTCGCCGTAGAGGATCGGCGGGCGCACGCAGCGCGAGCCGTACGACTGGACCCATCCGGCGGCGGTGGTCGCGAACCCGGTGAGGAGTTCGGCGAAGTACTGGACCATGTCGTTGCGCTCGGGCTCGCCGTGGACGAGCACGTCGATGCCGAGCCGCTCCTGCTCGGCGATGACGGCGGCGACCTCGGCCTTCATGCGGGCGTGGTAGTCGGCGTCGATCATGAGGCCCTGCCGGTGGGCGGCGCGGGCCCTGCGGAGCTCGGCGGTCTGCGGGAACGAGCCGATCGTGGTGGTCGGCAGCGGCGGCAGCGGGACGCGCTCGGCCTGGGAGGCGCGGCGGTCGGCGTAGGGCGCGCGCCGGTCGGCGCCGTCGCCGAGGGCGGCGAGGCGGTCGCGGACCGCGGCGTCGCGCCAGGCGTCGGGGGCCTGCGGCCGGGCGTCGCGGGCGCCGTCCGGGTCGGCGAGGACGGTGAGTTCGACGAGCTTCTGGCGGGCGAACGCGAGCCGCTCGGCGAGCAGCGGCGGGAGGCCGGTCTCGGGCGCGAGGTCCACGGGGACGTGGAGGAGCGAGGACGAGGAGGCGACGCCGACGCGGTCGGTGAGGGCCTTGACGGCCTCGATGTCGGCCGCGGCCCGTGCGAGGTCGGTCCGCCAGATGTTGCGCCCGTCGACGGCTCCGGCGACGATGAATGTTTCACGTGAAACATTCAGCGACGCAAGTGCTTCCAGGTCGGAGCGGCCGCGGACCAGGTCGAGGGCGATCCCCTCGACGCCCGATTCGAGGAGCACCGGCAGGGATTCGCCGAACGGCCCGTAGCCTCCGGCGACGAGGATCTCCGCCTCGGCGACGAGCCGCCGGTACGCGGCCGCGACGGCCTCCAGCTCCTCGGGGGTGCGGTCGGCGCACAGCGCGGGCTCGTCGAGCTGGACGAGCCCGGCCCCGGCGCGCGCGAGTGCGGCGAGGAGCTCGACGTACACCTCGACGACCTCCGAAAGCCGATCGAAGGGCCGGAACCCAGAAGGCGCCCCCTCGGTCGCCTTCGCCAGCAGGAGCAGCGAGGCGGGGCCGACGAGCACGGGCCGGGCGTCAAGGCCGCGCTCCCGCGCCTCCAGGAACTCCGCGACGGCCTTCTCGGGCCGGGCCGCGAACGCGGTCGCGGGCCCGATCTCCGGCACCAGGTAGTGGTAGTTGGTGTCGAACCACTTGGTCATCTCCAATGGAGCGGCCGCGTCGTCCCCGCGTGCCGCCGCGAAATAAGAGGCGAGCTCGTCGCCGCGCCGGTGGCGGGGCGCGACGGCGTCGACGGCGAAGGCCGCGTCCAGGACGTGGTCGTAGTAGGAGAAGACGCCGGTGGGGACCTGGTCGAGCACGGACAGGTCGTCGAGCATCTCGGCGCGGACGGCCGCGGCGGCCTTCTCGAGCCCGGCGGCGTCGAGCCGCCCGGCCCAGTGGGCTTCGAGCGCGCGTTTGAGCTCCCGGTCGGACCCGATGCGCGGGTAGCCCAGGGCGGTGGAGCGCACGGCGGTGCGATGGTTCATGTGTCAGTTCCCTCGAACGTGCGACAGCGGGACCGCGCGCGGTCGCGCGCGGTACGCGGGCAGGTATTCGGACTCGGAGGCGCGCCGTCGCCGGCACCTACTCCCCGCCGCTTCCCAGGCCCTCGCGGGCCCAGTGCTCTTGGCGGGTTTCGTTCCCCCTCACCGCTGCGGGGCAGTCCTGGATTCGCACCAGATTCCCTCTTAGCCGCAGCGCATCGCAGCGCCGCGGAACCAGCGTCGAATGCGATGGTACGGCCGCGCGCGGGGCCCGCGCCCGGCCCGGCCAGAGTGTGAGAACCGGCGCGGGGCCCCGCGGGCCGCCGAGTAAGGTCCGAGCCGGGCCGGGACCGCGGCCCGGTACGCCTTGAGGAGGAATCGATGAGCAGGAAGACCGCAGTCGTCACGGGGGCCAGCAGCGGCATCGGGGCGGCCACCGCCCGGGCTCTCGCCGAGGCCGGCTTCGACGTGGTCCTCGGCGCGCGCCGGGCCGACCGGCTCGCCGAGGTCGCGGCCGAGTTCGGCGGCAGGGCGCTCCCGCTCGACGTCACCGACGAGGCATCGGTGGCGGACTTCGTGGCCCAGATCGACGAGTGCAGCGTCCTGGTGAACAACGCGGGCGGCGCGTTCGGCCTCGACTCGATCTCCGGGGCGGACCTGGACCTGTGGCAGCGGATGTACGACGTGAACGTCCTCGGCACCGCCCGGATCACCAAGGCGCTCCTGCCGAAGCTCGTCGAGTCCGGCGACGGCCAGGTCGTCGTCATCGGCTCCATCGCGGGCCACCAGCCGTACCCCGGCGGCGGCGGGTACAACGCCGCGAAGCACGCCGAGGCCGCGGTCACGCGGGTCCTGCGCATGGAACTGCTCGGCCAGCCCGTCCGCGTGTGCGAGATCGACCCCGGCATGGTCGAGACCGAGTTCAGCCTCGTCCGCTTCGAGGGCGACCAGGACCGCGCCGACGCCGTCTACGCCGGGATGACCCCGCTCGTCGCCGCCGACATCGCCGACGCGATCACCTGGGTCGCGACCCGCCCCGCGCACGTCAACATCGACCAGCTCACCATCACCCCGCGAGACCAGGCGGGCGCCCAACTGGTCCACCGCCGCCAATAGCGGTTGACCTGCGGTTCCACAAAGTTATCCACAAGTACGTTCTTCACATTCGACACTACGCCACCCCACCTGTTGTAGTAGATAGCAAAAACAGGCCATCCGGCACCTGCGGGATGGCGGCGACAGAGGGGAATTCGCGAACGTCGCCAGGTCTCGCGCGGGGAGCTCCCCGCGCAGGACCGCCGCAGGTGCCACCTCCTCCATGGAGACCGCGGGCGGCCGGCCCGTACAGCCGGCCGCCCGCGACCTAAACAAGACCAGACCTACTCGCCCAACAAGAACTCCGGCGAAGTCCACTGCTCCCAGTCCCCCGGGTCGTCCTCGTCCCCCAGGGCCTTGAGCACCTTCACCGTAAGCGTCCACCGCCCGGCCTCCAGCGCCCCCGGGCGCTGGGCCACGAGGTCCTCCAGGTGGACGCCCATCGCGTCGTCGGGCCCGGGGGAGCGGGGCAGGAACTCCTCCTGGTCCCATTCGACCACTTCCCCGGTGTCGGCGTTGGCGGCGCTGACGGCCATCGCCGCGGGCTGGTGTCCGAGATAGACCAGGGCCGCCAGGTCGGGGCCGTCGGCGAGGCTGAACGACTCGCCGTCCTCGACGTCCCGGTACTCGTACTCGTGGGTCTCCGGGTCCTGGGCCACGACCGCCGCGAGCTTCGGGAAGTCCGGGTGCTCCAGGACCGGGATCGCCAGGTAGTCGCCCTGGTAGCCCGAGTACGCGGCCGTCAGGGACTCCCCGTCGCCGTCGGGGCGGGCGGTGATGCGGCCCCCGAAGACGCTGCCGTCGGGCAGGTCCGGGCCGGGCGTGACGGTGACCTCGACGGTCGCGGACTGGCCCGGGTACAGGCGCAGTTCCTTCGGGGAGAAGTCCACGTCGGGTTCGGCGGCGCTGAAACCGGGGTCGCGGTCGTCTCCGGTGGTGGCGATCGTCGCCTTGTGGGTCATCGTGTAGTCGCGGACGTGGCGGTCGCGGGAGGTGAGCGTCAGCTCGAAGGTGCGGGGCCCGGTGCCGTCGCCGGCGTTCACACCGGTCGGGTACAGGCAGGCCTCCGCGTCGAGGGCGTCGGCGATGTCGATGACGCCGGTGCCCTGCCGGTGTGCCGCTTCGAGTTCGCCGAGGTCGGGGTTGTCGCCCCACGGGACGGGCTTCGCGGAGTTCGCGAGGCGGGTGCGCACGTCACGGGGCTCCAGGCGCGGCTCGGCGTCGAGGAGCAGGGCCGCGGCGCCCGCGACGTGCGGGGAGGACATCGACGTGCCCGAGAGCGACTCGTAGGAGCCGTCGGCGACGGGGACGGTGGACCAGATGCCGCCGCCGGGCGCGGCCACGTCGGGTTTGAACGCGAGGTCGGGGGCGGGGCCGTACGCGGTGAAGCTCGACGCGAGGCCCGCGCGCGGGAGGTCGACCAGGACGGTGTCGCCGGTGAACTCCAGGACCGGGGCCTCGCCGATCGCGGCGAGGTCGTGGAGGTCCTTGCCGTCGGTGTCGGTGACGGAGAGCGCGGGGACGCCAAGGTCCTCGATGCCGGAGCCGCCGAAGGGGCCGGGCCGGTCGTTGTAGATGACGACGGCCGTGGCGCCTTCCTCGACGGCTCGCTCGTACTTCTCCTTGAAGGTGCAGGTGCCTCGGATGACGAGGGCCGCCTTGCCGTCGACGTCGTTCTCGGACGTGTCGTCGTTGCAGGCTCGGCCCAGCCACACGAGGCCGTCGGTCGCCGTGCCGTCCTCGGGTGCAGCCGAGTCGGAGAGGACCTGGTAGCCGACCGACCGGTCGAGGGCAGGCACGAACGCGGCGTCCATGCGCTCGGCCGGGTTGTCGGTGGAGGCCACGGCGATGACGTCCTCGCCGACGCCGGGCGCCGAGCCCGAGTAGATCCCGGACTCGCCGTCGTTGCCCATCGACGCGACGACGACCACGCCCTCCTCGGTGAGCCGGTCGGCGGCCTTCGCCGTCGGGTAGCCGGGCCACTGGAACGACTGGCCGAGCGAGAGGTTCACGACGTCCATGCCGTCGTCGAGCGCGGCTTCGAGGGCCTGCATGATGACCTCGGCACTGGTCGAGCCCTCGCAGCCGAAGACCTTGTAGGCGCCGAACTCGACGCCGGGCGCGACGCCGGTGACCTCCCCGTCGGCGCCGACGATCCCCGCGACGTGCGTGCCGTGCCCGGCGCAGTCCGCGGGGTCGTCGTCAGGGTCGGGCTCGGAGTGCTCGGGGTCGTCGGAGTCGAAGTCGTCGCCGACGAAGTCGGTGCCGGTGGCGACCCGGCAGCCGCTGCCGAAGCAGCCGCCGAGGTCGGGGTGGGTGTAGTCGATGCCGGTGTCGATGACGCCGACCTTGACGCCCTCGCCGGTGATCCCGCGGTCGTGCGCGACGTCGGCGCGGGTCGTCCGGATCGCCTGCGCGAGTTCGGGAACCGGGCCGGATTCGGCGGCCGCATCCGACTCGGCGACCGCGTCGGACCGGGTCGCAGGGCCGCCGAAGACGACGTCGGACCAGACGCGTTCGACCATGCCGAGCTGCCCGAGGCGCCGCGCGGTCGCCGGGTCGGCCTCCACGGAGACGCCGTTCCAGATCCGCTCGAAGTCGTGCCGCACCGTGAAGTCGAGGTCGTGCGCGGCGTCGAGGACCGAGGCGTCGGCGCCCTCGGCGAACTCGACGAGCCACACCTGCGCGGGCCCGTCCGGTTCCGCGTGCGCGGCGGGCGCGGCGAGGGCCAGCAGCGGGACGGCGACCGCGGCGGCGAGGAGCCGCCGCCAGGCGGGCGGGACGGAGGGGAGCGTGCGCGAGCCCGGCATCGGGAGTCCCTTCGGGTGGGGCGCCCGCCGGGGGTTCGCGGAGGCGCCCGGAACCCCCGGCGGGCGGCTATGGCAGGACCTCGATCGTCGGGCATCGACCGCGCGGAACCGCGCATTTGCCGCGCGACCCGCGCGCGTGTCGGGCCGCCGCAGGAGGCGCTAGTAGCCGAGGGCGCGCGCCAGCGCGAACCCGCCGAGCCCGGCCGCGAGGCCCCCGGCGAGGTTCATCGCGATGTTGAGCGCGGCGTGGGGCCACCGGCCCTCCTCGACGAGGACGAGGGTCTCGTAGGAGAGCGTCGAGTACGTGGTGAGGGCGCCGCAGAAGCCGGTCGAGAGGACCGCGGACCAGGCGGGGTCGGCGACCGCGGCGGCGAGGAACACGGCGAGCGCGGAGCCGCAGACGTTGACGGCGAGGGTCCCCCAGGGGAGGTGCCGACCGAGGTAGTGGGCGACGACGAGGTCGGTGAGGAAGCGGGCGGGGGCGCCGAGGGCGGCGCCGGCGGCGATGAGGAGGAGGGTCATCGGCGCCGCCGGGCGGTGAGGCGGCGGGTGGCCTGCATGCCGAGGGCGGCGGCGGTGAGGGCGGCGGCGATCGTCGCGGAGGCGTAGGCGAGGGCGAGGAGGGCGGCGCCGGCGTCGACGGCGCGGCCGATGCCGACGATGAACGTGGAGAAGGTGGTGAAGCCGCCGAGGACGCCGACGCCGAGGAAGGGGCGCAGGAGGCGCCGGTCGGGGGCGATGTCGGTGACGACGACCATGAGGGCGCCGATGAGGAGGCCGCCGAGGGCGTTGGCGAGGAACGTCGCGGTGTCGAACCGGCCGGGTTGGGGCGGGAGGGCGACGAGGAGGCCGTATCGGGCGAGGGAGCCGATGACGCCGCCGAGGGCGACGGCGGCGAGGACGACGGGCGGGACGGTGCGGAGCGCGTCGCGCAGGGTCGGGCGGGGCGGTGTCGGGGTCGGGCGGGTGGTTCCGGGCACGGCTCGAATCTAGTCCCCGCGGCGGTCCGTATGCGATCGCTCACGCCTCTTGCGCCCGAAATGCGAAAGGCGCTACCGTTGGCAGGCGATGAGTTACACCGTCACGAACCAGCACCTGACACGCAGGCGTCATCTCGACTTCTGCCGCGTGTCGACCGTGCTCTGTCGCCGCTAGCGCCGCTCCCACCGGCCGGCTCGCCGACGTACTCGTCTCTTCTCCCGCTGGGTCCGAGCCCGACCCGCACTCCTGACACCGCTTGAGGCGCGCGACCGCGCGCCCGTGTGCGGTGCGCCCGCCTTCACCAGAGGTACCCATGTCAAGTGCTCCCGACAGCACGGCCGACCAGGCCGTGGTGGAATCTTCGAAACCCAAGCGCCGCAAGCGGGTCCCGTTCGCCGCGCAGCTGCTCATCGGCCTCGTGCTCGGTCTCGCCCTCGGCTACGCCGCCCGGGAGTGGTCCGTGGCGTGGCTCGGCACCACGCTCGAGACGGTGGGGACGCTGTTCGTGCAGCTGCTGTTCCTGATCGTCCCGTTCCTGGTGTTCACCGCGATCGTCGCGTCGATCGCGAACCTCCGCAACCTCGCGAACGCGGGCCGGCTGGTCGCCAAGACCCTCGGCTGGTTCGCGATCACCTCGCTGATCGCCGTGGTCATCGGCATCGCGATCGGCCTGGCGACGGACCCGGGTTCGGGCGTGGAGCTCTCCGGCGCCGCGGCCGCCCCGGAGACGCAGGGGTCGTGGACGGACTTCCTGACGGGGATCATCCCGACGAACCTGGTCGACGCGTTCGTGAACGTGAACGTCCTCCAGATCGTGTTCGTCGCGATCGTGGTCGGCGCGGCGGCAGCGAAGCTCGGCGACAAGGCGGAGCCGTTCCTGAAGTTCAACGAGTCGGCGCTGGCGCTGATCCAGAAGGCGCTGTGGTGGGTGATCCGCCTGGCGCCCATCGGGACCGCGGCGCTCATCGGGAAGTCGGTGTACGCGTACGGGTGGGACCTGCTGGAGCCGCTCGCGGTGTTCAGCATCGACATCTACGCGGGTGCGCTCGTCATCCTGCTGATCGTGTACCCGGTGCTGCTGCGCGTGTTCGGGAAGGTCTCGCCGGTGCAGTTCTACCGGAAGACGTGGCCGGCGATCCAGTTCGCGTTCGTGTCGCGGTCGTCGGTGGGGACGCTGCCGCTGGCGCAGAAGACCGTGACGGACCGGCTCGGCGTGGACCGGAACTACGCGTCGTTCGCGTCGCCGTTCGGGGCGACGACGAAGATGGACGGCTGCGCCGCGATCTACCCGGCGATCGCCGCGATCTTCGTGGCGCAGGTGTACGGCGTGGACCTGGCAGTGCAGGACTACTTCCTGATCGCGTTCGTGTCGGTGATCGGCTCGGCGGCGACCGCGGGGCTGACGGGCGCGACGGTGATGCTGACGCTGACGCTGTCGACGCTGGGCCTGCCGCTCGAGGGCGTGGGCCTGCTGCTGGCGATCGACCCGATCATGGACATGATCCGCACGGCCACGAACGTGGCGGGGCAGATGGTGGTGCCGGTGATCGTCGCGAAGTCGGAAAAGCTGCTGGACCGCGAGGTGTACGACGCGGCGCCGCAGCCGCTCGACGAGGCGGCCGCTTTCGGCGGCGACGTGCCCGCCCAGAAGAAAGGCGAGGCGGCGCTCCAGCCCGCATAGCTTTGTTCTCTCCTGAGTAGCGGGGGGCCGGTCCGAGAGGGCCGGCCCCCCGTTCCCTATGCGCCGTAGTGCTGTTCGAGGCCGTCGAGGACGCGTTGGAGGCCGAACTCGAAGTAGCCGGCGTCCGGGTTGCCGAACGGCCCGGCGGCGAGCGCGGCGAGGTGGGGGAAGCGTCCGGCGACGGCGGGGTCCTGGAGGAACCGGAAGAACGCACCCGTGGATTCGCCGCCGCCGATCTCGGGGCGGACGGCGCCGAGGGCGAAGCAGTCGACGGTGAGGACGGCGAGGAGCCCGGTGCCTTCGGGCATGCCGACGGCGGCGAGGCGGCCGAGGACCTGGTCGACCCAGCCGGCTTCGCCGGGGCCCATGGGGCGGTCGCCGGTGGCGACGGGGAGGGCCCAGGGGTGGGCGAGGAACAGGTCGCGGACGCACCGGCCCCATCCGGCGAGGACGCCGCGCCAGGTGTCGGCACCGGGGAGGGGGGCGGGGTCGGCCATGAGGGAGTCGTACATGAGGAGGACGAGTTCGTCCTTGCCGGGGACGTGCCGGTAGAGGGACATGACGCCGGAGCCGAGGCGGTCGGCGAGGTGCTTCATGGAGACCTTCTGGAGGCCGTCGGCGTCGGCGATGGCGACGGCCTCCGCGACGATGCGCTCGCGGGTGAGGCCGGAGGGCCGTCCGCGTCCGGGCCGCGGAGCAGCGCCCGCGGCGCCGCCCCACAGCAGCTCGTACTCGCCCTGTCCCACAGCGCCGCACCCCCTCGGTTTGATCCGCAGCCTAGGGCCCGTTGCGGACTCGTGTGCACCCACCGGGCATGCGTATGATGTACGCTTAATAGCGTATCCCATACGCATCGATCGGACCCCACCATCGATCGGAGAAACCGGTGACCCAGACCCTCGACCGCCCCGACAGCCCGCCCGCGCCCGCCAGACCCAAGTGGTACCGACGCCCCTGGATCGTCCCGCTCCTCGCGGTCGCCGGGCTCTTCGTCGCCGCCCGGCTCCCCTTCTACCTCACCTTCGACACCGGCGACTCGCTCGTCGAACTCCAGCCGTCCCGCCCCGAGACCCACTACCTGATGCTCTCGGCGCACATCCTGTTCGGCTCGATCGCGCTCATCACCTGCTCCATGCAGGTGTGGACCTGGCTGCGCCAGAAGCACCCCAAGGTCCACCGGATCTCCGGGCGCCTCTACGTGTTCCTCGGCGTCGTCCCCTCCGGCGCCTTCGCGCTCGTCGTCTCGATCATGTCCACCGTGGGCCCCGACGGGAAGATCGGCAACGTCCTGCTCTCCCTCCTGTGGTTCGGCACGACGTTCGCCGGGTTCCTCGCTGCCCGCCGCCACGACTTCCAGGCCCACCGCCGCTGGATGATCCGCAGCTTCGCGCTGTGCTGGTCCATCGTGCTCAACCGCGTGTGGATCGTCCTCCTGCTGCTCGTCCTCCTGCCGTTCGAGGACTCCTACTACGGCGGCGACACCGACGCCCTCGTCTCGGACGTCGCCGTCGCCTCCATCTGGCTCAGCTGGATCGTCAATCTGATGATCGCCCAGTGGTGGCTCGACCGCAGGCCCAAGCGCCGGGGGCGCCGCGCCCCTGCGACGAAAGTCGCAGCCGCGTAAGGACGCGTGCCACCTTCGGGGCGGCCGGGGCTCCACCCCCGGTCGCCCCTTCCTCACGTCGAAGTCCGTGCCGCGGAAGGATTCGCGGGACGCGAACCGGCGCGATGCTGAAGAGCATGGACACCACCACCGCCACCGCGCCCGCCGAGACCGCGGCGCCCGCCGCGAAGCGGCTCCCGCTGCTCGACGTCCTCCGCGGCGTCGCGATCCTCGGCACGCTCGGCACCAACATCTGGATCTTCACCTCCGCCCACGGCGAAGCCGGGCCGCTCCTCGGCTACGGCATCACCGGCGGCGGCCCCTTCGGCGCCGTCTTCGAACTCCTCGCCAACGGCAAGTTCCTGTCGATGCTCACCGTGCTCTTCGGCGTCGGCCTCGCCATCCAGTACCGCTCCGCCGAGAAGAAGGGACGGCGCTGGCCCGGCCGCTACCACTGGCGGGCCCTGTTCCTGTTCGCCGAAGGCACGATCCACTTCGTCCTGCTGTTCGCGTGGGACGTGCTCATGGGGTACGCGGTCACCGCGATCACCGTCGCGTGGCTCCTCAAGCGCTCCGAACGCGCCCAGCGCGCCGTCATGTGGACCGCCTTGAGCCTCCACCTCGCCGTGATCGCGTTCATCACGGCCGCAACGGCGCTCGGCCCCGGCAACGACCCGTCCCGGGACGCCGAGGTCGCCGCGCTCTACGCCGACGGCTCCTGGCTCGACCAGGTCCGGTTCCGCCTCGACCACGCCCTCGTGTTCCGCATCGAGCCGATCATCACCTTCCCGATGCTGGTGTTCCTGTTCCTGGTGGGCGTCAAGCTGTTCCGCGCCGGCGCGTTCGGCCCCGAAGACGCGGGACGCCGGATCCGGAAGCGCCTCATGGCCTGGGGCCTCGGCCTGGGCCTGCCGCTGAACATCGCCGTCCAGTTCGCGCCCGACGACTTCCTCTACGCGGAGCGGTACCTCGTCGCACCGGTCGTCATGCTCGGGTACATCGGCCTCACCGGGTTCCTCGTCGAGCGGCTGCGCCGCGGACCCGTCATGGCCGCACTGGAGTCCTTGGGCCGCACCGCCCTCAGCGGCTACATCCTCCAGAACCTGCTCGCGTCCGTCGTCTGTTACGGCTGGGGCCTCGGCCTCGCCGCGCAGTACGGGACGCAGGCGTGGTTCGCCCCGGCCCTGTGGCTCGGCATCAGCGCGTTCCTCCTCATCGGGTCCCGGCTGTGGCTGCGCCGCTTCAGCAACGGTCCGGCCGAGTCGTTGCAGAAGGCCGTCCTCCGCTAGGAGACGGGAACAGAGGTGCGGGCCGGGGAACGACCGGCCCGCACTTCCCACTCACCCGATCGAAGTCAGGCGGCGACCACGTCGCGGTCGCCGGCGCGGTCGCGGGTCAGACGCCGCCGCACGAGCGAGACCAAGGGCCACAGGGCGATCACCGCGATGATCCCGTACACGGTCCACGCGACCGGCCCGCCGACCAGGCCCGACGGCTCGCCGCCGGACAGCTGGAGCGCCATGCGCGCCTGCCGCTCGGCCATCGGGCCGAGGATCACGCCGACGATCATCGGCAGCATCGGGATCCCGAAGCGCCGCATCGCGAGCCCGATCAGGCCCAGCGCCAGCAGCACGAACAGCTCGAACGACTGGCCGCTCGTCGCGTACGCGCCCATCGTCGCGAAGAACAGGATCCCCGCGAACAGGTAGGGCTTGGGGATGCGCAGCAGCTTGACCCACACCGGGATCAGCGGCATGTTGAGCACCAGCAGCATCGCGTTGCCAACGAAGAGCCCCGCGATGAGCGTCCACACCAGCGCCGACTCCTTCTCGAACAGGAGCGGGCCCGGCTGGATGCCGTACGTCTGGAACGCCGCGAGCATGACCGCCGCGGTCGCGTTGCACGGCAGGCCCAGCGCGAGCATCGGCACGAGCGTGCCCGCCGCCGACGCGTTGTTCGCCGCCTCCGGTCCCGCGACGCCCTCGATCGCGCCGTTCCCGAACTCCTGCTTGTGCTTCGAGAGCCGCCGCTCCGTCACGTACGACAGGAACGTCGGCACCTCCGCGCCGCCCGCCGGGACCGCCCCGAACGGGAACCCGAGTGCGGAGCCGCGCAGCCACGGCCCCCACGAGCGCCGCCAGTCGCTGCGGCCCATCCACACCCGGCCGACCGGGATGATCTCGTCACCGCCGTTCTTGCGGCGCGCCGCCGTCCACAGCGCCTCGCCGACGGCGAACGCGCCGACCGCGACGATGACGATGTCGATGCCGCTCGCCAGCTCCGGCACGCCGTACGTGAGGCGCTGCTGCCCGGTCACCGCGTCGATGCCGATCGTCCCGATCACCAGGCCCACCAGCAGCGACGCGAACCCGCGGATCCGCGAGGACCCGAGGACCGACGCGGTCGCGACCAGCGCGAGCACCATGATCGCGAAGTACTCGGGCGCGCCGAGGCCGATCGCGAACTGCACGGTGATCGGGGTGACGAACACGAGCGCGATCGTCGCGATCGTCCCGGCCACGAACGAGCCGATGGCCGCGGTCGCGAGGGCCTGGCCGCCGCGCCCGTTGCGGGCCATCTTGAAGCCTTCGAGGACCGTGACGACCGACGAGGACTGGCCCGGCGTGTTCAGCAGGATCGCCGTGGTCGAGCCGCCGTACATGCCGCCGTAGAAGATCCCGCCGAACATGATGAACGCCTGCGTCGGCTCCATCCCGTACGTGATCGGCAGGAGCAGCGCGATCGCCATGGCCGTGCCCAGGCCCGGCAGCATCCCCACGGCCGTGCCGATGGTGACGCCCAGCAGCGCGATGAGCAGGTTCCCCGGGGTGAGGATCGCGGCGAAGCCGTCGAGGAGCGAGTTCAGATTGTCCATGTCCGATGCCCCCCTACAGGATTCCCTGGAGGACGCCCGCGGGCAGGCCGAGGCCCAGCCCGATCGCGAACCCGTAGAACGTGGCCAGGCCGAGGACGACCGCCGCGGCGAGCGTCAGGAAGTACCGGCGCGAACCGAGCACGGTCGCGGCGCCCCAGAACAGGAGCGACCCGGAGATGACCCACCCGAGCCAGTCGATGAGCAGCGCGTTCGCGACGAACACGGCGCACAGCAGGCCCACGGTCTTCACGTCGAACCGCTGGCCGGCGTTCGCGCCCTCGTCCTCGCCGTGCCCGCCGCGCAGGGCGTCCAGCGCGTAGAACGCGGCGACGGCGAACAGGAGCACGCCGAGGATGATCGGGACCGGCTTCGGGCCGATCGGGTCGTTCGAGGCGGAGAACCCGCCGAGGCGGGAGGCGTCGACGATGACCAGGACGCCGAGGACGGCGAGGAACCCGCACACCCACAGCTGCGCGAGGTCCCGCTTCGGCGTCTCGGCCGCGGCCTCGGCCTCCGTCGCGGGCCCGGTCTCGGTCTCGGTCTCGTCGACCTGCTCGTCCACGGCCTTCGCGTCAACGGCCTCGACGGCGTCACCGCTGTCGGCACCGGTCATGCGAGGCCCAGTTCCTGGAGCGTCGCGGCGACCGTGTAGTCCTGGTCGGTGAGGAAGTCCGCGAAGTCGCCGCCGGTCATGAACGCGTCGGTCCAGCCCTGCTTCTCCAGCTCGTCCTGCCACGCCGTCGACTCGTACATGGCGGTGAGCGCGTCGGTCCACTTCTGGACGTCGGCATCAGAGATCCCGGGCGGCGCGACCCAGCCGCGCCAGTTCGTGAACTCCAGGTCGATCCCGGACTCGCGGAACGTCGGCGCGTCGGCGACGACGTCGACCCGCTCGGCGCCCGAGGTCGCGAGGACCCGCAGCTGCCCGGCCTCGATCTGGTCGATGAACTCGCCGACGCCGCTCGCGCCGAACGAGACCTTCTCGCCCAGGAGCGCGGGCAGCAGCTCGCCGCCGCCGTCGTAGGACACGTAGTTGACCTGGACGGGGTCGATGCCGACGGCCTTCGCGAGGCGCATCGGCAGGAGGTGGTCGGGGCCGCCGGGGGAGGAGCCGCCGCCCGCGGTGACGCCGTTCAGGTCCGCGGACCAGGCCGCGACCAGGTCCTCGATCGTCTGGTACGGGGAGCCGACGGGCACGACGATGGCCCCGGACTCCTCGACGAGCTTCGCGATCGGCGTCGTGCCGGTGAGCTTCGCCTCGGAGTTCTGGGTGTAGGAGGCGCCCACGACGCCCAGGCCCATCTGCATGGCGAGGTCGCCGTTGCCCTCCTCGCTGACGGTCCGCTGGAGGCCGACGGTGCCGCCGGCGCCTTCGAGGTTGAACACCTCGATCGACTTGGCGATGCCCTCGTCCTCCATGATCCGGGCGATGGAGCGGGCGGTCGTGTCGTAGCCGCCGCCGGGGCTGTTGGGGACCATGATCCGCAGGCCGGTCAGGGGTCCGTCGCCCGATTCGCCCTCGGCGGTCAGGCCGCACGCCGAGGCCGCCGCCAGGGCCGGGACGGCCGCCGCAGCGCTGAGGAGGGCCCTCCGGTGAAATTTCATCGTCGTTGCTCTTTCATTTCGGGGTCGGGGTGAGAGACGATGGTCACCCCGGCGCCGCCCCCGCGTCAGCCTTGTGTCCGTATCGATCATTGAGTTCATTGTGTTCAGGCCCCTGACCCGTCCGACCCTCGCCGGCCAGCTCCTCCTCTTCCAGCTCACGGTGATCCTCCTGGTGCTCGCCGCCGTCGCCGGGCTCTCCCTCGCCCAGTCCGCGGCGGTCTTCGACGCCGAGCAGGGCCGCCGCGTCACCCAGCTCGCCGAGTCCCTCGCCGCCTCCGACCTGGTCCGCGGGCGCCTGCCCGCCCCCGCGCCGTCCCAGACGCTCGCCCCGCAGATCCAGGCGGACCTCGAACGCTGGCAGGTCTCCTCGGTGACGCTCGCCGACGCCGACGGGAAGGTCGTCGCCTCCACGAATCCGCTGCTCATCGGCACGATGCTGCCCCTCGGCGACGGCGTCCTCGACGGCCGCGGCTGGCGCGGCGAGATCGACCTCGGCGGGCGCACCGAGCTCGTCGGCCAGGCGCCGGTCATCGGCGCCGAACCGGAGAACCTCGGCGTCCAGCTCGGCGTCGCCGTCGTCGGCCAGGAGGCGCCTACGCTCGCGAGGCTCCTCGTCCAGGCCGTGCCGACGCTCCTGCTGTACCTCGGGGTCGCGAGCGTCCTCGGCGTCGCCGGGTCGTGGCTGCTGACCCGGCGCATCAAGCGGCAGACGTTCGGCATGGAGCCCAGGGAGATCGCGGGGCTCGCCGAGCACCGCGAGGCGATGCTCTACGGCATCGCCGAGGGCGTCATCGCCGTCGACGACCAGCACCGCGTCACCCTCGTCAACGACGTCGGCCGCCGCCTCCTCGACCTCCCCGACGGCGCCGTCGGCCGCACCCTCGACGACCTCGACCTCACTGCGCGCCTGCGCGACGTCCTCACCGGCACCGTCACCGGCTCCGACCAGGTCGTCCTCCAAGGGAACCGGGTCCTCGTCGTCAACCGCATGCCCGTGGAGAAGGACGGCCGGGCCCTCGGCGCCGTCGCCACCCTCCGCGACCGCACCGAGCTCGCGCAGCTGGAACGCGACCTCGGCTCGTTCCGCTCCACCGCCGAGGCGCTCCGCGCGCAGGCCCACGAGTTCGACAACAAGCTCCACACCATCTCCGGGCTCATCCAGATCGGCGAGCAGGACGAGGTCGTCCGCTACATCGACGCCCTCAACCGGCACCGCCAGTCCCTCGACCTGTCGATCGGCGGGCCCATCCGCGACAAGGCCATCGCCGCGCTCCTCATGGCGAAGTCCGCGCAGGCCTCCGAACGGCAGGTGCGCCTCGACATCGCCGAGGGCACGGCCCTCGGCCCGCTCGCCTCCGAGGACTCGGCCGACGTCGGCACCGTCCTCGGCAACCTCATCGACAACGCCGTCGACGCCGCCGCGGGCTCGCCGCTCCCCCTCGCGGCCGAGGCCTGGGTCAGGGTCGACATCCGCGAAGCCCAAGGCGCCGTGACGATCACCGTGGAGGACAACGGCCCCGGCGTCCCGCCCGACGCCCTCCGTGAGGTCTTCGAGCACGGCTTCACCACGAAGTCCGCGAACACCGGCACCACCGCCGAGCGCGGGATCGGGCTGGCGCTGACCAGGCTCGTGTGCGAGCATCACGGCGGCGGCGTCCAAGTGGAGAACACCGAAGCAGGAGCGAAGTTCACCGCGAGGCTGCCGCTGCTGCCCATCCCCATCTCACTGACGGCTGAGGAACCGACATGATCGATGTGCTGGTGGTCGACGACGACTTCCGCCTCGTCAACATCCACCGCGGGTTCGTCGAGCGCACCCCGGGCTTCCGGGCCGTCGCCTCGGCCCGCACCGGCGAAGAGACCCTCGCCGCCCTCGACGAGCACCGCCCCGACCTCGTCCTCCTCGACCTCTACCTGCCCGACGTCTTCGGCCTCGACCTGGTGCGGCGCATGCGCGCCGAAGGCCACGAGACCGACGTCATGGTCATCTCCGCGGCGCGTGAGTCCGAGGCCGTGCGGGCCGCCGTCCGCCTCGGCGTCGTCTCCTACCTCCTGAAGCCCTTCAGCTTCAACGACTTCCAAGAGCGACTGGAGCAGTACGCGAACACCCGCGCGGGCCTGGCGATGGCCGTACACGACCAAGCCGACGTCGACCGGGCCTTCGAACGAACCGGCTCGGCCACCCTGATGCCCAAGGGGTTCAGCAGCGAAACGGCCCAACTGGTCGAGTCGACGCTCCGCGACGCCGAAGGCTCCCTCTCCGCCGCCGAATGCGCCGAGCGCATCGGCGTCTCCCGCGTCAGCGCCCGCCGCTACCTCGAACAGCTCACCGAACGCGGCCGCGCCGAAGTCGCCCTCAAATACGCCGGCCGCGGCCGCCCCGAACGCCGCTACCGCTGGCGCTGACCGAACACGGCCTCCACCGCACTCAAGTTGGCGGTCCACCAACGAAGCAACCGCTCGTCCGAGAAGAACACCCGGTCGCTCGCGGGCTCGCCCAGGTAGTAGTGGTACTTCAGATGCCACACGCTGGTGATGAGCCGCCACCACCGCCGCCGCGCCGCATCCGCAAGCGCCGCACCGGAAATCGGCGCCACCGACCGGTACCCGTCGAGGATCGCCGCGATGCACTCCAGGTCGACGCTCCCGTCGGGGAGCGCGCACTGGTACATGGAGGCCCGCACGACCTCCTCCCCGTACGCGTTGACCCGCAACCGGTCCCAGTCCAGCACCGCGGCGATCCGCTCCCCCTGCCAGATCAGGTTCCAGTTCTGGCAGTCCCCGTGGATCCACCCGACCGGCCCGACCACCGGTCCCTCGGGCCGCAGATGCGCATGGGCCGCAATCAGTTCGATCCGACTGCGAAGCAGAGGCAAAGCGGCCGAGTCGAACTCGTCGAGCTCATCCTTCGACCCGATGAGCCCGAGATAGTCCCCGATCCGCTCCCTCGCCGTAGCGACAGAAGCCGGAGGCTCCACCCGCGGCGCCTCGTCCGGAAGCAGCCCGGGCCGCGCCAGCGCGACCCGGACCCGCCCGAGCATCTCACCCATGTGAAACGATGCCGTCCGCGTCATCTCGGTACCCCGGCGATGATCCCCGTCGACCCACCGCGCCAGGTAGTAAGCGCGATCCCCGATCTCCGAGACCACCTCCCCGCGCCGATCCGGCACCACCGAGACGACCGGCACCCCGGCCTCCCCGGCAGCACGCATCACCGCGAGGCTCCTCCGAGCCGCGTCAGGTTCCGTCCCGACCAGCTCCTTGAGCGCGAACGCCTCGCCCCCGACGTCCAACCGCCAGTTCCGGTTCAACAACCCATCGGTCAGATACCGGCACCCGTCCACCGCCCCCAACCCGTAGGCGTCGGCGATCGCAGCAAGCCCGGCAGCGGGCACAGCACCAGAATCCACCGCGAAAGGCTACCGGCCCGCGCCGCTCGACGCATCGGCGTTTCGAGCACGCGAGACGGCCGGGCGCACCACCCGGCCGGACACGAAAAAAGTCCTGTCACCAGGGCTTTTATGGTGGAGTCTAGGGGAATCGAACCCCTAACCCCCGCCTTGCAAAGGCGGTGCTCTGCCAATTGAGCTAAGACCCCTCGCGGGCCGGCGGTGAGGCCGGTCCGTTCGAGTATCCCCGCCGCGCACGCGGCAACAGCGAGGATACCCGCAGTGCAGTGAGGTGGCTAACGCGATTCGCTAGCGCACGTCCTCCGCGGAGGTGGTGGCCTCGTGCCACAGGGTGCGGTCGTCGTTGATCGACTTGACCTTCTTGGCGACCACGAACGCGACCGTCGCCACGCCGGCGACGATCAAGATCTTCTTCCACATGGACCCAGGCCCCCATATCAGAGATTGCCGCGTACAGCAATGCCGCGGTCGGCATCGCGCGATGCGCCTCAGCATAGCGAACTGCGCCGCGGACGCCCGCCGGGCCGTGGCCCCGCAGGCTCAATACCTGATGCCGGGCGTGTCGCCGGAGAGGTCGAAGAACGACTTCGCGGCGGCGAGGGCCGCCTCGTCGCGCAGGACCTGGCCGGGCCGCGAGCCGTACCCGAGCAGGAGGCCCTTCCACTCCATGCGCAGGTACTCGGCGGACAGGCGCAGGGTCCCGGCGAGCGGCGCCGAGACGTCGGGCTCCTCGTCGCCCTGGACGGTCACGCCCCACAGGCGCCGCCCGCCCATGCGGGCCTTGAAGTCCAGGCCGGGGACGCGCAGCCAGCCCGACCAGTGGTCGAGGTAGTTCTTGACCGGGCCGCTCACGGAGTACCAGTAGAGCGGGGACGCGATGACGATGTCGGTGGCGGCGAGCGTCGCGTCCTGGAGGACCTTCTCGGGCCCCTCGGCGAACGGGGTCTTCCCGTCCCCGACGTGGCGCCGGTCGACGAACGGCGGCAGCCCGAGCTCGGACAGCCGCAGCCACCGCTGCGCCGCCTCCGGCTCGAGATGCTCGGCGGCGGTGCGGACGAGGGTCTCGGTGTTCCCGCCCGTGCGGGAGCTGCCGAGGACGAACAGGAACGAGCGCGGGGAGTCCATGGGAGGCACCTTCGAGCGGAGACGGGGGTCTCCACGTTCAAGGCTCCGGGGCGTGCGAGGTATTCCGGGCAAGAAAAAACCCGCCGGTGACCGGCGGGTGTTGGTGGGCGTACCAAGACTCGAACTTGGGACCTTCGAGTTATCAGCTCGACGCTCTAACCACCTGAGCTATACGCCCTTGCTTCGGCCGCTCATCGGCGGCGCTGAGAAAGATTACCCCACGTTCGTCGCAGGCGCGAATCAGGGGCCCTCCCTGGAGGGACGGGCATCACTGGGGTGGAACGGCGGAGCGCCCGCGGCCTGAAAAGGCCGCGGGCGCTCCGTCTGGTGCTCGCTAGTCGCGCTCGGCGAGGGTGACCTCGACGCCGCCGACGAGGTCGGCGCAGACGTTGTAGATGAACGACCCGAGGGTCGCCAGGGCCGTGAAGAGGACCATGTTCACCACGCCGAGCAGGGCCGCGGCCCCGATGACGCCCTTCGCGGTGATCCGGAAGTCCTCGGCCGCGGCGGCGGACTCGCCGCTGCCGCCCATGAGCATCTGGAGCATGTCGTTGACGGTGTCGAACACGCCCATCGCGTCGAGCGCGATGTACAGGACGGTGGTCGCCACGACCATGACGATGAACAGCACGATCGACACGGCGAACGCGAACTTCATCACCGACCACGGGTCGATCCGCTTGAGCCGCAGGCGGGCCCGGCGCGGGCCGCGGGCCGCGGCCTGGCTGACCGCCGCGCGGGCGGCGCGGACCGCGTCCGCGACGCGGGCCGACGAGGCGACGCCCGCGGCCTGCTGGGCCGCGGTGTTGCCGGTCGGTCCGGTCGACTGCGCGATCGGGACCGCCTCCGGCGTCACCGGCGGCGGCGTCATCCCCGGAGGGCGACGCAGCGTCAGCGTCTGGTCCTGCGCCGGGGCCGGTTCCGGCGACGGCTTGCCGTCGGCCTTCGGCTCGGTGTCGGCGGGCGACTCGGAGGGCAGCTCCGGCACGTCGTCCTCGCGCTCGGTCTCCGCTGCGGTGGCCTTCGCGTCGGTCATCTACTCGTCCTGCCCCTCATCGGGTTCCGGTTCCTCGGCGCTCCTGGTGATGGCGAGCAGCGACACTTCCTCGGGCAGGTCGATCAGCTTGACGCCCTGGGTGTTGCGGTCCGAAGTCTGGCGGACCGGCTTCACAGGAGTCCTGATGACCCCTCCCTCCGAGGTGATCGCGAACAGCTCGTCGTCGGGCGTCACCGACAGCGCCCCAACCAGGTCGCCGCGCCGTTCCGTGATCTTAGCCGTCAGGACGCCCTTGCCGCCGCGGCCCTGCTGCGGATACGCGTCGACCGGAGTCCGCTTCGCGTAGCCGCGGCTGGTCGCGACGAGGATGTCCATATTATCGCGGAGCACGATCATCGTGAGCAATTCGTCGTCCCCGACGAACCGCATGCCGATGACGCCGCTCGTGGCCCGGCCCATCGGGCGCAGGGCCTCGTCGGTGGCCTGGAAGCGGATCGACTGGGCCTTGCGCGAGACCAGCAGCAGGTCGTCCTCCTGCTGGATGAGCGCCGCGCCGACCAGCTCGTCGCCGTCGCGCAGGTTGATGCCGACGATGCCGCCGGTGCGCGGGGAGTCGAAGTCGGTGAGCTTCGACTTCTTGACCAGGCCGTTGCGGGTCGCGAGGACCAGGTACGGCGTGACCTCGTAGTGCGGGAGCTGGATGACCTGCGCGATCGTCTCCTCCGGACCGAACGCCAGGATGTTCGCCACATGCTGGCCGCGGGCCGTGCGCGACGCCTCCGGCAGCTCGTACGCCTTCGCGCGGTACACGCGGCCCTTGTTCGTGAAGAACAGGATCCAGTCGTGCGTGGTCGTCACGAAGAAGTGGCTGACGATGTCGTCCTGCTTGAGCTGCGCGCCCTGGACGCCCTTGCCGCCGCGCTTCTGCGAGCGGAACGAGTCCGTGGTGGTGCGCTTGACGTAGCCGCCGCGGGTGATCGTCACCACGATGTCCTCGCGGGCGATGAGGTCCTCCATGGACACCTCGCCGGCGTCGGGGAGGATCTGCGTCCGGCGGTCGTCGCCCCAGCGGGCCACGACCGCGCCGAGCTCCTCGCGGATGATCTGGCGCACCCGCTCGGGCTTGGCGAGGATGTCCGCCAGGTCCGCGATCTTCGCCTCGATCTCGGCGAGCTCGTCGATGATCCGCTGCCGCTCCAGGGCGGCGAGGCGGCGCAGCTGCATGTCGAGGATCGCGACGGCCTGGACCTCGTCGACGTCGAGCAGGCTCATCAGGCCCTGCTTCGACTCCTCCGCGGAGGGCGAGCGGCGGATGAGCGCGATCGTCTCGTCGAGCAGGTCGAGGGCCTTCGCGAGGCCGCGCAGGATGTGGGCGCGCTCCTCGGCCTTGCGCATCCGGTACCGGGTGCGGCGGACGATCACGTCGATCTGGTGCGCCACGTAGTAGCGGACCATCTGCGCGATGTTCAGCGTCCGCGGGACCCCGTCGACCAGTGCGAGCATGTTCGCGCCGAACGTGTCCTGGAGCTGCGTGTGCTTGTACAGGTTGTTGAGCACGACCTTCGGGACCGCGTCGCGCTTGAGCACGACCACGATCCGCATGCCGGTGCGGCCCGAGGACTCGTCGCGGATGTCCGCGATGCCGCCGAGCTTGCCCTCCTTGACGAGGTCGGCGATCCGCTCGGCCAGGTTGTCGGGGTTCACCTGGTACGGCAGCTCGGTGACGACCAGGCAGGGGCGGCCCTTGGTGTCCTCCTCGACCTCGATGACCGCGCGCATCTTGATCGAGCCGCGGCCGGTCCGGTAGGCGTCCTCGATCGCGGCGCGGCCGAGGATCGTCGCGCCGGTCGGGAAGTCGGGGCCGGTGATGATCCCGAGGATCGCCTCCAGGGCCTCCTCCTCGGTGGCCTCCGGGTGCTCCAGGCACCAGTCGACGGCCTTGGCGACCTCGCGCAGGTTGTGCGGCGGGATCTTCGTGGCCATGCCGACCGCGATGCCCTCGGAGCCGTTCACGAGGAGGTTCGGGATGCGACTGGGGAGGATCGTCGGCTCGGTGGTCTTGCCGTCGTAGTTCGGCTCGAAGTCCACCGACTCCTCGTCGATGTCCCGCAGCATCTCCATGGCGAGCGGCTCGAGGCGCGACTCGGTGTACCGGTGCGCGGCCGCCGGGTCGTTGCCGGGGGACCCGAAGTTGCCCTGGCCGTCGATGAGCGGGTAGCGCAGGGACCACGGCTGGGCCATGCGGACCAGCGAGTCGTAGATCGCGCCGTCGCCGTGCGGGTGGAACTGCCCCATCACGTCGCCGATGACGCGCGAGCACTTCACGTACCCGCGGTCGGGGCGGTACCCGCCGTCGTACATCGCGTAGAGGATCTTGCGGTGGACCGGCTTGAGGCCGTCCCGCACGTCGGGCAGCGCGCGCCCGACGATGACGCTCATCGCGTAGTCGAGGTAGGACCGCGACATCTCCACTTCGATGCCGACCGGTTCGATGCGGCCGTGGCCCTCGGGGATCTCCAGCTGGTCTTGGTTGTTCTCAGGCACCAGTGCTTCCTTGCTGTGTCAGACGAAGTCGTATCGGGCCGTTGCCTCAGATGTCCAGGAACCGGACGTCCTTGGCGTTCTCCTGGATGAAGCGGCGGCGGCTCTCCACGTCCTCACCCATCAGGACGCTGAAGAGCTCGTCGGCGGTTGCCGCGTCGTCGAGCTGAACCTGGAGCAGGTTGCGCTGCGAGGGGTCCATGGTCGTCTCCCACAGCTCGGTGTAGTTCATCTCACCGAGGCCCTTGTAGCGCTGGATCCCGTCGGACTTGCGCGGGTCGGCCTTGCCGGACGCGACGCCCGCCTCGACGATGCGGTCCCGCTCGGCGTCGGAGTACGCGTAGTCGACCAGGTCGCCCTTCTTGTTCCACTTGATCTTGTAGAGCGGCGGCTGGCTCATGTACACGTGGCCCAGCTCGATGAGCGGGCGCATGAAGCGGAACAGGAGCGTCAGCAGCAGGGTGTTGATGTGGTGGCCGTCGACGTCGGCGTCCGACATCAGGATGACCTTGTGGTAGCGGAGCTTCTCGGCGTCGAACTCCTCGTGGATCCCGGTGCCCAGGGCGGTGATCATGCCCTGGACCTCGTTGTTCTTGAGGATCTTGTCGAGCCGGGCCTTCTCCACGTTGAGGATCTTGCCGCGGATCGGCATGATCGCCTGCGTCCGCGGGTTGCGGCCCTGCTTGGCGGAGCCGCCGGCCGAGTCGCCCTCGACGACGAAGATCTCGCACTCCTCCGGGTTCGTCGACTGGCAGTCGGCGAGCTTGCCGGGCATCGACGAGGTCTCCAGGAGGCTCTTGCGGCGGGCCAGCTTGCGGGCCTGCGCCGCGGCCTTGCGGGCGTTCGCCGCGCTGGAGGCCTTCTGGACGATGATCCGCGCTTCCTTCGGGTGGCGGTCGAGCCAGTCGGGCAGCCACTCGTTGCAGACGCGCTGCACGAAGCCCTTGATCTCGGTGTTGCCGAGCTTCGTCTTGGTCTGGCCCTCGAACTGCGGCTCGCGCAGCTTCACGGAGATGATCGCGGCCAGGCCCTCGCGGATGTCCTCGCCGGAGAGGCGGTCCTTCTCGGACTTGATGATCTTCTTCTCGAGGCCGTACTTGTTCACCGCGTTGGTGAGCGCCGCGCGGAAGCCCTCCTCGTGGGTGCCGCCCTCGTGCGTGTTGATCGTGTTCGCGAACGTGTAGACCGACTCGCCGTAGGACTCGTTCCACTGCATCGCGATCTCGACGGTGTGGAACTCCTTCTCGTCCTCCGCGGTGAACTGGACCACCGTCGGGTGGATCGGGTTCTTGGAGGCGTTCAGGTGGCGCACGAAGTCGGCGATGCCCTCCTCGTACTGGAACTTCACCTCGCGGACGTTGCCGTCCTCGTCGACCTGCTCGGGGCGCTCGTCGCGGAGGGTGATGGCCAGGCCCTTGTTGAGGAAGGCCATCTCCTGGAGGCGCCGGTAGATCGTCTTGTAGTCGAACTCGAGGGTCTCGAAGATGTCGCCGTCGGGCCAGAAGCTGACGATCGTGCCGGTCTCGTCGGTCGGCTCGCCCTTCTCGAGCGGGCCGGGCTGGGCGTGCTTGTAGTCCTGGCGCCAGTTGTAGCCGTCGCGCTTGATCTCGACGGTGACCCGGGTGGAGAGCGCGTTCACGACCGAGACGCCGACGCCGTGCAGGCCGCCGGAGACCGCGTAGGTCTGGGAGTCGAACTTGCCGCCCGCGTGGAGGACGGTGAGGGCGACCTCGACGCCGGGCTTCTTCAGCTTCGGGTGGAGGTCGACGGGGAAGCCGCGGCCGTCGTCGCGGACGCTCACGCCGCCGTCGTCGGTGAGGGTCACCAGGATGTCCGAGGCGTAGCCCGCCATGGCCTCGTCGACCGCGTTGTCGACGACCTCCTGGATGAGGTGGTGCAGGCCGCGCTCGCCGGTCGAGCCGATGTACATGCCCGGACGCTTGCGGACGGCCTCAAGGCCCTCAAGCACCTGAAGCGAACTGGCGCTGTACTCGTCCTGCTGCTTCGCCGCCACCGGCAACTCCTTCTGTCGTTCACGCATCGTAGTGAGAAAGCTAGTCCATGGTTGTGACACTTTTCAGCCGTCTGGCCTCGGCCCTGCCGGATTGTCTGGTCCGGGTGGGAGGGCGCGGGCCCCGCGGCGGCGGTCGGCCATGGAGACGGCCGGACGCTGGGAGCGCCGGCCGGACTGCATCCGTCAAGTCTACTGCGATTCAGCTCGCGATCCGGTGTCTGTGCGCCTCATTGTCGTCACAGTCGCACTGGGAGCCGCGGACATGAACCCCCCTACGGACCTAGGGGTGGACGGCTTCAGAACGTGTCACGAGAGCCATTAAACCGCACCCGCCTGGGGCCGTACGAACGTGTCGGTTGCTGCGGACCGACGATCTTCAGCCGCTTGACCACGCTGGGGCCCAGGGCGGCGGCGAGCTTGGCGTGGATCTGGCGCGAGAACAGGCGCAGCTGCGTGGCCCACGCCGTGGACTCGGCGACGACGAGGAGCTCGCCGTTCTCCAGCCGCTCGGGGCGGCAGTGGCCCGCGATGTCGGGGCCGACGATGGCCTCCCAGCGGCCGAACACCGACGCGTCCGCCACTTTCCGCGTCCAGCCGTTCTTGCGCACGATCTGGGGGAGGAGGCTCCCCAGCAGCTCGGGGTCGCGCTTGTCGGGCCCGGGGCCCGACCACTCCTTGCGGAAGCGCGGGTCGTCGGACTTGCCGCGCCGGCGGGGGCGCGGGCGGTAGTCGAATCCGCTAGAGGACACGTTTGACCTCGCCTTCCCACACGTCGTAGCGGGCGCCGGTCAGCCGGTCCGGGACGTCCCCGGCGACCGCGCAGGTGATGAGCGTCTGCGGGGCGGCCTCGGCGTACTCGGCGAGGCGCTCGCGCCTGGTGGCGTCGAGCTCCGCGAAGACGTCGTCGAGGATGAGGATCGGGGCGGTGCCGTCGGCCCGCAGGAGCTCGAAGGCGCCCAGGCGGAGCGCGAGCGCGACCGACCAGGTCTCGCCGTGGGACGCATACCCCTTGACGGGGAGGCTCCCCAGGACCAGGTCGAGGTCGTCGCGGTGCGGGCCGACGAGGGTCGAGCCGCGCTCGACCTCCTTGGAGCGGACGCCGGCGAGCGCGGCCGCCAGGCGCGCTTCGAGGACGTCCTGCTCGGCGGTGAGGCCGTCGCCGAGTTCGGACTCGTACGTGAGGGTCACTTCGGCGCGGCCGTCGGCGATGCGCGAGTGGGCCTTGGCGACGGGCTCGGCGAGGTCGTCGAGGAGCGCGAGGCGCCCGGCCATGAGCTCGGCGCCGTGGGCGGCGAGGTGCGCGTCCCACGCGTCGAGGGTGGCCATCTCGGCGCCGCCGGGGCCGCGGCCGCCGGTCTTCTTCGCGAGGTACGCGGTGCGCAGGAGCGTGTTGCGCTGCTTGAGGACCCGCTCGTAGTCGGCGCGCACGCCCGCGAAGCGCGGGTAGCGGGCGCACAGGAGCTCGTCGAGGTAGCGGCGGCGGGCCGAGGGCTCGCCGCGGACGAGCGCGAGGTCCTCGGGGGCGAACGCGATGGCCTTGAGGGCGCCGATGATCTCGCGGGGGCGCTTGAGGTCGGTCCGGTTGAGGCGGGCCTTGTTCGACTTGCCGGGGACGATCGCCAGCTCGGCGAGGAGGCGCCGCGACTCGTGGAGGATCTCGGCCCTGACGACGGCCTGCTCGCAGCCCTGGCGGACCAGGGGCGCGTCGGAGGAGACGCGGTGGGAGCGGAGGTTCGCCAGGTAGACGAGGGACTCGACCAGGTTGGTCTTGCCGTGTCCGTTGGGGCCCACCAGGATCGAGGGCCCCTCGTCGAACATGACTTGGGCGTGCGCGTAGGACCTGAAGTCCGTCAATTGCAGCTGTCGTACACGCACGCCTCTATGATGCCGTCTTCGTTATTCCGACTTCACGGCGTGTCCGCCGAACTGGTTTCTGAGGGCCGCGACGGCCTTCATCGCCGGGGAGTCCTCCTGGCGCGAGGTGAAGCGGGCGAACAGCGACTCGGTGATGGCCGGGAGCGGGACGCGCAGGCGGATGCCCTCGTCCACGGTCCAGCGGCCCTCGCCGGAGTCCTCGACGTAGCCCTTGACGTGGTCGAGCTTCGGGTCGGATTCGAGCGCCCGGTCCATGAGGTCGAGCAGCCAGGAGCGGATGACGGTGCCCTCGCGCCACGACTTGAAGACCTCGGGCACGTTGTCGACGTACTCGCTGGCCTCCAGGAGCTCGTAGCCCTCGGCGTACGCCTGCATCATGGCGTACTCGATGCCGTTGTGCACCATCTTGGCGTAGTGCCCGGCGCCGACGCCGCCCGCGTGGACGAAGCCGTGCTCGCCCTCGGGCTTGAGCGCGTCGAACACCGGCTGGAGCCGCTGCACGTCGGCCGCGGCGCCGCCGACCATGAGCGCGTAGCCCTCGGTCAGGCCCCACACGCCGCCGGAGACGCCCGCGTCGACGTAGCCGATGCCGCCTGCGGCGAGGGTCTTCGCGTTGACCGCGTCGTCGGTGAACCGGGAGTTGCCGCCGTCGACGACGATGTCGCCCTCGGACAGCAGCCCGGCCAGCTCCTCCACGGTGGACCTGGTGGCCTCGCCCGCGGGGACCATGACCCACACGGCGCGCGGGGCGTCGAGCGCCTCCACGAGCTCGGCGAGCGAGCCCACGTCGGCGACGTCCGGGTTGCGGTCGTAGCCGACGACCTTGTGTCCAGCCTGTTCGAGCCGCAACTTCATGTTGCCGCCCATCTTGCCGAGCCCGATCATGCCGAGTTGCATGTCGCGCCCCCTTTCAAACACGAAAGCGTTCCGCGGTGTTCGCGCCAGGGTCGTTCACGTCGTTGTGCGGTCAGGCGTCCCAACGCAATGGTTGCAGCATGTACAGGTACACGTCGTGGTTTGTGTCGGAATCCTCATCTTCGGGCGCGGGCTGCCCGGTCATCACGACCGGCTTCCCCAGCTCGTTCATTTTGAACGCCGTGTAGGGGGCGTCCATCGCGGCGAGGCCGTCGAGCAGGTACGTCGGGTTGAACGCGATCTTGCCGGGCTCGCCGTCGAGCGAGCAGTCCATGGCCTCCGACGCCTTCGCGTCCTCGGCGCCGCCGGCCTCGACCACGAGCCCGTCCTCGTCGAACGAGAGGCGGATCGGCGAGTTGCGGTCGCCGACGAGCGCGACGCGGCGGGCCACCTCGATGAGCTCGGAGGTCTTGACCTTCAGCGTGGTCGCGTACGAGGTCGCCAGGAGGCTCCGCAGCGGCGGCAGCTGGCCGTCGAGGACGCGGGAGGTCGTCTGGCGGCCGCCCGCGGTGAAGCCGATCATGCCGGGGGCGCCGTCGGTGCCCGTGGGGACCGCGATGGTCACCGGGCCAGAGAGGGACCCGAACGTGCGGGCCGTGTCGGCGAGGGCCTTGGCGGGCACCAGGACCGTCACGGCGACGTCGGAGGCGCCCGGCTCCCACGACGAGTCGCGGATGGCCATGCGGTAGCGGTCGGTGGCGAGCATGCCGATGCCGCCGCCGGTCATCTCGACCTGGACGCCGGTCATCGTCGGCAGGGTCTCGTCCTTGCCCGCGGCGACGGCGGTCTGGGCGACGGCCTTCGCGAACTCCTCGGCGTCGATCGTCCCGATCGCCTCGGGCATCTGCGGCAGCGAGGGGTAGTCCTCCAGGGGCATGGTCGGCAGGGTGAACCGGGCCGACCCGCAGGTGAGCTCGGCGTGGGGGCCGTCGACGACGAAGTCGACGGGCTTGTTGGGGAGGGCCTTGACGATCTCGGCGAGGAGCTTGCCGGAGACCAGCGCGGTCCCCGCGCTCTCGCCGGTGACCTCGACGGTGACCCGGGTGGAGATCTCGTAGTCGAAACCGGAGATCGTCAGGGTGCCCTCGTCGACCGACAGGCGGGCGCCCGCGAGGACGGGCACCGACGGGCGGGCCGGGAGGCTCTTCGCGGTCCAGGAGACCGCGTCCGCGAAGGTGTCGCGTTCGACTTGGAACTTCATGGGTCGCTCCTTCTCGATGAAGCTCGGTTGTTCACAGCGCTATTACTAATGGTTTCTCTATAGATATAACTGTCGTCGTAGTCGTCGGTGCTGTGGAAACTGTGGAAAACCCGCCTTTCCGCAGCGTGTCCCGGCCGCGGGCCTGTGGACGGCCTGTGGAGAACCTGTGGATGAATCAGGAGCTTATCCACAGCCTCCGACACCCGCCGAGTTTTCCACATTCCATCCACAGGGTTGTCCACAGCTTTTCCACAGGTTATGCACAGGGTTCTCCACAGCCGCAAAGCGAATCGGAATCGCGCTTCCGCCTGTTTTCCACACGCTGTCCACAGGATTTCCACAGATTCCGGGGCTTATCCACAGCTTTTCCACAGAGTTGTCCACAGGCCGCTCATTCGTCGGTGTGTTTCAAACGGTTCGTCAATTCCGCGATCTGGTTGTAAAGGGCCCGGCGCTCCGCCATCTGCTTCCGGATCTTCTTGTTCGCGTGCATCACCGTCGTGTGGTCGCGGCCGCCGAACGCCTGCCCGATCCGCGGCAGCGACATGTCCGTCAGCTCCCGGCACAGGTACATGGCGACCTGCCGGGCGTTCACGAGGATCCTGGAGCGCGAGTTCCCCTTCAGGTCGGCCGAGGCCACCCCGAAGTAGTCCGCGGTCGCCTGCATGATCTGGTCCACCGTCACCTCGGCGGTGTTGCCGCCCTCGGGGATGAAGTCGTGCAGCACCTCCTCGGCGAGGCCCAGGTCCACGGGCTTCTTGTTCAGGCTGGCGTACGCCGTCACGCGGATGAGCGCGCCTTCGAGCTCGCGGATCGAGTGGTGGATCTGCGTCGCGATGAACTCGACCGCGTCGGTGGGGACGTTCAGCTCGTCCTGCACGGCCTTCTTGCGCAGGATCGCGATGCGCGTCTCCAGGTCCGGCGGCTGGATGTCCGCGAGCAGGCCCCACTCGAAGCGGGTCCGCAGGCGGTCCTCCAGGGTCTGGAGCTGCTTCGGCGAGCGGTCGGAGGAGATCACCAGCTGCTTGTTGGCGTTGTGGAGCGCGTTGAAGGTGTGGAAGAACTCCTCCTGCGTGCGCTCGCGGTCCATGAGGAACTGGATGTCGTCGATGAGGAGGATGTCGACGTCCCGGTAGCGGCGCTGGAACGCCTGCTGGCGCCGGTCCGACAGGGAGTTGATGAAGTCGTTCGTGAACTCCTCGGTGGTCACGTACCTGACGGACTGGGCGGTGCCCAGGTCGTGCGCGTAATGGCCGACCGCGTGGAGCAAGTGCGTCTTGCCGAGCCCGGAGCCGCCGTAGATGAACAGCGGGTTGTACGCCTTCGCGGGCGCCTCGGCGACGGCGAACGCGGCCGCGTGCGCGAACCGGTTGGAGGATCCGATGACGAACGTGTCGAAGTTGTAGCGCGGGTTGAGCCGGCCGACGCCGTCGACGGCCTTCGCGGGCGCGGCCTGGTGGGCCTTGGTGATGCCGCCGCGGCGCTCGGGGTCCGGGTCGTCCGAGGGGGGCGGGGCCACGGGCGGCGCGGCCTGGTCCTTGTGCCCGTCGGCGCGGCGGGCCGCGGTCTCGGAGAGGACCCGCTCGAGCTCGGCGCCGTCGGCGGGCGGCTCGGGGGTGCGCTCCTCCCAGCGGGGCGCCTCGGCCTCCGCCTGGCGGACGGGCTGGTGCGGGATCGGCGCGGGGCGCTCGGGCTCCGGTTCGGGGGCGCGCTCGGCGGGCGGCGCGGGACGCTCGGGGGCGGCGGCCGGCTCGCCGGGGCGGAACGCCGCGGTGTCGAACAGGCTCGGCGGGTTCTGCGCGGGCACCGGGCCCCGCGGCGCGGCCGGGGGCTCGGGGTCCTCGAACCGGGGGCGCTCGAACACGATCGTCGCGTCGGCGGCGTCAGGGGCGGACGTCCCGTTCACCGGCGGCTGCGGCTGCTCCGGCGCTGCGGGCGCCTCGGTGGCCGGGGCGGCCTCGACCTGCTTCTCCTGCAAGGTGACCGCGATCTGCGTCGGCTGGCCCAGATGCCGGGAGAGGGCCTCGCTGATGGGGATGCGGAGCTTCGACTCGAACGCCGAACGGGCGAACTTGTCGGGGGCGGCGACGATGAACGTGCCCGGCATCGACAGCACCGGCTGCGACAGCCGCATCCACGCCGCCTGCTGGCGGGTGAGCGACGACGCCTCGGCCAGCTCAGCGGACACCGCCGACCAGACTGCCGACAGATCCTGGTCGGTCACGTTCGCCATCCCTCGTGTTCATCGTCGGTGTGCTCTTGTCCGGAACGGCCGGTTTCGCGAAGTTCCGGAGCCGCAGCCGGTAGGCTCAGATGCAGGCGGTCCGCACCGCCGAGCCCGGTTCCCGCGGCGGCGCCCTCGCCGCGTCCCAGCAAGTTTTCCACAGGTTATCCACAGGTCTTCAGGTGCCCTGTGCACATGCGCCGCTTGTGACAATGTTTCCTGAATCACGGTCATGACCTGGTATTTCTCGCAACACCCCTGACGATGCCGTTCCGGCGCCGCAGAAGTCGCCCACAGTCCGGGCAAAGTTATCCACAGGCTGCTCGCGGCGGTCGCGGGACCTCCCCGGACGCCCTCCGGGACCGTCCCGATCGACCTGTGGAGCACGCTCGGCGCGCCGCGGCCCCCGGCGCACCCGGGTGGGCGACCCCGCCGGTGCGGCGAGTAACATGAGGTGGTTGCCCGTCGAACCAGAGGGGCATGCCACACCAGCCGTCAGCGGCTGGGGCCCGGAGCGAAAGCCCTGCTAGGCTGTTCTCCGCGTCCCCGTAGCCCCGATCCGGGGCTGGGCCCTCGAAGGCCCGGCGCAGTGGCAATTTGATTCGTAATGGGAGACATCCGTCGTGAGCAAGCGCACCTACCAGCCGAACAACCGCCGTCGCAAGCGCACCCACGGCTTCCGGCTGCGCATGCGCACCCGTGCGGGCCGCGCCATCATCAACGCGCGCCGCAACAAGGGTCGCAAGCAGCTGACCGTCTGAGCGCTTGCCTCAGGTCCCCTGCGCGAGGCGGGCGCAACGCCCGCCCGCGGGGGATGAGGACGTGATCCAGGTGCTTCCAGCCGACGCGCGCATCCGCAGCAGCCGGGACTTCGGTGCCGCGCTCAAGCGCGGCCGCCGCGCCGCCCGCGGCGGCGTCGTCGTGCACTGGGCACCAGCGCTCCAACCGGCCGCCGAGCCGGCGACACCGTCCGAAGCCGATGCGAACCGCACGGCGCGGGCGGGTTTCGTCGTCTCCAAGGCCGTCGGCAACGCCGTGGTGCGGAACAAGGTCAAGCGCCGCCTCCGCCACGCCGCCGCCGAAGCCCTCCCCCACTGGCCCGCCGGGACCGACGTCGTCGTCCGGGCCACCCCCAAAGCCGCCGAGCGGGACTTCGCCGAACTGCGCCGCGACCTCACCGAGGCCGTCCAGGCCGCCCGCACCGGGAAGAGCGGCCGCCCGCACCGGGGCCGGTCGTGACCGCCGCCGCGCCACCCCACGACGGCCGTTCGCCCTCCGCGCCGGACGCTTGTTCGCCCAGGGCGCCCCACCCTCACGGTTCGCCCACGGCGCCCCACCTCTGTTCGCCTACGGCGAAAGCCGTTGAGTACAAGCCGGAATCACGCCTGGTCCGAGTGGTGGCCGCCCCCGTGATCGCGTACCGTCGGTGGATAAGCCCGGCGCTTCCGGCACGCTGCCGCTTCTACCCCAGTTGCAGCGCATATACCCTTGAGGCGCTGTCCCGGCACGGTGCAGCCCGTGGCATATGGTTGAGCCTGCGACGGCTGGGACGGTGCCACCCCTTTCATCCGGGGGGTTTCGACCCCGTGCCCCCTCGGCATGAGTGAGCACGTGATGAATTCGAGCGAGATGACTGGAGTCCGCAAGTGATGGAGTGGGCCTACAACGGCGTGTCGTGGGTGCTGCTGCGGTGGCACGACCTCTGGTCGAACGTCTTCGGCGGCGACGACAACGGGTTCTTGCAGAGCGACTGGGCCTGGGTCCTCGCCATCGTCGGTGTCGTCATCACGCTCCGCGTCATCCTGTTCCCGCTCTTCGTCAAGCAGATCCAGTCGCAGCGGGCGATGCAGAAGCTCGCCCCTGAGATCAAGGCGCTCCAGGAGCGGTACAAGAACGACCGCGAGACGCTCCAGAAAGAGATGATGGAGCTGTATCGGAAGGAGAAGGCGAACCCGCTCATGGGCTGCCTTCCCATCCTGATCCAGATGCCGGTCTTCCTGGCGCTCTTCCACATCCTGCGCCGCCCCGACCCCGACCAGACGCTGAACACCGACCTGTACGGGTGGTCCGGCCTCGCCGGCGGCCCGACGTCGGACTGGAACACGTACGTCCACGCGAAGCTCTTCGGCGCCCCGTTCTGGAGCACCTTCATGACGCCGGGCGACCAGCTCGCCGCGGTGGACGCCTCCTCCCTCAACGTCAAGCTCGTCGCGGGCATCCTCGGCGCGGCGATGATCCTCACGACGTTCCTCACCACCCGGCAGATGATCCTCAAGACCGGCTGGAACGAGGACCCGAACCAGCGGATGATCCAGAAGGTGATGCTCTACGGCATCCCGGTCATCATGGTCTTCTCCGCGGGCGCGTTCCCGATCGGCGTGGTCATCTACTGGACCATCAACAACCTGTTCTCGCTGGGGCAGCAGCAGTACGTGCTCCGCAAGTACCCGCCGCCGCAGCAGAACACCGCGAACGCGAAGCCGCCGAAGCCCGGCACGAAGGCCCACGAGAAGATGCTCGAGGAGCAGCGCGAAGCCGAGCAGCGCCGCAAGGACCTGGCCCCCAAGCCCGGCAAGCGGCCGAAGCAGACCGGCACCGCCCCCAAGCCGGAGGCGTCCGGCTCGGGTGTGAACGGCGCGAGCGTCAACGGCTCCGGTGCCGCCAAGAGCGGGCCGGGCGCGGGCAAGAACCTCTCGCGGGCGGAGCGGATCGCCCGGGCCAAGAAGGTCAGCGGCGCGCAGCAGGCCTCCAAGAAGAAAAAAGGCTAGGGGGACGGTCCGCGGCGGCGCAGGCGCCGCGGATCAGCCACAATGGTGCAAACTAGGCTTATAACGAGCGATAGGACGAGTTGGCAATTATGGGAGCAACTGAGGTGCGGGAGGACGAGGTGGCCTCCGAAGACGACCTCTTCGAGCAGAGCGAAGTGGCGGCCGACTACATGGAAGGCCTGCTGGACATCCTCGACCTCGACGGGGACATCGACGAACTCGTCGTCGGCGACCGCCCCCAGGTCGAGATCGTCGGTGAAGACCTCGGCGGGCTCGTCGGCCCCAAGGGCCAGACCCTCGAAGCCCTCCAGGAACTGTGCCGGCTCGCGGTGTACCGCAAGACCGGGGACCACTCGCGCCTGATGCTCGACATCGGGGGGTACCGCGCCGGGCGCCGCAAGAAGCTCGCCGAACTCGCCGAGAAGACCGCGAAGCGGGTCATCGAGACCGCCAGCGTGGTCAAGCTCGACCCGATGAGCGCCTTCGAGCGCAAGTGCGTCCACGACGTCATCAACGCCACCGAGGGCGTGCAGAGCGAGTCCGAGGGCGCCGAGCCGCGCCGCCGGGTCGTCGTGAAGCCCGCCGAGTAGTGCACGGAGACCAGAACGAATGAGCGAAGAGCCGGAAGGCTCTGAACCCGCCGAGGCCAATGTTTCACGTGAAACATTGGCCTCTGTGTTCGGAGCGGACGACGAGCGGATCGCCCTCGCCGAGGGGTACGTCGGCCTCCTGTCGACCATCGGGATCGAGCGCGGCCTCATCGGGCCGCGCGAGGTGCCGCGGCTGTGGGGGCGGCACGTCCTCGGCAGCGCCGTGGTCGAGGAGCTGATCCCCCATGACTCCGACGTGATCGACGTCGGGTCCGGCGGCGGCCTCCCCGGGATCCCGCTCGCCATCGCGCGGCCCGACATCTGGGTGACCCTCGTGGAGCCCATGCAGCGGCGCGTGACCTTCCTGGAGGAGGTCGTGGCGACCCTCGGCCTCACCAACGTGGAGGTCGTCCGGGCGCGCGCCGACGAGGTCGCCCCGCGGGGCAAGGCCGACATCGTGGTCTCCCGTGCGGTGGCGCCCCTGGGGAAGCTCGCGGGCTGGTGCCTGCCGCTGGCCCGGCTCGGCGGCGTCATGCTCGCGATCAAGGGGCAGAGCGCGGAAGAGGAGATCAAGCGCGACGCGAACGCGATCCGGGCGCTCGGGGGAGCGAAGGCGTCGATCCTCCAGTGCGGCCAGTACAAGCTGAGCGAGCCCGTGTTCACCGTCCCGGTAACGGTTGTGGAGATCGAGCGGGTCCACTAGCCAACCGCGGCAACGCCACCGGAAAATTCATATCGCCAGAACCCAAGTGCTGCAACAAGTGCCGCGATGCATCCCGCATCGCGGCACTGCGCATTCGGCGATGAGCGCCCGGTTCGGATAACCTATCCCGAGTAAGCTACTCCGAGCAGGGCGATGTTTCACGTGAAACATTCGGCCCGTAGTCTGTGGCGGTGAACGTGCGCGACCCCCTTCCCTCCGAAGATCGTGAACACAGCTCCCTTGGCGGCGATACCCCGGCCGAGCGGCGCATCCGGAACCTCCTCGATGCGGCCGTGAGCGAGGAGGCCCCGCCGACCCGCCGCCACCGCTATCGAGAAACCTCCCCTGAATCGGGTGGCGCAGCCCCGGCCTACGGGCAGACTGGGTCAGAATCGGTGACGAGGCAGTCCGGCGCGGGCGTCGGCACGTCCGACCGGTCTGACACCAGCGGGGAACGGGGGGACGGGATGGCGAGAACATCGCGCGGCAAGACCGGACGGCATCTGGCGCCGGACGAGGCACAGGCGAACGGGCGCAAGGCCGCCGCGAAGCCGGTGCCGCAGCAGGCGGTGAAGGAAGCCCAGGCGATGGACGACGACCTCCCGCTGGCCCGCGAGGCCCAGCGCGCGGTGCGCGTCCTCAACCCGTCCGGGGCCGTCACGATGCCGCGCCCGACCCGTCGCCGCGTCTTCGCCGTCGCGAACCAGAAGGGCGGCGTCGGCAAGACCACGAGCACCGTGAACCTCGCGGTCGCCCTGGCGCTCCACGGGAACCGCGTCATGGTCATCGACCTCGACCCGCAGGGGAACGCCTCCACCGGTCTCGGCGTCGAGCACGGCGCGGGCACCCCGAGCGTCTACGAGGCGCTCGTGGAGGGCCAGCCGCTCGACGAGATCGCGAAGCCCGTCGACGGGATCCCGTCGCTCTACTGCATCCCGGCGACGATCGACCTCGCCGGCGCCGAGGTGGAGCTCGTCAACGTGGTCGCCCGCGAAGGGCGCCTTGAGAAGAGCATCGAGACCTTCAGCGGGGAGCTCGACTACATCTTCATCGACTGCCCGCCGTCGCTCGGCCTCCTCACCGTGAACGCGCTCGTCGCCGCGGAGGAGGTGCTCATCCCCATCCAGTGCGAGTACTACGCGCTCGAAGGGCTGGGCCAGCTGCTGCGGAACATCGAGCTCATCAAGGCGCATCTCAATGCGCGCCTTCGGGTCTCGACTATCCTGCTGACGATGTACGACAAGCGGACCAAGCTCGCCGACCAGGTGGAGCAGGAGGTGCGCGGGCACTTCAGCGAGATCGTCCTCGACGCGGTGGTCCCGCGGAGCGTCCGCGTCTCCGAGGCCCCCGGCTACGGGCAGTCGATCATGACGTACGACCCCGGCTCGCGGGGCGCGACGAGCTATTTCGAAGCGGCCGAGGAGATCGCCCTGCGCGGTGCGAAGCTCTCCCGCCGCGGGAAGAACCAGAAAGGCGGGAACTAGTCGATGGCTGCGGCGAAGCGCGGAGGGCTCGGTCGCGGACTGGGCGCGCTCATCCCGACCGGTCTGGCCGAGAGCACGACGACGGAGTCCGAGGAGGACCCGGCGCCCGCTCCCGTGGCGGCACCCCGCCAGGCGGCTCCGGTCGAGCGCGATGTTTCACGTGAAACATCGACTCCCGAACCTGCCCCCGAACCCGATGTTTCACGTGAAACATCGGACGGCCCGGACCTCGTGCCGGTCCCGGGGGCGAGCTTCCAGCTGATCCCGATCGCCGACATCGGCACCAATCCGAAGCAGCCGCGGCAGTTCTTCGACGACGAGCACCTCCTCGAACTCCAGACCTCCCTGACGGAAGTCGGGATGCTCCAGCCGATCGCCGTGCGCGAGCGGACCCCCGACGAGCCCCGCGAGGACGGCGCCCGCTTCGAACTCGTCATGGGGGAGCGGCGGCTCCGCGCCGCCACCGCCCTCGGCTGGGAGACCGTCCCGGCGATCGTGCGCCGCACGGCCGACGACGAGATGCTCCGCGAGGCGCTCCTGGAGAACATCCACCGCGTGCAGCTGAACCCGCTCGAAGAGGGCGCGGCCTATGCGCAGCTCCTCGAAGAGTTCAACGTGACGCAGGAGGAGCTGTCGAAGAAGATCGGCCGCAGTCGCCCGCAGATCTCCAACATGATCCGCCTCCTCGGCCTCCCGCCGACCGTGCAGACGAAGGTCGCCGCGGGCGTCCTCACCGCGGGCCACGCCCGCGCGCTGCTCGGCCTCGACTCGGCCGACTCGCAGGAGCACATCGCCGAGCGGATCATCAGCGAGGGACTGTCGGTGCGCAGCACCGAGGAGCTCGTGACGGCCAACCGCCTGGAGGAGAAGCCGGAGCTCGACGAGCCCCGCCCGCGCGACTCGCGCGCCGCGAAGGACCGCATCAAGGCCCCCGGTCTGGAGGAGCTGAAGGAGCGCCTCTCCGACCACTTCGAGACGCAGGTGTCGATCTCCTGGGGCCGCAAGAAGGGCAAGATCGTCATCGAGTTCGGCTCGCTCTCCGACCTCGACCGGATCGTCGAGCAGATCGGCGTCGAGTAGCGGCACAGGGCGGCTCGCAGACACGGACAAGGGGCGGGATGTTTCACGTGAAACATCCCGCCCCTCGCTGGTTCGCTCTGCGCGGCTAGGAGAGTTCCCGCCACATGATGATGTCGTCCCGATAGTCGTCATCGGCCATGCGCACGGCGCGCGGCAGACGTCCCACCTCAGTGAATCCGTGTCGGCGGTAGAAGGCGTCGGCGCCGGTGCCCGAGCGGACCTTGAGGCTGAGCGCCTCGAGCTTCAGCTCTTCGCGGGCAACGTGGTCGACGGCCGCCAGCAGCTTGCCCCCGAGTCCGCCGCCCTGCCGGGCGGGGTCGACCTGGACGTGGCGCATGGTCCGCCACCCGTGTCGCGGCGGGCTGTCGTTTGATGTGAGAACACACCAAGCGACAATGGCGGCTCCTTCCTTTAGAGCGACCAGCGTGTCAGTCCGGTCGATCACTCGCGCGAGAATGGAGACGGTGTGAGGGCGGACCTCGTCGATGTTGACCGGCGGGACGAACCCGACGGAACCGCCGGCGTTCGTCACTCTCACCCAGAGATGGCTGAGTTCGTCAACGAGCGCGGCGGTGACCGGCGGGTCCACCAGGACGGCGATGTCGTCGCCCGGCACGGGCGTCGCCTCCGGCGTGGAACTATCAGTCACTGTTGCTTGCACGCCTTCCAGCTTGCCCTACGGACCGGCCCTCCCGACAGGGGCTTCCCGCCATATGGGCGCACGTCACTTGTGCCCTCGAATACCATTTTCCGGGCTGATTCTCCTGGTTCGCGGGCCATGATCCCTCCACAGTCGGGGGTCGATCGGGTGGACCGTGAGTTAACCCATTTGAAATCTGCCAAAAGGTCGATTCCGGTGGTTTCCACACTCGCGTTCATGGGGTATTTTTCGATGGTGGCAGCTGCGAGTACCCCCGGCCCGAATGCCAAGCCCGACTTGGCGAACCCGAGCACCCGACCCCCGAACCCGCGAGCGGGCGGCGTCCGCCTCGCCCTGCCCGCCTTCGTCGACTGGCCCGCCTTCCCGTTCGAGGGCGAACTCCGCATCAAGCCGCTCCAGGAGCCGGTCCCGGCCGAGCCGCCGCGCCGCGGCGACCGCCAGGAGCAGTGCGCGGCCTGCCATACGCCCGACTCGGTGTACCTCTGGTCCAACGAACGCTGGCGCCTGAAGTCGCCGCCGGCCCCGAGCGGCCTCCCGGTGGTGGTGATCCTCGAACCGCGGGCGCACCTCGACCTGGGGGACCTGTCGACGATGCACGCCGCCGAGCTCGGCGTCCTCACCGTGCGCCTCGAACGCGCGATCCGCTCGCTGGAGTCGGTCGCGCAGGTCCACGTCAACCGCTGGGGCGACGGCACGGCGCACCTCCAGCAATGGTTCCTGGCCAGGCCCCACGGCTACCTTCAGCTCCGCGGCCCGTTCATGACCATGTGGGACGAGATCCTCCCGCCGGTCGAGGAGCACGAGTGGAAGATGAACCTCGAGTACATCGCGGCCTGGCTCAGCGACGACTGAACCCCAAGGCCCCCTTGCCATGTGGGGCCGTGCCGCACGCATACCGCCACGCGGAAGGGCGTCGATGTTTCACGTGAAACATCGACGTCTCTGCGAGCGCGGCCCGGATCCACTGGGCCATATGGGCTTCGCGGATCGTGTCGGTGGCGTTGGCGTCGGCTTCGCCGCGCACCAGG
>JBEYTX010000002.1:0-697888 GCA_040643255.1 Glycomyces sp. NPDC047369 | reverse complement strand
GGGGCCCCCCGCCCCCCCCCGGGCGTGGGGGTGATTCTTTTCCCCCCCCCCCCCCCCCCCCCTTCCGCGTCTTGGCGTTGTCGTGGTGCGGCGCTAGCCGCGGGCGAGCGCCCGGTGGACCATGGTCGCGAGGACCTCGCCGAAGTCGAGGCCCGCGGCCTCGATCGCCATGGGGAGCAGGGAGGTCTCGGTCGTCCCGGGGGCGACGTTGGCCTCCAGGACCTGGATGCCGCCCGCGTCGTCGACCATGAGGTCCACGCGGGACATGTCGCCGAGCCCGAGGGTCCGGTGGACCTCCAGTGCCAGTTCGGCCGTGCGGGCCGCCACGGGGCCGCTGAGGGTCGCGGGGACCGTCCAGCGGGTCGCCCCGGGGTTGTACCGGGCCGCGTAGTCGTAGTCGCCGTGGAGCGGCGCGATCTCGACCGGCGGCAGGGCCACGGGGCCCTCGCCGAGGTCGATCACGCCGACCGCGATGTCGCGGCCCTCGACGAACGACTCGATGAGCGCGGTGTCGCTGTAGGAGAAGCAGCCCATCATCGCCGACGGGAAGTCGTCCTCCTTGTGCACGGCGTGCACGCCGAGTCCCGACCCGCCCGAGTTCGGCTTGACGACGAGCGGCAGGCCCATCTTCGCGGCGATCCGGTCGAGGAGCTTGCGGGCCCCGAAGTCCGAGAACGCCTGGCGCGGCATGGACGTCCAGTCGGGCGTGGGGATCCCGGCCGAGCGGAGCAGGTCCTTGGCCGTGATCTTGTTCCACGCGCGGCGCGCGCCCGTCGAGCCGGTGCCGACGATCGGGATGTCCGAGAGCTCGAGCACCGCCTGGAGCGAGCCGTCCTCGCCGGGCTGGCCGTGCACGAGCGGCAGGACCACGTCCGGCGGGTACTCCTGGAGCGCGGGCAGCAGGTCGCCGTCGAGGTCCCGGACGTCGCAGACGTACCCGAGCCGCTGGAGCGCGTCGGCCGCCCGGCGCCCCGACTTCAGGGACACCTCGTGCTCGTACGACATGCCCCCGGCGAGGATGAGGACGCGGATGTCCGCGGCTGCGGCGCCCTCCTTCATGCCCCGCCCCCCGCGAACGTGTCGCGCAGTTCGATGTCGCTCGCGACGACGCCCGCCAGGCGGCGCACGCCCTCGCGGATGACCTCGGCGGTCTGGGTCGAGAAGTTCAAGCGCATCTCCCTGCGGCCGTTGCCGTCGGCGTAGAAACCGGTGCCCGGGACGTACGCGACGCGCTCCTGGAGCGCGCGGGGGAGCATCGCCTTGGAGTCGAGCCCCTCCGGCAGCGTCGCCCAGATGAACAGGCCGCCGCCGGGGACGGTCCACGTCATCCCCTCGGGCATGTAGTCGCCGAGCGCCGTCAGGAGCGCGTCCCGGCGGTCCCGGTAGAGCGTGTTGAAGACCTTCACCTGCTGGCGCCACTCCATCTCGGTGAGGAAGCGGAGCGTGGCCTCCTGCGTGAGCCCCGAGGGGCACAGGATCGACGCCTCGATCGCCAGGAGCAGCTTGTCGCGCACCGCGGGCGGGGCGAGGACCCAGCCGAGGCGCAGGCCCGCGGCGAAGATCTTCGAGACCGTCCCGAGGTAGATGACGCCCCGGTCGGCGCGGGCGCGCAGCGGCGCGGGCGGCGTGCCGTCGAAGGAGATCATCGAGTACGGGTCGTCCTCGATGACGAGGAGCCCGTGCCGCTCGGCGATCGCGAGGATCTCCTCGCGCCGCTCCTCGGTCAGCGTGACGCCGGCCGGGTTCTGGTAGGTCGGGATCGTGTACAGGAACTTCGCGCGGCGCCCTTCGCGTTCGAGCGCGGCGAGCGACTCCTCCAGGCCCGCGGGGATCAGCCCGTCGTCGTCCATCGGCAGGTGCCGGACGTCGGCCTGCGCCGCCTGGAACGCGCCGAGCGCGCCCACGTAGGTCGGGCCCTCGGCGAGCACGATGTCGCCGGGGTCGAGGAACGTGCGGGCGAGCAGGTCGAGTCCCTGCTGCGCGCCGGTGGTGAGGACGAGGTCGTCCGCGGAGGCGCGGATGCCCGACAGCTGGAGGACCCCGCAGAGCGCCTCGCGGAGCGCGACGGAGCCCTGGCCGGGGCAGTAGCCGAGCGCCTCGGCGCCGACCTGCGAGAGCAGGCGCGTGAACATCTCGCCGAGCTCGTCCATGGGCAGGGCCGCGGTGTACGGGTTCCCTCCGGCGAGGGAGACGACCTCCGGGCGGGCGGCGACCGAGAACAGTGCGCGGATCTCCGACTGTGCCATCCCGTGAACCCGGGATGCGTAGCGACCGGTGTAATCGTCGAGTGTTGTACCGGACACGCGGAGACCTCCTCTGATGGCCCTCGTCGCCCGCGAACCGTGGTCGCGGGTCCTGTGTGCCGCCGAGCCTATGGGCCCCCGCCGGGAAGCGGCGGGACAGCACCGCAGCTCGCGCACAGTGATCGACCCACTCTACTAGCACAGGGACCGCACACCGCGCGTGTTTTCCGTCATGTGGACCCCTCGCCGACGTAGGCTGGACCGGTGCATCGGCGCATGGTCAACCTCACACTCGACTCCTTGGACGAAGTTCCGAGGCGTTGCCGCGCCTGCGTCTTCTGGGAGCTGTCGCCCCTGTGCGCCGAGGCGGCGCGCGACGTCGGCGAGCCCGCCGTCGAGAAGGAGGCGTGGCTGTCCCACACGCTCCTCGAATGGGGCGGCTGCGGCCGGATCGCCTACGAGGGCGACGCGGTCGCCGGGTTCGTCACCTACGCGTCCCCGAAGTTCGTGCCCCGCTCGATGGAGTTCCCGTCGGGCCCGGTCTCGCCGGACGCGGCGCTCCTCATGACCGCCTACGTGCACCCGGCGTACGCGGGCACGGGGCTCGGGCGCCAGCTCGTGCAGACCGTCGCCGCCGACGTGGCCCGGCGCGGCATCTACGCCCTGGAGACCTTCGGCGACGCCCGCGGCGAGGCCGGGGCGTGCCTGGTGCCCGCGGACTTCTACCGGTCCGTCGGCTTCAAGACCGTCCGCTTCGACCCGCGCTACCCGCGGCTGCGCCTGGAGCTGCGCTCCGCCATCGACCGGAGCGTGGAGGCCGAGGAGCACTGGGCGCCCGGCGACTCCGTCGAGTGGTTCAAACTCGACGACGTCGAGCTCGACAAGTTCTTCGGCGAGACCACCACCGGCCGCAATCGCATCGACCGCCCCGGCTTCCAGCGCGACGGCGGCCTCTTCGACGGCGACACCTCCGACCGCGACGCCTGACCCGGCCTTTCGCCTTGCCCCAGAACATGAAAGCGGATATTCCCGAAATGTCCCCTTAAGGGACCCCTGGTATCAAAAATATCGCGGGGGTACGACAGCAATCAGGGGACCGAGCCTGCGGCTCGATCCCCTGACCGGTGAAGAAGTGCTCGCGTTCCCTACTGGCCCAGGAACTTGCGGATGGCGGCCTTGGGCTGGGCGCCGATGAGCTGCTGGGCGGGCTGGCCGTCCTTGAACAGGATCATCGTCGGCACGCTCATGACGCCGAACTTGCGGGTGGTCTCCGGGTTCGCGTCGGTGTCGAGCTTGCGGATCTCGATCGAGTCGATCTCCGTCGCCAGCTCTTCGAGGACCGGCGCGACCTTCTTGCAGGGACCGCACCATTCGGCCCAGAAGTCGACGAGCACCGGCTTGTCGGCTTCCAGCACCTCGGCCTGGAACTGCTCGTCGTTGACGGCTTTGATGGCGCCCATGGGCATCCTCCTGTGTGATGTGAAGAAGGGAGAAGTCGGTGTCAGGCCGCGACCGCGGCGTCCTCGAGGGCCGCGATGTAGCGCTCGGCGTCGAGCGCGGCGGAGCAGCCGGTGCCGGCGGCCGTGACCGCCTGCTGGTAGGTGTGGTCGACGAGGTCGCCCGCGGCGAACACGCCCTCCAGGTTCGTCTTCGTCGACGGGGCCGCGACCTTGACGTAGCCGGACTCGTCGAGCTCGACCTGGCCCTTGAACAGCTCCGAGCGCGGGTCGTGGCCGATCGCGATGAACAGGCCCGTCGCAGGCAGGTTCCGGGACTCGCCGGTCACGGTGTCGACCAGGTCGACGCTGGCGACCTTGCCGCCCTCGCCCTTGATCTTCTCGACCGCGGAGTTCCACGCGACCTCGATCTTCGGGTTCGCGAGCGCGCGCTCGGCCATGATCTTCGAGGCGCGGAACTCGTCGCGGCGGTGCACGATGGTGACCTTCGAGGCGAACTTGGTGAGGAACGTGGCCTCCTCCATCGCCGAGTCGCCGCCGCCGACCACCGCGATCTCCTGGTCGCGGAAGAAGAACCCGTCGCAGGTGGCGCACGCGGACACGCCGCGGCCCATGAGCTCGTTCTCGCCGGGGACGTTCAGCGGCCGGTACGCCGAGCCAGTCGCGAGGATGACGGCCTTCGCCTGGTGCTCCTCGTCGCCGACCCAGACCTTCTTGATCTCGCCGGTGAGGTCGACGCGGGTGACGTCGTCCGAGACGAGCTCGGCGCCGAAGCGCTCGGCCTGCTTGCGCCACTGGTCCATGAGCTCGGGGCCCATGATGCCCTCGGGGAAGCCCGGGAAGTTCTCGACCTCGGTGGTCTGCATGAGGGCGCCGCCGAACTGGAAGCCCTCGAACACCAGCGGGCGCATGTTGGCGCGCGCGGTGTACAGCGCGGCGGTGTACCCGGCCGGGCCCGAGCCGATGATGATGACGTCGCGGATTTCGCTCACCGGTGTCGCTCCTGTGGTCGTTCGGCGCGCCAGGGACGGCTCCCCTGGTGCTGACAGCTTCAACCAATCCTATTGACCCGAAATTCCGGCGGGCGGACCCGTGGCGGCCGTGTGACAGGCGCATTCCCCGATCGTGGGGAACGTCACCGCCGAGTTCACGACAAGCGCAGTGCGGGAAGTGCGTCGGGCGCCGCCGCTACGGCTGGATCGCGAGGGCCTCGATGACGCCGTCGGCGCACGCCGGGGTGAGCGCGACCGCGATCTCGCCCTCGTCGGACATGAGAAGCGCCATGATCGCCGGGGCCGACTCGTACCGCGCGAAGTCGACCGCGACGAGGAGGCTCTGGTACTCCTCGGCGATCGCGTCCTCGCAGGCGCGCCAGAACGCGCCGCCCGCGGCGAGGTCCGCCAGCTCGGCCGGGACCTCCCCGTCGGCGGTGTGGTCGCCGAGGCCGCGCAGGGCCGCGAGCAGGTCGGTGGAGGCGGAGTAGTCGGTGCCCGAGGCGAAGGACTCGATGTCGAGGACGCCGACCTCCTGGTCGGACTCCGCGGAGTCGGCGCCCTCCTCGCTGAGGGAGTCCTCGCCGGAGGACTCGGGGGACGCCTCGCCGGGGGCCGCGTCGTCGTCGCCCGAGCGGGGCCCGTCCTCGGCGTAGACCTGGCCCGAGCTCGGGCTCTCGCCGTCGTCGGCGGTGAGCGCCTGGAGGCCGACGGCGACCGCGCCGACGGTGACCAGGACCGCGGCCGCGCCGGAGGCGATCGCGTACCGGACCCGCTTGGGGCGCAGGCGTTCCGCGAGGGACGCGAAGAAGCCCTCGCGCTCGGGTTCGCGGGCGGAGCTGCGGAGCGTGTCGGCGGACGGGAGGGAGTCCAGGACGCGGTCGAGGCGGTGCGCGACCTGCTCCGGGAGGTCCCCGTAGCCGTCGGAGGCCTGCCGCAGCGCGCGCGCGACCGCCGCTTCGGCCTCGGCCCCGGTCTCCCCGGGCGGCTGCCCGATCATCGGCTCCCCTCCTCTCGGCTGGTTGGACTGCCCGCTCCGGGTTCGACGCCGCGCTGGGCGGGCGGGTTCCCGGCCGGGCCGAACTCCGGCAGGCGCTCCGCGAGCCGCTTGCGGGCCCGCGACGCGCGCGACTTGACGGTGCCGGGGCGGACCTTCAGGATCGCGGCGACCTCCTCGACCGGGTAGCCGAGCATGTCGATGTAGACGAGCACGGCGCGCTGCTCGAACGGCAGGTCCGCGAGCGCCCGGTGGACGCTCAGGCGCAGGGCCGCCTGCTGCGGGTCATCGGAGCGCGGCGAGGCCGGGACCGGTTCGCGCCCGTCCTCGGGCAGCGGGACCGTGGGCCGGCGCCCGGCCGCGCGGATGCGGTCGAGGCACGCGTTCACGACGATGCGGTGCAGCCACGTGGTGACCGCGGATCCTCCGCGGAACGACCCGGCCGCCTGGTACGCCTTGATCATCGCGTCCTGGAGGGCCTCGGCGGCGTCCTCCGGGTCGGCGAGGGTCCGGACCGCGACCGCCCACAGGCGGCCCCGGTGGCGGCGGAACAGCTCCCCGAACGCGTCGCGGTCGCCGCCGACGTGGCGGCGCAGCAGCTCGGCGTCGCCCACCCCGTCCATCGGACCGCCGAAGGAGGACTCGGGTCCGTCGGCGGGCAGGGGGCGGAGGGGGCCGGGCACGGTGCTTACCGGACGAACACGTTGATGTCGGAGATCGTGAGCTTGTAGCCGCCGGACGACGGGGGCAGCTCGGTCACCCACACGACGATGTACCGGGTGGCCTGGCCGCCGGCCTGGATCTCGATGTTCGTGTCGGCGTCCTCGACGGCCGGGGCGAGCTCCGTGAAGCCGTCGACGATCGCCTGGTCGCCGTCGGAGGAGTCGCCGGGGTCCTCGTCGCCCGCGAGGAGGCCGACGGTGGCGCCCGCGCTGGTCATCTGGACCCGCACCGACGCGACCTCCTGGGCCTCGCCGAGGTCGATGAGGATGCCCATGCCGGGCTTGAGGTTCCCGAACGCGGGGTCGTTGCGGTAGGTGTTCGTGGACCAGCCGGTGGAGGCGTTGCCGTCGAACGCGGCCTCGACGCCCTCGCCCTGGTTGCGGTCGCCGTCGGGCGGGTCGACGACGCGGATGTCGTCGGCGGTGATCTCGGCCTCGGTGGGCGCGGCGATCTCGGTGTCGTCCTCGGAGGTCGGGTCGGCGCCGGTGTCCTCGCCGGCGACCTGGTCGTCGGCGCCGGCGGGGTCGTCGCCGCCGCCGAACACGAGGGCCGAGCCGACGACGCCCGCGAAGATGACGGCGGCCGCGACCGCGGCGATGACCGCGAGGCGCTTCATGCCGACCGGCGGGGTGGACGCGTCGGCGGAGCCGCGGCGGCCGAGGCTGATCGCGCCGAGGACGCTGGTGGCCTGGGCGGGGACCGGGTCGGCGCCGCCGGTCTCGGCGAGGGCGCGCAGTTCGACCGCGAGCTCGGCGGCCGAGGGCGGGGTCTGGGAGTGGTCGAGGAGGTCCGCGGTGAGCTTCGCGAGCCGGTGGGGCAGGCCCTGGACGACCTTGTCGGCGTCGAGGACGCGGCCCCATTCGTCGGTCGCGGCGTCGGGGAGGCCGGTGTTCTCGGCGGGGACGACGCGCGGCCAGGCGCCGGTGAGGCACGCGTAGAGGGTCGCGCCGAGGGCGCGCACGTCCTCGACCTGCGTGTTGCCGGGCTCGTTGCGGGGCTCGGTGACCATGACCCGGTCGTCCTCGGAGAGGAGGATGGAGCCGGGCTGGAGGTCGGCGTGGGTGACGCCGCCGTCGTGGAGGGCGGCGACCGCGTCGGCGACGGAGGCGACGAGTTCGAGGGCGTGCCCGCTCTCGAGGGTCTGCTGCTCCAGGACGCCGCGCAGCGACGAGCCGTTGACCCATTCGCGCACCACGTAGGCGAAGCGCCCCTCGTCGACCGCGTCGTACACGTCGACCATCGAGTCGACGTGGGTGCGGGAGGCCGCCACCGCGGCCGTCATCGTCGGGGCCGCGTCCTCGCCGCCGGGGGAGCGCAGGACGACCGCGACGGAGCGGTGCAGGAGGACGTCGACGCCACGCCACAGCTGGCGGTGGCCGTTCGCGCCTCCGACGTGCTCTTCGAGGCGGTACCGCTCCGCGAGCAGGTCGCCTACGGACGGCACTTCGGCAGAACTCATGGTGCGGGGTCCTCCCCTCTCAGACCGACCCCGCGGAGGGGCCGTGCCGGCCGGTCGGGTCTTTCAGGAATGCGGTGGTGCAGGGTCTTCCGGTGATCCGAGGCCGCTGATCTCAGACCAGAGTGCACGTATGGATCGTACTTGCCTCATCGTCGCAGCCTTGCGCGCACCGTTGCCTGGAGCGACGCCATTTCAGTGACGCGGAATACCAGGCAGGCGGCGAGATACACGCCCAGCAGGGCGATCCCGAGGACGATCGCCGCACTGAGCTGCCCGAGTTTGGAACCGGACACGTCGGGCCACGCGAGCCACCCGGCGTAGGCCGCGCCGCCCGCGATCAGTGCGGCCGCACCGGTTCGCACCAGGCCGTTCAGGGTCTTGCGCATGCCGAGGAGCCCGACCCGCTTGCGCAGCAGGCTCATCGACAGCAGCAGGGAGACCAGGTAGGACACGCCGTTGGCGGCGAGGAGGCCGACGACGACCCACTCCAGGGGCAGGAGCGCGAACGCGAGGAGGTACCCGCCGATGCGGATCGCGATGACCGGCAGGTTGAACAGGCCCACCGTCTTCGTGTCGGTCTGCGCGTAGAACGCGTAGATCTGCAACTGCGACACCGAGAACGGCATGAGGACGACGCCGACCATGAGCAGCGCCTGCCCGGTGGCGACGGCCATCGTGTGGTCGTAGGCGCCCCACTGGAAGATCGCGAGGGCGATCGGCTCGTGGAGGGCGATGAACGCGGCGGCGATCGGGACGAGCAGGAACGACGCGAGGCGGATCCCGGAGGAGAGGTGCTCGGTCAGCTCGGACCAGCGGCGGTCGTCGGCGGCGCGGGTCATGCGCGGCATGAGCGCGGTGATGACGGAGACCGCGACGATCCCGTGCGCCATCATCATCATGAGGTACGCGTTGTTGTAGACCGTGGTGCCGGGCACGAACTGGTCGTCGGCGGCGTTCCCGGACGCGGCGTTCGCGACCTTGATCACGGCCATGACGGCGATCTGGTTGGCGACGACGAACAGGAGCGTCCACGCGGCCATGCGGCGGATGTCGCGCAGCGGCAGCGCCGAGAAGTCGAACCGCAGCCGCCACCGGAACCCGGCCCTGCGCAGCGCGGGGGCGAGGCACAGGACCTGGATGAGCACGCCCGCGGTCGTCCCGCCGCCGAGGAGCAGGATCATCCCGTTCGTGACCTGGTCGGCGGTGGCGAACAGCTCGCCGCCGGGGCCGGGGACGGCGTCGCGGGTGAAGACGAGGAAGAACACCGCCCCGACGGTGATGACCACGAGGTTGTTGATGATCGGGACCCACATGGGGGCGCCGAAGTGCTCGCGGGAGTTGAGGACCCCGGAGAGGATCGCGAACAGGCCGTACAGGAGCAGCGCCGGGAGCATGAGGTACGAGAACTCGGTGACGAGCCCGTACTGGGAGGGCTCGGCCATGGCGCGGGCGATGAGCGGGGCGCAGAGGGTGACGACGAGCGCGGCGGCGCCGAGGACGAGCGCCGCGAGGGTGAGCAGGCGCTGCGCGAACGCGTCGCCGCCGTCGGGGTCGTTCTTGTGGGCCTTGACGAACAGGGGCATGATGATGCTCGCGAACACGCCGCCGAGGACGAGCTCGTAGATCATCTGCGGGAAGTACTGGGCGGTCGTGTACGAGTTGCCGAGGAGCCCGGCGCCGATCGCCGCGGAGATGACGACGGTGCGCCCGAACCCGGTGATGCGCGAGACGAGGGACCCGGCGCCCATGAGGAGGCTGGAGCGGACCACGTTCCGGCCCTTCGGCTGCTGCGGCGGCGCGGCGGGGGCCGGGGCGGGCGGGGGCGGTCCCGCGGGGGTGTAGCCGTTGCCGGTGAGCGGGCCGATCGGGCGCCTGGACTGCTGGTTCGCGTGGGGGTGGCGGCCCGGGGCGGGGCCAGACGGCGAGTAGTCCGGGCCAGGTCCCGGTCTCGCGCTAGGTTCGGCCATTCTCGCACTCTCCGCTAAGCTTGCCCGGCGATGTCTGACAACAGTAGCGGTAAGGAAATCACGGTCCCGCCGATAGCCGATGAACTGGGTCGGCTGTTCGAGCGGGACGGCCACGAGCTGCACCTGGTCGGCGGCCCGGTCCGCGACGCGGTGCTGCGCCGGCCCGTGAGCGACCTCGACTTCACGACCGACGCCCGCCCGGACGCGACCGAGGCGATCCTGCGCGCGCACTGCTCCACCGTGTGGACCACCGGCGCCGACTTCGGGACCGTCGGCGGCATGTTCCGCGGCGAGCAGGTCGAGGTGACGACCTTCCGCGCCGACGCCTACGACCGCGTCGGCCGCAACCCGGTCGTCCGGTACGGCGACCGCCTCGAGGACGACCTGGAGCGGCGCGACTTCACCGTGAACGCCATGGCCGTCTCGGTCCCCGGGCACGTCTTCGCCGACCCGTTCGGCGGCATCGCCGACATCGCGCGCCGCACGATCCGCACCCCCGCGTCCCCGGAGTCGTCGTTCGCCGACGACCCGCTGCGGATGCTCCGCGCGGCCCGCTTCGCCGCGCAGCTCGGCTTCGACATCGAGGCGGACACCCTCGACGCCATGCGCCGCATGGCGGGGGAGCTCTCGCGCATCACCGCCGAGCGGATCCGCGACGAGTTCGTGAAGCTCATGCTCGCGCCCGACCCGGTCGTGGGCCTGCGGATCCTCGTCGACACCGGCCTCGCCGAGCAGTTCCTGCCCGAGCTGCCCGCGCTGCGCATGGAGATCGACGAGCACGCCCAGCACAAGGACGTCTACGAGCACTCGCTCCAGGTGCTGCGCAACGCCATCGCGCAGGAGACCGGCGGCCCGGACCTGCTCATGCGGCTCGCGGCCCTGCTCCACGACATCGGCAAGCCCGAGACGAAGGACGTCGCCCCCGGCGGCGGCGTCACCTTCCACCACCACGACGTCGCCGGGGCCCGCCTGGCGCGCAGGCGGATGCGCGAGCTGAAGTTCCCGAAGGCCGACGTCCAGGCCGTGTCCCTGCTCATCTCGCTGCACCTGCGCTTCTACGGGTACGCGGACGGCGGCAGTGCACATGGACGGCTTGCAAGCGGCGCCGTGACCGGCGGCTGGACCGACTCGGCGGTGCGCCGCTATGTCACCGACGCGGGCGACCAGCTCGACCGGCTCCACGTGCTCGTGCGCTCCGACTGCACGACCCGCAACCGCCGCAAGGCGGAGCGGCTGCGCCGCGACTACGACGCGTTCGAGGACCGCATCGCCCGCATCCGGGCCGCGGAGGACCTGCGCGCGGTCCGCCCCGACCTCGACGGGAACGCGATCATGGAGCTGCTGGGCCTCAAGCCCGGCCCCGAAGTGGGCCGGGCCTGGGCGTTCCTCAAAGAGCTTCGGCTGGAGCGGGGGCCGCTGCCTCGCGAGGACGCCGAAGCGGCGCTCCTCGACTGGGCCGCTTCGGAAGGGATCGCACCGCGTCCAGACGCGGGATGAGGATCTCCTGCACCACCAGGGCGCACATGACCGCCACCGTGAGCCACCTGGAGGCCGCGGCCGCGAGGAACAGTCCCTCGGGGATGCCCCGGCCGTCCTCGGCGGACACCTGGAGCATCTTGCCGTAGAACGAGAAGAAGTAGAACAGCTCCGCGGCCTGCCACACCAGGAAGAAGCCCCACTTGGGGCGGGCGAGCACGACCAGCGGCAGCAGCCACAGCACGTACTGCTGCGACCAGACCTTCCCGAACAGCAGGAACGTCGCGACCACCAGGAAGCACAGCTGCGCCAGCCGCGGCACGACGTCCTCAGTGGACGGCGTCTTCAGCCCGAAGTCCCCGCCCGCGCTGCGCCGCTGCGCGAAGTACCCGAGCGCGGCGATCCCCAGGCAGGACAGGGCGAACAGCCCCAGGTACAGGTCGTTGACGAACTCGGAGTCCCACAGCCGCTCCCAGCCGGTGAGCCCGCGCAGCACGTACCAGCCGGTCCCCCAGTCGACGGGCCGCTCCGAGTTCAGCTCGAAGAACCGCATCCACGAGTCGGGCCACAGGTACGCGACCGGCCCGTTGATGACGGCCCACGTGATCGCCGCGGTCGCGGTCGCCTGGAGCGCGGGCAGGAGCTTGCGCTGCCGCAGCGCGAGGATCAGGAGCGGGCCGACGAACAGGAGCGCGTAGAACTTCGCGGCCACCGCGAGCCCGAGGAACAGCCCGGCCGTCACCGGTCTGCTCCGCTGCCAGTACAGGAAGAACGGCATCGACAGGGCGACGGCGAACAGGTCCCAGTTGACGGTGGCGGTCACCAGGATCACCGGCGCGGCGGCGAGCATCATCGCGTCCCACGGCCGCGAGGGCCGGGAGCGGACGAGCGCCGGGTCGGGGTTCGGCCCGGGGATGTCGGTGCGGCGGTTGTCGCGGCGGATGGTGTGCAGGACCGCGATGGCGGCGGCGCCGCAGACGAACAGCACGATCGCGTTGAGGTGCCAGAAGATCGGGCCGCCGTCGGTCCCGGCGACGGAGCCGATCCGGTAGGCGATCTGCCCGAGCACGCCCATGAACCATCCGGTCAGTACCGGGTATTCGACCGGGTGGTCACGGTAGGGGACGGCGCCCTCGTTGAGCTTCTCGGCGCCCCACAGCGCGCGGATGTCCGTGTAGCAGGCGTTCGTGTACTGCTGCCAGTCCACCCAGCCGCCCGCGGAGCACGGGTACTTCTGGAGCCAGTTGACCGCGAACGCGATCAGGCCGGTGAGGAGGATGACCCGGATCGGGATCCAGAACCGGCGGCGGGGCGGGTCGGCGGCGTGGTCGCCGAACGGCCCGCCGATGAGGCCCGAGGCGAACCGGGCGACCCGGTCGGTGAGGGTGGGTGCGGCCGGGGGGTCCCCGGCGGGGCGCTCGGTCCCCGCGGGGGGCGGCGCGTCGTTCGGTGCGGATGCAGACGGCGGCATGGGCCTTATTGTGGCCCATGCCGCCGTCGCTCCGATACTGGCCGAGGGTGACCCCTCGGCCTCACTCAGCCTCTGCCGTTGTCACCCGGCTCCTCGGTCGTCGCCCCTTCGGTCGTGGGCTCGTCCGTCGGATCGGTCTCGTTGCAGTTCGGCTCCCAGATCGGGCACTCCTCGTCCGTGGACTCCTCACCGGTGGGATCGGTCGTCGGATCGTCCGTGCCCGTGTCGTCGTCGTCAGCGGGCTGGCACGCCTCGCCGTCCCAGGTGCCGCCGTCGGCCTCGCAGTCCTCCTGGGCCTGCTCGTCGACCTGCCCGGCGCACAGCGGGTCCTCGGGTTCGGCCGCGCAGAACGCGCCCCCGTCGATCGGGCCGCCGGCGTCCTCGATGTCCCAGGTGCTCATGCTGCCGTAGTTGGCCTTGCCGCCCCACTCCATCTTCTCGTCCCAGTGCTCGTCGCCCTCCTTGTTGGCGAGGGCGCTGGTCATCGCCTGGAACCACACCGGGTAGGCGGTGTTGGAGCCGAACACGTTGCTCTTGTTGTTGTCCGGGTCGGCGATCGGATCGGACTCGGAGGTGGCGTTGCCGACCCAGGCCGCGATGGACATCTGCGGGATCGCGCCGACGTACCAGGCGTGGGCGTTCCAGCTGGACTCGCAGTCGTCGCAGGTCGCCTGCCAGGTACCGGTCTTGCCGAAGTAGTCGCGGTCGAGCTTGTCGGTGGCGGACTCGCCGCCGATCTCGGAGCCGACCCACTGGAGGTCGCGGGCGACCTCGACCTCGATGGCCTGCGTCGGCTCGAGCTTCGCGGACTCGGGCTCGACCGGGTTGCCGGCGCTGTCGGTGACCGACTCGATGAAGTGGGTCGGCCAGTGCTCGCCGTCGTTGGCGATGGTGGCGTACATCGCGGCCATGTCCGCGACGCTCGTCGGGTACTGGCCGAACGCGAGGTGGTGGTAGAACGGGTCGGTGTCGCCGCGCCCGCCGATGTCGCAGGCGTCGGCCTCCCCGTCCTCGTCGGCGAGGAAGATGCCCTCGGTGTTGACGACCGGGTTGCAGTTGTCGAGCTGGATCGGGGTGTCGAGCGCGATGTTGCCGAACTCGTCGAGGACCCAGTTGCCGGTGCTGTCCTTCGCCTGGCCGTACTGCGTGTAGGTGTTGTTCTCGGCGTCGAACTCGTAGCCGACGTTGACGTCCCAGACCTGGCCGGTGTCGTCGTAGGCCTGCCGGGTCTGGGTCATCATGTCCAGGCCCATGTCGGTGGCGTAGTCGAGGATCGCGTTGGAGCCGTACTTCTGCGAGATCGCGTACATCGGGGTGTTCTTCGAGTCGCGGATCGCGTCGGTCAGCGTCAGTTCGAGCTTCGAGCTCTGCGAGCCGTTGCGGAGCGTGCAGTTCGGGTAGTCGCCGCCGCCGATGCAGGTCTCGGTGTCGTCGTTCTTGAGGGTGTCGAACTCCCGCGGCGAGCTCGCGTTGAACCAGGACTCGATGGAGTCGCCGTTCTCGATGGCGGTCGCGGCGGTGATCATCTTGAACGTCGAGGACGGCGGGTGCGGGGACTCCTCGCCGGCCTTGTCGACGCCGAAGCCGTTGTCGCCGCCGTAGTAGCCGAGGACCGCGCCCGTGTCGGGGTCGATGGCGACCATGGCCGTGGTCATGTAGTCCTCGTAGCTTTCGAGGGCGGCTTCCTCGTTCGTGTTCTCGAAGTAGACGTACCCCTCGTCGTTCTTGGCGAGGGCGGCCTTGTCGCGGTCGGTGACGATGGCGCCGTCCGCGTCGAGCATGTTGCCGTCGTCGTCCTTCTCGACGGCGAGGAGCCCGCGGGATCCGGTGGTGCGCAGGGCGTTCTGGATGTCGGAGTCGATGGTGAGCTTGACCGTGTAGCCGCCGCCGGTGCCGTCGGCGCCCTTGAGCATGTCCTTGGTGATGCCGTAGCGGGTCAGGAGCTCGTCGAAGACGTAGCCGTCGCGCTCGTTGATGATGAATCCGAGGTCGGTGTTGCCGCCCCAGGAGCCGGAGGCGTTGAACTCGGTGGCGAGGGCCTCGATGACGGTCTCGTACGTGTAGGTGTCGCGCTCGCTCTGCGGCATGACGCCGGTCTCGACCATCGCGTCCATCGCGAAGTTCCAGCGGTCGGCGGAGGCGGCCTCGTCGTAGGCGTCCTCGTAGTAGGGGTCGTAGTAGCCGTTGGGCGACTTGACCTGCATGACGATGAACGCGGCCTGGTCGTAGGTGAGGTCCTTGAGCGCCACGTTGAAGTAGTTCTTCGCGGCGGCCTCGATGCCGTAGGCGCCCCGGCCGAAGTAGGCCATGTTGAGGTAGGCGCCGATGATCTCGTCCTTGTCGTACTCGGACTCCATCTTGATGGCGAGGGCCGCCTCGCGGGCCTTGCGGTCGTAGGAGATCTCGTCGCGCGCGTCGAGGACCATGCCCGCGTACTGCTGCGTGATGGTCGAGGCGCCCTGGGTCTCGCCGCCGGTGACGTTGTTGACGAGGGCGGCCAGGGTGCGGCCGACGTTGATGCCGTTGTGGTCCCAGAACTTGCGGTCTTCCAGGGAGACCAGCGCGTCCTTGACGGTGTCCGGCATCTCCTCGGGGTCGGCCTGGAGGCGGAGGGTGTCGCCGAACGCGCCGACCTGCGTGCCGTCGGCGGAGTAGAACGCGGAGGACTCGCCCTCGCGGAAGACGCCCTCCAGGGGCGGGGTGTTCTGGAAGAAGTAGGTGGCGATGACGGTGACGCTTGCCACGAACAGGATGCCCATCGCGATGAGGGCCGCGAGCATCTTGCGGCCGAGGCGTTTGCGCTTCTTCTTGGTGCCTTCGAGGTCGTCCTTGTTCAGGGGGCCGTTGCCGGCGCGGCGGCGGCCGCCGTTCCCGGCGCGGCCGGTGCGGGCGTCGGCGTCGTCGAGGTTGACGCGGGCGGCGCCAACCGAGGCGGATCCGACCGAGGCCGAGCCGACGGAGGCGGATCCGACCGAGGCGCGGCCCGCGCCGCCCACCGAAGCGGAGCCGACCGAGGCGCGTCCGGCGCCGCCGACGGAGGCCGAGCCGGTCGGACGGGCGGAGCCGACGGAGGCGGAGCCGCTGGGGCGCGCGCCTCCCACGGACGCGGAGCCGCGGCCGACGGGGGCCTGGCCGCCCGGCGGGGTGCCGTAGCCCTGCTGCGGGCGCCGCGGCGGCTGGCCCTGGCCCTGCGGGCCGCCCTGCTGGCGTCCGCCGCCCCACCCGTAGTCGGGTTCGCGGGAACCGCCGCCGGGGGCGGCGCCGTAGCCGCGCGCCTGCCCGGAGGCCCGGCCCTGGGGCCGCCCCTCCTCGGGCGGCGGGGCGGGGCGGTAACCGTTGTCGCTCATGCTCAACCATCCACGTGCTGTGTAACCCCAGCGGGGCTTGCCGGTCGGCCCGGTGCGCGCCGGAAGGGTGGCGCCCGCGGGGGGCGCTCCGGCGGGACCGGCGTTCGCAAAGGTCTACTTCCGGCATGGGGGGTGGCCGGTCGTCTCGCAGTCTCGCACACCGAATCTGAGAAGACTCTGCTAGACCGCGTCGTGCGCCCGAGCCTATCGGATCGAAGTGCCTCTGAACAGGGCGCGGACCCGTCGCTTGACGTGATTTGCACCTGCCGCTATGGTTACCTTGATGTATCGGCCCGATACATCGCGCAGTTAGATCGCCGTGTGAGAGGAGGGACGAGATGTTGGAGCTGGCCATTCTGGGGCTCTTGCATGAATCCCCGATGCACGGCTATGAGCTGCGCAAACGGCTGCTGGCCCTGCTGGGGGCCATTCGGGCGGCGTTCAGCTACGGGTCGCTCTACCCGACCCTGAAAAGAATGCGCCTGCGCGGGCTCATCGTCGAGGAGACTCCGGCGGGCGTCACATCCGAGAAGACCGCCGCCACCCGGGCCGCAGCAGAGAAACCCCTGCTCAGCGGCCGCAGGGCCCGAAAGGTCTACCGGCTCACACCCGAGGGCAAGGAGCACTTCGCCCAGCTCATGGCCGACGCGGGCCCCGAGTCCGCGGACGAGGCCCTGTTCGGGGTCCACTTCGCGTTCTTCTCCCGCACCGACCCGGCCACCCGCCTGCGCATCCTCGAAGCGCGCCGGCGCCGCGTCGAGGAGCGCCGCGAGCGGATCCGCGAGGCGCTCGCCCGCACCGCCGAGCGGCTCGACGCCTACGGGCTCGAACTCCAGCGCCACGGCCTGGAGACGGCCGAGCGCGAGGTGCGGTGGCTCAACGAGCTCATCGCCTCCGAGGAGGGCCGCCGCCCGCGGCCGCGCAACGACTTCGGCGATCCCGTCGCCGGGACGGGAGGGCCCAGCGCCCTCCCGGAACAGGGAACACCCGATCCGGCTGCGAGCGCCGGAGACCCAAATAAACAAGACAAAGGAGGCATGCGCGATGGGTAAGCTGCGCGTAGCCATTGTCGGCGTGGGCAACTGCGCCTCTTCGCTGGTCCAGGGCGTCGAGTACTACCGCGACGCCGCTCCCGAGGACCGGGTGCCCGGCCTCATGCACGTCCAGTTCGGCGACTACCACGTCAACGACATCGAGTTCGTCGCCGCGTTCGACGTCGACGCGAAGAAGGTCGGCCAGGACCTGTCGAGCGCGATCAACGCCTCGGAGAACAACACCATCCAGTTCGCCGAGGTCCCCCCGACCGGCGTCCAGGTCCTGCGCGGCCCGACGCACGACGGCCTGGGCCAGTACTACACCGAGATGGTCACCGAGTCCTCCGAGACGCCGGTCGACGTGGTCAAGGCGCTCAAGGACGCCGAGGCCGACGTCGTGGTCTGCTACCTGCCGGTCGGCTCCGAGACCGCCGCGAAGTTCTACGCGCAGGCCTCGATCGACGCGGGCTGCGCGTTCGTCAACGCCCTCCCCGTGTTCATCGCCTCCGACCCCGAATGGGCCCAGAAGTTCACCGACGCCGGGATCCCCATCGTCGGCGACGACATCAAGTCGCAGGTGGGCGCGACCATCGTGCACCGCGTGCTCGCGAAGCTGTTCGAGGACCGCGGCGTGCGCCTGGACCGCACGTACCAGCTGAACTTCGGCGGCAACATGGACTTCATGAACATGCTGGAGCGGACCCGCCTGAAGTCGAAGAAGATCTCGAAGACGCAGTCGGTGACCTCGCAGATCCCGCACGAGATGCTCGGCGCGGACGTCCACATCGGCCCGTCGGACCACGTCCCGTGGCTGACCGACCGCAAGTGGGCGTACATCCGCCTGGAGGGCACCACCTTCGGCGACGTGCCGCTGAACGCGGAGCTGAAGCTCGAGGTGTGGGACTCCCCGAACTCCGCGGGCGTCATCATCGACGCGGTGCGCGCCGCGAAGATCGCGATGGACCGCGGCCACGGCGGCCCCGTCGAGTCGGCCTCCTCGTACTTCATGAAGTCCCCGGCCAAGCAGTTCTCCGACGAAGAGGCCCGCATCTCCGTCGAGAACTTCATCGCAGGGCTCTAAGCACCGCGAACGCCTCCCCAAGGGGGACCCCGATTGCGAAATCGGGGTCCCCCTTGGCATTCCCCGGAGCTATCCTCGGCAGATGCGCACCGACGGGCACGTCCGCAACCTCGCCGGCAACCGCCGTTTCCGGCACCTGCTGGCGGTGCGCCTCACCTCCCAGGCCGCCGACGGCATGTTCCAGGCGTCCCTGGCGCTCTCGGTGTTCTTCAACCCCGCGCTCGGCGAGGCCGGCGACCCGTTCCGGTACGCCGCCGCCGTCGCGCTCCTCCTCGGCCCGTACTCGCTGCTCGGCCCCTACGTCGGCACGGTCCTCGACCGGTTCAGCCGCCGCAACCTCATCGGCGGCGCGAACCTGGTGCGCGCCGCCCTCATGATCGTCATCTGCCTGACGCTGCCCGGCGGCTTCAACTGGTCGTGGGTGCTGTGCGCGATGGTCGTCCTGGCCGCCAACCGGTTCGTGCTCGCCGGGCTCGGCGCCGCCCACCCGCAGGTCGTCCCGCCGCAGGACCTCGTCACCGCGAACTCCCTCGCCTCGACGCTCGGTGCGCTCGCGTACGGCCTCGGCCTGGCGACCACCGGCATCGCGAAGCTCCTCGACTCCGGCGTCTCCTACTCGATGCTCGCGCTCGCCGCCGGCGCCGGGTACCTCGTGTCCGCGTGCATCGTGTGGGCCGCGTTCAGACGCGAGGGCCTGGGCCCCGACGAGGACGAGGCCCCCGCGGGCGGCCTGTGGCGCGGCCTCGCCGCGACCACCGCCGGGATGGTCGCCGGCTTCAAGCACCTTGGCACCCGCCGCGGCCCGGCCCTGGCGATGGCCGTCCAAGGGCTGCACCGGTTCCTGTACGGCATCGTGTTCATCATCGCGATCGCCCTGTTCATGGGCTTCTTCTGGGACGTCGAGTCCGACCCGGCCCGCACCACCACGATCTCGTGGCTGCTGGTCCTCGCGGTCCTCGGCAACGTCGGCGTCCTCGCCGCCGCGATCGTCACCCCCCGCGCGACCCGCGTGTGGGGCCCCAAGAACTGGGTCGTCGTCCTCATGGCGCTGTGCGCGGTCGTCGTCGCCGCGCTCGCCGGGACCATGCGCCCCGTCATGTTCGCCGTCGCGGTCCTGCTCATCAACATCGCGTCGCAGGGCGTGAAGATCACCGTGGACACGAGCATCCAGCGCGGCGTCGAGGACGCCTACCGCGGCCGCGTGTTCAGCGTCAACGACACCGTCTACAACGTCGGGTACCTCGCCGGGCTCTTCGCGGCCGCGCTCGTCGTCCCCGTCGACGGCTACGCGCCCGGCACGCTCGTCGGCGTCGCCGTCTCCTACGGTCTGATCTGCGTCGGATACGCCTACCTCGCGCGAGACGACGCCCCGTACGATGCTGAGTCATGGAGCCCAGCCGCCCCGCAGACGGGACCCCAGCCGCGACCGAGCACGAGCCGGTAGCCTCCAGCCCCTTCAAGTCCACGCCCCCCTGGGAGCGCGGGTCCGGGTGGAAGCGCGGACTCGCCGGACTGGGCGCGGTGGTCCTCACCGCCGGTTCGATCGCGGCGGTCGGCTGGCTCGCGTTCCGCGACGGCGGCGGCGAGGGCGGCGACACCGGCGAGGTGATCTCGGCGCGCTGCAACGTGACCGAGGCCGACGACACCGGGAGCGGCGCCGACCCGCTCGTGCCCGCGGCCCCGCCGGAGCGGTCCCTCGCGGTCGTCCAGACCAACTACGGGGAGATCGCCGTCATGCTGTGGGGCGACCTCGCGCCGTGCGGCGTCGACGCGTTCACCTACCTCGCCGGGACCGGGTTCTACGCGAACCACGAGTGCGACCGGCTCACCACGCAGGCGGTCGACCCGACCGCGGTCCTGCGCTGCGGCTCCCCCGGCGCCGAACCAGAGTCGGACGATTCCTACGGCCCGGGCTGGCGGTTCCAGGCCGAGACCGGCATGGCGGGCAACGATGTCGCCGACGTGCTCGCGCTCGTCACCGACGACCGCGGCCGGGCCGGGTCGGCGTTCGCGCTCATCCGCGGCGCGGCGGTGCCGACCGCGAACGTGAGCGTCATCGGCGGGATCGTCGACGGCTTCGAGGTCCTCGACGACATCGCGGCGCTCTCCGAGACCGTCGAGTCCGACGGGCCCCCGCCGGTCCCGGTCGAGATCTGGTCGGTCACCGTCACCGAGCTGTCGGACCTCCCCAGCGGCCCCGACACCGTGGGCGAACTCACCACCCCGGCGGGCACCGGCACGGCCGCGCCCACGGGAACCGCGACCCCGACCGGGACCGCGACGCCGACCGACGCGGCCACGACGCCCTAGTCGTCGTTCTCAGCCTCGGCGAAGCTTGCGAGCCGTAAATTTGCAGAGTCGGGGCTGTTGCGCTTCGCGTACTTGTCGACGTACTCCTGGCCGGTGAGCCGCCGGATCGCGTCCATGACCTCGTCGGTCACCGCGCGGATCACGACGCGGTCGTTCTCCATGCCCTTGTAGCGGGTGAAGTCGAGCGGCTTGCCCACGCGCACCCCGACCGGCGCGACCCGCGGCCGCGACTCCCCGATCGGCAGGACCTTCTCCGTGCCGATCAGCCCGACCGGCACCACCGGCGCCCCCGACGCGAGCGCGAGCCGCGCCACGCCGGGCTTGCCGCGGTACAGGCGGCCGTCGGGCGAGCGCGTCCCCTCCGGGAAGATCGCGAACACGCGGCCCTCCTCGAGGACCTCCAGGGACGGCTCCAGGGCCGAGGCGCTCTTGCGCCCGCCCGAGCGGTCCACCGCGACCTGCCCGAGGGCCTTCACCGTGGAGGAGATGATCTTGCCCTTGACGCCCGCGCCGGTGAAGTACTCGATCTTCGCCATCGTCGCGATGTGCCGCTTGGTGGTCAGGCCCAGGAAGTAGTGGTCGGCGACGGAGAGGTGGTTCGACGCCAGGATCACCGGCCCGGTCTCGGGGATGTTCTCTTTCCCGTCGATCCATGGCCTGTAGATCAGTTTGACGGCCGGCGCGGCCGTCCATTGCAGCGTCCTGTACAGCACCGTGTTCAGCTCTCCAGTGGTCTCACCCTTGGGACGGGTCGGCACAATTATGGCTCGCGAACCGCCATCGGCGAAACCCGCGAGCCGTCGGATCCCAGAAGACCGCGCCCGAAGACGCTGGCGGCCCCGCCAGGAAGGCAGGGCCGAGTCTACAAGTACTGCCCGGGAGGGTGGTCGCGGTCGTCACCGCGTGCGGCCCGCTCCGCCATGACCGCCCTCAGCTGCGGCGGCAGGTCGTTCCCCGCGGGCAGCGCCTTGAGCTCGCCGCCCCGCATCTGGTCGAGCTGGAGCCGCGCGGCCATCTGCTGGGCGACCAGCGCCGCCTGGATGCCGTGGAACAGCCCTTCGAGCCAGCCCACGAGCTGGGCCTGCGCGATGCGCAGCTCCGCCTCGGTGGGGATCTCGTCCTGCCCGAACGGCAGCGACAGGCGCTCGAGCTCGTCGCGCAGCTCGGGGGCGAGCCCGGTCTCGAGCTCGGCGATGGAGCGGGCGTGGATGTCGCGCAGGCGCTGGCGGCCCTTCTCGTCGAGCTCGGCGGCGCGGACCTCTTCGAGGAGCTGCTTGATCATGGAGCCGACGCGCATGACCTTCGCGGGCTCGTGGACGAGCCGGGTCGGGTCGGACTCGTAGGGGTCGCCGTCCCCGTCCTCGGCGTCGGCGGGCGCGGCCGATTTCGCGGTGGCGACCGGGTTGCCGTCGGCGTCGACGATGAGGAGGTCGTCCTCGTTCTCCTGCTCGTCCCGGTCCGGCTCGGTGTTCGCGTCGCTCATGGTCGCATTGACCCCACAGTCGTGTCGATGGTGGTTCCGTTCCCTTGCTCCGAGCCTAACGCGGGAACACCCGGGGGTGTTCCCGGCGGAGATCTCGGCCCGGAGAAGCGAAAAGGCCCTCCGGTCGAAACCTTCGGGCCTTCGCTGTGCGCGAGGGGGGACTTGAACCCCCACGTCCTTGCGGACACTGGCACCTGAAGCCAGCGCGTCTGCCATTCCGCCACTCGCGCGTGTCGGGACTTGCAACGCGACGATAGTACCTTGCGCGAGGAGTCCCGCTCAACGGGGTATTGGCTCCGTTGAGGCCGGGGCCACTACAGGAGCGTGCGGACGCGGCCGACGGGCCGGCCGCCGCCGAGGATCTCGGGCCCGGTGAGGGCGTCGAACTCGGGCTTGGCGGCCTGCGGGACGTCGAGTCCGGCGATGGTGGCGAGGGCGCGGAGGGCGACGGGCATGGACGCGCGTCCGGCGCCGTCGTCGATCTTGACGGCCACGGCGCCGACGCCGGGGGCGGCGACGACGTGGAAGCCTTCGGCGCCGCCTTTGGCGAGGAGGCCGGGGACGGCGGCCATGGAGCGCTGGTCGGGTCCGCGGGTGCCGTCGATGAGGTGGGGGTGGGCGCGCATGGCGTCGGCGATGCGGCGCTCGCCGGTGCCTTCGGGGGCTTCGACGAAGCGGGCGAAGGCGCGGGCGATGCCGTGGAGGGAGACGGCGAGGACGGGGGCGCCGCAGCCGTCGACGCCGATGTGGTCGACGGTCTCGCCGGTGAGGTCTTCGACCGTGGCGACGATGAGCCGCTGGAGGGGGTGCTCGGGGTCGCGGTAGGTGGCGGTGTCCCATCCGGCGGTGGCGCAGGCGGCGAGCATCCCGGCGTGCTTGCCGGAGCAGTTCATGTAGACGCGCTTGGGCTCGGGGCCGTCGGCGGCGACGACGGCGTTGCGGGCGTCGGGGTTGCCGGGCAGGTCGGGCGGGCACTGGAGGTGGTCCTCGGTGAGGCCGGCGTGCGCGAGGACGGAGCGGACGCGTTCGATGTGGAACGGTTCGCCGCGGTGGCTCGCGGAGGCGATGGCGAGGTCGGCCTCGGTGCGCGGCTCCCAGCCGGCGCGGAGCATCGCGAGGGCCTGCATGGGCTTGTTGGAGGAGCGGGGGAACACGGGGGAGCCGGCGTCGCCGATCGCGGCGGCGAGGCTTCCCGCGGGGTCGGTCACGGCCACGCTGCCCCGGTGGAAGCTCTCGGCGAATCCGGACCTGACGACTTGGGCGACGGGTTCGCCGCCTCGGTACGAAGCACTCATACTGCGAGGCTAGCCGGGCGGCTAGAGGCTCGCGGCCTGATCGCCCGTGATGAGGCGCACGTCCTCGTTCGCGACGGCCGACCGTTTCACCTCGGCGAGCGCGATCTGGCCGAGCTCGTAGTGCTGGACGGCGGTGCCGATGGTGCCGACTTCCTTGCCGTCCAGGGTGATCGGGGTGCCGTGGGCGGGCGGGTGCTCGTCGGTGCCGTCGAGGTGGAGCATGACGAGGCGCCGTGGGGGCTGGCCGAGGTGGTGGACCTTCGCGACGGTCTCCTGGCCGCGGTAGCAGCCCTTGTCGAGGTGGACGGCGGCGGCGAGCCAGTGCGGGACCTCGTGGGGGACGGTCTTCTCGTCGGTGTCGGTGCCGAACGCGGGGACCTTCGCGGCGACGCGGAGGGCGTTCCAGGCCCAGGTGCCGGCGTACGACTTCGGGTCGGCGCCCTCGGCCTCGGCCGCGAACTGCCCGCGGCGGACGAGGACGTCGAAGGTGCGGACGCCGAGCGCGTCGGTGCGGCGGGTCCAGCCCTCGCCGCCGTGGTGCGGGGCGCCGGGGTAGACGGCGGAGGGGACGGCGAGGAGGTCCTTGGAGGCGAACTTCGCGACCGGCACGGGCTGGACGACGGGTCCCTCGTCCTCGGGGCTCACGTTGTCGGTGTAGCTGAACAGGACCCATTCGCCGGTGGCGTCCGCGATGTCGACCTCGGTGCGGAACTTCATGAGCTCCAGGTACTTCAGGAGCGCTTCGCCGCGGCCGGGCTCGGTGTCGAGCCAGGTGGTCTCGCCGTCGTCGTAGACGTTGGCGTGGTGCTCGACGCGGCCGGTCGGGGAGAGGATGAGCGTCTCGGTGCCCTGGTGCGGTTTGAGGCTCGTCAGGTGCTGGGTCGACAGCGAGTGCAGCCAGGAGAGGCGCGGCCCGCCCTTGACGGCGATGACGTCGCGGTCGGAGCGGTCGAAGATCGCGCCGGACTCGACCGCCGCGCGCTGCTCGCGCAGCGGCCCGCCGTAGTGCCAGGCGGTGCGGCCGTCGGCGGTGGCGACGGCGCCGGGGAGGGTCAGGAGCGGGGACGGTGCGATCGCGGTCATGCGTGCTTCTCCAGGCAGTCGGCGCAGGTGCCGAACAGGGCGACGTGGCCGACGTCCATGACGAACCCGGTGGCGTCGGCGACCTCCCTGCGGACTCCCGCGAACTTCGACGGGTCGACTTCGGTGATCCGGCCGCAGCGGTGGCACACCAGGTGGGCGTGGCCGCGGTCGCCGGACAGGTGGTAGGTGGGGGCGCCGTGGGAGAGGTGGGTGTGCGAGACGAGCTGGAGCTCTTCGAGGAGGTCCAGGGTGCGGTAGACGGTGGTGATGTTCACGCCTTCGACCTGGCCGCGGATGCGCTCGTGGATCCGCTCGGGGGTCGCGTGCCCGAGCGCGCGGACCGCCTCCAGGACGAGCTGCCGCTGCGCGGTCATGCGCAGGCCCTTGGAGCGCAGCACCGCCGCCAGTTCGGTCTCGGCCTCGGCTTCGGTGGGCATGACTGCATGGTACTGCGCCGGGCGCTCACCGGATCGCTCCCCGCCGGGGAGCACAATGAGCGGATGGCACTAGTAACCGCAGTACTGCACCGCGGCGTCGTCGACTCCGACGCGCCGCTCCTGTGCGCCGACGACCTCGGGGTCCTCCGGGGCGACGGCGTCTTCGAGACGATCAACGTCCGCGGCGGCGCCGCGTTCCTGCTCTCCGAGCATCTCGACCGGATGGCGAACTCCGCGCGCCGCATGGAGTTCGAGCTGCCCGCGAAGGCCGAGCTCGCCGAACTGGCCGAGCAGGCCCTGGTGGCGTGGCGCGAGCGCGCCGAGGGCGAGGGCGCGCTGCGCCTGGTCGCGACCCGCGGCCGCGAGGCCGGCGGGCCGCCCACCGTCTACGCGACCGTGGACCCGGTGCCGCGCGAGCGGATCCTGCCGCGCCGGGACGGCCTGCGGATCGCCACGGCGACCCTGGGGGTGAATGCCGATGCGCGGGGCGACGCCCCGTGGCTTCTAGGCGGCGTGAAGGCGCTGTCGTACGCGTCGATGATGGCCGTGACCCGCTGGGCGAAGACGCAGGGCGCGGACGACGCCCTGTGGGTGTCGGCCGACGGGTTCGCGCTGGAGGGCCCGACCTCGTCCCTGCTGTGGCTCGAGGGGGACACGGTGTTCACGACGCCGACGTCGGCGGGGATCCTCCCGGGGACCACGAGCGCGTACCTGCTGGAGCAGGCCCCGAAGGCGGGCCTGAAGACCGGCGAGAAGCTGATCTCGGTGGGGGACTTGAAGAACGCCGAGGCGGCGTGGCTCTCCTCCTCCGTCCGAGGTGTGGCCTTCATCACTCAGATCGACGGGGAGGCGGTCGCGCAGCGCCCGGACATCACTGCTGAGCTGGACAAACTCGCGGGTTTCGAGGTGCCTTCGTAACGGTTCGGCATCGTTTCCCAGGTTCTTCCCAGGCTCGCCACAGGTCCCGTTCAGAGACGGTCCTCATAGTAATGAGTGTTCCGGTCACGCCGACAAGCCAATCGGAGGGACATGGGCAGTCTTCCGGGAGGCACGGAACAATCCGGGGGCACTAAGCCGGTAAGGGCAATCGGGCACAGCCCTACCGGTGCCAATGAAAAGTGGAGCTCCTCCACTTTATCGGGGCCGCAGCGAATGGGCAAGCGCTGCGGCCCCATTACCGTGTCACAGGACCGACACGAAACCGCATCGGCGCCAAACACACTGCCGTCGAGACGCCGTGCCGCCTGCGGGAACGCCGCCCGCATTCGCACCGCGGCCTCAGCCGAGGACCTTCCCCGGATTGAGGATCCCGAGCGGGTCGAGCGCCGCTTTCAGCCGCCGCTGCACCGCCAGGTTCACCGGGTCGACCTCCCGTTCCAGCCACTCGCGCTTGAGCATTCCCACCCCGTGCTCCCCGGTGATGGTGCCGCCCATGGCGAGCGCCATCTCCAGGATCTCGTCGAACGCCGCCCGCCCCGCTTCGAGCGACCCCGGGACCTCCGGGTGGACGATGATGTTCGGGTGCAGGTTCCCGTCCCCCGCATGGGCGATGACGCCGATGACGACGCCGTGCCGCTCGGCCGCGGCCTGCACCCCGTCGAGGGCCTCGGCGAGCCGGGCCCGCGGGACCGCGACGTCGTCGACCAGGACCGTCCCGAGCTTCTCCATGGCGTGGTAGGCGTTCCGTCGCGATTCGAGGAGCGCGTCGGCCTCCTCCGCGTCGGTGGCCCGGTACACCTCGGTCGCACCGGCTTCGGCGCACAGCGCCTCGACCGCGGCGAGCTCCGCGTCCGGGTCGGCGTCGGCGGCGACGAGCAGCAGCGCCGCGGCCTCCGTCGGAAGCCCCATGGGGCGCAAGGCTTCGAGGGCCCGCAGGTGGACGTTGTCGATGAGTTCGAGCAGGCTCGGCTGCTTCCCGGCGGCCATGATCGCCGTGACCGCCCGGCCCGCGTCGGCGGTCGTCGCGAACACCGCGGCGAGCGTGAGCCGCTGCGCCGGGACCGGCGCGAGCTTCACCGTCGCCTCGGTGATGATCCCCAGCGTCCCTTCGGATCCGCAGAACAGGCGCACCAGGTCGTACCCGGCGACGCCCTTCGCGGTGCGCCGCCCGCACCGCATCACCTCGCCGGAGGCGAGCACGACCTCCAGGCCCAGCACGTACTCCGGGGTCGTCCCGTACTTGACGCAGCACATGCCGCCCGCCGCGGTCGCGATGTTCCCGCCGATCGTGGAGATCTGCCACGACCCCGGGTCGGGGCTGTACCGCAGCCCGAACTCCCTTGCGGCCGTGGAGATCGCGGCGTTGAGGACCCCGGGCTGGACCACCGCGAGGCGGTCCACCGGGTCGATCTCGAGGATCCGGTCCATCCCCGAGACGTCGAGCAGCAGCGCCCCGTCGACCGCCGTCGCCGCGCCCGCGAGCCCGGTCCGGGCCCCTTGCGGGACGACGGGGACCGCGAGCTCCGCGGCGATGCGCACCGCCGCGCTCACCTCCTCGGTCGAGCGGGCCCGCACCAGCGCGGCCGCGCGCCCGGCCGGGACGAGCCCGGCGTGGTCCACCGAGTGGGCGGCCAGCACGTCCGGGTCGGTGACGGGCGCCAGGCCCGCCTCGGTGAGCGCGTCTACGAGGCCTGCGGCGAGATGACTCATGCAGCGATTGTCACTCGCGGCGCACGGGCCCTACGCGTACGGGTCGGTGTCGACGATCGTGCGGACGATCTCGGCGAGCGCCTCGACCCGCTCGATGCCCTCCTCCTGGGAGGACGAGCCGCCGGTGAGGATCGCGATCTCGATGGGCGCGTCGGTGTCACCGGCGACGACGCCGATGGAGTTGACGACCCACTCCCCGCCCATGGCGTCGCGGGTGTCCCAGCCGTTCTTCATCCACACGGTCTCGCCGTCGGCGGCGGCCGCGGAGACGCCCCACTGCTGGAAGTCCGCGAGGTCGCCCATGAGCGAGCGCGCGTACTCGGTCTGCTCGGCGTCGAGGACGCCCGCGTCCTCGTACAGCGCGATCTCCAGGACCCGCAGCTGGTCGAGCGCGGTCGTCTGCGTCTTCCCCCACTGCTCGGTCTCGTTCGGGTTCGTGTTCTCCAGGCCGAAGTCGATGTGCGCCTGGGCGATCGCCGCGTGGCCGTCGTCGAACGTCCCGCCGTAGAGGACGTCGTTCGTCGCGTCGTTGTCGGACTCGCGGATCATCAGCTCCGCGCGGTCCAGCAGCCAGTCGGGGACCTGGTCGAGCGTCCCGTACTCCTCGAGCATCATCGTGAGGATCTCGACCTTCACGACCGACGCCGTGTCGTACTGCGTCTCGCCGTCGTAGTCCAGGCGGAACTCGCCGTCGTCCACGGCGACCGCGGCGTAGAAGTTCTCGTCGTCCTCCTCCGCGAGGTACGCGGCGACGGCCTCGTCCAGCTGCGACTGGAGCTGCTCCTGCGCGGCCTCGCGCAGCTCCTCGTCCGACGGCTGGAGCGAGGAGCTCGACAGGTCGTCGGCCTGGGAGCCGGGCAGGCTCTCGTCGGAGGAGCCGCCGGCGCCGCCGTCGTCGCGGCCGGATCCGACGATGAACACCACTGCGGCGACGAGCACGGCGAGACCCGGGACGGCGAGGTAGGGCCAGAGCCGCCGCGATGAGGCGTGTTTGGAGGTCACAGCTGGGAACCTGACTCTTCAAAAGGCGGGGGATGCGGACGAATTGCTGCGGCCCACGCTAAAGCAGCGACCGGCGCGCACACAAGCGGGGCCGATCCCGAGTTCCGTAACGGTTGCGCATCGGTGCGTGCGCCCGGCCGCAGGGGGCCTGACCTCCGATTGTCCCTCGCCGCACCCGCAACGACCAGCGTCCCTCGTCACTGGAAGCCCATCCGCACCACCGGAACCGGACAGGGGACGACGAAGCGCCCGCCGGAACCGGCGGGCGCTTCGTGCGAGTCTCAGTTGTTCCTGTTCCGGCGGGGCCGTGAGGCACTGGTCCGGGCGATCGGTGTGGGACCTGGGGAGGAAATGACCATCATCGAGAGCCCGAGCCGCAGTGCCTCACGGAGACTCCACCGTGCCGCGCCTCGACTGCCCGGAAGGCGGGGCCTTCGCGGGCTCCGGCCGCCGGGTGCGGCGGGCCGGTTCGGGGCCGGTGAAACACCGGGCCGCCCGCTGCCGCTCGCGGCGGTTCCGCACCCGCCCCCCGGTCCAAGCCGGAGAGCCGTGCACGGGACCCGCCGCGGCGGCCGACTGCGGCGCCGGGGCCTTCAACAGGACGGCGGTGCTCATACCGCCGCCCGCTGCTTCAGGAGGGTGCGCGCCACCGCGGCGGCCACCCCCACCAGGCAGATGATCGCGACCAGGGCGAGCAGTCCGTTCGCGCCGTCCGCCACCGCCTTCGGGTCGACCGCGACGACCTCGTCCTCCGCGGCCGGGTCGAACGCGCCGTCGTCCGCGCCCGGGTCGCCGAACGCGTTGACCTCGTCCTCGACCGGGGCCGCCGACTCGTCGTCCGCGGGCGCCTCGTCCTCCGGACCCTGCTGCGCCGCAGCGTCATCGCCCGCGGGAGCGCCCTCGTCCGCGCCGCTCTCGTCCGCGTCGTCCTCGACGGGGGCCGGGAGGGTGTGCGCGTCGGGCTCCTCCTCCTCGGTGCCGGACTCGTCGTTCTCGTCGGCCTGCGCCTCCACCACGTGGACCTGCGCGGAGTCGTACTCGGCGAACAGGCCGTGGCACGAGGGGACCATCGCGACCTCGGCAGAGCGGTTCATCTCGAACACCTGCGTCGAGCCGTCGGCGATGTCGTAGACCTCGTCGCCCACGTGCAGCTCGGCGTTCGCGCCCAGCTCGTTCACGTACCGCACCTGCGAGCCCTGCTCCACCGTCAGTTCAGAGGCGTCGGGGATCGACGACGCCGACAGCAGGCCCAGCGTGCCGCAGTCGCCGCTGAAGACGATCTCGCTGCCCGTGCCCGCCTCCGGCTCCTCGGCCGTCGCCATGCTCACGCCGGCCGCACCGCCCGCGGCGATCACCGCGGCCGCCGACAGCGCCGCGAGGCGCGAGCGGCGCCGCTGCGAGCGCCGGTCCATCGCCGCCTGGACCACCGGGTTGACCCGGCCGTCGTTCACGGGGTACGGCAGCGGAGGACGCGTCTGGGCCCGGGACTGCTGACCGAGCTTCGTCTTGTGTCTTCCCATGCCTGCGTCTCTCCAACCGCGATTCCGTCTGGGTGTGCGGACCCGGATCCACCGCGGGAATCAGGTCTCAACCCCGTTCAACGACCGGGCGGCCGAAAGGTGACGGCCCCGCCCGCACCCGATTCGCCGACCGTCCTCATGCGGTCGGGCGCGGCCCCGCGACCGTCCGTAGGATGTGCCGGGACAGCACCGAGCGAGACCGCGGGAACCCCATGGTGATCACCGAGCCCGACTCCACCGATCCGGACCCCGGGCGTGAGCCCGACGACGGCGTCGCGGCCGCGGCCGGCGAGCAGCCGAAGGCCGAGGACGCGAACACCGGCGAGCACGAGCGCTGGCAGCGCTTCGCCTCCGGCGAGACCCCCGCCGCCGCACCCGGCCCGCCCCCCGGCCGCCTGCGCGCCGCCGGGCGCCTCGCCGCGCGCGCCGCCCGCAGCGAGTGGACCCTCGCCGCGCTCTTCAGCGCCCTCCTCGCCGTCGCCATGACCTGGCCCCTCGCCAAGGACCTCGACGACGTCGTCCCCCACGACACCGGCGACCCGCTGCTCCTCACCTACATCCTCGGCTGGGTCGGACACGCCCTGCGCGACAACCCCGCCGGGATCTGGGACACCAACAGCTTCTGGCCCCTCACCGACGCGTACCTGTTCACCGACACCCTCATGGGCTACGCCCCGCTCGCGCTCTTCATCACCGGGCCGACCAGCGCGCTCGTGGTCTACAACGTCCTCTACATCGCGTCGTTCGCGCTCGCGTTCCTCGGCGCGTACGCGCTCTTGCGCCAGCTCGGCGCCCGCGTCGCCGGGTCGGCCGTCGCCGCGGCCGCGTTCGCCTACGCGCCGTGGAAGCTCGGCCAGGCCGGGCACCTCCAGGTCCTGTCGTGCGGCGGGATCGCGCTCGCCCTCGCGATGCTCGCGCGCGGGCACGGCTGGTCGCTGCGGCACGGCTTCAAACCCGAGCGGCAGCGGCCCGGATGGATCGTCGCCGGGTGGCTGACCGCCCTGTGGCAGTTCTCGATCGGCGCCGGGCTCGGCATCCCGTTCGTGTACCTGCTGCTGGGGGTCGGCGTGGTCGTAGGCCTGCACTGGCTCGTGACGCGCCCGCGCCTGAAGTGGCAGACGCTCGCCGCGGACGGCGTAGGCGGCGTCGTGTTCAGCCTCGGGGTCCTGTGGATCGCCGACAAGCACGCCGTGGTCGCCCGCGCCTACCCCGAGTCGATCCGCGACGTCGACTACATCTCGTGGTTCAGCCCCACGTGGCAGTCGTTCATCATCTCCCCGGAGGAGTCGCGCGTGTGGGGCGCGGCGCACGAGGCGGCCCGCGCGGACCTGACGTGGGCGCCCGAGCAGGCGCTCCTGGTCGGCTTCACATTGGCGGCCCTGGCGGTCGCGGGCCTGATCTGGTCGTGCTGGACGGGCTGGCAGCGGTGCTGGCTGGCCCTCGGCGGCTTCGCGGTGTTCGCGATCGCCATGGGCCCCAACTTCCTCGACCACGGCTCGTGGGCGTGGCTGCCGCTGTACGAGTACGCGCCGGGCTGGGAGGCGATCCGCACGCCGGGCCGCCTGGTCATCTACCTGACGCTCATCCTCGCGGTCCTCGCCGCGGGCACGCTCACCCGCATCGCCGACGACGCCGACGACGTCGCCCACCGGGCCCGGGTCGACAAGCGGCTGAAGGTCAAGGCGCCCAGGCGGGTCCACGCGCTGCTGTTCGTCCCGATCGTCCTGGTCCTGTGGGAGGGCCTCACGGCCGCACCGTACGTCGAGGTCCCGGACGCGCCGGTCGACATGGCCTCGCTCGACGGCCCGGTGCTGTTCCTGCCCGCGGGCGGCGGCGACACGAAGGTCCAGTACTGGAGCCTCGACGGGTTCGTGGAGACCGCCAACGGCGTCGCCGCGTTCACCCCCGACGAGCAGGCCGGCATCAAGTCGATGGCCGAGGCGTTCCCGAGCGACGATTCTATTGCGGCCCTGCGGGACGCGGGCATTGAGACCGTCGTGGTCCTGCCCGGCTCGGGCCTGGACACCGAGGCCGAGCCGTTCGGCGTCGACGTCGAGCGCACCGACACCGCCGTGGTCTACGACCTCAACCCGTAAGGGCCGCTTCAGGACGGGCCGATCGGGGTGAGGAACGCCAGCGCCCCGATCGCGTCCAGTCGGGGCGGCGAATGCAGGGGCGAGGCCGTCACGTCGAACGTGCGGTGGACGCCGCGTCGCTCGATGCGCATGAGGCTGCGTTCGAGCGCGTCGGTCTGGAGCGCCTGGACGGGCGCGAGCCGGGCGAGCTCGGCGTCCACGAGCGGGTGCGCCCCGGCCGTGAAGTCCAGGAACCGCAGGCCCGCATCGAGGAAGCGGGGCATGACGATGTCGATGTCGGGGCCGAGCCCGAGGAGCTGCCTGGCGGGGCGCGAGGTCGCGACGACGCGCGTGTCGGCCGCGAGCAGCAGGCACGCGTCGGCGCTCGCCGCGACCGCGGTGCGCCACGTGGACAGCGCCGCGTCGAGTCTCCTGCCATCGCGTCCGGGCGCGGCGCCGCGGAGCGGGATGACCAGTTCGAGTTGCGTCAATTGGGCGTCCCGGGGGTAGTGGTTACGCTCAGTCTGTCCATGTTAACTGAGAAAAGTTGATCTTCGTCCCCGGCGCGTCTACCCTCGGGTCATGAGTGCAGATGCCGCGCCCGCGTACGGAGTCGATTCGGAAGTGGGGCGCCTCCGCAGCGTCGTGCTGCACCGGCCCGGGGGAGAGCTGCGGCGCCTGACCCCGCGCAACAACGGCGCGCTCCTGTTCGACGGGATCCCGTGGGTCGAGCGCGCGCAGGAGGAGCACGACCGGTTCGCAGGGGTCCTCACCGAGCACGGCGTGGAGGTCCTGTACCTGGGCGAGCTGTTGCGCGAGTGCCTCGCGCTCGACGAGGCCCGCGAGGCCGTCACCGTCGGCGTCGCCGCCGACCCGCGCCTGGGGCAGACCCTCGGCCGCGAGCTCGCCGCGTTCCTGTCGGGCCTGGACCCCGAGCGGCTCGCGTCGGTCCTCGTGGAGGGCTTGACGAAAGAGGAGTTCGGGCCGTCGAGCAGCCTGCGGCACCGGATGATGCGGGCCGTGGAGTTCGTCGTCGACCCGCTCCCGAACACGATGTTCACGCGCGACTCGGCGGTGTGGATCGGCGACGCCGTCGCCGTCACCAGCCTCGCGATGCCCGCGCGCCGCCGCGAGACCACGCTGACGGGGATCGTCTACCACCACCACCCGCGGTTCGCCGACGTCCCGAAGCTGTACGACCCGTCCCTGGAGCACCTCGAAGGCGGCGACGTCCTCGCCCTCGCCCCCGGGGTCCTCGCCGTCGGCGTCGGCGAGCGCACCACCCCCGCGGGCGTGGAGCGCCTGGCGCGCAAGGTCTTCGAGCGCGGCACGGTCCGCACGGTCCTCGCCGTCCCGATCGCGCAGCGCCGCGCCACCATGCACCTCGACACGGTGTGCACCATGGTCGACCGCGACCGCATGGTCATCTACGCGCCCGCCGCGCAGCGCCTGGAGGCGTACACGATCACCCCCGACGGCGACCGCGTCGCCATCCAGGGCCCGCGCCGCTTCCTCGACGCCGCCGCCGAGGCGATCGGCGTCGACGCGATCGAGACGATCCACACCGGCGAGCGCGACGTCGTCACCGCCGAGCGCGAGCAGTGGGACGACGGCAACAACACCCTCGCCCTCGCCCCCGGCGTCGCGGTCGCCTACGAGCGCAACACCGTCACCAACGCCCGCCTCGAACGCGCCGGCGTCAAGGTCCTCACCATCCCCGGCTCCGAACTCGGCTCCGGCCGAGGAGGCCCCCGCTGCATGTCCTGCCCCACGAGCCGCATGCCGCTCTAGGCGCAACGAAGGCCGCGGCCCGTTCGGGTCGCGGCCTTGTCGCTGTGTCGCTTAGATGTTCGCGGCGATGTCCTTGCGGTAGTAGCCGCCTTCGAGTTTGACGCCTTCGGTGAGGGCGTAGGCCTCCTGGCGGGCCTCGGCGACGGAGCGGCCGGTGCCGACGCAGCCGAGGACGCGGCCGCCGGTGGCGATGAGCTGGCCGGAGGCGTCGAGGGCGGTGCCCGCGTGGAGGACGCCCTCGGTGTCGGCGCCGAACAGGGGGCGGCCGGTGACCGTGGTGCCCGGGTAGCCCTCGTTGGCGACGACGACGCACACGGCGGCGCCCTCGCGCCACCACAGGGAGCCGAAGTCGGCGAGCTTGCCGGTGGCGGCGGCGTACAGGAGCTCCCCGAGGGGGGTCTCCAGGAGCGCCAGGACCGCCTGGATCTCCGGGTCGCCGAAGCGGGCGTTGAACTCGACGACCTTGAGGCCCTTCGAGGTCAGTGCGAGACCGCAGTACAGGGTCCCGACGAACGGGATGCCGCGCCCGGCGAGCTCGGCGAGGGTCGGCTCGGCGACGCGCTCCATGACCTCGGCGACCAGGTCGTCCGGGGCCCACGGCAGCGGCGTGTACGCGCCCATGCCGCCGGTGTTCGGGCCGGTGCCGCCGTCGCCGATGCGCTTGAAGTCCTGCGCGGGCAGCATCGGCTTCGCGGTCGTGCCGTCGGCGATGACGAACAGGGACACCTCGGGGCCGTCGAGGTACTCCTCGATGACCACGCGCTCGCAGTCCATGGCGTGCGCGAGCGCCTGCTCGCGGTCCTCGGTGACGACGACGCCCTTGCCGGCGGCGAGGCCGTCGTCCTTGACGACGTAGGGCGCGCCGAACTCGTCGAGCGCGGCCTCGGCCTCCTCGCGGGTGCGGCAGGCGCGCGCGGCGGCGGTCGGGACGCCCGCGGCGGCCATGACCTCCTTCGCGAACGCCTTCGAGCCCTCGATGCGGGCGGCCTCGCCGCCCGGGCCGTACACGGGGACGCCCTTCGCGCGGACCGCGTCGGCGACGCCCGCGACGAGCGGGGCCTCGGGGCCCACGATCACGAGGTCGGCGGCGCAGGTCACCGCCAGGGACGCCACCGCGGCGGGGTCGGTCTGGTTCACCGGCACGCACTCGCCGAGCGCGGCCATGCCGGGGTTCCCCGGAGCGCAGATGAGCTTGGTGACGGAAGCGTCCGCGGCCAGGGCCGCCGCGAGGGCGTGCTCGCGGCCGCCGGAGCCGATCAGGAGTACTCGCACACGGCCAGTTTACGGGGTGGATACGTGCTGGTTAACCGCCACGCCGGTGGCGAACGTGACACCCGCCCCGCGAACGGGTGCTCACCAGCTGCGGATGTCACCTTTGGTGACATCATTGCCCCGTGACTGCGAATGTGCTCGCCGAGCGTTATGCCTCCGCGCCGATGCGCGACATCTGGGACCCCGTCGGCAAGATCAAGGCCGAGCGGCGCCTGTGGATCGCCGTGCTCCAGGCCCAGCACGACCTCGGCGTCACCGTCCCCGACGGCGTGATCGCCGACTACGAGCGCGTCATCGACACCGTCGACCTCGCCTCCATCGCCGAGCGGGAGCGCGTCACCAAGCACGACGTCAAGGCCCGCATCGAGGAGTTCTCCGACCTCGCCGGCCACCAGCACATCCACAAGGGCATGACCAGCCGCGACCTCACCGAGAACGTCGAGCAGATGCAGGTCCGCCAGTCCCTCGAACTCGTCCAGGGCCGCATCGTCGCCGCGCTCGTGCGCCTCGCCGCCCGCGCCCGGCAGTACCGCGACCTCGTCATGGCCGGGCGCAGCCACAACGTCCCCGCCCAGGCCACCACCCTCGGGAAGCGGTTCGCGACCTGGGCCGAGGAGCTCCTCGCCGCCCACGACCGCATCGGCGACCTCCTCAAGCGGTACCCGCTGCGCGGCGTCAAGGGCCCCGTCGGCACCGCCCAGGACATGCTCGACCTGTTCGGCGGCGACACAGCGAAGCTCGCCGAGCTCGAGCGGCGCATCGCCGCCCACCTCGGGTTCGAGCGCGTCATGGACTCCGTCGGCCAGGTCTACCCGCGGTCCCTCGACTACGAGGTCGGCACCGCGCTCGTCCAGGCCGTCGCCGGCCCCTCCTCCGCCGCGCTCACCATCCGGCTCATGGCCGGTGCCGAGCTCGCCACCGAGGGCTTCATGCCCGGCCAGGTCGGCTCCTCCGCCATGCCCCACAAGATGAACACCCGCTCCTCCGAGCGCGTCAATGGCCTCGCCGTCGTCGCCCGCGGCTACGCCGCCATGCTCGGCGAACTCGCCGGCGACCAGTGGAACGAAGGCGACGTCTCCTGCTCCGTGGTCCGCCGCGTCGCCCTCCCCGACCTGTTCTACGCCGTCGACGGGCTCTATGAGACGTTCCTCACGGTCCTCGACAACTTCGGGGCCTACCCCGCGGTCATCGGTGCCGAACTCGACCGCTACCTGCCCTTCCTGACCTCCACAAAGGTCCTCATGGAGGCCGTCAAGCAGGGCGCCGGCCGCGAGGACGCCCACGAGGCCATCAAGGAGCACGCCGTCGCCGTCGCCCGCGCTATGCGCGAGGACGGCCAGCGCGAGAACGACCTCTTCGACCGCCTCGCCGCCGACCCGCGACTCCCCCTCGACCGGGCCGGGCTCGCCGCGCTCGTCGCGAATACGGGTGAATTCACCGGCGCCGCAGGCGATCAGGTCGACCGTGTCACCGAAAGGGTGGCCGAAGCGGCGAAAGCGCACCCCGAAGCGGCCGCGTACCGGCCCGGCTCGATCCTCTGACGGGCTGTGACCTGGCCCCGGTCCCGGAACGCGGCGCTGGCCCAGGTCAGTGCCCGTGAATATGCTGGTCCTGTTCCGTCCATGTGACCGACAGGAGTGCGACCGTGGCCCGTGTAGTGGTCGACGTGATGCTGAAGTCCGAAATCCTCGACCCCCAGGGCGAGGCCGTCCTCGGGGCGCTGCCCCGTCTCGGCGTCACCGACGTGGCGTCGGTGCGGATCGGCAAGCGCGTCGAGATCGAGTTCGACGAGAACGCCCGGAACGTCGAGGAGCAGTCGCGCGTCATCGCCGACCAGCTCCTGGCCAACCCCGTGATCGAGTCGTTCGCGATCTCGATCGAGGGCGCATGAGCGCGCGCGTCGGGGTCGTCACCTTCCCCGGCTCCCTCGACGACCGGGACGCCGCCCGTGCGGTGTACCTGGCCGGGGGCGAGCCGGTGGCGCTGTGGCACGACGACGCCCAGATCCACGGCGTCGACGCCGTGTTCCTGCCCGGCGGGTTCTCCTACGGCGACGCGCTGCGCAGCGGCGCGATCGCCCGCTTCAGCCAGGTGATGGACACCGTGAAGGCCGCGGCCGCCCAGGGGATGCCCGTCCTCGGCGTCTGCAACGGCTTCCAGGTCCTGTGCGAGTCGCACCTGCTGCCCGGCGCGCTGGTGCGCAACGCCCACCTGCGCTACCGCAACCGGCCCGCGCGCCTGCGCGTGGAGACGACCCGGACCGCGTGGAGCAACGCCTTCGCGCCCGAGGCCGAGATCGTCCTCCCCGCCAAGCACGGCGAGGGCCGGTACGTCGCCGACGAGGCGACCCTCGACCGGCTGGAGGGCGACGGCAGGGTCGTCTTCCGGTACCTCGACAACCCGAACGGCTCGATGCGCGACATCGCCGGGGTGGCCAACGAGGCCGGCAACGTCGTCGGCCTCATGCCCCACCCCGAGCACGCCGTGGAGGCGCTGACCGGGCCGTCGACCGACGGCCTCGGCATCGTCGCCTCCGTCCTGGCCCACCTCAGCGAGGGAGCGAGCCGATGAGCAGCTACGTGGCAGTGGACACCGTCGGCGTCGCCTCGGCGACCCCCGACGAGAAGCAGCCGTGGGCCGAACTGGGCCTCAAGGACGACGAGTACCAGCGGATCCGCGAGATCCTCGGCCGCCGCCCCACCCAGTCCGAGCTCGCCATGTACTCGATCATGTGGTCCGAGCACTGCTCGTACAAGTCGAGCAAGGTGCACCTGCGCCAGTTCGGGCAGAAGAACCCGCGGACCCCGCGCCTCCTGGCCGGGATCGGCGAGAACGCCGGCGTCGTCGCCATCGACGACAACATTGCTGTGACGTTCAAGGTCGAGTCGCACAACCACCCGTCGTACGTCGAGCCCAAGCAGGGCGCGGCCACCGGCGTCGGCGGCATCATCCGCGACATCATCGCGATGGGCGCCCGCCCGATCGCCGTCATGGACTCGCTGCGCTTCGGCGCCATCGACCACCCCGACACCGCCCGGGTCCTCCCGGGCGTCGTCGACGGCATCGGCCACTACGGCAACTGCGTGGGCCTGCCGAACATCGGCGGCGAGACCTACTTCGACCCGTGCTACCAGGGCAACCCGCTCGTCAACGCGCTCAGCGTCGGCGTCATGCCCCGCTCGCGCCTCCAGTCGATGCAGGCCTCCGGCACCGGCAACATCGTGATCCTCCTCGGCGCGAAGACCGGCCGCGACGGCATCGGCGGCGTGTCCGTCCTCGCCTCCGCGACGTTCTCCGAGTCCGGCGAGGGCGACGCCCGCCCGTCCGTGCAGGTCGGCGACCCGTTCACCGAGAAGCTCCTCATCGAGGTGTGCCTCGAGCTGTTCGACGCCCAGCTCGTCGTCGGCGTCCAGGACCTCGGCGGCGCCGGGCTCACCTGCGCATTGAGCGAGACCGCGGCCGCCGGCGACGGCGGCATGCACGTCGACCTCGAACTGGTCCCGCTGCGCGCCAAGGGCATGGAGCCGCAGGACATCCTCGCCTCCGAGTCGCAGGAGCGGATGCTCCTCATCGTCGACCCGGCCAAGGCCGAGGAGGTCCTCGCCCGCGCCCACCGCTGGGGGCTCCTCGCCACCGCGATCGGCACCGTCACCGACTCCGGCCGCCTCGTCGTGGACTTCCACGGCCAGACCGTCGTCGACGTCCCGCCGAAGTCCCTCGCCGACGAGGGCCCGGTCTACCACCGGCCGCTCGCCGAGCCGAACGACCTGGGCCTCATCGCGGTCGACCGCGCCGAGACCCTGCCGCGGCCGTCCACCGACGAGGAGATCCGCCAGACCGTCCTCGACATGGCCGCCAGCCCGAACCTGTGCGACAAGTCCTGGATCACCGAGCAGTACGACTCCTCGGTGTTCGGGAACACGGTCCTGGGGACGCCGCACGACGCGGGCGTCGTCCGCCTCGACGAGCGCACCGGCGTCGGCATCGCGATCTCCCTCGACGGCAACGGGCGCTTCGCGCGCCTCGACCCGTACCACGGGGCGCAGCTCGCGCTGGCCGAGGCGTACCGGAACGTCGCCGTCACCGGCGCCACCCCGATCGCCGTCTCCGACTGCCTCAACTTCGGGTCCCCCGAGGACCCGCACGTCATGTGGCAGTTCGAGCGGGCCGTCACCGGCATCGCCGACGGGTGCCAGAAGCTCGGCATCCCCGTCACCGGCGGCAACGTCTCGTTCTACAACCAGACCGGCCGCGAGGCGATCCACCCGACGCCCGTCATCGGCGTGCTCGGCGTGATCGAGGACGTGGCCCGGCGCATCCCGCTCGGCCTGGGCCGCACCGGCGACACCATCGCGCTCATCGGCACGACCGAGGAGGAGCTGTCCGGCTCCGAGTGGGCCGCGGTCAAGCACGGCCACCTCGGCGGCGTCCCGCCGAAGGTCGACCTGGACCACGAGATGAAGCTCGCGGACCTGCTCTCGCGCCTGTCCGAGACCGAGCAGCTCGCGGCCGCGCACGACCTGTCCGAGGGCGGGCTGGCGCAGGCGCTCGTCGAGGCGATCTCGTTCTCCGGCATGGGCGCGCAGATCCTCCTGCCCGAGGGCGCCGACCCGTTCACGTACCTGTTCTCGGAGTCGTCCGGGCGGGTCCTCGTGGTGATCCCGCGGGGCCAGGAGCTCGCCGTCCGCTCGGCGTGCGAGTCCCGCGGCCTGCCGATCACGCCCCTGGGCGTGGCCGACGCGAACACCGACGGCCTGCACCTGCGCGACCACTTCGACCTCTCCCGCGACGAGATCGACGCGGCCTTCAAGGGCCGCATCGGCGCCCGCCTGGGAGAGTAAGGACACACAACAGTAAGGAGAGGCCCTCGGCGGACGCCGGGGGCCTCACCCGTCTTCGCCGAGGTCCTCGCCGTGCGGTCCGGTCAGGGGCAGGACGTCGGTGAGGTCGGCGCGCTGGCCGGAGGCGGCGACGCGCCCGGCGGCGACGGCGTCGGCGAACGCGAGGCGACCGGCCGCGAGCTCGACGAACACGACCGGGTGGCATTCGACGACGTTCGGGGGCGTGCCGCGCCGGTGCCGGGGGCCCTCGACGCACTGCACGGCGCCGTACGGCGGGACGCGCACTTCCACGGAGTGGCCTGGGGCTTTGGCGGCGAGCGCGCGCAGCAGTTCCCGGACGGCCGCCTTGAGGACGTCCTTGTCGGGGGCCTCGTCGTTGTCGAGCGCCGCGATGGCGTCGGCCACAGCGTCCACGGAGAGACCTCCCGGTCACGTTAGACTGCCCGTTACGGCACGTTGCCGAACGGCGATGATCGCCGCAGGACCGCCGCCCGCGGCACCGCCCGCACCCCGGTCCCGTAACCGAAATGAGACCAGGCATAGTGGCGACGACGGCCCGCTTCCGTGGGTTCGTCGTGCCCGCCCGCTGCGAGACCCGCGGGCCGGGCCCGAAAGCACATGCCCAGGAGGGGATGTAGATGACCGTAGCGGCCGCACCGAGCGGGACCCAGGGTAGCGCCCCGCGGTCCCCGCGCAGGCGACGGGGTGCTCTGGCCTCGCGCCTCGCCGGCCTCGCCGCGGCGGGCGGCGTCCTGCTGCTCGGCGTCCTCGCGTTCCCGCAGGCCGCGATGGCCCAGGGGCAGTTCACGGCGACGATCAACAACCAGAACCCGTTCATCGACGTCGGCGGCGCGCCCGCCTCCGTGTCGGTGACGCTGGCCGCGATGCACAGCGACCCGGCGGGCAAGGACGCGGACGTGTCCGCGGAGCTCGACGGGATCGGCGACTACGCGTACATCACCGTGCAGGACGGCGGCGGGTGCACGGTCACCGGCGACGCCTCGGTCAAGTGCGAGGACGTCCCCATGGGGCAGTCCCGCACCATCACCTTCCTGGTCAACCCCTATCCCGACTCGGACCTCCCCGAGGGCCAGCAGGAGATGGGCCAGTTCAAGGTCAAGTACAACGGCGGCGACACCTCCACGAACGTCACCGTCACGGGCCACGCCCAGAACGCGGTCAACAAGATCACCGGCAAGGTCACCTCGAACGGCGAGCCCGTCGAGGGCGCCAAGGTCGTCCTCAAGGACGGCGAGGGCGGCACGCACGAGACCGAGACCGGCGGCGACGGCGGCTTCGAGTTCACCAGCGGCAGCGACCCGATCAAGCCCGGCGACATGACCCTCACCATCTCCAAGGACGGCTTTGAGGAGAAGACCGAGGACCTCACGGTCGAGTCCGGCGACTTCAACCTCAACGTGACCCTCGCGCAGGCCGAGGTCGAGGAGACGACCTCCGCGGCCCCGGCGACCACCGAGGCGGCCTCCTCCCCCGAGCCGGCGCCGAAGGAGGAGGAGAAGGGCGGGATCTCCGGGACGCTCCTGTTCCTCATCATCATCGGCGCGCTCCTGGTGGTCGGCGGCATCGTCGGCATCGTGTTCCTGCTGCGCGGCGGCAAGGACAAGGACGACGACGAGGGCGAGAGCTTCGCCCCCGACGGCCCGCCCGACCACAAGCCCACCGCCGCCCAGGTCGGCTCGCCCGGCGTCTACCAGGCCGGGCCCGCGCCCGGCTCCGAGGCGCCGACGATGATCCACCCCGGCGGCCTCGTCGACGCCGCGGCCCCGACCGCGTTCGGCCCCGCGTACGGCGGCGGCTCCGACTCCACGCAGGTCATGCCGCAGGGCGGCTTCGGCGCCCCGCCCGCCGGGCCCGGCCCGGTCGGCCCCGACGGGACGACGATCCTCCCGGTCGTGAAGCAGCCCGGCGGCCCCGGCGCGTCCGACGCGACGCAGATCATGCCGCAGGCGAACCTGTCGAACCCGCCGTCGGCCCCGCACGGGTCGTTCGGCGCCGACGCGGCCACCCGCCCGCACCCCTCGCCCACGGGGGCGTTCGGCGCGGACCCGGGCGCGACCCGGCCCCACCCGTCCCCGACGGGCGCCTTCTCCGACCCCGGCGCGACCCGCCCGCACCCGGGCGCCTCGCCGACCGGCTCGTTCTCCGACCCCGGTGCGACGCGGCCCTACTCGGCGCCGACCCCGCCGCCCGGCGGCGGCATGTTCGAGCCGCAGAACCCGGGCCTCGTGCCCGGCGGGCCCTCGGAGCCCCGCCACGGCGGCCCGAGCGCGCCCCAGTACGGGCCCGGCTCCCAGAACTTCGGCGGCCCGGCCCAGCCGAGCCAGCCGCAGGGCTACGGCCAGTCCCAGAACTACGGGCAGCCCAGCCAGCCCCAGGGGTTCGGCGGCGGCCAGGCCGGACCCGGCCAGCCGCAGGGCTACGGCGCGCACGGCGCCCCGAGCGCCCCGCAGGAGCCGACCGGGTACGGCCAGTCCATGCGCCGCGACCCGTACGCCCCGTCGGAGCCCTCGGCCCCGCCCGCCGGGACCCGCCCGATGCCGCAGTACGGCAACCAGTCCCAGCCCTCGGCGCCCTCCTACGGCGCCGAACCGGACCGCGACCCCGACGACCCCGACTCGCGCCGCACCGAGCGCCGCGGCTGGGGCGAATGGGACGACCGGCCCCGGTCCTGGTAGCCGAGAGCCCGGTCACGATCGCAGCCCCGATCGGGTGACGCTGGCGCCGCGGGGGCCGGTTCTTGTCGGACCCCCGCGCAATGCTGGCCGCTATGTTCCCCGGGGTGGGTGGGGGCTAGGGATGGAACTACTACTGGCCCGCCCACCCACCCTCCGGGTGGAGCGCGTCCCGCGGCGGCGCTTCGCTTGCCCCGTCCGGTGAAACCGGCCCCCGTGGGCGGAAATGCGCGGAGTTTCACCTAGTCGGGGAGGGGCACGGCACACACCCGCGCTCGTTGGACGGTGGCGCCGCGCCGCAGGTCCGATAGACTGGCACCTGCGGCTCGGGTGATCCGGGCGGCGATTCTGCCAGCCGACCGAGGAGTTAGCAGTGGCCCGAGGTGACGGTCGACTCACCACGGAACTCGATCCCGACAATCCCGGCCCCCGCGACGCCTGCGGCGTCGTCGGCATCTGGGCCCCAGGGGAAGAGGTCTCCAAACTCACCTACTTCGGGCTCTACGCGCTCCAGCACCGCGGCCAGGAGGCCGCGGGCATCGCCGTCTCCGACGGCGCCCGGACCGTCGTCTACAAGGACCTCGGGCTCGTCGCCCAGGTCTTCGACGAGTCCACCCTCGCGCCCCTCCAGGGCCACCTCGCGATCGGCCACGCCCGGTACTCCACCACCGGCGCTCCCACCTGGGAGAACTCCCAGCCGACGATCCGGTCCACCTCCACCGGCACCGCGATTGCCCTGGCGCACAACGGCAACCTCGTGAACACCGCCGACCTCCTCAAGGAGGTCGACCGGCTCGGCATCGACATGGGGACCACCACCTCCGACACGCACCTCATCACCGCGCTCCTCGCGGCCCACCCCGACGAGTCCGTCGCCGCGGCCGCCGAGCGGGTCCTCCCGCAGCTGCGCGGCGCGTTCTGCCTCGTCTTCATGGACGAGAACACCCTCTACGCCGCCCGCGACCCGCAGGGCGTCCACCCGCTCGTCCTCGGCCGCCTCGCCTCCGGCTGGGCCGTCGCCTCCGAGACCGCCGCCCTCGACACCATCGGCGCCCACTTCGTGCGCGAGATCGAGCCCGGCGAGCTCATCACCGTCGACGAGCACGGCCTGCGCTCCACCCGCTTCGCGAACCCCGAGCCCAAGGGCTGCCTGTTCGAGTACGTGTACCTCGCGCGCCCCGACACGAAGCTCGCCGGGCGCAACGTCTACGCCACCCGCGTCGAGATCGGCCGCACCCTCGCCAAGGAGCACCCGGTCGACGCCGACCTCGTCATCGGCGTCCCCGAGTCGGGCATCCCGGCCGCGATCGGCTTCGCCGAGCAGTCCGGCATCCCCTACGGGCAGGGGTTCACCAAGAACCAGTACGTGGGCCGCACGTTCATCCAGCCCTCGCAGTCCCTGCGCCAGCTCGGCATCCGCCTCAAGCTCAACCCGCTCGTCGACCAGATCAAGGGCAAGCGCCTGGTCATCGTCGATGACACGATCGTGCGCGGCAACACCCAGCGCGCCCTCGTGCGGATGCTCCGCGAAGCGGGCGCCGTCGAGGTCCACATCCGCATCTCCGCGCCGCCGGTCGAATGGCCGTGCTTCTACGGCATCGACTTCGCCACGCGCGCCGAGCTCATCGCCGGGTCGCTCGACGTCGACGGCATCCGCGCCCAGATCGGCGCCGACTCCCTCGGCTACGTGTCGATGGACGGCCTGGTCCGCGCCACCGAGCAGCCCGCGTCCCGCCTCTGCATGGCCTGCTTCGACGGGAACTACCCGATCGAGCTGCCCGCCGCCGACCTCATCGGCAAGCACCTCATGGAACCGCAGCCCCAGTCCGCCGCGTCTCATTCACCCACTGCCCAGACCAAGCGATCCACCGAAGCGAGCACGCAAGTGCGGGAAGGGACCACAGCGTGAGCAGCGGCACCACCACTCAGAAGACGATCTCCTACCAGTCCGCGGGCGTCGACATCGACGCCGGCGACCGGGCCGTCGACGCCCTCAAGCCGCTGATCAAGCGGACCGTCCGGCCCGAGGTCGTCGGCGGCATCGGCGGGTTCGCCGGCCTGTTCGCGCTCGACACGGAGAAGTACAGGAAGCCGCTGCTGGCGTCCTCCACCGACGGCGTCGGCACCAAGCTCGTCATCGCGCAGAAGCTCGACATCCACGACACCGTCGGCATCGACCTCGTCGCGATGGTCGTCGACGACCTCGTCGTGTGCGGCGCCGAGCCGCTGTTCCTCCTCGACTACATCGCCACCGGGCAGGTCGTCCCCGAGAAGATCGCCGACATCGGCGCCGGGATCGCCGACGGCTGCCGCTACGCCGGCTGCTCCCTCATCGGCGGCGAGATCGCCGAGCACCCCGGGGTCATGAAGCCCGACGACTACGACATCTCCGCCACCGGCGTCGGCGTCGTCGAGGCCGACGAGCTGCTCGGCCCCGACCGCGTCAAGCCCGGCGACGTCGCCATCGCCATGCGCGCCTCCGGCCTGCACTCCAACGGCTTCTCGCTCGTGCGCCAGGCCCTGTTCAACGTCGGCGGCCTCGACCTGGGCGCCGTCATCCCCGAGTTCGCCACCGCCGAGCGCAACCAGCGGACCCTCGGCGAGGAGCTGCTCACCCCCACGCACATCTACGCCAAGGACTGCCTCGAGCTCGCCAAGGAGTGCGACGTCCACGCGTTCGCGCACATCACCGGCGGCGGGCTCGCCGGGAACCTCGTCCGGTCCCTCCCCGAGGGCCTCCAGATCGAGGTCGACCGCGGCACCTGGACGCCGAACCCCGTGTTCGACGTCGTCCAGCGCACCGGCGGCGTCTCCCTCGAGGAGATGGAGCGGACCTTCAACATGGGCGTCGGCATGGTCGCCATCGTCGCGCCCGACCAGGTCGACCGGTCCCTCGCCGTCCTCACCGCCCGCCACGTCGAGGCGTGGACGATCGGCGAGGTCACCGACGGCGGCTCCGGCGTCAAGCTCTCCGGTGACTATCTGACGGCTGGCTAGGGATCTCCGGGTCCCCGTCGGGACCCGGCTCCTCCGCCTCCGCGGCCGCCGCGGCGACCGCCTCGCGGTGCTGCTTCGCCTTGATGCTCAGCCACAGCCACAGCAGGCCCAGCGTCGGCAGCACCGCCGCCGAGATCAGCGCCGGGATCAGGTGCAGCGTCGGCGTCAGCATGACGCCGAGGATCAAGAGCACCGAGATGAGGATCGTGCGCCGCGTCGCCGGGTCGAACACCGCGACCGGGCCCAGCGGGATCGTCGCCCACGGGACGCGCTTCGCGCAGCGGATGATGATGAGCCCCAAGAGGAACCCGGCGGGCTCGTCCGACAGCCAGTGCTGACCCAGGAACACCTGCGACGAGAACACGATCACCGGCGGCGCGATGAGCAGCGCCAGCCGCGCCCACCGCGGCAGGATCCCGCCCACGAGCATCACGATCAGCCCGAACAGCAGGATCGAGTTCACCGCGTGCCCCGACGGGAACGCCGTCGCGTCGGGGATGCCGCCGCCGCCCTCCGGGTGGTACGTGAACAGCAGCGGCCCCTCCGGCGAGACCTCCTGGAGCGCGAACGGGTGCTGCGACAGCGGGCGGCCCAGCAGGTGCTTCATGCCGAGGATGCTCGCCAGCGTGATGAACGACAGGACGTACATCAGCAGCGGCCGGATCGACCGGGACCGCAGCGCGCACCAGATCGCGATGAGCAGCGTCACCGTCGCGACCGTGCGGGCCTGCCCGAACTCGGCGCCCGCCTTCGCGAGGTCCCGCAGCCACTCCACGTCGTTCGCGTCCACCGCCCACAGCCGCACCTCCCAGTCGAGGCGCACCAGCCACGACGGGTACGACACGAAGAACGCCAGGCCGAGGAACGCCAGGAACATGAGGAGGTCGGGCCACCAGCTCTTCGGCCGCTTCCCGTAGGGTTCCCAGTCGAACCAGCCCACGGGGATGTACCGGCGCAGGGGCGTGATGATCTGCCGCACCAGGGCGCCGTCGGAGACGGTGACGCCGCGGTCCGTGATGTTGTCGCTCCTGCGCGCGGTAGTCGACCGGTTCGATTCAGAAGACATATACGGATGTTCGCCGGTCAAAGTGAATTTTGATGCCGCCACACCCGAACTGGACCGAATTTGTTATCAGGTCGGTATATATGGTGTGGTTTGCGACGCAACACCGATGAGCTGCACCGATACTCAGCGATACCGGTCACGTTCCGACAGGCCCGCCGCGGCCCCTCACGCGGCCGCCGGGAGCGGGAAGCGCACCTGCGTCAGGTCCTCCGAGAGGGTCCACAGGCGGCGGGCCGTCGCCGTGTCGTAGGCCTCCTTGCGGGCCTTGACGACGACCGGGGCGCCGGTGCGCTCCTTCTTTCCGTCGGGGCCGTAGTACTGGCCGCCTTCGGCGCCGGGGTCGGTGGCGGCGCGCAGCTGCGGGAGGGCGCCCGCGGCCGGGGACTGGGTCGTGAACGGGACGAGGAGGTTGGCGATGAAGCGCCACTGGGCGTTCATGCTGCGCAGCAGTCCGGTCGAGGAGAATCCCGGGTGGGCCGCGAGGCTCTTGACGGGGCTCCCGGCGGCGCGCAGGCGGCGGTCGAGCTCGAGTCCGAAGAGGAGGTTCGCGAGCTTCGACTGCGAGTAGTAGGCGACGGGGCTGCGGCGGCGCTCGCCGACCGGGTCGTCGAAGTGGATGCGGCCGTGGCCGTGCGCGAGCGAGGAGACGGTGACCACGCGCGGGTCCGGGCCCTGGAGCCGGTCGAGCAGGAGGCCGGTGAGCGCGAAGTGCCCGAGGTGGTTGGTGGCGAACTGGATCTCGTGGCCCTGCGGGCTCAGTGAGAACGGCGGCGCCATGATCCCCGCGTTGTTGACGAGGACGTCGACGGGTGAGTCGAAGTCCGCCGCGAAGGCCCGCACCGAGTCGAGGTCGGCGAGATCGAGGCGGCGCACCTCCAGGTCCGCGCCGGGGACGTCGTCGCGGACCGCGGCGGCCGCGGCCTCGCCCGCGGCGGTGCTGCGCACGGTCATGACGACCCGCGCCCCGCGCCGGGCGGCGGCCCGCGCGGTCTCCAGGCCGAGCCCCGAGTTCGCGCCCGTGACGAGGAAGACCCGCCCGGACTGGTCGGGGATGTCGGCGGTGCTCCAGTCGTGCGTCATCGTCCAGCCCTTCGCTCCAGTAACATGAACCTTGGTTCATCATATAATGAACCATGATTCATGTTATGGCAAATCCGCAGGCGGACTATGATGCTCGGCGGGGAGAGGAGACCGCATGCCCGACCAGCGGCCGCTGCGCGCCGACGCCGCGCGGAACCGCGCGAGGATCATGGAGGCCGCGACGCGCCAGGTCATGGCCCGCGGGCCCGAGGTCCCGATGGAGGCCATCGCCGAGGACGCGGGCGTGGCCGTCGGCACCCTCTACCGGCACTTCCCCACCAAGCGGGACCTCGTCGTCGCCGTCCTCGCGGAGTGCTTCGGCGCCTTGACGAGCGCCGCAGAGGCCGCCGCCGACCGGATCGACGCGGGCGCGAGCGCCATCGCCGAGTTCACCGGCTTCGCGCGGATCGTCATGGAGGACGCGGCGGGGAACCTCGCGATGAAGGCCGCGGCCCGCTCGCTCGGCGCCGACGTCCACGGGGCGGAGGAGCGCCGCCGGGGCGAGGCCGCGATGATGCGCCTGCTCGACGCCGCGAAGGCCGAGGGCACCGTGCGGCCCGACCTCGGGATCGAGGACTGCTACCTGTTCTTCATCACCGTGCCGGTGGACCAGCCGCCCGCGGTGCGCGACCGCTGGTTTGAGCTCATGCTCGCCGGGTTCCGCGCGGGCGCGGTCAATACGTCAACGGCCCCTTGAGGACCGAGAGCGCGGTGGTCCGGTCGCCGTCCCATTCGAGGGACGGGTCGTCCTTGGTGAGGCGGCCCCACAGCATGAGCAGCAGGTCCCCGGCGGTGCCGGCCACCTCGGCGACGGGATCGCCGGGGCCGTAGATCCACCAGTCGCCGGTGTCGGAGGCGGTGAACTTGACGCACGCGTCCGGGGGCCAGGCCTTTCCGACGCCGACCATCTTGGGCGCCAGGACGTCGAGGACCTCCGCGACGCCCGCGGCGGCGAGCTCGGGGTCGAGGGGCGCGGGGACGTCGACGGTCTGCTGGGCGTCCCAACGGTGGAGCATCGTCTCGACGGCGATCGACCGCTGCCAGTACCCGGCGTTCGGGGGCGTGAAGTGGCCCCACGCGGGGGTCGCGGGGTCGACGTCGAGGGACATGACGAGGAGTTCGGCGGTGCCCTCGAGCCACCGCAGCAGCTCCCCGCGGTCCTGCGGGGCCAGCGGCGGCGCCCCGTCCGGGGGCGTGTCGCCGCCGGTCCACTCGGTCACGCACGCGGCGGTGAACAGGTTCGAGTGCCCAACGGCGCGTGCGAGTCCGGCGAGGTCGACCGGTTCGGCGAACTCCTCCCGGAAGGCGATGGGCGCGCCGAGGTCGCCTTCGGCGACGCACTTGCGGAACGCGTCCATCTCCCGCCGAAAGCACCGCAGATATGAAGCACCGTCCATACCTCCACCCTATCGGCGGCCCCGGTGCGGGACGGACGGGGAGCGTCCGCTCAGCGCTCGTACACGGGCCGGCCCATGAACCAGTTGCCGGGCGCGTCGGGGTCGGTGCTGGACCAGTACTCGACGACGGCGGTCACGAACTCGTCGATCGAGAGGGTGCCGTCGCCGTCGCGGTCGAGGTGCGCGAACGCCTTGTCGACCTCGTCGGGGGCGAGGTTCGGGAAGTGGGCGCGGGAGAACGACGCGAACTCCTCGGGCCCGACGTCGCCGCTCGCGTCGGCGTCGGCGATGGCGTGGAACGTGCGGGCGAGGTGGCCGACGGTGGCGTCGGCGGCGGCCGGGTCGGCGGCGAGGGTGCGGGTCGAGGCGATGAACGTGGCCTTGTCGATGGCCTCGACGCCGTCGGCGAGGTGCGGGCGGTGGAGGCCGTTCCAGATGTCCATGTACGCGGAGACGATCCAGGACTCCTCGGGCGAGCCGGGGGCGTGGCCGAGCTCGGCGGCGGTGCGGCGGCCGAGCTCGATGTGGTCCTGCTGGTCAAGGCGCCCGTCGCCGTTGGCGTCCAGGTGGTCGAAGCCGTGCGCGATCTTCGCGGTGAGCATGTCCTCGGTCATGGGAGCAGCATCGCAGGGCCGGGGCGCCGCGGCGGGTATCCCGCGCCGCGGCGCCCCGATGTCCGTCCGGACCCGGAGGTGCGGGCCCGTCAGGCCTTGACGATGCGCAGGCCCTGCATGCCGCCGTCGACGGCGAGGCTGGTGCCGGTGAGGGCCTTGTTGGCGGGGTCGGCGAGGTAGACGATCGCGTTCGCGACCTCCTCGGCGGAGACGAGGCGGCCGGTCGGCTGGCGGGCTTCGAGGCGGGCGCGCTCGGCGGCCGGGTCGTCGGCCTGGTCGAGGAGGCGCTGGACCCACGGGGTGTCGGCGGTGCCGGGGTTGACGCAGTTGACGCGGATCCCTTCGGCCACATGGTCGGCGGCCATCGCCATGGTGAGCGACTGGACCGCGCCCTTCGACGCGGAGTACAGGGCGCGCTTGACGAGCCCGGCGGTGGCCGCGATCGAGGAGGTGTTCACGATCGCCGGGGACGGCGACTCGCGCAGGTGCGGGAGGCAGGCGCGGGCGAGGCGGACCATGCCGAGGAGGTTCACGTCGAGGACGCGGAACCACTGCTTGTCGGAGTTCTCCTCGACGGTGCCGACCGCGCCGATCCCGGCGTTGTTCACGAGGACGTCGATGCGGCCGAAGCGCTCCGCGGCCGCGGCGACGGCCAGGCGGACCTGGTTGTCGTCGGCGACGTCGCACCGGTGCGACCAGTGGTCGGGGCTCTCGTTCAGGTCGAGGACGGCGACGTTCGCGCCCCGCCCGGCGAAGGCCGCGGCGGCGGCCGCGCCGATGCCGGAGGCGCCGCCGGAGACCACGACGGTGAGGTCTGCGAATCCGCTCATGCGTTCTCTCTCCATTCAGGACCGTTCGGGTAGGCGAAGCGCTGGAGGCTCTCCCGCTTGATCTCGGCGGAGAACCCGGGTGCGGTCGGGGCGGCGTAGCGGCCGTCCTTGATGACCGTGGGGGCGGTGAAGTGCTCGTGGAGGTGGTCGACGTACTCGATGACCCGGTCCTCGGTCGACGCGCTCACCGACGTGTAGTCGAACATCGACAGGTGGCAGACCAGCTCGCACAGCCCGACTCCGCCCGCGTGCGGGCACACGGGGACGCCGAAGCGCTTGGCGAGCAGCAGGATCGCGAGGTTCTCGTTCACCCCGGCGACGCGCGCGGCGTCCATCTGGAGGAAGTCGATCGCGCCCGCTTGCAGGAGCTGCTTGAACATGACCCGGTTGTGGACGTGCTCGCCGGTGGCGACCTTGATCGGCGCCAGGCGCCTGCGGATCGCGGCGTGGCCCAGGACGTCGTCGGGGCTCGTGGGCTCCTCGATCCACCACGGGTCGAACTCGGCGAGGGCCTTCGTCCACTCCACGGCCTGGTCGACGTCCCACCGCTGGTTCGCGTCGACCGCGATGCGGATCCCGGGCCCGACGGCGGCGCGGGCGGCGGCGAAGCGGCGCCGGTCGTCCTCCAGGTCGGCGCCCACCTTGAGCTTGATCTGCTTGTAGCCCTGGGCGACCGCCTCGCGGGCGAGGCGCACGACCTTCTCGTCGTCGTAGCCGAGCCAGCCAGGGGAGGTGGTGTACGCGGGGTAGCCGTCGCGCTCGATCTCGGCGATCCGCTCGGCCTTCCCCGGTTCGGCGGCGCGCAGGATCTCCAGGGCCGCTTCGGGAGTGAGCGCGTCGGACAGGTACCGCCAGTCGACGCAGTCCACGATCTCCTCCGGTGTGAGGGAGGAGAGGTACTTCCACAGCGGGAGCCCGGCGCGGCGGGACGCGAGGTCCCAGGCGGCGTTCACCAGGGCCGCGGCCGCGAGGTGCATGACGCCCTTCTCCGGTCCGAGCCACCGGATCTGCGAGTCGTGGGTGAGCCGCCGGTACAGGTCGCCGAGGTCGGCGGGGCCGTGCACGTCGGTGCCCACGACGTACTCGCTGAGGGTCTCGATCGCGGCGCAGCACAGGTCGTTGCCGCGCCCGATCGTGAACGTGAACCCGTGGCCCTCCTGGCCGTCGTCGGCGTGGAGGACCACGTACGCGGCCGAGTAGTCGGGGTCGGGGTTCATCGCGTCCGAGCCGTCGAGGCTGCGCGAGGTGGGGAAGCGGACGTCCACGACGTCCACAGCTGTGATAGTCAGCGTTTACTCCGTTTCGGGGGAAGGCGAGCGAAGCGAGCCGGTTGGGCGGGGCGACGGGCGCGGGCGATGGTCACGCCTGCACCGTCGGGTTCTTCGTGGAGCCGAGGCCCTCGATGCCGACCTCGACGACGTCCCCGGCCGTGAGGTAGGGGAAGCGGCCGGAGAGCGCGACGCCCTCGGGGGTGCCGGTGAGCAGGAGGTCCCCGGCGTCGAAGGCCATGAACTGCGACATGTGGTGGATGATCTTCGCGACGGAGAAGATCATGTCCTTCGAGCTGGAGTCCTGGCGGGCCTCGCCGTTCACCTTGGACCACAGGCGGAGTCCCTGCACGTCCGCGATCTCGTCGGGGGTGACGAGCCACGGGCCGAGCGGCGTGAACGTCGGGCAGGCCTTGCCCTTGGAGAACTGGCCGCCGGAGCGCTCGATCTGGAACTCGCGCTCGGACAGGTCGTTGGCGACGACGAACCCGGCGATCGCGTCGAGCGCCTCCACCTCGGACTCCAGATAGGACGCCCGCTTGGCGAACACCACGCCGAGCTCGACCTCCCAGTCGGTCCTCTGCGAGCCGCGGGGGATCTCGACGTCGTCCTCGGGCCCGACGATCGTGTTGGGGTGCTTGTAGAACACGACCGGCTCGGCCGGGGGCTCGGCGCCGGACTCGGCGCAGTGCGCGGCGTAGTTCATGCCGATGCACACGATCGCGTTCGGCTTCGCGATCGGCGCGGCGATGCGCGCGTCCTCGATGTCGATCTCGGGGAACCCGGCCACGGTGGCGATGCCGCCGGAATTGAGGAAGTCGCCGTCGATGTCGACGGCGTCGGAGGAGAGGTCGTAGTACTTGCCCTCGTGGAGCGCCACGGGGGTCTCGTAGCCGGGCAGTCCGATGCGCAGGTACTTCATAGCTCTCCTAGCTGGTAGACCTTGGCGGCGGTGCCGCCGAAGACGTCGGGGTCGGTGCGGCCGAGGACCTCGGTGAGGGCGTCCTTGACCCGCGTGTACGTGGCGGCCAGTTCGCAGACGGGCCAGTCGGACCCGAACATGAGCCGGTCGGGGCCGAACAGTTCGAGCGCGGCCTGCACGAACGGGCGCAGGTCCGTGGGGGTCCAGCGGTGCCAGTCGGCCTCGGTGACCAGGCCGGAGAGCTTCGCGGACACGTTGGGGCGCTTGGCGAGCGGCGCGACGGCCTCCCGCCAGGCGCGCAGTCCGGCGTCCCCGTCGCGCACCTGCGGCTTCCCCAGGTGGTCGAGGACGAACCGGAGGTCGGGGACCGCGGCCGCGGCCTCGGCGGCGGCCGGGAGCTGGTCGGTGCGGACCACGAGGTCGAATACGGGGACGTGCTGCGCGACGGTCTTGAGCGCCTGGATCGCCTCGGGGCTCGCGAGGAAGTCCGCTTCGGGGCGGGCCTGGACCTGGTCGCGCACGCCGACGAGGAACCGGGCGCGCGGGTGGTTCCCGTACCGCAGCAGCGTGTTCGACAGGCCCGGGTCGAGCAGGTCGACGTAGCCGACGACCCCGGCGACCTCCTCGACGGCGCCCGCGAGGTGCAGGAACTCGACGGTCTCGGAGGGGTGGCCCCAGGCGGCCTCGACGAGGACCGTGCGGTCCACGCCGGCGGCCTTGAGGTTGGCGCGCAGGTCGGCGACGCCGTAGTCGCGGCGGATGGGGGCGAACTCGGGCTTGCTTGCGAGCCACGGGTAGTCGGCGGTCCAGACGTGGTGGTGCGCATCGATGACGAGCGGGGCCGTCATGGGACGGGTGCCTCCTCGGCCAGGAGCCCGGCGGTCTTGAGGTCGTGCCACAGCGCGCCGGGGATCGGGTGGGCGTACACGGCGAGGGCGTCGTCGACCTCTGCGGGGGTGCGCGCGCCGACGAGGATCGACGCGACGGCGGGGTGGGCGGCCGTGAACTGGAGCGCGGCGGCCCGCAGCGGCGTGCCGTGCCGGTCGCAGACCGCGGCGATCGCCTGGGCCTTCGCGACCATGCGCGGGTCGGCCGCGGCGTAGTTGAAGGTGGCGCCCGGTTTCGGGTCGGCGAGGATCCCGGAGTTGAAGACCCCCGCGGCGATCACCGAGACGCCGCGGTCGAGGCACAGCGGGTAGAGCCGGTCGAGCGCGGACTGGTCGAGGAGCGTGTACCGCCCGGCGATGAGCGCGACGTCGAGGTCGGTCGCCTCGATGATCTCGGCCGCGGCGCCGGTGGAGTTCATGCCGATGCCGACCGCGCCGACCTCGCCGCCCGCGCGCAGTTCGGCGAGGGCCCGGTAGGTGCCCTCGACGGCCTCGCGGCGGTGGTCGTCGGCGTCGTGGATGAGGCCGATGTCGATGCGGCCCAGGCCGAGCCGTTCGAGGGAGGAGCGGTAGGACGCGAACGCGCCGCGGTAGGAGAAGTCGAACTCGGCGCGCTTGCCGTTCGGCTCGGCCCACAGGTCCCACCGGCCCTCGTGGTCGACCAGGACGCGGCCGAGCTTCGTGGAGAGGGTGAGCTCGCCGCGGTCGCGGTCGGCGAGGGCGGCGCCGAGGCGCTGCTCGGAGAGGCCGGCCCCGTAGTGGGGCGCGGTGTCGAAGTGGCGGATCCCGCCGTCCCAGGCGGCGTCGACGGTGGCGGTCGCGACCGCGGGATCGACCGGGGAGAACAGGCCGCCGAGCGGGGCGCAGCCCAGGCCGACGGCGGTGACGGTGACATCGGTGGAACCCAGCCGCCGAACCGGCGGCGCGGAGTGGTGAGCGCTCACGAGGTCTCCAATGCGGAACCTATGGGGGTGTTTTTCACGGTTTCGTCCGGCACGGAGCCGGTCGCCGCGACACTATCCTATAGGATATTCGGCATGACAGCGAGAGCCGCCGACGCCGGAAACCGGACCCTGGCCGATGAGCCCGCCGACGGGAGGCCGTCGGGCGCGGCGAAGCGGACCCTGGCCGACGACGCGTACGCGGAGCTCAAGGCCCGCATCATGCGTTCCGAGCTGGTACCGGGGGCGAAGCTGAGCATCGACGGCATGGCGAAGGAGCTGGCGTTCTCGCAGACGCCGATCCGGGAGGCCCTGGCGCGTTTGGAGTCCGAGGGCCTGCTTGCCCGGCGGCCGCTGAGCGGGTACACCGTCGAGCCGCTGCTCTCGGCCGCCGAGTTCGCCGACCTGTTCGACCTGCGCATGATGCTCGAACCGCTCGCGGCCCGCCGCGCCGCCGAGCGCGGCCGCACCGGCGCGGACCTCGCCGACGCCGCCCGCACGCCCGCGCCGGGCGCCGGGAAGCTCGCGTTCACCGAGGCCGACCAGCGGTTCCACGAGGCCGTCGCCGCCGAGAGCGGCTCCGTCCAGATCGCGAAGGCCATCCGGCGCCTCGACGCGCACCTCCACCTCCACCGGGCGTACATCGCGCCCGAGTCGATCAGTGAGACCGAGGCCGAGCACCTCGCGGTCGCGGAGGCTATCATTGCTCAGCAACCGCTTGCCGCCGAAGCGGCGATGCGCCGCCACCTGGAGCTGTCCCGGGTGCGGCACGCCGCCGCGTTCACCGCGGCCGAGGCCGCGGCCGCACCGAAGGCCAAGCGCGCCAGAGCGAACCGCTAGAACTGCCGACCAGCCGGACCGGGGTGAGAGCCCGATCCGGCGCCGAAGAGAAGAGGTGACCGCGCGATGGAGCGCGTAGCGCTGTTCATCACCTGCGTCAACGACGCCCTCTTCCCCGAGGCCCCGAAAGCGGTCGTCAGGATCCTGGAGCGGCTCGGCTACGAGGTCGACTTCCCCGCCGCGCAGACCTGCTGCGGCCAGATGCACGCCAACTCCGGCTACAAGGACGACGCGACCCGCCTCGCCCGCTCCTTCGACGAGGTCTTCGGCGGCTACGACGCGATCGTCACCCCCTCCGGGTCCTGCGCCGCGATGGCCCGCGACCAGTACCCGCACCTCACCGGCTCGCGGATCGGGCAGCGCGTCCACGAGCTCTCGGAGTTCCTGGTCGACGTCGCCGGGATCGAGGACGTCGGCGCGCACTTCCCCCACTCGGTCACCTACCACCCGACCTGCCACGGCACCCGCGCACTCGGCCTGGGCGACAAGCCGCTCCGGCTCCTGCGCGCCGTCGGCGGCATCGACCTCGTCGACCTGCCCGCCGCCGACCAGTGCTGCGGCTTCGGCGGGACCTTCGCCCTCAAGAACTCGGAGGTGTCCTCCGCGATGCTCGCCGACAAGTGCCGCAACGCGGCCGCCACCGGCGCCGAGTACCTCGCCGCCGCCGACAACTCGTGCCTGACGCACATCGGCGGCGGCATCTCCCGCAGCGGCGGCCCCAAGCCGATCCACTACGCCGAGATCCTCGCGAGCACCGCATGAGCGACATCGTCCCCGCCGCCTCCCTCATCCCCGCCGACGCGCCGTTCCCCAAGGCCGCCAAGGTCGCCCTCGGCATGCCGCAGCTGCGCGCCAACCTCGCCCACGCCACCGGCACCATCCGCGCCAAGCGCGCCAAGGTCGCCGGGGAGCTCGACGACTGGGAGCGCCTGCGCGACACCGCTTCCGCCGTGAAGGCGGACGTGCAGCGGCGCCTCCCCGAACTCGCCGTCGAGTTCGAGCGGAACGCGACCGCCGCGGGCGCCGTCGTCCACTGGGCGCGGGACGCCGAGGAGGCCAACGAGATCGCCGCGCGGATCGTGCGCGAGGCGGGCGCCGACGAGGTCGTCAAGGTCAAGTCCATGGCGACGCAGGAGATCGAGCTCAACGAGCACTTCGAGGCCCAGGGGCTCAAGGCGTTCGAGACCGACCTCGCCGAGCTCATCGTGCAGCTCGCGGAGGACAGGCCCAGCCACATCCTGGTGCCCGCGATCCACTACAACCGCACGCAGATCCGCGACATCTTCAATCAGAAGATGGGGGACGCTCCCGCGGGATTGACCGACGATCCGGCGGCGCTGGCGGAGGCCGCGCGGCTGCACCTGCGGCGCCGCTTCCTGTCGTCCACTGCGGCGGTCTCGGGCGCGAACTTCGCGGTGGCCGAGACGGGTTCGCTCGTGGTCGTGGAGTCGGAGGGCAACGGCCGCATGTGCCTGACGATGCCGAACACGCTGGTGAGCATCGTCGGCATCGAGAAGCTCCTGCCGAGCTTCGGCGACCTCGAGGTGTTCATGCAGCTGCTGCCGCGCTCGTCCACAGGGGAGCGCATGAACCCGTACACGTCGGTGTGGACGGGGGTCCGCGAGGGCGACGGCCCGCAGGACGTCCACGTCATCCTGCTCGACAACGGCCGCACCGGGGTCCTCGCCGACGAGGTCGGCCGCCAGGCGCTCTCGTGCATCCGCTGCTCGGCCTGCCTGAACGTGTGCCCGGTGTACGAGCGGACCGGCGGCCACGCCTACGGGCACGTCTACCCCGGGCCGATCGGCGCGATCCTCGCTCCGCAGCTGGAGCCGGGCCGGCACGACGACCTGCCGTACGCCTCCAGCCTGTGCGGGGCCTGCTACGAGGTCTGCCCGGTGAAGATCAACATCCCCGAGGTGCTCGTGCACCTGCGCCAGCAGGGCCCGCACGCCGCCTCGGAGCAGGCCGCGATGGGCGCCGCGGAGGCCGTCATGGCCCGCCCGCGCCTGTGGCGGACCGCGCTGCGGGCGGCCCGGCTCGGGTCGATGCCGTGGCGGCGCAAGGGGTTCGTGCGGCGCATGCCGTGGCCGATATCGAAGTGGACGGTGAGCCGGGACCTGCCGGTGCCGCCGCAGAAGTCCTTCCGGGACTGGTGGAAGGAGCGCGACCGGTGAGCGCCAGAGACGAGATCCTGGCGCGGATGCGCCGCGCCCTCGACGGCGCCTCGGCGGCGCCGCCCGTGCCGCGCGAGTACCGCCGCAGCCTCGACCCCGGGGGCGACGTCGTCGCGATGCTCATCGACCGGCTCGTGGACTACAAGGCGAACGTGCACCACGGGGTCGCGTCGATCCCGGAGGCGCTCGGCGGGGCCGCGCGCGTCGCGGTGCCCGCGGACCTGCCCGCGGAGTGGCGGCTCGGGTCGGCGGAGTTCGCCGAAGACCACGGGTTGACGACGGCGGAACTCGACGGCGTGGACGCCGTGCTCACCGGTTGCGCTGCGGCCGTTGCGGTCTCGGGGACGATCATGCTCGACGCGGGAGCGGCCCAGGGCCGCCGGGCGCTGACGCTCGTGCCCGACCACCACGTGGTCGTCGTGCGCCGGGACCAGATCTGGGGGCACCTCGCGGAGGCGCTGCCGCGCCTGGACCCGACGGCGCCGCAGACGTGGATCTCGGGCCCGTCGGCGACCAGCGACATCGAGCTCCAGCGCGTCGAGGGCGTGCACGGCCCCCGCCGCCTGGACGTCGTGATCTTGGAAGCGGCGTCTTAGCGGCCGATGCCGGGGCGGCCGGAGCGGCGGACGCGTTCGCGGCCGAGGAGCCACAGGGCCTGGACGCCGTCGGTCCAGGTGATCTTCTTGCCCTCCTCGCGGCTTCGCGCCGTGTACGAGATCGGGACCTCGTAGGGGCGGATGCCGCGCTTGAGGAGCTTCGCGGTCAGCTCGGCCTCCATGCCGAAGCCGCCGGAGCGGATGTTCAGGTCCAGGTACATCTGGCGCGGCAGGAGCTTGTAGCAGGTCTCCAGGTCCGAGATGTACGAGTTGAAGAGGATGTTCGCGGCGAGGGTGATCCCCTTGTTGCCCATGACGTACCAGAACGAATACGCCGAATGGGACCCGAAGGACCGCGAACCGTACACGACCTCGGCCTTGCCCTCCAGGACCGGCGCGAGGAGGCGGGGGAGGTCCGACGCGTCGTACTCGCCGTCGGCGTCGAACACCACGATGTTCGCACCCGACGCCGCCTTCGCGGCGGTGCGGATGGCCGCGCCCTTGCCCTTGTTGCGGTCGTGGCGGATCAGCTTCACCCGCGAATTGTCCTCAAAGGACTGGAGCACTTCCCAGGAGCGGTCCCTGGAGCCGTCGTCGACGACGACGATCTCGGTCTCGCAGGGGAAGTCCACCGCGAGTAGCTCTTTCAGCGTCCCTGCGGCGAGGCGTTCCTCATTGAAAACCGGGACGAGTACCGACAACAGCATCTTGCTGCTCCATCCCCTCGCGTCCGAACACGATTGCACAACCATAACGCGCTGCCGCCAGAGCGGCATCCGCCGGACCGGTCGTGTTGAATGGAGCGGTGCTGCTCGTCCTGTGGCTCCTCGCCCTGCTTCCGGCGCTCGCCTACGCCCTCCGCCCCCGCGACGGGGCCGTGCTCGCCCCGGCCCGCCTGGCGGTGATCCGGGCGGCGCTCCTGCTGGGCGCCTTCGCGATCGCGGTCGTCGAGGCCGCCTCGGTGTGGCACGCGCTCACCCCGGCGACCGTCCTCGCCGCGTGGATCGGCGCCACGGTCGCCATCGCCGCGGCGGTCGTCGTGCGCTGCGTCAGGGACGTCGACGGCGGCCGGGTCCAGTCCCTCGACGTCCTCAAGGAGGAGCTGCGGTCCCGCCGCGGCGCCACCCGCCGCACCTGGCGGCGCACCAAGAGCGCCGCCGCCGCGGCCCCCGCGTGGCAGTGGGCCCTCGGCTGCGTCGTCGCGATCCTCGCCATCAGCGCCGCGGTCCTCGCGATTGCCTCCTCCCCCAACAACTTCGACTCGCAGACCTACCACCTGCCGCGCATCGAGCACTGGGTCCAGAACGCCTCGGTCGCCGTCTACCCCACCGGGATCCACCGCCAGGTCGACCTCGGGCCCGGCGCCGAGTACCTCCTCGCGCACCTGCGGCTCCTCTCCGGCGGCGACGGCGCGTACAACCTCCTCCAGCTGCTCGCCGGGGTCGGCGCGCTCCTCGCCGCCTCCCGCATCACCGCGCAGCTCGGCGGCGGCCCGGTCGCGCAGCTCGCCGCCGTCTTCCTCCTCACCACCACCCCCGAGGTGCTGCTCCAGGCCACCAGCACCCAGGTCGACCTGGTCGCCGCCGCGTGGGTCGCGGCGCTGGCGACCGTGGTCCTCGACGAGTTCACCAGGCCCGGGGACGCCGACGGGAGCGCCCTGCGCGCCGCCGCGCCGGCCCCGGACGCCCTCTATCTGGGGCTCGCGCTCGGGCTCATCGCCGTCACCAAGACCACCGGGCTCCTCGCGGCCGCGCCGCTCCTGCTCATCTGGGGGATCGGGCGGCTCGTGCGCGACGGTCACCGCCGCCGCCCGTGCCTGTGCGGGCGCAGCCCCGGCCGCTGCTCGCGCGCCGACGCGTCCCGCGCATGGACCTCCCGCGGCCGGACCGTCCTCGCCTCGCTCGCCGTCCTCGCGCTCGCACTCGTGATCGCCGGGCCGTTCCTGTGGCGCATGCAGGAGGCGTTCGGCAGCCCCCTCGGGCCGCCGGTGCTCCGCGAGTCCATCGGCGTGCAGACCGCCGACCCGCGGCTGCTCCTGATCAATGCGCTGCGGATCGCCCAGACGGGCCTCGATACGCCGCTGTTCTTCCTTTCGGATGCGACGGCGGGCGCGGTCAACGGGCTCGCGAACCTCATGGGCGTCGACGTCAACGACCCCCGGATCACGTTCGGCACCAGCGAGTTCCCCGTCCCCGCCTGGTACCCCGACGAGGACCGCGCGGCGTTCCCGATCACCGGGCTCGCCTCCCTCGCCGGGCTGGTGTGGTTCGCCGTCAAGGGCCCGCGGCTGCGCCGCGCCTACACGGGCGCGCTGCTGGTCGCGTTTCTGGGCGTCGCCTGCACCGTGTCGTGGCAGCCGTGGGTGAACCGCCTCGTCGTCTTCCTCGTCGTCCTCGCCGCGCCCGCGGCCGGGCTCCTGGCCGCCGCGATGGTCAAGGGCGTGGCCCGCACGCTCGCCGAGAAGCGCCGCCGCCGCGCGGCCGTCGCCCTCATCGCCGCCGTCGCGTCCCTCGCGTCGGTCGCCGGGCTCCTGACGGTGGCGTACGGGTACCCGCGGCGCCTCACCGGCGCGTGGTCGGTCTTCAGCCTCACCGACATGGAGGAGCGGTTCGTGCGCCGCCTCGAATGGCTCCCCCAGTACGAGGCCGCCGCCGCGGCCGTCGCCGCGACGGACCCCGGGACCGTCGGGATCGTCCAGGGGAACGACTCGTGGGAGTACCCGTGGTGGATCCTCCTCCCCGAGGGCACGGAGATCACGGCCCTCGAATCGGTCGTCCCCGGCGAGGAGCCGCCCGCGCCGGACTCGGTGGACGCGATCGTCTGCGCCGAGGACCTCGACCGGTGCGCCGACCTCGTGCCCGAGGGCTGGGCGCTCACCGACCTGGGGACCGTGGCCTACGCCTTGCCTCCAGAACCTGAGTGACGATCACGGAGCAGGACCACTAGCCTGGTCGCATGCTGCTTAGCGATCGCGACATCCTCGATGCCGTCAAATCGGGCCGCCTCGGCATCGACCCGTTCGACGAGGAGCTCGTGCAGCCCTCCAGCATCGACGTGCGCCTCGACCGCCGCTTCCGGGTGTTCAACAACCAGAAGTACACGCACATCGACCCCTCCCGGCAGCAGGACGAGCTGACCTCGCCCGTCGAGGTCGCCGACGACGAGCCGTTCGTGCTCCACCCCAGCGAGTTCGTCCTCGCCTCCACGCTCGAGGTCATCTCCCTCCCCGACGACCTCGCGGCCCGCCTCGAAGGCAAGTCCAGCCTCGGGCGCCTCGGCCTGCTCACCCACTCCACCGCCGGGTTCATCGACCCGGGCTTCTCGGGGCACGTCACCCTGGAGCTCTCGAACGTCGCGAACCTGCCCATCACGCTGTGGCCGGGCATGAAGATCGGCCAGCTGTGCCTGTTCGGGCTCTCCAGCCCCGCCGAGAGGCCCTACGGGAAGGGCGCGAACTTCTCCCGCTACCAGGACCAGCGCGGGCCCACCCCGTCGAAGTCGTGGATGCACTGGCGCACCTGGCCCACGTAGGCCCTGACGGCGCGCTCCGGGCGCCAATCGAGCGAAACTCCTGAATACGGATGCTATCCGGCCTACGGTCGGGGTATGAACTTCACGCAGAGCTTCCAGAACATGATGGACAGCGTCATCGCGTTCCTGCCGCGGGCGCTCGCATTCATCGCCATCCTCGTCGTCGGCTGGTTCATCTCGAAATGGATCGGCCGCCTCGTCGGGAAACTGCTCAACCGGGTCGGCCTCGACCGGGTCGGCGAACGCTCGGGGCTGCGCCGGTTCACCGGCAAGTTCGAGCTGAGCGACCTGCTCGGCCGGGTCGTCTACTACATGCTGCTGCTGTTCACGCTGCAACTGGCGTTCGGGGCGTTCGGGAACAACCCGGTGTCGACCCTGCTCAACCAGATCGTCGCGTGGCTGCCGCTCCTGTTCGTCGCGCTCGTCATCGTCGTGGTCGCCTTCGCGGTCGCCAACGCCGTGTTCAAGCTCGTCGACGGGACCCTGGAGAACACCAACTACGGGCGGACCGTGGCGCGGATCTGCCAGGTCGCGATCATCTTCTTCGGCGCCGTGGCCGCGTTCGGCCAGGTCGGCATCGCCACGACGGTGACCACGCCGATCATGTGGACCGTCCTGTCGATCGTCGCGGGCGTCACGATCGTCGGCGTCGGCGGCGGCCTCATCGCGCCGATGCGCGAGCGCTGGGAGCGGATGCTCTCCAGCGCCGAGACCGAGGCCGGGCGCATGAAGGACGACATGCAGTCGCCGCGCACGCACGACGCGACCGCGTCGATGTCCACCACGTACGCCTCGGAGCGCTACGGCGCGGAGGCGAACACACAGGTGCAGGAGCCGATGCCGCCGACCGGCGCGCCCGCGGCGCCCACCATGGGCGAGCCGGGCGCGATGGGCCAGGGCGGCCCCTCGGACCCGAGCACCCGCTGACGTCCGCGACGGGAGTCCATGTGTCCGGTCTCCCGCACCGCGACATGAACGCAGCTCGACACGCTGCTCCACGATCGGCCGCATCCCGTGCACGGGGGATGCGGCCGGTCCGCGTTCCGGGTCCGTTCAGGGGGCCGCACTCCTGCGAAAGTGGGCTTTTGCTCCCTGCTCGCGGGAGTACGCCCGAGTAACCTCATCTGGGTGGAGAAGCGAACAGCAGACGGACGCGGCGGGTCCAAGCGCCGCCGCGAGATCCTCGACGTCGCGGTCAAGCTGCTGGCCAAGCACGGCTACCACGGCGTCTCGATGGACGACATCGGCGCGGCCGCGTCGATCACCGGCCCGGCCCTGTACCACCACTTCAAGGGCGGCAAGGAGCAGATGCTCGCCGACGCCCTCATCCCCGTCTCCGAGCGGCTCCTCGCGGGCGGGCGCCACTGGGCGTCCGTGCACTCCGAGGACCCGCAGGCCGCGCTCGAAGCGCTCGTCGACTTCCACCTCGAGGTCGTCATCGACTCGCCCGAGATCGTCATCCTCCACCTCCACGAGCTCGACCGGCTCCCCGAGGAGCCGCGCCGCGAGGTCCGCAAGCTCCAGCGCGTGTACGTCGAGGAGTGGGTGGGGGTCCTGTGCCGCCTGCGCGACGGCCTCAAGCCCGAGCAGGCGCGCGTCCTCGCGCACGGCGCGTTCGGCCTCATGAACTCCACGCCGTACCTCTCGCTCGGCCAGGAGGTCTCCGCCGACGAGACCGCCGCGCTCCTGCGCGCCGCGGCCCTGCGCGCGCTCGACCCGGGCTGACGTCCCGCCCTGCGGGATAGCATGGGCGGGTGAACGGTCCAACGGAGGACGGAGGCGGCGCATGCACCAGCCCGATCGGGTGACGCTCAGGGAGGTCGCCCCGCGCGACGGCCTCCAGAACGAGCCGCCGGTGCCCACGGCCGACAAGATCCGCCTCATCGACGCGCTCGCCCGGACCGGCCTGTCCCGCATCGAGGCCGTGAGCTTCGTGAGCCCCAAGGCGGTCCCGCAGATGGCCGACGCCGCCGACGTGTGGGCCGCGGTCGAGAAGCACCCCGGGATCCGCTACTCGGCGCTCGCCCCGAACCGGCGCGGCGTCGAACGGGCCCTGGACGCCGGGTTCACCGCCGTCGAGGTCGTCGTGTCCGCTTCCGAGACCCACAACCGGGCCAACGTCGGGCGCACCGTGGACGAGTCCCTCGCGGAGCTGCCGGACATCTGCGCGCTCGCGAAGGAGCACCTCGCGGCCGTCGAGGTCATCATCGCCACGAGTTTCGGGTGCCCCTTCGAGGGCGACATCGACCCGGCGCGGGTCGCCCGGATCGTCGAGGCCGCCGAGGCCGCGGGCGCCGGGCGCATCGCGTTCGGCGACACCACCGGGATGGGCACGCCGCGGCGCGTCACCGACCTCCTCGACGCGGTCGCGACCGGCCTGCCGATGCTCATGCACTTCCACGACACCCGCGGCACCGCGCTCGCGAACCTGCTCACGGCCCTCGACCGGGGCGTCACCGAGTTCGACGCGAGCGTCGGCGGCATCGGCGGCTGCCCGTTCGCGCCCGGCGCCTCCGGGAACGTCGCCACCGAGGAGGTCGTCCACATGCTCCACGACATGGGCGTCGACACCGGCGTCGACCTCGACGCCCTCATCGGCACCGCCGGACTCGCCCAGGAGATCGTCGGCCGCCCCCTCGAATCGGGCGTCCTCCGCGCCGGCCCGCGCACCCGGCTCTCTCCGAAGCCCGAAGGGCGCTGAGCGGGAGAGCCCAAGGGGCTCTAAGCGAAAGCGAAGGCCCCGGGGTCTCGAACCTCCCCGGGGCCTTCTTCCGGACACCGCCACAGGACGGCCGGTGCCCGCGTGCCGGGTAAAACCTCCGAATACCCGGACGACTTCATCGTGACATCGGAACCTCAGAGCCAACACGCAACTCGGGCGAACCTCACGTCACATTTCGCTAACGCTAGGTGTCGTTCGGCACATGCTCCGCGAACTTCCAGGCCGCGAGCACCGCCGCGACCACGAGCAGGCCGAACACCCCGCGCCACCCGTACAGCGGCAGCGCCAGCAGGGCCAGGACCCCGGCCGCGATCCCCGCCAGGAGGGCCGCCGCCGACAGGGGCACCGACGCCGAGCCGTCACCGACCTCCGCCGCCGCCAGCACCCGCCCCGACACCGCCACGACCGTGCCCGAGGCGACGCCCAGCAGGCCGCACGCCGCCACCGCGAAGCCGAAGCCCGGCGCCAGCGCCGCCGCCAGTGCCAACAGGGCGAGGGCGCCGGCGCCGATGCCGCCGACCGCGCGGGCCCGGCCGAGCGGGCCGGTCCGCGGGACCAGGCCCGCGGCGAGCGTGAAGCCGATCGCGAACGCCCCCGGCGGCCACAGCCGCGTCCCCGCGGCGGCGTGGAACTCAGCGGCGGCGTCGGCGGCGAGGAACGCGGTCACCGCACCCGACCCGAACGCGACGGCCTGGGCGTACGCCGCCCACAGCGCCCTCGCCCAGCGCCGGGGTGCGGGGCGGCGGCCGGCAGGCGCCTTCCGGGTCTCCATGGATGCGGTCATGGCTCGACCGTAGGCGCGCGGGTGCGCCTGCGCCCCAGTCGATCGACCGGGCCCGGCGACCGGTCCGCGGACCCGGTTGCCCCGGTGGCCGGGCACCCCAGTCGAATGACAGATGCGACCGGGGCGGGTGCGCGGATACGCTGGAAGCGTCCCCGGTCGTCCTGAGGATGGAGTCGCCTTGTCGCCTGCATATGGCCCCGCACCGCAGTCCCTGCGCGAGGGCCTTGCGGCCCAGGCGTACGGCGAATCGCCCGCGCCCGCGCTCCGCGCCGTCATGTACGGCAGGGACCGGGAGCTCGACTCGATCCAGGCGCTCCTGGACGGCGCCCGGGTGGGCCACGGCGGCGCGCTCGTCGTCCGCGGCGAGCCGGGCATCGGCAAGTCCGCGATCGTCGACGCCGTCATCCCCCGCGCCGAGGGCTTCACGGTCCTGCGCACCCTGGGCGTCGAGGCCGAGCACACGTGGTCGTACGCGGGGCTCCAGATGCTGCTGCACCCGCTGCTGCACCGCCTCGACCGGCTGCCCGCGGCGCAGGCCGACGCCCTGCGCACCGCCCTCGGCATGGCCGACGGGACGGGCCGGGCGCACTCGCTCCAGGTGGGGCTGGCGCTGCTGAACCTCCTCGTGGACGCGTCCGCGAAGCAGCCGGTGTACGTGGTCATCGACGACGCGCACTGGCTCGACCGCGACTCCACGAACGCGCTGCTGTTCGCCGCCCGGCGCCTGTCGACCGAGTCGATCGGGATGGTCCTGGTCGTGCGCGACGGGTTCGCGCCGGACTTCCCGGCGCCGGGGATCCCGGAGCTCACCCTCGGGCCGCTCGACCTGCCCGCGTCGCAGGCGATCCTGGACATGCGGGCCGACGAGATCCCGTTCACCAGCCGCGACTGGATCCTGCGGATGGCCGAGGGGAACCCCCTGGCGCTCCTGGAGCTGCCGGCCGCCGACAACGAGGGGTCGCTGCTGCGCGCCGACACCTCGAACAGCCGGTACTCGACGACCTCGCGCATCAAGCAGGCGTTCACCGAGCGCATCATCGCGCTCCCGGACCGGACGCGCACGATCATGCTCCTCGCGGCCGCCGAGGAGACCGGCGAGACCGCGGTGATCGCGGAGGCCGCGGCCCGCATGGGGTCGAGCCTCGCCGACCTGGAGCCGGCCGAAGTGGACGACCTGCTGCGGTACCACCGGGGCCGCATCGAGTTCGTGCACCCGCTGATCCGCTCCACCGCCTACCATTCGGCGCCGCGGGCCCGCCGCATCGAGGCCCACCGGGCCCTGTCGGAGGCGTTCGGCGACGGCGACATCCGCGCCGCCCGCCACCTGGCCGCCGCGACGACGGGCCTGGACGAGAAGGCCGCCGCCGCCCTGGAGGCCATCGCCTCGTACGAGGCCGAGCGCGGCGGCTGCGTCGCCGAGATGGCCGCCCTCGAACGGGCCGCGAGCTTCACGCCCGACCCGCGCCGCCGCGCCCGCCGCCTCGTCGAGGCCGCCCAGTGCGCGTACGCCGCGGGCATGACCGGGAAGGCCGTCGAGCTGGCCGAGGACGCCGAGCGGCTCACCGACGACCACGTGCTCCTGGCGCGGACCGCGCTCATCCGGGCGACGATCCTGTCGTGGGCGGGCCACTCCAAGGGGTTCGACGTGTGGATGGAGTCGGCCGAGCACTATGCGGCGACCGGCCACGAGAACACCGGCTACCCGCTGCTGCGCGGCGTCTGGAACGCCTGGGAGACAGGGGACTTCGCGAAGGTGAAGTACGCGTCCGGGCTCGCCTCGAAGTACGGCGGCTCGAACAACGCGTGGGTGCGGCGCCTTGCGCGCGCCGCCGCCGGGCTCAACCGCCAGCCCGGGGACACGGCCGGGGAGGCCGTGGACGCGCTGCGGTCCCTCTACGACTACTACCAGCCGCTGCACGAGGACTTCCAGGCGTTCGACCAGGTCCTGGCGGCGCGCTGGCGGTTCCTCGCGGGCGACGTGCCCGCGGCGCACCAGGCGGCGGCCGAGCAGGTGCGGTGGTGCCGCGAGCGCGGGGCGATGAGCCCGCTCGTGCAGGCGCTGCTGGTGCAGGCCCAGACGCAGTTCCACTACGGGCGGTACGCGGACGCGCAGGCGTCGGCGACGAGCGCGATCGAGCTGGCGCACGAGCAGAACGACCGCCGGGCGCTCATGCAGGGCCGCATCTGGGTGCTGCTGCCGATCGCGGCGATCCGCGGCGAGGAGCGGCGCTGCCGCGAGCTCGTGGCGGCCGCGATCGAGGACGCCCCCGAGGACTCCGTGATCCCCGCCGACACCGCGCTGGGCCTGCTCGAACTGGGCCTGGGCCGGTACGAGGCGGCGTTCGACCGGCTGCTGCGCATCGCCGAGGGCCTCACCCCCATGGAGGTGCTCACGCAGGTCCCGACGCTCGTGGAGGCCGCGTTCCGGGCCGGGCGGCTCGCCGAGGTCAAGGAGGCGTTCGACTGGTTCGCCGACTGGGCCGACGCGACGGGCCGCTCCTACTGGGAGGCGCTCGTGGAGCGGTGCCGGGCGCTCATGGCGACCGAGGCCGAAGCCGGGACGCACTTCGCGCGGGCCGTGGAGCTGCACCGCGCCGACGACATCGACCCGTTCGAGCGGGCCCGCACCGAGCTCGTCTACGGCGAGTGGCTGCGCCGGGTCCGCCGGATCAACGAGGCCCGCGCGCACCTGCGCGAGGCCACGGAGGTCTTCGAGCGCCTCGGCGCCGTCCCCTGGACCCAGCGGGCCCAGGGGGAGCTGCGCGCCGCGGGCGACTCGACCGCCGTCGAGGCCAAGCCCGACCTGGCCGAACTCCTGACGCCGCAGGAACTCCAGGTGGTGCGCCTCGCCGCCGACGGGCTGACGAACCGCCAGATCGGCGAGCAGCTGTTCGTCAGCCCCAGGACGGTGGGCTACCACCTGTACAACGCGTACCCGAAGCTCGGCGTCTCCTCGCGTACGGAGCTCGCCAAGCTCGACCTCTAAGCGGGCGTCGCGGTCCGCCACGGCTTCGTGGTGGCCTGGAGCGCCGCGCCCGCGACGAGCATCGCCGCGACCACCCACGCCGAGAGGCGGTAGCCGTCCACGGCCGTCGCCCCCAGGCCCCACGCGAGGGCGGCGAGGACCGGGCCCAGTGACGACCCGATCGTGCGGGTCGTCGCCATGAACGCGCCCGCCGTCCCGGACTGCTCGGGCGGCGCCGACGCCAGCAGGTACGTGTTCATCGGGCTGTTGAACACGCCGTACGCCAAGCCCAGCAGGCCGATGCGCGAACCGAGGCCGACCAGCCCGGAATCCTCGCCGACCATGATGAGCGGCACGACCGCGCCCACGACGAGGACCGCGCCGGCCAGGGACACCCGGCCGGGCCCGAACCGGTCCGCGAGCCAGCCCGCGACGGGCGTCATCGCCGCGACCCCGCCGATGAACGCGAGCATCACCGTCGACACGAGCTCCGGGCGCGCGCCCTGCACATCCGTGAGCAGGTACGGGAGGCTGAAGTTGAGCAGGCCCGTCACCCCCGACAGGAGGGTGAGGCTCAGCAGCGCCCCGCCCAGCTGCGGGGACCGCAGCAGCCCCACCGTCGCCGCCGACGACGGCTGGCGCACCCACAGCGCGCCGAGGGCGACGCTCGCCGCCAACGCGCCCGACGCGATCCACGGCGCGGTGTCGACGTACTCGAACGCCAGCAGGAACGACGCGATCGCGCCGCCCGAGGTGACCGTGTCGACCAGGAGCGCCCGGTCCGGGCGCGGCAGGCCGGTCCCGTTGGAGGGCACCGCGACCGCGACCGCCGCCACGGCCGCCGCGCCCATCGCCGCGAACACCCAGAACAGGCCCTGCCAGTCGAACGCGGCGACGACGAACCCGCCCGCGCCGACCATCCCCATGCCGCCCACCGTCATCATCAGCGCGATCGCCGACATGGCCCGGCCGCGGTGCTCCGGCGACGACGAGGTGACGACGATCCGGCCGGTCATTCCGAACAGGAGCCCGCCCAGCAGCCCGCCGACCGCGCGGGCCGCCAGCAGCAGCTCGAAGCTCGGCGCGAGCGCCGCCGCGACCGACGCCAACGTGAGCGCGGCCATGGAGAACACGGCGACCGCGCGCAGGTCGGCGCGGTCGGCGAGGCGGCCCGCGGCGATCGCGACCGCCCCGACCGGGAGCGCGTAGGCGAGGAGGACCCACGCGGTCGCGGCCTCCGACACCCCGAACTCGGTGCGGATGAGCGGCAGCGCGACCGCGATGCTCGACATGGCGCCCGCCACGACGAGCTGGGAGAAGCCGACGGCGAGGATCGCCCCCCATCGGGTGGCGGCGGCCTCCGGGGCCGCTTTCGTTGCAGTGGTCATGGCCGCCACCGTATTGACCGGCCGACCGGCCGGGCATCCGTCACGTGACCGGAAGCGGTGCGGTCACCGCCGCACCGGGCCGGACCGGTCGCGCCCGACCGCCGTGCCCCGGTCGCCGCCGCCTTCCGTCACGTGCGGTTCCAGTCGGCGGCCAGTCGGTCGACGGATGTGGGCCCCGTCGGTCCGTCCGTAGCTTCGTCCGGGAAGCACACGAGACCGGAGGAACCATGGACGACAAGCTCAACCTGGGCGTCATCATCGGATCGACCCGCGAGGGCCGCTGGGCCCCCGCCCCCGCGAACTGGATCGCCGGCGTCGCCGAGCGGCACGGCGGATTCGACGTCGACCTCATCGACCTGCTCGACGCCGACCTGCCCCAGCACCTCGCCGAGCACGACATGTGGTCGACCCCCAGCGACCCGTCCGCGAACGTCGCCGCGCTCGCCGAGCGCCTCGACCGCGCCGACGCGTTCGTCGTCGTCTCCGGCGAGTACAACATGTCGATCCCCGCGGCCCTCAAGCACGCCGTCGACTACTACATGAACGAGTGGGCCGCCAAGCCCGTCGCCATGGTCACCTACGGCGGCAAGGTCACCGGCGGCCAGAACGCCGCCCAGCACCTGCGGCAGATCTTCCCCGAGCTGCGGACCATGACCATCCGCAACACCATCGCGTTCCCGCGGTTCTACCAGCACTTCGACGAGCGCGGCGAGTTCACGAAGTTCGACGAGTCCGAGCCCGCCGCGAAGACCCTCCTCGACGAGCTCCACTGGTGGGCCCGCGCGCTCGCGAACGCCCGCGCCGCGACCCCCATGCCGAGCCCCTTCTAACCGGCGTTCCGGGACATTCCCGCCCAGTGGCCGCGCCGAGGGCGAACCGGGCGGGCGGCGGTACCGTTGGATCCGTGCTGTACGGACGCGACACGGAGACCGCCGCCCTCGCCGACCGCCTCGCCCGGGCCCGCGAAGGGCACGGCTCGGCGCTGGTCGTGCGCGGCGAGGCCGGGATCGGCAAGTCGAGCCTCGCGGCCGCCGCCGCCGAGACCGCCGCGGACTTCACCGTGCTCCGCTGCACCGGCGTCGAATCCGAGCACTCCTGGTCCTTCGCGGGCCTCCAGGCGCTCCTGCTGCCGCTCACCGGGCACCTCGAGTCGATCCCCGAGCACCACGCGTGCGTCCTCTCCCGGACCCTCGGCCTCGAAGCGGTCCCCGACAAGGCCGCGCCCCCCGGGGACCTGCGGTTCACCGTCGGCCTCGCCGCGCTGAGCCTCCTCGCCGCCGCCGCGGCCGACCGCCCCGTGCTGTGCGTCGTCGACGACGCCCACTGGCTCGACCCCGACTCCGCGGCCGTCCTCCTGTTCATCGCCAAGCGCCTCGCGGCCGAACCGGTCGCGATGGTCCTCGCCGTCCGCGAGGGCTACGCGCCCGACTTCCCGACCCCCGGCCTCGACGAGATGCGCTTGGGGCCCTTGGACGACGCGTCCGCCGGGGCCCTCGTCTCCGCGCGCCTGACGGGCCTGCCCGCCGACGCGCGCGCCCGCGTCCTGCGCACCGCCGAAGGGAACCCGCTCGCGCTCCTGGAACTGCCCGCCGCCGAACCCGAGGCCCGGTCGGCCGTCGACTGGACCGGCGCCCGCTCGACCACCACCCGCCTCACGCAGGTGTTCGGCGACCGCATCGACCGCCTCCCCGAGGCCACCCGGACGCTCCTGCTCCTCATCGCCGCCGACGAGACCGCCGACCCCGCGCTCGTCCTCGACGCGGCCGCGAAGCTCGGCGCGCAGCTCACCGACCTCGCCCCCGCCGAAGCCGACGACCTGGTCCGCTTCCAGGGCGGCCGGTTCGCGTTCGGCCACCCGCTCATCCGCTCCGCCGCCTACCGGGGCGCGCCCGTCTACCGGCGCCTCGAAGCGCACCGGGTCATGGCCGACGTCATGGACGCGGACGACCACCGGCGGCCCTTCCACCTCGCCGCCGCCGCGACCGGCCCCGACGAGGCCATCGCCGCGGCCCTCGAAGCGTCCGCCGAATGCGCCTCCACGTGCGGCGGGCACGGCGTCGAGTACGCCACGTTCGAACGCGCCGCCGCGTTCACCCCCGAAGGGCCCGAACGGGGCCGGCGCCTCCTGCGCGCCGCCGAGGCCGCCGCCGCGGCCGGCAACGGGCCCAAGGCGAGGGAGCTCGTCCTCCAGATCGGGCGGACCACCGGCGACCGGGCCGTCCTCGCCCGCGCGACCCTCACCGCCGCGATGGTCGCCGCCTGGGACAACGACGTCCGCGAGTCCTACCGGCTCTACATGGAGGCCGCCGACCACTACACGGCCGCGCAGCCCGAGGCCGCCGGGTACCCGCTGTTCCGCGCCGTCGAACTCGCCTGGCAGGCAGGGGACTTCTCCCGCGCCGAGGTCGCCGCCGAGCACGCCGGGCGCCTCGGCATCGACCACTCCGCGTGGGTCCACGACCTCGCCGTCGCCACCGCCGGGCTCAACCGGTCCTGCGCGTACACCGTCACCGAGGCCGTCGAGGCCCTGCGGCGGCTCATCGCGATCCACGCCGGGTTCGGCGAGGCCGTCAGCCCCGAGAACCGCGCCATGATCGCCTGGTGGCAGACCCTCGTCGGCGACACCGCCGCCGCCGAGCAGACCGCCGCCGCGGCGATCCGCGCCGCCCGCGAGTCCGGCGCCGCCGGGGCCCTCCCGCGGCTCCTGACCTTGAACGCGCTCGCCGAGTTCCACCGCGGCCGCTGGCAGGACGCCGAGGCGCTCGCCGCCAACGCCGTCGAGCTCTCCACCGAACTGGGCCAGCGGATCGGGCCCGTGAAGGCCCGCGCGTACGTCCTCGCGCCCGTCGCGGCCCTGCGCGGCGACGCCGACCTGACGCGCCGGCTGGTGGAGGCCGCCGAGCGCGACTCCCCCGGGAACAACCTCGTCCCCATCGACATCGCCACCGCGCTCCTCGACTTCTCCTTGGGCCGCAACGAGGAGGCGCTCGACCGGCTCGCCGCCCACCTCGACTCGCACGCGCCCGGCGACGCCCTCGGGTACGTACCCGTGGCCGTCGAGGCCGCGGTCCGCGCGGGCGATCCGGGCCGCACCGAGAAGGCGTTCGACTGGTTCGCCGAGTGGGCCGCGGCAGGCGGGCACGACCACGTCGCCGCGCTCGTGGAGCGCTGCCTGGGCCTCCTCGCCGCTGACGCGGACGCGGGCGCCCACTACGAGAGGGCCGCGGGCCTCCACCGCGCCGCCGAGCTCGCCGGGAACGCGTTCCCGTTCGAGGCCGCCCGCACCGACCTGCTCCTGGGCGAGTGGCTGCGCCGCGCCCGCCGCGTCAACGAGGCGAAGTCCCGGTTGCGTTCGGCCGCAGCGGTGTTCGAGCGCCTCGGCGCCGAGCCGTGGACCGAGCGGGTCCGCCGCGAACTGCGCGCCGCGGGCGACGCGGGCCCCGTCGAGGCGGCCCCCGACCTCGCCGCGCGGCTCACTCCCCAAGAGCTGCAAGTGGTCCGCCTCGCCGCCGCGGGCCTGAGCAACCGCGAGATCGGCGAGCACCTGTACCTGAGCCCCCGCACCGCCGGGTACCACCTGTACAAGGCGTACCCGAAGCTCGGCGTGGCGTCGCGGACGGAACTCGCGAAGCTCGGCCTCTGACACCCGCGTCTCTTGGAGCCATGCCGCTACAGCCCGTGGCGCTGTAGGAAATCGAGCACGAGCCGGTGCCACTCCTCCGGCTGCTCGGCCATGAGCACGTGGCCCGACTCGACCTCGGCGTACTCGGCGCCCGGGACGCCCTCGGCGAGGGACCGGTGGTTGGCGGGGTCGACGAGGAGGTCCCGGGTCGCGGCGACGACGAGCGTCGGGACCGCGACCTCGGCGAGGTCGGCGGAGGTGTCGGTGCGCCGGATCAGGTCGAGCTGCGCGGCGGCCCCGCCCGGTTCGCGGCCCGCGATGTCGGCGACGGCGGCCGCGATCCCTTCCGGCGGAAGGCCGTTGGTGAACGCGGGGCTGAAGGCCGCGTGGAGTGCGAACCGCGCGAACGTCTCCCGGTCGCCCCGCTCCAGGAGCGCGTCCCAGATGTCGAGGGCCAGGCGGGTCCGGTTGTCGGCCTTGGCGATCCCGGCGGCGAGGACCAGGCCCGCGACGCGGTCGGGGTGGCGGACGGCGGCCCGGACGGCGACGGCGGTGCCGAGGGAGAAGCCGATGAGCGCGAACCGCTCGGTGGCGGCGTCGGCGACGAGCGCGTCGGCGAGGGCGTCGAGTTCGAGGTGCGTGCCGTCGGCGGGGTAGTCGGAGGCGGTGACCGTGTGGTCCGCGGCGAGGAGCGGGATGAGCGACCCGAAGTTCGAGTCGATGGTCCCGGTCGCGCCGTGGGCGAGGACGATGCCGGGGCCGGAGCCGGTGACGGTGGTGGACAGGGCGATCGGATTCGCGGAAATGTTCGTCATGTTTTGGACGTTATGGCTTCACACCAGTGTGAAGGTCCAATGAACGTGATGGAGGCCACGATGCTGATCGGCGAGCTGGCGCGGCGCACCGGGGTGAGCGCCCGGCTGCTGCGGTACTACGAGGAGCAGGAACTCCTGGTCCCGGGGCGCGACGCGAACGGCTACCGGTCCTACGCCGACGACGCCCCCGCGGCGGTCGAGCAGATCCGCGCCTTCCTCGACGCGGGCCTGACGACCCGTGCGATCCGCGAGCTCATGCCCTGCCTGTGCGAGAAGGGCATGCGCCACTGCGACCACTCCCGCGCGGTCCTCGACGACGGCCTCGACCGCCTCGACCAGCAGATCGCCGCCTTGACGCAGAAGCGGACCCTCCTCGCCGACCAGGTCGACGACATCACGGCCCAGCCACTGCGCCCCGGCCCGCCCTAGGGCAGCACACGCACCGCCCGAATCCCGTGGGGTGGGCCCCCGGTTTGCAATGGTGCCAGCGGGGTCCGACAGTTCGCGGGGTCAGCCGCGGCGGGCCCAGGTTCGGGCCGCGGCCTGTTTGGCGTCGTTGATCGTCTCGACCTCGACGACCTCGATGCGGTGGCGCTCGGAGACGGAGCCCTTCGGGACGATCGCGGTCTTGAAGCCGAGGCGGGCGGCCTCGGAGACGCGCCGGTCGGCGTTCACCGTGCGGCGCACCTGGCCCGTGAGGCTCACCTCGCCGATCGCCACGAGGTCGGCGCTCACCGCGATCTCCTGCTCGGCGCTCACCAGCGCCAAAGCGAGCGCGAGGTCCGAGGCGGGCTCGCGGACGCGGATGCCGCCGATCGTCGTCGCGTACACCTCCCGGTCGAGCAGCCGCATCCCGCCGCGGCGCGTGAGCACCGCGAGGATCATGTTCAGCCGCGCCTGGTCGAGCCCGGAGACGGTGTGGCGCGGGATCGCGCCGTCCTTCACCGACTTCCCCACGAGCGCCTGCACCTCGACCGGCACCGCGCGCCGGCCCTCCATCGTGACGGTGACGCAGGTGCCGGGCGTCGGCTCGTTCGGCGCGTCGTCGAGGAACAGCCCGGAGGGGTCGGCGAGGGAGACGATGCCGTCCTCGGTCATCTCGAAGCAGCCGACCTCGTCGGAGGGCCCGAACCGGTTCTTGACGCCGCGCAGCAGCCGCAGCATCGAGTGCCGGTCGCCCTCGAAGTGGACGACCGTGTCGACCAGGTGCTCCAGCGCGCGCGGCCCGGCGATGTTGCCGTCCTTCGTGACGTGCCCGACGAGGATCACGGCCATGTTGCGCGCCTTGGCCTCCTGCGTGATCGCGGTGGCGACGGCCTTCACCTGGGTGACGCCGCCGGGGACGCCGTCGGTGTCGGGGGCGAGGACCGTCTGCACGGAGTCGAGGACGAGCAGGCCCGGCTTGACGTCGTCGATGTGGCCGAGGACCGCGCCGAGGTCGGTCTCGGCGGCCAGGTACAGCTCCTCCGAGAGGCACCCGGTGCGGTCGGCGCGGCGGCGGACCTGGGCCGCGGACTCCTCGCCGGTGGCGACGAGCGCGCGCCCGTACCCGGCCTCGCCGAAGCGGTGCGCGACTTCGAGGAGCAGTGTGGACTTGCCGACGCCGGGCTCCCCGGAGATGAGCGTGACGCCGCCGGGGACGATCCCGCCGCCCATGACGCGGTCGAACTCGCCGACCCCGGTCGGCAGGCTCGCGGCCTGCTCGGCGGAGACGGTGCCGATCTTCAGCGCGGGCATCGCCGGGCGCCGCGCCGCGCTGCCGCCCCCGGACGGGCCGGAGGCCTGCCGCGGCGGCGCCGCGGACTCCTCCATGGACCCCCACTCGCCGCATTCGGGGCACTGCCCGACCCATTTCGGGACGCGCGCCCCGCATGCCCCGCAGGCGTAGGCGATCCGCTGGCTCTTCGACATGGCGCCCAGCTTACGGCCCGCGACCGACAACCCGCTGTTCGAAGCGCTGCGCCCGCGTTTTGTCGCACCCCGCTGGCAAGATTGCTGACCGGGGGCCCAACCCCAGGGCCCCGGCGGGCCGTTCGGCTGCCCGGAAATGTCGGACCCCTCGGGCACCATTGCCGACCGGGGGCCCACCCCTGGGGGCGGCGCGGCTCTCGCCGTGCCCGGCGGCCGACACGTCCCGGGATCGGTGCGACAAGTGGCCGAAAGGGGTTTGCCGCGCTGTCTACACTTGCGGCATGAACGCAGCGGAGCACCGCGACGGCTCACCGGCACTCGCGCTCGAACCGGCCCCGGCGCCGGCCCGGTCGCAGGGCGGCGCGGTCTTCTTCGACCTCGACAAGACGATCATCGCCAAGGCGAGCAGCCTCGCCTTCTCGCGCCCGCTCTACCAGGGCGGGCTCCTCGCGCGCCGCGACGTCCTCAAGGTCGCCTACTCGCACCTCCTCTTCCGCCTCGGCGGCTCCGCCGACGAGGTCCAGATGGCGCGCACCCGCGACTCCGTCGCCCAGCTCTCCCGCGGCTGGCCCGCCGACGAGGTCAAGGCGATCGTCGAGGAGACCCTCGACGAGCTCATCGCCCCCGCCGTCTACGCCGAGGCCGCCGCGCTCATCGAGGCGCACCGCTCCGCGGGCCGCGCCGTCGTCCTCGTCAGCGCCTCCGGCGAGGAGATGGTCGCCCCCATCGGCCGGATGCTCGGCGCGACCGACGTCATCGCCTCGCGCATGGTCGTCGGCTCCGACGGCCGGTACACCGGCGAGGTCGACTTCTACGCCGCGGGCCCCGCGAAAGCCGAGGCCATGCGCCTCTTCGCCGCCGAGCGCGGCATCGACCTCGACGCGTCCTTCGCGTACTCCGACTCCATCACCGACGAGCCGATGCTCCGCGCCGTGGGCTTCCCGCGCGCAGTCAACCCCGACCGCGGGCTGCGGCGCCTCGCGCTAGAAGAAGGCTGGCCGCAGTTGACGTTCCGGCGGCCCGTGGCCCTGCGCCCGCAGCTGTCCGGGCCGAGCCCGCTCAAGGTCGCCGCCGCGGGCCTCGGTGTTGCCGCAGTTGCGTACGTGGTCTGGCGAGTGTGGAGGGACCGGCGCCTCCGGACCGCTTGAGCAGCGCTTTCCGCAGATGAGTAGCCTCAGCGAGATGGAACGCAAACAACCGGCCCGTCTGGCCGACGTCGCCCGAGCCGCCGGCGTCTCGGTGGCCACCGCCTCCCGCGTGCTCAACGGCTCCCCGCACCGGGTGAGCGACCAGCTCAGCGAGCGGGTCCGCGAGGCGGCGCGACGGTTGCGGTACGCCCCCAACGTCGGCGCGCAGGTGCTCGCGCGCGCCACCTCGCAGACCGTTGCCCTGCTGCTCCACGACGTCACCGACCCCTACTTCGGGCAGATCGCGGGCGGCGTGCTCGCCGAGGCGGCCCGCCGGAACGTGCGCGTCCTCATCGCCGACACCGGCATCGACCCCGACTCCGAGGTGCAGCACCTCGACTCGCTGCGCGGCTACCGCCCGCGCGCGGTGATCGTGGCCGGGTCGCGGACCACCGACAAGGCCGCGGAGCAGCGCCTCTCGGAGCACCTGTCGGACCTGCTGGAACTGGGCGCGACCGTGGTGTCGGTGGGCCAGCCGGGACTGCCGGGGCGGGTCGTGCGGCCCGCGAACCGCGAGGGCGCGGCCGGGCTGGCGCGGCACCTGTCGGCGCTGGGCCACCGCCGGTTCGCGGTCGTCGCCGGACCCGAGCAGCTCCAGGTGGTGCGCGAGCGGCGCGAGGGGTTCCTGTCGGCGCTGCCCGAGGACGCCGAGGTCGTGCACGTCCCGGCCGAGTTCACCCGCGACGGCGGCTACCAGGCGGGGCGGCGGCTCCTCGACGGCGAGCGGCTCCCCACCGCGGTGTTCGTGACCTCCGACGTGCAGGCCACGGGCCTGTGCACCGCCCTGCGCGAGGGCGGCGTGGACATCCCCGGGCAGGTGTCGGTGGCCGGGTTCGACGACATCCCGATCGTGCGCGACCTCACGCCGTCGCTGACGACCGTGGCGCTGCCCCTCCACGACATGGGCGTGCGGGCCCTGGAGGCCGCGCTCGTCGAGGAGGAGGACTACCCCGAGGAGCTGTCGGTCGACGCCGAGCTCATCGAGCGCGACTCGACGGCGCGCCCGCGCGACTGAATCGCTTCGAACGGGCGGGGCCGGGCGGCCCCGCCCTTCGTCTTGTCCGAAAATGTGGTTTTTCTCAAGTCGATGTAACCGAGTGGAAACGCAGGCGGGCCGCATTTCTTGCCGGTGCGCGCTAACATCAAGAATCAGAGCTGTTCTATATGTTGGGATGTCGATCGATCGACGTGGGTGAATCCGCTCTCACCGAGAAACCGGCAACCGCTTAAACATAGGGAGATTTAGATATAACTCCTGGTAGTGCGGCTTCAACTCAATAGCCGTCCCTGCGGCCTGCGAAATGATCAAGTGTCGGCGGTGGCCCCGCCGGCAGTGCAGGCGTAATCTCGGCGGTGGATCCGGACCGGGCCCTGGTGCAGCCCGATTCGCGGTCCAGCGGAACCGAAAGCCTTTGCGAGCCGGAAGCGTCGTCGTTACCGCCCGGCCACACCGCGGAGGCATATTCAGGGTTGGAACTGGATTAATGGCAGTGCGGCCGAATCCGGTCCCGACTGGAACCAATCCGGAAGGAACACGATCATGGTGCGAGTCACCGTCGAGGCCGAGACGCCAGTCTCGCCGGTCAGCGGCGAAACGCTCTCCAAGTCCGACGCGGAGCGCATCGCGGGTGTCCTCAAAGCACTCGCCGATCCGAACCGCCTCCAGCTCATCAGCCTCATCCAAGCGGCCCCCGAGCAGGAGGCGTGCGTCGCCGAGCTGACCGAACCGCTCGGGCTCTCGCAGCCCACCGTCTCCCACCACCTGCGCATCCTCGCCGAGGCGGGGGTCGTCCAGCGCGACAAGCGCGGGGTGTGGGCCTACTTCCGCCTCGTCCCCGAGACGATGCGGATCGTCGCCGACCTGCTGACGCCGCCGAAGCGGCGCCCGCGCCGCCGGTGACCCCAGCGGACGCCGGGGCCGGGCCGATTCCGGCCCGGCCCGGGACGTCCATGACGTGCGGTAACGCTCAGTCCCCTTGGGATAACTGAAAAACGCGATCTCGACGGCGTTTGCCCCAGGTCATACACTCGTCACATGGCAGGTGTGCACCGCAAGCGAGGGCGCCTCTCGAAAGAGGGCCGCCGCCTCCTCGGAGGCGCGGCGCTGCTCGCCGTCTTCGCGCCGGTGACCGCCTACACGCTGAACGCCGCCATCGCCCACGTCCAGTCCTGCGGGACGGAGGTGGAGCTCCAGGTCGCGGCCGCGCCCGAGATCGCCGCGGTCCTCGACGACTTCATCGCCGCGGGCGGCGGCGCGCCCTCGCGCGGCTCGGACGTGTGCGCCGACATCACCGTCACCCCCGTCGCCGGGAACGCGGTCGCCGACACCGGCGCCGACGTGTGGATCCCCGAGACGGGCCTGTGGCGCAACCTCCCCGACGCGGGGCTCGCGGAGCAGTGGGAGGTCCTCCAGGAGTCCACGGCCTCCAGCGCCGTCGGCCTCGCCCTCCCCGAGGGCGCCGCCGCCGACCAGGTCCTGCCCGACGAGACCGAAGTGGCCCTTCAGGATCCGCGGCAGCACGCCGCGAGCCTCATGTGGATCATCATCTTCGGCGTCGACGAGTACACGGCCGAAGGCGGCGACGGCGCGGCCGTCATGTCCGCCCCCGAGGTCGCCGCCCACAACGCGGGCGGCGCCGAGCAACTCCAGACCCCGACCGGCGCGACCCAGATCGCCCAGTTCGAGTACCCCATGTACGTGGCCGCCGGGATCGGCGACGCCGAGCGCGAGGCCGCCCAGAACCTCCTGCGGTCCTACAGCAGCGACCAGTACTCGGAGCTCCTCGCGCAGCACGGGCTCACGCCCGGCATCCCGCAGCCCTCGCCGACCTCCGCGGACATCATCACCGCGGCCCTCGCCGCCTGGGACCAGCGCTAGCACCGGTCAGACGGCCTTCGCCGCCGCCTGGTTGAGCACGTCGTTGAAGACCTGCCAGCACTCCTCGGAGCGGAAGTCCATCACGTCGACGCTCGACCACGCGTGGAACACCCCGTCCTCGGCCTCGGTGAACACCGACAGCGCCCCGCGCCACCGGCCCGACACCTGCGTCCGCTCGGACACCCCGATGTCGCCGTTCTGGAACGTCTGGAGCGGCTGGTACGGCAGCGCCTCGCGCATCGCGTCGCGGGTGTCGGTCGAGCAGCTCCCCGGGCACGGCTCCCAGCCGACGGTGATCTTCGAGTCCCCCGAGTCGGCCGTGCACACCGCGGACTGCCCGGACTCGCTGCACGAGAACCCGTCCGGGACGCGGAACGCGAACGGCCAGCCCGCGTACGCCACCGTCCGGGTCTGGTCGCCCTCGGCGAACAGCGTCCCGCCGACGCGCTCCTCGGGGGCGTCGGCGTCCCACTGGGGCACCTCGCTCTCCGGCGCGCCCTCCTCGGCGGCCTCCGAGGCCGCCTCGCTCGTCGCGTCCGCCGCGGCGGTGTCCGAGGGCTCGGCCGACGAGTCCGCCGGGTCCCCGCTGCCCGACAGCAGGACCCACACGCCGACGACGAGCGCGAGGATCACCACGACCGAGCCGATCCCCACGAGGATCGGCACGAGCTGCGAGCGCTTCTTCGGCGGCGCGATGATGACCACCGGCGGCGAGATCGGCGGCGACGGCGGCCCCACCGGCGAGGCCGGGGCCGCGGAGCGCTGCGCGGCCGCCATCTGGTGCGCGGCCCGCTGGGCCGCGGCGGCGGGCCCGACCGGCAGCGGCCCGGTCGCGGGGCCGAGCGCGAGCAGGCGGTCCATGATCCGGTCGGCGCCGCGCAGCCGCGGGTCCTTCAGGACCACGACGTAGGGCTGCTCCGCTTCGAGGTCGGCGACGAGGATCGGGGCGTCCTCGGGCCCGGCGGTCGCGTACGCCCAGGCCACGGTGTCGGACAGGAGGCCGCGGCGGGCCGGGTCCTTGGAGGAGGTGGAGCCGAGGGTGAGGATCTGGACGGGGCGGCCGCCCTCGTCGCTGCCCTCGCACAGCTCGTAGGCCCCTTCGACGCGCGCGGTCGCGACATCGTTGTACGGCCCGACCGTGCGACTCATCGAAGCCCCCTCAACCTGCGATAGCCGAGCGCTGTCCGGGCGTGCGAGCCGTAAGAAGCGCGGAATTACCACTAAGTATGGCCCGGCCCCGCACGCCGCGCGACACCTGGCCGAACGCCTCCCGCACCGCGCCCGGCGCGCCTCGGCCGCGCGGCCCCGCGGGCTCGGTCCGATGACCGAGGCGGCCTCGAACGCGAGCCGGTTACGCTGGCCGCGTGACCAACATGCTCAGCGGAACACTGGCACTGGCGGCCGCCTCCACGGGAGACGTCACCCACGCCGACGAATACGACGGCATCATCGGATGGGTGCTCGACCTGATCACCAGGTTCGGTGAGGTGGGCGTGGGCCTCGCGCTCGCGATCGAGTCCGTCTTCCCCCCGATCCCCTCCGAGCTCATCCTCCCGGTGGCGGGGTTCCTGTCCTACCAGGGGCACATGAACTTCTGGCTCGCGATGTTCTTCGCCGCGCTCGGCTCGATGGCCGGCGCCTACATCCTCTACTACGTCGGCTACTTCTTCGGGCGCGAGCGCACGCGGTGGCTGTTCGAGAAGCTGCCGCTCCTGGAGCTCAAGGACTTCGAGCGCTCGGAGAAGGTGTTCGCCAGATGGGGCGGGGTCGCGGTGCTCGCGGGCCGCTGCCTCCCGCTGGTGCGCAGCGCGATCTCGGTCCCCGCGGGCATCGAGAAGATGCCGTTCTGGAAGTTCACCGGGTACACCCTCGTCGGCTCGGTGCTGTGGAACGGGATCTGGATCGGGCTGGGCTTCGCGTTCGGCCCCGCGATCGAGCCGATCCTCAACGAGTACTCGGGCCTGCTGAGCAAGATCGTGGTCGGCATCATCGGGATCCTGTTCCTGTGGTTCGTGGTGTCGCGCACCGTCAAGCTCATCCGCAACAAGCGCAACGGCGGCGGCGAGGACCAGAACGGCGGCGCCGGGCACTCGGACACGATGATCCTGCGCCGGGTGCAGTAGCCGGGATCACGTCGTTTTCTCTGCGGCCCTTCACGTTCGCGTGGAGGGCCGTTCCGCGTCCCCGGGAGCGCCCCGACTCGGGCATATGCGTCATCCTCACATTCCGGGTGCGCAACATCGCATCTTTTTCTAATTTCTTCGCGTCTGGGCGTAACCGCGCCCCCGCCTCTCCAGTTATTCAGGGTGGCCGCACGCGATGCGGCCGGACCGGAGTGTCACCGGTCCTTGGACAGCGAGCGCGGTCCCCGATCCGCCGGCGATCCAGCCGGTGCGGTCGCGGCTGGGGGTCGCATGAGCGGGCGCCGCTACCGGCGCCGCCGCCATCAGCCGCTGGTGAACCGACAATTCAGCGATCTTGCACCGCTCCGCGGTCCGTCCGTGCTGCTTCCCCAGCCGCCGGACCAGGGCGGTACGAAGAAAGGCAAACAAGCAGATGAAGATGCGCACTGTGCGTACGGCGGGCCTCGTCGGGGGCCTCGCCACGGGGGCTCTGCTGCTCGCGGGGACGGCCGCTCAGGCCGCCGACAACGGCGTCGAGGAGTCCGCGGGCGACCTCGTCGCGGCGACTCCGGAGGCCCTCGGGGGGCTCCCGGTCTCTCCTGACCAGGTCACCGGCATGGCCGGCGGCTTGACCCAGCAGGTCCCCGGGCTCGACGCGGTCAGCGCGGTCCCCGGCCTCAACATGCTGGTGCCCTCGGACTCCGACGCCGAGGCGAAGACCGACAAGCCCGCCGAGAACCCGGCCAAGGGCGGCCAGGACCAGAAGGACGAGGAGCCGCAGGGCTCCCCGCTCGACGCCCTGCCGGTCGACGACCTGCTCGGCGGCCTCGGCGGCGGCCTCCCGGTCCCGCTGCCCTTCTAGGGCGCCGCGACACGACGGCCGGGCGCCCGCCGCGCCCGGCCCGACACGGACGACGGGTCCGTCCGGCCCGCGGCAGACCGCGGGGCAAGCGAACGCGCTGAGGCGGTGCACCGCCGCGGCCGCGCGAGCCTGCCCTCGGACCGCCGCACCGGACGGACCGCCGACCGCACAACTCTCCCGGTTTCGATAGCACCCCGTTCGCAGGTGGGACCCAGCCCGCCTCCGAACGCGCACAAGCCATCGGAGCCACGGAGCTTCACGGGGGACGTGATGCAACAGCAACAACCATTTCCCTGAAAGGTGAGACTTCGTGACTAACTCATGGGCTCGCAAGACCGCGCAGACCGGACTCGTCGCCGTCGGGGCGGTCCTCGTCGCCGGCGCCGGCACCGCGCACGCCACCGGGCCTGACACGACCACGCAAGGCAACGTCGGGGCCGTCTCCGGCAACCAGGTCGTGGCCCCCATCCAGGTGCCCGTCAACATCTGCGGCGTCGCCGCGGCCGTCCTCGGCACCGCCGACGCCGGCTGCGAGGGCGGCGCGGACGCCGACTTCGGCGGCGCGGGCCACCTGACCACCCAGAACAACACCGGTCTGGCGAACGGCAACCAGGCGTTCGCCCCCGTCCAGGTCCCGGTCGACGTCAGCGGCATCGCCGCCGCGGTCGGCGGGCACTCGGGCGCCGGGTCCGACGGCGGCTCCAGCGCCAATGTCGCCGAGTCGGGGCACGTGACCGAGTCGGGCAACACCACGACCCAGCGCAACTTCGGCGCGCTCTCGGGCAACCAGCTGCTCGCGCCGATCCAGGCCCCGATCAACGCCTGCGGCAACGCGATCGCCATCGGCGGCGTGTCCGACGCGGGCTGCGAGGGCGGCGCCGACGCCGACTACTCCGGCGCGGGCCACCTGACCACCCAGGACAACGTGGGCCTCGGCAACGGGAACCAGGTGTTCGCGCCGATCCAGGCGCCGATCAACGTGTGCGGCAACGCGATCGCGATCCTCGGCGTGGCCACCGCCTCGTGCGACGGCGGCTCCGAGGCCGAGATCCCCGGCGGGCACGACGGCCACGACAGCCACAAGGGCCTGGACCAGGGCGACATGGAGGCCGCGGACGTGGACCTCAACGAAGAGGCCCTCCCCGTCCCCGGTCTCGACACGGTCGGCGGCGTCGTCAGCGGCGCCCCGGTCGTCGGCGGCCTCACCGGCGGCCTGGTCGGCAACACCACCTCCGAAGGTGTTGCGGACACGGCCTCCGACGCGGTCTCCGGCGTGACCGAGCTGGCCGGCGCGGGCGTCCTCTAAGACCCCGCACACCGCACGGGGACCGCACCGGCCAGGAGCGGCCCCGCTAGAGAACAACGAGTCGCGCCGCGGCCCCACGGGCCGCGGCGCGAAGTCGCGTCCGCTACTCGGGCTTCTCGTGGAGGCGGGCGGCGAGCGCCTCGTTCATCGACGTGAAGCCGCGCTCGGTGTCGCCGAGCGTCCCCGCCATGAGCGGCACCAGGATCCCGGTGAACCGCTCGCCGTGGGTGAGGACCGTGGTCCCGTCCTGCTGCGGCTCGAGCACGAAGTAGTGCTCGCCGTCGAACAGGCCGCCGGGGCCGAGCCTGCCGAGCCAGCGGATCTGGCGGGCGGGGGAGACGCGCAGGACGCGCGGCCGGAACGTCGTCTGCTTCCCGCTGCGCTGCTCGAAGGTCGCCTCGAGGCGCTCGTCCTCGGCGAGGAGGCCGGAGATCTCCCTGATGAACGGGTTCCACTCGCCGTAGGCGGGGAAGTCGGTGAGGACCGCCCACACCTCGTTCGCACGCGCGTCGAGGTGCGCGGTGGTCTCGATCCGGTGCTCCTTGCCCCCGGCCCAGATGGCGTATGCGGTTATGGCGGCGACGATGACGGCCGCGACGACCAGGATGATCACAGTCCCAGACTCCAGAATCGAATATTGCCTTGGTCGTCGCCGGTGACGGCGTACTGAGTGCCGTCGACGGTGACGTCCACGAGTTTGAGAGGCGTGCCGCCGCCGTCGGCGGCGAGGTCGATCGTCTCGCCGGTGGAGAGGGCGATCGCACTGGCGGTTCCGGACTCGGTCAGGCACAGCAGGGACTGCTCGACGAAGTCGCTCGCGACCATGTCCACCATCTCGTAGTGGTACTCGTCGTCCGTGCTCCCGTAGGGGATCGGGTCGAACGCGGGCGTCTGGCCCTCCAGGTCCCAGAAGTACAGGAGGTCGTCGCTGCCGTAGAGCATCGCGTACGGGACCGACCAGTAGTAGAGGACGCCGAACCCCTCGGTGCCGACGCCCTCCAGGCCGTCGGCGGACATGTTCAGGCCCATGGGGTCGCCGGTGCCGCCGTCGATGACGTCCACCGCAGGCCCGGGGGTGACGGCGACGATGTTCATCGAGATGCCGTCGCTCGTGGTGTAGAACCGCGGGAAGTCGTACCCGTCGGGGAACTCGTAGCGGGCGCTCTGGGTCTCGGCCTGCACGTCGAACAGCTCGTACTCGTCGTTGGTGAGCACGCCGAGGGTCGCGGACTGCTGGACGGACCCGACGCGGTGGTACACGGGCACGATGCCCTCGGCGACCATGTCGGGCACGGCGGTCTCGGTGAAGTCGGCGGTGTCGGGCGTCCACAGGTAGGGGACGAAGCCGGTGCCGATCGCGATCACGACCTCGGTGCCGCCCGTGGTGACCACCGGCCACAGGGCCAGGACGCCGGTGCCGAGGTCCCACTCGTCGACCATGTCGCCGGTCGTCATGTCCCACTGGCGGATCACGGAGTCGTCGCCCGCGGAGAACAGGGTGGTGCCGCCCGGGTTCTCGGCGGCCGCGAGGGACTGGACCCGGTCCGCGTGGGCGCCGGTGATCTCCGAGAGGAGCGTGCCCGTCTCCTCGGCGCCCCAGTACGGTTCGAACGACGCCGCGGTCCCGCCGGCGTCGTAGGCGCCGTCGTCCTGGCCCGTGTCGCGGTTGAAGTACCAGGCGAGACCGGCGACGATGAGCAGGTCCACGGCGATGAACCCGGCGAGGAGGCGGCGGCCGATCTTCTTGCGGCGCAGCCGGTCCGCGTCGGTCTCGGGCGGTTCGGGGTCGCTCCCGGACACCGACATCGGCGGGGTCGCGGGCTGGGCGGTGCGCGGCGGGAGCGCCTGCGCCGAGGGCGCGGGCGGGGACTGCGGGACGGGGGCCGTCCGCGGCGGGCTGTCCTGGCGGTAGGACTGGGGCGTGTGGGGTGCGAACGAGACCGCGGCCTGGGGTGTCAGCGGCGCCGGGGCGGCCTGCGCGGGCGGCGTGTACGGGCGCTGGAGCGACAGGGTCGAGGTGTCGGGGCCCGACCACAGGACCGAGCCTTCGGCGACGACGACCTCCGGCTGGTCGAGGACCGTCGGGGCGACGCCGAGCTCGCGGTGGAGCAGGGTCGCGACCAGGGGCATGCGGCTCGCGCCGCCGACGAGGAACACGCCCGCGGAGTCGGCGAGGTTCAGGCCCGCGGCCCGGACGACGTCCTGCGTGACGCGGATCGTCTGCTCCAGGTGCGGGCGGGCGAGCTGCTCCAGCTCGGTGCGCGTCAGGTGCGCCTCGACCTCGAGCAGGGGGATCGCGATGTCCGACTGCTGGTGGCGTGAGAGCCGCTCCTTCGCGCCGCGGACCTCCTCCTGGAACTCCCGGAAGTGGCGGCGCTCCTCGACGGTGGTGGGGTTGACCAGGCGCTTCCAGCCGTCGCGGTCGCCGTACACGGACCCGAGGTGCTCGATGAGGGCCGCGTCGATGTCGAGGCCGCCGAGGTCGCCGCGGCCGTCGAGGGCGACGGTCTCGAAGCCGGTCTCGGTGCGGCGCACCACGCTCGCGTCGAACGTGCCCGCCCCGAGGTCGTACACGACGATGGAGGAGCCGACCGCGGCCCGGTGCTTCAGGGCCTCCGCGTAGTACGTCGCCGCGGCCACCGGCTCGGGCACCATGCGGATCGCCCCGAGCCCGGAGCGCGCGGCCGCGTCCTCCAGGACGCGGCGGCGGGCCGGGCCCCACTCGGCGGGGAACGTCAGGGTCGTCTGCGCGGGCCGGCCCACGACTCGGCGGCACTCGTCGGCGACCGCGTCGAGGACGGCCGCGATCAGGTCGGCGACCGGGAACTCCCGCTCGCCCAGCAGCGTCGAGGGCAGGTCGATGAGCCGCTTCGGGTTCGGCTCGAACCGCTCGGGGTGCCTGCGGCCCGCGTGGACGGCGTCCCGGCCGACGAGCAGGCCGCCGTCGCCGTCGGCGCACACCGCCGAGGGCATCAGCGGGGCGCCGTCGAACAGCAGCGGCCGCACGCTCCCGTCGGCGCGGCGCACCACCGCGATCGTGTGCGAGGTGCCGAAGTCGACGCCGAGCGAGGTTCCTTGGGGGCCGGGGCTCATGACAGGAATCGTAACGAACCGAACGGGCGCGTCACGGCCCGCGCTCGCAACCCGCTTGAATTTGTTCGGTCGTCCGTCGTAATGTCGTGGGGTACAGACGCCGACCGATCGGACCCGCATGAGCGCTCCCGCCCACCTCGACCCGACCAGGCCCGTCGCCGAGCGCGTCGAAGCCCTCCTCGCCCTCCTGAGCGACGAGCAGAAGTTCGCCTGCCTCAACGGCATCCCCGAGACCGTCCTCGCCGACGGCACCGTCCTCCCGGCCCTGAGCAACACCTTCAACGAGGTGCTGCACAGCTCCGGCAAGAAGCCCGACGCCACCTTCTTCCCGCAGGCCATCGGCCTCGGCGCGACCTGGGACACCGAGCTCATGGAGGCCGTCGGCGAGGCCGTCGCCCACGAGGTGCGCGCCCGCGACACCGACGTGTACGCCTCCTTCGGCCCCGTCGCCGACATCCGCTCCAACCCGCTCGCCGGACGCTTCGAGGAGGGCTTCGGCGAGGACCCGCTCCACGTCGGGGCCATGGCCACCGCCTACGCGTGGGGCCTGCGCGGCCGCCACCCCGTGTACGTCAAGACCTTCACGCAGATGAAGCACTTCCTCGGCTACAACCACGAATGGCACCGCGCGCAGAGCTCGGCGTCCATGAGCGTGCGCGCCCTCCACGAGTACCAGGCCGTGCCCTACCGGATGCCGGTCGAGGCGGGCGCGGTCATGGGCGCGATGACCGCCTACAACAACGTCAACGGCGTGCCCTCGATCGTCTCGCCGCTCATGCAGCTCCTGCGCGGCGAATGGGCCGCGGACGGCGAGTTCTTCTTCCTCCCCGACGGCTGGGACGGCGTCAACCTCCACACCACCAAGGGCGAGCCCTGGGACACCTGGCAGGTCGACCCGCGCGGCGACGTGCCCTACCCGACCGCCCTCGCCGCCGAGCAGGGCCTGGCGATCGACGCCGACGAGAACGGCGTGTACGCCTCGGCGCTCATGCTCCTCGCCGGCGTCAGCCACTTCCACGACGGCTCCGACCTGCCGTTCGTGCCGAACGCGGCCGAGGCCGTCCGGCGCGGCGTGCTCGGCGTCGACATGTCCCATGTGGACAGGGCCGTGCGCGACTGGCTCAACTTCCTCGTCCGCACCGGCAAACTCGACGGCGACGCCTGCGAATACAACCTGGTCCCGGCCGACCCGCACCCGCAGGACCGGCCCGAGCACCGCGCGCTCGCCCGCCGGGCCGCCCGCGAGCAGCTCGTGCTCCTCAAGAACGAGGGCGCCGCGCTGCCCCTCCCCGAGACCGCGGCGATCGCCGTCGTCGGCCCGCTCGCCGACCTCAACCTCCGCGACTTCTACAGCCCCACCGTCCCCGCCGACCGCCGCCCCACCCCCCTCCAGGCGCTCCGCGAGCGCTTCGGACCGGTGGCCCACCACAGCGGCAACGACACCGTCGCCTGGCGCGCCGGCGGCCGGTACGTCACCGTCGCCGAGGACGGCGCCGTCGCCGCCCGATCCGACGACCTCGGCGCCACCGAGACCTTCGAGGTCTGGGACTGGGCGCACGAGCAGCACATGTTCCGCCACCATGCCACCGGCAGGTTCGTCCAGGCGAACCTGCTCCAGCGCAGCGACGGCCCGGCCTCCTTCGAGAACCAGGCCGGCGCCTCCGGCGGCGGCGGTCCGCGCCTCGAAGCCGTCACCGACGTCATGGAGGACGGCGACGCCTGGTTCACCCACCAGAACCTCCACTACCGCCGCGACGGCGAAGCGGTCGAGCTCTTCGGCGTCAACCACGTGCCCGCCGAAGCCGACGGCCCCTTCCACCTGCGCCTCGCCGCGGACGGCACCCTGCCGCTCGTGAAGGGCCCGGCCGAGCCGGTCCTCACCGAGACGATCGTCGAGAGCGGCCCCGAAGCCGCCGCGGCGGTCGCGGCCGCAGCGGACTGGGCGGTCGTCCTCGTCGGGAACCACCCGATGGTCAACGCCCGCGAATGCTTCGACCGGCCCGGCCTCGACCTCGCCCCGCGCCAGGCCGACCTCGTCCGCGAGGTCGCCGCCGCCAAGCCCGGCCGCACGGTCGTCGTCGTGGTCTCCGCCTACCCCTTGGCGATCGGCGACATCGCCGCCGACCCGAACGTCGCCGCGATCCTCTACACCTCCCACGCCGGACAGGACCTCGGCACCGCGCTGGCCGACGCGATCAGCGGCGACTACTCCCCGGCCGGGCGGCTCACCTCGACCTGGCTCGCCGACACGTCCTCGCTCCCGAAGGCGGGCCCGCGCGCCGAGGCCTTCCGCGTCGGCGACATCGACATGCTCGAATACGACGTCATCAGCGCCGGGCTCACCTACCAGTACTCGAAGGCCGAGCCGGTCTACGGCTTCGGGCACGGCCTGAGCTACACCGCGTTCCGGTACGGGGAGCTCCAGGTGCCGTCCGCTGTGGACGCGACCGAGCGGTTCACCGCCGCGGTCGAGGTCACCAACACCGGCGACCGGACCTCCGACGAGGTCGTGCTCCTCTTCGCCAGCATCGCGGCGTCGGCGTACGGCGACCGCGTCCCCGGGACGCGGCTCGCGGGCTTCACCCGGGCCCGGGACCTCGCCCCCGGGGAGACCCGCCGCGTCGAGATCGAGGTCGACCCGCAGCACCTGTTCGTGTGGGACGTGGTGAGCGGCAAGCGGATCGTGGAGACCGGCGACTACCTGTTCGGCGTCGGCACCGACAGCGAGGGCCCGGAGGCCGAGGTCCGCATCCAGGGCGAGGCCATCGCCCCGCTCGACCTGTCGCAGGGCGCGAACGTGTGGGAGAAGGCCACGATCGCCGAGGGCCTCACCTACTGGGAGGTCGCGAAGCGGAACACCCTCGCGCGCGAGGGCGGCTACCACTCGACCGGCTCGCGCCGGGCGGGCAGTCACGTCGGCTTCACCAAGGCGGTCCTGGACGGCGCCACCGCGATCGAGCTGCGCACCGCCACGACCACCGCCGACTGGGCCGACCTCGCCGACCCCGTCATCGAGGTCCGCGCGTCCGCTCCCGACGGCCCGCTGCTCGCCGAGGTCGAGGTCCCGAAGACCGCGGGCTTCCAGTCGTTCGCCGACGTCACCGCGACCCTCACCGGCGCCGAAGGCACCCAGGACCTGTACCTGGTCTTCCGCTCCGGCGGCATCTACATCGACACGATCCGCTTGGCCCGCTAGGCGAATGAGAAAAGGGGCGGAGCCGTTCGGCTCCGCCCCTTCGTGTTGCGCGCTAGTCGTGGTGCTCGGTGGCGACGAGCCGCCCGCCCGCGGTGTGGAACACCACGAACTCGCCCTTCTCCAAGGGCCCCACCGGCACCGGGGTGCCGAGGCGGCCGCTCGTGTAGGCGATCATCTCGTCGATGTGCTCGCCGTGCCCGCACACGACCGCGGGCTTCCCGGACTCGATGATCTCGTCGAGCCGCGCGGTGGCCTTGGCGGGCTTGAGGGTCCCGATGGTGAACTCGGGCAGGCCGGTGACCGCGACGCCCTCGGCGGCGCAGTACGGCAGGAGCGTCTCCAGGCAGCGGGCGCTCGACGAGGAGTACGCGGTGCCCGCGGGGAACGCGGCGAGGAGCACTTCGAGCTGCTGGGCGCGCTCGCGGCCGCGCTGGTTCAGCGGCCGCAGCTCGTCCTGGTCGAACCAGTCGGCCTTGGACAGCGCGATCGCGTGCCGCACGAACACGATCGGGACGGTCTCGCGGGCGATCTCCCGGGAGAAGTCCTCCAGGACGGGCCGGTCGCGCTCGTAGGTGAGCCGGTCGGCGACCCGGTCGAGGGGGATCCACTCGAGGTCGTCGACCTCGCGCGGGTCCACGGCCTCGTCGACGGCCTCGGCGTCGGCGGCGGGTGTCGCGCACCAGTAGTCGACGCGCTTGAGCTTGCCCTCCTTGTCGTAGAAGGAGGGCGCGAGCGGGCGGCCGAGGACCGGGCGGATGCCGGTCTCCTCGAAGACCTCGCGCTGGGCGGCGGCGAGCAGGTGCTCGCCGCGCTTGAGCTTGCCCTTCGGGAACGTCCAGTCGCCGTACTTGGGACGGTGGATGAGGGCCAGCTCGGGGCCGTCCTCGCCCTGGCGCCAGAGCACGGCGCCTGCGGCGAGGATCTCGGGTTGCATCAACGGTGCTCCTGCATGAGTTGTTCCTGGAGGTCCGCGCCGCCCCGCTGGCGGGACCAGAGGCCGAGCGGGCCGAGCCGCCAGGTCCGGGTGCCGTCGTCCATGCCGCGGTCGAGGAGCGAGGTCAGCTGCGCGCGATGGGCGTCGCCGTGGACCCGCACCAGGACCTCGACCCGGCGGTCGAGGTTGCGGTGCATGAGGTCCGCGCTGCCCAACCATACTTCCGGGTCCCCGCCGTTCTCGAACACGTACACCCGGGAGTGTTCGAGGAAACGGCCGAGCACGCTGCGGACGCGGATGTTCTCGGACAGGCCGGGCACGCCGGGCCGGAGCACGCAGATGCCGCGCAGGAGCAGGTCGACCTGGACGCCCGCCTGGGACGCGCGGTACAGGGCGTCCACGATGCCCTCGTCGGTGAGGGAGTTGCACTTGAACCGCAGGCGTGCGGGCAGGCCCGCCTTGTGGTTCTCGATCTCGCGCTCGATGCGCTCGATGAGGCCGGGGCGCAGGGAGTGCGGGGCGGCGAGGAGCCGGTGGTAGTCGACGTCGCGGGAGTAGCCGGTGAGGTGGTTGAACACGGCGTTGACGTCCTCGCCGACCTCCGGGTCGGTGGTGAGGAGCCCGAAGTCCTCATAGAGGCGGGCCGTGGTCGGGTGGTAGTTGCCGGTGCCGACGTGCGTGTACCGCAGGAGCGTCCCGTCGGCCTCCTGGCGGACCACCAGGGACAGCTTGCAGTGCGTCTTGAGGCCCACTATGCCGTACATGACGTGGCAGCCCGCGCGCTCCAGCTTCTGCGCCCAGTCGATGTTCGCCTGCTCGTCGAAGCGGGCCTTGATCTCCACGACGACGACGACCTGCTTCCCGGCGTCGGCGGCGCTGATGAGCGCGTCGACGATGGGGGACTTGCCGGAGGTGCGGTAGAGGGTCTGCTTGATGGCGAGGACCTTCGGGTCGGCGGCGGCCTCCTCGATGAGCCGCTCGACCGAGGCGGTGAACGAGTCGTAGGGGTGGTGCAGGAGGACGTCGCGGTCGCGCATGACGGCGAACAAGTCGGCCTCGGGCGGGAGGACCTTCTCGGAGGGCCGGAACCGCGGGTACTTCAGGTCGGCGCGGTCGATGTTCGCGATCGCGTCGAGCCCGGCGAGGTCGAGCGGCCCGGGGAGGCGGTAGACGACCTCGTCGTCCACGCCGAGCTCCGCAGTGAGCCGGTCGAGGACCCGCGGGTCGATGGTGTCCTCGACCTCGAGGCGCACGACCGGGCCGAAGCGGCGGCGCAGCAGCTCGCGCTCCAGGGTCTGGAGGAGGTTCTCGGTGATGTCCTCGTCGATCTCCAGGTCCTGGTTGCGGGTGACGCGGAACGTGTGGTGGGCGAGGACGTCCATGCCGGGGAACAGCTGCGCGAGGTTCGCGGCGATGACGTCCTCGAGCGGGGTGAACCGGCCGGGGGCGACGGCGATGAACCGCGGCAGCAGCGGCGGGACCTTCACGCGCGCGAACCGGGTGGTGCCGTTGCGGGGGTCGCGGACCTGCACGGCGAGATTGAGGGACTGGCCGGAGATGTAGGGGAACGGGTGCGCGGGGTCGACGACGAGGGGTGTGAGCACCGGGTAGACGCGGGTGCGGAACAGCTCCTGCATGCGGGCGCGCTCGACGTCCTCCAGGTCGGCCCAGCGGACGATCGCGATGTCCTCCTTGGCGAGGAGCGGCGCGATCTCGTCGCGGAAGTACTCGGCCTGCTCGATGCTCAGCTCGTGCGCGAGCCTGCCGATGCGGCCCAGGAGCGCGTGCGGGGAGCGGCCCGAGGAGGTGCGCACGGGCAGGCCGGTCGCGAGGCGGCGCATGAGCCCGGCGACGCGGACCATGAAGAACTCGTCGAGGTTGTTCGAGAAGATCGAGAGGAACCGGACCCGTTCGAGCAGCGGCAGCTCGGGCGACTGCGCCAGGCGCAGGACGCGGCCGTTGAACCGCAGCCAGCTCTCCTCGCGGTCGAGGAACCGGTCGGGCGGCAAACCGGCGTCAACGAGGGGAACAGGGTCACTATTCGTCATACATCACAAGGTTAACGAAGAAAATGAACTCGCGGTGAACGCGCTTTGAAATCCGCTCATGATCGCGGGATCACGTTCGGTGACCACAGGGGAGTCCCGCTGGCAGCGCGTCCGCGGCCGTCTCGCGCGAACGCGTGCAGGGACCGCCCCTTCGGGGAACACTGGGCGCCGGAGCAGAAAGGAGGCGCCGTGAGCGACGACGTCAGCGAGGGCGACCCGTACGGCTACATCGACGACGGCGAGGAGGAGGGCGAGGAGGTCGAGGAGGACATCCTCGACGCCCGCGACTACAGCGAGGCCGACCGGTGGGGCATGACCGCCGACGAGGAGCGCCGCGGCGCCCCGCTCGCCGACGAGCTGGCCGCCGAGGAGCCCGACACGGGCGCCGGTGACGACGACCGGCCCGGCCCCGGCGACCCCGTCCCGGACGAGTACCTCCCGGAGGAGCCGCCGACCTACTGAGCGCACGGAAAAGGCCCGCTGGCGAACCAGCGGGCCTTTCCTTTCGGCGGTCCCGACGGGATTTGAACCCGCGACCTCCACCTTGACAGGGTGGCGAGCACTCCTAGCTGCTCTACGGGACCTTGATGTGAACTCTGGCGAGTCCTCAAGGTCGCAAGACCTCTTCATTTATACCATCCGCGTCCGTGTGACCGGCGCCGCGTCTGGGCTGTACCCCCAACGGGATTCGAACCCGTGTTACCGCCTTGAAAGGGCGGCGTCCTAGGCCACTAGACGATGGGGGCGCACGTCGATCCTGGCACGCGGCAACGAGTGTCGCATTCCGATTTCTCCGGCTCACCACCGCGGAATTCCGCTTGGGCTCGACAAGCATACGTGACACCGGGAGCCCCCTGGAAGGAGGGTGGCCGTTGAGACCGCGGTCTCAAGACCGCCCGCCGCGCGGCCCCGGAGGCGCTGCTCGCGGCCCCGCGCGGGCGGCCCTTGCTAGCGTTGGTCCATGGAGTTCGCCTATCTGGGACCGCGCGGGACCTTCACCGAAGCCGCGCTCCGACGGCTGCCCGCCGCCAAGGGCGCGGCCACCGTCCCGATGCCCTCGATCCCCGAGATCCTCGACGCGGTCCGCCGCGGCGACGTCGGCGCCGGGTTCGTGCCGATCGAGAACTCCCAGGAGGGCACCGTCACCCTCACCGTCGACGAGCTCGTCGGCGGCGACCCGCTCGTCATCGCCGGGGAGGTCGTCCTCCCCGTCACGTTCGTGCTCGCCTCCGCGAAGCCCCTCGCCGAGATCGCCACCGTCGCCTCCCACCCGCACGCCATCGCGCAGACCCGCGGGTACCTGCGCCGCGAGCTCCCGGACGCGGTCGTCCACCAGGCGCTCTCGACCGCCCAGGCCGCCCAGCGCGTCGCCGACGGCGAGTTCGACGCCTGCGTGTGCGCGCCCTTCACCGCCGAGGCCGCCGGACTCCCCGTGCAGGCCTTCGACATCGGCGACAGCTCCGGCGCCGAGACGCGCTTCGTGCACGTCGTGCGGCCCGTCGCGCCGCCCGAGCCCACCGGCAACGACATCACCTCCCTCGTGGTCTCCATCGACCACGACCGGGTCGGCGCGCTCCTGGCCGTCCTCACCGAGCTCGCCATCCGCGGGATCAACCTCACCCGCATCGAGTCGCGCCCCACCGGCGAGGGCCTGGGCCGGTACGCGTTCTTCCTCGACTGCACCGGCCACCTCGCCGACGCCCGCATGGGCGAGGCCCTCACCGGGCTGCGCCGCATCTGCGCCGACGTCAGGTACCTCGGGTCCTACCCGCGGGACCACTCCGACCGGCCCGTCCCGCACCCCGAGGGGCTCGGCGACGCCGACTTCGCGGACGCCGCCGCCTGGCTGGAGCGCCTGCGCACCGGCGGCGGAGCCTGAGGACCCCGCGCCGCGGCTCCCGCGCCTAGTCTGGGGCCATGGCCTCACTGCCCGAGGAGCTCGCGCTCCTCGCCCACGACGACACCACCGGCCGCGACCGGTCCGGCGGCCACCTCGAACTCGGACTCGCCGGCGCGGTCCTCTACGAGCTCGCGCTCGCCGGACGCGTCGGCGTCGACGCCGGGAAGGTCCGCGTCCTCGACCCCGCCCCCACCGGCGACGCGGTCGTCGACGCCGGGCTCGCCGCGATCGGCGCCGACAAGCCCCGCATCGCCCGCGTCGCGGTCGAGCGGACCGCCAAGGGCCTCAAGCGGACCGTCCTCGACGGCCTCGTCGCCCGCGGCGCCCTTCGCCACGAGCGGGACAAGGCCCTCGGCCTGTTCCCCCTCAACCGGTACCTCCCGCAGACCCCCGACCCGAAGGCCGACGCCCGCGCCCGCCTCAGCGCCGCCGCCCGCACCGGACGCGCCTTCGACGACCGCACCAAGGCCCTCCTGTCCCTGGTCAGCGCCATCCGCATCGACGCCGCCGCGTTCCCCGACCGCGCGTCCCGGCCCTCCCGCAAGGAGCTCAAGGCCATGGGCGGCGACTCGTGGGTCGGCGAGGCCGTCCGCAAGGCCGTCAGCCACAAGGACGCCGCGTCCGCGGCCGCCGCGAGCTCCGGCGGCGGGGCCTGAGCACGGGGATCCGGGGAGGGCCCTGCGCGGTCCTCGGTGCGGCCGCCGCCGCGGCGTGGTTGACTTGAGGCATGTCTGAAACGTCTCCTTCGCATCGGAACGGGGAGCCGCCGCTGGTCCCGACGCCTCCGGCGATCCCCGTCCCGCCCGGGATCCCGGTGCCGCCCGCGCCGCCGACGCCCCCGGACCCGGCCCGGGGGAAGCGGTTCCCGAACCAGGTGCGGATCAGCGACCCCGAGCGCATGAAGGCCCTCGCCCACCCGGCGCGCATGGCCGTGTTCGACTTCCTCGGCACCCGCCGCGTCCAGGGCTTCGACGGCGCCACCGCCACCGAGATCGCCGAGGTCGCCGGGATGACCCCGAGCGCCATGAGCTACCACCTGCGGACCCTCGCGAAGGCCGGGTTCATCGAGGAGGCGCCGAGCCGCGGCGACGCCCGCGAGCGGGTGTGGCGGCTCGCGCTCGACAGCTTCTCGATCTCGGCCGAGGACGACGCCTCGCCCGCCGACCGCGTCGTCGAGCGGACCATGGGCCAGATGTTCACCGAGCGGCAGGAGCAGAACTACGAGCGCTGGCTGGACCGGCGCCTCGACGCGAGCCGGGAGCTGCGCGACGCCACGGTCGCCTCGCAGGGGCGGCTGCGGCTCACCCTGGAGGAGTCGCAGGAGTTCATCCGGCGCTTCCACGACCTCGAAGGCGAATTCGCGGAGCTGTCGCGGCGCCGCTCCGAGCAGGGGCCCGACCCCGACGACGGCACGATCGTCTTCAACTACCTCTTCCGCGTCTTCCCGCAGTCCTGAGCCCCGGCCGGGCGGCCCGCGCCGCCCGGCGACGGGCCCTGACGGAAAGTCGTGAAAGAACTACTTCGAAAAAATCTGAAAAACCTCTTTCGCAACCGGACGTGAAAGCGTATCTTCGAAATATGTCTTTCACATCCTTCGCCGACGGGACCCGCTGGTCCGACGTCTACACCTCCGCCGCCTGCGCGTTCCTCGCCGGCACGGCCATGTTCACGGCCGACTTCGCCCTCACCCTCCGCCTCCAGACCGACGGCTACGGCGGCATCGCCATCGCCGCCCTCATCATCTGCGCGACCCTCCCCCTCGTCGTCCTCTCCCCGGTCACCGGCCGCCTCGCCGACCGCTTCGACAGCCGCGCCCTCATGGCCTCCTCGGGCCTGCTCCAGGCCGCCTCGATCGTCGCGATGGCGTTCACCGACAACCTGTACGCGCTGTTCGCGCTCGTCATCCTGAACGCCTGCGGCACCGCGGTCAACATGCCCGTGGTGAGCGCCCTCGTCCCGGTCATGGCCAAGCCGAAGGACCTCCCGCACGCCGTCGCGATGGTCCAGACCGGCACCCTCACCGGCCTCGCCGCCGGGCCGGCCCTCGCCGGGGTCGTCATCGGCGCGCACTCCTCGGGCGCGGCCCTCATGCTCGCCGCCGGGTTCGCGCTCCTGCGGGTGCTGTTCTGCCTCGACATCCGCACCCGCCGCGGCGGCGTCCGCCGCGACCTCGCCGCCCAGGCCGCGACCGGCGCGGCCCCGTGGCGCCTCGGCGGCGACCGGCTCCTGACCGCGATGGTCTTCGGCCTCAGCGCCGTCATCGCCGCGATGTGCGCCGTGAACGTCCTCAGCGTCTTCCTCGTCCGCGAGGTCTACGACGCGACCGAGTCCATGTACGGCCTCATCAAGTCCTGCTGGACCGTCGGCATGGTCGCGGGCGCCTGGCTCGCCGCCGCGCTCATCCGCCGCCTCGACCGGGACGTGCAGCTCGCGTGGATGCTCATGGCGTGCCTCGCCGGGGTCGGCCTGGTGTGCATCGGGCAGGGCGTCCCGCTCGCCTCGGTGCTGCTCATGGTGCCGCTCAACCTCATCGGCGGCATGTTCAACGCGGGCGAGAACTCCGCGCTCGGCATCGCGGTCGCCCGGCGCGTGCCGGAGGCGTTCCGGGGCCGCGCCAACGCCGCGGTGAACGGGCGCGTCAACGCCGCCCAGCTCATCGGGTTCCTCCTCGGCGGCGCGATGTCGACGGTCATGGACGTCCAGGCCGCGTTCGTCGCGGTCGGCCTGGTCTCCATCGCGATCGTCCTCGCCTGCCTCCCGCTCATCCGCCGTGCCGCCCGCACCGACGGCACCGGCACCCCCGCCCAGCCCGCTCCCGCCCCGGAGCGCGCGCTGGCGGGTGCGGCCGCCTTAGTGCCGCGCCCGTCGCGGGGATGGTGACAAGCCTCCAGGGAAACGGGAGACAGAGGGCCGGGGGCAGTGCGTGCCTCCGGCCCTCGCGCTACTTCTCCCACACCGGCACGGGCGGCAGGCCGAGCTCGGCGCGGGCCAGGTCGGTCAGCTCCTGCACGAGCGCGGTCTTCGCCCTGGCGTAGTCGCCCGGGGCCGTTCCGGCCGCGGCGATCTCGCGCTTGAGCCGGGCGTAGCGGTCCGCGGCCTCGGGGTGCGTCCGGAGGTGGTCGCGCAGGATCCGCTGGTTCCGCGCCGGCCAGCTCTCGAAGGTCACGACGTGGAGGATGCCGGTGCGGATGCCGCCGACGGTGCGGACGTACAGGAGCCGGTCGGTCATGCCGTTGCGGTGCGGGCGCAGGCCCAGTCCGGCGAGGGGGCCCTCGTGGGGCCGCACCGCTCCGAGGTCGTGCACGGCGGCCATGAGGTCGATGACGGGCTTCGCGGCCAGGCCGGGGACCGCGGTGGAGCCGATGTGCTCGATCGCGATGAACAGGCCCGGCGCCGCGGCGCGGAGGGCGTCGATCTCGGCGGCGGCCCGGCGGGGCCATTCGGGGTCGTAGTCGGCGATGTGGACGCCGGGTTCGGTGGGCATGGTCCCATCCTCCACCCCGGGAGGTCAGGCCGGGTAGGCGCGGATCTCGGCGGCCTTGACCGCGGCCCAGACCTCCTGGCCCGGTTCGAGGCCGAACTGCGCGGCGGCGGCCGGGGTGACGTCGGCGGCGGCGCGGAGGGGGCCGTCGAGCTGGACGCGCAGGTGGTCGCCGTGGCGGTGGACCCCGGCGACGACCGCCCGCCACGTGTTGCGCGGGCTCCCGTCGGGCCGCGACCGGAACAGCGCCACCGCGCTCGGCGGGAACGCCGCGAACGCGTCGCCTTCGAGGGGCTCGGCGGTCGCGAGGGACTCGCCCGAGGCGAGCGCCACGGTCCGCCCGGTCGCGTTGCCGCGGTACAGGTTCAGGCCCACGAGCCGCGCGATGTAGTCGGTGCGCGGCCGGGCCGTGATCGACTCGCCGTCGCCCTCCTGGACGGCGCGGCCGTCCTCGACGACCACGAGGCGGTCGGCGAGCATGAGCGCGTCCACCGGGTCGTGCGTCACGAGCACCGCCGGGCCCGCGAGCCCGGCGAGGTGCCGGTGGAGCTCGGCGCGCGTGTCGAGGCGGGTGCGCGCGTCGAGGGCCGCGAGCGGCTCGTCCAGGAGCAGCAGCGCCGGGTCGGTGGCGAGGGCCCGCGCGAGCGCGACGCGCTGCGCCTGCCCGCCGGAGAGCTGCCCGGGGCGGCGCCTCCCGAAGTCCCCCAGGCCGACCCGGCCGAGCCAGTCCGCCGCGAGGGTCCGCGCCTCGGCGCGGCCGAGGCCGCGGCGCCGCGGGCCGAACGCGACGTTGTCGACCGCGCTCAGGTGCGGGAACAGCAGGTAGTCCTGGAAGACGACGCCGATGCGGCGGTGCTCGGGCGGCACCCAGCGCGCCGTCCCGACCGGGTCGTCGAGGCGGGTCCCGTCGAGGTCGATGTGGCCGCCGGAGAGCGCCTCCAGGCCCGCGAGGGCACGCAGCGCGGTGGTCTTCCCGGCGCCGTTGGGGCCCAGGAGGGCCACGGTCTCGCCGGGGGCGGCCGTCAGGTGCAGGTCGAGGCGGAAGGACCCGCGGTCGACGACCAGGTGCGCGTCGAGGCCGCTCATGCGACGGCCGTCCAGCGGTCGCGCAGCGACGCGAGCACCGCCACGGAGACGGCGAGGAGGATCAGGCTGAGCACGATCGCGGCCTCCAGGTCCGATTGCAGCGCGAGGTAGACCGCGAGGGGCATGGTCTGGGTGCGGCCGGGGAAGTTCCCGGCGAACGTGATCGTCGCGCCGAACTCGCCGAGGGCCCGCGCCCAGCACAGGACGGCCCCGGCGAGGACGCCCGGGGCGATCATCGGGAGCGTCACGTGCGTGAACACGGTCCAGCGGCCCGCGCCGAGGGTCGCGGCGGCCTCCTCGAAGCGCACGTCGGCGCCGCGGAGCGCGCCTTCGACGGAGACGACGAGGAACGGCATCGACACGAACGTCATCGCGAGGACGACCGCGGTGGTGGAGAACGGGATCGTGAGGTCGAACCGCTCGTGCAGCCACGACCCGAGGACGCCGCTGCGCCCGAACACGAGCAGCAGCGCGACGCCGCCGACGACCGGCGGGAGGACGAGGGGGACGGTGACGAGCGCGCGCAGGAGGCTGCGGCCGGGGAAGTCGCCGCGGGCGAGGAGCCACGCGATGGGGACGCCGAACAGGAGCGACAGCGCGGTGGCGAGCGTGGCGGTGACCAGGGACAGGCGCAGGGCGTCGAGCATCGCGGGCTCGGCGAGGCGCGCGGGGAGGGTGGTCCAGGGGGCGCGGGCGAGGAGGCCCGCGAGGGGGAGGATGAGGAACGCCAGGCCGACCGCGGCGGGCGCGAGCAGCGCGGCCGGGACGCGGCGGCGCCGGATCCGCTTGGCGGGCATGGCGTTCCCCCTCATGCGCTAGGGCCGCTGGAATCCGGCGGCTTCGAGGACGGCCCAGGCGTCGTCGCCGAGGACGTACTCGGTGAACTCCCCGGCCAGGTCGGGTTCGCGGGCGTCGGCGAGGGCGGTGACCGGGTAGGAGTTCACGGCCTCGGCGGACTCGGGGAACTCGACGGCGTCGACCTCGCCGTCGGCGGCGATGGCGTCGGTGCGGTAGACGAGCGCGGCGTCCACTTCGCCGAGGGTGAGCTTCTGGAGGGTGGACTTGACGTCGGCCTCGTAGGTCACGGGCGTGAGGTCGGTGCCGGAGGCGGCGATGGCGGTCTGGGCGGCGGCGCCGCAGGGGACTTCCGCGGCGCAGGCGGCGAAGTCGAGGCCCGCGAGGTCGGCGAGGCCGGTGACGCCGTCCGGGTTGCCCGCGGGGACGGCGATGACGAGCTGGTTGAGGGCGAACACCTGCGGTTCGACCGCGGCGCCGGCGTCGATCACCTTGTCCATGTTCTTCTGGTCGGCGGAGGCGAACACGTCGGCGGGCGCGCCCTCGGTGATCTGCGCGGCGAGGTCGGAGGAGGCGGCGAAGCTGAACTCGACGGTGACGCCCGCGTGCTCGGCCTCGAACCGGTCGCCGATCTCGGTGAACGCCTCGGTGAGGGACGCGGCGGCGAGGACGGTGAGCGTCTTCGGCGCGATGTCGGGGTCGGTCTGGTCGGGCTCGCCGCCGCCGCAGGCGGTGAGGGCGGCGAGCGCGAGGGCGGCGGTGAGGGCGAGGGCGGGTGCGGTTCGGCGCATGCGGGGCTCCCGGTTCGGGCGTCAGGCTTCGACGACGACGTTGGTGGACTTGACGACCGCGGTCGCGAGGGAGCCGACTTCGAGGCCGAGGTCGTCGACGGCCTCGCGGCTCATGAGGGACACGACCCGGAACGGGCCGACCTGGAGGTCGACCTGGGCCATGACCTGGTCCTTGACGATCGCGGTGACGATGCCGCGCAGCCGGTTGCGGGCCGAGGAGGTCCCGTTCCCGTCGGGGGCGGCGGCCCGGTCGCGCGCGAACGCGGCCAGGTCGGCGCCGGTGATCGCCCGGTGCCCGTGCTCGTCGCGCGCGGCGTCGAGCCGCCCGGCGTCGATCCAGCGGCGGAGGGTGTCGGCGGAGACCCCGAGGAGTTCGGCGGCCTCGCCGATGCGGAACGTCGTCACCGTACGAGCATAACCTCGCGGATGCGACGCCTGTGTTGACAAGTCCTCGCATTTGCGAAGTCGTGATCGTGAAGCCCTCGCGGATGCGGGTCAGCCCCAGCCGAGCTCGTGGAGGCGCTCCTCCTCGATCCCGAAGTGGTGGGCGATCTCGTGGACCACGGTGACGGCGACCTCCTCCACGACCTCCTCGGGCGTGGCGCACATGCGCAGGGTCGGGCCGCGGTAGATGGTGATGGTGTCGGGGAGGACCCCGCCGTACTCCCAGCCGCGGTCGGTGAGGGCGGTGCCCTGGTAGAGGCCGAGGAGCTCCTTGTCGGTGCCCTCGGGTTCCTCGTCGACCAGGATCACCACGTTGTCGAGCATCGCCATCAGCTCGGCGGGCACCGCGTCGAGCGCGTCCGACACCGCCGCCTCGAAGTCCGCCTCGTCCATATCTACCGCCACACGCCCACAATATGCGCTGGGGCGGCCCGCGGCCCGGCCGGTAATCTGTGGACGTGATTGATCTGCGAGCACTGCGAGAGCACCCTGACGCCTACCGCGACAGCCAGCGCAAGCGGGGCGCGTCCCCGGACGCCGTCGACGCCCTGCTCTCCGCCGACGCCGAGCACCGCAGTGCGCTCCAGGCCTTCGAGACGCTCCGCGCCGACCAGAAGGGCCTGGGGAAGCGGATCGCCGGCGCCGCCGCCGACGAGAAGCAGGCGCTGCTCGAGCGCACGAAGACCCTGGCCGGCGAGGTCAAGGAGGCCGAGGCGCGGGTGACGGAGACGGCCGCGGCGTTCGACGCGGCCGGGAAGGCCATCCCGAACCTGGTCGCCGAGGCCGCGCCGCCCGGCGGCGAGGACGACTACGTGGTGCTCCGCGAGGTCGGGGAGCGCACCGCGATCGAGGACCCGAAGGACCACCTGGAGATCGGGACGGCGCTGGGCCTGCTCGACACCGAGCGGGGCGCGAAGGTCTCGGGCTCGCGGTTCTACTACCTGACCGGCGACGGGGCGCTGCTCCAGCTGGCGATGCTGAACCTGGCGATGGCGCAGGCGGTGGAGACGGGCTTCACGCCGATGATCCCGCCGGTGCTGGTGCGCCCGGACGCCATGGAGGGCACCGGTTTCCTCGGCGAGCACTCCGACGAGATCTACTACCTGGAGCGCGACGAGCAGTACCTGGTCGGGACCTCGGAGGTGCCGCTCGCGGCGTACCACTCGGGGGAGAACCTGGGCGAGCTGACGCGGCCGGTGCGGTACGCGGGCTGGTCGTCGTGCTTCCGTCGCGAGGCGGGCTCGTACGGGAAGGACACGCGGGGGATCATCCGCGTGCACCAGTTCGACAAGGTCGAGATGTTCTCGTACTGCCGGCCCGAGGACGCGGCCGCCGAGCACGAGAAGCTCCTGTCCTATGAGGAGCAGATGCTCCAGAAGATGGAGCTGCCGTACCGGGTCATCGACGTGGCCGCGGGCGACCTCGGGACCTCGGCGTCGCGGAAGTTCGACTGCGAGGCGTGGGTGCCGACGCAGGGCCGCTACCGGGAGCTGACCTCGACGTCGAACTGCACGACGTTCCAGGCGCGGCGCCTGAACGTGAAGTACCGGGACGAGCAGGGCCGCAACGCGGTCGCCGCGACGCTGAACGGGACCCTGGCGACGACGCGCTGGATCGTGGCGATCCTGGAGAACCACCAGCTGCCGGACGGGTCAGTGTCGGTGCCGAAGGCGCTGCGCCCGTTCCTGGGCAAGGACGTCATCGAGCCGAAGAAGTAGCCCCGCAGGGCATGGAGCGGCCCGCCGACCTGATGGTCGGCGGGCCGGTTCGTTTCGCGGGCAGCACAAGCCGCTGTTCGGTCGCGCGTCCCGCCCAATCTGCGGGCCCCCGGTTCAAACACCGTGCCACGGGGGTCCGACAATCCGGCGGGCGGCGCCTATTGCGCGAGTTGCTCGTCGAGCCAGGACTTGAGGACGAGCGCGTGGTTGACCTCGGGGTCCTTGGCGGCGTAGAGGAGCGTGACGGGGCCCTGCCGGGCGGCGTCGAGGAGCGGCTGGGCCCGTTCGGGGTGGCCGTCGAGCTCGCTGCGGTAGCGGCCGGTGAACTCCTCGAAGCGGTCGGCCATGTGGCCGAACCAGATGCGCAGGTTCGGCGAGGGCGCGGCGTCCTGGGCCCACTCGACGCCGTCGAGGTCCTCCTTGCTGACCCCGCGCGGCCACAGCCGGTCGACCAGGAACACCGTCCCGGCCCGCTGCGGGTCCCGGCGGTAGTCGTAGACGCGTTCGATCATGATGTCGGACATGTACGCACGGTATGCCCCTTCCGCCAACGATGGGTGTGTTTGGTGCGATTGCAGCTTTCACGGGGGCGGCCACGTGAGTTCAGCCGCTCGACACCCTGCCGTTCACCCGGGTGGGGCTACCGTTGAGGCGTGTCAGACATCGCCCCGGACCCCTTCAACGCAGACAGGCCGCCCAAGCTCGTCGCCGTGGACCTCGACGGCACGGTCGTCGACTACCACGACGAGCAGCTCACCACTCCCAGCCGGGCCGTCGTCGACGCGATCGGGCGGGTCCGCGAGGCGGGCGTGCCGGTCGCGGTCGTCACCGGGCGGGCCCTGTGGGGCACGGTCCGCACCGCGACCGACCTGGGGCTCGACGCGGGGTTCGCGTCGGCGAACCACGGCGCCGCCGAGTTCGACCTGGGCCGCGGCGAGGTCTCCTACGAGGCCGTGGTGGACGTGCGGTCCGCGGTCGAGGCGTTCCTGGCGGCAGACGAGGCTGTGGAGTTCGCCGTCGCGCACGGCCTCGACGGCTGGTGGCACACCAAGGGCTTCAAGCGGGACTTCCACGCGAAGTGGGCCGGGGTCATCGACCTCGACGACATCCTCGACCGCCCGGCGGCCCGGATCGTCGCCCGCGTCGCCTCCGACAACAAGTACGGGGGCGCCACGCGCTGCCCGCACGCGATGCGGCTCGCGCAGGGCGCGGGCCTCGACCCGCTCGCCTACCACGTGGAGGTCGGCTACAACGGCTGGGTCGACATCGGACCGCCCGGCGTGACCAAGGCGACCGGCATCGCCCGCATCGCCGAGCGCTACGGCGTATCATCGGCCGACACCGTGGTCTTCGGCGACGCCCACAACGACCTGACCATGTTCGCGTGGGCCGGACACGCCGTCGCTATGGCGCAGGCGGACCCCGACGTGCGGGCCGCCGCGGACGAGGTCGCGCCCTCGGTGTGGGAGGACGGCGTCGCGAAGGTGCTGGCCCGCTGGTTCCCCTGAGCCCGGCGGAGGTTCGACGAACGAGCGATTCGCGGCAGCGGGTCGAGACTACCGAGGAGGACGCATGATCCAACTGGCCCGGCTCCCGAAGCTCGTCGCGACGGACCTCGACGGGACGGTCGTCCGCTCGGACGAGTCCGTCTCCCCCAGAACGATGTCGGCGCTCAAGCGGCTCGCCGCCTCCGGGGTGATCCTGGTGGGCGCCACCGGCCGCGGCCCGCGGCTGCTCGACATGTGCCGCAACGACGTCCCCTCGGCGGACTTCCTGGTCCTCGGCCAGGGCGCGTTCGTGTACGAGTGCCGCTACGACGACACGGTCGTGGAGCTCGCCGACCGGTCCGTGGACGGCGAGATCCTGCACGAGGCGCTGCGGCTCATCGAGGCCGAGGTCGGCCCGGTGCGCGCGCTCGCCGAGCCCGCGGACCCGGACCGGCCGCTCACCGGCGACCCGATGCCCGACTGGCCGTGGCCCGCGGTGCGCCTGGAGACCGCGCCCCGCGACGTCGCGTTCACCGGCCCGATGGTCAAGGGCTACTTCGTGTCCGACCACCACTCGGGGCCCGAGCTGCTCGTGGCCGCGCAGGACGTCATCGACGAGGACCTGGTCACCGTCACCGAATCGGGGGTCGGGATGCTCGAGGTGTGCCCCGTCGGGGTGACGAAGGCCGCCGGGATCCAGGTCGTGCTCGACAAGTTCGGCATCGACTGGTCCGACGTGCTCGTCTTCGGCGACGCCACCAACGACCTGTCGATGATGCGCGCCGCCGGGCACTCCGTCGCGATGCCCAACGGGCACCCGTGGGTGCAGGCCGCGGCCAGCGAGATCGCCCCCGCGGGCAACAACGACGACGGCGTCGCCCAGTACGTCGAGGCGCTCCTCGAACTGCCGTAGGCGCCGCCCGCGGCACTGTCGGATCAAGGACAAGCGGCGCGGATCCGTTGCGCCCCGGCGCGAACGGCCATAGGCTCCTCCCTGGTGGGGATCACTGGCCGAGCACGTTCGCGCACAGGGAGACACCGCATGTCCCGATCCGAGCCGCCCTACGGCATGCCCTACCGCCGCCAGACCCGCTACGACCCGCCCGCCGCCCTCCTGGAGCTCCAGGACGAGCCGCTGCGGCGCATCAGGTACTACCCCGACGGCGTCGAGGGGTGGCTCGCCACCGGGCACGCGCTGTCGCGCCGGATCCTCGCCGACCCGCGGTTCTCCACCGCCGAGCGGTTCGTCCACTCGCCCACCGACCTCCCGCACGTGTTCGTGTCCATCTCGGAGCAGGTCCCGCCCGGGTTCTTCCTGTTCTTCGACCCGCCCGAGCACACCCGCCTGCGCCGCAAGGTCACCGGCGTGTTCACCGTCAAGCGCATGAAGGACCTGGAGCCGCACATCGCCGACATCGTCGACGGGTGCATCGCATCGCTCCGGGCCGCCGGCCCCGGCGCGGACCTGGTGCGCGAGTTCGCGCTCCCCGTCCCGTCCCTGGTCATCTGCGAGATGCTCGGCGTTCCCTACGCCGACCGGGACGCGTTCCAGCGCAACTCGACCGACATGCTCGACCTGTCGCTCTCGGTGGAGGAGCGGAACAAGGCCATGGCCGAGCTGTTCGGGTACCTCGTGCAGCTCGTGCCCGCCAAGCGCGCCGACCTCGGCGACGACATGCTCTCCGTGCTCGCCGCCGACGCGGACCTCCACGACGTCGAGACCGCCGGGATCGGCCTCATCCTCCTCGTCGCGGGCCACGAGACCACCGCGAACATGCTGGGCCTAGGCACGATCGCGCTCTTGGAGCACCCGGACCAGCTCGCTCGCCTCACCGCCGAGCCGGGCCTGTGGCCCGCGGCCGTCGAGGAGCTCCTGCGGTACCTCACCGTCGCCCACAACGGCGTCATGCGCATCGCGAAGGAGGACGCCGAGATCGAGGGGCGTCATTTCAAAGCGGGCGACCACGTCACCGTCGCCCTCCAGGCCGCCAACCGCGACCCCGGGAGGTACGAGCGCCCCGGGGAGCTCGACGTCGGACGGGACGCCAAGGGGCACCTGGCGTTCGGGCACGGCATCCACCAGTGCGTGGGCCAGCAGCTCGCCCGCGTCGAGATGCGCATCGGCTTCGCGCGGCTGTTCGCGGCCTTCCCGGACCTGCGCCTCGCCGTGCCGTCCGCGGACATCCCCATGCGCAGCGAGATGAACGTCTACGGCGTCCACACCCTGCCCGTCGCCTGGTGAACGGCCCCCATTGACCGGCGCGGCCGGGACCGTCCTCCACCAGTGGCGATCCCGGTCGCGCCCTCCTACGCGCGGCGCGGCGCGTTCAGCGGACGTCCCAGACGGGCTCGTCGGACTCGACGACCTCGCCGTCGCGCTGGAACACCACGAACCGGTCGAAGCCGCGCGTGAACCACCGGTCGTGCGTCACCGCGATGACGGTGCCCTCGAAGGACTTCAGGCCCTCCTCGAGCGCCTCGGCGCTCGCCAGGTCGAGGTTGTCGGTCGGCTCGTCCAGGAGCAGGCACGTCGCGCCCGACAGCTCCAAGAGCAGCACCATGAACCGGGCCTGCTGCCCGCCCGAGAGCGTCCCGAAGTCCTGCTCGGACTGGAGCGCGAGCTCGTAGCGGGACAGGGCGCTCATCGCCTTCGACCGCTCCAGCGAGGGCCGGTCCCGGTCGCCGTCCCACAGGATCTCCCGCAGCGTGCGGCCCGTGAACTCCGGATGCTCGTGCGTCTGCGAGAAGTGCCCCGGATGGACGCGGGCGCCGAGGCGCGCGGTCCCGTGGTGCCGCACCGGCTCCAGCGCGGCTACCACGCCCGACTGCGCCCCCGGCTCCGGGTCGGTGCCGCCGCGGGCGAGCAGGCGCAGGAAGTGGCTCTTGCCGGTCCCGTTGGCGCCCAGGACCGCGACGCGGTCGCCGTACCAGACCTCCAGGTCGAACGGGAACGTCAGGTCCTCCAGCTCCAGCTGCTCGCACACGACCGCGCGCTTGCCGGTGCGCCCGCCTTCGAGCTTCACGCGGATGTCCTGGTCGCGCGGCGGCTCCGGCGGCGGCCCGGCCTCCTCGAACTTCCGCAGCCGCGTCTGCGCGGCCCGGTACCGGGAGGCCAGCGAGTCGTTGTACGCGGCCTTGTTCTTGTACATGAGCATGAGCTCGCGCAGCTTGTGGTGCTCCTCGTCCCAGCGGCGCCGCAGCTCCTCGAACCGCTCGTGGCGGTTCGCGCGCGCCTCGTGCCAGGTCGCGAACCCGCCGCCGTGCGTCCACGCCGTGCCCGCTTCGAGGGTCACGATCCGGTCGGCGGCGTTCGCGAGGACCTCGCGGTCGTGCGAGACGAACAGGATCGACTTGTCGGACTCCCGGATCGCTTGCTCCAGTTCGCGTTTCGCGGGCACGTCGAGGAAGTTGTCCGGCTCGTCGAGCACGAGCACCTCGTCGCGGCCCTGGAGCAGCAGGTGCAGCGCGAACCGCTTCTGCTCGCCGCCCGAGAGCGTGCGCAGCGGCCGCGACTCGACCTCCGTCCACGGCAGACCGAGCACCGCGACGGCGACCGTGTCGCACACGACCTCGAACTCGTACCCGCCCGCCTCGCCCCAGTCGGCGAGGGCCTGCGCGTACGCGAGCTGGTCGCGCTCATTGCCGTCCGCCATCCGCGCCTCGGCCTTGCGGCGCCGCCTCCAGATGTCGCGCAGCCGCGGCGGGCCCAGCTCGGCGGCGAGGTCCCCGAGGGGCCGCTCGCCTTCGCGCATGCCCACGAGCTGGCGCATCACGCCCAGGCCGCCGCCGTGCGAGACCGTGCCCGAGTCGGCCTTCAGGTCGCCCGTGACGATCCGGAGCAGCGTCGTCTTGCCGGTCCCGTTGGCGCCGACGAGCGCGACCTTGGCGCCCTCGCCGACACGGAACGACACGTCCGAGAACAGCGTCCGCCCGTCGCCGAGCACGTACCCCACGCCTGAGAGGTCTGCGAATCCCATCCCGCGATTGTGGTCGGACGTGCTCCGCCCGTCAAAGCGTTTGCGGCGGTGGCCGCGGCCCGCAGGACCTGAATACGCTGGAGCGATGAACGACACCCCCGACTCCAGCGGTCCCGAGCGGACCCCCAAGGGCTTCTGGCGGCGATTGTCCGCCAGCGACTGGGTCGAGCTGGCCATCTACGTCGCGTTCGGACTGATCGCGCTCATCGCCGGGATCGGATGGCTGCTCGCGCGGGTGTGATCCCCCCGGAACCCCTCCTACCATTGCGGCATGGACCCGCTCAGCGAACTCCTCGGCGGCATCCGCGCCGAGGGCGCGATCCTCGGCGACGCGCTCCTCAAGGCCCCCTGGGTGGTCCGGTTCGACGACCGGGCCCCGCTCACCATGGTCACCGTCGCCCGCGGCGGCGGCGTGCTCCTCCTCGCCGACGGCACCGCCGTCCCCGTCAAGGAGGGCCAGACCGCGGTCGTGCGCGGCCACGAGCCGTTCCGCATGGCCGACGCCGCCGCGTCCGTGGAGCGCCCGCACCTCGACTACTGGCTCACCTGCTTCGACCCCGAGGCGTGCGCCTACGAGGCCGCCCCGCCCGCCGGGGACGGGCCCGCCACGGACCTGTTCGTCGGCGCCTACCGGGCCACCGGCCGCCGCCACGAGCGGCTCCTGCGCGCCCTCCCGCCGGTCATCGTCGTCGACGACGACGCCGAGACCTCCGCGCTCCTCGCCGTGTGCGCCGACGACCTCGCGTCCCGCAAGCCCGGCACGCAGGCGTACATCGACCGCCTCTTCGACTGGGGCCTGGTCTGCACCCTCCGCACCTGGTTCGACGAGCAGGCCGCGGCCGCCCCGACCTGGTACCGCGGCTTCGCCGACCCCGTCGCCGGGCCCGCCCTGGAGGCCATCCACACCCGCCCGGCCGCGCCCTGGACCGTCGCCGGCCTCGCGTTGCAGGCGGGCGTCTCCCGGGCGCTCCTCGCCAAGCGCTTCACCGAGATCATGGGCGAACCGCCGCTCACGTACCTGACGGAGCGGCGCATGGAGCTCGCCGAGGAGCTCCTCGCCGACCCCGACCTCACCGTCGCCCAGATCGCCCGCACCGTCGGCTACGCCGACCAGTTCGGCTTCTCCAACGCCTTCAAACGCCGGAAAGGCAAGAGCCCCACGGCGTACCGCGCCGCCGCCCTCGTCTGACCTACTTGTCGACGCGCACCCACCAGTGCGCGCCCAGCCCCGCCGGGTCGGTCAGCCGCGCCGACTCGCCCGCCAGCGCCAGCGCCGTCGCGTACGCCATCGGCGCGGTCCGGGCGAGGCCGAGCGACGGCAGGTCGGCGCTGACGCCGAGGCCGCGGAGGGCGTCCCGCTGGCGTTCGCAGCGGCCGCCGCCGAGGGCGTCGACGGCGACGTGGGCGGTGAGGTCGCAGGTGCCGTCGGGGACGGGCGCGGCGAGGCGGCCGTCCTTGAAGCCGGTGAGGGTGCCGCCCTCGGGCCTGCGGTCCGCGGTGTGGCCGTAGTCGACCGCGAGGGCCGCGCCCCGGTGGAGGCGGGCGGTGAGGGCCCGCCAGGCGTCGTCGCGGGGGCGCCCGATCTCGGCGCGCTCGCCCGGCGCGGTGATCGGCCACCACCGGTCGAGCCAGTCGCGGTCGCGGTCGTTTAGGGCGTCGCCGAGGCGGGTCGCGCCGTCCGGGCGGACCTCCTCGTAGCGGCGCTCCCCCGCCGCGTCGACGGCGGCGACGTCGCAGGGGACGTTGTCGAGCAGTTCGCAGGCGGTGAGGAGCCCGGTGAACCGGCCGGGGGGCTCGGGGGTCCATGCGATGCGGCCGGGCAGGCCCGCGGGGCGGGGGCGCAGCTCGACGGCGGTGAGGGCGATGCGGTCGGGCAGGAGCGCGGCGAGGTGGGCGAGGAGGTCGCCGCCGCCCGCGCCGACGTCGACCACGGTGAATCCGTCAGGCCGTCCGAGGCGCTCGTAGGTCCGGGCCGCGAGGCGTGCGACCGCGGCGGCGAAGGCCCTGGTCTGGGCGCTGGTCGCGAAGTGGTCCGCGGGGAGTTCGCGCCGGTAGAACCCGCCGGGGCCGTAGAGGGCGCGCTCCATGGCCGCCCCCCACCGCTCGAATCCCGCCATCCATCGACCCTAGGCGTGCAGTGAGAATGACCACTCGGGGGCTCCCGGGCTGGCGTTCCCCCGCCGGAGACGCACAATTAACGCGTAAGCAATGACCGGTACCTTCCGAAGGACTGGATCAGCATCATGGATCAGCAGCGCAGCGGCGCGTCGCAGCGACCGGCCTCACGGCTCGCGGTCGGCGTCGTCTCCGCGGGCCGGGTCGGCTCCGTCGTCGGGGCGGCCCTCACCCGCGCCGGCCACCGCGTGGTGGCCGCCTCCGCCGTATCCGACGACTCCCGCAGGCGCGCCGCCCGCCATCTGCCGGGCGCCGAACTCCTCCCTCCCCCCGACGTGGCCGCCGCCGCGGACCTGGTCCTCGTGGCCGTCCCCGACGACGCCATCACCCCGCTCGTCGCGTCCCTGCCCGTCCGGCCCGGGCAGATCTGGGTCCACACCTCCGGCGCCCTAGGCGTCGAGGCGCTGCGCCCCGCCCGCGACGCGGGGGCGCTCACGATCGCGCTGGCCCCGGCGATGACGTTCACGGGCCGCGACGAGGACCTGGAGCGCCTGAACGGCATCTCGTGGGCGGTCACCGGCGAGGCCGAGGCCCGCTTCGTGGGCGAGGCCCTGGTCCTGGAGATGGGCGGCGAGCCCGAGCACGTGGACGAGGCCGACCGGGCCCGGTACCACGCGGCGCTCGTGTACGCCGCGAACCACCTCATGACGCTCGTGAACGACGCCGCGGACCAGTTGCGCGCCATCGGCATCGCGAAGCCGGAGCGGCTCATGGGGCCGCTGGTGTCGGCGTCCCTCGACAACGCCCTGCGGCACGGCGACGCGGCCCTGACCGGGCCGGTGTCCCGCGGCGACGCGGGCACGGTCGCCCGGCACCTGAAGGCCCTCGCGGGCACCGACATCGCCGAGACCTACCGGGCCATGGCCCGGCGCACCGCCGAGCGCGCCCTCGACTCGGGGCGCCTGAAGAGCGCCGACGCCGAGGGCCTGCTCGACGTGCTCGCCCACCCCGACACCGAGGAGACGCAGTGACCGTGCTCGTCCACACCAAGGCCGACTTGGCGAAGGCCCGCGCCGCCCTGCCCGGGCGCGTCGCGGTCGTCCCCACCATGGGGGCGCTCCACGAGGGCCACCGCGCGAACTTCCGGCGCGCCAAGGAGATCGCCGACTCATGCGTCGTCACGGTCTTCGTCAACCCGCTCCAGTTCCGCCCGAACGAGGACCTCGACAAGTACCCGCGGACCCTCGACGCGGACCTGGCGATCTGCGAGGCCGACGGCGTGGACCTCGTGTTCGCGCCGAGCGTCGCCGAGATGTACCCGGAGGGGCGCGAGGGCCTGACCACCGTGCACGCGGGCCCCGACGGCGAGATCCTCGAAGGCGCGTCCCGGCCCGGGTTCTTCACCGGCGTGCTCACGGTCGTCGCGAAGCTGTTCCACCTGACCCGTCCTGACGTCGCGATGTTCGGCGAGAAGGACTTCCAGCAGCTCGCGATGGTCCGGCGCATGGTCGCCGACCTCGACATGGGGATCGACGTCGTCGCCGTCCCCACCGACCGCGAGGACGACGGCCTGGCCCGGTCCAGCCGCAACGTGTTCCTGTCGGCGGCCGAGCGCGCCGCCGCGCTCGCCATCCCCCGCGCGATCGAGGCCGCCCAGGCCTCCCCCGACCCGCTCGCCGCCGCCCAGGCGACCCTGGCGGCCGAGCCCGGCCTGGACGTCGACTACGTCGCCGTCCGGGCGAACGACCTCGGCGAGGCCCCCGACCGGGGCCCGGCGAGGATCCTCATCGCCGCGAAGGCGGGCACGACCCGCCTGATCGACAACGCCCCCGTCACTGTAGGAGACGCCCGATGATCCGCACCATGTTCAAGTCGAAGATCCACCGCGCCACCGTCACCCAGGCCGACCTGCACTACGTCGGGTCCGTCACCGTGGACGCGGACCTGCTCGACGCCGCCGACATCCTCGACGGCGAGATGGTCGCCATCGTCGACATCACGAACGGCGCGCGCCTGGAGACGTACACGATCGCCGGGGAGCGCGGCACGGGCGTCATCGGCATCAACGGCGCGGCCGCCCGCCTCGTCGCCCCCGGCGACCTTGTGATCCTCATCTCGTACGCGCAGATGGAGGACGCTGAGGCGCGGGCGTTCACGCCCACGGTCGTTCACGTCGACGAGCGCAACGAGATCATCGAGGTCAACGCCGACAAGGCGCACCCCGCGCCCGGAACGGCGGGCAACGTGGTGGCGTCGCCACTAGCCGGGCGGTAAGTTACAGACTCATGAGCGAAGAACCGAAGCACGAGACCGCCGACAAGGCGACCGCCGACGACAAGAAGGCCGACAAGCCCGACCCCGTCGACGACCTGAAGACCACCCGCCACACCCTGGGCGACCTCGCGTACACGGCGACCACGGGCCGCATCGTGTTCCACGAGGAGGTCACCGAGGACGACAAGTTCAACGGCCGCAAGCCCAAGGCCGAGGTCTCCATCACGTACTACACCCTCGACGACGCCGACGTCACCGAGCGGCCGGTCACCTTCGCCTTCAACGGCGGCCCCGGTTCGTCCTCGATCTGGCTGCACATGGGCCTGCTCGGCCCGCGCCGCGTCGACTCCGGCGACGCCGGGAACCTCACCCCGCCCCCGTACGGCCTCCTCGACAACGAGGAGACCCTCCTGCGCCACACCGACCTGGTGTTCATCGACCCGATCTCCACCGGCTGGTCCCGCGCCGTCGAGGGCGGCAACCCCCGCGACTACCACGGGTTCACCAAGGACATCGAGTCCGTCTCCGAGATCATCCGCCTGTGGACCACGCGGAACAACCGCTGGCTGTCGCCGAAGTTCCTCATCGGCGAGTCCTACGGCGGCACCCGCGGCGCCGGCATCGCCGAGCACCTCCTCACCCGGTTCGGCCTGGCCCTCAACGGCGTCATGTTCATCGCCCCGGCGTTCAACATGGAGACGCTGTTCCACACCAGCCGCTCCGACCTCCCCGGCCCGCTGTTCCTCCCCATGTACGCGGCCACCGCGCACTACCACGGCCTCCACCCCGACCGCGACCTCGACGGCCTGGTCGCCGAGGCCCGCGCCTACGCCGACGAGTACCGCGCCGTCCTCGCCAAGGGCCAGAACCTCGACCCGGCCGAGCGCGCCGCCGCCGTCGCCAAGATCGCCTCGCTCACCGGCGTCTCCGAGGACTACGTCGACGCCGCGAACCTGCGCCTGGAGCACACCCGCTTCTACGCGGAGCTGCTGCGCCACAAGCGACTCGTCACCGGCCGCCTCGACACCCGCTTCACCGGGCCCGCCGACCACTACACGTACGAGAAGATGCCGTACGACCCGTTCCTCATCGGCACCGACGGGCCGTACACGGCCGCGCTCCAGCACTACGTGCGCACCGAGCTCGAGTACGAGAACGAGCACGTCTACGAGCGCCTCTCGCGCGCCGTGCACCCGTGGTCGTACAAGGAGTTCGAGGGCGAGGCCGTCGACGTCATCGGCAAGCTCGGCAACGCCATGCGTCTCAACCCGCACATGAAGGTCCACATCGCCATGGGCCGCTACGACGGCGGCGTCCCCGTCGAGGCCATCGAGTACACCCTCGACCACCTCGAGATCCCCCTCGACGCTCGCGCCGGCATCGAGACCAAGACCTACCCCGCCGGCCACATGATGTACGTCCACGAGCCCTCCCGCCTGGCCCAGTCCGCCGACCTCGCCGACTTCGTCCAGCGCGCCTCCGCCCGCGGCTGACCCCACCACCCGTGACCACACCGAACCCGGGCCCGACCTGCCCCGCCACCAGCGGCACAGGCCGGGCCCGGCCACATCCCCACCACCCCGCTCCCGACCGCCGCACTCCCGCCGACCGCCCCACCCCCCGGCCCTCACCGAGTCACCGCTGTCGCACCCCCCGGGCAGGCTTGAAAGCGGGGGCGCCTACGAACCCGCGAACCCCTCACGTTCCCGCCCGCGGCGGCGCTGCCGCCGCGGACCACACCCTCCGCGGACCCTCGCCGCGCAGCTGCTGTCGGACCCTCCGGGCACGCTTGAAAGCGGGGGCGACTCCAAACCTGCGAACCTCTCGCGTTCCCACCGGTCGCGCCACCGCCGCCGACCGCACCCTCCCCCGGCCTTCGCTGCGCCACCGCTGTCGCACCCCGCGGGCAGGCTTGAAAGCGGGGGCACCTGCGAAGCCGCGAAACTCTCATGTTCTCGCCTTGCCGTGTGACGCGATCGTCACGTCCGCTGGCGCGGAGGCGCTCTGTGAGGGCACAGTTGATCCGAACCGCGCGCCGGTCGGCGCGCACACCGAGCGGGTCCCCGGGCGACCGGGGCGACCCGGCTAGAAGGGCGACGGCACGTGCCACCCGTGTTCACTGGGCCGGAGGCCGGGGCGCTCCCGCACCTGCCCCGCCTGCCGCGGCGGCTGCGCGCCGCCGCGCCGTCCTGGACCGAGACGACCGACGTGTGCGTCATCGGCTCCGGCGTCGCCGGGCTCACCTGCGCGCTCAACCTGCGGCAGGCCGGATTCCACGTCACCGTCGTCACCAAGGTCCACATCGACGACGGCTCCACCCGCTGGGCGCAGGGCGGCGTCGCCGCCGTGCTCGACCCGCACGACACCCCCGAAGCGCACGCCCGCGACACCCAGATCGCAGGCGTCGGCCTCTGCGACCCCGCCGCCGTCGACGTCACCGTCACCGAAGGCCCCGAGCGCATCGCCGACCTCATCCACCTCGGCACCGAGTTCGACCGCGACCCCGACGGCTCACTCCAGCTCACCCGCGAAGGCGGCCACCGCGCCCGCCGCATCGTCCACGCCGGCGGCGACGCCACCGGCGCCGAGATCCAGCGCGCACTCCACGCCGCGGTCCTGCGCGACCCGTGGATCCGCATCATCGAGAACGCCATGGTCCTCGACCTGCTCACCGACGCCCGCGGCCACGCGGCCGGGGTGAGCCTCCACGTCCTCGGCGAGGGCGTCGAGCACGGCGTCGGCGGCGTCGAGGCCCGCGCGGTCGTGCTCGCCACCGGCGGCCTCGGTCAGATCTTCCAGTCGACCACCAACCCCTCCGTGTCCATCGGCGACGGCGTGGCGCTGGCGCTGCGGGCCGGTGCGACCGTGACCGACCTGGAGTTCGTCCAGTTCCACCCGACGTCCCTGTACGTCGCAGGCGTCGCGGGCGACGGCCTGCGCGGTCAGCCCGGGGCTTCCGGCCCCGGCGGCGGCACCGCGGCCGGAAGCTCCGAACTCGGTCCCGACGGTATCCCCGGGGACCGACAATTCCCGGACGCGCCCGCGCTGCGCGCCGACCAGCAGCCGCTCATCTCCGAGGCCCTCCGCGGCGAAGGCGCGTACCTCCGCGACTTCACCGGCGACCGCTTCATGGTCGGCCGCCACGAGCTCGCCGAGCTCGCGCCCCGCGACGTCGTCGCCAAGGCCATCACCAACCGCATGATCGCCGAAGGCAAGCCGCACATGTGGCTCGACGCCCGCCACCTCGGCCGCGACATGCTCGAGCACCGGTTCCCCACGATCACCGCCTCCTGCCGGGCGATCGGCGTCGACCCCGTGCACGACATGATCCCCGTCGCCCCCGCCGCCCACTACTCCTCCGGCGGCGTGCGCACCGACCTCCACGGCCGCACCAGTGTCCCCGGCCTCTACGCCGCCGGGGAGGCCGCCTGCACCGGCCTGCACGGCGCGAACCGGCTCGCCTCCAACTCCCTGCTCGAAGCGCTCGTGTTCGCGCAGCGCATCGCCGACGACCTCGCCGAGCGCAAGCCGAGCCCCGGCGTCCCCGAGCTCCCCGAGGGCGAGGGCACCGTGTGCTCCACGACCTCCCGTGCGCCCCTCCAGGAAGCGATGACGAAAGGCGCGGGCGTGCTCCGCTCCGAGTCGTCACTGGAGGCCACCGCGGCGTCGCTCACCGCGCTGGGGGACAATGTGTCCGGACGTCCGCGACCGGCCACATGGGAGGCGACGAACCTGCTGACCGTGGCGGCCGCCGTCACCGCCGCGGCGCACCGGCGCCGCGAGACCCGAGGCAGCCACTGGCGCGAGGACCACCCCGACGCCGCCGACGCCTGGCTCGGCCACCTGTGCCTGTCCATCAGCTCCGACGGGGAGCTCGAAACCACCTGGGAGCCCATCAGATGAGCAGATTCGCCGAAGTCCCCGGCGGGGCCGGACTGGACGAGCGGCTGCTCGCCTGCCGCCTCGACCCCGAGGACGTGTACGTCGCCGTCCAGGACTACCTGGACGAGGACCTCTCCCACGCGCGCCGCGACGTGACCTCCGAGTCGATCTTCGGCCCCGAGCACACCTCCACCGTGGCCGTCACCGCCCGCGCCGACGGGCTCCTCGCGGGCCTCCCGGTCGCCCACGCGGTCTTCCACGCCATGCCCGGGGACGTCGAGTTCCAGTACCTCGTAAAGGAAGGCGCGCGCATCCGCGCCGGCCAGGTCCTCGCCCGCGTCACCGGCCCCACCCGCTCGCTCCTCGCGGCCGAGCGCACCGCCCTGAATCTGCTGTGCCGCATCAGCGGCGTCGCCACCCACACCCGCCGCTTCGCCGACGTCCTCGCCGACTGGCACACCACCGTCCTCGACACCCGCAAGACCACGCCGGGCCTGCGCGCGTTCGAGAAGTACGCGGTGCGCGCCGGGGGCGGCGACAACAAGCGCATGGGCCTGTACGACGTCGCCATGATCAAGGACAACCACAAGGAGGCCGCGGGTTCGATCACCGAGGCGTTCAACGCGGTCCGCTCCGCCGAGCCCGATGTGGACGTCCAGGTCGAGGTCGAGACCATCGAGGAGGCCCTCGAAGCGGTCGCCGCCGGGGCCGTGTTCCTCCTGTGCGACAACATGAGCCCCAAGGAGCTCGCCGAGGTCGTCGAGGCCGTCGGCGAGCGCGCCGAGCTGGAGGCGACGGGCACGATCACCCTCGACACCGCGGTCGACTACGCCGCCACCGGCGTCGACTACATCTCCGTGGGCGCGCTGACGCACTCCTCGCCCATTCTGGACATCGGCCTGGACTTCGAGGAGTAGAGCCGTGCTGCTGTGCGTCGACATCGGGAACACGAACACGGTGCTGGCCGTGTTCGACGGCGAGACCCTCAAGCACTCGTGGCGGATCCGCACCGACCCGCACGCCACCGCCGACGAGCTGGGCCTGACGTTCCGGGCGCTCCTCGACGGCGACGGCGTCGACCTGTCGGGCATCGCGCTGTCGTCCACTGTGCCCCAGCAGGGCGCGGAGGTCGCGAAGATGGCGCAGCGCTACTACCCGCACGCGCGCCTCGTCCAGATCGCGCCGGGCGTGAAGACCGGTGTGCGCCTGAGCATCGACAACCCGCGCGAGGCCGGGCCGGACCGCATCGCGAACACGTACGCGGCGTTCCACCTCTACGGCGGGCCCTGCATCACCGTCGACTTCGGAACGTCCACGAACATCGACGTGATCTCCGAGACCGGCGACTTCCTCGGCGGCGCTTTCGCTCCGGGCATCGAGATCTCCATCGACGCGCTCGCGTCGCGGGCCGCGAACCTGCTGAAGATCCCGCTCGTGAAGCCGCGCAGCGTCATCGGGAAGAACACGGTCGAGTGCCTCCAGTCGGGCATGGTCTACGGCACTGCGGCGCAGGTGGACGGCCTGGTCCGCCGCATCGCGGCCGAGCTCGGCACCGACCCGACCGCGGTCGTCGCGACCGGCGGCCTCGCCCCGGTCGTCATCGAGCAGTGCGAGACCATCACCCACTACGAGCCGAACCTGACCCTCCACGGGCTCAGGATGATCTGGGACCGCAACGCCTGACCCGCGCCGGGCGGGCCGGGCGCTGCGGGCCGCGGGTCACTGCTGCGGCTGCTGGTCCTGCGGCGGCGCGGGGTCCTGCGTCGCGGCGGGGGCGCCCTTCATGCCGCCCTTGGCGCCGCTCATCGGGTAGCCGCCGATGATCTTGGCGATGCTCTTGCCCTCGGTGATCTCGTGGCCCTTGAAGGTCATCTGCGGGATGACCTTGCTGTCGTAGATGGGCTTGAGGCCGCCGGTGCCGGGGATGTTGCCCGAGCCCCAGGGGCTGCGCAGCGTCTTGTAGATCTCGGCCCCGTTGTCGCCCTGCGTCCCCGTCATCTTGCCGAAGCCCTTGGTGTTCTTGCCCGCGGCGATCGCGGCCTCCTGCTGGTCGAGGGCCTTGCGGTTGTAGGCGATGTTCTTGTAGCCGGTCTTGACGTACCCCTTGGTGCCGAGGTTCGACACGGCCTTGCCCGCGTCGTCGAGCGACCCGGCGACCTTCGGGAAGCGGCCCGCGAGCTTCGACATGGCGCTGCCGAGCTTGGCGAGGTGGGTCATCATCTTCGCGATCTGGACGAGGGCGTCGGCGATGACGCCGGAGATCATGGCCGCGAACGACCCGCCGAACGTGAACCACGAGGCCGCCAGCGCCGCGAGTGCGTACATGACGGCGCGGGCGACGAACTCGCAGATGATCTCGAGGATGATCGCGCGGGTGACCGCGGTCCAGATCCCCATGACCTCCATGTACTTCGCGATGCTCCCGGAGGAGGCGCCCGCGGCGCGGATCGCGGCCTCGAAGTCGCCGAGCCGCGCGCGGTAGGCGTCGGCGGCGTCGCCGGTCCAGTCGGCGACGGCGCCCGCGTCGCCGACGAGGTCGGTGGCGGCCTGGTCGAGGGCGGCCTCGATGTTCTTCCAGGTGTCCTTGGTGGCGTTGATGGAGGTGGGGTCGCCGGCGAGGATCTCGAGGAAGTCGCGCAGGGGCCCGACGTGCTCGATGAGGAAGCCGACGCCGGCCTTGGCGAACCCCATGAGCGGGTTGAGGACCATGCCGATGATGTCGAGGGCCATGACGGTGCCGTTGAGGCCCTTTTCGAGGTCGGTCTCGGAGTTCGCGAGGAGCTGGGCGCTGTGGAGGGCCTTGGCGCCGGTGAAGGTCCCGGCGCCGGGGACGGACTTGTCGGGGTTGACGATGAGGTCGTTCATGGCTGCTCCGTCTCGCTGGTGAACTCGTTGAACGTCTGGGCGACCGCGTCGTCGTTGTCGTGGTACGCCTGGCCGGTCTCCTTGATCTGGGCGGCGAGCTCCTCGGTGCCGTCGACGGCGAGGCCGAGGGCCGCGACGGCCTTGTTCTTGAGGTCGGCGGCGCCGCCCGCGAAGGGCAGGTTGACGATGCCGAAGTCGAGGAGGTCGCCGTAGCCCTTCTGCTGCGCGGCGTCGGCGGCCTGCGCCACGCGGTCGACCACTTTGGACTTGATGCCTGCGGCGTGGGTCTCGAACGCCTCGGCCGAGGGGATCAGGTTGCTGTTCTGCACGCGGCTACACCTCGGGGCGGTTCGCTCTGACCTGGTTGACGATGTCGCTGTCCTCGCCGAACACGTCGGCGAGGGCCCGGGTGGAGTTGTCGCCGGCCTGGATCGCGGCCTGGTCGTAGACCTCCTTGATCATGGCGGCGAGGGTCCGGGGGGTGAGGGTGGAGGCCTGACTGCTGAGGTGGATCTCCTGGAGGGCGCCGCCGGCGCCGACCTTGATGCGCACCTCGCCGTTCTCGGACTTGGCGGTGGCGGTGGCGGCCTCGAGCGCCTCGTCGAGGGCGGACGCCTTCTGCGCCATGGTGGTGATGCGGCTCTCGAAATCCCGCAGGTAGCCTTCTGGGTCTTCGAACACGGAGGGCATGGTTCCGCGAACCTTTCTGGAGGCGGGGCAGGTGACGGCGTGAACGTAGCCGCCGCCGGTTACGGGCCGGTGCGCTTCGCGGGCCCTGCGGGGGGCGCGGGCGGGCCGCGGTCGGGGCTGGCCTGGACCGCTTCAGCAAGATTTCTTTATGAAAGTGCAATCTGGGGTGCAATCAGGGCCGCGCCGGGGCGGTCCCCGGTGCGGCCCTTCATGTGCGGTGGACGCTAGGCGGCCGGGCCCGGGACGGGGCCGTGGGCGAGGTGGACGCTGCGGGCGCCGCCGCGCATCCTGATGCGCCGGGCCAGGGCGACGGCGTGCTTGACGTCGTCGGCGAGGAACAGGATCGTGGGCCCGGAGCCGGAGACGTGCGCGGTGAGCGCGCCTTCCTCGAGGCCGCCGTGCATGAGCGAGGCGAGCTGCGGGCGCAGGCTGACGGCGGCGGCCTCCATGTCGTTGACGAGGAGGCGCGCGAGCGCGTCGGCGTCGGCGCCGGACTCGAAGGCCCGCACGATCTGGTCCACATCGGAGGAGTAGCGGCCGATGCCGTCCTCGCGGAGCCGGTCGACCTCCTTGTAGCACTCGGGGGTCGAGATCTGCGTGTCGGTGGTCGCGACGACCCAGTGCCAGGTCCCCTTGGCGGCCACCGGGGTCAGCTCCTCGCCGCGCCCGGTGCCGATCGCGGTGCCGCCCTTGAGGCAGAACGGGACGTCGGAGCCGAGCCCTGCGGCGAGGCGGTGCAGCTCGGCGTCGCCGATCTCCACGTCCCACAGCCGCGCGCAGGCGATGAGCGCGCCGGCCGCGTCCGCGGAGCCCCCCGCGAGGCCCCCGGCGACGGGGATGCGCTTGTTCAAGTGCAGCTTGACGTCCGGTTCGATCCCGGCGTAGAGGGCGATGAGCTTCGCGGCCTTGTGCGCGAGGTTCGCCTCGTCCGTGGGCAGCTCCCCGGCGCCTTCACCGGAGATCGTGATCTCGATGCCGGGCTCGCCGCGCCGCTCGGCGGTCACGGTGTCGTGCAGCGAGATCGCCTGGTACACCGTGGACAGCGCGTGGTAGCCGTCGGCGCGGGCGTCCCCGACGCCCAAGTGCGGGTTGATCTTGGCGGGGACGTCGACGGATACGCCGACCGGCGGTGCGGCCGGCGCGGTCTGTCCGGTCATTCAGGCCTCCTCAGGTCCGACTGGTCCCGCCCAGCGCCTCCTTGGCGTCGGCGAGGGCGATGAACTCCGCTATGTCCAACGATTCACCCCGCCTGGTGGGTTCGATCCCGGACCGCTCCAGGACCGCGTCCACCTGCTCGCCCGCCCACGCCTTCAGGGACTGGCGCAGCATCTTGCGCCGCTGCCCGAACGCGGCGTCGACCGCGCCGAACACCTCGACGCGGTTGGCGTCGGGGCTCTGGATCCGCTCGAACGCGACGAGTGCGCTCGCGACGTTCGGCACCGGCCAGAACACGTTCGCCGACACCGACCCGGCCCGCTTCGCCCTGGCGTACCAGGCCATCTTCACGCTCGGGGAGCCGTAGATCTTCGACCCGGGCTGCGCGGTGAGCCGGTCGCCGACCTCCGCCTGCACCATGACCAGGCCCTTGCGCAGCGTCGGGAACGTCTCGAGTGCGTGCAGCACCACGGGCACGGCCACGTTGTACGGGAGGTTCGCGACCAGCGCGGTCGGCGGCTCGGGCAGCTGCGCGGGGTCGACGCGGGCCGCGTCGGTCTCGACGACGACGAGCCGCTCGTGCTCCTCGGGCGCCCGGTGCGCGACCGTGGTCGGCAGCGCGAGCGCGAGCTTCGGGTCGATCTCGACGGCGATCACCTTGCGGGCGATCTCGATGAGCGCCAAGGTGAGCGAGCCGAGGCCGGGGCCGACCTCCATGACGACGTCCTCGGCGTCGAGCTTCGCGGCGGCGGCGATGCGCCGCACCGTGTTCGCGTCGACGACGAAGTTCTGGCCCCACTTCTTGGTGGGGGTGATGTTCAGGCCGCGCGAAAGCGTGCGGATGTCGCCCGAGGTCAGCAGGCGCGCCATCAGCCCTGGCCCCCGGCCAGGAGCGGCTCCAGGACGATACCCGGGTAGTCGTTCTGGATGGTCTGGATGCGGTACTTGTTCGGCAGCGCCACCAGGAACGCGCCGTCGCGCGGCCGCGAGAACACCTCGACGCCGGGGGCGGTGCGCAGCCGGGCCGCACCTTCAGCGTCGGTGAGCCGCGCGAGCTGGTACGGCAGGTTCGAGATCGTGGCGGGGACGTCGAACTCGGCCTGGAGCCGCGCCGTGGTCACCTCGAACTGGAGGGGCCCGACGGCGGCGAGCACGGGCGTGGCCTCGCCGCGCCGCTCGGAGTACAGGACCTGCACGACCCCTTCGGCGTCGAGCTGCGCGATGCCGCGCCGGAACCGCTTCGCCTTCGACGTGTCGTGCATCTGGAGCGCCCCGAAGTGCTCGGGCGCGAACGCCGGCAGCGGCGGGTACTCGACGGCCTTCCCCTGGTAGATCGTGTCGCCCACCGACAGGCCGGTGGCGTTGACGAGGCCCACGATGTCGCCGGGCCACGCCTCGTCGACGGTGTCGCGCGCCGACCCGAACAGGGTCTGCGCGTACTTCGTGGACATGGTCCGCCCGCCCTGGGCCTGCGTCACCTGCATGCCGCGCTCGAACCGGCCCGAGCAGACGCGGATGAACGCGAGCTGGTCGCGGTGCGAGGCGTTCATGTTCGCCTGCGACTTGAACACGAACCCGGAGAACCCGGTCTCCAGCTCCCGCGGCCCGCCCTTCGCGTCCTCGCGCGCGAACGGCGACGGCGCGATGTCGACGAGCAGGTCGAGGAGCTGCCCGACCCCGAAGTGGACGAGCGCCGCGCCGAACAGCGTCGGCGTGGTCTGCCCCGCCTCGAACGTCTTCTGGTCGAAGTCCGCCTCGACCTCGCTCAGCAATTCTGATTCTTCCTGCGCGCGTTCGTAGTCGGCCCCGAACTGCGCGGCCGCCTCATCGGCGCCGAGGTGCTCGGCGATCGCCGACCGCTCCCCGCCCGGGGACCGCTCGTACCGGACCATCCCGGGGACCTGGGGCCCGGCCTCGCGGCGGCCGTCCCGCCACTCGCCGAACCCGATCCGCTCGATGACGCCGCGGAACTCCCCGCCGACGCCGACGGGCCACGTCACGGGCGTGGGCTTGATGCCGATGCGCGTCTCGATCTCCTCGATGAGCTCGAGGGCGTCCTTCGCGGGCCGGTCCCACTTGTTCACGAACGTGATGACGGGGATGCGCCGCGCCCGGCACACCTCGAACAGCTTCAGCGTCTGCGGCTCCAGGCCCTTCGCGGCGTCCAGGAGCATCACCGCGGCGTCGACCGCGGTGAGCACCCGGTACGTGTCCTCGGAGAAGTCGGCGTGGCCGGGGGTGTCGAGGAGGTTGACGACGCAGTCGCGGTACTCGAACTGGAGGGCCGCCGACGTGATCGAGATGCCGCGGTCCTGCTCCATGGACATCCAGTCGGACACCACGCCCTTGCGGTCGCCCTTGCCGTGGACGGCCCCCGCGGTCGAGATGGCGCGGCCGTGCAGCGCCAGGGCCTCGGTGATCGTCGACTTGCCGGCGTCGGGGTGGGAGATCACCGCGAACGTGCGGCGGCGCGCGGCCTCCGCCGTGATGTGGCTGGACATGGATTCCTCAAGGTTCTGAAACGTGCTTCGGGCCCGGCGTTCAACGATAGCCGTGTGCAGCGACACGGCCCGGCCGCGTCACTGCGCGAGCGCGTCCTTGACGATGCCCGCGACGAGCTTCCCGTCGGCCCGGCCCGCGGTCTTCGGGCCGATCGCCTTCATGACCTTGCCCATGTCCTTCGGGCCCGAGAACCCGCCCTCGGCGATCGCGGCGCGCACCAGTTCAGTGACTTCTGCCTCAGTGAGCTCCGTCGGCAGGTACCGCTTGATGACGGCCTCCTCCGCGAGCTCGTTCTCCGCGGACTCCTCGCGGCCCCCCGCACGGAACGCGTCGGCCGCCTCGCGCCGCTGCTTCGCCTGCTTGACCAGGACTTTCACCACGTCGGCGTCGTCGAGTTCGCGCTTGCTCTTCCCGGCGACCTCTTCGTTCCGAATTGCCGTGATGATCATGCGGAGCGTGCCCAGTGTCACCTTGTCCTTGGCCTTGAGGGCGGCTCGCATATCCGTTTCCAACTGGGTCTTTAGCTCGCTCATATCTCGACAATCTACCGTTGGGGGTATGAAGATCAGCCGTGGACTTGCCGCAGCAGCCGGGATCGGGGTCGGCGCGGGGGCGCTGGCGCTCGCCTACGCGTCCCTATACGAACGCGTCCAGTACACGCTCAGGCACTTCGCGGTGCCCGCGCTTCCCGAAGGTGCCGAGCCTATCCGGGTCCTGCACATCTCCGACCTCCACATGACGCCCGGCCAGGTCCGCAAGGCCCACTGGGTCGCGTCCCTGTCCGCGCTCGACCCGGACCTGGTGCTCCTGACCGGCGACAACCTCGCCCACCCGGACGCGGTCGACCTGGTCGCGAAGACCCTCCGGCCGCTGTTCAAGGCGCCGGGCGCGTTCGTGTTCGGCTCGAACGACTACTACGCGCCGGTGTTCAAGAACCCGCTCCAGTACTTCAACCGCAACCACGAGCACCGGTACGGCGAGCCGCTGCCCACCGAGGAGCTGCGGAAGGTCCTCGTCGACGGCGGGTGGCTCGACCTGAACAACGCCGCCGCCGACAAGGTCGTCTCGGGTATGAACGTCCACTTCGCAGGCGTCGACGACCCGCACTTCGACCTCGACGACTACGAGCTCGTCGCCGGGTCCGTCCCGTCGAGCGCCGACCTGTCGATCGGCCTCACCCACTCGCCCGAGCCGCGCGTCCTCGACTCCTTCGAGGCCGACGGCTACGACTTCGTGGCCGCGGGCCACACCCACGGCGGGCAGGTCTGCGTGCCCGGCTACGGGGCGCTCGTCACCAACTGCGGCATCGACCGCGAGCGCGTGAAGGGCCTGCACCCGTGGGAGGACATGTGGCTGCACGTCTCGGCGGGCCTGGGCACCAGCCCGTACGCGCCGGTGCGGTTCGCGTGCGCCCCGGAGGCGAGCCTCCTGACGTTCGTCCCGAAGGTCTTCTAGCGGCGGCGCCGGGGCCCGGATGTGACCGGGCCCCGCGCCCCCGACCCCGTTCGACGGGCCCGCCCGGGTTCGGGTAGCATTTCCAAACGACGCATCCGCCCAGCGTGTGCGCGAAAACAGAACATCGGGTTGTGGCGCAGCTTGGTAGCGCACCTCGTTCGGGACGAGGGGGTCGCAGGTTCAAATCCTGTCAACCCGACAGTAGGTGTCACCTTTGAACATGGGGCACCAAGAGAGGGGCCGTGACGCGAGTCGCGGCCCTCTTTCTTGTCTTCGAAGCTCCCCGCGTGAAGCTGCTCGCAGTAGCGCTTGAGCGGTTCGCGCGCTGCGTTGTCGTCGGTTCGGACGACCGTGGGGGTATCGGGGTCGTCGGCGTCGATGTACAGCTTGTCGAAGCAGAGGTCATTGAAGGCTTGGCGGTAGTCGTCGGGAAGGCTGCGGTAGAGGCCGCGCGGATCGGATAGCAGGTCGATCAGCGCGGTGATACGGCGTTCGGCCTCAGCGTAGTCGGCGGTGTCGGCCTCGCTGAGCCGCTGGCGGATGCGGTCGCGTTCGAGGGTGATATCCTGCATCTTCTTGGTGAGTTTTTCCTTGGGCCAGTTCAGGTCGCCGACGAGTTCGAGGTAGGCGTCCTCGCGGCTGTCCAATCGCGTCATCTCGGATCGGAGGCGCTGGCGGAGTGCTTTGGTGGTTGAGAGCTGGGCGTCGAGTGCTTCGCGGAGCGCGGCGTGGACTTCGGCGCGCTCGGTCTCGGTGACGGCGATGGTCGCGTAGTGCGCTTCGACGGCGTGTTCGATGACGGTGAGGCGGAACCTGGGGAGGTCGCATTTGCCGCCTTGGCGGTTGATGCAGCGGTAATAAAAGTGCGGGCGGCCGTCTTGGGAGCGGGCGGGTTCGAAGACGAGGCGGCCCTCGCAGCGTGCGCACCACAGCAGGCCCTTGAGGTAGTGCTTCCAGGTCTGGTCGCGGGTGCCCCTGCTCCGTCTGGCGAGAACGTCCTGGACTTGGGCGAACAGCTCGGGTTCGATCAGCGGCTGGTGACGGCCGGGGTGTTCTTGACCGCCCCAGATGACGTAGCCGAGGTAGTAGCGGTCGCGCAGGATCTTCTCCAGCCGGTTGGCCGAGACGATGGTCCCGGCCGGGTGTGATTTCGAGGGCCGGGAGCGGAGTCCGGCGGCGCTGAGGGCGTCGCGCAGGTCGCGGATCGAGTATTTGCCGGTGGCATACAGCTCGAAAGCGGTATGGATGTACGGGGCGCGTTCAGAGTCGACGGCGATGGTGGCGACCGAGCGGCCGTCAATGTCTTCGTGGGTGTTGCGGTAGCCGAGTTTGGCCCGGCCGGGGGTGCCGCCGCGTGCGGCTTTGCCTGCCATTTTGCGTTTGATGTCGTTGCCTTGGGCGCGGGATTGGTAGGCGTTGATGCTGTCGAGGACCGAGGCGACGAGTTGGCCTTCGGCAGTCTCGTCGGTGTAGTCATTTGCCGAGATCAGCCGGACTCCTTGGTCTTTGAGCTCGCGGCCGGTGATGGCGGCGTCCCACTCGTCGCGGAAGATGCGGTTGCGGCGGTAGATGATGACCGCGTCGACGTCGCGCCTTTCGGCAACTCGCTTGAGCAGGTCCTGAAAGACCGGGCGCTTGGTGATCGACGTGGCGGTGTTGCCCGGTTCGAGGTATTCGTCAACGATGTCGTAGCCGTAGCGGTCGGCGGCACCGTGGCAGTCGGTGCGCTGGGTCTGGATCGAGTTGCCGTCGGGGTCGTAATCGGTCTCCAACTGCTTCTTAGTGGATACACGGTAGTAGGCGAGAGCGCGAAGGCGTCGGCTGGACATGGCTACTCCTGAGCTTTGGTTCCCTGCTGGTCGGGGCGTATTCGGGTCGGGTGCTGGTCGGGCGGTTCGGTCTCGACCCGTCCTGCCAGGTCGGCGAGCAAACGCGCGAGCGCGGCCGTGTCGAGGCGCTCGCGGCGGGGCCCGGTGATCTTGATGCGGCGGGCCGTCATCGACACCACCCGCATCCGTCGGCAAGGGACGCATACAGGCTCGCTGCCTGGAACGTATCCCCGGTCCAAGGCCTGATCAACCAGGCCGCTCGCGATCGACCGAGGGCGGCAGGGGTCCGGACTGGCGGCCAATTCAATGGGGCCTCCGGGCGACGATGACGTCCTCGAAGACGTTCAGGTGCGCGGGGAATCCGGCGCGTGCAAGGCGGCGGGCGTGGTGGAGGCCGAAGAATGAGTGGCGGGGCCGCAAGCTCCCCTCGGTCCACGGCGCCAGGAGCGCGACGTGCCGGGCGTACAGGTCGAACCCGCATACGGCGACGGTGGCGGCGAGTTGGCCGGGCAGGTCGATCAGGACCCCGGAGTCGCGATAGGGCCGGCCCGTAAGAACCAGGAACCCGCCGGGCTTGAGCACGGTGCGGCAGGCGGTGAGGACTTCGACGAGTCCGGTGGCGAAGCGCTCGGGACCGCCGACGGCGAGCTGTCCGGGGTGGGGGCGGTGGACGAAGGGGTGTTCGGCGGTGGCGGCGAGGCGGCCCGGACCGGTGTAGGTGCGCACGCGGGCGTGCCCGTAGAGCCCGTACGGCGGGCTGGTGACGATGAGCGCGACACGGCCGACCGCGCCTACGGGAAGCAGGTCGGGCAGGTCGCGGGCATCCCCGCATGTCGATCCACGGGGCCTCGCAGTCGACGCCGATGGCGTCCCGGCCCAGGTGCATCGCTTCGACCACGGTGGTGGCGATGCCGCACATGGGGTCGACGACGAGGTCGCCAGGCCGGGAGTAGGCGGCGATTGCGTGCGCGGCGAGCGCTGGCGGCATCTTCGCGGGGTGCTCGGTCGAGGCAGTGGTGTAGCGGCCTGCGCGCTGGGTCCGCTGGGCTTGCTGTCCGGTGGCCCAGATCGATTCGAGGCGGCGCGGTGTGCTCACTCGGCACCCCCTGCGGCCTCGGTGCGGCAGAACAGGGCGAGGTCGCGGTGAAGGCGCGTCAGCGCGACCGGCAACGCGATCGCACCGTCGATCCCCTCGGCCCCAGCGGCGGCGTTTTCGTAGACCTCGGTGGCGGCGCAGACGATGTGCGTCTGGAAGGCCAGGCCCGCAGTGGCCGAGGACGGGAGGGCGGCCGGTCCGGTCGCGTCGATGATGGCGAGGCGGCCCTGGGGTGCGAGGGTGGCGACTGCTGTGGTCCAGGCCGCTGGCCTCGCGGCCAGATGCGCGGGCACGATGGTCAGCCGGGAGCGCCCCCGGTGGCCCGCGAGGAGGTCGACCAGCCCCGCGCGGGGCGAGTGCAGGAGCGTCAGCCGGGAGCGGTCGGCAACCGGCACCTCGCGCAGCCCGGTCGCAGCGGTATCGAGTGCGCGTTGGGAGGTGGCGATCCAGGTGACCAGGCGGCCCGTTGCGGCGAGCGCGGCGGCGTCGATGCCGGTGTCGACGATGGTGACGCGCTGGCCGGACGCTGCCAGGCGCATGGCGGTTTCGGTGGTGATCTCGGCTGTCGTGGCCGGTCCGGGCCAGACGTTCAGCGGCACCTCGATGCGGCTTTCGGGGTGGTGTTCTCGTGCGGTCATGGCGGTGGCGTCGGAGCCGCCTGCTTCCAGTCATGAAAGAACCGCATCTTGTGCCCGGCCTCTGACCTGCACTGTGACCGCTTGTGCCCGCGTGTGACCGGTTGTGAATGGACAGTTGAAGCGCTCACGAGCTACAATCCTTGGCCTTTCCAGCGGCCCATCGGGATTCGGGCACAGAAAAAGCCGCTTGCGTGTGCGGGTGTGGCCCGAGCACGAGCTCGGGCCACACATCAGGCGATGGTTGCTCGTCGACGGCTGTGACGAAGTCGCGGCAATGGTGCCAGTTCTCGCGGCGTACCGCCGATGCCTGACGGTTACGCTCGTCGTCGGTGGGGGTGATGCGGGCGGTCCGGCGGAGGTCGGCTCAGTTGGTGAAGGTCAGCTGTCCGTCGCAGGAGCGGTGGGGGCAGGCGATATCGGAGGTGTTCGAGCGGACCGCTTTCGCGAAGTCCCAGGTCCGTTTGGATGGACCGGCCTCGGGTCTGAACTGTTGCGAGCCGCCCGAGGCGGTCCAGCGGCTGTCGCAGTTCCGGCAGCGCGCTCGGATCTCCTCGGCGCCGATACCGGGGATCGCGGTGATTTGGTCGCGGTCGGGGATGGTGTTGATCCGCCGCACGTGATCGAGGACGTGGTTGCCCAACCGACTGGTACCGCAGCACAGGTAGTGCCCGGCCGGGATGGTGAAGGTCTCGACGATGCGGCAGCTTCCGGGCTCTGGCGGATCGGTGATGAATCCGAGCACGCGCTCGCCCCAGAAGGGGTAGGCCGCGATCGTGATGCCGATCGGTTCGGCGAGCGTGAGAACGTCGATGTCCCGGTATCGGTCGATATAGGTGTTGATGGTGTCGGTGAGCAGATGCATCGACTGGGCTTCGAATCCGAGGCCGCGGAGGTCAGCGGCGATTCCCCACACCTCGCGTGGCCGGATAGACGGCAGCTCATAGTGCGGCGGTGGAACGCCGTGGTTGAGGCGGAATCGGCCCGTTTCGGGCGGAGAGTCGGGCCGGTGTGGGAAGAGCACGTTCGCGCCGTTTTCTGCTTTCCAGAATCGGCTGAGTTCGCGGGCCGGGGCGGTGTCGATCGCGTCGAGGAGGTTTTGGAAGGTGGCCTCGGCGTTGATGGTGATCCGGTCGTTGTCGAAGCGGATCGCTCGGCTGCAGTTGGATGTCATTGCGGTGTCAGTCCTTTCGGTGGGGTGTGAAGTGCGGCGTACTGGCGGCGCGGCCCGGCCGCCAGGTGTTGTAGACGACGACCAGCTCACCGGGTTCGCGGCACAGCAGGTCTGGCGCGGGTTCGTCGCGTCCGTGGACATCGAATGAGAGGGTTCCGTGCTCCGCTTCCTCCGACGGGCCGGTGACGGTGAACGGCCACCGCCACGCCGGATCGAAGGCCTCGTCACCTTCGGCGAGGTGCTGGTAGACGGTGAGCCGCTCGGGCCAGCGGCACCCGCACTTGCATGGGCAGAATCCACCGTCGGCGTTCTTGCCGGGGCAGCGGTCGTGGGCATCGGCGCAAGCCGTCCCGGTGTCAGGGGCGATGAGGTGTCGTTCCATCAAGGCGATGGGGGTCCTGTCGCGGTCGTCGGTGAGCACGAGCAGGCTGCGAGTGCCCTCGGCCGTGATTTCGCGGATGCCGGTGAGGGTGAAGGGAACGGGTTTGGTGCGGACGCTTTTGGCGCGGCTGAGCCACAGGGTTCGTTCGCTCGCGCCAGTGGCGGCGATCAATCCGGAGCTGAGGTAGTCGAGGCCGTGCGCTCGCCCCGCGGCGCCAGCCGGGTCGTTGACGATGCTGTGCCATGGCATTTGGGCGGCGGCGCGGCTGACCTGGTCGTACAGGGCCGGATCGCGGTCCCAGACCGTGCCGGTGGCGAGCCAGTTGAAGCGGGTGAGTTCGGTGGCGATGATATCGATGGGCATGGCGTGGATTCCCTTCTAAGGGTGATGAAACGCCTGCCGAGAGCAGTGCCAGGGCAGGCGGGGAGAAGGCGGCGGTCAGACCTGGCGTTGTCTGTCGGCGTCCTCCGCGATGGGGTTCGGCGGCCCGGGGGGCGGGGCGAGACGGTAGAGGTGGGCGTCGTAGCCGACGGCGCGGAGCCGTTCGAGGGCCCGGTGATCGTCGAGGATCGACTGGTGCAGTCGCGTCATGTGCTTGCGGCGCTCTGCTTGCCAGCGGCGGAGTCCGCGGCAGGTGGCGTTGATGCAGTGGACGAGGTATTCGGGGTCGCGTCGGACCCAGTGGAGGGCGACGAAGCGCAGGAGCGCGGTGGCGGTCTCCCTGGTCCGATCGGGCAGGTTCCAGCTGAGGAATCCGCCGCACCGGTCGGCGTCGGCCAACTGCAACGGATGGAAGTACGTCCCCGTCTGGCGGCGTGCGATCTTGACGCCGTTGACGGTCAACGGGTGGTCCAGGTCCTTCCGCTCGACGAAGCTGTAGTGCCGCCGGTGTGGGTCGGCCCGGCCCAGGAGGATGCGGACTTCGCAGTCCTCCAGGACGGGCGGATGGTCGAAGGCCGGTTCGGCCTCGGCCCAGACGGTGACGGTGCCGTTGATGCGCGGGCCGGACAGGTCGTAGAACGTCGCCGGGAGGGTCCAGTCGTCGCGGAAGTCGGCGCGGGTGCGGCCCAGTTGCGGGGCTGACCGGCTGGTGATGGTGATGCGTCCCAAGGGTGCCTCCAAACAGGGCAGGGACGCGGGGCCGCGAGGCGCGCGGCCCCGCAGGGGTTCAGTCGAAATCGAGGACGGTGCCCTCGTCGGCCCTGCCCCGGTCGCTGGTGGCCGGGGTGCGGGGCCGGGCGGCGTTCGCGGCGGTCTGTGCCTCGGCGAGGCGCTGAGCCAGGGCGCTGAGCGCTGCCGGGGTGCGCGGGTCGTCGGCGGTGACGGTGATGGTGCGCGTCTCGGTGTCGAGCACGGCGCTCGCCGTGCCGTCGCCGGGAGCGGTGTCCACGACCGCGAGACCGAGCTTGTCGGCCTCGCGGTCGAGCCGCCCGCGCCAGATCGCGGCCGGGTCCGTCTCGGCCCCGGTCTGAGCGTCCGGATCGGGGACGACGGTGTCCGCGTCCTCGGTCTGGCTCAGCTCGAACACGGCTTTCGTCCGAAACAGCGTCTGCTCGTCGTTCTCGCTGTCGGCCCCGAGCTCGCGCACTCGCGACCGCTGGATCGGGTAGACGATCCGCAGGACCGCCTTGGAGCCCTTGCGGATCGCCTTGCCGCGTTCCTTCCAGCCGCGGCCGGTGTCGACGTCGCGCAGCTCGATCCCGGCCTCGGCGGCCTGGTTGGCGAGCATCATCAGGTTCCGGGGGCTGTAGGCGGCCAGCTTCCGCGACCGGAGCGCGAGCGCAGTGGCCCGTTCTCCGGCGTCCGGTGCCGCCAATGCGGCGTCGGCGGCTTCGGCGAGCGCCTGGTCGCGGGCCTTGAATTCGGCTTTCTCCTCGTCGGTGTACTGCTTGCGTCCCATCGGTGGTCCTCCTTCATGGGACGGGGCAGGGCCGACAGCGGATCGCTGTCGGCCCTGCGTGGGTGGTTGGTTCGGGTTTAGGCCAGGCGGTAGGAGCGCTGGCCGGTCTCGGCGGTGGCGTCGGTGAGGTTGCCGCTGAGCTGGAGTTCCTTGAGGTAGTTGTTGACCGCGTTGGGGTCGGCGTCGCGGTGGTGCGGGTCGTCCTTGCGGACAGCCTCGGCCACCCAGCCGGGCGTCACGGTCTCCCCGGACGGGACCGATCCCAGGACCGCGTCGATCTGCTTGCGCAGCTCGAGCTGACCATCCCCGTCGACGATCCCGAGGCCGCCGCCGAACCGGCGACGCCACCCCAGGACGAAGAGACCGAACCCGAGAGCACAGAGAGCGAGTCCGAGACAGAGGGTTCCACAAGCCCGAGCACTGAACCCAGCGTTGAAGAGAGCGAAGCCTCTCCAAGCCCTCCGGCCGATGCCGACAGCCCACTGCCTGAAGAAGACGGCGTCGTACCCGCCCCGACCCAGGCTCCCGAATCCGAATCGGAAGCGCCATCATCGAATGCGGCTGACACGGCGACAACCGCCGATGCCGAGAGCTCCGGAACTGAGGCACTTCCGACAGGAATATGGCTGACAGCCGGAACATTCCTCGCCCTCGGAACCGGCTTCAGCCTGCTCGTCTTCCTACGCCGCCGCCGAACCGAATCAGGCCCTCCCACCGACGACGACCGCACCCTCACCGGCCGCCTCGCCGACCTCGACGCCCTCCTGGAAGGCAACGACCCACCCGAATCCGACCCCGACTTGCCCCTTGCCGTCAACAAGAACCGCCGCGACTCGCCCGAGGTCTCCCTCCTCGATTGGGCGAGCGACGGACTTGGCCTGGACGGTCCGGGTGCGCACGCCGTCACCCGCGCCGTGATCATCGCCGCCGCAACCTCGGGCGTCCTCGTAGTCGTCACCGCCAGCGCCGCAGAATCCATCGGTCTCGATCCCGCCCACGCCCCAGCACATTTGGCGGTGGTCGCCGACCTTCGCGTCGCCCTCGATATCGCGGAAGAGCGGATCGAGGACCCGGTGTTCGACCTCAGCGCGGGCCGCATCGACCTGCCGCCGCTCCTGCTCATCACCGAGGACACCCACGACCAGCAACAGCGACTTACCGACGTCCTCAAACACGATCTGATCGTGGCATTGGTCCTCGGTGACTGGAAGCCTGTCCAGCTCACCATCGCCGCGGACGGAACGGTCACCGCCCAACACCCTCAAGATGCGGATCTTGGTCGCATCGAGCGCTGTTACATCGCCGACCCGGCAACGCTCAACGACGCCTTGACCGTGACCACCGAAACCGAGCCGAGCTCCACACAGGAACCCGTACCCGACGACGAAGTCGACGCGCCAGAAGCACAACCCGAGAGCAAACCTGTCGAGTCCACCAGCGCCGAACACCCTCGGGCCGCCGCCGAGCAACCCAGATTCACGGTCCTCGGGACACCCGCCCTTACCTGGCAGGGTCGACCGATTCAATGGCGCCGCCGTCGAAGCCTGCTCCTTCTCGCTGCCCTCGCAGCCTCACCAGAAGGGCTCACCCTTGACGACCTACTCGTTACCGTCGTCGGAGACGGTCACGACATCACCAAAGCCAGGGGCCATCTCGGCACTGTTGTCTCGGACACCCGTCGCGACGTCCGCGACACCACCGGACTCGACATCCGCGCGATTCTCCACGACGACCAGACCGACCGCTACCGACTCCACCCCGACATCACCTCAGACCTCGCCGACTTCCACCGCGAACGACACCTGGCCGCCACCAGCGCCACCGACGCTGAACGTCGCGACCATCTCACTCAAGTCCTGGCCTGCTACGGCGGCGACTTCGCCACCGGCCTCGACGACGACTGGCTAGAGTCCACCCGCACTGAACTCCGCGCCGCCGCCTACACGACCTGCCTCCACCTCGCCGCCCTCCACCGCGACGCTGACGACAATGCCGCCGCCAGCAACGTCCTCGAACGCGCCACCGCCATCGACCGCACCCGCCCCGACGCCTGGACCGCCCTCATCGAAGTCCACACCGTCATCGGCGACGAGGTCGGAGCCCAAAAAGCCCGCCGAGGCCAGCGCCTCTGGGCCACGGGCGATCACAACACCACCTCCATGTGACCGCTTGTGACCGGCTGTGCCCGTTCACAACCGGTCACATGGGGATCGGCATGATGGTGCCGAGCCTCCAAGAGCGGTTCACCTGCGGGCATGTCAATTTGGAATAATCAAGCCATGAACTTCGGACAGGCGTTGCTGATCGCACTTCTCAGCTCTGTCATCGCGGCATCTGTGGCTCTCCTTGTGGCATGGTGGAATCGTCGGAATCAAGTCTCAGATCGAGAGTCTGAGAGAGAACTAGCGGCAGAGTCGCAAAAGCGTGCAGATAGGGAGAAATCTGAAGCTGCTCAACGAGAAGAGTTGGCGAGGGTTGAATCCGCAAACCGCGAAGAACGCGCCAAGCATCATCAGCGTCACAAGCGTGATTATGACACTGCCCATTCAGCTCTCGACCAGGTTGCCGGGATTTGCACCAGCGTGGATGAAAGTCCCCTGACTACCGCTGATTTGGAAAAGCTTGACATCGAGTCAATTCGGCACGAACTCAAGAGACTCGGAAGCAAGTCATCAAAGATCGAAGGTTCGTTCGAGGCACTCGGGTCTTGGTTGAAAAATGTGAATATTCCAGTCGATCGACAGGGAGATGATTGCTTGCAGGCGGCAAGAAGGGCTCATCGCCAGCTCAAGGCCTCACTCGTTGTGCGAGAGCTCCTGGTTCGGGCATATGAGAAGGTTGATGCCGAGTGGGGGCCGTAGCTCTCTTGCCACCATTTGCCATCATGCGTCACTGGGAGGCGATGGCGCGCCGGTGGGCGCGGATGAGACTCGCCCCTCAGTTCGGAGTTGAAGTGGACAGCGACAGCGCGGCGGGTGGGCGGAACAAGAACTCCTAAATGGAGAACACAGTCAAGGTAGCAGTCGCCGTTCTGCCAGGAGTTTCTTCGCGCACTCCACCTCACCTGTGTGCTGGATATGTTGCACCCCAGCCGATCGCCATTACGATGCATCGCGCTCTCTGTGTATATGATTCATCTCGACGGGGAACGGCTCTTCGGGCGCTACACGCGTAAGCCCCAACACTCACGTAAGCTTCGTAGTGGATTCTAGGATGAAAGGTCGCTCTTGCATATGGCAACGGGAAGTGAGCGGTACCGCAAGCACAACGTCTGGGAAACGCTGGAGCTCAAACGCGAGTCGTTGAACGCTGCCCGGTTCGGCGATGCGAAACTGGAGCAGTGGCGCACTGACATCGTTGAATGGCTGACGGAGGCTACCAAGACAAAGCTGGCTCAGCAGCCAGCTTTGTACCTCAGCACACTCGATGAGCTCAGCGCGGCCCTGAACGCTCTTCCCACGGACACGACCAACTTCGCACGGTATGTAGGCGTACCCCGTCCACAGGTTAACCCTCTGCCTGTGAAGGCACTCGAAAATGCGCTTCGAGCGCTGCCATTGCCGCCGCCCAGAGACCTTAAGAACTCCTACGTCGAACTCTTGGACAAGGAGGTCGAGGCGCGAACCGCGAGACTGAATGAGCTTGAGGTCCGAGTTGGGGAGACTGAGGCTTCTCTCCAAGACAGACTGGCGGAACTTGGTCGGGTCACCGGCGAAGCCGAAACCCTTCGTGCGGAAATCCAATCTGCCCGTGCGGCGATCAGTGAGGTGGGCGCAGCCGCCGAGTCCACGGTACGTGAGGAGTGGGGTGAAGCGCTCAATAGGTGGAAGCAGGACCGAGATAGGCACGATTCCGAGCGCGATACAACGGCATTGGAGCACATTGCCACACTTGCAGCCACCGCACGAGCCGGTGAAGTGCTGGCCGAACACGCAGCGGGAGACCTAAGTGCAACTGATTGGTACGGGCGTGCAAAACGTGAACGGCGGGCCGCGCAGTGGATGCGCGGCGGGGCCATCGCTGCCTTTGTCTTCGCAGGGGCAGTTGGCTGGTTCATAGTGAGCGAGGTAATCCGAAACAACTTCGATCTCACGGTCGGTGATGGCATCCTCCGTTCCGCCATCGCGGTGATCATTGGTGCGTTCGGTGGGTTGCTTCTTCGAGAATCCAGCCGACACTTTCGTGAAGCGGACACGGCAGAGGATGTCGCCCTCTCGCTCAAGGCCCTAGCTCCCTTCTACGCCAACTCCAACGATGAGATCCGGCTTGCTGCACGGGTCCAGGTCGGTGACGCTGTTCTTGTCAAGAACATCCTCTCCAGGTTCGCGCATCGCGACGCAGCCAAACATGCCGGAGAGATCAACACCGCTGAGCTTCCGGGTCTCATAAGCGAAGCTACGCAGGCGCTCAAGAGCACTCAAAGCAAGACTCCGAGTCCCTGAACCCCCACCACTCCAGTCCTTTGACCAGCGACTCCATTCCCACAGGGAGAGTGAGCGTGCTTCGGTAGGTACTTCCCGCCCTCGTAGATGGCCCAGGCAGTCGACGGCAGCGTCCTACTTTTTAGACTTCGCGAACGTGGTAGTCCAGTTCCTCGTCGGCAAGAATGTGACTGGACCTCAGTGCTGGCCACGTGCCGAGTCTGAATCAGTGGCAATCGTGACCCGGCCGGTGGCAATGATGGCACTGGAACCTACTCTGCTTCGATCATTGGGTGATACGGCAATGACGTCAACCATGACGGCTGCTCCGATCACAACCCCAGCAGCCCGCCCTCCATTCCGCAAATGAAACCGGACAACAACGAGGGGTTCACGGTGGCTTCGGATCGCCGGGGCATATTCAGGATTGCAGCTGGAAAATCGTTGCGGTATTTTCTGAACCTATCACCAAACGATCTTGGTTGCACAGCGCTGAGTAAAATGGAATATGTGGAAGCATGAAGTTTGCGATTTCGATGCCTGAATGAAAATCCCAAGCGATTACTATCCCGTGTCGTGAAATGTAATTTGCGCCGCCTGCAATAACCGTTGTGCGGTCTCTCATTCGAGATATTTGAAGTGTCGTGAAACTGATATTGGGAGAAGAAAAAGTGTTGCAGATCGGCCGTCCGTTCTGAAGATCCCATATCCCGATTTCTCCGGCGAATCCTTGTGCGCCGCCAGCTGCGGCCACGACCTTTCGACCGTCAATCTCCCCGCAGGTAACGGCGCGCAGTGGACCCGATTTCAATGTTGATATGGTTCGGACCAATTTTCGCTGCGCGAGGTCCCAGATATTAAGTACGCCCCCATCGCCCGAAGCTCCTGTTACGCTGGCTGCCAGCGGATGGCCTTCTAGAACTGTGCAATCTATGCCCAAAATACAGCCGCTCTCTGCAATGAGCGGGGCGCCGAACTCTACGCGTCGTAGTAGATCAAAGGTCCGAATCTCTCCTTGCCCTCTCCCGCGACGGTCGGTAGAGCTTCCTGTAACAGCTGCTGTGTGTCCATCGATCACCGTGCAAGCCAGCGCTTGGATGTCTGCCTTATGATCGGTCGCAATACGACCGACGTCGTTGCCAGTGGCGGGCTCCCAGAGGAGCAGGGATGATATAGGGACCTTCGGATTTCTCTCAGAAACGCCACAGACTGCCAAAGTCGTGCCGTCCACCACAACGGTTGCCACCGATTCGATCACGCCATGCGGTGTAGAAAATGGCACTCCGAATGCTTTTCCAGTTTTCATATCACAACTTTGGATGCTGCCCGGAAAATCTTCGCCGTACTGCCCGCCGGCGGTCAGAACGAGATCTCTATCTTCTACTCGGCATGTCGTCGCTGCGCGAATTTGACCATCCTGCCGAGCCTTGAGTTCACGGGGCTCTTGTAGGGTCGCCAAATCCCACACCTCAATCGCGCCGAGGCCGTCGCCTGCATGATGGCTCACCGCCACGGGGGTGCCGTTGAAGTCGATGCAGGATACGCTCTGAATACCGCCATCTGGCAAGGACAAAGGATTGCCTATTTGTGTGAGGTTGTCCAAATCCCATGCTATGAGTGCGCCGTCACGGAATCCAAAATATTGGCGACTGCCGGTTACCGCTACACGCTTATCTCCTATTTGTGAAATAGCAACACTAGTTATTGAGCCGTGCGGGTCGGTGAGCGGACTCCCGACTTCTTCAAAACTTTCGAGGTTCCAAAGTCGGATCTCTCCGCCGTCCTCATGATCCGAGCCGCCCACGGCTACGATAGTTTCATCGTCTATTGACGCTATTGCGATTGATTCGACGCCGCCAATATGAGCATGAGTACGGGAACGGATTTCTTCACCAGTATATAGATCCCACACCCCCACTTCGTCGCGTCCATGTCCCCGGTCATAGGAAATTCCCGCCACCACGAGGAGACGGCCACCCCGCTCAACACACTTCAAGCCACTAATATCTGCGTGGGGAATAGTGCAAAGCGTTCGAATCGTTGTTCGACTCTTAAGGTCCCAGACAAGCACTTCTCCGCAGGAACGCGCAGCACTGGAACTACCCGTAATAAGCAAGTGCGAGTCGTTGTGACTAATGAGGTCCATCGATGCGATCCGACCGGTCGGCGCCTTCATCGTATTGCCCATTTGCTGCCGGGTGAGAAGATCCCAAATTCGCACCTCGACATGATAATTGCGATCATTTGTCGTGACAGCAACCGGAATATCGTCAAGCGACCCGCACGTCACTGAGGTGAAGTCTGCCACTTCTTTGGTAAGAATAGATCCGAGTTCTTGACCTGATTCAAGATTCCAAAGGCGAATATGTCCATTGCTTTCGCGATCGTTGTCAGCCGAAACAATCACCACCTCTCCCTGAACAGATGCACAGGAAACGTCGGCAAGCCACCCGGAGAATCCTGTAAATCGCGCAATAAGCCTTGGATCGATTCCCTCACTTATAGACCATTTTGGCTGCAACAGAAGGGTTTCCCCCGCCTTGGGATTGGCAAGGTCTTGAGCAAGGTCCAAGACCCCAAATCGTGCAGCGTTGTACGCCAATAGCGCCCTGCGTTGATTCAAAGTCTGACGATATAGCAGATTTGTGTTTGAACGGTATACCGCTGCATATGATGCTGCAAGTCCGGAGGTAACTTGCCCCAGCAAAGGGAGTAGGCGACTTGGCTCGCTGAAGACAAGAAATTCCGGATCGCAGACCATTTCGTCCAGAATCCGAGCTCGTCCGGCATGGCTGGCGAGCGAGCGTCGAATATAATTGGGCGCGTGGATCCATCCTGATTTATTGATTTCGTCTGAGAAAGCTCTCGTAATCCGTTCTTCGCAGCTCTGAATACGTGCTTCAGCTTCCTTAATGTCCTTCACTCCGGCTCGCCAATGACGACTAACGTCAATCAGGGCCTGGTGAAAAAGTCTGAACGTGAGGCCGTCTGACCCAACGGATTCGATAAGAAAACTTGCGGCTGCGGATTGAGCGAACAATTCAAGTCGCACAGCTTCGATGTCGACTCCTTCGAGAGCCTTAAAGGCAATTGCCCATATCTCCGAGCTAAACCCCGGAGCGTCAGCAAATGCGAGCGCTGTGAGCAGGCGGTCGGCTGAGATGCCATCGAATGGTTCCAGTCGTCGCAGGTACTCGCGAAACGCGTCATCTACGGTGCCAACGTATGACAGTTGCGAAGGATTTGCCGGATTTGTATCGTATAGCCCATGACTGCGCGCTACAAGCCCGGCAATTAGAAAGTTCTGATGGGATGCCCGGGCGATGGCTGCGGCGACTGAATTGGCGACTTCTGGATTGTTGTAAGGGTTATCGCGCCGTTCTTCGCCAGTGAGGCTAAGAGTCGATACGGTATAATCGATTAGGTCATCAATCGAGAAATATTCCGGGTTGTCGAGGTCGATCAAATCGTACCCGGCGCGAAATATACCTAGCAGCTGTCCGGAATGTACGTGGGTACGTGTGCCGACAACGATGCTTGTATGTGGAAACGGGGCGATCGGTTCTACGACTCTTGTGATTATTTGACGAGCTTCGTCGTGGCTGTGTGCTTCATCGATCGCGTCAATAACGACATTGAATCGATCACGCTTAGACAACATCAAATTCAGCTCTGAAGGGAAATCGTCAAGACTCTCCAGTTGATGTGTTCCGCCGAGGAGCAAGATCGCTTGGGCTACTTCAAGTGCAGTCTTGCCTTTGGCGTGAATCGCGCAATGAACAGATCCTTCTTCTGCCATAACTGATTGGTCTTGGGACGGGAGACGAACTCGCCAGGGCTGATATGACGTCGTGACCATTCTCGCTAGGACGGCTGACTTACCCACGCCGGGAGAGCCAGTAACCACTACTACCTTGCGTTGATCCGGTCGTCGAAGTACCTCTTTGAGATCATTGAGGGCGCGGCTTCGACCTCTGAACCTCCAACCTTGCTCAGAGTCAACGGACACTCCGCGAGCACGAGGTGACCAGTGAGATCCTTCCTCGCCCGCGAGCGTGGGGGGCGATTTGATTCGCTCTTTTAGAGGAGGCCAAAGAGAGGAAAGGTGTTCGAGCGTCAGCATATGACCGCTGTCATGATGGTCCTTCGCTACGACCATGCCAATGACTGCGTCGATCTTCTTATCGATTACCGGGCCGCCTGAGAAACCGTAGTCCACGACCCAGCCACGCGAATTTTCAGGGCTAATCTGAACCCAGCCCGGGCGAGACACGTTTGAGAGCTCCGCTTCAGCGCTAGGAGCAAGAGCTTCCAATGGCTCTGTAAATCCTCTGAGTTGAACCTTGCGACCGGGAAATTTCAGTGCCAGATGAATGCGCGGAGGATCAAGTGCGCTCATCGCCTTGTTGAGACGAAGCACCGCAAAATCATTATTCCCATTTATTTCATAGGTATAGTGTAGAATGGTGGTCTCAACGATTCTTGATAGTGTTCCGTCTAGAAAAGGGAACTCCACCGTTACATGATCCCCCACCGAGGGTGTCAGTTTGTTATCACCATCAAATAGGTGCGCGCATGTGATTATGTGGGACGTGTCGATGGCGATTCCAGTCCCGGCGGTACTGCCTTCAGAATCCAAAATTCGCGCAAGCCACGAGAAGTTTTCGATCACGGCTATTGGTCCGAATTTACCGTATTTATAGACCATTTTAGCGTAATAGAAAGACTTGCTTCGGCAGCGCTTGAGGCGATTTTGAGATCGCCCGTGGCACTAAACTTAAATCCAAAGTCGATCGATGCTTCTTGTGGTGGTGGTGTTAGGTTTGCAATTTCGTTGTGAAGTTTGTCCGCAACTTTGGGGATTACACGAATGGCTTCTGTAAGGCTTCGTTCCGCCAACGTGCTGACGTTTTCAATTGCAGTATCACGGATCTCGACTGCTTTTTCTCTGAGTCCGACGCGTTCCAGACCGCTTCGATGATTGAGGTTTTCTTGATGTTCATTACTTGGCACTTCGATTAGAATAATTGGAGATTCGGTACTGTTATCCAGTTTCATGCGGATGGTTTCCATGGGATCCTCCGGAGGTTTAAGGGGATAATATACACATTTTGATTCCGCCCGGGCCTTGGGCTAGGCCCATGCCTACACTCTCGTCTCTCGGCGATTGTTGATGTTTCCATCATACTTCAGATCTCTATCCGACGGTTCCTATCTGCGCCGCATGATCAGAATCCTCTTAGAGGTTATCGATGCAGTAGTTATCTAGCGAGTTATTTGATACTGCCTTGGGTCGCGTGGGATGGCGTGCGGGTGCACGTGAGGAGGCGACAAGTATGCCCGGGGCGTAGAGCAGGAACTCAGCGAGCGCCTTCGCTAGCTCGGTCATGCCGATGCCCGAAGATCGGCGAAGATGAACGAGCGCATGGCCTGTGGATGGTGTGTGGATGGGACAGTCGTTGGTGCACCGTAAACGCAGGTCGTACGCTGTTTTCTAGCCATAAGTTCTGGATTAACCTCGGGCTGCCCGGGTCCGAACACTCAGTCCTGACGTTCGGGCGTTCTGTAGTAGGCGTTTGACGCTGCGGATGCTGATGCCGTACTCGGCTGCGAGGTCTTTCTGCTTCACCCCGGAGGCGTACGCGGCTACGAGAGCCGATCGTTGGCTGGGAGAAAGGCGCCGGTGGAGTGGGCGTGGAACCCTGGCCCCGGTGCTTTCGATGGTGGAAGCAGTCGAGGTGTTTGAGCGCCAGGAGGGGCCCGGAAGCTCGCTTGGGTCGGTGAAGGGGCCGGAGAGTCGTTTCAGCAGGGCGTCTACCTGCGGTGGCGTGTTCAAAGTAGCGAGTATTAGCTCGACTTGTGATCGCGTGTGAACGTGTGTGACCGGTTGTGAATAGCTGTGAACGGCCGTGGCCGGGTATAATCTCGCGATTGTGCCCGGCCCCCCTGCTTGCAGTTGGCGTCGGAGGCGTTGTCAACTCCAAAGGGGCAAGGACCTCTCCGACCGTGGGCCGCTTCGTGGTCCTTCGGACGGACCGAGGCCACCGGGCGACCCGCGTCCTCGTCGTTTGAAGAACCGCCGGACCAACCAACGTCGGCCGGAGCGCACTCGGTCGGTCGCTTCAAGACGGCCGCGAGGCGACCTCGCGCCCGAGCTGCCATCGGTAGAGTTGCACTCGGACGAACTCTGTCCCTTCTCCGAGAACGGTCCGTACGTCTTGGAGGCTGATCGTAGGTTCTTCCGGAAAGTACGCTTGGATCAGCTCGTGAACCTCGGCGGCTAGTAGCGGTTCCTTCTGCCGTGCCAAAGTGATGGCGACTGGCACGAGCGCCGCCATTGGATCGGGCTGCGCGTTGAGGGCGCGGGCCCGGAGGTCGAGGGCCGTCCTTTGAGCGTGCTGGGCAAGATCAGTCCCTACGAAGCCCTGGGGCTTCGTCCTCAGGGGAGATGCGCGATCGCAGTCATCTGCTCGATCGCGCGCTTGTGCTGGAACTGGAAGCCGTTGTACTTCGCCAGCTCGATCACCTGCCGGAAGGTCTCGAGCGCCTCCGGGAGTCGTCCCTGCTTCCTCAGCGTGATGCCGAGGTCGTTGAGGATCATGACCTCGCTGTCGACGATACTGGTGGAACGGGCCATCACCAGCGCCTGGCGGTGGTGCGTTTCGGCCTCGACGAGCAAGCCGAGGGCGCGGTAGGCGCTGCCGATGTCGTTGGTGACCTCCTGAATATGGCTGTGATTGCCGATCCGGTCGAAGATCGAGCGGCTTGCGGTCAGCATCTCCAGGGCCGCCGCTGGTTCACCGGTTCGGAGTCTGAGGACGCCGATCCGCTGAAGGAGTCGCGCCTCGCGATGCGCGAAGCCGCTCGCCTGGCATGACTTCAGTGCGATCTCGAGCTGCTCTGCCGCCTCGCTGGTCCTGTCGACCACAGTGAGGGCTTCCGCTAGCAGGCAGCGAACTCTGGTGATCTCACTATCGATACCGGTTCGGAGCATCATCTCCAGGGCACGTTCGAGGCACTCAATGCCGTCTTCCCATCGGTCCATCCTGGTGTACAGGTGACCGAGGTTGGCGATGTTGGCGGCCTCGAGCGGGACGTCGTCGACTTGCCGGGCCAAGTCGATTGCGCGTCGCAGGCATTCTCCGGCCTCCTCGTGGCGCGCCATTCGCAACAGGCCAACCGACTGGTACTCGAGCGCGCGTCCGCGCTGCGACGGCTTGGTCGCGCAGCTGAATGCGGAAGCCTGCAGCTGCAGGTTGTGGTGAAGGTTCCCGCAGGTGGACAGGTATCGGAAGATCGTGAATGCAATGTGGCAGGTGTGGTCCGGGCGACCGTGTTCAGCAGCGTAGAGCGCGGTCGCGATCAGGTTCATCCGCTCAGAGTTGAGCCAGTCGATGGCGGCGGCATCGTCTTTGAACTCCGGTGCGGTGATCGCTCCCTGCGGCGGGTCGGGTCGCAGGGGCCGCTCGAAAGGGATGTAGTGATCCATTGCCCGCGAAGCGGTGTGTGCATGGTACGCGAGATAGCCATTGATGGCCGAATTCCGTTCATCGATGCCGATCTGGTCTTCGGCGACGCGTCGAGCATAGGCGCGCAGTAGATCGTGCATCACGAAGCGGTCGGACTCGTTCACTGCAAGCAGATGCGCTCGGACGAGTTCATGCGCGAGGCTTCGGGTTTCGCTGAGGTCGGTGTGCAGCAGCCCGGCGAGACCGTAGAGGTCGGAGCTGCCAGCCGGGCACAGACCGATGAGGGCGAACGCACGCCTGGCACCTTTGCTCAGGTGCTCGAGCGACCAAGAGTAGACGGCGCGCAAGTCGGTGTGGGGGTCGTCGCCGGTCGACAAAGGCGCCAGGTCGTTGTGTTCGAACGCCGATCGCAGGTCGGTCACGAGGTCGGCGAGCGCGGCTGTTTGGTTGGCGGCGTTGGTCGCTGCGATGCGGAGTGCGAGCGTGTGGTGGCCGCAAACCTCGGCGAGCGATCGGGCGGCGTCCGGCGCGTCCCTGGCACGTTCACCGATGATGTCGACGAGAAGCTGCATGGCGTCCTCCGGCTCCAGCAGATCGAGCGTGAGGCGGGGGATACCGTATCGGGCGGTGACCCCATCGAGGCGATCGCGGCTGGTGACCAGTACGGCGCAGCTGCTCGATCCTGGCATCAGTTCGCGGATCTGCTCGATCGAGGAAGCGTTGTCGAGCACGATGAGCATCCGCTTGCCGTAAACGAGGCTGCGAAAGTAGGTGGCCCGCTCGGCGAGCCGTTGTGGCAGTTCGGATTCACGGAGGCCGAAGCTGCTGAGGAGGTGGGCGAGGGCGTCCATCGGCTCGATCGGCTGGTCGGGGCCGTAGCCGCGGAGGTCGATATACAGGTCGCCGTCGGGGAACTGCTCCCGCACGCGGTGTCCCCAGCGGATGGCCAACCCGGTCTTGCCCACTCCGGCGGTTCCACCGATGAGGACGCTGTTGGGCGCTGCGCACTGACCCGTCGAATTGAGAATCCGATCCAGGCGCTCGATCTCACCGGTCCGGCCGACGAATGCCGCAACGTCCGAGGGGAGTTGACGGGGGACGGGGACGCGAGGCGCGGGCAACATGGTCTGAACGGCGAGGCTGCCGCTGCCGACGATGAACTGGTGCGCGCTACCTTCGGCGGCGATGCGTTGAAGCTTGACCGATTCTGTCTGGGTCTCGTCGCCTTCGCGGCGCGCGTCAGCCTCGGGCATCCTCGCCCTCACCCGGGTCGAGACGGTGGGCGGCCGGCTTCAACGTCTGCTCGGACACTGTCACGCTGCCGCTGCCTACGACGATCTGCGTCGCGTTCCCGGTCGCACGCAGTCCGCTGATGACCACTGCAGGGACAGGTGTGCTGCGAGGATCGGGCGGGAGCACAGCTCGCAGCTCGTCCGCCGCCTCTGGATATACCTCCAGCACATCCACAATGCGCTTCCTCCAGTCCGCGTCGAGCGCGTCGCGCGATCCGCTCCCAACTTGAAACGTTGCTTGTGTGATCTGCGCGCGCATCTCGTCGAGTTGCCGCTCGAGGTCTCGCAGCCGTTCTCCTCGTCCTCGGCTAAGGACACGCGCCACCTGGTCCTTCGTCAACGACCACAAATCGGTGGTTGCACTCGAGGCCAACAGCTCAACGGTGTGCTCCGCGATCTTTGCAACGTCCAAGAAGTTTCCCATCAGGTATCGATCGGCGAGATCCCTACGACTGATGCACTGCCGGAAGGCATTCCGGGCTCAGCACGGGAGAGGATCGGGGCTGTTAATCGTGCATTGTGCCATCTCAGGACCGGGGCGTGGTCTGCCGTGGCATGATCGAACCACTATCCCACCTCCTCGAATGTGGTACCACTCAATGTCGGAAGCCCGACACTCCTGATCGCCAAACCGAGGACTTCAGGCGGGGGTCGTCAGGCTGTTCGTGGGTGTGCTGCGGTGCTACAGCGTCACGGGCTGCGCGCACCAAGCGTTTGACGCTGCGGATGCTGATGCCATATCGGCCCGCGAGCTCACGCTGTTTGGCTCCGGAGGCGAACGCTTCTACCAGTTCGGTTCGCTGGTCCGGGGAGAGGCGGCGGTGAAGCGGACGAGACGTCCGGGCTGAAAGAACCTCGGTGGTGTAGTCGGATGCGGCACTCGAACGCCAAGAGGGGCCCGAAGTCGCGCCAGTATTCGTCAACGGGCCGGACAGGCGCCTGAATAGGCTGTCTACCTGTGGTGGCGTGTTCAAAGTAGCGAGTATTAGCTCGACTTATGAACGCGTGTGACCGGTTGTGAATGGTTGTGACCGGACACAGCGAGGTATTATCCGGGCCGCGTGACCGCAGAAACGATACGGTCACGCGGTTCCGATTTCAACCCTGCGAGTTCAGGGCCCGACAGGCGCCACACTTTCCCGAAGACGCCTGCACCACCGGGACAGGACAGCACCGCAAGCCAAGGCAACCCTCCGCCTGCTCGACATCACGCAAAAACCGGCCTAAAACGACACAGGCAGGCGCCATGCAACCGACGAGGAGTGCATTACATGCCGCTCAGGTCTTTACCAGCTTTCGATTGCGTTGACGGTCGTGGTGATGACCTCGCTGACGCGCGTCACGCTCTCGATGTGGAACTTCACATCCGAGATTGTGACGAAGACCTGGTACATGCCTTTCTGGCCGTCACGCCGCCGCACCGTGTGCCCGAACTGTCTGGACAAGAGCTTGTCCAATCGCTTGTTGAGCCGTTCACGGGCCTGCTTACCCGACTTGAACGACCCCATCGGAATGTTCTGCGTCACTGAGAACTCCAGCTCCACCTCCGCGATCCCCCGTGCAGTGACATGCCTGAACTGCCCGATGATCTCAACCTGTTCGGACACGCTGGTGGTCCGCATCTTGGCAGCGTCGGCCTCGTACCTGCCGAGGCCCGCATAGGAGTTTCCGACGCGCCCCCAGAAGTCCTCCTCCAGCAGGTCCGGGGGTCCGCTTGCGAGCTGAATGAACGCTTCCGCCGTCCGCAACGATGCGACGAATTCGGTTACGTCCTGGGGGCGCTCCTCGGGTTCCTTCAAGCTCGCCCGCTTGTACATCTCCAAGAGTGGTTCCGCTGCGCGGTCGTCGACCCAGTTGGAGAGCACCCGCGTGAGCATCTGATTGTTCCTCGTGGAGCTCGCCGGAGTGGGGTCTTTGCCGACGATCAGGTAGAACATCAACTGCGCGAGACTGAAGACGTCGACTTTCACGCTCCGCGCGGCCCAAGTGTCGGGAGCGTAGAGCTGTTCCGGTGCCGCGTAGTTGATGACCCCGCCGACCCCCGTTCCTCCGACGATCGTCATGGTGCGATTCGTCTCGTGGTATGCCAAGTCGAAGTCGGTCAGGTACGGCGTGAGATTGTCCTCCGCATCGCGTTCGACGATGATGTTCTCGGGTTTGATGTCCCTGTGAAGGACTCCCTGAGCATGGGCGTACTGGACTGTCTCGCAAATGTCGATCATGAGGCGCACTACGACCTCCGCGTTGCCGTGCCTCTCGATGAACGCCTTGCGCAAGTTGCTGCCCTGGATGTACTCCATCAGAAAGCCGAACGGGGCCTGCGTCATCTCAAAGACCTTCACGATGTGCGGATGGTCGAGCTTGCGCATGCTGGCATAGCCATTGGTGAAGCGACGGACCTTTATCTCGTCCTCAAGCTCGTTGCCGTGGAAGACTTTCAGGGCTCTCAAGTGTCCTTCCTCGTCTTCCACGGCCCATACATTCCCGAAGCCCCCGTCTCCGATGCGGTGCGTAATCCTTCCGAATCGGGTCTCTTCCCCGACGCTCATATCGGCCAGATGTTTGCGGAAATCGAACAGGCGGCCCTTGAGTTCCTTCCAGTCCCTGTCCGCGCTGATCTGGGAGTTCGCGCGCTCGGTATCGTCGAACCACTTGACCACGGATTCGAGCTCCTTCGCGCACCGCTTCGCACCGCGCGACAGGCGGGTGCCGCGATCGGTGAGCTCGCTGAACTCCAGGTTGTAGTAGCTGTCAATCAGCGCCTGGGCCTTTGCGATGATCTTGGTCAACTCGTTCTTCTCGATCGGCCTGCCCTGCCGGGGCTCGAACCCCCTGCCGATGACAACGGTGCCAGCGACGTCTCCCTTGAACACGGGGGTCTGCTCCCCCTCAGGCATGGCCCTGGCGACGCACTCGTAGATGCCCATGAGGGTGACATCGCCGTCCCAGTTCACCGCGTCGCCGAGCAGCGCGTCCGTCAGTCCTTCGGTGAACACACCGCGATAGTCGACCTCGAGCGCCTCCTGCTCAGGACGACACGCCGCGAGAACGCAGCGGCTCTCGTTGACGGCATGGACCTCCCGTTCCACGTCCGATGGCGCGAGTGGGCGGCTATTGGTCCACGTGAAGGCGGAGCCGGAGTGGCAGCAGTCGAGGATCGATACGACGTGATCGAAGATGCGGCTCGCGGACTCCATGATCTGGGCGATGTTGGCTAGCGAGATCCCGGGGTCGAAGTACTCCGCGTCATGGGTCACCAGGTGGCCGGCCTGACCGACCACCTGGCCGTGTCCGGCGAAGTAGAAGAGGAGGGTGCTCTCCTCTCCGTAGTGCTCATCGGCGTAGGCGATCCGATGGAGCTGTTTGAGAATCTCGGTTCGCGTGGCGCGGTCGTTGAGTATAAGCGTGCTGTCGAAGTCATACTGCGGCAACGAGAGGCAGGAGGCTACATCGCTCGCGTCTCTGACACAGCCAGCGAGCGGCGCATCTGGATACGAGTCGATGCCGACAATGATGGCCTTGTTCAAGGTTCCCCCTCATAGGGTCCCTGCGCAGGAAGGAGTAACTTCCAAACGGATGTGGTCAACGATGGTTCGGCGAGTGCGAAACTTCACACAGAGTAACGCGGATAGGCGTTTGCAAACCCTGGTCGTTAGTCCGATTCGAACCGACGTAGGTATCGATTCCGCTGCCCGGTAGGGTAACCCGCATGTGAAGCGAATAGACCATATGTATCAGACGGGCTGGTGTTGTTCTCGAGCAGCCTGAAGCAGGCGCTTGACACTTCGGATGCTGATGCCATACTGGATGGCGAGGTCCTTCTGTTTGACCCCGGCGGAAAATGATGCGACGAGCGCGGTTCGCTGGTGGGGGGGAGAGGCGTCGATGAAGTGGGCGGGGTATCCGGCCCGAAGTGTCTTCGATGGTGTACTCGGCTGCCGCGCCCGAGCGCAAGGAGGGGCCAGAAGTCCCGCCATCGCTCGCCAGCGGGCCGGACAGGCATCCGATCAAGCTGTCTACCTGCGGTGGTGTGTTCAAAGTAGCGAGTATAAGCTCGACTTTGTGAACGCTTGTGAACGCTTGTGAACGCTTGTGACCGGTTGTGAATGGCTGTGACCGGGGCATACGAGCTAGAATCCGTCGATTCTCAGTGTTGGCAGGCGCGGCCTACGGCTGGTCGCTAGCCCACTGCCGCAGTTTCCTGCCCAGGGGTGAGAGGTTCGTTGCGTTGGCGAAGGGTTGGAGCGCTTCGATTGCTTCGCGGCGCAAGGGCGCCGAGTCGACCTCGTCAAGTTTGGTTAGCCTGGCAAGCGTATAAGCAAGAAGTTCGGCGCTTGCCTGTGCGCGCGGGGACCTCTTCCACGCTGCCCGAGCGATGGCGAGCGCCGAATCAAAGTGCCTTCTTGCTTTCCTGGTGTCTCCGGCGTCTCGGGCGAGGTCACCGAGCCGGTTGTAGCTGACGGAGAGGTCGCGTTGGGCCTCGACACTGTCGGGCATGGCCTCGGCCAAGACGTTGCGGATGGTGAGGGCGTCCTGGTAGTAGCGTTCGGCAGCCGGGGCGTCTCCGGCGGCGCGGGCGAGGTCACCGCGGTTGATGTAGGTGACGGAGAGGTCGCGTTGGGCCCGGACGTTGTCGGGCATGGCCTCGGCCAGCGCTTGGGCGATGGTGAGGGTGTCCTGGTAGTAGCGTTCGGCAGTCGGGGTATCCCCGGCGTCTCGGGCGAGGTCACCGAGGTTGTTGTAGGAGACCGAGAGATCGCGTTGGGCCTCGACACTGTCGGGCATGGCCTCGGCCAGCGCCTGGACGATGGTGAGGGCGTCCTGGTAGTAGCGTTCGGCGGTCGGGGTATCCCCGGTGCCGCGGGCGAGGTCACCGAGCCGATTGTAGGTGACGGAGAGGTCGCGTTGGGCCTCGACATTGTCGGGCATGGCCTCGGCCAAGACGTTGCGGATGGTGAGGGCGTCCTGGTAGTAGCGTTCGGCGGTCGGGGTATCCCCGGTGGCGTGGGCGAGGTCACCGAGCCGGTTGTAGGAGATGGAGAGGTCGCGTTGGGCCTCGACACTGTCCAGCGCTTTGTGGATGGTGAGGGTGTCCTGGTAGTAGCGTTCGGCGGTTGGAGTGTCTCCGGTGGCGCGGGCGAGGTCACCGAGCCGGTTGTAGGAAATGGCCAGGTCGCGTTGGGCCTCGACGTTGTCGGGCATGGCCTCGGCCAGCGCCTGGGCGATGGTGAGGGCGTCCTGGTAGTAGCGTTCGGCAGTCGGGGTATCGCCCGCGGCGCGGGCGAGGTCACCGAGCCGGTTGTAGGAGACCGAGAGGTCGCGTTGGGCTTGGACGTTGTCGGGCATGGCCGCGGCCAGCGCTTTGTGGATGGTGAGGGTGTCCTGGTAGTAGCGTTCGGCGGCTGGAGTGTCTCCGGTGGCGCGGGCGAGGTCACCGAGCCGGTTGTAGGAGACCGAGAGGTCGCGTTGGGCTTGGACGTTGTCGGGCATGGCCGCGGCCAGGACGTTGTCGATGGTGAGGGCGTCCTGGTAGTAGCGTTCGGCAGTCGGAGTGTCTCCGGCGGCGCGGGCGAGGTCACCAAGCCGGTTGTAGGAGACGGCGAGATTCCGGCGATGGTGGCGAGCTTGCGGATTGTGGGTGGTCAGTTCGGTGGTGATCGCGTCGAGGTGCTCGGTGACCGGTGGTCGCAGGAGCCGATGGAGTTGCCGGGCGAGGGTGTAGTGGCCGGGCTGGCCGGTGCTGCCTTCGGCTTGCCGTTCGGCCCTGGGAATCAAGTCGGTCTGGACTTGGAGTATCGCGACCGCGGCGATGATGGCGACGTGTTGGTCGTAGGTGGACAGTCGTGCGAGCAGGTCGAGCACACTGGCGACCTGGCCGTCGTCGGGTAGGGACAGCAACCGAGGCAACAGGCCGGGGTCACGCAGCCCGCGCTGGTCGCTGTCGCCAGTGTCGTCTTCGGGTTCGCTGATGAGGCTGGCGCATAGTGCCTCGCCGAGCCGGTCGGGCCGAAGGGGGTTGAGCAGGTGGGGTCCTGGATAGGACCGGCGTACCCAGGTGAGGAGGGCCGCTTGGTTGCGGTGCCGGTCGGGTGCGGCAAGGTCGGGGTCGACCGCGGTGATCGCGGCCACGGCTTGCGCCTGGTCGGTGGCGCCGGCGATGGTCGCTGCCGCGACCGCGCGAGCCAGATGCTGGGGATCGAGGTCGTGGAGGGCCCGCTCTTTCGCAGCGGTTTTGAGCCAGTAAGCGCGTTCATGGGCGAGCACGCGCTGCACCGGGGGAGCAGCGGCGGCAGAAGCGTGGCCGAGGTGACGGGTCAGGACTTGATCAAGTGCTTCGAACAGGACTTCAAGGGGCAGCCGGTATCGCTGGTCGGTCAGGTCGATGAGGGGCACGCTGGGTAGCGGCTCTGGCTGGTCGGGTTCGCTGAAGTGGGCGGTGAAGGCGCTGTAGGCGTCGCTGAACAGCTCCTTGCGCTGGCGTTCGGTCAAGTCGGAGGCCGCGCCGGTGGGGTCGTCTCGGTCGAGCAGGGCATGTTCCCAGCGGGTGCTGCCTTGTTCAAGGATCTGGGCGAGTGGGTCGTGGCGGGAGCCTGCGCGGGTGCGGGAGAGCGCCAGCAGCCGCACCGGGGCCGCGTCGGTGGCGGTGGGGGCGACCTGCGTGACCAGGTCCCGCAGGTTCGTGGCGGCCTCGGCGTAGTCGACCACGATCAACCGGGGCAGCCCTGCAGCGGCAACTCGTTCGATCGCGTCCGGGCTGAGGTCGGCGGTGCCGTGGTCGTCGGCGATGCGACCGGTGAGCCAGCCGCGCCCGGTCATGAGCTCGGCGAGTTGGATCGCGAAGCGGGTCTTCCCGGCGCCGCCATCGGCGGGCACAAGTGCGGCCGCGAACCCCGGGCCCTGCTCGCACCACTCTTGTGCCTGCTGCAGATCGTGCTCGCGGAACCGGTAGGGGACGACCTGAGCCTCGGGGCGGAGGACGCTGGAGGGGCTGGGCTGGTGTCCTTCGGCACCTGTCCACGGTTCGAGCGCGGCGTCGAGGAGGGGATCGGTGTGCCTGAAGACCCGCCGCCATGGTGAGGGATCGTCGATGACCGCTTGCCGGTATGCGGCGGTCACGGCATTGACCGTTTCGCGGTACGGTTCGGGCCAGGCTTCAGGGTGAGCCAGGGCAGCCACCGGTCCGGCGACCCCGCCGAGGTCGAGATCGGCGCCCCGGGTGTCGGCCATGACCGCGATGATGGCTTTGCGCCGACGGCACAGGAGCATCGCCCCGGAGAACCCGGGAGTTGCCTGCCCGGCTTTGAACCACCAGTAGCGGTCCTCATCCTCGCCGTCCCACGCGAAGCTCACCTCGCGACGCACCGGGGCCTGCCCGTCGGCACGCGGTGAATACCCGCACACCTGCAGTACATCGTCGGGGCGCGGCGACTTGCCCTCCAAATCCAGGCGGGGCACCGGGTGAGCGGTGAATGTCTCCTGGTCGGCATCGATCAGGTGGAGCAGGGCCTGGTCGGGCCAGGGCCACTCCCTGGTGCCCGTGAGGTTTGGTGCACTACGTGCGGCCACGATCCCGGTCAGTGGAGATTCGCTGACCGATCGGTGCGGCACGATCGAAACCTGATCCCCGTCTCGGATTCTGGCTACTACATGCGCGCAGGTCACCACCCAGCCAGGGGCCACAAAGAATCCGCTGGCCGTTCCGTGCTCGGTCCGGATCAGCACCGCGAACGCGGCCAATTGATCACTGTCGACTGCAACCTGCATGATCGACTCCTTGGTCCCGGATCAGCTCGCGGAGTCGTCTTGCCCCTCACTGCGGCGGGGTTTCCAGGTCATGGTCACCTGCAAGGTGGCCTCGCCCTTCGCGTCGAGGAGGAGCCCGGTGAGCTTGCCGGACTTGAGCGATGCGGCGATGCCGAAGGTCACGGTGGCCTCGTCCGGTTTGGCATGCTGCCAAGCATCGACGAGTTCTCCGGTGACCGCGGCGACCGTGTCCCGGATCGCTTGGAAGGTTTGCGGCTCCAGCGTCTCGTCGGCGATCGGCGCCAGACCGCCCCCAGCGCCATCGACGGTCTTGACATAGAACTCGGCTTGGCCGACCTTGACGGGCACCAGTTGGCCCATTTCCTTCTCCCCACAGTGGTCTACGGGCACGATTGGCTGACGCTAACAGGCACGGTCCCAAGATCACAACATCTCAACAGCCCGAACCGCTTGGACGCAAGGGTTTCTGAGCCGACCGCTTCAGCGCTGCGGCACACCCAAGCGGGTGCAGGTGGACGCGCCCACCTCACGAGCGGCGCACACGAGCCGCTTGACACTGCGGACGCTGATGCCATACTGGACCGCAAGATCTCGCTGCCTTGCACCGGATTCGAATGAGGCCACAAGCGCAACAGTTGTCGATCTCGCGATCGTGCCAGGCTTCCGCCATCCTCGGTGAGGCGATTTTTGGGCAGCTGTCGGAGTGCGCGGTCAGCTCAACGCGTTGGCCCCGTGCGACTCGACAGCCCTTCGAATTCGGACACTGAGCCTGTTTCAACTTGATCGGTGTTCGTAGTAGTTGAGGACTACCTCGCCGCCCTCCACCGCGACATCGACGACAACACCGCAGCCATCAGCGTCCTGGAACGCGCCACCGCCATGGACCGAACCCGCCCCGACGCCTGGACCGCGCCCATCGAAGCCCGCGCCGCGATCGGCGATGAAGTCGGAGCCCGGAAAGCCCGCCGAGGACAGCGACTCTGGGCAACAGGCGATCACAACACGACCCTCATGTGACCGCTTTAGAACTGGCGCAGTCGTTCACAAGCGGTCACAACCGCTACGAACCCAGTCAACTACTCCCTGGTGGCAGCATGTTTGAGATGAGCTCCACGACGACCAAGCCTCCAGCCCGCGCGAGCCACAGGCCCCCGCTGGTTTCGAGGCTCCGTCCACTCCTCGCACTCGCTGGAACCGGCGTCTACGCCATGTGGCTGTACGCCGCGCTCCTCGACGGTTACAGCCGCTTCTACTACGCTCTCGGATTGCGTCAGTCGAACATCGCTTTGGGCTTCGAGCAAGTACTTGCCCCGATGGCGCAGGTCTCCCTCATTTTCACGGTCCTCATCGCCGTCCTCGCAGTTTCAGCTTGGTCTGGAGCAGTTGCGGTATTCAGCTTCCGCCGTAGCGAGCACCCGTCGACGTCCTATGTCATCCTCATAGCGGTCGTTGCCCTACTCGTTCTCGACTGGTCTTCCTCTGCCACGCTTGCGCAGCTGATGCTCAACGGTCACGCTGCCGGGATCCTCGCTGCGATCCTGGTGGTTGGCCTCTCCGAAGCCATCGCAATATTCAGAAGGTCAAGAACCGCCCAGAAACCTCGTGAGACAAGCGATTCCAGTTGGCGCGAGATCGGAATGGCCGTGGCACTGGCTTCGTTTGGATGTTTCGCCGTTCTCACCGGGAATCTCCAACTGCCCGGGCGCCTTGCAACGTGGGTGCAAGTCTGCGTCACGGTCGCGGCCTTGATGATTGGCGTCTGGTGGCTCGGACGTCCGGACCGACTTCAGTTCGGCGACGCTTCCCTTGCGGCGCGAGCTCTCAACGATGAAGCGAAGCATGTCGTGCTGGGCAGCCGCCGGAAGAGATTTCTCGCAGGAACCTCGGCCGCCGTCATGCTGATTCTTCTCCCGGTCGGAGCGATCGACTACTGGGAAGAGCACATGGAGCAAAAGGGAGCTGATGCGGCGCGTCTTGGCTATACCGACATTGGGGAGTTCGAAAACTTGCACCCCGAAGGGCTCAGGCCCATCACGCTTACTCGGAACAATGTGGAGCAGGATCCACTGGGTCTGTGCCAAGACCGAATCTACGCAGCCAGTCTCATCGAGCCCAGCACAGAACAGCAATGGTTGTTGCTTAGGACCGTCGACGAAGCAGGGGAGAAGACGATACGAGTGGAGCTCTTGCCTGCTGACGCCTACAACTTCAGGGTCGAGAGCATTCCTCGACCCACCGAGGACGGGACGCCGGTGCCGTGGACGGCAGATGCCTGCGGAGACCGGCAGTAGCCGAGATCAGATCGATTCAGCAGTTCGGGCGCGCTGAACCAGTCGCTTGACACTGCGAACGCTGATGCCATACTTGACCGCGAGGTCCTTCTGCCTTACTCCGGCGGTGTACGAAGCGACGAGCGCGCTTCGCTGTTCGGAAGAAAGACGCCGGTGAAGTGGGCGGGGAATCATGTCTGAGGCACTCTCGACGCTGTACTCTGCCGTCGTGCCGCAGCGACGCGAGGGGCCTGAAGCTTCGGCGGTACTGGGGAAGGGGCCTGACAATCGTTGGAACAGGCCGTCTACCTGCGGTGGCGTGTTCAAAGTAGCGAGTATTAGCTCGACCACAGGCCGCGGGCTGGGAGTTTCGACTCCCGGCTCGCGGTGTTCTCGTCCCCGCGGTTCAATGCATCGATCATCATCGATGAATCTTGAGCTTCCTTTGAGCTGGCTCCGAGCCGATCCGGACGTTGATTTCGGGATACTCCCTGACAGCTCACTCGAAAGGAGCAAAAGGTGAGAACTCCCAAGCAGGCGAACGGGAACGCGCCGACCTACGAAGGCCGCCCCTACGCCAATCCCGACGAACCCCTGGTCGACCAGGGCCTCCAGTTCGACATCGGCACCCTGCTCAGCAGGCGCGGCATCCTCCTCGGCGGCGCGGGCCTCGCCGCGGGCGGCCTCGCGGCCTACGGCGCCCTCGGCACCGCCGGGGCCGCCGACCTCGACGCCCAGGCGCTCGCCGAGATCCCCGAGGAGACCGCCGGCCCCTACCCGGGCGACGGCACCAACGGACCCGACGTCCTGGAGCAGTCCGGCGTCGTCCGCAGCGACATCCGCTCGAGCTTCGGCACCGGCTCCGCCACCGCGCCCGGCGTCCTGATGCGCCTCGAACTCGAGATCATCGACATGGCGAACGGCAACGCGCCCTTCACCGGCGCCGCCGTGTACGTCTGGCACTGCGACCGGGCCGGCGGGTACTCCATGTACTCCTCGGGCCTGACCAACCAGAACTACCTCCGCGGCGTCCAGATCGCCGACGACGACGGCTACGTGCGCTTCACCAGCATCTTCCCCGGCTGCTACACCGGGCGCTGGCCCCACGTCCACTTCGAGGTCTACCCGGACGAGGCCTCGATCGTCAACGCCGCGAACAAGATCGCCACTTCCCAGGTGGCGCTGCCGGAGGACGTCTGCGACACGGTCTATGCGCAGAGCGGCTACGAGGCCTCCGCGACCGCGCTGTCGAGGGTATCCCTGGAGTCCGACATGGTCTTCTCCGACGATGGCGCCGTCAGCCAGCTCGCCACCATCTCCGGCAGCGTGACCTCGGGCATCACCGCTCACCTCGCCGTCGGCGTCGACACCACCACCGCCGCAGGCGGCGGCGGAGGCACCGGCGGCCCCGGAGGCCCGGGCGGCCGCTGACCCCCACCGACACCGACGACCGGGCCGGGAGCTCTGCTCCCGGCCCGGTTCGCTGCGCTCGCCGTTCACACGAACGAGGGAGTCCTTACGGCTGGTAGCCGATCGACCGCTCAGCGGATTCTGTTGAAGCCTCAACAGGCATAGCCTCTTCCTACCCCGGCAACCCCTCCGATCCCCTGGGAGGCAACATGTCCTACATCCCTCCGCCCCCGCAGCAGTCCCCGCCCCCGCCCCCGGGCGGCGCGCCGACCGGCTTCTGGGCCCGCTTCACGACCTGGCAGATCGTCATCCTGGCGGCAGTGGCCGGGGTGGTCCTGATCTGCTTCATGGGCACGATCCTCGTGCTGAACACCGACTCCAGTCCCAGCGACACCGAAACACCGTCCGAGTCGCCGAGCGAAGTGAGCACCAGCGAATCCGAGTCACCGACCCCGGAAGAGAGCAGCGCCGAGGAGCCCCCCACCGAGGAACCCACGACCGAAGCCGCCACCGAGCCCGCGGAGACCGAAGCCGCCGACGCTGGCGACGGCGGTTCCGACAGCGGCGACTCGAACGACAACGGGTCCGACTCCGGAGGCGACTCCGGCGGCGGCAGCGATGACGGTGACGACTCAAGCTCCGTCTACTACGAGAACTGCGACGCCGTCCGTGCCGCGGGCGCCGACCCCATCCACCGCGGCGACCCCGGCTACGGGTCGCACCTTGACCGGGACGGGGACGGCGTCGGCTGCGAGTGACCTCCCCAAGCTGGGCAGTCCCACTTCCACCGCCCGTACGGGATATAAGTATGGATCGGAAGTCATACCAGCTCGTACATTCGGATGGAGGAGGAGTGACATGCTCAAAGAGCTCTTGAGGCAGGTAGGCGATCTCGAATATGACCTCAAGGGAGACCTAAACCAGCCGATATTCGGCGTCCTCGCGGAGATTGGAAACGAAGTTGCTGAATCCATTCCGAGCCACTTCGACACCAAATTCAGCAAGGGTATTGGAGGGCGCCCGCTTGGGCTTTGGGTTGCGATCCTTGACCCTGACGTCACCAACACGCCGACTACCGGTATTTATGTAGTGTTCTTGTTCAACGAAGCGCGAACTGAGGTCTCGCTGAGCCTGAACCAAGGTGTCACCGCTGCTACGCAGCGTGCACAGCTGTCAGGGCAAACTGCGAAACAACTGCTGCGAGTCGATGCAGAAATCGTACGCAATTTGCTTAGTGCGGATGTGCACGACCTCGTCACCGATCTGAGCCTTGGGAACGGTGATCTTGTCAGAAAGTACGAAGCTGGAAACATCTACGCGAAAAACTGGTCGCTGAGTGACTTGCCGAACGATGAAGCTATCGCTTTTGAGCTAGTCCGTTTCATGGGACTGTACCGTGATGCGGTTGTAGCGAAGGACATTGCGGTTCGCCGAGGCGTAGCGCAACTGCCTGCACGAGACCCAAAGAAGATCCCTGATCAACCACGCGAATTCAAGCCCAAGAATGATGCCGATTACAAGGCGCACATCCAGTCCGCAGTTCAGTCGAAAACACGGTTTCACGAAACTCTCGTCCGTAAGTTTGGCGACTGGGCTGCTGAGCGAGGGTTTGAACCGAATACGAGAGTTCACCCACGCGACCTTGTTCTGCATCGTGATGGAGAACCCGACTGCCTGGTAGAGGTCAAGGTGTTCCCGACGGGCAGGCCGCTCAAGGGAACTCGCGAGTGTATCGGCCAGCTCTTCGAGTACCGCCACTTCTTCGGAACTCCCGATGTGCGGTTGGTGGCTGCGCTGTCCGAGAACCCCGGAGATGCCTACGTCGACCTGAACGCTTCTCTAGGAATTGCGACAGTTTGGCCTGATCAAGACGACCAATGGAAGGGATGCCAACTCGCTCGTGAGCTCAACCTCGTTGATTGACCGGTTCTTGGGAGGATTCAGCACGGGGGTAGAGGAAACTTCACCCTGAAGTCGGGCGCCTGCGGCAATGGCGGGAGCTGGGGATCTGCTTAGTGTTCTAGGCATGGACATAGCAATGCCGCAGGCGCTCCCGTGGCGCCGAGCGCCCCGCGTGATCGTGCGGGGGCTGTGGGACGGCCGGACCTGGCTCGCCCTCGTACACCTGGTGACCGGGTCGGTGATCGGCACACTCGGCGGGATCGTCATCGGGGTGCTGTTCGTCACGGCCGCAGCAGGATTCGTCACCCTCGTCATCCCGGCGGTCGCGCTCGCCGCCACCCTCCTCGTCAGCGCCGCGCTCACCGTCGTCCAGCGCGCCCGCCACACCGCCTACCTCGGGATCGCATGGCCGAAGGACCAGGCGCCGCCCGTGACGTTCACGCCCCGCTCCCTCCTCGGCGTGGTCGGCGCGGCGAAGACCTGGCGCCAGTTCGCGTACCACGTCATCGCGGGCGTCTACGGCTTCTTCGCCGGTATGATCGCCCTGACCGCCTGGACGATCGCCCCCGCGATGATCGCCTCGCCGGTCCTCGGCCTCCGCTCGGGCCTGGAGGTCCGGCACCTGGGGCTGTTCCTCGGCGGCGTGATCCTCCTGCTCGCGGCCCCGTGGATCACCCGCGGCCTCTCGGAGCTCGACGCGCTCTTCGCCCGCCAGCTCCTCGTGGGCACCACCCGCGCCCAGCAGCTCGAACTGCGCGTCACGGACCTGACGGAGAGCCGTCACTCCACCGTGGACGCCGCCGACGCGGAGCGGCGCCGCATCGAGCGGAACCTCCACGACGGCGCGCAGCAGCGCCTCACCTCCCTCGCCATGAACCTCGGCATCGCCCGCGCCACCCTCACCGACCTCCCCGAGGACGCCAAGCGCGCCATCGCCGACGCCCACGAGGAGTCGAAGCAGGTCCTTACCGACCTGCGCGACCTGGTGCGCGGCCTGCACCCCGCAGTCCTGGAGGACCGGGGCCTGGACGCCGCGCTGTCGGCGGTCGCCGCGAGGTCGCCGATCCCGGTGCGGCTCAAGGTGGTCATGGAGCGGCGCGTAGCCCGCGACGTCGAAGCCGTGGCCTACTTCGTGATCTCCGAGGCGCTCACCAACACCGCCCGCCACGCGGGCGCCGATCACGCGGCCGTCGAGGTCGTGCTCGAAGGGGACGTGCTGCGGCTGAAGGTGATCGACGACGGCCGCGGCGGCGCCGACGCCGAGAACGGAACCGGCCTCAAAGGACTGTCCGATCGCGTCAGGTCCGTCGACGGCACGTTCAAGCTGACCAGCCCGCTCGGCGGGCCCACCACCATCGAAGCGGAGCTGCCATGCGCGTCGTGATCGCCGAAGACTCGGTCCTTCTGCGGGAGGGCCTCGCCAGGCTCATGGAGATCGGCGGGATCGAGGTCATCGACACCGTCGGCGACGCCGAGGCCCTGCTCCGCTCGGTCGAGCGCGACTGTCCCGACCTGGTCGTCGCCGACGTGCGGATGCCGCCCGACCAGTCCGACGAGGGCGTGCGGGCCGCGCTGGTCCTGCGCCGCCGCTACCCGGACCTGGCGATCCTCATGCTCTCCCAGTACGTCGAGGAGCGGTACGCGGTCGAGCTGCTCACCGGCCAGATGCGCGGCATCGGCTACCTGCTGAAGGACCGCGTCGCCGACGTCGAGGAGTTCCTGGACTCGCTGCGCCGCATCGCCGACGGCGGCACCGCGCTCGACCCGGAGGTGATCTCGCAGCTCCTGGTCCGCCGCGACGGCGACGAGCTCGACCGCCTCACGCCGCGCGAGCGGGAAGTGCTGTCGCACATGGCGGAAGGCCGCTCGAACGCCGGGATCGCGGGGGTCCTGTTCCTCTCCGAGGGGGCCGTCAGCAAGCACATCAACGCGATCTTCTCGAAGCTCGGACTCCCGCCCACCGACAGCGGCAACCGCCGCGTCCTCGCCATTCTCAAGTTCCTGCAAGGCAACGCAAAGGACCGGTCATGATCGACACCCCGACCAAGCCCGCGGCCGACACGCCCGACCAGCCCGTCTACCCCGCCCGCAAGGTGTGGTGGATCGTCGGCGGCTCCATCACCGGCGCCGCCCTCGTCACCGGCTTCACGGTCTTCGGCGCCTGGGCCTGGGCCGTCTCCAACGACGACGAGAACGCCACGCGCACCGAGGAGTTCAACCGCGCCGTCAGCGCCGTCGACGTCACCGCCGACATCGGCGACGTCCAGCTCGACGCCGCCCGCGGCACCGCCCTCGAGTTCCGGCTCGAATCCGCTTGGCGCGGCGGCGAACCCGAGACCACGGAGGACTGGGAGGGCGACGCGCTCACCGTCCGCGGCGAATGCGACGACGGCCGCCTCCTCGGCCTCGACATCGACCAATGCCAGACGAACTACACGCTCGGCCTCCCCGCGGGCGCCGCCGCCACGGCCGACACCGGGGTCGGGGACATCCGCCTCGACGGCCTCGACGGCGACGTCGACGCCATCACCGGCGTCGGCTCGATCCACGGCACGAACCTGCGCACCGCTGACGTGACCGTGGAGAACGGCGTCGGCGACGTCGACCTCGAGTTCGACGAGGTCCACGGCGACATCGCGATCGACGCGGGCGCCGGCGACGTGGTCATCACCGTCCCCGACGACGGCACCACCTTCGACCTCCAGATCGACGGCGGCGTCGGCGACCAGGACATCCGCATCGCGACCGACCCGAACGCCGACGCCGACTACGTCATCAGCGTCACCAGCGGCGTCGGCTCCGTCACCGTGAAGTACGGGAGCTGAACGGCCCCAACGGCAAAGCGACAGGAAACCGGGGCGGCCCCGCGCGATGCGCGGGGCCGCCCGTCCGCGCCGGACCCTGGGACGGGCCCGGCGGCTCCGCTACTTCGCCGCGCCCGTCAGCTCGGCCACCGCATCGTCGCGCCCGAGCGCCGCACCTGCGTCATAAGCATCCTGGAACGCCTTGTCGCCCAGCGCCTCACGGGCCCGCTCCTCGGTCCGCAGCTCCGTGTCGTACCCGCGGCCGTCGTCGATGCCCAGCAGCGACCGCGCGAACCCGAGCAGGCGCGCGGCACGGGCCGCGTCGCCGTCGAGCAGGGCCGTCGCGGCGGACACGCGGCACGCCATCGCGAGGTCGGCGACCGCCGCGCCCTCGATGTTCGCGGCGCCGATGCCCGCGATCGCGTCGGGTCGGCCCTCGCCCTGGAGCAGCACGACGAGGTCCTTGAGCGAGGAGCTGAGCACCTGGATCCGCTCGTTGAGACCGGTCGCGTCGTCAAGGGCCCCTTCGACTTCGGGCACCACGTCGATCGCCTCGCGGTACCGGCCCTCGGTGATGAGCACCGGCAGCTGGAACCACCGCGCGTACGCCATCGAGTTGGGCTCGCGGACCGTGTCGGCGAGCGTGATCGCCCGGTCCAGGGCCTCGCGGGCCGCCTCGGCGGCGCCGTTGCGGGCCCGCCACAGCGCCAGTTCCGCGTACGCCTCGCTCGCGTCGCCGAACGTCCCGAGCTCGTCGAGGAGCCGTGCCGCCTCGGCGGCGGCGAGCTCCGCGGCCGCCAGTTCCCCTTCCCAGCCGAGGCGTTCGGCCTTGATGCGCAGCGAGGACGCCAGGCCCCACCGCTCGCCGAGCGCCGCGAACACGGTCTCGGCGCGGTCGGCGGGCTCGGCGCCCTTGAGGCCCGTGAGCTGGCTGCCCCCGGCGGCTTCGATGAGCAGGGCGGTGCCGAGCTCCCAGCCTTCGAGGCCGCGCCCGTCGGCGGGCCCGGCGTCGGGGAGGAACGCGGGCGCCATCGTCACGAGGAACTGCCCCGGCGCGCCCGCTTCGAGCGCCTCGCCCTTCGCGATGCCGGCCTTGATGTCGTCCTGTCCCGCAAGGAATCCGCCCCTGGCGGTCGCGGCGACCCCGGAGACGATGAGCGCCGCGGACTGGAGGTGCTCGGGGATCTCGGCCGGGACGGCGAGGACCGCTTCGGCCCAGTGCCGGAACTCGGAGTAGCTCCCGCGCAGCTGCCAGTACCAGAACAGGGCCGCGAGCATCCGGAGCCCGGTCCCGACGTCGGCGGTGGCCGCGGCCCGGCCGATGACGGTGACGAGGTTGCCGTGCTCGGCGGTCAGCCGCTCCATCGCGGTGATCTGGGCGGCGGTGCGCAGCTCCTGGTCGGAGCGTTCGGCGAGTTCGATGCAGCGCGCGGCCATCTCGTCGGCCATGGCCTCGGCGTCGCCGCTCTCCTCCAGGCGCGCAACGGCGTAGGAGCGGATCGTCTCCAGCATCCGGTACCGCTCGCCGTCCCTGTCCACAAGCGACTTGTCGACGAGCCCGGCGAGCGCGTCGAGGTCGTCGACCCGCTCCAGCGCGACCCCGGCCGGGTACACGCACAGGCGCATCGCAAGGGCCCGTTCGGGTTCGGACAGGAGGTCCCAGCTCCAGGCGATGACGGCGCTGAGGGTGCGGTGCCGGGCGGGCGCGGTCCGGTCGGATCCGGCGAGGAGCGCGAACCGGTCGTCCAGCCGGGACGCGATCTGCGCCGCGTCGAGGGCCCGCATCCGGGCGGCGGCGAGTTCGACGGCCAGCGGCAGTCCGTCGAGGCGGCGGCAGATCTCCACGACTGCTTCGAGGTTGGCGGCGTCGAGCTTGAAGTCGGGCCTGACGGCCGCGGCCCGCTCGCAGAACAGCCGCACCGCCGGACTCGACTCCGGGTCCTCAATAGAAAGCGGCAGCGGCGGGATCGGGAACAGCCGCTCCCCGCCGATCGCGAGCGCTTCGCGGCTGGTCGCGAGGATCCGCAGCCGCGGGCACGCGCCGAGGAGGCGCGAGGCGAGGTCGGCGACGGCGTCGAGCTGGTGCTCGCAGTTGTCGAGGACGATCAGCGCGTCCTGCCCGCCGAAGTACTCCTCCAGGCGCGAGGCCGCGTCGTGCCCGCTCGCCTCCATGAGTCCCGCCTCGCGGGCGCCGATGGCGCGCAGCACGGCCGGGGCCACGTCGGACCCGTCGGTGGTCGACGCGAGCTCCACGAGCCAGACTCCGTCGGGCGCACCGCCTTTCGCGGCGATCGCGGCGGCGGTCTCGACCGACAGCCGGGTCTTCCCGGCGCCGCCGGGCCCGGTGATGGTGACCAGCCGCGCGGCCGCGACCGCGTCGGCGAGCGCCGCGAGGTCGTCCTCGCGGCCGACGAAGCTCGTCAGCAGCGACTTGAGGTTCGAGCGCCGCGCGGGCTTCGGGGCGGGCGCGGACGACTGGCGCAGGATCTGGAGGTGCAGGTCGGCGAGTTCGGAGGAGGGGTCGGCGCCGAGTTCGTCGGCGAGGCGCTCGCGGGTCTGCTCGTACACGTCGAGGGCCTCGGCGGGGCGGCCGGTCGCGTAGAGGGCGCGCATGTGGAGGGCCTGCCAGCGCTCGTCGAGGGCGTGGGCGGCGGCGAGGGGTTCGAGTTCGGCGAGGACGTCGGTGCCGGTGGCGACTTCGAGGGCGAGCCGCTCGCGGGTGGTCTCGGTCCGCAGGCGCTCCATCCTGACGGCCTCGTTCTGGGCGAACCGGTAGTCGAGGAGGTCGGCGAGCGCGGGGCCGCGCCAGAGCCCGTCGGCTTCCTTGAGCGCGTTGAGGTCGCCGCCGCGCCTTCCGGTCTCGGCGAGGCGCTCGAACCTGACGAGGTCGACGTCGCCGGGTTCGACGTCGAGCTTGTACCCGGCGGCGCCGCGCACGACCTTGTCGGCGCCGATGGCGCGGCGCACGCGGGAGACGAGGGCCTGGAGGGCGTTCGTGGAGGTCGCGTCGTCCTCCCAGATCGCGTCGATGAGCGTGTCGGCGGAGACTTCCCGCCCGGCCTCGAACGCGAGCCTCGCGACGAGCGCGCGGAGGCGCGCGCCGGCGAGTTCGAGGGGCTGGTCCTTGTCGTCGCGGAGGTCGAACGGACCGAGTAGGAGTACACGCATGCGGGCAAGTCTGCCCTGCCCCGCCGACCGCGGCGGGAGTCGGCCCGGCCCGTCTTGACGCGCCCTTGACGGCCCCGCCCGTGAACGCCATCACATATCACCCGATCGTGGACAGCGGGTCGGAAAGTGTCGTACCCCGTCGATAACTTTCAGTCAGCAACTGAATACCGCGCCGCATCTCCGGGTGAGGCGCGACAAACGATCGGACGGTGAGATGACCATGACGACTTCATCCAGCAGCTCCCAGATCCACACGACCACCCTCGAAGTCCAGCCGCCGCAACCGACGACGGAACCGACGGCAGCACCGGCGGAGGGCCCGCCCGGCTCCACGGCGGTCACCGAGGCGCTCCAGTTCGACACGATCCCCATCGAGCTCCTCCGCGAGCACTTCACGAGATGGCTCCTCGAGACCATCGACTACACCCGCTTCCCAGAACGCAGCGCACCACCACCCGCCGAGTCGGTGGCCACGCCGCCCGCTCCACCACTCGGCGCACCGCCTGCCGCACTGGTCGCCAAGCCCCCCGCCGCGCCAGCCACCGCACCGCCGACCGCGCCTCCCGCTCCACCATTCGTCGCATCACCCTCCGCATCGCCTGCTGCGCCGGTCTTGGATCGGCAGGGCGAACCTCCGCCGACGCCTCGGCCGCAGTATGTGCGGATGGGGGACAAGTCGGTGTGGCTGACGAAGCCGATGCTGCGGGCGCGCGGGTGGACTGAGTCGGCGATCCGCGACCACCTGCCCGGTCCTGAAGCGCTGAAACCGAATCCGCGGTTCGCGATCTCGGGGGCGCCGATGCCGGTCTGGCGGCCCGCCACGGTCGCGCTGGCCGAGTCCGACCCGAAGTGGCAGGCGTGGCTCGAACGCTCCCTCCAGCGGAGGCAGACCACCCTCGCCGCCCTGGCCGACTCCCCGGACCTGGAGTTCCGCACCCGCCTCGAACTCGCCGACCAGGCCATCAGAGACAGCCTCGCCCCGCCGACCCTCCTGGAGGTCTTCGACACGGCCAGACCCTGAACGCCGTCCCGGGAGCGGGCAGAAGCCCGCCCCCGGTGACGCCAAGGCGAGGCCCCTGGGCTGAGGTCGGCGGCAGCCGGTCGCGCAGTTGCACGCCGAGGCGAAGCCCCTGGGCTTCGTGAGGCGGCAGCGGGCCGAGCGGTCGCTCGCCGGGGCGATGCCTCTGACCCGCGGGCCGCGACCGCTGGTCGAGCGGTCGCTCACCGAGGCGAGGCCCCTGGGCTGAGGTCGGCAGCAGCCGGTCGCGCCGTCGCTCGCCGGGGCGATCGGCCTGCGGGCCGCGACGGGCGGTCGGGCGGCCGCTCGCCGGGGCGATGCCTCCGGCCTGCGGACCGCGACCGCTGGTCGAGCGGTCGCTCACCGAGGCGAGGCCCCTGGGCTGAGGTCGGCAGCAGCGGGTCGGGCGGTTGCACGCCGGGGCGAAGCCACTGACCCGCGGGCGCGGCAGCCGGTCGAGCGGTCGCTCACCGAGGCGAAGCCTCTGGGATGCGGTCGGCGGTGGCCGGTCTAGCTCCTGGTGGTGAGGCGGCGGATCGGGCGGGCCGCTACGAGCAGTAGCGCGCCCAGGGTGATGGCCGCGAGGCCAGTCGCTGCGGCTGGGGTGGTGCTGTTGCCGGTTTCGGCGAGGCCCTGGCAGGGGCCTGGCTGTTCGCCGTCGGCGGGTTGGTCGCCGCCGCTCAGGTCGGGGTTGCCGTTGTCGCCGTCTCCGTCGACGTCCTCGCCGCCGTCTTCATAAGGCGGGTAGTCGCATTCGTCGTACGTCACCGTGACGGTGACCGGCTCGGAGTACGAGGCCGGGCACAGGCCGTCGCCCTCGTAGTAGGCGACGATCGAGTGCTCGCCCTCGGTCAGCGCGCCGGTGGTGAGCACCGCGACCCCGTCCTGGAGTTCCGCCGAACCGATCGCCTCGTCATCGGCGAGGAACGTGACGTTGCCGGTCGGTGTGCCTGTCGTGCAGGCGACCTCGGCGGTGAGCGTCACGTCGTCGCCGAGTTCGGCCTCGCTCGGGTCGGCCGTCAGCGCCGTCGTGGTCCGCGGGGACTGGGTGATCGCGAGGCTGTGGTAGCTGCCGACGCCGACCGCGACGAACGCGAACGCCTCCGGCTGCACGACCTGCACCGGCTCGTTCCGGTTGGTCGTGGTGCCGTCGCCGACCTGCCCGTAGCGGTTGTACCCCCACCCGTAGACCGCGCCGTCCGAAGTGAGCGCGACGGCGTGGTCGTCGCCGGAGTCGACGTCGGTCACCGTGGTCCCGTCGGGCATGTGGACGGCGACCGGTTCGGTCCGCCGCGTGGTGGTCCCGTCGCCGATCTGGCCGTACGAGTTGTCGCCCCAGGCGAGGAGCCCGCCGTCGCCGGTGATCGCGAACGACTGGAACCCGCTCGCCCCGGCGATCGCGCCGACCTCGGTGCCCGCGGGGAGATGGACGCTCACCGGCGAGGTCCGCGTGGTCGTCGTGCCGTCCCCGAGCTGGCCCCCGACGTTGTACCCCCACGCGAGCAGGTCGCCCCCGGAGGTCAGCGCGAGACTGTGGTCGTCGCCGCCCGCGATCATGGTCGCGGACGCGCCGCCCGGGAGCGGGATCTCGACCGGGCTGGTCCGCTGGGTCTTGGTGCCGTCGCCGATCTGCCCGAAGTCGTTGTCGCCCCAGGCGAACACGGTGCCGTCGGAGCCGAGCGCGAGGCTGTGCCCGGCGCCCGCGGCGATGGCGGTGGCGGTCGTCCCGGCCGGGAGCCCGACCTCGACGGGCGTGCCCCGCTCGGTCGTGGTCCCGTCGCCGAGCTGCCCCCATTCGTTGTAGCCCCAGGCCAGGACCGTGCCCGCGTCGGTCAGCGCGAGAATGTGGTCGTCGCCGACGGCGATCGCCTCGACGACGGCCCCGTCGGGAAGATCGACCTGGACGGGGTCACTGCTGTCGGTGAACGAGCCCTCGCCGAGCTGCCCGACGTCGTTCTGCCCCCACGCGAAGACCTTCCCGTCCGCGGTCAGGGCGATCGAGAACCCGTAGCCGCCGCCGACGTCGGCCACGCTCGTCCCTGCGGGCAGCGAGACCGGGCCCGGAACGGGTTCCCCGGCGGCGTTCGTGCCGCCGTTCCCCAACTGGCCGTACTGGTTCCGACCCCAGGTCAGGACCTCATCGCCCGTGGCCGCGGCGGCGGGTGCCGTCAACGCCAGGACGGACGCCGCGGTGACGGCGATGATGATTGCGGCGGTTGCCAGCGCTCGGCGCGCTCTGAAGCTCATGCGCTCTCCTTGAGGCGGAGTAGTCCCCCGACGGGAACGAAGCATTGAAGCTACGACCGGGCGCCGAAAAAACGGTCAGGAACGCGCATTATCGGACACAGTGCATCCTGTTCATGTTTACAATGCCAACCGAGCGAAACCCGGATACCGGCAGAGCACACAGCGAGGAAGGGAGCCGCGATGAGCGATTTCGCGTTCGCGGGCAAGACGTTCGTGATCCGGCTGGACAACGGCGTCGTACTGCACAACATCTATGCGGCCGAGGGCAACAAGCTCCAGTACGCCGAGATCGACGGCGCCTCGGAGAGCGCCTCTGGCACGGTCGACCTGCACGTCGCGGAGGTCTCGCCGAAGGTCTACCTGCTCGGATGGAACGAGGTCACCGGCACCGCGGTCACCCACGTCATGAACTTCCACGACCGCACGATCACCGGCTTCTGGTCCTTTGCCGACCACGGCGGCCGGACCGGCGAGGTCCACTCCGGGACCTTCGAGGAACTGGACTAGCAGCCGCAGGTGGGGGACGATCAGGCCGAACCGAGGAGGACCGCATGAACGTCGACGTGGACCGTTCGAGCGTCGCGATGGGCGACGACATCTACCCGCACGCCGAGACGGTCGACCTGTCCGAGTCGAGCACGCTCGCCGAGGCCGTCGCCTACCTGCGCCTGCGCAGGTACCTCCCGGCGATCGCGGGCGGGAACGCCACCTGGCTCCTCGAAGTGAACGGCAGGCCCGCGGCCGTGATCGCGCAGCAGTGGCCCGAGCCGAAGTTCGCCGTCGACCCGTCCGACACCCTCGGCTCCTACGGCGGCCCGGTCTCCCTCATGTTCAAGTACCGCGCCCAGATCGACCCCGACGACCTCTACAGCACCCTCACCGGGGACTGAGCGACGCGCTCGCATGGTGGAAACCCGGCGGCCCGGGTGGGGCGGCGCGGCTTATGCTCCTGCTCTGATCGAGGAGGGCCGCATTGGGATCCGTGTTGGACGGGCCGGTCTTGGAAGGTCGACTGGTTCGCCTTGAACCGCTGGCACGGAGGCATGCCGGGGAGCTGCGCGAAGCCGCCGAGGAGGGCCGGGACTCGTACGGGCATACGTGGGTGCCCCGGGCCCATGAGGTGGCCGGGTACGTCGAGGCCCAGTTGGAGCGCCGGGACTCCGGGAAGCTCGCCCCCTATGCGCAGGTGGCGAAGCCGAGCGGGCGGGTCGTCGGCGCGACGGCCTTCTGGGACCCGCGCCTGCACCCCGACAGCGGCGAGCTGTTCGCCGTCGAGGTCGGCTTCACCTGGCTCGCCGCCTCCGCGCAGGGCACCGGCATCAACGCCGAAGCGAAGCTCCTCCTCTTCACGCACGCGTTCGAGGCGTGGAACGTCGACCGGGTCGACCTCAAGACCGACGCCCGGAACCTCCGCTCCCGCGCCGCCATCGAAGCCGCCGGCGCCCGCTTCGAGGGCGTGCTCCGCAACTGGTCGAAGTCCTGGGCCCCCGGCGAGGACGGCAGGCTCCGCGACTCCGCCATGTACTCGGTCATCGCGCCGGAATGGCCCGAGACCAAGTCGCGCTTGCAGGCCAGGCTCAGGCCAGCTTGAAGCCCGCCGCCGTCGCCAGCTCCCCGGCGATCTCCACCGCTTGATCCGCTGTTATCAACGCCCCCTTCAGACTCATCAATCCGGTGATCCCCCCGAGCTCGGAACGCCGCAGGTCGCAGCCCTTCGCGTTCGCGACCCTCGAGAAGTCCGCCCCGGGGAACGAGCACTCGATGAACACCGCCTTCGAGAGGTCCCCGAGGAACGTTGCGTTCGTGAACCGGCACCGCTCGAACACCACCGGCCCCTTCGCCGTGCCGATCGAGATCCCCGCGAAGTCCGCCCGCGAATCGGCGACGTAGAGGTCCTGGACCAGCGAGAACTGCGCCTGCCACCCGACGAGCTGGCTCTCGGTGATCTCGACCCGCCGAGCCGTCACCTGCTCCCAGCGCGCATTCGACAGCACCGAGTGGTCCACGGTCACGTCGACCGCCTCGAACGGTGACAGCACCGCTCCGGACAGGTCCGAGTCCCGGATCGCCGACCCCTCCAGGCTCCCGTCGCCGTGGCCGCCGGTCCAGTCCGCGCCGGAGACGAGCCGCTCGCTCCACTCGAAGTCGAAGTCCAGACCCTCATCGAGCGGCCGCAACCGCTCGGCCTCCACCAGCGGTTTCCGCATCGAGAGCTTGTCGTCGATCTTCCTGAACTTCACCCGGGTCCTCCTCGCTAGACCCCCGGCACAGTACGCCACCCCACCGACAATTCCGCGGTCGTCCGGGTCGGCGGACCCGGCACCACGCTCAGGGGAGCATCTGCACCAGGTCCTTCACCGCGACCTGCTGGGAGACCAGGAGCCACAGGAGAAGGACGACCAGGGCGACCTTGACGAAGAGGCCGGTTGCCCTGTCGGTGAGGTCTATTCCGGCGGATAGGCGGGGGCCGCGGGCGGGGGCGTGGTCGGGTTGGGCGGTGTCTCGGAAGCGGTGGAGGCGTTGCTCGGAGGCGGTGAGGTACGCCGTGTCGGCCGTGCCCGCCAGGACGACCGCCATGCGCGCCAAGGTCTCCCGCACTTCGGGCGGCACCGCGGCGAGCATCGAGTCGTGCCCGGACAGGTGCTCGCGCAGGTGCGCCACGCTCAACAAGAGCAGCAGCGCAGTCGGGTGCTCGACGCCCGGACCCGCCCCGGCCTGGAGGTGTCGCGCCTGCCGTTCGGCGGCGACCGCCACACCCTGCAATGCCCTGCGCCGCTTGCCGGAGGCGTCGGCCACGGGGCGTTTCGCGGCTCTGTCGGGAAGGGCCGCAAGGAACACCGACACGAGGTCGAGAGCATGCCACCGCCGCACCCGCGAGCGGACCAGCCGATTGAACGCCTGGAGGCACCCGGCGGCGGCCGCGGTGCCGAGCAGCGCCATGAGGAAGTCGCGCTGATCCTGCTCGGACTCCCGTGGCGACAGCAGGAACCCGCTCGCCAGGAGCAGGGCCGTCAGCGCCGCCGACAGCAGCCCGATCCTGGAGAAGAGGTGGAGCCGCCAGACCGCTTTCGACGCGTCGAATCGGCTCTGCGGGTCCGTATGCGGTTCGGGCAGCGGGAGCTGCGGGCCCCAGAAGTACCAGGACTTCCCGCCCGAGTACATCCATTTGAACGGCCGCATGAACCCCAAGGGGCTCAACAGGTAGGCGAGGTAGAGGCAGGCGAGGACCGTAAAGAAGCCCAGGTCGCCCCTGAGCGGCGACGTGTCGGTGTACGCGCGGACCACGAACAGGACGAGGTACACCCCCGCGCCGGTGATCGCAAACGAGCACGCGAGCAGGAACGGTATTCCGAACACGCCGTCGAACACCGCCAGCGCGGTCTTGACCCAGCGCCCGCCCCTGGTCAGACGCATGCGATACGCGTGGAACATGTACCTGGTCGCCACGAGCGGCCCCCGCTCGCCGACGAGCCGCGCCCATCGCTCTTCGAGCGCGCTGACCATACCGCTGAACACCCAAGCGAGAGAACCGAACAGCACCAGGTGCAGCAGGAACAGGCAAAGCGTGGCGAAAACGGTGATCGCGACGAATTCAATTGCGTACATACGAGGGGGACTCCTGGCCGGGGCTACAGGGCCACAGAAGGATACTTCGCGCACGCGCATCGTGGTGTCCCGCGCGTCTACTGGGCTCCTCGGGTCCGGGCCTTGAGTCGGTCGGCGAGGCGGCGGATCGCGGCTGTGATCGGGCCTCGGGGCGCGGGACGCGGCCGCGGGTGGTGGGCTTGGGCGAGGGGTTCTGAGGCTTGTAGGAAGCGGTCCCAGGCGCGTTCGCGGAAGTGGGGGAAGGAGTCGGGGGCTTCGTAGCGGCGGTGGCGGCCGGTGCGGTGGTCGCGGCGGTAGGTGTTGTCGGGGCGCCAGGGCCAGGGGCCGGGGTCGAAGGCGTCGTAAGGGGTGGTGCGGAGAATGTACCCGGATGGGTGGGTCGTGAGCTGTGTCGGACGGTTTTTGGGCGCAGTCGGCTGCGGTATCGTCGAACACGACATGGAAGGCACTGCCTTTCTGTTGGTAGCCGCCCGGTGGACAAAAGTTGGTAGCTAGAAGCCACTGGGCGGCGTTTTTTATGGACGGTGTAAAGAATGAACACCGCCCACGGGATTGTCAACCCCATGTGACGGTGTGTCGCGAAGTCTTATATGGATTTTGTTGGCGCGGCTGGATTAGCGCGCGGCCCGCAGGAGGCTCTTGAAGTCGGCGAGCGGGAGGTCGAAGACCGGAGACTCGTTGCCCAGCTTGGAATCCCGCACGTGCATGCCTTCAGAGTCGTTGCAGGCGGCCAGTTCCACGCAGTTCGTGTTGTTGTCACTGCCGCTGCGGGTGCTCTTGCGCCAGGCCCGACGAAGCTCCACGCAGCTGGTGTTGTTGTCACTCCCGCTGCGAGTGCTCTTTCGCCAAGCCGTCACGTCGGTCATCGAGGTACTCCTTCAACGCGATCGATTTCCCCAGGAGGAACTTCCACCGCCCATCGTATCGCTCAATGCGAAGGGTTTCTTCGATGCACCAGCTGTCGTCCAGCACCTCGGTGTACACGAAGGCTGGGCCGCCGAACTCGGCTCCGCCTGCACGGTAGATCTCGAAAGCGCCACCGTGTTCCAGGTGTAGCGCCGGAACAATCCTGATCTCCCAGTTGGGAAGCGAGTCGAGATACTGGAGCCGTTTGATCTGCTCGATGCGGTCGGCCTCGGGTAGGAACCGCAAGTTCAGGAGTGCGGTCTCGCTGATGAGGATGACAACACGCGGGTTGTCGGTGCGGGCCAGCAGCGCCCTGTATCGCTCGAGCTTGAACTTCCAGCCCCGCTTGAGCTGCGCGTCGGTCGATCCTTCGGCCATTCGGAGGAACTTGAAGTGGTAGGCGCGGGTCTGTGCGATGCCCGGGATGTACAGGGGATCCCACTTGCAGATCTCGCCGTTGTACATCTCGGCGAACTGGAGGCAGATGGCATTGAAGCGCTGGTCGGCCTGGAAGTTCTTCTGGGATTCGTTGCGGGCGATCTCCTCCATGTAGTTGCTCAGCTCCCGCGGGATCTTGAGGTACTTCGCCAGCGCCACGACTTCGCCGACGCTCGGGCACTTCTTCGACTGCTCCCACCTCCCCACGGTCTGGTAGCTGATGCCCAGAAGCGCGCCGAGGTACCCCTGCGTTCTCCCGCGCAACTCGCGGTAGTGGTGGATCACCCTGCCCGGGAACCACTTTGCGAGATGTGATTGCGCCATGCGGTGCTGCCTCTCCATGAAGTGCTCGCACTGTCCAACCTCCGATGATGACATTGCGTTGCGAATGAGTCATCCCCAGTCAGGGTGGAGTCGATGACGAATTTTGATTGGGTCAGTTTTCGTCAGTCAGAACACGGCAAATGAAAACCCTGGTCAGGGGCTTGCGGCGGGCCTATGTTGGTGGTGGGAAGAGCGCGGCGAGATCGAGTCCGAAATGGAGGATGGCGATGGGTGGACCGAAATCGGGAGAGTCGGAGCGAGCGGCCTTGGAGCGCGGGGGGTTCAGCGACGGGCGGACGGAGTTCAAGGTCCGGGCGTCGAGTTCCGTTGCGCCAGACTCGTTTCAGGTGCACACGGAGGGGAACCCGGTCGATATCGTGCTGATCGTTTCGGGGTTGAACACCGGACACCTGCATGCGACCTGGGGCGGACAGTGGCGGGGCGCCACGCCGGAGTGGAAGGTGTGGTTCGAGGACGCCGCGTTCAAGGTGTTCTACACCGGCCACGGGATCGGGGTGCGGTTCTGTGACGGCTGAGACCGCGGAGACGCATCCGGACGATGACGGGTGGCTCGGCGACTTCTCCAGGGGGCCAGCGGTGTTCGCGGTCTACCGGGAGATGGAGGGGGCGCATCCGCTGTCGCCTCCGGAGTACCGGATCGAGTGCAACGACGGGGCGGGGCCGCGGGTGATCTGTCGGATTCCCGACGGATCCGACCCGGCCCCGGAGTGGTTCGGCGCGTGGGAGGGCGACGAGTGGTGCGAGTGGATCCTGAAGCAGACCTTCAGCCTGATCAAGCGGCCGCGGAACCGGTGAGGGACCGTTCGGCCCCATAGACCGCCCGAGGTGCAGGAGTAGCCCTACGGCCCCTGACTCGGGCATGAGAAGGGCCGGCTGATGCTTGGTGGAGCATCAGCCGGCCCGTTCTTCGTGCTTCCGGCCTGGTACCCGGTCAGAAGTCGGCCGGGGCGAGGATCGGGCTGCCGACCTTGCCCATCAGGTCGTTCGTCGGGTGGTTCCGCTCGCTGCCGAGGAAGAAGCTGAAGATCGTGCGGCGCCACTCGTCGGGCGAGATGCGGTTGTCGTGGTCGGCATCGAGGAACTCGAAGAGTCGGTGGCTCTCTATATAGTCGACCCCGTTCCAATTGCGGAGGAGGTGGACGAACTCGCCGGAGCTGATGAGGCCGTCGCCGTCCTCGTCGGCGATCGCGAAGTAGGCGTCGGCGATGGAGGCGAGCTTGGCGGCGGCCGTGATGCGGTCGGCGAGCATGTGCTCGGCGAGTGCGTTGCGCAGTTCGCGACGGGTGACGCGGGCGTCATCGCCCACCGCGGCCGGGGCGATGAACTCCGTCCACAGGCGCTGCGTGGCCTCGCGCAGCTCCAGGCCCATCGGGCTGTCCACCGGGACGCCGCGCGCACCGAGCACGCGGTCGGCGGCCTCGCGCAGGTTCGCCTCGGCGATGTAGTCGTTGCCGTCGACGTCGAGCGTGTCGAACCAGCGGTCGAACTTGTTGCGGCTCACGCTGCCCACGATCGGGCGGCGGCGGCGTCGCACGGTCGCGACGACCGCGGCGCCGGCCGCGATCGTCGTGGCGGCGACAGCGCCGACGACCAGTGCTTTCGTGGTGTTCGAGTTTCGCGGCATGGATGCGCCCTCCCGTTGCTGTTCCCTTTCGCGTTCCCTGTCCAGGTCGGATCGTGCCATGGCGGGAGGGGCCGGGGACTGAAACGGCCGATCCGGGGGCGGCGGTCGCGCGCCCCGGAATCGTGGATCATAGATCCTATAGGATATGTGGTTTCGCCTCGGGCGGACTCACTCCCAGGGGCGCAGTTCGAGCAGCGCGCGCACCGTCTCGATGTACTGGAGGTTCGTGTACCCCGAGCCCGCGTCGAGCGCGGCCTCGACCGTCCCGAACCCGGCCTGGTAGGCCGAGATGACGGAGTTGAGGAGGCAGGTCTCCTGGTGGTCGGGGACGGCGCCGTCGCGGGAGCAGTCGTCGTCGAGGGAGTAGGCGCCCGGGTCGGAGGCGCCGAAGTAGTTGACGGCGAAGTACTTCGCGAGCCACTGGAGCTGGGCGCTGCCGAGCATGGCGTTGTCGCGCGTGTCGGTGCGGTCGAAGTCGGTCTCGAAGCGGGTGTTGACGAAGTCCTCGGTGTCCGGCTGGATCTGCATGAGGCCGGTGCCGCCGTCGCAGGCGACGATGTCGGACTGCCAGCCCGACTCCATCCAGGCGATGGCCTTCACCAGGTCGGAGGAGAGGTCGACGCTGGAGTTCGTCCAGAACTGGGTGCCGGCGGCGTCGTCGAGGGCGGCCTCGACGTCGGCGGCCGAGTCGCGGCCGCCGTCGAGGTAGGTGGTGCAGGGCGGGTGCTCGGAGGGCGGGACGGTCGGGAGGGCGTGCTCGGTGGTCTCCTCGGCCTCGGCGCCGATCGGGGGGTCCGGCTCGGGCTCGGTGGAGGGGGCCGGTTCGGTGGTGCGGGGTTCCCATGCGGGCGTGGGGGATTCGGTGGCGGCGGCCTCCGTCGTGGCGACGGCGACCGGGTCGTTCCCCGACCCGTCGGGGAGGAACAGGAACACGCCGACGGCCACGGCGCCCAGGAGCAGGACGAAGACCACGAGCCAGGTGCCCGCGCCGCCGTCGGGGTCGTGGCCCGGGTCGGGATCGGGCTCGAGTTCGAGGCCGATCTCCTCGGGCTCGGAGGGGTCGCTCATGGAGGGGTCCAATCTGCACTTGTGACTACATGCAGCGTACCGACCACGGGCGGGCGGCAGGGTACTCCGAACGGACGGAATGCGCTAGCGCCGAAATCATAATTGAACGTGTTCAAGAATTGGAGTATGGTTGCGGTATAAGGAGGAACCCCCATGAAGATCGTCATCCCCGGAGGCACCGGCAACCTCGGCGCCGTCCTCGAACGCGGCCTCCTCGCGGCAGGCCACCGCATCACCGTCCTCACCCGGAACCCGATGCGGCCCAACCATCTGCAGTGGGACGGGCGCACGCTCGGGCCATGGGCCGATGCGCTCGACGGCGCCGACGCCGTCATCAACCTCGCCGGACGCAGCGTCAGCTGCCGGTACACGCGGGAGCACCTCGACGAGATGACCGCTTCACGGGTGGACTCGACCCGCGTTGTGGGGCAGGCGATCGCGGCCGCCGCGCGCCCGCCCGCGGTGTGGCTCCAGGCCGGGACCGCGACGATCTACGCCCACACCCAGGGGCGGCCCAACGACGAGGCGACCGGCCTGATCGGCGGCGGCGAGCCCGACGCGCCCGCGTACTGGGCCGAGAGCATCGCCATCGCGCGGGCCTGGGAGGCGGCCCTCGACGAGGCCGACACGCCCGCGACGCGGAAGGTCGCGCTGCGGACGGCGATGGTGATGAGCCCCGACCGCGGGTCGGTGTTCGACGTGCTCTCGCGGCTCGTGCGGTGCGGCCTCGGCGGGCCCGTCGCGGGCGGTCGGCAGTTCGTCTCGTGGATCCACGAGGCCGACTTCGTGCGGGCCGTGGAGTTCCTGCTGGAGCGCGCCGACCTCGACGGCGCGGTGAACGTCTGCGCGCCGCACCCCTTGCGGCACAGGGACTTCATGCGGATCCTGCGGCGGGCCCGCGGCGTCCGCTTCGGCCTCCCCGCCACCCGGTGGATGGCCGAACTCGGGGCCTTCGCCCTCCGCACCGACACGGAACTGCTCCTCAAGAGCCGCCGCGTCGTCCCGGCCCGCCTGGAGGCGGCCGGGTTCCACTTCGAGTACCCGGCGTGGGAGGCCGCGGCCGGGAACCTCGTGGGAGGGAAAGTGTCGGTCCCGGAGCGTACGCTCGCCGCCTAGACGTCGGACTCAGGGCCGGAGGAGGCGGTCCTCGACGAAGCCCGCGACCGCCATGAGGGCGGCCACGGCGGCGGCGGACCAGCAGACGGCGCTGAACGAGACCGCGTGGGCGAGTACGGAACCGAGGCCCGCGCCGAGGAGGTAGACCGCCCAGACGCCCGCTTGGAGGCGGGCCGAGCGGAGGTCGTCGCGGGTGCCCGACAGGTTGACCGAGAGGGCGATCAGGGTGCCGGTGAGGACGGTGGTCGTCACCCCGGCGAGGCCGATGCGGGCCGCGTGGATGCTCTGCACGCCCATGGCGAAGGCCGCCAAGGCGATCGCGACCTCGAAGGGGCCCGCGATCCCGGCCAGGGCCAGGAACACCACTTCGGCGACGAGGAGCGCGGGGACGCCGAAGCTGGTGAGGACATGCCTGCGGGTCGCGAGCGACGCGGCGACGGCGCCGACCGCGAATCCGCCGAGCGAGCACAGCGGGCCGACCGCCGACAGGTAGTCGCTGCGGCCGGTCAGCTCGCCGGAGACCGCGACCGCCAAGAGCACGGCGTTCCCGGTCTGGTTCGCGACGAACTGCTGGCCGAGGCTGAGGAACCCCGCCCCGTCGACCGCGCCGGCCAGCGCGGTCAGCACGAGGGCCGTCCACGCGTGCGCACCGGCGCGGCCGATCGGGACGGGGTTCGACGCCATCAGCTGCGCCTGCTCCTGGTCCGGATCGAGGCCGCGGCCACGACGCCCGCGCCCACGACGACGAGCGCGGCCGCGCCGAACACCACCGGCCCCAGCGAGGATCCGGTGGTGGCCAACGGGACGCAGTCGCCGTCGGACGGGGACTGCGAGGCGCCGCCGGTGGTCGGGCCGTTCGAGGTCGGCGCGTCGGAGGAGGGCTCGCCGGTCGTCTCGCTCGGGGACTCCGGCTCGCAGGAGGTGGGCCCGTCGCTCGTGGGGCCGTCCGTGGTCGGCTCCTCGGTGGTCGTGTCCGGCGAGACGATGTCCTCGTCGCAGGACAGCTCGGCCGCGAACGGGAACTGGTGGATCTCGCCGCCGCTGGAGCCGACGTCGCCGTGGAGGGCGTTCTTGGCGATGATCTGGCCCTCGACGTTGGAGGCGCTCAGGTCCGTGTAGTCGGCGTCGGGGGCGAGGATGCTGCCCTCGACCGTGTCGCCGCCGGTGAGGGTGAGGCGCGTGGTGTCGCCGAAATTCCACAGGATGTACGGCGCGCCGGCCCCGCCGCCCGCGCCCGGCTGGTTCTTGACCAGCCAGTCCATCTCCCCGCCCGTGCCGGAGGTGTCGACGTTGATGAGCAGCGGCATCGTCGAGGTCGGCTGGTTCGTGAATACGAGCTCGGACATGTTGTTCAGATCCTCGCCGGTCACATTGAGGACGTTCGTGGCGCCGGGTTCGAGTGTGATGCTGATCCGCTCGCCCGCCATCACCTGGCCCTTCGGGACGACGATCATGCGCTCGTTCTTCATCTCGACCTCGTGCGCGTCGCAGACGCTCAGCTTCGCGGCGTTGGACCGCAGTTCGGCGAAGGCCGCGTCGAAGTCGATCGGCGAGGACTCGATGGACGAGAGCGGTTGCTGCGTGTTGAGTTCGAGGCGCGGCGTGCTGTCGTACCCGGCGCCCTTCGCGACGACGTGCGTGTTCACCGAGGCGTTGTTGATGTCGGCGTTCAGGGCGTCGGAGCCGGTGAGGTCGCCGATCTTCACGTAGTTGTGGACCTGGACGACCGAGGTCGCCGGGTCCTGCGTCCAGTCGACCCGGCCGCCCACGACCAGGCCCGACTGCTGCGCGTCGCCGGGCGCGATGAACGTGCCGGACTCGTGGATGTTCACGTTGTAGGAGCCCCTGACGACCAGGTTGCCGCCGGTCGCGACCGGGCCCTCCGATTCGGTCGAGACCAGCGTGGTCTCGTTCTCCACGAAGGAGTTGAAGTCGAGCGCGGGCGCCAGCGGGTCGTAGGTGACGGTCGCCGCCTGCGCGACCGATCCGGTGCCCGCCGCGTTGAAGGCGATGGCCGTCGCGGCGGCGGCCGCGGTCAGCGTCACCGCCCCGGCGAGCGAGAGGCGGCGGGCCCTGCGGCCCGGAGTCTTGAGATGCACGTGTCCCCCTGGGGTGCTCGATGGTCAGCGTCGGCGGGGGAACCGGGCCTGAGCCTAACGGCGGGGGCGGTCCGGGGAGGCCAGTGAAACGCTCACCGGACCGGTGGATGTTCACTCGTTCAGGAGACGCAGTACCACTGGGCGGGACACGGTGCCCGCGACCTGTTTCGCGAGCCGGTTGGCGCTCTGACCGGCGGCGTTGGCGCGGCGCAGGGCCGCGCCGAGCTCGTCGCGGGCGGCGTCGGCCTCGGCCTGGGCCTTCCGGAGGCGCTCGGCGGCCGCGGCGATCTCGTCTCCGGGTCCGGCGTCCTCGGGCGCCTCGGCCCGGTCGGGGGTGAAGGCGAGGGCGGCGTGCTCGGCGAAGGGGACGAGGAGGGCCTTGATCGCGTCGGCGTCGTTCGAGCGGTCGCCGAGCATGAGGCGGCGCAGCTGCGGGACCAGGTTGAGCCAGTTGGGCATCCCGCAGATGAGGAGGGTGATCAGCCCGGCGCGGAAGGCGTCGTCGGTGCCGAACTGGGCCATCGCGGCGTCGAGTTTCCGCTCGTAGTGGGCGCGGCGCCAGCCGTCGATGTCGTGGGCGTCCTCGCCGCGGTGGAGGCCCTCCCAGGTGAGCAGGCGCAGGAGCTGCGGGTGCTCGCGGTGGTAGTCGTAGAGGCGCAGGACGAAGGGCCCGACCCGCCCGTCCTTCCACAGCGGGTCCACCATGTCGGTGAACTCCTTGAGGGCGTCGATGAGGACGGCGTCGAAGAGCTTGTCCTTGGAGCCGAAGATCCCGTAGATGCGCTCCTTGTTGACGCCCGCGGCCTCGGCGATGCGGTCGACGCGGGCGCCTGCGAGGCCGCGCTCGGCGAACTCCTCGCGGGCGGCGCACAGGAGGGCGGCCCGGGTGGCGTCGGAGCGCCTGGCCTCGGGTCTGGCCTCGGGCTTCGTGTCTGCGGTCGGCATGAGGCCCAGATTACCAGAAGATAAACCAACTATTTGGTTGACATGAGGGCGCGGGCGGGCCTACATTTGCCCGCATGACAGCAACCACCACCGCGTCATCCGCCCGGTACGTCCCCGCGGGACCGCCCGGACGAGCCCGGACCGGCTACACCCCGGCGCGCACCGCCGTCCCGGTCTTCGCCTTCGCCGCGCTCCTCGCGACCGGCCAGATGTACACCCCCATTCCGATGTTCGCGCAGATGGAGGCGTCATGGGACGCCGGGATCGGCGCGATGACCTGGATCATCTCCGCCTTCGCGTTCGGCTACGCCGCCGGATTCGTCGCCTTCGGGCCCATGGCCGACCGGTTCGGGCGCCGCCGCGTCCTGGTCACCGGATTGATCGCCGCCGGAGTGGTCACGCTCTTGACCGGACTGGCGCCGACGCTCGCCGTCGCCATCCCCCTGCGCGTCCTCCAGGGCCTCGCCGTCGGCGCCATCCCGCCCGCCATGACCGCCTACGCCACCACCAGGATCGACCCCGCCCGGCGGGCCGTCGCCGTCACCGCGATCGTCACCGCGTTCCTGTCCGCCACCGTCATCGGCCAGCTCGCCGCCCAGGCCGTCGTGCGCGTCGCCGACTGGCGGTGGGTCTTCGCCGGATCCGCCGTGCTCTTCGCCGTCGCCGCGCTCGCCTCGTACCGGATCATGGCGCCCGACGAGGTCGCCCCGAACGCGAGCCTCGCCCGCAGCTACGCCGCCGTCCCGCGGGTCCTGCGGATCGGACGGCTCGTGCCCCTGTTCGCCGCGGCCGCACTCGCCATGGGCTCCATGGTCGCCGTGTACACCGGGATCGAGCTCACCGGCGTCGTCACCGGCAACGCCGAACTGCTCGCCCTGCGCGCCAGCGCGCTCCCCGTGATGATCGCCCTGCCGTTCCTCGCCGTGCCCCTCGCGCGGCTCGACCGGACGACGCACCTGGTGATCGGCACCGTCGTCGCCGGGCTCGCGATGGTCGCGGCGGCATTCGCGGGCGGGCAGGTCGTGCCGCTCGCGATCCTGCTGGCCGTCCTCGTGTTCGGCATCGGGATCGTCGGCCCGTCGATGAACCAGATCGCCGCGGAGGCGGGCGGCGAGCACCGGGCCGGCGCGACGTCGGTGGCGATGTTCAGCTTCTATGTGGGCGCCACGGCCGGGCCGCTGGCGGCGCGGGCCGTCGCGCCGCACGGGTTCGGCGCGCTGGCGTGGACGCTTGCGGCGGCGCTGCTCGTTGCAGCAGGATTGGCCTTGTGGGGCAAGAGGAAAGCCTCACGCGACTGAACATTTCAGACAGAGGAGGCCAACTCTGATGGAGCAGCACTACGAGCGCGGACTGAAGGCGCTTCAGTTCGTCTCGGGCGAAGCCGAACCGTCGGTCGTCACCTCCCTCGCCGACATCGCACCCGAACTCGGCCGGCACATCGTCGAGTTCGGGTACGGCGAGATCTACGCGAATCCCGTCCTCGAGCCGCGGGACCGGCAGCTCGTGACGATCGGCGCCCTTGCGGCGCTGGGCAATGCGGCGCCGCAGCTGCGGTTCCACATCAACGGCGCGCTCAACGCGGGGTGCACCCGCGAGGAGGTCGTTGAGGCGCTCACGCAGATCGCGGTCTACGCGGGGTTCCCTGCGGCGATCAACGCGATGACCGCCGCGCGGGACGTGTTCGCGGCGCGCGACGCCGAGGACTGACCGGTGCCGGGGGCGGGCGTCCCCACATCGCCCGCCCCGCACCGGCTCAGCCGAGGGTGAAGCGCAGGACCGCGGCGCCGTCGGCGTCCATGCCGAGGAGCTGGACGAGCAGTTCGCCATCGGCGGGGGCGGCGTCGTCGAGGTCGCCGGCGTCGTCCGGGCACTGCGACTGGAACGAGGTGCCGGCGGCGCGGATCTCGCAGACCCCGTTGACCGAGCCGCCGACAGAGGAGCCGCCGTCGGTGATCGCGAACTCGATGCCCTCGTCGGTGACGGCGGTGACCGAGAACGGCAGCGCGTCGCCGACCTCGATGTCCGCCGGCTCGGCGACGGCCACTTCGCAGGCGCCGTCGGCGCAGGCCGCGAGGTCGGTGCCGTCCGCGGCGACGGGGTCCGTGGGTTCGGCTTCGGTGGGCTCGGCCTGCGAGGTCTCGGCCGTCTCGGCTCCGGTCGCGGCGTCCCCTGACGGCTCGGCGGCGGGCTCCGCGCCGCACGCGGACAGGGCCGCGGCGGCGAGGAGGGCGAGTGCGGTGCGGGCGGTGAAGTTGCGCATGCGCCGACGGTAGGCGCGCGCGGACGGGACCGGTCCCGGGGCGCCCGTGCTGCACTGGGGCTCCCGAGGGTTCGAGGAGTGCCGCCATGTATCCCTTCCCGATCGGCCCGCAGGCCGCCCCGCCGCCGCCGATGCCGCCGCCTCCGCGGCCGCCGCTTCGCGAGGCCGACCCGGTCGCCGCCGTCGCGGGCAACGCGACGATGCTCGGCCTCGGGTACATGCTCATGCGGCGGCCGATCCTCGCCGCCGTCGCGCTGTGCGGCACCGGGTTCCTCGTGTGGTCGGCGGCCGTGCAGGTCGGGAATCCCCTGTGGAGGTTCCTGCTTCCGGCGTGGGGCCTGGCGATGATCGTGCACGCGTGGTGGCTGACGCGGCGGACCGTCCCGTCGCCGCTCGTGGACCCCTCGGGTGCGGTGCGGCGACTCCGGTTCTTCGCGGGCACCGCCGCGGCGCTGGTGCTGCTGTCGTTGGGCTGGTTCAGGATCGACGCGTGGTGGACCGTCCGCGACGCCGAAGCCGCGCAGGCCGCGGGCAGGTGCGAGGACGCGGTCGCGGCGCTCGGCACGCTCGACGCGGTGCACCGGGTCGCGTTCGGGCCGATCACAACGCGCGCGGACGAGGAGCGGGAGGCGTGCGGGATCCTCCTTGCGGCCCTTGAGGAGGAGCCGTCCGAGGCCGCCGCGGGGATCGCCGACTACCTCGAGCACCCGGGCGCGCTGTGGGACGGCGCCGGGCCCGAGCGGGCCGCGCTGCTGCTCGAAGCGGCCGCCGCGGGAGGGGCGCTCGACCTGACCGACGTGGGGAACGCGTTCGCGCAGTTGGAGTCCACGCTCGACGAGCACCCCGGACAGGCGGGCGCGGTGCGCGAGGTCGTGGAGGCGTTCACGGCCGACCTCGCCGGGATGCCGCCCTGCCACGGGTACGCCGCCGACCACTGGCTCGCCGAACAGGACTGGGACGCACCGGAACTCGCCGAACCCGTCGCCGCGGCGGCGGCGGACGCGCCCGTGCGGACGCTCCGCTGCGGCCAGGAGTGGGCCGACGGCGGCGACCTGGAGGCGGCCGCGGCCCTCTACCGCGAATTCCTCACCGAGTACCCCGAGCACGAGCTCGCCGCGGAGGCCGCCGACGGGGTGCTCGACACCGGCTCGTACTGCGCCGACCCCGTCGCGTACACCGGGGCGCCCGCGTACTCCGGCCGCGGGCCGCACCCGATGCGGTTGCAGGGCACCACGTCAGAGGACCGCGGCTTCCCCGCGGGATGGCTCGGCGACGACGCCGCCGGGACCGAGCTCGTCGTGTGCGTCACCGCCGAGGTCGGCGACTTCCAGGAGTCGTGCCGGTACCAGCGGTCCGACGGGAGCCTCCTGTGGGTGACGTTCTACGCGCACCAGTTCGACATCACCGCATACGAGCTGCGCACCGGCGAAGCGGTCGCCGACTACTCCCGGCAGATCGGCAAGGCCTGCCCCGACACCATGGACAACACGTACTCGACGATCTACTTCTCGTCCTACGGCGACTTCATGTCCCTCGCGTCCGAGTACACCGACGCGGAGTTCCGCGCCATGTTCTCCGACATCGTCGGTGCCTAGAGGTACTGTCCGACCTGCTGGTGCGGGACCTGCCGCTCGGTGCGGGTCGGGTCGGTGCCGCCGCGGCGCGCGTACAGCTCCGCGAGCGTCATCGGCTCGCGGACCTGCGCGCCGCCGAGCCAGTCGCTCGACTCCAGCGGCGACAGCTCGCCGACCTCGATCTGCGCGAGGCAGCGGCCGGGGCGGACCACGGCCGGGTGGAGGCGGTCGAGGCGCTCGTTCGTGGTGATCGCCACCATGATCTCGCGGCCCTGGCCGAGGAGGCCGTCCGTCAGGTTCAGCAGGCGCGCCAGCGACTGGCCCGACGCCTCCTTCGCCTCGCCGCGGATCAGCTCGTCGCAGTCCTCCAGGACCATGAGCCGCCAGTGCTCGCGGCGCGTCTCGCCCGGGGCGAGGTCCGTCTCGATCGCGAGGTCCATCTCCGACCCGATGATGACCTCCATCAGGTAGGACGGGTCCGCGAAGAACGCCTCCGGGTCCAGGACCGTGTCCACCTGGCACCACGGCGCCCACTCGCGGGCCAGCGCCCGCAGCGCCGTCGTCTTGCCGGTGCCGGGCGGGCCGTGGAACAGGACCAGGCGGCCCGTCACGTCCGACGACTGCGTCGCCATGAGCTTCCCCAGCGCCGAACCGGCGCTGGACGAGTAGTTGCGTTCGATCTCCGGCCAGCGCGGGGCGCTGATCGAGCGGGTCGAGCGGAACGGGCCGCGCGCCGACCGGTACCAGAAGCCCATGTCGACCTTGTCCTCGCCGACCTCCTCGACCGAACCGGTCCGGTCGGTGATGTACGCGGCGATCTCCTCGGCGCGCTCGCGGGTCACGGCCGTGACCACGGCCTGGCCGGAGCCGTCGCGCCAGCGCTGCGTGCGCAGCGTCCAGCCGTCGCCGGTCACCAGCTGGAGGAACGAGGTCCCCGAGATCGACCGGATGAGGGACCCGCCCTCGGGGATCAGGTCGACGTCGTCCGCGACCATGTCGAGCGCCCGGACGACCGCGTGCGGCTGCGCACCGCTCACGTACGCGTCCAGTGCCATGAGGTTCAGCACGTTGGACGGGTCGTCCGAGCCGTCCAACGTGAAGTGCATGTTGCCCAGCACGCCGCCGCCTCCCTGGAGCAGGTTCATGATCTCACCGCGTCTTTCGATGATTCCCATCGCGATCCACCATAGAAAATACGGCTCCGCCCTCGTCGCTGCGACTGGCAATTCCTCGGACGGCGCCCCGTGATCGTGCCTTATGACCCCGACAGGGCGGATCGGCGCCCGCAGGGTTGGGCCGGGGGAGTTGCCGGAGATATCTGACCCCACCCGGTGGGGCGTGAGCTGGAACAATCAGCCATGCTGGGTTACGTGACCGCATCGACCGAGACCAGCCAAAACACCGCCGACACCATACCTGTTGGCGGCGGCGGTCCCCGAAGCGGGCTGCGCACGGCGCCCCGCCGCCGGGGACTGCGGGCCCTCGCCGTCGCGGCCGCGGCCCTGGCCGGGCTGCTCGCCGCGGTGATCGCCCTCGACCTCGGCGGCGCCGTCGACGTCGAGGCCCTCCCCGGGCTCTCGGCCGCCGACCCCGCCGTCACCTGGGCCGCCGGACTCCTCAAATACGCGTACGACCTGGCGATGCTCGCCGCCGTCGGCTGCACCGTCGCCGCCGCGTGCTTCCTGCCCGGACGCGCCGACGCCCGCAAGCGCCTCTCCGCCCAGTCGTGGCGGTGGCTGCGCGTCGGCGCCGCCGCCTCCGGCCTGTGGGCGGCCGTCGCGCTCGTCAGCCTCCCCGTGGACTTCGCGAACACGTTCGCCCGGCCCCTCTCGGAAGTCACCCTCCCGGGTCTGTGGTCCTACATCGTGCAGTACGAGCAGGGCCGGGCGCTCGGGCTCACCGCGCTCCTCGCGGGCGCGGCCGCCGTCACGGCGGTGCGCGCGTTCACCATCCCGGGCGCGGCCATCGCCGCGTTCCTCGCGCTCGCGGCCGCCGTGCCGCCGGTGTTCACCGGGCACTCGGCGTCCAACGGCAACCACCAGATCGCCGTCGACGGGCTGCTCATCCACATCGTCGCCGCCGCGTTCTGGGCCGGGGGCCTGCTCGCGCTGTTCATCGCCCGCAAGGACCCCGCCGTCGCCGCCCGCCGCTACTCGTTCGCGGCCGCGTTCGCGTACCCGGCGGTCGCCGCCTCGGGCCTCATCGTGTTCGTCGCCAACGTCGCGTTCACCGACCTGTGGGAGTCCGCGTACGGGCGCATCGCGCTCGCGAAGCTCGCGGTCCTCGCCGTCGGCGGCGTCCTCGGATGGGCGCACCGGCGCCGCGCCCTCCCCGCCGTCGAGGCCGGGAGCCGCCGCGCGTTCCACCGGCTCGCCGCCGTCGAGCTCGCGCTCATGGCGATCGGGTTCGGCCTCGCCTCCTCCCTGTCGGTCACCCCGCCCCCGGCAGAGGAGCTCCCCGACCCGAACACGGCCCTCCTCGGATTCCCCACGCCCGAGCCGATCACGCTCGCGCGCATCGCCGCCGACTGGTACCCGTCGGTCCTGTTCTGTGCCCTGGCGCTCGCCGCGACCGGGTTCTACATCGCCGGAGTCGTGCGGCTGCGCCGCCGCGGCGACGCGTGGGCCTGGTACCGCACCGCGCTGTGGATCGGCGGCTGGGCGGTCGTCGTCCTCACCACCTCCACCGGCCTCGGCAAGTACGGCATGGTCCTGTTCAGCGCCCACATGGTGCAGCACATGGCGCTCAACATGCTCGCGCCGATCCTGCTCGTCCTCGCCGCGCCCGTGACCCTCGCACTGCGCGCCCTCAAGCCCGACCGCGCCGGCGGCCCGCGCGAATGGCTCCTCGCCGCGCTCCACAGCCGCTGGTCGAGCTTCGTCTCGCGGCCGCTCATCGCCCTCCTCATCTACCTGACGAGCCTGTACGTCATGTACTTCACCGGGATGTTCGAGTGGGCCATGCGGTCCCACTTCGGGCACCTGTTCATGACCGTGCACTTCCTCGCCGCCGGAAGCCTGTTCTTCTGGGTCGTCATCGGCCCCGACCCGAAGCCCCGGCCGCTCACCTACCCCGCCAAGGTCCTCCTCTACTTCGTGTCCATCGTCTTCCACGCGATCTTCGGCGTGACCCTGATGATGGGCACGACGCTCATCGCCGACGGCTGGTACACCCAGATCGCCGTCCCCTGGGTCGCCGACCTCCTCGCCGACCAGCGCGCCGGCGGCGGGATCGCATGGGGCTTCGGCGAGATCCCCTCTCTCATCATCATCGTCGTCCTCATCGGACAGTGGGCCCGCTCGGAGGAACGGGAAGGACGCCGGCTCGACCGGATGGCCGAACGCGCCGCCGCCAGCGGCCGCCCCGAAGACGACCCCCACGAGGTGTACAACGCCTACCTTGCCAGCCTCGACCAGGAACGCCGCTAGACGAACGTCTGCAACCACCCCCGACGAAAGTCGGGAATTCCCGTCCCCGATTCAGGTCGAAAGACAGATGCGGCCCGCCCCCGCCCGCCCTACCGTTGCGGCATGAGCGAACCCACCAGCACCGACGCAGCCGCCGCCTTCGAAACCCTCGCCGTCCACGCCGCCGAACCCCGGCCCGCCCACGGCGGATCCGTCGTCCACCCCCTCTACCAGGGCACCGTCTTCGAGACCGTCCCCGGCCAGTCCTACGACGAACTCCAGTACATCCGCCTCAACACCAACCCCTCCCAGGAGTACCTCCACCGCAAGCTCGCCGCCCTCGAAGGCGCCGAGACCGCCCTCGCCACCGCCTCCGGCATGGCCGCCATCACCACCACCCTCCTCGCCACCCTCGGCGCCGGAGACCACCTCATCGCCGCGGGCGCCTTCTACGGCGGCACCCACCACTTCCTCACCGAGCAGGCCCCGCGCCTCGGCTGGACCGTGGACTTCGTCGACCCCGAGGACCGCGACGCCTGGACCGAAGCCCTGCGGCCCCAGACCAAGGCGTTCATCGTCGAGACCATCAGCAACCCGCTCGCCCGCGTCGCCGACCTCGAAGGCATCGCCGCGTTCAGCCGCGAGCACGGCCTCACCAGCATCATCGACAACACCTTCGCCACACCCGTCGTCTTCCGGCCCCACGCCATCGGATTCGACCTCGTCTGCCACTCCGCGACCAAGGCCCTCAACGGCCACTCCGACCTCGTCGCCGGCGTCGTCACCGGCTCGGCCGAACACCTCGCCGCCGTCCGCCACGCCCTCAACCTCTACGGCGGCAGCCTCGACCCCCACGCCGGATTCCTCCTCGCCCGCGGCCTCAAGACCCTCGCCCTCCGCGTCCGCCAGCAAGGCGCCACCGCCCTCGCCCTCGCACAGTTCCTCAACGGCCACAACGCCATCGCCCACGTCAACTACCCCGGCCTCGACACCCACCCCGACCACGCCCGCGCCGCCGCCCTCTTCGACGGCTACGGCTCCGTCCTCTCCTTCCGCCCCGCAGGCGGCGTCGCGGCCGCCGAAGCGATCCTCAAAGCCCTGCGCCTCCCCTACGTCGCCCCCAGCCTCGGCGGCGTCGAATCCCTCATCACCCGGCCCGCCGTCACCAGCCACGCCGGCATGAGCCCCCACGAACGCGCCGCCGAAGGCATCCACGACGACCTCATCCGCTTCTCCACCGGCATCGAAGCCGCCGACGACCTCATCGCCGACTTCCGCCGGGCCCTCGGCGGCTGACGTCCACTGAACCGCACCGACACGAAGGGGGTGGCCGCTGGCGCAAGGGGCAGAACTTCATTAGGGTGGGGCCAATGCGCCGAATGCCCGCGAAAGGGGCCGTGCCATGGGACCGTCCGACCGGATGCTGCTCGTCGAGATCACCGAACGGCTCAAACGCCTCGGCGACGCCCTCGACGGCGTCCGCGAGACCCAGGCGGGCATCGAACGGCGCCTCGACGCCGTCGAAGCCGAGGCCAAGGCGAACCGCAAGGCCCTCAAAGCGAGCGCACGCACCGTGTACGCCCAGGTCGAGGACCTCATGGCGCTCTACCGCCTCGCCGGGCCCGCCGGACCCCTCCCGCGCATGCGCGGCTGGGCCGCCGGACCCGAACTGACCCGGCTCCTCGCCGAGGAGTTCACCGCCCGCGGCGGCGCCCGCGTCCTCGAATGCGGCTCCGGCACCAGCACCGTCGTCCTCGCGCTCGTCGCCCGCGCCCTCGGCGCCGGCCAGGTCACCGCCCTCGAACACGACCCGCACTACGCCGCCCGGACCCGCGCCGAACTCGACGCGCGCCACCTCGGCGGCTGGGGGAAGGTCGTCGACGCGCCCCTGACCGACGTCGACCTCGGCGGCGAGCGCTGGCGCTGGTACGACCCGGACCTCGTGCCCCACAACGAGATCGACATCCTCCTGGTCGACGGCCCGCCCGGCCCCACCGGCCCCCAGGCCCGCTACCCCGCGCTCCCGCTTCTCGCCGACCGCCTCGCCAAGGACGCCCTCGTCGTCCTCGACGACGCCGACCGGCCTGACGAGCGCGCCATCGCCGCCCGCTGGGCCGACGCCCACCCCGACTTCACCCCCGAGCACCTCCCCCACGAACGGGGAACCCTGCTGCTGCGCCGCGAGCGTTAGAAGCTGAAGGCCGTATACCGTCCCTAGCCCCCACCCACCCAGAGGGGAACGCCAGTCTGCGGCCGATCGTCGCCGAGGGGTCCGACAGAAAACGGCCCCGGAAGGCCCGCGGGGCGCGGAATTCATCCAGTCGGAGGAACCGACGCGAGCCGGGGTCAGGTGTGCCCGTCAGGGGAGTCGGTGCGAGTCGGGGTCGGGTGCGCCCGTCGGGGGAGTCGGTGCGAGTCGGGGTCAGGTGCGCCCGTCATGGGAGTCGACGCGAGCTGGGGTCAGGTGCGCTTGCTCCAGTGGGGCATGGGGATCGGGACGAAGCGGATGCGCGAGCCCGGGCGGGCCTGGGCGGCCGCGGCCTGGGCTTCGGGGCCGACGACGCCGACGACCGGGTAGCCGCCGGTGGTGGGGTGGTCGGCGCCGAAGAGGATCGGCTGGCCGTTCGGGGGGACCTGGAGCGCGCCCGCGGCGATGCCCTCGCTGGGGAGCTCCAGGGACGCGTCGGTGCGGGCGAGGGCCGGGCCCTCCAGGCGCAGGCCGATGCGGTTGGAGTGCTCCGAGACCGTCCAGACGCCGCGGGTCAGCTCCGCGACCGCCTCCGGGCGGAACCACTCCAGCCTCGGTCCCAAGTGGAGCTTCATGACGAACTCGTCGCCGATGCCCGCCCACGGCGCGGGCCACTGGGTCGGCAGCGGCGGATGGGCCGGGGCCGGGCCCAATGGGATCGTGTCGCCGTCCTTCAGCGGGGCCGGGCCGAGCCCGGAGAGCAGGCAGGTCGAGTGCGAGCCGAGGCTCGACTTCGGGTGCAGCCCACCGGAGAACGCGAGGTAGGACCGGACGCCGACCTCGGCGGGCCCGGCGTCGAGGACCGATCCGGCCGCGAGCTTCACGGGCTGGCCCCAGGACTCGGGGCGCCCGTCGACGGTGACCGCGCAGGGCGCGCCGCCGACGACGACGGTGACGGCGCGGTGCGCTTTCACCGTGCAGCCGTTCAGGGTCGTCTCCAGGGCGCATGCGCCGGTCGGGTTGCCCGCCAGCTGGTTCGCGAGCCGCCACGAGGGGCGGTCGGCGGCGCCGGAGGGCGGGACCGCAAGGTGGCCCCAGCCGGGCCTCCCCGCGTCCTGGCAGGTGGTGAGCACGCCCGCGCGCAGGATCTCGATGTGGCTCATACCCGCACCGCCGCGAATCGCACGCGCGTACCGGGGACCAGGAGCGCCGCGGGTTCGCGGTGCTCGTTCCACAGGCGCCCGGGGTTCGTCATCGTCGCGATGAGCTGCCAGCCGCCGGGGCTCGTGCGCGGGTACACGCCCGTGTAGGGCCCGGCGATGCCGAGCGAGCCCGCCGGGACCCGTGTGCGCGGGCTGTCGCGGCGCGGCACGCGGTAGCGCTCGGGGAGCCCTTCGAGGTACGCGAAGCCGGGGGAGAACCCGCAGAACGCCGCCTCGTACTCGATCCCCGAGTGGATGTCGGCGACCTCGTCGGGGCGCACGCCCCACAGGGCCGCAACGGCTTCGAGGTCCGGGCCGTCGTAGCAGACGGGGATCTCGACGGCCTCGCCGGCGGCTTCCGGCTCGTCGCCGAGCGGCCAGCCGGGCAGTTCGGCGGCGAGGAGCTCGGGTTCGTCGACGCCGTCGACGAGGATGGTGGTCGCCCCCGGGACGAGGTCCTCGGCCTCCAGGAGGCCCGACATGCGGCGGCTCTGGAGCGAGCGGTAGCAGGCGCGGGCGGCGGCTGTGGTGCCGCAGTCGATCAGGATGCCCCTCGGGCCGGCCGGGAGGGGCCTGAGCCGGTGGGCGGCGGGCGGTGTGCTCACGAGAATGCCTCCACGTCGATGCCTCGTTCGTCCAGTGCGGCCCTGACGGCGGCGGCGACCGCGACCGCGTCGGGACCGTCGCCGTGCACGCAGATCGATTCGGCCGCAACGGCGGTGCGGGTGCCGTCGACTGCGGTGACCTCGCCGTGCGCGGCCAGGTCGAGCGCTTGCAGGACCGCGGCGGCGGGCGCGAGGAGCGCCCCGGGCGCGCCGCGCGGGACCAGGCGGCCGTCCGCCAGGTAACCGCGGTCGGCGAACGCCTCGCCCGCGACCGCGAGGCCCGCTTCCGTTGCGGCGCGGTCGAGTTCGCTGCCGCGCTGCGTCAGGACGAGCCCGACGCCGGCGAGGCGCGCGCCCTCGGCGACCGCGGCGGCCTGGGCCGGGTCGCGCCCGGCCCGGTGGTACAGGGCCCCATGGGGTTTCACGTACGCGACGTGCGAACCGGCGGCCTCGGCGAAGACCCGCAGCGCCCCGATCTGGTAGGCGACCTCGGCGGCCAGCTCGCCCGGCGGGACGTCCATCTCGCGGCGCCCGAACCCGGCGAGGTCCCGGTAGGAGACCTGCGCCCCGATCCGCACTCCGGCCGCGGCGGCCAGCTCGCAGACCCGCCGGAGCGTGGCCGGGTCCCCGGCGTGGAAACCGCATGCGACATTCGCGCTCGTGACGATCCGCAGCAGCGCGGCGTCGTCGGTGAGCTCCCAGCGGCCGAAACCTTCCCCCAGGTCCGCGTTGAGGTCCATGCGATCAACGGTACCGGATCACTCTTTCGGGCGCATTTTGCGCACACAGGTGGTTCCGGGGCCGTTTTCTGTCGGACCCCTGGGGGACGATCGGCCGGAGACTGGCGTTCCCCTCTGGGTGGGTGGGGGCTAGGGATGGCTATACAACCTTCAGCTCTCAATCGGCGTAAGGAAAGGCGCGCGAGCCGTGCAGCGGCAGCGGGTTGCGGCAAACGCTTTCTTTGGCTATGTTTCAAGCAGTCAGCCAGGTCCGGCCGAGCGGCCGCCGACTCTCCCGGAGGAACCATGACGACCGGTCCTGCCTCGAACCCCGACGACCTGCGCGCCCCCGCGCCGCTGTTCACCGACCCGGTCTTCGACGGGCCCACCGACCCCACCGTCGTCCACGACCCCGCGACCGGCCTGTGGCACCTGTTCTACACCCAGCGCCGCGCCAACCAGCCCGACGCGGGCGTCGCCTGGGTCCACGGCACCGACATCGGGCACGCCACGAGCCCCGACGGTCGCGAATGGACGTACGTCGGCACCGCCGCCGGGCCCGGCTGCGACAACCGCGACACCTGGTGGGCCCCGGAGGTCCTGCGCCACGACGGCCGCTGGCACATGTACGTCACGTACCTCGAAGGCATCCGCGAGGACTGGTCCGGGCCCGCCGAGATCCGCCACTACACCTCCGGCGACCTTGAGACCTGGTCGTACGAGTCCACGCTCGACCTCGACTCCGAGCGCGTCATCGACGCGACGGTCCACCGGCTCCCGGACGGGCGGTGGCGCATGTGGTTCAAGGACGAGCGGCGCGAGAGCCACGTCTACACCGCCGACTCCGACGACCTCTTCACCTGGGCCCCAGCGGGTCCCGCCGTCACCGGCCAGGGCCAGGAGGGCCCGACGGTGTTCGCGCTCGGCGGCGTCTACTGGATGGTCACCGACGGCTGGTCGGGGCTCCTCGTCCACCGCTCGACCGACCTGGAGCACTGGCACCGCCAGCCCGTCCCGCTCCTGGCCGGGCCCGGGCGCCGCGCGTTCGACGAGGCGCTCGGCCACCACGCGATGGCCCTGACGCAGGGCCCCGACGAGGCGTTCCTCTACTACTTCACGCACCCCGGCGGCGGGCGCCGCTCCACCGTCCAGGTCGCGCGGCTCCACGTGCGCGAGGGGTGGCTCCGCTGCGACCGCGACGAGCACTTCGACTACCTCCCCGACCCCGCCAGGACCGCCGCGCTGCGGGGCGGGGCGGCCTGAAGCACGCCCGAAACCGTCCTAACAGGGGCGAAGTGAACTCCTGACACACGGTAAACAAGCTTGTCGAATCCCCTGGTGAGGCGGCACTTTCAGGGGACCCGTTTGTGGCGGGCCCGGTCTATGCTGAAGGCCACACCGAGTCCACTGAGACCCCCGGAGGCGGCATGTTCGGTGAGGACGCGATCGCCCAGCAGCTGGCGGAAGCCCGCTCGGCGCTCGACGAAGTCAGACAGCAGCAGGGCCAACCGGTCCAGCCCGTCACCGCTGAAGCGGCTGCCGGGCGCATCCAAGTGACCCTCGGCGCGAACGGCCGCGTCGAGCGATTCCGCTTCCTGGAAGAGCGGGTCCTCAAGGAGGGCACCGAGTTCCTCGAAGCCGAGATCGCCAAGGTCGTCAACGCCGCACTCGACGCCCGCACGGAGGCGCTGAGCGCCGACGTCCCGACCCCGGACCTGGAGGCGATCGGCGACGCCGTCGCCCAGATCCAGGAGCAGGGCGTGCGCCAGATGCGCGACATGACCGCGCAGATCAGCGCGGTCATGCAGAAACTCCAGGGAGGGAGCTGACATGGCCGTCAAGCTCAACCTCGACTCGATCCGCGAAGGCGCGCAGCAGCTCGACTCCGCGACCGACGCCGTGCAGGGCCTGTTCGACCAGTTCAAATCCTCTGTGGACGGACTGGCGGACTCGTTCGGCGGCGACATGATCGGCAGCCTGCTCGACCTGGCGCACCAGGCCGTCATGGAGGCCATCACCGAGTGCATCACGACGAACATCGAGGACCTCGGCGACTACGCGGAGAACCTGCGGCAGATCGCCGACACCCACGAGGACAACGACGCGGAGATCGAGCGCCTCTTCCGCGCGATCCTCGCGGAGCTCGGCCGGGGCTGACCCGCCGGGCCGCTCCGGCCCCCGCGCCTCCCCGTTCCCCCTGACACTCCGATCCCTTCGCTCCCAACGGCCGCCGGCACCGGCCTGCATCAACTCCTTCATAACGCTCCGTACCTCGGGCACTGCGCAGTGTCCCCTCCCTTCGAAGGAGCCCTCAGTGGGTTTGCAACTGCCCTCCGAGCTGAGAAGCCTCCTCAGCATGCTCGGCTACGACTGGCCCGAGCCAGACGAGGAGAAGCTCTTCAATCTCGGCAACACCTGGACCGACCTCGCCGACCAGATCGGCGGCGCGATCGACAAGCTCGAAGCCGCCGCGAAGACCGTCATCGACAACAACGTCAGCGACGACATCGCCGCGTTCAAGTCCGAATGGGAGGACGGCGAGTCCGCGGTCCGCAACATCGCGGACATCGGCGAGCCGTCCAACATCATCAGCATCGGCATCATGATCGCCGCGGGCGTCGTGCTCGCCCTGAAGATGCAGATGATCGTCCAGCTCGTGACGCTCGCGATCCAGATCGCGCAGGCCATCGCCACCGCCGTGGCGACGTTCGGGGCGTCCCTGCTGGAGATCCCCATCTTCAAGATGATCACCTCCAAGCTCATCGACATGCTGCTGGACATGGCCATCGAGTCGGTGCTCAATGGTTAGGATGCGCACCCGCGCCGCGCGGAAGACCACCGCCAAAGGCGCCAAGATCATCTCCGGACTCATCAGCAACACGCATTTCTTCCGCACGGGGAAAGGCGGCGGCAAATGGGTCAAGAAAACGGTCACCAGCACCGCGAAGAAGGCGACCCGCTCCCGTTGGCGCGCCAAGGTCGGCAATGCGCTCAACAACGACTACAAGGGCACGTTCTTCAAGCAGCACCCGAAGCTCAAAGGCAAAGTGGTCGTCCACCACGCCGTCGAGCAGCAGGTCCTGCGCCGCTACCCCGGCCGGTTCAGCGCCGCGGAGATGCACTCGCTCCAGAACCTGCGCGGCATTCCCAAGGGACAGGTGAACAGCCGCGTCCACCTGAGCCAGATCCGCAAGGAATGGAACCAGTTCTACAAGGACTACCCGAACGCCACCCGCCAGCAGATCCTCGACCATGCGACGAAGGTCGACCTCAAGCTCGGCACGAACTTCAATCCGTCAGTCCCCTAAGTTAGGATGCGCCAATGAGCTACTACCTTCTGGAGCCCGAGGTCGCCGGGGAACTCGGCGAGGACACGGTCATGGACGTCGACGTGCACCCGCCCGTCGTGACCAGGCTCCAGTACGTGATCCAGGACTGGCTCGGCGACGAGATCCTGGAGTCGACCCCCTGCTTCGTCGTCACGGAGCACCTGGCCGGCCTCATCGGCGCGGCGGGCCTGTCCGGCTACCGCCTCGCCGACGCCGAAGTGGTCCTCAGCGAGGACGCCGAGGAGCTCGCGGGCGGACCCGTCGACCTGCCCAAGTGGCAGTGGCTCCAGCTCACCGGCACCGCCGGCACCGACGACTTCGGGGCCTCCGCCAACGGCAGCCTCGTCGTCTCCCAACGGGCCCTTGACGTCCTGCGCCAAGGCGTCTTCGGCAACTGCGACGTCTCGCCGCTGTAGCGGCTTGAACCGCCAAGGGGCGGAAGGACTTCGGTCCTTCCGCCCCTGTCGCGTTCCATCGGCCGGCGGGGTCAGAACATGCCGGAGAAGGCCGCCACGACGAACAGGACGAGGACGACCAGGACGCCGATGGCGATGTACAGGAACAGCTCGGGGGAGATGATGAAGATGACCAGGCAGGCCGCGGCGGCGATCGCGACGGCGACGCCGGCGATCTTCCACTTGCCGGAGCGTGCGTCGGCGCCGTCGCGCAGCTGCTGGTTGGCCTTCGAGAGGGACTCGGGGCGCATCTCGCGGGTCGGCTCCATCGACGCCTCCGCGAACCCGGGGGGCGGGAGCTGCCGGAGGTCGGAGATGAGGACGTCGAGCTCGGAGTAGACGCGGGCGCGCATCGCGGCGTCCACGCGGTCCTGGTACTCCGGTACGTCCAGGCGGCCCTCTTCCACCGCCTGACGCAGGCGCTCCATGACGACCTGCCGGTCGCTCTCCGAGGCGCGCATCTGATCGCGGTCCATTCGGCCACACCTCCAATGTCGGATGCTCCGTCTAGGATGCCAGGGCGCGGCAACACGGCGCCATACCCGACCCATGGCGCCCTGCCAACCTATGGCATGAGGGCCACGCCGTGGCGCCCCTTCCCGAACCGCCGGGAAACTGCGACGATGAGGAGGTGAGCGAACAGCTGATCGTCGGCGTCGGTGCGGCAACCGAAGCGGCCGACATGGTGCTCAACATCGGCCCGCAGCACCCGTCCACGCACGGGGTGCTCCGGCTCAAGCTGCGGGTGGACGGCGAGCGCGTCACCGAATGCGAGCCGATCGTCGGCTACATGCACCGCGGCGCCGAGAAGCTCTACGAGGTGCGCGACTTCCGGCAGATCATGCTGCTCGCCAACCGGCACGACTGGCTGTCCGCGTTCTCCTCCGAACTCGGGGTGGCCCTCGCCGCCGAGCGCCTCGCCGGGATCGAGGTGCCCGAGCGCGCCGTGTGGCTGCGCATGGCGCTCGCCGAGATGAACCGGATCCTCAACCACCTCATGTTCCTCGGGTCCTACCCCCTCGAAATCGGCGCGATCACCCCGATGTTCTACGCGTTCACCGAACGCGAGCGCATCCAGGCGGTCATGGAGGAGGCCAGCGGCGGCCGCGTCCACTACATGTACAACTGCGTCGGCGGCCTCAAGCAGGACGTCCCCGACGGCTGGGAGGACCGCGCCCGCCGCGCCGTCGACGACGTCGAGACCGGCATGGCCCGCCTCGACAAGCTCCTGCGGCACAACGAGATCTTCGCCGCCCGCACCAGGGGCGTCGGTGTCCTCGACGCCGCCGCGGCGGCCGCGTTCGGCGTCACAGGGCCCGTCGCCCGCGCCTCCGGCCTCGACTTCGACCTGCGCCGCGACGAGCCCTACCTCGCGTACGGCGACCTCGACGTGCCCGTCGTGACCCGCACCGAAGGCGACTGCCACGCGCGCTTCATGTGCCTCATGGACCAGGTCTACGCCTCGATCGAACTCGCCAGGTTCTGCCTCGGCCGCGCCGTCACCGTCCCCGGGCCCGTCAACACGAAGCTTCCGAAGATCTTCAAGCCCCCGGCCGGCGAGACCTACGTGTGGACCGAGAACCCGCTGGGCGCCAACGGCTACTACCTCGTCAGCCGCGGCGAGAAGACCCCGTACCGGCTCAAGCTCCGCACCGCGTCCTACGCGAACGTGCAGGCCCTCGCCACCCTCATGACCGGCTGCCTCATCCCCGACATGATCGCCATCCTCGGCTCCATGTTCTTCGTCGTCGGCGACATCGACAAGTAGCGGCCTACGCGCAGCCGCCCGTGGTCTCGTGGACCCGGAGGGGTTCGGCCTCGACCGGTTCGGTCCAGGACGACAGCTCCCCGCCGTCCGGGCACGGGACGGCGCCGTAGGCCCATTCGGGGGTCGCTGACGCGGGCGGGTCGGGGGTGAAGGCGGCGACGCCGCGGTCCAGCGGGCGGCAGCCCGTCGCCGCCTGGACGGTCACCGGCTCCGACCAGCGGCCACCCGGAGGAGCGGCGACCTCGGCGGTCACGCGGAGGCTGATGTAGCCGTCGGCGTCGCCGAACCACACGGCCGCGGCCGAATCCGCCGACGGCTCGAGCGAGAACCGGTCCGCGATCGCCTCGACCTGGTCGACCGTCGCCCCCGAGATCTGAAGCGTCCGCGACAGCGACGCCCCCGGACGCACCGGCGTCACGTCGCAGTCCTCCACGCCCAGCGGCCCCACCGCCGCGACCGCCGCACCCGTCACCGAAGCGGCCGCCTCACCCAGGACCGCGTCCATGGCCGCGCGGGCCCCGGCGGCGTCCACCTGCTCGCGGACCGTTGCCCGCGTCCCCGCGAACGCGGCCACGAGCAGCAGCAGCGCCCACACCGCGACCGCGGCGCGCAGGCGGCGGCGCCAGCGCGCCGAGACGTTCGAGAACACGGGACACAGTCTGCCCTACCCGATCCGCGAGACAACCGTCACAATCAGCGATCCGGTGTCACACTCTTGAACCATGTCCCGTCCTCCCGACATGAACCGACCGGAACCCGTCACCGCACTCTTCGAAGAGCTGCGACCGCGCCTCGTCGGCGTCGCGTACGGACTCCTCGGCTCCGTCAGCGAAGCCGAAGACGTCGTCCAGGACGCCTGGATGCGATTGCAGCGCACCGACACCGACGCCATCGACGACCTCACCGGCTGGCTCGTCACCACCACGTCCCGCCTCGCCCTCGACGTCCTGCGCTCCGCACGCGTCCGCCGCGAGGCCTACGTGGGCCCGTGGCTGCCCGAACCCGTCGAGACCGCCCCCGACCCCGCCGACAGCGTCAGCCTCGCCGACTCCCTGTCCTGGGCGATGCTCGTCGTCCTCGAGACGCTCAGCCCCGCCGAGCGCGCCGCGTTCGTCCTCCACGACGTCTTCGGCCTCACCTTCGAAGAGGTCGCCACCGCCCTCGGCCGCACCGCGGCCTCCTGCCGCAAACTCGCCAGCCGCGCCCGCGACCACGTCGAACGCCGCCAGCCCCGCTTCGACGTCGACCCCGACGAGCACCGCCACGTCGTCGAGGCGTTCTCCCGCGCCGTCACCTCCGGGGACATCGAGGGCCTCACCGCCCTCCTCGACCCCGACGCGGTCCTCACCTCCGATGGCGGCGGCGTCGTCCGCGCCGCCCGCAAGCCCGTCCACGGCGCCGACAAGGTCGCCCGGTTCCTCACCGGCGTCACCCTCCGCTACGAGCACTTCGAGCACCGCCTGACCACCGTCAACGGCGGCCTCGCGCTCCTCTCCGTCGTCGGCGGCGAGGTCGGCGGCATCACCCTCCTCGGCATCGCCGACGGCCGCATCGTCGCCGTCGACATGGTCCGCAACCCCGACAAGCTCACCGGAATCCACGAAGTCCACCGGCCCCGATAGGCCCCACAGGAAGGAACACCCGCCATGGAAGCCCGACTCGCCTTCACTGAAACCGAGTTCGCCAAGGCCTACTACAAGAACATGCTCGCCAACGAGAAGCTGTTCCACACCGCCACCACCGTCCCGCACCGCACCATGGAGCTCATGAAGCTGCGCGCCAGCCAGATCAACGGCTGCGGCTTCTGCACCGACATGCACTTCAAGGACGCCGTCCACGCCGGGGAGGACCCCGAGCGCCTCAACCTCGTCCCGGTGTGGCGCGAGGCGCCCGCGTTCGACGACGCGGAGCGGGCCGCGCTGGCGCTCGCGGAGGAGTCGGCGCGGATCGCGGACAACCCGCACGGCGTCAGCGACGAGACCTGGGAGGCGGTCCGCAAGCACTACGACGACGAGGAGATCGCCGCGATGGTGGCGATGTGCGCGCAGATCAACGCCTGGAACCGGGTGAACGTCATCCTGCGCACCCCCGCGGGGTTCTACGACCCGGCGACGAAGACCGCGCGCTACAAGGACCTCCAGAAGTAGGGCCCTTGCCGACCGGGCCGGGCCCGGCCCGGTCGGCAGGACTCGCAAGGCCCCGAGCGGGTGGCACGGCCCGGATCGGGATGCACCTGGACAGGATCGAAGGGGTGGGTGGGGGAGGGGGAGGGGGGAGGCCCCTTCCTCTGCGGTGGTGGCGAAAGCTTCTGCGGTGCAAGGCAGCCTTGCGCGGCAGTGGCGAAAGCGCCTGCGGTGCAAGACGCCCTTGCGGTGGTGGCGATAGCGCCTGCGGTGCAAGGCAGCCTCGCGGCAGTGGCGAAAGTGCCTGCGGCGCCAGGCGTCCCTGCGGCGGTGTCGAAAGCGCCCGTGGTGCAAGGCGGCCGGAGGCGGCGCCGTGCTCAGTCCGGCAGGTCGTCTTCGAGGATGCGGCGGTGGGTGCGCTGGAGTTCCGCCCCCGGGGCGAGTCCGAGGCCGGTGATCATCCGTTCGCGCGCCTCGGTGTAGACCTGGAGGGCCTCCCAGCGGCGGTGGTCCTTGTAGAGGGCGAGCATGAGGAGTTCGATGAGGCGCTCGTTGAACGGGTGCGCGAGGACTCCGGCGCGGAGTTCGGCCACGGCCGCGCCGTAGTCGCCGATCTCCACGAGCATCGCCCAGCGCCGCGACTCCACGGCGTGGCGGCGCTCCGCGAGCTCGACGGCGGTCGCGTACAGGGGGCTGTCGATGTCGATGCCCTCCAAGGGACTGCCGCGCCACAGCCGCAGCGCCCGCTGGTAGAGGCGGACCGCGCCCGCCGTGTCGCCCGCCTCGCCCGCGCGGGCCGCGCGGCGGCACCAGTCGTCGAAGACGTCCAGGTCGAGTTCGCCGGGCTCCGTGCGGAGCACGACCTGGCGGCGGTCGGCGACCACCCGGGACTCCTCCGAGCGCGGGTCGACGAGCGCCGACCGCAGGCGGCGCAGGTAGGTGCGGAGGTTCGCCCCGGCCGACGGCGGCGGATCGCTCCACACCATGCCGCCGAGGCGCCGCCGCTGGAGCGGGCGCCCCGCGTTGGCGAGGAGCGCCCCGAGGACGGTCTGCTGGCGGCCGCCCCCCAGGTGGACGGGTGCGCCGTCGACGACCACTTCGAGCGGTCCGAGCATGCGGAACTCCATGAGGGAACCCTTCGGCCGAAGCACGCGCCTTGCCGCGCGGCGGCGGTCGCCGCTCCCCATATACGCCGCGTATACGACCTGAAGTTGCCTCCGTATCCGCTGCGCCGCATACGGTTCGATCATGGGCAAACTCATGGGAACCACCATCCGCCGGCGCCTGCTCGCGGCGGCCGCATCGGTCGCGGCCGCCGGGGGCGCGCTCGCGTTCGCGCCGGTCGCCGCGCAGGCCGAGACCACCGGCGACCACTGCGTCCTCGACGTCGTCACCGAGGAGCTGACCTGCGCCGACTCGCCGGAGGCGGCGCTCGCCGCGAACGCCGAGGGCCTCCAGGCGGACACCGTCCTGGTGCGGATGTACGACTCGGTCAACTACGCCGGCGCCACCCACACGCTCACCGTGCCGGGCGCCTACACCTGCTCGGCCGCGTACTCGCCGGTCGAGTTCACCATCACCCACATGGCGAGCTTCGTCAACAAGGCCAGCTCCGTCCACACCTACCACTCGTGCGACGTGAAGCTGTTCGACCGCGACGACGCGACCGGGACCTCCTCCACCTGGATCGACAACCTCGCGAACCTCGACACCGCCGCCGGAGGCTGGAGCAACCGCGCCAGCTCCTACCAGATCAGCTAGAGCGCCGACAGTGCAAGAAAAGGGCCCGGACACGAACGTGTCCGGGCCCTTCCTGACTGGGATACGAGCTGAATCGCCCCGGTCGGTACTAGCGGCTGACGGCGAGCTTCGTCTCGTTGACGCCGCGGGCGGCCTCGATCTCGCCGGTGGCGTCGCCGTAGCGCGAGAGCGCCCGGAGCGTCCACTTGCCGGGGGCGGCGAAGAAGCGGAACTGGCCGCCCTCGCCGGTGACGACCTCGGCGGTGAACTCGCCGGTGCCGTCGAGGAGGCGCACGTAGGCGCCCTGGACCAGTTCGCCCTCGTCGTTCACGACCGTGCCGCTGAGCACGGTCTCCTTCTCGAGGTCCACGGACGCCGGCAGGGCCAGGTCCTGGTCGGGTGCAGCGCAGCTGTCAGACATGGAGGTTCCTTTCCGTACCGTCGCCGGTGCTACTTGGTGCCGGGCTCGTCGCCCAGCGCGATCGGGACGCCCACCAGGGAGCCGTACTCGGTCCAGGAGCCGTCGTAGTTCTTGACGTCGGTGTAGCCGAGGAGCTCGCGGAGCGCGAACCAGGTGTGGCTGGAGCGCTCGCCGATGCGGCAGTAGGCGATGGTCGACTTCGACTCGTCCAGGCCGGCCTCGCCGACGTAGAGCTCGCGGAGCTCGTCCTCGGACTTGAAGGTGCCGTCCTCGTTCGCGGCCTTGGACCACGGGACGCTCAGCGCGGTCGGGATGTGGCCGGCGCGCTGGGACTGCTCCTGCGGGAGGTGGGCCGGGGCCAGGAGGCGGCCGGCGTACTCGTCGGGGGAGCGGACGTCGATGAGGTTCTTGACGCCGATGGCGGCCTCGACCTCGTCGCGCTTGGCGCGCAGGTCCCAGTCGAGGGGCTTGGCGACGTACTCGGTGGCTTCGCGCTTGGGCACCTCGGTGACGACGTCGCGGGCGTCGAGCTCCCACTTCTTGCGGCCGCCGTCGAGGAGCTTCACGGACTCGTGGCCGTACAGCTTGAAGTACCAGTACGCGTAGGCCGCGAACCAGTTGTTGTTGCCGCCGTAGAGGACGACGGTGTCGTCGTTGGCGATTCCGCGCTCCGAGAGGAGTTGCGAGAACTGCTCCTGGTTGACGAAGTCGCGGCGGACCGGGTCCTGGAGGTCGTCCTTCCAGTCGATCTTGACGGCGCCCTTGATGTGGCCGCTGTCGTAGGCGGAGGTGTCCTCGTCGACTTCGACGAAGACCACTCCGGGGGTGTCGAGGTTCGCTTCCGCCCAATCGGCGGTCACCAGCACGTCTTCACGGGCCATGGCTGTTCTCTCCTGAACGTTGAAAGGAAAATGGTTTCGGTGTCCGACTGTTTCCGAGTTCGAGAGGGCCCGGCGGGCGGTGCTGGGGAGCCGTCCGAGACGGCGAGCAGGGTGATCCAGGGGATCGTCAGTCCTGGGATCGAGACCGGTTCCGGTCGCGCCGGCAGGCGCGGTCATGGAACCTGGGGATGCAAGCCTTGCTCTTGGATGTCACGCACGCTGGGCCGCAATGCGGCGACTGCCGTCGGCCTCCGGGGCCGGGCGAGTCGCCTAAGGCATTCGACAGAGCGTGGCCGCGATCATGCAGTAGTCGATCGCGCGCCGCTTCGTGAGCATCGGCTTGCGCATGGGCAGAACGCTAGCAGACTTGCCGGGCCGAATCCACCGCCGTTCTCGCGATGCGGACCGCGGGCGGCACGAAACGCGAGCGGGCGGTCACCGGTCAGGTGAGGACGACGTCCTCGGCGGTCGCGGCGATGGCGACGGCGTCGCCTTCGAACGCGATCTCCGCGAGGGTGATCCCGTACGGGAGCTCGGGGAGTTCGACGGTGGAGGTGAGCTGGGACGCGAACTGGTCGACGAGCGGCTGCACGGACTGCGGGAGGCCCTGCGTGAGCGACTCCACTGCGTCGGGGGTGAAGGAGATGGAACCGTCGCCGACGTCGATGGTGCCGGTGGCCTGGAGGTCGACGCTCATGCCGCCGAGCTCTTCGGTGGCGGTGAGGGTCGCGTTGCCGTCGCGGTCGATCTCGAGGTCCCAGCCGGTCTCCTCGGCGAGGAGCGCCTCGATGGAGTCGATGGAGATGGTGCCTTCGACGTCGAGGGTCCCGGCGACGGCGTCGCCGCCGTCGCTGAGCTCGCGCCAGTCGGCCTCGACGTCGCGGGCGGTCATGGCGAGTTCGGGGAAGACCAGGCCGTTGGCGCCGACGTCCTTGAGGGTGATGTCGATCTGCTCGAAGTCGCCGGTCCACGCCTGGGTGACGAAGGGCCAGCCGTGGATGGTCACGTCGGGGCGCTGCTCGGAGTAGGCGCCGTGGTCGGCGGCGGTGGCCGCGACCTCGGTGGCGATGCGGCGCTCGGCGACGGCGTTCGCGACCCGGTCGCCGAGGGCGGCGAGCGCGGCGACGATGACGAGGGCGATGAGGAGGCGGCGGAGGATCTTCACCAGGGGCTCCAGGGAGTCTCGGGGTGCGTGCGGCGCGAGGGGTGTGCGTCAGTCGATCATGTAGTAGGCGCTGAGGAGGTAGACCACGGGGCCCGTTACGGCGAACGCGAGGAGCGGGCCCGCGGCGTTGACCACCGGGTTCGGGGCGGTCCCGGCGCCGTCGATGCGCCGCGACGCCGACAGGTAGCCGCAGGCGAGGTCCGTCAGGACGGCGATGAGGGCGATGAGGAGCCCGCCGATCGCGGCGTGCTTCGGGTCGGGGCCCTCGATGACGAGTCCGGCGTACGCGGCGGAGGCGGTGCCGCACATAGTGCCGATGACGATGCCGAAGGCGCCGCGGGGGACCTGGCGGTTGATGCGCGGGTCGGGCATGACGAGGTCGACGGCGCGGGCGGCGAGGACCGCGGTGCCGGCGGCGACGACCGCGGAGTACATGGCGGGCGGCGCGGATCCGAGGCGGGACAGGGCGATGTAGCAGGCGTACCCGCTGACGGCGACGCACAGGACCATCGTGAAGCCGAGGCTCTCGGTGACGCCCTCGTGGGTGCGGCGCACGAGCTGCCCGGCGACGGCCGCGCCGAACGCGAGCGCGAGGAGCACGGTGACCGGCAGGAGCGACACGGGCGTCCAGGTGACGGCGACCCAGTCGGCGGCGACGGCGAGGAGGGACGCGACGGCGACGGTCACCCAGGCGCCGTCGATCTTGCGCACCCAGGTCACGAGGACGACGGTGGCGATCTGGAGGACCGCGATCCCGGCGGCGTAGACGGGCCGCTCCATCTGGGCGCCGAGGACGAGACCGGCGGCGACGGCGACGACCACGGCGATCGCGGGAAGGCGGTGGAGCAGGGGCGGGGTGGGCGGCGGGAGCGTGTGGTCCTCGCGGCCGTCGGCCCCGGCGGCCCGATAGGCGCCGGTGTCCGCGCCGGGGGTGCGGCGCGGGGCGGGGCGGCGCGCGGCCTTGCGGGGCGCGGCGCCGCGGGAGGCCGCCTGCCGGGGCGGCTCGTCGGGGTACGTCTCGCCCCAGGCGGGGCCCTCGGCGGGCCGGGCCGCCTCGGGGGGTTCGTGGCCCCAGGTCTCGTCGGGTCGGCTGTACGACACGGACACAGCCTACGGCAAGGCCCTTGTGCACCGTTCACCTTCGATGGGCGGTCCGTCCGGTGTCCCGCGCGCCACCCGCGCGGGTGACGGCGGCGGCGCGGGGTGTGAGCGGCGCGTGTCGGCGGGGTGAACGGCGGTTTGCGGAGTCCTCGCCGGGACCCGTCCCGAATAGTGAAGTCACACAGCGGTGACGCTGGTCATTCGGCCGGTGACCGTTTACACTCGGACAGGACTCCACCTACCGCATGTAAGCCCACCCGTCGCCGAAGCCGGGAAGAGCGATATTCGCGTGTGCTCACCTACCAGCGGAGGACTGCCTTGGAAATCCTGATCCTCACTTCCAACCCCGTGCCGGAGTCCCCAGAGTCCATCCTGCCGTCCCTGGAGCTGCTGCCGCACCGCGCGCGGTACGCCGGCCGGGACGTGCGGGCGCTGCTGAGCGGGCCGAGCCCCGACGCGGTCATGGTCGACGCCCGGTCCGACCTGGCCGACGCCCGCGCCACCTGCCGCGTCCTCCAGGCCACCGGCCTGACCGTCCCGCTGCTCGCGATCGTCACCGAGGCGGGCCTGGCCGCGCTCCAGGCCGACTGGGGCGTCGACGACTTCCTGCTCGCCTCGGCCGGCCCGGCGGAGGTCGAGGCGCGCCTGCGGCTGACCACCGGGAAGCCCAACGCGGCCACGGCCGCCGGGCCCGCGGTGATCCGCGCCGGGGACCTCACGGTCGACCCGGACACGTACGCCGCGAAGCTCAAGGGCGCCCCGCTCGACCTGACGTACAAGGAGTTCGAGCTGCTGCGGTTCCTCGCCCAGCACCCCGGGCGCGTGTTCACCCGCGAGCAGCTGCTGCGGGAGGTGTGGGGCTACGACTACTTCGGCGGGACCCGCACGGTCGACGTCCACGTGCGGCGGCTGCGCGCGAAGCTCGGCTCGGAGTACGAGTCGATGATCGGGACGGTGCGGCAGGTCGGCTACAAGTTCGTGGCGCCGCCGCCGGAGAACCTCCGCGAGTCCGAGCCGCTCCCCGAGCGGGTCGACGCGTAAGGGCCTCCGGGCGTTCGTTCCCCGTCCACTTCGGTGACGGGAGAGGCGGTTCCGCATCGCGGGGCCGCCGTTTTCTTTGGTTTCCACAGTTGACAGTGGGGCCAGAGTTCCCACTGGTCCAGGAGTTGTGCTCGAAGATGATGCGGCCGTGAGCATTTCGGCTCGATCGGGTGAACGGTCTCCCGGAGTCGTGCCAAACAGGAATATTAACTGAAGAAAAGTCCGGACGAGATCCGTCCTTAACGGATAATTCCGGCAACAGAGAGTACCCGTGGTGTGGCACTCGGTGGATAGAATTGAGGTCGCTTTGGACTCAAACCCTCGTCCCCCTTGGAGTGTGACCCCGTGTCCGATCGCTCCGTCGACCCCGACGCCCTCGCCGAGTTCCGCGAGGCCGCGCAGGGCCGCTTGGATTTCCTCGAGACACTGATCGAACGGCTGCGGCACGGCAACGAACTCGGCGTCGAACCCGGTTTCGGGCTCCTCGACTCCGGCCAGACCGCCCGCGAGATGTACCGCGACTTCCACCGCCAGACCTGGTCCAACCTCCAGGACCTCCGTTCCGATCTGGCCGGCATCATCGCCACGGTCGACGGCGTCGCCGAGCGCGCCGCCGAGACCGACGCGTCGTCGGCCGCCGACCTGTCGCGTAGCGAGGACTGACCGCCATGCCTGACACCCAGACCAGCGGCGACACCGGCCGCGACGACGACGACCGCACCGACGAGGAGATCGACGAGCGGGACGAAGACGACGACCGGGACGACCGCGACGACGACGAAGACCGCGACGACGACCGCGACGGCGACGACGGCGACCATGCCGGCCGGGACCGCGACGACCACCCGCGCGGCCCCCGCGAGGAGTACGAGAACAACGCGCCCGACGACTCCACGGTCGTCGAGTACCAGCGCCGCGACGCCGACGCGCTGTTCCTCTCCGGCGAGCCGTGCGGCTACGCGAACTGCCAGAACCTCGCCAACGAGGCCGAGGCCGCCTGGATCAAACTCGTGTCGGCCATCCCCATCGCCGGCCAGGTCCAGATGCTGACCGTCGAGACCAAGGGCACGCCCGCGCCGAGCCAGCAGTCCATCCGCAACCTGGTCGCCGAGGTCCGCCCCGACGACCCCGACAAGTACGCGCTCCGCTCCGTCTCCGAGCACTGGCAGCAGTTCAAGCAGGACTTCGACACCGAGCCCGCCACCGGCATCGGCCCGACCCTGAAGTCCGCGCTGCGCACGCTCTCCGAGACGTGGCAGGGCGACGACTTCGACGCGTTCGCCGAGCAGGTCGAGATCGTCCTCGCCAACTGCGCGTCCGTGTGCGACGACATCGGCGACGCCACCACCGGCGCCGTCGGGCTCCTGGAGCAGAAGGCCGACGAGTTCTTCGGCCTCCAGGGCGGCGACTCCGGGGAGCTGCCGTACCCGGCGCCGCTGTACTGGATCTCCGACATGGAGTCGATGTTCACCGACCCGCTCGTGCACGTGCGGCCGCCGTTCCGCTCCGGCTGGTGCGACGTCACCGCCGGGTGCGACAACGACGGCGGGCTCATCGGCGCGCTGCTGGAGCTCGGCGGGTTCGAGAAGGACTACGTCTCCGAGGTCCAGGACTACGTCGAGAACCAGACCGACTACTACATGCGCAAGCACAAGAACGACGAGCCGCCCATCACCGAGGAGCAGGCGCGCACCTGGGCGCAGGACGACGCGAACAGCAACATCACCGCGGACGTCAACGCCGGGATCGACGACTACAACTCGCGCTCGCAGATCGCGAACGAGGACGTCGTCAACCGCTGGGAGAACGCCGAGGAGTCGGCGTCCACGTTCCAGCCGGAGGCGTACCCGTCGAGCCCCTCGACGTTCCGCGACTCCTCCGACATGCTCTCCGACTCCTACGGCGGCCTCGACGCCGGCAGCGGCGGCCTCGACACCGGCGGCACGATGTCCGACGGCGGCGGCCTCGAGCCGCCCGGCGGCGGCGGAGGAGGCGGCGTCTCCGGCGGTCTCGCCTCCGGCGGGGGCGGCCTCGGCGGCTCGACGCTCGGCAGCGGCGGCTCGTTCCCCGTGGGCGCGGCCTCCGCGACCGGCGCTGGCGCGGTCGGCAACACCGCCGCGGGCCTCGGCGGCTCCGGCGGCGGCATGGGCGGCATGATGGGCGCCGGCGGCGGCATGGGCGGCCGCGGCATGGGCGGCGACCAGGAGGCCGAAGGCGAGCACAAGGACTGGCTCGAGGAGGACGAGGAGATCTGGGGCATCATCCGCGATGCCGAAGAGGACCCGTACGCCTAGCGAGACCCTTTGCGCGGCAGAACGAAGCGGCGCCCCGGAGCGAAGGCTCCGGGGCGCCGCGCCGTCTCAGGCGCCGTCGGGACGGCGCCTCCTAGCCCTGGACGCCGTCCAGACCGCGCCCCTAGTCCTGGACTCCGTCCAGGAGCGGCCAGCCGCCGGACCACCCGATGGCCTCGATGCCGAGGTCGAAGTGGCCGTCCTCGTGGTACGAGTGGTACGCCATGAGCCCGTTGCTGATCGACTGGCCCCCGGTCGCCACGTAGTCGCCGTGCGCGCCGAGGACGAGCGTCCCGCCGCCCTCGGTGAGCGCGGTCCCGGCGCGGTCCGTGAAGGGCCCCGTCGGGGAGGTCGAGCGGCCCACGCGGATGCTGTACGTCGAGTCCGCGCCCGCGCAGCACGCGTCCCACGACGTGAACAGGTAGTAGTAGCGGCCGTGCTTCACCAGCGACGGCGCCTCGATGCCCGCGCCGCCGCGCCCCGCCACGTGCACCGGGGCCGCGCCCGCCGCGACCTCCCCCGAGGGCAAGTCGAGCTCGACCATGTAGATGCCGCTCCACCACGACCCGTACGCCATGAAGTGCTCCCCGCCTGCCTCGAGGACCGTCGGGTCGATCGCGTTGTACGGGTCGCCGACGTTCGACTCCCAGACCTGCCCGCGGTCGGTCCACGCGTAGTCCGGGTCGGCCGGGTCGAGGGTCGTGTTGGTGGCCAGGCCGATCACCGAGCGCTGGCTCCCGAACGTGGAGGCCGAGTAGTAGAGGTAGAAGACGCCGTCGTCCTCGATGATCTCGGGCGCCCACAGGTTGTCGACGCCGGGCACCGCCTCGGTCAGCCACGCGGGCTTCACGTCCCAGACGGTGTCCGCGTAGGTCCAGGTGGCGCCGTCGTCGGTGGAGGTGCGGATCGTGATGTTGCCGTCGCCGAGCGGGCCCCAGCCGGTGGCGAACACGTACCACGGCTCGCCCTCCTCGCAGGGGGCGTACAGGCCCGGGTCGTGGGCGCCGAGGTCGCCGCCGAGCGCGCCGGGCGCCTCCGCGTCGCAGACCTGACCGCCGTGGCCGCCGCCGTGCCCATGGCCATGGCCGTTCCCGTGGCCCGGTCCGGCCTGCGCCGGTGAACCGGCCGCGACCAGCGCGGCCGTCGCGACCACTGCCGCCGCGAGGAGGGGTATGCGCTTGCTTCCCATAACTGCCCGCCCTGAAATCGAGGAATCGAGAAGGGTTGATGTTAACGTGCGCATCCGGTCCGGGTCAAACACCCGCCCCCCACCCGGGCACGGAACAGGGCGCCCGCCGCTGTCGCGGCAGACGCCCTGAACACTCAGACACTCAGGCGCGGGGGCGCACTCAGGTCGCGATCCCCACGACCGTCGCGTCGATCGCCTCCCCGTCCGCCGCATAGTCCAGCGTCCCGAGGTAGCGCGAGTCCGCGACCAGGCCCGACCACGACAGCGACACGGAGAACCCGCCCGCGAGCGACACGTCCTGCTCGGCCGGGGACACCGCGAGGTTCCCCTCGTCCGAACCCGGCACCACCCACGTGTGCAGGCGCGCGTCCAGCGGCGACGGGCCCGCCCACTCGTCGACGAACGCCACGAACGTGTAACCGCCCGGCAGCGTCACCGTCTCGTTCGAACCGCCCGACGCCGAGTAGCCGACCAGCGTCAGCTCGTCGCCCTCCTTCAAGTACACGAACAGGTCCAGGTCCGTGCCCGTCGGGTGCTCGTCCTCGAACGTCGCGAACCGCACCAGCGCCGCATCCGCGGGCGTCGTGAACTCGAACGACGCCGTATGCGAGCTCTCCACCGGCGCGTCCGACGGGAACGACGACGAGTCCGGGTCGGTCAGCGACGCCGTCGAGACCTCCGAGGCCACCAGGCCCGACACCGACGCGCCCAGCGTCCCGTCGAAGCCCGACACGCCCGTGATCTCAGCCGAACCCGAAGCGCCCGAGAACGACACCTCGTCGGCGGCCGCCAGCTGCGACGGCTTCACCACGATCGGCGAACGCACCTCGTGGACCGTGCGGTGGCCCCGCTTCTCCACCCAGGTGATGTCGCCGAACGCCCAGTCGCCGAACGCCGCGTCCGTCCGCGTGATCGTCAGCGTGTACGACGCCGACTCGCCCGCGTCCAGCGTCAGCCGCGAGTGGTCGACCTCGACCTCGAAGCCCTCAGGAGCCGTGATGTCCGCGTTGTACGTCGACTTCCGGTCCGACACGTTCGTGACCGTGCGGGTCACCTCGTACACGCCCGTCAGCTCCGCCACCGTCACCGACGGGTAGTTCAGCTGCGACGGGTCCATCGAACCGTACGAGTCGCACAGCGACTGGATCTTGTACGCCTCCGCGGTACCGCACACGTACTGCACCCACTCGACGACGCCCGAGTCGTAGACCAGGCCCGGATCGAACATCTCCGCGCCGTCCACGTGCCCGGCGCCGAAGTCGAACGGCGTCGCGTCCTCGGTGCCCCGCTGGATCGCATTCCCGTCCTGGTCGGTCTGGTACGACGTCGTCATCATCGCCGACTTGATCGCCATCGGCGACCAGTCCGGGTGCGCCGACGCGATCAGCGCCGCCAGACCCGCGATGTGCGGGCTCGCCATCGACGTGCCCTGCGCGGTCGCGAAATCGTTGCCCGCGTGGTTGTCCGGCGTGATCCCCGCCAGGACCTCCAGGCCCGGGGCGGTGATGTCCGGCTTCAGCAGGTTCTGCCCCGCCGACAGCGCCGGGCCGTTCGACGAGAACGCCGCCATGAACGGCGCGTTCTGGCCCTCCAGCTCCGACGTCTCGACCTCCACCTTCGGGCGGGACTTCGACGCGATCCACTCGGTCAGCTCCTGGCCGTCCGAGTACGACACGTGGATCACCGGCACCGACTGCGAGGTCACGACGTTCGCCGCACCGCGCTCGGACTGGTCCACCACGATCAGGGCGACCCCGCCCGCACCGTGCACCTCGTCCGCGTTCGCCGTGAACGTGTTGCCGCGCACGCAGACGATCGCGTACCCCTCGGCCTTCTCAGGGTCCAGCGTGCCCGTGTTGCAGGTCGCCGCCGCGGCCGGGTCGGCGTCGTCGAACGCCGCGTCCGTCGCCAGCTTCACCGGCCACTCGGCCTCGCCGACCAGCCCCGCGACCTCGATCTCCTCGCGCCCGAACTCCATCTCGGTGCGGAAGGTCTGGTCGTGCGAGGACGCCGCGACCGTGGTCACCCATGGCTCCTGGTGGTCCACAGTAGAAGTGGGGCCGTCGTTGCCGGCGCTGGCGGCGACGAAGACGCCCGCCTGGGCGGCGGCGCGGAACGCCCACGAGGTCGAGTCGAGGAACTCGGGGGTGCCGGTCGAGCCGATCGAGAAGTTGATGACGTCGACGCCGTCCTGGACCGCGGCCTCGATGGCGGCGTTGATGTCCAGGCTGGAGCAGCCGCCCCAGCAGACCTTGTAGGCGGCGACGCGGGCGGCCGGCGCCATGCCGGTGAACGTCCCGATCCGCTCGCCGTCGACCTCGACCTTGGTCTTGTAGTTGCCGGTGGCCGTGGTCGCGGTGTGGGTGCCGTGGCCGTCGGAGTCGCGCGGCGAGGCGTAGCCGTCGACCGCCCGGCCGGCGGCGTCGAACCAGCGGGCGCCGATGAGCTTGTTGTTGCACTCGATGTTCCCGGCGGGGTCCTCGTCCTCGCCGGTGACGCACTCGCCGTTCCACTTGGCGTCGATGACGTCCTGGTCCGGGCGGGGCTCGGAGAGCGGCGCGAGGGCCGGGTTCTCCGGCCAGATGCCGGTGTCGAGGACGCCGACGATCACGCCTTCGCCGGCGTGCTTGGCGGAGCCGAACTCCTCCTCGTAGGCGCCGTCGCGGCCCGAGAGGTCCAGGAAGCCGGTGGTGTCGACCGCGGAGTTGTTCCCGGTCGGCTGGTAGATGACCTCGGGGGTCACGGCGAGGACGTCGTCGCTGGCGGCGAGCGCCTCGGCCTCGGCGGCGGTGAGGTGCGCGCCGAAGCCGTTGAGGACGGTGTCGTACTCGGCGAGGGCGTCCACGTCGAACTCGGCGATGACGTCGGCGCGCTCCTCGGCGAGGAAGTCGCCGTACTCCTGGACCGCGTCGGCGGAGAAGTCGATGGCGTCGCCGCTGTCGGGGGTCGTGGCGTCGAGGCCGGAGATGCCGCCGTCATAGGTGGCGATGGGGTCGTCGGCGAGCTGGACGACGTAGAAGCCGTCCTCGTAGTCGACGGGGGCCGAGGCCTCCTTGAAGTACTGGGGGACGACCTCGGGGAGCGCGGGCTCGGCCGCGGCCGGGGCCGCCGCGGCGGTGAGGCCGACGAGCACCAGCGGGACGGCCGCGGCACCTGCCGCGGCCCTGGTTCCGGCTCGGGTGCGCCCTCGGGCGCGCCGGGATGTGGATGGGTACGGGGTCCCCATGCGATGAGCTCCTCTCAAGGGGGGCGCGCACCGCGGAGGGTGACTGTCCTCCACCGCAAGGTCACTTGCCGTGGCCGCGGCGCACGGAAACGAGCCTATTGCGAGGAAGGTTCGGTGTAAACCCTCGTATGAGGGGATTGCCGGGATCAGGCATGACTGTTATGGGGCCGTTACATTGGACGTTGCGGCGCCCTTGCATTCACTGAATTCCATTTCTCCGGGGGAGCGGTCTACCAACGCCACCAGAGGAATCGGCGCTCGTGCCGGAACGTCACGGAACTGGCCTTCGCCTTCCCCGAGAACGTGAAGCGAATGCCCGAACCTCCCTTGTAGGGGGCGTGATTGCTCACCGAGCTCGCGATGACGTCCGTGTCGTCGTCGGCGGCGTAGGCGCCGTGGGGGAGGACCACCTCGAGCGAGGACGCGATCAGGTTGAGGTCGATGTCGACTGAGCCGGTGCGGATCACGGCGTGGCGGCAGTCGAGCTTCACGGAGGACGCCTTCGCGTCGACGACGAGGCGCGCGGGGACGACCCAGTCGCCCTTGCGCTCCACGGACGACGCCTTCGGGGCGAGGCGCACCTCGGCGGGCGCGTTCGGGACGGCGGGGGCCGCGGCGGGGACGGCGAGGGCGCCGGTCGCCTCAGGGAGGTCGGCGAGGAGGTGCTCGACCTCGGCGAAGGTGCGGGCCTCGTAGGCCTTCCCGGAGCGCTCGGCGAACTCGTGGAGGTCGAGGCGGCCCTCTTCGGTGGCGGCGTGGAGGCGGGCGATGACCGCCTCGCGGTCGGCGTTCGACATGCGCAGGTTCGGGTCGGGCCGGTTCATCGGACGGCGCTCTCTTCAAGCGGTGCCATGGCTTCTCATCTTCTCTTCGGGCCGGGGTCGAGCCGCCGCGGCCGTCGCACCAGGCCGCCGTTGCACCATTCGTGGTAGTCGAACAGGTCCGGTTGGCGGATCAGCGCTCGGGTGTTGGCTGCCCACAGTCCAACATACTGGTCCCGCGACTCGGACGCCTTCTCCAGGAGCCGGTCGACGCGCTTGCGCGGGTGGACGCGGAACTTGGTGCGGACGGCGTCGCCCGCGTAGATGTAGAGGACGTGCAGCGCGAAGGACCGCTTCGGGCAGGTCGGGTCGCCCGCGAGCTCCAGCCAGGTGTCGGCGAGCTCGTCGGTGGCGAGGGTGAGGTCCCACTGCCGCCCTTCGGGGGCGGTCGAGTACGGGTCGAGCGCCCACTCGGTGATCTCCTGCGGCGTCGGCTCCGCCGGGCGCGCGAACCCGCCGAAGGTCCCGTCGGCCACGTGCGCTCCCCGCCTTATTCGAACGATGCTCGCAACGATCCTAGCCCGCCCGCGCCCGCGGCCCCGCCCCCGTTTTCCCCTCCCGCCCCCGGGGGCCCTCCCCCTCCCCCCCACCCCACCCTCCCCGCACCCCTGCCCCCGCCCGCCCTCGCGGAATCCGTGCCCGTGCCGCTACCCGTGCTGGTGTTGTGCGCTGCGACTGTGGCCGTGGCCGTCGCCTGCGGGTCGGGAGGCGCCTTCCCGGTCCGCGGCGTTGCCGACGCCGGCCTATGCCAGGGCCAGGGCCACCTCCTCGATGCGGGCGTTGATGTCGTGGAGGTCGTCGGCGGTGGGATCCCAGCCCTTGCGCAGCAGGAGGTCCCGGAGGCGGATCAGCCACGGGCGGGGGTGCTCCATCACCTCGGAGGCGGTGAGGACCTCGATCTCCCAGCCGAGGTTCTGGAGGAGGTGGTGGCGGCGCCGGTCGCCGGTCTCGGCGGCGAGGCCGAAGTGGGTCGCCATGCCGTCGTATTCGACGCCGATCCGCCACCGGTCCCAGCCGAGGTCGAGGAAGCGGGACCGGCCGTTCGGGCCGCGGACCCGCAGCTGCGGGACCGGTGCGGGGAGGCCCGCGTCGGCGATGAGGCAGCGGGTCCAGGACTCCATGGGCGACTCGGCGCGCGGGTCGGCGGCGAGGAGCGTCGCGTTCGCGCGGCGCAGCCGCTCGCCGTGGAGCGGCTCGAGGGCGTCCGCGAGTCGGCGCACCTCGACGCCCGCCCGCAGGAACTGGTCGGCGGCCGCGACCGCTTCGAGGCGCGGCAGGTCGGCCGCGCAGTCCACGAGGGTCCGCGCGAGCGTGGTCACCGGGAGGCCGTCGACCACGGTGACGTCCGCCAGCACCGGGTCGGCCGAGGACTCGACCGGCCACTCGCGCTGGTCGGCGCCCGGCGGAAGCACGTCGAACCCGTGGATCCAGGCCGCGGTGCGGCCCGTCGCCACCTGGCTGAAGTCGGATTCGAAGACGGTCTCGAAGCGGAGGAGGAGGTCCTCCCCGGCGGTGAGCAGGTCGCCCCCGAACGGCGAATCGGTCATCACTGCGGCTGCGGTGCGGTACTTCGGTTGCTGCGTCATGACTCAACGGTCGCCGACCCGTCGCAAAGCGTCCACATTTTCTTTTCGGGCCTGTGGATAACTCGAGGTGGGATTTTCAGGCGCAGGTCAGGGCCTGTGGATAACCTGCGGGATGCGGAAACGGCGGTGCCGGAGCCCCGAAAGGGCTCCGGCACCGCCGTGAAGCTCGGTCGGGCCTAGTTCACCAGGCCGTACTCGAGGTCGTACAGCTTCCACGCGCCGTCTTCCTCGACCAGCGTGTAGGTGTAGCCGCCGATCGTGTCGTCGGCGGACTTCGGCGCGGTGTCGTCCCAGGTGTAGCCCGCCCACGCCTGCACGACGCCGTCGACCTCGCGCGACATCGCCCAGTACGGGTACGAGGCGGGAGCGGCCGTGTCGTTGACCTCGTAGTCGAGGTCCCAGGCCATGTCGTCGGTCATGTCCGCCGCGCACAGCGACTGGAGCGTCGCGTCGTCGCCGTTGTTCTGCGCCACCTGGTACGCCAGCGCGACGCCCTCCGGCGTCGACACGTCGTACGAGTAGTCGCCCGCGGAGCCGACCGGCGTGCCCCAGGTGTCGAACCCGCCGCCGCTGGTGTCGCCGCCGTCGGTGGGCTCCTCCGACGGCTCCTGGGAGGCCTCGTCGTTGGAGGGCTCGGGTTCTTCGGACTCGCTGGTGGCCGGGTCGTCGCCGCCCGCCTGCGGGTCGTCGTCGTCACCGGTGAGCTTGGGGATCAGGAGGACCGCGGCGACGCCGAGGACCACGACCAGGCCGACGACGATCGCGAGGATCACGCCGAGGTTCCCGCCCTGCTTGGCCGGGGGGATCGGCGGGGGCAGGACCGAGCCGGGGGCCGTCGGGTAGCCGGGCTGGACGCCGACCGGGGGCATGCCCGGCTGGGTGTACTGCGGCTGCTGCGGCGGGGGCTGCATCTGCGGCTGCGAGTAGCCGGGCTGCTGCTGGTAGTAGTTGGTGGGAGGCGGAGGCGTGTTGTACCCCTGCGAGTAGGGGTCGCTGGGCTGCTGCGGCTCGGGCTGCAGCTGGTACTGCGGGTTCTCGCCGCCGGGGGGCGGATACGTCATAGCTCTAACACGCCTCGTCTGCTCAGGGGCTTGGGCCGGTCGCGGAGGGATGGGTTCCTCCCGCGCTTCCGATCGTACAGGCCCCGCGCGAGAATGTGGCACCCGCGAAAGTGCAGGTCCAGGGCGCAATACGGGAACAGTCCCGCAAACGGGTGCGTGCGGATCCGGCCCTGCTGCGCCGTTTCGCCCGTCGCACACCCTGTGCGACCGCGCGGGCCCGGCCGGGACTACGCTTTATGCCCCGGCCCTCTGCGAACCGGACCCCTGCCGGGGCCCCGCACGGCGCCGTACCGAGAAGTTCAGGCAGCACCGAACACCGCTTCTACCCGAGGTTCAACGTATGGCGAACGCAGCAATGGGGCTCTGGACGCTCAGGTTCTCCTCCGTCCTCGCCCCCGTCCCGGTGGTCGAGCTCCTGGAGATCAACCGGTTCTGGGGGTACGGGCTCCTCTGCCCGGCCATCGCCGCCACGTGGGCCACCGGGGTGTGGCAGCGCCGCCGCCAGCTCGCCCGCACCGCGGTCGCCAAGGCTTCCGACACGCCGCCCCGCCAGGGATTCTGGGATCCCGAGCACTCCGGTGCGCCCGCGCCCGGCGGGCATGAGGAGCGGCGCGACCGGGCCATGACGAACCTGGTCGCGTCCATCAAGGACGAGTCGGTGGACGCGGATCTGCGGATCCAGCTCATCCAGGACCTCGTGGACCTCGGCGGGGAGGCCATGGCGCTGCGCCTCTCGCCCGTCGCCGTCGCCTCTGAAGTCGACGTGGAGGTGCGGCTGGAGGCCGCGGAGCACATGGGTCGCTTCAACCTCGACGACGCCGTGAACGCGCTCGAGGCGATCGCGACCGATCCGGCCGTGGACGACAAGTACCGCCTCGACGCCGCAAGCGCGCTCGCTGACAGCGCCGCGAGCCCGGCCGCGATCGCGTTGATGCAGCTGGTCACCGATGACGGCGTCAGCGAGTACGTGCGGCATTCGGCGGCGCACGCGCTGCGGCGCGTGAACCGGGACGCGGCGGCGATGGCGCTGCGGCACTTGGCGAACGCGCCGCTGGTGACACCGCGGCTGCGGATCATCTGCGCCGAGCAGCTCGCCGACGACTCCCGCGAGGACGCGCGGGAGGCGCTGTGGCGGATCGTCAAGGGCGTGGAGTCGCTGATGGACCACCATCTGGGGATCGATGCGGCGGAGGCGATGCACGGGGTCGACCCGGACGCGGGCGTGGAGGCGTACTCGGTGCTCGCGGTCGACGCGTGCTTCCACTGGTCGGGGCGGATCGAGGCCGCGTACCGGCTCGGGAGGCTCGGGGTGGGGGACGGGTTCGACCTGCTGAGCGACTTCGCGTGCGCGGAGGGCGTGGACGACGTGTACGGGCTGGCGGCCCTGGACCGGTTGTTCCAGTTGGAGATCGAGTCGGGGACCCTCGACGCCGAGGAGTGACCCCTACTGCGGCCGGACCGCGGTGTAGACGGTGTCGATCGCGAGGTGGTGGAGGTCGCGGCGGCGGCCGAGCCAGTCGGGGCCGTCGGGGTCGAGCAGGCGCGCCCAGGTGTCGCGGTCGGCGTCGTCGAGGTAGTGCTCGAACCAGCCGACCCTGGTGGCGAGGGCGTCGAGCGCGTGGTCGAGGTCGGTGCCGGTGAGCGGGGCGGGTTTGGCGACGAGTTCGTTCACGGTGCGGACGTCGGCGAGCCCGGCGTGTTCGAGGGCGAGGTTCCAGCCGTAGGGGTGCGGGGTGCCGCCGTGGGCGGCGAGCTCGTCGGCGAGGCGGCGGGCGCCCGCTTCGATGAGGCGCAGCTCTAGGCCGGGGCGGCCGGTGCCGAGGTTCGCGGGGAGGAACTGGGGCGCGGTGCCGCCTTCGCCGATGGCGAGGCGCCCGCCGGGGGCGAGCAGCCCGGCCAGGTTCCGCAGGGCCGCTTGGGGGTCGGCGGCGTGGTGGACGACGTGACCGGCCCACGCGAAGTCGAGGGGCGCGAGGACGCTGAGCGCGTCGGGGTCGTCGACGGAGGCGAGGACGGTCGGCATGGGGGTGCCGCGCTCAGTCGCGCGGTCGCGGACGAGGCCGAGCATCGCCGGTTCGGCGTCGACGGCGGTGACCTGGACGCCGGGGACCGTCTCGGCGAGGGCGAACGCCATGCTCGCGGCGCCGCAGCCGATGTCGGCCGCGGTGCGGGTGCCGGGGTTCGGGAGGGACGCGGCGAGGCGGCGGTACCTGGGGGTCTCGGCGTCGGCGCGGGCCCGGAACCGGGGCGCGGCCTCCGCGAAGTCGAACACCGCGTCCTCGCGGCCGTGGTGGTGCCCGTGCGGTGCCATGCGGCCCAACCTATCACCGGGTGCGCGCCGGGGGCGGCCGCTCAGCGAGCGGCCGCCCCCGGGGGATGCAAGCGTGTCCTAGGCGGCGGAGAGGCGCTCCTGGACGCGGGTGACCTCGGCGTCGGCGAGCGCGGAGCGGACGGGCCCGTGCGGGGCGTCGGCGTCGGTCAGCGACGCGAGCAGGCCGCGCGACAGGTTCGCCTGGGTCAGCGCGAACCCGCGCAGGACCAGCGGCAGGAGCAGGGCCATGACCAGGCCGCCCGCGACCGCGAGGACCGAGACCGCGAGGTAGGAGTCGCCCCAGCCGAGCCAGCGGGTCGCGTGCTCCAGGCCGTCGCCCTCGCCCGTGGCGCGGCGGATCGCCCACCCGTACAGCGGGTACGCGAGCGACGCGACCGTCGCCGCCCACCAGGACAGGGCCACGACGAACCCGGCGACCGCGAGCGGGAAGTTCACCAGGCCCCACAGGAGGTTCAGCCACGACTGGCCGTCCGCGAGGGGCGTCAGGAACCGGCGCAGCGGCGACGCGTCCTCGCCGGCCCGGCGGTAGTGCGGCCGCCCGACCGGCGCGCCGAGGACCCCTTCCAGCTGGACGCGGCCCGCGGCGGCCAGGCCGCGCATGGCGAGCAGGGTCGCGGCGAGGATCGGGACGCCCATCCACACGACGACGGTGCCGATCCCGACGGCGAAGCCGGTCACGGTGATGACGAACGCGGGCAGTGCGATCGGGAACGCGGAGAGCAGGTACGCGGAGTCGGCGCCGAGCTGCTTGAAAGTCTTGATCATGCCTACAAGTCTCGTCCGCGGGCGGCGGTTCTTCGAGCCTGCGAGCAGGCATTTCGCCGGTAGGGACAGCCCTACCGGGGCCGGTCGGGGCGGCCGGTCCGGGCCGTTTCAGCAGCATCCGCTGATCCGGCTGTGAGCCGCCCCTGAGGTTCGGCCGCGAGGCTCGCTTCCCATGACACCGATGCTTTCCCGGGCCGTGCGGATCGGCTGCGCCGCGGGCCTCGCCGCGCTCGCGCTGGCCGCCTGCGGCGACGACGACGCGGACGCCACCGACGCGGCGTCGTCCTCGGACGGCCAGTTCGCGGCGTACACGGCTTGCCTCGAGGAGCAGGGCATCGACCTCCCCGACGACTGGAGCCCCTTCGGTGAAGGCGGCATGCCCGGCGGCGACGGCGGGATGCCCAGCGGGGCGCCCACGGACATGCCCTCGGACTTCCCCACGGACATGCCGACCGGCGACATGCCCACGGGCGACCTGCCCACCGACATGCCGTCGGGCGGGTTCGGCGGCGGTGGAGGGTTCGGGGGCTTCGCGGCGCCCGACGGCGTCGACGAGGACGACTGGACCGCCGCCACCGAGGCGTGCGCGGACGAGCTCCCGCAAGGCATGCCCGGCGGCCAGGCGCCCGCTCAGCAGGAGAGTGCCACCGACGAGACCACCGAAGGCTGAGACCTCCCCCCGCTCTCCCCGGAGCAGGAGCGGCGCCGGACGCGCCGTCGGACCGGCGCCGCTCCCGGGGGAGTCCGGCGACGGGAAGTGGTGCGGCCCGGGTCGTTGACCTCGACACCGGGCCGCCATGTGCCACATAGTGGCCGCGACGCTCCGTACGGCAGCCGTTGAGTCTGCTGCTAGCACAGTGCTCTGCCATTGAGCTACCGCCGCATGTGGTGCGGCGGAAAGGATTTGAACCTTCAACCCCTGTGTCCCAGGAGACTGCTCGCGGATGCGCGCGGCGTGGCGAATGCTGATACTGGAGCGAGAATCTGAATCTTCGCGGTGCGCCTCTACCGATTGGGCCACCCTCACGGCCGGTCGAGCCGGAGGGGAGGGACTCGAACCCCCACCTGTCACCGCGCTGTATTCCGACTGAACCTCAGTTTCAGCGTGGTTCGGCGCTTGCGCGCCACCCCTGCCGCTCAAAGCAGGGGGGTCTGTGTCCTACTCGCCGAGCAGGTAGCCGAAGACCTTCGCGCCGACCGCCTCGTCGGCGACCTCGGTCCCGTTGGCCTCCTCGCGCGCGAACTTCACCGCCACCTGGAGCTTCTCCAGGCGCTCGGTCAGCTGCGCGACGCGCTTCGCGGGGGCCGAGCCCGAGAACTTCACCGTCGTCCAGTACCCGACCGGGATGTCCTCGTAGTACACCTCGACCTGCGCCGGGTGCTCCTCGGTCGCCTCCGCCTTCACGTGGTTGCGCGGGACCTTCTTCGTGCGGACCGTCTTCACCGGGTCCGTCGCGAAGCAGTCCGCGGCCTCGTTGAACGACCACGACTCCGCCGCGTCCAGCACCGGCAGGGCCTTCATGAACGACTGGAGCTCCGCCAGCTGCTTCTCCAGGAACAGCAGGTACGTGACCGGGACGTCCGCGACCAGGACCTCCCCGTCCACGGTGATGTCCGCCGTCGCGAGGGCGTTCGTGCGGTCCTTCGTCGCCGTCACGTCGAACAGGCGCGTCATCGCCGCCGACACCTCGCGCAGCTGCTCCTCCACGCGGCGCTGCACCTTCGTCGACTCGGGCGGCAGCTGCTCGCCCTCCTCGTCCTTCGGCTGGTACGTCCGGGAGATGCCCGACAGCAGCGGCGCCTTCGCGAGCTCCCGCCCGGCGTCGCCGAGGGCGCGGGCGGCCTTCGCCTTGACGCTCTTCTCGATCGCGATGATCTGGTTCAACTTGGTCACGGAGCAACCCTCACTTTCGGGCCCCACCATAGGACGCCCCCGCCACCGCGGGCAAACGGAAAAACCGGCCCGAAAGCGGCCGGTGCGGTTTTCGGCGGACCGGTTTCGGGGTACTAGGGTGGGCGCGGGCCGGACGGCAGGGGCGCCGCCCGGTACCGCGGCAGGACGGAGACGCGACATGATCATGCGACTGGCCCAGTCGCTCGGATACGAGGTCGTCGAGGTCGACGACGGCGACGGGACCATCGCCGTCGGCGGGCACGACGGCGCCAGCGCCCTCAAGGTCGGCTGGCGGCCCCTCATCGTCGAGGGCTACACCGGGTCCGGGTCCATTGACCGGTTCGCGATCCGCACCCGCGACGCCCGGCACCGCGAGAGCCTGCGCGACATGCGCGAACGCCTCCGCGGGCCCGACCGCGACGCCGACCCCGTCGAACTCGCCGCACCGATTCTGAAGCTCCTCGCGCCGGGCGCGTACGGGGTGCGGCGCTGGCCGGACGCGAACGTGCACATCGAGCCGTTCGGGGAGAACCGGTCCGCGTGGTGGTACCCGTACGAGCCGATCGGCACCGAGGGCACCGCGGTCATCCCGACCGACGCGTGGCCGCCGCCCGGGGAGGACACCATCGCGACGTACGCGGCGGCCATCGAGCGCGGCGAGCGGCCTTTGGCGGTGCTGCTGCGGTCGGAGCCGCCCGGGGACGAGCAGGACTGCGCGGCGTTCCTCATCGACGGGCACCACAAGCTCGCCGCGTACCGGCGCACCGGGACCGCCCCGCACTTCCTCGACATCGCGCACCTCGCCGACCGGCGCCCGTGCGAGCCGGGCGACCTGCGGGCCGTCATCGGCGGCGACGGGAGCCTGGAGCAGACCGCGTCGAACCTGATGCGGTACCTGGAGCACGCCCGGCAGTGAACGGGCCGTTCACTACCGAGCAGTGAACGGAGCGTTCCCAACAGAGGAGTGAACGCGGCGTCTACTGCTGTGCGCGCCAAGCGCCCGCGGGGACGCCGCCCGGCCGGTCGAACGCGGCGAGCAGCGCCCGCGTCTCCTCGTCGTCGCCGACTTCACCTTCCGCCTCGGCGAGGTACTCCTCCATGAACGCCCGCAGCGGCGCCCCGTCGACGGCGTCGCCGCCGGTGAACACCGGTGCGGCGTGCAGGACCAGCAGGAGCATGCCGCGGACGCGGCCGGCCGGGCCGCCGATGCCCGGCTGGAAGTACGGAACGTCGAGGACCCGCGCGCCCGCGGCCTCGTAGAACGCCAGGCGCCGCCGCGGGTCCCCGTGCGCGTCGTGCGCGGGCGCGTCCGGGTCCTCGATCTCGGCGACCACCAGGCACGGGTCGCGGCGGACGCTCCACACGTTCACCGTGTCGCGCAGCAGCCGCCCGCCGATCCCGCCGCCCCGCGCCGCCGGGCCCACCGCCAGGTACGTGAGCAGCTGGACGCGCGAGGACTCCGACCATTCGCCGAACGCGGCCGCGACCGGCGTCCCCCCGTCGTCGACCACCGCGAACAGGTTCGCGGCCCCGCCTTCGAGCGCCGCGGCGAGGACGTCCTCCCCGTCGAGCTCCTCCGGCGGGAACGCCTGCGCGAACAGGCCCCGGTACACGGCCGTGAACAGCTCGTCCGGGACCGTCCGCTCCACGGTTGCAAACCCCATGACCCGGAGTCTCCCACCGCGGGGCCCTACGGGCGGGCGATGCGCCGCATCCGCGCCCGCGCCAGGCCCGTGCGCGCCCGCGAGAGCACCCGCACGGGGAACCCCGCCAGGAACCGGGCCGTCGACCACGCGCCGCCCTGGTACGACACCCACCGCGCCGACACGTACAGGGCCGCCCACGCGGCCACGACCACCGTCGCCGCACCCCACGCGACCGGCGTCCAGAACCCCGCCGCCTGCCAGATGCTGATCGCCGCGCACACCGACAGCGCCGACACCGCCGCCGTCAGCGAATCGCGCACCCGCTGGTGCCGGTCCACCTCCCAGCGCTGGAGCGTCGCCTCCGACTGGTCCGCCATCACCTCGTTCAAGCGGGCGCTGAAACTCGCGAGCTGCTCGTCCACGCCCTTCACCGCCAGGAGCCGCCGCAGCGCCGCCGAATTCGACGGCGACCGCAGCAGCCCCGGCGAATGCAGCAGCGCGATCACCTGCCGCGTCTCCCCCTCGAACTCCAGCATCTGCATCCGCTGCGCCTTCATCGCCTCCACCTGCGCCGTCCGGTCCGCGCCCGGCAGGCTGTACCCGGCGATGATCTCCGAGACGCCCGCCCGGTACGCGTCCAACTGGTGGTTCCAGGCCGCCATCATCCCGCCCAGGCACACCGTGAACTCCGCGATCGCCTCCAGGTCACCCGAGATGAAGTTCGGGGCGTCCAGCGCCGCGATCACCGTCGTGTTCTCCGTCGAGATCAGCAGGTCGCCCTCGTTGCGCTGGTTCCAGATCTTCCGGGAATGGTCGTCCGCCAAGCGGATCCAGTCCCACAGCGACTCCTTCGCGTCCGGCGCCGCATGCAGCAGCACCGACGAGCCCACCAGCTCCAGCAGCCGGTTCCCGTCCTGCACCAGCGGCCGGTCCCCGTCCCCGCCCGGCGACTCGAACTCCCGGCCCCGCTCGCTCGCCCGCAGCACCCGGACCAGCACGTGCGACCGGCCCCGGTGGATCCCCACCGGCGCGTCCGGCTCCCCGCCGCGCGGCGCGAGCGCCTCCGGGAGCTGCCGCAGGATCAGGTCCCTCGCGAAGCGCGCCAAGCGGTCCCACGTCCGGTCCGTGCCCTCGCACGACACCTCGACCGTCCCGTGCTCGCGGGCCGCCCGGAACATCGCCGCGTGCAGGCCGCTCGGGTACAGGTCCTCGACCGTCCGCTCCAGACGGAGGCTGTGCACGCCCATAGGGGAGAACCGCAGCGCCGCGTTCAGCTCCTCCACCGTCTCGCCGTCGACGACCAGCCGCACCTTCGGGAGGATCAGCTCCAGGCCGTCGAACCGCTTCCCGCGCTCGAGCCGCGGCTCCCAGATGTCCGCGTGGTACGTGAAGTGGTCGATCGCCGCCGACGGCCGCACCGGCCCCGCGCCCTCCGCGAACGCCCGCTTCAAGCGGGACCTGACCGTCTCGTAGTCGATCCCGTTCACCCCGAACGGGAACAGGTACACGATCCGGCCCTCGTCGATGCGCATCCACTGCTTCTTCTTGTCCGCGTGGGCCTCCCGCAGCCGCTCCAGGGCCTGCCGGTGCGCGTTCATCTTCGACAGCTCCACCGAGGAGAACGGCCACGTCTTCACCAGGGCCCGCAGCTCCTTGCGGACCTCGAACCGCTCCCGCTCCCTCCCCGCGGACTGCGCGACCAGCGCGCGGTGCAGCCGCCGCAGCATCACGTGGTACTCGCGGCGGACCGCGACCTCCCCGCGCACGTACCCACCGACCGGGCCGGCGTCCTCCTCGGCGTCGTGCAACAGGCCCGCGCACGACCCGATCACCATGTCCAGGGCCTCCGAGTAGCGCAGCTGCGACCCGGTCTTCAGGCAGTCCTCCAGCTCGATCTCCAGGCGCACCAGCTCGCACAGGCGCAGCGCCAGCTCCACCTCAGGGGCGGATGTAGTGTCGAGGGCCCAGGTGCGGCGGGCGATGTCGCGGAACCGCACCATGCACTTCATCAGCAGGTCGACGCGGTACGTGAGGTTCCACGCCCGCACCGAACTGTGGTGCACCCACAGGCACAGCAGCGCCCGGTCCACCGGGTCCGGAGTGCGCGCGGCCTGCGCCTCGAACACCTCCCCGGCCCGGCGCAGGAACACGTCCTCCACATCGAGCTCCCCGCCCGGATCGACCTCCGACTGGAGGCCGTTCCAGATGAAGCAGTCCCGCACCGCCTGTGTGTCCACGCCGCAGCGCTGATGGAGATGCGCCTCGATCCGGCCCTGCACCTCGGGGGCCCGCGCCACCAGGTCGAACCGGAGGACGGGTGTGCCGGTGCCAGTGCCGTCCCGCTGCCCTGGAACGACTGCGGTCTCAGGCTCGCCGTAGTGCATCGGGGGGTGGCTCATGCCACAAGTCTAGGGCGGAGGTGCACGTCATCGGGTCCCTTGCTCATGGGCCTGAGCCGCTCCGGTCGCGGATCCGGCGCACGCTTCCGGTTGAGCCGGGTGGGCCCCGTCCCATAGGGTGTTCACATGCGAAAGGGTCTGATCCGCCGCACCTTCCGGCGCGCCCGCACGTCCCGGCCCGCCACGGTCGCCGACACCGCGGGCAAGCGCTACCGCGTGGTCCCCGCCGACGACCCCGAAACCGCGGCCTACGCCGACCCGCCCCGCAAATGGCCGCGTGTGGCCACAATGTCCGGTGCTTGGGCTCTGGTTCTGGCGCTGGGAGCTTGGATCGCTCCGGCGTTCGCTGCCAGTGGGAGCGAAGAGAACCAGGATCCGAGAGACCAGGCCGCTACTGATGCCGAAGGGGCTGCGCTTCGTTATCTTCGGTACGGCTCCAATGAGGAGACCGACCGCGCCGAGGACGCACTCTGCGACGACGCTTCACCCGAGATCACCCCGAGCGACCTCGATGCGATCCGCCAGTCGTATGCGGACGAACTCGGCGGCATCACCGACATCGACCTGACCACCGCAGACCCGGTCCCCTCCAGCGATGGCATCGCCATCACAGGGACCGTCTCATACATCTACCAAGGCACCCAGCGGCACGAGGAATTCCTCGTCACCGTGCAGGAGCACGACGGCACCTACTGCGTGTCCGACGCATCCAAACCGGCGGCCGAGGTCCCGACAGCGACCCCCGACGAAGGCGCGACCCAGGAGATCGACCCCCAGGACGTCGCCACCGACTTTCTCCGCGCCGTCGTGGCCGACCGCGACCCCTCGACCGCCGAAACCATGCAGTGCAGCGCGTTCACCGGCATCACCGCCCAGGACCTCGACGACGCCATCGCCGAATGGGTCGCCGTCAACGGCGCGACCACCGGGTACCTCAACGGCATCTCGCCCGCCGAAGCCGCCGACGCCTTCGAGACCGAGATCGTCCTCCAAGGCGAACTCAACCAGGAGAGCTTCACGTTCCAGGTCGCCGTTGAAGGCGACTGCGTCGCCTCACTCGAAGGCGGCGACGACCTCATGAACGCCGCCGACTGACCTCACTTCAGCGGGGCGCCCATCTGGTTCATGAACGCGATCGGGTCGACCGCGCCCGCCGCGCTGCGGTCGGCGTTCAAGTGCGTCTCGAAGTGCAGGTGCGGACCGCTGGAGCGGCCGGAGGATCCGACGTAGCCGAGGATCTGGCCCGCCTGGACCACGTCGCCCTCCTTCACCAGCGGGGCGGAACCCATGTGGCAGTAGCGGGTCAGGTAGTCGCCCGCGTGGAGGATGTTGACGTACCAGCCGCACCCGGCGACCTCCGGTGAACCGTCGACGTCGCACGAGTACGGCTCACCGTACAGGCTCGCGTTGCACTCCGAGGTGATGACCGTGCCGCTCGATGCCGCCACGATCGTCGCGCCGCGCGGCGCGCCGATGTCGACGCCGTTGTGCGTCGGGCGCTCCGGGGTCTGGAAGCCCGAGTTGATCGGGCCCTCGACCGGCGCCATCCAGCCCGCCGCCGACAGCTCGCCCGGCTGGGCGCACGTGCCCAGCTGCGTGCTCACCGCGGAGACGCTCGCGCCGCCGCCGGTCAGCGTGTTGACGATCTCCGTCGCGATCGGCTCGTGCTTCGCGTACGCGTTCGGGAACGCCGAGATCTGCACGCGCTGGGCGGCGACCGTCAGCGGCAGCGACTCCCAGCCATCGACTTTGACGAGCTTCTCGTAGAACTTCGTTGAGGCGTACACGGGATCGGTGACCTGGTCCGGCGTGCCCCAACCCGACGACGGGCGCTGCTGGAACAGGCCCAGCGAGTCGTGGTCGTTCTGGTCGCCCAAATGCCCCAGGTTCGTCAGCCGCGACTCCTGCATCGCGGTCGCGACCGCGATGACCCAGCCGCGCACCGGCACCTCCAGGTCCTGGCCGACCGCGATGATGATCGCCGCGTTCCCGACCTGCTCGGAGCTGTACGGCCCGATCTCCGGGAACTCGCCGTTCACGTCGACCGACGTCGTCCCGCACCCGGCCGCGATCGCGTTGCCGTCCTCGTCGTTCGACTGGTCCGACAGCAGCTGCACGATCGACACGACCGCGCCCAGGCAGCACACGGTCAGGACCGTGAGCGTCCACATCAGCGGCCGCAGCCGCTTCGGGACGCGCGGCGCCAGGGGGTCCTCGGACCGCTCCTTGGCGGTGGTCTCCTCGCTCGCGATGCTCATGACTGCTCCCAGTCGATCGCCGACACCAGCCAGTTGCCGCCCGAGACCTCGACCATCGTCAACGTCAGCGTCCCGGTGTCGAGCGGGACCCCGACCTTCGAGCCGTCAGGGGCGGGCTCACCGGCGACCTCCGTCGCGGGGACCGTCTCGGGGTCGACGCCCTCCATGAGCCCGGCGGTGTCATCGGTCAGGAACGGCCGGATCGAGTCGAGCCAGCCCTGCGCCCCGTACCCGTTCGGGTTCAGCCACGCCTCGGCGAACTCCACCGCCCGGTCCACCGCCTCCTGCGGCAGCTCCTCGTCGGTGAAGCAGCCGTCGTCCTCGCACTCGTCGGTCGCGAAGCCGTCGTCAGCGGTCACCGCCTCGGACGTGGCCTCGTCTTCAGAACCGTCCGCGCCGTTGGTGCCGTCCAGCGGCGTGTCCTGGCGCCGGTTGGCCAGCGCGATCACGCCGAGGACGAGAACGAGGATGATGACGACGATCCCGTAGCGGGAGAAGATGATCCGGAGGGCGCGGTTCATCCGTCATTCCCTTCTCGCAGGCCGGTAGACCTCTCCACCACCGGAGGCGCCGCCCCCGGTGGACGTGCTCGATCCGGCGCCGCTCGTCGAACTCGCGGACTTGTCCGGGGTGCTCTGCTGCTCGGGCAGCGTGTCGCCCGACTTGCCGCGCGGGTTGGCGCGCACGGTGTCCGAGGTCTCCTCGGGGCGGGCGTCGTCGCGGCGCTGGCGGGCGCGCTCCAGCTCCCGTTCGCGCTCCTCGCTCCGGTCGGAGTCGACGCGGCGGCCGAGGAGCGCGTCCGCCGGGCCGCTGCCGCCGACCAGACCCGCGATGCGTCTACCGGGTCTGAGGAGCAGCCAGGCGGCGACGCCTAGGAGCCCGATCATGACCACTTGCAGCCAGACGGGCATGGCGGTCTGGAGGATCCGGCTCGACGCCCATATGTAGATGACCGCGGCGAGGGAGAAGATAGCGACGTTGATGATCGCACCCAGGACGGTGTTCACCAGGCGCTTGAACGGGCCGCCCGCCGGTCGCAGGAGGGCGATGGTGCCGATGATCGGCAGGGCCACGATCGCGAACCGCACGATCATGAACCCCAGGATGATGAGGATCGACGCGGTCAGGTCGAACAGCGAGAAGAAGATCGCCGTCAGCAGCGCGAGCAGCCCGGTCCCGGTCCGCTCCCAGGCGCGCTGGCCGCTGATGTTCGCGTACGCCTCGGGGTCTTCGGTCTGGATCTGCGCGACCAGGCCCTGCCAGAGCTCCTGCTTCTCGGCGATCAGGTCGTTCCGGTAGGTCGCCGAGTCCTGGGCCTCGCCGTCCTCCTGCCAGGACAGCGCCTGCGCCGCGAACAGCGCGGGGCCGTACTTGTAGGCGGTGTTCGCCTCGGTGACGACGGGATTGCCCTCGTCGTCCTCGACGACCTCGCCGTTGCGCTCGCGGAAGGTGACCTCTTCGCTCTGGCCGAGCATGGTCCGCAGCCAGTTCTGGTACAAGACCTGCCCGGACACCGTGTCGGAGGCGGTGACGGCGGCCGAGCGGGTGTCGATGCAGAAGTCGTCGCCGTTGAGTTCCTTGAGCTCGTCGTAGCGGTCCTGGTCGACGTCGGGGATCCTCGCGCAGCCTTCCGCAGCGTCGTCGCTGATGAGCACAGTGCTCAAGTCCATGCCGATCGTCAGCGCTTTATCGGTGTACTCGGCGGCCTTTACCGGCCACCGCACGACAGCAGTGACGAGGACCAGGATCAGCACCGCCCAGGCCACAGTGGTGACCGCATTGTTCATGTCCGCCTGGCGCGAGCGCCACAGCAGGTACAGGCCGATCAGGCCGACCGTGACGGCGCCGAAGACGGTGAAGATCTGGCGGTAGAGCACTTCGGTGCCCTGCTCCATGAAGCGGTTCGACCAGCCCCACATCGTGTCGGGCTCCCACGCGGCCTGGCGCATCGAGTTCGCGGCGCCTACCGTGGCGACCGACAGGTTGAACTCCATGTTGGCGAGGGCGTTCGCGGTATCGGCGCCGTTGGGGATCGAGACCGAGTCCACGCATTGGCCGCCGACGCTCATTTGCTGGGAGCCGTACATGGGAAGCTGGTATCCGGCATAGCCGTACCGGCTGTAGGTGCCGATGCCTTCGCTCCGGTCGAGCTGGCTCGGCTCGGCGAACCAGCCCGCCATGCCCGAGTCCGGCGAGGCCGGCTGCGGGGCGGCTTCGCACGGCAGCTCCTGCGCCTCCGGCAGTTCGTCGATGCATTGCGACCAGGCAGTGTGCCACTCGTAGTCCGAGCACCCCTCGTCCCCCTGCGCCCCGGCCGTTCCCGGCGTCAGGACGAGCGCCCCGAGCATCGCTGCCAGGGCTACCAGGATCCGGGCCGCACGCCCGCCCACGTGCCGCCAGGAACGGGAGGGAGGAGGGGCGAGGTCGTGGGCGGAGGGGTCGGTCACTGGTCCTCCCCGGGGGTGGTGTTCAGGTAGTCGAGGAGGCCGCGGACCCAACCGAAGTCGGCGCGGATGCGCTGGACGCGGCCGTCGACGTCGCGCATGACGAACTCGCGGTAGGGGAGCTTGCGGGTCTCGGACGCGTCCACTTCGGACAGGGACGCGAGCACCGACTCGTACCCGACCCCCGTGGGCACGCGCAGCAGCTTGAGCGCCTCCTCCGCGATGGTCGCGTCTTCGGCGATGCGGCCGACGAACACGGTCGAGACGAGGTTCTGCACGTCGAGTCCGAGGATGTCCTTCGGGTTCTGCGAGGCCACGAGCGCGGCGAGGTTCCACTTGCGGGAGTCGCGGGCGAGGCGCACCAGGAACGAGCGGCCGGACTTCCAGCCCTCCATGAAGTGCGCCTCGTCGAGGCCGACGAGCTTGCGGCGGTGCATGTCGCCGCCGTAGGCGCGGCGGACGGCGAGGCGGTGCGCGGTGTGGAGCATCGGCAGCGCCAGGGCCTCCTCCGCGGACCAGTACTCGCGCTCGATCCCCAGGTCGGGCAGGCGCAGCCCCGACATGGTGATGACCGTCAGCGCCGTGTCGTCCTCCAGGACGCCCTTGTCGGGCGTGCCGAAGAACAGCTTCGCGAGCGGCATCTCCGCGGTGTCGAGCAGGAGCGCGGCGAGTTCGGCGCCGTCGCCGGTGACGTGGTCCTCGGCGTCCTGGAGGGACTCGACGAGGTCCTCCAGTGCCGAGTCCTCCTCGGCGGGGACGTGGCGGGCGGCGTGGCGCAGGAGGCGGGCGGTGCTCGCCTCGCGCTGGACCTGCGGCGGCAGGAGCATCGAGCAGATGTCCTGGACGAGCATGCGCCGCTCGGACCGGGCGTTGGAGACGGCGATGTCGTACTCGCGCTGCCCGTCGGGCGAGTCGGCGTAGTGCTCGCGGCGCGGGGACGGGATGAGCGCGTACGGCGCGAGCGTCCCGTACTCGGAGCCGGTCAGGTTGAGCACGCGCGAGAACGGCTTGAGCTCGGGCATCTCGCAGAGCTTCGCGAGCGGCCCCGACGGGTCCAGGAGCGTGACCTGGACGCCGCGGCGGGCCGCGAGGTAGCCGATGGCGCCCATGAGCGTGGACTTGCCGCCGCCGGGCTCGGCGACGAACACCGACAGGCCGGACTTCTCGCGGACTTCCGTGGCGAAGTGCAGGTCGAGGAAGACGGGGCTGCGGGACGTGCCCGCGGTCCGTCCGATGAGGTCGCCGCGGCGGTCGCCGACGACCGAGGCGGCCTGCGGCATCGCCGCGGACATGAGCTTGACGGGCATGCGGCGGACGTACCCGGTCTGGGCGACCGGCTCGCCGGGGATGAACTCGCGGGCGAGCCAGTCCTGGTTCTTCGGGTGCTGGAGGCTGATGCGCATGTCCCGCTGGTACATCTGCATGAGCGTGCGGGCGCGCTCCAGGCACTCCTCCTTCGTGTCCGCGGTGACGGCGAGGCGGTGCCAGCCGTGGGCGCGCGCGGCGTCGATCGGCAGGCCGGTGGTCATCTCGTCGCCGACGCCGAGCGCGCGCTCGGCGAGGCGCTGGAGCTCCGGCGGCGCGTCCATGGCGTGCTCGTCGTAGTCGCGCTGCTGGGAGCGGATGAGGCGGAGCCGGTGGTCGAGGTCGCGGAACGCCTCGCCCGCGCCGAGGATGTCGATGCGGCTCGACAGCTCCACGGGCCACGGGCAGCGCTCGTGGAAGTGCAGCCACGGCTCGTGGCGCTGGGGGATCTCCAGCTCCTCCATGCGGCCGACGGTGAGGACCGCGGTGTGCTTCTCCTCGCCGGTGAGCCGGTTGACGAGCTTCACCGTCGACCCGTACGGGCTGCGGTACCGCTCGATCGACTCGGTGAGCGCGAGGACGTCGCCGGGCTCCCAGTCGCCGTCCGAGCCCGAGAGCAGGCGCGGCGGCTCCATGCCGAGCGCGACGGACCGGTACACGAGCCATTCGAGCTCGGCGGTCGTGGCGCGGCGGGCGCGCACGCCGAACGAGCCGAGGACCTCGTCGAACTGGAGGCTCCGCTTCTCGATCTTCTCGCGCTCGGAGAGCTTCGTGCCGCGGCCGAACAGGCGGCCGACCTTCTCGCCCATGGTGTCGAAGGCGCCGCGCCGCGAGAACGTGATGCCGAGGAACGTCTCGCCCTCGGCGTGGGACAGCTGCTGGAGGTGGCGCTGGGCGGCCACGAGGTGGTCGGCCCAGCTGGTGCCGCCCGGGACGGTGCGCAGCGGCCGCGCCGTGTGCTTGTCGACGGTGCGGGCCCACTGGTCGGCCGGGAACGGCCGGGTGGTGCGGCGCAGGTGGACGCGCATGCCCGCGAGGCCCGCGTACTGCTCGGCGATCGCGACGATGAGCGCCTCGCGCTCCAGGTCGGGCCGGAACGACCAGCGCACGCCGGGCAGCTTGTACCAGGCCGTGACCGAGGCGGGCGTGAACGTGGCGTGCCCGGCGATCTCGGTGAGGCTCAGCTCCCGGAGCGGCTGGCGCTCCTTCTGCGCGCCGATCGGCTTGACGCGCGTCGGCTTCGCGTCCCCCGACTGGACCGCGACCGCTTCTTTGCGGGACTGCCGGACCGGGACGAGGTCCTGTCCGGGCACCCGTTGTGTACTGGTTTGCGCGGACTGGCGGCGACCTGCGGCGGAGGGTTGACGACCCTGGTCAGTGCCCTGTGGATAACTCGGGCCCTGCTGTGGATAACTTCCGTTGCGCTGTGGATAACCCTGTGGATTCCCGCTGGTGGGAGCCGGTGCGTAACGCTGTGGATACCCCTGTGGATAACTTCCCTGATTCTGTGGATAACCCTGTGCACGACCCTGTGGACGAGCGGTCGAAGGCGGTGTCATCGACGCAGGTGGCGACGCGTGTCGCAGCGACTCCACTGGGGACTGCTGGCGGGGCTCCTGCGGCGCGGGGGGCCGCTGCGGCTCGGACTGGGGGCGGGCCTTGGCCGGCTCGCCGCGGCTGTGCCCTCTGGCGGGCTCCGCCCGAAAAACCGCGTCGGCCAGAGCGGTCGCGTCGTCGCCGAGGTCGCCGGAAGGCCGCTCCCTGTCCCGCACCGGCGCGGGCGGCCGGGGGGCGGAGAACTTGGCGACGGGCTGACGGCGGTCCTCGCCGCTCATAGGCGCTCCTCAGTTCGGACGGGCTCCACGAGCGTGGGCCGCAGGCGGATCGAACGGGTCGTGAACGCCGGGACGCGGACCTCGTGGCCGGAGTCGCGCGTGTGCTTCCAGTCGGTGAGCAGGGTGCGCAGGACGGTGGTCGCGGGCCGGTCGGCGTCGACGTAGCGGAAGATCAGCGAGGTCGTCACGAGGGCGAGGGAGATCTCGATGGCGGGGAACAGGTCGACGTCGCCGGTGAAGGCCCAGCGGACGAACATGAACAGCGCCAGCAGCGCGGCGAACGCGCCGTACTGCCCGTACGGGAGGTGGACGGGGAGCGTGTACCCGGGAGGGCCCAGGTACAGCAGGCGGGCACGGTAGATGTCGTCGTCGGTGCGCAAGCGCATGGGCGTCCTCCGTCCGGCCTTCCTCTAAGGGGCGATGCGGGATGCTAGTCCTCTTGGCTGAACAGCACGTCGACCAGGCCGCCGCCGACGGCGACCAGGACCACCGCGCCCGCAATGAACGCGATGCCGATGATCGCGATCGTCGACGAGGTGAGGACGCGGCTGACCTCGCCCTTGTTCGCCCGGGCGATGAAGATGAGGCCGAGGATGGCCAGGAGGATCGGGGCGATCTTGGACAGGAAGAACCCGATGATCCCCTGCGTGTTGATCTCGGCGCCGGCCTGGGCGTGCGCGGCCACCGTCCAGAGTGTCTCTCTCACAGTCATCAGTCCCATCCTTCCGTCACACGAGCCACTAGAACCTCACGTAACGCAATTTTCACTCATGTTTCTTGTCTCCCAACCCATTGCGGGGTCTGCCCTCATCATATGCCGGACCCCTGACGGAACGCACCTTCGTCGGCTCGAAGAGCGACCGTGAAGCCGGACAACCGCAACTGAAACAGATAAGCCGGGAAGTATCAATCCGATGGCCGCGATCACTCCGTGTCGGCAATCCGACACTAAACTGGGAGAGCCGGGTGCCCTACGCTCAAGCGGCACCGCACAATAGAGCCCGACAGCCCTCACGGGCCAGCCCGATCCGCCGGCCGACCGGCCGAGCACCGACCTCGCGGAGACCACCATGGACTACATCGACGACATCGCCGGCCGGCTCACCGCCGCGGCCGTCGCCTTCGCCGTCGCCGGTCTCGCGGTGGCCGCGCTCGCCGCCGCCGCCCTCGGCGGCGTCCGCGCCTCCGAGAAGTGGCCCTCCGCCCCCGCCCCCCGCCTCGGCCGCCCCGCCGTCATGACCGGCGCCCTCGCCGGACTCGTCGTCTTCGCCCTCGCCGCCGGACTGTTCTCCCTGGCCCAGTTCGGCACCGGTTTGAACGCCAACCTGCGGGTACTCCTCGCCGTGGGCGTGGACCTCCTCGCCCTCGCCGCCGGGCTGTGGCTCGTCAGCGTCGTCGCCGGCAGGATCGAGATGCGGACCCTCATCGCCGTCCCCGACCACCACGCGACCCCGCCGCCGATCCCGGTCTCCGGCGACCCGACCCGCTACCAGATCCCCGACTACACGGAGACGCCCGTGGAACCCGACCCGCAGGACCAGCCGCACCAGTACGCGCCCGAACCGCGCCACGCGCCCCAGTCGCCGTACGCGCCCGACCTCACCTCCACGGGGAGCCTCCCCGCGGCCCGCCCCGGCGTCCCCACCATCCCCACCGACACCCGCCCCGGCTGGGTCTTCCAGGACAAGGGCACCGGCGCGTTCTACGCCGCCGTCGCCCAGAGCCGCGGCGGCATCAGCCTCCTCGCCCTCGACGACTTCACCGTCGCCCGCACCGCCTCCCTCGTCGGCCCGCTCGAACTCGTCGGCTCCGTCGAGGCCACCGTCTGGCCCCTCGAGAACGGCCACGCCGAAGCCGGAGCGGATCACACCGCGTAACGAACGCATAAGGAAAGGAAAGCTCGGAAACGCGCTCGGTCACTGAGCGCGCGGTTCGCTATCCTCGGAGTGACCTCCAGCGAAGCGAGCCGCGACTGTGAACGACGCCGACCGGGTCCTCACCGACCTCGACGAGCACGTGACGCTCCGCGTGCTCGACGGCCGCATCACCGTCCAGATCACGACCACCGGCTTCGCGCAGCCGCCCGCCACCCTCGCCAAACTCGTCGTCGAACTCGCCGGGACCCTGCCCAGGCCCGGCGCCGAATCCGACGCGAACCTCGCCGCGGGCATCGACGCCGTCACCGGCCTCCAGCAGGCCGCCGCCACCGGCGGCTACGAGGACTTCGCCGCCGCCGTCCGCGGCCGCCTCGGCATCGAGGCCCCCCGCGACACCCTCAGCCGCGACCCCGAGTTCGACCGCGCCATCGCCAACCGCCTCGACGGCGTCCTCAACGCCATGCGCGCCGCCCAGACCGCCCGCGCCGAACCCGCCCGCGAGGTCCTCACCGCCGAGGTCTTCACCGACGAAGGCGACTGCTCCGCCACCTCCAGCTCCGAGCGCGCCGTCGCCGGCGTGTGGATCGGACCCGACGCCCGCAACCGCGGCATCGACGGCCTCGGCGAGGCCCTCACCGGCCTCATCGCCCGCGCCCGCGACGAGGTCCGCCGCCTCGCCGAAGACCGCGCGCACGCCGGCCTCCCCGCGGAAGTGGCGGCGACGATCGACAATGCCGGTGAGGACGCCGCACGCGCCGGCGAGGCCACCGGCCGCATCCTCGACGGGATCGCCAAAGCCAACGAGACCCTCCAGAGGAAGGCAGGACGCCCATGACCCGGATCTTCGACCCCGAGTTCGTCCGCGGCCTCGGCGCGGGCATCGACGCCAACGTGGTCCCCGTCCTCGAATCCACCAACGAGGACCTCCCCGAGCTCAGCGCCATCGACCGCAGCCTCTACACCACCGTCACCCTTCCGATGGCCGCCGCGTACTCCCTCGCGACCGCCACCGTCACCGAGTCCATGGCCGGCGCCGCCGAAGGCTTCCGCCAGATGCGCGACGCCCTCGACGCCTGCGCCCAGGACATGACCGACACCGACGACGCCTGCGCCCGGGCGTTCGGCGGCAACTGAGGGAGCCGCCGCATGTCAACCGGGCAGAGCCTCTACGACGCAGGAGACGAGATGTCGCCGTACTACAACGGCGTCATCAAGTCCTGCGCCGTCGCCATCGCGCCGCCCGCGATCGTCTTCGGCCTCGCCGTCCAGTCCATGGCCACCAGCATCTACCTCAACCAGTGCAACCCCGGCGACATCCTCAAAGCCGCCGGCGCCTGGGTCTCGTTGGCCGAGAAGAACATGGAGGCCGCCGACGCCCTCCAAGCCGAGGTCGACACCGTCAACGACGGCAACTGGTCCGGCGACGACGCCGACGCCTTCCGCGCCTCCGCCGCCGACGTGAAAGCCCAGCTCCAAGAACTCGCCGTCACCGCGTTCCTCATCGGCGCCCAGCTCCTCGCGTTCTCGGTCATGCTCACCGTCTACTGGCTGTTCCTCACCGCCTGCACCGTCGTCATGGACGCGTTCCTCGCCGCCTACCTCGCCGCCCTCGCCGGCGTCCTCACCGCCCCCGGCGCCCCCGCGATCATGGCCAGCGCCCAAGCCGTCGCCACCGGCCTCGTCGCCTCCATGAAGAGCTTCGAGGCCTACCTCATCGCCGTCTCCACCGGCTGCGCCGCCCTCACCGGCGGCCTCACCGCCGTCACCTTCGGATACCAGAAGATGAAGGGCAACCCCGTCGACCCGCTCGACATCGCTGGCGCCGGGCTCGCCAACATGCTCGAAGGACTCCTCGTCTACGGCATCAACGTCGCCACCATGACCCCCGGCGGCCGCCACGCCTCCGTCACCAACGCCATGCACGTCTTCCAGGGCGTCTCCTCGATCTTCCCGATCTACAAGGGCGACGGCGAGACCGGCGCGCTCTTCGACGGCGGCGGCCCCGCCCTCGGCATCCCCGACTCGCTGCTGAACCTGTGGGAGGACCACGCGCCCGACCGGTTCACCAACCCCGAGTCGGTCGAATGGCGGTTACCAGAGCCCGCCTCGTCCTGGCGCTGGCCGTGGCCGTGCCGCTCCTCGCGCTCGCCGCGACCCTGGTGCGCTCCTTCGAGTTCCGGGCCGCGGCCGACGGCGCCGGGACGCACGGCACCGCCGTCGTCGAGCGGGGCTTCGTCTCCGGCAGCAACGACGAGGTCTGCACCGGGACCTTCACCCCTGACGGCGGCGGCCCCGCGGTCGAGGTCGACATCGAGGTCGACGGCCGCTGCGAGGAAGGCGCAGTCCTCGCCGCGTTCCTGGTCGAACCCGCACCGCTGCACCCGGACTGGTGGGGGCGGCCGACCGCGTGGACGGCCGGGACCGGCACCGCCGAGCACGTCGCGCCGGTCGTCGCCGTGACCGTCTTCCTGGTCGTGCCGGTGGCGCTCGCCGCGTGGCTGCTGCGGCGCCGGATCCGAACCTGATCTTGAGTGCTGTCGTGAGGGCCCTCCAGTTGGTACCGTGTGGAGGACCGGCCACCCGTTCCCTCGCGAGGTGAGTATCGATGAGCGACAACGACTCGTACCAGGGCCTCGACCCTGCCGCCCCCGCCGCGGGCGCGCCCGCGTTCGGGTCCGTCGCACCCGCCCCCGACCTCGGGACCCAGCCCGACGAGGCCATCGCGGCCGCGCGGCCCGGGTGCTCGAACGCAGCGTGCGGCAACGCGACCGCGCATCCCTCCGAGCAGGCGTGGCAGCGGTTGGTGTCCGCGGTCCCAGTCGAGCGGCAGCTGTTCCGGCTGCGGCCCAAGGCGTCCGGGATGGCGTACCCGACGGAGGCCGACTTCCGCGATGCCGTCGCCGCGGTCCGCCCCGAGCAGGCCGACGCGCACTCGCTCGCGCGCCTGCGCGCCGCCTGGACCGACGACGTCTCCGGCCGCCTCGCCGACTGGTCCGAGCGGATCCGCTCCAACCTCGCCGACCTCGCCGAAGGCTGGTCCGGCACCGACTTCGACGCGTTCGAGACCGCCTGCAGCCAGACCCGCGACCTCGTCGAAGACCTCATCGACGACGTCGACGCCACCGTCGCGAGCCTCCAGACGACCGAGGACTCGCTGTACGCGATCCAGGGCGGCGACTCCGGCGAGATCCCCTACCCGGCGCCGCAGTTCTGGATCGACGGCGAATGGCACAGCTGGGTGTCCGTGCACGTCAGGCCCGCCTGGTGGCACGGCGACTGCCTCCAGTACACCTGCCAGGACGCCGAGCACGTCCTCGCCCTCGGCGGCGCCGAACCCGAGCTCGCCACCGAGGTCATCGACTACATTGACGAGCGGATCGTCCACTACATCGACTACTACTCCAGCCCCGTCACCATCGAGCGCGAAGGCCTCGACCCGACGAAGGGCCTGACCGTCGAAGAGGCGAAGGAGCTCGCCGTCGCCGACGCCGTCGAGCACTACGGGACCCTCGTCGACCAGTGCTGGGGCGCCTACGACGCCCGCCAGGCCGAGGTCGACGAAGACGTGAGTCAGCGCAGCGCCGACACCGACGGCGAGGAGCGGTCCGTGCGGACCGTCCGCAGCGACAAGCCCTACCCGGCCGCCGCCGACCCCGCCTACATGGACCTCGAACCCCCGCCGATGGACCAGCCCGCCGGCGCCTCCTCGCCGCGCGCCACCGAGGACCCGTCCCTGGAACCGCCGGCGGGCGAGCCGCCCGCCGGCGACGGCGGGGAACCGGCCGAGGACGACGGGGCCACCGGCGGCCTCGCGAGCGGTGGCACCGGGACCGGCGCGGTTCCGTTCGGCGGCGGTTTCGCGACTCCCGCGGCCGCGGCCCCGGTCTCGAACGGCGGCGCTGGCCCGACCTCGTTCGCCGCTCCCGCCGCCGCGACGGTCGCCGGTGGCGCAGCCGCCGCTGCCGCTCCCCGCGGCGGCGGTGCCGCGATGATGGGCGCCCCGGGCGCCGCCGGACGCGGCGCGCCCGCCGACGACAAGGACCGCGAACCCGACGTCGACCTGGTCGAAGACGCGAACATGTGGGGCTTCGTCGACGAAGACGACGACCCCTACGCCTAGACAAGGAGCCCCCGCATGGCCAACCGCGCCTTCGACCCCGCCGCGCTCGAACGCTACCGGCAGTTCCTCGGCGACCTCATCGACGAGCTCGAGAGCGACATCGTCCCGTCCCTGCGCGACGGCGCCCTGAAGAAGGCCCCCGCCTTCGGCACCTCGCCCGGCGCCACCGAGCACGCCGCCGCCGAATACGCCGACTTCCACGCCACCACCTGGCGCAACCTCCAATATCTCCGCGGCACCCTCCACGGCCTCCGCGCCGGCCTCCAGTCCGCCATCGACAACGGCGGCGTCATCGACCCCCAGACCGCCACCGACATCCTCCGCCTCACCGACGGCGACGACCTCTACGCCTGATCGATACCGGGACGGACCGCGCGAAACGCGGGCGTCACTCCGAGCCCGGCGTGCGGAGATTTCCGCCGTGGGTGGCCCCCTGACCTTGGGGTCCATACGTGTTGCGAGCTCCTGCTAACCTGAAATCGAGCCATAACCCACCCAGTCAGACATCTACCGTCCCCCGGAGGAAGCCCTGATGGCCGAGCAACGGAAATTCGATCCCGAAGCCGCGCGGGAGTTCCAGAGGGCTGTGCGCGAGAAGATCCTCGACCCCCTTGAAGACTCGCTGATGCCGATGTTCAAGGGCGACGGACTCCTCGGCCGAGAGCCCCGGTTCGGTCAACTCGAGTCCGCAGGTGAGGCTAAGGGCAAGTACTCGGAGTACCACTCCGCGACCTGGCAGGCCCTCGAACAGCTCCGGAAGAACAGCTACGGCATGCTCCAGAAGCTCGACGAGTCCATCGAGGCGAACGAGTCCGCCGAAGACGGGAACGTCGGAGAGATGCAGTCCTACGAGGGCGAGCTCTGAACCCCACCCTTCTCGACAGAGCTGAACAGCAGAAGGAAGTTTGAATCGCATGAAGTTTGCAAACGGACGCCTGGCCGCACTCGGCGGCGCAGTGCTCCTTCTCGCCGCCGGATGCAACGCACTCTCGGGTGACGACGCCGGCGGCGACGGGACCGACGGCGGATCCACCGATCCACTCGCCGAGGAGATGCGCGCCTGGCCCGGCGGCTGCGAGGTCCTCGACAACCTCCAGCCGATCGTCGACTACATGCAGATCCAGGAGATCGACGGCGGATCCCTGAACAACAACGCCTGGGGCGAGGGCATGGACGGCGAGGCGCTGACCTGCAACGGCCTCGTCACGGTGAAGTCCTTCGAACTTCCGGACGGCTCGACCAACGAGCGCGATGGTGAGCTCTGGGGCGGGATCGTCCCCTGGGAGAACGAGGACCAGGCGAAGGAGAGCTACACCGAGCGCACGGTCGACGACATCGAAGGCTTGCAGGAGCAGGACTCCTCGCTTCAAGTGATCGAGGAGATCCCGCTCGGGTCCGAGTGGGACGAGGGCAAGCTCATCGTCATGGACCGTGAGACTCAATGGAGTCTGAACCTGGTCGGCCGAGACGGGCAGTGGCTGTTTTTCGCAGAGGTGAACTACGGGCATGACACCGGTGAGGAGCTCTACAACGAGAACTCGGACGTCATGTCCGGAACGCTCGAAGACTACGCGTATCCCTTTGACGACGACGCTCTTCAGCAGTGGCTGGTCAACGAATACGCTCCCTCAGTCAACCAGTTGATCAATGACCGGATCGGTCAGGAGTAGCGAGATGGGCGACAACGTCGACTACGGCGAGTACGAGGCCGACACGTACACCAACATGGACGCCGGCGACTCGATGGACGCGAACCGGTTCCAGCAGAACTTCACCGGCAACCGCGGCTGCGGCAACGGCGACTGCCAGAACAAGGAGAACCCCGGCGAGCAGCCGTGGATCCAGCTGATGTCCGCGATTCCCCAAGCGGGACAGACCAACAACATCAAGCCGAAGCCCTCCGGCATGTCCACTCCAGGCGGTCAAGAGGTCAGTGCGATCGTCACCCAGCTGCGAGGTCCCGACGGCGACAAGTACGCCATCGGCACGGTCAAAGACGGCTGGACCGACTTCAACAGCTCATTCTCGTATTTCGAGGGCCACTTGGCGAACGCCATCGAAGCGCTCAGCGCGGAGTGGACCGGCGACGACTTCGACGCTTTCTCCGAGCAGATCGACATCGTCAAGCGCAATATCGCCGAGGTCACTGAGAAGATCACCGGTGAAAGCGGCATCCTCCCGCTGCTCGGCAACACCCAGTCGGCCATCTACGAGCTCCAGGGCGGCGACTCGGGCGAGGTCCCGTACCCCGCGCCGCTGATCTGGGTCGACGACGGCGGCTGGTTCGACTCCGCTGAATTCCACATCCGGCCCGCGTTCTGGGACGGCGACTGTGAGAAGGAAGGCGACGTCTGCGCGAACGAGAGCGGCAACAAGATCATGGAGATGGCCGGTCTCGACACCGGCTACCAGGACGAGGTGCAGTCGTTCGTCGAAGACCGGTCGAACTACTACTACCAGTACTACAACAGCGAGGCGAACGGCTACGAGCCCGGCTCCTTCACGCAGGAGCAGGCCCGGGAGATGGCGCAGCAGGACGCTGAAGGCCAGATCAACCAGGACGTCGGCGACATCAACGACAACTACCAGGAGCGGCTGAACAACGTCAACGACGACATCGTCGGCCGACGCGACTACGCCAACACCGAGGTAGCGGGCTTCACGCCCGAGAAGCCGGCCACGCAGGAGACCACCCTCGGCGACGGCGGCCAGCCCGACGTCGGCTACGAGCCGCCCGGCGGCGGTGGCGGCGGCAGCATGCCGAAGGCCCCCGGCGGCATGGGTTCGATGGACCCGCCGTCGATGCCGAGCACGGACAAGCCCCCGACGCCGACGTTCGACCCGCCGAGCACCCCGCCCGATATGAACCTTCCGGACTCCACGGACCCGGGCGGGCTCGACGACAGCGAGTGGACGCCGACCACGCCCGACCCCGACGACATGCCCTCGGGCGGTCTGGCGAGCGGCGGCGGCCTCGGTGGCGGCGGTCTCGGCGGTGGCGGCATCGGTGGCGGCGGCCTTCCCGGCGGTGGCGCCGGCGGGGGTCTCCCCAGCGGTGGTGCCGGCGGCGGCGTCGGCGGTGCCATGGGCGGTATGGGCGGCATGATGGGCGCCGGCGGCGCCGGTCGTGGTGCTGGAGCCGGTGCCGGCGGCGGCAAGGGCGGTGCCATGGGCAAGGGCGCCGGAGGCCGCGGCATGGGCGGCGGCATGATGGGCGCCGGTGGCGGCCGCGGTATGGGCGGCCCCGGTGACGAGGACGGCGAGTCCGGGACCTGGCTCACCGAGGATGATGACGTGTGGGGGATCGGGAACGAGAAGGACGACCCTTACGCGTAGCGAGACGACGTAAGAGAACCGGGCCGGTGGCGAATCGCCACCGGCCCGGTTTCGTGTCTGAAGGAGTTCAGCCGAGGCGCACTGCGAGGGTGCGGAGGAAGTCGAGTTCGTTGGTCAGGGAGTGCTTGCCGCGGCGGCGGATCGGCAATGGGGTCATGCAGACCGCCCAGGGGCCGAGGACGGCCCAGGAGCGGCGGGGTTTGCGGAGGAGGGCGGGTTCGTCGATGAGGTTGCGGGCGAAGGCGTGGTCGGTGGCGGCGACGCGGAAGAGCCTGTCGGCGTTGGGATCCTGGAGGCGCAGGCGGGTGGCGGCGGGGAGCCAGAGGCAGTCGTCGGAGGTGAGGAGGACCTGCCAGGCGCGGACGACGACGTTCGGGAAGGGGCGGCTGAGGGGGACGGCGACGAAGTGGCCGGTGGGGTGGCGGGAGTAGTGGTCCATGGGGTCGGCGCCCAGAGGAGGCCGGACGATCCGCTCCCAGGCGACGACCTCGCCGCCGCCGATGCGGCCGGAGAGCAGGTTAAGGAGGTCGCCGGTGCCGAGTTCGCCGAAAGCCTGCGCCATGTGCGGGGCGCGGGCGATCGGGTTGTAGCGCAGGCCCAGCGTCGCGGCGTAGCGGGCGGTGCGGCGGGCGTGGGCGCGGCGTTCGAGGGAGTCCAGGCCCTCGCTGATGAGCCCTTCGACGAGGAGTTCGACCATCAGCCGGTGGCCTGTTCGAGCATGCCCGCGCCGGTGACGATCGCGTTCCGGTGGTCCTTGAGGAAATCGAGGACCGGCTTGATCTTCTCCAGGACCGCCCAGATCTTCGCGAGGACCTGTGCGGCGCGGGCGAAGATGGCGGTGGCCTGGCGGATGCGGTTGAAGGCCTTCAGGAGCAGGGCGGTCACCTTGTAGACGGCGTCGACGATTGCGGTGGCGACGGACGCGCCGAAGGTCGCGATCCCCGCGGCGACCTGAGGGAGCAGGCGGGTCAGGGCCCAGGAGACGCCCTTGGCGAGGAGGTCGACGATGTCCTGGCGCAGGGCCTTCGCGAGGTCGGCCATGCACGACAGGAGGCCCTCCATGCCCACCGCGAGGTAGCCGAGGCCGTTGACGACCTCGGCGGCCTCGGAGACGCGCATGCGGGCCGCGTCGCCGTCCGCGCCCTGCCAGTCGGCGAGGATCTCGCCGCCCGCCGCGGCGATGTACTCGCCGACCTGCGGCGCGCCCTGCGAGACCGAGTTCCACATGGACGCGGAGGTCTTCATGCGGGTCTCGTTGCCCGAGACGATGCCGACGAGGTCCTCCAGCGGCTGGAAGATCTGGATGAGGAAGTCGATGAGCGTCCCCGCGAGCCACTGCACCGGGTCGAACTTCGGGTCCGTGACGCCCTCGACGAAGTTCCAGAACTCCTCGGAAGCTCCCTGGACGGCGGTGATGTCGCCGGCCAGGCCCGTCACCAGGTTCGCGTAGCCGTCCCAATCGGTCAGGCCCTCGATCTTCCCGGCGTTGGCGATCGTGTTCTGCACGGCCACAACGGGAGACGCAACGCTCTTGAAGACGTTCAGCCCCGTCGAGGTCGCCTTCGTGGCGGTGCCTTCGGGGTTGCGGTACCCGTCGACCGCCTGGTGGAGCAGGCCGCCGTCGCCGCTCGCGTCCGGCGAGCCCTGCCCGGTCACGGCCTTCCACGCGTCGCCGCCGCTGACGGTCGGCGTGTCGGACTGGTGCGGTGCGTTCTCGTCCCAGGTAGGCTCCTGGACCACGTCGGACATCACTTGCCTCCCTTGAGGTCGCCGCCGATGCGCGCCAGCTCGGCGGCGATCGCCGCGTCGTTGCCGTCGTGCTCGTCGGCGCACGCCTGGATCCGGTCGGCCAGCCCGGACACGGCGTCCACCGAATCGGTTACCGCGGAATGGAAGTACTCGGCGAGCGCGAAATAGGCCGGAGCCATGACCAGCCCGGCCACGCCCCACATCCACCATTCGGGGTCGGCCTCTTTCGCGTAATCGGCGAGGGCCTGGATCTCGCCTTCCGACTCGTGCAAGGCCGCGGCCGCTTGGCGCAGCTTTTCGGCATCGACATTGATCCATGTCATCGGGTTCACTCCGAGGGGCGGGAGATGCGGGCGTCACCAAGTGTAGTCAACCCGTGCAAGCCGGTCGGAACGGCTGTCGTAGCCTGAATCCGCCCCAGGAATCGCAATGGAAGTCGGCACGGAATGGCACGCGGCAACAGACTCCTCAGGCGCCTCCTCGCACACCAGGACGCGCATTCCCCGTTGATCGAGGCGTCATCCGTCTCGAATCGCGCCTTCGCGCTCCTCACCGTCACGCTCGTCTCCGGAGCCATCGCCTGGATCGCCATGTCCGCGTGGGCGACCGAGCCCGGCGAGTGGCCGGGGCTCACCGCGAACCTCATCGGCGCCGCCGGGTTCGCGATCGTCGCCGCGATCCTCGTGTACGGCGCCTTCCGGCCCGTCGCGGGCGCCGGCACCGCCGTGCTGTACGCCGTCGCCCAAGGCTGCCTCCTCGCCTGGCTCGGCACCGCCTTCGACCTGGGGTCCGGCGGACTCCTCGCCAACGCCCTGCTCGGAACCGTGCTCACCGGCCTCGCCGCCCTCGCGATCCGGCGCGCGCCCTGGGGGACCAGGGCCTCCCTGATCGTCGTGCCCGCCACCGCCGCAGGTGGCCTCGCCGCCCTCGCGCTCGCCAACGCGGTCCTCGCCGCGACCGGGCGCGGGCTGTTCGCGACCGCCGTCCCCTGGTGGGGCTGGTGGCTGGTGGCCGCGCTCGCCGTCTGGTCGGCGTACTCCTACCGGGTCGACCTCGACCTCCTCGACCAGTACCTCGCCGCAGGGGCCCGGGACGCCTGGCCCGCCGCCCTCGCCGTCGCGACCGGACCCGTCGGCGTCTACCTCTGGCGCCTCTCCGACTTCCGCTCCAGGTCCATCGAGACCTCGTACTAGGGGCCGACGGGTCCTGCCCGGATCGACCTGCGGCGGTAGCCTCGTCGGATGACAGGAACGCGCCCGCCGAAGATCGACCTCAAGCGCGACGCGCAGCGGGTGCTCCAGGCGAACTGGCTGCGCCCCGGCGAGCGGCTGCTCGAAGCGGTCCCGGTGTGGCGGCTGCCCGCGCGGGACGGGATCCCGAACCCGGGCTGGACCGCGGGACAGCTCGCGAAGCAGATCGCCAAGGCGGTCGCGCTGGCGCTGCTGTGGATCGTGTTCTCGGTCGTGCTGGTCATCCTGCTGGCGGTCCTCGCCGACGGCATCAGCGGCGGCGGCGACAGCGGGAAGCCCAAGCGCTTCAAGGGACCCGGCGTGGTCCTGCGCGGCCGGGGCGCGGGCTCGCTGATGGGCCGGTACGTGACGCCCGCGCTGCGCCGCCGCGGCTGGTGGGTCCTCACCGACCAGCGCGTGGCGTTCGCAGCGCCCGGGCGGACCTATGCGAAGTTCTGGAGCGGCTCGGGTCCCGAGACGAAGATCGACGGGCCCGTCCCGGTCGAGACGGTCCTGGAGATCCCGGGCGACCTTTACACGTACGACGAGGACCACCGGTTCCGCAAGACCCGGATCCTGCGGCGCACCAAGCCCGCCGGGCTCTACCGGCGCATCACGCTCGCAGACGGGTCCGGTGTGGACCTGCGTCGGCGGCACCAGTAGCTAGGCGGGAGGCCAGATCCGGGGCGGCACCCAGTCGTCGGGGTCGGCGTTGTTCTGGTACGCCCGGCCCACGGCGGTCTTGGCGCGCTTGGTGATCCGGTGCGCGAGCTGCGCGGGCAGGGGCTCGAAGCCGGTGCCGTCCCAGACGCGGAAGACGCGGACCGGGACGTGGAGCACCGCGGCGTCGCCGTGCGCGGGGACGTCCACAGTGAACTCGATCGCGGCCTCGTCGCCATAGGCGACGCGGAACCGGTGCGGCCCTGCGGGAAGCGGGTAGTGCCACGCGGCCCAGTCGCACGGCACCTCGGCGTCGTCGATCCAGGTGCGCAGGCGCCCCGCGTGCGCGAGGGCGAGCGCTTCACCGGCGCCCTCGTAGGCCGTGGTCCCGTCCGCGTTGCGGGACAGGCGGTACAGGAACAGGTCGAACACGACCAGCAGGCCCTGGACCTTCCCGCGGGCGTCCTCAGGGGACGGATAGGCGGTCGCGCCGCCGTCGGTGCGCGTCGATTCGAGGCGGTTCGCCTTGGCGCGCTTGTGGAGCGAGCGGGTCGCGATGATGCCCATCGCGGCGCCGCCGATGAGGACGAGGCCCCCGACGCCGCCGATCGCGCCCGCGACGGCGCCGAACGCGCCGCCGTCGGACAGCGGGACCGCGACCATCGCGAAGGCGAGCGCGATCGCGCCGACCACGGCGATGAGGCACCCGGCGCCCGAGACGTTCGCCGCGCGCCCGCCGAGGACCGGCAGCAGGTCCGAGGCGTCGCGCACCCGGTACAGCTGGGTCCGGTAGTCGACCTGGTGGCGCACGGACACGCCCTGGCCGGTGGTGAAGTGGACGCGCTCGCCCGCGGCGACCGTGAACACGGCGCTCGCGGCGTCGGCGCCCTGGACGTCGAGCCGGTGCGTTCCGGGGGCGACCTCGACCTGGTAGCGCCCGTCCCCGGCGGCGACGGGGGCCCCGTCGAGGAGGAGGACGCCGGTCCGGTCGGCGGTGGCGGCCGTGCACACGAGCACGTCGAGCAGGCCCGAGCCGGGCCCGGGGTCCGCGGCGGCCGAGCGGCCCGCCCGGTAGTCCTCGACGGAGTCGAAGCGGAGCGTCGGGGCGCCGGGCGCCTCGTGGCGGCGCCCGTCCCGGTCGCGGTAGGCGGCCCGCGGGGCGTCGTCGACGTCCTGCGGGTCCCGGAACGAGCGCCCGGCGGCCTCCACTAGCCGTTGAGCCCGTCGACGATCGAGGAGTCCGAGGGCCCGCCCGCGCCGGCCATGTTGCCGGTCGCGCCGACGAACTTGATCCCGGCCTCGGCGAGCGGCGACGCGGCCTTGCCGAGGGTCTCGACGACGCGGCCGAGGATGGTGTTGGCCTGGAGGAACGCGTCGACGGCGGTCTTGTACCGCTTGAGCGCCAGGACGATCGAGGAGATCGCGGTGCGGATCGAGTTCAGCATCGCGACCGCGGTCGAGGCCCCGGCGGTGACCACGGCGCTCGCCGCGGCGGTGGCCCAGGTGACGATCATCTGGCTGATCCACTTCCCGGCGATGTCCAGGAGCGTCTTGCGGATGAGGGTCGCGATGAGCTCGGTGACCTGGAGCAGGCCCTGCATGACCTGGATCTTGTCGCCGACGTCGATGACGGCCTCGGCGAACTGGGCGATCTTCTCGCGGGCGGCGTCGCCGTCCTTGCCCGACCAGGCTGTGAGCATCTCCTCGGGGACCTTCGCGACGGCCTCGCCGATCGGCGGCAGGGCGTCCTTGATCGGGTCCCACCGCTGGATCTCGGCGTTCATGCGCTCGCCGTTGCCGGTGACCATGCCGACGAGGTCGTCGAGGGGCTGGATGAGCGAGATGAGGAAGTCCAGGCCCGCGGAGGCGAGGAACATGAGCGGGTCGGTGACCGCCTGGGCGACGTCGTTGAGGGTGCCGAGCACGGCGTTCGAGACGTCGGCGACGGCGCCGATGAGCTCCCCGGCGTTCTCGGCGCGGCCGACCTTCTGGATCTTCTCGACGGAGTCCATGACGCCGAAGATCGGCTTCGCGTAGGACTGCTTCTTCGACTCGCCGATCTCGAACATCTGGAAGTTGCCGTTGCCGTCGGTGAACGTCGAGCCGCCCCACTGCATGGAGCCGCCGATGCCCTCGGGCGAGTACTGGCTGAACTCCTTCGCGGTGTCCATGTCCGCGGTCTCCCACGACACGCGGCAGTCCTTCAGCCGCCCGGCGTGGCCCTCGATGCCCGCGGTGAGCATCTCGAACATCTCGCGCAACTCGCCGAGCATCGAGTAGTAACCCGGGGAGAAGAACAGGCCGGGCACGCCCCACGCCATCATGTCGAGGCCGTCCTCGTCGGCTTTGCCCTTGAGCTGCTGCGCGGCCGGGAGCTGGCCGATGATCTGCTGCTCGGCGGTTTCGAGCTGGGAGGGCGTGACGCACCGGTTCACCCATGGGACACCTCTGATCGACGGGGCGGTGCGGACTCACGTCAATATAGCGAAGCCCCCCAAACCGCGCCAGTGACGAACCTGTTCACACCCGTGACCGGCACTAGCGCCAAGCCGTTAGCATCGTGGGATCGCGGCCGACCCACCGGCCGCACCTGCCCCGGGAGGTGAGCGGTATGCCGGAGGATCCGGCCGAGGACATGCGGCGTAAGGCCCAGGAGATCGAGCGCATCGCGGTCGAGCTCGAAGGCGAGGCCGTCAGCGAGGACGGCGCGGTCCGCGTGGTGACCGGCGCCGCCGGCAACATCAAGGTGCTGGACCTGCGCATGAGCGCGTTCCAGCTGTCCGGCGTCGAGCTCGGCGAGCTCATCGTCGAGACGATCCGGGACGCCGACCGGCGCACCCAGGCCGACCTCGCGCAGCGCGTCGGCGCCGTCATGGGCACGACCCTGTCGCCCGAGGACCTCGGCGGCAGCGGCCTCGCCCCCATCGACCCCGAGGAGCCCCGATGAGCGACCGCCAGCGCCCGAACGACCCCGAGGCGATGATGCGCCGCCTGGAGCAGATGCAGGCGGAGGCCGAGTCGATGCTCGCGAAGTTCAACGAGCTCAGCGAGCGGCTCGGCGCCGACGCCGTGGAGGTCTTCTCCGAGGACGGCCGCATCCGCGTCAAGCTCGACGCGGAGGGCAAGGTCGCCGAGATCGGGATCGACGAGTCGTCGATGCGCCAGCACCAGTCGCTGTCGCCGACGATCATGGCCCTCATCCAGGAGGCCACCGCCACGCACGCCCTGAAGATGGCGCAGATGGCGCAGTCCCTCGTCGGCGACAAGATCGACGTCATGGGCATCGTCAACCGCGACATGCCCGAGCACCTGCGCGACCGCGCCCGCGACAACCTCGAGCGCTGAAGGCCCTGCGGCCCGGCCCCCGACCGGCGCCGCAGGGTCACCGCCCGGTTGCCCGGCACCGGTATGTTGCTCGCATGGGAATGAAAGACCGCCTGGAGCAGATGAGGCAGCGCGCCCAGGACGCCGGGAAGATGGTCGTCGACGTCGGCGTCGAGAGCGCCCGCGAGAAGCGCGACGCCGCAACCGGATTCGCCAAGGGCAAAGTGGACGACGTGACGGGCTTCGCCGTGCAGAAGCGCGACGCGGCCGTGGACTTCGCCGCGAACACCAAGTCCGCGTTCAAGGAAGGCGACTTCGAGGAGCTGCTCGCCCGCCTCCCGCTGCCGGCGCAGCCGGTCCAGGAGGAGTGGCAGTGGAGCCTCGCGAAGCTCATCACCGCGGGGAGCAAGCCGCCCACGGGGACCGGGCTGCTCCTGGGGCTGCTCGACAACTTCGGGACCATCGACATCGGACCGAAAGAGGTCGGGTTCGACGGCGGGACCGCGAAGTGGCACAAGGTGAAGGCGATCCGGACCCGCTCGCTCGACGGGATCCTCCAGAAGCTCTCGACCGACACGTTCACCGAGTCGATCGAGGCGCTGCTGCCGCCGGTCCCGGGCCGCGGCTGGGTCTCCGAGAAGGCCACCTCCGCGATCTTCACCCTGTGGGCCATGGTCGCCGACCTCGCGATCCGCGACCCCGAGGCGGGCCGCCGCCAGGTCGTGTGCGAGATCGAGTACAAGGGCTGGATCTTCACGAAGGAGGCCGCGACCGGGTACTTCACGGGCCCGGTCATGGCGCTCCTGCCGAACCTCGACCAGATCTTCCGGGACGAGGCCGCGAGCCGCGGCATCCTCGTCGAGCAGGCCGAGGACACCGCGATCGAGAACGCGGAGGCGCGCGTCGCGTGGCTGCGCGAGAAGCACGCGGGGATCGTCGCCAAGCGCGAGGCCGCGCAGAAGGCGATCGAATACTAAGGGCCCCTTGGGTCTACGACTGCTTGGGGTGCGTCTCGCCGGGGTAGCGGAGCCCGATCCGGGCCCGCACCTCGTCGAGGATCTCCATGACCTCGAGCGTCGACTGCGGCGGCACCAGGGTCGACTCCAGGCGGCCCTGCCGCAGCGCGCGGTGCACTTCGAGGGCTTCGTGGACGTAGCCGTGGCCGACGTACGGGGCCTCGAACTCCCGCGGCGGCTCGTTGTACCGCACCAGCGTGTACCCGCTGGGCCGGTACGCGTAGTCCCGCAGCTCGATCCGGCCCTCGGTGCCCGCGATCGTGACCTCGTTCGCGGCGCCGCCGCGGTAGGAGCACGACAGCTGCGCGACGGCCTTCGGGTACTGGAGCGTGATCGCGGTCTGCGCGTCGACGCCGGTCACCTCGTCCATGACGGCGACGGCCGACACGGACTCGGGGACGCCGAGCGCCAAGTGCGCCAGCGTCACCGGGTACACGCCGAGGTCGAGCAGGGCGCCGCCCGCGAGCTCGGGGTTGCGGAGCCGGTGCGAGGGCGGGAGGTCGCCGGCGATCGCGAAGTTCCCGTTGACGGACACGACCTCGCCGATCATGCCCTCCTTGATGGCCCGGCGCATCTCCCGGATGGCCGGGTTGCAGCGGGTCCACATGGCCTCCATGAGGAACCGCTGGTGCTCGCGGGCCACGTCGAACATGGTGCGGGCCTGCGCCGCGTTGTACGCGAACGCCTTCTCGCACAGGACGTGCTTGCCCGCCTCCAGGAGCCGGAGGGTCGGGAGGTAGTGGTGGGAGTGGGGTGTAGCGACGTACACGATGTCGACCTCGTCGTCGGCGGCGAGCGCCTGGACGGAGTCCCACGCGTGAGGGATGTCGTACTTCTTGGCGAACGCGGCGGCGCGCTCCGCCGATCGAGAGGCCACAGCGGTGACGCGGCAATCGTCGAGGAGGGCAAGATCTTCCACAAAGGTCGATGCGATTCCGCCGGTCGCCAGGATTCCCCATCGGATCGGTTCAACCATGGACGTAAGCACACCACAACTTCCGGCGATCGTCAACACGAGGGTGAGCGGTACTATCTCCTCCAACCGGGCCATTTCCCTGCAAGGCGGTGACCGTGGGTGACGGCCGCGGCAGCACGGCGTGCGCGGTGTGACGATCCCCCCACCGGCCGGCCGGTCCGCCCGCGGCGCCCCGCTTCCCCTCGGCGCCCCGCCGCGTCCGTGGCATCATGGGCGCCATGCAGACGATTCACGCCGCACTGGCCGCGGCCGAAGGGGACTCGGACGCGGGCGCGGCGCTCGGCGCGATCCTGCTGGGCCTGCTCCTGTTCGTCGGCCTCGGCGTGGTCCTGGTGAAGACCATGGGCGGCGGGAAGGACGACCCGAAGGAGTTAGGGGCAGTTGACCCACTCGTCGGTGCCGTCGGCGAAGTACTGGTGCTTCCAGATCGGCAGGCGGGCCTTCACCTCGTCGACGAGGTCGGCGCACGCCTCGAACGCCTCCTTGCGGTGCTCGGCCGCGACCGCGGCGACCAGCGCCGGGTCGCCGATCGCGAGGTCGCCGACCCGGTGCGAGACGACGACGCCGCGCACGCCGGGCCTGGCGGCGATCTCCTCGGCGATGCGCCGCAGCTCCTCGCCCGCCGACGGGTGGCCCTCGTAGGACAGCGACAGGACGCCGCGGCCGTGGTCGTGGTTGCGCACGACCCCCGCGAAGGACACGACCGCGCCCGCTTCGGCGGCCGAGACGGCCCGCTCGTGCTCGGCGACGTCGAGGGGGGCGTCGAGGACTCGGGCGCGGATCATGCGGACACTCCAGGGACGGTGGCGAGGTCGACGACGGTCCCGGCGGGGGCCGCGCCGTCAGGGGGGACCACCGCGAACCCGGCGGCGCCCGCGAGCCCGCGGAGCATCGCCGAACCGTGGTGGGCGAGCCGCCGCCCGGCATGGTCGACCAGCGCGAGGTGCGTGAACGAGCCGCGGCCCGGCACGTCCTCGGCGAGCTCGACGGTGCGCAGCGGCGGCAGCGGCAGGCCGCGCAGGCCCGCCAGGAGCGGCGCGACGACGGTGACGACCGCGATCACGGCCGACTGCGGGTTCCCGGGGAGCCCGGCGATGAACTTGCCGTCCCCGGTGCGCGCCAAGAGCATCGGAAAGCCGGGGCGGACGGCGACGGTGTTGAGCACGTACTCGGCGCCGATCTCGGCCAGCGCGGCGTGCAGGTGGTCGACGGGGCCGACCATGGTCCCGCCGGTCGTGCAGACGACGTCGGCGTCGGCGAGCGCCTCGCGCAGGGCCGCGACGTGCGCTTCGAGCGTGTCCTCCACGGGGCCGATGGACGCCTGGACGTCGGCGCCGACGAGGAGGTGCGGGACCATCGGGCCGAGGGCGTCGCGGATGCGCCCCTTCCCGGAGACGCCGCTGGTCAGCAGCTCGTCGCCGAAGACGACGACGCGGGCGCGCGGGCGCCCGTGCGCGGGGAGCGTCAGGTGGCCGGCGGCGGCGGCGAGGCCGATCACCGGGGGCGTGACGGGCGTGCCCGCGGGCATGAGCTCCTCGCCCTGGCGGGCCTCCTCCCCGGCCTCGCGCCACTCGCGTGCGGTCGGGCCGGACACGTAGCCGTCCTCGACGGTGCCGTGCTCCAGGCGGATGAGGCCGTCGGTGCCCTCGGGGACCTGCGCGCCGGTCGCGATCTTCACGGCCGCACCGGGGGCGAGGGCGTCGGGGATCTGCCCGGCGAGCACTTCGCCGCCGATGCGCCACGGGGCCGGACCGGCGACGGCCCAGCCGTCGACCGCGGAGGTCGGGAACGCGGGCAGGTCGGAGACGGCGGTCAGGGGCGCGGCGAGCGCGGACCCGGCGGCCTCGGCGAACGGCAGCTCGGCGGGCGCCGGTTTCGCGGCGTAGCCTGCGGCCCAAGCGGTCTCGCGGGCATCGGCCCAGGTGATCGGGTCGGTCATGCTGTCCTCTCATGGTCGCCGTCGTGGAGCTGGGCGACCGCGTGCTCGATGAGGGCCCCGGTGAGGACGGCCAGGCCGTCCTTCGCGGCGCCTCGCGACCCGGCCAGGTTGACGATGAGCGTGCGCCCGGCGACGCCCGCGATCCCGCGCGACAGCGCCGCGTGCGGGGTCTTCGCGAGCCCGGCCGCGCGGATCGCCTCGGCGATCCCGGGGACCTCGTAGTCGACGACCTCGCTGGTCTGGTCCGGCGTCAGGTCGAGGCTGGTCAGGCCCGTCCCGCCGGAGGTGACCACGAGGTCCGCGCCCTCGGCGACCGCCGAGCGCAGGGCCGCGCCGACCTCGGCGCCGTCGTGGACGACGACCGGCCCGGTCACGGCGAACCCCTGCGCGCGGAACCCGTCCGTGAGGATCGGCCCCGACTCGTCCTCGTAAACCCCGTCGGCCGCCCGGTTCGAGGCGACGACCACGGTCACCTTCACCTGTGCCATTCCCCGGTCTTCCCTCCCAGCTTCTCCTCGACCTTGATGTCCGAGATGACCGCGGCAGGGTCGACGGCCTTCACCATGTCCACCAGCGTCAGCGCCGCCACGGACACGGCCGTGAGGGCCTCCATCTCGACGCCCGTGCGGTCGGCGGTCTTGACGTAGGCGGCGATGTCCACGCCCTCGTCGGTCACCGTCAGCTCGACCTTCACGCCGCTGATCGCGATCGGGTGGCACAGCGGCACCAGGTCGGGGGTGCGCTTGGCGGCCATGATCCCCGCGATGCGCGCGGTCGCGAGCGCGTCGCCCTTCGCGAGGGAGTTCTCACGCAGCGCCGCCACGACCTCCGGGGTCGTGCGCAGCCGCCCGCTCGCCAGCGCCGAGCGCTGCGAGACGTCCTTGCCGGAGACGTCGACCATCCGGGCCGCACCGGTCGAGTCCACGTGGGTCAGGTCAGCCATGCTGCGAAGTCTAGCCGCGGCGTGGGACAGGACGCCGTTTCCGCGCGTCCGGGGCCCGGTCAGTCGCGGTCGGACCAGAACGCGACGTTGACGGCGATCGAGGCGGCGAACGGCCCGAACACGAGGATCAGCGGCAGGATCGCCTCGAACCGCGAGAACAGGCCCAGGCCCGGGAGCGGGCCGATGAGCATCGACGGCTCCATGCCCGGCTCGAAGTCGCCCATGATCGTGATCTCCTCAGGGCCCGAAGGGGTCTCGCGGATCGCGGCGGACCGCATCCAGGACCCGTCGGTGCACCAGGTGCCCACGCAGTGCTCGTCCTCGCCGTCGTCGACGACCGTGACGGTCTCGTACTCGCCCCAGAACAGGTACGAGACGCACCAGACGACGACGGCGCCGCACACGCCGAACCAGAGGGCGAGCAGCAGGGCGGCGACGGCGCGCTTGAGAGACACGGGGGCTCCAAGGGGTCGAGGGCTCCGAGGGGGTCCGGAGGGGCGAGCGGGGCCGCTCCAGCGTACGCGGCCACTTCGCGGTGCGGCCTCGGATTCGCCGCCGCGGGCCTGTATTAGCGTCGGGTGCGTGATCGATTGGCTCTACCTCGCGACCCAGGCCGCCGCGCTGGCGATGAGCGCCTGGTTCTTCGTGGACACGGCCCGCTCGCAGCGGGTGGGCCGCCGCCACCTCGTCGGCGTCGGCGTCCTCGAAGCGCTCCTGCTCGTGCAGCTCGTCGCGGGCATCGCGATCGTCCCGGGCGAGCCGGGGGGCGGCGCGGGGCTGTTCTTCTCGTACCTCGTCACGGCGCTGCTGGTGCCGGTCGCCGCGTGCTTCTGGGGGTCGATCGACCGCAGCCGCTGGGGGATCGGGACCGTGGCCGCATCCGGGCTCGTCGTCGCGGCGCTGCTGCTGCGCATCCACCAGATCTGGGAGTACCAGCTCCATGTCGGCTGAACCGGAAGCGCGGCAGCGCCGCCTCGCCGACGGCTTCGGCCGCCTCATCGTCCTCGTGTACGTCGTGTTCGCGGTCTCCGCGGGCGCCCGCGCGGGCTACCAGGTCGCCACGAAGTTCTCGGACGCGCCGCTCAGCTTCACGCTCAGCGCCGTCGCCGCCGCGATCTACCTGGTCGCCGCGGTCGCGATCATCCGCGGCGCGGCCCGCATCGCCCTCGCCGCGGTCGGCGTCGAACTCGTCGGCGTGGTCGCGGTGGGCGCGCTCAGCTTCGCGGACCCGGACTGGTTCCCCGAGCCGTCGGTATGGTCCCACTTCGGGTCCGGGTACGGGTACGTCCCGCTGGTCCTCCCCGTCGTCGGCCTGCTCTACCTGCTCAAGCGCCGCAAGGAGGGCTAGCGTTCGACCGCGGCCGCCGCGGCCTCCAGGAACGCGAGCAGCGCCGCGTCCGCATCGGGTCTCACTTGCCCGCGGCGCCAGCCGACGACCCAGTTCGCGCGGACCATCCACGACCGGTCGAGCGGATCCGGGAGCGACGCGAGCAAGGCACTCGCGGCAGCCGGATCGGCCGCGACCGCGGTCCGGGGCGCCCCGGCCGGGACCGGGACGGCGAGGCAGCGCGCGTCCGGGTCGAACCACTGCTTCGTGAACCGCTCCGACCCGGGCTCGGCGACCAGCAGGTCCGGGGCGATCCGGCGCAGCGACACCGCCGCGAACCGGAACGGCACGTGCTTCCGGCCGTCCCACACCCCCGGGTTCGTGCACACGGCGACGCGCCGCCCGGCCCGCTCACCGGCCGCGCTGTCCGCGGCGGGCTTGTTGAAGCGGACGCCGAGGGCTTCGAGCTCGTCGACCCCGGCCGCGTCCCCGGCCCGCAGGCCGTGGGCCGCGGCGAACCGCGCCGCCCGGCGGCGCCGGGCCGCCCCCGAGGCCGAGCCGAACACGGTCTCGAGGAAGAACTGCGCGATCGCCTCCACTGCCGCCCCCGGTCAGAACTGGTTGTAGAGCGTCTCGAACGAGGACGCCGCCATCTCGTCGGCGCTGCAATACGAGTCCTTCACGTCCCGCAGCCGCTGCGCGTGGCCCGTGCAGGCCCCCGAGATCTGCCCCGTCGTCGTCGACGCCTCCTCGCAGGACCCGCGGTAGTTGTCCGCGAAGACGAACCCCGTCAGGCCCCACGTCATCTCCTCCGCGGCCGCACCGGACGCCACCGAGTTGATCGACTCGCCGTTCCCGGAGAGCCGGTCGAGCTCCCCGGCGAGGGTGTCCAGCTCGTCGAGCTGCACCGTGAGGCCCGCTGCGCTGGCCGCCGACGCCGGCCCCGACGGGGGCCCGTCGGCCGTGACCGCCTGGTACCCGGCCGAGGCCGAGCCGAGCCCGGCCGTGATGCCCCCGGTGATGAGGCCGCGCATGAGGACCGCCTTCCACAGCGGCTTGCCCGCGGGGAGGAAGAACTTCTGGAGCAGCGGCACGATCTTCGCGAAGATCTTCCCGGCCGCCGCGAACTTCGACAGCGCCCGCTGGATCGCGAGGGTCGCCTTCACCATGCCGGAGAGGATGAACTCTGCCATGGCCGCGCCGAACGTGAACGAGGAGGCGGCCAGGGCGACCAGCCCGCGCATGATGAGCCACGACACGAGCTCGGCGAGGATCGACTTGATGACGTCGTAGATCGTCTGGGCGACGACCTCCGCCCACGCCAGGAGCTGCTTGATGCCGCCCGCCTCGTGCCCCATCGCGCCGATCGCCGCCGACAGGCCGTACAGCTGGTTGTACGCGGCGTCCGCGGCCGAGCCCTGCCAGTTCGGGATGCTCGTCCCGACGGCGGTGCCGACCTCCTCGCCGAGCGCCGTCAGCGCCTCCTGCACCTGGCCCCAGACCTCCTGCTGCTGCGCCATCTGGCCCGGGTCGCCGGAGACCATCTCGAGCAGGTCGTTCAGGGGCGTCACGAGTTCGAGGACGATGGTGAGCCCGGCGTTCGCGAGCGCGAACACGGGGTCCTTGATCGCCATGAGCCCGCCCATGGCGAGCATCCCGAGGTCGGCGGCGATCCCGCCCGCGGCCTCGCCGAGCGAGGAGTCCCCGTTGACGGCGTCGGTGATCTCCTGCGCGATCCCGTACACGGGCTTGGCCAGGGGGATGTCGTTCGCGATGCGCTCGCCCGCGCCGGGGCTCTCGACGGGGTCGTACTGCGTGATGTCGGATCCGTACCGGTCCGCGTTGCCGGGCTCTGCCATGGTTCCACCTCGGGCGTGGCGTAGTGCTTGGGTCACTCGACTATAGGACGGCGATGCCCCTAGCTGAAGAACCCGAAGCACGCGACCAGCAGCGTCGACCCGCACAGGACCAGGCCGAGGCGGAAGTTCCGCTCCAGCTTCGCCTCCTCGTCGCCGATGCGGGGCCGGGCGGCGAGGCCGATCGTCAGCCAGCCGCCGCAGAACGCCGCGAGCGGCGCGGCGACGAGGATCGCGCCGAGGACGACCGCGCCGGTCATGTCGTCGGCGCGGACGGTGCGCAGGACGACGAGCTGCACGAGGACGCACGCGAGCGCGAACACGCCGTAGACCAGGCCGTTGCGCTCGTCGGCGCGCCACCGCGGCAGCCAGGGCGGCCGGTGGGCGAGGAACCGGGCCTCTTCGAGTTCGGTTGCGGCCGTGTGGAGTTCGGTCTCGGCGGCGGCGAGCTCGGCGTGCGGGTCGCCGAGGGGCGCGGGCGCGGCGGTCCGCTGTGGAGGCGCGGTGCGGGCGGTGCGCGCGAGCTCGTCGACGGCCGTGCGGGTCGCGGTCGCCTGCTCGGCGATCCGCTGCGTGCGCTGCCCGAGGGTCTCGGCGACCGTGGCGGTCGCGGCGGCGGCCTCGTCGGCGCTGCGGCGCGCCTCGTCGAGGCGGCGGAGCTGGGCGAGGTAGTCGTCGAAGGCGCTCACTGGCGGGTCCTCTCGATGGCGGTGCCGTCGCCGCTGCGCTGGCCGGGCGCGTGGCCTTCGGGGCGGGAGAACGGGACGACGAGCCGCCCGCCCGCGGTGTCGGCGTGGCGGTCGACGAGGAGGGCGCGGCCGGGCCGGGGGCTCCAGTGCTGGAACTGGGTGCCGAAGTGGCCCATGATCTCCCCGCCGGGGAGGTTGAGGACGAGCGCGCACGCGACGTCCTCGCGCCCGGCGGTCCCGCCGATGTCGTCGGTGAAGCGGCGGAAGTTCCGCCACCAGCCGAGGAGGTGGACGCCGCGGGCGGGCCCGGTCCGCAGCAGGTCGCGCAGCGCCTTCTGGCCCTTCGCGTCGAGGGCCGCGGCGTCGAGGCCCCACGCGGCGACGACGGTGCCGTCGGGGACGTCGGCGAGCCTTGCGGCGAACGCTTCGGGGGCGATCCTTTCGGCGGCGTGCCGCAGGTCGGCGTGGCCGGTGAAGTCGGTGCCCCGCACCCGGGTCCCGTTGCCCGCCAGGGCTTCGACTGCCGCTTCGAGGGCTTCGCCGCCGACCGGGTCGGAGCCGAGGACGGCGAGGTGGCGGCCGGGCCGGCGGTCGAGGTCGACCCCGGCGGCGGCGAGGTGCAGGGACACTTCGCGGCCGACGAGCGCGCGTCCGGGTTTGCGTTCCCCGGGAAGGGCGTCGGCGAGGTGGACGGGCCGGTAGCCGTAGAAGACGCGCGGCGCGCCGACCCCGGCGTGGGCCCGGCCGAGCTGCTCGCGGAGGCGGTGCATCGCTTCGGGGTCGGTGTCGGGGAAGCGCGCGACGCGGTCGGCCCCGGCGGTGCCGCCCTCGCGGTTGACGACGACCTGCCCGAGCGAGATCCGCGCGGCCGCATCGTTGTTCGGCTCCAGGACGGTGCGCGCGCCGGGCAGGGCGATGCGCATCGGGAACTGCCCGAAGATCGAGTCCTTCTTCGCCCACAGCGCCTCGATGCCGGAGATCGTCTGCGAGGCGAGCACCAGGTGGACGCCGTAGGAGCGGCCCTTGCGGGCCAGGTTCTCCAGCAGCGCCACCGCTTCGGAGGCGACCCGGTCGTTCCCGGCGAGGAGCACCTGGAACTCGTCGGCGACGCACACGATCCGCGGGTACGCCTCGTGCTGCCGCAGGCCAGCGAAGGACGCGACCCCGTAGCGCTTCATGACGTTCGAGCGGCGCGTCATCTCCTCGTTCAGGGTCTTGAGGACCGCGAGCCCGTACTCGCGGTCGGACTCGACGCCGACGGCCCGCGCGTGCGGGATGAAGGACGGGTCGCGCTCGGTGGGGATGAACTCGGTGAACGACACGCCCTCCTTGAAGTCGAGGAGGAACAGCGCCAGATCCGAAGGGGCGTAGCGGGATGCGAGCCCGTAGAGGACGTCGAGGAGGAGCACGGTCTTGCCGCCGCCGGTGCGCCCGCCGACGAGCCAGTGCGGGGTCGCGTCGTCGAACCGCAGCCGCACCTCCCCGGCCGCGTCGCGTCCGATGAGGACTTCCAGGCCCTTCGCGGGGTCCCCGGTCTCGGGGGACGCGGGGAGGAGGTCGGCGAAGGTGAGCGTCGCGGCGTCCTTGTGCCGCTCGGCGAGCCGCGCCGCCTCACCGGCCACGAAGGACGGATCGGGGGCGTCGGGCCAGGCGACGGGCGCCGCGAGTCGGTCGCCGCGCCCGAACGGCGCCGCGGGCGGGTTGGTGACCTCCACGTGGTCGCCGACCGCGTGCATGACCGCGGCCTGCGGGAGCGACGGCAGGCCGCAGCCGAGGACGGTGACGCCGTGCGCGAGGCCGGAGCGCGCGAGCGCGTCGATCCGCTCCACGAGGGTCTTCGGGGCGTCCCCGAGGGAGGCGACGACCAGGAGCATCCGGTCGGCGCGGCGGCCCGCGATGTGCTCGGCCACTTGGGCTTCGGCGAGCGCGACGGCGTCGGCCGCGGCACGGGAGTCGGTGGCGACGAGTTCGATGACGCCCGCGTCGGCGAGGGGCCGCAGGGGCGCGAACGAGGCGCCGAGGGTCGCGGTGTCGATGCCGACGACCCGCAGGCCGCCCGCCCCACGGGTCGCGACGGCGTGGAGGACCGCGGTCCGGACCAGGGCCGCGACGCCCTCGACGCGCGCGTCGACCGAGGTCGCGAGGTGCCCGCGGGACCCGAACGGCACCAGCAGCGGGAGCGAGCGGCCCTCGTGCAGGAGGACGCGGCCCGCGTGCAGCAGTTCGGGATCGGTGCGCAGCTGCTGTGCCGAGGCCGACGCGGCGTCGGATATCTGACGTTCGGCGGCGAGGAGCGCGGGGTCCACAGGGGTCTGGAAGGCGGCGTCGCCGAGGCGCTGCGCCGCGAGCGAGGCGCGGGCGGCCGCCGCGTCGCAGGCCGCCGCCGCGTTCACCAGCGCAGTCTGGAAACCGGGCACCTGGCCTCCCCTTCAAGCGGGTCCGAAGCTGTACAACCGGTCACACCTTATCGCGGGACGGCCCCTCCGGGCTCCCTGCGGGCGGCGCACCCGGGTGCGGACGTCCGCTTTGCGCGACCTTCCCCCGAGGGGACGCGTGCATTACCCTAGAAGCACAGCCCTAGAGGGACAGCCCTGACGCTGCCGCAAGCCCGAACTCGCTGACCCGAGTGCCCTGACCCGCCATACCGCGCGCACGGAACGCCCGCGTGCGCGGCCCGTAGAACCGAGGTGCGACCCTGCGCCGCCGCGGCGGCGCCCCGCGCCGTCCCCGGATTCGCCGAGAAGGACCCATGCCCCATGAGTGAGTTCCTGGATATCGCCCTATCCTTCCCTCCGGTCGTCTTCTCCTTCGGCCTCATCCTCGTGGTCGTGTACTGGGTGTCGGTCATCGTCGGCGCGCTCGACGTGGACGTCGTCGACGTCGGCGCCGACCCCGAGATCGAGGCCGGCGGCTTCTGGGGCGCGTTCGGATTCGGCGCGGTCCCCTTCACCGTCGTGCTGTCCCTGTGGATCACGCTCGGCTGGATCGTCACCGTCCTCGGCACGACCTGGGTGCGCAGCGCCGACGTGTTCATCCCGTCCGCGGCCTCGGGGGCCGCCGTGCTCGTCGCCGGGCTCGGCGTCGGCATGCTCGGCGCGAAGCTCCTGACGCGCCCGCTCGCGCGCCTGTTCGACGACGCGCCCGCCACGCACCACGCCGACCTCGTCGGGAAGACCTGCGTCGTCCGCACCGGCACCGTCACCCTCGACTCCGGCCAGGCCGAGGTCATCGACGAGGAGGGCGCGGTGATCCTCATCAACGTCCGGCGCTCCCCGCACGAGCCCGAGGGCATCGAGGACGCCCTGTACGCGCGCCACTCGAAGGTCGTCGTCTTCGACTACGACGCGGCCGACCAGGTGTTCCTCGTCGTCCCGGTGGCACTGCCGCCGGACATCGCCGTCCTTGAGGCTTAAGGGTTCTTAGCACGGTTCGCCCCTCCCCGAATCGTGCCGCGGCGGCGTTCCCGGACCCCGCAAGGGGCGGGACTCGGATATCTTACGGTCACGCCCGTAACTCACGACCCCCTCGAAGAGTCTCGTTAGGAACCCACCGAATGGACGCCTCCAACTCGGCTACGCTCATCACGCTCGTGGTGGCCGCGCTCATCTTCCTCGGCCTGCTGCTCATGATCATCCGGCTCTACCGGAAGGTCGCGCCCGGCCAGGCGCTCGTCGTCACCAAGCTGCGCACCAGGAAGGTGTCGTTCACCTCCGCCCTGGTCCTGCCGATCATCCACCGCGCCGAGTACATGGACATCTCGGTCAAGACGATCGAGATCAACCGCGCCGGCAAGGACGGCCTGATCTGCCAGGACAACATCCGCGCCGACATCTCCATCACGTTCTTCGTGCGCGTCAACGCGACCGCCGAGGACGTCATCAACGTCGCGGGCGCCATCGGCACCAAGCGCGCCTCCGACCAGGAGACGCTCCAGGAGCTGTTCAACGCCAAGTTCGCCGAGGCCCTCAAGACCGTCGGCAAGCAGCTCGACTTCACCGACCTGTACACCAACCGCGACGAGTTCCGCGACCGCATCCTCAATGTCATCGGCACCGACCTCAACGGGTACTCCCTGGAGGACGCCGCGATCGACTACCTCGAGCAGACCCCGCTCGACCACCTCGACCCGCAGAACATCCTCGACGCCCAGGGCATCCGCAAGATCACCGAGCTGACCGCCCGCGAGTCGGTGACCACCAACGAGCACCGCCGCAACGAGGAGAAGGAGATCAAGCGGCAGGACGTCGAGGCCCGCGAAGCGGTCCTCGAACTCGAGCGCCGCCAGACCGAGGCCGAGATCCGCCAGCAGCGCGAGATCGACACCCTCCGCGCCCGCGAGGCCGCCGAGGTCCAGAAGGTCCAGGCCGAGGAGCGCCTCAAGTCCGAGACCGCGCGCATCCGCACCGAGGAGGCCACGGGCGTCCAGCACGAGAACCGCCTCCGCGAGATCGCCGTCGCCGAGAAGAACCGCGAGCGCGTCATCGCCGTCGAGACCGAGCGCATCGAGAAGGACCGCGTCCTCGAAGTGGTCGCCCGCGAACGCGAGGAAGAACTCGCCCGCATCGCCGCGAACAAGGAGCTCGAAGCGCAGAAGCGCGAGATCGCCGACGTCATCCGCGAGCGCATCGCCGTCGAGAAGACCGTCGCCGAGCAGGAAGAGGGCATCAAGCGCCTGCGCGCCACCGAGGAGGCCGAGCGCGAGCGCCAGCGCGTCATCATCCTCGCCGAGGCCGAGGCGCAGGAGAACCTCGTCAAGGACATCAAGGCCGCCGAGGCCGCCGAGGTCGCGTCCAAGCACCTCGCCCGCCAGCGCCTCACCGAGGCCGAGGCCGCCCAGCAGGCCGCCGAGCTCGAGGCCCGCGCGAAGATCCGCCAGGCCGAAGGGGACCAGGCGCTCGCCGCCGCCCCGGGCCTCGCCGAGGTCCAGGTCCGCGAGGCCGAGGCCGACGCGATCGAGAAGGGCGGGCTCGCCGAGGCGAAGGCCGCCGAGGCGAAGGGCAAGGCCGAGGCCGAGGCCCAGGCCGCCATCGGCAAGGCCGAGGCGACCGCGACCGCCGCGAAGGGCACCGCCGAGGCGAACGCCCTGCGCGAGAAGCTCGTCGCCGAGTCCGCGGGCCTCACCGAGAAGGCCGCCGCGATGGACGCGCTGTCCGAGGCCAGCCGCGGCCACGAGGAGTACCGCCTGCGCCTGGAGATGGAGAAGGAGCTGCGCGGCGCCGAGATCGAGGCCCGCCGGTCCATCGCCGAGCAGCAGGCGAACGTCATCGCCACGGGCCTGTCGAAGGCCGACATCTCCCTGGTCGGCGGCGACGCCCAGTTCTTCGACCGGGTCGTCGGCGCGATCGGCTACGGCAAGGCCGTCGACGGGTTCGTCGCCCACTCCGAGGTCGCCCAGACCGCGGTGGCGGCGTGGGGGAACGGCTCCACGTCGTTCGCCGAGGACCTCAAGGGCGTCCTGGCCGGGATCGGCACCGAGGACGTCAAGAACCTCACCGTGTCCGCCGCGCTCCTGAAGCTCATGGGCGGTGGCGGCGACGAAGGCGCCCTGAACGGCCTGCTGTCGAAGGCCCGCGAGCTCGGCGTCGCCGAGAGGCCGGCCCTCGAGATCGCCGCGAAGTAGCACGTCCCGCCGGGGTTTGGATCCGATCGGATCCAGACCCCGGCGTCCGCCCGCGCCCACCTAACGCTCCCAGGGGAACCCATGGCCGAAGAGCAGACCGCCGCCGACACCACGCCCGAGACGTCGCTGGACGGCGGCACGTACGAGGTCCTCTCCACCCGCCTCGCCGGGTACGCCGCCGAGCTCGCCGACCGGGCCGAGGCCCTGAACGCCTCCCGCACCGGCGCGTTCGGCTCCACCGAGCTCACCCTCCTGGGCACCACCCGGATCCGCACCGCCAACAACTGCGTGCCCCGCGACATCGCCCGCGTCGGGGGCCGCCTCCTCTTCGGCTACAACGTCCACATGGGACTGAAGTCGCAGACCGGCGTCGCCGACGTCTTCGCCCTCCACGACTTCGTCAGGGAGGACGGGAACTTCGCGTTCACCGACGTCGCCGAGCCCGGCCACCTCCTCGACGACCCGAAGTTCACCGCCGACTTCACCGAGATCTACCGCTACTACCGGTCCGCCGAGCTCCTCCAGGTCCGCGAGGTCGACACCCGCCTCCTCGCCGTCTTCAAGATCGGCGAGCAGCTCGCCGACCAGCGCGTCCTGCGCTGGCAGCTGCGCCCCGACGGCGGCGCCGACTACATCGACGCGCGCGGCGAGGCCGACGCGGTCTGGCCCGACCCGTACGACTTCGAGTGGACCGAGACCACCCGCGAGCACCACGTCGCGGGCCGCTTCCCGCACGTGTCCATCGAGGACGAGATCTTCGTGGAGTGCATCAACGGCGACCTCACCGTCAAGATCGAGGACAACACCGACTCCGGCGAGGGCGTCTACTCCGAGCCCGTCGCCGAGCCCCTCCAGTCCCTCGCCGACGCCGAGATCGCCTACGCGCGCATCGGACCGCTCATCCTCCTGCGGATCCTCCCGTACAAGGAGACCGTCGCCCGGCACCTGATCTACAACACCCGCACCGCCACCGTGGTCCGCGCCGACGCGATCGGCGCCGCCTGCCGGCGCCTGCCCGAGGACCACGGCCTCATCTTCCCCGGCGGCTACTACCTCAACGAGGGCCGCCTCAAGACCTTCGAGCACGACTCGACCGGGCTGCGGTTCAAGAAGGTCATCCGCTCGCCCAACGGCGAGGACGTCCTCTACGTCTTCTACAGCCAGACCGAGGGCCGCTCGCTCCTGCTGCCGTACAACGTGATCCGCAAGGAGGTCGCGGCGCCGATGAGCGTCCACGGCTACGCGGTGTTCGACGACGGCACCCTGGTCGCGTTCCGCGCCGGCGGCGACGAGGCCACCCGCGTCCACCCGATGCAGGTGTGGGCCACCCCGTTCTGCTCCGAAGCCCATGCGGCCGAGACGGAGTCGGGCGACACCCCGATCCACCGCATCGGCAACGCCGAGGCCGTCCGGGCCGTCTCCGACGCGCTCTCGGTGGCGCGCATGGTCCGCGAGATGGAGCCCGCGCAGGCCGTGTTCGAGGCGCTCATCGCCGCGGCCGTGCGCTGCCTCGACGACTACCCGTGGCTCGGCGACGAGGGCCTCCACGGCCTCGACGAGGCGCTCAAGCAGGTCAGGGACACCGCCGAGGCCGTCCTCGACGAGTACGCCACGGTTGCCGAGCTGACCGCCGAAGCCGAGAAGGCCCTCGACGCCGCCCGCACCGACACCGTCAAGCTCCTGCGCCGCGCCCGCGGCGAGACCCCCAAGTCCGCGGAGGAGTGGGTCGGGCTCCTCACCGAGCTGCGCGGCGCCTCCGGGCACCTCGTGACCCTCCGCGAGGTCCGCTACATCGACCTCGCCGGGATCGACGCGCTCAGCGCCGACACCGCCGAATCCCTTGCGACGACGGGCCGCCGGGCCGTCGCGTTCCTGGAGCGCGACGACGCGTTCACCGCCTACCACGAGCAGATCGCCGAGCTGGAGCGCAAAGCCGAGTCCATCGAGACCGTGGCCGAGGCGAACCCGGTCCTCGCCGACCTCGACGCCCGCCAGCAGGGCCTGGAGACGCTGACCGAGGTCGTCGCGAACCTCGACATCGGCGACGCCGTCGTGCGCACCGCGATCCTCGGGCGCGTCTCCGAGGTGCTCGCGGCCGTCAACCGCGCCCGCGCCGCGCTCGCCGCGCGCCGCCGCGAACTGGCCGTGGGCGAAGGGAAAGCGGAGTTCGCCGCGGAGTTCGCGCTCCTCGGCCAGTCCGTGACCGCCGCGATCAGCGCCGCCGGGACGCCCGCCGCGTGCGACGAGCAGCTGGGCCGCCTGCTGCTCACCATCGAGAACCTCGAGACCCGCTTCGCGGACTTCGACGAGTTCCTGACCCGCCTGGCGGACAAGCGGACCGACGTCTACGAGGCGTTCTCCTCCCGCAAGCAGCACCTCCTCGACGAGGCCGCCCGCCGCGCCGAGCAGCTCGCCGCCTCCGCGGACCGCATCCTCGAAGCGGTCGCCCGCCGCACCCAGACGCTGTCCTCACTGGACGAAGTCAACACGTACTTCGCGACCGACCCGATGGTCGAGCGCCTGCGCAAGGTCGTCGCGGAGCTGCGCGGCCTCGACGACACCGTGCGCGCCGAGGAGATCGAGGGCCGCATCAGCGCCGCCCGCGCCGAGGCCGGGCGGGCCCTGACCGACCGCATCGACCTGTTCGACGGCGACGCCGTCAAGTTCGGCGAGCACCGCATCCCCGTCAACACCCAGCCCCTCGACCTCACCCTGGTGCCCCAGGGCGACGCGCTCGCGTTCTCCCTCACCGGCACCGACTACCGGCACGTCGTGGACGACCCCGGCTTCACCGACACGAAGCCGTACTGGCAGCAGTTCCTGCCCTCCGAGAACCCGGACGTGTACCGCTCCGAGCACCTCGCCGCGGCCCTCCTCGCCGAGCACGGCGCCGCCGCGCTCCAGGCCGAACCGGACCTGCCGAAGCTCGTCGCCGCCGCCGCGGCCGAACGCTACGACGAGGGCTACGAGCGCGGCGTCCACGACGCCGACGCCGCCGCGATCCTCGCCGAGGTGCTCCGGCTCCACGCCGCCGCCGGGCTCCTGCGCTACCCCGCCGCCGAACGGGCGCTCGCCCAGCTGTTCTGGACCCGCAGCCAGGACGCGCAGCAGCAGGCCCACGGCCGCTCCCGCGCCCGCGCGCAGGCCCGCGTCCGCGAGACCCTCGGCCGCGCCGACGCCCTCGAACCGCTCGTCGCCGACCTCGAAGCGGGCCTGCGCGAGTACCGCGGCTACGCCCGCCTCGACACCGCCGACGCGCGCCTGGCCGCCGAGTACCTCGCCGAGGAGCTCGCCGCCGCCGACGCGTTCGCCGCCTCCGGGCGCGCCCGCGCCCTCCTCGCCGCGTTCCAGGCCCATGTCGGACCGAACGCGAAGGCCGCCCTCGACGAGGACCTCGCCGCCCTCGCCGCGTTCCCGACCTCCCAGTGGGAGATCGCGTGGAGCTGGCTCGAATCGTTCCTCGCCGACGCCGCGAGCGACCAGTTCGACGCGGGGGACCTGCCGGAGGCCGCCGCGCTGCTCCTCGCCGTCGCCCCCGTCTACGAGGTCGCCGCCGAGCTCGCCGCCGAGGCGACCGGGCTCCTGGGCACCCACGCGCGCATCGAGAACCGCGTCCTGCCGATCCGCCTCGACGAGTTCCTGGCCCGCACCGGCGCGTTCCGCCGCACCGTCCTCCCCGGCTACCGCGCCTACCAGCGCCGCCGCGCCGACCTCATCGCCTCGCACCGCTCCACGCTGCGGATCGAGGAGTTCAAGCCCAAGACGATGGCCGGGTTCGTCCGCAACCAGCTCATCGACGACGTGTACCTGCCGCTCATCGGCGCGAACCTCGCCAAGCAGATCGGCGCGGGCTCGGGCGAGGGCCGCCGCACCGACCAGTCGGGGATGCTCATGCTCATCTCCCCGCCCGGGTACGGCAAGACGACCCTCATGGAGTACGTCGCCGACCGGCTCGGGATGCTCCTGGTCAAGGTCAACGGCCCCGCGCTCGGGCACGAGACGACCTCCGTCGACCCCGCCGACGCGCCGAACGCGACCGCCCGCGCCGAGGTCCAGAAGATCAACTTCGCGCTCGAATGCGGCTCGAACGTCCTGCTGTACCTCGACGACATCCAGCACACCAACCCCGAGCTGCTCCAGAAGTTCATCTCCCTGTGCGACGCGCAGCGGAAGATGGAGGGCGTCTGGAACGGCCGCACCCGCACGTACGACCTGCGCGGCAAGCGGTTCGCGGTGTGCATGGCCGGCAACCCGTACACCGAGGCCGGGCAGCGGTTCCGCATCCCCGACATGCTCGCCAACCGCGCCGACGTGTGGAACCTCGGCGACGTCCTCTCCGGACGCGACCGGGTCTTCGCCCAGTCGTACATCGAGAACGCGCTCACCTCCAACAAGGTCACCGCGCCGCTCGCCGGGCGCGACCGCGCCGACGTGCAGGTCCTCATCCGACTCGCCTCCGGCGACCCGACCGCCGCGCCCGACGCGCTCGCGCACCCGTACTCGGCGGGCGAGCTCGACCAGGTCCTGTCCGTGCTGCGCAAGCTCCTGCGGATCCAGGAGACCGTGCTGCGCAACAACCTCGCGTACATCGCCTCCGCCGCGACCGACAGCGCGGCGCGCACCGAGCCGCCGTTCCTGCTCCAGGGCTCGTACCGGAACATGAACCGGCTCGCCGAGCGGGTCGTCCCGGTCATGAACGACGACGAGCTCGAAGCGGTCATCGACGACCACTACGCGGGCGAGGCGCAGACCCTCGCCTCCGGCGCGGAGGCGAACCTGCTCAAACTCGCCGAACTGCGCGGGCGGCTCGACGCCGAGCGCGAGGCCCGCTGGGAGGCCGTCAAGGACGCGTTCCGCAGGGAGCAGACCCTCGGCGGATCGAGCGACGATCCAATGTCGAGGGCCGTCGGCGCCATCACGCTGCTGTCGGACCGCGTCGCCGGAATCGAGTCCGCGGTTCGGCAAAGAAGCAGCGCCGAGGGGGAATAAACGGTCGGCGCTGGGCCGCGGCGACCCGGTCACCCGGTACGCTTTCGAACAAGAGCCTGGCGACTAGCCCGCAGTGCCCCTGAACGCCGCAGATTACCGAATAAGGGAGGTCCCCGTGCCGACGAAGACGGGAGATAAGGTCCGGATCATCGTCCTGGGCACCGGCCCCGACGCCGACACCGCCCGCGCGATCGCCGAGTCCGACGCCGATGTCGCGCTCGCAAAACAGTTCACCAAGACCGTGACCCACCTGGTCGTCGACGACACCGTCAAGACGACCGAGGCGCGTGTGAAGAAGGCCGAGGAGGCCGGCGTCCCGGTCCTCACCGTCGCCGAGTTCCGCGCGCTCCTGACCGCCGGTGCCGAGGACGAGACCGAGACCGAGACCGAGGCCCCCGTCGCTGAGGTCGGGGACGAGGCCCCCGACGCCGGCCCGGAGGTCGTCGACGAGCCGGAGGCCGCGACCGCCGCCGCCACCGCGGACGTCGAGCCCGAGCCCGTCGCCGAAGCCGAGCCCGAGCCCGTGACCGCGCCCGCCGAGGAGCCGGTCGAGGAGCTGGAGCCCGTCGCCGAGTCCGAGAAGCCCTCGGAGGCGGCGCCGACCGAGACCGTCGACCTCGAATCGCCCGAGCCCGAGTCCGACAAGCCGGTCGCCGAGGCGATCGACGAGCCGGAGGAGGCCGCGGCCGACCCGGAGCAGGCCGTCCCGTCCCAGGCCGAGGCGCCCGCGATCGAGACCGACGAGACCGAGAAGGCCAAGCCCGGCCTGCTCGCCAAGATCAAGTCGATCTTCGGCCTCACCGGCGCCCGCAAGTAGCGCCCGCGATCCGAAAGCCCCGAGCCCGCCGGGCTCGGGGCTTTTCTGTGGTTCGCTAAGGGCGAACGCGTTGGATTCCGTCGCGAAAACTTGAGTCGGATAGACTCAACTCGGCACCCGACGAGAGGAAGGCATCCGCAGTGGACGTCAACCGCCTGACCACCAAGAGCCGCGAAGTCATCTCCCAGGCCGCGCGCACCGCCGCCGCGAACGGCAACCCCGCCGTCGAGCCCTGGCACGTCCTCGACGCGCTCCTCACCGTCGACGGCTCCACCGCGCCCGGCCTCCTCCAGCTCGTCGGCGTCACCCCCGGCACCGTCTCCGCCGAGACCGAGCGCCGCATCGACGAGCTCCCGTCCGCCTCCGGGCCCTCGGTCTCCGAGCCGTCCATGGCCCGCGACGCCCTGCGCGCCATCAACGCCGCCGACAAGATCGCCACCGACTACGGCGACGAGTACGTCTCCACCGAGCACCTCCTCGCGGGCCTCGCCCAGGCCGGCGGCGACACCGGCCGCCACCTCGCCGAGCTCGGCGCCACCGACAAGAAGCTCATCAGCGCGTTCCCGACGCTGCGCGGCGGCGACCGCAAGATCTCCTCCTCCGACCCCGAGCAGGGCTACAAGGCCCTCGAGAAGTACGGCGTCGACCTCACCGAGACCGCCCGCTCCGGCAAAGTGGACCCCGTCATCGGCCGCGACACCGAGATCCGCCGCGTCGTCCAAGTGCTGTCCCGCCGCACCAAGAACAACCCGGTCCTCATCGGCGAGCCCGGCGTCGGCAAGACCGCCATCGTCGAGGGCCTCGCCCAGCGCATCGTCGCCGGGGACGTCCCCGAGTCGCTGCGCGACCGCCGCGTCATCCTCCTCGACCTCGCCAGCATGATCGCCGGGGCCCAGTACCGCGGCCAGTTCGAGGAGCGGTTCAAGTCCGTCATGGAGGAGATCAAGTCCTCCGACGGCGAGATCATCCCGTTCATCGACGAGCTCCACACCATGGTCGGCGCCGGGAAGTCCGAGGGCTCCCTCGACGCCGGGAACATGCTCAAGCCCGCCCTCGCCCGCGGCGAGCTCCACATGATCGGCGCCACCACCCTCAACGAGTACCGCGAGCACATCGAGAAGGACGCCGCCCTGGAGCGCCGCTTCCAGCAGGTCTACGTCGGCGAGCCCTCCATCGAGGACACCGTCGCGATCCTCCGCGGCCTCAAGGAGCGCTACGAGGTCCACCACGGCGTGCGCATCACCGACTCCGCGCTGGTCGCCGCCGCCCAGCTCTCCGCCCGGTACATCCCCGACCGCCAGCTCCCCGACAAGGCCATCGACCTCGTCGACGAGGCCGCCTCGCGCCTGCGCATCGAGATCGACTCGCGCCCCGAGGAGATCGACCAGGTCGAGCGCGCCGTCCGCCGCCTGGAGATCGAGGAGACCGCCCTCCAGAACGAGACCGACGACCCGGCCTCCGCCGAGCGCCTCGCGTCCCTCCAGCGCGAACTCGCCGACCAGCGCGAGCGCCTCGCCGCGCTCTCGCGCCAGTGGGAGTCCGAGAAGGGCCGCATCTCCAAGGTCTCCGACATCAAGGAGGAGCTCGACGACCTCAAGACCCAGGCCGAGCGCGCCGAGCGCGAATACGACCTGGAGAAGGCCGCGCAGCTGCGCTACGGGCGCATCCCCGAACTGGAGCAGCAGCTCCGGGACGCCGAGTCCGAGCTCGCCACCGCCGACACCGACCCCGCCCACCAGCCGATGCTCAAAGAGGAGATCGACGCCGACGAGATCGCCGACGTCGTCTCCTCCTGGACGGGCATCCCCGCCGGGCGCCTCCAGGAGTCCGAGACCCACAAGCTCCTCCACGCAGAGGAGGTCCTCGGCGAGCGCGTCGTGGGCCAGCTCGAAGCGGTCACCGTCGTCGCCGACGCGCTGCGCCGCGCCCGCGCCGGCCTCTCCGACCCCAACCGGCCCACCGGCTCGTTCATCTTCGCCGGGCCCACGGGCGTCGGCAAGACCGAGCTCGCGAAGGCCCTCGCGGAGTTCATGTTCGACGACGACCGCGCGATGATCCGCATCGACATGGGCGAGTACACCGAGCAGCACTCGGTCGCGCGCCTCATCGGCGCCCCGCCCGGCTACGTCGGCTACGAGGAGGGCGGCCAGCTCACCGAGCCCGTCCGCCGCCGCCCGTACTCCGTGGTGCTCCTCGACGAGGTCGAGAAGGCCCACCCGCGGGTCTTCGACACGCTGCTGCAAGTGCTCGACGACGGCCGCCTCACCGACGGGCAGGGCCGCACCGTGGACTTCCGCAACGTCATCCTCATCATGACCTCGAACCTCGGCTCCTCGGCCCTGGTCGACCCGCTCCTGGAGGACACCGCCAAGCGCGACCAGGTCCTCGCCGCGATCCGCTCGCACTTCAAGCCCGAGTTCCTCAACCGCCTCGACGACATCGTCATCTTCCACGCGCTCGAGCACGACCACCTCAAGTCGATCGTCTCGGTCCAGCTCGGCCACCTGGAGCGGCGCATGGAGGCCCGCCGCCTGCGCCTCGACGTCAACGACGCCGCCAAGTCCTGGCTCGCCGACCGCGGCTTCGACCCCGTCTACGGCGCCCGGCCGCTGCGCCGGCTCATCCAGTCCTCCATCGGCGACCCGCTCTCGCGCGAACTCCTCGAAGGCAAGATCACCGACGGCGACACCGTCAAGGTCGCCACCTCCGACCTCGGCGACAAGCTCACGGTCACCAAGGGCTGAGCCCGCGACCACCGCGAACGCCCGGGACGGCACCGCCGCCCCGGGCGTTCGCCGCCTCCGATCCGCGGTCGTCCGGAGCGGCCCCGACCTGTCGTACCCGCTGGGTACCATCGAAGCCGGGGGCGGCTCCGGACGACCGATTCGCCCCGGACCCGCCGCGACGCTCCCGACTCCCCGCCCGCGCGTGTCGTCCCGCCGTCCCACGACCCGGTCACTGACCGTGGTCGCCGCGCCGAACGGTTCCTACCATTGGCCCGGTGACCGGAACCCCGACGCGCCTGCGGCGCGCCCGCCTCGACTGGCTCGACCTCGCCGTCCTCGGCGTGCTCGCGGCTGGGCTCGCGTGCTGGGCGACCGGGGCGCTCCCGAACGGCGACGCGCTCGCGAGCCTCGCCCGGGTCGCGCCGCTCGTGCTGTTCCTCGGCACCGTCATGGTCATGGTCGCGATCGTCCAGGCGTCGCAGCTCTTCGACGCCGCCGCCCGCGGCCTCGCCCGCGTCGCGCGCGGCAGCCACGCCGCGCTGTTCGCCTGCTGCGTCCTCCTCGCCTCCGCGACGACGGTCTTCCTCAACCTCGACACGACGATCGTCCTGCTCACCCCCGTCATGCTCGCTCTGGCCGCCGCCACCCGCGCCCCGGCCCTGGCGCTCGCCATGACCACCGTCTGGCTCGCGAACACCGCGAGCCTCCTCCTGCCCGTCTCGAACCTGACGAACCTCCTCGCCGCCGACCGCATCGGCCTCGACCCGCTCGCCTTCGCCGCCCGCATGTGGGCCCCGCAGCTCGCGGTCGTCGGTGTCACCGCGCTCTGCCTCTGGCTCGGCTACTGGCGCCGCCGCCACCGCGAACGCGACCGCTACCTCGTCCCCGCCGAGCCGCTCCCCATCGCCGACCGCCGCCTGTTCTGGACGGCCGCCGCGGTCTGCGCCGCGTTCGTCCTCGCCGTCGTCGCCGAACTCCCGATCGCGCTCGCCTCCACCGGCGCCGCGGCCGTCCTCCTCGCCTACTGCCTGCGCCGCCGCCGCGACCTGCTCTCGTGGGAGCTCATCCCGTGGCGCCTCCTCGCTCTCACCGCAGGGCTGTTCCTCGTCGTCCCCACCGCCATGCACCACGGCGGCGACGCCCTCGTCTCGGCCCTCGCGGGCACCGGCGACGGCGACGCGGGCGCCTTCCGCGCGGGCCTCGCCGCCGCGGCCCTGTCGAACCCCGTCAACAACCTGCCCGCCTACGCCGCCGTCGAATCGGTGATCCCGCACGGGAACCAGGACGCCCTCATGGCGGTCCTCATCGGCACCAACACCGGCCCGCTGGTCCTCCCGTGGGCCTCCATGGCGACACTCCTGTGGTTCGACCTCGTCACCGGCCGCCGCCCCGGCGTCCCCGAACACCAGCGGATCCGCGTCCCCCTCGCGCGGTTCACGGCCACCGGCGCGGTCCTCGCCGCGACCGCCACCACCGCAGGGCTCGCCGCGCTCATCTGGCTCTGAACCCGAGGGCGATCCGAATAGCAATACCACTATGGAATGAAAGTTCGCGATTCGACCGAATACCGCAGCATCATTGGTCATAGTGCATCCATGGCATTCACCGGTCCCTCGGGCGCCACACCACGCCTGTCCCGCCGCGCCCTCCTCACCGGCGCCCTGCTCGCCGGGGCCGCGGGCCTCGCGCCCGCCCGGGCCGCCCGCGCGGCCGACGCGCCGCAGATCCGCGCCGCGGCCGCAGGCTGGACCGGCCGGAACGGCGAACTGCTCGTCCTCACCGCCGACGCCCTCGACGCCGGGTACGCCCTGCGCATCCTCGAACCCGGCGAGGCCGTCGAGCCCGGCGCCGCGGTCGCCGGCGTCCTCGGCCCGCCGCTCCCGCTGCCCCTGCCCGCCGACTTCACGCCCCACTCCATGGCCGCCACCGGCGCGGTCCTGTGGGTCACCGGCGCACGGGAGTCCGCGCCCGGCGCCGTCCGCCCCTCGCTCGTGCGCATCGAGGACGCCGACGGCGGCTACGCCGACCTGCCCGTCCCGGACGACATCGGCGCCGGGATCGCCACCGCCATCGCCCCGATGGGGTCCGACGGCATCGCCGTCGCCATCGAAGGCGGCGCCGACGAGCACCTGACCGCGCTCTCCCGCAGCCGCCTCGCCGTCACCGCCGACGGCGGGAGCACCTGGGCCGCAGGCGAACTCGCCGACGGCCTCGGCGAAGGCTACGGGACCGTCCTCGCCGAGACCGACCGCGGCGTCTTCGCCGTCGCCGCCGACGGCGCGGGCACCCAGACCGCCGTGAACGCCCGCCTCGCCGAAGCGGGCGATCCCCAGCTCGTCCTCACCCCCGCGGGGACCTACCCCGGCGCGGGCCGGCCCATGGCCGCCGTCGCCGCCGACACCCACGTCAGCCTCTTCTCCGACCGGGACGGCGCGGTCACCGAGACCCGCTTCACCGACGACGACCGCACCGAGGCCGCCTTCGGCGCCGCCGCCGACTGCGCCTGCCAGGGCGAGATCCTCGCCGTCCCCGGCCGCCGCGGCCTGTGGCTGGAGACCGACGGCACCACCATCCACATCAGAGGAATCAGGTAGCGATAAGGAGGACCGATGACCTTCCCCAGCAGCAGCAAGGCGTTCGCCCGCTCGACCTGCGAACTCCCCGACATCACGCGCGACTGGCTCTACAACACCGCTTGGAAGATGCGCTACCGGACCGCCTTCAGCGAGAGCGGATTCGGCGTCCACCCCAACGTCACCTCCTTCACGATGCACCAGGAGACCCACACGCAGGCCGGGAAGGTCATGCGCGACCTCAACGCCCTCGGCGCCGCGTACGCCCGCAGCGAGGGCCCCTGGAACTACCAGTGGACCGGCGTCGCCGGGACCAAGGTCTGCAAGCCCGGCTACCACCGCTACGGCGCCGCCATCGACTTCACCCGCTTCGACTGGGGCTCAGGGCACTACGTCGACACCGCCGTCCACGGCAAAGAGAAGCGCCGCTTCCTGCGCCGCCGCTACCTCGCGGTGATCGCGGTCTGCCGCAAGCACTTCGGGACCGTTCTCCACTGCTACAACGACCCCGACGGCTCCCACTGGAACCACATCCACGCCGACCGCGGCCGCAAGGCCGTCGCCGCCGACTGGGGCTACCAGACCGACACGACGATCATCCAATGGGCCGCAAGGGACCTCGCGGGCATCACCGACATGGCGATCGACGGCGACTTCGGCCCGCAGACCAGGCAGGGCCTCGCCACCCTCCGCAAGCGCTTCGGCGCCGAGAAGGTCGACCCGACCGCGTCCTCCGCGAACTTCCTTGCGTGGCTCGACCTCATCAGCCGCCACGGCATGGCCGACAAGGACGCCGGGACGTACAAGTCCGGATGACGAAGGAGGACCACATGACCCGCCGCACCGCTCCCCGGCAGACCCGGCCCCGCCGCGCGAGGGCCCTCGCGGCCGCCGCGAGCGCCCTCGGGGCCCTCGCCCTCCTGACCACCGCCTGCGACGCCGACTCGGTCACCGGCCGGGGCGTCGACTCCCACGCGGGCGTCTTCTACGGCCTCGGCGACGACCACCGGCTCTACCGCTGGGACGTCGACGGCGACGAGGCCGAGCCCGTCCTCGACCTCAGCGGCGCCTGGGACGCCGAAGGCGACGTCGGCACCGTCCTCCGCTCGTCCCTGAGCATCGACCCGCGCCAGCGCACCGCCGCCTGGATCGAGGGCGCCGGCCCCGACGCCGTGCTCAAGTTCGGGAACCTCGACTCCGGCGAGATCACCACGGCCGCAAGCTATCCGCTCGACCACGCCTGCATCGACCCGACGTGGCTCCCCGACGGCTCCGCGCTCCTCGTCCACCGCGCCGCCGTCTGGGGCACCGAGACCGCCGAAGGCGACGCGACCCCGCTCCCGGTCGAGTCCTGGGGCGATACCGAGTGGTACTCGCCCGACGCCGGGCAGCTGCCGACCACAGTAGACCTGTCGCAGCCCGGCTGCCGGGTGCGCTGGTACACCGCCGACGACGGCGGCGCCCAAGCGCTCTACCACGACCTCCAGCTCACCCAGTTCTACCGGATCGACACCGAAGGCACCGTCCTCGACACCGTGAGCATCCCCGGGCTCACCGGCACCGAGCCGCTCACCATCGGCTTCGTCGGCACCGACCCCGCGGGCCGGTACGCGTGCGTCGTCGACGGCTACGGCCCCTACGGGGCGTTCAAGGGCGGCTTCACGATCCGCGCCGAATCGGGCACCCGCGTCGTCGACCTGGAGACCGGCGAGGCGGTCGGCTCCGAGGACTCCGCGTCGTGCACCTCGCTCCACGACGACGGCTACGTCTCCCGCAACGGCGCGACCGCCGCGTTCATCGGCTACGACGGGTCCGCGAAGTGGTCGGCGGACCTGCCCGACGCGATCAAGGAGTCGCCGGTGCTGTTCTTCTACCCGGACGGCTCGGAGTAGGACCGCATAGAATGCGACGGTGAACCGCGTCCTGGGCATCCGCCGCCACCCGCTCAAATCCGCCGCCGCCGAGCACCTCGACCGGACCCGCGTCGGCAAGCACGGCCTCGACGGCGACCGCACCTGGGTCTGCGTCGATGCCGACGGCACCATCGGCAGCGCCAAGCAGCCGCGCCTGTGGGGCGCGCTCCTCGACGTCGACGCCGCCTACGACCCCGAGGGCGACGACGTCCAGGTCACGACCCCGGACGGCCTGAGCGGCACCGCCGGGACCCCCGAGGCCGACGCGGCCGTCTCCGAGTGGCTCGGCCGCCCCGTCCGCCTCACCCGCACCGCGCCCCAGCAGCTCAAGCGCCACCACTGGTGGCCCGACGAGCCCGGCATGATCCCCGAGTGGGCCGCCGGTGCCGAGCCCGGCGGCGACGCGATCGTCGACGTCCGCCACGACGCCTCGGACGGCCGCTTCTTCGACTTCGGCGCCCTCCACCTCGTCACGACCGGCGCGCTCGACCGCCTGAGCGCCGAGCACGGCACCCCCGTCGACCCGGTCCGCTTCCGCCCCAACCTGGTCCTCGACCTCCCCGACGACCCCGAACCGGGCACGCGCCTCACCATCGGCGAGGTCGCCGTCCAGGTCCTGGTGCCCACGCCCCGCTGCGTCATCCCCTCGATCGCCCACCGCGGCAACACGAACGACCCCGCGCTCCTGAAGACCCTCGCCAAGCACCACCGCCGCGACGTCCCAGGCTTCGGCCGCGCCACGTGCTTCGGCTTCTACGCGGAGATCCTGAACGAGGGCGTCGTCCACGTGGGCGACGAAGTCGTTCCGGGGTAAGGGAAACGGCCGGGCGAGGGGAGGCCCGGCCGCGTTCACCGCCGCTAGTTGTACGCGGTGGTGTAGTACCTGACCTTGTAGAACTCGGCGCCGGAGCGGGTCCGGTCGGCGGACTGCGAGAACACGATGGTGGGGCTGCCCCAGGTGCGGGAGCCGGTGTTGTCGGCGCGCATGTAGAAGTACTCGCCGGTCTTCATCTTCACGTACGCCTTGATGCGCGTCGTGGTGTGCAGCGTGGTCTTGGCGAGCGTCGACTTGTTGATCGAGTACACGCCGTACGAGTCCGAGACCTGCAAGAGCGACGAGTTGGAGAAGTCCGCCTGGAGGTCGTGCCCGAGCCCGGAGAGGGCGACCTTCTTGCTGGACTTGGCGAGCCGCACGTTCCGGTACGTCCCGGAGACCGTGTATGCCTGCACGACCTTGTCCCCGGCGGCCCAGAGCAGGCTGTTGTTCGGGTCCCAGATGACCCCGTGCGCGCCGGCCAGCGACACCGTCTGGACCTTCGCGAGCGTCGAGGGGTCGGAGATCTTGGTGGGCCCGTACACCGTGAGGAACCCGTCGGACGAGGCCGACACGAACGCGCCGATGTTCGGGATCCGCTCCAGCGCATGAGGGTTGCCCCCGGGCGTGGCGCTCCAGAGGACGTCGTTGAGCTCCTGGTCCTTCTCGTCGGTGATGTTCCAGATCCCGACCTTGCCGCCCGAGGCGGCCGCGAGCCCGATGGCCCCGAACTGGGCCGTGTCGCGGATGCGGCAGTCGGAGAGGTTCGACCACCCGCCGGTGCCGGGGCTCCAGGACTTGTACCGGTTGGCGTCGCTGAACGCGGCGTTCTTGTCGAACACCATGACCTTGTTCTGGACCTGCTCGGTCGCCATGACCTTGAAGTTGGCCGTGTCCGCCGCCGCGATCCCGGCACCGACGGCCCCGGCGGTCGCCAGGGGCGCGCCGATCGCGAGCGCCCGCAGCAAGTTGCGTCTCTTCACGAAGAACTCCTCTAGGGGGTAGGGAGAGTCCCGACCCGATCCGGGCCGCGAACCGATCTCAGTGTGCCCCATCCCAACCAATCACGACACACCCCCACAACTACCCCACCCAACGACACCGCGCCATCGCTGCTAGTCAGTGGTCGTCAACCGGTCCGCGATGTCGGAGGGGACATCGGGAGGAATGGAGATTCCGGTGAGCAGCTCCTTGAAGAGCTCCTTGTCCGCAGGACTGACCGCGCTCTCCGCGTTGACGAGCGCGCACGCCAGTTCGGTCGCAGCGAGCGACCACTCGCCCGCGGCGAAGGCCCTGCGCAGGAAACCCGCGAAGTCAGCGGAGACCCGGGCCTCGTACCGACCGATGAGGAACCCGGTCTTCTCGCGGTATCGAACTGCCATGTGCGCTCTCGTTCCCGTCGAGTGTCAAAAAACGGGCACGTCGGGAGCTCCGTCGACAGGGTGTGCAACGCCCACGATCACTATCCGGCCCTCGTCGCTTGCGTCGGGGTCGACGGCGACTTCGCCGTGGTCGCCGCTCGACGTCACCAGAATCCAGTGGTCCGGGGGAAGGGAGTCCTCCCCGTACACGGCGTTGGATCCGATCGCCCGGCAAAGGTCGATCGCGAGTTCGCGAACCGACCGCACGCCTGTGGCCGCGGAGAACCGATCGCCGGTCTCAAGGACCGTTGACTCGGCCTCGCTCTCGGGGTTCGCGGTGATGAGCACCATGGGACGCTCGACCGATCCCGGGACGGGGCGGTCGTTGACGACCACTCCGATCTCCTCCGGCGAGATCGAATACACGCCCGCCACGGCGGTCGCGAGCATTCTCGGATCAGGCTGCTCGTAGAAGTAGATCATCGACTCCATCGAAGCGTCACTCCCCTTGATAGCTCTTGTGGTTCCGGAACGCATCGAGTGCGGCGTTCCAGCGCTCGTCGGTCACGTTCGGGTTCCGGTAATTCTGCTGCCAAGCAGCATCGATGTCACCATTGTTCTTGATCATGGACTGGAGCAGCCGGTACTCGAGCTGAGAGAGATTGTGGACACCTTCGCCCCCGGTGGGATAGGTCCGGAGTCCATCCACTCCCGTGTCCTCGACCTTGTAGGTCCGGTTGTTGATCTCGTATTCGTTGGTCTCAGGGTTCCAGGTGCCTTCCCCGCGCTGAATCGCGGCGATGTCGGCGGCCATGTCGACGTCAGGGTCGACGACGGAGTTCACCTTCTGCGCGTGGCTCTTCGGGGTGATGCGGTCGAGATCATGGCGCTTCGAATTCGGTGGCAGCAGGGTGTGGTTCGCCGCAGGACCGTCAACCGGATTCTGGGGCCCGGCGACATCCGGCTGGCCGTCGCCGTTCGAGTCCGTGGCACGGCCGGTCTCCGCTTCGGTTTTCGCCGTGTCGTGGACTTCGGCCATCTCGGTGGAGGCGTTCTTGCCCTGGAAATTGAGGCGCTCCTCGCGCTCGGCTGAGTCCTTGGGGCGGCCGGTGAGGGGATCGATCTCGCCGCCGTCGCCGCCGTCTCCCTCCGGGCCGTCTCCGTTGGGGCCGTCCGGTCCGTCGCCGCCGCCTTTGGGTTTGGCCATGAGCAGGCCGACGCCGAGGAGCAGGAGGAGTTTCAGCGTGCGTCGCATCGGCTCACACCCCCAGGAGGGTCTTGAGGTTCGTGAACGACTGGACCAGGGCCATGCCGTAGCCCATGATGATTCCCGCCCACTTCACCACGGCCGCGACGATCTGCGCGGCGATGACCGGGATCGTCACGACGAAGATCGCCTCGACGGCCCACACGATCACGTGACCGACCAGTTCCGCGATCAGGTCGCGCACCAGTTCATGCGTGATCTGGACGAGGCTCCCGGCACCCTCGGTCGCGGCGGCCATCGCCTCCGCGGTCGCCGCGAGTGCGGAGGCCGAGGTGACGTTATGCGCCATGAGCGACTTGTACGAGTCGGCCGCGTCGCCGGTCCAAGTCGGCATGTCGGCGTCGAGGTGCGCGGTCAGCTCCTCGACGATCGCGAGCAGCTCCCCGGACATGTTGCTCCACGTCTGCGCATGCGCGGCGACGACATCGGCCTTCCCGGTGAGCTCCTGGAGCATTTCGCGCAGCGGCTCGAAGTACTCCATGGCCCAGCCCAGGCCCGCCGAGAGCAGGGCGCTGAACGGGTCGAGCACCGACCCGACCACTTCGAGCGCGAACCCGCCACCGGCGAGCAGGTCGTCCACCCAGCCTTCGGACTTGAACGCGTCGATCATGCCGAAGTACGAGTCCAGCGGGCCGGCCCCGGTGTACCACTTGTTGGTCGACTGCACGGGTGCGATGAGCGGATTGTCGGACACGTCTACGCCCCCATCCGGTCGCGCAGCTCCGCGAACGCCGTCTGGGAGTCGGTGTCGCTGGCCTCGTACTCCTCCGCCGCCGCGCGCAGCGCGTTGGCGGCGATGGTGAAGTTCTCCCCGAGGTACGACGTGATCTCGTCCTGCCGCTGGTGCCGCTCCTCCAGACAGCCGGAGATCCAGCCGCACAGCAGCCCGTACGCCTCATCGTCCTGCTCGATGTACGCGCTGGCGCTCATGATCGCGTCGAAGCGCTCTTTGAGCGAGTCGAGGAACCTGGCGTGCTCGCGCAGCTCCTCGGGCTCGACGGTGTATCCGCTTCCCATGACGCTCAGTCCTCCCCGTCGGTCCGCGGCATGAGCTGCGCGCGGACGCGGTCCGCGATCGCCTGCCCTGCAGCCGAATCCGATCCGAGCGTCTCCGAGATGATTTCCGCTGACCGCTCGGCGACCAGCGACTTCGCCGCCCGGACGGCCGCCAGGACCGCCTGCGCGGTGTCCTCGGTGCTGATGCGCCGCGTCCGCTCGCTCAGGACCAGGTCGACGAGGTTCCCGCTCGAGTCCACGGTGACCTGCGCCAGGCCGTCAGGGTCGGCCGCGGTCACCTTCAGGCCCTCGAACTGGGCGCTCATCGCCTGAGTGTCGGCGGCGAGCCGGTCGATCCGGCCTTTCCACGCCGTCAGGTGCTGCCTCGACGCCTCCGGGTCGGGGATTCCCATGTGCGCTCCTGCTCTTGACTTGGGGTTGCGGCACAAGGGGTCAGGTGCCGGTGACAACGGGAGAGCATATCGGATCCGCACAAGCCCGCCTGGGAGCGATACCGGTGGGGAAACCTAGAATCGCGTGATGATCCCTTTGCGACCTTCCCTGAAGCGCTGCACGGTGACCGGCGCGATCATCGCGGTGCTGGCCGCGGCCGGTTGCGGAGGCAGGGAGGCGCCGGAGGCCACGGAGCCCGACTCCGCCGCTGCCGCAACGACTCCCGGGGCCGCCGATCCCTCCGGGCGACCATCTTCCTCGCCGTCCGAGGAGGCTTCGACCACAACGGAAGAGGCGGTCGCGGACGACGCCGGGTACGAGGACTGCGGTGACGGCGCGTGCGAAGTGCCGTTCTCGGGCTCGGTCCAGTTCCCGCTCACCGGAAGCGACGGCGAGTGGACCGTGGACGCGGTCGTTGAGGACGGCGGCGTCCAGGTAAGCCTGACCAAGCCGAGCGGCCTGGGCGGAGGCGGCGGATTCCTCGATCACCCGTCGTGCGCGCTGACCTTCCGCGCCGACGGCAGCGGCGGCCTCGCGTGCGACGAGGAGCCCGAAACTCCCGACGCCGGAGGGATCGTGGTGCAGCTGACGGCACTCGACGGCGACGATGCGACCGTGGCGGCGACCCTCGGCTGAGGGCCGCCCGCAAGCCGCCTTACAGCCAGCCCCAGCAGACCGTGAAGGACAGCTCGGGGAAGTCCGGGACCTCCTCGTAGGCCCAGCCCCAGCCGTTGCACCAGCTCTCGCCGTCGACGATCTCGTTGGTGCGGCCGGTGACGTACGCGTTGCCGTCGTCGCAGTCCGACACGAACTCGGCGTACGTGTAGTCGGAGTTCATGGACAGGCAGTCGTCGACCTCGGCGTACCCGGTGTCGCCGCTGGCGTACAGCATCTGGAGGCACAGTGTGGTGTCCAGATAGGTCTCCCCTGTGGAGTATCCGACACCGTAGATGTAGTAGGTCGAATCGGTGCACGCGCTCGTGCTCGACTCGCCGTCGAGCCGCTCGATGACCTTGAACGCCCCGTCCTGGCAGTCGAGCACGTACCAGGCGCTGCCTGCCACCGAAGTGCCGTAGACGCACTCGCCGACCTGCGCGTGGTACGCGTCGTCGCCGTCGATCACGGTGTAGCTCAAGCAAAGTACCCGGTCAGTCGCGGTAGAGGTGACCGAGAGGTTGACGGCCGGGTTGCCGTCGCACGACGTCAGGTCGCTGGTGCCCTCGACGATGTCGACCGCCTCGAAGGCCCCGGCCCCGCACACGGCCGTCTCCAGATCCGGGGTGGTCTCGTCGCCGTAGTTGTAGAAGCAGTCGCCGATCACGGCGTCCGCCACCGGATCCGCCACCACGTCCTCGGTCGGATCGGCATTCGACGAGTCGTCCGAGCCGCCACCGCCCCCGCCTCCGCCGCCGGGGTCCGCGGTCGTGGTCCCGGGGTCGTCATCGTTGTCGGACGTGAGCACGAACCCGGTGATGCCCAGGCCGAGCAGCAGCACCACCCCGAGCGCGATGCCGAGCCACCCGGCGAGCGGCATCCCCGAGCTCGGCGGCGGCACCGGCGCGTACTGCGGCGGCGGGTAGCCGCCCTGGTACGGGTCTCCGGCCGGATACGGCCCGGGTCCGGGCGGCGGCGGGTAGGCCCCCGGGCCGGGCGGGTACGCCCCGGGCATGGGCGGGACCGGGGCGCCCGGCGGCGGGTAGCCGATGTTGCGGCTCGTCTCCGGACCGGGCATGTAGCCGGGGGTCTGGCCGTAGCCGGGGTCGGCGGGCGAGCCGTTCGGGCCGGGGTTCGCGGAGCCGCCGCTGGGGTCGTAGTGGTAGGGGTCCATTCGACGATTCTGGCAGGTCGCTGCAAGCGCTCGGCCGTGCCGCAGCCCGCCCGGGCCCTTACAATTGACCCCCTCCCCACCCCAGGAGTCCCCATGGCCGACGTCCCGACCGACAAGCGGAAGCTCCGCGAGTACGCCCGCTCGCAGGTCTCGCGCGCCCGAGAGACGTTGCGGCAGTGGGAGACCCTCGCGTCCGCGCCCGCGCAGCTGCGGAACGCCGTGCGCGGGCACGTCGCCGCGATCGCGCAGGAGGAGGTCGACGGCCGGCTCGTGACGATGCGCGTCACCGAGCTGAAGCAGGTCGCCCGGGGGCTGCGCCTCGCGAAGCTCGAAGAGGCGGGGATCACCACGGTGGCCGACGTCCTCGCGAACTCGCGCGAGCAGCTCCTCGCGATCCCGGGCGTCGGTGCGCAGACCGTTGACGAGGTCAAGGCCGCCGCCGAGCACCTCGCCGAGCGCTCCCGCGCCGACACGCGGCCCCGCTTCGACCCGCAGCGGCGCGACCCGCGGCACACCCGCATCCTCGCGCACCTGCGAGCCGAGCAGACCGCGACGGCGGCCGTCGGCGACCTGCGCGAGACCGTCCACCGCTTCCGCGAGCGCGCCATGCCGTACTTCGCCGCGGCCGACCGGGCCGGCAGCAGGCTCGCGATGCTCTTCTCAAGGCGCAAGCGCAGAGCCGAGACGCTCGCCCGCCTCGACGTCCTCGCCTCGGTCAACGCCGCCCCCGAAACCCTTGCGCTGGAACGCGACCTCGCCGCCGCCCTCGACCGGGCCCGTCCCGAGCGGTGGACCACCGACGAGCTGTGGCGCGACTACGAGCGCCGCGCCGCCAGCGTCAACACCCAGCTCGCCAGGCTCACCGGCAGCGACGTCGAGGACGCCGGGCGCGCCGAGGACTTCGTCGGCGCCGACCTGCGCCACGAGATCGAGACCCTGCCGTTCGACCGGTCGCTCCTGCGCACCGACCTGCGCTACTACCAGCTGTTCGGCGCGAAGTACGCGGCCCACCAGCGCAAGGCGATCATCGGCGACGAGATGGGACTCGGCAAGACCATCCAGGCCCTCGCCGTCGCCGCGCACCTGGCCGCGAACGGTCAGCGACGCAGCCTCGTCATCTGCCCCGCCAGCGTCGTCCCCAACTGGCTCAACGAGATCCGCAAGCACACGCACCTCGACGCGTACAGCCTCCACGGGCCCGACCGGGAGGACGAGGCCCGCCGGTGGCTGCGCCGCGGCGGCGTCGCGGTCACCACGTTCAACACGATCGACCGGCTCGACTCGCTACCGCAGCGCGCGAAGTTCGCCCTGGTCATCGTCGACGAGGCCCACTACATCAAGAACCCGAATGCGAAGCGCAGCATGGCAGTCGGGAACGTCATCAGGCGATCGAAGCGCGCGGTCCTCCTGTCGGGCACGCCGATGGAGAACCGCGTCCAGGAGTTCAAGTCCCTCGTCGGCCACCTGCGGCCCGACATCGCCGAGCGGGTCGGCGAGGGCGACGACGTGGTCGGCGCGACCGAGTTCCGGCAGGCCGTCGCCCCGGTCTACCTGCGGCGCAACCAGGAGGACGTGCTCACCGAGCTCCCCGAGAAGATCGAGGTCGAGGAGTGGGTGCGGTTCAACGCGGAGGACGAGGACGAGTACCGCGAGCAGGTGCGCCGCCGCAACCTCATGGGCATGCGCCGCGCCTCCTCCGCGATGCCGGGCTCCGCGAAGCTTGAGCGCCTGGCCGAACTCGTCGAGGACGCCGGGGCCGAGGGCCAGAAGGTCATCGTGTTCTCGTACTTCCTCGACGTGCTCAAGGCGGTCGGCGAGCGGATCGGGGACGTCGCGATCGGCCCGATCACCGGGAAGGTCGCCGCCCCGAAGCGCCAGGCGATGGTCGACGAGTTCACGCGGCGCGAGGGCCCCGCGGTGATCCTCGCGCAGATCGAGGCCGGCGGCGTCGGCCTGAACATCCAGTCGGCGTCCGTCGTGGTCCTTGCTGAGCCGCAATGGAAGCCGAGCATCGAGCAGCAGGCCGTCGCGCGGGCGCACCGCATGGGCCAGACCCGCCGCGTCCAGGTCCACCGCCTCCTCGCCAAGGACGGCGTCGACGACCGCATCCGGGAAGTGCAGGAGCACAAGGAGCTCCTGTTCGAGCACTACGCCCGCCACAGCGACGCCAAGGGCACCGGCCCGATGGCGACCGCCACCGCCGTCGCCACCCTCGACGACGACGCGATCCCGCTGGAGCAGCGCATCATCACCGCCGAACGCGCCAGGCTCGGCCTCGGCTGACCCGGCCTATTGCGGTTGCGGCAACGCCCGGCGGCGGCGACCATGCAGCGTATGGAAACACCCCGAACCCCGGACCGCCAGATCCGCGCGGTCTACGACGCCGACACGATCACCGTCTACCAGGCGTACGACCCGCACATCGCCGAACCGGCGCTCGCGGCGCAGACGTTCGTCCCGCCGTTCAAGCGCGAGCGCATGACCTGGATCAAGCCCTCGTTCCTGTGGATGATGTACCGCTGCGGCTGGGCGACCAAGCCCGGCCAGGCCCGCGTCCTCGCCGTCTCGATCACCCGCGACGGCTTCGCTTGGGCCCTTGCGAACTCGTGCGGCAGCACCCCCGCCCCCGACGAGACCCACGACGACTGGAAGCGCCGCCTCAAGGCCTCCCCGGTCCGCGTGCAGTGGGACCCCGAACGCGACCTCCGCCTCCACCGCCTCGACCACCGCTCGATCCAGATCGGACTCGGCCCGGCGGCCGTCGACCGCTATGCGGGGGAGTGGATCACGGCGATCGAGGACGTCACGCCGCTGGCGCGGCGCATTGCCGGACACCTTGACGCCGGGGAGCAGGACCGCGCCCGCGACCTGCTCCCGGCGGAGCGCCCTTACCCGTTCGAGGTCGTGTAGGCGACCTCCGTGTAGGCCGTGCCGCACTGCGGGTTGCAGGTCGCGGGCAGGGAGAACGCGTAGACCCGGCCGTCGTTGACGAGCTGGTCGTTGACGTCGGTGACGCGGATCTGGAAGTCAGTCCCGGCCTCGGCGGTCGGTTCGAGGATGTAGGACTGTCCCATGTCGCCGTTCATCTCGGCGTCGTGCCATGCGCCGTCGGCGAAGTACTCGACGCCGTGGATGCCGTTCGCGAGCTGCGAGATCGCGACGGCGCCCCAGTACTTCTGGGCGCCTTGGAGGAAGCCGATCTTGATGTCACCGCTGTAGTCCGGCGCGGGGATGAACGACCAGGACACCTGGCGGTTGTTCCAGTGGTCGAGGAGGTCGCCGACGGGCGCGCCGTCCTGCTCGAACCGGTTGATCGAGGAGGTGACCAGGTCGAGGTGGAACGGGTCGTCGCGGCACCAGGCGTTCGCGTCGCCGCAGCTGTCGGCGACGATCATGTTCAGGGTCGCGCCGTTGTACTCGTCGGCGGTCCAGGACCCGTTGCGGCAGAACGGCTGGCTCTGCGCGCCGTCGTTGACGCCGGTGCAGTAGTCGCCGATGTCGACGCTCACCCACCGGCCGCAGTTGCGGCCGTTGTCCCACAGGCCGATCTTGTCGGCCAGGTCGGGCGGGATCGGCCGCGGGTAGAACGCGTAGTCGCCCGGGGTGTCGTAGACGTTGAGCGCCACGAAGTCCTGCGTCTCCAGTTCGGACTGCGGCAGTCCGCAACCGCCGTAAGGCGATCCGAGGCCGCTGAAGTGCGTCGCGTTGCCGGTGTCGCCCTCGCCGCTCGGCGGCGGGGTGGTCTCCTCGGGGGGCGTGGTTTCCTCCGGCGGCGTGGTCGCGCCGGTGGGGGAGTCGGTCTCCTGGACGCCGCCGCAGGCGACGCCGTTGAGCGTGAACGAGGTCGGGACCGCGGCGGGCCCGCTGACGATGAGCCCGAACAGCTCCCGGGTCTGGCCCGCCGAGACGGCGGCGTTCCATCCGGCGTCCGAGCCGGTGAACGCCGCGCCCGACTGGGTCCAGTCGACGTTCCAGGCGCTCTGCACGGTGCCGGACAGGTCGAACCCTATCGTCCAGCCGTCGACGCCCTCGGATCCGGCGGTGAGCGAGACGTTCGCCTGATGCCCGCCGCCCCAACTGCTGACCACGTTGTACTGCACGGATTCGCACGCGGCGGCGTGTGCCGGGTTCGCCGCCACGATCGCTGCCGTAGCGGCGATCAGCGCTCCTGCCGCGACGGCGACGGCACTGAGCCGCCGCCTGCGCCGCTGCGCTCCTTGGACTTCCATCGCCCGTCCTCCTCCTTGACAGATGTATCCAGATACATCAATATGTAGGGACGATACTCTTGGGATCGCTCCCAGTCCAGTCTCACGTCAGGAGCCCCGGCATGGCACCCGCGCGAACCCTTCGCCAGTTCCACAGAGCCGCAACGGCAGCGGTGCTCAGCGCACTCGCCGTCTTCGTCGCGGCCGGCCTCTTCGTGCTGGGGCTCCCCTCGACGCCCGCCAGCGCCCAGACGCAGGGCACCGGCACCGGCTTCCTCTCCACCGACGGCAGCCGCATCGTCGACGAGACCGGCGCCGAGGTGCGGCTCACCGGGATCAACTGGTTCGGGATGGAGACCGACAACCACACGTTCCACGGCCTGTGGGCCAACGCCCCCGCGACCTGGAGCGGCCAGCTCGACCGCATGGCCGAGCTCGGGTTCAACACCCTGCGCATCCCCTACACCGGCGACTCGCTGCGCCCGGATGCCGAGGCCACGAGCATCAACGACTACACCAACCCCGACCTGGTCGGCCTGCACCCCTTGGAGATCCTCGACAAGGTCATCGACCACGCCGGCGACCTCGGCATGCGCGTCATCCTCGACCGCCACCGCCCGAGCGCCGCCGGGCAGACCGCCCTCTGGTACACCCCGCAGGTCTCCGAGCAGAGCATCATCGACGACTGGACGATGCTGGCCGAGCGCTACGCGGGCAACCCGACCGTCGTCGGCGCTGACCTGTTCAACGAGCCGCACGCCGAGGGGACCCTGCCGAACGCGACCGGCGCCTGCTGGGGCTGCGGCGTCCAGTCCCGCGACTGGCGCCTGGCGGCCGAGCGCATCGGCAACGCGATCCTCGACGTCAACCCGGACTGGCTGATCCTCGTCGAGGGCGTCTCCACCGTCTCCGGCGGCCTGACGAACCAGTGGGACAACGACCCCGCCACCGACGACGAGAGCACCTGGTGGGGCGGCAATCTCAGTGCGGCCTTCGAGTACCCGGTGCGCCTCGACGTGGCCGACAAGCTCGTCTACTCGGCCCACGACTACGCGATCTCGGTCTACGACCGCCAGCCCTGGTTCGAGGACCCGGACTTCCCGAACAACCTCCCCGAGGTGTGGGACCACTTCTGGGGCGACCTCCACAAGCAGGACGTCGCGCCGGTCCTGGTCGGCGAGTTCGGCAGCACCCTCGCGAACCCGCTCGACACGCAGTGGCTCAACGCGCTCATGGACTACATGACCGACAACGGCATGTCCTTCACCTTCTGGGCCTGGAACCCCAACTCCGGCGACACCGGCGGCCTCGTCGACAACGACTGGTGGACCGTCAACCAGACCAAGTTCAACATCCTCGAACCCCACCTCAACCCGCCCGTCCCCGACGGCAACGGCTCCGGCGAGACCACCTCCCCGCCCACCCAGCCCACCGGCGCCTGCACCGCCACCTACGCGATAACCGGCGGCTGGCCCGGCAACTTCCAAGCCAACATCACCGTAAAGAACACCGGCTCCACGTCCTTGAACGGCTGGACCGTCAAGTGGACCTACGCAGGTGACGAGACCATCTACAACTCCTGGAGCACCCAACTCACCCAATCAGCCAAGACCGTCACCGCCAAGGCCCCCGCCTCAAACGCCACCCTCGCGGCGGGCCAATCGACGACCTTCGGCCTCCAAGGCACCTACACAGGAACAGCAGGAACCCCGCAACTCACCTGCACGGCCTGACAACGGGATTCGCGAAGGCCGGCCGCGGGCACCGGGCCCGCGGCCGGCCTCGCTGCCGCCTATTCCTTGAGCAGCACCGTCACGCCGAGCGCGTGGTCGAGGTCGTCCGCCAGGGTGAAGACGCTCTTGCCGCCGCAGAGGCCGACGTGGGACCCGAAGGCGCGGTTCTGGTAGGACCAGCCGCCGCCCGAGTCGCCCTTCACGGTATAGGCGTCCTTCATACGGATCATGCTCTCGGTGAGGTAGCCCTCCAAGGTGCACGAGTAAAAGACGTTCTGGACGCCGATCGAGCAGCGCCGGACGTCGGTCTTGCGTCCGAAGACGCAGACGGACTCGCCGACCGAGACCTCCCACCACCGTTCGATGGAGAGCGTGTCGCGGCGCTTGTTCGCAGAGGAGTAGAACTCCGGCCTGTCGATCTGGGCGGTCGTGGTGTGCCACTCCACGTCGCCCCAGGTGCCGCGGTGCTGGGCCTGGAAGTCGAGGCTGACGGCGCCGGTCTCGGACGTCCAAGTCCCGGTGAGCCCCTGGCAGTGCCCGGCCGAGGTCGTGCCGCCGACGCCGTTCTCGTCGACCACGCTCCACCCGGTGGTGCAGGTGAAGTTGACGCCGGCGTACGCGGGCAGGCCGCCGTACGTGTACTGGACGGTGTTGCCGAGGTCGCCGACGACGTCGAGTGCGACGCCGTCCTGGAGTCCTCCGGAGAGCTCGCGGGCGATCGCCTCCGGATCGGTCGGCAGGCCCGGCAGGGCGGCGACCTCGGCGCTGATCGTGCCGGTGGTGATGTCGACGCCGCTGGACAGGTCCGCGTACCCGAGCGCGACCAGCTCGCGGTTCAACTGCCGGTTGCGCTCCCTCAGTTCGAGGAACGAGAACCGCTGGCCGTCGGCGATGACGACCTCCTGGCCGCTGGCGCGGACGGCCTCCAGGACGACCTCATCGGCCTCGCCTTTGATGTACAGCGTCGGGGTGCCCCCGGGGCGCTCCGACAAGGCCGTGCCCACGAGCACGTCGAGGTGCTCGGCGGCGATGGCCGAAGTGATGCCGTCGAGCGCCTGGGCGACCCGGTGCTGGGCCTCCGCCTCCTCGAACGTCCAGCCGAGGGCTTCGGCAGTGAGCGCGAGGTCTTCGCGCAGGCTCTCGTCAGCGGTCTGGTAGCCGGGATCGGCATCGTCCTGGGCGAAGGCGGCGGGCGGTGCGAGCAGCAGCGAGGGGATCGCGAGCGCGGCGACGAGGCGCGCCGCGAAGGGCTTGTTCATGGGGGTGTCCGATCTGGCCAGTGCCGGGCGGGGGCGGCCCAGGTTCTTGGACCCGGACTCCAAGTGACACTATCGATTCGGAGAGCGATCATGGGGTCCCGAGCGGAGTCATGGCACGAACCCGCGATTCGCCGCCCGCTTGCGCGGGTCGGTATCGTGCTGGTGCGGCCCGATCGGGTCGGTGCGACCCGGGAGAGGGGACGGTTCATGGAGTACACGCGTGTGGGAGGGTCAGGCCTCAAGGTCAGCCGGATCGCGCTGGGGTGCATGAGCTTCGGCCAGATGCCCGGGGACTCGGACGCATGGGCGCTCGGCCCGGAGGAGTCGGCGCCGCTGTTCCGCCAGGCGGTCGAACTGGGGATCACCTTCTGGGACACCGCGAACATGTACTGGGCCGGCAGCTCGGAGGAGCTGGTCGGCAAGGCGATCAAGGAGTACACCCGCCGCGAGGACGTAGTCCTCGCAACGAAGGTGTTCTTCAAAATGCACGACGGTCCAGGCGGCTCGGGGCTGTCGCGCAGGGCGATCCTCGAACAGATCGACGCCTCCCTGGGGCGGTTGGGAACCGACTACGTCGACCTGTACCAGATCCATCGCTTCGACCCCGAGACGCCGGTCGAGGAGACCATGGAGGCACTGCACGATGTGGTGCGATCGGGGAAGGTCCGCTACATCGGCGCGTCCTCTATGTGGGCCTGGCAGTTCGCCAAGATGCAGCACGTGGCCGAGGTGAACGGCTGGACCCGGTTCATCTCCATGCAGGACCAGTACAACCTGATGCAGCGCGAGGAGGAGCGCGAGATGTTCGGCCTGCTCGCCGATCAGGGGGTCGGCAGCCTCCCGTGGAGCCCGCTCGCCAAGGGCCGCTTGGCCCGCCCTTGGGGTGAGCGAACGGCCCGGTCCGAGCGCGACCCGATGGCCGCCCGCTTTGACGCCGAGCGCGACCGCCCGATCGTGGAGGCCGTCGCCCGGATCGCGGAAGAGCGCGGTGTGCCCATGGCGCAGATCGCCCTCTCCTGGGTGCTCGGGAAGTCCGCGGTGACCGCTCCGATCGTGGGCCCCACGAAGCTCCACCACCTCGCCGACGCAGCGGCGGCCGTCGACCTCGAACTCACCGACGACGAGGTCGCGGCCCTGGAGGAGCCGTACACGCCGCGCCTTCCTACTGCCTTCAGCTAGCTGCGCGGGGTCGGCTCTCGCCTGACCCCGGACAGCAGGAAAGCCGGGTCGATGACCCGGCTTTTTCTGTGGTGGTGCGCCGCGAGGGATTCGAACCCCCAACCTTCTGATCCGTAGTCAGATGCTCTATCCGTTGAGCTAGCGGCGCCTGGCCCGGTTGAGCAGGCCGGGCATAACCTTACCTGGCTCTGGATCGCGCCTGCAACCGGGTTCGGTGGTGTGCTGTGGGTCATTCGTCCGAGATTTGAACCCGGAACAGAAGGATCTGGGATCAGCAGTTGTCCAGGACCGTCTTCGCGAAGGTGCGCCAGGCTTCCGGGAGGGTGTCGGTGCCGACGGCTGCCCAGACTGCGGTTTCGGCTTCGGGGACCTCGTCGCCGAGGAGGTAGCGGGTGACGAAGTCGGCGCGGTTGGGGTGGCCGGGGAAGAAGTAGCCGCCGGCGGCGAAGAGGGCGACGTAGGCGCGGTGGAGGCCGGCGGTGAGGGTTTCGGCGGTCTCCCAGGGGTCGGTGGATTCGGCGAGGCGGGTGGCGAGGGTCTCGGCTTCGGCGGCGACGGCCTCGCGGGACGCGTCGGCGAGGGCCTGCGGGAACTCGGTCACCTCGGCGCGGGCCTTGGAGCCGAGTTCGGAGTCGTCGGCGAGGAGCGTGCCCTCCGCAAATGCGCCGATGACCTTGAGGGATTCGGAGGAGGGGTGCTCCCAGTCCTCTCCGCGGCCGAGCGCTTCAAGCAGCTCCTGGAAGCGACTGACCGTGAGGTGCACCGCCTCGCCGGTCGCGTCCTCCGGGACCTCGGCGGTCTCCCACACGCACACGAGCTCGGCGTCGTCGCCGAAGCCCGACAGGGCCGGGCCGTGCGCGTACGCGAAGGCGAGGCGTTCGTCGTCGTTGAGGTCGGCGAGGACGTCGGTGGAGAGCCTGAGGACCGCGTTCGGAAGGGACATGCCGCAATTGTGCTTGCTCCTCGCAACCGCGTCCACCCGTCTGAGCAGAGGAACCACCCGTGATTCCGGCCATCGGAGCCCCTGGGGCGGGTGGTTCGGCGGAGGGCTCATGTCGCCTTCTCCCGCTAGCATGAGCGAATGCCGACACCCACCCGAGACCTCACCCCGGCGGCCGTCGCGGCCTGGCGCGCCCGCTCGCAGCGGCTGTGGGGCGAGCGCCTCGCGACGCCGATGGACGCGTTCGAGCACCTCGTCGCCGTTCAGTCGCAGGAGTACCAGCCCTCGAAGCTCACCCCCGCGATGCGTGCGAAACCGGACGGGGACGGCCTCGCGCATGCGGGCGTCGGCGCCGTGGACGCGCTCATCGAGCAGAGCCGCGTCGTCCGCACGCACGTCCTGCGGACCACCTGGCACACCGTCCCCGCGGCGGACCTGCGGATGATGATCGCCGCCAGCGGCGACCGCGTCATGCAGGTCATCGTGAACGGCAGCCGCGGCATCGGGCTCGACCTGCGGACGCACGAGCGGGCCACCGAGGTGCTGGCGGCCGCGACCGAGGGCGGGCGGCACCTGACGCGGGAGGAGGCCGGCGAGGCGCTCGAGGCCTCCGGCATCGCCGGGGCGACCGGGCAGCGGCTGGGGCACCTCCTGATGCACGCCGAAGTGTCGGCGGCGATCTGCTCCGGAGACGCGAAGGACGGGAAGCAGACGTACGCGAACTTCGACGAGCGCGTCCCCCCTGGCGACCTGAGCAAGGACGAGGCGGTCCGGGAGCTCGCGCGCCGGTTCTTCGCCTCGCGCGGCCCCGCCACCGTGAAGGACTTCACCCGCTGGGCGACCCTGAAGGTCGCCGACGCGAAGGCCGCCGTCGACGAGCTGAAGCTCGGCGGCTCGGGCCTGCGCGAGCTGCGCCACGACGACCGGGTCTTCTACTACGAGGGCGAGCGGCCCGAGCCGGAGGACGGCGGGCCCGTCGTGGACTTCGTGCAGGGCTTCGACGAGATGCTGTGCTCCTACACCGACACCAAGGACTTGGTCCTGCACCACTCGGTGTCCCGCGCGCTGTTCCCCGACCGGCCCCGGTTCAACTCCGCGATCCTCCTCGACGGCCAGGTGATCGGGAACTGGAAGGCCGCCGTGAAGAAGGACCGCGTGGTCATCGAGACGTGGCGGGTGCGCGGCTTCACCGCCGCCGAGATCGCCGCGATGCGCCGCGGCGCCGACCGCCTCCGCGCCTGGTTCGGCAGCCCGGAGATGGAACTCGGCCTCGACCACGACTGAGTCGCGATCGAGGCCGAGGACAGGTGCCTAGAGGCGCGCCAGCGACTCGCGGAACGGGTCGAGGCCCATCGAGCCGAGGTTGAGGGCGTCGGTGTGGAACTGCTTCAGGCTGAAGTCGGCTCCCTTGCGGGCCTTGTAGTCCTCGCGGGCCTGCATCCAGAGGCGCTCGCCGACCTTGTACGACGGGGCCTGGCCGGCCCAGCCGAGGTAGCGGTTGCGCTCGAAGGACAGCATGTCGTCCTCGATGGTGCGGGTGTGCGCCTTCATGAACTCGAACATCTTCTCGCCGTCCCACTCCTCGCCCGGCCGCCAGCCGAACGGGTTGTCCTCGGGGATCGCGAACTCGCAGTGGAGGCCGATGTCGACGATGACGCGGGCGGCGCGGAACGACTGCGCGTCGAGCATGCCCAGGCGCCCGGCCGGGTCGTCGTCGTAGTACCCGAGCTCGTCCATGAGCCGCTCGGAGTACAGGGCCCAGCCCTCGCCGTGCCCGGAGCACCACATCATCTGGCGCTGGAACCGGTTGAGCAGCTCCGTGCGGGCCATCGTCTGGCCGACCTGGAGGTGGTGGCCGGGGACGCCCTCGTGGTACACCGTGGACTTCTCGCGCCACTTGCCGAACAGCTTCTGGCCCTCCGGCACGGACCACCACATCGCGCCCGGACGCGTGAAGTCCTCGCTCGGGCCCGTGTAGTAGATCGCCCCGTCCTCGGTCGGCGCGATCTTGCAGTCGATCGTGCGGATCTGCTCGGGGATGTCGAAGTGCTTGTCCGCGAGGTCGGCGATCGTCGAGTCGGCGAGCTCCTGCATCCAGTCGCGGAAGACCTCCTTGTCGGTGAGGTTCTGCTCGCCGTCCTGGTCGAGGAACGCCACGGTCTCCTCGATCGACGCGCCCGGCTTGATCCGCTCGCACGTCGCGCGCATGTCCGCCTCGATGCGGGCCAGCTCCTGCCAGCCCCACGCGTACGTCTCCTCGAGGTCGATCGCCGCGCCGATGAAGTAGCGCGACGCCCGCGAGTAGCGGTCGCGGCCGACCGCGTCCTTCTCGGGCGCCTGCGGGGCCAGCTCCTCGCGCAGGAAGCGCGCGAAGTTGTGGGTCGCCGAGCGCGCCCACGCCGCGCTGTTGCCCAGGGCGATCTTCAGCGGCCCGGAGGTGATCGGCTCGCCGTCGATCGTCACGGAGCTGATGAGGTTCGCCCAGAAGTCGGTGCCCGGGCCCTTGATCCCGTTCCAGTTGTCGCAGTGGGTGGCGACCTCCAGGACCTGCCGCTTGGCAGCGACGCGGCCCTCGGCGGCCTCGGCGCGCAGCGTCTCCGTGTACTGCTTGAACGCCTCGGTGACGGCGGCCAGGCGCGCCGCGATGTTCTCGGCCGCGACCTTCCCGTCCTTGGGCATCAGGTCGAAGATCTGCCGCACGTCGTGCACGGGGGACGCCAGCACGTTCAGGCTCAGGTACTCGTCGCCGGCCTCGTACCGCTCCAACTGGAGGCGCAGCCGCTCCAGGATGGCCTCCTTCGCGACCCGCTCGCGCTCGTCGACCGGCTCGGCGGCGTCCAGGTCGGCGATGCCCTGCCGCAGCAGCGCGGCCTGCGCCGCGGCGCCCGCGGGCGAGAGGTCGTCGATCTCGTGGTCCCGGCCGGGGACGCCCATGGCCGTCGCCATGAGCGGGCTGAGGGCGATGAAGTCCTCGACGTACTTGTCGGCGATCTGATCGATTCTTCTCATGAAGTGGACTGTACGCGAGGCCGCCGCCCGATCGCGACCTCACTTTCCACGGCCTCGACCCACCCGCCCGCGGCCCCCAGCTCCAGCAGCGCCGCACGCGTCACCGGGACCCGCTCGGCCTCCCCGGGCTCCGGCGGCCAGGCCGCGCGCCTGGCGCGGGCCCGGTCGAACCACGCGGCGATCCGGTCCGGGTCCTGCCGGTACTCGGCGAGGTGCTGGTGCGCGGTCCCGAGCTCCTCGCCCAGCTCGTCGAGGGCGTCCAGGAGCATCGCGTGGTTGCCCTCGACCATCCCGGCGAACAGCCCGGTCGGGCTCGCCGCGACGCGGGTGCCGTCGCGGAACGACCCGGCCGCGAGCGTGCGCGACAGCGGATCGTCGGCGGTCAGGACCAGCGCGGCCGCGACCAGGTGCTCCAGGTGCGAGACGCGGGCGGCCGCGGCGTCGTGGTCGTCGGCGCGGGCCGGGACGACGCGGGCGCCGATGGAGGTCCACAGGCGCGCGAGCAGCAGCCAGTCGTCCAGGTCGGTGTCCTCCTCGATGCACAGGACCCAGACGCGGTCGCGGAACAGGTCCGCCTCGGCGCTGGCGAAGCCCGCGGTCTCCTTGCCCGCCATGGGGTGTCCGCCGACGAAGCGGGCCAGGCCCGCGAAGGCGTCGGCGGCGTCGGCTTTGACGGAGGCGGTGTCGGTGACGAGGCCCCGGTAGTCCGCGAGGGCCGCGGCGACGGAGGCGAGGTGGCGGACGGGGGCGGCGACTACGGCGATGTCGGCGTCGAGGAGCGCGGCCGGGTCGGCGGCGACGGGGAAGTGCGCGGCGGCGGCCTCTCGGACTGCGGGGTCGGGGTCGTGGCCGACGACGTCGTGCCCGGCGTCCGCGAGCGCGAGGGCCGCGGACCCGCCGATGAGGCCGAGGCCGGTGACCGCGACGCGCATCAGAGGTAGAGCCCGGTGCCGTCGTTGTCGACGCGCTTGGCGGCGACGGCGTGGATGTCGCGCTCGCGCAGGAGGATGTAGGTGCGGCCCTGGATCTCGACCTCGGCCTTGTCCTCGGGGTCGAAGAGGACGCGGTCGCCGTTCTCGACGGAGCGCACGAGCGGCCCGACGCCGACGGCCGCGGCCCAGTGGAGGCGGCGGCCCATCTGAGCGGTCGCGGGGATGACGATCCCGGCGGCCGAGCGGCGCTCGGAGTCGGCGTCCTCGCGCACGAGCAGTCGGTCGTGGAGGAGCCGCACGGGCAGGCCGGTCGTCGAGTCCAACGGTGTTTCGGTCACAGCGCCCGAGCCTACCGCGGGCCCCGGGTGGTGGCGCCTGCAAGACCGGTCTCGGTGGTGCTGGCTGGATGGGGATGGTCGCACCGAACCGGTACGGTACGTGTTGACGTTGCACCCGCCTCCTTCCGGAGGAACCGTCCTTGGAGAGCCAGTGAGCCGATTCCGCCGCACCACCGCCCGGGCCAGACAGCTGTGGATCGGCATGCGCCTCAACCCGGTCGCCGAGCGCGCCGTCGCCGGGCGCGCCGACGAGGAGCCGGACGTCGGCGGGGGCGGGGCGGACCTGCCGCCCGAGGAGCCCGAGGCCGCGGTCGGCGGCGACCCGGAGCGCCGCTACGTCCCCACGGGACTGGTCGTCGGCGCCGCCTGGTCGTGGCGGCTGCTCATCATCGGGGCGCTGCTCGCCGTGGTCCTGTACCTGCTCAGCCAGGTCACCATCGTCGTCATCCCGATCGTCATCTCGTTCCTGCTCGCGGCGATGCTCCAGCCAGCCGCGGCCTGGCTGATCCGCCACGGCTGGAACAAGTCCCTCGCCTCGATCCTCATGCTCGTCGCAGGGCTCGCCGTCGTCTCCGCGGTCGTCACGTTCGTGATCCAGCAGTTCATCGCGGGCGTCCCCGACTTCTACGACTCGATCGTCAAGGGCCTTCGCGACGCCCAGGCCTGGCTCGAGTCCGGCCCGTACGGCCTCGACGGCGCGCAGGTGGCGGAGGTCCTCGCGGACGTCCAGGACAACATCACCAACTGGTACGGCGAGAACCAGCAGACGATCGTCCAGACCGGACTCGACGTCGCGGGCTCGACCGCCTCGGGCCTCGGGAACTTCGTCACCGGCCTGTTCCTGGTCCTGTTCACCACCTACTTCTTCATCCGCGACGGCCGCCGCATCTGGACCTTCCTCACCGGCTGGCTCCCGCGCCCCGCCACCGAGTCGCTGCGCTACGCGGGCGGCGCGGGCTGGTCGACGCTCGTCCAGTACATGCGCACCGTCGTGGTCGTCGCCGCCGTCGACGCGATCTTCATCGGCCTGGGCCTGTGGCTCCTCGACATCCCGCTGTGGCTGCCGCTGACGACCCTCGTGTTCCTCGGCGCGTTCATCCCGATCATCGGCGCCACCGTCTCGGGCGCGGTCGCCGTCGTCGTCGCGCTCGTCGGCACCGAGAACGGGCTCGTCAACGCGCTCATCGTCCTCGGCATCGTCCTGGCCGTGCAGCAGTTGGAATCGAACCTGCTCCAGCCGTTCCTGATGAGCCGCGCCGTCAAGCTCCACCCGCTCGCGATCGTCCTCGCGGTCACCGCGGGCGGCTTCGTGTGGGGCATCGTCGGCGCGCTCGTCGCCGTCCCGCTCCTCGCGATCGTCAACGGCACCGTCCGGGCGCTCAACCGCTTCCGCGACGCCCGCCGCGAAGCCCAGGCCCGCGGCCTGGGCGACGGCGAGGCGACCGTCGAGGCCGCGCACGCCGACGGCGACCCGATCGAGGCCGGCGAGCGGGCGGCCCGGGAAGGATGAGCGCCGACGCCGAAGCCCTGAAGATCCTCGACGCCGCCGTCGCGGCCACCCCCGGCGGCGCGTCCCGCGACGGCCAGCGCGAGATGTGCGCGGCCGTCGCCACCGCCGTCGACTCCGGGAAGCACCTGCTCGTGCAGGCGGGCACCGGGACGGGGAAGTCCCTCGCGTACCTGTGCGCGGCGCTGGCCACGGGCAAGACCGTGGTCGTGTCGACCGCGACGCTCGCGCTCCAGCACCAGCTGGTGGCCGTGGACCTGCCGCGCCTGGTGGAGGCCGTCGCGCCGGTCCTGGGCCGCAAGCCCTCGTTCGCGCTCCTCAAGGGGCGCCACAACTACCTCTGCAAGCGCAAGATCGCGGGCGACGAGGAAGAGGACGAGGGGATGCTCGAGGGGACCGAGCAGCTCAAGTGGGCGGGGCAGCAGGCGTCGTTCGCGAAGCAGGTGCAGCGCCTGTACGACTGGGCGAACGACACCGACACCGGGGACCGGGACGACCTCGACCCGGGCGTGAGCGACCGGGCGTGGAAGCAGGGGTCGACGACGTCGAGCGAGTGCCCGGGCGCGAAGGACTGCGCGCAGGGCCCCGACTGCTTCGCGGAACTCGCGCGGGCCCGCGCGCACGAGGCGGACATCGTCGTCACCAACCATGCGCTGCTGTCGATCGACATGATGAACGAGCGGTCCGTGCTGCCCGAGCACCAGGTGCTCATCGTCGATGAGGCGCACGAGCTGGTCGACCGGGTGACGAACGCGGCGCGCGCGGAGCTGCACCCGGCGCGGCTGCGGTGGCTCGCGCAGCGCGGGCGCCGGCTCATCGACACCGATGTGGCCGATCAGATCCGGGAGGCCGCGGACTCGCTGGAGAACGCGCTGAACATGGCGGGGGAGCAGCGCTTCAGCGGCGAGCTGCCCGCGCCTTTGACGGAGGCGCTCAACCTCGTCAACGCCTCGTGCGTGAAGGCCACGACCCACCTCGGGGCACTGGACGCGGAGACGAAGAAGCAGCTGAGCGCCCAGCAGTTGAAGGCCGGCCTGGTAGAGGCGGTGGAGACGGCGGGCCGGTGCATCGGCCCGGCCGGGGACGACGTCATCTGGGCGGAGCCCAACGGCCCCACCCTCGTCGCGGCGCCGCTGTCGGTGGGCGGGCTGCTGTCGGCGATGCTGTACGAGGACCGGACGGTGATCGCGGCGTCGGCGACGCTGACGCTCGGCGGGAAGTTCGACACGGTCGCGCGGAACATCGGCCTGCCCGCGGACGGGCACGGCTGGACCTCGCTCGACGTGGGCTCGCCGTTCGACTACCCGAAGCAGGGGATCCTGTATGTCGCGGCCGCGCTGCCGCGCCCGACCGCGTCGGGCCTGTCGGACGACGCGGGGAAGGAGCTGCTGCGCCTGGTGGAGGCCAGCCGCGGCGCGACCCTGGGCCTGTTCTCGTCGAAGAAGGCCGCCGAAGCCGCGGCGGAGCTGCTGCGCGCCAAGACCGACTACTCGATCCTGCTCCAGGGGGAGGAGACCCTCGGGTCGCTCGTGAAGCGGTTCAAGGAGGAGGACTCGACGTGCCTGCTCGGCGTCATGTCGCTGTGGCAGGGCGTGGACGTGCCGGGCATGACGTGCCGCCTGGTCGTGGTGGACCGGATCCCGTTCCCGCGGCCGACGGAGCCGCTGACGGCGGCCAGGTCGGAGGCCGCGGACGCGGCGGGCCGGTCGGGCTTCGCGGAGGTGTCGGTGCCCGCGGCGGCGATCCGGCTCGCGCAGGGGGCCGGGCGGCTGATCCGGCGGACCACGGACCGCGGGGTGGTCGCGATCCTCGACTCGCGGCTCCAGTCGAACCGGTCGTACGGGAAGTTCATGCGGGACTCGCTGCCGCCGTTCTGGTACACGACGAAGTCGGATTCGGTGGCGGGAGCGCTGAGCCGTCTCGCGGACGCCGCCGCCGAAGGTTAACAATTCATGAACTTCACTAAAACTTTTCCATAACCCCAGCTTAGAGCGGTTTCGTGGAGTCTCACACAGGGAACTTCGCAAGCTTGTGTCACGTTCACCTGGATGTTAACTTCGGCGTGACGATTTCCAGCCGTCCCCTTGCCTGATCGGTACAGTGAGGACAGTCAAAGCGACCGAAAGCAGGGGTGCCCGGTGCGGTTCTCGCTGAAGCCTCAGGACGACGCGTTCTACGCCTTCTTCAACGACGCCGCGGACAACATCCGCCGCGGCGTGGGGATCCTCTCGGAGCTGGGCGACGACGCGCCCGATTTCCAGAAGATCTCCGAGCGCCTCGTCGACGTCGAGCACGACAACGACCAGCTGACGCACCGCCTGTTCAACAAGGTGAACTCCACGTTCGTCACCCCGATGGACCGCACCGACATGTACCACCTGGCCGGGAAGCTCGACGACATCCTCGACCACATCGAGGCGGCCGCGAACCTGGTCTACCTGTACGGCCTCTCCGACCTCCCGGCCCTGCCGCGCGAGATGATCGAGCAGATCACCGTCCTCGCCCAGCAGGCCGACCTGCTCGTGGAGTACATGCCGAAGCTCAAGGGCCTCAACGCGACCATGCAGGACTTCTGGGTCGAGTGCAACCGCCTGGAGAACGACGGCGACCGCGCCTACCGGATGCTCCTGGTCCGCCTCTACTCCGGCGAGTACGAGGCCCTGACGGTCATGAAGCTCAAAGAGGTCGGCGACGAGCTCGAAGCCGCGTGCGACTCGTTCGAGTCGGTCTCCAACGTGGTCGAGTCCGTCTACGTCAAGGAATCCTGACCGTGGACACAGTGACCATCGCGGTATTCCTCTGCATCGCCGCGGCGCTCCTCTTCGGGTACACGAACGGCTTCCACGACTCGGCGAACGCCATCGCCACCTCCATCTCGACCCGGGCGCTGCGGCCCCGGGTCGCACTCGGCATGGCCGCGGTCGGCAACTTCATCGGCGCGCACCTCGGCGCGAAGGTCGCCAAGACCGTCGCCGAGGGGCTCGTGGTCCTGCCCACCGGCATCGAGGGGCTCCTCATCGTGATGGCCGGCCTCCTCGGCGCCATCGCGTGGAACTTCACCACCTGGTACTTCGGGCTCCCGACGTCCTCGTCGCACTCGCTGTTCGGCGGCATCGTCGGCGCGACCATGGCCGGGAGCCTCATCATCACCGGCAACGCGAACGACTGGGTGCTGTGGCACGGCATCGTCGACAAGATCGTGCTGCCCACGATCATCTCGCCGGTCGTCGGCTTCGTCCTCGGCTTCCTGGTCATGATCGCCGTCTACTGGCTGTTCCGCCGCGGCCGCCCCGACAAGCTCAACCGGGGCTTCCGCCACGCGCAGACCGTCTCCGCGGCCGCGATGGCCCTCGGCCACGGCATGCAGGACGCCGCGAAGATCATCGGCGTCATCGTCCTCGCCCTCTACGTCGGCGGCATGCAGGACAACGCCGAGCACATCCCCCAGTGGGTCTACTGGGTCGCCGCCGCCGTCATGGCCGCGGGCACCTACGCGGGCGGCTGGCGGATCATCAAGACCCTCGGGCGCCGCATCATCGACCTCGGCCCGCCCCAGGGCTTCGCGGCCGAGACCGTCGCCTCCGCGGTCCTGTACGCGAACACGTGGCTCCTCGGCGCCCCGATCTCCACGACCCACACCATCACCTCCGCGATCATGGGCGTCGGCTCGACCGGCGGCAGGCGCGCGGTCCGGTGGGGCGTCGCCCGCTCCATCGTCATCGCCTGGATCATCACGTTCCCGATCGCGGCACTGGTGGGCGCGCTCTTCTACCTGCCCATCCAGTTCCTCGGCTAGCGGCTCCGCGACGCGGCCCGGTCCCCTCGGACCGGGCCGCTCCCGTTTCCCCGTTGCGCACCGCCGCCGCCCCCGCTTCGACTAGCGTGAAGTGCATGTCCATACAGCGCTTCGGGAAGTGGGACTTCAGGGCGGTCGACTCCGAGTCGGCCGCCCGGGCGCTCGCCCGACTCAAGGACCAGGGCGCCCCCGCCGAACCCGAGCGCGCCGCCGTCGTCGTCCTCCTGCGCGAGGCCCCGCTGCGCGTGTTCCTGCTGCGGCACGCCGCGAAGGAGCCGTTCGGGCTCCCCGCGATCGGCCGCGCCGACATGCCCGGCGCCACCGCCCGCGAACGCTGGGCGCACCTCGACGTGGACGGCGCCTACGAGCGCTCCGGCACCGGCCCCCGCGGGTCCCTCTACGGGTTCCCCGGCGGCCGCCACAAGCCCGACGACCCCGACGTCGCCATGACCGGCGTGCGGGCCGTCGAGGAGGAGACCGGCGCGATGGTCGCCCTCCAGCGGGCCTGGGCCCGGTGGGTCACCCCCGAGTACGAGCCCGTCCGCTTCGACACGTGGATCTACGTCGCGACCCTCGCCGAGGGCTTCCAGCCGCGCATCCGCGTCCGCGAACCCGAGTACGCCACCTGGATCGGCCCCGAGCAGGCCGTCTGCCAGTACGGCGGCCAGATGTCCATGCCCGAGGCCACGGTCCTCGCCGAGCTCTCCCGCTACTCCACCGTCGGCGAGGTCTTCGCCGCCGCCGAGCAGCGCGAGATGGCGCCGATCCTGCCGCGCGTCAACCTCCGGGAGGGCGAGGCCCGCCTGGTCCTGCCCGGCGAAGAGGGCTACCCGGCCGGGGCGCTCGCCCGCGCGTTAGCGCCGCCGGCGCAGCTCCTGCGACCACTGCACGTCTGTACGGACCACTTCGAAGCCCTGCTTGCGGTAGAGGCCCACGGCCCTGGTGTTCGACTCGTCCGCGTACAGGTCCACCTGCCGGATGCCGTGCGCCGCAAGGTGGGCGAGCCCCGCGAGCGTCAGCGTCCGGCCCAGGCCCGTGCCCTGCGCGCGCGGGTCGACGCCCAGCACGTACACCTCGCCGACCCCGCCCTCCACTTTGGTCCAGTGGAAGCCGAGCATCCCCTCGTCGTCCTCCGCTACCAGGAGGCCGTCCGGATCGAACCAGGACTCCTCCTCGCGCGCACGCAGGTCCGCTGCGGTCCAGCGGCCCTGCTCGGGGTGGTCGGCGAACGCGGCCGCGTTCACCCGCAGCCACTCGGCCTCGTCCCGCCCGGTCCTGAACGGCCGCAGGCGGACCCCCTCGGCGAGCGCCGCCGCCGGGGCGTCCCCGACCGGCCAGTTCCTGCCCGCGCCCGCGGGCCAGCCTGCGGGCCACGGGAACCCTTCGAGGCTCCGCGAGAACTGGAACAGCACCCGCGACCGCTCGAAGCCCCGCGCCGCCGCGAAGCCGCGCGACGACTCCAGGTCGCCGTGCCCCCAGATCCGGAGTTCGGCCACGGAGGGGTCGATCCAGTCCAGGACGGCGTCGAGCAGCCTGCCGCCGACGCCCTTGCGCCGATGCGCCGGATCGACCGCCAGCTCCGCTTCCGCGACGTCCCCGACGACCTGCGCGCCCGCGTACGCGACCACCGTGTCATTAAGGGGCACAACGAAATGCCTGCGGTGCCTGTCGGGGTTCATCGACATGGCGAGGGTGGTCTGCTCGTTGAAGGGGGCGATGCCGTCCGCCTCCTCGCAGCGGCGCGCCATGGTAACGATTCTGTGAATATCCCGACCCGGAAGTGAAGCATGTTGCGCCATGGGGTTACTCTATTCCTGGACTCAGCACCGTGCCGGGGTGCTGAGTCCTTTTTCATGCCCTGAGCGCGGGGCTGGCGGTGTGGCGGAGAAGGTGGGATTCGAACCCACGGTGGGTTGTGACACCCACGCCGGTTTTCAAGACCGGTGCACTAGTCCACTATGCGACTTCTCCAGCGCCCGTGAAGGCACGCGTCAATCTATCAAACGCGGCCGCTAGCACCGATCGGTCTGGACGCAGCAGGTCGAGCAGGTGCGCCCGCCCTCGATGGTCAGCGCGAGGCAGCAGGTGCGGCGCCGGTACGCCAGGCGGCCGTCCTCGCCGGTCGCGACGTCGACCAGGTGCGCGACGTCGAACGCTTCGAGCAGGGTCTTCGCGATGACCTCGTCCGCATCGGGCACCACCGCCGCCATCGACGCGACCGCGTACGACAGGCCCGAGGCCAGCGACCCCATGAGCGTGCGGCGCCCGACCCGGACCCGGGCCAGGAACGCTTCGAGGACCGGCCCGAGGTGCGCGTCGAAGACCGTGGCGCGCAGGCGGTCCAGCAGGACCTCCTCGTTCGCGGCGACCTCGACGTCGGGGTGGTCCGCGCACGGGTCGTGCGGGAGCGCGAGGAACCGCGGGCGGACCTGGCGCACCGAGAACATCGGGGCGTCGGTGCTCACGCGGAAGACGGTGTTCGCGGCGTCCATGACCGGGATGCGGCGGGCCGCGACGTAGCCGAGGACGGCGGGCGCGAGGGTCCAGTAGCAGTAGGTCTTCCAGGCCAGCGCCGCGTTCGCGTGGGCCGAGCCGCCCCACAGGGCCCCGGCCGCGGTCATGAGCTCCTCGACGCGTTCGCCCGCGGCGAGCTCGATCGCGGGGAACTCGACGGCGTCGGGGACGGGCTCGCCGTGGAGCCAGGACCTGATCCCGGCGACGGGGTGGGGGCTCACTTCGCGTTCGACCTGGGTGGCGACGGCGCGGAGGGCGCGCATCGGGTCGGGGACCGGCGGCAGCGCGAGCACGGGGAAGCCGCGGAAGGCCTCCGCAGTCGCGAGCCGCATCAGGATACCCCTCTCAGGTAAGGACTGGCTAACCTTACCTGATTCCGCGAGCGCAGTGTCAATAAACCGACAGACGCGGCGCGGCGACGGGGTGTAGGCAGGCGAGGTGCCGTGAGGGTGAGCGTCGCCGAGTGGGATGAGATTCACAGCACCTCGCCTAACAGGTTCGATCATGCCCCTGACTTGCGGCGACGCGTCGCACACGCGGTGCGACCGGTCCCGTGGCGGCGTCCCCTTTCGTGTCTCTGGCACGCTGGTCGCATGTCGCAGACCGATGCCCCGCCGCTCCTCCCGCGCCGCACCGTCGGCCGCGAGGTCGTCATCGTCCTCCTGCTCTCCCTGGGCGCCTCCGCGGTCTGGTCGCTCGTCTCGATCGTCGGCACCCTCACCGAGCCCGGCGGCCTCGCTGACGCCGTCCAGTCCATGAACTCCGCGCGCGCCGAGGCCGAGCGGCCCTGGTACGACCTCGCGCAGCAGCTCGTCAGTCTCGCCCTCGCGATGGCCCCGGTCGCCCTCGCGCTCCACCTTCTGAGCCTCGACCGCGGGAACCCGTTCCGGGCCATCGGCTTCGACGCCCGCCGCCCCTGGTTCGACCTGCTCGGCGGGGCGGGCCTGGCGGCGTGCATCGGCATCCCGGGGCTCGCGCTGTACTTCACCGCCCGCGCGCTGGGCCTGAACGCGACGATCGCGGCCGCGAACCTCAACGACGTGTGGTGGGCCGTCCCGGTCCTCGTCCTCGCCGCGTTCAAGAACGCGATCGTCGAAGAGGTCGTCGGCGTCGGCTACCTCGTCACCCGTCTCCAACAGCTCGCGTGGCGCCCGGTCTCGATCGTCGTCGCGCACTCGCTCCTGCGCGGCACGTACCACCTCTACCAGGGCTTCGGCGGCTTCATCGGCAACGCCGTCATGGGCGCGGTCTTCGCGCTGTGCTTCCTCAAGTGGAAGCGCACCGGCCCCCTCGTCGTCGCCCACACCCTCCTCGACATCGCCGCCTTCGTCGGATACCTCCTGGTCGCGCCCCACGTGAGCTGGCTCTGACCGACCCGAACCCGCTTGGCCCCCCGCGCGCCCTACCGGTATGCTCGATGCTCGTACGTCTGACGTGCGGCTCCAGGAGGATTCGCATAGTGGCCTAGTGCGCCCGCCTGCTAAGCGGGTTTCGGGTGATACCCGATCATGGGTTCAAATCCCATATCCTCCGCAACAAGACCGTGGGGACTCTGCCGATTCGGCAGGGTCCCCATCGTCGTCTCCGCGAAGGGATCTGGAGCACTGCCGTTTGCATACCCCCCAGGGGTATGTTAGAACTACTCCTGCACATACCCCCTACCGGTATTTAGGAGCAGTCATGTCACGGACATCGACACCGCCCGCCTCGCGGCGATGGGTCGCCCTCGGGCTCATCGCGCTGGCGCAGTTCATGGTCATCATGGACACTTCGATCATCGGGGTCGCGCTGCCGAAGATGCAGGCCCAGCTCGGGTTCACGCAGGAGAGCCTGTCGTGGGTCTTCAACGCGTACGTGGTCGTCTTCGGCGGCCTGCTGCTCCTCGGCGGGCGGCTCTCGGACCTGCTCGGCGCGCGCCGCGTCTTCAGCCTCGGCTGGATCGTCCTCGGCGCGGGCTCGCTCGCGGCCGGGCTCGCCGGGAACGTCGTGGTCGAGCTGGCCGGACGCGCCGTCCAGGGCGTCGGCGCCGCGCTCATCGCGCCCTCGGCGCTGACGCTGCTCATGATGCTGTTCGGCGCCAACCCGAAAGAGCTCATGAAGGCGTTCGCGGTATACGGCGCGGCGGCCCCCGCGGGCGGCACCGCCGGGGTGTTCCTCGGCGGGCTCATCACCGAGTACGCCTCGTGGCCGTGGGTCTTCTACATCAACATCCCGATCGCGGTGCTCGCCGTGGCCGCCGCCCCGGCGCTGCTGCCCGGCGGCGCGGGCGCCCGCGGCTCGATCGACGTGCTCGGCGCGGTCCTCGCCACGCTCGGCCTCGGCGGCGCGGTCTTCGCGATCGTGCGGGCCCCCGAAGCCGGGTGGGCCTCGGCCCCGACCTGGGGCGTCCTGGCCGGCGCCGCCGTCCTGCTCGCCCTGTTCCTGACCGTGCAGGCCAAGCGCCGCGAACCGCTCATGCCGCTGGCGATCTTCCGCTCCCCGAACCTCGGCGCGGCCAACCTCGCGCAGGCCCTGCTCGGCGCGGCGTGGATCCCCATGTGGTTCTTCCTGAACCTGTACCTCCAGCAGGTGCTCGGGTACTCGGCGTTCCCCTCAGGGGCGGCGCTGCTGCCGATGACCGCGCTCATCATGCTCGGCATGGTCGTCATCGCCCCGCGCCTGACGGCGAGGTTCGGCGCCAAGGCCATGATCGCCACCGGCCTGCTCCTGCTGGCCGCGGGCCTGGGCTGGCTCTCGCTCGTCCGTCCTGACGGGACGTTCGCGGCAGACGTGCTCCCGGCCTCGCTCGTCGCCGCGCTCGGCATGTCGCTCGCGTTCATCCCGTCGCTCCAGATGGCGATCTCCAGCGCCGCACCGGAACAGGGCGGCCTGGCCTCGGGGCTGGTCAACACCAGCTACCAGATCGGGTCCGCGCTCGGCCTCGCCGTGGTCACCGCCGTCGCGGTCCCCTTCGGCGCCAACGAGCTCGGGAACCCCGAGGCGCTGACCGACGGCTTCTCGGCCGCGTTCACCGCCGCCGCGGCCGTCGCGGTCGCGGGCGTCCTGCTCGCCCTCGCGACCGTTCGCCGCACGAAGACCGAGGTCGCCACCGCCGCCTGATCGAGGAAACCCGCGGGGCCGGACGATCCGTCGTCCGGCCCCGCCCCTTGTCATCTGCGCTCAGCGGTCCCAGGACTGGGGCGGGAGCTGGGTCCAGGCATGGCAGGCCGCGACGAGTTCGGCGATGTCGCCCGGGCGGGTGAGGTTCCGGCCGGTGACGAGTTCGATGCGGCGCAGGCGGTGCCGGATCGTGTTGGGGTGGCACGTGAGCGCCTCGCCCGTGGCCTGCGCGGAGCCGCCCGCCTCGATCCAGGCGCTGAACGTCGACAGGAGCAGGTCGCGGCGGTCGGGGGCGAGGTCGAGGAGGCCGCCGAGGACCGTCCGCGAGGTCTCCTGCGCCGCATCGGGAGCCGACGCGACGAGGACGTTCATCGGGTCGTCGCGGAACTGCTCGACCGCGGCCGTCCCGGGCTGGCGGCGCAGCACGAGCTGCGCGAGCCCCAGCGCCCACGCGGCCCGCCGCAGCGGCGCGAACACCGGGCTGACCCCGATCGGCCCGGACGCGTGCCGCTCCAGGACCTCCAGGACCGCCGGCATGCGGGACGCCTTCTCCAGGGACAGGACGCCGACCAGGGCGTCCTGCGCGAGGTGCCACACCGAGCCCACGTCGATCGCCGACAGGCTCGACCCGACCCGCGGGATCGGGTCCTCGCCCAGCCCCGTCGCCGCCGCGACCACCACGAACACGCCCTCCACGGGCAGCCGCAGCTTCCCCGCCACCTCGACCACCGTCGCGAGGCCGATGTCGCCGGTCAGCAGCACGTTCACGAGCGCGGCCCGCTCGCGCTCGCGGGTGAGCAGCAGGTGCTGGGCCTCCTCGCGGTACGCGTGGATGATGGTGTCGCCGACCAGGTTGTGCAGGTGGAACCAGCTGCGCGACAGGTCGACGACGTCCTCCGGGGGGATCGCGGGCGCGAGCCGGGCCGCCGCGATGATCGCGTCCCACGTCTCGTCGTAGCCCATCCGGAACGAGGACAGCAGGTCCGCGAGCGGCATGCCCTGCTGCGCCCGCTCGCGGCCGGTCTTCACGGCCGTCGCCAGGTCGAACTTGCGGCCCGACAGGCGGTCGAACGCGTCCTCGACGTTGCCGACGACCGACGCGAGCACCACCTCCCGCGGCACCGCCCCGGCCGCGTAGACCGGGATCTCCGTGAAGATCCGCGCCGTGATGCGCTCGGCCAGCGCCGGGACGCCGCCGCCGATGCGCCGGATGATCTCTTCCGCTGTCCTGCTTGTCGATTCGATGGTCTCCACCGTCACCTCCGCCGGGATCGCCGGTGCGCGGGCTGTATCGGGGAACAACGCGCCGGCCGAAACGCTGTCCCGCCTGCCAATGACCGGAAGCGCGCTCACGCGTCAATCTATATGGCACGAACCACAGTCGCAGACCGCATGGGACGGTCCCGGTCCGTGCCGACCAGCCCGATCACAGCACGGGCCCGCCCAGCGAGTCCACGGCCGACAGGAAAAGCATGCTTTCGGTACTCATCTGCTCCCGCACGTTCGCCGCGACGCGCCGCCTCGCCGTCGTCGCCGCCCGGCACGGCATCGACCACGCCGTGCGCACCGCGGGCACCGGCGAGGACGCCCTCGCCATGCAGGCGCAGCGCCCGTCAGAGGTGGCGATCCTCGATGCGGCCGTGGCGCTCTCGTACGGGGCGGCGTTCCTGACCCGGGTGCGCCGCACGTGGCCGCGCACCGCGACGATCGTCGTCGGCGTGACCGGGCCGCAGCCCGCCGCCGAGGCCGTGACCGCGGGCGCCCGCGGCGTGTTCGGCTCCGGCGCGGAGGCCGACGAGCTCGTGTCGGCGCTGACGTGCTCGATGCTGGCGAACTGGCCGCGCCCCGGCGTCCCGGCGCAGCGGCGGGCCGCCCCGACGTTCGGCACCGCCCCGACCGAGCGGGAGCTGGAGGTCCTGCGGGCCATGAGCGAGGGCCGCAGCAACGCCGAGATCGGGCGGCTCCTGTTCCTCAGCGAGGACACCGTCAAGACCCATGCGCGGCATCTGTACCGCAAGCTCGGGGCCCGCGACCGGGCGCACGCCGTCGCCGCCGGGTTCCGCATCGGCCTGCTCTCGTAGGGACGGGTGCGGCCGGTGGGGCGGGCGGTGTGAGAATGGCGCGCATGGCGATCCCCGATCTGGACGAACTGCGTGCGAACATCACGGCCCGGCAGGGCAAGCGGGCCCCCGGCCCCGAGCTGCCGCACGTCGAGGACCTCACCGGCCCCGGCGGGCTGCGGCTGCGCCGGTACGGGCACGGGGAGCCGCGGCCGGTCGTGGTGTTCGTCCACGGCGGCGCATGGGTCCTCTGCGACCTCGACACGCACGACCGGACCTGCCGCCGCATCGCCGACTTGTGCGGCGTCGAGGTCCTGGCCGTGGACTACCGGCTCGCGCCCGAGCACCCGAACCCGGCCGGGATCGACGACGTCGCCGCGGTGCTGCGCTGGGCCGAGCCGTGGGCCGTCGCCGGGGACTCCGCGGGCGGGTTCCTCGCTGCGATGGCCTGCATCCGCCTGCGCGACAGCGGGGAACGCCTCCCGGAGGCGCAGATCCTGCTGTGCCCCAACACGGACCTGACGCTCTCGCAGCCGAGCGTCGAGGAGAAGGGCACCGGCTTCGGACTCGACGCGGACTTCCTCGCGTGGGCCGTCGCCCAGTGGGAGCCCGACGCGGAGCGCCGCGCCGACTCCGCGAACAGCCCCATGCTCGTCCCGGACCTGTCCGGCCTGCCGCGCGCCGTCGTCGTCACCGCCGAGGACGACGCCCTCCGCGACGAGGGCGCGGTCTTCGCCGAGCGCCTCCGCGCCGCCGGGAACGACGTCCGGTACCGCTGCGAGCCCGGACTCGTCCACGGCTTCATCCAGGGCATGGACCTCACCTCGCCCGCGGCGGCCGCCGCGCACGAGCGCGTCTTCGCCGACATCCGCGCCCTGCGCTGACAGCGCGCCCCGCGCGGTGTCAGCGGCGTGTCAGGGCCCGCCCGCACCCTTGCGGGCATGCACACCACCGAATCCCCGGTCGAGCTCGCCGGCGTCACCCGCGTCTACGGGAGGGGCGACGCCGCCGTGCGCGCCCTCGACGGCGTCGACATCGCGTTCCCCGCGGGCTCCTGGACCGCCGTCATGGGCCCCTCCGGGTCCGGCAAGTCCACGCTCCTGCACTGCGCCGCGGGCCTCGAACGCGTCACCGCCGGGACCGTGCGCGTCGGCGGCCGCGACATCACGAACGCCACCGACGCCGAACTGACCCGCCTGCGCCGCACCGAGATCGGCTTCGCGTTCCAGACGTTCAACCTCATCGCCTCGCTCACCGCCGAGCAGAACGTCGCCATGCCCCTGCGCCTCGCGGGACGACGACCCGACCGCCGCGAGGTGCGCGCCGTCCTCGACGCCGTCGGCCTCGCCGACCGCCGCAGGCACCGCCCGCGCGAGCTCTCCGGCGGCCAGCAGCAGCGCGTCGCCATCGCCCGCGCCATGGTCACCCGCCCCGCCGTCCTCTTCGCCGACGAGCCGACCGGCGCCCTCGACACGAAGGCCGCCCGCGCCGTCACCGCCCTCATGCGGTCCATGGTGGACGAACGCGGTCAGACCACGATCATGGTCACCCACGACCCGGCCGCCGCCGCGGCCGCCGACCGCACCCTCTTCCTCCGCGACGGCCGCATCGTCGACCGCCTCGAACGCCCCACGACCCGCGAGGTCGCCGAACGCCTTGCCGCCCTGGAGGACTAGATGCTCCTGCTCGCCTGGAACACCTTCTGCGACCGCTGGCAGGTCTTCGCCGGGGCCGTCCTCACCGTCTGCCTCGGCACCGCCCTCGTCCAGTCCTCGCTCCTCGCGCTCGTCGCCGCCGCGACCGCCCCGGTCCCCGCGCACCTCGCCGCGGCGGACGCGCTCGCGCTCCAGGGCGCCTACGACGGGGCCGTGACGCTCCTGTCGATGGTGCTCGCGCTGGCGGCGTTCACCGCCGTCTTCATCGTCGCCTCGACGTTCGGGTTCACCGTGGCCCAGCGCCGCCGGGAGCTCGCGCTCTTGCGGCTCACCGGCGCGAGCCGCGGCCAGGTCCGCTCGCTCCTCGTCGGCGAGGCGGTCCTGCTCGGGCTCGCCGGGTCGGCGCTCGGGACCGTCCTGGGCCTGCCGGTCATGCGCGCCCAGACGTGGATTCTGGAGCGGTTCGAGTTCGCCCCACCGGGATTCGCGGCCGAGTGGCGGCCGTGGGCCGTCGCGGTGTCGCTCGGGACCGGCGTGCTCCTCGCGGTCCTCGGCGTCCTCGCCGCCTCGCGGCGGGCCGCGCGCATCCGCCCGCAGGAGGCGCTGCGCGAAGGCGCGGAGGCCGCGCAGGTCATGACGTTCTCGCGCTGGGCGACCGGCCTCGTGTGCCTCGCCGGGGCCGCGGTCCTGTACATGCTGTTCCCCGGTGGCGGTGCGCCGCTGCCGGTCTGGTTCATCCAGCTCACGCCGTTCCTCGTCACGGTGCCGCTGGTCATCGGCTTCAGCGCGCTCGCGCCGCTCGCCGTCCCGCTCGCCGCCGGGCTCCTCGCCCTCGTGTTCCGCGGCGTCACCGGGGAACTCGCGCTGTCGAACCTGCGATCCGACGCCCGCCGCAGCGCCGCGACGGCCGCGCCGGTCATGGTCCTGTTCGCGCTCACCGCGGCCATCGGCGGCACCCTCGCCACGGTCGGCGAGGCCGGTCGCCAGGAGTCACTGCGCACTGTGGACGGCGAGCTGCTGGTGACCGCCGACCGCCCCGAGGCCGGGATCGCGGACGCCGAGGGCGTCGCCGCGGTGTCCGCCCAGGCGGAGGTCCTCTTCGAGCTGGCCTTCGCGGAGTCCGGGGCCTCCTGGTACGAGGCGCACTACGGCCTCGCCGTCGACCCCGCCGCCTACGCCGCGACCCATCGCGTGGAACCCGTCGCGGGCGACCTCGCCGACCTGGCCGGGAACGCCGTCGCCGTGAGCCCCGCCGAAGGGCGCGAACGGGAGTGGAGCGTCGGCGACACCCTGCACGTGCGCCTCGGCGGCGAGCGGTTCGACGTGCGGATCGCCGCGATCCTGCCGCCCTCGGTCGCCGGCCCGGAGTACCTGCTCCCGATCGGATTCGCGCCCAAGGGCACCGGTCCCTGGGAGCACGTGGTCCGCCTGGACGAGGGCGCCGACCCGGCAGCGGCGGCCGCAGACCTCGCCGCCTTCGGCGATGTGACCACTGTGGAGGAATCGATCGACGCGGCCGCCGCCGAGGACGAGCGGTTCACCCGCGACACGATGGTCGTCCTGCTCGGGATGACCATGCTGTACACCGTGATCGCGATCGTCAACGCCGTCGTCATCGCCGCCTCGAACCGCCGCCGCGAGTTCGCGGCCGCCCGCGTCACCGGCCTCGCCCGCGGCCAGGTCGTCGCCCTCGCGTTCCTGGAGTCCCAGGCCGTCGTGCTCATCGGCCTGCTCCTGGGCGCCCTCGCGGCCGCCGCGTCGGTCCTCGGCGCCGCCGCGGCCCTCCGCGCCGTCACCGGGACCACGGTCGTCGCCGTCCAGTGGCCGCTCCTCATCGGCCTCGCCCTCGGCGCAGCCGCCGTCGTCGGGGCGACGAGCCTGGTCACGGCCCTGTCGGCGACCCGTACGCCGCCGATCCGCCTCGTCGCCGCCCGCGAATGACGGGACCCGCTTGACATATTCCGTTATGGGCATATGATCGGTGCATGGCACGAGCCGCGACCACCTCCGACGCGTTCAACGCGATCGCCGAGCCCCAGCGCCGGCGCATCCTCGACCTGCTCAGGGGGCGGGAGCTGGGCGTGTCCGAGCTCGCGGGCGAGCTCGGCCTGCCGCAGCCCGGGGTGTCCAAGCACCTGCGGGTCCTGCGGGAGGTCGAGCTGGTGCGGGTGCGCAGCGACGGGAAGCAGCGCCTCTACTGCCTGAACGCGCAGGCCCTGCGGCCGGTCCAGGAGTGGGTCGGCGGGTTCGCGCAGTTCTGGGAGGCGAGCTTCGACCGGCTCGACGAGTACGTGCAGGAACTGAAGGAACAGGAAGGGCGAGATGACGACTGACGAGCGGCCGACCGACCGGGAGATCGTGCTCTCCCGGGTCGTCAACGGCCCCAGGGCGATCGTGTTCAAGGCGTTCACCGAGGTCCGGCACCTCGCGCAGTGGTGGGGCCCCGACGGGTTCACGACCACCACGCGGGCCTTCGCGTTCCGCGAGGGCGGCGACTGGGACTTCACGATGCACGGGCCCGACGGCACCGACTTCCCGAACTGGATCACGTTCCGCGAGATCGTCGCGCCCGAGCGGATCCGCCTCGTCCACGGCACGTTCAAGGACGACCCCGAGAGCTTCGACCAGGTCCTCACCTTCACCGACCTGGGGGACCGGACCGACCTCGAGATGCGCACCGTGTTCCCGACGAAGGCCCACAAGGACCGCGTCGTCGAGCAGTACGGCGCCATCGAGGGCGGCAAGCAGACACTCGGCCGCCTCGCGGCCTACATCGAGAAGGAAGGCGAGATCTGATGGCCGGCAAGGTGTTCTTCAGCGTGACCATGAGCCTCGACGGGTACATCGCCCCCGTCGACGGCGGCGCGATGGCGGCGATGAACGAGGGCCGCACCCACGCCCCCGAGTACAAGCAGTGGATGTCGCAGTGGGCCGAGCTCCAGGGCTGGGCCATGGGCCAGGCGTTCTTCCGCGAGAACCTCAAGATGGGGTCCGGCGGCAAGACCGGCCCCGACAACGACGCCCTCAAAGCGGTGTTCGACCGCACCGGCGCCACCGTCCTCGGCAAGCGCATGTTCGACGGCGGCGAGGGCGGCTGGCCCGAGGAGGCCCCGTTCCACACGCCCGTGTTCGTGCTCACCCACGAGGTCCGCGAGCCCTGGGAGCGCCCCGGCGGGACCGTCTTCCACTTCGTCAACGACGGCATCGAGAGCGCCCTCGAACAGGCCCGCAAGGCCGCCGGGGACCGCGACGTGCGCATCGGCGGCGGCGCGACGACGATCCTCCAGTACCTCAACGCCGGGCTCGTCGACGAGTTCTCGCTGACGCTGCGCCCGGTCCTCTTCGGCGCCGGCGACGCCCTGTTCGGCGGCATCGACCACGCCCGGATCAAGCTGGAGGCCGTCTCGTCCCTGGCGACCGAGTCCGGCACGCACCTGACGTACCGGGTGCGCGACCTCAGCGGTCGAGGCTGACGGCCTCTGCGGCCTTCTCGAGCCTGGTCCCGAACCGGCCGAGGAGGCGCAGGAGCGGGCCCGACCTGAGCAGCGCGTTCCGGGCCTTGATCGCGAACGCGCTTGCAGGGACCAGGAAGTCGAGGCCCGGCGCCGCGATCGCCTGGTTCGCGTCCACGAAGGGCCGCATGCGGCGCCCGTACGCGGCGAGCGCGGGTCCGGGCGAGGCATGCGCGGCGAGCTCCTCGGCGAGGACGAACGCCCCGACGAGTGCGAGGCTGGTGCCCTGGCCCGACATCGGCGACGGGCCGTACCCGGCGTCGCCCAGGAGCACCGCGCGCCCGGTCGACCAGGCGCCCATGTGGATCTGGGTCACCGAGTCGAAGTAGAAGTCGGCCGCGCCGGGCAGGTCGGCGAGGATCCGGTCGGTCTCCCAGCCCATCCCGGCGAACACGTCCCGCAGGTGCGCCTGCTGCGCGGACGGCGATTCGCGATCCACATCGGATTCCATTGCGCTGCGGTGGAGCAGGAGCGCCTTCGCGCCCTCCGCCCGCGGCGAGTGGTAGAGGGCCGCGACGCGGCCGGGGGTGTTGTACAGGCGGACCTCCCCGTCGAGGCCGAGCCGGTTCGGGACCGTCGCGATGCTCACGTACGAGCGCAGGAACCGGCGGTAGGGCGCCTCGGGCCCGAAGGCCAGGGCCCGCGTGTTCGAGTGGAGCCCGTCGGCGCCCACGACGAGGTCGAAGGACTCCGCGGCGCCGGACGCGAACACCACGTCGACCCGGTCCTCGTGCTGCGCGAGGGAGGCGATCGAGTCGCCGTAGCGGTACTCGGCGTCGGGCGCCGCGTCGTGGAGGAGGCCCACGAGGTCGCCGCGGAGGATCTCCAGCGAACGCTCCTCGGACGCGACCATGTCGGCGCCGAACGTCGCGAGGGCGCGGTCGTCGGCGCCGACCATGACGCCCTTGGTGATCCCGGTCGCGGCGGCGCGGGCGCCGTCGAGCACGCCCATGCGGTCGATGACGTCGATCGCCTTGCCCCGCACGTCGATCGCGTAGCCGCCGGTGCGCCGGGCCGGGGCCTTCTCGACGACGACGGTGCGGACGCCGCGGCGCCCGAGCCAGTGGGCGAGCGCGGGTCCCGCGATGCTCGCTCCGGAGATGAGGACGTGCTTCACTGCGGTCATTTCGGGGTCGCCCGCTTTCGGTCGGGGCCGGTGAGGCCGTGTTCGACGAGGGTCAGTGCCTCGTCCGCGAACGCGAACGGGGGCGCGGCGAATCCGGACTCGCACCAGTGGCGGATGCCGCCGAGGAGGCCGCCCACGAGGGCGTGGACGAAGACCTGCACTTCGAGGGTGTCGCCGCCGCCGACGGCGGCCGCGATCGCGCGGGTCCGCGCGTAGGCGTGGAGGATGAGCGCGGCCTCGATGGACGGGTACCGGTAGACCAGGGCGACGCGGCGCCGGACCAGGCGCAGCTCGGCCTCGCCCATGGCCGCGAAGGCCGCGCGCATCGACTCGCGGATCGCGCCGATCGGGTCGGCGCCGATGACCCCGGCGAGCAGCGGGTCGATCTCGACCTCGTCGTCCTCGTCCCAGATGACCAGCATCTCCTTGGTGCCGAAGTACCGGTAGACGGTCCGCGGGGACACGTCGGCGGCCGCGGCGACCGCCTCGATGGCGACCTCGTCGAAGCCCTGCTCCTCGAACAGGTCCAGGGCCGCGTGCTGGATGCGGTGCATCGCGGCGAGCTTCTTGCGGGCTTGCAGACCGGTGTCCATGCGGCCAGTATAAGGCAGTCACTGCCATGTGGCAGTGACTGCCTCTTAATTATCCATCGAGATGACCCAATCAAACAAACGGATGATTGCGTGGTAGGGTTCGTCCTGTGGAACCCAGGACGAACCGGCAGCGGGCCCCCGAGCCCGGTGAACGGGTGCGCGACGCGGAGCGCACCAAGGCGAAGCTGCTCGACGCGGCGCTGACCGAGTTCGCCGCGCACGGCTACCAGGGCGCCCGCGTCGGCGCCATCGCCGAGCGCGCGGGCGTGAACAAGCAGCTCGTCAGCTACTACTTCGGCGGCAAGGAGGGCCTGTACCGGGCCCTCCAGCGCGACTGGCTCGCGGCCGAGCGCGACCACGCCGACGCGGACGTCCCGCCCGCGGAGCTCATGCGCTGGTACCTGCGGAAGAACCTCGCCGACGTGCGGCTCGTGCGGCTCACCCTGTGGCGGGCGCTCGCCGAGGACGCCCCGCAGGAGGAGACCCAGGCGGACGTCGACGCCGAGCAGGCGCGGATGCGCGAGCGCCGCGAGCAGGGCGAGTTCGCGCCCGACCTCGACACCGCCGCCGTGCAGCTCGCAATGATGGGCATGGTCTTCGCGCCCGCGGTCTTCCGCTCCACCGCCCGGCGCCTCTTCGGCGTCGACATCGACGATCCCGAGTTCGAATCCCGCTACGGCGACACCCTGTCGCGCATCCTCGCGCGGCTCGCCGCGGACACCGCCACCGAGCACACCACCGAAGACACCACTGAAGGAGACCGTCCATGACCGTCCTGGTCACCGGCGCGCGAGGTTCCATCGCGCGCAACGTCATCGCGCAGCTCATCCTCGCGGGCACCCCGGTGCGCGCGGCCAGCCGCGCCCCCGTCGAGGTCGAGCTGCCGGGCGGCGTCCTGCCCGCCCGCTTCGACCTCACCGCCCCCGAGACCCTCGCGCCCGCACTGGAAGGCGTCGAGAAGGTCTTCCTGTACGCCGCGCACGAGGGCATCGAGCACTTCGCGCCCGCCGCGGAGGCCGCGGGCGTCAAGCACGTGGTCCTGCTGTCCTCGGCGGCCGTCGCCGGGGACGAGTCCAACCCGATCGCGCGGATGCACCAGGCCGTCGAGCGCCCGCTCGAGGCCTCGGGCCTGTCGTGGACGTTCGTGCGACCGGCCATGTTCGCCACCAACTCGCTGTGGTGGGCCGAGTCGATCAGGACCGAAGGCGTGGTGCGCCTGCCGTACCCGGACGCCCCGGTCAACCCGATCCACGAGCGCGACATCGCCGACGTGGCGGTGACCGCGCTCCTCGGCTCCGGCCACGAGGGCCGGAAGTACGTCGTGGACGGCCCCGGGCACCTGGCGCAGCGCGACCAGGTCGCCTTGATCGGCAAGGCGATCGGCCGCGACCTCGCGGTCGAGGAGCTGCCGCGCGCGGCGGCCGAGCGGTTCATGCCCGCGTCGCTGCTCGACATGCTCGCGTCCGCGCAGCCGATCGCCTACGGCCCCACCGCGGAAGCGGTCACGGGCCGCCCGGCCCGCACGTACGAGCAGTGGACCGTCGACCACGCCGACGACTTCCGCTGACGCTCAGTCCGACCGCGCCTGGTGCAGCCGGGCCGCCTGCTTGAGCAGGTGGGTCATCTCGGCGGCGCTGGGCGCGGTCCGCGACGCGGCCAGGTAGTGCCGCGCCGCCGCATCGAGGTTCCCGGCCCGCTCGTGCAGGTACGCGGCGACGGCGTCGCGGCGCGGCAGTCCCGCGTCGAGCGCCTCGACCAGCCGCAGCCCCGCGAGCGGGCCGTCCACGTGCCCGACCGCGACGGCCCGGTTCAGCGCGACGACCGGGTTGGCGGGCGCGAGCGCCGCGAGTTCGTCGTACCACTCCAGGATCTGCGGCCAGTCGGTCTCGCCGGCGCTCGCCGCGTCGTCGTGCAGCGCCGCGATGGCCGCCTGGACCTGGTACTCGCCCAAGCGGTCCCGTGCGAGCGCGTCCTGGAGGAGCGCGACGCCCTCGGCGATCATCCCGGTGTCCCAGCGGGTCCGGTCCTGGAGCGCGAGCGGCACGAGGTCCCCGGCGGCGTCGGTCCGCGCGGCGCGGCGCGCGTGGTGCAGGAGCATGAGCGCGAGGAGGCCCGCGGCCTCCGGGTCGCCGGGCACCGACGCGGCGAGCTGGCGCGTCAGGCGGATCGCCTCGGCCGCGATGTCGGCCTCGCCGCCGCCCGCGAAGCCGCGGTCGAACATCAGGTAGAGCACGCGCAGCACGGCGCGCACGTCCCCGGGCGCCGTGAGATCCGCGCCCGCGAGGGTCTTCTTGGCGCGCGAGATGCGCTGCGCCATCGTGGATTCGGGGACCATGAACGCCTGCGCGATCTGCGCGGTGGTGAGGCCGCCGACGGCGCGGAGCGTCAGCGCGATGGCCGACGCGGGCGTCAGCGACGGGTGGCAGCAGCGGCTCAGCAGCAGCAGCGTGTCGTCGGCCTGCTCGGCGGGCCCCTGCGCGGGTTCGAGCCGCACGGCGATCTCGCGCAGCGCCCGCGCCGAGGCGGAGCGGCGCGCGTCGAGGAACTTGCGCCACGCGACGGTGACAAGCCAGCCCTTCGGGTCGTCGGGCGCGCCGCCGTCCCAGCGCCGCAGGGCCTCCAGGAGCGCGTCCTGGACGGCGTCCTCGGCCGCCGCGAAGTCGGCTCCGCGGCGGACGAGGACGCTCAGCACCTGCGGGGTGAGGTCCCGCAGCAGGTGGTCGCCGATCATCGGTCCCGCTACTCGACCCCGGAGGGCACGCCGTAGAACGGGCGGACCTCCAGCCACTCGTGGAGCGGCTTGCCGTCCTTGCCCGGCGCCGCCGACAGCTCCGCGGCGGCCTCGTAGGCGCGCTCCTTCGACTCGACGTCGATGACCATCCACCCCGCGATGAGGTCCTTGGTCTCGGCGAACGGCCCGTCGGTCACGGGCGCCTTGCCCTCGCCGCCGTAGCGGACGAACTCGCCGCCGGGCGAGAGCGCCTGCGCGTCGACGAACTCGCCGCTTTCGCGCAGCCTGTCCGCGAAGTCGTCCATGTACTTGATGTGGGTCTCGATCTCCTCGGGCGTCCAGTCGTCCATGGGCGCGGCGGCGTTCGGGTGCGGCACGGGTCCACCGCGGTAGTGCTTGAGCAGCAGGTACTTGGCCATGACTCGATCCTTCCGTTTCCGGCGGCGCGTCTCGCCGTCGACACCCCTGGGACGGTGCCGTCCGCCGGTTCTCGACATCCTGCCGCAGATTTCCCAGAATTTTTTCGCCGCGGGCTTACGCCGCAGCGCTGAGGTGGGATTACGTCCTCGCGACGATGTCCGGCCGCGGTGGGCGACGCGAGCATGGAGATATCCGACACCTCGCAGAGGAGCCCCTGAAATGAACGTCAAGCAGCACTGGACCCGTACCGAGACCGTCGCCGTCACCGGCCTGCTCGCGAGCGCCGCGGGCATCGCGACCCTCTGGGCCGCCGGGATCGAGTTCCCCGTCTACCCGCCGCCCGGCATCATCCTGCTCGGGACCGGCGCCGTCGCCTTCGCCGCCATGCGGACCCGCGTCCGCTGGGCCGCGGTCCTCCCGATCGTCCTCGGCGCCTTCATCCAGGCCGGGTTCATGATCGAGGGCTTCGCCTCCGGCACCGGCTTCGCGAACCTCGCCGGCGACGCCGGGCTCGCCGCCCAGCTCGGCCAGCTCGTGCAGCAGGCCGGCGCCGTCACCGCCATCGTCGGCGGCGTCCTCACCCTCCGCGCCCGCGCGTCCCGCAGGACGCCGCAGGCCGTGTGAGCGGGCAGCGGAACGGGGCGGCGGCACAAGTGCCGCCGCCCCGCTTTCGCAACCTCTTAGAGGATGCGGATGTTCGCGGCCTGCGGGCCCTTCTGGCCCTGCTCGATGTCGAACTCGACCTGCTGGTTCTCTTCGAGGTCACGGCGACCCGTCCCCTGGATGGCGGAGAAGTGCGCGAACACGTCCGCGGAGCCGTCGTCGGGGGCGATGAAGCCGAAGCCCTTGTCGCCGTTGAACCATTTCACGGTGCCGGTAGCCATTGGTGTTCCTCCTGTTGTTCGGCGGGCCGCCGGGGCGGCCCTTGTCCCGCGCCGATGACGCCGGCGCGGAAGTCGGTGTAGGGGTGGTGGTCGGGGCATGCGGCGACCGGCCGCGGTCGAGAGACCGCGTGCCTCAGTGTGATCCGGTTCGGTGAGACTTGGGACCGAGTGTTCGAAGAGATGGTCGCCTGATTCGTTCGAAGTAATGTCACGCCGCTCTGCCAACGTGCCGGCGGCGTTGAGAAGCTTGCCCGACCCTACACCAACTCAGTGGCGGGTCACCCTGTGCAGCACCTCTCGACCGCGCTCCGGCAGCTCAGAGGCCGCTGATATCAGCGCGTCCCGGGCGTCCTCCAGCTGATCGAGCGCCCGCCGGTAGCCGCTGGCGGACTTGCGGCGGTCGTACGCGATCTTGAGCCCGACGACGGCGACCGCGGCGACGCCCGCCGCGACGAGCGCCACGACGAACGGGTTCACCCCGCGGCGGGGCTCCCAGTCGTCCGGGTCGAGCAGCTCTTTCCCATGCAGCTCACCGATGTCGGCGCCCTCGTCGGACGTCAGGTCGGCCATGCGGATCGCGTCCGCCTCGGCACCGGCCTCGGCTGGCAGATCCCTCTGTGCGCTCATGTGCTCGCCTCCTCCTCGGGGGCCGGAGGATTCCCCGCGCGGCGACCTGGGAAACCTCCCGCAGGCGGTCCGAATGGCGTCGTCATCCGGATGGCGCCGTATCCTGAACGCCCGTCGAGCGGAGGAGTGGACATGGCGAGACTCACACGAGTCGAGCAGCAGGCCCGCACTCGCGAGGCGGTGCTGGCCGCCGCGCGGGCCGAGTTCGCCGAGCACGGGTACGCGGCCGCGAAGGTCGACCGGATCGCCGACCGCGCCGAGCTCACCCGCGGCGCCGTCTACTCGAACTTCCCGGGCAAACGGGCCCTCTACCTGGCGGTCCTCGCCGCGATGGCCGCCGAGGACGCCCCCGCGGCCGCGGTGTCGGCCCCCCGGACCGCCGAGGACGCCCTCACGGCCTTCGCCCGCGCCTGGCTGGAGCGCCTCCCGCCCGCGGGCGGCAGCGCCCCTGGAGGCCGTCTGCGGCTGCGTTCCCTCGCCGGGGTGCTCGACGAGGGCGTGCTCGCGCCCATCGCCCGCCTGGAGGCCCTGGCGCTCGCCACGGGCCTCGAATCGTGCGGCGGCCCCGGGCGCCGCTTGCGCCTCGCCGAACTCGCCCTGACGCTCCTGCACGGCTCGGGGCTCCTCGCCGAACTCGTCCCCGGCTTCGGCGACCCCACCGACCGGGCCCGCGCCTGCGGCCACCTCGCCCGCCTCGACCTCGCCGACACCTGGACCCCGCCGCACCGCCCCGCCCCCGCGCGGGCCGTCCACGAGATCCTCGCGCCCCTCGACGCCCCCGCGGACCTCGTCGGCGGCAGCCGCGTCGACCTCGGCGCCGACGGCGTCACCGCGGTCCTCGGCGTCCCTCGGCTCGCCGCCGCCGAGGACGCCTACCGCGCCGCCGGTCCCGGCGGGCAGGCCACGGTGATCGTCCCCGCCGCCGGGGAGGACGCGGACCTGCTGCGGCTCAGGCTCACCGACCTCGCCGCGTGTCTCCGCGCGGTCTTCCCCGCCGCGGCCCTGCGGCGGCTGCACGTCGTCCTCGACGACGGGACCCTCGCGGCCGCAATCGGAATCGAGGACGCCGGCGCCGAGACCGAAGCGGCCCTTCGCGTCAGCGACGGCATCGTCACCGCCCGCGCCAGCGGCCCCGGCGCGGGCCGCGCCCTCGCCTAGGCGGGGATCGGCGATTCCCGGCGCCGCCCGTGCGGCGGCGGTAGCGTCGGCTTGCACCACCGACCGCGGAGGACCGCCATGCCTGACACCGAACTGCCGGCGCCGATCCAGGAGTTCATCGACGCGACCAACGCCGGGGACACCGAGCGCTTCCTCAAGGTGTTCACCGAGGACGCCTTCCTGAGCGACTGGGGCCGCGAGTTCCACGGCGTCGAGGGCGCCGCGCAGTGGAACCGGACGGACAACATCGGCATGGAGAGCCGCTTCGAGGTCCTCGACGTCCAAGGCGCGGACGACGGCTGGACCGTCACCCTCAAGGTCTCCGGGAACCGCTTCAACGGGACCGGGCCGCTCCGGTTCCGCTTGCAGGACGGGAAGATCGCGAGCCTCGTGATCGAACCCTGAGTGTTCACCGTCTCCAGATGATCCCAACATCCCGGATCGGGAGTGAACGGTCACCGCCCTCACCTCCCGATCCGCTGGATGTGTGTGCCCCAGAACGGATTGCGGCGCTGGCGCGGCGTAGGTAGTCTTGACGCGTCTTGACACCCTCTTGACGCAAATCAACAAATACAGGTTTCATCTCAACGTAATGATGGTGAAATCTGTGTGAATCGAGCCACCCGGGGCAACCCCACCCGCCGCCCCGAGCGTCTGTGGCCGGACCACCCAGAGCGAAAGGCACCGAACCTTGCCCTCCGTGTTCGAAGATCCCGAAGGCTATATGCGCGACTTCCAGGGCCGCATGGCCGCGATGGTCGAGCGCGCCTCGTCCCTCAACGAGGCCATGGCGACCGCGTCTGCGACCGCCGCGTCTCCCGACGGCGAGGTCGAGGTGACCGTGGCCGTCGGCGGGTCCCTCCAGGAACTGCGCCTGACCCCCGCGATCAAGCAGATGTCGGCCCAGTCCCTCGCGGAGATGATCAAGGCGGTCTACCGCGAGGCGGCCGCGGACGCCGGGCGCAACGCCACCGGCGCGCTCGCCGACGTCTTCGGCGAGGACAACGACCTCGTGCGCCAGGCGCGCGCCCGCACCCAGGGGGAGGACTGACCATGGGCGACGGCTTCAACGTCCCGGACCCGGCCGCGTTCCAGACGCATGTGGACAATGTGGACTCGAAGGTGATCGGCCCTGTGGCGCAGTGCTACGCGGCCGCCGAGGCCAAGGGCTTCGGCTCGGTGCTCGACTTCGGGATCGTGAACATCCCGTTCGCGGGCGCGGCGGCGGCCATCGCCGAGATCGCGACCAGCCTCATCGAGACCGCCCGCGAAGCGGCCCAGGAGACCACGAACCGGGTCAAGGCGACCTGCGACGCCTACGAGGAGTGCGACTCCTCGGTCGCCGAGACCTTCAACGTCTACATCAGGGGAAACTAGTGAACGACCTGATCGTCAACGACACCGCCGACGCCCCGCCGATGGGCGAGCTCGACGGCGCCCGGGCCCTCGCGAGCGCCCAGGACCTCATGAACTCCGACTCCGGCCTGGAGTACGCGCTCAACGGGACCGTGGCCGCGCTCGACCTCCTGGCGTTCGTGGCGAACCCCTTCAAGGAGTTCCTCATGGCGGGCGTCGGGTTCCTCATCGAGCACGTCGACTTCCTCAGGGAGCCTTTGGAATGGGTCGCGGGCGACCCCGGCGCGATCAACGCCACCAAGGACACGTGGAACAACATCGCCGCCGCGCTCGACCAGGCGGGCGCCGACCTCCAGGCCGAGGTCGGATCGCTCTCGGAGTGGCAGGGCGACGCCGCCGAGGCGTACCGCACCCTGACCGCGGACTTCGGGAGCGCCATCCAGGGCGCGGGCACCGCGTCGAGCGTCATGGGCGGCTACATGATGGTCATGGGGATCTGGACAGCCGTCACCCGCGGCCTGATCCTGGAGCTCATCTGCGACTTCGTGTCGCGCGCGATCATGTACGCCCTTGCGGCCCTGGCCTCCTCGTGGATCACGCTCGGCGGCTCGTTCGCGGCGATGATCGGCGGGATCGTGGTCGACGCCATGGGCGTCGGCGCGAAGATCATGAAGCACCTGACGAAGCTCGGCGACGCCATGCAGATGCTGAACACCCGCTTCACGAAGCTCAACGAGATCGTCGGCGACCTCGGTCGCGTCCTCTCGAAGTTCGCCGCCCACAAGCAGATCGACCTCGGCTTCGACGCCCTCAAGCAGGGCACGAACCTGAAGTTCGACCAGTTGTCGTCGGCGATCAAGAACGACATACCGCTGCCGGGCAACGGCTACCGGTCGGGCTATCAGAGCGACATCGCCAAGGACGCGTACGACGTCATGGGCAACCTGTGGAGCTCGGGCAAGCTCAACGTCCCCGGCATGACGGGCGCGTACAACCTCGACGTGCTCGGGAACCCGTTGGGCGACATCCTGACCGGCTACCCGATGACCGGGCTCAAGAGCCTCCTCGGCGGCACGCCGGGGGCGGTGCAGGACGGCGGGTGACGGGCCTGGAGTCCGGCTGGATCGAACTCGGGGTGGTCGTCGGCGGGATCGTGCTGTGGCTGGCGGGCGTCGCCGCGGTGTTCTTCCGCGGGATCGTCGTCCCGGGGGCGACGCTGGTCGACCTCAAGGAGGAGGTCGCCGATCGGCGGGGCCTGTTCACGCAGATCCCGCCCGACGACACGCCCCGGACCGAGGCGGAGCTCCGCGAGCGCATCGCGCGCAACGAGGTCGGCCTGCTCGCTGCTTCAACGGGGAAGGAGCGCGAGTTCGCCGTCTGGGACGCCTGGCAGCGCGATGCGGACTTCAAGGCCGAGGTCATGCGGCGCTTCCACGAGGTCTACCCGCCGCACCACACCTGGTTCGCGCTGCTGCTCGGCGGCGTCTGGGACGTCGTGTTCCTGGCGTCACCGCTGCGGGACGCGCTCGTGCCGGAGCAGGTGGGGGTCCTCACGGCCGTCTGGGTCCTCGTCGTACCACTGTGGATCGCGTTCGGTGCCATGCTGGTGATGGAGGCATGGAAGACCGCGGCCGGGCGCCGGAAGGCGAAGGTTTTGTGAAACCGGAACGCGGCGGAGGGATCGCGGCCATCCGGATTACCACTCTTGTTAACCCCCACCGCAATAGCATTGGCCAACTACCTCGCGGGGGAGCGGTCACCGCTCCCGAAGGGCCGCGTGAGAGCAAGGAGAGCAAGTGAGCGAGACCCCCGAGCATGCGGAACCGGCCGAGGAGTTCGACCTCGCGGCCTTCATGCGGGACTTCGAGAAGCGGATGGGCGTGCTGCGCGGGGAAGCGGCACCGGTCCAGCACCTGGTCGACGCGACCAGCGTCCGCCTCGTCTCGGACGGCGGCGAGGTGGCGGTGACCGCGAACATCGCCGGCGCCCTCGTCGACGTCGAGTTCCTGCCGCCCGCGGCGGCGCTGTCGCCGATCGACAAGGCCGCGGTAGTCGTGGAGACCTATGAGCGGGCCGCCGACGCGGCGCGCGACCGGACCCACGACATCGTCGCGGGCTTCGTCGACCACTCGGCCCGCACGCGCGAGATCGCGCGCCGCCTCGTGGAGGAGGCGCGGGAGCGCGGCCAGGACCAGTAGTAGTACCGCGAACCGAAGGCCGCCAGGCGCATCCGCGCCCGGCGGCCTCGCCCGTTCAGTCCCGCAGGAGCGGCAGCAGCTCGTCGCCCTGCCGCTTGATCTCCGGCAGGTACGGGGTGTCGGAGAGGACGAAGTGCGTGATGCCGAGTTCGGCGTACTTGCGCAGGGACGCGGCGACGTCCGCCGCCGAGCCGACGAGCCACGTGGTGCCCGCGCCGCCGCCCCCGAACTTCCCCGGGGCCGTGTAGAGGTTGTCGTCGAGGACCTCGCCGCGCTCGGCGAGGTCGAGGAGGCGCTGCTGGCCGACCGCGGTGCGGCGGTGGGCGTCGCGCAGGTACTCCTGGTTCCCGGCGGCCATGGTCGCGACCTTCGCCTCGGCGTCGGCCCACGCCTCCTCGGTCGTGTCGCGCACGAACGTGGTGATGCGGAGCCCGAACTCCAGGGGCTTGTGCTCGCGGCCGACCTCCTCGCTGAGCTTCCTGAGCCGCCCGATGCGCTCGCGCACGCCGTCGAGGGGCTCGCCCCAGAACAGCTGCACGTCCGCTTCGGCGGCCGCGACCCGTTCGGCCGCTTCGGAAGCGCCCCCGAAGTACAGCTTCGGGTGGGTCCGCTCGCCGTTCACGACGGGCCGCAGCTCCAGCGCGGAGTCGGTGACGGAGAAGTGCTCGCCCGCGTAGGTGACGCGCTCCTCGGTCCAGAGGCGGCGCACGACCTGCATGAACTCCTTGGTGCGCGCGTAGCGGTGGGCCTGGTCGCCCTCGCTGTCGCCGTACGCGGCCAGGTTGTCCTGCCCGGAGACGATGTTGACGAGGACCCGCCCGCCGGTGAGGTGGTCGAGGGTCGCGGAGGCGGACGCGAAGTTCGCGGGGCGCCAGTAGCCGGGGCGGATCGCGATGAGGGGCTTGAAGGCCGTGGTGCGGGCGGCGAGCGCGGTGGCGACGGTGAACGTGTCGGGCCGGCCCCAGCTCGTGCCGAGGAGCGCGCCGCCCCAGCCGTGGTCCTCCAGGGCCTTCGCGTGGCCGGTGAGGGTCTCCAGGCTGTTGTGCCCCTCGACGGCGTCGTCGCCGCGGTGCCCGGGCCGGGCCTGGTTGGGGATGTACCAGAGGAATTCGGCGCTCATGTGTCTCCTCGCAGGTAATTCTAGTTCTCCTATCAAGCTAGTATAGTTTCTGGCAGAGCTACCATCCACCCGTCACCGCTCCCGATCGAAAGGGCGTACCCCGTGTCATACGGCGCATTCGAGACGACCCACGCCGCCGCCGAGGACCGCTACGAGCGCCTCGCCTACCGCCGCGCCGGACGCTCCGGCCTCGACCTCCCCGCGTTCTCCCTCGGCCTGTGGCAGAAGTTCGGCACCGACCACCCCTACGAGACGCAGCGCTCGATCATCCTGCACGCCTTCGACCTCGGCATCACCCACATCGACAACGCCGACCGCTACGGGCCCCCGCACCGCGCCGCCCAGCAGGTCTTCGGCCGCGTCCTCGCCAAGGACCTCGCGCCCTACCGCGACGAACTCGTCCTCTCCACCAAGGCGGGCAACCCGATCGGCCCCAGCCCCTACCTCAAGGGCGGCTCCCGCAAGTCGCTCCTGAACTCCCTCGAGCACAGCCTCCGCGACCTCGGCACCGACTACGTCGACGTCTTCTACCACCACCGCGCCGACCCGACCACGCCCTTGGAGGAGACCGCAGGAGCCCTCGCCGACGCCGTCCGCCAAGGCAAGGCCCTGTACGTCGGCGTCTCCAACTACAGCCCCGAGCAGGCCCACGAGATCGGGGAACTCCTTCGCGCACAAGGCGTCCCGCTCCTCGTCCACCAGCCCCGCTACTCGGTCTTCGACCGCAGCCCCGAGCAGAACGGCCTCCTCGACACCGCCGCCGCCGACGGCTTCGGGCTCGTCGTCTACTCGCCGCTCGCGCAGGGCCTCCTCACCGACAAGTACCTCCAGGACATCCCGTCCGGCGCCCGCGCCGAGAACAGCGCGTTCCTCAAGCCCGACGTCATCGACGACGTCTACCGCGCCCGCGCCGCCGCCCTGAACGACCTCGCGAAGCAGCGCGGCCAGTCGCTCGCGCAGCTCGCCCTCCAGTGGGTCCTGCGCCGCCCCGAGGTCACCTCCGCGCTCATCGGCGCCAGCTCCACATGGCAGCTCGACCACAACGTCCAGGCCCTCGACTTCCCGGCGCTCACCGACGAGGAGCTCGCCGTCATCGACGAGCACGGCGTCCACGGCACCGGCCTGGCCCGCTGACATGTCCGTCACCGAACGCTACGGCGACCCGGACGCGCGGCTCGCCGCCGTCAACGACACCGTGCGGATCCAGCTCGCGCACCGCTCGGTGCGCCGGTTCGGGCCCCGCGACGTCACCGACGACGAGCTGACGACCCTCGTCGCCGCCGCGCAGTCCGCGCCGACCTCCTCGAACCTCCAGCCGTGGAGCGTCATCGCGGTCCGCGACCCCGAGCGCAAGAGCCGACTCGCGCACCTCGCGGGGGAGCAGGCGTTCATCGCGCAGGCGCCGCTGTTCCTCGTCTGGATCGCCGACCTCGGCCGCGCCCGGCGCCTCGCGGCCCGCCGCGGCACCGAGGTCCACGCCGCGGACTACCTGGAGACGACGCTCATCGGGTTCATCGACACCGCTTTGGCGGCGCAGAACGCGGTGACCGCCGCCGAGTCCCTGGGGCTCGGCTCGGTCTTCGTGGGCGCCATCAGGAACCGTCCCGAGGAGGTCGCCGCGGAGCTGAAGCTCCCGCCGCACACGGTGGCCGCGTTCGGCCTGGCCGTGGGGGAGCCCGACCCGACCGAGCCGGCCGGCGTCAAGCCGCGCCTGCCGCAGGCCGCGGTGCTGCACCTGGAGCAGTACGGCGACGGCTCGGACGCGCACCTCGACGTCTACGACGAGCGCCTCGCCGCCTACAACGCCCGGTACGGCCTCAAGGGCAACTGGACCGACCGGGTCCTGGCGCGCCTGCGCGGACCGGAGTCCATGGGCGGGCGCCACAAGCTCCGCGCGGTCCTCGAATCGTTCGGACTCCCTTCGCGCTGAAGGGGAGAGGCCGTTCTCGCACCGGGGTGAGAACGGCCTCAATGGATCGTCGCCCTTGATCAACTTCGCCTGGCGTGCGAGGATTCGCGCGAGACCCCCTTGTCCCCTCCCCGGAAGGACCGTCCCGTGCGACGCGTATCCCGCCTGGTCGTCCCCGTCAACGCCGCCATGCAGTCGCAGATGCGGCGCCAGACCGCCGACGTCGACGGCTACTTCGACAAGCTCGTCCGCCAGGCCGAGGCGGCCTCCGGCGGCAGCGCCGCGGGCGACGACGAGTTCCTGGAGGGCTACCGGTACCTGCTCCGCCAGGTCGCCAAGGTCCGCACCATCTCGCCCCTCGGCTGGACCGGATTCACCGCCGACCTCAAGGGCCGCATGACGAACCGCTTCCGCGTGCGACGCCTCGTCGCCGAGCACCCGGAGATCCTCGACGAGCCGATCGAGCGGCCCATCGTCGTCACGGGCATGCCCCGCACCGCGACCACCTTGGCACACAAGATCCTCGCCTTCCCTGAGGGCAACCGCGCGCCGCTCATGTGGGAGCTCCAGGCCACCGACCGCGCCGACATCGACCCGAAGATCCGCAAGCGCCGCATCAACGTCGCGCGGGCCTCGGCCCGCTTCGGGCACTTCTTCTCGCCGGTCCTGCCCGACATCCACGCGATGGAACCGGAGTCGCCCGAGGAGTGCGTGTTCGCGATCCCCCACGGCCGCAACCAGCTTGTGACGTTCCGCATGCCCGGGTACCGCAACTGGCTCGACGAGCACGACTTCCAGGCCGACTACGAGTACTACAAGACCGTCCTCCAGGTCCTCCAGTTCGGCGCGCCACGCCGCCGCTGGGTCCTCAAGTCCCCGTACCACCTCGAGCACCTCGGCGTCCTCATGAAGGTCTTCCCCGACGCGCAGATCGTGTGGACGCACCGCGACCCGAACACCGTCATGGGCTCCTGGTGCTCGCTCATGGAGACCGGCGTCGCCATCTGCAACCGCGAGTACGACCCGTACCAGATCGGCGAGGACTGGCTCCAGATGCTCTCCCGCATGGTCGAGATCGGTCGCGACGTGCGCACCACGCTCGCCCGCGACCGCGTCGTCGACGTCTCGTACCACCAGCTCACCGCCAACCCCTACGAGGAGCTCCCGGAGATCTTCCGCCGCCTTGGCATGCAGTTCACGCCCCGCGACGAGCAGAACCTCCACGACGTCCTCGCCCGCCCCGGCATGAAGCGCGGCCACGAGTACAGCCTCCGCCACTACGGCCTCGACCCCGACATGATCGACAAGGCGTTCGGCGACTACACCCGCATGGTCCACGCCATGCGCTGATCGCGCGCCGCCCCCTCCCGCCGCGGCCTAGGATTGCGGCGGGAGGTGGCATGAACGCATTGACACCGGGGTTCCGCGGACGGCGGCGCACCGTCGACGACCGGGTGCCCCCGGGCCAGTACCTGACGGAGGACTTCCCGGTCCTCAGCGCCGGTCCGACGCCCTCGGTCGCGCTCGACACCTGGACGTTCACGGTGGTGACCGAGACCGGCGAGCGCCGGGAGTGGGACCGCGCGCAGTTCGCGGCGCTGCCGCACGAGACGCCGGTGGTCGACATCCACTGTGTCACGCGATGGTCAAAACTCGACACGACGTGGAGGGGCGTCTCCGTCGATACTCTGCTGTCGGGCCTGAACACCAACGCCGCCTTCGCGGTCGCCCACTCCTTCGACGGCTACACGACGAACATGCCGTTGCAGGACATACGGAACGGCCAGGCCTGGGTCGTCACAGAGTACGAGGGCAAGCCCCTCCCCGCCGAGCACGGCGGCCCCGCGCGGTTGCTCGTCCCGCACCTCTACTTCTGGAAGTCCGCGAAGTGGGTCTCGGCGCTCACCCTCCACACCGAGGACCAGCCCGGCTTCTGGGAGCGCGGCGGCTACCACGACTACGGCGACCCCTGGCTCGAGCAGCGCTACCAGGAGGGCTGGTGACCGGCCTCTGGCAGCGCGCCCGCCTGGTCGAGCGCCGCCCGGAGACCGCCACCGCGGTGACCCTGGTTTTCGCGCCCGAGGACTGGCCGGGCCACCTGGCCGGCCAGCACGCCGACGTCCGCCTGACCGCCGACGACGGCTACACGGCGGTCCGCTCCTTCTCGATGGCCGCTCCGGTGCGAGACGGCCTGGTGGAGTTCACGGTCCAGCGCGTGAACGACGGCGAGGTCTCCACGTACCTGTGCGACGACCTGCCGGTGGGCGCAGATGTGGAACTGAAGGGTCCCATAGGCGGCTGGTTCGTGTGGCGCGAGACGGAAACGCGCCCGGTCCTCCTTGTAGCTGGAGGCTCGGGGATAGTCCCGCTGCAAGCGATGATCCGCCAGCGCCGCCAGTCGGGCTCTGACGCTCCCTTCCGGCTGATCTACTCGGTGCGAACCCCGGCCGACATCATCTACAGGGACGAACTGGGCGACGCCGCTGACGGAGTCGAAACCGCGATCCTCTACACGAGGACCGCCCCCGACGGCTCTGGTCGCCCACCGGCCCGCATCGGTCTCGCCGACCTGAAGGAGTACGGCTGGACCCCGGGTTTCGACGCGTCGTGCTTCATCTGCGGCCCAACGGGTTTCGTGGAGACCGCCGCCAAGGCCCTCGTCGCAATGGGCCACGACTCCCACCGGATCAAGACCGAGCGCTTCGGCTAGCCGCGAAGGCGCGCTACTCGGATCCGGTGTACGCAGGCCACTTGCCCGGGTTCTGGTGGTAGGCGACCAGGGCGTTCGCATGCCCGTGCCCGAGCCCGTGCTCGGCCTTGAGCCAGTCGACGAGCGCCTTGTGCCCGGTGATCCCGCTCTCACCGATCTCGGTGAGCCACTGGTCGATCGGCCGCCCGTAGGTCTTCTCGATCGAAGGGAAGTAGGTCAGCGGTCCTTTGGGCTGAGCGGCCATGATGTGCCTCCGGTGTCATCGTGATCCAAGCGGTCAGAGTTGTAGACGAGACTCCCGGGCAGGATTCATCGCGCCTGCGAAATGTTGAAATGTGCCCTAAAATCTCGCTAGCGTCCGTCTCATGAACGAACTCGAGTACTACGCCGAACCCGGACCGCTCACCAAGGGCGCCAAGGAACTCCCCTCCGACATCCGCGAACTCCTGGCGGCCGTCCAGGACCGCCTGGTCCACGAACCGGGCCACCCGGACCACCCGACCGGCCACCTCCGCCGCACCGAGGAGATCCTCGCCCACCCGGACCGCCCCCTGCGCGGCTGCTGCCGCCACTTCACGCTCCTCGTGGTCGCCGCCCTGCGCGCCCACGGCATCCCCGCCCGGGCCCGCTGCGGTTTCGCGACCTACTTCGTCCCCGGCTGGCACATCGACCACTGGGTCGCCGAGTACTGGCACGACGGCGCCTGGCGCTTCGCCGACGCCCAACTCCGCCCCTCCCTGATCGCCGACCTCGGCATCGACTTCGACCCGGTCGACGTCCCCCGCACCGCCTTTGAAGTCGCCGGATCCACCTGGCTCCAATACCGCACCGGCGACCTCGACCCCCACCGCTGCGGCTTCCCGGGCCCCGACAGCCACGGCCCCTGGTGGATCGCAGGCAACCTCATCCGCGACACCGCCGCCCTCTCCAAGCTCGAACTCCTCCCCTGGGACCTCTGGGGAGCCATACCAAGCCCCACCGACCCCCTCACCAACGACCTGACCACCCTCCTCGACACCCTCGCCACCCTCACCACCAACCCGGAAACGGCAGCCGACTCCCGCTCGATCTACAAGACCGAAGCACTAGAGGTCCCGGAAAAGGTCTTCAACTTCCTCCGGAACGCCGACGAATTTGTATGTTTTGCTTGAATTCAATCAACGGTCGTCCAAATTCGGTTGGATACTTTCGCACCCGGCTGAAGGGCCTGAATCCCCGCGGAAGCGGGGCTACTTACGGTCAATTGCCGCCAAAGTGTTAAGGAGCGGCTCATACCCGCAGAGGCGGGTCAAGCGTTCGATGGGCGATCATTATCGCAAGATGCTGATGGTGATCAGGATTGCAACCAGCGCGCTGATCGCTGCCACGGCGATAATTCCCAGTACGAGGAGTAGGGCAAAGCGGTCGCTCATTAACAGGATTCCCTTCTATCGCCCCCCGCGATTACCGCTTCTATTAGAGGATTGAATCGACTCTATCCAACCTTCTTAACACATTGTGGCCCGAGGTCCTCCTATCGGGACCTGTCGTGTTCTAATTGGGGCGAGTGGCGTTGACGAGTGGGCTTGACCTGTGAGGTGCCCGTTGAAGTCTGCGTGGGATGCGTCCGAATTCGCTAGGGTTGTACTGACATGCTGGGGCAAGTCATCACATTCTGATGATGCTGCCTGGATGCCGTTGCATCGGCATCTCTCCGATACCGGGGCTGTCGCCCATCATCTGTTCAATCGATTCCTGCCGGAATCGGTGCGGCGGTCCCTGGCAGCAGCGATGCCGGGTGGAGAGCATGACGCGGACGTGCTCTCCACGTGGCTCGCCGCCGTCCACGACATCGGCAAGGCCACACCGGCCTTCGCGATGCAGGTGCCGTGGCTGTTCGCGTCGATGGAGTCCACGGGGCTCACCGCGAGAGATCAGGTGAAGGTCGACCGGCGCCTGGCGCCGCACGCCACCGCCGGGATGCTGATCCTCGACCGGTGGCTGGAGCACCGGCACAATTGGGATCCGCAGCGCACCAAGCAGATCAGCGTCGTAGTGGGCGGCCATCACGGTCTGCCGCCCGACGGCATGCAGTGCGAGGCCGCCCTCGGCCACCCTCACCTTCTCGGCTGGTCCCGGCAGGATCATCCGCACTGGCTGCGCACCCAGTTCGCGCTGCTCGACTGGGCGGCCGAGTCGAGCGGGGCGGCCGATCGGCTCGGTGACTGGCGTCAGGTGAAGCTCCCGCAGCCGGTGCAGGTGCTTCTCACCGGGCTCGTCATCATGGCCGACTGGATCGCGAGCAATCCGGCACTGTTCCCGTACCGCACCGATACCGCTTTCGACCAGGCGCGCATCCGGTCCGGGCTCGCCGAACTCGATCTCACTGAACCCTGGGGCGCGGTCGCGCCCGAGCCGCGCGACCACCTCCTCAGCTCCCGATTCGGCCTCCCTGCTCACTACCGGCTCAGGCCGGTCCAGCGTGCTGCGCTCGCCGAAGCTGTCGCCGTACCCGTAGCGGGCCTGATGATCATCGAAGCGCCCATGGGGGAAGGCAAGACCGAGGCCGCCTTGCTCGCCGCCGAGGCGTTCGCGGCGAAGTCGGGTGCCGGAGGCTGCTATATCGCGCTGCCGACCCGTGCGACCTCCGACGCCATGTTCGACCGGGCCCTCGAATGGGCCCGCCGCCTGCCCGACCGGCGCGTCGCCCGCGGCGACCACAGCATCGCGCTCGCCCATGCGAAGGCATTCTCCAACACCAGGTTCACTCGGCTCTTCCACCGCGGAGCCGCGAGCGCTGTGGCACAGGACGAGACCGGGCACGGCCCGAACGCCCAGCTCATTGCGCACTGGTGGATGGCCGGGCGCAAGAAGGCCATGTTCAACAGCTTCGTCGTCGGCACGATCGACCAGCTTCTGTTCGCCGCGCTCAAGGCGAAACATCTGGCCATGCGCCACCTCGGCCTCGCGGGCAAGGTCGTCATCATCGACGAGGCCCACGCCTACGACGTCTACATGGGCGTCTACCTCGACACGGCATTGGAGTGGCTCGCCTCCTACGACGTCCCGGTCGTGATCCTCTCCGCGACCCTCCCCGCGCAGCGTCGGTGCGAACTCGTCGCCGCATACGAGAAGGGCAGGAACGGACCCCGACCGGCGGCAGGGCGGCGCAGGCGCCCTGCGCGAACGGCCGCGGAGCTGCATCCCGAGCTGCTCGGCGACATCGGATACCCGGCCGTGATCACCGCCGGAACCGAAGGCCCCGTTCGCATCACACCCGTCGAGTCCTCCGGCCGCACCACCGCCGTCGAAGTCCGCTCGCTTAAGGACGACTCGGCATCGCTGATCGCCACTCTGCAAAGGGAGCTCGACGGCGGGGGATGCGCACTCGTCCTTCGCAACACGGTCAAACGCGTCCAGGAGACCGCCAAGATCCTCCGGGACGAGTTCGGTCCTGAGCTCGTCACCGTCGCCCACTCGAGGTTCGCCGCGCCCGACCGGGCCGACAAGGACGAGCTGCTGCGCACCCTGTTCGGTCCGCCGGGCAACGGCCACAAGCGGCCCGCCAAGCACATCGTCGTCGCGAGCCAGGTCGCCGAGCAGAGCCTCGACATCGACTTCGACCTGCTCATCACCGACCTCGCCCCCGCCGACCTCGTCCTCCAGCGCATGGGCCGCCTCCACCGGCACGAACGCCCCGAACGCACGCAACCGGCCCGCTGCTACCTCACCGGGGTCGACTGGGAAGCCGAGACACCTGTGCCGGTACCGGGCTCGGTCCGCGTGTACGGCGCATGGGCGCTCCTCCGCTCGGCCGCGGTGCTGCACCCGCACCTCGACGGCGGCCGCATGGTCATCCTTCCGGGTGATATCGCGCCGTTCGTCCAGACCGCCTATGGCACCATCGACATTGGACCCGCGTCCTGGCTCCCCGCCTTCGCGGCCGCCGAGGCTCAGGCTCAGGCGAAGCGGGCCGACCAACTTCACCGGGCGAAGACCTACCGGATCCAATCGCCCTCTGCCGCAGGCAGCCCCATACTCGGATGGCTGCACGGCGGCGACCCCCTCCAAGACGAAGAATCCCCCGAAGGCCGCGCCATGGTCCGCGACATCCCCGTCGACACCCTCGAAGTCCTCCTCATCGCCCGCGACGGCGACCAGTACACGACCCTTCCCTGGCTCAAACGCCACCGCCGCGTCGTCCTCCCGACGAACTCCTGCCCCGACGACGACCTAGCGAAATCCGTAGCGGAGACCACCCTCAACCTGCCCGTCGAGATGTCCACGCCCGATGTCATCGACGCCCTCGAACGCCGCCACCCCTGGCTCGAAGCCTGGCAGGCCTCGAAGGACCTCGCAGGGCAGCTCGTCCTCGACATCGACCCCGCGTCGGGCACCGACCTCGCGGGCTTCCACCTCGACTACGACCGACACGACGGATTGCGGGTGCGCCGACTGTGACCCCACGCTTCAACCTCGTCCACGACCCCTGGATCGCGGTCCAGCGGCTCGACGGCACTCCCGAGACCGTCTCACTCACCGACTGCATCGGGAGCGCCGCGGAATTCACCAGGATCACCGGCGACCTCCCGACCCAGGCGCTTCCGATCCTTCGACTCCTCCTCGCCATCGCCCACTCCGCGACCGACGGCCCCGCCGACGGCGAGGAGTGGCGCCGACTGTGGGAGTCGAAGCGCCTCCCAGCCGACGACATCACCGGATACCTTGCCGCGCACAGCGACCGGTTCGAGCTCTTCCACCCTGAGACGCCCTTCTACCAGGTCGCAGACCTCGCCACCAAGAAGACCGAAACGGGCCTGAACGCCTTCATCACGGACGTCCCGACCGGGAACCCGAAGTACGCCACCCGTACCGCAGAAGGTCTCGAACGCATCGGGTTCGCCGAGGCCGCGCGCTGGCTCGTCCACTGCCAGGCCTTCGATCTCTCAGGGATCAAAGGAGCCGCCGACGGCGATCCACGCGAGAAACGCGGCAAGAGCTACCCCATCGGTCCCGGGTCCCTCGGCAGGCTCGGCGGCGTCTACGCCGAAGGCGACAACCTCGCCGAGACGATCCTCCTCAACCTCATGCCCCTCGACTTCCTCGAAACCGCCGGAACCCCGATCGAGGACGACCTCCCCGTCTGGGAGCGCGCGCCGCACGGCCCCGCACCCGAGCACCGCGAACCCGAAGGCGCCCCCAAAGGGATGCTGGACCTCTACACCTGGCAGTCCCGCAGACTCAGACTCGCCACCGACGGGGAGTACGTCACCGGTGCGGTCATCTGCCAAGGCGACCGCCTGGAACTGCGCGACCAATGGGCGATCGAGCCCATGACCGCATGGCGCCGCAGCGAAAACCAGGAGAAGCTGCTCAAGCTCGAACGGGTCTACCTGCCCCGCAGGCACGACCCCGACCGCGCCTTCTGGCGAGGCATCGCCGCGAGCCTCCCCGCTCTCCCGGCGGGCACCACCGCGGGGACGCGGTGGGCTCCTCCCCTGATCGCGCGGTGGATCGGCCACGCCCACGCCGCTGGACTCCTCGACCGCGACCGGAAAGTCCACTACCACGCCGTCGGCCTCGCCTACGGCACTCAGGAAGCCGTCGTCACCGACCTCGTCGACGACCGCCTGACCATGGCCGCCGCCGTCTTCGACGCCGGCCGCCCCGAACTCGCCGCCACCGTCGCCGATGCAGTCGGGGACGCGGACCAGGCCGTCCGCGCACTCGCCGCCCTCGCCCGCGACCTCGCCCGTGCCGCGGGCGGACGCGACGGCGTGGACGGCACCGGGATCGCGGCCGCCAGCGCCGGGTACGCGGCGCTCGGCGCCCGCTACCGGGTCTGGCTCGCACGGCTCGGTGCGGACGCCGACACTGACGCGGCCCGTGCCGAATGGCAGGCGACCGTGTGGACTGAGGTCCGCGACGCCGCCGCACGCCTCATCCGGTCCGCCGGAGAGGCCGCGTGGAAGGGCCGGGGCATCGGCGCTGAACGGATCAACAGCGCCATCGCCGAAGGCCGCTTCCGCCGCAAGGTCTTCAAAGACCTGAAACTCGCCTTCAAAGTCCCCATTGGAGCTACGGATCGATGACCGACACCCTAGAATCGGCTGCCCGCAAGCGGCCCAAGCAGTCCCGCGAGCCGCATCCGCTCGGCATGCACGTCGCGTCCGTCGTCGACGACCTCCAGCGGCGCTATCTCAAACAGGCCCCTGCCGCGATCGCCGCCCTCGCCCAGCTCCGCCAGGCCGTCAACGCCGAACCCGGTACCGCCGGGCTCGCCGCCGTCTGGCTGCCCGACGCCCTGATCGAGCCGGAGCTCCGCTCGAAGCTCGCCTGGCAGCCACGCGCGACTCCCTCGGAGCAGGCGCTCCACACCGCCGTGACGCTCTTCGCGATCCACCAGCAGTCCCAGCGGGAGCAGCGGATGCACACCCCGGGCACGACGTTCGCCGTCGCCTGCCAGTGGCTGGCCGCCGTCCGGGACAACGACGAGACCGTCCACCGCCGCTTCGCGGCCGTGGGCACCGCCGCGACCTATGCCGAGCTCGTCTACCACGTGCGCAACCTCGTCACCCAGCTCCGCGCCGCGAAGATCGGGTTCGACTACGGGGTGTTCGCCGACGACCTCCGACTCTTCCAGCGCGGCCCCGCGCTGAACATCGGCCTGACGGGCGCCGACCACGTCCGTGCCCTTTGGGGCCGCGAGTACTGGCGCGCCAGCCTCGGCCCGTCCAAGCCCGACCCGTCCAGTCCCGATCCGACCGAGCCCGCCGCCTCCGACCCCTCGACTCCGCAGGAGTAGCCATGTCCCGCACCATCATCGAACTGCACGCCCTCCAGACCGTGCCTCCGGCGAACCTGAACCGCGACGACACTGGATCGCCGAAAACTGCAATTTTCGGCGGTATGCGGCGTTCGCGCGTCTCCAGCCAGTCCTGGAAGCGCGCGATCCGGCTCGACTTCCGCGAGACCCTCGATCAGGCCGACCTCGGCTGGCGGACCAAGCAGATCGTGAAGCTCGTTGCCGAGCAGGTCGAGGCCGCCGTGGACATCGGTGCGGACGAGGCCCGCGACCTGACCGTGAAGGCGTTCAACGAAGGCGGCGTCAAGGTCAAGATCCAGAAGAAGGGCGACGAGATCGAGGAGTCCGGGTACCTGGTCTTCCTCAGCCGCAACCAGATCGCCAACCTCGCCGCCGCGATCGTCGCCGCGGCGCAGAGCGGCGAGAAGCTCGACAAGAAGGCCGTCAAGGCGATCCTGAACGACCGCCACTCCATCGACGTCGCACTCTTCGGCCGGATGATCGCCGACGACGCCTCCCTCAACGTGGACGCCGCCTGCCAAGTGGCCCATGCGATCAGCGTCCACCCCGTCGAGACCGAGTTCGACTACTTCACCGCGGTGGACGACGAGAAGGACGACCAGGACGAGACCGGCGCCGGCATGATCGGCACCGTGGAGTTCAACTCCGCTACGCTCTACCGGTACGCGAACCTGGACGTCGACCTCCTCCGCGAGAACCTCGGCGACGACGCCGCGACCGACCGCGCCGCGAGCGCCTTCGTGCGCAGCTTCATCCGCTCCATGCCCTCGGCGAAGATGAACACGTTCGCGAACCGCACCCTCCCCGACGCGGTTCTGGTGACCCTCCGCGACTCGCAGGCGATCAACCTCGTCGGCGCGTTCGAGCAGCCGATCACCGAGGCCAACGGTCGCATCGAGCGCGCCTGCGAGGAGCTGAAGAAACAGCTCGAAGCCGTCAACAACACCTACAACGAAGCGCCGCTGCACATCTGGACGGTCCGTCTCGGCGGGCGCACCAAGGCGCTCGCCGACACCGGCGAGCAAGTGGACCTGCAAGGGCTCCTGGACGGCGTCGAGGCCACGGTCGCTGCGCGGGTCGGCGCGTCCTGATGGGCCGCAAGACCCTCCGGTTGCGGCTGGCGGGGCCCATGCAGTCCTGGGGCACCTCCAGCCGCTTCACCCGGCGTGCCACCGACGCGGTGCCGTCGAAGAGCGGCGTCCTCGGGATGCTCGCGGCCGCCAAGGGCGTCCGGCGCACCGAGCCGCTCACCGAGCTGCTCGACGTGCGCTTCGGAGTGCGGATCGACCAGCCGGGATCGCTCCTGCGGGACTTCCAGACCACGCGCCCGCTCGACGACCCCGACGCCAACGCGACCCTCGCCGAGCGCTTCTATCTCACCGACGCGATCTTCCTCGCCGCGGTCGAGGGCGACGGCGACCTGATCGACGGCCTCGCGGAGGCGTTGCGCCGCCCCAGGTTCCAACTGTTCCTGGGACGCCGCTCGTGCCCGCCCTCGGACAAGGTCCTCCTCGATGCCGTCGCACTCCCGCTTGAAGAGGCGATCGCAGGCCAGCCGTGGCTGGCGGCCCCGCACCACCGCCACCGGAGCCCGTCGCGTGTCGACCTGGAGATCGTGCGAGACGCGGGTCCCGGCGAACAGGGTGACGCCGTCCAGGACGTGCCGGTCAGCTTCGACCCGCGGCACCGCCGGTACGAGTGGAGGCAGGTCATCCACGACCGCGTCGTCGTCGACAATCCCGAATCGCGTCTCCCGAGCCACGACCCCTTCGCCGCCTTCGAGGTCTGACATGTACCTGACCCGCTTCCGCTTCAACACTGCCCGCCGCGGCGCCCGCGGACTGCTCTCCGGCCCGAACCGGCTGCATGCGGCCGTCCTCCACGGCTTCCCCGAACCCGAACGGCTCCAAGGAGAGAGCGGCCGCATCCTCTGGCGGCTCGACCAAACCGCCCGCCACGACGCGGTCCTGTACATCGCCAGCCCCGAGGAGCCCGACCTCACCCACCTGGTCGAGGAGGCGGGCTGGCCTGCCCGCGGCACCGGCTGGGACACCCGGCCGTACGGGAAGCTGCTCGCCTCGCTCGACACGGGTCAGCGCTGGGCGTTCCGCCTGACCGCCAACCCGGTGCACTTCGCGCGCACGACGCCCGACGGCCCTAAGCGATGGCTGCCGCATGTGACCCCGGACCAGCAGCTCGCATGGCTGCTCAGCCGCTGCGCCGACCGGGGGTTCACCATCCCCGCCAAGGCTGATGGGAGTCCCAACGTCACGGTCCACGACCGGACCTGGCTGCGTTTCACGAAGTCGCAGGACCGGCGGGAGGTGACGATCCGCGCGGTCACTTTCGAAGGCGCACTGGAGATCCGCGATGTAGAAGCGCTCCGGCATTCGCTGGTTCACGGCATCGGGAAGGCCAAGGCGTACGGCTGCGGCCTGCTGACCCTTGCTCCGCTCGGCGGTCGCTGATGGCTTCGATTCCCGGCGTCCCGCCTCCGGAACTGCCGGACCTGGTCCGTGTTGAGGACCGCATGTCGTTTCTCTACACGGAGCGGAGCACGCTCGGCCGCGACGCGAACGCGGTCACTATCAGCGACGCGTCGGGCGTGGTGCATGTGCCCGCCGCGTCGCTCGGCGTCCTGATGCTAGGGCCGGGTACCCGCGTCACCCATCAGGCGATGCTCCTCCTTGCCGAGAACGGATCGACCGTGATCTGGGTGGGCGAGTTCGGGGTCCGTTACTACGCGCACGGCCGGGCGCTCGCCGAGACGAGCCGCCTGATCGAGGCCCAGGCCCGTCTGGTGAGCGACCGGTCGCTGCGCCTTGGGGTCGCCCGCCGCATGTACGCGATGCGGTTCCCGGACGACGACGAGGTCTACGGGCTCACCATGCAGCAGCTCCGCGGACGAGAAGGCGCCCGTGTACGTGCCTGCTACTGGGAGCACTCGAAACGAACTGGAGTTCCCTGGGGATCAAGGAAGTACGACCCGGCGGACTTCGACTCGGGCGACCCGGTCAACCGCGCCCTGTCTGTGGCGCACTCGTGCTTGTACGGTGTGGTGCATGCAGTGACCGTGGCCCTGGGTGCTGCTCCGGCGCTCGGTTTCATTCATTCAGGGCACTCACGCGCCTTCGTCTACGACATCGCGGACCTCTACAAAGCCGAGGTGACAATCCCTGTCGCCTTCGACGTCGTCGCCGCGGCCCCGAATGACGTCTCGGCTGCGACCCGCCATGCGGTCCGCGATGCGCTCCGTTCCGGGAAGATTCTCGCCCGCTGCGTCAAGGACATCCGGGACCTGTTGGCCGCCGAAGACATCGAACTCGATGGCGATGGGCGGGAGGACTACTGGATGCAGACGGCCGAAGTGCGGTTGTGGGATGAGGCGGGCGAGGACGTCGCAGGCGGCGCGAACTACGACTCCTCCGTGCCTCCGGATGAGCCCGAGGTCCCGTTCTGATGACGGTGATCGTGCTGACCGCCTGCCCTGCGGGCCTCCGAGGCCATCTGACGCAATGGATGCAGGAGATCGCCGCCGGGGTGTTCGTCGGGAAGCTGAGCCGACGCGTTCGTGAGCGTTTGTGGGCCAAGGTCTGCGAGCTGTCGGCCGGGGGCCGGGCCCTGATGGTCTACCAGAACAGGAGCGAGCAGGGGTACACCTTTGAAACGCACGACCATCATTGGGAGCCTGTCGACTTCGACGGCATCACCCTCATGCGTCGGCCCAGCGGAGGCCAGAGTGCCGGCAGCAAACTCAAACCGGGTTGGAGCAAGGCATCGAAGCGCCGAAAGTATGGAGGCAGGAGTGGCCTCTGATGACAACCTGGTCCAGCAGAGGCGCTGCGGATCTATGGTTCCACAATGGCTGGAGATTGGCCCGGGCGCAGCATCGGTATAGAGCCCCTGATGAAGAAGCGCAAGCCCCGCACCCGCGGGGATGAGCCCTCGATGGTGCCCGCCGCGGTCATCGGCAGCCCGCAAGCCCCGCACCCGCGGGGATGAGCCGCCCGGATTCCACTCCAGCGTGGAGGACAACGAGCAAGCCCCGCACCCGCGGGGATGAGCCCGGTGGACCGATGACGAGGACCCGAACCACCTCGCAAGCCCCGCACCCGCGGGGATGAGCCGTACTACTTCGAGAGCCTCTCCAGAGCCGACCAGCAAGCCCCGCACCCGCGGGGATGAGCCGGCAGGAAACGCCCTGGTGGGAAGTGCATCGCCGCAAGCCCCGCACCCGCGGGGATGAGCCGGCGCGTGCGATCCCATGTGAGGATCGTGCCCTGCAAGCCCCGCACCCGCGGGGATGAGCCCTTCAACGTACGCGTATAGCGCCGGTCGAGATAGCAAGCCCCGCACCCGCGGGGATGAGCCGTACACGGCCGGCGCGGCGTCACGGAGGTTGATGCAAGCCCCGCACCCGCGGGGATGAGCCTGGGGCGTCCTCATGGGCGAGACCGGCCAGATCGCAAGCCCCGCACCCGCGGGGATGAGCCTGCCGAGCCATGACCGGCACGTTGCGGCCCGGGGCAAGCCCCGCACCCGCGGGGATGAGCCGTACCGGCAGCAGTACGACTACCGGTGCCCCGAGCAAGCCCCGCACCCGCGGGGATGAGCCCGGCGTGGACTTCCTCGTCGACCTCGGCAACATGCAAGCCCCGCACCCGCGGGGATGAGCCCGGGCTGATTGGGCTGAAACGCCTTATCGGCTGGCAAGCCCCGCACCCGCGGGGATGAGCCGCGCCACCGGGCGTCCTTCGCCGCCTCGGTCCAGCAAGCCCCGCACCCGCGGGGATGAGCCGTTGTCCCCGCTTGTGGCGGGAGCCTGTGGGGTGCAAGCCCCGCACCCGCGGGGATGAGCCCCTGGGGAAGCCCCGGTACGCGTGGAAGACCGCGCAAGCCCCGCACCCGCGGGGATGAGCCGCTGTCCAACCCCGGGGAGTTCATCGCTGACCTGCAAGCCCCGCACCCGCGGAGATGAGCCTTGGCGCCGGTCGCCGGTCTTCTGGCCTCCGAGGCAAGCCCCGCACCCGCGGGGATGAGCCCGTGTGCGCCACCCACGGTGGGAAAGCACCCCAGCAAGCCCCGCACCCGCGGGGATGAGCCGCTGCACCGACTTCGCGAAATTGTCCGAGGAGTGCAAGCCCCGCACCCGCGGGGATGAGCCCCTGGCCCGTGGGGCACCGGATGGTGATCGTCTGCAAGCCCCGCACCCGCGGGGATGAGCCGTGCTGGGTGTCGCGTTTGGAGGAGAGCGACTCGCAAGCCCCGCACCCGCGGGGATGAGCCTTTGGTCTTGTCCTTGAGCCAGTTCTCAACGTCGCAAGCCCCGCACCCGCGGGGATGAGCCGGACGGCATCGAGTGCGCGAAATGCGACCTGATGCAAGCCCCGCACCAGCGGGGATGAGCCACTCCTCGTCTCCTACAACCTCGGCAAGCAAGCGCAAGCCTCGCACCCGCGGGGATGAGCCCTCCTGGAGCGCGTCGCCCGCGGCGAGGACACCGCAAGCCCCGCACCCGCGGGGATGAGCCTTACTACTTTCGTGGGATGGGTGGGACCAGCTAGCAAGCCCCGCACCCGCGGGGATGAGCCCCAGGCGGCGGCCTTGCCCGGGAGGGCGCCGAGGCAAGCCCCGCACCCGCGGGGATGAGCCCCAGCCGCTGGACCCCGGCCAGCCCGAGCAGCTGCAAGCCCCGCACCCGCGGGGATGAGCCGCCGCCAGCATGTCGCTCGGCGACGTCGCCGCCGCAAGCCCCGCACCCGCGGGGATGAGCCCCAGTTGGGCTCCTTGGGATCGGGCAACCACTTGCAAGCCCCGCACCCGCGGGGATGAGCCCAGCCCGCTCGACGAGAACGGCGAGCGCCGCGAGCAAGCCCCGCACCCGCGGGGATGAGCCCTACCTGCTCGGGGCCTTGCTGACCGTGCATGGGCAAGCCCCGCTGCCGCGGGGATTGGTTGGGGTTAGTGGAGTTTGCGGTACTTGGTTAGCCAGAGGAGGTCTATGGGGAGGTTGAGGAGGAGCGCGGTCGCCACTCCTGGGGCGTAGCCGCCGTTGAGGATTGCGAGGGGGAGGTGGGGGATGGCGACGTTGATGAGCATGACCATGGCGAGGACGGTCACGGGCCAGGTGCGGTCTCGGCGGATCGCGAAGAGGACCAAGGCGAGGCCGAGGACCGTCACTACGGCGGTCGCGACTTGGAAGGCGGTGGCGGAGGGCCAGGGGAGGGGAAGGCTGGGCGGGAGCTTGTCGAAGAAGGCGGGGGCGGTGATGGCCTCTTCGAGGTTGTGGAGCGCGAAGGCGCCGAATACCGCCCATGCCCAGCCTTTTCGCATGGGGCAAGGCTAACGAGTAAGGGGCCCATCCGGGAGGATGGGCCCCTTACTCGTGGACTTTGGGGGTTCTACCGGGCGCGAGCGGCTTCCAGCAGGCCGACGAAGTCGGCGGCCGGGAGGTCGAACACGGGGGAAACCTGGCCGAGCTTCGAGTCGCGGACCTGGAACGCGCCAACGGTGGAACGGGCCTCCACGCAGTTGGAGTTGTTGGTGCCGCTGCTGCGACTGCTCTTACGCCAAGCGCTCGCGCTCTGCATCGAGGTACTCCTCCAGTGGTGTTGCACGATGCCAATTCGGCTCGATCGGCTCAGTGTACAACTTCACCCGCTCTGGTTCCTCGATGCATGTAGTGCGATCCCGGATCTCGGTAAACACGAATCCAGGTCCTGCGGTCGGGCTCTCTCCGGGAAGGAAGAGCACAAAGTGCCCGCGCAGGGTATGTGGCTTCGCCATGATCCGAAGCTCGAAGTTCGGCCGAGCATTCCATTCACGCAGGAGATCCAGTTGCTCACACCGGTCGCCTGCTTCGAGCTCGCGCAGCCAGAGCAGTGCAGACTCACCGATGACGGTTTGCGATTGGAAGGGGGCCCCACGGAACTCTAGCGTCGTAGCGCGACGCTGCTTGAATTCGCGCCCGAACTTGGCTACTTCGTCGCTGGTCTCTTCGAGCGGCTGAAGGAGCTTGTAGTGGAAGGCATCTGTCTGGAACGGTCCTGGGATCGTATCGGGCTCCCAGGTGAAGGTGTAGTTGTAGTGGCGTTCCCCCTTCTGGAGGAGGATCGCGTTGAATCGGGGGTCGAACTCAAGACCCCTCTGGTCGGCCTTCTTGGTGCGGACCACTCTTTGCACGTACAGGATCCGCTCTTCGTCGGCGCCGCCGAACTGGGTGATGATCTCGCGGACATCGCCGACCGAGGGCTGGCCCTTGCCCTTCTTCCAGTTGCCGATGGTCTGCCGACTGACATCGAGTGCGTGGGCGACCTCGTCGTCCGACTTCTCGCTGTCGATGATGCAATCGGCAAGGTCGCGAGGGCCGTACCAGTTGGAGAGCGTCGGTTTGACCATGAGATGTACCCCGCATTTGGTGGGAAAAGCGCTGCTGGCCAATCATGATGGCATATGAGGTCCAATTGCGAAACCGGCGCCTTTGCAGTAAGGCACTGCGGCGCAAAGAATTTGGTCCGTAAGGGGCGCCAAAAAATTACGGGGAAAAATTTACGGGGGTGCCCCGGAAGAAGAAGTAGCAGGTCGTGTCGGGTTGCTACCAGCGGAAACGTCGCCTAACTTGGAATCACGGGGGTCGCACAAGCGGCTCCTGTCTGGTGGGAAAGCCGGGAGGCCGGGTCAACGCTCTTGCGGGCGGCGGCCTTCCGGCGCCGCTCGATCGGATATCCGACACTCCCGAATGGAGTACGAGCATGGGTGACATGGTCGAATTGGTGCGGGGCTCGTTCCGCGACGACTATCGGAGCTATACGGTCCGCGCGTCGAGTGCGGAGGCGCCCGATTCGTTTCAGGTGATCGCCGGAGGGCGCGAGGACATCGTGCTGGTCATCTCCGGGCTGAACTCGGGCGACCTGAAGGCGACCTGGGGGCAGTACTGGTCCCGGCTGAAGCCGCAGGACAAGATCTGGCTCGAGGAGCAGGCGTTCCGGGTCTTCTACCGCGGCAGGCACATCATGGGCGGGGCGCGGTTCTGCAATGGGTAGTGCCGACGAGGGCCCTTACAACCTCCGGTCCGACGGGAAGCCCGGCGTCGACGGGTACCTGGGGGACTTCCAGCGCGGGCCCGCGGTGTTCACCCTGTACCGGCTCGGGCCCGACCATCCCGGCCGCGCGCAACCGGTGATCGCGTACCTCCTCGATGTGGAGGACGGCGCCGGCCCGCGGGAGTGCTGCCGGTTCAGCGACGACCCAGAGGACGTCCCGGAATGGTCCGCGACCTGGCTCGGCGACCCGTGGTGCGCATGGATCCTGGAGCGCTGCAACGCCCTCATCGACAACCCCGACACCGACTGACCTTGCCCTCCCCAACGGCCCGGTCGGGAGCAGGTGGGCTCCCGGCCGGGCCACTTCGTGAGCAGATCGCTCAGGCGGCAGTCGGAGGCGTGTCGAGCGGGGATTCGTCGAACCGCCGGAAGTCGGCGTAGGCGACGATGTTCCGCGAGCGCAGGATCCGCAAGGCCCGGTGCCGCGCCTTCAAGAGCACTTCGATCTCGTTGGGCGACAACGAGGCGAGGTCGACCGCGGGCGGCTTGTCGGTGGTGCGGAAGCGGACGTCCGCGACGAGCGCGCCGATCGTGACGAGCAGCAGCACGACGAGGGGCGCGGCCAGCGCCAGTCGGGAAACCGGTGCGGGGTCGCGGAACACGACCGACCCGAGCGCGAGGACCGCGGCCACCATCATCATCACTGCGATGCCGCACAGCGTGCGGTCCCACTGCCGGTACGGCGTCAGCGCCCACGGCACGAAGAATCCGAGGACCGCGATGCAGGCGAGCGCCGCGCCGATGTACGCGATCGGCAGCAGCGCTTCGGGTTCGACACCGGCGAGCATGACGATCGCCAGAGCGACCCCGCCCATGAGCCCGAGGATCGTGAAGATCCGCCCGATGACGGCGCACGCCCGGCCCAGGCCGGTGCGGCGGTGCCAGCGCTTCGCCATCGCCAGTTCGATGAAGGCGTAGTCGGTGACGACACGGTTCAGGCTCGCGAGGTCGAAGCCCTCGAAGTTCGGATGGATGGTCGCCCACTCGTTGGGCTGGATCGCCGCGGCTTTCGGCATCGCAGGTGCGCTCCTTCGTTGTCGGCCGGTCGTCAGGTCTGCGGACCGAAGTCGCGCCAGCCGGTGTGGCGGCGTTCGAGGACTCGGCGCCATTCGCGTTCGTCGAGGCCGTCGAGCTCGGACCAGTATCCGAGGGGGAACTCGCCGACGCGGATCAGGTCGGCCTCGTCGAGCTTGACCAGGTTGCGGTGCACGACAACCTCCAGCAGGCGCTTGCGTGCCCGGATCGCGCGGGCCCGCTTTTCGCCGCGTGGGCCGCGGCGGGGCGGCTTGCGGGATTTCCTGCGGCCCTCGGGTTTCGAGAAGAGCCCGAGGACCAGCGTGACGGCGTTGACCAGTCCTGACACGAGTATGAGGACCGGAAGCCAGGACTCGGCGGTGGCACTGGAGACGGCGAGCATGGTGAACGCGGCGGCCGCGCCGATCAGGTTGAGCGCGTTGATGACCAGGAGCGCGACGCTGCGGCGCCGCGTCTCCCACCAGATGGAGAAGGTCGCGATCGCGGCGACCGCGGCGACCACGAAGGCGGTGTTCGCCAGAGTGAACCAGTCCCGGGTGGCGTCGGCGCTGTCCGCACCGGCGCCGAGCGCGACCAGGACGAACCCGATCAGCGGCGCCCCCGCCAGCGGGATCGCGGCGATCGTCACCGCGGTCCAGCCGACGATGCCGAGCATCCGCGCCCCGAACGAGCCGGGGAGCCGGCCGTAGTCGCGGGAGAGCACGGCGGCCTCGGCCTCGCCCCAGCTGAAGGGGCGGCCGAACTCGGCGGTGCGGGCCCAGGAGTCGACTTCCCGGCGTCCCCATTCGTGCTCGGCGCTATCGACTTTGCGCGCCCATGCCGCGATCGGTCCCGGAAGTCCCATGGCTGGGAGTCTATGAAACTGGTGCAAGGGGTGTAAACACAGGTCGTGTGGGTTGTCAGTGCGGTGTCAGCGGCGTGTCAGGGCGTCCGCCGATAGTTCTCTCATCAAGGCAAACCGCCGAGAAAACGAACCGCTTGAAGGAGCATGAAATGACCGTCGAGATCACCGCCCAGGACGAGATCACCATCCGCACCGCCGCTTGGGGCACCGTCTCCCTCCTCGCCGCCGCGGGCATCGCCGGGTCGGCCCACAAGGTCGCCACCGACGCGGCCCTGGCGCTGAACGCCACCACCGGCGCCGTCGGCCACGTGGTCGCCTCCGCCAAGGGCGCCAAGCTCAAGGGCAAATCGACCGCCGCCCTCGCCGACGAGGTCTTCCCCGCGCTGACGGCGTCGGTGAAGCTCCTGGAGGCGCAGGACCCGGCCGAGGCCGAGAACTTCCGCAGCACGATCGCGGTCGTCATCGAGGCGGCCGAGCGGGCCCACAAGGGCGCGCCGAGCCCCACCCTCGCCGAGATGGCCCGCAAGATCAACGAGGCGCTCGCCGCGTAACCCCTTGCACCGCAACGCACCATCCGCCGCCGTGCCGCAGGATCCCCCCGGGTCCTCCTGGCACGGCGGCGAAACGCGTTTCCGGTTAGGTGTTGGTGCCGCAGAGCCCCGCGGTCAGGAGGCCGTTGAGGGCCTGGCCGAAGGCCGCCGGGTCGGTGTAGCCGTGCTTGTCGTCGATGTTCCACGACAACGTGATCCGGCGTTCGCCGTCGAGGGAGTGGAACGTCTGCGTCTGGTGGCCCATGCCGTCGCCGACGTGCCCGACGAAGAGCTGCCCGGCCGCGTCCGGGCAGTCGAGGCGGATGGCGCCCAGGCCCAGCCCGTAGTCGAATCCGGTGCCGGTGTCGATGAACCGGGTCGCTTCGGCGAGCTGCCCGCTCGTCAGGAGCGTGCCGTCGGTGAGCGCGGCGTAGAAGTCGTTGACGTCGTGCACGGTCGAGACCACGCCGCCCGAAGCCCCGAGCTGCGAGTTCGACACTTCGGTCACGTCGAAGTACGGCTCGTCCGGGTCGCCGGTGGTGATATACGGGACCGAGTGCGGGCCGCGGAGGCCGGTGCTGTTCGGGCGGGGGAGGTACGTGTCGTCGAGGCCGGCGGGCTCGAAGACGCGCTCGCGCAGCTCATGGCGGAGGCTGTGGCCGGTGCGCTCCTCGATGAGCAGGCCCAGGACCACGTACCCGGTGTTGGAGTAGGACCAGCCCTCGCCCGGGTCGAACGGCATCGGCTCGCCGGTGCCGATGGCGACGAGTTCCTCTGGGCGGTAACGGGTCTGGTAGTCCTCGTAGAGCCCGGTGAGGTCGCCTTCGTCCAGGCCGGGGTACTTGGCGGCGACCCAGTCGGGCACGCCGGCGGTGTGCTGGAGGAGCTGGCGGATCGTCGGATCCTCCTCGTACGGCAGGAGTCCGGGGAGGTAGTCGCCGATCGGGCCGTCCAGGTCCAGTTCCCCCTCGCCGTCGAGCTGGAGGACGATCGCGGCCACCATCGACTTGGTGACGCTCCCGATGCGGACCCGGTCGCCCGGCCGCGCGGGCCGCGCGTCCTCTTCGAGGCTGCGCAGCCCGGCCGCATCGCTCCAGGACTCGTCGCCGGAGCGGACTTCCGCTAGCGCCGACCCGCCGGTGAGCTCGGCGAACGCCGCGAGCCGCTCTTCAAGGGCCGCGGTGTCGAGGTCGGGGACGGTCGCAGCCGAGGCGCCTTGCGCGGCCGTGAGCGCGCCGACGAGCCCGATTGCCGCGACCCCGGCCGTGATCATTTGTCTTCTCATCCTCAGAACCTATGGGCCCCAGCCGGATCCGACGATCCCGCGAACCCCCCGATCCCCGGTACGGCCCGCCCTATCCGCGGGGACTCACCCGTTCGCGGGAGGGGTCCCGGCATTCGTATTGCATTCTGGGAGAGTCGAAGTGCCCCAGGAACGGAGACACCGATGCCCGCCTTGCCCAGAGCCGCGGCCGCACTGCTCGCACTCGCCTGCCTCGCGGGCTGCGGCGTGCCCGGCGAGGAGACCTCCTGCGACGAGCCCGGCGCGACGTACTCGCAGATCCTGCTGATCGACCTCGCCGACTCGGAGGACTGGGACGAGGCGGTCGTCTTCCTCGTCTGCACCGAGGAGCGCACGGTCGCCATCGTCGACGAGAACGGCCACGATTACACCAGCCTCGAAGACTTCCAGCGCAACAACGAGCTGTTCGACGAGGGCGACCAGATGATCGTCACCGCCGACTTCCCCGCGATCGACTCCGACGCCGACTTCGAGACCGTCCCCGCCAAGACGCCGCTCTTCACGACCTGGCAGATCATCGCCCTCGCGGTCGCCGGACTCGCCGTGATCGCCCTGCCGATCCTCCTCATCAACCGCCTCCGCCGCGCCAACCCGACCGGCATAGGCGACGCCTTCAAGGAGGAATGAGCCAAGGACGCCACCCTCCCCCAGGACGGCGCCCCTGGAATCCGAGGGGCCGGAAGCACCCGCCTCCGGCCCCTCGGGGATTCAGCCTTTGATGGCACCCGTGAGGACGCCTGAGGTGAAGTAGCGCTGGAGGAACGGGTAGACGACGAGGATGGGGACGGTCGCGAGGACGATCACGGCCATTTGGAGGGTGACGCCGGGTGGGGGCGGGGCGTCGCCGGGGAGGGTGGCTCCGGGGATCTGGACGCCGGCGAGGACGTACTGCTGGAGGACGACCTGGATGGGCCACTTCTCGGAGTCGTTGATGTAGAGGAGCGCGTTGAAGTACGTGTTCCAGTAGCCGACCGCGTAGAACAGGCCCATCACGGCGAGCACGGGTTTGGACAGCGGCAGGACGATTTGCAGGAAGATCCGCCACTCGCCCGCGCCGTCGATCCGCGCGGCCTCGATCAGCTCCTCGGGGAGGCCCTGGAAGAAGTTCCTGATGACGATCATGTTGAACGCCGAGATGAGGCCCGGGATGATGAGCGACCAGGTGGAGTCCAGGAGGCCGAGGTACTTGATGAGCATGAAGTTCGGGATGATGCCCGCGCTGAAGAACATCGTCGCGAGGATCATCACCAGGACGAACTTCGCCCCCGGGACTTGGCGGGTGCGCACCAGGCCCCAGGCCAGCATCGAAGTCGCTGTCAACGACAACAGGGTTCCCACGACCGTGATGAACAGCGAGTTCTGGAGGCCCTGAGTGACGGTGCCGCCGTTGAAGATCGCGCGGTAGGCGTCCAGCGAGAACTCGGTCGGGAAGAAGACCCCGGCCCGAGCTTGCGCCGGGGACGCGAAGCTCATCGCGATCACGTACACCAGCGGGTAGAGCATCGTGATCACGATCATCGCGATCACCAGGGCCTTCACGGCGCGGACCCACGGGGAGGGCGGGCTCATCCACGGGGCGCCGTGGCGGCGCTGCTGTGCGAGTGCGGTCATCAGAAGATCCCCTCTCCGCCGAGGCGCTTGGCGATCCTGTTGGCGGACAGGACCAGGATGGTGCCGATGACTCCCTTGAGGAGCCCTGCGGCGGTGGCGATGCCCCACTGGCCGCCCATGACGCCGCGGAAGTACACGAACGTGTCGAGCACTTCGGCCGCCTGCGCCCCCACCATCGGCTGCTGGAGCAGCAGCTGCTCGAAGCCGACCGTGAGGATCGACCCGATGTTGAGGATCAGCAGCAGGGTCGCGACCGGGACGAGGGCCGGGAGGGTGATGTGCCAGGTGCGCTGCCACGGGGTCGCGCCGTCGATCGCGGCCGCCTCGTAGCGCTCGGAGGGGATCCCGGCGATGGCCGCGAAGAAGATGATGGTGCCCCAGCCGCACTCTTTCCAGACGACCTGCGCGACGACGAGGAGCTTGAAGGTGTCGGCGTTCGTCATCGCGTCGAACCCGCTCACCCCCATGTCCCCCAGGAGGTTCGCGACTAGGCCGCCGCCGCCGAGGACCTGCTGCCACACCGAGATGACGATGACCCAGGACAGGAAGTACGGCAGGTAGACGACGGTCTGGACCATGCGCTTGACGCGGTCCGACAGAAGCGAGTTCAGCAGCAGCGCAAGGGCGATCGGCGCGGGGAAGGCGAAGACCAGTTGCAGCACCGCGATGATGAGGGTGTTGCGCAGCGCCATGAGCACTTCGGGGTCGGCGGTGATCGCGGCGAAGTTCGCGAAGCCGACCCACGGGGAGCCGTCGATGCCGCGGAACGGCGTGTACTCCTGGAACGCGACCACGTTGCCCAGCATGGGAACGTACGCGAACACCAGGAAGAACAGCGCGCCCGGGACGATGAACGTGTACGCCCACCGCTCGCGCCAGATCCGCTGGCGCAGCGAGGCCTTCCGCTTCCGGGGCGGGGTGGGCCCCGGGGCCCGCTGGGTGCGGGCCTCGGGGCTTGCAGCGATGTTCACGCTCACTTGGACGCGTCCTTGAGCGCCTGCGCGTACTCGTCGCGGACCTGGGTGCCGCCCTGCGACATGTAGTTGGAGACGAACGACTGCAGGTCGCCGGCGCTCTCGCGGCCGGTGACCACGCCGCGCTCGTAGTCGTCCCACAGGGTCTGGAGCTGCGCGCCCTTGGTGACGAACGTGTCGGAGGAGCCCTCCAGGCCCGTCAGCGGCCGGTCGATCGAGTTCTGCGCCATGGACTCCATGACCTGCGAGAAGGACTCCGCCCACGGCGCCTGGTTCGGGTGCCCGCGGTACGAGTTGTCGCCCGAGGTGACGCCCACGTACTGGACGCCGAGTTCGGTGACGTGCTCGCCGGTCGCGACCGGGATGCCGTTCGCGTCGAAGTCGTAGTGGCGGCCCTCGATGCCGCTGCCGATGAACAGGGCCTCCTCGGAACCGTAAGGCGCCGAGAAGTAGTCGAGGACGTTGAGGATCTCGGTGAGCCGGTCCTCGTCCTCGGCCGCGGCGGCGGAGACGCAGGTCGAGCGGCCGTAGGGGATGTTGCGGACCACGAGCTGCTCGGAGCCGTCGAAGCCGGGCATGTTGAAGTAGTCCCAGGTCGCGCCGGGCAGGTCGCGCTCCTTGAGGACCAACCCGTCGGGGGTGGTGAACGTGCCGGAGACGGCCTCCCAGGTGAGGGCCGAGCCGGAGATGATGTCGGCCGGGTTGGTGGTCATGGCGACCGGGTCGAACACGCCCTCGGCCCACGCCTGCGCGAGCCATTCGAGCATCGCCTTGTAGTTCTCGGTCTCGGTGGCGTGCACCAGGTCCCCGTCGCCGTTGAGCTGCCAGTCGGGGCCGACCTTGAACAGGCGCCGCCACATGACGGGCTCGTACTTGTTGACGCCGTAGACCTGCTGGCCGCCGGGGCCGGTGCCGAGCGCGGTCACTTCCTTGAGGACGGTGAGCAGCTCGTCGGCGTTCGCGGGCGCGAGGCCGACGCTGGTCTGCCCCGCCAGGTCCGTGCGCACCGTGGGCAGGTTGGTGAGGGCCCAGACGATCGAGGGGATCTGGTAGATACGGCCGTCCTTGAGGCTGGCCTTCCAGATCTCCTCCTTGCGCGCGGCCAGGTTGGGCCACTTGAGGATGTTGTCGCCCGAGAGCGTCTCGGAGAGGTCGGCGAACGCGCCGTCGCGGATGCCCTGGAGGTTCACCGCGGACTGGTCGTTGACGAACACCAGGTCCGGGACCTCGCCGGAGGCGAGCATCGTCGCGAACTTCTGGTCGAACACCGGTTGCGGCACGAACTGCGGCTCGAACGAGACGCCGAGGCGCTCGTTCAGCTCCTGCCAGTACGGGTTGTCCTCGAGCGGGGTCGAGGGGTCGCCCCACGTGAGCTGGAAGCTGGTGACGGTGCCGCCGGAGGCGGGCTCGCGCTCCACGGACTTGAAGAAGGTCTTCACCGGCTCGGTGTAGACCGACTCCATTCCCGGTGTGTTGCTGGTGAAGTACGGCTGCACGTCCAGTTCGGGGGCGGCCTGGAACGTGGGGATGTCGTAGTCGCCGCCCGTGGCGCCGCCCGCGCTGCCGGAGCAGGCGGCGGTGGAGCCGACGGTGGCGGCCGCGGCGGCGGCGCCGACCGCGCCGAGGAGTCGGCGGCGGGAGAATTCGGCCATGAGGGGCCTCCTTGATCAACGTTGATGCTGGTGAGGGATATTGCTGGTCACGGGATAGAGAACGCTATCACTCGATATGGAGATCGGTCAATCTCAAGCCCGGTCTTACTGGAAATTCAGGAGAGATAACGATTTCTATCGGCTGGTCATGCCTGCCGCCACAGCGTCGACGGGTCGACCCGGTGGGCCAGGTCCTCGCCCCGCGCCCACCGCTCGGCCTCCTCGACCATGAACAGCCCCATGCGGGACAGCTCGTTGCCGTGCGAGCCCGCGACGTGCGGGGTGACGAACGCGTTCGGCAGGTCGTAGAGCGGCGACTCGGCGGGGAGCGGCTCGGGGTGGGTCACGTCGATGACCGCAGAGAGGCGCCCGGCGGCGACCTCGGCGGTGAGCGCGTCGGTGTCGACCAGGCGCCCGCGCGCGGTGTTGACGACGACGGTGCCGTCCTTCATGGCGGCCAGGCGCTCCGCGCTGATGAGCTTCGCGGTCTCGGGCAGGTCGGGGGCGTGGACGCTGACGACGTCGCAGCGGGCCACGAGCGAGTCGAGGTCCACGAGCTCGGCGCCGAGTTCGGCGGCCTCGGCCCCGTCCAGGTACGGGTCGGCGACGAGGACGTCGAAGTCGAAGGGCCGCAGCAGTTCGATGACGCGGCGGCCGATCTTGGAGGCGCCGACGATGCCGATGGTGCGCCCGAAGTTCCCGACCTCGGGGTGGACGTACCCGAGCGTGAACGACCGCTGGGTGCGGAAGTCCTCGCGCAGGTTGAAGATCCCCTTGCCCGCCAACAGGATCGTGGCGAGCGTGTACTCGGCGACCGGCAGCGCGTTCGCGCCGGAGGACGAGGAGACCGCCAGGCCCCGCTCCCAGCCCTCCTCGGCGACGATCGACTTGACCGTCCCGGCCGCGTGGAGCACGGCCCGCAGCCGCGGCGCCTTCGCGAGCGCCTCCGCGTCGAGCCGCGGGACGCCCCAGCTGGAGACGAGCACCTCGGCCTCGGCGAGCACCGGCTGGACGGCCGGGTCGGCGAAGTCCTGGGCGACCAGGCCGGGGTCGACGTCGAGCGCGTCGCGCAGGCGCCGCATGAGGGGGTCGGGGAACAGGAGGGGGAGGAACTCGGGGTTCATGGCGAGCAGTGCCCTCGGTCGGTCAGCCACGCGGGGTCCTTCGATCGGCCGGATAGATATCGGTTTCTAGATTAGGGATCACTTGACGCCTTGTCGAGCCTCCGTCATCGACGAATCCCCATGCCCCGGCATGGTCGACCCGTAGTTAGGCCATGATCTTCCAGCTAGCGAACCTGATTGAGGAACATAACGATTCGGTAACCGGCCGAGCGGCATCTCCCGGAAACGCCCGATTGTGCAGAGACCGTTATCTGTCGCGTCCTTGATTCAGCTCGTAGAAACCGCTATCGTCCGCATAGATGGATGCTGATATCCGGAAGGACAGTGCATTGGAACGACGTGCGACGGGGCATGTCCCTCACCGAAAGCGCCTGCGGCTCATGGCGACGGGCCTCGCCCTCGCCACCGGCCTGGGCATGGCCGCCCTGCCCGCCCAGGCGCAGGCGGCCGAGTACGACGACCTCCTCACCGACCACGTGGTCGCGATCAACGAGACGGTCTCCGACGCCGGGTTCGTCCACCCCGGCGTGGGTCTGACCGCCGACGACCTGCGCAACGCCCAGGAGATGGCCCGCGCCGGCCAGGAGCCCTGGGCCTCCTACTTCGCCGCGATGAGCGACACGGGCTTCGCGTCCACGACCTACCGGGCCTCGAACTCGAAGTCCGCGGCCGAACCGGACGTCCCGCTCGACCCCACCTTCACGCAGGTGGGCATGCGCAACCGCGAGACCAACGACTCCTTCGGCGCCCTCACCCAAGCCCTCATGTGGACGATCACCGGCGACGAGGTCTACCGCCGCAACGCCATCCAGGCCCTGCGGACCTGGGCGAACATGGACCCGACGCGGTACGCGTACTTCGCGGACGCCCACATCCACACCGGGCACCCGCTCTACCAGTTCCTCATGGCCGCCGAGATCATCCGCGCCACCGACCCGGTCGACGACGACACCCCCGGCGAGTACGGCGGCTACGACGTCGTCTGGTCCGAAGAGGACGACGCGGACCTGCTCGGGAACTTCGCGAACCCGGTGGTGGAGACCTTCCTGTTCTCCAACGAGCGCTGGATGAACCAGCACAACTTCGGCCTGTTCGGGCGCATCGCGACCGCGATCTACGCCGACGACGCCGAGGGCTACGCGACGGGCGTCGAGTGGTTCACCGTCAACTCCGGCGACACCGCGTACGACAACGGCGCGCTCGCGCCGCTGCTGCCGCTCATCGACGCCGACGACCCGCTCAACTCCTACGGCACCGACTTCGTGCAGATGCGCGAGATGGGCCGCGACCAGGCGCACGGCGAGTGCAACATCGACAACTTCACCGGCCTCGCCCGGATGCTCGAAGTCCAAGGGACCAAGGTCGATCCGACCGCCGGGACCGTCTCCACGGGCTCGGACGCGGTGTCCGCGTACGACTTCCTGGACCAGCGGCTCCTCGACGGCGCCGACGCGTTCTACGGGTTCATGATGGGCGCGCCCACGCCGTGGGTCGACGAGACCGGCCAGGGCGTCACCATCGCCCAGGCGTACCGCGGCCGCCTGTTCAACCCGGTCAACGAGCTGTACTACGAGTACGCGCTCGAACGCGGCGTCGACGTCGCCGCAGAGGCCCCGTACCTCGCCGAGCTCTCCGACCGCATGACCGGGCCCTACTACTGGTACGGCACGGGCGTCGCGAACTTCTGGGCCCCCGGCGACAAGAACCCCGAGTACTGGGTGGCCTTCCCCGAGTCCCTCGCCGGGACCGAGCCGGCCCCGCTCCCGGAGACCCCGGAGCTCACCTTCGCCGACGCCGGCCTGGCCCTCGACGAGGGGACCGAGCTGGTCACCGAGGACGGCGCGACCTTCGCGCGCGCCTCGCTGTCCGAGGACGGCACCACGAGCGTCGTCGGGCGCATGATGTACGGCGCGAACGCCCGCATCGGCCTGAAGTTCCGCAGCGACGGCCCCGCCGACCTGGAGGTCCTCTACAAGGAGGAGGCCACCGGGGTCAACCCCGACGAGCAGCCGACGCGAACCCTTGCGGCCCTGGAACTCCCGGACACCGGCGGCGAGTGGCGGTACGTCACGTACCCCGCGGGCGGCCAGAACGTCAACTTCTACCGCCTCACCGGCGCCGACGGCACCACCGTCGACCTCGACTCGGTGACCCTCTCCGGCGCCACCGACCTCACCGCGCCCGTCTTCGACTCCGCTGAGGACGCGTACTTCCTGACGGCACGCGACGAGTCGACCGTCGACCTGTCCGCGACCGACACCGAAGGGACCGTCGCCTACTCGGTCGACGGCCTGCCGCGCGGCGCCGAGTTCGACACCGCCACCGGGATCCTCACCTGGGAGCCCGCCAAGCGCGAGACCCGAAGCTACGAGGTCCAGGTCGTCGCCGACGACGGCGAGTCCGTCGCCGCCCGGACAGTCGATCTCATCGTGTCCCCCAACCGGATCAAGACCGTCGAGGCCGCCGTCAAGCACGGCACCGACCGGCGCACCGTCTACACGACGGTGACGCACGAGCCGTTCGAGGCCGCCCGCGACGCGGCCAAGGACGCCGCCCGCCACGGCACCGAAGCGGAGTTCGACGACGCGCTCGCCGTCCTCTTCGACGCCATCGGCGCGCTCGCGCCGCTCAACCCGCAGCTCGCCGACGACACGTTCGACTACGCGGACACGGCGTCCCCCACCGGGCTCTCGGCGGCCGCGCTCGGCGCGCTCGCCGACGGCGACAACACCTCCAGCTCCGGCGACCTGCGGTCGGGCTCGTTCACGCTCGACTTCGGGACGCAGTACCGGATCTCGGCCGAGGCGTTCGCGTTCCAGGCCCGCTCGCTGTTCCCGAACCGCTCGCAGGGCACCAACGTGTACGGCTCCAACGACGGCGTCACGTGGGACCTCCTCACCGAGCGCCCGACCACGGAGACGAGCCGCTGGGAGACCCTCCCGGTCGTCGCCGAGCACGCGGGCGAGGCGTACCGGTACCTGAAGGTGCAGCTCGACGAGCCCGGGATCCCGACCGACCCGGCCTACCCGGGCATCTGGTCGATCGGCGAGTTCCGCATCGACGGCGAGCGCAGCGAGGTCCCCGGGACGATCACCACGGCCACCGTCGCGTCCCCGGACGCCTTGGCGGGCAGGGTGACCGCGGGCGACACCGTGAACGTCGCGTTCACCAGCCCGACCGCGATCACCGGCGTCTCGGCGTCGATCGCGGGCCAGCCGCTCACCGTGGCCTCTGAGGACGGTCGCAACTGGACCGCCACCGGCGTCCTCGGCGACCTCGACGGCGGCGGCGTGCTCGACCTCGCGATCGACCACACCACCGAGGGCGGCGACACCGCCGCCACCGTCCACGGCTCCACCGACGGGACCGCCCTGTACGGCTCCGACGAACGGGACCTCGTGGACCTGTCCGCCGCCCAGGTCGTCACGGCCGCAGGCGAACCCGACACCGCGAAGGCCCCGCACTCGGCCGCGATGCTCGACGGGAACGCCGCGACGTTCAGCGACGTCCCCGTCAACGACGGCCGGTCGACGCTGATCTGGGACTTCGGCGACGGCGCGAGCCTCACGCTCGACCGCGCCGACTTCCTCGCGCGCCAGGACAACAACGGCGTGATCCGCATGGCCGACCTCGTCCTGGAGGGCTCGAACGACCTCGAATCCTGGACGCGGCTCACCGCACCCACGGTGAAGACCCTGTCCTGGCAGAACCTCGATGCCGAAGGCGCCGAAGGCTACCGCTACCTGCGGGTGTCGAACGGCGCGCTCATCGACATCGCGGAACTGCGCGTCTTCGGCGGCCTCGACCTCGACCTGGACACCATCGTCGCCCGCGCCGAAGCGGTCGACCTCGACGCGCACTCGCGGGCCTCGGCGATCCTGTTCACCCGCGAACTCGACGCCGTCAAGGCCGCCGCCGAGGAACCCGGCGCCGACGGGACCGCGCTCGCGCGCCGCCTCCTCGACGCCTGGGGCCTCCTCGACGACCCCGCCACCACCCAGGCGGCCGCCGTGGACGCCTCCTGGGTGACCGCGAGCAGCGCGTCCTGGGACGGCACGAAGGACGCCGCCGCCAACGGCCGGGCCCTCTTCGACGGCGACACCGCGACCTACACCGACACGACGACCGCGAGCGGCTGGGTGCGGGTCCTGCCCGGCGACGGCACCGCGTTCACCGTGGAGACCGTGCGGTTCCACCCGCGCTCGACCCACGTGTCGCGGGCCATCGGCGTCCAGTTCCAAGGCTCGAACGACGGCGGCGCGACCTGGACGACCTTCGCCACCGTCACCGCCGCGAGCGCGGGCTGGAACACGATCGACCTCGCCGAGGCCGTCGAGTACGGGGCGCTGCGCGTCAACGCCGCGAGCGGGAACACCAACCTCGCCGAGGTCGAGTTCCTCATCGCGGTCGCCGACCGCACCGGCCTCGACCTGCTCCTCGACGAGACCGCGAACCTCGCCGAAGCCGACTGGACGCCCGCGTCCTGGACGGCCCTGACCGCGGCCCGCGACGCGGCCGCCGCGGTCGGCGCCGACGCCGCCCAAACGGACGTCGACGCCGCGGCCGACGCGCTCGCTCTTGCGTTTGCGGGCCTCGAACAGGCGTAACGCCGCCCGATGAGACGGGCCCCGGCCGCTGACAGCGGCCGGGGCCCTCGCGTTCCACCCGGTCAGAGCGATGTCAGCGCCCTGTCAGCGGGCCCGCCGATAGTTGCGGACATGAGCGGATCACGACCGATACCGACCACAACCGGCTTATCGTCGAGACCACCGCCCGACACCGCAACCGCAAACCAGGAGCACCGCCATGACCGTTCAGCTGACCGCCCAGGACAAGTCCACCATCCGCACCGCCGCCTTCGGCGCCGTCACCCTCATGTCCTACGCGGGCATCGCGGGCTCGGCCCACAAGGTCGCCACCGACGGCTCGCTGGCGCTCACGGCCGCCACCGGCGCGGTCGGCCACGTCCTCGCCGAGAAGCAGCGCGACTTCAAGCTCCAGGCGAAGTCCTCCGCCGCCCTCGCCGACCAGGTCCTCCCCGCCCTGACCGATTCGGTGAAGCTCCTCGAAGCCCAGGACCCCGCCGAGGCCGAGAACTTCCGCCGCACCGTCACCGTCGCCATCGCCGCCGCCAACCGCGCCCACCGCGGCGAACCCAGCCCCACCATGGCCGAGATGACCCGCAAGATCACCGAAGCCCTCGACGCGTGACCGCGCCCGGCGAGGCCCTCGGGCCTGTCCTGTGGGTCTGAACGGCTGTTATCCACAGGACAGGCCCCGGACGCGAACACGTTTGCGCCGGGGCCTCCGGCGTTACCCTCCCCAGATGACCGGGACACGACTCACGCTGACCTCCATCACCGTCACCGCGCCCGACCCGCGCGTCCTCGCCGACTTCTACGCGCGCCTCCTCGGCGTCCCCGTCGCCGTCAGCGAACCGCCCCGACCCGGCGAGCCCGCCGAGGCCGGGTGGGCCCAGGTCCGCACCGGCGACGGCCTCACCCTCAACTTCGAGTACGAGGAGCACTGGCAGGCCCCCGTCTGGCCCGCCCGCGCCGGCCACCCCCACGCCACCCAGCACCTCGACATCCACGTCGACGACCTCGACACCGCCGTCGCCCACGCCGCCGAACAGGGCGCCCGCCTCGCCGACCACCAGCCCCAGCACGACGTCCGAGTCCTCTTCGACCCCGCCGGCCACCCGTTCTGCCTGTTCCTCTGACGCCCGGCACGGGTTCAGGGAACCCGCGGAGACGGTGCGGCTGTGGGAACATGGTTCCGACGCCGACCCCGGGGAGCTGCGATGGCCGACGAGCCCAACGCGTTTTCGAACCACTTCGACCGCACGCAGATCCAGCAGCTCATCCAGGCGGGGAACCTCTACATGGCGGCGCCCGAGGCCGGCAGGCCGCAGGAAGCGCCGCCGCTGCCGAAGCACTGGGTCGACCGGGACGAGGACCTCGACCGGGTCGGAACGCAGCTCGCGTCAGGCGAGGCCGTCGTGGTGACCGGCCCGGCCGGGATCGGGAAGTCCTCCCTCGCGGCGATGCTCGCCGGACTCCTCGAAAGCCGCTTCCCCGACGGCCAGCTCTACATCGACCTCGGCGCCGACGACCCCAAGAGCGCCATGCGATCCGTCCTCTCCCGGCTCGGCGTGTCGAAGGACTTCCTCCAGGACTCCTTCAGCGGCATGGTGAGCCAGTACCGGACCCGCACCCGCGACAAGGCGCTCCTGGTCGTCGTGGACGAGGCCCCCGACCGCGAGACCGGCCTCCAGTTCGCGCCCGCTTCGAGCCGGGCCGGCTTCCTCCTCATCGGACCTTCATGGCCCGACGACCTCGACGTCCTGCGCCACGAGATGAACGCCCTCTCCGCTGCGCACGGCACCGACCTCCTCGCGAGATTCTGCCCCGAACTCACGCAAGCCCAAGCGGCCCAGTACATCGCCGAGAGCGACTGGACGCCCGCGAAGATCCGGGCGCTGGCCGGATACGTCCGGACCTTCGGACGCGCAGTGGAACTCCAGCCGACCACCCGGCGCGCGATCACCGACTACTCGACCGCCGAACTCGTCGAGGCCACGGGCCAGATGCTCGGCGCCTCCGCCGAGTGGCTCCACGGCCTGCTGCTCCACCTCCCCGGCGACGGCATCGACGGCGGACTCCTGCGCGCGTTGAGCGCCGAGACCGAGTTCCGCGAGCTGGTCGACGCCCAGCTCGCCACCCAGACCGGCCCCGAGCGCTGGCGCATCGAAGGCCAAGCGGCCGAAGGCGTCGCGATCCAATACCGGGACGCGCTTCCCCGCGCGATCGCCTGGTACCGCACCCGCGCCCAGCACGCCGACGCCGAAGTCATGGGCGGGCGCATGCGCCTGGTCGACCTCGACCCGACGCTCAAGGCCCGCCTGCCCGAGGCCGAAGCCGACGGGTTCGCCGCGGACCAGGGCCTGCCCTGGCTCCTCGACCACCGGCGCACCCTGACCGGCCTCGTCCGGACCGCCGCCGTAGCGGGCCGCGCCGACGAAGCCGTCCTCATCGCCGAAGCGCTCTGGGCGCTGTTCACCAACGTGCCCTTCCCCGAAGAGGCCGCCGCCTGCTACCGCACCGCCGCCGAAGCCGCAACCGGGCCGATCGCCAAGGCTCGCATGCTCATCTGCCTCGGCCGCGTCCTCGTGGACCTCGACCGCGGCGACGAATCCGAAGCCGCGCTCCGCGCCGCCGTCGCGGTCGCCGAAGCCGCCGGCGGCACCACCGGATCCACCCTCGCCTGCTCCGCGCTCGAACAGCTCGGCTGGCTCCACTACCGGCAGCGGCAGTACGCGGCCGCCGAAACGACGTACCGGTCGGCGCTGGCCCTCGCCGAAAGCCTCGACCGGGACCGCTCGCGGGCGCTCCTGCACAAGCTCCTCGGCTTCGTCTACCGCGACCAGGGGCGCAGCGGTGAAGCCCAGGCCGAATTCGCGCTGGCGCTGCCCTTGTTCGAGAAGCGCAACGACGAGCGGAACACCGCGGAAGTCGAGTTCGAGCTGGCCTTGCAGCCGCTCTCCGTCGAGAAGGCGGAACAGGCGATCGCGGTCATGAAGCGGCGCAACCTGGAACGCGCCGCCGCCGACGCGTCGGCCCGACTAGGGGAGCGCATCGGCGGCGCTGACGGCCGGCGCTGGATCGAAGCCGCTCTGGAGGTGTACGACCGCGTCGGCCACCCCGAGGCCGACCGCCTGCGCGCGCTGCTCTAGGAGCCCGTACACCCGCGAGGGGATCACATCGAGCTGGTCCGGCACGGCCTTGACCCTGAGCCGGGGACCGTCCCTGACCGAGACCAGCAGCGTGTCCTCCGCAGTGCGGACGCTCGCGACCCGGCAGATCGGGTACTCGGCGAGCATCCGTTCGGCGGTCTTCCGAGCCTGCGGGGCCGGGACCGGGTTCCGGTGGCGCAACAGCACGTTGGCCGCGGTCTTGAGCCGGTCGTCCTCGGTCGCCAAGTCGGCGACGAGGTGCCCGCGCTCTCGGCGCATCGGCACCGAAACCGGGTAGCGGTCCCAGCCGCCGGGCCGGTCCGCGAAGCTCCATGAGGTCGCCGGGGCGCACTCGGGAACGGTGTCGGGTTCGGGGAGCGGCTGCGGTTCGGGAGCGGGCGGGGCGTGGAGGCCGAGCAGGGCGTACACCGCGGCATGGAGGCGCCAGGCCGGTCCCGGGACCGGCTCGGCCAGCGCATCGGCGAAGTCGAACGCCGACGGCCCGGCGGCGATGGCGGCCCTGATCTGCGGCGCGGCCGGTGCCGACCGGTCGAATCGAGGCGCGCTCCTCCCGAAGTGCGCAAGAGGCATCTCAGGCGGCATGTTGCCCGCTCCGAACGCCGCAAGGAGCGTCGGGACCCCCAGGGCCGCCGCGTAGAACGTGACCGAGCCGTGGTCGCCGATGAGGCAGTCGGCGGCATCGACCACTGCGCGCCAGCCTTCGTCCGGAGGGACCATGATGAGGCCGTTGGCGAGGTACGGGCGCAGGAGGCCGACGGGTTGCGGGCCGCCCGCGAGGTCGTCATTCGGGTGCGGGATGTAGGCGAGCGCGAACTCGTCCAAGGGCAGTTCGGCGTGCAGGCGCTCGGGAAGCGTCCGATCCCGGCGCGCGAGTGCGGTCACGTCCCAGGTGGAGGAGAGGACGACGAGCTGCTGCGACGGCGCGACGCCGAGTGCGCCGCGGAAGGCGTCGCGGGCGGCGGCACTCGCGCGGAGGCGCTCGAAGCAGACGTCGCCGCAGACTTCGGCGTGCGGCAGCGCCTCCGGGCAGTCGATCGCGAGCCGGCGGGCCGCGGCGGGACCGGGGAGGGCGAGGAGGTCGGGGACCTGGCCCTCGGGGCCGCGGATCTGTTCGGGGGAGAGGCCGGATACGCCGCTGAGCTCGGGCCGCAAGCGGTTGTGGCCCGCGCCGTGGGGGAGCGAGACGACCGGGGCGCCCGCTTCGTAGAGGCACGGGTCGGGGCTGGAGGTGACGATCAGGTCGGGGTCGAGGTCGCGGGCTGTCGTCCACGGGAGCAGGTCGATGCCGTTGCGTTCGGCGAAACCGGGTGCGCCCGATGCGAAGCGGGAGCCGGGGATGAGGGCGTACGCGATCCGGAGGCGTTCATCGCGGGAGAAGAGGGGCTCGACGTCGTACCGGAGCCGGGCGAGGGCCTGCGCGGTGCGGCCGGCGAAGACGATCAGGCGACGGGTGCGGCTTGTGGCTTGTGGCTTGTGGCTTGTGGCTTGTGGCTTGCGGCTTGCGGCTTGCGGCTTGCGGCTTGCGGCTTGCAATCCATCATCCTATTGCTGATCGGCTCTCAATCGGTGGAACGCGACCGCGCGTCGCATCAGAATCTTAACCGGCCCTTCGGGTCCGCGTAGTCGGAACACGCCGCCCCGCCGCCGCGATAGCATCGGCTGATGGCGGGGTCCACAGTGCAGGCGGAGAGCGGGACGGCGGTGCCCGTCGTCGCTGCGCTGCTGGTCGGGCTCGCTACGGTCGTCGTCCTGTGGCGGCTGTACCGGACCGGGACCCGCGGGGCGCCGCTCGCGCTCATGGGGGTCGGGGCGGTGGCGACCGTGGTCGGGGCCGCGCTCGTCGTCGCTGATCCGTTCGGGACCGCCGGGGCCGCGACCGTGCTCGCCGTCGTCGGCGGGCCCGCGGTCTACCTCGTCGGGAACCTGCTCGCCGTGCGCGCCGAAACCGGCCGGGTCTCGCGGTCGCGGACCGGCGCCGTCGTCGGGCTCGTGATCGTCGCGCTCATCGGGTTCGTACTCCCCGCGCTCGTGCTCGCGGCGCTGGCGTTCGCCGTGCTCCTGCTCCTCGCCCTCGGCGCGGCGGGCTGGTTCAAGCCCCCGTCGCTGGACGTCCGGAACTGAACGCCCGTGCGGTTCCCCCTCGTCCTGGCCGCGCTCCTGCTCGCAGTCCTCGCCTACGGCATGGCTGCCGGAGTCGGGACCGGTGCGCCCCAAGGCGTCTCGGCGGCCGACTGCTTCCACGTCGACAACACCGGCGACGTCGGCACGTGCGCCGACGCCCCCGCGCCCGCGCTCACCGGCCCCCTCGCCGCCGCGAACTGGGCGTGGTGGGGGCCCGCCGCGGCGCCCGTCGCGTTCGGGGCGGCCGTCCTCGCCCTGTGGTGGCGGATCAGGTCGACAGCCGCATCGCGGGCTCGGCGGAGACCGTGAACCCGAGCTGCTCGTACATGCCGAGGCCCTGGTCAGTCGCGAGCAGCTCCACCGTCCCGACGCCGTTGGCGCGGAACCACTCGACCAGCGCGTCCATGCACGCCCGGCTATACCCGCGCCGCCGCCACTGCGGATCGGTCACCACGTTGAACACCCACCCGTACAGGCCCGACGGGTTCCGCGGGGTCGGCAGCCGCTCGCTGAACGTCCCGACCGCGCACGCCGCCAGGCGCCCCGACCCGTCAGGAGCGTCGACCACCACGGCGTGCATCGTCGGCGCCGGCTCGGCGAGGCGCCGCGCCAGCGCCGAGGCGGTCACCGCCCGCCACTCCGGGTCCGAGGTGTCGAACCACTCCGAGAGCAGGAGCGCCCGGAACCGGACGAGCTCCTCGATGTCGCCGGGGCCGGCGGGACGGGTCGCAGTCATGGCGCGAGTCTAAGCCGACACCGGGTGTCACCCGAAACGGTTTCCGCGGGTACCGTTGCGCCCCAGACCGTGCCATGATGGGACCTATGTCCCGCCGCCCCAAGGACCTCACCCCGGAACAGCTCCGCTTCGTCCCCCAGAAGCCCGTGCGCTGGCTGTCGCCGCGCACGCTCATCGACACGAGCATGCGCTTCGGCCTCGCCCGCGTGTTCGGCGGCTACGTCGACAAGCGCGAGATCATCGGCGGCCGCCCGCAGCCGGTCTACGACCACTCGGGCGCCGAGGAGCTGTGGATCGACTACGTCGCCGACATCGGCGACGGCTTCAACGCCACCTACTCGATCGCGTACCTCATGGCCCAGGACGAACTGGACGTCGGCGGCGAGCGGCTGCCGCGCGGCTCGGTGCTGGTCATGGGCGGCGACGAGGTGTACCCGGCGGGGGACTGGGTCGAGTACGAGCAGCGCATGAAGGGCCCGTACGAGGCCGCGAACCCGGGCTGTCCCGTTGCGCTGTACGCGATCCCGGGGAACCACGACTGGTTCGACGGCCTGACCGCGTTCGCGCGGCAGTTCACCGAGGGCCGCACGATCGGCGGGTACCGGACCTTCCAGAAGCGGTCCTACTACGCGCTGAACCTGCCGCACCGCTGGTGGCTGTTCGCGCTCGACGCGCAGTTCGACACCCACCTGGACCAGAACCAGATCGAGTACTTCCAGCGCGCCGCCGAGCGGATGCAGCCCGGCGACCAGGTGATCCTGTGCGTCGCGCAGCCGTCGTGGCTGTGGACGGCCGAGGACCCGCGCTCGTTCGACCGGATCGACCACTTCATCCGCGACGTCATCGCCGCGCGCGGCGGCCGCGTCCCGCTCATCCTCACCGGCGACCGCCACCACTACGCCCATTACTCCGAAGTGGACGGCGTGCGGCACCTGGTGGGCGCCGGGGGCGGCGGGGCGTACCTGTCGCCGACGCACACGCTCCCCGAGGAGCTGACGGCCCCGCGCAAGTCGGTCGCCGAACCCGATGCGCCCGAACGGGAGTACCGGCTCACCCAGACGTACCCGGCGAAGGCGAAGTCGCTGAGCTACGCGTTCGGGATCTTCGCGCGGCTGCCCTGGCTGAACAAGGGCTTCGTGGCGCTCATGGCCGTCGTCTCGCTCATCGCGACAGTGTCCATCCTGGAAGGGACGGGCACGACCGTGGCCGTCGCAACGGTGCTCCTCGGCGCGGGCGTCGGTTTCGCGCACCCCGGGCAGGGCCGCCGCACCAGCAGGCACTACCTGCTCGGGGGCCTGCACGGCCTCGCGCAGGTCGCGCTGTCGTGGACGGGCGCGCAGATCATCAAGCAGTTCGACGACGTGTCGATGTGGACGTACCTCGTCTACCTGCCGCTCGCGGGCCTCGCCGGGACCTGGCTCGTCGGCCTCTACCTCGTGGTCGCGAACCGCTTGGGCGTCAACGCGAACGAGCTGTTCGCGGGCATGTCGGTGATCGACCAGAAGTGCTTCCTGCGCATCCGCGTCGACGCCGAGGGCGCCACGGTCTACCCGATCGGCCTCGACCGGGTCGGCCGCCGCTGGGCCGCCGACCCCGAAGGGGGCGAGACGGACTCGTGGATCAAGCCGGTCGAGCCGCTCAAGCCGCGGCTCATCGAGCCGGGCTTCGCCGCGTCGCACCCCGGGCCCAGCGCCGCGTCGCTGCCGCGGCAGAACCCGGTGCGGCGCTTCATGGCCCAGGCCGGAACCTGGCTCACGGGCCGCTGAGCTACTGCGGCCGCGGTTCTGCCGGGGTCTCCATGACCGCGTCCGGGCCGTGCCCGCCGCGGCCCATGAGCCGGTGCAGCGCCGGGCTGAACACCGCGAGGACGATCGCGGTGAGGATCGCGATCCCCGCGAGGATGTAGAAGAACGCCTGCTCGCCGACCTTCGGGACCAGGAACGCGTACGCCTGCCCGCCGAGCGGCGTGCCCACGGCCGGGCCGAGGAACCACACGCCCATCAACTGGCCCTTGAGGTTCGCGGGCGCCAGCTGCGTCGTCACCGACAGGCCCACCGGCGAGACGCACAGCTCGCCCCACGTCAGCAGCAGGTACACCACGACCATCCACCCGAGCGCGACCAGGATCCCCGAGTCGGCGCGGCCTTGCAGCCACCCCAGGAACACCCACGACAGGCCCGTCAGGCCCACGCCGAGTGCGAACTTGTACGCCGTCCCGAAGCCCGACCCGGCCTTGAGCCAGATCGCGCCGAAGATCGGCGAGAAGATGAGGATGAAGATCGAGTTGAAGTTCTGCACGCCGCCCGCGGGCAGGTGGAAGCCCCACGAGTCGAGGTCCACGGAGTTCGACGCGAACGCGGTGAGGATCGACCCCATCTGGAGGTACAGCATCCAGAACACGACCGACGCGATGAACAGGCCGACGTACGCGCGCAGGCCCGCCTTCTCCGCGGGCGTCACGTCCTTCGCCTCGCCGAAGATGTAGATGAAGTACCAGACCGCGGCCGCGATCGACAGGATCGTCACCACGGTGGGCACCGTCGAGAGCGTCAGCGTCCCCGTCGCCGCCCAGATCGCGATCGCGACCGCCGCGATGACCAGCGAGATCACGATGATCCGCACGACCTTGCCGCGCTCCTCGTCGGCGAGCGGCCGCGAGGGCCCGATGCCGGTGCCCGTCAGGCGCGACCAGCCGCGCACGTACCACAGCAGGCCCAGCGCCATGCCGACCGCGGCGGCGCCGAAGCCCAGGTGCCAGCGGTCGTCCCCCGCGAGGTAGGGCGTGACGAGGATGCCGAGGAACCCGCCGAGGTTGATGCCCATGTAGAACACGGAGAAGCCGGAGTCGCGGCGCGCGTCGGTGTCGCCGTCGTAGAGGCGCCCGACCATCACCGAGATGTTCGGCTTCAGCAGGCCCGAGCCGAGCACGACCAGGAACAGGCCGAAGAACACCAGGGCCGGGCCGCTCACCGGGATCGCCATGGAGATGTGGCCGCACATGATGATGACGCCGCCGATGAGGACCGCGCGCCGCGCGCCCAGCACCCGGTCGGCGAGCCACCCGCCCGGCAGCGACGTCAGGTACACCGCGCCCGAGTACAGCGACGCGATCGGGACGGCGACCGTGTCGGTCAGGCCCAGGCCGTTCTGGAGGACCGACGCGGTGAGGAACGTCAGCAGGATGCCCTGGAGGCCGTAGAAGCTGAACCGCTCCCACATCTCGGTGCCGAACAGGACCGCGAGGCCGCGCGGATGCCCGAAGAAGGTCTTCTCGCGGCCGGCGGCCGGGTACTCGCGATGGGACATCTCGGTCCTCCCGTGTCGATCGGCGCTGCACTGCGCACTCTGGTACCCGGCGCGACCGGCGCCGACACCTGCCGACGCTAACCGTTCGCCGGCGCGGAAGCGGTCGGAACGGGCGAACCGGCGTCCCCGAACAGGTCCGCTGCGGTCATTTGTCTGATATGCACGGTTCCCTCGACTACGATCCGGCCTATGAGCGACGATCCTTACTGGAACCCCGGCCAGACCGACGAGCCGTCCGGCCGCTTCTCCGGCGGCGACCCGCTCGTCACCGACACATTCGAGGGCTGGTGGCACGCCTCGTTCGACGTCGTCCAGCGCTCCTGGCGCACCGTCGGCCTGATCCTCCTCATCGGCGTGGTCCTGCCGCGCTGGATCCTCGGCGCCTACAACAACAACGTCCGCACCCCCGACACGGACGTGGCCGTCACCGACTGGGGGACGTTCGTCCGCGAGTACTCGCCCGGCGTCCTCGCCGGGGTCATCGGGTTCCTCCTCACCCTCGCCGTCCTGTACGTCTCGGGCTCGGCGGTCCTCGGCGCCGTCCGCACCGCCGCGGCCGAGGCCGCCGGGGGCTTCCTGTCGCTCGGCGAGGCGTTCTCCTTCGGCTTCAAGCGCGGCGGGAAGTTCTTCCTGTGGCTGCTGCTCGCCTGGATCACCATCGCCGTCGGCCTGGTCCTGTGCGTCCTGCCGGGCCTGTGGGCGGTCTTCGCGCTCAGCCTCATGGCCCCCGCGGCGGTCTTCGAGGCCCGCCGCAGCCCGTACGCCCGGTCCATCCAGCTGACGCACTCGGCGTTCTGGCCCGCGCTCGGGCGCCTGTGCATCGTCGTGCTCGTCGCCATCGCCGCCAACATCCTCATCGCGATCATCGGCCTGCTGCTCGCGGGCGTGTGGCATGCGGTCTTCGCGGGCTGGCTCGCGGCGCTCCTCACCGTCATCACCGAGGCGGTCATGGCGCTGCTGCTCCTGGCCCCGATGATCTGGGTCCTGTCGGCGTCCCTGTGCACGTACGCATGGCTGCGCGGGCGCGCCGAGTCGGTCTCGGCCACGTCCCTGTCCGCCGAGGCCGCGGGCGCGGCGGCCCCCGGCGGCTACACCGGCCCCGGCGAGCCCGGCCACCCCGGATCGCCCTCGCCGACCCCGTAGGGATCGACCTCACGCAGTGGACGCCGGGGCGCTCGCCCCGGCGTCCGCGCTTTCCACCACTGGTTCCGTGCCCCGGATTGGCACTCTCACGGCGAGAGTGCTACAACTGGGTTTGGCACTCGCCGCTGGGGAGTGCTAAACACGCGATGAGGTGGTCGGGCCCTTCCGGGCCTACCGTCGCGGGTACGCCGCCTCACCGTCGACCGACGAACGTTATCCGAAAGGAAGCCATCCACATGGCGAAGATGATCGCATTCGACGAGGAGGCTCGCCGCGGGCTGGAGCGGGGCTTGAACACCCTCGCGGAGGCCGTCAAGGTGACCCTCGGCCCGAAGGGCCGCAACGTCGTGCTGGACAAGAAGTGGGGCGCCCCCACGATCACCAACGACGGCGTGTCCGTCGCCAAGGAGATCGAGCTCGAGGACCCCTACGAGAAGATCGGCGCCGAGCTCGTCAAGGAGGTCGCCAAGAAGACCGACGACGTCGCGGGCGACGGCACCACCACCGCGACCGTGCTCGCGCAGGCCCTCGTGAAGGAAGGCCTCCGCGCGGTCGCCGCCGGCGCCAACCCGATCGGCATCAAGAAGGGCATCGAGAAGGCCGTCGCGGCCGTCGTGCAGCACCTTCAGGACTCCGCCAAGGAGGTCGACACCGAGGAGCAGATCGCGAACACCGCGTCCATCTCCGCGGGCGACGCCACCGTCGGCGCCATCATCGCCGAGGCGATGGAGAAGGTCGGCAAGGAAGGCGTCATCACCGTCGAGGAGTCGAACACCTTCGGCCTCGACCTCGAGCTCACCGAGGGCATGCGCTTCGACAAGGGCTACCTGTCCGGTTACTTCGTGACCGACCAGGACCGCATGGAGGCCGTGCTCGAGGAGCCGTACATCCTCGTCGCGAACCAGAAGATCTCCGCGGTCAAGGACCTCCTCCCCACGCTGGAGAAGGTCACCCAGACCGGCAAGCCGCTGCTCATCATCGCCGAGGACGTGGACGGCGAGGCCCTCCCGACCCTGGTGGTCAACAAGATCCGCGGCATCTTCAAGTCGGCCGCCGTCAAGGCCCCCGGCTTCGGCGACCGCCGCAAGGCCATGCTCGGCGACATCGCCATCCTCACCGGCGGCCAGGTCATCTCCGAGGAGCTCGGCCTCAAGCTGGAGAACACCGACCTGTCCCTGCTGGGCCAGGCCCGCAAGGTCGTCATCACCAAGGACGACACCATCATCGTCGACGGCGGCGGCGACGAGGACGCGATCCAGGGCCGGATCAACCAGATCCGCGCCGAGATCGAGAACTCGGACTCCGACTACGACCGCGAGAAGCTCCAGGAGCGCCTCGCGCGCCTGGCCGGCGGCGTCGCCGTCATCAAGGTCGGCGCGGCCACCGAGGTCGAGCTGAAGGAGCGCAAGCACCGCGTCGAGGACGCCGTGCGCAACGCCAAGGCGGCCGTGGAAGAGGGCATCCTCCCCGGCGGCGGCACCGCGCTCGCCCAGGCCGACTCGGCGTTCGAGAAGGTCGAGGCCGAGGGCGACGAGGCCACCGGTGTGGAGATCGTCCGCCGCTCGCTCGGCGCGCCGCTCCGCGCGATCGCCGAGAACGCCGGCCTCGAAGGCGGCGTCGTGGTGGAGAAGGTCAAGGGCCTGCCCAAGGGCCACGGCCTGAACGCCGACTCCGGCGAGTACGTCGACATGCTGGCCGCGGGCATCCCCGACCCGGCCAAGGTGACCCGCTCGGCGCTCCAGAACGCCGCGTCGATCGCCGCCCTGTTCCTCACCACCGAGGCCGTCGTCGCCGACGCCCCGGAGAAGGAAGGCGCCGGCGCCGCCGGCGGCGGCATGGGCGACATGGGCGGCATGATGTAAGCAGCCCTTCGGGACTGCCTGCTCAGGCCGACTGAGTACTGCGAGGGAGGACCGCTCACTGTAAAGTGAGTGGTTCTCCCTTTCTCTGTACTGGCTGCCAGTGCAGACGGCGCAGCCGCTGCGCAAGCGGCATACCGCCCCAACCACGGGCGGTATGCCGCGACGCCCGAAATGTTTGCGCCCCAGCCGATTCGCGGCTCTTCACACCGTGTGCGACGCGGGCTACCCTTTCCACGTGTCCCCCGCACCCCGCCCGCCCCGCTCGGACCGCCGCCTGGCCGCGCTCGCGTTCATGACCGGCGTCCTCGCCGTGCTCGTCTTCACCTGCTACGTCGGCGGCACCGCCACCGAGTCGCGCCTTGCCGAGCCCGACCCGTTCCCCGCCGTGCCCGAGCCCGAGCCGCCCGCGTACCGCGAGGACGGCCCCCTCCTGCTCGTCTGCACCGCCGACGCCGAGGACTTCGCCGAGCGCAACGAAGGCGTCGTCTACTCCGAGCGCATCGCCAACGAGCGCCTCCAAGAGGACTGCCTCGCCGACGGCTACCGCGACCTGCCCGCCGCCCTCGCCGCCGCGGAACCCAACGCGCGCATCCAGATCCTCCCCGGCCACTACACCGTCGACGCCACGATCGTCGTCGAGGCGACCGGCCTCCAGATCGAGGGCCTCGGCGACAGCCCCGACGACGTGCAGGTCTCCGCGCACTTCGCCGCCGACGCCGTCCTCACCGCGCACGCCGCCTCCGGCCTCTACCTCAAGGGCGTCGCCTTCGGCCAGGCCCGCGGCGCCGCCCTGCGCCTCACCGCCGTCGAGAGCGCGACCCTCGACGAGGTCGGCGCGTTCCAGAGCGACGGCGCCGGGATCCACGTCGCCGACTCCTCCGGCGTCGAGGTCCGCGACTGCCGCGCCGAGGCCGCCGACACCGCAGGGGTCCTCATCGAGAACTCCAGCGCCGACGTCATCGGCTGCGAGGCCACCGGGAACGCCGCGGGCATCGAGGTCCGCGGCACCGACACCACCGCCAAGGTCCTCGGGAACCGCCTGCACGCCAACACGACCGGCCTCGTCATCGCCGACTCCGGGCCCGCCGCCGACATCGAGGTCAACGACAACACCGTGTACGGCAACAACACCGACGACTACGGCCTCCTCGGCACCGCCGCCTGCGAGGCCGACGCCGCCCAGCGCGACTGGGCCGGCGGGGCCCTGTGCCCCGACCGCACCTATCCGGCCGGGGTCGGGATCCTCGTCGCGAACGGCACCGGCACCGCCGTCTCCGAGAACCGGATCTGGAACCAGCAGACCGCGGGCGTCGCGACCTGGGGCACGCCCGGCCAGGACGCGGGGCTCGGCGGGGACCGGAACACCTTCGGCGACAACGTCTTCGGCGTCCGCGAGGACGGCGCGAAGCACCGCAACCGCCTCGACGTGTGGTGGGACGGCACCGGCGCCGCGACCTGCTTCGACGAGCCCGGCACCCACCGCACCACCCCGTCGGTGCTCCCCGCGTGCGGCGGCGACGTCGCGCGCATCGCCGGGGACCCGCTGCGTACCTTGAAGGTCTGGGAGTGCGGCCTCGGGGACAGCGACGACCTGTCGGCGACCTGCGACTGGCTCGGGGCGCAGTTCACCGACCGGCTCGAGTTCCAGACGGCCGTCGCGTTCGCCGCGGCCCTGCTGTTCCTCGCGGGGATGGGGTGGCTCGGCGCCGCCCGCTCGCCGAACCCGCCGCGGGCGGGCGCGATGACGTTCTCCGCCATAGCGACCGGCTGCGGGGCGCTGCTGTTCGTGCTCGCGGTCTGGTCGGGCCGGGCCGACTACGAGGCGCTCGCGGTGGCCCTGTGGGGCGGCGGGTGGCTGCTGGCGGGGCGGTCCTGGTACCGGTCGGGGGTGCGGTTCCTCGGCGGGTTCACGGTGATCGTGGGCGGCCTCGCGGTGCTCGACGCGATCGACCGCGGGGTCGTGACGCTCGCGCCGATGCCGGTGTCCCCGGCGTGGCTGTGGCTCGGGCTCCTGCCCTTGTGGACGCTGTTCGCGCTCGGGGCGGCCTTCGGCCCGCGCCGCGGCGGGGAGGAGCCGGTGCAGGTCGAGCGCACTCCGGTGACCGCTCCGGTGAACGACCGCTGGGACTGGTGAGCGCCCCGGCCGCGGAGAAACCGGAGCGGATTCACGGAACCGGCGCACCGCCCGATCGCGTACTGTTGCCCCATGACTTGGACCTGGAAGCTCGAAGACGCCGACGGCAACGCCATCGAAACCCCCGACAGCGACCTGGGCAGCCAGGGCGACGCGGAGTCGTGGCTGGGCGAGCGGTGGCGCGAGTTCGCCGACCAGGGGGCCGCGGTCGCGGTCCTCGTCGAGGACGGCGCCACGGTCTACCGCATGGACCTCACCCCCGCCGAGGAGTAGTCCGGGTCCCGGGCCGACGGCGAGCGTCGCCGTCCGGCGCCGGGCCGTAATAGGCTGGGCCGCGTGACCACCGCCGGTACCCTCACTCTGACCGCCACCCGCGCCCGCGCCGCGCTCGACGCGCGGCGCGGCATCGTCCGCCTCCACCCCGAGGCGCTCACCGCCCTGGGCCTGCGCCCCGGCGACGCCGTCGGGATCACCGGGAGGCGCGCGACCGCCGCGATCGCCCTCGAAGCCGACCGGTACGCGTCCCGCCGCGCCCTCTACGCCGACGACCTCACCCTCGGCAACATCGGCGCCCGCGACGGCGACCCCGTGCGCCTCGCGCCGGTCGCCCTCACCGCCGCCGACCGGGTGGTCCTGTCGGGCCCGGCGTCCGCGGTCGCCGTGGTCGACCCGGACACGCTGCGGCTCGCGCTGCTGTCGAAGGTCGTGTGCGAGGGCGACGACGTGTCGCTGCTGCCGATCGAGCTCGGCGCCTCCGCCCGCGACGCGGTCACCGCGACCCGCCGCACCCTCAACAACACCCTCGGCATGGGCTGGACCACCATGGTGCTCAACGTGGTCGAGGTCGACCCGGCCCGCGGCGCCATGATCACCTCGGACACCCGCGTCGAGTGGGCCGGCGAGGTCCGCACCGCCGTCGACCTCCCCGCCGACCTGCCGCTGCCCGCCGGGCGCGCCTCCGAGCGGATGCCGGCCTCCTACGGCGGCACCGCGAGCGCGGCCCGGCCGCGCGCCGAGTCGCAGACACCATTGTCCAATGCCCCTGCGCCGCAGGCGGTCCCGGGCGTCGCCCCGATCCCGTACGACGAGCTCGCGGGTGCGAGGATCCCCGCCGAGGAGCTGCGCGAACTCCTCGACCTGGGCTTCAACCACCGCGAGGTCCTCAAGGTCGTCGGCACCGACATGGCGCTCGGCGTGCTCGTCTCGGGCCCCTCGGGCGCCGGGAAGGCCACGATCGTCCGCTCGGTCGCCGACGCGGTCGGCGCCCGCGTCAGCGAGATCTCGGGCTCCGACCTGGCGGCCCTGGAGGCGAACGCTGCGGCCGACCGGCTCCGCTCGGCCGTCGCCGCGCTCGCCGTCCCCGGGGTCCTCCTCGTCCGCGGCGTCGAGCACCTCGCCCCCGCCGGGCGCCGGACCCCGTTGGGCACCATGTTCTCCCGCCTCGTCGAGGAGGTCCTCGCCGAACCCGGCGAGCACGCCGTGGTCTGCACGACCGCGCGCGTCGAGGACGTCGACCCGGGCCTGCTCTCGCGCCTGGAGCACGAGGTCGTCGTGCCCATGCCCGACGCCGAGGCCCGCCGCGACCTGCTCGTGTACTTCACCCGCTCGATGAAGGTGGCCGAGGACGTCAAGCTCGAGGGGGTCGCCCACCGCGCCCCCGGCTACGTCGCCTCCGACCTCGCGGTGATGGTCCGCGAGGCCGGGGTGCGGGCCGCCCTGCGCGCCAAGGACGGCGGCGCCACCGCGCTCCAGAACGCCGACTTCGACGGCGCCCTCGAATCGGTGCGGCCCACCAGCCTCGCCGGGGACTCCGTCGAGCTCGGCGGGCTCACCCTCGCCGACGTCGGCGGCATGGAGGACCTGAAGCAGACCCTCACCGAGACCGTCCTGTGGCCGCTGACGTACCCGGACGCGTTCACGCGCCTCGGCATCGAGGCCCCGCGCGGGATCCTCCTGTACGGCCCGCCCGGCTGCGGCAAGACCTACATCGTGCGCGCGGTCGCGGGGGAGGGCCACGCGAACGTCATGAGCGTCAAGGGATCCGAGCTGCTGAACAAGTGGGTCGGCGAGTCGGAGAAGAACGTCCGCGAACTCTTCCGGCGGGCCCGCCAGGCCAGCCCCACCCTCATGTTCTTCGACGAGCTCGACGCCCTCGCGCCGGTCCGCGGGGCCGGGACCGACGGCGGCACCGCCGACCGCGTGGTCGCCGCGCTCCTTACCGAGCTCGACGGCGCCGAGGCCCTGCGCGACGTCGTGGTCGTCGGCGCCACCAACCGCCCCGACATGATCGACCCGGCCCTGCTGCGCCCCGGCCGCCTGGAGCGCCTCGTATACGTGCCGCCGCCCGACGCGCGCGGCCGCGCCGACATCCTGCGCGCCAACGCCAAGAACGTCCCGTTCGCCGAGGACGTCGACCTCGACGCCGTCGCCGACGAGCTGTGGCTCTACTCCGCCGCCGACTGCGCCGCTCTCGTCCGCGAGGCCGCGCTCACGGCCATGCGCGAGTCCCTCGACGCAAGCATCGTCACCGCCGGGCACGTCGAGCAGGCCATGGAGCGGGTCCGGCCCAGCCTGGACCCCGAGCAGCTCGAGTACCTGGAGAACTACGCCAACAACCGCGAGGGATAGCCCTGAGCGAAGGACGGCCGCACCGGTCACGGTGCGGCCGTCCGTCGTCTTTGCGAAGCGCAGTCGAGAGCACCCGTCAAAATTCGAGAGCAGTGCTCTTGCATTTCCGGCGCGAGTGTGCGATCGTTGTTCTCAACAGAGAGCAGTGCTCTCGAATATGAGAAGGGAACTCCCATGACCGACCACGTCATCCTCGGCAAAGGCCAGATCGGCTCCACCGTCGCGGGCCTCCTCGCCGAGCGCGGCGAGCGCGTGCGCGTCCTCAGCCGCTCCGGCGGGCCCTCCCAGCCGGGCATCGAGCACGTCAAGGTCGACGCCCGCGACGCCGCCGCCCTCACCGCCGCCACCGAGGGCGCCGACGTCATCTACAACTGCGCCAACCCCGCCGGGTACCACCAGTGGGCCGACGAGTGGCCGCCCATGTTCGCCGCCATCCTCGCCGCCGCCAAGGCCCACGGCGCCGGCCTCGTCAACACCGGCAACCTCTACGTCTACGGCCCCGTCACCGCGCCCATGACCGAGCGCACCCAGCTCAAGTCCCCCGGGCACAAGGGGCAGATCCGCATCCGGATGTGGAACGACGCCATGGCCCTCCACGAGGCCGGCGACCTCCGCTTCACCGAGGCCCGCGGCTCCGACTACTTCGGCCCCGGCGCCCTCGCCGACGCCATGCTCGGCGAGCGCATCGTCCGCCCCGTCGTCGAAGGCAAGGGCGTGAGCGTCCTCGGCGACCCCGACGCCCCCCACTCCTTCACCTACATCCCCGACGTCGCCCGCGCCCTCATCCGCCTCGGCGGCGACGACCGCGCCTGGGGCCGCCCCTGGCACGTCCCCACCGCCCCGGCCGCCTCCCAGCGCGAGATGATCCAGGCGATGGCCCGCCTCCTCGGCCGCGGCCCCGTCCGCATCGCGAAGATGCCCTGGTGGTTCCTCATCCACGTCGTCGGCCTCGCCGCGCCCGCGATGAAGGGCATGGCCGAGACCCGCCACCAGTGGGACGCACCGTACGTCATGGAGTCGCAGGACTTCACCGACACGTTCGGCGACAAGGCGACCGACACCGACACCGCGCTGGCCGAGACCCTGGAGTGGTGGCGCCGCCGCCTCGCCTCGTGACGCCTGGAGTTTGCGGACCGTTCACCCCGGTGCAAGCAACCGGCCACGGTCCCCGGGCGTTCTCACGGCATAGCCACGCTCCCGCCCAGAGGAAGTGCCCATGCGCCTGCCGTCCCTCGTCCGCGCCGTTCTCAAGCCCGACGCCGTCAAGCGCCGCCTGCGCCGCCCCGCCCCGCGGTCCAAGGAGTTCCTGCACGTCATCGCCACCCGCCACGGCATCGGCGTGTTCGACGAGCAGTGGTTCACGTACCGCCAGCTCATGATGGAGCACCTGACGCTCGCCTCGCTCGACGCCCAGGCCGACCGCGACTTCGTCTGGGTCGTCGGCGTCGACCGCGACATGCCGCCCGAGGCCCGCAAGCGCCTCGACGCGATGGCCGAGGGCCGCCCCTGGATCCGGATCGCCGAGACCGAGCTCAAGCGCGACTTCGTGCCCGACCTCGCCGCCTGGGTCCGCGCGGAGGCCAAGGCCCGCAAGGCCGGCTGGGTCCTCACCACCCGCCTCGACGACGACGACGCGATCCACCGCGACCTCACCGGGCGCCTCCACGAGGAGGCCGCCGCCTACCTCGCGGCGGGCAACAAGGCGCCCGCGATCCTCTCACCCGTGCTGGGCTGCAACTGGGTCCCGTCGCAGGCCGCCGGGCACCGCGCCTACCACCACAGCCCCTCGATCGGCCTGAGCCTCCTGGAGCGCGCCGCCGACCCCGGGACGGTCTACCGCAACAACCACCGCACGCTCGCGCAGGTCCTCGCCCCGTGGAACTACAACGTGCGCCACCTCGACGGCGAGACCATGTGGTGGCTGTACGCCCACACCGGCCTGTCCCACATGCAGAGCGAGGGCTCGGACCGCATGGACAAGGTCGCCGGACACCGCCGCGCGTTCAAACTCGACGCGGCGCGACTGGCCCCGTTCGGCGTCACCGCCGAAGGGGCCAGGATCATCCGCGAGACCCCCGAGCCCGCGCTCACCGGCACGCTGTTCGAACTCAACCGCCGGGGCCTGGACCTGGAGGACGAGATCCACGCGCTGCGCGGCGCCGCGGAGGAGGGCGACGCGGCCGCGAAGGAGCGGATCGCCGAGCTCCACGCGCAGCGCCGCGCGATGCACGAGGACCTGGTCCGCTAGGCGCGCCTGCGGACCGACCTTCTTCTAGCCGAGCTTCTTCTGGAACACTGTCTCGTGCCCCGCGAGGCGGTACCCGACGGCCTCGTTGATGGCGATCATCTGCGAGTTCGACTCGGCGTTGCCGGTCCACACGTACCGCATCCACGGCCGCATCGACTGGAGCCGCCGCTGGTTCGCGATCTTGAGGATCGTGCCGAGGCGGTGCCCGCGGAAGCGCGGGTCGACGATGGTGTTGCCCTGCATGCAGTGCCGCTCGTCCCCGCCGAGGAGCTGGATCTCGGTGAGCCCGGCGACCTCGCCGCTCTCCTTGTGCACCACGGCGGTCTGGAGGTTGACCTGGCCCTTCTGGAGGCGCTGGCGCTCCCACAGGCGCAGCGTGTCGGCGGTGATGGCCCCCTCCTGGAGGTCCCAGTCGCCCAGCGGCATGTCGGTGTACATGCGGGCCTGGAGGTACGCGAGGCCGTCGATGACGCGCTCGGGCGGGACGCCGTGGAAGGACACGAGCTCGAAGCCGTCGGCCTTCTCCCAGGACGCGTCCCACAGCCGGTCGATCTCGTCGTCGTCGACCGCGGCGAGCTCGCAGACGCGCACGGCCGCTTCGAGGGACCGCTTGTAGCCGTTGTCGACCAGGAACGGGCCGCCGTCGCCGCGGACGTCGGGGGAGCTCTCGTGGGGGACGGCGAGCCACGTCGAGATCGTGGTGCGCCCGTCGGCTTCGGCGCGCTCCTCGGCGTGCCGCAGCAGGGCCGAGCCGATGCCGCGGCGCCGCGAGCCGGGGCGGACGCCGATCTCGAAGCCCGCGAGGTGGGTGTTGTCGCGGTCGGAGAGCACCATGGTCAGGTAGCCGAGGACCTCGCCGTCGCAGACGGCCGCCCACTTCTCGCGGCGGTTGTCGGGGTCGGGGAGGACCAGGCCGACGAGGGCGCCGAGCGGGCGCCACGGGCGCAGGCCCGGGAAGTCGTGCTCCTGCACCGATTCCTGCGCTTCGAGCCAGGACTGGACGAGCGCGTGGTCCGAGGGGTCCACCGGGACGATGTCGAAATGCGTCATGGGCATGAGCCTGGCAGAGGGGTGCGACGCGGGCAAGCCGATAGCGGCGGCTGATGCCGGAAAGGTTTGGGGGAGCGGGGATCCGGTAATCCGAACACCGGGGCAAGCTGGTCGGGAGACCGCAGTTCCTGACACCGGCTGGCGCTGCTCGACACGTTCTAGCCCCAGGACTCGCAGTCAACCGGGTGAGTGGCGACAGGACGTCTGCGGCCTCCCGCAAGAAGAATTCTTGCTCATTCAGTGAATACGGTCAAGACCCGAACTTCTCTTGTTTTTGTCGGGTACCCGACACTTCACTTCACATCGGTCACTGAGAGTGATAATTTCAGGAGTTCGGAAAGCGTTTGACGAGCACGGATTCCGAACTCCTCACTCCACTCAGGAAACTAGAATTCCGGCTTCCTTCGCCGCTTTCAACGACGGCTTCACCGTATGCGTCGGCCCCACCAGCGACGACACCGCGTCCAGGGTCTTCAGGCCCTCACCGGTGTTGTAGATGACGGTCTCGGCCTCCGGGTCGAGGCTCCCCGCCTCCAACAGCTTACGGAGCGTAGCGACGACGACCCCGCCGGCCGTTTCAGCGAACACGCCGGTGGTCGCAGCGAGAAGCTTCACGCCGTCGCGGATCTCGTCGTCGGAGACCTTCGCCATCCCGCCGCCCGTCGAGCGGCACGCCTCGATCGCGTACGGCCCGGCCGCCGGGTCGCCGATGTTGAGGCTCTTCGCGATCCCGGTGGGCTTCACGGGGGTGATGACGTCGGTGCCCGCGCTGAACGCGTCGGCGATCGGGCTGCACCCGGCCGACTGGGCCCCGAACACCCGGACCTTCCCCGGCGCCGTCAGGCCGATCTCCGCGGACTCCTCGAACGCCTTGTGGATCTTCGTCAGCAGCTCGCCCGAGGCCATCGGCACCACGACCTGCTCCGGCAGCCGCCACCCGAGCTGCTCGGCGACCTCGTACCCGAGGGTCTTCGAGCCCTCCGCGTAGTACGGGCGGATGTTCACGTTGACGAACGCCGTCGACTCGAAGTCGTCGGTCTCGGTCAGCTCCGAGCACAGCCGGTTCACGTCGTCGTACGAGCCCTGGACGGCCACGAGCGTGCCGCCGTAGATCGCCGACTGCACGATCTTCCCCGGCTCCAGGTCCGAGGGGATGAACACGATCGACGGGACGCCCGCCCGCGCGGCGTGCGCCGCCACCGAGTTCGCGAGATTCCCCGTGGACGCGCACGCGAACCGGTCGAACCCGAGCTTCACGGCCGCCGACACCGCGGTCGACACGACCCGGTCCTTGAACGAGTGGGTCGGGTTCGCGCTGTCGTCCTTGACCCAGAGCTTGCGCATCCCCAGCGCTTTCGCCAGGTGCTTCGCGTCGATGAGCGGGGTCAGGCCCGGGTTCAGGCTCACCCGGTCCTCGGGGTGGACGCCGACCGGCAGCAGCGGCGCGTACCGCCAGATGTTCTGCGGGCCCGCCTCGATCTGCGCCCGCGTCACCTTCGCCAGCTCGTCGAGGTCGTAGTCCACTTCGAGCGGCCCGAAACACTGCCAACAGGCGTGCTGGGCGACCAGGTCGTAGGTGGCATTGCAGTTGCGGCAGACCAGGCCCTTGGCGGGGCTGTCGGCGAACAGAGAGTTGGACATGCGAGAAGGCTCCTCCCTCATCTTTCCCGCTCGTGGCGGGCCGGATTTGGCACCTGCCGACCGAAGTCGGTGGTTGCCGCAGCGTCGCAGGGCCGGACCCCTCGGCTGCTCTGGATGAAGTACGAGCGAAATGCTACGGGCGTGTCACCGGAATCGGCAACAACCGTTCCAACTTCCGAGACGACACGCGCGGAGCCGTCTAACGGCCCGCCCGGGTCGCCTCCCACACGGCGCGCGCGTCCGCCGTCCCGGCCACGTCGTGGACCCGCACGCCCCACGCGCCCGCCTCGAACGCCAGCACCGACGTCGCCAGCGTCGCGGCCTCCCGCTGCCCCACGGGCCGCGGCTTGCCGCTCTCGTCGCCCAGGAGCCGCCCCAGGTACGACTTCCGCGACGACCCGAACAGCACCGGGTACCCCAGCGCCACGAACTCGTCGAGGTGCGCCGACAGCCGCCAGTTGTGCTCGGCGGTCTTCGCGAACCCGAGCCCCGGGTCCAGGATCAGCTTGTCCCGCTCCACGCCGTTGTCCAGGGCCGCCTCGGCCCGGTCCTCCAGCTCGGCCTTCACGTCGGCCACCACGTTCTCGTACTTCGCGAGCTGCTGCATGTCCGCCGAGTGCCCGCGCCAGTGCATGAGCACCCACCGCACGCCCGTGTCCGCGACGACCCGCGCCATGTCCGGGTCCGCGAGCCCGCCCGACACGTCGTTGACGACGCTCGCGCCCGCCCCGATCGCCGCCGCGGCCACCGCCGCGCGGGTCGTGTCGATCGAGACCGCAAGGCCCCGTTCGGCGAGCGCCGCGATCACGTCGACCACGCGGGAGGTCTCGGTCGCCGCGTCCACCCGGTCCGCGCCCGGGCGCGTCGACTCCCCGCCGACGTCGATGAGGTCGGCGCCGTCGGCCGCCATCTGCGCGCCGTGCGCGACCGCGTCACTGAAGTCGAGGTAGCGCCCGCCGTCGGAGAACGAGTCGGGGGTGATGTTGAGGATCCCCATGATCTGCGGGCGGACCGGCCCGGTCCCAGCGCTGTGCGGTGTGGTCACGGGACCGACGTTACCCGCGCCCGGCGCGGGAACGCCTCGCATTAAGCCAGGTCCGTGAGGTCGAGCACGTGCCACACCAGGAGTTCTCCGGTGCCCGTCGACCACCACAGGCGCTTCGCGTCGGCGCCCGCCCGCCCCGCACTGGACGCGACCAGGAACGCTTCCCCCGCTTCGAGGTCGAACAGCGTCACCTCCGTCGCATCGCCCGCGGCGACCGCCCGTTCGGCGAGCGGCTCGAACCGGTCGATGAGTCCCACATCGGGGGACACCGCGGAGGTGAACCCCTCCGCCACCGTGACCCTCCCGGTCCCGTCTGGACGGACGAGGTCGGTGCGCGCGCCGTCCTCGGCGTTCACGATCAGGCGGCACCACGTCGCCGAGCACAGCGTCAGCTCCTCCGCGCCGGAGAAGATCTTCACGCCCGCACCGGTGTCGGTGCGCACCAGCTGCGCCCCGCCCAGCGAGTCCGACCCGGCGCTGGCGAGCCACGGCCACGCGGCCGCCTGCCACGCGCCCAGGTGGCCCGTCACGGTGACCTCGCCGCCCTCGACGGGGATCGACCGGTGCTCGGTCACGAGCGTCTCGGAGCGGGCCGTCGCGAGCCAGTGGAGCCCTTCGGCCGCGAACTGGAGGTCGTAGGCCGAACCGGACGCGATGACGTCCCCGGTGTCGGCCGTCAGCAGCGACGCCTCGCCCGGCGTCCCGTCCGCGCCGCGCGGCGCGGTCCACAGCTCGGAGGCCACGCGGCCCTGCGCGTCCGGGACCGACGTGATCCACGCGAGCCGCTCGTCGGTGGCCGCCGCGGCGACGACCCCGGGGACGGCCCCGGGCTCGGCCAGCGCGGTCGCGACCGCGTCGCCGTCCTCGGTGAGCTCCACATAGAGCAGGCTCCCGGCGTCTTCCGTCGCCAGCGCCTGGCCGTCGTCGAGGACCTTCAGGGGCGTCCACGCCCGGCCGTCCGCGGTCCCCGGCCAGTCGACCGGCTCGGCGTCCCACGTCTCCCACACCGTCGGCACGGCCTCGGGCAGCGACGCGGCTTCGGGCCGGTCGGGGGAGGGCCAGGCGAGCCAGGCGAGCGCGAGCACCGCCGTCCCGGCGAGGGCGAGCCGCTGCGCGCTGTCCAAGGGCTAGTCGCGTTCGCGGGACTTGTACAGGTAGAGCAGGCCCGCGCCGACGCCCGCGGCCGTGGCGGCGGGGAGCGCGAGCTTCGCGGCGCGGCGGCCGCGCCGGTAGTCCAGGACCGGCCAGCCGTGGTGGCGGGCCTGGCGGGCGAGCCGCGTGTCCGGGTTGACGGCGATGGCGCGCCCGACCTTCCGCAGCATCGGCAGGTCGTTCGCCGAGTCGGAGTAGGCGGTGCACTGGCTCAGGTCGAGGCCGCGCTCGGCCGCGAGCTGGGCGATGCCCTCGGCCTTCGCGGGGCCGTGCATGAGGTCGCCGACGAGGCGGCCGGTGTAGCAGCCGTTCTCGATCTCGGCGATCGTCCCGAGCGCGCCGGTCAGGCCCAGCCGCGTCGCGAGGACCCCGGCGAGCTCGACCGGGCTCGCGGTGACGAGCCAGACCTCCTGGTCGGCCTCGAGGTGGCGTTCGGCGAGGCGCCGCACGGGCGCGAGGATCCGCGGGGAGATGTCGCGGTCCACGACCTCCTCGCACAGGGCGCGCATCTCGTCCACGGGGAACCCGGCGACGAGTTCGAGCGCCGACGACTTGATCTGCGAGATGTGCCCGTGGTGCTCGACGCCCTGGAACTTGAAGCGGGCCTGCTTCCACGCGAAGCCGAGGATGTCGCGCCCGGAGAGGACGCCGTGGCGGGCCAGCGCGCGGGCGAGGTAGTACGTGGAGGCGCCGTGCATGAGGGTGTTGTCGACGTCGAAGAACGCCGCGGAGGGGATGTGGGCGAGCTCGTCCTCGCCGGGCGCGTCGGGCTCGACGACGACGGAGTGGGCGTTGGACTGGGTGCGAGCGACGCCGCCGCCCCGCACGGTCATGGAACGGGGTGTGGCGGAGGCGCTGGAGGAAGCCTCGATCTCTGACACCCTGAAAGCCTACAAGCCCAAGGCAGACGGCCTGTAACGCGAGGACGCGAGCCCGGTGAATTTCCAGTGTGGCCTTGTTCATGTATGGCCCCGGTCGCGTCGCTCCGGTACGGGTGGGCGGAAATGCGGCCTTCGCCCCGTGCGCTCGGACGGCGTCTCCGGAGAGCGCCGGAAGGGCCGGGTCGCCGTTCGGCTCCCCGGCCCTGCTCCGCACCTTTTTCCTCTGCCGCCGCGCTCGGGCGGCGGGTGATCAATCGAACAGGTCCGAGATGATCCCGGTGAGCTCCCCGAGGACGTCGTCCTCTTCCTCGGCGCCGGTGGTCGGCCCGTCGGAGGGGCTGGCCGCCCCGCCGCTCGTCGGGTCGGACGCGGGCGCGTCGGTCTGCTCGTCAGCGTCGGTCCCGGCGGTCGCACCGCCGTCGGACCCGGTGGCCCCGTCGTCCTCCGGCTCGGTCCCGCCGCTCTCGGCGGTGCCGCCCGTGGACCCGGGCGCGGCCGGCTCGGACGCGTCGACGTTGCCCTGCGCGCACGAGCCCGGGATCGGACCGAGCTCGTCGGCGCCGCCGCCGGGGTCGGTGCAGTCGAGCGACTCGCGCAGCTCGACGGACCTGACGGCCGCGGACTCCAGGACCGCCGCGAGCTCCTCGCCCGCGTCCCTCGCGTCGCCGCCGAGGTCGCCCACGAGGTCGTCGAGGACCCAGCGGTGCTCGTTGGCGAACAGGTCGAGGTAGTCGAGCGGTGCCGGGTCGCCGTTCGCGACCGCGAGCTCCCCGAGGAGGGCGCTGGCGCTCTTCAGCTCCGACGTGGCGTCGGTGAGCGCGGCGGCGGCCGCCTCGTCGTCGTCGGCGACGAGCTGGGCCTCCTGGATGCGGGTCCGCGCGAACTCGAGGTAGAGCTGCGCGCGGCCGAGGTCGTTGCCGGCGAGCGCCAGCTGCGCCCGCTCGGTGGACCGCTTGACGTTGTAGAGCGTCTCCCCGGGGAGGGCGTCGCCGGAGGCCGCGGAGACCCCGGAGATGGCGACGGTGCCGGTGAGCAGCGCCGCGACGATCGCGATGCGCCTGCCGCCGCGGGGGCGGCGGGGGAACATCTCGTCGGTGACGGGCGTCCGCTTCGTGTCGGGCACGGCCGCGCTGGCGCGGTGCCTGGCGGTGACGCCGATGCCCTCTTCCGTGGCGACGGCCATGAGCCGCCTGCGGGTGGCGTCCTGCCAGTCCCTTGACGGGCGCGCGGTGTTGACGAGCTGGTCGCCCAGCCCGCCGAGCCGCTCGGTGACGCCGACGAGTTCGGCGAGTGCTTCTGCCGACGCACCCGATGCGTCCGCGCTGCGGCGCGAGTGAGGGAGGGTGGGTCCTTGGAAGTCAAGCAGCCGCGCGAATTCCTCCGCGCGTCGGCGCTCCATAGGGTTCAATGTCACCGGGCACACCCCCTCTCACTGCATGGATCCTGCTCCTGTACTGAGAACAACGCACGAGTAGCCCCTGAGGTTACGGTTCGCCGCGAACCTTGCGTTTCGGACCACATCGTCCTCGTCGCGGAAGGGCCTCGCGGCGGTATCGGGCCGGTAAAGAGCCCTGACCTGGCAGTTCCGGTCCGCCGTGAGGAGGCGGATCGTCGATTACGGGATTGCGGGCCGAAGCCCTTGGGAACGGGTGGTGTCGGGTTCCCGACGCTTGCCGCCGGGAGGGGGTGTTCGGGGATCGGACGGCCTCTCAGCCTCGGAAGCCGTCGGGGAGGAGCCGGGCGAGCGTCCGCACCGCCCGGTACTGGAGCGCTTTGACCGCGCCCTCGTTCTTGCCCATGGTGCGGGCGGTCTCGGCGACCGTGAACCCCTGGAGGAAGCGGAGCACGATGCACTCCTGCTGGTCGGGGTTCAGCTTCTTGACGGCCGTGAGGAGCGTCGCGTTCGTCAGCTTCTCCAGCGCGGCCGTCTCGGGCGAGGTGCTCGGGTCGGAGTCCTTCTCGTCGGCGCCGAGGACGTCGGGCTTGACGATCTCCAGCCGGTACCGGCCGGACTTGAAGTGGTCGACCACGAGGTTCCGCGCGATGGTCACCAGCCACGCGCCGAACGCCCGGCCCTGCCAGGAGAAGCTGGAGATGCGCCGCAGCGCGCGCAGGAACGTCTCGGACGCGAGGTCCTCGGCGAGCTGGGCATTGTTGACGCGGAAGTAGATGTAGCGGTAGACCGTCTCGTTGTAGCGGTCGTAGATCTCCCCGAAGGCGCCCGGGTCGCCGTCCTGGGCCCGCGCGACGAGGTCGGCGACCTCGTCGCCGTCGACCTGGTCCTCGTGGTGGTCGGTGCCCCGCGGCTCGGCGGTCCCGCCGGCCGCGCCGGGGCCCGTGCCCCGGCCGGGCCGCACCTGGTGCTGCTCGGCGGTGCCGGTGTCCAGGCTGAGGACCGTCCACACGGCCTGCTTCAGCCGCGCGAACGCCGGGGCCGGGTGCTGCGCGAGCAGCGCACTGAGCGATGGATTGAAGAAAGGGGCGATGTCTGCTGTGAGCACTGCCGAGTCGTGGCTTGCCACAGCCAAGGTCGGTGCAATACCGGGCACTAGTGGCCTCCTCGTGTGAGGGGTCGTCGGGCCGAGTCGAGCGAACGGATCCCGCAGGGACTGACCCGCCTGAGTCTAGAAATCCGCGGGGTCGGCGACGCGTATTTGCGTTCGGCGTGTCGCGCTCGGTGACGGGTGTGCGGGGGGCGATGTCGGCGCGCGCCCGATGCGCCGGCGTACCCTTCGTTGCGGGGGCGGAATCCCACCATTACCTCCCCAAACGTTCGGTGGTCCGCGGCCGCGGACCGGTTGTGCCTCAATAGTGAGCGAGGAATGACGGAGGGTGTCGCACAAGCTGTGCGATCCGGCCCGACTTCTTGGAATGACGGAGGGAGCAGGGTGAACAGGCTGACGCTGCTGACTACAAGGGAGTGCCATCTCTGCGGCGCGGCGCGCGAGGCGCTCGACCGGGTGGCGGCGAGGACGGGCGAGGAGTGGACGGAGGTCGACGTCGCCGACGACGCTGCGTTGGCGCGCGACTACGGCGACCGGCTCCCGGTGCTCCTCCTCGACGGCAAGGAGCACGGCTACTGGGACGTCGATGTCCCGCGCCTGCTCAGGGACCTCGGATCCCCGGCCGCGTGAAGCGACACTCCGATGAATATCTGAAATACCAATACACAACGGTCTTTTAGGGCAAAATTCTGGCGGACGGCGGCTCGCCGGGACGTCTGCAATTTCGGTACAGCCGGGCCTCGGCCCGGTGATACGGGGGTGTACCGCGCAGCGACCGCGAGCCGCCGAGTCCGTTCACCCCTCCGTTCCCCCCGCGACATCCACTTTAGGACCCGCCCTGCGGGTCAGAACGGTCGTTATCCGGCCCGTTCGCCCGCTCGCCGCGTTGTCGGGCCCTCCGAATACAACACCGGTATTCGGAGGCCCCTCCGCCTTGCGAGCGAACGAACGGACTCGGATACCGCCTCGCCCTGACCCGCAGGGCGGGTCCTAAGCTGAGTGGCGCGCCGGTGAACGGCGGCGCGGATCGGACCTGGAGCTCCAGCATTGACGACCACCGGTGAAGGCACAGGCCAGCGGGCCGCCGCGGTCCCGCCATCGGCGGCGGCCGGACTCCCCGCCGCCACCGTCAGGCGCCTGCCCGAATACCTCCGCGCCCTCGGCACGCTCTCCGAGTCCGGCGTCGACACCGTCTCCTCCGAGACCCTCGCGGCCGCCACGGGCGTCAACTCCGCGATGCTCCGCAAGGACCTCTCCCAGCTCGGCGCCTCCGGGATGCGCGGCGTCGGCTACTCCGTCGCCAACCTCGCCACCCACATCGCCGGTGTGCTCGGACTCACCAAGGACTCCCGCGTCGCCATCATCGGCCTAGGGCACCTGGGGCAGGCGCTCGCCCGCTACCCCGGATTCTCCGAACGCGGGTTCGACATCGTTGGCCTCTTCGACGCCGACGCGGGCATCATAGGCAAGGACCTCGACGGCCTCAAGGTGCGCGACGTGGCGCTCCTCGCCCGGGCCGTCCGTGACGAAGGCATCAACATAGGGGTGATCGCCACACCCGGCGCGGCCGCCCAACACGTGGCCGACCTCCTCGTAGATGCTGGTGTCACAAGCATTCTCAACTTCGCGCCGTGCGTCCTCGCCGTCCCGCAGGGAGTGGCGGTCCGCAAGGTCGACCTGGCCGTCGAGCTCCAGATCCTCTCATTCCACGAACACCACAAGACGCTCAGCAGGCCGGAAACAGACGTCTAGAGACGGGAACGGTGCAGTGAACCTCCTGGTTGTCGGCATCTCGCACCGCAGCGCAGCGGTCGAGACCTTGGAACGGCTCGCGGTCGGGCCCGAGGCCGCCGCCGCCCTCGCGCGCGCCCTCCTGCGCGGCGGCGAGGTCCGCGAGACCGTCGTCCTCTCCACCTGCAACCGGGTCGAGGTCTACGCCGTCGCCGCGTCCTTCCACGGCGGGCTCTCCGCGATCGTCGACGAGCTCCACCGCATCTGGGGCCTCACCGAGCTGCAAGCCGACCTCGACTTCGCCTCCTGCGGGTACGTGCGCCACGGCGCCGACGCCGTCGCCCACGCCTTCCGCGTCGCCGCCGGACTCGACTCCATGGTCGCCGGCGAGCCGCAGATCCTCGGCCAGCTCCGCGACGCCTACGACACCGCCCGCGAGGCCGACCAGGTCGGGCGCCACCTGCACGAGCTGTTCCAGCAGGCCCTGCGCGTCGGGAAGCGCATCCACGCCGAGACCGACGTCGACGCCGCCGCGCCCTCCATCGTCACCGCCGCCCTCGACCTCGCCGAGCGCGCGCTCGCCGGGGCCGGGTTCGCCAACGGCCTCACCGAGACCCGCGCCGCCGTCGTCGGCGCCGGGTCCATGGGCTCCCTCGCCACCGCGACCCTCGCGCGATCCGGCGTCAAGTCCCTCGCCGTCGCCAACCGCGACCGCGCCAAGGCCGAGCGCCTCGCCGAGGTCTGGGACGCCGCCGCCGCCGACTACGGCGACCTCGCCGCGCTCGCCGCCGACGCCGACCTGCTCGTGTGCGCCACGTCCTCGCCCGAGCCGGTGCTGCGCGCCGCCGACCTCGCCGGGCGCACCCGCCCGCTCGTCGTCTGCGACCTGGCCCTGCCCAAGGACGTCGCCGAGGACGTCGCGCTCCTGCCCGGCGTCACCGTCGTCGACATCGCCGAGATCCAGAAGGCCGACGCCGCGGGCGCCGCCGCCGACACCCTCGCCGAGGTCGAGCGGCTCCTCGCCGAGGAGATCGCCGCGTTCAACGAGAGCCTGCGCGCCGACGCCGTCACCCCCACCGTCGCCGCCCTGCGCTCCGCCGCCGCCGACATCGTCGACGCCGAGCTCGCCCGCGTGGCCCGCCGCGGCGACTTCACCGACGACCAGCGCGCCGAGGTCGCCCGCACCGTCCACCGCGTCGTGCAGCGGCTCCTCCACGAGCCCACCGTGCGCGTCCGCGAGCTCGCCGGGCAGCCCGGCGCGCCCGACTACGCGCGCGCCCTGCGCGACCTCTTCGCCCTCGACGCGGCCGTCCTCACCGCCGCCGAAGGCGACCACCTCGTCGAGGCCCTGAAGATCAGCCCCGCGTCGGCCCCCGTGGCCGACGCCCTGGGGACGGTCCCCTCCGCCCCGTCCGAAACCGGAACGGCTGCGACGCAGCAGTCTTGAGAAGGGAAGCACGCCCGTGATCCGAGTCGGGACCAGGGGATCGAAGCTCGCATTGGCGCAGAGCGGCATGGTCGCGGACGCGATCGGCCGCCTGACCGGCGAGCACGTCGAACTCGTGGAGATCAAGACCACAGGGGACGGGACCACGGTCCCCGTCGCGGAGCTCGGGGTCGGCGTCTTCGTCAACCAGCTCCGCGAGGCCCTGGAGCGCGAGGAGATCGACATCGCGGTCCACTCGTACAAGGACCTGCCCACGGCCCAGCCCGAGCACCTCGTCATCGGCGTCCCGCCGCGCGAGGACCCGCGCGACGTCCTCGTCGCCGCGGACGGCCGCACCCTCTCCGACCTGGGCCCCGGCGCCCGGATCGGCACCGGGTCGCCCCGGCGCATCGCCCAGCTGAACGCCCTGGGGCGCGGCTTCGAGTGCGTGCCGATCCGCGGGAACGTCGACACCCGCATCGGCCGCGTCGGCAAGGACCTCGACGGAGTGATCCTCGCGGCCGCCGGCCTCAAGCGGGTCGGCCGCCAGGCTGAAGTGACGGAATACCTGGACCCGTTGGTGATGCTTCCCGCTCCGGCACAAGGGGCGTTGGCGGTCGAATGCCGCAAAGCCGACATGACATCTGCGCTGATCTCGGCTAAGCTCAACGACCGGTACTCCCAGGCCGCCGTCGCCGCCGAGCGCGCGCTGCTGCAACGGCTCGAAGCCGGATGCAGCGCTCCCGTCGCGGCACTCGCCGACGTCGCCGAAGGCGCCGATCCCGGCGAAGTCGACCTGTATCTGCGAGGCGCCGTCGGCGCCGTGGACGGCTCCGTCATCGAACGGCTCTCGACCACCGCCGCGCTGCCCGACCAGGGCGGCCCGGAGCTGGCCGAGCAGGCCGCGGCCGCGGGCAGGCGGCTCGCCGAGGAACTGCTCGACGCGGGTGCCGCACAACTGTTGAAGTAGACGTATCTCAGACGATTGCTGATGGAGAGAACATGACCAGTGCCCGTAAGCCGGTGGGCCGCGTGCGTTTCGTCGGGACCGGCCCAGGCGACCCGGGACTGCTGACCAAGCGCGCCCTCGACGCGATCCGCGAGGCCGACCGCGTCTACTACGACCGGTCGCTCCCGCAGTCGCTCGTCGAGGCCGCGAAGGAGATCAACGGCGACGACGCGAAGCTCAAGCTGATCGAGTCCTCCCCGTCCGACCAGGGCAAGCTCATGGCCGCCGCCGCGCGCGAGGGCGAGAACATCGCCCGCCTCATCGTCGGCGACGCCTACCCGAACCGCCTCGCCAAGGCCGAGATCAAGGCCGCCTCGGCCGAGCAGGCCCGCTTCGAGGTCATCCCGGGCATGAGCCACGCGCAGGCCGTCGCCGTGTACGCGGGCATGCCCCCCGGGGAGATCCGCACGGTCATCGACATCGACGACATCGCCTCCGTCGAGCCGCTCGTCATCGCCGACGCGATCAAGCGCGGCTCGCTCACCGTCACCGCCGACGTCTCCGACCTCTCCTCCCTGCGGGACATCCTCCTCGCGGGCGGCGTCTCCGGCGAGACCGCCGTGGCCGTCACCGGCGACGCGACCGGCGAGACCGAGTACACGACGACGTCCTCTGTGGACACGTTCGTGGAGGCCGCGCTCGGCTACGCCGGGCAGGTCGTCCTCACCATCGGCCCCGGCGTCGACGACCGCCACGAGCTCGCGTGGTGGGAGGGGCGCCCGCTGTACGGCTGGAAGGTCCTCATCCCGCGCACCAAGGAGCAGGCCGGCGTCATGTCCGAGCGCCTGCGCGCCTACGGCGCCATCCCGTGCGAGGTCCCGACCATCGCCGTCGAGCCGCCGCGCACGCCCGCCCAGATGGAGCGGGCCATCAAGGGCCTCGTCGACGGCCGCTACGCGTGGATCGTCTTCACCAGCCAGAACTCCGTGAAGGCCATCTGGGAGAAGTTCAAGGAGCACGGCCTCGACGCCCGCGCCTTCGGCGGCCTGCGCATCGCCTGCATCGGCGAGGCGACCGCGAACGCCGTGCGCGAGTTCGGCATCGAGCCCGAGCTCCTGCCGACCGGGCAGCAGTCCTCGGAGGGCCTCCTGGAGGTCTTCCCGCCGCACGACCCGATCCTCGACATGGTCGGCCGGGTGCTCCTGCCCCGCGCCGACATCGCCACCGAGACGCTCGTCCAGGGCCTCTCGGAGCGCGGCTGGGAGGTCGACGACGTGACCGCCTACCGCACCGTGCGCGCCTCGCCGCCCGCCGCGGACATCCGCGACGCCATCAAGTCCGGCGGTTTCGACGCGGTCCTGTTCACCTCGTCCTCCACGGTCCGCAACCTGGTGGGCATCGCCGGGAAGCCGCACCAGCGCACCGTCGTCGCGTGCATCGGCCCGGCCACCGCGGACACCGCGACCGAGTTCGGCCTGCGCGTGGACGCCAAGCCCGAGAACGCCTCGGTGCCCGACCTCATCGAGGCGCTCGCCGAGTACGCCACGGAGCTCAAGCAGCGCCTGGCCGAGGGCCCGATCAAGACCCGCCGCGGCCAGAAGGTCCAGGGCCCGACCGCGCTTCGGTTCCGCTAGAGAGTTGTTATACGAGAAGGGAAGTGGCCGCAGTGCCGCACAGCTCCGAATACCCCGTCATCCGGCCCCGGAGGCTGCGCCGCACTGCGGCCCTTCGCCGTCTCGTCGCCGAGACCCGCGTCCATCCGAACGAGCTCGTCCTGCCCGTGTTCGTCAAGGAGGGCCTGCACGAGCCGGTCGAGATCGCGACGATGCCCGGCGTCTACCAGCACACCGTCGACTCCGTGCGCAAGCTCGCGGTCGAGGCCGCGCGCGCCGGGCTCGGCGGGCTCATGCCCTTCGGCGTCCCGGCCGTGCGCGACGCCGTCGGCTCCGCCGCGACCGACCCCGACGGGATCCTCAACCGCACCACGCGCGCGATCCGCGAGGAGGTCGGCGACGACCTCGTCGTCATCCCGGACCTGTGCCTCGACGAGTTCACCGACCACGGCCACTGCGGCGTCCTGCGCCCCGACGGCTCGGTCGACAACGACGCGACCCTCGACCGCTACGCCGAGATGGGCCTCGCCCTCGCCGAATCCGGCGCCGACCTCCTCGGCGCCTCCGGCATGATGGACGGCCAGATCGGCTTCGTGCGCGCCGCGCTCGACGGGGCCGGGCACACCGACACGGGCCTGCTCGCCTACGCCGCCAAGTACGCCAGCGCCTTCTACGGGCCGTTCCGCGAGGCCGTCGAGTCCCAGCTCCAAGGGGACCGCCGCACCTACCAGCAGGACACCGCGAACGCCACCGAAGCGCTCCTGGAGATCGACCTCGACATCGAGCAGGGCGCCGACATCGTCATGGTCAAGCCCGCCCTCCCGTACCTCGACGTGGTCCGCGCCGCCGCCGAACGCTCCCCCGTTCCCGTTGCGGCCTACCACATCTCCGGCGAATACGCCCAACTCGTCGCGGCCGCCGAAAAGGGCTGGATCAACCGCGACGCCGCCATCCTGGAATCCCTCACCTCGATCAAACGAGCCGGAGCCAGGATCATCGCCACCTACACGGCCCTGGAAGCGGCAGCACTCCTCCGCTAGTCACGGAGGTTGCGAACTTCGCAACGAATGCCGGGGGTACCGGCGAACTTCTTGTCCAGGGTGATGAGAGGAACGTCAAGATACTCCGCGAGGGCGGCGAAAGCCGCGTCATAGGGCCACATGTTGTCGCGCAGCTCCCAGACCCGACGCATCAAGGGTGCGTGGTCGAACCGGCGAAGGCCTATGCGGTTGAGCAGATCGATCGCGTCGAGGGCGACTGATTCGTGGAGCTTGCCGCCGAGCGCCATGCCGCGGAGTACCGAAGCGCATTCGAGATCGACCGCATGCGGAGCGGCAATCGGGTTCCCTGAGACGGCGTCCCTGACTCGAAGTCCGGCGCTGTCGCGAACCAGCAGGAACTCGACCATGGCCGAGGTGTCCAGGACGATCACTGGCGGCCCCGTCGCATCTCCTCGATCGCTTCGAGTACGTCGTCGGTCGTCACATTGGCTCGGGCTGCAAGTCGATCAGCCTTTTGCGCCGCTTGTTCGATGCTGAGCACCTCGGCTTCACGTTCAAGCAGGTCACGCACGAAAGCCTGGAGTGACTGCCGTTTGGCGGCAGCCCTGACGCGGAGGACGGACAGCGCGTCCTCCGACACATCGCGAACACTAAGGGTAGTCATGAATGCATTATAGCAAGATTGAATGCGAAATGCATTCACTTTGTGTGGAAGGCTCGCGACCTGTCAGGTCACAGTGTTCACCATGACCGGTTCGGGGTGGAGGCGGATGCCGAAGTCGGCCTCGACCTTGTCGGCGACTTCGGCGGCGAGGGCGAGGAGTTCGGCCGTGGTGGCGCCGCCTCGGTTGGTGAGGGCGAGGGTGTGCTTGGTGGAGAGGCTGACGTTGCCGCTGCGGTAGCCCTTCGCGAAGCCCGCGGCGCCGATGAGCCAGGCGGCGGAGATCTTCACCTGGCCGTCGTCGGTCTTCCAGTGCGGGGGCTCGCCTCCGGTGCGGTCGGCGATGTCGTGGAGGACATGCGCGCCGACGATCGGGTTGGTGAAGAACGAGCCCGCGCTCCAGGTGTCGTGGTCGGCCTCGTCCAGCACCATGCCTTTGCCCCGGCGCAGTTCGATGACCGCCGCGCGGGCCTCGGCGAGGGGCGCGCGGTCGCCGATGTCGACGCCGAGGCGCTTCGCGAGCTCGGCGTAGGCGATCGGCTGGGACAGCGCCGACGACTCCAGCGCGAAGTCCACGCTCAGCACCAGGTACCGGTCGGAGTGCTTGAACACGCTGTGCCGGTAGGCGAAGCCGCATTCGGCGGGGGTCCAGTCGCAGATGTCCCCGGCTTCGCGGTCGTAGACCTTCACCGCGGCGATCGTCTGGGCCACTTCCTGGCCGTACGCGCCGACGTTCTGGATCGGCGTCGCGCCCGCGGACCCGGGGATGCCGCTGAGGCACTCGACCCCGGAGAGGCCCTCGGCGACGGTCCAGGCCACGAACCCGTCCCACTCCTGCCCGGCCTGGACGCGCACGATGTCGTCGCCGACGTGCTCGACGCCGCCGCCGCGCAGGAGCACCACGGTCCCGTCGAAGCCCGCGTCGCCGATGACGATGTTCGAGCCCCCGGCGAGGACCAGGACCGGCCCGTCCGCCTCGCGGAGGGCGTTCACGGCCTCCGACCAGTCGTACGTCTCGACCAGCTCGCGGGCGGGGCCGCCCAGGCGCAGGGTCGTGTACGCGCTGAGGAGTTTCCGGTCGGCGGCGTGAGGCGTTGGACTGGCGTGTGTCACGCCCGAAAGCCTAGACTTTTCGCAGGCTACGAGGAACGGCGGTCACCATGGCTAAGCTGCGCATCACCGACTACCTCACCGAACTGAAGACGGAGGCCGCGGGCCTGCGGTCGGTCTGCGAGCCCGGGGTGCTCGACCGCGTGGCGCCCTCGCGCCCGGACACGACCGTGGCCGGGATCCTCCTGGACCTGGTGCGGCTCTACCGCTGGACCGTGGACGCCCTGTTCGCGGCCCCTTCGGAGGACCGCGACGTGCCCGAGCCCGCGCGGCCCGAGGCGACCGGCCCGGCCGTCCTGGACCTGTTCGACCAGTCCCTCGCCGCCGTCCTCGACGCGTTCGAGGCCCGCGGCCCCGACTCGCCCGCGTGGACGTGGGCGCCCGTGGAGTGGCGGGCCGAGTTCTGGCACCGGCGCGCCACGGTCGCGACCGGGCTGGCCCGCTGGGACCTCCAGATGGCCGTCGGGGCGACCGCGCCGGTCCAGGTCGCGCTCGCCGCCGACGCCGTCACCGAAGCCTTCGAGGCGTTCATCCCCGTCGGGGCCCGCCGCGGCGCCCACCCCGACGCCTCCGGGCTCGTGCAGCTGTTCGCGCAGGACGCCGACTCGACGTGGTTCGTGCGCCTGCGCGAAGGCCGGGTCGCGCTGCTGGACCAGCCGGACGCGCGGACCGAGCTCCAGGCCCGCGCGGCGGGCTCGGCCTCGGACATCGCGCTGGCGCTGTGGGGGCGGCTGCCGTTCGGGATCTGCGACGTCGTGGGGGACGAGCGGCTGCTCCAGGCCCTGCGCGTGGAGTAGCGCCCGGCCGGTAACGGTTCGGTAAAGGCCGCCGATAAACCGGACAAACGTTCGGAGCCGACTTGGCAAAGGCATTCACCCGAGGCTAGGCTCACACCACGCTCCGCGGTGCTCGCACCGCGCTGCGCGCGTCCCAGCGCGGGGACCTGGTGTTCCCGTCCTGCGGCGGACAACCGCCTTTTACCACGGATCGTCTGGCACGTGCCTGCCAGTGAAAGGGAACATCATGGCTACAGTGACGTACGCGGGCGCCACCCGCATCTACCCGGGCACCGAGAAGCCCGCGGTGGACAAGCTGAACATCGAGATCCAGGACGGCGAATTCCTCGTCCTCGTCGGCCCCTCGGGCTGCGGGAAGTCCACCTCCCTCCGGATGCTCGCCGGCCTCGAAGAGGTCGACGAGGGCTCGATCTTCATCAACGACACCGACGTGTCGAACCTCCCCCCGAAGTCCCGCGACATCGCAATGGTCTTCCAGAACTACGCGCTCTACCCGCACATGTCCGTCTTCGACAACATGGCGTTCGCGCTCAAGCTGCGCCGCATGCCGAAGGCCGAGATCAAGCAGCGCGTGGAAGAGGCCGCGAAGCTCCTCGACCTCACCGACTACCTCGGCCGCAAGCCGAAGGCCCTCTCCGGCGGCCAGCGCCAGCGCGTCGCCATGGGCCGCGCGATCGTGCGCGAGCCGCAGGTGTTCCTCATGGACGAGCCGCTCTCGAACCTGGACGCGAAGCTCCGCGTGCAGACCCGTTCGCAGATCGCCTCGCTCCAGAAGCGCCTGGGCATCACCACCGTGTACGTCACCCACGACCAGATCGAGGCCATGACCATGGGCCACCGGATCGCGGTCATGAAGGACGGCCTCCTCCAGCAGTGCGACACCCCGCGCACCCTGTACGAGAAGCCCGGCAACACCTTCGTCGCGGGCTTCATCGGCTCCCCGGCGATGAACCTCAAGACCGTGTCCCTGACCGAGGCCGGCGCCCTGTTCGGCGACGTGACCCTCCCGCTCGCGCGCGAGGTCCGCGACGCCGCGTCCGCCGAGGGCGGCGACCAGCAGGTCACCGTCGGCATCCGCCCCGAGCACTGCAAGCTCGGCACGGAGTCCTCCGGCGGCATCCCGATCGAGGTCGACCTCGTCGAGGAGCTCGGCTCCGAGGCGTACGTCTACGGCCACGCCGCCTACAACGGCTCCTCGGAGCGGTTCGTCGTCCGCACCGAGTCGGTCAACGTCCCGCGCCTGGCCGAGACCGTGTACGTGGTGCCCGAGCCGGGCCACGAGCACGTCTTCCACGCCACCACGGGCGAGCGCCTGAACTAGCGTCAGACGAACGGGGGCCGCGCACTGGCTGCGCGGCCCTTTTTCGCTGCCCGTAACGCGAAGGCAACTCAGCGAGAGCTACCGTTGAGGGCATGGCCGCCCTCACCCCCAGGCCGAGAGTGGAAGGCGCCGACGAGTTCACCGTCGGCACCGGGTTCCACCGCGCCCTCGACGACGGCCGCATCGAGTGCACGGTCTGCCCGCGGGCGTGCCGCCTGCGCGAGGGCCAGCGCGGGCTGTGCTTCGTGCGGGCCCGCATGGGCGACCAGATCGTCCTCACCTCCTACGGCCGCTCCTCCGGGTTCTGCATCGACCCGGTCGAGAAGAAGCCGCTGAACCACTTCCTGCCCGGGACGCCGGTGCTGTCGTTCGGCACGGCCGGGTGCAACCTCGCGTGCCGGTTCTGCCAGAACTGGGACATCTCCAAATCACGTGAGATCGACACCCTCTCCTCGCAAGCGGATGCCGTGACGCTCGCCGCCACCGCGAAACGCCTGGGGTGCAACTCCATAGCGTTCACCTACAATGACCCGACGGTGTTCCTGGAGTACGCGGCCGACTGCGCCGACGCCGCCCGCGACGCGGGGCTGAAGGCGGTCGCGGTGTCGGCCGGGTACATCAACGGCCCGGCCCGCCGGGAGCTGTACTCCCATATGGACGCCGCCAACATCGACCTGAAGGCCTTCACCGAGGACTTCTACAAGCGGATCGCCTTCGCATCACTGAGGACGGTCCTGGACACACTCGAATACCTGGTGCACGGCACCGACGTGTGGACCGAGATCACGACGCTGCTGATCCCGGGCCACAACGACTCGGACGCGGAGATCGCGGCGGAGTCGGCGTGGATCGCCGAGCACCTGGGCCCCGAAGTGCCCCTGCACTTCACGGCCTTCCACCCGGACTTCAAGATGCGGGACGTGCCGCCCACGCCCCCCGCCACCCTCCGGCGCGCGCGCCGGATCGCGCTCGACGCGGGCCTGCGGTACGTGTACACCGGCAACGTGCACGACCCGGAAGGGCAGACGACCGTCTGCACCGACTGTGGTGAAGCCCTCATAGTGCGTGATTGGTACCGGATTGACCGGTATGCAGTGTCGGATAGCGGACAGTGCGTACGTTGCGGGGCGCGCGTTCCCGGCATCTTCGAGGGACCGGCGGGAGACTGGGGTCCCAAGCGGCAACCGATCCGCATCGCCGCACCGTCAGTCAGTCAGCGATAACCCACCACCGGAAGACCTGCGATGCCTTCGACGAAATCCGAAACCGTGCGGCCCCCGGCCGTCGCCGGACGCTTCTACCCGGCCGACCCCGGGCTGCTCCGCCGCGACGTCCAGCGCCTCATCGACGCGGCCGGGCCCGTGAGTGAACCGCTCGCGGCCGCCTACATCGTGCCCCACGCCGGATACCGCTACTCCGGGCCCGTCGCGGCCCAGGTGTACGCGCGGCTCGCCGCCCACCGCGGCCGCGTCAAGCGCGTCGTCCTCGTCGGACCCTCGCACCACTACCCGCTGCGCGGCACCGCCGCCGCGCCGTACACCGCGTGGCAGACCCCGCTCGGGCAGGTCCGCGCCGCCGCCACCAACGCCGTCGGCTCCTCGCGCCTCCCGCACGAGGCCGAGCACTCGCTCGAGGTGCAGCTGCCGTTCCTCCAGGTCGCCCTCGGCGACGACATCGAGGTCACGCCCGTCGCCTGCGGCATGAGCCAGACCCCCGACACCGCGCGGATCATCGCCGCGCTCCTGGAGGAGGCCGGGGAGGACGCCGTCCTCATCTGCTCCACCGACCTGTCGCACTACCACGACCTCGACACCGCCCGGCGCATCGACGCCGCGACCGCCGAAGCGATCAAGAGCCTGCGGCCCCGCGAGATCGCCCCGCAGCACGCGTGCGGCGTGTTCGCCCTGCGCGGCACGCTCGCCTGGGCCGACGCCACCGGCCGCCGCCCCCGCCAGCTCGCGCTGGCGACCTCGGCGGACACGGCCGGCACGCCCGACCGGGTCGTCGGCTACCCGGCGTTCGCGATCGAGCGCCCCGGGCTGTGACCTGCGCTCGCGGGGGCGAAACTCGCACGACCGCCGCGAGGGGCGGCGTTTACCCTGTAAGACGTGACCGAGCACGAGCAAGACAGCACTGAGACCGGCGACGACCTTCCCGAGCAGATGAAGATCCGGCGCGAGAAGCGCGCCGCCCTCCTCGCGGAAGGCAAGGAGCCGTACGCGCTCGGCTATCCGCGCACGCACTCGCTCGCGGAGCTCCGCGGGCTTTTCGGCGGGCTGGCCGACGGCGAGTCCTCGGGAGTCGTCGTCTCCACCACCGGACGGGTGATCTTCGTGCGCCTGGCCGGCAAGCTCGCCTTCGCGCGGCTGCGCGACGGCGACGGGACCGAGTTCCAGGTGATGCTCTCCCAGGGGAAGGTCGGCGAGGAGGCCCTCGCCGAATGGAAGCGCCTCGCCGACATCGGCGACCACATCGGCGTCACCGGTGAGGTCGTCTCGTCCAAGCGCGGCGAGCTGTCGGTCATGGCCGACTCGTTCCAGATCACCGGCAAGGCCCTGCGCCCGCTTCCCGTGGCGCACAAGGCGCTCGCCGAGGAGACGCGGGTGCGCCAGCGCTACGTCGACTTGATCGTGCGGCCCGAGGCCCGCGACACCGTGCGCAACCGCGCCCGCGTCGTCAAGTCGCTGCGCGACCAGCTCGACGCCGAAGCCTTCATCGAGGTCGAGACCCCGATGATGCAGGTCCAGCCGGGCGGAGCGACCGCGCGGCCGTTCGTGACGCACATGAACGCGTACGACATCGACCTGTACCTGCGGATCGCGCCGGAGCTCTATCTGAAAAGGTGCGTCGTCGGCGGCATCGACCGCGTATTCGAGATCAACCGCAACTTCCGGAACGAGGGCGCCGACTCGTCGCATTCGCCGGAGTTCGCGATGCTCGAGGCCTATCGCTCGTACGGCGACTACCGCACGATCGGGGACCTCACCAAGTCGCTCATTCAAGGCGCGGCGCGATCGGTGTTCGGGTCCGAGACCGTGGTTCTCGCGGACGGCTCGGACTACGACCTCGGCGGCGAGTGGGCCGAGATCACGCTCTTCGGGTCCCTTTCCGAAGCGCTCGGAGAAACCGTGACGGTCGACACTCCCTACGAGGAGCTGCGCGCGTACGCGGACAAAGTCGAACTGGGCGTCGACCCGAAGTGGGGCCCCGGGAAACTCGCCGAGGAATTGTTCGAGCACCTCGTCGTCGACGGCCTGCACGCGCCGACGTTCGTCCTCGACTACCCCGAGGAGACGTCCCCGCTCGTGCGCGGCCACCGCACCACTCCGGGCCTCACCGAGAAATGGGACCTGTACGTCCGCGGCTTCGAGCTGGCGACCGGCTATTCCGAGCTGATCGACCCGGTCATCCAGCGCGAGCGCATGGAGGCCCAGGCCAGGCAGGCCGCGAAGGGCGACGACGAGGCCATGGGCGTCGACGAGGACTTCCTGCGGGCGATGGAGTACGGGATGCCGCCGCTGTGCGGCATGGGCATGGGAATCGACCGGCTCCTTATGGCGCTCACCGGACTCGGCATCCGCGAGACGATCCTCTTCCCGCTGGTGAAACCCGAATAGCAAAGCAAAGGGACCGCATCGGGACCCGCGGCGCCGCTTGCGCGGCCGACTGCGGACAATCCGATGCGGTCCCTTTTCGCCCGCCTCCCCGGTCCATTTCCGGATGATGTTTGCCGAGCGGTTTGCCACGCCGCGAGCGGCGCGGTAGCGATCCATTCACAAATCTTTCGCTCCACCCTCTTTCCTTTCTCTTAGGGACTCGTATATGCTCTGGCACTAGTAAGAGCAAAAGGCACTGTTGGGCCGGGTCCGAGGGGAATTTGCCATGGCGAAGAAGACACAGGTCATCCTGATCGACGATATCGACGGCAGCACCGCTGAGGAGACGGTCAAATTCGCCATCGACGGGCAGGCCTACGAGATCGACCTGTCGGCGTCCCACGCGAAAGAACTGCGCGACGCACTGGAGAAATTCCAGGAGGCGGGCACCCGGCTGGGCCGCTACACGCTCGGCTCCCCGCGCGGGCCGGTCCGCGGCGCCGTCGCGCCCCCGCGCCGCCAGTCCGTGGACCGCGAGCAGAACAAGGCCATCCGCGAGTGGGCCTCCCGCTCCGGCAAGAACGTGTCGCCCCGCGGCCGCATTCCGCAGGCCATCGTCGAGGAATACAACGCCGCGCACAACTAGTAGTCCGGCGCCCGATCGCACCGCCCGCTTCCCCCGCCCGGGAAGCGGGCGTTTTCTCATGTCCCGGAACGGTGCGGCCTCCCCATTGATTGGGACGCGGCGGCACGGGTATTGCGCTCAGAGCGAACCTGTTATCACGGGGAATGGCTTAGGGTGCACGCTTGTTGTCACCCACGTGGCACCCGCCGTCCGCGGACCCGGGGGATAAGGTGTACCCACAGGGTTTTGCAAGCCACGACCAGTAACGACGACGAAGTAGCGGCGGACGCGAGGAGCAGAAGCGCATGTTTGAACGGTTTACGGACCGTGCCCGACGCGTGGTCGTCCTGGCTCAAGAAGAGGCCAGGATGCTCAACCACAACTACATCGGCACGGAGCACATCCTGCTCGGCCTCATCCACGAGGGCGAGGGCGTGGCGGCTAAGGCCCTGGAGAGCCTGGGGATCTCCCTGGAAGGCGTGCGCCAGCAGGTCGAGGAGATCATCGGCCAGGGGCAGCAGGCGCCTTCAGGGCACATCCCCTTCACCCCCCGGGCGAAGAAGGTCCTGGAGCTGAGCCTGCGCGAGGCGCTCCAGCTCGGCCACAACTACATCGGCACGGAGCACATCCTGCTGGGCCTGATCCGCGAGGGCGAGGGCGTCGCCGCCCAGGTCCTCATCAAGCTCGGCGCGGACCTCAACCGGGTCCGCCAGCAGGTCCTCCAGCTGCTCTCCGGCTACCAGGGCAAGGAGCCCGCGGGCGCGACCGCCGGCGGCACCTCCCAGGAGTCGCAGCAGTCCGGGTCGCTCGTGCTGGACCAGTTCGGCCGCAACCTGACCCAGGCCGCGCGCGACGGCAAGCTGGACCCGGTCATCGGGCGCCAGCGCGAGATCGAGCGCGTCATGCAGGTCCTGTCGCGCCGCACCAAGAACAACCCGGTGCTCATCGGCGAGCCCGGCGTCGGCAAGACCGCCGCCGTCGAGGGCCTCGCGCAGGCGATCACCAAGGGCGAGGTCCCCGAGACCCTCAAGGACAAGCAGCTGTACACGCTCGACCTCGGCGCGCTCGTCGCCGGGTCGCGGTACCGCGGCGACTTCGAGGAGCGGCTCAAGAAGGTCCTCAAGGAGATCAAGACCCGCGGCGACATCATCCTGTTCATCGACGAGATCCACACGCTCGTCGGCGCGGGGGCCGCCGAGGGCGCGATCGACGCGGCCTCGATCCTCAAGCCGATGCTCGCCCGCGGCGAGCTCCAGACCATCGGCGCGACCACCCTCGACGAGTACCGCAAGTACCTCGAGAAGGACGCCGCCCTGGAGCGCCGCTTCCAGCCGATCCAGGTGGCCGAGCCGTCGCTCGCGCACACCATCGAGATCCTCAAGGGCCTGCGCGACCGCTACGAGGCCCACCACCGCGTGTCCATCACGGACGGCGCCCTGGTGCAGGCCGCGACGCTCGCCGACCGCTACATCTCCGACCGGTTCCTGCCGGACAAGGCGATCGACCTCATCGACGAGGCGGGCGCGCGCATGCGCATCCGCCGGATGACCGCACCGCCGGACCTCCGCGAGATCGACGAGGAGATCGCCGAGACCCGCCGCCAGAAGGAGTCCGCGATCGACGCGCAGGACTTCGAGGCCGCCGCGCGCCTGCGCGACACCGAGAAGCGCCTGCACGAGAAGCGCGCCAAGCGCGAGCAGGAGTGGAAGGCCGGCGACCTCGACCAGGTCACCGAGGTCGACGAGGAGATGATCTCCGAGGTCCTCGCGAACTGGACGGGCATCCCGGTCTACAAGCTGACCGAGGAGGAGACCTCCCGCCTGCTCAAGATGGAGGAGGAGCTCCACAAGCGGATCATCGGCCAGGAGGACGCCGTCAAGGCCGTCTCGAAGGCGATCCGCCGCACCCGCGCCGGCCTCAAGGACCCGAAGCGGCCGTCCGGCTCGTTCATCTTCGCCGGCCCCTCGGGTGTCGGTAAGACCGAGCTGGCGAAGGCGCTCGCGGAGTTCCTGTTCGGCTCGGAGGACGCGCTCATCCAGCTCGACATGTCCGAGTTCCACGACCGGTACACGGTGTCGCGCCTGGTCGGTGCGCCTCCCGGGTACGTCGGGTACGACGAGGGCGGGCAGCTCACCGAGAAGGTGCGCCGCAAGCCGTTCTCGGTGGTCCTGTTCGACGAGATCGAGAAGGCGCACCCGGACGTGTTCAACACGCTCCTCCAGATCCTGGAGGACGGCCGCCTGACCGACGGCCAGGGCCGCATCGTCGACTTCAAGAACACGGTGCTGATCCTGACCACGAACCTCGGCACGAGGGACGTCGGCAAGGCCGTGTCGCTGGGCTTCCAGGCGGACTCGTCCGAGGGCGGCGACTACGAGCGGATGAAGGAGAAGGTCAACGAGGAGCTGAAGAACCACTTCCGCCCCGAGTTCCTGAACCGCATCGACGACACGATCGTGTTCCCGAAGCACACGCAGGAGGCGATCGTCTCGATCGTCGACCTGATGGTCAAGCGCATCGAGGACCAGCTCGCGAACCGCGACATGGCCCTGGAGCTGACGGACAACGCGAAGCTGTACCTCGGGCACAAGGGCTACGACCCGGTGCTCGGCGCGCGGCCGCTGCGCCGGACGATCCAGCGCGAGATCGAGGACACGCTCTCGGAGAAGATCCTCTTCAACGAGTTCGTGCCCGGGCAGATCGTCATCGTCGACGTCGACGGTGACCCGAAGGACATCGAGAAGACGAACCTGACCTTCAGGGGCGCCGACAAGCCCGCGGGCATCCCGGACACGCCCCCGGCCGAACTGGCCGGCGAGCGCGCCCCGAAGAGCCCCGGAGCCGGGACCGGCACGATGCCGCCCAAGAGCCCCGGAGCGGGCCCGCGCGGCGGCATGGCCGGCGAGGGTGCGGGCTAGACCGTGAGGCAGTGAGAGCGGGGCGGGACCGGAAGGTCCCGCCCCGCTCTGCGTACCCCGGGGTCGGGTGTGTCGGAATCGATGCGCCCCCGGCTTCAACGATGCCCGGAGGGTGCGACAGGAATGCGTTGCGGGGCGTTTCGAGGGCAAGAAAAAAACCGGAGCCGACGGCTCCGGTACAAGTGGCGGAGGATAGGGGATTCGAACCCCTGAGAGCTTTCACTCAACACGCTTTCCAAGCGTGCGCACTAGGCCACTATGCGAATCCTCCGCGGAGTACCTTACCCGATGCCGCGAGCGGTCTCCCACCGGGTTGATCGAGGTGACCTGCGTTGCATCGGGACCGCGGTGGGCGCTCCGGGTTCGGCGGGGCGATCGGCGTGCGGTAGACTTTCGCCCGTCTCCCACGCGGCGTCATCTTGTGAACCTCCCCAGGGCCGGAAGGCAGCAAGGATAAGCGGGCTCTGGCGGGTGTGTGGGAGACCCAGCCGCCTTAGCTCAGTCGGCAGAGCGTGTTACTCGTAATAACAAGGTCGTCGGTTCGATTCCGACAGGCGGCTCCAACGGAAAGGCCCCGGCGAACACCGGGGCCTTTTTCGCGTCCCCGCTACGCGGCCGGGAGCGCCACCGTGACGACCAGGCCGCCGTCGGCGCGGGCCGTCGCGGTCGCCTCGCCGCCGTGGGCCTCGGCCACCGCTCGGACGATGGACAGGCCCAGGCCCGCGCCCCTGGAGGCGGTGGCGAGGCGCTCGGTGCCGAGGCGGCGGAACGGGGTGAACAGGCCGGGGACCTCGAACGCGGGGACGACCGGCCCGGAGTTGGACACCTCGACGATCGCGCGGCCCTCCTCGGTGCGGGTGGCGACCGCGACCCAGCCGTCCTCGGGGAGGTTGTAGCGGACCGCGTTCTCGACGAGGTTCTGGACCATGCGCTCCAGCAGGACCGGCTCGCCCCGCGCCGGGGCCTCGGCGCAGTCGGCGGTCACGGTGACCCCTTCGGCGGGGGTCTGGGCGGCGACGTGGGCGGCGATGTCGGCGAGGTCGAGGTAGGAGCGCTCGCGCAGCTCCCGGTCGGAGCGCATGAGCAGGAGCAGGCCGTCGATGAGGCGCTCGTGGCGGGCGTTCACTTCGAGGAGGGTCTCGCCGAGCTGCTGCACGTCGGCCGAGGCGCCCTTGCGGTTCACGGCGACCTCCAGGAGCGCGCGGGTCACCGTCAGGGGCGTGCGCAGTTCGTGGGAGGCGTTGGAGATGAAGGAGCGCTGGCCGTCGAAGGAGTGGTCGAGGCGTTCGAGCATCCGGTTGAAGGTCTCGGCGAGCTCGCGCAGCTCGTCCTGGGGGCCTTCGATGTGGATGCGCTCGTGGAGGCCCTGGCCCGCGGCGGGGGCCTCGGCGATGCGGGCGGCGGTCTCGGTGACGCGGGAGAGGGGCCGGAGCATCCGCCCGGCGATGAGCCAGCCGAGGGCGATCGTGCCGATCGAGACCAGGCCCAGCGCGAGGGACCCCTGGGCGCTGATGGCCTCCAGGGCCGCGTCCCAGACGTCGTTGGTGAGCAGGATGCGGAACTGCTCCTCGTTGTAGACGACGGAGTCGGACTCCGGCGGGGGCGCCTCGTGGTACGAGCCCTGGATGGTGCCCGCCGCGCCCGGGGTGGTGTTGGCGACGAGGCTGTAGGTGAGGAGGAGCAGGAGGATCCCGCCGAGGATGAACAGGACGCCGTAGACGAGCGTGAGGCGGTTGCGCAAGGTGAGCGTCATCGGATGCGGTACCCCACTCCGGGTTCGGTGAGGACCACCGGTGGGTCCCCGAGTTTGCGGCGCAGCTTCAGGATCGTCATGCGCACGGCCTGCGTGAACGGGTCGGTGTGCTCGTCCCACGCCTTCTCCAGCAGCTGCTCTGCGGAGACGGGCGCGCCGTCGGCGCGCAGCAGCTCGGCGAGGACCGCGAACTCCTTGCGGGACAACGGGACGTAGCGGCCGCCGCGGAACACCTGGTGGAGGTGCACGTCGAGGGTGATCCCGGCGCGCTCCAGGACCGGCGGCGCGGCCCGGCGGGAGCGGCGGCCGAGGGCCGCGACGCGGGCGGCGAGCTCGCGGAACGCGAACGGCTTCGGCAGGTAGTCGTCGGCGCCGAGGGACAGGCCGGCGACGCGGTCGTCGATGTCCGATGCGGCCGTGAGCATGAGGATCCGGGTGTCGCCCCCGGCGGCGGCGATCTCGCGGCAGACCTGGTCGCCGTGGACGACCGGCAGGTCCCGGTCGAGGACCACCACGTCGTACTCGTTGACGGCGAATCGCTCCAGGGCCGCGCCGCCGTCGGCGGCGACGTCCACGGCGTGCGCGTCGCCGCGCAGCCATTCGGCGACCGCGTCGGCCAGGAGGGGTTCGTCCTCCACCACCAGGATCCTCATGCCTCCCATCTTGGCGCGTCCGGTGTTGCCGCGGCATTGCCGTTCCGGATTACGGCCGCGCAACGCCCCGGGCGCTGTACTGACTGCGCGGCCGGGGAAGCCGATCCCCCGGCCGCGCCAACGACACGAAAGGCACACACCATGCGGCGATACCTCATCGCACTCCTCTTGGGCCTCACGGCCCTCACCGCCGCGGCCTGTGGCGACGAGACGGACGACGGCGGGGTGGCCTCCGCGGACGGCGACGCCACCGAGTCCGCAGCCGCCGACGCCGGCGGCGAGGACCTCGACCCGTTCGACCAGGCCCTCGAATACTCGCAGTGCATGCGCGACAACGGCGTCCCCGAGTTCCCCGACCCCGAGCAGAACGGCGAGGGCGGCATGAGCCTCGGCCTCCCCGAGGGGCTCGACCCCGAGAGCCAGGAGTTCAAGGACGCCGAGGCGGCCTGCGAGGACCTCCGGCCCCAGCCCAACGGCGGCGAGGACATCGACCCGGAGGTCTACGAGCAGCTCGTGGAGTACTCGGAGTGCATGCGCGAGAACGGCATCGAGAACTTCCCGGACCCCGAGCCGGGCGGCGGCATCATGATGAACGGCGACATGGGCTTCGACCCGCAGAGCCAGGAGTTCCAGGACGCCGACGCGGCCTGCTCCGACCTGCGCCCCGAAGGCCCCGGCGCCCAGAACGACAGCGGGGACGAGTGATGGCGCGCCGACGCAAGGGCCGCGCCGGGAAGGCCGTCGCGGGCGCCGCGATCGCGCTGGCCGCGGCCGCCGCCGTCGCCGCCGCCCTCGGCTTCGACCCCCGCACCTTCTTCGCGGAGGCCGAGGCCGAGGCGACCCAGGAGACCCCGGCGACCGCCGAGATCACCGTGCAGACCCTCACCGAGACCGTCTCGGTCTCCGGCGACCTCGGCTACGGCGACGCGCTCGACATGGCGTGCCTGCTCAACGGCACCCTCACCGGGCTGCCCGCCGCGGGCGACGTCCTCGGCCGCGGCGACGTCCTCTACTCCGTGGACGACCAGCCGGTGGTCCTCATGTACGGCTCGCTCCCGGCCTACCGCCCGCTCTCCGTCGGCGCCGAGGGCGCCGACGTCGAGCAGCTGGAGGAGAACCTCGCCGAGCTCGGCTACGGCGGCTTCACCGTCGACGACGAGTACACCGACGCCACCGCCGACGCCGTCGAGGCGTGGCAGGAGGACCTCGGCATCGAGGAGACCGGCCGGATCGACCTCGGCCGGGTCGTCTTCGCCCCCGACGAGATCCGCGTCGACACCGTCGACCCGCAGCTCGGCGCCATGGCCCAGGGGACCGTGTTCACCTACACCGGCCTCGACAAGGTCGTCACCGTCGAAGTCGAGCTCGACGACCAGGAGCTGGTGGTCGTCGGCGACCCCGTCACCGTCACCCTCCCCGACGGCACCGAGGCCACCGGGACCGTCACCGGCTCCGAGACCGCCGTGACCCAGGAGCAGGACGGCGGCGAGACCGAGGACGTCACCTACCTCGAGGTCACCGTCGCCGCCGACGACGCGGCCGTGTTCGACGAGCTCGACCAGGCGTCCGTGGACGTGGGCTTCGCGGGCGACAGCGCCGCCGACGTCCTCACCGTCCCCGTGGAAGCCCTCCTCGGCCTCGCCGAAGGCGGCTACGGCGTCGAGGTCGTCGACGGGGACGCCACCGAGGTCGTCGCGGTCGACACCGGCCTGTTCGCCGACGGGTACGTCGAGATCAGCGGCGAGGGCCTGGAAGCGGGCCAGTCCGTGGTGGTGCCCTCATGACCGTCCTCGCCGAAGCTGAGGCGGCGCAGCCGCAGGCCGGGCCGCGGCCCGTCGTCGAACTCGACGCCGTCACCAAGACCTACCCCGGCGGTGTCCACGCCCTCCGCGAGGTCAGCCTGCGCATCGACCCCGGCGAGATGACGGCGATTGTCGGCCCCTCCGGGTCCGGCAAGTCCACGATGCTCAACCTCATCGGGACGCTCGACCGCCCGAGCACGGGGACGGTCCGCATCGACGGGTTCGACGTGGCGAAGCTGCGCGACAAGCAGCTCTCGGCCCTGCGGTCGAGCCGGATCGGCTTCGTGTTCCAGCAGTTCCACCTCGCCGTGGGCCAGCCGGTCCTCGACAACGTCGCCGACGGCCTCCTCTACAGCGGGGTCGCCGCCTCCGAGCGGCGCGCCCGCGCCGCCGAGGCCCTCGCCCGCGTCGGACTCGACCACCGCATCGACCACCTCCCCAACGAGCTGTCCGGCGGCGAGCGCCAGCGCGTCGCCATCGCGCGCGCCGTCATCGGCAGTCCCGCGCTGCTCCTCGCCGACGAGCCGACCGGCAACCTCGACTCGGTCTCCGGCGCGAGCGTCATGGCGCTGCTGCACGAACTGCACGGCGCCGGGACGACGATCGTGGTCATCACCCACGACCACGACATCGCCGACTCGCTGCCGCGGCAGGTCGCGATGCGCGACGGGCAGGTGGTCTGAATGGCGCTCACCGACCGGGCCCGGGCCCTTCGCCCGGCCCGGATGCGCCCGGGCGACGTCCTCAAGACCGGCGCGACCGGCCTGCGCACCAGGCCCCTGCGGGCGTGGCTGTCGGCCCTGGGCATCGCGATCGGCATCGCCGCGATGATCGCGGTCGTCGGGATCTCCTCCTCCAGCCGCGCCGAGCTCGAACGCCAGCTCGCGGCGCTGGGCACCAACCTGCTCACCGTCGAGCCGGGCACCTCGATGCTCTCGGGGGAGGAGGGGGTCCTGCCGTACGAGGCGACCGCGATGGTCGCCCGGATCGACCCGGTGTACGCCGTCGCGGCGACCGGGAGCGTCGCGGACGCGAACGTCTACCGGTCCGACCACATCCCCGAAGGCCGCTCCGGCGGCATCACCGTCAGCGCCGCCGAGCTCGACCTGCTCGACACGATCGGCGCGGAGCTCGCGGACGGCGTGTGGCTCAACGGGGCGACCGCGCAGTACCCGGCGGTGGTCCTCGGGGCGACCGCGGCCGACCAGCTCGGCATCACCTCGGTCGACGGGGGCGTGGAGGTGTACGTCGGGGGCCGCTGGTTCACCGTCGTCGGGATCCTCGAACCCGTCGCGCTCGCACCGGAACTGGACCTCGCGGTCCTCGTCGGATGGGACGCCGCCGCAACGTATCTCGGCTTCGACGGGCACCCGACGACGGTGTACGCCCGCGCCGAGGAGCAGTACGTGGAGGACGTCGCGGGGGTCCTGGCGGCGACCGCGAACCCGGAGGCGCCGGACGAGACCTCGGTGTCGCGGCCCTCGGACGCCCTCGCCGCGAAGAACGCCGTGGACACCGCGTTCACGGGGATGCTGCTGGGCCTGGGCGGCGTGGCGCTGCTCGTCGGCGGCGTCGGGGTCGCGAACACGATGGTCATCTCGGTCCTGGAGCGGCGCAGCGAGATCGGCCTGCGCCGGTCGCTCGGCGCGACGAAGGGGCAGATCCGCGTCCAGTTCCTCGCGGAGTCGCTGCTGCTGAGCGCCCTCGGGGGCGTCGGCGGGGTGCTGCTGGGGACGGCGGTGACCGCGGTGTTCGCGGCGGTGCGGGAGTGGCCGACGGTCGTCCCGTACTGGGCGAGCGTCGGCGGCGTGGCCGCGACGCTGTTCATCGGCGCGGTCGCGGGCCTCTACCCGGCGGTGCGGGCCTCGCGGCTCTCGCCGACGGAGGCCCTGACGGCGCAGTAGGACGCGGCGTCCCGACCTGTCGCAGGGGGCGGGACGCCGCGCGCCGCTAGATGTACTGGTCGATGATCGGGGTCAGGCGGTCGGCGATCTTGAGGTGGCCCGCGTCGCTCGGGTGGACCGAGTCGACGAGGTCGCCCGCGTCCGGCAGCCACCCGGTCGTGTCGACGAAGTGGACCTTGGAGTCGCCGGCGCCGACCCGGGCGTTGACGGCGTTCTGCGTCTCGGGGCTGTACCGGTTCCGGAACGTCTCCATGGCGAAGATGTGCGCGTTCGGGTACGCCTGGCGGACCCGCTCCAGCATGGTGATGTAGTTGGCCTGGAACGTGGTCGTGGAGACGCCGTGCCCGACGTCGTTGGTGCCCAGGTTGATGACCACGGCCGTGGCCTGGTACCGCGAGAAGTTCCAGTCGTCTGAAGTGGACGCCATGGAGGTGCGGCGGAACCAGTCCATCATCCCCCAGCACCCGTCGGAGGTGCTGACTAGGCACGCGCCGCCCTGCGCGACCTGCGTGTGGCCCGCGTTCAGGTTGTCGCCCACCAGGTACGGGTAGGCCGTGAACGGCCGGTTCCCGTTGGGCTGGCCCACGGTGATGGAGTCGCCGATGAACTCGACGAAGTTCGCCGGGCGGCTGATCGCGCTGGTCGCGCCGCCGGAGGCGAGGATGAGCCCGCCGAACGCCGGGTCGCCGGTGTAGGACCCGGCCTTCTCCCGGAAGCCGATGCGGATCGTGTGGGTCCCCGAGGAGAGCCCGGTCCGGATCGTCACGTTCCCGGAGACGGCCCGCATCCAGGTCTCGGCGCCGCCGTCGACCGAGTAGTACAGGTCGATGGTGTTCCGCAGCTTCACGCCGATCGAGGAGCCGGTGAAGGACGCCTCGACGTAGCCGCCCGCCCAGCCCATCGTGTAGAAGGAGGCGTCGGCGGTGTTCCAGCGCCCGTAGTACTGGAGGTTCGGGTCGTTGACCGCGCCGTTCCCGGCGGCGGCCACGGGGACCAGCTTCCAGTGCTGCGACTCCAGATTGTTGCGGTCGTACTGGGAGACGCGTGAGCCCGCGGAGGTCGCCCACTCCCAGTTGTCGAGGGCCTTGCCGGAGTTGCGGTTCACGAGTTCGACGGAGCCGTCGGACTGGGTGTTCACCTGCCACTGCTGGTTCGTGCCGTTGTTGTCGGTCCACTGCACGAGGTTCGCGCCGTTCTCGGTGGACTTGGCGTAGACGTCGAGTACCTGATTCGAGTGCCGGGCCTGGATCCGGTAGTAGCCGCTGCCGGAGTCGACGAATCGGAACTGCTGGCTGGTCGCCGAGGACGGCGCGGCGAGGACCGCGGCGGCGCCGGTCGTCGTGGAGGCGTCCTGGATGCTCACGGCGAGGCCGGAGAAGTCGTTGACGATCCGGTACCAGGTGCCGGTCTCCACGGCGGCGGCCGGAGCCGCGCCGAGGGCGGTGAACCCGGCCGCGGTGCAGACGGCCACCACGGCGGCGGCCAGCCACCGGGCGAGCCGCGCGCGGCGGGTCGGAGCGGGAGTGCGCAAGGGGGAGCTCCTTTACATTGAAACGTTTAAATGTCTTGCGATTTTAAGAGGATACCGCTTTCATCACGTTTGATCCAGCCCCGGCGACCTGGGCCCTGTGCCCGCCGCACCAAGACCCCCGGTCAGCCGCAGAACGTCGGACCCAGCCCGTACCCTGGCTTCAGGCGCGCCGCGAACCGGCGCGGGGGCGATTCAGCAGGAGGACGACGTGGCACTCGCGCTCTACCGCAAATACCGGCCGCAGACCTTCGCGGAAGTGGTCGGCCAGGAGCACGTCACCGAACCCCTCATCAACGCCATCCGCGCCGGACGCCTCAACCACGCCTACCTCTTCTCCGGCCCCCGCGGCTGCGGCAAGACCTCCTCCGCCCGTATCCTCGCCCGCTCCCTCAACTGCGCCCAGGGCCCCACCCCCGAGCCCTGCGGCGAGTGCCGCTCCTGCCGCGCGCTGGCCGCCGACGGGCACGGCTCGGTCGACGTCATCGAGATCGACGCCGCCAGCCACGGCGGCGTGGACGACGCCCGCGAGCTGCGCGAACGCGCCGTCTTCGCCCCCGTCGACTCCCGCTTCAAGATCTACATCATCGACGAAGCGCACATGGTCACCGCCGCCGGTTTCAACGCGCTGCTCAAGCTCGTCGAGGAGCCGCCGGAGTACGTCCTCTTCATCTTCGCCACCACCGAGCCGGACAAGGTCCTCCCGACCATCCGCTCCCGCACGCACCACTACCCCTTCCGGCTCATCCCGCCGCCCGCGATGCGCGAGCTGTGCCGCAAGCTCTGCGACGAGGAGGGCGCCGTCGTCGCCGACGACGTGCTCCCGCTCGTCGTCCGCGCCGGGGGCGGCTCCGCGCGCGACACGCTCTCGGTCCTCGACCAGCTCATCGCCGGGGCCGGACCCGAAGGGGTCACGTACGAGCGGGCCGCCGGGCTCCTCGGCGTCACCGACGCCGGGCTCCTCGACGAGATGTGCGAGGCCTTCGCCGCGGCCGACGGCGCCGCCGTCATGGAAGTGGTCGAGCGCGTCGTCGAAGGCGGCCACGACCCCCGCCGCTTCGCCGGGGACCTCCTCGAGCGCCTCCGCGACCTCATCGTCCTCACGCAGGTCCCCGACGCGGGCGCGAACGGCCTCGTCGACGCCCCCGCCGACCAGCTCTCCAAGATGACCAGCCAGGCCACCCGCATGGGCACCTCGACGCTCGCGCGCATGGCCGAGGTCGTCGCCGCCGGGCTCGCCGGGATGCGCGGCGCCACCGCGCCGCGCCTGCTCCTCGAACTCGCCTGCGTGCGCGCGATCCTCCCCGGCTCCGACGAGTCGATGGCCGGGCTCATGCAGCGCCTCGAGACCCTCGAGCAGCGCGCCGCCGGAGCGGCCCTCGCCGCCCCCGCCCGCCCCGCCGCAGCCGCCCCGCCCGCCGAGACCGGCCCCGCCGCGGTCCGCTCCGCGCTCGCCAAGCCCGCTGAGACTCCCGCGCCCGAGCCCGCCGAAGCACCCGCCGCCGTGCCGCAGCCCGCGGTCCCGCCGTGGGAGGACGCCGAAGCGCCGCAAGCGAAGGCGCCCGAACCCGCGGCCGCCGCCCCCGCCGAGGAACCGCCCGCCGAGGAGTGGTCCGAGCCCGAGCCGGCCCCCGTCTACGAGCCCGCGCCCGAGCCCGCCGGAGGCGGCACGTCCGCCGCGTCGGTGCGCCGCCAGTGGGACCGCATCATGATGGCCGTCAAGGACCGCAAGCGGACCACGGCCGCGCTGCTCCAGGACGCCACGATCGCCGACGCGGGCGAAGGCGAGCTGGTGCTCGCGTTCAAGCACGCGTTCCACGCCGAGAACCTCCAGAAGGAGCCCGCGTACGGCATCGTCGTCGGCGTCCTCGGCGAGGTCCTCGGCGGCACCTGGAAGATCCGGTGCGAGGTGGGGGAGGCGGGGACCCTCCCAAAAGCCCCGGGGGGAGCGGCGCCGGCCCCGGCGCCTAGGGCCGCCGCGCCCGCGTCCCGGCCCGCCGCGGCCCCCGGCCGCCAGGCCTCGGCGCCGGTCGCCGAGGCCGTCGAGGAGCCCCCGCCGGACGACTACGACGAGCCCAGCCCCGACGACCCGGTCGCCCCGGGCGGCTTCGGCACCAGCGAGGAGCAGGCGATCAAGCTCATCACCACCGCGTTCGGCGCCAAGCAGATCGCCCGCTGACCCGGGTCCGGGAGCACCGCGGGCCAAGGGCCGAGCGTGCTCTGAGGCCGCTGTCGCCTCAAGCGACTAGGCTAGGGCCTGTTCTGCGAATCAGAACGGTCGTTATCCGGCCCGTTCGCCCGCTCGCTGCGTTGTCGGCACCTCCCGATACAACCCCGGTATCGGGAGGCACCTCCGCCTTGCGAGCGAACGAACGGACTCGGATAACGCCACGCCCTGATTCGCAGAACAGGCCCTAACCGCCAGACCAAGGAACCGGAAGACCGAAGGCGAGGAGACGACATGGACATGTTCCCGGGCGGAGACATGCAGAAGCTGCTCCAGCAGGCGCAGCAGATGCAGACCGACATGCTGAAGGCCCAGGCCGAGCTGGCCGAGACCGAGGTCAGCGCCGCGGCCGGCGGCGGGCTCGTCACCGCCACCGTCACCGGCGACGGCGAGCTCAAGGCCGTCAAGATCGACCCGCAGGCGGTCGACCCCGAGGACGTCGAGACCCTCGAAGACCTCATCATCGCCGCCGTCCAGGCCGCGAACGACAACGCCAAGCGCCTCGCCGCCGAGAAGATGGGCCCGCTCGGCGACGCCCTCGGCGGCATGGGCCTCCCGGGCATGTAGCCCGTCGCCACCTACACGCGGAACCACGGAGGAGATTCCTTGTACGACGGGGCTTTGGGCGACCTCATCGAGGAGCTCGGGCAGCTGCCCGGGATCGGCCCGAAGAGTGCGCAGCGGCTGGCCTTCCACCTGCTGGCGTCGGAGAGCGCGGACGTCGAACGCCTCACCTCGGCGCTGGAGCGGGTGAAGGCCCAGGTCCGGTTCTGCGAGACGTGCGGCAACGTCACCGAAGGCGAGCAGTGCGGCATCTGCCGCGACCCGCGCCGGTCGGAGGCGCTCATCTGCGTCGTCGAGGAGCCGAAGGACGTCCTCGCCATCGAGCGCACCGGCGAGTTCCGCGGCCGGTACCACGTGCTCGGCGGGGCCATCAACCCGTTGGAGGGCATCGGCCCCGACGACCTGCGCATCCGCCAGCTCATGGTGCGGCTCCAAGCGGGCGAGACCACCGAGCTCATCATCGCCACCGACCCGAACACCGAGGGGGAGGCCACCGCCACGTACCTGGCGATGCTGCTGAAACCCATGGGGCTCAAGGTGACGCGGCTGGCCAGCGGCCTGCCCGTGGGCGGCGACCTGGAGTACGCCGACGAGGTGACCCTGGGGCGGGCCTTCTCGGGCCGCCGCGCCATGGACTGAGTGGACCGCCCGCGCCGTTCCGCGCCGCGCTTGCACCGTTTTGAAACGCGTTGTCGCACAACGTTTTTCAGTTCCGCATGGTTGATGCGGATTCGGTAACAATAGCCCGCGGAACGGTCACGATCACATAACGCTTAACAGTGGTGTAACTCACCGTGTTCTAGTCTGTTTGGTACCTCCGAATACCCAACGACCGACGGGTGAGACAACCTATGCGCACGTCCCCAACCCCAGTCAGGCGCGCCCTGGCCGCCGCGGCGAGCGCCGCGATGGCAGTGGGCATCCTCGCCGCCTGCGGATCCGACGGCGACTCCGGCGGCGACGCCGACTCCGCCGAGGACTTCGACTTCTCCTGCCCGGAGCGCACCGACGGGACCCCCGAGGCGGACGCCGCCGCGAACGAGTCGCAGCCGTTCGTCTTCGGCTCCCCGGGCGACCCGACCAGCATGGACCCGGTCCTCGCCTCCGACGGCGAGACCTTCCGCGTCACGCGCCAGATCTACGAGACCCTCGTCGACACCGACTGCACCGACAGCGTGCCGGGCCTCGCCGAGTCGTGGGACCAGAACCCGGAGGGCACCGAGTGGACCTTCCACCTGCGTGAAGGCGTGACCTTCTCCGACGGCACCGCCCTCGACGGCGCCGCGGTCTGCACCAACTTCGAGCGCTGGGCGAACTTCAAGGGCGGCTTCCAGTCCCCGAACTTCACCTACTACTACTCCGCGATCTTCGGCGGCTTCACCGAGAACGACCCGGCCATGGGCATCGAGGCCGAGTCGATCTACCAGGGCTGCGAGGCCGACGGGCTCGACGCGACGATCTCGCTGAGCAAGTACACCTCCAGCTTCCCGGGCGCGTTCTCCCTCAGCTCCTTCTCGATCATCAGCCCCGCCTCCCTCGAGGCGATCGCCGACGTCGAGCTGGCCGCCGCCGACTCGCCGCTGCCCGACTACTCGCAGACCGCCGGGACCCTCGCGGGCACCGGCCCGTACGTCCTCACCGAGTGGGACCACGGCGAGCAGCAGGTCACCCTGACGCGCAACGACGACTACTGGGGCGAGGCCGCGAAGGTCAAGACCCTGATCTTCCGCACCATCTCCGACGAGACCGCCCGCCGCCAGGCCCTCGAGGCCGGCGACATCCAGGGCTACGACCTCGCCGCCCCCGCCGACGTGCAGCCGCTCATCGACGCGGGCTTCCAGGTCCCCGTCCGCGGCGTGTTCAACCTGCTGTACCTCGCGTACACGCAGGGCCAGGCGCCCCTGGAGGACCACGCGGTCCGCGAGGCGCTGTCCTACGCGGTCGACCGCGAGCGCATCGTCAACAACGTGCTCCCGCCGGGCGGCTTGGTCGCCACGCAGTTCATCCCGCCGAGCCTGGAGGGCTACTCCGAGGACGTCAAGACGTACGACTACGACGTCGACAAGGCCAAGGACCTGCTCGCCGAGGCCGGCCAGGAGGACCTGACGCTGACGTTCTGCTACCCGACCGACGTGTCGCGCCCGTACATGCCCGCGCCGAAGGACATCTTCGACATGATCGCCTCCGACCTCGAAGCGGCCGGCGTCACCGTTGAAGCGCGCCCGATCACGTGGGTCGAGTACATCCCGACCACCCGCTCCGGCGAGTGCCCGCTGTACCTGCTCGGCTGGACCGGCGACTTCAGCGACCCGTACAACTTCCTCGGCACCTGGTTCGCCGCCGAGTCCACCGAGTGGGGCTTCGACAACCAGGAGGTCTTCGACTCGATCGCGGCCGCCAACACCGAGCCCGACGAGGCGACCCGCGTCGACCTGTGGAAGACCGCCAACGAGGCCGTGATGGAAGAGCTCCCGGGCCTGCCGCTGTCGTCCTCCCCGCCGTCGATCGCCTTCGCCGCCAACGTGTACCCGCCGGACGTCTCCCCGCTGACGCAGGAGAACTTCTCGCAGGTGTACTTCACCACCGGCTCGTAACTGAAACCCAGCTAGCACAACATGCTGCGCTACACCGTCAAGCGCCTCCTGCAACTGGCCGTGGCCCTCTTGGGACTCTCGCTGCTGCTGTTCGCGTGGTTCAAGGCCCTTCCGGGCGGACCCGAGAACCGGCTGCTCCCCGAGAACGCCACGGACCAGCAGCGGGAGGCGCTGCGGGCGGCCCTGGGGCTCGACGAGCCCGTCTGGGTCCAGTACGGGGACTTCCTGGGACGGATCGCCCGCTTCGACTTCGGCAGTTCGCTGTCGAGCGGGCGGCCCGTCGCCACGGAGCTCGCCGACCGGCTGCCCGCCACCATCGAACTGTCCCTGGCCGCGATGATCATCGCCGTCGGCCTGGGCATTCCGCTCGGCTACCTCGCGGCCCGGCGCCGCGGGACGTGGCTGGACTTCACCGCCGTCTCCGGGTCCCTCCTGGGCACGTGCATCCCGATCTTCTTCCTCGCGGCCATGCTGAAAGTGGTGTTCGCGCAGGAGCTCGGGTGGCTGCCCACGACGTTCCGGCTCTCCGCCGGGGCCGACTACACCGAGGTCACCGGGCTGCGGGTCATAGACGGGCTCATCACCGGCGAGTTCGACATCGCCTGGGACGCGACGCTGCACCTGGTGCTGCCCGCGATAGCCCTGTCCTCGATCCCGCTCGCGGTCATCGTCCGCATCACCCGCGCCAGCGTCCTCGACGTCGTCGGCGAGGACTACGTGCGCACCGCCGACGCGAAGGGCCTCAAGCCCTCCGTGATCCGCGGCCGCCACGTCATGCGGAACGCGATGCTCCCGATCGCCACGATCATCGGCCTGCTCCTGGGCAGCCTGTTCGCGGGCGCCGTGCTCACCGAGTCGGTGTTCTCCTTCGGCGGCATCGGGTCCTTCGTGTACCAGGCGACGACCGAGCGCGACTACCCGGCGCTCATGGGCTTCATCCTCGTGATCGCCATGTTCTACGTCGCCATCAACCTGATCGTGGACCTGTCGTACGGGCTCCTCGACCCGAGAGTGCGGGTGCGGTCATGACCATCGCCAAGATCGAGAAGCTCGACCGGCTCATCGAGGCGAGCGTCTCCGCCCGCGAGGCGCAGACCGGTTCCCTGCTGCGCCAGTCGTACCGGAGGCTCAAGCGCTCCCCGATGGCCGTCACTGGCGCCGTCATCGTCGGCCTGTTCGTCGTCGTGGCGATCCTCGGGCCGTGGATCGCGCCGTACGACCCGACCGCGCAGACCTGGGGCCGCGAGGTGTTCCTCAACCGGAACATCTTCCCCGGGCCGCGCGCCGAGAACTGGTTCGGCCTGGACCACCTGGGCCGGGACATGTTCTCCCGCATGATCGTCGGGGCCCGCCAGACGCTCCTGGTGGGCGTCGTCGCGACGCTCATCGGCTTCGTCGCGGGCGCCGTCATCGGCGGCGTCGCCGCCGCGGCGGGCACCTTCGGGGGCCGCTGGGGCGAGCGCGTCGAGGCCGTCCTCATGCGCACGGTCGACGTCGCCCTCGCCATCCCGATGCTCCTGCTCGCCTTGAGCGTCGCGGCCCTGCTGGGCCCGTCGCTGAGCACCGTCATGGTCGCCGTCGGGGTCGCGCAGATCCCGATCTTCGCGCGGCTGCTGCGCGGATCCATGCTGGCGCAGGCGCACTCGGACTACGTGCTCGCCGCGGTCTCCCTGGGCGTCCCCAAGGGACGGATCGTGGTCTCGCACATCCTGCCCAACTCGCTCGGGCCCGTCATCGTCCAGGCGACCCTGGTGCTCGCGACCGCGATCATCGAGGCCGCGGCCCTGTCGTACCTGGGCCTGGGCAACCCGGACCCGGGCAGCGCCGAATGGGGCACCATGCTCGCCGACGCGCAGCGGTTCCTTTCGGGCGCACCGCAGCTCGCCATCTACCCGGCGGTCGCCATCATCGTGACCGCGCTCGGGTTCACCCTCCTCGGCGAGGCCATGCGCGAATCGCTCGACCCGAGGCTGAGGAGGCAGGAGTAGTGGCACTGCTCGAAGTAGAGGACCTGCGGGTCGCGTTCGGCGCGTCCACCGCCGTCGACGGCGTCTCCTTCTCCGTGGAGCAGGGGAAGATCGTCGGCCTCGTCGGCGAGTCCGGGTGCGGCAAGTCCGTCACCAGCCTCGCCGTCATGGGCCTCCTCCCGCGCGGCCGGGCCGCCAAGGGGCGCAAGGCGGACCAGCCGGTCCAGGCCGCGGCCGAAGAGGTCTCCGGCGGTTCGGTGAAGGCCGCCGTGGCCGCGCCCCAGGCCGTCCCGGCCGGGGGCGGGCGCCGCAAAGGGGGCGGCGCGGACGTCAGCGGCCGGGCCGTCTTCGACGGCACCGACCTGCTGTCGCTGCCGCCCGCCGCGATGCGCCGTCGCCGCGGCAAGGACCTCGCGATGGTCTTCCAGGACCCCCTGTCGAGCCTCAACCCGGTCGTCCCCATCGGACGGCAGATCGCCGAGGTCCTCGAACGGCACCGGGGCCTCAAGGGCGACAAGGCGAACAAGGAGGCCGCGAGCCTCCTCGACCGCGTCGGCATCCCCGACCCGGTGCGGCGCCTCAAGGAGTACCCGCACCAGCTCTCGGGCGGCATGCGGCAGCGCGTGCTCATCGCGATCGCCGTCGCGTGCGCCCCGCGCCTGCTCATCGCCGACGAGCCGACGACCGCGCTCGACGTGACGATCCAGGCGCAGATCCTGGAGCTGCTCAAGGACCTCGTCGACCACGAGGGCACCGCGCTGCTCATGATCACGCACGACCTCGGGGTCGTCGCGGGCATGTGCGACGAGGTGAACGTGCTCTACTCGGGGCGCGTGGTCGAGTCGGCGCCGGTGCGGGAGCTGTTCGCGCGGCCCACGCACCCGTACACGGTGGGGCTGCTCGGGTCGATCCCGCGCCTGGACCTGCCGCTGCACGAGCCGCTGACGCCGATCCGCGGCTCGATCGCCGACGTCATCCGCTGGAAGGACGGCTGCGCGTTCGCGCCCCGCTGCGACCGCGTCGCCGACGCGTGCGTCGCGGGCGAGCCCGCGCTCGTCGGGTCCGCGCACGCCCACCGCTGCGTCATGGCCGAGGAGGTCGCATGAGCACCGAAGACCCTGCACTGCAAGACGAGTCGCCGCAGGTGCCGGTGCAGCGGACCGCGGAGCCGGAGCTTCCCGCCGCCTCCGCCGACCCGGCGCTGCTGGAGGTCGAGGACCTGAAGGTCCACTTCCCGATCCGCCGCGGCGTGGTCGTGGAGCGGACCGTCGGCCACGTGCGAGCGGTCGACGGCGTCAGCCTCCAAGTCTCCCAAGGCGGCACGTACGGCCTGGTGGGCGAGTCCGGCTGCGGCAAGACCACCTTCGGGCGGGCCGTGCTGCGGCTGGAGGAGCCCACGGGCGGCCGCGTCCGCCTCGGCGACGACGACGTGACGTCCCTCAAGGGCGAGCGGCTGCGGAAGTTCCGCTCCCGCATGCAGATGGTCTTCCAGGACCCGCTGGGCTCGCTCAACCCGCGCCACAACGTGGACATGCTCCTGTCGGAGCCGCTCAAGGTCCACGGCGTCGGCTCGAAGGAGGAGCGCCGCAAGCTCGCCGTCGAGACCCTCGACGCGGTCGGCCTGCCCAAGACCGTGCTGGAGCGCTTCCCGCACGAGTTCTCGGGCGGGCAGCGCCAGCGCCTCGGCATCGCGCGGGCCCTCATGCTGCGGCCCGACCTGATCGTCTGCGACGAGCCGGTCTCCGCGCTCGACGTCTCGATCCAGGCCCAGGTCATGAATCTGCTCGACGAGCTCCAAGGGGAGTTCGGCCTCACCTACCTGGTGATCGCGCACGACCTCGCCGTGGTCCGGCACCTCTCGGACCGCGTCGGCGTCATGTACCTCGGCAAGCTCGTCGAGGAGGCCGACTCCGAGTCGATCTACGAGCACCCCCGCCACCCGTACACCAAGGCCCTGCTCTCCGCCGTGCCCCAACCGGACCCGGAGAAGGAGGCCACCCGCGAGCGCATCATCCTCAAAGGCGACCTCCCCTCCCCGGCCAACCCGCCCTCGGGCTGCCGCTTCCGCACCCGCTGCCCCTGGGCCCAGGACATCTGCGCGGAGCAGGAACCCGAATGGCGCGAAGCCGCAAGCGGCCACAAGGTCGCCTGCCACTTCGACCTCTAGCAACGAGCAAGGCGCGGACCGCAACGCGGTCCGCGCCTTCGCGCTACTCGGGCCCGGAAGCCGGAATCCCCTCGATCCGCCCCCGGTAGGGGTGACGCTTCTGCCAGTACTTCTCCCAGCCAAGCAGGGAGGCGTCGGATTCGGAGAGGTCGGGCCGCTCGCGGACGATGTGTGGAGCGCTGCGGAGCCCGTAGATCGTCTTCCAGTAGGTCTCGATGATCTCCTTGAACTCGGCGAACTCGAACTCTTCGCTCCGGTCCAGGAACTCGTGGGTCACGGTGACCCGGTGCCGCTCGATGAGGGTCTCGTAGACCTCGCCCTCGTGCAGGCCGAACTGGATCGTCCCGTTCTCGACCTCGGCGATCGAGCACAAGTAGTCGAGGCACACGTGGTTGTTGGTCCCGATGTCGAGCCTGATCATCGCGCCCAGGTCGCGATACCGGTCGCCCCCGCCGCTGATCTCGATCGACCCGTCGCCCTCGACGGCGAACCTCAGTCTTCCCATCGCTCCTCCGCCTAGTTCGACCGAATGATCTTCGGCCAGCCGTGGCCGATGTTACCTGTAGCGGTGTCGTACCAGCCTTCGATCGTGACGCCATCGTGCTCGCCGAGCCAGGTGCCGTCGGCGCGGCGAGTGCCGTTCCTGAACGCCTCGCTGGTCGCATTGTCGACCTGCGAGGGCGACCAGTGGTTCGGAAAAAACGTGCTGATGCCGTTGTTGTTCTTCGGCACCCACGGCGGCGGGGGGCTCGGGTTCTCGAACTCGACCCGCGCCTCGTAGACGCCGGTGTGGGGGTCGCGGCGCGTCACGTCGGTGAGCCTGCGCCCGGGGTAGTCGTTGCCGCCCGGCCGGTGGTGGTAGCCGGTGCCCTTCACCTTGACATTCCCGTTCGGGAGGGTCCTGACCTTGATCTCGCCGAGCTGCTGATGGCGGAGCGAGTCGCCCGACATCCGGAATCGCGTTCCAGCGCGTTTCTTGTTCTTCATCAGGAATCGCATCGCCTGGCGCAGGAGCTTCCCCCGCGCGGTGCCTCCGGTCGCCATGTCACGCCTCCAGGAGCTTGAAGACGGCTTCCTGGATCAGGTTGCCGACGACGGTGCGGGCGAGCTGCTGGAAGATCGGGATCTGGAGGAGGGAGGCGCCGAAGGTGACGGCGGCTTCGGCGATGGCCAGGGCGATCTGGACGGCGAGGATGATGAGCTGGACGATCACCATGATCTTCAGGACCAGGACGATGACCGCGCAGATCATGAGGCCGACGCCGGCGATCATCGCACCGACGGCGCCGTCCTCGATGACCTTGCGGGGGCTGTCCTCGCCCTCCCACCAGGTCTTGAAGGCGTCGATGTCCTTGCCCACCTGGTCGGTCCACGCCTGAGCGGAGGCGGCGGCCGCTTCGGCGCCGACGTTGCCGAGGTCGCCGCTGAAGTCCATCCAGGACTGGCCGAAGTTCATGAGGTGCTCCTCGTCCGACTGCGGCCAGTCGTATCCGAGGACGCCGAGCACGCTGACGAGCTCGGAGGGCAGTGTCATCCCCATCAGGAGCCTCCCATCTCCGAAGCGAACTGCGTGAAGATCTGCGCGATGGCGTCGTCGTTGTCGAGGTGCTGCTTCGCGAAGTCGCGCACGTCGAATCCGGCGTCGGCGAGCTCTTGCGCCGCTTCCTCGAAGCACTCCTTGGCCCACTCGAAGACCTCGGTGTGCGCCTGCTGGATGAGGCCGCCGATCTCGTCGCTCCCGCAGGCTTCGGTGACGCCTTCGATGCTCGAGGAGAACGAGTTCACTGCGGCGAAGAAGCTCTCGGCGACGGCCTCGATTGCCTGCCCGGCGCCGTCGAGGCCCTCGGGGTCGATCCGCACGGTGCTCATCAGTCGAGGCCCTTCGCCTGGGCCGCGGCCTGGACGATCTTCGTGTGGGATTCGGCCAGGCTGTTCATGAACGAGCCGAGCTGCCGCACCGACTGCTGCTGGATCTCCTCGACCTTCTCGGACAGGGCGGCGAGGTCGACCGCGCCGGGCATGCCGGCCTGTTCGCGGGCGGCGTCGAGGGCGGCGTTGACGCCGTTGGTGATCTCCTCGCTCAGGTACTCCTTGCTGAGGCGCACGGTGCGGGGGTCGACGAGGTCGACGCGGACCTTGCCCGCCAGGGTCGCGGAGACGCGGATCATGCCTTCGGCCGCTTCGACTTCGACGGTCTGGTTCCCGGCCGCCTCCTGCGCCTGCTTGCCGTCGTTGACGACCTGCATCGCCTTGGCGAGGGCGTCGGTGATGCCGTTCGGTTCAGTGTTCAAGTGGGCTCCCCGGTTCGGAGTGTTCGGAGCCCATTGAAGTTAGCAAGCAGATGCAACCCGTGGGGTCCGCCGCTAAGCGAGCGCACCCGCTTTCACGTTGCCGCCCTGCATGACCAGCTTCAGGTGCGTGTCGGGATCGGCGAGGACGGCGAGGTCCGCGAGGGGGTCGCCGTCGACCACGAGGAGGTCGGCGCGGGCGCCGGGGACGATGCGGCCGATGCGGTCCTCTTCGCCGAGGAGCCGTGCGGCGGTGACGGTGGCGGAGCGGATGACGTCGGCGGCGGGGATGACCGAGCCGCGGATGGTGAACTCGTCCAGCTGGTGCTTGCGCATGCCGCCCAGGAGGTCCGAGCCGTAGCAGAGGTTGATGCCCGCGCTGTGCGCGAGTTCCAGGGCCTTGAGGCCGGCGTCGAGGACGATCTCGTTCTTCGCCAGGTTCCCTTGGGACAGGCCGTACTCGGCGCCCTCGACCGACATGCGCCGGTAGGTCACCAAGGTGGGCACCAGGAACGCGTCATGCTCCAGGAACAGATCCACACTGGACTCGTCGAGGAGGTTCCCGTGCTCGATGGACCGCACGCCCGCCTCCAGGCCGCGGTTGATGGCCCGCGCCGTGTAGGCGTGCCCGGCGACGTACCGGTTGGCGGCCTCGGCCTCCTCGACGATCGCGCGGATCTCCTCCAGGGAGAACTGCGTCGAGTCGATCCGGTCGGTGGGGGAGGCGACGCCGCCCGACAGCATGATCTTGACGTGGTGGGCGCCGGTGCGCAGCTGCTCGCGGGCGGCCTTGCGCACGCCGTCGACGCCGTCGCACACCAGCCCCAGGTCCGGGCAGCACTGGTGGTCGTCGCTGACCGAGCGCCCGCGCGGGCGCATGTCCACGTGCCCGCCGGTCTGCGAGAGGGCCTTGCCGCCGAAGAAGATCCGCGGCCCGTCGATGAGCCCCTCGGCGACGGCGTCGTGGATCCCGAAGTCGGCCCCGCCGGGGTCGCGCACCGTCGTGAACCCGCGGTGGAGCATCTCCCGCAGCTCGATCGCGGCCTTGACGGCCACGTACGCGGGCGACTGGTCGCCCAGCCCCGACAGGTCCGCGGTGTGGGCGTTGACGTGCACGTGGCAGTCGATCAGCCCCGGCATGAGCGTCTTCCCGCCCAGGTCCACCGTCCGCACCCCATCCGCCTCGACCTCGGCCCCGACCGCCGCGATCGCCCCGTCCCGCACCAGCACCCGCTGCCCCGCCACGAGCGCCCCGGCGACGGTGTCGAGCACCGCGGCGTTCACGAAAAGCACGGTCTCGGACATCCGGATCTCCTCACGATCAGAAACTAGCCGCTCGGCTAGGACGCTACCAATATGCCGGACCGTGAGCCGTCCGGCAAGGGGATCCCGCGATTGCGAGGAGCACGGTGCGGCGCACGGTGCCGATATCGTGAACCCATGACCACCCCCGGTTGGCTCGACACCCTGAGCACCTTCGTACTGCCCATGCTCACCCTCGCCACAGCGGTCGTCGCCTTTCTGACGGCCCGGCTCGGACTCAAGAAGGCGAGGACGGAGGCTCCCGCGACGCTCCGCAAGGCGTGGCGTCCGGTCTGGCGGCTCCGCATCCTCCTCTGGGCGCTGGTGATCCTCGCACCGAACTCGCTTGGGATCCTCCTGGACGGCACGCGGTACGAAGTCCCGGTCACCTTCTCGGCCCTGGCCGCCATGATCGTGCTCCAGTTCTGGGTCGAACTGCGGTTCCGCAAGCGCCCCTACCTGGTCGGGCCGGTCTACGACCTGCTGGAGTCCCGGATCGCGACCGCCCCAGGAGCGGTCGGCTCCACGGGCGACGAAGTCGCGTACCTGCCCAACTCCCTTGCCCCGGTGCAAGACAGGGCACTCCGATACCCGATCTCCAAGGAAGCCCCCGAATCCGACGAGGCCGACCGCATCGAGTTCTGGCAGCTCCTCGACGAGCCCGGCAACGGCCACCTCCTGCTGACCGGCGAAGCCGGCGTCGGCAAGACCGCGCTCCTGCGCCACCGCGAACTGCGCTCCTGGCAGGAGTGGCGCGGGTACCGCATGGGCGACATGATCGCTCGCAGCCATCTCGCGCTGCGCATCCGCGCCCTCGACCTCATCGGCGCCGACAGCCTCGCCGCCGCCATCGCCCCCAGCATGCCGCACCTCTTCGAACACCGTCCCGCCCGGAAGGCCCTGTGGCTCATCATGGTCGACGGCCTCGACGAGATCGCCGACGACGAGGACCGCGCCCGCGTCGAGCGCCTCATCCGCATGGCCGCCGAGCAGCCACGGCGCACCTACCGGATCGTCGCGACCACCCGCGGTCTCACCGACGACCGGCGCCGCCGCTTCCGCGCAGCCGGGTTCCACGAGTACGCGGTCCAGCCGTTCACCCGCTCCGAACTGCGGGGGTTCCTGGTCCTCTACCAGGCGGGCGGCTACGAGCGGCTCGACGACCCCGAATTCGAGATGCTGTTGCGCACCAGGGCCCTGAGATTCTCGCTGCGGATGCTCGGCGTCGGCCTCCTCGACGTGATCCGGCTGCCGCTGCTGGCCAAGATCGCCGCGGACATCTACTTCAGTGAAGAGGACCGTGTCGAGCTCCCCGCCCGCCGCGTCGACATCTACGAGACCGCGGTCGCCCGCGCGGTCGCCCGGTTCGAACCCCGGATCACCACCGGCGGCACCGGTTCACGCGAGCGCGGACTGCTCGAACGCTGGTCCCGCGAGCACGGCGGCGCCCCGGAACGCCCGCTGTCCGACACCGCCTTCGCCTTCCTGCGCGAACTGGCGCACCGCCACCTCGCCGACCCCCGCCGCCACCTCGCCGATCTCGCCTGCGAGATGCTCGCGGTCCCCTTGCGCCCCAAGAGCGGCGAGAACTGGACCGCCGTCGCCCGCCTCCTCGAATGCACCGGTCTGGTCCACGACGCGACGACCGCGCGGGCCCAGTTCCTTCACCAGACCTTCGCGGAGTACCTCGCCGCGCCCCTGCGGATCGATCACCGGCGCGGCCCTGCCGAATGGGCCGAGCACCTCGCCGATCCGGAGCGGCGCATAGCGGCCGCCTTTGAGTTCGCCCTGCTCGGCGCCGACCGCCGCCGAGCCCTCCAGAACGCCATGATCGAGGCGGCCGACGGCGAGATCAGCGCCGCATGGCTGCTCGCCCAGGGACTGGCGGGCGCTGACGAGGAGGACGCCGGCATCCGCACCCGGATCGCCGCCGACCTGGCCGCCGGGCTCGACCCGCAGTCTCCCCGGACCGGGGTCGTTGACGCGGTCTTCCGGCTGCTGGGTCTCGACGAGATGGTCGACGCCGTGTCCGGCATCGCGACCGACCCCGAAGCCTCCCAGGAGTCCCGGCTGGTGGCCGTGCAGATCCTCGCCCTGCACCACTCGGCCAGAATCACCGGGTTGCTGCGCGAGCTGGCCCTCGAATCCGACTCCGCCGTCATCCGGGCCCGAGCCGTCACCGCACTGCGGGACCAGCAGTCCGACTTCTCCGAGGGCCTGGAACTCCTGCGGGCGCTCCTCGCCACGGTCGATCCGGGGCCGGGCTCGCACGGAGACGAGTCTGTGGTCCGGCACGCCGCCGAGTTCATCGGCGCCACCGAGCATCCCCGCGACGACCGGGTCCTCGCGCTGGCGCTGCTCAATCACATCGACCAGCAGGCGGCAGCGGAAGCAGTGAAAGTCGCGTCCGGCGACCTGCGCGACGCCGTGCCGCTGCTCCTGGGCCTCATCCTCGCGGTCGGCGGTGCGGCGTTCGCGGACTTCCACGACGAGCTGAACCGGGTCTGGGACTTCAAGGCGTTCAGCGCCGAAGCGATCGTACTGGAGCTTGTCGAGCTCGGTCCCGAACGCGCGAACGCGGTCCTGGAACGGGTGGAGGCACGGCCGTGCGAAGCGCCGCCGCAGCGGTTCAAGGCCGACCTGCAGCTGTTCGCGCAGGAACTCGCCGCCGAAGGCCGAGACGGCGTCGGGACGCTGGCGAGGCTGGCGCCCCATCCGGCAGCCTTCATGATCCTGACCGGGATGCTCCGCACCCGCAAAGCCCTGCGCTGGGCGCGCCGGTTCGTCCCGGGCGGCCGCGACCGGAAGTCGGCCCCCGATGAGAAGATCGAAGCGCAGGAGACGAAAGGAGAGTTACCGACATGTCCTATCCCGAACCGCGGTACTTCGGCGACGAAGGCGAGATCAGTGCGTACTTCCGGCCGGCCGGAGCGGCGGCCGACCTGGTGTACCCGAACGGCGGGTCCGCCGGGTACCTGGCGACCGGCGCGACCACGAACGGCCAGTTCGGCCTGTACCAGTGGAACATGAGCGGCGCCCGGTCCGGGCCCGACCCGCACTTCCACCGGACCATCTCGGAGTCCTTCTACATCCTGTCGGGGACGATCCGGATCTACAACGGCGCCAAGTGGGTCGACCACGAGCCCGGCGACTTCGTGCACGTCCCCGAGGGCGGCGTCCACGGCTTCCGCAACGAGTCCGGCGAGCCCGCCTCGATGCTGCTCATGTTCCACCCGGGCGCGCCCCGCGAGGACTACTTCGAGGGCCTGCTGACCCTCGGGGAGCTGTCGGACGAGGAGCGTAAGGAGTTCTTCGCCCTCCACGACAACTTCTGGATCGAGGAGGCCTAGGGGAGCAGCACCGCGTACTCGCGCAGGTGCCGCTCGAACCCCGGTGCGACGCCGACCTCGACGATCACCTCGTCGAGGCTCTGGAACGGCCCGATGCGCTCCACGCGCTCGCGGACCTGCGCGGCGAGCGCCGCGTTGAAGCCCGGGAGCTCCGCGAGGACGGCGGCGGGCGCGTGGTTGAGGTCGATGAGCCCGCCGTCGTCGAGCTGGCGGGGCCGGTCGGGGCGGCCGACGCCGCTGCGCTTCGCCAGGGACGGGTCGCCGTCGGCGAGCCGCCGGGCGTCCTCGCGCAGCCGCGCGGCTTGGTCCAGAGCCGGGGCGACCCAGTCGCCGGCCGGGACGGGCTTCGGCGGCGGCGCCGGTTCGTCGGTTCGCACTGGGGCCCAGACGTACCGGCGGATCGCGGCGGCGTGGATCGCGGCGCCGAACGTGGAGGCCAGCATGACGAGGAGCGCGCTCCACAGCGCCCAGTCGGGGGTCTCGCCCACGTCGAACGGCAGGATGAGCGCGAAGAACCCCATGAACGCGGCGGTGTAGGCGATCAGCGGCGCCACGGTCCGCGCGGAGGGCCGCCGCCCGGCGGCGATCCCGAACGCCAGGGGCGCACCGGCTCCGGGCACGAGCAGCGGCAGCAGCGCCCACCCGGCCGCGGCCGCGCCCGGGCCGCGGGCCGGGATCGCGGGCGGACTCGGATGCGGGGACGGGGGCGTCGAGGGCATGCCCCGATCGTAACGGCCGGGTGCGCGGGCGGCCGGGAAGCGGATCCGGCCGCAGCGGGCCGGGACCGGCGGGAACGGGCCGCCGCAGGGCCGGACGGCTCCGGCCCGGCCGCTCCGGGACCGCCGTCGCACGACGAAGGGCCGGGCGGCAGCGCCGCCCGGCCCTTTCGCTTGTGCCGCTTAGAGGTTCTCGACGACCTCGCGCATGAGGCGGGCGGTCTCGCTCGGGGTCTTCCCGACCTTGACGCCCGCGGCCTCGAGGGCCTCCTTCTTCGACTCGGCGGTGCCGGCCGATCCGGAGATGATGGCGCCGGCGTGGCCCATCGTCTTGCCCTCGGGGGCGGTGAACCCGGCGATGTAGCCGACGACCGGCTTCGTCACGTGGTTCTTGATGTACTCGGCCGCGCGCTCCTCGGCGTCGCCGCCGATCTCGCCGATCATGACGATCGCCTTGGTCTCGGGGTCCTCCTCGAACGCCTTGAGGCAGTCGATGTGGGTGGTCCCGATGACCGGGTCGCCGCCGATGCCGACGGAGGTCGAGAAGCCGATGTCGCGCAGCTCGTACATGAGCTGGTAGGTCAGCGTGCCCGACTTGGAGACGAGGCCGATGGGGCCGGTCCCGGTGATGTCGGCGGGGGTGATGCCCGCGTTCGACTTGCCGGGGCTGGCGATGCCGGGGCAGTTCGGGCCCACGATGCGGGTCTTGTTGCCCTTGGACTCGGCGTAGTTCCAGAAGGTCACCGAGTCGTGCACCGGGATGCCCTCGGTGATGACGATGACGAGCCCGATCTCGGCGTCGATCGCCTCGACCACGGCGGCCTTGGAGAACGCCGGGGGCACGAACACGACGGAGGTGTTCGCGCCGGTCTCGGCCATGGCCTCCTGTACGGAGGCGAACACCGGGAGGCTCACGCCGTCGACGTCGACCTTGGTGCCGGCCTTGCGCGGGTTCACGCCGCCGACGATCTCGGTGCCGGCCTTGAGCATGCGGCGGGTGTGCTTCATGCCCTCGGAGCCGGTCATGCCCTGGACGATGACCTTGGAGTTCTCGTTGAGGAAGATCGCCATTGGACTAGGCCCCCTTGTTCGCGAGCTCGGCGGCCTTGTCGGCCGCGGCGTCCATGGTCTCGACCACGGTGATGAGCGGGTGGTTGGCGTCGGCGAGGATCTTGCGACCCTCCTCGGCGTTGTTGCCGTCGATGCGGGCGACGAGCGGCTTGGTGACGTCCTCGCCGCGGTCGGCGAGCGTCTGGAGCGCGCCGAGGATGCCGCGGGCGACCTCGTCGCAGGCGGTGATCCCGCCGAAGATGTTCACGAACACGGCCTTGACCTGCGGGTCCGACAGGACCACTTCGAGGCCGTTCGCCATGACGGCCGCGGACGCGCCGCCGCCGATGTCGAGGAAGTTCGCGGGCTTGACGCCGCCGTGGTTCTCCCCGGCGTACGACACGACGTCGAGGGTGGACATGACGAGGCCGGCGCCGTTGCCGATGATGCCGACGGAGCCGTCGAGCTTCACGTAGTTGAGGCCGGAGTCCTTGGCGCGCTGCTCGAGCGGGTCGACCGAGGACTTGTCCTCGAACTCGGCGTTCTCGGGGTGGCGGAAGTCCGCGTTCTCGTCGAGGGTGACCTTCGCGTCGAGCGCGAGGACCCTGCCTTCGGGCGTGCGCACGAGCGGGTTGACCTCGACGAGGGTCGCGTCCTCGGCGACGAAGGCGCCCCAGAGCTTCACGAACACGTCCACGAGCTGGTCGCGGAGGTCCTCGGGGAAGCCGGCCTGGGTGACGATGGCGTCGGCGATCTCCGGGGTGACGCCGGTGCCGGCGTCGATCGGGAGCTTGACGACCTTCTCGGGGGCGGTGTGGGCGACCTCTTCGATCTCCATGCCGCCCGCGGTCGACGCGATGCACAGGAAGGTGCGGTTCGCGCGGTCCAGCAGGTACGAGAAGTAGTACTCCTCGTCGATGTCGGCGGTCACGGTGAGCATGACCTTCTCGACGGTGTGGCCCTTGATGTCCATGCCGAGGATGTTCGTGGCGTGGGTGTTGACCTCGTCCACGGTGTCGGCCAGCTTGACGCCGCCGGCCTTGCCGCGGCCGCCGACCTTCACCTGCGCTTTGACGACCACCCGGTCGCCGAGGCGCTCGGCGAGCGCAACGGCCTCCTGCGGTGTGGTGGCGACGCCGCCGTCCAGAACCGGCACTCCGTGCCGGGCGAACAGTGCGCGGCCCTGGTATTCGTACAGATCCACTGTAGAGTCCGCTCCACTAGCTAGTCTTCTTTGACCGGACGGCCTGGGCCTCCCCGCCCAGGCCCGGTGCGGGCCGCGGCCTCGGCGAACCGGGTCCGGTCAGGCGGGGGAGAGCTACAGGTGCCCGTTATCGCAGGGTAACGCGCGGCGAGGCGCCCCGGGTCCGGGCGGGCGGCCGGTGTGACGAGTCAGGCTTGGGATGCCGCTTGCCGGGCCCTTGCAGGCGATTCACGATCCGGCGGGGCGAATGTGCGGGGAAAGAGGCGGGGACCGGACGCACCCCTCAGGCGTCCGGTCCCCTTAGCGGGAACCAAGCCCACCCCTCAAAGGCTTGATTCCCTTAGGCACGATGCCCTATCGCCACCCCTCAATCGACAGGGCATCGGCAGCTTGTGGCACAGCTCAATTGCACGACGCTTCGGAAGTGAACTCCCGGTGAAGCCTCTGCGTTATTGTCCGGCGGCCTTTCGGCCGACTGCTGATGCGTCTTCCGCGGCTTTGCTTCCGCGTCCGACACTTATAAGAACGAGGGCCGCCAGGCGCGGTTACGGTCTCCTCGAAGAATTTTTTCGGGCGGGCGTATCCGCAGGCCAGGGCCGTTCAGACGGCTGCGGGGCTGCCCTGATCGGGTGAGGGCACATGGCCGCGGACCCATTCCGCGATGGCCTGGGTCGAGGCGCCCGGGCCGAATATCTGCGCTACTCCGGCTTCGCGCAACCGGGCGGCGTCCTCGTCGGGAATGATGCCGCCGCCGAATACGACGATGTCGCGCGCGTCGTTCTCGTCGAGGAGTTTCAGCACCCGCGGGAAGAGCGTCATATGCGCGCCGGAGAGGATGCTCAGGCCGATCGCGTCGGCGTCCTCGGCGAGGGCGGTGGCGACGACCTGCTCGGGGGAGTTGTGGAGGCCCGTGTAGACGACCTCCATGCCCGCGTCGCGCAGCGCGCGCGCCACGACCTTCGCTCCGCGGTCGTGGCCGTCGAGCCCGACCTTGGCGACGACGACGCGTATGGGCGCCCCGGTTGCAGTCATCTGTACCTCCTCGTACGGAGGCCGCGGCGCCTGCGTCGCTCGTGGCGATCGTCGGCGCCGCGGCCAGTTCATACGAGTGAGCTTAGTCGCGACCGGTGCGGGTTGGAAGTCCTACTGGCCGTAGGGCGGCTGCGGCGGCTGCTGCTGGCCCGGCTGCGGGTAGCCGGGAGGCGGCGGCGGGTACCCGCCGGGCTGCTGCCCGGGCTGGCCCTGCGGCGCGCCGTAGCCCTGCGGGGGCTGCTGCGGCTGGCCGGGCTGCGGGTAGCCGCCGGGCTGGCCGTAGCCGGGCTGCTGCCCGTACCCGGGCTGCGGGTAGCCCGCGGGGGCGGCCGGGGCGCCCTTGATGAACGCCTTGACCTCTTGGTCCTTGATGTAGATGAAGGACGCGTAGCCGTAGGCGCCCGCGGCGGCGAGGTTGAGGATCAGCGTCAGGAAGATGATGCCGCCGACGAGCGCGATCGCCGCGAGGCTCGACAGGGCCCCGATGATCGCGAAGCCCGCGCCGACCATCATGAGGATGACGCCGGTCAGGCGCAGGCCGCCGGAGGTGATCTGGCCCTTCGGCAGCGCCCAGCCGTACCACGCGAGCGCGGCGGCGACGAGGATGCCGATGACCCCGGCGAAGCCGCCGTACGGGTTCATGAAGGAGAACACCGCGGAGACGACGCCGATGCCGGCGCCGATGAGGGCCATGAGGCCGATCCGCTTGATGCCCTCGGGGACGGCGCCGACGGCGCCGGTGGCCTGCGGCTGCGGGAAGCCCGCCTGCGGCGGGGGCGGCGGGTAGGCGCCGGGCTGCTGCCCGGTCTGGCCGTACGGCTGCTGGCCGGGCGCGGACTGCGGGAGCTGGCCTGAGCCGAGCGGGTTCGGCAGCGGCGGCTGCGGGGTCCCGGCCGGGTTGAACCCGGTCTGGGAGCCGGTCTGCGGCATGACCGTGGTCTCGGCGTACTCCGCGTGCGGCGGGTTCGACGGGCCGGTCGGGTTGCCGAGCGGGGAGGGCGGCGGGGGCGGGGTGCCCTGCTGGGCCTCGACCCGGTTGATCTTCATGGTGCGGTCGAGTCCGGCCTCCTCCCCTCCTTCAGGGGCCGCGGCGGGCGGCTGCGCGCCGGGCTTGAGCTTGAAGGTGCCGCCGTCCTCGTCGTCGGGTCGGTCGTTCTCTGGGGGAGTCATGACATCCACTCTCCATGCCGGATCGGTTGTGACTGCTCTCCACCTCACCTTACCGACCGTCACGCCGCAAGGGGGTATGCCGTCCGAAGCGGGACGAGGAGGGCGCGCCGTTGAACCGATTCAACGCCGGAACGCCAACCGGCTCAGGCGAAGTGGCTCCGGAGCACGCCCATGTACGTGGGCTGCGCGGCCTCGTACCGCTCCTGCCCGGCGGGGGTGAGCATGAGGAACATGGCGCGGCGGTCGAAGTCGCAGGTCGCGCGCGTGACGAGGCCGTCCTTCTCCAGGCGCGTGACGGTGCGCGAGAGGGCGCTCTGGCTGAGGTACATCTCGGCCTCGAGCTCCTTCATCTTCGCCTTCCCGCCGCCCTGGTTGCAGCTGCGGGACAGGATCTTCAGGACCTCGAACTCGCTCAGGCCCAGCTCGTGCCGCTCCTGGAGCTCGTTCTCCAGCTCGCACGATGTGGTGTGGTACACGCGAAGTGTTTCAGACCACTTGGTGCACACGTCTTCGGTTCCTACGGCCTCCATGACCAGGAGATTACCATGTCAAGACATTTAATGTCCACGCATTTGATGTGTTGACATCCAATGCACGTGCATGTAAGTTTCTCCCCATGACGATCACCGAACCGAAACCCCTCCCCACCTCGACTTCGACCAGCATCGATACACCCGCACATGCCCCGAGCCGCTGGGGGCCGAAGCTCTGGGCCGTCCTCCTCGTGGCCGGCCTCGCGATGTTCCTGGACGCCCTCGACGTCTCCATGGTCGGCGTCGCGCTCCCGTCCATCGGCGCCGAGCTGGGCCTCGAGACGGCCTCGCTCCAGTGGATCGTCAACGGCTACATCCTCGGCTACGGCGGCCTCCTCCTCCTGGGCGGACGCATGGCCGACCTGCTGGGACGCCGCCAGGTCTTCCTCACCGCACTGGTCGTCTTCGGCGCCGCGTCCCTCGTCGGCGGGCTCGTCGAGCACGAGGGCCTGCTCATCGCCTCGCGCATCGTCAAGGGCGTCGCCGCCGCGTTCACCGCCCCGGCCGCGCTCTCGATCATCACGACCACCTTCAAGGAGGGCCACGACCGCAACAAGGCCCTGTCGATCTTCACCGTCTTCGGCGCCACCGGGTACGCCTCGGGCCTCATCGCCTCCGGCCTGCTCACCAGCATCGACTGGCGCCTGACGTTCTTCGCGCCCGTCGTCGTCGTGGCCGGCGTCCTCATCGCCGCGTTCGTCGTGGTCCCCAAGAACAACGAGCGCGAGAAGGGGCACATCGACTTCCTCGGCTCCGCGACCCTCACCGGCGGCATGCTCGCCGCGGTCTACACCATCGTCACGGTCCCCGAGACCGGCTTCACGCCGCTCGTCACCGCCACCACCGCGGCCGCGGTGATCCTCCTCGGGGCGTTCTTCGTCATCGAGAACAAGGTCGCCCACCCGCTGGTGCGCCTGAGCATCTTCAAGGTCAAGTCGATCGTCCGCGCCAACCTGGCCGCGCTCGCGATCTTCGGGTCCTACATCAGCTTCCAGACGATCGTGTCCCTGTACCTCCAGAACACGCTCCAGTGGGAGCCGATCCAGATGGCGCTGGCCCTGGCCCCCGCCGGGATCATCGTGGCGATCCTGTCGCCGCTCGCGGGCAAGTTCATCGACCGCTACGGCACCAAGTCGATGATCATCGCCTCGATGGCCGCGTTCGTCCTCGGCTACCTGTGGTTCATCCTCCGCGGCGGCTCGGCCCAGCCGAACTACTTCGCGGACTACCTGCCCGCGTTCCTACTGCTGGGCCTCGGCTTCGCGATCGGCTTCTCGTCGGTCATGGTCCAGGCCACCGAGGGCATCTCGGACGACGAGCAGGGCCTGGCCTCCGGCCTGGTCCAGACCTCCGGCCAGATCGGCGGCGCCGTGGTCCTCGCGATCGTCACCGGCCTCATCGCCGGGGGCACCGCCACCTCGATCGCCCAGTACCGGCCCGGCCTGTACCTGGTGACCGCGGTCGCCGCGGTCGGCCTGCTCGCGAGCGCCACCGCGTTCCTGGGCCGCCGCGCCCCCGAGGTCGTCGAAGCCGCTTAACCGAAACACCCGCACAGTAGGGCCCGCCGTCCCCCGGACGGCGGGCCCTACTGTCTCTCCTTGCTACCGAATGGAAGTCGTCAGGACGGGACGCAGGCGCGCCCCTTCGAGGGCGAACGTCGCGTGCGCGCGCGAGGCCGCGGCGGGGTCCCGCGTGACCATGAGCAGGCCCGGCGCCCACTCGTCCACGAGGGACCGCATGAGGTCGAGGATGTCGGCGGCGTCGGCGGCCCCGAGGGCGCCGGTCGGCTCGTCGGCGACGACCACGTCGGGCCGGGACGCGAAGGCCCGCGCGACGGCGGCCCGCTGCTGGAGCACCGGTGCGAGGTCCCCGGGGCGGCGCGCGAGGAGCCGGTCGACGCCGGTCCGCTCGGCGAGGTGGCGCAGCCAGTCGCGGTCCTCGGCCTCGCCCGCGAGGCGCAGCGGCATCGCGAGGTTCTCCTCGATCGTGAGCGACGGGAGCAGGTTGAACGACTGGAACACGAACCCGATTCGTCCTTGTCTCAGGAGGGTCCGCTTGGCCTCCTCGAGGCCGGTGATGCGCCGGTCGGCGATGCGGACCTCCCCGCCGGTGGGGTCGTCGAGCCCGGCCGCGCAGTGCACGAGCGTGGACTTCCCGGACCCCGGGCCGCCCATGACGGCGATGAGCGCGCCGCCGGGGACGTCGAGGCTGACGCGGTCGAGGACGGTGTGCGCGCCGTCGTAGGTCTTCGTGATCTCCCTCAGTGCGAGCGCGGGCGCGGCGGTCGCGGGGCGCCTGCTCGGGGGAGCGGCGAGGGTGGTGGTCATCGGTCTGCCTCCGGGTTTCCTTGGTACCGACGACGCTATGGGGATCCGTGTCCGTTTCCAATGCGGTCAGCTGCCGGAAACAGGGTGGGGACAACCGGAGCCGGGCGGGTACAGCCAGCTGTAGTACCGGCCCGATCCGCCTTGTACAGCAGGCTGTAGCGACGGTGCGGGCCCGCCGCGGGTACGTTTCCAAGCGAGTTCTTGGAGGAAGCGATGGCGATCGGCAGGCGTGAGCGCGTGCGGGCGTGGTTCGACGCGCAGCTGCGCCCGGACGGCGAGGGCAGGACCGGGCTGGGCTCGGTGCTCGCCGCGGCCCTGCGCGCCTCCGGGTACGGCGCGGTCGGCGCCGGGTTCGGCATCCTCGCGCTCTACACGATCCCGATCATGGTCCTCGTCGGCTTCCTGTCGCTGCTCGGCGCCGGGAGGATCCTCGTCCACCCGACGATGCAGTGGGTGCGGATGCTCGCGGGCCTGGAGCGGCGGCGCCTGCTGCGCCTCGGCCACGACGTCGAGTCCCCGTACGCCGGGCCCGACGCCGAGATCCCGCGGAGCCTGCGGGAGGTGCGCGCCGACCCGTCCGCGCGCCGCGACCTCCAGTGGGTGTTCCTGCACGGCACGTTCGGCCTCATCATCGGCGCGATCCTCATCAACATGCCGTTCGTGTCGGTCCGCGACGCGACCTACCCGCTGTGGTGGGCGTTCGCGCCGTCCTCGGAGCAGCAGATCCTCTCGGGGATGCTCGACGCGCAGACCGCGCCCGCCGCGGCCCTCGGCTTCGCCACCGGCATCGCCGTGTTCGCGCTGTGGCTCCTGTTCGGCCCCAAGCTCCTCGACCTCCAGGCCCGGCCCGGCGTCAACCTCCTCGGCCCCGACCCCGACATCGACCTGTCCGAGCGCGTCGCCCGCCTGACGGCGACCCGCGCCGCGGCCCTCGACGCGCACGCCGTCGAGCTTCGCCGCATCGAGCGGGCCCTGCACGACGGGGCGCAGAACCGGATCGTCGCCGTCGCCGTCCTCGTCGGCGCCGCGAAGCGCGAGGTCCCGCGCGACCCCGACCGGGCCGTGGAGATCCTCGGCCGCGCCCAGGACACCGTCGAGGACGCCCTCGCCGAACTCCGAGCGGTCGTCCGGTCGATCCTGCCGCCGGTCCTGGAGGACCGCGGGCTCGCCGGGGCCCTGAACGCGCTCGCCTCCGACTGCCCCGTGCCGTGCACCGTGGCCGTCGACGTGCCGGGCCGGTGCCCGGCGAGCGTCGAGGCCACCGCCTACTTCGTGGTCGCCGAGTCGCTCACCAACGTGGCCAAGCACTCCCGTGCGACGAGCGCGTCGGTGGAGGTGACCCGGCGGGGGAATACCCTCACTGTGGCCGTGGTCGACGACGGCCGCGGCGGCGCCGACGCCGGGGCCGGATCGGGCCTGGCGGGCATCACGCGGCGCGTCGAGGCGCTCGACGGGACCGCGACCGTGACCAGCCCACCCGGTGGGCCGACCGAGATCAGAGTGGAGCTGCCGTGCGGATCGTGATCGCCGAGGACGACACCCTCCTGCGCGAGGGCCTCAACCTGGTGCTGCGGGGGGAGGGATTCGAGGTCGTCGCCTCCGTAGGGGATCCGGCCTCATTTCTGGCCGCCGTCGAGGAGCACCGCCCCGACGTCGCCGTCGTCGACGTCCGCATGCCCCCCACGCACACCGACGAGGGCATCAAGGCCGCCGTCGCGGCCCGCCGCGCCCACCCGGGCCTCGCCGTCCTCGTCCTGTCGGCCTATGTGGAGCAGTCGTTCGCGACCGACCTCCTCGCCGACGGCGCCCGCAGCGTCGGCTACCTCCTGAAGGAGCGCGTCGGCCGCGTCGACGCGTTCGTGGAGGCCCTCCACCGCGTCGCGGGCGGCGGCACCGCCATCGACCCCGAGGTCGTCGCGCAGCTGTTCGCGCAGCGCCGCGCCGACGACCCCGTCGAGCGCCTCACGCCCCGCGAGAAGGAGGTCCTGTCGGTCATGGCCGAGGGCCTGGGGAACGGCGCGATCGCGCAGCGGCTGTTCATCACCGAGAACGCCGTCCACAAGCACATCCGCAACATCTTCCTCAAGTTCGGGCTCACCCCCGACGACCAGACCGACCGCCGCGTCGCCGCCGTCCTCCACTACCTCGACCGCGCCTGAACCGCGCCGCGACACCGTCCAAATAGCGCAAAACGCTCACGAAGCCGCTCCGGCCCTGCCATCCTCTGGGACAGACGTAGGAAACGGTTTCAAGGAGGACGTCATGCGCGCGATCTGGGCCGAGCTGCTCGGCACCTTCTGCCTGGTCTTCTTCGCCGTGGGCGCCGCCGTCTACGGCATCGGCCCCGAGGCGATCGGGTTCGTCGGCGTCGCCTTCGCGTTCGGCCTCGTGCTCTTCGCACTCGCGTACGCGATCGGCCCGGTCTCCGGCGCCCACGTCAACCCAGCGGTCACGCTCGGCGCGCTCCTGGCCCGGCGCGTCGACGCCGGCACCGCCGTCGGCTACTGGATCGCCCAGTTCGCCGGCGGCATCGCCGCCGCCGCGCTCCTGAAGTTCATGACCACCGGCGGCGACGTCACCGACCAGACCGGCGCGCTCGGCGCGAACGACTACGGCGCCACCGTGAACCTCGCCGGCGCCCTCGTCATCGAGACGCTCCTGACGTTCCTGCTCGTGTTCACCGTCCTCGCCGTCACCGGCAAGAAGGGCGCCACCCCGGCCGCGGGCGCCGCCATCGGCCTGGTCCTGGCGATCATCCACCTGGTCGGCCTGCCGCTCACCGGCACCTCGGTCAACCCGGCCCGCTCGCTCGGCCCGGCCCTGTTCGCCGGGGGCGCACCGCTGGAGCACGTGTGGGTCTTCATCGTCGCCCCGCTCGTCGGCGGCGCGCTCGGCGCGGCCGTCCAGCTCTGGCTGTACGGCCGCGAACCCGAACCCGAGGACACCGACCTCCAGACCTCGTCGGCGCTCTGACGCGACGGCACCGAACGGCCCTCCCCTGCTCGGGGAGGGCTATTCGTCTTCCAGGGACCCCCACATGCCGCGCTTCTCCGCCTTCGCGAGCCGCTCGGCCTTGCGCAGCGTGTCGCCGATCGTCAGCTCCTGGTGCCCCAGGATGTAGCAGTGCGCCATGCCCTCGGCCACCGCGAGCACGGCGTAGTTCATGCCGTTCTCCATGACCACGTGCGCCAGCAGCCGGTCGTACTGGTCGAACGCCGGGTCGCCCGGGTCGGTGAACAGGTTCACCGTGCGGCCCTCGAGCTTCCGCTTCGCGTAGACCTTCGCCTCCGCGCCCCAGTCCTCCTCCTCGCGGAACCCGCCGGACTCGGGGGAGTTGATGCCCATGATCCGCACCCGGATCTTCTCGCCGTCGATGTAGGCGCGGAACGTGTCACCGTCCACGACCTCCTCGACGTCCACCGTGGCGTAGAAGTCGCCCGGACCTTCCATACTGCTGCCTCCTCCAGGCAGACCCCCACGGGCCGCCGCCGACCCATCCTCGCATTCGCGCGCCCGTCATGGGAACCGTGCTCCGCGTGCCCCCTTGTGACAGACTGGTCGGCGTGGAGCGACGACCGAACCGACGCCCTGGCAGCACAGGGTCCGCGCAGCGCCACACCGTGCGCATCGACGCCCCGGCGCCGCCCCGCCAGTCCCGCAGCGAGCACGACCGCGAGACCGAAGTCCTCGACACCGGGACGCGGCCCCGCCCGAAGCGCCCCCGTGCGCTCCTCGCCTCCGCGCTGGCGACGACCGCGTGGTGCGCGACGGTGGTGTTCACGCCGATCCTGGTGTGCGTCATCCTCGGCTGGTGGCAGGCCGGGGCCCAGGGCCCGGTCTCCGTGGTCGTGGCCGCGGCCGGGACGGCCTGGCTCGCCGGGCACGGCGTCCCCGTCGACATCGGACCGGTCCACCTGAGCGTCACCCCGCTCGCCCTCACCGTCCTCATCGCCTGGCGGCTCGCGAAGGCCGCCGCCGGGACGACCCGCGCGATCGGCGGCCGCGACGCCGCCGCCGTCCGCGCCGCCGCCGGGCTCGTCTCGATCCTCTACACCGGACTCGTCGCCGGGGCCGCCGCCCTGAGCGCCCGCGGGCCCTTCGGCATCGACATGCTCCCCGCGCTCCTGCACGCCGTCCCGCTCATCGTCGCGGCCACCGCGTTCGGCGCCGCCCGCGAAGCCGGGGTCCTGCCGTGGGGCACCGCCTCGGTGTGGCTGCGCCGCGGCCTGCGCACCGGGCTCATCACCACCGGTGCGCTCCTCGCGTTCGGCGCCGCGGCCACCGGCGCGGCCTTCGCCGTCCGCGGGCCCGTCGTCGCCGACACTTTGGGGCTGTACGGGAACGCGTCGTGGATCGTCGCGCTCATGAGCCTGCTGTACCTGCCGAACCTCGCCGTGTGGGCGACCGCGTATCTCGCCGGACCGGGCTTCGCCGTCGGCGCGGGCACCGCCGTCCAGACCGAGCTCGTCGAACTCGGGCCGCTCCCGGCGTTCCCGGTGTTCGCCGCGGTCCCGAACGCGCCGCTGCCGGACTACGCCACCGTCCTGGTCGGACTGCCGCTCATGCTCGCGGCCGTGTTCGGCGTGATCCTCACGTACCGGTCCCCGGACCTGCGGCTGCCGCGCGTCACGACCGCCTCGATCGTGGCCGCCGCGACCGCGGCCCTGACGCTCGCGCTCCTGGCGTACCTCTCCGGCGGCGCCGCCGGGCAGGACCTCCTCGCCGAGCTCGGGCCCGACCCGGTCGCGGTCGCCGGGGTCGCCGGGGTCCAGTTCCTCATCGGCCTCGTCGGCGCCGCGCTCGTCGCGCGCCTGTTCGCGGTCCACCGCCGCGCCGCCGAAGCCGAGCTCGTGCGCAGGGACACGGTGGTCATCCCCGATCCCGCGCCCGGCCGCGACGACGGGTTACCGTTTCACCCGTGACCGCCAAACTCGTCGTGCTCGTCTCCGGCTCGGGCTCGAACCTCCAGGCCCTCCTCGACGCGAGCGCCGACCCCGCCTACGGCGCGCAGGTCGTCGCCGTCGGCGCCGACCGCGACGGCACCTTCGGGGCCGAGCGCGCCGCGAAGCTCGGCGTCCCCACCTTCGTGCACAAGGTCAAGGACTACGCGACCCGCGACGAGTGGGACGCCGCGCTCACCGCCGAGGTCGCCTCCTACGAGCCCGACCTCGTCGTCTCCGCCGGGTTCCTCAAGCTCTGCGGGCCGCGGTTCCTCGACGCGTTCCCCGGCCGCTACGTCAACACCCACAACTCCCTGCTCCCCGCGTTCCCGGGCATGAACGGCCCCGGCGAGGCCCTCGCCGCGGGCGTCAAGATCGCGGGCGCGACGCTCTTCATCTGCGACTCCGGCGTCGACACCGGCCCGATCGTGGCCCAGTGCGCCGTCCCCGTCGAGGACGACGACACCGTCGACTCCCTCACCGAGCGCATCAAGGAGGCCGAGCGGGCCCAGCTCGTGGAGTCCGTGGGCCGCATGATGCGCGACGGCTGGAAGGTCGAGGGCCGCCGGGTGATCCTCGGCTAGCATCGCCGAATGCAAGCACCCCTCGCCGTCAACTCCCTCGAAGCGAACACCCTCTACGTCGCCTTCGCCCTGCTGCCCTTGGCGTTCGCCGTCGCCTGGGCGCTCGCGGCCCGGCGGATCCGCAGGGGCCGGTCCCGCCGCGACGCCTGGCTGCTCTCGCTCGCCGAGGTCGGCGCGGTCGCCGGCTCGGTGCCGCTGCTGTTCCTGGGCCTGACCTCCCGCGAGGGCGCGAACGCGCTCCAGCTCGTCCCGTTCGTGGACCTCGCCGACCTGGCCGGGGCCTCCCCGCGCAGGATCGTCGAGCAGCTCGCCGGGAACCTCTTCGTGTTCGCCGCCGCCGGGTTCTTCCTACCCGTCCGGTTCCGGATCGGGCTCGGCGCGATCGCGGCCGGGGCCGCCGCGGCCGCCGTCCTCCTGGAGGCCCTCCAGTACACGCTCCTGACCGGCCGGGTCGTGTCCGTGGACGACGCGCTCATGAACGCGCTCGGGTGCGTGCTCGCGGCCCTCGCGTCCCGCCCTTGGTGGCGGGTGTCACGCGACGTCGCCGACCGGGAGCCCCGGAAGGCCGTGTTACGCTCGGCTGGTCGCGACTGGCGAGTGACGTCTTTCGAGGTTTCCCGTGGCACGGACCGGGCAGCTCGTTGTTGAGGGGGAACCTTCAGAAGACGCCACGGGTGGAGTACCACCAGGGAGCGGCACTGCTGAACCTGTTACTGCGGTCGAACGCCTGGGCCGCAGTCATCTTCGATCAGGAGCAGTGCATTCATGTCCGAGCGGAAGCTCATCAAGCGGGCCCTCGTCTCTGTCTTCGACAAGACCGGCGTCATCGACCTCGCCCGCAACCTCGACGCCGCCGGCGTCGAGCTCGTCTCCACCGGCTCCACCGCGGCGCGCATCGCCGAGGCCGGCATCCCCGTCACCAAGGTCGAGGACCTGACCGGGTTCCCCGAGATCCTCGACGACCGCGTCAAGACCCTCCACCCGAAGGTCCACGGCGGCCTCCTCGCCGACGTCCGCCGCGAGTCCCACCGGGACCAGCTCGCCGAGCTCGGCATCGAGGCGTTCGACCTGCTCGTCGGGAACCTGTACCCGTTCCAGCAGACCGTCGCCTCCGGCGCGGGCTTCGACGACATCGTCGAGAAGATCGACGTCGGCGGGCCCTCGATGGTCCGCGGCGCCGCCAAGAACCACGCGAACGTCGCGGTCGTCGTCGACCCCGCCGACTACTCGTGGATCCGCGACGCCGCCAAGGAAGGGACCACCGCCGAGCAGCGGCTCCGCCTGGCCGCCAAGGCGTTCGCGCACCTCGCGACCTACGACGCCGCCGTCGCCACCTGGCTCGCCGAGCAGTCCGCGGACGGCCTCGGCGACTTCCTCGCCCTGCCCGCGACGAAGCTCGCGGACCTGCGCTACGGCGAGAACCCGCACCAGGACGCGGCCGTGTACGCCGTTCCGGGCGCGCCCGGCCTCGCGCAGGCCGAGCAGCTCCACGGCAAGGCCATGAGCTTCAACAACTACACCGACGCCGACGCCGCCTGGCGCGCCGCGCACGACTTCACCGCGCCGACGGTCGCGATCATCAAGCACGCCAACCCGTGCGGGATCGCCACCGGCGCGTCGATCGCCGAGGCCCACCGCAAGGCCCACGCGTGCGACCCGCTGAGCGCCTTCGGCGGGGTCATCGCCGCGAACGCCGAGGTCGACGCCGAGGCCGCCGCGCAGATCGCCGAGATCTTCACCGAGGTCGTCGTGGCCCCGTCGTTCACCGACGAGGCCGTCGCGATCCTCACCGCGAAGAAGAACCTGCGCCTGCTCAAGGCCCCCGAGTGGACGCCCGCGGCCGTGGAGCTCAAGCCGATCTCCGGCGGTGTGCTCGCGCAGCGCCCCGACCGGGTCGACGCCGACGGCGACGCGCCCGCGAACTGGACCCTCGCGACCGGCGAGCCCGCCGACGCCGCGACCCTCGCGGACCTCGAGTTCGCTTGGCGCGCCGTACGCTCCGTGAAGTCCAACGCGATCCTCCTCGCCTCTGGCGGCGCCTCCGTGGGCGTCGGCATGGGCCAGGTCAACCGCGTCGACTCCGCGAAGCTCGCCGTCGAGCGCGCGGGCGCCGACCGCGCCGCGGGCTCGGTCGCGTCCTCCGACGCGTTCTTCCCGTTCCCCGACGGCCTCCAGATCCTCATCGACGCGGGCGTCAAGGCCGTCGTCCAGCCGGGCGGCTCCGTCCGCGACGAGGAGGTCATCGCGGCCGCGAAGGCAGCCGGGATCACGATGTACCTCACCGGCACCCGTCACTTCACGCACTGACGGAGGAAGTGCGGGAAGCAGGAAGCGCAGTACGCACTGACGGAGGAAGTGTGGGGAGCAAGAAGCGCGGCACTCACTAAGCGACGTACACCGAAGGGCCGCACGGGAAACCGTGCGGCCCTTCGCCGTCGCTTACGAGGCCCAGACGACGCAGGTGCTCGGGAGGTAGCCCCAGTCGTCGCCCGCGTAGTTGACGCGGGCCCACTGGTCGGTGGTCCCGCCGCACGCGGTGTAGGAGGCGCCCGGGACGAGGGCGCAGTCCGCGTCGTACGTGCTCCCGGCGGTCACCGACCCGACCTCGCCGGTCGCGGTCCCCGGCCCGGCCCAGACCGAGCGGTGCTCGACCGCCACGGCCGAGCAGACCGCGGCGGCGCCGAGGTCCGCCGCCTGCGCCGCGCCCGCGAACCCGGTCGTGAACGCCGCCGCGGCCGCCAGGGCCGCGACCGCCGTCGTCAATCGCTTCACGTTCCACTCCATTCGTCATGTTTCGCGGGGATTGCCCGCGCCACGATGACGCTTTCACGGATCCGGCGCTCCAGTCGAGGCCCGAACGGCAATGGTCAGGATTCTTACCGAAGGCGTTCTAGCTGAGAGAACTCACAGGTGGGAGGCCCGCTTCCGGTTGGGCATCCATGGCCGTTTCACGATAGGTTGATGTCATGATGCAGATGCTCTGTCCGAAATGTCAGAACCCGATGCACCAGTACGAGCGGAACGGCGTCGTCGTCGAGCAGTGCTCCGAATGCAAGGGCATCTTCCTCGACCGCGGGGAACTCGAACACCTGATGTCCGCCGAGGCGTCCTTCCGGGGCGCGCCCGTGGCCCCTGCCGCCCCCGCGGGCCCGCCGCCGCGCTACGACGACCGGCGCGATGACCGCCGCTACGACGACCGGCGCGACGACCGGCGGTACGACGACCGCCGCCGCGACGACCACTACGACGACCGCCGCCACCACGGCGACGACTACCACTACAAGAAGAAGAAGCGCAAGAGCGTCTTCGAGGACCTCTTCGACTTCTAGCGGCCCCCGCCGCCGGGCCCGTCCCGGCGGCTACCGCCCCGCCGCGAGCGGGAAGACCGCCCTCGGGGTCCACGGGACCGGGGCTCCTGCCAGGGTCTCGAAGGTCCAGGCGCCGGGGCTCGGGTGCGTGTAGAGGGTGAAGGACTCGACGCGGAACTTCGCCTCGAAGCCCGCGAGGGCGGCGAAGGCGTGGTCGAGGGCCGCGGTGCCGACGTTCTGGGCCACGGTGACGTGCGGGTGGTACGGGAACGTGCGCTCGCGCTCGGCCGGGCCGGTGCGGATCGCCGCTTCGAGCTGCTCGCAGATCGCGATGCCGTCGGCGACGGCCACGAACACGACCTCGGTGACCGGCCGGAACGAGCCGGTGCCGCGCAGGTGCAGGTCGAAGCGCGGGCACGAGGCGGCGACGGCCGCCAGGTGGGTCCGGAACGCGTCGAGCGAGTCAGCGGGGATCTCGGTGGGCCCCAGGAGCGTCAGGTGCGCCGGGACGATCCCGCCCAGGGCGTCGCCGGAGGCGATGCGGGCGCGGTCCAGGATCTCGCCCCACGGCGGGGGCACCGGGATCGCCACCCCCACCGTGACGGTCCTCCCGCCCGTGTCGGCCACTAAAGCGCCACCGGGGGATAGAAGCCGATCTTCTTGTACGTCTTGGCGATCGTGCGGACCGCGAGGTGCCGGGCCTTCTCGGCGCCCATCGTGAGGATCCGGTCCAGCTCGGCCTTGTCGGCCAGGATCTCCTTGGTGCGCAGGGCGACCGGCCCGAGCGTGTCGGCGACGACCTCCGCGAGGTCGCCCTTGAAGTCGCCGTAGCCGCGCCCGGCGTACTCGGCCTCGAGCTTCTCGATCGTGGTGTTGCCCAGGGCCGTGTAGATGTTCATCAGGTTCGACACGCCCGGCTTGCGCTCGGGGTCGAACCGGACCTCGGCCTCGGAGTCGGTGACGGCGCTCTTGATCTTCTTGCGCATCTGGCCCGGCTCGTCGAGCAGGTACAGGCACCCGCGCGGGGACGCCGACGACTTCGACATCTTCTTCTCGGGCTCCGCGAGGTCCTTGATCGTCGCGGTCTCCTTGACGATGTAGGGCTCGGGGACGGTGAACGTCTCGCCGTAGGTGCCGTTGAAGCGGATCGCGAGGTCGCGGGTGAGCTCCAGGTGCTGGCGCTGGTCCTCGCCGACGGGGACCTGGTCGGTCCGGTACAGGAGGATGTCGGCGGCCATGAGGATCGGGTAGGTGAACAGCCCGACCGTTGTGCGTTCTTGTTTGGCGGACTTGTCCTTGAACTGGGTCATGCGGCTGGCCTCGCCGAACCCGGTCTCGGAGCCGAGGATCCACGCGAGCATCGCGTGCTCGGGGACCTGGGACTGCACGAACAGCGTGCACCGCTCGGGGTCGAGGCCCAGCGCGAGGAGCTGCGCGGCGCTGACGCGTGAGCGCTCGTGCAATACCTTTGGATCGTGATCGACGGTGATCGCGTGCTGGTCGACGACGCAGTAGAGCGCGTCCGTGGTGTCCTGCATCGCCACCCACTGCCGCAGCGCCCCCAGGTAGTTCCCGAGGTGGAACGAGTCCGAGGTCGGCTGGATCCCGGAAAAGACGCGGGGCTTGCGGTCGGCAGTGGTCATGGACCGATTCTGACATCCGGGCCGAGACGGCGGCCACCCGGTATTGCGGCCCCGCCGATCCTGATGTTTAATTGTGTTGGATCTTGAGGGAAGGGGAGTCGCCGATGCTGGCGCAGCAGCGACAGAGCCGGATCGCCGAACGCGTGCACCGGACCGGGGCGGTCCGCGTGGCCGAGCTGGTCGAGGAGTTCGGCGTCTCGGACATGACCATCCGCCGCGACCTCGAGACCCTCGCCGACCGCGGCCTCGTCGCCAAGGTCCACGGCGGCGCGACGGCCGTCGACTTCGGCTCCACCTCCGAGCCCGGGTTCGCCGTCAAGCAGGTCCGCCAGGAGCCCGAGAAGCAGGCCATCGCCGACGCCGCCGCGACCCTCGTCGGCCCCGGCCAGGCCATCGCCCTCTCCGCCGGGACCACCACGTGGACCCTCGCGCACCGCCTCACCGACGTCCCCGACCTCACCGTCGTCACCAACTCGGTCCCCGTCGCCGACGTGTTCTACCGGGCCGGGCGCCCCGACCAGACCGTGATCCTCACCGGCGGCGTCCGCACCCCCTCCGACGCGCTCGTCGGGCCCTTCGCCGTCGCGTCCCTGGAGAAGGTCAACGTCGACACCGTGTTCCTCGGCGTCCACGGCATGTCCGCCCGCGCCGGGTTCACCACCCCGAACCTCCTCGAGGCCGAGACCGTCGCGACCCTCGCGTCGAAGGGCCGCCGCCTCGTGGTCGTCGCCGACCACACCAAGTTCGACGTCGTCGGCATCGCCACGGTCGCGTCCCTCGACAGCGCCGACGTCGTCGTCACCGATTCCCTCCTCGACGAGGAGGCCCGCCGCATCCTCGGCGAGCACGTCGACCAGGTCGTGCTCGCGCCCGTCCACATCGAGAAGAGACCATGACCTCGTACCACGTGGAGACCGGCGGCCTCGCCGACGGCCGCCAGATCCTGTACTTCAACACCGCCCCGGACGCCGGGCGCGCCTCGTTCGCCGACAAGCGCGACCTCGGCGACCGCGTCAGCGCCGGGGAGATCCGGTACGACGTGCTCCGCGACGAGTGGGTGGCCGTCTCAGCGGGACGCTCGGGCCGCCCGAACCTGCCCGTCGCCTGCCCGCTGTGCCCCTCCGACGGCGAGGAGCTCACCGAGGTCCCGGCCCCCGACTACGAGGTCGCGGTCTTCGAGAACCGCTTCCCGTCCTTCGGCGGCTTCGGGGAACCCGGCCCCCTCCCCCCGACCGAGGTCACCGGCATGGAGACCTCCGCGCCCGCCTCCGGCCGCTGCGAAGTCGTCGTCTTCTCCGACGACCACGACGCCTCCCTCGCCGACCTCAGCCCCGAGCGCGTCGCCCTCATCGTCCGCGCCCAGGCCCAGCGCACCGCCGCCCTCCAGGCCCGCGGCGACGTCGCGCAGGTCTTCTGCTTCGAGAACCGCGGCGTCGAGATCGGCGTGACCCTCCACCACCCGCACGGGCAGATCTACGGCTACCCGTACACCACGCCGCAGACCCGCAAGCACCTCGACGCGAACCGCCGCCACCGCGCCGCCACCGGCCGCGACCTGTTCGACGACATCATCGAGTCCGAGCGCCGCGGCCCCCGCGTCATCGCCGAGAACGACCACTGGATCGCGTTCACCCCCTACGCCGCCCGCTGGCCCTTCGAGGTCCACCTCTACCCCAAGCACGAGCGCTTCGCGGACCTCACCGAACTGCCCGACGCGTACATCGACGCGTTCGCGCCGCTCTATCTGGACGTCCTCAAACGCTGCGACAGCGCCTACCCTGGCGAGCAGATGCCGTACATGGCCGGCTGGCACCAGGCCCCCGTCGGCGAGGACCGCGACCTCGGGCGCCTGCGCTTCGAGCTCGTCTCGATCCGCCGCGGCCCCGGACGCGTCAAGTTCCTCGCCTCCTCGGAGTCCGTCATGGGCGGCTGGGTCCACGACCTCGGCCCCGAGACCTCGGCGGCGTTGTTGCAGAAGAACAGTCTCAAGGAGGCACAGTGAAATACCTCGTGACCGGCGGCGCCGGCTACATCGGCTCGATCGTCGCCACCATGCTCCTCGAAGCGGGCCACGAGGTCGTCGTCCTCGACGACTGCTCCACCGGCGCCGCCGAGCGCGTCCCCGCCGGGGCCGAGCTCGTCCGCAAGCCCGTGCAGCAGGTCGCCGAGGTCCTCGACGGCACCTTCGACGGCGTCCTCCACTTCGCCGGCCTCATCGCCGCCGGCGAGTCCATGGAGAAGCCCGAGATCTACTGGGAGGCCAACACCAACGGCACGTTCGCGCTCCTCGACGCGATGCGCGCCGCCGGGGTCCGCACCCTCGTGTTCTCCTCCACCGCCGCCGTCTACGGCAACCCGACGGAGGTCCCCATCAAGGAGGAGGCCGCCAAGGCCCCCACCTCCACGTACGGCGCCACCAAGCTCTCCAGCGACATGGCCATCCAGTCCGAGGCCACCGCCCACGGCCTCGCCGCGGTCTCCCTGCGCTACTTCAACGTCGTCGGCGCCTACCAGGACCGGTCCGGCGTGTGGCACGGCGAGAACCACGAGCCCGAGACCCACATCATCCCGATCGCCTTCGACGCCGCCTCCGGGCGCCGCGAGTCCTTCGCGATCTTCGGCGACGACTACCCGACCCCCGACGGGACCTGCGTCCGCGACTACATCCACGTCGCCGACCTCGCCGAGGCCCACCTCCTCGCCCTCGGCGCCGCCGCGGCCGGGGAGCACAAGATCTACAACCTCGGCAACGGCAACGGCTTCTCCAACAAGGAGGTCGTCGCCACCGTCAAGGACGTGACCGGCACCGACTTCCCCGTCACCGTCGGCCCCCGCCGCGCCGGGGACCCCGCGGAGCTCGTCGCCTCCTCCGAGCGCGCCAAGACCGAACTCGGCTGGAAGCCCAGCCGCGACACCCTCGACCGCATGGTCGCCGACGCCTGGGAGTACTACCAGCATGCCCGCCGATAACCACGCCCTCGAACTCGCCGGGACCGCCGCGGCCGCCTTCCGCGAGGTCTACGGCGCCGAACCCGAGGGCCTGTGGGCCGCGCCCGGCCGCGTCAACCTCATCGGCGAGCACACCGACTACAACGACGGCTTCGTGATGCCCTTCGCGCTGCCGTTCTACGCCGTCGTCGCCGCCGCCAAGGCCGACGAGTGGTCCTTCCACTCCACCTACGGCGACGGCGAGACCCTCGGCTCCGGCACCCTCGACGGCTTCGAGGGCTGGGCCGCCTACCTCGCCGGGACCGCCTGGGCCCTGAACGAGTCCGGCTACCCGGTCGGCCCGACCCGCTTCGCCCTGCACTCGGACGTGCCCGTCGGCGGCGGCCTGTCGTCCTCGGCCGCCATCGAGTGCGCGGTGCTCATCGCGCTGGCGGACCTGTACGGCCACGACATCGACCGCGCCGAGGCCGCGCGGATCGCGCAGAAGGCCGAGAACGAGTACGTGGGCGCGCCGACGGGCGTCCTCGACCAGTCGGCGTCGCTGCTGTGCGAGGCCGGGCGGGTCATGTTCATGGACTGCCGGGACCTCTCGCGCGAGCAGGTCCCGTTCGACCTGGCCGCCGAGGGCCTGGCGATGCTCGTCATCGACACGCAGGCCCCGCACCGGCACGCCGACGGCGAGTACGCCCAGCGCCGCGCCGACTGCGAGGAGGCCGCCCGCCAGCTCGGCGTCGCGTCCCTGCGCGACGCGCCGAAGCACGCGAAGCTCGACGACGAGCGCCTGAACCGGCGCATGCACCACGTCGTGACCGAGAACGAGCGGGTCCTCAAGACCGCCGAGATCCTCCGCTCGGGCCGCGTCCGCGGCATCGGCGAGCTGCTCACGGCCTCGCACACCTCGCTCCGGTACGACTACGAGGTCTCCTCGGTCGAACTCGACTCCGCGGTGGACGCGGCCCTGGGCGCGGGCGCGCTCGGCGCCCGCATGACCGGCGGCGGCTTCGGCGGCAGCGCCATCGCCCTGGTCGAGGCCGACTCGATCGCGAAGGTCGAGGACGCCGTCACCGGCGCCGCGGCCCAGGCCGGGCTGCCCGTCCCGCGCGTCTTCACGGCCCGCGCGGCGCAGGGCGCCCACCGGGTCGCCTAGGGCTCCAGGGCTCCCGCTGTGACAGCGGCTGCGGGACCGGTGACGCTGCGGCGTCACCGGTCCCGCACTCTGGAATACTCCGCGGCATGGACTTCGTACACCTCGTGCTGCGCTACCTCCACCTGCTCGGCTTCGCCGCGGTCTTCGGCGGCTGGCTGGTGTCGTGGCTGACGCGCAAGTTCAACTTCAACACCGCGATGCTCTACGGCATCGCCGTCCAGCTCGCCACCGGCATCGTCCTCTACGGGATCGTCGCCGCTGAGGGCGACGCCAACCACGCGAAGCTCGGCGTCAAGTTCCTCCTCGCGCTGCTGCTCGCGGTCATGATCGCGATTCCGGTGTGGAAGAAGCGCGAGCGGGTCGCGGCCGGGCACTTCTGGGCCACGGGCGCGCTCATCGCGGTGACCGCGGGCGTCGCGGTCTTCTGGCAGTAGCCCCGCACCGGTTCACGCGCCCGTAACGCGGGCCGCCGCAATGCCGCTGTATTAGGGGCGAAACACCAGTTCACTCCTGGTCTCAGTCATAGGATGTTTCGGTAACGAAATCATCAAGGAGCGTGTCAGAGGCCCGCGTGTGCGGCCATGATTAGGCGGGTATCGACTTACCCCCTTGGATCGTCAAAGGAGACCGTAATGGCTTTCAAGCCGTTCAAGCTGGCTGTGGCGGGCCTTTCCGCCGTCGGCCTCGCCGCCCTCGCCGCTTGCGGCGACGCCCCGTCCGACTCGGGCGACGGCGACAACGCCGACGCGTCGTTCAGCGCCTGCATGGTGACCGACTCGGGCGGCATCGACGACAAGTCGTTCAACGAGTCCGCTTGGGCCGGCATGGAAGCCGCCAACGACGAGAACTCGGACATCGCGGTCACGTACAAGGAGTCCTCGAACACCGACGACTACGACCCGAACCTCCAGGCCTCGGTCGACGACGGCTGCGACTTCATCGTGGGCGTCGGCGGCCTCATGGCCGCGAACGTCACCTCCGCGGCCCAGGCGAACGAGGGCGTCGGCTTCGCGATCGTCGACGGCTCGCCGTCCGACGCCGAGGGCAACCCGGTCGAGACCTCCAACGTGTACTCGATCCAGTTCGACACCGCCCAGTCCGCGTTCCTCGCGGGCTACGTCGCGGCCGCGCAGACCCAGACCGGGATCGTCGCGACCTGGGGCGGCATGCAGATCCCGCCGGTGACCATCTTCATGGACGGCTTCGCCGAGGGCATCGCCAAGCACAACGAGGACAAGGGCACCGACGTGCAGCTCCTCGGCTGGGACGAGGCCGCGCAGACCGGCACGTTCCTGAACAGCTTCGAGGACGCCGCCGCCGGCAAGTCCACCTCGGACACCTTCATCAACCAGGGCGCCGACATCCTCTTCCCGGTCGCCGGCCCCGCCGGCATCGGCGCGCTGACCGCCGCTGAGGAAGCGGGCGACGCCGTCAACGCGATCTGGGTCGACACCGACGGCTTCGAGTCCACCGACTACGGCTCGAAGCTCATCACCTCCGCCGAGAAGGGCCTCGCCCAGGCCGTCCAGGACGCCGTCCTGGCCGCCTACGACGACAAGGCCGGCAACGGCACCTACGTCGGGACCCTCGCGAACGGCGGCGTCGGCATCGCCCCGTTCCACGACTTCGACGCCGTCGTCTCCGACGAGACCAAGGCCGAGGTCGACGCGCTGACGCAGCAGATCATCGACGGGACGCTCGTCGTCGAGTCCCCGGCCAGCCCGGCCGCCTCCTAGCGGTCCGCGCTCCGGCATTCCATTTCACGAGGGACGTGCATTGCGACTCGAACTGAAGGGCCTGACGAAGAAGTTCGGCTCGTTCACTGCCGACGACGACATCGACCTGACGGTCGAGCCCGGCCAGATTCACGCGATTCTCGGTGAGAACGGCGCGGGCAAGTCGACGCTCATGAACATGCTCTACGGGATCCTCCAGCCGACCAGCGGGGAGATCCTCATCGACGGGGAGCCGGTGGACTTCTCCGGTCCGGGCGACGCCATCGCCGCCGGGATCGGGATGGTCCACCAGCACTTCAAACTCGTCGGTCCCTTCAGTGTCGCCGACAACGTGCAGCTCGGCCGGGAGCACACCCGCGGTGCGGGGGTGCTCTCGGCCAGGGCCGCGCGCAAGGCCGTCCTGGACGTGTCGGAGCAGTACGGGCTCCGCCTGGACCCCGACGCGGTCTGCGAGGACCTGCCGGTGGGCGTCCAGCAGCGCGTCGAGATCGTCAAGGCCCTCTCGGGCCCCAAGACCGAACTGCTCATCCTCGACGAGCCGACGGCGGTGCTCACGCCCGCCGAGATCACCGAGCTGCTCCAGATCATGCGCAACCTCGCCGAGGCGGGGACGTCGATCCTGTTCATCTCGCACAAGCTCAAAGAGGTCCAGGCCGTCGCCGACCACATCACCGTGATCCGGCGCGGCAAGGTCGTCGCCGAGCTGGAGCCGACCGCGTCGGAGTCCGAGATGGCCTCGGCCATGGTCGGCCGCGCCGTCTCGCTCCAGGTCGACAAGACCCCCGCGGCCCCCGGCGAGCCCCGCCTGGAGGTCAAGGACCTCACCGTCGTCTCCGACGCCGGCGTCAAGGTCCTCGACGGCCTCGAACTCACCGTCCACTCCGGAGAGATCGTCGGCCTCGCGGGCGTCGAGGGCAACGGCCAGACCGAGCTCGCCCGCGCGATCCTCGGCCTCGTCAAGCCCGACGAGGGCCGCATCGCCGTGGACGGCAACGACGTCCACGGCCGCTCCCCGGCCCGGCGCATCGCCGACGGCCTCGGCTACATCCCCGAGGACCGCGGCCGCGACGGCCTCGTCGCGGAGTTCTCCGTCGCCGAGAACATCGTGCTCAACCAGTACCGCGAGGCGCCGTACGCGAAGGGCGGCGTCGTCGACGCCGGTGCCGTCCACAAGCGCGCCGTCGACTCCATCGCCGAGTTCGACATCCGCACCCAGTCCCCGGACGAGTCCGCGTCGTCGCTGTCCGGCGGCAACCAGCAGAAGGTCATCATCGCCCGCGAGTTCTCCCGGCCCCGCCGGTTCCTCGTCGCGGCGCAGCCGACCCGCGGCGTCGACGTCGGCGCCACCGAGTTCATCCACTCCCGCCTGATCGCCGAGCGCGACACCGGGACCGGGGTCCTCCTCATCTCGTCCGAACTCGACGAGATCTACGCCCTCGCCGACCGCATCGCCGTGATCTACAACGGCCGCATCGTCGGCGAGGTCGCCCCCGACACGCCCCGCGAGGTCATCGGCCGGCTCATGGTCGGCGCCTCCGCGACCCCCACCGACCAGGACGCCGACGGAGGTGACCGATGAGCGACAGCACCACCGCCGAGGCCCCGGCCGAACCGCCCGCGCCAGTAGAGGAATCGGAGTCGAAGCCCGGCTTCATGCGGGTCTTCGGCGGCTATCTCACCGAGGCCAACTCGGTCATGGTCACGATCTACTCGCTGCTGCTGGCGTTCCTCATCGGCGCGATCCTCCTCATCGTCTCCGACGAGTACACCCGCTCCACGTTCTCGTACTTCTTCGCCCGCCCCCAGGACGCGCTCCTCGCCTCCTGGTACCTCGTGCGCGACTCCTACCTGTCGCTGTTCGAAGGCGCGATCCTCAACCTGAACACCCTCGCGTCCTACCAGGCCGGGAACGCCGACTTCGGGAACCTCCTGCGGCCCCTGTCCGAGACGCTCACCTACGCGACGCCGCTGATCTTCACCGGCCTCGCCGTGGGCCTCGCGTTCCGCGCCGGGCTGTTCAACATCGGCGCCCAGGGCCAGCTCATCTTCGGCATGATGGGCGCGCTCATCGTCGGCTTCAGCCTCGACCTGCCGATCTGGCTGCACCTGCCGATCGCGATCGTCGCGGGCGGCCTCGCGGGCGCCGCGCTCGGCGCCGTCCCCGGCGTCCTCAAGGCGAGTACCGGTGCGCACGAGGTCATCTCGTCGATCATGCTCAACAACATCGCCGCGCTGTTCCTGGTGTGGGCGCTCGGCACGAGCTTCCTCCACTCCGAGACCAAGTCCGACCTGGTCTCCAAGCCCGTGGACGAATCGGCGGTCCTGCCGGGGCTCCTGTCCTCGCTCAACCCGTCGCTGCGCGTCAACCTCGCGCTCGTCATCGGCTTCGCCGCCGCCGTGTTCGTGTGGTGGCTGCTCTCCAAGTCCACGTTCGGGTTCCGCATCCGCGCCGTCGGCTTCAACGAGAACGCCGCCCAGACCGCGGGCATGCGCATCGGCTCCACGTACACCACGACGATGGCCGCCGCGGGCGCCCTCGCCGGACTCGGCGGCGCCGCGCTCGCGCTCGGCGTCTCCTCCGGCGGCATCACCACCAACACCGCGCTCGACTACGGCTTCAGCGGCATCACCGTCGCGCTCCTGGGCCGCGCCAACCCGGGCGGCATCGTCGCCTCGGCGCTCCTGTTCGGCGCGTTGAAGGCCGGGGCCCTCTCGGCGCAGCCCGACGTCCCCGTCGACATCTCGACCCTGCTCCAGGCGACCATCGTGCTGTTCATCGCCGCACCGGCCCTGGTCAAGGCGATCCTCCACCTGCGCACCCCGCGCGGCGGCCTGGTCACCCTCGAAGCGAAAGGCTGGTGAGCCCCATGGCAGTGGACACCGCGCCCGCGCCCGCGCTGGTCGACGACCGCGCCCCGGCCCGCCACGCCCGCGCAGGGTCCGTCTACCTGGTCCTGGGGGCCCTGCTCGTCGTCGTCGCGTTCGCGTGGCTCGGCGGCAAGACCACCGTGATCGCCGTCGACAAGACCCTCACCGACGCCTCCTGGGCCGCACCGACCTTCGGCACCGTCCTCGTCCTGGGCGTCCTGTGCGCCGCCGCGGGCGCCTGGATGCTCATCGGGCTCGCGCAGCGCCAGTTCAAGCTCGCCTCCACAGTGGGCGTCGCCGCGCTGGTGCTGTCGCTGCTGTTCTGGGCCTACTCCCAGGAGGGCACGGTCTTCCGGGCCGAGTCGATCCTCGCCGGGGCCCTGTTCCTGTCGATGCCGTACATCTTCGGCGCGCTCTCGGGCGTCGTCTGCGAGCGCTCCGGCGTCATCAACATCGGCATCGAGGGCCAGTTCCTCATGGGCGCCTTCACGGGCGTGCTCGTCGCGAACATCACCGGCAGCATCTACGCCGGGCTCGTCGGCGCGATGGTCGCCGGGTCGCTCTCGACGATGCTCCTCGCGCTCCTCGCCACGAAGTACCAGGTCAACCAAGTCGTCGTCGGCGTCATCCTCAACCTGCTCGCGCTCGGCTTCACCAGCTTCATGTACGACCAGCTGAAGAAGGCCGAGGGCTTCAACGACGCGTTCTCGGTCCCGGTCATCACCTGGGGCCCGCTCGCGGACATCCCGGTGATCGGCCCGGTCCTGTTCCAGCAGAAGCTGTTCGTGTACGTCGGCCTCGTCATGGTCGCCGTCGTCTGGTTCCTGCTGTACCGGACCCGCTGGGGCCTGCGCACCCGCGCGGTCGGCGAGCACCCGGCCGCCGCGGACTCCATGGGCGTCAACGTGAACCGCCTCCGCTACTGGAACGTCGTCGCCGCGGGCCTCCTCGCGGGCTTCGGCGGCGCGTGGTTCACGCTCGGGAACTCCCTGGCGTTCAACAAGAACATGACCGCCGGGCTCGGCTTCGTCGCGCTCGCCGTCATGATCGTGGGCCGCTGGAATCCGCTCGGCGTCCTCGCCGGGGCCCTGATCTTCGGGTTCACCACCCAGATCGCCCGCGACCTGTCCGCCGCCGGGTCGTCCGTGCCCGGTGAGTTCCTCCAGATGCTCCCGTACGCGGTCACGCTCGTGGTCGTGGCGGGCCTCATCGGCAAGGCCAAGGCCCCTGCGGCCGACGGCGTTCCGTACAACCCGGGGGACAAGTAGCCATGGCCGACGTCGACTGGGAGGCGCTGCGCGCCGAGGCCCGCGCGGCCATGGCGCACGCGTACGTGCCGTACTCGAAGTACCCGGTCGGCGTCGCCGGGCTCGTGGACGACGGCCGGATCGTCTCCGGCTGCAACGTCGAGAACGCCTCGTACGGCCTGACCCTGTGCGCCGAGTGCGGCATGGTCTCCCAGCTCGCGGCGACCGGCGGCGGACGCCTGGTCGCGATCGCGTGCGTGGACGGCGCAGGGGACCCCCTCACCCCCTGCGGACGGTGCCGCCAGCTCCTGTTCGAGCACGGCGGCCCGGACTGCCTCGTGGACGAGGGGTCCGCGCCGACGACCGTGGGGGCCCTGCTCCCCGGCGCGTTCGGCCCGGACCACCTGTCCGCCGACTAGATCCAATTCTGTAGTGAGGGAATGCCAATGATCACCGCCGTCGACGTCATCCGCACCAAAAGGGACGGCGGCGAGCTCTCGGCCGCGCAGATCGACTGGGTCATCGACGCCTACACGAAGGGCGACGTCGCCGACGAGCAGATGTCGGCCCTCGCCATGGCGATCTTCCTCAATGGAGCGAAGCCCCGCGAGATCGCCGACTGGACCGCCGCGATGATCCGCTCCGGCATCACGCTCGACCTCGCGGCCGTAGGGAAGAAGTGCGTCGACAAGCACTCCACGGGCGGCGTCGGCGACAAGATCACCCTCCCGCTCGCGCCGCTCGTCGCGGTCTTCGACGTGGCCGTCCCGCAGCTGTCGGGCCGCGGCCTCGGCCACACCGGCGGCACGCTCGACAAGCTGGAGTCCATCCCCGGCTTCCAGGTCGACATGACCGAGGCCCAGGTCATCGAGCAGCTCAAGGAGATCGGCGCGGTCATCTGCGCCGCCACCGGCGACCTCGCGCCCGCCGACAAGAAGCTCTACGCCCTCCGCGACATCACCTCCACTGTGGAGTCGATTCCGCTGATCGCCTCCTCCATCATGTGCAAGAAGATCGCCGAGGGGGCCGACGCGATCGTCCTCGACGTCAAGGTCGGCTCGGGCGCCTTCATGAAGGACTTCGCGAAGGCCAAGGAGCTCGCCGAGACCATGGTCCGCCTCGGCACCGACCACGGCACCGACACCCGCGCGCTCCTCACCGACATGTCGATCCCCTTGGGCCGCACCGCGGGCAACGCCCTCGAAGTGCGCGAGTCCGTCGAGGTCCTCGCGGGCGGCGGCCCCGCCGACGTCGTCGAGCTCACCGTGGCCCTCGCCAAGGAGATGCTCGCCGCCGCAGGGCAGCCCGACGCCGATCCCGCCGCCGCCCTCAAGGACGGCCGGGCGATGGACGCCTGGCGCAGGATGATCACCGCCCAGGGCGGCGAGGTCGACGCGCCCCTGCCGATCGCCCGCGAGACCGAGGAGCTCACCGCCGACACCGACGGCTTCGTCGCCGAGATGGACGCCTACGCCGTCGGCGTCGCCGCCTGGCGCCTCGGCGCCGGCCGCGAGCGCCAGGGCCAGCCCGTCCAGTTCGGCGCCGGCATCGAGATCCTCAAGACCGTCGGCGAGCCCGTCAAGGCCGGAGAACCGGTCCTGCGCCTCCACACCGACACCCCCGACCGCTTCGACGCCGCCAGGGACGCCCTCGCGGGCCACTGGACCGTCGGCGCCCGCCCGGCCGACCGCGGCCCGATCATCCTCGACCGCGTCACCACCTAGAGCCGCAACGGAACCGCGACCGCGCACGAGCGCGGCCGCGGTTCCGTCTCGGGGGCAACCGTTCGCCGCGATATCCCGTATATTCCATGTTGGAACCCCAACTCCTCTACCCCCAATTGACAGGAGTCACATGGAAACCCGCAGGACCACCCTCCGACTGGCGGCGTTCGCCGCGACCGGCCTGATGGCCGCGGGGGCGTTCGCCGCTCCGGCCGCGGCCCAGGAGAACGCGCCTCGCAACGACTTCACCGGCGACGGCCACGCCGACCTCGTGGCCGTCCGCAACGCCGACGGCGCGCTCCTCCTCTACCCGGGCAGCGCAGCGGGGGCGTTCGACACCGCCCCGATCGTCCTCGCCGCCTCCGGCTGGGGCGGCACCGACGTCGTCATGGCCGGGGACCTCACCTCCGACGGCAACGCGGACCTCCTCGCCCGCGACGCCCGGACCGGCGTCCTCTCCGCCTACCCCGGCGACGGCGCGGGCGGTTTCGGCGCCCGCATCCAGTCCGGGACCGGGTGGGGCCCGGTCGACGTCTTCGCCTCGAACATCGACTACGACGGCGACGGCCTCACCGACATCCTCGCCACCCGCAGGCACGACAGCCGCCTGTTCGTATTCCTCGGCAACGGGAACGGCACCTTCGACAGCGCCGTCACCTACGCGGGCGACTACAACCGCGTCGACCTCATCGTCGGCACCGGCGACCTCGACTTCGACGGCAAGGACGACTTCATGGTCCGCGTCGACGACGAGGAGGTCGGCTTCCAGATCTACCGCTACCACCTCAGCGGCGAGGACGACGGGGCCTGGGAGCTCACCACGCTGGGCGAGGGCAGCGTCGACCACCCCTACATGGACCAGGTCGCGTTCCTCGGGAACATCGACGGCGACGACGACACCGAACTCGTCAGCGTCGACGAGCGGACCGGCGCGCTCTACCGCATGTCGGTGAGCTCGAACCTCGTCTCCTACATCCACGACCACACCGTCATCGGCACCGGCTGGAACCGCCTCCGCCTCGCCGAGTCGAGCACCGACCGCGACCACGACTTCGACATGGACGGCACCTCGGACCTCTACGCCCGCAACGCCGCCGGGGAGGTCTTCCACTACCCGGGCACCGTCTCCGGCACCATCGGGTCGCGGGTCTCCATGGGCTCCTTCGACGCCGACGTCGACTACATCGAGACCTCCGGGGACCTCGACGGCAACCACCTCCCCGACCACCTCGCGCGGACCGCGGGCGGTGAACTGTACGTCGCCCCCGGCTGGGGCACCTCCGGTGCGCAGGTCATGCTCACCAACCGGATCGGCACTGGCTGGAACGCCATGAGCGCCATCGTCTCCGGCGCCGACCACAGCGGCGACGGCCTGAACGACATCATCGCCCGCGAGGCCGCGACCGGCTACCTGTGGCTTTACCCGGGCACCGCCGAAGGCGCCGTCGGCCCCCGCACGCGCATCGGCACCGGCTGGAACGCGATGTCGCTCATCACCGCGGTCGGCGACCTCGACCACGACGGCGCCGCCGACATCCTCGCGCGCAGGGACTCCGACAACTGCCTGTACTTCTACGGCGGGAAACTCGCCGGGGGCCTGAACAACGGCGTGCAGATCGGCTGCGGCTGGAACGTCATGAACGCCGTCGCGTCCGTGGGCGACTTCAACGCCGACGGCCACGCGGACTGGATCGGCCGCCACACCAACGGAAACCTGTACCTGTACAAGGGCGACGGCACCGGGACCTACACGGCCTCGACCGTCGTCGGCACCGGCTGGACCGGCTTCGACATCGCCTAGCGCTCCGCGCCCGAACGAAGGCGGCCCCGCCTCACGGCGGGGCCGCCTTTCGCGCGTCTTCTCTGCCGGACCCGGGGTGCAACCGATTTCTGAAACAATGCGTGTAGTCCATGTCGGACCCCCCGACACCCCCACGTGAACCCCACCGCAAACTGAACAAGGAGTTCGATGACCCCCGATTCCCTCAGACGCGTCGGCACGCGCCTGGCAGCCGGTGCTGCCGTCGGCCTGATGGCCGCCGCCGCATTCGCGGCGCCGGTCGCCGCGCAGGAGGACGACAACATGCCGTTCCTCCACGGTGACGTCACCGTCACCGACGCGGCCGCGGGCGCCACCGCGAGCGTCACCCCGGTCTTCTTCCAGCAGCAGGACCTCGCCGCGGACACTGCGGCCGTGGTGCTGCGCATCAGCCAGCCGAGCGTTCCCGGCACGGCGACCGCCGTCGAATACGACAACTGCACCTCCTTGGAAGCAGGCGTGCTCGACTGCGTCTTCACCGGCTTCACCGGCGTGACCGGCACCCCGTACACCCTGACCGGCCCGATCGCGTACGCGATCCCGGCCGGAACGCCCGGGCCGATCGAGGTCTGCGGCTGCGAGTACAGCGTCTTCACCATCGACGAGGCGCTCCTCGCCGAGTACCCCGACTTCACCACCGACCCCGAGAACCCGAACCTCCTCGGCATCACCGAGGCCGGGACCTGGGACGACCCGGCCGCGACCGCGGACCCCGGGTCGATCTCCGTGGTGACCGCCGAGAACAAGTTCGACCTCTACGTCGACGGCACCGAGCAGGTCGGGACCGCGATCGGCTCCACGCCGCTCGTCAACCTGTACGTGCGCAACGCCGGCCCCGCCGCCGCGGCCGACCTCGCGGTCGACGAGCCCGGCTCGTACGTCCTGCGCGGCCGCATGCCCGACGGGGTGGAGCTCACCCAGCTCAACGCGGGCGCGAACGCCGCGTGGACCTGCCTCGACGAGTCGGAGCTCGCCGCCGAGTACGCGCGCACCGAGCACACGCAGCTCGACCGGTTCGACTTCGTCTGCTACGTCCAGTCGATCGGCGCGAACGCCAACGTGAACTTCCGGTTCTACACCGAGGTCACCGGCGGCGCCAACGAACCGGGCCGCTTCGAGGTCGCCCCGACCTACACGAGCGAGCACGCCGAGAACCTCGACGCGGTCGAGTGGAACGACATGTGGTTCGTCCTCAGCGGCATGCCCGCCGTTCCGCTGGCGCGCAACGACTTCAACGGCGACGGCCTCGACGACCTCGTCTCGGTCCGCGAGACCGACGGCGCGCTGCGCTTCCACGCCGGCAACGGCGACGGCACGTTCGACGGCGCCGTCACCGTCGCGACCGGCTGGGGCGGCTACGACGTCGTCATGGCCGGCGAGGTCAACAGCGACGGGAACGCCGACCTCCTGGTGCGCGACAACGCGACCGGCATCCTGTACACCTACCCGGGCAACGGGAGCGGCGGCTTCGGCACCCGCATCCGGTCCGGGTCCAGCTGGAACACCATGGGCGTCTTCACGACCGCCGACATCAGCGGCGACGGCGTCATGGACGTCCTCGCCGTCCGCAACTCCGACGGCGGCATGTACTTCTACCCGGGCAACGGCGACGGCACCTTCGCGTCCGGCCTGCTCTTCGGCACCGGCTACAACTACATCGACGCCGTCATCTCGCTCGGCGACGTCGACAAGGACGGCGCCGACGACCTCATGATGCGCGACAGCCAGACCAAGGGCTTCTGGGTCCTCGCGACCACCGCCGAGGACTGGATCGAGCTCTCCCCGTCCCTCGACGACGGCTCGGGCCGCATCTACCGCAACGTCGTCGGCGCGGGCGACCTCGACCGCGACGGCTACGTCGACCTCCTCTCGGTCGACACCCGCTCGAGCGCCCTGTACCGGCACTCGTTCCTGCTCAACGGCTTCACCGAGCCGGCCCCGCCCGTCCAGTCCTCCGGCTGGGTCGGCGTCAGCCTGCCCATGGTCACCGTCGACCGCGCGCACGACTTCGACGAGGACGGCGGCGGCGACGTCATCGTCCGCCGCAAATCCGACGGCACCACGTTCGCGTACTTCGGGACCGGCGCCAACGGCTTCTACGGCGGCTGGTCGTGGGGCACCACGTTCTCCGGCATGAACCTGCTCGCCACCGCGGGCGACTTCACCGGCGACGGCAAGGCCGACATCATCGGCCGCGTCGCGTCCTCCGGGGCCCTCTACGTCTACCCGGGCACCGGCCTCGGCGACTACGACTACGACGCCCGCATCCGGATCGGCACCGGCTGGAACATCATGAGCACCATCGTCTCCGGCTACGACTACAACGGCGACCTCAAGACGGACATCATCGCCCGCGAGGCCTCCACCGGCGTCCTGTGGCTCTACCCGGGCAAGGCCAACGGCACCGTCGGCACCCGGATCAAGATCGGCACCGGCTGGAACGCGATGAAGGAGATCACCTCCATCGGCGACCTCGACCACGACGGCACCGCCGACCTGATCGCCGTCCGCAGCTCCGACAACTGCCTGTACTTCTACGGCGGCAAGCCCACCGGCGGCGTCAAGAACGGCGTGAAGATCGGCTGCGGCTGGTCCGTGCTCGACAACCTCACCGCCGCGGGCGACTTCAACGGCGACGGCCACGTCGACCTCATCGGCCGCCGCAAGTCCGACGGGAAGCTCTTCATGTACAAGGGCAACGGCAAGGGCGGCTTCGGCTCCTCCACCCAGATCGGCTCCGGCTGGGGCGGCTTCGACCTCTTCGCCTAGCACCTGACCGAACCGAACACGGGCGGCGGCTCCAACCGGAGCCGCCGCCCGTCCTTTCGCCCTCAGCAGCAGGCGGACGGGCCCGTCATGACGTTCGCGTGAGCGATACGTGGCGGCCGGTGCCACGATCACCGGACCCACTACCGCACCACCGCTTGCGAGGATCGCCGTGCAGACCGGAACGATGATCGCCGACCGCTACCGCCTCGACGCCCCGATCGCCTCGGGCGGCATGGGATCGGTCTGGAACGCCCACGACACCAGGCTCAGGCGGGCCGTCGCCGTCAAGATCCTCAGATCGAACCTGGAGCAGGACGAGACCGCCAGGGCCCGCTTCCAACACGAGGCCCAGGCCGTCGCCTCCCTGCGCCACCCCGGGATCGCCGCCCTCCACGACTACGGCGAGACCGACGACGGCGACGGCACCCTCGCCTACCTCGTCATGGAGCTCATCGAAGGCCCCACCCTCACCGCCCGCCTCCTCGACGGCCCCCTCCCGCACCCCGACGCCATGCGCCTCACCGCCGAGGTCGCCGCCGCCCTCCACCACGCCCACGAGCACGGCATCGTCCACCGCGACATCAAGCCCGCCAACATCATCGTCGACGCCCGCGGCCAAGCCGTCCTCGTCGACTTCGGCATCGCCCTCTCGCCAGGCCGCGGCACCATCACCGAGTCCGGGATGCTCATGGGCACCCTCTACTACGCGTCGCCCGAGCAGCTCGAAGGACGCCCCCTCACCGGCGCCACCGACGTCTACTCCCTCGGCGCCGTCGCCTACGAATGCCTCTCCGGCACACCGCCGTTCACCGGCGACACCGCCGGGACCATCCTCAACGGACACCTCCACCGCCCGCCCCCGCCCTTCGGCCCCGACGTCCCGCCCGCGCCCGCCGCCGCGATCCTCCAGGCCCTCGCCAAGGACCCGGGCCAGCGCTGGCCGACCGCGGAGGACTTCGCGCGGGTATGCCGCGACGCGGTCGCCGATCCGCAGACGCCCCAAGCGGTCTCGCCGGTCCTCGCGGTTCCCGGTGCGGCGCAGCCGTGGACGCCGCCCGCGGGCGCGCACCCGTTCGAGCCGGTGACCGCGGCGACGCCGGTGCCGCGGCGCCGGGGCCGCCGCCTGCTCGTCTCCTCCGCCGCGGCAATGGCGGTCCTCGCCGCCGCGGTGGTCGTGGCGCTGTCCCCGTGGAGCCGGGCCGACGACAACGACGGCGGCGCGACCGGCGTCATCGAGACCCGCAGCGCCGCAACCGAGTCGACGACCCAGGCCGCGACCGGCACGGGCTCCCCGTCCGCCGACCCCTCGGCCTCGGCGAGCGAGGAGTCCGCCGCGGAGGAGGCCGCGACCGAGGACGCCGAGACCGGTGCCGACAGCGGCGACACCGGAGGCGGCGCCGATCCGGACCCCACCGAGGACGAGGACGAGGGCGGCCAGGTCGAACCGGGCGCGGCGTCCGTCCCCGACGTCACGGGGCTCTGGTACACCGACGCCCGCGACGAGCTGGTCGCCGCCGGATGGGAGTCGGTCGCCTTCGACACCGTCGCCGACGACCCCGGCACCGGCCAGACCGAGTGCTCGGTGGTCTCCCAGAGCCCTTCGGGCGGCACCCCGACCCACTACGACACGACGGTCGTGCTGACCTACTGGGAGATCGGACCGGGCTTCTGCTGACGGGTCGTTGACAGTCCGTCCCGGTTCGACCACACTGGAGGCCGTTCGCGCCGCCGGATCGCCGAGGAGACCCATGCCGTCCCAGGAGCCCACGCACCCCGCGCCCCTGTACCAGCTCGTGGAGTCGGCCTTCGGCCGCGCCTACCTGCGGCTGCTGGGGCGGCCCGACGGGGAGGACATGGTCTACCGGATCTCGGGCGCGGTGTACGCCGACGTCCCGGGGGACGCGCTCGCCCCGGCCCTGCGGCACGGGACGAGGCTGTTCGGCTTCGAGGGCTTCAACATCCGCCGCCTGCACCGCGAGCCCGGGACGGACCGGCTGCACCTGCTGACGCGCGAGATCGTCTTCTACACCGACCCGGCGGACCCGACCAAGATCCTCACCGAGTGGGCGAACCCGGTGGACGGGCGCACCTACCCGGTCGTGCCGGTCAACAACGACGCGGTCAACCAGGGGCCCTTCCCGATCACGGCCTCGTTCACCGGCCCGCCGCCGCGGTCCGCGCACGGGCAGTTCGTGTGGACCATGGACATCCCGCCACGCACCGACCTGGGCGCGACCCTCGGGGACGACTTCGGGCTGCCGGGCGGGGTCTACACGACGTTCGAGCTGTTCGACTTCATGGTCGCCGAGGACGCGGTCGACGCCTGCCGCGGCCGCCGCGTCCCGGCGGGGGCGATGCCCGTGGTGAACACGTGGACCCGTTCCAGCCCTTGGCCTCCGTTCACCGGCCTGGCGGAGGCCGAGACCGGCGGGGCGGGCGTGGTCTACCACGCGCGCTCGTGGACCCTCGGCGGCTTCGAGGAGCTGGAGCTGTGGCTCAAGGACGCCGTGCGCGCCGACTACCCGCTCTATACCGCCGCCCCGGACGAGCCGGGCCCGAGCCAGACCTCGTGGAGCTCGTTCTGGGCCAAGCAGCTCGGCGAGGGCGCCTTGACCTGGGACGAGTGGCGCGAGGAGCACGGCGTCTGAGAGGCCAAGCCGCACAGCGAGTCCGGCGCGGACGCCTGCGGACCGGTACCGTCGATCGCAGACCCCCTGCGGGGCCAGCGCCCCGCGCCTCCGTTGCTTCGAGCAGGAAGGCAGGCCATGCACGACGACCGAGACATCGAGTTGCCGCCGGGCACCGACACGTCCGTCCCGGCCACCGCGCGCGTCTACGACGCGCTGCTGGGCGGGACGACGAACCTCGCGGTGGACCGCGCCGCGGCGGACGTGTTCGCGCAGCACATCCCGCAGGCGCGCGAGTGCGCGACGCTGAACCGGGGCGCGCTGATCCGCGGCGTGGAGTACCTGGTGCGGACGGCGGGGATCGACCAGATCCTCGACATCGGCTGCGGCCTGCCGTCGGCGCAGAACACGCACCAGGTGGCGGCGGGCCTGAACCCCGCCGCGAAGGTGGCCTATGTGGACCACGACCCGATGGTGGTGGCGCACGCGGAGATGATGCTCGCGGACTCGCGAGGCGCCGTGGTGTTCGAGGCGGACCTGCTGGATCCGGACGACATCCTGTCGCGCACGGAGCTGCGCGCTTTCCTGGACTTCAGCCGCCCGGTGGCGCTGCTGCTGGTCGGGATGATCATGCAGATCAGCGACGAGCAGCGCCCGAACGACATCATCGCGGCGCTCATGGGCGCCCTGCCGGCCGGCAGCCACCTGCTGCTGACGTCGTGGCCGGACACGGGCGAGGCGGCGCAGGCGGCGCTGTCGGCGGCGTGCATCGAGACGCTCGGGAACGGGTGGATGCGGCCGGTCCCGGTGCTGGAGAGCCACTTCCTGGGCATGGAGATGGTCGCGCCGGGCCTGGAGTACATCCCGCGGTGGTTCCCGGAGGAGCCGGACCGGCCGGTGCGGGCGGTCGCGGACCTGGAGCCGTACGAGCGGACCCAGATGGCGGGCATCGCCCGCAAGGTCTAGGACGAGCGGCAGGGCCCGCGCCTCACGGCGCGGGCCCTGCTGTGCTGCTGGAAAGCTCTGCTACTGAAGGAAAGCCGTGTTCAGCAGCAGGTTCGGGCTGCCGTTGACACCGGAGACGGCGTCGGGGACGGCGCCTTCGGTGAGGGCGGCCGCGACCTCGTCGGGGGTGGCGTCCGGGTTGGACTCCAGGAACAGGGCGGCGACGCCCGCGACGTGCGGGGTGGCCATCGAGGTGCCGGAGATGGTGTTCTCGGCGTCGTCGGCGCCGATCCACGACGAGGTGATGCCCACGCCGGGGGCGAGGATGTCGACGCACTCGCCGAAGTTGGAGAACGAGGCGGCGGCGTCGTCCTCGTCGGTGGCGCCCACGGTGATCGCGGAGGGCTCGGAGCCGGGGGACACGTTGCACGCGTCCTGGCCCTCGTTGCCCGCGGCGATCGCGAAGGTGACGCCGGAGTCGACGGCGGCGGCGATGGCGTCGTTCAGGGCCTGGCTGAAGCCCCCGCCGAGGCTCATGTTGGCGACGGCCGGGCCGGTCGCGTTCTGCGCGACCCAGTCGATGCCGGAGATGATGGCGGAGTAGGAGCCCGAGCCGTTGTCGTCGAGGACGCGGACGGCGCGGATCGTGACGTCCTTGGCGAGGCCGTAGGTGGTGCCGCCGATGGTCCCGGCGACGTGGGTGCCGTGGCCGTGGCCGTCGGCGGGGTCGGTGTCGTCGTCGATGAAGTCGTAGCCTTCGCCGACGCGCCCTTCGAACTCGGTGTGGGTCGCGTTCAGGCCGGTGTCGAGCACGAACGCCTCGACGCCGGAGCCGGTCTGCGTGTACTCGTAGGAGGCGTCGAGCGGGAGCGCGTCCTGGTCGACGCGGTCGAGGCCCCACGACGGCGGGTCGGCCTGGACCTCGGCGACGTGGGCGAGCTGGTCCTGCTCGACGTAGGCGACGTCGTCGTCGGCGGCGAGTTCGAGGGCCTCGGACTCGGTCAGCTCGGCGACGTAGCCGTTGACGGTGCCGAGCGTGTGCTCGATGTCGACGTCGACGCCCAGGTCGTCGGCGAGGGCGGTCAGGCCGGGGGCCTGGTCCTCGAGGACGACGATGTAGGAGCCGTCGATGGCGTCGGGGGAGTCGGCGCCGATGATGGTCGCCTGCGCGGGCTCCTCGGCGTTCGCGAACGAGGTGGCGGCGATGGCGGACCCGCCGGCGGCGACCGCCGCGGCGGCGATGGCCGCGGCGGTGCGCACGTGTCGGCGCTGGGGCTTTCTGGTTCCTGCCGTAGACAAGAGGAACTCCTTCGGTTGTCCCCGGCGGAGGTGCGGTGCTTGGGCCGCGCCCGCCCGGGGGGAGGGTTTTCGGGTGGGGCCCGGTGCTCTGGGGGGAGCGGGGGAGGACCCCGGGGTCCGGCGGCGTCGTGCTGCCGGCCGAAGCGCGGACCGGGCCCCCTCGGCCCGGTCCGCGTCACCCGTCCGGGCGCTGCGGCCGTGCGACGGGCCGTCAGACCCTGGCAGTGAGCCTAAACGAGAGAACAAATCGTGTAAAGGGTCCGTACCGGATGAATAGATCAGTGAATGACCAACTACCGCCAACTGTCCGAAACAGACGAACGGGCTGAGGCCCTGCGCACCGGTGGTGCGCAGGGCCTCAGTCGTGTGGTCGGCGGCCTGTCGCGGGGCCGCCCACCGGGTTACAGGTAGGTGTAGAGCAGCCGGTTGGGGCTGCCGGTGCCGGGGCTGGTCACGACGCCGGTGGTGGCGTTGGAGGTGATCCAGCTGGACACCGCGGACGGGGACGCGCTCGGGTTCGCCTGGAGGTACAGGGCGGCCACGCCCGCGACGTGCGGGGAGGCCATCGAGGTGCCCGAGATGGTGTTGGTCGCGGAGCTGGACGAGTACCACGCCGAGGTGATCGACGAGCCCGGCGCGAAGACGTCCACGCAGGTCCCGTAGTTCGAGTAGGAGGCGCGGGCGTCGGTGGAGGTGGTGGCGCCGACGGTGATGGCCGAGGGCGTGGAGGCGGGGGAGCGGTTGCACGCGTTGGTGGACTCGTTGCCGGCGGCGACCACGAAGGTGACGCCGGAGGAGACCGCGTTGGCGACCGCGCTGTTCAGGGACGCCGAGTAGGCGCCGCCGAGGCTCATGTTGGCGACGGCGGGCTTGACGGCGTTGGTGCGGACCCAGTTGATGCCGTTGATGACCCCGGCGGTGGTGCCGGAGCCGGCGTTGTCGAGGACGCGCACGGCGTGGAGCGTGACGTTCTTGGCGACGCCGTAGGTGGTCCCGCCGATGGTCCCGGCGACGTGGGTGCCGTGGCCGTTGCCGTCCTGCGGGGTGGAGTCGTTCGAGATGAAGTCGTACCCGTTGCCGACGCGCCCGGTGAACTGGGAGTGGGACGCGTTGATGCCGGTGTCGACGATGTAGGCGTGGACGCCCGCGCCGGTGTAGTTGTAGGTGTAGGTGCCCGACAGGGGGCGGTTGCGCTGGTCGATGCGGTCGATGCCCCAGGTCGCGCCGGTCTGCGTGGCCTGGGTGGTGAACGCGGCGTTCTGCTCGACGAACGCGACGCCGTCCTGCGCGGCGATCTCCCGGGCTTCGAGCTCGGTCGACTCCACGAGGAACGCGTCGACGCCCCGGTAGGTCTCGACGACGTCGGCGCCGCCGCCTTCGACGCTCTTGACCTGGGTCGAGAACGACGCGTCGTCTTCGAGGACGACGATGTACTCGCCGGCGATGGCTCCGGCGGCGTCCTCGCCGAGGATCGCGCCGTACTCGGGCGCGGCTTCGGCGGCGGTCGCGGTGAACGCGAGCGCGGTGACTGCTGCGGCGGCGAGCGCCGCGGCGGCGCCCAGCCTCTTTCTGGTGGGTGACATGGACATTGGTCCCTTCGGGTGGTCCCGGCGAGTCCAGCGCCGGGACGGGGTATTCGGGGTATTGCGGGGTATTTCAGGGGATCGGACGGTGCCCGCCCGTCCGGGGTGGACGGACGGACGCCGAGTCTCGTGCATCGTACGGGTGCCGGGCGGCCCCGGTCGCGCGTCCGCCGGGCGACGGCTCCAGGTCGCGGTCGGCGGCGGCTGCGGCCGACGGGGAGGGTCCGCCCCGGTCACCCGCTATTCAGTTGTGAGGGGGGCGGATCAGAGTTCGAGGGTCCAGCTGTTGAGCCGCCCGGAGTCCCCGGAGTAGGCGTCGGCGACGCGCAGCGTCCAGGTCCCGGCGGCGGTCTCGCCCGACAGGTTCACGGTGTAGGTCGCGACGACGTTGTCGGCCGAGTCGCTCGCGGAGGACGACTTGAGCGCGTAGCTGGTGCCGTCGGGGGCGATGAGGCTGATGGCCAGGTCGCCGCGGTAGGTGTGCGTGATGTTCACGGCCACGGTGGAGTTGGAGCGGGCGGTGCCGTCGCAGGCGAGCGTCAGGGTCGAGTTGACGGTGGCGCGGTCGGCGATGGCGGTCGCGGTGGAGTTGGTGGCGGCGCAGTCGCTCGGCTCGGGGTCGCCCCCGCCGTCCTCGTCGCCGGTGTACAGCAGCAGGTTCGGGCTGCCCTGGACGTCGGAGACGCGGCCGGTCCCGGCGTTGCCGGTGATCCACGCGGCGACGTCGTCGGTGGTGGCGCTCGGGTTGAGGCCCAGGTAGACCGCGGCGGCGCCCGCGACGTGCGGGGAGGCCATGGAGGTGCCGGAGATCGTGTTGGTCGCGGTGTTCGAGGAGTACCACGCGGAGGTGATGTCCACGCCCGGCGCGAACACGTCCACACAGGACCCGAAGTTGGAGAAGTAGGCGCGGGTGTCGGTGTCGTCCGAGGCGGCGACGGTGATCGCCGACGGCGCGGAGGCCGGGGACACGTTGCACGCGTCCTGGTCCTCGTTCCCGGCGGCGACCGCGAAGGTCACCCCGGCGTCGACGGCGGCCTCGACGGCGTTGTTGAGCGACGCGGAGTAGCCGCCGCCCAGGCTCATGTTCGCCACGGCCGGCTCGATGGCGTTGGCGGCCACCCAGTTGATGCCGTTGACGACCCCGGCGGTGGTGCCCGACCCGGCGTTGTCGAGGACGCGGACCGCGTGGACGGTCGCGTTCTTCGCGACGCCGTACGTGGTGCCCGCGACCGTGCCGGCGACGTGGGTGCCGTGGCCGTTGCCGTCCTGCGGGGTCGCGTCGTTCTGGATGAAGTCGTACCCGGCGCCGACGCGCCCGGTGAACTCGCTGTGCGAGGCGTTGATGCCGGTGTCCACGATGTACGCGTGGACGCCCGTCCCGTCGCCGAGGTACTCGTAGCTCCCGTCGAGCGGCAGGTCGAGCTGGTCGATCCGGTCGAGGCCCCACGTCGCGTTCGGCTGGACATCGGCGATGGAGACGACCGCGTTCTGCTCGACGAACGCGACGCCGTCCTGCGCGGCGATCTCCCGGGCCTGCTCCTCAGTGGACTCCACGAGGAAGGCGCCGACCTCGCCGTACGCGGCGACGACGTCGGCGCCGCCGCCCTCGATGCTCTTGTTCTGCGCGGAGAACGAGGCGTCCTCGTCGAGGACGACGAGGTACTCGCCGTCGATGACGTCGGGGGAGGCGGCATTGAGGATCTCGCCGAGCGGTGCGGCGTGGGCGGCGAGGCCGCCGAAGGTGAGCGAGCCCACGGCCGCCGCGCCTGCGATGGCGGCGGCGGATATCCGGCGGACGGAACGGTGCGAGACGGTCATAGGGGGGTACTCCCTCTCGGTTCAGTTGTTCACCGCGCGAAGCGAAAGCAATGGGTCGCATCCGCGCGGAAGGCGCAGTTCGGTGGAACCGGCCTTTTTGGGCTTTCACACCGAGGTTAGGGAAGTCACAACATAAAGTGAAGACCCTGGAAGACCCCCATAAATCACTGAATGAAGAGTCGGTTACCAACCGGTATGAACCGGTTGGAAACTGGTAGGATGTTTGGCCGCGCCCGCGGGCCCGCCGGGCCGCGCTACTCCGCGAGCTCCATCCACCGCTCCTCGATCGCGTCCCGCTCCTCCTCGAGCGCCGACAGCTTCCCTTGCAGCTCAGACAGCTTGCCGGGGTCCGTCGCGAACTCGGCCATCTCCGCGTGCACGCCCGCGATCGACGCCTCCGCCCTCTCCAGGCGCCGCTCCAATTTGGACAGCTCCTTCTGGACGGCCCGGTCCTGCGCCCCCGACTGCTTCGCCGCCGGGGCCGCGACCGCCGCGGCCGCGGGCCGCTCGGCGCCCTTCGGGGCCTCGCCGCGCCGCTCCAGGTACTCCTCGACGCCCCGCGGCAGCATCCGCAGCCGCCGGTCGCCCAGCAGGGCCCACGTCTCGTCGGCCACCCGCTCGGTGAAGTACCGGTCGTGGCTGACCACGACCATCGTCCCCGCCCAGTCGTCGAGCAGGTCCTCCAGCTGCGTCAGCGTCTCGATGTCGAGGTCGTTCGTCGGCTCGTCGAGGAACAGCACGTTCGGCTCGGCCATGAGCAGCCGCGCCAGCTGGAGCCGCCGCCGCTGCCCGCCCGAGAGGTCGCGCACGAGGGTGCGCTGGCGCCCGCCGACGAACCCGAGGCGCTCGGCGAGCTGCCCGGCGCTCATCTCCTTCTTCCCGAACTGGACGCGCTTGGCGACCAGCTCGATCGCCTCCAGGACGCGCCAGGACCCGTCGAGGTCCTCCATGTGCTGGGTCAGCCACGCCAGCTTCACGGTGCGGCCCACCTTGACGCGCCCGGCCGCGGGCTGCTTCTCGCCGGTGCCGTCCCAGTCGGCGGCCTGCGCGAGGGTCCGCAGCAGCGAGGTCTTCCCGGCGCCGTTGACGCCGAGGAGCCCGATCCGCTTGCCCGGCCCCAGGATCCAGTCGAGGTGCTCCAGCAGCGTCTGGTCCCCGGCCCGGACGGTGACGTCCTCGGCCTCGAACACGGTCTTGCCGAGCCGCCCGGTCGCGAACGACACGAGCTCGGCGGTGTCGCGCGCAGGCGGCTCGTTCGCGATGAGCTCGTTCGCCGCGTCGACGCGGAACTTCGCCTTCCCGGTGCGCGCCTTGGCGCCCCGGCGCAGCCACGCCAGCTCCTTGCGCATGAGGTTCTGGCGCTTCTCCTCGGCGACGTTCGCCTGCCGCTCGCGCTCGGCCCGCGCGAGCACGTACGCCGAGTAGCCGCCGTCGTACTCGAACACGCTGCCGCGCTGGACGTCCCAGATGCGGTCGCAGATCTCGTCGAGGAACCACCGGTCGTGGGTGACGACCACGACCGCCGCGCGCATCGTGTTCACGTACCTCGCGAGCCAGGCGATCCCCTCGATGTCGAGGTGGTTCGTCGGCTCGTCGAGCAGCAGCAGGTCCGCGTCGGCGGTGAGGACCCGCGCGAGGTCGGTGCGGCGGCGCTCGCCGCCGGAGAGCACGCCGATCGATGAGTCCAGGCCCTCGGGGAGCGCGGGCGCGTCGAGGCCCCCGAACAGGCCGGTGAGGATCTCGCGGACCTTCGGGTCCGACGCCCACTCGTGCGCGTCGAGGCCGCCGAACAGGGACTCGCGCACCGTCGCGGCGCCGTCGAGGCCGTCGGTCTGGCCGAGCACGGCCACGCGGGTGCCGCCGGTGTGCACGACGCGGCCCGAGTCGGGCTCGTCGGCGCGCGCGATGAGCCGCAGCAGGGTGGACTTCCCGTCGCCGTTGCGGCCGACGACGCCCACGCGCTGCGAGGCGGCGATGCCGAGGGAGACCGCGTCGAGGACGACCTGGTCGGGGTAGGCCTTCGAGACGGTTTCGAGGTTGACGAGATTGGGCGCTGACACGAGGGACAAGCCTACCCGGGCGCCCGGACGTACCCGATCGGGTGACAGGGGGGCCGCCGGGGCCCGTTTTCGTCGGACCCGGCGGCGAAGATCGCACCTACCTTTCCCCTCGGGAGGGTGGGGGCTGGGGACGGCCGACGGGGATGCGCCCGCACCGCGACCCTGATATGGTGTCATCGCACCGTCATCGTGACATCATGAATGGATTCATATGGCACCCCCGCTGAACCCGCGCTTCGAGGCCGCCCGCGCGATCCTCACCGTCGTCCGGCTCCTGCCCCGCATCAGCCGCCCCCGCACCGCCCTCTTCGCCGCCACCACCGTCCTCACCGCCGCCCTCCCCCTCGCCATGACCATCGCCACCGGCCTCCTCATCGGCGCCGTCCCCGCCGCCGCCCAAGCCGGACCCGGCTCCCCCGAAGCCCGCACCGCCTACCTCCTCCTCGCCGCCGGCGCCACCGCCCTCCTCCTCGGCCGCCTCGCCTCCCACCTCCACAACGCCATCGCCTCCAACCTCGGCCGCGACCTCGAACTCCTCCTCCAGGACCGCCTCCTCGCCGCCGTCGCCCGCCCCGTCGGCATCGCCCACCTCGAAGACGACGAAGTCCTCGCCCTCCTGCGCATCGCCCGCCAGCTCGGCGCCGACTTCATCCGCCCCGAACGCGCCATCCGCGGCCTCGCCGCCATCGCCCCCGAATTCCTCGCCGCCGCAGGCGCCTCCGCCGTCCTCTGCTTCTTCAACCCCTGGATCGGCCTCGCCTGGCTCCTCGCCTGGCCCGCCATCTTCATCGCCATGCAGGCCGACTACACCCGCGTCGGCAGGACCGCCTACCTCCGCTCCACCGAGATGCGCGAGACCGAATACCTCCGCGACCTCGCCATCAACGCCGGACCCGCCAAGGAGATCCGCGTCTGGGGCCTCATGGGCTGGCTCCTCGACCGCTACGACCGCCAATGGACCGACCGCATGGACTACTCCGCGCGCCACCAGCGCCTCAGCCCCCGCACCGCCGCCGGCGTCATCGCCACCCTCCTCGCCCTCACCACCCTCACCGCCCTCGCCCTCGCCGACGCCGGCCTCACCGGCGCCGTCGGCTTCGCCGCCCTCGCCGTCTACCTCGTCGCCCTCACCACCATGTTCAACTTCTCCGCGTTCGACGACACCGCCGCGTTCCTCTCCCTCGGCTCCCTCCCCGTCCCCAAGATCCTCGCCCTCGACGACCGCCTCACCGCCGACCGGCGCCCCGCCACCGCCGAACTCCCCGCCGCCGCACCCGAACACGCCATCCGCTTCGAACACGTCGCCTTCGCCTACCCCGGCGCCGACCGGCCCGTCATCGAAGGACTCGACCTCGAGATCCGAGCGGGCACCTCCCTCGCGATCGTCGGCCACAACGGCGCCGGCAAGACCAGCCTCGTCAAACTCCTCGCCGGCCTCTACGAACCCGCCGGCGGCCGCATCACCGCCGACGGCACCGACCTCGCCGACGTCGACCCCGCCGCCTGGCGCACCCGCCTCTCCGCCCTGTTCCAGGACTTCACCCGCTACCAGCTCACCGTCCGCGACAACATCGCGTTCGGCGCACCCCACCTCGCCGCCGACACCGACCTCATCTGGAAGGCCTGCGAGCCCATGGGCATCCGCGCCCTCATCGAATCCCTCCCCAAGGGACTCGACACGGTCCTCTCCAGCGAGTACGGCGGCGGCACCGACCTCTCCGGCGGCCAGTGGCAGCGCATCGCGCTGGCGCGCGCCCTGTTCGCCGTCCAGGCGGGCGCGAAGGTCCTCATCCTCGACGAGCCCGCCGCGGCGCTCGACGTGCGCGCTGAGGCCGAGCTGTACGAGCAGTTCCTCGACATCACCGCGGGGCTCACCACCATCGTGATCTCGCACCGGTTCTCGACGGTGCGCCGCGCCGACCGGATCGTCGTCCTCGACGGCGGCCGCGTCGTCGAGGACGGCTCCCACGACGACCTCATGGCCCTCGGCGGCCGCTACGCCGAAGCGTTCACCTTGCAGGCCAACCGCCTCGCCCGCACCGCGCCCCTGGAGTCCGAATGATCACGCGCATCCGCAACGGCCTCCGCGGCCTCAAATACGCACTGGCCGTGGGCTTCCGCTCGCACCCGAAGGCCACCACCGCCCAGATCGCCCTCGGCGTCGTCCAGGCGGTCCTCATGCCGACCACCGTGTACCTCACCAAGGTCGTCATCGACGCCGTCCACACCGGACAGACCCGGGAGGCGTGGCTCGCCGGGGCCGGCCTCGGTCTCGGGGTCGCGCTCATCTGGGCCGTGGTCTTCGTCTACGTCAAGCTCGTGTTCCTCGTCCTCGACCACACCGCCCGCGCCTCCGACCGGGAGATCATGGAGCTCATGGGCACCCCGCCCGGGCTCGACCACCACGAGCGGCCCGACCACCTCGACCAGGTGCAGCGGATCCGCGAGGACCGGTGGCTGCTCTCCGGGGCCGTCAACTGGCTCGCGCAGTGCCTGCGGGCGCTCGTGACGATCGCCGTCGGCGGCGCCCTCCTGGCCGCCGTCCACCCGCTGCTGCTGGTGTTCCCGCTCGTGTCCCTGGGGGCCATGGCGATCGCCAAACGCTCCGGCGACGTCGAGGTGCAGGTCCAGGAGGCCACGAGCGAACCGGAGCGGCGCCGCCGCCACCTGTTCGAGGTCGCGACGCTCGCCGAGTCCGGGAAGGAGCTGCGGGTCTTCGGGTCCGCCGCCGAGATCGGCCGCCGCCACCACGAGACCGGCGCCGCCGTCGTCGCCGAACGCAACCGGGGCCAGTGGAAGGCCGCGCGCATCGCCACCGGCGAAGGCGTCCTGTCCGCGGTCGGCATGGCCGCCGCGATCGGCATCGTCCTCTACCTGGCGATCCGAGGCCAGGCCACCGCGGGCGACGTGGTCCTCCTCGTGTCCCTCATCGGCATGGTCGCGAACGCCGCGGGCGGCATCGCGATCCAGTCGGCGCTCCTGGTCCGCACCGGGAAGCTCGGCACCCGCCTCATGTGGCTGCGCGCCTACGCGTCCGAGTCCCGCGGACCCGCCGTCCCCCTGCCCGTCCCGGCCCGCCTCGACCGCGGCATCCGCCTCGACGGCGTCACCTTCGCCTACCCCGAGGCCGAACGGCCCTCCCTCGACGACGTCACCCTCGCCCTCCCCGCCGGGAAGGTCGTCGCGCTCGTCGGCGAGAACGGCGCCGGGAAGACCACCCTCGTCAAGCTCCTGTCCGGTTTCTACCAGCCGACCGCCGGTGCGATCACCGTCGACGGCACCGACCTCGCCGACTTCGAGACCGACGAGTGGCGCGAGCGCATCGGCGCGACCTACCAGGACTTCACGCACTTCGAGTTCACCGCCCGCGAGACCGTCGGCATCGGCGACCTAAGAAACGGCTACGACGACGGCGCGGTCCGCGCCGCCATGACCCGCGCCGGCGCCGAGGACGTCATCGACGACCTCCCGCGCGGCCTCGACACCCGCCTCGGCTCCCGATGGGACGACGGCACCGACCTCTCCGGCGGCCAGTGGCAGAAACTCGCCATCGGCCGCGGCCGCATGCGCCGCGACCCGCTCCTGGTCGTCTTCGACGAGCCGACCGCCGCCCTCGACCCCCAGACCGAGCACGCGCTCTTCGAGCGCTTCGCCGAGGAGGTCCACGCCGGGCGCGCCCGCGGCACCGTCACCGTCCTCGTCTCCCACCGGTTCTCGACCGTCTCGATGGCCGACCTCATCGTCGTCCTCGACGGCGGCCGCATCGCCGAGACCGGCACCCACGACGAGCTCATGGCCCGCGGCGGCGCCTACGCCGAGCTGTACACCCTCCAGTCCTCCGCCTACCGCTGACCGGTCCCGCCGGGACGTGTCCCTACAATGCGCAAGGTCCCGGCCCGCCCGGGCCGGGACCTCCACCTCTCCGAAACCGGATGCGCCCCAATGGAACACGAACCCGACGAACCGCGCGCGGCAGCCGCCGCCCCCGTCACCGAGATCCCCGCCGCCGACGTTCCCGCGGGCGCGACCGACACCCGCGGCCAACAGCCCGCCGAGGCCGTCATCGGCGAGATCACCGTCGAACCCGGCGCCCCCCGCCCCGGCACCGAAGCCGCCCGACACGACTCCGAGCCCGAACCGGACCCCGACGTCTGCCCCCACCGCGTCCGCGTCCGCGACCTCACCCCCGGCGGCCGCGCCCTCTTCGCCCTCGGCCTCCTCGCGATCGCCCTCGCCGGACTCGTCCAGCTCGCCGCCCTCTTCGCCGGCGGCTTCCTCGTCTCCCTCGGCGCCGAATTCGCCGAACGCGCACTCGCCGAAGGCATCCTGCTCATCCTCGGCTCCATGTTCGGCATGATCGGCGTCTTCGCCCTCCCCGGCACCTGGCGCCGCCTCCACCGCCCCGAAGCCCCCATCCTCTGGCTCGCCGCCGCCGGCACCGCCCTCACCGCCGCCGCGCTGCTCCTCGTCGGCGGCACCGCCGCCCTCCCCTGGGCCGCAGCCGTCGCCGCCCCCAACCTCGCCGTCACCGCCCTCCTCGCCTACCTCCGCACCGTCCTCGACCCCCGCGACACCTGCGACACCCACCCCGCCCTCCCCACCCGCTCCCGCTACCTCCGCCGCCCTTGACGCCCCCCGCCCCGGCCCCTAGAATTCCCTCACCCCACCCGCCCCCACGGCCGGGACCTTGCCCTTTGCGTCACTGAAAGCCCCAAAATGGATAAAGAATCGCCGGAATCGGCGCGAATCGACCTGCCCATAACCGTCGAATCCGCCGAACCCCACGCCCCGGCCGCCGACACACACGCCGCCCGCACCCGCGCCTGCCCCCACCGGCTGCGCTGGGCCGACCGGTCGTTCGTGTCGAAGTACGCGACCGCCCGGCAGGCACTCATCGCCGTCGCCGCGCTCGCCGTCGCCTTGGGCTGCTTGGCCGAAGGATCCCAGGCCCTACTCGCGGGCCTCGGCGACGCCGTCGACTTCCGCACCCGCTTCGGCCTGTTCCTCGGCGTGCTCGCCATGTTCGCCGCGATCACCCTCGCCGCCGGCCCGGTCGAGTACTTCCGCACCCTCCGCAGCGCCCACCGGCCGAACCGCCGCGTGTTCATCCTGCACAACATCGGCCTGCTGGTCCTGGCCGGATTCGTGCTCAACATGCTGCCGGGCCGGGAACCGCTTGTGGTCGCGCTCGTCCCGCCACTGCTCATGATGCAGATCCTCGGCGCGCTCCGCCTCCAGCTCACCGAGCGGACCGACTGCGCCGCCGACCCGGACCTGCCGCTGATCCTCCGGCGGTCGCGCCGCGGTGTCCTGCCCGAGCCGGTCACCGACGAGGAACGCACGTTCACTTACGGGCCCAGAGTGGTCGCCGACGGCTTCGACTCCTGGGAATGCCCCCACACGGCCTGGTGGCGGCAAGTGCGGCGACGGGCAAAGATCCAGGCGCTCTTCGCCAACGCCGTTCAGGTCGTGTACCTGCTCGGTGCGGTCGCCACCGGGACCGCGGTGGTCGTCAACGACGACCGCCTCGGGATCCCGGAGCTGGACGGCGTCGCATTGATCCCGTTCGTGGTCCTCGCCGTCCTCGCGGTGCTGAACAACCTCGCCTACCAGGCCGCCACAGCGGGACCGCACCTGCACCGGGCCCCGATGTACGTCGTGGTCTGGTCGGCGATCGCCTACCTGCTGACCGCGTCGCTCGCGGCATGGACCGCCGTCGTGCTCGACCGGCCTTACATGTGGGCGGTGGTCCCACTGGCGCTGTACCTCACCTACCTGCTCGTGGAACGGACCATCACGCAGACCCCCGTGTCCCAGTGCCAGGACCGCCCCGGCCTGCACCCGCGCATCCTCAAGGAACTGAGGGCCTGACACCGGCCGCGGCTCAGAACATCACTGCCCGGTTGGGGTGGTCTTCGGCGGCGGGGCAGTAGTAGAGCTGCAACGTGTACCCGCGGCCGATGGTCACCCCGACCGGGTCGGCGAACTCCCAGCCGGTGCCGGCCTCCTCGACCGGCTGCCAACTGCCCGTCCCGCCGTCGAACTCGCCCGACCCGGCGGTGAGCAGCGGCAGTTGCAGTGCGCCGCAGTCGCACGCCACCGGGAACGGGTCGATGACGCCCCAGACCCCGCCGTGCCCGAGGACCTTCCAGCCCGGGGCCTGCGCCTCCCGATGCGGATACTCGGTGATCGCCTCCGGGTGCAGCACGCAGCGCTCCGGCACGTAGTTCTCGTTGCAGGTCAACGGCACCGGCGCGGCCGCCAGCGGCGACGCCACCGAACCGGCCGCGCGCCAACGCACCTGGAACTCCGGGTTGTACGGCGCCTCGCCCTCGGGGTGGTCGCGCGGACACCACAGGACCTGGAGGAGGTCGTACCGGTCCGGCCAGGGCAGACCCGGGACGTCCCGGTAGTACAACTGCGCCACCGGGATCAGCGCATCAGGCACCCGCTCACCCGGTTCCGCTTCCGGGAAGGGCTCGTCGAACACGTCCTCATGCTCCAACCTGCACACCGGCCAGGGCTCATCGGAGGGCCACAGCAGCGGCCCGCCGACGGAACTCTCCACCGCGGTCGGCTCCCCTCGGCGTGGATGGAGGCGGACCGCGGTGCGCGCCTGCGCATCGAGCTGCGGGAGGGGCGCGAGGAGATCGTGGGGCCGCGGCGGGGTCGTGCGGGTCACCGGTCCCCGCCATCGCTTTCGGGGAGGCGGACGGCGTCGCCGTCGTCGGCCAGGTTGAACACCGGCGGATGGGACCAGTCAGCGACGCGCGAGAAGTCGAGGGTCGCGGCGTCGATCTGCGGCCGGTCGAAGATGACCGACGCGCCGGTGAAGCTGGCGCCGTTGAAGTCCAGCAGCGGCGCGACACCGACCGTCGGCGACGCGCACACCGTCTTCGTGAAATGGACCTGCCCACCCGTGAACGCGGTCCCGTCGAACGCCACGTCGCGCGCGAAATGCGCCGAGCTGAAATCGAGCAGACCCGCCGCGATCGTCATCTCCGACAACAGCACCGGACCCGCGAACCGCGTCTCCGTGAACCGCAGCCGCGCACCGAGGAACCGCGCCCGCGTGAAGTCCACCGGGCCCTCGAAACGGATCCGGGAGAAGTCGATCGTGCCCGCCGTGAACCGCCCGAACGCGAACGAGACGCGGCCGAGGAACAGGGCGTCGTTCAGGTTCCCGCCGTCGAGATTCGTTCCGGTGAAATCGAAGTCGTGCTCGTGCCAGGTGCGACCCGGAACCGGCTCGCGGCGCAGGCGGCCCCCGACGACGTTGATGACGGTGTGCCGGATCAGCCGCTCCTCCAGCACCGCCCGGAACCGCGGCGGGTCGTTCTGCGCCTCGCGCTCGTGGCGGAACGGCGGCGTCTCGTACGGCATCCGCACATACGCGCAGAGGACGTTGATGCAGGTCTGGCGCCCCGCATCCCAGTCGTCGGCGAGCGCCGCCATCGCGTACACCCCGGCGAGCCGGTTCGCGGCGTGATCGGAGGACAGCTGGTCGGCGGCCGACGCGAACCGCTCGTTGAACAGCTTCGTGGCCTCCCGGACCTCCGTGGCCTCCGTGATCCGCTGCTTCCGGTACGAGACGGTGAGGGCGATGACGCCGCCGACGCCCGCGATCGCATAGAGGGACAAGCGGATGACCTCGAGCGTCGTGCGGTCGTCGGGGTCCGCGCTCAGCGGCGACGTCTGGTCGCTGGTGAGCAGCCACAGCAGACCCGACAGGATCGCCGACGCGACCGCGACCATGAGCAGGACGTGCACGGAGAGCGGGAACGTGGGCCGCTCGACACCGCTGCGTTTGAACGCGGTGCGGAAGGCACTCATGGGGTCGCGAGGGTTCGGCATCGTTCGGTTGTACCAGACGCAGGCGACATTTCGACCCCCCGAACAGCTCAGCCCCCGGCCACCGCCCCGCCCGCGGCCTTGCCGAACGCCCGCCGGTACGCCGCCGGCGTCGTCCCGAGCCGGTCCCGGAACCGCCTGCGCAGATTCAGCGCCGACGACAGACCGACCCGCGCCGCGACCGCCTCGATCGGCAGATCCGTGTCCTCCAGCAGCGCCTGCGCGGCCGAGATCCGCTGCGACAGCAGCCACCTGCCCGGACTGACGCCCAACTGCTCGTCGAACCGCCGCGCCAACGTCCGCACCGACACCCGGCCCCGCTCCGCCAGATCCTCCACCCCCAACGGCTCATGCAGCCGCTCCGCCGCCCACTCCAACACGGCCCCAAGCGACTCCGACGGCTCCCCGGCCGCCCCGACCGCGTACTGCCGCTGCCCGCCCTCCCGATGCGGCGGCATCACCATGTGCCGCGCGATCCGCCCCGCCAGGCCCGCACCGTGATCGCGCCGCACCAGATGCAGGCACAGGTCGATCCCCGCCGCCGTCCCCGCACTCGTCGCGATGTCGCCCAGATCCACATACAGCGCATCGCAATCCACCTCGACACCCGGATACCGCGCCGCCAGCTCGTCCGCGTACCGCCAATGCGTCGTCGCCCGCCGCCCCTCCAGCAGCCCCGCCTCCGCGAGCAGGAACGCCCCCGTGCAGATCGCGACCATCCGCGCCCCGCGCGCATGCGCCGCCCGCACCGCCTCCAGCACCGCCGGACTCGCCCCCGAATCCTTCGCCGCCCACGCCGGGACCAGCACCGTGTCGGCGCGCTCCAACGCGTCCAGGCCCTCGGCCACCGCGAGCGCGCACCCGCCCGCCTTCGTCGGCACGATCCCCGGCCGCTCGGTGCACACCGTGAACGCGTACCGGCTCGGCAGATGCGGCCGGTCCAACCCGAACACCTCGGCGGCGCTGGCGAGTTCGAACTCGGCCTGCGGCGGCTGGACGAGGGCGACGACCCGGTGGAGCTCCATGGCATGAAAGTACTCCAAGATGACGATCCTGTCACTGTCACCGCCGCCCGCGGCCGGGCAGACTCGACCCATGAACGGGACCATGAGCAAGGCGCGCAACGACATCCAGGCCGTCCAGGTCGACGCCGTCAAACCCGTCGAGGTCGCCCCGGGCGTCATCCGCCGTCACCTCCCCGGCGCGGGCCGCTCCGACGGCTGGCTCTACGACCTCGTCCCCGGCATCGAATGGCCCGAATCCGACCTCCACCCGGGCCTCGCCCGCGCCTACTACGTCCTCTTCGGCGAGATCACCTTCGACGACCGCCACCTGGGCCCCGGCGCCTACCTCGTCCTCGCCCCCGGCGACCCCTTCCACCCCCGCACCACCACAGGAGCCCGCCTCCTCGGCACCAGCCTCCCGGACTGACCCCACCAACCCCACGGGCTTGTCCCAGCGCCCTGGCTGCCCCGCCCCGGTTAGCCCGGGCAGGGGGCCGGAACGGTTCCGGGCCCGTTGTCGGGGCGGGTTCGTATGCTCGGGGCATGGAGCTGGAGTTCAGCGGGGAGATCTGGCACTGGCGGGGGCCCGCGCCCTGGTACTTCGTGTCGGTGCCCGAGGACGGGTGCCGGGAGCTGGCGGCCGCGTCGGCGGTGGTCAGCTACGGGTGGGGCATGGTCCCGGTGACCGCCGTGATCGGCGAGGTCAGGTGGGAGACGTCGTTGTGGCCCAAGGACGGCGGGTACATCGTGCCGTTGAAGGCCGACATCCGGAAGCGGGCCGGAGGTGTCGATGAAGGCGATACGGTGACGGTCCGGTTGGAGGTCGACGTGTGAGTGGTCGGGTCGGTTCTGTTCGGTTGTTCGCGGGCGGCCGACCTGGTGTGGTCGGCCGCCCGCGGTGTGCCCCGCGGAGGCGGGTGTCGGCGGGGACCGGGTCGCGGGTGGTTTCCCGCGCCTGGCCTCGGTATGGCGACGTTCGCGAATCCCCCTCTGTCGCCGCCATCCCGCCGATACCGGATGGCGTTTTTGCTATCTACTACAACAGGTGGGGTTGCCGAGTGTCGAATGTGAAGAAACTACTTGTGGATAACTCTGTGGGTAGCGGTGTTCGCACTGGTCACGGGGTTGTGGATAAGTCTGGGGATGCCGTTGGAGCGGGCCGCATCGCGGCCCGCCCCAACGGGTTCTAGAGGTTCGGTCGCTGCTGCGTCCGTGGTTCTCGTCCGGTCGGCTTGTGGCGTTTCCGGGTCCGGCTTCCCTGGTCGGGCGCGCGGTACGGGCGGGACGGCCGTTGGGGCGTCCCGGGTGCAGCTCGGTGGCCGGGTCTCGGCTGATCGGCGACCTCGCCGGGCCGATGGGCCCGGCGGAGTCCTAGGCGCGGTTGTAGGCGCTGGCGACCGCGCGCATGGTGGCGAGGACGATGTTCGGGTGGACGCCGGCGCCCCAGACGGTGCGGCCGTCGATCGCGCACTCCACATAGGAGGCCGCCTGGGCGTGCTGGCCGGCGGACAGGGCGTGCTCGGCGTAGTCGAGGACCTCGACGTGGACGCCCACGGTCGACAGGGCGTCGGTGAACGCCGAGAGCGGGCCGTTGCCGGTGCCGGAGACCTTCTGCTCGACGCCGTCCAGGACGATCGTGGCGTCGAGGTTCAGCTTCTCGTCCGCGTAGGACGTGTCGTGGTCCTCCACGACCAGGCGCGTGCGCGGCTGGTACTCCGGGTGGTACTCGCTGCGGAACACCTCGTGGATCTCCTCGGTGGAGATCTCCTTGCCCGACGCGTCGGTGGCCCGCTGGATCGCCTGGCTGAACTCGATCTGCATGCGCCGCGGCAGGTCGAAGCCGTACTCGCTCTGCATGACGTACGCGACGCCGCCCTTGCCGGACTGCGAGTTGACGCGGATGACCGCCTCGTACGTGCGGCCCACGTCCTTCGGGTCGATCGGCAGATACGGGACGCCCCAGGTGAAGTCGTCGATCGCGACGCCCGCGGCGCCCGCGTCGGCCTCCAGGTGCGTGAAGCCCTTCTTGATGGCGTCCTGGTGCGAGCCGGAGAACGCCGTGTACACCAGGTCGCCCGCGTACGGGTGCCGCTCGTGCACGGGCAGCTGGTTGCAGTACTCGACGGCGCGCTTGATCTCGTCGATGTTGGAGAAGTCGATGCCCGGGTCGACGCCCTGGCTGAACAGGTTCATGCCCAGGGTCACCAGGCACACGTTGCCGGTGCGCTCACCGTTGCCGAACAGGCAGCCCTCGACGCGGTCCGCCCCGGCCTGCACGGCCAGCTCGGCGGCGGCGACGCCGGTGCCGCGGTCGTTGTGGGGGTGGACCGACAGGATCAGGGACTCGCGGCCCGGGAGGTTGCGGTGCATCCACTCGATGGAGTCCGCGTAGACGTTGGGGGTGGCCATCTCGACGGTGGCGGGCAGGTTCACGATCAGCGGCCAGTCGGGGGTCGGCTGGATGACCTCGGCGACCTTCGCGCACACCTCGACCGCGTAGTCCAGCTCGGTGCCCGTGTACGACTCGGGGGAGTACTCGTAGCGGATCGCCGTGTCGGGGGTGTGGATCTCCTTGTACTTCAGGCACATCCGCGCGCCCTGCGTGGCGATGTCGGTGATGCCGTCGCGGTCCAGGCCGAACACGACGCGGCGCTGGAGCACCGACGTCGAGTTGTAGAAGTGGACGATCGCCTGCTTCGCGCCGCGCAGGCTCTCGAAGGTCCGGTCGATCAGGTGCTCGCGGCACTGGGTCAGGACCTGGATCGTGACGTCGTCGGGGATGAGGTCCTGCTCGATCAGCTGCCGCACGAAGTCGAAGTCGGTCTGCGAGGCGGAGGGGAAGCCTACCTCGATCTCCTTGTAGCCCATGGAGACCAGCAGCTGGAACATCTTCTTCTTGCGGTCGGGTGTCATCGGGTCGATGAGGGCCTGGTTGCCGTCGCGCAGGTCCACCGCGCACCAGATCGGGGTCTCGCCGATCACCTTGTCGGGCCAGGTGCGGTCGGGGAGGGCGACCTTGAACTGGGAGTGGTACGGCTGGTAGCGCTTCGCGCGTTCGGCGAACGGCGCGGAAGAAGACGTGGAAGTCACGGGAATGCTCCTGGGAATGACGCTGGTTGTCTTAAGCCTTGGACTGATCCAGCCGGCATGCGAGAACCCGCGGCGAGGAGGCCGACCTAGTTGGCCCCGCCGCGGCAGATAAGGAGCATCGAGTACCGCATGACGACGTGAGCGTACACCTCGGAACCGGCGCCGGTCGACACCGGCGCCCGGATCGTGGGACGGCGCGGCGCGTCCGCGGGACGCGGCCCCCGGCCGCCGGGCGCGGCAGGACCGCTCCCTACGGGTTGATGAGCAGGTCCTCCACCGGCAGCCGCTCGCGCAGCTTCCGGTCCGGGCCCGCCACCGACTCCGGCAGGTCCGCCGGGTCCCCGGCGAGGCCGATCGCCGCCACCGTCGTCGGCACCAGCGGCGCCTCCAGGTCGAACTCCGAGGCCAGCGCCGCCGCGTCGAAGCCGCCCATCTGGCGGACCGTCAGGCCCTCGGCGAGCGCCTGGAACGTGAGATGCGCCATGGCCTGACCGAGGTCGTACATCGCGTGCGACAGCGGGCCCTTCGCGTTCGCGTCGGTGCGGACCGCCACCAGGAGCGCGGAGGCGTGGCCCGCCCAGTCGCGGTTCCCGGGGTTGAGGCAGTCGAGGACGCGCTTGAACTCGCCGGTGCCGCGCTTGGCGAGCAGGAACCGCCACGGCTGGGTGTTGCCGGCGCTGGGGGCCCAGCGGGCCGCTTCGAGGAGGGCCGCGAGCTGGGCGTCCGTGAGGTCGGTGTCGGGGACGAGGGCGCGGGTGGAGTGGCGGGAGGCCAGGAGCGGGTGGATGGGGACCGCCGTGGTCGCGTGGCGGTCGATGGGTGCGTTCATGCGCGGTCCTTCGGTTGCAGCGGAGCCCGCCGCCGGCGCCCCTGGCGGGGCCGCCGGTCCGGGCCGGTCGGCGTCGTCGCCATCGTTCATGGTGCCACGCTCAGCAGCCGAAACGGCACGTCCTGTCGCTTTCCTTACTGTCGGGTCGCCTCATCGGGGGACGGACTGAGGGCCGCGGACGGCGTGCCTGAGGGGTCGGGGGCCGGGGTCCCTGAGCGGCCCGGAGAGGGCGTCGCGGACGGGTCGGGGGCGGGGGTCGGCTCCTCGGGTGCCTTGGCGCTCAAGGGTTCCTCGTCGACGATGTCGCCGGGGAGTTCGACGGTGGCGGCCGCTTCGGCGGGTTCGCCGTCGAGTTCGAGGGTGCCGAACTCCTTACTCTCGACGGAGAGGATCGTGCCCTCCTGGTCGAGGCACCATTCGCCGCCGGGGATGGGGGTGTCGACGACGACGGTGTTCGGGGTGAGCGTGAAGCAGTCGCCGTCCTGGGCGACGGAGAAGGGGATGTGGCGGTCCAGGAGCAGCGGGAGCCATTCGATGAAGGGCCGCTGCACGTGCGGGTCGTACCGGCCGGGGATCTCCCCGGTGATCCCGGCGAGTTTCACGCACCGGCCCGCGGCGCACTGGAAGAACCCGCCGGTCGTCCAGGCGACGGTCACGTCGACGGTGCCGCCGAGGCCCCAGTCGGGGACGTCGACGCGCCAGGTGCCGTCCTCGGCGGCCCACATGGTGACCGTCCCGCCCTCCGACCACGCGTACTCGGCGGTGAAGGACGCGTCGAGCGCCCTGGTGACGCGCCCGATCAGGGTCGCCTGGGCGCTGTGCCGGGGCGGCGGCTCCTTCCGTTCGGGCTCGGCGGTCGCGGTGCCGCACCCGGCGGCCGCGATCACCGCCGCCGCCGTGAGCGCCGCCACTGTCCGCTTCGTCCATCTCGTTCCCACCGGCCGATTCTCTGTCCCGGCACCCGGAACGACCTGGCGACACACCGATACGCACAGCTAAGGTGGCATGGCCGCCCCTCCGGGGGCGCCGAGAATGTCACACGAGACATGAGCGAGTGAGGTGAAACCCGTGGCGCTAGTCGTGCAGAAGTACGGCGGTTCATCGGTCGAGAATGCCGAGCGCGTCAAGCGCGTCGCCGAACGAGTGGTCGCGACGCGAAAGCGGGGCGACGACGTGGTCGTCGTCGTCTCCGCCATGGGGGACACCACGGACGAGCTGCTCGACCTCGCCGCCCAGGTGTCGCCGGTCCCCGAGCCCCGCGAGCTCGACATGCTGCTCACCGCCGGTGAGCGGATCTCCATGGCGCTGCTGGCGATGGCGATCAACAACCTGGGCTTCCAGGCCCGGTCCTTCACCGGCTCGCAGGCGGGGATGATCACGACGGCCGCGCACGGCGTGGCCCGGATCATCGACGTCACGCCCGGGCGGATCCGCTCCTCGCTCGACGAGGGGTTCATCACGATCGTCGCCGGGTTCCAGGGCGTCAGCCAGGACACGAAGGACATCACGACGCTCGGCCGCGGCGGCTCGGACACGACCGCCGTCGCGCTGGCCGCCGCGCTCGAAGCGGACGTGTGCGAGATCTACTCGGACGTCGACGGGGTGTTCTCGGCCGATCCGCGGATCGTCCCGAACGCGAAGAAGCTCGACGCGATCACGTTCGAGGAGATGCTGGAGATGGCCGCGTCGGGCGCGAAGATCCTGCACCTGCGGGCCGTGGAGTACGCCCGCCGGTACGGGCTCCCGCTGCACGTCCGTTCGTCGTACTCGACCAAGACCGGCACGATGGTGTCGGGTTACATGGAGGAGCTGCCCGTGGAGCAAGCACTCATCAGCGGCGTCGCGCACGACCGCTCCGAAGCGAAGATCACCGTGACCCGCGTGCCCGACAAGCCGGGCGCCGCCGCGTCGATCTTCCAGGTGATCGCCGACGCCGAGATCGACATCGACATGATCGTGCAGAACGTGTCGACCGCCGGGAACGGCCACACCGACATCTCGTTCACGCTCCCCAAGGAGTCCGGCCCGAAGGCCACGGAGGCGCTGAAGAAGCACCAGGGCGCCATCGGGTTCGAGAAGCTCATCTACGACGAGAACATCGGGAAGGTGTCGCTGATCGGCGCGGGGATGCGGTCGCACCCGGGCGTGACGGCGAACTTCTGCCAGGCGCTCGCGGACGCGGGCGTGAACATCGAGATCATCTCGACCTCGGAGATCCGGATCTCGGTCGTGTGCCGTGACACGGACCTGGACGCGGCGGTGCGCGCCGTCCACGACAAGTTCGAGCTCGGCGGCACCGAAGCGGCCGTCGTGTACGCGGGGACGGGGCGGTAGGCATGGCGCGCAAGCTGAACGTCGCGATCGTCGGCGCCACGGGCGTCGTCGGGTCGATCATGCGCCGGCTCATCGCGAAGGAGCGCGGCAACTGGGGCGAGGTGCGCCTCATCGCCTCGGCGCGGTCGGCCGGGAAGCAGTTGGAGGTCGGCGACGAGGTCCTGACGGTGCAGGCGATCGGCCCGGACGTGTTCGACGGGATCGACATCGCGCACTTCGACCTGCCCGACGAGGTGTCGGCGGAGTGGGTGCCGGTGGCGGCCGCGAAGGGCGTCGTCGTCATCGACAAGTCGGCGTACTTCCGCATGGACCCCGAGGTGCCGCTGGTGTGCCGGGAGGCGAACCCCGGCGACGCCGCGAACCGTCCGAAGGGGATCATCGCGAACGCGAACTGCACGACCCTGGCGCTGATCCCGACGCTCGCGGCACTGAACGAGCAGTTCGGGCTCGTGTCGATGTCGGTGGCGTCGTACCAGGCCGCGTCGGGTTCGGGCAAGGAAGGGCTGGAGGCGCTGTACGCGCAGCTCCAGAAGGTCGGCGGCGCCGAGGGCGTCGGCACGGCCGGGAACGACCTGCGGCTGGTGCTCGGCGAGGAGTTCAACGCGCCGTTCGGGGCGCCGCTGGCGCTCAACGTCGTGCCGAAGGTCGGCGGGTGGCGCGAGGACGGGTGGACCAGCGAGGAGCTGAAGGTCCGCAACGAGTCCCGCAAGATCCTGGGCCTGCCGGACCTGAAGGTCGCGTCGACGTGCGTGCGCGTGCCGGTCGCGGTCGGGCACTCGCAGGTCGTGCACGCGACGTTCGAGCGCGAGGTCACCGTGGCCGAGGCGCACCGGGTGCTCGCGGCCGCCGAGGGCGTCGACCTGGTCGACGACCCCGAGAACATGGTGTTCCCCATGCCGATCGACTCGGTCGGCCGGGGCGGCACGCAGGTCGGGCGCATCCGCCAGTCGATCGACTTCCCGAACTCCCTGGAGTTCTTCGTCGTCGCCGACAACCTCATGAAGGGCGCGGCCCTCAACTCGATCGAGACCGCGGACCTCGTGCGCCGCGAACTCGAGGCGGCGCAGCGGTAAGAGGGCAACCCAAGCAGCGGGGGTTTCGGGGATTCTGGGCCCCCGGGCAACAACCCTTGCTCAGGGGTCCGACAAGTTCGAGGTAACGAGGCGCGGCCCGTGGCGGATGCCACGGGCCGCGCTGCGTTCGCGGTTACGCGTCGCGTTTCTTGAAGAGGGTCCACGCCGAGGCGAGGATGAGGGCCGCGAAGAGGGCGAAGACGCCTCCGGAGGCCCAGCGGGAGAACAGGTCGAAGTCCGGGGCGCCGGGGCCGAAGTCGGGGGCGGCGAGCTCCATGAGGCGGGCGCCGTCGGAGAACGGCAGGAACTTGACGACCGGGACGAGCCAGTCGAGCTGCGGGATGTTCGACAGGCCCGCGATCATGTTCTCGATGATGAGCGGCATCAGGAAGATGACGACCAGCGCCGAGGGCACGCCGCGGAACAGCAGGCCCAGGCCGAAGCCGACCAGGACGTACAGCAGCATGTAGACGACGTACCCGATGAGCGACGTCCCGAGCGGGTCCTCGAACAGGCCGGGCGCCTCGCCCCACACCGTGTAGACCACGCCCAGGTTGATCGCCATCGACACGAGCGTCACCACGAGCGTCGTCGACAGGACCACCGCGAGCTTCGCGAGGATCAGCCGGTTGCGCTGCGGCAGCGACGTCAGGGTCGGCTGGATCGTGCCGTGGCGGTACTCGTGGCCGCACGCGAAGATCCCGATGATCGCCATGAACACGGCCAGGAACGGCAGCCCGAACCCGGCCCCGCCGTTGAGCGCGATCCACATGATGTCGGTGCTGACCGGGTCGTTGCGGGCCGCGACGCCGACGAGGACGGCGACGCCCGTCGACACGAGCAGGCCCATGCCGATGAGCCAGTAAGTTGAGCGGAGCGTCGTCAGGCGCTTCCACTCGAAGCGCAGTGCGTCAAGCATCGGGGTTCCCTCCAGCGGCGGCGACGGGGGTCTGGGCGACGAACTGCTCCGAAGCGCCCGTCGCGGACATGAACGCCTCCTCCAGGGAGGCCCGGCGCGTCGACAGCTCGTGCAGCTCGACGCCGGCAGTGAAGGCCAGGTGCCCGACCTTCCCGATCTCCAGGCCGGAGACGACCAGCGCGTCCGCCTCCGGGACCACTTCGGCCCCTTCGGCCTTCAGCACATCGGCGAGCGCGGCGGTCTCGGGGCCGCGGACGACGACCTGCGACCGGGTGAACTCGCGGACGAACGTGTCGACGTCGCCGTTGAAGATCATCGTGCCGCGGCCGATGACGACGAGCTCGTCGGCCATGAGCTGCATCTCCGACAGGAGGTGCGAGGACACGAAGATGGTGCGGCCCTCGGAGGCGAGGGTCTTGAGGACGTCGCGCATCCAGTGGATGCCGTGCGGGTCGAGGCCGTTCGTCGGCTCGTCGAGCAGCAGCGTCTTCGGGTCGCCGAGGAGCGCCTGCGCGAGGCCGAGGCGCTGCGCCATGCCCAGCGAGTAGCCCTTCGGCTTCTTGCGTTTGACGTCGCCGAGGCCGACGAACTCCATCACCTCGTCCACGCGGGAGTCGGCGATGCGGTTGCCGGCGGCGAGCATCCGCAGGTGGTTGCGGGCGGACCGGGTGGGGTGGAACGGCTTCGCCTCGAGCAGGGCGCCGACCTCGTTCATGGGGCGGCGGATCGTGCCGAACCGCTGCCCGTCGAAGAGGGTCTCGCCCTCGCCGTGGTCGAGGCCGAGCATGAGGCGCATGGTCGTGGACTTCCCGGACCCGTTCGGGCCGAGGAATCCGGTGACGACGCCGGGGCGGACGTCGAATGAGAGGTGGTCTACGGCGACCGTGTTCCGGTACCGCTTGTACAGACCCTTCGCGGAGATCATGGGGCTCCCCTCCAATGGGGATCGCGGGTCAGGGACGCGCCCAGTCTATGAGCCGGGACGCCCCGCGCGCATGGGCGCAAGGACGGATTTCGGGTTCCTGCCAGGGGAGGAGAATGGGGCCCCGACCGGTACCGGGGTACTACGGGGCCGCCGATTCGCGACTCGGTGTTCATGCCCCGTTCCCCTTCCGCTCCGCCCCGGGCCCCCTTGCCTCGGTGGACTGGGGCCGTCACCCCCCTTTCCCCCGAGAAGTCAGGAACCAGCTGTGCAGAAGCGACTGCTCGCACCCGCGCTCGCGGTCGGGCTGGCGGCGCTCGCCGTCCCCGTCCCCGCACTCGCCCAGGACGGCCCGGCCCTCGACCTGTCGGTCCTGGGCACCTACGCGACCGGCGCGTTCGCCGCGGGCGGATCCGAGATCGTCACCTACGACCCCTCCACCAAGCGCGTGTTCGCGGTGAACGCCGAGGCCGGCGTGGTCGACGTCATCGACGTGTCCGACCCCGCGAACCCGGTGCAGCACGCCACGATCGACGCCGCCGCCGCGCTCGGCCAGGACGGCGCGACCGTCAACTCCGTGGCGGTCAGCGGCGGGACCGTCGCGGTCGCCGTCGAGGCGCCCGTGAAGACCGACCCGGGCTGGGTCGCGTTCTTCGACGCCGAGGGCGTCTTCAAGGACTCGGCGCAGGTCGGCGCCCAGCCCGACTCGATCGCGTTCACCCCCGACGGGTCGAAGGCCGTCACCGCCGACGAGGGCGAACCGGACGACGACTACGCCGTCGACCCGGTCGGCACCATTTCGATCGTCGACGCCGCCACTTTCAACGTGACCACCGCGGACTTCACCGCCTGGGACGAGGCGTCCCTGCCGGAGGGCTTCCGGGTGTTCGGCCCGGACCTCACCGGGGACGACGCCGTGCAGCGCGCGATCGAGCCCGAGTACGTCACCGTGGCCGACGACGCGACCGCGTACGTGACGCTCCAGGAGAACAATGCGATCGCCGTCGTCGACCTCGCCGCGGGCGAGGTCGCCGAGCTGCTGCCGCTGGGCTTCAAGGACCACGCCGCCGAGGGGAACGGCCTCGACGCCTCCGACAAGGACGACGAGGTGGACATCACGGCGTGGCCGGTCCAGGGCATGTACCTGCCCGACGGGATCGACAGCTTCGCGACCGGCGGCGAGACCTACCTGGTCACCGCCAACGAGGGCGACGTCCGCGAGTGGGGCGACTACTCCGAGGAGGCCCGCGTCAAGGACCTGGAGCTGTGCGAGGGCGCGTTCGACGGCGCCGACCTCGACGCCCTCCAGGCCGACGAGGCCCTCGGCCGCCTCAAGGTCACCTCCACGCTCGGTCAGACCGGGGACGGCTGCTACGACGAGCTGTACTCCTTCGGCGGCCGGTCCTTCTCCATCTGGTCCGCCGACGGGGAGCTCGTCTTCGACTCCGGCGCCGAGTTCGAGGCCGTGATCGCCGAGGCCGAGTCCGCGAACTTCAACGCCGACAACGAGGCCAACGACTTCGACGACCGCTCCGACGACAAGGGCCCCGAGCCCGAGGCCGTCGCGATCGGCCAGGTCGGCGACGCGACGTACGCGTTCATCGGCCTGGAGCGCCAGGGCGGCGTCATGGTCTACGACGTCACCGACCCCGCGGACGCCGTGTTCGTCGACTACGTGTCGAACCGCGACTTCACCGCCGAGCCCGCCGCGGGCGCCGGCGGCGACTCCGGCCCCGAGTCGATCGCGTTCGTCGCGGCCGCCGACTCCCCGACCGGGCGCCCCATGCTCGCGGTCGGCAACGAGGTCTCCGGCACCACGACCCTGTGGGACATCGCGGGCGAGGGCGTCCCCGGCGGGGGCGACCCGTCCGCGAACCCGACCGATGACGCGTCCGGCGCGGGGGTCCTCCCGAAGACCGGCACCGGCGCCACCGGGCTGCTGCTGGGCCTTGCCGCGGTCCTCGCCGTCGGCGGCACCGTCCTGGTCGCGATGCGCCGCAGGGCCGCCTAGCCCGCACACTGACCGCCTCCCGATGACGGCCCCCGGCACTGCCGGGGGCCGTCCCGTTCGCGCCCTTGACACGCGGCCCTCGGGGCGCTAGAGGCGGGCCCCGGTTGTCTAGACTTGACGGGTGAGCCTGCGACTGTACGACACCGGCACCCGTTCGATCCGCGAATTCCAGCCCCGGAATCCCGGCCGCGTCGGCGTATACCTGTGCGGCCTCACCGTCCAGGGCCCGCCGCACATCGGGCACCTCCGCTCGGGCGTCTCCTACGACGTGCTCATCCGCTGGCTGCGCCGCTCCGGCTACGACGTCACCTACGTGCGCAACGTCACGGACGTCGACGACAAGATCCTCGTCCGCGGCGAGGAGCAGGGCCGCCCCTGGTGGGCCATCGCCTACGAGAACGAGCGCAAACTCGCCGCCGCCTACGCCTCCCTGAACGTCGAGGCGCCCACGTACGAGCCGCGCGCCACCGGCCACGTCACCCAGATGATCGACCTCATCTCCGAGCTCGTCGAGCGCGGCCACGCCTACGCCACCGACGCCGGCGACGTGTGGTTCTCCGTGGCCTCCTGGGCCGACTACGGCCAGCTGTCCCACCGCCGCCCCGACGACATGCTCTCCAGCCCCGAGACCGGCCAGAAGCGCGACTCCCGCGACTTCGGCCTGTGGAAGGCCCACAAGGCGGGCGAGCCCGCCGACGCCGCCTGGACGTCCCCCTGGGGGCCCGGGCGCCCCGGCTGGCACATCGAGTGCTCCGCGATGGCCCGCCGCTACCTCGGCGACGCCTTCGACATCCACGGCGGCGGCACCGACATCATGTTCCCCCACCACGAGAACGAGCTCGCCCAGTCCCGCGCCGCCGGGCTCGGCTTCGCGAAGTACTGGGTGCACAACGGGATGCTCAACCTCTCCGGCACGAAGATGTCGAAGTCCCTGGGCAACACCCTCTCGGTGGCCGCGCTCGGCGAGAAGGGCTTCACCGCCGCCGCGATCCGCTACTACCTGACGAGCGTCCAGTACCGGTCCGCCGTCGACTTCTCCGAGGACGCCCTCGCCGAGGCCCAGACCGCCTGGGAGCGCCTCGCCAATTTCGTGCACCGCACCGCCGAGGCCCTCGGCCGCGACGCCGTCATCGGCGGCGCCCTCGCCCCCGAGTTCACCGCCGCGATGGACGACGACCTGAACACGCCCGCCGCCGTCGCCGTGATCCACGACGCCGCCCGCGAGGGCAACGCCGCGCTCGACGCGGGCGACGACGCCGCCGCGGCCCGCGTCGGGGCCGCCGTCCGAGCTATGCTCGACCAGCTCGGCCTCGACCCGCTCGACCCGCAATGGGACGACCCGGGTGACGCGAAGCTCACCGGCGCCGTCGACGCGCTCGTGAAGCTCGCACTCGAACAGCGCGCCGACGCCAGGGCCCGCAAGGACTACGCGGCTGCCGACCGCATCCGCGACGACCTCGCGCACGCCGGCATCACCGTCAAGGACACCCCTCGCGGTCCCGTGTGGACCGTGGACTAGGCGACCGCCCGTCCGCAGACGACCGACACCACTGGGGAACTTGAACCGATGAGCACCAAGGGCGGGCACCCGAACCGTCGCAAGACCAGCAAGGCCGGCCCGAAGATCGGCTCCGGCGGGGGCAAGAAGGGCCTGGCCGGGAAGGGCCGCACCCTCAAGGCCGCCGACCGCCCCTGGCACAAGGAGTACACCGGGGACGACAAGCCCCAGAAGACCCAGCGGAAGCAGTCCGCCGAGCGCGCCAAGGCCGCCGCCGAGGGCCGCACCACCAACATCGGGAAGGCCCGGCCCCGCACCCAGACGCGCCGCCGCGACGACGAGCCCGAGCTCATCCTCGGCCGCAACCCCGTCCTCGAGGCGCTCCGCGCGAAGGTCCCCGCGACCGCCCTCTACGTGGCGTTCGGCACCGAGCTCGACGACCGCGTCGCCGAGTCCGTGCGCATCGCCGGGAACCGCGACCTCCCCATCAAGGAGCTCGCCCGCCGCGACCTCGACCGCCGCACCAACAACGCCCTCCACCAGGGCATCGGCCTCCAGATCGAGCCCTACGAGTACGCAGAGTTCGAGGACCTCCTGGAGATCGCGAAGACCTCCGGGACCGCGCCGCTCCTGGTCGCCCTCGACGGCGTCACCGACCCGCGCAACCTCGGCGCGATCATCCGCTCCGCGGCCGCGTTCGGCGGCCACGGCCTCATCATCCCGTCCAAGCGCGCCGCCTCCGTGACGGCCGTCGCCTGGCGCACCTCCGCGGGCGCCGCCGCGCGCCTCCCGGTCGCGAAGGTCGTCAACCTCACCCGCACCATCCAGGCGTGCCAGCAGGCCGGGTTCATGACCGTCGCCCTCGACGGCGGCGGCGACGTCGACGTCTTCGACCTGCCCGTCGCGACCGACCCGCTCCTCATCGTCGTCGGCGACGAGGGCAAGGGCGTCTCCCGCCTGGTCGCCGAGACCTGCGACCACCGCGCGGGCATCCCGATCAGCGGCGAGGTGGAGTCCCTGAACGCCTCCGTCGCCGCGTCCATCGCACTCGCCGAGGTCCAGCGCCAGCGCCGGTAGTGACGGCCCACTAACCTGAAACCCTCCCGCACGCCCTAGCCCCCGGAGCTGCACGACCATGCCGGCCGATTACCTGCTCAGCGTCGACCTCGGTACGTCCCACACCGTGGCCGTGGTGGTGTGGCCCGACGGCCGCACCCGCCCGCTCCTGTTCGACGGCTCCCCGGTGATGCCCTCGGCGGTGTTCCTCGACCCCGCCGGGACGCTCCACACCGGGAAGGACGCCGAGCGGCTCGCGCTCACCGCGCCCGAGCGGTTCGAGCCGAACCCGAAGCAGCGCATCTCGGACGGGACGCTCCTTTTGGGGGACAGGGAGATCCCGGTGACGGCGGCGTTCGCGGCGATCCTGTCGCGGGTGGCCCGCGCCGCGATCGAGTCGGTGGGGCGGCTCCCGGACGCGGTCCTGACGTGCCCGGCGGCGTGGTCGGAGCAGCGGCGCGGCGCCCTGCACGATGCGGCCGCGCAGGCCGGGTACCGGCCGGTGAAGATCCTCACCGAGCCCGTCGCGGCCGCGCACTACTACACGTCGCGCCTGTCGCACCAGGTCAAGGCCGGGCAGCCGCTCGCGGTGTTCGACTTCGGCGGCGGGACGCTCGACATCGCGGTCCTGGAGCGCCGCCCGGACGGGTCCTTCGGGGTCCTCGCCGACGGCGGCCTGCCCGACCTGGGCGGCCTCGACTTCGACGCGGCCCTGGTCGCGCACATCGGCGAGACGGTGAAGCGGCGCGAGCCGGAGATCTGGAAGCGCCTGGAGCACCCCAGCGGGGCCAGCGAACTGCGCAACCGCCGCGAGCTGTGGGAGGAGGTGCGCGGCGCGAAGGAGATGCTGTCGCGGTCCTCGGTCGCGCCGGTCACGGTCCCCGACATGGCGCAGTCGCTGCACCTGACCCGCGGGGAACTCGACCAGATCTCGCGCCCGCTGCTGTCGCGCGCGGTCGGCGAGACCCAGCGGGTCCTCGGATTGACGGGGCGCCGCCCCGAGCAGCTCGCGGGCCTGTTCCTCGTCGGCGGGTCCTCGCGGATGCCCATGGTGTCCAAGATGCTCCATGAAGGACTCGGGATCGCGCCGACCGTGCTGGAGCAGCCCGAGCTGCCGGTCTCGGAGGGCGCGGCCCTCGCGCTGACCGCGGCCGTCCCGGTCACCCCTCCCGCGGCGGTCACCTCCCCGCCCACGACCCTGACGGCGCCCTCGATGGGCCTGCCGCCGGTCACCCCCGCCTCCGACGAGACGGTCCTGTTGCGCCGCAACGGGGGCGCGCCCCTCCCGCCGCCGCGCCGCGGCACCGTCCACACCGCCCGCCGCATCCCCCGCAAGTGGGTCGCGATCGGCGTGACCGCGGCCGTCCTCGTCGCGGCGGTCGCGATCGGCGCGTGGTGGCTGCTCAACCCGTACAAGCAGCGCCCGTTCGCCGACGGCCTCACCGAGGTCGCCTCCGCGACCGCGCTGAGCGGCGAGCCCGACGACGGCATCTACGAGGTCCGCTCCCGCGGCGACCTCTCGGTGTTCTTCTACACCACCGCGTCCGACGACGAGTCCGGCCAGGAGCTGCACGTCAGGGCGCTCTCCAACGAGACCGGCGACCCGGTGTGGTCCCAGGACCGGGTGATCGAGGGCGACGGCTGGAACACCTCGTTCTTCCTGTCCGACGAGCTCCTCGCGTTCTCCCAGGAGGTCGAGGCCGGGGAGTACAAGTTCGTGTTCCTCGACCCGGGCACCGGCGAGATCCGCAACACCCAGACCAGCGCCAGCCGCAACGCCTCCCGCTCCGGCGACCTCCTCGTCATCGGCCCCGAGGCCGACGCGGGCGCGGATTTCAAGGTCTTCGACGCCGATGGCGAGCGCACCGCCGAGTGGACCGCGGGCACCGAGGACGCCACGGTCGCCTCCTGGAGCTTCAACTGGGTGCCCGCCGACATCGCCGCGCCCACCGAGCCCTCGAACGGCGACGGGAGACTGTGGGCGGTCACGAGCGACAACGTGCTGCACGTCTACGAGATCGAATCGGGCGACCTGGTCGTGCAGCGCGAGATCGAGACCGTCGACGACATGTACTTCGCGTGGGACGGGAAGCTGTACGTGGCCGCCGACAAGGAGACCGGGTACGAGCTGAACGTGTACGGCCTCGATGACCTCAAGCAGCTCGACTCGCAGTTCATCGAGTCGGGGGACGTCGGCCCGGCCGTGATGACCGACTGCGGCGAGGCCCTCGTGTGCGTCGCGGAGTCCGTCGAGGACCAGACCGACGTCTACCACTGGCGGGTCTACGACGCCGACGCCGAGGAGATCTCCCACGACTTCGACGACCAGGAGTACGGCTGGATCGAGCCGCTCGGCGACCGCCTCCTCGTCGAGTACTACGCGGGCGACTCGAAGCGGACCCAGATCTACGACAAGGGCTTCGACGCGGTCGGCAACTCCCTCGAAGAGACGTTCGACCCGATCGACGGCGGCTCGGCCCTCGCCTGGCCCGGCCGGTCCACGTTCGGCACCGTCACCGGCGGCGTCACCGGCCTGGGCCGCGACGGCTCCCGCGCGGAGCTGAGCACCGACCTGGAGCTGTACGCCTGCGACGCGACGGACACGCGCCTGGCGTGCATCCTCCCCGGCGGCCTCCAGGTGTTCGCCTTCCGCGACTAGGGCCGCGCGCCCTCCGGGCGGCACCAGGACTTAGTCTCGGGCTTGAGCAGCGCCCACAGGAACACCAGGGGGATCAGCGCCAGCACGGCCGGGAGCGCCCACCGGCCGCCGCCGGCGCCGAGCGCCACCGCGGCCGCCGCGAGCCAGAGGACGTACACGGCCGACAGGCCGATGGTCCCGAGCCAGCCCCACTTGCGGCGGCCGGTCATCCCGATGTTCAACGCGGCGTGGACGAGTGCCGCCGCGACCAGGACGGGGCCCAGCCAGTCGGCGCCGTCCTCGGCGAGGACGGCCCGGGTCCCGGTCTGCAACGCGAACACGACTGCGGCCCAGAGCATCACGAGCTGCGCGACCACCAGGAACGGCGGCTCCTCCCGCTCGCCGATCCGCGGGCTGTGGCACTCGGATTCCCGGTCGCACCAGCGCTGCGAGGGCGGCAGCGCGAGCAGGACCAGGAGAGCCGCGAGCACGAACGTCCCGGCGAGCCCCGTCCCGAACGTCAGCCCCGCGCGGGTCGCCAGCGCCGTCACCAGGAGCGTCGCGGTCACGATCACGACCGACCGGCGCGCCCAGTCCCGGCCCGTCCAGACCTTCACGGCCGCAAGCGCGATCGCGGCGGCGATGACCAGGAACAGGAACGGCTCGACGAACGCCAGGGCACTCGCCGAGCCGCTGAACCGGGTCGAGACCCGGAACGCCGTCATCACGGTCGATACGACCACCAGCCAGGCCATCGCCGCGACCATGAGCCACAGCAGGGCGACCGCGGCCGTCACGGGGAGGGGCGCCCGGGGCCGGGCCGAAATGGAGGATTGCTCAGGGGTATCCATTTGCCCAGTTTAGGGGGCGGTCATCCCGAGGATCCTGAAGTCGCGGGCCCCGGAGCCGGTTCTGGACGGATCCGCGAACGCCCGGCACCGCGTGGGCCGGGTGCGCCGCCTGGGACCGCTGCGGCTCCGGGGGTACGGGGCCGGTATACCGGTCGGTTAGAATCGAAGCGTCTCGCTGGGGAAACGGCGCAGGCAGGCCGCTGTAGCTTTAACGGTAGAGCAACTGTCTTGTAAACAGTAGGTTGCGGGTTCGAATCCTGTCAGCGGCTCGATGACGCGGCAATACCGCAGGTCGCAAGGCCCATAAGACGAAGCGACGGCCGGGCGTGAGCCCGGCCGTTTCGCTTCCCTCCCGGTCAGTCCTCGACCTTCACCGCACCCGAGACGAGCCCCGCCGCGGCCTCCGCCGCGAGCGCCTCGGCCTGCCGCCCCGCTTCAGCGAGCGCCGACCTGAGCTCGTCGAGGCGCGCGAACGCCGCGCCGCGGCGCTGCTGCTCGGCGAGTGGGAGGCGCGGGATCTTCACGGACAGGATGCGGCGCTTGGCACCCGTGGCGGTGCGCTTCGACGCCGCCGGGAGCCGCGCCGACAGGGCCGCGGCGATCCACGCGAGGTCCACGGTGGGCTCGCAGGAGACGGTCCACTGGATCTCGGTCGCCTCGCCGCGCAGGCCGATGCGCACCGGGGGCTCGCCGACCGGGTCGACGATGACGCAGCGCGGGCCGGCCGGCTCCTCGCCGGGGGCCGCGGCGCCCGCGGCGACGACCAGGTGGCCGTCGCGTTCGAGGTCGGCGAGGCTCGTCTCGGGGGCCGATTCCTCTGCGCCGCCGGTGAACCGGGGGAGGTCCTGCCCGGCGAGGGCCTTCAGCCGCGACACCATGTGCGCGACCGCGTCGGCGAGGTCGTCGGCGCCGCCGGGGGCGCTGGCGAGGTAGACCGCGGGGGAGACGTCGACGTCCTCGTCCCACAGGCGCATGAGGGGGACGGTGACGGCGTCGGGGGTGGCGACCGGCGCGTCGGGGGCGGCGGTGAAGTTCAGCCACGCCTCGCGGAAGTCGCGGCCGTTGGAGACGAGGAGCTGCGTCGTCTCGCCGCGGGGGGCGAGGATCCAGATGTGCGCCTTGGCTTCGGGAGAGTCCACGACGGCGCGGAGCGCGCCCCAGCGCAGCAGTTCGGAGCGGATGCGCCGGCCGGAGCGGCGGTGGGCGACCTGCGCGGGCATGCGCACGACCGCGTGTCCGCCGGGCGCGAGGAGCGCGGTGCAGTGGAGCGCCCACGCGAGCTCGGGCTCGGTGCGCGGCGGGGTCCCGTAGGCCAGGCGCGGGTCGTCGCCGTCGGGGAGGCGGTCGTAGCCCCAGTCCTTGACGTTGAACGGCGGGTCGCACACGACCAGGTCGTAGCGCTCCTCGGGGAGCGCGGAGAGCAGCGAGTCGCCGGTGCGCGTGGCGATCCGGGCCCCGCCGTCGCCGCCGGTGCGGAACTTGCCGTCGAGGAGGCGCAGGCGCTTGGCGGCGATGGCGGCGCGGGGGCCGGAGAGGTCCTGGCCGTCGAGGGCCCTGCACGGGCCGATCTTCGCGGCGACCGCGGCGAGGAGGTCGCCTTCGTCGCAGGCCGGGTCGTAGACGGTCTTCCCGGCGCGCTCGTGGCCGTGCTCGCCGCTGACCGCGGCGGCGATGTCGGCGAGCGGCGCGATCCCCGGCGGGACGCCGATCGCCTCGGCCTCGCGGGCGCGCTCGATGAAGAACTCGAAGAGGTCGGAGGCGGGCGTGTCGGCGGCGAGGGCCCGCACCTCGGCGGCCAGCCCGGTCCCGGTCGCAGCAGCCGTTCCGGTGCGGCCACTGGCGGCGTCGGCCGTGCCGTCGAAGGCCGCCGCGACCGCTTCGAGGGCGGCCTCCGCGGTCGGATGCGCCGCGGCGAGGCGGAACCAGAGCCGGTCGGCGCCGGTGACCTGGAGTTCCCGGCCGTGGGCCCGGGCCCAGGACTCCAAGGCGGACAAGGAGAAGCGGGGACGGCGGGCGGAGTCGTCGACCGGGTCGGGGAAGTCCGGCTCTCGGCGCCGCCAGTTGCTGACGGCGTTGCGTCCGACCGAGGCCAGGCGGGCCAGATCGGTCAACGTGATGGTCTCGCCTGGGCCGGCGTCACGGGAGGTCATGCGGGCTCCTGTCTTGATTTATCGAATCGTAACCCACCCCGCGTTGCGGAGGCTCGACACAGTCTACTATTCTCGTGAAGTAACTTCACAAGCTTCCATCAACGATCGACACCCCACGGAAGGTTTCCCATGAACATCGAATTCCCCGAGATCTCGAAGCGCCTCCTCGCCCTCTCCGGCGCCGCCCTGATCGGCCTCGCGGCCCTGTCCGCGTGCGGCACCGGGGACGACACCACCGGCGGCGCGAGCGACGACACCGGCTCGGACACGACCACCGCCGCCGAAGAGGCCGCGGAAGAGGACACCGCCACCGGCGACGGCCTCAGCCCCGAGGCCCCGCTCCCCGCGGGCTCCACCGTCGAGATCGGCGACTGGACCCTCTCCGTCGGCGACGTCCAGCTCGACGCGACCGACGCGATCATGGCCGAGAACGAGTTCAACACGCCCCCCGCCGACGGCAACGCGCTCGCCATGTTCACCGTCGACGGCACCTACAACGGCGCCGAGACCGGCACCCTGTGGCTCGACGCGACCGTCGGCATCTGGGCCGACGGCGTCATGTCCGAGACCTGCACCAACGTCGTCCCGAACGACATCATCAACACCACCGAGGTGACCGCGGGCGCCACCTCCACCGGCTCGACCTGCGCCGAGATCCCGGCCGACGCCGAGCAGACCCTCATCTACATCGAGGACGTCTGGTCCTTCGACGGCACGGTCTACTACATCGAGATCGGCTAGCACCCTCCCCGGCCGCGCGCCGGGGACCACAGGCCGGAGGGCGCGGAGACCATTGGGCGGAACCCGCGCCCTCCTTTGTGAATCGTCAACGGACGCAACGGCACCGGACGATACGGGGAAGAACCCTTCCAATCGGGCGTTCGAGCTTGATCGAATCGCAACCTGGTGATCCCGGTCATGCGGCCTGGCCCACGCTTCCGGGGAAACTGTGAAATCCCAGGTCAGCGACGTGTGAATGCGCTCGGTGACCGGCTGCGCCGCAACGGTAGTCGCCGCCGCCGCATATCTTCACGCTGAACTCAGGAGCACCGTTCGACCCGAGACGCGGTGCCGCACAGAAAGCAGCCAATGAACACGAACTTCGGTCCCTTCCGCCGCCTTCTCGCCGTCGGCGGCGTCGCCTTCGCCGGCGCCATCGCCCTGACCGGCTGCGGCATCCTCGACGCCGCCTCGGACGACTCCGAGGGCACCGACGTCAGCGGCGAGCAGTTCGACGCCGCCGCGGACGCGGCCGCGGGCGACTGCCTGCCCTACGAGGTCCTCAGCGACGACGCCTCGACCTTCGCGATCGACTGCGACGGCGACGACGCGTTCTGGACCATCACCTCGATCACCGCCGACCCGGGCCTGACCGCCGCGGGCGGCGACCTCACCGACACCCAGGCCGTCTTCGACGCCTGCGGCGAGGAGAACGGCGCGTTCATCCCCGGCCAGCCGTGGACCGACTGGAACATGATCTACGACCAGGCCACCGGCAACGTCGACTACCTCTTCTGCATCGAGGCCATCGACAAGCCCAACGCCGAGGGCAAGACCCCGGTCACCCCGAACACCGGCGACTGCATGTCCTCCAGCGACGTCGAGTGGTTCAAGCTCGACTGCGCCGACGCCGCGGCCGACACCACGGTCACCGACGCGATCGTCTTCGACGCCGCCGACTGGGCCGCCCCCGACGTCGACTCGGCCGCCGCCTCCTGCCCGGCCAGCTACTACGAGGTCACCGACCTCGCGGGCGTCCGCACCTCCGCGGTCCTCTGCGTCGAGTAGCGGCACGCCGTTCGAGAGCACGGCCTGAACCGGCCCCGGGGCGCCTCCCGCCCCGGGGCCTTTCGCGTGCGCCCCGCCGGCCGCCCGGCCGTACACTGCCGCCATGAGCCCTGCCCGCATCCTGACCGCGCTCTCCGCCCTCGCGCCCGTCAACAAGGTCGCCGCCGCCGACTCCGACGAGATCGGCCAGAAGTCCGCTTGGACCGGCAGCCTCACCACCGTCGCGGGCGCCGCCGACCTCGCCGCCCACGACGAGCTCCACCGCGACGAGCGCCTCCTGCGGCAGGGCTGGGGCGTCGTCACCGGCATGCACCGCGTCGACGGCAAGCGCCGCCGCGTCGCCGTCCCCCTCGTCACCCGGCCCGTCCGCCTCGAAGTCGCCCAGACCGAGCCGTTCGACCACAAGATCGTCCCCGCAGGCGACATCACCGTCCACCCCAAGCTCGCCGGCACCGAGCACGCCGCGCGCCTCACCGCCGTCCTCAGCCCCGACCGCAGCGGCGGCGACCTCGCCGACCCCGCCTGGCTCCTCGCCGCCGCCACCGCCGCCGGGTACGCCGTCAACGCCGTCACCCACCGGCCCGACCCCGAAGGCGCCCAACCGGTCGTCCTCGCCCGGTCCGTCGTCTACGTCGCCGGGCCCCGCACCGAGTCCGGGCCCATCGGCCAGGCCCTCCTCGACTGGGCCGAGCGCCCCGGCCTCGAAGCGACCGCGCTCGCCGCCGTGTACGCGGCCACCGAAGCCCCCGAGCCCGACCACGGCGAGGTCCGGTCCCCGCTGCCGCTCAACCTCGAGCAGGCCGCCGCGGTCCGCAGCTCCCGCACCGCGCCCGTCACCGTCGTCGCGGGCGCCCCCGGCTGCGGCAAGAGCCACACGCTCGCGGCCGTCGCCCTCGACGCCGTCGCCCGCGGCCAGTCCGTCCTCATCGCCACCCAGTCCGTGTTCGCCGCCGACGTCCTCGCCGGGCTCCTCGCCCGCCAAAGCGGCCCCGACCCGGTCATGTTCGGCGACACCGAACGCAGCAGCGCGGCCGCCTTCGCCGACCGCAAACCGGTCCTCAAACCCGAGGCCGCCCTCGCCAGGCGCCGCGCCGACGAGACCCTCCAGATGCTCGAACGCGTCGAGCACGCGATCGCCATCCGCCTCGACATGGAGCGGCGCCGCCTCCGCGGCCTCGACGCCCCCGTGTTCCTCCTCGACGACTACCCCGGCCTGCGCGAGGCCGACCCCGACGCAGTCGCGGCCGCCGCCGCGCTCACGCACGGCGAAGGCGGCTGGCCCTGGACCCGCTGGCGCAGGCGCAAGGCCCGCAAGGAGCTCCGGCGCCTCACCGGCGCCGACGCCGACTCCGCCGCCCTCCAACAGGCCCTCGAAGTCGTCCGCGACGTCCAGGCCATGACCCGCCTCGCCGCCGAAGGCGGCCTGCGCCTCGAACCCCTGTGGCGCAACCTCGAACAGGCCGACCGCGACGCCGCCGACGCCGCTGGGGCCGCCCTGCGCGCCGCCGCCCCCGCCGGGCACCGCTCCGGCGCCGCCCGCCGCATCGCCGAACTCCAAGCCTCCCAAGGCGACCGCTCCCGCCGCCGCGCCGCCGTCGAGCACCTCGCCCCGCTCCTCAAAGCCGCGCCCCTGTGGATCGGCACCGCCGCCGACGTCGAAGCGCTCCTGCCGCCCGAAGCCGCCCTGTTCGACCTTGTCATCATCGACGAGGCCAGCCACGTCAACCAGCTGCGCGCCGCCCCCGTCCTCGCCCGCGCCCGCCGCGCTGTCGTCGCCGGCGACCCCCGCCAGCTCAAGTTCGTGTCCTTCGCCTCCGACGCCCGCCTCCACGAAGTCCTCGAACGCCACGGCCTCACCGACCTCCAGGCCCGCCTCGACACCGGCCGCGTCAGCCTCTACGACCTCGCCTGCGGCGCCGGGCCCGTCGTCGAGCTCACCGAGCACCACCGCAGCGTCCCCCACCTCATCGGGTTCTCCTCCGCCAAGTTCTACGGCGGCCGCGTCCGCCCCATGACCGCCCACCCGCGCGTCCAGGAGACCGACGCGATCACCGTCCACCGCGCGCCCGCCGACGCCGCCGACGAGCACGGCGTCGTCGCCGCCGAAGCCCAACGCGCCGTGGACCTCCTGGCCGAACTCGTCGCCCGCGGCGACCGCGGCCTCGCGGTCCTCTCCCCGTTCCGCGCCCAAGCCGAGGTCATCGAAGCCGCCATCATGAAGCGCTTCGACCTCGAAGCCATCCGCGCCCACCGCATCCGCACCGGCACCGTCCACGCCTTCCAGGGCAGCGAGTCCGAGACCGTCATCGCCTCCCTCGGCGTCGCCCCCGGCGACCCCGCCGGACGCAAGCGGTTCCTCTCCGGCGCGAACCTGTTCAACGTCATGGTCACCCGCGCCCGCGAGCACCTCCACGTCGTCACCGCCCTCGACGACCCCGGCGGGCTCGTGGGGGAGTTCCTCGACTACGCCGACCGCGCCCCCAGCCCCGTCATCGGCGACGGCGCCGAAGGCGAATGGCCCCACAAGCTCGCCGACGCGCTCTCCGGCGCCGACGCCGCCGTCAGGGCCGGATACCCCGTGGGGCACTGGAAGATCGACCTCGTCGTCGGGGAAGGGGACGCCGCGTTCGGCGTCGTCTGCGCCGTCCACCCCGACGGCCCCCGCGCCCACCTCGACCGCCACCGGGCCCTGCGCCGCGCCGGATGGCGCCTCGTCGACGCGTTCCCCTCGACCTACTCGGACGACGCCTCGCGCGCCGCCGTCGCGGTCCTCGCCGAGCTGGGCCGCTGAAGCACCGGGCCGCCCTTAGGGAATGAAGACGCAGTACTCGCGCAGGTGATGCTCGAACGTCGGGCTGATCTCGATCACCAGCATCACCTCGCCGAGGCTCGCGAACGGCCCCGACCGCTCCACCCACTCCAGGATCTGCCGCGCACTGCGCTCCGTCACGCCCGGAAGGGAAGTGAGCACGTGCAGCGGCGCGTGGTTCACGTCCACCAGGCCCCCGTCGTCGAACTGCCGCGGCAGGTCCGGACGCCCGATCGCCAGCCGCTTCGCCAGCATCGGGTCCGCCTGCGCCGTCCGGCGCGCCTGCTCGCGCAGCTTCCGCGCCCGGTCCAGCACCTCCGCGTTCGACAAGTGCGCCACCGGGACCTGCGGGCGCGCGGGCGCCGCCCACACCTTCGAGCGGATCACCAGCAGCTGCGCGGTCGCGCCCACCGACGTGATGCAGACCGACACCGTGAACAGCGTGTTCGCCCAGTCCGGGGCCGGGTACTCGTGCGCGCCGATCACCCCGCACCCCGCGATGATCAACGCGGAGTGGAGGACCAGCGCGGCCACCGTCAGGTTGTCGCGGCGCCGGCCCATCGCGATGCCGAACGACACCGGGGCGGCGAACCCGCACGTGAGCAGCGGCGCGAACGCCCACAGGTACGTCCCGATCCGCCCGAGGCGGTACCGGGTCTGCTGCTTCCTGTGGTCGATCGGCGGAGCGTAGGGACCGGGGGCGGTCATCGAGGAGGACTCCCAGGCGAGGCGGAGGGCTGCGACGGCCACCCGGGACCCGCCTGGGGCGGCACGGACCAGGCCCGCAGCAGCCGTTCGGCTTCGATGGTATCGGCATCGTCCGGGCCGAGCGCCGCCGCCATCTCCGGGACGAGCCCGGCCAGGCGCCGGTGCGCCTCCGGGCCCGAGCCGACGGCGGCGAGCATGTCGACCTCGACCCGCCGCGACCTGAGCACGGGCCGCGCCCGCTCGCCCATGAGCCGCCGCTGCCGCTCGATGACGCTGGAGAGCCCCGCCAGCGCGCTGGCCGCGTTCCCCAGGGCCGCAAGGCATTGCGCGGCCCGGACCTGGCAGTGCAGGGCCAGTGCGGGGTCGGGGGTCTCGAAGTCCTTCGCGAGGGACCGGAACACGCGCAGCGCGGTGTTGTAGTCGCCCGCGCCGTACGCGTGGTCGGCTTCGGCGATGCGCTCGGCGCCGCGGTCCGGCGCGGGGGCCGCGGCGAGCTTCGCGGCCTCGGCGGCCACGCGCGCGGGCGCGAGCGGGGCCCGGAACGGCCAGGTCGGGTCGCCGCAGTCGCGGATCGGGGCGTCCGAGACCGGTGCGGCCGTGAGGAGTTCGGCGAGCCGCAGGTACACGGCGGCCGCGTCGGAGCCGCGGTCGGCGGGCTCCTTCGACAGGAGCCGGGAGACGAGGCCGTCGAGTCCGGCGGGCATGTCGGGGCGGCGGCGCCTGACGGGTTCGGGCAGCTCCTTCAGGTGCGCGGTCTGGACCTCGTAGGCGGAGCCGCGGTCGGCGAACAGCCGTTCGCCCGTGGACATCTCGTAGAGGAGCGCGCCGAGGGCGTACAGGTCGGCGGCGGGTCCGGCGGGCTGGGCGCGGATCTGCTCGGGGGCCATGTAGTTGAGGGTGCCGGGCTTGTCGCCGGTGGCGGTGAGGCGGGCGGCGTCGAGGTCGAGGACCGCGGCGATGCCGAAGTCGACGACGTGGACGAGGCCCTGGGGTCCGACGATGATGTTGGCGGGCTTGAGGTCCCGGTGGATGACCTGCTTCGCGTGGGCGGCCTCGAGGACGGAGGCGAGCTGGGCGCCGACGGCGAGGGTCCAGTCCGCGGGGAGGGGCCCGGCCTCGTCGAGGAGGTCGCGGAGGTTGAGGCCCGGCAGGTAGGCCATGGCGAGGAACAGCTCGCCGGAGTCCTCGTCGAGGCCGGCGTCGAAGATCGCGGGGACGCCGGGGTGTCCGATCTGGGCGGTGACGCGGGCTTCGCGGCGGAAGCGGGCGGCGGCCTCGTAGCGCTGGGGGCCGTCGAGGAGGTCCGGTTTGACGAGCTTGACGGCGATCTCGCGGTCGAGGCGCTGGTCGACGGCCTGCCAGACGCGGCCCATGCCGCCCGCGCCGATGGGGCGGACCAGTTGGTACCGGTCCGCGACGACTTGGAGGCTGCTCACCTTTCAAGTCTGCCCGGCGACGGGCGTTACACGGCGGCGGGGCCGCCGCCCGGGCTACCCGCGGGTAGCCCTGGTTCGTACAGGTGTCAGATGGTAGCTGTCACAATGCGTTCAAAGCGTCCCTCCGGACACTTGCGACACGTGGCGGGGCGAGTGAAACACCTGCGTAACACGTGTATGGAACCTGTACTAATTCCGTGGCCCACGTTGACTCGGGCGTGTGTCGGACGCTACAGTTCTTCACAACCACCCCCACCGAGTGAATGCGCACTCACCCCCACAGGTGAACCCCAAAGTGGTAGGGAGCCCCATGCCGACGGTGACCTCAGATCCCCGGACCCTTCGTATGCGCACTGTGGACGGCTTCGGCGCCCTCGGCATACCCGCGCCGCCCGCGCAGTTCCCGCTCCCCTTCCCCGAGGGGCGGCTCCCGCGGCTGCGCCCGCGCGGGCACGTGGAGGCCCGCGCCGCGATCCTGAACATCGTGCAGGCCAGGGTCTTCGACATGCCCGAGGAGCTCGCGATGCGGTGGCTCCTCGACGCGCACGTCCTCGACCACCTCGCCCCCGACGAGTGGGGGTTCATCGCCTGCGGCCGGGGCGACCGCGCACGGTACGCCGACCAGCTGGAGAGCCTGTACACGGTCTCGTGGCTGCTCGGCCTCGTCGACCACCTCGACCCGGGCGTCCCCTGCTCCGAGGAGCTGCCCGAGCTGCTGCCGGACCTGCGCCGCCCCGAGTCCTTCGGGACGTGGCGCGACCGCCAGCTCACGCCCACACGGGATCCGGGCGTGGTCGCGGAGATGCTCGACTTCTACTACTGCCTCGACTGGGTCTGCGACCAGGCCCGCCGCACCGGCCAGCCGATGCCCCGCGGCGTCGACGACAACCTGGTGTGGCACCGCCGCTGGGCCCTCGAATGGGCCCTGGTCCTCGACGGCGAGCGCCCCGTCCACTGGGACGAGGTGCGGCTGTGAGGCGGGCCCGCGAACGCGGCTGACTATATTCATGGGATGAATCAAGCTCTCTCCCACGACGAACTGCGCGCGGCCCCCAAGGTCGTGCTCCACGAGCACCTCGACGGCGGCGTGCGCCCCCAGACGCTCATCGAGATCGCCGACGAGATCGGCCACGAGCTGCCCGCGACCGAGGCCGGGGCGCTCGCCGACTGGTTCTTCGCGGCGGCCGACTCCGGCACGCTCGCGCGGTATCTGGAGACCTTCGACCACACCATCGCCGTGTCCCAGACCGCCGAGCACTGCTTCCGCATCGCCTCCGAGGCCGCGCAGGACCTCGCCGCCGACGGCGTCGTCTACGCCGAGATCCGGTACGCCCCCGAGCAGCAGCTCACCGGCGGCCTCAGCCTCGAAGCGGTCGTCGAGGCCACCCTCGCCGGGTTCGAGGAGGGCGAGCGCCTCGCCGAGAAGGCCGGGAACCCGATCAAGGCCCGCACGATCCTCTGCGGGATGCGCCACGCGAACCGCACCCTGGAGATCGCGAAGCTCGCGACCGCCTACCGCGACAAGGGCGTCGTCGGCTTCGACATCGCCGGAGGCGAGATCGGCAACCCCGCCGAGGACCACGTCGAGGCGTTCGACTACCTCCGCCGCGAGAACATGCCGTTCACGATCCACGCGGGCGAGTCCGTCGGCCCCGAGTCGATCTGGGGCGCCGTCTCGGTCTGCGGCGCGAACCGCATCGGCCACGGCGTGCAGCTCATCAAGGACATCGACCTCACCGGCGACGACGCGAAGCTCTCGGACCTCGCGCACTACATCCGCGACCGCCGCATCGCGCTCGAGGTGTGCCCGTCGTCGAACCTCCAGACCGAGGGCGCCGAGTCCATCGAGACGCACCCGATCAAGGACCTGTTCGACCTCGGCTTCCGCGTCACCGTCAACAACGACAACCGCCTCATGAGCCGCACCCACACCTCCCGCGAGTTCCAGATCCTGTCGGAGACGTTCGGGTGGGGCTGGGCCGAGGTCCGCAAGTGCACCGAGAACGCCGTCAAGGCCTCGTTCCTGCACTACCCGGAGCGCCGCGAGCTGCTCGAAGCCGTGGTCCGACCCGCCTACGCGGCGCTGGAATCCGCATAGGAGCCCCGAGTACGCTCGGGCGCATGCACGTTTACACCGCCCCTGTCGTCGTCCCGGTCGCGGGCGACCCGATACGGGAGGGCGCGGTCGGGGTCGACGGCGGGCGCATCGCCTACGTCGGCCCCGCCGCCGGCGCCCCCGAAGCCGACGAGACCACCGCGTTCACCGGGGTCATGACGCCCGGCCTGGTCAACGCCCACACCCACCTGTGCTACACCTCCTTCGCCGACATGTACGGCAACGAGAAGGAGTTCTTCGAGTGGATCCAGGAGTTCGCGCGCCGCAACCCCGAGACCGCCGATGAGGCCTGGAAGGCCTCCACCCAGGAGGGCATCGACGAGTCCGTCCGCCACGGCGTCACCGCCGTCGCCGACATCGTCACCGCCGCGGCCGGGTTCGCGCCGCTCCTCGCCTCCGACCTCGCCGGGGTCGCCTACTGGGAGGCCGTCTTCATCGACGAGGCCGCCTGGGAGGTCCGCCGCGCCGCCTGGCGCGAGGTCGTCACCGACACCCGCGCGGTCAACAACTCCGACATCGCCGTCGGCGTCAGCCCCCACACCCTCTACACGCTGGGCACGAACGTCGGCAAGAGCATCGCCGAGCTCGCCCGCACCCTCGACATCCGCCTCCACCCCCACCTCGCCGAGACCGCCCACGAGGACATGTTCGTGCGCCGCGGCTCCGGCCCGTTCGCGTTCATGAACCGCCGCGCCGGACTGAACCTGGAGATCGCCGACGGCGGCGCCGGGCACTCCCCGGCCGTCCAGATGGACAAGGTCGGCTGGCTCGGCGCCGACTCCCACGTCGCCCACGGCGTCCACCTCGACAAGGCCGACCGCGAGCTCCTGCGCGACAAGGGCACCGCGGTCGCCGTCTGCGCCCGCTCCAACGCCCGCCTCGAAGCCGGCGAGCCCCCGATCGCGGCCCTGCGCGCCGAAGGCAACGCCGTCGCCGTCGGCACCGACTCCCGCGCGTCCTCGCCCGACCTCGACGTCGCCGCCGAATGGCCCGTCCTCCGCCGCATCGCCCTCTCCCAGGGCGACACCGGCGACGGCCTCGACGAGTGGCTGGTCCGCGCCGCCACCGAAGGCGGCGCCAAGGCCCTCGGCCGCGGCGACATCGGCGCCCTCAAGGAAGGCAACCGCGCCGACCTCGCCGTCTTCGACGTCCCCGTCGACGGCGACCCGTACGCGGCGCTCGTCGCCGGGGCCGCCGGGCACTGCACGGCCACCGTCCTGCGCGGGCGTCCCACAGAGCGGTAGGAACCGTCCCAGCGGATAACACTTCGATGACGGGACTTGCCGTGCGGCCGGTAATCCGCAATGCTGAACGGGCACCTGATGTCCACGGTGCCTTAAGTCTCGATTCACCGGAGAGGCCCCACCTCTCTGTTGTATCCCCTGGAGAAGGCGGGGCGCGCATTGCGCGCCCCGCCGCCGCATTTGCCCCTGAAACGCCTGTGACCGCGCCCACCTGCTAGTTATCGGATGGGTTACGCGCGATAACGGTTCGGTTTCATAGATCGACATCACAGCGTCCATGCGTCAAGCTCATCGTGTAGCGCAGACCGCACTCGGGGGATCTCTCAGCGTCATCCCAGACTGGGACCCCGAGACGTCCGCGCCGGGTCCGCGACGACGAGGAGGCGCAGTGAACGGTTCACCCACCGCGACGACTCCCCGTGCGCCCCAACCGGACCCCAGCACAGCTCCCTTCCCGGGCGAGCGCGCGGCCCTTCCCTGCTCCCTCAAGGCCGCACGCGACGCGTGACCCCGCGCGCGCCCGATATAACCCCTTGATCCGCCGGGGCCCACACCGACAGGGCTCCGGCGGATTTTCTCTGCGGGGTGTGCGAGGCTGTCGGGGTGATCGAGGCGAACGAAGCGAATACCCCGCGTAAAGAACCCGGCCGCATCGCGGCGATGTTCGACCGCGTCGCGCCGAACTACGACCGCGCCAACACCGTCATGGTCGCCGGGCAGGACAAGCGCTGGCGCCGCGCCGTGCGCGAGGCCCTGAGCCTCCAGCCCGGCGAGCGCTGCCTCGACCTCGGCGCGGGCACCGGCGTCTCCACCGTCGAGCTCGCCAAGTCCGGCGCCGACGTCATCGGCGTCGACTTCTCCCTCGGCATGCTCCAGGCGCACCAGGACCGCCAGGTCCCACTCGTGAACGCCGACGCGCTGCACCTGCCCTTCGACGACAACACCTTCAACGCCGTCACCGGGTCCTTCTTCATCCGCAACGTCAACGACCTCGACGCGTGCCTCACCGAGATCCTCCGCGTCCTCGCCCCCGGCGGCCGCATGGTCCTGTGCGAGGTCTCCACCCCCGTCTGGAAGCCCTACCGCAAGGCCCACGGCGTCTTCGTCAAGCACGTCCTCCCCAAGGTCGCCGGCCGCGTCGGCTCCGATCCCGACGCCTACCGCTACCTCTCCGAGTCCACCCTCGAATGGCCCGACCAGGCCGCCTTCGCCGACCGCATCGTCAAGGCCGGCTACCGCAAGGTCGCCTGGAGGAACCTCGCCGGCGGCGCCGTGGCGATGCATCGCGGCTTCAAGTAGACCGAACGCGAACAGGGGCGCCCCGGCTCAGGCCGGGGCGCCCCTGTTCCACGTCGCTCAGGCGAGCTGGAAGCTCCGCTTCGAGAGGCCGAACCAGTAGCCGTCGATGACCGTGGTCGCCGCCTGCTCCTGCTCCGACGCGGCGCCGTAGGTGACGAAGAGGGGCACGTAGTGGTCGACCGTCGGATGCGCGTAGGGCATGCCCGGGGCCTGGGAGCGGTAGCGGGCGAGGGCGTCGATGTCGCCGCGGGCCAGGGCCTCCGAGGCCCAGAGGTCGAAGTCCTCGGACCAGCCGGGGACGCGGTCGGGGTGGTGGAAGTCGACGAAGGGGAGGCCGTGGGTCATGAAGCCGGAGCCGATGACGAGGTAGCCCTCCTCGCGGAGCGGGCGCAGGCGCCGGCCCAGGTCGATGAGGCGGTCCGGGTCGTGGGTCGGGATCGACAGCTGGAGGACCGGGACGTCGCCGTACGGGTACATGACCTTGAGCGGTACCCACGCGCCGTGGTCGAGCCCGCGGCTCGCGTGCTGGTGGAGCGGCTCGGTGTCCGGCATCGCGGCGGCCACGCGCGAGGCCATCGCGGTCGCGTCCGGCGTCGCGTACTGCATCTCGAAGTACCGCTGCGGGAAGCCGCCGAAGTCGTAGACCAGCGGCGTGCCCGGCTCGGGGCTGGAGATCATGAGCGGCGCGGCCTCCCAGTGCGCCGAGACGATGAGGATCCCCTTCGGCCTCGGCAGGCCCTGCGCCCACGCGAACAGCTGCTCCATCCACCCGGCCTCGTCGAACAGCGGCGGGGCGCCGTGGGAGAGGTACAGCGCCGGGAGGGCCCCGTCCGCGGGGGTCCAGTCGCGGCGCTCGGCCGCGCGGGGCGCGGTCGTCTCGAGGAAGGCGTCGAACGCGGCGCCGGGACGAGCGGTCATCGGGAACTCCAGTCTCTTGAACCTTCAATGAAAATGGTACTCGGGTTGCTTGATACATCAAGTAGTGAAGTTAAGCTTGGGGCATGAGTGATGCGGCGCCGTGGCTTGACGACGAGGAGATGTCGGCGTGGCTGCCGCTGATCGGCCTGGTCATGCGCCTCCCGGGCGCCCTCGACCAGTCGCTGCGCCGCGACGTGGGACTGAGCCATTTCGAGTACGGCGTCCTGGCCGTCCTCGAGCACGCCGAGGACCAGACCATGCGCATGAGCGACCTCGCGTACCTGTGCAACGGCTCGCTCTCGCGCCTCTCGCACGTCGCCCGCCGCCTCGAGAACGACGGCCTGCTGCGCCGCTACGCCTGCCCCACCGACGGGCGCTCGACCCTCGCCACCCTGACGGACGGCGGCCGCGAAACCCTCAAGAAGGCCGCCCCCGGCCACGTCCAGACCGTGCGGGACCTCATCTTCGACGAGTTCTCCCGCGACGAGATCCGGCTCCTGGGGGACATGTCGCGGCGCATCATCGCCCGCATCCAGGCGAGCTAGGAATACGACGACGCCCGGCCCGTTCCCGCAGGTGCCCTTGGGAATCGGACCGGGCGTTCGGCTGTCCTACGCGTTGATCGCGGCGCGGCCGGCCTTGAGGGCCGCGGCGGTGGCGACGACGCGCTCGGCCTGGGCGGTCGCCCCGGCGAGGGTCTGCTCGTCGATGTCGTAGCCGTTCCAGTGCGACACGCCGTACGGCGAGGCGTTCGCGAACAGGGTCTCGTTCGCGTAGCCCGGCGCCACGATGATGCCGCCGAAGTGGTGGAACGAGTTGTAGAGCGCGAGCAGCGTCGACTCGTTGCCGCCGTGCTTGCCGGAGGCCGCGGCGAAGCCGGAGTAGACCTTGTCGGCGAGCAGGCCCTGGAACCACTGCGGGCCGAGGGTGTCGATGAACTGCTTCAGCTGCGCCGCGACGTTGCCGTAGCGGGTCGGGGAGCCCATGACGACGGCGTCGGCCCAGAGGATGTCGTCCGCGGAGGCCTCGGGGATCTCCTGGATCGCCGCGTAGTTCTCGGCCCACGCCGGGTTCGAGTCGATCGCGGCCTGCGGGGCCAGCTCGGCCACGCGGCGCAGGCGCACCTCGGCGCCGGCCTTCTCGGCGGACTCGGCGATCTGCTTCGCCAGGGCGGTGACGTTGCCGGTGGCCGAGTAGAAGATCACGGAGACCTTGACGGGTTCGACGGTCATGTGTGCTGCCTCTTCCAGGTGGTACTGCGAAATGCGTCTCAGGTAGTTCAGATTTGAATTACCCATCGACCATAGCGGCGCCCTCGCAAAAGTTCAAATTCGAACGATGTGGCGCTCGCCACGTACTGCCCCATTTGCGAACCAGCCCTGCGGGGGAGTGATCGCGATCCCCGCTCGTGTTACGAGAGTGTTTCAAGGCATCGACGGTGACGAGGGACCACAACTGTCGGCTTTATCACTCACTTCTGCGTCGCCACCGCAGCCGCTCCAATCGCACCCGCAACTCTGGTTCAAGTACGCGCGTACGGCTCGTGACCTCGATTAATGACAACTTAGGCGGACCTAAGTGACAGGGCGTAGATATCGAAGTTCTAGACTGGCTGCAAACGCTTGTGAAGATCTTCACAAGCGGGTTGGTCGTGTAAAGGATCACCACCCCATCCGCCTGAGAGGACGCCCGTGACCACTCACGCAACCCCGGATGCCGATGTCATCGTCGTCGGCGCCGGGCCCGGTGGTTCGGCCGCAGCCCATCATCTGGCCGCCCGGGGCCTCGACGTGCTGCTGCTGGAGAAGACGCATTTCCCGCGCGAGAAGGTCTGCGGCGACGGGCTCACCCCGCGCGCGGTCGCGCAGCTGCTCAAGATGGGCGTCGACACCTCCGAGTCCGCCGGGTGGATCCGCAACAGGGGCCTGCGCGTCGTCGCCGACGACCTCGCCATCGAACTCGACTGGCCGACGCTCGACGACTTCCCCGACTACGGGCTCACCCGCACCCGCTACGACTTCGACCAGCTCCTCGCCGACAAGGCCGTCGAGGCCGGCGCGCACCTCCGCACCGGCGTCAAGGTCACCGCGCCCCTGTTCGACCTCGCCGGGCGCGTCTGCGGCGTCACCGCCGTCCGCGACGGCGACCCCGTGGAGTTCAAGGCCCCCTTGGTGATCGCCGCCGACGGCGTCTCCGGCCGCCTCGCCCTCTCCCTCGGCCTGAAGCGGGACGAGAAGCGTCCCATGGGCGTCGCGGTCCGCCAGTACTACAAGTCCGCGGCCAAGCACGACGACGACTACCTCGAGTCGTGGCTCTCGCTGCGCACCGCCGCCGAACCCGACGTGCTGCAACCGGGCTACGGCTGGATCTTCGGCCTCGGCGACGGCCGCGTCAACGTCGGCCTCGGCGTCCTCAACTCCTCCGAGGGCTACGGGAAGACCGACTACCGCGCGCTCCTGCGCGACTGGCTCGCGAACACCCCCGAGGAGTGGGGCCTCGCCGACGAGGCGAACGCCGACGGCCCGGTCCGCGGCGCCGCACTCCCCATGGGCTTCAACCGGACCCCGCACTACAGCCGCGGCCTCATGCTCGTCGGCGACTCCGGCGGCATGGTCAACCCCTTCAACGGCGAGGGCATCGCCTACGCCGTCGAGGCCGGGGAAGTCGCCGCGAAGGTCGTCGCCGAAGCCCTGCGGGCGCCCAATGCGCCCCGCCGCGAAGCGGTCCTGCGGACCTACCCCGGCCGCATGGACGACCTCTGGGGCTCCTACTACCGGATGGGCGGGATCTTCACCCACCTCATCGGGAAGCCCGCGGTCATGAAGCTGTGCACCGAGCACGGCCTGAAGCGTCCGGCGCTCATGCGCGTCGTATTGAAACTGCTCGCGAACCTCACCGACCGGCCCGGGCGGGACGCCGCCGACCGGATCGTCAACGGGATGCGGTTCGTCACACCGACTCTGGGAAGGAGGCTCTGAGGATGGGGATGGAAGTCTACGTACCGGTCGTCATCATGCTCGCGATCGGAGGCGGCTTCGGCGTCGTCTCGGTCATCGCCTCGCGGATCGCCGGCCCCCGCAGGAAGAACCGCGCCAAGGAGGACCCGTACGAGTGCGGCATCGAGCCCGCGCCCACGACGTCGGGCCCCACGAAGTTCCCGGTGAAGTTCTACCTCACCGCCATGCTGTTCATCGTCTTCGACATCGAGATCATCTTCCTCGTGCCGTGGGCGGTCCACCACGACGTGCTCGGGATCTTCGGGTTCTGGGCCGTCCTCATGTTCATCGCCGCGCTGTTCGTCGCCTACGCCTACGAATGGCGCCGCGGCGGACTGGACTGGGACTAGCCAAAATGGGTATCGAAGAGAAACTCCCGCAGGGCATCATCCTCACCTCCGTCGAAGCCCTCGTGAACTGGACGCGGCGGGCCTCCATGTGGCCCGCGACGTTCGGCCTCGCCTGCTGCGCGATCGAGATGATGGCGACCGGCGCCGCCCGCTACGACACCGGCCGCTTCGGCATGGAGGTCTTCCGCGCCAGCCCGCGCCAGGCCGACCTCATGATCGTCGCCGGGCGCGTCAGCCAGAAGATGGCGCCGGTGCTGCGCCAGATCTACGACCAGATGGCCGAACCCAAGTGGGTCCTGTCCATGGGCGTGTGCGCCACCTCCGGCGGCATGTTCAACAACTACGCGATCGTCCAGGGCGTCGACCACGTCGTCCCCGTCGACATGTACCTCCCCGGCTGCCCGCCCCGCCCCGAGATGCTCCTCGACGCGATCCTCAAGCTCCACGAGAAGGTCCAGCACGAGCCCTTGGGCGACAAGCGCAAGCAGGCCCTCGCCGACCTCCCCGAGCCGGTCGTCAAGCCCGGCGCGATGCCCTCCTCCTACCGCTTCGACAAGCAGCGCAAGAAGGAGTGGACCGAGGCCGTCAAGGCCGGCACCGAGGAGCAGCTGCGCATCCGGAAGGCGGTGGCGAAGCGATGAGCGACGAGACCACCGGCACCGGCCGGGCCGACAGCGTCCAGCCCGTCGGCATCGAACGCAAGGGCCTGTTCGGCGCCAAGGGCACCGGCGACACCTCCGGCTTCGGCGGCCTCGTGCAGGCCGCCCCCACCGCGGGCGAGATCGTCTCCACCCCGGCGCCCCTCGGCGGCTACTTCGACGAGATCGTGGACGCCCTCCGCGAACTCCTCGGCGAGGAGGCCGTCCGCGCGGTCGTCGTCGACCGCGGCGAACTCACGATCTACATCGCGCCCGACCGGACCGCCGAGGTCTGCAAGGCCATGCGCGACGACGAGGGCCTGCGCTTCGAGCTGTGCGACTCCGTCTCCGGCGTCGACTACCCCGACCAGCGCAACCGCCTCCACGTCGTCTACCACCTCACCTCCATGACGTACCGCCGCCGCGTGCGCCTGGAGACCGCCGTCGGCCTCGACCACCCCGTGGTCCAGTCCGTCGCCGAGGTCTACCCGACCGCCGACTGGCAGGAGCGGGAGGCCTACGACATGTTCGGCGTCGTCTTCGAGGGCCACCCGCACCTCACCCGGATCCTCATGCCCGACGACTGGGAGGGCCACCCGCAGCGCAAGGACTACCCGCTCGGGGGCATCTCGGTCGAGTACAAGGACGGGGCGCATATTCCTCCGCCAGACGAGAGGCGGGCCTACAAGTGATCCGCGGCCTGGATGCCCCATGGGGGGTGCGGGGTGGCGAAGCCCCCCGCGGAAGGAAAGCACAGTCGCCGCCCGACGAACGGAGGGCCTACAAGTGACCACCACAGAGCACGGCTCGGACGCCTACGCGGCCGAACGCGACACCACCGAAGGCCGCGTCTACACCGTCACCGGCGGCGACTGGGACGAGCTGGTCGCCTCCGTCGACCCGGTCAGCGAAGAGCGCCTCATCGTCAACCTCGGCCCGCAGCACCCGTCCACGCACGGCGTGCTCCGGCTCGTGTGCGAGCTCGAAGGCGAGACGGTCCGCTCCGTCCGCCCCATCGTCGGCTACCTGCACACCGGCATCGAGAAGAACATGGAGTACCGGACCTGGGTCCAGGGCACCACGTTCGTCACCCGCGCCGACTACCTCGCGCCGATCTTCAACGAGACCGCGTACTGCCTCGCCGTCGAGAAGCTCCTCGGCATCGAGGTCCCGAAGCGCGCCAACGTGATCCGCGTGATCATGATGGAGCTCAACCGCATCAGCTCCCACCTCGTGGCCCTCGCGACCACCGGCATGGAGCTCGGCGCGCTCTCGATGATGATCTACGGCTTCCGCGACCGCGAGAAGATCCTCGACATCTTCGAGGCCGTGTGCGGCCTGCGCATGAACATGGCGTACGTCCGACCCGGCGGCGTCGCCCAGGACCTGCCCGCCAACGGCGTCCAGATGATCCGCGACTTCGTCGACTACATGCCGCAGGGCCTCGCCGACTACGAGGGCCTCCTCACCGGCAACGCCATCTGGCAGGAGCGCACCCAGGGCGTCGGCTACCTCGACGTCTCCGGCTGCCTCGCCCTCGGCGTCACCGGCCCCGTCCTGCGCTCCGCCGGGCTCGCCTGGGACCTGCGCAAGACCATGCCCTACTGCGGGTACGAGGAGTACGACTTCGAGGTCCCGACCCACAACGGCGCCGACGCCTGGGCCCGCTACCTCGTCCGCCTCGAGGAGATCCGCGAGAGCCTCAAGATCATCGCCCAGGGCCTCGACAAGCTCGAGCCCGGACCGGTCATGGTCGAGGACAAGAAGATCGCCTGGCCCGCCCAGCTCGCGCTCGGCGCCGACGGCTCCGGCAACAGCCTCAACCACATCCGCCACATCATGAGCCAGTCGATGGAAGCGCTGATCCACCACTTCAAGCTCGTCACCGAGGGCTTCCGCGTCCCGGCCGGGCAGGTGTACACCGCCATCGAGGCGCCCCGCGGCGAGCTCGGGATCCACGCCGTCTCCGACGGCGGCACCCGGCCGTTCCGCGTCCACATGCGAGAGCCCTCCTTCGTCAACCTCCAGTCCATCCCGGCGCTCGCCGAGGGCGGACTGCTCGCTGACGTCATCGCGGGCGGGGCCTCGCTCGACCCGGTCATGGGAGGTTGCGACAGGTGAACTACCCGGAGAAGATCCGCGAGCAGGCCGAGGCCATCCTCGTCCGCTACCCCGAGGGCCGCGAGCGCTCGGCGCTCCTGCCGCTCCTGCACCTCGTGCAGTCCCACGACGGCTACGTCTCGGACGACGGCATCGCGTTCTGCGCCGACGTCCTCGGCATCACCAAGGCCCAGGTGCAGGCGGTCTCGACCTTCTACACCATGTACAAGCGCGAACCGGCCGGCGACTGGCTCGTCTCGGTGTGCACCAACACCCTCTGCCACGCCAAGGGCGGGCAGAAGGTCTTCGACGCGCTCGCCGACGACCTCGACGTCGGCCACGACGAGACCACCGCCGACGGCAAGATCACGCTCGAGCACGCCGAGTGCCTCGCCGCCTGCGACTACGCGCCCGTCGTCACCGTCAACTACGAGTTCTACGACGACATGGACGAGGCCAAGGCCCTCGAACTCGTCAACGAGCTCAAGGAAGGCCGCCGCCCCGTCCCCAGCCGCGGCGCGCCCCTCTGCACCCTCCGCGAGCTCTCCGTGCAGCTCGCCGGGTTCGAGGAGGAGCGCACCGCCGGACTCGAGGGCAACGCGCAGGGCGACGCCACGCTCGCCGGGGCCCGCCTCGCCGCCGAGGCCGGGATCGCGGCCCCCGCCTTCGACCCGAACGCCCCGCTTTTGACCAAGGAACCCGAGGAAGCGAAGTGAGCGTAACCGTGCCCGGTCCCCGGCGTCCCCGCGAAGCGGTTCTCGACAAGCTCAAGCCCGTCGTCACCAAGCGCTGGCTCTCGCCCGGCGCCTGGCGCCTCGACGTCTACGAGCAGCTCGACGGCTACAAGGCGCTCCGCAAGGCCCTCAAGCACTCCGAGGCCGACCTCATCGCCTTCATGAAGGAGTCCGGCCACCGCGGCCGCGGCGGCGCCGGCTTCCCCGTCGGCATGAAGTGGCAGTTCGTGCCCGACGACGGCCAGGACCACTACCTGGTCGTCAACGCCGACGAAGGCGAGCCGGGCACCTGCAAGGACCTGCCGCTCATGATGAACGACCCGCACGCCGTGATCGAGGGCATCGTCATCGCCTCGTACGCGATCAAGGCGTCGCGGGCCTTCGTCTACGTCCGCGGCGAGGCCATCCACGCCGCCCGTCGCCTGCGCAACGCCGTCCGCGAAGCGAAGGAGGCCGGGTACCTCGGCAAGGACATCCTCGGCTCCGGCTTCGACCTCGACGTCGTCATCCACTCCGGCGCAGGGGCCTACATCTGCGGCGAGGAGACCGCCCTCCTCGACTCCTTGGAAGGCAAGCGCGGCCAGCCGCGCCTGCGGCCCCCGTTCCCCGCCACGCACGGGCTCTACAACAAGCCCACCTGCATCAACAACGTCGGCACCATCGCCGCCGTCCCGCACATCGTGCTCGGCGGCGCCCAGTGGTGGAAGGACCTCGGCACCGAGACCGCCGCGGGCACGATGATCTACTCCCTGTCCGGCCGCGTCAAGCGCCCCGGCCAGTACGAGTGCAACATGGGGACCACCCTCCGCGAGCTCATCGAGCTCGCCGGGGGCATGACCGAAGGCCACGAACTGCGGTACTTCACCCCCGGCGGGTCCTCCACCCCGATGCTCTCGGCCGACTCCATCGACGTCCCCCTGGACTTCGACTCGGTCTCCAAGGCCGGGTCCATCCTCGGCACCACCGCGGTCATGATCTTCTCCGACCAGGACTGCCCGGTGGTCTCCTGCTGGCGCTGGCTGAAGTTCTACCAGCACGAGTCCTGCGGCAAGTGCACCCCGTGCCGCGAGGGCAACTACTGGATGGTCCGCGTCTACGAGCGGATCCTCTCCGGCCGCGGCCAGCTGTCCGACCTGAAGCTCCTGGAGAGCGCCTGCAAGAACCTCCTGGGCCGCTCCTTCTGCGGCCTCGGCGACGGCGCCACCTCCTGCGTCACGTCGTCCCTGAAGTTCTTCCGGCAGGACTACCTCGACTACATCGAGGGCCACAAGCAGCCCCTCTTCGATGCCGAGAAGATCGGAGCCCACTAGACATGACCGATCAAGTCACGTTCACCATCGACGGCGTCGAGGTCACGGTCCCCAAGGGCACCTTGATCATCCGCGCCGCCGAGCAGCTCGGCATCGAGATCCCCCGGTTCTGCGACCACCCGCTGCTCGAACCCGCCGGGGCCTGCCGCCAGTGCCTCGTCGACGTCCCCGACATGGGCAACGGGCGCGGGATGCCCAAGCCCGCCGCGTCCTGCACGACCACCGCCATGGAGGGCATGGTCGTCAAGACCCAGCACACCAGCGAGGTCGCCAAGGACGCCCAGGAGGGGATCATGGAGTTCCTCCTGATCAACCACCCCCTGGACTGCCCCGTCTGCGACAAGGGCGGCGAGTGCCCGCTCCAGAACCAGGCGATGAGCACCGGCCGCACCGAGACCCGCATGGAGGCCAAGGACAAGCGCCACTACAAGAAGGCGCTGCCGATCTCCTCGCAGGTCCTCCTCGACCGCGAGCGCTGCGTCCTGTGCGCGCGCTGCACCCGCTTCTCCGACCAGGTCGCGGGCGACCCGTTCATCGAGCTGATGGAGCGCTCGGCCCTCGAGCAGGTCGGCGTCTACGAGGACGAGCCGTTCGAGTCCTACTTCTCGGGCAACACCGTCCAGATCTGCCCGGTCGGCGCCCTCACCGGCACCCAGTACCGGTTCCGCTCAAGGCCGTTCGACCTCGTGTCCAGCCCCAGCGTGTGCGAGCACTGCTCCGCGGGCTGCTCGCAGCGCTCGGACCACCGCCGCGGCAAGGTCCTCCGGCGCCTCGCCGGGGACGACCCGGCCGTGAACGAGGAGTGGAACTGCGACAAGGGCCGCTGGGCGATGTCCTACATCGACGCGGCCGACCGCATCACCAAGCCCCTCGTCCGCGAAGCGGACGGGTCCCTGCGCGAGGCCTCGTGGCCCGAGGCCCTGCGCCGCGCCGCCGCCGGACTCGGCAAGGCCGGGGACAACACCTCCGGCCGCGTCGGGGTCCTCACCGGCGGGCGCCTCACCGTCGAGGACGCCTACGCGTACTCGAAGTTCTCGCGGATCGCCCTCGCCACCAACGACATCGACTTCCGCTCCCGGCCGCACTCGACCGAGGAGTCCGAGTTCCTCGCGCACGCCGTCGCCGGGGTCTACCCGTCCAGCGGCGCCGTCACCTACGAGGACCTCGAACAGGCCCCCGTGGTCGTCACCGTGGGCCTCGAAGTCGAAGAGGAATGCCCGATCGCGTTCCTGCGCATGCGCAAGGCCGTCCGCCAGGGCGGCCAGCGCGTCCACGTGGTCGCGCCGTTCGCGACCCGCGGGACCGAGAAGCTCGGCGCGAACCTCATCGAGTCCCTCCCCGGCGAGGAGGCCGAACTCCTCGACGGCTGGACCCGCGGCGGCTACGTCCGCGACGCCCTCGCCGAGGACGGGGCCGTGGTCCTCCTGGGCGAGCGCCTCGCCACTGTCGAGGGCGCGTTCTCCGCGGCGGTGCGGCTGGCCCGCGCCACCGGGGCGCGCCTCGCCTGGGTCCCGCGCCGCGCGGGCGACCGGGGCGCGGTCGAGGCCGGGTGCCTGCCGGGCCTGCTGCCCGGCGGCGGCCTCGCCTCCTATGCGGCCGACCGCGACCAGCTCGCCGAGTACTGGGGTGTCGAGTCCCTGCCCGGCGCCGACGGGCGCGGGGCCTGGCAGATCCTCCAGGCCGCTGCCGAAGGCGAGATCGACGCGCTGCTGGTCGGCGGCGTCGACCCGTACGACTTCGCGGACGCGCCCGCCGTGGAAGCGGCTCTGTACGCGGCCCGCTTCGTGGTCTCCCTGGAGATCCGGCACTCCGCGGTGACGCGCGTGGCCGACGTGATCCTCCCGGTGGCGCCGGTGACCGGCAAGGCCGGGGCGTTCTTCGACTGGGAGGGCCGCCTGCGGACCTTCGACACGGTCATCGAGTCGGACCTGATGAGCGACCACGCGGTGCTGGATGCGCTCGCGGACGTCATGGGCGTGAAGCTCGGCCTCGCGGACACGCGGACCGTGCGCGCCGAGCTCGCGGGCCTCCCGGACCCGATCACCCGCCAGCCGGCCCCGGACTGGGCGGTCGACAGGCCCGCCCACGCGTCGGAGGACGGCAAGGCGGTCCTGGCGACGTGGCGCCAGCTGCTCGACGGCGGCTCGCTCCAGGAGAACAACCCGCAGCTCGCGGGCTGCGCCCCGGACCCGGTAGTGCGCTTGAGCGCCGCGACGGCGAAGGCGATCGGCGCGTCCGAGGGCTCGGGCGTGACGGTCTCGTCCGCGATCGGCGGGATCACGCTGCCGCTCAAGGTGACCGCGATGCCCGAGGGCGTGGTGTGGCTGCCGCAGAACGCGCCCGGCCGCGGGATCTACCGCCACCTGGGCGCGGGCTCGGGCGACGTCGTCCAGATCCGCGCGTACCCGACCGTTCCCCGGCCCGCCGGGGAGACCGTGGAGGCGGTTGAAGCATGAACGATCCGATCTGGCTGATGCTCGTCAAGGGCGTCCTCGTCTTCATCGTGCTGGTCCTGCTGGTGCTGTTCACCATCTGGTACGAGCGGCGCGTGGTGGCGGTCATGCAGGTGCGGCCGGGCCCGAACCGCAACGGGCCCTTCGGGCTCCTCCAGTCGCTCGCCGACGGCCTGAAGCTGGCGTTCAAAGAGGACACGATGCCGCGCACCGCGGACCGGATCGTGTTCATCGCCGCGCCGGTCATCGCCGTCGCGTGCGCGTTCACGGCGTTCTCGGTGGTGCCCTTCGGGCCCGAGGTGAGCGTGTTCGGCATCGAGACCGAGCTCCAGCTCACCGACTTCGAGGTCTCCGTGCTGGTGATCCTCGCGTGCTCGGCGCTCGGCGTCTACGGGATCGTGCTCGCGGGCTGGTCCTCCGGCTCCGCGTACTCGCTCCTGGGCGCGCTCCGCGCCGCGGCGCAGGTGATCTCGTACGAGATCGCGCTGGGCCTGGCGGTCCTGGCGGTGTTCTTCCAGTCGAAGCTGATGTCGACGGGCGCGATCGTCGAGGCGCAGGCCCAGGGCCTGCCGCTGTCGATCGGCGGCGCGGAGATCACGCTGCCGGGCTGGTACTTCATCGTCCTCGCGCCGTCGTTCGTGATCTTCGTGATCGCGATGGTCGGCGAGACGAACCGCGCCCCGTTCGACCTCCCTGAGGCCGAGTCGGAGCTCGTCGCGGGCTTCGCGACCGAGTACTCGAGCCTGAAGTACGCGTCGTTCTTCCTCGCCGAGTACGTGAACATGGTGACGATGTCGGCCCTGGCCGTGACGCTGTTCCTCGGCGGCTGGGCCGCGCCGTTCCCGGACTCGTGGTGGCCGGGCGCGAACGAGGGCTTCATGCCGCTCGTGTGGTTCTTCGGGAAGGTCCTGGCGTTCCTGTTCTTCTACGTGTGGCTGCGCGGGACGCTCCCGCGCCTGCGCTACGACCAGTTCATGAACCTGGGCTGGAAGGTCCTCGTCCCGGTCTCCCTGGTGTGGCTCATGGTCCTGGCGGCCATGAACATCGGCCTCGACACGGGCAACGAGCTGCCGACGCGGATCGCGTTCGCCGGCGGCGCCGCGATCGTCGTCATGGCGCTGATCTTCTTCTGGCCCAGCCGCAAGCCCTACGAGAACCCGGCCGAGCCGGACGCGGGCCTGGGCGGGTTCCCCGTCCCGCCGCTGGACCTGGCGGTCCCGCCGAACCCGCGCTCGCTCAAGCAGCTCGAACCCGCCAACACATCGTCTACGCCGATCAACGGCTCCCGTTCCACCGAAGGGGAGGAGGAGTAATGTCCGGTTTCGCCAAAGGCTTCGGCGTCACCTTCGCGCACATGTTCAAGCCGAAGGTCACCGTCGAGTACCCGGAGAAGCCCTCCAAGCTCGAACCGCGCTACCACGGCCGCCACGTGCTCAACCGGCACCCGGACGGCCTGGAGAAGTGCATCGGCTGCGAGCTGTGCGCGTGGGCCTGCCCGGCCGACGCGATCTTCGTGGAGGGCGCCGAGAACACCGAGGCCGAGCGGTTCTCGCCCGGCGAGCGGTACGCGAAGACCTACCAGATCAACTACGCGCGCTGCATCTTCTGCGGCCTGTGCATCGAGGCGTGCCCGACCCGCTCGCTCACCATGAGCAACGAGTACGAGCTCGCCCGCGACGACCGCCGCGACCTCATCTTCACCAAGGAGGAGCTGCTCGCGCCGCTCATCGAGGGCATGGAGCAGCCGCCGCACCCGATGCGCCTGGGCGACAGCGAGAAGGCCTACTACGAGTCGGGCCCGGTCAACCCGGGCGCGAGCGAAGGCGCCGAGTTCTCGCTCACCGAGATGCTCGCGCAGAAGAAGGGCGGGCAGTCGTGATCGAGCTCGCGCAGTCCGCGTCCGCAGGCGAGTCGGTCTTCTTCTGGATCCTCGCGCCGATCGCGCTCGGCGGGGCCGTCGGCCTCGTCCTGGCCCGCTCGGCCATCCACGCGGCGCTCTCGCTCGCGGTCACCATGATGTGCCTGGCGGTCTTCTACATCATGCAGTCCGCGCCGTTCCTCGGCTTCGTGCAGATCATGGTCTACACGGGCGCGATCATGATGCTGTTCCTGTTCGTGCTCATGCTGTTCGGGCGCGACTCCAGGGACTCGATGTTCGAGACGCTCAGGGGCCAGCGGCTCCTCGCGGTCGTCCTCGGCATCGGCATGGCCGCGTTGCTGTCCTCGGGCCTCGCCCGGGCCGTCTCCGGCCTCGTCATCGCCGAACCCGCCGCGCCCGCGGGCCAGGGGAACGTGGAGCAGATCGCCGAGGCCCTGTTCTCGACGTACCTGTTCCCGTTCGAGATCGTCTCCGGCGTCCTCACCGTCGCCGCGGTCGGCGCGCTCATGTTCGCGCACGTCGCGAAGAAGGGCCCCCACCGCGGGCAGAAGGAGCACAGCCGCGAGCGGTTCGCGCCCGGCGTGTACCCGGGCCCCAAGCCCGGTCCCGGCGTGTTCGCCACGTCCGACTCGACCGCGACCCCGGCCCTGCGGCCCGACGGCTCGATCGAGCCCGCGTCGCTGTCGGAGTACGTGCCGCCGCGCCAGCTCACGCCCGCCGAGGCGGCCCCGAAGCACACGGAAGGGCGGGAGTCGTGAATCCCGAGTACTACCTGATCCTCGCCGCGGCCCTGTTCTGCATCGGCGCGGTCGGCGTCCTGGTGCGCCGCAACTCGATCGTCGTGTTCATGTGCGTGGAGCTGATGCTCAACGCCGGGAACCTGACGCTCGTGACGTTCGCGCGCACCACCGGCACGATCGACGGCCAGGTGATGGCGTTCTTCGTCATGGCCGTCGCCGCGGCCGAAGTGGTCATCGGCCTGGCGATCATCATGTCGATCTACCGGTCCCGGCGCTCCGCCTCCGTCGACGACGCCAACCTCCTGAAAGCCTAGAGGGACACTGTGGACGAAATCTCGTACGCGCCCGCCGAGGGGCTGCTGTCCTTCACCTGGGCGCTCATCGCCCTGCCCGCGCTCGGCGCCGTCTTCCTCCTGCTCGCCGGCCGCCGCGCCGACAAGTGGGGCCACTGGGTCGGCGCCACCACGATCGGCGCGGCCTTCGCGCTCGCGCTCGGCCTCTTCGGCTCCCTTGCGGGCCTTGAGAACAAGAGCGTGCACCTGATCCTGTTCTCCGTCATCTCGATGGACGACCTGCACATCGACGCGAGCCTCCTGTTCGACCCGCTGAGCGCGGTCTTCTGCCTGCTCATCACCGGCGTCGGCTTCCTCATCCACGTCTACGCCGTCGGCTACATGGCCCACGACCCCGGGCGCCGGAAGTTCTTCGCGTACTTCAACCTGTTCGCCGCCGCGATGCTCATCCTGGTCCTCGGCGGCAACTACTTCATGACCTTCGTCGGCTGGGAAGGGGTGGGCCTCGCGTCCTACCTCCTCATCGCGTTCTGGCAGCTCAAGCCCGCCGCCGCGACCGCCGGCAAGAAGGCGTTCCTCACCAACCGGGTCGCCGACGTCGGGTTCCTCCTCGCGATGTTCCTCATGCTCGGCACGCTCGGCACCGTCGACTTCGCGGGCGTCTTCAACGGCGCTTCGGAGCTCTCGACGACCACGAGCCTCGCGCTCGGCCTGCTGCTGCTCGCCGCCGCGTGCGGCAAGTCCGGCCAGTGGCCGTTCCAGACCTGGCTCCCGGACGCCATGGAGGGCCCGACCCCCGTGTCGGCGCTCATCCACGCGGCCACCATGGTCACCGCGGGCGTGTACCTCATCGCCCGCTCGAACGTCATCTTCAGCCTCAACCCGGACGTGCAGACCGCCGTCGTCGTCGTGGGCGCCCTGACGCTCCTCTTCGGCTCCATCGTCGGCTGCGCGAAGGACGACATCAAGCGGGTCCTCGCCTGGTCCACCGTCTCCCAGATCGGCTACATGTTCCTGGCCGTGGGCCTCGGCGGCGGCGCGTTCGCGCTCGGCATCATCCACCTGCTCGCCCACGGCTTCTTCAAGGCCGGGCTGTTCCTCGGCTCCGGCTCGGTCATGCACGCCATGAACGACCAGACCGACATCCGCCGCTTCGGCGGCCTGTGGCGCAAGATGCCGCTCACGTACGCGACGTTCGCCGCCGGATGGCTCGCCATCATCGGCCTGTTCCCGTTCTCGGGCTACTTCACCAAGGACCCGATCATCGCCGCCGCGTTCGCCCGCGAAGGCTGGCAGGGCTGGGTCGTCGGCGGCGCCGCGCTCCTGGGCGCCGCGCTCACCGCGTTCTACATGACCCGCCTGTTCGTCCTCACCTTCCACGGCCCCAAGCGGTGGACCGAGGACGTCCACCCGCACGAGTCCCCGGCGGTCATGACCGGCCCGCTCGTGCTCCTCGGCATCGGCTCCCTCGCCGCGGGCGGCCTCATGGCCTCGCCCGTGACCGAGTGGCTCACCCCGGTGTTCGGCGAGCACCACGAGGCCCACGGCCACCTGACGCACCTGCAAGTGACGGTCGCGACCACCGTCGCCGTCGTCCTCGGCGCGGCCCTCGCCTGGGTCCTGTTCCGCAACGGCACCGACGAGGTCCCGCGCGCCGCCGCCTGGCCCGTGCGCCTCGCCCGCGCCGACCTCGGCGGCGAGGCCGTCAACCGCGGCCTCTTCGAGCGGCCCAGCCGCCTCGCGGCCTCCGCCTCCGTGGCGATGGACGGCCGCGTCGTCGACGGCGCCGTCAACGGCCTGTCCGCGGCGATCGGCGGCTCCTCGCGGCGCCTGCTGACGCTCCAGACCGGCTTCGTCCGCTCCTATGCCCTGTCCATTCTGTCCGGGGCGGTCATCGTGGTGGCCGCGCTCATGGTGGTGGTCACGCAATGAACGAACTCCCGTTGCTGTCGGCGCTCGTCGCCGTCCCCTTGATCGGGGCGGCCGTCACCGCGTCGATCAAGCGCGAGAACGCCGACGCGGCCCGCTGGACCGCGCTCGGCTTCGCGGGCGCGGTCGCCGTCATCACGGCGCTCGTCGCGGTCGGCTTCGACTACTCCGACGGCGCGCCGTGGCTCCAGTTCACCGAGTCCTACACGTGGATCTCCGCGTGGGACCTCAACCTGTCCTGGGGCGTCGACGGGATCGCGCTGCTCCTCGTCGCGCTGACCGCCGGACTCGTCCCGATCGCGATGCTCGCGGCCTGGCGCGACCTCGACGCGGTGACCCGCTCGGTCCCGGCGTTCTTCGCGCTCGTCCTCGCGCTCGAAGCGGCGATGCTCGCGACGTTCCTCGCCTCGAACGTGCTGCTGTTCTACTTCTTCTTCGAAGCGATGCTCGTCCCGATGTACTTCCTCATCGGCTCCTACGGCACCGGCCCGAAGAAGCAGTACGCGGCCGTCAAGTTCTTCCTGTACTCGCTCCTCGGCGGGCTCCTCATGCTCGTCGCCGTGATCGCCCTGTGGGTGAACAACGGCGGGGTCTTCGACTGGCAGACGCTCGTCGAGTCCGACCCGCTGGAAGCCGGGACCCTCCAGAACTGGCTGTTCCTCGGGTTCTTCATCGCGTTCGCGATCAAGGCCCCGTTCTTCCCGTTCCACACGTGGCTCCCGGACGCGGGCGGCGCCGCCCCCGCGGCCGTCGCCGCGCTCCTGGTCGGCGTCATGGACAAGATCGGCACGTTCGCGATCCTCCGCTACTGCATCCCGCTGTTCCCCGACGCGACGCAGACCTTCGCGCCGTGGGTGATCGGCATGTCCGTCATCGGCGTCCTCTACGCGGCCTTCGTCGCCATCGGACAGACCGACCTCAAGCGCCTCGTCGCCTACACGTCGATCGCGCACTTCGGCTTCATCGGCCTGGGGATCTTCGCGTTCACGTCCGAGTCCGCCACCGGCGCGGTCCTCTACATGTTCAACCACGGCCTGGCGACGGGCCTCTTGTTCATCGTCGTGGGCTTCCTGACGCTGCGCCGCGGCTCGGCCCAGATCAAGGACTACGGCGGGGCCGCCAAGACCCTGCCGCTGCTCGCCGGGATCTTCCTGTTCGCAGGGCTCGCGTCGCTCTCGCTGCCGGGGACCGCGCCGTTCATCTCGGAGTTCCTGGTCCTGTTCGGGGCGTTCACGCACAACGAGCCGGTCGCGGTCCTGGCGGCGCTCGGGATCATCCTCGCCGCCGCGTACGTGCTCTGGATGTACCAGCGCACCATGCAGGGCGAGCGGAACCCGCAGCTCGACGAGGTGCCCGCGATGAAGCGCGACCTCACGTTCCGCGAGAAGGCCCTCGTGGCGCCGCTCGTGGTCGCGATCCTCGGATTCGGGTTCTTCCCGCAGCCGCTCATCGACATGGTCACGCCGGCCGTCGACCACACGCTCGGGTTCGTCTCCGACGAGCCCGTCGACCTCCCCGCTGCCGAAGGAGCCGGTAATGAGTGAGTCCACAGAGCTCACGATCGACTGGGCCGGCCTGGCCCCCATGGTGATCGTGTTCGTCGCGGCCTTCGCGGGGCTCCTGGTCGAGGCCGCCGTGCCCAAGGGCCGGCGCCTCCCCGTCCAGGTCTCCCTGGCGGTGGCCGCGCTCGCGGCCGCGTTCGTCGCCGTGGTCCTCAACGCCGACAAGAGCGGCGCGGTCTTCAACCTCGGGGGCACCGGCCTCGGCTCGGTCGTCGTCGACGGCCCCGGCCTGTTCCTCCAGGGCACCATCGCGATCCTCTCGATCGTCGCGGTCCTGCTCCTCGCCGAGCGCCGCACCGTCCGCGGCGGCGACTTCGTCGCGGAGGCCGCGGTGGTCGCCGACTCGGCCGCCGACGTCGAGCAGCGGCGCGAGGACGGCGCGACGGAGATCTTCCCGCTCACGCTGTTCGCCGTGACCGGCATGATGATGTTCGTGACCGCGGGCGACCTGCTCACCATGTTCGTCGCCCTGGAGATGCTCTCGCTCCCGCTGTACCTGCTGTGCGGCCTCGCGAAGCGCCGCCGCCTCATCAGCCAGGAGGCCGCGCTCAAGTACTTCCTGCTGGGCGCCTTCGCGTCCGCGTTCTACGTGTACGGCATGGCGATGCTCTACGGCTTCGCCGGGACCGTGGACCTCGCCGGGATCAACCAGGCGGGCGTCTCCTCCGGGCAGCCGCGCATGCTCCTGTACATCGGCGTCGCGATGATCGCCGTGGCCCTGCTCTTCAAGGCCGCGGCCGTCCCGTTCCACATGTGGACGCCCGACGTGTACACCGGCGCCCCGACGCCCGTGACCGCCCTGATGGCCGCGTGCGTGAAAGTGGCGGCCTTCGGCGGCCTGCTGCGCGTCTTCAACGTCGGGCTCTCGTCCTCCGCGTGGGACTGGCACCTGATCCTCACGGTGATCGCCGTGGCGACGATGATCGGCGGCGCGATCTTCGCGGTCACGCAGCGGAACATCAAGCGGCTCCTGGCCTACAGCTCCATCGCGAACGCCGGGTACCTGCTCATCGGCGTGATCGCCCTCGGCGACGCCGTCGGCCAGACCATGTTCTACCTCGCCGCGTACGGCTTCACGGTGATCGCGGCCTTCGCGGTCGTCTCGCTCGTGCGCGACGGCGACGAGGAGGCCACCCACCTCGCCCGCTGGGCGGGCCTCGGGAAGAACTCCCCGGGCACGGCGGTGGTCTTCACGATCCTCATGCTGGCGCTCGCGGGGCTCCCGTTCACCTCGGGCTTCACGGCGAAGTTCTCGCTGTTCTCCGCGGCTCTCCAGGCCGACGAGCTCGGCCTGGTGATCGTCGGCGTCGTCTCCTCGGCGATCCTCGCCTTCCCGTACCTCCGCGTCGTCGTCCTCCTGTGGCTCAACGAGCCCGCCCCGGACGCCCCCACGGTCAACCTGCCCAGCCCAATGGCCGGCACCGTGGTCGCCGCGGGCGTGGCCGCCACGCTCATCCTCGGCATCGCCCCGGGCTTCCTGCTCGACATCGTCGACCAGGCGAGCACGTTCCTGAACACGTAACGCGCACACGAAGAGAGGCCGCAGGGTTTCCCTGCGGCCTCTCTTCGTACCCCGGTTCCGAAGCGGTTCCGCTACCATGGGTGCTGCTCCGCATTGGCTGGATTCGCCCCAGAAGTCGCCATTGCGCCCCGCCCCGACGCAGAGGAGCCCCCGCCTTGAGCGACAGGAATTTCGACCCCGACGCCACCAGAGAAGTCGCCGACACCGACGTGCCCGCCATCGCGAGCACCTACGACGGGCTCAGCCAAGTCGTCGTCGACGCGGGAGAGAACCTCGAAGGCGGCGTCTCCAAAGAGATGCAGGGAGTCTTCACCGAATACCACCTCTTGCTCCGAAACGCGGTCGTCGAGACCACCGAGAACCTCGAACGCCTCTCGGACTCCCTGCTCCAGATCGCCGAGGACGACGAACTCGCCGAAGGCGAGATCGTCCAGGAGCTCAACGCGCTCGCCGACGATGTCGAGACGGCGTACGCCGAGCAGGGGTACACGCCGATGACCGCGGAGACCGAATCCGCCGACCTCGCTCCCGCACCGAGCGAATACGACAACGAGCTCGGCGGCGGCTCCGGCACCCGCTCTGAAGCGCAACCAGTGCAGGAGAACTGAGATGGGATTCTGGGACGAGGTGGCGGAGACCGCCTCCGACGCATGGGACGCCGCCCGCGACGCGACCGAACCCGCCCGCGACTGGCTCGAAGAACAGGGCATCACCGGCGGTTCGGGGGAGACCGGCACCATCACCGCGCCGCCGCCGGACGGGCCCTACGACCTGTCCTCCGTCCCTCGCCGGGTGGAGCTGCTCCAGGAGCTGGAGTCCTTCGCTCCGGCCGTGCGGCACGGCATGATCCGCGAGGTCGCGAAGGAGCTGTACCCCGGGCACAGCTGCATGGACATGTCCAGGGAGCAGTGGGACGAGTACCTCGCGACCGAAGGACCGACCGTCACCTACGGTGGCGACGGGTACGGCTCGGAGGAGATCGAGATCTACCGGTGGTACGAGGACCTGGAGATCGTCCTGCCTACGGTCGACGGCATGGCCTACTGGTTCGCCGCGCTCCCGCCCGGACCCGACCCGGACTCGGCCGCTCCGCAGATCCTCAGCGACGGCGAGTCCCGCGGCCGGTCCCTCATGGACGGCCTGCGCACGAGTTTCGACAGCGCCTTCCGCGATGAGAACCTGGACCGCATGCTCTACACCGCGAAGAACCACTCCGCGGCGTACGACGCGTTCGACGCGGCCGTCGACGACCTGGCGAGCGCAGTCGCGAACGTCCAGGAGCTCGGCCAGACCTGGGAAGGCGACGACGCGGAGCAGTTCCGCACGCAGTACGGCGATGCGATCGGGGATGCGATGGACGCCCACCGCGCCATGGCGCTGAACCTCCGGGATGCGGCGGACTCCGACCTGGGCATCCAAACGGCCATGCATCTAGTCGTCGCTCAGGCGCTCCAGGCCGGGCACGAGCGGCTGGAGGCGCTGTCGACCACTTCGGTCTTCGACGGCGAGGGCCTCAAGGTCCTCCAGACCACCGGTTTCGTCGTCGGCGTGGTCGGCCTCGCGTACATGGGCACCTCCATGGGCATCACCGGTCTCATCACCAGCGCCGTGTCCGCCACGGGTGCGGAGGCGTACATCAACCCGCAAACCGATGCGCTCCCCTCGGTCGCGGAGATCCGGGAAGTAGTGGAAACGCTGACCTCCGGGTTCTCCAGCGCCGCACAGGATGCGGTCGAGCACCGGGCGGCCTGCGTCGACGCCCTTGACACCCGGGCTTCCGACCACTTCAATCGGATCGGTGAACCCGGGATGGTCCCCGGCACCGGCTACCACGGATGACGGTGACGATGCGCTCTTCGACCGGACGGCTGGCCTCCTCGGTCCTCGCCGCGATGCTGATCACGGCCGCCTGCACCAACGACCCGGTCGATCCGCCGACCGAGTCGCCCTCGGCCGCCCCTTCGCCCTCCGCTGCTCCGAGTCCGCCCGCATTCCAGGACTTCTCGAACGAGCTGGCGAGCATGGCCGCGTGGGAGGACCCCTGCGCGCCGATCGACCTGGACCCGCTCTCGGCCCGGTTCGGCGGTCTTGAGTCGGCGGTCCCGGATTCCAACCTGCACGACTCGATATCGGGCGTCGCGTGGACCGGGCACTGCTTCGCCGATCTCGATTCGCCGACGTCGAGCTCCGACGACATCCTGGTGGTCGTCGAGGCCGCTGAGTCGAACACGGCCGCGTTCGAGCACTTCCACGGTTTCGCCTCGTACACGGCCGAACGCTTCAGCGACGACGAGGTCGACTACGAGACCGAGCTCGGTTCAGAGACAACATGGCTGGCGTCCCGCATCACCGGGCAGGAGGACCCGACGGATCGGTCGGAGAGCCGTGCGATGGCCGTGGCAGTGCTCCTCGGCGACTTCTACACGGTCGAGATCCTGGTGCGATTCACTCCAGGAGAAGCGCTCCGTGCTGACTGCGAGCCCAGCGCCGAGGACGACTGCGCGTTGACGGCGACCGAGCTGGCCGAGTTCATGGCGACCAGCGGCTACCTCGACGACCTCCACGCCGACATCGAAGCCGCGGTCGAAGCGGGCCTGTGATGGCGATCGATCCGTATCGGCCGCTTGATGGGCACTCGACGGCGGAGCTGGTCGAGGAGATCCGGCGGCTCAACCAGGTGTGCTACCAGGCTGTTCAGGCCTGCCGGGTCTGCGCGGCCTCGAACTCCGACGTGTCGGAGAGTTCGCGGTCGAGGTCGTCGAACAACTCGCCCGCGGCGAACCAGGCTTTGGCGGCGCGCGTATGCAGCAGCGACACCACGACCGCCGGGAACGACCCGCAGACGACGAGCATGGCCGCGGCGCTCATGAAGAACGGGGCCGAGTCGGGGAAGGTCGCGAAGTAGGCGCGGCCGAGGATCCACAGGTACATCGCGGCCGGGACGATCACGAGGGCCCACCAGGCGGTCGTGACGACCTTGGCGCGGCGGCGGCCGATCCCGGCGGCGATGAACGGCATCGAGACCGTGATCGCGACGCTCAGGGTGATCGTCACGAGGTTCTCGGCGCCGATCGACCCGATGACGTCGAGCATCGAGTCGTGGCTCGACGACGACCTGGTCGCGTCGAACAGGAACCGCAGCCCCGTCGCGTACAGCAGCATGATCGCGAGGAACTGGAGCCAGAGCACGCCCTGGGCGGCGAGTACGGCCTTCGGCCTGGCTGAGGGTCGCACAGCGCCCCCTTCTCGGCGGGAACAGTGCACGCCGGAGGTGTCGGAACCTGGGAGGACGCCCTCACGAGGGCGGCGCCTTGAACCATAGCGAACCGGGACAACGACCAGGCAACGGGTGCGCGGCAGAACACACCCGGTTTCCTCGGGGCCTCCTAGGCGTCGCGCTCGATCATGTAGTCGCAGATGTCGACGAGGGCGTCGCGGGCCGGGCCCTCGGGGAGGGCCCCGGCGAGGGACCTGGCGCGGGCCTGGTACTGGTGGAGGGTGTCTTTGGCCTGCTCAAGGGCCTTGGAAGCGCGCAGGAGCGTCAGGGTCTCCTCCAGGTCCTCCTCGGCGACGGGCCCGGAGACGAGCTCGCGGAGGCGTGCCCCGGCCGGGTCGTCGTCGGCGAGCGCGTACAGGACCGGGAGGGTCGGGACGCCTTCGAGGAGGTCGGTGCCGGGGGTCTTGCCGGAGGCGTCCGACGCGGAGGCGATGTCGATGATGTCGTCGGCGATCTGGAACGCGACGCCGATGACCTCGCCGTACTCCTCGGCGACGGCGGTCACGGACTCGTCGGCGCCGCCGAACCAGGCGCCGAACTTCGCGCACGTGGCGATGAGCGACCCGGTCTTCTCCGAGAGGATCCCCAGGTGCCATTCGACGGCGTCGATGCCCTCGGGCCGCGGCATGGTCTCGTTGATCTGGCCGCGCACGAGGCGCGCGAAGGTCGCGGCCTGGAGGCGCACGGCCTCGGTGCCGAGGTCGGCCATGATCTGGGCGGCCTGGCTGAACAGGTAGTCGCCGGTGAGGATCGCGACGGAGTTGTCCCAGCGGGCGTTGGCGCTGGGGGCGCCGCGGCGCACGGGGGCCTCGTCCATGACGTCGTCGTGGTAGAGCGTCGCCAGGTGGGTCAGCTCCAGTGCGACGGCCGCCTCCAGGATGTTCGGGCGGTCGGGGTCGCCCAGGTGCGCGCACGCGAGGGTGAGCATGGGGCGGAAGCGCTTCCCGCCGGCGCGGATGAGGTGTGACCCGGACTGGCGCAGCAGGGGCTGCTCGGTGTCGACGGCTTTGAGCAGTCGCTCCTCGACGAGGTCGAGCGAAGCGCTGATCGCCTCGGCGAACGTCTCGTCGGTGAAGGTCAGCGCGGTCTGTCGGGTGGTCACCACAGCCTCACCTTATCGTGTTGCGGCGCCGGACGAGACGGGGTGGGAACCGGAGTCGCGCGGGCCGCAGTCAGGAACGTCAATGCGGGGGCCGCGCGAACAGCGTGCTGCCCGCGACGATGAACAGGGCCGACAGCGCCATGGACGCGGCGACGGCGATCCACCCGGCGCCCCAGCCGAAGTGGTCGGCGACGAGCCCGAAGCTGATCGGCCCGACGGCCCCGCCGAGGAAGATCCCCGTCTGCGTCACCGAGGTCGCGACCGCGGGCGCGTCCGGGTACCGGCTCGTCACCGCGTGGTTCATGAGTCCGGGCCAGGCCCAGCCGAACGCGTACGCCGCCACGGTCCCCAGCGGCAGCAGCCACGGCAGCTCGAACAGGAACGTCGCCACCCCGGCGGCCCCGGTGAGCAGCATGGCGGTGATGACGAGGAACTCGCGGCCGGTGCCGCGGTCGCCGACCGCGCCGAACGCGGTGCGCCCGATGACCCCCGCGATCCCGCCGATCATGAGGACCAGGCCCGCGTAACTCTCGGACCCGCCGATGTCCACGGTGTACGTCGTGAGGAACGAGCCGATCGGCGTCGCCGCGGTCGCGCCGAGGAACGTCGCCACCGCGAACACGAGGAGCTGCGAGTCGAACGCCTTCGCGCCCGGCACCTTCGGCCGCGTCGCGGGCCGTCCGAGCCCCGCGAGCGGGATGAGCGCCGCGAGCACCAGGAGCGCGCCGAACACGAACGCCCACCGCCAGCCGAGCGTCAGCGCCACCACCGGGACGCTGAGCCCGCCGAGCATGATGCACAGCGGCACCGACGCCTGCTTGGCGCCGAACAGGAGCCCCTTGCGGCCCTCCGGGGCCCACTCGGTGAGGACCGTGTTCGACGCGAGCTGCCCGAGCCCGTTGGCGGGCGCGCACAGCACCAGGAACGCCGTCAGGACCCCCGGGTGGTGCGCGAAGCCCGCGATCCCCAGTAGCGCCGTCGACGAGAGCCCTACGGCCACACGGGCGGTCACGAGCGCCCCGAAGCGGTCGACGAGCCGTCCGGAGGGGACCGTGGTGAGCGCCGAGACCGCGAAGTAGAGCCCTGAGATGAGGCCGATCGCGCTGACGCCCATGCCGAGCTCGTCGGCGATCTGGACCGCGAGCCCGCCGAACAGGAACAGCGGCAGCACGGCCGCGACCTGCACGCTCATGGCGGCGGTGATCGTCACGGAGGTCTTGGGTCTGGAGGGCGTCAGGACGGCTGGGGGCACGGCGGCAACCGTACTCCAACGCGCGGTTCGCGCCCAGAATGTGTTCACATCGAGGGAAACGCGGTGTGCGTTCACGGATTCGGGTGACTTGTCTTGACTCGCACACTGAGCGTGTGCGACGGTTGAACCCGGTGTCACGGGTTGGCGCCGGCCGGGATCCGCAGCGGATCGCCATGCCCCGCTTGGGCATGCGAAACGCGGCGGCCCTGGTGGGAGGGAGCCGCCGCGCTTCGGTTATTCGTATGTCCGCGGCTCCGGCGAGGAAGTTTGGTGGGGACTCGACGCCGCCGCCGCGGTTTGTCCGCGGTCGGCCGGGGCCGATTCGCGAACGGTGCTGACACATCGATACTGCCCTGTATGCGACGGAGACGCAACCGGCTGTTGTTTATATAGTTAGATCACGGCCGATCCGGTGGGCGCCCCGCGGCGCCACGGCCTCCGGATCACGGTGTGCAATTGGAGCGACGGTATGGTGGACCGGCAGCGACCAGGGATTTCTTCGCAGGAGGCCCGGGGTGCGGACCCCGGTCTGACCGCGCGCCAGGAACCGACCAAATTGATCCAGAGCGTCCAGCGCGCACTGCGCATCATGGAGCTCGTGGGCCGCCACGCCGACGGCGTCTCGGCCCCGCGCATCGCCTTCGAGTGCGGCCTCAACCGCGCGACCGCCTACAACCTCCTGCGGACCCTCGTCTACGAGGGCTACCTGCGCCGCGACGGCGAGGGCCGCTACTCGCTCGGCCTGGAGGTCTCCGACCGCTACTCCGAGCTCACGCGCGCGATCTCGGGCCCGAAGACCTGCGGCGACTACATGCGGAAGGTCTCCGCGGAGACCGGCTACTCGACGTTCGTGGCCCGCTTCGTGGAGGACCGCCCGGCGGTCACCGAGGTCATCGAGGGCAACCGCAGCCCGCACGTGGAGGACCTCATCGTCGGCTTCGACGACGGCGCCCACGCCACCGCCCTCGGCAAGGCCCTCCTCGCGACGCTGCGCCCCGACGACCGGGCCCGCTTCCTGCGCGCCGCGGGCATGCGCCGCTTCACCGGCCGCACCCTCGTCGAACCCGACGCCTTCGAGCACGACCTCGCCGTCGGCGACGAGTCCGGCGTCTACGCCGAGCTCGGCCAGTTCAAAGCGGACGTCGCCTGCGCCGGGGTCGTGGTCCGCCGCGACGGCAGCCCCTCCGAGCGCGTCGTCTTCGCGGTCGCCATGCCGCTCGGCGACATCCGCGAGTCCTGGTCCCGCATGTCCGCGCGCCTGCGCGAAGCCGCCGCCGAACTCCAGCCCCTCGTCTAGCGCGACGCGAAACGGCCGGGCCCGAAGGCCCGGCCGTCCATGAAGCTCGCCTTACAGCACGGTCCAGGTGTCCCCGCCGTGCAGGAGCCGGTCCAGGGCCTCCTTGCGGTCGACTCCGGCCGCGGCCTCGTCGACCTGCGTGCGGACGCCCTTGTCGTAGGTGGGCCGCTTGACGGAGCGGAACACGCCGATCGGGGTGTGGTCGAGCGCGATGCCCGAGAGGCGCGACAGCGCGAACGCGTACGCCGGGTCCTCCACGTCGGCCTTGTGGACCACGACCTCGGACTCGTCGACCTCGGACGCGTCCTTCACCTGGAGCCCGTACCCGGACTGCACGACGACCTTGTCGCCGAAGCGGATCGGCTCGCCGTCCTTGAGGCGGATGATCGCCTCGTCGCGGGTCTCCGGGTTCTTCAGGATCTCGAACGCGTTGTCGTTGAAGATCGGGCAGTTCTGGTAGATCTCCACGAACGCCGACCCCTCGTGCTCGGCCGCGGCGCGCAGCACCTCGTGCAGGTGCGCGCGGTCCGAGTCCAGGGTCCGGGCCACGAACGTCGCCTCCGAGCCCAGCGCCAGCGACAGCGGGTTGAACGGCGCGTCGACAGAGCCCATCGGGCTCGACTTCGTCAGCTTGCCCGGCTCCGACGTGGGGGAGTACTGGCCCTTCGTGAGCCCGTAGATCCGGTTGTTGAACAGCAGGATCTTCAGGTTCACGTTGCGGCGCAGCGCGTGGATGAGGTGGTTGCCGCCGATCGACAGCGCGTCGCCGTCGCCGGTGACGACCCACACCGACAGGTCCGGGCGGGAGACCGCCAGGCCCGTGGCGATGGCCGGGGCGCGGCCGTGGATCGAGTGGATCCCGTACGTGTTCAGGTAGTACGGGAACCGCGAGGAGCAGCCGATGCCGGACACGAACGCGATGTTCTCGCGCTCGAGGCCCAGCTCGGGCAGGAACGACTGGACCGCGGCCAGGATGGCGTAGTCGCCGCACCCGGGGCACCAGCGCACCTCCTGGGTCGACTTGAAGTCCTTGGCCTTCAGCTTGGGGGCGTCCAGCTTCACCGCGTCAGCCATTCTTGATGACCTCCTCCAGGGCGTCCGTCAGTTCGTTGGAGGTGAACGGCAGGCCGCGCACCTTGTTGTAGCCGACCACGTCGGTTCCGGGGAAGTTCCCGCGCAGCAGCAGCGCGAGCTGACCCAGGTTCATCTCCGGGACCACGACCTTGTCGTACTTCTCCAGCACGTGGGCCGTGTTGCGCGGCATGGGGTTCAGATAGCGCAGGTGCGCGCGGGCGATCGAGGCGCCCTTCTCGCGCAGGGCCCGCACGGCCGCCCCGATCGGGCCCCACGTGGAGCCCCACCCGAGGACGAGCACGTTCGCGTCGCCCGTCGGGTCGTCGACCTCCAGGTCCGGGACCTCGACGCCGGCGATCTTCGCGGCGCGGGTGCGGACCATGTGGTCGTGGTTGATCGGGTCGTACGAGATGTCGCCGGTCCCGTCGGCCTTCTCGATGCCGCCGATGCGGTGCTGGAGACCCGGGGTGCCGGGGACCGCCCACGGCCGCGCGAGCGTCACCGGGTCGCGCTGGAACGGCAGGAAGATCTCCTCGCCCTTCGCGTCCACGGCGTTCGGCTCGGTCGCGAACTCCACCGACAGGTCGGGGAGGTCGGCCAGCTCCGGGAGCTTCCACGGCTCGGCGCCGTTGGCGATGTACCCGTCCGACAGGACCATGACCGGCGTCCGGTAGGTCAGCGCGATCCGCGCCGCCTCCAGCATGATGTCGAAGCAGTCCGACGGGGACTGCGGCGCGAGGACCGCGATCGGGGCCTCGCCGTGGCGGCCGAACATGGCCATCACGAGGTCGGCCTGCTCGGTCTTGGTCGGCATGCCCGTCGAGGGCCCGGCGCGCTGCACGTCGACGACGACGAGCGGCAGCTCCAGGGACACCGCGAGCGAGATCGTCTCGGACTTGAGCGCGATGCCGGGACCCGAGGAGGTGGTGACGCCGAGCGCCCCGCCCCACGAGGCCCCCAGGGCCGCGCCCACGGCCGCGATCTCGTCCTCGGCCTGCACGGTGGTCACACCGAACCGCTTGTGCTTCGACAGCTCGTGGAGGATGTCGCTGGCGGGCGTGATCGGGTACGCGCCCAGGAACACCGGCAGGCCCGACGCGACGCCCGAAGCGGTGATGCCCCACGCGAGCGCGGTGTTCCCGGTGATGTTCCGGTACGTCCCGGCGGCGAGCTTCGCCGGCGGGATCTCGAACCTGACGGCGAACGCCTCGGCGGTCTCGCCGTAGTTCCACCCGGCCCGCAGCGCCGCGATGTTCGCCTCGGCGATCACCGGCTTGGACTTGAACTTGCCGCGGAGGAACTCCTCGGTGGCCTCGGTGGGCCGCGAGTACATCCACGACACCAGGCCCAGCGCGAACATGTTCTTGGACCGCTCGGCGTCCTTCTTCGACACCTCGTGCTCGGCGAGCGCGCCGATCGTGAGGGTCGCGAGCGCCACCGGGTACACCTGGTAGTCGTCGAGCGAGCCGTCCTCGAGCGGGTTGTCGTCGTAGCCGACCTTGGTGAGGTTCCGCTTGGTGAACTCGTCGGTGTTCACGACGATGGTGCCGCCGGGCTTGAGGTCCCGCAGGTTCGCCTTGAGCGCGGCCGGGTTCATCGCGATGAGCACCTCGGGCTGGTCGCCCGGGGTGAGGATGTCGGTGTCCGCGAAGTGGATCTGGAAGCTCGACACGCCCGGGAGGGTCCCGGCGGGCGCCCGGATCTCGGCGGGGTAGTTCGGGAGGGTCGACAGGTCGTTGCCGAGCTTGGCGGTCTCCGCGGTGAAGCGGTCCCCGGTGAGCTGCATGCCGTCGCCGGAGTCCCCAGCGAAGCGGATGACGACCCGGTCGAGCTGCCGGACGGTGTTCACCTAGTTCTCCTCTTGCTGGGGCGCGCAGGGGCTGCGGCTTCGGTCCCGGCGGAGACGGGCCCCGCCGCTGCAACGGCGGTTCCCCGCCATGTCTTACTTGCGATGCTACGCGGGCGCGCGGCGGCGGTGCCAACCCAGCGCGGCGGGCGCGATGTAGGCGACACCACTCGGTGCGATACCTCTCACTGTATGGGAACGACCGCCCGTTTCAGTGACCTGGACCTCTCGTTTCGGCTGTCCGGAGCGGTGTCCCGTTCCAAGGGCGCCGTCCCGGATGCTGGGCGCGGGCGACACGCCGGAGGCCCGGAGGAGGTCGTGAAAGGGGCTCGCGGGAGGGGCCGTAACGACCCGCTCGCGCCCGTCGTCCCTGACGTCGCGGCGTCGGTCGTCGGCGTCTCCGAGGGGGTCGAGGAGGCGGCGCTCTCGCCGTCGGTCGGCTCGGCGCTGGCGCCCTCGTCGACGGGTGCGAACACCAGCTCCTCGGGGTCCCACGCGAACGACACGGTCCACGGCGCGTCCTCGGCGTCGACGCCAGTGACGGTGACGACGCCGGTCTCGGCCGCCGCGACCGTCTCCGGCACGTGCCCGCCGTCGGGCTGCCAGACCCAGCCGAAGGACGCGAGCACGGGCGCGCCCTCCTCGTCCTCGGCGGCGGCGAACGCGGCGATGCCGGTCTGCTCGCCGCACGTGAGCGCGAGGAGCGTGTCCTTCTCGCCGTCGAGGTCCACGTCGCCTTCGGCGGCGAACGCGATGCTCCAGCCGGCGTCGCCGGTGATCTCCCAGGACTCGAAGTCCGCGTCCTGGAGGCCGGGCCCGCAGGCCTCGGCCCAGTCGCCGGTGAACGGCCCCTGGATGAGCAGCGCCTCGATGTCGTCGGCGGGCGGGGACGGCGCGAACGTGGTCGCCTCGCCGTCGTCGACGCCGCCGCTGGCGGGGCCGCCGGGCGACGCCGAGGGGTCCTCGTCGGACTCGCTGTTGGACACGGGCCCGTTCGCGGACCCGGTGGTGTCGGGTTCGTCCTTGAGCGGCCCGAGGGTCTGCGCGACGGCGAAGCCGCCCGCGGTGACCGCGGTGCAGGCGCCGACGACGGCGGCGAGCGACACGAGGCGCCGGCGCCGCAGGGCGGCCGGGCCGCGCATGATGAGCTCGTCGACCGGCGGGGGCGGGAACTGCGCGGCGGACTCCGCCTTCAGGCTCCTGAACGCCGCCGCGACCGTCTCGTGGTCGCGGTCGAATTCGGCACTCATGAACGGTCCTCCTTCACGGAAGATCGGCGGGCGGCGGGGCGGGGCACCCGGGCGCCGCGGCGGATGCGGATCGGCATGGTGTCGGGGTCGGTCCCGTTCGCCGCCTCGGCTTTGAGGGCGCCGGTCCGGATGGCGGCGGTGTCGTCGTTCTGGTCGGCGAGGAGCGCGGCCAGCTCCTTGCGCCCGCGGTGCAGCCAGGACTTGACGGTGCCCTCGCGGGCGCCGGTCTCGGCGGCGATCGCGCTGATCGTCATGTCCGCCATGTAGTGCATGACGAGCGCCTGGCGGCGCTTGTGCGGGACCTGCTTGAGCGCGGCGACGAGCGCGACGTGGTCGGGGCTCGCGGCGGGCGCGGGCTCGGGGGCCTGCGACTTCTGGAGGAACTTGCGCGCCACCTGGTTGCGGCGGTGGCGGCTGGTGGCGAGGTTCCACGCGACGCGGCGCACCCACGCGACCGGCTCCTCGTACCCGCCGACCTTGTCCCAGCGCTGCCACGCCCGCAGGAACGCCTCCTGGACGAGGTCCTGGGCCTCGGTGGCGTCCCCGAGGTAAGCGCACACCTGTGCGGCGAGCTCCGAGAAGTGGCTCTCGTAGAGGTCGGTGAACTCCGCCTCCGTTCGCACATCCGCTCCTGCGCAGGTAGGGGAAACTAGGGCATTCAACGGGCCCTGATGCTCGTGCCCGGCGGCAACCATTGTCGCTTTCGCGCAGTCGGAGACACGAGGGGGGGTCGCCATGTCGACAATACTGTCGGCGAGCGTTCCGCGGGGTCCCCGGCGGCCGCTCGGCACCAGTCCGCCGACGACCTCGGCGAACTCGGCGTCCAGGGTCGCGGCGTCGAGCGCGGGACGGATCGTCGGTGCGCCGGCGGCAACGGTCACGGGCCGTGACCCCCTTCCGAAGTGTCAGCTTGCGTTCGCGGGTGTACAGCATCAACACGTGTGTGAGTGCCGCTCGGTTGCGGCGCGCGCATCGGAGATCCGCGACAACCGCTCGCCGTCCGGCCCCGCTCCTTCCTTCTCGAAACCCGCGCGCACGGGTATCGCCGGACCCCTTCGCGGCATTAGGGTGTCGATATGGACACCTCGCGCCTGGGCGACTACGCGGTCTTCGGCGTCCTGCTGCTGGCCGGGTTCGCGTTCGTCGCCGCGGCGATGGCGGCCAACGCGGTCCTGCGCCCGAGCGCCCCCTCCAAGGCCAAGGGCGAGACGTACGAGTGCGGTGTGGACCCGGTCGGCAAGGACTGGGCGCAGGTCCAGATCCGGTACTACGTGTACGCGTTCCTGTTCGTGCTCTTCGCGGTCGAGGCCGTGTTCCTGTTCCCGTGGGCCGCGGTCTTCCGCGCGTTCGGGGCCGCCGCGGCGGTCGAGATGGGCGTCTTCGTCGGCGTCCTCGCCCTCGGCCTCGCCTACGCCTGGCGCAAGGGGGTCCTGCGGTGGCGGTGAAGCTCCCCTTCCCCTCCAAGCCCGGCGAGAGCGCCGGCATCGTCGGCGAACCGATCCGCTTCGTCCTCAACTGGGGCCGCCGCTACTCCCTCTGGGTCTTCAACTTCGGCCTCGCGTGCTGCGCCATCGAGTTCATCGCCGCGTCGATGAGCCGCCACGACTTCATGCGCCTCGGCGTCATCCCCTTCGCGCACTCGCCGCGCCAAGCCGACCTCATGGTCGTCTCCGGCACCGTCACCGACAAGATGGCCCCGGCGATCAAGCGCCTCTACGACCAGATGCCCGAACCGAAGTACGTCATCTCCTTCGGCGCGTGCTCGAACTCCGGCGGCCCCTACTGGGACTCCTACTGCGTCACCAAAGGGGTCGACCAGATCATCCCGGTCGACGTCTACATCCCCGGCTGCCCGCCCCGCCCCGAGGCGCTCCTGCACGGCATCGGCGAGCTCCAGAAGCAGATCGGCGCCGCGCCCCTCCGTAAGCCGAGCCTGCGCCCGCTGCTGCGGAGGCCCGAATGACCTGGGACGACCGCGTGCGCGAGGCCCTCGGCGTCGATGAGACCACCCCTGACGGCGCCCGCGCCGTCGCCGACGTCGCCCCGGAGCACTGGCACGAGTCGGTCCGCGTCTGCCGCGACGTCCTCGGCTGCGACTTCTTCGACTGGCTCTCCGCCGTCGACGAAGGCCCCGAGGGCTTCCGTCTCGTCGCGCACCTCTGGTCCATCGCCGAGCGGCGCGGCGTCCTCCTCCGCAGCCTCCTCGCCGAACCCGCCGCCCCCACGGTCACCGACCTCTATCCGGGCGCCGACTGGCACGAGCGCGAGACCCGCGAGATGTTCGGCCTCGACTTCCCCGGCCACCCCAACCCCGCCCCGCTGCTCCTGGCCCCCGAGTTCGAGGGCCACCCGCTGCGCAAGGACTTCGTGCTCGCCGCCCGCGTCGTCAAGCCCTGGCCCGGCGCCAAGGAACCCGGCGAAGGTAGGCACATCGACGGCTCGCAAGCTTCGCCGAAGGGGGGCACCGCCCGCAAGCGCGCCCCCAAGAAGCCCCCCGGCGTCCCCGACGACTGGATGCAAGATGGCGCTTGAGATCGCGGTGAAGGTCGTCGCGGTCCTCGCCGCGTTCCTCGTCCTGCCGCTCGTCGTCGGCCAGACCGAGCACAAGCTCATGGCGCACATGCAGGGCCGCCTCGGCCCCATGCACGCCGGACGCTTCCACGGCTGGGCCCAGCTCATCGCCGACGGCGTCAAGTTCGCGCAGAAGGAGGACCTCGTTCCCGACGCCGCCGACAAGCCCGTCTTCAAGCTCGCGCCCGCCGTCGCCCTCCTGCCGTACCTCCTGGTGCTGCTGTTCATCCCGCTCGGCCCCGGCGACCTCGTCGGCTCCTCGCTCGACATGGGGCTCTTCGTGGTCGTCGCGCTCGTCGGCGTCGGCGTCCTCGCGGTCCTCATGGCCGGGTGGTCCTCCGCGAACAAGTACACGCTCATCGGCGCGCTCCGCGGCGCCGCGCAGCTCATGGCCTACGAGCTCCCGCTGGTCCTCGCCGCCGCCTCGGTCGCCGTCGCCGCCGGGACCCTCAGCCTCCCCGCGATCGTCGACGCCTGGAACCCCTGGTGGCTCCTGTGGCAGGCGCCCGCGGCGCTCGTGTTCTTCACGGCCGGGCTCGCCGAGATCCGCCGCCCGCCGTTCGACGCGCCCGTCGCCGACTCCGAGCTCGTCTTCGGCTACCTCACCGAGTACGCCGGGCTCCGGTTCGCGCTGCTGCTCCTCGCCGAGTACGTCGGCATCGTCGTCATCTCCGCGCTCACCACCGTGTTGTTCCTCGGCGGCTGGAAGGGCCCCGGCCCCGACTCCCTCGGCTGGCTCTGGACGCTCCTGAAGACCGGCGCGCTCGCCGCCGTCGTCATCTGGCTCCGCGTCGCCTGGCCGCGCCTGCGCGTCGACCAGATCCAGGCGCTCTGCTGGAAGGGCCTCGTCCCGGTCGCCCTCGCGCAGCTGGTCCTCACCACCGCAGTCGCCCTCGCGCTCTGAACGCACCGGTGCCCGGCCGCGACGCGACCGGGCACCGATGGAGATCTCTGTACCGCCTAGGCGGCCTTCGCGGAGTCCGACTTCTTCGCGGGCTTGGACTCGGACTGCTTCGCCTCGGACTTGGGCTCGCTCTTCTTCGCGCCGTTCTTCGACCCGTTCGAGCCGAGCGAGGAGGAGTCGGTGGACCGCGAGTCGGTCCGGTAGAAACCGCTGCCCTTGAAGGTGACGCCGACGTTCCCGAAGACCTTGCGGAGCGCGCCCTTGGCCTCGCAGCTCGGGCAGTCCGTCAACCGCGCTTCGGCGAACGACTGGTGTTTGTCGAACTCGTAACCGCACTCCTTGCAGCGGTATTCGTAGACAGGCACGTCCAACCTCCAGGACTTGACACGGGACCCGATCGACATTAGCAGTCAACGCAGGCGACTGCTAATTCCATCCCGCTCGTCACATTTACGGCTCGCAAGCTTCGCCGAGGTCGGCGTGAGGCAGCGGCCACTACCGCAGTGACACGAATCCCTTCCCGGGTGTCACCACTCCGGTGACAGGCCGGTCGTGCGGCTCCGCGGGCACCTGGACCCCGAACTCGCCGTCGCGCAGCAGCGCCACCACGGGCACGTCGGGGCCGACGCGGGCCAGCGCCCGGTCGTACGAGCCGCCCCCGCGGCCGAGCCGCGTCCCGTCCAGTGAGACGGCGAGGCCGGGGACGATGACGGCTGCGGCGTCCTCGATGCGGCCGGGCTCCCGGGGCGTCCCCTCGTCGCCGACCAGCGCCCAGTCGAGGTCCTTGTCCGGCAGCAGCACGGGCAGCATGACCCGGTAGACCACCGCGAGCCGTTCGGGCAGTTCGGGTTCGAGCGTGCAGCCCGGCTCGGCGCCGAACGGCCGGTACGCGGCGACCACCGCGCCCTCGTCGACCGCCTCGATGAGGAAGTCCCGCAAGGCCTTCCACGTGGCGACGTCGGCGGCCGCGCGGGCCGCGCCGGGCATGGCCGTGCGCGCGTCCAGGAGCGCGCGGCGCGCCCTCTGCTTGCTCTCTTGCATGCGAATTCCCTCCGTCGTCATAGGTCACCTGGAAGGATTCCCCCGAACAGGCGATCACACTCGTCCATTCAGCCAGAGTGACGATAAACCGGATGCCTTGTCGTGTCCGGTCGGTAGCTCTAGGTAGTCTTCTAAGGGAGTGAACTTGAGGGGGCTTCGGTGTCGCTGCGCTCACGGCTCACCACGGCGTTCCTCGTCGTCGTGCTCGGGCCGGTCCTGGTGGGGGCCGTCTTCGTCGCTGCCGTCATGTCCCACCTGGCGGACTCCCGCGGCGAGGCCCTGGCGTCCTCGGCGGTGACGTCGGTCGACTCCACCCTCGGCACGATCTGCGAGCGCATCCAGGCCTCGGCCGCGGTCGTGGCCCTCAGCCACAGTAGCGGCGGCAACGACGACGCGCTCGAAATGGCCCAGCTCGTCGTCGACCGCAAGGTCGTCGACGGCGTCGTCTTCACCGGCCTCCAGGACGCCGGCTCCACGTCCGGCCCCGACATCGGCGCGCCCGCCCCCGACGGCGCCTGGGTCGACTGCGGCGAGGCCGCCGCCTACGCCGGGTCCGGTCCGATCGTCGCCCTCGGCGCCCAGGCCGAGGTCCAGAACGCCGACGGCACCACCGCCGTCTTCAGCGCCTTCCGCATCGTCGACCAGGAGTTCCTCTCCCGCATCGCGCGCGTCGCCGACGCCGAGCTGGTCCTCCTCGACGGCCGCGCCGACCCGATGCGCGTCGGCGGCGTCGACGCGGGCCGCTGGGACGAGACCGACTCGTTCCTGCCGCTGAACATCGGCACGGTCGCCACCAGCGTCACCCCCATGTACTGGACCCTCGCCGCGATGGTCGCCGCCTCCGGCCTGTGCGCCGTCGGCCTGGCCGCGTGGCTCGCCCGCTCCACGACCCGGCCCCTCCACGAGCTCGCCGCCGCCGCCGAGCGCGTCTCCGAAGGCGACCTGAACGTCCGCGTGCCCGTCCACGGCCGCGACGAGGTCGCGCACCTCGCGCTCGCGTTCAACCGCATGACCGCGCAGACCCAGGCGTACGTGAACGCCCTGACCGCCTCCCGCGACCAGATGCGCGGCCAGCTCGGCCGCCTCGGCCAGACCCTCACCGCGACCCTCGACCTCGACCGGATCCTGGAGGTCATCCTCGACACCGCGATGGTCACCGCGGGCGCCGAGGCCGGGGTCGTCATGCTCGTGGACGTCGACGACGCCGACCAGCTGCGCCAGCGGGCCGGCGAAGGGGACCTCGGCATCGACCAGCCCGCGACGATCCGCCTCGGCGAAGGCATCATCGGGTCCATCGCCGCCTCCGGCGAGCCCGCGCACGGGCGCATCGCCGACGGCGTCTTCGAGGGCCGCCGCCGCGCCGACACCGAACCCGACGCCCGCTCGATCGTCGCCGTCCCCTTCGAGGGCCGCGCGCCCGCCGAGTCCGACGACCCGGGCGCCCCGCGCACCGAGTCCGGGGTCCTCGGCGTCCTCGTCCTCTACAACCGGATCGCCGGGGACGACTTCGAGCCCGGCGACGTCGACACGCTCCGCACCTTCGCCGGGCAGGCGTCGGTCGCCGTCGAGAACGTGCTCCTGCACCGCCAGGCCCAGCGCCTCAGCCTCACCGACCCGCTCACGGGCCTGTGGAACTACCGGTTCATGCAGACGTCCCTGCGCCGCGAAGCCGAGCGCTCGCGCCGCTACCAGCGGCCCTCCGCGCTCCTGGCGATCGACCTCGACCGCTTTAAGACCGTCAACGACACGTACGGGCACCCCGTCGGCGACCAGGTCCTCACCGAGCTCGCGCGCCGCATCACGGGCCAGATCCGCGAAGTGGACCTTGCGTTCCGCCACGGCGGCGAGGAGTTCATGGTCCTGCTCCCCGAGACCGACGCGAACGGCGCGGCCGCCGTCGCCGAGCGCCTCGGCCGCTCCGTCGCCGCCCGCCCCTTCAAGGTCAACGACGCCTCCGGCGGCCGCGAACTGCGCGTCACCGTCTCCATCGGCGTCGCCGTCCTCGGCGAGCACGCCGACACCGCCGGCGAGGTCCTGGCGGCCGCCGACGAGGCCCTCTACGCCGCGAAAGCCGCCGGAAGGGATACGTGGCGCGTCGCACCCGTATGAGGATCGTTCACCCGCTGTTCTCCAGGGTGGCCGGAACCTGACGGAGCGTGCCCGCGATACCCTCGCCATATGCCAGAATCTGCGCCCCGCGCCACGAAAGCCGTCATTCCCGTGGCGGGCAACGCCACCCGATTCCTGCCGGTGACGAAGGCGGTCCCCAAGGAGCTGCTGCCGATCGTCGACACGCCGGTCCTCCAGTACATCGTGGAGGAAGCCGCCGCCGCCGGGCTCGACGACATCGCCATGGTCACCGCCCGCGGCAAGGACGCGATCACCGACTACTTCGACGTCCGCCCCGACCTCGAAGAGGCCCTCGCCGCCAAGGGCAAGCACGACCTCATCGAGGCCGTCAAGGCCCCCGAGCGCATCGCCGAGGTCCACGCCATCCGCCAGGGCCGCGCCAAGGGCCTCGGCCACGCCGTCGGACGCGCCGCCGCCCACGTCGGCGACGAGCCCTTCGCGGTCCTCCTCGGCGACGAGTTCTACGACGTCGACGACAAGCTCCTCCCGCGCATGATCGACCTCCAGTCCGACACCGGCGGCATCGTCCTCGCGCTCCTCGAAGTCCCCGAGTCCGAGGTCTCCCGGTACGGCGTCGCCTCGGTCCGGACCACCGACACGCCCGACATCGTCGAAGTCACCGGAATGGTCGAGAAGCCCGCCTGCGAGGACGCGCCCTCGAATCTCATCCTCATCGGACGCTATGTCCTGCCCGGCGCGATCTTCGCCGAACTCGACCGCACCGAGCCCGGCAGCGGCGGCGAAATCCAACTCACCGACGCCATGGACGCCATGCGCGCCAACGGAACCCCCGTCCACGCCGTCATCCTCCGCGGCCGCCGCTACGACACCGGCCAGCCCGTCGAGTACCTCCAGACCCTCGTCGAGCTCGCCAGCCGACGCGACGACTTGCCCGGCTTCAACGCCTGGCTGCGCGAATTCAGTGCGACACTGGACTGACCGCACCGCCGCCAGGCGGCGCATTCGAGTTTCTGACCGACGGGGGGATGAGGAGAGATGGGGACCGGCGACGCGACGCCATTGGCCGACTTCCTGTCGAAGGCGCTGGCGCTCGTCCGACCCCTGCCCCCGGTCGACATCGACATGACCCAGTCGACCGGGTCGGTCCTCGCCGAGAACGCGGTCAACCCCGGGCCGCTCCCCGCCTTCGACTACGCCGCGATCGACGGGTACGCCTGCGCGGCCGACGACATCGCCGGAGCCAGCCCCGAGCGCGGGGTCGGCCTGAAGGTCCTCGGGGACCTCGCCGCGTCCTCGTGGCGCCCGGTGCGCCTCGTCGCGGGCACGTGCTTCTCGGTCGCCGCGGGCGCGGCGCTCCCGGTGGGCGCCGACATCGTGGTGCCGCTCGCGTGGACCGACGAGGGCATGGCCACCGTCGACGTCCGCCAGGCGCCCCGCCGCGGGCACGGCGTGCGCCGCATGGGATCCGAGCGCTCCTCGGGCGAGATCCTCGCCCACGAGGGCCGCCGCGTCACCCCGCAGCTCGTGGGCCTCCTCGCCGCCGCCGGGATCGCCGACGTCGTCGTGCGGCCCACGCCGCGCGTCGTCGTCATCGCCACCGGCGACGAGCTCGTCGACACCGGCCGCCCCTCCCAGCCCGGCCAGCTCATCGACGTCAACTCCCACCTCGTCACCGCCGCCGCCTCCGAAGCCGGGGCCCACGCCTACCGCGTCGGCATCTGCGACGACGAGCCCGACGCGCTGCGCTCGGTCCTCGACGACCAGATCCTCCGCGCCGACCTCGTCATCACCACCGGCGGCACCGGCACCGGCCCCGGCGACATGGTCCGGCGCACGTTCTCGCGCGACGGCGCCGTCGACTTCTCGCCGATCGCCGTGTACCTGTGCGAGACCATGGGGTTCGGCACGATCGGCCCCGAGGAGGTCCCCGTCGTGTGCCTCCCCGGCGACCCGGTCGCCGCGACCATCGCGTTCGAGGTCGTCGCCCGCCCGCTCATCCAGCGGCTCGCGGGCGCCGAGCCGGTTTTCCGGCCCAGCGTGCGCGCCAACCTGACCGAGCCCGTATCCTCACCGAGCGGACTCAGGGAATTCCGCCCCGTCCGCGTCGCCGAGCGCCGCGGCGGCGGCTACACCGTCGCACCGCTCGGTGCCGCTTCATACACGCTCTCCGGTCTCGCCGAGGCCACCGGCCTGATGACGATCGGCGAGAACGCGACCCGGGTGCCCGCCGGGTCCACGGTGGACGTGCTCCTGCTCGACAGGAACCGATGACCGACGCCGACATCCAGCCGGACGGCCCCCGATGACCGTCCCACGAACGCAGTTGGACCCAGACCGATGACCCTTTCCAACCCCGGATGGCCGGTGCACCTCGAACACGAGCAGGTGAGCGTCCGGCCCTTCCGCCGCTCCGACGCCAACCGCTGGTCCGAACTGCGCCGCGCCAACGAGGCCTGGCTCGCCCCCTGGGAGCCCGGCACCGGCACGACCTGGCACGAGGCCCACTCTCCCGCCGCGTTCCGCGCGATGCTCCGCAGCCTGAAGCGCTCCGTCAAGGACGGCACCAGCTGGCCCCTCGCGGTCTGCTGGGACGGCAAGCTCGTCGGCGGCCTCACCGTCGGCAACATCGTGCGCCGCGCCTTCGGCTCCGCTTACGCGGGCTACTGGATCGACCGCGGCCACGCCGGGCGCAACATCACCGCGACCGCGCTCGCGCTCGTCGTCGACCACGCGCTCACCGTCGGCCGGCTGCACCGCATCGAGGTGAACATCCGCCCCGAGAACGGGCCGTCGAACCGCGTCGCCGAGAAGCTCGGCCTGCGCCGCGAGGGCCTCCACAAGCGGTACCTGTACATCGACGGCGACTGGCGCGACCACTACGGATACGCCGTCACCGCCGAAGAGGTCGTCTCGGAGCGCATGCTCGACCGCATGGAGCGCCTCAAGCGCGCCGAGGCCGAGCGCCCTTCATGATCGCTGCTCAGTCGCGGGCCGTGAGGATGATCGGACCGTCCTCGGTGATCGCCACGGTGTGCTCCATGTGCGCGCCGCGGGAGCCGTCGGCGCTGCGCAGCGTCCACCCGTCGGGGTCGTAGACGATCTCGTCGGTCGTCTGGAGGAACCACGGCTCGATCGCGATGACCAGGCCCGGCCGCAGCTTCATGCCCCGGCCCGGGCGGCCGTCGTTGGGCACGTGCGGGTCGCCGTGCATGGTCCGGCCCACGCCGTGCCCGCCGAACTGCGTGTTCACGCCGAGGCCGTCGCCGCGCGCCACGGTGGCGATCGCGTGCCCGATGTCCCCGATCTTGTTCCCGGCGACCGCGGCCCCGATCCCCGCCTCGAGCGCGCGAGTCGTGGTGTCGATGAGCCGCAGGTCCTCGTCCTTCGCCTCGCCGACGACGACCGACAGCGCCGAGTCCGCGACCCAGCCGTCGACCTCGGCCGCGAAGTCGAAGCTCACCAGGTCGCCGTCCTGGAGCTTGTAGTCGTGGGGGAGGCCGTGCAGGACCGCGTCGTTGACGGAGGTGCACAGGACCTTCCCGAAGGGGCTGCCCCCGAACGAGGGGTGGTAGTCGACGTAGCAGGAGACCGCCCCGGCCTCCTTGATCCTGCGGGCGACCAGGTCGTCGAGGTCCAGGAGGTTCATGCCGACCTCGGCGGTGCGGGCCAGTTCCGAGAGCGTGGCGGCCACGAAGCGGCCCGCCGGGCGCATCGCTTCGATCTCGGCGGGGGAGTACAGCTCGATCATCGTCGGCCTTCCATAGGGTTCCGGTATTTGTATACCGGTACTATAATACCGGTATGATCCGACCGCCGCTGAGGCCCGAAGAGCACGACCGCGGCCGCGCCCTCGGCCGGGCGCTGCGCACGGCCCGCGGCCCGCGCAGCCTCCCCGACGTCGCCGCCGAGGCCGGGATCTCCCCGGAGACGCTGCGCAAGATCGAGACCGGCCGCATCGCCACACCGGCGTTCTTCACCATCATGGCCCTCTGCGACGCGCTGGGAGTGGCCCCGGACCAACTCCTCGAAGTCGCAGAACATCCCATGACCGGCTGACGATGCAGGTCACGCCGCGTCCCGATGGCCAAGGCTCCTGTTCGCGGCCGGGATAGGCTCTCGCCGTGGATGCAGCGACCCAACTCCCGACCGTGGGCATGATCGGAGCCGGCCAGCTCGCCCGAATGACCCACCAGGCCGCCATCGCGCTCGGCCAAAGCCTCAAGGTCCTCGCGGGCGACCCGGCCGAGAGCGCCGCCGTCGTCTCTCCCGCGACTGTGCTCGGCGACTACCGCGACGTCGAGGACCTCCTCAGCTTCGCCAAGGGCTGCACCGTGGTCACCTTCGACCACGAGCACGTCCCGCAGGAGGCCCTCCGCGCCTTGATCGCCGAAGGCGTCGACGTCCAGCCCCGCCCCGAGGCCCTCCTCTACGCGCAGGACAAACACGCCATGCGCACCCGCATGGCCGAACTCGGCCTCCCGCAGCCGCGCTGGGCCCCCGTCGACTCCATCTCCGACGTCGAAGCCTTCGGCCTCCCCTGCGTCCTCAAGGCCGCGACCGGCGGCTACGACGGCAAGGGCGTGTGGATGATCGACACGCCCGGCGACGCGCAGGCCGTCCTCGCCTCCGGCCTCCGCCTCATCGCCGAGGAGCGCGTGCCCCTCCAGCGCGAACTCGCGATCCAGGTCGCCCGCTCCCCGCGCGGCGAGACCGCCGTCTACCCCGTCGTGGAGACCGTCCAGACCGGCGGCATCTGCACCGAGGTGATCGCCCCGGCGCCGCACCTCGACCCCGCCGTCGCGGCGCAGGCGAAGGAGATCGGCGAGACCGTCGCCCGCGAGCTCGGCGTCGTCGGCATGCTCGCCGTCGAACTCTTCCAGACCTCCAAGGGCCTCTTCATCAACGAGTTGGCGATGCGCGCCCACAACTCCGGCCACTGGACCATCGAGGGCGCCGAGACCAGCCAGTTCGAGCAGCACCTCCGTGCGGTTCTCGACTACCCGCTGGGCTCCACCGCCGCGGTCGCGCCCTTCACGGTCATGGCGAACGTCCTCGGCGGCGCCCCCGGCGGCCCGCGCCTCGACGAGCGGCTCCAGCACCTCCTCGCCGAGGACCCCGGCGCGCACGTCCACCTCTACGGCAAGGCCGTCCGGCCCGGCCGCAAGATCGGCCACGTCACCGTCCGCGGCGACGACCCCGACCTCCTGCGGCGCCGCGCCCTGCGCGCCGCCAAGTGGCTCCAGGAAGGCGAGTAATGACAGAACAGCAGCCGCGCGTCGGCGTCATCATGGGCTCGGACTCCGACTGGCCCGTCATGGAGGCGGCCACCGCCGTCCTCGACGAGTTCGGCGTCCCCTACGAGGTCCGCGTGGTCTCCGCCCACCGCACCCCCCACGGCATGCTCAGCTACGCCGACTCCGCCGCCGGTCGCGGCCTCCAGGTCATCATCGCGGGCGCGGGCGGCGCGGCCCACCTCCCCGGCATGGTCGCCTCCGCGACGCCCCTCCCCGTCATCGGCGTCCCCGTGCCCCTCAAGCACCTCGACGGCATGGACTCCCTCCTCTCGATCGTCCAGATGCCCGCCGGCATCCCCGTCGCCACCGTCTCCATCGGCGGCGCCCGCAACGCCGGCCTCCTCGCCATCAGAATCCTCGCCGCCGCCGACCCCGCCCTCCGCACCCAGATGGAGACCTTCCAAGTCGACCTCGAACGCATGGTCGCCCAAAAAGACGCCAACCTCCGCTACAAACTCACCCACCCCGAATAGCCCTGTCCTCCCGCGCTACCAGGCCGTCTAGACCTCGGAGCAGAGGATTGCCACGTGGGCATCGGCGAGGCGGGTTGCTATGAGGGTGGCTTCGTTGGGGCCTTTGAGTTTGAGTTGTTTTCTGAGGGCTGCGGGGTCGATGCCGGTGCCTCGTTGCTTGATGGTGAGGCGGCCGATTCCTCGTTCGGCGAGGAGGGTCTTGAGCTTCTTGGGGTGCAGGGGCCAGACTTCTTCGACTTTCCAGGCCCGGGCGAACGGGGTTTTCTGAAGGGCGTCGCTGTAGAGGTAGGCGATGTTCTCGCTTCCCGTGCGGGCGTTCAGATCCGCGGCGAGTTCGGCTACCAGGCCCGCGCGGATCACGGCGCCGTCGGGTTCGTAGAGGTAGGCGGCCACGTTTCCGACCTCGGCTCGTTCGTCCCCTGTGCCTGTCAGCTCGTGCCACTGCCCGGATTTCAGGAGGCTCGCCCGGCGGGGGGCCTCGGCGGCTTCTCCCAGCCATAGGCAGGCCTCCACGACGTCGCGATCCACCGAAACCCATTCCGCTTCGGCGCCTGCGGGGATCCAGTCGTGGGAGATGCCGGGGCCGAGTTTCACGGCGGCGAAGCGGGCGGTGGCGAGGTGGGCGAGGAGGGGGTCCAGGGGCGGGGAGTAGTCGGCGGGGTTGAAGGTGCGGGTGCCGCCGGAGCGGCGGGCCGGGTCGGCGAAGGCGGATTCGGCGAGGGGGGTTTGGAGGGCGTCCGCGACGGTCACTCGGACCGGGAGCTCCAGGGCCCTGGCGTTCGCCCTCGCGTAGCCCGCGGTCGCCTCGCTCAGGTCGACCGCTTCGACCGCGAGACCTGCCTGCGCGAACGCCAGGGCCTCCGTGCCCAGGCCGCAGCACACATCGGTGACCTCCCGAGCGGACGCCGCGAAGCGGGCCGCCCGGCGCACCGCCACCGGCCAGCGCGTGGCCTGCTCCAGGCCCGCCCTCGTGAAGTACAACTGCGCGGCGAGGTCGCCGAATTTCGTCCGGGCGTGGCGCCGGAGGTCTGCCAGGGTCAGTGCGGCCGCAGCCAAGCCGGGTTCGACGCCGGCTTTGCGGAGGGTGAGCGGGGCGCGGTCGCCGTCGCGTTCGAGGGCGTCGGCGGCGCGGGTCTGGAGCCCGGGGTCGGCGAGGAGGGCTTCAGGAAGGCTCGTTTCCACGGGGTCCATGGTATGACGTGGGAGACCCGGTGTTGACGCCCCCACCTGCGCGAACTAACGTCGGCCTTAGCACTCGCAGGGCGAGATTGCTAAGCGCTATGATCGCTTTGGCACTCTCGCCGAGAGAGTGCCAGCCACGGGCCGGTGCCTCGGCACCCGCGACGACGAGACCCGCGCTGTCGTGGCGGACATCCGTAGTGAACACGCGTTTGGAGAAACCAAGTGAGCAAGGCTGCCATCAAGCCGCTGGGCGACCGCATCGTGGTCCAGGCGAACGAGGCCGAGACCACCACCGCCTCCGGCATCGTCATCCCCGACACCGCCAAGGAGAAGCCCCAGGAGGGCACCGTCCTGGCCGTGGGCCCGGGCGCCTTCGACGACAAGGGCAACCGCCTCCCGATCGACGTCAAGGTCGGTGACGTGGTCATCTACTCCAAGTACGGCGGCACCGAGGTCAAGTACAACGGCGAGGAGTACCTCGTCCTGTCCTCGCGCGACGTCCTCGCGGTCGTCGAGCAGTAGAGCGCACCGGGCCCTCGCCAGAGGGCCCGTCCGCGTTCCTAGGAAAGGGAACCAATGCCGAAGATTCTCAACTTCGCCGAGGACGCGCGGCAGAACCTGCTGCACGGCATCGACCACCTCGCCGACACCGTGAAGGTCACGCTGGGCCCGAAGGGCCGCAACGTGGTCCTCCAGCGCTCGTTCGGCGCGCCGCTGATCACCAACGACGGCGTGACGATCGCCAAGGAGATCGAGCTCGCGGACCCGTACGCCAACCTCGGCGCGCAGCTGGTCAAGGAAGTCGCCACCAAGACGAACGATGTCGCGGGCGACGGCACGACCACCGCGACCGTGCTGGCGCAGAAGATGAGCCGCGCGGGCATCAAGGCGGTCACGGCCGGGGGCAACCCGATCGCGATCCGCAAGGGCATCGAGGCCGCGGCGAACGCCGTGTCCGAGGAGCTGCTGCGCCAGGCCATCGAGATCTCCGACCACGAGCACATCGCGCAGGTCGCGGCCGTGTCGGCGCAGGACCCGGAGATCGGCGAGCTCATCGCGAAGGCGATGGACGTCGTCGGCGCCGAGGGCGTCATCTCGGTCGAGGACGGCTCCAGCCTGGAGACGATCCTCGAGGTCACCGAGGGCATGCAGTTCGACAAGGGCTTCATCTCCCCGAACTTCATCAACGACCAGGACTCGCGCCAGACGGTCTTCGAGGACCCGTACATCCTCATCACCAACGCGAAGATCTCCTCGATCGAGGAGCTCCTGCCGGTGCTGGAGAAGGTCATCGAGACCTCGAAGCCGCTGCTCATCATCGCCGAGGACGTCGAGGGCCAGGCCCTCGCGACCCTGACGGTGAACGCCCTGCGCGGGACGCTGCGCGTGTGCGCCGTCAAGGCCCCGGCCTTCGGCGACCGCCGCAAGGCGATCCTGGGCGACATCGCGACCCTGACGGGCGCCGAGGTGGTCTCCTCGGAGATCGGCCTCGACCTCAAGCAGGCCGACCTGTCGCACCTGGGCCGGGCCCGCCGCGTCACGGTCTCCAAGGACGCCACCACGATCGTGGACGGCGGGGGCGAGCGCGACGAGGTCGATGCCCGCATCGCGCAGATCAAGCAGCAGGCCTCCACGACCGAGTCGTCCTGGGACCGCGAGAAGCTGGAGGAGCGTCTCGCGAAGCTCTCCGGCGGCGTCGCCGTCATCCAGGTCGGCGCGGCCACCGAGGTCGAGCTGAAGGAGCGCAAGCACCGCATCGAGGACGCCGTCAACGCGACCAAGGCCGCCGTCGAAGAGGGCATCGTCGCCGGCGGCGGCGCGGCCCTGGTCCACGCGATCGCGGTCCTCGACAAGGTCGAGCTGGCCGACCCTGAGGCCCGCATCGGCCTCAAGATCGTCGCCGCGGCCCTGTCGGAGCCGCTGCGCCAGATCGCCGCCAACGCGGGCGAGTCGGGCGACGTGGTCGTCAACGCGGTCGCCGGCAAGGGCTGGCGCGAGGGCTGGAACGCGGCCACCGACACCTACGAGGACCTGGTCTCGGCCGGCATCCCCGACCCGGTGAAGGTCACCCGTAACGCGGTCCTGAACGCCGCCTCGATCGTGGGCCTCGCGCTCACCACCGAGGTGACGATCGTGGACAAGCCCGAGGAGGAGCAGGAGGAGGCCGGGCACGGCCACTCCCACGGCCACGGGCACTCGCACTAGTCCCCAGGCTCTGCCTGGGCGACAAGCGAACTGCGCTGCTGATTCGCAGAGCGAAATAGGAAGGGCCGCCGACATCGTCGGCGGCCCTTCCGCATGTCCGGGGACAGGAGCCGGGACTCCGGACGCCCCTGGAACCCCAAGTGTCAACATCCCGACAGTTTGTCGCGATGCTGTCGGGAAACCGATAGAGTTCAAGAGCCTTCGCGGCCTTTGGGGATCGGAGCCGCGAAGGCACTTTTACGCCTGATTCAAGGCATTACCCCTCGTACTGCCGCACCCGCAGCTCCCGCATCCGGTTGAGCGCCGCGGCCACCTCGAACCGCCTGGGCACCGCGAAGTCCGCGTCCCGCACCCGCAGCAGCACCTCCTGGCCCTCGGCCTCGAACGCCGCGTCCAAGCGGTCCAGCGCCTCCGCCATCGTCGCCTTCCCGTCGATCCACCCCTGCCGCACGGCGGCCTCGATCGCGTACCCGATCCCGGCGGTCATCGACTGGTCGGTGATCTGCTCGACGGCCCGCACGTCGATCTCGGACTCCCCGAACCGGAGCCCGTCGGTGTCGTCGGCGCGGATCTTCTGCTTCCCGCGCGACTCGGAGGACACCGACCGCGCGTCGACGACGCGCGCCCGCGGCATCCGGAACCCCTCGGCCTCGACGCGCCGCCCGGTCGGCTTGGCCGCCAGGGCCTTCGCGCGCTCGGTGACGTCCTCGGGGACGTACGCGTCCATGAGCACGACCCGGTCGGCGACGTCCATGTAGTCGCCGGACCCGCCCATGACCAGGACGACCGCGACGCCGTGCTCGTCGGCCATGGACCGCACCACGTCGACGAGCGGCGTGAGCGGCTCGCGGTCCTTCGCGACGAGCTCCTGCATGCGCGCGTCCCGGATCATGAGGTTCGTCGCGGCCGTGTCCTCGTCGATGAGCAGCACGCGCGCCCCGGCTTCGAGCGACTCGACGATCGCGGCCGCCTGCGAGGTCGACCCGGAGGCGTTCTCGGTCGAGAAGTGCCGCGTGTCGTCCCCGGACGGCAGGTGGTCGACGAACGCGTGGACGTCGACGCCGGTGACCGCGCGCCCGTCCTCGGCCCGGACCTTCACCGTGGCCGGGTCGGCGACGACGAAGTCGCGCCCGTCCCCGGGGACGTGGTCCCACACCCCGGACTCCAAGGCCCGCAGCAGGGTCGACTTCCCGTGGAAGCCGCCGCCGACGACGAGCGTGACGCCCGGCGCGATGCCCATGCCCCGCAGCTTGCCCGCGTGCGGCAGCTCGACCTCGACCGCGAGCGAGTCGGGGGAGCGGAACGGCACCCCGGCCTCCATCGGCCGGTCGTCCACTCCGGACCGACGCGCGAGCATCGACCCGTCGGCCACGAACGCGACGAGTCCGGTATCCGACACCTGCTTCCGCAGGGCCGCAACGTCATCGGCGTGGCGCACCCACGTGCCCGCCTCCTCCTCGCCCACGGCGAGCGCGTCGTCCGCCGCGTCGGGCAGGTCCTCGCACAGCAGCCGCGCGGCCTGGCGCCCGGCGATGCGCCGCCCGTGCCCGGGGAACTGCGCGCCGAGGCGGAACACGACCGAGCCGTCCTCGCCGACCTGGCACGACGCCCGCCGCAGGATCTCCTGGCCGCCCGCGTCGATGCGCAGGTCCCTTGTCGGGCAGGCCTTCCGGAAGCGCTTGGCGAGGAGCACCGCGAGGGCCCGGCGCCGCTCGGGGGTGGCGTGCCACTCGGGGACGAGGTCCGCGGACTCGGCGTCGAAGCGGAGCTCGACCCGGCTCGGCGGGGCGTACGGGTCGGACTGGACTTTCAAAATGTCGAGAATCGCCTGACCTGTCCACCATTTGCCACGCAAGGATTTATATCGGCCGTAACTCGTACCTTCCAGGGCCGTTAGTTCGTTAGACAGGTCATGGCGAGGTGGATGTGAACGATGATCACCAAAATCGCGGGACTCGGCCCGGTGCTGTCGTCCGCCTCTTCGCTGTGTCATGCCCCCAGTTTCCCATCAGGGTCGAGGTATTCGCGTCAGCGAACCCGAACACCATGCGTCCACGCCTCTTCCCGGAATCCTCGAAAAGTCACTCGAAAAATTCGCGCGAACTCGCGTCATGGCGGCGGACCGCCTGCGTGCTGGATACAGAGAGACACGCACGGCCTACCGCACCGAAAGGTAGAACAAAGTGAGAACCGTACTGGTCTGTGTTAAGACTCCTCAAGCCGGACAGAAGATCTCGGCCTGCGCGACCCGCATGGGCCTGGCGCAGGCGGTCAAGTCGGTCGAGGGATCGCCCGAGCTGTTCCTCGAGCTCGGCCGCCGCCAGGTGGACGTGGTGCTGGTCGACGTCGGCCTCGCCGCCCCGGACCCGGTGAAGTTCGTCAAGACCGTCCGCGCCCGCTCCCCGCGCACCGGGGTCCTCCTGTCCGGCGCGGCGGACCCCCGTACCGCCGCGATGGTGGTGGCCGCGGGCGCCCGGGGCGTCATCCGCACGCCGTCCAACAACTCCGACGACCTCCTGGTCGCCCTCGCCCAGGCGATCATGTTCGCCTCCCCGAGCCTCCAGCGCGTCACCGAGACCGTCCCGCGCCAGCGCTCGACCCTCCAGGGGATGAAGCTGACCGAGCGCGAGCTCCAGGTCCTCCGCGGCATGTCGGAGGGCAAGTCCAACGCCGAGATCGGACGCGACCTGTTCGTCTCCGAGGACACCGTCAAGACCCACGCGCGGCGCATGTTCCGCAAGCTCGGCGCGCGCGACCGGGCCCACGCGGTGGCCGAGGCCTTCCGCTCGGGGCTCGTCTGCTAGTCGACGTCCACTGAGGATTGATCCGCGGTCCGCCCGGCAGGAGCGGCACCGCAGCGGGACCCTGGCAGGACCCCCGCTCAGTCCGGATCGGCAAGCGCCAGCAGGACCTCGTCGCCTCCCGGAGTGGCGACGAGCTGAAGGCCGACCGGCAGGTCCTCGACCAGCCCGGCCGGCAGGGCCAGACCGGGGGCACCGGCGAGCCCTGCGATGCACGTCAGACGCACGATGGCCTCGCGGTCGGGTTCCTCCCCGATACCCGGCGCGGGGCTGGGCGCGGCGGGGATCGCGAGCGCGGTGCCCTCGGGGAGCCGGTCCCTGACCAGCGCCACCACGCCGCTGCGGACCCGCTGCGCCCGCGTCACCTCGGCGCTGGTGAGCTTCGCCGCGTTCGCGAAGCGCGCCTTGACGCCCGGCCCGAACTCGGGCCGGGACGCCTCGATCCACGCGCCGTGGGCCTGCCACGCCTCCCACGCCTGGAGCGTCGCGTAGGCGCGCCTGGCGTTCTCGAGCGGCGCCACCACCGGCGCCGCCTCGTGCACGAGCCCGAAGTGCGGGTCGTCGAAGAACGGCGACGTGTCCACTTCGAGCCCGAGCGCCTCGACCGCGGGCATGACCGCCGCGCGCGTCGCGGGCGCGATCTCCTCCCAGATGTCGCTGGGCGCCAAGAGCCTCCGGATCGGCGCGTGGTCGGCCTCCGGCTCCTCCAGCAGCACCTGCATCGCCAGGCGCAGCGTGTGCGCGTCCCTGGTGAGCACGCCCGCGGTGTCGAACGTCGGCGCGAGCGGCACGGCCCCTTGCAGACTCACCCGCTCGTGGGTCGGCCGCAGCCCCCACAGCCCGCAGTACGACGCGGGCACCCGGATCGACCCGCCGGTGTCCGTCCCGAGCCCGATGTCCGCCAGCCCCAGCGCGACCGCCGACGCCGACCCCGACGACGAGCCGCCCGGCACGTGCCCGGGCGCGGCCGGGTTCTCGGGGACCCCGTAGTGGAAGTTCGATCCGTTGAGGCTCCACGCGAGCTCGTCGGTGATCGTCTTCCCCACGACCCGCGCGCCCGCCTCGCGCAGCCGCGCAACGGCCTCCGCGTCCTCCTCCGGCGGCACGTGCGTCTCCAGCCACCGCGGATTGCCTGCGCCCGTTGGCGTCCCGGCCAGGTCGAACAGGTCCTTGACGGCGAGCCGGAGCCCTTCGAGCGGCCCGGGGCCGCCGGTGTCGTCCACGAGGGCGATGAACGGGTCAGTCACGATCCAACTCCTAGGGCAGCGGTGCGCGGGCTGCGTCCAGTCTTCCCCTGCCCCGGCGCCCGCTCCGCGAAGGGAGGCGGCGAGTTCCGTCACCCCCGCCGCGCGCCACCCGGCCCCGCCGTCCGCCGAATGTATACGACAATGGGGTCCCGAACCGAGAGGACGGCCGCCCATGACCGACCGCAAGGGACCCCGCCGCGCCCCGCAGGACGCGGCGCGCGCGGTCCGCGACGACATCGTCCACGGCGTCTTCGCGCCCGGCGAGCGCCTCACCGAGGAAGCGCTCGCCGCCCGCTACGGCGTCTCCCGCGTCCCCGTCCGCGAGGCCCTGCGGACCCTCGAGGCCGAAGGCTTCGTCGAGGCCCGCCCCTACGTCGGCGTCTTCGTCCGCGAGCTCACCGACGCCGAAGCCGAGGACCTCCTCGAACTGCGCGCCGCCGTCGAGCCCATCGGCGCCGCCCGCGCCGCCCGCAACCGCACCCCCGAGCAGCTCGGGCGCCTGCGCGAACTCCTCGACCTCGGCCGCGGCGCCGTCCGCGACGGCCGCCTCGACGACCTCCCGCGCCTGAACACCCGCTTCCACGAGGTCATCGCCGAAGCCTCCGGCTCCGCCGTCCTCGGCCGCGTCATCCGCCAGCTCGGCCAGCAGATCGCCTGGGTCTACGCCGCCGGGCTCCCGCACCGCGCCGACGACTCCTGGGACGAGCACGCCGCGATCCTCGCCGCCGTCGACGAAGGCGACGCTGACCGCGCGGCCGCGCTCCTCGCCGACCACCTGGTCCGCGCCACCGCCGCCTACCGCCGCCGCGGGGCCCGGGAGTCCTGAGCCGGGCCGTCCCGCGCCCGGTCGTATACAATCGGTCCGGCCGCCCACGGAAGGACCCCATGGACCCCCAGCACCTCGCCCTGCTGATCGCCGCCGGATTCGGCGCCGGCGTCTGCAACGCCATCGCCGGAGGCGGCAGCCTCCTCACGTTCCCCGCGCTGCTCGCGATCGGGCTCCCGCCGGTCCCCGCCACTGTCACCAACGCGGTCGCCGTGTGGCCCGGCTACATCGGCAACGCCGTCGCCCTCCGCTCCCACCTCACCGGCTTCCGGGCCCTCGCCCCGCGCCTGGCCGCCACCGCCGCCGTCGGCGCGGTCGGCGGCACCGTCGCGCTCCTCGCGGCCCCGCCCGAGGTCTTCACCGCGCTCGTCCCGTACCTGATCCTGTCCGCGACCGCCCTGTTCGCGCTCCAGCCGCTCATCACCCGCCGCCTCGCCGCGCACGGCGGCACCTCCGCGCCGCTGCTCTACGCCGGGGTCTTCATCGGCGGCGTCTACGGCGCGTACTTCAACGGCGGCATGGGGATCGTGTTCCTGACGGCGCTGGCGCTCGGCATCGACGCGGCGATCGGGCGCCTGAACGGCCTCAAGGCCCTGCTGGCCCTCACCACGGGGACGGCCGCGATGCTGTCGGTGTCGCTGTTCGGCCCGGTCGACTGGCTCGCGGTGCTGGTCCTGGCGCCCGCGTGCCTCCTCGGCGGGTTCACCGGAGCGCGGATCGCCGACCGGCTGCGGCCGATCGTCTTCCGCGTCGTCGTGATCGCCTTCGGCACCGCCGCGGGCGGCGCGATGCTCCTGACCTAGCTCCCGGCCCGGCTCAGTCCGCCTGGCCGTGGACCTTCAGCCAGCAGTCGGAGAACCCGCGGGCGTAGTCCCAGGTCACGTAATGCGCCGGGTCGGGGTCGAACGCGGGCTCGTGGACCTGCGCGCAGTTCGCCTCCAGCAGTCCCCGGAGGTTCGCCATGAGCAGGCCCCACGTGAAGTAGTGCGGCTCGTCGCAGTCGGCGCAGTCGACGACCACGCCCCGGAAGCCCTGCGGTTGCAGGACCTTCTCGAACATCTCCAGTTCGTGGAGGTCCTCGAGGAGGTCGGCGCGGTCGTCGTCGTCCAGCTCGGGTTCGAACGGGGCGAGCGCCTCCGCGTGGTCGGGATCGTCGGCGAACGGGTCGCGAGGCTCCTCATACACGGTTCCAGCCTAACGCCCTGAGGCGACGGCGCCAGGTGAGCGCGGGTGCGCGCCGCGGGACTCCCGGATGCGTGCCATCGTCGCGATCGGGTGCTGACACGGCGTACCCCGCTGGTTAGGCTGGGCCGCAAGAAACCCCGACGGATGCGAGGAGACGGGCACATGGACGGTTTCGGCGAGAACGTGGAAGAGATCTTCGACGACGTCGTGGACGGGGTCGCGGACGCGGTCACCGACATCGACGCCACCGAGGTGTGGGAGGACGTCAGCGACGGCGCCACCGAGGCGTGGGACGCGGTCTCGGGCAGCGACGTGGTCGAGAGCCTCACCGAAGAGGCCGGGGACCTCTTCGAGTAACCCCCCTCACCCCTTCCCCTCAACTCCACACCCTTGTTCACTCATCGAAACGGCCCCGGCGGCACCCGCCCGGGGCCGCGTCGATTCAGCGGATGACCGGATGCCCAGCTCCCCGCCGTGAATCACACCCCACGGGGACGTGTGCGACGCGGGGCGACGCACGTTACGGCACTACCATTGCCCCATGGCGTTCTCAGGGGATTTCGGAATTCAAGGGCTCGAAGGCGCTGCCGGCGAGCGTGTCGGGGGCACCACGGTGCCCATGGGCGCGGCGAGTGCGATCCCGCTCGGCCTCACCTATGACGACGTGCTGCTGCTGCCCGGCGAGTCCGAGGTGGTTCCCGCGGAGGTCGACACCTCCTCCCAGCTCACCCGCAACATCCGCATCTCGGTGCCGCTCCTGACCGCGCCGATGGACACCGTCACCGAGGCCCGCATGGCGATCGCCATGGCCCGCCTCGGCGGCCTCGGCATCCTCCACCGCAACCTCCCCGCGGAGGAGCAGGCCCAGCAGGTCGACCTCGTCAAGCGCTCCGAGTCCGGCATGGTCGCCGACCCGGTCACGTGCTCGCCCGACGACACCCTCGGCCAGGTCGACAAGCTCTGCGGCAAGTACCGCATCTCCGGCCTCCCGGTCACCGACGAAAAAGGCAAGCTCGTCGGCATCATCACCAACCGCGACATGCGGTTCGAGACCGACCACTCCGTCAAGGTCGCCTCGGTCATGACCCGGGACAACCTCATCACCGCGCCCGAGGGCGTCTCGCAGGACGAGGCCCTCGAGCTGCTCAAGAAGCACAAGATCGAGAAGCTCCCGATCGTCGACGCGGACTTCTACCTGCGCGGCCTCATCACCGTCAAGGACTTCGCGAAGCGCGAGGAGTTCCCGAACGCGTCGAAGGACGACTCGGGGCGCCTGCGCGTCGGCGGCGCCATCGGCGTCGGCGAGGAGCAGTACGCGCGCGCCGGGCAGCTCGTCGAGGCGGGCGTGGACCTCCTCGTCGTCGACTCCTCCCACGGGCACTCCCGCGGCGTCCTCGACATGATCGCCTCGATCTCCAAGGACTTCGGCCACAAGGTCGACATCATCGGCGGCAACATCGTGACCGCGCAGGCCGCGGCCGCGATGATCGAGGCCGGCGTGGACGGCATCAAGGTCGGCGTCGGCCCCGGCGCGATCTGCACCACCCGCGTCGTCGCGGGCGTCGGCGCCCCCCAGGTCTCCGCGATCATGGACACCGTCCGCGTCGCCCGCGAGCGCGGCGTCCCGGTCATCGCCGACGGCGGCATCCAGTACTCCGGCGACATCGCGAAGGCCATCGTCGCCGGCGCGTCCACCGTCATGATGGGACAGCTGTTCGCAGGCTGCGCCGAGAGCCCCGGCGAGCTCATCTACATGAACGGCAAGCAGTTCAAGTCCTACCGCGGCATGGGCTCCCTGGGCGCCATGCAGTCCCGCGGCCAGGCGAAGTCCTACTCCAAGGACCGCTACTTCCAGGACGCGGTCGACTCCAACGACAAGCTCGTCCCCGAGGGCGTCGAAGGTCAGGTCCCCTACCGCGGGACCCTCGCACAGGTGGTCTACCAGCTGGTGGGCGGTCTGCGTATTGCGATGGGGTACACCGGGGCCGGTACCATCGAGGGGATGCATGAACGCGGCCGTCTGGTCCGGATCACCGCTGCGGGCCTCAAGGAGAGCCACCCGCACGACATCCAGATGACCGTGGAAGCGCCCAACTACCACACGCGGTAGTCGGGCCCGGTAGGAGGAGAGACTGTGCGGGAATTGGTCGAGATCGGCCCCGGCAAGATCGTGGCGCGCGGCTGGCGGCTGTCCGAAGTGGCGCTCGTGCCGACCCGGCGCACCAGGGACATCGACGATGTCTCCACCGAATGGCAGCTCGACGCCTACCGGTTCGAGATCCCGGCGGTCGCGCATCCCTCGGATGCGACGATGAGCCCGGCGTCCGTGATCGAGATGGGCCGCCTCGGCGGCCTGGGCGTCCTGAACGGCGAGGGGCTGTGGTGCCGCTACGTCGACCCGAGCTCGCTGCTCAAGGAGCTCGCGGACACGCCTGCGGAGAACGCCATCGAGCGCCTCCAGGAGATCTACGCGGAGCCGGTGAAGCCCGAGCTCATCGCCGAGCGGATCGCAGAGATCCGCGCGGGCGGGATCACCACGGCGATCCGCTTCAGCCCCCAGCACACGGCCGAGCTCGCGCCGCTCGCGGTCGAGGCGGGCGTGGACCTGCTGGTCATCCAGGGCACCATCGTCTCGGCGGAGCACGTCTCCTCCGGCGGCGACGTCCTGAACCTGAAGCAGTTCATCGCCGACCTGGACATCCCGGTCGTCGTGGGCGGGGCCACGAACTACAAGACGGCCATGCACCTGATGCGCACGGGCGCGGCGGGCGTCATCGTCGGGGTCGGCTCCGACGACTGGTCGACCACCGACACGGTCCTCGGCATCGACGTGCCGATGGCCTCGGCGATCGTGGAGGCCGCCGCGGCCCGCCGCGACTACCTCGACGAGACGGGCGGACGCTACGTCCACCTCATCGCCGACGGCGAGGTCACCAACTCGGGCGCCATCGCGAAGGCCGTCGCCTGCGGCGCCGACGCGGTCATGCTCGGCTCGATCCTCGCCGACGCCGCCGAGTCCCCGGCCGCCGGCGCCTGGTGGCACTCCGCCGCCTCCCACCCGAAGCTGCCCCGCGGCCGCTTCCGCCCGGGAGACTCCGGCGACGTCGAGGTCCCCGACCTCGAGGCCATCCTCTACGGCCCCTCCAACTCCTCCGACGGCTCCCAGAACCTCTTCGGAGGCCTCCGCCGAGCCATGGCCAAGACCGGTTACACCTCGGTCAAGGAGTTCCAGAAGGCCAGCCTGGTCACCGCCTGACAACAAGCCGCAAACGAAGCCCGGCCCGCAAAAGCGGGACCGGGCCTCGGCGCGTTCAGGCGCCGTCGTCCAACGCGCCGATCCGGCGCAGGTGCCCCACGAACTCCTCCCAGTCGAAGTAGGCCGGCGATCATCAGGGCGATCGGACGCCGCCGGTTGTACCCGACGCGGCGCCACCGCACGTCCTCGGTGATCCACATGGGCTTCGGCGGCTTCTCGCGTTTCACGGCCGCTCCTCCACCGGGCCGGGCTCCTCCGGAGCGCTGAGGTTGTCGAGGCGACCGAGGAACTCGGCCCAGTCGCCCGGATCGGCGGTGAGGTAGGCGACCGGGATGACCCGGCTGCCGCCGTCCGGGGCGACCTCGCGGATCTGCACCGGTCCGGTCGAGTACGCGATCCAGTCGTACCCGGGGCTCGGGTAGACGCGCCGCCCTCCCCAGAACCTGCGGGCGACGAGCCGGTCGGTCCGCGGGTCGAACGTGAAGTACTCGGTCCGGACCAGGGCGGTGGCGCCGCCGAAGACCAGGACGGCCGCGCAGGCGTAGGCGAGCAGGTACATCACGGCGCGCTGCGGGTCGAAGAGCAGGTCCTGGATGAGCAGGGCGAGGAGCATGACCGCGCCGATGACGAGCAGCCAGGCGCCGGTGGTCCGGTTGTAGCGGACGACCAGTGGGCCGGGAGGGGGTTCGGGACTCATGCGGGCTTTCTGGTGCGGAGGGGGAGGGGTGGTGTGCGACGGCATGATCGTAACCGGATCAGCCGTTCGGGTGGGGGTCGGCGATAACGGGGGAGGGTTGGTCCCCTCCTCGGGGATTTGTGCCTCCGCACACAGGTATCTGTCAGGTAGGCCACGTATCCTTGCCACCGTGAATCGCAAGTTTGGCCCCGTTCCCACAAGGAGTGGGGAACAACACAGCCCTGTCCCGGCGTTGGTGCTGCTGTGACCTGCCCGTTCTGTTCCGTGCCCACCGTGCCGGGCGCGCGCTACTGCCACAACTGCGGCGCGCCCCTGTCACCTGAAGCGACCGCTCCGCAGACGGAGCGGCGCTATGTCACGGTGCTCTTCGGGGACCTTTCCGACTTCACGACCTGGTCGGAGAGCCTCGACCCCGAGCGGGTCTCGTCCGTGACGGACCGGCTGCTCGCCGAGTGCGTCTCCGCCGTCAACGAGTTCGGCGGGCACGTCGACAAGCTCACCGGGGACGGCATCATGGCCGTCTTCGGCGCCCCGCTCTCGCACGAGGACGATGCGGAACGGGCGGTCCGGGCCGCCCAGGCCATGCAGAAGCGCGTCCGGAGGCTCCTCAAGGCCGAATCCGGCGGGGGCCTCCCCATCGGCCTGCGCATCGGGCTCCGCTCGGGGCTCGTCGTCGCCGGGATGCAGGCCAATCTTGAGTACACCGTCATCGGCGACACCGTGAACACCGCCGCGCGCATCTGCGCGATCGCCTCCGTCGGCACCATCTGGGCCGGCGAGGAGACCATGCGCGCCACGAAGCACGCCGCGGCCTGGCGCCGGCTCACTCCCGTGCGCCTCAAGGGAAAGCGCGAACCGGTCGAAGTGTTCCAGCTCCTGGGCCTCGAAGACGAGCCCGGGACGCGCGCCAGCCTCGGCGACACCGCCCCGTTCATCGGCCGCGACGCCGAGATCGGGCGCGTCACGGGCCGCCTCGAAGCCGTCATCGACCGCGGCGAGCCGCTGGTGCTCATCCACACCGCCGAAGCGGGCATGGGCAAGACCCGCTTCGCCCGCGAAGTCAGGACGCTGGCCACGGAACGGGGCGCGCGCGTGCTGACCGTCCGGGTCGCCCCCTACGGCGAAGGCCGCCGCTTCGGCCCCCTCGCCGACCTCGTCCGCAAGGCCGCCGGCCTGCGCTTCGACGACGATCGCGCCACCGCCGAGGCCAAACTCAGGCGCATCGCCGACGGCCACGCCGACCACGGCGAGTGCCGCCTGAACATCACCGTCCTGCTCGGCCTCCTCGGCCACGGCCGCCCCGGCGCGGCCGACCGGGTCGGCGGGTTCACCGGGCAGCAGTCCGACGCGTACACGATCCCCGAGGCCGTTGCCGAGCTCATCACCCACATGTCGACGAACACGCCGATGGTCCTCATCATCGACGACCTGCACACCGCATCGGCCGCGGGCATCGACGCGCTCGGCGTCGCCCTCGCGAAGATCCACGGCCCCGTGCTCGTCCTCCTCTACGGCCGCCCGGAGCTGACGCGCTCCTCCGGCGTCCTCACCCGCATCTCCGAAGCCGAGGTCCACCCGCTGCCGCCGCTCGCGGGCGCCGACGCCGCGCGGCTCCTGCGCGAGTTCCTCGGCGGCGGCCGCCTGCCGAAGCCCGACGAGGACCGCCTCCTCGGCTTCGCCCAAGGCAACCCGTACTACCTCGCCGAACTCGTCACCCTCCTCGTCGAGCAGGACCTCCTCACCGGCACCGGCGACCAGTGGCGCCTCGCCGCGGGCTCGCTCACCGGGAAGGTCCTCTCCCGCGACCTCGCGCAGGTCCTCGGCGCCCGCATCGACGCGCTCAGCCCCGCGGCCCGCGCGCTGCTGCGCGCCGCCTCGATCTTCGGCGACGCCGTCCCGCCCGAGGCCACGCAGCTCCTCGAGAAAGAGGTCCCCGGCGAGTTCGACCTCGCCCTCCAGGAGCTCCTCGACCGCCGCATGCTCCGGCGCCGCTCCTACGGCGGCTACCGGTTCGTCACCCCGCTGCTGCGCCAGGCCGCCTACGCGCCCATCGGGAAGGCCGACGCCGCGCACGCGCACGCCGAGATCGCCCGCTGGGCCGCCGACACCGAGCTCGAAGGCCAGAGCGCCGACGACCTCGTGGTCTTCCACGCCGAGCAGGCCGTCACCCTTGCGCACGAAGTCGAGATCGAGAAGATCGACGAGGTCTGGAACGTCCTCCCGCTCGCCGTCGACGCCGTCCGCAAGCAGGCCGACCGCGCCATGGACGCCTCCGAGCCCGAACGCGCCGTCGCCCTCCTCAACGGCGTCGAGCGCATCGCCACCCTCTCCCACGACGACCGGCTCCTGCGCGGCCGCGCCCTCACCCGCCTCGGCCGCACCGTCGAAGCGGAAGCCGAGATCGAGGGCCTCGCCATCGACATCGGCCTCATCCCCGACGACGACCACGACCACGCGCACGGCGACGACGACCACCCCTCGCCGCGCCTGTTCGGCGACGACTTCCCCGAGGACGCCTCCGAACTCGTCGCCCAGCTCCTGCTGCTGCGCGGCCGCCTCCACCGCTACAAAGGCGAGCTCGCCGAGGCCCGCGGGGCCTGGACGGCCGCGCTGGCGCTGTCGCGCCGCGAGGGCCTCGCCGGGCCCCGCTGCGACGCCCAGTGCCGCATCGGCCTCCTCGACTTCCTCGCCGGGCACCTGTCCGAAGCGGAGGCCCGCTTCATGGACGCCTACGACGTCGCGTTCGGCGTCGGCGACGACAAGCGCCTGGCCTGGGCCCTCCAGCACCAGGCGTGGGTCCTCGTCGCCCGCGGCGACTTCGACGGCGCCGACGAGGTGCTCCGCGAGGCCGCGAAGGCCTTCGCGCGCCAGATGGACCTGGTCGGCCGGGCGTGGGTCCGCGGCGTGTCCGCGTTCGCGCTGCTCATGGCCGGGCGCTTCACCGAGGCCAAGCGCCTCTCCGACGTGTTCATGCCGATCGGCGAGCGCTCAGGCGACGTGTTCGCCGTCGGGCTCCTGCGGGCCATCGGCGCCGCCGCGCAGATCGGCCTCGGCCACCCCGAAGGCGCCGACGCCTTGGCGCGCAAGTCCTTCCGCGACTTCGAGCGGATCGACGACGACTGGGGCCGCGGCTTCGCCAAGTACGTGCGGGCCCTCGCGGCCCGCTCGATCGGCGCGCTCGAGCACGCCCTGGACCTCGCCGCCCACGCCGAGGAGTACGGCGCGAAGACCGGCCACCCGCTCCTCATCAGCCTGGCGCACAACCTGAGAGGCCGCTGCTCCCTCGAAGCGGGCGACCCCGCCACCGCCGAGACCGCCGCGGAGGAAGCGCTCGCGCTCCTCACCGACGACGTCCTCGAACCGGGCCGCGCCGCGAACACCGCGCTCCTCGCCGACGTGTTCGCCGCCAAGGGCGACCGCGCCGAGGCCCTGCGGATGCTCGAACCGCTCGCGGCCAACTACGACGTGCCCTCGCTCGGGCGCCCGCGGCGGGCCATCGTGGCCCGCTACGCGCGCCTGCTCGACGAGGACGGCCGGCCCGAGGAGGCCGCGAAGTGGGCGAAGACCGTGATCAAGTCCTTCGGCGAGGACCCGGAGTCCACCGCCTGGGCCGCCGGCTACCTCGACGCCGCAAGGGAACTCGACGGCAGCCGGGCGGCGGGGGCCTGATGCGGGAAGGACGCGGCGGGCGGACGGGCATCCCCGCGGAGGCCGCCGGAACACCCGTCCTCCCGCGCGCTACACGGGGGATGCGTTCACTATGCGCCACCGGTAGTTCGCCCTCGGGAAGCGACATATCAACCGTTCGGCCAGTTCTCGCTGGCTCTTCGTCTAGGGGTATACAGAATCGTGGACGCGTTGCCGTACCGTTATCCGATAGGTCCCATGACTCGGATCCCCCAGGCCCGAGTCGCTCTCGCAACGCAGCGGCGCGCTCCCCGGCGCTGACCCGCGCACCCGACCTGAACAGGCTCGACACCGAGCGACCTTTCGGCCTGCACGTCGGCCGAGAACGGAGGCAGTTTCCAGTGGACACCATGTCGTCCTACGGTGCTCCAACCGCTCCCCTCTCCCCGCCGAGAGCCCGGCCCGAGGCCGACCCCGAATCGCTCCTGCAAGGCATCGAGCGCCTCACCGGCTTCAGCGAGATCGACCGCGGCGCCTACTCCACCGTCTTCAGCGCCACGCGCTTCGACGACGGCGCCGAAGTGGCCGTGAAGATCGAGGCCCGCCCCCTCACCGACGACGCCTCCCGCGAGCGCTTCCGCCACGAGGTCCAGACCGCCGGGCGCCTCTCCGACCACCCCTGCGTCGTCAAGATGCTCTCGGCCGGCCTCACCCACCAGGCGAACCCGTACGTCGTCATGGAGCGCTGCCGCGGCTCCGTCGCCGACCTGCTCGACCGCCACACCACGATCCCCCCGCACCGCACGATCGAGATCGGCATCCGCATCGCCGACGCGCTCGCCGCGGCCCACGAGGCCGGGATCGTCCACCGCGACATCAAGCCCGCGAACCTCCTCATCGACCACCACGGCCACGCCGTGCTCGCCGACTTCGGGCTCTCCAGCCTCATCCCGACCCCCCGCCCCGGTGAGCGGTTCTCGATGATGGCGACCCCCGCGTACGCGCCGCTCGAGGTCTTCCAGATGCAGCACGTCGGCCCGAGCGCCGACGTCTACTCCCTCGCGGCCACCCTCTACGCGATGCTCAGCGGCAACCCGCCGCGCTTCCCCGCCGAAGGGGGCCTCGACATCAACGAGGTCGCGGCCCTGTTCGACCAGCCGATCCCGGCGATCCCCGGCATATCGCCCCTGCTCCTGGAGATGCTGCGCACCGCGCTCATCAACAACCCCGACGGGCGCCCCACCGCGGTCGAGTTCCGCGAGTTCCTCGCGAGCATCCCCGAGGCGTCCACCGGCATCATCCCGCGCGTCACCGACGACCTCCCGCACGCGCCTTCGCCTGCGTCCCAAGGGCTCTACGGCGCCTACACCTCGCCGCCCCTGAACGCGGCCCCCACGGCGTTCCACGAGCCCGCGGCCCCCGGCTACGCCGAGCTCGGCGGCCTCCCCGACTCGCCCTCCACGCTCCGCCTCGCCCCGGCCAAGCGCCGCGGCCGCCCCGAGGAGCCCCCGGCCCCCGTGTCCCCGCCGGTCCGCACGGCCCGCGCCGCCGCGGCCCCGGTCCACTCGCCCGCGGGCCCCGCGCGCATGCCCAGCCCGCCCGTGAGCCCCCCGGTGAGCCCCGCCCCGGCCCCGGCTCCCCCCGCGGACTTCGCGGGCGAGACGGGCCGCTGGGAGGCCTTCAACGGCGGCCGCGACGACGACCACGACTCGCGCCTCCCGGTCCCCGTGCCCCGCAACGAGACCGGCCTGACCCGCCGCGAGCGGCGCCTCAAGGAGGGCGGCTCGAACTCGGAGATGGGCCGCCTCATCGGCATGGGCGCGGTCGGCCTGGTCATCCTCGGCCTCCTCATCGCGGGCGGCGTGTGGCTCTTCGGCGGCGGCGAGGAACCCGCCGACCTCGCGTCCCAGTCCATGGCCGACGACTACGTCGGCGAATGCACGCTCACCGTCGAGGGCGCGGGCTGCGTCGCCGAGCCGGCCTGCTTCGACTCCGCGTTCGCCGCGACCGGCTGCGACGGCGCCCACCTGTGGGAGGCCTACGCGACCGGCCAGCTCCCCGAAGGGGTCTCCGACGTCGAAGCGGCACGCGCCGATGCGACAGTTGCCGCAGCCTGCGTGAACGGCCAGGCCGACGGCGGCCCGCTCTCGCAGCTCGTCTCCAGCGACGCCGTCGACTGGGTCACGGACGTGTACGTCCCCGGCGACGGCACGTTCCTGTGCGTCGCCCAGCTCAGCGACGGCACGGAGGCCTCCGGCTCCACGTTCGCGAGAGCCGGGTAGCGGCAAGCGAAGCGCCGCCGCCTCGCAAGTCCGGAGCGTGCCTAGCGAAACGACAAGGAGGGGCCTGGCGCGTCGGCGCCGGGCCCCTCCTCGTTCAGCCGCAGGCGGGAGACACCCTGCGGCCCGGGATCAGAACTCCTCGTCGAGGTCGACCTTGCCCTCCACGGCCACTTGGTAGGCGGTCGGCCTGCGCTCGAAGAAGTTCGTCAGCTCCTGGACGTCCTGGAGCGCCATGAAGGGGAACGGGTTCTCCGAGCCCCACTTCTTCGGCATGCCGAGGCGCACGAGGCGCTGGTCGGCGGCGTACTCCAGGTACGACTTCATGTCCTTGACGGTCATGCCGGGCATGCCCGCCCCGATGAGGTCCTCGGCGAACTGGAGCTCGGCCTCCACGGCCTCCTCCAGCATGTCGGTGACCTGCTTGCGCATCTCGTCGTCGAACAGCTCGGGCTCCTCCTGGCGCACGATGTCGACGACGCTGAACGCGAAGTTCATGTGGCAGGACTCGTCGCGGAACACCCAGTTGGTGCCGGTGGCGAGGCCGTCGAGGAGGCCGCGGCTGCGCAGCCAGTACACGTACGCGAAGGCGCCGTAGAAGAACAGGCCCTCGATGCACGCGGCGAAGCAGATGAGGTTGAGGAGGAACTTGCGGCGGTCCTCGCCGGTCTTCAGCTCCTGCATGTCGAAGACCTCGTCGATCCACTTGAAGCAGAAGTCGGCCTTCCGCTTGATCGACGGGATGTTGTTGACCGCGTCGAACGCCTTCGCGCGCTCGTCCGGGTCGGGCAGGTACGTGTCGAGCAGCGTCAGGTAGAACTGCACGTGCACGGCCTCCTCGAAGAGCTGGCGCGAGAGGTAGAGCCGCCCTTCGGGGGAGTTGACGTGCTGGTACAGGTTGAGCACCAGGTTGTTCGCGACGATCGTGTCGCCGGTGGCGAAGAACGCGACGAGGCGGTGGATGAGGTGCTGCTCCTGGGGCGTGAACTTCGCCAGGTCGGTCAGGTCCGAGGCGAGGTCGACCTCCTCGACGGTCCACGTGTTCTTGATCGCCGCCCGGTACTGGTCGTAGAAGTCCGGGTATTGCATCGGTCGCAGGGTCAGGTTCATGCCCGGGTCGAGCAGCATTGGGCGTCCTCTCGGTTGTCGGTTCGCTTAGGGGCGGGCGGCAGTTCGAAGTCAAAGGGGGAGGGGCGGCCGCGCGGCTGCCCCTCCTTGCGGCCTTACTGGCAGGCTTCGCAGCTCTCCGGGTTCTCCAGGGAGCACGCGATGTCGGCCGGGATGACCTCCAGCTCGGTCGGCTGCGCCTGCGCGGCGGGCGCGGCGCTGACCGTGGTCTGGTTGATGCGCGTGGCCGGGCGGCTGCGCAGGTAGTACGTGGTCTTGAGGCCCTGCTGCCACGCGTACCGGTACATCGACGAGAGCTTGCCGATGGTTGGGCTGGCCTGGAACAGGTTGAGCGACTGGGCCTGGTCGATGAACGGCGTGCGGGCCGCGGCGAGGTCGATCAGGGCGCGCTGCGGCAGCTCCCAGGCGGTGCGGTACCGCTCCTGGAGGTCGGCCGGGATCGCGTCGATGCCCTGGACCGAGCCCTCGGCGACGACGATGGCCTGGCGCAGCTGCTCGTTCCAGATGCCGCGCTCCTTGAGCTCGGCGATCAGGTGGCGGTTGACCTGGAGGAACTCGCCTGACAGGGTCTCGCGCTTGAACACGTTGGACACGACCGGCTCGATGCACTCGGCGCACCCGGCGATCGAGGCGATCGTCGCGGTCGGCGCGATCGCGATCATGAGCGAGTTGCGCAGGCCGTGCTCGGCGACCTGGCCGCGGACGGCGTCCCAGCGCTCGGTGAGCGTGATGCGCGCGTTCGGGTAGTGGTCGAGGTGGAGCACGCCGTCGGCGGCGCGGGTCTCCCCGAAGTTCGGGTGCGCCCCGAGGGAGGCGGCGAGCCCCGCGGAGGTCTCGAACGCGACCAGCGCGATCCGCTCGGCGATCGCCGTGGACAGCGCGAGCGCCTCCTCGGAGTCGAACGCGAGCTTCAGCTTGAAGAACACGTCGGCGAGGCCCATGCAGCCCAGGCCGATCGGGCGCCACTTGCGGTTGGCCTTCTCGGCCTCGGCGGTCGGGTAGAAGCCGAGGTCGATGGTGCGGTCGAGGAACTTGACGGCGCTGCGGACCGTGGTCTCGAGGCGGTCGAAGTCGAAGCCCTCGGGCGAGCAGTGCTCGGCGAGGTTGACGGACCCGAGGTTGCACACGGCGGTCTCGGAGTCGTTGGTGACCTCGAGGATCTCGGTGCACAGGTTCGACAGGTGGATGACGTTCTCTTTGCGCGCGGTCTGGTTCGAGGTCCGGTTCGCGGTGTCGGAGAAGGTCATCCAGCCGTTGCCGGTCTGGGCCAGGGTCCGCATCATGCGGCCGTACAGCTCGCGGGCCGGGACGGTCTTGCGGGCCTTCCCGGCGTGCTCGGCGGCCTTGTACGCCTCGTCGAACTCCTCGCCCCACAGGTCGACCAGCTCGGGGGTCTCCTTGGGGTCGAACAGCGACCAGGTGGCGTCGTTCTCGACGCGGCGCATGAACTCGTCGGGGATCCAGTTGGCGAGGTTGAGGTTGTGCGTGCGGCGCTCGATGTCGCCGGTGTTGTCGCGCAGCTCCAGGAACTCCTCGATGTCGGCGTGCCAGGTCGCGAGGTACACGCACGCGGCGCCCTTGCGGCGCCCGCCCTGGTTCACGGCCGCGACGGACGAGTCGAGGGTCCGCAGCCACGGCACGATCCCGTTCGAGTGGCCGTTGGTGCCGCGGATGAGCGAGCCGCGCGAGCGCACGCGCGACCAGGCGATGCCGATGCCGCCCGCGTACTTGGAGAGGCGCGCGACCTGGCTGTAGCGCTCGTAGATCGAGTCGAGCTCGTCCTTCGGGGAGTCGAGCAGGAAGCACGAGGACAGCTGCGCGCGCTTGGTCCCGGAGTTGAACAGGGTCGGCGAGGACGGCAGGTACGCGAGGGCCGACATGAGCCGGTACAGCTCGGCGGCCTCCTCGACGGACTGGCTCAGGCCGCACGCGACGCGGAGCATGAAGTACTGGGGCCGTTCGAGGACCGTGCGGTGCTCGGGGTGGCGCAGCAGGTAGCGGTCGTAGACGGTGCGCAGGCCGAAGTACTCGAAGCGGTCGTCGGCGGCGTCGTCGATGACGGCGTCGAGCGCGGCGGCGTTGGCGTCGACGAACGCGACGAGGTCGTCCGCGAGGAGCCCGTTGTCGCGGCACGCGGCGATGGAGGTCGTGAACGAGGTGACGCCCTCGCCCGCGGTCTCCTCCGCGATGTGCTCGGCGAGGAGCCGGGCCGCGAGCTTGGAGTAGGTCGGCTCGGAGGCGACGCTCGACGAGGTGATCTCGACGGCCCGCTCCCGCAGGGCCGCCTCGGTCGCGCCGGGCCAGAGGCCGGCCTCGATCTGGGCGATGACCTTCTCGCCGTCCACGTCGGGCAGTCCGGCGGCGTGGACGCGAATGCGCTCGGCGATCAGCGCCGCGGGGCCCTGCTCGGGCTCCCGCTGCTGCGGAGCGGTGGTGGTGGCGGATGGCGTGGTGGCGAGCCCGGTCATCTCTGCATCCCCTCGTGCTGTTGGTTCTGACAGAGGGGAATCATACATGTTGTGGTCGGTCCTTGGGGTCGCCCCAAGATGATGTGTTTTTCCGGTGATTCGGACGGCGAAACCGCAGCGTGTCCGCTAGGCTCACAGGTTTCGGCGGAGTCAGCCTATGCCCGCCCTCCGACACTCGCCGCGCCGAATCGCAGGACGAAACGAAGGTGTGATCCTCGCCGGTCAAACCGCGTTCGACCCGCCTTCCGGGGACTGATAGCATCGTTCCGTCCGACTCGTCGGGCACGCCTCCGTAGCTCAGTGGATAGAGCACTGGTTTCCGGGACCAGGTGTCGCAGGTTCGAATCCTGCCGGGGGCACGTTGGACAAGGCCACTCGCGTGAGCGGGTGGCCTTTTCGCTGTCTGGGTTCCGGAAGTTTCGGAGGGATGGATCAAGAAAGTTCCGATAGTTTTCCGGAAGTTATTGACACGTCGGGAGGCGCGGTCCACGATGGTGTTTATCGAGAAATAGATGAATCTCGATACGGTCGGCGTTCTGCGGGCCGGTTCGCACCCTTCCGAGGAGACAGGATGAAGTTCAACCCTCCCCCCAGCCTCTTCAGCCGCAGGGGCCTCCTGCTCGGCGGCGCAAGCGCCCTCGCGCTCGGGGCCGCGGGGCTGGCCGTGCCCGAGGCCGCCCTGGCGCAGCAGGTGATCACCACCAACCAGGAGGGCACCCACAACGGCTACTACTACTCGTTCTGGACCGACACCCAGGGCCGCGCGTCGATGACCCTCGGCGCGGGCGGGAACTACAGCTCCTCCTGGAACGGCGCCAACAACTGGGTCGGCGGCAAGGGCTGGGCCAACGGCGGCCGCCGGACCGTCAACTACAGCGGCTCGGTCAACCACGGCAGCAACGGCTACCTGGCCCTGTACGGCTGGACCTCCAATCCCCTCGTCGAGTACTACATCGTCGAGTCCCACGGCCCGTACAACCCCAGCAGCGGCGCCTCCGGCCGCGGCACGCTCAACACCAGCGGCGGCACCTACTGGCTCGGCCAGTCCACCCGCTACAACGCCCCGTCCGTGGAGGGCACCAAGACCTTCAACCAGTACTGGAGCGTCCGCCAGGGCAACCGCACCTCGGGGACCATCAACACCGGCGAGCACTTCGACGCGTGGGCCCGCGCGGGCATGAACCTCGGCAGCTTCAGCTACTACATGATCATGGCGACCGAGGGCTACCAGTCCACCGGCAACTCCAACATCACCCTCGACGGCTCCGGCGGGGGCGGCGGCGGGGGCGGCGGCGCCTGCACCGCGACCCTGTCCGCGGGCCAGCGCTGGAGCGACCGGTACAACCTCAACGTCACCGTCTCCGGCAAGAGCGACTGGCGGACGACGCTGAACATCCCCTCGCCTGCGAAGGTCATCGCGACCTGGAACTGCAACGCGTCGTACCCCAGCGCGCAGCAGCTCGTGGCGACCCCGAACGGCGCCGGGAACACGTTCGGCCTGACGATCCAGGCCAACGGGAACTGGAACTGGCCCACGGTCGGCTGCGCCTGACCCGCCCCGGAGGACCGCCCGCGGAAGCGGGCGGTCTTTCTCGGTTTCCCGCGGCGAACGCCGGGGCATAGGATCGCCCTATGCGATCGAAACTCCCCGTGATCGGCGCCGCCGCCCTCGTGCTCTCGGCCCTCGCGGCCTGCTCGGACGGTGCGGACGAGGTGCCCGCCGCCGACGAGGTGCTGCCCAGCGCGTCGGAGGTGATGGCCGAGGTCGAGTCCGTCCACTTCGAACTGACGGTCGACGGGGAGGTCGAGGGCCTGTCGGTGAAGAGCGCCGACGGCGTCGTCACCGCCGACGGGGAGGCCGAGGGGACGGGCACGATCACCGCGCTCGGCATGGACCTCGAGGTGGACTACACGATCGTCGGGGACAGCGCGTACGTCAAGGGCGTCACCGGCGGCTACCAGGAGATCCCGGTGGGGGACGAGATGCTCCCGTACGACCCGACGGTCCTGCTCGACCCGGGCGCCGGGATCGCGGCCCTCCTGAACGCGGTCGAGACGGCGACCCCGGAGGACACCGAGGCGGTCGGCGGGTTCGACACGTACCGGTACGAGGTCGTGTTCGACCCGGCGGCGTTCGCGGAGTTCCTGCCCGCCGCGGGGGAGTGGAACACGGCGACGGTGTGGTTCGACGAGGAGACCCTCCGGGTCGTGAAAGCCGAGTTCGCGCAAGGGGACGCGACCGTGACACTGCTGTTCGACGACTACAACGAGCCGGTGGACATTGCGGTCCCCTGAGCCCCCGAAGGCGCGCCGCGGCACGGCCCTGACCGCCGCGGGCGCGGCGGTCCTGCTCGGCTCGATCGACGCGTACGTCCTCGTCAGCGTCCTGGTCGACATGATCGGCGACCTCGACATCCCCGCGAACCACCTCGAGCGCGCGACGCCCCTGGTCACCGGGTACCTCCTCGGCTACATCGCCGGCATGCCGCTGCTGGGCCGGGTCTCGGACCGGTTCGGGCGGCGCATCGTCATCCACGTCTGCCTGGCGGCCTTCGCGATCGGCTCGGTCATCTCGGCGGTCTCGCTCGACCTGGCGCCGCTGGTCGCGGGCCGGGCCCTCCAGGGCCTCGCGGGCGGGGCGCTCCTGCCGGTGACGATGGCCCTCGCCGCGGACCTGTTCGCGGCCGAGCGCCGCGCCGTCGTCCTCGGCTGGGTCGGCGCCGCACAGGAGCTCGGGGCGGTCCTCGGGCCGCTCGTCGGCGCCGGGATCGCGGCGCTCGTCGGCTGGCGCGGGATCTTCTGGGTCAACGTCCCCCTCGCAGTGCTCGCGGCCCTGGCCGTCCACGTCGCGCTCCCGCGCGACGTGCCGCGCCGGGAGGCCCGCATCGACTTCCTCGGCGGCGCGCTCCTCGCGGTCGCCTTGGGGCTGTTCACGATCGGCCTGTACAACCCCGAGCCGGAGGACGCGGTGCTGCCGCCGTGGGGCCCGGTCGCGATCGTCGCCGGGGCCGCTGTCCTCGCCCTGTTCGTCCTCCAGCAGCGCCGCTCCCCGGTGCGCCTCCTCGAACCCGACGGCGTCAAGTGGCGCCCGTACGCGGCGGTCCTCGCCGCGAGCGCCGCCGCGGGCGCGGTCCTCATGGTCACGCTCGTCGACACGCAGCTGCTCGCCCAGACCCTCCTGGGCCTCGACTCCGCGGGCGGCGCGCTCCTGCTCATGTGGTTCCTCGTCGGCCTGCCGCTCGGCGCGGTCGCGGGCGGCGTGCTCGCGTCCCGCTACGGCGAGCGCGTCCCGGCCCTCGCCGGGTTCGCCACGGCCGCTTTGGCGTACGTGTGGATCGCCGACGCCGTCCCGCACGTCGCGCTCGGCCTCGCCCTGGCCGGCGCCGCCCTCGGCCTGACGATCGCGCCCCTGTCCTCCGCGGCGCTGCGCGTCGTCCCGGAGGACCGTCACGGCACGGCCGCCGCACTCGCGGTCGTTGCCCGCATGATGGGCATGCTCATCGGCGTCGCGGCCCTCACCTCCTGGAGCCTCCACCGCTTCCAGGAATCCACGGCCGACCTCGACACGCCCCTCCCCTTCGGCATCTCCGAGTCCGTCTACCTGTCCCGCCAGGATGCCTACCTGGAGGCCCTCGACCACGCCCTGGCCGCCCAGTACGCCGACGTCTTCACCGCCGCCGCCTTCATCTGCCTCGCAGGCGCGGTCGCCTCGATCGCCCTGCCTGGCCGGGTGAGAGTCGCGACTTCGGTCGAATAGCCATCTCGCAGAGATGCCGTGACTTAGGATGGAATGCCCTTCGCGCCGACAACTGCTGAATCCGATGTCGGAGCTGAAACCTTCCGAACTGCCCGGGGGATTCCATGGATCGACGCAGCGCGCTTCGGTACATGGGAGAAGCCTTGCTGGTATGCATGGCCGCTGCGAGCACCGTCCCGATCACGTGGGACTCGCCTTGGGAAGTACTGCTCGGTTTGCTCTTCTCGACAACTTTTCTATTTTCCTCCAAACTCCTGTTGGCAGCTGGGAGCAGCGAGGCCAGGGTCTCGAATTCGACCGCGATCCGATTGAAGCGACTGTCAGGTCAGGTCGTCGCATCGGCAATGGCGTCGCTCCCGGTCGAGCAACTGCACGAAGCTGATGAGCTGGAGATTCGGTGCACCGTATCCGGTGAGGTCGTCCCGCTCCACGAGATTGCGCGAAGAGTCGCGACGGCTCGGACCCGGTGCGGCGTGATTCTGGGGGAACTCGGCTCTGGGAAGACTGTGGCGGTGACCAAGCTGGTGATCGAGCTTCAGCAGGAGGATCTCCGCAGTCTCATTGGAGGGAGGACGGCGGTCCTGGTTTCCCTCGCCGGCTGGCCTACTGGAGAGGTTTCTCTCAGGGATTGGATGGCCGATCGGCTGTCGGCGGATTTCGGCATGTCTAAGCGGGTAGCACGTTCTCTGGTGGATCAGCAGCTGATCATGCCGGTGTTTGACACCTTGGACGAAGCGTGCTGTGCAGAGTTGAGCAGCGCTGTCGGACTGATCACCGAGTACGCGGCCCCTGGCACCCCGCTGGTTCTGGCTTCGCAGGACGGCCCCTACCGCCAGTTGATCGCGGAGGGGAACGAACTTGCAGGCGCGCTCTCAGTTGAGATCAATCCGCTGGAGCCGTGGTCGGCGATTCGATACCTGGACCCGAAGCGCAGCACGCGTTGGCGGGAGGTTAGAGCTGCGATCGACCAGGGCTCCCATTCGGCCTTCGCTGAAGTCTTGAGTTCGACGTTGTATGTCACGCTCATGCGCGATGTCTACCGAGCCGAGGATTCGGACCCCTCGCGAATGCTCAAGTTCAGCTCGAGCGATGAGATCAAAGAAGACCTGACCAGCGAACTCATCCCCAACGAGGCCCGACTCAATGCACGTGCGAGGGCTGCCGGATACAGGCCATCGGCGCGCCGTCGGGCTCGGACGTCGAGGCCCCCGGACGAGGTTGCAGCGAGGGTCGCATCCGTTCTCAGGTTCGTTCTGCGGAGGTCCGATGAAGCCAACGTCCCTGATCTGGCCTGGTGGAAGGCAGTCCAGCTCCTCAAGATGACAGAACGTGCCGCCGTCAGGGTCGCGGCGGCAGCCGCCTTCGCCGGGGCTTCCGGGCTCGCGATGGTGTTTTCGCATCTATTGGCGGGTGATGACTGGGAATTCGCTCGTCAGATGTTTCCATGGGGAGCGTTGCCGGGAGCGGTTTCAGGGTTGCTCGTACTTCCCGGTCCGCGTGGCCAGCGCAAGCTGCTGAAGCCTTCACGTCTCGGATACGGCACCAAGCAGGAGTTCTTCCACGACCTCTGTCTGAGCCTGATCGGGGGTGTGATGTCGGCCCTTCTATTGCCGGTTTCCGCGGTGTTGTCGTTGATCCTGGTACCGGGCAGCCGATTCCATACTGAGCCCGGCTGGCTCCTGGAGAGCATCAGAGGTATGGCGGTATTCGCAGCCGTAGTCGCGATGATTATCATGATCCTTTCTGCGGCGAGCCCGTCACGGCGCCCTGAAGCGCAGTCCCCTCAGTCGTCATTGGCGCACGACCAACGAGCGCTCGCGATGAGGTTTATCGGGCTGGCGGTGGCGGTCACCGTGATTCTGTCCTTTCGCGGGGCCGCGTGGCTCGCACCGCCCATCGTCATCACGATGTCGGCTTTGCTTCTCCGCTACTGCAGTTGGTGGAACTTCAAGGTCACCAACTTGTACCTCACGCTAAGAGGCCGTCTGCCGTGGGATTACATGAAGCTCCTCGCGGAAGCCCACCGCCTTCGTGTTTTGCGAATCTCCGGCTCGACTTTTCTGGTCCGGCACGAGATCCTCCGCAAGTACCTGCTGCGTCGAGATGACGGCGTAGAGGGCGAACGGCGGGCGCCGTGAGGCGCTCGCCGTTGCCCGACTGCGTCGGAGCTAGCTTCCGAGGAGCTCCAGGAGTTCGTCGTCGACTACTGAGGACCACAGGAACGGGCGGGAGATGCCGCCGTTGAGGGGGTTCCAGTGGGTTCCGGCGGCGTCGGCGGCGAGGCCGAGGGTCACGGGGCCGTCTGTGTTCCAGGGGGACGCCGGGCCTTCTCCGGTCGCGACCTGCTGGCCGTCGAGGTAGAGGCGGGTCTGGCCGGTCTTGAGGTCGAAGACCGCGGCGAGGGTGTACCACTCGCCGGTCTGCGGAGCGCCGGGTGCGGCGAGCTGCGTTGCGGTGCCGTCGGCGGAGGACATCGTGAACTGGAAGCGGTCGAGCTCGCTGTCGTAGCCGAGTTCGAATCCGGCCGCGCCGTCTCCGGCCTGCGCGAGGAACGTCTGGTCGGTGCTCTTGTCGGCGAGGTTCACCGAGGTCATCACCGTGAACGACTCGTCGGTGGCGAGGACCGGTCCGGCGGTGGTGCCGTACCCGTTCCCGGTGCCGTCGAGCATCAGGCAGGTCAGGAACTGGCCCTCGAAGACGTCCTCCCAGTACCAGTCGGCGCCTTCGGCGCCCACGATGTCCAGCTCATGCTCGGTCCAGGAATCGATGTCGCCGAACGTGAACTCCCAGGCGGCTTCGACGACCGCTTCGGGGTTCCCCGAGTAAGCAGCGGTGACCGCGTCCTGGTCGAGCGCGCCGCGCCACACCGATACGTCGGAGAGGGCCCCGTCCAGGTGGCGGGCCGCGCCGCCGTCGCCGGAGACCGCGCAGCCGAGGGCCGCGGAGTCCTTGCCGCCCACCGGGGTGAATGCGAATTCGGTGGTGTTTTCGAGGGCGCCGTTCACGTACAGCGAAAGCGTTCCCGGGCGGTTCCGGTCGACGTCGACGGTCGCCGCGAGGTGCGTCCATTCGCCGACCGCGGGGCTGCTCGTTCCGGTCGCGATCGCCCATTCGGGGTCGCTGCCGTCGTCGGAGGGCAGTGCGAGTTCCCAAGCCTGCGCGTCGGCGTCGAAGCCGAGCGCGACCGAGCTGCGGTGCTGCGCGGCCTGCGAGACCACCGTCTGGTCCAGGTCGGTCCGGTCGAGGCGCACCCATGCCTCCACCGACAGGTCGCCAGGACTGGAGACCAGGCCGTCGTCGACCGTCAGACAGGTGCCGCCGTCGAGGGAAGCGGCCGAGTCGGGCCGGTTGTACTGATCGGCGTCCCAGGTGACCGATCCGGGAAAGGCGAGATCGGGGCCCTGCGTCGCCTCCCCGTCGCCGCGCAGCGGCCAGGCGGCCGCAGTTCCGGGAACGAGGTCGCCCTGGTACGCCGCGTCGCGATACGCCTGGTTGGGGCCGCCCTGCCAGAACCCGACGTGGGTGAGCGCGCCGTTCAGCCCGGTCGATCCGGTGAACGCGTCGCAGCCGAGGTGGATCGGGCCCGTGAAGTTCGCGGTCGCGAGGTTCGCGGTGTCATTCACGTCGAGTTCGCCGTCGACGTAGAGCGCGATCGTGCCTCCGGAGACCAGCACCATGAGGTGCGTCCATTCCCCTGTCTGCGGCCCCGAAGTGGAGGACACGAGGTGCTCCTGGCCGGTCGCTCCGTCGCGGGAGGCGGTGGCCGCGGTGAACCTGTCGGTGTCCGCGTCGTAGGCGAGCGAGAACCCGGTCCGGGTCGCCCCGGCCTTCGATGCGATCACCTGGTCGGTGTCCTTGGCGTCGAGCCGGACCCAGGCCGCCATCCAGAACGCGGCATCGGTGCGGATCGCCGCGCCGTTCTCGCTGGCGACGCAGTCGTCCGCGAAGCTGAGAGCCCGGCCGTACGGGGCCGGCGCCTCGGTCGGTTCCCAGGCGGCGTCCTCGGCGAGGCCGAGGGGTCCGGCCGTGCCCGCGTCGTCGGCGCCGTCGCCGTCGAGTCGCCAGGCGGCACCCGCCGCGGGGGCGATGAACCGTCCGACGGAGAACGACAGTTCGGCTTGCGGGGACAGCTCGCCCGCGGTGTTCTCGGCCCAGGCGTAGACGACGGTGCGGCCCGCGGTCCCGGTGAACGAGATGACCGTTTCACCGGTGGACTCGACCCGCTCCTGCGGAGCGGCGGTGCCGACGCCGTACTGGAACGCGGCGATGTCAGTGTCCGCAGAGGAGATCCGGATCTCAACCGGGTCACCGGAGAGCGGCGACGCGGTGAGCAGTTCGAGGGTGGGCGCGGCCGGGGCCGCGTGGGCCGGCGCGGCCATGGCGGCGACCGCTCCGGCGGCGAGGGCCAGGACGGCGGCCGCACGGGATATCCGGTGCAGGAATGAAGGGGGTCTTGACATACGGGTCCTCTCAGGGTGTGCGACGAGGGGTGTCGGGGTGATGATGCGGCGTTCATCCTACGTGGAATCGGTCACGCAGCGTGAACAGGTTTTCCGTACCGGGCGCTGCGGTCCAGCGGCCCGCGCGCCCCGGAGGGTTCACGTTCAGGGCGCCTCGTTGCTCCGCCGGTCCGGATAGGGTTGGCCGCATGGCGGATCTTTCGGTTGTGGAGAACGGCGGCGAGCAGCGGTATGAGCTGCGGAACGACGCCGGCGAGGTGCTGGGGTACCTGGAGTACATGCAGGGGGACGACTTCATCGTCCTGCCGCACACGGAGGTCGACCGGTCGCTGCGCGGGCAGGGCTGGGGGGACCGGCTCGTGCGGTTCGCCCTGGACGACCTGCGGGCGAAGGGCGCGAAGGCGTACCCGACCTGCCCGTTCGTGGACCGGTGGATGCAGCGCCACGACGAGTACGAGGACCTGCGCTACGTGCCGCAGTAGGGGAGCCGTCCAGGGGCGTTAGGCCGCACCGCTGCGGACTGTTCACCTCCGCGCAAACTGCGGGTTCAACTGCCGTTCATCCGGGGATGAAGCATCGTCGATATGCGACTCCCGGCTGACCCCTTGCGAGGCCGCTGATGCTGTCAGCGCTCATCCTGCTCCGGCACGTCGCCGACGACCCCGGCGACCGGCTCACCGACGCCCAGTCGCGCCGCGCCTGGGCGCTCGCCGACTTCCTCCAGCTGTACAACCCGACGACGCTCCTGTCGGGGCCCGGCCGCGCCTGCGCCGACACGCTCGCGCCGCTGGCGAGCCGCCTCGACCTCCAGGCGCTCGCCTCCCCGGACCTGGCCCGGGACGTCCCCGCGCTCGCCCCCGCGCACGCCGCCGTCTGGCTGGCCGCCCGCGCCCTGCGGGCCCTCCCGGACCCGCGCCGCACCGCGGTCGTGTGCGCCGAGGCCCCGGTGCTGTGCGCGCTCCTGGTCGGCGCGGCCGCGCTCGACGGCCACGACCTGGCCGTCCGCGCGCAGGAACCGGACGGGGAGCTCGCGCCCGGCGGCGGCTGGGTCCTCCACCGCGACGACGGCCGCCTCGTCGACGTGAAGCCCCTGAGCGTGCGCTAATTCGTTTGCAGCCCCTGTTCAACCCCCGGTAAGGTCGACGGTTCGCCTTTCAGGCATTCAGCGAATCTGGCAAATCCACCGGGGAGACTCCTGTGTCAGAAACCGAACTCCAGGAAGAAATCGCCCACCACGAGCACGCCCGCGCCTGCATGGCGCGGATGCGCGAGCTCACCGAGGGCATCCACAACATCTACTCGGGGGACTTCGACGAGTCCACGCGGAACCTCGGGCTCGGCGACGTCCGCTCCGACCACCTCTTCGGGTGGGCCATGGCGAACTACACCAAGCCCCGCCTCGCCGACCTCACCGACCGCGGCATCGCGCTGTTCTTCGGCCGCATCTGGATGGACGACGGCGAGGACTTCCACATCGGCCGCCGCCACATCCTCGACGAGCGCCGGGACCCGGTCGTCCTCGACTGGCGCGCGCCCCTCTCCGAGCAGTACTACCGGGCCTCCGCCCACGACCGCCGCGACGTCGCCAGGCGCCGCCGCTTCGGCTTCAACAACGGGGCCATCACCGGCTTCGAGGACGAGAACCTCCTCTTCGGAGAGGAGGTCGCCTCCGACATCCTCACCGCCGAGATCGAGCGCCCCCGCACCGGCCCGATGCGCGACATCGTCGCGACCATCCAGCCCGAGCAGGACGAGCTCATCCGCCGCGGCGCCGAGGCGAACCTGTGCGTCCAGGGCGCCCCCGGCACCGGTAAGACCGCCGTCGGCCTCCACCGCGCCGCCTGGCTGCTCTACAACTACACCGACAAGCTCAACAAGTCCGGCGTCCTCGTCGTCGGCCCCAACGAGGGCTTCCTCAACTACATCGCCGGGGTCCTCCCCACCCTCGGCGAGACCTCCGTCTGGCAGGTCACGGTCCAGCAGCTCACCGGCGCCCACACCGCCACCGCCGCCGACACGCACGAGGCCGCGCTCGTCAAGCACGACGAGCGCATCGCCCTGGTCTGTGAGCGCGCCGTCTGGGGCCACCTCGGCACCGCCGCAGACGGCGGCGTCACCGCCGACGAGGGCCTCCTCATCGCCGACGCGGGCTGGCGCTGGCGCCTGGGCCTGAAGTTCCTCGAAGAGGCGCTCGCCAACGCCCGCAAGCACACCCGGACCTACACGGCCGGGCGCAAGGCCCTGGAGGACGCGATCGTGCAGGGCGTGCGCCGCCAGGCCGAGATCCGCTCAGGGCACTCCCCGGACGCGAAGTGGGGCACCGGGATCAAGCGGACCGCCGCGGTCCAGGGGTTCATGGACGCGGTGTGGCCCAAGCTCAACGCCAAGACCGTCATGAAGAAGCTGTACACCGACGCGGCGTTCCGCGCCGACGCGACCCGCGGCATCCTCACCGAGGACGAGGCCGCGCTGCTGACCGGGAAGCCCGCGAAGCCCAGCGCCGCCGACCTGCTCATCTCCGACGAGATCGAGTCGCACCTGAAGCTGCGCGACCCGTCGGCCTCGTTCGGGCACATCGTGATCGACGAGGCCCAGGACCTGTCCCCGATGCAGTGCCGGGCCATCGCCCGCCGCTCCGGGAAGGGCTCGGTCACCGTCCTCGGCGACCTCGCGCAGGGGACCACCCCGTGGGCCGCGGCCTCGTGGACGGACCAGATGCGGCACTTGGGGAAGGACCAGGTCGAGCACACCGAGCTGACCACCGGGTTCCGCGTCCCCGCGGTCATCATCGAGCTCGCCAACCGGGTCCTGCCGCACCTCGGCGTCGGCGTCGCCCCCGCCCGCTCGATCCGCTCGGACGGGTCCCTCGACCACGTCAGGACCGCCGATCTCGAAGCGGGCGTGCGCGAAGCGGTCGCCAAGGCACTGCGAGAGGAGGGCCTCGTCGGGGTCATCGCCGCCGACGCGCGCGCCGAGGCGCTGCGGCCCCTCCTCGAAGGAACCGACCGGGTCGAGCTCGTCGCCGCGAGCCTCGCGAAGGGCCTCGAATACGACCACGTGGTGGTCGTCGAGCCCGTCGAGATCGTCGAAGCGCCCGCCACCGGAGGCGCCACCGTGGAGGGAGTCGGCTTGCGGCACTTGTACGTCGCGCTCACCCGCGCGGTCTCGCGCCTCACCGTCGTCCACGCCAGGGACCTGCCGACCCAGATGGACGCCTGACGCGGACGCGACCAGGCCGGATGTGGCGCCCGCCTCTGGGTTCATACCGATTTGGTCACAATATTCTGACGCCGTGGCGAACGCCTGGATTGTCGGTGAAAGCAATGAAATCTACGGGTCCTTAACGGAATCGCTCCACATTCACCTCAACCTGCGGATATACCCGCCGCAAGCGCCCCTTCCGTACCCATTGGACGGTCAATGAGGACACTTGGGGCGCAGTGGCACTGCATGCTCATATTCCCCATAGCGCCGCGACATCTGATATGCCCCCCGCGGCCCGGAATACGAGGAGAACGATGTTGCGAGCACGACGACCCGGAACCGGCGCCATCGGCGTGGGCGCCGCCCTGGTCATGATCCTGGGCGGCACCACCGCCTGCGGCCAGGGCCAAGGCGCCGGCGACCCCGGCTTCGAGGACTGCGCCCTCGACCCCGTCTCGTGCAACTCCGGCGAACGCGCCGACGGCGGCGAGATCACCTGGGGCATCGACGGATCCTGGACCGGATGGAACCCCAACCTGTCCGCCGAGTACACCGTCTACACCCTCCAGGTCACCGCCCCCTACTGGCCCGCCGTCGGCCAGTTCGACCAGAACGCCGACTTCGTCGTCAACGACGCGATCTTCTCCGGCGACCCCGAACTCATCAACGAGAACCCCATGCAGGTCGAGTACACCCTCAACCCCGACGCCAACTGGGGCGACGGCAACCCCATCGGCCTCGACGACTTCACCTACACCTGGTACGCCCGCTCCGGGAACGGCGACCTCTGCAAGGACTGCACCCCCGCGGCCGCCACCGCCGCCGACGTCGCCTCCATCGAAGAGGGCGCCACCGCCGACAAGATCGTCATCACCTACAACGACGAGTACGCCTCCTCCGAATGGAAGTACGAACCCGTCCTCTCCAACCCCTCCCACATCGCCGACGAGCAGGGCCTCGACTGGAAGCACGACCCCGCCGCCATGGCCGCCGCCGAGACCTACTTCTCCCAGACCGTCCCCACCTGGTCCGCCGGCCCCTTCAAGATCGACGACGCCGCCACCGGCGACTACGCCATCTTCACCCCCAACGCGGACTGGGCCGGCTCCACCGAGGTCACCCTCGACAAGCTCACCCTCAAGTCCTTCGACTCCCTCGAATCGATCATCACCGAGATCCGCCAGGGCAACGTCGACGGCTCCAGCCCCGGCAACATCAGCGCCGAGAACGTCGTCCAGCTCGTCGGCGAGGACGGCATCAACTTCAACGTCGACCGCGGCCCCCTCTGGCACCACATCGACATCAACGTCAACAACGAGTTCCTCGCCGACCCGGTCCTGCGCACCGCCGTCTTCCAGGCCATCGACGTCGAGGAGATCATCGCCCGCACCTACGCCAACGTCCAGTCCGACGCCGCCCGGAAACTCAACCACCTGTACCGCAACGACTCCGCGAACTTCCAGGACCACCTCACCGCCACCGGCCAGGGCGCCGGCGACACCGAGCAGGCCCGCGACGCCCTCCTCGACGCCGACTACTCCTGGAACACCGACGGCAAGCTCCTCGACCCCGAAGGCGAGCAGGTCACCTTCAACTACCGGTACGCCGACGGCTCCGACGACCGCCAGACCATGGCCGACCTCGTCGCCTTCAACCTCGCCGACATCGGCATCGATGTCGAGCTCAAGTCCTTCCCCGCCGCCGAACTCGGCCCCACCCTCGACCAGTCGGACTTCGACATGGTCGCCTTCGGCTGGACCTCCCAGCCCGTCATCGTCAACTCCGCCCGCCAGTTCTGGGCCTCCGACGCGCCCACCAACTACGGCCGCCTCGACGACCCCGAACTCGACGCGCTCATCGACGCCCTCGCCCTCGAACCCGACCCCGCCAAGGCCGCCGAGATCGGCAACCAGATCGCCGAGCAGGTCGTCCAGGACGCCTACCAGCTGCCCCTGGTGAACACGCCCGTCGCCATCATCGCCACCCCCGAGCTCGTCAACGTCCGCGACAACTGGGCCTCCCAGCAGCGCGCCCTCTACAACGTCGCCGAATGGGGCATCAGAGCCGAATAGCCTTCATAACAAGGGGGCCAGTGCAATCGCACTGGCCCCCCTTTTGTCCGAATCTCCCCGAAACGCGGCCCCGCAGGTGTAACGATGTTCCAGTCCGCGCGCCTCGGCGCGGCCCACAAGGGAGCAACAGGGGGAGTGGTCATATGCGACCTGCAAGGGCAACCGCGCTGGCGGTGGCCGGTGCGGCGGCGCTCGCGGCGGGGGCGCTCGGCGCCTGCGGCGGCGGCTCGTCGAGCGGCGGCGACAGCGACGTCACCTGGGCGATCAGCTCGGGCTGGGACTCGTGGAACCCGAACACCAGCGAGGGCAACAACAGCTACCTCAACCAGGTGCTCACCCCGCTGGCCGCGTCCCTGGGCGACTTCAACCCGGACGGCGACTTCGTGTTCAACGACGCCGTGCTCTCCAAGGCGCCCGAGCTGACCTCCGAGGCCCCGCTCACCGTGGAGTACACCCTCAACGAGAACGCCCAGTGGTCGGACGGCGAGCCGATCCGCGCCGAGGACTTCACCTACGTCTGGTACCAGATGTCGGGCAACGCCGACTACTGCAACCAGGAGCAGTGCGCGCCCGCCACCACCGACTGGGGCGCGAACGTCGCCTCCGTCGCCGAGGCCGACGGCGTCGTCACCGTCACCTACATCGACGGCTACCTCAACCCCGAATGGCAGTTCGCCTACCCGAACCTCCAGCCCAGCCACGTCATCGAGGACAACGGCTTCGCCGACTGGGCCACCGACCCGGCCGTCATGGGCAACAGCGCCGACTGGCTCGCGACCACCGCGCCCACCTGGTCGGCCGGCCCGTACAAGCCCACCGACGCGAAGGTCGGCGAGTACGTCATCTACGAGCCCAACGAGAACTACCAGGGCAGCGTGGACCCGGGCCTCGACAAGCTGACGCTCAAGGTCGTCGAGGGCACCGACGCGATCGTCACCGCCCTGCGCAACGGCGAGATCGACGGCTCCTGGCCCAGCGAGTTCAGCCAGGAGGAGCTCGACAAGCTCGACGGCGACGACGCGATCAAGACCGAGGTCTACGAGGGCAACGTCTGGCTCCACATCGACACGAACACGAAGAACCAGTTCCTGGCCGACGAGGTGCTGCGCCAGGCCGTGTTCACGGCCATCGACAACCAGGAGCTCATCGACCGCGCCTACCCCGACACCGAGGTGGCGCTGCGGCAGAACCACTTCTTCAGCCAGACCAGCCAGTTCTTCCAGGACAACCTCAGCCCGACCGACCCGCAGCAGGGCTCGGGCGACGCCGACGCCGCGAACGCCGCGCTGGAGGCGGCCGGGTACACCACCGGCGACACGCTCACCACTCCCGACGGGGACCCGGTCACGCTGGTCTTCCGCTACGGCGACGGGGACCCGACGCGCACGCTCATCGGCGAGGTCGTCCAGTCCCGGCTCGCCGCGATCGGCGTCGACGTGACGCTCACGGCGATCCCGGACGGCCAGCTCGGCCCGGTCCTGTCCGAAGCGGACTTCGACCTCATCGTCTACGGCTGGTCGGGCACGCCCGCGTTCACGACCGCGCCGTACCAGTACTTCGGCTCCACGTCGGGCTCGAACTTCGGCGGCTACGCCCTCGACGGGCTCGACGAGGCGATCGCCAAGGTCACCTCGACGACCTCGCTCGACGAGGCCGCCGGGTTCGCCAACGACGTCGACACCATGGTCATGCCCGCGGCGTTCACGCTGCCGCTGTTCGACGAGCCGCAGTCCACGGTCTACAACCAGAACAACCTCGACGGGGTCACGCCGAACGGCAACAGCCAGTCGGGCCCGCTGTGGGACGTCCAGAACTGGAAGCCCGCTTAAAAGAAGCTCGTATCGGCAGGGGCGGTCCGCGCGGACCGCCCCTGCCGCGTATCGGTCGGGTAACAATGATCCGCCAAATCCGTACCGAGACATTCCATTCGTCCGGTCGCCGTGGAAGCCTGTGACCCAGTACTGCCGAGGCGGCCGTCCGCCCCCTCTGCGCCCCGCGCGCGGCACCGACGCCGCACCCCGCGGTCCGCGAACGGGCGATCCCTCGGTCGACACACCCAATGGAGGAGACACAGCAATGGCTCTTACCCGTAGAGCACTCGGCGGACTGACCATCGGCGGGTCGTCTGCACTCATGCTGGCGGCCTGCGGCGGCAACGAAGAGGACGGCGGCGAGGCCAGCGGCGAGCTGGTCTGGGCGATCGCGTACCCGTGGGAAGCCTGGAACGAGAACACCAGCACCGGCAACAACATCGCCGGGCACATCGCGATGGCCCCGCAGAACCCGATCGGGACCGTCGGCTACGACTTCGACCCCGAGGGCAACGTCTTCTACGACGACGCCATCTTCGAGGGCGAGCCGCAGCTCATCAGCGAGGCCCCGATGCAGATCCAGGTGACCCTCAAGGAGGGCGCCCAGTGGTCGGACGGCAAGCCGATCCGCCTGGAGGACTTCATCTTCCAGTGGTACTCGCTGTCGGGCAACCCCGAGCACGCCAACCAGGAGAAGGCCCTCCCGGCCTCCACCGCCTGGGGCTCCACGATCGCCTCGATCGAGTCCCCCGAGGACCGCGTCATCGTCTTCACGTTCACCGAGGGCAACGTCGACCCGGAGTGGACCTTCACCGGCGGCGTCTACCTGCCCAGCCACTACGCCGAGGAGGAGGGCGGCTTCGCGACCTGGGCCACCGACCCCGAGGTCATGGGCGACGCGATCACCTGGTTCAACGAGAACCTGGCGACCGTCGGCTCCGGCCCGTACAAGCCGGTCGACTCCAAGCTCGGCGAGTACATCGTCTACGAGCCCAACGAGAACTACCAGGGCTCGAAGAAGGCCAAGTTCACCAAGCTCACGATGAAGCCGGTGACGGGCATCGAGGCCGAGGTGACCGAGCTGCGCCAGGGCACCATCGCGGGCTGCTGGCCGAACGACTTCTCGCTCGAGATCCTCCAGGAGCTCGACGAGAACCCCGAGGAGTGGAAGTACGAGACGTACGCGGGCGCGACCTGGTCGCACTTCGACATCAACGTCCGCAACGGCTTCCTCAAGGACGTCGAGCTCCGCAAGGCCGTCTTCACGACGATCGACATCAACGAGATCAAGGAGCGGGCGTTCCCCGGCACCGAGGTCCCGTGGCTCGGCAACCACTTCTTCACCGAGGGGACCGCCGACTACGAGGACTACCTCACCCCGGCGAACTACGGCCTCGGCGACATCGACGCGGCCAAGGCGATCCTCACCGCGGCCGAGTACACCTGGAACGCCGAGGGCAAGCTGGAGAAGGACGGCGCGCAGGTCGTCTTCAACTTCCGCTTCGCCACCTCGAACGAGATCCGCAAGCTCACCGGCGAGATCATCCAGGCCCAGCTCGAGCCGCTCGGCATCGACCTGGAGCTGAAGGGCTTCGGCGACGAGGACTTCTCGGCGACGCTCGCCTCGGCGGACTTCGACATGATCGTGTTCTCGTGGGTCGGCTCCCCGGCGTTCACGACCGGTCCGAACCAGTACTTCTCGACGGACTCGGCCTCGAACTACGGGGGCTACAACGACCCGGTCATCAACGAGCTGCTCCCGAAGGTCCGCGGCACGTTCGACCTCGCCGAGGCCGCGGGCTTCGCGAACCAGATCAGCGCCCAGGCGGTCGCGCAGGCCTACACCCTGCCGCTGTACTCCAGCCCGCTGTCGGTCATCTGGAACGCCAAGCTCGTCGAGCTGTCCGACCCGGTGAACCCGAACAGCCAGGCGGCCATGGCGTGGAACCTCCGCGAGTGGCAGGCCCCGTGACCGAGGAGTGAAACGGCGCGTGGAATCCACGCGCCGATTCGCGATACTGCATCCCGATAATTCACTGAATTCCCCCGTGGGGCCGATGCCACATCGGCCCCACGGTCCATTCAGACCACACGCCTCAGGGCGCAAAGTCACGAATGCATCACGAATAAACTCCAGTTGGGCCCTCCGCCGTGTCAATCCGCTCACGTCTGTGCCAGTGTTTGTCACAACACCGCCGAGGGACGCACGCCTTCCCCCAACCCGTTCGTCGGGACGCGAGGCATCGGCGCTTTCGCGCTCGACCGGAGGCCCCTCGGCATCGATATCTGGAGGAGAAACACAAATGGCTCTTACCCGTAGAGCTCTCGGCGGCCTGTCCCTCGGCGGCGGCGCCGCCCTCACGCTCGCTGCCTGCGGCGGCAACGACGGCGACGGCGGCGGTTCCGGCAAGACTGAGGTCGTCTGGGCGATCTCCTCCGCCTGGGCCTCCTGGAACGAGAACACGCAGGCCGGCAACAACTCCTACGGCCACCAGGCCATGGTGCCGATGGCCGCCGGCTCGGGCGACTTCGACCCGAACGCCAAGTTCGTCTACGACGACGCGATCTTCGCCTCGGAGCCGGAGCTCGTCTCCGAGTCCCCGATGACGATCAAGTACGTGCTGAACGAGAACGCCCAGTGGTCGGACGGCAACCCCGTCCGCGTCGAGGACTTCATCTTCCAGTGGTACTCGATGTCCGGCAAGGCCGAGCACGCCAACCAGGAGAAGGCCCTCCCGGCCTCCGTCGACTGGGGCTCCATGGTCGCCTCCATCGAGCAGGCCGAGGACGGCTCCATCGTCGTCACCTACGTCGAGGGCTACTCCGACCCCGAGTGGCTCTACGCCTCCACGATCTACCTCCCCTCGCACATCGCCGAGGCCAACGGCTTCGCCGACTGGGCCACCGACCCCGAGGTCATGGGCGACGCGATCCAGTACTTCGAGACCACGACCCCGACCGCCGACGGCCAGGGCGTCCTCGGCACCGGCCCGTTCAAGCTGGTCGACGCCAAGCTCGGCGAGTACATCGTGTACGAGATCAACGACAAGTACCAGGGCTCCATCAAGCCGACCATCGAGAAGCTCACGCTCAAGGTCGTCGAGGGCACCGCCAACATCGTCACCGAGATGCGCCAGGGCACCATCGACGGCGCCTGGCCGAGCGAGTTCTCCGAGGAGGAGAACGCCAAGCTCGCCGAGGACCCGAACATGCAGATCGAGACCTACGCGGGCTCGGTGTGGCTGCACTTCGACGCGAACGTGCAGAACGAGTTCCTCAAGGACATCCCGCTGCGCCAGGCGGTCTTCACCGCCATCAACATCCCGGACATCTCGGCCAAGAACTACCCGGAGAGCGGCGTCCAGCAGAAGCTGAACCACTTCTTCTCCAACGACAACGAGTACTTCGTCGACATCATCGGCCCGACGGGCCAGGGCTCCGGCGACGTGACCAAGGCCGCCGAGATCCTCACGACCGCCGGCTACACCGGCGCCGAAGAGGGCGGCACCCTGACGACCCCCGACGGCAAGCCCGTGACCTTCCGCATCCGCTACGCGGAGTCGGACCCGGTCCGCAAGCTCGCCGCCGAGCTGTCGCAGGCCTCCCTCGCCTCCATCGGCATCGCGCTCGAACTCGTCGCGATCCCGGACGGCGAGCTCGGCAACGTCCTCGCCGAGGGCGACTTCGACCTGATCATCTTCGGCTGGTCCGGCTCGGCCGCGTTCACCGTCGCCCCGTCGCAGTACTTCCAGTCGGACTCCGGCTCGAACTACGGCAAGTACAACAACCCGGAGGCCGACGCGCTCATCGCGCAGGTCCGCGCGACCTTCGACATCGACGCCGCCGCCGAGGCCGCCAACGCGGTCGACGCCCTGGTCGTCCCGGACGCCTACACCCTGCCGATCTTCGACGAGCCGCAGGCGTTCTACAACAACCCGCAGGTGCTCGAGGGCCCGGTCGTCAACGGCTACACGCAGGCCGGACCGCTCTTCAACATCCGCGAGTGGAAGCTGAAGTAAGCAGGGCTCACTGAGCCCGAGCGGCGGAGCCCCTTCCCGGGGCTCCGCCGCTCGAATGGTTTCTGAGCGGAATCCGATCCGGTGGCGAGGCGATGACGCACCGCCGCCCCCGGCCCGCCGAGATCCCGGCCCGGTCTCACTGTCGCGACGGGTTTCCCCTGGTGGACTGTGAAAATCCCACCTTTCGCAGCCATTCAGGGAATGAACATCACGGGACCATAACGAACGAAGATCATCTCTGGTTCGGCTGTCCGAAACCTGCGATTCCCGTGGAAGGCTGTACCTCGCGTCACCCGACCGTCGCCACACGGAGCCCTCCCGCGGCCCCAGGCGGCGAATCGGCCAGGCAGGCACACCGCCCCCACCACGGTGCCCTCCCCGCCGACCGGTCCGGCGGCGCAAACCCACGAGAGGAACCATGAAGCGACACCACATGGCGGCCGTCGCCGCCTTCGCCTGCACCACCCTGGCCCTTGCGGGCTGCGGCCAGGGGAACGCGGTCTCGTCCAGCCTGGACGACTGCGTCACCGACGCCGCCGGATGCAACTCCGGCGAGCGCGCGGACGGCGGCGAGATCACGTGGGCCATCGACGCCGGATGGAGCAGCTGGAACCAGAACACGGCCGACGGCAACAACGCGTACGTGAGCCTCGCCCTCGCGGGCATGTGGCCGTACACCGGCCAGTGGGACCAGGACAACAACTTCATCGTCAACGAGGGCCTCTTCGCGTCCGAGCCGAAGCTCGTGAGCGAGAGCCCCGTGACCGTCGAGTACACCCTCAAAGAGGGCGCGAACTGGGGCGACGGCACCGACATCACCGCCGACGACTTCATCTACCACTGGTACGCGCGGTCGGGCAACAACGACCTGTGCGCCGAGTGCACCCCCGCGACCACCACCTACGGGTCCCAGGTCGCGGGCATCGAGGGCGACGGCAGCACCGTCACGGTCACCTACGTCGACTCCTACCACTCCGCGGAGTGGAAGTACGAGGAAGTCCTCTCCGAGCCCGCGCACATCGCGGAGGAGCAGGGCTTCGACTGGAAGAACGACCCGGCCGCCATGGCCGCGGCCGAGCTGTACTTCTCCGAGACCACCCCCACCTGGACCACCGGCCCCTACAAGGTCTCCTCGGCGTCCATGGGCGAGTACGTGATCTACGAGCCGAACCCCGACTGGGCCGGCGACACCGAGGTCACCCTCGACAAGATCACCTTCCAGGTCATGGAGGGCCTCGACAACATCGTCACCGCCCTGCGCAACGGCGAGATCGACGGCGCGTCCCCGTTCTCGGTCACGGCCGAGGCGATCACCCAGCTGGAGAGCGCCGACGGCCTCTCCTACTCGGTCGCGGGCGGCCCCTCGTGGGAGCACATCGACCTGAACACGAACAACGAGTTCCTCTCGGACGTCAAGCTGCGCACCGCGGTCTTCCAGGCCATCGACCTGGAGAGCATCATCTCCCGCACCTACGCGTTCGTGCAGTCCGACATCGAGCGGAAGAACAACCACCTCTTCCGCAACGGCTCGGAGTACTTCACCGACTACCTGACCTCCACCGGCCAGGGCGCGGGCGACATCGAGATGGCCCGCGACACCCTCGTGGACGCCGACTACTCCTGGAACACCGACGGCAACCTGGTGAACCCGGACGGCGAGGAAGTGAAGCTCAACTTCCGCTACATCGAGTCCCGCGAGTCGCGCAAGATCACCGGCGAGCTCACCCAGGCCACCCTCGCGGACCTCGGCATCGAGGTCACCCTCAAGCCGATCCCCGACTCCGACCTGGGCACGGTCCTCGCCGAGAGCGACTTCGACATGATCAACTTCGGCTGGAGCTCCGACCCGCTGTTCGTCGGCTCGGCGTCGCAGTACTGGGCCTCGGACTCCGGCTCGAACTTCGGCAACCTCGACGACCCGGAGCTGGACGCGCTCATCGAGGAGATCAACGGCACCCTGGACATGGACGACGCCGCCGCGCGCGCCAACGAGGCCGTCAAGCGCGTCATCGAGGACGCCTACGTCCTCCCGATCGTGGACTCACCGGTGGTGGTGATGGTCTCCGATAACTTGGTCAACGTCCGGGACAATTGGGCTTCCCAGCAACGAGCGGCCTACAACATCGCAGAATGGGGTGTGGCAGACACTGAGTAGTTTTTACCTTCGAGTCGCCCATTCCGGGCGAGAACCCGCTCGCTGGTGAGGCCGGAGCTTTGAGGCCGCAGAATGGGGAGTCAGTGAGCCCAATGAGGAGCCGCGCGGCAGCGCGGCGGGACCGGTCGGCAGGCGGACCGGGCCACAGTAGAGAAACCGTTAACGAGGCATTATGGTTGTATTCATAATCCGGCGCACCCTGATGATGATCCCGGTGCTGCTGGGGGCCACTATCCTGTGCTTTGCCCTGGTCGACTTGTCGAACGACCCGGTACAGGACAGGGTCTTCGAGATCGAGCAGTCCACCGGCGAGCCGGTACCCCAGAGCACCATCGACGCCCTCGAAGCGTCCTGGTACTACGACCGGTCGGTCCCGGAGCGGTACTGGATCTGGCTCACCGGCATGGGCGACACCAACGACGACATCGGCCTGCTCCAGGGCAAGTGGGGCCCCTCCATCGAGGGCTCGGCCATGGACATCGGCACCGAGATCTCCAGCAGGTTCTGGATCACGCTCCGACTGGTCCTGTTCGCCACCATCGCGTCGATCGGCATCGCCATTCTCGCGGGTGTCGTCAGCGCCGTCAAACAGTATTCGAGGACGGACTACACGCTGACGTTCCTCGGCTTCCTGTTCCTCGCCATGCCCATCTTCTGGCTCGGCTCCCTCTTCAAGGAGGGCGCCGTCCAGCTCAACAAGATCCTGGGCTCCACGGTCTTCCAGACCTACGGCTCCGGCACCACCGGCTTCCAGGGGAACGGCTGGCAGGTCTTCGTCGACTCGCTGCCCTACCTCATCGTGCCCACCCTGGTGCTCATGCTCGGCGGCTACGCGGCGATCTCCCGCTACCAGCGCGCCAGCATGCTCGAGGTCATGAACTCCGACTACGTGCGCCTCGCCCGGGCCAAGGGCGTCCGCAACGGCACCGTCATGCGGCGCCACGCCCTGCGGACCGCCCTCATCCCGGTCGCGACCTTCGCGCCCCTGGCCCTCTCCGGCGCCATGGGCGGCGCGATGGTCACCGAGTCCATCTTCGGGTGGAGGGGCCTGGGCGTGTACTCGCTCGACGCGATCAACGCGGGCGACACCTTCGCCGTCATGGCCTACGTGCTCATCTCCGGCGTCGTCGTCCTGATCGGCGTCCTGATCTCCGACATCCTGTACGGCGTGCTCGACCCGAGGATCCGCTATGAGTAACACCGCAGCCCCGCGCCTCGACGCCGAGGGCATCACCAGCAAGGAGCGCGGCCAGTGGGAGCTGGTGGGCCGCCGCTTCTTCCGCCACCGCGCCGCGGTCGTCAGCCTCGTGATCTTCGTGCTGGTCGTGCTGTTCGCGTACATCGGGCCCTTCATGTGGAAGTGGGACTACAAGATCCACTCGGAGATCCCCTCGTGGGCCGCTCCGAGCCTGGCCCACCCGTTCGGCACCGACAAGGCCGGCCGCGACATGCTCGGCGCGATGATGCAGGCGACCAAGCAGTCCCTGAACGTCGCCCTCGTCGTCGCGATCGGCTCCACGGTCATCGGCGCGCTCTACGGCGCCGTCGCCGGGTTCTACCGCGGCTGGGTCGACTCGGTGCTCATGCGCTTCCTCGACATCATGTTCGTGATCCCGTTCCTGGTCATCACGGGCGCGCTCGCCGGGGCCATCGACACCTCCGTGCGCTGGTACCACATGGCCATCATCCTCGCCGTGTTCGGCTGGACCTCCATCGCGCGCGCCGTGCGCGCCGAGGTGCTGTCGCTCCGGGAGAAGGAGTTCATCGAGGCCGCGCGCTCCGCGGGCGGCTCCGACTGGCACATCATCACCAAGCACCTGATCCCGAACACGATGAGCGTCATCATCGTGTCCGCGACGCTCCAGATCGCCTTCGCCATCCTGTCCGAGACGACCCTGTCGTTCCTCGGCCTGGGCATCCAGAGCCCCGACACGTCGCTGGGCCTGCTCATCGACGCGGCCGGCGCCTCGGCGTTCAACGAGCACTGGTACCTGTTCTACATCCCGGGTGTCATGATCATCCTGATCGCGCTGACCATCAACTTCATCGGCGACGGCCTGCGCGACGCGATGGACCCGCGACAGACGATGGTGAGGCGTTAAGCATGGCGAACATCTCGGTCTCCACCAGCGACAAGGGGCGCTCCACGGGCACCAAGGGCGACACCGTCCTGTCCGTGAAGGACCTCCAGGTCGGCTTCCCGACCGACGACGGCCTCGTCCAGGCCGTCCGCGGCGTCTCCTACGAGCTCCGCCGCGGCCAGAGCCTCGGCATCGTGGGCGAGTCGGGCTCCGGCAAGTCGGTGACCTCCATGGCGATCATGGGCCTCCTGCCCAAGACCGCCCAGATCACCGGCTCGGCGAAGCTCGAGGGCGAGGAGCTCCTCGGCCTCGGCGACGCCGAACTGTCCCGCATCCGCGGCAAGAAGATCTCCATGATCTTCCAGGACCCGCTGACCAGCCTCAACCCGGTCTACACGGTGGGCTTCCAGCTCGCCGAGGCGATCCGGACCCACTACTCGGACATCTCCAAGGCCGAGGCCCGGGCCCGCTGCATCGACCTGCTCGACTCGGTCGGCATCCCGAACCCGCAGCAGCGGGTCGACGCCTACCCGCACGAGTTGTCGGGCGGCATGCGCCAGCGCGTCGTCATCGCCATCGCGATGGCGAACAACCCGGACGTCATCATCGCCGACGAGCCGACCACGGCCCTCGACGTGACCGTCCAGGCGCAGGTCCTCGAAGCCCTGGAGAAGGCCCGCGAAGAGGTCAACGCCGCGCTGATCCTCATCACGCACGACCTGGGCGTCATCGCCGGGCACACCGACGAGGTCCTGGTCATGTACGCCGGGCGCCCCGTCGAGCACGGCTCGGTCGACGAGATCTTCTACCAGCCGCGCATGCCGTACACGCTGGGCCTCATCGGCTCGCTCCCGCGCATGGACGAGAGCCGCGACCAGCGCCTCACGCCCATCCACGGGACGCCGCCGTCGATGCTCAACCTGGCGCCGGGCTGCCCGTTCCGGGCCCGCTGCCCCATGCACCAGGACATCTGCGCCGAGGTCGAACCCGACCTGCTGCCCATCAACGGCTCGGGCCACGTGGCCGCCTGCCACTTCTCGGACCAGCTCGAAGGCAAGGCCCCCGACGACGTGTTCGCGCCCGTCGCCACGGACCTGTCCGTCGAGGCCGAGGTGGCAGCCATGGACGCCGAGGGCGCCGCGGCCGCCGACGAGGAGGACAAGTGAACGCCATGCTCGACACTCCGCAGACCGCGGCCAACCCGGTCATCGCCGGGAAGGACCTGGTCAAGGAGTTCCCCGTGCGCTCCAAGGGGATCCTGCGGCGCAAGGTGGGCGCGGTCCACGCCGTCTCCGGGGTGAACCTGGAGATCGGCGCGAACGAGACGCTCGCCCTGGTCGGCGAGTCCGGCTGCGGCAAGTCCACCACGGCGCGCCTGATGATGAACCTCATCGAGCCGACCTCGGGCCAGGTCCTCTACGAGGGCAAGGACCTGACGAAGCTCTCGCGCGCCCAGATGCGCCCGATGCGCCGCGACATCCAGCTGGTCTTCCAGGACCCGATGGCCTCGCTCGACCCTCGCATGACGGTCTTCGAGATCATCGCCGAGCCGCTGCGCGTGCACGGCCTGTTCAAGAACGGCGGCCGCGACCGGGTCAACAGCCTGATCGAGATCGTCGGTCTGAACCCGGAGCACCGCAACCGGTACCCGCACGAGTTCTCGGGCGGCCAGCGCCAGCGCATCGGCATCGCCCGCGCCCTGGCGCTCCAGCCGCGCGTGCTCATGCTGGACGAGCCGGTGTCGGCTCTGGACGTGTCGATCCAGGCGGGTGTCATCAACCTGCTGGAGGACCTCCAGGACGAGCTGGGCCTGTCGTACCTGTTCGTGTCGCACGACCTTTCGGTGGTGCGGCACATCGCGGACAAGGTCGCGGTCATGTACCTGGGCAAGATCGTGGAGGAGGGGACCACCGACCAGCTCTTCGCCGGTCCGGCCCACCCGTACACGCAGGCCCTCATGTCGGCGATCCCGCTCCCGGACCCGCGCAAGGAGCGGACCCGCGAGCGGATCGTCCTCCAGGGCGACGTCCCGAGCCCGTCGAACCCGCCTTCGGGCTGCCGGTTCCGCACGCGCTGCCCGCTGTTCAAGACGCTGTCCGAGGACCAGCAGGCCAAGTGCATCGACGTCGAGCCGCTCCTGCGGTCCGACCACGACGGCCTGACCCGCGCGGCGTGCCACTACGCGAAGAAGAAGCAGCTCGTTTAATCGCTGCTGATCGAGATCGGCCGTCCCACCTGCTGGTGGGGCGGCCTTTCTCGTTTGCCGGGTCCGGGGCGCGGCTGGGAGACTTCCTGCCATGAGCGATTCCCTTGCGACCGTAGAAGCGCTGCTTGACGAGCTGGGCCTGGAGTGGCCCACCCCTGAAGCCATCGCGACCGCCCGAGAGACCATGATCGCCCGCATCCCGGGCTGGACCTTGCCTGCGGCTTACGGCCTCGCGGTCGAGGGACCCGCGGGTTTCGAGTTCCCGCGGGTCAACGCCGGCGTGCATCCGCTTCCCGCGGTGGTCATGTCGACGGTGCTGGGGCACGAAGGCGGCTCGGCCTCGTACGCCGTGGATCTGGAGGTCTTGGACCTCGCGATCCGGCTACTGGCTCCGGCCGAGGTATGCACTGCCTACGAGCACCCGAACCTTGCGGTTTGGCGGGAAGTGCGGGAGGCGCTGGTCTCCGGGGCCGCGGGGCGCATGGTCTTCCTGGGAGAGCCGGGTGACGAATCGGATGATCCTGCGGTGAACGCCTTGCGCGCCTTGGTCTGAGGCGTGGTCTGACGCGGGAACGGCCGGGTGGTGCTCCACCCGGCCGTTCTGCGTGTGTTGCTAGTGCAGGTAGTAGTCGTTCATGCAGCCGACGTGGGCGAAGCCCCAGGTGTCATCGACGTCGACGGCGACCCAGATGTCGGAGTACTGCGCGCAGGTGGTGTGGTGCCCGCCCAGTGTGAGCGGGATGCACCAGGCGCCGTCGGCCCAGGTGTCGGCCGGGATCACGCCGAGGACTGCGGAGTCGGCGTAGGGGATCTCGCGGACCTTGGTGTCGTCCATGAACTTCACCGCGCACGAGACGCTTTCCGATGCGGTGTCCGGCGTGATCCGGTCGGTCTCGGGCTGCTGCTCGGCCATTGCGGGGGCTGCCCATCCGCCGCCGATCATCAGCGCCATCGCCGAAGCTGCAAGAACTCTTCGCATTTGTCCACCTTTGTTGTGTAGTGCCAGGGTTGCCGATTCATGCTGGCAGCTCTGGCGACTCCGGAGTGGACTTAGTCGCGAATGTCAGAAACCTGATAGTTCAGAGGGCCTTGGCGAGAGCGGTGAAGTCAGCGGGGGACAGGTCGAACACCGGGGACTCGGTGTCAAGCTTCGAGTCCCGGAGGTGGAACCCGTCCGACTCCGCGCACGGACTGACTTCAACGCAATTGTTGTCGTTGCCGCCGCTACCGCTGAAGCTGCTCTTCTTCCAGGAGCGACGAACCTCGACACAGTTGTTGTCGTTGCCGGTGCCGCTGCGGGTGCTCTTACGCCAATCGGTCACGCCAGTATGCATCGCGGTACTCCTTGTATCCGGTCGCCCAGGGCCACATCGTGTTGCGCCAACCATCGTAAACCGCGAACCGATCCTCATCCTGGAAGACCCAGCTCGAATGAGGGAGTTCCGTGTACACGACTTCCGGTCCGGCTTCCGGGAAATTCTCAGGGTCTCCAGATTTGAAGAGGCTGAAGGTACTCACCGGGTTGAGGTGCGGGCGAGTCAGCACTCGGATGTCCCACCCGGGAGTCTCCGCGCAGGCGGTCAGAAGGTCGAGTTGTTCGACCTGGAGCTTGCGCGGCGCCTTGCTCAAGAAGAAGAAGGCGGCTTCGCCTATGAGGTACTGGACTGAGGGCTTGTCCTTGCGCTCAACGAGGACTTGCTTCCGCTCTGTCCTGAAAACCAGGCCGGATTTCCTTCGCGCGGCGGTGTCGTTGATGTCTGCCTTGGCCACGATCTGGTCGTAGTAGCTGCGAGATTGGGTCAGTGCTGGGAACAGCGTCGGCGCCCACTCGAAGATTTCGCCCATGTACTGCTCGCAGAGCGACAGGTACAGCGCGTTGAATCGCCCGTCCGCCTCGATAGGAAGCTCATCTCCCTTGAGCGGTGCGATGATTCGCAGGTACTCGGCGATATCTTCCGGGATCGTCAGCTCCGTGATGAGGTTGTTGATGATGCTCGCCGGGATCGGCGACCGCCCTCGCTCGTAGGCGCGGATCGTGTCCTTGGACTTGTACACGCCGTCGCCGACCCTCCGCTGGGTGAGCTTCCGCATCGTCCTGTACTTGTGCATCATCTTGCGCTTGAACCAATTGATCTGGTTCTCGCCCTGCTGCTTCGCTTTCTGGCCGTTGCCGTCCTGCCGGTCCTCGGTCATCGGTGCCTCCCACATACCGCTGTACTTGGTGGATATTCACTATCCCATGAGCACTTACGAAATCGACTGCACCGATTGCGTGGAATTCATTGCGGGAGAACCGGAAGGGTGGAAAATCGACTACCGATTTCTCACGCTTTCGAGGCTGCCAGGCGTGAACTGAGGCCGAAAGGGCCGCCGATGGGCTGACCGGCGCCGCGAAGAGTCGGGTATCCGACAGTCCTTCGAGTCCATTCCGGTGCAGGTCTTGAGGCAGCGACAAAGAGGTGGAATGGCGGTCGGGGCGGGACTTGGGCCATGGGGCCCGCTGGGGTTCCCGGGCGAGGCCGGGCTAAGCCGGGCGGAACCTTGAATCTCTCTCGGGCTTTGGCGATCGCGGTCTGCATCTGCTTCTGGGCGTACCAGAGTGCGAGGTCGGTCAGTTCGGGTTTATAGGCAGGTGACCATTCGCCCGAATCGTGACCATTTGGCAAGTCCTTGAGGGGATCCGCTTCCCATTCCTCATCGGTGATCCCCTTGAGGTGAATGATGCTTGCCTTACCGGGCCCTGTCTTGGTGACTTCCCACTTCCCAGTGTGTATGCGCCCGTGATGGAATCGGCAAAGGAGGATCAGGTTATCCGCGTTCGTTTTGCCACCATCTGCCCAGTGGATGATGTGGTGTGCTTCGGTCCAGCTGACCGGCGCCCGGCACCCAGACCAGGCGCACCCGCCGGGCTGTTCGAGTTCGAGCTTGTGGCGGAGGGCTGTGTTGGGGAGTCGCTTCTCCCGGCCCAGTTCGAGGGCTTCGCCGGTCTTGAAGTCGAAGACCGAGGGGAGGATCCCGGCCTCGCAGGCGAGGAAGCGGGCCTTGGAGACCGAGGCCGGACGGCCGTTGAGGATCGGGAGTCGGCCAGTGGCGGCCCCGCTCAGGGTCTCGATGTCGCAGAGGAGGTTCAGGGTCGCGGTGTGCCCGTGTCGCTTGGGGGCCTCGGGGTCGGTGCCGTAGGCCGCCACCATCTGGTGCAGGGCCTCGGCGTTCCGACCGGAGACTCGGGGGAGGAGGCCGTCGTCATCGGCCTGGTCCTGGCGGGGCGGGGGGACCGCGGTCCGGAGCGCATTGCTCAGGAGCTTCCCCGTGTCACCGGTGAGGCGCCCGTCCAGGTCCCACATGCCATCCGGCCGCTCATTGACTTCCAGCCAGGCAAGGGACTGCTGGCTCATCTCATCGAGCATCGACTGCTCATCGAAGAGCTCTGCGCAGATCCGGTCGAAGTGCTCGGCCAGTTCAGAGCGCACCGCGTGGATGCAGTACTCCCGGATCAGCTCCTCGGGAGTCCGGCAGAGAGTGGAGGAGTAGGGGGACTCGACCGGGGATGTGTAGGGGACCCGGGAGTAGACCGCCAGGCCTGCTCTCTCGATGCGCCGCATGGCGTAAGCGATGGCGTCGAGGCTGGCAGTGCCAGAGGTGGCCGCCTCGGCCAGGTGCTTGAACTTGGGGGCGAGTCGTGCGATGGAGGCCATCTGGCCGGCGCTCGAAGCGTTGAAGGAGTAGGTCTCCATGATCCAGTCGCGGATCCCGGAGAACCCGTCCCGGGTCTTGTGGAGACCAGCCGAGGTGTAGGCGATGACCGCCCGGAGTGCCGCGGCCTCGAGAGCGCGGGCCTGAGAAGCAAGGGATTCGATGTCGGAGTGGAGAAGGGAGGCTTCACGGTCTCGGTCGACAACTGCTGCGGACATCGGGGCTTCCCCCTCTCGGACTCGTATCCTCTTGTGACTTCTGTTGCGGTAGTTCAATTCTGACAGGTAGTGAGGCTGGTGTCATCACTCATTCGGGTGAAAGTTAGTACTAAGTAGACTTAAGAGATCCGCCCCACCTGAACCCCCGCGCCCCGGAAAGTCCAAGTGCACCAGCATCTTCGCTCACCTCTCTGTCGCTGCCGATTGAACCTTGTGGACATTCAGCCCGCAGGAGACCGTCCTCCGCGCTCGAAATTTCCTGTCTTGTGTCGGGATGCTGACACTTCGCCGTCTCCGCTGGTAGGAGCGGTATACCCGTAAAGCGGCGCCCCCGTGGGACCCCTCTGAGCCGATAGCGTGGCAGCATACGGGCCCGAGTGGTGGAATCTGGTAGACACAGTCGGCTTAAAACCGGCCGTCGGGAGACTTGCGGGTTCAAGTCCCGTCTCGGGCACCGGGTGCCGCCCTCAGCGCCCCTCTTTGTCGGCCAACGGGATCGGACGGTACGGTACCGTCCGGTCCCGGGGTGTCTTTCCTCGCATTCGCGAGCAACACGCGCGTTCCGCCCGAACGGGTGAGCCCGCTCCCGTCTTAGGGGAGTGCTCACGCTCTGCAACCACACGACCCCTGAGCTGCCCAAGTACCACTGTGAACGGCGCGTTTCGCGGTCGGGGCCAAATGCATCGGCAGGTTGACTGCACAGGGCCGCCGTGCTATCCAGGGAGGCGAGCGCTGATACCATTCTGTCGAGCAAGCCGGTGGGGGCTAATGCCTTCCCTTCTGCTGCAACGACTTTGTCACTTCCCGGTATCGCGGAAGCCGATAGGCCAGTGTCGTGAGGATGGCGATGCCCGAAACACCTCGGTCCACAACTCATACTTTTCAACCCTCCGGGCCAGCGCCCCAAGGCTTCTCCGGCGAAGACGCCGGCGCCCCGGTGGAACTCAAACCCCGATTGATGCGCCTCGCGCTGCTGCCGATGACGGCGGCGGCGGTCCTGGGCGCGGGCGCGGCGGTCGTGTTCGCGGCCACCGATGCCGCCGACCGTCCCTCGTGGATGGTCCCGGCAGTGCTGGGCTCGGCGGTCGTGCTGGTCGCAGTGGTCGCGTACTTCGCGTCCTCGGCCGCCTCGAAGGCGGAGGCCGATCTCGCCCGCCAGGTCCAGACCGTCCGCCGTTCCACAGTGGAGACCCACTACAAGGTCTGGCAGATCCTGGACGACCTCCAGCGCGAGCTCCCGCAGGAGCAGCGCTGGTCCGTCCCCCTCCCCAACCCCGGCGCCAGCGCCGCCTCCACCGAGGAGGCCCTGCGCCTCCTCGCCTCCGAGGCCCGCCACCTGCGCGCCGCCGCGGAAGCGGTCGCGGCCCGCGGCGTCAGGCCGCAGCAGCAGCAGCCGCAGCTCCCGGCCAAGATGCCCCAGCAGATGGTCACCTCGGGTCCGATCGACGCGGTCGACGTGCACTCGCGCGTGGGCATCTTCGTGAACCTGGCCCGCCGCCTGCAATCGCTGGTGCACCGGGAGATCGAGCAGCTGGACGAGCTGGAGAACCAGGTCGAGGACCCGGACCTGCTCAAGGGCCTGTTCTCGGTCGACCACCTGGCGACGCGGATCCGGCGCCACGCCGAGAACCTGGCGGTCCTCGGCGGGGCGACCTCGCACCGGCAGTGGTCGCGTCCGGTCAACGTCTACGAGGCGCTGCGCTCCGCGGTCGCCGAGGTGGAGCAGTACGCCCGCGTGAAGCTGGTGCGCCCCATCGAGGGCACGCTGAAGGGCCATGCGGTCGCGGACATCATCCACCTGGTCGCCGAGCTGGTGGAGAACGCGACGACGTTCTCGGCCCCGGGCACGCAGGTGCTCATCCGGGTCCAGCGCGTGCGCACCGGCCTCGCGGTCGAGGTGGAGGACCGCGGCCTGGGCATGGAGAACCACGAGCGGAACCGGTACAACACGATGCTGGCGACGCCGGATCGCGTCGACTTGGACGAGCTGCTCGCGGACGGCCGCATCGGCCTGTACGTGGTCTCGTCGCTGGCCCGCCGCCACACGCTGACGGTCCAGTTGCAGTCGAACATCTTCGGCGGCACGCAGGCGGTCCTGGTGGTCCCCGAGGAGCTCCTCGGCGACGACACGCCGCCCGCGCCGCAGGCGCCGGCGCCGCGGGAACTCCCGGCCGCGCCGCAGGCGATGCCGGTGCGCCAGCCCGGTTCGCAGACGCCGCCGCAGCTGCCGTCGGTGCAGCTCCGTCCGCTCCCGTCCGCGGGTGCGACCCCGCGGTCGGCCCCGATGCCGCAGCCGCGGATGGACGGCGCCCCGGCGCCCGCGTACGCGGAGACGGCGTCGTATCAGGAAAGCCCGTCGTACACCCCGGTGAGCGTCGCGGTGGACACCGGCGCCCTGCCGGTGACCGCCGAGATGCAGGCGGTCGAGTCGCCGTCGAACGGGTACGGCCCGGACGGGCGCCCTGCCCTTCCCAAGCGCACCAAGCAGACGCACCTCGCCCCGCAGCTGCGGGACGACCCGGGCCGCCCCGCCCGCGGTTCGGAGGCGGGCCACGACCCCGGGCTCATGGCGGCGTTCCAGCAGGGCCAGCAGCGCGCGGACGGGAGTCCGCAGATCCCCAACGATTCCGTTTCTTCTCCGTACAGGAATGAGGAGTTCTAATGGCAGGCGACGAGGCAGGCGCCCACACGGATCTGAGCTGGCTGCTGGCGGGCCTCATCAGGAAGGTCCCGCACACGCGCAGCGCACTGCTGCTGTCCTCGGACGGCATCAAGAAGGCGTTCCACGGCATGGGGACGGACCAGGCGGACCAGCTCTCGGCGATCGCGTCGGGGATGTTCTCGCTGGCGCGCAGCGCGGGGGCCCAGTTCGGGTCCGCGGGCGGGGTCCGGCAGGTGGTCGCGGAGCTGGACGACACGCTGCTGTTCGTGTCGACCGCGGGGCAGGGCGCGGTCCTGGCCGTGGCGGCCGGGCGGGAGGCGGACGCGGGGGTGCTCGGGTACGAGATGTCGATCCTCGTGAAGAGCGTGCGGCCGTACCTGGAGACACCGGTCCGGAGACCGAGCGGCGAAATGGTGAGCTGATGGGCGACTTCGAGCACCGGCCACTGCTCGACGAGGACGCGGGCCCGCTGGTCCGGCCCTACACCGTCAGCAACGGGCGCACCGCACCCACGGCGAAGCTGGACCTGCTGTCGCTGGTCCGCTCGACCGGCCAGATGCGTCCCTCGCAGTTGGAGGCCGAGCATGCCGAGGCGCTGATCCTGTGCCGGGAGCCCATCTCGGTCGCGGAGGTCTCGGCCCATCTGCGACTGCCCGCCATGGTCATCAAGGTCCTGCTGTCCGATCTCGTGGACTGCGGGGCCGTCACCGCCCACGCCCCCGACCCCGCCGTCGATCCCACTGACCGAACCGTATTGGAGGCACTCCTCAATGGCCTACAACGGCGACTCTGACCGAGCGCCCGCACAACAACCAGTCCTGCCCACTGCCATCAAGCTGCTCGTCGCCGGGGGCTTCGGGGTCGGTAAGACCACCTTCGTAGGAGCGGTCTCGGAGATCGAGCCGCTGAGCACCGAGGAGACCATCACCACGGCCTCGATCGGGACGGACGACCTGACCGGCGTGGGGGACAAGACGACCACCACGGTCGCGCTGGACTTCGGCCGGATCACGCTCGACCCGCAGCACATCCTGTACCTGTTCGGCACCCCCGGGCAGGACCGGTTCTGGTTCATGTGGAACGAGCTGTCGGACGGCGCGTTCGGCGCGGTGGTGCTCGCGGACACGCGCCGCCTGGAGGACTGCTTCCCGGCGCTCGACTTCTTCGAGCGGCGGGGGACGCAGTTCATCGTGGCGGTGAACGAGTTCGAGACCGGGTTCCACTACGAGCCGGACGAAGTCAGGGCCGCTCTGGACCTCAAACCGAATATCCCGATCGTCTGCTGCGACGCACGCGATCCACGTTCCGCAACCTTGGTGCTGGTCACTCTGACGAAGCACCTGATGTCGGCCGCTGCTTCGAGCGTCCGGTAAAGGAGCCTGCAATGTCCATGTCCGAGAACGAGTTCCGTCTCACGATCACGCCCGACGACCCGGGCGCGCCCGAACGGGTCAAACGCCTGCGCCAACTGGGGATCGGCGATCTGCCGGACCCCGAGTTCGACGAGCTCGCCAAGGAGCTCACCGAGCTCACCGGCGCGCCGTACGCGATGGTGAACTTCATCGACGAGGACCGCCAGTACTTCGCGGGCCTCGCGGCCCCGGACGCGAACGCCGGGAACCAGGCGATCGCGGGCGCGGGGGAGGCGGTCGAGGTGGGCCGCGAGATGGACCGCGACCACGGGTACTGCCCGCACGTGGTGGTCCGCGGCAAGGCGCTCGTGCTCGGCGACGTGTGCGACTACCCGCGGTTCGCGGGGAACCCGGTGGTCGACAAGATCGGCATCCGCTCGTACCTGGGGGCGCCGCTCATCGACGACGAGGGGAACACCCTGGGGACGGTGTGCGTGGTGGACACCGAGACGCACGACTGGGGCCGTCCGGGCCTGGACATCATCAAGGGCATGGCCGCCAAGGTGATGGACCGCATCCGCGAGCGCAACGAGCTGGAGCGCGACCCGTACGGGGGCGACAACCCCCTTCAGGGGTAAGCGAAGAGGAGGCGGCCGAAGCCGCCTCCTCTTTTCTCGCCATCCGGCCGATCCCTCCGGAGGGTGAGCGTTAACCGACCTTGACCGCTCCGGCCGCGACGCGCTCGGACCACTGGCCCTTGGTCCGTCCCATCGCGGCCTCGGCCAATCGGAGCCGCTGCACGTCGGAGGTGCCCGCCGGTGCGTAGATGTGGTACGCGTCCCGCAGGAACCGCTCGATGGGCCGCTCGGTGGTGAGGCCGATGCCGGCGTGGATCTCCATGGCCTCGCGCGCCGAGTCGAGTGCGGACTCGACGTTGACGAGCTTGGCGTTCATCAGCTCGATGTCGCAGGCCTGGCCCTGGTCGAGCAGGTGCGCGGCGTGGTAGGCGGTGATGCGGGCGGTCATGAGCCGCGAGGTGATCTGCCCGATCTTCTGCTTGATGTTGTCGAGTTCGGCGATGGGCTTGCCGTACAGCTCGCGTTCGGTCGCGTACTTGACGGTCTCCTCGAGGATCGCCTGGTGGATCCCGAGCGCGACGGCGGTGAGGTTGGCCCGGCCGTAGAGGATCGACGAGGAGTAGGCGACGGCGAGGCCGTCCCCCTCGTCGCCGAGCCGGTTCGCGGCGGGCACCCGGCAGTTCTCGAACAGCAGCTCCCCGAAGGAGAACCCGTGGAGGCCCATCGTGGACTGCTGGGGTGCGACGGCGAACCCGGGCCGGTCGGACTCGACGAGGAAGGCCGTCAGGCCCTTCGGGCCGAGGCCGGTGCGGACGACCACGCCGTGCAGGTCGCCGACATGGCTGTTGCCGACGAACACCTTGTGGCCGTTGAGGATGTAGTCGTCGCCGTCGCGGACGGCCTTGGCGCGCATGCCGAGGACGTGGCCGCCCGAGGCGGTCTCGGTGACGGCGATGGTGGGGAGGCAGGACCCGTCGGCGACCTTGGGGAGCCAGGTCTTCTTCTGCTCATCGGATCCGAAGTGGAGGATCTTGGCGACCCCGAGCTGGGAGGCCTGGACCATCGCGCCCATGGCGCCGGAGACGCGGGCGAGCTCCTCGATGATGATGGTCTTCGCCAAGTGGCCCATGCCCATGCCGCCGTATTCGGCGGGCACGGTGACGCCGAGCCATCCTTGCGCTGCGATGCGCCGGGACAGCTCGGTGTGGACGGTCTTCGTGGATTCCATTTCGGGGATGTGCGGGCGCACTTCGCTTTCGGCGAAGGCCCGCACCCGGGCTCTGAGGGCGTCATGCTGTTCGGTCGTGAAGTAGCCGGTCGTCAACGGGTAACCCCCCTGTGGGCGTGTCGCTCGTCGATGTCCGCACGTTGGTGCGGTGGTCCCCACCAAGTGACAAGCTGTATATGCGAAATGTTCTCGCAGTGACTGTAGCAACGCGAGTCGCATGGGGCAAGGGTCAGCAATGTGGACGTAAGCCGGTTACGTGGCGGTAACGAACCGTTGGGGCCCAACGGAACCAAAAAATCCCATATCCCGGGAGTGAGGGTGTGCGAACGGTGACGCCGTGCTACGTTGCCGGTCCTTCGTCGAGCCGTTATGCTGCGTTGACTCGCGGGCAATCGTCCCATGATTGGATCTGGGGTGTCTGCCCTGCCCATCGACCCCCCCCATCCGTACGGAGAGCCATGTTCAACTTCAAACGCCGCGCCGTCGCGGCGGCAGGAGCGCTCGCCCTCGCGGCGACCACGCTCGCGGTCGGCGCCTGGTCCTTCGGACCCGGCCACGGCAACGGCCACGGCCGCGAGGTCGACCTCCAGCTGCTGGCGATCAACGACTTCCACGGCAACATCGAGGCCGCCTCCAGCCTCACCTGGCCCGGCCACACCGAGCCCGTCGGCGGCGCCGAGTACCTCGCCACCCACCTCGAGCAGGCCCGCGAAGGCGAGCGCTACTCCACCACCGTGGCCGCGGGCGACCTCATCGGCGCCAGCCCCTTCATGTCCGCCGTCTTCGACGACGAGCCGACCATCGAGTCCCTCAACGCCATGGGCGTCGAGGTCTCCTCCGTCGGCAACCACGAGTTCGACGCCGGGTTCGAGGAGCTCAACCGCATCATCGACGGCGACGACGACTTCGAGGGCGCCGACTTCCCCTACCTCGGCGCGAACGTCGTCGACGAGAACACCGGACGGCCCGTCCTCGACCCCTACTGGGTCAAGAACTTCGGCGGCGGCGTCAAGGTCGGCTTCATCGGCATGACCCTCGAGGGCACAGGCGACATCGTCTCCAAGTCCGGCATCGAGGGCCTCGTCTTCAAGGACGAGGTCGAGACCGCCAACAAGTACGCCCGCGAGCTCAAACGCCAGGGCGTCAACGCGATCGTCGTGCTCCTCCACGAAGGCGGCGTCCCCGTCGCCGAGGACACCGGCCACGACTGCGAGTCCGCCGACGGCACCGCCACCGGCATGTCCGGCCCCATCGTCGACATCGCCGAGACCATGACCCCGCTCGTCGACGTGCTCGTCACCGGCCACACCCACCAGGAGTACGTCTGCTCCGTGGACGACCCGAACGGCAACCCCCGCCTGGTCACCTCCGCGTCCAACTACGGCCGCGTGTTCACCGAGATCGACGCGACCTACGACAAGCGCACCAAGGACATCGTCCGCTCCACCGTCGTCGGCTCCAACACCGTCGTCACCCGCGACGTCGACGCCGACGAGGACCAGACCGAGATCCTCGAGCACTACGGCCCCCTCGCCGCCGAGGCCGGGAACCGCGTCGTCGGCTACATCGCCGAGGACATCAAGCGCGGCGCCACCAGAGCCGAGGAGTTCCCGCTCGGGAGCCTCATCGCCGACGCGCAGCTGTGGAACACCGCCGGCGCCGACACCGGGGGCGCCGAGATCGCGTTCATGAACCCCGGCGGCGTCAGAGCCGACCTCCTGTACTCGCAGGGGACGCCGGGCGAGGCGACCTACGCCGAGGTGTTCACCGTGCAGCCCTTCGCGAACTACGTCGTGACCCTCGACCTGACGGGCGCGCAGATCCTCGAAGCGCTCCAGCAGCAGCTGCCGAGCGCGGGCCGCTCCACGACCCTGGTCCTCCAGGTCTCCGAGGGCTTCACCTACACCTGGGACAAGACCGAGACCGGCACCGACCAGATCGTCGCCGACTCGCTGTCGCTGAACGGCGAGCCGATCGTCGCCGACCAGGTCTACCGCGTCACCGTCAACTCCTTCCTCGCCGACGGCGGCGACTCCTTCGCCGCGTTCGCCGAGGGCGAGAACCGCCTCTTCGGCGAACTCGACGTCGACGCCTTCGAGGACTACATCACCGAGTTCGGCACCAGCGCGGCGCCGCTGGAGGCCCCCGAGCTCGGCCGCATCACCGTGGTCTCGTAGTTCCTGAGCACATTCACAGGTGGCGGGGGCGGAATGCCCCCGCCGCTTCTCGTATTCCCCGCAAGGACCGGATAGTCTGGTACCACCCTGAACATTCACGGAGGACCTCAGGTCATGGCAATGCAGAGCAGGAACTCATCCCTTCGCAGCATGGCGAAGACCCAGTACAACGAGCAGCAGCGCATGGGCGCCGCATACGGCCCCTACGGGCAGATGACCCAGGCGCCCCAGGTCCAGACCATGCGGATCGACGACGTCATCGTCCGCACCGTCGCCCTCGTCGCCGCGACCTTCGTGGCCGCGCTCCTCACGTACTCCATGGTCGCGGACGGCATCGCCACCGGCGACGCCGCCTCGGTCAGCACCGCGATGACGCTCGGCGCCGTCGGCGCGGTCGTCGGCCTCGGCGTCATCATCTTCTCCATGTTCAAGCCGGTCACCAACCCCTTCGTGGCCTTCGCATACGGCATCGGGCAGGGCCTCCTCCTCGGAGGCGTCTCGGCGGTCTTCGAGCAGCGCTGGCCCGGCATCGTGGTCAACGCGCTCCTCGCGACGATCCTCGTGTTCGGCGCGATGCTGGCGCTGTACAAGTTCCGCATCCTCAAGGCCTCGCCGGTGTTCGTCAAGGTCATGGTGGGCGCGGGCATCGGCATCTTCGCGCTGTCGATGGTCAACCTGGTCGCGGGCCTCTTCGGCCTCGACCTCGGCCTGTTCGCGAACGACGGCAACGCCAACACCCTCCAGTGGATCATCGCCATCGGCATCACCCTGTGGGCCGCGTTCTCGTTCATCCTCGACTTCGACATGATCGAGTGGTCCGCCCAGAACGGCGCCCCGAAGAAGTACGCGTGGGCCGGGGCCTTCGGCCTCACCGCGGGCCTCATCTTCCTGTACTGGAACCTGCTGCGCCTCCTGTCCTACTTCCAGGGCGACTAGTCCCTTGAGCTCTGACATCGAGCGGGCGATCGGGCGCGTCGTCGAAGGCACGCGCCACTGGTCGCCCGCTCGCTGGTCTTCCCGGGCCGAAGCGATGCACGCCCTCGTGCAGGAGATCGCCGACCTCGCCGCCGACGCGGAGGACCGGCCCCGCCACCCCGTCCCGCGCCTCCCCAACGACCTGCATCTGCCGGACCAGCTCCAGGTGGTGGGGCTCGACCTCATCGAGCTGGAGCCGCTCGCCAACGCGCACAAGGAAAGAGCGGACGCCGCCATCGACGCGGCCAGGGACGCCCTCTTCTAGTCGACCCAGCCGGTCATGACGTGCGCCGCGTCGTCGAGTGCGTCCACCAGGTTGTCGGACTCCCAGCGGAGCACGTTGCGCCGCGTCCGCGTGCCCCGGTCCTCAATGGCGCCGAGGGCCCGGTCGAGCCTTGCAGTGGCGTCGCTCAGGTCCACGCCGCGCGGCGGCGCCGCGTTCCTCGCGAGGGCCGCCAGCCGCATGTAGGCCGCATCCAGCGAGTCCGCGAACTCGTCGACGCAACCGAGGCCCGGCGCCTCCTCGCCGCGGGCGAGGGTCGCGTTCACCGCGACCAGGGCCCGCGCGGCCCGCGACAGGGCCGCCTCCGCGCCGAGCACGTCCCCCGACAGCGGCCCCGGGCCCCCGATCGGCTCGGCCTTCGCCTGGTCCGCGGCCTGCGTGAGCGCGGCCCGGCGGGCCCGCACCTGGTCGATCGCGGCGTGCATCGTCTTGCGGTCGTAGTCGTCCGGGTGGGCCTGGCGGTCCAACACGAGGCGCGCGTAGTCGCGGTAGGCGTCCACGAGGTCCCCGAGGAGGTCGCCGAGGCGGCGCGTCTGCCAGGTCGGGACGAGGACGTAGAAGCCGATCGCGAGCGCCGCGCCCACGAGCGTGCAGGCGCCGCGGTCGAGGGCCGCCGACAGCGGGTTCTCGCCGGTGAGGTCGATCTGGAACACCGTGAACCCCGAGACCGCGGCGGTGAACACGAGCATCGACACCGGCCGCACCAGGTACGCGATGAGCGCATAGGCGAGGATCGTCAGGCTGATCCACACCTGCCCCTGCGGGATGAGCAGCCCGAGGAGCGAGGCGAGGACGACGCCGCCGGTGGTCCCGGCCGCGCGGGTCACGCCGCGGGTGAGCGTCCCCGAGAAGTCCGCTTGCAGGACCAGCCACGCCGTCAAGGGGATCCAGTAGCCGTGGCCGGTGGGCCACAGCAGCCCGATGGTCATGGCGAGCGCGATGACCCCGGCGCGGCGCAGCGCGTGGTGGACGACCGGGTCGCGGCGGTGCAGGCGGGCCCGGAGCTGCCCGGCGGCCTGGCGGAGCGTGGAGGTCGCGTGCGCGAGCGCGGGGTCGGCGACCACCGAGTCGCCGCCGGAGGTGATCCGCTCGGCGAACCCGCCGGTCTCGTGGAGGGTGCGCAGGAGCCCGCCGATCTCGGTGGGCATCGTGCCCGTGGCGGTCGCCATCGGGTTCTGCGAGAGGCCCGCGAGGAGGTCGTCCCAGTCGAGTTCGGCGGGGCGGCGGGCGGTGATGCGGCCCGCGAAGTGGGTGAGGAGCCGCGCGGCCATCTCCAGGGCCTCGGAGTAGAACGCGACGGTGTCGCGGTCCTGCGCGTCGGCGCGGGCCCGCGCGGAGGCGGTGCGGCCGATCGCGGCCGAAACGGCGTAGATCTGGCGGCGCGCGTCGAGGATCGCCGCGGGCAGGACCCGCCTGCGGTCGAGTTCGCGGGCGGCCTCGTGGAGGGCCTCGGTGTCGAAGGGCGCGTCCGGGTTCGAGGCGAGCGTCTCCGCTTCGGCGGCGAGCGCGAGCCACGCCTCGGCGAGGGTCCGCCGGTCCTCGGCCCACCGGAAGTACGGCGGCAGGAGCGCCATGAGCGCCTGGAGGGTCCCGCCCGCGAGGACCGCGGCCGCGGCGATGAGCGGCGTCGTGCCGGCGGTGATGTGCTCGGCGAGGAAGAACATGATGCCGGAGACGGTGAACGTCACGCCCGCGACGTGCGTCACCGAGCCGGTGAACGTGAGCGTGAACGCGTACACCGCGGCGGCGGCCACCAGCAGGACCGGGTTGTCGATGGCGCCCAGGGCGACCCCGAGGGACCCGGCGAAGCCGACGAGCAGCGGCAGCGACGGCCCGGTCCGCGTCCCGGGCGTCAGCAGCGCGACCCCGCCGAGCCACGCGCCCATGATCGCGGCCTGCCCCCAGCCGGGGTGCCCGAGGAACGCGACCGCGGCCATGGCGACGGCGATCCCGCAGGCCGCGCGCACGGCGAGGACCGGCGCGGCCTCGCCTGGGGTCCACGACTTGAGGTCGTCGCCGACCCGGCGGACCGACTCGTCGACGCCCGGGTTGTTGAGCACGTCAAAAGGGTAGCCGCGCCTACGGGTGTGAGGACCGCTACCGGTTACGCTGGTGGCATGCGACAAACGGTGCTGGTGGTCGACTTCGGGGCCCAATACGCGCAGCTCATCGCTCGCCGCGTCCGGGAGGCCCACGTCTACTCGGAGATCGTCCCGTCCTCGATGCCCGCGGAGGAGATGCTCGCGAAGGAGCCCGCCGCGATCATCCTGTCCGGCGGTCCTTCGAGCGTGTACGCCGAGGGCGCCCCGCAGGTCGACCCCGCGCTGTTCGCGGCCGGGGTGCCGGTGCTGGGGATCTGCTACGGGTTCCAGGCGATGGCGAAGGCCCTGGGCGGGACGGTCGCGAAGACCGGCCTGTCGGAGTACGGCGGGACCGAGCTGGACGTGCTGTGCGCGTCGAAGCTCCTCGACGGGCTCCCCGAGCACCAGTCGGTGTGGATGAGCCACGGCGACTCGGTGACCGAGGCCCCCGCGGGCTTCGAGGTCGTCGCGACGAGCGCGGGCGCGCCCGTGGCGGCGTTCGAGAACCTGGAGTCGCGGCTCGCTGGCGTCCAGTACCACCCGGAGGTCGCGCACACGCCGCACGGCCAGGCCGTGATCCGGCACTTCCTGCACGACATCGCCGGGATCAAGCCGAACTGGACGAACTCGGCGATCATCGACGAGCAGGTCGCGGCCATCAAGGCGCAGGTCGGCGACAAGCGGGTCCTGTGCGCGCTGTCGGGCGGCGTGGACTCCTCGGTCGCGGCGGCGCTCGTGCACCGGGCCGTCGGCGACCAGCTCACGTGCGTGTTCGTGGACCACGGGCTGCTGCGCGCCGGCGAGGCCGAGCAGGTCGAGAAGGACTACGCGCAGCTCACCGGCATCGACGTGCGCACCGTGGACGTCTCGGAGCAGTTCCTCACGGCCCTGAAGGGCGTGACGGACCCCGAGGAGAAGCGCAAGATCATCGGCCGCGAGTTCATCCGCACGTTCGAGGCGGCGGCCCGCGAGCTGGCCGAGGAGCAGGGCATCGACTTCCTCGTGCAGGGGACCCTGTACCCGGACGTGGTCGAGTCCGGCGGCGGCACCGGCACCGCGAACATCAAGAGCCACCACAACGTCGGCGGGCTCCCCGACGACCTCCAGTTCGCGCTCGTCGAGCCGCTGCGGACCCTCTTCAAGGACGAGGTCCGCGCGATCGGCCTCGAGCTCGGGCTGCCCGAGGCGATGGTGTGGCGCCACCCGTTCCCGGGCCCCGGCCTGGGCATCCGCATCGTCGGCGAGGTCACGAAGGAGCGCCTGGACCTGCTCAAGGCCGCCGACGCGATCGCCCGCGCCGAGCTGACCGCCGCAGGGCTCGACCGGTCCGTGTGGCAGTTCCCCGTGGTGCTGCTCGCCGACGTCCGCTCCGTGGGCGTCCAGGGCGACGGCCGCACCTACGGGCACCCGGTCGTGCTGCGCCCGGTCTCCTCCGAGGACGCCATGACCGCCGACTGGTCGCGCCTGCCCTACGAGCTGCTCGCGAAGATCTCCACCCGGATCACCAACGAGGTCGCCGACGTCAACCGCGTCGTGCTTGATGTCACCTCGAAGCCCCCGGGCACGATCGAATGGGAGTAGTCGCCACGTGAACACGCCGTACAGTTGAGGGATGCAATTCCGGATAGCTGCGTACGGGGAGGTACGTGACGAGAACGGCCGGGTCCTGCTGACGCGCCGGAAGCGCGCGGGCAGAGAGGCGGGGCCCTGGCACCTGCCCGGCGGGGTCCTCGACCACGGCGAGCCGCCGAAGCGGGCCGCCGGGCGGCTCGTGGGGGAGCACACCGGCTACGAGGTGACCGTGGGGCGGCCCCTGGAGGCCGTCGCGGTCGCCCGCCGCGGGGTCCACACGAACGCGATCATCTACGCCGCCGACGTCAAGAGCGGGCCCGCCGCGGACTACGCGGGCGAGGCCGCCGAGTGGGTCGACCCGGCCCGCGCCGCGGGCGAGGCCCATTCGCCGTTCGTGTCGGCGGCCCTCGGGCTCGCCGACGACAGGCTCGCCGGGCGCGTCGACAAGGCCCCGCAGGAGACCCGGCCCGTCCCGCCCGCGAAGGCGAAGAAGGGCCGCAGGCGCCGCGGCCAGCGCTTCGGCGCGTACGGGGTCGTCGCCGACGTCGACGGCCGCATCCTCCTCGCCCGGATCGCCGAGGGCTACCCCGGCGGCGGGACCTGGCACCTGCCCGGCGGCGGCGTCGACTTCGGGGAGTCCCCGGAGGCCGCGGTCGCGCGGGAGATCTACGAGGAGACCGGGCAGGACGCCCAGGTCGGCGTGCTGCTCAACGTCACGTCGTTCCGGCATCGCCGCGCCATCGGACCCGAGGGGTACCCGCTGGACTGGCACGGGGTGCGCGCCATCTACTCGGCGACCGTCCCGGACCCGTCGGCCGCGCAGGTCGTGGAGGCCGCGGGCGGGTCCACGAGCGAGTCGCGCTGGTGGGACGCCGAGGCCCTCGACGACCTGCCTCTGTCGGCGGCCGTCGAGGACGCGCTCCAGGTCGTGGACTTGAAGAACCTGGCCGCGCAGGCTTAGCGCCAGCGCGCGATCACGGTCTCCCCGGCCCTGACCGGGTCGCCCGGGACGACCGCTGCTTCGGCGGCCCCGGCGGGGAGGTACACGTCGGTGCGGGAGCCGAAGCGGATGAGGCCGTAGCGCTCGCCCTTCGCGAGGGAGGCGCCGGGCTTGGTGCGGTTGACGATGCGGCGCAGGACCGCGCCGGTGCGCTGGGCGACGACGACGCGGCCGCGGCGGGTCGCGACGACGGTGTAGCAGGCGGCGTTGTGCTCGGCTTCGGGGGCGGAGACCTTCGCGTAGCCGCCGCGCTCGGTGAACACGTCGACGACCTCGCCCGCGACGGGGGAGCGGTTGATGTGCACGTCGGTGATCGACAGGTACGCGGCGATGCGCAGCCACTCGGCCCCGGCGGCGCCGGTCGCGGCGCCGAAGCGCTCGTCGACGACGGTCTCGACGGCCATGATGCGCCCGTCGGAGGCGGCCAGGACCGCTTCGGGCTCGTCGTCCTCGCCGCGGAGGTCCGCGTCGCGCTGCGGGTCGCGGAAGAACGCGGCGACGGGGGCGGCGGCGAGCGCGGGCAGGAGCCACGCCTTCGAGGAGGGGCGGATCTTCTTCGCGGCCCAGGCGGTCCCGAGGAGGAGTCCGGCGGCGATGACGCCGTTGGAGTCGAGGTGGGTGTTCGGGGTGATCGCGACGGAGGAGGCGCGCCAGGCGGGGGCGAGGTCCTCGGCGGGGGCGACGGCGCGCGGCTCGCCGTCGTGCTTGGACGCGGATCCGATGCGGAGCTTGTGGATGCGGACGGGCGGGAGGGAGCGGACGATCAGGTCGGTGCCGATGCCGTAGTCGGCGACCAGTTCGGCGATCTCTTCGCGCGCGGGCGCGGTGAGGGTGGCGGCGAAGGACAGGACCCCGCCGGGGGCGACCTTCTCGCGCAGGAGCGCGATGCGGTCGATGAACGCCTCGGCCTCGACGGTCACGGCCTCGGCGAGCATGACCTCCTCGGCGGGCTCGGCGTCGCCGAGGTCGGCGACGGCGGTGACGTTCCCGGCGGTCCAGGAGCCCTCAGCGGCCAGCGACGCGCGGAGGTCCTCAATGGAGGTCCGGTCGGCGACGACGGTGAGCCGGTCGGCGGGCATGAGCGCTTCGAGCGCGGCCGTCAGCACCGGGTTCCCCCAGGACGCGCCCACGACCAGCCCGGTCTTGGGGCCCCTCCGCCGGGCGAATTCGTCGGTGATGCCGCGAGCGGCGGCTTTCGAGATCGGCATGACTCCGACTATAGAGCGCGCCGCGGGGTGCTCCTGCCCCTGCTTGCGTGTTGCGGGAGTGCCGTGAGCGGCCCTTGCCCCGATTCGTCCTCGTACTTTCGGAGGATTCTCCACATCGTTCGGTGGAGTGGCCGCGCCCGTCGGCGCGGGGGCCTCGTTTCCCTGAGTGACAGGCGCCGCGGCCGCTCACCTCACGTCCACTCCCAGGAGGACCGAATCACGATGAGACTCAAGACGATCCGCACTCCGCTCGCCGCCGCCGCGGTCATGGCCGCCGTCCTCACCGGCGGGCCCGTCTTCGCGCAGGAGGAGCCCGCGCCGATCACCGGCGACCCCGTCGCCGAGCCGGGCCTGGAGCTGCGGGGGAACCTCGACGGCGACCGGTACGACGTGTGGGCCAACGTCCTCGGGCTGACGCCGCACGGCACCGAGGAGACGTACACCGTCTACTGCATCGACATCCGCACCCCCCTCGACACGGAGTCCCCCTACCAGGAGGGGTTCTGGGAGGAGTCGGGCGTCGCGAACCTCGAAGCGGTGCGGTGGGTCCTGTTCAACGGGTACCCGAACGTCGGCGCCGAGGACCTCATCGAGGACGCCGGCGGCGAGGTCAATCCCGACTGGACCGACGAGGAGACCTTGAAGGTCGCCTACGCGGGCACGCAGGCCGCCGTCTGGCACTTCACCGACGACTGGGACCTCTTGGAGGACAACCCGGTCAAGGGCGGCAACGACGGCGAGGACGAAGCGGTCCTGGCGGTCTACGAGCACCTGACCGAGGAGCCCGGGCGCGTGCCCGACCCCTCCGAGTACATCGTGGACCTCGAAGGCGAGGAGGACGCCGCGTACGTCGACGGGCGCTTCGGCCCGTACACGGTGCGGTCCAACGCCGGCCCCGTCGAGCTCGAAGCCGACGGCGGCCGCCTGGAGAAGGAGAACGGCGACATCGTGGACTCCCTGGACGACGGCGAGGAGTTCTGGATCACCCTCGACGACAACAGCAGCGAGATCACCGTGACCGGCACGGCCGCCTACGACCTGCCGGTGGGCCGGGTGTTCCTGGCGACCACCGAGGCGTCCCTGTCCGGCGGCGCCGCGAACCGCGTCATCTCCGGCGACTCGCAGAAGCTCATCCTCGCGCAGCCGCGCGAAGGGGAGGTCCCCGCCGAGTGGCGCTTCGCCCTCGACGCCCCCACCGACCGGCCCAGCGAGTCCGGCGGCGCGCAGCTCCCCAAGACCGGCACCAGCCTCACCGTCGCGTTCGCGGCGGGCCTGGCGCTGCTCATCGGCGGCCTCACGGTCACCGTGTTCGCAAAGCGCCGCAAGGCTACGACGCACTAAGACGGCAATGACGCGGGCGGTCCCCCAGGCCGGACCCGCTGCCGCAGGAGCGATCCGGACCAATCCGACCCGGTCCGGCCGGGCGCGCTCCTGGGGTTCTCCGATCGGCCCGGCGCATGGTGCGGCCGGAACCGGGGCAAGCGATCCGCCCCGGTTCCGGCCACTCGCGTGCCGCCCCACCGGCCCCGGTGGTCGCCCCCCGTCACCGTCCTGATCGCACAGCGTGAGTCGATACCGAATCGTTATAGTGGCGCGCCTCTCCGAGGTCGCGCCGCTTCCGTTGCCCCGCAACCGGTCCCCAGCTCAGCGAACCCGAGCCCCCTGATGCAACCGGCGGGCGGCCGCTAACGTGTCGGAAGGAAGATTCAACGCGTCAATCCCTCGGAAAAGCAAAGGGACTTCTACGAATGATGAGCAAAGCCCTGAAAGGGACGCTCGCCGCTGCGGCGGGCGTCATGCTCGGCCTCAGCGGTGTCGCCGCAGCCCAAGCGCAAGACGAGGAACCCACCCCGTCGGGTGCGTCCGGCACCATCGTGTTCGAGTCCGACGGCATCCGCCTCCACGGGAACCAGAACCCGCAGGCCGTCGTCATGGGCATCGACCTCGGTGACGGCGAAGCCCGCACCGTCTACTGCATCCAGATCGAAGTGGGCCTCGAAAGCGACCTGATCCACGCCGAGCGCCCCTGGGACTCGATCGAGCTCGACAACCCCGAGGCCCTGCCGCTCGTGCTCGGCGTCCTCCTCGAGGGCTACAACGGCACCAACGCCGCGGACCTCCTGGCCGCCGCCGGCGTCGACGGCGAGACCATCGACCCGTTCACCCAGGACGAGGTCGCCTACGCCGGCACCCAGGCCGCCATCTGGGAGCTGACCGACGGCTTCGCGATCGACGCCTCCGACCCCACCGAGGGTGAAGCCGGCGTCGACACCGCGGTCCTCGCGGTCCACGACTACCTCCTGGAGATCGCCGAGCCCGTCGACGAGCCCGACTTCGAGCCCTACTTCGAGGTCGACGACTCCGAGGCCGTCACCGACGGCACCAAGGTCGGCCCCTTCACCGTCTCCACCAACTTCGACGAGCTGACCTTCGGCCAGCCCGAGGGCGCCACCGTCGTCGACGAGAACGGCGACGCGGTCACCTCCTTCACCGACGGCCAGACGTTCTACGTCGAGTTCGACGAGGCGGTCTCCGCCAGCGTCAAGCTCGTCACCGACTCGATCATCTGGACCACCCCGGCCGGCCGCACCTTCGTGCCCGTCGACGCCGAAGGCGCCGACGTCGTCGGCCAGCGCCTCATCCTCGCCGAGGAGCACTCCTCCGAGTACGCCGCCGAGCTCGAGTTCGAGATCGTCGTGGAGGAGACCCCCTCCGAGTCGCCCAAGCCGCAGCTCCCCGTCACCGGCACCAGCCTGACCTACATCGCCTCCATCGGCGGTGCGGTCCTGGTCGCCGGCGTCGTCGCGATGGTGCTCATGCGCCGCCGCGCCGCCCGCGCCGACTGGGGCTCGGACGCCTAAACACCAGGCGAACACTGTTATAACCGTCACACGCCCGCTGGTCCGACCGGCGGGCGTGTGGCATACTTGCGGCGTGACTCAGAGCGCGCGATTTTACTTTTACTACGGCACGGACCACCCGAGCCGTAGGTCGCGCTGAACTCAGACCTACAGCCCCGGGCGGATCCGCCCGGGGCTTTTTTCACGCTCGGGGCAGACCTCCCGGACCTAGATCCGAATCCACGCAAGGAGACCCTGATGGCCGCCACGACCGAAGTCACCACCGACGAGCTCGACAGCCTGCGCACCGAGATCAACGCGCTCGACGACGAGCTCATCCGCCTCTGGCAGCGCCGCGCCGCCGTCTCGAAGCGCATCGGCGAGATCCGCATGGCCAACGGCGGCACCCGCCTCGTCCTCGACCGCGAGCGCGCCATCCTCGAGAAGTACCGCACCGCCCTCGGCGAGGACGGCGTCCAGATCGCCATGCTGGTCCTGCGAGCGGGCCGCGGGCCCCTCTAACGAGCGCCCGCCGCGCCGGAGAGTGTCGTACCCGGCGCGGCATAATCAACGGTGATGAACGACCTCCTGACCGGCCTCAACGAACCGCAACGCCAAGCCGTCGAGCACGCCGGATCGCCGCTGCTCATCGTGGCGGGCGCGGGCTCGGGCAAGACCCGCGTCCTCACCCACCGCATCGCCTACCTCCTCGGGGAGCGCGGCGCGCACCCCGGCGAGATCCTCGCGATCACCTTCACGAACAAGGCCGCCGCCGAGATGCGCGAACGCGTCGACGGCCTCATCGGGCCGCGCTCGCGGGCCATGTGGGTCCTCACGTTCCACTCCGCGTGCCTGCGGATCCTGCGCCGCGAGGCCCACCGCCTCGGCTGGAAGCAGTCCTTCACGATCTACGACACCGACGACGCCCGGCGGCTGCTCACCCAGATCGTCAAGGACCTCGGCCTCGACTCCAAGAAGCACTCCCCGCGCTGGCTCGCCGCCGAGATCTCCCGGCTCAAGAACGAGCTCATCGGGCCCGACCAGGCCGCGTCCAGCGCCGACGACGCCCGCGCGAAGCTCGTCGCCGACGTCTACTCGCAGTACGACGAGCGGCTGCGCCTCGCGCAGGCCGTCGACTTCGACGACATCATCGGGTCCACGGTGCACCTGTTCCGGGCGTTCCCCGACGTCGCGAAGTCCTACCGGATGCGCTTCCGCCACGTCATGGTCGACGAGTACCAGGACACCAACCACGCCCAGTACACGCTGGTACGCGAGCTGGTCGGCACCGGCGACGACCGGGCCGAGCTGTGCGTGGTCGGCGACGCCGACCAGTCGATCTACGCGTTCCGCGGCGCCACGATCCGCAACATCATCGAGTTCGAGCGGGACTTCCCCGACGCGAAGACGATCCTGCTGGAGCAGAACTACCGGTCCACGCAGACGATCCTCGACGCCGCCAACGGCGTCATCCGCAACAACACCGAGCGCGGCCGCGAGAAGCGCCTGTGGAGCGACGAGGGCCCCGGCGGGCGGATCCTCGGGCACACCGGGGACAACGAGCACGACGAGGCCGCGTGGGTCGCCGGGCGCATCGACGAGCTCGTCGACGCCGGGGACACCAGCTTCGGCGACACCGCGATCTTCTACCGCACCAACGCCCAGTCGCGCGCGTTCGAGGAGGTGTTCGTGCGCCGCGGCATCCCGTACAAGGTCGTCGGCGGCGTCCGCTTCTACGAGCGCAAAGAGGTCCGCGACATGCTCGCGTACCTCAAGCTGACGGCGAACCCCGACGACACGGTCTCGGCGATGCGCGTGGTGAACACGCCCAAGCGCGGCGTCGGCGACCGGGCCGTCGCCGAGGTGGAGGCGCTCGCGGCGCGGCTCAAGGTCTCGTTCCCCGAGGCGCTGCACCGCGCCGACGAGTCCGCCGGGATCTCCGGGCGGGCCCGGCCCGGGATCAAGCGGTTCTGCGAGATCATCGACGCCGCAACGGAACTCGCGAAGACCGCGCCGCCGGAGGAGGTCCTCGACAAGCTCATCGCCGACACCGGGTACCTCGACGGGCTGGAGCAGTCCAAGGACCCGCAGGACGAGGGGCGCATCGAGAACCTCCAGGAGCTCGTCGCGGTCGCGCACGAGTTCACCGAGTCGGTCATGCGGGGGACGACGGACGACGACGAGCAGGACCTGAACGCGGACGTGCCGTCGTTCCTGGAGCACGTCGCGCTCGTCTCCGACGCCGACTCGATCCCCGACCCCGAGTCGCAGGAGGGCGGGGTCGTCACGCTCATGACCCTCCACACCGCGAAGGGCCTGGAGTTCGACACGGTGTTCCTCACCGGGCTCGACGACGGCCTGTTCCCGCACGAGCGGTCCATGAGCAAGCCCGGCGACATGGAGGAGGAGCGGCGCCTCGCGTACGTGGGCCTCACCCGCGCGCGCAAGCACCTGCACCTGACGCGGGCCGGGACCCGGAACGTGTTCGGGCAGCCGCAGTACTACGCGGCCAGCCGGTTCCTCGCCGAGATCCCCGGGGACCTCATCGAGTGGTCCGAGTCCGCGCCGCCGCCGCGGGTCGTCAAGACGAAGGCGCCCTCGTTCGGGCAGCCGATCGTCATGCGCAACTCCGGCGACGTCCCCGTACTCGACGTGGGGGACCGGGTCACGCACGACAAGTGGGGCCTCGGCCGCGTCGTCGAGCTCAAGGGCTCGGGCCCGCGGGCCCAGGCGCGCATCGACTTCGGCGACGGCGAACCGAAATGGGTCATCCTGCGGCTGGCTCCGGTCACGAAGCTCTAGCGCAGGTCCAGGCCCACGCCGGACAGGTAGTTCAGCGGCTCCACCGGCTCCCCGTTCACATGCACTTCGAAGTGGCAGTGGGAGCCGAAGGAGCGGCCGGTGTTCCCGGCCTCGGAGATCTGCTCGCCGCCGTCGACCCACTGGCCTTCGGAGACGACGATCTTCGAGTTGTGCGCGTAGTAGGTCTCGATGCCGCCGCCGTGGTCGATGACGACGAGGTTCCCGAAGCCGGTCTCCCAGCCCGCGTGCTTCACGGTGCCCGGGTAGGCCGCGTAGACCGGGTCGCCGGTCTCGGCGTCGAAGTCGACGCCGTTGTGGTTGCGGCCCCAGCGCTGCCCGAACAGCGACGTGATCGTGATGTGGTCGAGCATGGGGCGCCACTTGACCTGCGCGTCCTGCGCGGTCACCGGCGAGACCCGCTCGGTCTCGGCGGCGGCGATGGTCTCGCCCGGGACGGCGCCGGCCGGGACGGCCTCGCCGTCCGGCGCGTTCGCGGGCAGGGCGTCCTCGGGGACGCTCGCCTCCGCGGCGAGCGCGGCGATGTCGCTGACCGCGCGGGACGGCTCGGGCTCCTCGCCCGAGGGCATCCCGGCGGCGGTCGCCATCGCGACGATGGAAGCGCCCGCCACGGCCGAGCCGACGACGGCGGTGTAGCGGCGCTGGGTCCCCGCCAGCAGCGGGGAGAGTTCTGCGGCCCACGAGGCGCGGTGCTGGCCCCTCGTGCGGTGCGGCCGGGCGGCGTGGCGCCGAATCGCTTGGGCGCCTACCGGTCCGGTGTCGGACAACTATTCCTCCGGGTCCGGGACTGACTCATCGGACGGGACGGCGGGCCGCAGTGACTGCGGGCTCCGGGGGGCCGTCCGTGAGCTTGGCAACCGGGACACGGTAGCGCCGACGGCGCCGGGCGGGGGAGATTCGTCACCGCCCGGCGTGTCGCGACAATCAGGACATCGCCGACCGGTAGTGGTCAGCCGTCCAGCTGCTCCTTGGACTCGGTGAAGATCCGCACGATCTCCGGGCGGACCTCGGCGCGCTCGGTGAGCGGGCGGGCCCAGTCGACGCGGATCACGACCTCCTCGCCGCCGACCGCGGCCGCGAAGTCCGCGCCGTCGCCGTCGAAGCCGGTCATGCGGGCCGCGTGCGCCCCGGGCTGGCCGCCCGCGCCGCGGCAGATGACGAGGGTGTCGGCGGCGTGGTCGTGGTTCATGTGGTGGCAGATCGCGGCGACGACCTTGGGCTCGAACGGGTTGCGGCCCAGGTTCGCGCCGAGCTCGGCGAGCACCGCGCCGTTGTGGTCGTAGGCGAGGAGGATCTCCTCGACGAGGCGGGCCTTCGCGTCCTCGTCCAGGCCGATCGCGTCGAGGCGCGAGCGGTACTCGTCCTTGAACGCCTTCGGGCTCGCGATCCCGGTGAACTCGTAGAACGAGGCGCCCTCGCCGTCGAAGCCGTAGTTGCGGCGCGCGGCCTTCCCGAACGCCTGGCCGCCCGAGAGGTCCCCGAGGTAGCGGGTGTAGGCGTGGGCGACGTACCCGGCGGGCTCGGCCGCCGCCTCGGTGATGCGGTCCACATAGGCGCGCGTCGCGGGGAGCGGCTCGGCGCCCGAGCGCCACTTGGGGCCCATGAGGAACCGCAGGTCCGCCTCGATCGAGTGACGCCGCGCGAGTTCCGCGAAGACGAACGGCCCGGCCACCGGGTCGTCGGCGAAGCGGTCGCCCGCGGCCTCGATGGCCTCGTAGACGAAGAACTGCTGCGCGTGCCAGCGGGTGTAGTCGTCCACACTGAGCGAGCCGTCGAAGAGCCGGTCGAACAGGCCCGGTTCGCGGTCGGCGTCGGCGGAGGGGTCGAGGCCCTGGTGGCGAGACCACGACGCCTCGCGGATCCGGGCCGAGAACGACATCGCGGCGGCGGTGTCAGCAGACATGGGCGTATTCCTTGTCGAGTGGTGGACGTCTTCGGGAGTAAGGCAAGCCTAACCTACTCATGTGGGCCGTGTCATGTGCTGCGAACGACCGACCCGTCAGCGAACGCCGCCGGGTCATCGGCGACAATGGGCGCGGACCCTACTCACACGTAGGGCTGAACCAGAAAGAGCGCGAGAATCACGGTCGCAAGCCTTCCCTAGTGCGATCCGACTGTGGCACCATGGGCTCAACTGGTCCCCTTGACTGAACGTACCCACCACTCACGGGAGGCCCTGTGAAACCGGCCAGATTTCTGAAGAAGCTCAGCGCGGCGGCCGCTGCGGGCCTGATCGCCGTGTGCGTGCTCGCCGGACCCGCCTCCGCCGGAGGAGGCAACTCCGGCGAGATCACCAAGGCCGCCTCCGCCACCGTCTCTGAGTCCTACACGGTCCAGAACTCCGGCGAGATCACGCCGTAGCGCGGGGTCCAGTGTCGATCGAGTCCGCCCATGGCCAATGAGCAGTTCAGCAGCATCCTGTTCAAGGCCGCGCCATGGGCGCTCACGATCCTCGTGCTGGGCGCCGACGCGGGGATGCTCGTCGCGTTCGGGCCCCCGCAGGAAGCGCCGCTCCTCCAAGCAAGCGTCTTCATCGTCGCGTTCCTAGTCGCGCAGAACCTGCTCGTGCAGCAGGACCTGCGCGGGCACCGCATCTCCTTCAACCTCGCGGACATCCCGCTGGTCCTGGCGCTGTTCTACCTGCCGCCGTTCTGGATCGTCCTGGTGAGGATCGTCTCCTCCGGACTGTTCTACGGCGGGCGCTACCTCCGGTCCCCGGTCGGGCCGCTCAAGTCCCTGTTCAACATGGGCATCTCCGCGTGCGGCGCGGGCATCGCGGCGGCCATCGTCCAGGCCGTCGGCATCGGCTCCGCCCGCGACCCGCGGACCTGGCTCGTCATCGTCGGCGCGATCGTCATCACCGGGTTCGCGATCACGGTCCTCATCTCCCTGCTCATGTTCCTGCTCAACGGCTGGAACGCGATGCTCAGGGCCTGGTCCGGTTTCGCGCTCACACTCGCCGGACCGCTCATGGCCTCCTGCCTGGGCCTGATCTTCCTCATCCTCATCGAGTCGACGGTCTGGGCCTGGATACCGCTGGCCGTCCTGCTCGCGATCGTCGTGGTCCTCTCGCGCAGCTACATGAAGCTGCGCCGCCAGCGGCTGCTGCTCAACGAGCTCAGCAACTTCACGCAGCTCGTCGCCGACTCCGTGCGCTCCAACCGGCTCATCGACGCGACCCTGGGCCGCCTGCGCGAGATGCTCGCCGCCGAGTCCGCCACGGTCTGGGTGCCCGCCGACGGCCGGTACCCGGAGATCCGGCTCACCTCCTCGGTGGACGACATCGGCCTCACCGACCTCGACCCGGTCCCCGAAGCGCTCCAGCGGGAGGTCATCGCCTCCAACGAGCCGCTCATCATCGTGCCGCGCCACGGCAGCTCGGAGCAGCTCGCGGTGCTCGAGGCCGCGGGCCTGCGCAACGTCCTCCTGGTCCCGCTGCGCTCGGGCGAGGAGGTCTACGGGTGCCTCTCGGTCGCCGACCGGATCGGCGGCGAGATGTCGCACTTCCTGCCGGTGGACCTCCAGCTGCTGGAGACCGTCGCCGCCCACGTGAGCATCGCCGTCGACAACTCGCGCCTGCTCGACCAGCTCCGCTACGACGCCTACCACGACCCGCTCACGGGCCTGCCGTCCCGGCGCCGGTCCCTGGAGGCCCTCCAGGAGGCCCTGTCGATCACCGTGCCCGGCGAGGTCGTCGCCGTGTTCATGTTCGATGTGGACTCGCTGCACGAGATCAACGACGCGCTCGGCCACGAGGCCGGGGACACCGCGCTGCGGGAGTTCGCGCGGCGGCTCAAGGCCCACTCGCCCGCGGCGTCGTTCATCGGCCGCATCGACTCCGACGAGTTCATCCTCCAGACCCGGCTCGCGTCCACCGACGCGGCCGTGGAGACCGCGCGGCGCCTGCGCGAGGAGGTCCAGGGCCCGTTCGAGGTCGGGGGCGTCGCCGTGAGCCTCTCGGCGGCCGTGGGCGTGGTCACGCACCCCGACTTCGCGGCCGACGCCGACGAGCTCCTCAAGCGCGCCGACGGCGCCACCCGGCAGGCGAAGTCCTCCGCGGACGGCGTCCAGCTGTACCACGCGGGGCTCGAATCGGAGTCCCTGCGGCGCATCGGCCTCGCCGCGGACCTGCGCCGGGCCCTCGACCGGGGCCGCCTCGAAGTCCACTTCCAGCCGAAGGTCCGGCTCGACCGGGACCCGGGCGCGGACGGTGCCGTCGTCGGCGCCGAGGCGCTCGTGCGCTGGGCCCACCCGACGTACGGGGCCGTCGCGCCCGAGGAGTTCATCCCGATCGCGGCGTCCACGGGCCAGCTCGGGCGGCTCACCGACACCGTCCTGGACGAGGCGCTGCGCCGCTCGGCCGAGTGGGCCGGCGAGGACGGGCCCCTGCCGATGTCGGTGAACCTGTCGCCGCGGACGCTCGCGGACAACGAGTTCCCCGACCGGGTCGCCGCGCTCCTGGAGCGCCACGGCGTCCCCGGGCAGCGGCTCACGTTCGAGATCACCGAGGACGACGTGGTCTCCGGCGAGCCGCGGCTCACGCCCGCGCTGGAGCGCCTCCACGAGATGGGCGTGCGCCTGTCCGTGGACGACTTCGGCGCCGGGTACTCCTCGCTCGCGTACCTGCGGCGGCTGCCCGTCCAGGAGATCAAGATCGACCTGCGGTTCGTGCAGGGCATGGCGACCGACGACGACGACCACGCGATCGTCGAGGCGGTCCTGGGCCTGGCCCGGCACTTCGCGATCGACGTCGTCGCCGAAGGCATCGAGACGCACCAGACCGTCGAGCAGCTCCGCGGCCTCCACTGCGAGGCCGGGCAGGGGTACTACTTCTCGCGGCCGCTGCCGCCGGACCGCTTCGCGGCCTGGCTCGACGGGCAGGGCTGGAACCGCGGCCAGGCGCGGCTGCGGGTCGTCTGACCCGGGCCTGTGGCCCGCACCGCAAGGCGGGCCCCGGTTCGGCGGACCGAGCCCCGTCATGTACTCTTGTCAAGGCCGCGAGGGAAGCCTCGCGAACGCCCCCTTAGCTCAGTCGGCAGAGCGTCTCCATGGTAAGGAGAAGGTCTACGGTTCGATTCCGTAAGGGGGCTCGGAAACACCTCGAAGCGGAAGCGGACTGGTGTTGTACTGCTCACCCAGAGCCAATCTGGCGGCAGTGAGCACACGGCGGTGTAGCTCAGTGGTAGAGCAAACGACTCATAATCGTTGTGTCGGCAGTTCGATCCTGCCCATCGCTACTTTTGGCAATCGGCGACCACTGCGTTACGCTGGTCGCCGTTTTGTTTTGCAGGGAGAACCCGCCGACCGGCGGGTTCCGCTAGAGGAAGGCACTCATCGTGGCCAAGGCTACTGACGTCCGCCCCAAGATCACCTTGGCGTGCACGGAGTGCAAGGAGCGCAACTACATCACGAAGAAGAACCGGCGGAACGACCCCGACCGGCTCGAGCTCAAGAAGTACTGCCCGCGCTGCAAGACCTCGCAGGTCCACAAAGAGACCCGCTAGTCTTCCCCGCCCCCGGTACATGCTCAACGCTTCGTATGTGGGACGGTCCTTGCCGACCACCGAACCGGTGGTGGTCACCGCCGAGTCGGTGACCCGCTTCGCCGAGGCCGTCGGCCTCGCCGACACCGGCGCGGTCCCCCCTACCTACTTGATCTCGCTGACGCTGCCCGCGGCGGACCGCCTCATCGACGACCCCGACTTCGGGCTCGACTGGGGCCGCGTCCTCCACCGCGAGCAGCGTTTCGCGTACCACCGGGACCTCCGGGCCGGGGACGCGGTGACGTGCACCGTCACCGTCGAGTCGATCAAGACCGTCGCCGGGAACGACCTCCTCTCGCTCCGCACCGCCGTCGACGACGCCCAGGGCCTCGCCGCCGAGGTGTGGACCACCCTGTTCGTGGCGGGGGACCCGGCATGATGAAGCCCGAGCTCGAAGCCGGCGCCGTCGTCTTCACCGCCTCCTACCCGGTCGGGCGCGCGGACCTTCAGCGGTACGCCGACGCCTCCGGGGACCACAACCCGATCCACCTCGACGAGGCCGCCGCGAAGGCCGCCGGGCTCCCCGACGTCATCGCCCACGGCATGTACACGATGGGCCTCGTCTCCCGCGCGATCCTCGAATGGCTCGCGGCCGCGGGCGTCGACGCCCGGATGACCGAGTTCTCCGCGCGCTTCGCCAAGCCCGTCGTCGTGCCCGAAGGCGGCACCGCCGTCGAGGTCGAGGGCAAGGTCCGCAAGGTCGACGGGAACGCCGTCGAGATCGCGATCACCGCCACCAGCGGCGGCGAGCGGGTGCTGGCACCCGCCCGCGCGACGCTCGTGGCGAACTTATCCACAGCCCTGTGGACAACTCCTAGTAGTCGTAGAACCCCTTGCCGCTCTTGCGGCCGATCGCGCCCGACGCGACCATGCGGCGCAGCAGCGCCGGCGGGAAGAACTGCGGGTCCGCGGTGTCCTCGTAGATGTTCTCCGTCGCGTGCGTGATGACGTCGATACCCGTGAGGTCGGCGGTCGCGAGCGGGCCCATCGGGTGGCCGAAGCCGAGCTTGCAGGCCGTGTCGAGGTCCTCGGCGGAGATGACGCCGTCCTCCACGAGCCGCGCCGCCTCGTTCACGAGCGCGCAGATCAGGCGGGTCGTCGCGAAGCCCGCGACGTCCCGGTTCACGACCACGCAGGTCTTCCCCGCGGCCTCGGCGAACGAGCGGGCGGCCGCGAGGGCCTCGTCGCTGGTGTGCAGGCCGCGGACGAGCTCGCACAGCTGCATCATCGGGACCGGCGAGAAGAAGTGGGTGCCGACCACGCGCTCCGGGTGCGTGGCCGCGGCCGCGATCTCCGTGATCGGGATGGCCGAGGTGTTCGTGGCGAGGACGGTCTCCGCGGAGACGATGCCCGAGAGCTGCCGGAACACCTCCTGCTTGACCGGGAGGCGCTCGAAGACCGCCTCGACGGCGATGTCCGCGCCTGCGGCGGCCTTGATGTCCGTGGCGACCGTGATCCGCGCGAGGGCCGCGTCCGCGGCCTCCGGGGTGGTCTTCTCCTTGGCGACGAAGCGGTCGAGGGACGAGCGGATCGCCGCCCGCGCCCGGTCGAGCGCCCCCTCGTCCGTGTCGATCAGCGTGACGTCGGAACCGCCGAGGCTTGTGACCTGTGCGATCCCCGAACCCATGAGTCCTGAACCGATTACCGCGACTTGTGTCATGGGGGGAGGCTATATGGTTCGGGGTATGGCGGTCAATCTCACCAGGATCTACACGAAGACCGGCGACGACGGCACGACCGGCCTCGCCGACTTCTCCCGCGTCCCCAAGACCCACCTCCGGCTCGCCGCGTACGGCGACGTCGACGAGGCCAACGCCGTGATCGGCACGGCCCTCGCCTTGCAGGCGGGGGAGATCGAGGATCGGGAGCGGGAGATCCTGCTCGCGGTCCAGAACGACCTGTTCGACGTCGGCGCGGACCTGTCCACGCCCGTCGCGGCGGACCCGAAGTACCCGCCGCTGCGCATCGACGAGTCCTATGTGGTCCGCCTCGAGGGCTGGATCGACGAGTGCAACGCCGACCTGGAGAACCTCCGGTCGTTCATCCTGCGCGGCGGGACCCCTGGCGCGGCGCTCCTGCACCAGGCGTGCACGGTGGTCCGGCGGGCCGAGCGGTCCGTGTGGGCGCTGCTGGAGGCCGAGCCCGACACGACGCACGCGGTGCCCGTGACGTACCTGAACCGGCTCTCGGACCTCCTGTTCGTGCTGGCGCGCAAGGCGAACCCGGGCGGGGACGTGCTGTGGGCCCCGCGGGGGTCCCAGGAGTAGCCGCATCGATGCCGGAAGGGCCGTTCACCTGCGTGAACGGCCCTCCGTGTTATACGGGTTGGCGGAACTCTCCGACGAGTTGTAGTATGAGTGCTATCAATGATCGGAAACATACAACGGAGCGATCCATGGGACACCCCCACCCGCACGCCGGACCCGCCATCGCGGTGTCCGACCTGCGCATGCGCTACGGCGACAAGGACGTGCTCACCGGTCTCGACCTCGAGATCGAAGCGGGAGGCGTCACCGCCCTCCTCGGGCCCAACGGGGCCGGCAAGACCACGACCATCGAGATCCTCGAAGGCTTCCGCGGCCGCTCCGCCGGCGACGTCAGCGTCCTCGGCGTCGACCCCGCGCACGGCGACGAGCGGTGGCGGGCGCAGCTCGGCGTCGTCCTCCAGGAGTGGCGCGACAACGGCAAGTGGAAGGTGCGCGACATCGTCACGCACTTCGCCGAGTACTACAAGCCCTACACGACCCCTTGGGGCGCCGAGGAGCTGCTCGACATGGTCGGCCTCGCCGAGCAGGCCGGGCAGCGCGTGCGGACCCTCTCCGGCGGGCAGCGCCGCCGCCTCGACGTGGCCCTCGGCATCATCGGCCGCCCGGCCCTGCTGTTCCTCGACGAGCCGACCACCGGCTTCGACCCCCACGCCCGCAGGGAGTTCCACGAGCTCATCCACCGGCTCACCGACCTCGACGGGACCACGATCCTGCTCACGACGCACGACCTCGACGAGGCCGAGAAGCTCGCCGAGCGGATCCTCATCCTCGCGGGCGGCCGCATCATCGCCGACGGCTCGCCCGACCAGCTCGCCCGCGCCGCCTCCACCACCGCCGAGGTGAAGTGGATCCAGGACGGCAAGCTCCAGATCCACGCCACCGAGGACGCCACCGACTTCGTGCGCAAGCTCCTCGCCACCGACGACGGCAAGGTCACCGAACTGGAGATCCACCGCGCGAGCCTGGAGGACGCCTACCTCGAACTCGTCGCCCAGTTCGAGGCCGGCGAGGCCGCGACCGCCGTCGACGCCTTCAAGGAAGTGACCCGATGAGCACCAACACCCTCCACGAGTACCGCACCGGCTGGAAGCGGGCCCTCATCGAGACCAAGGTCTCGCTCACGTCCCCGGGCGACCTGCTCGGGTTCGTCATGCCCACCGCCATCGCCATCGTCGTCCTGCTGTTCATGCAGAAGGCCGACTTCGAGGGCGCCCCGGTGTCGTTGGGCTCCATGAACATGCCGAGCCTCATCGGCATGAACGTCGTCTTCGGCGGCATCATGGGCATGGTCGGCGCGCTCGCCATGGACCGCACCAACGGGACGCTCCTGCGCGCCAAGTCCATGCCCGGCGGTATGACCGGCTACCTCGTCGGGCACCTCGCCTCGACCGCGATGTTCATCGGCGTCACCGCCGTGACGCTGCTGGCGGTGGGCCTGCCGCTGTTCGACGGCCTCGAGTTCGGGACCCCCGACCGGTGGCTGATCTTCCTGCTGGTGCTCGTCATGGGCGTCGTCGCGACGCTCCCGATCGGCGCCGTCCTCGGCGCGATCCTCGACAACCCCCGCAACATGGGGCTGGTCATGTTCCCCATCATGGGCATGGTCGCGGTCTCCGGGATCTTCTACCCGATCACCGCGCTGCCGACGTGGCTCCAGGGGGTCGGGCAGGTCTTCCCGATGTACTGGATGGGCCTGGGGATGCGGCACGCGCTGCTCCCGGACTCCATGGCGGCCGTGGAGATCGGCGGCGAGTGGCGGACCGCTACCATGTTCGCCGTGCTCGCGGTCTGGGCCGTGGTCTCGATGGCCTTGGCGCCCAGGCTCCTGCGGCGGATGTCGCGCCGCGAGTCGGGTTCGGCCGTGGCGGCCCGCCGCGCCGACATGCAGAGGGACTGGTGATCGAGCCGTGGCCGGGGACGAGGTCTACAACCGGATCGCGATGCTGCGCGCCGAGCGGGGCGTCTCGCGCCGCCAGCTCGCGGAGGCCCTCGGCGTCCACTACCAGACCGTCGGCTACCTCGAACGCGGCGAGTACAGCCCCAGCCTGTACCTGGCGCTGAAGCTCTCCGAGTACTTCGAGGTGCCCGTAGAAGTGGTCTTCTCCACCAAGCCCTTCCCGCGCCTCGGCGCCTAGGGCTTCCCGCCCCGCGCTCCGGAGACACCCCGGCCCCAGGCCGTCCGGAGCGCGGGGCCTTCTGTTCACCTTCGGGCCACTCCGGTGCCACCGGGGTCTGCGAGCGTGAGTGGCGACTGCCGACACCCCGCTCACACTGGAGGCCCCCGTGCCGATCGACCGTAGGAAACTGCTCGCCGCCGGAGCCGGGGGCGCCGTCCTCCTGGGCACGCCCGGCATCTCGTACGCCGCGTCCCGGCCCGTGCTCACGCACGGCGTCCAGTCCGGCGACGTCACCGAGCGCGGCGCGGTCCTGTGGACCCGCGCCGACCGCGGCTCCCGGATGCGCGTCGAACTCGCCACCCGCCCGGACTTCAAGCACGCCAGGGAGCTCCGCGGGCCCGCGCTCACCGCGGACACGGACTACACCGGGAAGCTGCGGCTGTCCGGCCTGCGGTCCGGGCAGACGTACCACTACCGGATCCGCGCCGAGGGCGAGCGCGCCTCCGACGCCCTCGAAGGCTCGTTCACGACCGCTTCGGACGAGTGCCGCGACATCACGTTCCAGTGGTCGGGGGACCTCGCCGGGCAGGGCTGGGGCATCAACCCCGAGTTCGGCGGGTACCGGATCTTCCAGGCCATGGCCGACGCGGAGCCGGACTTCTTCCTGTGCTCGGGCGACTTCGTCTACTCGGACGGGCCGCTCGTGGAGACCGTCGCGCTCCCCGACGGGACCACCTGGCGCAACACGGTCGTCGAGGAGAAGTCGAAGGTCGCCGAGACCCTCGCCGAGTACCGCGGCCAGTTCAAGTACAACCTGCTCGACGAGAACCTGCGCGCGTACCTCGCGCGGGTGCCGATGGTGAACCAGTGGGACGACCACGAGGTCACCAACAACTGGTACCCCGGCGAGATCCTCGACCTGCCGCAGTACACCGAGAAGAACGTGGACGTCCTCGCCGCGCGGGCCCGCCAGGCGTTCGCCGAGTTCACGCCCGGCGGCTTCGACGCCGAGGGCCGCATCTACCGGAAGCTCTCGTACGGGCCGCTCCTCGACCTGTTCGTCCTCGACATGCGGACCTACAAGAGCGCCAACCCCGACGCCGACGGGGCGACCGGGCAGATCCTCGGCGAGCGCCAGCTCGACTGGCTCAAGCGGGAGCTGCGCCGCTCGAACGCGACGTGGAAGGCAATCGCCGCAGACCTCCCGATCGGGCTTCTCGTCGGCGACGGCGCCGGAGCCTGGGAAGGGATCGCCGAGGGCACCGGCGGGGCCCCGATGGGCCGCGAGACCGAGATCGCCGACCTCCTCTCGTACTGCAAACGCGAGGGGGTCGCGAACATGGTGTGGCTGACCGCCGACGTCCACTACACCGCCGCGCACCACTACAGCCCCGACCGGGCCGCGTTCCAGGACTTCGACCCGTTCTGGGAGTTCGTGTCCGGGCCCCTCAACGCGGGCGCCTTCGGCCCCAACCAGCTCGACCCGACCTTCGGCCCCGAAGCGGTCTTCGTCAAGGCCCCGCCCGCCGCCAACACCTCGCCCGCGGTCGGCTACCAGTTCTTCGGCGAAGTCCACATCGACGCCGAGACCGAGGTCCTCACCGTCGCCCTCAAGGACCTCGACGGCGAAGTCCTCTTCACCCAGGCGGTCGAGCCCGCCTAGGAACGCCGATGCCCGCCTCCAGTGGGAGGCGGGCATCGGGGAGTTCAGTCCCGGTCCGAGTAGAAAGCCGCCCCCGGGGGAGCGGCTTCGAGCCAGGAGAGGAAGCCGGTGACGGCGGAGGTCGTCATGGCGAGCTCGATGTCACCGGCGGCGTTCTTGCAGCGCAGGATCGCCACCTCGGGGGGGAAGATCTGCGCCTCCGGTCCCGCGGGGACGCGGCGGTCGGCGATCTGGAGGTCTTGGCGCGAGAGCGCGTAGCGCGGCCCCAGCGCGAGGGAGAACATCCGGTACCAGCGGAGCGTGCCCCGCTCGTAGACGCCGAAGCCGGGGGCCCAGCCGCGGCCCTCCATGTGCCGCGACAGCCGGGCGGCCATGGCGACCGAGCCGGAGCGGGAGAGGATCGAGCGCCGGACGTAGGTCAGCACGAGGAACACCGCGACGGCCGCCGCCAGCGCGGCGACGATCAGCAGTGCCTTCAGCATGTCTAGGCCGAAGCGGGGGCGACCGCTTCGGCGGTCTCGGCGAGGATGGTGACGCCGTCGGTGGTGACCGACAGGAAGCCGCCTTCGATCTTCCAGGCGAGCTCGCCGCCGCCGACGGGCTGCACGCGGACGGTGCTGTCGACGCGGAGTTCGCCCAGGAGCGGCTGGTGGCGGGGTAGGATGCCCAGTTCGCCTTCGGTGGTGCGGGCGTAGACGGCTTCGGCCGCGCCGGACCACACCTTCGAGTCGACTGCCACGACTTCGACGTTCAGTTGCCCTGCCACAACGCTCCTTCTGTCGGACTCCGGGATGGTTACGGGAAGTCTAAACGCCTGGACCTGCGGGCGTCCATGCGGCCAAGGGCGCTACGGCAGGTGATGAGGCGCACTACCTGCGACACGACGAAGGCCCCCGGCGTCGCCGGGGGCCCCGAAGTTCGACCGGAAGCGTTACACGCGCGCGCGGCGGGCGAGGCGCTCCGGGTCCATGATGATGACGCTCTTGCCGTCCAGGCGCAGCCAGCCGCGGCCGGCGAAGTCGGCGAGGGCCTTGTTCACGGTCTCGCGGGAGGCGCCGACGAGCTGGGCCAGCTCCTCCTGGGTGAGGTCGTGGGTGACGCGCAGGACGCCGCCGTCGCGGGTGCCGAAGCGGCTCGCCATGTGCAGCAGGGCCTTGGCGACGCGGCCGGGGACGTCGGTGAAGATGAGGTCCGCCATGGAGTCGTTCGTGCGGCGCAGCCGGCGCGCTATCACCCGCAGGAGCTGCTCGGCGATCTCGGGCCGGTTCGCGAGCCAGGGCCGCAGGGCGGTCTTGGACAGGCGGGCCATGCGGGTGTCGGTGAGAGCGGTGGCGGTGGCGGTGCGGGGTCCCGGGTCGAAGAGCGCGAGCTCGCCGACCATGTCGGACGGGCCCATGACCGCGATCAGGTTCTGGCGGCCGTCGGCGGAGCGGCGTCCGAGCTTCACCTTGCCGGACATGACGATGTACAGACTGTCGCCCGGCTCGTTCTCGGTGAAGACGGTCTGGCCCTTGTTGATGTCGACGTACTCCATCTCTTTGATGAGCGACTCGACAGCTTCGGGGTCGACCCCCTTGAACAGGGCGGCCCTCGCCAATACGTCTTCCATGTCCGTTCGCACCTTTCTTCAACGCACCGCTAGTGCAAGTACTGAGTCTATGCCTCTTGTCCGCATTGCGGGAGCGAGACCCCCGTAAATCCACATGCGCACCGTCGCCGCCGGAATCGACATTCGTATCCGAATGAATGGCTTCCGTCCGTTCCGAGCGTCACCGCGTGAGACTCGCCGCGCCGTCTCAGCAGGGGTTTCGTTCCGGGGAGCGGAAAGCGTCGACGGCGACCGCTACAGCCTACCCGCATTGTGACGTCAGGCCCAACATCCGGCAATGGAGAGAATCCCCAAGATCGCACATCTCACGTGCACGAACCGGTCCCCACGGACCCGCTCGCGGACAGACCGGCGTCGAGGACGGACGCGGACTCGTCCATGGTGAGCGCGTACCCGGTCTCGGGGTCGTCGACGGCCGCGGCGAAGACCACGCCGATGACCTCGCCGTCGGGGTTGAGGAGCGGGCCGCCGGAGTTGCCGCCGATGATCGTGGCGAACAGCTGGTAGACCTCGCGGGTGACGGTGCCGTCGTCGTAGATGTCGGGGCCGGTGACGACGCGCGCTTCGCGCACGCGCGCGGCGGTCGCGGTGTAGGGGCCGCCGCCGGGGTAGCCGAGGACGATCGCGTCGGCGCCCGACTCGGCGGTGCCGTCGTCGAGCGGCAGCGGCTCGGCGTCGAGGTCGGGGACGTGGAGGATCGCGAGGTCCTTCTCCGGCTCGAAGACGATCACCTCCGCTTCGAGGAGGTCGCCGTCGGACTCGACGCGGACGTCGTCGGTCCCGGCGACGACGTGCGCGTTGGTGACGACGAGGTCTTCGGCGTACACGAAGCTGGAGCCCTCGATCTGGCGGTCGCAGGACGGGGCCGAGCCGTGGACCTTGAGGACCGAGTCCTCGGCGTTGCGCACCACGGAGGACGCGGCGAGCTCGGGGTCGGGGGCGGGGACGTCGCGGACCTGCGTCGGGTCGATGCCGTAGAAGATGTTCGGCATGCCGGTGGTGTTCAGGGACTCGCGGAGCCGGTCGTAGACGCCGCGGACCGCCTCGGGCATGTTCTCGTCGATGCCGCCGACGATCGAGGAGTTGCGGACGGCGCCCGCGATGGCCGGGAGCGGCAGGCTCGCGAGCGGCGCGGCGGCCATCCAGGTGACGAGGAGGACCGCGACGATGGAGATGACCGGGCCGAGGTAGTGGTCGATCCGCCTGGAGCCGTTGGACTTCAGTTTGCGGCGGAGCCGGTAGCCGATCGCGGTCATGAGGGCCTGCCCGCCGAGGGCCAGCGCGAACACGAGGACGAGCGCGACGACGAGCTTCGCGAGGGGTTCTTGATAGAAGTCCGCGGCCCAGGGGGCGATCTGGACGCCCAGGAGCGCGCCGCCGAGGAAGCCGAGGAACGTCGCCGCGGAGAGGATGAACCCCTGCCGGTAGCCGTTGATCGCGAACAGGAGCGCGAGGAGCACGATGACGACGTCGACCAGGATTCCCGAACCGCTCGGACTCATCGCCACCCCGCAATCGCTCGAGCGCTAGCGCCCTTCGAGTTCCATCGTGCGGCTCCGGTCCCAAGGGCGGGACCAGCCGCCCAGGTCCAGTAGCCACGACAGTACCCCGGCGGTGAACCCCCAAATCAGCGGCACGCCAGCGACCTGGAACCCCGGGCCGCTGCGGCCCGACGGGTAGCCGACGGTGCCGCGCGAGTCCGGATCGGCGAGGACGTGCAGCGGGACCTGGTGCGCGGCGGCCACTTCCGAGGCCGCCTGCGGGGCGACCGTGTGGGGCCGGCGCCACAGCGCCAGGACGGGTGTGACGGCGAAGCCGGACACGGGGATCCACAGCGGCGGGAGCAGCGCGCCGACCGCGACCGAGGCCGGGTCGACGGCGAGTTCCTCGGCGGCTTCGCGCAGCGCGGTCGCGGCGCTGTCGGCGTCCCCCGGATCGGCGGCGCCGCCGGGGAACGCGACCTCGCCGGGGTGGTGGCGCAGGGTCGCGGCCCGCTGCTGGAGCAGCACCGACGGGCCGGTCTCGGTGTCGGCCAGCAGGACCAGGACCGACGCGGTCCGGGCGTGCTCCTCGGCGTAGGGCCGCAGGTGGCCTTCGATGACGCGTTCGGCGGTGGGGCCCTGGGCTTCGGCGGCCGCTTTCAGGAGCGGGCGCCACCAGCCTGGCTCGGGGGCGTCGGTCACGCGAGCTCCAGGCCGAACGCGGCGTTCGCGGCCTCGGTGAGGCTCTCGGCGGTGACGCCGGGCTGGACGATGAGGTCGGCGACCGTGCCGTCGGCGTCCACGAGCGCGACCCCGGGGAGCGCGGGCACGCCGAGGCCGGTGCGGACCGCCTCGTCGGGGTCGGCGACGGACGGGAACGTCATGCCGAAGTCGTCGGCGAACCAGCGCCCGGCGTCGTCGGTGTCCGCGGTGTCGACGCCGAGGACGTCCACTTGGTCCCCGTGGGCCTGGAAGAACGCCTCGATCTCGGGGGCCTCCTGCTGGCACGGGACGCACCAGCTCGCCCACAGGACCACGATGAGCGGCTTCCCTGAAGTGCCGACCGCGGTCGCGGTGCCGTCGCCGAGGCAGTCGAGCTCGAGCTCGCCGAGCCCGTCCACGGGCGTCGTGCCGGGGGAGCAGGCGACGGCCCACGTCGGCTCGTCGGCGCTGCGCGGCGTCTCCGTGTCCGCGGGGTTCCCGGTGCAGGCGGCGAGGAAGAGCAGCGGCAGCGCCGCCAGGAGCCGCTTCACGCGCCCACCGCGTGTTCGATGCCCGCCAGCTTGATGAGCTCGTCCACGTTGTCGCCCTTGAGGAGCTTCGCGGCCTCGGCCGGGTCCGTGGGGCCCTCGCCGAACGACGGGCACTGCGCGGCGAGCGTGCACGCCCCGCACGCGGGTTTGCGGGCGATGCACACGCGGCGGCCGTGGAAGATGATGCGGTGGGAGAACATGGTCCACTCGCGGGGCTCCACGAGCTTCTGGAGCTGGAACTCCAGTTTCACCGGGTCCTTCCCGTCCACGAGCTTCAGGCGGTTCGTGATCCGGATCATGTGGGTATCGACGGTGATGCCCGGGACGCCGAAGGCGTTGCCGCGGATGACGTTCGCGGTCTTGCGGCCGATCCCGGGAAGCTTCACCAGGTCGTCCATGCCCTCGGGGAGCATCCCGCCGTGGTGCTCCACCAGGGCCTTGCCGAGGCCGATGATCGAACGGGTCTTGTTGCGGTAGAAGCCGGTCGGGCGGATCAGCTCCTCGACGTCCTCGGGGTTCGCGTCGGCGTAGTCCGCGGCGTCGCGGTAGCGCGCGAACAGCGCCGGGGTCGTCAGGTTGACGCGGACGTCGGTGCACTGCGCCGACAGGATCGTCGCGACCGCGAGTTCCAGCGGGTTCGAGTAGTCGAGTTCGCAGTGGGCGTCGGGGTGTGCCGCGGCGAGGAGGCGGTCGATCACGCGGGCCCGGCGCTTCTTGGCCAGCTCAGTCTCTTTGCCCTTTTTTGCGTCGGCGGCGGTCACCCCGCCATGGTACGCGGGCGCACCGCCAGGCGCCTGCGGCCTCGCAGCAGCAGCGCGGCCCCGCCGATGAGCCCGCCGCCCGCCGCCGTCGCGGCCGCGCTCCACACCGTCGGCATCGGCGCGGACTCCTCCGCGGGGGCGATGTCGGCGGCGACGGCCGCGCCCGCGTCCACGATCCCGGCGCCGAGGTCCGCGTCCCCGGGCGCCGCGGTCGAGGTGAGCGCCCGCCGGACCTGGTCGGCGGACCAGTCCGGGTGCGCCGAGCGCACGAGCGCCGCGGCGCCCGAGACGATCGCCGACGCGAACGAGGTGCCGGTGACGGTCTTGTGCCCGCCGGCCGTGTCGGCGGCGCTCAGCTCCGCGCCCGGGGCCGCGAGGTCGGTGGCCGCGCCGGTGACCGCGGTGCGCCAGCGCTGGCCGCGCTGGTCGGTGCCGGTGACGGCGAGGACGTCGTCGATGCGGGCGGGGAACCACACCTCTTCTTCCCCGGTGCCGTCCTGTCCGCGGTTCCCGGTGCACGCCACCACGACCACGTCGTTGCGTTCGGCGTAGGCGATGGCCTCGGCGAACGGCGCGGAGTCGTAGTGGCCGCCGAGGGACAGGTTGACCACGTCCGCGCCGTTGTCGACGGCCCACTTCACGGCCGCGCCGACCATCGCCGAGTCGTGGTACTTGTTCTCGTCGTCGAGGACCCGGACGGGGAGGATCGACGCGCCCGGGGCCATGCCCGGGTGGCCGCCGGTGCCGCGCCCGGCGATGAGGCTCGCGACGGCGGTGCCGTGGCCGACCGGGTCGGCCTGGCCGAAGGCCCGCTCGTAGACCGGGGACTCCTCCGATCCGAACGCGAGGAGCCGGGGCTCGGCGCCGGGGTCGGCGTCGACGTAGCTGCGGCCGGGGAGGACCGCCCCGGCGAGGTCGGGGTGGTCGGCGTCGACGCCGGAGTCGACCACGGCCACGACGACCCCCGCCCCGGTCGCGGTCGCCCAGGCCGCGGGCGCTCCGGCCGCGGCGACCTGCCAGGGGACCGGCGCGGCGCCCCCGACGGGTGCGGACAGCAAGAGCGCCAACAGCGTCGAGCAGACGCAGGCCATCACGTATCGAGCAGCGCGGTTCCCCATCAGAGCGGGATCGTTACACAGCGACAGGCCCACAGCGTGGGAATGACACGCGTTCGCCTTTATGATTTCGTTATTTTTGGCCTACTGAACGAAGCTTGACAACGCCCTCGCGTTACGGTGACCATCGCGAGGGGACGCCGCGTTCGCTCGACACCGCCCCATCCAAGACCGGTAGGGGGGAAGGGCTGAGTGGGATCGATGTGGGAACCCAGTAACGAGATCGAGCACCGACTCCGAGAAGCACTGCGAGCCGAGGACCAGGACGGATACTTCCGGATCCTGGCGCAGATCGAACTTGTGCTCCCACTGTCCTATGAGGGAGTGAACGGCACGGGCGCCGACACGTGGGCCACATGGACCACGGACGATCGCACCCATATCCTCGCGTTCACGTCGGAGTCCGCGCTTCAGGTCTGCTTGCGCGACAACGCGGGATCGTCGCGGAGGGTGACGTTCCAGTCGCTCGCCGAGGCGTGGCCCGACGAGGAGTGGTGGCTCGCGGTCAACCCGGGCCTCCCGATCGAGGGCTACCTGCCCGCGTGGTTCGTCTCCCAAGTCGCCCAGGGCATGACGACCGTGCCCGCCGACCCCGAGCCGCCGGCCCCGCCCGCGGCGCCGGAGCCGTACCGCGAGGACCGCTTCGCGGGCGCGACCCGCCGGGACCCGTTCGGGGACGGCCAGGCCGACCCGTTCGCGAACCCGATCGCGTCCTCCCAGGGGCCCCCGCCGCAGCGCGAGAGCTTCATGCCCCCGCCGCCGCCGATCCCCGACGTCCCGCCCGCGCCGCGCCGCTCCTCGGACCTGAACGGGTCCGCCGCGCAGCCGGGCTCGACGGTCGGCGGGACGACCTCGGCGGGCCTGCCGCTGCGCCAGCCGCCGCGCGAGGACGCCGAGCCCGAGGGCTTCAGCGGCCAGTTCCAGTCGCAGCAGCCGCTCCAGTCGCCGTCGCAGTCGTACCAGCCCCCGCCGCCGCAGGACTACACGCCGCAGCAGCAGGGCTTCGGCTCGCAGCCGCAGCACTTCACGTCCCAGCCCCAAGGGTTCGGGTCCCAGCCCCAGGGCTTCGGGTCGCAGCCGCAGCAGTTCTCGCAGCCGCAGGGCTACGGGTCGCAGCCGCGCGAAGGGGCCTTCCCGGCCGAGCCGCACTGGCCGTCCCCGCAGGACCAGTGGCCCGACGCGCCGGACTGGCTGCGCGACCAGCAGGCCGACCAGCAGGCCCTCCCGACCCGCGAGCCCGCGCCGGTCGCGTACCCGGAGACCTACTCCTCCGGCGACGCGTTCGGCACGCCCGCGGCGCAGGAGGAGGAGCCGCGGACGGCCGAGTCGTTCGCGTCCATGTCGAGCGCGTTCGGGCGCCGCCCCGCCGCGCCCGAGCCCGCCCCGCAGGCGAAGGCCGCGGCGCAGCCCGTGGAGCTCACCGGCGACGCCGCCGAGCCGCTCCTGGCCGAGGCCGCGTCCTCCGGCGACACCGCCGGGTTCCTCCAGACCCTGCTGTGCGCCAGCGTGGTCCTGCCGATCGGCGACCCCGAGGCCGCGCACCTGCGCGTCGGGGACCCGGCGTTCCGGTGGTCCAGCGACATCGTCGACGGCAACATCGGGATCACGGTGTACACCACCGAGGCCCGCATGGCCGAGCGCGTCGGCGGCGAGACCGCGCACACGACGGTCCCGTTCGGGTGGCTCATCCAGCACTGGCCGGGCCAGGACTACGCGCTGTACGTCAACCCCGGCACCGAGGTCGGGGCGAACATGTCCGGCCCCGAGATCGAGCCGCTCCTGAAGTGGGCCGAGGCGAAGGACCTCCTGGTCTTCGCCCGCGAGATGGAAAAGCGCCACGCCGCCGCCGCGCGCGCGGCCTCGCCCGCGCACCGCGTGCAGCCCGTCCTGTGGCAGAAGACCATCCCGCACCACCAGGTGCCGTTCTACCTGGAGCGCGGCTACGACCGCGTCGGCGGGTTCGTCCACCCGGCCGAGGCCGTGGACCACCTGCGCACGCCCGCGCAGCTGTACCTCGCGCTCGGGCTCATCCGCTCCAGCGAGGACTTCAGCCCCACCGACGACTCGGTGCACGTGCTCCGCTGGACCGGCTACCGCACCGACCTGTACCCGGCGGCCATCGGCGGCAACGACTTCCCGACCGCGGAGTCCCGCGGCGGCACCGTCGTCGAGCCCGGCCCGTTCCGCGGCGACGGGTTCGCGCCCTCGGAGTCCCCGGAGGACCGGATCCCCGAGCACAAGGTCGACTCGGTGCGGCTCCCGCACGGCGCGAAGATCCTCCGGATCGACTCGCGCGGCGAGGTCGCCGAGATCGCGCAGTACGACTCGGACACCCGCGAGTGGGCGCCCGTGGACGGCGCGTTCGGCGGCCCGGCCGCCATCGAGGCGCCCTCGGTTCCGGCCCTGCCGTCCGCCCCCGAGCCGTCGGGCCCGCCGCCCGCCGGGCCGATGGGCGAGGCGTTCGGCTACGGCGGCAACGCGTCCGGCGGCTACGACAGCGCGCTCGGCGAGGCCTGGGGCGACGCCGACGGCCACTACGACCTGGTGCGGCCCACCCCCGAGGACCGGGCCGCCGCCGCCCTCGACCACCGGACCAGCGACTGGAAGGACGCCTGATGCGCGACGGCTACATCGCCCGCTGGAAGGGCGCCGAGTACGACTCCAGTCCCGACGGGGCCCACGTGCGGCTCTACTCGCCCACGGGCGGCGACGGGTTCGTGGAGGTCGCCGACGGCCGGTACCGCCGCGGCGTGCCGATCGGCGAGCTCGAGGACTTCTTCTACGTGCGCACCGTCTGCAAGTGGCGCGGGGAGCCGTTCCTGCTGCTGGGCGCGTCCGGCGAGTGGTACCGCCTGGAGTACTCCGGCGGCCGCTCCGACGTCGCGCGCTCGCTGGGCCTGGAGCCCTACGACAACGGCGTGTACCAGATCTGGGCGCCCGCCGAAGAGGTCACCGACATCAGCGAGCAGTACCTCTAAACGGTCGTGAGAAGGCCCCGGTCCCATGCGGACCGGGGCCTTCGCCGCGCCCGGACCTGGACGGGACGCATTCACGTGTGTAAATCTGTGTAGAGACCGCTTTCAAACGGGACCGTGTGTGCTGTATGCTTCACAAGACTGTATGAAAGCGCTTGCCTTATCGTCTGGAGCAGATCCCTATGGCAGAGAGAATCACCGTCGGCATCGCCCTCAACGGGGTGACCGGGCGCATGGGCTACCGGCAGCACCTCGTGCGGTCGCTCCTGGCGATCCGCGAGCAGGGCGGCGTCCCCCGCGCCGACGGCGGCGTCATCTGGCCCGAGCTCACCCTGGTCGGCCGCAGCGAGGACAAGCTCAAGGCGGTCGCCGAGCGCCACGGCCTCGACAAGTACACGACGAGCCTCGACGAGGCGCTGAGCGACGACTCGATCGGCGTCTACTTCGACGCGCTGACGACGCAGCACCGCCTCGCCGCCGTCACCGCCGCCGTCAAGGCCGGCAAGCACGTGTACACCGAGAAGCCGATCGCCACCAGCCTGGAGGACGCGCTCGCGCTGGCCCGCACCGCCCGCGACGCCGGCGTCAAGAACGGCGCGGTCGCCGACAAGCTCTACCTGCCCGGCCTGCGCAAGCTCAAGCGCCTGGTCGACTCCCGCTTCTTCGGGCGGGTCCTGTCCGTGCGCGGCGAGTTCGGCTACTGGGTCTTCGAGGGCGACTGGCAGGAGGCCCAGCGCCCCTCCTGGAACTACCGCGCCGAGGACGGCGGCGGCATGGTCCTCGACATGTTCCCGCACTGGTCCTACCTGCTGGAGGGCACGTTCGGCTCGCCGATCACATCGGTCATCGCGAACGTCACGACCCACATCCCCGAGCGCTTCGACGAGCAGGGCAACGCCTACGCGGCGACCGCCGACGACGCCGCGTACGCGATCTTCGAGCTCGAAGACGGTACGGTCGTGCAGATGAACTCCTCCTGGGCCACGCGCGTCGACCGCGAAGAGCTCGTGGAGTTCCACGTGGACGGCACCGAGGGCTCCGCGATCGCCGGGCTCCGCAAGGCCCGCGCGCAGCACCGCGCGCACACCCCGAAGCCGGTGTGGAACCCCGACATCGACCAGCCGATCCCCTTCCGGCAGCAGTGGCACGAGGTGCCCGACAACGAGGTGTTCGACAACGGCTTCAAGCTCCAGTGGGAGGAGTTCCTCCGCCACGTGGTGGACGACGAGCCGTGGCACCACGACTTCCTCGCCGCCGCGCGCGGCGTGCAGCTCGCCGAGGCGGGCTACCGCTCGGCCCGCGAGGGCCGCCGCATCGATCTCGAGGAGCTGGTCCTGTGACCCGCGAGTTCACCTCCCGCGTCATCTACTCCGCCGCGCACGTCGTCGCGGACCCGCTGGCCGACAACGGCCCCGGCCGTCCGGCCACGGTGGACTGGGACGCGACCATCGGGTTCCGCCGCCACCTGTGGGACCTCGGCCTCGGCGTCGCCGACGCCATGGACACCGCCCAGCGCGGCATGGGCCTCGACTGGGAGGCCACCAAGCAGCTCATCAAGCGCTCCGCCGAGGCGGCCGGGCCCGACGACCTGCTGGCGTGCGGCGTCGGCACCGACCAGCTCGGCGCCGGACCGGCCACACTGGACGAGATCCGGGCGACGTACCTGGAGCAGCTCGGGGTCGTCGAGGACGCGGGCGCGGGCACGATCCTCATGTGCTCCAGGGCCCTGGCCGCCTCGGCGAAGGGCCCGGACGAGTACAAGGCGCTCTACGCCGAGCTCCTCGGCGAGGTGAGCGGCAAGGCGATCCTCCACTGGCTCGGCCCGATGTTCGACCCGGCGCTCGAAGGCTACTGGGGCACTTCGGACCTCGACGAGGCCGCGGACGTGTTCGTCGAGATCATCGCCGAGAACGCGGCCAAAGTGGACGGCATCAAGATGAGCCTCCTCGACGCCGACGCCGAGATCGCCCTGCGCCGCAGGCTCCCCGAAGGGGTCCGCTGCTACACCGGCGACGACTTCAACTACCCGCGGCTCATCGCAGGGGACGAGTTCGGCTACTCCGACGCGCTCCTGGGGATCTTCGACCCGCTCGCGCCGCTCGCCTCGCAGGCCGTCAAGCGGCTCGACGACGGCGACGTCGCCGGGTTCCACGCGATCCTCGACCCGACGGTGCCCTTGGCGCGCAAGGTCTTCGAGGCCCCGACGTTCAACTACAAGACCGGCGTGGTGTTCCTCGCGTGGCTCTCGGGCTACCAGGACCACTTCAAGATGGTCGGCGGCCTCGAGTCCGCCCGCTCCATCGAGCACTTCGGGCAGATCGTGGACCTCGCGCTCGAAGTGAAGCTGTTCCCCGACGAGCACCTCGCCATCGACCGGTTCAACGCCCTGCTCAAGACCGCGGGCCAGCCGAAGCGGACCCTCGCATGAGCGCCGCGGCACGGTTCTCCTTCAACCACGCCACCGCGAAGTTCTGGGACCAGCGCGAGGCCGTCGAGGCCTGCGCGCGGGCGGGCGCCGGGATCGGCCTGTGGCGCGAGCCGTTGCAGGAGATGGGGATCGAGGCCACCGCGAAGCTCGTGCAGGACGCGGGCGTCGAGGTGACGAGCCTGTGCCGGGCCGGGTTCTTCACCGACCCGACCGCCGCGGCCCTGGACGACAACCGCAGGGCGATCGACGAGGCGGCCGCGGTCGGCGCCCCGACCCTGGTCCTCGTCTCGGGCGGCATCCCCGACGGCGGCACGATCGACACCGCCCGCGAAGGCGTCAAGGAGGCCCTCGCGCAGCTCGCGCCCTACGCGCTCGAACGCGGCGTCACGCTCGCGATCGAGCCCCTGCACCCGATGTTCGCCAGCGACCGCTGCGTCGTGGCCACACTCGCCGAAGCCCTCGACCTCGCGGCGCCCTTCGCCCCCGAAGCGGTCGGCGTCGTCGTCGACACCTACCACATCTGGTGGGACCCGCAAGTGTGGCAAGGGATCGCGCGCGCCGGACGCGAAGGCCGCATCGCCTCGTTCCAGTTCGCCGACTGGATCACCCCGCTCCCCGCGGGCGTCCTCACCGGCCGCGGCCAGCTCGGCGACGGCTGCATCGACTTCAAGCGCTACCTCGCCGAAGTCGACGCCACCGGCTTCACCGGCCCCATCGAGGTCGAACTCTTCAACGACGCCCTCTGGGCCCGCCCCGGCGCCGAAGTCTTCGCGGAGACCAAGGCCGCCTTCGAACGCGTCGTCGCGTGACGGAGAGGACCGGGACTCAGTCCCGGTCCTTGAAGTCGTTCCTGCCGTTCAACGGGCGGGCGAGATCCTTCTCAGTGGCCTCGCGGCGGCCCGCGTACTCGGCGAAGACCACGATGTTCTCCGTGTAGTCGCCCGCGTCGCGGTCGAACTCGCCGCCGCAGGTGATGAGGCGCAGGACCGGCTTCGGGGCGATGCCGAAGACGTCCTCGTACGGGAGGCGCTTCTTGGAGTACGACTTGACATCGGTCACCTTGTAGACCACGACGATCCCGTCCGCGCGGGTCACCTCGATCTCGTCGCCCTGCTCCAGGCGCTTCACCGCGAAGAACACCGCCGGGCCCTTCTTGGTGTCCACGTGGCCCATGAGCACCGTCGGCCCGAACTCGCCCGGCGTCGGGCCCGGCTCGAACCAGCCCGCGTCCTGCGGGCGCCACATCGCCGGGACCTCGAAGTTCCCGCGGAAGTCCAGGCCCAGGGCCGTCAGCGGGGCGTGCACGTCGAGGCGGTCGATGTCCACGCGCGTCGGCTCCGACCGGTCCAGCCAGTCCCCGCCCGCCGGATCCGCGACCGCGAACGGGTCGTCCTCGAACGGGGAGTGGAACTCCGGCCAGCGCAGCGACGGCACCGGCACGACGCTCCCCAGCATCAGCCCCAGGCCCCCGGCGAGCACGATCGAGAGCACGACAGCGGCCACCGGCCGGAACGCGGGTTCCGGCCGGTGGCATGGCTGCTCGGGCTGTCGCTCGGCCTCTGGAGGCGCCGCGTCCATTTTAGGCGGCCGTGACGCCGCTGCGGCGCTTCAGCAGCCACATGCCCGCGGCCGCCGCGAGCACCAGCGCCGCGCCCGACCACAGGACCACGGTGGCCGCGTCGGAGGCCGCACCGCCGCCTCCCGTCGCGGGCGCCGCCCCCGACGTCACCGTGAAGTTCGCCGAGGCCGTGTCCCCGCCGCAGGTCACCTTCACCGTGTACGTCTTCGGCTTCATCGCCTCAGTGACCGTGAACGTCCCGGTCGCGTTGTTGTTGTTCTTCACCAGCGCGAAACTCACGTCGACGCCCTCGATGTCGCCGGTCGCGTTCTCGTTGCAGTTCGAGGCCAGGACCCCGACCGCGGTCCCCTGCACCCCCGTGGTCTGCGTGAGCGTGACCATGATGGCCGCGTTCGCGGGAGCGGCGGTGGACAGCAGGATCGCGGCGCTGAGCGCCAGCGCGGCGAGCGTCCCGCGGACGGGCTTCGTCATTCGCATGGCACGGTTCCTCCTCGAACGGCGCCGGGTCGCCCCCGGCGCCACGTGACGTGTCAAGTGCTCACGGTAATGGCTCGATCACCGCCCCCAGGGCCGTTCCGGTGAAAACGGGAGCCGGTGCGGGGAGTCGGGAATCGGACAACGCCGGGCCCGCGGGTCTGGAAAACATCGGTGTCATCTGCCACGATGAGGACATGAGGCTTCCCGGGAGCGGTCTGGTCGGCGGTCTCGCCGCGACCGCGCGCACAGCGACGCGACGCGCCGTCACCCGCCAGTACCCCGAACGCGAACCCGAACTGCCCGAACGCACCCGCGGCGTCATCGCCCTCCACGAAGGCAACTGCACCTCCTGCATGCTGTGCGCCCGCGAATGCCCCGACTGGTGCATCTACATCGACTCCCACAAGGAGACCGTCGAAGCCGAAGGCGCCGCGAGGCCGCGCCAGGTCAACGTCCTCGACCGCTTCGACATCGACTTCTCCCTGTGCATGTACTGCGGGATCTGCGTCGACGTGTGCCCCTTCGACGCCCTCTTCTGGGCCCCCGACTTCGCGTACGCCGAAGGCGACATCCGCGACCTCCTCCACGACAAGGAGCACCTGGGGGAGTGGCTCGCGAACGCGCCCGCCGCCCCGCGCCCCGAGGAGGAGGGCGCGTGACGCTCGCCGACGTGCTGCTCGCCGCGTTCGGCCTCCTCGCGCTCGGCGCCGGGCTCGCCGTGGTCACCACCGACCGGATCGTGCGGGCCGGGCTGTGGCTCGCCGTCGCGTTCGCCGGGATCGCCGGGGCCGCGCTCGTGCTCGCCGCGGAGTTCCTCGCGTGGGTGCTCGTCCTCGTGTACGTCGGCGCGATCGTGGTGCTGCTGCTGTTCGCGACGATGCTGACGAAGGCCCCGACGGATCCGTCCGAGGACCTGGACCGGGCGCGCTGGCCCGGGGCCGCGGTCGCGGGCGGCGTGGGGCTCGCGCTGGCGGCGGCGGTGACCGGGGCGTTCGGGTGGTCGAAGGCGGACCTGGACGCGAACGGCGCGGGGGGCGCGGCCGCGATGGGTGAGGCGGTGTTCGCGGAGTGGGTGCTGCCGTTCGAGGTCCTGTCGCTGCTCCTGCTGGCGGCGCTCGTCGGCGCGGTGGCGGTCTCGACCAGGTCACGGTGAACGAGGATCTTGAAACAAACGCTTCCTAGCCGCGCGGTAAGCTAGCGCGCATGACCTCACCGATCTTCGCTCTCGCCGACGAGTACATCACCTCGTACGCGCAGCTCGACCCCGCATTCGCCGGCTCCGTCGGCATCAAGGGCGACTTCGGCGTCGCCACCGACTACGGACCGGACGCCGAGGCCGAGCGCGCGCGGCTCTACCGCGACACCCTGAACCGCCTCAACGCCCTCGAGTCCACCGGCCCCGCCGACGACCTCGCCCGGCTGCACATGGCCGAGCGCCTCCAGGTCTTCGTCGACCGCCACGACGCGGGCGAGTGGCGCCGCGCCCTGAAGGTCCCGTACGGGATGCTCCAGAACGTCGTCAGCTACATCGACCTCGCGCCGCGCGAGACCGAGGGCGACTGGCGGCTCAACGCCGCGCGCATGCGCGCGATCCCCGAGATGCTCGCGACCTGGCGCCAGACCATGAACGCCGGGATCGACGCGGGCGAGACGGTGGCCCTGCGCCAGGCCCTCGAAGGCGCCAAGCAGGCCCGCCGCAACGCCGAGTCCCGCGTGTTCGACAAGCACCTGAAGGCGTACGGCGACGGCTCGCAGGCCGCGGACCTCCGCGAGGCCGCCGAGGCCGCGTACGCCGCGTTCGCGTCGGCCGCCGACTACCTCGAGCAGACCTATGCGCCGCACGCGAACCCGAACGACGGCGTCGGCGAGGAGCGGTACCTGCTCGCCGCGCGGTCGACGCTCGGCGCGGTCCTGGACCCGCACGACGCGTACGCGTGGGCGTGGGAGGAGCTGCACCGCATCGAGGACGAGATGGCGGCCGAGGCCGAGCGGATCCTCCCCGGCAAGGGCCTGGACGCGGTCATCGCGCACCTCGACGCGACCGAGGCCGTGGACACCGCCGAGGAGTACCTCGCGTGGCTCCAGGCGAAGCACCGCGGCGCCCTGGAGGCGCTCAACGGCGTCCACTTCGACATCGACCCGCAGCTGATGAACCTCGACGTGCAGCTCGTGCACGGCTCGTCCGCGGGGTCGGCGTACTACACCGGTCCGTCCGAGGACCTGTCGCGTCCGGGCCGCACCTGGTGGCCCGTGGCCGCCCGCGAGCGGTTCCGCACGTGGGGCGAGCTGACCACGGTCTTCCACGAGGGCGTGCCCGGCCACCACCTCCAGATCGGGCAGTCGAAGGTCGCCGGGGACGGCATCTCGCGGTTCGCGAAGGTCTTCGGCTCGGTCTCGGGCCACGCCGAGGGCTGGGCCCTGTACGCCGAGCGGCTCTCCGACGACCTCGGCTGGTTCACCGAGCCGGGCACGCGCCTGGGGATGCTCAAGGGCTCGGCGCTGCGCGCCGCCCGCGTCGTCATCGACGTCGGCTGGCACCTGGACCTGCCGCTGCCCGCCGCCGAGGCGAAGCGCCACGGCGACCGCTGGAACTTCGACGTCGCGCTCGACGTGCTCACCACCCGCGGCCGCATCGCGCCGCACCGCGCCCACCCGGAGATCGTCCGCTACGCGGGCTGGCCGGCCCAGGCGATCTGCTACAAGCTCGGCGAGCGGGCGTGGGTCGCCGCGCGCGACGAGGCGAAGGCCGCCGCCGGCGCCGACTTCGACCTCAAGGCGTGGCACACCGCGGCCCTGAACCTGGGCCCGATCGGCCTCGACAACCTCGCGTCGGTCCTGCGCGGGAAGTAGTCGGAATACGACAGACGGCGGGCGCGCCTAAGAGCGCCCGCCGTCTGTCGTCTCCGCTCACTGCCAGCGGTCGACCATGTCCGAGACCGACTGGTCGATCTGCTCGCCGAGCTGGTGCAGGTGCTCCTTCTCCAGGTCCGCGAGGCTCGCGGTGAGCCGGTCGGCGCGGTCGGCGCCGGGCAGGCGCAGGAGCCAGTTGCGGGCGACGACGGCCTGCCGGTACTGGACCAGCAGATGCCCGAGATCGGACACCGGGACGACGACGTCGTCGGCGGCCCGCCCGAGCGCGGGCGCGGCGGCCTCGGCGAGGAAGTGCGCGTCGCGGGCGGCGGTGCGCATCTGGTCGCGGGCCGCGACGAGGTCGGTCGCGTGGCTCATCTTCACGTACGTGTCGAGCAGGTGGACCTTGGCCTTGGAGATGACGCCCATGAGCGAGGACGCGGGCTTGTCGCCATCGCGCGTGAACTTCGCGTGCTCGGCGAACATCCGGACCTGGCCCAGGAGCGCCGCGACCCACGTCTGCGAGTGGACCCGCTCGATCTGCCGGTACGACTCGCGGACCTCGTCGTCGAGGGCGCCGTACCACTTCGGGTACTCGGCGACCGTGAGGCCGAGCTGGTCGAAGCGGTCGGCGAAGTGGGTGCGCAGGCGCTCGAGGTCCTCGGTGTGCTTGAGCGCGGCGAGGAGCTGCTCGAGCTGCACGCCCCCGTGCGGAGTCGCGGTGAACAGGTGCTCGTAGCCGCGGATCGCGGTGCGCAGGCGGTGGATCACGGCGCGCACGCCCGCGGCGGAGCCGGGCGCGTGCCGCTCGGTGGCGGCGATCGCGCGGTTGAGCGCGTCGACCTGGCTGGAGATGTAGTACTGGATGACGGCGCCGGCGCGCGTGTTCGCCGACATGGAACCCGATGGCGCGGCCGGTTCGACGGCCGCAGTGGCTGCTGACATGGTTCCTCCCCCGGAAGACCTGCTGAAATGGAGTATTCCAGCGGGGTACCCGGGGGAGGAGCCGAAGCGAGGATTTTTCGATGATCGTTCAGGTTTCGGCCGTGCGGGCGTCACCTGGAGCGGTCACCGCGGTGTCATCCCTGCATGCAGTCCATCGCCGGCATCGTCGTCAGCGTGCCGGTGACGTTGAAGCCGAAGGTCGCCGTGCCGTTGGCGTTGATCGTGCCGTTCCATGCGGCTGGACCGGCCATCTGCATGTCGCCCATGGTGGTGATCGTCGAACTCCAGTAGTCCCTGATCGTGATCCCCGAGCCCGGCGGCCACATCCAGTGGACCATCCAGTTGCTGATCGCCGCGGACCCCGTGTTCTTCACGGTGACGTTCACCGTCGCGCCGCCGTTCCAGGAGGACACGGACGCGGTCGCCGCGCAGATCCCGGCCGGGTTGCCCGTGCCGGGGTCGGTCGGGTCGTCCGAGGTGGGGTCGTCGGAGGTCGGCGGGTCGACGACGCCGCCGTCGTTGCCGGGGAAGTCGGTGCCGGGGCGGACGCCCGAGATCTCGCCGTTGCCGCCGTCGAACACGACGTCGGAGCAGGCGTAGAAGTTCTCGTTGGAGTCCGAGCGCACCCAGTGCGTGAACACCATGTGGTAACCGGACTTCTGCGGCAGCGTCAGGTTCGCGTAGTAGTAGTGGTCGTTGCTGCCGGGCCCGCCGTTGGAGGCCGGGTTGGTGAAGGTCTGGAACTTCTCGAGGTCGTCCCAGGCCAGCGGCTGCGACGGGTCCCACCCGTCCTTGGTGATGTACAGGTCGAAGCGGCCCGGGTGGTGCGCCCAGTTGTTGTAGCGCCACTGGACGGTGTCGCCCGCGGTCACGTGGGTCTTCGGCCAGTCCCCGGGGTCGTTGAACGCCGAGAAGTCGTACGGGCCGCGGCCGCCGCCGTTGCAGATCTGCCCGTCGGGGATGTACCCGACGGTCTTGCCCGCGCCGTTGGAGTCGAGGTTGCCGAACCAGTTGTAGAACGGGGTGGCCCCGCCCTGGTCCAGCGCGGACTGGCAGGCCTCGTTGTACGGGTCGAGCGCGCCGGTGCCGCCGAGCGCGTCGAAGTAGCACAGGTACTGCCGCGAGCCCGGGAACACGGTGGCGCCGTGGGCCTCCGCGTCGCTCTTGGTGAACAGCGTCGAAATGGTCATGGCCGCTACTGCGGCCAGCACCATCGACATGACGACGGCGATGCGGCGGCGTCTGCCGCCGAGCACCGCCGTGGCGGTGGTGGACATGGAGTTACTCCTCTGCCGGTTCTGGAGCGCTCCCAACCAGGCCCTGCGAGCCCGCGCGCGATCTTGTGGACTGCTGCTGACGCGAATTGCTATATTCGAGTGTATCTATATTGTGGCGCGGAGCGCAATCACCCCCCTATCGGTGCGGATCGGACCGGCCGGACCCGGCCCCCGCGTGGATAGACTGGGCTCCATGGACATCGGAGACACCGCCCCGGCCTTCACCCTCGACGACGAGACGGGGGAGCCGCGCCGCCTCGACGACCTCGTCGCCGACGGCCCGGTCGTGCTCTTCTTCTACCCGCTCGCCATGTCGGCCGGCTGCACCGCCGAGGCCTGCCACTTCCGCGACCTCGCGAAGGAGTTCGGCGAGCTCGGCGCGACCCCGGTGGGCATCTCCGCCGACGCGGTCGAGCGCCAGGCGGAGTTCTCGCGCAAGCACTCGCTCGGCTACCCGCTCCTGTCGGACGCGGGCGGCGAGATCGCCGAGGCGTTCGGCGTGCGCCGCAAGATCACCATCGTGCCGACCAAGCGCAAGACGTTCATCATCGGCGCGGGCCGCGAGGTCATCGGGGTCGTCAAGAGCGAGATGAACATGCGGGCGCACGCGGACAAGGCCCTGGAGATCCTCAAGGCCCGCAAGTAGGAAGAGGCGGCCCGAAGGCCGCCTCTGGGCTAGATCTTGGTCGCGAGTTCGCGGAACGCCTTGCCGCGGTGGGAGATGGCGTTCTTCTCCGCGGCGCTGATCTCGGCGCTCGTCAGGTCGTACCCGTCGGGCACGAACAGCGGGTCGTATCCGAACCCGTTGGCGCCCTTGGGCTCCCGGATCACTCGTCCGGGCATCTCGCCGTGGACGACGATCTCGCGCCCGTCGGGGAACGCGATCACCGCGGCGCAGACGAACTGGGCGGTGCGCAGCTCGTCGGCGACGTCGGAGAGCTGGTCGAGCAGCAGCGCGTTGTTCGCCGCGTCGTCCTTCTTGCTCCCGGCCCAGCGGGCGGAGAGCACGCCGGGCATGCCGTTGAGGGCGTCCACGGCGATGCCGGAGTCGTCGGCGATCGTGGGGAGGCCGGTGTGCTTGACGCCGTCGCGGGCCTTGAGCAGGGCGTTGCCCGCGAAGGTCAGCTCGGTCTCGGGGGTCTCGGGGTACTCGTCGACGGCGTCGAGGCCGACGAGTTCGACGTGCGGGGCCGCGTCCGCGAGGATCTGGCGCAGCTCGTCCACCTTGCCCGCGTTGCGGGTCGCCAGGAGCACCTTCACGAGCTGAGGAGGGTCCGGGCCTGGAGGCCGGCGAGTTCCTTGCAGCCCTTGAGGGCCAGGTCCAGGAGCTGGTCCAGCTCGGCGCGGTTGAAGACCGCCTCCTCGCCGGTGCCCTGGACCTCGACGAAGTCGCCTTCGCCGGTGCAGACGACGTTCATGTCGACCGACGCGGCGACGTCCTCCTCATAGGGGAGGTCGAGCACGGGCACGCCGTTGACGACGCCGACGCTGATCGCCGACACCGAGGTCGTCAGGATCTTGTCGGGCTTGCGGGCGAGCTTCTGCTCCTTGAGCCAGTCGACCGCGTCGTGCAGCGCCACGTAGGCGCCGGTGATCGAGGCGGTGCGGGTGCCGCCGTCGGCCTGGAGCACGTCGCAGTCGAGGGTGATGGTGTTCTCGCCGAGGGCCTTGAAATCGACGCAGGCCCGCAGGGACCGGCCGATCAGGCGGGAGATCTCATGGGTGCGGCCGCCGATCTTGCCGCGGATCGACTCGCGGTCGGAGCGCGAGTGCGTGGAGCGCGGCAGCATCGAGTACTCGGCGGTCACCCACCCCTCGCCCGAACCGCGCCGCCACCGCGGCACGCCCGGCGTCACCGACGCCGTGCACAGCACGCGGGTACGGCCGAATTCGACCAGGACCGACCCTTCCGGGTGATCGGTCCAGGAGCGGGTGAACTTCACGGGGCGCAGCTCATCGGCGGCGCGCTTGTCAGGTCGAGTCATCCTGACCAGCCTACGGCAGCGTACAGGCGTGTGACACACTAGTTGCTGCTCAAATGAGAGCGACCGCATCTCACCTGGCGCGAGTGGCGGAACTGGCAGACGCGCAGGATTTAGGTTCCTGTGTCCTAGGACGTGGGGGTTCAAGTCCCCCCTCGCGCACTCATCTTCAGGCTTTTTCGGCGAGTCGGCGGCAACCTTCCGGGTCCTTTCTGGCGTATGGAGGGTGACGTCTGGTTCGACCGAAAGGTGATCTTCATGTCCGTTGTCAAGACCGCTACCCGTACCGCCATGGCCGCTGCGGCGGCCGCCGTCGTGTTCCTTCCCGCTGCCGCCGCGTCCGCTCAGGAGACGGAGATCCCGGAGGAGGGCTGGGAGTACTCGGAGCAGTGGGACTTCGTCCGGGACGAGTTCACCGCCCAGCATCAGGCCGACACCGAGGAGCTGCTCGCCGAGCACTTCGAGGACCGGACCTTCACGAGCGGTCTGGAGTCGATCCGGCTCCAGAACTACTACATCGACGGCGTCAACGAGACGCCCGTGCACCGCAAGTTCCGGGCCGACTTCTACGTCGACGGGACCGGCGAGGGCTTCGAGACGGCGATCTACCTGCCCGGCGGCGTCACGCCCGGCATCCAGGACGTCTCGGACGGGGCCGAGCTGGACTCGCACTACCTCCTGCACTGCAAGGAGGGCGACACGAAGTGCAAGACGAAGGAGCTGGCCGACGGCACCGTGGTCGCGTACACCACCGACGGGACCTACGTCGAGGCCGCGGCGTTCTTCCCCGACGGCTCCGCGGGCTGGACCTGGTGGGGTGAGGGCGAGGGCGGCGAGCTGCCGTCCGCGAAGCAGATCGCGGCGTTCGTGGCCGACTTCGACACCGAGCCGGTCTGGCACGCGCTCGAGAGCGACTAGGGAATCCGCAGGCCGCGGCCCCCGCCTTCTGGGCGGGGGCCGTTCTTCATTGCGGGAGGCGGGATCTGACGGCGAGGGCCGCGCAGGCGACGACCGCGAGGCCGCCGAGGAGCGTGGGGAGGCCGAGGGGCTCGCCGAGGAGGAGCGCGGACCAGGCGATGGTCATGACGGGCTGGACGAGCTGCACTTGGCTCACCTGCGCCATGGGGCCGAGGGCGAGGCCGCGGTACCAGGCGAAGAAGCCGAGGAACATGCTCACCGCCGAGAGGTACGCGAACGCTCCCCATTGGACGGGCGTCGCTGCGAGCGGCCGGTCGATGAGCGCGTAGACCGTCGCTGCCGTCATCACGGGGGAGCCGAGGACGAGCGCCCACGAGATCGTCTGCCACGCACCGAGTTCCCGCGCGAGCAGGCCGCCCTCCGTGTAGCCCACCGCCGCGGCGGCGACCGCCGCGAACAGGAGCAGATCGGGCCAGCCGAGCGAGCCGAGGCCGCCGTTCCCCAAGGCCGCGAACGCGACCGCCGCGACAGCGCCCGCGCCGGCGGCGATCCAGAAGCGCCGCGGCGGGTGCTCCCTCGTGCGCAGCACCGTCATCGCGGCGGTGGCGGCGGGCAGGAGCGCGACGACGACCGCGCCGTGGCTCGCCGACGTGTGCTCCAGTGCGAACGAGGTCAGCAGCCCGAACCCGGCGACCACGCCCGCGGCGACGAACACCAGGCGGCGCCACTGGTCCCGGGACGGGAGCCGCTGGCGGGTCGCGGCGAGCGCGACCCCCGCGAGGACCGCGGCGATCGCCGCGCGGCCCGCGCCGATGAACAGCGCGGACATGCCGTCGACGGCGATCCGCGTGAGCGGCAGGGTGAACGAGAACGCCACGACGCCGAGCAGCCCCCACCACAGGCCCGCCCGAGTGCGCGATAGCGGTGGCGCCGCCAGGACAGTAGCGCTACTGTTGTCTCTCATGGTCAACGATAGCAGTGCGAAGATCGCCGCGGCACTGCGCGAACGCATCGCCCGCGCCGCCCCCGGCACCCGCCTGCCCTCCACCCGCGACCTCGTCGCCGAATTCGCGGCCAGCCCCGTCACCGTCCAGCAGGCCCTCCGGGCCCTCGACGCCGAAGGGCTCGTGGAGCGCCGGCCCGGCGTCGGCACGTTCGTGCGCGCCGTCCGCACCGCCCGGCCCAGCGACTACCGCTGGCAGACAGCGGCACTCGGCGCCCCGCCCGCCCGCGTCCCGCGCCTGCCGACCGCGCTCAAGACCGCCGGGAACGACGTCATCGCCCTCCACTCCGGCTACCCCGACCGGGAACTCCTCCCCGAACGGCTCGTCCGCGCCGCGTTCACCCGCGCCGCCCGCGGCGACGCCGCCATGAGCCGCCCGCCCGCCGCGGGCCTGCCCGAACTCCAGCACTGGTTCGCCGCCGAACTCGGCGAGACCGCCCCCGCCGGAGTAGCGCCGCCCACGCCCGGCGACGTCATCGTCGTCCCCGGCAGCCAGACCGGCCTCAGCTCACTGTTCCGCGTCCTCGTCGGCCCCGGCCGGCCCCTCCTCATCGAATCGCCCACCTTCTGGGGCGCGATCGTCGCCGCCGCAAGGGAGCACGTCGACCTCGTCCCGATCCCCACCGGTCCCGACGGACCCGACCCCGACCTCCTCGACGAGGCGTTCGACCGCACCGGCGCCCGCGCGTTCTACGCCCAGCCGAACTTCGCCAACCCCACCGGCGCCCGCTGGACCGACCGGCTCACCGGACGCGTCCTCGACGTCGTCCGCGGCCGCGGCGCGTTCCTCATCGAGGACGACTGGGCCCACGAGTTCGGCATCACCGCCGACCCGCGGCCCGTCGCCGCCCGCGACGACACCGGCCACGTCGTCTACGTCCGGTCCCTCACCAAGAGCACCTCCACCGCCGTCCGCGTCGCCGCCGTCATCGCCCGCGGCCCCGCCCGCGACCGCATCCTCGCCGACGCCCAAGCAGAGTCCATGTACGTCAGCGGCCTCCTCCAGGCCGTCGCCGCCGACGTCGTCACCCAGCCCGGCTGGCGCACCCACCTCAAAGGACTCAGGCACCAGCTCGCCGCCCGCCGCGACCTCATGGTCGCGAGCCTCGCCGAGCACGCCCCGCAAGTCCACCTCGAAGCGATCCCCCAAGGGGGCCTGAACCTCTGGGCCCGCCTCCCCGACGGCACCGACCTCCCCGCGCTCGCCCGCGCCTGCGAGGCCGCCGGCGTCCTCGTCGTCCCCGGCGACGAATGGTTCCCCGCCGAACCCACCGGCGCCTACCTGCGCCTCAACTACTCCGGCCCCAACCCCGCCGCCTTCCCCGACGCCGCCCGCACCCTCGGCCGGGCCCTCGGCGGCGATTGAGGCCGACCGGTGGACCGCCGTTCACCTCCGGTTCGCCCCCGCGACGACCGGGCCGCGGAGATTCGGGGCATGAACGCTGTGGACGAGGTCGACCGGGTCGCGGCCCTGGCGCTGGCCGTGGAGCGGTCCGGGATGCTGCCGTTGGAGGAGCAGGCCGCGCTGCTCGACACGTACCGCCGCGCCCGCGAGCGGGTGCTGCGGCAGGGGAGCGCCGACGCCGTCAGGCGGCTGCGCGAGATCGACGAGGCCATGGGACCCAGGCGGGTTCTGAGTCGCCTCTGAGGTCCGGTTGAGGGCGTCCCGAGGGGGCGCGCCGACGCTTCACCGCATGGGATCTGCACGCGTCAAGACCACGGTGACCGCCGCCGCGGCCCTCGCCCTCGCCGCGGGCGGCACCGCCGCCTACCTGCTCCTCGGCGACCCCGCGCCCGCCGAGGCCGCCGCGACTGTCGCCGTCGAGCGCGGCGACGTCGAACTCACCGCCTCCGCCTCCGGGACCGTCGCCGCCGCCCGCACCTGGTCCCTCGGCTTCGACACCGAAGCCGAGATCACCGAAGTGAACGTCGCCGCCGGGGACACCGTCGAAGCAGGCGACGTCCTCGCCCGCATCGACGACAGCGAGGCCGCGGAAGCCGTCGACGACGCCCAGACCGCCCTGGACGAGGCCGAAGCCGACCTCGACGACGCCGAAACCGATGCGGCCGAGGCCGACACGTGCGAGACCACGACCGAGGACATGGCCATGGGCGGCCAGACCCAGACCTGCGGCACCGGCGACGGCACCGACGCGGTCCTCACCGCAGAGCAGCGCCGCAACCAGGCCGAAGCCGACCTCGACGACGCCCGAGCCGCCCTCGACGCCACCGCGATCACCGCCCCCGCCGACGGCACCGTCATGTCCGTCTCCGCGAGCACCGGCACCGTCCTCAGCGCCGGGACCGCGCTCGTCGAACTCGCCGACCTCACCACCGTCACCGTCACCGCCGACTTCGCCGAAGCCGACGCCGCCGCGCTCACCACCGGCCAGGCCGTCACCGTCACCTTCGCCGACGAACCCGTCGACGCCCAGGTCGGCGCCATCGACCTCGTCGGCACCGACACCGACGGCCTCGTCACCTACGGCGTCGACATCACCCTCGCCGACGCCCCCGACGACGCCCTCGCCGGCTCCACCGCCACCGTGACCGTCGTCCTCGACAGCGCCCCCGACGCCCTCTGGGTCCCCGCCGCCGCCCTCCACGACATCGACGGCGACACCGCCACCGCCGACGTCGTCAACGACGACGGCACCACCGAGACCCGCGACGTCGTCCTCGGCCTGCGCGGCGACGACGGCGTCGCCGTCACCTCCGGCCTCGCCGAAGGCGACACCGTCGCGCTCGGCTAGCCGATTCTGACAATTCTTTGAGCTTCCTCACAGCAAGGCCCCGGCCTGCGGCGATAGGCATTCAAGGCACTGGAGAGAAGGAGCCTGGAGTGAGCGAAGCGCCTGAACGCAAGGACCGCGTCCTCGTCGTCGACGACGAGGAGAACATCGCCGCGCTCCTGTCCGCGACCCTCCGGCTCACCGGATTCGAGGTCGAAGTCGCCCGCGACGCCGCCGGAGCCCTCCGCGCCGCCGCCGCCTTCGAGCCCGACCTCGTCATCCTCGACGTCATGCTCCCCGACATGGACGGCTTCGAGGTCGCCAAGCGCCTCCGCGCCGAACGCGACCTCCCCGTCCTCTTCCTCACCGCCCGCGACGCCGTCCGCGACCGCGTCACCGGCCTCACCGTCGGCGGCGACGACTACGTCACCAAGCCCTTCGACCTCGAAGAAGTCGTCCTCCGCATCCAGGCCATCCTCCGCCGCGCCAAGGCCCCCGCCCCCGCCGAGGACCGCGTCCTGCGCTACGCGGACCTCGAACTCGACGAGACCGTCCACGAGGTCCGCCGCGCCGGCAACCCGATCGAACTGTCCCCCACCGAGTTCAAACTCCTCCGCTACCTCATGGTCAACGCGGGCAAAGTGGTCTCCAAATCCCAGATCCTCGACCGCGTCTGGAACTACGACTTCGGCGGCAACGGCCGCATCGTCGAGTCCTACGTCTACTACCTGCGCAAGAAGATCGACGTCGTCGAACCCCCGCTCATCCAGACCGTCCGCGGCTTCGGCTACGCCCTCAGGCAGCCCCGCAGATGATCCGGCCGCGGCGCTGGCGGCACTGGACCGTCCGCTCCCGCATGGCGTTCACCATCGTGGCGCTGTGCACGCTCGCGCTGGCCGCCGCGATCCTCATCGCGACCGCGCTCCTCCAGAACGTCCTCACCGACCGCATCGACTCCCAGCTGACTACCGCCGCCGAGATGAGCCGCGGCCCCCGCGAGGACCAGGCGTTCACCGAGAACGGCGGCTTCGAGCCGCCGTCGCCGCAGGCCGGGCTCCCCGACAGCCCGCGCGTCTACATCTACAGCGCCGACGGGGAACTCGAGCACACGCTCGGCGACGACGCCCCTGAGCTCACCGGCCTCGGCGACCTCGCCGGGCGGGTCGGCGAGACCGCCACGGTCGAGGACGCCGACGGGAACTCCTGGCGGATCCTCGTCGAGGACGCCGACAGCGCCGGCGAGTACGTCGTGTTCGCGCTGTCGTCCGAGTACATCGGCGCCGCAACGGAATCGCTCCTGCTCATCGGCGGCGGCACCGTCGCCGCGATCCTCCTCGTCCTCGCCGTCAGCGCCTTCCGGATCGCCCGCCTCGGCCTGCGCCCCCTCGACCGCATGGAGGCCACCGCCGCCGCGATCGCCGACGGCCGCATGGACGAACGCGTCACCGACACCGACCCGCACACCGAGACCGGCCGCCTCGGACAAGCACTGAACACGATGCTCGGGCGCCTCCAGACCGCCCTCGACGACAGCGCCGCCTCCGAGGCGCGCCTGCGCCAGTTCCTCGCCGACGCCTCCCACGAGCTGCGCACGCCCCTCACCTCCATCAAGGGGTTCGCGCAGCTGTACCGGCGCGGCGGCGTCCCGCCCGGGCCCGTCATGGACGAGACCATCGGCCGCATCGAGGCCGAGTCGCAGCGCATGGGCCTGCTCCTCGACGACCTCATGCTCCTCGCCGCCCTCGACCGGCAGCGGCCCCTCCAGCGCGGCCCCGTCGACCTCCTCGGCGTCGCCGCCGACGTCGTCGGGGACGCGCACATCCGCGCGCCCGGCCGCTTCATCGCATTGGAGGCGTTGACAGGCGGCTCCGAGGAGTTCCTCGACGCCGTCGACATCACCGGCGACGAACCGCGCCTGCGGCAGGTCCTCACCAACCTCGTCGCCAACGCGCTGCGCTACACGCCCGGGAACGCCCGCATCGCCGTGCGCATCGGCTGGAGCCACAGCCCCGGGCCGCGCTGCCTCGCCCAGATCGGCGAGCTCCCCGCGCTGCCCGCGGCGGTCGTCGAGGTCGCCGACACCGGGCCCGGCGTCGCCCCCGAGCACGCCGAGGCCGTGTTCGAGCGGCTCTACCGCGCCGACCAGGGCCGCGTCCGCGGCGGCGAAGGCGGCTCGGGCCTCGGCCTGTCGATCGTCGCGGCCATCGTCACCGGCCACGGCGGCTGCGTGCGCCTCTCCGAGACGCCCGGCGGCGGCGCCACGTTCCGCGTGCTCCTGCCGAAGTCCTAGGGGCCGCACGGGAACCCCCGGCTCCCATGCACCCTGGAGGTCTTCTGAGGCGGCTTTGAGCCGACCGGGTCCCGGCCCCGAGGCGGCGCCGCGAGCATTCCCCCATGCGAAAGCCACCTCCTTCCCTCCTGGTCAACGGCGGGCTCGCGCTGGTCCTCGCGGCCGGAGCGGGCGGGTCCTACCTGCTGCTGCGCCCCGGCGCCGCCACCGCCGAGGACGCCGGGTCCGCCACGGTCGCCTCCACGGCGACCGCCACTACGGGGACGGTGACCCGCACCGTCGCCGCCGACGGGACGGTCACCGCCGCCTCCACCGCGACCGCCGAGTTCGCGACATCGGGGACCGTGACCGCGATCGAGGTAGCCGTCGGCGACACCGTCGAGAAGGGACAGACGCTGGCGACCGTGGACGACGCGGACGCGCAGCGGGACCTCGACCTCGCGGAGGAGAACCTCGACGCCGCGGAGGACAGCCTCGACCGGGCCGAGACCGACGCCGAGACCGAGAACGCCGAGGACGCGGTGGACGAAGCCGAAGCGGCCGTTGAGGAAGCGCAGGACGCGGTCGACGGGACCGTGCTCACCGCGCCCGCCTCCGGGACCGTCATCGCCGTGAACGGGACGGTCGGCGCGAGCACCGGGTCCTCCGGTTCATCCGGCTCCTCGGGCGGGTCGGGCGGCGGCGCGGGGGAGTCCGCGGACTCCTCGTCGTCGTCCTCCGCTTCGGAGGGTTTCATGCAGATCGCCGACCTGGGGGACCTGCGGATCACCGCCGCGGTCGCCGAGGCCGACGCGGCGGACGTCGCGGTCGGCCAGACCGGGACGGTCACCTGGAACGCGATCGACGCGACCTCCGGGGCCGCGCTGGCCGCGGTCGCGCCGACTGCGGGCTCCAGCGGCAACGTCGCCACGTACGACGTGACGCTCACGCTCGACGAGCTGCCCGAGCAGGTGCGCCTGGGGCAGACCGTCACCGTCGCGATCACCGTCGAGGAGGCCGCCGACGTGCTCACCGTCCCCGCTGCGGCCGTGGACGTCTCCGGCGACACCGGCACCGTGACGGTGATCGGCGACGACGGGACCCAGACCGAGACCACGGTCCAGATCGGACTGGAGGGGGACTCGTCGGTGGAGATCGCCTCCGGTCTCGCCGAGGGCGACACGGTCGCGCTCGTCGTCACCGAGGACACCGACTCCGGCGGCAGCGACATGCAGTTCCCGGGCGGCGGCACGTTCCCCGGCGGGTCCGGCGGGCAGATGCCCGGTGGTGGCGGCTTCCCGGGGGGCAACTGATGGGCACCGTCATCGCGCTCGACCGGGTCGCGAAGGTCTACGGCCACGGCGAGACCGCCGTCCACGCGCTGCGCGGCGTGTCCCTCGCCGTCGAGCAGGGCGAGTACGTGGCGATCATGGGGACCTCCGGCTCCGGGAAGTCCACTTTGATGCATATCCTCGGGCTCCTCGACCAGCCGACCTCCGGCTCGTACCGGCTCGACGGCGTCGACGTCGCCGGGCTCGGCGAAGGGGCCCAGTCCCTGGTGCGCAGCAGGCGCATCGGGTTCGTGTTCCAGGCGTTCAACCTCATCCCGCGGACCACCGCGGCCGCGAACGTCGAACTGCCCCTTGCGTACGCGAAGATCCCACGCCACGAGCGCCGCCGCCGGGTCGCGGCCGCGCTCGCGCAGGTCGGCCTCGCCGACCGGGCCGGGCACAAGCCGAACCAGCTCTCCGGCGGCCAGCAGCAGCGCGTCGCCGTCGCGCGGGCCCTGGTCACCGCCCCGTCGCTGCTGCTGGCGGACGAGCCGACCGGGAACCTCGACTCGCGGTCCACAGCGGACATCCTCGACCTGTTCGACCGGCTCCACGCCTCGGGCCGCACGATCATCCTCATCACCCACGAGGACGAGGTCGCCGAGCGCGCCGGCCGCGTGATCCGCCTGCGGGACGGCGACGTCGTCGCCGACACCAAACGGGAACCCTTGGAGGGCAGGCGATGAGCACCGCCGAGATCCTGCGCTTCGCACTGCGCGGTGTCGCCGCGAACAAGCTGCGGTCCTCGCTCACCGTGCTCGGCGTCCTCATCGGCGTCGCCTCCGTGATCCTCCTCGTCGGCGTCGGCACCGCCTCCCAGCAGGAGGTCGAGGAGTCCATCGAGGCGCTCGGCACGAACACGCTGACGGTGACCGCGTCCGGATCCCAAGGGACGCAAGTCAGGTTCACCGACCTGACCGCCGCGATCGCCGAGGGCCTCGACGCCTCCGAGCTGACCCCGGACGTCGCCGCGGTCGCCCCGGTCGCCACGACCTCCGCGACGGCCGTGTGGGACGGCGCCGAATACGACGTCGGGTCCGTCGTCGGCACCGACGAGGACTACCTGGAGGCCGCGAACTTCGAGGTCGCCGACGGCACCGGCATCACCGCGTCCGATGTGGAGGCCGCGGCGCGGGTCGCGGTCGTCGGGTCCACCGTCGCCGACGAGCTGTTCGGCGGCGACGACCCGGTCGGGGAGGAGATCAGCCTCGGCGGCGCCGTCTACACCGTGGTCGGCGTCCTCGAGGAGCAGAGCTCCTCGACGGGCTTCGGGGACAACAACGACCTCGTCGTGGCGCCGCTGACCGCGGTGCAGCGCACGCTCACCGGCTACGGCGCGCTGTCGCAGATCCTGGTGCAGTCCACCGGGTCCGACACCGTCGACGCCGCGGAAGCGGAGGCCTCGGCCGTCCTCGACGGGCTGATGCGCGTCTCCGGCGACGAGACCGCGCCGTACTCGATCACCAACGCCGCCGAGCTCCTCGAGACGCAGGCGGACACGGCCGAGACGTTCACGCTCCTGCTCGGCGCGGTCGCCGGGATCTCGCTCCTGGTGGGCGGCATCGGGATCACGAACATCATGATGGTCTCGGTGACCGAGCGGACCCGCGAGATCGGCATCCGCAAGGCCCTCGGCGCGCCCCGCCGCGCGATCCTCACCCAGTTCCTCGTCGAGGCGACGGCCCTGAGCCTGCTCGGCGGCGGCCTCGGCGTGGGCCTCGCGTACCTCGCGTCCTCGATGACGATCGCCGGGTACGAGACGGTGATCGTCCCCGGCACGGTGCTCCTGGCCCTCGGGGTCTCGGTCGGCATCGGCCTGTTCTTCGGCGGCTACCCCGCCTCGCGCGCCGCGAAGCTGCGGCCCATCGACGCCCTCCGCTACGAGTAAGGAGACCCGCATGAGCAAGAGCGACACCGTGATGCTGAAAGCGGTCAAGGACGAACCGCCCGCGATCGAGCCGATGCCCGACGACCTCGAGCAGGCGCTCGCCAAGCGCCGGCCGTGGACCAACAGGGCCACCAAGTGGATCGCCGCGGCCGTGCTCGTGGCCGGCGGCTTCGCGGGCGGCATCGCCGTCCAGCAGCAGTGGGGCGCGACCGACACGGCCGCGCAGGCCGACTCGGGTGCGTTCCCCGACATGAGCGCCATGGGCGACGGCGGCTTCCCCGGCGGCGAGATGCCCGGCGGCTTCGGCGGCCAGGCCACAACGGGCACCGTGACGGGCGTCGACGGCACGACGGTCACGATCGAGACCGAGGACGGCACCGTGGTCACGGTCGAGACCGGCGAGGACACCGCGGTGACGTCGAGCGACGCGATCGACCTCGGCGCGCTCGCCGAAGGCGACACCGTGACCGTGACCGGCGAGACCGCCGACGACGGCACCGTGACCGCGGACGCACTGGAGCGCACCGCATCCGCCGAATGAGGATCACTCCCCTTGCGGTCCCGTTCGAGTGACACGCGGGACCGCGGAGCCCGATCTTGTCGGACCCCCGCGGGAAAGTGGCGAGTACGGTCCCCGGGTGGGTGGGGGGTAGGGATGGTAATACGTCTACCCCACCCACCCGCCCTGCGGGCGGCGCGCGCCTATTCGTCCAGGCCCAGCTGCTTCTTCAAGCGCGCGACGTGGCCGGTGGCCTTCACGTTGTACTGGGCCGCCTCGATCTTGCCCGTCTCGTCGATGACGAACGTGGAGCGGATGACGCCCGTGATCGTGCGGCCGTAGTTCTTCTTCTCGCCCCAGGCGCCGTACTCCTCGAGCACCTTGTGCTCGGGGTCCGACAGCAGCGGGAAGGTCAGGCCGTCGCGCTCGACGAACTTCGCGAGCTCCTCCGGTTCGTCAGGGGAGATCCCGACGACCGCGAAACCCGCGGCCTGGAGGCTCGCGAGGCTGTCGCGGAAGTCGCAGGCCTCCTTCGTGCAGCCCGGGGTCATCGCCCGCGGGTACGCGTAGAGGATCACCTTGCGGCCCTGAAGGCTCGACAGGGTCATCGTGTCGCCGGTGTCCGTGGCGAGCGTGAAATCCGGTGCCGTCTCACCGGGCTGAAGTCGTACGTTCACAGGTCGCAACCCTACCTTCCGTCCCTGACAATCGCCTGGGAGCACGCTTGACGCCCGCTGTCCGATCGGAGCGTCCCGATATCTGCGACCGGGTTGACGCGCGCGCCTCCGCTATTGCAAAATAATTGCAATAGCCCGAAGTGGGTTGTTGATTCCAGCGTGGGCGCCTTGCAGCCGGCAGGGCGGCCGCCACAAATCCCCCCGGACACATACCGAAAGGCGCGCCGCCCGTGGAAGACCTCGCGCTGCACATCCCGACCGACGTCATCGACGGGCCCACGTCGCTCGTCACCGCACTCATAGCCGCCATCGCCGTCGCCTGGTGCACCGTCGCCGCCCGCCGCGGCCTCGACGAGCGGCTCGTCCCGCTCGCCGGGCTCGCCACCGCGTTCATCTTCGCGGCCCAGATGCTCAACTTCCCGATCGCCGCCGGCGTCTCCGGGCACCTCCTCGGCGGCGCGCTCGCCGCCGCGCTCCTCGGCCCCTGGCTCGGGGCCCTGTGCGTCACCGTCGTCATCGTCATCCAGGCGCTCCTGTTCGCCGACGGCGCCGTCACCGCCCTCGGCCTGAACGTCGCCAACATGGCCCTCATCGCGACCTTCACCGCCTACGGCGTGATCGCCCTGGCGCTCAAGGTCCTCCCGCGCACCCGCTGGGGCCTCGGCGCCGCGGTCTTCGCCGCGTCGATCGTCAGCGTCGTCGCCGCCTCGGCCGGGTTCGTACTCCAGTTCTGGATCGGCGGCGAGCCCGTCGGCCAGTCCTTCGGCGCCATCGCCGGGGCGATCCTCGGCACCCACGTGCTCGTCGGCATCGGCGAAGGCGTCATCACCGCCGGAGCCGTCACCGCCGTCGCGGTCGCCCGCCCCGACCTCGTCCACGCCCTCCGCGGCACCCCGCTCGCCCAGCCCGCCCCGGCCGTCAAGGAGGCCCGATGAAGAAGTTCCTCGTCACCGGCACGATCGTCACGCTCGTCCTCGCCGGGTTCGTCTCCCTGTTCGCCTCCGCCTCGCCCGACGGCCTCGAATCGGTGCTCCTCACCGGCTGCGACACCGCCGACGGCGAGATCACCGGCGGCACCTGCGTCCTCCAGTCCGCGGGCGACCACGAGATCGGCGGCGCCTTCGCCGACTACGGCATGTCGTTCCTCGACAACGAGGTCCTCGGCGCGTCCCTCGCCGGGATCCTCGGTGCGCTCCTCTCGCTCGGCGTCGCCACCGGCTTGTTCTGGCTCCTCGCCCGCGGCAGGAAGAAGCCCGCGGAAGAGCACGCGTGAACCGCCCGGACGCGAAGGCGGGGCGCGCCCGCACCCGGGGCTGCCCGTGAACGCCGTCGACGGCCTCCACCGGCCCGGCGACTCCCCGCTCCACCGGCTCCGGCCGCAGGTGAAGATCGTCGCGCTCGTCGCCTTCACCTGCGCCATCGCCGCGACCCCGCGGGAAGCCGTGTGGGCCTTCGGGATCCACGCGCTGGTCCTCGTGGCGCTGTTCGCGCTCGCGCGGATCCCCGCGAGCTGGGTCCTCACCCGGAGCCTCGTCGAATCGCCGTTCCTGGTGCTCGCGCTGGCGTTCCCGTTCATGGTCGAGGGACCCGCCGTCCACGTTTGGATCCTCACCGTCTCTGAACCGGGCCTGTGGGCCGGGTGGAACCTCCTCGCGAAGGCCACCCTCGGCGTGTGGGCCGCGCTGCTCCTCGCCGCGACCACCCCCGTCGCCGGGGTCCTCGCCGGGCTCTCGCGGCTCCGCTGCCCCGAGATCCTCCTCCAGATCACCGCGTTCGCGATCCGCTACGCGCACTTGACCGTGGCAGAAGTGACCCAGATGCGGCTGGCGCGGCTCGCCCGCTGCGACGACCCCCGGTTCCTGTGGCAGGCCGGGGCCCTCGCGCGCAGCCTCGGCACCGTCTTCATCCGCTCCTTCGAACGCGGCGAACGCGTCTGGCAGTCCATGGCCGCCCGCGGCTACACCGGCCGCCTCCCGCTCGAAGTCGGGCCCGCACCGGCGAGCGCGCTCCAGTGGACCGCGGCGATGACCGCGCCCGCGGTCGCCGCCGCCGTCGCGGCCTGGACGGCGGTGAACGCATGAGCGCCTTGGACATCCGCGGCCTCGGCCACGCCTACCCCGACGGGCACCGGGCCCTCGACGGCGTCGACCTCGTTGTGGAGGAAGGCGAGCGCGTCGCGATCCTCGGCCCCAACGGCGCCGGGAAGACCACGCTCATGCTGCACCTCGCGGGGCTCCTCACGGCCACTGAGGGGGAAGTGTCGGTGGGGGGTGTCAGAGTGGAGAAGAAGACGCTGACCGACATCCGCCGCCGCGTCGGCATCGTCTTCCAGAGTCCCGACGACCAGCTGTTCATGCCCACGGTCGCCGACGACGTCGGGTTCGGCCCCGCGAACCTCGGGCTGCGGGGCGCGGAGCTCGCCGAGCGCGTCGCCGCCGCGCTCGCCGCCGTCGACCTCGCGGACCTCGCCGACCGCCCGCCGCACCACCTGTCGGTCGGCCAGCAGCGCCGCGCGGCCCTCGCCGGGGTGCTCGCCATGCGCCCCGACATCGTGGTCTGCGACGAGCCATCGGCGAACCTCGACCCCGCGAGCCGCCGGGACCTGGCGGCGATCCTCCACCGGACCGCCCCGACACTGCTGCTCGTGACCCACGACCTGCCCTACGCGCTCCAGCTCTGCGACCGCGCCGTCATCCTCGACGCGGGCCGCGTCGCCGCCGACGCCCCCATCGCCGACCTCCTCGCCGACACGGCGCTCCTCGAACGCCACCGCCTGGAGCTCCCCTTCGGCTTCTCCCTGGAGACCGCCCTCGCCGCACTGCGGAACTGACCGCCGAGCCGATGTCGTACCCCGGGAGCACTATCGAATCGGGGGCGACTCCGAACGGGCGCGCCCGGCGTCACTCCTGCCCGAAAACTTCCGCGTGAACGCCGGTGGGGCGCAGCCGAACGGCTGCGCCCCACCGGGTTCGGTCAGGTCAGGCGGCGTCGATCGCGGCCTGGACGTCGTCGGCGAAGGAGGCGTTCTCGACGACCTCGCCGTTGACCTTCGCTGTCGGGGTGCCGGTGACGCCGCCGTCGCCGGTCGCCCACGCGGTGCCGTCCTGGACCCAGCCCTTGTAGGTCCCGTTCTCGACGCACGTCTGCCACGACGCGTCGAGGCCCACGTCGTCGGTGCCGATCGCCATCAGCTCGTCGTCCGACAGGCCGGTCGAGTTCTCCTCCGGCTGGTTCTGGTACAGCGCCAGCGTGTAGTCGAGGAACTGCTGCTCGCCGACGTCGGCGGCGCACACCGCGGCCGCCGCCGCGCGCGTCGAGTACTCGGTGCCCGAGGACAGCCGGTCGAGGATGGTGATCGGGTGGTAGTTGATCGTGACCGAGCCGTCGTCGAGCCACGACTGGAGCTGCTCCGCGTACGCCGACTCGAACTGGTTGCACGCCGGGCACATGTAGTCGATGAACAGGTCGATCTCGACCGGCCCGGAGCCGAGCGTCACCCCGTACGAGTCGGAGACCGCCGCGGTCGGCTCGTTCACCTCGTAGTCGTCGCCGCGGCTGTTGTACCAGATGCCCCACCCCAGGAGCCCGCCGATGAGCACCACCGCGGCGCCCACCGAGACCCACAGGAGGACCTTGCGCCGCCTGGCCTCCGCGGCCTGCTGCCGCTTCAGCGCCTCCGCGGCCTTCCTGCGCTCGTTCTTCCGCTCCGAACTGCCCATGTGCCTCGCTCAGCCTTTCTCAGGTCCAACACTCGATTCGCGAAGCGGATTCGAGTACGCTCAGCGGCGATGCACAGCCGTCTGACCACCCGACAACGTCCCCCCGCCCGCAGCCGCCGCACCCCCTGGCACGGTGCGGCCGCCGCGCGGCGGCACGCCGCCCGCCTCGCCTGGTCGTCGCTCGCGGCGGTCCTCATCGGGGTCCTGTGGGCCTCCTCGGCCTCGGCGCACGCCGCGGCCACGAAGACCACCCCGGTGTCCGGGGCGGTCCTGGACGAGGCCCCGAGCGAAGTCGTCGTCGAGTTCAACGAGCCAGTCACCCCCGTAGACGCGGGCACCGGCGTCGTGGCTCCCGATGGTGACCGAGCAGACACCGAAGTGGTCCGCAGCGACGACGGCACCGAGATCACCATCAACGTCGACGCCGACCAAGAGGGCACCTACCTGGTCGGATACCGCGTCGTCTCCGACGACGGCCACCCCGTCTCCGGCACCTTCACGTACTCCGTCGGCGCCGAGACCGAGGCCCCCAGCGCCGAAGCGCTCACCGCCGCGGGCACCGACCCGCTCGTCCAGGCGCTCCTGTACGGCAACCGCTGGTTCGGCTACGCGGCCCTCGCGCTCGCGCTCGGCGCCGGGATCCTCCTCGCCACCGGCGCCCGCCCCCGCGAGGCCGCCGCGAAGCTCGTCGCCCTCGGCCTCGCCGTCGTCGCCATGACCGCCGTCCTCGGCCTGCCCCTCCAGGCCGCGTACGAGAACGGCACCGGCGTCTCCGACCTCGACGCGGCCGGGCTCCAATCCGTCATGCAGTCGAACATCGGCCTCTCGGCGCTGCTCAGGCTCCTGCTGGTGCTGCTCGCGCTGCCGCTCATGCGCGCGTACGTCACCGCCGAGGAGGAACCGGGACGGCCCGTCGCCCTGGGCCTCGCCGCCGTCGGCCTCGCCCTCGGCGCCACGTGGCCGCTCGCCGGGCACCCCATGGCCTCCGATCCCGTCGCCGTCGCGTTCATCGCCGACTGGGTCCACCTGACGACCGCGCTGGCGTGGGCCGGCGGCGTGTTCGCGCTGCTGATCCTGGCGCTGCGCAAGGACACCGAGATCCCCGACCGGACCGCCGCGACGTGGCTCGCGCTCGTGCCGTGGTTCATCGCGAACCTCATCGTCGCCGGGATCGCGTCGTCGCTGCTGCACATCGACTCGATCGAGGCGCTCACGCAGACCCAGTACGGGAAGCTCGTGCTCCTCAAGTCCGGGATCCTCATCGTCACCGTCGCCATCGGCCTGCTCACCAGGCGGGCCATGCTGCGCGGCAGGGAAGGCCGCGCGCGCCTGCGGCTCATGGCCGGCGTCGAGACCGTGTTCCTCGCGGTCGTCCTCGGCGCCGTCGCCGTGCTCGTGCAGGCCGTCCCCGCGAAGACCGCGCTCCTCGAATCCGAGACGACCGAGGCCGCCTCCACGGAGACCGCGACGCTCGTGACGACCGAGGCGTTCACCGCGCAGGTCGTCCTCGAACCGGGCCGGCCGGGCGCGAACAGCGTCCGGATCCTCGCCGACGACCTCGAGGGCACCGCGTTCGAGGCCGTCGAGTGGGAGGCCGTCTACGGGCTCGAAGGCGAAGAGCCCGAAGAGCTCCGGCTCATCGAGCTGCGCACCGGGATCCTCGCGGGCGAGGCGAACCTCGGCGAGGCGGGCCGGTGGGTCTTCACGTTCACGCTCACCGACGCCGAGGGGAACACGGCCACCGCGGACGCCGAGATCGACGTGGCGTAGGCGCTACCAGGCGCCGAACGCGGCCTCGGTGTTCCGCCACAGCCGCTCGCACCACGCCTCGAGGTCCCGCTCCAGGTACTCGGCGAGGAACCGGGCCGTGTAGTTCGTCAGCGCCGGGTGGTTCCGGTAGCCGCGCACGGGGATCGGGGCCATGAACGGCGCGTCGGTCTCCACGAGCACCAGCTCCGCGGGGGCCACGGACGCGGCGTCGCGGAGGTGCTGCGCGTTCTTGAACGTCACGTTCCCCGCGAAGCTCATGAAGAACCCGCGCCGCGCGCACTCCTTCGCGAACGCGAAGTCCCCCGAGAAGCAGTGCAGGACCACGCGGTCGGGCGCGCCGTCCTCGTCGAGGATCGACAGGACGTCCTCGTGGGCGTCCCGGTCGTGGATGACGAGGGCCTTCCCGTGGCGCTTCGCGATCTCGATGTGCGCCCGGAACGACCGCTGCTGCTCGGCCCGCCCGGCCTCGTCGGTGCGGAAGTAGTCGAGCCCGGTCTCCCCGAGGGCCGCGACGCGCGGCAGCGCCGCCAGCGCGTCGATCTCGGCGAGCGCGCCGTCGAGGTCGTCCAGGCGCGGCGCCTCGTTCGGGTGGAGCGCGGCGGCGGCGAGCACGCGCGGGTCGGCGTCCGCGAGCGCGGCGGCCCAGTGCGAGGACGGGACGTCGGTGCCGACCTGCACGACCCGCGCGACCCCGGCGGCCTCGGCCTCGGCGAGGCGCGCGAGGACCTCGGGCGCGTCCGTCGCGGGCGCCGGGAGCTCCTCCTCGGACCCGAACACGTCGACCAGGTCGAGGTGGGTGTGGCTGTCGGCGACGGGGAACGGGAGCGGCTCGGGGAGCGGCGCGGGTTCGGATCGGTACACGGGACAACCATGCCACGCCGCGGCCGCGAGCTGCGCGGTGTGCCGCCCGTAACACCTTCTTCATTTAGCGGACATCCCGGCCTGACAGGACCGGCCTACGTTGGCGGACAGTCGGTTCACCCGCAGTTCCGGTGCCGGCACGAGTACCAGGCGACACCGCCGTCGCACCCGCGCAGACGAATCGAGCCGCACATGACCCGCGACCTCGCGTCCCGCCGCAACCGCGCCGCAGCGCTCCAGCAACGCCGCCCCGCCGTCCCGGCCGACCAGGACCAGCCGCTCCAGATCACCACCGTCGAATGGCAGGGCGAGAAGCACCCCGGCGCACCGTACGCCGACGGCGCCGCCTGGGAGCTGTTCTCGGCGCTCCCGCGCCCCGACTTCCTGCCGAACCACCGGCCCGGCAGCGAGTACCCGTACCGGCACGTCGTGCACGCGGGCGAGGTCCTGCGCGACGGCGTGCCCGTCGCCGTCGCCGACGAGCGGTTCCTGACCGTGCCGCTCGCGCCGGGCGTCGACCTCGAGTACGTGCGCCGCCTGACGCAGACGCCGCACCTCGAGCCCGCCGCGCGGGCGCTCCTGGACCGGGTGCGCGACTCCGCGGCGCCGACCGCGGGCGAGGTCATGGAGCGGCCGGTCACGGCCGCGCAGGCCGCGCGGCTCATGGAGACCGCCGCGGTCCCCGGCGGGTTCTGCTACCGCCGCTGGGACATCGCGCACCTGTGCACGCCCGCGTCGCGGTCCTCGCTCGGCGGGGAGACCGAGTCGTCGGAGCCGTGGACGCTCGCGCTGCGCTGGACCGCGGCCGACCCCGCGGACTACCAGGCGCCGGTCGCCCCGGACTACGAGGGCCTGACCGCGATGCCGTCCTCGGACCGGCGCGGCACGCCGGTGCTCGGCACCGGGTTCGCGATCTCGGCCGCGCACGTCCTGCCCGAGCACGTCACCGCCGACCTCGCGGACCTGCCGCTGCCCGAGGGCGCGAAGCTCGTCGCGTACACCGCGAACGGCGTCGAGACGGCCCTGTTCGGGTACGCCGGGCAGCAGTGGACGCCGCTCACCCTCGAACGGCGCGTCGACATCCCCGGCGTCGAGATCGGCCGCGCCTACCGGGTGCGCCGGGTCCTGCGGGAGGCCACGCGCGTCGTGTGGAACGGCATCGCGGGGACCCTCGTGGACGCCGACGACGAGTGGGGCCGGTTCCGGATCTCGCGGCCCAGCCCGGACATGCTCTCGCGCACCGGCGCCGAGGCGGTGCGCCGCGGGATCTACGAGAAGTGGGTCAGCCGCGCCGAACTCGCGCCCGCGGTCTGAAGCTCGAACGCGCAGCGGCCCCCGGCATCGCGCCGGGGGCCGCTGCGTCTGTCCTGCTTACGAATTGAGCCGCTCGATCTCCTCGTCGACGATCGACGGGTCGAGCTTCGCGAACACCGGGACGGGCTTGTCCAGGGGCGTCCCGGGCGCGAGCGGCACCGGCTCCCACTTGGGGACGTCCGCGTAGTCGCCGGTGAGGATCGGGTACGGGCCGTCGGTCGCGCCGCCCTCGTCGAGGTCGGCGACCTCCTCGATGCGCGGCATGGGCGCGAACACGCCGGTGCCGCCGAGGAGCTCGTGGACCTTCTGCGAGGAGTGCGGCAGGAACGGGCTCATCACGGTCTTCAGGTCGGAGACGGCCTGGAGGACGGTGTACAGGACCGTGCCCTGGCGCTTCGGGTCCTCCTTCATCTTCCACGGCGCGGTGTCCGCGAGGTACTTGTTCGCCGCGGCGACGGTCTTCATCGCCTCGCCGATCGCCGCCCGGACCTTGTTCTGCCCGATGAGGTCCCCGACGGTGTCGAAGGACGCCTTCGTCGCGTCGAGGAGCTCCCGGTCGATCGGCTCCAGCTCGCCCGGTTCGGGGACGGCCCCGAAGTTCTTGGCGGCCATGGCGACCGACCGGTTCACGAGGTTGCCCCACCCGGCGACGAGCTCGTCGTTGTTGCGGCGCAGGAACTCCGCCCACGTGAAGTCCGAGTCCTGGTTCTCCGGGCCGGCGGCGCAGATGTAGTAGCGGAGCGCGTCGGGGGAGTACCGCTCGAGGAAGTCCCGCACGTAGATGACGACGCGCCGCGACGACGAGAACTGCTTGCCCTCCATCGTCAGGAACTCCGAGGAGACGACCTCGGTCGGGAGGTTCAGCTTCCCGAGCGCGCCCGGCTCGCCGCCCTTGCTCCCCTCGCCGTTGGCGCCCAGGAGCATCGCGGGCCAGATCTCGGAGTGGAAGACGATGTTGTCCTTGCCCATGAAGTAGTACGAGACCGCCTCCGGGTCCTGCCACCACTGCTTCCACGCGTCGGGGTCGCCGGAGCGGCGGGCCCACTCGATGGTCGCGGACAGGTACCCGATGACGGCGTCGAACCACACGTACAGGCGCTTGTCCTTGCGGTCGATCCACCCGTCGAGGGGGATCGGGACGCCCCAGTCGAGGTCGCGGGAGATCGGGCGCGGCTGGAGGTCGTCGAGGAGGTTCTTGGTGAACCGCACGACGTTCGTGCGCCAGCCCGTGCGCGTGTCGAGCCACGCGTTGAGCGCGTCGGCGAACGCCGGGAGGTCGAGGAAGAAGTGGTCCTCCTCCACGAACTTCGGGGTCTCGCCGTTGATGCGCGACTTCGGGTCGATGAGGTCGATCGGGTCGAGCTGGCGGCCGCAGTTGTCGCACTGGTCGCCGCGCGCGGAGTCGAACCCGCAGTGCGGGCACGTGCCCTCGATGTAGCGGTCGGGGAGCGTGCGGCCCGTGGACGGGCTGATCGCGCCGAGCGTCTTCTTCTGGAGGATGTACCCGTTGCCGTACAGGCTGGTGAACAGCTCCTGCACGGTCTTGTAGTGGTTCCCGGTCGTGGTGCGCGTGAACAGGTCGTACGAGAGGCCCAGGGCGTCCAGGTCCTCGACGATGATCCGGTTGTACTTCGCGGCGGCCTCCGCGGGCTTGAGGCCCTCCGAGTCGGCCTGCACCAGGATCGGGGTGCCGTGCTCGTCGGTCCCCGAGACCATGAGCACGTCGTGACCGCGCATGCGCATGTAGCGGGCGAAGACGTCGGCGGGGACCCCGAATCCCGCTACATGTCCGATGTGCCGGGGGCCGTTGGCGTAAGGCCAGGCCAGCGCGGTCAGTACGTGAGTCATGGGCCCCATGGTATCCGTCCTGACATCTGGACGGACCGCCCTCCGACCGCGTCGGCGTCCAGGTCACGGCCCCTCGCGCGTCGTCCGGGGGAGTGACGACACACTATCCCTGCGCGATTGCGCCCGGCTTCGGGGATTCGGTGATGCAATAACCCGTATGTCTGGAACACACCGCGCGGCCGACCAGCCCCAGTCCGCCGGCTACGACGGCGCCGACCGCGTGCCCGAGGTCCCGGCCGCCTACGGCGCGATCGAGCACGACGCCGAGGAGCGCGCCGAGCCGATCGGGCCCGTCGACTGGGACCCCGCCGAGGAGGCGCCCCGCCCCGTCTCGCAGCGCAGCCCGCTCGGCTCCCAGGCCGACGGCATGGCCGCGATCCGCGCCGTGTGGGAGCGGGCCGCCGAGACCGAGAAGCGCCGCCCCGCCCGGCCCGGCCGGCCCCAGCGCCGCCGCGAGCCCAAGCGGCTCGGGCCCGCGCTCCTGGGGGTCCTGGTGTGCGCGTGCCTGCTCATGTTCTTCGCGTGGGCCGCCGCGCCCGCGCTGTGGATCAGCATCGGCCACGCCGACCAGGGGACGGTGACCGTGACCTCCTGCCAGGAGGGGTTCGCGCCCTCCTGCAACGGCCGCTTCACCACCGACGGCTGGTCGAAGGACCTGGCGCTCACCGGCGAGGTGTCCGCCGCGGACGTCGGCACCGAGCTGCCCGCGCGCGCGACCGGGCCCGACGCGCACAGCGCGTACGTCGGCGGCACCGGCGGGCTCCTGCTGCGCTGGGCCCCTGCGCTGGTGCTGTTCATGGTCGTCGCGATGTCGATGGTCGGCGTCTCGGGCGCGACGCGCCTGTACGAGGGCCGTTCAAGCGCGATGGGCCTGTGCTGGGTCTTCAGCGGGGCGGTCCTGGCGGCCGCGCTCGCGTTCGGCTGGTGAGGCGCCGCACCGCCGGTCCGTCCCCGTCCCGTAGCAGCCGGTGCACGATCGCCGCGGGCGGCGCGCCCGCGACCGGCGGGAGCTGTAATCGCCCCCACCACGCCGGACTGCGTCAGCACCGCCCCCCTGGCGCGTCGTAGAGTTGGGGCGCCCCCGGAACTCCGCCTGAACGGCGCTTCGCCGCGCCCAACTGAAATGACCGTTCCTTCCCCGCAGCGGGGCTTTGGGAGACAGCGTGAGTGATTCTTCGAAACCGGTGGCGCAGACCTGGTTCGGACCCATCACCGCCGTGCAGCGCCGCGCCATGTTCGCGCTCGTGCCGGTGGCCGTGGCGTTCGGCCTCGTCGTCGGACTGGCGTTCCTGCCGGTGACCAGCGGCATCGGCGGACTGGCCAAGGTCGGCTCCGAGGCCGTCCTCGACCTCCCCGACGAACTCGTCCTCCCCCCGGCCCCCGAGGCCTCGACGCTCTACGCGTCGGACGGGACGACCGTCATCGCGACGTTCGGCGACCAGTACCGGGTGCAGCTGGAGTACGACCAGATCCCCGACTCGGTGGTCCAGGCGCTCGTCGCCACCGAGGACTCGAACTTCTTCGAGCACAACGGGGTCGACCCCGAAGGCGTCATGCGCGCCCTGGTCACCAACATCGCCGACGGCGGCACCTCCGAGGGCGCCTCGACGATCACCATGCAGTACGTGCGCCAGGTCCTCTCCTACACCGCGACCACCCCCGACGAGGTCGCGGCGGCCTCCGAGGTCACCATCGACCGCAAGGTCAAGGAGATGGGGTACGCGCTCGCCCTCGAAGAGGAGATGTCCAAAGAGGACATCCTCACGAACTACCTGAACACCGTGTACTTCGGCAACGGCGCGTACGGGATCGGCGCGGCCGCCCAGGTCTACTACGGGAAGGTCCCCGCCGACCTCACCGTCGCCGAGTCCGCGATGCTGGTGGGGCTCATCCAGTCCCCGAGCGTCTACGACCCGATCAACGGCTCCTCCGAGGCCGCGCTGGCCCGCCGCAACCACGTCGTCAACCGCATGGTCGACGTCGGGTACCTCACCTCCGACGAGGGCGAGACCGCGAAGGCCGAGGACCTCAACCTCAACCCGCAGGAGGCCAACAACACCTCCGGCGGCGCCATCGACTCCGACTACGGCTTCTTCGTCGACTACTTCGAGAAGTGGTGGGAGCAGCAGGAGGACTTCGGCGACTCCGAGGAGGTCCGCAAGGCCCGCCTGTACCGCGGCGGCTACGAGATCACCTCGACGCTGAACACCGAGCTCCAGGACGCCTCCCAGGAGGCCATCGAGAACCAGCTCGAGACCGGGTCGGAGTACGCGCTCGGGTCCGTGGTCGTCGAGCCGGGGACCGGCGCGATCGAGGTCATGGCCGTCAACCGCAACTACTCGAACGACGTGTCCGACAACGGCCCCAACACCGCGAACGACGAGTACAAGGGCTCCTACCCGAACACCACGAACCCGCTGCTCAGCGGGAACGCCGACGTCGCCGGGTACCAGGCCGGGTCCTCGTTCAAGATGTTCACGATGCTCGCGGCCCTCGAAGCGGGCATGCCGCTGGACACCACGATCTACTCGCCGTACCAGTACACGTCGAAGTACGTCGTCGGCGACGGCGAGGCCGCGTGCGGGAACTACTGGTGCCCCAAGAACGCGTCCGCGTCCGAGGTCGGCGACTACAACATGTGGACCGGCTTCGGCGAATCGGTGAACACCTACTTCGTGCAGCTCGCCGAGCGCGTCGGCGTCGACAACGCCATCGACGTGGCCGAGCGCCTCGGCATCAAGTTCCGCAACTCGCAGGACCTCGGGCACGTCGAGAACAACCCGGAGTCCTTCGGGCCCTTCGTCCTCGGCGTCACCCAGACCACGCCGCTCGACATGGCCGCCGCCTACGCGGCGCTGCCCGCCGACGGCGTCTACTGCACGCCGATCCCGGTGACGTCCGCGATCACCAACTCCGGCGGGCTCATCCCGTTCGCGAGCGAGTGCGACCAGGCGATCAGCGTCGAGGTGGCGCGCGCCGCCGTCGATGCCGCCCGCTGCCCGACCGGGTACGGCGCCGCCGAGGGCAACTGCACGTGGGGCACCGCCGAGCAGGTCGGCGCCGCCGTCGACGGGCCCGTCGCGGGCAAGACCGGCACCACCGACTCCAACTCCACCAACTGGTTCGTGGGCTTCACGCCGAACGCCGCCGCGGCCGCGTTCGTCGCCGACCCCGACAGCCCGCAGAACTTCGTGGGCCAGTCGAACCTCGGCAAACCCGCCAACGCCGTCGCCGACATCCTGGCGTCCCAGTGGGAGATCAACGGCGAAGGCGACTTCACGCCTCCGAGCGAGCTGGTGCACTGACGGTGAAGGGAAGGCCCTAAACTCGGGCCGGTGAGCGCCACCGCAGTCCGGCCCGAGCAGCCGCCCGCCGCCTGGCGGCCGACCCCGCTCCCCGGCCCCCTCCCCGCCGTCCGGGCGCGCCTCGCGGCCACCGTCCCGGACGACCGCCGCCGCGCCCTCTGGGTGACCCTCGCGGTCACCGGGATCGCCGCGGTCCTGCGCCTGATCGGCCTGAACCACCCCAAGGGCCTGATCTTCGACGAGGTCTACTACGCGCAGGACGCGCACACGATGCTCTCGCACGGCGTCGAGTGGGACCCGGGCGCGACCGGGTCGGCGTACGTCGCGCACCCCCCGTTCGGCAAGTGGCTCATCAGCCTCGGCGAGATCGCCTTCGGCTACGACGAGGTCGGCTGGCGCATCGCCGCGGCCGCCGCCGGGATCATCGGCGTCGCGATCCTCATCCGCCTCATGCGCCGCCTCACCGGCTCGACGCTCCTCGGCGGCACCGCCGGGCTCCTCCTCGCCGTCGAGGGCTCGCACTTCGTGCTCTCACGGACCTCGCTCCTCGACATCTTCATCGCGACGCTCCTCCTCGCCGCCATGTACTGCATCGTCCGCGACCGCGACTGGCGCCGCGCGCGCTGGCTCGCCGCGATCGAGGACGGCCTCGACGCGCGCCGCCGCCGGCCCCGGCTCGGCGTCCCGTGGTGGCGCATCGCCTCCGCGGTCCTCCTCGGGCTCTCCATGGCCACCAAGTGGTCCGCGCTGTGGTACATCATCGCCGCGATCGTCCTCTACATCGTCTGGGACTGGCGCCTGCGCGCCGACGTCGGCGCCCGCAAGCCCTTCCGCGACACCGTCATTTACGAGTTCGGGCAGAACCTGTGGTTCGGGCTCCTCGCGATCGGCGTGTACGTCCTCTCCTGGACCGGCTGGTTCCTCAACGACACCGGCTCCTACCGCCACTGGCTCATCGACCAGGGCCGCTCCGAGCCGCCCGTCGTCGGCGCGCTCGTGAACTGGTGGGAGTACCACCTGAGCGTCCTCCAGTTCCACGAAGGGCTCTCCTCGGAGCACGCCTACCAGTCCTGGCCGTGGCAGTGGCTGTTCGACCTGCGGCCCGTCGTCTTCTACTGGAGCTCCGACGTCAACTGCGGCACCGCCGACTGCGCCTCCGAGGTCCTGCTCCTCGGCACGCCCCTGCTGTGGTGGACGTTCGTGCCCGCGACCCTCGCGCTCCTGGTGTGGGCGGTCGCGCGCCGCGACTGGCGAGCCTGGTTCCTGCTCACCGGCATCGGCGCGGGCATCATCCCGTGGTTCTTCTACCCCGAGCGGACGATGTTCTTCTTCTACACCGCCCCCGCCGTCCCCTTCTTCATCGGCGCCGTCACCTGGTCCCTCGGCCTCATCATCGGCCGCCACCGCCGCGGCGAGCCCTCCCTCGGGTCCCCCGAGCGCCGCCTCACCGGCGCGCTCATCGCCGGGGCCTTCGTCGCCGTCGTCGTCCTCTGCTTCGCCTACTTCTGGCCCATCTACACCGGCGAGGCCCTGCCCCGCGACGAATGGCAGGCCCGCATGTGGCTCGACTCCTGGATCTAGAGACCGGGCCCACACAACCGCCCCTGCGCCCCCTCCGGCGGCCGTGCTAATCTTGTCGCCGCAAGGGGCTTTGGCGCAGTTGGTAGCGCGTCTCGTTCGCAATGAGAAGGTCAGGGGTTCGAATCCCCTAAGCTCCACCATAGGGTTCACACTTGAACTCTGACCCATAGGAAGAACGGCACCAGCCTCCAGGCAGGTGCCGTTTCGCCGTTCCCGGTCCCTGAACGAGATCAGCGGCGCGATGGACTCCGACAAGCCGTCCCGCACTACGGCGGCCCGCTTGTCGGAGTCGGCATTCAGGTGGAGGCGGGTGAAGCAGATGGTGTTGAGAACCTTCCGCTCATCATCGCTGAACGACTCGTAGAGCGCCCGCGGCCGTGCGAGCAGGTCCAGGAACGGAGCCACCGTCGCAACGGCCTCATCGAGCCGGGGCCGGTCGGCCTCGGCAAGCTGAGCATCGACCGCGTCGCGCTGCGCCTTGATTCCCTGGACTTTGGCGGTGAGCTTCTCGGTGGGCCAGTCGGGGTCCCCGATCAGGTCGAGCACTTGGTCTTCCAGAGCAGCGAGGCGCTTGCGCTCGCGCATGAGATTCCGCTTCAGCGCCGAGGTCGTCTCCGCATCGGCCCGCCCGACCCGCTCCAGTCCATCCCGAGTCCAGGCGGCTTCGTCCGGCGACAGCGCGATGGTCGCGTAATGCGCGGCTACTGCCGACTCAACGTCGGCAACGGAGAACCGGGGCAGCTTGCACCCGTCACCCTCATTGCGGCCCATGCAGAGGAAGTAGAAGTACAACCGCCCAGTCTTGGACTTGCCGCGTTCGATGATGAGTCGCCGCCCGCACAGGGCGCACCACACGAGTCCCTTCAGAAAGTGATCCCATTTCCGATCGCGAGTGCCGGCCCCGCGCTGGTGAACGAGCACCGCTTGTACCCGCTCGAACAGGTCGGAGTCGATCAGCGGCTCGTGCCGTCCCAGGTACTCAGTGCCGTTGAAGGACACGTAGCCGAGGTAGTACCGGTCGCGCAGAATCTGACCGATCTTGTGAATAGACAGCTCGGTACCGGCCGGATACGTCTTCGTTGGCCGCGTCCGCAACCCCGCGCTAACCGCCAGCTCCCGCAATCCCTTGAACGAGACCTGCCCAGTCGCGTACCGCTCGAACAGCATCCGCACCAAAGGTCCACGCACCGGATCAGGCACGACGGTCCGCACTTCGCGGCCCTCGACCATCTCTCGGACATTCAAGTACCCGAGCGGCGCCCGTCCTGGCGTCCCGCCTCTCGCGGCCTTGGCTTCCATCTTGTAGGCGATGTCCTGGCCCGAGACGCGCGACTGGTACTCGTTGAACCCGTCGACCATGTGCGCCATGAGATCCCCGGTAGGCGAGTCATCGGTCGGGTCCTTCACCGACAGGATCGTCACCCCGAGGCCGCGCAGCTCCTTCTTTGTGAACGCGGCGTCAGCGGTGTCCCGGAATAGGCGCGAGCGCATGTACACGACGATGTAGGAGACATCGCCCTCGTTGCGCACTCGCCCCATCATCTTGCGGAAGGCAGGCCGCCCATCGATCGAGCGGCCGGACTTCCCGGGTTCGACATACTCGTCAACCACCTCAAGGCCCATCCGCTCAGCGAGCGCCAGACACGCCTTCCGTTGGGCCGGGATCGAATTCCCCTCCGGGTCGTAGTCGGTGTCCACCTGCCCCTTGGAGGAGACCCGCAGGTACACCACGGCCCTGCCCTCAGCCCCTTGTCGCCCCGTTTTCTGCCCGCGCCCAGTCATGTCGCCGTCGCCCCTTCACCATCGCCTGAATCGCTGTCAGGGGCCGCAGCACCAGGCGCATCGGCCTGGTCCCGTTCCTTGGCGACCCGGCGCGCAGCACGCAGCAGCAACGCCGCCAACTGATCGGTGTCGATGACCTCCCGGCGCGCTCCGGTGACCCGGATACGCCGATCCACCCGGCTCATCGCACCCACCGCCTGGCGGTAAATATGCTGGTAGCAGCCCTATTGGCGACCGTAACGCGAACTCGTTGCAGATACGAGCATCGGACACAACCGGTTGAAGAGCCTCGCTCGGGCGGAGGGTTCGGGGGCTGCGAGAGGAAAGAAGATGTCCAAATCAAAACGGGCGGCGAACCGTTGCTTGGGTCTCAGAGACTAACCAGGCTACTTGTTGATCATCGAGTCGTCCAGCATTCCGAACGCAGGCACCCGCACCGACCCGCACCGCCACCCGCACGGTGCGGGTCCGTGAGGGTGCCGAATCCATCTTCTTGTCCGGTTGCCGCCTATCCGATGTACGGCTCGGATCGATCCGCAAGGCCATGTGCAATGCGAAGCCGCATCGAAGGATTGATAGGCAGGCGGTCAAGTTCCTCGACGCCGATCCAAGCGACTTGGGTGGACTCCGAACTCACCGTGATGCCGCCGCCCGTCACGCGCGCTCTGAAGGCGATTGAAAACTGCTGGCGGACCTCGCCGTCCCCGTACTCGATCAGATGGCCTGGATCGGTGTAGAGACCGACGATGCCGGTGACTTCGACATCGAGTCCGGTCTCCTCCTTCGCCTCGCGGATTGCCGTCTCAGCGATCCGCTCGCCAAGATCATGCCCGCCACCAGGCAGTGCCCAGTCCCCGTTGTCCGACCTCTGGATCAGCAGCACTCGGCCCAGCTCGTCGGTCACGAACACCACCGTCGATGGAACGACGCTGTTGGGTGCAGGGGCATCCGGGTTGTTGATGTGATCGATACGGCCCATACCTCACCTTGCCATGGGCACAATCCCGTTCGTTCCGGCACCGGTGGGAACCAAGGGAGGTTTGAAGTTTTACTGCTGATTTAGATATAAGTCGGCCCAGCACCGGGATTTTAGCTCGATGCCTCTGAACAGGCGTTCCACTGCTCGGTCAGTACGCATCTCCATACGCTCCCCGACGCCCGGCGACATGCGTACAGAGAAGCGGGTTGGAAACCCCGGAGTGAACGGCACCCGCACCGCACCCGCACCGCAAGTCCACAATCTCCTCGACTCCACCATCGAACCGGGGATGTGGGGCCGCCGCCACCTCGGCGGCCCCACTAGGGGAGGGAAGGGCCCTATCGGCTGCCGTTCTCGGCGGCCTGGGTCAGAATCGCCTCGCTCTCGCGCCGCCATCGGCGGCGTCGTTCGTCGGGCGTCCCCTTCCATCCAGGTCTGGTGACGAGGCCGCAGATCCGGCCCTCGTCGTGGAGCAGGTCAGCGACCGGCGTCAATCCGTTCTCGGAGTTGACGACGCAGAGCACCGCATGTTCAGGCGCGCTCGTCGGTTCGACGGCGAACCGGAACCCGTCGAGATCGAACACCCCGGCGACGCTCTCGGGCAACGCTGCGGGCTGTACGGGACGCTGTACCTCGGCATGCCAGTCGGCGATCAGCGAGGCGATGTGGCCCCGCTGCTGCGACTTCCAGGCCGGAGTCTGCTCGTTCCACGGCGTCCCCCACCGCACTTCGCGCACCACACCGCCCGCGTGCAGCGCGTACCCGATCTTCACCGGCTTCCCCAGGTAGTCCAGCCATACCGACGCGTATCCGGTCTTCCGCCGCGCTTTCAGCGACAGCCGATTCCCACGCACCGTCTCCCACTCGCCCAGCACCTCGAACTCGGTGCGGTTGCCGGTGCGGCCGTCGACTCGTAGTCTTTGATCCGTCACCATTTCTCCTCGTCTGTAGATCTGGTGAGGCGGCCCGCCGGAAGCTTGGAACCCGAAGGCGGGCCGCACTTATTGCATCGACAGCGGACCTGCGAAGCGATAGGTCAACAGGTCGCCCGATTGAGGGACCGCCACCGACTGTTGTCTCTGTAGTGTGGATTGAGCCACGATGTAAGTGCCATATCTGGAGTGATTCCGTTTGATTCCATCCGGAGCAGATCGATGACAGCAGACGTGAACCGGCTTATCTTTGGGCGCGTAGTCCGATCGCTGCGTGAACGCGCCGAGCGCGGACGCATCGAGTTTGCAGAGGCATGCCACACCTCGCCTTCGCACCTGCGGAACATCGAGAACGGCCACAAGTCGCCGAGCCCCGCCCTGTTGGAAGACCTTGAGCGCGAACTGGACACGCAGGGACTGCTCACGGACCTAGCGACCTGTGGAGAGAGCAGCATGCGCCGACGGATCGTCCTGCAATCCCTCGCACTCCTGGGCGCAGCCATTCCCGAGGCTGCCTTCAGCGAAGGAACGATCGGGACCGCCCAAGTCGACGTCGTGCGATCGATGACCGCGACCCTCCGAGGCATCGACAGCCTCCACGGCGGCATCCACGCCAACCACAGCATCACCGCCTACCTGCATAATGTCGCGCTGCCAATGCTCGACCAGCCCCACACCAGCAAGCTCAAGACGGATCTCTTCTCATCCGTGGCCGAGCTTGCCCTCCTCGCGGGCTGGTCGGCGTTCGACGCCGGGGTACAAAGCAGCGCCCGAGCCTGTTTCACCCAGGCCCTCAAACTCGCTGACGAAGCAAACAACACCGAACTCGGCTGCGAGACCACTATCGCGATCTCCAACCAGGCCGCCATCCTCAGCGACGGCCCCCGAGCAGTCACCGCCGCACAAGCCGCCCTCGACGCTGCCGAATCAATCTCCAGCCCCGCCCTCATCGGCGAGGCCCGCATGGCGCTCGCTCACGGCGAAGCCGTCAACGGCAACACCGCAACCGTCGCAAGCCTCATCACCCAAGCAAGCTGCGACATGGACCGCGCCGATCGCCCCGACGGACCCCCTTGGATCAGCCATGTCGGCAACGCCTGGTTCGAGGGCCGCATCGCCCAATGCCTGCACCTCACCGGCGACCGCACCAACGCCGCAGCGGCGGCCGAACAAACCGCGACAAACGCCCGGCCACTACCCCGCGGAAACGTTCTCAACCTTGGACACACTGCCCTGGTCATGTTCGCGGCCGACCGGCCCGAAGAAGCCGCCATATACGCTCGCCAGGCCCTGAAATCTGCCGAGCAAGTCCAATCGGCCAGGGTTGAGGAGTACATGACCCGCCTAGAAGTCGCAGCCGCCCGCTACGACAACCTCCCCGAGGTCGCCGACCTCCGCACCGCACTGTCGACGAGATAGGAACGCCCGTGAGAATCGGCATCACCGGCCATATGAACCTGACCCCCGCCACGGTCGAGCTCGTCCGCAGCGCCTTGAAGACCGAGCTCGCCCAATACGACCCCAGCGAACTCGTTGGAGTCTCCTGCCTCGCCGAAGGCGCCGACTCCATCTTCGCCCAAGCCATCCTCGACGCCGGCGGCCAACTCGAAGCCCTACTCCCCGCCCCCGACTACCGAGATACCCGAGTCAGCAAAGCCCATCTCGCGACCTTCGACGCCCTCGTGAACCAAGCCCACGAGGTCCGCTACATCGCCGAAGCCTCCTCAATGCAGGTCTACGCCCAGGCCAACACCACCATGATCGAGACCATCGACATCCTCTACGCAGTCTGGGACGGCAAACCCTCCACCAAAACCGGAGGCACTGCAGATGCGATAGGTGTAGCCCACAGTCATAGATTGCACATCAAGATTATTTGGCCCAGCGGCTCCTGTCGGAACTAGAATCATCTGAATGGATGATTCCAATAACCCTCTCAAGGTAGTACAGTCTTCCATTTGAACCGATTTGGAGGATGTGTTTTGAGACCGCTCAAATCGCGAGGGATTCGGAAAGAACCTACTCCTCTTGCTCCTTTTCCGTGGCGACTAGCCTCTATCCTTGGTGTCGCAAGTTTCCTAATTCTATTCTTGATCTCTGCCGCTGTTGTAATTCTAGCGATGCGACGATCAAGCTCAGAATCAATGGTCCCCATTGAAGGGATCAGAACATTCCTCACCGTAATGGCGGGAATTGTTGGATTTGGAGTACTGCTCGTAGCCCTCCGTAGGCAGCAGCATCATGAAACCACTAGCTTCGCTCAAATTGAGCAGCAGGAGCGCGCCCTCAGGCAACGCGAACTCGATGATGAGCAGCGTCGCATTATCGAACTTCGAATTCGAGCGACCGAGCAAATAGGTTCCGAAAAAGCTGCTGTCAGAATCGGTGGACTTCATAACCTCGACCATCTTGGCGAGAATTATCCCGAACTAAGGCAAGTAGTGATTTCTGAGATATGTGCGTATTTGCGAATGCCGTTTCATTATTCGAGTATCCTTACTCAGGATACTATACCGGTGGTGCGTGAACTGGGTGCACGTCAGTTTGAGCCAATCGGCCCCGCTCGCGAGAACCCTTCAAAGGAGAGTTTTCAGGATGCTCTACAAGAGCAGCAAGTGCGAAAGCTGGCTCAAAGTATTCTCTCAAGGCGGCTTCGTCGTAATCTTGATACCAGTTCCAGCTATTGGGATCACGCATATATCGACCTAATGGGCGCCTACCTCGATGACCTAGATCTTTCTGATTGCTGTATCAATAACGGCAATTTTGAGGGAGCAATATTTGACGGTGAGACTAGATTCGTAAACGCTGACTTCTGTGGAGAAGCCAACTTTAATGATACTACGTTCAAAGGGCGTGCGGATTTTCGTGCGACATACTTCGCATCTGATGCCTTCTTTAATAGATCGAAGTTTGTAGCTTCCGCAGCATTCCAGAAGGTTACCTTTGCTGTCAACTCGATATTCAGGGGTGCGAAATTCATGGGAAATTCTTCATTTGGTCGCGTCAGATGTTATGGATATGCGATTTTTCGAGGTGCGTACTTCCATGCTCCGGTTTCATTTAGCCAGGCTCTTTTCTTTGAGCGATGCAGATTCGATGGAGCTCAATTCAAGGATGACGCCTCCTTCCGGGAAGCAGTTTTCAGAAGATTTGCCCGTTTCCCGGCTGCAAGTTTTTCCGCAACAGCAGACTTTGCGAGAGTGTACTTTCGTCGATTTGTAAGCTTCCATATGGCAAGATTCTCGGGTTCGACTCGTTTGTCTGAGGCGGTATTTAATCGCGGATTTCAGATATCAAAGTGTCTATTCCGACTTGACGATAGCTCTACACCTCCAAAGGATCACATCTTCTCGCCTGTCACGGACTACTGGGAGCCTGGTTGGAATCGTGTTATTCGGGCTGTGCCAAATATTCCAGAAACTGAAAGCTTGCCCAGTTCCAAATAAAACTTGGAAACTCTTTGGTCCACGAGTAGTTTGGCTCCAAGGTGATCCCGGAAGGTCATATGACTTTAATTAGCTTATTGTAATGCCGACCTGACCAGGCGTTTGATGCTGGAGAGGCTGAGATTGTGGTGGGTGGCTAGGTCTTGTTGGCGGGCTCCGGCCTGGTAGGCGGTGATGATGGCTGTGCGGGTTTCTGGGGTTAGGCGGCGGGACAGGGCCCAGGGGCGGGGTTCTGCCTGGTGGGGGCGTGGGGGTTCGGGGTCAGGATCTTCTTCTGTGGGGATGGGCAGGGTTGAGAGTTGGTTTGCGTGGGTTCTGAGCTGCGGGGATGGTCTCCAGTAACGTGAGGCAATCTCCACCATATGGAAGAGGGTCCATCAGGTGAGGTGTAGCAAGGATCTTGGACGCGGATCTCATATCGGTTGGGTTTCAGGCGGCGCGGGTGTAGTACTCGGCCAGAGCCTCGGCAGGTGTCTT
>JBEYTX010000001.1:1242203-1665450 GCA_040643255.1 Glycomyces sp. NPDC047369 | reverse complement strand
CGGCGACCTTCGAGCGACGTCGCGGGGGCGCGGTTCACGGTCCCGAAGCGGCACACGCGCTTGGCGATCCGCGTCGCGCCCGTGGCGGGCGCCGCCGCGGGGAGAACCCCCGCGGCCGGCCCGGCCCTGTCCCGAGGGACCGTCCTAGTCGATCGTGTGGCCGCCGTTGACCGTCAGACGCTGGCCCGTCACGAACGCCGCCGCGTCGGAGGCCAGGTAGGACACCGCGGCCGCGACGTCCTCGGGGACGCCCATGCGGCCCATCGGGACGTCCGCGAGGTATCCCGCGACGTCCGCGTCCGTCAGCTCCCCGTGGCGCTCCACCGGCGTCCACCCCGGCGCCACCAGGTTCACGGTGATCCCGTCCGGCCCCAGCTCCCGCGCCCACGAGCGCGTCAGCCCCCACTGGGCGCCCTTCGCCGCGACGTACGCCGACCAGCCCGCCAGCGCCCGCTCGAACATGTCCGAGCCGATCTGCACCACTCGGCCGCCGCCCGCGGCCCGCATGTCGGGCAGGAACGCCCGGAGCAGGAGCGTCGGGCTCTTCACGAAGAACTCCAGCTGCGCGAGGTGGTCGGCCCATTCGAGCCGGTCCACGGGGGTCTCCGGCTGCGGCCCGGTCGCGTTCGCCACCAGGACCGTCACCGGGCCGAGCCCGGCCCGGACCCGTTCGGCGAGATCCGCGACCGCGGCCTCGTCGGTGACGTCCGCGCCGAATGCCGCGGCGGTCCCGCCCGCGGCGCGGATGTCCGCCACGACCTGCTCGGCCCCGTCCCGGCTGGACCCGTAGTTGACGGCGACGGCGAGCCCGTCGGCGGCGAGGCGGCGCGCGATGACGGCGCCGAGGCCCCGCGAGGCTCCTGAGACGAGTGCGACGGTCATGCGGGAGAGCATAGGTGCACCCGGCGGGCCGGGCCCCCGGCCCGCCCCCGGGAGTGAACGCGGCGAGGCGGCGCCCGGGGACCGGGCGCCGCCTCGCCTTCAGTGCGCTAGCAGCCGATGCCGTCGAAGCCCTCGGTGGTCACGTTCACGACCGCCGGGCGCGGGATCGAGCCGGGGCCGTCGGGCCACTCCGAGAGCGGGTTGTCGTAGGACGCGCCGCTGAGCTCGCCCGGGTGCTGGGCCGCGACCAGGACGTGCTTGTCCTGGACGACCGGGCCGCAGGTCTCCGCGCCGATCGGCACGGTGAGGAACTGCTTGGTCAGGCCGCGGTAGCGCCCTTCGAGGGCGACGGCGAACAGGCCGTCGTTCGAGCCGAGCGCGTTGCCGTCGGTGGAGATCCACAGGTTCCCGTGCGGGTCGAACGCGACGTTGTCCGGGCAGGAGATCGGCGAGACCTGGTCCTTCGGGAAGCCGCCGAAGTAGGTGTCGGCCGCGGCCGGGTCGCCGCAGACCAGCAGCAGGTTCCAGCCGAACGTCGTCGCCGTCGGGTCGCCGCGGCGCTCGGTCAGCTCGAGGATCTGGCCGTGCTTGTTCGCGTTGCGCGGGTTCGCCTCGTCGGCCTTCGCGTTGGTGCCGGTGCCGCGGTTGGTGTTGTTCGTGAGCGCCACGTAGACCTTGCCGGTCTTCGGGCTCGGCTCGACGTCCTCAGGGCGGTCCATCTTCGTGGCCCCGACCTTGTCGGCGGCCTGGCGGGTGTGCACGTACACCTCTTCGGCCGAGAAGCCGTCCACGTAGGACGTGGTCCCGGACGCGAGCCTGATCCACTCGCCCGAGCCGTCGAACTGCCCGTCCGAGGGGAGCGTCCCCGTGCCGTCGATCTCCGCGGCGGGGCTGTCGCCGGTGAACCGCGCGACGTACAGCGTGCCCTCGTCGAGGAGCTTGCGGTTGTGCTCGCGGGCGCGCCGCGAGTTCCCCGACTTCATCTTCTCCTTGGACACGAACTTGTACATGTAGTCGAAGCGCTCGTCGTCGCCCATGTAGACCACGACGCGGCCGTCGTCCGCCAGGCGCGGGCCCGCGCCCTCGTGCTTGAAGCGGCCCAGCGCGGTCCGCTTGCGCGGCGCCCACTCCGGGTCGTACGGGTCGAGCTCGACGATCCACCCGAACCGGTTGGGCTCGTTGGGCTCCTGCTCCAGGTCGAAGCGCGGGTCGTACTGCTCCCACTTGCGCGCCGACGCCCCGCCGGAGAAGCCGTAGCGGGCCAGCTTCGCCTTCTGGTCGGCGTCGGTCATGGTCGCGAAGTTCGCGAAGTACTGGTTGAAGTTCTCCTCGCCCGACAGGATCGTGCCCCACGGGGTGGTCCCGCCCGCGCAGTTGTTCAGCGTGCCCAGGGCGGTCGTGCCCTCGGCGTCGGCGGAGGTCTTCAGCAGGTCCGAGCCCGCGGCCGGTCCGGCGATCACGAACGGCGTCTCGGCGGTGATGCGGCGGTTGAGCTCGTCGCCGACGACCGGGGTCAGGGCGCCGGTGCGGCGGTCCTCCTTCACCGTGACGACCGACAGGCCGTGCGCGGCCAGGCCGATGCGGATCTGGTCCTCGGTGGGGGCGGCCTCGTCGTAGTCCGGGAGCATGGAGGACTCGGTCGTGTACTCGTGGTTGCACACGAGGACCTTCTTGCGGCGGTCGTCCGGGTGGTCGAGGAGCGCCGTGTAGTCGTTGTTGTAGCCGAACTGGCCGGCCTGCGACTCGGGGGTCTGGTTCTCGGGGTCGAACTCCGGCGCGCCCTCCAGGATCGGGTCGCCCCAGCGGATCACGACCTGCGGCTCGTACCCGTCCGGCACCGTCACCGCGTCGGCCCGGTTCGGCGCGACCGCGTCGAAGTCCAAGCCCTTCGGGCCGCGGCCCCAGCGCGTCGCCGACGCGGACCCGTCGGTCTCGGCCGCCGCGGCCGAGCCCGCGAGCGCGCCGGTCGCACCGACGACCAGGCCCGCCGCCACGCCGCCCTTGAACAGGCCGCGGCGCGACACCGCCTTGGCGATCACGTCGCCCAGGTACTCGTTTCCGGAGGTGTTCGGAACGTCGTGGCTGCACGCGTCGCCGCAGCGGTACTTGCACGTCAGCGCCGAGCGCCCGCCGTGCACCGACGGGAAGACCTGAAGGCGGCGTCGTTCCGGGATCTGGGGTTGCATTCGCTTCTCCATGGCAGTCCGATGGGGAACGCGGGCGGGGGTCGTCGCGTTCGGTTGTCTCTCGCCCCGGACGCTATGCGGGACGGGTATGCGGTTCCACCAACGTCGAATGAACACCAGGAGAACGCCCTCGCCACGGTATAGAGGAATCGCCCGAGGCGAGGGCGAAACGGGTCAGTCCGCGGCGCCCGCGGAGGCCCGCACCGGGGCCTCCTTCAGGCCCAGCTGCTCCGTCGGGACCTTGTACGTCTCGCGCGCCGAGAACACCGCGACGGCGTTGACCAGGCACATGACCGCGGTGAACACGGCCACCCGCACCCACGCGCCCTTGTCGGCGCCCTCCAGGGCGACCGCGATCGTCGGCAGGAACCCGCTGATCGCGAACCCGATCTGCGTCCCGATCGCCATCCCCGACAGGCGCACCCGCGCGGTGAACATCTCCCCGTAGAACGACGGCCAGGTCGCGTTCGCGGCCTGGTACACGAGGCCGAACAGGAGGATCCCGAGCCCGAAGATGAGCGCCCAGTTCCCGACCGAGATCGCCCACAGGTACGGGAAGATGAGGATGCCGCACCCGATCGAACCGAACAGGAACACCGGCTTGCGCCCGAACCGGTCCGCGGCCCCGCCCCACAGGGGGATGAGCGCCACCGCCAGGATGTTCGCCGCGACGCCGACCCACAGCATCGGGGTCCGCTCCAGCCCCACGGTGTTGACCGCGTACGTCAGCGCGTAGACGGTGAAGATCGTGGACACCGAGGCGATGAGCGCCGCGCAGACCACGCGCAGCACGTCCGCCCAGTGGTCGCGCATGAGGACCGCGAGCGGCAGCTTCACGGTGTTCCCGGCCTTCGCCTCGTCCTCGAAGACCGGGGTCTCCTCGATGCGGCGGCGGATGATGTAGCCGACGACGACCATGATGACGCTGGCCCAGAACGGGACCCGCCAGCCCCACGACAGCAGGTCCTCCTCGGGGAGGGCCGCGACGGGCAGGAACGCGGCGGTCGCGATGAGCTGCCCGGCCTGCGTGCCGCTCAGCGTCCAGGACGTGAAGAACGCCCGCCGGTGCGCGGGCGCGTGCTCCAGGCTCATCGAGTTGGCGCTGGCCTGCTCGCCCGCGGCCGACAGGCCCTGGAGGAGCCGCAGCAGCACCAGCAGGACCGGCGCGGCGACGCCGATCGACTCGTAGCTGGGGAGGCACCCGACGAGGAACGTGGTGGCGCCCATGAGCAGGAGCGTGAACACCAGGACCCGCTTGCGGCCGAAGCGGTCGCCGACGTGGCCGAGGATGACCGCGCCGAGGGGGCGGGCGGCGTAGCCGACGCCGAACGTGGCGATGGCGAGCAGGGTGCCGGTCGCGGCGTGCTCGGTGGGGAAGAAGACCTCGCCGAAGACGAGGGCGGCGGCGGTGCCGTAGATGAAGAAGTCGTAGTACTCCAGGGCGGAGCCGATCCAGGCGGCGACGGCGGTGCGCCGGGGCTTGCCGCGGTGGTCGGCGCCCGGCGGGCGGGGGGCGGGGTGGACGGACACGGTGATCTCCTTGCGCCATTGCAGGGGCGGCGGGGTGCAGCCGGTCATCGCGGTGATGAACGTACTGGATAGTTATGTACTGCTTGGTTAATCCCCGATCATTCGCCAGCGCGGCGGCGCTGTCAAGGGGGCGCGGGGGAGGAAATGCGCAGGTCGGCGGGCAGCATGCATTGCGGCCCTTCGATGTTGCGGGAGTGGCGCGTGTGGTCAGCGCTTGGCGAGGTAGTCGACGACCATGTCGCCGAGCATGGTCCGGTAGTGCGCGCGGCGGCCGGGGTCGAGCATGTCGCGCCCGAAGATGGTGCTCCAGGTGTGCCGGTTGGCGATCCGGAAGACGCAGTAGGAGCTGATGAGCATGTGGACGTCGAGGGCGTCGACGTCCTCGCGGAGCACCCCGGCGGCCCGGCCGCGCTCGAGGATCCGCCCGATGAGCTCAGGGACGGGCGCGGACAGGCTCGGGAGCATCTCGGACTGCGCGAGGTGCCTGGCGCCGTGGATGTTCTCGATGGAGACCAGGCGGATGAAGTCCGGGTGCGACTCGTGGTGGTCGAAGGTGAGCTCGGCGAGCTCGCGGAGCGCCGCGAGCGGGTCGAGGTGCTCGACGTCGACCTGCCGCTCCAGGGACCGGATGACCGAGTAGGCCTGTTCGAGGACGGCGAGGTAGAGGCCCTGCTTGGACTCGAAGTAGTAGTAGATCATCCGCTTGGTGGTGCGGGTCTTCGCGGCGATCTCGTCGACGCGCGCGCCCGCGTAGCCGTTGGCGGCGAACTCGCTCGTCGCGACGTCGAGGATCTCGGCCCGGGTGCGCTGGGGGTCGCGGACGCGGTCGGCGGCCGGGGCGGTCTCTCGGGTGCTCAAGCGGGACCTCATGTCAGACGGGTTGCGGATCAGCAACTCTAACGCGCAGGTGCGCGGGGCCGCGGCGTGCGGCCCTTCGCACTGGCCCTTTCCAAACCGGCGCAAGGTTGCTAGGTTGAAGTAACTAGTTCGTACAAAGAAGCCGAACGGCGAGGAGACCCCGTGCCCACAGACTTCGGCGCTCCCGGCGCGCACCTCATCGGCCTCGTCGGCGCCGGCATCGGGCCCTCGCTCAGCCCTGCGCTCCACGAGCGCGAGGCCCACGAACTCGGCCTGCGCTACCAGTACCGGCGCCTCGACCTCCTCGAACTCGGCGTCGAGCCCGCCCGGATCGGCGACCTGCTCGCGGCCGCGCGCCTCACCGGCTACACCGGGCTGAACGTTACCCACCCCGTCAAGCAGTCCGTCATCGCCCACCTCGACTCGCTGTCGGAGGAGGCCGCCGTCCTCGGCGCCGTCAACACCGTCCTGTTCAAGGGCGGCAAGGCGATCGGCTACAACACCGACGCCTCCGGGTTCGCCCGCAGCGCCATGGGCGGCCTTGCCGGGGCCCGCCTCGACCGCGTCGTGCTCCTCGGCGCGGGCGGCGCCGGGGCCGCCGTCGCCCACGCGCTCCTGGGCATCGGCGCCGGGCACGTCCAGGTCCTCGACCTCGACGCGCACCGCAGCGCCCGCCTTGTCGACGCCCTCGGCGCCCACTTCGGACGCGACCGCATCACCGCCGGGCCAGCCGACGGCCTCGCGGCCGCGCTCAAGGGCGCCGACGGCCTCGTCCACGCCACCCCCACCGGTATGGCCGCCCACCCCGGCACCGCGGTCCCGCCCGCGCTCCTGCACCCGGGCCTGTGGGTCGCCGAAGTCGTCTACTTCCCGCTCGAGACCGCGCTGCTCGCCGCGGCCCGCGCCGCCGGATGCCGCGTCCTCGACGGCGGCCGCATGGCCGTCTACCAGGCCGTGGACTCGTTCCGCCTGTTCACCGGCGCCGAACCCGACGCGGACCGGATGCTCCGCCACTTCGACGCGCTCGCCGCCGCCCGCTGAGGAGGAACCCTTGCACCCCATGGGCATCGCCACCGTCTGCCTCTCGGGCACCCTCGACGACAAGCTCGCCGCGGCCGCCGCCGCGGGCTTCGACGGCGTCGAGGTCTTCGAGCCCGACCTCGTCGCCGCGGCCGACACCCCCGAGGAGGTCCGCGCCCGCTGCGCCGACCTCGGCCTCAGCATCGACCTCTATCAGCCGTTCCGCGACTTCGAGGCCGTCCCGCCGCCGCTGCTGGCCGCGAACCTGCGCCGCGCCGAGCACAAGTTCCGGGTCATGGAGCGCCTCGGCGCCGATCTGCTGCTCGTGTGCTCCAGCGTGCATCCGGACTCAGTGGACGACGACGACCTGGCCGCGGAGCACCTGCACCTCCTCTCCGAGCGCGCCGCCGAGCACGGCGTGCGCATCGCCTACGAGGCCCTCGCCTGGGGCCGCCACGTCTCGACGTTCGACCGGGCCTGGCGGATCGTGCGCCGCGCCGACCACCCCTCACTCGGCCTGTGCCTCGACAGCTTCCACATCCTCTCCCGCGGGTCCGACATTTCGGCGATCCGCGTGATCCCGCCCGAGAAGCTGTTCTTCCTCCAGCTCGCCGACGCCCCGCGCCTGGACATGGACGTCCTCCAGTGGAGCCGCCACCACCGGCTCTTCCCCGGCCAGGGCGCGTTCGACCTCACCGGGTTCCTGCGCACGGTCCTGGAGACCGGCTACGCCGGGCCGCTGTCGCTGGAAGTGTTCAACGACGTGTTCCGCCAAGCGGATCCGCGCGTCGCGGCCGTCGACGCGCTCCGCTCGCTCCTCGGCCTCCAGGAGGCCGCATCCGTCGGGACGCTGCCCGCGCCGCCGCGCCTCGACGGCGTCGCCTTCGTGGAGATCGGCGCGGGCGCCGGCGCCGGCGCCGAGGTCGCCGGGGCCCTGGACGCGCTCGGGTTCACCCGCAGCGGCGAGCACCGGTCGAAGCCCGTGGGGCTGTGGGAGCAGGGGAGCGCCCGCATCCTGGTGAACCGGGCCGCCGCGGCCGAAGGGGCGACCGCGGTCGCCGCCATCGCCGTCGAGAGCACCGACCCGCCCGCCTCGGCCCGCCGGGCCGAACGGCTCCTGGCCCCGATCCTGCCGCGCGAGCACCGCGCGGATGAAGCGGACCTCGCGGCCGTCGCCGCCCCCGGCGGCACCTCGGTGTTCTTCTGCCGCACCGACGTCGAGGAGGGCTGGCGGGCCGACTTCGCCCCGACCGGCGAGCCCGCCGCGCCGGATGCTCGCCTCCACGCGGTCGACCACGTGGCCCTGACCCAGCAGACCGACGACTTCGACGGCGCGGCCCTGTTCTACCGCACCGTCTTCGGCCTCGACCCCGAGACGCCCGCCGAGGTCGCGGCCCCCTTCGGGCTCATGCGGAGCCTGTCGATGGCCGACGCCGCGCACCGGGTCCGGATCGCCCTGAGCGTCGCCGCGGTGCGCCGCGGCGGCTGGGCCCCCGCCGTCCCGCACCCGCAGCACGTCGCCTTCGCGACCGACGACATCGCCACGGCCGCAACCCGTCTGCGCGAAGCCGGACTCCTGCTGGAGATCCCCGGCAACTACTACGAGGACCTCGACGCGCGCCTCGCCCCGCCGCCCGAGCGCCTGGAACTGCTGCGCGCCCACGCGCTCCTGTACGACCGCGACGGGGACGGCGAGTTCCTGCACTGCTACACGCCCGTGCTCGGCTCCCGCGTGTTCTTCGAGGTCGTGCAGCGCCTCGGCGGCTACACCGGCTACGGCGCCCCGAACGCCCCCGTCCGCATGGCCGCCCACCGCCGCGACCGCCTGCGCCGCAACGCATGAGGGCCCGGACCGAACGGCCCGGGCCCCTGGCGTCCTATTCGAGCTTCTCGAACCAGAACTCGTGCTTGAGGAACGACGTGTCGTACTCGTGCCCCGGATACGGCGGGATGAGCTGCGACGCCTGGAACAGCCGCCAGCCGTCCCGCAGCGCCTCGACGCCGGAGTCGTACGGCGGCAGGTCGCTGTCGCCGGTGGTCGGGTCGGTCTTGCCGGTGCCGTCGTAGAAGGCCCAGGCCAGCACCTCGGAGTCGAGCCCGGAGGTGTTCAGGTACAGGACCAGGACTTGCTGCTTCATGCGGCCCTCCCCGGGCGGTTGGCGACGCGCGTCGCCCACAGGTCGATGTCGAACAAGGCGTCGCCGGTCATGGCCCGCCACAGCTTGATCCGGTTGTAGACCTCCAGGCGCCCCGTGGCGTGCTCGCACCACGGGAAGAACACCGACAGCTCCTCGGCGACGCGCGGGTCGTCCAGGTCCGCGGTGTCCCACAGGCGCACCTGCGGCACCGTCGGGTTGAACCGGATCTTGTACATGTAGCGGCGGGTGTCGGAGTCGTTGCGCCGCCCCCCGTGCCAGATCCCGTGGTGCAGCAGCACCACCGTCCCGGCCGGGCACGTCAGCCGCGTCTGGCCGCGCAGGTTCTGGTAGCGGCCCGTGTCGGACTCGTTGGTGCGGCGCAGGTGCGAGCCGGGCACCGACAGGGTCCCGCCCATCGTGCCGGTGACCTCGTGCGGGTAGTACATGAGCTGGACATCGAAGGCGTCCGGGCGGGTGTCGATGATCGCGTCGCCGTGGAGCGGCTGGGCCGCGCCCTCGTGCGGTTCGCGGACGTGGAGGGCCTGGTGGTCCACAAGCGGGTCGGGGCCGACGAGGCTCTGGAGCGCCCCGGCGACCGCGGGGACGGCGAGGAGCCGCCGCGCGAACGAGTCCTCCTCGTACACCTTCGCGACGGGCTTCCCGTGGTAGATCACCGGGATCCCGGCGTCGAACACGCCGATGGCCTCGTCGTTGAGCGCTGGGGGGACGACGGCGTCCATGCGGTGGAAGCCGTGCGCCACGAAGCGCGCGACCTCGACCGAGGACAGCAGATGGTCAGTGGTTGCCATGCACCTAACGTAGGGGCTAATCTCGGCCCTGTCGTTGGCCGTAATCACCCACTGGTGGTCCATTCTCCCCATGCAGCACGTGCGCCTCCACCTCGACGCCCCGCCCGCCACCGCCCAGGCCGGCGTCGGCCTGCACGGGCGCAACATCGACGAGGAGCGGTTCCGCCTCCCCGACCTGTGGCAGCTCCACCTCTACGACTACGACGCCGACCTCGCCGTCGGCGGCACCGGCCACCCGATCCGGCCCGGCCGCATCAGCCTCATCCCGCCCGACACCGAGGCGGTCTTCCGCTACCGGGGCCCCTCCGAGCACCTCTACGTCCACTTCAGACTCGCCGAGTCCGGTGCGGCCCACGAGGTCCCCGTCATGCGCGACGCCGGGCCCGCCCGCGCCCCGATCGCCGAGGCCCTCCGCCGCGCGATCGCCGCCCAGCCGCAGGCCCCCGCCCGCGCCGCCGCCGAGGTCTGGACCGTCCTGTGGCGCCTCACCGAGCTCCCGACCGAGCCCGCCGGGCACCACCCCGCCGTCGCCGCCGCCCTCGCCCACATCGAGGCGAACCTCCCGCGGCCCCTCACCGTCCCCGGCATCGCCGCCGCGGTCAGCCTGTCCCACAACCACCTCACGCGCCTGTTCGGCACCGCCACCGGCACCACCGTCGTCGCCCACATCAGGCGCCGCCGCCTCGAACGCGCCCGCCACCTGCTCACCGAGTCGACCCTCTCGATCGCGGCCGTCGCCGCCGCCGTCGGCGTCCCCGACCTCCAGGCGTTCAACAAGGCCTGCCGCCGCGAACTCGGCGCCCCGCCCCGCGCGATCCGCGCCGCCGGGCGCCCGCAGCACCCGCCCCAAGCGGGGTTACCGGCCGGTTCACGACCTGGTATCTTCACGAACGTAACTCACGTCACGTTCGGAGGTGCCCGTGGCCGCCATACCGCGCCTGCCCGAGGGATTCGTCTGGGGAACCGCCACCTCGGCGTTCCAGATCGAAGGGGCCGTGAACGAGGACGGGCGCGGCCCGTCCGTCTGGGACGACTTCACCGCCACCCCAGGCAAGGTCCGCGACGGCCACACCGCCGACACCGCCTGCGACCACTACCACCGCTACGAAGAGGATGTCGCCCTCCTCCAGCGCCTCGGCGCCGACGCCTACCGCTTCTCCATCGCCTGGCCCCGCGTCCAGCCCGACGGCAGCGGCGCGCTCAACGAACCCGGCCTCGCCTTCTACGACCGCCTCGTCGACGCCCTCCTCGCCGCCGGCGTCACCCCCATGCCCACCCTCTTCCACTGGGACCTCCCGCAGGCCCTCGAAGACCGCGGCGGCTGGCTCGACCGCGACACCGCCCACCGCTTCGCCGCCTACGCCGCCGCCGTCGCCGACCGCCTCGGCGACCGCGTCCGCCACTGGATCACCCTCAACGAGCCCTTCGAGCACATGGCCCTCGGCTACGCGCTCGGCCAGCACGCCCCCGGCCACGCCTACCTCCTCGACGCCCTCCCCGCCGCCCACCACCAGCTCCTCGGCCACGGCCTCGCCACCGCCGCCCTGCGCGCCGCCGGCGCCCCCCACGTCATGCTCACCAACTCGTACACGCCCGCGATCCCCTACAGCGGCAGCGACGCCGACACCGAGGCCGCCCGCGCCTACGACACCCTCCACCGCCGCCTCTTCACCGACCCCGTCCTCCTCGGCACCTACCCCGACCTCGACGGCTTCGGCCTCGCCGGGCCCCTCCCGTTCGTCAAGGACGGCGACCTCGACGCCGTCAAGGCCCCCATCGACGGCCTCGGCGTCAACTACTACAACCCCACCCGCGTCACCGCCCCCGAACCCGGCACTACCCCGCTCCCCTTCGAACTCGCCGAGTTCGAGCACGTCAACACCACCGACTTCGGCTGGCCCGTCATCCCCTCCGGCCTCACCCAGACCCTCCTCGAACTCACCGCCGACTACGGCCGCGCCCTCCCGCCCCTGTGGGTCACCGAGAACGGCTGCTCCTACGACGTCGAACCCGACGCCGACGGCCGCATCCGCGACCAGGCCCGCATCGACTACCTCGAAGCGCACGTCAAAGCCGTCGCCGCCGCCGTCGACCAGGGCGCCGACGTCCGCGGCTACCTCGTGTGGAGCCTCCTCGACAACTTCGAGTGGGCCGAGGGCTACCACCAGCGCTTCGGCCTCGTCCACGTCGACTTCGAGACCCTCGAACGCACCCCCAAGGACTCCTTCGACCGCTACGCGGCCCTCATCGCCGAGCAGCGGCGATGACCACCGCCCCGCCCGCCCCCGACCCGGCTCCTGACGCCGCCCCCGACGCCGCCGCGACCGCCCCCGCCTCCGACGCCGCGCTGGCCGAACCCGTGCGCAACGTCGGCCGCGTCTGGATCGGCGGCATCACCACCGCCATGCTCGGCCTGTACATGGCGTTCTTCACCCCCATCCAGGTGCTGCTGCCCCTGCAACTCGCCGACATCGACGAGGATGGGAAGGTCGCCGCGTTCGGGCTCGTCACCGGCGTCGGCGCGCTCGTCGCCGTCGTCGCCAACCCCCTCGCCGGGGCCCTGTCCGACCGCACCACGGGCCGCTTCGGACGCCGCCACCCGTGGACCCTCGGCGGCGTCGCCGCCGGAGCGGCCGCCTTGTGCCTCTTGGGATTCCAGACGTCCGTCCTCGGCGTCCTGGTGTGCTGGTGCCTCGCCCAGGCCGCCCTGAACGCCGGGTACGCGAGCCTCAACGCCGGGATCCCCGACCACGTGCCGGTGCGCCAGCGGGCCGTCGTCTCCGGCTGGATCGGGTTCCCGCAGGCCCTCGGGCTCGTGGTCGGCGCCGTCATCGTCACCATGTTCGTCACCGACCTGTCGGCGGGCTACATCGTCATCGGCCTCGCCGCCGCCGCGATGGCGCTGCCGTTCATCCTGACGACGCCCGACCCGCCCCTGCCGCGCCGCGCCCGGCCCCCGTTCTCGTGGCGGGCCGTCCTCGACACGTTCTGGGTCTCCCCGAAGGCCCACCCCGACTTCGCGTGGGCCTGGTTCACCAGGTTCCTCGTCATGCTCGGCAACGCCACCGGGACGCTCTACCTGCTGTACTTCCTCGACGACGCCGTCGGCTACCCCGACCCCGAGCAGGGCGTGCTCATCCTGACGCTCCTGTACACCGGCGGCGTCATCGCCACGGCCGTCGCCGGAGGCGTCGTCTCCGACCGGATCGGGCGCCGCAAGGCCCTGGTCACCGCGTCCTCGGTGGTCATCACCGCGGCCGCGCTCATCCTCGTCTTCTGGCACACCTGGCCCGCGGCGATCGTCGCCGCCGCCGTCATGGGCGCCGGGTTCGGCGTCTACCTCTCGGTCGACCAGGCCCTCATCACGCAGGTCCTGCCCGCCGCCACCGACCGCGCCAAGGACCTCGGCATCATCAACATCGCCTCCACCGTCCCGCAGGTCCTCGGCCCGGCCCTCGCCGCGCCGATCATCGCCGGGTTCGGCGGCTACGCCGGGCTCTACGCCGTCGCCGCGGGCGTCACGCTCCTCGGCGGGATCCTGGTGTGGCCCATCAAGTCCGTCCCTTAAGACGCGTTCGCCGCGACCGTCCGGTACTGCGAGGGCGCGATCCCGTACTCCTTCGCGAACGCCTGCCGCAGCGCCTCCGCCGAGGCGAACCCGCAGCGCGCGGCCACCCGCGCCACCGGCAGGTCCGTCGTGGACAGCAGCTGCGCCGCCGAGGTGACACGGGCCTTCCTGACGTACCGGCCGGGCGTCTGGCGCAGGTGGGCGCGGAACAGCCGCGTCAGGTGCCGCGGGCTCACCCGCGCGAGCCGCGCCAGCGCCTCGGTGGACAGGTCCCCGTCGAGCGAGGCGGCGATGTGGTCGGCGACCTTGCGGACGGTGTCGTGGTCGGCGGGCGGCGCGGCGGTGAACATGCTCATCTGCGCCTGGTTCCCGGGCCGGTGCAGGTAGGTGACCATCGCGCGCGAGACCCAGCGGGCCATGTCCGCCCCGAAGTCGGCCTCGATGAACGACAGCGCGAGGTCGAGCGCGCTGGTGACCCCGGCGGCGGTGTAGACGTTCCCGTCCTGGACCCAGATCGGGCGCGGGTCCACCTCGACCCGCGGGTACCGCGCGGCGAGCTCGTCGGCGAAGCGCCAGTGCGTGGTCGCCCGCCTCCCGTCGAGCAGCCCGGCGGCGGCGAGGACGCTCGCGCCGGTGCACAGGGACGCGACGCGCTCGCTCTCGCGGGCGAGGCGGCGCACGTGCCCGGTGAGCCGCTCGTCGGCGGCGGCCCCGCCGTGGCCGAGGCCGCCGGAGACGACGAGCGTCCCGATCGGGCCGCGGACGCGTTCGAGGACGGCCTGGCCGTTGAGGACGAGCCCGCTGGAGCAGGTGACGGGCCCGCCGCCGGGGGTGGCGAGGACGAGTTCGTAGCGGCAGGCGGGGTCGATGTGCCTGACGGCGTCGAGTGTGGTGGTGACGCAGGCGATGTCGAGGAGTTCGGCGTCGTCGTAGCCGACGACGACCACGCGGTGCGGGTCCATCCCTTCACTGTAGGCGCGATGGGGCGGTGTCCGGAAGACGAGGATCCCAAGATTTCGGACCTCGACCGGTCCAGGGCTTGACCGGCGCGCGCGGGAGGCGGATCGTGGAAGGAGTCCGATACCCCCTCCAGGTATGCAAGGAGCCTCCAATGTCGACCGCCACCCCCGAGCTCACCGGGAACCGCCTGCTGCGGCTCTGGCCCGCCGCCGCGGGCATCGCCTTCGGCGCGTTCATCGCCTTCGACCTCGCCAGCGGCGCCGACCTCGCGCCCGTCCTGACCGCCTCCGGCCTCGTCTACCTCGGCGCGGCCGCACTCAAGCGCCCGCGCGCCGCCTGGCCGGTGTTCTGGGTGACCTTCGCGGTCATCGGCGCCGCCGGGTTCACGCCCTGGGAGGACGCCACCACCTGGGTCCTGCTCGGCATCGCCGCCGCCTTCGCCGTGTACGGCCTGGTCCGCGGGGCGGTCCGCCCGTTCGAGGAGTTCCCGCTCCAGTCCCTGGCGATGGTCGTGATCGGCGCGGCCGCCGTCGCGGTCCTCGCGATCGGCGGCGACGCGGCCGCGTACATCGTGGCCGCGGGCCTGCTGGGCCATGCCGCGTGGGACGCCTGGCACCGGCACAACGGCCGCGTGGTGGTCCGCTCGATGACCGAGTTCTGCATGTTCCTCGACGTGATCGCCGCGGTGGCGATGATCGTCGTCGCCGTGAACGGGTGAACGCGTAGGAAACCGTTGACAAATGTGCGCCCGAACTGCACCATATATTGAAATAGTTCGATGTGACCGGAAACCTCCGGTCGCATCGCCGCGCACCGAAGGCGGGAGAACATGAACGCACCCAAGGGCAGCACAAGGCGCACGGCCCTCAAGCGGTTCGCGGCGGCGGCGGGCTCCGCCGCGGCCGCGCCGCTCCTCGGCCCGCTCGACTCGGCGCGGGCCGCCGACCAGGCGTCCGAGCACATCGGCGCCGCGGCCTGGGAGACCGTCATCGACGGCTCCTTCGCCAGCCGATCCACCCTCGAAGCCTCCTGGAACTACCTGTACCCGTGGGGCTCCGACCACAACGGCACCGCCCGCATGTACGCGTCCTCTTCGGACACCAACCACCTGTGGCTCTCGCCCAGCGGCGTCCTCAACATCAAGGCCACCCGGATCACCTGGAACGAGGGCAACTCCAGCAAGGACCCGTACCTGCCGATCCGCTACCACTCCGCGGCGATCCACGCCAAGCGGCAGGTCCTCGTCAACGACACCTACCCGAACTGGGAGCTGCGCGGCCAGTTCCAGGCCCCCTCGGCGCCCGGCACGTGGCCGGCGTTCTGGATCACCGGCGCGAACTCCTGGCCGCCGGAGAGCGACATCCTGGAGTTCAAGGGCGACGCCCGGAACTGGTTCAACACCTACGACGGCGCGTGGGACAACACGATCGTCCCGGTCTCCTCGCCCGGCTCCTGGCACGAGTACCGCATCTGGATGACCAAGACCAGTGCCACAGACGTGCAGATCCACTACTACCTCGACGGCACGTGGAAGGCCGCGCACACCGGCTCGAACTTCGTCGGCAAGGCCATGAACATCATCGTCAACCTCCAGATGGAGGGCTCGTCGGGCTCCTCGGGCCCGAGCGGCGACACGCTCTACAAGGCCCAGAACGTCTACGTGGGCCGCACCAACAACGGCTGAACCCGCCACCGCCCGGGCCGTGCGGCCCGGGCGGTGGCGCCCTGAGACCGTTTGCCCTACAATCTGGATCGACAACTGTAAATGCCTGGATTGCTGAGGAAATCTCTTCCCGGCATGCTCAGCGACCGGGCGCGTCCCAATGGAGTCGATATGCAATCGATTGCCCCAGCGCGCCTTGAGAACGTGCGCCCGCGGCGCCGCTTCGCGATGGCGCTCGCCCTCCTCCTCGGCGCCGTCCTGGCCGCCACGACCGCCCTGTTCACCGCCTCGAGCGCGCAGGCGTTCGAGACCGGCACCTGGTACAACGTCCAGTCCCGCCACTCCGGCCTCGTCCTCGGGATCCGCGCGGCCTCGACCGCCGCGGGCGCCGAGCTCGTCCAGTGGTCCAGCAACGGATCGCAGGACCAGCAGTTCCGCTTCGTCGACGTCGGCGGCGGCTATTACAAGATCCAGGTCCGCCACTCCGGCCAGGTCCTCGACGTCGAATCGGGCTCGACCGCCGACGGCGCGAAGGTCCAGCAGTGGGGCGATGCGGGTTCCACCAACCAGCAGTGGAGGATCACCGAGAGCGGCGGCTACGCGACGTTCGTCAACCGCGCTTCGGGCAAGGCCCTCGACGTGTGGGAGTGGTCGACCTCCAACGGCGGCAGGATCTCCCAGTACACGGCCACCGGCGGCACCAACCAGCAGTGGAAGCTCATCCCCGCCGAGGGCGACATCGACGCCGACATCGTCGTGGCCGCCGACGGCTCGGGGGACTACACCACCGTCCAGGCGGCCGTGAACGCCGCGGCCTCCGGCTCGACGATCCTCATCAAGGCCGGGAACTACAAGGGCGCGGTCACCGTGCCCTCCTCCAAGACCGGCATCACCTTCGTCGGCGCGACCGGCAACGCCGCGGACGTCGTCATCCACGAGAACCGCTGCGCCGGCTGCGACAACGGCTCGGGCGGGACGTGGGGGACCAGCGGCAGCGCCTCGGTCCTGCTCCAGGGCGCGAACTTCACCGCCGAGGACCTCACCTTCGCCAACACCTACGACGAGGCCGCGAACGGCAACAGCCAGGCCGTGGCCGTCAAGGTCCAGGGCGACCGCATGGTCTTCGACAACGTGCGCTTCCTCGGTAACCAGGACACGCTCCTGACCGACTCGGCCAGCGCCACCACGGTGTCGCGCCAGTACTACCACGACTGCTACGTGGAGGGCGACGTCGACTTCATCTTCGGGCGCGGCACCGCCGTGTTCGACGGCTGCACCGTCAAGTCGCTCACCCGCGGCTCCACCACCAACAACGGCTACATCGTCGCGCCGAGCACCGAGATCACCAACCCGTACGGGATGCTGTTCTACCAGTGCACCCTGACCACCAACGCCCCCAACAACTCCGTGTACCTGGGCCGGCCGTGGCCCGCCGGGGGCTCCACCACCGCGCGCGGCCAGGTCCTGTACCGCGAGACCTACATGGGCGCGCACATCCGCACTGCTGAACCGTGGTCCGACATGTCGGGTCTGGCCTGGGAGGACGCGCGGCTGCGCGAGTACCAGAACACCGGGCCCGGCGCCACGGTGAACGCGAACCGGCCGCAGATGTCCGCCAGCGAGGCCGCCAACTTCGAGATGGTCGACTACCTGCGCGGCTCCGACGGCTGGAACCCGATCCGCTGACCGCCGGTGCGCATCGCCGGGCCACTACGATCCGGTGATGCGCACCTACCCCCGCCCCCGCCGGTGACCGCGTTCCTCGCCGGGCTCGCCCTCGGGCTCGCGCTCATCGTGCCGATCGGGGCCCAGAACGTGTTCGTGTTCGGCCAAGGCGTGTCCCTGGGGATGCCGCGGGCGCTGTGGGCGGTGGCAGGGGCGGGCCTGTGCGACACGCTCCTCATCGTCCTCGGCGCGACCGGTGCCTCCGCGCTCCTGGACTCCGTCCCGGGCCTGCGGCCCGCGATGCTCGCCGCAGGGGCCCTCTTCCTCACCTACCTCGGCGTGAAGTCCCTGCGCGCCAAGCCCTCCGAACTCGCCGACGAGACCGGCACGTGGTCCCCGGCCCGGACGCTGCGCCGCACCGCCGCCGTGTCGCTGCTCAACCCGCACGCCGTCCTCGACACCGTCGGCGTCCTCGGCGCGGCCATCGCCGCGCAGGCCGCCGCCTCCCGCACCGTGTTCGCCGCCGGGGCCGTCACCGCCTCCTGGGTGTGGTTCCTGCTCCTCGCCGGTGCCGCAACGGGCTTGCGGCGCTTCATGACCAAGGAGCGGCGCGTCTGGTTCGACCGCGCCTCCGGGCTCGTCCTCCTGGTCTTCGCGGCCTGGCTCGCGTACGAGTTCGCGCGGATTGTGATGTGACGCTTGGGAGCGATTGACAAAGTTTAGTCTCACAACTTAGTCTTGCATCGAGGATTCTCAATGGGTATCCGCGGCCCCGCGCGTCCTCCCGGCACACGACGCGGACAGAAGGAGCGCCATGCAAGGCTTGAAGCGACGAACCCGGACATGGATGGCGCTGGCGGTGGCCGCCCTCGCCGTCTTCGCGGCGGGCCTGGGCATCCTCGCCCCCACCGCCGCTTATGCGGCCGAAGGCTGCAAGGTCGACTACAAGATCGCCAGCCAGTGGGGCGGCGGCTTCACCGCCGACGTGAAGATCACCAACCTCGGCACCGCGGTCAACTCGTGGAGCCTGGTGTGGACGTTCCCCAACGGGCAGCGCGTCACCAACGCCTGGAACGCGACCACCACGAACTCCGGCGACACCGTCACCGCGAAGAACATGGGCTACAACGGCTCCATCCCCACCAACGGCTCGCAGTCGTTCGGCTTCCAGGGGTCCTGGTCCGGCACCAACGGCGTCCCCGCGTCGTTCAGCCTCAACGGCGCCGTCTGCACCGGCACCCCGACCAACCCCACCACCTCGCCCACCGACGGGCCCACCACCACCCCGCCGCCCACCGGCGGCGTCAGCGCCATGGAGACCGTCGCGGCCATGCAGCCGGGCTGGAACCTCGGCAACTCCCTCGACTCGGTCGGCGCCGACGAGACCGCCTGGGGCAACCCGCGCATCACCCAGTCGCTCATCCAGAACGTCGCCGCCCAGGGCTACAACAGCATCCGCATCCCCGTCACCTGGGACAACCACCAGTCCAAGTCCGCGCCCTACACCGTCGACGCCGCCTACCTCGACCGCGTCGAAGAGGTCGTCGACTGGGCGCTCGACGCCGACCTGTACGTCCTCATCAACATCCACCACGACTCGTGGATCTGGATGGCGGACATGAACGCCAACCGCACCGTCGTCGAGGCCCGCTACGAGTCCATCTGGACCGCGCTGGCCGACCGCTTCCGCGACGCCCCGCCCGAGCTGCTGTTCGAGAGCGTCAACGAGCCCCAGTTCAACAACGTCGACGACGCCACCGCCTACGCGCTCCTGGACGACCTGAACACCTCGTTCCACGAGATCGTCCGCGGCTCCGGCGGCGGCAACGCCGACCGCGTCCTGGTCCTGCCGACGCTCCACACCAACGCCGACCAGGGCCGCCTCGACGCCCTCAGCGACACCATCGCGGCCCTCGACGACCCGAACATCGCCGCGACCATCCACTACTACGGCTTCTGGCCCTTCAGCGTCAACATCGCCGGGTACACCAAGTTCAACGACGAGGTGCGCGCGGACCTCGAAGGCTACTTCGACCGCGCCTACAACGAGTTCGTCGCCAACGGCATCCCCGTCCTCGTCGGCGAGTACGGCCTCCTCGGCTTCGACGCCCACACCGGGACCGTCGAACAGGGCGAGAAGCTCAAGTTCTTCGAGTACGCCGGCTACTACGCGCGCCAGAAGGGCATCACCCTCCAGCTGTGGGACAACGGCCAGCACTTCGACCGCACCGCCTTCCAGTGGAAGGACCCCGAGCTCTTCACGATGATGAAGGCCGCCTGGACCACCCGCTCCGGCACCGCCTCCTCCGACCAGGTCTACGTGGCCCGCACCGCCGCCGTCGCCGACGTCTCCCTGACCCTCAACCTGAACGGCACCGCCTTCCAGGGCCTGCGGGTCGGCACCACCAACCTCGTCCAGGGCACCGACTACACGATCTCCGGCACCACCCTGACCATCAAGGCCAGCAGGCTGACCACGCTCCTCGGCGACCGCTCCTACGGCGTCAGGGGCAGCGTCCAAGCGGTCTTCTCCCAAGGCGCGCCCTGGCGCATCAGCGTCATCTCCTACGACCAGCCGACCATGTCCGCCGCGACCGGCGCCTCCGCGTCCTTCGCGATCCCCACCCAGTTCAAGGGCGACCAGCTCGCCACCATGGAGGCCAAGTACGCCGACGGCACCCCCGCCGGCCCCCAGAACTGGACCAGCTACAAGGAGTTCGCGCGGGCCTTCAGCCCCGACTACACCGCGGGCACCGTCGCCCTGCCGACCGCGTTCTGGTCCGAAGTGAACGACGGCCAGAAGGTCACCCTGACGTTCCACTTCTGGAGCGGCAGGACCGTCACCTACTACGTCACCGAATCCGGCGGCAACGTCACCGGCTCCCTGACCTGATCTCCCTCCGATAGAAGGACCGGCCCGGCGCGACAGCGCCGGGCCGGTCCCACATCCCGTCAGTAGCTCCCGATCCCCACGTTGCTGCCGCCGCCGAAGTCCGGGCGGTGCCATTCGCCGGCGCGCTTGCGCCGCTGCCAGAAATCGAGGTTGTAGGCCACGACCTGCCGGTACCGGTGCCCGTACGCGAGCAGCCGGTCGCAGTCGGCGAGGAGCCTGCCGAACTCCTTCAGGGCCGCGTCCACTTCGCCCGTCCGCGCCGTCCAGCGCGCGAGGTCGTTGCGGACGGCGAGCGTGTCCGGATGGTCGGGGCCGAGCACCCGCAGCTGGTCGTCCAGGACGGACCGCAGCTCGGCGACCGCGGCGGCCGGGCCGCCCGCCTCGCCCCGCCACATCGCGAGGTTCTGACGGCTGCGGAGCGTGTCGGGATGGTCGGGGCCGAGGACCCGGAGCCGGTCCGCCAGCAGCGCCTCCGTCGCCTCCACCGCCCCCGCGGGGTCCCCGGCCGCGCCGCGCCAGTGGGCCAGGTTGTGCCGCACTGCGAGCGTGAACGGGTGGTCGGGCTCCAGCAGCCGCAGGCAGTCGGCGAGCAGCACCTCGTTCTCCCGCGCCGCCTCCCTGGCGGCACTCGCACGGCCCAGCCAGCGGGCGCGCAGCGACCGGGTCGCGAGGACGTCGAAGTGGTCCGCGCCGAGCACCCGGATCCGGTCGGCCAGCAGCCGGTCGGTCTCCTCGATCGCCGCCGCCAGATCGTCGCGCTCGCCCTGCCAGTACACGAGGCGCTGGCGGGTCGACAACGTGTCGGGATGGTCCGGCCCCAGCACGCGGACGCGGTCGGCGAGCACCGACGCGAAGCCCTCGACGGCCGCGTCGACGTCGCCGGACTCGCCCTGCCAGCGGGCGAGGGCGTGGCGGACGGCCAGCGTGTCCGGGTGGTCGTCGCCGAGGAGCCGCCGCACGTCGGGCAGGACCTCCCTGAACATCCGCGCCGCGGACCACAGCGGCGCCGCCGGGGAGCCGCCGTAGTCCTGATCGGGCCAGACCGCCAGCAGCGTCCTGGCCGTGGCGAGCACGGCGGCCTCCGCCTCCGCCTCCGGCGTGGAGTCGAGGACCGCCCGCTGCACCAGCGCGTGCATGCGCACCAGCGACCCGTCGCTGTCGACGAGGCTCAACCGGTGCAGGCGCCCGAGCGCGGTCCTGACCTGGTGCGCCCGGATCTCGGTGCCGCGCGAGCAGTAGCGGAGCACCGGTTCGGCGGTGAACAGCGGCGCGGGGATCCCCGCCGGGTCGAGCATCGCGGCGATGCGCAGCAGGCCGCTCCCGAGCCCCTCGGGCGGCTGCCGGTCCGCCTGCTCGATCGACAGCGACCAGGCCGCGCCGAGCAGGTCGCGGTAGCCGTCGGGGGCCGCCTCGGGGCTCAGCTCCGCCAGCGCCATCGTCCGGTCCTCCAGCAGCGCGAGGTAGTCCTCGCAGGAGAGTCCGGGCTGGTCGATGATGAACGCCGCCGCCTGCGCCAAGGCGAGCGGCAGCCGGCCGAGGCGCTCGGCCAGCGCCGCGGCGCCGGCGGCGCGCTCCGCGCGGGGCCCGAGCCGGTGGTGCAGGTAGGCAAGGGCCTCTTCGGGACTGAACAGGTCGATGTCGAGGCGGGTCCGGCCCTGGCCGTCCAGCGCGGCGTCGCGGCGGCGCGTGGTGACGATGGTCCGGCCCCGCGGATGGGAAGGGGGCCAGAGCCCCTGGAGCGACGCGGGCTCGTCGAGGTCGTCGAGCACCACCAGCCACCGCGGCGCGGCGGGCCTGGAGAGGAAGTTGAGGAACGCGGCCGCGGCCTGCTCGCCCTGGTCCGGCTCCGCGCCGCAGAGTTCGGCCCCGGCCTGCGCGAACGCCGCGGCGATGCCCTCCCGGCCGCTCGCGTTCACCCACACCAGCAGGTCGAGTTCGGCGGCCTCCCAGGCGCGCGTCGCGTACGCCGCCGCCAACTGCGTCTTGCCGACGCCGCCCATCCCCGACAGCACCTGGCAGGCCGGATCGGCCTCGGCCAGGCGCCCGTCGGCCGCGCGCTCCTGCCGCGACGCCGCCAGGGGCGGCACCGTGCCGATCCGGTGCGGCCACTGCACCGGCGCGGGCCGGGGCGCGCCCACGAACAGCTCGATCCGCTCGCCTTGGATGACGTTGCGGACGCTGTCGCGGAACTGGTTGTCGAACGGGGGCAAGACGACCTCCGAGGGAAGGAATCCCTCGAATTCTACTCAGCGCGTCGACTCGCGGACCTTCAGCTCGAACGGGGCCGTGTGCTCCTCGGGGGGACGGGACGGGTCCTCCATGCGGGCGGCGATCAAGTCGACGGCCTTCTCGGCCATCCAGCGGTGGTCGGGGGAGACCGACGAGAGCGCGGGGGTCGTGTAGGCGGACTCGGGGATGTCGTCGAAGCCGATGACGCGGACGTCGTCGGGCACACGCAGGCCAACGTCGGCGAGGCCGCGGACGACGCCCATCGCGACCGTGTCGGTGACGGCCACGACGCCGTCGAAGGGGACGCCCGAGGCGTGGAGGCGGCGGACGGCGCGGCGCCCGTCCTCCATCGACATGCCCGACAGGGCGACCAGGGATGTGTCGAGGCCGATGCCATGGGCCGCAAGGCCGTCCACATAGCCCTGATAACGCCGCGAGACCACGTGGACGCCTTCGAGGGTCCAGCCCGTGACGTTCGCGATCCTGGTGCAGCCCTGCTCGATCAGGTGCTCGGTGGCCGCGCGGGTGCCCGCCTCGTTCGCCATGCCCACGTGGTCGATGCTCGCGCCGAAGTCGCGCTCGCCGAGCATGACGATCGGGAAGTCGCCCCACGAGTGCGCCTGCTCGCGCGGGTCCAGGACCACGGCGCTGAGGATCAGGCCGTCGAACTGGAGCTTGTGCGACTGCGCCACGGCCTCGACCTCGCCGGAGTCGCTGCCGCCGGTCTGCTCGATCGCCACGTGGAAGCCGCGCGAGCGCGCCGCCTCGATCACGAGGGCGCCGAGCATCCCGTAGTACGCCTGGTCGACGCCGGGCACCGCGAGGCCGATGACCCCGGTGCGCCCGGCCTTCAGCGTGCGCGCGTTGACGTTCAGGCGGTACCCGGACTGCTGGATCGCATCGAGGACGCGCAACCGGACCGGCTCGGAGACCCCGGCCCGGTTGTTGACCACGTTGGACACGGTCATCTTCGACACGCCCGCAAGGCGCGCCACGTCGCTCATCGTCACCATCTCGGGTACCGCCTTCCAGTCGACGACCCTCCTATGTTCTCACCCTGATGCGAGGGCGTGACTACGCCGTGTCCCCGCCTACGCGACGTCGCCCGCGACGGTGACGAACGAGTGCGCCGGAAGGTGCACGAGGAGCTTCCCGTCCTCGATCCGCACCCCGTCGTGGGCGCGCGGCGCGACGGCCTCGGGGGACTCGGGGCTGTTGTGCGCGTTGACCGCAGCCGCGGTGAGGATCTCCGACGCCAGGCCCGAGACCGCGCCGCCGCGCAGGTCGATCGCCACGTCCGCGGCCTCGTCGGCATCCAGGTTGGACAGCGAGACGAGGAGGCGGCCGTCCTTGCGGGAGGCCGAGACCGACACGGTCGACAGCTCCGCGCCGTCGACGTCCTTCACCGGCCGGTCGCCCACGACGTGCACCTGGAGGCTCGCGGCGTCCTGGTGGCCCTTGTTCATGCGGAACACGTGGTACGTCGGCGTGAGCACCAGCGCTCCCGAGTCGGGGTCGGTGAGGATCATCGCCTGGAGCACGTTCACCGTCTGCGCGATGTTCGCCATCACCAGCCGGTCGGCGTGCCGGTGGAAGATGTCGAAGTGGAGGCTCGCCACGAGCGCGTCGCGCATCGTGTTCTGCTGGTACAGGAACCCGGGGTTCGTGCCCGGCTCCACGTCCCACCACGTGCCCCACTCGTCGAGCACGATCCCGATCTCCTTCTTCGGGTCGTACAGGTCCATGACGTTCGCGTGCCCGGTGAGCAGCTCGTCGGTCCGCGCCGCCTTGTACAGCGTCGTGTAGTACTCCTCCGGCGTGAAGTCCGTCGCCGAGCCCTTGTGGTCCCAGGTGCCCGCGATCGTGTAGTAGTGCACCGAGACCGCCTGGTACAGCGGGCGCTCCACGCGCTGGCAGCCCAGGTGGGAGAGCTGCCTCATGAGCGTCTCGGTCCAGCCGTACGAGAAGTCCGAGGCGCCCGCGGCGATGCGGTACAGCTTGTTGTCGCCGTAGTCGCGGCAGTAGGTCGCGTAGCGGCGCGCCTCGAGCGCGTACTGCTCGGCGCTCATGTTGCCGCCGCAGCCCCAGGTCTCGTTGCCCAGGCCCCAGTACTTGACCTTCCACGGCTCCTCGCGGCCGTTGGCCTTGCGCTCGCGCACCGCGGGGGAGTCGCCGTCGCGGGTCAGGTACTCGACCCACTCGCTCATCTCCTGGACGGTGCCGGAGCCGACGTTCCCGGAGATGTACGGCTCGGTCCCCAGCAGCTCGCACAGCGCCATGAACTCGTGGGTGCCGAAGTGGTTGTTCTCCTCGACGCCGCCCCAGTGCGTGTTGACCATGACCGGCCGCTCGGACTTGGGCCCGATGCCGTCGCGCCAGTGGTACTCGTCGGCGAAGCAGCCGCCGGGCCAGCGCAGGTTCGGGATGTCGAGGGCCCGCAGGGCCTCCACGACGTCGAGGCGGATGCCGCCCTCGTTGGGGATGCCGGAGTCCTCGCCGACGTAGAAGCCGCCGTAGATGCAGCGGCCCAGGTGCTCGGCGAAGTGGCCGTACACGTGGCGGTTGATGACGGGGCCCTCGAGGTCGAGGTTGACGACGGCGTTGACGGTGCTGCTCATCGGAGCCTTCCTGGGAAACGCGCTGCGGACGGGGTAATTTATCGGTAAAGCGACCCCACTCTACCGGGTCCCGCGGCCCGCTTGTCAAGACTTCCCCGAAAGGGAATTTCCCGGACCGGCGCGGTCTTGTACCCGGCATGACCGACGACTTCACCCGCGCCTGGCGGGCCTGGCACCAGCGCCGCGAGGCCGCGCTGGCCGAGCCCCACGGCTGGCTCAGCCTGACCGCGTTCCACTGGCTCGACGAGGTCCCCGCGCCCCTCGACGGCCTGCCCGGGCTCTGGTCCTCCGACGGCACCACGGTCACGGTGACCGCCGCGGCCGCCGACGGCCTGAGCGCCGCGGGGCGCGCCGTCGACGGCACCGCCGAGTTCAAGGCCCCCGAAGGCGCCGGCCCGGCCTGGGTCGACTACGGCGACAAGCGGCTCGAGCTCGCCCCGCGCAGCGGCCGCCACGCCGTGCGCGTGCGCGACCCCCTCGCCCCCACCCGCGCCGGCTTCACCGGCGTCCCCGCCTTCGACCCCGACCCCGCGTGGGTCGTGCCCGCCTCGTTCACGCCCGCGCCGGAGCTCGTCGACGTCGGCTCGGTCCGCGAGGGCGTCGGCCAGTCGCTGCACGCGGTCGGCACCGTCCGGTTCGACCTCGACGGATCGCCCCAGGAGCTCGTCGCCACCGACGCGGGGGAGGGCCACCTGTGGCTGCTGTTCCGCGACCCCACCAACGGCGACACCACGTCCTCGTTCCGCCAGCTCACCGCCCCCGCGCCCGGCCCCGGCGGGGCGGTCGACCTCGACTTCAACCGCTCGCTCAACATGCCGTGCGCGTTCACCGACTACGGCACCTGCCCGCTCCCGCCGGGTCCGAACCGGCTCACCGTCGCCGTCACCGCGGGCGAACGCAGACCGTCATAAAGAAGATATATCGACATCGAGGTTGCGAACCTCCTGGCGGGCCGGGACGCTCCCGGCCCGCACCGGCGCCGACGTAGAGTCGTGACCCGAACCGCCCCTTGAAAGGACCCCTCGTGTTCGACGCCGTGCCCAACCCCGTCGTGTTCGACGCCTTCGGGGTCCCGACCACCCTCATCGAGGTGCTCGGGTTCGTCTCCGGCGCCCTGTGCGTGTGGCTGGTCGCCCGCCAGCACCTCGCCAACTGGGGCATCGGGATCTTCAACTGCCTCATGTTCATCGTCCTGTTCACCCAGTGGGGCCTGTACGCCGACGCGGGCCTCCAGCTCGTCTTCATCGCCCTCGGCGCCTACGGCTGGTGGAACTGGGTCCGCGGCGGCGGCCCGACCGACGACCGACTCCCGGTCAGCCGCACCGGCCGCGCCGAGTGGGCCGCCCTCATCGGCGCCGGGCTCATCGGCCTCGCCGCGATCGCCGTCCTCCTCGACCGCGCCACCGACTCGACCGTCCCGTTCTGGGACGCCCTCACCACCGTCCTGTCGCTCATGGCCACCTACGGCCAGACCCGCAAGCGACTCGAGTCCTGGTGGCTGTGGATCGCCGCCGACCTCGTCTACATCCCGCTGTACGCCTACAAGGGCCTGTACCTGACGTCGATCCTCTACATCGGGTTCCTCGCCCTGTGCGTCCTCGGCCTCCGCAACTGGCAGAAGGACCTCCGCGCCTCCGCACTCGCGGAGGCGGCCGCGTGAGCCTCCCCGAGCACGGCCTGGTCCTCGGCAAGTTCTACCCGCCGCACTCGGGCCACTTCCACCTCATCCGCCGCGCCCTCGCCGGGTGCGAGCGCCTGACGGTCCTGGTCAGCCACGCCGACGTCGAGTCGATCCCGCTCGCCGACCGCGTCGCCTGGATCCAGGAGGCGTTCCCCGGGGCCCGGGTCATCGGCACGGTCGACAACGTCCACATGGATCTCAACGACCCGGTGATCTGGCAGGCCCACGTCGATATCTTCCAAGCGGCCGTCCCCGAGCGGATCGACGCGCTCTTCACCTCCGAGCCCTACGGCCCCGAGCTCGCCCGGCGCCTCGGCGCCGCGCACGTCCTGGTCGACCTCGACCGGAACGCCGTCCCCGTCTCGGGCACGAAGATCCGCGCCGACCCGGTCGGCAACTGGGACTACCTCGAAGGCCCCGTCCGCGCGGGCCTCGCCCTGCGCGTGGTCGCGATCGGCGCCGAGTCGACCGGGACGACCACGATCGCCGAGGACCTCGCCGCCGCCTACGCCGCCCGCGGAGGCGTCTGGGCCGCGACGCGATGCGTGCCCGAGTTCGGCCGGGCCTTCAGCGAGGAGAAGCTCGCCGCGCTGCAAGCCGTGCGGCCGGGCGCGGTGTGGACCGACGTCAGGTTCGACACTGCGGACTTCCCGCTGATCGCCGCCCGCCAGAACGAGCTCGAAGAGGCCGCCGCCCGCGAGGGCGGCCCGGTCCTGTTCTGCGACACCGACGCCTTCGCGACCGCGGTCTGGCACGAGCGGTACCTCGGCGGCCGCAACCCCGCCGTCGACCCGCTCGCCGACGCGCTGCGCCACCACCTGTACCTCCTCACCGACCACGAGGGCGTCCCCTTCGAGGACGATGGCCTCCGCGACGGCGAGCACCTGCGCCCCTGGATGACCGGCCGTTTCGAGGCCGAGCTGGAGCGCACCGGCCGCCGCCACGTGCGGCTCCGCGGCTCCCGCGCCGAACGCCTCGACCAGGCCGTGCGCGCCGTCGACGCGCTCGTCGCCGAAGGCTGGGGCATCGCCGACCCGCTCCCGGAGTACCGGTGACGCGAACCGGCTTGCCGAGCGGCCCGCGCGGGCGCACACTGGCCTCATGCGCATCCGGGCCGTGACCGCCGCCGACCTGCCCCTCCTCCAGGACATCGAGCGCGCCGCGGGCGAGTGCTTCCGCACCGTCGGCATGGCCGCCATCGCCGACGACGAACCCCTCACCCTCAAAGAGCTCGACGACTACCGCCGCACCGGCCTCGCCTGGGCCGCCGCCGAGCACGGCGCGCCCGTCGCCTACCTCATCGCCGAACCCGTCGACGGCGCCCTCCACATCGAGCAGGTCTCCGTCCACCCCGACCGGGCCCGCCGCGGCATCGGCCGCGCGCTCATCGAGCACGCGGCCGACGCGGCCGTTGAGCGGGGCCTCGGCGGGCTCACGCTCACGACCTTCCGCGACGTGCCGTGGAACGCCCCCTACTACGAGCGGCTCGGGTTCGCCCCGCTCGCCGAGGCCGCCCTCTCCCCGGGCCTGCGCGCGATCCGCGACCGCGAGTCCGCCCACGGCATCGACCGCTGGCCCCGGGTCTGCATGCGCCGCACGCTGTCCTGACCCGCGTCCCGGGCGTGCAGCCGGTCCAGCCGCTCCGCGGCGAGGAACGCCCGCGACAGCTCCGTGCGCACCCGCGGGGCGTCCGCGCCGGCGCTCTTGAAGTAGTAGATCGACAGGTTGATGAGCGACACGAACGACGCGTACACCAGCTCGTCCTGCACCAGGTCGAGCATGATGAGCGTGCCGATCCCCAGGATCGGCACGCAGTAGATGAGCAGCGTCGGCCGCCACCGGACCAGCCGCCCCGGCGGGAACTCGCCCTCGGGCACCGTCGACAGGCCGGCGGCCCGGGCCCGCCGATGGGTGTCGCGCTCGAATGCGATGAACACCGTGAACACGATCGCCGTCCACACCAGCCCGATCTGCGTCGCCAGCGGCCACCAGTCGCCCTGCACCAGGGTCGGCAGGATCACGCACAAGGAAGGCAGGATCGCCATCGACCGGAGCCCGAACTCGGTCGCGTACGTGAGGAACCGCTGCCTGCCGCGGCGCGGCAGCGACGACAGCGGCGAGATCTCCGCGAACAGGTTCAGGTAGAGCCGCGCGTTCACCAGGGCGAACGAGAAGCCGACGAGCCGCGCGGGGAGGTTCCCCCACGGGTCGGGCACGTCGTACCCGTCCATCCGCATCGCCGCGAAGAAGTCGAAGTCCGATCCGGCCTTGGCGACGGCGATGTTGACGACCTCGATCCACTTCGCCTGCCAGCCGATGCCGAGGTCCTCCAGCCACCACGTCGCGACCAGCGCGGCCGTCCCCCACAGGAGGAACGCCGCCGCCCACGCCCACCGGCGCAGCCGCTGGGCCTTCCGCAGCCGCGACACGTCGGCACTCCGGCCCTGCTCCCGCATGGCCGCGGCCTGCCGCTGGCGCACCCGCATGATCCGGCCCTGGCGGGACACCGTGCCCGATCCCGGCAGCAGGTCCTTCAGCCGCTCCATCGCCCCCTCCGGTTCGAGGCGGGCGGCTTCGCGGATGACCTCCATCTCGCGCTGGAACAGTTCGCGGATCTGGTCGATCCGGTTGCGGCCCTGCGCGGATTCGGGCGCTGCGGGGGCCTCGATCGGCGTCACCAGCAGCCGGCGGTCCGGATCGGTGTCGACGAGGTCTTCGAGCAGGCGGGCCATGCCTGTGGAGAGCACGTAGGTGTGGTCGGGGAGGCTGCCGTCGGGATTGAGCCCGGAGCCGCTGATCGCCAGCAGCAGCCGCCCGAGCGAGTACAGGTCCGCCTGGTCGTCGCCGTGCCCGCCCTTGCGGACCTCGGGGGCCACGTAGACGGCCTCGCCGTAGGACTCCCCCGGCAGCGTCCGGGTGTGGAGGTGGTTGACCCCCAGGTCGATGAAGCGCATGCGCGCGGTGCTGCCGAAGTCCTGGACGATGATGTTGGACGGCGACAGGTCCTCGTGGCGGTAGCCGAGCCGGACCAGGTCCGCCAGCGCGTACAGGAGCGCGTTGCCGAGCAGGTCGAGTTCGGCGATGTCGATCGGCCGGATGGCGGTCCTGCGGGGCCGGGGCTCGGTTCGGGAGCGCGTGCGGAGGCGTTCGGCGAGGGTCTGCCCGGTGAGGAAGTCCTGGAGGATCCAGTTGTCGTGGCTGGCCCAGACGACGACCAGCGGGGCGTCGTCGGGGATGAACGCTTCGAAGCGGTCGGCGTAGGTCCGGGTGGCGTCGGCGATGGCGGGCAGGCGCTGGTAGGGGTAGACGATGCATTTGAGGGCGAATTCGGTCCTGCGGCTCTTCTTGGGGTCGGCGCTTTTGCCGTACAGGATGATCGAGGTGGTCCCGTGGCGGTGGAACCGCAGGGTGCTGAAGTCGATCAGGGCCCATTGGTCGAGCGTGTCCTGGGGTGCGGGTCCGGTGGCCGGGTCGTAGAGGGTCTTGAGGGCTTCGCGGACGCGCGGGTCGGCGACGAGTTCGGCGGAGAGGTGCGCGGCGGTGACCTGCGTGTCGCCGCAGGTGTAGGTCACGGTGGTCTCGCCGTGGAAGCGGGCGCGTTCGGAGCAGTGGACGGCGGTGATGGTGAGCAGGTAGCACCCGAGGTGTCCGATGGTCTCGGGGGTGTGCGGGGACGGGTGGTCGCGCATGCCGGTCCACCAGGTCCAGAGTCGTTCGATCTCGGCGCGCTGGTGGCGGTGGAAGCGGTCGTAGTAGCCGTGTTCGTCGAGGGGGAGGTCGAGGAGGGCTTCGCGCCAGTCCTGGGGTTCCCACCGGTCGAGGGGGGCGGCCGCGGTCGGGTCGCCTTCGGTGAGGGCGTCGAGGGCGGCGGCGAGGGTGTCAGTCGGCGTCGGCACGGACGCTCCCGTCGACGGTGGTGAAGCGGGGGAGGGACGCGAAGGAGCCGTCGCGCAGGCGGCTCGCGGGGACGCCGGTGGCGGCGGCGTGCATGATCGCGTGGGCCTGGCGGGCGGCGGTGAGCAGCGCTCCCAGGGACATCTCGTGGCGGCGGACCTCGGGCATCCAGGGGAGCGGGGCGAGGTCGAGGACGTGGGGGCCGTCGCCGGGGTCGGTCATCCACTCCTGGAGCCGGCGGCGCTGGGTGCGGTAGCGGGCGAGGTTGGCGAGGTAGCCGCGGCCGAGGCCTTTCCTGATGCGCTCCATGTAGAGCGCGGAGAGGCGCCGGCCCGGTGAGGGGCGGCCGGGGGCGCGGAGGGGCTTGGTGGAGAGGGAGAGGACGTGGGTGCAGCCGTCGGCGAGAGCGAGGAGGTAGGGGTGGGCGGTGAGGACGCCGCCGTCGACGGCGCGGCGGCCGCGGAAGCTTCCGGCGCCGGGGACGGCGACGGGGAGCCAGCAGCTGGCGCGCAGGGCTTCGCGGAGGTCGTCGCGGTCGCGGAAGTCGGCGACGCTCTCGGTGCGCAGCTCGTCGACGAGGGTCACGGCGACGTGGAATCCGGCGGGGCCCTGGAGGATGCGGTCGTAGTCGAGGGGCTTGACGGTCTCCAGGACCTGCTCGAAGACGTAGTCGAGGTTGAGGATGCCGCGGCGGGAGGCGAAGCGGCGCATGTCGACGAACTGCTTGGTGGCGAGGTCGTCGAAGTAGATGGTGAGCGGGTACCAGGTCTCGCCGCCGGCGAAGTAGGCGGCGTTGACCGAGCCGGAGGAGCAGCTGTAGACGTCGTCGAACGCGTCGCGCAGACCGAGGTCGTCGAGGGCGGTGAGCATCGCGGCGGAGACGACGCCGCGCATGCCGCCGCCTTCGACCGCGAGCCCGAGGCGGTGGCCGTCGCCGTGGGCGCCGGGGCGGGTCCCGGCGGCCTTGCGGGCGCGGACGAGTTCGAGGACGGGGTGGTCGTCGTTCCAGTAGCGGTCGCGGTCGGGCGAGTACAGGTCCTGCAAAGGTGCCTCCGGGGGGTGGGGCGGACGGCGGGGCCGAATCCGGTCGATTGCGGCAGTGTCCTTACGAGGGTACGCATCCGGGCATCGTTCCGTCATACATGCGTCACCGCGGGCGACCGTCCGCTGTGACGGTCGCCTCCCGGCCCTGGACGGAATAGCCCGGGGCGGCGCACCGTTAAGGTAGATGCAAACGCATGAACTTCGATCCCGCGGAGGCGGGGAGAGCAGGCAGTCCGATGCAGTTCGGGATCTTCTCAGTCAGTGACATCACGCGCGACCCCGTCTCGGGCGAGACCCCGAGCGAGGCCGAGCGGATCGACGCGATCGTCAAGATCGCGGTCAAGGCCGAAGAGGTCGGCCTCGACGCCTTCGCGATCGGCGAGCACCACAACCCGCCGTTCTTCTCCTCCTCGCCGACCACGCTCCTCGCGCACATCGCCGCGCTCACCGAGCGGCTCGTCCTCACGACCGCGACCACGCTCATCACCACGAACGACCCGGTGCGCATCGCCGAGGAGTACGCGATGCTCCAGCACCTGTCCAAGGGCCGCATGGACCTCATGCTCGGCCGCGGCAACACCGCGCCGGTCTACCCCTGGTTCGGGCAGGACATCCGCCAGGGCCTGCCGCTGGCGCTGGAGAACTACAACCTCCTGCACAAGCTGTGGCGCGAGGACGTCGTGGACTGGGAGGGCCAGTTCCGCACGCCGCTCCAGGGCTTCACCTCGACGCCGCGCCCGCTCGACGACGTCCCGCCGTTCGTGTGGCACGGCTCGATCCGCACGCCCGAGATCGCCGAGCAGGCCGCGTTCTACGGCAACGGCTACTTCGCCAACCACATCTTCTGGCCCACCTCGCACTCCAAGCGCCTCATCGACTTCTACCGGCAGCGCTTCGAGCACTACGGGCACGGCACACGCAAGCAGGCGATCGTCGGCGTCGGCGGCCAGGCCTACATCGCGAAGAAGAGCCAGGACGCCGTAAGCGAGTTCCGGCCCTACTTCGACGAGGCCCCCGTCTACGGCCACGGCCCGACCCTGGAGGAGTTCACCCAGGGCACGCCGCTCACCGTCGGCAGCCCGCAGGAGGTCATCGACAAGACCCTGACCTTCCACGACGCGTTCGGCGACTACCAGCGCCAGATGTTCCTCATCGACCACGCCGGCATGCCGCTGGGCATGGTCCTCGACCAGCTCGAGCTGCTCGGCGGCGAGGTCGTCCCGGTGCTGCGCAAGGAGCTCGCGGCCCGCAAGGACCCCGAGTCCGCCGAGGCGCCCACCCACGCGGGCCTCGTCAAGGCCAAGTACGGCGACGGCCCGGCCCGCCAGCCGCGCCCGAACGCCAACCGCGGCGACAACGTCACCGGCGACTCGCCCTACCAGGACAGCGCCACCGCCGACACGGAAAGCTAAGGGACCGAAGATGACCCGCTCACGCAGCAGGCTCGCGAACGACTCGTGGGAGTCGCTGCTGACCGCCCACGCGGCGCTCATGAAGCGGTTCGCGGCCGAGCCGATCTGGGACGAGGTGTCGATGCGCGAGTACGACGTGCTCTACACCCTGTCCAAGCACGAGGGGCCGATCCGCCTGTTCGAGCTGGGCCGCGGCGTCCTGCTCAGCCAGCCTGCGCTGTCGCGGCTGGTCGAGCGGCTCGCCGAGCGCGGCCTGGTCGAGCGGACCCCCGACCCCGAGGACGGGCGCGGCCTGCGCCTGGGCCTGACCGCCGCCGGGCGCGCGGCCCAGCGGCGGGCCGGGGGCCGCCACGCCGTGGACGTCGCGCGCGCCGTCGCCGACGTCCTCACCGACGAGGAGATGCGCCAGCTCGAATCGATCGGCCGCAAGCTCGCCGGGGATCACTCCCCGGCACCGCAGACCAGCAAGGAGGCAGTGCTGTGAGCACGCCCAAGGAGCCCTACCGGCTCGCCGTCGTCAGCGCCGGCACCAGCGACCCGTCCTCGACGCGGATGCTCGCCGACCGCATCGCGTCCCGCGTCGGCGCCCTCGCGTCCGAACGCGGCGCGTCCGTGGCCGTCGACGTCATCGACCTGCGCGAGCTCGCCACCGAGATCACCACCGCGATCGTCTCGCAGCTCATGGGCCCCAAGATGACCCGCGCGATCGAGGTCCTCGGCCGCGCCGACGGCATCGTCGCCAGCGCGCCGGTGTACAAGGCCGCGCCCAGCGGCCTGTTCTCCTCGTTCTTCCACGTCCTCGACAACGACCTGCTCATCGCGAAGCCGGTGGTGCTGGCGGCGACGGCGGGGACGGCGCGGCACGCGCTGGTCGTGGACGAGCAGATGCGGTCGCTGTTCGCGTACCTGCGGACGATGACGGTGCCGACGTCGGTGTTCGCGGCGACGGAGGACTGGAACTCGGCGGAGCTGGGGGAGCGGATCGGGCGGGCGGCGATCGAGCTGCTGCTGCTCATGGAGTCCGGGTTCGCCGAGCAGGTGCGGTCGGCGTCGTGGAAGTCCTACCAGCACGAGTACGGTTCGGCGGGCGGGACGGAGCTGGACATCGACCTGGGGTCGGACCTAATGCGCCTGGCGACGGGCGGTTCGGCGAAGCCGCCGCGGCGGGACTAGCCGCGGCGAGGAGGGCCCCGGTTCGCGCCGGGGCCCTCCGGCGGCGGTTTCGCTCTGGGCGAGGACGGTCCGGAGTCCGAACAGGGGTGAGCGTGTCGGCCGGGCCCGCTACGATCGGGCCATGGCGTACGCCCCTGACTTCGCGGTCCTGCTGACTCCCGGCGCGGTGTTCGACGCCGGCTGGAACGACGGGACGACCGGCGGCATCGTGCCGCTGGCGATCGGCTCGGCGGTGCTGCCGACGGGCCGGATCGTCGGCTGCGATCCCCTCGTGTTCCCCGAGAACGCGCCGTATCTCGTTGCGGTGGAACCGGGTTCGTATCCGCTGTTCGCGTGGGCGGCGGTGTTCTCGCGCGAGGGCAAGGAGACCGACCGGCGCAACGCGGCCCTGGAGCTGCGGGTGAGCGAGGCGCCGACGGTGGCGTGGGAGATGGCGCTGACGAGCGCGGACGCCGATGTGGCGGGTCTGAGCGAGGACGGGTTCTTCGGGTACGGCGTGGACGCCGGGTGCGGGGCGCTGGCCGACGAGGCCGCGCTGCGGCCGATGAAGGCATGGGAGTACGAGCGGACCGAGGACGTCTTCATCGGCGAGATGGACTGGGAGGGCCCGGTGACGGGCCTGGCCGCGGCGGTGACCGATCCGGCGACGGGCGCGAACGTGGTCCTGGTCGGCTCGGGCTTCGGCGACGGCGCCTACCCGACGTTCATCGGCCGCGACGCCGACGGCGCGGTGACGCGCTTCGTCACCGACTTCCTGGTGCTGCCGGACTAGCGGCGGCGGCCTCGCGGCCGCCGCCTCCCGGTTCAGGCGCCCAGGCGGTGCAGTGCGACGGCTTCGGTGGTCTCCTCCTCGATGAGGTCGTAGTTGATGACGGCCCCGGCCTGGGCTCCGGCGACGGCGGCGGGGCCGACCTGGGCCATGAGGTCGGTGACGTTCCCGGCGGCCCAGACGCCGTCGACCGCGGTGCGGCCCATGGGGTCGGCGGGAATATGGTGCCCGGCGCCCGAGGGGTGCTCGGCCGGCTCCAGGCCGAGGGCGGTGAGGAATCCGGCGCGGGCCTCCATGCGGGTGGCGACCGCGTACGCCTGGCGTTCGACGAGCCGGCCGTCCTTCATGCGGGCGCCGCCGGGCTCGATCGCGGCGATCTCGCCTTCGACGATGCGGACGCCGCGGGCGGTGAACCGCTCGCGCTCGTCGGCGGTGAGCTCGGGCGCGGTGTGGGTGAAGAACACGAGGTCGTCGGTCCACTGGCGGAACAGGGTCGCCTGGTGGACGGCGCCCGGCCCGGTGCCGATGACGCCGACGGCCTGGTCGCGGTGCTCCCAGCCGTGGCAGTACGGGCAATGCATGACGTCGGTGCCCCAGCGTTCGGCCAATCCGGGGATGTCGGGGAGCGCGTCGGTGAGGCCGGTGGCGACGAGCAGGCGCCGGGCGGCGACCTCGCGACCGTCCTCAAGCGCGACGGTGAACCCGTCGTCACCCTTGTCGGCCTTCGCGACGCGCCCGTCCACCACGTGGCCGCCGTAGCCACGGACCTCCTCGCGTCCCTTGGCGAGCAGCTCACCCGGGGGCGTGCCCTCGCGGCCGAGCAGGCCGTGGACGCCGTCGGCGGGGGCGTTGCGCGGCTCGCCCGCGTCGATCACGGCCACGGTGCGGCGGGCGCGCGCGAGGACGAGCGCCCCGTTCAGCCCGGCGGCGCCGCCGCCGATCACCACGACGTCGTACCGGTCCCTCAATTCATCGGTCACTTCGACCACCTCCTGCGAGAACGGTAGAACGGCCTTCGCGAAACCGGCAAACTTTCTTGCCGTTATGGCAAACTCGGAGGCATGGATCCTGACGACGGACTCGAAAAGGCCCTGGATGCGGTCGGCCCGCGGCTGCGGGCGCTGCGCAAGCGGCGGGAGGCGACGCTCGCCGACCTCGCCGAGCAGACGGGCATCTCGGTGAGCACCCTCTCGCGCCTCGAGTCGGGCGCGCGGCGCCCCACACTGGAACTGCTGCTGCCCTTGGCGAAGGCCCACGGCGTCACCCTCGACGAGCTGGTCGACGCCCCGCCGACGGGCGACCCGCGCATCCACCTGCGCCCGGTCGTGCGCCACGGCATGGTCCACCTGCCGCTGACCCGCCGGCCCGGCGGCATCCAGGCGTACAAGCTCATCATCCCCGCCGGGGAGCAGACCGAGCCGGACCCGCAGGTCCACGAGGGCTACGAGTGGATGTACGTCCTCAACGGAAGGCTGCGGGTGGTGCTGGGGGAGCACGACTTCGTGATGAAGCCCGGCGAGGCCGCCGAGTTCGACACGCGCACGCCGCACTGGTTCGGCCGGGCGGGGGAGGAGTCGGTGGAGTTCCTCAGCCTGTTCGGGGCCCAGGGCGAGCGGGCCCACCTGCGCGCGAAGCCCAAGGGCCGCGACTGAACCCATTTTGTATTGATTCATATAGATACGTTGACTTATGCGGGGCGCGTTCGTAAGATGGCGTGGAGGCGGCCCGAAAACCTTTTCGGTTTTTTCGGTCCGCACCCGGCACTGCCTACCGACATCAGCGGAGGTATCTCATGAATCCCAGTCTCTCCCGCAGGTCAGCGATCCGCCTCGGCGCCCTCGCCGGCGCCGCGCCCGTCGTCGGCGCCACCGCGTTCGCCGCGTCCGCCCAGGCGGCCCCGCCGAACGGCACGGTCCGCGTCTTCTGGCTGCGGCCCACCGACGTCGCGAACGACTCCCGCTACCCCGACGGCATCGCCGCCGTCATGTACGAGTCCCAGCGCTACTACCGCCAGGAGCTCGGCGTCACCTTCACCCTCAACAGCCCCGTCGTCGAGGTCGCCGCGGGCGACCACCCCCGGTCCTGGTACGAGAACACCCCCAACGGGAGCGACCAGTACTGGTGGGTCGTGTTCAACATGCAGCAGGAGCTCATGCGCAAGTTCGGCCTCGGCGCGCCCGACTCCCGCTGGATCAACGTCGGCGAGATCAGCGCCGAGAAGGCCAACGTCTCCGGCGGCGGAGGAGGCGGCGGCTGGGTCATCCTCTCCGGCCACGACGCCGACGGCGCCGCCGGGATCAACGGCCCCATGAACCGCTGGTACGGCGGCATGGTCCACGAGCTCGGCCACGCCCTCGGGCTCCCCGACTCCACCTCGACCGACGGGACCCCCATGTCGGCCTCGTTCTATAACTACCCGAACTGCCACTTCAGCGCCGACCAGAAGCGGCGCATCCTCTCCGGCCCCTACGGGAGCTTCCTCAAGTAGCTAGTCCAGGAAGCCGAGGACGTGCGCGAGGCCCCGCTCACCGGTGCGGGCCTCGCCCGGCAGGATGAACGCCCGCAGCCCCGACGCGGCCGCCCCGCCGTCCTTCGCCGGGTTGTCCCCGACCATGAGCGCCGCCCGCGGGTCCACCCCGAGGCGCTCGCACGCGGCCCGGAACAGCACCGGGTCGGGCTTCTCGGTCCCGAACTGGTACGACACGATCCGCACGTCCACCAGGTCCTCGAGCCCGAAGTGCTCCATGTGGACGCCCACGTCCCACGGGAAGTCCGACACGATCCCGGTCTTGATCCCGCGGCGGCGCAGCTCCCGCAGCAGCGGCTCGGTGTCCGGGTAGGGCACCCACGCGTCCGGGGCGGCGATCAGCTCGTACGCGGTCGCCTCGATCCCCTGCAAGTAGTCGACCCGCTCGAACCACGCGAACAGCGCCGCCCGGTGCTGCGCGGCCGACTCGTCCCGCCCGACCTGCGCCGCGGCGACCTCGGGGATCCGGTACGACTCGTACAGCTGCGCGGCGGTCTTCTCCACCGTCGCCGCGTCGATCGGCTTCGCGGCCGCCTCGGCGACCCGCCGCAGCCACGTCGGGATGTCGATGAGCTTGAAGATCGTGTTGCTGAAGTCGAACAGCACCGCCTCGATCGGCGGCACCGGCCCGGCCTGCTCGGCCTCGGTCGGCCGGTACGCGGCGGCGGAGTCGAAGAGGTTGTAGATCACGGGCGGGCCTTCCGTTCGCTCGGACATCACCCGCAACCGTAACCGCCCCGAACCGCCCGAACCCACCCCCAGGCCCCACCTCACACAACCGTCCAGCACACTTCGACCCCCGTTCACTTGCCGGTCCCGGGGTCCCGCGAGCTGATCGGGACCCCGGGACCGGAGTCGAGGCCGTGGTCTGCCACGGCGTCGCAGGGAGGTCGATCCCCCGGAGGGCGCCGGTGCGGGGCGCCCTCCGGGAGAGGTCTCGGCTATTCCTGGTCCAGGCCCCAGGACCGGCGGATCTTGTTGTCGGCGGCCCTGAACAGCGTGTCCACGACTATGCCGATGACCAGGACCGTGATGATCCACGTCAGCACCCGCGGCGCGTCGTTGAACTCCCTGGCGCCCTGCATGAGCGCGCCGATCGAGCCCTGCCCGGCCACGATCACCAGGAGCTCCCCGGCCATGAGCGAGCGCCACGCGAACGCCCACCCCTGCTTCAGGCCCGACACGAACGAGGGCAGCGTCGCGGGCATGATGACGTGCCGGTACAGCTGGAAGCCCCGCATGCCCAGGACCGCCCCGACCCGCTTCCACGCGGGCGGCACGTAGTCGATCCCCGAGATGATCCCGTTCGCGATCGAGGGCACCGCCCCCAGGATCACCACGAACATGATCGTGGACTCCGAGATCTGAAACAGCAGGATCGCCAGGGGGAACCAGATGATCGACGGCATCGTCTGGAGGCCGGTGATCGCCGACCCGATCGCCGCGCGCAGCGGCTTGAACCGCGCCACCGCGATCCCCAGGAGCGACCCGACCGCCACCGACAGCGCGAACCCGGTCAGGGCCCGCTGCATGGTGATCCCGATGGCCGTCCAGTAGTCCGGCGTCGGCACGTACGCCGCGAGCTCCTCCCACACCATCAGCGGCGAGGGGAGCGCCCACGGGTCCTTCCACCCCGACAGGAACAGCAGCTGCCAGAACCCGATGACGATGACCAGCGCGAGCGCCTTCGGCCACGTCCCGGCCCACAGGCGCGACGCGAACCGGCCCCAGCGGGTCTCGGTGATCGGGGTCCGCTCCAGCTCGTCGAGGCCCGACACCCAGTCGCGCGAGGTGTCCTCCACCTTCGACTTCACGGTCTCAGTGGGCATGGCGCGACACCTCCTCGCGGAGCGCGTCGGTGATCTCGGCGGCCAGCGCCGCGACCGGCGCGGAGTCGATGCGCCTGGGGCGCTCCAGCTCCACGTCGTACACGTTGAGGACCCGGCCGGGCCGGGAGGACAGCAGCACCACCTGGTCGCCCAGGCGCACCGCCTCGCGGACGTTGTGGGTCACGAACAGCACCGTCAGGTGCTGCTCGCGCCAGATCCGCTCCAGCTCGTCGTGCAGGAGGTCGCGGGTCATGGCGTCGAGGGCGCCGAACGGCTCGTCCATGAGCAGGACCGAGGCGTCCTGCGCGAGGGCCCGCGCGAGCGCGACGCGCTGGCGCATGCCGCCGGACAGCTCGTGGGGGCGCTTGTGCGCGAACCCGGTGAGCCGCACGGTCTCCAGCAGTTCCAGGGCGCGGCGGCGTCGTTCAGCCCGACCGACGCCGCGCACGCGCATGGCGATCTCGACGTTGCCCTGGACGGTGAGCCAGGGGAAGAGCGCCGATTCCTGGAACATCATGGCGACCGGCTGGTCGACGTGCTCGATCGAGCCGCCGGAGAGGTCGTCGAGTCCGGCGACGAGCGAGAGCAGGGTGCTCTTGCCGCAGCCGGAGGCGCCGAGCAGGCAGGTGAAGCTGCCGGGCGCGACGGCGAGGGAGACGCCGTCGAGTGCGGTGACGGCGCCCGGGCCGCGGCCGTAGCGCTTGACCACGTCGGTCAGCACCACGGCGCCTGCGGCCCGGGCGGTGTCGTCATCGACCCGCGACGGTGTGCGGGTTTCGGTCATGCCAGGTCACCCGCCGAGACCTCGGCGTCGCCGCGGTCGGCGAGCACCTGGTTGAGGGCGTCGAGGGCGTAGATGCCGGTGAGGTCGACCTCTTCGAGGAGTCCGATCTCGACGGCGTGCTCCTTGCTGCCCTGGAGGGACGCGGCGATCGGGTCGGCGGTGAAGCTCAGGTTCGCGAAGGCCGCGGCGATGACGGCGTCGTCGAGGCGCTTGTCGGTGAGGGCCTCGATGCGGTCGTTGGACTTGACCTGGGCGTCGTCGGGGTTCGCGGCGATGTAGTCGAGGGCCGCGAGGTGGCCTTCGAGGAACGCCTTGACCAGGGCGGGCTGGGCGTCGAGGAACTTCTTGGAGACGATGATGTGGGTGGTGACGAACTCGCCGCCGTCCCACAGCTCGCGCTCGTTGAGGAACTCGACGGCGCCGTGCTTGAGCAGCAGGTCGGAGTAGCGCGGCTCGACGGCCCAGGCGGCGTCCACGGTGCCGTCGTCGAACGCGGCGGCGACCTCGGAGTTGTCGATGGGGGTGACGGCGACGTCGCCGCCGCCGTTCTCGTCGGTCGCGAAGCCCTGCTCCTTGAGCCAGTAGCGGGCCGCGACGTCCTGGGTGTTGCCCAGCTGCGGGGTGGCGAGGGCCCTGCCGCGCAGGTCCTCGACGGTGGCGATCTCGGGCTTGACGACGAGGCCGGCGCCGCCGGAGGTGGATCCGGCGATGATGTGGAGGGCCTGGCCCTGCGACTGGGCCCAGCCGTTAATGGCCGGGTTCGGTCCGATGTAGGAGATGTCGATGGCGTCGGCGAAGAGCGCCTCGATCGCGGAGGGCCCGGCGTTGAAGACGGTCTCCTCGATCGTGACGGCGCCGGGCAGGGTGTCGGCGAAGACCCCGGCTTCGAGGCCGACGAGGGCGGGGGCGTGGGTGACGTTCCCGAAGTAGCCCAGGCGGATGGTGCCCGAGGCGGTCGAGGCGTCGGCGTCGGCCGCGGCCTCGGAGGAGTCGTCGTCGTTGCCGCCGCAGGCCGCGAGCGCTGTGACGGCGGGCAGGGCGGCGGCGGCCGCGATGACGCTGCGGCGCTTGAGGGGGCGCGGGCTTGCAGAGCTCATGGGGATTGCTTTCTGTATCGTGAAGGAAGGTATTCCTAGTAGTCCGATTATTCAGACTAATCTAGTGGGAATTGTAGGGTTGCCCCGCGATGCGAGGCAACCCCGGTCCCGTCATGTGGGCGGCAGGACCGCGCTCTGGCTCGGGAAACGCCCGCCGTCCCGCGGCCGTTCCGGCATTCGGGACGGTCCGCCCCGGTTTGTCCTAGCGGGAGTGGGCGAGGACGCCGCGCACGGCCGACTCGACCGCGGCGATGCGCCGCGGGTTCACCGGGCGCTCGAGCCCGTAGTGGCCGCGGAGGGTGTCCGTCTCGTACTCGGTCCGGAAGCGGCCCTTGGATTGCAGGATCGGGACGACCTGGTCGACGAACGCCTCCAGCCCCGAGGGCAGGACCGCGGGCATGATGTTGAACCCGTCCGCGGCGCCGTTGTCGGCCCAGTCGAGGATCGCGTCGGCGACCTGCTCGGGCGTGCCGGTGAAGGTCCGGTGCCCCCGCCCGCCGCCGAGGCGACCGATCAGCTGGCGCACCGTCAGGTGCTCGCGCCGGGCCAGGTCCACGATGAGCGTGAAGCGGCTCTTGGCGCCCTCGATCTCGTCCTCGGTGGGCAGGACCGCGGGCAGCTCCTTGTCGAGGTCCAGTTCGGACGGGTCGAGCTTGAGCTGCTTCGCGAGGTTGCCCAGCGCGTACTCGGGGACGATGAGCCGGTCCAGCTCCTCCTCCAGGAGCCTGGCCTCGGCCTCGCTGGAGCCCAGGACCGGGACGATCCCCGGGAGCACCAGGACCGTGTCGGGGTCGCGCCCGGCGTCCTTCGCGCGGCGCTTGATGTCGGCGTAGAACGCCTGCGCCTCCTCGATGGTCTGCCACGCGGTGAAGATCGCCTCGGCGTGGTTGGCCGCGAACGACTTCCCGTCCTCCGAGGACCCGGCCTGCACCAGCAGCGGGTGCCCCTGCGGCGACCGCGGGACGTTGAGCGCCCCGGCGACCTGGAAGTGCTCGCCCTCGTGCGCGGCGGGGTACAGCAGCCGGTCGTCGCCCCACAGCCCCGCCTCCTTGTCGGCGAGGACCGCGGCGTCGTCCCAGGAGTCCCACAGCTTCTTGGCGACCTGGAGGAACTCCTCGGCCCGGGCGTACCGCGCCGCGTGGGACGGCAGCTCGTCGAGGTTGAAGTTCCGGGCCGCGTCGAGCGTCGCGGTGGTGACGATGTTCCAGCCGACCCGGCCCCCGGAGATGTGGTCGATCGAGGCGAAGCGCCGGGCCAGGTTGTACGGCTCGTTGTACGTCGTCGACGCGGTCGCGATGAGCCCGATGTGCGTCGTCAGCGCCGCGATCGCGGCGAGGACCACGGTCGGCTCCAGCGACCCCGAGGGCCTGCGGCCGATGGTGCCCCACAGGGACGGCGAGTCGGCGAAGAAGATCGAGTCGAGCTTCCCGCGCTCGGCGGTCTGCGCGAGCGTCGCGTAGTGCGCGATCGACGTCGTCGAGTACGGGTCCGACTCGGGCAGCCGCCAGGACGCCTCGTGGTGCCCGGTGCTCATCAGGAACGCGTTGAGGTGCAGCGGCTTCGGGTCGCTCATGATTCCTCCTGCTTGATCTCGGCGCCGCCGGCCAGGCCGAGTGCGGCGAGCAGTTCGGTGCGGACGGCCGCGAAGCGCGGGTCCGAGGGGTCGCGGGTGCCGTCGAGGTCGATGCGCCGCTCGGTCTTGACGACGCCGTGGTCGAGCACGAGGACCCGGTCGGCGAGGACGATCGCCTCGTCCACGTCGTGCGTCACGAGCAGGACCGCGGGCCGGTGCCGCTCGTACAGGGCCCGCAGCAGCCCGTGCATCTTGATGCGCGTCAGCGCGTCCAGGGCCCCGAAGGGCTCGTCGGCGAGCAGCAGTTCGGGTTCGCGGACCAGGGACCGGGCCAGGGCCACGCGCTGCTGCTCGCCGCCGGACAGCTCCCGGGGCCAGGCCCGCTCGCGTCCGGCGAGCCCGACCTCCGCGAGCGCGTCCTTGCCGCGCTGCACGGCGCCTGGGCCGGTCAGGCCCAGGACGACGTTGCGCAGGACCCGCTGCCACGGCAGCAGCCGCGAGTCCTGGAACACCACCGAGACCTGCTCGGGCACTTCGATGTCGCCGGTGCCCGTCGCGTCCTGGTCGAGCCCGGCGAGGGCCCGCAGGAGCGTCGACTTCCCGGACCCCGACCGGCCGAGCAGCGCGACGAACTCGCCCGGACTGATGTGGAGGTCCAGGCCGGACAGGACCGGCCGGTCGTCGGTGAAGGAGCGGTGGAGGCCGCTGATGCGCACGGCCGCAGCGGTGGTCAGTCCTCCAGGGTGCGGCGCCATGTCAGGGCCCTCCTCTGAATCAGTCGGACGATCGCGTCGGAGGCCAGCCCCAGGAGCGCGTACAGGACCAGGCCGACGATGATGACGTCGGTCTGCCCGTAGGTCCCGGCCAGCAGCATCATGTACCCGATGCCGCTGGTGGCGTTGACCTGCTCGACCACGACCAGGGACAGCCACGCCGAGGTCACGGCGAACCGCATGCCCAGCAGGAACCCCGGCAGGGCCCCGGGCAGGACGACCCGGCCGACGAACGCGGCGGGCCCCAGCCGCAGCGTCTCGGCGAGCTCGGCGTAGCGCCCGTCGATGGACCTGAGTCCGTTGTGGGTGTGGATGTAGATCGGGATGAGCACGCCGAGCGCGATCGTGATGATCTTCATCCGCTCGTCGATGCCGAACCACAGCAGCAGGAGCGGCAGCAGCGCGAGGTTCGGGATGGACCGCTTGATCTGCACGGGGCCGTCCACGATCGCCTCGCCCCAGCGGCTCAGGCCCGACACGAGCGCGAGCGCGAGCCCGGCGAGGACCCCGAACAGCAGGCCCAGCGCGAACCGCTGCGTGGACACGAGCAGGTCGGGGCCGAGCTTCCCGGACTCCCACCGCTCCCAGGCCGTGGTCACCACGGTCCACGGGGCGGTCAGCACCCGGTCGTCGATCCACCCGGCCGCCGAGCCCCAGGCCCACACGCCCAGCAGCAGCAGCGGCCCGATGAGGAACGCCAGCGGGATCGGCTTGCCCGGCCCGAGTCGGCGCTTGCCGCGCGGCCGCGAGGCCCGGCCCGCGGCCAGCTCCTCGTCGTCCACGGGCGGGACGACCGCGGGCGCCTTGGTCTTCACGTCGGTCATGACGCGCCGCCGTCCCCGTACTCGGCGATGCCCTCGGCCACGAGCGGCTCGAAGCGCCGGTCGTACAGGTCCTCGGCGTCGAGCACCTCGTTGCCGGTGCCCGCGGCCACGACCTCGATGGTCTCCTGGTGGCGGGCGATCGTCTCGTCCCAGGTCTCGGGGAAGTCCGGCTCGCCCTCGCGGTCGTGCAGGTACTCGCCGTCCTCGACGGACAGGCCCTCGTGCTCGACGTACCAGGCGTTGATCCACTCGTCGCGGTTGGCGCGGGTCCACAGTTTCGCGGCGCCCCACAGGCGCACGTACTCGGCGATCGCGGCGGCCTTGTCGGCGTCCTCGAGGACCTCCACGGGCGCGTACAGCACCCACGGGTCGTCGCGCAGGCCGTGCGCGATCGTCGTCGCCCCGTCCGCCCCGTACTTGTTCACATAGGACTTGACCTGGGTGCCGCCGATCGGGGCGACGTCGACCTCCCCGCCCGCCAGGGCGTTCGAGTAGGTGTCGGCCGTCGACGGCAGCTCCACGAGCTCCACGTCGTCCTGGGTCAGCCCGGCCGCGTCGAGGACCCGCAGGACGAGCGCGCCCTGGGCCTGCCCGGGGGAGTAGGCGATCCGCTTCCCCGCCAGGTCCTGGATGGACGTGACGTCGGCGCCGGGGGCCACCCCGAGGTCGTAGATCGGGTGCTGGAGCGGGTCGATGCGCCCGGCCGCGGCCACGATCCGCGTCGGCAGGCCCGTCCAGTTGGTGTGGATCGGCGGGATGTCGGCCACCGAGGAGATGTCGAGGGACTTGGCGCGGAACGCCTCCGCGGACTTGGGCCCGCCGGAGATGTTCGCCCACTCCACGTCGAAGGTGAGCAGGGACGCCAGCCCCGACAGCTCGAACGCGACCTGCTGGGACGGGTCGCCGATGACGAGCTTCGTGCCCTCGGGCACGGCGGTCGGCAGGTCGGCGTCGGCGGCGAGCACGGGCCCGCCGTCCTCTTCGGAGCAGGCGGCGAGGGCCAGCGCACTGAGGGCGGACACGCCCGCCAGAAGGGTTCGTCGGGTGGTCTTGGATTGCACGGGAAGGCCTTTCGGAACGAGAGGTGGCGGTCAGTCGAGGGGAGCGGCGGCGCAGTAGCCGCCCGCGTGGTAGACCAGCGGGTCGTGGTCGCCGCCCGCGGCGGCGTCGACGACCAGCGCCAGGACGATGTGGTGGTCCCCGGCCGCGATGCGGTCGGTGACGACCGCCCGCAGGTGCGCCGGGGCGTCGGCCAGGACCGGCTCGCCGGTCTCCAGGCGCGACCAGGAGGTGCCCTGGAACCGGTCGATGCCGCTGGTGGCGAAGCGGGTCGCCACCGCGTGCTGGTCGGCGGCCAGGAAGTTCACCGTCAGGCTCGCGGACTCGCGGACCGCGGGCCACGCCGAGGAGGTGTTCGCGATCGCGAACGACACCAGCGGCGGGTCGAGCGACACCGACGTCAGCGACGTCGCGGTGAACCCGGCCGGGCCGGTGCCCGGGTCGGCGCAGACCACGGTCACCCCGGCGGGGTGGGCGCGGAACAGCGACCGGAACACGCCGGGCTCGACGCCCGCCTGGACCTGGGTGCTCATGCCGACACCTCCGCGGATTCGCGGCGTACGGCGGCGGCGAGCGCGGGCAGGTGCGCGTCGGACCACGACGCGATGAGCGCGTCCAGGTCGCCGAGTTCCTGCTCCCGCAACGTGAGCGAGGGCACCGGCAGGCTTGCGCCCAGCTCGGCCAGGACCGGCCGCAGCTGGAGGTCGGCGAGGAACCGGTGCTCGGCCGAGGCGGCCACGGTGACCGGGACCGCCACGGTCCCTTGCAGGGCGCCCGGCGGGAGCTGGTCGAGGAAGAGCTTCAAGAGGCCCGTGTAGGAGGCCTTGTAGACGGGCGTGCCCACGACCAGGACCGGGGCGGCCGTGATCCGGTCGAGGGCGTGCTCGAAGCCGTCGTGCGGCGGCTCGATCCCGTCGAGGTACAGCTCGGCGAGGTCGGTGGAGGTCGTGCGGGGCTCGGCGCCGACGCCGGCCGCGATGGCGGCGGCGAGGGCTTCGGCGGTGGAGAGGGTGCGCGAGAGGCGCTTGGGGTTGCCGACCACGGCGGTCACGGCGAAGCTGTCGGTCACAGTGGAGTCCTTACGGTGGGTAGCGTGCGAGGGCGCCGCCCGGAGGAGGGCGTGCGGGAGGAACCGGGACTGAGCCGGGAGAAGGAGATTCGAGGTGCTGCGAATCGCGGAGTCGGGCGGCGCGGGGCGCGGGCCCGACTAGCGCATTCGGGGACGACAGAGGGCGCTGGCGGCGCGCATCTGGTCGATCTCGCGCCGCCGCGTCAGGAGGCTGGCGGACGTCATGCCCGCAACACTATCAGTATTCCTATAGAAATACTAGGATTTCTTAGATCGTGGGACCCCGGTCCTCGTACCCGCCGGTGGTGGTCCGGTACTCCACGTCGCGGCTGCGGGTGAACCGGTAGCCGACGCCGCGGACGGTGGAGACGAGCGCGTCGAACTCGGCGAGCTTGGCGCGCAGGCGCCGCACGTGGACGTCGACGGTGCGGCCGGGCAGGCCCGTGTCCGGTGTCTCCCAGACGTACTGGAGCAGCTCGGATCTGGTGTGGACCATCCCGGGGTGGCGCGCGAGGAACGCGAGGAGCTCGAACTCCAGGCGGGTCAGCGCGACCTCCTCGCCGTGGATGGTCACCTCGCGGCCCGGGACGTCGATGACGAGCGCGGGCGCGGGGACCGGGGCCTCGGGGGCCGGCTCGGCCGGGATCGCCTGCGCCCCTTCGACGGCGACGCGGCCGCCGCCTTGCGCGAGGACCCCGAGCGCGGCGGTCAGGCGCCGCGCGAGCCTCGGGTCGTCGGCGGGGATCTCGACGGTGACGGTGATGACGGCGGTGCCCGAGCGGCGGTGGGCCGGGGGGCGGGTGCGGGTCTGGACGGGAGTCATGGCGGCGCCTTCGTTCGTTCTCGGTCGGAGTCCGGGGGGAGGGCGGCGTCGCGGGTTCCGCTCGCGGTCAGCGGTGCGGTCCGGCGGCGCGGCCCGGGCGACACAGCGCCGATGCCGAACGCGCGAAGTCGATGTGGCGCCTCTTGGTCGGCCACTGACGCGCGGGCTCGCTGGTGCGGTTCACTCCGACAGCATATCCTATCGATCAAGTAGGATTCAAGTACACGTTCCGCTTTGCCCCAGATCACGAAGGGAGCCCGCATCATGCAGGTCTCCGCACGAGGCGAGTACGCCGTCCGCATCGCCGTCACGCTCGCCACCGGCCATCCGCGGACCATCTCCGCCAGCGCCCTCGCGGCCGCGCAGGCCCTGCCGCGCAAGTTCGCCGAGGTCATCCTCGGCGACCTGCGCCGGGCCCACCTCGTCGACTCGGTCCGCGGCGTCGAGGGCGGCTACCGGCTCGCCCGCGACCCCGGCGACGTCTCGGTGGGGGAGGTGCTGCGCGCGGTCGACGGGCCGCTCTCGGAGGTCCGCGGGCGGCGCCCCGAGGAGACGAGTTACGAAGGGGCCGCGGTGAACCTGCCGCGGCTGTGGGTCGCCGCAAGGGCCGCGGTGCGCTCGGTCTTCGACGAGGTCTCGCTCGCGCAGGCGGCCACAGGGGACTTCCCGGTGCGCATCGCCGAGCTGACCGCGGCCGACGACGCGTGGATGCCGCGCTGAGCGCGCTTGCGGTTGCGCGGCAGGGCGGCGGCCCGTACCATGCTTATATCCTATTGATCCGATAGGAATACTCGGCGCGGGCCGCGAGGCCCGCGGCCTCCACCGAGACCGGGAGACAGCATGTCCGAAGCCACGCTCCGCGACCGCGCCGCCGCGCCCCTCACCGAGGACGCCGCCTCCGAGTACATTGCGGCCCAGGGATTCGAACCGACTCCGCCCGGCCGGGTGGGCGCCGAGGTGGAGTGGCACCTCACCAGCACCGCCGACCGGCGTCGCCGCATCGACGACGAGACCGTCAAGGCCCTTCTGGGCGTCCGGGACGCGCTGCCGCGACGGACCCGGCTCAGCTTCGAGCCCGGCGGCGCCCTCGAACTGAGTACCAAGCCCGGGTCCCTGCGCGAGTGCTTCGACGACCTCGAAGCCGACCGCGCCCGCATCGCCTCGGCGCTTGCCGACGAGGGCCTCGAACTCCTCGGCCTGGGCCTGGACCCGGTTCGCCTGCCCCGCAGGGTGGTCCGCTCGGCCCGCTACCAGGCCATGGAGGAGCTGTTCGACCAGGACGGGCGCGCCGGGCGGTGGATGATGGCGAACACCGCCTCCGTCCAGGTGTGCCTCGACACCGGCACCGAATCCCAGCTCGCGTCCCGCTGGGCCCTCGCCCACCGCCTCGGCCCCGTTCTCGTCGCCGCGTTCGCGAACTCCCCGCTGCGCCGCGGCGAGCCGAGCCTGTGGCGCTCCACCCGCCAGCACGTGTGGACCGCGATCGACCCGTCCCGCTCGCGCCCCGTCCCCGCCGGCGACCCGCGCGAGGCATGGGCCCGCTACGCCCTCGACGCCCGCGTCATGGCCCTCCGCGGCCCCGGCCGCTGGACCGTCCCCCGCGGCCTCACCTTCCGCGACTGGCTCCGCGCCCCCGACCTGCGCCCGCCCACCCGCGACGACCTCGACTTCCACCTGTCCACACTGTTCCCGCCCGTCCGCCCCCGCGGCCGCTACCTCGAACTGCGCATGATCGACGCCCAGCCCGGCCCCGACTGGATCGTCCCCGTCGCCGTCGCCGCGGCCCTCCTCGACGACCCCGCCGCGAGCGCCGCCGCGACCGCGGCCCTCGAACCCCTCTGGCACGACGCCGCCCCCGCCGACCTCTACCTCCGCGCCGCCACCGCCGCCCTCCACGACCCGGCCCTCGCCGCCGCGGCCCGCAGCTGCTTCACCGCCGCCCTCACCGCCCTCCGCGACCCCGCCGTCTCAGCCGCCGTCGGGGCCTTCACCGACACCTACATCGCCCAGGACAGAACCCGCGCCGACGACCTCGTGCCGTCCGGGAACTACTGAGCGGACGCCCTGCGGCGCAGCAGGACCACTGCGACGACTGCGCAGACCGCCGCCGCGATGAGGGCGGTCGCCTCGGCGGGGCCGTACCAGGCGGGGGCGTGGTCGCGGACGTATTCGGCGACCCACTTGTCGCCTTCGGTGGAGGTGGCGACGGCGAAGCGCCAGCCGAGGTCGAGGACGCCGGGGATCACGGCGAAGATGACCGCGGCGACCGCGGTGACAAGGCTGAAGGTGCGGGCGGCCGGGCGGGCGCGGGCGGTGAGGACCGCGGCGGCCGCGAAGAGGGCCGCGAAGACCGCGTAGACGATGATCGACAGCAGGTACGGCGCGAACCACGAGGCGGGCGCGAACTGCTCGCACGCGGTGACGTACTGCGGGTTCTGCTCCGCGAAGCACCCGTCGGAGGAGTCGGCCCTGAAGTCGGCGAACAGCCCGATCTTCACGGCCACCAGGGCCGCGAACAGCAGCGCCGCCACGCACAGCGCGATGACCGCGCCCGGCTTCGACGTGCCCCCAGTGGTGTCCGACGCGCTCATGTCCCGCTCCCCGGTTCGATCGTGTGATTGAACGACCACTGTAGGAGCACCGGGCCCGTCCCCGGGACCGCGCCGCGCCACCTGGCACGAACCGGGGGCCTACGGCCGGAACCGGTACCCCATGCCCGGCTCCGTCAGCAGATGCACCGGACGCGCCGGGTCCGCCTCGAGTTTGCGGCGGAGCTGGGCCATGTACTGGCGCAGGTAGTTCGTCTCGCGGTCGTAGTTGGGGCCCCACACGCGGTGGAGGAGCTCGCGCTGGCTCACGAGCTTGCCGGGGTTGCGCAGGAGCACTTCGAGGAGCTGCCACTCGGTGGGCGTCAGGCGCACCTCGTCGCCGTCCCTGCGGACCTCGCGCGCGGCCAGGTCGACCGTGACCGGGCCGATCGCCGTCACCGGGGAGTCGGCGCCGGGGCCCGAGCGGCGGGTCGCGGCCCGGACGCGGGCGAGGAGCTCGCCGATGTCGAACGGCTTGGTCACGTAGTCGTCGGCGCCCGCATCCAAGGCGGCGATCTTCTCGGCGCTCGCGGCCCGGCCCGACAGGACCAGGATCGGCGCCTTCGACCAGCCGCGCAGGCCCTCGATCACCTCGGCGCCGTCCATGTCCGGCAGGCCCAGGTCGAGCACCACCAGGTCCGGGACGACCGCCGCGGCCACGCGCAGCGCCTGCGCGCCGTCGGCCGCGGTCGTCACCTCGTACCCGTGCGCCGACAGGTTGATCCGCAGCGCCCGCGCGATCTGCGGCTCGTCGTCCACCACCAGGACCTTGATCACTCAGCACCCTCTCCGTCGGGCGCCGCGATCCGCAGCGCCAGCACCATCGTCAGCCCGCCGCCCGGAGTCGCCTCCGGGCCCAGGGTCCCGCCCATCGCCTCGGCCAGGCCGCGCGACAGCGCGAGCCCCAGCCCCACGCCGGTCGTGTTGTCGCGGTCGCCGAGCCGCTGGAACGGCCGGAACATCGTCTCGCGGTCCTCGTCCGGGACGCCCGGACCGCGGTCGACCACCCGCAGCTCCACGGACCCGCCGTGGATCCCCGCGGTCAGCCGCGGCGGCACCCCCTCGGGGCTGTACCGCAGCGAGTTCGCGATGACGTTCACCAGGATCCGCTGGAGCAGACCGGGGTCGGCCATCACCTCCGGCAGGTCCGCGGGCACGTCGAGCTTCACGTCCGCCGCGGCCGCCCCGATCTCGTCGAGCGCCCACGGCACCGCCTCGTCGAGCGCGATCGGCACCGGGTCGGCGCCGAGCACGCCCGCTTGGAGCCGGGACATGTCGAGGAGGTTGTCCACCAGGCCCGTCAGCCGCGCCAGCGACTGCTCCGCCGAGTCGAGCAGCTCCTCGCGCTCCCCGGGCGTGAACAGCTCCCCAGTGGACTTCAGACTCGACACGGCGACCCGCGCCGACGCCAGCGGCGTGCGCAGGTCGTGCGAGACCGCCGCCAGCAGCGCCGTCCGCAGCTTGTCCGCATCCGTGAGCCGCTCCACCGCCTCCGCCTGGCGCTCAAGGCGCTCCCGCTCCAGCGCCGCGGCCGCGTGCATCGCGAACGCCTGCGCGATGCGCCGGTCCGCCGCCTCCAGGGTGTGCCCGCGCAGCGCCAGCGCGAGGTCGTCGCGGATCGGCAGGTCGTTCTCGGCGGCGCCGGGGCTGCCGCACGCGGCGCCCGCGTGCGCGACGACCCGCCACGCCTTCGGGTCGTGCCGCTCGTCCGGGCCCGCGCCGGGCGCGGTGCGCTCCAGCAGGGTGACCGACGTGAGCGAGAACGTCTCCCGCAGCTGCTCCAGCAGGTCGTCCAGCCCGGAGCCGCCGCGCAGGACGTTCCCGGCGAGCGTCGCGAGGGTCTGCGCCTCGGCGCTGGCGCGCGCGGCCAGCCGCGCCCGCGCCGCCGACAGGTTGACCACGGCGGCGCCGCCGAGCGCGAGCGCCACGAACACGACGAGGGCGACCAGCTGCTCCTGGTCGTGGATCTTGAACTGGTAGTAGGGGGTCGCGAAGAAGTAGTTGAGGAGGAAGAACCCGATCAGCGCGCCCAGCAGGGCGGGCCACATGCCGCCGGTGAGCGTCAGGGCCATGACCGCGGTGAGGACGATGAGGATCATCGTCGTCAGCGACAGGTCCTCGTGGAGGGGGATGAGGATGGTGACGAGCGCGGGGATCCCCAGGAACGCGAGGGCGATCCCGAAGCGGCGCCGCGCGGTGTCGATGAGCCCGGGGCCCGAGCGGGCCCGCTTGACGGACTTGACGCGCTCGTGGCTGACCAGGTGCACGTCGATCTTCCCGGACCGGGCGGTGGTGGTGACGCCGACGCCGCGCGAGAGCGCCTGCGCGAACCGGCCGCGGCGCGAGGCCCCGAGCACGAGTTGCGTCGCGTTCGCGCCGCGCGCGAACTCCAGCAGCGCATCGGGAATCGAGTCGCCGACGACCTGGTGGTACGTGCCGCCGAGGTCCTCCACGAGGGTCCGCTGCCGGGCGAGGTTCCGGGCGGACCTGGCGCTGGTGAGCCCGTCGCCGGACGCGACGTACACGGCCTTGAGGTCGGCGTTGCCGGACCTGGCGGCGATGCGCGCGGCCCGGCGGATGAGCGTGTCGCCCTCGTCGCCGCCCGACAGGGCCACGACGACGCGTTCGCGCGACTCCCACACGGCGGTGATGTGCTGGTCCTCGCGGTACTGCTCGAGCTGGTCCTCGACCTTGTCGGCGAGCCACAGCAGCGCGATCTCGCGCAGGGCCGTCAGGTTCCCGACGCGGAAGTAGTTCGACAGGGCCGCGTCCACCTTCTCGGGCGGGTAGACGTTGCCGTGGACCATGCGCCGGCGCAGCGCCTCGGGGGTGATGTCGGCCAGCTCGACCTGGTCGGCGCGGCGCACGACCTCGTCGGGGACGGTCTCGCGCTGGGGGACCCCGGTGATCTGGGCGACGACGTCGTTGAGCGATTCGAGGTGCTGCACGTTCACCGTCGAGATGACGTCGATCCCGGCGTCGAGGAGCTCGTCGATGTCCTGCCAGCGCTTCTCGTTGCGCGAGCCGGGGACGTTGGTGTGCGCGAGCTCGTCGACCAGGGCCACCGCGGGGGCGCGGCGGAGCACCGCGTCGGCGTCGAACTCCTCGAACGCGGAGCCGCGGTACTCGACGGCGCGGCGGGGCACGGTCTCCAGGCCCACGACGAGGTCGGCGGTGGCCTGGCGGCCGTGGGTCTCGACGAAGCCGACGACGACGTCGGTCCCGCGGTCGGCGCGGCGGCGGGCCTCCTCGAGCGCGGCGTAGGTCTTGCCGACGCCGGGGGCCGCGCCCAGGTAGATCCGGAGCTGTCCTCGTGGCACCTGTTCATCATTGCCGCGTTTTGCCAGCGCGGCCGTCAAGAACGCGTCAAAGGTGTCGGGGCGGGTCCTAAGCGCCGCCGAGGAACCGGACGATGACGGGGGTCGCGGCGCCTTTGGCGACGGCGTCGGGGCCGAGGAGCCCGGGGGCGATGCGCGCGGTCGCGAAGGGCTGCTTGAGTGCGTATTCGCCGGTGGCGGCGGTGATGTCGGCGAGGCGGCGGGCGGCGAGGAGGTGCCCGGCCCAGCCGCCGATGACGATCAGCTCGGGGTTGAAGAGGTTGAGGAGGTCGGCGAGTCCGGCGCCGAGGTAGCGGACGGTCTCGTCGATCACGTCGGCGGCCGCGGGGTCGTCGAGGAGCCGCTCCAGGGCCGCCTCCTCGCCGCCGGAGAGGTCGACGGCGCCGGTGGCGGCGAGGAACCGGTCGAGGACGCCTTCGGCGCCGACGTACGCCTCCAGGCAGCCGCGCGAGCCGCACCGGCAGCGGCGCCCGTCGACGCGCATCGTGGTGTGGCCCCACTCCCCGGCGCTGGACCCGGCGCCGCGGTAGAGGGCGCCGTCGGCGACGACGCACGAGCCGACGCCGGAGCCGATGAGCGCGATGATCGCGTTGGAGGCGCCCTTCCCGGCCCCGAACCACAGTTCGGCCTGGCCCATGGTCATCGCGCCGTTCTCGACGTGGACGGGGAGCGGGCCGAGCCGCTCGGCGAGCAGGCGCCCCAAGGGGACCGCGTCCCAGCCGAACGCCTGGGCGTGGACGATCCCGTCGGGTCCGTACTCGACGATGCCGGGCATGCCGACGCCGACGCCGAGGACCGGCACGCCGCCGGCCGCGCCGAGCACCTCCTCGACGCCGGCGGCGATCCGGTCGATGACCGTGGCCGGGTCGTGGCGGCCCGCTTCGAGCGCGTACCGCGCGGCGGCCCTCGGGTCGAGCTGGAGGTCGAGGAGCTCGACCTGGACGTGGGTCTCGCCGACGTCGACGCCGACGACGAGCGCGTGCCCGGGGTCCACTTCGAGCAGGATGTGGGGGCGGCCGCCGTCGGAGTCGACCTTCCCGGCCTCGCGGACGATGCCCTCGGCGATGAGCTCGGCGGTGACGTTGGAGACCGTCGCGGTGCTCAGGTCCGTGGCGGGGGCGAGGTCCCTGCGGGTGAGCGGCCCCTCGAAGTACAGCGTCCGCAGCAGTCGCATCCGGTTGCCGAGCTTGAGGTCGCGGGTCGTCATCCGCTTGGGGCGTTCCATCTGTCCACCAGTCCGTGTCGTTACCTGTCCGGGGCCATGCCGTTATTGCGGGGAGATTGACGGCACGGGTCGATCTACTTAATCTAAGTCTTAACAGTAAGTCGTAGACCTACTGGTCCAGCCTACATCCGGGCCCCAGCCCGGGGGCGCAAGGACCGTGTCATCATCCCCTCCCGGCCGCCGGCGTCCACCGCGGCCGCAGCAAGGAGCACCCGTGACCACACCTCCCCGCCGCCACCGCGGCGCGGCCGCCGCCAAGGCCGCCGCCCTCGGCGGCACCGCACTCCTGCTCGCCGCCGCCTGCCTCGACGGCGGCGGCTCCAGCGCCTCCGACAAGGTGGAGATCCGCTGGTTCGTCGGCATGGGCGCCGGCTCGGACGCCCCGACCATCCCCGCCCAGGAAGCGATCGTCGAGGAGTTCAACGCCTCCCAGGACGACATCGAACTGGTCCTGGAGATCGTCGACGCCGACCAGGCCCCGAACATCCTCTCCACCCAGATCGCCACCGGCGACGCCCCCGACATCGTCGGCCCCATGGGCATCCGCGGCCGCTCCACCTTCCCCGGCGCCTGGCTCGACCTCACCCCGTACATCGAGGAGAACGCCTACGACCTCACTGACTTCGACCCCGCCCTCGTCGACTTCTACCGCATCGAGGAGGAAGGCCAGATCGGCCTGCCCTTCGCGGTCTTCCCGTCCTTCCTCTACATCAACCTCGACCTGTTCGACGAGGCCGGACTGCCCTACCCGCCCCAGGAGTACGGCGCCCCCTACATCGACGCCCAAGGGACCGAGCACGTCTGGGACATCGCCACGATGACCGAGCTCGCCAAGCAGCTCACCGTCGACGCCGAGGGCAACGACGCCACCAGCCCCGACTTCGACCCCGCCGACATCGTCCAGTTCGGCTTCGGCAACGTCTTCGCCGACATCCGCGCCCAGTCCACCCTCTTCGGCGCCGGATCCCTCGTCGACGACGCCGGGAACGCCCAGATCCCGGCCAACTGGGCCGAGGCCCAGCAGTGGTACTACGACGGCATGTGGACCGACCACTTCATCCCCAACGGCCCCTACGGCGACTCCGACATGCTCAACGCCGGATCCTGGTTCGAGTCCGGCAACCTCGCCATGGCCAACACCCACCTGTGGTACGCCACCTGCTGCATGGCCGGGTTCGAAGGCACCTGGGACACCGCCGCCGTCCCCTCCTACGACGGCACCACCACCGCCAAGCTCCACGCCGACACCTTCTCCATCACCAAGAGCACCGAGCACCCCGACGAGGCGTTCGACGTCCTCACCTACCTCATCGGCGACGCCGCCGAGGACCTCACCCAGACCTACGGCGGCATGCCCGCCCGCATCAGCCTCCAGGACGGCTACTTCGAACGCGTCGGCGCCGCCAACTTCGAAGGCCAGGACATCAACTGGGACACCGCCGTCGAAGGCATGACCTACGTCGACAACCCCTCCCACGAAGGCGGCATGCCGAACTTCCTCGAAGCCGAAGCGGTCCTCGCCGAGTACGCGACCAAGTTCAACACCGAGGACGGCCTCGACATCCCGACCGAGCTCGCCGCCCTCCAAGCCGACCTGCAAGCGGTCTTCGACGCCGCCGAATAGCCGCACCACCGGGCCCGGACCAGACCCCCGGGCCCCCTCCCCGCCGGGCGGGCGCCACGCCGCCCGCCCGGCACCCCCACTCCGCCTTCCGAAAGGCCCACCACCCATGTCCGGTCTCACCGACGCGGTCCCCGCCGCGCGGCGGCGGCGCGGCGGCCGCCCCACCCGGCCCGCCGGGCCGATGCAGCGCCGCGAAGCACGCTGGGGCTACTTCTTCATCAGCCCCTGGATCCTCGGCTTCCTGCTCTTCTCGGCCGTCCCCATCGGCGCCTCCCTCGTCTTCTCCACCCTCGACTTCCAGCTCACCGACCCCGACGCCACCAGCTTCGCCGGGACCTCCAACTGGGAACGCGCCCTCGCCGACCCCGACACGTGGACCTCCCTGGCCGCCACGTTCCGCTTCACCGTCCTGTTCCTGCCCCTGAGCATGGTCGTCGCCCTCGCGCTGGCGCTCCTGCTCAACTCCAAGCACCTGCGCGCCACCGCGTTCTTCCGGCTGCTGTTCTACGCGCCCTCGATGATCCCGCTCGTCGCCGGCGTCCTCATCTGGCAGCAGGTCCTCAACCCCCAGACCGGCTGGGTCAACCGCCTCATCGGCCTCACCGGCGTCCACGCCACCGGCACCGACGGCATCCGCTGGTTCGACAACCCGATCCTGGTGCTCTTCGCGTTCAGCTTCATCGGCCTGTGGGGCATCGGCAAGTCCATGGTCGTCAACCTCGCCGGACTCCAGGGCATCCCCACCGAGCTGTACGAGGCCGCCGAGATCGACGGCGCCGGCTGGTGGCGGCGCCTGCGCAGCGTCACCCTCCCGCTGCTGTCCCCGATCATCTTCTTCAACCTCGTCATCGACTCGGTCGCGATCCTCCAGTACTTCGTCGTCCCCTGGGTCCTCTTCGGCGCCACCGGCCGCCCCGACGGCGCCAGCCGCTTCCTGCTCGTGAACTTCTACCAGCAGGCGTTCGTCTTCGGCGACATGGGCTACGGCGCCGCCCTCGCCTGGATCATCTTCATCGTCGTCGCCGTCCTCACCGGCGTCCTCTTCGGCACCTCCCGCTACTGGGTCCACTACGGAACGGAGCGCTCGTGACCACGAAGCAGCCCACCGAGAACGCCCTGCGCCGCAGGCGCCGCGGCACCCTCCTCACGCTCTGCACCACCCTCGGCGCGCTCCTGCTCGCCGCGGTGTTCCTCATGCCCCTGGGCTACGGCATCGCCACGTCCCTCAAGGACAAGGACGGCGTCTCCGACCCCGACACCGGCGTCCTGCCCGTCTCGTCCCTCACCTTCGACTACGAAGGCGAGACCCACGACGTCTACGCCGTCCCCATGCCCGACGGGTCGACCCGCGACCTCGCCCTCATCGAGCCCGGCCGCGAGTCCAGCGTCTTCATCGACCCCGACGACCCCGGCGCGGGCCCCGTCGAATGGGACGGGCGCTGGCGCACCCTCGACCGCGTCACCGGCCTCGACCCCCAGTGGGGCAACTTCACCGAAGCGTGGAACACCATCTCGTTCCTGCGCCTCACCGGCTGGACCCTCATGTACGCCCTGGTGACCATGGCCTTCACCGTGGCCTCCTCCGCCTGGGTCGCCTACGGCTTCGCGCGCTTCCGCTTCCCCGGCCGCGGCCTCCTCTTCGGCCTCCTCATGGCCACGATCCTGCTGCCCCCGGCGGTCACCCTCGTCCCCAAGTACGCGGTGTTCCTCCAGATGGGCTGGGTCGGCACCTACCTGCCGCTCATCGTCCCGCAGCTGTTCGCCAACGCCTTCAACGTGTTCCTGCTGCGCCAGTACTTCCTGACGATCCCCAGGGAGCTCGAGGAGGCCGCCCGCATCGACGGCGCCGGACCGATCCGCACGTTCCTGCGCGTCATCGTCCCGCAGTCGATCCCCGCGCTGACGGCCGTGAGCCTCTTCCACTTCTTCTACGCCTGGAACGACTTCTTCGAGCCGCTGCTCTACCTCGCCGGGAACCGCGACATCGTCCCCATCGGCGTGGGCCTGAGCTACTTCAGCGGCGTCTACAACTCCGAGCCCCACCTCATCCTCGCCGCCTCGCTCCTGGCGCTGGCCCTGCCCGTCGCGATCTTCCTCGCGGCCCAGCGGGTCTTCGTCCAGGGGATCGTCGTCACCGGCGTCGACAAGTAACCAAGGAGCACACCATGACCAGTCCCTTCCCCGACGGCTTCCTGTGGGGCGCCTCGACCGCCGCCTACCAGATCGAGGGCGCCGCCGCCGAGGGCGGCCGCGGGCCGTCCATCTGGGACACGTTCGCCGCGACCCCCGGCAAGGTCAAGCACGGCGACACCGGCGACACCGCCTGCGACCACTACCACCGCTGGCGCGAGGACACCGCGATCGCCGCGGACCTGGGCCTGAACGCCTACCGCCTCTCGGTGTCCTGGTCGCGCCTCCAGCCGTCCGGGCGCGGCGACCTCAACCCCGAAGCCGTAGCGTTCTACCGCGAGCTCCTGGCCGACCTGCGCGCCAAGGGGATCCGCTCGGCGGTCACCCTCTACCACTGGGACCTCCCGCAGGTCCTCGAGGACGAGGGCGGCTGGCCCGAGCGCGTCGTCGCCGAGTGCTTCGGGGACTACGCGGCCCGCACCGCACGTGCCCTGGGGGACCTCGTCGACGAGTGGATCCCGATCAACGAGGCGTGGTGCGCGGCGTTCCTCGGCTACCACGTGGGCGTCCACGCCCCGGGCCGCCAGGACCGGACCGCGGCGCTGCGCGCGGCCCACCACCTCAACGTCGCCCACGGGCTCGCCGTCGCGGCCCTGCGCGAGCACTCCCCCGCGGGGCGCGTGGGCTCGGCGGTCATCATGACCGACATCGAGGCCGCCTCGGACCGGCCCGAGGACGTGCGCGCCGCGCGCCTCTCGGACGGCGGCGGCAACCGCCTGTTCCTCGACCCGCTGTTCCGCGGCGCCTACCCCGAGGACATGCTCGCCCACTTCGCGCCCACCGGCGCGTTCGCGGCGGTGCGGCCGGGGGACATGGAGTCGATCGCCGCGCCCCTGGACTTCGTGGGCGTCAACCACTACCACCGCTTCACCGTCGAGGCCGACCCGAGCGACACGCACCTGGGCAACCGGGCCCTGCCCCCGGCGAACCCGGTCACCGGGTTCGGCTGGGAGATCCACCCCGAGAGCCTGCGGCGGGTCCTGGCGCGCCTCTCGGACGAGTACACGGGCCTGCCGGTGTACATCACCGAATCGGGCGCCTCCTTCGAGGACGCCGTGGCCGCCGACGGCTCGGTCGACGACGCCGACCGCGTCGCCTACCTCGAGGGGTACATGCGCGCGGCCGGCCGCGCGATCGAGCAGGGCGTCAACCTCCGCGGCTACTTCGTGTGGTCCCTGCTCGACAACTTCGAGTGGGCCGAGGGCTACTCGAAGCGCTTCGGGCTCGTGCGCGTCGACTACGACACGCAGCGGCGCACGCCCAAGCGCAGCGCCGAGTGGTACCGGGACGTCATCGCCACCAACGGCGCGGCCCTCTACCGCTGAGGCTCCCGGCCCGCGGCCCTTGCCGGGCGCCGCGGGCCGGGCTCACGCCTCGGGCCCGTCCCAGCCCCACTTCGGCAGCGCCAGACCGGCCCCGACCGCCCCGGCGTCGTCGGGATGCGATCCCATCAGGGCGGTCGCCCACCGGAACCAGTCCTGGAGGGACTGTCGCAGGCGCGGGTCCGGCGGGAGGCCCGCATCGTCCAGCGCCAGCGCGAAGCAGGTCTGGGCCGCCGCGTCGAGATCGGGGTGGGCGCCGTTGCCGGAGTGCATGCGCAGCACGCCGCTGTGGTCGCCGAGGGCCCCGGTGTAGGCGGCGGGCCCGCCGAGCTGCTCGCCCCAGTACGCGGCCAGGCGCTCCAAGTGCTGCGGGTGCTGCCCGGGGTGGCTGAACGGGTGGGCGGTCAGCTCGTCCTGGAGGCACCGGTGGTGCCAGGCGCGGGCGAGGGCGAGCATGGCCGCGGCCCCGCCGGCGGCCTCGTACACGGTCCGGTCCATGCCCTCCAGCCTTCCACGGGGCACCGACATCCGGGCCGCTACGGCGGGGGACCGGCGGTGCCCCGCTCGATGAGCGCCACGTCCAGCGACACGGCCTGCGCCGGGCGCGGCCCGCCCGCGAGGCGGTCCATCATGAGCCGCACCGCTTCGGCGGCCTTCCCGGGGAGGTCCTGCGCCACCGTGGTCAGCTTCGGGGTGACGAGGGCCGCGAGGTCGGCGTTGTCGTACCCGACCACCGACACGTCCCCGGGGACCGACCTGCCTTCGGCCGCGAGCCCTTCGATGAGGCCGATCGCGAGGATGTCGGCGGTGGTGAACACCGCGGTGACGTCGGGGCGCTCGGCGGCGAGCCCGCGCCCGTAGGCGAAGCCGCCCGCGTGAGTGGTCTCCACCTCGGACACCAGCGCGGGGTCGAAGGCGATCCCGTGCTCGGCGAGGACCTGCCGGTACCCCTCGAAGCGCTGGTGGACCACGCCGGTGTCGGCGAACGCGGGCCCGGCGAACGCGATGCGCCGGTGCCCCAGGTCCGCGAGGTGGCGGGTGGCGAGGACGGCGCCGCCGAAGTCGTCGGAGCGGACCTCCATGGCGAGCGGGTTCGCCGAGTAGGAGTCCATGGCGACCATGGCGACGTCCCCGACGGCGGCGGCGTCGAGCCGGTCGATCTCGATGTCGTTGAAGCCCAGCAGGACCGCGCCGTCGAGGTTCCAGGACCGGAGGGCCTCGGTGATCTCGCCGCGGCGGGAGATCCCGCGGAGCATCAGGTGGTAGTCCAGGCGCCGCAGCTCGCGTTCGAGCATGCCGACGACCTCGACGGTGTGCGGGTCGATCGTCAGGCTCGACTCGCCGACGGCGGGCACGAGCAGGCCGACGAGCCGCGAGGACTTCGCGGCGAGGCTGCGCGCCGACGCGGAGGGGACGTACCCGCGGTCCTTGACGATCCGCATGATCCGCTCGCGCGTGGCCGCCGAGACCCTCGCCTGCTTGCCGTTGACCACGTTGGACACGGTCATGAGGCTGACGCCGGCCTCCGCCGCGATGTCCTTCAGCGTGACGCCCAAGGGGGCTCCTCTCCATCGGGCGAGCGGTTACCGCACCCCCGCCGTTGACAAGTCTGACACCCGTCGTCTACGCTACCGACCAAGGTATAGCGCTAAACCTAGCATGTGCTGGGCTTCCACCGCGTACCGACCCCTGCCTTCAGTGCGCCCGAGTGCGCCCCGACGACCCGAACGGACCCACCTTGCACGAGTCGCAGCAGCCCGACGCCGCCCCCGAGTGGTGGCGCAACGCGGTGATCTACCAGGTCTACCCGCGCAGCTTCGCGGACGCCGACGGCGACGGCACCGGCGACCTCGCCGGGGTGCGCGAGCGCCTGCCCTACCTCGCCGCGCTCGGCGTCGACGCGCTGTGGTTCACCCCCTGGTACCGCTCGCCGCAGGCCGACGGCGGCTACGACGTCGCCGACTACCGCGAGATCGACCCCGCGTTCGGGACCCTCGCCGACGCCGAGGCCCTCATCGCCGACGCCCTCGCGCTCGGCATCCGCACGATCGTGGACGTCGTCCCCAACCACATCTCCTCGCAGCACCCCTGGTTCCAGGAGGCCCTGGCCGCGGCCCCCGGCGACCCGGCCCGCGACCGGTTCTGGTTCCGCGACGGCAAGGGCGAGCACGGCGAGGGGATCCCCACGAACTGGGTCTCCAGCTTCGCGGGCGAGACCTGGACCCGCACGACCGGCCCCGACGGGGCGCCCGGCCAGTGGTACCTGCACCTGTTCACCCCCGAGCAGCCCGACCTCAACTGGAACCACCCGGACGTCGCCGCCGAGCACGAGGCGGTCCTGCGGTTCTGGTACGACCGCGGCGTCGCGGGCGTGCGCATCGACTCGGCCGCCATGCTCGCCAAGGACCCCGACCTGCCCGACCTGGCCGAGCACCACGGGCCCGGCGAGCACCCCCACAACGACCGCGACGAGGTCCACGACGTCTACCGCCGCTGGCGCAAGATCGCCGACTCCTACGACGAGCCCCGGCTCCTCGTCGGCGAGGTCTGGCTCGAGGACACCGAGCGGTTCGTCCGCTACCTGAGGGACGACGAGATGCACACGGCCTTCAACTTCGACTTCATGTCCCGGCCCTGGGACGCGAGCGCGATCCGCGACTCGATCGCGTCCACCTTCGCCGCCCACGCCGCCGTCACCGCGCCCGCCACCTGGGTCCTGTCCAACCACGACGTCACCCGCCCGGTCACCCGGTACGGCCGCGAGGACTCCTCGTTCTCCTTCGCCGCCAAGCGGTTCGGCACCCCCACCGACCTCGCGCTCGGCGCCCGCCGCGCCCGCGCCGCCGCCCTGCTCACCGCGGCCCTGCCCGGCGTCCTCTACATCTACCAGGGCGACGAGCTCGGCCTCCCCGAAGTCGAGGACCTCCCCGAAGGCGCCCGCGAGGACCCCATGCACTTCCGCTCCGGCGGCGTCGACCCCGGCCGCGACGGCTGCCGCGTCCCCCTCCCGTGGACCCCCGACGGCCCCGCCTACGGCTTCAACACCACCGGCGCCCCCGCCTGGATGCCCCAGCCCGCGGGCTGGGGCGACTACGCCGCCGCCCTCCAGGAGACCGACCCGGACTCCTCCCTCGCCCTCTACCGCGAGGCGATCCGCCTGCGCCGCAACGAGCCCGCCCTCCGCGGCCCGGACTTCGCGTGGGCCGACGCCCCGACCGACGCCCTCGCCTTCACCAGAGGCGCCGACGTCCGCTGCGTCGTCAACTTCGGCGACGCCCCGATCGACCTGCCCGGCCACACCGGCGTGCTGCTCGCCAGCGCCCCGCTCGACGGCGGCCGCCTGCCCGGCGACGCCGCCGCGTGGCTGCGGGTCTGAAACCCCTCCATCACCACAGGAACCGACAAGGAGCAAAGATGCTTACCTCTCGCCGCACCGCCGCAGCCGTCACCGCGGCCGCCCTCGCCGCCATGGGCCTCGCCGCCTGCTCGGACGACGGCCCCGACGACGGCAAGACCCACATCACCGTCACCATCGACGCCGGGCTCGAGCAGGCCGCCATCGACGCGTTCAACGCCCGCGTCGAGCAGTTCGAGGACGCCAACCCCGACATCGACGTGGAGACCCAGGAGTACACCTGGACCGCCGGGACCTTCACCGCCCAGCTCGCGGGCGGCACCCTCCCCGACGTGTTCTCCATCCCCTTCACCGACGGGCGCGGCCTCATCGAGCGCGGCCAGATCGCCGACATCTCCGCCTACACCGCCGAACTGCCCTACCGCGACGCGTTCAACCCGAACATCGCCGCCGCGGGCGAGGACGCCGACGGGAACCTGTGGGCCGTCCCGATCGCCGCCTACGGCCAAGGGCTCCACTACAACCGGACCCTCTTCGAGGCCGCCGGGCTCGACCCCGACGCCCCGCCGACCACCTGGGCCGAGGTCCAGACCGCCGCCAAGGCCATCAGCGACGCCACCGGCGAGGCCGGGTACTCGGTGATGACCAACGACAACACCGGCGGCTGGATCCTCACCACCGTCGTCGACGCCCTCGGCGGGCGCACCGAGGACGCCGGCACCGCCACGATCGACACCCCGCAGATGCGCGAGGCCCTCGCCCAGCTCCAGGCCATGCGCTGGGACGACGACTCCATGGGCGACACCCTCCAGTACGACTGGGCGACCATCAACCAGGACTTCGCCGCCGGCCGCATCGGCATGTACGTCTCCGGCGGCGGCAACTACGGGAACCTGTTCACCCAGAACGGCCTCAACCCCGACGACTACGGACTCACCGTCCTCCCGCTCGCCGACTCGCCCGACGCCGGGGTCCTCGGCGGCGGCACCCTCGCCGCCGTCAGCCCCAGCGCCGAGCCCGCCGAGCAGGAGGCCGCGGTCGCCTGGATCGACTTCTACTACATGGAGAAGCTCACCGACCAGGCCGCGGCCGTCGCCGACGCCGAGGTCAAGGCCGAGACCGGCCAGCCCGTCGGCGCCCCCGAGCTCCCCGTGTTCGACCAGGCCACCTACGACGAGCAGCAGACCTGGATCGCCGAGTACGTGAACGTCCCCGTCGAGCAGATGGTCCCCTACACCTCCCAGGTGTTCGCCCAGCCGCTCGTCAACGAGCCCGTCACCGCCACCCAGGAGGTCTACGCCGTCCTCGACACCGTCGTCCAGTCGATCCTGACCGACGAGGGCGCCGACATCGACGCGCTCCTGGAGACCGCCCAGGCCGACGCCCAGGCCGCCATGGACGCCGCCGCGTAACCCGAAAGCACCGTTGACATGACCACCACCGACATCCGCACCGCCGGCGCCTCCGGAGGCGGAGTCGCGGGACACCAGGCCGGGCCGCCCCGTGCGGCCCGGCCGGGCCGACCGCGCGCCCGCCTCGCCCGCGCTCGCTCCGGGCTGCACACCCTCGTCTTCCTGGCGCCCATGCTCGTCGTCTTCGGCGTGTTCTCCTGGCTCCCCATCGGACGCGCCGTCGTCATGAGCTTCCAGCGCACCAACCTCGTCACCGACCCCGTCTTCGTCGGCTTCGCGAACTTCCAGCAGGTCTTCGCCGACCCGCAGCTGTGGACCGCGATCCAGAACACCGGGTACTTCGCAGTGCTCGCGCTCGTCTTCGGCTACCCCGTCCCGCTGGTCGCCGCGGTCCTCATGAGCGAGGTCCGCAAGGCCCGCGGCCTGTTCTCCGCCCTCGCCTACCTGCCCGTCGTCGTCCCGCCGGTCGTCGCGGTCCTGCTGTGGAAGCTGTTCTACGACGCAGGGGAGGACGGCGTGTTCAACACCGTCCTGTCCTGGTTCGGCCTCGGCCCCGTCGCCTGGCTCCAGGACGCCGACGTCGTCATGCCCTCGCTGGTCCTCGAAGCCACGTGGGCCGCCGCGGGCGGCACCGTCATCATCTACCTCGCCGCCCTCGTCGGCGTCGACCCCAGCCTCTACGAGGCCGCCGAGATCGACGGCGCGGGCGTGTGGCGCAAGCTCTGGCACATCACCCTCCCGCAGCTGCGCGGCGTCCTGCTCATCACCTTCATCCTCCAGATCATCGGCACCGCCCAGGTGTTCCTGGAGCCGTTCCTGTTCACCGACGGCGGCCCCGCCAACCGGACCCTGACGCTGCTGCTGCTCATCTACCGGTACGCGTTCACCAACTCCCTCGGCGGCGACTACGGCGCCGCGGCCGCCCTCAGCCTCATGCTCGCGGTCGTCCTCGCCGGGTTCTCCATGCTGTACTTCCGCCTCACCCGACACTGGAGCAGCTGATGGCAGCGTTGAAGCCCGCCACCGACCGGGGCCTGCTCGCCCCCACCGACCGGCGCCGCCCCAGCGTCCGCTGGTCCACCCGACTCCTCCACGGCGCGCTCCTCGCCGTCCTCGCCGTCGCCGGACTCGGCCCCATGCTGTGGCTCGCCAAGGCCGCCGTCACCCCCACCCAGGACACCCTGCGCCACCCCATGGCCCTGTGGCCCAACGGCATCGACCTCGCCAACCTCGCCGAGGCGTGGACCCGCGTCGAGATCGACAAGTACTTCTTCAACACGATCGCGCTCGCCGCCGGGTCCTGGGCCGTGCAGCTCCTCGTCGCCGCCACCGGCGGCTACGCCCTCGCCGTCCTGCGCCCCCGCCTGGGCCGCTACATATCCGGCGCGGTCCTGGCGACCCTGTTCGTCCCCAGCGTCGTCCTTCTCGTCCCGCTCTACCTGACGATCCTCGACCCGCCCGTCGTCGGCACCTCCATGCTGAACACGTTCTGGGCCGTGTGGCTCCCCGCCGGGGCCAACGCCTTCAACGTCCTGCTCATGCAAAGGTTCTTTTCGAACCTCCCCAGGGAGATCTTCGAGGCGGCCAGAGTGGACGGCGCCGGGCCCTACCGGCTGTTCTGGTCGATCGTGCTCCCCATGTCCCGCCCGGTCATCGGCGTCGTCTCGGTCTTCGCGGTCATCGCGTCCTGGAAGGACTTCCTGTGGCCGATGCTCGTCCTGCCCGACCCGGCCCTCCAGCCGCTGTCGGTGCGCCTGCCCGCGCTTCAGCAGTTCGTGGAGCTCGACGTGTTCCTCGCGGCGCTGGCGATCTCCTCGCTCATCCCGATCGCGCTGTTCCTGGTGTTCCAGCGCCTGTTCCTGTCCAGCGCCGGCCTCGGCGGCGCCGTCAAGGGCTGAGGCGGGGGCGGGGGAGCGCCCCCGCCCCCGGTCACGCTCGGTGCCCGGCTTGCCCTATTGACAATGGTCTATCCCGATGTTAAAAAGATAGGACTATTTAGAGAGAGCGCTCTCTCAGCGTAGTTCCGCCGTGACGCGCGCTCCTCCACGGAACGAGAGGACGCCTCCGTGAGACCACCCCGAGTCCGCAGACCCATCCGCAGGGCCCTGGCGATCGCCACCGCCGTGGTCGCCGCGACCGCGGCCACCGCGGTCGGCATCGTCGCCGCCGGCGCTTCCGAGACCTACGAGCCGCAGCTCCAGGAGCAGGTCTCCGCCCAGGCGCTGACCTGGAGCGACGAGTTCAACGCCGCCGCCGGGACCGCCCCGAACTCCGCGAAGTGGAACTTCGACACCGGCGGCGGGGGCTGGGGCAACAACGAGCACCAGTACTACACCAACTCGACGTCGAACGCCGCCCACGACGGCAACGGCAACATGGTCATCACCGCCCGCAAGGAGAACCCGGCCAACTACCAGTGCTGGTACGGGACCTGCCAGTACACCTCGGCGCGACTGCTCACCCAGGGCAAGTTCACGCAGGCCTACGGCACGTTCGAGGCGCGCATCCAGATCCCGCGCGGCCAGGGCATCTGGCCCGCGTTCTGGATGCTCGGCGACGACATCGGCTCGGTCGGCTGGCCGCAGTCCGGCGAGATCGACGTGATGGAGAACGTCGGCTTCGAGCCGAACTCGGTGCACGGCACCATCCACGGCCCCGGCTACTCCGGCGGCGCGGGCCCCGGCGGGACCTACACGATCGGCGAGCCGTTCGCGAACGGCTTCCACACCTTCGCCGTCAACTGGTCCCCGAACTCGATCTCCTGGTCGGTCGACGGCGTCACCTACCAGACCAAGACGACCGCGGACATCGGCGGCAACGAGTGGGTCTTCGACCACCCGTTCTTCCTGCTGCTCAACGTCGCGGTGGGCGGCAACTGGCCCGGCTACCCCGACGGCTCGACGCAGTTCCCGCAGACGATGAAGATCGACTACGTGCGCGTCTACTCCGGCTCGACCTCTTCGGGCGGGGCGATCACCGGCCTGGCCGGGAAGTGCCTGGACGTCCAGGGCGGCAGCAGCGCCGACGCGACCCCGGTGCAGCTGTACACGTGCAACGGGACCGCGGCCCAGCAGTGGACCGTCCCCGGCGACGGCACGGTCCGCGCGCTCGGCAAGTGCCTCGACGTCGCCAACAGCGGCACCGCCGACGGCACGCGGGTCCAGCTGTACACGTGCAACGGGACGGGCGCGCAGCAGTGGGCGTTCTCCACGGCGAACGACATCGTCAATCCACAGGCGAACAAGTGCCTGGACGTGCCGTGGGCGAACTCCGCGGACGGCACCGACCTCCAGATCGTGACGTGCAACGGCAACGCCGCGCAGAAGTGGTTCCGCTGACCTGACGCACGGCGAAGGGCCGGAGGGGATCCGCATTCCCTCCGGCCCTTCACCGTCCCCCTAGGAGACGGGGTACCGCTCGTCGAGCGCGAGGTTGAGCTCGACGACGTTCACCGCCGGCTCGCCCATGAACCCGAGGAACCGGCCGGTCGTGTACTCCGCGACCAGGGCCGCCACGTCTCCTTCGCCGACGCCGCGCTCGGCGGCGATCCGCTCGACCTGGAGCTCGGCGTAGGCGGGGGAGATGTGCGGGTCGAGCCCGGACCCGGAGGCCGTGACCGCGTCGGCGGGAACGGCCGGGTCGGCGGGCGCGTCCCCTTCGATCGGCGTGACGACCGCCGCGGCGTGGTCCTCGCCGTACTCGGCGCATTCGACCTGCACGCCTTCGTACTCGGCGAGGAACGGCGCCGCCACGGTGCCGCACTCCTCGTTGAGGCTCACGGCCCGGACCACGTCGCCGGTGGTCCCGTCGGCGTAGTACACGCCCAGGACCGCGCCGACCGCCGAGTCGCCGGAGTCGGTGCAGTAGGGCCGCGACCCGTCGACGCCCTCACGGGCGCCGACGTCGAACGACCGCTCGCACACCTGCGTGAGCAGGCTCTTGGCGGCGTTCGCGTCGCCGTCCCAACCCAGTTCGGGGTCCGGCAGCGCATCGACCACGTTCTCCGGCCCGAGGTTCGAGGCGCCGGAGACGAGCGGGTCGTAGTCGCCGTCCTCGCCGACCGCGGCCGAGGGGCGCGACTGGAAGTACTCCAGGAGCGCGGTCCCGTCGTCGCCGGTGAAGGACTGCCCGATGAGGGAGGAGCCGACGACGTTCCCGGCCTCGTCGTACAGCAGCGACCCGTCGGCCTTGTCGTTCAGGCCCGGGAGCTGCGCGACCGCGAGGACGGCGAGCGGGTAGAGGACGCCGGTGATCGCGGTGAGCACCAGCAGCGCGCGCAGCGCGGCGAGGTGGTGTGCGATCCAGCGCGGAAGCCTAGCCATTTATGCCACTCCGGGAATGAGCGCGACCAGCAGGTCGATGAGTTTGATGCCGATGAACGGCGTGACGATGCCGCCGAGGCCGTAGACGAGCAGGTTGCGGCGCAGCAGCGCCGAAGCGGACCCCGGCTTGTAGGCGACGCCCTTGAGCGCCAACGGCACCAGGGCGATGATGACGAGCGCGTTGAACACGACCGCCGAGATGATCGCCGACTCCGGGCTGGCGAGGCGCATGAGGTTGAGCGCGTCCAGGCCCGGGTAGATCACGGCGAAGATCGCCGGGATGATCGCGAAGTACTTCGCGATGTCGTTGGCGATGGAGAACGTCGTCAAGGCGCCGCGGGTCATGAGCAGCTGCTTGCCGATGGCGACGATCTCGATGAGCTTGGTCGGGTCCGAGTCGAGGTCGACCATGTTCCCGGCCTCCTTGGCCGCGGACGTCCCCGAGTTCATCGCGACGCCGACGTCGGCGGCGGCGAGCGCGGGCGCGTCGTTGGTGCCGTCGCCGGTCATGGCGACCATGCGCCCGGCGTCCTGCTCGCGCTTGATGAGCGCCATCTTGTCCTCGGGCTTGGCCTCGGCGAGGAAGTCGTCCACACCGGCCTCGGCCGCGATGGCCTTCGCGGTGCGCGGGTTGTCGCCGGTGACCATGACGGTGCGGATGCCCATGGCGCGCAGGCGACTAAAGCGTTCGGCCATGCCCTCCTTGACGACGTCCTTCAGGTAGATCACGCCGAGGACCTGCGCCGGTTCGCCGTCGCGGTGCTCGGCGACGACGAGCGGCGTGCCGCCCTCGCCGGACACCCGGTCGACCAGCTCGCCCACCCGCGGGCCGGGGTCGCCGCCGCAGGCGCGGACCCACTCCACGACCTGGGCGGCCGCGCCCTTGCGGATGCGGCGCACCCCGGCCTCCTCGGCCAGGTCCACGCCGGACATGCGGGTCTGGGCGGTGAACTCGATCCACTCGGCGTGCGCGAGCTCCCCGGTATGCCGCTCGCGCAGCCCGTGGGCCTCCTTGGCGTACACCGTGATCGAGCGGCCCTCGGGGGTCTCGTCGGCGAGGCTGGACAGCTGCGCGGCGTCGGCGAGCCGCGCGTCCGCGACGCCCGGCACCGCCAGGAACGCCGACGCGCGGCGGTTGCCGTAGGTGATGGTGCCGGTCTTGTCCAGCAGCAGCGTGTCGACGTCGCCCGCGGCCTCCACGGCCCGCCCGGACATGGCGAGGACGTTGCGCTGCACGAGCCGGTCCATGCCCGCGATGCCGATCGCCGACAGCAGGGCCCCGATCGTGGTGGGGATGAGGCACACCAGGAGCGACACGAGGACGATCCCGGTGACGCCGTTCCCGTCGATGACGGCCGTGTCCGGGGCCGCCGCCATGGCGTCCTTGGAGTAGACCGCGACCGGCTGCATCGTGACGACGGCCAGCAGGAAGATGATCGTCATCGCCGACAGCAGGATGTTCAGGGCGATCTCGTTGGGCGTCTTGCGCCGCTCCGAGCCCTCCACGAGCGCGATCATGCGGTCCAGGAACGACTTCCCGGGCTCGGCGGTGATCCTGACGACGACCCAGTCCGAGAGGACCTTCGTGCCGCCCATGACCGCGCACCGGTCGCCGCCGGACTCGCGGATCACCGGCGCGGACTCGCCGGTGATCGCCGACTCGTCCACACTCGCGATGCCGGTGACGACGTCGCCGTCCCCGGGGATCGTCTGGCCGGCCTCGACGAGCACGTAGTCGCCGCGCACCAGCTCCGGCGCCGGGACCTCGATCGTCTCGACCTTCGGCGAGGCGATCGCCGGATCCTGCTTCGCGAGCCTCCTTGCGACGGTGTCGGTCTTGGCCTTGCGCAGGCTGTCGGCCTGCGCCTTGCCGCGGCCCTCGGCGATCGCCTCGGCCGCGTTCGCGAACAGCACCGTCAGCCACAGCCACACGGTGATCGTCCACGCGAACACGCCTGGGTCGGCGATCGCGAGCACGGTGGTGAACACGGCCCCGATCTCGACGATGAACATGACCGGGTTGCGCCACATCAGGCGCGGGTCCAGTTTGCGCAGCGCCGACGGGGCGGACTTCGCCCACTGCCCGGGGTCGAGCAGACCGCCCCGGACCTTCGGGCCACAGTGGTCATTGCAGACATTGCGGGCATCTCCTATTGCAGCCCTTCGGCCAGCGGGCCGAGGGCGAGGACGGGAAGGAAGGTCAGCGCGACGAGCACCAGCGTCACGCCGACGACCATGCCGACGAACAGCGGCCGGTGCGTGGGCAGCGTGCCCGCCGTGGCCGGGACGGGCCGCTGCCGGGCGAACGACCCGGCCAGCGCCAGCACCAGGACGATCGGCACGAACCGGCCCAGCAGCATGCACAGGCCCAGCGCCGTGTTGAACCACGGGGTGTTCGCGCCGAACCCGCCGAAGGCCGACCCGTTGTTGTTGGAGGCCGACGTGAACGCGTACAGCAGCTCCGAGAAGCCGTGCGGGCCCGCCTCCTGCATCGAGTCCAGGTTGCCGGGCAGCGCGAACGACAGCGCCGTCCCGGCCAGCACCAGCGCCGGGGTCACCAGGAAGTACAGGGACGCGAGCTTGATCTCCCGCGCGCCGATCTTCTTCCCCAGGTACTCGGGGGTCCGGCCCACCATCAGCCCGGCGACGAACACGGTGATGACCGCGAGCACGAGGATCCCGTACAGGCCGCCGCCGACGCCGCCGGGCGCGACCTCGCCGAACATCATGTTCAGCATGAGCATCCCGCCGCCCAGGGACGTGAACGAGTCGTGGAAGGAGTTCACCGCGCCCGTGGACGTCAGCGTCGTGGCCGCGGCGAACAGGCTCGAGTCGCCGACGCCGAACCGGACCTCCTTGCCCTCCATGGCGGCCGCGACCGCCTGCGGCACGGTCCCGTCGGCCATCGACTCGAACCCGAACACGGCCGTGACCGACGCGAGGGCGAGCACGCCCATGACCGCGACGATCGCGTACCCCTGCCGGTCGTCGCCGACGATCCGCCCGAACACGCGCGGCATCGCCACCGGGATCGCCAGGAGCAGGTAGATCTCGATGAAGTTCGTCCACGAGGTCGGGTTCTCGAACGGGTGCGCCGAGTTCGCGTTGTAGAACCCGCCGCCGTTCGTCCCCAGCTCCTTGATGGCCTCCTGGCTCGCGACCGCGCCGCCGGTGATCGACTGCGTGTCGCCCGCGGCCGTCGCCGCCTGCGTCACGTCCGTGAAGTTCTGCACGACGCCGCCGACGACGAGGGCGACGGCCCCGAGCGTCGCGATCGGCAGCAGCACCCACACGGTGATCCGGGTCAGGTCCACCCAGAAGTTCCCGAGCTTGTCGGTGGCCTTGCGCGCGAACCCGCGCGCCAGCGCCACCGCCACCGCGATGCCCACCGCGGCGGACACGAAGTTCTGCACCGCGAGCCCGCCGGTCTGCACCAGGTGGCCCATCGTGGACTCGCCCGAGTACGCCTGCCAGTTCGTGTTCGTCGTGAAGCTCACCGCGGTGTTCCACGCGACGGACGGGTCCACGCCCGGGAAGCCCAGGCTCAGCGGCAGGAACTCCTGGAGCCGCATGAACCCGTACAGGAAGAAGATGCTCACGGCCGAGAACGCGAGCACGCTCTTGGCGTACCCGGCCCAGTTCTGCTCGGTGCCCGGCCGCGCCCCGATGACGCGGTAGATCCCGCGCTCGACCCGGTAGTGGCGCTCGCGGGTGACGACCCGGTAGACGTAGTCGCCCAGCGGCCGGTAGGACGCGGCGAGCGCGGCGGCCATGGCCGCGATGAAGACGACGCCTGCGGTCGTGGCGCCCATCAGAACCGCTCCGGTTTCAGCAGCGCGGCCACCAGGAAGACCCCCAGCAGCACGGCGAGGACGAGGCCGATGGCGTTGACGGCGCTCACAGCTTCTCCACCGCCTTCACCAGGAGGCCGAGGGCGATGAAGCACACCGCGGTCAGCGCCAGAAAGGCAAGATCGGGCATCGGATCCTTCTTCTCGAAAGAGGGGGCGCGGCCGGTGCCGCGCCGCCGGAGCGGGGGAACGCGCACCCGGCGGATCCGAGTCAACGCCCGGCCGCGCCGATTGCACAGAGGACCTGACGCCTTCGCTATGCCGCCGCCCCGCTTCTTGACGAGGCGCTGACAGCGCCCGCGCAGACCCCCCAATCGGATCCCATCACGCCAAACGCCCCCAATCCGGAATCCGGGGCCGTAGAGTCCCCTTCATCGGCGCCTGCCGCGGCCGACCGACCCGGTTTCCTGCCATGCGACCGGGCCGGACGGCCGCGGCGAATCCGGCGCCCCGCAATCCCAGGGAGTCCACATGAGGCGCACCGCCGTGCCCGCCGCCCTCGCCCTCCTCGCCTGCGCCGCGCTGGCGGCCTGCGGCGCGGACTACGCGGGGAACGGCTCCTCGAAGGCGCGGGCGGGCGTCGCGGACGTCCAGGAGCGCGTCACGGCCGTCGACTGGGGCGCGTGCGACCTCCAGGCGATGTTCCAGGGGCAGGAGCTCGACGCGAAGGCGGCCGCGTGGGCCGAGGCCCTCGAATGCGGCTCGATCAAGGTCCCGGTCGACTACGAGGACCCCGGCGGGCTCCAGGTGCGCCTGGCGATGGTCCGCCACCCGGCGACCAGCGCCGACCGGACCGGGTCGCTCCTGGTCAACCCCGGCGGTCCCGGCGGCTCCGGGATCGCGCTGGCGCAGCAGCCGTTCCTGCCCGACGCGGTCACCGCGGCCTTCGACGTCGTCGGCTTCGACCCGCGCGGGGTCGGCCAGAGCGCGGACCTCGCGTGCGGTTCCGAGGACGCCTTCGACGCGGCCGTCACCGGCGTCGCCACCGCCGACCCCTCCGCGATCACCGACGCCCAGACCGAGGCCCTGAAGACCGGCGCCCGGGACTTCTCCGCCGCGTGCGCGCAAGAGGAGGACCCGGTGTTCCTCGACAACATCGGGACCATGAACGTCGCCCGCGACCTGGAGGTCATGCGCGCCGCGCTCGGCGACGACCAGCTCACGTACCTCGGGTACTCCTACGGCACCTACATCGGGCAGATGTACCTGTACCTCTACCCGCACAAGGTGCGCGCCATGGTCCTCGACGGGGTCATGCGCACGTCCGGGTCCGTCCTCGACGTCGCCGAGGGCCAGGCCACCGGCTTCGAGACCGCGTGGCGCGACTTCGCCGCGTACTGCCTCACCGTCGACGGCTGCCCGCTCACCTCCGCCGACACCGCCGACGCCGAGCTCACCGCGATCCTCACCCGGGCCCAGGAGCGCGTCGACGGCGAGCTCACCGTCGCCGACATGCTCGACCTGGTCGCCCAGAGCCTCTACTCCGAGGCCAAATGGCCCGCGCTGGAGCAGGTCCTCGCCGGGGCCGCGGCGGGCACCCTGGAGCAGTTCGTGCAGGACCTCCAGGACCTCGCGGGCGGCGAGGGCGCCGCCCGCATCCCGCCGATCCCGCTGCCGCAGCGCGACTCCGACGCCGACTTCTACGGCGTCCAGTGCGCCGACCGCGACAACCCCGGCCACTTCGGCGCCTACCGCAGCTCCGCGGAGGCCGCGTTCGGGAACTCGGCGCTGTTCGGCGCCGGGATCTCCTGGAGCTACCTGCCGTGCGCGACCTGGCCCGCCGACGAGCCGAACCCCTCGAAGGTCGACGGCCGCGGCGCCGCGACGACGGTCCTGGTCGGCAACACCGGCGACCCGGCGACCCCGTACGCGTGGGCCGAGGCCCTCGCCGGGGACCTCGACGACGCCGTCCTGGTCACCTACGAGGGCTCCGGGCACACCGCGTACGCCCTCGGCCACGAGTGCGTCGACGCGCCGATCACGGCCTACTTGATCGGCCTCACCGTCCCCGAGCAGGGCCTGCGCTGCCCGCAGGAACTCGGCTGAGCCCCGCCGCGACTACACTGTGGAGCGGCCGTCCGGCGCGTCTCACTCCCGCTTGTACACCGGTCGGTCACCCTGGCGCGTCTGGCAAGATGTCCCAGGCGCTCCGCGAGCCGCACGGCGGCGGGAGCGACGCCAGACCGTCGATGTGACGAAAGAAGCGCGAATGCACACTCTCCCCAGCACTGCTCGGACGGGGGCACCCGCATGGTCGACATGACCTGGTTCGAGGCGATCGTGCTCGGCATCGTCCAGGGCCTGACCGAGATGCTGCCGGTGTCCTCCTCGGCCCACCTGCGGCTCACGTCGGCCCTGTTCTTCGAGGAGGACGCGGGGGCGTCGTTCACGGCGGTCACGCAGCTGGGCACCGAGACGGCGGTCCTCATCTACTTCTGGAAGGACATCGTCCGCATCCTCGTGGCCTGGTGGAAGGGCCTGTGGAACAAGGAGATGCGCGGCGAGACCGACTACCGGCTCGGCTGGTACGTCATCATCGGGACGCTCCCGATCGTGTTCTTCGGCCTCATCTTCAAGGACGCGATCCGCGACGGCGCCCGCAACCTCTGGCTCGTGGCCTTCAGCCTCATCTTCTTCGGCCTCCTGCTCGCCCTCGCCGAACTCGTCGGCCGCAAGACCCGCACCTGGGACGACTTCCGCATGAAGGACGGCCTCATCCTCGGCTTCGCCCAGGCCGGCGCCCTCATCCCCGGGGTCTCCCGCTCCGGCGGCACCATCACCGCAGGCCTCTTCATCGGCCTCGACCGCGCCGTCGCCGCCAGGTACTCGTTCCTCCTGGCCATCCCGGCCGTCTTCGGCGCGGGCATCCTCAGCCTCGGCGACGTCTTCGAACCCGCCACCGAAGGCTCCGTCCCGTCGGGCGCGCAGATGCTCGTGGCGACGGTCATCGCGTTCATCGTCGGCCTCGGCGCCGTCCACTGGATGCTCAAATGGGTCGCCAAGCACTCGGTCTTCATCTTCGTCTGGTACCGCTGCCTCCTCGGCGTCGCCGTGGTCATCATGCTGGAGACGGGCTTCCTCTCGGCCACCTGAGCCGCGAACGACGCAAGGGCCGGTCCGTTCGGACCGGCCCTTCGCCTTGCCCCGCTACGCTTTCGCCTGCCCCTTCGATTCGGCGACCGCGAGCGCCGTGATCGACCCCAGCAGGATCACCGACCCCGCGATCGTCGCGGCCGTCAGCGGCTCGCCGAGGACCGCGACCGCCAGGACCGCGGCCGTGCACGGCTCGATGAGCATCATCACCGAGGCCGTCGCCGCCCGCACCCGGGCCGCGCCCGCGAAGTACAGCGGGTACGCCACGGCCGTGGTGAACACCGCCAGGTACGCGATGAGCGCCGCCGCCCGCCACGCGTCCCCGCCCTGGGGGAGGAGTCCCTCGAACCACGCGGGCGCCAGCAGCACGGCAGCGCCGACCCCGAAGGACCACAGCGTGATCGTGAACGCGTCCTCGCCGCGCTGGCCCGCGGACCGGCCCAGCAGCGTCACGGCCGCGTACCCCGCCGCCGACACGACCGCGAGGACCGCCCCGGCCGGGTCGACACTGGCGTCGCCGCCGACGAGCACCGCGAGGCCCGCGACCGCCCCGGCGACGGCGAGGACCCCGCCGCGCCCGAGCCGCTCGCCCAGCCACAGGCGCGCGCCGAACGCGGTGAGCACCGGCCCGGACCCGAGCGTCAGGAGCGTCGCGACGGCCACGCCGGTGGCCTCCACCGACGCGAAGTAGGCGGTCTGGAACAGCGCCATGCCGACCCCGGCGCCGACGAGGTGCCCCAGACGCCCCCGCAGCGGCCGTGCGGCCCGCGGCCTCGCGGGCCGCCGGAGCGCGCAGAACGCGCCGAGCAGGACCAGGCCGCCGAGGTGGCGCCAGAACGAGACGGCCATGGGCCCGATGTCGGCGGCCGCGTAGATCAGGTCGGCGGCGGCGCCGGTGGTGCCCCAGGCGAGGCCGGTGACGGTGAGGAACGCGAGCCCGCGCCGGGCCGAGCCGGTCGCGGGGCGCGCTGCAACAAGAACGGACAAGTGTCCTCCAGAGGAGAGTCATGGGAAAGGTCTCTCGTCTGCGGGCACGTCGCCATGACGCGACCGGCCCGTGGCCGGTCGCGGTGTCTCGGGAGGCCCGCCTTAAACGGCGGGCGGGGAGATGCCGAAGCGCATGGGCGCCACCCTACCCCGGCAGGTGCCGCCGGTACGACCGCAGGATCGCCGCCGCGCACGCGACGCCGACGCCCACGACCCCCAGCAGCAGCGCCGCCGCCGGAGCCCCGGTCGCCGCCGCGACCGCCGACAGCAGCGCCGGCGACGCGAACCCCAGGTACGACACCGCGTAGAACACGCCCGTCAGCCCCGCCAGGTCCGCCGGACCCGCGATCCGCTGCACTTCGAGCAGGCCCGAGACCATCCCGGTGCCCATGCCCGCCCCAGCGAGCACCGCCGCCGCGACCCCCAGCGGCCACGACTGCCAGTGCGCGGCCGCGGCCACCACGCCCACGCCCACGGTGATCATCGCGAGCCCGGCGAGCACGCCCCGCGCCGAGTCCCGCTGGTCGATGCGCTTCGCCAAGGGCTGCACCGCGGCCGACGCCGCGAGCGCGACCGTCGTCAGCAGCGTCGCGTACGCGATGCCCCACCCGCGCGTCGCGTCCGCCAGCAGCACCGGCAGGTACCCGTACCCGATCGCCGAGGCCGCGAACACCCACGGGCCCGCCACGAGCACCACCCGCGTGAACCGCTTGTGCCCCGCCGCAGGGACCCGCAGCTGCGCGCGCAGCGGCCCCGGCACGCCGCCCGTCACCGCCGTCTCCGGCGCCTTGAGCACCAGCCACGCGAACGGCAGCGTCAGCGCCACGTGGATCGCGAACGGCAGCTGCTCGGGCCACGGCCCCCACTGGGCGATGAGCCCGGCGACCGCGGCGCCCGCGAGCGACCCGAGCGAGAACGCCAGGGTCGCGCGCCTCGCCCCGGCCCCGGTGTCCGCGGCCGGGTCGTGCGGCCACTGCGACAGCTCCTTCATCCATGCCGACCCGACGCACGTCGCCGTCCCCACCGTGACCCCGGCGAGGAACCGTCCGAAGCAGATCATGAGCGCCCCGGACTCGCCGAACGCGAGCGCCGTCGACGCCGCGACCGCCGCGAGCACGCCCGCGAACATAACCGGGCGCCGGCCGTACCGGTCGCTCAGCGCCCCCGAGAGCAGGAACGCGGGCACCAGCCCGAGCACGTACACGCCGAGGAACCCGTTGACCGCGGCCGTCGAGTAGTGCTGGCGCTCCTGGTAGAGCAGCAGCAGGGGGCTGAACTGGTTCCCGGCCCAGCTGGTGGAGAACATGACGGCGAACAGGGTCCGCCACGGTCGGGTCCTCGGGGGAGCGAGCGGTTCCGGCGGCGCCGCGAGGGCGCTCACGCCAGGCCCTGGTGGCGCGAGAGGTGCAGGTCCAGGACCGCCCCGTACCCGGCGGCGTCGCCGCGCCCCAGGCACGCGGCCATCTCGCGGTGCTCGCGGAACGACGCGTCGAGGACCACTTGGCTGCTGGAGAGCACCAGGTGCGCGAGCCGCAGCTGCCGGTCGCGCAGGAGGTCGAAGAAGTGCGCGGCGATCGGGTTGCCCCCCAGGGCGATCACGGCGGCGTGGAAGTCGCAGTCGGCCTCGACGTACGCGCCGAGGTCCCCGGCCGCCAGGGCCGCCTCCTGGCGCTGCAGCGGGACCCCTAGGGCCGCTTCGACGTCCGCTCCCGCAGGCCCCTGGGCGGCGACGCGCGCGACGGCGCTGCGCTCCAGGACCCCGCGCATCTCGACCACGTCCGCGGCCTCGCCCGGCGACACGGGGTTCACCGTCGCGCCCTGCCTTGAGGAGAGCGTGATGAGCCGCTCGGCCGACAGGCGCAGGAACGCCTCGTGGACGGGGGTGCGGCTGAGTTCGAGCTCGTCGCAGATCTGGCCCTCGGCCAGCCTGGCGCCGCCGGCGAGGTCGCCGGTGATGATCCGCTGCTTGGTGTACGCGTACGCGCGCTCGGCCGCCGCCTGTCCCGTCATGGGTCAGGACGCTACCACTTGCATGCATCCTTGCATGCAACGATTCCCGCCGGTTGGGAGCTCAGTCGCCGTCGCGCTGGCGCACGGCGTATCCGGCGCGCTGGTTGAGGTCGGCGATCTGGCGGTCGAGCCAGTCGATCTCGGTGAGGTTGGTGGACCGGTGGATCTGCATGAGGCCCTTGCGGAACGGCGAGTCGAGCCGCTCGGGCGGGACGGGGGTCCCGTCGGCGTCGAAGAACAGCTGCGCGGGCTGGTCGAGGAACTCGCGGCGCCGCGCGAGCACGAGCGCCTGCTCCCTGGGGTTCTCCAGGTGGTGGAGGAACGCGAGGAGCACGTACCACTTGTTGTCGTCGGTGATGAACCCCGGCTCGGGGTCGCGCAGCCACCTTCGCAGCTGGTCGGTGCCGGTCTGCGTGATCTCCAGCATGTGCCGCGGCGCGGCCACCGACCCGGGCGCGGTGCGCCTGGTGAGGCACTGCGCGTCCTCGAGCTTCTTGATCGTCGGGTACAGCGTCCCGTCCGCCACCGGCCTGACATGCCCGGCCAGGCTCGCGACGCGGTTCTTCAGGTCGTACCCGTGCAGGGGAAAGTCCCGCAGGAATCCCAGAATCGCCATCTTCAGCATGCGTCCATTATGACACACCTATAGATATACATCGACGTCGAGGTTAAAAAACCTCTTGTCGGTCAACGAAAGTGCTCCACTCAGAGAACGAGCACGGGCTCCGCCCGCGCACTCACCAAAAAGGAAAGCCGCCCTCGAATCCCTTGCCTGAGCAGGGTTTCGAGGGCGGCCGGGGCCGTCGGTCGAGGGGCGCTACACGATGTGGAAGTACCAGAGGGCGAGGTAGGCGGTGGCGGCGAGGAAGGCGATGAGGACCAGGAGGACGAGCCATCCGGCGGCGGCTTCGAAGACGCCGGGGCGGGCGGACTCGCCGGTGACCGCGGCGACCGGTTCCCAGACGGTCTGGTCGATGATCCGCATGGGGGCGATGGCCTTCGCGGGCGGGTACCAGGCGCGGGGCTGGAGCTGGAGGGCGGTGCGGTTGGCGGCCTGGAGGCGGCCGCGCCGGTTGTACGCGAAGATGGCCACATCGGACTCGTCGGCGAGGGCCGCGAGGTCGTCGTCCAGGGGCATCGTGGTGTACAGGCGCCGCTTGCGGTCGGGGGAGCCGGTGCCGACGATCATGGGGACGTCCTCGGCGGTGACCGGCAGGCCCGGGGCCTTGACCGCGGCGACCGCGCGCGAGGACTCGACGGCGGCCTCCCACTGGGGCACCGGCAGGTAGTCGCCGTCGGTCTTGTCGAGGTGCCGCAGGTGCGCCTGGACCAGGCTGAGGAGTGCGTACGTCTGCGGCGGCACGTCGGACGGCATGTTCATGAAGTGAAGTGTCACATACGCCCGCGGCGGTCGCACCTGTCCGCGGCCGGGAGTGACCGGTTCAGAACGCCTCGATCTCGGCGCCGAGGAGCTGGAGCCGCTCGGCGAGGTGCTCGTAGCCGCGGTGGATGACGTTGACGTGCCGCAGCTCCGAGGTCCCCTGCGCGCGCAGCATCCCCAGCAGGAGCACCACGGCGGGCCGCAGCGCGGGCGGGCACACCACCTCAGCGCCGGTCCACCCGGCGGGCCCGGCGACCTCGATGCGGTGCGGGTCGAGCAGGCGCACGCGCGCGCCGAGCCGGTTGAGCTCGGTCAGGTAGATCGCGCGGTTCTCGTACACCCAGTCGTGGATCATCGTCGAGCCCTCCGCGCACGAGGCGATGAGCGCGAAGAACGGCAGGTTGTCGATGTTCAGGCCCGGGAACGGCATCGGGTGGATCTTGTCCATCGGCGCCCGCAGGCGCGAGGGGTGCACCGTCAGGTCGGTGAGCCTGGTCCGCCCGTTCTCGGCGAGGTACTCGGGGCCCCTCGCGTATTCCAGGCCCATCTCCTCGGCGAGCGCGAGCTCGATCTCGGTGAACTCGATGGGGACGCGGCGGACGGTGATCTCGGATTCGGTGACGATGGCGGCGGCGACGAGGCTCCACGCCTCGATGGGGTCCTCGGAGGGGGCGTAGTCGACGTCGGCGTCGATGTCCTCGCGGCCGTGGACGGTGACGGTGGTGGTGCCGACGCCGTCGATGCGGATGCCGAGGTGCTCCAGGAAGAAGCACAGGTCCTGGACCATGTAGTTGCAGGAGGCGTTGCGGATGACGGTGGGCGCGGGGTGGCGGGCGGCGGCCATGATGGCGTTCTCGGTGACGGTGTCGCCGCGTTCGGTCAGGACGATGGTGCCGGGCGGGTCGACGCGGTCTTTGACGGTGGCGCGGTAGACGCCACCGGCGGTCTCGACGGCGAGGCCGAAGCGGCGCAGGGCGACCATGTGGGGTTCGACGGTGCGGTCGCCGAGTTCGCAGCCGCCGGCGAAGGGCAGTTCGAACTCGGGGTGGTCGTGCAGGAGCGGGCCGAGGAACATGATGATCGAGCGGGTGCGGCGGGCGGCGTCGGTGTCGATGCGGGTGAGGTCGAGGCGCTCGGGCGGGGTCAGGCGCAGGTCCTGGCCGATCCATTCGTGGTGGACGCCCATGGAGTCGAGGACGCGGAGGATCCGGTTGACCTCCTCGATGCGGGCGACTTTGCGGAGGGTGGTGGTGCCGCGGTTGAGCAGGCTCGCGCACAGGAGGGCGACGCAGGCGTTCTTGGAGGTCTTGACGTCGATCGCGCCCGACAGGAGGGTGCCGCCGTGGACGCGCAGGTGCCGGGGCGCGTCGTCGGCGCCGGTGCAGCGGCTGGTACGCGTGTGTGCTCCCGTGGCGGCGTAGTCGAACATGCGGTCAGCGTAACGGAGGTGAGTGTCCGAATAGGGGCGTTCGTGTGCGAAGGGTCCTCGGTTCAGGCGGCGGGGTTGATGCCTTCGGCGGCGCGGATGCGCTCGTCGAGGAGTTCCATGACGGCGGCGACGGAGGGCCGGCGGGCGCCGCCGCGCAGGGTGACGGCCCGGAAGTGCCGGTAGGGCGTGTAGGGGCCGCCGATGGGGACGCGGACGAGGTCGAGGTGGTGGGGGAGGTCGACCAGGCGGGGGATGAGGGCGACGCCCATGCGGTGGTCGACCATGACGGCGATGACGGGCCATTCGCGGGCCTCGCCGGTGACGGTGGGCCGGAATCCGGCGTTGGAGCAGGCGGTGAGGACGTGGCGGCGGTGGATGGACCCGGGGACGCCGATGATCCACGGTTCGCGTTCGAGGTCGCGCAGGTCGGCCTTGTCGGCGCCGGCGACCCAGTGGTCGGCGGGGACGACGAGGTCGAACGGGTCGTTGAAGACGGTCTGGGAGTCGAAGCGGATGTCCTCGGGCGGCGGGTTGTCGGGGGTGGCCTCGACCAGGGCCAGGTCGGCGTCGCCGGCGAACAGCAGGTCGAAGCTCTCGGACGCCTCGGCTTCGCGCAGGCGCAGTTCGAGGCTGGGGTAGCGGTCCCGGGCGGCGTCGACGAGCGGGGCCAGGAGTGTGGCGATGGCGGTGGGGAAGCCGCACAGGCGCAGCAGCCCGGACGGCTCGCCCTCGGTGGCCTGGAGCTCGGCCTCGGCGAGGCGCCACATCGCCTCGATGGCGTCGATGTGCGCGATGAGGATCTGCGCGGCCGAGGACAGGCGCACGCCGCGCCCGACGGGTTCGAGCAGGGGCACGCCGAGGTCCTTGGACAGCAGCCGGATCTGCTGGGAGGCCGCCGAGGTCGACATGTGGAGGGCCTTGGCGGCGCCCGAGACCGTCCCGTGGTGGGCGATGGCCCGCAGGACGTGCAGGCGGCGCAGGTCGATCACCGTGTGTCCCCAATCGCTTTAGTTTCCGCTTCACGATGAGTTTCGCAAACCATCGTCACCGAAGTGTTGTAGCCCGGACGAATGGGACTCTAACCTCGATCATGAGCGTGATGCCGGCGTCCAGTGCCGGATGGTGGTCGCTCGACCCGAACCTGATGCCGATGCCTTGTGAGGAGGACACGGTCATGCCCTGCTGCCCGTACTGCGGTTGGCCCGACGACGATCCGGTGACGACCGTGTCCCGGCACCCGAGCGCGACGGGCGCGACGGTGTGGACGCGGTGCATCTGCGGGTCCCTCCAGACGCGGGTGCAGCGCGGCGCCGCGTCGGTGGTCTGCGCGCGGAGCAGACCGGTCGGCCGTCCGGCCGCGACCCTGTAACACCCCGCACTCCCTTCCCAGCAAGACCGCACGCGCCCGCACCGGGCGCGGGCCCCTTCCTGCCTGCCTTCGTTCGAAAAAGGGTTTCCCAATGCTGCACGACTTCGACATCCGCATCATGTTCCAGATCATCGGCGCGCTCCTGTACATCACGAACTTCCTGCTCCTCCAGACCCACCGCATCCACGCGACCAAGCCCGCGTCCCTGCTGCTGGTCATCTCGGCCTGCTCGATCCTGCTGACCGCGGCGATCATCGGCCGCGACTGGGGCCTGATCCTCCTCGAAGGGACCTGGCTGATCCTCGTGTCCTCCACGTTCGCCATCCGCCAGCGCGAGACGCGGCGCCGTCTGGTGCTGGAGCGGGAGGCGGTGGCGTCGGCGGTCGCGGTGGTGCGCGAGGCGCCCGTCGAGGTCGTCGAGCCGGTGGCGGTGCCTGTGGCGCGGGAGCGCGAACTGGCGGGCGCGGCCGCGTAGTATGCGGGGCCGGTTAGGCTCTGGGCGTGGCTATCCGAGTGCTCATCGCAGACGATCAGGAGATGGTCCGGGCGGGGTTCCGGGCCATCATCGACGCGCAGCCGGACATGGAGGTGGTCGCGGACGCGCCTGACGGCGTGGTGGCGGTGGCGGAGGCGCGGCGGCTGAAGCCGGACGTGTGCCTGTTCGACATCCGGATGCCGCGGTTGGACGGTCTCGAGGCGACGCGGACGCTGCTGGCGGGCCGGAACGGTGCGGGGCCGCGGGTGGTGGTGGTGACGACGTTCGACACGGACGAGTACGTGTACGGGGCGCTGCGGTCGGGTGCGACGGGGTTCCTGTTGAAGGACTCGGGTCCGACGCTGCTGGTGGAGGCGGTGCGTGCGGCGGCTTCTGGTGAGTCGCTGGTGTCGCCGTCGGTGACGGTGCGGCTGCTGGAGCGGTTGAGCGAGCCGGTGAAGGACGGTGCGGCGGCGGTCGGTGTGCTGACCGAGCGGGAGCTGGACGTGGTGGAGCTGGTGGCGCGGGGGAAGACGAACGCGGAGATCGCGGGGACGCTGTTCGTGTCGGTGTCGACGGTGAAGACGCATCTGGAGGCGGTGCGGGCGAAGCTGCCCGCGCGGAACCGGGTGGAGATCGCGGCGTGGGCGTGGGAGCACGGCGTCGTCGGTTGAGGCGGGGGTGCTGATGCGCGGTCTTGCGGTGGGGTCGTCGGTGACCGAGACGGTGGTGCACCGGTCGCGGTTCGTGTGCTCGCTGTTCCGGGTGGGTTCGGAAGGTGAGGCGCGGGAGCGGATTGCGGCGCATCGGCGGGAGTTCTGGGAGGCGACGCACAACTGCACGGCGTACGTCCTTGACGAGGGCCGGATCGCGCGGTCGAACGACGACGGGGAGCCGGCGGGGACGGCGGGCCTGCCGATGCTGGAGGTCCTGCGGGGCCGCGGCCTGACGGAGGTGCTGGCGGTGGTGACGCGGTATTTCGGCGGTGTGAAGCTGGGTGCGGGCGGTCTGGTCCGCGCCTACGGCGGCGCGGTGTCGGCGGCGGTGGATGCGGCGGGTGTGGTGGAGCTGGCGGTGTGGCCGCGGCTGCTGGTGCGCGTGGACTACGGGGTCGCGGGGAGCCTGGAGGGGCTGCTGCGGTTGCGCGAGGACGTGCGGCTCGCGGAGGTGGTGTTCACCGATGTGGTGACGTTCGATGTGGCGTGCGCGGACGCGGAGCTGCTGGCGGCGTGGGTGGCGGGGCAGTCGGCGGGTGCGGCGGAGATAGAGCCGGCGGGGTCGGTGCGGGTGGAGTTGTAGACTCCCGTGTTGTGACCGATAACAGTTTTCCGAACCCGTTCATCCTGGAGCGCGCGGACCCGCAGGTCCTGCGGCACGGCGGCCGCTACTTCTTCACCGGCACGGTCCCGGCGTACGACCGGATCGTCCTGCGCGGCGCCGACACCCTCGACGGGCTGCGCACCGCCGAGGAGACGACCATCTGGGTCCGGCACGCGGAAGGCGCGATGGGCTCGCACATCTGGGCGCCGGAGCTGCACCGGGTCGGGGACGGCTGGTACGTGTACTTCGCGGCGGGCGAGGCGGCCACCGCGACCGGCGACGTGTGGAAGATCCGCATGTACGTCCTGGAGAACCTGAACGACGACCCGCTGACCGGGGAGTGGACCGAGAAGGGCCGGATCGCCACCCCCGTCGACTCGTTCTCCCTCGACGCGACCACCTTCGCCCACAACGGCACCCAGTACCTGTGCTGGGCCCAGCACGACCCGGGCCTGGAGGGCTCCAACACGAGCCTGTACCTCGCCGCGCTCGCGAACCCGTGGACCCTCGCGGGCGACCCGGTGGAGATCTCCCGCCCCGAGCTCGACTGGGAGACCGTCCGGTTCGCGGTCAACGAGGGCCCGTACGCGCTCATCCGCAACGGGAAGGTGTTCATCACCTACTCCGCTTCCGGCACGGGCGCGGAGTACTGCGTGGGCCTGCTGTCGGCCGACGCCGGCGCGGACCTCCTCGATCCCGCGTCGTGGTCCAAGAGCCCGGTCCCGGTGTTCACCACGGACGCGGCGAACGGGATCTTCGGGCCCGGCCACAACGCGTTCACCACCGCCGAGGACGGGTCCGACCTCCTGGTCTTCCACGCCCGCGCCTACGAGGAGATCACCGGCGACCCCCTGGACAACCCGGACCGGCACTGCCGGATCCAGCCGTTCGGGTGGCACGCGGACGGCACCCCGGACTTCGGGCGGCCGCTCCCCGAATCCTGACGCGGGGTAGGCCGGTCGGCCGAGGCGCCGGGGGTCCCTTGGGGACTACCGTGAGGGTCCAACCCCCTGGAGGTGCCATGAAAGCCGTCGTCCAGGACCGGTTCGGGCCGCCCGAGCAGGTCCTCCGCGTCACCGACATCGACCGCCCCGAGCCCGGACCCGGCGAGGTCCTCGTCCGGTTGCGGGCCACCAGCGTCAACACGCCCGACTGGATCGCGGTCGCGGGCGTCCCCTACGTGCTGCGCCTGTCGGCGCGATCGAAAGGGGCCGTGCGCGGCACCGACGTCGCCGGGACCGTCGCGGCCCTCGGCGAGGGCGTCACCGCGTTCAGCGTCGGCGACGCGGTCTTCGGCACGAAGTGGGGCTCGGGGTTCGCCACGGCGGGTACGTTCGCCGAGTACACGGTCACCCCCGCCGACCGGCTCATCCCCAAACCCGACTCGATCGCCTTCACCGACGCGGCCGCCGCGGTCATGTCCGGGCTGACCGCCTACGCGGCCATGACCGAGTCCTTCCGGGCCGCCCCGGGGACGCGGGTCCTCGTCAACGGCGCCTCCGGCGGCGTCGGCACGTTCGCCGTCCAGATCGCCAAGCACTACGGCGCGCACGTCACCGCCGTCTGCGGCCCGAAGAACCTCGACCTCGTGCGCGGCCTCGGCGCCGACGCGGTCGTCGACTACACGGCCGCCGACTTCACCGCGGGCGCCGAACGCTACGACGCGATCCTCGACAACGTCCTCAACCACCCGCCGCGCCGCGTCTTCCGCGCGCTCGCCCCCGGCGGCGTCTTCCTGCCCAACAGCATCGGCAACACCGGCGGCCTGGCCGCCGGGCTCGCGAAGATGGCCGGGGCGACCCTCCTGGGCAAGCTCGGCCGCGCGGACGTCCGCTCCGTCGACGGGAACTTCACGCCCGAGCGCCTCGCCGCGGTCGCCGACCTCATCGAGGCCGGCGCCCTCACCCCCGTCATCGACCGCGTCTACCCCCTGGCCGAGACGCCCGCGGCGGTCGCGCGCATGTACGCCCACCACGCCCGCGGGAACCTCGTCATCACCATGGACGGGTAGGCGTCAGTCCCCGGTGTCGCGGCGCAGCCGCTTGGTCTCGCCGCGGCGCCGCTTGTCCTCCAGGCGCCGCCGCTTCTGGCCCTTCGAGGGCTTCGTGGCCCGCCGAGCCGGCGGCGGCGCCGCGATCGCCCGCCGCAGCAGCTCACCGAGCCGCTCGGCGGCGGCCTCCCGGTTGCGCAGCTGCGACCGGTACTCCGAGGCGGCGATCACCACCGCCCCCTCCACCAGCCGCGAGGCCAAGCGGGCCATCGCCCGCTCCCGCAGCGCCTCGGGGAAGACGCTCGTGCCCGCGAGGTCGAAGACGAGCTCGACGCGCGAGTCGGTGGTGTTGACGCCCTGCCCTCCCGGGCCCGAGGAACGCGAGAACCGCCAGCGCAGCTCGGCGTCGGGGATCTCGTACTGGGCGGTGACGGTGACGGGCATGGCGTGCTTCCAGATCGTGCGTTCAGGATTCGAGGACGGTGCGGGCCCAGCGGACGAGCATCGCGAAGATCGGGCGGCGCCGCTCCAGGACGGCCCCGTCCCCGGCGCCGTCGTAGTCGGCGCTGGCGACGCCCTGGCCTTGCGTGAGGCGCTGGAGCATCGCGGGGGCGAGCCAACAGTACTTGGCGGCGCCCGCAGCCGCGACGGCTTTCCGCGCCCCCGCCTCGTCCCGGTGCCCGGCTTCGCGGAGCCCGGCCAGGTAGGCGGCGGTCAGGGCGGTCTCGGCGTCGGCGAGGCGCTCGACCGGTTGGAGGCCGTCGAAGAACGTGTCGGCGATGAGGTTCGCGAGGTCCTCGCCGACCGCGCCGGTCCCGGTGAACGACCAGTCGAACAGCGCGAACTCCCCGGTGGGCCTGCGCCGCAGGTTCATCGGCCACACGTCGAGGTGGCACACGGTCTGCGGCGCCGCCTCCGCGGCACTGAACAGGTCGGCCCGCCGCTCCCAGACGGTCCGCAGTCCGGCGCGCAGATCGGCGGGCCAGTGCGCGGCGGCGAGCGGCTGGTCCCAGTCGGGGGCCCCGAAGTCGCGGCGCCCGGCGTACTGGCGCAGGAAGCCCCGTGAATGCCACGCCTGCGCGGTCCGCGTGCGGCCCTGCACGGTGCCGAGCCTGTACGCGAACTCGGCGAGCTCCTCGACCGTGCAGTCGCGGCCTGCGGTCCCCTGCACGTGTTCGAGCCACAGCTCGACGCTCCCGTCGGGCCGCTCCCCGGCGGCGAGGAGCCCGGGGGCGCCGATCCCGGCGTCCCGCCCGTACGATGCGGCGAACCCGGTCTCGTATGCGAGAAGCTCACGGCGCCAGTAGTTCCAGTGCGCCGGGTCCTGGGAGGCCCGCCAGTGCGTCGGCCCGTCCCCGGACTGGGTCAGGTGCTTGAGGACGGCGTCGCCGCCGGGCCCGGCGACGTGCCAGATCCCGCCGGTCGCCTGGTTCCCGGTGTTGTGCGCGGGCGCGGCCAGGACGCGCACCGGTGTTCCGACGGGGGAGCAGGCGAGGGCGTCGAGCACCCGGAGGATTCTGCCATCCCCGGATCCCGCACGCCTGCGGCGGTGGCCGGTCCCCTCCGCCTGAACCGCTAGCGCCGGTCGGAGAAGTCCTGCACGGCCAGGACCGCGGTGCCCGTCTCGTCCGACGCGTCGAGGTCCACCGTGAACAGCAGCGACCAGTCGCGGTCCCCGGCCGGGTCGTCGATCGTCTGGCGGACCGTCCAGGTCCGGCCCTCCTTGCCGATCTCCAAAAGGTCGGCGCCGCGGGCGGGACCGGCGGTCCCGATGTCGTCGTGGGCCGCGAAATAGGCCTCCAGGGCCGCGTCCCACTTCGAGGCCGGCCAACCCGTTTCGAGGGCCGCGAGGGCCTCGGGGCGGTCGGCGGCGGCGAGCTCGACGTGGCGGAACGCGGCGTTGCGCACCGCGATGGTGAACGCCCGCTCGTTGTCGGTGAACGCCCGCGCGGGGCGGCCGGTGTCGATCTCCTCGTCGTCGGCCGGGTTCGTCAGCTGCTCCCACTCGTTGATGAGCGAGGAGTCGGTCTGGCGGATCGTCTCCCCGAGCCACGCGGTCAGGTCGTCCACTTCGGCGCCGCCGGTGTCCTCCGGGAGCGTCTGAACGAGCGCCTTGTACGCGCTCGAGAGATACCGCAGCAGCAGGCCCTCGGCGCGGGGGAGCCCGTACAGGGCGATGTACTCCCCGAACGTCAGGCGCCCCTCCCAGATCTCCCGCAGGATCGACTTGGGCTCCAGTTGGTAGTCCGCGGCCCACGGGTGGCTCGTCCGGTACGCGCCGAACGCCTCCTCCAGGAGGTCGGCGAGCGGCTTGGGGTAGTCGACCTCGGCGTCCTCGAGCTGGTTCATGCGGTCGTAGTAGTCCAGGCCGTCGGCCTTCATCGCGTTGATGGCCTCGCCCTTGGCCTTGCTGCGCTGCGCCGCCAGGATCTGCCCCGGCCCCTCCAGCGTCGCCTCGATGATCGAGACCACGTCCATCGGGTACGTCTCCGACTCCGGGTCCAGCAGCTCCAGGGCCGCCAGCGCGAACGGCGCGAGCGGCTGGTTGAGCGCGAAGTGGTCGGGCAGGTCCACCGTCAGCTTCACGGAGCCGCCGTCGATGACGATGATCCCCGCCTCCCGCAGCGTCCGCGCGATCGTCAGCGCGGTGCGGGCCATCTTCAGCTGGGTCGCCCGGTCCGCATGCGAGTCCTCGATCAACGTGCGCACGTGGTTGAAGGTGTCGCCGCCGCGGCCGAGCAGGTTGATGAGCATCGCGTGGGTCATGCGCATCCGCGACGTCAGCGGCTCCGGCGGGGCCTCCGAGAGGCCCGCGAACGTCTCCTCGGACCAGCCGACGAACCCCTCGGGGGGCTTCTTCTTCGCCATCTTCTTGCGCTTCTTCGGGTCGAGCCCGAACTTCGCCTGCGCCTTCTCGTTCTCGATGACGTGCTCGGGGGCCTGGCAGACCACGAACCCCTCGGTGTCGAACCCGGCCCGGCCCGCGCGCCCGGCGATCTGGTGGAACTCGCGGGCCCGCAGACGGCGGGTGCGGCGCCCGTCGTACTTCGCCAGGCCCGTGAACACGACGGTGCGGATCGGCACGTTGATGCCGACACCGAGCGTGTCGGTCCCGCAGATGACCTTCAGCAGCCCCTGCTGGGCGAGCCGCTCGACCAGGCGCCGGTACTTCGGGAGCATCCCCGCATGGTGGACGCCGATCCCGGACCTGACGAGCCGGGCGAGGGTCTGCCCGAACTTCGTGGTGAACCGGAACCCGCCCAGCGCCGCCGCGATGGCGGCCTTCTGCTCCTTCTCCACCAGGCTCAGCGACGCGAGCGCCTGCGCGGTCTCCAGCGCCGCGGCCTGCGTGAAGTGCACGATGTACGCCGGGGCCTGCTCGGCCTTGACGAGGATCTCCACGGTCTCGTGCAGCGGGGTCTTGCGGTACTCGTAATGCAGCGGGACCGGCCGCGTCGCCGACGCGACCAGCGCGGTCTCGCGCCCGGTGCGGCGGGTGAGGTCCTCCTCGAAGAACGCCGTGTCGCCCAACGTCGCCGACATGAGCGTGAACTGGGCCCGGCGCAGCTCCAGCAGCGGCACCTGCCACGCCCAGCCCCGGTCGGGCTCGGCGTAGAAATGGAACTCGTCCGCGACCACCGAGTCGCAGTCCAGCGCCGCGCCCTCCCGCAGCGCCAGGTTCGCGAGGATCTCCGCGGTGCAGCAGATCAGCGGCGCGTCGGGGTTGACGGCGGCGTCGCCGGTGAGCATCCCCACGTTCTCGTGCCCGAACTGCTCGCACAGCTCGAAGAACTTCTCCGACACCAGGGCCTTGATCGGCGCGGTGTAGAACGACGTCCGCTGGTTCGCCAGCGCGTTGAAGTGCGCCGCGGCGGCGATGAGCGACTTCCCCGACCCCGTGGGGGTCGCGACGATGACGTTCTGCCCCGTGCAGATCGCCAGCAGGGCCTCTTCCTGGTGCTCGTAGAGGACGATGCCGGAGTCCTCGGCCCACTGGGCGAAGGCGGCGTACACGTCGTCGGGCTCGGGACGGTCGGAGTCGGGCAGGTAGTCGATGAGGCTCACGTGTACCAATGGTGCCCGCCCGCCCGGTGCGTCCGCCAGCGGCCCCCTGCTAGTGGTCGTAGGTGACCAGGACCGGCGCGTGGTCCGACCAGCGCCGGTCGTGCGAGACGGCCCGGTCGACCCACGCCTTCGTGGCCTTCGCCGCCAGGCCCGGCGTCGCCACGTGCAGGTCGATGCGCCAGCCCGTGTCGTTGTCGAACGCCCGGCCCCGGTACGACCACCACGAGTACGGGCCCTCGACGCCCGGGTGCAGGGCCCGGACCACGTCCACGAACCCCCGCGTCCCGTACACGTCCGTCAGCCACGCCCGCTCCTCGGGCAGGAACCCCGCGGACTTCCGGTTCGCCTTCCAGTTCTTCAAGTCGGCCTCGGCGTGCGCGATGTTCCAGTCCCCGCACACCAGGTACTCCCGGCCACCGGCCGCCGCGGACTTCCCGGTCGCGGCGAGATAGTCGGCGAAGACGGCCATGAACCGCTCCTTCTCCTCCTGCCGCGGCGTGTCCGCCTCGCCCGAAGGCAGGTACAGGGACGCCACGGTCAACCCCGGCAGGTCCACCTCCGCGTACCGCCCGGACCCGTCGAACTCCTTGGACCCGAACCCGATCCGCACCGCCTCCGGCTCCTCGCGCGTGAGCACCGCCACCCCGGCGCGGCCCTTCGCCGTCAGCGACGGCGCCACGACCCAGTGCCAGCCGCCCGCCGCCGCCACGTCCGCGGGGATCTGCGTGTCGTCGGCGCGGACCTCCTGGAGCAGCACCACGTCCGCCTCCACATCGGCGAGCCATTCGACCAGGCCCTTCTTCGCGGCGGCCCGGACTCCGTTGACATTGGCAGTGGCGATGGTGCGCATGCGCCCACCCTAACGCGCCGCACCGACACCCACCGGCAGCGCCGCGACACCCGCCCCCGCCCCGTCCCGGGCCGATCCGGGAGGCGCCCGGCCGGGGCGCGGGCACCCCATACACTCGACGGCATGACACAGGCGAGGGAACGAGCGCGCACCCGGCGGGCGCGATGGGCCGCCGCGGCGCTGGCCGCACTCACGGCGGCACTCGCCCTCCCCGCAGCCGCGCACGCCGCCGACGGGCCCGAAGCCGAAGGCGTCGTCATCGTCGGCGTCCCCGGCCTCGCCTGGTCCGACCTCGACCCCGAGGCCACCCCGAACCTGTGGGACCTCGCCGGCACCGGCGCCTCCGCCGCCATGAGCGTGCGCACCCTCGGCTCCTGGACCTGCCCCGAAGCCGGATGGATCTCCCTCGGTGCGGGCGAGCGAGCCGGCGGCGTCGCCCCCCGCGACGCCCAGTGCGAAGCCCAATCCGCGCTCCCGTCCCCGGCCGACACCGGCTCGGGCTGGACCGTCGAGGACTGGGACGCGTTCATCGAAGTGAACTCCGCCTACAACTACGGCGCCCGCCTCGGCTCCCTCGCCGACGCGCTCGCCGAAGCCGCCCTCGCCCAGGAGACCGCCGCCGCCGAAGCCGAAGCGAACGGCGACCCCGCCCCCGAACCCAACCCGGGCTCGTGCGTCGCCGGGATCGGCGACGGCGCCGCGCTCGCCGCGGCCGACACCGAAGGCCGCATCACCTACTGGGCGCCCGGCCTCGACGCCCTCCCCGACGCCATGGCCGCCTGCGACGTCGTCATCGTCGACCCCGGCGTCGTCATCGGCGACACCGCCGACAACGCCCCCGACACCTCCACCGACTACGACCAGCTCGGCGAGGACGACACCGAGGTCGGCACCGACGCCACCAGCGCCGAAGACGACCCCGGCGAGATCGCACCCGAGACCGACCCCGTCCGCGCCGGGGCCGTGACCGCCGCCGACACCGCCGTCGGCCAGGTCCGCGAGGCCCTCCCCGACTCCTGGCGGCTCATCGTCGCCGGGATCAGCGACGCGTCCGCGCCCGGGTCCCTCCACCCGGTCCTGTACTCCGGGCCCGGCATCGAACCCGGGGGCCTGACCTCCCGCACCACCGGCCGCGACGGGTACGTGCAGCTCACCGACCTGACCGCGACCGCGCTCGCGGTCGTCGGCGCCGACATCCCCGCGACCGTCGCCGGCGCGCCCGTCACCGTCCTCGCCGACCCCGGCCACACCGCCGCCGACGCCGTCGCCCGCGGCTCCGACGAGACCGCCGCCTCGGCGGCCAACGCCGACGTCTCACCGAACTTCTACTGGACGCTCTCCTTCGTCGGCGTCGCCGTCATGCTCCTGGCCGCGCACCTCGCGGCCGGGCCCGACCGCCTCCGGCGCACCGCCCGCACCGTGTGCATCGCGTTCTCGGCCGTCCCCGTCGCCGGGGTCGCCGCCGGGATCCCCCCGTGGTGGCGCGCCGACCACCCCAAGCTCGCGTTCTGGGGCCTCATCCTCGCCGGGGTCGCCGTCCTCACCGTCGCCGCGTCCCTCCCGTGGACCCGCAAGGGCATCCGGCCCGTCCTCGTCGTCGCCGGCGCCTGCGCCGCCCTCATCGCCGTCGACCAGGTCTCCGGCGCCACCTGGCCCCTCCACACCCCCATGGGCTACACCGCCCAGGCCGGGGCCCGCTTCACCGGCCTGGGGAACTACGCGTTCAGCGTGTTCGCCGCCGCCGTGATCCTCCTGGTCTGCTTCATCCCCTGGAGGGGCCGCGCCCGTATTTGGGGGCCGGTCGCCCTCGGCGTCTGCTCGGTCGTCATCGTCGGCGCGCCCATGCTCGGCCGCGACATGGGCGGCACCCTCACGCTCGTGGCCGCCGGGATCCTCTGCTGCCTGAAACTGTGGGGCAAGCGCCTGTCCCTCGGGGCCGTCCTCGCCGCCGGCGGCATCGCGTTCGCCGTGTTCGCCGTCGGCGGGATCCTCGACTACCTGCGCCCCGAAGAGGACCAGACCCACCTGGGCCGGTTCGTCGGCTCCGTCCTCGACGGCACCGCCGCCCAGATCCTCATCCGCAAGGCCTCCGCCGCCTGGGGCACCGTCGGCGAATCCATGACCTGGATCTCCCTCGCCGCGCTCGTCGCCGCCGTCATCATCTGGCGCAAGCGCGCCCCGATCCGCACCGACGCGGTCGCCGCCGCCGTCGTCGGCCTCACCGCCGTCGCCGTCATCGGCGGCGTCGTCAACGACTCCGGCATGTCCGTCCCCGGGTTCACCGCCGCCCTCGGCTTCGGGCTCCTCGCCGTCGCCGTCGGCCCCCGCCCCGACACGACGGCCGCCCCCGCACCCGAACCGGTGATCGAAGCGCCCGCCGCGACCTGACCGACACCCGCGCACCCCCGGTCCGCCCGGTCACGCACCGCAGCCGGGTAGGGTGAGGCCCATGCGCGTGGCGACCTGGAACATCAACTCGCTCAAAGCCCGCCTCGAAAGGGTCCTGGCCTGGCTCGAGACCGCCGGAGCCGACGTGGTGTGCCTCCAGGAGCTCAAATGCGCGACCGCCGACGTCCCCGTCGACGCGTTCGCCGCCGCCGGATACGAGACCGCCGCGTGGGGCACCGGCCGCTGGAACGGCGTCGCCATCCTCTCCCGCGTCGGCCTCGCCGACGTCCGGCAGGGCATCGCCGCCCAGCCGCAGTTCGCCGACGCGACCGAGGCGCGCGCCATCACCGCCACCTGCGGGCCCGTGCGCGTCCAGTCCCTGTACATCCCCAACGGACGCGACACCGCCGACCCGCACTTCCCGTACAAGCTCGCGTTCCTCCAGGCCCTCGCCGCCGACGCCGCCAAGGACGCCGCCGGCGGCCTCCCGTTCGCGGCCATGGGCGACTACAACATCTGCCCCACCGACGACGACATCTGGGACGTCGCCGAGTGGACCGGCACCACCCACATCACCGCCGACGAGCGCGACGCGCTCGCCGCCGTCCAGGCCGCAGGGCTCGAGGACGTGTTCCCCCGGGCCCTCAAATACGACCGGCCGTTCACGTTCTGGGACTACCGCAACCTCGACTTCCCCAAGAACCGCGGCCTGCGCATCGACCTCGCGCTCGCCAACCCGGCGTTCAAGGACGCCGTCACCGACGCCTACGTCGACCGCAACGAACGCAAAGGCAAAGGCGCCTCCGACCACGCCCCGCTCGTGGTCGACCTCGACCTGTAAACCCACGCGCGGCCACCCCACCCCGAACGCGAGCCGCGCCCGATCCGGGAAGGGCTGACCTCCACCCGTGCGCAACAAGATCCTCTCCGCGCTCCTGCTCGTCGCGCTCCTCGCGCTGATCCCCGCGCCGGCCGCGGCCGAACCCGACGAGGAGACCCTCGAAGCCGACCTCACCGAGGCCATCGCCGCGGTCAACGACGCGCAGGCGGCCGTCGACGCCGCGAACGACCGCGCCGCCGAGCTCGAGACGCAGATCGCCGACACGCAGGCCCGCTTCGACGAGCTCCGAGTCGACCTCGACGAGTACGCGCTGTACCTGTACACCGAGGGCGACCTCCAGCAGACCAACGCGATCCTGACCTCCGAGGACCCGAGCGACCTCATCGACGCGATGACCTACACCGGGTTCCTCGGCGACGAGCGGGCCGCGCTCCTCAACGAGGCCGGCGCGATCCTCGAGCAGCTCGACGCCGAGCAGGCCGCCCACGCCGCCGAGCTCGAGGACGCCGCCGCGGCCCTGAAGGACGCCGAAGACGCGCAGGCCGACCTGGAGGAGCAGCTCGAGGAGCTGCGCGCCGAGGAGGCCGCCGGTCCCGGCGGCGACGGCGGCGCCCCCGGCGCCGGGGAGTACAACGGCGGCGACGGCGGCTGCACCGAGGACGACCCGACCACGTCCGGGTGCCTGACCCCCCGCACGCTGAACATGTACTACGAGACGAAGGACGCCGGGTTCGACCACTACGTGTCCTGCTACCGCTCCGGCGGCTCGGGGGAGCACCCGCTGGGCCGCGCCTGCGACTGGGCCGCGAACTCCTCCGGCTTCCAGGACGAGGACGCGTCGGGCTCGGACAAGGACTACGGCGACCGGCTCGCCGCCTGGTACGTCAACAACGCCTCCAACCTGGGCGTGGAGTACGTCATCTGGTACCGCCAGTTCTGGTCCCCGGGCTCGGGGTGGCGCTCCTACTCCGGCCAGGACGGCACCCCCGCCGGAGACCACACCAACCACGTCCACGTCTCGATGCAGTAGCGAAGGAACCCCAGTGACCGACATCCGCGCCCAGTACCTGTCCGCCGCCCGCACCGCCCTGGGCCTGCTCGAGTCCGACGCGGTCGCCAAGGCCTGGGGCGAGCCCTCGGCCCTCGACAAGTTCACCGTCGGCGGCCTCGCGACGCACTTCGCCGGGCAGATCACCGCCGTACCCGACGCCCTCGACGCCGACCACGCCGGCAAGGAGGTCATCGGCCTGTTCGCACACTTCGACCGCGCCACGTGGGTCGCCGCCGACATCGACAACCCCGCGAACTCTCGCATCCGCACCGGCTCGGAGAGCGAGTCCGCCGAGGGCCACGGCGCGGTGGCCGCCGCCGCCCGGAGCGCCCTCGACCGCCTCGAGGCCGACCTGCCCGGCGCCGACGGGACCGCCCCGGCCGGCACCCCCCGCTGGGCCTACGCGACGACCCTCGACGACTACCTCGCGACGCGCCTGCTCGAACTGGTCGTCCACGCCGACGACCTCGCCTACTCCACCGGCGTCGACACGCCCGCCTTCGACCAGGACGTGTTCGACACCGCCGCGCAGATCCTCGCGCGCCTGGCCGCGAAGCGCCACGGCCAGCCCGCGCTCATCCGGGCCCTGGCCCGCGCCGAGCGCGCGCCCGCGACGATCAGCGGGCTGTGACACCGCCGCCCCGTCCATGAGCCGCGCACGCCCCGGCACCGGGTAGGGTCGCCGCCATGGTCTCCCCGCCGGCCCCGACCGTCCGCCGCGCCCTCCACGGCACCGCCTGGCTGCTGGTGGTCCTCGCCGGGGCCGTCACCGCCGTGTGGGGCCTGACGTGGGCCCTCGAAGGCGGCCCGCAGCCCTCGGCGGACGCGGTCGCCGAGGCCGTCCACCTCGACCTGCCCGAGGGCACCGAGGTCGTGGACGCGGACCTGTCGCAGGCGCCGCCGATCCCCGGCGACCGCACCGAGGCGACGGTGCGCATCGACGCCGACGACTTCGGGGCGTTCCTCGACGACAACGGCATGGACGCCCCGCTCCTGGCCGGGGTCACCCCGGCCGGGACCGCCTCGGGCGTCATCCCGGCCGGGTGCACCGCGGAGGTCTGCTACTCGGCGACCATCGTCGTGGCCGACGACGCCGTCGAAGTGACCCTCACCGTCACCCTCCTGTAGTCCCGCTCATGCGAACAGCGCGGGCTCGCCGCGCTCCAGGCCCAGCAGCCACTCCTTGCGCCACAGGCCCCCGGCGTACCCGGTGAGCTTCCCGTTGGAGCCGATCACCCTGTGGCAGGGGACGACGATCGCGATCGGGTTGCGCCCGTTCGCCAGGCCCACGGCCCGCACGGCCTTCGGGTCGCCCAGGCGCTGCGCCACGTCCAGGTACGACCAGGTCTCGCCGTACGGGATCCGCACCAGCTCGGCCCACACGCGGTGCTGGAACCCGGTGCCCTCGGCCGCCAGCGGCAGGTCGAAGTCCTTCAGCTCGCCCGCGAAGTACGCCTCCAGCTGGTCCTGGGCGGCACTGAGCACGGGCGTGGCCTCTTCGGGCCCCCACGCGTCCTTCATCTCCTCGACGCCCATGTGGACGTACGTCAGGCCCTCCTCGACCGCCGAGACCGCCATCAGGCCCAGGGGCGACTCGAACTTCACATGCCTCGCATCGGTGCGCATCACGCGTCCGCCTTCTCTCGTACTGTCTCGGTTGCGGTCTCATCGTCGGGGGTGCGGTTGGTGGGGTGCTCGGAAGAGGCCCACAGGTACTGGACGGCGTAGGCCCGCCAGGGCCGCCACGCCTGGGACCGGGCCTCCAGGGCCCGCCCGGCGCCGAGGCCGAGCGCTTCGGCGCCTTTGACGACGCCGAGGTCCTTGACGGGGAACGCGTCGGGGTCGCCCATGGCGCGCATGGCGACCATCTCCACGGTCCAGGGCCCCACGCCGGGCACGGCCGCCAGCTGCGCCCGCGCGGCCGGCCAGTCGGCGCCGGGGCCGAGCCCGACCGACCCGTCGGCCAGCGCGGCCGCGAGGGCGAGGACGGTCCGCTTGCGGGAGGCGGGCATCGGCAGGTGCGCCGGGTCCGCTTCCGCGAGCGCGGCGGGGTCGGGGAAGAGCCTCGTCAGACCGCCGTCGGGGTCGTCGACGGGCTCGCCGTACCGGTCGGCGAGGCGCGCGGCGATCGTGGCCGCGGAGGCGGTGGAGACCTGCTGGCCGATGACGGCGCGGATCGCGTACTCGTCGTGGTCGGCTTTGCGCGGGACGCGCCGCCCGGGGGTCTTGGCGACCAGCGGGGCGAGCGCCTCGTCGTGGGCGAGGGCCTCCATGGGGGCGTGCGGGTCGGCGTCGAGGTCGAGCATGCGCCGGCAGCGTGCGACGGCGGCGGTGACGTCGCGCAGGTCGGCGACGCGCAGCCGGGCCTCGATGTACCCGGGTCCGGGTTTGAGGGCGGCGATGCCGGGGCCGCCGGGCAGGCGCAGGGTCCGCCGGTAGGCGCCGTCGCGCCATTCCTCGACGCCGGGGGCGGCGGAGGCGGCGAGGTGCCCGAACAGGTTGGAGGGCTCGAACGGTTCGCGGTAGGCCAGGCGCAGGCTGATGGCCCCGCCGCCGGCTTTCGCCTTGTTCTTGGTCTTGGCGCGCAGTTCGGTGGGGGAGCAGGCGAAGACGTCGGCGACGACGCGGTTGAACGCCCGGATGGACGCGAAGCCGGCGGCGAAGGCGACCTGCCCCATCGGCAGGTCGGTGTTCTCGATGAGGGTGCGCGCGACCTGGGCGCGCTGGGCGCGGGCGAGGGCGGCGGGCCCGGCGCCGACTTCGGCGATGAGCAGCCGCTCGAGCTGGCGCAGGGAGTAGCCGAGGCGTGCGGCGAGTCCGGCGGCGCCGTCGCGGTCGACGACGCCTTCGCCGATGAGGCGCATGGCGCGGGCGCACACGTCCGAGCGCCAGTCCCATGCGGGGGATCCGGGGGAGGCGTCGGGGCGGCAGCGCTTGCACGCGCGGTACCCGGCCTCCTGGGCTGCGGCGGCGGACGCGTAGAACCGCTGGTGCTCGCGTTTGGGTTTGACCGCGGGGCACGAGGGCCGGCAGTAGATGCCGGTGGAGGTCACGGCCAGGAACACCCAGCCGTCGAACCGGGCGTCGCGTCCGGCGACCGCGGCCTGGAGCTGCTCCTCGTTGCCGAGTATCTGAAGATCCGCCATGCCTCTAGCGTGCCCGCCGGGTCCGACATCGGCTAGCCAGAATTCGACATCACGATTCGGGGAGCTGGAGCCGGTCGACGGCCTCGCGCGAGCGCCGCGCCGGGCGCCGGTCGTAGCGGGCGGTGGTGGCGGGGGAGGCGTGGCCGACGAGGGACTGGGTGATGGCCAGGTCGACGCCGGCGTCGAGGAGCTCGCCGATGAACGTGCGGCGGAAGTCGTGGGGGGTGTGGCGGCGCTGCCCGGCCTCCACGAGCCGCTTCGTCAGCAGGTCGGCGATGGCCTGCCCGGTCATGCCGGAGAGGCGGTTGCCGTCGAGTTTGAGCTTCCCGGCCTTGTTGATGGGGCAGAACAGGGCCCCGGGGGTGTTGCCGCGCACGGCCATCCACCGGTCGATGCGGGCCTGGGCGGCCTCGGTGACGTAGACGGCGCGCTCCTTGTTGCCCTTGCCGACGATGCGGATGGCGCGTTCGGCCGGGTCGTAGTCGGCCAGGCGCATGGAGGCGATCTCGCTCCTGCGGCACCCGGTCGAGTACAAGGTGGCGAGGACCGCGGCGTCGCGGGCCCCGGCGGGTCCGGGGTCGGCGTCGCACGCGTACAGGGCCGCGCCGAGCGCTTCGCCGTCGACCTGCTGCCCGACCGGCAGGCGCTTGGCCTTGACCGGCTGGAGGTCGCAGGCCCGCTGGTAGTCCTCGGCGGCCATGAGGTCGAGGCGCCACGCCTCTTTGAGGACCCGGCGCAGGGCCGCGAGGTGCTTGTTCACGTAGGCGCCGGACCAGCCGGCGTCGATCATGGCGGCGCGCAGGCGGGAGGTGTGCTCGTAGCGCAGCAGGTGCCAGGGCTGGCCCTCCCCGGTGGTGTCGGGGTCGCCGGAGAGGAGCTGCGCGATCCGGTCGAGGCACCCGCGCATGGTCCGGCGCGACTCGGCCGATCCGAGCGAGTCGAGGTAGGCCCGGTAGGGGTCGGCGCTGGAGGGGACGGCCACGGTCCCCCAGTCGACGCCCGACAGGTCCAGTCCCGCAAGGGCCTTCCCGGTGCCTTCCAACGCGCTTCCCTCCGACGGCATGGCGTCCACCCTAGGGCCTGGCCTGCGGATCAGGGCGGCCGGGACCCGGCCCGTTTGCCCGCTCGCTGCGTTGTCGGGGCCTCCCGATACCGGGGTTGTATCGGGAGGCCCCTCCGCCTTGCGAGCGAACAAACGGACTCGGCTCCCGTCTCGCCCTGATCCGCAGGCCAGGCCCTAACGACGGCACCGACACCGGGGCCGGTGCGGCATGGCAGGATCGCGTCCATGAACTCGGCGTTCCACACCACGACCATCGAGGTCCACACCGGACGGCGCGAGGCCGTCCGCAACCTCACCGGCGACTGCGAGGCGTTCCTGTCCTCGATCGGCGCCCGCGAGGGCCTTTTGAACGTGTTCGTGCCGCACGCGACCGCCGGGATCGCGGTGATCGAGACCGGCGCCGGGTCCGACGAGGACCTCCTCGACGCGCTGGGGGACCTGCTGCCGCGCACCGACCGGTGGCGCCACCAGCACGGGTCGATCGGGCACGGCCGCGACCACGTCCTGCCGGGCCTGGTCGCCCCGCACGCGACGCTCCCGGTGGTGGCCGGACGGCTCGCCCTGGGCACGTGGCAGTCGGTGCTCCTGGTGGACACCAACCGCGACAACCCCGACCGGACCGTCCGGCTCTCCTTCCTCGGCTGAGCCCTAGGCCGCGTCGGTCAGGCGCCGCCACTGGCCGGCGTCGAGTTTCAGCCCGATCCCGGCGGCGGCCTCCTCCAGCTGCGCGACCGACGACACCCCGACCAGCGGGACGACCGGGGCGCGGTGCCCGGCCAGCCACGCCAGGACCACCTGGTTGCGCGTCGCGCCCGTCTCCGCGGCCACCTCGTCGAGGACCTTGAGGCGCGCGTCGGTCCCGGGGTGGGCGTAGTGCTCACCGAGGGGCTTCTTCACGTACGCGCCCGACAGGAGCGAGGAGTACGTCAGGATCGCCGTCCCGGGCGTGCCCGCCACGAAGTCGAGGTCCGCGGGGTCGGCGTGGACGTGCCCGCCCTCCGGCAGGACCGTCCCCGGGCGCGGCTTCAGGTACGAGTACCGGTTCTGCATCGCCGTGTACGCCGCCGCGCCCGTCCCGGCCGCGATGCTGCGGGCGCGTTCGACGCGCCACGCGGTGTGGTTCGAGGCGCCGACCATGCGGGCCTTCCCGGCCCGCACCGCGTCGCCGAACCCCGCGACGGTCTCCTCCAATGGCGTGTCCCGGTCGTCGCGGTGCGACCAGAACAGGTCCACCCGGTCCGTGCCCAGCCGCGCCAGCGACTCGTCCAGTGCTTCGCCGATGCGCTCGCGCGTCAACGGCTCGGAGTGCTCCATGCCGCCGCCGAAGAACGCGGGCCGGCGCCCGGCCTTCGTCGCCAGCACGACCTCGTCCCGGGTGCCGCGGGCGGCGAACCACCGGCCCAGCAGCAGCTCCGACTGGTCCCCGGTGCCGTCGCCCTCCCAGAACATGTAGCAGTTGGCGGTGTCGATGAAGTTCCCGCCCAACTCCAGGAACCGGTCCAGGATCGCGAAGCTCGCCGCCTCGTCCTGCTGCGTGCCCAGGGCCATCGCCCCCAGGCACAGCCGCGACACCCCGATACCGTCCGGCCCCAATGCGATCCGCTCCACAGCGGTCCCCTTCCGATCGTCGTCTCCTTGACTCCGACGACGGTAGGACCTGGAGTGGACTCCAGCGCAAACCCGCAGGCCGCACGCGTATCCTCGACTGCCGTGGACACCTACACGATCGGCGAGTGCGCGCGCCGCTCCGGCTTCACCATGGACACCCTCCGCTACTACGAGCGCATCGGCCTCATCGAGGACATCGCCCGCACCCCCACCGGGCAGCGGCGCTTCACCGACGACCACCTCGAATGGCTCGGCGTCCTCAAATGCCTGCGCGACACCGGCATGCCCGTCGAGCAGATGCACCGCTTCGCGACCCTCGCCCGCGACGGCGACCACACCCTCCCCGAGCGCATCGCCCTCCTCGAGCACCACAAGACCGCCGTCGACGCCCGCATGGACGACCTCGCCGCCAAACGCGCGTACCTCCTCGGCAAGATCGACTACTACAAGTCCGTCGCCTAGAAAACCCGTCGACCCGCCCGCCCCGCGGGCGCCATACTGCGGCCCGTGGACCACACCGCGCACGCCATCGTCATCGCCGAGCGCCACGCCGCCGCCGAAGCCCCCTCGACCCTGGGGATCGCCCTGGTCGGGTCGGTCGCCACCGGCACCGACCACCCCCACTCCGACATCGACCTCATCGCCGCCGCCGACACCGGCCCCGGCACGCGCGTCCTCCACATCGAGGGCCGCATGGTCACCGTCACCCGCAAGACCCCCGCCGACCTCGCCGCGTCCCTCACCCGCCCCTGGGAAGCCGGGGCCGCCGTCCCCGCCTGGCGCACCGCCCGCCTCCTCCACGACCCCCACGGCACCCTTCAGACCCTCCAGACCGAGGCCCTATCCTGGACGTGGGAGCCCGTCGCCGCCGCGGCGGACGCCTGGGCCGCCGGCGAACTCGTCGGCCTCGCCGAGGAAGTCCACAAGATCCACGGGATGCTCGCCCAGGGCCGCTCCCGCGCCGCGGCCGCGAACCGCCTCATCCTCGCCCTCGCGCTCCCCGCCCCCATGGCCGCCGCGCACCGGCTCCTGTACGGCTCGGAGAACGACCTCTGGGACGCCGTCGCCACCGCCGCCGGCCCCGCATGGGCCGCCGCCTGGGACCAAGCCACCATCCCTGACAGCCACGAGGCCGGCTGCCGCGCCGCCCTCGCCCTCTACCGGCTCGCCGCGAACCGCCTCATCGACCACCTCGACGGCTCCGACCGGGCCGTCGTCGACACCGCCCGCAACCTCTAGGAGCCCTATTGCGCCGCTACATCCTCACCGGCGCCCCCGGCGCCGGCAAGACCACCACCGGAAGGCACCTCGCCAAGACGACCGGCCGCCTCCTCGTCCCCGAAGCCGCCACCGACCTCATCGCCGCAGCCCAAGCCGCAGGAGAACCCCAGCCGTGGCAACTCCCCGGGTTCTGCGAGGACGTCGCCGCCCTCCAGCACGAGCGCCTCAACGCCGCAGACGGCGAACCGGGGACCGTCCAGTACTTCGACCGGTCCCCGGTGTGCACGCTCGCGCTGGCCCGCCACCTCGGCCGCCAGCCCGGCCCGGCCCTGGCCGCCGCCCTCGAACGCCTCGACGCCTACCAACCCGTGGTCCTGTTCTTCGACCTCCTCGGATCGATCACCCCGACCCCGGCCCGCCAGATCACCTTCGAAGCGGCCCAGGCGTTCGAGCAGGTCCACCTCGACACCTACACCGAATACGGGTTCCGCATCGCACGCGTCCCGGCCCTGCCGCCCGCCGAGCGGGCCGCGCTCGCCGAACGCCTCACCGCCGAGTTAGTCGAGGGCGTCGAGGCCGACCAGGCCCCGCGCATAGTTCACCGTCGACCGCTGGTACCGCGGCAGCGTCGGCGCCAGCGCCACCAGCGCGACCGACAGGCCCTCCCGGTCGCGGCCGAGCTTCGCGAGCGTCAGCGCCTCGCACATCGCCAGGGCCCCGTCGTAGGCGTCCGAGCCGCGGCCCTTCTCCTCCTCGATCATCGCCAGCGCCTCCTCGGGGCGGCCGGTCTCGCGCAGCGAGGACGCCATCTGGATCGACACGCGCCGCCGCCGCACCCCCGACAGGCCCGCCTTCACCGCCCGGTCGTAGTAGCCCACCGCCTGCTCGGTGAACCCCTTCGAGTCGTGCGCGCCGCCGACCTCGAACAACCCCACCGCCTCATCGTCGGCCTCCGCAGCGAGATCCTGCATCGCCTGCACGAACTCCTCGCGCCCGAACTCGTCGAGCCGCTCCCACAGCGCCGCGCAGCGCGCTTCCCAAGCCTCATCAGTCATGGCGAGAAACATACGCCTCCCCGCTCACGGCGCGGCCAGCCCGTCCGCCAGCGCCCCGAGCGCCCCCAGCAGCAGCCACCGCTCGCCCTCGTCCAAGACCGCATACACCTGATCGTCGAGCCGGTTCGTCTCCGCCTCGACCGCCTCCCGCACCGGGCCCGGACCCAGCGCCTTGACCTCCGCCACCGTCAAACCCGCCGCACCCCAGGCCGCCCGGTGCGCATCGGCCCGGTAATGCCGCAGCGCCTCCAACCGCGCCACGAGCCGCTGCGCCGCAGGCGCGCCCGGCGGCTCCCACACCGGCGTCAACGCCCGGAACACCGGGCCGCCGGTCGCCTGCCCCGCCTCCAGCAGCCGCCCGATCAGCGCCCCCGCCGTCTCCACCGCCTCCGGCCCCGGCATCGTCGCGATCGGCCGGTACCCCCACAGCCGCTCCGCCGTCTCGGTGAACACCCGGTCCACCGCCAGCACCCGCTCCCGCCCGGGCCCCGTCAGCTCCCACGCCCCGCGCACCCGCGCCACCAGGCCCCGCGCCTCCTCCCCGTCCTCATCGAACGCGAAGTACACCATCCGCGCCGCCAGCGCCGACACCGGCACCGGATGGTCCAGCAGCGCATAGAACGCATCGACCTCCACGCCCGGCCGCCCACCCCCGTACAGCGCCGACACCCCCGGCACCGACGCATGCCGAAGCGACACATGCACCCGGTCGACCACCGGACGGACCACACCCGCATACGAGACCATCACACACTCCCCAACCGGCGCCTACGATCCCTTCATGATCGCACCGCCGCCGCTCCCCGCACTGACCGCCGAGACCACCCGACTCGCCAACGCCCTCAACGACATCACCGACTGGCACACCCCCACCCGCTGCACCCCCTGGGACGCCGCCGCCCTCACCGCCCACATCACCACCGCACTCGCCCGCCTCGACCCCATGCTCGACGCCCCCGAACCCCCGCACGCCACCGTCACCGCCGCCGGCTACTACGCCCCCGACCACCGCTTCGCACCCGACACCAACAACGACCGCATCGACACCGCCACCGAAGCCGCCAAAGCCGGGGGACCGGCACTCACCGCCGCCTTCAACACCACCACCGCCCGCATCCTCCACCGCTGCACCCTTGAGCGCCCCGACCGGCGCGTCACCACCCGCCACGGCGACCCCATGACCCTCACCGACTTCCTCACCACCCGCGTCGTCGAGACCGCCGTCCACGGCATCGACCTCGCCGACGCCCTCGGCCAACCCCGCTGGACCACCCCCCGAGCCCAGCACGCCGTCACCCACCTGCTCCTCGGCGACCACCACACCACCGCGCTGGCGGCCCTCGGCCTCGACCCGATCGCGTTCATCGCCAAAGCCACCGGCCGCGACGACTTCACCCCACCCGAACGCGCCCAAGCGGAGACGCTCGGCGTCACCTGGCTCGCCCTCGGCTAACACGCGCCCGCGTACTCCAGCAGCGCCGCCTGCTCCGCCTCGTCCACCGTCAGCGACCACTCCTTCTTGACCTCGACCCACGCCCACACGTACGCGCACCACACGCTCTCGTCCTCGGGCATCCACTCGGCCGGATCCTGATCCGACTTCGACCGGTTCGACGACGCCGTCACCGCGATCAGGTGCCACGAGTTCCCCAGCCAGTTCGCGTACGACTGCCGGTCCTCGGTCGTCCAGTCCACCGCACCCGAACCCCACGCCTCCTTCAACGGCACGAAGTGGTCGATGTCCAGATCCCCGGAGTCGGTCACCGCCTCGGCGTCGTACATCGACACCCACTCGCCGGTCATCGCACCCCCGCAGTCCGCCTCCGTCAAACCGCCCGACCGGTCCTGCGCCACCAGCACGTCATCGCGCGCATCGCACCCGTTCCCGTCATCGTCCTTCCAATGCGGGAACAGCGACCGGTCATACCCGTCGTTCTGCTCCTCCGCCACCGCCAGCGCCTCGATGTCCGCCGCCAGCGCCGCCCCGTCCACGGTCACCGTGAACGGCGCCGTCTCAGAGAACTCCGCCGACACCTGCGACCCCGTCCCGTCACCCGACGCCGCATCCGACGACGCGTCATCGATCGCATCAGCAAGCCCCTGACACCCGCCCGCCAACAACAGCAGCGGCGACAGCAGCAGGGCAACACGGGAGGCGCGCATCAGACAAGTCCTCACAGGATCACGGGGCGGGCAGGCGCGGCAACGCGCCCAGGGTGTCCGCAACGTAACACGAACACGCACCCCGCACCAGGTCCGCCCCCGCACCGCCAAACCACCCGAACCCGCCCCCCACCAGCACCCGCAACCGAAACCACCCCCGAGGAAACCCCGGAACCGCCTGAAAACGTCACACCCGAGCGCGACGATGGGACCGACAGCCACAACACACGGCAAAGGAGCCCGCCATGGCCTACCTCGTCCTCATCGGCACCCGCAAAGGCCTCTTCACCGCCACCAGCGACGACCGCGTCCACTGGTCCGTCGACGGCCCCGCCAAACTCGACGCCGACGGCTTCACCGCCGTCGCTGAAATCTTCGCCGCCGCCTGCGACCCCGCCACCGGACGCATCCTCGTCGGCGCCTCCACCTTCTTCGGACCCTCCATCTGGCGCTCCGACGACCACGGAAACACCTGGGACGAACCCGTCAACGCCCCCATGGAATTCCCCCAAGACCTCCCGTACCGCCCCCTCGACTACTCCGACACCGCCGGCATCGACCAACCCGACGCCACCGACACCAACACCGTCAAGAAAATCTGGCAGCTCACCTTCGGCCCCGGCGAACGCGTCTGGGCCGGCGTCGAACCCACCAGCCTCTGGACCTCCGACGACTCCGGCCGCACCTTCACCTTCAACCAAGCCCTCTGGGACCACCCCCAGCACACCACCTGGGCCTCCGGCGGCGCCGGACCCGCCGTCCACACCATCGTCACCCACCCCGACGACCCCGACACCCTCACCATCGCCATCTCCTCCGGCGGCATCTACCAGACCCACGACGACGGCCACACCTGGCACGGCATCACCAAAGGCATCACCGTCGACTACGGCCCCGACACCACCCCCGAATCCGGCCAATGCATCCACAAAGTCACCCGCGACGCCGACGGCACCCTCTACACCCAAAGCCACGGACCCGCCTACCGCGCCACCCGACCCGACGGCGGCTGGAAGGACATCTCCGCAAACCTCCCCACCAAATTCGGCTTCGCCATCGTCGCCCACCCCACCCAAGCAGGCAACATCACCGCCTGGCCCGTCGGCGAATCCATGGACCGCACCCCGCCCGACCACCGCATCGCCCCCTGGCGCACCACCGACGGCGGCGACACCTGGACCCCCTGGAACCAAGGCCTCCCCGACGAGGACTACTACGGCACCGTCATGCGCGACGGCGCCTGCACCGACCACGCCCCCGACAACCCCGGCTGGTACTTCGGCACCCGCTGCGGCGACGTCTGGGCCGCCGCCGACGGCGGCACCTGGCACCAAGTCGCCGCCCACCTCCCCGACGTCCTCTGCGTCCGCGCCATGGAGACCCCGTGACCACCGACGTCAAAATCCCCGCCGCACTCGCCTCCGAATGCGACGGCGCCCGCCACCTCACCGTCGACCTCGACGAGCACGCCACACTCGCCGACCTCCTCGACGCCATCGCCACCACCCACCCCCGCCTCGCCCGCCGCCTCCGAGACGAATCCGGGAAACTCCGCCGCTACGTCAACATCTACATCGGCGACGACGAATCCCGACGCCTCCAAGGCCTCGACACACCACTCGACAACCGCGACATCCACATCCTCCCCTCCATCGCCGGAGGATGAACACACCAAAGGGGGCGCCGAACCCGGCGCCCCCTCCAAAAACCCGCCTACTGCTGCCCGTTCACCGACACCACGTCGACCACGAACACCAGCGTCTCGTTCGGACCGATCACACCGCCCGCACCCGACGCCCCATAACCGAGCTCCGGCGGAATCACGACCAGCCGACGCCCGCCGACCCTCGCCCCCACCAAACCGTCGTTCCACCCCTGAATCACCGGAGCCGAACCCAACGGCGACACCGTGAACGGCTGCGCCCCACGATTCCACGACGCATCGAACTCCTTCCCGTTCGACCAGTTGAACCCCGCATACTGCACCGCGACCGCATCCCCGGCCTGCGCCACCGCACCCGAACCCTCGACCACGTCGAACACCAGCAGCCCCGCAGGCGCCGCCGCATCCGGCACCGACACCACCGGCCGCGACGCCGTATCCGCAGACACCGACACCTCGACCCCGTCACCGATCTGCACCATCTCCGCAAACCCCTCTCGATCAGCCGCCCCCAGGCGGCAACCCACAAAACCCCAACAGCCTAAGCACCGCCCCCCGACCAACCACCCACACCCCCGCACCCCGACCTCACCTATCCTGAACCACACCCGACCCGCCAGGAGCAGCCCACGATGACCGACCACGCCCACGACGTCACCGAACTCCTCCGCCACCTCACCGTCCAACTCCGCCTCCTCAACCACCAGGTCTCCGACCGCCTCCACCTCCAAGACGTCGACCTCGAATGCCTCGACCTCATCACCCGCACCGGACCCCTCACCGCCACCGCGCTGGCCCGCGCCGCCGACCTCCACCCGGCGACCGCGACGGGGGTCCTGGACCGGCTCGAGGCGGCCGGGTGGATCCGCCGCGACCGCGTCCCCACCGACCGGCGCGCCGTGCACCTGACGGCCGTGCCGGACCGCACCGGCGAGGTCCGGGCCCTCTACGAGCCGCTGCGCGAGGCCATCGCCGGCGTCTGCGCCGGGTTCACTCCCGAGCAGCTCGACACGGTCGCGCAGTTCCTCGGCGAGGTCGCCGACGCCGGCCGCACCGCCACCGACGACCTCGCCGCACGTCAGTAGGCCACGCCGAGGATCTTCCCGGCCGAGGCCGGATCGGTCGCCGCGTCGAGCATCGCCGCCGCCAGGTCCGCGCGCGAGATCGTCGACCCGTTCCTCGGGTTGCAGCCCACCGCGGTCCGCCACGTGCCCTTCGCGGCCCCGTCGGTCAGCCGCGGCGGCCGCACGACCGTCCACTCCAGCCCTGAGTCGAGGACGACGTCCTCCATGGCCGCCAGGTCCGCGTAGTGCTCGGCCAGCGCCCGTTTCACGATCGGCGTGACCAGGCGCAGCAGCGGCCCGTCCCCGGGGTCGTGCCGGGGCTTGTCCGGGCGCCGCAGGGTCGGCACCGTCCCGATCGGCGCGGCCGACAGCACCACCAGGCGCCGCACCCCGCTCTCGCGCATCGCCTCGACGAGCGCGGCGGTCCCGGTGCGGGCCACGCCCGCGTCGGCCTTGCCGGTCGCGCCCAGGGCCGAGACGACCGCGTCCGCGCCCGCCACCGCAGCCGCGAGGGCCCCGGCGTCGGGGGCACTGAAGTCGATGCGCGCGTGGGGGATCCCGGGCGGGAGCTTCGCGGGGGAGCGGACCAGGGCGGTCACGTCGTGGCCGGACGAGCGGGCCCGGTCCAGGACCAGGCGGCCGGTCGCGCCGGTCGCCGCGGCAAGTACAAGCTTCACAGGGGACTCCTCACCGAGAAAATGATACGAGTTCCATACTATCTGATTCTCGAATCAACATGGGTGCGCGCGCACCGGCTACCCTTCACAGCACCGACCGCACCCGAGCGAGGAGCCGCAGTGACCCTCCCCGTCCAGCCCCAGCCCCGCCCCGCGCACCCCTTGCGCCGCGCCCTCGCCACGTGGGGCGCGATAGCCGCGCTCCTGTGGGCGATCCTCCTGGCCGACTTCGTGATCCCCGCGCACCTGACGCAGTACGGCATCGTCCCGCGGACCCTCGAAGGGCTCGTCCCCGGCATCCTCGCCGCGCCGTTCCTCCACGCCGACGCCGCGCACCTCGCCGCGAACACCGTGCCCCTCGTCGTCATGGGCGTCATCTGCGCCCTGCGCGACCGCCGCGGCATGTGGGCGGCCCTCGCCGTCTCGCTCGTCGCCTCCGGCCTCGGCGTATGGCTGATCTCCCCGGCGCACTCGGTGACCGTCGGCGCCTCCGGCGTCGTCTTCGGACTCCTCGGCTACCTCCTCGCGCGCGGCGTCTTCATGCGCCGCATCGGGGACCTCCTCATCGCGCTGCTCGTCTTCGCCGTCTACGGCTCCCTCATCTGGGGCGTCCTGCCCACGAGCCCGTACGTGTCCTGGCAGGCCCACCTCTTCGGGTTCCTCGGCGGCGTCGCCGCCGCGATCGCCGTCGCCCGTACCCGCCGCGCCGCGGCCGCCGCATGAGCGCGCCCGCCGGGTTCTCCTACCGCGAGCGCGGCGACGGGACCGTCGTCGTGGTCCACCGCGGCCGCGCCGCCGCGACCCTCCGCGGCAAGCGCGCCGCGGCGTTCCTCGCCGAAGTCGCCGCCGGCGACCCCCAGCTCGTCATGGCCCGCTGGACCGGCGCCTACAAGTTCGGCAACGAGCGCACCGCCCGCAACCACCCGCGCAACCAGGGCCGATAGCCCCCGACGGGGGAGGAGACCGACCCCGCGCTTGACGGTCGCACCCCCATAGACCTATAGTGCTAACATCCTAGTGAAATAGAGAAAGTTGTGATCGACTTCCACCTCGAACCGCGCTCCGGCGTCGCCCCCTACATGCAGCTCGTCCACCAGGTCCAGCAGGCCCTCCGGCTCGGGATGCTCACCGTGGGGGACCAGCTGCCGACGGTCAAGCAAGTCGTGGCCAAAGTCGCGATCAACCCCAACACCGTCCTCAAGGCGTACCGCGAACTCGAACGCCAGGGACTCGTCGCCCCCAAACCCGGGCGCGGCACCTTCGTCACCGCGACCCTCGCGGGCGACGACCTCGACGCCCACGCCGCACTCGGCGCGGGGCTCGACCAGTGGATCACCCGGGCCCGCGCCGCCGGCCTCGCCGACGACGCCATCCGGGCGCTCTTCGACACCACCATGAGAAGGACCGCGCAGGAACCATGAACACCCCCGTCATCGCGACGAACGCGCTCACCAAGCGCTACGGGCCCCACGCGGCCCTCACCGACGTCACCCTCGACATCCCCGCCGGGCGCATCGTCGGCCTCGTCGGCCCCAACGGCGCCGGCAAGTCCACGCTCCTGGCCCTCGCCGCCGGACTCATCCGCCCCACCTCCGGGTCGATCGAGGTCCTCGGCCACCGGCCCGCCGCCGACGCCGCGCAGCTCGCCCGCGTCGGCTTCGTCGCCCAGGACACCCCCGTCTACGCGCAGCTCACCGTCGCCGACCACCTGAAGCTGGGGGAGAAGCTCAACCCCCGCTGGGACGCGAAGCTCGCCGACGAGCGGATCCGCCAGACCGGCCTGGACCCCGCGAAGAAGGCCGGGCGCCTCTCCGGCGGCCAGAAGGCCCAGCTGGCCCTCACCCTCGCCGCCGCCAAACGCCCCGAACTGCTCGTCTTCGACGAACCGGTCGCCGCGCTCGACCCCCTCGCGCGCCGCTCGTTCCTCCAGTCCCTCATGGAGTTCGTCGCCGACATGGACGTCTCGGTCGTCCTGTCCTCGCACCTCATCGCCGACGTCGAACGCGTCTGCGACCACCTTGTCATCCTCGCCGGGTCCCGCGTCCAGGTCGCGGGGGAGATCGACGACCTGACCGCCGCCCACCACCGCGTCGTCGGCCCCCGCGGCGCCCTCGACGAGCTCCCCGTCGGCGTCGACGTCATCGCCGCCGACCACACCCCGCGACAGTCCACCCTCATCGTCCGCAACACCGCCGCCACGCCCCTCGACCTGCCCGGCGCCGAACCGATCGGCCTGGAGGACATGGTCCTCACCTACCTGCACCGCGCCGAAGGCCTCGCCGCCCCGATCCTCCAGGAGACCGCCCGATGATCTGGCTGACCTGGCGCCAGATGCGCGCCCAGACCCTGTGGACCGCCGCCGTCCTCGCCGCGGCCGCCGCCTACCTCCTCTACCTCGCCTGGGATGTCCGCGACGCCTACCGCACCCTCGTCACCGAGTGCACCACCGAATGCGACCAGGCTGCGCACTACCTCAATGACGAGTTCGGGATGCCCCTGACGCTCATCGGCCTGCTCCTGCTCGCCGGACTCGCCGTCTTCGGCGCGTTCTGGGGCGCGCCCCTGGTCACCCGCGAACTCGAAGCGGGCACCCACCGCCTCGCCTGGACCCAGTCGGTCACCCGCACCCGCTGGCTCACCGTCAAGCTCGCCGTCGCCGGGGGAGCCGGCGTCGTCCTCGCCGGATCCGTCACGCTCCTGCTGACCTGGGCCGTCAGCCCCCTCGACGACCTCGCCGACTCCCGGTTCCACCCCGTCGAGTTCGCCACCCGCAACGCCGCGCCCTTCGGGTACGCGGTCCTGGCGTTCACCCTCGGCCTCGCGATCGGCGCCCTCGCCCGCCGCACCCTCGCGGCCATGGCCCTGACGCTCCTGGCGTTCCTCGGCCTCCAGCTCGTCATGGGCGGGTACGTGCGGCCCCTGTACGCCGAGCCGGTCACCGAGACCATCACCATGGCCGACGCCAACACCGTCGGCCTCATCGACGGCCTCGCCCTCGACGACTCCGGCGCCACGGTCATGGGCTACACCATCCCCGGCGCGTGGGTCATGAGCGACGAGATGCCCGTGCGCATGGCCGACGGCTCCGCGTTCACCGGCGACGACGCCGACGAGTGCCGCGCCGCCAACGTCCCGCCCGACGAGTGCATGTCCCAGAAGGACGCCGCGTTCGACGTCGTCTACCAGCCCGCCGACCGGTACTGGCGGTTCCAGTGGACCGAGTTCGCCATCACCCTCGGCCTCTCCGCGCTCCTGACCGGCGCCGCGTACTGGCGGATCCGCCGCGGCATCAACTAGACCCCTAGCGCGATATTCCCACAAGTAACGGTGGGCGGGACCCATGTCCCGCCCACCGCCTGTTCGTCCGTTTCCGCCGCGGGGGACTAGCTCCCCGCGATGTTCACCATCCAGCCGATCCCGAACCGGTCCACCAGGGCGCCGAACTCGTCGCCCCACATCTGCTTCTCCAGCGGGATGTTCACCGACCCGCCCTCCGACAGGCCCTCGAAGTACCCGCGCAGCGCGTCCCCGTCATCGCCCGAGAGGCTGATCGCGATGTTCTGGCCCGGCACGTACGGCATGCCCGGCGGCGTGTCCGACGCCATCACCGTGTACCCGGCCGACGACGTCAGCTGCGCGTGCATCACCTGGTCCGCCGGGGCGTCCGGCACCCCCGAGTCCCCGAACGTCATCACGTTCAGCTCCCCGCCCAGCACCGACTGGTAGAACTCCATCGCCTCCCGCGCGTTCCCGTTGAACGACACGTAGGGATTGAGGATCGAACCCATCGCAGACTCCTTCCGTCCGATCTCCCGCCATCGTCGCAGCGCCCACCGACCACGGCAGCCGAATCCGCCAGAACGGCCCACGAGACGCCGCGGAGCCCCAAGGTCGTGTCAGGCCCTCCAGACTCATAACTTGCGGGAACGGCACTTCTCGTGAGTTATGTACTGCGAGGCGACACGCTTATTTTCCGGTTATTTAAATATCAATACCGGAAATAAATAATGTTAGGCTGTGGGCATGACGAAACCAGATACGACCAGCCAGACCGCCCAGACCACCGGCCCGCGGACCGTGACCCTCTGCAAGCGCTGCGGCACGCCCATCCCGCAGCAGCCCGGCCGCGGACGGCCCCGCCTGTACTGCGCCGACGGCGACTGCGCCTCGCAGGCCAAACGCCAGCGCGAGCTGCGCCGCGCCACGCCGGGCCTGGAGGGCGCGCTCGCGCGGGCCGAGGAGCTGTACGAGCAGATCGAGCAGTCGATGACGTCGGCGCTGGCGCCGCTGGCGGAGGCGCTGCGGGCCGAGACGGATCCGGCGGAGGTCGAGGCGCGGCTCGCGGAGGTCCGGTCCGAGGCCGCCGGTGCGGTGGCGGCGGCGCGTGCGGAGCGGGACGAGGTGGCGGGTCGTGCGGCGGCGCTGGCCGATGAGCTGGCGGGTGCGGTCCGGGAGGTCGAGCGGGTCACCGGGGTCGCGGAGGCGGCCGAGGTGCGGGCGAAGGAGGCGGTGTCGGCGCGGGTGGCGGCGGTGAAGGACGCCGAGGCGGCTCGTGAGGAGGCCGGGCGTGCGCTGGGTGAGGCGCGGGCGGCGGTCGCGGAGCGTGATGCGGCTGTTGGCGATGCGGAGGCGGCGCGTGTTGCGGCGGCGGCTGCGGTGGTGGAGCGGGAGGCGGCGGTCGTCGCTCGTGAGGAGGCGGAGCAGGCGGCTGCGGCGGCCCGGGGTGAGGCGGGTGCGGCGCGGGAGCGTGCGGACCGGGTGGAGGCCGAGGCGGCGGAGGCGTTGCGGGCCGGTGAGGCGGCTCTGGGGCGGGCTGAGGGGCGGGTGGCGTCGGTGATGGTCGAGCGGGATCGTGAGCGGTCGCGTGTGGAGGGTCTGGTCGCGGAGTTGGCGGTGGCGCGCCGGGATGCGGAGCAGGCGTCGGCGCTGGCGGCGGAGCGTGGTGCGGTGGTGGACAGGTTGCAGGGTGAGGCGGCGTCGGCGGTGGCGGATCTGCGGGTGGCGGCGTCGCGGCTCGAGGCGGCGGAGGCGGCGCGGGCCGAGTCGGTGTCGGAGGCCGGGGTGTGGCGGGAGCGGGCGCTGGCGGCGGAGGCGCGGGTGCCTGCGAAGGAGTAGGGGTACTCCCCTTGCGGGCGTTATGGGTTTGACGGGCGGTGTCGGGGCTTGTAGCTTGTACGGGACTGCGACACCGCCTGAGGAGGTGAGACCCATGTACGTATCGATGTGGGTGCTCCCCTCTTCGCGTCGCGGTCGGCGATCGGTCTGAGGGTCGCCGGGAGCGCCGAGGCACTCCTGGAAGGCAAGTCTTCTTATGGACGTTTCGTCCTTTTCTTCTGATGTTGACGTGGTGGTCGCCGGGTGCGGGCCGACCGGTGCCGTGCTGGCCGCCGAGCTGCGGTTGCACGGGGTCCGGGTCCTGGTCGTGGATCCGCAGACCGGGCCGAAGTCGATCGTGCGGATCGTGGGCCTGCATGTGCGCAGTGTCGAGTTGATGGCCATGCGCGGGCTCCTGGACCGGCTGCTCGAGCACGGGCGCCGGCGCCCGGCGGCGGGGTTCTTCGCCGGGATCCCGGGCCCGGTGCCCGAGGGCCTGGACACGGCGCACCCGTTCCTGCTGGGACTCCCCCAGCCGGTGCTCGAGCGGATCCTCGAGGAGCACGCGGTCGCGCTGGGCGCGCAGGTGCGGCGCGGCGTCGCGGTGTCCGGGTTCGTGCAGGACGCGGACGGGGTGACGGTGGAGCTCGATGACGGTGCGCGGGTGCGGGCGCGGTTCCTGGTCGGGTGCGACGGCGGGCGCAGCACGGTCCGCAAGCTCGCGGGGGTGGCGTTCGAGGGCGAGCCGTCGCGGTCCGAGACGCTCATGGGCGAGATGGAGGTCGGCGTCCCGCCCGAGGAGGTGGCGGCGCTGGTGGCCGCGGCCGGGCCCGTGGCGGGCTCGTTCTGGGTCAGGCCGTTCGGTGACGTCTACAGCGTCGTCGTCCCGGCCGGGGGCGTGGGCGGGCGCGGGGTGCCGCCGGTCCTGGAGGATTTCCGGGCGCGGCTGCGGGTGGTGGCGGGCACGGACTTCGGGGTGCGTTCGCCGCGGTGGCTGTCGCGGTTCGGGGACGCGACGCTGCTGGCCGGGTCGTACCGGGCGGGGCGGGTGCTGCTGGCCGGTGATGCGGCGCATGTGCATCCGCCGCTGGGCGGGCAGGGGTTGAACCTCGGGGTGCAGGATGCGGTGAACCTGGGGTGGAAGCTGGCCGGGCAGGTGCGGGGGTGGGCGCCGGAGGGCCTGCTGGATTCGTACGGGGCGGAGCGGCGGCCGGTGGCGGCGGCGGTGCTGGAGAACACGCGGGCGCAGGCGGCGCTGTCCTCCCCCGGTGCGGGCCCGGAGGCGCTGCGGCGGCTGGTGGGCGAGCTGATGCGGTTCGGTGAGGTGAACCGGTTCCTGGTGGAGCGGATCGCGGGGCTGGAGGTGCGGTACGACTTCGGTGAGGGCCCCGAGGTGGTGGGGTGCCGCCAGCGCGATCTGGAGGTGGCGGGCGGGAGTCTGTACGGGTTGATGTCGGGTGGGCGGGGTCTGGTGGTGGACCGGTCCGGGGGTCTGGGGGTCGGGGGCTGGTCGGATCGGGTGGATCTGGTGGCGGATCCCGGTGTGGGGCTTAACGATTCGGCGGTGCTGTTGCGTCCTGACGGGTATGTGGCGTGGGCGGGGTCGGGTCAGGCGGGGTTGGAGTCGGCGTTGGCGCGGTGGTTCGGGGGTCCGGTGGGGTGAGGGTGCCGGGGGCCCGGGTGCGGGCCCCCGGTTGGTCTATCGGCCTGCGGCGGTGCGGGCGGCCTGTTCGACCTGGTCGTGGTGGGCGGGCCAGTCGTACTGGTCGGCGGGCGGGAGGTTGGAGTTGCGTTGGTTGAGTCCGGCGGCGCCGTCGATGGTTTCGCGGACGATGTCGGCGTGTCCGGCGTGGCGGTTGGTCTCGGCGATCATGTGGGCGAGGATCTGGCCGAGGGTGACGGTGCGGCGTTCCTCGGGCCACCAGGGGACGGTGCCTTGGCTGTGGAGGTCGAGGGCGTCGATGGTGGCGTTGGAGTGGTCCCAGACGCGTTGGTAGAGGCCGGTGATGGATTCGGTGGTCTCGTCGGCGGTGGCCCACATCTCGATGTTGGGGACGGTCTCGATGAGGGGGAACCAGGCGGGCGGGTCGGGGAGGGGCCGGTCGAAGCAGAGGCCGAAGTATTCGACGTCGGTGGCGGCGCAGTGCTTGACGAGGCCGAGGAGGTTGGTGCCGGTGGGGGTGAGGGGGCGGCGCAGGTCGTACTCCCCCAGGCCGTCGAGTTTCCACAGGAGGGCTTCGCGGGCGGTTTGGAGGTAGCGCTGGAGGTGGTGTTTGAGGTCGTCGGTCATGGGTGCGAGTGTGCCATTGGGGTGTGACGGGCGCACGTGGTTGGTGTTCTGGTTCAGAGGTCGGTGGGGTGGGCTTCGTAGATGCGGATGTCGGCGGGGCGGGCGTGGTAGGGGTCGAGGGCGGCGGAGCCGGTGGCGTGGTGGGGTGCGGTGAGGTGGGCGTCGAGGGCGGCGCGGTCGGTCCAGGCTTCGACGCAGACGAACGCGCCGGGTTCGGTGACGGATTCCCAGAACCGGTAGTCGAGGCAGCCGGTGTCGTTGGCGAGGGTGGATTCCTGGAGGGCGCGCAGGCCGTCGCGGTAGGTGTCGCGGTGCTCAGGTCGGGACCAGACGTACGCGTGGACGAGGATCATGGGCGTGAGTGTAGGCGGGGGGTGTCCGTTTGCGCCGGGGGCGGGGCGCTGCTACGGTCCGGGCGATGACTTCTCAAGACAGGCCGGCGCGGTACGGCCACCTCGACTGCAACTCCCCCATCGCCAAGTGGCGGTTCGACCGGCAGGTCGACGACTGCGCGGCGTTCGCGCCTGCGTCGATCGTCGATATCGGGTGCGGGTGGGGCGAGTTGCTCCAGCGCATCACCGAGCGGGTGCCGGGCGCGCGGGCGGTGGGGATCGACTCGGATCTGGAGCTGCTGGAGCGGGGGCGTGCGGGTGCGGCCCGGCGCGGGATCGCGGACCGGCTGGAGTTCGTGGAGTACCAGGGCGAGGACTGGACGGAGCCTGCGGATCTGGTGATCTGCATCGGTGCGGCGCATGCGTTCGGGACGAGTGCGCAGGCCGTGGCGGCGCTGGCGCCTTTGGTGAGGCCGGGCGGGCGGCTGCTGTTCGGCGACGGGATCTGGCAGCGGACGCCGTCGGAGGCGGAGCTGGCGGGGATGTGGCCGGACACGAAGGCCGACGAGTGGCTGCTGCTGCCGGATCTGGTGGAGGCGGCGGCTGCGACGGGGTTGCGGCCGCTGCGGGTGGAGTCGGTGGAGCAGCACGAGTGGGACGACTTCGAGTCGGAGTTCCTCATGGACAAGGAGGTCTGGTTGCAGGCCAATCCGGGCCATGAGAAGGCTGAGGAGGTGCGGGCGGCTGCGGATGCGCATCGTGCCTGGTGGCTGCGGGGTCACCGGGGTCTGCTCGGGTTCGCGTATCTGACGTTGGGACGCCAGGTAGCGTTGTAGGCGTGGGCAAGGGGCCCGGACCCGGTGGGGGTCCGGGCCTTTCCCGTGCCCGGGCGCCGGTGGTCAGAGTGCGGCGAGGGTGCAGAGGGCGATGAAGAGGGCCTGTTCGGCGGTGCGGATGCCGATGGGGGTGGCGGGTGATCCGGCGAGGGGGATGCCGCGTTTGGCGGCGGAGTAGTTCGCGGGGTACATGGCGATCAGGAGTGCGGCGAGGCACCAGGCGGCGGCGCCGGCGGTGGCGGGGATGAGGAGTCCGGCGGCGCCGGCGAGTTCGAGGATCCCGGTGGCGGTGACGAGGAGCGCGGGTGCGGGGAGGCGTCGGGGGATCATGCGGGCCATGTCGGTGCGGAATTTCGGGTGGAAGTGGACGGCGCCGGTGAGGGTGAACATGGCGGCGAGGCCGATGCGCAGGCACAGCTGCCAGTCGGTGAGGGCGTCGGCGCCGAGGAGCCCGGCGAGGCGGGCGAGGAGGGTGGCGGCGGTGAGGGTGATGACGGGGGCCATGGGTGTGCCTTCGGTAGTGGGGGCGCAACGCCGGTCTTGACATTGTCAAGTTAAGGATGCGCCGGAAACTAGACACTGTCAAGTGAATCTGGACACCGTCAAGTCGGCTACTGGCGGCGGGCCTTCCAGGCGGCGACGGCCTCGTCGGCGTCGATGAGCCCGAACCGCAGCGGCGGGCCCTCCACGGGGCCGATGAGGGCCTTGCGGATGCGCCCGTTCAGCTCCTCGATCACGGCGCGCACGGCCGCTTCGTCGGCGAGGGCGTCGAGCGTCGCGGGGAGGTCCTCGCGCTCCTTGCCCAGGCGCAGCGCGGGCGGGAGGGCGTCGAGGCCGAAGTTCTCGCGCGTCGCCTGCTGGTGCAGCCACCAGTCCTCGCGCAGCGGCTGCCCGATCCCCGGGAGGGGCTTCCCGGCGCCGGGGAGGTCCTTGAACTCCCCGCGGGCCTCGGCCTCCTGGATCGCCCGGTCCACTCCCCTGGCTTGGCGGTCGCTCATGGCGGCGCTCCTCCCTCTGGTCGGTACGCCGATCCTATCCTCAGGCGGCCGACTGGATCACGAGCGCGACCGCCGCGAACTGCGCGACGTAGGCCGCGATCGTGAAGGCGTGGAACACTTCGTGGAACCCGAACCACCGCACCGACGGGTTCGGGCGCTTGAGCGCGTACACCACGCCCCCGACCGTGTAGAGCACCCCGCCCGCGAAGATCAGCACCGTCGCCGCGACCCCCGCGCCCGCGGCCAGCTGCGGCGTCACGAACACCGCCGCCCAGCCGAGCACGATGTACAGCGCCGTGTACAGCCAGCGCGGGGCGCCGTGCCACAGGACGCGGAAGACGACCCCGGCGGCGGCGCCGGCCCAGATGACGGCCAGGAGCGCGGTGCGGGCGGTGCCGTCGAGGGCGAGGACGGCGATGGGCGTGTAGGTGCCGGCGATGATGAGGTAGATGTTCGCGTGGTCGAGGCGCTTGAGCGCGGCGGTGGCGCGCTGGGTGAGGCTGGTGCGGTGGTAGAGCGCGGAGACGCCGAACAGGAGGCCGGAGGCGGCGACGTAGATCGCGGCCGAGACGCGTCCGGCGAGGGTGGGGGCGGTGGCGGTGAGCGCGAGTCCGGCCAGGAGCGCGACGGGGAAGGCGCCGGCGTGGAGCCAGCCGCGCAGGCGGGGTTTCGGGTCCGGGAGTGCGGGTGCCAGTGCCATGCTTCGAGGCTACGTCCGGAGGTTACCGTCCGGTAGTGCCGTTGCTCCCCCGATGCGGGGTGGGGTTAGGCCCCGTTTCGGCTCCTGGCGGGCGGTGCGGGGCTTTAAGCTCCGGCGGTGGACTGGGACGGGATGTCGGTGCAGCTGATCGTGCTGGCGATGGCGGCGGTCGCGGCGCCGCTGCTGGTGGACCGGGTGGAGCGGTGGGTGCGGCTGCCGAGCGTGGTCGTGGAGATCGTGCTGGGCATCGTGATCGGCCCGCAGGTCCTCGGTCTGGTGCAGACCGGGGTGCTGCTGGAGACGGTCTCGCAGCTGGGGCTGGCGATGCTGTTCTTCCTGGCGGGGTACGAGATCGACTTCCGGGCGGTGCGCGGGCGGCCGATCGCGGCGGCCTCGGCGGGCTGGGTCGTCTCGTTCGCGCTGGCGGCGGGGGCGATGTGGGCGGCCGGTGCCGGTGCGGCGGTGCTGATCCTGGCGATCGGGGTGTCCTCGACGGCGCTGGGGACGATCCTGCCGATCGCCCGCGACTCCGGGCTCCTCGCCGGGCCGGTGGGCCCGCACCTCATGGCCGTGGGCGCCGTCGGCGAGTTCGCGCCGATCGCCTTGCTCGCGCTGTTCTATTCGGAGGGGCACCACTCGGGGAGGACCACCTTGGCGATCGCGCTGGCGGGGCTGGCGGTCGCGGCGGCGGCGATCGGGTCGCTGCGCCGCTCCGAGCGCGTCGGGCGGCTGCTGTCGGCGACCCTGGGGACCTCCGCGCAGCTCGCGGTCCGGCTGTCGGTGCTGGTGCTGCTGGGTGCGGTGCTCCTGGCCGCGGAGATCGGCGTCGACATCGCCCTGGGGGCGTTCGCCGCCGGCGTGTGCATGCACGTGCTGCTGTCGGCGCTGGACGAGCGGGAGGAGGCCCTCGTGCAGTCGAAACTGGACGGCATCGGGTTCGGCGCGGTCGTCCCCGTGTTCTTCGTCTACACCGGTGTCACGTTCGATCTGGACGAGCTGCTCGGCTCGCCCGTGGCGCTGGCGCTCATCCCGGTGTTCCTCCTGGTGTTCGCGATCGTCCGCGGCGCGGTCACGTGGCTGTTCGCGAGGAAGGCGCTGACGGGCCGCGACCGGGGTGCGCTGGCGGCGTTCGCGGCGACGCAGCTGCCGATCGTCGTCATCGCCTCCTCCACCGCCGCCGAGCGGGGCCTCGTGGAGGAGGCCGTCGCCGCGGCGATGGTCGGGGCCGCGATGGTCTCGGTCCTGGTGTTCCCGCTCGTGGGCCTCAAATGGTCCCGCCGGGACACCGCCGCGGTGTCGGCCGAGCCGATCTAGGCGGCCTCAGCGATACGGCGTAGGACCGGATACGCCCTTGCTCTGATGTGCGGGCCCGGGCGCGGCGACGAGCGTAGGAAGCATGAGAAAACTCCGCCGCCCCGCGTACCGGGCCTTCGTCATCGCCCACGTCGCCTCGTCGGTCGCCTGGCTCGGCCTGAGCCTGAGCCTCCTGGTCCTCGGCATCCGCGCCGTCACCACCGAGGATCCGGCCGCGCAGTTCGCGGCCGGGACCGCCATGGACGCCCTCGCCTCCACGATCGCCGTCCCCATCGGACTCGTCGCGATCGCCACCGGCGTCGTCCTCATGTTCGGGACCCGCTGGGGCCCCTCCCACAAGTGGGTCCTCGTCAAACTCGTCGCCACCGTCGCCGCGTTCGCCGCCACGGTCCTCGCGCTGCGCCCGGGCCTGGAGGCGACCGCCGCGATCCTCGACCCGAACAAATTGCAGGTCCTCGACGACCAGGTGATCGCCGCGCCGATCGTCTCCTCCGCGATCTACCTGGGCGCCACGATCCTCTCCTACGTCAAGCCGTGGGGACGGGTGGGCGCAGGCCGCCGCGCACCGGCCCCAGTGCGAGCGCCCGCCCGTAGTGCTCGATGAGCGCGTCCCCCTCGGCCTCCCAGGTGCGGCCGCGGACCTTCAGGCGCCCGCGCCGCCCCCACTGGCGCAGCACGTCCCGCCGCTCCGCAAGGGAAGCGACCAGGCCCGCCAGCGCGGCGGTGTCGCCGGCCGGGAAGTGGGTGCCGTCCACGCCCGGGTCGACCAGCTCCGCGGCGCCGCCCGCGTCGACGGCGAGCACCGCGACACCGGAGGCGTGGGCCTCCTGGATGGTCTGCCCGAACGTCTCGAACGGCCCGGTGTGGACGAACAGGTCGAGCGAGGCGTACAGGCGCGACAGGTCCGTGCCGTGCAGGGCCCCGAGGAAGTGCGCCTGCGGCAGCAGCCGCTCCAGGGCCTTGCGGCGGGGCCCGTCCCCGGCGATCACCAGCCGCACCCCCGGGAGCGCGGCCACGTCGGCGAGCCAGTGCAGCTGCTTCTCGCGGGCCAGGCGGCCCACGTAGCCGACCAGGAGCTCCCCGTCCGGCACCAGCGCGTCGTGCAGGGTCCGGTCCCGGTAGGAGGGGTGGAAGCGGCCGGTGTCGACCCCGTGCGGCAGGACCGCGACCCCGCCGATGCCCTGGGCGGTCAGGGACCGGGCGGTGCATTCGGAGAGCGCGAGATTGACCGCGGCGCGCGAGTGGATCGACTTGAGGCGCTTCCACACCAGCTGCTCGAACGCCGTCAGGTGGTAGGCGCGCGTGTAGGCGGGCAGGTCGGTCTGCCACACGGCGACGGCGGGGACGCCGCGCCGCTCGGCCCAGGCCGCGGCCCGCGCGGTGTACCCGAAGGGGCTGGCGAGGTGGACCACGTCGGGCCGGTGCGCATCGAGCGCGTCGTCCAGGGCCCTCGTGGCGAGCCCGGCCCGGAAGTGCCGGTAGGCCGGGAGCCGGACCGACGGGACGTGGACGACCGGCCAGTCGAAGACCGGGCGCGGGCCCGGCCCGGGCGCGGGGGCGACCACGACCGGTTCGATCCCGCGCGACGCGAGGTGGCCCGCGGCCCGCGCCACCGAGCGGGCGACGCCGTTGATCTGCGGCGGGAAGGATTCGGTGACCAGTGCGACTCTCATGACCGGAGCGTAAAGGCGCAGGTGGGCGATGGAGGGAATCGGAAGTGTCGCGGGACTGAACCCCAGCCGATATTCACGCCCGTCACGCCCTGGCCGATTCGTTCAAGCCCCTGGCCCGGCCCGGGCCCTAGCGTGGGAGGCATGGAACGGATCGATGCAGACGTGATGGAACGGGCCGCACAGTTCGTGTGGCGCACCGGGAGCCTGGTGGACCAGCACCGGTGGGCGCACCTCGCCGGGACCGGCACTGCCGCGGCGGTGCGGGCCGCGGTGCTCGCGCACCGGACGGGCGACGGCGGGTTCGCGTACGCGCTCGAACCCGACGTGAAAGGACCCGAGCCGCAGCCGCTCACCGCGATGACGGCCCTCGCGATCCTCGAAGAGGCCGGGGTCCTCGACCAGGAGACCGGCGGCGCCGTATGCGACTGGCTCGCCGCTTATTCGGTGCCGGACGGGGGCGTCCCGGACCTCCTGGACACGATCAGCGCCTACCCGCACCCGCCGTGGGTCCAGGCCCCGCCCCAGGACCGCGGCGGACTCCTGACGACGGCACGCGCGGCGGGGTACCTGCTGCGCGCCGGAGTCGCACACCCGTGGCTGGAGGGCGCGGCCGCGTTCTGCCGGGCCCGGATCGACCAGGTCGAGGCGACCCACCCGTACGAGGCGTTCAGCATCGTCGCGTTCCTCGGCGCCGCACCCGACCGCGACTGGGCGCAGCAGGCGGCGGCGCGGATCGGCGAGATCGTCCGGACCACCGGCGCGGTCCTCCTCGACCCCGCCGACCCGGACGGCGCGGAGCCCCCCGCGGGGTACGCGCCCGGCGAGCACCACCTCGCCTGCGACTTCGCCCCCGACCCGGGCAGCATCGCCGCCGCCTGGTTCACGGAGGCGGAGATGCGCGCGGCCCTGGACTTCCGCGCGGCAGAGCAGGAACCGGACGGGGGCTGGCCGATCCACTACCGGCGCTGGCACGACGGGATCGAGCTCCAGGCCCGCCCCGGGTTCACCATCGACGCCGTCCGGACCCTCACGGCGTGGGAGGGGACGGCGTAAGCGCAGGCCCGTCGGAGGCGAACCGGACCAGCGGCGCACCTGCCGGGCCAGGTGCGCCTGGTCGGCGTACCCCTCCTCGGCGGCGACCCGCGCCCAGGGCCGGTCCCCGGGCGCGGTGGCGCGGCGGAACCGGAGGATCTGCTCGAGGGTCTTGGGGCCGTACCCGAACGCGGCCGCAAAGCGGCGGCGCAGCCCCCGCTCCGAGAACCCCAGCGTGCGGGCGAGGACCGGGACCGGCGGCGGCTCGGGCACGTCGAGCAGTACGGCGGCCGCCAGCGCGGCCCGATCGGGCGGGAAGGCGTCGGCCCGGCCGGCGAGGGATGCGGCGAGGATCGCGGCCGCGTCCCACGGGCCGTTCGCGTCCGCGAGCCGGTCGGCCAGGGGCCCGGGGTCCCACAGGTCCGCAAGGGCCGGTTGCGCGTCGGCGACCGCGGTGGCCGGGACGGGGCCGAGGAGGATCCGGGCGGCGCCGGGGCGCAGCCGCACCCCCGCGATCACCGTCCCCGCCGTGAGGGGGACGTCGCGGGGTGCGGTGTCGGGGCCGGCGACCTCCAGGCGGCCGGCAATCCACAGCAGGTCGGTGCAGGCGTCGGGGACGATCCGGGCGGTGGCGGCGTGCGGGGCCGAGCGGACCCACAGGCACGGCGACCACGCCGGATCGGGCGCGGCCCGCTCCCCGTAGGCCGCGGGCGCATTCCCGGGCGCGGTGTCCATGCCTGCGACCGTAACGCGCTGCACCGACATCGGCGGCGGTGCGCGCGACTGCGGGGCGGGGCAGTGTCGGACCCGGCGTGTAGGTATTGGAGGATGCAGTCCAGTTCACCAGGCCGCGCCTTCGAGTGCCGTGCCTCCGAACCCATGTGAAGGAGCCCCCGATGTCACTGTCGAGTGCCGACATCGCCCATCTCGAAGCGGTGCTGGCGCAAGGGAAGAAACCCAAGGTCGTGTTCACCGACGCCGCCGGGCAGGTCGCCGGGCGCACCGGGAAGGTCGTCGCCCTCGACCCGGCCGGCGTCGACGACTTCGTGCAGGTCGCGTTCGGGTCCGACGAGCTGTCGTTCTCCGCCGCCGAACTGCGCCTGCCCGCCCCCGGCGAGAGCGCGCGGCGCACCGCGCCGCGCCAGCGCACCTCGGCGCCGACCGGGCCCGGCCTGCTGCCCGAGGACGCGCCCGAACCCAAACCAGCACTGAAACCAGTTGTGAGCGAGAGGAAAGCCGTGACCGAACCCGAGACGCCCGCGCCCGAGCCCGTGGTGAAGAAGAAGGCCGCGCGCCCGCGCGCCCAAGCCGCCAAGCACCCCGAGCTGACGGTCACGCTGACCTATGAGGACGGCGAGTGGTCGGTGGCGGCGACCCGCGGCGCGCGCACGGTCGTCAAGGGCGCGAAGGTCGCCCACACGAACGCGCTGACGATGTGCCAGGCATCGGGCTCCGACGAGGTCAACGAGGTCGTCTCCGAAGTGGTCGAGAAGATCCGCTCCGAGGCCGCCGAGGAGGCCGCCCGCCTGCGCCGCCAGCTCGAAGAGGCCGAAGCGCGCCTCGCCGAGCTGAAGTAGCCGCCACGCGCGGAGCCGACGGGCCCGGGACGCCGCGAGGCGGACCGGGCCCGGCTGTGCGTCCGGGGCGGTGCGGGGCCCTGCGGCCCCCGCGGTCGGGCGTGTCGGCTCGCGGCCGCCCCCGGCTGCAACAGTGCCAGCGGGGTGCGACAGTCCGCGGCGGCCGCGGTGCCGGACCCCGCCCGCAGCGGCGGCGGTGTCGGCGGAGTTGGCGGCTAGTCGCGGGCGTGCTTGATGTAGATCATGACCGCTTCGCGGGTGGTCTTGACGCCCAGGGACTGGCGGGCGGCGGCGATGCGGCGGTTGGCGGTGCGCAAGGAAACGAACTCGGCTTCGGCGGCGGCGGCGATCGTCGAGCCCGCGGCCAGGCGCGAGAGCAGGGCCCGCTGCTCGGCGTCCAGGTCCAGGCCGTCGGCGGCCTCGGCCTTCCCCGGGGTGATGCCGAGGGGTCCGACGCGGCGCAGGTCGGCGGCGAGGTTGAGCGCCAGCTGCCCGGAGGCGACGGCGATGATCCCCGCGCCGCGCGCGGCGGCCAGGACCGCCTGGGACGCGGTGTGGTCGTCGCCGACGGCCCCGTGGCACACCAGGCGCCGGTCGGCGAGGTCCCACGCCGGCTCCAGGAGCGCGAACCCGCGGTGCGCGGACCAGCCCGCGGCCGCGCACCGGCGCACCAGCGCGTCGGCCTCGCTCCCGGCCGGGACCACGTGCAGGGGCACCTGTTCGCCCATCAGCCCTCACCGCTCTCTGCCGGGGCGGCCGACAGCAGGACCGCGGCCTCGGTGCGGGTCTTCGCGCCGAGCTTGCGCATCCCCGAGCGGATGTGCGTCTCGACGGTCTCGGCGGTGATCCCGAGGATCTCGGCGATCCGCCGCGACGGGTGCCCGGAGGCGACGTGGCGCAGCACCTCGGCCTCGCGGTCGGTCAGGCCCCCGCCGCCGCGCGCGGACCGGCGGTCGCGGCGCACGTCGTGGCGGCGCAGCCCCCGCCGGGCCCTACCTGCGAGGACGATGAGGCCGTGCTCGTCGGCGATCCGCTCGGCCGCCTCCAGGGCCGCGACGGCGGCCTGGGGGTCCCCCGAGTGCGCCGCGAGCGCCAGGAGGCACCGGACCTGCTCGCGCGCGGCGAGCCCGTCCCAGGCCGACGCGGCCTGCGCGAACGGCCCCGGTGCGGCCTTGTCCCACGCGGCGAGGGTCGTCGCGACGGGCACGGGCCAGGGGGTCGCGTCGGCGGCGACCGGCTCGGTCCCGGTGTCGTAGGCGATCCACCGGCCGGTGATGTGCGCGAGCCCGCCGACCAGGCCCGGCTGGGCCTCGGGCGCCTCGGGCCCGGGCTGGCCGTCGAGCCACGCGGTCTCGTGCTCGAGCCACGCGACGAGCCCGTCGAGCGCCGCCGGGGCGTCGTGCAGGCGCGACAGGCGCGCACGTGCCGCACCGAGCGCGCCGGTGTCGGCTTCGGCGAGGGCGATCGCGGCGGCGATGAGCGTGTCGGCGACCGCCGGGAGCGCATGGTCGGCGAGGGACTGCGCCGCGGCGATCACGTTGTCCAGGCCCGTGCCGGACAGGACCAGGCACCACGCGGCGGCGGCGAGGAACCGCGTCTGCCACGAGTAGGCGCCGTCGGCGCCGGCCCGGTCGGCGGCCTCGTGCGCGACGGCCTCGGCCTCGACCAGGCGCGCGGCGTCGGCCAGGGCGATCACCCGCGACCACGCGCACCACGCGGCGGTCGTCGCGTCCCCCGCATCCCGTGCGAGGGCCTCGGCGACCGCGAGCGCGTCGGGGTCGTCCCCGGCGAGCGCGGCGGCGAGCCCGGGATGGTCGAGCTCGGGATAGGCGGCCCCGATCTGCTCCGCGAGCAGCGCCCGCTCGGCGGCCGGGGCGCACAGCAGCCGCAGCTGGTCGGTCTCGGGGCCCTCGGGGGCGTCGGCGAGGGCGGCGCGGGCCCGGCCGGTCTCCCCGACCGCCAGCAGCGCCCACGCCCGGACGACGGCCGTGTCCCCGGCGGCGGGCGCGCGGTCCAGGACCGCGAGCGCGGCATTGGTGCGGCCCGCTTCGAGCGCGGCGCGGGCCGCGGGGACGGCGTGCGCGGGGTCGATCTCGGCGGCCAGCAGCAGCGCCTCGGCCCGCGTCTGCGGGCCCGCGTTCTCGGCCGCGTCGAGCGCGGTGGCGAGCGCGCGGCCCGAGAGCCCGGCGGCGTGCGCGTGGCGTGCGGACTCGACGCCCGCGGTGGCGTCGGCGAGGTGCTCGTGCATGGACCGGCGGGCCTCGGCGTCGAGGATGCCCGCGGCGATCTCGGCCATCCACGGCGACGCCGGGCGCAGGAACGGCCCGTCGGGGACGGCGAGCCCGGCGCCGGTCAGGACCTGCGCGCCCTCGCCGAGGAGCGAGTGGTGCGCGGGGCGCCCGAGCAGGCCCAGCACCGCGAGGGCGGTGCGCCCGGCGCGGGGCAGGTCCGCGATCGCGGCCGCGGCCGCGGAGGCGGGGTCGCCGGGCAGGCCCGGGTCCGGTTCGCCCGGGCCGGTGTGCGCGGCGCGCTTGGCGAGCGCGGTGAGCGCCAGGGGGTTGCCGCCCGCCCGGGTCGCCAGGGCCGCGGCCCTCGTCGGCGGCAGCGCGGGCGCGGCCTCGGCGACCAGCGCCGCGGCTTCGGCGTCGGTGAGCTCGGGGACGGGGATGACCGTGGCGGCCGCGAGGAGGCGCGCGAGGGCGTCCTCGCCGAGCCGGTTGGGGATCCGCAGCGCCGCCGCCACCGGCAGCCGCTCGGCGAGCACCGGGAGGACGGCGAGGGTCGCCGCGTCGCACCACTGGAGGTCGTCGACGACCAGCAGGCCCCCGCGGGTGCGCGAGTAGACGGCCTCGGCCAGCAGCGGCAGGTCGTCGGCGGGCATGCGCGCGCGCGTCGCCCGCTCCAGCGCCAGCGCGGGCTGCCCGGAGAGCATCGCCAGGCCCCCGCCGGCGTGCACGGGCCGCTTGGAGGCGCGCGCGAGGCGCTCCAGCAGCCGGGTCCGCCCCGATCCGGGCGGGCCGGTGACGACCACCAGGCCCGGTCCCGCCAGCGCGCCGGCCATGGCGCGCAGTGCATCGTCGCGGTTGGCGACCCCTTGGGGCGTCGAGGCGATCGGGGGCGCCAGTCCGGGGGTGGGCGGGGCGGCCAAGGGGGCTCCTAACGCTGTGGCACGAATGGGGGAGGCGGCCGGGCGGTCGCGGTTTGTAATCTCGTGTGTGTCGACGGACCGCCGACGCCTCTCATGATATTGCGGAAGCTTCGATGCCGCAGACCGGCGTCGGCGACCGCAGTGCCGCATACCGGACGCAGCGCCCGGACGGACCGACGAGACTACAGGAGAGGGCGGACGCGGGGACCATGGTGGCAGGACAACTCACCACGAGCGTGGCGGGCATGTGCGAGGAACTGGCCGGCAAGGTCTCCCCCGCGTCGCGCCCCGTGGTCGAGGAGGTCGCGGCCCGGCTCGGGCAGCCCCTTCGCGTCGCCGTCGCCGGACGGCTGAAGGCCGGGAAGTCCACGCTCGTCAACGCCCTGATCGGGCGCCGGGTCGCGCCGACCGCGGCCGGGGAGTGCACGCGGGTGGTGACCCAGTTCCGGTACGGGCCCGCCGACCGGGTCGACGTGGTCGCCCGCAACGGCGTCAAGCACGCCGTCCCCCTGGACGCGAACGGGATGATCCCCACGTCGCTGCCGATCCCCGCCGACGAGGCCGCGATGATCGACGTGCAGCTGTCCTCCGACCGGCTCCGCGACCTCACCGTCGTCGACACGCCCGGGTTGCAGTCGGTGAACACCGACATCTCGGACGCGGCCCGCGAGATGCTGTTCGCCGCGCCGATCGCCGAGGACGTCGACGACGACTCCAAGGCCGCCGTCGAATCGGCCGAGGCCATCATCTACGTGTTCACCCAGCAGGTCCGCGCCGACGACGTCGACGCCCTCGAAGCGTTCTCCAAGGCGTCGCAGCAGCTGTCGTCCTCGCCGATGAACGCCCTGGGCCTGTACAACAAGGCCGACAAGCTCGCCCCCGGCCCCGGCCAGGACCCCTGGCCCGTCGCCGGCCCGATCGCCGGGGACCAGGCGAACGTCCTGCGCCGCGCCGTCTGCGACGTCGTCCCCGTCGTCGGGCTCCTCGCCGAGACCGCCGAAGCCGGGCTCCTGACCGCCGCCGACTGCGAGGCCCTGCGGACCCTCGCCGGGCTCGGCGAGGAGAAGCGGGCGCTCATGCTCGCCTCCGCGGGCCTGTTCCTGTCCACCGAGTCGCCCGTCGACGAGCACCAGCGCCGCCGCCTCCTGGAGCGCCTGGACCTGTACGGCATCCACTTCGCGATCGCCCACCTCCAGGCCAGCCCCCACCTCGCCACCGGCGAGCTCGTGCGGCTGCTGTTCGCCGCCTCCGGGTTCCCGCGCCTGCGCACCACCCTCCACCAGATCTTCGGCGTGCGCGCCGACGTCATCAAGGCCGGCTGGGCCCTCGGGCGCCTCGACGCCGCCGCCGCCTCCGGGCCCGCCGCCGACCGCGACCTGCTGCGCGGCGCCGTCGAGTCGATCGTCGCCCGCCCCGAATACCACCGCCTCCCGCTCCTCGAAGCGGCCGCGCAGGTCACCACCGGGCAGGTCGCGCTCCCCGAGGCCATGGAGGCCGAGGTCGCGCGGCTCGCGCTCACCGACGACGCCGGCGTCGTCCTGGGCCTGCCCGGCGAGGCCCGCCCCCAGCTGCGCCGCGCCGCCATCGAGGCCGCCGCGCGCTGGCGGGCCTTCGCCAACGGCGGCGCCACCCCGTCTCAGGCGCGGGTGGCGAACGTGGTGCATCGTGGTTTCCATCTGCTGGCCCAACGCCTCGGCTGACAGCGACAAGCGTTCACACATAAGGAGAGCAAAGTGACGAATCGACTCGGCGGACCGCTGGTGGGGGCCCTCGTGGGCCTCGCCGCCGCGGCCCTCGGCGCGGTGTTCCTCACCGGCGGCGGGTTCGATGCGCGCGTCCTGGCCATAGCCGCCGGCTCGGTCCTCGTCACCGCCGCCGTCGCCTTCATCGCCGGCAAGTCCATCACCGCCCCCGCCGCCCCCGCGCCTCTCCAGCCGCCGCCGTTCGCGCCCGCCCCCGGCACCGGGGCCGCCTCCGGCGCGATCCCCGTCGGCCAGCTCCAGGACTCCGCGCGCGCCGCCCAGAACGCCGCCGACCGCACCGTCCTGGTCGAGACCTGCGTGTGGATGAGGGACCGCGCCACCTCCCCCGCGCTCGCCCAGCACCTCGACGGCGCGTTCGCGAAGGTCGGCGTCGCCCAAGTCGACGCCACCGGCCAGCGCTTCGACCCCGCCGTTCACGAAGCCGGGTCCACCGTTGCCGCCCGCGGCCCCGCCGACGAGGGCATCATCGCCCGCACCGAGCAGATCGGCTACACCGACCGCGGCCGCATCCTGCGCCACCCCATCGTCACCGTCTACCGCGGGCAAGGGGTCCGGGCATGACCGACACCGCCGCCCCCGCAGCCGCTTCGCCGTCGCCGACCCCGGCGCCCGCGAAGAAGGCCGCCGCGAAGCCCAACCCCGCCGCCCAGATCCACAAGCTGTGCGCGAAGGCCGCGAAGGCCGGCAACGCGTCCCTGCGGACCGTCGACGCGCGTGCGGCCGCCGAGGTCGACGAGGTCGCGCGCTGGCAGCCCGACAAGCCCGTCGCCGTCGTCGTCGGCGAGACCAAGCGCGGCAAGTCCTCGCTCGTCAACGCGCTCCTGGGCATGCCGGGCCTGTCCCCGGTGGACGCGCAGGTCGCCACGACCGCGTACTTGGAGTTCGCGTACGCCGAGCAGGCGTCGGTGCGCGCCTGGCAGCCCGGCGCCGCGGACCCGATGCTCCTGGGGGTCGGGGACCTGCGGAACTGGGCGACGCGATTGGGGACGATGCCCCCGGGGATGGTCCCGCCGCGGCGGATGCTCGTGGGCCACCCGTCGGCGCTGCTCAAGCACATGTCGGTGGTGGACACGCCCGGCACCGGCGGCCTGGATCCCGACCACGCGCAGATCGCCCTCGAGGCGGTCGCCCGCGCGACCTGCCTCATCATGGTCACCGACGCGTCGAGCCCGATGGCGAAGACCGAGCTGGACTTCCTCACCGAGGCGTCCAAGCGCGTCAACTTCGTGGTGTTCGCGCTGACGAAGACCGACACGTACCCGGGCTGGCGGACGGTCCTGGAGGAGAACCGGTCCCTGATCGAGGCGCACGCGCCCCGGTTCCGCAACGCCCCGCACTTCCCGGTCTCGGCGATGCTCGCCGAGCACGCCCTGAACTCGCAGGGTCCGACCCGCCAGGCCCTCGCCAAGGAGTCGGGGATCGGGAAGATGCAGCGCGCCCTCGTCAAGGTCGGCGCCGCCGGGAAGGCCCTGGTCGCCGCGAACGTCGTGCGCGCGGTGCGCACCGAGTTCTCGCGCCTGGCCGTCTCCGCGCAGGAGGACATGAAGGCGTACGACCCCGACCCTGAGACCGCGAACCGGTTGAAGGAGGAGAAGAAGTCGGCGCTCAACGCCCGCCGCACCGAGACGAAGAAGGCGAACCTCGCGCTGCGCGTGGAGACCCAGCGCGCGAAGATCGAGGTCCAGGGGCGCCTGCGCGCCCACCTCCAGGAGCTCGAAGAGGCGCTGCTGAACGAGCTGGAGAAGGCCAACAAGGCCGCGCTCGAGTCGCTCCCGCAGCGCATCGACATCGCCCTCCAGGGCATCGCCGCGCGCCTTTCGGGCGAGCTGCACCAGCGGTTCGTGCTCCTCGCCGAGCGCGTCCTGCGGCAGGTGTTCACCGAGGACGAGCTCATGCAGGCCATCAACTCGATCTCCGCGGGGCTGCGCGCCGCGGCCTCGGGCCGGGCGAGGCGCGACGCGAACCAGGACGGCGCGCTGCTCATGGCCTCCTCGGCGGGCGTGGCGATGATGGCGGGGAGGGCGGTCACCGCCGGCGCGGGCATGATCGGCCTGACCGCCGTCGCCGGGTCCGTCGCGTCGGTGGCGCTGACCGCGTCGGGTGTGGGCATCGGGCTCGCGGCGGCGGCGTTCCTGCTGTACCGCCGCAAGATCCAGGGCGACCGGCAGGCCGCGAAGCAGTGGGTGCAGCGCGTCATCGCCGAGGCCCGCGCGAACCTCAACGAGGAGATCGGGTTCCGGTTCACCGAGGTTGAGTTCGTGTTCAACTCCACGCTCGACGACGCTTTGGAGCGCCGCGCCGCCGAGTTCGACGCCCGGATCTCCGCCGCCGAGAACGCCGCGAAGGCCGACCAGGCCGCCCGGGCGAAGAAGCAGGCCGCGCTCAAGCAGCGCCGCGACTCCATGGCCCAGAAGGTCAAGCAGCTCGACGAGGTGCTCGCCAAGGCCCGCACCCTCGTACCAGGAGATGAGGAATCCGATGGATGAGTTCGACCCCTTCGATCCCGAAGCGTCCGCGGACGAGTTCGGCGACGGCCTCGACGACGACGGCGAGGAGGCCCCCGGGTTCGACGAGTTCGACACCGGCGAGGTTCCCGACGAGGACGGCCTCGAGGCGTTCGCCTTCGAGGACGACGCGCTCGACGATAGTGACGAGCCCCTCGACGAGGGCTTCAGTGTGGACGCCGAGTACGACGAGGCCGACGACGACGCGGCGGGCGGCGACGAGACCGCCTACGCCGCGACCTATGAGGACCTGCTCCTCGACGAGGCCGACAACCCGCCGACGTTCCCGCCCGAACTGGACCTGGACGTGCCCGAGCCGGTCGACGGCTACCCGTGGGTCGACCTCGACGCCCTCGGGTCGGCCGAGGCCGAGCCGTGGGTGAACGCCGTCGACGCCTCCGAGTACGCGATCGCCGACATCGACGACCCGGCCGCGCAGGCCCTGGCCCGCTTCTGGCAGGGCTAGACCCGGGCCCCGGCTCGGCGGGCCCGGCAGCCGCCGACCGACCCCCTTTCGACCGCAGCTTCGACACCGCGGCCCCGCACCCTCCGTGCGGGGCCGCCGGCGTCCCCGGACGGATCGACAAACGCGAATGGCCGCCGGGCACTGTCCGAAGTCGCCGGACCCGCCGCGAGTGGGGAGGGACGCAATGGACCGGACACGCCGTCCGCTGCGCGGCCGCGCAACTGCAAGGACGCTTCACCGTGGAAGAAACCGCAGGTCCCAGCGGCGCAAGCAGGTTCACGGCGCGCCTTCGACTCCTCCACTGTGGCGCCTGAACGCGGCGGCGTTCACCCGTCCGGGTGCGACGGTGTGAAAATTCGGGACCTGCCGACACCGAAAGGGGCGAACCGGCGGTAGATTGGGGGCTCCATTACCGTCGAGTCCGACGCCCGATCCCCCTCTCCGGGCACAGGCCCGTCCCCGTACGACCGACCGGGAGCCGTGGTGAACGAACCAGACCACTACCGCGTCCTCGGGGTGAGCCCGCAGGCACCACGCAACGAGATCCAGGCCGCCTACCGCCGCCGCCTGCGCGAGACCCATCCCGACCGCGGCGGCGACGAGGCCGAGTTCCATCTCGTCCAAGGCGCCTGGGAGACCCTCTCGCACGCCGGGCTGCGCCGCGAGTACGACCTGCTGCGCTTCGGGCGCCGCGCCGCCCGCCGCTACGGCCGGGCCGCCGCCAAGCCCTCGCACCGCAAGGTCCGCGGCTGGAACGTCGCGCCCCCGCCCGAGCCGGTCCAGCACGCCTTCCCCGCCGAAGGCGCCCTCGTCGCCGTCCCCTGGCACGCCCGCCTGCGCCTGGCCCGGCCCGTCTACCGGCCCTCGGCATGGATCGCCGCCGCGTGCAGCATCGCGGTCGCCGCCGTATGGGTGTTCATGGGCCTGGGGTTCCTGGGCCAGGCGTTCGCCTCCGACTCGTGGATCTTCCTGCTCCTGGCCATCCCGGTGACGATCGCGATCGCGATGATCGTCGTCGTCCAGACCAGCCGGGCCCTGCGCCGCCGCCCCGACACTTCCCCGCCCCCGCCGACCGGGCGCTTGATCTTCGCGACCCTGTTCGCCGCCATGATCATCGCCCTCGCCGGGCCCTCGACGCCGTGGGGCTGGGCCCTCGGCGTGTACGTCCTTACGGGCGCGGCCCTGGCGTGGACGGTGAAGCGCGTGCGCTACACGGTGGCGCTGCGGCGCCAGGTCGGGGCCGCGCTGCGCCAGTTCAACGCGTTCGGGCCCGTCGGGACCCGCCCGAAGGCCGACCGGCCCACCGGGAAGCTCCTGCGTGAAGTCCTCACGAACCTGCCCGCCGCGCGCCTGTTCGTGGCCCTCCCCGCCGAACCGGACACGCGCGTGCCGCACGCGATCGTGTGCGGCGACCGGATCGCGCTGCTGTGCGCGCCGGTCGGGCGCGACAGCTCCGACGTGGACTCGGTGAACCTCCCCGAGGCCGTCAAGGTCCTCACCGCGGCCCTCCCCGACGCGCACGTCCAGGGGTGGGTCCTGTGGCCGACGCTCCCCGAGGCCGCCCGCGCCGGCGAGGAGGCCGCCGTCCACGACGTCGCGGTCGGCCAGGCCGCCGCCGACATCGGCCTGTGGCTCGCCTCCGCGGGCGCGGTCTACGACCTGCCGGTCCTCCAGGCCCTGCGGCTGCGCCTCGCCGCCGTCCCGGGCCCGCGCACCGGCGACCGCACCCCGGCCGTCCGCACCTGACCCTTTACGCTGCGCTTATGCGCGCTCCGTGAGCAATCGCACCCTCCACACGGGCGGGTGCGGACAGTAGGGTTCAGGCAATGGACGCCACCGCCCGCGCCGACGCGATCGTCGCCGACCGCCTCCGCGCCGCCGCCAACCGCGAACCCCTCCCCGGCCCCGCGCACGGCGCGACCGCCGTCGAGATCGCCGCTTCGGTGAGCGCGGGATCCCCGCACGCGGACCGGTTCGTCAACGAGGTCGCCGCGGCCGTCCGCGGCACGGCCCTGGCGCTGGAGGCCGCGCGCCCGCACCCGACGGACCTGTGGGCCGCCGCCGCGGCCGAGCACCCGGACCCCTCGGTGTGGTTCGAGCAGGCCGTGCTCCTCGGACACCCGGTGCACCCGCTCGCGCGCTCACGCGGCGAGCTCACCGATGAGGAGATCCGCGCGTACGCGCCCGAGCACCGGGCCCGGATCATGTTGGGCGAGTACACCCCCGCGATGGTGCGGTGGAACGGCGGCGGGCCCGAGCGGTGGAACTATCCCGAACTGGAAACGCCGCGGCTCCCGGTCCACCCCTGGCAGGCACGCAGGCGCGGGCTCGGGACGCCCGCCAGCGGCTGGAGTAATGCCGCACCCCTGATGAGCCTGCGCACGATATCGACCGGCAATGAGCACATCAAGACTTCGGTCGACTTGCAGCTCACCTCAGCGGTCCGGCACATCTCGGTCGCCGCGATGGGGAACGGCCCCATGCTCGCGCACCACCTGCGGTCGACGGCGGCCCGCTGCGGCATCACCCTTGTTCCCGAAGGCGCCATCAGCGCTGTTACCTCCCACGATGAGCGTGATCCGGGCCTGGCCGCGATCATCCGCCCGGCCCCCCACACCATCGGCCACCCGCGCGCGGTGCCGCTTGCGGCGCTTGCCGAATGCTGCCCTTCGGACGGGCGCCCGATCGCCGTGGCGTTCACCGGAAACGATCCCGAGGCGTGGTGGGAGGCGTTCGTCGCGGTCGCGCTGGCGCCGCTGCGGCTGTTCGCCGACACCGGCGTGGCCCTCGAAGCGCACGGGCAGAACAGCCTCGCCTCGTTCACCGGGGACCGGCCGACGTCCCTGGTGTACCGGGACTTCGGCGGGGTCCGCGTCCCCGCTGCGGGCTACCCGTGGAGGAACTTTGAGGGCGACCTTCCCGAATCCGATCCTGAGGCGCGGTTGACGAAGCTCCTGGCGGCGCTGTTCCCGACGACGCTGACGGCGATCGTCGAGGTGTTCGCCGCATGGTCGGACACCGACCCCGGCAAATGGTGGTCCACCGTGGCGAAGGAAGTCCGCGGGATGGGCCTGGAGCCGTGGATCGCCGACGCGGTCCTGCGCGACCCGTGGCCGCTCAAGGCCACGACGGCGATGCGCCTGGCCGACAATGCCACCGACGACATCTGGGTGCGCGTCGACAACCCGCTGGCGGCGGCGTGAACCTGACCGACCAGATCCTGGCCGCGGCCTGGCGCGAGGACCTCAACGGGCACCGGACCGGGCCCGCCCCGGCCCCCGAGGGCCCGTTCAACCAGCTCGACTACCCCGACAGTGCCGACGACGGCGACCCCGTGAAGACCCTGGAGGCGATCCTCGGCGCGCCCGTCCCCGCGCACCTGGCCGCCGAACTCGAGTCCGCGCGCACCGGCCGCGCCCTCGCGAAAGCCCGCGCCGCGGGACGGCGCCGCCACTTCGCGGCCCTCGCCGCGCGGGCCGGGGCGCCGAGCCTCGCGCGCCTCGCCGCCGCCTGCACCGACACGGACACCGCCGCGCGTCTGCTCGAAACCCTCGCGACCGACGGGCACCAGCTGCACCCGTGCGCGCGCACCCGCCTGGGCTGGAACCGGAGCGACCTGGAACGCTACGACCTCGAAGCGCCCCGCCCGATCCGGATCCGCCTGGTCGCCGACCGCGCCGGGATCCTGGACCGGTCCGGGGCCGACTTCCGCACCCACCCGATGCTCGCCAGGCTCGACCTGCCCGACCCGGTCGTCCCCGTCCACCCCTGGCAGCTCGAACACCGCGTCCTCCCCCGGTACCGAGACCTGTTCGCAGACGAGCGCCTCCACGTGCTCGACGCGACCGTCCCGGCGTGGCCGACCGCCGCGATCCGCACCCTCGCCGGGCACCGCGCCCCGGGGTTCCTGAAACTCGCGCTCGGCATCCACATCACCTCCACGCGCCGCGACATCTCCCCCGCGACCGCGCTCCTCGCCCCGGTCCTGTCCGCGCACCTGACCGCGATCGACGCGGGCGGGCCGCACCGGCTCGTCCCCGACCTCGCGGGGGCGTGGCTGCCGGGGCGCCGGGACCTGACCGCGATCGCCCGCGCCCCCTTGTCGTCCGCGGTCCCGGCGGGGACGGTGTGCGTGCCCGCGACCGCGCTCGCCGCCCTCTCCCCGGTGACGGGGGTGAGCATGGCCGCGGAGTACGCCGACTGGCACGGCGACGCGGCCGCGTGGCTGCGCGCCTACGCGGCCCTGTTCGTGCCGCCGGTGCTCGCGAAGGCCGCCATGGGGATCGGCCTCGAAGCGCACCTCCAGAACAGCCTGGTCGCCATGGACGGGCCCGTCCCGGTCGCGGCCGTCTCCCGCGACCTCGGCGGCGCGCGACTGCACCTGCCGACCGTCCCCTTCGACGTGGCCCTCCCCGAGGGCAGCCCGGTGAACGCGGCCTCGATGGACCAGGTGCGTGCGAAAGTCGCGTACACGCTGTTCCAGAACCACCTGGCGGCCTTGACGACCGCCCTCGCCCGCGACTGCGGCCTCGACGCCGCCGCGTTCTGGGCCGACCTCGCCGACCTCATCGCCTCCCTCGACCTGCCCGCGGCCGACCGGGACTGCTACCTCGCGCCCCGGTTGCCGACGAAGGCGCTGCTGTCGATGCGCCTGGAACCGGGCCGCGAGATCGAGGCCGCGGTCGACAACCCCCTGGCCCGCCGATGAGCCTCCCCGCGAACGTCCGCGCCGCGGTCGAAGCCCTCGAGTCGCCCGCCAGCGCCTGGATCTACGACCCCGCGGTGTTCACCGCCCGTTTGGCGGCGGTGCGGGAGGCGTTCCCTGAGTGGACGGTCCTGTACGCGATGAAGGCGTGCGCGAACCCCGCGATCGTGGCCGCCGCGGTGCGGGGTGCGGACGGGATCGAGTGCGCCTCGGGCGGTGAACTGGCTGCGGCGCAGGCGGCCGGGGCGCGCAGGCTCGCGTTCTCGGGGCCCGCGAAGACCCCCGCCGATATCGCGGCCGCCGCGGCGTGCGCGACGCCGCTGGTGATGCACGCCGAGAGCGTCCGGGAACTCGAAGCCCTCGCCGCTGCGGGGTTCGCCGGGCCGGTGGCGCTGCGGGTCAACCGGGGGCGGGCGCTGCCGGGCTCGCATCAGATGACGGGGGCGCCGACGCCGTTCGGCATGGACGAGGACACCGCCCTCACTGCCGCCGAACACGCGCTGTCGCTGGGTCTGGACGTGGCGGGGTTCCATCTGCACGCGGTCTCGAACTGCCTCGACGCCGCGGCGTACGCGGCGCACGTCCACGACGCCCTCGCCTGGGCCGGCCAGGCCGCCGCGGACCGGTTCCCGTTGCGCTACATCAATATCGGCGGGGGCCTGGGGGCGGATCCGCGCGGGGACGCCATCGACCTCGACGCCCTCAAGGCGGGCCTGGGCGAGGCGCCGCGGCGGCTGCTGGACGCGGGCGCGGACCTCGTGGTCGAGCCGGGCCGGTACCTCGCGGCCGCCGCGGGCTGGTACACCGCCGAGGTCGTCGACGTGAAGAACGTCGCGGGGCGGGCGTTCGCGCTCGTGCGCGGCGGCACGCACCATTTCCGGCTCCCCGCGGCGTGGGGGTACGCGCACCCGTTCCACATCGTGCCGGGCCCGCGATCGGGCGCGGTGCTCACCGATGTGGAGGTCAGGGTGTGCGGGGAGCTGTGCACGCCCCGCGACGTCCTCAACGGCGGCCAGCAGGTCGCGTCGATCGGGGCCGGGGACCGGCTGGTGTTCGCGGACGCGGGCGCGTACGGCTGGGAGATCTCGCACGACCGGTTCCTGGGGCACCCGGGCCCTGACATGGTTGTCATCGACTGATCGGCCGATCCGCAAACGTTCGCCGTGCGTCTACCATGAAGGACCTTGGCGTGCCCGGTCCGTCCCGACCAGGTGCGCTACCGCCTCGATCCCCCCATTGAGGAGTCCGTATGCCGAATCGGCGTTTTGCCCGGCGGACCCATCGCGACGCGGCGCGGCTCGCGGCCGCCGGCGAGCACCGCAGCGCCCTGCCCGCGTTCGCCGCCGCCGCCGCCGAATACCGCGACCGCCTCGCGGGCCACCCGGGCGACCGGGGGTCCCGTGAGGACTTCGCCGACCTGCTCGCCTCCACCGCCGCCTCCCACACCGCCCTCGGCGACTACCCCGCGGCGTTCGCGGCCGAACGCGAGCGCGCGCAGGTCGCCGACCCTCTTGGCGCGGTCGGCGCGGCCAGGGCCCGCCAGCGCATGGACTTCGCCGAGTCCGCGGTGCGCGCCGGACGGCTCCTGACCGCGGCGGTGCAGGCGGACGCGGCATTGAACGCCCTCGATGACACAGACCCGAACGACCCCGCGGGCGCCGGGTTCGCCGACCTCGCGTCGGCGCTGGCGCGCGCGGCCCGGGTGTTCGGGCGGGCCGCAGACCCCGACCTCGCGGTGGCCGCAGCGGACCAGGCCGCGCGGATGCTCCTGGCGGCCGGGCGCCAGGACGCGCTGCTGCGCGACAGCCTGCGCCTCGCCTCGGCCCTGCACGCCGCCGCCGGGCGCGGCGCCCACGCCCGGGGCGCGAAGGAGCTGCTGGGCAAGTACTTCCCCGACGCCGAGCCGCTGACGGCCCCGAACCTGGTGACCCTGCGGACGGCCTTGGAGACCGCGACCGGCCGCGGCGTGTTCAACGATCCGGCGCTGATCCGGCGCCTGTGCCCCGACCCGGCAGGTCGCGAGGCGCCGCCGACGGTCACGGCCCGCGGGGACCTCGGGCTCGCCGCGGTCGCACTGCACGCCGCCGAGCCCGCGGTCGAGGCGCTGGCGGCTCCGGCGCCGGGGATCGCGTGGCGCATCGCCACCGAGGTCCACTACCTCCTGGCCGCGGCCGACCGGCACGGCGAGCGGAACCTGCACCTGAACTTCCGCGACCACGGCCCGGTGTGGGTGGCGATGCTCATGGCCCTGGTCGAGGACGGCAAGCGCGGCCCGCTCATGGCCGACCTCGCCCACGCCCTCTCGGGCCTGTGCGACCGCCTCCACACCCGCCACGCCGCACCCGAGTACGAGCCGCTGATGCGGTCGGCCCAGCGGTTCATCGCCGCGCACCCCGACCGGTGAAGGTCCTGGTGGTCGACGCGTGCTGGCGGGGCGCCCCCGGGACCGGGTCCCCGACGGCCGTCGTCGACGGCGACGGGTTCGCCGACGCCGACCGGGCGCGGGTGCCGGCCGCGGCGGGGACCTCGCACGCGGTGTTCCTCGACCGGTCCGACCCGGACGCCGTGGGCCTGCGGTTCTTCACCGCCGCCGGGGAGCTGCCTGCGTGCGGGCACGGGACCCTCGCCGCGCTCGCGGTCCTGGAGTCCCTCGGCGGCCGCGACGAGTGGCGGCTGCGCGCCGGGGGCCGGGTGTTCCTCGGCGGCATCGGCGCGGACGGCCCGTGGTTCGACGCGGGCGTCTCGCGCCACCGCACCGCCGCCGACCCCAAGCCCGTCTTGGCGGCGCTCGGTGCGGTCGCGGCCGGCCCGGTCCTGGCGGCGGAGACGGCCCGTGAGCGCCTCCTCGTCCCCGTCGGGCCCGGGGCGCTCGCGGGTCTGCGGCCGGACTTCGCGGCGCTGAAGGCCGCCTGCGATGCCGCGGGCCTGTTGGGCTGCTTTGTGTACGCCGAGGTCCGGGAGCGGTGGTTCGCGGCGCGGATGTTCGCGCCGTCGATCGGCGTGGACGAGGACGCCGCGAACGCGAACAGCGCGGCGGCGCTGGCGGGTGCGCTCGTGGGCGCGGCGCCGCTGCGCCTCGTCGTGTCGATGGGCGACGGCCTGGGGTCGCCGTCGCGGATCCGCGCGGAGGCGTTCCCGGGCGGCGGGGTGCGCCTGTCGGGCCGGGTGGGTCCGGTGCGGGTGGTCTAGGGCCTGTCCTGCGAATCAGAGCGGTCGTTATCCGGCCCGTTCGCCCGCTCGCTGCGTTGTCGGGGCCTGCGAATACAACACCGGTATTCGCAGGCCCCTCCGCCTTGCGAGCGAACGAACGGACTCGGATACCGCCACGCCCTGATTCGCAGGACAGGCCCTAGGCGCCGTTGAACCAGCCGGGGGCGTCGAGGCGGAACACTTCGCTGGGGGCGAGGTCGGCGAGGTCGGCTTCGAGGGCGTCGAGGCGCTCGGGCCCGATCCGGGCGGCCCAGTCGGCGCGGACGCGGTCGAAGGTGCGCGCGGAGCGGTCGAGGACGTCGAGTCCTCTCGCGGTGAGGCGGACGGCTTTGCGGCGGGCGTCGGCCGGGTCGGGGGCGCGTTCGACGTAGCCCTGGTGTTCGAGGGCGGCGATGGTCTTCCCGGCGGCCTGCTTGGTGACGCCCAGGCGCGCGCCGAGTTCGACGGCGGTGGTCCCGTGGGTGCCGATGGCCTGGAAGATGAAGCCGTGCATGGGCCGCAGGTCGGGGTGTCCGGCGGCGGCGAGGTCGGCGTGGACGGCGTCGACGGCGGCGCGGAACGCGGCGAACAGGCGCAGCGGGAGCTCGTGTCCGGGGGCCGGCTCAACCATGATCGACAACCAGGTTTACTATATGGGCAACCATGTTGTCCATCTTAGGAGATTCCCCCATGCGCATCGTCCGCAGTACCGACGCCCGCCGCACCGCCACCCCCGCGGCGGTCATGACCACGCTCGCCTCCCCGACCCTCGGCGGCGCCCCGTTCCCGCTGTGGCGCGTCGAGGCCGCCCCCGGCACCGCCGGGCCCCTCCACCTCATCGACGCCGACCAGGTGTGGGCGTTCACGGCCGGGACCGCCGAGGTCGAAGTGGACGGCGAGCGCACCGAGGCCGCCGCGGGCGACACGGTCGTCGTCCCCGCGAACGCCCCCCGCCGGTTCACGCCCGGCCCCGAAGGGTTCACCGCGCTCGTCACCGGCCCGGCCGGAATGCGCGCAGCGATGCCCGCCGCCCCGGACGAGAAGATCGACATCGCCTGGGCCACTTAGACCCCGGCGAGGCGGTCCCTGCGCCGGGCGGCGTAGTCGCGCAGGGCCCGCAGGAAGTCGACGTGCCGGAACCCGGGCCAGTACACGTCGCAGAACGACAGCTCCGCGCCCGCCGACTGCCACAGCAGGAAGCTGGAGAGCCGCCGCTCCCCGGAGGTGCGGATGATGAGGTCGGCGCCGGGCAGGTCCGCGGTGTACCGGTGCGCGTCGATGTCCCCTTCGCTGATCCGCGCGGCGAGCGCTTCGAGCCCGCCGCCGCGGGCGGCCTCGGCTTCCAGGAGCGACCGGACGGCGTCGACGATCTCGGACTGCCCGTCATACCCGATGGCCACGGTCAAGTGCGCGCCTTCGCGGTGGGCGGTGGCCTCGACGGCGCCCTTGAGGGCGCGGGCGGTCGAGTCGGGGACGGTGTCGAGGCGCCCGGCCAGGTGCAGCCGCCACGGGTTCGCCGGTTCGGTGAGCCGCTCGGCGACGATCTGCTCGACCATGGCCATCAAGTGCGCGACCTCGGAGCTGTCGCGCTTGGCCAGGTTGTCGGCCGAGGCGACGTACACGGTGACGTGCCCGATCCCCAGCCGGTGGCACCAGTCGAGGAGGTCGTCGAGGTGCTCGGCCCCGTACCGGTGCCCGATCCCGGCGTCGGCGAACCCCTGCTCCCGTGCCCACCGCCGGTTCCCGTCCATCGCGACCGCCACGTGCCGCGGCAGCAGGTCCGGATCGAGCCGCCGCCGCAGCCGCCGTGCGTACATCCGGTACAGCCCTTGGGGAACGCGCATGGCCCGACCCTACCGGCCGGTCTCAGAGCCGGGTGTCGGCGTAGCGGGTCATGGCGGCGGCGAGGTAGGCGGCGTGGCCGGGGGCGACCTGTTCGCACGGGTCCCGGAAGCGGGGGTCGGTGGTGTAGAGGGCGGCGAGGCGCCGGTAGGCCTCGGGGGCGGGCCGGGAGTCCCAGTGGGTCTCGACGAGGCGGTAGTGGTCGGCGACGACGTCCTGGACGGCCACGTCGGCCGGGGCCCGGCCCGCCTCGCGCAGGGCGGCGAGCGCGGTGTTGATGCGGTCCATCTCGGCGGGGACGGCGCGGCGCTGCTCGGGGGTGAGGCGCTGGAGGGCGGTGAAGGCGCGTTCGACGACCTGCTGCGCCCACGCCTCGCGGGCGCGGTCCCGCTCGTCGGGGGCGTCGAGTCCGGTGAACCAGGTGTCGGGCGCCATGGGGCGGCCTCCTTCGAGTTGGCGGATGGTCGCCTCGACGGTGTCGGCGAGGCGGGCGAGGCGGTCCGTCTCGGCGGCGAGCTGGGCCGCGTGGCGGCGCAGCGCCTCGGTCTCGGACCGCTCCCCGGCGAGGACGGCGCCGATGTCGCCCAGGCCGAGGCCGAGGCGTTTGAGCAGGAGGATCTGCTGGAGGCGCAGGAGCTCGGCGCGCCGGTAGCGGCGCTGGCCGCCGGGGCCGGTGCCGGCGGGGGCGAGGAGGCCGATGGCGTCGTAGTGGCGCAGGGTGCGCGCGGTGGTGCCGGCGAGGCGGGCGACCTGCGCGGTGGTCCACTCGTCCACGTTCGTCTCCGTTCCGTCGGGTGCGGGTTCGACGGTATCGGCTGACGCGGCGTCACCCGCAAGCAAAGAGAGACGCGGGTCACCGTCAAGTGGCGCGTCCGGGGCGCGTCCGGGTCGTTGTTTACATGGGGCGGCATTGACCCACTCACGTGGGGCGGATTTCCCCCTGGGGTCTCCCCGCTCACGCGGGGCAGGAGAAAGAACGAGCGGCCCCCGGCGTCACGCCGGGGGCCGCTTTCCGCGTATTCGGCTAGGCGGCGCGGGTGGCGGCCTTGCGGAAGTCGCGGTTGAGGCGGCCGATGACGTCGAGGCCGATCTCCTTGGGGCACGCGGCGGCGCATTCGCCGGTGTTGGTGCACCCGCCGAAGCCGGCCTCGTCGTGGGCGGCGACCATGCCGAGGACGCGGGTGGCGCGCTCGGGCTGGCCTTGCGGGGTCAGGCCCAGGTGCGCGATCTTGGCGCCCATGAACAGCATCCCGGACCCGTTGGGGCAGGCCGCGACGCACGCGCCGCAGCCGATGCACGCCGCGGCGGAGAACGCGGCGTCGGCGTCCTGCTTGGGGATCGGGACGGCGTGCGCGTCGGGGGCGGTGCCGGTGGGCGCGGAGATGTACCCGCCGGCCTGGATGATCCGGTCGAACGCGGAGCGGTCGACGACGAGGTCCTTGACGACCGGGAACGCCCCGGCGCGCCACGGCTCGATGTCGATCGAGTCGCCGTCGCGGAATTTCCGCATGTGGAGCTGGCAGGTCGTGGTCGCGGCCTGCGGGCCGTGCGGCTGGCCGTCGATGACGAGCGAGCAGGCGCCGCAGATGCCTTCGCGGCAGTCGTGGTCGAACGCGACGGGGTCCTCGCCCTCGGCGATGAGGCGCTCGTTGAGGACGTCGAGCATCTCCAGGAAGGAGGCGTCCTCGGAGACCTCGTCGAGTTCGTAGGGCACCATCCGGCCCTTGGCGCCGGCGTCGGCCTGACGCCAGATTCGCAGCTTGAGTTTCACTTGTAGCTCCGTTGGGTGGGCTTGACGTACTCGAACACGAGCGATTCCTTGTGGAGGACGGGCTCGTCCTCGCCGTACTCCCAGGCGGCGACGTACGAGAAGTGCTCGTCGTCGCGCTTGGCCTCGCCCTCGTCGGTCTGGGACTCGGCCCGGAAGTGCCCGCCGCACGACTCGGTGCGGTGGAGGGCGTCGATGCACATCAGCTCGCCGAGCTCGAAGAAGTCGGCGACGCGGCCGGCCTTCTCGAGCTGCTGGTTGAGCTCCTCGGCCTTGCCGGTGACCTTGACGCGCTTGTAGAACTCGGCCTTGAGGTCGCGGATGAGGCCGATGGCCTTGCGCAGGCCCTCGTCGGTGCGCTCCATCCCGCAGTACTCCCACATGATCTTGCCGAGTTCGCGGTGGAAGGAGTCGACGGTGCGGTCGCCGTCGTTGTTGAGGAAGAACGCGATGCGCTCGTCGACCTCGCGGCGCGCGGCCACCACGTCCTCGTGGTCCTCGCTGACGGCCTCGAAGGGCCCGTCGGCGAGGTAGTCGGAGATCGTGTTCGGCAGGACGAAGTACCCGTCCGACAGGCCCTGCATGAGCGCCGAGGCGCCCAGGCGGTTGGCGCCGTGGTCGGAGAAGTTCGCCTCGCCGGTCACGAACAGGCCGGGGATGTTCGACGAGAGGTCGTAGTCGACCCACAGGCCGCCCATCGTGTAGTGCACGGCCGGGTAGATGCGCATGGGCCGCTCGTACGGGTTCTCGCCGGTGATCCGCTCGTACATGTCGAACAGGTTCCCGTACTTCGCCTCGACGGCCTTCTTGCCGAGGCGCTTGATGGCGTCGGCGAAGTCGAGGTAGACGCCGAGGCCGCCGGGGCCGACGCCGTGCCCTTCGTCGCACACGACCTTCGCGGCCCGGGAGGCGATGTCGCGGGGCACGAGGTTCCCGAACGCGGGGTAGCGCCGCTCCAGGTAGTAGTCGCGCTCGTCCTCGGGGATGTCCGAGGGGTGGCGCTCGTCGTGCTTGGACTTGGGCACCCACACGCGCCCGTCGTTGCGCAGCGACTCGGACATGAGCGTGAGCTTCGACTGGTGGTCCCCGGACTGCGGGATGCACGTGGGGTGGATCTGCGTGTAGCAGGGGTTCGCGAAGTACGCGCCCTTGCGGTGGGCCCGCCACGACGCGGTGACGTTGCAGCCCTTCGCGTTCGTGGACAGGAAGAACACGTTCCCGTACCCGCCGGAGGCGAGGACGACCGCGTCGGCGAGCTCGGTGGAGATCTCGCCGGTGACCAGGTCGCGCACGACGATGCCGCGGGCCTTGCCGTCGACGACGACCAGTTCGAGCATCTCGTGGCGGGTGTGCAGGTCCACCGTGCCGGCGGCGACCTGCCGCTGGAGGGCCTGGTAGGCGCCCAGGAGCAGCTGCTGGCCGGTCTGGCCGCGGGCGTAGAACGTGCGCGAGACCTGCGCGCCGCCGAAGGACCGGTTGTCGAGCAGGCCCCCGTACTCGCGGGCGAAGGGGACGCCCTGGGCGACGCACTGGTCGATGATCTCGGTGGAGACCTCGGCGAGGCGGTGCACGTTCGACTCGCGGGAGCGGAAGTCGCCGCCCTTGACGGTGTCGTAGAACAGCCGGTGCACCGAGTCGCCGTCGTTGCGGTAGTTCTTCGCGGCGTTGATGCCGCCCTGCGCGGCGATCGAGTGGGCGCGGCGCGCCGAGTCCTGGAAGCAGTAGTTCGCGACCCGGTAGCCCAGCTCCCCGAGCGTCGCGGCCGCGGAGGCCCCGGCGAGGCCGGTGCCGACGACGATGACGCGCAGCTTGCGCCGGTTCGCGGGGTTGACCAGGCGCCCGGAGAAGCGGCGCTTCTCCCAGCGCTCGGCGATCGGGCCCGCGGGGGCCTTCGTGTCCGCGACGGGCTCGCCCTCGCGGTAGTAGTCGATGCTCATGTCAACTCACCAAACCGAACGTGACGGACAGGGGCACGATCGCGAACCCTGCGACGATGATGACGGCGACGGCGAGGGCGATCGCCTGGGTGCGCTTGCGCCACTTCGTGTCCGGGCCGGCGATGGTCTGCACGGCCGACCAGATGCCGTGCCGCAGGTGGAACCCGAGGGCGACCAGCGCCAGGAGGTAGAACGCGGTGACGGGCCAGCGCGAGGGGTCGAACGTGGCGACCACGGCGCCGTAGGCGTCGTGAATGTCCTTGACCGGGTTGACGGTGCGCCAGGTCAGGTCGAGGAGGTGCCAGATGACGAACAGGAAGATCGCGATGCCGCCGAACCGCATCGTGAGGTAGGCGTTGCGGGACTCGCCGCGGTTCTTGTGGCGGTGCGCGTACTTGACGGGCCGGGCGTGGTGGGCCCGCGCCGACAGGACGATGCCGGTCCAGATGTGGACGGCGATGGAGGCGATGAGGCCGATGCGCAGCACCCACAGCAGCGACTCGTGGGGCAGGAGCGGCTCGCCGAAGGAGCGCAGGCCCGCCGCGTAGGCGTTCATCTCCTCGCGGCCCTCGAAGATGTGGAGGTTCCCGGCCATGTGGGCGATGATGAACAGCACCATCAGGACGCCGGAGACGGCCATGGCGATCTTCAGGCCGATGTTCGACCGCCAGGGCTTCCGGGCCGCTTGGGCGCGTTTCGCCGCGCGGGCGGCGGTGCGCGTTTGCAAATCCGTAGACACGACCGGATGCTAGACGCGACAGGCGTCACCGGTCCAATTCATGGCCGGACCCGGTTCCATGCCGATACGTTATGGACATGCGCCCGCAGCAGCTTCAGGCCTTCCTCACCGTCGCACAAACCCGGCATTTCACCCACGCGGCCGAAGAACTCGGTGTGACACAACCGTCATTGAGCAAGCAGATCCAGGCCCTCGAAACCGAGCTCGGCGCCCCCCTCCTGACCCGGTCGCGGGGCCGCATCGAACTGACCGACGCCGGCCAGACCCTCCTGCCCCACGCCCGCCGCATCACCGCCGCCCACGCCGCCGCCCGAGCCGACATCGACGACGTCCTGGCCGTGCGCGCCGGGCACCTGCGCCTGGGGGCGACCCCGTCCCTGTGCTCCTGGCTCGTCGCCCCCCTGCTCATCCGCTACCGGGACACCCACCCCGGGGTGCGGGTGACGCTCACCGAGGACGGCTCGGGTCCTCTCGCGGAGCGCCTCGCCGCCGGGGACCTGGACCTGGCGTTCACCGCCGGGGACACCGGCGCCGACCCGACCCTGTCGGTCCAGCCGCTCCTGGCCGAAGCGCTCGTCGTCGCCTCCGCCGCCCACCTGCCGCCCCTGACCCGCCAGGCGTTCATCGGGCTCGCGCAGTTGCGCGAGCAGGCGTTCGTCCTGCCCGCCCACGGCTACGACCTGCGCGACCTCACCATCACCACGTGCGAGCGGGCCGGGTTCACGCCCCGGACGGGGGTCGACGGCGGCGCCACGGACGCGGTCGCGTCCCTGGTGGAGGCGGGGTTGGGGATCGCGCTGCTCCCGGCGATGATCGCCGCCTCCCGGCCCGGCCTGCGGGCGACGCCTTTGGCGCCGCCGGGGGCGAGCCGCACGATCGCGCTGGCCTCGCGCAGGGAGGCGCCGTTGACGAAGGCGGCGGGGGCGTTCGCGGCCAGCTTGGAAGCGCATCTGACGGACCTGCACGCGTGGGGGCGCCTGCCGGAGGGCATGCGCACCGTCTAGGCGAAGGTGTCGCGGTCGAACATGGCGGCGGTCTGGCGGGCCGAGGGGGTGCCCGCGTCGGGGTCGGCGCCGGCCTCCAGGAGGACGGCGATGACGTCCTCGTAGTTCTTGAAGACCGCGCCGGCCAGGGGCGACTGCTGGCGGTCGTTGCACCGGTCCACGGCGGCGCCGGCATCGATGAGCGCTCGGGCGGTGGCGGCGTGGCCGTGGTAGGCCGCGAGCATGAGCAGGGAGTCCCCGGATCCGTTGGCGTGGTCGACGGGGAGCCCGGCGGCCAGCAGCGACCGGAGCCGGTCGGTGTCCCCGGCGCGGGCCAGGTCGAACGCGGCGTCGGCGGCGGTGCGGGTGTCCTCGTCGCGGCTCATGCGATCAGCCTCGCACACCCGCCGCCGCGGTGTCCCGGGTTCGCCCCCGGGCCTCTCCAGTGGACGAGGGCGGGCCCGGTTCACCCGGGCAGGTGTCGGTCCGGGTATTGACACGGCCGCACAGTGGTGGGAAAGATTGATGCGGGCCCGCAGGCGCCTCGCTGACACGAACCGCCGCGTCGCCTCTATCGGTGGGACAAGAACGGTGAGGACTCGGGCATGAGCGAGCCGAAAATCCTAGGACAGTTCCAATTGGAACATAGGACCATCCAGGTCAGCGGCGACGACGGGAACGTCGGCACGGTCTGGCTCCAGCGGCTCCACCCGGATCCTCCCATGGCGCTGGGCTGCGTGGTGGAGCTCGACTCCTCCACGCCGCGGCTGCGCCTGTACCGGGCCGAGTGGCCCGATGCGCTCAGGGAGCAGGCGAAGGAGCAGACGATCAAGATCTGGCGGGCCTCGCGGGACTGAGCCGCGAGGCGACGGCCTCGGCTTTCGCGTCGGCCTCGGCGGTCTCGGCGTCCGGGTCCGAGCGCCACGTGATGCCCCCGCCCGCCCACAGGTGGGCGCGGGACGCGTCCAGGGCGACGGTCCGGATGGTCACGCCCAGGTCGACGCGGCCCGCTCGGACGTACCCGAAGGCGCCCATGGCGGGCCCGCGCCCGACCGGCTCCAGGCCGGAGGCGAGGTCGAGCATCGCGAGTTTCGGCGTGCCGGTGACCGAACCGGGCGGGCACATCGCCCGCAGCACGTCCGCCAGGCCCGTGCCCGGCTCCAAGTCGCACACCACTGTGGATTCGGCCTGCCAGAGGCGGTCCCATTGCGCGAGCGCGAACAGCCGCTCGACCGCGACGGTCCCGGGGACGGCGATCCGGGCGAGGTCGTTGCGTTCGAGGTCGACGACCATGACGTGCTCGGCGCGTTCCTTCACTGACGCGAGCAGCTCGGCGCGGCCCGCGGGGGTGGCGGGCGCGGTGCCCTTGATCGGGTAGGTCGCCGCCCGCCCCTCGGCCACGGTCACGAACGCCTCGGGCGACCCCGAGGCGACGAGCCAGTCCTCACCCGACAGGACCCCGCCCCACGCGGCCCCCGGAATCGAGGCGACCGCCGCGGCGATGCCGGCCGGGTCGCCCGACCAAGCAGCGGAGCGGTGGCCGACGACGTTCGCGACGTACACCTCGCCGCGCCCGATCGCCTCCTGCACGGCGACGACCGCCTTCGCATGGTCGGCGCCCGACCACGACCGCCGCCACTCCCCCACAGTGAAACCGCCGGGGGCCGGGTCGGTGCGCTCGCCGTGGGCGTAGGCGACCAGCGCGAGATCGGGAACCGCCGGGACCGGGGTGGGCGCGCCGGTCGCGCCGCCCGCCATCACCGCGCCCGCGGCCGCCGACACCAGGACCGCGACACCGCACACCGAACCGTCCTCACCCGTGTGCGGGCCGCCGTACTTGGTGCAGAACGCCTCGGCGAGGGCCGCGGGGTCGCCGCCGTCGCCCACACGCCACTCGAACCGGTCCACCTCGACCAGGCGCGCCCGGCAGCCCGGATCGGCACCGGGCGGCGCAGGGGGCACGGACCGCAAGATCGACATGGACCCATTGTCGCCGCCGCGCCCCGGACCCGACCGGACCGAGTGGGGCACCTCACGCCGGAGCGATCGCCCCCAGCACCCCGCCCTCCGACGGCGCCGGCAGGTACGCCCCGCCCGTCGCCGCCGCCAACTGCGTCAGGTTCTCCGCGTTCGCCGCACCGAACCCGACCGTGTACACCGTCGCCGACCCCGACATCCCCGCCAGAGCCTCGGCCGTGTCCCCGACCGTCGGCAGGCTCTCGGTGTCCTCACCCGAGTTCGTCAGCACCACGATCACGTTCTCCGCGCCCTCCACGAGGTTCGCGTTCAGATCCGCATACGCGGCCACCAGCGAGTCGTACAGCGGCGCGCCCCCCTCGAACACCGCCTCCTCCGACAGGTCGTACAGCGTATTCGTCAAGTCGCTCTTCGCATCAGCGGACATCTCCGCACCCTCGGCGACCGACCGCCAGTTCACGTCCTCGCCCGCACCGACCCCGTACTCCCACAACCCGGCCCGCCACGTCGGCTCCATCTCCCCGATCATGTCGATCGCCACCCGCACCGCCGCGATCCCCGCCTCGACCGTGTCCCCCTCGTACTCGACGTTCTCCTCCATCACCGCCGACGACCAGTCCAGCAGGAACAGCACGTTCAAGTCCTGCGCCCCCGACTGCCACGCCCGCACCGCCGCACCCACCGTCTCCGGCGTCGCCTGCCCCAACGCCGCCGCCGCATCGTCCACCGGCGTCAACTCCGGGTCCGAGAACGCACCCGACTCGACCTGCCCCGACACGTACGCCCCGAACATCTCCGCGATCCGCGCATCCGGCTCCGACACCCACCCCGCACCGCCCAGCACCATGTACGACGCCACCGCCGACACCGACGACCCGCTCGGCACCACCGGCACCAGCGGATCCGCCGACTCCGACGTCGCATTGAAGTCCTCGACCTGGTAATCCAGCATCGTCATCACCTGGCCGGTGTCGCCCGCCTCCACATACGCGTTCTTCAACCCCTCCGCATCCGCCGCCGACGACCCCGCCTCGATCGCCGCCGCATACGCGTCCGCCGCCTCCTGCGAGAACCCCCCGGCTCCATCCGACGACGCGTTCAACAACGCCACCAGACCCTCCGTCGACGACCGCGGATTCGCCGCCGCCAGACTGATGTCCCCCGCCGTCGCCGCCGACACCACATCCGCCCACGCCGGCGGCTCACCGCCGATCCAACCCAGCTCCGTCGCCTTCGACTCGGCGACCGCCAGCACCGACCCCGCCTCCCCCAACGCCACCGGCGCCGACGACACGTACCCCGCCGTCGCCTCACTCGACGTCATCCACGACGCCCACACCTGCGCATCAGGCGCCCACGCGATCGGCCGCTTCCCGAACGACATCTCGTTCCACGTCCCCGTGATCCCCCGGGACGCATCCGCCGCCGACACCTCCGTCACCTCGACCCCGACGCACTCCCCGTTCACCTCCGGCTGCTCCCGCTCCCACTCCTGCGCCGCATCCCCCAACGACCCGAACACGCTCGGCGCCGCCGCCACCGTCACCCGGTACACCTCACCCGAGCACCCCGACCGCAGCAACGCCACAAAACCCCAGGTCAAACCCGACGCCACCAGCACCGACACCAACGTGATCACAATCCACGGCGCCACCAGCTTCTGCTGGCCGCCCTTCTTGCGCCGCCGCCCCGTCCGGTGGGACCTGACCTTGTGCTCAATGCCGAAAACCATGCGCTTCACTCCTGGGGGGATCGTCGGCAGCCAGTCTAGAGCCCGCACGACAAAGGCCCGCCCACAGTAGTGAGCGGACCTCCCGTCGGACTACTCCCCGAACGCCTCGATCGACGGACACGTGCACGCCAGGTTGCGATCCCCCCACGCATTGTCGATCCGACCCACCGGCGGCCAGTACTTCCCCGCCGACACCCCGCCCGGCCACGCCGCCCGCGACCGCGAATACGCCCGGTCCCAGACATCGGCCGTCGCCACCGCCGCCGTATGCGGCGCCGCACGCAGCGCCGAATCCTCCACCGCGACCGCACCCGACGCGACCTCGGCGATCTCCGCGCGAATCGCGACCATCGCGTCGACGAACCGGTCCAGCTCCGTCAAGTCCTCCGACTCGGTCGGCTCCACCATCAGCGTCCCCGCCACCGGGAACGACATCGTCGGCGCATGGAACCCGTAATCGATCAACCGCTTCGCCACATCCTCCACCGTCACACCCGACTCCTTCGACAGGTCCCGCAGGTCGAGGATGCACTCGTGCGCCACCAGCCCGTGCTCCCCGGTGTACAGCACCGGGAAGTGCTCACGCAACCGCGCCGCGACGTAGTTCGCCGCCAGGACCGCCGACGCCGTCGCCGCCGTCACCCCGGCCGACCCCATCATCCGCAGGTACATCCACGGGATCTGGAGGATCCCCGCCGAACCCCACCGCGCCTGCGACACCGGACCCACCGGCCCGCTCGCCTCCGACGGATCCGAAGGCAGGAACGGCACCAGATGCGCCGCCACCGCCACCGGACCCACACCCGGACCGCCACCGCCGTGCGGAATACAGAACGTCTTGTGCAGGTTCAGATGCGACACATCAGCACCGAACCGCCCCGGCTTCGCCCACCCCAGCAGCGCGTTCAGGTTCGCACCGTCCACGTACACCTGACCGCCCGCATCATGGACCCTCGCGCACACCTCCACGATCGTCGACTCGTACACCCCGTGCGTCGACGGATACGTGACCATCAGCGCCGCCAGCCTGTCCGCATGCGCCGCGATCTTCGCGTCCAGATCAGCCAGGTCCACGTTCCCGGCCTCGTCGCACGCCACCACCACGACCCGCATCCCGGCCAGGACCGCGCTGGCGGCGTTGGTGCCGTGGGCGGAGGCGGGGATGAGGCAGACGTCGCGGCCGGTCTCGCCGCGGTCGTGCTGCCAGGCGCGGATGGCGAGGAGTCCGGCGAGCTCGCCCTGGGATCCGGCGTTGGGCTGCACGGAGACGGCGGCGTAGCCGCACACGTCGGCGAGCCAGCCTTCGAGCTGGTCGATCAGGGCCCGCCAGCCGCGGGTCTGGTCGGCGGGCGCGAGGGGGTGGACGTCGGCGAACGCGGGCCAGGAGATCGGCTCCATCTCGGCGGCCGCGTTGAGCTTCATCGTGCACGACCCGAGCGGGATCATGCCGCGGTCGAGCCCGTAGTCCATGTCGGCGAGGCGCTTGAGGTAGCGCATCATCGCCGTCTCGGAGTGGTGGGCGGTGAACACCGGGTGGGTCAGGTACGCGGACTCGCGCGCCAGAGCGGCCGGTACCGCAGCAGTGGTCGGTGCGGCGAGGGGGACGCCGAACGCCGTGCATACGGCGGCGAGGTCGGCCTCGGTGGTGGTCTCGTCACAGGAGGCCGCGACGGTGTCGGCGTCGACGCGGCGGAGGTTCACGCCGCGTTCGGCGGCCGCGGCGACGACCGCGTCCGCGCGGCCGGGCACCACGGCGGTGACGGTGTCGAAGAACGCGTCCGAGCCGAGGCCGATCTCGGCGGCGGTGAGCGAGGCGGCCAGGCGCGCGGCCTGCGCCGCGGCGTGCTCGGCGATGGCGCGCAGGCCCTGGGGGCCGTGCCAGACGGCGAACGAGGACGCGATCACCGCGGGCAGCACCTGCGCGGTGCAGATGTTGCTGGTGGCCTTCTCGCGGCGGATGTGCTGCTCCCGCGCTTGGAGCGCGAGGCGCAGCGCGGGTTTGTCGCCCGAGTCGCGCGAGACGCCCACGAGGCGGCCCGGCAGCTGCCGCTGGAGCTGCTCGGCGACGGCCATGTAGCCCGCGTGCGGGCCGCCGAAGCCCATCGGCATCCCGAACCGCTGGGTCGAGCCCACGGCGATGTCCGCCCCGAACTCGCCCGGCGCCGCGAGCAGCGTCAGCGCGAGCAGGTCGGCCGCGACGGTGACGAGGGCGCCCCGCGCGTGCGCGTCCGCCGCTACCGCGCTCCAGTCCCGCACGGCACCGTCGGCGCCCGGGTACTGGAGGAGGATCCCGAAGGCGCCCTCCGGAACCGCCTCGGACAGGTCGGTCACCTGGAGGTCGATGCCGACCGGTTCGGCCCGGGTCTTCAGCACCGCGAGCGTCTGCGGGAGCACCCTCGCGTCCACGGCGAACACGTCACCGGCGCCGCGCTTGGCGGCCCGGCGCGCCAGCAGCATCGCCTCAGCAGCTGCGGTGGCCTCGTCGAGGAGGCTCGCACCGGCCACCGGCAGGCCCGTCAAGTCCGCGACCATCGTCTGGAAGTTCAGCAGTGCCTCAAGGCGCCCCTGCGAGATCTCCGCCTGATACGGCGTGTACGCGGTGTACCACGACGGGTTCTCCAGGACGTTCCGGCGGATCACCGCCGGCGTGTGCGTCCCGAAGTAGCCCAGGCCCAGCATCGACCGCATCGGCCGGTTCAGATCGGCCAGGCCCTGGAGCTCGGCCTGCGCCTCGGTCTCGGACACGGCCGGCGGCAGCGCCAGACCGTCGGAAGAGCGGATCAGCGCCGGCATGCACGCGTCCATGAGCGCCTCGAGGCTCGGATACCCGACCGCCTTCAGCATGGCGTCCTGGTCGGCGGGATCGGTCCCGATATGGCGGGCGGCGAAAGCGGAACGGTCGGTCACGGTACCTCCGGTGACATGGGACGACACTGGCATCCCCTCGTCTGTCACCGGGTGAGCGGCTTCAGAGCGGCCTGTTCCGAACGGTCCTGGTACCTGAGAGTTTGAAGCGAGGGACTTGCCCCTTCGGTGCCGTGTAGCGCATGAGGCCCACGATCTCTCCCGCCCGGTTTTCCGGCTCTGCCGCCATGGTAGGTCAGGACACCCCGCGCCGGCGACCGGGCACACCCGTCGTGTGGCCCACGGCCTGCTCCATCGCGTGCAACTGCGTCGGCGCCTTCACCGGCGCCTCGCCCGGCAGCGTCGCCAACCGCCCCATCACCTCGGTCACCGTCGACCGCACCGCGATCCCGAACACGCCCTGACCGCCCCGCAGCAGGTCGATCACCTCGCCCGCCGACCGGCACTCGTACACCGTCGACCCGTCCGACATCAGCGTGATCTCCGCCAGGTCCTTCACCCCGCGCGACCGCAGCGCCTCCACGGCCTTGCGGATGTTCTGCAACGACACCCCCGCGTCCAGCAGCCGCTTGATGACCTTCAGGACGATGATGTCCCGGAACGAATAGAGCCGGTTCGACCCCGACCCCGACGCCGCCCGGATGCTCGGCTCCACCAGCCCCGTCCGCGCCCAGTAATCGAGCTGCCGGTACGTGATCCCCACGACCCGGCACGCCGCCGTCCCCCGCCAACCGCGGATCTGACTGGGCGGGACCACCTGGCGTCCCGAGGGTTCACTGTGGGCGTCCATGGCGCGTCCTCCGAGGTCAGCGGGTGCTCTACGAGGGTGAGCCTAAACGCCCGGACCCTCCACCATGGGCTGAACCAGAGAAAACCTCGACCCTCCCGCGAGGACTCAGCGGTTCTCCTCGAAGTCCTCGGGCGTGACCTCCTCGAGGAACTCCCGGAACTTCTCCACCTCGTCCTCCTGCGTGTCCGGAAGGACCACCCCGGCCTCGTCGAGGACGGCGTCGGCGCACCAGATCGGGGCCTCCGTGCGCAGCGCGATCGCGATCGCGTCGGAGGAGCGGGAGGAGACGCGCGTGCGTCCGTCGAGCACCAGCTCCGCGAAGTAGATCGTGTCCCGCAGCTCTGTGATCTCCACCGACGTCAGCGTCACGTCCAGCGCATCCAGCACATCACGGATCAGGTCATGGGTGAGCGGACGGGAGAGCTGCACGTCCTGCTGCTGATAGGCGATCGCGGCCGCCTCCACCGTCCCGATCCAGATCGGCAGGTATCGATTCCCGTCGACCTCTTTCAGGAGCACCACCGGCTGATTGCTCGGGAGTTCCACGCGGACCCCGACCACGGTCATCATCCGCACCGGTAACGCCTCCAACGGTATCGCCGTCAAATGAAAGGACCCGCCAGGGAAAGCCCGGGCGGGTCCTGAGACTCTCAGCCTACTGCGCCGATGACGCGCGCGCAGCGCGCGCCGGGGTACGGCGCGAGGGTCAGGCGGCCGGCTTCGGACCGGAGATGAACACCAGGCGGAACTTGCCGATCTGCACCTCGTCGCCGTTGCCGAGGCCCGCGGTCTCCACGCGCTCGCGGTTCACGTAGGTGCCGTTCAGGCTGCCCACATCGCGGACGGTGAAACCCGCCGCGTCGCGGTGGAACTCGGCGTGGCGCCGCGAGACGGTCACGTCGTCGAGGAAGATGTCGGAGTCGGGGTGGCGCCCTGAGGTCGTCACCTCGGTGTTGAGGAGGAAGCGCGCGCCGGCGTTCGGCCCGCGGCGGACCACCAGCAGTGCGGTGCCCGCCGGGAGGGAGTCCGCCAACCGGGCGGAGTTGAGCTCCGCGTCGACCTCGCCGCCCTCTTGCAAGGCGGACAGGTTCATCGTGGCCGTGACATCCGGCGGAGGGAACTCGTCATTCGAACGCGTCATGGGATTGCCACCTTCTAGCAAGTCTGGACCCTCTGGTCACTCCGTAAGCTTCGCATATGCTCCGGCGTCGAGCAAAGCACTGAGCGAGCCGGCATCCTCGACTTCGATGTCGAACATCCAGCCCGCCGCATAGGGGTCGCTGTTCACCAATTCCGGGGATTCCGACAATTCGTCATTGCACGCAAGAATCTTACCGGTCAGGGGAGCGTACACGTCGGAGACGCTCTTGGTCGACTCGACTTCGCCGACCACCTCGCCGGCTCGGACCTCGGCACCGGCCTCCGGAAGTTGGACGAATACGACGTCGCCCAGCGCGTTCTGCGCGAACTCGGTGATGCCGATGCGCACGACGTTGCCGTCGCGCCGCTCGACCCACTCGTGCTCCGCCGTATAGCGCAGTTCTTCCGGAATCACCTGGTGCCCCCCTCTGCGAGCGCCCCCGCCCTGTTGCGGGGTCGGACGTCCATGACGGTATCGCCCGTCAGAACGGACGTTGCGGCGGGGCGGCGGCCGCGTGACAGAACGCCGCTCGCAGAAGCAGCGGTGGGACCGCTTCCCTGCTCATGCGGCGACCTCGGTGCGGGGGCTCCCCGCTTTGAGGAGCCCGCGGGCCTGCCGCAGGTAGACCAGGGCGGCGAGCCAGTACAGGCCCAGGCCCCACCAGGCGAGGGCCCAGCCGAGGGGCTTGGCCCAGAAGTCGGCCTCGGGGACGAGCCCGGCGATGACGAGCACCGGGAACGTGCAGAACACGATTGTCGTGGACGCCTTCCCCAGGAAGTGGACTTGGGGCGGGGCGTGGCCGTGCCAGCGCAGCACGATGACCATGCCGACCATGACGGCCTCGCGGGCGAGCGCGGCGAGGGTGAACAGCCACGGCAGCAGACCCACGTAGGTGAGGGCCAGGAGCGCGGTGAGGATGTAGAGGCGGTCGACGAACGGGTCGAGGAGCCGTCCGAGCTTGGAGACCTGGTTCAGGTGGCGGGCCAGCTGCCCGTCGACCCAGTCGGTGCCCGAGCCGACGGCGAGGACGACCGCGGCCTGCCAGTAGTACTGGGTGCCCAGGAGGAGGTAGCAGAACAGCGGGATGCCGAGGAGGCGCACGGCGGTGACCAGGTTGGGCCAGGTCCACACGCCCCATCCGGCGGGTGGCGCTGCGTCGGCTGACTTGCTCAAGGCGTTCCTCTCGGCGGCGCCGGCCGCGGTGGCGGTCCGGTGCCCTGGGTCGGTCTCCTCTCGCTCGCCGGCGGGCGAGCGGTGTGTGGTCGTTTCGTTTCGCTTCGGTGGGTGTACCGCGATTCTAGCGGTAGGGGCCGACACGCGTACCGCGGAAATTCGAGCCCTTGTTTGTGTAGTTGACGGGCGAAGCCCGGCGTTATCAGGACCCGAGGCCGAGGTGGGACGGTGATTCCACAAGAGGCGGTACGCCTCGGAGTCGATATAACTCTTAGAGAAAACGTGATAGGAAACAACCCGGGCCGATCCTGTGGGATCGGCCCGGGTCTCCTTCCAGGGCTGCCGACGGCCCTAGGCGGGCGGGGCGCCGGGGATGAACTTCTCGGGCTCGTCCTTGCGGAAGTACGCGTTCGCGGAGGGCACGGCCAGCAGGACGATCACCAGCAGCGAGCCGAGGATGCCCAGGGCGAGCGCGCCGTAGGAGAGGATCGCGGTCCAGGACGGGTAGGCGCCGGTGACGGCGTCCACGATCGCGTCGACGTCGAGGGCCTCCAGGGTGTCGTCGCCGGAGTTCTCGAACGCGTAGGACAGGAACTGGGAGAGGAACAGCGTCGAGAGCATCCCGGCGAGCGTGCACACCAGGATGATCGGCTGGAGGATCCAGGTGAGGACGCGGGCCGGGCGCTTCCCGGCGCCGTTGAGGAGCGCGAGCACCACGAGGGCCGCGGCGAGCACGATGTTGAACACGAGCGCGCCCGGACCGGACTCGAACGAGGTGCCCTGGGGCAGGTCGGACATGGCGACGCCCTGGGCTTCGAGGGCGTCCTCGGCCGCGTCGGCGGCGTCAGGGCCGTACATGAAGCTCACGGCCGTCTGGGCGAGCAGGAACAGGGCCAGGAGGATCTGGAGCCACACCGCGAGGGTGACCGATCCGGGGCGGGTCTTGGCGGGCGGGGTTGCGGACATGCTTGCCTCCGTGCGGGTTCACGGGCGCGGCCGTGACGGCCGGACCACTGGGGGTGGTCCCCCCACGCTAGCAAGCATCGACGCCCGTCGCTGGAAGGAATACCCGTCCTTCTGCGGCAGTAGGCGCCGGAGCCCCGTATCGGTCCTGAGGACTACTCCCCCGCGTCCTCCTCGGCCCGTTGGAGCGCCCTGCGGCGCACCGCCACCGCGGCCCCCACGAGGCACCCGGCCATCGGCACCGCCAGCAGCCACAGGGCCCACGCGGTCGCCGCGAGCACCGCGACGCCGCCCAGGAGGATCCCCGTGCCGCCCGGATCGGTGCGGGTGCCGTCGAGGGCGAGTGCGAACAGGTCCCGCCACCGCTCCCCCGGCGCCCATTCGGCGGTCGCGCGGAGCAGGACGGTGACCGCGAGGGCCGCGACGACGAACGTCGCCAGGGCGAACCCGGGGCGGCCCGGGACGCCCTCCTGCGCGAGCACGGCCAGGTTGAGCGCCAGCACCAGGGCGGCGCCGACCATCGCGAGGCCGACCCGCCAGCCGGTGCGCCACGCCTCCCGGAAGTCCGCCCAGAACGAGCCCCACGACGTGGGGTCCCCTTCGGAGTAGGCCCGCAGGTGACGGGCCGCGGCCGCCAGCGCGGCCGGGACCGTCACGACCGGGAGGGCGGCGAGGGCGAACCAGACGCCGGTCAGCAGGCACTCGGCGAAGAGCGCGAAGCCCTCGCCGAACGCCTGCCGCCTCGGTCTCGCGATGGCGGCCATCAGCCCTTGACCCCGGAGGTGGCGATGCCCTTGATGAGGAACTTCTGGAAGACCAGGAAGAACAGCACGACCGGGACGAGCGACAGGAGCGTCATGGCCATCATGCCGCCGTAGTTGGAGACGGCCTCGGTGTTGTTGTAGGACTGGAGGAGCCGCGGCAGCGGGAACTTCTCGATCTCGTGCAGGTAGATCAGGGGGCCCATGAAGTCGTTCCAGGAGCCGATGAACGTGAAGATCGAGGAGGTCACGATCGCGGGGCGCAGGAGCGGCAGCATGATCGAGAAGAAGATGCGGAAGTGCCCGGCGCCGTCGATGGTCGCGGCCTGGTCGAGTTCGCGCGGGATGCCGCGCAGGAACTGGATGTACATGAACACGAAGAACGCGTCGAGGGCGAGGAACTTGCCGATGACGAGCGGGAAGATCGTGTTGACGACGTCGAGTTCGGAGAAGATCAGGTACTGCGGGATGAGCATGACCTGGCCGGGCAGCAGCAGCGTCGCGATGACGACGGCGAACATGGCCTTGCGGCCGGGGAACTCCAGGCGGCCCAGGGCGTAGGCGGTGATCGAGCAGGAGACGACGATGCCGACCACCGACAGGGCGGCGATGACGAACGAGTTCCAGAAGAACCGCCACAGGGGGACCCCGGCGAGGCCGTCGAAGGCGCTCGCGAAGTTCTCCCAGGTGATGGTCGAGGGGATCGGCGACAGGTCGGTGATGATGTCCGCGTTGGGTTTGATGGACGCGGTGAGGACCCAGAACGCGGGGTAGAGGACGACGATGAGGGACGCCAGGAGGCACAGGTGCCACAGGACGGAGCGGCCCTTCTCCCCTGCGGTGCGCTGGCGGCGGCCGACGATGCGGGATTCGGTGGTGGCTTCGGCGGTCATTTGTTGTCCTCCCCCGCGTAGTAGACGAGGTTCTTGGCGGCGCGGAACATGATGAGGGTGACCACGCCGACGGCGAGCACGAGCATCCACGCCCACGCGGAGGCGTAGCCCATGCGCAGGTCGACGAAGGCGAGCGCGTAGATGCGCACGGTGTAGAAGAGCGTGGACCAGGCGGGCCCGCCGGCGGTGCCGCCGATGATGAACGCGGGGCCGAACATCTGGAACGCGTGGACGGTCTCCATGAGCACGTTGAAGAAGATGACCGGGGAGAGCATGGGGATCGTGATGTGCACGAACCGGTGCCACTTGCCGGCGCCGTCGACTTCGGCGGCCTCGTAGAGCTCGCCGGGGACCTGGAGGAGCCCGGCCATGAAGATGACCATGGGCGCGCCGAAGGTCCAGACGCTGAGGAGCACGAGCATGAGGATGGAGACGTCGGGGTTGCCGATGAACCCGCCGCCCTCCCAGCCGAAGAGGCTCATGAACTGGTCCTGGGGGCCGTCGGCGGCGAAGAGCGCCTTCCAGACCAGGGCCATGCCGACGCTCATGGCGATGAGCGAGGGCATGTAGAACGCGGCCCGGTAGAAGCCGATGCCGCGGCGCTTCTGGGTGAGGAGCATGGCGACGGCGAGGGACGCGAGGAGCTTGAGCGGGACGGCGAGGACGACGTACATGAGGGTGACCTTGACGGCCCGCGCGAACATCGGGTCCTCGAACATGGCCCGGTAGTTGTCGAAGCCGATGAAGTCGCCGCCGAGGACGAGGTGGTAGTCGGTGAACGAGAGGTACAGCGACCACAGCATGGGGCCGACGGTGAACACCAGCGAGCCGATGATCCACGGGGTCATGAAGGTGTAGCCGGTGAGCAGTTCGCCGCGGCGGGAGAGGGAGGGGCGGCGCTTGGCGGCGCCCTTCTGCTTCTTCGCCTGCGCGGGGGCTCCGGCCTCGTCTGCCGCGGGCCGAGCCGCGGTCGGAGGAGCTGTCACGGTGAGGTTCCTTATCGGCGTTGGCTTTCGGGCCGCGCGGCACTGGCGCCGCGCGGCCCTCTGGTCGTTACTGCTCGGAGGCGAGGAGGGTCTCGGCCTCGGTGAAGAACAGGTCGGCCGCTTCGGCGCCGGTCATGGCCGCGTACTGGACCTGCTGGTAGATCTCGCCGAACTTGACCTCGATCGCGCCGGTGGCGGCGGGCGGGGCGGGCGGCGGGGTGGTCAGGTACTCGGAGACGCTGGCCTCGTAGTCGAGGACGGCCTGCGCGTACTGGTCGAGCTCGACGTTCTCCAGGCCGGTGTTGGTGGCCGGGATGCCGCGGTTGGTGCCGAGGATCGCGATCGCCTCGGGGTCGCCGAGGAAGAAGTCGATGAACTTGGCGGCGGCCTCGGGCTGCTCGGTGGTGCCGGAGATGACCAGCTGCATCGAGGGCTTGAGGTAGAGGCCGAGGTTGGCCGGGTCGAGGCTCGGCGGGGCGGCGAGGGCGAGCGTGCCGCCGTTCTCCTCCACCGTCGGCGAGAAGCCGGGCATGAAGTTGTCCCAGCCGATCTCGGAGGCGAGGACATCCTGGACGAGGCCGCCTTCGGTCCATTCGATGGTGGTCTCGACCGGCGGGACGTTCCCGGCGGCGTACAGCTCCGCGGTGGTGGCCCACCACTCGACGAGCTGCTCCTTGGTGAAGTTGAGGGCCTTGCCGTCCTCGGTGTAGAACGAGCCGCCCTGCTGGCGCAGCCACAGCTCCATGAAGTGGTACTGCCCGGCCCAGTCGCCGCCGCCCCACTTGCCCTCGCCGAGGGCGGGGGTGAGGGTGGCGATGTCGGCGCCGTACTGGTCCCAGCTGTAGCCGGGGGCGGGGGTGGCGACGCCGTGGGTCTCGAACCAGTCGGAGCGGTAGATCAGGCCGAGGGTGTTGCCCGCGGCCGGGACGGCGATGAGCTGGCCGTCGAGCTTGGCGGTGTCGAGGAAGCCCTCGCGGAAGTCGTCGGTCTTGACGACGCCTTCGAGCGGCAGGAGCATCCCGGCGCCGCCGAACTGGCGCAGGCGCGAGTAGTCCATCTGGAAGACGTCGGGCAGGTCGCGCGAGGCCATGCGGCCGGCCATGCCCTCCCAGTAGGTCGGGAAGTCGGCGAAGTTCGCCTTGACCTTGATGCCCTCGTTCTTCTCCTCGAACAGGGCGATGACGTCCTGGGTGAGTCCGGCGCGGGTCTCGTCGCCCCACCATTCGAAGCTGATCTCGATCGGGTCGTCGGCGGTGCCGGCGGGCCCGTCGTCGCCGCAGGCCGCGGCGGCGGCCAGGACGGCCGCGGCCGAGGCGCCCGTGAGGAGGGATCGGCGCCGCAGGCGGTGAGGGTGGCTGATCATCGTTGATTGCTCCTTCTGCATTGAGGGGTCCCGCCGGGGCGGGCCTTCGGGATCTATTGAGTTGGCCCCGACAGTCGTCGGGTGGCTTGCTCCCAGGGGTCTCGCGTCCCCCGGGGTTCGTGGCGGCGGGGCCTCGCGGAGGCGCGGGCCGCGGCTCGGCGGGCGTCGGGTCCGGCGCTGATGAGGCCGAGGGCCTGGGCCTGGACGAGGGCGTTGCCGAGGGCGGTGGCCTCGTCGGGCCCGGCGAGGACCGGGCGTCCGGTGGCGTCGGCGGTGAGCTGGCACAGGAGGGCGTTCTTGGAGCCGCCGCCGACGATGTGGATCGTGTCGACCGGGTCGCCGGTGAGGGCTTCGAGCGCGTCGACCGCGCGGCGGTGCGCCAGCGCGAGGGAGTCGAGGATGCACGCGGCGACCTGGGCTGGGGTCTCGGGGACCGGCTGGCCGGTCTCGGCGCAGTAGGCGCGGATCCGCGCGGGCATGTCGCCGGGGTCGGCGAAGCGGGGGTCGTCGGGGTCGACGACCGCGCGCAGGCGTGCTTCGGCCGCGGCGGCGTCGAGGAGGGCCGCGAGGTCGACGTCGCGGCCTTGGCGGCGCCAGGTGTCGACGGACTCCGAGAGGAGCCAGAGTCCGGCGACGTTGCGCAGGAAGCGGATCGTGCCGTCGGCGCCGCGCTCGTTCGTGAACCCGGCGGCGAGGGCCTCGGGGGTGGCGACGGGGGTGTCGCGTTCGGTGCCGACGAGGGACCAGGTGCCGCAGGAGATGTAGGCGGCGTTCGGGCCCTCGTAGGGGACGGCGGCGACGGCGGCGGCGGTGTCGTGGCTGGCGGTCGCGATGACCTTAGTGCCGGCGTCGAGGCCGGTGGCCGCGGCGATCTCGGGGAGGATCGGGCCGAGGACGGTGCCGGTGGGGGTGACCGGGCCGAGGAGGCCCAGGTCGATCCCGGCGGCGTCGGCGGCGGCCCGGGACCAGTCGCCGGTGGCGGGGTCGAGGAGGCCGGTGGTGGAGGCGTTCGTGGCCTCCCAGGCGGCCTGGCCGCTGAGCCAGTAGGCGAGGAGGTCGGGGACGAGGAGGGCGCGGTGGGCGCCCGGTGCGTCGGCGGTGAGCTGGAAGACCGTGTTGAACGGCTGCGGCTGGATGCCGGTGAGCGCGAACAGGGTCTCGGCGCTGGTGCGGGCGAGGACGTCGGCTTTGGCCTTGGCGCCGCGGGCGTCGCGGTAGCAGTAGGGGTTGGCGGTGAGGTGGCCGTCGGCGTCGAGGAGGCCGTAGTCCACGGCCCAGGAGTCGACCCCGATGGCCGCGGCGTCGCCGACGGCGCGCAGGCCGTCGAGGACGCCGGACCACAGGCCGAGGACGTCCCAGTAGAGGCGCCCGCGGACCTGGACGGCGCGGTTGGGGAACCGGGCGGCCTCGGTGAGGCCGATCCGGTTCCCGTCGACGACGCGGGCGGCCATGACGCGTCCGGAGGACGCGCCGAGGTCGACGGCGGCGAGGATGCTCACCTGAGGAACCCTTGCGGGTTCCCCGAGTCCACGGGGATGTGGACGCCGGTGGTCAGGCCGAGGTCGGGGCCGACGAGGGCGTACACGGCGTCGGCGACCGAGGACGGGAGCACTTCGCGCTTGAGGAGGGTGCGGCCCGCGTAGTACTGGCCGAGGTCCTCTTCCTTGACGCCGTAGACGGCCGCGCGGTTGGCGCCCCACCCGGAGGCGAAGATCCCCGAGCCGCGCACGACCCCGTCGGGGTTGACACCGTTGACGCGGATGCCGTGCTCCCCCAGCTCTGCGGCCAGGAGCCGCACCTGGTGGGCCTGGTCGGCCTTCGTGGCGGAGTACGCGATGTTGTTGGGGCCGGCGAACACCGAGTTCTTGGAGGCGATGTAGACGATGTCGCCGCCGAAGCCCTGGGCGATCATGAGGCGCGCGGCCTCGCGGGAGACGAGGAACGAGCCCTTCGCCATGACGTCGTGCTGGAGGTCCCAGTCGGCGGCCGTCGTGTCGAGCAGCGGCTTGGACAGGGACAGCCCGGCGTTGTTGACGACGAGGTCGACGCCGCCGAACGCGAGCGCGGCCGCATCCAGCGCAGTCCGGATCGCGCTTTCATCGGTGACGTTGCAGGACACCCCGACCGCGACGTCCGCGGATCCGATCTCGGCGGCAGCGGCGGCCGCTTTCCCGGCGTCGAGGTCGGCGACGACCACGCAGGCGCCTTCGTCCGCGAGGCGTTCGGCGGTGGCCTTGCCGATGCCCCCGGCCGCGCCGGTCACGAGCGCGACGCGCCCGGCGAGCGGCTTGGGCTTGGGGCGGCGCTGGAGCTTGGCCTCTTCGAGGGACCAGTACTCGATGCGGAACTTCTCGGACTCGGCGATCGGCTCGTAGGTCGAGACCGACTCGGCGCCGCGCATCACGTTGACCGCGTTGACGTAGAACTCGCCGGCGACGCGCGCGGTCTGCTTGTCGGCGCCGAAGGAGAACATGCCGACGCCGGGGACCAGGACGATCGCCGGGTCCGCGCCGCGGATCGCCGGGGAGTCCTCGGTCGCGAAGCGCTCGTAGTAGGCGCGGTACTCCTCGCGGTAGGCCGCGTGGCGCTCCTGGAGGTGCGCGATGACGTCCGCGAGGGGCGCGTCGGCGGCGGTCTCCAGGACCAGGGGCCGGACCTTGGTGCGCAGGAAGTGGTCCGGGCAGGAGGTGCCCAGGGCTGCCAGGCGCGGCATCTCGTCCGAGGCGAGGAAGTCGAGGACCTCGGGGGCGTCGGTGAAGTGCCCGACCTGGCGGTGGTCGGTGGAGGCGAGGCCGCGGACGACGGGCGCGAGGGCGGCGGCGCGCTCGCGGCGATCCGCCTCGCCGAGCGGGGCCCACTGGGCGACCTTGTCGCCGAACGGGTCCGGCTTGCCGTGCTCGGCGAGGTAGGCCTCGCAGCCGCGGATGATCTCCAGGGAGTTCGCTTCGCACTCCTCGGAGGTGGCGCCCCAGGCGGTGATGCCGTGGCCGCCGAGGACGCAGCCGATCGCCTGCGGGTTCGCTTCTTTGATGGCGGCGATGTCGAGGCCGAGCTGGAAGCCGGGGCGGCGCCACGGGACCCACACGACGCGGTCGCCGAAACATGCTTCGGTGAGCGCGGGCCCGTCGGCGGCGGTCGCGAACGCGATGCCGGAGTCGGGGTGGAGGTGGTCCACATGCGCGGCATCCACGAGGCCGTGCATGGCGGTGTCGATCGAGGGGGCGGCGCCGCCGCGGCCGTGGAGGCAGTAGTCGAAGCGCTCGACCATGACGTCCTCGTCGTCGACGCCGGGGTAGGTGTCGACCATGGCGCGCAGGCGGTCCAGACGCAGCACCGCGAGCCCGGCCGCTTTCAGCGTGCCGAGGTCGCCGCCGGAGCCCTTGACCCACAGCAGCTCGACGTCCTCACCGGTCACCGGATCGGTCTCAGCGCCCTTCGCGGAAGTGTTCCCGCCCGCGAAGTTCGTGTTCCGCTTGTCGGCGCCGAGGCGGTTCGAGCGGGAGATCAGGTCGTTGACAGCGCTCACTTACGCACCCCATCCGGCCTGGGCGCCGCCGACGCGGGCGGCCTTGATCTCGTCGGCGTACCCGGAGGCGGCGTAGGCGGCGAGCGGGTCGGCGGCCAGGCCCTTCTCGGCGCGGACCTCGGCCAGGAGCGGGCGGACGTCGGTGTTGTAGGCGTCCATGAGGACCGCGTTCGCACCGAGGACGTCGCCGGCCTGCTGCGCGGCGGCGAGGGCCTCGTGGTCGACCAGGAGGGCCTTGGCGGTCGCCTCCTGCACGTTCATGATCGAGCGGATCTGGCCGGGGATCTTCGGCTCGATGTTGTGGCACTGGTCGAGCATGTACGCGATGCCCGAGTCCGGGAGGAGGACCTCCTGGAGCGTGAGCTCGTGGAGGATCCGGAAGAGCTGGAACGGGTCGGCGGCGCCGACCATGAGGTCGTCGTCGGCGTAGAACCGGGAGTTGAAGTCGAAGCCGCCGAGCCTGCCCTCGCGCAGCAGGAACGCGACGATGAACTCGATGTTGACGCCGGGAGCGTGGTGGCCGGTGTCGATGACGACCTGGGCCTTGGGGCCGAGCTTGAGGCAGTGCGCGTAAGCGGTGCCCCAGTCGGGGACGTCGGTGGTGTAGAACGACGGCTCGAACAGCTTGTACTCCAGCAGGAGCCGCTGGCCGTCGCCGAGGCGGGCGTAGACCTCGGCGAGGGACTCGGCGAGGCGGTCCTGGCGCCCGGCGATGGAGTCCTGGCCGGGGTAGTTGGTGCCGTCGGCGAACCAGAGCTTGAGGTCGGCCGAGCCGGTGGCGTCCATGATGTCGACGCATTCGAGGAGGTGGTCGACGGCCTTGCGGCGGACCTTCGCGTCGGGGTGGCAGACCGAGCCGAGCATGTAGTCGTCGTCCTGGAACGTGTTCGAGTTGATGGTCCCGATGCGCACGTTCAGGTCGGCGGCGTGGCGGGCGAGGTCGGCGTAGTCCTCGACCTTGTCCCAGGGGATGTGGAGGGCGACGGACCCGGCAGCGCCGGTGTACCGGTGGACCTGCGCGGCGTCGGCGAGCTTCTCGTACGGGTCGCGCGGGACGCCCTGCTGGGCGAAGACCTTGAAGCGGGTGCCGGAGTTGCCGAACGCCCAGGAGGGCATCTCGATGCTCTGGCCCGCGAGGACCTGCTTGGCGTACGGGGTGCGGTCACTCATTTGCCGGCTCCTTCAGCCGCGGCGTCGGCCGCGGCCAGTTGGGTCTCCAGGTTGAACACTTCGGTGAGGACGTTGAACGCGTCGTCGGCGTGGGCGCCGTCGGTGCCCTCGAAGAACGGGGCCATCGACTCCTGCCAGCGGGCGTTGACGTCGGTGCGGGCCATGGCCTCGCGGGCGGCGTCGAAGTCCGGGGTCTCCAGGTAGCCGACGAGGAGTCCGTCCTCGGCCAGGAACAGGGAGTAGTTCGTCCATCCGGTCGCGGCGAGGGCGCGGAGCATGTCGGGCCACACGGCGGCGTGGCGCTCGCGGTACTCCTCGATGCGGTCGGGTCTGACGCGGAGGGTGAAGCACACGCGGGTGGGTGGCGCAGCGGTCACGGGGTTCCTCCCTGAAGGGTGCGGGGCTCCGGCGTGTGAACGCCGTGTTTTTGAATCGTTTCATGAACGGATTTCGATAAAGTAGAACGCGAAGCAAGCGCTTGTCAAGCCACGGCCGGTCACAAATTCGAGCACGGTTCGGTATATGCTCCTCAAGCTCGCCGTTCACGGTTGAACCGTTTCAATCGGCGGGCCGCCGGTGCCCCCGCCCCCCGATAGACTCATTGAGGTGACCATGACCACTACCAGTATGAAAGACGTCGCGCGAGCCGCCGGCGTCTCGGTCGGGACGGTCTCCAATGTGCTCAACCGGCCCGAGGCCGTCGCCGAGGAGACCAGGGCGCGCGTGCTCGCCGCCATCGCCGATCTCGGCTACGTGCGCAACGACTCCGCGCGCCAGCTGCGGGCCGGACGCAGCCGCACCGTGGCCATCGTGGTCCTCGACGTCGCCAACCCGTTCTTCACCGACGTGGTCCGCGGCGCCGAGCCCCTCGTGGAGTCCGCGGGCGGCGTGGTGACCGTGTGCGACTCCGGCGAGGACGTGCGCCGCGAGCGCCGCCACCTCGAACTGCTCGAAGAGCAGCGGGTCCTGGGCCTGCTCATCACCCCCGTGGACGACTCGTCGGCGTCGTGGATCGAGCGGCTCACCGGCCACGACATCCCCGTGGTCCTGGTCGACCGCGGGGCCGGGCGCCACCCGCACTGCTCGGTGGCCGTCGACGACGTCGCGGGCGGGCGCCTCGCCGCCAGGCACCTCGTCGAGACCGGCCACCGCAAGATCGCGTTCATCGGCGGGCCCTCGGCGATCCCCCAGGTCGCCGACCGGTACGAGGGCTGCCGGGAGGTGTGCGCGGACGCCGGCGTCGAGTTGGAGGTCTTCGCGACCCCGGGCTTGAACTTCCAGGCCGGGCGCGAGGCTATCGAGGCGATGCTCGGGCGCGAGGACCGGCCCACGGCCGTGTTCTGCGCCAACGACCTCGTCGCGCTCGGCGCGCTCCAGGGCCTGACCATGCACGGCGTCAAGGTCCCGCAGGAGTGCGCGATCGTCGGCTACGACGACATCGACTTCGCCGCCGCCGCGGCCGTGCCGCTCTCGTCGGTGCGCCAGCCGCGGGCCCAGCTCGGGCGCACCGCCGCGCAGCTGCTGTTCGACGAGATCGCCGAGGGCGGCGACCACACGCACCGCAACGTCGTGTTCCAGCCCGAGCTCATCGCGCGGGCCTCGACGGCCCTCGAACTGTGAGGCCCCCGGGACTGTACCGGTAAAGCGATCTTTGGTAGCGTCACGGCTACCGGGACTCCAGGGTGCCCGGGTTACCGTTCACCACGAAGTCCTTCCGGAGGCGATCATGGCCGACCACCACCGCGCACGCATCGAGTTCGACCCCCGCTTCACCGTCGCCGAGGTCCCCGACCGGCTCTTCGGGTCGTTCGTCGAGCACCTCGGCCGGTGCGTCTACACGGGCATCTACGAGCCCGAGCACCCGACCGCGAACGCCGACGGCCTCCGCGAGGACGTCCTCGAGCTCATCCGCGAGCTGGGCCCGACCATGATCCGCTACCCCGGCGGGAACTTCGTGTCCGGCTACCGGTGGGAGGACGGCGTCGGCCCCAAGGAGGACCGGCCGCGCCGCCTCGACCTCGCGTGGGGCACCACCGAGACCAACCAGTTCGGCCTCGGCGAGTTCATGAAGTTCTGCCGCACCGTCGGCGTCGAGCCGAACATGGCCGTCAACCTCGGCACTCGCGGCCTCCAGGAGGCCCTGGACCTGTTCGAGTACGCCAACCACCCCTCCGGCACGTACTGGTCGGACCTGCGCCGCTCCCACGGCGACGAGGAGCCCTACGGCATCAAGCTGTGGTGCCTGGGCAACGAGATGGACGGCCCCTGGCAGATCGGCCAGCGCACCGCCACCGAGTACGGCCGGATCGCCGACCAGACCGCCCGGTCGCTGCGGTTCATCGACGGCTCCGACGACCTCGACCTGGTCGCGTGCGGCTCCTCCTCGCGCGGCATGCCGTTCTTCGGCGCCTGGGAGAACGAGGTCCTCACCCACACCTACGAGTCGGTCGACTACATCTCCGCGCACGCCTACTACCACCCGCTCGACGGCGACGTCACCTCCTTCATGGCCTCGGCGCAGGACATGGAGCTGTTCATCGACGGCGTCATCGCCACCGCCGACGCCGTGGGCGCGAAGCTCAAGAGCGACAAGAAGATCAACATCTCCTTCGACGAGTGGAACGTCTGGTACCAGACCGCGCCCACCGGCGAGCGCCCCGAGCCGTGGTCGATCGCCCCGCGCCAGCTGGAGGACCACTACTCGGCGATGGATGCGGTCGTGTTCGGGTCGCTGCTCATCACGCTGCTGCGCCGCTCCGACCGCGTGACCGCGGCGTGCCTGGCGCAGCTGGTCAACGTGATCGCGCCGATCATGACCGAGCCGGGCGGGCCCGCGTGGCGCCAGACCACGTTCTTCCCGTTCGCCGAGGCCTCGAAGTACGGGCGCGGGACGGTCCTGAACGTCAACGCCGACTCCCCCGGCTTCGACACGAAGAAGTACGGCGAGGTCTCGGCGCTGCACTCGGTCGCGGTGGCGGGCGAGGACGGGTCGGTCACGGTGTTCGCGGTCAACCGCGACTTGGAGACCCCGATGACGCTCGAGATCGACGCCTCGTCGGTGCGGGTCGGGGACGTGACGGTCTCGACGCTGACGGACTCGGACCGGGACGCGAAGAACACGCTCGACGATCAGGACCGGGTCGCGCCGGTCGCCAACGGGGACGTCGTCGTCAAGGACGGCACGATCACCGTGGAGCTGCCCGCGATGAGCTGGAACACCATCCGCATCGCCTAGCGGCGCAAGCGAGGAGGCCCGGACTCCGGTCCGGGCCTTCCGTCATCCCGGGAGCAGGCCGCGGCCGTCGCGGACCTCGAACACCAGCTGCGTCTCGGTCTGGCGGACCATCGGGTGGACGGTGATGTGCTCCAGGATGAGGTCGCGCAGGGCCTCGGGCCCGGCGACCGCGACGTGCAGGAGGAAGTCGTCGTCGCCGCCGACGTGGAACACCGTGAGGACGCCGGGCAGGGTCGTGAGGCGGTCGTACAGGTGGTGGACGAGCTCGCGGCTGTGGGAGCCCAGGCGGACCTTGATGATCGCGTGGAGGGGCCGGCCGAGGGCCTCGGGGCTGAGGTGGGCGCGGATGCCGGTGACGACGCCGGACTCGCGCAGGGCCCGGACGCGGTAGGCGCAGGTGGACTCGGCGACGCCCGCGCGGGACGCGAGCGCGGCGTTCGTCATGCGGCCGTCCTCGGCGAGCGCGGCGAGGATCGCGAGGTCGGTGCCGTCGAGCGGGACCGGTTGCGTTTTCTTCGGCCGCACGTCCGCCATGACGGCTCCTCCCGCTGAATCTGCACTGGTATCCCGGTATGCCGGGGGTTTCCGCGGCAAGTATTGCAGCAGGTTGGGGATCTGCCTAGAGTCCGGTCATGACTTCGCCGTGGCTGCAACCCGACACGATCGCCGTTCACGCCGGCCGCGAGGACCTCGCCGGACTCGGCGTGCACGCCCTCCCGATCGACCTCTCCACCACCAACCCGCTGCCCGACATCGACGCGGGCGGCCGCTCCTACGAGGCGATGGCGTCCGGTGGGACCCCGGATCCAGAGGGCGGCAACGTGTACGCGCGGCTGTGGAATCCCACGGTGGCCCGGTTCGAGTCGGCACTCGCGCAGTTGGAGCGGACCGAGGAGACCGTGGCGTTCTCTTCGGGGATGGCCGCGATGACCGCGGCGGTCCTGGCGGCGACCGCGGGCGGGCGGCGGCACGTGCTGGCGGTGCGGCCGCTGTACGGCGGGACCGACCACCTGCTGTCGACGGGCCTGCTGGGGACCGAGACGACGTACTGCACGGCGGGCGGCGTCGCCGCGGCGCTGCGGCCCGACACGGCGCTGGTGGTGCTGGAGACCCCGGCGAACCCGACGCTCGACCTGGTCGATATCCGCGCGGTCGTCGAAGCGGCCCAGGGCGTTCCGGTGCTGGTGGACAACACGTTCGCGACGCCGGTGCTCCAGAACCCGGCGGACTTCGGGGCCGCGATGGTGCTCCATTCGGCGACGAAGTACCTGGGCGGGCACGGGGACGTGATCGCCGGGGTGATCGCCTGCGGGGCCGAGACCGCGGCCGCGCTGCGCCGGGTCCGGGCCGTCACGGGCGGGCTCCTGCACCCGCTCGGCGCGTACCTGCTGCACCGCGGGCTGACGACGCTGCCGGTCAGGGTCCGGGCCCAGCAGGCCGGGGCCGAGCAGGTCGCCGCGTGGCTCGAGGGGCATCCCGCGGTCGCGCGGGTCCACTACCCGGGGTTGAGCGGGGACCCGCTGCTGGGGACGCAGATGCGCGGCCCCGGCGCGATGATCGCCGTGGATCTGCGCGGCGGCTTCGCGGCCGCGAAGCAGGTGACGGGCGCGGTCGGGCTGTTCACGCATGCGGTGTCGCTGGGCGGCGTGGACTCGCTCATCCAGCACCCGGCGGCGCTGACCCACCGGCCGGTCGCGGCCGACGCGAAGCCCGCCGACAGCATCGTCAGGCTCTCGATCGGCCTCGAAGCGCCCGAGGACCTCATCGCGGACCTGGACCGCGCGCTCGCCGCGCACCGACCGGCCGCGGCTCACGCGGGCAGCGCGTAGCCCAGCTCCTCGGCGGCGACGGACCAGAGGCCGTTCTCGTCGGCGACCGCGACCGGGTCGACGGCTGCGAAGCGTTCCAGGAGGGCTTCGGTGAACGCGTCACCGGGGTCCTCCTCGTCGTCCTCGTCGTCGCCGAATCCTTCCGCCGTCAAGCGTTCGACTTCGGCGGCGGCCTCGGCGTAGATCGCTGCGCACGCGTCGAACTGGGCACGGCTCGCGTTGACCGGGACCGGGTCCCCGCCTTCGGGCAGGAGCCACACGGACCCGTCGGCGCGGTCGGCGCCGATGGCGCTCAGGCCCGGGTCGACCGCGATGAGGTCGAACTCGCGGCCGCCGACGCTGGCCCGCGGGAGCGGTTCGGCCTGCACCGCACCGGGGTAGGGCAGGGCGGTCACTGGGCGAACTTCTCGATGAGGTCGTACAGGGACCGGGCGTCCTCGGCCTTGCCGTCCACGGCGACCGCGTCGGCCGGGAGGCGCCGCCACAGCCACCGCAGGACCTCCCCCGGCGTCCCGGACACGAGGGTCCCGGCGCCCGCGGTGACGCCGTCGGCGACGTCGATCCCGGCGGCGCCGACGACCACCGTCCAGGCTCGGTCCCCGGTGTCGAGCGCGACCTCCAGGCCCGCGTTCGCGGCGAGGTCGTCGGCGACCCAGTCGCGGTAGGCGCGCGAGCCCCACGACAGCATGACCGTCGCCATCTCGTCGATCCCGTCGACCGCCAGGCCCGCGTCGACCGCGGCCACCGGGAGGGCGGCGGCGAGTTCGGCGTCCACGCGGTGGATCAGCGTCTCCTGCGCCATGCGGCGGATCCAGAACCCGACGGTCTGGTCGGGCCCGTACCAGGTGTGCGCGAGGCTCTCCGGGCCCCGGTCGTCGAACTCCGCGAGCAGCTCGGCCAGCGCGGCGTCGAACCGCTCGGCCGCGACGCCGCCGCGCGCGATCCCGTCGGCCTCACCGGGTTCGCGCAGCAGCCGCATCGACTGGAGCTTGTGGTCGTACACCTCGGTCAGGTGGTCGAGCAGGTCGGTCGCGGTCCACTCGGGACAGGACGGCACCCGCGCGTCGGGCGCGGCGGCGAGGACGGCGGCCCGGAAGCGGGCGGCTTCGGCGACCAGGTGGGCCTGGAGCTCGGGGAAATCCATGGCCCGATCCTCGCACGCGGGTGCGACATGCGTCAGCCGCGCCGATGGCGCCAGCCTCCGGCGGCGGTGATGTCCGCTCCCGACGGTTCGTTGGCGACGAAGCCGGTGGCCCAGGTGCCGTCGGCGAGTTCGACCTTGCCGAGGGTCATGGGGGCGGGGAGGTCGGCGAGGAAGCGGCCGAGGGCGGCGGGGCTGAGGAGCCAGCGCTCGCCGGGGAGGGACGCGCCGTCGCCGGTGCGGACGACCAGGGGTTTGGGGGGTTCGGTGGGGAGTTCGTACATGCGGTAGGCGGGGGCGGTCGCGACTTCGCCGTCGAAGCGGGCGCCGAGGGCGACGAGCTGGTGGTTGAGGGGCATGCCGGTGAGGTGGGCGCCGAAGACGACGAGTTCGGCGCTACGGGGGGCGTAGCGGGGCGCGGGGACGTCGGCGGCGCGGGCGGCGAGGTCGATCGCGACCTGGTCGTGGAAGGCGGGGGCGATGACGCTGACGCCGAAGCCCTTGGTGCCGGTGGTCCCTGCGGGGACGGCGACGGCGGCCATGTCGAGGAGGTTCACGAAGTTCGTGTAGGTGCCCATGGCGGCGTTGACGGCGATGGGGTCGGCCTGGACTTCGGCGATGGTGGGATGGAGCGGCGCGGTCGGGAGCAGGAGCGCGTCGAAGCCGTCGAGGAGGTCGGCGGCCCGGCGGCGGGCGCGGCGCAGGCGCTGCTGGTCGGCGACGAGGTCGGCGGCGCTGAACTTGCCCGCGCCCTTGACGATCTCGGCGACGATGGGGTCGGCGTCGGCGGGCTGCGCCTCGATGTGGGCGCCGAAGGCGGCGTAGCGCTCGGCGACGAGCGCGCCTTCGTAGAGCAGGAGCGCGGCGTCGAGGAGCGCCTGGACGTCGATGGGGACGAGGTCGACGCCGGCGGCGGCGAAGCGCGCCAGGGAGGCGTCCCAGAGGGGGCGGAAGTCCGGGTCGAGCGCGGCGAGGTTCGCGTCGACGGGGATCGCGGCCCGTGCGGCGGGCGGGGCCGCGAGCGGGGCGTCGGCAGGCCAGGGCCGGGACGCGGGGTCGGGGTCGCTCTCGCCGGTCATGATCCGGATGGCGCGGGTCGCGAGGTCGAGGTCGGGGGCGAAGACGGTGAGGCAGTCGTAGGAGGGGCAGGCGGGGACGACGCCGCCGACGGGGACGAGGCCGAGGGTGGCCTTGATGCCGACGATCCCGTTGAGGGCGGCGGGGACCCGGCCGGATCCGGCGGTGTCGGTGCCCAGGGCGAAGTCGGCGATGCCGAGGGCGACCGCTACGGCGGATCCGGAGGAGGACCCGCCGGAGATGCGGTCAGGGTCGGCGGCGGCGCGCACGGGGCCGTACGGGGAGCGGGTGCCGACCAGGCCGGTCGCGAACTGGTCGAGGTTGGTCTTGCCCAGGCAGATCGCCCCGGCCGCGCGCAGGCGGGCGACGGCGGTGGCGTCGCGGTCGGGCGTGTACGCGAAGGACGGGCAGGCCGCGGTCGTGGGCAGCCCGGCGACGTCGATGTTGTCCTTGGCGGCGAAGAGGAGCCCGGCGAGGGGCAGGTCCTCGTCCACGAGTGCGGCCTCGGCCAGGACGTCGGCCTCGTCGCGCAGCGCGATCCAGACCTCGGGCCGGTCGGCCCCACTGACGCGGGCGTAGGCGGCCCTGACGCGTTCCACGGTGTTCACTCGGTCCCCTGTCTTGTTGTCCACGTTGCCTATCGGATGACCAGCAGCGGCGCGCCGGGCGCGGCCTGGTCGCCGGGCGAGGCGAGCACGCGCGTCACGGTCCCGGACACGGCGCACACCACGGGCATCTCCAGTTTCATCGCTTCGAGCACGACGACGGCGTCCCCGGCGGTGACGGTGTCGCCTTCGGCGACGTTGACGCGCCACACGCTTGCGGCCATCGGCGCCTCGACGAGGGTCTCGCCGTCGGCGAGCTCGATCGCGTCGCCGCCGCCGGGGGCGGGCTCGGTGTGCTCACGGTCGAACTCCCCCGCGTCGGCCCAGCGGCGCCGCTCGGCCTCGAACGCGGCCGCCTGGCGGGTGCGGAACGCGTCGATCGCGTCGGCGTTGTCGGCGAGGAGGCGCCGGTAGTCGGCGTACGCGAACGTCCCTTCGCGGATGTCGATCTCGGCGCGCCCGGCGGCGAGGTCGCGGCGGGTCTCGGCGAGCTGCTCCTCGGAGACGCGCTCGAAGACGACGCGGTCGAAGAACCGCAGGAGCCACGGCAGGCCGTCCCTGAAGGACGCGAGGTCGCGCAGCCCGGCCCAGATGGGGGCGGTGCGGCCGACGAGCTGGTAGCCGCCCGGGGAGTCCATGCCGTAGATGCACATGTAGGAGCCGCCGATGCCGACGGTGCCTTCGGCGGTCCACGTGCGCGCCGGGTTGTACTTGGTGGTGACGAGCCGGTGGCGCGGGTCGACGGGGACGGCCGCGGGCGCGCCGAGGTAGACGTCCCCGAGGCCGAGGACGAGCCATTCGGCGGCGGTGGCGATGTTCGCGACGTCCTCGATGGAGTCGAGGCCGTTGATGCGGCGGATGAACTCGATGTTCGAGGGGTTGAAGAGCGCGTCGTCGCGGACGTTCGTGGAGTAGCGGGCGATGGCCTCGTCGACGACCGAGTCGTTCCACGAGATCGGCAGGCGCACTTCGCGGGAGGGGACGGTCATGTCGCCGGTGTCGGGCAGGTCCGCTTCGAGCTCGGTGAGGAGCCCGGTGAGGGTGCGGATCGGGAGCACGTCGGGGTCGACGTGCAGGTGGAGGGAGCGCACCCCGGGCGTGGTGTCGATGAGCCCGGCGGGGTTCGCGGCGGCGAGGGCGTCCATGAGGGCGCCGACGCGCATGCGCAGCGCCAGGTCGAGGTGCATGGGCCCGTATTCGAGGAGGACCGCGTCGTCCCCGGCGCGGCGGTAGGCGACGGCGGGCCGGTCGTCCCCCGCGTCGATGAGCGCGAGCGTCGCCTCGTCGCGGGCCGCGTTGATGAGCGGGATGGGTGCCGCGGTCGGCTTGGCGCGCAGGCGGTCCGCTTCGGCCTCGGCGACGGGCAGGAACCGGACGGCGTCGCCGGGGCGCAGCTGCCCGAGCTTCCACCGGTCGGAGGTGGTGACGGTGAACGGGCACGCGAACCCGCCGAGGCTGGGCCCGTCGGGACCCAGGAGCGCGGGCGTGTCGCCGGTGAAGTTGACGGTGCCGACCGAGTACGGGTTGTCGTGCAGGTTCGAGGGGTGGAGCCCGGCCTCGCCGCCGTCGGTGCGGGCCCACTCGGGGCGCGGCCCGTCCAGGCGCACGCCGGAGCGCCCGGCGTGGACCTGCACGGACCACTCGGCGTCGTAGATCCGCTCCATGTCGGCGACGGTGAAGTAGTGCGGGGCCGGCTGCGGGCCGGGCGTGACCGCGAGGGTCCACTCGTGGCCGAACGACGGGCGGTCCGCCACCGGGACCGGGGAGACGGTCCCGGTGGCGGGGACCGGGAGGAGCCGGTCGCCGACGCGCAGCTGGTCGCCCGTGTAGCCGCCGATCCGGCCGGGCGGGAACGTCGAGGCCGAGCCCAGGAACGTCGGGACGTCAAGGCCGCCTTGGAAGAGCACGTAGGTGCGGGCGCCCGCGTCGGCGATCTGCCCGACCGCGAGCTCCCCGCCCGCGGGGACCTGGATGGGCACCCACTGCTCGACGGGGGCGCCGTCGAGCGTGACGGGCGCGGGCGCGCCGGTGACGCACACCGTGACCGGGACGCTGAACCGCAAAGTGGGGCCCGCGATGGTGCATTCGAGGCCGGGGACGCCATCGTCGTTGCCGAGGGCGCGGTTGCCGAGCCGGAACGACAGGTCGTCCATCGGCCCCGACGGCGGCACCCCGACCTGCCAGTACCCGATGCGGCCCGGGAAGTCCTGCACCGTGGTGAGGACGCCCGCGGCGATGACGTCGATGCGCGGCGACGCGTCCTCGATGGTCGCGACGGTCGCCGTGTCGTGCTCGACGGCGAGCACCCGCGGGTCGGACGCGGCCGCGCGCAGCTGCCCGAGGTTGGTGTGGACGCCCTCGATGCGGGTGTCCCCCAGGGCGTCCGCGAGCGCGGCCCACGCGTCGGCGCGGGTCGCGCCGGTGGTGATGATCTTGGCGAGCATCGGGTCGTAGACGGCCGGGACCTCGAGGCCGCGTTCGATCCACGTGTCGACGCGCGCGTGCTCGGGGAGGTCGACGCAGGTGAGGAGCCCGGCGCTGGGGAGGTGCCCGCGGGCGGGGTCCTCGGCGTAGACGCGGGCCTCGACGGCCGCGCCCGTGACGGCGGGGCCGGAGTCGGGAAGGCCGTCGAGGAAGTCGGTGTCGCCCGCGGCGGCGCGGATCATCCACTCCACCAGGTCGATCCCGAGGACCGCCTCGGTGACGGGGTGCTCGACCTGGAGGCGGGTGTTGAACTCCAGGAACGACGCCTCCTCGCGGTCGGCGTCGTAGATGAACTCGACGGTCCCGGCCGACAGGTACTTCGCGTCGGCCGCGAGCGCGCGGGCCGCGGCGTGCATCCCGTCCCGCACGGCGTCCGGCAGGCCCGGGGCGGGGGCCTCCTCGACGACCTTCTGGTGGCGGCGCTGGAGCGAGCAGTCGCGGTCGGCGAGGGAGACCACTCGGCCCTCGCCGTCGCCGAAGACCTGGACCTCGACGTGCCTGGCGTGCAATACATAGCGTTCGATATATACCGAGTCGTCGCCGAAGTTGTCGGCGGCGAGGCGCTTCACGGATGCGAACACCTCGCCGAGCGCTCCGGCGTCCTCGGCGACGCGCATCCCGATGCCGCCGCCGCCCGCGGAGGCCTTCACGATCACGGGGTAGCCGATGGCCTCGGCGGCCTTGACGGCGTCGTCGGCGGTGTCGAGCGCGGCGGTCCCGGCGGCGAGCGGGACCCCTGCGGCGGTGGCGGCCTCGCGGGCGGTCACCTTGTCGCCGAACCGCTCCAGCTGCTCGGGGGTGGGGCCGATGAACACGAGCCCGGCCTCGGCTACGCGGCGCGCGAACTCGGCGCTCTCGGCGAGGAACCCGTACCCGGGGTGGACGGCCTGCGCGCCGGTGTCCTTGGCGGCGGAGAGGATCGCGTCCACGTTGAGGTAGGACTCGGCGGGGGCCGCGGGCCCGACGCACACGGCCTCGTCGGCCTCGCGGACGTGCAGCGACGCGGCGTCGGCCTCGGAGTACACGGCCACGGTCTCGATCCCGAGCCGGTGGGCGGTCCGGGTGATCCGCCGGGAGATCTCGCCGCGGTTGGCGATGAGGATGCGCTCGAACATGGGTCTCGCTCTCGAAGCTCTAGGGCCGGACGGCGTTCGCGAGGTGGGCCCAGGTCAGGGCGGCCTCGGCGCGGCCGACCACGATGGACCGGGACGTCTCGATGTGGCGGGTGAGGATCGCGGTGGCCTCGCCGTAGCGGCCGTCGAGGGCGCCTTCGGCGATCGCGATGTGCTCGGCGATGGTCGACTCCATGCGCTCGGCGGTGAAGTAGTCGAACATGCGGGCGGGCCGGATCCGGTTGTTCACGACCTTGAGGGCCTCGGCGAGCTGCGGGTTCCCCGAGGACGCCAGGAGCGTCAGGTGGTAGCGCTCGTCGGACTCCACGAACCCGGCGTCGGGTCCGGGCGGGGCGTCGCGCAGCCGGTACCAGCGGTCGAGCTCGGGCCCCAGGAGATCGGGGTCGTGCTTGACGTCCGGGTCGGCGTCGGCGCGGGCGAGTCCGCGCAGTTCGAGGGTGAGCCGCACTTCGTACAGGTCGTTGAGCTGGTCGATGCGCGGCCGGTACGGGTACAGGCCGTCCACTTCGCGCGAGACGAGCCCGTCGGCGGCGAGGCGGCTGAGCGCCTCGCGGACCGGGGTGCGCGAGACGCCGTAGTTCCCGGCGAGGCGCTCCTCGCCGAGGCGCTTGCCGGGTTCGTAGCGGCCGTTCATGAGGTCGGCGCGCAGGGCCATGTAGACGCGTTCGGCCAGGGGGCCTTCGGTCTCGGGAAGAGGTGAGAAGGTCATATGGCCATCGCCTCCCGCACGCGGGACTCGGCTTCGGTGCCGGTGGGGCCGGAGGAGGCGACGCGGCCCGAGCGCAGCACGTAGTAGCGGCTCGCGGCCTGGAGGGCGAACCCGAGGTGCTGCTCCACGAGGAGCACGGAAAGGCCGCCGCGCTTCGCGAGGTCCACGATGGTCGACTCGATCTCGGCGACCACGTTGGGCTGGATGCCCTCGGTCGGCTCGTCGAGGATGAGCAGGCGCGGCTCGGTGATGAGCGCGCGGGCGATGGCGAGCTGCTGGCGCTGGCCGCCGGAGAGCAGGCCGGCCTGGCGGCCGAGGAGCCCGCGCAGCGCCGGGAACAGGTCCAGCTGCTCGTCGATGAGGGCCCGGCCGCGCTTGCGGCCGTCGGCGACGAGCCGCAGGTTCTCCCCCGCGGTGAGGTGCGCGAAGCACTGCTGCCCTTGGGGGACGTAGGCCATGCCCGCTTTGACGCGCTTGTTCGTCGGCTTGCCGGTGACGTCGGCGCCGTCGAGTTCGACGGTGCCGCGCATGGCGGGGATGAGGCCGACGACGGCGCGCAGGAGCGTGGTCTTCCCGGCCCCGTTGTGGCCCATGACGGAGACGACCTCGTCGGGTCCGATCTCCAGGTCCACGCCGTGGACGACCGCGGAGCGGCCGTACCCGCAGGTGAGGTCATGCAGTCGCAGCATCGGCGTTCTCCTTCGCGGTGCCGAGGTAGACCTCCTGGACGCGGGGGTCGTCGGAGACCTCGTCGACGGTGCCGGTGGCGAGGACGGCCCCGGCGTGGAGGACGGTGACGCGGGAGGCGAACGCGCGCATGAAGTCCATGTCGTGCTCGACCACGGCGACGGCCCGGTCGGCGGCGATGTCGTGGAGGAGCAGGCCGGTGGTCTCGCGCTCGTCGTGGCCCATCCCGGCGATCGGCTCGTCGAGGAGGAGCACGTCGGCGTCGCCGACGAGGAGCATCCCGATCTCCAGCCACTGCTTCTGGCCGTGCGCGAGGATCCCCGCGGGCGTGTCGGCCTTGTCCTTGAGGCCGATGCGCTCCATGGTGTCCACGACGTGCTGCGGCAGGTGCTTCCGGCGGCGCAGGAGCGTCCACGGGGAGCGCCCGGCCCCGGCGGCGATGTCGAGGTTCTGGGCGACGGTGAGGTTCTCGAAGACCGTGGCGGTCTGGAAGGTCCGGCCGATGCCCTTGCGGGCGATGTGGTGGACCTTCCGGCCGCGCAGCTCCTCGCCGTCCTTGACGACCGAGCCGGTGTACTTCGCGAGGCCGGTGATCGCGTCGACGAGGGTGGTCTTCCCGGCCCCGTTGGGGCCGATGAGGAAGTGCACCTCCCCGCGGTGGAGTTCGAGGTCGACGCCCGCGACGGCCTTGAACCCGTCGAACGCGACTTCGATGTGCTTGCAGGTCAACGCGATGGTCATGCTGCGGCCTCCACGGGGGTGCGCTTCTGGAACCTCTTGGCGACGGCGGCGACCGAGGCGATCCCGCCGGGGAGCAGGGCGATGACGAGGACGAACAGGAGCCCCTGGGCGTAGGTCCACGCCGACGGGAACTGCTCGGACAGGGCGGTCTGGGCCCAGGCGACGGCGAGCGCGCCGACCACGGGCCCGACGAGGCTCGCGCGGCCGCCGATGGCGACGCCGAGGAGGAACATGATCGAGGGGACGATCCCGATGCTCGCCGGGGAGATGATCCCGACGATCGGCACGAACACGGCTCCGGCGACCGACGCGAACAGGGCGGCGACGGCGTAGGCGACGACCTTGACGTTCGCGGCGTCGTAGCCGAGGAACCGGACGCGCTCTTCGGCGTCGCGGACGGCCACGAGGAGCTCGCCGTAGCGGGAGCGCCGCAGTTGCAGGGCGACCGCGAGGACGACGAGGAGGACCCCGGCGGCGATGTAGTACAGCATCTGCTGGTTGACCGGGTCGTCGAGGTTGTACCCGAAGAAGTACCGGAACCGGCTGAGGCCGTTGAACCCGCCGAGGGACTGCTGCCCGATGAGGAGGATCGCGAACGCCCCGGCGAGCGCCTGGGAGAGGATCGCGAAGTACGCGCCCTTGACGCGGCGCTTGAACACCGCCAGGCCCAGGAGGACCGCGAACGCGGTCGGCAGGACCAGGATCATCGCGATCGTGAACGCCGGCGAGGCGAACGGCGCCCAGTAGGCGGGGAGTTCGCGGATGCCCGCGAGCTCCATGAAGTCGGGGACGGCGCCGGGGCCGTTCCGGAACTCGGCGTCGGCCATCTTCAGGTGCATGGCCATGAGGTAGGCGCCCATCCCGAAGAACACGCCCTGCCCGAGGGTGAGCATCCCGCCGCGGCCCCACGCGAGCCCGATGCCGACCGCGACGATCGCGTAGCACAGGAACTGGGCGAGCAGGCCGAGCCGGAAGCCCGACAGGAGCAGCGGCGCGAGGCCGAAGAGGACGAGCGCGGCGGCGGCGAAGCCGCTCCAGGTGCCGAGGCGCGATTGAAAGAACTTCATGCGAGGCTCCTGGTTCGCAGCGTGAACAGGCCCTGCGGGCGCAGTTGCAGGAAGACGACGATGACGACGAAGACGCCGACCTTCGCGAGCGACGCCGTCGAGTACGTCTCGAACACCGCCTGCATCGCGCCCAGTGCGACCGCGGCGACGACGGCGCCCTTGATGCGGCCCAGGCCGCCCGCGACGACCACCAGAAACGCGTCCACGAGGTACGACTGGCCGGTCGTGGGGCTCGTGGACCCGATGAGCGTCAAGGCGACCCCCGCGACCCCGGCGAGGCCGGAGCCGATGAAGAACGTCGCGGCGTCCACCGTCCGCGAGGAGATCCCCGCGGTCTCGGCGAGGTCCCGGTTGCCGACGACGGCGCGGATGCGCCGCCCGGCGGGCGTGAACCGCAGGACCAGGGCGACGGCGGTGACCGACAGGACCGCCAGCGCCATGATGAACAGGCGGGTCTTGGGGACGGTGACGCCGAGGAGGTCGACGCCGCCGCGGAGTGCTTCGGGGACGCTCACGTTCACGGCGGGCGCCCCGAAGACGTCGCGGGCGGCCTGCTGGAGGATGAGGCCGACGCCGAAGGTGACCAGGAGCGTGTCGAGCGGCCGGTGGTAGAGACGCCGCAGGAGCAGCGCCTCCAGGACCAGGCCCATCGCGCCGCCGACGAGGAACCCGGCGGGGAGGGCGATCAGGAGGGAGGCGCCCGCGTCCCCGACGATCTGCTGCACGACGTACGCGGTGTAGCAGCCGGCCATGATGAACTCGCCGTGCGCCATGTTGACGACGCCCATCTGGCCGAAGGTGAGCGAGAGGCCGAGCGCTGCGAGGAGCAGGATCGAGCCGGTGCTCAGGCCGGTGAAGAGCTGTCCTACGAGGAGGTCCACGGTGTCTCCTTCCTGATCGCCGCTGGTTACTCGGTCACCGCGAGGTCGGCGGCCCAGTCGTAGCCGTCGAGGAACGGGTCGGGCTCGATGGCGCCCTCGGACTCCCAGACGGTGTAGAGGAGGCCGTCGGCGTCGATGCGGCCGATGCGGGCGGTCTTGGTGACGTGGTGGTTGTCGCCGTCGATGACGACGGTCCCTTCAGGGGAGTCGAAGGAGACGCCGTCGGCGGCGGCCTGGACGTCCTCGACCGCGAAGGACCCGGCCTTCTCGACGGTGGCGGCCCACAGGTGCACGGAGTTGTAGGCGGCCTCCATGGGGTCGGAGGTGACGCGGTCGGCGCCGTACTCGGTCTTGAACGCGTCGACGAACGCGGTGTTCGCGGGCGAGTCGATGGTCTGGTAGTAGTTCCAGGCGGCGAGCTGGCCCTCGATGTTCTCGACGCCGATGCCGCCGACCTCCTCTTCGGCGATGGAGACGCTCATGACGGGCATCTCCTCGGCGGTGAGGCCGACGTTGGCGTACTCGCGGAAGAACGCGACGTTCGAGTCGCCGTTGAGGGTGTTGAAGACGGCGTCGGCGTCGGCGGCCTTGACCTGGTTGACGATCGTGGAGAACTCGGTGGAGCCGAGGGTCACGTAGTCCTCGCCGAGGACCTCGATGCCGTGGGCTTCGGCGTAGGCGTTGATGATCGCGTTGGCGGTGCGGGGGAAGACGTAGTCGGAGCCGACGAGGTAGATCGACTTGACGCCGGTCTCGGCGAGGTAGTCGAGCGCGGGGATGATCTGCTGGTTCGTGGTGGCGCCGGTGTAGAAGATGTTCTCGGACGCTTCGAGGCCCTCGTACTGGACGGGGTAGTACAGGAGCGAGTCGTTGTCCTCGAAGACCGGGAGCATGGCCTTGCGGGAGGCGGAGGTCCAGCCGCCGAAGACCGCGGCGACGCAGTCCTCGCGGATGAGTTTCTCGGCCTTCTCCGCGAACACGGTCGGCTCGGACGCGCCGTCCTCGGCGACGATCTCGATCTCCTTGCCCTGCACGCCTCCTGCGGCGTTGATCTCGTCGACGGCGAGGGTGATCGCGTCGCGGACGGTGGTCTCGGAGATGGCCATGGTGCCGGACAGGGAGTTGAGGGCGCCGACCTTGACGGTGTCGCCCGAGGTGTCCACGCAGGACTCGGCGGCGGCGGTCTCCTCCCCCGCGCGGGAGCCGCACGCGGCGGTGGCGACGAGCCCGGTGAGGGCGGCGGTGGCGGCGAGGGTGCGGGCGAGGTGCCTTGCGTTGGGCTTGAAGCGGAGTGGCATGTGCAGTTGACCTTTCGCAGAGGAGCGTCCCGGGACTGAGGGGTGCCGGGTCTGCAAGGGGGCGTCGCCGCAGGCTGCGGCGGTGTACGGGTGCGTATACAGCGTCGTATCCGCTCTGGGTACAAGCTATGGGCGCGATGTTTCACCGCCGTTCACGTCAAGCACGGCCGTATGAACTCTCGTTGCCTCCGCGTAAACAAGCGCGCACAACGAAGGGCGCCGCCCGAGAGGCGGCGCCCTGGTTGTTCAGGTCGCTAGTTCGGCGTGCGCCGCAGCCGGACCGCTCCGGCCCAGACGCGCACGGCGGCCGCGACCAGCGCGGCGGCGCCGAGGGCGGTGAACAGCCACGCGACGTCGGGCATCATCCCGAAGAACGCGGCCCGGCTCGGGGCGAGCCCCGGGACGAGCGCGAACGAGACGTACGCGGTCGCCAGCGCGGCGAGGACCCAGCAGGCCATGCCGGTGATGGTGAGCGGCCGGTTCACGTCACGGTCCTTCCCGAGGCGCAGGAACGTGAGGAAGACCGTGGCGACGGCGGCGAGGAGCAGGACGCACAGGCCCGCGAGCATCGACGGGTACAGCAGGTCCGTGTCGGGTTCGACCGGGTCGCCTCCGGCGAGCATGCGGGCGGCGCCGAGCATGGTGCCGATGAGCGCGGCGTCCTCGAAGTAACCGTAGCGGTTCTGGGCGACGACGACGGCGCGGCCGAGCTCGGGCAGGAGGATGACGCCCGCGGAGAAGCCGGGGGCGCCGCCGGTGTGCCACACGGTGGTCGTGCCGAGGTCGGCGTTGCGGGTGTCGACGCGCCAGCCCAGGCCGTAGTCGACGGTGTCGTTGACTTCGGTTGCGCCCGTGTGGGTCTCGGCGACGGATTCGGGGGTGAGGATCGCGGACTCGCCGAGCTGGTCGGCGGCGAACGCGGTGAGGTCCTCGATGGTGCCGCCGAGGTAGCCGTAGGCGGGGCCGGTCTGGTCGAAGCGGGTCTTCACGGGGACGGGCTGCCCGAAGGCGACGGCGTGGCCGCGGGGGACGGCGGCGGCGTCCTCGGCGGTGGTGACCGCTCCGGTCATGCCGAGCGGGTCGAGGACCGCTTCGTGCAGGTACTGCTCGTAGGGCATTCCGGCGGCGGCTTCGACGACGGCGCCCGCGACGACGTAGTTGGCGCTGGCGTACTCGAAGGTCTCGCCGGGTTCGCCCACCGGGTCGACGTCGGCGAGGTCGGCGACGGCGTCGCCGTAGGGGTCGTCGTGGTGCTCGAAGCGGTCGGTGAGGCCGGTGCCCTCGGGGATGCCGGTGGTCTGCTGGAGGAGGTCGCGCACGGTGATGCGGTCAGAGCGGTCCCGGTCGGCGAGCGTGAAGTCCGGGAGGTAGTCGGTGACGGGTGCGTCGAGGTCGATGCGGCCGTCCTCGACGAGGGTCATGACGGCGGCGGCGGTGACGGGCTTGGCGACCGATCCCCACAGGAACGGGGTGCCGAGGTCGACCGGGACGCCGGAGCCGTCGGTGCCCCAGGCGAAGGAGTAGGAGTCGCCGTTGAGGTCGAGGATGGAGTAGGCGGCGCCGGGGACGCCGGTCTCCTCGAAGCGCTGTTCCAGGTACTGCGAGACGTCGTAGTAGGGCTGCTCCTCGGCCGGCACCTGCGGCAGGGGCACGAGCGGGATGAGGGCCGCGAGCGAGGCGGCGAGGACGGGGATCTGCATGGGTGTTCCCTGGGTGTCGGGGGTCCTGGCGATAACCATACGTCGGTATGGCAACCCGATAACCATACAACGGTATGATTATCGGGTGCCGAGGACCGCAGACCACGATCTCCGCCGCGCCCAGATGGCCGCGGCGGTCCACCGCCTCATCGCCCACGACGGCCTCGACGCGGCCACGATGTCGGCCGTCGCCCGCGAAGCCGGGTTCTCGGTCGGCTTGGTGCAGCACTACTTCGCGTCCAAGGACGACCTCCTCCTGTTCGCGTACGAGCGGATCACCGCGGACCTGCTCGCCCGCGTCGCCGCCCGTACGGCCGAAGGCGAGGCCGCGGGCCGGTCCATCCGCGCGATCATGCTCGACTGCCTGTGCGAACTCCTCCCCCTCGACCCGCCCCGCCGCGGCGAGCACCGCGTCTCCCGGGCCTTCCAGGCCAGGGCGATGGACGTCCCCACCGCCGCGGCGGTCGCCGTCGCCACGTCCGCGGTTCTCAGAGACCGTGTCGCCCAAGGCATCGAGAACGGAAAGGAGTGCGGCGAGACCGGCCCCGCCACCGACGCCGGACTCGCCGCCGTCGAACTGACCGCCCTCGTCGACGGCCTCGCCGACCTCGTCTACCGAGAACCCGACCGCGCCACCACCGCCGGAGCGATCCTCGCCGACCGCCTCACCGCGGTCCTGCCGGGCCGCTGCCGCCACTACGACTGAGCGTCCGACACGCTGGCGCCGGACGGGAACAGCGCGGTGGTGCAGGGGGTACCGCGAGGCGGGCAGTGCGCGGGATCGATCGGAGCCGTTCGGGCCCATAGCGTTTTAGGTATGACAACGATCTTCTCCGCCGCAGTGCTGGCCGTCGGTCTCGGCTTCGTCCCCGCCGTCCCCGCCGAGCGGGAGCTCGACACCGAAGCGCTCGACGCGGCGTTCGACGCGTTCATGGGCACCGGCGACCAGTCCGCGGTCGTGGAGGTGCGCTCCGGCGACGAGGTGTGGGCCGAGGCGGCCGGGCAGCGGAGCCTCCGGCCGTGGTCCGACGACGTCGAACCCGACGACCGCATCCGCATCGGCAGCATCACCAAGTCCATGACGGCGACCGTCCTGCTCCAGCTCGACGGCGAGGGCGCGATCGACCTCGACGCCCCGCTCGACGCGTACCTGCCGGGCCTGCTCCCCTACGACGACCAGCCCACGGTCCGCGAGCTCATGCAGCACCAGGGCCGCGTCCCCGACTTCCTGCCGCACCTGTACGCGTCGGTGTTCGAGAACGGCGACATGACCGACTTCTACGCGAACTACCGCACCTTTTACAGCCCCGAGGACCTCATCGCCCTCACCGCCGACGACCCGCGGCCGGACGCCTGGTCCTATTCGAACACCGGGTACACGGCCCTCGGCATGCTCGTCGAGGAGGTCACCGGGAACCCGCTCGGCGAGGAGATGGCCGCACGCGTCTTCGCACCCGCCGGGCTCGAGGACACCTACTTCGCCGACCCGCGCGGCTCGGGCGTCCGCGGCCCGCACCCGGTCCCCTACGTGAGCACCGGCGACCCCGCGCACCCGTACGTCGACACGTCGAAGCTCTCGAGCAGCCAGCTGTGGGCGGGCGGCGGCGTCGTCTCGACCATGGGCGACCTCAACGACTTCTACGACGCCCTCGTGGACGGCACGCTTCTCACCCCGGCCCAGCTCGCCGCGGCGACGGACTTCCAGGAGACCGGCAAGAGCTTCGACTACGGCCTCGGCCTGTTCGCGATCACCCTCGCGTGCGACGGCGGCGACCAGGTGTTCATCGGCCACGACGGCGACAGCCTCGGCCACGAGGCCCAGTCCTTCCACTCCCCCGACGGCAACCGCCAGATCTCCCTGGCCTGGAACGCGATCGACCGCCACGGCTACCACGACGGCGACGCCTTCGACGCCGCCGTGGACGACCTGCTCGCGACCGCGCTGTGCTCCTGACACCGGCTTGTGGCGGCGGGCTAGAAGCTCGTGCATCCGTGCCACGAGGCATACCTCGCCGTCAATGTCTGAAGCGCCTCTTCCCTCTCGCTCGGGACGATCGAGAAGTCGCCGTCGGCATCTATCTGGAGTTGCAGTTCCGCGATCCGAATCGGGCAGTGGAACGAGAACTCCACCGTCGCACCGTAGTCGAATGCGTCGGTCGTAAGTACGTCAATGTATCCGTCCGAGTGCGCGACTCCCTCCATGGCCCCCTCCTCCCTGAACGTGAGGAGCAGGCTGTCCCCGTGCAATGCCGAGTCGATGACGGCCAGCACCGGCCCGGGGTACTCCACGACAGTCCAGGAAACGTCGACGTAGTACTCGATGAAGAGCTCCGACGGCTGCACCGTCGAGGCGGGCGGCACGATCGGGCAGCCCGGCCCCGGTTCGAGCCGCGGGGAGGCGACGCATGCGTCGATGTAGGCCGTGACCCGATCCTCAGCGCCACGCCGGTCACCAGCGCCAATGGGAAGAGACCGCCCCTCGCGCGCCCGCTTGAAGACTTGCTCGGCATGGATGCACCTCGAAATCCAGCGGCCCCTGGCGGAGTTCCGGATCTTCCGGATCGGGATGTTCTCTCGCATAGTAGTGCCCTGGGTCCAGATGCGCTGTCCGCGAACCGCATCGCTCGGCCAGGGGACTAGTTGTCGGCGGGCGCGGGGGCGGCGGCGAGGCCGTAGAGGGTGACGGCGAGGGCGAGCGTCGCATAGAGGGAGATCGCCCCAGTGGTTCCGGTGGCGTCGAAGAGGAGGAGCGCGATGATCGGGGCGAGCGCGCCCCCCGCGACGCCGGCGAGCTGGTAGCCCAGGGAGGTGCCGGAGTAGCGGACCTTCGTGGGGAACAGCTCGGCGATGAACGCGGCCTGCGGACCGTACATGGCGGCGTGGGCGGCGAGGGCCACGACCACGGCGGTGATGACGAGCCACGTCGAGCCGGTGTCGAGCAGCGGGAAGAACGCCCAGGCCCAAGCCATCGAGGCGACCGCGCCCGCGGCGGCGATCCCTCTGCGGCCCACGCGGTCCGAGAGGCGCCCGAACCACGGCACGAGCACCAGCTGCGCGGTCGAGCCGGCGACGACCGCGGTCAGGCCGACCCAGGGGGGCAGGCCCACCCGGTCGTCGAGGTGCGTCAGCAGGTAGAGCGTGAAGATGTAGAACGCGACGTCGACGCCGACGCGGGCGCAGAAGGAGGCGGCCAGCGCGCGCCGGTGCACGGCCCAGACCTCCCTGAGCGGGTTGGTGCCGGTGGAGGGCAGCCCGGCGAACATGGGTGATTCGGCGACGTTGCCGCGGATCCACAGGCCGACGAGGGCGAGGGCCGCGGAGATGAGGAACGGGAGGCGCCAGCCCCAGGTGGCGAAGGCGGTCTCGTCGAGGACGGCGTTGCAGAGGGCGAGGACGCCGACGGCGGCGATGTTCCCCGCGGGGACGCCGAACTGGACCCATGCGGCGGCGAGGCCCCACCGGGGGCGGTCGGTGTGCTCGATGGACAGCAGGACCGCGCCGCCCCATTCGCCGCCGAGGCTCAGGCCCTGCGCGAAGCGGAGGAGGACGAGGATGACCGCGGCCGTGGTGCCGATCGAGGCGTGCGTGGGGAGGATGCCGATGAGGAAGGTCGACATGCCCATCACCAGGAGGGTCACCGAGAGGACCTGACGGCGGCCGAACCGGTCGCCGAAGTAGCCGAAGGCGATGGAGCCGATGGGGCGGGCGATGAAGCCGACACCGTAGGTGGCGAACGCGAGGAGCGTGCCGGTGGCGGGGTCGCCCCCCGGGAAGAACAGCGGTTTGAAGACGAGGACGGCGGCGGTGCCGTAGAGGAAGAAGTCGTACCAGGCGAGGGAGGTGCCGACGGCGCAGGCGGCGATGACCTGCCGCGGGGTGCGCGTGCGCGGGGCGGTGGCGGTGCTCATTCGCATCCTTCGAACTGCGGGATGGGCGGGTCGGCGACGTCGAGTCCTTCGGCGGCGAACCACTCCTGGAGGGTGCGGGCCATGGTGCCGTCGGTGTACATCTCGGTGATGGCGCGGTTGAGCGCCTCGCATCCGGCGGTGTCGCCGGGACGCAGGCCGATGCCGATGCGCTCGTTGGAGAAGCGGATGTCGAGGATCTTCAGTCGGAGGTCGGGGCGGCTGTGCTTGAGCCCGGCGAGGACGAACTCGTCGGTCGCGATGGCATCGATCCCGCCTTCGGCGAGGACGTCGAGGCATTCGGCGAAGGAGCGCACTTCATGGGTGTCCACCTGGACGCCGTGCTCGCCTTCGATGCGCAGGATGACGTTGGAGTACCTGGAGTCGCAAACGGTCTTGCCTTCGAGGTCCCCGAGGGTCGCGATCGAGTCGTCGCTCTCGCGGACCATGACGTTGAAGGACTCCAGGACGTAGGGCCCGGCGAAGTCGACCTCCTGCTTGCGGTCGGCGGTGATCGAGTAGGCGGCGACGACCATGTCCACCTTGCCGGCTTTGAGGAATGCCTCGCGGTCCTCGTTGGCGACCGGGACCCATTCGGGTTCGGCCCCGAGTTCAGCGGCGAGGTGCTCGGCGACGTCGATCTCGAAGCCGACGAGGTCGCCGTTCTCGTCGGGGGACCCGAGGAGCGGGTAGTCGTCGGGGACGCCGATCCGGAGGACCTCCTTGTCGACAATGGACTCCAGGTCGTCGGCGGCGCAGGCGCCGGTCGCGAGGAGGACGGCGATGCACATGGCGGTGACAGTGCGTCTCATCGGAACTCCCTGAGTCGGGGGACGAGGCCGCTGGCGGTGAGGACGATGAGCGAGACCATGGCCGCGGGCAGGAGGAACGCGAAGTCGGCGATGGCGTCCTCGCCGTCGCCGATCGCGTCGTCGAAGGTGGCGAGGCGCGTCGCCACGAGGGCCGCGAGGTTCCCTTCGTATTCGGCGAGCGCGTCCGTGACGGCGCGGAGCCGCTCGGCGGGGGCCGAGGCGGCGTCGGCGCGCATGGCGGCGTCGGCGTCGATGAGGGCCGTGTAGGACGCGAAGGCGGCGTCGCCCCGGGACCCGCCGTCGAGCCCGGCGGCGATGAGGCCCTGGTCGGAGCCGCCGCCCAGGCCGGTCCGGTAGTCGGCGAGATTCCCGGCCCCGTCGATGTAGACCAGCTGCTGGGCCTTGTCGAGGAAGGTCTGCTCGTAGACGTCGACGCGCGCGGGGTCGAGGAGGTAGCGGACCTGGTCGGCGTGGAGGCTGGTCGAGATCGCTTCGGCGCGTTTGAGGGACATGGTCGTGTCGAAGCCGTCCGTCTTCGCCTCGTCGAGGGCGTCGCGCTCGGCGCCGAGGACGACGAGCCCGGTGAACAGGTAGAGGGCGGCGACGGCGGTGGTGACCAGGAGGGAGGGGTTGAGGAGGCGGCGGAACGCGTGGGCGAGGTGGAGTTGCAGCCATACGAGGGCCGCGAGCGCGGCGGCGCCGGTCGCGGCGACGGCGGCGAGCCCGAAGCCGATCGCGGACTGCGCGCCGTCGTGGGACTCGCGGACGATGGTGCCGTTCTCCAGGGTGAGGTTGTAGGCCTGCGGGAGGATCCAGCCCTGCATGAGGTCGGCGGCGGCCCGGTAGGCGGCGAGGACGTCCTCGGGGACCTGGCCCGCGGGGTAGTCGGCGAGGTCGGCGAGGAGGAGCGCTTCGGCCGCGAGCTGCTCGTACTGCCCGTAGTAGCCCATGATGGACTCGATGGTGTCGCGCTGGGTCTGCGCGGCGCCGGCGAGGCGGTGGGCTTCGAGGAGGGACTTGGCGATGTCGCCGCGCAGTGCGGCGTACTCGCGGAGGGCGGCCTCGGTCTCGACGGGGGCGTCGGCGCCGAGGAGGAGCACGGTCGCCACTTTCGTGTCGGCGTCGCTCAGCGCGACGTACAGGTCCACGGTGGCGACGACCTGGAGGCCGGACTCGTGGCCGATGACCTCGAGGGCGTCGCGGGCGGCGGTCACGGCGACTTCGAGGGAAGCGAACATGGCGGCGAGAGCGGCGACCGCGACGGCGGCGCGGACCCACAGGGAGCGGGCCCCGGCGGCGCCGCGGGCGAGTCCGAGGCGACCGAGGGCGGCCTCGTCGGGGGCGGCGTTCACGGGCGGCTTCCTTCGGTGGGCTTGCGGCGCAGCCGGATCGCGGTCCAGAAGCCGAGGTTGACGGTCTCGTCGGGGCCGATCGCGCGCGGCGCGCCCGGTTCGAGACGGGTCCCGGCGACGTAGGTGCCGTTCTTGGAGTCGAGGTCGGTGACGGTCCAGTCGTCGCCGTCGCGCTGGAGGACCGCGTGGAGGCGGGAGACGCCGAGGTCGGCGGCGGGCCGCTCGGCGAGGTTCACGGGCGGGAGGGGCCGGGGCGGGTTCCTGAGGTCGTGGACGCGGCCGATCTCGGTGGCGGCCCCGTCGAGCCTGACGGCCCGCTCCGGGGCGTAGCCGGGGAACGGGGGCCGTTCGTCGCCGCCGGTCGCCCGGGTCTCGTCGTAGTAGGCGCGGTCGACGGAGACGACCGCTTCGAAGTCGGCGACCGCGACGGGCGGGGCGATCGGCTCGGGCCCGGTCGACTGCCTCGCGCCGCAGTGGGGGCAGTACGCGAAGCCGCCGGGCTGGGCCTTCCCGCAGGCGGGACAGCGCGCGGGAGGGGCGGCGGCGGGCAGGCGCGGCAGGCCCACCTCGTCCGACATGGGCATGTCGCATTCGCTGCACGCGTCGGGGTCGGTGGAGCGGTGTCCGTTGGGGCAGGCGTACGTCATGTCGCGTCCCCCTTGCGGCCCAGGACGGACGAGCTGCGCTCGGTGTCGAACCGTTGCGACTCGGTGTACAGCTCGTCGGCGCGGTCGAAGCGGCGGAGGGTGACGTCCCTGGTGACCGGGTCGATCTCGGCGATCCGCGCGAGCGTGTCCTTCATGCCTTCGAAGCCGCCCTTGTCGGCCTTGTCGTAGGCGCGCGCGACCGCGCGCGTGGCGGTCTCCTCGTCGCCCGCGCGCATGGCGGCGAGGATGCGGCCGATCTCCTCGCTCAGTTCGAGCTGACCGGTGAGGGCCGCGACCTTCGGGTCGATCGCGAGGAACAGGGACTGGTTCTCGGTCCAGACCGCGTCGAACTCCGCCTCCGCGGCGGCCTCCCCGCCGACGCGCAGTTCGATCTGGCCGCTGCGCCGCAGGCCGGTGCGGGTCTCGGGGAGCCGCAGGCCCAGGACGTACTCGCGCTCCTCGGCGCCCCACGCGGCGAGCGGGAACGCCCAGCTGCGCTCGGAGAGGACGCGCATGCCGGGCACGAGGTCGACGACGGGCCCCATCTGGTCCATCGAGGCGAGTCGGGTGCCCTTGGGCCCGTAGACGATCAGCTCGACGTCGTCGGTGGCCTTGGACATGGCCCGCGCGGAGATCTCCGCGAAGTACGCGGGCAGCTCGTCGAGGCGCTCGCAGAACTTGAACCGACCCTGGAACCGCTCGGCGATGGCGGCGAGCTGCGCGGGGCTCCAATCGAGGCCGATGCCGACCGAGTCGCACCCGAACTTCCCGCGGCAGTATTCGAGGTCGCGGTGGAAGCTCTCTTCCTGCTGGGTGACGAGGCCGTCGGTGAGGAGCAGGACGTGCCCGATCGCGCCGGGCCGGGTGGCGAGGAGGTCGGCGGCGGCGCGCAGCCACACGCCGGTCTCGGTGGAGCTGCCGGACCGCATGGTGGCGATGGCCGCGGTCGCGGCGCGGCGGGTGGCGGGATCGGCGCGGGCGAGCGTCCCGTCGCGGGGGTACTGGGGCACGGCCTCGTACCCGCCCGCGACGACCGCGAACAGCGCGCCGTCGCGGACGACGTCGAGCGCGGCCTTCGCGGCGCGCTTGGCCTCGCGCAGCTTCGCGCCGGTCATCGACCCGGACCGGTCGATGACGATGACCTCGGCAACGTCGCCCGCCGGGCCCGCGCCGGTCCGGCTCGTCACGGTGAGCGCGGCCGTCAGCGCGGTCGTGCCGGGCTCCATCCAGCGGTTGTGGCCGACACTGAGCGTGAATTCGGGGTCCATCGGTCCTCCTGCAGGGGGTGTCACAGCCAGGTGCGGGGGCGGTTGCGGTTGGCCTCGGTCACGAGCGCCCACCGGGTCAGCGGCGAGTCGCAGTTCGCGGCGATCCGCCGCAGTACCGCGTCGTAGGCCGTGGCCATGGCCGCGGCGGTGAGGGGCACGCCGTCGATGCGGCGCGACGGGTCCTCCTGGCCGGGGCCGATCACCGCCAGCGCGGCCCGCCACAGTTCGGCGCGGGCGAGGTCGGCTTGGAGCGCGTCGAGTCCTTCGAGGTTGGCGAGGTTCGCGCCCGCGGCCACGATCGCGTCCCGGTCAGGGCCGCGCCGCACCCGTTCGGCGACGAGCGCCTGCTGGGCAATCCGGTACTGGCTGGAGGCGGCGGGGACGCCTTCGAGCGCGGTGAGGCGCACCGCGGGGTCGGCCGAGCAGCGGGCGACCCCGAACGCGGCGCTCGTGTAGGTCGGGTCGCTGCGGCGCACCTGCCCGTACTGCTTCGCGGCCTGGGCCAGGCCGGCCGGCGCGCCGTCCGCGGCGAGTTCGGTGCACACGGCGAGGGCGAGCATCGGCGCAAGCTCGCCGGGCAAGTGCGCGCGGACCTTCCGGAAGTGCCCGGCGGCGGCCTCGGGGTCGCGGCCGAGGTCGCGGACGCCGCGGTACCAGTCGAGCCGCCAGTCCGCGCCGAACCGGCCGTCGGCCTCCTCGAAGAGGCGGTCGGTCTCCGGCGCGTCGGCCTCGATCGCCATGCGCAGCAGGGCGAGCCGGGACTCGTCGCTCTCGGGGAGGGACTCGGCGAGCTCGATGGCCCGGTCCGGGGGCTGCATCGCGATGGTCGCGAGCGCGGTGTACGCGCGGTCGGCGCGGTCGGCGAGCGGCACCGGCAGGACGGTGCGGGCGTCGGCGCCGCGGGCGGCCTCGAACACGGTGTCGGTGCGGTTCGCGAGTCCGGCCGCGAACGCGCCGCGCTCGACGCCGAACCGGTCGGAGGCGACCGGGGCGGGCCGCTCACCAGCGTCGGCCAGCAGCTGCCGCAGGACGCCGTGGAGCTGGTCGGCCATCTCGTCGGCGGTGGCGAACCGCGCGTCGCGGTCGTGGTCGCAGGCGCGCTGGAGGAACCGGTAGAGCGACTCGTTGAAGTTCGGCGGGCGCTCCGGCAGCGGGGTCTCCTGGACCTCGTCGCCGACGAGCTGCGCGGCGGGGAACCCGAGCGCGAGCACGGCGAGGGTGCGGCCGACGGTGTACAGGTCCGAGACCGCGTCGGGCAGGTGCTCGCGCTCGATCTCGGGGGCCTGGTAGCCGCGGGAGCCGTAGATCGAACCGCCCGCGAAGTTGATGCGGCGCATCGCGCCGAGGTCGATGATGGTGAGGCGGTCCCCCGACTGGATGACGTTGCCGGGCTTGAGGTCGCAGTAGACGAGCTGGTAGCCGTGGAGGTACGCGAAGGCGTCGAGGATCTGGAGCGCGAACCCGGCGGCGGTGATCGGGGCGACGGCGTGGCGGCCCAGGCGCGCGGGGTGGGCGCGGTCGCCGAGCGAGCGGCCGCGCACGTAGTCCATGACGAGGTAGTCGTATTCGGCGCCGTCGGGGAACCGGTGCTTGACGGAGTTGTGGATGTCGACGATGTTCGGATGCTTGACGGTGACGAGATAGCGGCGTTCGGCCTCGACGATCGCCTGGGCCGCGGGGTCGGCGGGGTCGAGGAGCCCTTTGAGGACCACCTCGTTGTCGAGGTTGCGGTCGTGGGCGACGTAGATGCCGCCGAAACCGCCGTGGGCGATGCAGCCCTTGACCTCGTACTGCCCTGCGACGACGTCGCCCGCTTGCAGGTAGTTCGTGAAGTCGAACGGCTCGGCGCACTCCTCGCACAGCCCGACGAGCGGGCCGGACCGGCCGTCGCTGGTGAAGCCGACGCGGTGGTTCTTGCGGCAGCGGCGCTGGCTGTCGGGCGGGACCGGGTCGATGAACACGGTCGCGAACTCGCTGGTGTCCTCGTCGGCGAAGGGCGGGAACAGGTCCTCGGCGGGCACGGGCGCTGCGGCGGGGGCGTCGCGGTGGTGGCCGCACTCGTCGCAGTGGCCGCGCTCGTCGAAGACGCCGGTGCCCTCGCCTGGGCAGTCGTCTCGGAGGCAGTAGTCGGTCATGAGGCCGCTCCCTCGCGCGCTGAATGGGGACGCAGGTCGTCGAGGTGGGTGCTGATGAGTGTGGCACGCAGGCCCCGGGACCGGTCCCGGTCGACGGCGCGGGCCGCGAGCAGGACGGCTTCGGCCGCCGCGAGGTCGCCGAGTCCCTTGTGGGCGTCGGCGAGTGACAGGGACGCGGTTACGACGCCGTCCCAGGCGCCACCCGAGCGGGCGGCGGCGACGGCCGCTTCGAGGACGGGGAGGGCCTCGCGGTGGCGGCCGAGCCGGGCGAGCGCGCCCCCGAGGTTGGCGCGGGCGGTGCCGATCCGGTCGCCGCCCGGAGTGCGTTCCAGGAGTGCGAGGGTGCGGCGGCCGTAGTCGGCGGCGGTGGCGGGGTCGCCCCCGGCGTAGGCCGCGACGACGACGAGGTTGCAGTGGCGGGCACGCTCGACGGGGCTGAGGTCGGCGGCGGCCGCGGCGGCTCGTTCGCCGAGGCGGGCGAGTTCTGCGGGACGGTGGCCGCGCTGCGCGTAGGCGCACAGGACACTGGCGAGGCGGGAGGCGTTGGGGTGCTCCCACCAGGCTTCGTATGCGGCGGTGAGGAACTCGTAGTCGGCGGTGGGCGCGTCGCGGCGGTGGTAGTGGGCGATGACGCGGTCGCGGACCAGATCGCGGTCGGCGACGGGGAGTTCGCGGGCGGCGAGGTCGGCGGCGTAGTCGGCGACGAGCGCGTGGGCCTCGTACCGGTCGTCGGCGTGCAGGAGCCAGCGGGAGTCGACCAGGTCGGCGAGGAGGTGCTGCGGGTCGCCTCCGGCGCGGCGGGCCAGTGCGAGGGCGAGGTGCGCGGGGACGCCGGGCCCGGGCAGGGGCGCGAGGGTGAGGTAGAGGCGCCGCTGGGGTGCGCCGAGGCGATGGAAGGACTCGTCGAGGACGGTCTGGAGGCCGGTGCGCCCCGTCGCGCGGTGACGGCCGGTGGGCGCGGGGTCGCCGAGGAGGTCGGCGGCGATGCTCAGGGCCAGGGGCAGGCCGTCGCAGCGGGCGATGAGGGGCGCGAGCGCGGCGGTGGCGGCCGGGGACGGGGCGGTGCCGATGCGGCGCAGGAGGAGCGCCTCGGCTTCGGCGGTGTCCATGCCGTCGAGTTCGAGGCCGTCGATGTCGCTGCGGGCCTCGGCCCGATCCATGGGGTTGCGGGCGGTGACGATCGTGAAGGTGCCGCCGCTGCCGGGCAGGAGGGGCAGGACCTGGTCGGCGTCGCGGGCGTCGTCCAGGAAGATCAGGAGCCGCCGCCCGGCGGCGTAGGCGCGGAAGTCGGCGGCGGCCTGGGCGGGGTCGTCGGGGATCGCGGCGGCGGGGAAGCCGAGTTCGCGCATGAAGCCGTGGAGGACGGTCAGGGGGTCGGCGGGGCGGGTGGTGCCGCGCAGGTCGGCGAAGAGCTGCCCGTCGGGGAAGTCGGCGTGCCTGCGGTGGGCCCAGGCGAGGCCGAGGGCGGTCTTGCCGATGCCCGCGGGGCCGGAGACGACGACGCCGGAGGCGCGGCGGACGCGGCTGCGGTCGAGGCGCCGGAGGGCGGCGGTGCGGCCGGTGAAGTCGGGGACGGCGGGGTGGAGTTGGTGCGGTCCCGGGGGGCGCGGCCCGGGGGCCGGGGGCGGGGGTTCGCCGGAGGCGATGCGGCGCAGGAGGTCGCGGAGTTCGGGCAAGGGGCGCTCTGCGCGGGCGGCGAGGCGGGTTTCGAGCTCCTCGTAGGCCTGCTTGGCGTCGCTGTCGCGTCCGGCGGCGGCGAGCGCGGCCATGAGGCGGCGCACGGCGTCCTGGTCGATGGGGCGGTCGCGGATCGCTTCGCGGGCCTCGGCGGCGAGGGTGTGGTGGCGGCCGAGGCGGAGCATCGCGCTGAAGCGGGCCTCGACGATGTCGGCCCTGAATTCGAGGAGTCTCGCGGCTTCGGTGTCGATGTAGGGGCCGGTCAGGCCCGAGAGGGGGCGGCCGCGCCAGCGGGCCAGCGCGGCGTCGAGGAGCGCGGCCGCGGGCTCGTCCTCGCCGAAGCGCACGTGGACGAGGGCGTCCTGGACGTCGCGGCGGACGGCCCCGATGTCGGTCTCGCCGGGCCGGACCGCGAGCCGGTGGCTGGTGCCGCTGCGGGTGAACACGGCGGTGCCGTCGCCGGGGAGGGCCCGCCTCAGACCGTCCACAAGCGAGGTTATGCGCTCATCGGCGCCGGGCGTTAAAGTCCCGCCCCACAGCTCCCCCGCGATGACGTCGACCGGGACGGGCCGCTCTTCGGCGAGCAGCAGCATCCCGAGCAGGCGCTCCTGCAATATGTTGAGCTGCACCGCGCCCGCGGGCGCGCTGATCCGCAGCGGTCCGAGGACGGCGAATCGCATGGACGTGCTCCGGAATCGAATAGGGGTAAGCGAATTTCCGTATCCGGCAAGCGTACTAGAGACCGCCGAACCGCCGCCGCCCCCGACTGGAAGCTCACCGGGACGGGCGACGGCCCGCACGTCACGCGGCGGTGCGCCGTCCGGGGTTCGGGGCGGCGGTGCTGTCTCTGAGGACGAGTCGGGGGCGTTCGGTGGAGTAGCGGCGGTCGTCGGTGCCGTTGATGGCGTTGAGGAGGAGCTGGAAGCCGCGGCGGCCGAGAGTGGCGAAGTCCTGGCGGGCGGTGGTGAGGGGCGGGCTCCAGAGTTCGGCGAGGGGGTTGTCGTCGAAGCCCGCGACGGAGATGTCGTCGGGGACGCGCAGGCCCGCCTCGGTGATGCCGCGCATGACGCCCATGGCGATCTCGTCGTTGCCGCAGAACACGGCCGTGACGTCGGGATCGGCGGCCAGCGCGCGGCCGATCGGGATGCCGCTCTTGGGGTCCCAGGTCGCGTCGACCGCCTGCGGGACTGCGGCGCCGGCGCGGCGCAGGGCGCGGCGCCAGCCGGTCGTGCGGCCGTCCACTTTGCGCGAGGGCGGGACGCGGACGTGGTGGACCGTGGCGTGGCCCAAGCTCAGGAGGTAGTCGGTGAGCTCCTCGGCGGCGGCGGCCTCGTCCAGGACCGCCTGGGCGGTGTTGGGTTCGCGGACGCCGGAGAGGGCCACGACCGGGAGGTGCTCGGGGATCTTGCCGAGGGCCGCGACGCCGGGCGGGTCGAACTTCAGGACCGCCACGCCCGCAAGGGGTTGAGTGAGGGTCGCCTCGATGGCCTGGTCGACCTCGTCGGCGGCCTCCACGACGGTGATCATCACCGTGTAGCCCTCGGCGCGCGCGGCGATCTCGATGCCGCGGATCGTCTCCGCGTAGCCGTACCGGGAGGTGTTCCCCGCGATGATCGCGATCGTCTGCGGCTTGCGGGAGACGAGGGCGCGGGCGGCCGCGCTGGGCCGGTAGCCGAGGTCCGCGATGGCGGCCTCGACGAGTTCGCGCTTGGCCGGGCTGACCCGTGCCGCGCCCGTGAGGACGCGGGACACGGTCGGGACGGAGACGCCCGCGCGGGCGGCCACGTCCGAGATCGTCGGGTTCCCGGCCCTGCTCATTTCACCGCCCCGCTCGTGATGCCAGAGATGATCCTGCGCTGGGCGACCATGAACGTGACGAGCAGCGGCAGGCTCATGAGGATGATATAGGCGAAGATCAGGTGCCAGTTCTGGAGATACAGGCCGGCGCTGGCGACCTGGTAGAGGTTGAGCGGGAGCGTGTCGATGCGGCCGCCGATGACGAACAGCGCGTAGAACACGTCGTTCCAGATGTACAGGCAGATGAGGATCGTCGCGGTCGCGAGGACCGGCCGCAGCAGCGGCAGGATGATCCTGATGAACACGCGCACCGGTCCGGCGCCGTCGACGCGGGCGGCCTCCTCGAGCTCGTGCGGGATGGTGCGCACGAAGCCGGTGACGAAGAAGATCACCGTGGACAGGTACATGCCCATGTAGACGCCGATCATGCCGAGCGCGGTCCCGGCGAGGCCGAGCTGGCGCAGCAGGAGCACGATCGTGACGACCGCGGGCGGCAGGACGATCCCGGAGATGCCTAGCGCGTAGATCGCGGCCGAGAGGCGCCCGCCTCGACGGCCGAGGATCCAGGCGGCCATCGAGCCGAGGACGAGGACGCCGACGACGGCGGGGACCATGACGAGGAGGCTCCCGAAGAACGCCGGGAGCATCCGCCCGTCGGTGAAGACGGTCGCGAAGTTCTCCCACAGGTGCCACTGCGTGGGCGCGGACAGGTTCGGGTCGAGGGCCTCCCCTTGGTCCTTCCCGGCGGTGGCGACGACGAGCCAGAACGGGACGCCGAGGACGGCCGCGGCGACGAGGATCGCGGCGATCGGCTGGCCGAGGCGGCGCTTGGGGGCGCGGCGGGCTGACAGGGCGGTCACAGGACGTCCTCTCGCTTGCGGAGGTACCGGATCACGGGGAACGCGAGGATCGCGACCATGAGGAACAGGACCAGGCTCATGGTGGTGGCCTGCGCGAACAGGCCCTGCCCGAAGGTCCGGAAGATGAAGATGTTCAGCAGCTCGGTGGTCCCGCCGGGGCCGCCCTCGGTGGTGGCCTGGACGATGTCGAAGCCGTTCATGGAGCCGAGGAGCGCGGTCGCGACGTTGAACGTCACGGCGGGCGCCAGGAGCGGGAACCGGATGGAGCGGAACATGGTCCAGCGGCTCGCGCCGTCGAGGCGGGCCGCTTCGAGGACGTCCTCGTTGATGGTCTTGAGCCCGGCGAGGTAGATGAGCATCGACAGGCCCATCCACTTCCAGGCGTGGACGATCGCGACGACCACGATGGTCCAGGTCGTGGAGCCGAGCCACGGGATCGACACGTCCGAGCCGGTGAGCCAGCCGAGGATGCCGTTGAGGGCCCCGTCGGGTTTGAGGAGCGCCTGGAAGATGTAGCCGACCGCCAGCGCGGACATGACGACCGGGATGAAGAACGCGACGCGCACGGCCCGGTTGACGGCGGTGTCGCGTTCGAGGAGGAGCGCGAGGCCGAGGCCGAAGAGGTTCTGGAACAGCGCGACGAGGACCGCGTAGACCAGGGTGACCTTGAGGGAGTTGAGGAGCGTCCCGTTGGAGAACAGCGACACGAAGTTGTCGGTCCCGGCGAAGTTGATGGCGCTCTTGAAGCTCGACCAGTCCGTGAACGCGTACACGAAGTTGAACAGGGTCGGGACGAAGAAGAACACGACGAGGACGGCCAGGGCCGGGATCAGGAACCACAAGGGGTGGTCGCGGTGCCGGGAGCGCGGGGCTCCGAGGGCGTTCGAGCTCATGGGTCTGCCTTTCAAGCCGAGGTGCGGGGGCGCCGGTCATGCCTGCCGGCGCCCCCTGGGGGCGCGGTCTAGAAGCCCTCGGCGCCTTGGGCCTTGGCCAGTTCGGCGAACTGGGCCTGGGTGGCCTCGGCGACCTCGGTCGGGGTCTTGGTCCCCTGGATCATGTCGGCCAGGTAGATGTACAGGTCGGGGTTGGCGATGGCAAGCGCCTGCATGGACCCGGCGGACTCGCCGACCGAGTCGGAGACCGACAGGAGCGCTTCGGGGACGTCGGCGGGCGTCTCGACCCCGGGCTGGAGCGAGACGGTGGACTGGGCGTCCACGAAGTCGCCGTAGCCGTCGCCGAGCCAGTAGGACAGGAGCTGGCGGGCGGCGGACTCGCGGTCGGCGTCGCCGGTCTTGAAGGCGACGAGCGCGTTCGACTGGTCGGGGATGAACGTGCCGGTGTTGCCGGACGGGGAGATCGGGAAGAAGCCGATCTTCTGGTTCAGCTCGTCGGTGTCGGCGAGGGACTGGAGCTGGCCGAAGAACGAGTTGACCTGCATGACCATGGCCGCGTCCCCGGCGAGGAGGGCGGCGCCCTGGTCCTCGAAGGTGGCGGTCTTGATGTCGTCGTTGAACAGGCCCTCGTCGATCAGCGCCTTGTACTCGTCGATGGCGCCCTGGATGGTCGGGTCGGTGAAGGACTCCTCGCCGGCGTTGACGCGGTCCCAGAGGCCGTCTTCGGCGGCGTCGGCGAGCTGGACCTGGACCCACCACTGGGTGGCCCAGCGGTCGGCGCCCATCTCGTAGAACGGGGTGGTGCCCTCGGCCTTGAGGTCGCGGGCGAGCTGGATGAAGGAGTCCCAGTCGGTCGGGAGGTCGGTGACGCCGTTGGCGGCGAAGACCTCCTTGTTGTAGTAGACGCCTTCGACGGCGGGCGTGGTGATGAGCGCGGCGTAGCGGGTGTCGTCGAGGACGCCGGTGATGTCGCGCAGGGCCGGGTCGTAGGAGTCGAGCCAGGGGGCGCCTTCCAGGGACTGGAGGTTCTGGGAGGCGTTGAGGGCGGTGAGCTGGGAGGCGGTGGGCTGCCAGAACGCGAGGTCGGGCGTGTCGCCGGTGGCGACCTTGGTCTGGACGCCCTGCTCGTAGGGGTCGGGGATGGTGACCACGTCGACCTCGGCGCCGGTGAGCTCCTCGAAGCCCGCGATGACGCTGTCGGGCACGGTGTTGGAGTTCTGGGCGGCCCAGATCGTGAGGGTGGTGCCGGAGAGGTCGGCGTCCTGCGCGGGCCAGTCGGCGGGCCCGGCGTCGGTGTCCCCGGCGCCGGGGTCGGAGCACCCGGCGAGGGCCACGGCGGCCGCGGCGGCCAGCGCGAGGGTGCTGCGGAACCTGTTCTTCATTGAATCGCTCCTTGTTGCGGTTACTTCGAGGTGGTGAGGCGCAGGGTGCGGGCCCCGACGGGGGCGCCGTCGCCGCGCACGGTGAGGGTGCCGGTGGCGGCGTCCCAGTCGGTCTTCCATTCGGGCAGGGCCTGCGGGAAGACCGTTTCGACGCGGACGTCGCGTCCGGCGAGGTGCGGGAAGCGCAGTTCGGTGGCGGCGGGGCCGCCGCGGCGCCACACGGAGACGAGGTCGCCTTCGGTTCCGGTGAGACCCAGGGCGATCCACGGGTCGGTCCAGCCGGGGAGTCCCGCGGGCCAGTGGGGGGCGCCCGCGGCGATCTCGGCTCGGAGGGTCTTGGCGGCGCTGATGGCCTCGGCGACGACGGCGCGCTGGGCGTCGGTCATCTCGTTGAGGTGGCCGGACACGTAGTAGCGGCCGAGGAGGCCGGTGACGAGGCAGAACGCGGCCTCCTCCTCGTCCATGCCGGGCTGGGGGTAGGCCCAGCTGGCGGCCTGCTCGGGGAGGAGGGAGATCGGCGCGGCGGCGGCGATCGGCGGGTACTTGGTGAACTCCTGCTGGTCGGAGGTGGACTGCATGGCGAGGCGGGAGAGGACGGCGAAGTCCATGCGCATGGCGCCGGAGGAGCAGTTCTCGACGACGAGGCCGGGGTGGCGGTCGAGGACGCCGTCGAGCCAGGCGAGGTGGGCGCGGTTGTGCTCGAGGAGGCCGTCGCCGACGCTGTCGGCGTCGCGGTCGGTGCCGGGGCCGGGGTTGATGTTGTAGTCGAACTTGAAGAAGCCGATGCCGAACTCCGCGACGAGGCGGTCGACGACGCCGTTGAGGTGGCTGACGGCGGCGGGGTGGCGCAGGTCGAGGTGGTAGCGCTGGTGCTCGGCGATGCGCTGGCCGTGGCGCTGGAGGAACGCTTCGGCGGGGAGGCGGTCGGCCATGGGGCTGTTCACGCCGATGACCTCGGGTTCGAGCCACAGGCCGGGGACCATGCCGTGGCCGCGGATGGCGTCGATGACTTCGGCGAGGCCGCCGGGGAAGCGGGTGGTGGAGGGGCGCCATTCGCCGACGGAGGGCCACCAGTCGCCGGAGTCGTCGTACCAGCCGGCGTCGATGCAGAAGATCTCGGCGCCGACGTTCGCGGCGGCTTCGATGAGCGGGAGGAGCTTCGCGGTGGTGGGGTCGCCGTTGAGGGTGTTCATGTAGTCGTTGAAGACGACGGGCATGGCGGCGTTGTCGGGGTGGGGACGGCGGGCGGCGCGGCGGAACGCGGTGAGGGCGGCGACCGCGCCGGTGAAGTCGTCCCCGGTCGAGATCGTGGCGGGGACGGTCGTGAAGGACTCGCCGGGCTGGAGGACGCGGGTCCAGGCGTGGTCGGTGTCGGTGGGCCCGGAAAGGGCGACGTAGCCGCCGCGGAGGTCTTCGCCGAGTTCCCACCGCCAGGCGCCGTTGTGCTCGATCTGCCAGGCGAAGGCGAGGCCGTCGGTCTCGACGCCTGCCACGGGTAGGTGGTGGCCGGTGGACCAGGTGCCGTCGGAGGTCGCGGACCAGTGGCCGCGCGGGTCGTGGGCGCCGCCGGCGAGTTCGGTCGAGAGGCGCGGGAAGTCGGTGCCGCGCAGGGGGGTGCGGGTCCAGCGGCCTTCGCCGAACCAGTCGCTGACGCCGTTGACGCGGTGCCAGGCGGCAAAGTCGTCCTCGCCCGGTTGCGTGAAGCCCATGGTCCAGGTGGCGACGGAGCGCAGGACCAGGACGGTGTCGTCGGCGGTGACGGTGGTGCGGGCGCGGAAGGCGCCGTCGGCGCCGTCGAGGAGTTCGATCGCGGTGCTGGTGCGGACGCCGTCGGCGGCCTGCTCGATGGTGAGCACGCGGCCGGTCGCGGTACGGGTCTCGGCGTGGGCGGCGTGGCGCAGGCGCTCGCCGAGCCAGGTGTGGGCGAGGCGGTCGGCGGCGGGGCGGTGGCCTGCGGCGGCGGTCGTGACCTCGACGAGCGGGAGCGCGTGGACGTCGGCCGCCCGGTCGCCGCGGACGACCCCGGCGACGCGCACCGGCGCGTCCTCGCCCCACTCGAATCGGAGAGCGAGTCGGCTACTGCCCCAAGTGAACTGCTCGGCCACGATGCCCCTTGTCCTGGTGTTCGGCGCAGGCGTCCGAGGTCCGAGCGCCTGATATCGATTTCACTCGGTACCGTAACGCGTCCTGATATCGATTTCAAATCTTGTCTTGAAATCGTTATCAGAATTGGGTACGGTCGGGGCCGTCAGTCGAAGATCGGCCCCTGTCAATGACGACAACGAGAAGAGGAACGACACGATGAGGAGACCGATGGCAACAGTCGCTGCCGCAGCGGTCGCCGCGACGGCCGTGACCGGCCTGTCCGGCGCGCCCGCCCGCGCCGCGGACACCGAAGTGCTCGCGGTGGACTTCGCCGAGCGCACCGGCGAGTTCCGCGGCGGCGCCTCGGGCACGCTCTACGGGTTCGGCGACGAAGGCGCCCCCACCCAGGCCGTCATCAACGGCGCCCACATCACCAACTCGTCGCAGAAGGCCCCCTACGGCACCCAGCACCCCTCGGGCGACGCGATCAAGATCGAGGACGGCTTCTTCGACAAGCACGGCCAGGACCTGTACATCTACGTGCAGGACTACTACCCCGACTGGTCCTACAACGGCGGGAAGCGCCCCGGCGACGACCGCACCTACGACCAGGCCACCGGCACCTACACCGAGGAGCCCAACGGCGTCTGGGACTTCCTCGAGGTCACCGAGTTCGTGGCCGAGGCCGTCGCCACCGACTCCGACCGCCCCCAGGACTACGTCTTCATCCCCTACAACGAGCCCGACGGCGGCAACTGGTACCCCGACTGGGCGAACCAGAAGGACCAGTTCCTCGCCGACTGGCAGGCCACCTACGAGAAGATCCAGGAGGTCTGGGACCGCCACGGCCTCGGCCACGCCCGTATCGGCGGCCCCGGCGACACACGCTGGCAGCCCGAGCGCAGCGAGGACATCCTCCGCTTCGCCAAGGCGAACGGGTCCCTGCCGGACATCTTCATCTGGCACGAGCTGGGCATCAACAATCTGGCGACGTACCGGCAGAACTTCGCCGACTACCGGGCCCTGGAGCGGGAACTGGGCATCGACCCGATCCCGGTCAACATCACCGAGTACGGGATGCTCCGCGACATGGGCGTCCCCGGCCAGTTGATCCAGTGGTTCGCGATGTTCGAGGACACGAAGGTCGACGCGCAGGTCGCGTACTGGAACTACGCCGGGAACCTCTCCGACAACTCGGCCCGCCCCAACGGCGCCAACGCCGGGTGGTGGATGTTCAAGTGGTACGGCGACCTCGAAGGCGCCGAGACCGTGGCGGTCACGCCGCCGGAGCTGAACGCCGTGGACACCCTCCAGGGCATCGGCGCGATCGACGAGGCGAACAGGCGCGCCACCGTCCTGTTCGGCGGCACCGGATCCGACGTGACCCTGGACCTGAGCGGCCTCGACCGGTCGGTCTTCGGGGGCAAGGTCGACATCGAGGTCCGCGAGACGACGCTCAACGGCGCGGAGGGCCTGACGGACACCCCGCGGGTCGTCAAGGCGCTCAACGGGGTCGAGCTCGGCGACGGCAGCCTGAGCCTCGACGTGCCGGTGTACGACCGGTACGCCGGGTACCAGGTGATCATCACCCCCGACGGCGCCCGCGACGTCGAAGCGAGTGCGCAGGCGCAGCCCTGGACCGCCTCGGTCGAGGCCGAGGACATGGACCTCACCGACGCCACCGTCTACACCCAGGACCCGCAGGCCAACGGCGGCTGGAAGTTCCTCGCCTCCGGCGGCGAAGACGTCGGCTCGTTCAACCAGGCGACCTCGCGCGCCGAGTGGACCGTCGAGGTCCCCGCGGACGGGACCTACCGGCTCCAGGTCGTCGGCGGCGCGCCCGGCGTCCCCGGCCGCCACGCGCTGTTCGTCGACGACGCCGCCTCCGGCACGGTCCAGTACGCCGCGGACCTCGCGCTCAACGCGAACAGCCGCTGGCAGTACCGCGGCAGCGCCGAGGTCCTCGTGGACCTCACCGCAGGTGAGCACCTCCTCTCGATCCGCTCCAGTGAGGACGGCGCAACCATACTCCCGAACTCCGACATCACCCTGGACAAGGTCTCGCTGACCTCCGCCACGGACGAGTCCACCGTGTACCCGGCCTCGACGTTCCGGCTCGACGACGGCGCGGTGCTCAACTGGGCCGACGGGAGCGACCGCGGCTCGGCGAAGCTCCAGGGCGAGGGCCGCGCCGACCTGTACGCCAACGCGATGGAGACCGGCTACTACGACCTCGCCGTCGACTGGTCCTCCACGAAGGCGTCCTCGGTCGAGCTCGTCGTCAACGGCGAGCCGACCGCGGAACTGACCTCGACCCGCAAGGGCAAGTGGCGCTCCAGCGCCACCGTGCACCTCGTCGAGGGGATCAACGAGATCGAGCTCCGCTCCCCCGACGGCGCCACCGTCCAGTCGCTGACCACGGTCCGCAACCGGGCCGCCGACGGCGCAGCCGTCGCCATCGAGGCCGAGGACGCCGTCCTGCTGGGCGACGCCGCGGTCACGGACCTCGCCGAGTCGACCGGGTCCAACGCCTCCGGCATGGCCTACGTCGGCTGGGTCGGCAACGGCGCCGCCAACGCGATCGAACTCCCCCGCGACGGCTACGCCGCGCCCGGCGCGTACGACGTCACCGTGTACTACGCCAACGCCGAACTGTCGGGCGACCACGACTACAACCCGCAGGTCGTGGACCGGCTCCTCCAGGTCACCGAGGGCGGCACGGAGGTCGGCCACGCCTACTTCCGCTACACGTACTCGTGGGACAGCTTCTCCCAGCGGTCCCTCTCGGTCACCCTCGCGACCGCGGACCAGCCCCTGCGCCTCGGCAACCCCGACGCATGGGCCCCGAACCTGGACCGGATCGTCATCTCCCCCAGGGTGATCGGCGACCCGACCACCGCACGCCGCTAGACGGTGCGGGCCCCGGCGCCGCCGGGGCCCGCACCCGTATGACTCGGGCCACGCCGCCTTGACCCTGACATAGGTGTCAAGGTTGGAGGCTTCCGTGCATGACCGCAACCCACGTCGCCCCCGCGCCCGCCCGGCAGACCCTGCCCGTCGTGCCGCTCCTCGCCCTCGCCACCGCCGCGTTCATGGCGATCGTCACCGAGGCGCTCCCCGCCGGGGTCCTCCCCGAGATGGCCGCCGACCTGCGCGTCAGCGAAGCCGCGGCCGGGCAGACCCTCACCATCTACGCCATCGCCACCGGCGTCTCGGCGATCCCGGTCATGGCCGCCACCGCCGCCTGGCACCGGCGCCGCCTGCTCCTGGCCGCGGCCCTGACGTTCGCCGTCGCGAACCTCGTCACCGCCGTCTCCGACTCGTACGCGCTCACCATGGCCCTGCGCCTCGCCGCGGGCGTCGCCGCCGCCGTCGTGTGGGCCGAGCTCGTCGCCTACGCCCGCAGGCTCGCCCCGCCGCACCTCCAGGGCCGCGCCATCGCCTTCACCATGGCGGGCGTGCCGCTCGCGCTCTCACTCGGGATCCCCTTGGGCACCTTCATGGGCGACCTCCTCGGCTGGCGCCTCACCTTCGGGCTCGTCGCCGCCGTCTCCGCACTCCTGGCGATCTGGATCCGCGCCTCCGTCCCCGAGTTCCCCGGGCAGAAGGCCGGAAAGCGCGAGCCGATCCTCGCCGCGCTGAAGCTCCCGGGGGTCGTCCCGGTCCTGTTCACCGTCGCGGCCTACGTCCTCGCGCACAACATCCTGTACACGTACATCGCGACGTTCCTCGACGCCAACGGCATGAACGCGCGCCGCGAGACCGTCCTGCTCGTGTTCGGCATCGCCTCGGCGGTGAGCATCGTCGTCACCGGGACGCTCGTGGACCGGCGCCTGCGGGTCCTCACGATCGCCAGTGCGGGACTGTTCCTCGTCGCGGCGGCGGTCCTGACGGCCTGGGCCGACGAGCCCGCGCCGCTGTTCGCCGCGGTCGTCCTGTGGGGACTGGGCTGGGGCGGCGTGCCGACGCTCCTCCAGACCGCCGTCAACGACGCGGGCGGCGACAGGGGCCAGGCGCTCCTGGTGACCACCTGGAACTCGTCGATGGCCGCGGGCGGCGCCGTCGGCGGCCTCATGCTCGGGCTGCTGGGTCCCGGGGCGTTCCCGTGGGGCGTCCTGGCGCTCATGGCCCCGGTCGCGGCGGTCGTGATCGGCGCCCGCGCCCACGGGTTCCCCGCGAAGCGGCCCGGCGCGTGAGCGGCGCCGGGTCAGTGCCGGTTCAGGTCCGCGGCGTGCTCGGGGCCGAGCACCGGCGGCAGGGGGGATCCTTCGCGCATCATCGCCAGCGACTGGAGCTGCCCCCGGGAGAGCGCGTGGCGGTGGGTCGAGCGGGGGGTGGTGCCGTCGGCGTCGAACTGCACCGTCCAGATCGCGGTCCCGTACTCGTACCCGACGGCGGTCGCCAGGGTGCCGTCGCGGCGGAAGCGCCTGGTGATGCCGTGCAGGGTGTTGTTCCGGTACCACTCCTCGACCACGAGGTCGCCGTCCGGCGAGAGCTGGCCGCTGGGGCCTTCGAGCTTGCCGTCGCGGAAGCCCTGGAACTCGTGGTTCCCTCCCGGGAGCGGTTCGCTGAGGAAGCCGGTGAACCGTTCGGCGCCTTGCCAGTACACGGCGTCCATGTCGATGCGGATCGCATCCTCGGGCACGCTCGCCCCGACGGGGTCGTATTGCGGTCTCACCGGTCCCACCTTAGCTGCATCGCTCTAGAGTCCCTGCTTGCCGGTCCGGTGCTTCTTGTTGCCGAACTCGTCCTTGTCCCACCCGGCGTCGGCGCCGTCCACGCCGTCGATCATCTGGGTGCACTGCGGGCAGCACGGCATGAACGGCTTGTCCTTGGTGGGCGCGGCGTTGTCGACCATGAAGTCCTCGAGCTTCGGCTTGTCGCGCCGCTCGCCCTTGGCGTAGTCGGTCTCGGCGTCGAGGAGGGCCTCGTTGGTGGCCCTGGTCTCGGAGTGCGTGCCCGGCTCGCCGTGGTCGCGCTGGTTGGGCTCGTACTCCTTCCAGCCGTCGCCGGACTTGTACTTGTCGTACCGGTCCTTCAGGATCGGGTGGAGCCCGTCGGGGTCGGCGACGGTCTTCTCTTTCGTGTTGTGGTTGTAGTAGACGCGGCCGGACTCGCGGTCCCACACCGCGCTCATGCACGGGCGGCGCTGGGCGCCGGACCAGAACGTCGTCGGGTCGCGCCCGTCCGACACCTCGTCGATCTTGTCGTGCAGCGCCTCGCGCAGCCGCTGCCGGTCGAGGTCCTTGTCGTTGCTCGGCGTCATGTGGTTCGGGCCGCGCTTGAGGGGCGGGTCCAGGTCCGGGAACGGCTCGGGCCCCTTGGACTTCTTGCCGCCGCTCTGCGCCGTGCGGACCTTCTTCTGCGCCTCTTTGAAGGACTTGGGGTCGTTGAGGAGCTTGGTGAGGATGCCCGCGCCGCCGTCGCGGTCGCTGTTGCTCTTGCCGCCGATGACGGTCTTAGCCATTGAGCACCCGCCCGATCGCGAGGTTGAGCAGCTGGTCGATGACGATCCCGGCGATCTCCTTGAAGATGGGGATCTGCGCCAGCGAGGCCCCGAAGGTGACCGGCGCGGTCGCGATGGCCCAGGCGATCTGGACCGCGAGGATCGCGAGCTGCACGATGATCTGGATCTTCAGGGCGAGGACGATGCCGGCCATGATCGTCAGGGCGATGTTCACCTTGTTCGACGGGTCCCCGGCGTCGGCGAGGTTCGCGGCGGAGGACTCCTCGCCCTCCCACTCGGTCTGGAACGCGTCGACGTGGGCGCCGGTGTTGTTCTCGACCACGGTGCGGGCGGCGACCTGGAGCGCTTCGATCCTGGCGTCGAGCTGGTCCGCCATGGCGGTCCACTCGCCGCCGAGCTTGAACATCGACTCCTCGTCGGACTCGGGCCATTCGAAGCCGAGCACCCCGAGGAGCGTGATGAGCTCCGAGGGCAGTTGCATTCCCATGTCAGGGCGCTCCTAAGCGGACTGGGCGGGGCCGGACTGGAGGTCGCCTTGGAGCTTGGAGAAGACCGCGGCGATCTCGTCGTCGGAGACCTCGTGGTCGTCGGCCATGTCCCGCAGGGCCTGCGAGATGGTCACCAGGTCCTCGATGTTGGTGGTGAAGCAGCCGTCGGCGGCGTCCATGAGCGCCTGGTGGCCGAGGCCGCCCGCGGTGCCGATGATGTCGCCGCCGAACGCGTCGGCGTACTGCTCGACGGAGGCGGTGAACTGGTCGTAGAGCGCCTGCACCTCTTCGATGCCGGCGTCGAGCTGGTCCGCCGCCTGGCGAATGGTCTCCGGGGAGACGTTGAAGCCGCCCATGGTCTCCGACCTCCGTGTAGCAATCCGGTCTTCTCAGAACAAACCTTACGGCTTCCCGAACCGACACCCTACCGGAGGCGCCCTCATGTGACCGCGCGCCCCGTGTCAGGCCGCCTGCCGGTCGAACCCGGTGGCGGCGTTGACGACCAGGACCGCCCAGGCCGCGGCCGCGGGCGTGAACAGGGCGAGGTTCGGGCCGATGACCGGGATGAGCGCGGCACCGTACGCGAGGGCCGCGATCGCGAGCCACGCGGCGGGGGCCTGCGGGCGGCGGGCCGCGGCGCGCAGGGCCGCGGTCAGGACCGCCAGCGCGGGGCCCTCGGCTCCGGCGAGGGACGCGCTGGCGGTGGCGATGAGGGCGGCGAGGACCAGTGCGGCGGCGGCGCAGATCGCGGCGAACGCGGCGTCGCCGGAGCCGTAGAGGACCGCGTTGTAGGCGAGGAGGAGTCCGAGGACGGCCGCGCCGGTCCAGATGCGCCACAGGCGGTTCCAGCCCTGGGCCCAGGCGCGCCAGAAGGTGCGGAAGGGTGCGCCGGGGTAGCCGTGGGCGGCGAAGTCGCGCATGCACTTCAGGGCCGCGTACAGGCCGGGCCCGGCCGGGAGCGCGGCGAGGGCGCCGGCCCACAGGCCGAGGTGGGTGAGGCCGAGCTGCCCGGCGAACGCGAACGGCAGGGCCGTGGCCAGGAGCTGTACGGAGGTCGCGAACCACCAGAACACGGCGAGGAGCGTGCGCGAGAGCCGGGAGTCGTAGGCGAGCCAGGAGGTCATCCCTTCACCGCCCCGATGGACATGCCCTTGATGAAGTACCGCTGGAACGCCGCGAACAGGATCACGGAGGGGACGATCGCGAGGATCGCGCCGGTGTAGATGAGCTCCCACTGGGAGGTGAGGAGCCCGACCATGCGGCTGAGGGCGACGTTGATGGTGCCCGCGGAGGACGAGTCGAGGAAGACCAGGGGGATGAAGAAGTCGTTCCACAGGGACAGGGCCTGGATGATGACGAACGCCGACGTCACGGGCAGGAGCATCGGGAAGACGATGGACCAGAACGTGCGGAGCTTCCCGGCGCCGTCCACTTCGGCCGCCTCCTCGACTTCGCGCGGGACGCCCTTGATGAAGGAGCAGTACAGGAGGATGCCGAAGGAGGCGGCGCCGCCGAGGTGCACGAGGATGACGCTGGTGAGCGTGGAGTAGAGGCCGATCTGGTTCATGGAGGAGACGAGCGGGATCATGCGGACCTGGAAGGGGATCATGAGCCCGGCGATGAACAGCAGGTAGATCCAGCGGGAGGACCGGCCGCCGATGCGCTCGATGCCCCACGCGGCCATGGGGACGATCGCGATGAGGAGCACGAGGGTGCCGACGGTGATGACGAGGGTGTTGACGAGCGCCTCGCCGTAGTCGGTGTCCTGGAACAGGCGCGCGTAGTTCTCGAAGCTGAGGCCGGTCGGCAGGCCCATGGGGTCCTTGGTGATCTCGGCGTAGCTGCGGAAGGAGTTGAGCAGCGCGTACAGGACCGGGAAGGACACGGCGAGGACGAGGGCGGACAGGACCGCCATGACGACGACCTCTCCGGCGGTGAGCCGCCGCTTCTCCTTGCGGCGCTTGGACTCGCTCATGCCTGGACCTCCCTGCTGCGCATGTACCGGTTGGCGAGCACCGTGGTCGCCATGACGACGATGAACAGGACGATGGCGGCGGCCGAGCCGTATCCGGCGCGGTACTCGCCGAAGCCGACCTTGTAGATGAAGAACGCCATGGTCTCGGAGACGAACCCGGGTCCGCCCGCGGTGAGGACCATGACCTGGTCGAAGATCGTCCACCCGGCGATCATCATGAGGGTCATGTTGACGGTGACGGCCCCGGCGAGCATCGGCCAGGTGACGTACCGGAAGACCTGCCCGCGGGAGGCGCCGTCGATCTTCGCGGCCTCGACGAGGTCCTGCGGGACGGACTGGAGGTTCGCCAGGTAGATGAGGGTGGTGTTGCCGCCGAGGGTGAAGCAGATGATGAACAGCAGGACGCCGACGACGATCTCGTTGTCGCCCAGCCAGTCCATGGCGGCGTCGCCGAGGCCGAGGTCGCGCAGGACGGTGTTCACGGCCCCGAAGTTGAAGTTGAGCATGTACTTCCAGATCGTCGCGGCGATGAAGCCGCTGACGAGCGCCGGGAGGTACACGATGGTGCGGAAGAACCCCTGCGCGTGGTTGAGCTTGTCGAGCAGGAGCGCGACGCCGAGGGCGATCGCGTTGACGATCACCGCGGAGCCGAGGCCGAGGATCAGGGTGTTGCGGGTGGCGTTCCAGAACCGGTCGCTGGTGAGGATGTCCTGGTAGTTCGCCAGGCCCACGTAGTCGTAGGCGGGGTTGATGCCGTCCCAGTCCGTCAGGCTCAGCTGGATGGACTGGATCGAGGGCGCGATGACCATGAGCACGTAGACGATCAGCGCGGGCGCGATGAACAGGAGCATCACGGCGCGGTGGCGCGTGAAGCGCCGGGCGCGGGCGGGCGCCCGGCCGCCGGTGAGGGCGGCCGGGCGTTCGGCGAGCTGCGCGGTCACTCGTGCTCCGCCTGGTTGTCGAACTCCTCCTGGGATTTGGCGATGCATTCGTCGATGGTGGTCTGGCCGTCCTGCATCTCGATGCGCGCCTGCCGGAAGAACGTGTGGAAGGTGCTGAACCCGGCCCACGCGGTCGGGTTCTGGAAGAAGTTCAGGTTCGGGTTGTCGAGCATCGCGAAGTAGTCGCCGGCGCCGGGGATGGTGGAGTTGCGGACGATCTCGTCGGAGGCCTTGACGTTCGGGGCGATCATCCCGGTCTCCTCCATGAGGTTGCAGGCGTCGACCGAGTAGTAGAACTCCAGGAACTCCACGGCCGCGTCGTACTCCTTGCCGCCGTCCTCCTGCGCCTGCGAGGAGATCGCGAACCCGGAGGCGGAGTCGCCGTTGACGTCGTCCTTGAGGACGTTGAGCTTCCCGTCGTCGGCGGGCACGTAGAAGATCCCGGCGTTGAAGTCGGGGTCGACCTTGTTGACGTCGTTGAGGCGCCCGATCCCGGCCGAGGAGGTGGACATGACGGCCTGGCGGTTGACCAGGAGGGTCGTGGTCTGGGCGTCCTGGGTGGACTGCCAGCCTTCGAGGACGTACGTGTCGGTGATGTCCTTGAGCCGCTGGAGGGGTTCGCGCAGGTCCTCGATCGAGGCGTCCCCGGCGCGCACGGCGTTCCAGAAGCCCCCGGCCTCGGAGTACTGGGCGAAGGTGGGGGCGGCGAGGGGCTTCCACAGCTGGTCGGAGGGCCAGATCTCGCCCGCGGCGGTCGCCAGGGGCGCGTCGCCGTTGGCCTTGATCGCGTCGAGGAGGGTGATGAACTCGGCGTAGGTGGCGGGGACGGCGAGGCCGTGCTCCTCGAAGTAGTCCTTGTCGTAGACCATGTTGAAGCCGAGTTCGCCGTTGAGGGCGGTGGTGGGGACGATGTACACCTCGCCGTCCTCGGCGGGCGCGTAGACCTCGTCGTTGAGCAGGCTCGCGACGCTGTCGGGGATGGGGGCGAGCTTCCCGGCCTCCAGGTAGGTGAGGGTGTCGCGCATGTCGACGAGGGCGGGCCAGTTGCCGGTGGCGTCCATGGTCTTCATGGCGGTCGGGTAGTCGGTGCCCGCGGGCAGCGGGTCGAGTTCGACGACCGCGGTGGTGCTCTTGGCGTTGAACGCGTCGGCGACGGCCTTGGCGACGGAGTTCCAGGTGTCGTCGCCGGTGGCGTACAGGAACCGGATGGCCGTCTTGCCGCCGGTCGTGCCGCCCGCGGTGCCGCACCCGGCGAGCGCGAGCGGGACGGCGGCCGCGATCGAGAGACCCCCGGCGGACTGCATGAGCGAACGGCGTGAGAGTCCCCGTGCCGGCACGGCCGACGAACGCGCCCTTGCGTTTCGCATGTCTTCTCCTTCAAGCGGTGAGAGGCTGTCGGGCATCGCATAGATACCGCTATCTGCGATGCTAGGAGCAAGCGCTCGCGAACACAAGCCGACTTTGCCGAATCGTTACCGGATTCGGTCGATCAGATTGCCCCGACCCAGGAGTATGCAGGTCAGCGGCGAATCGTCCGGGCCGAGCACCGGCTCGGGAGCGAGGCTCGACAAGTCGGCGTTCGGCTCCTATGGTAGAAACCGATAACTGTTCTTCACGATTGAAGGAGCCCCCCGGTGGCCGATCGTCTGCCCGCGCTGTTCGCCATGGACCCCGTCCACCTGCCGCGGCTGTTCCCCGAGCCGCTCATGCGGCGGCTGCGGGCGGTGCTCGACATCGACCCCGCGCAGGTGGCCGAGCGGTACGAGGGGTTCGCGCCGCTCGCCGACGCCGAGGTCGTCGTCTCCGGCTGGGGCGCACCGCGGCTCGACGCCGCGGCCTTGGAGCGCGCGCCGCGGCTGCACACCGTGCTGCACGCCGCCGGGTCGGTGAAGCCCCTCGTGGCCGACGCCGGCTGGGAGCGCCTGGCGGTCTCCTCCGCCGCGGACGCGAACGCGCTGCCCGTCGCGGAGTACACGCTCGCGGCGATCCTGCTGGCGGGCAAGGGGATCTTCGCGCTGCGGGAGGCGTTCCGCGCCGACCGGTCGTTCGCGCTGGGCTACATCCACCCCGAGGTCGGGAACTTCGGCCGGACCGTGGGAATCGTGGGGGCCTCGCGGATCGGACGGCGGGTCCTGGAGCTGCTGCGGCCCTTCGACTTCCGGGTGCTCCTGGCCGACCCGTACGTGGAGGACGCCGCGGACCTCGGCGCCGAGCTGGTCGACCTCGACCGGCTCGTGGCCGAGGCGGACATCGTGAGCCTGCACGCCCCCGACCTCGCCGAGACCGCCGGGCTCCTGGACGCCGAGCGGTTCGCGGCCATGCGGGACGGCGCGGTCGTCATCAACACCGCGCGCGGGCGCCTCGTGGACACCGACGCACTCATCGCCGAGCTGGCGACGGGCCGGATCTCCGCGGTCCTCGACGTCACGCACCCCGAGCCGCTCCCCGAGGACTCGCCGCTGTTCGCGCTGCCCAACGTGTTCCTGACCCCGCACGTCGCCGGGTCGCAGGGCAACGAGCTCGCGCGCATGGGGCTGTACATCGTGGAGGAGGCCGAGCGGCTGGCCGCGGGACGCCCGCTCGCGCACCTCGTCGACGGCGACCTACGCTGGCGCCAGGCGTAGAGACGGAGGTCCTTGGTGCCCAGACGGAGCGAGCCGGGGAAGCGCCCCACACTGGCCGACGTGGCCGAGCGCGCGGGCGTGTCGGCCATGACCGTCTCCAGGGTCATCGCCGGGAACTACCCGGTCGCCCCGCCGACCCGCTCGAAGGTCCTGCGGGCCATGCGGGACCTCGACTACGTCGTCAACGCGCACGCCCGCGCGCTCGCGGGCGCCACCACGAAGACCGTCGCGCTGGTCCTCGACGACGCGACGGGCCCGTTCTTCGCGTTCATCGCGCGCGGCGTCGAGCAGCAGGCGGCCTCCGAAGGGCGCCTGTGCCTCCTGTGCACCACCCACGGCGACCCGGAGCGGGAGCTGGCGGTCGTGGAGCTGCTGCGCGAGCAGCGCGCCGAAGCGGTGATCCTCGTCGGCGGGGCCCAGGACACCGACACGTACACCGAGCGGATGGCGTACTTCGCGCGCGCCCTGGACAAGTCCGGGTCGCGCCTGGTCCTGTGCGGTCGCCCCTCCCCCGGGCCCGACGTCCCGGCCACGGTGGTCGAGTACGACAACGAGGGCGGCGCGTACGCGATGACCGCGTACCTGCTCGCCAACGGGCACCGCCGGATCGCCTACGTGGGCCGCGAGCTCGGGCTGTCCACCACCGACGAGCGCGTCCGCGGATACCGGCGGGCGCACGCCGACCACGGTGTGGCCGTCGACGAAGGGCTCATCCGGCCCGGCACGTTCACGCGCGAGAGCGGCGCCGCGGTCGCCGACGCGCTGTGGGACGAGCGCGCCGACGCGACCGCGGTCTTCGCCGCCACCGACATGGTCGCCGCCGGAGTCCTCAAGGCCCTGCGCGGGCGCGGGGTCCGCGTGCCTGAGGACGTCTCGGTGGTCGGCTTCGACGACATCCCCCTCGCCTCCGACCTGACCCCGGCGCTGACGACCGTGCACGTCCCGCACGAGCAGCTGGGCCGCGAGGCCGTGCGCCTGGCGCTCCACAGGGGACCGGAAGTGGAGGACCGGGTCGTCCTCGGCACGCACATCGTCGTCAGGGACTCGGCCGCGCCGCTGCGCCCCTGACCGCGGCCTCCCGTGGGACCCTGAGCCATAGGCGAAGCCTATATGCCGCAAAGGAGACGACTCTTGGACGTATCCCCGCCCGGGTGAGACAGTGGCCACAGTCAATCCCTCAAGGAGGAGGCATGGCTTCAACTGCCGAGCACGGAGCGGCGGCGCCCTCCGACACCCCTCGCACCGATGTGGACAAGGCCCTGCTGGGCGGCTCCACCTACCGCAGTCTCTCCGAGCTCGGCTCGGGCGCCGAGGAGAAGTTCGAGAAGGGCCGGCGCCTCGTCGGCTGGTTCCTCGCGCCCCTCGTCAGCCTCGTGTTCGGGTTCCTGCCCCTCGACATGCCCGGCGACCAGCAGACCCTGGCCGCGGTGCTCCTCGGCGTCGTCGTCCTGTGGATCTGCGAGCCGATCCCCATCCCCGTCGGCGGCCTCGTCGGCGTCGCCGCGATCGTGGTCCTCGGGGTCGCCCCCGGCGACGACGTCCTGGCGCCCTTCGGGTCCACCACGATCTTCACGTTCATCGGCGCGTTCATCCTCGCGCAGGCGATGCTCAAGCACGGTGTGGCGCAACGGGTCGCGTACTTCGTGCTGGGCCTGCCCGGGGTCGGGCGGTCCACGTTCCGCACCATCATCGCCTTCGGCGCCATCACGTGCGTCCTGTCGGCGTTCATCTCCAACACCGCGACCGTCGCGATGCTCATGCCCACGGCCCTGGGCATCCTCGCCGTCATCGCCAAGCTCATGCAGAGCCAGGGGACGGTGCGGCCCGACTTCGACCCGATGCGACTGCGCGTGGGCACCGCGCTCATGCTCATGCTCGCCTACGGCGCCAGCGTGGGTGGCCTCATGACGCCCGTCGGATCTCCCCCGAACCTGATCGGCCGGGGCCTCATCGAGGAGGCCACGGGCGAGCGGATCTCCTTCGGGCAGTGGATGCTCGCGGCGCTCCCGATCTGCCTCATCATGTTCGCCGTCCTCGCGACGGTGCTGCTCCTGGTCAACAAGCCGGAGATCCGCCGCATCGAGGGCGTCGAGGAGTTCATCCGCGAGCGCCGCGCCGAGCAGGGCCCGATGAGCCGCGCCGAGAAGAACACCGTCATCGCCTTCGGCGTCACCGTCGCGCTGTGGCTCGTCCCCGCGGTCGTCGGCCTCGTCTCCGGCACCGACTCCGGCGCGTACGCCACGGTCAGCGACCGGCTCGACGAGGGCGTCGCCGCCGTCATCGGCGCCGCGCTCCTGTTCGTGCTGCCCGTCAACTGGTCCAAGCAGCAGGCGACCCTGACGTGGAAGGACGCCGCGCAGATCGACTGGGGCACGATCCTGCTGTTCGGCACCGGGATCATCTTCGGCGCCATGCTCTCCTCGACCGGCCTGGCCGAGACCATCGGCAACGGCGCCTCCGACGCCCTCGGCATCACCAGCGCGTTCGCGATCACCGCGTTCGCCGTGATCCTCGCGGTCCTCATCTCCGAGACCACGTCGAACACGGCGTCGGCGGCGGTCGTCGTCCCGATCATCATCCCGCTCGCGGCCGCGGCCGGGGTCGATCCGCTGGTGCCCGCGCTGGCGGCGACGTTCGCGGCCTCGCTCGGGTTCATGCTGCCGGTCTCGACGCCGCAGAACGCGATCGTCTACGGCACCGGCTGCGTGCCGATGACGAAGATGATCCGCTCGGGGGTCACGTTCGACCTCATCGGCGCGGTCGTCATCATCGCGCTCATGCCGCTGATGGTCGTGTTCACGGGCATCGGCAGCTGAACGAACTAGCGCAAATCGGGCGCCCGGCACTAGACTCCGGAGCACGGAGTCCGGGACGGGCGCCCACACCCCTATATCCTATAGGATCTACGATCCAGTCGCCGGAGCCGCCTTGGACGCACGCCAGCTCGGATACTTCCTCGCCGTGGTCGACCACGGCGGGTTCGGGAAGGCCGCCGAGCAGATCCACATCGCGCAGCCGTCCCTGTCGCAGGCCATCGCGAACCTCGAACGGGGCCTGGGCGTCGAGCTGTTCCACCGGGTCGGGCGCGGCGTGGTCCTGTCCGACGCGGGGCGGCGCCTGGTCGAGCCGGCCCGGCAGGTCCTGCGGGACCTGGAGACCGCGCGCGACGCGGCCCGGTCGGTGCGCGAGCTCGAGCGCGGGCGCCTCGACATGGTGTCGATGCCCTCCCCCGGGATCGAGCCGCTCACGGCGATGATGACCCGCTTCGTCGAGCGGTACCCGGGCATCGTCGTGAACGTCGAGGGCGCGTTCACCGCCGACGAGGTCGTGGCGCACGTCAGGACCGGCGCGAGCGAGGTCGGCCTCCTCGGGTCCGCCGAGGACCTGCGCACCGCCGAGCTGCGCGTGGTGCCGGTGGAGAGCCAGCCGCTGGTGCTCATCTCCCCGCCCGGCGCCGACCTGCCGACCGGCGGGACGGTCGGCCGCGAGGACTTCCGGGGCCTGCGGCTCATCGCCTCCCAGCGCGGGAGCATCATGCGCCGCTTCGTGGACGACCTGCTCGCCGACATCGACGGCGTGCGCCTGGCCGCGGAGATCGCGCACCGGACCTCGATCCTGCCGCTGGTGCTGGCCGGGTTCGGCCACGCGGTCATGCCCGCATCGTGGTCGCTCCTCGCGGAGCGGACCGGCGCCGCGGTGCGGCGGATCGAGCCGGCCTGGCACCTGCACGTGTCGCTGGTGTGCCGCCCCGACGGGCTGAGCCCGGCGGCCCGCGCGTTCGTGGCGATGGCGGAGGACTGGACCGACCGATAGGGCCTCCCGATGGGCGCCATCGCGAACCGGTCTTGGACGCGGGCCCGCGGCCGGGTGTTGACTCGATGCGGATCGTCCCCGGCACGAAGGAGCAGTCATGGACCGGTCGCTGCGCATCGCCGCCATTCCCGCCGACGGCATCGGGCGGGAGGTGGTGGCCGCCGGAAGGGCCGTGCTCGACAAGCTCCAGGCGGAGGGGCGGTTCTCCCTGGAGTGGGAGGAGTTCTTGTGGGGCTCGGACTACTACGCCGCGCACGGCCGGATGATGCCCGAGGACGGCCTGGAGGTCCTCAAGGGCTTCGACGCGATCTACTTCGGGGCGGTGGGGTGGCCGACGGTCCCCGACCACGTGAGCCTGTGGGGGCTGCGGCTGCGGATCTGCCAGAGCTTCGACCAGTGGGCGAACGTGCGGCCCGTGCACTTCCTGCCGGGCGTGGTGAGCCCGCTGCGGAAGGCCGACGGCACTGAGCTGGACTGGGTGGTGGTGCGGGAGAACTCCGAGGGCGAGTACGCCGGGATCGGGGGCCGCAACCTCGCCTCGCGCGGCGACGGCGCCGAGGTGGCGATCCAGTCGGCGCTGTTCACCGAGGCGGGGTGCGAGCGGATCATGCGGTTCGCGTTCGACCTGGCGCGCACCAGGTCCCGCCGGAAGGTCTCCAGCGTGACCAAGAGCAACGCGCAGCAGTACGGGATGGTCCTGTGGGACGACGTGTTCCGCCGCGTGGCCGCCGACTACCCCGACGTGGAGACCGAGAGCGTCCTGGTCGACGCGATGGCCGCGAAGTTCGTGCTGCGGCCCGAGGACCTGTCGGTGGTGGTGGCCTCGAACCTGAACGCGGACATCCTCTCCGACCTCGGCTCGGCCCTGGCCGGGAGCCTGGGCCTGGCCGCCAGCGCGAACCTGAACCCCGAGGGGCGGTTCCCGTCCATGTTCGAGCCGGTCCACGGGTCGGCGCCGGACATCGCGGGCCAGGGGGCCGCGAACCCGGTGGGCGCCATCGGGAGCGCCGCGCTCATGCTCGCGCACCTGGGGCTCCCGGAGGAGGCGGCGCGGATCGAGCGGGCGATCGAGGCGGCGTCGGCCGCGGGCGTGCTCACCCGGGACGTCGGCGGGACCGCGTCGACCGACGAGGTGACGGCGGCGGTCGTCGCGAACCTGTAGGCCGAGGGCCCGGCCGCGGCGCTCCCAGCGGGAGCGCCGCGGCCGTGTCGTGTTCATGAGCGGTCGCGGTCGTAGACGACGGCCACGGCGCCGTGCTCGCAGGCCTTGTGACTCACCAGGTTCCACTTCCCGGCGGGCAGGGGCCGGTCGAAGAGGGCGGGCCCGCCGCCGAGGACGACCGGGAAGTGGATGGAGGAGAACCGGTCCACGAGGTCGGCTTCGAGGAGGTCCTTGATGACGCTGGCGCTGGAGGGGACGAGGATGTCGCCGCCTTCGGCGGCCTTGAGGTCGCGGACGACGTCGGCGGTCGGCCGGTGCTCGATGACCGTGCGCTCCCAGGGGGCCTCGGTGAGGGTCGAGGAGAGGACCACCTTCTCGGTGTCGACGAGCCACTTCGCGAAGCCCTCGTCACGCGGGTCGACGCCCTCCATGCCGATGACAGTGGGCCAGAACCCGAGGAAGCCTTCGGCGTTGACGCGGCCGAGGACGGCGGTGGTGGCGTTGCGCCACAGGTCGGTCATGTGGTCGCGGGCGGTGTCGGTGATCGCGTACGGCATGACCCAGGACATGTCGGTGGGGGCGCCGGGGCCGTCGTAGCGGCCGTCGAGGGAGAGGTTGATGTTGGCGATGACCTTGCGGCCGTTGGTGCTGCTCATTTCGGGTTCCTGTTCTCGGTGGTCGGGTGGTCGTGGCGGTCCGGGGCGGCGACGGCGGCCGCGAGCTTGTCGAGGGTCTGGCCGAAGCCGGTCTCGATGCCGGCGATGAACGCGGCGGAGTCGACGGTGGAGTCGCCGACGCGGAAGCGCACGTCGAGGTCGGTGCCGCCGTCGCGGGCGGTGAGCGTGTACTCCACGTCCGCGGTGAAGGCGTGCGTGCCGTCGGGCAGCAGCGGGGTCTGGCGGTAGGCGAGGCGTTCGCGCGGGACGACCGCGTCGACGGTGCCTTCGGCGCGGCCGACGACGGCGTCGGTGCCGCCGTGGTCCTCGGCGTCGCGGTACTCGTGGACGATGCGGCCGCCGGGGCGGGCCTCGAAGACGAGTTCGGAGACGCGCAGGTCGTCGGGGGTCCACCACCGGGCGAGGAGCCCGGGGTCGGTGAGGTGGTGCCAGACGGCGTCGACGCCGCCGCCGAGGGTGCGGTGGAAGCGGAACTCGCGGCCGTCGGCCCAGCCGGGGGCGTCGGCGGCGAGCCGTTCGGCGTCCATGGCGAGGCCGTGGCGGTCGAAGGCGGCGCGGGCGGTCTCGGCGGCGTCGGCGAGGGCGGCCAGCGCGGTCGCGGCGTCGCGGATCGGTCCGGGCCGCAGCGCGTAGATGCGGCGCTGGCCGCTGCGCTGGGAGGCGACGATCCCGGCGCGTTCGAGCGCCTGGAGGTGCTTGGTGGTCTGGGGCTGGCGGGCTTCGGCGAGTTCGGCGAGGACGCCGACGGGCCGGGGCCGCTCGGCGAGGAGGTTGACGAGGCGCCAGCGGGCCGGGTCGGCGAGTGCGGCGAGGATTGCGTCCATGCGACAAGTATTCCTCGAAGCGAATATTCTTGTCAAGGAATATCTTGGATTATTTTCGGCGGGCCCGGGACCGGGGGAAACGCGGTGCGCTCGGTAGGCTCGCGGCATGAACGTGACGATGGCGCTCGACCTGGGCGGCACCAAGGTGGAGGCCGCGCTGGTGCGCGCGGACGGGACCGTGGTCGAGGGGACACGCTCGCGGGCGGCGACCGGTGCGGCCGCGGCCGCCGACCGGACCGCGGGCGAGCGGGCGATCGAGCAGGTCGTGCGCCACTGCGCGGCCGCTCCGGAGTGGGCCGCGGTGTCGGGCGCCGGGATCGGGTCGGCCGGGCCGCTGGACCTGGACGCGGGGACGATCGGGCCGATCAACCTGCCCGCGATGCAGGGCTTCGGGATCACCGGGTTCGTGCGGGACGTGAGCGGCCTCGACGGGGTGGCGCTGCGGCTCGACGGGACCTGCATCGCGCTCGCGGAGACATGGCTCGGCGCGGCCCGCGGGGTCCGCAACGCCCTGGTCATGGTCGTGTCCACGGGGGTCGGCGGGGGCCTGGTCAGCGACGGGCGGATCGTCTCGGGCGGCGGCGGGAACGCCGGCCACATCGGGCAGCTCGTGGTCGACCGGGTCGGCGCCTCGGCGCACGACGCGACGGTGGAGGGGATCGCCTCGGGCCCGAACACGGTGCGGTGGGCGCAGGGCGAGGGCTGGGACGGGGCGACCGGCGAGGACCTGGCGCGCGACTACGCCGCGGGCGTGCCGGTCGCGGTCGCGGCGGTGCGCCGCTCGGCACGGGCCGTGGGCCTGGGCCTGGTGAACGCCGCGACGCTCCTGGACCTGGAGGTCGCCGTGATCGGCGGCGGGTTCTCGTTCGTCGCCGACGACTACCCGGACCTGGTGGCCGAATCGGTGCGCGCCAACGCGGTCAACGCCTACGCGGCGGACCTGAAGGTGGTGCGCGCCGAGCTCGGCGGGGACGCGCCGCTGATCGGCGCGGCGGCACTGGTCCACCGCGCCGACCTGCTCTAGGCGTTGAGGCCCGTCGTGTAGAGCGCCCACGCGAGGGCCGCGAGGCCCAGGAGGGACGCGACGCCGCGGACGTGGTTCCACTTGATCCACGTCTCCTCGACCGCACTGCGGAGCGCGGCGGGGTCTTCGATCGCGGCCGGGTCCCCGGCGGCTTCGAGGCGGTCGTTGAGGGGGACGTTCTTCGCCATGGTCCCGATGAGCATGACGAGGTTGCACGCGAGCCCGGCGACCGTCCACGGCAGCGCCGACCTGTCGTCCTGGAAGAACCCCAGGATGACCGCGGCGAGCGCGAACACGACCGAGCCGAGGAACGCGGTCATGAAGCGGCCGTTGAGGATGACGCGGTTGATGTGCTGGAGCGCGGCGATCCACGCGCGGTCGTCGAGGATCTTCAGGCCGGGCATCACCGAGTACGAGTACCCGGTGAACAGCCCGGCCATGAGCCCGGCGCTGAGGAGCGCGGCGAGCAGGGCGGTGAGGTGCAGCGGTGCCAAGGGGTCTCCGGTAAGTCAGGGGCCCGTTCAGGCCGGGGGCATCACCCGGGCGATGCGGATGGCGCCGTCGTCGGCCGCCGGGTAGGCGGCGCTGCCGTCAGGATATGCCTTGAACGCCTGGTAGTCGTGATCCGGGACGTCGATGTCGAACGGGTCCCCCGCGGCCGCGCCGGACCCGGCGTCGCGGACCTGCGCCCTCATGCCGTCCCCGGACTCCCAGGCGAGGAGCAGGTCGTCGCCGTACGCGACCAGGTGCGGGTGGCCGGTGTCGGCGCCGGTGTCCACGGTGCTGTCGGAGGGCCCGTCGGTGAAGTGCTCCAGGCGGGCCTGGCCCCCTTGGCTCCAGGCGGTCCAGTAGCCGTCCCCGACGGCGACGAGGTCGCCGCCGAACAGGCTCCCGTCGCACTCCCCCGCCGCGACCGTGGTGTACGCGGGTATCGCGATGCGGCACTGGTTGTCGGTCGCGCAGACCATGCCGAACTCGTCGCGTTCGGCGTTCCAGGCGATGCGCGCGGTCCAGGAGTGGCTGCACCCCACGGCGAACGCGTCGCCGTGGTCGGCGAGGTCCCCGTCCGCGTCGACGACCTGCATGCGGTCGCCCTCGTGGATGTCGACGCAGTTCCCATTCGCGACGGTGATGGCAACGCCGAAGTACGCGGCGGTGTTGCTCCCGTCGGAGGCGAGGCGGCCGTGGTGCTGGTACCACCACACGAAGCGGGCGCCGTCGTCGTAGCCGGACCGGCCGTCGCCGAGGTTGGTCACCTGGCGCTCCCACACCTGCGATCCCGCGTTGTCGAAGCGCACCATGTGCATCGTGCGGCAGGGGCTGGACTCGCCGCCGCACAGGGGCCCGTCGCCGCAGTCGCCTTCGCGGGTGACGAGGACGGTGACGCCGTCGGCGTCGGCGATGACGTCCTGGAGGTCGACGCCTTCGAGGTCGAAGGACTCGCCGTCGATCGCGTCGTCGCAGTCGAGGCGGGCCAGGTGGATCCGGTCGTCGGTGCCGTCCCAGGCGAGCCAGGACCGCCCGTCCGGGGTGGCGGCCAGGGCCGCGGGGAGCGGGTCGGTGTCGCCCTCCCCGCCAGCGCCGATCACGTTCGCGTCCACTTCGGTCACCGCGACGTCGGGTCCGGCCGCGGGGGCGCGGTCGCACAGGCCGTCGCCCGCGGGCGCGGCGGAGGTCGCGGTCTCGGTCGGCGAGGGCGACGGGGACGGCGAGGCGGTCGATTCGGCTGCGGCCGTCGGGGAGCCCGCGGTGGGCTCGGCGCCGTCGGCGCCGTCGCCGCCGCCGGACCCGCCGCCGGTCATGGCGACGGCCGCGCCGATCGTGGTGGCCGCGATCAGGCCGATCGCGGTGCCGCCCACGATGAGCACGCGGCGCCAGTTCGTCATCGGAGGCATCCGGTGCGCGTGGATGCTCGATCGGGGTGAAGGTCTACTCATTGCCGGTTTCGTCCTTCAGACGGCCGCCACCGCGCACGCGCGGGCGGCGGCAAAGGGTCGTGGGGTCCGACCTTACTGACCCTTGTGAGCGGTCAACGCCCAGGTCGGCAAGTTGCACCGAAATGGACGGACCGGTCACGGTCCGCGACCGTTCAGCGCTGGACGGCGGCCGCCACGAGCGCTTCGAGGCGCCGCGCGACCCGGTCGAGCGGCTCGGTCGACTGCTTGGCGCGGCACATCGCCACGGTCCCCTCGACGGCGGCGACGGCGAGCGTGGCGAGGTCGCGGGCCTCCTCGGCATCGGCGCCGTGGGCTTCGAGGGACTCGGCGAACAGCCGCTCCCAGCGGTCGAAGGCCGCCGCGGCGGCGCGCAGCGCGGGCGGGAACTCGTCCTCCGGGGGCTCCTCGACGGCGACGGCGAGCACGGGGCAGCCGGTGCGGAACCCGCTGCCGACCACGATGTCCCGCCAGCGCTTGAGGTAGGCGGCGAGGCCCGCGGCGGGGCCGGCGTCCATCGCGTCGCGCATGTGCCGCTCGACGGAGGCCGCGGCGTACTGGACGGCCTCGGTCGCCAACTGGGCCTTGCCGTCCGGAAAGTAGTGGTAGGTGGAGCCGAGGGGCGCGTTCGCGTGCCGGGCGGTCTCGCGGATGCTGGCGGCGCTGAGGCCGCGGCGGGCGATGAGGTCGGCGGCCCCGGCGACGATGCGCTCGCGGGAGGGCGGGTCGGCGCGCGTCACGGTCGGCCTCCGTTCAGGGTCTCGTGGTAACCTGGCCCCGATTATAACGGTCGTCATATACAGGAGGAGCGCGGATGTCCAGCGAGGACCTCGAACTGCGCCGCAAGGCCGTCGCCGAGCTCGGCCGCGAGATGCGGGCGCTCGTGGAGACCGCGGTGCGCACCGAGACCCCCACTGCGGTCCTGGAGGAGCTGGCGGGCGAGGTCAGGCGGCTCGAGGCGCGGTTCACCGGGCGCCGCAGGGAGCGCGCGGAGATCCCCGAGGTCGACGTGTTCCCGTTCGGGCTGCGCATGTACAGCCCGGCGGCCGGGCACGGCAGCCCGATCGCGCCGCCGATGGACATCGAGGAGACCGACCGCGACGGCATGGTCGGGCGGTGCGTGCTCGGCGTGGTCCACGAGGGCCCGCCCGGGTTCGCGCACGGGGGCCTGAGCGCGATGCTCCTGGACGAGCTGATGGGCTGGGCGTGCGCGGCGAAGGGCCTGCCCGCCATGACGATCGGCCTCGACGTGCGGTACCAGCGACCGGTGCCGGTGGAGATGCCGCTGCTGCTCAAGGCCCGGGTCACCGGGATCGAGGGCCGCAAGATCACCGTGGCCGGGAGCGTCTGCCCGGAGGGGGACCCCGAGACGATCCTGGTGGCGGCCGAGGGCCGCTTCGTGGCCCCGGACCTCGACCGCGCGCGGTCGCTGTTCCCGAAGGCGGGCACCTACTCCACGTTCACGGACTAGACCGAGGCGGGCCGGGCGCCGAGGCGGGAGGCCGCGGTCGCGCCCAGGCTCGTGTCGATGTGGCGGCGCATGACCCCTGCGGCGCCCTCGACGTCCCCGGCGACGATGCAGTCGACGAGCTCGCGGTGCTCGGCGTCCTTCTGGTCGCGGTCGGCCTGGGAGCGGCGGGCCTCCAGGCCGAGGCGCCGGTAGCGGTCGGCCTTGTCCCACAGGGCGTCGAGCGTGGTCACCAGCAGGTCGTTGTGCGAGGCGCGGTAGACCGCGGCGTGGAAGCGGCGGTGCGCCACCAGGTCCGGGACGCTCGGGTCGTCGGGCAGGGCGTGGACCTGCTCGGCCGCCTCGCGGATGAGGCGGAGGTCCTCGGTGGTGCGGCGCTCGGCGGCGAGGGAGGCCGCGAGCGGGTCGAGGGAGCGGCGGATCTCCAGCAGGTCGCGGGCCTCCTCGGCCGTCAGCGGCGAGACGCGCGAGTCGCGGTGCGTGCCGAGGTCCACCAGGCCCTCGGCGCTGAGGCGGCGCAGGGCCTCGCGCAAGGGCGTGGTGCTCACGCCGATCGCGGGGGCGAGCACCGCCTGGTTGAGCACCTGCCCGGGGGCGAGCTCGCCGGAGAGGATCTGCTCGCGCAGGACCTGGTACGCGAACTCGCTCTTCGTCGCCGCCGGCAAGGGCTGGATCATCTGTCCTCCTCTGATGGAGGTTATAGCCTACCTTGCGACGGCAGGCTGTGCACGCCCGCAGGACGGGCGAAAGAATCGAGAAAAGGCACGGTAGCGGGTTTGACAGCTAGAGGTTATAACCTATAACCTTCGGCTGTCACTGACGACACGACCCCGCAAAGGAGCGGCAGCGATGTCCACTCGACCCCTTCCCCCCGCACTGACCAGGCGGGGCCTCCTCGGCGCCGCCGCCGTCGGCGCCGCGGGCGCGCTCGCCGCCTGCGGCGAGGACGAGACCCCCTTGCCCGCCAACGAGATCGACGCCGAGCAGGTCCCCGACTACTACCCCGCCGAGTACGCCGACATCCTCGCCGCGTCCAAGGAGGAGGGCGGCGAGCTGGAGATCTACTCCAACACCGACCAGGAGAACTGGGCGCCGATCCTCCGCGACTTCCAGAAGAAGTACCCCTGGGTCGAGAAGGTCAACGCCTCCAACCTCGACAGCGACGAGGTCTTCCAGCGGATCCTCTCCGAGCAGGCCACCAACGGCTCCCCCGCCGACCTCGTGGTCTCCAACGCCGCCCAGGCCTGGGCCGAGTACGCCGGCGGCGAGGACCGCCTCCTCGCCCACGACTCCCCCGAGCTCGCGCACCTCCCCGAGTTCGCGCTCCTGCTGCCGAACGTCTACGCCATGTCCGTCGACCCGCAGACCATCGCCTACAACACCTCCCTCATGCCCGAGGCGCCCACCGGCATCGGCCACCTCGCCGAGATCGTCGCCGCCGACACCGGGCTGTTCGAGGACAAGCTGACCTCCCGCGACGTCGGCGGGGCCTTCGGGTTCACCGTCTCCCGCGCCTTCGCCGAGCACGTCCCCGACGCGTGGCAGCACCTGGAGACGCTCCTGCCGCTCGCCCGCCCCGAGACCTCCTCGGGCACCCAGAACGAGAAGATCCTCGCCGGGGAGTACCTCGCCGGGTTCTTCATCAGCGCCGCGCCCGCCAACCCCGTCGTCGCCGACTCCGGCGGCCTGTTCGAGATCGTGTTCCCCCAGGACGGGACCGTGCTGCTCCCCCGCGGCATCGGCATCGCCCACGGCGCGCCGCACCCGAACACCTCGCGCCTGTTCGTGGACTTCCTGCTCTCCGAGGAGGGCCAGCGGGCCGTCGCCGAAGGCGGCCTCGCCTCCTACCGCGACAGCGTCGAGCAGGTCGAGGGCCTGCACACCTACCAGGAGGTCGTCGACGCCGTCGGCGAGGACGCGATCATCTTCGCGCCCTACGAACTCGTCGACGAGGCCGAGGTGGACGAGTTCACCGGCCGCTGGAACGGCCTCCTGGAAGGCGGCAGCTGACATGGCCGTCGCCGAAGCGCCCCCGGCCGCGGCGCCGCGGACCGAGGAGGTCGGGCGCCTGCCCAGGCGCCACCGCCCCTTCGGGCTGGGCCGCGAGCACGCCGTCTACTGGACCGTCCTCGTGGTCGTGGCCCTGTTCACGCTCGCGCCGGTCGTCCCGACCCTCATTCAGTCCCTCATGGACCGTCCCCTGTACGAGGCCGGGGGCCTGTTCACCGTCGAGAACTACACGCGGCTGTTCACCGAGGCCGGGTTCGGGCGCGTCGCGTGGAACACGGCGCTGTTCTCGGCGCTCACCACGGTGCTGGCCTTGGCGTTCGCGGTGCCGATGGCCGTGGTCGTGGTGCGCACCAAGCTGCCCGGCGGGCGCGTGTTCGCCGCGGCGATGCAGTGGCCGTTCTTCATCTCCTCGCTCATCCTCGGGTTCGGGTGGATCGCCATGTACGGCCCGGCCGGGTTCGTGTCGGTGTGGGTGCGGGACCTCGTGGGGACCGTCCCGTGGGACCTGTACTCGATCCCCGGCATGGCCCTGACCGAGGCGGTGGCGCTCGCGCCGATCGCGTACGTGTTCTGCGCCAACGCGCTGCGCCGCTCGGACGCGTCGCTGGAGTCGGCCGCGCAGGTGTGCGGGGCCCGGCCGCTGCGGGTCCTGTTCTCGGTGGTGATCCCGATGCTGCGACCGCCCATGGTGTACTCGGCGATCCTCGTGTTCTCCGTGTCCCTTGAGACGCTGAGCATCCCGCTCATCTACGGGCAGCCGGTGGGCATCGAGGTGTTCTCGACGTTCCTGTACCACCACGGCCTCAAGTCGATCAGCCCCGACTACGGCGTCATGGGCGCGGCCTCGGTCGTGATCCTCGTGCTCACCGTCGCCGCGGTCGTCGTGCAGGCGAAGCTGCTGCGCAACGCGCAGCGGTTCGTGTCGGTGCGCGGCAAGGCCACCCGGCCGCGGCGCCTCGACATCGGCGGCCTGAAGTGGGTCGCGGCGGCGTTCATCGCCGTGTACCTGGTGTTCGGGGCGCTTATCCCGATCGGCGGGCTCGTGTTCCGCTCGTTCACGCTGGTGTTCACGCCCCTCCAGTCTCCGCTGGAGACGCTCACGGTCGAGAACTACGAGCGGATCTTCTCGTTCGCCTCGTACGTCCAGTCGATCACCAACTCGCTCATCGTCTCCGCGGTCGGCGCCGTCGCCGTCAGCGTCCTCGCCACCGCGGCGGTCATGGTCGCGAAGCGGTCCCCGTTCCGCGCCGGGCGGGCCGTGGAGTTCCTGTCGCTCGCACCGCAGGCCATGCCCGGGATCATCGTCGGCATCGGCATGTTCTGGGCCTTCGCGTACCTGCCGTTCGGCCTCGGCGGGCTCGTCCAGGGCACCCTGTTCGCCGTCATCGTCGGCTTCAGCGTCCGGGCCCTGCCGAGCGCGTTCGGATCGGTCGCCCCCGCGGCCATGCAGATCGGCACCGAGCTCGACAACGCCGCGCGCGTCTCGGGCGCGGACTGGCTGCGCACCTTCTGGAGCGTCCTCGCGCGCCTCGTCACGCCCGCGTTCGCGGGGGCGCTCATCCTCACCTTCGTCATCATCCTCAAGGAGTACTCGCCCGCGGTGTTCCTCGCCTCGGCCGAGTCGAACGTCATCGGCACCACGATGCTTGAACTGTGGAAGCAGGGCAACACCGGCTCGGTGGCCGCCCTCGCCACCCTCCAGATCGCCATCACCGTCGCGTTCGTCGGCCTCGCGGGACTCCTCATGCGCAGCAGTGAAAGGGGCGACCATGCCTGACGTCCGGATCTCGAACCTCGTCAAGAAGTTCGGCGAGACCACCGTCCTCGAAGGGGTCGACGCGACGGTCGCCGACGGCGAGTTCTTCACGCTCCTGGGCCCCTCGGGGTGCGGGAAGTCCACCACCCTCAACTGCGTGGCGGGCCTGGAGCGGCCCTCCGGCGGGTCGATCAGCGTGGGCGGCACCGTGTTCGTCGGCGACGGCGTGTTCCTCCAGCCCGAGGAGCGCAACCTCGGCATGGTGTTCCAGTCGTACGCCCTGTGGCCGCACAAGACCATCGCCGAGAACCTCGCACTCCCCTTGAAGCTGCGGAAGGTCGGCAGGTCCGAGCGCGACCGGCGCATCGCCGAGGCCCTCGCCAAAGTGGACCTCGCGCACCTGGCGGGCCGCTACCCGCACCAGCTCTCCGGCGGCCAGCAGCAGCGCGTCGCCCTCGCGCGGGCGCTCGTCTACTCCCCGACGGTGCTTCTCCTCGACGAGCCGCTGTCCAACCTGGACGCGAAACTGCGCGAGCAGGCCCGCGCCTGGCTCAAGCGGCTCCAGGCGGACCTGGGCATCACCACCGTGTACGTCACGCACGACCAGGAGGAGGCCCTCGCCCTCTCCGACCGGATCGCCGTCATGTCCGAAGGCCGCATGACCCAGGTCGGCACCCCCGTCGAGATCTACGAGACCCCCGCGGCCGCCGAGGTCGCCGCGTTCGTCGGCCGGTGCAACTTCCTGCCCGGCCGCGTCGCCGCCAACACCGGAAGCCTCGTCGACGTCGACCTGGACGGCGCGGGCACCGTCCGGATCGCCGCCGGAATCGAAGCGCGCGAAGGCGACCCGGTCACCGTCGCCGTCAGGCCCGAGCGCCTGAAGGCCGTCCCCGCCGGGACCGCCGCCGCCGGCGCGAACGCCCTCCGCGCCGCCGTCGTCACCGGCTCCTACGTCGGCTCCCGCTACGAGTACCTGTTCCAGGTCGGCGACCGGACCGTCCAGGTCGACAGCGCCCGCGCCCGCCTCGGCGGTGAAGCGGACCTCCTGTTCGGCCCCGAGGACGCGCTCCTGTACGCCGGACCGGCCCCCGCCGCCAAGTAACTCCCGAAAGGACACACATGACCACGTCTTACGCACTCGGCGTCCTCCACGGCGACGGCATCGGACCCGAGATCGTGCCCGCCGCCGTCGCGGCCGTCGACGCCGCCGCCGCGGCCGCGGGCCTCGCGCCCGTCGAATGGCGGGAGCTGCCGCTCGGCCTGGCCGCCATCGCGACCCACGGCACCGCCGTCCCCGAGACCACCTTGGAAGCGCTCGACCGGGTCGACGCCTGGCTGCTCGGCCCGCACGACTCCGCCGCCTACCCCGAGCCGCACCGCTCCCTCCTCAACCCCTCCGGGACCATCCGCAAGCACTTCGACCTGTTCGCGAACATCAGGCCCGCCAAGGCGTTCGAGGGCGGCGACGCCGTCGTCCCCGGCACCGACCTCGTGATCGTCCGCGAGAACACCCAGGGCTTCTACGCCGACCGCTCCACCTACGCCGGGACCGGCGAGTTCATGCCCACCCCCGACACCGCGATCGCCATGGGCATCATCACCAGGCAGGCCGTCGAGCGCATCGCCCGCGAGGCGTTCGCCCTCGCCCGCACCCGCGGCAAGCGGGTCACCATCGTGCACAAGGCGAACGTCCTCAAACTGACCACCGGCCTGTTCAAGACCGTGTGCCTGGAGGTCGGCGCCGCCTTCCCCGACGTCGCCGTCGACGACTTCCACATCGACGCCATGACCGTCCACCTCGTGCGCCGCGCCGACGAGTTCGACGTCATCGTCACCGAGAACATGTTCGGCGACATCCTCTCCGACCTCGCCGGGGAACTCGCCGGATCCCTCGGCATCGCCCCCTCCCTCAACGCCTCCGACTCCAAGGCCATGGCCCAGGCCGCGCACGGGTCCGCGCCCGACATCGCCGGACGCGACGTCGCCAACCCGATCGCCATGATGCTGTCCTCGGCGATGCTCCTGCGCTGGCTCGCGGTCAAGGACGAGGACCCGCGGGCCCTCGACGCGGGCGACCGCCTCGAAGCCGCGGTCGAAGCGGTCGTGAAGGGCGGCACCGCGACCGCCGACATGGGCGGCACCGCGTCCACCAGCGCGTTCACCGCCGCGGTCGTCGCCGCCATCGGGCGGGCCTGAATGGCCGCGCCGCACCTTCCGATCCGACCGCCCGCCGAAGGGACCGCGCGATGACCGCCATCGACCCCGACCGCCTCACCGGGTTCGGCGCGTCCGTCCTCGCCGCGCTCGGCGTGCCCGAGGACGACGCGCGCCTGGTCGCCGAGAGCCTCACCGCCGCCGACCTGCAAGGCCACCCGTCGCACGGGATGCTGCGCCTCGGCTGGTACGCCGCACGGCTCAGGACCGGCGCCATGAAGGCCCGCACCGAACCCGAGACCGTCGCCGACCTCGGCGCCGTCGCCGTGGTCGACGGGCGCGACGGGATCGGGCAGGTCCTCGCCGACCACGCCTGCCGCCAGGCCGTCGAGCGCGCCGAGCGGCACGGCGTCGGCGTGGTCGCCGTCCGCGACTCCGGGCACTTCGGGACCGCCGCGTACTGGACGCGGCGGATCGCCGACGCCGGGTGCGTCGGGATCCTCACCACCAACGGCAGCCCCGCGATGGCGCCGTGGGGCGGGCGGGACAAGACCGTCGGCGCGAACCCGTGGTCGATCGCGGTGCCCGGCGGCGGGCACGGGCCGGTCGTCCTCGACATCGCGAACACGCTCGTCGCGCGCGGCAAGATCTACGCCGCCCGCGAACGCGGCCAGGCGATCCCCGAGGACTGGGCGACCGACGAGACGGGCGCGCCGACCACCGACCCGACCGCGGCCATCGCCGGGACGCTGCTCCCGATGGCCGGGCACAAGGGGTACGCGATCGCGTTCATGATGGACGTCCTCTCCGGGGTCCTCACCGGCTCCTCCTACGGCACCGGCGTGGCCGGCCCGTACGTGCCCGACGCGCGCAGCGGCTGCGGGCACCTCGTGCTCGCGATCAGGGTGGACGCCCTCATCGACCCCGGCGAGTACGAGCGGCGCATGGCCGACCTCATCGCCGCCACCAAGGGCGTGGCGCTCGCGCCCGGCGCCGGGGAGGTCGTCGTGCCCGGGGAGATCGAGGCCCGCAACGAGGCCCGCGGCCGCCGCGAGGGCGTCGTGCTGCCCGCCAAGACGATCGACGGCCTGCGGGCGCTCGCCGCCGACTGCGGCGTCCCGTTCACCCTAGAAGGAACCGGAGCATGAAGGCCCGCACCGGCATTGAAGGCGAACTCGCCGTGGGGGGCGAGCGGTACCGGATCCACCGGATCGCGGGCCTCGCGCCCGCGGGGATGCCGTACAGCCTCCGGATCGTCCTGGAGAACCTGCTGCGCCACGGCGCCCCCGCCGATCAGGTCGACGCGCTCCTGAACTGGGACGGGACCGGGACGGCGACCGCCGTGGACCTCAACCCGTCGCGGATCTTCCTGCACGACACCAACGGCGTCCCGGCCCTCGCCGACCTCGCCGCGATGCGCGACGCCGTCGCCGCCCTCGGCGGCGACCCCGGGCGGGTCAACCCGCTCATCCCTGCGGAGCTCGTGGTGGACCACTCGGTGATCGTGGACCACTTCGGTCGCCCGGACGCCCTGGCGCTCAACACGAAGCGCGAGTACGAGCGCAACGGTGAGCGCTACCGGTTCCTGAAATGGGCCGAGGGCGCCTTCGACCGGTTCGCGGTCGTGCCGCCCGGGACCGGGATCATGCACCAGGTCAACCTGGAGCGGCTCGCGCGGGTCGTGGAGGCCCGCGACGGCCGGGCCTTCCCCGACCTGTGCCTTGGCACCGACTCGCACACGACGATGGTCAACGGCCTCGGCGTCCTCGGCTGGGGCATCGGCGGGATCGAGGCCGAGGCGGCGATGCTCGGCGAGCCCGTGTCGATCCTGCTCCCCCGGGTCGTGGGCGTGCGCCTCACCGGGGCGCTCCCGCCCGGCTCGACCGCGACCGACCTGGTCCTGCACCTGACGGAGCTCATGCGCGGGCGCGGCGTCGTCGGGAAGTTCACCGAGTTCTCCGGGCCGGGCGTCGCCGCGCTCGGCGTCCCGGACCGGGCCACGATCGCGAACATGAGCCCCGAGTTCGGGTCCACGTGCGCGTACTTCCCGGTTGACGCCGAGACGATCCGCTACCTGCGCTTCACCGGCCGCCCCGAGTCGCAGGTCGAACTCATTGCGGCGTACGCGAAGGCGCAGGGCCTGTGGCACGACCCCGAACACCCGCCGGAGTATCCGGAGACGCTCGAACTGGACCTGGGGACCGTGGTCCCCTCGCTCGCCGGGCCGCGCCGACCGCAGGACCGGGTCCGGCTCGACCGCGCCCGCGGCCGCTTTCGCGAAGCGCTCGACCGGCCGTCCCGGCCCACGTCAGTGAACATCGACGGCGATATATCCTCTATCGACAACGGGGCGGTGGCCATCGCCGCGATCACCTCCTGCACCAACACCTCGAACCCCGCGGTCATGGTCGCGGCCGGGCTCCTCGCCCGCAACGCCGACCGCCGCGGCCTGCGGCCCAAGCCGTGGGTCAAGACCAGCCTCTCCCCCGGCTCCCGGGTCGTCGTCGACTACCTCGCGAAGGCCGGACTCTCCGCGCACCTCGACGCGCTCGGGTTCCACCTCACCGGGTTCGGGTGCATGACCTGCATCGGCGCCTCCGGCGGGCTCATCCCCGCGGTGTCGCAAGCCGTTCGCGAGGGCGACCTGTCCGTCGCGGCCGTCCTGTCGGGCAACCGGAACTTCGAGGGCCGCATCAACCCCGAGGTGCGCATGAACTTCCTGGCCTCGCCGCCGCTGGTCGTCGCCTACGCCCTCGCCGGGACCATGGACGCCGACCTCGCCACCGAGCCGCTGGGCACCGATCCCGAAGGGGCGCCGGTGTGCCTGGCCGACCTGTGGCCGAGCCCCGAGGAGGTCAACGCCGTCATCGCCGAGGCGGTCGACCCCGGCATGTTCACGGAGGCGTACGCCGACGTGTTCGGCGGCGACGAGCGGTGGCGGTCCCTGGACGCGCCCGAAGGCGCGGTCTTCGCCTGGGACGCGGCCTCGGACTACCTGCGCCGACCGCCCTATCTGGACGGCCTCGCGGCAGAGCCGGAGCCGGTGGGCGACATCGTGGACGCGCGGGTGCTGCTGCGCCTGGGCGACACCGTGACCACCGACCACATGTCGCCGCCCGGGGCCATCGGACCGGACACGGTCGCGGGCCGGTACCTGCACGACCGCGGCGTCCCCGAGCGGGCCTTCAACACCTACGCCTCGCGCCGCGGCAACCACGAGGTGATGACCCGCGGCGCGTTCGCGAACGTGCGCCTGCGCAACCGCCTCGCCCCCGGCACCGAGGGCGGCTGGACCGTCCGCGACGGCGCCGAGGCCACCGTCTTCGACGCGGCCGCCGCCTACCGAGAGGAAGGGGTCCCGCTCATCGTCCTGGCGGGCAGGGAGTACGGCACGGGATCCTCAAGGGACTGGGCGGCGAAGGGCCCGGCGCTCCTCGGCGTCAAGGCCGTCATCGCCGAGTCCTTCGAGCGCATCCACCGCTCCAACCTCGTCGGCATGGGCGTGCTCCCGCTCCAGTTCCTCCCCGGCGAGAACGCGGAGACCTTGGGGCTCACCGGCTTCGAGGCGTACACGGTCACCGGCGTCGCGAGCGGGACCGCAATCGTGAACGCCGACGGCACCGAGTTCGAGGCGACCGTGCGGCTCGACACCCCGCGCGAGATCGCCTACCACCGGCACGGCGGCATCATGCCGTACGTGCTGCGGACCCGCTTCAGCCGTTGAGGCCCTTCGCGAGGAAGCTGATCGACTCGTCGATCTCGGGCAGGTGCGGCAGGTGGTTCAGGTGCCCGTGCGTCATGCCGGGCGCGACCCACGACTCGACCGGGATGCCGAGCTCCGCGAGCTGGCGCTCCAGGAGTTCCCCGGAGGAGCGCAGGTCGTCGTACTCGGAGACGAGGATCCGGGTCGCGGGCAATCCGTCGAGCCGGGCCGCGCCCGGGAGGGCGTCGGCGGGCACGTCGCTGATGCGGCCCACGTAGTTGCGGACCATGCCCTCGACGCCCGCCGGGCCGAACCGGGCCGGGACCTCGGCCATCTCCGGGTACTGACTCCAGTCGAGCGGCGGGTTCGGGTAGTGCGCGAACGGGTAGGCGAGCAGCAGCGCGTCGGCCGGCCGGGGCCCGAGGTCCCTGGCGCGCAACGCGGCCGAGATCGCCAGCGCGCCGCCCGCGCTGGCCCCGCCGATGCCGATCGGCCCGTCCGCGAACCCGTCCTGCCCGGCGAGCCAGGTCCAGGCGGCGTGGACGTCGTCGATCGGGACGGGGTACAGGACGGTGTCGCCGTCGGCGAGGCGGTAGTCCACGGAGACGACGAACGCCTGGGCGCGGCGGGCGAGTTCGACGGCGACGACGTGCCCTTCGGGCATGTCGAGGTCGCCGTGGCGGAACCCGCCGCCGTGGGCCCACAGGATCGCGCCGCTGAGCTCGCCTTCGGGCCGGTAGGTGCGGAGCGGGACGGGCCCGTGCGGGCCGTCGACCGCGGTGTCCTCGATGGCGACTCCGCTTGCGTCCCATCCCGCTTCGATGCCGCGGTACTCGTCCATGAACCGCTGCACGCGGGCCTCCTGCTCGGCTTCCGTGCCGCCCTGGGCCCGCGCCTCGTCGGCGCCGCGGAACATGGCGGTGAAGTACTCGTGGACCGGCATGGAACCTCCTGCTGCATCGAAGTCGGGTTCAGTCTCCCGCATCGGGGCAATCGCTTCCATGCCGGTCCGGGGCGTCTCACCAGTCGACGTGGCCGAGGCGGTCGGTGAAGGTGCCGGTGGGGCCGTCGGCGTCGAGGAGGGCAAGGCGGATGAACGGGTCGGCGCCTTCGGTGACGGTGAGCTGGCCGCGGTGACCGTTCATGTCGGTGGCGGCGAACTTGCCGGTCGCGACCTCGCCGGGGGTGACGGCGTTGAACTTGATGTCCGGGAACGCCTGGGCGTAGCGGACGGTGAGCATGTTCAGGGCGGCTTTCGAGGTGGTGTAGGCGAGTTCGTGCATCTGGGAGACGGCCTGGTTCGGGTCGGTGACGACGGCGAAGGAGCCGGCGGCGCTGGAGACGTTGACCACGCGCGGATTCTCGGCCGCCTGGAGGAGCGGCAGGAACGCGTGGGTGACGCGGACCGGGCCGTAGACGTTGACGTCGATGGCGGGCGCGAGGTCGGCGACGGTGGCCTCGCCCGGGTGGACGATCGCGCCGGGCGATCCGGCGTTGTTGACGAGGACGTCGAGGTGGTCGGTGTGCTCGCGGACGAGGCGCTCGGCGGCGGCGACGGAGGCGTCGTCGGTGACGTCGAGCTGGACGGGGACGACGTCGATGCCGTCGGCGGCGAGCTTCTCGGCGGCGGCGCGGCCGCGGGCCTCGTCGCGCGAGCCGAGGAAGACCTTCCAGCCTGCGGCGCCGAGGCGGCGGGCGGTCTCGAGGCCGAGGCCCTTGTTGGCGCCGGTGACGAGAGCGGTTTGGGTGTTCGGAGTTTCCATGGCTACCATCTGCTTTCTGTCGGGGTTGCTGCTACTGCTCTGACGGACGGCGGCGAAGGAACCAGACGGATGCGCGAAGAAAAAATCTCGGCGATCGAGTTCGAGGCCCACCGGCCCCATCTGCGGGCGGTGGCGTACCGGGTGCTCGGGTCGCTGAGCGAGGCCGAGGACGCGGTGCAGGACGCCTGGTTGAAGGCGTCGCGGGCCGACGTGTCGGCGGTGGAGAACCTGGCGGGGTGGCTGACGACGCTGACGGGCCGGGTGTGCCTGGACCTGCTGCGGTCGCGGCAGTCGCGGCGCGAGGACCCGTTCGACGGGCAGGAGCCGCGGGTGCGGCTGGCGCGGCGGGTGGACCCGGAGGAGGAGGCGGTCCTCGCCGACTCGGTGGGGCTGGCGATGCTGGTGGTCCTCGATGCGCTGTCGCCGGTGGAGCGGCTGGCGTTCGTGCTGCACGACCTGTTCGCGGTGCCGTTCGCGGAGATCGCGCCGATCGTGGAGCGCAGCCCGGAGACGACGCAGCGGATCGCGAGCCGGGCGCGGGCGCGCGTCCGCGGGACCTCCGCGGTCGACGGTGATCTGGCGCGGCGGCACCAGGCGGTGGAGGCGTTCCTCCAGGCCGCCAGGGACGGCGAGTTCGCGACGCTGCTGACCCTGCTCGACCCGAGCGTGACCCTGCGGCTCGACGAGGCGACGATCCGGCTCAGCGGCGGCACCGACCTGGTCGGCGCGTCGGCGGTCGCGGAGGCGTTCTCGGGCCAGGCGCGGCTGGCGCGGGCCGTGCTGCTGGACGGCGAGGTCGCGGTGGCCGTGGTGCCGCGCGGGCAGCTGCTCATGGTCTTCACGCTCCGCTTCGAGGGCGACCGGATCGCGGAGATCCGCGCGGTCGGCGACGAGGCGGCGCTCACTGCGCTCGAACTCCATGTCCCCTAGATTCACTGCATGACCGAACAGCACGACGCCTACTTCGTCCGGCTCGACCAGGCCGGCGACCGCGCCCGCTTCCGGCCCACGCCCCACACGGGCGGCGCCTGGAACACCCGCGAGCAGCACATCAGCCCCATGAACGGGCTCATCGTCCACGAGGTCGAGCGGTTCTGCGCGCGTCGCGGGCCCGACGGGATGGCGGTGAGCCGCATCAGCGTCGACATCCTCGGGGTGCTGCCGCTGGACCCGTTCGAGGTCGAGGTGGCGGTGGTCCGGCCGGGCCGCACGATCGAGCTCCTGGAGGTCACGGTGGTCTCCGGCGGGCGCGCGGCCGTGCGGGCGCGGGTGTGGCGGTCGGTCGTGCTCGACACCGAGAAGATCGCGGGCGGCGAGGACGCGCCGCTGCCCGGTCCCGAGACGGCCGCGCCGATCGACCTCGAGCAGGTCTGGCCCGGCGGGTACATCCGGTCGATCGAGGCCCGCCCGGTCGGCACGCCCGAGCCGGGGCGGGTCACCGCGTGGATCAGGGCGAAGGTCCCGGTCGCCGCGGGCGAGGACGCGAGCGACCTCGCGCGGCTCGCCGGCCTGGTCGACACCGCGAACGGCGCGTCGGTGCGCGAGAGCCCCGAGGCGTGGCTGTTCCCGAACGTGGACTTGACGATCCACCTGTTCCGCCAGCCCGTCGGGCCCTGGCTCGGCCTCGACACCACGGTCGTCTTCGGGCCCTCCGGCCTCGGCACCACCTCGAGCGCCCTCCACGACGCGACCGGGCATTTCGGGCACGCGCAGCAGACGCTCACCATCCGCCCCAGGCCCGCCTCAGCGTGAGCGCGTAGGCCCGGGTACGACCCAGGTACGACCCGGGCCCGCGAAAGACCCGCGTCCAGGCCCACGCGGTGAGAGGCTCCCGTCCGTAGCGTCGTTCCCATGAGGCCGCGAGCAGAACGCGGCGCGAACGGGAACGAGGGAACCGCGATGATCGAGGCACGCGAACTGACCAAACGCTACGGGGACAAGACCGTGGTCGACCGCCTGAGCTTCACCGTGAAGCCCGGCGAGGTCACCGGGTTCCTGGGCCCCAACGGGGCCGGGAAGTCCACCACCATGCGGATGGTCCTGGGACTGGACGCCCCCACGGCCGGGACGGTCACCGTCAACGGCCGCGCCTACGCCGGGCACGGCGCCCCGCTCCACGAGATCGGCGCGCTCCTGGAGGCCAAGTCCGTCCACCCCGGGCGCTCCGCCGTCGGCCACCTGACGGCCCTCGCCCAGACCCACGGCATCGCCCGCAAGCGCGTCGACGACGTCATCGAGCTCGCCGGGCTCGGCAGCGTCGCACACAAGCGGGTCGGCGCGTTCTCCCTCGGCATGGGCCAGCGCCTCGGCATCGCCGCCGCGCTGCTGGGCGACCCGGAGGTCGTCATGCTCGACGAGCCGGTGAACGGCCTCGACCCCGAAGGGGTGCTGTGGATCCGGAACCTCCTGGCCGACCTGGCCGCGGAGGGCCGGGCGGTGCTCTTGTCCTCGCACCTGATGAGCGAGACCGCGCAGATCGCCGACCACCTCGTCATCATCGGCCGCGGGCGGCTGCTCGCGGACACCACCGTGGACGAATTCGTGCGGGCGACGGGCACCGGCTCGGTGAAGGTGGCCTCGGACGAGGCCGCGAAGCTGCAGGCACTCCTGGCCGGACCGGACGTCACGGTGACCGCGTCGAGCGGCACGGAGCTGCTGGTGTCGGGCCTCGACGCCCGCGCGATCGGGCAGGTGGCGCTGCGCCACGGCCTGCCGCTGCACGAGCTGACGCCGCTCGGGGCCTCCCTGGAGGAGGCGTTCATGGACCTGACCACTGACGAGCTGGAGTACCGCAGTGCCCCGGCGGACGGAAGGAGCGCGCGATGAGCGCCATGACGATCGAACGCCCGGCCGCGGGCGGGCGCGAGCGGACGGCGGTGAAGCCGGTGCGGTTCCGGCGGGTCCTGCTCTCGGAGACGACGAAGTTCCGGACCATCAGGTCCACGTGGATCTGCCTGGCGCTGGGCCTGGTCCTGCTCGGCCTGTTCGGGTCGATCGGCGCGTTCACGTACGACGGCGCGGGGGTGACCGACGGCCCTCCCGGGATCTCGGGGCGCCCGCTCGACGCGGTGAGCCTGGCCGTCATGGGCCTGTCGTTCGCGTCGCTGGTCGTCGGCGTGTTCGGGGTCCTGTCGACCGCGGGCGAGTACTCGACCGGGACGATCCGCTCGACCCTCGCCGCAGTTCCGAAGCGCCTGCCGGTGCTGTGGGCCAAGGCGATCCTCGCGGGCGGCGCGGTGTTCGCCGTCAGTGCGATCGGCGTGTTCGCGGCGTTCCTGATCGGCTCGATCGGGCTCGACGGCGAGGCGATCGCGCTGTCGCTCACCGACGACGGCGTCCTGCGGGCGCTGTTCGGCGCGGCCCTGTACCTGGGGCTCGTGGCGGTGTTCGGGGTGGCGCTCGGGGCGCTGCTGCGGTCCCCGGCGGGCGGGATCGCCGCGCTGGTGAGCGTCCTGCTCATCCTGCCGGGCCTGGCGATGCTGCTGCCCGACTCCTGGTACGACACGCTCAACCCGTACTTCCCGTCCAACGCGGGCGGCGCGGTCTACGCGCTGACGGAGACGTCGGACCGGCTCTCGCCGGGCGCGGGGATCGCGGTGTTCGCCGGATGGGTGGCGGTGACGCTCGCCGCGGCGGCGTTCCGCCTGAAGAAGACCGACGTGTGAGCGGGAGATGAGGGGCCGCCCCGGGGAAACACTCCCCCGGGGCGGCCCTTTTCCCTTGTCACGCAGCGAGGTTCGCGGCGATGTCGGTGCCGAGGTACAGGCGCGGGGCGCCGTCGAGCACGACGTTGGCGCGGCCGTTCGCGACGGGGACGGTGCCGCGCTGGCCGATGCAGTCGACGCGGGTCAGCGAGGTCCCGGCGGCCTTGACGGACAGGCCGGTCTTGGTGGGCCAGTGGTCCTCCCACACCTCGGGGGCGGGGAAGTCCCGCTCGGCGGGGTCGTGGTCGGCGTTCAGGATGTAGCCGTCGGCGCGGTGCCACAGGACGGCGGCTTCGCCTGCGGGCGTGTCGAACAGGAGGCCCTTGGCGAGCGGGTCGGCGAACGCGAGCCAGCCGAGCGGGGTCGCCTGGTCGAGTTCCCTTGCGGCCGTGGCATACGCGAGCAGCGAGGGCTTGGGGCTGGTGTCGCGGTTGACGAGCCCGAAGTGGTACTCGACGTTCTCGGGGTCGGCGACCTGCGGCTTTCCCAGGACGGAGTCGTGGAACTGGTACCAGCAGACGTTGCGGATCCCCTCGGCCTTGGCGAGCGCGAGGGTGAGGAAGACGTTCTCGGCGGCGGCCCGGTAGGTGTCGTTCCACCAGCCGTTGGGGCGGGTGCAGGCGTACGCCTCGGTCAGCCAGATCTCCTTCTCGCCGTGGACGGCCATGATCGCCTGGAGGCGGCGCAGGCCGCCGAGGAAGTTCCAGTAGGTGCCGGTCGGGCCCTCGTCCCAGTCGTCGCCGTCGGGGATGTAGTCGGGCGTGAAGTTGCCGCGCCCGGGGTGGTAGGCGAACCCGTCGATGAGGTCCCAGCCGCCGCCTGCGATGAAGTTCTCGACCCACGGCTCGTCCATGCCCGCGAGGCCGTTGTTGAGGAGCTTGACGTCGGCGCCGATGGAGGTCGCGTAGTCGCGGACGGGCCGCAGCGCGAGGTCGATGTACTTCTGGGCGGCGAGGCCGGTGTTGAAGGGCCGGTTGAGCTCGTTGCCGACCTCGAAGTACTCGGCTCCGGCGGCGACGGCGACGTCGGTGTTGACCTGCGCCCACGCGGCCGCGGCCTCGGCGTCGACGGTGAGGTCGGGCTGGAGCTCGATGTTGTGGGCCATGCCGCGGGCGTCGAACGCGGCGGGCGGGAGGCCGGGCCCGCCGTCGTAGGCGATGCGGACGCGGTTGACGCCCGCGAGCTGCCACAGGTCCAGGAGCGCGTCGGCGGACGGCACCTGGAGCCACGGGTAGTTCGCCATGCCGAACATGCTCTCTGACCCGGACTGGTACGTGTGGGGGCCGAGGACGGCGATGTTGGTGCGCGCGAACGCCTCCTGGCCGCCGTAGGTCGCGGCGACCTCGGCGGTGGCGATGCCCGCGGCCGGGGTCGGGACGGCGATGACGTGGTCCCAGGTGCCGCCCGCGGGCACGGACCCGACGAGGTTCCCGGAGGTGAGCTGGGTGCCGTTGAAGTCCTTGACCCACCAGTCGAGGTCGACGGCGCGGGTCGAGGTGGAGCCGTTGGCGACCTGGACGTGGACGCTCGCGGTCGCCCCCGCGGCGGCCCAGAGGTTGAACGGCTGCTCGGTCCAGATCTCGACGCCGAGGTCCTGGGCGGTGCCGATGGAGGCGGCCGCGGTGGGCCGCTTGTCGCTGAAGAAGAAGTCCGCGGTCGAGACGATCGAGCCGTCCGCCTGGACGACGCCCGGGGAGTGGATCCACGTGGCGTTCGTCCACGCCTGCCGGGAGTCGGCGAGGAGGTACAGGCCGTGGAGGGTCCCCCAGGTGGAGGCGTGGGCGATGCCGGTCGTGTGCTCGTAGGGGATGCCGCCGCCGGCGTCGCGGACCCATTCGGTGACGGGCACGTACCGGTCGGCCTCGGTGGGGGCCTGAATGGCGCGGCTGAAGAGGAACCCGTCGGGGATGAGGGTGGACGGGCCGGTGACGTGCCATTCGAGGTGCACGTGGTCGGTGGAGACGGTGAAGTACCCGGCGACGGTGACGGCGCCCGCGGCGGCGGGCATCGTGTAGTCCATCCGGATCGCGGGGGCGCCGTCGAGGGTGGTGAGGACCGGGGTGCCGCCGGTGGAGAGCTGGATGCCCGCGTTCGCGTCCTTGATCTGGAACTTCGAGCCCGCGGAGCGGGTGGTCCCGTTGCCGTCGCGGATGGCGACGCGGCCGCCGACGGACGCGAGGACGCTCACGCCGCTCGCGGAGAGGGTCACGTCGCCCTCGGCGGCCCAGGCCTCGACGGGGCTCGCCTCGGCCGCGAGCAGGACGCCCGCGGCGAAGGTGGCGCCGAGGAGGCCGCGCCGGGTCAGTGCTGATCGGTCAGACGTCATCGTCTGTCTCCCATGCTGGTTCTGATAATTCGCATTATCTGCGAGTGCCGCTCATCGTGCCGGGCCGGGCGCGGGCGTGTCAAGGGGTCTTGCGGATTTTGATGTTACGTATTATCGTTCCGAGGACCGCGCTGCTAATGCGCATTATCGAGATCGATGGGACAACGACAGATGACAGGGAAGCCCGGCAAGGTGACGCAGCGCGAGATCGCGCGCATCGCCGGAGTCAGCCAGACGACCGTCTCGATGGTGCTCAACGACCGGGACGGGTCCAACATCCGCATCCCCGACGCCACCCGCGAGCGCGTGCGCCGCGCCATCGAGCAGTCGACGTACGTCGCCGACCCCGCCGCCCGGCGCCTCGCCGGACTCGACAACAAGATCCTCGGGGTCTTCACGTACGAGTCGGCGCTGACGCCCGAGTCCATGGACTTCTACGGCCCGCTGCTCAACGGCATCGAGCGCGCCGCCGAGAGCCTCGGCTGCGACCTGCTGTTCTTCACCTCCTCCCCCGTCGAGGAGGGCCGCCGGCGCCTGTTCCACCGCAACACGCGGCTGCGCCTGGCCGACGGCTGCGTCCTGCTCGGCCAGCAGATGGGCGGCGAGGACCTCGAGCGGCTCGTCGCCGAGTCGTTCCCGTTCGTCGCCGTCGGCCGCCGCGACGAGACCGACGCGCCCGTCCCGTACGTGGGGATCGACTACGGCGCCCTCACCGGGCGGCTCCTGGACCGCGCCGTCGAGCTCGGCCACGAGAAGGTGCTCTACCTGCACCGGGACGTGAACAGCCCCACCGCGAGGGACCGCCTCGCCGCGATCGGGCGGGCCCCCGGTGCGCTCGCCGTCGCCCCGTTCGTCGTCGGCGACGACCTGTCCGGCCTGCCGCAGGTCGTGGCCCGGTCCGGCGCGACCGCCGTGTTCGCCGAGGACGCCTTCCTCATCGAGGACGCCGCCCTGGTCCTCGGCGACGGGGTCTCCAGCGGCACCGGCCTCTCGCTCGCGGCCCTCGCCGAAGTGCGCGGCCACCGCATCGGCGGGCGCGCCCTCTCCGGGTTCCACACCCCGCGCCAGCAGGTCGCGGCCGAGGCGCTCGCGCTCCTCCAGCAGCTCATCTCCACCCCCGCGGAGGAGCACGGCGGCATCGAGATCCAGCGGCTCCTGCAAGGCGAAGTCGCCCTCGGCGAGACCCTGACCGTGCGCGGCGGTGCCCGATGACGCACCTGAAGACCGACATCGCGGTCGTCGGCGGCGGGCTCGGCGGCGTCGCCGCGGCCCTCGCGGCCCTGCGCCGCGGCCGCCGGGTCGTCCTCTCCGAGGAGTACCCGTGGCTCGGCGGGCAGCTCACCTCGCAGGCCGTCCCGCCCGACGAGCACGTCTGGGTCGAGCAGTTCGGGATCACCGCGACGTACCGCCGGCTGCGCGAGGGCATCCGCGCGTACTACCGCGACGCCTACCCGCTCACCGACGAGGCCCGCCGCGACCCGCAGCTCAACCCCGGGCGCGGGCGCGTCAGCCGCCTCTGCCACGAGCCGCGCGTGGCCCTCGCGGTCATCACGAAGCTACTCGCCCCGCACCTGTCGAGCGGGCGGCTCACCGTCCTCCAGCCGCACGTGCCCGTCGCGGCCGAGACCGTCGACGGCATCGTCCGGTCGGTCACCTTGCGGCACAAGGACACCGGCGCGGACACGGTTGTCGAGGCCGCTTTCGTGCTCGACGCGACCGAGACCGGGGACCTGCTCCCCCTCACCGGCACCGCGTACGTCACCGGTGCCGAGGGCCGCGACGAGACCGGCGAGCCCAGCGCGCCCGAGACCGGCGACCCGGCAAACATGCAGTCGATCGCCTGGTGCTTCGTGTTCGACCACGTCGACGGCGACCACACGATCGAGCGGCCCGCCGACTACGACCACTGGCGCGCGCTCGCGCCCGAGTTCTGGGGCGACGCGATGCTGTCGTTCACCGCGCCCAGCCCGCGCACGCTCGAACCCGAGACCCGCACCTTCAACGTCAACCCGCCGTACATGACCGTGGGAGGCAAGGAGGCGCACGGCGACGACCCCGGCGACCTCGACCTGTGGGTGTTCCGCCGCATCGCCGCCCGCGAGACGTTCCTGCCCGGCAGCCTCGACAGTGACATCGTGCTCGCCAACTGGCCGCAGCTGGACTACCTGGGCGGCAACGTCATCGACACGCCCGACCGGGACGGGCACCTGCGCGCCGCCAAGGCCCAGTCGCGGGCGTTCGTGTACTGGCTCCAGACCGAGGCGCCCCGGCCCGACGGGGGTACCGGGTGGCCCGGGCTGCGCCTGCGCGGCGACGTCGTCGGCACCGACGACGGCTTCGCGCAGGCGCCGTACATCCGCGAGTCCCGGCGCATCCGCGCGATGCGCACCGTCGTCGAGCAGGACGTGGCGGTCGCCGTCCGCGGCCACGGCCGCCCCGCCCGCTTCGAGGACTCCGTGGGCGTCGGCATGTACCGCATCGACCTCCACCCCTCCACCGGCGGCGACAACTACATCGACGTCGAGTGCGCCCCCTTCGAGATCCCGCTCGGGGCCCTCGTGCCGGTCGAGACCCGCAACCTCCTGCCCGCCGCGAAGAACATCGGCACCACGCACATCACCAACGGCGCCTACCGGCTCCACCCCGTCGAGTGGAACGTCGGCGAATCCGCCGGCGAGCTCGCCGCGTTCTGCCTCGACCGCTCCCTGCACCCCGGGGACGTCCTCGCGAAACCCGAACTGGTCCGCCGGTTCCAGGCCGTCCTCACCGAGGCCGGCGTTGAAATCCATTGGCCCGAGATCATCGGCTACTAAAAGGAATCATCATGCCCACGACAGCAAAGAAGCTGGTCAGCGCCCTCGCATTGGGAACACTCGCGACCACGGCCGCCTGCGGCGGCGGCACCGACGCCGCCACGGAGGACATCGAGCTGCGCATGTCCGTCTGGACCTCCAACGAGGACCAGCTCGCGCTCTTCGACTCGATCGCCGACGCCTACATCGCCGACCACCCCGAGATCAAGTCGATCACGTTCGAGAGCCTCCCCTTCGAGGAGTACAACACCACCCTGACGACGCAGATCGCGGGCGGCAACGCCCCCGACCTGGCGTGGATGGGGGACCTCTCGGCCGACCTCATCGACTCCGGCGCCCTGGTCCCCCTCACCGAGACCCTTGAAGGCACCGAAGGCTGGGACTACGGCGACCTGCTGCCGAGCGTCACCGGCGAGTTCAGCCGGGACGGCGAGCTGTACGCCTACCCGTTCTCCAACTCCCCGTTCGCTTTGTACGTGAACACCGACCTCCTCGCCGAGGCCGGGCAGACGTTCGACCCCGCGGGCCTCACGTGGGACAAGGTCTCCGAGATCGGCGCGGCGGTCCACGACGCCACCGGCAAGGGCGGCTTCGTCGTCAACGACTTCAACTACTCCTCGTGGAACACCCTCGCCACTATCTGGACCGGCTTCGGCGCCGGCGCGTGGAACGGGGACGGCACCGAGTGCGGGTTCACCTCCCCTGAGATGACCGAGGCGTTCACGTTCCTGCACAAGGCGATCTACACCGACGAGTCGATGCCCGGCCCCGGCACGACCGCCGACTTCTTCGCCGGTGACGCGGCCTTCGCGGTCGCGCAGGTCTCGCGCGCCGGGAACCTCGACGGGTCCTTCGCGTACGACATCGCGCCGCTGCCCGCGGGCCCCGCGGGCGACTACTCGGTGATCGGGCAGGCCGGCATGGGCGTCCTCTCCTCGGGTGCGAACACCGAGGCCGCGACCGGGTTCCTCGCGTTCCTGACGAACCCGGAGAACGCGGCGCAGCTCGCCCAGTACTTCCCGCCGCCGCGCCAGTCGCTCTTGAGCGGCGAGGCCCTCGCGGCGAACAACGAGAAGTTCACGGCCGAGCAGCTCCAGACCGTGGTGGTCGACCAGATCGCCGACGCGGTGACGCTGCCGAACCACACGAACCCGGCCGAGATCGCGCAGAAGGCGAAGACCGAGCTCGACGCGATGTGGGCGCCGGACGCCGACATCCCGGGCGTGCTCGCCTCGGTGTGCTCGGCCATCGACCCGCTGCTGGTCGCGAAGTAATGGCGGTCGGGACCCGACCCGCTCCCGGGACGGCCGCGGCCGCCCCGGGGGCTCCCGCGCGGCCCCGGCGGTGGTGGACGATGGGCCGCGCCGACGCGGCGGCGGGCTACCTGTTCATCGCGCCGCAGCTGCTCGGCGTGCTGGTGTTCGTGATCGTGCCGGTGGGGCTGGCGGTCTGGTACAGCCTCAACGACTGGAACGTCTTCACCGGGGAGCTGACGTACGTCGGCGGCGGCAACTATCAAGCGGCCCTGGACGACCCGGCGCTGCCGAGCGTGCTCGGGGCGACCGCGGTGTTCTCCGGCGGCGTGGTGGCGCTGAACATCGTGCTGGGCCTGGCGCTCGCGGTGATGCTCAACCGGCGCTTCAAGGGCGCGGTGCTGTTCCGGACGCTGTTCTTCTCGCCCGTGGTGGTCTCGGTGGTCGCGTGGACCCTGGTGTGGGGGTTCCTGCTCCAGGACAACGGCGGCGTCAACGGGGTCCTCGCGGCGGTCGGCGTGGACGGCCCGAACTGGCTCCAGAGCGGCCCGACCGCGATGGTCGCGGTGACGTTCACGCAGGTGGTGCGCAGTGTCGGCATCAACATGGTCTTGTTCTTGGCGGCGCTGCAAGGGGTCCCCGGGGAGCTGTACGAGGCCGCGCGCCTCGACGGCGCGGACCCGCGGCGGATGTTCTTCAAGATCACGCTGCCGCTCATCTCGCCGACGCTGCTGCTGACGGCGATCATCACGATCGTGGGGGCGCTCCAGTCGTTCGCGCAGATCGCGGTGCTCACCGAGGGCGGGCCGGGGCTGTCGACGACGGTGCTCGTGTATTACGTGTTCCAGCAGGCGTTCAGCTTCAACGACATCGGATACGGCTCGACGCTCGCGCTCATGCTCCTCACGTTCGTGATGGTGCTGACGGTGATCCAGTGGCAGCTGCGCAGGAAGTGGGTGTTCTATGAGGACTGAGACCGCACCGCGGCCGTTCGGTCCGCTCGCGCGCCGGGTCGCGCTGTACGCCGCGCTCGTCGTGCTGGCCGTGCCGTTCACGGTCCCGACGCTGTGGATGGTCGCCTCGTCGTTCAAGCCGCTGAGCGAGATCTTCGCGTCCCCGCCGTCGTTCTTCACCGACTCCCCCACGGCGGCGGCCTACGGCGAGGCGTTCGCGTTCCAGCCGTTCGCGAGGCAGTACTTCAACAGCGTCTACATCGCGCTCGTGGTGACGCTGATCGTGCTGCTGGTGTCGGGGCTCGCCGGGTACGCGTTCGCGCGGATCCGCTTCCCCGGTAGGAACCTGCTGTTCGTGGTGGTGCTCGTCGGCCTGCTCGTGCCCAGCGAGGTGACGATCGTGCCGCTGTTCCAGATGTTCAAGCAGGCGGGGATGGTGAACACGCACTGGCCGCTGATCCTGGTGACGGCGTTCGCGGCGCCGTGCGTGCTCGCGACGTTCATCATGCGGCAGTTCTTCATCGCGCTCCCGGTGGAGCTGGAGGAGGCCGCGCGCCTGGACGGCTTGGGCCGCTTCGGGATCTGGCGGCGGATCTGTCTGCCGCTGGCGAAGCCGGCGCTGTCGGCGGTGGCGATCCTGACGTTCCTGTCCTCGTGGAACCTGTACCTGGAGCCGACGGTGTACCTGACGTCGCCGGAGCTGTTCACGCTCCCGCAGGCGCTCACCCGCTTCACCGACCCGTACGGCGGGGAGATGTGGAACACCCAGCTCGCGGCGGCGACGATGACCGTCGTCCCGGTCCTGGTGGTCTTTCTGATCGCGCAGCGCCAGTTCGTGGAGAGCCTGGCCCACTCGGGCCTGAAAGGTTAGGCCTTCACCTGGATGAAGGCGCGGGTGCCGGTGAGGCGCCAGTCGGGCGCGTCGGCGTCGAGCTTCGCGAGGCGGGCGGGGTCGACGCCGACGGCCAGGTCGGACTTGGCGGTCCGCAGGGCCGCGACCGGGCCCGGGAAGTACCCGGCGGCCTTCGCGAAGGGGGTCGTCGGGTCCCACTGCCGGTCGCCGACGAGGCGCCGGTAGTTCAGGTCCCCCTTGAGGATCACGAGCTTCGCGGCCGCGAACTCCTCGGCGAGGTCGGAGGGGATCGTCCGGTAGTCGGTGGGGTGGACGTACGCGCCGTGGGCGCGCAGCCGCAGCCAGCCGAGCCGCACGGCGTCGCGCAGGCGGGTGGCGAGGTCGCGGACGGCCCGGTGCGGGTCGCGGTCGAGGGCGTCGAGGGTGTCGACGACGTCGCGGCCGGTGGCGTCGGAGACGAAGTACGGGTGCGGCTTGAGGTGCAGCTCGACGGGCCCGGTGCCGGTCTCCAGCAGGTGGTCGACGAGCGCGAGGTCCGCGGTGATCTCGCGTCCGGCGTTGTCGGCGACGACGATGACCGGGGCGTCGCCGGGCGCGTCGGCCAGCGCCCACATCGCCTCGGAGTCGTCGGCGACGAGGTCGCCGTTGGCGGTGTCGGCGTCGGGGTTGTTGGTGCGGAAGCCCAGGTCGGCCTGGTTGCCCCAGAGGGCGGCGAGGAGGAGGGCGCGGCGGCGGTCGTCGGGGGCGGCGCCTTCGAGCTCGGCGTAGGCGTCGAGGTCGGTGCGCAGTTCGGGGCCGTCGAGCTGGGCGCGCTTCTGGGGCGCGAAGGGGTCGACGCCGCACCAGGGGCTCTCGTAGTGGTGGTACTCGACGGCGCGCAGGAGGCGGCGGTAGAAGTACGACTCGGCCCACAGGAACGGCAGGGAGTCCCAGGTGCGGCCCGCGTGGGCGGCGATCTCGAGGTGCCAGGTGTGGATCTCGGGGCCGCCGGGGGTGCGGGGCGGGACGGTCCCGGCGAGGGACTCGGCGAGGAGCGCTTCGAGGGCCTCGGCGATGTGCGGCGGGTAGGGGTGGTCGCCGAGGAGGTTGGCGATGAGCACGGGGTGGCGCTCGTGGAAGACGGACCGGCTGAAGGAGCCGGGCCGGTCGATGCCGATGTGCGGGGGCAGTCCGGGCACTTCCACCACTCCGTTCGCTCGCGGTACGCGGCAATGATGCCATCCCGTGGTGCGGTGTTGTGCGGCCGTTCGGACGTCCGTGTCCCCCTTGGGATGTGACGCACCGCATCTTACCGATAACACTTTTATCGGTCAATCAGTCCGCCACCTGGGGCGACGTTGCTCGAATTGTTATCAACGCCGGTCTATCCAACCATTTATCTATGGGTTAGATTTACCCCCGTCTCAACCCCGTGCCGACGGTGTAGTCGGCGCAAGACCGAGGAAGGCCGAGACAATGGAGAACAAGATTCGCCGGCGCACACTGGTCCAGGCTGCGGCCACCGCGGGCGTCGCGGTTCCCGTCCTCGCGGCGTGCGGAGGCGGCGACGACGACGGCACCGGCCCCCTGAAGATGGTCGTCTGGGGCGGCGACCTCGACAAGGAGACCTACCAGGCCCGCATCGACTTGTTCGAGAAGGCGAACCCCGACGTCAAGATCGAGCTCCAGCTGATCCCCTCGGACCAGTACGAGCAGAAGGTCCAGACGATGATCGCCGGCGGCGACGGCCCCGACATCATGCAGGTGGCCGAGGGCGTCAACACGTACTCCTCGAAGAGCCAGATCCTGCCCCTCGACGACTACGCCAAGGACGCCGGCCTCGACCTGGAGGAGCGCTTCGGCCCCGTCGGCACCCTCTACAGCTACGAGGACAAGGTCTACGCGATCCCGGACCGCTCCGGCGCGATGATCGTCTACTACAACAAGGACCTCTTCGACGCCGCGGGCGTCGAGTACCCGACGGCCGAGTGGACCCAGGAGGACGCCCAGGCGGCCATGGAGAAGCTGACCGTCTCGGGCACCCAGTGGGGCTACGGCGGCGCCGGCTGGTGGCCGCAGTGGTGGTCCTTCGCCTACCAGAACGGCGGGCAGATCATCGACGACAGCGGCCAGCCGACCGCGAACTCCCCCGAGGTCGTCCAGGCCCTCCAGTGGGCGAACGACCTGGCGCACAAGGACCACGTCGTGCCGACCGCCGCCGAGTACGCGGACATGGGCCCGGACATGGGCGGCGACCCCGCCTTCGCGGCGCAGAAGGTCGCGATCAACACGACCGGCTTCTGGGCCATCGGCGGCCTCCTCGAGGTGGACTTCAACTGGGACATCGCGCCGCTGTGGCGCGGCGCCGACCAGGCCGTCTCGGCCTTCGGCTCGGGCCTGGCGATCTCCCGCGACTGCAAGAACCCCGAGCGCGCGTTCAAGGCGATCGAGTTCCTGACGAACGCGGACGCGCAGGAGGTCATCATCGACAAGGCCCAGGACGTCCCGGCCAACCTCGAGGTGCAGCAGTCCGACGCGTTCCTGACGCCGTCGTGGGCGACCACGCCGCTGAACATGGCCGCGTTCGGCGAGTCCGCGGACTTCATCTTCCGCGCGCCGTTCATCCCGCAGTGGAACGAGATGCAGGCCGCGTTCAACGACAACCTGGGCACGTTCTGGAACGAGGGCGGCGACGCCCAGACCGAGCTGGACAAGATCCAGACGCAGCTCGAATCGATCATCACCGATTAATTAGGGCCTCAACGATGTCGAAGACCATCGACGAAGCCCCCGGTGCGGCGCGCCCCGCGCGCCGCGCCGGGAGGCGCCGCAAAATGTCGTCGCGCCGCAAGAAGGAGGCCTTCTACTTCTGGCTCTTCATCTCGCCGTGGCTGATCGGGTTCGTCGGGTTCCTGCTGGGCCCGATGATCGCGTCCGTGTACATCTCGTTCACCGAGTGGGACTCCTTCACGCCGCCCGAGTGGGTGGGCCTGGACAACTACGTGAAGGCGCTGACCGAGGACCCGGTGTTCTGGAAGGCGCTGGGGAACACGTTCTACTACGCGCTCATCTCGGTCCCGCTGGGCCTGGTGATCGGCGTGTGGCTGGCGAACCTGCTGAACAAGCGCGTGCGCGGCCGCAAGCTCTTCCGCACCTTCATCTACCTGCCGACGCTGGTGCCGCTCGTGGCGACCGCGATGGTCTTCAAGATGGTGCTGGCGCCCTCGGGCCCGCTGAACGAACTGCTCGGGTGGTTCGGCATCGAAGGGCCGAACTGGCTCCTCGACCCGACCTGGGTCAAGCCCGCGCTGATCGTGCTGTCCGCCTGGGGCGCCGGCGGGGCCACCGTGCTCCTGCTGTCGGCCATGAACGGCATCCCGCGCGAGCTGTACGAGGCCGCCGAGATCGACGGGGCCAGCGCCTGGCGCCAGTTCTGGTCGGTGACGTTCCCGCAGATCACGCCGGTGATCTTCTTCAACCTCATCATGGGCCTCATCGGCTCGTTCCAGATCTTCTCGCAGGTGTACATCCTGACCGCGGGCGGTCCGGACAACGCGAGCCAGATGATGGTGCCGCTGCTGTTCCGCGAGGCGTTCTCGTTCTACCACTTCGGTTACGCGTCGGCCGTCGCCTGGCTGCTGTTCATCGTCATCATGGCGTTCACGCTCATCGCGTTCCGCACGTCCCGCAGCTGGGTCTTCTACGAGCAGGAGGTCCGATGACCGCTCTGGCCACCAAGCCCCGCCTCGGGCGCAAGAAGCTGACGGGCGAGCGCGAGCCGCGCCTGCTGTCGGTGTTCAAGGCGTCCCCCGCGACGTACGCGGTGCTGCTGATCGTCTCGGCGATCTTCTTCGTGCCGTTCATCCTCATGGTGTCGATCTCGCTGGCGAGCGACCAGACGAGCGCGCAGAACGCGTTCACCGTGATCCCGACCGAGTTCGAGTGGCGCAACTTCACCGAGGTGTTCACCGCGACCGGCCTGCCGGTCGGGCGGTTCGTCCTCAACTCGGTCCTCATCGCCACGCTCTCGGCGGTCGGCCAGGTGCTCTCGTCCTCGCTCGTCGGGTACGCGTTCGCGCGCCTGCGGGCCCCGGGCAAGGGCGTCATGTTCATGATCGTGCTCGCCACGATGATGATCCCCGCACAGATCACGATGATCCCGCAGTTCCTGCTGTTCAAGGAGCTCGGCTGGGTGAACACGTACCTGCCGCTCATCATCCCGAACTTCTTCACCAACGCGTTCAACGTGTTCCTGGTGCGGCAGTTCGTCTCCCGCATCTCGGGCGAGCTGGATGAGGCGGCGCAGATGGACGGCCTCGGCTACTTCGGCATCTACCGCAAGATCATCCTGCCGATGATGTGGCCGATCCTCACCGCCATCGCGATCTTCACGCTCACGCACGCGTGGGGCGACTTCATGGGCCCGCTCATCTACCTCAACTCCGAGGAGTCGATGCCGCTGGCGCTCGGCCTCCAGTACATGACGGGGACGAGCAACGAGATGCAGCTGCCGCCGTGGAACCTGGTCATGGTCGGGTCGATCATCCTGACACTGCCGATGATCGCGATCTACTACCTCGGCCAGAAGTACCTCTACGAGATGAACCTCCAAGGCGGAAGTGCAGGAGTGAAGTAGTGACTGATCTGTCCACTTCGGCCGTCGCGCTCGACCCCACCGGGCTCGTGCTCGACGGCCGCGAGGAGGCGCTGCTGTGCGCGTCGCTGTTCTACTTCCGGCTCCCCCGGGAGACCTGGGAGGCGCGGCTCGCCGCAGTCCGCGCGACCGGTTACCGCGCGATCGACGTCTACCTGCCGTGGAACTTCCACGAGACCGCCCCCGGCGTGTGGGACTTCGAAGGACGGCGCGACGTCGGGGCGTTCCTCGACCTCGCGCACGAGGCCGGCCTCGCGGTCATCGCGCGGCCCGGCCCGTACATCTGCTCCGAGTGGGACGGCGGGGCGCTGCCCGCATGGCTGGGCCTGGACCCCGACCTGCGTGTGCGCCAAGCCGAACCGCGGTTCCTGGAGCAGGTCCGCGGCTGGTTCGACAAGGCGATGCCGCTCCTCGCGGAGCGCCAGTGGGGCCGCGGCGGGTCCGTCGTGGCCGTGCAGCTGGAGAACGAGCTCGACTTCTTCGACACCGCCGACCGGCACGCCTACATCACCGCGCTGCGGGACATGGCGACCGGCCACGGGATCGAGGTGCCGCTCATCGCGTGCGCGGGCCAGGGCGACCTGGTCGGCGCCAACGGCGGCGTCGAGGGCGTGGCGCCCGCGTTCAACTTCTACCCCGACGACCGCTCGCCGTTCGTCGAGGCCGAAGTGCGGCGGTACGCCGACCTGGTGGCCTCGCGCGGCCTGCCGCTGCTGGTCACCGAGACCAACCGCAGCCACGCCACGCTCCGCCGCCTGCTCGTCTCCGGTGCGACCCTGATCGCGCCGTACCTCCAGGGGTCGGGCTACGACTTCGGGTACACGCCGTCGGTCGGCAACTGGGGCGACCCGGGCGGGTTCATGACCCACGACTACGACTTCGGTGGCTACCTCTCCCCTGTGGGCGAGGCGCGGCCGGAGACGGCCGAGGCCCGCGTGCTCACCGCGTTCGCGCGCACGCTCGGACCGGCCCTCGCCAAGGCCCGGACCACGGAAGCCGAAGGCGTCGAAGCGGTCTCGGTGACCACCAGTTCGTCCCCGTCGCGGCTCGTCCTCGACGGCGGCGGCACGGTCACCGGCGTCCCGAACCTCACCGAGAAGCCCGGGACCGCGCGGGTCGGCGGGATCGAGGTGGCGCTCGCGCCGCGCTCGACCGCGCTGGTCGTGCAGGACCTGCCGCTCGCGGGCTTCGGCCTGCCGGGCGTGCTCGGGTTCGCGTCCGCGGACCTGGTGAGCGCCACCGCGAACGGTCTCGGGTTCGCCTCGCGCGTGCCGAGCACCGTGGTCGTGAACAGCGAGATCGCCGCGTTCGAGGCCCCTGAGCCCGGGAACCCGGTGCGGCGCACCGTGGGCAAGGTCGAGGTGGTCGTGCTCCACCCGGAGGACGTCACCGACGCAGACGGCGCCCAGGGCGTCATCCACGGCCCCGCAGGGGAAGCCGCGGAGCTGACCGCCGCGTACCGCCGCGCCCTGCCGACCCGCACGGGCCGGACCGAGGCGCACGAGCTGCCGCCGGTCTCCGAGGCCGTCGGCGTCCACCGCGGGCGCACCCACTACAGCGCGGGAATCGACGGAATCGGCGAACTGCTCATCGAGGGCGCGGCCGACATCGTCGACCTCGCGCTCGACGGCGAGAGCCTGCCGACGCGGGTCGTCTACGGTGCCACCGTCACCGTGGCGACCGCGGGCAAGACCCGGTTCGACGCGACCGTGGAGACCTGGGGCCACGCCAACTTCGACGACGCGCGGCTCCCGGGCCTCGCGCTCGGGTCGCTCCGCGGCCTCGGGAAGGTCTGGGCGGTCGTGGAACGCGAGGACGTCCACGCGCTGTGGACCGTCGACGGCGGCTCGCAGTGGGCCGGCGACCCCGCGCCCGTGCGCAGCCTCGGCGGCTGGAGCAGCACCCGCATCGGCCGACCGGCGACCTACCGCCGCGCGCTCCCGGTCGACGGCGTCTCCCACTACGCCTTCCACCTCGGCGAACTGACCCTCCCGGTCGAGGTCGACGTGGACGGCGAGGCGCGCATCGTCAGCCCGATCGACCCGTGGGTCCACCTGGAGCCCGGGCAGGGCCGGAACGTCGCGGTCACCGCGCCGCACTGGCCCGGATCCGGTTCCGGCCCCGTCGAACTGCTCCGGCTCGAAGCCGTGCGCGGCTGGCAGGTCGAGGCCCAGAACGACACGGCGCTCACCGCGCTCGCGGGCCAGGACGCCGAAGGGCTCGCCGTCGAGCTGCCGCTCGACCTCGCCCCCGGCGAGGAGGCGTGGCTCGACGTGCCCGTCCCCGTGGGCGGGCAGTCGCTCCGGTTCGAGGGCGAGCAGGTCCGCCTGAGCGCCTTCGCCAACGGCGAACTCCTGGGCAGGGTCTGGCTCGATGACCCGCACCGCCCCCGGTTCACCGGCGGCGACCCGGGTCGACTGTGGATCCCCGCCGAGTGGAACTCCGGTACCGTCAGAGTGCTGGCCCGCGGCACCGCCGGAGGCGTCCAGCCGCGCCTCTCACGCGTCACCGCAGCCCCCGCACCGGAGTAGATCCGAGCCCCAGGAGTACCGACATGGCCCCCACCAGGCGCACTTCACGCGACATCCGCAGCGAATCGCGGCTCGACGTCCTGCACGCACTGCTCACCGCGGGCGAGACCACCCGCAACGACCTCGCGCGCACCACGGGACTGAGCACCGCCACGGTCGCCACGGTCGTCAGCGACCTGCTCACCGGCGGGATCGTCACCGAAGCGCGCGTCGCCAGCGGACGGGTCGGGCGGCCCACGACACTCCTGCGGCTCAACCAGGATCGCGGCCGCATCGTCGGCGTCGACGTCGCGGAGACGTACATCAGGGCCGTCGTGTTCGACGCCGCCCTCGATGAGATCGCCTCCGCCGAGGTCGCCGCCGACGAGCGGCACGACGAGACCGAAGAGGTCGTCGACGGCATCGCGCGCGCCGTCGATGCCGCCCTGGCCGAGGCGGGCACGCCGCGCGGCGACGTGCTCGGCGTGGGCATCTCGCTCCCCGGCTCCATGCAGCGCTGGGGCGGGGCCTCCCCCGTCATGCCCAACGCCGCCTGGCGCCACCTCGACCGGATCCACGAGCGCCTCGGCCTGCCGGTCGTGCTCGACAACCCGCTCAAGGCCATCGCCACCGCCGAACTGTGGTTCGGCCAGGGCCGCAAGCACTCCAGCACCATCACCGTGAACCTCGGGACCGGCGTCGGCGCCGGGATCATCCTCAACGGCGCGATCCTGCGCGGCGCCACCAACTTCGCGGGCGAATGGGGCCACAGCCTCCTCGCCCTCGACGGCCGGCCCTGCCGGTGCGGGCGCCGCGGCTGCGTCGAGGCGTACGTGGGCGCCGACGGCATCCAGCGGACCCTGGGAGCGATCAACCCCGAGCACCCGCTCGCGTCGGTCACCCACCAGCGGGACTTCATCGGCGCCCTCGCGACCGCACTGGAGCCGCCGGAGCCGGACCCGGCCGTCACCGAGACCATCGAGCGCACCGCCCGCTACCTCGGGGCCGCGCTCGCCGACCTCGTCGCGATCGTCAACCCCGAGACCATCACGCTCACCGGGTGGACGGTGTGGGCGCTCGGCGACCACCTCGTGCCCGCGGTGCGCCGCTCCGTGGTCGAGGAGGCTCCCGGCGATTCGGCCGCCGACCTGGAGGTCGAGGTGTCCACGGTCCGCGGGAACTCGGTCGCCACCGGCATCGCCACGATCGCGCTGGAGCGCTTCCTCAGCGACGTCGGCCTCGTCACCACGAGGGTTCCCACCGCCCTCTGAGGTGTGCGGCGCGCCTCGGCGGGTATCCGGAGGGCGGAAGACGACGCGCCGACCGGCGCGTTCCGCGACCGAAGGAGGGTCTGCCTTGAGCAGCATCACCGAATCAGTCGACGTCGAAGTCCCGGTCTCCACGGCGTACAACCAGTGGACCCAGTTCGAGACCTTTCCGTCCTTCATGGACGGCGTGGACGAGGTCCAGCAGATCGGCGAGACGCTCACCCACTGGCGCATGAGCATCGGCGGCGTCGCCCGCGAGTTCGACGCCGCGATCACCGAGCAGCACCCGGACGAGCGGGTCGCCTGGAAGTCCATCTCCGGCCCCTCGCACGCCGGCGTGGTCACGTTCCACCGCCTGGACGACGACCACACCCGCGTCACCGCGCAGATGGACATCGACCCCGACGGGTTCGCCGAGACCGTCGCCGACAAGGCCGGGTTCCTGACGCACCGCGTCAAGGGCGACATGCAGCGGTTCAAGCTCTACATCGAGGACCGCGGCGCCGAGACCGGCGGCTGGCGGGGCGACGTCGAGCCGCCCGGCCTGCCGCTCTGACCTAATCCGCCCCGAGGGCCTCGGCGAGTTCGCCGAGGCCCTCGCACTGCCAGTCGAACCTGTCGTCCGGTCCCGGCGGGTCGCCCACGGGGCGGCGCACGTACGCCGTCCGCATCCCGATCGCCTGCGCCCCGCGGAGGTCCCACGCGTGCGCGGCGACCATGAGGATCCGCTCCGGCGGGCTGCCGACCGCCTCGACCGCGAGCCGGTAGACCTCGGGCGCGGGCTTGTACGTCCGCGCGTCCTCCGCTGAGAGCGCCTGGTGCCAGCGCAGACCCGCGTGCGCGGTCAGGTGGAGCAGCGCGGCCCGGTTGGCGTTGGACAGGGCGAGGACGGGGAACGTGCGCGCGAGCCGTTCGAGGCCCGCGGCCGCGTCGGGCCAGGCGGTGTGGCGGCGCCCGGCGCCCGCGAGGCGGGCGACGGCGGCCGCATCGGTGAGCTTCGCGTGCTCGGCGACGGCCGCGGCGGCCTCCCCGTCGAGGACGTCGGCGGTCGCGAAGGGGCGCTCGCCCTTGACGATCAGGTCCTGCTCGCGTTCGATGTGCCGCTGCCACAAGGCGAGCAGCGCGTCCGTGTCGCCTTCGGGCGCGGCCTCGCGGATGGCGGCGGTGAGGCCGCGCGGCTCGTCGACCATGGTGCCGAGGACGTCGAAGACGACGGCGTCGATGGGTGCGGTCATGTCACTCCTTGGTGTCGGGCTCCGATGCTGCCACATTCCGGCGGCGCGGGACCACGGCGAGGACGGCGCCCGCGAGGAGGATCGTGAAGGCCGGGACCAGGAACCAGTTTTCGGCCGGGACGTCGGCGACGGCGAGGCGGGCGTCTTCGGCGAGGACGGTCCCGCGGGCGTCGCTGACGGTCATGAGGCCGATCTGCCCGGCGCGCACGAGGGAGAAGCCCTGTTCGACGCCGCGGGTGACGGCGACGCGGGAATGCCACCAGCCGTCGACCGTGAAGTCGAGGGCCGGGGCGAGGACGAGCCCGTAGTCGGCGTCGCCGTACTCGGCGATGGTGGCGGCGTGGTCGAGGTCCTTGCAGACGGTCATGGCCCAGGTGCCGTCGCCGACCGGCTCCGATTGGCCCGCACCGGGGGTCATCCAGTCTTCGAGGCCGGGGATGAGGTGCTGCTTCTGGTACTCGGCGAGACCGGAGCCGTCGGCGGGGATCCAGACCGCGGAGTTGGTGACGGTCCGGTCGGTCTGGATCGCGAGGCCGAGCACGAGGTCGACGCCGGTGTCGGCGGCGAGCGCGGACCAGCGGTCGAGGTAGGCGCCGGACTCCTCGGAGGTCACGAGGAAGACCTTCTCGGGGAGGACGAGCACGTCGAGGTCGTCGGTGGCGGCGATGCGCTCGATCTCGGCGGTGTAGTCGGCGAAGAGGGCTTCGGCCTTGTCGGTGTCGACGGGGATGGAGTCCTCGTCGGTGGGGAGCGCGAGGGCGCCGGCGCGGATGGTGGGGCCTTGGTCGACGGGGCGGGCGAGGCCGAAGACGAGGGCGGCGGCGAGGCAGGCGGCGGCGGTCGCGCCGATGCCGATCATGCGTCCGCGCCGGGCGCCGGGGGCGAGGACCGTGGCGACGGCGGCAGGGATTGCCATGAGCAGGAAGGTGATCCCCCAGATGCCGGTGACGGAGGCGAGCTGGAGGACCGCGGTCTGCCCGGCCTGGGTGTAGGCGAGGCTCCACCATTCGCCGCCCGCGTCGGCGTTGATGACGGATCCGAGGTATTCGACGGCGACCATCCCTGCGGGGAAGGCGAGGAACGCAGCCCAGTGGCGGCCGCGGCGGATGAGGGCCCGGTACAGGAGCGTCGCGGCGGTGTAGAGGCCGGTGAAGATGACCACCGAGACGACGATGAAGACCGGCGGCATCTCCAGGGAGTCGGCAAGGTACCGCCAGATGCGGGCGGTGCCGCCGAGCCAGGCGGCTTCGGCGGTGAGGAGCGCGGCCCAGAAGCCGAGGCGGGGCACGGCCAGGAGCATCGGGATCGGTACGATCCACATGAGCCACCACACGGGGTCGAGCCAGAAGCCGAGGGCGAGCGTGACGGCGGTCCCGAAGGCGCCGAAGAGGATCCACGGGAGGGGTCTAGGCGAGGATGCCATGGAGGAGCCTTTCGAGGGTGTCGTGGCAGAGGGCGCGGAACTGGCCGGGGTCGGGGGCGATGCGCCCGCCTTGGTAGAGGGCGACGAGGCCGTAGAGGCCGGAGGTGACGGCGAGCCCGAGGGCCCAGGGTTCGGCTGGCGCGAGGTCGCCTTTCGCGAGGCCGGACTCGATGATGCCGGTGAGCAGGCCGAACAGGCGGGAGCGGCCGGAGCTGAAGTCGGCGGGGTAGACGCGGGCGCCTTCGCGGGGCTCGATGAACATGAACGCGAACTGGTGGGGCCGGTCCAGCGCGAGGTCCACGAGGTCGTCGACGGCGCCGTGGAGGGCTTCGACGGTGTCGCCGGGGATGTCCTTGCGGCTCAGGCGGTCGTAGGTCTCGGTGAAGAGGTCGTCGGCAACGCGGTCGAGGAGGGCCTCCCGGCTCGGGAAGTGCCGGTAGACGGCCATGGGCGAGAGGCCGACGGCGTCGCCGATCTTCCGCATGCTGACGGAGGCGCTGCCGCCGTCGGCGACGAGCTCCTTTGCGACGGCGACGATCCGGTCGGGGGTCGTGGTCATGTTTACACCATACACATTTGTGTTTACGCCGTAAACACGCGGAGCGCAAGAAAGCGCCCGGCCGCAGACGGCCGGGCGCTGCTGCGTTGCGCTACTTGACGATCGGGGCGACGGACCCGCGGATCACGAGGTGCGCGCCGAGCGTGGTGTGCGGGGGCGGGCCGCCGTTGCGGGCGTGTTCGAGGGCGAGGCGCACGGAGGTGCGGCCGAGCTCCTCGTGCGGCTGGTAGACGGTGGTGAGGTCGATGTCGGCGGCGGGCGGGAGGTCGTCGAAGCCGATGAGCGAGATGTCGCCGGGGATCGAGAGGCCGCGCTCGACCAAGGCCTGGCGGGCGCCCGCGGCGATCTGGTCGTTGGCGGCGAACGCCGCGGTGAAGTCGAGGGCGCCCGCGGCGAGGCGGGTCTGCATCATCCGGTAGCCCTCGTACCGCTCGAACGTGCCGTCGACCTCCAGGGTCGGGTCGTGCGGAACGCCGTGGGCGGTGAGGGCGTTGCGGTACCCGGCGATCCGGGCGTCCGGGGTGGTGTAGCCGGGGCGGCGGCCGAGGAACAGGATCCGCTTGTGGCCGTTGGAGAGCAGGTGGCTCGTGGCGGCGAACGCGCCGCCGGTGTTGTCGTACTCCACGACGACCGCGGGCGCATCCGGGCCCAGCGGCGGGCGCCCGCACAGGACGAGCCGCGAGCCGACGGCTGCCAGCGCGTGGGCGTACCGGCTCATGCGGGCCTTGTACTCGTCGTCGGCATTGACGTTGCCGACGAGGATGACGGCCTCGGGGTGCTGCTCGCGCATGAACTGGACCATGGCGAGTTCGCGTTCGGCGTCGCCGCCGCTGGTGCCGATCTGGCAGAGGCGCCCGTCTTCGGCGGCCTGGGTCTGGACGCCTTGGGCCACATGGGCGTAGTGCGGGGAGATCACCGAGTTGACGATGATGGCGATGCTCTTGCGGGTGGTCCCCTGGAGGGCGCGGGCGTGGTGGTTGGCGACGTAGTCGAGCTCCTCGACGGCGCGCATGACCTTGCTGCGGGTGGCGGGGGCGGCGGGGTAGGTGCCGGAGAGGATGCGCGAGACGGTGGCGACCGAGACGCCCGCGCGTTCGGCGACTTCGCGGATCGTGGTCTGGCGTTTGCCGTCTTTGTTGTCGCTCGCCTTGCGCGCCAAGCTGTCCGCCTCGGTTTCAGGTGCAGTTTCAGAGTTTCTGCAAACGGTTCCTGAAACAATGATCGCCGCCCGGCGCGCGGGTGTCAAGGGCGGGGCGGGGGCGACCCCTCAGACGCCCCCGCCCCTCTGCGGTGATTACTGCTCGCTGGCGAAGAGGGTCTCCGCCTCGGTGAAGAACAGGTCGGCGGCGTCGGCGGCGGTCATCGTCGCGTACTGGACCTGCTGGTAGATCTCGGTGAACTTGGCCTCGACGGCGCCCGCGGCGGCGGGCGGGACGACGGGGGCGCCCGCGAGGTGGCCCTCGACGGTGGCCTCGTAGTCGATGACGGCCTGGGAGGCCGCGTCGAGCTCGACGTTGTCGAGGGCGGTCTTGGTGGCGGGGATGCCGCGGTTGGTGCCGAGGATCTTCGCGGCCTCGGGGTCGCCGAGCAGGAACTCGATGAGCTTCGCGGCGGCCTCGGGCTGCTCGGAGTTCGCGCCGACGACGTACTGCATCGCGGGGCGCAGGTGGAGCGCGAGGTTCGCGGGGTCGGCGGTGGGCGGGGCGATGATCCCGAGGGTGCCGCCGCCGTCGGTGACGGTGGACCAGTAGCCGTTGACGGCGGTGTCCCAGCGCATCTCGGTGGCGATGGTGCCCGCGGCGACGCCGGGGGCGTTCTCGGCGGCGGTCTCCTCCGGGGAGGGGACGGACCCGTCGGCCTGGAGCGGCGCGGCGATGGACCACCACTCGACGAGCTGCTCCTTGGTGAAGTTCAGACTCGCGGCGTCGTCGGAGTAGAAGCTGTCGCCCTGCTGGCGCAGCCACAGCTCCGCGAGGAGGTAGGACCCGGTCCAGTCGCTGCCGCCCCACTTGCCCTCGCCGAGGGTGGCGGTGAGGGTGCGGATGAGTTCGACGTAGTCGTCCCAGGAGTAGCCGGCCTCGGGGACGGCGATGCCGTGCTCCTCGAACCAGTCGGGCCGGTAGATGAGGCCGAAAACGTTGGTGCCCACGGGGACGGCGATGAGCTTCCCGTCGAGCTTGGCGGTGTCGAGCACGCCTTCGCGGAAGTCGGCGGTGTCGATCAGACCGTCCAGGGGCAGGAGCATCCCGGAGCCGCCGAACTGGCGCAGGCGCGGGTAGTCCATCTGGAACACGTCGGGGAGGTCGCGGGAGGCCATGCGGCCGGTGAGGCTCTCCCAGTAGGCGGGGTAGTCGGCGAAGTTGGCGGCGACCTTGATGCCCTCGTTCTTCTCCATGAAGAGGTCGACGGCCTGCTTGGTGATGTCGGCGCGCGCCTCGTCGCCCCACCACTCGAAGCTGATCTCGACGGGGTCGTCGGCGGTCCCGGCGGGGCCGTCGTCGCCGCAGGCCGCGGCGGCGGCGAGGGCGGCGGAGGCGGTGGCGCCGGTGAGGAGGGTGCGGCGGCGGATCGGGTTGCGGCTCATCGTTGAACTCCTTGTTCGCGAGGGGATGGGGTTGGGGGGGTTAAATCGTTTTAACTTGCGTCGCGGTCACCTTAGATCGCACGTTTGAGAGATGTCAAGTCGAGGCCTGTCAAGCGGGTCGCTCACTCCCTCCCGGTGAAGAAGCGGGCTTTGAGGACGTGGGTCCCGGGTTCGAGCACGCCGGTGAGGACCGGCAGGACCGTTGCGGGCCAGTACATGTGGGTACCGGGCATGGGCCAGACCAGGGACGCGTCGCGGTCCCCCGCGTCGTTCACGGCCTCGCTGCGGATCCCGCCGGAGACGACCGCGACCCGGTCGGACCCGATCGCGGCTTCGTGGCCGTCGCGCGGGACGCACCAGCCGCCCTCCCCCGTGTGCAGCCGCCTCGCGGTCGCGATCGTGTGGGTGCGGGTGTGCCAGCCGTCCTGGGACGCTTCGAGTTCGGAGGTCACGGTGACGTCCGCGTAGGGGCGCCACACGACGGTGAGGCGCCCGCTCGGGTCGACCTCGCAGGAGGCGGCGTCCTCGCGCCCGCGCCAGTGGACGCCGTCGTCGGAGAGCACGAGCGTCCCGTCCGGCGCGGCCGCTTCGAGGCCGGGCCCGTCGACCGAGTGCGAGAACCCGGCGAGCGAGGAGTACGCAAGGCGCGCATAGGTGTCCTTGCCGCCGCGCATCTTCTCGCGCCACGCCTGGCCGTTCAGGCGCGTCACGTGCCCGCCGGTGTCGCGCACGTGGACCGCGCCCGCGGCGGGGCTCGCGTCGGTGACCGGCCCGGGGACCGCGGCGTCGGCGGTCCAGAAGGGGTGGTCCTCGGGCGCGAGGAGCCCGGTGAAGACCTTCGCGGCCCACCACGGCGACCCGGCCGTCAGGTACTGCTCCACGAGGTGGTCGTTCGGGTAGCCGTACCCGACGCTCAGCCGGTGGTCGGGCGTCAGGATCGGCTTGTCCCACCACCATTCGAGGAGGCGGCGGCTGAACCCGGCGGCCTCGGCCCACGGCACGGCCTCCACGTCGGCGGCGGCCAGCGCGCCCCACAGGGAGCCCTGCGCGAAGCGGTAGCCCATGCTGCGCCCGTAGGGGACGGCCGCGCCGTCAGCGGCGAACCAGGAGCGGAAGCGGCGGGCGAACTCGGCGGCGGGTTGGACGAAGCGGTCGTCGCCGCCGAGGCGGTAGTGCAGGAGCGCGTACGTGTGGAACGCGAAGGGGTTGTAGTAGTCGACGCGCCCTTGGGGCCCGTCCTTGAAGGCGCCGCCGTCGAGCTGGAATTCGCCGATGCGGTCGAGGTGGGCCTGTGCGACGGACGGGTCGCGGTCGGCGCCGACGGCGTCGAGGCCGTGGCCGACGAGGACCGGGAAGTAGTGCCAGTTGTTGTCGACCACTCCGGTCGTGTAGGCCTGGGTGAGCCAGGCGATGGCGTGGTCCTTCGCCTTGGGCGCCAGGGGCTCCCAGATCTTCTCGGGGGCGGTGGCGAGGGCCCAGCCGAGGGCGGCGGCCTCGACGCAGCGCTGGGCGCCGTCGTGGAAGTCGCCGGCGTACCAGGCGTCGCCGGGGTCGACGGCGCGGGCGATGGTGGCGGTGACGGCGTCCCAGAGGTCGTCGGGGACGGCGTCGGCGGCCGCGGCCAGGCCCCAGAGCGGGCGCATGAGCTGCTCGAACCAGTTCTCGTTGTGCGTGTGGTTCGACATGGTCACGGGCATCGCGTCGGGGCCCTGGACGGCGAGGTCGAGGCCCGGCCGTCCGATGGCGAGGGCGGCGCGCCGCCAGCCGGTCCGGGTCTGGTCGAGCGGGCCGAAGGCCCGCAAGGGAGTGGTCACAGTCGGTTCAATCCATGGGGTCGGGCGGGGCCGCCGGAGCGGCCCCGCGAGGTGTCAGTACGTGATCGGCGGGACGGGCGGGGTGCCCATGCCCGAGCCGAGGTAGTAGTCGACGTGGTGGGACTGCATGTAGCCGTGGGTGGTCATGCAGTTGCGGTACTCGGGGTTGTGCGCCAGCGTGTAGAGGCGCGTGGTCGAGGGCTTGTCGGTGGTGAAGATGATGAGCTGGTTGTAGGAGGCGTTGGTGTAGACGGCCTCTTCGCGCCAGTCGCCCATGAGGTCGCCGACGAGCGTGGGTCCGCCCTGGGCTGCTTTGACGGCGCCGTAGTTGGTGACGGTCTCGATGCGCGGCAGGCTGTTCGTGGGCTTCGGGTTGGCCGGGTCCCATTCTTCGAGCTTGCCGTCGTTGAGCAGTTCGATGGAGGTGTCGCCGTCCCACCACAGGCCGAGCTGGGGCCAGGGGCGCAGGGACGTGTCGGGTTCGGTGAGGGTGTTGGAGGCGGCGTTGTAGAGGCCGTCGAAGGACCAGACCTCCATGCCGGGGTAGCGGGGGTCGACGTCGCCGGCCATGCCGCGGCCGACGTCGGCGGTGCCGCTGAGGGTGTGCTTCCAGATCATCTGGCCGGTGGCGGCGTCGTAGTAGTACTCGCGCAGGCCGGAGGCGTTGTCCTGCTGCACGCCGTAGCCTTCGAGGCCCGGGTTGGACGGGTCCATGTCGGCGATGTGGAACCGGTCGCCGTGCTGGATCCCCTGGCCCGCCAGCGAGTAACGGAGGGTGCCGTTGCTGTTGAGGACGAACCCGATGTGGGCGACCTCGTCGGTGCCGTTGCCGTCGACGTCGACGATGCGGATGTTGTGGCCGTCGGCGGCGTCGGTGGAGCCGCGGTGCCACACCCACTGCTGGGTGAGGTTCTGGCCGCTCCAGGACCAGGCGCCGATCATCATGTTGAAGGCGCCGCCGTCCTGGCGGTTCTTCATCGAGGCGATGAGCGACGGGCGCTGGCCGTCGAGGTAGCCGACGCCGAACTGCATGGCCATGGGGCCGTCGGCGAGGTAGTTCTGGGGGACGCCCGCGTAGTTGAGCAGGGCCCCGGTCTGGCCGTTGACGATGGCGATCCACTGCCGGTCGTCGTCGGCGTGGGTCCAGGTCTGGCCGTCGCCGAAGACGACGCCGTCGGCGATCTTGAGGGCGACCTCGGCGTAGCCGTCGCCGTTGAAGTCCTGGACGGTGACGCCGTCCCAGTGGCCGACGTCGATCGTGGCGGAGCCGGGTTCGATGTTGTCCTGGTTGGTGCTGTTGGGGCCCAGGTTGATCGACCACAGGAACTGGCCGGTCCCGGTGTACGCCTCGATGGACTGCGGGGAGGTCTGGCGGTCGACGACGTAGTCGTACTCGCCGTCGCCGTTGAGGTCGCCGGTCCAGGTGAACTTGACGGGGCCGCCCGCGCGCAGGGGGATGCGCACGGCGGGCTCGTCGGCGTGGTTGGCGGTAAGGGTGAACGCCGTGCTGGGGGCCTGCTCGGCGCCGTTGACGACGGGGGCGACCCGGTAGGCGTTGGACTGCGCCAGGTTCGCGGCGGTGTCGGTGTAGTTCGTGCCGCCGGTGAGGACTGACGAGTTGAGCTTGGTCCAGGTGCCGCCGCCTGCGGACCGGTAGACGTTGAAGCCGATGCCGCCCGGGTCGAGCCCGAGGAGGCGCCAGCTGACGAGCACGCTGCTGCCGTTGCGGACGGCGACGACCCCGCGGCCGAGGTCCTCCATGCGGCGGACGGTCTGCTGGACGCCGACCTCCTCCTCCGCGTGGCTGGCGCCGGTGCTCGCGGCGTAGGCGGCGCCCGCGGCCACGAGGCCGAGGACGACCCCCATGACCGAGAGGCGCTTAAACGTTTTCATGATTGCTCCAAGTATGCCGGTGGAACGGGCGCGCCGCCAGACCCCGTCGCCGACATTCGCGTCGGCTCGATGCGGCTTACCCTCGATCGGTTGACGATACATCGATGTGTGACTATATTGAACCCCCTGAGTTAAAACGATTTAAGTCAGACCCGTCCGCTCCCCCTCTTGGAGGCAACGTGACCAGCCCTTCACCCGCTCCGGAACCCCAGGCCCGCACCGGTTTCAGTCGCCGCGGGGTCCTCGCGACCACCGCGGGGGTCGCGGCGGCGGCCGCCCTGTTCGAGGCCGCGCCCGCGCACGCCCAGACCGGCCCGTCGACCGACGCGGGCCCGGAGTCCGTGCGGCTCAACTGGCTCGAAGGCGCCCCCGCCGAGTCCCCCGGCTCGACCTGGGGCGTCCCGTGGGGCCCCGGCCGCTTCGCCGAGGACCAGCAGTTCAAGCTCACCGGCGCCGACGGCGCCGCCGTCCCCGTCCAGACCTGGCCCCTCGCCTACTGGCCCGACGGCTCCCTGAAGTGGACCGCCCACGCCGTCGGACCCGACGCGGTGCAGGAGTCGTTCACGCTCGAAGCAGGCGCGCCCGCCGAGCCAGACCACGTTGTGTCGGTCTCCAAGTCCCGCAACCACATCGACGTCGACACCGGCGTCATCCAGGTCCGCATCGGCAAGTCCGGCACCGACCTGGTCAAGCACGTCAAGCGCGGCGACCGGACCATCGCGTCCTCCGGGCACCTCGTCAACATCACCCAGACCGAGCCGCCCGAAGCCGAGTCCGGCTCGGTCACCCGCGACCGGTACGCCAGCGAGGTCGACGAGGTCAGCATCGAGCAGGACGGCCCGCTGCGCGCGGTCATCCGCATCGACGGCACCCACCGCAAGACCCGCGGCCGCGGCCGCTCCTGGCTGCCGTTCACCGTCCGCCTGTACTTCTACGCGGGCGGCGAGTCCTTCCGCATGGTCCACACCTTCGTCTACGACTCCGACGGCGACGACGCGTTCATCGCCGGGCTCGGCGTCCGCTTCAAGGTCGCCCTGTCGGATGCGATGTACGACCGGCACGTCCGGTTCGTCGGCGAGGGCCACGGCCAGCTCTCCGAGGCCGTCAAGCCCGTCACCGGCATGCGCCGCGACCCCGGTGCGGCCGTGCGGGAAGCGCAGATCGCGGGCACCGCGCTCCCCGATCCGTCCACGTGGGACCAGCGCGTCACCACGCGCCTGCAATGGATCCCGGACTGGGGCGACTACTCGCTCACCCAGCTCACCTCCGAGGGCTACCAGGTCAAGAAGCGCACCAAGGAGGGCCATGCCTGGGTCCCGGTCGACCAGGGCCGGCGCTCCTCCGGCTTCGGGTACGTCGGCGGCGTCTCCGGCGGGTTCGCGTTCGGCATGAAGGACTTCTGGCAGCGCCACCCCTCGGGGCTCGACATCCGGAACGCGCACACCGACGAGGCAACGGTGACCGTGTGGATGTGGTCCCCCGAGGCCCAGCCGATGGACAACCGCTTCTACCACGACGGCCTCGGCCAGGACACCTACGCGAAGCAGCTCGACGCCCTCGAGATCACCTACGAGGACTGGGAGGCGGGCTTCGACACCCCCTACGGCGTCGCCCGCACCAGCGAGCTCCTGTTCTGGGCCCTCGACGCGACTCCGAGCCACGACCGCCTGGGCGCCATGGCCGACGCGGTCCGCGCACAGCCGCAGGTCGTCGCCCCGCCCGAGCACCTGACGGCCGCGGGCGCGTTCGGCGGGCTCGTCGGGCCCGTGGACCGCTCGCACCCGTTCAAGGAGTTCACCGAGGACGTCCTCGACGCGAACTTCCAGTACTACAAGGCGGCCCAGGACCAGCGGCACTGGTACGGCTTCTGGGACTACGGCGACGTCATGCACTCCCAGGACGGCGACCGAAAGGTGTGGCGCTACGACGTCGGCGGCTACGCGTGGGACAACTCCGAGTTCTCCACCGACCAGTGGCTGTGGCAGTACTACCTGCACACCGGCACCGCCGAGTCGTTCCGGTTCGCGGAGGCCATGACCCGCAAGACGACCGAGGTCAACACCTACCACCTCGGCGACTGGGCGGGCCTGGGCACGCGGCACGGCGTCATGCACTGGGGCGACTCGTCCAAGCAGGTGCGCATCTCGAACGCGAACTACTGGCGGTACTTCTACTACCTGACCGCCGACGAGCGCGTCGGCGACATCCTCCACTTCCTGCACGACTCCGAGCTCACCGCGCTCGTCCTCGACACCGGCCGCAAGATCCGCGACCCCGAGACCGACCCGTGGGACCCCGACCCGACCGCCGTCGACATCGGCTTCGGCACGAGCTGGGCGCCGCTCGCGGCCGCGTGGCTCACCGAGTGGGAGCGGCGCGGGCCCGACTGGGAGTTCTGCCGCGACAAGGTCCTCGGCACGATGGAGACGATTGCGGCGCAACCGAACGGGTTCGCGCAGGGCAGCGCCCCCTACAACACCGAGACCGGCCGGTACGCGGTCAGTGAGACGCCCGTGGTCGAGCGCTCGAACCTCTCCAGCGGTTTCGGCCGCTTCGAGATCGTCGCCGAACTGCTCCAGCAGGTCGACATGCCCGCGTTCGAGGCCGACTGGCTCCGCTACAGCCGCTTCTACACCGCGACCCGCGCCGAGCAGGAGGCCGAGTACGGCGGCCGCTTCGGCGACCTGTTCCTGTGGGCCTATTCGAGGGGCAACGCCCAGGTGTACGCCCGCACCGGCGACGAGGACCAGGCCCGCCACACCTGGAAGGTCTTCCGCACCCAGGCCGAGTACTGGCGCGGCGACTCCCCCGACTGGCCCGCGTTCGAGCGGGTCGACACCACGTTGAACCCGACCGACTGGTGGCCGCGCATGGCGACCAACGACGCCGCCCAGTGGGGCATGGCCGCCATCCAGAACCTCCACCTCGTGGGCGACTTCGTCCCCGACGAGTAGGCCCGCCGGGCAGAGGAGTCAAGGGCCGCGGCGCCGCCGGAGACGGCGCCGCGGCCTCGGCGCGTCCCAGGGGCGGTGGTGGTCCGCACCTACAATGACCGCGTTTCTCCGTCATTGCCCGGCAGGAAAGTGAACGAATCCACCATGAAGATCAGAGCGGCTCTGTGCTGCCTCGCCGCCTCCGGACTGCTCCTCAGCGGGTGCAGCGACGACAGCGGCACCATCGACGAGCCCGACGAGTCCGCGACTTCCGCGGCGGCGGAAGAGGAGACGCAGGCCCAGGCGTTCGACCCGCCCAAGGAGTTCGACGCCGACGCGGGCGTGGCGCTCCCGCCCGAGGCCGTCGCCTCCAAGATGAACACCACCGGCTCCAACGTCCAGCAGCTCCCGGTGGCCCTGGTCGGCACCAAGGCGTTCATCGCGTCCGCAGAGCGCCTCCAGGTCGTGGACACCGCGACCGGCGAGGCCCTGCCCGACGTCGTGCCCGCCTCCGGCACCCCGATGGAGCCGATCCAGACGACCGGCATGGTCGGCGAGAACCCGTTCGAGCCCCCGCTCGTCCTCGAGTCCGGCGGCACGACGCTGGTCATCGCGCCGTTCATCGTCCAGGACGCCGAGTACAACTACGAGCTCGACGTCGTCGCGGTCGACGGGGCCACCGGCGAGGTCGTGTTCGACGTCCCGGTCGAACTGCCCGCGATGGCCTACGGCGGCTACGAGCACGCCGAGGTCATGGGCGAGTCCGGCGGCGTCGTCGTCATCAAGGTCTTCGACGTGTACACCGTCGCCTTCGACACCGCGACCCAGTCGGTCGCGTGGCAGGCCGAACTGGCCCCCTACCTGGTGAGCGGCGACGTCGTGGTCACGCCCTCGACGGAGACCAGCTACTACTACGACGGGCTCCTCGTCGCCGACGGCACGCCCAAGTGGGCGAACAAGGACCTCGCGATCGAGGGCATGTTCGAGCTCCAGGCCGCGGGCCCGAACTTCTTCGTGGCGCTCGGCTCCCACATCTCCCTGGAGAACGGCCAGGAGCCGTACAACATGCTCTTCGAGACCGCGACCGGGAACGTCGTCCGCCAGGAGGACCGCGACTTCGCCAGCCACGAGTGCCGGTTCGACGGCCAGGAGACCGTCGTCTGCTTCTACCGCTCCCCCGACATGTGGATGGGCGCCATGGACATCACGACCGGCGAATGGCTCTGGGAGACCTCCGCGACCCTGACCGGCATCAACGTCACCGCGGTGTGGCACGGCGTCGTCTACGGCCTCGCCGACAACACCACCCCGGCGGCCCTCGACGCGCGCACCGGCCAGCCCACCGGGACCGCCCCGGGGGTCGCGCCGTACGTCGTCAACGAGTACACCGCGGTCGCCGACACCGTGGCCGGCACGTGGGGCGACGGCGGCGGCGTCGCCGCGTATCCCGCGATCGGCTAGCCCGGACGACCGTACAAATCAGGAGGAACCGCCCCTTCGGGGGCGGTTTTTTCATGCCCGCAAACTCGAAATTAAGAAAATCAAGGTTCTGGAGTTGACACCTTGAGATTCTCAAAGTACAAATGAAGAAGGAACACACCACCGATGAGAAGGGGCCGAGATGGACTGGCAGGAGCTGACGGACCTGACCCGAGGGCAGGAATTCGTCGTCGAGCGCGTCCGCCTCACCGACAGCGGGATCGCCGTCGAAGGCGAGTTCGAGCCGCCGCAACTGGCCCAGCTCAGCGTCGACGACCAGGTCTTCGTGGCCGCGTTCGTCAGGTCGCACGGCTCGATCAAGGAGATGGAGCGGATCTTCGGGGTGAGCTACCCGACGGTCAAGGCCCGGCTGAACCGCATCGCCGGGCACCTCGACTTCGTCGACACCGACCCCGCCCCGACCGGCGCGGACGTCATCGAGCGCCTGCGCCAAGGGGACATCAGCGTCGACGAGGCGCTGGCGGAACTTGAGAGGTCCCGATGATCCCCCAGCTGGTGACGGCGCGCTGGCGCCGCCGCGACGGCCGCTACCGGCGGCTCTTCCTGCCCGTGATCCCTATCGTGCTGCTGCTGTCGCCGCTGCTCGTGCTCGCCGTGATCGGCGGGGTGATCGCGTGCCTCATCTTCGACCTGCCGCCCTTCAGGACACTCGCCGGCGTGGGGCGCCTCTTCTGGGCGCTGCCGGGCGCCCGCTTCGAGATCGAGCAGGGCCGCACCGCCGTGCTCGTCTCCGTCAGATGACACCCACCGCAGTACAGCAAAGGAAACCAGGAACCATGAACGAGCAGCGCCGCCAGATCCTCCAGATGCTGGCCGAAGGCAAGATCACCGCCGACGAGGCCGAGCGCCTCCTCACCGCCGTCGAGACCGAGGAGCCCGAGGCCGCGCCCGCGGTCCGCGGGAAGCGGCCGAAGTTCCTCCGCCTCGTCGTGGACGCGAACGACGAGTACAGCGGCGAGACCAAGGTGAACATCCGCGTGCCGCTCAAGCTGCTGCGCGCCGGGGTCAAGCTCGCGGTCTTCGTGCCGCCGCAGGCCCTCGAACGGGCCAACCAGGAGCTCGTCAAGCAGGGCGTGCCGATCGACCTGACCGAGATCAAGCCGAACCAGCTCGAAGACCTCGTCGACGCGCTCGACGAGCTCACCCTCGACGTCGACCAGACCGACACCAAGGTCCGCATCTTCTGCGAGTGAGCGGCCGTGCTCGACCTGGGCCTGCTGCTCACCCTCTATCCGCCAGTGAACCGAGGAGCCATGAACACCCCTGAACCCGCGATCCGCATCAGCGGACTCCAGAAGTCCTACAAGGACCTCCACGTCCTCAAGGGCGTCGACTTCGACGTCGCCCGCGGCAGCATCTTCGCGCTGCTCGGGTCGAACGGCGCCGGCAAGACCACCGTCGTCCGCATCCTCTCGACCCTGCTCAAGTCCGACGGCGGCACCGCGGTCGTCAACGGCTTCGACGTCGCCGCCGAGCCCGAGAAGGTCCGCGAGTCCATCAGCCTCACCGGGCAGTTCGCCGCGGTCGACCCGATCCTCACCGGCCGCGAGAACCTCGTCATGATCGCCAGGCTCCGGCAGGTCCAGGGCCCCAAGGAGGTCGCCGACGGCCTCCTGGAGCGCTTCGGCCTCGCCGACGCGGGCGGGCGCCGCGTGTCCACCTACTCGGGGGGCATGCGGCGCCGCCTGGACATCGCGATGAGCCTCATCGGCGAACCGCCGGTGATCTTCCTCGACGAGCCCACCACCGGGCTCGACCCCGAGGCCCGCATCGAGGTGTGGAACATCGTCCAGAACCTCGCCGACTCCGGGACCACGGTCCTGCTGACCACCCAGTACCTCGACGAGGCCGAGAAGCTCGCCGACCGGATCGCGATCCTCCACCAGGGCGTCATCATCGTGAACGGGACGCTCGCCGAACTGCGCGAGCTGCTGCCCTCCGCGACGGTGGAGTACGTGGAGCGCCAGCCGAGCCTGGAGGAGATCTTCCTGGCCCTCGTCGGCGACAAGACCCCCGCGAACGGCGAGAACCCCAAGAGCGGCAAGGAGGAGCGGTGATGAGCACGCACACCGTCAGCAACGCGGGCGTCATGCTCGGGCGCTCGATGCGCCACATCACCCGCAGCATGGACACGATCATCACCGTGACGATCACGCCGATCGCGATGATGCTCCTGTTCGTGTACGTCTTCGGCGGCGCCATCCAGGCGGGCACCGACAACTACGTCAACTACCTGCTGCCCGGCATCCTGCTGATCGCGATCGCCAGCGGCATCGCCTACACCGCGTACCGCCTGTACGGCGACCTCCAGTCGGGGATCTTCGAGCGGTTCCACTCCATGCCGATCGCAAGGTCGGCGGTCCTGTGGGGACACGTGCTGACCTCGCTGGTGTCGAACCTGATCTCGGTCGTGGTCATCGTCCTGGTCGGCCTGCTCATGGGCTTCCGGACCTCGGCGGGCCCGCTCGCGTGGCTGGCCGTGGCCGGGATCCTCATCCTGTTCACGCTGGCCCTGACCTGGCTCGCGGTGATCGCGGGGCTCACGGCCTCGTCGCCCGACGGCGCGTCCGCGTTCTCCTACCCGCTGATCTTCCTGCCGTTCATCAGCTCCGCGTTCGTGCCGACCGACACGATGCCCGCGCCGGTGGAGTGGTTCGCCCAGCACCAGCCGGTGACCTCGATCGTGAACACGATCCGGGCCCTGTTCGCCGAGCAGCCGGTCGGCGACGACATCTGGGTCGCCCTCGCCTGGCTGGTCGGGATCCTCGTCGTCGCTTACGCTTTCGCCATGGCCGCTTACCACCGCAAGATCGCATGACCGATATCGACGCCGTAGCCGGTTGGTTCGCGGAGGCCCAGGCCGCCGTGGTGCTGACCGGCGCCGGCATCTCCACCGAGTCCGGAATCCCGGACTTCCGAGGGCCGCAAGGGGTCTGGACCAAGAACCCCGCGGCCCAGTTCATGTTCACCATCGACAACTACCTGGCCGACCCCGGAGTGCGGCGGCAGGCGTGGGAGGCGCGGCTCGCGAGTCCGGTGTGGACCGCCGAGCCGAACGCGGGCCACCGGGCGCTGGTCGACTACGAGGCGACCGGGCGGCTGCGGGCGATCCTCACCCAGAACATCGACGGCCTGCACCAGGCCGCGGGATCGGCGGAGTCGCGGGTGGTGGAGCTGCACGGCACGGTCCGCGAGGTCATGTGCCTCGACTGCGGCGACCGCAACCCGATGCAGGAGGTCTTCCCGCGCCTCGAAGCGGGCGAAGCGGATCCGGCCTGCCTGGAGTGCGGCGGGATCCTGAAGTCCGCAACCATCTCCTTCGGACAGGCACTGGTTCCCGAGGTCATCGAGGCGGCGGTGGCCGCGACACGCGGCGCGGACCTGTTCGTGGCCATCGGGACCTCGCTCGGCGTCTACCCGGCGGCCGGGCTGTGCGATTACGCAATAGCACGCGGCATCCGTTTTGTCATCCTCAACGCCGAGTCCACTCCGTACGACGAGGACGCCGATGCCGTTCTGCGCCAACCGATCGGAGAGGTTCTACCCCGGTTGGTCGGCACCGCTCCCTAATTTTTTGGCCGGTTTTCTATGCCCAAGTTCTAGGGCCGCCGAAAGCACAAAGGAAGTAGCCGCCCGTGGTGGTTCTCGTTTGCCCTGGGGACATGGGAACCTAAATGTCCCACCAGGTACGACGGAGGTGCACATGGGCGATCCCTCGCCGCTCACAAGCTGGAATATCCGCACCCATCTCGCCGATGCGCGGATCAAGCAGGACCTCACGCCGAGGGGCCTCGCGATGATTCTCGGCATCAGCGAGCAGACGGTGCGCAACTGGGAGAAGAGCGCGACGATCCCGACCTACGCCGAGATGATCGGCATCGGCAAGGAGCTCGGGATGGGCGAGGAGATCAGCCAGTTCCTTGCGAACATCGCCCGCGACAAACTGAGCCTCAATCTGGAGAACGTGCCGCGATACAACGCGCTGGGACTTGCAAAAGCCGAACTCCACTACGGCTCCATCTGGAAGTACGAGTCGAACCTCGTCCCGGGCATCCTCCAAATCCGGGAGTACGACAGGCAGGTGTTGCAGCCCGCTGAGGATATGACCGATGAGGAGACCGAGTTCGGTGCCGACTTCAAGCAAGATCGGCAGGTAGGGATCAAGCTCCGCACCGACCCCTACCGGATGAGCATCATCATGGGGGCGACCTGCTTCTACGACCTCAAGGTCATGGACGCCGCCGCCCGCCGCGAGCAGATCGAGGCGATCCGGGAGTGGAACTCACTGCCGAACTGGGAGATCCGGGTCATGAACGGCCCGAGTAACCTCGGCAGCCCGTTCGACGTCTATGTCCCCGGCAAGAGCAGGACTGCGGGCCCTCCGTTCGCTTACGTTCAAATCCATGACCGCAGCTGGTGCATCGAGGAGCTGGAGCGGGTCGAGGGATACCATGGGCGCATCAAGGGGAACTGGGCCCGCAGCGACAACTTGGAGGAATTCCTTGATGCAGAACGTAACCGCTTGGCGTAAGAGCACCCGTAGTGGCGGCGGCGGCAGTTCGAACTGTGTCGAGCTGCGCCGTTCCTGGAGAAAGAGCAGCCTCAGCGACAGCGGCGGCGGTGGCAATTGCGTTGAAATCGCCCCCTGCGAAGACGCCGGTTTTCACCTTCGGGACTCAAAGCTCGGCGACGGCTCTCCGATGTTCGATCTGAGCGAGCAGGATTTCTCCGCGCTTATTCGAACGCTCTGAGCGCCATAGGGATCAGAATCTCGACATCCTCGTCGTCCATCGGGTGGCCGATCATCCCCAGTCGGTGGAGCAAGGTGCCGGTGATGACGTCGATGAACATCAGGATTCGTTGTTCGGATTCGCCGAGATAGTCCTTCAACATCTCAAGATAGGGCGCCTGGAAACGGGTGCTCAGCAGTTCCCGCAGAGCCGGGTCGTTGACCGCGTCGCTGAAGACACCAGCGAAGGCGGCGCCGACACCCGGCTCTCCGATTTTCCCGGCGAGCCAGCGCACCGCGTTCGCGAGCGCCGCCGACCGGTCCTCCCCCAGCTCGGGCATCGGGCTGAAGACGTCGAGCAGGCAGTCGATGATCAACGCCCCCTTTGAAGGCCAGCGCCGGTAGAGCGTGGTCTTCGCGGTTTTGGCCGCCGCCGCGATGCGGTCCATGGTCGCGCCCGCGTAGCCGAGTTCGTCGACTGTGCGGAGCGTGGCCGCGAAGACGGCGGCGTTCAGGTCCGAGCGCGGCCGTCCGGCCGAAGACGTAGTAGATGCTGCCACCCCGACAGGCTATCCTGAAATTACGCTACTTTGAGTAGCGTATTCGAGATCGGAGGAAGCCATGTCCCTGAAACCCCACCTCGGCGTCCGGATCCTGATGAAGGACAAGGTCGATTGGGAGGCCGTCACCCCAGCGGACGTCGTCGCGATGCGCGCGAAGTCCGAGAAGCTCATGGCCTCGCCGCTGCTGCGGTTCGTGACCGGGCGTCCGGATCCCGGCGCGCGGGTCGAGGAGCGGTTCCTCGACCTGCCCGGGCGGCGGCTGCGGCTGCGCGTGTTCCGGCCGGTGCTCGCGGAGGGGCCGGTGCCGCTGGTCCTGTCGTTCCACGGCGGCGGGTTCATCGCGGGGAGCCCGGAGCAGAACGACTGGGTGAACAGCGGCATGTCGGCCGCGCTGGGCGCGGTCGTGGTCGGCGTGGACTACCGGCTCGCCCCCGAGCACCCGATTCCGGCGGCTGTCGATGACGGCATCGAGACGCTCGACGCGCTCGCGGAGGATCCGTTCGGCTGGGGCGTGGATCCCGAGGCGATCGCGGTGTTCGGCGAGTCCGCGGGCGGGACCGTCGCCGAGATGATGGCGCTGCGCTCGCGCGAGGAGGGTCCGCGGATCCGGGCGCAGGTGCTCGCCAATCCGGCTTCCGACTGGTCCGCGACGTGCCTGGACTACCCGTCGGTCGCGCGCAATGCGCACAACGAGGGACTGTCAGTGCCGAAGTTCCGCCGGTCGGCGGACCTCGCGTTCCCGCCCGGGGTCGACCGGGCCGCGTACTCCCCCGTGACGTTCGCGAGCCTCGCGAGCGCGCCGCCAGCGCTGGTCGTGGTCGGCGGGCTCGACATGGCCCTGGACCACGGGAAGCGGTACGTGGAGCTGTTGCAGGCCGAGGGGGTCGATGCGCGGATCGCGGTGTACCCCAGGGCGACCCACGGCTTCATCAGCGCCCCGGGCCTGGTTCCCGCGGCGAAGCTGGCGCGGGCCGAGGCGGTCGCGTTCCTCGCGGCGCGGTTGCGGGCCGAGGTGCCGCGCTAGCTACTCGCCGCGGGCGCGAATCTCGGCGTAGACCCTCGTGTTGCGGTAGGCCGTGAAGGTGGCCTCCTGCGGGCTGGCCGTGCGGGCGATGAGGTCGCAGGCTTCCTGGAAGCGGTCGACGGCCTCGGCGGTCCGGCCCTGGAGGAAGACGGCGGTGCCGAGCTCGAAGACGGTGCGGTGCCGGAGCTTGGCGAGGTGCTTGTCGGGGTCGTCGTCGGCCACGAGGGCGGGGAGGGCGCCGCCGAGGAGGTCTTCGGCGGCCTTGGCCTTCCCGTTGGCGAGCTGGCAGGCGGCGGTGGTGACCGCGAGGAACCCGGTCTCCCAGTCGCCGATGCCGGGGTCGACCCGCTGGGCCTCTTCGAGGAGCGGGAGCGCGAGCTCGACCTCTCCGGCCTCCATGAGGGCGGCACCGACGAGCTGGGCGAAGAGGACCTGCTCGTCGTCGGTGAGGCCCAAGACGTTCCGGTCGCGGACCAGGGAGCCGACGGTCTCCTGGAACTGCGCGTGGCGGCCCGCGGCGCGCTGGCGTTCGGCGAGGTCCTGCATGGCGAAGGCGTAGGGGAGGCCGCCGGTCTCGCGCAGCTCGTCGGCCTGGGCGCGGATGCGCTCGATCTTGCGGAGGGCGCGGGCGCCGCCGATGGGGCGCTCCTCGGCCTGGATGGTCTTGAGCTTGCGGACCTCCGGGGCGTCGGGGCCGTGGACGACGCTCGCTTCGCGGATGACGTAGCCGAGGTGGTCGCGGAGGCGCTTGGCGCCTGTCCCGGCCCGGTAGAGGGCCTCGGCGTAGCGGGAGCGCACGTCGGTGAGGAGCGGGTCGAGGCGGGACAGGTGGGACTCGGCGGCGTTGAGGGCGCGGGCCGCGGTGCGGGCGCGGGTGCGGGGCGCGACCGTGTGGCCGTGCTCGTCGTCGTCGCGGGCGAACGCCTCGAGCTGGGTCGTCTTCAGCTCGTAGCGTTCCTGGTCCGTCTTGCCGTACACCACTGTGGGCCCTCCCCCATCGTCCGGGCGCCGCGGTGGACGCACGTCGGCGGGCCCGGTCCAGCGGAGACCGGTCCCGCCGACGTACTCGATGCTAGATGAACCTCCACAGGTGGTCGGCGGTGCCGTTGTCGTCCCAGAGGACGACCTGCGCGCCGGAGGCGGTCGAGGCGCCCGAGACGCCGAGGACCCGGCCGCCGTTGGCGCACTGGATGCGGAAGGCGTTGCCGCTGCCCCAGCGGAGGCGCCAGCGGTGGTCCGCAGTGCCGTTGTCGTCCCACTGCATGATGCGCGAGCCGTTGGCGGTGGCGGCGTTCTCGACGCCGAGGACCTTGGCGCTGTTGGAGTTGCGCAGCTTGAAGTAGCCGCCGGTGTCGAGGACCGCGGTCCACAGGTGGTCGGCGGTGCCGTTGTCGGCCCATTGGATCGCGAGGCCGCCGTTGGCGGTGGACATGTTCTGGATGCCGAGGACCAGGCCGCTGTTGACGTTCTGGATCCGGCGGGTCCCGGCCGGGACGAAGCGCCAGCGGTTGTCGGCGGTGCCGTCGTCGGGGGCCTGGACGGCCTGGGCTCCGGCGGCGGTGGAGGCGCCGGAAATCCCGAGGAGCTTGGCGCTGTTGGAGTTGCGGAGCTTGTGGGTGCCGTCGCCCTGGTCGACGGGGGTCCAGAGGTGGTCGGCGGTGCCGTTGTCGGCCCACTGGAGGGCCGCGGCGTTGTCGGCGGTGGAGGCGTTCTGGATGCCGAGGACCTTGCCGCTGTTGCGGTTGCGGACCTTCATGGCCGAGCCGGAGACGACCAGCTCCCAGAAGTGGTCGGCGGTGCTGGTGTCGTTCCACTGCACGGCGAGGCCGCCGTCCGCGGTGGACATGTCGCGCACGCCGAGGACGAGGTTCGAGTTGGCGTTGTAGAGCTTGTAGGCGGGGGCGTCGGTGCTGCCGCCGCCGGTGTTCCAGTAGACGGTGTAGTTGTGGCCGTGGGCGTCGTAGAACGGGCCCAGGTTCACGTTGGCGCCGTTGGCGGTCGCGGTGAAGGCGAGCGAGGAGGTGCTCGTGCGCTGGATCGACTCGGGTTCGAGGACGGGGAGGGCGCTCAGGGCCGTGGACCCGTAGTTGCCGGAGAGGACGGTGGGGCCGAAGACGGCCGCAGCGACTTCAGCGTTGTCATTCGAGGGCTCGACGACGAGCCGCATGGGGAGCTTGAGGGTCACCGTGTCGCCGGAGGCCCAGGTGCGCGTGAGGGTCGCGTACGTGCCGGGGGTGGTGTCGATGTTCTGGACGGTGCCGTTGACGGCGACGGTCGCTCCCTGCGTCCACGAGGGGATGCGCAGGCGCATCGTCCAGGAGCCGCTCGTGGAGCCCGTGACGGTGAGGGTGGTCGTGTCCGAGACCGGGTAGGTCGTGGACTGGGCGACGGTGATGCCGCGCTCGGACCAGGTGAGGGTGGAGGGGGTGAAGAGGTTGACCCACAAGGTGGTCCCGGCGTACCAGTACACCGAGTCCATGAGCTTGGTGAACGTCTCGACGCCGGTGCCCTGGCAGCACCAGAACGAGTTGTAGTCGGTCGACCAGGTGCCGCCGCCCCACGCCGGGCCGACGCCGCGGCGGCCGCCGGGGTTCAGGGGCGTGAAGTAGGTGATGTGGCCGTGGGCGCTGCCCGGGTCCTGCCAGCCGATGAGGTGGTTGAGGAGGGCGCGCTCGAAGAAGTCGAAGTAGGAGGCGTCCTCGGGGTCGAGCTGCCACAGTTCGCGGGTCAGCTTGAGCATGTTGTAGGAGTTGCAGCCCTCGCAGGTGTCGGTGTCCAGGTAGGACGCGATGGCGTTGGCGGGGCGGAAGTGCTCGGCCTCGGAGTTGCCGCCGATGGCGTAGGTGTGGGCGCCGGTGACGATCGACCAGAAGTTGTCCGCGATGTTCCGGTACCGGGTGGTGCCGGTGGCCTTGTACTCGCGGGCGGCGCCGATCGCCTTGGGCACCTGCGTGTTCGCGTGCAGGCCGTTGAGCGCGTCGGTGCCGTTCGCGAGCGGGTCGAACACGGAGGCGTGGTCGAAGCGCTGCGCGGCGGCGAGCCAGCGCGCGGTGCCGGTCTGCTGGTAGAGGTCGGCGAGGACGGCGTTCATGCCGCCGAACTCGGTGCGCAGGACGTTCTGCATCTGGGTGGCGGTGAGGCGGGCGGTGCGGGTGTCGACCCAGCCGGCGAGGGCGAGGAGGACGTCGCGGGCCTGGGTGTTCTCGTTGAGGCGCCAGACGTCGAGGAGGCCCGCGAGGGTTTTGTGGACGACGTAGTAGGGCACGTTGCCGTTGGTGAGGGTGCCGTTCTCGAGGGCGTTGAAGTCGGATTCGGGGAAGCCGCAGAGGTAGCCGGCGCTGAAGCCGACGGCGGCGTTGTTGTTCTGGCACTTGGCGAGTTCGGCGACCATCGTGTTGGCCTTGTCGCGGCTGGTGGTGTCGCCGAGGACGGCCCAGGCCTGGGCCCAGGCGGTGAGGACGTGGCCCTGCATGTGGGTGCGGAAGGGGAAGGTGGGGGCGTCCCAGCCGCCGTTGGCGGCGGCGCCCGCGGTGGAGAGGCCGTGGTTGGCGCGGAAGTTGTAGAGGAGGCGGTTGACGTCGACGTCGCGGAGGTATGAGAGGGTGCGGTTCTGGTTGTCGAGCCAGCGCCCGGCGTTGAGCTTCACGCGGCCGAGTGCGAAGGGCTGCGTGAGGTTCCCGATGTCGGTGCGCACGGGGGCGACGGCGGCGCGGGCGGTGCCGGGGGCGGCCACGGCGGTCGCGACAGCGGCCGCTCCGGCCGCTTGGAAGAGGCGGCGTCGACTCAGAGGTGAGGACGGCATAGAGTGCTCCTATCTGGAGTATGTGCACGGTCACATTGATACCAATATATTTATCGATAACACTCGTGTCAACCGGCTCTTCCCTGGATTTGTTGTCGTCATTGACAAATAGGCCCCGCAGTGATTAACCTGCGGGAGAACCCGAACGGCGACGGGGCGGGGCAACGGAGCGCAGTTCTCGGAGGGGAACGCATGATCGAGACGACCACCATCCGCGACGACCAGGGCGGCCTGCTGGTCTCCACGGCCCAGGTCGCGACCCGCAGATCGGCCAGTTACGCCGACCTGCTCGCGGAGCACCTGGGCCGCAAGGTCCCCGTCGAGTCGCTGCCCGGCGGCTACCGGCTCCATTTCGGCATCGGCGAGGGCCTCCTCAACTTCGGCCCCGAGTCCCTCTCGCTCCTGGTGACCGCCGACGACCGCGCGTCCCTCTCCAACCTCCGCGACGCCCTCGCCGTCCACCTCGAACGCCTCGGCCACCGCGACAACCTGCGCGTCGTCTGGCGCTGACCGGGGAACCGCGCCGCCCGCGCCCCCGATGCGGAATGATGTGGGGCGACGAAGGGGGACAGCGGTGGCAGCGAAGAAGCGGCCGATCGGGGCGCACGTGCCGGTCGGCGGGGGCCTGGTCAAGAAGGGCCTCGCCGAGGCCGACGCGATCGGCGCGGAGGTCATCCAGATCTTCATCGGCTCGCCGCGCGGATGGGCGCTCCCGAAGGTCGACGCCGCGGCGGCCGAGAAGTTCCGCAGCGAGTGCGCCGACCGGAAGCTCCCGGTGTACGTGCACTCCTCGTACCTGCTCAACCTCGCGTCGCCGGACGAGGACGCGTTGCAGAAGTCGGTGGGGCACTTGCGGGCGGCGCTGGTCGAGGCCGAGAAGCTCGGGGCGCTGGGCGTGGTCGTCCACGCCGGGTCCTCGAAGGACGGCGACCGCGACGCGGCCCTGCGGCGCCTCGGGCCCGCGTACCGGGCCGTCCTCGACGACGCCCCCGAGTCGGTGCGGCTCCTGGTCGAGCCGACCGCGGGGGCCTCGAACGCGATGGCCTACACGTTCGAGACCACCGCCGAGTACCTTGACGCCGTTGGCATCAAGGAGGTCGGCCTGTGCCTGGACACGTGCCACCTCCACGCCGCGGGCGAACCGCTCGCCGACGCGAAGGCCCTCGCCGCGTCGCTCCAGCAGCTCACCGACGACATCGGCCCCGGCCGCATCGGCCTCGTCCACTACAACGACAGCCGCGACCCGCAGGGCTCCCGTCGCGACCGCCACGCCACGCTCGGCGAGGGCCTCCTCGGCGACAAGGGCCTCCGCGCGGCCGCGCGCACTCCCCTGCTCAAGGACGTCCCCCTCGTCACCGAGACGGACACCCGCGAGCACGACGTGGCCTACGCGAAGCAGCTCGCCAGGCGCTGAGCCCTCAGAGCGTCCGAGCCGGGTCGAGGTACTCGACGAGGCCGACGATGACGTTGGCGGGGCCGCGGACGTAGGCGTACAGGAGCACGTCCTCGTACCGCACGAGCTCGCCGACGACGTCGCCGCCGTGCGGGCGCAGACCTGCGATCGAGTCCTCGACGCTGTCGACGACGAACGTGAGGCGCGGGATGCCCGGGGTGGAGACGGGCTCCTGCGGGGGCCCGGCGGTCGCGCTGGGGCTGTGGATGACCGAGAGTTCGACGCGGCCTTCGCCGTCCGGGACGCGCAGCATCGCGATGTCCGACCGGAGCCCTTCGAGCGCGGTGAGCCGGTCGGCCCACTCGCCTTCGACCGTGGCCTCGCCTTCGAGCTCCATGCCGAGGGCCTCGAAGAACGCGACGGCCGCTTTGAGGTCCTCGACCACGATGCCGACGTGGTCCATTCGCTTGATCGCCATGGGAATGCTCATTTCTCCGCGTTCGCGGGCTCGTAGTAGCGGCGGACGCTGCTGCCGATCCGGCTGAGGTCGGTGCCGTAGACGTGCAGCGAGATCGCGGTCTCGGTGCCGGTGTTGACGATCCGGTGGATGTCGCCGGGCGGGGCGAAGCCGGTGACCTCGCCGACCCGGTTGTCGCTCACGCCGACCGGGTCGAGGTCGGCGTCGAAGAGCTCTTCGTGCTCGACGCCCTGGAGGACGCCGACGACGCACCAGGTGAGGTGGTCGTGGATGCGGGTGGCCTGGCCGGACCGCCAGACGACGGCGGTGACGGAGAAGCTCCCGTCGGGTTCGACGTGGAGGAGGTGCCCGGTCGCCTTGTCGGGGTCGCCGAGCCGCTGCGCGGGGGTGAGGACGTCGGTGCCGGGGAGGCGGCCGCGGAGCTCGTCGGCGACGAGGCGGGCCGCGTCGCTCCAGTCGGCGGCGGCGCGGAGCGCGTACCGGATGGAGGCGGTGACTCCGGCGAGGCCGGGCGTCGTGATCATCGTGGTGGTCATGGCTCCAGCGTCCCCCGGATCGATCCATCAGTCTAATGCCAGATGCAGTGGAAACCGATCGATACCATTGATGAATGCTCGATATCCAGCGGCTCCGCGTCCTCGCGGCGGTGGCCGCCCACGGCTCGGTCACCAAGGCCGCCAAGCACCTCCACTATGCGCAGCCGTCGGTCTCGCATCACCTGGCCCGGTTGGAGGCCGAGACGGGCGCGCGGCTGGTCCAGCGCGTCGGCCGCGGCATCCGCCTCACCCCGGAAGGCGAGATGCTGGCGCGGCGCGCGAGCGAGATCATCGGCCGCGTCGACGCCGCCGAGGCCGAGCTCGAGGCGATGGTGGGCCTGCGCACGGGGCGGGTGCGGCTCGCCGGGTTCCAGTCGGTGCTGAGCACGATCGTCCCCGAGGCGGTGGCCGCGATGCGCCGCGAGCACCCCGGCATCGACGTGAACCTGGTCGAGGCCCACCCCGAGATCTCGCTGGGGCTGCTGCGCGACGGCGAGGTCGACGCCGCGATCGTCTTCCGCTACGACGACGACCTCCCCGAGGACGTCCGCGGCGCGCACCTCTTCGACGACCCGATGTACCTGACCAGCGCGGAACCCGACCAGACGCTGCTCGGCAACCGCGACTCCGCCTGGATCGGCGGCTGCCCGCGGTGCCGCACCGAACTCCTGAACGCCTGCGCGGCGGTCGGCTTCACGCCCGACATCGCCTACACCAGCGACGACATCGTCGTCCAGCACGCCCTGATCGCCGCGGGACTGGGCGTGACCACGAACCCGGGCCTCGCACTGCGCACCCACCACCGCGAGGGAGTGCAGGCGACCGAGATCCCCGGCCTCCGCAGGCGCATCCACCTCGTCACCTACGGGGAGCCGCCGGACCCGCCCGCGACCGCGGCGTTCGCCGCCGCGCTCCAGGCCGCGGCGGGCCGGCTCACACGATGAGGAGGGCGGCGCCGACCGCGGTCATCGCGAGCGTCGCGATCTCGAACTGGCGCTGCTCGACCCGCTTGACGACCGCCCGGCCCGCCAGCGCGCCGACCGCGACCGCCGGGAGGAGGCACGCGGCGAGGAGGACGGTGCCCCAGTCGATGATGCCCAGGCCCACGCTGAACGGGACCTTGAAGAGGTTGACCGCCAGGAAGAACCAGGCCATCGTCCCCAGGAACTGGAGCTTCGAGAACCCGGCGAGGAACAGGTACAGGACCATGACGGGCCCGGCGGCGTTCGCGAGCATCGTGGCCGCGCCCGCGGCCGTCCCGGTCGCCGCCGACGCGCCGTGCCGCAGGAGCGGCGGCAGGTCGGGGGCGTCGTCCCTGCCGCGGCGGGCGTACTTCATGACGAGCTGGAGCGCAAGGAGCGCGAGGAGGATGACGCCGATGAGCGGGCGCACGACCGCGTCGTTCACGGCGTCGAGGACCAGCGCGCCCGCGACGACCCCGATGACGGTCCACGGGGCGAGCCGGGCGAGGATGCGCCACTCGACGTGGCGGGAGTAGTAGCGGATCGCGAAGAGGTCGCCGAGGATGAGGCACAGGAGCATCGCCCCGGTCGACTCCTTGGCGGGCATGACGGCCGCGAACAGCACGATCGCGATCGAGGAGCTCCCGCTGATCCCGGCCTTCGCGAAGCCGATGAGGAGGGCGGCGACCGCGAGCGCGGTCCAGGCGAGGGCGTCGTGCGGCAGGGCGGTCACGGTTCCCGATCCTCGCATGTGCGATCATCCGGCGACCGCGAGAAAGGGACCGCATGACATTGACCACCTGGTACTTCGAGATGCGCGACCGCGCGGAACTCGACGCGGCGAAGGCCCCGGCCGAGGCCGTGTCGCTGGTGCGGGCCGAGATCCCGAGTCTCGCGTTCAGCCGCTTCCTGTACACCGCGGTCGGCGCCGACTGGAACTGGACGGACCGCCTCGTCTGGTCCGAGGAGGAATGGCGCGGCTACCTCGACCGTCCGGGCGTCGAGACCTGGGTGGGGTACGTGCGCGGCACCCCGATCGGCTTCGCCGAACTCGACGGCACCGTCCCCGGGGAGGTGGAGCTCGCCTACTTCGGGCTCCTCCCCGACTTCATCGGCAAGGGCTTCGGCGGCCACCTGTTGACCGAAGCCATCACCCGCGCCTGGACCCTCCACACCCGCTGGCCCGCGATCGAATCGGCCGACCGCGTCTGGGGCCACACCTGCACCGACGACTCCCCTGTGGCCCTGCGCAACTACGAGTCCCGGGGCTTCCGCGTCTACCGGACCGAGGAGTCCTAGACGGGCCGGACCGGTTGGCGCAGCACCGTTTTGAGTTTGGCGGGGTCGGTGCGGCGGGGGTCGTTGAGGTAGATCTCGTGGTGGTCGCCGTTGAAGGCGAGGCCGTGGGCGGGCATGTAGGTGTGGTGGAGGCGGTCGAGGGTGGGGGCCTCGTCGTCGTAGGAGCCGTGGTGGAGGATCTGGACGCTCGTGCCCTCGTTCAGGGTGAGGACCCGCAGTTTCGCCAGTGCCGGGTTGTCCTTCTTCTCAGCGGCCTTGGCAACCGCCGCTTGGACCTGGTCGTCGGTGATCCACTCGGGGAGGCTGACGATCATGGTCCAGTCCCAGTCCTCCTTGCGGCGCTCCACGAAGGCGGCCGGGTCGTCGGCGCGCCAGAGCCCTTCGAGGGGTCCGACCGTGAAGTCGCGGCCGTCGGCCTTGCTCGCGAACTTGAGGGTGTAGGCGGTGCTGTAGAGGGCTTCGACGGCGTCGCTGTAGGCGGTGTCGGCGTTGGGGTCGCCGTGGCCGTCGACGGCGAGGTAGCGGAGCTCGGGGACCTCGACGACTGAGAAGTCCTTCGCCGAGGGGGCGTAGAGGTCCTTGCGGGCCTTCTTGACGTCGTACTTGTCCATGGCAGTCTCCTCTGTGTCCGGTGCTGCGGGCGCGTCCCGCGCGACCAGACTAGGGGCGGTGCCCGACATCCCGGGTTGCATCGGGCGCGTAGGGTCGCCTTCGTCAAATTCCCGATCCCGGCGAGGAGCACCCGTGTCCGGCAGGACGAAGTTCTACGGCATCATCGCGCTCATCATGGCCCCGTTCATGTTCTACGGCGGCTTCACGATGACCACCTCCGACGAGGTGGACTGCGGCGGCCAGACGATGGCCGAAGGCGACATCTGCACCACGTACGACGACGGCAGCTCGACCGACCGGACGATGGACGAGCAGCGCAGCGACAACAAGGGCACCGGCGTCATCCTGTTCGTCGTCGGTGCGGGCATGGCCGCCTTCGGCGTCTTCACCGTCGTCCAGATCGCCCGCGGCCGCCAGGCCGCGCCCGTGATGCACCAGCCCCACCCCGGCCAGTACGCCCCGCAGCCCGGCTACCCGCAGCAGCCGGCCCCGGGCCAGTACCCGCCGCCCGGCGCCTACCCGCAGCAGCAGTACCCGCAGCCGGGCTACCCGCCCCAGCAGCCCGGCCAGTGGCAGCAGCAGCCCCCGCCCGGCTACCCGCCCCAGCGCTAGGAGCGGTACGCGAACGGCGCGCCCGAGCGGGCGCGCCGTCCCCGGCGGTTACGCGCGGCGTTCGCGGCCGGTGCGGACCGCGGCGGCCAGCTCGTTGAGCAGGCGCTCGGTCTCGTCCCAGCCGACGCACGCGTCGGTGACGGACCGGCCGTACACGAGCGTGTCGAGCGGGGCGGGCTCCTGGCGGCCCGGCTCGATGAAGCTCTCGATCATGACGCCCGCGATCCCGCGCTCGCCCAAGGCGATCCGGTCGCCGAGCTCGCGCACGACCTCGGCCTGGCGGACGTGGTCCTTGCCGGAGTTGGCGTGGCTGGCGTCGACCACGAGCGACTCGGTCATGCCGTGCTTGGCGAGGAGCGACAGCGCGTCGCGCACGTCGGCGGGCCCGTAGTTGGGGCCGCCGCGGCCGCCGCGCAGGATGATGTGGCAGTCGGGGTTGCCGCTGGTGGAGACGATGGAGGCGCGGCCGTCCTCGTCGACGCCGAAGAACGTGTGCTCCCCCGCGGCCGAGCGGCAGCCGTCGATCGCGCCGCCGAGGTCGCCGTCGGTGGAGTTCTTGAAGCCGATGGGCATCGACAGGCCGGAGGCGAGCTGGCGGTGGACCTGCGACTCGGTGGTGCGGGCGCCGATCGCGCCCCACGAGACGGCGTCGGCGATGTGCTGGGGGCTCAGCGGCTCCAGGAACTCGCAGCCGACGGGCAGGCCGGTGTCGAGGACGTCGAGGAGGACCTGCCGGGCGAGGCGCAGGCCGGTCTCGATGTCGTGGGTGCCGTTGAGGTGCGGGTCGTTGATGAGGCCCTTCCAGCCGACGGTGGTGCGGGGCTTCTCGAAGTAGACGCGCATGACGACGAGGAGGTCGTCCGCGAGCGGGGCCGCGGCGGCGGCGAGGCGCTCGGCGTAGTCGCGGGCGGCGGCCGGGTCGTGGACGGAGCAGGGGCCGACGACGAGGAGGAGCCGGTCGTCGTCACCGGCGAGGACGTCCTTGACGGCGGCGCGGCTGTGCGCGACGAGGGCGGCGCGGTCGGGGCCCAGCGGCAGCTCGCCGCGGAGGACGGCCGGGGCGACGAGCGGCTGGAAGCCGCGGACGCGCAGGTCGCTGGTCTGCGGGGCGTCGCCGGTGGCGTGGGAAGGCGTGCTCATCGAGCGGAAGTCTCCTCTGGTGTGCAGAGGCGGGTGGGAATCCACTCAGAGCTGCCCGGGGCCGGCCCGCCTCAACGACGAACGGCAGAGACGGATGTCTCTGCCGCGTGGCTCCGGGTGTCCGTGTGGTCAGCGCAAGTGACCGCGGGCTCCACCCGGAGCCTGCGTAAAGCGCTGATACCAGCGGACGGCGGACATGCGGGAACCGTAGCACACGGTCCCCGCATGCCGCGAACTCGGCTAATACGGCAGGCCGTGCCCGAAGCGGAAGCGCGGGTCCTTCGTGTCGAAGGGCACGTCGGGTCGGCTCGCGGCGACGGCCTCGGTCGAGGAGGGGACGTCGAACGGGAGCGTCCCCCGCGGCTGGTCCTTGCCGGTGAGGACGTCGAGGAGGGCGGTCGCGCTGGTCCCGTAGGTGGCGGTGAGCGCGGCGGCGGTGTCGGCGACCGGGCCGAGGATCGCGGGCCGGTCGAGGAACACGTCCACGACCGTGGGGACGGCGGCGGCGATCTTCGCGAGGTGCGCGAGGGTCTCGTCCGGGAAGTCGAGCGACCCGGCGTGGAAGAAGTTCTCGAACACGGTGCCGCGCTCCTCGAAGGGCGCCTGGAGCCGGATGACGGCGGCGTCGGCCTCCTCGGGGGCGGGCACGACGGTGCCGTACGCGGCGGCGGTCTCGGTGTCGACGCCTTCGACGTACAGCTTGAGGCCCTTGCGGAGCGGCAGCGTCCCGTCGTTGGTCAGCAGCGTGACGGAGGCGCGCTGGGCGGCCTCCCCGGCGGCGAGGAACTCGGGCGAGCCGACGGTGCGCTCCGCCTCGTCCTCGTCGACGAACGGCCGGTCGAACAGGCCGAGGACGAACTTCTCGCGCAGGAGGCGGCGCGCGGACGCGTCGAGGCGCTCCTCGCTCACCTCGCCGGCCTTGACGATGTCGACGAGGAGGTCCGGGATGGCCTCGCCGCCGAACTGGTCGGCGCCGGCGTCGAGGATCTTGATCATCCGCTCGCGCGGGGTGAGGTGCTCGACGCCCCAGGCGCGGGCCGGGAACGGCTGGCCCATGATCTCGGAGTCGGAGATGAGGCCCCAGTCGGTGCAGACGATCCCGTCGAAGCCGTACCGCTCGCGCAGGAGCCCGGTGATGACGGACTTGTTGAAGCCGAAGCCGACCTCCTCGTACTCGGTGCCCACGGGCATCCCGTAGTACGGCATGATCTGCGAGACCTTCGCCTCGAACGCGGCCTCGAACGGCTCCAAGTGCGTTTCGAATCGGCCGCCGGGGTAGACCTGCTCGCGCCCGTACTGGAAGTGCGGGTCCTCGCCGTCCTTCTGCGGGCCGCCGCCGGGGAAGTGCTTCGCCATGGCGGCCACGGACTCCGGGCCGAGCTCGGGCCCCTGGAAGCCGCGGATGTAGGCGGCGCCGAGGCGGGAGACGGTGGCCGGGTCCTCGCCGAAGGTGTTGAGCTGGCGGGCCCAGCGGGAGTCCGTGGCGATGTCGATCTGCGGGTGCAGGGCCACGCGGATCCCGACGGCGGTGTACTCGCGGCGGGCGATGTCGCCGAAACGCTCCACCAGGCCCTCGTCGCCGAGGGCGCCGAAGCCGAGCATGTCGGGCCACTGCGAGAACGCGCCGGAGGCGAGCGCCGCGAGCGGGTTGTCGCTGAAGGCGTGCCGCGGGTCGGTCGAGATGGTGACCGGGATGCCCAGGCGGGTCTTCAGGGCCGCCTCCTGGAGGCGGTTGTGCCAGCGCGCGCCGAGGCGCGCCGACGGCATGCCGCCGAGGATGTTGAAGTGGCTCATGAGGAGCCCGTTCACGTACTCCTCGTTGGACGGACCGCCGAACATCGGGTCGGGTCCGGCCAGCTCGCCGTCCGTGCTGGGGACGATCATGGTGTGGAAGAACAGCCCGGCCTTCTCCTCCAGGGTCATCTGGGAGAGGAGGACCTCGACGCGGTCCTCCACCGGCAGTGAGGCGTCCTTGTAGCGGGTGTCTAGATCGGACATTGCGGTTTCCCTTCCTACTTCACGGCTTTGATGCGGTAGACCAGGACGGCGCCCGCCAGCGCGACGACCGCGCCGAACAGGTACCAGAACGGGTAGCCGCCGAGGGGGGTCGCGCCGCCGACGGCGAGGATCGCGGGGGCGATGGCCGGGGCGATCGACTGCGGCAGGGCGTTGGCGATGTTGAGGACGCCGAGGTCCTTCGCGGTGTCGTCGGGGTTGGGCAGGACCTGGGTGGCGAGCGCGAGGTCCACGGAGAAGAACGCGCCCGCGCCGAGGCCGATGACGCCCTGGGCGAGGACGACGATCCCGACGTTCGGGGCGAACGCGAGGATCGCGAGGCCGAGGGCCATGACGACGCCCGCGAAGGCGACGGGCGCGCGGCGTCGGCCGAGGCGGTCGGAGACGATCCCGCCGATGGGGCTGGACAGGGCCATCATGACCATCGAGGCGACGTTGGCGAGCAGGATCGTCGAGACGGCTTCCTGCTCGCTGAGGTGGAAGCTCTCGGTGAGGTAGTAGGGCAGGTAGGCGGCGATGCCGGCGTACCCGAACATGACGAGGAACTTGGTGAGCCAGGTCCACCCGAAGTCGGGGTGCTTGACCGGGTTGAACACAAACGAGCCGAGGAACTGGCCGAGGGTGAGGCGCTGGGCGGGCTTCTCGGCGAGGACGCGGTCCTTGAGGGCCAGCGCGAAGAGCGTGCAGAGGACGACGGCGAGGGCGGCCGGAACGGTGAAGCGGGCGAAGTCGCCGTCGATGAAGTTGACCAGGAACGAGCCGCCGAGGATGCCGAGCGGGGTGGTGATGCCGACGATCCCGGAGGTCTTGCCGCGGCGCTCGGCCGGGACCTGGTCGGGGAGGGTCGCGTTGGCGGCGGCCATGACCGCGTTCAGCGCGGCCTGGGCGACGCACCAGCCGAGGAGGACGAGCCACACGGACTGGGCGGCGCCGATGAGGGCGAGGGCGAGGAAGCCGGTGAGGACGCCGCCGAGGATCCAGGGGCGGCGCATGCCGAAGCGGGAGGTGGTGCGGTCGGACAGGCGGCCGACGAGGGGGTTGGCGACGAGGGCGAAGAACGCGCCGACGCCGAGGACCAGGCCGAGGGAGGAGGCGGCCTCCTCCGGGGTGGCGGTGAGGTGCTGGACCTTGAAGGCCATGGAGACCATGACCGGGGTCAGCAGCGCCACGTAGAGGCCGAAGTTGGCTCCGGCGAGCGCGAAGGGGTACAAGCGCGGTTCACGGGCGGGAGCGAGGGGCGCTTCAGCGGCCGTAGGTGACGTCGTCGTCATCGGGGGACCTTTCTCCAGAGGGGGCTCCATCGCCCCCGCTGACAGGACTGTAGCTCGAATCCTGACCGAGTGGTTAGCTTTTTGGTCTCGGAATCTGCTCAGAGCCGTATAGGCTTGGCGGCGCGGCGCGTCCGTGCCGCTTCCGTGCAGTACCGCCCGCAAGGAGCCCGCGTGCCTGAAGTGCGCCGCTACGCGCCCGGCCTCGCCCGCCGCGAGGAGCTGCTCGACGCGGCCCGCGACCTGTTCGCCGCCGAGGGCTTCGGCGGCGTCTCGCTGCGCGGCATCGCCGCGAAGGCCGGGATCTCGCACGCCTCGCTCCTGCGCTACTTCGCCTCCAAGGACGACCTCCTCCTGGCGCTCCTCACGCGCTGGGAGGACGCCAACCAGGAGTGGTACGACGCGCACGCCGACCTGCCGCCGCAGGTCGCCGTCCCGGCGCTGGCCCGCCGCAACGCCGAGGTCACCGGGTACGTGGAGCTGTTCGCGGCCCTCACCGGCGACGCGGCCTCCTCCGGGCACCCCGCCCACGAGCACATGCGGCGCCGCTACGAGCAGCTGCGGACCATCAGCCACGGCGAGCACGCGGTGGACTCGGCGCTCATCGCCGTGTGGGACGGGCTCCAGATCATGTCCCTGTACCTCGACGGCGTCGACGTCCCGTCCGAACTGGACGCGTACTTCGCGCGGCCCGCCGGGCCCGGCGGGGACCTCTCGGCCGAAGCGCCGGACGCGGAGTCGGGCATGGCCGTGGCGGTCCTGGACGGGCCGGTCGCCGCGGAGTCCGGGTACGCGCCGGGCCGCGAGCGGCGCGCGAAGATCCTCGACTCGGCGACCGAGCTGTTCGCCGAGCGCGGCTTCTCCTCGACCTCCTTGAGCGACATCGCGTCCCGGGTCGGGTCCTCCAAGTCGACGCTCCTGCACCACTTCGGGTCGAAGGACGCGCTGCTGACCGCGGTGCTCACCCGCCGCGACGAACGCGTCAACGAGCGCATCCGGGAGCCCTTGGCGCCCAGGGCGTTCCTGCGCGAGGTCGTCGCGGGCGCGCGCGGCGACAGCGCCCGGCCGGGCCTCATCGAGCTGTACACGGTCCTGTCGGGCGAGGCGACCGCGCTCGCCCACCCGGCGCACGGGTACTTCAAGCGGCGCTTCGAATGGGTGGTCGCGCACTTCGCGTCGGTGTTCGGGATGCTCCGGGACAGCGGCCAGATCGGCGCCGACCGCGACCCGCGCCGCGAAGCCGCCTGGTTCGTCTCCCTGTGGGACGGGCTCCAGGTGCAGTGGCTGTACGATCCCGAATCGGTCGACGTCGGCGCGGAGCTGGAGTCCCATCTGGAGCGGCTGCTCCTCCCGTGATCGGTGGGACACAAGGGCTCTGACGGACCAAAGGGACGTCCAATGCGGGCCCCGACAATTCGGTGCGTTCTTTACAATCCTGAGAGGAACCGAGCGATCCAACGCTCTCGGACCCCCTCCGATCGGAAGGACCACCGGCTTGAGACCACTCACCCGCACCCTCGCGGCGGCCAGTTCGGCCGCCGCCCTCACCATCACGATCCTCGCCGTCGGCCCGATGGCCGCGAGCGCGAACCGCGGCGGGATCGACTGGGGCCCCTGCCCCGAGGTCGACCCGGCCGAGCCCGTCGAGTGCGCGACCATCGACGTCCCGCTCGACTACGACCGGCCCTGGCGCGGCACCATCGAGATCGGACTCGCCAAGCGCGAGGCCCTGAACCCGGACGAGAAGATCGGGACGATCCTCATGGACCCGGGCGGGCCCGGCGGCTCCGGCGCCGGGTCGATCATGAACGGCAGCCCGCTCACCGGCGAGGCCGCCGAGCGGTTCGACATCGTCGGCTTCGACCCGCGCGGCATCAACACCAGCACGCAGGTGCTGTGCAGCGAAGAAGCGCTGCTCGGCGCGATCGAGTCGCCGTTCCCCACCGACCAGGCCAGCTGGGAGGCCCGCGAGGACGCGAACGCCGCGCTCACCGAGGACTGTCGCGAGCACACCGGCCGCCTGTTCGACCACGTCTCCAACCTGGAGACCGTCGAGGACATGGAGCGCATCCGCCGCGCCCTCGGCGAGGGCAAGCTCAACTACCTCGGCTACTCGTACGGCACCATCATGGGCCAGCAGTACGCCGAGGAGTACCCGCGGAACATCCGCACGATGGTCCTGGACGGCAACATGGACCACAGCCTGGAGTCCACTTGGGACTTCATGCGGACCGAGACCGCGGCCGTCGAGCAGAACTTCACCGAATTCGCCGCCTGGTGCGAGTCGGCCCCCGAGTGCGCGCTCTACGGCGAGGACGTCGCGGCCGTCTACGCGGGCATCAAGGACAAGGCGCGGGCCGGCGAGCTGACCGACCCGTACGAGGGCCTGCCGCTCGACTTCATCACCCTGTCGGAGAACTACACGTTCACCGCCAACTACCCGCAGGGCTGGCCGGCCCTCGCGATCGAGTACGCCGCCATGCGCGACGGCGTCGTGCTGCCGACCGAGCCCGGGCTGCTCCAGGAGGAGCCCGAGCTGTTCGAGTACCTCTACTACCCCGCCTGGTGCCAGGACTGGGGCTGGGAGATCGAGGACTACGACGAGTTCGAGACCCTGCTCGGCAAGCTCGCCGACGACTCCCCGAACGTCGAGTGGACGCCGTACAACCAGCACGCGCTCACCTGCATCGGCTCCGACATCGACTACACCAACGAGCGCGACGAGCTCGACATCCCCCGCTCCGCGCCGCCGATCGTCTTCATCGGCAACGAGCACGACCCGGCCACGGTCTACCCGTGGACGCTCGCCGCGGCCGACCAGGCCGACGGGCGCCTCATCACCTACGAGGGCTACTTCCACACCATCTACGGCGGGTACTCCGCCTGCGTCGACGACGCGGTCAACGCCTACTTCGTGGACCGCACGAAACCCCAGCGGGGCCTGAGCTGCCCCAACCTGGACTTCCCCGACAGCGTCGGCGCGCTCGCCGCGCGCCCGATCCCGACCGGCGCCTTCTAGCGCCGAGGGGCGGTGCGGCCCTCGCCGGGCCGCACCGCCCCGTACTACGATGTGGGATCCGCCGAGCCCGGGAGCGCGCCATGACCGAGACCCACACCGTCGTCAACCAGCCGCCGCCCCTGCTGGGCCGCAACCTCTTCGACGCGAACCGGCCCCTTGCGGAGGCCGCGGACCGCGTCGGGGCGGGATGGATCGCCGACGACGCGCGGGCACTCGGCGATGTCCTCGCGAGCGCCGAGGCCGCGCGCTGGGCCGAGGAGGCGCACCGGTACCCGCCGGTGCTGCGCACCCACGACCGGTACGGCAACCGCGCCGACGAGGTCGACTTCCACCCGTCCTGGCACCGCTTCATGGACCTGGCCGTCGAGCACGGCGCCCACGCGATGCCCTGGGCGACAACGCGACCGGGTGCGCACGCCGCCCGTGCCGTGGTCCTCTCGCTGCTGGCGCAGATCGAACCCGGGCACTGCTGCCCGATCTCGATGACCTACGCGGCCGTCCCGGCCCTGCGCGCCGAACCCGCGCTCGCAGCCGAGTGGGAACCGCGGATCACCTCCCGCACTTATGATTTCGGGCTGCGGCCCGCCGCGGACAAGGCGGGCGTGCTCGTCGCCATGGCGATGACCGAGAAGCAGGGCGGCTCCGACGTCCGCGCGAACACGACCGCGGCGACGCCGACCGCGGACGGCGTGTACACGCTGCGCGGCCACAAGTGGTTCTGCTCCGCGCCGATGAACGACGCGTTCCTGGTCCTCGCGCAGGCGCCCGGCGGGCTCACGTGCTTCCTGCTCCCCCGCGTCCTCCCCGACGGGACGCGCAACGCGATCCGGTTGCAGCGCTTGAAGGACAAGCTCGGGAACCGGTCCAACGCCTCCGCGGAGATCGAGCTCCACGACGCCCTCGCGCACCGCGTCGGCGAGGAGGGCCGCGGCGTCTCCGTCATCATCGAGATGGTCAACCACACGCGCCTGGACTGCGTCATCGCGACCGCCGCGGGGATGCGGCAGTCCGTCGCGGAGGCGACCTGGCATGCGGCCCACCGGAGCGCGTTCGGCGCGCGGCTGGTGGACCAGCCGCTCATGACGCAGGTCCTCGCCGACCTGTGCGTCGAGTCGGAGGCCGCGACCGCGGTCATGATGCGCCTCGCGTCGGCCTACGACACCCCCGGCGACGCCGCGTTCCGGCGCCTCGCCACCGCCGTCGCCAAGTACTGGGTGTGCAAGCGCGGCCCCGGCCACGCCGCCGAGGCCCTGGAATGCCTGGGCGGCAACGGGTACATCGAGGAGGCGCCGCTCGCGCGCCGCTACCGCGAGCAGCCGCTCCTGTCGATCTGGGAGGGCTCGGGCAACGTCATCTGCCTCGACGTGCTCCGCGCCCTGTCGACCTCGCCGCAGTCCGCGGAGGCGTTCCTCGCCGAAGTCGAGCCCGCGGCGGCCGCCGACGCGCGGCTCGCGGCGCACCTCGACGGCGTCAAGCGCCTTCTCATGTCCGGAGTGGACCAGACCTCCGCGCGGCGCCTCACCGAGGACCTCGGCCTCGCCCTCCAGGCGTCGCTGCTCGTCACCGACGCCCCCGCGGAGGTCGCCGACGCGTTCTGCGCGACCCGCCTCGGCCCGGACCGCGGCCTCGCCTACGGGTCCGTGCCCGTCAAGGCCGCCAAGGAGATCGTGTCGCGGCACCTGCCCACGTAGCAAAGTCCTCGCTTTATCCCCATTTCATGCCAAGGCGTTCGGCAATCAAGCCTCACTCGTCCCATTAGAACACTCTGAACCCGTTGCGCCACAACGCCGTACCCTACAAAAGGTGAACAACATCTATATTTCGAAGTTGTAGCCACCGCCGGGCCGTGCGTGACCGTCGGCACCCCAACGGAACGGAGCAGCAATGGACAACCCCTATGCGAACATCGCCTCCCCGGACGACGCTCGGGCCGCGCTGGCGAACTGGAAGGAGAAGGCCGACAAGATGGCGGCCGACGCCGTCGCGGCCTCTGAGGCGATCCAGGAGCTGACCGCGATCGGCATGGACCGCAACGGGGTCGTGGCGGTCAAGCTCGACTCCTCCGGGGCCGTCATCGGCGTCCAGTTCTCGCCCGAGATCCAGCGGATGCAGCTGCGCCACGCCGAGCGCCAGTTCATGGAGGCGTACCAGGCGGCGGGGCAGAACCTCCTCCAGGCCGCCCGGGCGGCCGTGAACGAGCGCCTGTCGCCGGCCTCCCCCACCGCGCGGGCCCTGGTCGACTCCATCAAGATGCGCTTCCCCGAACCGGAGGAGGACGAGCAGCAGTGAGCGACCGCTTCGACGTCGTCCCCGACGACCTCCGCGCCCACGCGGCCAACATCGACGCCGTCCGCGAGCGCTTCGCCGACGTCCTCTCGGCGATCGACACCATCGCGCAGGACAACGAGGCGTACGGGATCATCTGCCAGTTCCTGCCCCCGATCCTCGCCGGGCGCCAGGACGACCAGAAGGACCTCACCACCATGGCCGAGGAGAACCTTGACCTCCTCGCCCAGGCGGTCCGGGCCACCGCCGACGACTACGAGGCGGCCGACGAGGAGACCGCCGGCGAGTACGGCTCCATCCAGGCGGAGATCTAGGAGGCGGTCGTGAACGACCTTGTTGCGACCGAGGGCGACGTCCCGCCCCAGCCCGGCGCCGCGTTCGCCGGGGCCGGCATCGTCGAGTCCTATGCGGGCCTGGCGATGGCCATCGACTCCGGCTCCTGGATCGACGCCTCCGTCGCCGGACTCGGCGTCGCGCTGGAGACCGTGGGCGCCGTCATCGACCCCATCGGAACCCTCGCCGCCGCCGGAGTCGGCTGGCTCATCGAGCACGTCCAGCCCCTCCAGGACGCCCTCGACATGCTCGCGGGCAACCCCACCCTGGTCGAATCCCACGCCATGACCTGGGATAACGTCGCCACCGCGTGCTTCGAGATGTCGGAGCAGCTCGCCGCGGCCGTCAGCGCCGACCTCACCACCTGGACCGGCAGGGCGTCCGCCGCCTACCACGCCATGGGCGAGGCCAATGCCGACGTCGTGGCCTGCGTCGGCGGCACCGCCCTCTCCCTCGCCACCGCCACCCGCGGCGCCGGCCAGCTCGTCACCATGGTCCGCGAGTTCGTGCGCGAGTTCGTCGCCGAGTGCATCGGCTCCCTCATCGCCTGGGCCGCCGAGGTCGCGTTCACCGTCGGCATCGGCGCCGCCTGGGTCATCCCCAAGGCGGTCATCAAGATCACCGAATGGGTCGGCAAGATCTTCGGCTGGATCACCGGCCTCATCGACTCCATCACCGCCCTCCGCGACCTCCTCTTCGGCTGAGGAGCCCCTGATGACAAAGCACCACGGCACCGACTCACCGAGCACGGACGCCCCGAACACCGACTCGGACTCCGACCTCTCCACCCGCCCCCGCGGCCTCGACGGCGAATCCCACTCCGGCGACGTGGCCAAAGCCAAAGACGACGCGCTCGCAGCGCGCCCCTCATCGGGCACCACTACTCCGGGCGACTCCACGAACCCGCCGCCCGCGGACACCCCTTCGAGCACTCCGCCGCCGCGGCGGAAGACCGATGAGGAGCTGCTGGCCGACGCCCAGAAGCTCCACGCCGCGATCCTCATGAAGTACGACAACATCTTCGAGACCGACCCGTCCAAGCACGAGCCCGAGAAGGGCGACTTCGCGCATACGAAGCTCACCGTCGCCACGGGAGAGTTCAACGGGGAGCTCGTCTACACCGTGAACGGCAACGGCACCTCCCGGGAGATGCAGCAGATCGCCGAAGACCTCGGCTACACCCGAATCTTCGGCAAGCCGTTCACCGGTCCGGGGCAGACGCACGCCGAGCAGATCATGCTCAACGCCCTGGAGCAGGGCAGGCTGAGCCCGCCCGGGGCCATCGCCCCGTCCCGTGAGTACTGTGACAACAACCCCAACAGCAATACACCGCAGAACTGCGGGGACCGGGTCTCGGATACACCGGGCGTCTACGGTGTTCCGTTTAGGGAGGTATGGCCGCCATGAGCTACTGGACCGACGAGATGAACTCGCAGGAGGCGCGCCTGGAGGCGCTGTCTCCGCAGGCGCGCCTGAAGGTCGCCTTCCGCGCTCTCGCCTGGACCGTTCGCACGCTCGAATCGCCGATCGAAGACCCCGACGTGGCAGCGTTCGTCACGGACGGCCTCGCAAGGATCGAGTCGGCGGTGCAGCGCGGCCTCGCTATCCCGGACGGCGTCGACGCCGTCGCCGAACGCTACAACGAACTCCTCGACGAGGCATGGGAGCCCGGCGCGACGAACTTCCTCACCGGTACGCTGCTGTGCTTCAGCCGCCGCCGACCCGAGCTTCCCGCGGGCACCATCATGGACCAGCTGCTCGACCTCTACGAAGGGGCGCTCATCCGGGCTTCGGACGAGGCGATCACCCCCGAGGTGGAACGGGCCACCCCCCGCGCCGTCGAGGTGATCGAGTTCCAGAAGCGGCTGATCGACGAGGTCTCCAGAGGGGCGTAGCCGCTCGGTGGCGCGAGAGCGCTCGGGACACGCGATGGCACGCGGTCAGCGGGCGGTCTCAAGGCGCTGGAGGTTCGCCTCGGTGCGGGCAGTGATGTCGTTGCAGGCTTCGCAGACCGTGGCGGGGATGAGGCCGGCCTTCGTGAGGAGGGCGAACATCTTGCAGCCGAGGCAGAAGCCGAGGGCGGATTCGAGGGTTGCGGCGGCGGTGAGGGCCGCGAGGACGATCCAGCCGGCGAGGTCGGCGTCGAAGACCAGGAGCAGGAGCGCGGAGGTCACCGAGAAGGCGACGCCGATGCCCTGCGCGAAGCGCTTGGGCGGGCCCGGGACGGGCTTCGGTTCCAGCGGGAGGCGCGGGACGACGACGCGCGTGACGAGCTGACCGAGGACGCTCAGGGTCGGGCCGGTCGCGACGCGGGCGATAAAGCCCAGGGCGATGACGACCACGAGCCACTCGGCCTGGAAGACCAGGGCGGCGAGGCTCATGAGGACGACGCCCCCGGCGACGAGGCGCGCGGCGACCTCGTTGACCGGGTTCGGGAAGCTGAAGAGTCGGCGCATGGGGCGATCACTCCCTGGATTCGGCGCGGACGGGCGGGCAACCTGCGAATCCTACGTCTTCGATAGGACTAAAGCAATCTTGGTCCGGGATCTGGGACGGGCCTACGGCAGCATCGTCTCGACCAGGGTGTCCTGGAGCAGGTTGAGCCACGAGTAGACGATCACCGTCGGCACCCGGTCGTCGTCCTCGGGCAGGTCGAACAGCGCGTCGGCGTCCTCCTCGGTCTCGATGCCGAGCCGCACGGCCAGCGCCAGGCGCAGGTCGTTGAGGGCGCCGAGCCAGTGGCGGCAGTCCTCGGCGTCGAGGCTGAGGACGCCGCCGCCGGGGCCGAGGGCGTCGATGTCGGCGACGAGGGCCTTCGCGTCGGCGCGCTTGCGGGCGAGGAGATCGGTCTCGGTGAAGCGGCGGAACTCGGCGGAGAACTCGCTGTGGTCGTCGTAGGCGTCGGGGAAGAGCCGGGCCAGGACCGGGTCGGCGGGCGGCTCGCTCGGGCCGGTGGCGAAGATCGCGGCGATGGGGTCCTCGACGGGCTCGCCGCGGGTGGCGAGGAGGTCGGTGAGCTGGTCGGCGAGGCCGCGGAGGATGCTCGTCTCGGCGTCGCCGAGGCGGATCGCGGCGCCGCCGGGGAACGGTTCGAAGCCCTGCATCACTTGTCCTGCGTCAAGGTGGCCCAGAGGCCGTAGCCGTGCATGGCGTGGACGTCGCGCTCCATCTCCTCGCGGCTGCCGCTGGAGACGGCGGCGCGGCCCTTGTGGTGGACGTCGAGCATGAGCTGCTCGGCCATCGACTCGGTGTACCCGAAGTAGGTGCGGAACACGTACGACACGTAGCTCATGAGGTTGACGGGGTCGTTGTGCACGATCGTCGTCCACGGGACGTCGGGCGCGGCGGCCTCGTCCGTCGACGTGCCGGCCGTCTCGGCCGGGGCCCCGGCGCCGCCGAGTTGCGGCAAGTTGATCACTCCCCAATGCTGCCATCGAGAGCGGCCGGAGCGGAGGCGGGTCCGGGAGGTGGGTGCGGGGTCATTTGGGTGTGCCGTGGTGGGTGCGGGGATCGCGGCGGTCGCCGGAGACGAAATATGAGGCCGCCGACCCGAATCCCCCCGGTGCCGGGTCGACGGCCTCGTCCCCTGGACGCAAGTCCTTCTGACAAGCGGCTACCCGCCTCCCGGGGGACTATGCACGGGGACGCCGAATTATCTCAGATTCCTTGGGCCGCTTCGGCATGGAACCGGAACCGGTCGGCGATGGGGGTGCGCACGCGCGCGAGCCCGCCCTCGCGCTCCTGGAGCTCCCACAGGCCCATGGTGAGCCGGTGCGCCTCGCGCGGGGCCTCGGAGTGGCGGTAGGTCCACTCGTACATGTCGAACAGCGGCCACCACGTGTACCCGACGACGTCGACACCGGACGCGCGCAGGTCGTGCAGCGCCGCGACCGACTCGTCGAGCCAGGCGAGCCGGGCCTCGACGGTGCCGGTCACGCACGTCTCGGTGAGCATCACCGGGGCGCCGTACCGCTCGGCGGCGCCGCGCAGGAGCTCCGCGAGGCCCGCGGTGCCGTCGTCCTGGACGGGCCGCGGGTCGGGGAAGCCGCCGGTGTGGAAGACGCCCGCCTCGAAGACCTCCGTGGAGTGCAGCGGGTAGTAGTTGACGCCCATGACGTCGGGGCGGACGGGCGCCTCGGCGAACCACGCGAAGTCGGCGTCGGTCCAGCCGTGCCCGCGCAGGAACGGCGCGAGCGGGTGCTCGTCACCGACGCGGCCGGTCGCCAGGTCCTCCACGAGGAACACCTGCTCCTTGAGTCGCGCGGCGTGCTCGCGGTGCTCGGGCGCGTCGGTGTCGCCGGTGAAGCGCATCCCCGCGTCCACGTGGACGAACACGGCGCCGTCGAGGACGTCGGCGATCGCGCGCTGGGTCTGCACGAAGCCGCGCGCGAGCTGGCCGACCATGGCGCTCAAGCCTTCAGGGCCTGAGAGGTACGGCGGCCAGTACGCGTACTCCCCCGTGAAGAGCGCGTGGATCATCGGCTCGTTCACCGGCGTGTAGTCCGTGACGCCCAGGTGCCCGTAGCGTTCGGCGACCGCGGCCGCGTACTCGGCGACCCGCTTCGGGTAGTCCGGGTTCGCGAACTGCTGCTCCATCCACAATGGTGTCCCGTAGTGCATGAGGTCCACGACGGGCCGCAGCCGCAGCTCCGCGAAGCGGTCGAAGACGCGGTCGAGCCAGCCCCAGTCCCACCGCCCCGGCTCGGGCTCGATCCGGTGCCAGGGCACGCCCCAGCGGACCAGCTCGGCGCCCGCGTCGGAGGCCAGCGCGAGGTCCGAGTGCCACCGGTCGTAGTGCTCGGTGAGCGCGTACTCGTCGATCGCGCGCTCGCCGGGCCGCGACTGCGGCACGAAGGTGTCCTCGACGCCGACCGCGAAGTGGAGCCTGCCGTCGCGGTGCCATGGGTGGGAGGTCATTTGAGTCCTGTCGTTGCGATGTTCTCGATGAAGCGGCGCTGGATGAGGAGGAACGCGATGACGAGCGGCAGGATCGCGATGAGCGATCCGGCCATCATCACGCCGTGGGGGACGATGCCGCTGGGTCCGGTGAGGAGCGTCAGGCCGGAGGTGATGGTGCCCATGTCCGCGTCGGTGGTGAACACCAGCGGCCACAGCAGGTCGTTCCAGTTGTTGACGAACGTGAAGAGCCCCAGGGTGAGCAGGGCGGGGACGGCGTTGGGGAGGACGACCGAGCGGAAGACCCGGAACTCGGAGGCGCCGTCGATGCGGGCGGCGGCGTCGATGTCGCGGGGCAGGGAGAGGAAGAACTGGCGCAGGAAGAAGATCCCGAAGGCGTCGGCGGCGCGGGGCGCGATGAGCCCGGCGTAGGTGTTGACCCAGCCGAGGTCGGCGACGAGCTGGTAGAGCGGGATCAGGGTGGCCTGGAACGGGATCATCAGGGTGGCGATGATCGCGACGAGGAGGACCTTGCGCCCGGCGAAGTCGATGCGGGCCAGGGCGTACGCGGCGAGCGAGTCGAAGACGAGCGCGAACGCGGTGACGCCCCCGGCGAACAGGAAGCTGTTGCCGACCAGCCGCGCGAACGGCAGCTCCGACGTCACCTCCTTCAGGTTGTCGAGGGTCCACTGGTCAGGCAGGAGGCTCGGCGGGTAGGCGTTGACCTCGGCCGCGGGCTTGAACGCGGTGAGGACGATGATCGCGATGGGCAGCAGCACGATCGCGGAGACGACGACGAGCGCGATGACGGCGAGGACGGTGGAGGGCCTGGTCTCGCGCAGGCGCAGGCGGAGGGCGCTCATGAGGACAGGTCCTTTTCCTTGCGGCCGAAGAACAGGAATTGCACGAGGCTGAGCAGGAGGGTCGCGATGAGGAGCACGTACGACAGTGCGGACGCGAACCCGAGGTCGAGCTTGCGGAAGCCGGACTCGTAGATCTCCATGACGAGGGTCTGCGTGTGGCCGTAGGGGCCGCCGCCGGTCATGACGTAGATCTGGTCGAACGCCTGGAGCGCGGCGATCATCGCGAAGATGAGCACGAACGCCATCGTGTTGGACAGCAGCGGGAGCGTGACGTTCCGGAAGCGGTTCCAGGGCCCGGCGCCGTCCATGCGGGCGGCCTCGTAGAGCGAGGACGGGATGTCCTGGAGCCCGGCCAGGAAGATCACGAAGTAGAACCCGAAGAGCTTCCACACGGCGACGAGCGCGACGGCCGGCATGGCGAGGGTCGGGTCCTCCAGGACGTTCCCGAGCTGGATCCCCATGCCGCGCAGCCAGTAGTTGAGGAGCCCGACCTGCGGGTCGATGAGATAGCTCCAGGCGAACGCCGCGACGGCGAAGGAGACCACGAACGGCACGAACAGGGCCGTGCGGAAGAACGACCGGAACGGCATGCGCGGGCTGTTGAGCAGCAGCGCGAGCGCGAGCGCGGCGATCACGGCCGTGGGCGTGAAGAGCACGGTGTAGAGCAGGGTGTTGAGGACGGCGTCGCGCACGTCGGGGTCGGTGAAGACGGTGACGTAGTTCTCGAGGCCGATGAACTCCTCGCGGCCGAAGCCGCTGGCGTCCATGAAGGACAGCCGCAGGGCCGAGATCATGGGCCAGACGACGAACAGGGCGAGGATGATGAGCGCGGGGGCGAGGAACGCCCAGGCTTTCGCGTTGCGGCCCAGCGGGCTGCCGGTGGCGCGGCGGCGCCCGCCGAGCGGCGCCGGGGGCCGGTACCGGCGGGCGGACGGGTTCTCGGTGGTCATGGCTTCCTCTCCGGGCAGACTGGCGGCGGGTCGGGGGCGGAGGCGCCAAGGGGAAGCGCCTCCGCCGGACCGCTATTCGTCGAGCGCTTCCTGGACCTTGGTCTGGGCCTCGGCCAGGAGCGCGTCGATGTCGCCGCCCGCGACGGCCTGCTGCGTCAGCTCGTCGACCGCGCTGAGAACGTCGGTGGTGTTGACGACGCCCGGCAGGAGCGGCTGCCCGGTGCCCGCGATCTCGGTGAGCGAGGCGACGACCGGGTTCTCGGCGACGGCCTCGGCCGGGATGTCGGTGCGCAGCGGCGGCCAGCCGGAGCCGAGCGACCAGGCGACGGAGTTGTCGTCGTTGAGGAAGAAGGAGAAGAACTCCTCGGCGGCTTCCTGCTCCGCGCTGGAGGTGTCCACGGTGACGGCCATGGAGACGCCGATCGCGGAGGCGGCCTGGGCCTGCGGCCCGGCCGGGAGCGCGGCGATGCCGTAGTCGATGTCGTTCTCCGTGGCGATGGAGGCCATCCAGGGGCCGCCGACGGTCATCGCGGCCTGGCCGCCGCTGAACAGCTCGTCCGCGCCGACGCCGTCGACGCCGGTGGGCGAGATCCGGTCGCCGACGATCGCATCGCTCCAGAACTCGAGCGTCTCGGCGTTCTCGGGCGAGTCGATGACGGCGTTCCCGTCCTCGGCGATGCCGCCGCCGTTGCCGTAGAACAGGGACGGCCACAGGCCGTTCGCGACGGTGGCGTGGTCGGGCAGGACCACCCCGTACTGCTCGGGCGTGCCGTCGCCGTCCTCGTCCACGGTGAGCTGCTTGGAGGTCGCGACCCACTCGTCCCACGTCTGCGGGAACTCGGTGACGCCGGCGGCGTCGAAGAGCGCCTGGTTGTAGTAGACGGCGAGCGGCACGAAGCCGGTCGGCACGCCGTATTTGACGCCGTCGACGGTCTCCATGTCGACCGCGCCCGGGTTCAGGTTCGCGGTGTTGCTGGACTCGTCGGCGTAGAAGTCGTCGAGTTCGGCGAAGGCGCCCTTGTCCGCGTAGACGGGGAGGCGCTCGGCGGGCATGGCGACGATGTCGGGGCCCTCGCCGGCCGACAGGGCCGTCAGGAGGGTGTCGTCGATGCTGGCCCAGGTCTTGAGTTCGGTCTTGATCTCGACGTCGTCGTGGGCGGCGTTGAAGTCGTCCACGATGCCCTGGAGGACGTCGCCGTCGGCCTCGGTGTAGCCGTGCCAGAAGGTCAGCTCGACGGGGCCGCCGTCGTCGCCGCCGGAGCAGGCGGCGGTGCCGGTGATGGCGAGCGCCGCGCCGACGGCCCCCGCGAGGATTCGCTTGCGTGTCATTTCGGAGTTCCCTCTCAAAGCGAGACTGCGCTGTCTGCGCGTGGTCCAACGCCGGAGACCTTCGTTCTACAACGTTGTAACTTCAGGATCGTAGGAACATCCTCCTCCGGATGTCAACGCCCCGCAGTCGATGGGCGCGATTCTTTCCCGTTTCGTGATCATGGCGGCCACCTGCGGATACACCAGAACAGGCTAAACCCGGGCGGTGCTTCTACAACGTTGTAAACGGGATTCTCGGGTCGGATCAGGCCGACTCGCGCGCCACGACCGCGAAGTCCGCGGCGCGGGTCTGCGGCGCGGCGTCGGCGCCGTCGGCGCTGATGCGGGCGAGCAGGGTGGCGACCGCGGTCCGGGCGATCCACTCGCGGCCGGGGTCGACGGTGGTGAGCGAGGGGATCGCGTACGCGGCCTCGTCGAGGTCGTCGAAGCCGAGGACGGCCACGTCCTGCGGTACGCGCAGGCCCGCCTCCTGGAGGACGCGCATCGCGCCGAGGGCCAGGGTGTCGTTGAAGCCGAAGACCGCGTCGAACTCGACGCCGCGGTCGAGCAGGTCGTGCATGGCGTGCGCGCCGTCGGCCCGGTGCCACAGGGTCGCGCGGGCCACCAGCCGCTCGTCGTACTCGATGCCCTTGGCGGCCAGTGCTTCCCGGTAGCCGCGCAGGCGCAGGCGGGCCGAGCCCATGACCTCGGCCTCGTTCTCGCCGATGACGGCGATGCGGCGGCGCCCGGCGTCGATGAGGTACTCGGTGGCGGCGCGGGCGGCCGCGACGTTCTGCATGGTCACGTGGTCGCAGGGCCACTCGAAGGTGCGCTCGCCGAGCATGACGACCGGGAGCGGCCCGGCCAGCGCCGCGGCGTCCTCGGCGCCGAGCCCGAGCGGGGAGAGGATGAGGCCGTCGGTGCGGTTGAGGCGGGGGCTCTGGAGGAGCGCCAGCTCGCGGTCGCGGTCGCCGCCGGTCTGCTCGACGAGGGTCACGAGGCCGGCTTCTTCAGCGGCGGCGATGACGAAGCTCGCGAGCTCGGCGAAGTAGCTCAGGTTGAGCTCGGGGACGGCGAGCGCGATCGTGTCGGTGCGGCCCGAGCGCAGGCTGCGGGCGCTGAGGTTGGGCTGGTAGCCGAGCTGGGCGATGGCGCGCTCGACCTTCTCGCGCGTCGCGGGCCGGATGTGGGGGTAGCCGTTGACGACGTTCGAGACCGTCTTGAACGACACGCCCGCGAGTTCTGCGACGTCGCGCAGGGTCACCGCCATGGCACCTCCTCAGTCGGTGGCGATTCTACAACGATGCAAACGGGTGGTCGGCGAAGCGGAGGAGGACGGCGGTGGCGTCGTCGTGGCGCTTCGCCCCCGGATCGGGGTCGCGGTCCTCGCAGTCGCGGACGAGGTCGAGGAGGGCGCCCGCGCCGCGGTCGGCGGCGAGGGCCATGAGGTCGGGCCAGGTGCGGCCGTAGCGCTCGGCGAGGCGGGTCAGGCCGTCGGTGCAGAGCAGGAGGTCGGCGACTCCCTCGGCCGTGCCCGTGTAGGCCATCGCGGCCGCGCCGGGGTCGGCGGCGGCGACCCAGAAGCCGCCGTCGCGGTTGCGGAAGCGGGCGACGTGGTCGACGGGCCAGCGCCGGACCCCGGCGAGGTCGACCGCGGGCGCACCGGGGACCGCCGCGAGGCGGTCGTCGGTCTCGGTGCGGCACTTGCCGTCCCGGTCGCGCCAGATGATCGCGCAGTCGCCGAGGACGAGCCATTCGAGGGCGTCGCCGCGGGAGCGGACGAGCGCGGCGGTGGCGCCTGGGGTGACGGGGTTGGCGAGGTCGCAGGTCGGCGCGTGGCGGGCGTTCACCGCTTCGATTGCGGCCGTGAGGACCTCGGTGAGCGGCCGGGCCGGGCCCGACATCTGGACGGCGACCGCTTCGGCGAGCGAGGCGGTGTACCAGGGGACGTCGTGGACGCAGCCGTCGTCGGGGTAGCGGGTGATGCCGTCCAGGACGAGGGCCCAGGTGTCGGCGACGAGGAGCAGGTCCTCGTTCGGCGCCGCCGAACCCGGGCGCGATTCGGCTCCGGCCACGATCATGGCCGCCAGCCTATCGGTCCTTGCGCCACACCGCGACGAGAGCCGCCAGCCCGGCGAGGACCGGCAGCAGGCCGAGGAGGCCGTAGCCGAGCGGCACGATCACGTCGTACGCCTCGCCGCCCGTGCCGAGGAGCGTCAGCGCGGTGAGGAGCCCGAGTGCGAAGAGGACGGTCACGGTCGCGCGCGGGGCGCCGCGGCGGGCGCGGGCGAGCGCGACGAGCCAGCCGACCGCGCCGAGGACCCCGACGCCCGCGAGGGACCAGGCGATGGCGTTGCGGTCGAGGGCGACGTCTCCGGCGCTCCAGTCGGGGTAGGCGGCCTCGACGTGACCGGTGATCGTGTCGAGGGTGGCGAGGTCGAGCAGCGGCAGGACCGCGAGGGCGAGCTGGAGGGCGAGGCCGGTCCAGAGGGCTCGGCGCACCAGGCGCATGCGGTCGTCGGTGGCGGTCGCGGTGGTCATGGGTTCCTCCCTGATTCTTACGATGTAAGTTTTCTGCGGGCAATGCTAGACTTACAACGTAAGAATCGTCAACGCGATGGGGGCCACATGGGCGCGAAGCGGACCCGGGGGCAGCGCGCGGGCCTGAGCCGCGAGCGGGTGCTGGAGGCCGCGCTCGCGCTGGTCGAGCGGGACGGCCTGGGCGCCTTGACGATGCGGAGGCTCGCGGGCGAGCTGGGCATCGAGGCGATGTCGGTCTACCACTACGTGCCGAACAAGGACGCGCTGCTCGACGGGCTCGTGGAGCGGGTCGTCGAGCGCGCGGTCGAGGCCCGGCCCGCGGGCGCGACCTGGCAGGAGGCGCTGCGGGAGTACGCGCTCGCGATGCGGCGCACGCTCCTCGCCCACCCCGAGGTCGTGCCGCTCCTGGCGGGCCGCCCGGCCCTGACGGCGCGGACCATGGCCACCGTGGAGGCGGTCCTCGGCACGCTGCGGGAGGCGGGCTTCTCCCCCGCGCAGGGTCTGCGGATGATCCACGCGATCACCGGCCTGGCTATCGGCGAGGCCGCCGTGCAGACCGGCGCCCGGTCGGATCCCTTGGGGCCGAACGCGGTCGACGCCGGGTCGTTCCCGCTGCTGGCCGCGGCCGTGGAGGGCGGGGCCGCGGACCTCAACGGGCGCTTCGACTTCGCGCTGTCAGCGCTCCTCAGCGGGTTCGCGGCGGCCGCGGCGGAGTGAACGGAGAGCGCGCTCCCGTGAAGCCGCGATGACGTTCCAGTAACCGCTCAGTGTGCGATTGATCGCCCTCGTTGACTTCAGGGCCCGGCGGTCCCATACTTCCGAAAAGACTGCATAATATTGGCCTGCCAACCAATCCGGTCCCGCCCGCGCCCGGAGCACGGCGCAGCGGGGCCGAGCTGAGAGAACGCTCTCTGTCCTGCGCGGTCGTGTGGCGGTCGATCAGTATGGTGGACAACCGTAAACAAATACCGAGTATTCATATCCTTCCGGACCTTGACAGATCGGCGACCCCATGGCTGAGCGAACACTCGATACCGAAGCGCTCCAGGAGTACAAGACCCTGATCCAGGAGCAGTTGGACCACCTCGACGACATCATCCCGCGGCTCAAGAAGGGCCAGGTCCTCGGTCGGCTCCCCGCCTTCGGCCAGCTCGACGCGTCGGCGACCGCCCGCACCAACTACGAGACGTTCCACTCGACCACCTGGGACAACCTCCAGAACCTCCGCGTGGCCCTGAGCGGCATGATGGAGACCATCCAGGACTCCGTCGACCTGTCCAACGAGTCCGACGAGGCCGCCGTGACGGAGATGAACAGCTACGAAGGCGAGCTGTAGCGTGTCGCGACGCACGCGCGGGGCGGCCGCGGCCCTCGCCGCCCTCGCCCTGGCCGGGTGCTCCGCCACCGGCACCGGCAATGAATCCGAAGAGGACGCGCCGAGCGGGTCGTACGCCGTCATGGGCGACTGGCTCGGTTGCGAGGTCTTCGGGGACTTCGCCGATCTCCAAGCGCAGCTGGGGGTCACGGCCGTCGACGGCGAGCTCCAGAGCGACGCGATCGGCGAGGGCGTCGACGCCGAGGCCGCCGGGTGCGCGGGGCTGTTCGACCTCGCCACGTTCGAGGACGTCCAGGGCAGCTTCGAGTACTCCTCGACCGGCGACGCCGCGGTCCGCGGCGGACTCGCCCCCTGGAACGACGAGGCCGAGGCGGAGGCGAACTTCGCCGACCGCGTCGCCCAGCGCCGCGAGAACCTCGCCGGGATCGCCTACACCGGCGAGACCGAGGGCGAGCTGGCGGGCGAGTGGGACGAGAGCCTCTACATCACCGCCGAGACCGACAACCGGACCTACCTGGACGCCTACGGACGCAAGGGCGACTGGGTCGTCTACCTGTCCGTGGACTTCCTGCACGACCCCGGCTCGAGCGCCTACGAGTCGGCGCCCGAGTTCTACCCGGACTCCAGCGCCGAGGCGATGGCCGTGTACCCCTTCACCACCGAGGAGCTCGTCGCCTGGGTCACCGGCGAGCACCTCACCCAGATCCAGACCGACATCCTCCAGCGAGCCGAGAGCGAGACGGGCGCATGACCGAAGCAGCCGAGATCGAGAAGGAAGACTACGGGGACATCGAGGAGGGCCAGTCGGGCTCGCAGTTCACCACTGCGCAGAACAGCCTGCTGGTCAAGCCCTCCTGCGAGACCGGCGACTGCACGTGCAAAGTGGAGGAGCCCGCCGAGGCGGCCTGGGTCAAGCTGATGTCGGCGGTGCCGCAGGCGTCCCAGATCAACAACCTCCGCGCGGCCCGCGAGGGGACCATGATGCTCCCCGAGGGCCAGACGATCCAGAGCATGGTCAAGTCCATCCGGCCCCAGCCCGAGGCGGACTACGCGCTCGACACGATCCGCGACGCCTGGAAGGACTTCTTCGAGGACTTCCGGACCGTCGGCCCCAAGCTGGAGCAGGGCCTCACCACCCTCTCGTCGGGCTGGAAGGGCGAGGACTTCGACGCGTTCGAGGAGCAGGTCGAGACCGTCCTCAAGAACTGCAAGACGATCGGGAACGACATCGGCGGCGAGGACGGCGCCGACGGCGTCATCAAGGTCCTCGACACCAAGCAGTCGGAGATCTTCGACCAGCAGGGCGGCACCGCGTGCGTCTACCCCGCGCCGAAGTTCTACATGGAGGGCACCAGCTGCGGCTCCCACCGCATCCACATCCGCCCCCCGTTCTTCCGCAACTGCGAGATCCGCGAGAACGACGAGACCAAGGCGGCCCTGGAGCTGGCCGGGTTCGACCCGCAGATCGTCGACGAGGTCTCCGAGGGCCGCCAGCAGACGTACGACATGTGGAACGAGTACGTCACCGCCAACCCCGACTACGAGGAGAACGGCCTCAAGGGCCAGGAGCTCGCCAACTCCAAGGCGGACGAGTACTCCTCGCAGCGCCTCGAGACGCTCGGCACCCAGGGCGCCAGCCAGCTCGAGGAGGAGGCCGCGCGCGTCAACGAGGAGGTGACCGAGCGGCACAGCAACGTCGAGGCCCAGGTCACCGAGATCGCGCCCGACTCGAAGGCCGGTGAGCAGACCGCCTTCAACGAGGGCCCGGACACCGACTTCCCCGGCCCCGACGGGCTCGACACCGGCGGCGGGGGCGGCATGCCCGACGTCGACACCTCCGGCCTGGGCAACCAGACCGGCCCGACCGACCTCACCAAGCTCAGCGACACCCCCGGCGGCAGCGGGCTCAACGGGAGCGGCCTGGACGCGAACGGCAACCCGATCAACGGCTCCGGGAACCCGCCCGGCGGCTACAACGGCAGCAGCAGCGACCTCCAGGGCCTGAACGACGACAACCCGTTCGACTCCAGCCAGGACCCCGACAACCTCGGGAGCTACGGCAGCACCGGGGCGCCTCCCGGGGGCATCACCGGCGGCAGCGGCCTCGACGGCCTCGGCGGCAACGGGTCCTTCAGCACCCCGCCGAACCCCGACGACGTCACCGGCGGTCTCGCCGGGGGTGGCTCCGGCATCGGCGCCCCTCCCGGCGGCATCGGGAGCACCGGCGGCCTGACCGGCGGCACGGGCGGGCTCGGCGGCGGCCTCGGCGGCGGCGGACTGGGCGGGACCAACCTGGTTCCCACCAGCCTGCGCCCGCCCACGGGCGTCACCGGCGGCACCGGGCTCAAGCCCGGCTCGACCGGCACCACCAAGCCCGGCAAGGTCCCCGGCTACACCTCGATCCGCAACGCGGGCCCCGGCGGCTCCAAGCTCGGCGGCACCTCCGGCCTCGGCGGGTCCAAGCCCGGCAGCCTCGGCGGTTCCGGCCTCAAGGGCGGCGGCGGCCTCGGCGGCTCCTCCGGCGGCTCGGGTCTGCGCGGCGGCGGCGTCGGCGGCACCGGTGCGGGCGGCTCGGGCCTGCGCGGCGGCATGGGCGCCGGGGCCGCGGGAGCGGCCGGCGCGGCCGGCGGCAAGGGCATGGGCGCCTCGGGCGCGCACGGCGGCGGCATGGTCGGCGGCGGCGCCCCCGGCGGCCGCCCCGGCGACGACCAGGACCACGAGATGAAGTACTGGCTCGCCGAGGAGGAGGACACCTGGGGCGGCGGCCCGGAGGACGAGGACGACGACCCCTTCGCGTAGCCACTAGAGCCGACCGGGCCCCGGAACCGCCACCGTGCAGGCGGCGCCGGGGCCCGGTCGTTTCTGCCCATCGCTCCCATGGGGAGCGACGGGAGCGACGTATTGACAAGCGTGATTTCTGCGGATTAGAATCGGATTAGGTATAGCGCTAAACCTATCTCACCCAGCCGATTCATACCTCCAAACTCCCTTAGAGATCGACGCTTGTCGATCCACTGAGTCGTGCGCGAAAGGCGCCGCAGTGGACCGGGAACGCGCCTCCCCCGAACAAGGAGTCATCATGAAACTCACGCGCCTCGCCATCGCGGCGGCGACTGCGGTCGTCGCCGCGGCGGCAGCGCTCGTCCCCGCCGCGGCCGTGCAGGCCGCCGGCGGCGACAACCTGGCGGCGGGAAGGACGATGACCGCCAGCAGCCAGACGCAGGGCTACACGGCCGCCAACGCCGCCGACGGCAATCAGGGCACCTACTGGGAGAGCGCGAACGGCGCCTTCCCGCAGTGGATCCAGGTGGACCTGGGGTCCGCCGCCGACGTGAGCGAGGTGGTCCTCGAACTGCCCGCGCTCCCGGCCTGGCAGACCCGGACCCAGACCATCGAGGTGCGCGGCAGCGCCGACGGGTCCGGTTTCACGACCCTCGCCGCGGCGCAGGGCTATACGTTCAACCCGAACAGCGGCAACACGGTCAGCATCGACCTCGACGCCGCCGACGTGCGCTACGTGCGGCTCGTGGTCACCGCCAACACCGGCTGGCCCGCCGCGCAGATCAGCGAGTTCCAGGTCTACGGCGAGTCCGGCGCGCCCTCGCAGACCGGCGAGCTGGCCGTGCACAAGCCGATCACCGCATCATCCACAGTGCACACGTTCGCGGCGGCGAACGCCAATGACGGCGACGTCACCACGTACTGGGAGGGCGCGAACGGGGCCTACCCGAGCACCCTCACGGTGTCGCTGGGGCTCAACGCGGAACTCGACCGGATCGTCGTGAAGCTCAACCCGGACCCCGTCTGGGGCGCTAGGACGCAGACGTTCTCGGTGCTCGCGCGCGACGCCGCGGGCGGGGACTTCGCGCAGATCAAGGCGTCGGCGCAGTATTCGTTCGACCCGGCCTCGGGCAACACCGTCACCGTCCCCGTCTCGGGCACGTACGGCGAGGTCCGGTTGCAGTTCACCGGGAACACGGGCGCCCCGAACGGGCAGGTCGCCGAGTTCCAGGTGTTCGGCGAGGCCGCGCCCGCCGCGGACCTGGCCGTCACCGACCTGTCGTGGAGCCCGGCCGCGCCGAGCGAGACCGACGCGGTGACCCTCTCGGCCCGCGTCGAGAACACCGGCAAGGTGTCCTCCCCCGCGAGCGCCGTGGACCTCACCGTGGACGGCGAGATCGCCGGCAGCGCCGCCGTGCCGAGCCTGGCGGCCGGTGCGGCCGCGACGGTGAACGTCGCGGCGGGGTCGCTGACGGCGGGCGACCACGAGGTGGGCGCCGAAGTGGACCCGAACGGGACCGTGGTCGAGAGCGACGAGGAGAACAACGCATACACGCACCCGGATCCCTTGGCGGTCAGCGCGATCGCGACATCGGACCTGGTGGCCTCGGCGGTCACGTGGTCGCCGAGCAGCCCGTCCGCGGGCGACGCGGTCGACTTCTCGGTGACGATCGGCAACCAGGGCAGCCTGGCGTCGGCGAGCGGCGCGCACGGCGTCACGCTCAAGCTCGTCAACAGCGACACCGGCGCGGTCGTGCGGACCTTCACGGGTTCCTACAGCGGCGTCATCGCCGCAGGCGGGAGCTCCGGGGCGATCGACCTGGGGTCGTGGACCGCGGCCGACGGGCAGTACGCCGTCGAGGTCGCCGTGGCCGTGGACGGCAACGAGCACGAAGTGAAGCAGGGCAACAACACCGCGAGCCGGACCCTGTCGGTCGGGCGCGGCGCCGACATGCCGTACACACTGGACGAAGCGGAGCACGCGACCCCGGGCGGGGGCGCGCAGATCCTCAGTCCCAACCGGAAGATCGGCGACCTCGCGGGCGAGGCCAGCGGGCGGCAGGCCGTGGTCCTCGACGGGACCGGCGAGTACGTCCAGTTCACGACCACCACGGACACGAACACGCTGGTGACCCGCTTCGCGATCCCCGACGCCGCGGGCGGCGGGGGCATCGACTCGACGCTGAACCTGTACGTGAACGGGCAGTACCTGCAAGCGGTGGAGCTGACGTCGAAGTACGCGTGGCTGTACGGGGCCGAGGCGAGCCCGAACAACTCGCCGAGCTCCGGGCCCGCGCGCCACATCTACGACGAGGCGAACGTGCTGCTGGACGACGTGATCCCCGCGGGGAGCACGATCCGGCTCCAGAAGGACGCGGCGAACACCGCGGCCTACTACGCGATCGACTTCATCAGCCTCGAAGAGGTCGCGCCGGTCGCGAACCCGGACCCGGCGCGGTACGTCGAACCCGCCGGGTTCACGCACCAGGCCGTCCAGAGCGCGCTCGACCAGGTCCGCATGGACACGACCGGGAACCTCGACGGCGTGTACCTCCCGGCGGGCGACTACGCCACGGCGCAGAAGTTCCAGGTGTACGGCAAGGCGGTCGAGGTCCTCGGCGCCGGGCCCTGGTACACCCGGTTCTACGCGCCGGAGAACCAGGAGAACACCGACGTGGGCTTCCGCGCGGAGGCCACCGCGAACGGCTCGGTGTTCTCCGGGTTCGCGTACTTCGGGAACTACACCAGCCGCATCGACGGACCGGGCAAGGTCTTCGACTGGCAGAACGTGTCGGACATGACGATCGACAATACGTGGACCGAGCACCAGGTGTGCATGTTCTGGGGCTCCAACATGGACGGCATCCGGATCACGAACTCCCGGACGCGCAACCTGTTCGCCGACGCGATCAACATGACGAACGGGAGCACCGACAACCTGGTGCAGAACGTCGAGTCGCGGGCCTCGGGCGACGACAGCTTCGCGCTGTTCGCCGCCACCGACTCCGGCGGCGGGCTCCAGTCGGGGAACGTCTACGAGAACCTGACCTCGATCCTGACGTGGCGGGCCGCGGGCCTCGCGGTCTACGGCGGGACCGGGAACACGTTCCGGGACATCCACATCGCCGACACGCTCGTGTACTCGGGGATCACGATCAGCTCGCTGGACTTCGGGTACCCGATGGACGGCTTCGGGTCGAGCCCGACCACGGACTTCGACAACATCTCGATCGTCCGGGCGGGCGGCCACTTCTGGGGGCAGCAGACGTTCCCGGGGATCTGGCTGTTCTCGGCGTCGAAGGTGTTCCAGGGGATCCGGGTGAGCGATGTGGACATCGTGGACCCGACGTACTCGGGGATCATGTTCCAGACCAAGTACACCGGCAGCCAGCCGGAGTTCCCGGTCGCGGACACGGTGTTCACGGACGTCACGATCACGGGGGCGCAGCTCAGCGGCGACGAGTTCCAGTCCAAGTCCGGGATCGGCATCTGGGTCAACGAGATGCCCGAGCCGGGGCAGGGCCCCGCGGTCGGTGAGGCGGTCTTCAACGGCCTCGAGCTGAGCGGGAACCACGAGGACATCCGGAACAACACGACGACGTTCGAGCTGGTCGTCAACTAGCGGAAGGGAAAGGGCCCCGCCGAGGGAACTCGGCGGGGCCCTTCGCGTCGTCGCTACGCGCGCGGACGCTCGATCACCGTGTTGCCGAACGCGGCGAGTTCGACGGTCTCGCCATCGGCCTCGAACGCGACCGCCTCCGGGGTGAAGTTGAGGACGAACACGTAGTCGGTGGTCCCGTCGGTGCGGACCTGGGCGGTGACGCCCGCCGGGAGGTCCGCGTCGAGGGCGCGCTCCACGCCGGTCTCGGCGACGAGGCCGCCGTAGAAGTCGGCGAGGAAGTCGTCCCCGGTGCGGGCGGCGATGAAGTACGCCTTTCCCTCGCCGCGGCGGTTGACCGTCAGGGCCGGGCGGCCCGCGTAGAAGTCGGAGCCGTACGCGCCCAGGGGCTCGGCGGTCTCGGCGTGGATCAGCTCGCACAGCTCCACGGCCTCGTAGGACCGGCCGTCCCACTCGATCGCGTTGCGGTCCTCGGGGTACAGCGCGTCGATCTCCTCGGCCCAGACGCCGAGGGTCTCGCGGAGCGGGCCGGGGAAGCCGCCGAGGAACGTGCGGTCGTGCTCGTCCACGTAGCCCGTCGCGTACGTGGCGACGAACGTGCCGCCGCGCTGCACGAACGCGTCGATCGCCTCGGGCACGCCGGGGCGCAGCATGTACAGCATCGGCGCGACGAGGACCTTGTACCGGTCCAGGTAACCGGGCTGCGCGATGAGCGAGGAGTCGATGACGTCGGTGGGGACGCCCTGCTCCCAGAACGCGCGGTAGTGGTCGATCACGGTGCGCTCGTAGGCGGTCCGCTGCTGGAGCATGCCCTTCTGGTCCTCCAGGGCCCAGCGCAGGTGCCAGTCGTAGACCACCGCGACGTCGGCGGGCGTGTCGGTGCCGACGACGCCGTCGAGCTCCGCGAGGCGGGCGCCGACCTCGGCCACGTCCTGGAAGACGCGGGTCTTCTCGGTGCCCTCGTGGTCGACGACGGCGCCGTGGAACTTCTCGGAGCCGCCGCGGCCCTTGCGGAACTGGAAGTACTGCACGGTGTCCGAGCCGTGCGCGACGGCCTGGAGCGACTGGAGCAGGTGGACGCCGGGGCGGTGGAGCTTGGCGACGGGGCGCCAGTTCGTGGCCGACGGCGAGGACTCCATGAGCATGAACGGCTTGCCCTTGAGACCGCGCGTCAGGTCGTGCAGGAAGGAGGCGCGGGCGCCCTTGGCGGCGTCCTCGTCGGTGCCGGTCCACTCGGGGTAGGAGTCCCAGGAGACGACGTCGAGGACCTGCGCGAGCCGGTAGTAGTCGATGCCCGGGTAGGTGCCCATGAGGTTCGTCGTGCGCGGCACGTCGGGGGTGATCGCCTTGAGCGGGGCGGTCTCGTGGAGGTAGAAGTCCACGAACTGCTCGGTCGTGAAGCGCATCCACTCCAGGTTGAGGCCGTGGATGTCCTGCTCGCCGCGGCCGTGCTCGGAGGGCGACTCGATGTGCGACCAGTCCGAGTAGGTCTTGGCCCAGAAGCCGGTCCACCACGCCTGGTTCAGCTCGTCCAGGGACGCGAAGCGGCCCTGGAGGTAGGCGCGGAAGCGCTCCTGGCACAGGTCGCAGTGGCACTCGCCGCCGTACTCGTTGGAGAGGTGCCACACGCCGAGGGCCGGGTGGTCCTTGTACCGCTCGGCCAGCGCGGTGTTGATCGCGGTGGTCTGCTCGCGGTAGACCGGCGAGGTGAGGCAGTGGTTGTGGCGGCCGCCGTGGAGGTTCTTGCTGCGGTCCCTGTTGACGCGCAGGACCTCGGGGTACTTGCGGCTCATCCAGCCGGGGCGAGCGCCGGTGGGGGTGGCGAGGACGGCGGTGATGTCGTTCTCGGCCATGAGGTCGAGGATCTCGTCGAGCCAGCCGAACTCGTAGCGGCCTTCCTCGGGTTCGAGCGCGGCCCAGGAGAAGATGCCGACGGAGAGGGTGTTGATCCCGGCGAGGCGGGCCAGCCGCATGTCCTCTTTCCAGGTGGTCTCCTTGGTGGGGAGCCACTGGTCGGGGTTGTAGTCGCCGCCGTGGAGGAGATGGGGGACGCGTCCGACGATTGGCGCGTGGCGGACGATCGGTCGATTCACGGGTGGGTGCTCCTTGAGCCTGGTCTGCTTTACCGGTACAACCTTGCCTGTACAAGCTAGGTCGCAGGACGCCGGGTGTCAACGCTTTCCCAGGGTCCGGACCGGCCGGCTCCCCGGGTGCGGGGAGCCGGCCGGGCGGGTCTCAGGCGAGGCCGGGGGCCGGGGCGTCCGTGAACTCGCCGGGGCGGGCGCCGCGGCGGTTGGGGGGCTCGGTCGCGGCGGCGTCGAGGAAGGCGCGGGCGACGGTGCGGCCCTCGTCGTCGGCGAGCCAGACGAGGAGGCGGCCGGGGCCCGGGTGGGCCGGGACGGTGAGCCGGACGGCCGGTGAGAGGCGGAACGGCTCGGCCTTGACCGGGTCGGTGGTCGCCTGGGCCTGCGGGACGGCGGTGCCGACGGGGGTCCCGGCGGGGACCCAGGCGGCTTGAATCGTGCCGGAGGCGGCGTCGGGGCCGTGGTGGGAGACGTGGACGTCGAGCGCGAAGGGCGCGGCGGGCGGTTCGAGGTCGGCGCCCGCGGCGAGGGGCACGAGGTCGAGGACGAGGACGGTGTCGGCGTTGACGTCGGCGGGGACGGCCCCGCCCCAGTCCTTGGGGCGCCGGTCGGCGTCGAGGAGGCCCGCGGCCTCGTGCTCGACGTCGGCGAACTCGGTGTACACGTACCCGGCGAACCGGTCGTGGCGGCGCAGCTCCTGGGTCTCCCAGCGCAGGTGCCAGGCCCGTTCGAGGCTGGTGAAGCCCTCGCCGTACTCGCTGTTGACGATGGGGACGCCCGCGCGCGGGAAGTCCTCGTCGCCGTAGAGGGACTTGTCGACGATAAAGTCGGGGCCGAGGCGGACCGGGAAGTCCTCCTGCTCTCCGGAGGCGAGGCGCGCGACGGCGTCCTTCCATCCGGCGATGCTCGGCTCGTAGTAGTGCCAGTCGAGGAGGTCGGTGCGCACGTGGGACCAGCCGGAGTTCTCGACGATGGGGCGGGTCGCGTCGAGTTCGCGGAGGCGCTCGTAGGCGTGGACGGCGGCCTCGGCGCGGGCGGGGCTGCCGGGGAGGTCCCAGTCGAGGCCCCACTCCTCGTTGTAGAGGCCCCAGATGACGATCGAGGGGTGGTTGCCGTCGCGTTCGACCATGGCGGGGAGCTGGGCCTCGAACGCGGCGGCGGCCTCGGGCGAGAAGCGGCTCGGGCAGGCGGGCTCGGCCCACACGAGCATGCCGGTGCGGTCGGCCTCGTGGAGCCACAGGGGCTCCTCGAACTTGAGGTGCTTGCGGACGAGGTTGTAGCCGAGGCCGCGGGCGAGTTCGAGGTCGCGCAGGAGCGCGGCGGCGTCGGGGGCGGTGAGGCCGGTGTCGGGCCAGTAGCCCTGGTCGAGGACGCCGCGCAGGTAGATCCGCTCGCCGTTGAGGTGGAGCTCCTCGCCGCGGGTCTCGAAGTGGCGCAGGCCGGTGGTGGCGGCGACGAGGTCGGCCGCGTCCCCTTCGCCGGTGCGGACCTCGACGCGGTACAGGTGCGGGTCGGCGGGGCTCCAGAGGCGGGGCTCGCGGATCTCGATGCGGCCCTTGGCGACGCCGTCGGCGTCGGCGGTGAGCGTGATGGTCTCGCCGGTGTCGGCGGTCGCGGTGACCGCGGCACCGGCGGGGGCGTCGCCGGCGAGGGCCACGGTGACGTCGATGCCGGTGAGGCTGTCGCCGCGCAGGGCCACGGACGCGGCGTAGGTGCGACCGCGGGCCTCGATCCACACGGTCTGCCAGATCCCGGAGGTGGGGGTGAAGGAGACGCCGTCGTAGTCGTCGCGCGGGATCGAGCGCTGCTTGCCGTGGGCGATGGCGCGCTTGTCGGCGGGGGCGTCGACCTCGACTTCGAGGGCGGCGGGGACGCCGGGGGCGAGGAGGCCGGTGACGTCGAACTCGAAGGACTCGTAGCCGCCGGTGTGCTCGCCGACGACGGCCCCGTCGATGCGGACGACCGCGCGGTGGTGGACCGCGCCGAAGGACAGGACCGTGCGGGACCCGGCCCATTCGGCGGGGGCGGTGACGGTGCGGCGGTACGTGCCGTGTTCGAGCCAGGTCCGCCGCACCCCCGAGGCACGGCTCTCCCACGCGAACGGGACCGTGATCGGGCCTTCGTGGCCGTCGGCGGCGAAGTCCCAGGCGCCGTTGAGGTTCAGCCAGCGCGCGGAGCGGTCGCGGTCGGGCCTCGGGTACTCCGGTCGCGGGGTTGCGGGTGGGAGGGTCATGCGTCAGCCTTTCACGCTGCCGGCGAGGATGCCGTTGATGAAGTGCCGCTGGAGCAGGATGAACAGCACCAGCAGCGGGACGAGTGCGACGGAGCTCGCCGCGAGCAGTTCGCCTGTGACCGTGGCGTAGTCGGCGCCGATGCGGTTGCCGGTGATGTTCTGCGCGAGGGTGGAGAGCACGACCTGGAGGGTCGCCATGCGCTCGGAGCTCGCGGCCACCACGGGCCAGACGAAGTCGTTGTAGATGTTCATGACGGTGAGGACGCCGAGCCCGGCGAGGCCGGGGCGGATGACGGGGACGACGACGCGCCAGAAGATGGCGAACTCGCCGCAGCCGTCGACGCGGGCGGCGTCGAGGAGCTCGTCGGGGACGGCGCTGATGACCTGCCGCATCCAGAAGATCGCGAACGCGTCGACCGCGCCGGGGAGGATGAGCGCCTGGTAGGTGTTCACCCAGCCGAGCTCCTTCATCTCCAGCAGCAGCGGGATGATGAGGACGATCGTCGGGAGCATGAGGGTGATGAGGACGGCGCCGAAGACGAGGTTCTTGCCGATCCACTGGTACTTCGCGAACGCGAAGGCCGCGAGCGGGGCGAGGAACATGGTGGCGGCGCCCTTGAACAGCAGGACGACGGCGGTGTTGACGAAGCCCTGCCCGATGGGGACGTCCTGGAACATCGCGGTGTAGTTGTCGAGCGTGAACGTCGAGAGGTCGAACGTCAGGGGCGAGCGCACGATGTCGTCGGCGGGTTTGAAGGCCGACAGGAGCGCCCAGCCGACGGGGAACAGGAACGCGACGAGCAGGACCATCAGGAGCAGGTGCGAGCCGACGTGCGGGCGGGTGCGTTCTGGGTTGGCGGCCATCGTCAGTCCTTCGCTCGCAGCAGGCGGACGAACAGGAGCGACAGCGCCATGACGAGGACGACCAGGAGGAACGAGTTCGCCGCGCCGGTGCCGAGGTCCGCCCGGGTGATGTGGTTGTAGAGGTAGTAGCCCGCGGTGGTGGTGGAGTTGTACGGCCCGCCCTGGGTGACCACGAACGGCTCGGCGAACATCTGGAACACCGCGAGGGTCTGGAGGACCACCGCGAACCCGATGGTGCGCCGCAGGAGCGGGACGGTGATGCTCCACAGCTGGCGGGCCTTGGAGGCGCCGTCGAGGTCGGCGGCCTCGTAGATCGAGGCGTTGATCGACTGGAGGCCCGAGAGCAGGATGATGACGATGAACCCGGTGGTCTTCCACAGGAACAGGAGCGCGAGGGTCGGCTTGGCCCAGGCGCTGGTGGTGAGCCAGCCGGTGTCGGGGAGCCCGAAGAGGCCGAGGAAGGCGTTGACGGCGCCGTACCGCTGGTCGAACAGGACGACCCAGATCTGGGCGACGGCGACGAGCGGGGTCACGAACGGGACGATGAAGGCGACGCGGTAGAGGCCGCGGAGCTTCAGCTTCGCGTTGTTGAGCAGGACGGCGACGAGGATCCCGAGGACCATCTGGACGGGCACGATAAGCAGCCACAGGACCGCGGAGTTGCCGAGTGAGGCCCAGAACGCGGGGTTGGTGAGCAGGTACGTGTAGTTGTCCCAGCCGACCCAGGTGGCCGCGCCGGTGCCGCGCCAGTCGGTGAAGGACAGGCGGGCGGTGAAGAACAGCGGGTAGACGCTGAAGGCGGCGAAGACCGCGACGAACGGCAGGACGAACAGGTATGGGGCGAGGCGGCGCCGCAGGCGCGGGCCGCGCCCGGCGCGAGGGGCGCGCCGGGTCGCGGGCGGTGTGGCGAGGGCCGTCACTGGCGGTCGACCAGGTTCGTCTGGATGTCGTCGCTCGCCTGGGCGAGGACTTCTTGGGGCGTCAGGTCGCCGTCGAGCATCCGCTGGAGGTCGTTGCCGAGGTAGTCGACGGCGCCGGTCCACCAGGCGGGCGTGGGCGTGCCGCCGGGGATCTGGGCCCCGGCCTCGGTGGCGACGGTCCACAGGTCCTGGCCGCCGAGGGCGGTGATCCCGGAGTAGAGGGGCTTGGCGGGGTCCGCGGCGGGCGTGTAGCTGGGGATGGACGTGGCGAGGCCCTCGGGGTAGACGTCGCCGGGGCCCCACACGGCGGTGTAGCCGGCCTCGTCGAACATGAGGAACTCGTAGAACAGCCACGCGAGGTCGGCGTTCTTCCCGTCCTTGGGGAGGACGAAGGAGGAGCCGCCCATGGCGCCGGAGCGCGCGCCGCCAGCGTCCCACGCGGGGAGCTGGGCGGCGCGCCAGTCACCGGTGGTCTCGGTGAGGACCTGCTGGGGCGCGAAGGAGAACCAGATGGCCCACGGGTAGAACACCTGGTTGCCGTTGTCGAGCTCGGCGATGTCGGTGGGCGTGAGGTACTCGGCGCGGGTGCCGAGCCCTTCCTGCTGCACGGTGTCGAGGAAGGTGAGGATCCGCTCGAACTCGGGGGTGTCGAGGCGGAGGTTCCCGTCGGCGTCGGCGATGGAGGTGCCGAGCTGGCTCGCGTACATCTCGAGTTGGAGCTGGCCGAGGAACGCGGACTGCTCCAGGTGGATCGGGGCGGACCCGGGGACGGCCGCCTGGTAGTCGCGGGCGGCCTGGAGGAGGTCGTCGTAGGTGGCGATGGCGGCGACGTCGATCCCGGCGGCCTCGAGGGCGGTCGCGTTGTAGAACAGCAGGCCCGGGTCGAGGTCGAAGGGGACGCCGTAGACGCCGCCCCCGACGGTGTTGACGTCGAGCTTCTGCGGGGCGATGTCCGCGGCGTAAGGGGCGAGCACGTCGCTGAGGTCCCACAGGTAGTCGGTGAAGCCGCCGACCTTGGCGTCGTCGAGGAACACGCCGTCGGGCACGTCGGCGCCGGTGATGAGCGTGTTCTGGAGCTTCGCGTCGATGTCGACGGCCACGTGGTTGACGGTGATGTCCGGGTACTTCGCGTTGAAGGCGGCGATGGCGCCCTCGAAGACCTCGAACAGGTCGCCGGAGCGGTCCCAGATGGTGATCTCGCCTTCGGTGCGGTCGGGGGCCTTGAGGAGGCTCGACGCATCGGATCCCTCGTCGGAGGCGATGTCGGGTCCGCAGGCGGCGAGGGCGGGCGCCCCGGCGGCGAGGGCGGCGGACGCGAGCAGGGCGCGTCGCCGGAGGAGATGGCGTTGCATGGAACACTCCCTTGTGTGATTTTCCAACGTGTGCAAAACCTAGCACCCCTTTGCCGACGTTGCAAACGGTAGGATGGGCCGTATGCCGGCAACACTTCGCGACGTCGCCGAACTGGCGCAGGTCTCCGTCCGCACCGTGTCCAATGTCGTGAGCGGATACGCCCACGTCAGCGAGCGCATGCGCCAGCGCGTGCTCGCCGCGATAGAAGAGCTCGACTACCGCGCCAACCCCGTCGCGCGCACCCTCCGCACCGGCCGCACGGGGATGCTCGCGCTCGTGGTGCCCGAGATCGACGTACCGTACTTCAGCGAACTGGCCCGGGACGTGATCGACGCGGCCGCGGAGTTCGGGTACCGCGTCATGATCGACCAGACCGGGCACGACCACGAGCGCGAGCGGCGCCTCCTCATGGGCGACGACCGGACGATGCTGTTCGACGGCATCCTCTTCAGCCCGCTGGTCACCAAGGCGGAGCTGCTCGACATGCACCGCTCCGAGCACATGCCGCTGGTGCTGCTCGGCGAGCACGAGTTCGACGGGCGCTTCGACCATGTGGCGATCGACAACGTGCAGGCCGCCCGGGACGCCGTGGCGCACCTGGTCGCGGGCGGGCGGACCCGCATCGCCGCGATCGGCGCGCAGCCGCTGGAGGAGTACTCGACGCCGCTGCTGCGGACCGCGGGATACGAAGCAGCCCTTGAGGAGGCGGGGCTGGAGGCGCCCGCGGCGTACGCGACGGCGGCGCCGCACTACAGCCGCACCGACGGGTACGAGGCGGCGACGGCGCTCATGGCGCTCGACCCGCGGCCCGACGCGATCTTCTGCTTCTCGGACCTGCTCGCGGTCGGCGCGATGCGCGCGGTCTTCGACGCGGGGCTGAGCGTCCCCGAGGACGTGGCGGTCGTCGGCATCGACGACATCGAGGAGGGCCGGTTCGCGCGGCCCTCGCTGAGCACGGTCTCCCTCGACACGCCGTTCATCGCGCGGGAGGCGGTGCGGCGCATTGTCGCCCGCATCGACGACCCGGCGGTCCCGGCCGAGGAGGTCGTGGCGCCGCACCGGCTCGTGGTCCGGGAGTCCACCGGAGCGTAGGGCCGTTCACGGGTCGGGCCCGGGTGCCCGTTTTGCCCTCTTGCAACGTAGGCAAATTGCTGGCATGGTGTTTGCAACGTCTGCAAAGATGCGGGCGCACCCACTCCACAGGAGGCGATCCATGACGGTGACTAGACGGCTGGCCGCTGCGGTCCGGCGCTGGTCCGTGCTGCTGGCGGCCGCGGTCCTCGCGGCCGCCGGCGCGCAGGCCCTCGTCGCGACCCCCGCGCAGGCCGCGTACCCGGGCACGGTGCTCTACTCCCCCAACCTGACCACGTACCCGAGCGGCACCGCGGGCTACCCGCGGGCCATCGGCCTCGAGCACGACGGCTCGTCGAACGAGACGATGCTCGCCACGTTCGCCAAGGGCGGCCACAACGCCCCCACGAACCTCCCGATCTACCGCTCCACCAACGGCGGCACGAGCTGGACCCAGATCTCCACCATCAACTCCAACACCCCCGGCTGGGACCTGGAGGCGCCCACGCTCTTCGAGGTCCCGCGGAACATCAACGGGCTCAACGCGGGCGACCTGCTCGCCGCGGGCACCGCCTGGGACGTCGGGAACTACTCGGCGCAGAAGGTCGAGGTCTTCAAGAGCACGAACGGCGGCGTCACCTGGACGTACCTGTCGAACTGCACGCAGACCTCCGGCGAGCCGAACACGTGGGGCCACGGCATCTGGGAGCCCACGTTCCTGGTGGCCGACGACGACACCCTCGCGTGCTTCATCTCCGACGAGCGTCCTTCCAACGGCGCCACCAACAACCAGAAGATCGCGCACTACACGTCCACCAACGGCGGCGCGAGCTGGAGCTCCGGCATCCAGGACGACGTCGTGTTCCCGGCCGACAACCTGCTGCGGCCGGGCATGCAGACGTTCGCCGAGCTGCCCGACGGGCGCTTCGTCATGAGCTACGAGCTGTGCCGCGACGCCACGAACGCCGACCACGCGTGCGAGGTGTACCTCAAGTACTCCAACGACGGCCTGAACTGGGGCGCGGCGGGCGACCGCGGCACCCTCGTGCAGACCTCCGACGACCGCGAGCTGCTGCACACCCCGTACGTGTCGTGGACGCCCGCGGGCGGCCCGAACGGGACGCTCCTCATCTCGGGCCAGCGCGTCGTCGCCGGACCGACCGGGAACAAGACCGTGCTCGCCGAGTCCGGGACGGTGCTGTTCGCGAACCGGAACCTCGGCGCGGGCGACTGGTTCGAGGCGACCACCCCGGTCACCGTGAACCCGACCGGCGGGTACGCCTCCGGCGTCCCCTCGTGCCCCGGCTACTCGACCCCGGCGATCCCGCGGGAGGACGGCACGAGCTACCTGTACCTCGCGGCGACCTGGCTGGGCCAGAACAACCAGTGCGAGGTGCGGTTCGGGATCGGCACGGTCCCGGGCGCGACGGGCGCGGTCGTGAACCCGCAGACGGGCAAGTGCCTCGACGTGGACACGAACACGGCGGCGAACGGGAACCGGGCGCAGATCTACGCGTGCGGGATCGCCTCGGGCCAGGACTGGTCGCGGTACTCCGACGGCTCGCTCCGGTCGTTCGGCAAGTGCCTCGACGTCGACGCGCAGGGCACGGCCAACGGCACGAAGGTGCAGCTGTGGGAGTGCAACGGCTCGGGCGCGCAGGTCTGGACGCCGCAGGCGAACGGGTCGCTGCTGAACCCGCAGTCGGGCCGGTGCCTGGACATCTCGGCGGGCGGCACCGCCGACGGCACCGACCTCCAGATCTACGACTGCAACGGGCTCTGGACGCAGGTGTGGAACCTGCCCGCGTAAGGGGCGCTTGACGAAGGCCGGGGCCGCGGACGCGCGGCCCCGGCTTTTCTATAGGGTCGGCCGCATGGACGTGTTCGAGGAGCGGCGGGGCCTGCTGAAGGCGGTCGCCTACCGCGTCCTCGGCACGGTCACCGACGCCGAGGACATCGTGCAGGAGGCGTGGCTGCGCTGGAACGGGGTCGACGCGGCGGCCGTGGAGGACCCGGAGGCGTACCTCGTCACCGTCACGACGCGGCTGGCGATCGACCGGCTCCGCAGCGCCAAGACCAAGCGCGAGTCCTATGTGGGGCCGTGGCTGCCCGAGCCCGTGCCCGCGGAGGGCGACACCTCCGACCGGCTGGCCCTGGCCGACACCGTGTCGTCGGCGATGCTGCTGGTCCTGGAGGCCCTGTCGCCGCTGGAGCGGGCCGTGTTCGTGCTGCGGGAGGCGTTCGGGTACTCGCACGCCGAGATCGCGCGGATCGTCGACCGCAGCGAGGCGTCGGTGCGGCAGACCGCGATGCGGGCCCGCGACCACGTGGAGTCCAAGCGCCGCAGGTACGACACCGACGAGGCGACCCGGCGGCGCGCGACCGCGTCGTTCATGGAGGCGTGCGCGGGCGGGGACCTCGCGGCGCTCCTGGGGACGCTCGCGCCGGACGTGGTCCTCGTGTGCGACGGCGGCGGCCTGGCCCCGGCCCCGCGGCGGGCGCTCGCCGGCATGGAGCTGGTCGCGAACGCGCTCATCTCCTTCACCAGGCGCATGCCCGAGGACCCGAGCATCGCGTTCGAGGAGGTCAACGGCGGTCCGGCGGTCGTGGTCCGCTCGGGCGGCGCCGCGGCGGCGGTCGTGATGCTGTACCTCGTGGACGGCGCGATCGAGGAGATCCACCTGGTCTCCAACCCCGAGAAGCTCGGCGCACTGTGAACTAGGTCACCGCACCTCACGGATCGGGCGGCCCGCCCGTCCTTGGGGGCATGAACGACATCCTCATCATCGGCGCCGGGTACACCGGCATGATGGCGGCCGTCGGCGTCGCCCGCCGCACCAAGGCCGCCCGCGTCACGATCCTCAACCCGGTCGACCGCTTCAACGAGCGGCTGCGCCAGCACCAGGCCGCCGCGGGCCACGAGCTCGCGGAGTTCCGCATCCCCGACCTCGTCGAGCCCGCCGGGGTCCGGTTCGTCCTGGGCCGGGCGGCCGCGATCGACACCACCGCGGGCCGCGTCGTCCTCGACGACGGCCGCGAACTCCCCTACGACACCCTCGTCTACGCGCTCGGATCGGGCACCCCGGCCGTCCCGAACGCCTACACGATCGACGACCCGAAGCTCGCGGTCGCCTTGCGCGACAACCCGACCGGCGTGTTCACCGTGACGGGGGCGGGCCTGACGGGCATCGAGGCCGCGACCGAGGCGGCCGAGGCGTACCCCGAGATGAAGGTGCGGCTCGTCAGCCGCGGCGAGCCCGGCTCGATGATGGGGCCCAAGGCCCGCGCGTACCTCATGGGCGCGCTCGACCGGCTCGGCATCGAGGTCCGGACCGGCGTCTCCGTCGCCCGGGTACTGCCCGACGCGGTGGAACTCGAAGGCGGCGAACGGCTCGCGAGCGACGTGACACTGTGGACCACCGGCGTGCGGACCGCGCCGCTCGCCACCGAGGCCGGAATCACGACCGACGCGACCGGCCGGGTCGTGGTCGACGCGACCCTCCGGTCGGTCTCGCACCCGAACGTCTACGCGATCGGCGACGCCGCCGCGATCCGCCAGGCGTACGGCGTCATCCACGGCACCTGCCAGAGCGGCATCCCCTCGGGCGCCCACACCGCCGAGTCGATCGTCCGCGAGCTGAAGGGCAAGGCGCCCAAGCCGTTCCGGTTCGGCTACATCCACCAGCCCGTCTCCCTCGGCCGCCACGACGCCGTCGTCCAGTTCACCAACCCCGACGACACCCCGGCCCGCTGGTACCTCAAGGGCCGCGCCGCCGTCGCCTACAAGGAGGCCGTGAGCAGCAGCCCCGTCAAGTTCTACCGCTCACGCACCGCCATCCCGGCCCGCCTGACCGGCCGCACGGGAGGCCGCCGCAACCGCCGCTGAACGAAGGGCCGGGGACCAACAGGTCCCCGGCCCCCGGTCAACGGGCGCCGGTCTGGGTCAGGTGCATCTTCGCGTAGCGGCCGGCGGCGTCGAGGAGTTCGGCGTGCGAGCCCTGCTCGACGACGCGGCCGCGGTCGAGGACCACGATCACGTCGGCCTGGCGGATCGTCGAGAGGCGGTGGGCCACCACGAGGGTGGTGCGCCCGCGCATGAGGCGGCCCAGGGCCTCCTTGACGAGCTCCTCCGCTTCGGGGTCGAGCGCGGAGGTGGCCTCGTCGAGCAGGAGGATCCGCGGGTCGCGCACGAGCGCGCGGGCGATGGCGAGGCGCTGGCGCTGGCCGCCGGACAGGCGCGCGCCGCGCTCACCGACGACCGTGTCGAGGCCCTCGGGGAGGTCGCGCACGAACTCCCAGGCGTTGGCGTCCTTGAGGGCCGCGGTGATCCGCTCCTCGCCGGCGTCCATGCCGTAGCCGACGTTCTCGCGGATCGTCCCCTCGAACAGGACCGACTCCTGCGGGACGACGGAGGTGAAGCGCCGCGCGGTCCGCAGGTCCAGCTCCTGCATGTCGGTGCCGTCCAGCAGGATCCGCCCCGAGGTGGGCCGCACGAAGCCGAGGACGAGGTTGAGGAGCGTGGACTTGCCGGAGCCGGAGGAGCCGACGAACGCGACGGTGGTGCCCGCCGCGATGTCGAGCGAGACCGCCTGCACCGCTTCGGTGTCGGACCCGGCGTAGCGGTGGGAGACGCGGTCGAGGACGAGGCGGCCCTCTACGGCGGCGACGGCGCGCTTGCCCTCGTTCTGCTCGATGTCCGGATCCTGGAGGACCTCGGCGATCGAGCGCACCGACTCCATGCCGCGGGCGCCGATCGGGATGAGCATGAGCAGGTTCGTCAGGCCCTGCGTCAGGAGCGCGAAGTACGTGGACAGGAGCACGACCTCGCCGGGGCTGATCGGCAGGAACCCGGTGATCGCGAAGACCGCGGCGAGGCCGAGGCAGCCGACGCCGAGGATCTGCATGGTGACCCAGGAGATCGAGGCGACGTGCCCGTTGAGCATGTCGAGGTGGAGCCCGGCGCGGCGCACGCCGTCGGCGCCGGAGGCGACGCGCGAGACCGCGGTCTGCTCCAGGCCGTGCGCGCGGGTGACGGGGATGAGCGAGGCCATCTCGCCGACGCGCGCGGCGAAGCCCTCCATCTCGCGGCGGAACCGCTCGTTGCGGGCGCGCGAGCGGCGCTTCAGGGCCGCCCGCAGGCCGATCGCGATCGGGACGGTGAGCGCGTAGATCGGCAGGAACTGCGGGACGGCGATGGCGGTCATGGTGATCGCACCGGCGAGGACCATCGTGGACGACAGCATCGGGTGGGTCATCTGCTGGAGCATCTGCTCGACGTTCTCGACGTCGCGCACCACCTTGTTCTGGACGATCGAGGCGCTCGTGCGCGTGTAGTAGCCGATCGAGAGGCTCTGGAGTCGCGCGGCGAGCGCGTTGCGCAGGTCGGCGCCGGTGTCGCGGACGACGGTCATGAAGTTGCGGGTGTACACGATGTGGTTGGGGTAGTTCTGGACCAGCAGGGCCGCGGCGACGGCGAGCCAGCCCAGGACCGCGCCGACCGACCCGTCCGAGGAGACCAGGTCGATGATCGCGGCGGTCACGACCGGGAGGAACCACAGCGGGACCTCCTTGACCGCGAACGCGGCGAACGCGGCGGTCAGCCGCCAGGGGCGGCGGGCGAGGAGGCGGAGGACGGAGCGGGCGGGATGGGCGCCGTCGAGCAATACGGCGCTTTGAGCAAGCGCTTTCTTATGCATGGCTCCGATCGTACGGACCTGCCGGGCGACAGGCAATCCCGTAATGAGGCCGATACGCCGGGGGGCGGGGCCGCGGCCCCGCCCCTCCTGCGCGTCCGCGTCAGGCTTCCCCGATGTCGATGACGACCTTCACTTCGCCCGACCCGGCGTGGAAGGCGTCCTGGTAGTCCTCCAGGGGGACCCGCTTGGTGATGAGGCGCCGGAGCCAGTCCCGGTCGGAGTCGGCGAGGACCTGCGCGGCCCGCGCGCAGTGGTCGAGGTTGGCGTTGACCGAGCCGACGACCACGTCGTTCTCCAGGACGATATCGCGGTTGAGGCTCCCCGCGTCGACGTTCATGCGCCGCCCCGCGGGCGAGACGCCCGTCAGGCAGGTGACGCCGAAGTTCCCGGTCGCGGCCATCGCGTCGAACACGAGCGCCTCGGCGCCGGTGGCCTCCACGACGATGTCGGGGACGACCGCCTCGATCGCCTTCGGGAAGCCCTCGTAGTGGTAGGTCGCGCCGAGCGCCTCGACCAGCTCGGGCTTGGCGCCGTCCGGGGCGCGGTCGAGCACGTGGACGTCGAGCCCGCGCTGCGACCCGATGAGCGCGGCGAGGAGCCCGATCGGCCCGGCGCCGGTGACGAGCACCGACTGCGGGTCGAACCACGACCGCCCGCCGACCTTGTCGATCTGCTCCCACGCCTTGACGAGCACGCTCATCGGCTCCAGGAGCACCCCGACGTCGGCGAGCGACGGGTCCAGCTTGACCGCGTAGTCGGCCTCCACCGTCCACACCTCGCTGGCGTAGCCGTGGATCTCCTTGATGCCGCGCTCGGTGTAGTTCCCGTTGCGGCAGTTGTCGAACAGGCCGCGCGCGCACGCGCCGCACGGCTCGGGGTCGGGGCGGCGGACCACGCCGACGACGAGGTCGCCGGGCGCGAAGCCGCTGCCCTCGGGGGCCTCGCGGACCCGCCCGAGCGACTCGTGCCCGATGACGAGCCGGTCGGCCCCCGGTGGGGCCCAGCCGTACTCGCCGTCGGCGAGCTCCCGGTCGGTGCCGCACACGCCGAGCGCGATGGCGTCGACGAGCAGCTCCCCTTCGCCGGGTGCCGGCTCGTCCATGTCCTCCAGCGCCAGCGATCCCTTGACGCCGGGCTCGACGGTCAACGCGCGCATGGCGTCCACCTCCCCTCTCCCGAAACCACCCCAGTATGCGTGCTCGTGGGGGATCTATCCGGGTTCTCGGGGAAGTGGACGCGGTTGCTAGAAGTAGTGGCCCTCCTCCAGGTCGGCGAGGAAGCCGGGGCGCTCGGGCTTCCAGCCGAGGAGCTCGCGGGTCGCCTCGCTGGAGGCGGCGCGGTCGGCGCCGATGAAGCCCGCGAGCCACCCGAAGTGCGCGGCGGCGTCCTCGGGCGCGACCGATCCGGTCGGGATCCCGAGCTTGGCGCCGACGACCGCGGCGAGGTCGCGGATGGCGACGCCCTCGTCGCCGACGACGTGGAGCGTGGACCCGGCGGGGGCCTGCTCGACGGCGAGGCGGACGAGGTCGGCGGCGTCGTCGCGGTGGACGCCGGACCAGCGGTTGGTCCCCTCGCCGATCCACGCGGCCAGGCCCTTGTCGCGGGCCACCTGGACCATCGTCGCGGTGAAGCCGGGGTCGCCCGCGCCGTAGACGATCGGGAAGCGGAAGACCATCGAGCGGACGCCGCGCTCGGCGAGGCCGAGCACGTACTCGCCGACGGCGTACCGGCGCAGGGGCCCGGTCGCGTCCGGGCCGATGTCGTGGCCGTCGGCTTCGGTGGCGGCGGCGCCGTCCGTGACGGGGACGCCGGAGGCGAGGCCGAAGGCCTTGCCGGTCCCGGCGAGGGCCTCCCCGATCGCCTCGGCGGCGGCCCGGTCGGCGTCGACGGCGTCGTCGAAGCGGCCCGAGAACGCGATGTCGTGGCGGAAGGCGAGGTGGACGACGGCGTCGGCGGCGAGGGCTTCCTCGCGCAGGATCCCCAGGTCGCCGAGGTCGCCGCGGCGGACGTTCGCGCCGGCCGCGGCGAGCGCGGCGGCGGAGGCGTCGGTGCGGGCGAGGCCGGTGACCTCGTGGCCCGCGGTGATGAGGGCGGGGACGACGCCCGAGCCGATCCAGCCCGAGCCGCCGGTGATGAAGACGCGCATGAGATGACCTCCGTGATGTCAGGTTCTGACATCAAACGTAGCACGGTCATGTCAGTCCCTGTCATCGGTATGATCGCGGCATGGGCAGGTGGGAACCGAACGCGCGAGGGCGCCTCGAACAGGCGGCGATGGACCTGTTCACCGAGCACGGGTTCGAGCAGGTCACCGTCGCCGAGATCGCCGCGCGCGCCGGGCTCACCGAGCGGACCTTCTACCGGCACTTCAGCGACAAGCGCGAGGTGCTGTTCCCCGACGCGAGCCCGCTCTACACCGGGCTCACCGACTCGCTCGCGGCGGCGCCGGACACGGCGACTCCTCTGGAGACGGTCGCGGCCGTCCTCGACGCCACCGCCGCGTTCTTCACCGACCGGCACGACTTCTCGCGCCGCCGCCAGGCCGTCATCGCCGCCAACGCCGAACTGCGCGAACGGGAGGCGGTCAAGCTCGCGTCCCTCGCGGACGCGCTCGCCGCGGGCCTGCGCGGGCGCGGCGTCGCCGAGCCCGCCGCGAGCCTCGCCGCGGAGGCCGGCATCGCGGTGTTCAAAGTGGCCCACGCGCAGTGGGTCGCCGCGGACGACCCGGAGGACCTGGGCGCGCTCATGCGCGCGGCCCTCGGTGAGCTGCGGACCGCGCTCAGCGCTTGACGGCCCCCGCGAGGGCGCCTTGGTCGAAGTCCCGGGCCGATGGGATCGATCCCAAAAAGATTCGGCACCGGAGCAACCCCCGGCCACGCTCGCGCGTCTTCAAGACGGCATCGTCGTGTGACGCGGATCCCCCTGCCGCGCAGCGTGTCCCGGCAGCCCGCCCGGAATCGGACCGGAGCGGGAGCCTGAGAGTACGGAAGGAATGCAATGATGCAGCAGCGGATCGCCTCCCTTGTGGGAGCGCTCGCACTCGCCTTCGTCGCGGTCCTGGGGATAGCCTCCCCGGCCCTGGCCGCCGACGAGATCAACAACGCCGTGGACGCGGACTGGACCGGCACCTGCACGGACCGCCGCTACACCCCGAACGTCGAGGGCTGCGTCGAGCCCGGCGGCGACATCCTGTGGGTCAAGGACAACGCGGCCAACGGCTACTCCGTGAAGCTCCGCTGGTACGACCTGGACGGCTCGCGCACCGGCGAGTGCGTCGACACCCTCGGCCAGGCCAAGGCCTGGACCGTCTGCAACAAGGACTTCACCGAAGGCCACCGCATCCGGTGGTCCCTCGGCTGGAACTCGGCCAACGGCTGGGACTACTCCGACTGGTGGACCACCACGGTCTGACCGTGATCCGGCGCGTCGGCCCGCACGGGCCGGCGCGCCGCGTCAGTCGACGGCGGCCCAGCCGAGCGGGCCGAGGACGAGGCGCAGCTCCTCGGACCCGAAGGCCACGGTGAAGGCCCGCGGCCTGCGATCGAGGTTGGCGGCGGCGAAGCGGGTCCGTCCGGCGGTGCGCGAGCCGAGGGCCCACACGAGGCCGTCGGGGCTGTCGCCCCACAGCAGCTCCCCCGGCGCCATCGCGGCGAGGGTCTCCAGGACCGCGGCGACCGGGTACGGATCGCCTGCGGCAGAGCGGATGCCGCGCGGCCCCCACTCCTCGAACCAGGTCAGGCCCGCGACGCCGGGAACGGCGAGGGCCGCCGCGGCGGCGATCGTCCAGGCCGCGAGCGGATCGTCGGCCTGGCGCGGGTCGCCCGCGCCGGTGAACTCGGGGCCGTAGCCCGCGGCGAGATCGGGGCGCGGCGACGCGAGGGTCGAACTGGTCGCGACGTTGTCGAAGCGGGGCCGGAGCGTGATCGGCCCGATGTGGACGGGCTTGCCGAGGGCGGCGGCCTGGAGGGCGACCGTCCGCTGCACGGCCACGGCTTCGAGGAGCTGCTCGGCGCTCGACTCGTGGAAGAGCGGCGTCGAGCTGAAGGCGATCGCGTCGGCGTCGGGGCGTACGGCGTCCGGGTTGCGGTTGAGCTCGGTGAAGTGGGCGCGGGTCCCGGCGACGAGCGGGGGCCGCAGGCCCGCGCGGTCGAGGGCGGCGCGGAGGGCGTCGAGGTCCGCGGTGAGGTGGGTGTCGGGGTCGAACAGGCCGACCCGGGCGATCCAGTGCGGCCTGAGCCGGGCCGCGAGGAGGTCGAGGTCGGCGCCGGGGCGGGCGATGACGCGGACGTCGAGCGGGAGGCCCGCGCTCGCGGCCCGTTCGAGGGCGGCGGGCCAGTTCGGGGTCCACAGGTCGAGTTCGACGAGGACGGTGGCGCCGAGGGGCGCGGGGACCGGTTCGGGGTCGGGCCCGGTGGCGGCTCCGAGGGCGGTCTCGGGGAACGCGCCGCCGGGGGCCAGGACGATCCTGGTCTCGTCCGGCTCGGGCGCTGCCGGTCCGAGTTCCTTGGCGCGCAGGGTGATCGACTGGCGGACCCGCTCCCCCGGCACGAGGTCGTAGGGGATCGGGAGGGCCAGGGGCCGGGAGTAGGTCTTGTAGGAGGCGTCGGTCCAGTTGCGCTGGTCCTCCATTTCGAAGACCTCGCCCGCGAAGGCCGCCTCCACCGCGAGGCCGTCGTGCTCCCAGGCGAGGGCGGCGATGTCGAGGACCGGCTGGTGCGGGCCGACCGCGGCGGGGAACGCGGTGTCCTCGCTGGAGCCGTCGGAGTGGACGGCGCGCAGGGCGGTCCCGGCGAGGCGGGGCGGGTGGAGGGCGACGAGGCCGGTCCGGTTGGTGGAGAACGGCGCTGCGGCTTCGAGGTCGAGTTCGACGGTCAGGTCGTCGCCGGTGCCGCGGACCGCGAGGGTCCCGGACAGCGGGCCCGCGCGGAGCCCCAGGGTGAAGGCCGCGTCGTCGGCGCGGACCTCCACGGTCCATTCAAGGGTGTGCCAGTCCTGGTCGCGGGCGACGGCGCGGATCGCGCGCAGCACGGGGCGGCCGCGGTAGGCGAGGTCGGCGAGTTCGGCGCCGCGGCGGGCGAGGGACCAGGGCCCGCAGGTCCAGGTCTCGGAGTCGGATCGCCAGGTGCCCATGTGCATTCCTCTCGGCCGGGTCGAGGCGCGTGCGCACCGGGACCCACGATAGCGACCGGCCGGGCGACGACCGGCCTACAGGCCCAGGACCTCGTCCAGGAGCGCGCCGCGGGCCTCCATGTCGGCGATCGCGAGCGGCTCGGCGAGGTCGGGGGCGACGTCGGCGACCGCTTCGCGGGCGGCGTCGGTGAAGTGGACGGTGCCGTCCGGGTCGATGCGCTCGACGCCGTCGGCGCGGGCCATCCGCTCGTTGAACGCCACCGCGTCCTCAAGGGACGTCCCGGGCGGGAGGTCGAGTTCGACGGCGCCGCTGTCGATCCGGACCGGGTACCCGCCGGGCAGGCCGCCGGGGGCGGGCACCGACCAGCGCAGGACCTTCGAGTCCGGCAGCAGGGCCTCGATCACGGGGAGCGCGGTGGCGGCGGTGAGGAAGTTCCACCGCAGGCCCGGGTCGATCGCGGGCGCCCGGTAGGCGAGGTCGTCCTCGCGGCGGCCGTCCTCGCCGAGGTGGACGCGGCAGCGGTCCTCGGGGCCGGGGTCCTCGGAGATCATGACGCCGGTGAGCTGCGAGTGGTGGCCGACGACGCGGACCAGCGGCGGGACGCCCCCGCCCGCCTCGGCGCGGAGGACGGCGCTCGCGCGGCGCTGGATCATCCCGGCGTTGCCGAGGCCGAGCGTCGGCGCGAAGCCGATGCGCTCCAGGACCGGGCCGGTCACGTCGGGGAGGGACAGGTTCGCGACCGGGGAGGCCAGGCCGACCTCTTTGGCCGCGCGCATCACGTTGAGCACCACGGGGATCTGGTACGGCAGACGCAGGGCGAGCCCGGCAGAGACCACTGCGTGCGCGGCCTCGTCGGCCCGGTCGGCGAGGCCCCACGGGCTGCGCAGCGAGGCGCACTGGACGACGACGTCGGGGCGGACCCGGTCCAGGAGCGCGGCGACCTCGTCGAGACGGGTCGCGTCCAGCGGCGCGGCCTCCACGAGGCAGTCCGCGGCGCTGGCGATGATCGCCGCCGCCTGCCGGACGTTGTGCTCGGAGCGGCTGGCGATGACCAGCCGCCGCACGAGACCGCTCGCGGCGAGGTCCGCGGCGATCCGCTCCCCCATGTCGCCCAACCCGATGATCAGCGCAGTGCTCATGCGGCCGATCCTATGCGACGGGGCCGGGCCGGGCGCGGACTCGGTCGAGTCCGCGCCCGGCCCGGCCGGATCGTCCTAGCCCCACTGACCGGGGGTGTAGTTCCCCGCGGGGGTCTGGGTCAGGGCGTTCAGGCGGTTGTAGGCGTTGATGGAGGCGATGAGCGAGACGAGCGCGGTGAGCTGGTCGTCGTCGAAGTGCTTGCGCGCGTCCGCCCACACGTCGTCGGGGACGCCCGCGCCGTCGGCGATGCGGGTGCCCGCCTCGGTGAGCGCCAGCGCCGCCTTCTCGGCCTCGGTGTAGACGGTCGCGTCGCGCCAGGCGCCGACCAGGGCGACGCGGACTGCGGTCTCCCCGGCGTGGACGGCGTCCTTGGTGTGCATGTCGAGGCACACGCCGCAGCCGTTGATCTGGCTGGCGCGGATGGTCACCAGGTTGCCGATGCCCTCGGGCAGGGCGGCTTCGAGCGAGCGGGCCGCGGAGGTGAGGTGCTTCGCGAACTTGGCGCCGACGGGGTTGGAGTAGTAGTCGATGCGGGCTTCCATGGCGTTCTCCTTCGTGTTCGTTGGATTCACTGCCATGACGGATGCGCCCGCGCCTATGTGACCGGTGGTGTGCGGGGTCACGTGTGTGGACCGGCGGCCGGGCCCCACCTCGGCCGCCGGTCGGCTATGGGGTCACGTGGAAGGTGACGGTCTGATTCCTGGTGCGGTCGGCTTCGGTGTCGTTGGGGTAGGGCGAGTCCTCGTCTCCGGCGGTGGCGATGCCGATGTCGGCGAGGGCCGGGCCGCCCGCGTCGGCGAGGGCCCGGGCGGCGGCGAGCGCGCGGGCGAGGCCGAGGGCGGCGTTGTCGGCGTAGCGGCTGCCGGGGCCGGTGGGGATGTCGTTGGTGTGGCCGGTGACGGTGACGTGGAGGCCGTCGAGGGCGGCGGCGAGGTCGGCGAGGAGGTCGGCGCTTTCCGGCGGGAGTGCGGTGCCGCCGTCCGGGAACAGGGACTCGTCGAGGACCACGGTCACGCGGCCGTCCGCGGCGATCGCGGTCCAGCGGGGGTCCTGGAGGGACGCGAGGACCGGGTCCAGGGGCGAGGCGGTGGACGGGGCCTCGGTGGGCTCGGGGGCCTCGGTCGACTCCAGGGCGTCCACTGCGGACGCGAGGCGGTCGAGCTCGTCGGCGACGGCGCGGTCCTCCTCGGGCGCCGGGGAGAGGAGGCGTCCCGCGGCGGTCCCGGCGGCGATGAGGAGGAGTACGGCGGCGACCGCGCCGATGCGGCGGGCCACGGGTTTCGGGCGGCGGGACCAGATCCGGCGGATGCGGCGGCGGCCTTCGCGGGCGCCCTCGTGCGCGGGGTCGAGGGCCTGCACGCGCGCCCAGTAGCCGTCGGCGGCGGCGAGGTCGCCCTGCTGGGCGTGGACGCGGGCGAGGAGGTCGAGCGCGTCCGCGTCGTCGCCGACGGGTCCGAGGGCCCGGCGGGCGAGGTCGTAGCGTCCGGCGCGGGCGTGCCCGGCGGCTTCGGCGAGGGCGGCGCCGGTGGTCGCGGCGGTCATCGGCGGTCCCCCGCCCGCACGGTGCTGCCCCCGCCGTCGAGGCCGAGCCCGGCGCCGTCGTCGGGCAGGTACGGGCGGAGCTTCGCGTTGACGGCGGCGAGGTGGTGGACGTCGCCGTCGTTGAGGCGGCGCCGGCCTTCGGCGAGGTGCCGCTGGACCTCCCGGCTGGGGTGGTCGGCGAGCTCGTGCTCGAGGGAGCTGAACACGACCACCGGGAGGCGCCCGGTCTCGTCGAGGAGGCGCACGGCGAGGTGCCGCAGCTCCTCGGTCTGGCGCCGGACGAGCACCAGGTCGCGGTCGGCGATGGCGGCGTCGAGTTCGGCCTCGGCGCGGCGCAGCCCGGTGCGGTGCTCGGCCTGCCCGGCCTCCTTGACGATCTCCCTGACGGCCTTGCGGGTCGCCTCGGCGTCGTCCACGGCGCGCGGCAGTTCGAGGTGCTCCTCCGCCTCGTCGAGGACGGTGTGGGCGTCGCGCAGCCGCACCTGGCAGGTCGCGGTCGCGTCGGGGTCCACCTCGGCCTGGCGCAGGAGCCGGTCGATCTCGCTCAGGGCGTCCTGGGACTCGAAGCGGTGCAGCAGGTTCCGGGCCTCCGGGGCGTCGACGTCGGAGACGTCGTCGCGCAGCTCGTCGTAGCGGCGCTCCAGTTCGGCGCGGTCGGCGCGCAGCTCGGGCAGGCCCGGCGCGGTCGAGCGGGACAGGTCGATGTCGATGTCGAACTCCTCGTCGAGGACGGGGACGTAGGCGACGGCGCTGGCGGCGAAGCTGGTGTCCACGCGCACGCTGACCTCGACCTCGCTCCCGGCGGGGACGTTGCGGCGCACCTCCGCCGGGTGCAGTTCGAGCGAGCCGATCACGGTGTTGCGGTCGGCGCGGGGGCGCTCGCCGGAGCCGAGCGGCACGAGGATGAGGCCGGTCCCGGCGCTCCGGTCCACGGCCACGGTGGTGAACGCGACGAGGGTCTTGCTCGCCGGGAGCTCCGTGCCCTTGGCGAGGATCACCCCGGTCGTGTTGTCCGCGTAGCCGACCCGGATCGAGTGGCTCAAGGTCGGCGCGGACCCGACGAGGTCGGCGTGCCGGTAGGCGAGGCTCGGGGTGTCGGTAGGGACGGCCGCGCCGCGGTGGTCGCGGAGGGTGATCGCGAACTCGGTCCTGGTGCGCTCCTGCGCGAACAGGCGCGTGGAGAACCCGCCGTCGGGTCGCAGCGGGACCTTCCCGCTGGTCCAGCTCTCCTCCGAACCCGTGTCGTCGAACTCGATCGTCCAGCCGCTCCAGTCGCGCTCGAGGTCCGCCCGGGCGCGCCCGCCCACGAGCGGGTCGACGTCCTGGCCGACCGCGGCGAACTCCAGGTCCAGGCGCACCTGGCCGACCTCGGCCGGGCGGGCGGCCCTGGCGGCCTTGGGGATCCGCTGCGTCCCGGCGAAGATCGCGGCACCGCGGGCGACCACGGTGACCGGGTCGAGCGAGTGGTCGAGCGGGATGCCGAGCCCCTCGACGGGGTGGGCGAGCATCTCCCGCAGGACGGGCACCTGGGTCATGCCGCCGACGAGCACGACCCGCTCGATGTCGGCGGCGCGGGTGCGGCTCTCGTCGAGGGCCTTGCGGCACAGCTCGATCGAGGTCTCCACGAGGGGCCGGGTGACCCGGTCGACGTCGTCGCGGGTCAGCTCGTAGTTGAAGTCGGCGCCCGACCCGTCCGGGAGGCGCAGCTCCGCGTAGACCGCGGCCGAGGAGGCGCGGGACAGCTCGATCTTGGCGTACTCGGCGGCGGTCTTCAGCCTCGCGGCGTTGATGCGGCCCCGCGGGTCCTCGCGGTCGAGCTCGATGCGCCCGAACTCGCCGCGGACCTTCGGGGCCAGGACCTCGTCGACGAGGGCCCAGTCCGCCCGCTTCCCGCCGAGGAAGTTGTCCCCCGCGTGGTTGACCACGGTGAACTCGCCGTCGTGGACCTTCACGACCGCCGCGTCGAAGGTGCCGCCGCCGAAGTCGTAGACGAGCCAGAACGCCTTCCGCGGGGCGTTGTCCACGCTGTACGCCCAGGCCGCGGCGGTCGGCTCCTGGAGGAGCGGCGCGAAGCGCAGGCCCGCGAGCGCCGCGGCCCGGCCGGTAGCGTCGCACTGGTCGAGCTCGAACGCGGCCGGGATGGTGATGACCGCGGCCTCCACCTCGTCATCGCCCTGGCTCGACACGTTGGCCCGCAGCGACTTCAGGACCTCGGCAGAGAGCTCCTCGGGGGTCATGGAGCGCCCGGACGCCTTGAACCGCTGGTGCTCGCCGCGGGTGCCCATGCGCAGCTTGAACTCCGCGCACGCGTTGTCCGGCTCGACCCCGGCCCGGTCGCGGGCGGCGTCGCCGACCTGGACGGTCCCCGACGGGGTCACGTACACCGCCGACGGCGTGTACTCGCGCTGCCGGTTGTTGCGGATCACCTCCGCGTCGGCGCCCTCGGCCCGCGCGATCGCGCTGTTGGTGGTGCCCAGGTCGATGCCGTAGTCGACGGTCTCGCGGTAAGTCGCCATGAGTGGTCTCCTTGATCGGGATCGCGACGATCACTTGTGCGGTCTGGATGCGCCTGCCGCCGCGGACGACCGCGGGCCGCACGGTCTCCAGGACCGTCTCCCCCGCCGCCCCGGGCTCCTCCTGGTAGGCGATGACTTCGAGGTCGAGCCCGGTGTCGAACCGGCCGCCGTCGTAGTCCTTGACGCGGATCCCCGTCTCCGCCAAGCGGTCCCAGGCCTGGCGCAGGTGCCGGTTGGCCTGGCGCTGGTTGCGGGGCACGTCGACCGCGCCGCCGCGGTCGTCGATCTTGCGGGTGGTGCGCCACAGCTGCGTGACGATCTCGCACAGGTCGCGGTCGGTCAGGTCCGCCGGGTCCGCGGGGACCGGCGGCGGCTCCGGGGCCTCGGCGGGGACCGGGCCGGGCGGCGCGATGCGGAACTCGGCGGGGAACCGGCGCTGGCGCAGGGACGCGAGGACGCTCATCGGCCCGCCTCCTGCCGCCGGGCCCAGGCGTCGAGGCGGAGCCCGCGCCCGCAGAGCGCGACGACCGCGGCGGCCGCGGCCATCGCCGCCGTCCACAGCCCCCAGCCGGGACCGAGGAACCGCCACGCGATCAGCGCGGGCGCGGCGACGAGGAACAGCACCCGGTAGGCGCGGGCGGCGCCGCTGAGGGGGACGCGGCCGCCGTAGACCCGGCCCCAGGTCGTCGTGTCGTGCCCGACGATGTGGGCGCTCAAGGGCACCAAGGGGATCCACAGGAGCGTCAGGTACAGGGTGGTGACGTGGGTGCGCACGCCCGGGGTCGCGGTGCGGTGGTCGCGGGCGCCGTACTGCTGGGCGCCGAAGAAGAACAGGCAGCCGCCGAGGTTCGCCTCCCGGATCTCGCCGCAGAGCCTGCGGGGGTCGGCGAGGATCTCGTCGAGGGCGGCCTTGCGGACGGGGTCCCGGGTGATGCGGCGCCACGCGCGCAAGCGGGCGGCCGCGGCGTCGATCCGGTTCTGCTTCAGGAGCGGTTCGACGGCGCCGAGGATCGGCTCGGTCTTGACGACCGCCAGGTTGTCGTCGATGAGCGCCGCCACCGAGTCGGAGGCGGCGATGGCGCGGGCCCGCTCCAGGACACGGGAGACGCCGTTGTCCTTGCGGCGCTTGTTGAAGTAGCCGACCGCGCAGCGGTTCGCGGTCCCGGCGACCTCGTCGCGGCAGGCCCGGGAGAGCGGGTCGGCGGCGCCGAGGAGCGCCTCGACGACCCGCAGCGGCTCGGCGGTGTCGGACAGGAGCGCCTGCGCCGCTTTGAGTCCGGCGGCGTCGCCGCGGTCGGCCGCGGCCTCGCAGGCGGCCTTGACGCGGGCCTCGGCGGGGGCGACGGCGGCGCGGCGGGCGCGCTTGACGGGACCCTCGCGGAACTTCGCGTCCTGGAGGCGGGCGACGTGCCGGGCGGCCGCCGCGGTGTCGCCGTCGGCGGCCGCGGCGGCGGCCAGCGCGAAGCTGACGGCCGCGATGAGTTCGGGGAGGCGGGCCTTGAGGACGTCGACGGCGGCGGCGTCCAGGCGCGGGTCGTCGATGGCGCGGACGCGTTCGCGGGCCCAGCGCCAGGTGCCGCGGTCGGCGAAGACCCGGTCCCAGGCGGCGAGGGCGTCGGCCCACAGCTCAGGGGCGTCCTCGCCCGCGGCGTCGGCTTCGATCGCGGCGCAGTGGGCGCGGACGGCGGCGGTGTGGGGGTGGCCGGGAGCGAGGCCGGGCCGAAGCCACAGGAGCTCGTGGACGAGGCGGGTGAGCGGGTCGCGCAGGCCCTCGAAGGCGTGGTGGACCTCGTCGGGGTCGGCGGCGGGCGGCAGCGGCGCGTCGCGGGTGTCGGCGGGCTGCTCGTAGTAGGGGTTGGTGCGCTCCTCGCGGGCGCGGCGGATCTGGCGGGGCGTCGCGTCCGAGGGGAGGCCGGTGGCGCGGAAGACGTTGTCGCGGTAGAGGGCCCGGCCCGTGAGCGGGGCGAGCACGCGGTCGAGTTCGCGCCGGTCGGCGCCGGTGCGGGCGTGCGGGGCCTGTGCCTTGCCGGGCATGGTCATGACCTCGTTTCTGCGTTGCGCCAGCCGCGGAGCAGCCGCCCCAGCTCGTCCGCGTCGGCGGCGCGGCGGGCGGGGTTCGGCTCCAGGGCGTGGAGGACGGTCCGGGCGAGTTCGTCGTCGACCTCGGGGTTGCGGATCTGCGGGGAGGGCGGCGGGGCGTCGCGGGGGACGCCGAAGAGGGCGACCGGGGAGCTGTCGTCGTGGAACGGGAGCGTGTCGGTGAGCAGCAGGTAGGCGATGGCGCCCACGGCCCACACGTCGCCGGCCGGGGAGTCGCCCTTGCGGTAGCGGAGCGCCTCGGGCGATTTGAACGCGAGGGTGCCGCGGGCGCTGGCGAGGCCGGTGAACGCGTCGGTGCGCTTGGCGAGCCCGAAGTCGCTGACGCGCACGCGGAGGCGGTCGCCGTCGAAGCCGACGAGGACGTTCTGCGGGGTGAGGTCGCGGTGGACGATCGGCGGGCGCTCGCGGTGGGCGACGGCGAGGCCGTCGCAGATCTGGATGAGGAGGTCCACGGCCTCCCCGATCCGGGTGAACCTGTCGCCGCGGCCGGCCCAGTACTGCTCGAGGTTCCCGGCGGCGACGTACTCCATCGTGAAGAACGCGGAGCGGCCGCCGGGCGTGTCGGCGATCCCGGCGTCGAAGACCCGCACGATGTTCGGGTGGCCGATGTGCGAGAGGAGGACGGCCTCCTCGAGCAGCTCCTCGGCGGCGTCGCGGCTGCCGACGTGCTTGAAGACCTTCATGGCCTGGCGGCCCAGGAACCGGTGGCGCACGCGGTAGACCTCGGCGAACGCGCCCTGGCCGAGGTACCGCTCGACCGTGTAGTGGCCGGCGATCCGCTGGCCCTCGCTGAGCATCACGGCGGGCCCTCCTTCCGGTCGCGGTGCGTCCCTTGCCTTCGGGTACATGTCTAACCAGAAGTGCGCGGGAGGGGTCCCGGACCTGGTGCCGCGGGCGGGCGTCGCGCTCTGCTTTCATGGAGGGCGGCCGCGGGGGCGCCGGTTCGCGACGAACGCGGTGCGCCGCCCGTTCCGTGCCCTCCTCCCCGAAGGCGGTTCCGATGGACGAGACGTCCGACCCGTTCGCCCCCGTGCGCCGCAGGCTCGCCGAGCTGCTGCCGGAGTACCGCCTGGTGCCGGATCCGCCCAGCACCACGGGCCTGAGCCAGGTGTTCCGGGCCGAGGACCTGCGCCTGCACCACCGCCGGGTGGCGGTGAAGGCGATGGCCGGGTACCTGTCGATGCACCCGGGGTACCGGCAGCGGTTCCTGCGCGAGATCCAGCTGATGACCGAGCTGGAGCACCCGAACGTCATGTACCTGATCCGCGCGTCGGCCGCGGACGACGACCTGCTGTACCTGGTGATGCCGTGGGCGGAGGACGACCTGCGGCGGCGCCTGGGCCGCGAGCGCCTGGACCTGGCGGCGACGGTCGACGTGGTGCTCCAGACCGCGCGGGCCCTGGACTACGCGCACGACCGCGGGGTCGCGCACCGCGACGTCAAGCCCGCGAACATCCTGTTCGGCGCCGAGGGGCACGTGTACCTGAGCGACTTCGGGGTCGCGAAGGACCGCATGGGCCCGGACCTGACGGTGGCGGGCGAGCACATCGGGACGCGCCGGTACACGGCGCCGGAGGTGTACGGCGCGGGCCCGGCCAAACCGGACGCCTCCGAAGTGGTGGCCGAGCGGCCCGCGACCGAGGCGGAGCGGGCGGGCGACGTGTACTCGCTGGGCGCGGTGCTCTACCACTGCCTGACCGGGCAGCGCCCGTTCGACCACCTCGACGACAGCGCGGCGGAGCTGGCGCAGCGCGAGGGCGACCTGACGCCGGTGACGGTGCTGCACCCGCAGCTCCCGGCGGCCCTGGACCCGGTGGTGGCCAAGGCGATGCACGTGGACCCGGCGCAGCGGTACCGGACCTGCGGGGAGCTGGCGCACGCGCTGGCGCAGACGGTGGGGGTGACCGAGGCGGGGTCGGCGCTGCCGATCCTGCGGGACATCCAGGAGCGGCTGCGCGCGGAGCCGCCGGTGCCGGCGGGGGTGGTGCGGACGGCGCCGCCGGAGCGGCCGCACTGGCTGCACCTGCTCGTACCGGCGGCGTCGCTGCTGCTGGTGGCGGGGGTCCTGGCGTGGACGGCGTTCGGCCCGGAGGACGAGGACCGGGGCGGGGGCGACGCGGCGGAGGAGGTCGCGGTCGAGGCGACCACGGGTCCGGAGGTCGAGGAGGAGGCGGGGCCGACGGCGCCGCCGCCGGTGACCGGCGACGAGCGGGCCGAGCGGCGGCCGCTGGTGGGCGAGTGCACGACCGACGACGAGGACACGTGGGTGGTCGTCTCCTGCGACTCGCCGGACGCGGCCGAGTACTACTACCGGATCGTGGTGAACCCGGAGGACCCGAACCCGGCGCAGCGGGACCACGACGACGCCTCCTGGCTCGCGTGCGGGGACGCGGAGGCCACCGACTTCGAGTACTACTGGAGCGACAGCACCCCCGAGGGCGAGGTGTGGGACCCCGAGACCGACGTCATCTACTACATCATGTGCTACCAGGAGCTCTAGCCGTCGAGCGCGGCGAGGTCCCCCGGGTCGAGGGTGGCGCTCTGGAGGAGCGCGCGGATCAGGTTGTCGTTCAAGGCGTTCCCGAGCGGCTCGCCGAGGACCTCGTCGCGCAGGAGCCCGGCGACGCGGGGCCGGTACTCCGGGCTGGAGAGGCGCTCGCGCACGGCGGCGACGACGCGGGCGGCGGTGCCCTCGCTCCAGCTGCGGTCCCCCGCGAAGGCGCTGCGGCGCATGTCGTCGGCGACCTGCCGCCACGAGACCGGTTGGGGCCGCGGCAGTCCGCGCAGGTAGCGCTGGGCGAGCGAGGTGAGGACGAGCCGCTCGACCGGGCTCAGCTCGTGCCGCCAGGGGACGGCGGTCTCGTCGTCGGCGGCGCCGTCGTCGGGGGTGCGCCTGCCGCCGATGAGACGGATCTCCAGGCAGTGCACGGCTTCGGAGAGGTCGCCGATGTAGACGGGCGTGTAGGACTGCTCGATGAGCCGCTCCTGGCCCGCGAGGAGCATCGTGTCGCCGGGCAGGAGCATCGGCAGGCGGCCCTCGTTGCGCATCGTCCACTCCGTGCCGTGGCAGACGAGGCGGCCGTGGACGCGCGAGATGCGCTTGTCCTTGACGCCCAAGGGGATGTTGACGTTGGCCTCGTCGCGTCCGAAGAGGAGCTCGAAGGGGCGCGGCGGCACGACCCAGCCGACGTCCTCGCCCAGCGCGTAGACCGTGCCGGGCGGGGCGGGCGGCAGCGGCTCGGCGTCCTCGGGGGCGTCGGGGACGCCCGCGGCGAGGCTGCGGACCCACGGCGGCAGGATCCGCGGCGGGAAGACTGGCGTGCTCATGTCGGGCGTTCCTCTCTGGCGGTGCAGGATCCGATTATGGACGGGCCGCCGCGGGACCCCTCTCGCGTGATCCCCGGCAGGCTTGCGCGACCACGTATACGTATATTATGTTTATACGTGGAAACGCACCGACACCCGGTCAGGAGACCCCCATGAACGACACCGTCCCCTACGGCATCCCCCTCGACCGCGAGACCCGCTACGACCCGCCCGCCGCGCTCATGGCCCTCCACCGCGAGGCCCCGCTGCGGCGCCTGCGCTACTACCCCGACGGCACCCTCGGGTGGATCGTCACCGACCACCGCCTGGGCCGCAAGGTCCTCACCGAGCCCCGGTTCAGGTCGCGGCTGCGCGCCCCCATCAAGGTCCCGATCCCGATGCCCCAGGTCGAGGCGATGGGCGACTACGAAGGCGACCTGCCCGTCACGCCCGGGATGTTCATCGAGATGGACGGCGCGGACCACACCCGCCTGCGCCGCAAGCTCACCGGCGTCTTCACCGTCCGCCGCATGCGGCTGCTGGAGCCGCGCGTCGCCGAGATCGTGGAGGAGCGGCTCGACGCGCTGGAGGCGGCGGGCGGCGGCGCGGACCTCGTCGCCGAGTTCGCGCTCCCCGTCCCGGCCCTGGTGATCTCCGAGCTCCTCGGCGTGCCGCGGTCCGACCAGGCCCGCTTCACCGCCGACGCCGCCACGATCATGACCATGACCGTCACCGCCGAGGAGAAGGCCGCCGCGAGCGAGCGCCTCATGGCCTACATCGCCGGCCTCGTCGCGGCCAAGCGCGCCGATCCGCAGGACGACCTCCTCTCCGACCTCGCCGCCGACGCGGACCTGACCGAGGAGGAGGTCATCGGCATGGCGCTGCTCCTGCTCGTCGCCGGGCACGAGACCACCGCGAAGATGATCGGCCTCGGCACCATGGCGCTCCTGGAGAACCGCGACCAGTGGGACCTCCTGCGCGAGCGCCCCGAGCTCATGGCGAACGGTGTCGAGGAGCTGCTGCGGTACGTCGGCGTCATCCACACCGGGATCATCCGCCAGGCCGGGGAGGACTTCGAGTTCGAGGGCGAGCAGATCAAGGCCGGCGAGTACATGACCGTCTCGGTCCAGACCGCCAACCGCGACGCCGGGCACTTCACCGCGCCCGACGTGTTCGACGTCGCCGGGGACGCCAAGGGCCACATGACGTTCGGCCACGGCGTGCACCAGTGCCTCGGCCAGCAGCTCGCCCGCGTCGAGATGCGCATCGCCTTCGAGCGGCTCATCCGGCGCCTGCCGGGCCTGCACCTGGCCGTCCCCGCCGCGCAGGTGCCGCTGCGGACCGACCAGAACTTCTACGGCGTCGCCGAACTGCCCGTCACCTGGTGACGGAGAAAACCGATTGGCGCGACCGGCTCCACGCCTTAGCGTGGAGCCGGTGAAGACCGCACTCACCGGAGCGGAGGCCGCGCAGGCGATGCGCGACCTCCTCGGCCCGATCGGCGACTGGACCCCGTTGACCGAAGGCGAGGTCTCGCAGGCGTTCGGCTTCCGCGCCGCGGGCCGCGACCTCGTCGTGCGCGTCGCCCCGCGCCGCGACGGCTTCGACCGGGACGCCTGGATCGCGGACCGCCTGCGCGACACGCCGGTGCCCGTCCCCGAGGTGCTGCACGTCGGCCCGGTCGGCGAGGGCGGCGCATCAGGAGCGCATGGCCCCGGTCGTGCGGGCGCTCATCGAGGACATCGCGGCCGTGGACCTCGCCGGGACCGAGGGGTACGGCTCGATCGACCCCGCCACCGGGAACGGGGCCGCCCCCACCTGGGCGGCGCAACTGCGCGCCCTGCTCCCCGGCGACTGGAACGCCCTCGGCGACTTCGACGACATCGCACTGGCCGACGAGCTCACCGCCGCCGCGCTCGGCATCGCCGACGGGCTCCCGGAGGTCCGCCGACTCGTCCACGGCGACCTCGGCCCGGACAACTTCACCGTCGAGGGCGACCGCATCGCGGGCGTCTTCGACTGGGAGGCCGCCATGTACGGCGACCCGATGTGGGAGCTCGCCCGGTACGTCCTGTGGGCGCCGGTCATGCCGAGCACCCGCGTCCAGGCCGACCACGACCTCGACCTCCTCGTGGGCGAGCACGTCGAGGACCGGCTGCGGTGCCTCGTGATCGTCAACGGCCTCTGGGCCCTCGACTTCTACCGGCGCACCGCGCAGGCGGGCCCGATGGAGTACACCCTCAACCGGCTCAACGGGTTCCGAGGCGAACCCCTCCCGGTCGACACCGGCCGCGAGGACTACTGGATGCGGATCGGACGGCGCCGGTGACCGACTTGACCTACGACGAGTTCGTCCGCACCGCGACCGCGGACCCCGCGGTCGTCGGACTGGTCCTCATCGGATCGCACGCCCACGACGGGCTCGCCTCCGAGCACTCCGACCACGACCTCTGGGTCGTGCTCGCCGACGGCGCCGCGAGCGAACTGCAAGCACTGCACGGACACCGGACCGACAAGCTCGACCTGGTCGTCATTACGCACACCCAGTTCCGGGCCGCGGGGATGCCGGGGTTCGCCCGGTACGCGCTGGCGCGCAGCAAGGTCGTCCTCGACCGGCTCGACGGCGGGATCGCTGCGCTCGTCGCCGAGAAGCGGACGCTCGGCGCCGAAGCGGCCCGCGCACTCGCGTCCGAAAGCCTCGACGGCTATGTGAACCTGCTCTACCGGTCGGCCAAGAACCACCGCGACCGTCTGGTCCTCGCCGCCCGGCTCGACGCGACCGAGAGCATCGGGTACCTCCTCGACCACCTGTTCGCGGTCGACCGGCGTCCGCGCCCCTACAACCGGTACCTGGAGTGGGAGCTGGAGCGGTTCCCGCTGCCGGACTGGGAGACCGGGCCGCTGCTGGAAGCGCTCGGCGCCGTCGCGGCGACCGGCTCGCTCGACCGCCAGCGCGAGCTGTTCGCCGAGGTGGACCGCAGGGCCCGCACCGCGGGATTCGGCGACGACCTCGACTCGTGGGGCGAGGACCTGGCGCTGCTGCGTCCTTAACGGCCGCAGGCGGAACCCCTGCGGGGTGGCGTGGAAGCCCGCCTCCTGCAAGGCCGCGGCGAGCGCGGACCCGGGGGCGAAGACGTCGTTGACGCGCTCGATGTGGAGGGGCCCGGTGCGGCCTTCGCGCACGGCGTCGGCGAGGGCCGCGGTCGCGGCGCTCAGGCGCGGGTCGGCCGAGAGGTCGGCCGCGTCGGTCGCGGGCCAGGCGATGAGGGTCCGGCCGCCGCGTTCGACGTAGAGGGCGAGGTCGCCGCCGACGAGGACCACGAGGGACCCGGCCTTGCGGCCGGGCTTGTGGCCGTCGGCGTCGGGCCAGGGCAGGGCGGCGCCGTAGGCGTTCGCGGGGTCGGCGGCCGCGAGGACCACGGCGGTGCCGTCCGCGCGGTTCGCCATGGCGCGCAGGCGGTCCACGGCGCCCTCCATCGCGAACTGGGCCGCGCCGAGGCCGTCCACGACGTAGCCGCGGCGGGCCCGCCCGGACTCCTCGAACACCGACAGGACCCGGTAGACCTTCGCGAAGCCGCCCTCGACGCCTTCGGCCGCGACCGCGCCGCGGGTGACGACGCCGTGCCGGTCGAGCAGCGTGTGCGCGAGCGCGTGGGCGCGGACCGTGGGGTCCGGTTCGGGCGCGGGCAGGAGCGACCAGCGCCCGGCGACCGTGGGGCCGCTGACCGGCCCCTGCTGCTGGCGCAGGTCCCGCCAGCCGCCGCCGTAGCGGGCGCGCGGGGCCGCGCGGCGGGACCGGTGGGCGGTGGATCCGGCGGTGCGGCCGGAGCCCAGGAGCGCGCGCAGCGGCGCGAGCGTGTCGTTGGCGACCCGACCGGACCAGGCCAGGTCCCACAGGGCCGCAGTGAGATCCGCGTCGTTCGCCTCCGTGGCTTCGCGGACGCGGTCGGCGAGCTGGCGGTAGAACAGGCCGTAGCCGCCGTCGAGCGCGTCGAGGATCGCGCGGTGCAGGCCCGCGGGCTCGGCGTCGGGCGGCGGGAGCAGGAGCGGGGCGGTCTCGGCGGGGTAGAGCACAACCCAGCCGTCGTTGCCGGGGAGCGGGCCGGCGCCGGCCCAGAGGACCTCGCCGGAGGCGGTCAGCTCGTCGAGCATCGCCGGGCGGTAGTCGGCCACGCGCGAGGGCAGGACCAGCGTCTCCAACGCGGAGGCGGGGACGGCGGCGCCCTGGAGCTGCTCGATGGCGCGGGCGAGGCCGTCGACGCCTTCGAGGCGGTCGTCCTCGGTGGACTTGCCGCCGACGTGCTGCCAGCGCGGCAGGAACTCGGCGAGCGCGGCGGGCGGGACGGGTTCGAGTTCCTTGCGGAGCGCGGCGAGGGAGCGGCGGCGCAGGCGCCGCAGGACGGCGGCGTCGCACCATTCGCGGTGCTCGCCGCCGGGCCGGAACTCGCCTTCGACGAGGGTGTCGAGGTCGCGGAGGGCGCGTTCGGCGACGGCGCCGCCGAGGCCGAAGCGGGCGGCGGCGTCGGCGGTGGTGAAGGGGCCGCGGGTGCGGGCGTAGCGGGCGAGGAGGTCGCCGAGGGGATCGTCGGCGGGTTCGGTGAACGCGGCGGGGAGTCCGGCGGGGATCGCGGTGCCGAGGGCGTCGCGGAGGCGACCGGCGTCTTCGACTGCGGCCCAGTGGGTCTCACCGGCGATGTCGACGCGGATGGCGCGGCCCGCGGCGGCGAGGGACTCGGCCCAGGCGGGTGCGGCGCCGCGTTCGGCGAGTTCGGCGGGGGCGAGGGGGCCGAGGATGCGGAGGAGGTCGGCGACGCTCTCGGCGTCGCGGGCGGGGTAGGTGCGGCGCTGGAGTTCGGCTTCGACGTCGGCGAGGACGCCGGGGTCGAGGAGGTCGCGCAGCTCGACCTGGCCGAGGAGGTCGGCGAGGAGGCGGGAGTCGAGGGAGAGGGCGGCGGCGCGGCGCTCGGCGAGCGGGGTGTCCCCTTCGTACATGAACTGGGCGACGTAGCCGAAGAGGAGGGAGCGGGCGAACGGGGAGGGGTCGGCGGTGGTGACCTCGACGAGGCGCACGTCGCGGGAGTGGAGGTCGGCCATGAGGTCGGTGAGGCCGGGGACGTCGTAGACGTCCTGGAGGACTTCGCGGACGGCTTCGAGGATGATCGGGAAGGTGGGGAAGCGCCCGGCGACCTCGAGGAGCTGGGAGGAGCGGAGGCGCTGCTGCCACAGGGGCTGGCGCTTGCCGGGCTGGCGGTGCGGGAGCAGGAGTGCGCGGGAGGCGGCCTCGCGGAAGCGGGACGCGAAGAGCGAGGAGCCGGAGACGGCGCGGGTGACGGTGTCGCCGACGGCGGCGGGGTCGAAGGCGAGGTCGTCGGCGTGGAGGTCGGGTTCGGGTTCGCCGGTGTCGGGCAGGCGCAGGACGATGCCGTCGTCGTGGTGCATGAGCTGCGGGTCGATGCCGTGGCGGGTGCGGAGGCGCTCGCCGAGGGCGAGGGCCCAGGGGGCGTGGACCTGGGCGCCGAACGGGGAGTGGACGACGACGCGCCAGTCGCCGGTCTCGTCGCGGAAGCGCTCGATGAGGACGGTGCGGTCGTCGGGGACGACGCCGGTGGCCTCGCGCTGCTCGGCGAGGTACGCGATGGCGTTGCGGGCGGCGGCGGCGTCGAGTCCGGCGGCGGCGAGGCGGGCGTGCGCGGCCTCCTCGTCCATTCCGGAGAGTTCGCGGACGAACGCGCCGAGGGCGCGGCCGAGTTCGAGGGGGCGGCCGAGGCCGTCGCCGTGCCAGAACGGGAGGCGGCCGGGGACGCCGGGCGCGGGGCTGACCATGACGCGGTCGCGGGTGATCTCCTCGATGCGCCATGAGGAGGTGCCGAGAGTGAAGACGTCGCCGACGCGGGACTCGTAGACCATCTCCTCGTCGAGTTCGCCGACGCGGCCGCCGCCGCGCCCGGTCGCGGCACCGGCCAGGAAGACGCCGAAGAGGCCGCGGTCGGGGATGGTGCCGCCGGAGGTGACGGCGAGGCGCTGGGCGCCGGGGCGGCCGGTGACGGTGCCCGCGTTGCGGTCCCAGACCAGGCGCGGGCGCAGTTCGGCGAAGGCGTCGGAGGGGTAGCGGCCCGCGAGCATGTCGAGGACGGCGTCGAAGGCGGAGTCGGGGAGGGTCGCGAAGGGGGCGGCGCGGCGGACCAGGCCGAGGAGGTCGCCGACGTCCCATTCGTCCATGGCGGCCATGGCGACGAGCTGCTGGGCGAGGACGTCGAGGGGGTTGGCGGGGACGCGGAGCGCCTCGATGGCGCCCGCCTTCATGCGCTCGGCGACGACCGCGGACTGGATGAGGTCGGAGCGGACCTTCGGGAAGAACACGCCGCGGGAGACCGCGCCGACCTGGTGCCCGGCGCGGCCGACGCGCTGGAGGCCGGAGGCGACCGACGGGGGCGCCTCGACTTGGATCACGAGGTCGACGGCGCCCATGTCGATGCCGAGTTCGAGGCTGGAGGTGGCGACGACGGCGGGCAGCCGCCCGGCCTTGAGGTCGCCTTCCACTTCGGCGCGCTGCTCCTTGGAGATCGAGCCGTGGTGGGTGCGCGACAGGACCGGCGGGGCGCCCGCGGCGGCCCCGGAGCCGCCCATGGTGACGGCGGGCCCGTGGGCTTCGGGGAGCGGGGCGCCGTGGCGGCGCTCGTATTCGATCTCGTTGAGGCGGTTGGAGAGCCGTTCGGCGACGCGACGGGCGTTCGCGAAGACGATCGTGGAGCGGTGGGCCTCGACGAGGTCGACGATCCGCTCCTCGACGTGCGGCCAGATGGACCCGGCCGAGCGGGCCGCGGACGCGGTGGGCGCGACGGGCGCGTCGCCGAGCGCGGCCATGTCCTCGACGGGGACGACGACCCGGAGGTCCCATTCCTTCTCGGAGGGCGGCTGGACGACCGCGACGTCGTGGCGCGGCGAGAGGAACCGGGCGACCTCGGCGACGGGCCGCACGGTCGCCGACAGGCCGATGCGGCGCGCGGGCCGGTCCAGGCGGGCGTCGAGGCGCTCCAGGGACAGCGCGAGGTGCGCGCCGCGCTTGGTGCCCGCGACGGCGTGGACCTCGTCGAGGATGACGGTCTCCACGCCCGCGAGCGCGTCGCGGGCGGCGGAGGTGAGCATCAGGAACAGCGACTCGGGCGTGGTGATGAGGATGTCCGGGGGCCGGTTCGCGATGGAGCGGCGCTCGTGCTGCGGGGTGTCGCCCGAGCGGATCGCGGTGCGCACATCAGGTTCGGGCAGGCCCAGGCGGCGGGCCTCGGCGCGGATGCCGTCGCGGGGCGCGGCGAGGTTGCGCTCCACGTCGACGCCGAGGGCCTTCAGCGGCGAGATGTAGAGGACGCGGCAGCGCGCCTTCGGGTCGGCGGGCACCGGGGCCGTCGCGAGCGCGTCGAGGGCCGACAGGAACGCGGCGAGGGTCTTGCCGGAGCCGGTGGGGGCGACGACGAGGACGTCCCGGTCCTCCGCGAGCGCGGCCCACGCGCCCTGCTGCGCGGCGGTCGGGGCGCCGAAGGTCCGCGCGAACCAGGAGGCGGTGGCCGGGGAGAACCGCGCGAGCGACGGGTGCGGCGCGGGATCCGGTGCTCGACGGGACATGCCGTCAATGGTGCCCCCGGGGACCGACACCGGTCGCCGGTTCGGCTCCGGAAACCTTCCCGACATCCGTCAAGAACGCGTATGGAACGTCACAAGGGGCGTCAAGAACGCGTATGGATTCGTCTGAACGGGCTCCGGGCCGGGCAATCGGCCTCCGGATCGCGCTAGCGTGCGGCACCGGAAGGGAGCACACGTGACCGCTCAAACCAGCGAGGGCAGGCTGGACCAGGAACCGGCCGGCCCGGCGCTCAGGCATGCCGCGAAAGGCGGCCCCCTGCGCATGGGGCTGTTCCTCGGCGCCCTCGGCGTCGTCTACGGCGACATCGGGACCAGCCCGATCTACGCCCTCCAGACGATCTTCAACCCCGGCGACCCGCACCCGGTCCCGGTGAACACCGAGAACGTGTTCGGGATCGTCTCCCTCATCTTCTGGTCGGTCACGATCATCGTCACGGTCTTCTACGTGGGCCTGGCGATGCGCGCCGACAACGACGGCGAGGGCGGCATCATGGCGCTCATCACCCTCCTGCGCCGCCACGTCGGCGGCCGCGGCCGCAAGGCCGCGTTCGCGCTCGCCGCGCTCGGCATCTTCGGCGCGGCCCTGTTCCTCGGCGACTCCATGATCACGCCCGCGATCTCGGTCCTGTCCGCGGTCGAGGGCGTCAAGACCGTCTCCACGGGCCTCGAAGCGGTCATCATCCCCGCGACCGCCGTCATCATCGTGCTGCTGTTCGCGTTCCAGAAGCGCGGCACGCACGTCATCGGCCGCTGGTTCGGCCCGATCATGGCCGCCTGGTTCGGCGCCCTCGCGCTCCTCGGCATCGGCGGCATCGCCGGGAACCCCGAGATCCTCCGGGCCCTCTCCCCCACCTACGCGATCGACTTCGTGTTCGGGAACTTCGGCGTCGCGTTCTTTGCGCTCGCCGCCGTCATCCTCACCTTCACCGGCGCCGAGGCCCTCTACGCCGACATGGGCCACTTCGGGCGCAAGCCCATCTCCCGCGCGTGGATCGCCGTCGTCTTCCCGTCGGTGATGCTCAACTACATGGGCCAGGGCGCGCTCATCCTCGAGGACTCCGGGAACGTCGCCGGGTCGTTCTTCCTCCTCGCGCCCGAGATCCTGCGCATCCCGCTGCTGCTCCTCACCACCGTCGCCACCGTGATCGCCGCGCAGGCCGTCATCTCCGGCGCGTTCTCGGTCGCCTCGCAGGCCTCCGAGCTCGGGTACCTGCCGCGGCTGCGGATCGCGCACACCTCCGAGCACCAGTACGGGCAGATCTACGTCCCGTGGATCAACTGGCTGCTCATGGTGTCCGTGCTGGTCCTGGTGTTCGCGTTCCGCACCTCCGAGGCGCTCGCGTTCGCGTACGGCATGGCCGTGATCGGGACGATCACCATCGTGTCGCTGCTGTTCCTGTACGTCGCGCGCATCCGCTGGGGCGCGCCCCGGTGGGCGCTGGCGCTCGGCGGCGGGCTGCTCCTCGCGATCGACCTGGCGTTCCTGTCGGCGAGCTCGACGAAGATCATCCACGGCGCGTGGCTGCCGCTGCTCATCGGCGTCCTCGCGTTCACCGTCATGATCACCTGGCAGAAGGGCCGCGAGGTCGTCACGTTCGAGCGGGAGAGCCGCGAGGGCTCGCTCCAGGAGTTCGTCGACCGGCTCCGCGAGGGCGAGCCGAAGGTCGCCCGCGTCCCCGGGACCGCCGTGTTCCTCGACCGCGGCAAGCACTCCGCACCCCTGGCGATGCGCTCCAACCTGGAGCAGAACCACGCCCGGCACTCGCAGATCGTGATCCTCTCGGTCCTCACCGAACCGGTCCCGCGCGTCACCGAGGACGACCGGCTCGTCGTGGACCAGCTCGGCGACGAGCGGGACGCGGTCATCCACGTGACCGCCCGCTTCGGCTACATGGAGACCCCGGACGTGCCCCGCGCCCTCGAAGGGATCGAGCCCGAGCAGGCCGAGGGCCGGCGCCTCAACCTCGACCGGGCCACGTACTTCCTGTCGACGATCCAGCTCAAGCCCGGCCGGGCCCGCACGATGGCGACCTGGCGCAAGCACCTGTTCATCGCCACGTCGCACATCACCGCCGACGCCGCCGAGCACTTCCGCCTCCCGCGCGAGCGGACGATGATCATCGGCTCGCACATCGAGGTCTAGGCGTACTCCCCCGCGAACGGGACCACCTTGATGACGTCGACCATGACGCCGTCGGGGGCCGCGACGATGAAGTGGCGCTGGCCGAAGTCCTCGGTGCGCAGCGGGAGCAGCTCGGTGAGCCCGGCGTCCACGACGAGGCGCCGGTGCTCGGCGTCGGCGTCCTCCACCTCGAAGTTGAGGAGGACGCCGCCCGACAGCGCCTTCCGGTGGCCTGCGGGGATCGTCGGGTGGCCCGCGTCGAGGACCGCGAGCTCGTACTGCGGGGCGTCGGGGCGGCGCAGGCTCACGTACCAGTCGGCGGTGAACACCGCCTCGAAGCCGAAGTGGCGCCGGTAGAAGTCGGCGGTCGCGGCCACGTCCTCGGTGGCGAGCACGGGGTAGAAGCCGGTCAGGGTCGCGGTCATCGGGGTCTCCTCGGATCGGGTTTCGCATACCTCGGGTATGTGGAACGCGATGCTAACATACCCCGGGTATGCGAATTGGGGGTCGAGGCGATGGGCAGGGCCGAGCAGCGGGAGGCGACCCGGCGGGCGCTCCTGGAGGAGGGCCGCCGCCGGTTCGCGGCCGACGGGTACCACGCGGTGGTGCTCAACGAGGTCGCGCAGGCCGCGGGCGTCACGAAAGGCGCGGCGTACCACCACTTCGGGAGCAAGCTCGGGTTGTTCCGGGCCGTGGTGGAGGAGGTCCAGGAGGAGCTGGGCGCGCGGGTCGCGGCCGAAGCGGACCGGCACGCGGGGCCCTGGGAGCAGCTGCGGGCGGGCTGCCGGGCGTTCCTGGCGGCCGGGACCGACCCGGCGGTGAGCCGCATCCTGCTGGTCGACGCGCCCACGGTCCTCGGCTGGGACGAATGGCGGGCGATGGACGAGGCGCACTCGGCGCGGCATCTCGCGGAGGCGCTGCGGGCGCTCATCGACGCCGGGCTCATGGCGGACGGGCCGGTCGAGCCGCTCGCGCGCCTGCTGTCGGGGGGCATGAACGAGGCGGCGCTGTGGCTCGCGCGGTCCGGGGACCCGGACGCGGAGGTGCAGGCCGCCCTCGCTTTGGACCTGGTCCTGGGCGGCCTGCGTTCCGGGGCCGCCTGACGGCGCGCCCCGGACGTCGTCGTACCCGCTACGCGGGCATGAGCACCGTGTCGACGATGTAGACGGTGGCGTTCGCGGTCTGCACGTTGCCGCAGACCACGGCGGCCTCGCCGTTCACGGTGAAGTCCTCGCCGGAGCCCTCGACCGTCAGGTTCGTCCCCTGAAGGGTCGCGTGCTCGCCGGCGAGGTCCTCGGGCGCGAGCCGACCGGCCACGACGTGGTAGGTCAGGATCGACGTGAGGGTCTCGGTGTCGGCCAGGACGGCCTGGAGGTCCGCCTCCGGGATCTTCGCGAACGCGTCGTCGGTCGGCGCGAACACGGTGATGTCCTCGGCGGTGTTGAGCGTGTCCACCAGCCCCGCCTCGGTCACGGCGGTGACCAGTGTGGACAGGACCGGGTTGTTGCCCGCGGCGGTCGCGACCGGGTCGTCGGCCATGCCGGTGAAGGAGCCCTCGCCGTCGGCGGGGACCGCCGAGCACGCGGCCCCGAACTCGCCGGAGACGGGCATCTCCTCCGTGGTCTCCTCCTGCACCGACTCCTCACTGGACGTGGCCTCCTCGTTCGAGGAGTCGTCGCCGGAGCCGCACGCGGTGAAGACGAAGGCGCAGCCGGCGGCGGCCAGCACGGCGCCTGCGCGGGTGAGCAGTCGATTGTTCATGGTCTTGCCTCTCTGTCGGTTCGGGGCGCGGTCGCGCCCCGCGGTTCATTCGGCGTTCAAGACGACGGAGTGCCATCCGGTGGCGCCGTTGGGGAACGGGGCGACCCGCTCCTCGGTCTGGACGGTCCCGTCGCCGTCGGTCGCGCGGACCTCCAAGGTGCGGCGGCCGGATGCCGCCTCCCAGGTCCACTTCCATTGGCGCCACGTGTCGTCGCCGATCACGGGCGCGAGTTCGGCGTCGCTCCAGGGGCCTTCGTCGGCGCGGACCTCGACGCGGGCGATGCCGCGGTGCTGGGCCCACGCGACCCCGGCGACGGTGACGGGCCCGGCCGGGACGGTCGCGAGCGGTTTGGGGGTGTCGATCCGCGAGAACGTCTTGATCGGCGCCTGCGCATCCCAGCCGCGGCGGACCCAGTAGGCGTCGAAGTCCGCGAAGGACGACAGCTCGATCTCGGTGAGCCACTTGGTGGCCGAGACGTAGCCGTACAGGCCCGGGACGATCATGCGCACGGGGAAGCCGTGCTCCAGCGGGAGCGGGCGCCCGTTCATGCCGACGGCCACGAGCGCGTCGCGCCCGTCGGTGCAGACCTCGGTCGGGGTGCCCGCGGTCCAGCCGTCGGCCGAGCGCGAGACCACTTGGTCCGCACCGGGTTCGGGCCCAGCCTCGGCGAGGAGGTCGGCGAGGGGGACGCCGAGCCAGCGCGCGTTCCCCGCGAGGTTCCCGCCGACCTCGTTGGAGACGCAGGAGATCGTGATCTCGCGCTCGACCAGGCCGCGGTCCAGCAGGTCCTGGTAGGTCAGTTCCAGGGGGTTCGCGACGCGGCCGGTGATGCGGAGCCGGTAGTCCGCGGGGAGGACGCGCGGGAGGACCAGGGCGGTGTCGACGCGGTAGAAGTCGCCGCTCGGCGTGAGGTACGGGGTGAGGCCGTCGACGTCGAGGCCGGTGCCCGCGGGCCCGATGTCGACGGGCGCGGGCAGGTCGACCGCGGCGCGGGCGTCCTCGACGTCGGAGGTGCCGGTGAGGCGCCAGCCCGCCGCGCCGGCCAGTCCGGCGCCGCCGAGGGCGATGAGGACGCCCCTGCGATCGACGGACCGGCCCGGCGCGGCGGAGCCGTCCGGGCGTTCGCGGAGCAGCATCGCGAGGACGCCCGCGCCGCAGGCGGCGCCCACGAGGGACGGGACCGCCCACAGCGGGGAGGCGGCGGGGCGGGCGAGGGCGGCTGCCGCGCCCGCCCCGCCGAGGAGGGCCAGGACCGCGTACCCGATCCAGGGGCGCCGACGGGCGGCGACGCCGGTCGCGGCGGCGAGCACGGCGAGCGCCGTGCCGATCCCGGCCAGGAGTGCGAGCTTGTCGTGCTCGCCGAAGGCGCGGATCGCGAACTCCTTGACGGGTTCGGGGACCGCGTCGACCACGGCGGCGCCGATGGCGGCGACCGGGGCGCTGCCGGGCGCGACGGCGGCGGCCGCGAGCTGCGCGGTCGCGAGGGCGACGGCGGCGCAGGCGGTGCCGGCGAGTGCGGCGGCGGTGGTCGGTCTCATGCCCCTGATTCGGGGGCGGTCCGGCCGCGGATGGGTCGGCGGGCGAAGAAGTTCGGGACTTTTTCCGCGCCGGGCGCGGAATCGGGCCCGGCCGTGGCGGCCGGGCCCGTGTCGGCGGAGGTCAGCCCCCGAGCGGGACGTCCGCGACCATCGGGAGGGTCGGTGTCTTGGAGCCGCCAGCGGGCTCCTCGGTGACGCCGATGAGCTCGGCGTCGCCGAGGCCGTCGACGAGGATCGTCGCGGCCCGGTCGCCCGGGTTCATGACGCCCGCCGATATCTGCCCTTCGGGGTCGACCATCCAGATCTGGTAGGACCGCTCCTCGCCGATCGCGGCGAGCCCGGCGAGGACCACGACGGCCTTGTCGAGGCGTTCGGAGTAGACGACGGTGACGTCGCCGCCGCCTTCGGCCGCGGTCTTCCCGACCTCGGCGTCCCCGGATTCGAGGACGGCCGCGATCTGATCCGACTGGGACGGTTCGGCGTTGCGGATCACCGACCACGTGACGATGCCGCCGACGACGGCCATGACCGCCGCGAGGGCCCCGGCGGCGAGCGCGAGGCGAAGGCGCGGCATCCCGCGGTGGCGGCGCAGTCGCGGCGCGGCGGTGCGGGGCTCGGCCGCAGGGGTCTCGGGGGCCTCCTGGCGGGTGCGGGCGGCCTCGGCGAGGACGCGGGCGCGCAGCCGCGGGGGCGGTTCGGCGATCGTCACGTCGGAGAGGCGCCACACGGCCTCGCGCAGCTCGGCGGCCTCCTGGGCGCACGACTCGCATTCGGCGATGTGGCGTTCGACCTCGGCGCGCTCGCCGTCGTCGAGGGCGTCGACGGCCCAGGCGCCGATGAGGGTGTGGACGTCGGCGCTCATCGGGCCACCTCCAGGCAGTCGCGCAGTTTGAGCAGGCCGTCCCTGATGCGGGACTTGACCGTCGGCACGGCGGCGCCCAGGAGGGACGCGACCTGCCGGTACGTGTGGCCGCCGTAGTAGGCGAGGGTGACGGCCTGCCGCTGGAGCTCGGTGAGGGTCGAGAGGCAGCGGCGGACCTGGCGGTGCTCCAGGCGGACCGCGGCGGCCTCGGCGACCGCGTCGTACTCTGGTTCGGGCCGGGCGGCGGCGCGGCGCTCGCGGTCGCCGGAGGCCTGGACGGACCTGACGCGGTCGACGGCGCGGCGGTGCGCGATCGTCGAGAGCCACGCGCCCGCGGACCCGCGGGCGGGGTCGAAGCGGGTGGCGGTGCGCCAGACCTCGACGAGGACCTCCTGCGCCACTTCCTCCGCCTGCGCGGGGTCGCGCAGGACGCGCAGGCAAAGGCCGTAGACGCGCGGCGCGGCCTCGTCGTAGAGGCGCGCGAAGGCGTGCTCGTCGCCCAGCGCCGTGCCGTGCAGCAGCTGTTCGAGCGTGGGCATCCGCGCCTCCTCTACCGCCGTGCGGCGGTGTCCGCCTGTGCTCCAGGCCGATGGATTCCCCCTTGTGGACATCATCACGCTCCGAGGTGTTTGTCAACTCCGGTCGAACGGGATTCGGAGCCGACCGGCCCGCGGACGGGTCCGGTCCCGAAGAAATTTCCGGGCGGGCGACAATGGCCCGGACGGACTCCTCACCCATCGCATCGATAGGCCCCCGAATGACGAAGCGCCAGTTCCCCCGCCCCCACGACGTCCTGCCGTTGATACGTTTCAAAAAGCCGGACTTCAATGCGAAGCGGCGGCGTCTGAACGCCGCGCTCACCATCGCCGACCTGCGGACCATCGCCAAACGGCGCACCCCGCGGGCGGCGTTCGACTACACCGAGGGCGCCGCCGAGGGCGAGCTGTCGCTCGCACGGGCCCGCCAGGCGTTCGCCGACATCGAGTTCCACCCCGCGATCCTGCGCGACGTCTCAAAAGTCGACACCGGCTGGGACGTCCTCGGCAAGCGCTCAGCACTCCCGTTCGGCATCGCCCCCACCGGGTTCACCCGCATGATGCACACCGAAGGCGAGACCGCCGGGGCAGGCGCCGCGGCGGCCGCGGGGATCCCGTTCGCGCTCTCCACGATGGGGACGACCCCGATCGAGGACGTCGCCGCCGCGGGCGGGCCCGAGGGCCGCCACTGGTTCCAGCTGTACATGTGGAAGGACCGCGACCGGTCCATGGCCCTGGTGGAGCGGGCCGCCGCGGCCGGGTTCGACACGCTCCTGGTCACCGTCGACGTGCCCGTCGCCGGAGCCCGCCTGCGGGACAAGCGCAACGGCTTCTCCATCCCGCCCGCGATCACCCCGGGAACGTTCTTCAACATGGCCTCGCGCCCGGCCTGGTGGTTCGACATGCTCACCACCGAGCCCCTCGCCTTCGCCTCGCTCTCACGCTGGTCGGGCACGATCGCCGAACTCCTCGACACCATGTTCGACCCCACCGTCGACTACACGGACCTCGCCTGGATCAAGGAGCAGTGGCCCGGGAAAATCGTCGTCAAGGGCGTGCAGACCGTCGCGGACGCGAAGCGCTGCGCCGACCTCGGCGTCGACGCCGTCACCCTCTCCAACCACGGCGGGCGACAACTCGACCGCGCCCCGATCCCCTTCCACCTCCTCCCCCACGTAGTCAAGGAAGTCGGCGACGACATCGAGGTGCACCTGGACACCGGGATCATGTCCGGCGCCGACGTCGTCGCCTCAGTCGCACTCGGCGCCAGGTACACCATGATCGGCCGCGCCTACCTCTACGGGCTCATGGCCGGAGGCCGCGACGGCGTCGACCGCGCCATCGCCATCCTCCGCGAGGAGGTCGAGCGGACGATGAAGCTCCTCGGCGTCGCGACGCTCGAGGAGCTCGAACCCGCACACGTCACGCAGTTGCAGCGGCTGGTACGCGTTTGATCGCCAGGGACATCACCGCGGCGAGCGCGCACAGCGCTCCCGCGGTGAACCACGCCGGGTCGTAGTTCCCGGTCGCGTCACGCACGAAGCCCGCGCCCCACGCGATGAGGGCCGCGCCGAGCTGGTGGGAGGCGAGGACCCAGCCGAAGACGACCGCGCCGTCCTCTCCGAAGTGCTCGCGGCACAAGGCGATCGTGGGCGGGACCGTGGCGACCCAGTCGAGGCCGTAGAAGACGATGAAGAACAGCATCGGCGGCTTGACGTCGCCCGCGAACAGGGTCGGGAGCGCGAGCAGCGAGAGGCCGCGGAGCGCGTAGTAGACCGCGAGGAGGACCCGCGGGTCGAACCGGTCGGTGAGCCAGCCGGAGAAGATCGTGCCGATGAGGTCGACGACGCCGATGACCGCCAGGAGCGATGCCGCCGCCGTCAGGGGCATGCCGTGGTCGTGGGCGGCGGGCACGAAGTGGGCGCCGACGAGGCCGTTCGTGGAGGCGCCGCAGATCGCGAACGTGCCCGCGAGGAGCCAGAACGCGCGGGAGCCGCTGGCCTGCCACAGGCCGCCGAGGGCCCGCTTCGCCGCGCCCTCCTGCGACGGCGCGGGCGTCGTGTAGTCGGCGCCGGCGCCGAAGGGCTTGAGGCCCACGTCCTCGGGCTGGTCGCGCACGACCAGGAGGACGAGCGGGACCATCGCGAGCGCGGTGGCCGCCACCAGGATCGAGGCCGCGCGCCAGCCCGGCCCCTCGACGAGGAGGCCCACGAGCGGCAGGAACACGAGCTGCCCGGCGGCGCCCCCGGCGGTGAGGATGCCGGAGACGAGGCCGCGGCGGGCGATGAACCACCGGTTGGTGATCGTGGCGACGAACGCCATCGCCATGGACCCGGTGCCGATCCCGACGATGAAGCCCCAGCACAGGACCAGCTGCCACGACTCGGTCATGAAGACCGTGGCGCCGCCGCCGAGGGCGATGAGGCCCAGGGCGATCGCGACGACCCGGCGGATCCCGTACCGCTCCTGGAGCGCGGACGCGAACGGCGAGAACAGGCCGTAGAGCAGGATGTTCACGGAGATGGCGGCGGAGATCGTGCCGTGGGACCAGCCGAACTCGTCGTGGAGCGGCTCGATGAAGACGCTCGGGGTGGCGCGGAAGGCGGCCGCGCCGACGAGGGCGACGAAGGAGACGGCGGCGACCCACCACGCGCGGTGGACGGTGCGGCGTCGGGTCTGCTCTGGGGTTTCCGGGGCTGCGATGGACATGGATCCAGCTTCGCCGAGCCGCGGCCGGGCGGCCAGTGGCCTGAAGGCCAACATATGCGAAGATCGGGCCATGAGCGTTTTTCGGCACCCCGGGCGGCACCGCGTCGCGGTCCTGGTCCGGCACGGCCTCCTCCCGGTCGAGCTGGGCATCCCGCACCGCGTCTTCGGGTCCGCGCGGTCCGGCGGGGAGCACCTGTACGAGGTCGTCACGTGCGCGCCCGAGCCGGGCGAGGTCCGCACCGACGCCGACGTGACGGTCAACGTCCCGCACGGCCCGGAGGCCCTGGCCGAGGCCGACACGGTCGTGGTGCCCTCGGCGCACGAGAACGACGAGTCGTGGACGGCGGGGCGGCTGCCCGCAGACGTGGCCGCGGCCCTGGAGCACCTCCGCCCGGAGGCGCGGATCGCGTCGATCTGCACGGGCTCGTTCGTGCTCGCGGCCGCGGGGATGCTCGACGGGCGCACGGCCACGACGCACTGGGACGCGGCCGAGCGGTTCCGGCGGCTCTACCCGCGGGTGCGGCTGGAGCCCGACGTCCTGTACACCGAGGACGGGCACGTGCTCACTTCGGCGGGCGTGGCCTCCGGGTTCGACCTGTGCCTGCACATGACCCGGCTCGACTTCGGCGTGGCAGTGGCGAACCGGGTCGCGAGGCGGTCGGTGGTGCCGCCGCACCGCGACGGCGGCCAGGCCCAGTACATCGAGCGGCCCGTGCCCGAGGCGGGGACGGCCGCGACCGGGCGCGCGCGGGAGTGGGCGCTCGCCCGCCTCCACGAGCCGCTGACGCTGCGGCAGCTCGCCGAGTGCGAGGCGATGAGCGTCCGCACGTTCACGCGGCGCTTCCGCGAGGAGGTCGGCACCTCGCCGCAGCGGTGGCTCCTGCACCAGCGCCTGGAGCGGGCGCGGCACCTGCTGGAGCGCAGCGACGAGCCGATCGACCGCGTGGCGGCCGGCGCCGGGTTCGGCTCGGCCTCGTCGCTGCGCCTGCACTTCCAAGCGGCCCTGGGGGTCACGCCGAGCGCGTACCGCAGGACCTTCGCGGGCTAGGGGACGATCGCGGTCGCCCGGATCTCCACGCGCATCCCGGGGGCGCCCAGCGCCGCGACGCCGAGCTCGGTCCAGATCGGGGCGCGGCCGCCCATGCGCTTGCGGAACTGCTCGGCCATGACGCGGCCGGGGCGCTCGCCGATGTACGCGGGGTCGTCGGGCAGGTGGTACGAGTTCACGTGGACTACGTCGGCCCACGTGGCGCCCGCCGCGGCGAGGACGCGCTCGACGTTGTCGAAGGCGCGCACGATCTCCTCCTCGAGGTCCTCGGGGAATTCGAGGTCGTCGTTCCAGCCGCCCTGGCCGGAGATCTCGACGCGGTCGCCGATGCGCACGGCCTGGCTGTATCCGAGCATCCCGTGCAGCTTCTCGCCGGCTCCGGGGGTGATGAAGAACTGCGGCTCGCCCATGGCGGTCCCTTCCGATTGACTTCATGCTTGAAGTCAGCGTAGCACGATTGACTTCAAGCATGAAGTCACGGCCGCCGGTTAGACTGCGCCCATGGCCGAGACTCCCGGAACCGATGCGTCCGCGCAGGTGCGCTGGCTCGACCCGGCCGAGAAGGACGCCTGGACCGGGCTCGTCTCGCTCGTCTACCTCCTCCCGCCGCGCCTGGAGGGCCCGCTCCACAAGGAGTGCGGGCTGACCCTCTTCGAGTACCTGGTCCTCAGCCACGTCTCCGAGGCGCCGGAGCGGCGCCTGCGCATGAGCGAGCTCGCGTTCCTCGCCAACGGCTCGCTCTCGCGCCTGTCCAACGTGGTCAAACGCTTCGAGCAGCGCGGCTGGATGGAGCGCTCGCCCGACCCCGAGGACGGCCGCTACACGATCGCGGCCCTCACCGGGGCCGGGTACGAGCTCGTCCAGGCGGCCGCGCCGGTCCACGTGCGGGCCGTCCGCGAGGCCGCCCTCGACCGGCTCGACGCGGACGACCACGCCGCGCTCGCGAGGATCGCCGAGAAGCTCCGCGTCCGGCCCGTGGACCTCGCCTAGTTCAGGACGTAGGTCCGGATGCTCTGCGCCGGGAGCTGGGACCCGAAGGAGCCGTTGGTCATCGGGACCGCGTTCGAGGCCGCGAGGGTCTGGCTCGACGTCGTCACCCAGGTCGCGAACGAGCCCGTGCCGCCGCCTTCGAGCGTGAACGGCAGGTACACGGCCGAGGCGTTCTTGTTCACGGCGACGATGACGATCCTGGATCCGCTCTTGAACGCCGAGATGTACACGCCCGACTGCGGGTTCGCGGTCGCGGTGATCCGCTGGAAGCCGGGGCGCACCCACTTCGCGTAGTGGGCGAGGTTCGCGCCGCGCTTGCTGATCTGGCCGTCCTCGCGCATCGGGCCGTAGCCGCGGCGGATGTACCACCAGATGTACGCCTGGAAGCGGCCGTTGACGAGCGCGCGGTGGACGTGCTCGCCGACGTCGAGCGCGCCGGGCCACAGGTCCGCCGAGTCGCTGGAGTTCGGGTAGTAGACCTCCGTCATCCACAGCTCCTTGCCCGCGCCCTTCTGCTGGAACAGCGGGTAGGGGAAGTCGGCGGGCTGCGTGCCGTAGAGGTGCGCGCCGAGGATGTCCATGTTGGCCAGCGCGGCGGCGTCGTTGAGGATCGGGTCGGACAAGTTCTTGCGGTACTGGAACGACTCGGGGGCGATGACCTTGGTGCTGATCGCGCCGGAGTTCTCCTTGAGGAAGCGGACGATCTCGGCGGGGGTCCAGGCGGTCCACTCGCTGGCGTAGTCGGGCTCGTTCTGGACGGAGACCGCGTAGAGGTTGACGCCGTTGTTGCGCATGTAGACGGTGAAGTCGTTGAGGTGGGTGGCGTACGCGGCGTACTGGTCGTAGCGCAGGCGCTTGCCGCCGGAGAAGGACTCGGTCATGGACGCGGGCGGGTTCCACGGGGAGGCGATGACCTTGGCGCCCAGGGCGACCGCACGCTGGGCGGTGGCGAGCTCGCGGCTCCAGTTGTTGCGGTCCTCGTGGACGGGGATGCGGAGGATGGAGAAGCCGAGCTGGCCGGCGCCGTTGCCGAAGGCGGTGTCGCGCTGGGCGGCGGTGAGGTCGCTGATCCACACGGTGTGGTTCATGCCGCCGAAGCCCTGGATGGTCTGCTGCCCGAGGGAGGGCTGGACGACCACGGTGGTCTGCGCGGCGGCCGCGTCGGCGATCAGGGGCGCGCCGATGATCGGGAGCGCTCCCGCCATTGTCAGCAGGGAGCGGCGGCCCAGGCGCGGGGCGCGGGCGTCGTCGGGGCGGGATGCCATCGTTCCTCCAGGAGGTCGGAAGTACCGGTTGTTCCCGTTCACAATACATCGAAATGTTTCGATTCAAAAGGCCGGAACTCCGCTGAAACTCTCGACGTTCGGAGGTCACCGCGGCGCGGTCGTGAGCCGCTCCCGCAGCTCTTCGAGCACGCCCTTGAGGAGGCGCGAGACGTGCATCTGCGACACGCCGATCTCCTCGCCGATCTGCGCCTGGGTCTTCTCCTCGAAGAACCGCAGCGCCAGGATCCGCCGCTCGCGCTCGGACAGGCCGCTCAGCAGCGGCAGCAGCGCCTCGTGATCCTCCACGAGTTCGAGCGCGGCGTCCTCGGCGCCGATCGTCTCGCACAGCGGCGCGCGCCCGGGGTCGCGGTACTCGGGCTCGTCGAGCGAGACCGACCAGTACGCCTGGCGCGCTTCGAGCCCCTCGTCCACCTCCGCCTCGGTGAGCCCGAGGTGCGCGGCGAGGTCGGCGCCCGTGGCCGGGCGCCCCAGCTCCTGCGCGAGCTCCCCGGCGGCCCGGTTGATGGCGAGGCGCAGCTCCTGGAGGCGGCGCGGGACGCGCATCGGCCAGGCCGTGTCGCGGAAGCAGCGCCGCACCTCCCCCATCATCGTGGGGACGGCGTACGACAGGAACTCGCAGCCCAGGGTCGGGTCGAAGCGGTCGACGGCGTGGATGAGCCCGATCGAGGCGACCTGGAGCAGGTCGTCCTTGACGATCCCCTTGCCGGAGTACCGCTGCGCGATGTGCTCGGCGAGCGGCAGGTGCCCGGTGATCAGCCGCTCCCGGAGCGCCGCGCGGCGCGGGTCGTCCGCGTCCAACTGCGCCATCTCCGCGAAGAGCGGGGCGAATCCGCGGTAGTCCGCGCGCCCCGAATCGTCCTGTCCTGGTGCCATATCGGCTACCGCCCCCGATCGTCAACCGAGCGTATAACGGCAGGCCGCCCATGTCCGGGACACGAGCCGAATCCCAGGTCAGCGCCGGATCAGGCCCTGCTGGACGGCCGCGGCGACGGCCGCGGTCCGCGAGTCCACGCCGAGCTTCGCGAAGATGTGGACCAGATGCGTCTTGACCGTGGCCTCGGTGACGAACAGCCGCTGCGCGATCTGCCGGTTGCCCAGGCCCTCGGCGAGGAGCGCGACGATCTCCGACTCGCGGGCCGTCAGGGCCGGGCGCCCGGACCGGGCCTGGTCCATGACCCGCGCGGCGACCTTCGGCGACAGCGACGACTCCCCGCGCGCGGCCGCGCGGACCGCCGCGAACAGCTCCTCGGGCGGGCAGGCCTTGAGCAGGTACCCGGTGGCGCCGGCCGCGACGGCGCGGCGCACGTCGGCGTCCGACTCGTACGTGGTCAGCACCAGGACCCGCGGCGCGTCGGGGAGCTTCGCGACCTCCTCGGCGACGGCGAACCCGTCGGGGCCGCCGCCGAGCTGGAGGTCCATGAGCACCACGTCGGGCGCGCACCCGCGGATGCCGCGCAGCGCCGCGGCCGCGTCGGCGGCCTCGCCGACGACCTCCATGTCGGGCTCGCCGTCGACGAGCGCGGCCAGGCCCGCCCGGACCACGGGGTGGTCGTCCACCAGGAACAGGCGCATCACGGCTCCTCACCGAGCGGGACGGAGGCGGCGAGCGCGGTGCCCTCGCCGGGACGGGACTCGACCGCGAGGCTCCCGCCGACCCGCGCGAGGCGCTCGCGCATCCCCGGCAGGCCGAACCCGCGGCCGGACGCCGCGGCGTCGGCGGGGTCGAAGCCGCGGCCGTCGTCGCGGACGTCGAGGGCGACCGCATCGCCCAGGTGCGAGAGCGTCACGACCGCTTCGGAGGCGGCCGCGTGCTCGACGGTGTTGGCAAGGGCCCCTTGGGCGACGCGCAGCAGGACCGCGGCGGCGGCCTCGCCGGTCCCGGCGGGCTCGCCCTCCTCGCGGAAGACCGTGCGCAGGCCCGAGCGGCGCTCGGTGTCGGCGCACAGCTCGCGGAGCGCCTCGGCGAGACTGCGGCCTTCGAGCCGCGCGGGAGTGAGGTCGCGGACGAAGCGGCGGGCCTCGGCCAGGTTCTCGTCGGCGACCGCCGCGGCCTGCCCGGCGAGGGCCCGCGACCGGTCGGTGCCCCAGGACCGGTCGGCGGCCTGGAGCAGCATGCTGATGCTGGAGAGCCCCTGCGCGAGCGTGTCGTGGATCTCGCGGGCGAGGCGCCCGCGCTCCTCCAGGGCCCCGGCGCGCAGCTGCGAGGCCGCGAGCGAGTCGCGGGCGGCCACGAGGTCGTCGATGAGGCGCTGGCGCTGGCTGATCTCGTGCTGGAGGGCCCAGAACACGGCGGTGATGATCGCGGCGATGCCGATCGGCGCGAGCACCAGGCTCGGGTCGAACACCGTTGCGATGCGCAGCTGCCCGGCGACGACGGCCGCGGTGAGCAGCACCGCGGCGGTGACCACCCCGCCGGCCGGGAGCAGCCGCAGGCACAGGAAGTACAGCGGGACGGCGCACCACGCGAACGAGGGCGCCAGGAGCACCAGCGCGACCGCGACGCCGATGACGAGGCCGAGCCACACCGGCAGGGCGGGCCCGAGCCGCGCCCACAGGACCACGCCCGCGCCGTAGAGCAGCGCGAGGAGCGCGGCCACCGCGAGGGCGGCGACGGTGAGCCGGTCGGCCAGCTCGTGCCGGGCGACCACCCGGGCGGCCGAGGCGGCGAGCAGCAGGAAGAACCCGGCGTGCATCGCGCCGTTCAGCCAGGAACGCTCGCCCACGGCCCCTCCCTCCTCCCCGGGGCCAGCGTAGGCCCGCGCGCGCCCGGTCCGCGGGTGCTTCGCGGCAAGCCCCCGGGCACTTCGCGGCAATGGTGCCCGGCAGGACCGACACGCGCATCGATCAAAGGGTGGAGACGGGATCGAACCGCCGCTTGATGCGCGCGGGCGGCCGCGGCCGAAGACTTGGCGGAGTGCCGCGGCAGACCGCCGCCACGAGAACCGAAGGAGCACCGATGAACGCGATCAACCTCCGCAAGCGCCTGGCCGTCGGGACCGTCGCCGGACTCGCCGTCGTCGGCGGCATCGTCGGCGTCAGCGCCTACAGCGCGCCGGTCGCCGACGCCGAGCCGATCGAGGCCGTCGCGGTCGCCGAGGTCCAGGAGGACGGCGTGCGCGGCGTGAACGCCCTCACCCACGAAGCCGCGCTCGCGGTCCTCGACGCCGCCCAGGACAAGGCCGCCGAGCTCGACCAGCGCGTCACCGTCGCGATCGTCGACCGCAGCGGCAACACGATCGCCATGGTCCAGGGCGACGGCGCGGGCCCGCAGAGCCCCGACTCGGCCGAGGCCAAGGCCTACACGGCGGTGTCGTGGGGCCAGGCGACCAGCGACCTGACGAACGCGGCCAAGGGCAACGGCGCGACGATCGCCGACATCCCCGGGACCCTGTTCCTCGCGGGCGGCGTGCCCGTGACCTACGACGGCGCCCCGATCGCGGGCATCGGCGTCGGCGGCGCCCCCAGCGGCGACATCGACGAAGAGATCGCCCTCGCCGGCCTCGCGGCCCTCGAGAACCTGGACGGCTGATGCAGGCGCGCAAGGGGATCGGGCGCAGGCTCGTGCTCGCGGCCGGGGCCGGCTCGCTGGCGGCCTGCGCCCCGGTCCCCGAGCCGCGCCGGCACCGGGCCGTCGAGGAGACGAGGCGGTCCGCGCAGCCCGCGCCCGGGGACGTCGAGGACTGGAACCGGGGGCTCCTGGAGGCCGCCGACGCCGGGGACGCCGACGAGGCGGCCCGGCTGCTGGGCCTGGGCGCGGAAGTCGAAGTGCGCGACGGGGAGGGCCGCGGGCCGCTCATGCTCGCGGCGCTCGCCGACCGGGTCGAGACGGCGCGGGTCCTGGTCGCCTACTGCGCGGACCCGGACGCGCGCGACGACCTCGGCGACACGCCGTGGGTGACGTGCGGCGTGACCGGGTCGGTCGCGATGATGCAGGCGATCCTCGCGGCGGGTCCGGACCTGGAGGTCCCGAACCGGCGCGGCGGCAGCCCGCTGCACCCGGCCGCGGAACGCGGCCACGCCGACTACGTGCGGGAGGTCCTGGCGGCCACCGACATCGCCAGGGTCGTCGACCGCGTCAACTACAACGGCTGGACGGCGCTGCTCGAAGCCGTCGCGCTCGGCGACGGCGGGGAGCCGCACCAGGAGATCGTCGCGATGCTCCTCGACGCGGGCGCCGACGCCGCGATCCGCGACCGCGACGGGCGCACCGCGCTCGACCACGCGCGGGAGCGCGGGTACGGGGTCATCCGGGACCTGCTGGAGAACGTCAGGTGAGGCCGTTGGCCTCGGCGATCGCGAAGACGTCGGCGGAGGTGCCGGACATGATCGTGCGGGCGTGCTCGGTGACGAGCGCGACGGGCCAGTCCCACCACGCGGCGCGCAGGAGGAGTTCGATCTCCTCGTCGGCGAAGCGCTTGCGGATCGGCTTGGCGGGGTTGCCGCCGACGATCGTGTAGGGCGGGACGTCGGCGGTGACGACGGCGCCGCTCGCGACGATCGCGCCGTCGCCGATGGTCACGCCGGGCATGACGAGGGTGTTGTAGCCCAGCCAGACGTCGTTGCCGACGGTGGTGTCGCCGCGGCTCTCCACGTTCATGACGATGTCGAGCGTGGACTCGGCCCAGTCGCCGCCGAAGATCGCGAACGGGAACGTCGAGACCCCGACCATCGGGTGGTCGGCCCCGGCCATGATGAACCGCGTCCCCGTCGCCAGCGCGCAGTACCTGCCGATGCGCAGCTTCTCCGGGCCGTACCCGTAGAGGACGTTCCGCTCCTCGAACGCGGTGGCCGCGTCCGGGTCGTCGTAGTACGTGTACTCGCCGATCTCGATCTTCTCGGATGCGATGAGCGGCTTCAGGAACACGACGCGCGGCTGTCCGGCCATCGGGTGCAGGACGGTGGGGTCGGGGATCAAGTGCGGTCCTCTCGGTGGGCCCCGGGGCCGCGGGTGCGGCCCCGGGATTCAAGCGGTTCCGGCGCGGAGCCGGTCGGTGTCAGATGACCTGCCCGGTCTGGGACTGGATGTTGTCGCCCTCGGGGGTGGTCTCGGTGTAGACGGTGTCGAGGAAGCCGTCGCCGTCGGAGTCGATGAGGGTCGTGTCGGAGGCGCCGTCGCCGTCCGAGTCGATCTCGATCTCGTCGACGAGGCCGTCGCCGTCGTAGTCGGTGGCGACGACGTCGGCGTAGCCGTCGCCGTCCGTGTCGGTGACGACCTGGTTGACGTAGCCGTCGCCGTCGGTGTCGTAGGAGACCTGGTCGACCACGCCGTCGCCGTCCGTGTCGGACTCGAAGGTGTCGGCGACGCCGTCGCCGTCGGTGTCGTAGACCGCGGTCTCGAAGGAGCCGTCGCCGTCCGCGTCGACGAGGAGCTCGTCGGAGACGCCGTCGCCGTCGTAGTCGACCGCGACGCCGTCGGCCTGGCCGTCGCCGTCCGAGTCGATGTAGGTGACGCCGTCGGCGGTGATGGTGCTGTCGGCGTAGCCGTCGCCGTCCAGGTCGAAGGTCTCCTCGACGGTGACGCCGGGCAGGCCGCCGGAGCCCTCGTCCTCGGTGGTGTACTCGTCCTCGACGCCGGCGTCGGTCTCTTCCGGGGTCACGTCGTACTCGCTCATGGTGCTCATCCTCCGCTTGAATGTCTGACCGGGTTGCTGATGACGACTCTACGAGGACGCGGGGTCCCCAGAATCCCCAGAGTGTGCCAACCGCCCCACGGATTCAGGCGGCGGCGCGCACGAGGCGGAGCTGCCCGATCTCGGCGGTGTTCTTCATGAGCTCGGCGTTGACCCATGCGGCCAGGTGGGCGACGGTGAGCCCGGCGTCGGCGGGCCAGGGGTACGCGGAGGGCTTGTCGAGGTCGGCGTCGGTGAGCGCGTCGAGGACGGCGGTCCAGTCGTCGCGGTGCCCGCGGAGCCATTCGACGGCGGCTTCGGGTCCGGGCCACCTGACGTCGGCGCGGTCGACGGTCTCGCGGCCCCGGACGTGCGCGGCGGCGGTGGTCCACCACCAGCCGAGGTGCCAGGTGAGCCAGGCGATCGTGGGGACCGGGACGGGGTCGGGCTCGGTGTCGGCCCAGTCGGGCTCCCAGCCGTCGGCGGTCGCGTGGAGGGTCCAGGTCAGTGCGGCGGGCTCCCAGAGGAAATCGTCGGCTTCGAGGCGTTCGAGGTGGTACTCGAAGAGGGCCCAAGTGAGGTCGAACTGCCAGCGGAGCAGGCCGGTGCGGTCGGTCGGTGCGGCGTCGGGCATCCGCAGATCCTCGCATGCGTGAACGCTGGCGGCAAACGGGAAAACCGGGACGCCGCGCGGGGCGGCGTCCCGGTTCATGCGGTGGTTCAGGCGGTGCCGGTGACGGTGCCGCCGTTCTCGGTGATCGTGTAGGTCGCGGTCTTTCCGCTGTAGAAGTGGAAGGTCAATGTGACGGGCTGGCCGTCGGTGACCGCGGCGAGGAACTCGGGCGTGAGGATGAGCGTGCCCGCGGCGTAGTCGGGCCGGAAGTTCGACCAGAACTCCTGGTACGGGGTCCATGTCGCGGTGCCCGCGTTGGTGCCGTCGGCGTATTTGGCCTCCATGGTGGCGAGGGTGTCGCCCTTGAACTGCGTGAGGATCGCGAAGGACGAGGACGGGCCGGTGGTGCTCGACAGGACCGGCGCGTCAGAGGTGATCACCTTGATCCGCCACGGGACGCCCGCGGAGAAGCGGGCTTCGAGCTGGGCGTTCACGCCGTAGGCGCGGTCCCCGGCGAGGCGGGTGAGCGCGGCGGCGGTGAACGTGAGGGTGTCGCCGGAGACGGTGTAGTCGGCGCCTTCGGCGAGCTTCGTGCCGCCCTGCCAGACGCCCTGGAAGGTCAGGCCGTTGCGGTTGAGCGTCAGCGACTTCGACGTGAGCGCACCGGTCTGCGGCAGGTAGACCGAGTCGAACGAGGCCGTCCCGGAGCGGGTGGTGACGCCCGATGCGAAGTACTCGTACATGTGCTGGTCGCGCCATTGGAGCGTGGTCCGGTTGAGGAACTGGCCGGCGTCCCACAGCATCGTCGTGACGCCCTTGTCGCGGGCCTGGTACTCGGCGGCCTCGAAGAACTTGAGGAGTTCGCCGCTCTGGTGGACGCCGGGCCGGTTGTGGTCGTAGTTGAGGACCGCCCACTCCCCCATGATGACCGGGATCCCGTTGTCCACGAAGGTGTCGTTGACGCGCGTGAACGTGCCGACGAGGTCGGCCTCGACTTCGGCGTTGTAGCTGGTGAAACCGGCGATGTTGACGCTGAAGGGCCAGAAGCCGTAGAAGTGGATCGTGGCGGCGACCATCGGGTCGTCGAGGCCGTCGATGGTGGCCTTGAGGGCGTCGAGGCGGGGCTGGTCGGCGTTGGTGACGAGGGTCGGCAGCACCAGGAGCCGGTCGTCGTTGCCGCCGCCGGAGCCGCGCACGATCTCGTGGAAGACGAGGTTGAGCTCCTCGGTGAGCGCGTCGCCCGCGGCGCCTTCGGCCCCGGTGAACTGGGGCTCGTTGACGCTCTCGAAGGAGAGCTCCGCGGGGTAGTCCTTGAAGCGGTCGGCGATCTGGGTCCACAGCGCCTCGTACTTGGCGAGCACGTCGTCGTGGTCGGTGCCGAGGGCGTTGAGCCACATCCACGAGTCGTGGTGGACGTTGAGGAGCACCTGGAGGTCCTCCTCCAGGGCCCAGTCGACGACCTGGGCGACGCGGTCCATGCGGGCGGGGTCCACGGTGTAGTCGGGGCCGGGGCCCATGTACTCGTCCCAGGTGACGGGCAGGCGGATCGAGTTGAAGCCCTGCGACTTGACGTGCGCGAGCAGCTCCTGCGTGATGAGCGGGTTGCCCCAGGCGGTCTCGCCGCCGAGCGCGTCGAGGGTGTTGCCGACGTTCCAGCCCGGCTGCATGGCCGCGACCTGGTCCATGGCGGAGACGCCGCCGGTCGGGGGCGGGGTGGTGGTGGGTTCGCCGACGCCGCCGTCGCAGGTGCGGCCGTTGAGCTTGAACGCGGCGGGGACGGGGTTGGTCCCGGACCAGGACCCGTTGAAGCCGAAGGAGACCGAGCCGCCGGTGCCGATCGCGGCGTTGTAGCTCGCGTTCGCCGCGGTGACGGCGTCGCCGTCGGCGGTCACGACGGCGTTCCACGCCTGGGTGACGCGCTGGCCGGCGCCGAAGGTCCAGGCGAGGGTCCAGCCGTCGACCGGGTCGCCGAGGTTCTTGACCGTGGCGTTCGCGGTGAACCCGCCGGGCCACTGGGCGGTGACGCGGTAGTCGACCGTGCAGCCCTGGGCCGCTTGGGCGCTCGCGGCGCCGACGACGCCCGCGGCCAGGACCGCGAGCACGGCGGCCGCGACGGCGATCAGGCGCAGGCGCGCTCTTCTGAGGGATTGCAGGTGCACGTGGCTCTCCTTGCCGGGTACGGGATCACGCAGGACTCTCGGATCGACGATACTAAATGTGTCAGTCGAGTGTCAATTAGCGGCCGCGGTCCGGCAGGTCCTAGAATGCGCGGGTGCCCCCTGACGCCGAACGCGCCCTGCGCGCCGATGCCGCGCGCAATGTGAAGCGGCTCTTGGACGCCGCGCGCGCCGTCTTCGCCGAGCAGGGCCCCGACGCGCCCCTGGAGGCCGTCGCCGAGCGCGCCGGCGTCGGCGTCCGGACCCTGTTCCGGCACTTCCCGCACAAGGAGGCGCTGGTCCGCACCGCGGTGCGCCAGACCGTCACCGAGCGGCTCCCGCCGATCCTGTACCGAACCCCCGACTTCGGCCCGCGGGAGGCGATCCAGGTGGTCATGGAGGCGGTCCTCGTCATCGTCGAGCGCGAGCGGAGCACCCTGGCGGCCGCGGCGAACCCGGCCGCGCTCACCGCGGAGGTCATCGAGCCCGCGCGGGGCCCGCTCGCGGCGCTCACCGAGCAGGCCCAGGCCGCCGGGGCGATGCGCGCCGACGTCACCGGCGACGACGTCGCCCGCGTCCTCGGCCTGCTCACGAACGTCCTGTGGGTCATGCCCCCGGGGGACGACGGCTGGCGGCGCTACCTGGTGCTCGTGCTCGACGCGTTCGACCCGGGCGCGGCCACGCCGCTGCCCCCGCTGGCGCCCGACCCGGTCTAGACGATCTCCAGGTTCGCCATCATGCCCATGTCCTCGTGCTCGGCGTTGTGGCAGTGGAAGAGGTACCGGCCCTTGTAGCCGTCGAAGCGGGTGATGATCTCGGCCGACTCGCCCGGGCGCAGCGAGATCGTGTCCTTGAGCCCGGCGTCGTGCGCCAGCGGCGCCCCGCCGCCGCGCGAGAGGACCCGGAAGCCGACGAGGTGCAGGTGGACGGGGTGGTGGACGTCGGCGACGAGCCGCCACACCTCGACGTCGCCGAGGCGGGCCGTCACGTCGGTGCGGGCCGGGTCGAACGGGAGGCCGTCGATGAGCCAGCCGTGCCGCCCGTCGTCCATGCGGCCCGCGCGGAACGCCATGTCGCGCACCACGGCCGCCTCCGAGCGGTCCCATTCGGGCAGGTCGTCGGCGAGGGTCTCGGGGATCGCGGCCGCGGTCCCCTCGCGGGCGATGCGGAACCGCATGACGTCGGCGGTGCCGCCGCTCCCGAGCCGGTTCCGCAGGGTCACGGTCGAACCGACGGGCAGGCCGCCGAAGTCCACGAGCAGGTCGTAGCGCTCGGCGGGCGCGATCGGCAGCCGCTCGTGGCGCACGGGCGCGGCCAGGAGGCCCTGGTCGGCGCCGATCTGCACCAGCGGAACCGTGGCGCCGTCGTCGGCGACCGCTTCGAGCTCGTAGTGCCTCGCGTTGGAGCCGTTGAGGACCCGCAGCCGGTACAGGCCGGTGTCCACTTCGTGCTCGGGCCAGGGCGCGCCGTTGACGAGGACCACGTCGCCGAGGACGCCCGCCAGGTACGGCTCGGTGACGCCGTGCTCGCCGGTGAGGCTCGGGTCGACCGCGGGGTAGGCGAGCTGACCGTCCTCGTCGAAGGCCCGGTCGGCGATCATCAGCGGCAGTTCGCGGTCGCCGCGCGGCAGGTCGAGGGCGTCCTCGACGTCGTCGCGCACGAAGTGGAGCCCGGCGAGGCCGCGCCAGATCGCCGGGGCGGTGAAGTCCATGCGGTGGTCGTGGTACCAGAGCATGGTCGCGCGCTGGTCGAGCGGGAACCCGTACTCGCGCTGCACGTTCGAGACGGCGGCGCGGTCGTCGGCCATGCTGTGGCCCGCGTGGCCGGTCCAGCCGTCGGGGAGCACGAGGTCGGTGGGGTAGCCGTCGGAGGCGGCGGGGGTGCGGCCGCCGTGGAGGTGGAGCACGGTGGGGACGGGGAGCTCGTTGCGGTGCAGCACGGTGGTGTGCCGCCCGCGCCGCGACTCGATGGTCGGGCCGGGGAAGACGCCGTCGTAGGTCCACAGGCGCGTCGCGTAGCCGGGGATGATCTCGGCGTCGATCTCGCGCTGCACCAGCTCGTACCGGTCGCCGTCCTCGGTGGACTCGACGGGCGCGAGCACGGGCGGGATCGGCAGGGGCACCGTGAACGGCTCGGGCAGCGGGATCGCGCTGCGCAGCTGGTCCCCGGTCTCGGCGGGGCGGCGGGCCCACCCGGCGGACAGGGCGATCCCGCCCGCCGCGGCGACGCCGATCCCGGCGCCGATCGCGAGCGCCCGGCGCCGCGACACCGGCAGGCTCCACTCAGCCATCGGTCCGGACCTCCTTGCGGCGCCGGGGAAGCGGGCGCCGCCACACCGCGGCGAACATCCCGGCGATCCCGGCGACCAGCGCGACCCCGAGCGGGAAGTGCAGCCACAGCGCGCCCCATAGCCCTGCGAAGTACTGCGCGGTCACGCCGAGCACGAGCGCCAGCGAGGTCCAGAGGGGCCAGGTCCGGCGGACCCTGCGCCAGACGGTGATCGCGGCGATCAGGTGCGCGATCGCGATGTAGGACACCAGGTCAGCGCCCCTCGCGTGCCAGGCGAGGCCGTCGAAGTCGCCACTCAGGTAGACCCCGGCGAACGCGGGCTGGGCGAACCCCGCGAGCAGGTACGCGGTCGACAGGCCGCGCAGGACCCAGCCGCTGGCCGCGGTCCGCTCCCCCGCCGGGCCCGGCGGCGCGGGCGCCGCGACCGGGGCGTCGATCGTCAGTTCTCGTTGCATGACGCCAACGTTATGCCGATCCGGTTAATGATTCAAAGACCAATATCGCTATGCTGTTATGACTCGAACGGCATGAGGAGCACTCGTGGACCTGAACACCCTGCGCCAGTTCCTGGCGGTCGCGCGTCTGGAGCACCTCAGCGGCGCCGCCGCCGAACTGCGCGTGGCCCAGCCGTCCCTGAGCCGGAGCATCGCCCGGCTCGAGGCCGAACTCGGCGCGCCCCTGTTCGACCGAGCGGGGCGCTTGCAGCTCAACGACACCGGCCGCCTCTTCCGCGACCACGTCGAGCGCGCCGTCGGCGAGCTCGAGGCGGGACGCCGCGCGGTCGCCGAGTCCCTCAGCGGCAGCGCGGGCAGCGTCCGCCTCGCTTCGGAGACGTTCCTGCCGCTGACCGGCCCGATCACGGCGTTCACCAGCGCGCACCCCGAGGTCGAGCTCCACCTCCACCAGATGGCGCCCGCCGAGATGGAGCGGGCGCTCCTCGCGCAGGAGGTGGACCTGTGCCTGGCCTCGCAGCCGGTCACGGCACCGGGCGCCGAGTCGGCGGTCGTGGCCGTCGAGCCGGTCTGGCTCGCGACCCCGCCGGGCCACCGCCTCGCCGCGGCCGGGCGCGTGTCCCTCGACGACCTCGCCGACGAGCCGTTCGTGACGACCCGGCCCGGTCTGTGGCAGCGCCGACTCCTCGACCGGCTGTTCGCCGACCGCAACCGCGAGCCGCGGATCGTCTGCGAGACCGACGAGACCGCCGCGACGTTCGTGCTCGTCAGCGCGGGCATCGGCGTGTGCCTGTTCCCCGCGATCGCCCGCGCCACCTGGACCACCCCGGAGGTCGCCTGGGCGGCCATCGACGACCCGCACTGCAACCGCACCCTCAGTCTCCACTGGACCGACGGGGACCGCCTCCCCGCCGCCGCCCGCCTCATGCGAGCGCAGATCCTCGAATGGAACTGGGGCTGAAGCGGTTCCGATCAGCGCCGCAGACCGACCGCCTCCTTCCCCGTCCGCCGGGCGGGCTCGTCCCGAGCCCGCCCGATCCCGGCGACGGTTCCCTTACGGCTGCAAGTCCGACACCCCCTTGCCGGTGGCGATGTCGAACGGCACCGACACCTGGTCGTGGACGATCCGCCACTCCCCCGCCGTCTTCGCGAGGCAGAACGTCGCCCGCACCCACATGCCCTCGGTCGAGGCGCCGTTCTTCAGCGTCCCGCTGAGCCGCCCGAAGCCGTGCGCGAACGCGATCGACTCGTCCACGGTGAGCCGCAGGTCCCGCAGCTCATAGTCCACCTCGGCGAACACGGCGAACACGGCCGCCCAGTTCTTCAGCTTCGCGTCGACCCCGACGTGCTGGAGCGGCGGCTCGACGTCGAAGGACACGACGTCCTCCGCGTACAACCGCCCGAGCGCGTCGAGGTCCTTGGCGCGCAGCCCCTCCACGATCGATCCGAACAGTCCCCGGATCGCCGTTCCGTCCGCCTCACGCTGCATGGTCATCGTCTCGTTCCCTTCCTTCGGTCGACTGTGTCCGAAACAATGACGGGACGGACGACCCGAATGTGACATCCCGGGACGGAGACCTGGAACACGTCGCGGATCCGGGCAACCCGGCGCGCCCCCGCCCGCCTATGTACATCGCCGGGGCCCCGCATCCACCACCGCGACGGGTACCGGCACCCCCCGCCCGTCGTTCGAGAGAGGCCCAGTGAAGAGCAAGGAGCAGCAAGAGGCCGAGTTCCGGTCGTTCGCGTCGGCCCACCGCGGCAACCTGCGCCGGCAGGCGTACCTGCTGTCGGGCGACTGGTTCGAGGCCGACGACATCGTGCAGAAGGCCCTCGCGAAGGCGTTCGCGGTCTGGCGCCGCGTCGACCCCGTCGGCGCCCCCGCGTACGTGCGCCGGATCGTCGTCAACACCTACCTGTCCCACCGGCGCCTCGCCTGGGTCCGGCGCGAGCGCACCGGCGACGACCTGCCCGATCTCCCCGCCGACCACCCGCAGGAGGGCGTCGACGTGCGGCTCGCGGTCGTCGCGGCGCTCGACCGGCTGCCCCCGCGGCAGCGGGCGACGCTGGTCCTGCGGTACTGGGAGGACCTGTCCGTCGAGGACACGGCCGCGGCCATGGGCTGCACCACCGGGACCGTGAAGAGCCAGTGCGCCAAGGGGCTCGCGAAGATGCGCGGCCTCCTCGCCGAATCCGAACCCGTCAGGGCCTGAGCGAAGGGAAGTGCGACCGATGGACCAGCACGACGACACCGCGGTACTGCTCCGGCAGGCCCGGCCCGACACGGGCGCCGAGGACGCGCCCCTCGACCTCGACGCGGTCGTGCGGGCGGGCTACCGTGCCCGCCGCCACTCCCGCGCCGTCCTCGGCGGCGCGACCGCCGGGGTCGCGGGACTGGCGGCCGTCCTCGTCCTCTCCCTGGGCGGTCTTCCCGGGCGCCAGGAGTTCCCGGCCGGGACGCCGCTCGGCTTCGACCCGGCGACCGCCGGATACCTCGGCCCGGCCGCCGACACCTGGGACCGGCGCCAGCCGGACCTCGACGAGGCCCTCCGGGACGCCTTCGGCGACCTCGCGGTCGACTCCGGTTTCCTCGACGAGGACCGGCTCGACTATGACCGGCCCTCCGACGACGAGATCCGCGGCGCGATGGACGAGGGCACCGGCTACTACAGCGCGCTCGGCGAACTCGGCTACCACGGCCTGCCGCTCCAGTTCGGGCCCTGGACCGACACCGGGAACTCCGGACAGGTGTACCTGCGCGGCCTCATCTCGCGCGACGGCGACGAGGAGGCGGAGCGGTCCTCGTTCACCGTCAACGCGCTCGCGCCCGGCGGCTGGACCGCCGACCCCGGCCCGACCGGCGACGTCGCGTTCCCCCAGCACCTCATCTCCGACGAGGCGTCCTGGACCGGCGACGCGCCCGAGTTCACCACCGAGGAGCTCGACGACGGCCGCACCCTCATGGTCGCCGACCACGGCTGCGCCCTGGAGGCCGCGGTCGTGTACCCCAACGGCTCCGCGCTGCGGTCCTCTTGGGACCTCGACTGCGAGGGCCAGGGCCGCGAGATGGACGTGGAGGACCTCAAGGACGCGATGCTCGCGATGCCGCAGATCGAGTACGACACCAGCGAACTGGTGCCGGTCGACGAACTGCTCGACGTCCCGCCGGGCTGGCCCCGCGACGAGGCGTGGCCGGCCGGGGCCGCGGGCGACGTGCAGGCCACCATGGACGGCGCCGCGGACGCGATCGGCGCGCTGCACCCGGGCGTCCACGTGCTCGACGCCGCGGCGGGCCAGCGCGGGGACGTCGGCGCGCCGGTCGTGCGCGTCTTCGACGGCGCGTTCGCGCTGCCGCTGGTCGACGCGGCCGACATCCCGGTGACCGCGAACGTCACGTACTTCCTCCCCGGCGGCTGGCTCCCCGGCCTGCCGCCGGAGACGACGAGCCCCGAGCCGTACCTCCTCGACTGCGCGGGCGACAAGGACGACGTGTGCGAGGAGACCGAAGTGGACGGCCGCACGGTCGCCACGAGCGTCTTCGGCGTGTACGACAGCCACTCCTACGAGGTCGTGGTCTTCGACCCCGCGGGCTGGGCGGTCTCGTTCACCACCAGCTTCGAGGGCGAGCTCGACGGCTACGGGTACGAGGACCTCATCGCGCTCGCGGCGGCGCTGCCCGCGCCGGTGTACGACCCCGCCGAGTACGACCGCTAGGGCGCGGCCCAGCGCATCAGCCGGGCCGTGGTGACCGCGGGGGTCGGGAGCCCGTCGAGGGCGGTGAACTCGAGGTCGAGCGCGACGGGGCGCGGTGCGGCGGTGAGCTCGCCTGGGACGCGGTAGTCGAGGTCGAAGGACCCGCTGCCGCCGTCCCAGCGCTCTTCGGCGACGAGGACGCCGCCGAGGCGGACCGCGACGGCCGCGGGGCCGTCGAGGCAGTAGCCGATGCGCAGTTCGCGGGCCTCGGTCTGCGGGTCCTTGAGGGTGGCGGCCATCGACGCGGCGGTCGAGCGGGAGCGGCGGCCGTCGGCGCCGGTGTGGACGCGCGTGTCCTCGCCGCGGAAGGCGTGGTCGCTCTCGGGCTGCTGCTCGCCGAAGGCGATCTGGTCGATGGTCATGCGGTCGAGCGCGAGGGAGCCGCGGTCGGCGGCCGCGAGCGCGGCGCGGCGCTCGGCGATCCCGGACGGCTCGGCGACGGGCCAGTAGACGGTGTACCGGGCGTCGTGGAGCCCGTTGAACGGCTCCAGCTCCACCGATCCGGCCGGGTCGGCGGTGGCGAGCCGGTAGCGGTGCGGCCCTGCGGGTTCCAGGACCTCGGCGGCGGGCAGGTCGGCGACGATCGGGACGTCGCCGAGGCCCAGGAGCGGGCCGTGGGCGACGTGGCCCATGCGGGAGTCGTCGGCGAGGAGGCCGTCCAGGCGCTCGGTGCCGTTGCGGGCGGCGAGGAGTACGGGCCCGGCGAAGTACGCCTGCCAGGGCGAGCCGTCGGGGAGGCGTTCGGCCCGGACCGGGGCGGGGAGCCCGAAGGCGACCACGTCGCCCTTGCGCCAGGTGCGTTCGATGAGGACGGCGCCCGGTTCGGTCGTCGTGTCGACGGGTTCGTCGTTGACGCGCAGGTCGGCGAGGCCGTCGCTCCAGTCGGGCACGCGGAGGCGGAGCGTGAAGCGGCGCGGCTCGTCCAGGTCGAACCGGACGGTCACGCCCGCGCTGGAGGGGAAGCGGGTCTGGACCCTGATGCGGCCGCCGAACTCCGGCGCGTCGAGCTGCGCGGGGACGTACAGGTTGACTGCCAGCGCGCCGTCGTGCTCGCCGAAGACGAGTTCGCCGTACTTGGCCTGGGCTTCGATGCCGGTGCCGACGCAGCACCACATGCTCGTCTCGGGCTGGGAGTAGACGCGGTAGTGGCGGGGGCGCATGGGGGTGAAGTAGACGAGGCCGCCGTGTTCGGGGTGCTGGGAGGCGAGCTGGTGGTTGTAGGCGGCGCGTTCGGCGAAGTCGAGGTGGGCGGGTTCGAGGCCCGTCGCGGCGAGGCGGCGGGTGAGCTTCAGCATGTTGTAGGTGTTGCAGGTCTCGGGGCCTTCGCGGTCCTCGATCATGGCGGCGAAGTCGTCGGCGGCGTGGAAGTGCTCGCGGACGGAGTTGCCGCCCAGGGCGACCGAGCGGTGCTCGACGACCTGGTGCCAGAAGTGGCGGGCGGCGTCCTCAAGGGAGGCGTCGCCGGTGACGGCGGCGGTGGCGGCGTAGCCGACGGCCTTGGGGATCTGGGTGTTGGCGTGGCGGCCGGTGAGGTCGTCGCGGCGCTCCAGGAGCGGGTCGAGGATCGCGCGGTGGGAGAAGCGCCGGGCCATGTCGGCGTAGTCGGCGCGGCCGGTGAGGGCGGCGAGGTCGGCGTAGGCCTCGTTCATGCCGCCGAACTCGGTGTCGAGCATGGCTTCGAACGCGTCGCCGTCCATGGTGGCGGCGATGCCGAGCCACCAGTCGGCGAGGCGCACGACGATCTGGAGGGCCTGGTCGTGGCCGAGGAGGGTGTGGGCGTCGATGAGGCCCGCGAAGGTCTTGTGCAGGTTGTACCAGGGGACCCAGTGGTCGCTGGAGCCGAGCGTGCGGACGCCCGCGCCGCCGCGGAGGCCCTCGAAGAGCGCGGCGCCGCCGGGGACGCCGCCGACGTAGCCGGTGCCGAGATGGTCCTGGGCGCGGGCGAGTTCGGCGATCATGCGGTCGAGGCGTTCGCGGGGCTCGGCCTCACCGGTGGCGACGGCGAGGAGGGCCAGCGCCGAGAGGTAGTGGCCGCCGATGTGGCCGTCGAGGCCGGAGTCCTCCCAGTTGCCGTAGCTCGGGGCGGCGGGTTCGAGTCCGGCTTCGCGCAGGAAGGGGGCGAGGAGGCGGTCGGGGTCCATGGCGAGGACGTAGGCGAGGTCGGTGTCGAGGGCGTGCTTGAACGGGCCGTCCAGCAGCGTGACTCGGGTGAGCGGGAAGGCGTGCATCGGGCCCCTTGTTGGATGTGTACCGGTAAACCTGCGTTGCCAATCTACCCGAGGGGCGGGGCCGGGGCGCACAAGGAAAGGCCCCCGTCCCACCAGACGGAGGCCTCGGCTCGTGATCCGTTGCTATCGGGGTCGTTCGATGTGGTCGCCCGCGGTGTCCTGCGTCGCGGCCGTGGCGTGGTCGGCGACGCCGGCGGTGAGTCCGGCGACCGCCAATGCCAGGGCGGCGGCCGCGACGATCCTGCGGCGGTACGGGTGGCGCATCTTGAACGCGTGGTCGGGTCGGTGCTGCATGGGCTCTGAGTTCCCTCGTCGATGGCTGGCCCGGGGGCCGTCCGGTGGGGACGGGGCACGGGCTTCGCGTGATCGGAAATGGTGGGTCCGCGTGGGAGGCGGGGATCGGCCGGGCGGCGCGGGGCGCGCGTCCGGCTAGCGCATCAGAGGTCGACAGAGGGCGCTCGCGGCGCCCATCTGGTCGATGGCGCGCCGCCGGGTGAGTCGTGCGGCGGTTCGCATGGCTCGACCATACCAGCGGCCCCACTCGGGGGGTAGGAGTTCTTGCATGGTGGGACGATTGCGGACATCCCTCGCAAAGACCGTCAGGTGGCGCCTGCGGGTGACCGGGCGACCCCTGACTTTCGTCAGGGGCGGATCCGGACCTTCTTCCGATGGCAGCAGGTCAGGGCCGCAATACCGTTCAGCGGGTACTCGTCCAGAACGGAGCCCCGCACGTGAAACCCAAGGCCCTCAGACTGATCGCAGCCGCACTCGCGGCCGCCGCCGTCGCCGCCGCGCCCGCGTCCCCGGCGCACGCCGCGACCGATCCCGACCCCGAGGCGTACGACGCCTACCTGTCCGACCTCGTCGAGGCGACCGGCGTGCCGGGCCTGTCCGCGGTCGTGACCTACGGCGGTGAGACCGTCTTCACCGCCGGGTACGGCGAGGACTCGAACGGCGACCCGGTCACCGAGCACACGCCGATGCGCGTCGCCTCGGTGTCGAAGTCCTTCACCGCCATGGCCGTCATGATCCTCGCCGAGGAGGGCGCGATCGACCTCGACGGCACCGTCGCCGAGCAGCTTCCCGAGTTCGCGATGGCCGACCCGCGGGCCGGGGAGGTGACGGTCCGCCAGCTCCTCGACCAGACCTCCGGGTTCAGCGACACGAGCATCGACGTGGTCGAGCTCGACGACGCGACCTCCTTGGAGGACTACGTGTCCCGCCTCGCGGACGACTCGCTCGCCGCCGACCCGGGCACCGACTGGGCCTACTGCAACGCGAACCTCAACGTCGCGGCCCGCCTCGTCGAGGTCGCCTCCGGGCAGCCGTTCGCGGAGTTCATGCGCGAGCGGGTGTTCACGCCGCTCGGCATGGAGGACAGCGCGACCCGCGACGAGGACGTCATGCCCGGCCTGGGCTACAACTCCCTGTACGGGCTGTGGATCCCCCGCGAGGAGGCCCCCGGGTTCCTCGACGACTCCGGCAGCGGCGGCGTCATCACCAGCGCCGCCGACATGGGGCGGTGGCTCGTCAGCCAGAACGGCGAAGGCGTGCAGCTCGTCAGCACCGAAGGGCTCGACGCGATGCACACCGCGTCGGACGTCCAGGACTACGGGATGGGCTGGAGCGTCGAGTCCGACGGGACGCTGACCCACTCGGGGAACCTCATGACCTACAACGCGGTCGAGTGGATCGATCCCGAGACCGGCTACGGGATCGCGGTGATGAGCACCGGCGCGGGCCTCAGCGACGTCACCTGGAGCGCCATGGAGGGCCTGGCCGCGATCACCGAGGGCGGCACGCCCGCGGAGCCCTCCCGCAGCGGGCAGGTCTGGGAGCTGGTGCTGCTGCTGGCGGCGCTCGCCGCGATCGGACTCGGGGTCCTCGGGGTGGTCCGCTCGCGCCGCTGGGCCCAGAAGCGGGCCGGGCGCCGGGCCTGGCGGACCGCGCTGCGCATGGTGCCCGTGCTGATCCCCGCTATCGTCTTCGCGGGCTTCCCGGCGGCCGTCTCGTTCGTCTCCGGCGGGCGCACGATCCCGTGGAACCAGATGTTCTACTTCGCGCTGCCGCTCACGCTGACGCTCATGGCCGCGGCGGTGGCCGGGATCGCCGTAGCGGTCGCCCGGGCGTGGCGGCTCAAGTCGGTAGGCTCGGCGGCGTGATGTACGGGGCAGGGCTGGCGCTCATCGCGGCCGCGGCGATGGCGAACGGGATCGACACCGTGCAGCTGCCGGCGTGGCGGCAGGCGATCTTCGCGGTGCTGGCCCTGCTCGCGTACCTGCACGGGCGGCGCCTCGACTACCGGTACGGCGCACCGCTGCTGCTCGTCGCCGCGGCGCTGACGGTGCCGGTCATGCTCGTCGACCGCGGCAACGGCGTCACCGCGTTCATGGTCCTCGGCGTGTTCGTGATGGTGCCGTGGTTCGGCGGCCGCTACCGCCGTCAGCAGGTCGTGCTCCTCCAGGCAGAGCGCGACCGGGCCGCGCGGCTCGAACGCGAGCACGACCTCGTGGCCGAGCGGGCCCAAGCGGTGGAGCGGGCGCGGATCGCCGCCGACCTGCACGACTCGGTCGGCCACGACCTCGCGCTCATCGCCCTGCGAGCCGGGGCCCTGGAGCTGTCGCGGGACCTCCCGGAGGAGGGCCGGAAGGCCGCGGCCGCGTTGCGCGCCAACGCGGTCGAGGCCACCGACCGGCTCCGGCAGTCGCTGGGGATGCTGCGCGACGAGGCGGCGCCGGTCGCGCCGGTCGACGAGCCGGTGCGGGAACTGGTGGCGCGCGCGGCGCGGGCGGGCCTCGACGTGCGGCTCGAAGGCGGGTCTGAGGCGTTCGGGCCGCTCGTGGACCGGGCCGTGTACCGGATCGTGCAGGAGGCGCTCACCAACGCCGCCAAGCACTCCCCCGGCGCGGCCGTCGAAGTGCTGGTCGAGCGCAGAGGTGCCGAGGTGCTCGTACGGGTCTCGGATTCGGGAGGCGCCGCGGCGCCGCGGCTGGGGCCGGGAGGCACGGGCCTGGCGGCGCTGGCCGGGCGGGTGCGGCTGCTCGGCGGGGTGTTCAGTGCGGGGCGGCGCGGCGACGGGTTCGCCGTCGAGGCGCTGCTCCCGGTGGAAGGGGAGCGATGATCAGGGTGCTGCTGGCCGACGACGAGGCGATGGTCCGGGCGGGGGTCGCCGCGATCCTGGCGACCGACCCGGGGATCGAGGTGGTCGCGGAGGCCGGGGACGGCGCCGAGGCCGTCGAGCTGGTCCGGGCGCACCGGCCCGACGTCGCGGTCCTCGACATCCGCATGCCCCGGCTCGACGGGCTCTCGGCGGCGACCGAGATCCGCGCCGTCGCGCCGGGGACCGCGGTGGTCATGCTGACGACCTTCGACGAGGACGACTACGTGATGCGCGCGCTCGGCGAGGGCGCGAGCGGGTTCATGCTCAAAGCGGCCGACCCGCGGGAGCTGATCTTCGGGATCCGGGCTGTCGCCGACGGGGCGGCGTACCTCTCCCCCAGGATCGCCCACCGGGTCATCGCGAAGATGGGCGCGGCGGGGTTCGCCAGGCCGACCCCGGCGAAGGAGCGGATCGCGGGCCTGACCCCGCGGGAGCGGGAGGTGCTGGGGCTGCTCGGCGAGGGCCTGTCCAACCACGAGATCGGCAAGCGGCTGTACATGTCCGAGGGCACGGTCAAGGGCCACATGACCGCGATCTTCACCCGGCTCGGGATCCGCAACCGGGTCCAGGCCGCGATCCTCGCCTACGAGGCGGGCCTGGTGGCCCGCCCCTGAGCCGAGGATCGGGCGAGCGGGCGTCGGGCTCGCCGCCGCGCGGCTAGCGCTCGAGTTCGGCCTCGACGGCCTTGCGCAGCGCCGGGTCGTCGGGGGTGACCGTCGGGGCGAAGCGGGCGGCGACCTCGCCGTCGCGGCCGAGGAGGAACTTCTCGAAGTTCCACTGGATCTCGGGCTCGGGGTCCGTGCCGCCCTCGATCACCGGGCGCCGGGCGATGAGCTCGGTGTAGAGCGGGTGGCGGGTCTCGCCCGCGACGCTGATCTTCGCCATGAGCGGGAACGTGACCGCGTAGTTGACCGAGCAGAACTCGGCGATCTCCTCGTCGGTGCCCGGCTCCTGGCCCATGAAGTCGTTCGCGGGGAAGCCGACCACGGTGAAGCCGCGGTCGCGGTACTCCTCGTACGCGGCCTGGAGGCCCTCGTACTGCGGGGTGAGCCCGCACTTCGAGGCGGTGTTGACGACCAGGACCACCTCGCCGAGGCGGTCGGCGAGCGTCGCCGCCGCGCCGTCGTTGGTGGTGAAGCCGATCGCGCCCAGGTCCTGTCCCATGGGTCCCCCTTTTTCGTCGCCGTTGCTCCGGCAAACCTACCCGCCGGGCGTCCGGTGCGGGGACGCCCGGCGGGGCGGGGTCAGGTGCGGGCGATCGCGATGTTCGTGTTCGAGCGGGCCCCGGCCTCGTAGAACATGTAGAGGCGGCCGCCCTCTTCGGCGAAGCTCGGCGCGGCCGCGCGGGTGGCCTGCGGTTCGGTGTACAGGACCCCGAGGTGCTCCTCGCGGTCGAAACCGGTGCCGACGTACGCGACGCGGATGCGGCCGTCGCCCGCGTGGTAGACGACGTGGCCGCCGCCGTTGCGACCCCAGTAGTGCGCGCCCGAGATCTGCCCCTCCTCGCCCGCTCCGGGCGAGATGAGCGGCTGCTGCTTGAACTGCCAGCCCGAGGTCAGCGAGTGCGACCAGCCGATGAAGATCTTGCGCGTCCCGGCCTGGTTCCCCATGAACAGCATGATGTTGACGCCGGACTGGGTGGGGTGCGGGAAGACCCGCGCGTAGGACGCCTCGGTGACGTTCGACGGGAGCATCGAGGTGTGGAGCACCGTGCCGACGTAGGTGAACGAGCGGCCGTCGGTGGAGGTGGCGACGCGCGTGGTCCGGTTGTCGCCGTGGAAGTACAGGTACATCTTCCCGTCGGCGGCGTTCCAGTGCGCGTGCGGGCTGGAGACGTGCGGGACCGAGAAGTGGCCGTTCCAGTTCCGGTCGATGATCGGGTTGGCCGAGTACTCCTTCCAGGGCCCGGCGAGGGAGTCGGCGTAGGCGAGGCAGATCCCGCCCGGGTCGTCGTGCGGCGCGTAGTACATGTACCAGTTGCCCAGGGGGTTGGCGACCTTCCCGGCGACGTGCCGGATCGAGGGGAAGATGATCTCCTTCCGCGCGGGAGCGTAGCTCAACGTCGACTTGTCCAGCGCCGCACCGAGACGGGTGAAGGTCGGGAAGCCGGGGACGGCGGCCGCGGCGGGGGCGGCCGTGCCGATCGCCGCGGTCGCACCGAGGGCGGCGGCCCCCAGCAGCAGGCCGCGGCGGCCGAAGGCGGCTCGCGGTTCGGAATCCATGACGCACTCCTGTCCGGCCCGCGCGGTCGCGCCGCGCTCGGGCGGTGCAGGGGCACCGCGGCGGGCCTCTGGAGGACGAGTGTCCGTTCCGCGGTGAACGGCAGTCAAGATGATAATACGTATTATCATCTTGACGGTCCCAAAATCGGCGTGCAACATGATCACACGCACCTGTGGTTATACGCATTATATGCCCGTCGAGAAAGGCCCCGCCGTGACCGGACCCCGCCGCCGCGTGACGCAGCGCGACATCGCCCGCCTCTCCGGCGTCAGCCAGGCCACCGTCTCCCTGGTGCTCAACAACCGCCTCGACGGCGGCGTCAGGATCGCCGCCGACACCCGCCAGCGCGTCCTGGACGCGATCCGCGAGACCGGCTACGTCGCCGACCCGATCGCCCGGCGCCTCGCCGACCACTACAACCGGATCATCGGCGTGTTCACGTACGAGCCGGTGTTCCCTTCGGGCGCAAGGGACTTCTTCCACCCGTTCCTGCTGGGCCTGGAGGAGCAGGCCGAGCGGCTCGGCTGCGACCTGCTGCTGCTCACCAGCGCGCCCGTGGACGGGGGCCGGCGCCGCATGTTCGCCGAGGGCAGCCGGATCCGGCTCGCCGACGGGTGCGTGCTGCTCGGGCAGGAGGTCGACCGCGGGGACCTGGAGCGCCTTGTCGCCGAAGGGATCCCGTTCGTGTCGGTGGGCCGCCGGGACGACGCGGGCGGGCCGGTGCCGTACGTCGGCGCCGACTACCCGGTCGCGACCGCCGCGCTCGTGGCGCGCGCGGCGGACCTGGGGCACCGGCGGATCGCGTACGTGGGCCGCGGCGAGGGGCCCGAGTCCTATGCGGACCGGCTGCGCGGGTTCCGCGCGGCCGCGGCGAAGGCCGGGGTCGCGTACGGCCGGATCCCCGTGGCCGCGACGGAGAAGCTCGACGCGGCCGTGGCCGAAGGCGTGACCGCGCTGTTCCTCGAAGAGCCCGCCGATGTTCCGGCCGTCACCGCGTGGGCCGCCGACCGCGGCCTGGACGTGCCCGCCGACCTGTCGGTGGTGGCGCTCGGCGACCCGACCCGGCCGGTGTCGATCGACCTCGACGTCACCGGCTTCACCATCCCCCGCCGCGAGATGGGCCGCCAGGCCCTCGACGTGTTCCTCGGCCTGCTCGGCAGTGCCGCCGAGGAGCGTGCCGAGGGGGACGTGCAGCGGCTGCTCCCGTGCGAACTGCACGACGGCGCGACCCTCGCGCCGGCCCCCACCGGAAGGAACCGATCTTGAATCAGGCGAACGAACTCCAGGCCGACATCCTCGTCGTGGGCGGCGGCCTCGGCGGCGTCGCCGCCGCGCTGGCCGCGCTGCGCGCCGGGCGGCGCGTCGTCCTCACCGAGGAGTACGACTGGATCGGCGGGCAGCTGACGAGCCAGGCCGTGCCCCCGGACGAGTCGTCGTGGGTGGAGCAGTTCGGGGTCACCGCCTCGTATCGTCAACTGCGGGAGGGGATCCGGGAGTACTACCGGCGCCACTACCCGCTCACCGAGGCGGCCCGCGCGAAGCGGGACCTGAACCCGGGCGGCGGGCACGTCAGCCGCCTGTGCCACGAGCCCCGCGTGGCCGTGGCGGTCCTGGAGTCGATGCTCGCGCCGTACCTCGGGTCGGGGGCGCTGCGGCTCCTCCAGCCGTACCGGCCCGTGGCGGCCGATGTGGACGGCGACCGGGTGCGGGCCGTCCAGCTTGAGCACCGCGACTCCGGCGAGCGAATTACCGTGGGCGCGCCGTACGTCCTGGACGCCACCGAGACCGGGGAGCTGCTGCCGCTCACCGGAACCGAGTACGTGACCGGGTTCGAGTCCGGGAGGGACACCGGGGAGCCGAGCGCGCCGGACGAGGCGCAGCCGGACAACATACAGGCCGTGTCGGTGTGCTTCGCGGTCGACCACGTCGACGGCGACCACACGATCGACCGGCCGGAGGACTTCGACTTCTGGCGGGGCTTCCGCACCGACTTCTGGGGCGGGAACCTGCTGGGCTTCACGGCACCGAACCCGCGCACCCTCGAACCCGCGCAGCGGACCTTCGAGCCGAACCCGGACGACGACCCCCTGGCCGTCGTCGGCGACCAGCGCCTCGGCGGCGGCGACATGAACCTGTGGACGTTCCGCCGCATCGCCGCCCGCCGGAACTTCACGCCCGGCGCGTACGCCAGCGACATCACGCTCGTGAACTGGCCGATGATCGACTACTTCCTGGCCCCGGTGATCGACAACCCCGACGCCGCAGCGCATCTGGAGCGCGCGAGGGACCTCTCGCGGTCCGTCCTGTACTGGCTCCAGACCGAGGCGCCGCGCGCCGACGGCGGCACGGGCTGGCCGGGTCTGCGACTGCGCGGGGACGTCACCGGCTCCGCCGACGGCCTCGCCCAGGCGCCCTACCACCGCGAGTCCCGGCGCATCAAGGCCGAGTACACGGTGGTCGAGCAGGACCTGTCGGCGGCGGTGCGCGGCGACAAGGGCGCGGTGTCCTACCACGACAGCGTGGGGATCGGCATGTACCGCATCGACCTCCACCCCTCCACCGGGGGCGACAACTACATCGACGTCGCCTCCTGCCCGTTCGAGATCCCGCTCGGCGCACTCCTGCCGGTGCGGGTCGACAACCTCCTCCCCGCCGGGAAGAACCTCGGCACCACCCACATCACCAACGGCTGCTACCGGCTGCACCCGGTCGAATGGAACATCGGCGAGGCCGCCGGGGCCCTCGCGGCCTTCAGCTTCGAGCGCGGCCTGCCGCCGCGCGCCGTCGGGGGCGACCCGGCGCTGCTCGCCGAGTTCCAGGACCGGCTCACCGCGCAGGGCTTCGAACTGCGCTGGCCCGACGTGGCCCCCTACTGACCCCTGCTCCACTGCGAAACCCCTGATGACAATGCCGTCAACGGAAAGGAAGAACCCCTTATGAAGCACGGACGCCTACTGCTCGCCGCCGCGGCGGCGGCGCCGCTCGTCCTCGCCGCCTGCGGCGGCGGTGACGACGACGGGCCGGTCACGCTGCGCATGACCACGTGGTCCGCGAGCGAGGACCACCTCGCGATGCTGAACGAGATCGCCGACGCGTACATGGCCGACCACCCGGACGTGGAGGCGATCGAGTTCGACCCGCTCCCGTTCGAGGGGTACACGAGCACGCTGACCACGCAGATCGCCGGGGACAACGCCCCGGACCTGGCGTGGATCCTGGAGAACTCCGCGCCCGACTTCGTCTCCAGCGGGGCCCTCGTGCCGCTGGGCGAGACCCTCTCGGGCACCGAGGGGTACGAGTACGACGACCTGATCCCCGCGGCGACCGAGCTGTGGCGCCAGGACGACGAGCTGTACGCGTACCCGTTCTCGACCTCGCCGTTCGGGGTGTTCGTGAACAACGACCTCCTCGCCGCGGCCGGGCAGCCGACCGCCGCCGAGCTCATCGCGAGCGGCGAGTGGACCTGGGAGCGGGTCGTCGAGGCCGGCGCGGCCGTCCACGCCGCCACCGGGACCGACGGGCTCGTCATCCGCGACTTCGACTACTCCGGCTGGGACAACCTGTCGACGCTGTGGACCGGCTGGGGCGCGCAGGCGTGGAGCGCCGACGGCGCCGACTGCGGCTTCGACGACCCGGAGATGACCGAGGCGCTCACGTTCATGCACGACGCCGTGTTCGAGCAGGAGGCCATGCCCGGACCGGGCACCACCGCGGACTTCTTCGCGGGCGAGGCGGCCATGACGGTCACGCAGATCTCCCGCGCCGGGCTCCTCGCCGAGGCCGAGTTCGGGTGGGACCTGGTGCCGCTCCCGGCCGGGCCCGCGGGCGAGTACTCCGTGATCGGGCAGGGCGGCCTGGGCGTCCTCACCGTCGCGCCGCACCCCGAGGAGGCTGCCGACTTCCTCGCGTACATGACGAACCCGGAGAACTCCGTGAAGCTCGCCCAGTACTTCCCGCCGCCGCGCGAGTCGCAGCTGACCGCCGAGGTCCTCGGCCAGGCCAACCCGCTGCTGTCCCCCGAGCAGCTCCAGGCCGTCGTCATCGACCGGATCGACAGCGGCGTCGTCAAGCCCAGCCACACCGGCCAGGCCCAGCTCGACCAGGCCGTGCGCGCCGCGCTCGACCCGCTGTGGACCGCCGACGCCGACGTCGCGGGCGTCCTCGCCGAGCTGTGCACCGCCATCGACCCGCTGCTGGCGCAATGACCGCGGTGAAGACCGGAACGCCGCCCGGCCGGGAGCAGTCCCGGCCGGGCCGGCCCGGATGGTGGACGGCGCGGCGCCGCGACCACCTCGCCGGGTTCCTGTTCACCGCCCCGCAGCTGGCCGGGACGCTCGTGTTCGTGCTGCTGCCGCTGGGCCTGATGTTCTGGTACAGCCTCCACGACTGGAACGTCCTCGCCGGGGGCTTCACGTGGACCGGCGGCGAGAACTACGAGCGCCTCGCGCAGGACCCGGCGCTGCCGGGCGTCCTCGGCGCGACGGCCGCGTTCTCGGTCGGCCTCGTCGCGCTCAACCTGAGCCTCGCGCTGGTGCTCGCGATCCTGCTCAACCAGAAGCTGGCCGGCACCATCGTTTTCCGCACGATTTTCTTCTCCCCCGTCGCGGTCACCTTGGTGGCGTGGACGATCGTGTGGCGGTTCCTGCTCCAGGACGACGGCGGCGTCAACGGCCTGCTGTCCGTGTTCGGCGCCGAGGGCCCGAACTGGCTGCGGGGCGAGACCACCGCGATGGTCTCGGTCGTCGTCGTGCAGGTGCTGAAGAACGTGGGGCTCAACATGGTCCTGTTCCTCGCCGCGCTCCAAGGCGTGCCGAAGGAGCTGTACGAGGCGTCCACGATCGACGGTGCGGGCGCGTGGACCCGGTTCCGGCGCATCACGATGCCGATGATCAGCCCGACGATCCTGCTCACCTCGATCATCACCGTCGTCGGCTCGCTCCAGGTGTTCGCCCAGATCGACGTGCTCACCAGCGGCGGACCGGGCACCTCCACCACGGTGCTCGTCTACTACCTGTACCAGAACGCCTTCCAGTTCCACGACTTCGGCTACGGCGCGACCCTCTCGGTCCTGCTGTTCGCGATCGTCCTGGTGCTCACCGTGATCCAGTGGCAGATGCGCAGGAAGTGGGTCGTCCATGAGGACTGAACGACTGAAGACCGCGCCGTCGCGGCGCGCGAAGCTGGTCCTCTACGGGCTGCTGTGCGTCCTGGCCGTCCCGTTCGTGTTCCCCACCTGGTGGATGGTCACGTCGAGCCTCAAGTCCGCCAACGAGATCTTCGCGTTCCCGCCGACGCTCCTGCCCGCGGACCCGAGCCTGTCCGCGTACACCCGCGTCTTCGAGTTCGCGCCGTTCGCCGCCCAGTACTGGAACAGCATGTACATCGCGGCGGTGGTCACCATCGGGACGCTCGCGGTGTCCTCGCTCGCCGGGTACGCGTTCGCGCGCATCCGCTTCCCCGGCCACAATGTGCTGTTCCTGGTCGTCCTCGTGGGCCTGCTCATCCCCAGCGAGGTCACCATCGTCCCGCTGTTCCAGATGTTCAACGGGCTCGGCATGGTCGACACGCACTGGCCGCTGATCCTCGTGCCGGTCTTCGGCGCGCCCAGCGTCCTCGCGACGCTCATCATGCGCCAGTTCTTCATCGCGCTGCCCGCCGAGCTGGAGGAGGCCGGGCGCATGGACGGCCTCGGGCGCCTCGGCCTGTACTGGCGGATCGCGCTGCCGCTGTCGCGCCCGGCCCTCGGCGCGGTCGCGATCTTCTCGTTCCTGCACAGCTGGAACCTGTACCTGGAGCCCGTCGTGTTCCTGTCCACGCCCGAGAAGTTCACGCTGCCCCAAGCGCTCACGCAGTTCACCGACGCGTACGGCGGCCCCATGTGGGACGTGCAGCTGTCCGCCGCGACGCTCTCGGCGCTGCCGGTGCTCATCGTCTTCGTCGTGGCCCAGCGCCAGTTCGTCGAGGGCCTCGCCCACACCGGCCTCAAAGGATGAAGCGGTGCCCCGGCCTTCGCCGGGGCACCGCTCCTGTGTCGGTCCGCTAGAGCCCGTGCTCGTTGCGGAAGTCCTCGACGGCGCCCTGCGCCTGGTCCTGGGCGTCCTGCGCGGCGTCGCCGGCGCCCTGGGCCGCGTCGCCCGCCTGCTGCGCCGCGTCCGGGACGTACTCCTCGAACGCCGCGCCCGCTTCACCGGTCGCGTCGCCCGCCATCTCCCCGGCCTGCCCCTTGGCCTCCTCGACCGCGCCGGTCACCATGTCCTTCAGCTCGTTGAACTTGTCCAGCAAGCCCATGCACTTACCCCCTCTTCGCGTCGGTACGTCCCACTATAGGGGGACATGATGCGCATACAAAGTTCCCGGAACCGCGACAACGGAAACCGTGCTAGGAAAGGACATGCCTCAGCACCGGTCCTACGACGCCGTCATCGTCGGCGGCGGCCACAACGGCCTCGTCTCCGCGGCCTACCTCGCCCGCGCCGGAAAGCGCGTCCTCGTCCTGGAACGCCTGGGCCGCACCGGGGGCGCCGCGATCTCCGCCCCCGCGTTCCCCGGCGTCGACGCGCGCCTGTCGCGCTACTCGTACCTGGTCAGCCTCCTGCCGCGCAAGATCGTCGACGACCTCGGCCTGCGGTTCCAGGTCCGCAAGCGCCACGTCTCCTCCTACACGCCCGCGGTCCGCGGCGGCCGCGACACCGGCCTGCTCGTCACCAGGGACGCCGCCCGCAACCGCGACGCCTTCAAGCACCTCACCGGCGCCGACGCCGAGTACGCGGCGTGGCGGTCGTTCTACGCCGACGCGTCCAAAGTGGCCGAGCGGGTGTTCCCGACGCTCACCGAGCCGCTCGTCTCCGAAGCCGAACTGCGCGAGCGCATCGGCGACGACCGGATCTGGCGCATGTTCTTCGAGGCGCCCCTCGGCGAGACGATCCAGGACGCGTTCCGCGACGACCTCGTGCGCGGCGTCGTCCTCACCGACGGCCTCATCGGCACGTTCACCTCCGCGTGGGCGCAGGACCTGCGGCAGAACCGCACGTTCCTGTACCACGTCATCGGCGGCGGCACCGGCGACTGGGACGTCCCCGTCGGCGGCATGGGCGCCTTCACCGACGAGCTCGCCGCGGCGGCGCGGGCCGCGGGCGCGGAGATCCTCACCGGCCACGAGGCGACCGCGATCGCGACCGACGGCGACCGCGCCGAAGTCGCGTTCACGAACGAGGAGGGCACCGGGACCGTGGAGGCGCGGCACGTGCTCGTCAACGCCTCCCCCGAGGCGCTCGCCGCGCTCCTCGGCGACCCGGCGCCCGAGCCCGCCGAAGGCGCGCAGCTGAAAGTGAACATGCTGCTCAAGCGGCTGCCGCGGCTGCGGGACGCCGACACCGATCCGCGCGAGGCGTTCGCGGGGACGTTCCACGTCGCCGAGTCCTTCGACGAGCTCGAAGCGGCGTACGTCGAGGCCGCCGCCGGGAGGCTGCCGTCGCGGCCGCCCTCGGAGATCTACTGCCACTCGCTCTCCGACCCGTCGATCCTCGGCCCCGACCTGGTGCGGCAGGGCTACCAGACGCTGACGCTGTTCGGCCTGCACGCGCCCGCGCGGCTGTTCCGCGACGGCGCGAACAAGGCCGCCAAGGCCGCGCTCCTCGAAGCCACGGTCGCGCAGCTCGACGCGTACCTGGCCGAGCCGCTCGCCGACTGCCTCGCCGAAGACGCGAACGGCGAGCCGTGCATCGAAGCGAAGACCCCGGTCGACCTCGAAGAGGACCTGCGGCTCCCGGGCGGGAACATCTTCCACCGGGACCTGTCCTGGCCCTACCGGACCGGCGCTGAACAGGGGAGATGGGGCGTCGAGACCGCGCACGCGAACGTCCTGCTCTGCGGGGCGGGCGCGGTCCGCGGCGGCGGGGTGAGCGGCATCCCGGGGCACAACGCGGCCATGGCCGTCCTCGCGCCATAGGATCGGGCCATGGACGCGACGACATCCGAGGTCATGGCCGAACTGGCCGCGCTCGACGAGCCGAAGGCGCGGGCCGTCAACGCCAGGCACGGCGACGACCACGGCGTGAACCTGACGAAGCTCCGCGCCGTCGCCAAGCGGCTCAAGACCCGGCAGGACCTGGCCGTGGACCTGTGGGCCACCGGCGACACCGCCGCCCGCCTCCTCGCACTGCTCATCTGCCGGCCGAAAGCGTTCGGCCGCGACGAGCTCGACGCGATGCTGCGCGAGGCGAACGGCCCGAAGGTCCACGACTGGCTCGTCAACTACGTCGTCAAGAAGAGCCCGCACAGCGAGGAGCTGCGCCTCACCTGGCTGGACGACCCGGACCCCGTCGTCGCCAGCGCGGGCTGGGCGCTCACCACCGAACGGGTCGCGAAGAAGCCCGCGGGCCTCGACCTGTCGGGGCTGCTCGACGTCATCGAAGCGGAGATGAAGGACGCCCCGGACCGGTTGCAGTGGGCCATGAACCACTGCCTCGCGCAGATCGGCATCGACCACGCCGAGCACCGGGCCAGGGCGATCGCGATCGGCGAGCGCCTGGAGGTCCTCAAGGACTACCCGACGCCGCCGAACTGCACGTCGCCGTACGCGCCCGTCTGGATCGAGGAACTCGTGCGGCGCAAGGAGCGTGCTTAAGCGCGCCAGACGGTCTTGAGGTTGGTGAACTCGCGGATGCCCGCGGCGGCGAGTTCGCGGCCGTACCCGGAGTGCTTGACGCCGCCGAAGGGCAGCTCGGGGAAGGAGACGGTCATACCGTTGACGAACACGGCGCCCGCGTCGAGGCGGCGGATGAACCAGTCCTGCTCGTCGGGGTCGGCGGTCCACACGGCGCTGGAGAGGCCGAACGCGGTCTGGTTCGCGATGCGGGCGGCGTCGGCGTTGTCGGCGGCGCGGTAGAGGGCGGCGACCGGGCCGAACGCCTCGTCCTGGACGATCGCCGCGTCGTCGGGGAGGTCGGCGAGGACGGTCGGCTCGTAGAACCAGCCGGGCCGGTCGGGGGCGGTGCCGCCGGTGAGGACCTTGGCGCCCTTGGCGACCGCGTCGTCGACGAGCTCGGCGAGGTCGTCGCGGCCGGACTCGGTGGCGAGGGGGCCGACGTCGGTGGCGGGGTCGAGGGGGTCGCCGACGGTGAGGGCGGCGAGCGCGTCGGTGAAGCGGCGGGCGAACTCGTCGTAGACGTCGGTGTGGACGATGAAGCGCTTGGCGGCGATGCAGGACTGGCCGTTGTTGATGGTGCGGGCGGTGGCGGCGGTGTCGACCGCGGCGTCGAGATCGGCCGAGGGGAGCACGATGAAGGGGTCGGAGCCGCCGAGTTCGAGGACGGACTTCTTGACGCGGGCGCCCGCGGCGGCGGCGACGGCGCGGCCGGCGGGTTCGGAGCCGGTGAGGGTGACGGCCTTGACGCGGGGGTCGTCGATGACGGCTTCGATGGCGTCGGAGCCGACCAGGAGCGCCTGGAAGGCGCCTTCGGGGAATCCGGCGCGGTGGAAGAGGCCGTCGAGGTAGAGGGCGGTCTGCGGGACGTTCGAGGCGTGCTTGAGCAGGCCGGTGTTCCCGGCGGCGAGCGCGGGGGCGGCGAAGCGGAGGGCCTGCCAGACCGGGAAGTTCCAGGGCATGACGGCGAGGACGACCCCGAGGGGCTCGTAGCGGGTCCAGGCCCGGGAGGCGCCCACAGTGGAGGGATCGTCGAGGGGCTCCTCGGCGAGGAACCCCTCGGCGTGCTCGGCGTAGTAGCGCAGTCCCTTGGCGCTCTTGTGGATCTCGGCCTCCGCCTGGGCGAGCGGCTTGCCCATCTCGGTGACGATCATGCGGGCGGTGGCGGGCGCCTCGGCGTCGAGGAGGTCGGCGGCGGCGCGAAGCCACTGCGCGCGGTGCGCGAAGGACGTGGCCTTCAGCGACTCGAACGCGTGCTGCGCCAAGCCGATCCGCCGGTCCACTTCCTCGGAGGAGTGGGGCGTGAACTCGCGTTCGGTGGCACCGGTGGTCGGGTTGACGGTCGCAATCGCCATGGGTCGTCCCTTCACTCGCCGGCCCGGTCGCATACCGGCCGGTCGGTCAACACCAGCCTAGGCGATCGGGACGCCCGCGTCACGGGGTCCCGGCGCGCAAGCGGAGCACCAGGTGCCAGTCCTGGTCGTTGGCGAGCGGGTCGTCCAGGTGCGCGGCGCGGCCGTCGACCGTCGAGGGCATGACGAACGCGCAGGTCGCCGAGCCGTCGGCGAACTGGTTCGCCATGTTGGCGCCTTCGATCGCGACGGCGAGGCGGTCGGTCTCGGCGGTGCGCAGGACCGTGGGCAGGCGGCGCAGGGTGGCGGCGGTGAGGGCGGACCAGTGGTGCGGGAACACGTCGCCCCAGAGCCGCTCGATGCCGAACCAGTAGCCGTCCCAGTGGCGGATCGCGACGCCGTGGAGGCGGGCGTGGGGCTGGGGCCCGCCGAAGGCGAGGAGCCACGGCAGGCGCTCGGCGGCCGCGTCCAGGAACTCCTGGTCGCCGGTGAGTTCGTATGCGGCCGTGAGGAGGTCGATGAGCGGGGCGACGATCGACTGCTCGTAGTTGACCTCGTGGGCGGGGAGGTTGCGGCCGAGGCCGGTGAAGTGGCGGGCGCTGGCGATCAGGTTGGTGCGCAGGGCGTCGGCGCGGGGTGTGTCGCCGAGGGCGGCGGCGATGGCGACGGTGGTCTCGGACAGGGTGATCGACAGGTGCGCGGTGCCGCCGAGGGCGAAGTTGCGTTCGATGATGCGGGCGGCGAGGTCGAGCGCGGCGGGGTCGCCGGTGAGGCGGTGGCGGTCGAGGAAGAAGTGGGCGAGCCACGGCGCGTCGTACAGGCGCGGGACCTGGCCGACCAGGCTGCCGCGGGTGGGGGTGGCGTCGGCGTCGAGAAGGTGGGCGGCGGCGAACGCGGCCCAGCCGTCGAGGAGCGGCCCGACCGCGGCGGGGTCGGCCCAGCCGCGGAGGGCGGCGAGCTGGAGGAGCAGCGGCATGGCGACGCGTTCGGAGCCGTCGGACCAGTCGTGCCACCCGTTGGTCGAGTGGGTCGTCTTGGTGCGCACGTCGACCGGGACGAACGCGTGCGCGAGGAGCCCGGGGCGCTCGCGGGCGATCTGGTGGCGGGCGATGTAGTCGACGCGGCGGCGCACCACCGTTTCGAGGTCGTCGTGGAAGTGCAGTTCGGTGCGGGCGCCGCCGATGTCGATCGTGGCGGGGCCGTGGCGGTCGGCGGTGACGGTCCAGCGGCCCTCCCCCGCCGGAGCGACCGTCGCGTCGGGGCTGGCGACCTCGTCGGCTTCGACGGCGATCGGTTCGCCGGTCCGGGCGGTGTAGGAGGAGAAGCGGGCGGGGGCGTCGGTGGCGGCGAGGAAGTCGGCGACCGTGTCGTACCAGCCGAGTTCCCATTCGAGGGCGAGGGAGCCGCCGGGGGCGACGGCGAGTTCGGGCTGGCCGCCGAAGGCGCCGGGGTTGCGGGCGCGGTCGGTGGCGAGGAGGGCGATGTGGCCGCGGATGTTCGAGTACGAGGCGTGGTTGCGCGACTCGATCGAGTAGGCGCGGACGGCGCCCTCGCGCACGATGAGGCCGAGGCTGCGGCCGGTCCCGGACATGGGCTGCGCGAGGGCCCACGCCCAGGTCCCGCCGGTGAACAGGTGGGCGTGGACGGCGCGGTCGAGGGCGTCCGCGGCGGCGCCGTAGACGTCGCCGAAGGGGGTCTGGACGCCGAGGCCGGTGATCGCGAGCGGCGCGGGGCCGTCGTTGGCGACGGTGTACCGCTCGCGGAGCCGGTCGCCGTCGGTCCAGCGCCGCACGGTGACGCGCAGTCCCTCGGCGAGCGGGTGGACCGACTCGACGCCGCCGTCGACGACCGCGGTCGACGCGGGCGCGTGCCAGCGGAAGCCGCCGCGGTCGGTGGCCAGATGCCCTGAGCCCCATTGGTGCTCGATCGAGTGCCAGGTCGCGTCGGCGGTGTCGAGGAGGAAGCGGCGGGCCGGGTCGGCGCCGTCGGTGAACTGGAGCGGGGCGCCGGTGGCCGGGTCGAGGTCGGCGCGGCCGCCGCCGAAGTCGAGGCGGAGGGGGAAGTCAGCGGGCACGGGGGCGGCCTTTCGATCGGCATCATCGATACGAATCGACGATAGCAGTCGGACCCGGTGGACGCCGACGGCGTCACTCGAAGATCGCGGTACTCCCCCGCCGCCGCAGTGCACTGGGGGCGACCAGGTGCAGGGCCGAGTCCGCCGCGGTGCCGCCGAGGCGCGCGAACAGCAGCTCGACGGCCTTCCGCGAGACCTCGCGGGCCTGCGTCGACACGCTCGTCGCGGGCGGGTCGAGCGCCTCGGCGGCGTCGTCGGGGCACAGGCCGACCACGGACACGTCCGCGCCGGGGCGCAGTCCGTGGAAGCGGGTCAGCAGGAGCAGCCGCTCGACGGCCTGCGGGGTGCGGGCGATGAGGCCGAGCCGGTCGCCGCGGTCCTTCAGGAGCCGCGGTGCGGCCGCCTCGACCCCGGCCCACCCGGGCCGCGGCGGGTCGACGACCGCGAAGTCGAGGCCGCGCTCGGCGGCGCGGGCCCGGCACGCGTCGTGGAAGGCGCTGACGAACCAGTACTCCCCGTGGAGGGCGTGCTCGCCGAGGAGGACCGCGTGCCGGTGGCCGGTGTCGGCGAGCTCGTCGACGAGCATCGCCGCGGCGCGCGGCACGTCGTAGTCGACGGCGTCGAGGCCGGCCCGGTCGGCGGGGGTGCCGATGAGGACCACCGGCAGTTCGAGGCCCGCGGCGGTGGTGATCCGGTCGTCCGCGGTGCGGATGTCCATGAGCACGAACGCGTCGCAGTTGCGCCGCCCGGCCATGCGGGTCAGCGCCGCCGGGCCCTCGTCGCCGGTCACGAGCACCACGTCGTGGTCGCGTTCACGGGCGGCCTCCACGACCGCGTCGATGTACGGGACGGTGTCGCGCGGGTCGGCGTGCTCGCCGAGGCGGACCATGAGGGCGATGACCTGCGTGCGCTGCCCGCGCAGCGCGCGGGCCCCGGCGTTCGGCTGGTAGGTGAGCTGCTCGATCGCGGCGAGGACGCGTTCGCGGGTCTCGGGCGAGATCGAGCGCTTCCCGGTCATCACGTAGGAGACGGTGCTCTGCGAGACGCCCGCGAGCCGGGCCACGTCGTGGCTGGTGGGCGCGGCCCGTCGCTCGGTCATGGGAAGAGCGTAATCAGGGCCCGGAGTTGACCTCGGCGAGGACCACTGCGAGGGCCCAGATCACGAAGACGTTGAACGCGATGATGAGCAGCGCCCACAGCGGGTAGTACGGCAGGAAGAAGAACTGGTTCAGCGCGGAGACCGCGGCGAGGCCGATGCCGACGCCGTACGCCCACGAGCGGCCCGCGAGCACGAAGATCCCGGCGAGGCCGACGAGCGCGCCGAGCACGATGTGGATCCAGCCCCAGCCGGTCGTGTCGATCGCGAACGTGTAGTCCTTGAGGCCGAGGAACAGCTCGTCGTGCGCGACCGCGGCGATGCCCTCGAAGACCTGGAACAGGCCCACGGTGATCATGAGCGCGCCGGCGGCCACCGCGCCCGCGGTCGCCCAGGCGAGCCTGCCGTCGTCGTCGGCCATGGCCGTCTCCTCACCCCAGCGGCCTCGCGCGCGGCGGGCCGTCCCTTTTCGCTCCTGTCTACTCCGGACAGGCCGCGCCTGCGGCGGAATGCGCGAATCGGGGGGCGGGGCCGCCCGGGGGTGTGCCGGGCGGCCCCTTGGGCCCGTCCTGATCCACAGGACGGGCCCTAGCTCACCGTCGGCGGCCCGGGATCTCCAGGTCGACGTCGATGTAGCGGGGGCGGTACAGGTGGGCGTCCGCGTAGAGGTCGTCGCCCTCGAAGCTGTTCACGTTGTAGGTGATGAGCAGCGTGTCGCGGTCGCCGAGCTGCGGGTGGGCCTTCGCGTTGTAGGTGAAGACGTTCCCGCCGGTCTCGGGGGTGGAGTACAGGACGGTCTTGCCGGTGTAGGGGCCCGCGAGGTCGTCGGCGCGGTACATGACGATGTCGGCGCTGAGCGGCTGCGTCGCGTCGCCGGTGACGAGGGTGAACTTCCCCTGGTAGCGGCTGACGCTGAACTCGTTGGAGACGCCTTCGAGGATCCGGGAGGAGCCCGTCGGGTCGGCCGACCAGGTCCCGTCGGCGTAGTACTCCCACGGCGCGGTCGTCAGGTCGCCGGCGGGGACGCGGGCGAGGTGGGCGTACTTCTGGGCCTGGTTGTCCTCGACGCCGAACACGTAGGTGTAGCCGCCGTCCTCGTAGACCGCCGAGCCCCAGTTGACGTCGGACTCGGGGAGGTCGGTGATCGCGGTGAGGCTCATGTCGTCGGTGTCGAAGCTGGCGACGGCGTTGCCCGCGAACGCGAAGTCGAAGACGCCGGAGCCGGTCTTGACGAACTCGAGGAGCATCACCTGGAGGGTGTCGCCCTCGACGGTGCCGTCGCCGAACCAGTACCAGTTCTGCATCTCGTCGCCGCCGGGGACCTTGACGAGGGACTCGGGGGCGGCCGCGGTGCCGCCGGTGACGGTGGTGAGGTCCCCGCCGTCGTCGACGATGATCGAGTTGTGGAGGAACGGGGAGTCGAGCGGCCGGGACAGGTCGTCGTTCACCTCGCCCATGAACGTGTCCGAGTAGAGCCACGCGGTCGAGCCGTCGGGCAGGGGGACGCTGTAGGCGGAGTCGGCGCCGGTCCAGCGCCCGGCGGTGTCGCCGTAGGTGCCGAACCGCTCGGTGAGCTCCTGGTTGACGCCCGCTGAGATCTGGGGCGCGCAGGCGGTCGCGGCCTGCGCGGCGGTCGGGACCGCGGCGACGGCGAGCCCGGTGAGGACTGCGGCGGCCACGGTGGACGGTCGGTTGGTCATGTACTGCTCCTTTGCAGTTCGGGGGTGAACTCGGCGAGCACGCGATCGGCGAAGCGCTCGCCGATGAGCCGCTGGACGTCGGGTCCGGGGTGGAGGTTGTCGGGGAGGGGCATGGCGGCGGCGTCCCGTTCGCCGTAGAGGGACAGGCCGTCGAGGGAGTGGAGGCGGTGGTCGTCGTCCTGGCGGCGGTCCACGATGGCGGCGAGTTCGGCGCGGATCGCCTGGAGGGACAGGTGTCCGGCGAGGACGTCCGCTTCGGTGCCCCCGGCGATCGACCACTCCTCGACGCGGTCGGGGTCCTGGACCGTGGGTCCGGCCGCCGTCTCGACAGGGGCGCACCAGATCGGGGAGACCAGGACGATCGGGGTGGAGGGGTGGCCTTCGCGGATGGTGTCGAGGAAGCCGTCCACGGCGGGCCGGAAGGCGCGCATGCGCATGACGTCGCCGTTGACGAGGTTGATGCCGATCTTGAGGGTGATGAGGTCGGCGGGGGTGTCGCGGAGGGTCCTGGCGGTGAACGGGTCGAGCATCGCGTTGCCGCTGAACGCGAGGTTGGTGAGGTGCACGCCCGCGCGGAGCGCGGCGACCGCGGGCCAGGTGCCGGTGGTGGTGTCGGCGCGGTAGCCGTGGCTGATGCTGGAGCCGTGGTGAACCCAGCGGAGCGCCCCTGCGTCCGGCTGGGCCGCAACGGGGGCGTCGGCGCGCAGTTCCAGGAGCTCCACGGCGTCGTAGTACGGGAGCCAGAGTTCGAGGTCCCGTTCGGTCCCTGTGCCGAGCCCCTCGAACCGCACGGTGGCGTCGGGGCCCGGGGCGACCTCGCCGAAGGGGCGGTCGAAGGTGAAGACGAAGCGGGAGCCGACCGGGGCGGTGGCGGCCGCGACGACCTCGCCGTCCTCGGTGAGCTCGTAGGTGCTCGGCGGCATGGGCGCCTCGGCGTCGTCGGCGATGCGGCGGGCCTGCACGTCGAGTTCGACCACGTCGGCGGCGGTGCGGAGGGCGAGGCGCACGCCCGCGCTCTCCGCGCTGGTCTGGACCATGAACCGGTCCGGGATCTGGCGGCGGGCCCAGCGCGGGAGCCGGTGCGGGAGGAGGCCGCGGCCGGTCTCCTCCAGCTCCACGGCGCCGCGCACCATCGCCGGGGTGATCGCGATGCGCTGCAACGTCATGCGGCGTCGACCACCGTGCCGTCGGCGTGCACGTCCACGACCCGGTCGCCGACGCGCAGGCCGCGCAGGACCGCGTCAGGGTCGAGGTCGGCGATGCACGCCCGCGAGGTGTCGAGGCCGGTCGAGCCGACCACCGGGTCGACGCCGAAGAACGACTCGATCACCAGGGCCACATACGATCCGGCCGAGGAGCAGGCCCAGTCGATGATGTACGGGAGCTGCGGCGGGGCCTTGCGGGCGCCGCCGTTGACCGTTGGCATCGCCTCTTCGGTGAAGTGCGCCTGGCCGGGCGGGCCCTGGTTCGCCGAGCGCGCGAGCCCGGGGATCCAGTCGATCGCGGCCTGCGGTTCGCCCAGGGCGACAAGGGAGCGGGCGGCGTCGGCGGGCCACGCCGGGTAGGCGCCGTTCCACTGGTGGTCGGGCCGGGGACTGAAGCTCGCGTCGGGGTCCCACGGGGACAGCGAGCGGAGCCAGACCTCGGTGCGCAGCTCACGCTGGAAGAAGTCGGTCATCTCGCGGCGGACCTTCTCGTCCAGGTCGTCGGCGATCGTGGTGCCGACGACGGAGAAGTCGTAGACGTGGCGGACCGGGACGCGGGTGCCGTCGGGCTGGCGGGCGGCGAAGTGGCCGCTGCCGGGGACGTAGAGGTCGGCGACCTCCTTCACGAGCGCGTCCGCTTCGGCGCGGAGGGCCGCGGCCCCGTCCGCATCGCCTCGGGCCGTGCGGATCTCGGCGAGGGTGCGGAGGTTCCAGACGTTGGCGGCGTTCAGGCTCGCGACCTCGTGGGTGTAGGAGCTGACGCATTCGAGGAGGTTGTCGATCTCGCCGTAGTCCGCGAGCGGCGAGGAGCCGCGCAGGCCCTGCCAGGCGTGGGCCCAGTCGTCGAGGTGCTCCAGCACGGTGGCGCCGCCGGGGGCGGCGTCGAGGAGCGCGGTGTCGCCGGTGAAGCGGAGGTAGTCGTGGACGAGGCGGGTCATCGCGTAGTCGTTGACGGAGTACCAGCGCCCGACGGGCCCGCCGGTGAGCGAGGAGGTCCCGAAGTGGGTGTGGATGTCGGAGGCGATCCAGTGCTCGACCTGGCGGCGCATGACCGCGGGGTCGAGGAGCGCGTGGGTGATCGAGGAGAGCGAGTAGTCCCAGATGAACGTCGTGGTCGCCCAGTAGTTCGGCATGAGGGTGTCGTAGCTGCGGCCGAGGACGTTGTCCTTGAAGTCGCGGCGGAACCAGATCGTGCCGAGCACGCCCCACCAGTAGAGGCGCCGCAGCGCGTCGGAGGCGGTCTCCAGGATCGGGAGGTGGCCGGAGAACTCGTCGTTGCCGGGGGTGAAGGCCGCGGCGAGCTGGTGGTCCCAGTAGGTCTCGGCGTCCGTGACGGCGCCGGGGACGTCGGCGGCGATGCGCGCGAACGTCTCGGCCGCTTCGGCTTCGGTGGCGCCGACGGTGTGGACGTACCCGAAGCGGCCGGTCTCGCCGGGGGCGAGGTCGAGGCGGACGGTGATCTCGCCGCCGCGTTCGATGCCGCCGATGCCGACTTCGTGCTCGCCTGCGGCGGGCGCGATCCCGGAGAGGCGGACGTCGGCGTCGGCGTCGACGCCCTGGACGCTCCAGGCGGTGCCCGCGCTGTTGCGGAAGACCAGGCGGGAGGGCCCGGCGGCGGCGCGGTTGCGCTCCTCGGGGGCGACGGCGTCGAGCCAGGCCTCCGCGGAGCGGGCGGCGCCCGCGGCGAGCGAGAGCGTGACGGCGACCGTGCGCGGTGCGTCGCCGGTGTTGGTGGCGTGCACGTCGATCGCGACGCCGGTCTCCCCCGGGGCGCAGACCGTGACGGTGGCCAGGTCCAGGCCCGGGAGGGACGCGGAGCGGCGGACCCGGTCGGGGCGCCACTCGTGGGTGATCGGGGCGCCGTAGGACTCCACCAGGCGTCCGTCCACGAAGGACGCGACGGTCCTGGTGAGGCCCTGGGAGACCGGCGGGAACGTGACCGCCGAGACCGCGGTGAGGTCGTGGTCGACCCGGACGGTGCCGAGGAGGTTCGTCAGGCCGCTGGGCGCGACCATGTCGTCGTAGTGGTGCGTCACCGGGTCGGCGGCGAGGTCGTCCACGGTCGGTATGTGGCGCATGGAGGCTCCTAGTACTGCCCGAGGGCGAGGCCGCGGGCGAAGAACTTCTGCGTGAAGAGGAACAGGACGACCGTCGGCAGCGAGACGAGCAGGCCGCCCGCGAGGACGGTGGACATCTGCGCCCCGCCGTACGTGCTCTGCATGCCGGCCAGGCTGGTCACGATGGGCCGCACCGTGTCCGACTGGCTGAGGACGAGGCCGAGCAGGAAGTCGTTCCAGATGAACGTCGCCTGGAGGATGAAGATCGCCACCAGGGCGCTCGACGCCATCGGCAGGTAGACGCGGGCGAAGATCCGCCAGGTCGAGGCGCCGTCGATGACCGCGGCCTCGAACACGTTGTGCGCGATGCCGCTGAAGAAGTTGCGCATCACGAACGCCGAGAACGGGACCGAGATGGCGGTGTACACCGCGATCATGCCCGTCTGGGTGTCGAACAGGCCGGTCCGCGAGTACGCGTCGAACAGCGGCAGCAGGATCATCTGGAGGGGGAACACGGTGCCGCCGAAGATCGCGACGAACCACGCGAACCCGTGCCGCAGGCGCAGCGCGACGATCGCGAACCCGGCGGCGGCGCCGACGAGGACGGCGATCGCGGGCGACACGACCGCGTACAGGAGGGTGCTCGCGGCGGACTCGGCGAGGCCGGAGAGCCGCATCGCCTCGGCGATGTTCCCGAACAGGGAGAAGTCCGTGGGCAGCCACGACTCCTTGGTCGTGAACGACTCCGGGGACTTCGCGGCGTTGACCAGCAGCAGGTACACCGGGAGCAGCCAGAACAGGCCGAGGACGGCGAGGACGGCGGTGCGGATGACTCGAGACATAGGTCAGACCCCGTGCTTGCTGGACAGCTGCTGGCGCAGGTAGAGGATGGACGCGACGAGGGTGACCACGGTGAGGAACACGGCGATCGCCGAGCCCAGGCCGTAGTCGCTGTTCACGAAGGTCTCCTTGTACATCGTCAGCGCGAGCGTCTCCGAGTCGCGGCCCGGACCGCCCTTCGTCATGCCCTGCACGATGTCGAAGGTCTTCAGCGAGGCCACGATCGACAGGCCGACCACGACCGCGGTGAGCGGCCGCAGCATCGGCCACAGGATCGACCGGAACAGCCGGAGCCCGTTCGCGCCGTCCATGCGCGCCGCTTCGAGCGGCTCGCGCGGGATCGACTGGAGGCCGATCGTGAACAGGAGGGCGTTCACGCCGACGCCCTGCCACGCGGTCGCGAGGATCATCACGACCGTGTTGAGCGGGGCGTCGACGAGCCAGCGCGGCGTGTCGGCGATCCCGAAGGCGCCCAGCGCCTGGTCGAGGGCGCCGCCGCCGGACAGGATGAACGACCAGATGACGCCGACGCCGATCCCGGAGAGGGCGTACGGGATGAGGAACGGCAGGCGCAGCCAGGTGCCGCCCTTGAGGTTCCAGGTGAGCAGGGCGACCCCCAGCCCGATGCCCACCGGGACGAGGAGCGTCCCGCCGACCCACAGCAGCGTGTTGAGCACGGAGCCGATGAAGCCGGGGTCGTCGAACATCTCGACGTAGTTCTCGATCCCGATGAACTCGGGGTCGCCGAGGCCGTTGTACTCGGTGAGGCTGAGGAACGTCGTCCACAGCAGCGGCAGGTACAGGAGCACCGCCACCACGAGCACGCCCGGCGCGATGAACCCGAGGGCCGACCAGCGGTACTGGTCGCGCTGCCGGAGGGCCTGCGGGCTGAGGGTCTTGTCGGTCGTCATCGAAGTGCTATCCCTGGTCTGCCCAGTAGTCGTCGGCCTCGGCCTGGATGGCCTCCAGGTACGGGAGCGGGTCGGAGGGGTTGGCGATGAAGGCGCCGAACTGCTCGAGCGCGACGGTGAGGATCGGCGTGGGCGTGGCCTCGTAGTAGCGGTCGTAGAGTTCGTAGCCGTCGCCGGAGACGGTGGTGCCGAGCTCTTCGAGCATCGGGTCGGCGACGGTGGCCTGCGGGTTGAACGCGACGTCGCCGCGGGCCTCGCTCCAGGCGGTCTGCGCGTCGGGCGACATCCACCACTCGGAGTAGGTGAGGCCGAGGGTCTTCTGCGAGGAGTTCTCGGCGACGCAGAGCGGGCCGGACTCGACGGCGACGGGGGTCTTCTCCAGGTCGCCGTTGACGGCGGGGATCACGAACATGTCGTAGTCCTCGCCGGAGACCATGCCGGCGCCGTCGAGGGAGCCGTTGAAGAAGGACCCGAAGTTGATCATGGCGAAGTCGCCCTGCTTGAGGCCGACGGCGGGGTCGACGGTGGAGCCGGCGTCGGAGAACCAGCCGGCCTCCTCCTGGTCGAGCCAGGTGTTCATGATGTCGACGATCGCGGGGTCGGTGTACTCGACCTCGCCGGTGGCGAGTCCGTTGTAGAGCTCGGGGTCGGTGCCCGCGACGAGCTGCTGGAACCACTGGAACGTGAACAGCGTGCTGGTCTGGTAGTACGGGGTGATCCCGGCGCCGGACAGCTGCGTGGCGATGGCGTCGAGCTCGGCCCAGGTGGTGGGCTCTTCGAGGCCCTGCTCCTCGAAGATGTTCTTGTTGTAGTACATGACCCAGTAGGCGATGTTCATCGGGACGCAGTACTGCTCGCCGTCGAAGGTGTACGAGTCGCGGAGGTCCTCGGAGACCCAGCCCTCGTCGACGGCCTTGGTCCAGATGTCGGTGGTCTGGGCGATGAGGCCCTCGTCGACGAGCTCGGTGAGCGAGGGGCCGGTCTGCCAGGTGAACAGGCCGGGGCTCTTGTCGGTGCGGAACGACTGCTTGATGAACGCGTCGTACTGGTCGGCGTCGGAGTACCCGGTGGTGTTCAGGGTGATGTCGGCGCCGGACTCGCTGGTGGCGTTGAGCTCGTCGAAGTCGGGCTCCCACGCGGCCTTGTTGGTGTAGAAGTCGAGGGTGCCGGTGGTGGCGCCGTCGTCGTCCGCGCCGCCGCCGCAGGAGGCGAGCACGAGGCTCGCCGCGGCGGCCGCCGCGATGGTGAGGGGGATCCGCTTGGATCTCATGGTGAACTCCTTTGTTCTCAAGGGGTGAACGGGCTACGCCTCGCCGGTGCGGGTGCCGCGGACCGAGGCTTTCACGGTTCCGAACCGGTCGCTGCGCGAACGCGCCGACCGCCGGATGAGATAGGGGCCCACGGCGGCCGGGACGATGAACGTCTCGGCGTAGTGGACGGTGTAGGGCGCGAAGGCCCCGGTGGGCGAGGCGACTTCGACTTCGTCGCCTTCGACGAGGTTGAGGACGTTGACGGTGCCCTCGGTGTCGTGCAGGACCTCGTCGGAGAACCAGTGGCGGCGGACCTCGATGAACTCGAGCTCGTGGAGGCCGGTGCGCTCCTCGACGGTGTCGCCGGTCTGCGCGACGACGCGGGCCTGGTCGACGAGGTTCGACTCGGTCCAGGCGGTGTCGCGTTCCCAGACGAGGTTGCGCTCGCCGTGGTCGAGGTGGACGGGGCGGGGGATGCCGTCGAGGCCGACGCGGCCCCAGTCCCAGAGCTTGAACGTGAAGATGAACGGGGTCGCGGAGATCTCCAGGACCATCGAGTTCGCGCCGGAGGAGTGGATGGTGCCGGCGGGGATGAGGAAGTGGTCGTGCTTCTTCGCGGGGAAGGCGTTGACGTACTTCTCGGCGTCGAACGGGCGCTCGCCGGTCTCGGCGGCGCGCAGGTCCTCCAGCATCGCGTCGCGGTCGACGCCGTCCTTGGTGCCGAGGTAGACGACGGCGTCGTCGCCGGCGTCGAGCAGGTAGTACGACTCGTCCTGCGTGTAGTGCATCCCGAAGGTCTGCTGGATGTAGTCGGTGAGGGGGTGGACCTGGAGGGAGAGGTTCCCGCCGCCCATGGTGTCGAGGAAGTCGAAGCGGATGGGGAACTCGGCGCCGAAGCGCGCGTAGGTCCGCTCCCCCAGGAGGGCCTTGGGCTGGGTGAACACGAGGTCGAGGGAGGGGATCTCGACGACGGCGCCGTCGGCGTCCTCCAGGAGCAGGGAGTTCTCCTCGGGCACGCAGTCGAAGCACCAGGCGTAGTTCGGCTGGGACGGGTCGAGGTCGAGCTTCTCCTTCATCCACTGGCCGCCCCACACGCCGGGGTCGAAGAAGGGGACGACGCGGAAGGGCCGCCGCGCGGCGTTCGCGATCGCGGCGCGGAAGGCGTCGCCGGTGACCATCCCGGCGGGGCGGGGGTCGCCGTGGGCGGCGCCGATGGCGTTGGCGTCCAAGACGAAGTCGACGCGGTCGAACATGGTGCGCTTGTGGCGGTCGGCGGCGCGCCATTCGACGAAGAAGCCGCGCTTGTACTTGCGGAGGCGGTCCTCGCCGGGGTTGCCCGCGCGCCAGTTCGCGGCGCCTTCGCGCTGGCGCAGCTGGATCTCCCAGCGGGCCATGTCGGCGAGGACGAGCGCGTAGGGGGCGCCGGTGCGGCGGGCGACGAGGTCGGCGCCCCAGCCGAGCAGGACCAGGGGGCGGTCGTCGCCGTCGGCTTCGACGGCGAGCTTGTCGAGCCGCTCGGGGTCGTAGAAGGCGGTCACGTTCGCGTGGGAGAGGACGCCGAAGACGCGGTCGTCGGTGAGGTTGTCGGCGATGCGGGCGTCGATGGCCTCGATGGGGAGGGCGGCGGCGTCCTCGACGTCGACGACGGTCCAGTCCGGGAGGGCCGCGGCGATCGCCTCCTTGAGGAGCGGGAGGTCGGCGCCCGGGTACGCGTCGACGACGAGCAGCGGGGCGCGCCCGGCGGCGCGCCCGGTCGCGACCTCGGCGGCCGCGTGCCAGGCGCTCGCGCCGGTGAGGACGCGGGCGTCGGCCGGCAGCGGCACGGTCGGCTGCTTGTCGTAGCGTCCGACGGTCTCGGACGGGCTGGCGGTAGGCACGAGCGCTCCTTCAGGAATGGGTCGCGGCGGCGAGGACGGCGAGTCCGCGCAGCACGGAGAGGTCGGGTCGGTCGGGGACGGTGAAGGCCGGGCGGTGCGAGCTGGTCCAGAGGTGCTCGCGGACGTAGGCCGCGACGGGGGCGGCGACGGCGTCGCCGGCGCGCATGATCCCGCCGGACAGGATCACGACGTCGGGGTCGTAGGCGTGGCACAGGGAGACGGCGGTGGCGCCCCAGGCCCGGATCGCGCGGTCGCGGACGGCGGCGGCCGCGGTGTCGCCCGCCGCGGCGGCGGCGAACATCTCGCGGACGTCGGCCACGGCGTCGCCGCGGGCGGCGAGGTCGCGGCGGATGGCCCAGGCCCCGGCGATGGACTCGGCGCAGCCGACGTTGCCGCAGTTGCACAGTCCGGCGTCGAGGTCGACGGTGAGGTGGCCGCCGAGGATGCCCGCGTGGTCGTGGGCGCCGCGCAGGAGCACGCCGTCCATGACCGCCGCGGTGCCGATGCCGGTGCCGAGGGTCATGAGGACGGCGTCGCGCGCTCCGGCGGCGGAGCCGGTGGCGGTCTCGCCGACGAGCGCGGCCCGCGCGTCGTTCTCGACCACCGCGGGGAGCCCGAAGGCGTCGCGGGCCCAGGCGACGAGGTCGAGGCCGTCGAGCCGCGGGTGCTTGTCGTGGGCCTTGACCATGCGGCCGGCACGGCGGTCCACGACGCCGGGGACCGCGATGCCGACCGCTCCCGGGGAGAGTCCTGCGGCGAGGTCCCTCGCGGCGGCCGCGGCCGCTTCGAGGTCCCCGTCGCCGACCGGGACCGCGGCGGTGCGGACGGGGGCACCGTTGTCGACGGCGCCGAGCTTGATCTCGGAACCGCCGAAGTCGATGCAGAGCTCCATCGCCCACCTCCTCGTCAGCTGAAGTCAGGGGCCTCACGACGGCCCCGCGGTTGGTAACGTTACCAACATAGCGCGGCGATGTGCAACCCGGTCGGATGGGGCGGGTGTGGCGTCAGGGGAATTCGATGGAGACGGGCAGTTCCACGGTCCGCGGGCCGTCCTCGGCGGTGCCGTCGAGGCGGGAGAACAGCAGCGTGGCGGCCTCGCGGCCGAGCAGGCGCGCGTCGTGGTCGATCACCGTCACCGGCACGGGCATGAGCTCGGAGAGCTCGAAGTCGTCGAAGCTGACGACCGCCGGGTGCAGCGGCTCGCCGTCGCGGATGCGGCGGCCGATCTCGCGGATAGCGCCGATCGTGTTCCGGTTGTTGGCGCTGAAGACCGCCGTCGGCGGGTCGGCGAGGTCGAACATGGCCTTCGCGGCGCGGGTCGCCGCGGCCACGTCCTGCTGGTCGCGGAAGACGATCCGCGGGTCGATCGGCACGCCGCGCTCGAGCACCGCCCGCTCGTAGCCGCGGTAGCGGCGCTCGCCGGTGAACACCGAGCTGCGGTTCCCCAGGAACCCGATCCGGGTGTGCCCGGCGTCGAGGAGCGACAGCGTGCCCCGGTAGGCGCCGCCGACGTCGTCGAGGAGGACCGTGTCGACGTCGAGGCCCGGGACGCGGCGGGAGGCGAGCACCAGCGGGACGTCCCCGAGCCGCTCGGGCCGCAGGTGCTCGGCGTCGCCGCTGGTCGGGACCAGGATGAGCCCGTCGACCTGGCGGCCGATGAAGTCCGAGACGAGCTGGCGCTCGCGCGCGTCGTCCTCGCCGGTGTTCCCCAGGAGGATCCGCCGCCCGTGCTCGGCGGCGACCTCCTCGACGCCCAGCGCGAAATTGCCGTAGTAGGGGTTCGCGAGGTTGGTGATGGCGACGCCGACGAGCCCGCTCGGCTGCCCCGGGCGCAGGCTCCGGGCGTTCTCGTTGCGGTAGTAGCCGAGCTCCTTGACGGCCTCCATGACGCGCTCCTGCACGTCGGGCCGCACGTTCCGGCCCCCGGCGAGCGTGCGCGAGACGGTCATCGGACTCACTCCGGCGCGGCTCGCGACCTCTTTGATGGTCGGCTGCCGCGCCCCTCGAAACGTCGACATGCCCGCCCTTCCCACGCGTGGTGCGCCAATCCTATGCGAACCGCGCCCGGCCCGGCGGGCCCATGGAAGGGGGCTACCTCACCGCGCGCGGGACCGGCCGACGGCGGGCCCAGGAGATGCGAGTACTTTTTCCGATGGCTGTAAATACTCCGAGAGAGGGACCCGCCCATGAGCCGCTTCGCGATCGGCGAGCACGACTTCCTGCTCGACGGCGAGCCCCGCCGCGTGCTCTCGGGAGCGATCCACTACTTCCGGGTCCACCCCGACCACTGGACCGACCGCATCCGCAAGGCCCGCCTCATGGGCCTGAACACCGTCGAGACGTACGTGCCGTGGAGCCTCCACGCCGTCGAGCCCGGCTCCTGGACCGAGGAGGGGCGCCTGGACCTGCGCCGCTTCCTCGAAGCGGTCGCCGCCGAGGGCATGCACGCGATCGTGCGGCCCGGCCCCTACATCTGCGCCGAGTTCGACAACGGCGGCCTCCCGGCGTGGCTGTTCGCCGACCCCGAGGTGGGTGTGCGCCGCGGCGAGCCGAAGTTCCTCGCGGCGATCGAGGAGTACCTGCGGCGCGTGTGCGCGATCGTGGCCCCGCTCCAGATCGACGCGGGCGGGCCCGTGATCCTCATGCAGGTCGAGAACGAGTACGGCGCCTACGGCGACGACACCGCGTACCTGGAGACCCTCACGGGCATGTTCCGGGACAACGGGATCACCGTGCCGCTGACCACTGTGGATCAGCCGGAGCCGTGGATGCTCAAGCGCGGGTCGCTGCCGGGCCTGCACATGACCGCGTCCTTCGGGTCCCGCTCGGACGAGCGCCTCGACACCCTCCGCGAGCACCAGCCGACCGGGCCGCTCATGTCCTCGGAGTACTGGGACGGCTGGTTCGACTCCTGGGGCACCCACCACCACACCACGAAGGCCGCCGACGCGGCCGCCGACCTCGACGTGCTCCTGGGCCGCGGCGCCTCCGTGAACCTGTACATGTTCCACGGCGGCACCAACTTCGGGCTCACCAGCGGCGCCAACGACAAGGGCACGTACATGCCCATCACCACCTCCTACGACTACGACGCGCCCCTGGACGAGGCGGGCCGCCCGACCGCGAAGTACTGGGCGTTCCGCGAGGTCATCGGCCGCTACACCGAACTGCCCGAGGAGGTCCCGGCCGAGGCCGCGCCGGCGCCGACCGGCGAGGCCCCGCTCCTCGTCGGTGCCCCGGCCCTCGCCGCGTTCGAAGCGCTCGACGCGATCGGGTCCGCTGAGGTCCCGTCGTTCGCGCAGGCCCGCCACGACGCGGCGTTCCTGCTGCACGAGAAGCGGTTCAGCGCCGACGCGGGCGTCCTCGTCATCGGCGAGGTCCGCGACCGCGTCCACGTCGTGGTCGACGGCGTCACCGTCGGGGTCCTGTCCCGCGAGCTGCACCAGCGGGCGCTGGCGGTCCCGGCGGTCCGCGAGTCACTGCGGCTGCTGGTGGAGAACCAGGGCCGCGTCAACTACGGGCCGCGCCTCGGCGAGGACAAGGGCCTCATCGGCGGGGTGCGCCTCGGCGGGAAGCCGCTGTCGGACTGGACGACCCGCGCGATCGGCGAGGCGGACCTGCTGGCGCTCGGCAAGGGTGCGGGCGAGGCGGCCCCGGCCGTCCCGGGCCTGCGCTTCGCGCGCGCCGAGTTCGAGGTGGACGAGGCCGCGGACCGGTTCCTCGACACCTCGGCCCTCGGCAAGGGCATCGCCTGGATCAACGGGTTCTGCCTGGGCCGCTACTGGTCCCGCGGCCCGCAGCGGACGCTGTACGTGCCCGGCCCGGTCCTGCGGCCGGGCCGCAACGAGGCGGTGCTGCTCGAACTCGACGGCGCCCCGGAGGCGGTACTGCGCTTCGTCGCGGAGCCCTCGCTGGGCCCGCTGGAGTTCTAGGCGCCGTACCGCTCCTCCATCCAGGCGACCGCGAACGGCACGATCCCGGCCGCGTCGACCAGGACGCTGTCGGCGGCGCCGACCGTGCCGCGGGTCCCGGCGCCGGTGGCGAGGTAGTCCTCCACGATGGACCCGAAGTAGTCCTCGGGCGGCCCGGCCACGACCGGGTCGCCCGTGTCGTACTCCTCGACGGTCCGCCACTCGGTGCCGTGGGGCGTGGCGAGCGGGTACTCGACCTTGATGCGGCGCTTGCCGGGCAGATCGGCGAGGTGCTCGGCGTGGTGCAGGAGCGTCATGGAGTCCAGGGGCGCGCCGACCATGAGGACCTTCCCGCCCACGGCGACGAGGCGCGCGAGCGGCGAGCCCTCGCCGTACCCGTAGTCGAGCGGGTGGTCGGCGGTGAACTCCTCGGCGCGGGCGCCGAGCGCGGCGACGGCGGCGCCGGGGTTCCCGCTGCGGCGCACGCCCGGACGAGTGCCGACGGTGGCCGCGAGGACCCCGATGTAGCGCGCGGCGCGGGCGGTCGCCGGGTCGAAGGGCGGCACGTGGTCGCGCAGGTCGGCGCGAACGCGGCCGTCCTCGTCCCAGATGTCGAGGCCCGGCTCCCAGTCCTGGTAGGACAGCAGGGTCCCTGCGGGCCCGACGGCGTCGAGGACCGCGTCCACGAGGGCGTCGGGTCCCCCGAGGACGGTCCCCACCTTCCTGAAGGCCGCGTGGGCCATCACGGTGTCGCCGTCGGCGAGGCCGAGGCGGCGCAGGTCGGCGGCGAGGCCGGTGCGGGTGTGGACCTGTTCGCTCATCGGCCGATTCTCGCCGATGCGCGCATCGCGCCGGGAGGGGTCCCGGGACGATCCGGATATTTTCCTGCGAGGCGGGCCATTCGGCCCGACCCTCGCATCCACCCCGAAAGGTTCACAGTGGAGTTGAAGAGGAAGCACCTGATCCGGGCGGGCGCCGGCGTCGCCGCGGGCCTCGGCGCCGTCGCCCTGGTCTGGGGCGGCATCGCCGCCAACGCCGAGGAGCCCTCGACCGACGGCGGCTTCGAGGCGAAGGTCGTCGGCGGCCAGCCGGCGGCGGAGGGCCAGTACCCCTGGCTCGTCAGCATCGGCGACGAGCTGCCCGGCGAACCCGCCGCCGAGCACTTCTGCGGCGGCTCGGTCATCGCGCCCTCCGTGGTGCTCACCGCGGCGCACTGCGTCGAGGACAAGGACGCCGTCGACATCACCGTCCTCGCCGGGTCGGTCGACCTCGAGTCGCCCGACCTGAACGAGGCCGACGTCGCGGAGATCCACCTCGCGCACGACTGGAACGACCCGGTCGAGTTCGCCAACGACTGGGCGCTGCTCCTGCTCGAAGAGGAACTCGACGTGCAGCCGATCGAGCTCGCCGTGGACCCCGAGGTCTACGACGTGCTCGAGACCGCCGGCTGGGGCAACCTGGGCGACGACACGTACCCGACCGTCGCCCAGTGGGTCGAGGTCCCGTTCGTGACCGACGCGGACTGCCAGGCGGCCTACCCCGGCGAGGTCGACGCGCAGACGATGCTCTGCGCGGGCGACCTCGAGAACGGCGGCGTCGACTCCTGCGACGGCGACTCCGGCGGCCCGATCATGGCCGACGTCGACGGCGAACTGGTCCTGGCGGGCATCGTCAGCTGGGGCTACGAGTGCGCCGTGGCGGGCCAGCCCGGCGTGTACGCCGAGGTGGCGGACTTCAACGGCGCCATCGACGACGTCCTGGAGGACTGGGACATCCAGTAGTGGACGACGGACCCGGCCGGGGGTTCCTCCCCGGCCGGGTCCGGCTGTCAAGCGGCCGGGTCGGCGTCGCCGGTGTACGCCGGGAGCGGCAGCTCGGCGCCGGTGAGGAACGCGGTGACGGTGTCGATGTACAGCTCGGGGCGGTCGGCCTCGATCGAGTGGCCGGCGCCCTCGAAGTAGACGAGTTGCGCGCCGGGAACGGCGTCGCGGTACTCGCGGGTGATCTCCCAGCGCTTGTAGTCGCATTCGCCGCGCAGGACCAGCGCGGGCGCGTCGAGGGCGGCGAGCGCGGGCCGCGGGTCGGGCGTGCGGAGCTGGTCGGCGGCGATGAGCTGGTTGGCGTAGAAGCCGGGGACGGCGTCGGGGATGTCGATGTCGCCTCCGGGTTCGCAGCTGGTGGCGGAGCCGACGATCTCCAGCAGGCGCGCGAAGACCGCGTCGATCTCGGCGTCGGGGATGAGGGCGCGGGCCGCGTCGGGGTTGTCCTCCATGAGGAGCGACCAGGTCAGGAGGCGGACGCCGCCGGAGGATTCGAACGCGGTCATCTCGCGGTTCTGCTCGGGGGTGAGGCGGTCCCACAGGTCGCCTTCGTCCTGTCCCTCCCATTCGGGGGCCCAGAGGGCGCCGGGCGAGGTGAAGACGAGGCGGTCGACGCGGTCGGGGTGCGCGGCGGCGTAGGCGGCGGCGAGGGTGGCGCCCCAGGAGCCGCCGACGAGGACGAGCCGGTCGGCGCCGATGGCGCCGCGGATCGCTTCGAGGTCGGCGACTTGGCGGGCGACGGTGTAGTCGGCGGGGTCGAGGCGTTCGGAGCGGCCGGAGCCGGCCTGGTCGTAGACGTACACGTCGAAGCCGACCGCGGCGAGGGCGTGGTCGAGGTCGGTGGGGCCGTCGCCGGGCGTGCCGGGGCCGCCGTGGAGGCGGACGACGATCTGCCCGCGGGGCTCGCCGGTCGCGGGCACGTGGTCGTAGGCGATGCGCGAGCCGGTCGGCAGGTCCCAGTACTCCCCCGCGGGTGTCCCGGCGGGCGGGTCGATGTCCAAGGGCCGGAACAGGGTCGTGGCCGCGGCGGCGCCGGTGGCGGCGGTGAGGGCCAGCGCGAGGACGGCGGCGGTGACGCGGCGGCGGGCCGGGAACGCGAGGCGCCCGGCGGTCCAGGTCAGGGCCCAGGCGACCGCGGCGAGCACGGCCAGTGCGGCGGCGGTGAGCAGGGGCATGGAGGCCGTCAGTGCGGCGCCCGCGAGGAAGACGAGGGCGGCGAGGGCCGGGGCGAGGACGAGGGCGAGTCCGATGAGGAGGACGGCGGCGGCGATCCGCCAGGGCCGGTGGGATGTTGCTTGGTTCATGGCTTCGACGCTATGAGCGGGCGGGTCCTGCGCGCGTCACCTGCTGTGGAGCGAGTCCGTCCCCTTGGAGGGGGACCCGGGGTCCCCTCGCGGGCGGACGGCGGGGCGGCCGGGCGCCGGTACCGTGGTCGGCGTGAACCTGCGACGCTGGCGCCCCGACCGGCGGGTCGACCGCGGTCCCCTGTGGATCCTGATCGACCTGGCGGTGGCCTATCTTTCGGCGGTCATCTCGATCGGCCCCTCCGACCATGTCGCGTCGCTGTTCGAGGGGCCGCTCCTCGAACGTGCGGCGGCGCTCGTGTGGTTCGCGGCCATCGCGGGTCGGCGCTTCGCCCCGGTGACGGCGCTGTGGGCGGCGTCGGCGGCGACGGCGGCGGTGGCGCTGGCGGGCCTGCCGGTGACGAACGCGTCGCTGGCGACGGCGATGGCGTTGACGCTGGTGCTGCGCAGCCGTCCGCTGCGGTCCGCGGTCGAGTCGTCCTGTGTGCCGGTCGCCGTGGCGCTGGCGGTGCTGGTCCCCCAGTCGGACGCGTTCGTGCCCGCGTTGCTGGCGCATGCGGTCGCGGTGGTCGTGGGCCGGGCCGGGCGGGTCCGGTGGGAGGCGCAGGAGACCATGCGGCGCAATGAGATCGAGCGGGAGCGCGAGGCCGCCGCTGAGCGGGTCCGGCAGGCGCGGGCGGCCGAGCGGACGCGGATGGCACGGGAGCTGCACGACGCGGTCGGGCACGCGGTGACGGTGATGGTCGCGCACGCGGGCGCGGCCCGGTTCGCGCTGGCCGGGGACCGCGAGGATCTCGCCGCGGTGCTGGGCAGTATCGAGCGGGTCGGGCGGGAGGCGATGCGGGACCTCGACGGGATCCTGGGGCTGCTGGCCGAGGAGGCGGACGCGGCGGACGCGGGTCTGGAGGAGTCGCTGCGCGCGCTCCTGGCGTCGCTGCCCGCCGAGGTGACCGCGGAGCTGCGCGTCCCCGGCGCGGTCCTCGACGGCCTGGGGCCGGAGACCGCGGCGGCGGTGCGGCGGGTGGTCCAGGAGTCGCTGACGAACGTGATCCGCCACGCCCGGCCCGCGCACGCGGTCGTGGAGGTCGAGCAGGACGCGGGCTGGCTCCAGGTGTCGGTGCGCGACAACGGGTCCGGCGCAGCGCCGCAGCGGCAGGGCCGCGGCCTTGCGGGGATGCGGGAGCGGGTCGCGGCGCTCGGCGGCGAGTGGGAGTCGGGGCCGCTGGACTCCGGCGGCTGGCGCAACCGGGCCCGGTTGCCGAGGGAGGCCGCGTGATCCGGGTGGTGATCGCCGACGACGACGAGCTGATGCGCGTCGGCCTGCGGATGATGCTCCAGACCCAGGAGGACGTGGCCGTGGTCGGCGAGGCCGCCGACGGCCGCGAAGCCGTGCGGCAGACGCTGCACTCGGCACCGGACGTGGTGCTCATGGACGTGCGCATGCCCGTCCTCGACGGCATCGCCGCGACCCGCGAGATCCATGCGGCCCTGGCGGATCCGCCGAAGGTGCTGGTGCTCACGACGTTCGAGCTGGACGAGTACGTGTTCGCGGCGGTGCGCGCCGGGGCGAGCGGGTTCCTGCTCAAGCGCAGCCCGCCCGAGACGCTCATCGCGGGCGTGCGCACCCTCGCCGCGGGCGAGGCGCTCCTGGGCCCTTCGGTGACCCGGCGCCTCCTCGCCGAGTTCACGCGCAACGCGCCCGTCGAGCCGGGCCCGGAGGTGCGGCGGCGCCTGGACCGGCTCACCGACCGCGAGACGGAGGTGCTGCTCCTACTAGGCCGCGGCCGCTCGAACGCCGAGATCGCCGCCGCGCTGTTCGTCGGCGAGGCCACCGTCAAGACCCACGTCAAGCGGGTCCTCGCGAAACTCGGACTGCGCGACCGCATCCACGCGGCGGTCTTCGCCTTCGACCACGGCCTCATCCGCCCCGGCGAGGGCGGATAGGGTCTGGCCGTGATCGTCTGGCTGTCCTCGTACCCGCGCTCGGGGAACACGTTCTTCCGTATTGCGCTGCAACGGCTCTACCGGGTGCCGACGTATGTCGTGTACGACGTCGACGGGGTGGCCGCGCAGATCGGACCCGAGCTGATGGGCGCGCGGGAGCGGCCCGCGTCGTTCGCGGAGATGCGCGCCTCGCCGGAGGTCCACATCGTCAAGACGCACCGGCGGCGCGACGACGCGGTGATCGCCGCGGAGGACCGCGCGGTGTGCCTGGTGCGCGACGGCCGCGACAGCACGGTGTCGTGGGCGCGGCTGAACACGAAGGACGGCGGGGACTTCGCGGCCGAGGCCCGCGCGATGATCGTCCGCAGGAGCGGCGGCACCGGCGGGTGGGGGCAGAACGTCCTGTCCTGGCGGCGCTCGGAGGCCCCGGCGCCGGTGTGGATCCGCTTCGAGGAGCTGATCGCCGATCCGGTCGCGGTGGTCCGCAAGGCGACCGGTGCGGCCGTCCCGGAGCTGGAACCGGTCGGGGACGCGCGGGTCCCGTCGTTCGCGGAGCTCCAGGCGCACGATCCGGCGTTCTTCCGTTCGGGCGCGACGGGGGCGCACGAGCGCGAGCTGCCGCCGGAGCTGCACGACCTGTTCTGGGCGCAGCCCGACAACGCCGAAGCGATGCGGGAACTCGGCTACGCGTAGCGGGGTGGGGGGGGGGCGCCCCCCCCCCCCCCCCCGGGGGGGGGGGGGGGGGGGGCGGGGCGGCGCCGCGGGGGGTGGGGGCGCCCCCCGGCGAGACCCCCCCCGCCCCCCCCCGGGGCGG
>JBEYTX010000001.1:0-1242193 GCA_040643255.1 Glycomyces sp. NPDC047369 | reverse complement strand
CCCCGCCGCATACGCGGGGGTTTACTGCGGGGGGCGCCGCCGCGGGGGGGGGGTGGTGGGGGGTGGGGGGCCCGGGGGGGGGGGGGGGCGCCCCCCCCCCCCCCCCCACCCCGGTCTCTAGAGGTTGATCAGGGTCCTGCTGGCCCTGTCGGTGTCGTGCAGCGGCCGCAGTGCCAAGCGCACCAGGGCCACCGCGTTGTCGTCGCCCGCGATGCGGTTGGAGCTCAGCTCCCCGCAGGAGAGGCACTGGTGCACGATCATCCACTCGCCGTCGGGGCGGGTGAAGACCGCGACCGCCTCCATGCGCCCCTTGCACTCCGAGGCGCGGTCGCCGGGGATCCGGCGGTCCACGTGGAGGCTGGCGAGGCACTGCGGGCAGTGGTTGCGGTGCGCGGTCCCCGGGGCGTGGAGCGAGACGTCGAGTCGGCAGCCCACGCAGCGGAAGTCGTTCGCGCGGTGGCCGCCGGCCCCGTGCAGGACGTCCTTGCGGCGCTGGCTCCGGCGGTCGTCGTGCCCGCGCGGTCGGGTTCGTCGAGGCATCCGGCACTCCCCTACAGACTGCCGAGCGCTTCGAGCGGGAACGGCGGCTGCGCGAGCGGCCGCACGGCCATGCGCATGAGGATGAGCTGGTTGTCGTCGGCGCACACCGGGTTCGAGGTGAGTTCATCGCAGCGCACGCACCGGTGGATGAGCATCCAGTCGCCGGTGCGGAGCACCGCGATCGCGATCGGACTCATCCGGCCCTCGCACTCGCTCGGGCCGCCTTCGACGTGGTCGGCGACGTGCTGCGAGTGCAGACAGGACGGGCAGTGGTTGCGCAGCGAGCCGTCGCTGGCGGTCTTGGTCGCGGTCAGGCCGCACCAAGCGCAGGTGAAGGTGTGGATCTTGAGGGTATTGCTGGTGTTGGACACCCGGAGCTCCTTGCTGGAAGAACAGAAAAGACAGCAAGAGCAGGCCGAGCGGCCTCGGTGGCTAAGCGGAGCAGCGAGGCGCGCTCGGCTCGATGCGGGTCATGGTCACTCGTTCCCTCTAGGGCTACAGCCCGGTTCGCGATCCGCCCGGTGCGGACCCGACCACGGTAGGAACCGCGGCCGGGTCCTGTCAACGGGTTTTCAGGACGTGACGCGGAACGTCGCGTCGGCCCGCGCGGTCGCGGTGGTGATCTGGTCGATCCGCAGCAGGTAGTCGTAGTGGCGGAGGTAGCGGTCCGGGTAGTTGAAGGACTGGAACGAGGCCGCGGCCGCGTCGGCGAGGCCCGCCGTGCGGCGGAACGTCGCGTCGGCGGCGAACTGGGCGGTCCCGTCGTTCGGGGCCAGGACCAGGTCGTACGCGCTGTGCCGCAGGTAGTAGCCGGGGTAGTTCACCGACTCGAAGGAGACGGTCCCGGTTCCGGCGAGGCCCGTGACGAGGCGGAACTGGCCGTCCTGCGCCGGGGAGACGGACGGGTCGATCCTGACGTCGAAGTCGGCGTGGCGCACGTACCTGGTCGGGAAGTTGTACGACTGGAGCCGGTTGTACGCGCCGACGGTCTCGCCGGAGGGCACGGGGAGCACGGTGCTCACCGAGACGGGCGTGCCGAGGTTCGGCGTCCCGTCCGCGTTCCAGGAGAACTCCTGGATGCGGGTGGTCCGGGTCCCGCCGCAGCCCTGCGACGCGGAGGTGTTGGCGTGGTAGACGATCCAGCTCTCCGTCCCGTCGGGCGAGGTGAAGAACCCGTTGTGGCCGGGACCGTAGACGCCGTTGGCGTCGCTGCGCTGGAAGACGGGTTGCGACTTCTTGGTCCAGGCGGTCGCACTGAGCGGGTTCGTTCCGGTCAGCTCCAGCAGGCCGAGTTTGTAGTCGGGGCCCTGGCAGGCGCTGGCGGAGTAGACGACGAATGTGCGGCCGTTGTGCTGCAGCGCCACCGGGCCCTCGTTCATGGGCGTCCCCTGGGTCTCCCAGCTCAGTTGCGGCGTCGAAATCACCGTCCGCTGCGCCGAGAGCGTCCACGGGCTCGTCATGGCCGCGATGTAGATGCTCGGGTCGTTGCCGGTCCACTGGCCCGGCACGCCGGACCACAGGAAGTACCGCTGGGAGCCGATGGTGACGACGCTGCCGTCGATGCCCCACCAGTTCTGCGCCCCGAAGATCATGCCCTTGTAGGTGTAGGGCCCCATCGGGTCGGTCCCGGCGCTCTCGGCGACGTGGACGCGCTGGTCCTCGATGCCCCCGGCGCCCGCCGAGTAGTAGAGGTACCAGCGGGGTCCATTGGGGCCGTTGATGAGATGGAACTCGGGGGCCCACACGTTCTTGTCGCGCCCGGCCGGGAAGTCGTTGTAGACCGGGACGGCCGCGGCGTGCTTGAGCCCCTCGATCGTGGCGGCCCGGCGCATGGTGATCGGGCCGTTCCACGGGGTCGTCATGAGGTAGTAGTTCCCCTGGTAGTAGGTCATCCAAGGGTCGGGTCCGGAGCTGTTGAGCGGGTTGGTGAACGTCGTGGTCTGCGCCTGCGCGGCGGGGACGGCGACGGCGAGGGACGCGAGGAGCGCCAGCAGGGTGAGCAGGAGCGCCGGGAGGCGCCGCGTGCGGGTCATGGCGGTCTCCTAATAGGTCACTTGGAAGGTGGCGTCCTGGCGGTCGGCGAGCGCGGAGCCGGAGGAGAGCGGGTCGATGCGCAGCACGTACCCGGAGTGGCGCAGGTACCGGTCGGGGAAGTTGTGGGACCGGAACGAGGCCCAGGCGGCGTCGGCGAGCCCGGCGGTGCGGTGGAAGGTCGCGTCCTGGTTGAACAGGGCGGTGCCGTCGCTCGCGGCGAGCTGGATCGCGTAGTTGACGTGCCGCAGGTAGCGGCCGGGGAAGTTCACGGACTCGAAGGAGACGCCCGCGGCGTCGGCGAGGCCGGGGACGAGGCGCCATTGCTGGTCGGCGGGCGGCTCCATCGGGAACGGGTCGATGCGGCCGACGTTGCTCGCGTGGCGCACGTACCGGTCGGGGAAGTTGTAGGACTTGAGGCGGTTCCAGTTCGGTGCGCCCCAGCGGGTCAGGAGCGCGGTGCGCTCGGCGGCGGTGATGGGGACGATCCCGGCGTGCTTGGAGGACATGGGGGCGGTGTAGGTCCGCTGGTTGAGGGCGGTCCAGGAGTTCCCGGCGATGTTGCCCGACTGCCAGGCGTAGAACACGGCGTTGGAGGGCGAGAAGGAGTCGCCCCAGAGCCAGAACGTGCTCCCGGTGTTGCCGGCCACGAGGATCGGCGCCTCGATCGCGGAGCCCTGTCGGAGTCCACTGGTGAGGGTCGTGTACGAGTTCGGCGCGCCCGTGGTGGAGCGGGAGACGTAGAGGTTGCCGTTGGCGAGGTTCTTGTACGCGAGGTAGAAGGCGCCGCCGTGGCGCAGGACGTCGCCGTCGAGGACGTTGAAGCCGGGGTCGAAGTAGACCTGCGCGGCGCCCATGTTCACGAAGTCGGCGGTGTAGTTGACCATGAAGACGTCGCGGGTGCCGTTGTTCGCCGAGTAGACGACGCCGTACTGGCCGCGCGCGGGGTCCCAGAACGCGGTCGGGGCCCACGAGTGGGTGGCGAGGTCGTGGAGCTTGACGCGGCGGTAGCCGGTGAAGCTGCGCAGGTCCGCGGAGTCCCACACGTGGATGTACTGGTTGTTCAGGTTGAACACGCGGCCTTTGAGGTCGGTGGCGAGGACGGTGAAGGTGCCGTCCTGCTTGCGGAGGATGAAGGGGTCGCGCAGGCCCTGCATCCCGGCGGTGGGGACGGCGACGGGCTGGTTCTGGTTGAGCGGCGTCCAGTTGAGGCCGTCGGTGCTGACGGCGAGGTGGAGGGCGTAGGAGTCGTCGGTCGAGTTCGGCGACTCCTTGAAGTAGGCCATCGCGTAGGCGCCGTACGTCTGCGCGTGCGCGGCGGAGGCGGGGAGCGCGGCGGTCACGGCTGCGGCGAGTCCTGCGGTGAGGACGGTCCGGCGTGCGGTCATGTGAGGGTCCCTTCCGAGACGTGAGGAGTGGGGGTCCGCGCCCGGGGCTGCGCGAGATCCCCTGTGAGCGATCACATCGCGCTTGTATGGTACCGGTAACAAATTGAGGGAGTCAAGTCCGTCGATATATTCGACGGCCTCGACTCCCCCGGTGGCGCGGGTGCGGTCAGCCCTCCCTGATCCGGTCCCGGATCCAGGCGCCGGCCTCCTTGAGGTTCCCGGAGTCCCCGGTGAAGGGCCCGCCGGGGCAGGTGCCGGGCTCGAACGCGGCGCCGGAGCGCTCGTCGTCGGAGTAGTTCCAGTTGACCCAGCTGATCCCCTTGTCCGCCATGAGATCCAGGTAGCGCTGGGTCATCGCGAAGTCGTTCGGGCCGTCGCCGGTGTACTCCTGCGTGCCGAACTCGGTGACGAACACCGGGATCTCGTCGGCCGCGGCGGCGAGCCCGTCGAGGTAGTAGTCGTCGTGCGAGGCCGCGTAGAAGTGGAACGTGTACATGACGTTCTCGGCGTCCACCTGGTCGCCGATGACGTCCTGCGGGCCGCCGTCGCCGGACAGGCCCAGCGAGGACCAGTCGGGGGTGCCCAGGATGATCACGGCGTCGTCGTCGTACTGGCGGATCACCGGGATGATCGCCTCGTGGTAGGACTTGATCGCGGACCACGCGACCCCGTTGGGCTCGTTGGCGACCTCGTAGAAGATATTGTCCTGGTCGCCGTGCTCCTGCGCGATCTCGGCGAAGAACGTCTCGGCGCGTTCGAGGTTGTAGTTCGGGTCGCCGGGGTCGAGCATGTGCCAGTCGACGATGACGTACTGCCCGCGGGCGGTGACCTCGTCGATCAGCTCGTGCATGCGGGCGGTGAAGCCCGCGGGGTCGGTCTCGTACCCGTCCTCCTGGATGTACATCGAGAGGCGCACGATGTCGGCCTCCCAGTCGTAGGCGAGGGCGTCGAGGGACGCGTCGTTGAGGCACTGCGAGTACCACTGGAGGCCGTGGGTGCTCATGCCGCGCAGCTGGACCGGGTTCCCGGCCGCGTCGCACAGGGTCGTGCCGCACACGGACAGCTGCCCGTACTCGGCGGCCGGGCCGGCGACGGCCTCGGTGCCGGGGTCCGCGGCCGGGTCGTCGTGGTCGTCGCCGGAGGCCGCGCCGATGCCGAGCGGGGTGATGACCGCGACGGCGGCGAGGGCCGCGAGCAGGCCGAGCAGCCGTTTGCGGCGGGGTGGGAGCGCCATGGACTCCTCCTCAATAGTTAGGCAGTATTACTATCTATTGATGAGCTTACGGGGACCGCGATTTCGAGTCAATAGATTGACTTCGACCAATATTGTCGGTTTCGCGGCCCCGCGCGCTAAGAGGTCCGGTGCAGCTTCGGCACGTCCGCCAGCAGCGACCGCGTGTACGGGTGCCCGGGCTCGGCCACGATCCGCTCAGCCGGGCCCGCCTCCACGATACGGCCGCGGTGCATCACCGCGATCCGGTCCGCCAGGTAGTACGCCTGCCCCAGGTCGTGCGTCACGAACAGCACCGTCATCCCCCGCTCGTCCCGCAGGTCCGCGAGGAGGTTGAGGACCGTGGCGCGGACCGACGCGTCCAGCATGGACGTCGCCTCGTCGGCGATGAGCAGCCGCGGGCGCAGCATGAGCGCCCGCGCCAGCATGACCCGCTGGCGCTGGCCGCCCGACAGCTCGTGCGGGCGCTTCGCGAGCGTCTCGGCCGCGTCGAGGCCCACCGAGGCGAGCGACGCCTCCATGAGCGACCGGCCGTCGGTCCCCGAAGGCAAGAGCTGCAACGCGGTCGCGAGCGTCGCCTCCACCCGCCGGTACTGGTGGAACGCCGCGAACGGGTCCTGGAACACCGCCTGGACCTCGCGCCAGTAGTCGCGGCGCCCGGCGCCGCGCACCGCCGTCACGTCCCGGCCGTCGAAGACCACCCGGCCCGCGCTCGGGTCCATCAGGCGCAGCAGCAGCCGCCCGAGCGTGCTCTTCCCCGAGCCGCTCTGGCCCACCAGGGCCGTCACCTCGCCCGCGGCGAGACGCAGGTCCACGCCGTCGACGGCCCGGACCTCGTCCTTGCCGCGCCCGAAGACCTTCGCCAGGCCCTCCGTGCGCAGCAGCTCGTCATGCGGCATTGACCGCCTCCTCCGATTCGGCACTGCGCCAGCAGGAGTCGTCGCGCGGCCCGGTCACGAGCCGCGGCGGACGCTCCACAGCGCACTTGTCCAGGGCGTGCTCGCAGCGGGGCGCGAACGGACACCCCGCGATCGGGGCCCGCAGGTCCGGCGGCGAGCCGGGGATCCCCGCGAGGCGCCGGCCCCGCGTCCCCGGCTCGGGCACCAGGACCGAGGCGAGCAGCGCCTGCGAGTACGGGTGGCGCGGCGACGCGACGAGGTCCCGCGCGGGCGCCTCCTCCACGACCCGGCCCGCGTACATGACCGCGATCCGGTCGGCCAGCTCCGACAGGAGCGCCACGTCGTGGGTGATGAACACGATGCCCTCCACGAGGCCGTCGGACACCAAGCGCCGCAAGAGGTCCACCAGGAGCCGCTGCGAGGACACGTCGAGCGCCGACGACGGCTCGTCGGCGACGAGGAGCCGGGGGTTCCGCAGCGTCGCCAGCGCGGTCACCACGCGCTGGCGCATCCCGCCGGAGAGCTGGTGCGGGTAGGCGCGCAGGACGCGCGGCGGGAGTTCGAGGGCTTCGAGGCGGGCGGCGGTGCGCCGCAGGGACTCCGAACGCTTGATGCGCTTGTCCCCCGCGGCGAGGATGTCGTGGGCGAGGGCGCCGACGCGGCGGGTCGGGTTGAGGGCGTTGAGGGCGCCCTGCGGGAGGAGGGCGACGGTGCCGCCGCGCAGGGGCCGGTGGGAGGCGGGGTCGGTGAGGTCGACGTCCTTCCCGCCGATGCGGAGGGTCCCGGAGGTGACGCGCAGGGACGGGGCGGGGTTGAGGGAGAGCACGGAGGCCATTGTGGACTTGCCGCACCCGGATTCGCCGACGACGCCGAGGATCTGGCCGGATCGGACGTCGAGGCCGACCTCGTCGAGGGCGTGGAACCGCCCTTCGCCGGCCTCGTAGTGGGCGGTGAGGTTCGTGAGGCTCGCGAGGGTCATCGGGCCGCCTTTCCGGCGCGCAGCCGCGGGTTGAAGACCGTGTCGAGGCTGGACTGGACGAGCAGGAGGGAGAAGGTGATCGCGGTGATGAACACGGTGGGGGTGAGGAAGACCCACCACTGGCCGCCGCGGATGGACTCCCAGGCGATGGCCCAGTGGAGCATGACGCCGAGGGAGGCGGTGCCGGAGGGGCCGAGGCCGAGGAGGCTCAGGGCCGCTTCGGCGAGGATCGCGCCGTAGAGCTGGATGACGAAGGCCATGACGATGTAGGACATCATGTACGGCAGGAGTTCGACGGCGATGATCCGCCAGGTGCGCGAGCCGGAGAGGCGGGCGATGTCGACGTGCTCGCGCTGTCTGAGGCTGGCGATCTGGGAGCGGACGGCGCGGGCGGTCCAGGGCCAGGAGACCGCGCCGATGCAGGCGCCCATGACGGTGACGGAGCGGGTGTCGAGGCTGATGGAGAGCAGCAGGAGCACGATGATCGCGGGGACGGTGATCATGATGTTGGTGAGCCCCATGAGGATCTCGTCGACGAGGCCGCCGCGGTAGCCCGCGAGGGTGCCGATGAGGACGCCGAGGACGGTCCCGGCGATCCCCGCGAGAAGTCCGATGTAGAGGGATGTGCGGATGCCGTGGACGAGCTGGATCCCCACGGACCGGCCGAGGTGGTCGGTACCGAGGAGGAAGTCCGCGCCGGGCGGCTGGAAGGACGGGCCGAGGAGGTCGCCGGGCCCGGCCGGGGCCGCGAGGGGCCCGATGAGGCCGGCCGCGGCGATGAGCAGGAAGACCGCGGCGGCGGCGTGGAACCGCGGCGGGAGCGTCGTGAGCGCCTTCACCGTTCGCCCCTTTCAGCGGCGCGGATGCGCGGGTCGATGAGGCCGTAGAGGACGTCGACGAGGAAGTTCGCGACGAGCACGACGACGAGGACGAGGAGCGTCACGGCCTGGATGACGGGGTAGTCCTTGTTGAGGATCGCCTCGTACAGGAGCGTCCCGATCCCCGGGTAGGAGAACACGATCTCGGTGAGGAGCGCGCCGCCGACGAGCGTGCCGATGGCGAGCGCGAGGCCGGTGACCTGCGGGAGCATCCCGTTGCGGAAGATGTAGCCGATGATCTTGCGGTCGGCGAGGCCGAAGCTCTCGGCGAACCGCACGTAGTCGGCGTCCACTTCATACACGGCCATGGACCGCATGCCGATGGCCTGCCCGCCGATGAACACCAGCAGCAGGGACAGGAACGGCAGGAACCAGTGCGAGACCGCGTCGACCGCGAACAGGCCGGTCCACTCGGGCTTGAGGCCGAAGGACCAGCCGCCGCCGGTGGGGAACAGCGGGAGCGCCACGGCGAGGCCGTAGAGCAGCAGGACCGCGAGGCAGTAGTAGGGCGCGGCGGTGAGGAACAGGCTGGAGAGGTAGACGCTCCGGTCGAAGCCGCCGCGCCGGTAGGCGGCGACGGCGCCGACGAGGTTCCCGATGAGCCAGCCGAGGAGGACCGCGGGGAGCTGGAGGGCGATGGTCCACGGCAGGGCGTCGGCGACCATCGCGGCCACGTCGGCCGGGTAGCGGCTGAACGAGGTCCCGAAGTCCCCTTGCAGGGTCTTCCCGATGTACGTGAGGAACTGGGTCCACAGGTTCTGGTCGAGCCCGAACTCGGCGATGTAGGTCTCGTAGACGCGCTGCTTGGTCTCGGAGGAGGCGTGGCCGCGCAGGGCCTGGCCGATGAGCGTGTCGACGGGGTTGCCGGGGAGCAGGCGCGGCAGGAAGAAGTTGAGCGCCAGCGCCGCGGCGAAGGCCGCGGCGTACCAGCCCAGCTTGGCGAGGATGTGGCGGAGGAGCGTCATGTCCTAGGACTCGGCGGGCTTGATCTTGGCGAGGATCCGGATGCCGGTCATGCCCTGCATGGGCGCGCAGTACGGGTCGTCCTTCGTGGGGAAGCCGGTCCAGTTCTTCTCGCTGAACTGGTAGAACTCCAAGGGACGGTACATGAGCGGGATGGCGGGGGCCTCGGCGCGGATGATGTCGTCGAGCTGGGTGTAGGCGGCGGTGGCCGCCGCGGCGTCGGCGGCGGTGGCGGCCTCGTCGAGGAGCGCGGGGACGGCGTCGTGGTGGAAGCGCCCGAAGTTCCAGAAGGCCATCTCGCCGACGGGCGGGACGTCGCGGTCGTCGATGAGGTCGCGGATGCGCGACCAGGGGCTGGAGGGGGCGACGTCGGAGACGTACCACAGGACCATGTCGAACGCGCCGTTGCCGAGGTTGTCGTTGACCTCGGTGAAGTCGCTGAACTCGGTGACGACGTCGATCCCGGCGGCGGTCGCGGTGGTGGCGACGATGTCGAGGGCGGCGTTCCAGTCGGTCCAGCCCTGCGGGGTGGCGGCCTTGAACGGGCCGAGGCGGGTCCCGTCGGGGAGGACGTAGATCCCGTCGTCCCCTTTGGCCGCGCCGACCTCCTCTTCGAGGATGCGGGCGGCCTCGGCGGGGTCGTAGGACCAGCCCGCGGCGGCGGCTTCGGCGTTGAAGTGGACGCTCTCGGCGCCTTCGGGGAGGATGACGCTGGCCTGCGCGGGGTCGCTCATCCCGGCCATGGCGGACTCGGCGATCTTGGCGTAGTCGATGGCGTGGGCGAGCGCGCGGCGCACGCGGGCGTCGGCGAGCGGGCCGGACACTGTGTTGATGATGAGCATCGGGATGGAGCCGGGCAGGTGGTAGGGGGCGTCGCTCTGCCAGGTCTTGACGGGCAGGCCGCGGTCCTCCCAGAGCTCGTTGACGCGGGGCAGGAAGTACGCGGAGAGGTCGATGTCGCCGTTCTGGAAGGACAGGTTCGCGGCGTCGTTGCCTTCGTAGATCGCGTGGACGACCTTCTGCGGGACGGGCTTGCCGTGGACCTCGGCGCCCCAGTAGTCGGGGTGGAGGGCGAGGGTGACGTCCTGGTGGGAGTAGGAGTCGAGGGTGTACGGGCCGGAACCGACGGGCTCGGTGTTGGGGTGCTCGGTGAGCTCGGCGTCGGGGACCTCGGCCCACACGTGCGCGGGGAGGATGTACGTGAAGCAGAGCAGGTCCATGAGCCGCAGGCGCTGGGGGCGTTCGGCGTTGAGGGTGAACACGACGGTGCGGTCGTCGGGCGCCTCGATGGCGTCCACGTAGGACCAGACGTCGCCGTAGGCGATGCCCTCGTTGCGGTCGGCGAGGCCGAACGTGGCGACGACGTCGGCGCTGGTGAGCGGTTTGCCGTCGTGCCAGGTCGTGCCCTCTTGGAGGGTCACGGCGCCCGCGTCGCCGTCCCAGGCGATGCCGGAGGCGAGGAGCGGTTCGGACTCGCCGGTGAGGAGGTTGAAGTTGAAGAGCGTCTCGTAGAGGTGGACGGCGTAGTTGCCGACGGGCCACGAGGCGGTCCAGCCGAGGGGGTTGAAGTTGGTGGGGGCGCCGTCCTGGAGCCCGGCGGTGTAGAGGGTGGTGGCGCGGGCGTCGCCACCGCCGGTCCCGGTGCAGGCGGCGAGGGCGGCGGCCGCGCTGAGGGCGGCGGAGGTCTGGAGGACGGTGCGGCGGCTCGGGCGGCCGGGGCGGTGCGTCATGGCGGTGTCCCTTGCTCGGGGTGACGGTGAGGAGTCTCGGGGGTGCATCGAGCTTAATAGTTAGATAAGATTACTAACTTATAAGCGCCGATAGTATACTCAGCGGGCCCCGGGGTCAACATCGACGCGAACAGAACTTCCCGCGGCCCGGCCATCAGCGACGAAGGACGCCCATGCGAACGAACACGGACCCGCCCGTCCCCTCCGGCTCCTCCCACCTGCTGCGCACCATCAACGAGCGCGCCGCGCTCTACCACCTGCTCGAGAACGACACGCTCACCCGCGTGGAGCTGCGCAAGCTCACCGGCCTGGCCAAGCCCACGGCCTCGCAGGTGATGCTGCGGCTGGCCGAGTCCGGGCTCGCGGTCACCCAGGGGCGGACCACCGCCAGGCAGGTCGGGCCCCGGGCCGAGGTGTACTCCGTGAACGCCGACCACGCGTTCGCCGCGGCCGTGACCCTCCACGAGCCCGACGGCGTCACCGTCGCGATCCGCGACCTCAAAGGGCGCGAGCGGGCCTCGTCGACCCGCACGTTCGACTTCACCGCGGTCCCCGTCGACACCGCGGTCCAGCGCATGCTGCGCCGCACCGCCGACGACGCCGGGATCGCCCTGGACCGCGTCGCCGTCGTCCACCTCGCCGTCCCCGGCGCCTACGACGCCGTCACCGACACCATCGGGTACGCCGACCTCCCCGGCGCCCCCGACGTGCGGCTCGGCGCGTCCCTGGAGTCGTTCATGGACTGCCCGGTGACGATCCACAACGACGTCAACGCCGCCACCGTCGCCGAGCGCCGCAACCCGGCGGTCTCCGGCGGCCTGGTCCTGCTGTGGCTGGGCCGCGAGGGCATCGGCACCGGGATCGACCTGGCGCACGGCCTCGTCGTCGGCGCGCGCGGCGCCGCGGGCGAACTCGGGTACGTGCCCGTCTTCCCCGACCGGACCGGCCCCGACGACCCGACCTACCAGGACTGGATCGGCGCCCCCGCCGTCCTCGCCCTGGGCCGCGAGCACGGCGTCGCGGGCGCCGACGCCGCCGCGGTCATGACCGCGGCCGTCAAGGTGGGCGCGCAGGCGTTCATGGACGCCTACGCCAAGCGGGTCGCCGGGGCGCTGCACCTGCTCACGTGCCTGTTCGACCCGCCGAGCCTGGTCCTGGGCGGCGAGATCGCGCGGGCGGGCGGCGAGACCTTCGTGGAGTCGGTGCGCCGCGCGAACGCCTCGCTGGCCGAGCGGATCCTGCCGTCGGCGGTGTACGGCGACGCCGTCGCGATCGGGGTCCTCGACCTGGCGTACGCCGACCTGAAGGGCCGCGTGCTCGACGCGGCCCTCCCGGAGGTTCAGTAGGCGACGCGGACGGGCTCCCTCGCGGCGATGCCGGCCGCGAGCCTGCGGTGGGCCGCGGTGTCGGTCGCGCCGGTGAGCGCGTCGAGCGCGGTCCACGCGGCGCCGAGCACGGGCGGGCGGTCGAGCCCGGTGTAGGACGCGAGCGGGAACTCCGCCTCCAGGATCGGCGCCAGGTGCCGGTGCAGGGCCGCGGGTGCGGCCGCGAGGACCCCGCCGCCGCCCACGATCGTGAACGGCCCCTTGCCGAGTCCGAGCCTGCGGGCCGCGACGCGGACCATCGCGATGATCTCGGCCGCCTGGCGCTCCACGACGGACTCCGCGACGGCGTCCCCGGCGTCGGCGGCCGCGAACAGGCGCGGCACCAGCCCGTGGACCATGTCCCGGGGGAAACGGCCGAAGTGCAGGCCGACCGCGGCGTCCTCGGCGGTGCCGGTCCCGAAGTGCGCGCGCACGGCCGCGCACAGGGCCGTGGCGGGGCCGCGGCCGTCCTCGGCGCGGGCGGCGTGGAAGAGCACGGCGTCGCCGAGGTCCTCGCCGCCGCCCCAGTCGCCCGTGGTCGGCCCGAGCGCCGGGAACCGCGACCACTCACCGGACGCGTTGCGCCCCACGCTGTTCATGCCCGCGCCGCAGATGACGGCGACGGCGTTCCGGTCGCTCGTCCCGGCCCGCAGGAGCGCGAACACGTCGTTGTCGAGCACGGTCTCCTCGGCCCAGCCGCGCGAGCGGGCGTCGGCGTTCAGCCGCTCCACCTCCACCGGGAGGTCCACGCCCGCAAGGAGGGCGTCGACCCGCGCGAGCGGTACCTCACTCCCCCACCGGGCTTCGGCGCGGACGGTGTCGATGAGCTTGCCCAGCAGGTCGACCGCCTCCCGGTAGCCGAGCCGGTGCGGCGAGGAGGTGCCGGTGCGCACATAGGCGTGGACGCGGCCGTCGGCGGTCGCGGCGACCACGTCGGTCTTCGAGTTCCCGCCGTCCACCGCGATGAAGGCGCGGTCCGCGTTCAGGCCCAAGGGAGGTGGTCCCGCCCGGTGGCGATGAGGCGGGCCGTCAGGCCCTCCGCGAGGTCGTGCTGGCCGACGAGCGGGTGCGCGAGCAGCGCCTCGTAGACGCGGCGCTCGCCGCCGCGGACCGCGGCCTGGACGCCCAGCTCCTCGTAGGCCGACACGGCCGCGACGAGGCCGCGCTGCCGCGGGCCGAGCGGGGCCACGTCGACGGGCGTGACGTCGGCGCCGACGCGGGCCGAGACCTCGATGACCGCCTCGTCGGGCAGGTACGGCAGGAACCCGCGGTTGCGGACGTTCACGGCGTGGACGCCGCCGTCCTGGGTGAGCAGCGAGCGCATGAGCGCCACGGCGGCCTCGGAATAGTAGGCGCCGCCGCGCTGCGAAAGCAGGTCGGGCTTGCGGTCGAGGGTGTCGTCCTCGTAGATCTTCCAGAGTTCGGCCTCGATGCGGGCGACTTCGCGGCCGCGCGAGGGCGCGGTGCGCAGCCGCTCCACTTCCCTGTCGTGGGCGTAGAAGTAGTGCAGGTAGTAGGAGGGCACACGGCCGTCCGCGAAGACCGCGGCGGGGAGGTCCACTTCGTCGGCGATCTCGTCTCGGTGCTCGTCGAGGAGGTCGGGGAGGACGTCGCTGCCGTCGACCTTGACACCGGTCTCCCAGGTGAGGTGGTTGAGGCCGACGTGGTCGAGGACGACGTCCTCGGGGGCGCGGCCGAGCAGCCCGGCGAAGCGGCGCTGGAAGCCGATCGCGACGTTGCACAGGCCGATCGCGCGGTGGCCCGCGTCGAGGAGCGCGCGGGTGACCATGCCGACGGGGTTGGTGAAGTCGACGATCCACGCGCCGGGGGCGGCGAGTTCGCGGACGCGGTCGGCGATCCCGAGCGCGACGGGGATGGTGCGCAGGGCCTTCGCGAGGCCGCCCGCGCCGGTGGTCTCCTGGCCGACGCAGCCGCACTCGAGGGGGAACGCCTCGTCCTCGATCCGGGCCCGCTGGCCGCCGACGCGCAGCTGGAGCAGCACGATCGCGGCGCCCTCGACGCCGCGGTCGAGGTCGGTCGTCCACTCGACCCGGGCCGCCGATCCGTGCCGGCGCATGATGCGCCGCACCAGCGGGCCGATGACCTCCAGCTTGTCCGCGGCCGGGTCCACCAGCGCCACTTCGTCGATGCCGAGCGCGGCGGCGTTGGCGCCGAAGCCTTCGGCGAGCTCGGGGGTGTAGGTGGATCCGCCACCGACCACGGCGATCTTCATCAAGGTCCTCTCGATCAGCGACGGACCGGAGGCAGGGCCGTCATAAATAGTCAGGTTAACTAACTAACTGATCGATGTCAACGCGCGGACCGGAACGGGACCGCCCGGGAAGGCGGTCCCGTTCGCCGTGTCAGAGCGCGTGCTTGAGGGTGAGCCAGCCGCCGTCGACGGGGAGGTCGGCGCCGGTCACGTAGCTGGCCTCGTCGGAGGCGAGGTAGGCGACGGCGGTGGCGACCTCGTCGGCGCGGCCGACCCGGCCGACGAGGGTCGCGTCGCCGGCGCGGACGATGTCCTCCTCGGAGGTGTCGGCCCAGTGGGTCGTGCGGATCGGGCCGGGCGAGACCGAGTTGAAGCGGACGTGCGGGGCGTACTCGACGGCGAGCTGCCTGACGAGGGCGTTGAGCCCGCCTTTCGCGGCGGCGTAGGCGGTGTAGCCGCGGAGCGAGCGGTGGGCGTGGACCGAGGAGACGGCCACGACCGCGCCGCGGGCCTCCCGCAGCGGCCCGATGAACGCCTTCACGCCGAGGTAGGCGGCCTTGAGGGTGACGTCGTGGGTGAGGTCCCAGTCCGGTTCGGACAGTTCGTGGGGCGCGCCGTTGACGCTCGCGAAGGCGTTCGAGACGAGGACGTCGAGGCGGCCGTGGGCGCCGGTCACGGTGTCGTGCAGGGCGGTCCAGTCCGCGGCGCTGGCGGCGTCGGCGCGGTGGAAGCGGACCCCGTCGTGCTCGCGGGCGATCCGCTCCCCCGCCTCCTCGTCCACGTCGGCGACGTACACCGTCGCGCCCTCGGCCGCGAGGCGCGCCGCGCAGGCCGCCCCGATCCCCTTCGCTCCACCGGTGATGACGGCGACTTTGCCTTCGAATCGGTTCATCGGCATACGGTAGCGTCCGGATCCACTGGGCCGTAACCGGATGCGACCGACTCGTCGCTATCCGGGCACGACCAGGCGCAGGCGGCGGTCGGCCAGGCCGATGGTGATCTGCTGGCCCCACGTGACCGTGAGGTGGTCGGACTCGACTCCGTCGGCGAAGACCACGAGCCGCTCGCTCTCGCACACGAGCCGCAGCTCCTCCCCCGTGCCCAGGACGCCCGCGGTGAGCGCGGTGCCGGTCGCGGGCGAGGGCCACGCCTCCCGCACGAACCACGACAGCGACGGCGCCTCCGGGCCCGGCAGGACCTCGCGGCGGTCCCGTTCGGCCGCAACGGAGGCGGTCCAGCCGGTGGCGCCGGTGCCGGTCCCGACGAGGACCCCCGAGGAGGACTGGCGCTCGCCGCGGCCGCCCGCGTCCACGAGCCGGTAGCGCGCCGACTGGTGGGCGGCGTGCCCGGCGTAGACCTCGTTGAGCCCGGCGAGCTGCTGGCCGTCGTCGAGCCGCGCGGCGACCATGGTGAGGCTCCGATCCGCCGCGGTCCCGGCGGCGACCGCCTTGAGCGCCTGGGCGACCGACGCGGCCCGGAACCGGACGAGGACGCCGCGGTTGCGGCCCGGTTCGGGGTCGACGCCGATCACCGGCTGGCCGGACAGGTACTTCGCGACGTTCGCGACGAGGCCGTCCTGGCCGACCGCGACCACGATGTCCTCGGGCGCGAACAGGAACCGCGGTAGGTCGTCGCGGTCGACGCGGCCGCGGCGCCACTCGGCCGGGACCGCCGCGTCCACTGTGGTGAGCGCGGCTTCGAGGGCCTCGTGGCGGGCGGTGGCCTCCTGGAGGTCGCGGCCCCGCTGGCGCAGGAAGTGGTCGGCGGCGGCGCGCGTGCCGTGGCGGGCCAGGAGCTCGTCGAGTTCGCTGCGGCGGCTGACGACGACCACGCGCGGGGCGAGGGTGGCGCTCACCGCTGGCCGTCCGCGAGCCGGGCGATGGCGCCGGTGAGCAGGTCGGGGGTGACGGTGAGCTGGCCGATCGCGGGGAGCTGCCCGGCGAGGTCGCGCATCGCGAGGGCGTGGAGGACGCCGGTGGGCAGGTCGCGGTAGATCGCCATGCGGGCGGCCTCGGCGTCGGCCTCGGCGGCGCCGACCTCGCGGACCCGGTCGGCCTGGGCGGTGGCGAGGGTGCGGGCCTTCTCCGCTTCGCCTTGGGCCTGGGCGAGTTCGGCGGCGGCGGTGAGTTCGGCGCGGCGCCTGTCGTTGGCGCCCTTCTGCTCCACGAGCTGCTGCTCGCGGCGGGCCAGCTCGATCTTGTTCTGGAGCTCGTTCTCGGCGATGGCGCGCTCCTGCTCGACGGCCTGGGCGCGGCGGGCGTACGTGGCCTTGTCCGCGTCCTGCTGCACCGCTTCGCGGGTGGGGGTCTGGAGCGAGCGCTCCATCTCCGGTTCGGGGCGGATCGCGACGACGCGGGCGCTGACGACCGCGACGCCGACGTCCCCGAGCCGCGCGTCGTCCGACAGTGCGGCGGCGACGGCCTCGCGGACCTCGGTGATGGCGACGGTGAGCGCGTCGGCCAAGGGGACCCGGGCGAGCAGGTCGAGCGCGGGCTGCTGGGCGAGCTCGGTGAGGAGGGTCGCGACCTGGTCCAGGGGGCGGGCGCGGGCCTGGCCGCCGTAGGGGTCGACCGAGAAGTCGAGGCGGGCGGCGGCCAGCGCGGGGTCGGCGACGCGGTAGGTGACGGTGGCCTGGACGGTGACGTCGGCGAAGTCGGCGGTGCGGGCGTGGAACATCAGGGGCAGTTCGCGGTCGTCCACGGGGACTTCGGAGAGGACGGCGGTGAGGGGCCGGTACCAGAACGACTGGCCGGTGCCTTCCTTGACGTTGCGGCCGCGCTTCTGGAAGCGGACCCAGACGGTGGGAGTGCCGCGCAGGTGGCGCAGGAACAGGCGGTTGGTGACATCGGCCATGGGGTGGGCCTCCTTTTCTCGTCATCATGACGATAATACTCGTGCTAGGTTATCGTCAAGGTGGTGAGAATGAGTTATCCGGTGTTCGCGGTCACGGTCGATCTGGTGGTGCTCACGGTCAGGGAGGGCGCGCTGCACGTGCTGCTGGTGCGGCGCGGGATCGAGCCGTACCTCGACGCGTGGGCGCTCCCCGGCGGGTTCGTGCTCGAAGACGAGGACCTCGCCTCGGCCGCGCGGCGCGAGCTCGCGGAGGAGACGGGCCTGGCGGGCGCGGGCGGGCACCTGGAGCAGCTCGCGAGTTACGGTGCGCCCGAACGCGATCCGCGGGGCCGCGTGGTGACGGTCGCGTACCTGGCGCTGCTGCCGGACCTGCCGGTGCCGACGGCGGGCACGGATGCGGCGGCGGCCGAGTGGCGGCCGGTCGGAAAGCTCGGACTGGCGTTCGACCACGACCGGATCCTCGCCGACGGCGTCGAGCGGGCCCGGTCCAAACTGGAGTACACGCCGCTGGCGGCGGCGTTCTGCCCGCCGGAGTTCACGATCGCGGCGCTGCGGCAGGTCTACGAGGCGGTCTGGGGCGAGACCCTCGACCCCCGCAACTTCCACCGCAAGGCCACGTCCACCCCCGGCTTCGTCGCCCCCACAGGCGGTTCCACCGAGGGCGGCGCGGGCCGCCCGGCGCGGCTGTACCGCCGCGGCGACGCGACCCTCCTCAATCCCCCGCTGCTGCGCCGCCGATCCGGCGATTGAAGCGCGGCCGCGGCGGGACGGGCCGGGATACGATGCGGCGACTATGGGAGGAACCATGTCGAAACCCCGCTTCTGGAGGCGCGTCGCGCCCGCGCTGGGGCTGTTCGTGCTGGCGCCGTTCGTCGGGGAGCTGCTGCTCGGGAACCTGGCGATCTCCGAGTTCGGGCTGGCGCTGCTGCTCGCGCCGCTGTACGGCGGCGGGGCGCTCCTCATCCGCGAGACCGCGCGGCGGGCCGGGCGGGGGTGGCCGACGATGGTGCTGCTCGCGGCGGCGTACGCGCTCATCGAGGAGGGCCCGGTCGACCAGCTCCTGTGGAACGACGCGTACGCGGGACACGATCTGCTGCACGGGGACTCGTTCCTCCCCGGGATCGGCATGAACGTCGAGCTGACGGTCACGATCCTGGCGCTCCACACGGTCTGGAGCATCTGCGTCCCGATCGCGATCGTCGAGGCGTTCGTCCCCGACCGGCGCACGGAGCCGTGGCTCGGCGTCCCCGGGTTCGTGGTGACCGCACTGGTCTACCTCGGCGGCGTCAACCTGGTGTTCTGGGGGACGCTCGCGGAGGAGGACTTCATGGCCTCACCGCTCCAGTTCGCCGCGGTCGGGGCCGTCATCGTCGCGCTCGTCGTGCTCGCGTTCCGGGTCGGCCGCGACCCGCGCCCGCCCCTGCCGGGGCCCGCCCCGTCGACCTGGGCCGTCGGCGCCGCGTCCCTCATCGGCACCAGCGCGTTCTGGGGACCGGCCAACCTCGTCGCGGCCGACTGGTACGAGTGGGTCAACGTGGCGGCCTGGTGCGTCGTCGCCGCCTTCGGAACCGTCCTGGTCCTCCGCTGGTCCCGAATGGACGGCTGGAGCCCGGTCCACATCTTCGCCCTCGCCGCTGGCGCGACCCTGACCTACGCCTGGACCGCCTTCCCGGTCCAGCCCGAGACCCCCGGATCCGCGACACTGGACCTGATCGGGAACACCGTCTTCGCCACGGCAGCGATCCTGATCCTCTTCGGCGCGGGCCGCGCCGTCGTCAGGCGGGACGCGGTGTCCGCTTCGCAGCGGACACCGCTTGGGGATTAACTGATCTGGTAGGAGCCGGCGCGGTTGCTCCAGCCGATGGTGTCGAGGTTGGCGAGGTTGTCGATCCAGGTGGAGGAGGCGCCGGAGAGGGTGACCGTGTCCCAGAGCTTGATGTCGCAGGAGCGGTAGGTGTGGACGGAGCTGGCGCGGTTGTTCCAGCCGGCCGCGTCGAGGTAGTCGACGCTGAACTCGACGGGTGAGTAGGCGGCGGTGCAGGTGTAGCTGCCGTCGCCGACGAAGGAGCGGGTGCCTCCGGCCGGGTCGTAGTTGGTGCGGTCGTACAGGGTGATGAGGGTGACCGACTGGATGCCGACCTCTTCGGAGGCGGCGGCGTCGGCGGCGAACGCGGCCGACTGGGTTGCGGCGCAGGTGGTCTCTTCAGTGACGAGGTTGACGACGCAGTGGTCGGCGACGGGGGCCGCGTAGGCCGCCGACGGGGCGAGGGCGAAGAGGCCGGCCGCGGCGAGGAGCACCGCGAGCAGGGTGCGCGTGCGAGGTGCGGTTGCGCGGTGGTGGTGTGAGTGGTTGCTCATGCGAACAGCGTACTGATTGTGGACGGTTCGTCAAGAGGTGAACGATTCGAGCAGTTCGCGCGTGGGGGGCTCGGCGCCGCTTCGGGTGCAGGTGATCGCGGAGGCTGCGACGGCGGTGTCGAGCACGGTCGCGAGGTGGTCGGACCCCATGCGGCGCAGTGCTTCGCGGTCGGCGAGGAGGCCGAGGGCTTCGAGGCGCCAGAGCATGCCCGCGGTGAAGGCGTCTCCGGCGCCGACCGTGTCGACCACGGTGACGGGGCGGGCGGGGCGGTGGTGTTCGGCGGTGGCGGTGGCGGCGAAGGCGCCGTCGGGGCCGAGGGTGGCGACGACCATGGCGGGGCCGAGGCCGCGCCAGGACCTCGCGACGTCCATAGGGGACGCGCCGGGGTAGAGCCAGGCGAGGTCCTCGTCGCTGGCCTTGACGACGTCGGCGAGGGCCACGAGGCGCTCGATCCGCTTGCGGGCCTCGTCGGGCGGGCCCATGAGGGACGGGCGGACGTTCGGGTCGAAGCTGACGGTGGCCTCGGTGGCGGCGAGGAGCGCTTCGACGGCGGCGGCACCCGGTTCGAGGGCGGTGGCGAGGGAGCCGGTGTGGAGGCAGGTCGTGCCCGGGGGCGGGACGAGCGGTCGCTCAGGGGCCCAGGCGATGTCGAACTCGTAGCGGGCGGCGCCGCGCTCGTCGAGGACCGCGGTCGCGGTGCTGGTCGGGGCGTCGCTCAAGGTGGTGACGGCGACGCCCGCGGCCTCCAGGTGGCGGCGGATCGCGGCGCCGCGGGGGTCGGGGCCGAGCTGGGTGAGGAGGGTCGTGGGCAGGCCCAGGCGCGCGGTGCCGAGCGCGACGTTGGCGGGCGAGCCGCCCGGGTGCTCGGCGGGCGGGGCCGCCGGGCCCGGGGGTCGCACCAGGTCCATGAGGGCTTCGCCGACGACGGTCAACACTGGCTTCCTCCTTGAGTTCTCGCGGTCCGCACAGGAGATTGACTCGAAATGTGAGACATGCTACTTTCAGATCTCCGGTGACAACGTTGTCGCCAACGTTGTCACCGATTCTCGCAGACGACCGCGAAGGATCGACATGGCGCGAACGGACGAGCCGTCCGACCGGAGGGCACCGACGATCAAGGACGTCGCCCTGCTCGCCGAGGTCGGCATCAAGACCGTCTCGCGCGTCCTCAACGACGAGCCCGGCGTGCGCCCCGAGACCAGGGACCGCATCCTCGGCGCCGTCGAGTCGCTCGGCTACCGGCGCAACACGATCGCCTCCAGCATCCGCCGCCGCGACCGCCGCACCGCCTCCATCGGGCTCGTCGTCGAAGACCTCGCGAACCCCTTCGCCGCCGGCGTCACCCGCGCCATCCAGGACTGCGCCGCCGAGCGCTCGCACCTGGTCCTGGTCGGCTCCAGCGACGGCGACCCCGCCCGGGAGCGCACGCTCGTGCAGGAGTTCGGGTCGCGCCTGGTCGACGGCCTCATCATCGTCCCCTCCGGCGCCGACCAGTCCTACCTGGAGTACGAACGGGCGCACGGCGTCCCGGTCGTGTTCGTGGACCGGCCCGGGAAGCGGTTCAAGGCCGACGCGGTCGTCTCCGAGAACGCCGAGGGCACCGCCGCGGCCGTGCGGCACCTCGCCGCGCGCGGCCACGAGCGGATCGCGTTCCTCGGCGACCGGCAGTCGGTGTACACCGCCGCGCAGCGCCTCGCGGGCTTCAAGGCCGCGATGGAGGACCTGCACGGCGCGGCCGACAAGCGCTACATCCGCACCGGCCTGCGCGACCCGCGCCAGGCCCGCGACGCCGCCGCGGAGGTCTTCGGGCTCGACCCGGCCCCGACCGCCCTCGTGTGCGGCAACAACCTCGCCGCCATCGGCGCCCTCCACGCGCTGCAAGAGCTCGGCGTCCGCGACCGCGTCGCCTGCATCGCGTTCGACGACATCGAACTGGCCGACCTGCTGCGCCCCGCGCTCACCGTGATCGCGCAGGACACCGCGGCCCTCGGCGCCGCCGCCGCCCGCCTGCTCTTCGAGCGCCTCGACGAGCCGGGCGCCCCGTTCCGCCGGACCACCGTCCCGGTCCGCCTCGTGCCGAGGGAATCCGGGGAGATCCCCGCCTCGGCCTAACCGCATACGCCCTACCCACATCGAGGACGAGGAGGTCCCCCGATGCAACCCTCAGTACGCACCCGATACGCCGTCGCCGCCGGACTCGCGACGGTCATGGCCGCCAGCGCCTGCTCCGGCGCGGGAGGCGGCGGCGACGACGCGAAGACCATCACCATCGCCACGGTCGCCAACCCCCAGATGCAGGACATCGAGCAGCTCTCGTCGGTCTTCGAGGAGGAGACCGGCATCGACGTGCAGTTCGTGATCCTCCCCGAGAACGAGCTGCGCGACAAGGTCACGCAGGACATCGCCACCGAGTCGGGCCAGTACGACATCGTCACGATCGGCACGTACGAGACGCCGATCTGGGCCGAGAACGGCTGGCTCGCACCGCTGGACGAGTACGCGTCCGACCAGGACTACGACGTGGACGACCTGCTCGCCCCGATCCGCGAAGCGGTGACCTATGAGGACGGCCTGTACGCGGTGCCGTTCTACGGCGAGTCGTCGTTCCTGATGTACCGCGAGGACCTGTTCGAGGCCAAGGGCCTCACGATGCCCGCGAATCCGACGTGGACGGAGGTCGCGGACCTCGCCGCGCAGCTGGACGACCCGGAGAACGACGTGGCCGGGATCTGCCTGCGGGGCCTGGCGGGCTGGGGCGAGAACCTCGCGCCGCTGAACACGATCATCCACACGTTCGGGGGCCGCTGGTACGACGAGGACTGGAACGCGCAGCTGACGAGCCCCGAGACCGCGGCGGCCGTCCAGTTCTACGTGGACCTGGTCCGGGACTACGGCGAGGACGGGGCGGCGAACGCCGGGTTCTCGGAGTGCCTGACGGCCACGAGCCAGGGCAACGCGGCCATGTGGTTCGACGCGACCGTGGGCGCCTCGGTCCTGGAGGACCCGGAGTCCTCCGACGCGGCCGGGCTCATGGGGTACGCGCCGGCGCCGGTCATGGAGACCGAGCACTCGGGGTGGCTGTGGGCGTGGAACCTCGCGCTCCCGGAGACCTCCCAGCACAAGGACGCGGCCTGGGAGTTCATGTCCTGGGCGACGTCGAAGGAGTACATCAACCTGGTCGGCGAGGAGCTGGGCTGGACCCGCGTCCCGCCCGGGAGCCGCGCGTCGACGTACGAGATCCCGGAGTACCAGGACGCGGCCGCGGCCTACGCGCAGCCCACGCTGGACCAGATCGCGAACGTGAACGTGACGAAGCCCGGCCTGTACGAGCAGCAGTGGGCGGGCGTCCAGTACATCACCATCCCGGAGTTCCAGGACCTCGGGACCAGGGTCGGCCAGGAGGTCTCGGCGGCGATCGCCGGGAACCAGACGGTCGAGGAGGCCCTGGAGAAGGCCCAGCAGTACGCGGAGGAGACCGCGCAAACCGGTGGCTACCAGGGCGGTTGATGAGATGACCGCCGTCGCGACCCCGGCCCCGGCGCGCAGGCGCCGCGGGCCGGGCCCTCAGAAGATGCCTCTCGGCGAGCGCTGGAGCCGCCGCAGACCGCTGCTGCCCGCGCTGCTGCTGGTCCTGGTGCTCACGCAGCTGCCGATGCTGGTGACCGTCTACTACAGCCTCCAGTCGCGGAACCTGCTGCGCCCCGGCGAGAGCGCGTTCGCCGGGCTCGACAACTACGCGGCCGTCCTCGGCGACGCGCACTTCAGGGGCGCCGTGCTCAACACGGTGGTCCTGACGGCGAGCGTGGTGCTGCTGGCGATGGCCCTGGGGACCGCGCTCGCGGTGCTCCTGGACCAGCAGTTCCTGGGCCGCAACGTGGTCCGGACGCTCCTCATCACGCCGTTCCTGGTCATGCCCGCCGCGGCGGCGCTGATCTGGAAGCACGCGATGTTCAACCCGCTGTACGGGATCCTCAACTGGGTCCTGTCGCCGTTCGGGGTGGAGCGGGTCGACTGGGTGTCGGAGCACCCGATGTTCTCGCTGATCCTCATGCTGACGTGGCAGTGGACGCCGTTCATGATGCTCATCGTGCTCGCCGGGCTCCAGAGCCAGGACCCGGAGATCCTGGAGGCGGCGAGGGTGGACGGCGCGAACGCGCTCCAGACGTTCCGCCGCATCACCTTCCCGCACCTGCGCCGGTTCATCGAACTGGGGCTGCTGCTGGGGTCGATCTTCATCGTGAACACGTTCGACCCGATCTACCTCATCACGCAGGGCGGGCCGGGCCAGGCCACCACGAACCTGCCGTACTTCATCTACCAGGTGACCTTCCGGGCCTTCGAGGTCGGCGAGGCGGCCGCGGCGGGCGTCGTGGTCGTGTTCGGCACGATCCTCATCGCCACGTTCGCGCTGCGGGTCATCTCGAGCCTGTTCCGAGAGGAGCGCTGAGATGTCCGCGAAGCGATCCCGTCGCAAGGGGAGCGTCCTGGCCGGCGTACTCGCCTGGGCCGCGGCCCTGGTGTTCTTCTTCCCGGTGCTGTGGATGTTCGCCTCGGGCTTCAAGCAGGAGGCCCAGGCGAGCACCGACCCCCCGACGTTCCTGTTCACGCCTGCAATGGACCAGTTCGAGGCGATCCTCGGGCGCGACTTCACCCCGTACCTGCTCAACTCGCTCATGGCGTCGATCGGCTCGACGCTGCTGGTGCTCGCGCTCGCGACGCCCGCGGCGTACGCGCTGTCGCTGCGGCCGGTCCCCGGCTGGCGCGACTCGCTGTTCTTCTTCATCTCGACGCGGATGATGCCGCCCGCGGCGATCATCCTGCCGCTGTACATCATCGCGAACAATACGGGCGTGCTCGACAACGTCACGATGCTCGCGCTGGTGTACACGGCGATGAACCTGCCGATCGCGGTGTGGATGATCCGCTCGTTCCTGCTGGAGCTGCCGACGGCGGTCCTGGAGGCCGCGAAGATCGACGGCGCGGGGTTCTTCACGGAGGTGCGGCGGATCATCCTCCCGATGATCGCGCCGGGCCTGGCCGCGACCGCGCTCATCTGCTTCATCTTCGCGTGGAACGAGTTCTTCTTCGCCGTGAGCCTCACCTCGACCCGGGCGGCCACCGTGCCGGTGTTCCTGACCGGGTTCATCACCAGCGAGGGCCTGTTCCTCGCCCGCCTGTCCGCCGCCGCGACCATGGCCGCGCTGCCGGTGATCCTCGCAGGGTGGATCGCCCAGAAGTGGCTGGTCCGCGGCCTCACCATGGGAGCCGTGAAGTGATGCGCGCCGTCGTCATCGAGAAGCCCGGAACGATCAATACGACCACTGTGGAGGACCCGGCTCCGGGCCCGCGGGACGTGGTCCTGGAGGTGTCGGGCGTCGGCATCTGCGGCACCGATCTCCATGTGCTGGACGGGGACCTGGAGGGCTCGGAGTACCCGATCGTCCCCGGGCACGAGTTCGCGGGGACCGTGGTCGCCACGGGCTCCGCGGTCGAGGGGCTCGCGGTCGGCGACCGGGTCGCCGTGGACCCCAACCTGTTCTGCGGGGAGTGCCACTACTGCCGGATCGGGCGCGGGAACCTCTGCGAGCGCTACAACGCCATGGGGGTCATCAGGACCCCCGGCGCGACCGCGGAGTTCTGCGCGGTGCCGGAGGGGAACTGCTATCGGATCCCCGAGGGCGTCGCGCTGGAGCACGCGCCGCTCATCGAGCCGCTGTCGTGCGCCGTCCACGGCTTCGACCTGTTGCCGGGCCGGGTCGGGGAGCACTACCTCGTGTACGGCGCGGGCACCATGGGCCTCATGATGGCCCAGCTCGCGCGGTTCGCGGGCGCGGCGAGCGTGGAGGTCGTCGACATCAACGCCGACCGCCTCGGCACCGCCGAGCGGCTCGCCGCGGACCGGACCGCGACCTCGGCCGACGACCTCGACCGGCCGGAGGGCTGGGAGGTCGTCATCGACTGCACCGGCGCGGTCCCCGCGATCGAGGACGGCCTCACCCGGGTCCGCAAGGGCGGGACGTTCCAGGTGTTCGGGGTGGCGCCGGAGCAGGCCACGGCCTCGTTCTCGCCGTTCCGGGTCTACAAGGACGAGATCACGATCGTCGGCTCGATGGCCGTGCTGCACAGCTTCGGCCGGGCCGTGGAGCTCCTGGCCCGCAACGTGATCGATCCCGAGGTGATGATCTCGCACTCGTTCGGGCTCGACGGGTACGCCGACGCGGTGGAGCAGTTCCGGCGCGGGGTGGGACGCAAGCTCCAGATCCGCCCCGGGGTCTAGGAGGTGCGGAGGGCTGCGGCCGGACCGTCGGTCCGGCCGCAGCGGCGTGTTCAGCGCTTCGCAGGGGCGACCGCGGCGGTTGCGAACTGGGTGATCGCGTCCACGACCGCCTCGAAGCGGGGCGAGTGGAACAGGTCGAAGCCGTGGTGGGCGCCGGGGAGTTCCGCGTAGGCGACCTTGCCGGTGACAGCGCGCAGGTCGGCGGCGAAGCGGCGGATGTCGGCGACGTGGACGAGGGTGTCGTGGTCGCCGTGGACGACCAGGAACGGCGGGGCGTCGGCGTGCGCGCGGTCGAGGGGTGCGGAGCCGGGCTCGTTCCCGAAGTACCGGCCCCAGTAGCCGTTCAGGCCCACGACGGCGGACACGGTCGTGTCGACGTCCTCGAAGCCCGGCTGGAACTCGGGGTCGTTCGCGGTGAGCGCCGCCAGCGCGGACATGTGGGCGCCCGCGGAGGAGCCGGAGAGGACGATGCGGTCGGGGTCGGCGCCCCATTCGGGGCCGTGCTCGCGGATCCAGGCGATGACGCGCTTGACGTCGGTGACGTGGTCCTCGAACGCGGCGTCGGGGCGGAGCCGGTAGTTGGCGCTGATGCAGATCCAGCCGTCGGCGGCGAGGCGGTGGAGGAGCGGCCGGGACTGGGTGTTCTTGCGCCCCATCTCGTAGTGGCCGCCGTGGAAGTGGACGAGGACCGGGGCGTCGGTCGGATGCGAGCGGTGCCGGTAGAGGTCGAGGAGGTGGCGTTTCCCGGCGGGGCCGTAGGAGAGGTCAGCGCTGCGTTCCACTGAGCGGGGCCGGATCGCGAAGGGGCTGAGCAGGCGTGCGAGCGGGGTGCGGCGCGGGGCGTAGGCCGCGCCGAGGGCCTTGCGGAGGGCGTGCGGGGTGCGGAAGCCGCGCCAGGCGGCGAGAGCGACGCAGGCCCCGGCGAGGACGGCCGCAATGGAGGCGACCGGGTTCGCGAGGTCCCCTTGGGAGGCCGCGAGGGCGGTGTCGGCGATGAAGAAGGCGATCACGAGGAATGGAAGCTCGTTGACGGCCAGGCAGACGAAGTACCAGGCGGTGCCGAGTCGCTCGGGCAGGCGGGGGACGGGGACCGCGGGGAGGGTGAGGACGGCGAGGCCGACCAGGTAGCCCCAGGGGACGCTCATCGGCGCGCCAGCCCCGTGATGACGACCGCGCCGACGACGAGGTGCATGCACAGGAGGCTCGCCACGGCGGCGGCGCTCGCGGCGCCGAGCGGGCCGAGGAGCGAGAGGGCGAGGAAGACGACCGCGACGACCGTCCAGATGCGGGTGCCGCGGGCGGTGGCGCGTTCCAGGAGGGCGAGGAGGCCCCATCCGGCGAGGCCGGCGGCCAGGGCCGCGGCGAGGACGAGGACCGGGCCCACGGTGAGGTCCGTGTTCCCTTGCGGGACGGTCAGGTCCACGTCGGCGAGCGGGGCGGCGACGGCCCAGACGAGGAGGGCGGCCGCAGCGGCGGCGATGACGACGAGGAGTCGGCGGGCGTTGCGGTTCATGCCGATGAGTGTCGTCCGCGGGGCGGGGCGGCCGCATCGGTCCGGGAGCCGCGGGGGTCCCTGCGGAGGGACGGAGCGCCTCCTACTTTCGGAGGTGACGGCCCGGCGGGGGCGGTGGCTAGCATGTGCCGGTGACCTGTCGCCGTGCTCCCCGTCCTGTCGAGATCGCGTCCATGGGCGCGGGCGTCGGCCTGCTGACCGCGCTGTCGCTGCTGGCGCAGCCCGCTGTGGGGCCGCTGGAGTACGCGGTCGCGGTGCTCGCGTGGGCGGCGGCGATGGTGCAGCTGTGGCGGCCGGTGACCGGGGCGCTCGCGGCGACGGTGCTCGCGGTGGTGTCGCCGATGGCGACGACCGCGGCGACCGTGGGGGCGCTCCAGGTCGCGTGGCGGACGCGGTTCCGCACCGCCGTCGCGGTGTCCCTCGCCGGGATCGCGGCGCACCTCCTCCAGTGGATTTGGCATCCCAACGCGGCCTTGGGGTTCGACTGGTGGGCGCTGCTGGTCGTCGTCGCGTACGGGGCGCTGCTGGGGTGGGGGACGCTGGCGCGCTCGCACCGGGACCTGGTGATCTCGCTGCGCGAGCGGGCCCGGCGCGCCGAGGCCGAGCAGGGGCGGCGGGTCGCGGAGGCGCGGGCCGCGGAGCGGCGGGGCCTGGCGCGGGAGATGCACGACGTGCTCGCGAACCGGCTGTCGCTGGTGGCGACCCACGCGGGGGCCCTGGAGTTCCGGCCCGACGCGCCGCCGGAGAAGATCGCGCTCGCCGCGGGCGTGGTCCGCGACGGCGTGCATCAGGCCCTCGAAGAGCTGCGGGAGGTCATCGGGCTGCTCCGCGAGGACGAGGGCGCGACGGGGGTGCGGCCGGCCCTGGAGTCCCTGGACGGGCTGCTCGCGGACGCGCGCGCGGCCGGGCAGGTCGTGGAGTTCAGCGACGGGCTCGGCGGGGCGGTGCCCCCGGCGACGGTGGGGCGCACGGCGTTCCGCGTCGTCCAGGAGGGGCTGACGAACGCGCGCAAGCACGCCGCCGGGCTCCCCGCGGCGGTGTCGCTGGAAGGCGCACCGGGCGGCGAGCTGGTCATCGAGGTCGGGAACCCGCTGCCTCCGGCGGGGACCGCGGCGGCGCTGCCGGGCGGCGGCCTGGGGCTGGTCGGGCTCACCGAGCGGGTGCGGCTGGCGGGCGGGACGCTCGACCACGAGTCCGGCGGCGGGAGGTTCGCGCTGCGGGCCCGGCTACCATGGCCGACGTGATCCGCGTGCTCCTCGTCGACGACGACGCCCTGGTCCGGGCCGGGCTGTCCATGATGCTCGACGGCACCGGGGACATACGGGTGGTCGGCGAGGCGGGCGACGGGCGCGAGGCGCTCACCGCGGTCGAGGCCCACTCCCCCGACGTGGTCCTCATGGACCTCCAGATGCCGCACGTCGACGGGATCACCGCGACCCGGCGGCTGCGCGAGCGGGCGAACCCGCCGGAGGTGATCGTGCTGACCACGTTCGACACCGACGAGAACATCCTCCACGCGCTGCGCGCGGGCGCGAGCGGGTACCTGCTCAAGGACACGCCGCCGGCCCGGATCGCCGAGGCCGTCGCGAAGGTGGCGGCCGGGGAGCCGATCCTGTCGCCGCGGATCACCCGGCGGCTCATGGAGCGCTCGGTGACGCAGGCGGGCGCGTACGAGCGGGCCCGCGAGCGGCTCGCGGCCCTGACGCCCCGCGAGCACGACGTGGCCGTCGCGGTCGGGTTCGGCGAGTCGAACGCGGAGATCGCCGGGAACCTCGACATGAGCGTCACGACCGTGAAGTCGCACGTCTCCAGCATCCTCGCCAAGCTCGGCCTGGACAACCGGACGCAGATCGCGCTCCTCGCGCACGACTCCGACCTGGTCTGAGCCCCACCCGAACCGGTTCATCCGAAAGGGTGAGTGTGGCTCATCCGAACGGACGAATTCACGGTCGTGGGCGGTACGGGAGTCCACCTGTACCGGATCTGTCCCTTGTGCCCTCCGGCGCGGGCCGAAACGGAGGAACCGGCGGTGGCCCGGCTGGCATATCGTCCAGGAAGGGGCCCGCCCGTCCGCTCCTCCTCAGAGCGGAGCCCCTGGTCAAGGAGACGCCATGGACAACCCCCTCCTCAGCCTGGACCCCGAGGACGCGATGCGGCGCATCGAGGACTGGAAGGCGCGGGCCGACGCCGCGGCGGCGAGCGCGCTCGCCGCGAGCGAGCGGTTGCAGGCCCTCACCGCGACCGCCTCCGACGACAACGGGACCGTCACGATCACCGTCGACGCCGACGGCATGATGACGAAGATCGAACTGTCCCACCGGGTCCAGAAGCAGTCCGCGCACTTCACCGAGGCCGCCGTCATGGAGGTCTACCGGAAGGCCCAGGCGCAGCTCGCCGCGGCCGCCAAGGAGGTCGTCGCGGACAGCGTCGGATCCGGGTCGGCGACCGGGAAGGCCCTCATGTCCGGGTACGAGCGGCGCCTCGAACGCCTCGACGAGTCCGGGGAGCGGTGACCATGGGGCGGTTGCAGGTGCAGATCGACGAGCTGCACACCCACGCGGTCCACCTGCGGGGCATCCACGAGCGGTTCGCGGCCGTCCAGGAGGCGAGCGCGCACATCTCCGGCGGCAGGGACGCCTACGGGGCGCTGTGCTCGTTCTTCCCGTCGATCCTCGAGGAACGCCATGCGGCCCAAGAGGAACTGGTCCGCGAGATCGCCTTCAACATCACGACCCTCGCGGGGGCGGTGTCCGACACCGCCGACGAGTACGAGGACGCCGACAAGCAGAACGCCAGCACGTTCAAGGCGATCAACTCCTCCACCTCGGGGCCGGTGGAGCCGTGAACGACGCGAACCCGCTCATCGCCACGAAGTCGGACATCGACCCGACGCAGCAGCGGAGCATCCTCACCGGGATCTCCGTCGCCGAGGACGTCCACGACCTCACCGTCCAGATCCTCAGCGGCCAGTGGGTCGCCGCGGGGCTGACGCTCACCGGCGGGGCGCTCAACCTCGCGTCGTTCGCGATCGACCCGTTCGGGAGCCTCCTGTCGATGGGCGTCGAGTGGGCGATCGAGCAGATCCAGCCGCTGAAGGAGGCGCTCGACGCGGTCACCGGCGACCCGGAGACCATCGAGACGCACGCGATCACCTGGGACAACATGGCGGAGGAGCTCGCCGCGATCGGCGACGCCCTGAAATCGGCCGCCGAATCCGACATCACGGGATGGCACGACACGGCCGCCGAGGCGTATCGGGCGATGGTCGCCGAGAACGTCGACGTCCTCTTCGGCGCCAGCGGGACCGCCGAGGCGATGGGCGCGGCGACGCGGGGCGCCGGGGCGCTCGTGACCACGGTGCGCGAACTCGTGCGCGGGTTCATCGCCGACTGCATCGGGCGGCTGTGCCTCTGGATCGCCGAGGAGGTGTTCACGCTCGGCCTGGCGACACCCGTGGTCATGGCCCAGGCGACCGCCGCGATCGTCAAATGGGTCGCGCGGGTCTACGGGTGGCTGAGCCTCCTCGTCACCAGCCTGATGAACCTCCGCGCACTCATCGACGGGTAGGTCCGACATGCGCCGCATCATCCTCCTCGCCTTCGTCCTCGCGCTGGGGTTGCACAAGAAGACCCGCGCGCCGCACGTGAGCACCCCGCACGGCGCCAACGGGAAGCGCCCCAAAGGCGGCGGCGCCGACGCCGACGGCAAGCGCCGCAAGGGCTCCGGGGCGGACGCCGACCCGGCGCGGCGCAGCCGCCACGCGGCGGGCGCGACCGTGCGGGCCCGGCAGGCGAGCCTGAAGAAGGCCGTCACCGGGTCGACCGCGCGGCCCAAGGCCCCGGGCGCGCCGAAGGGCCCCGACCGGCTCCCGCCGGGCCGGACCCGCAAGGACGCCAAGGGGAAGGACATCACGCTCGACCCGGACCGCGTGAAGCAGGCGCCGAACTACACGCGCGGGTTCACCGAGGACCTGCCCAAGCCCGTGAAGGACCCGAAGACCGGGAAGTGGACGGTCACCCTGCGCATGCACGAGGGCTGGGACCGCTCGGACTTCGAGGCGAAGGCCAACCACCTCAAGAACCTCGGCGACGAGGGGAAGCTCGTCAAGACCCCCGACACCGCGGACCTGCGCGACAAGGCCAACACCGACCAGTGGCGCGCGGCCAAGGAGCGCGAGGCGTTCGAGCAGGCCACCGACCAGGCCGACCTGGACCGGCGGCTCGCCGAGATCGACTCCCAGCAGGTCGACCACGCCCAGGACCTCCAGCTCGGCGGGAAGGACGACGCGGACAACATGTGGGGCATCGACGCGGCCACCAACCACGGCATGGGCGGGCAGCTGCGGCAGCAGCTCGCGCAGGTGCCGAACGGCGAGCAGGTCCAGATCAACGTCGTCCACGACAAGTACAGTCCGAAGCGGTGAGCGGGGAGGTCCGATGGGTCATGTGGAGTCGATGCGGGCGAAGATCGACGGGCTGCGCGGGAGCGGCGCCGTCACCGCGCTGGAGCGGCGCTGGGAGGACGACCCCGGCCGGTACAACGCGCCGCCGCTGACGCTCGGCGAGCCCGTCGCGCTCGCGGGCGCCTATCCGGGGGGCCTCGCGGACCTGTACCTGGCGGCGGGCCCGGCCCGGTTCGGGGAGGTCCGGTTCCTGTCGGAGTCCGCGTTCGGGCCGATGGACGCGATCGACGCCTACGGGGAGCCGATCGACGACCGCAGGCGCCTGCGCATCGGGGACGTCGGCGAGGACGCGGTCCTCCTCGACCTGGACTCCGGGGCCGTGATCGTTTACTGGTTCAACTACTTCGAGCGCGGCTGGGACTCCGGGGTCCTCGTCGAGCGCGCGTCCGTCGCGGAGTTCGCCGACACCGTGGCGCTGGGCCCGGGGTACGCGGAGCTGCACGGCCCACGGGAGCGGCAGCGGACGGCCTGGTGGGACGGGGACCCGTGGTACGCGTACCTGCTCGAGACCGGCCTCGCCGGGGAGTAGCGGGATGCGCGACCAGCAGGAGTACGTGCGGGCCTGGGGCCCGGACAACGTGGTCCGGTTCCCGCGGAGCCGGTGGATGCGCGAGTTCGCCGCGCCCGCCGCGTCCTATCCGGACACCGACCTCATCCCGGTGAACATGTCCGCGGTGTTCACCTCGTACCTGACGGGCCGGTTCGCGCTCTACGACGACATGGACCTGCGGCGCGGCTCGGGCGGCACGATGCAGGTGGTGGTCGTCGGCGCGGTCCCCGCCGACCCGGAGGCGACCCTGTTCTGCTTCGACACGGCCACGGGCCGCATCGTCATGCTCGGCGTCAAGGACGGCTCGCTCGAACTGGTCAACGCCAGCTTCAAGGCCCTCAGCGAGTTCCTGTTCCGGTTCGCGCTGTTCGTCGACGAGGACACCGGCCGCGCGGGCCGGGCCCGCCGCGCCGCCGTCCTGCGCAGCAAGCTGGCCCGCGTCGACCCCGACGCGTTCGCCGACCCCGGGTCCTGGTGGTCGGCGACCTTCACCCAGCTGGAGTACCGCACGCACTGAGATCGCCCCATTGCGGGCGCTTTCGGCGAGAGCGCCGCGCGCCCGGCCCGCCTCGGCGATGATCGACGCAGATCGCCCACGGGGACGGGGAACGACATGGAGCGGCTGCCGCAGAGGCTGGCGCTGCGCGAGACCGCCGGTCTCGCGTGGCTGCGGGCGCTGCCGCTCGCCCTCGTCGTCGTCATGGTCCCGGTCGAGCTGGCGACCTCCTCGGTGCACCTGTGGGCGGTGATCGCGGCGCTGCCGCCGCTGGCGGCCGTGGTCAACGGGCCGCGGACGACGCTCATCGTCGCGGGCACGGCGCTCCTGGCGTGCACGGTCCTGAACTGGTCGCGCATCAGCGGCGGCGAGCCCGAGGGGTACACCGAGCTGCTGCCGGTGGCGCTCATCGGGGCGACGAGCGTGCTCATCGCGATCCTGCGCGACCGGGTGATCGCCAGCCTCATCAACGTGAACGCCGTGTCGGAGGCGGCGCAGCGGGCGCTCCTGCCCGCACTGCCGCGGCGGATCGGGCGCCTCGAATGCGCGGCCCGGTACCGGGCCGCCGCCGCGGACAGCAGCCTCGGCGGCGACTTCTTCGACCTGCTCGACACGCAGTGGGGCGTGCGGGCGGTCCTCGGCGACGTCTCCGGGCACGGCCTCGGCGCGGTCGCGACGATGGCGGCGCTGCTCGGGTCGTTCCGCGAGGGCGCACTGGACGACGTCGACCTCAACGCCCTCGGCGTGCGCCTGGAGCGGCGGATGCGCATGTGCAACGAGCGGCGCGGCGGCTGGACCGAGGAGTTCGCGACGGCGCTGCTCATGGCGTTCGGGCGGGACGGGTCCGCCGTGGAGGTCCGCAGCTTCGGGCACCACCCGCCGCTGCTCGTCCGCGGCGACGCGGTCGAAGCGGTCTGCCTGGGACCGGCGCCGCCGCTGGGCCTGGTCGGCGAGATGAACGTGGCCGCGCGGTCCGTCGGCCGGTCACTGCGGCCCGGGGACCTGCTGGTGGCCTTCACCGACGGCGTCGTGGAGGCCCGCGACCGCGCCGGCGGCATGTACCCGGTCGAGCAGCGCCTGCGCGACCGCGCCGGGGCCGAGCCGTTCGCGGATGCGGCGGCCGTCGTCGAGTTCCTGTTCGCGGACCTGGAGGCGCACGGGTACCGGATGACCGACGACACCGCGGTCCTGGTGATCGGCGTCCGCCGCGAGCCCTAGGCGCATGTCGGCGCGCCACACGGACCGGGCCGGAATTGTGGGGGCGCACGACATGGTCCAAGGGGCGCCACGTCCATAGCATTTACCGGCATGAATACCGTAACACCCGTTGGGGAAGGCCCCGCCGCGGGCGCGCATCCGGTCTTGAGTGGACGGACGGCGCTGGTGACCGGGGCCGGTTCGGGGATCGGGCGGGCCTGCGCGGCCGCGCTCGCCGCGGCCGGGGCCGAGGTCCACGCCGTGGACCGGGACGCCGCGGCCGTGCGCGCCGTCGCCGACGCGGTCGGCGGGACGGCGCACGTCGCCGACCTGGCCGACCCCGAGGCCGTCGCCGCGCTGCCCGGCGACGTGGACGTCCTGGTCAACAACGCCGGGTTCCAGCACGTCGCCCCGCTCGCCGAGTTCCCGCTCGACCGGTTCGCGCTCATGCAGCGCGTCATGGTGACCGCGCCGCTCCAGCTCATGCAGCAGTGCCTGCCGCACATGCAGGCGCAGGGCTGGGGCCGGATCGTCAACGTCTCCAGCGTCCACGGCCTGCGCGCCAGCGCGAACAAGGCCGGGTACGTCGCGGCCAAGCACGCCCTGGAGGGCCTGAGCAAGGTCGCCGCGGTCGAGGGCGCGCCCCACGGGATCACCAGCAACTGCGTCAACCCCGGCTACGTGCGCACCCCGCTGGTGGAGCGCCAGCTCGACGACCTCGCGGCCGCGGGCGCGGAGGACCCGCTCGCGACCGTGCTCCTCGACCGGACCCCGGTGAAGCGCCTGCTGGAGCCCGCGGAGGTCGCCGCCGCGGTGCTGTGGCTGTGCGGCCCCGGCTCCGGCTTCGTCACCGGGTCCTCCCTCACGCTCGACGGCGGCTGGACCGCCAACTAGCCCCCAAGTGTCCCCTCTAGAGAACAGGCACCGCCCATGACCGACCCAGCCCTCACCGCATCACCGACGAAGCGCCGCAGCGGCATCGGCCGCATCGTCACCGCCAGCCTCGTCGGCACCACCGTCGAGTGGTACGACTTCTTCCTGTACGGCTCCGCCGCCGCGCTGGTGTTCAACACCGCGTTCTTCCCCACCGACGACCCGCTGACCGGGACGCTCATCGCGTTCGCCAGCTACGCCATCGGGTTCCTCGCCCGGCCGCTCGGCGGCCTCGTGTTCGGCCACTACGGCGACCGGCTGGGCCGCAAGAAGCTCCTCGTGCTCAGCCTGCTGCTCATGGGCGGCGCGACGTTCGCGATGGGCCTGCTGCCCGTGTACGCGCAGATCGGCGTCGCCGCGCCACTGCTCCTGACGCTGCTGCGCCTGGTCCAGGGCTTCGCGCTGGGCGGCGAGTGGGGCGGGGCGGTCCTCATCGTCTCCGAGCACGGCGGTGCGCGGCACCGCGGGTTCTGGGCGTCGTGGCCGCAGGCCGGGGCGCCGGGCGGGAACCTGCTCGCGACGGGCGTGCTCGCGTTCCTGGCGGTCGTCCAGTCCGAGGAGGCGTTCCTCGACTGGGGCTGGCGGGTCCCGTTCCTGCTCTCGGGGGTCCTGGTCGTCATCGGCCTGTGGATCCGCATCTCCGTGTCGGAGTCGCCGGTGTTCTTGCAGGCGCAGGCCGAGCGGGTGCGCAGCGGCGTAAAGGAGCAGCCCCCGATCGTGGAGGTGTTCCGGACGGGCTGGCGCGAGGTGCTCGGCGCGATCGGGCTGCGCTTCGGCGAGAACGTCTCGTACTACATCCTCACCGCGTTCGTGCTCGTGTACGTCACGGTGCAGCTGGAGCTGTCGCGGAGCCTCGCGCTGAACGCGGTGCTCATCGGGTCGGCGATCCACTTCGTGACGATCCCGCTGTGGGGCGCCCTGTCGGACCGGATCGGGCGGCGGGCCGTGACGCTCGTCGGCGCGGTCGGGATGGCCGTGTGGGCGTTCGTGTTCTTCGGGCTGGTCGACTCCGGCGAGTTCGGGACGGTGACGCTGTCGGTGACGGTGGGCCTGCTGTTCCACGGCGCTATGTACGGCCCGCAGGCGGCGTTCGTGTCGGAGCTGTTCGACACGAGGGTCCGGTACTCGGGCGCGGCGATCGGGTCGCAGCTCGCGTCGATCGTGGCGGGGGCGCTGGCGCCGATCATCGCGGTGAAGCTGCTGAGCGACTACGGGTCGTCGGCGCCGGTGTCGGCGTACCTGTGCGGCGCGGCGGTGGTCACGGCGATCACGGCGGCCGTCATCCGCGAGACGCGGGGACGCGATCTGACCAGCGGCATCAGGGACTAGGCTCGCTGCACCCCCTGAGACGAGAGAGGCGCACGTGTCCGATGGCATCGACCCCGCGGCGGCCGCCCTGCTGCGGCTGATCGGACTGATCGCGGCGGACGCCTCGGACGACGAGCTCGCGGCCCCGGCCCGGGACCTGAAGAAGGGGTCCCGGGCCTCGGCCGCGGCCGTCGCGGCCGTGGAGGAGGCGACGGCGTCGGTGCGGCGCCTGCGCGGGACGCTCGCGCAGCGGCGCCGCAGGGAGGCCGAGCTGGCGGCCCTGTTCGACACGGCCGGGGACCTCGCGGCGCTGCGGAACCTCGACTCGGTGCTGCGGGCGATCGTCCACCGGGCGCGGACCCTGCTCGCGGCGGACCTGTCCTACATCGCGCTGCGGGACCCGGACGCGGGCGACACGTACATGCGGGTGACCGACGGGTCGGTGTCCGCGAAGTTCCAGCTGCTGCGCCTGGGCATGGGCGAGGGCCTCGGGGGCCTGGTCGCGGAGACGGCGCTGCCGTACGCGAGCACCGACTACCGGGTGGACCCGCGGTTCAACCACACCGACCGGATCGACTCGGCGGTGACCGAGGAGGGAGTCCACGGGATCGTGGGCGTGCCGATGCGGGTGGGCGAGCAGGTCATCGGGGTGCTGTTCGCGGCGGACCGGGCGCCGCGGGGGTTCGCCCCGGACGACGTGGCGATGCTGGTGTCGCTGGCGAACCACGCGGCCGTGGCGATCGAGAGCGTCCGGCAGCTGGAGGAGGCCCGGCAGGCGCTGCGGGAGCGGAGCCGGGCCGCGGAGACGTCGGCGCGGCTGAACGGGGCGCTGCGGCGGGCTGCCGACGCGCACGACCGGCTGACGGGCCTGGTGCTCTCGGGCGGGGACGTCGGGGACCTGGCGTCGCAGACCGCGGAGCTGTTCGCGGGCCCGATCGGGATCTACGACGCCGAGGGCACGGAGCTGGCGCGGGCCGGGGACGGCGCGGTGCGGTTCGTCGCCGAGGGCGTGGACGGCTCGCAGGCGTCGCGGAGCGCGGTCCTCGCGGAGGGCCTGTGGGTGTGCGCGGTCATGGCGGGCCCGGAGCCGCTGGGCTCCATCGTGCTCGGCGGGCGGGCGGACCTCGCGGAGGCCGACCGGCAGCTGTTCGAGCGGGCCTCGCTGGTGACGGCGCTGCTGCTCCTGCTGCGGCGGTCGGTCGCCGACGCGGAGGACCTGGTGCGCGGGGAGCTGCTCGACGACCTGCTGACGGACGCGGGCAGGCGCCGCTCGGGCGGGTCGAGCCTGCGGCTGCGGGCCGGGAAGCTCGGGATCGACCTGGCCCGGCCGCACGTGGTGCTCGTCCTCGACGGGCCGGTGCAGCCGCGGCTCGCGTCGGAGGCGAAGCGGGTCGCGCGGGCCGAGGGCGGGCTCGCCGGGGGCCGGGACGGGCGGCCGGTCCTGCTGCTGCCGACCGGCGATCCGGGCGGGCGGGCCGCGAAGCTCGCAGCCGCGCTCGCGCGGAGCGCGGGCCAGCGCGTGACCGTCGGCGCGTCGGGGCGCGTGGAGGATGCGGAGCGGCTCCCGGAGGCGTACGCCGAGGCCGTGCGGTGCACGGAGGCGCTGCTGACGCTGGGCCGCCGCGGCGAGGGCGCGTGCATGGAGCAGCTCGGGTTCATCGGGGTGCTGCTCGGCGAGGCCGGCACCGGCGCGTTCGTGGAGCGGACCATCGGCCCGCTCCTGGACTACGACCGCAGGCGCGGCACCGACCTCGTGGGGACCCTGGAGGCGTACTTCGCCGCGGGCGGGCACCTCGCGAAGACCAAGGCGACGTTGAACGTCCACGTCAACACCGTGTCGCAAAGGCTCGACCGGGTCGCGGCGGTCCTGGGGAGGGACTGGAACTCCCCCGCCAGGTCGCTGGAGGTGCAGCTCGCGCTGCGGGTCCACCGGCTGTCCGGGTCGGGCTGAACCTACCTGCGGCGCAGCACGACCGCGTCCCCTTGACCGCCGCCGCCGCAGAGCCCGGCCGCGCCGACCGCGCCGCTGGGGAGCTGGCGCGAGAGGGTCTGCACGAGGCGGGCGCCGGAGGCGCCGAGCGGGTGGCCGAGGGCGATGGCGCCGCCGTCGCGGTTGACGCGCTCGGGGTCAACCCCGAGTTCGCCGACGGACGCGAGGGCCACGGCGGCGAACGCCTCGTTGATCTCGACCGCTTCGAAGTCGGCGACGGCGACCCCGGCCTGCACGGCGGCGGCCTGGATCGCGTGCGACGGCTGGAGGAGCAGCGAGTTGTCGGGGCCCGCGACGGTGGCGTACGCGAGGATCTCGGACTCCCAGTCGAGGCCGAGGCGCTCGGCGTTGGCGCGGGTGGTGAGGACGAGCGCGACGGCGCCGTCGTTCATCGGCGAGGAGTTCCCGGCGGTCAGGGACCCGTCGGGGGTGAACGCGGGGCGGAGCGCGGCGAGGCCGTCGAGGGTGGTCTGCGGGCGCGGGCCCTCGTCGGCGTCCACGACGGTCTTGCCGGTGTCGACGGGGGTGATCTCGGCGGCGCGGGCGTCGGTCCCCTTGGCGGCCTTCTGCTGCGAGGCGAGCGCGAACGCGTCCTGGTCGGCGCGGGCCAGGCCGAGGCGCTGGGCGTGGCGCTCGGTGGACTCGCCCATGGAGACGCCGTCGTAGGCGTCGGTGAGGCCGTCGAACGCGGTGTGGTCGAGGAGGCGCGCGTCGCCGTACTTGAAGCCGCGGCGCGAGCCGGGCAGCAGGTGCGGGGCGCGGGTCATGGACTCCATGCCGCCCGCGACGACGAATTCGCAGGCGCCCGTGCGCAGGAGCGCGTCGGCGAGGCCGACGGCGGTCATGCCGGAGAGGCAGACCTTGTTGACCGACAGGCTCGGCACGTGCATGGGGACGCCCGCGGCGACGGCGGCCTGGCGGGCGGGGTTCTGGCCGCATCCGGCGGGCAGGACGTGGCCGAGGATGACCTGGCCGATGCGGGCGGGGTCGACGCCGGAGCGTTCGAGGGCGGCGCGGATCGCGGCGCCGGCCAGCGCGGTGGCGGGGACGTCGGCGAGGCTCCCGCCGAAGCGCCCGATCGGGGTGCGTGCGGCGGCGAGGATGACGGTGGATTCGTGGTGGATACCCATGGGCCGATCCTAGGGGCCCGGGGCCGCCGGGTCCATGGTTCGCAGGCCCATGCGGGCGGGTTGCGGTGTGTGGCCGGTCCCCACTGCGGCGGGCGCGCGCTTCGGGGAGACTGGCTCAGGCGCAGATTCGAGGAGGAACGTGTGACCGGCGAGGTGCTGTGGCGGCCCGGTGCTGACGGGACCGCGAACATCGAGGTGTTCGGGAAGTGGCTGTCGGGGCGGGCGGGCGTCGACCTGACCGCGTACGGGGACCTGTGGCGGTGCTCGGTGGAGCGGCCGGGCCTGTTCTGGGGCGGGGTGTGGGAGCACTTCGGGCTCGGCGGGCCGGTCGCGGAGGACCGGGTCCTCGCGTCCGCGGACATGCCGGGCGCGGTGTGGTTCCCGGACGAGCGGTTGAACTACGCGCAGGCGGTCCTCGCGGCGCCCGGCATGGGCGCCGGGGACGTCGCCGTGACGGCGTACTCGGACACCCGCGGGCCTCTGGAGTGGACGCTCGCGGAGCTGCGGGGGGCGGTCGCGCGGCTGCGCGCGGGCCTGGTCGCGGCGGGGGTCGGGCGCGGGGACCGGGTGGCGGCGTGGATGCCGAACGTGCCCGAGACGTACGCGCTCATGCTCGCGGCCGCGTCGATCGGCGCCGTGTTCTCCTCGTGCGCACCGGAGTTCGGGGCGCGCGCGGTCGTGGACCGGCTCCGGCAGGTCGCGCCGAAGATCCTGTTCGTCACCGACGGGTACCGCTACGGCGCCAAGACGATCCGGCGGGGCCAGGAGGTCGCGCAGGTCGTCGCGGCGCTGGCGCCCGAGCGGCTCGTGACGTTCGCGTATCTGGACGAGGGCTTCAGCGTCGGCGAGCGGTGGGGGGACTTCGGCCGCGACGGGGAGCTCGCGTTCGAGCCGGTGCCGTTCGACCATCCGCTGTACATCCTGTACTCGTCGGGGACGACGGGCCTGCCGAAGGCGATCGTCCACGGCCACGGCGGGATCGCACTCGAGCACGCGAAGATGCACGGCCTGCACCACGGTCTCGGCCCCGGCGACCGGTTCTTCTGGTACTCCACGACCGGGTGGATGATGTGGAACTACCTCGCTTCGGCACCGCTCATCGGCGCCGGGGTGGTCCTGTTCGACGGAGCGCCGGACCCGGAGGGCCTGTGGCGCCTCGCGGAGGCGTCCGGGGCGACCTACTTCGGGACCAGCGCGCCGTTCCTCATGGCCTGCCGCGACCGCGGCGTCGTCCCCAAGGAGGTCGCGGACCTGTCGCGGCTCAAGGGGATCGGCTCGACCGGGGCGCCGCTCCCGGCCGCCGGGTTCGACTACGTGCACGAGGCCGTCAGCGCCACGGCGCAGCTCCAGTCGCTGTCGGGCGGGACGGACCTGTGCACCGGGTTCGTCGGCGGCGCGCCGAACGTGCCCGTGTGGCGCGGCGAGCTGTCGTGCCGGTGCCTCGGCGCCGACGTGCAGTCCTACGCGCCCGACGGGACCCCCGGCACCGGACGCGAAGGCGAGCTGGTGATCGCCTCGCCGATGCCGTCGATGCCCGTGGGGCTGTGGGGGGACCGCGACCACGAACGGTACCGTGCCACGTACTTCGACCGGTACCCGGGCGTGTGGCGCCACGGCGACTGGATCACGATCACCGAGCGGGGGTCGGCGGTCATCTCCGGGCGCTCCGACGCGACGCTCAACCGCGGCGGCGTGCGCATGGGCACCGCCGAGTTCTACTCCGTCGTGGAGGCCGTCCCCGGCGTCACCGACTCCCTCGTCGTGCACCTCGACGAGGAGGACCGGCTGCTCGTGTTCGTGGAGGCGAGCGTGGAGGTGGACGCGGACCTCAAGCGCGCCATCGCGACCGCGATCCGCACCGAGCTGTCCCCGCGGCACCTGCCCGACGAGGTGATCGCGGTCCCGAAGATCCCGCGCACCGTCACCGGCAAGAAGATCGAGGTCCCCGTCAAGCGGATCCTCCAGGGCGTCCCGGTCGACCAGGCCGTCGCGCCCGGCGCGCTGGCCGATCCCGGTGCGCTGGAGGCGTTCGCGCCGAAGGGGTGAGCGCGACCGGCCGGGTGGAATGTCGGCCGGTCCCTTTAGGCTGCACGGCATGACGAATCCCCCCAGTGAAGACCGGCTCGTCCTGCCCGCGAAGTGGCAGCGGCACGTGATGCCCAGGCGCGGCAGGGACGAGGTCGCCCCCGTCGAGCTCGATCCCGCGGCGGCACAGGACGTCGAGCGGCGCATCGCCGACAACTGGGCGCACATCGAGCAGGGCGTCGGCGAGAACGAGCCGTACGCCCCCGCGATCCGGGAGTACCTCCAGGGCCGGTTCGAGCCGCGGGGCGCCGCCGCGCTCATGCACCTCATGGACGCCACCGGGACGCAGACCGTCGCCCCCGCCGACCGGCTCCGGCACCTCGACGCGTGGGTCGCCCGGCACGGCCTCGGGTTCGCGGCCGCCGCGGTCCTCGAATCGGCGGCGGTCTACAACGGCTCCTACGCCAAGGACGACCGGTCGGTCTCCAACGCCCGCTTGAGCACCTACCTCCGGTGGGACGAGCCGAAGGGCTGGCGGGGCGCCGAGCCCGCGGCCCACCGCATACGGGCGATGCTGGCCGCCGCCAGCGAGGAGGAGTACCGGGTCGCCGTCGACACCGTCGCGCAGTTCCGGACCGACCCGCAGCGGATCGTCGGCGCGGCGCTGCTCATGCCGACCGAGGCCGCCTGGGTCGAGGCCGCCGTCCCCGAGATGACCGGGTACTTCGAGCGCCGCCGCGCCGACGACTGGATGGCCTGGCACATCGCCGCCGACCCCCGCGACTACCACCTCACGCAGCGCCGCGGCCTCACCAACGCCGACGAGCGGAGCCTCGCCCCGCTCATCGCGGGCGTCGGCACCGCCGCGCTCCCGATCCTCACGAACCAGCTCGACGTGTGGTTCGAGCGCCTCTCGAAACCCGCCCGCACCGCCCTCATGACCGCGATCGGCCTCCTCCCCGCCGACGAAGCGACCGCGCAGCTCATCGACCGGCTCCACCGGCCCGGCGCGCTCCCGGTCGCGATGGCGACCGCCGAGCGGTTCCCGCACCGGACCCTCCGGGCCGTCGCCCTGTGCGCCGAGGACGCCGACGACGAGCGGCTCCGGCGCCTCGGCGGCCTCGTCGGGTCGTCGGAGGCGATGCGGAGCGCGCTGAAGGACGCCGATCCCGAGGTCCGCGAGGCGGTCGGCCCGCTCATCGCGACCGGCGACCGGGCCCCCGAGGCCGATCCCGCAGCGCTGCCGCCGCTGCTGGTGTCGCCGCCGTGGAAGGCCAAGCGGCCCAAGCCGGTCGTCGTCGCCGGGCTGGAGCCCGAGTCCGTGACCGCGGTCGTGTGGGCCGACGAGGCCGAGCAACACCGCTGGGGGACCCTGCGCGAAGAGGACGGGGACGGCGGCTTCGACGAGAAGGAAGTGCAGCGCCTCCTCGCCCGCTTCGAGAAGAACGGCAAGCTCGACAACCCGCTCCTGTTCCTCGCCTGGGCGCGGATCGACGCCGCCGAGACGCTCCTCGACCACTGGAACGGCCACGCCGAGCACGTGCAGCCCGTCGAACTCCAGCGGATGCTCGCCCGCTTCGGCGCCCGCGTCGCCGACCGGATCCTGCCGCTCGTCAAAGGACGCACCGCCGCCGCGGAGGCGATCGTGCCGATCCGCAGCCTCGACGCCGCGCGCCTCGCCGCCGAATGGATCACCAAGTCGAAGTCCCTGGCGCCCATAGCGAAGCAGTGGCTCGCCCGCCACGCCGACGCCGCCCCGCACCTGCTCGTCCCCGACGCCCTCGGCACCGACAAGCCCGCGCGCAAGGCCGCCACCGCGGCCCTGCGGTACCTCATCGCCGAGCACGGCGCCGAACCCGTCGCGGCCGCCGCGAAGGCGTACGGCGAGGCCGCGTCGACCGCGATCGGCGCGCTCATCGCCACCGACCCGCTCGACCCCCTCGACGCGACGATCCCCAAGCAGCCCGCCTGGGCCGCAACGGCGCTCCTCCCCCAGGTGCTCCTCAAGGGACGCGAGGCGGCGCTGCCCGCCGAGGCCGTGCCGCACCTGCTCACCGTCCTCGCCCTCGACTCCCCCGAGGTGCCCTACGCCGGGGTCGGCGCCGTCGCCGAGACCTGCGACGCCGCCTCGCTCACCGCGTTCTCCTGGGCCGTGTTCGAGCTGTGGACCGCCGCGGGTGCGCCGTCCAAGGACTCGTGGGCGTTCACGCAACTCGCGCGCTTCGCCGACGACGACACCGTCGCCCGCCTCGAAGCGCTCGTCCGGCGCTGGCCCGGCCAGGGCCAGCACAAGCGGGCCGTCGCGGGGCTGGAGCTGTTGGGCGCCATCGGGACCGAGTCGTCGCTGCGGGCCCTCTACTCGATCTCGCGCAAGGTGGCGTTCCGGCCGCTGAAGAAGGAGGCAGGGCGCCAGATCGAGCTCGTCGCCGCCCGGCTCGGCCTGAGCCCCGAGCAGCTCGCCGACCGCCTCGTGCCGGACTTCGGGCTCGGCGGCGGCCTGGTCCTCGACTACGGGTCGCGGCGGTTCACCGTCGGCTTCGACGAGCGCTTGGTGCCGTACGCGATCGACGGCGACGGGAAGCGGCTCGCGCGGCTCCCCAAGCCCGGCAAGCAGGACGACGCCGCGGTCGCGGACGACGCCTACCAGCGGTTCGCGCAGTTGAAGAGGGACGTGAAGAAGGTCGCCGAGGAGCAGGTGCGGCGGCTCGAACGCGCCACGGCCGCCCAGCGGACCTGGACCGCGCCGCAGTTCCTCGACTTCTTCGCCGACCACCCGCTCCTGCGCCACCTCGCGCGGCGCCTGGTGTGGGAGGCGCTCACCGCGGACGCGGTCCTGGCGTTCCGGATCGCCGAGGACGGCACCTACGCGAACGTCGAAGACGAGGCGATCGACCTCCCCGAGGACGCGCGGATCCGCCTGGCACACCCGGCGGCGCTCGGGGACGCGCTCGCGGCCTGGACCGAGGTGCTCGCCGACTACGAAGTGCTGCAACCGTTCCCGCAGCTCGGCCGCCCGGTCCTGGAGTTCACCGCGGAGGAGCTGCGGACCGGCCGCCTGGAGCGGTTCACCGGCAGGATGATCAGCGTCGGGCGCCTGTTCGCGCTTTCGAAGCTCGGATGGCGCAGCGGACCCGCCGACAACGTGTGGGTCGAGCCGGGCGTCCACCTGGCACTGCCCGACGGCGGGTACGTCGTGGTGGTCCTGGAGCGGGGCTTCGAGGCGTATCTCGGGTCGGTCGACGCCGACCAGCCCGACCAGGCGGTCCGCGCGGCGTACCTGTCGTCCACCGTGGACTACGACGTGTCGGTCGCGGAGCGGGAGCATCCCGTTGACATCGACGTCGTGACGGCCGCGGAGGTGCTCGGGACGCTCGACCGGTACACGGTCCCTAAGTGAGGACCGCGGTGACGATGCGCCCGGGCCGGTCGTCGGCCTGGGCGACCACGTCGCCGCCGCGGTTCCACACGGCCGATCCGCCGGACGCCTCGAAGTCGGCTCCCGGACCCGCGAAGCAGGCCATGGCGACCCACACGCCGTAGTCGGCGGCGAGCGCCGGGATGCGGGCGTCGCGGCGGGCGGCGCCCTCCTCGTCGTGGAGGTTCCCGCCGACGTACGCGTCGATGCCGAGCGCGGCCGTGGCCTCGATGTGCGCGTCGATCGCGAAGTCGCGGCAGATCGACAGGCCGAGGCGCCAGCCGTCCACTTCCGCGACCGCGGGTGCGGACCCGGGCGTGAAGCGCTCCAGCTCGGGTCCGCCCGGGAACATCTTGCGGTACAGGATCTCCGGTCCGTCGGCGTCGAAGCGGACCATCGTGATGTGCTCCGCGCCGTCCTCGGCGAGCGGCGCCCCGACGAGCGCGATCGACCCGGTCTCAGCGCACGCCTCGGTGATCGCACCGAGCGAGGGGTCCTCAAGGGACACCGCTGGGGCGGCCATGGCGTATGACGAGAGGGACAGCTCGGGGAAGACGACGACGCGGGCCCCGGCCGCGCGGATCGCGGCGGCGTGGGCGGCGGCGTTGCCCGCGACGTCGCCGGGCCGCAGGTCCGGCTGGGCGAGGGCGATGGTCAGGGGCGGGCGCTGGGTGGAGTCCATACCGCCGACTGTATCCGGGTGCGTCAGGCTTGCAGGTCCACCTGCTTCGCCTGGTCCCACACGTGGTGCCAGCCCGGGGCGAGTTCGGCGGCGCGCTCGATGGCGAGGACGAGGGAGCCTTCGCGGGCGACGCCCTTGCCCGCGATGTCGAAGGCGGTGCCGTGGTCGACGGAGACGCGGACGACGGGCAGGCCGACGGTGATGTTCACGCCGTCGTCGCCGTAGACCGCCTTGAACGGGGCGTGGCCCTGGTCGTGGTAGCAGGCGATGACGAGGTTCCACTTGCCGCGCACCGCTTGGGGAATGAGCGCGTCGGCGGCGATCGGCCCGTGGGCGTCGACGCCGCGGGCCCGGGCGCGGGCGACGGCGGGCGCGAGGATGTCGGCGTCCTCGTCGCCGAAGAGGCGGTTCTCCCCCGCGTGCGGGTTGAGCCCGGCGAGACCGATGCGCGGGTGCTCGCGGCCGAGGGCCTTGCCGAAGGCGGCGGCGAGGGCGATGACGTTGTCCGTGCGCTGCGGCGTGATGTCCTCGATCGCCTGGCGCAGTGAGACGTGCGTGGTCAGGTGGAACAGGTAGAGGTCGCCCGCGCCGAGGACCAGCGAGAAGTTCCGCACGTCGAACTCGTGGGCGAGCAGCTCGGTGTGTCCGGGGAACGGGTGGCCGCCGAGGTGCATGGCGGCCTTGTTGAGCGGCGGCGTGACGATGCCGTCCACTTTGCCGTCTTTGGCGAGGTCGCAGGCGCGCACCACGAACCGGTACGCGCCGTCCCCGGCGGCGGCGGAGAGTTCGCCGAGGGGGAGGTCGCCGAGCGAGGGGCCGGTCTGGACGAGTTCGATGCGGCCCGGGTCGTTGGTCGCCTCGGCCGGGTCGGCGATGACCGTGACCGCGTCCGGGTCGAGGCCCGCGAGGCGGGCGCCGCGGCGCATCGCGTCGGCGTCGCCGATGACGACCGGGGCGCAGCGCTCGCGCAGTCCGGGGTGTTCGAGGAGCGCGCGGGCGATGATCTCGGGGCCGATGCCGGCGACGTCGCCCTGGGTGACGGCGAGGCGGGGAATGTCCATGGTGTCGGGTCTCCTGTGTGTCAGTGTGCGGGCTGGATGAGGTCGGTGAGCAGGCCGGGCGGGCCGAAGCCGCCCGCTTTCGTCCAGACGTCGAGGTCGGGCAGGCGCAGGAGGGGGACGCCGGGGGCGATGCGCCCGGCGACGAGGGCGCGCGGCGCGCCGAGTGCGTTGAGCGCCGCGGCGGCGCCGTCGCCGCCGACGAGGCCCACGGTGCCCGGCCGCGTCGCCTCGATCGCGCGGGCGGCGGCGGTGCCGAGTCGGTGCGCGAGGTGCTGGGCGCCTTCGGGATCGCGGAACGCGCTGGTGGAGGCGATTGCGGGCCGCGGCAGGGCGCGGATCGCGTCCTCCAGTGCCTCGTCGGTGGTGTTGGGGACGTCGAGCACGGTGTGGGCGATGCCGCGCCGCACGGCGTGCGTGATCTGGTCGCGGGTCGCGGGGTTGAGGGAGGAGACCACGACGAGGTCGGTCGCCTGCGGTGCGACGGTGACGTCGTGCGGGGCCGGGTGCCAGACGCGGGCGAGCGCGCGGGCGAGGCCCGCGGAGCCGACGGCCAGGACCGGCCGGTGCGGTTCGAGGATCGCGATGGAGGCGGCGATCCGGTCGAGGTCTTCGTCGATCGCGGCGTCGAGGACGACGATGCCGGTGGCGTCGGGTTCGAGCCGGTCCGCGGTGCGGGCGCCGGGGACGAGGGCCGTGAGGTCGCTTGTGTGCAGCGGCGTCACGGGGTCGGTCCCGGCGGGGCCCACGGCCGCGTCGGTGCCGTCGACGAGGAGGCGCCCGGCGGCGACGGTGCGGCCCACGGCCGGGAACGCCGGGCACAGGACCGTGAGCGGGTCGCCCAGGGCCGCACGGGCTCCGGCGATCTGGTCGGCGATCGTGCCGCGGCCGGTGCTGTCGATCTTCAGGTAGATCCGGTCGGCCCCGGTGGTCTGCGCGGCGCGGACGGCGTGCTCGGTGGCGTCCCAGGCGTCGGCGGCGGCTCGGGCGTCGGTGGAGAGGGCCGCGGCGGCTTGCGCACCGGAGAAAGGCGTCCAGGCTCCGGCGAGTTCCAGGTGCGCGGTCCAGCCGGTCTCGGCGAAGGCCAGCGCGGCGTCGGCGGCGCCGGTGGCGTCGTCGGCGATCACGGCGACCGCGGGCCCGGAGTCGTGCCGCATCGGCGTCACGCCTTCGCCGCGGCGAGGTGGGCGCGGGCGGCGGCTTCGAGGTGGGTGAGGTCGGAGGCGATGGTGACCATGCGGAAGCCGGCGTCGAGGCGGCGTTTGGCGGTGGCGCCGTCGAGGGAGTGGATCGCGGGGACGATCCCGGCGGCGTCGGCGGCGGCGCGGGTGCGTTCGATCGCGGCTTCGAGGGCGTCGGCGTGGTCGGGGTCGGCGGGGTAGGCGCCGCCGACGGCGAGCATGAGGTCGGAGGGTCCGATGTAGAGGCCGTCGAGGCCATCCGTGGCGGCGATCTTCTCGACGTTGGCGAGTCCTTCGGCGGTCTCGATCATGGCGAGGACGAGGACCTGGCGGTCGGCGTCCGCGGGGCGGGGGCCGACGCGGAGCGCGGACCGCATGGGGCCGTAGGAGCGGCGGCCGGAGTAGCGGGCGGCGCGGACGGCGGCGGCCGCGTCCTCGGGGGTGTCGACGAGGGGGACGATGACGCCGAGGGCGCCCGCGTCGAGGGCTTGGCCGATGCAGACGGGGTCGTTGGCGGCGGTGCGGACGATCCCGGCGGCGGCGTGGGCGGCGTCGACGGCCATGAGGTTGCGCAGGACCCCGTCGTAGCCCATGAGGCCGTGCTGGGCGTCGATGCCGATGTAGTCGTAGCCGGTGAGCGCGACGCGTTCGACGGCGACGGGGGCGTCGAGGACGGTCCAGTAGCCGACGGCGGTGCCTCCGTTGCGGAGAGTCTCGGTGATGTCGTTGTGGTGCATGGTGTCTCCTCAGCGGTTGTAGGCGGGCATGGGGCCGCGCAGGGCGCGGCCGACCTCGTCGCAGGCGGCGACGGCGTCGGCGGGCAGGGGGCCTTTGGCGAGGGCCGCGAGGTTGGCGGCGATCTGGTGCGGCGCGGAGCCGCCGACGAGGACCGAGCCGGTGGTGGGGCGGCCGAGGAGCCAGCGCAGGGACAGTTCGGCGAGGGGGACGCCGGTGTCGGCGGCGATGCGGCCGAGGGCGTCGATGGCGGTGAACAGCTGCTCGTTCCAGTACCGGTCGGTGTACATGGCGGCGAGGCGGGAGGTCCCGAAGCGGCCGTCGGCGGGGCGTTCGGCGAAGCGGTGGCGGCCGGTGAGGAGGCCGCCGCCGAGGGGGTTGTAGACCATGGTGGACAGGCCGGTGGTCTGCGCGAACTCGGCGTACTCGGTCTCGAGGTTCCGGGCGACGAGGTTGTAGAGCTGCTGGGCGACAACGGGTCTGGCGATGCCGAGCCGATCGGCGGTGGACTGGATCCGGGCGATCTGCCAGGCGGCGTAGTTGGAGACGCCGTAGGCGCCGACGGTCCCTTCGGCGAGGAGTTCGCCGATCGCGGTGAGGGTGGCCTCGACGGGGGTGTCACGGTCGGGCTGGTGGAGGTAGAAGAGGTCGACGCGGTCGCGTCCGAGGCGTTTCAGGCTGCCGTGGAGCGCGTCGCGGAGCGCGGCGGGCGAGAGCAGGGGGCGGTCGCCCGCATCGGGGTGGGGCATCCCGGCTTTCGTGGCGATGAGGAGGCGGTCGTCGGTGAGGAGGCGGCCGAGGATGCGCTCGGTCTCGCCTCCGGCGTAGGCGTTGGCGGTGTCGACCATGCGGACGCCCGCGTCGGCGGCGAGCGCGAGGGTCTCGGCCGCGGCGGCCTCGTCCATGGTGTCGCCGAACGTCATCGAGCCGAGGACGGCGGTGCCGTACGGGGTCATGCGGTGGTCCCTTCCTTGGGCGGCACGGGGTTGCGGGGGGCTCGGCCGGTGAGGACGCGGACGACGTCCTCGGCGACGGCCATGCCCATGGCGCGGTTGGCGAGGTCGGTCTGGGCGCCGATGTGCGGGGTGAGGAGGAGGTTGGGAGCGGTGAGCAGCGGACTGTCGGAGGGGAGGGGTTCACTTGCGGTGGCGTCGAGGGCGGCGCCGCGGAGGTGTCCGGAGGAGAGGAGTTCGGCGAGGGCGCTCTCGTCGACGAGGTCGCCGCGGGCGGCGTTGACGACGATCGCGCCCTCGCGGAGGGACGTGAGTGCGGTGCGGTCGAGGATCGGCCCGCCGCCGCCGGGCAGGTGGAGGGAGACGATGTCGGCGGCGGCGAGCGCGTCGGCGAGGGCCGCCGGGCGCGCGTCGGGGCCGAAGGCGTCGTCGGGGACATACGGGTCGTAGGCGACCACTTTGAGCCCGAAGGCGAGGGCGCGGGCCGCGACGGCGCGGCCGATGCGCCCGTAGCCGAGGATCGCGAGGGTCTTGCCGGCGAGTTCCAGGCCGGGGAAGCGGCGCCATTCGCCGGCGCGGCAGGACGCGTCGGCCTCGGGGAGGCGCCTGGCGGTCGCGAGGATGAGCGCGAGCGTCAGGTCCGCGACGCCGCCGGCGTTCGCGCCGGGCGCGTTGACGACCGTGATCCCGTGGGCCGCTGCGGTTTCGACGTCGATGTTGTCGGTGCCGGTCCCGTGCTTGGCGATCACCTTGAGCGTCGGCGAGGCCAGGACCGGGCCGCTGACGTCGTCGAGCCCGGCGATGAGGGCGTCGCAGCCCTCGGCCTCCCGGGCCAGCGCGGCGGCGTCGAGCGGGTGGGCGGCCGCGGGGCGGACCGCCTCGATCCCGGCGTCGGCCAGGACCGTCCACGGGTCGGGCGACTGCGCGCCGAAGCTCGGGGTGGTGACCAGTACTCGCATGCGTTCCCTCTCAGCCGATCGTGAATCCGAAGATGGTGGCGACCGTGTAGCTCCCGAGCAGGGCGATGGCGATGCTCGACACGGTCAGCATGACGGTCCAGACGGGGCTGCGGCGGTAGCGCCGGTCCACTTGGCGGCGCAGGACCCAGACGGCGACGACGACGGCGATGAGGAACAGGCCGGAGGCGACGCCGCCGATCATGACCATGACGACCGGGGACTGGACGATGAGGAAGCTCGCGGCCCAGATGACGGGGTAGCCGACGGTGAGGACGCGGATGATCCGTTCGCGGGCGCGCACGTCGGTCCAGTCGAAGAAGCCGAGGATGCCGAGCGTGTTGGTCCACAGGCGCGGGACCGACGCGGTGGAGGCGACGAACGTGGACCACAGGACGAAGAACGCGCCGATGAGGAACAGCCACTGGGCCCAGGACCCGAGGATGTCGGTGTACATGCGCGAGAGGGTGGAGATCATCTCGTTGCCCTCGGGGACGAGGTTCTGCGGGTGGAGGACCGCGGCGCCGATGACGTAGAACGAGAGCGTGCAGACCGTGCAGGTGGTCCAGGAGACGAGGGCGTCGAGGCGCATGACCTTGATCCAGCCCTCGGCGCGCCGGGCGCGCTCCTCGGTGCCGTCGTCGGGGCCGGTCCAGCGGCCGTAGCCCTTCTCGAGGACCCAGTACGTGTAGGTCGTCATCTCGTCGGCGCCGACGCCGGTGAGGCCGAACATGGCGACGGCGAAGCCGACCGCGGCGACCGGGAGCGCGAACGAGAGGCCGCCGAGGACGTCGCCCGCGCTGTACGAGAACGGCGTGAGCGGCAGGCCGAGCGCGAGGGCCACGGTGATGAGGGTGAACAGGACGACCGAGACGACGGAGAGGCGCTCGATCATCGTGTACTTGCCGGTGACCAGGAGGACCACGGTCGCGACGAGGACGACGCCGGTCCAGAACGCGAGCGACGCGAAGCTCAGCGGGTCGCCGAGGACGGGGAACATGACCGAGAGGCAGGCGGCGGCGCCGCCGATGATGCCGCCGCGTTGCAGGACCTTCGCGAAGTCCATGACGATCCACAGCAGGGTGACCCAGGAGCCGCGCTTGGTGCGGGGCTCGACCTCGGCGTAGCCCTGGAGGGCGGTCTTGCCGGTGAGGATCGACCAGGTGGCGAGCTCGACCTGGACCCACACCTTGATGGCGGTGGAGACGATGACGAGCCAGAAGAGGACGAACCCGGCCTGGGAGCCGAGGGCGGTGGTCGTGATGAGCTCCCCGGAGCCGACGACGGCGGCGGAGAGGATGAGGCCGGGCCCGAGGTAGCGGAAGCGGCCGCGGAGGGTGCGCGGGGGCTCCAGGACGTTGCCGGGGTCGAGGGCGTAGGGGTCGAAGGGCTTGGGCGGGGTGGCGGTTCGGGATGCCAATGCAGTCTCCTTTGACGCGGGCGAGGGGCCGGGGGTGCCCCCGGTGCGCAACACCATACGCCAGACTGCGCAGATCGCGCAAGTCAGGTGCGCACATCGCGCAATACGGGGTCGGACAGGTGGGTAGGATGCACGCATGGACAAGCCTCTGTCGGCCGCGCGGCGGCGCGAGCTGATCGTCGAACGCGCCTCCCGGACGGGCCTGGCCTCCGTCGAGGAGCTGGCCGGGCAGTTCGACATCTCCCCCTCGACGATCCGCCGCGACCTCGCCCGGCTCCACGCCGACGGGCGGCTCGCGCGGACCTACGGCGGCGCGATCCCCGCTGTGGCGCATCCGGAGTCGTCGCTGCGCGAGCGGCTCCAGGAGTCCACTGCGGAGAAGACGGCGATCAGCGACCGGGCCGCCGCGCTCGTCGGCGACGGCGAGGTGGTGCTCCTCGACGGCGGCTCCACGGTGCTCCAGCTCGCGTACGCCGTCCACGACCGCGGCCCGCTCACGGTCGTCACCGCGGCGCTCCACATCATGCAGGCGCTCGCGTCGGCGCCGGGCGTCGTCGTCGAGTGCCTCGGCGGGCGGCTGCGCGAGATGAGCGACTCGATGGTCGGGCCGATCGCGGAGGCCGCGCTGGAGCGGATGACGTTCGACAAGGTCTTCCTCGGCGCCGACGGCGTCGACGCGCTCCGCGGCATCTGCGAGGCCGACCGCGAGCAGGCCCGCCTCAAGGAGCTCATGGTCCGCTCCAGCGAGGAGGTCGTGGTCCTCGCGGACGCGACCAAACTCGGGACAGCCCCGTTCCACGCCTGGACGCGCCTCGGCACCGACTGGACCCTCATCACCGACGCCGCAGCGACCACAGAACAGCTCGCCCCCTTCGAGAAGCAGGGCGTGCGGGTGATCGTCGCGGACTAGGCCCGCTACACGGCGGCGGCCGCGATCGTCACGGTGTCGGAGAGGCGGTCGCGGGAGCGCATGAGGTCCTCGGGGCGGTCGGTGTAGCCGTCGATCGCCTCGATGCCGTGGGTCTGGTCGAAGACGGTGATGTCGCCGAGGTCGCCGTGGAGCGTCAGGGTGAAGCCCTCGGCGGGGACGTTGTAGAACCAGATGACGGCCGGGCCGCCGGGTTCGGCGGGGGCGGCGATCGGGACCTCGGCGGTGGTGCCGTCGGGGAGGGTCGCCTCGGCGCGGTCGGGGGTGCCGGAGACGGTGAGCCACATGGTGTCCGCGCCGCGCGGCGAGGCCACCTGGAGGACGGCCTCGTCGGCGGTGCGGGACTCGTAGACGGCGGTCGGGGGCGCGAGGTCGATCGGCGCGGCCGGGCCGAAGCCGTTGGCCGCAGTCGTGTCGATATAGGACTCGGGCAGGCCGGAGCCGTCGAGGCCGTCCTCGGTGACGTACCCGGTGGTCCACTCGGACCGGTCGAGGTCGGTCGAGACCCACGCGGCCGCACCGGTGTCGGCGTCGAGCACATAGGACAGGTACGCCTGGCGGGGGTGCTCGGGATTAAAGCGGTCGACGGCGAGGCCGGCGCCGACGAGCGCCAGCGCGGCGACCGCGGCGGCGGCCGGGACGGAGCGGAAGCGGATGCGGCACATGGCGAGCAGCGGCAGCGCGGGCGCGGCGAACAGGACAATGAGGACCGCCGGGACGGCGGCGAGCTCCATGCCGAACGCTTCGAGGAGGTTCGAGGTCCAGCTCAGCTGGACCGCGGCGGGGACGAGGAGCACCGCGAAGAGTCCGTAGCCGATGAGGCGGGCGCGGCGCGAGCGCGGTTCGAGGAGCATCGCGGCGAGGACGCCCACCGCGGCCAGCGCGGGGATCGCGAACACGAACGACAGGCCCGGGACGAGGACCGCGGTGGCGGTGCCGAGGACGGGGAGCCACGCGAGCGGCGCGAGGGTGGCCGCGGCCTCGCCGAGGCGGCGGCGCACGGCCGCGTACCAGGCGGTGAGGGCGGCGACGGCGAACGCGAGGATCGCCAGGTAGTAAAACGTGCGGTTGAACAGGAGGCCGTACTGGTCGGCGTAGCCGGGGCGCAGGGCCTGGAGGGCGGGCCAGAGGGCGACCGCGGCGGCGCCGGAGACGGCGACGGGGAGGAGGAAGGAGAGGAACGCGATCGCGAAGCGGGGCAGGCTGAGTGCGCGACGGACGCGGGCGAGCGCGATGGCGGCGGCCGCCGCGGCGAGGCCGAGGAGGGCGATCGGGAGGTTCCAGGCGTCGCTGTAGTGGACGAACAGGCCGAGGAAGCCGAAGAACGTCTCGTCGTGACCGGTCTCGAGGTCGGCGAGGCCCATCCCGGCGAGGGCGCGGGCGGTGCCGAGGAGGTTCTCGCCGTGGTGCTGGAGGCTGGCGGGGTCGAGATGGTCGGTGTCGTCGTGCGGGGTGTGGTACCAGGAGGCGCCGCCGATGAACGCGGAGTTGAGTCCGATGTAGCCGGCCTCGTGGAAGCGGGTGAAGTCGGTGTCGTTGGGGAGCTGGCGGTAGGCCTCGATCGCGGAGGAGTCGCCGTGGGGGCTGGGGGCGTTCGCTGCGAACACGTCGATGAGCGCCGCGTTGTCCACTGAGGTCTCGAACATGAGGGAGGGCCCGGAGACGCCGCGGGCCTCGAGGTTGAAGACGACCGTGGGGGTCTCGCCCGCGGGGTGGGTGCGGGCGTAGGCCTCGGCGCCGAACAGGCCCATCTCCTCGCCGTCGGTGATGAGGACTACGACGTCGTTGCGGTGGGGCCCTTCGAGGCTCAAGGCGCGGGCGGACTCGACGATCGCGGCGACCCCGGAGGCGGCGTCGGCGGCGCCGGGCCCGGAGGGGACGGAGTCGTAGTGGGAGGTGAGGAGGACCGTGCCGGTCGGGTCGGTGCCGGGGAGGGTCGCGACGATGTTGTCGACGACGCCGAAGCGCACGAGCGCGTCGCCTTCCCCTGAGTCGCGGGCGAGCTCGGTCTGGATCTCGACGTCGAAGCCGAGGGATTCGAGGTCGGCGGCGAGGAGGTCGCGGACGCGGTCGTGCTCGGCGGTGCCCATGGGGTGGGGTTCGACGGCCATGGCCTCGACGGTGGACCAGGCGCGGTCGGCGCTGAACTCGTCGGCGGGGGCGTCCGCGGCGGCGGGCGCGGGCGGGGTCTCGTCGATCGCCCAGTTGGCGATCCCGATGAGCGCCAAGGCGGTCAGGACGGCGAGGGCGGCCCAGGGCCGCGGGGGCAGGTGCAGGGCGGGGCCGCGCATGATGGGTCCTCTCAGAGTGGGCGCCCTCACTCTACTGCCGGGTAAGGGGGCCCGCACGTCCCCGGCTCGGACGTGCGGGCCCCGCGGGTCAGGACCGGAGGACGCCGCGGACGGCGGCCGCGAGGTCGGCCGCGGCGTCGGCGCCCGCGTCGGCGATGCCGACGCCGTAGCGGAAGCGCACGGTGGCCCCGTCGGGGACGGTGTACTCCTCGCTGAAGAACGGCGCGGGGTTGAGCGCGGCGAACTCCTCGCTGCGCGCGAACCACTGCGGCGGGTGCATCGGGTTCTCGGTGTGGTCGACCATGAGGACCAGCGAGGTCGCGTCGTCCTCGTCGTGGCGCCCGGCGAAGGCCATCCACTCGTGGCGGCCGCCGCGCATCTCGCTGCCGGGCCCGGAGGCGGTCGCGGTCACGAGGGTGCCGTCGGTGAAGGAGCGGGGGCCGCGCCAGAACAGGCCGCCGTACCCGGCGTTCTCGCGGCCGCGCGTGGTCGGCGAGCCGATCGCGATGTCGCGGCCGGAGACGTTGGTCATCGCGGTGTCGAACGTCAGCGCCCACGCCTCGGGCGACAGGAGACTCGCGGTGATGGCGCGGCGCTCGGTGAACCAGCGCTCGCCGCCCTGGGTGATCCATTCGAGGTCGTGCGCGAAGGACACGCGGTCCTTGTCGGCCTCGATCGCGGCGATCTCGCGGTGCGCCTGGGTGCCGTTGTTGTCGAGCTGCACGTAGTGCTGCCCGTGGACGTAGGTCGGCCCGCCCCAGAAGTTCTCGTCCTGGACCACCGGCAGGGACCAGGCGATGCCCTTGTGCCACACGTGGTCCCAGGGCCGGAACAGGCTCGCGGGGCGGCCGGAGCGGGTGAGCAGGGGGCTCAGGTAAGGCTTCGGGGACTCCAGGAGGGGCGTGTCGGGGCGGTAGACGTAGCGCAGCAGCGCCGTGTCCCCGTCGTGGACGGTGAGGGACGTGCCGATGTCATGGCGGGCTTCGAGGCCGGTCATGCGCGGGTCTCCTTGCGGGTCTGGGCCCACGGGACGGCGCCGCCGTCCATGCCGCGGGCGAACGGGTGGTCGCCGGTGATCTCACCGGACGTGACGGGCCGGCCGAGGAACGCCGAGGCGTACGTGGCGGCGGCGAATTCGAGGGTGCGGCGGGCGTCCTCCAGGGACACGCCGGGTTCGGTCCCGGCGTCGAAGGCGTCGAGGATCGCGGCGATCTGGAGGACGTGGCCGCTCTGCGGCGCTTCGGCGTCGGCGGTCCACAGGTCGGCGAGGTGCTCGTGGCCGGGCGCGGGCGTGAACCGCCAGTGGTCGTCGCGGTAGCCGTAGAGGTGCTCGACCTCGACGGTCGCCAGCTCGAAGTCGAAGCGGAGCCGGGAGGTCTCGCGGGGCGAGACCACCGAGTTGACGACGGTGGCGAGCGTGCCGTCCGCGAAGCGCGCCAGCGCCATCGAGACGTCCTCGGTGTCGGTGGGCCGTGACAGGCGCCCCGCGGCGGCGCGGACTTCGGTCCACGGGCCGAGGACCGACAGGAGCAGGTCGTACTGGTGGATGCCGTGGCCCATGGTCGGGCCGCCGCCTTCGGCGTCCCAGGTGCCGCGCCACGGGACGGCGAAGTAGTCGTCGTCGCGGTACCAGAGGGTCTCGCAGACGGCGACGAGCGGGCGCCCGAGCGCGCCGGACCGCAGGAGCCTGCGGAGCCTGACGGCGGCGGCGGCGTAGCGGTGCTGGAACACGGTGAGGACGGCGACGCCGGTCTCGCGCTGCACCGCGAGCATGTCGTCCATTTCGGACAGGCTGAGTGCGGTGGGCTTCTCGACGAGGACCGGGACGCCCGCGCGCATGGCCGCGATCGCCAAGGGCGCATGGGTCTTCGGCGGGGTGCAGACGTGGACGAGGTCGAGCCGCTCGTTCGCGAACAGCTCCTCGGCACTGGCGTAGACGTTCGGGACGCCGTACTTGCGGGCGAAGTCGGTTGCGCGGTCGGCGTCGAGTTCGGCCACGGCGGCGAGTTCGACGCGGTCGCCGAGGTCGGCGATCGACTGGGCGTGCCGGTGGGCGATGCCGCCGGTGCCCACGATCGCGGCGCGGTACTTGGGGTCTGGCATGCGGTCTCCTGGTGCGGGTGCGGTCATCTGGTGGCGTCGATCTCGCCTTGGAGCTCGGCGACGAACGCCTTCGCGGCGTCCTCCGGCTTCGTCTCTCCGAAGTAGACTTCCTGGCCGATGCGGGTGATGAGCGGGTTGACGGAGCTGCCGCCGTTGGGGGTCACCCGGATCGGGTCGCCGGTGACGACGGCCTCCAGGTAGTCGACGGCCATCCGCTCGCTCTCCTCCAGCTGCGGCGCGAGGTACTCGAGGATCTCGGTGTTCGCGGGGACGCCGCGTTCGGTCCCGAGGATGTCGGCGGCGGTGCGGCTGTTGACGAGGAAGTCCACGAGCAGCGACGCCTCGGCGGGGTGCTCGGATCCGGCCGAGACCGCCCAGTACATCGCGGGTTTGATGAAATTCGCGGGCGTCCCGTTCTGCGGCAGCTGGAGCAGCCGCATGTCGGCGCCCGAGCCCGAGCGCAGGGCCGTGATCTGCGTGTTGTGGATGAGCCCGAAGCCGGTCTTGCCGGTGGCGAGACGGCCGCCCTCGACGCCCGCGCCGGTGTCCTCGACCATCTGCTGCGCGCTGTCGGCCGCGCCGGAGGCGATGAGGCCCGCGTAGTACTCCCACTGCTCCACGAGCAGGTCCGGGTCGAGCGAGACGTCCCCGTTCTCGGCGAACAGCTCGTTGCCGTGCTGGCGGACCCAGTAGCGGGTCGAGCCGACGTCGACGCCGCCGGTGATCGCCGTCCCGGTGATGTCGCCGCCGCCGCGCTGCGCGAGCTCCAGCGCGATGTCCGCGTAGTCGCCCCAGGTCCACGCCGTGTCGTCGGGGAGCTCCATGCCGTACTGCGCGAACAGGTCCGCGTTCACGGCGAACGCGAGGACGCCGGAGCCGATCGGCAGCGCGAACTGCGCGCCGTCGACCTGCCCGGTCGGCAGGAGGTCCGGGTCGATCTTCGACAGGTCGAGGAACTCCTTCGCCTCGTTGAGGTCCCAGAGCGCGCCGCGGTCGGAGTAGGAGTTGAAGTACTGCTCGTCCATCTGGACGACGTCGGCGGCGTCGTTGGCGGCGAAGGTCGTCGCCAGGCCGTCCCAGTAGGCGCCGAACTCCTTGTACTCGCCGCGGACGGTGATCCGCGGGTGCTCCTGCTGGAAGGCCGCGATGGCCTCGTTCGTCTGCTGGGCCCGCAGGTCCGAGCCCCACCAGGCGATCCGCAGCTCGACGGGCTCGTCGGAGAGGACCATCTCCCCGCCGCCGCCGATCCCGCACCCGGCGAGGAAGGGCATCGGGGCGGCGCCGAGGAGCCCGGCCTTGCCGAGGGCGCGGCGGGTCAGTCGCGGTCGCATCTGGATGTTCCTTTCTCGTCGCATCACTTGCCCCCGGTGGTCGCGATGCCGCGCAGGAGGTAGCGCTGCCCGAACAGGAACACCAGGAACACCGGCAGGAGCGAGACGACGCTCATCGCGAACGTCGCGCCCCAGTTGGTGCCCGCCTGCTGGTCCACGAAGGCGCGCAAGGCGAGCGGGACGGTGTGCATGTCGGGGTCGATGAGGTAGATGAGCTGGGAGAAGAAGTCGTTCCACGTCCAGATGAACGTGAAGATCGCGGTCGTCGCCAGCGCGGGCACCATGAGCGGCAGGACGATCCGCAGGTAGATGCGGGGATGCCCGGCGCCGTCGATGCGGGCGGCCTCGTCGAGCTCGCGCGGGATGCCGCGGATGAACTGGACCATGAGGAACACGAAGAACGCGTCGGTGGCGAGGAACTTCGGGACGATGAGCGGCAGGAACGTGTTGACCCAGCCGAACTCGGAGAACAGCACGTACTGCGGGACGATGATGACGTGGACCGGCAGCATGATCGTCAGGAGCATGACGGCGAACCACCAGCGGCGGCCGGTGAACTCCAGGCGCGCGAAGGCGTAGGCGGCCATGGAGCAGGCGACGAGGTTGCCGATGATCGCGCCGAGGACGACGATCCCGGAGTTGACCATGAAGTAGCCGAAGGGGTGCTCGAAGGCGTTCCATCCGGCCTCGTAGTTCGCGGTCTCCAGGTCGCTGAGGACGAGGCCGGGGCTGCGGAAGATCTCGTCGTTGGGACGCAGGGAGCTGACGACCATCCACAGGACGGGGTACAGCATCACGGCGGCGCAGAGGACGAGGACGGCGTGCTTGGCGAGCTTGCGGAGGGTGTCAGTCATCGTAGTGCACCCAGTACTTGGAGGCCCAGAAGTTGATGGCGGTGAACGCGCCGATGATGACCAGCAGCAGCCAGGCGAGCGCGGAGGCGTAGCCCATGTCGAAGTTCCCGAAGCCGCGCTGGTAGAGGTACAGCGAGAAGAACAATGTGGAGTCGGTGGGCCCGCCGGTGCCGCCGGAGACGATGAACGCCTGGGTGAACGACTGGAAGGCGTGGATGATCTGGAGGACCAGGTTGAAGAAGATGATCGGGGTGAGCAGCGGCAGGGTCACGCTCGTGAAGCGCCGCAGGGGGCTCGCGCCGTCGACGGCGGCGGCCTCGTAGTACATGGCGGGGATCTGGCGGAGGCCGGCGAGGAAGATGACCATGGGCGAGCCGAAGGTCCACACGTTCAGGGTGATGAGCGTGGACAGGGCGGTCTCGGGGTCGGAGATCCACCCGCGGCCTTCGATGCCGAAGAGGCTCAGGCCCTCGTTGAACAGGCCCTCGGTGCCGAAGACGGTGCGCCACAGGACGGCGATGGCGACGCTGGCGCCGAGGAGCGAGGGCAGGTAGAAGACCGAGCGGTAGAACGCGAGGCCGCGGATGCCGCGGTCGAGGAGGACCGCGAGGCCCAGGGCCAGGCCGAGCTGGACCGGGACCGAGACGAGCACGTACGTGAACGTGACGGCGAGGGAGCTGTGGAGGCGCTCGTCGGTGAGCATGCGCTCGAAGTTCGCGGTGCCGGTGAACTCGGGCGGCTGGAGCAGGTTGTACTTCGTGAAGCTGAGGTAGAGCGAGGCGACCATGGGGCCGAGGGTCACGGCGAAGAGGCCGAGGAACCACGGGAGCAGGAACCAGAACGCGGCCTTGTTCTGCGGCTTGGACTTCGGTGCGGCGCCTTTGAGGTGGCGCAGTTCGGCGGCGGCGGTCATGGGGCGGCCCCGGGGGACGGGGGTCGTTGGACCGGCATCGACACTCCTTCGGATCGACGTTTAGTGATCGTTCACTACGGCGGTTGGGCCGAATCTAGTGAACGATCACTGCGATGTCAATACGCGGCTTGCATGCCGGTACGCGGCGTCAGTGCGGGCGGGCGACCGCGGTGGACTCGCGCCAGATGACCTGGTTGAGCGGGAGCGTCGGGGGGTCGAGCTCGATCCCGGAGAGGGCCTTGACCAGGCGGATCATGGCGCGGCGGCCGAGCCCGGCGAGGTCGATGTGCACGGTGGTGAGCGAGGGCGGCAGGTAGCGGGCGACCTCGAGGTCGTCCCAGCCGGTGACGCTGAGGTCGCGCGGGACTTCGAGGCCGCGGTTCTTCGCGCCGCGGATGACGCCCGCGGCGATCCCGTCGCTGGCGGCGACGACCGCGGTGGGCAGGCGCCCCGCGGGCAGGGCCCGCATGGCCTCGACCCCGGACTCGGCGCTGTAGTCGCCGTCGAAGACGCCGACCGATTCGAGGCCGAAGCGCTCGACGGCGTCGAGGTAGGCGGCGCGGCGGGCGCGGGCCGACGCGAACTCCGGGTCGCCCGCGACGTGGTAGAGCCGCTTGTGACCTAGGGCCGCAAGACCTTCGACGAGTTCGTAGACGGGCGCGGCGTCGGAGAGCTCACCGAGGCCCCGCATCCGGTCGTCGAAGTCCGCGGAGACGACGACGGCCGCGTCGGCGGGCAGGTCGGCCTCCACGGACGGCAGGATCGGGGCCAGTGCCAGGATGCCCTCGACCTGCCCGGAGTACGCGAGTTCCAGGAGCCGCGCCGAACGCTTCTCGGCGCCGCCTTCGAGGGCGACGACCTCCACGGTGTACCCGGCCTCGTGGGCGGCGACCGCGGCGCCGCTGACGAGCCGCGCCGGGTGGCTGTGCACCAGGTTCGGCATGAGCACCGCGATCCGCCCGGTGTGCTTGGTGCGCATGGACCTCGCGAGGAGGTTCGGCCGGTAGTCGAGCTCGCGCACCGCGGCGTCGATCCGCTCCAGCGTCGCGGGCTTCAGCCCCTCCCTGGACCGCAGGTACCGGGACACGGTCTGGTGCGACACGCCCGCGAGCTGCGCCACCTCCCTGATGGTCGGCCGCCGCCGGGCACTCGAACGCTCGCTCATCCGATCAGTATCCCTCCTCGATGGAAGGACCATCCTGACACAAGGATGAACGTTCACTCAGACACCCGTCGGCGGAGGCGGCGCCGGACCGCCTCCACTGGGCCGCGCTACTCCAGCGGTTGGAGGACCGAGGTGAAGACGACGGTGTCCGCGGGGAAGTTGTCCGCGGCGTAGGCCTCCATCTCGGGGGTGACGAGGAGGGCGTCGACGAGGGCCACGCCGTGGGCCTCGTCGGGGCCGCCGGCGAAGACCGTGGTCGGGAACTCGGCGGTCATCTCGTCGGCGATGGCGGCCAGCTCGCTCGCGGCGAGGTCCTCGGCGGGGTCGCCGAACTCGGGGGCCGCGGGCTGGTAGTCGGCGGGGTCGACCTCGCTGAGGAGGAGCGGGTCCTCGGTGAGCGTGAACTGCTTGCCGTCGAAGGTCCCGGTCACGACGTACGTGCCCCAGCGGACCCCTTCGGCCTCTTGGTGTTCGACGGCGTCCCACTCCCAGCCGGTGACGGGCAGGCCCTCGCACTGGGGCGGGTAGGACTCAGCGACGAAGGCGCACAGGCCGGCGCTGTCGCGCTGCGTGGGCTGGAGGACCGTGATGGAGCCCTGGTAGACGAGCGGGTCCGAAGCGGTGTCGGCGTCACCCGCACCGGTGGTGTCGGCGGTGCCCTGGCCGCAGGCGGCGAGCGCGAAGACGGCGGCGAGCGGGGCGATCCGTTTCAAATGTCCGTTCATAACCGGTATGACGCCGTGCGGGCGCACGCGGTTCCCATGGCGCCGATCCTTTAGGATGCGACGGCCGACAACCCCGTCCGAGATGAACCGTCTGGAGCGCTGAATCCCCTTGAACGACAACCCCGCAGCCCAACCGCAGTACTACCCGACCGGCCCGCAGCCGACCCCGCAGGGCGGGCTGCTCCCCACCGGGCCCGGCAAGCCGACCCCCGTGGGCCTCGCGCTCGCGGGCGCGGGCCTGCTGCTCCTCGCCGTCGGGTCGCTGATCCCGCAGATCTCGTTGGGCGGGAGCGACGCCGACGACATCGGCGGGTTCGGCCTGGAGACGGCGGGCGTGAGCCTGCCCGGCCTCTCCCCCGCGCTGATCCTCGTCGTCCTCGTCGGCTGGGCCGCCGCGGGCGTCAAGCCCGGCCTCCAGTGGGCGGTCCGCCTCGGCGGCATCGGCCTCGCGGCGATCACCGCCGCGGCGGCGCTCCACCCGGTGATCGAGCTGAACGGCGTCTTCCGCAGCGAGGCATGGGAGGACGCCGACGTCTCCGCCAGCGCGGGCGGCGGCATCTGGCTCTACATCCTCGCCGCGGCCCTCCTCGCCGTCAGCATCTTCCTGATGCGCTGGACGCCGACGCCCGCGGCCCCGCAGTACCCCCAGCAGCAGCCCTACCAGCAGGTCCCGCCGCAGCAGCCGGTCCAGCCCCAGCCCACGCAGCAGCCCACGCAGCAGCAGCCGCAGCAGGGCGGCGGCTGGCCGGGCATGCCGCAGCAGTAGGTCAGAGGAACGCCTTCAGGCGGGCCGCGATGCCCTGCGCGTCGAGGCCGTGGAGGCGCTCGTGGTCGTCGGCCGTGCCGTAGCGGCGGAGCTCGGCGAGGCCGACGCCCACGGACAGGAGCCGGTGGGGCCGGTCGGCGAGGGCCGCGGAGGCGACCGCCGCGGAGGTCCCTTCGAGGTAGGGCTCCACGATGGCGACGGTGTCCCCGGTGCGGGACGCGAGGTCGCGCAGGCCCTGCGTGTCGAAGGGGCGCGGCGTGTTCGTGTAGGCGACCGTGACGTCGAGGCCCTCGGCGGCCGCGAGCGTGTTGTCCAGGAGCGGGCCGACCGCGATCACCGTGGCGCGGGAGCCTTCGCGGAGCACGCGCAGCGAACCGTCGGCGTCCGCATGCGCTGCGGCGTTGTGGCGCAGCGAGAGCCGCAGGTAGGCGCCTTCGGGGCCGGCGACGGCGCGGTCGAGGAGCGCCGGGACCTCGTCGGCGTGGCCCGGGACGAGGACGCGCCAGCCGGGCAGGGTGTCGAAGAGGGCCACGTCGCGCGGGCTGAAGTGGGTGTAGCTGCCCTGGGCCCAGTCGTAGGAGGCGCCGACGCTGACGAGGACGCCGCTGGTCCCCTGGTGCTCGAAGTCGAGTTTCACCTGCTCGAAGGCGCGCTCGACGAGGAACGGGGCGTAGGTGTGGGCGATCGGGCGCAGCCCGGCGAGGGCGAGGCCCCCGGCGGCGCCGACGAGGAGCTGCTCGCGGATGCCGACGTTGACGACGCGGCCGGGGTGCTTCGCGGCCGCTTCGGTGAAGTACTCGTCGGAGATGTCGGCGAGGACGAGCGCGAGGCGCGGATCGGCGTCGAGCAGGGCGCTCGTGTGCTCAGTCCAGGCGGCGCGCATGGTCGTGGGCTCGGTGGTCATGGCGGTGCTCCAGACGGCTCAGGCGTGGTGGGGGGTCGTGGTGCTGACGGCGACGGTGACGCGCGGGCCGTCGGAGTGGGGCTCGGTCAGGGACGCGTAGAGCGCGTCGTGATCCGTTGAGTCGACAGTGGAGGCGGACCAGCCGTTGACGGTGAAGCGGGACGCGATGCCGCCGGGCCAGCCGTGGGACGCCGAGCCGTTGTCGGCGACGATCACGTGGAGGTTCGGCAGGCCCGTGGCGCCCGCGTACGCGATCGCCTCGTGGTTGGAGCCCTCGTCGAGTTCGGCGTCGCCGACGAGGACGTACACCTGGGATTCGTATCCCTTGGCGCGCAGGCCGAGTGCGAGGCCGACGCCGAGCGGCAGGCCGTGGCCGAGGGATCCGGAGGAGATCTCCGCGCCGGGTACGAGCGTCCCGTCCGGGTGGGAGCCCAGGCGCGAGCCGGCGCTCGCGATCGAGTCGAGCCAGTCGGCGGGGAAGAAGCCCTTCGCGGCGAGCACCGCGTAGAACGCGCTGGGGCCGTGGCCCTTCGACAGGAGGAAGCGGTCGCGGGCCGGGTCGTCGGGCCGCCGCGGGTCGATGCGCAGGACCCGGTCGTACAGGACCCAGATCGGGTCGAGCGTGTAGGTCTTGACGACCGGGTAGCGGATGTCGGTGACGGAGCGGCGCGCGAGCGCCAGGGCGTCCTCGTAAGTGGCGGTCATACGGGAGATCATGTAACTTCAAGTCGACTTGAAGTAAAGCGGTTAGTGAGCGGGGACACATGACGGAGCACGATCCGCACGCGGTGCTGACGATCGGCGACTTCGCCGCGCGCGCCGGGGTCGCGACCTCGGCGGTGCGGTACTACGAGTCGCTGGGCCTGGTCGCCTCGGTCCGCACCGGCGGCAACCAGCGCCGCTACCGGCGGGCCGAGCTGCGGCGCGTCGCGTTCGTGCGCGCCGCGCAGTCCATCGGCCTGTCGCTGGAGGAGGTCAAGGCGGCCCTGGACCGGCTCCCGGGCCGCCGCGTCCCCGACCGCGCGGACTGGCTGGTGCTCTCCGCGCAGTGGCGGCAGCGCTTGGACGACGAGATCAAGCGGCTGAAGGACCTCCAGGAGGACCTGGACGGCTGCGTCGGCTGCGGGTGCCTCTCGCTCGACAAGTGCGCGGTCTACAACCTCGGCGACAAGCTCGCCGCCGACGGGCCCGGCCCGCAGCGCGGGTTCAGGACCCCGGAGGGAACGCGGCCCCGGTGAGCCGCTCGGAGACCTCCCAGACGCGCGCGGCCTCGGCTTCACTGCGCAGCGGCGGGTAGAGGCGCTGCTGCGCGGGCGGGCCGCCGAGGTGCCCGGTGCCGCTGGGGCCGTAGAGGACGCCGGGCTCGCCGGTGGCCGCCGTCAGGGCCGGGAGCTGCGCGGTGGCGACCGTGCCGAGGAGGATCCCGCGGGCCGAGAGCCAGCGGATGAGGCGGACGGCGGGCGTGTCGGTCGCGCGGCCGAGCTCGGGCCGGGCCGCGAGCAGGCTCGTGGGCGCGACGCCGGGATGCGACAGGTTGCTGGTGATCCCCCAGCCTCCGGCGCCGCTGCGGCGGTCGAGTTCGAGACCGAACAGGCCGAACGCGATCTTCGACTGGCTGTAGGCGCGCTGGCCGTGGTAGCTCCGTTCCCAGTTGAGGTCGTCCCAGTTGATGCGGCCGCTGCGGGCGGCGACGCTGATCTGGGAGGTGACGCGGGCGCGTCCGGCGCGCAGCAGCGGGAGCAGGCGGGCGGTGAGCGCGAAGTGCCCGAGGTGGTTGGTGCCGAACTGGAGCTCGAAGCCGTCGGCGGTGGCCTGGCGCTCGGGCGGGGTCATGACGCCCGCGTTGTTGACGAGCAGGTGGACCGGGCGGCCGTCGGCGAGCAGCGCGTCGGCGAGCGCTTCGACGGACGCGAGGGACGACAGGTCGAGCGCCTGGAGCTCGACGTCGGCGCCGGGGACGGCGCGGCGGATCCGCTCGGCGGCGCGGTCGCCCTTGGCGCGGTTGCGGACGGGCATGACGACCTGGGCCCCGGCGGCGGCGAGGCGTTCGGCGATGCCGAGGCCCATGCCGTCGCTGGCGCCGGTGACGACGGCCCGGCGGCCGGTCAGGTCGGGGATCGTGATGTCGACGTGTCGTGGCATAAGGCGGCTCCTCGCTGGTCAGACAACCACAGTGCGCCCGTCCGCGGGCCGGATCCAGGGCCCGCCGATCCGAGGCTGCGGGGAGCGCGGGTGCGCAAGGGGGGACCGGCGGGCCGTGGATCCGGGCGGCCGGGGGCGGTATACAGGTCGTGACGAAGGGGGACGCGTTGATCGACCGCACCGGACTGGCCGGGTTCCTCCGGTCGCGCCGCGAGGCGCTGCAACCGGAGGACGTGGGGCTGCCGCGGGGCGCGCGGCGCCGGACCGCTGGCCTGCGCCGCGAGGAGGTCGCGGCCCTGTGCCACATGTCCGTCGACTACTACTCGCGGCTCGAACGCGAGCGCGGCCCGCAGCCGTCGGAGCAGATGCTCGCCTCGATCGCGCAGGGCCTGCACCTCTCCAGGGTCGAGCGCGACCACCTGTTCCGCCTCGCCGGGCACCGGCCGCCGGTCGCGGGGGCGGCCGCCGAGCACCTGAGCCCCGGGCTGCTGCGCATCTTCGACCGGCTCGGGGACACGCCCGCCGAGGTCGTCACCGAACTGGGCGAGACGCTGCGGCAGACCGCGCTCGGCGTCGCGCTCACCGGGGACGCCTCGCGGTACACCGGATCCGAACGGAGCCTGGGCTTCCGGTGGTTCACGGTGCCGGGGGCGCGGGACCGGTACGCGCCGCGCGAGCACGCGTTCCTCGGCCGCATGTTCGCGTCGGGGCTGCGTGAGATCGCCGCGCTGCGCGGCCCGGGATCGCGGGCCGCGCAGCTCGCCGGGCTCCTCCTCGACCGCAGCGAGGAGTTCCGGCGCCTGTGGGCCGAGCATGAAGTGGGCGTGCGCCCGAACGAGGTCAAGCACTTCGTCCACCCGGAGGTCGGCGAAATGGAGCTGCACTGCCAGCGCCTCGTCGACCCCGACTCGACGCACTCGCTCCTGGTGTACACGGCCGTGCCCGGCAGCGAGAGCCACGAGCGGCTGCGGCTGCTCGCGGCCGTCGCGCCGCCGGTGTGAGTCAGGCCTTGCGGGTGACCATCGCGTCCCATTCGCGGTCGGGCAGCGTCCGGTTGAGCTCCAGGAGCTGTTCGGCGAGGTGGCCGACGGCGTAGCGGGTCTCGGGCCGGTCGGCCTCGACGGCCTCGCGGATCGCGGCGGCGACGACCTCGGGGTCGGAGCCGTCGTCGAGGCCGGTCTCGGCGGCCTTCGCCATGGCCTCGGCACGGTCGGCGTAGGGCCCGGAGCCGGAGTAGTGGCGCAGCTGCGCCGACGTGGAGTCCTCGAACGGGGTCCGGATGATGCCGGGCTGGACGACGACCACGTCGATCCCGAAGGGCGCCACCTCCGTCCGCAGCGTGTCCGAGAGGGCCTCCAGGGCGTGCTTGGACGCGTAGTACCAGGCGCCGAGCGGGAGGGCGATCTCCCCGCCGATCGAGGACACGTTGACGATCCGGCCGAAGCCGTGCTCGCGCATCGACGGCAGGACGAGCTGCACGAGGCGGGCCGGGGCGAGGACGTTCAGCTCGAACTGGTCGCGGGCGAGGCCGAGCGGGACCTCCTCGACCGAGCCGTGGAGGACGGACCCGGCGTTGTTGACGAGCACGTCGATGCGGCCTTCGGCGGCGAGGACGGTGCGCACGGCGCGTTCGAGGTCGCCGCCGATCCGCGCGTCGGTGCGGATCGCGTGCCCCCCGGCGGCGACGATCGGCTCCATGTTGGGCACGCGGCGGGCCGCGCCGTAGACGGTGTGCCCGGCCGCGGCCAGGTCGAGCGCGGCGGCGAGGCCGATGCCGGAGGACGCGCCGGTGATGAGGCAGACCCTGGGTTCCATGTTCAGTCCTTCCAGTCGACGGGCAGTTCGTGGACGCCGTAGACGACCATGTCGGTGCGCAGCGGGACCCGCTCGGGCGGGACGGCGAGGCGCAGGTCCGGGAAGCGCGAGAACAGCGCGGAGAGGACCACTTCGAGTTCGACGCGGGCGAGCTGCTGGCCGAGGCACTGGTGGATGCCGTGGCCGAAGCCGACGTGCCCGTTCGCGTTGCGGCGCAGGTCGAGCCGGTCGGGGTCGGGGAACTTCTCCGGGTCGTGGTTGGCGGCGGGGATCGAGACGGTGACGGCCTCCCCGGCCCTGACGGTCTCGCCGTGCAGCTCGACGTCCTCCAGGGCGGTGCGGACGAGGACGGGGACGACGCTGAGGTAGCGCATGAGCTCCTCGACGGCGCCGGTGACCGAGCCGGGCTCGACGCGCAGGAGCGCCAATTGGTCGGGGTTGACCAGGAGCGCGAACGCGCCCATGCCGATCATGTTCGAGGTCGTGTCGAGTCCGGCGCCGAGGAGCAGGAACGCGACCATGACGAGCTCCTGGTCGGTGAGGTCGGTGTGGACCAGGTCGGAGAGCAGGTCGTCGGTGGGGTCCTCGCGCTTGCGGGCGACGAGGCCGCTCAGGTACGCGAAGAGGACGGCGCTGGTGGCCTGGAGCTCCTCCCTGGTGGCGCCCAGGCGGAACAGCGGGGCCGACTGCCGTTCGAACTCGGCGCGCTCGCCGCGGGGGACGCCGAGGAGTTCGCCGATCATCTCCGCGGGCACCGGGAAGGCAAGGGCCGCAACGAGGTCGACGGGGCCGTCCTGCTCGGCCATGGCGTCGAGGCGCTCCTCGGTGAAGGCGCGGACGCGCTCGGAGAGCAGGCGCATGCGCCGGGTCGTGAACTTCCCGGCGAGCAGCCGCCGGTAGCGGGTGTGGTCGGGCGGGTCGAGGGAGATGAGCGCGCCGGGCGGGGCGGGGTCGGTGGAGCCGTTGAGGCCCGGGATCGGAATGTGCCGCAGGTCCGTGCGGGAGCTGAAGCGGCGGTCGGCGAGGACGTCGCGGACGACGGCGTGGCTCGTCGCGAGCCAGCCCTCGTGGCCGTCCGGGTAGCGCATACGGGTCAGCGGCGGCAGCGCGCCGAGCGCGGGCGGCGCGTCGAACGGCCGGTCGGCCGGGCGCTCGGTGGGCAGTGACGGGATCATCGTGGACTCCTTCCGCGGGTTTCCTTGTCCCGGTTCGGATCGTAGGCTCGGGTTTCACGCTCGCACTACCATTGGTTCAGAAAGTGCCAGTTCAGAGACGTGAGAGCGATGCAATGACCTTGCGGCTCGATGCATCGGAGAGGAGCGGCGCGGTGCCGGGAGGACGGCTGGGGTTCGAGGACCGGCGGCGGATCGCCGCGGGGCTCTCGCGGGGGCTGAGCTGCGCGCAGATCGCGCGGGAGCTGGGGCGGCCGGGGTCGACGGTGAGCCGGGAAGTGGCCCGGAACGGCGGCCCGCGGCGGTACCGGGCGAACCTCGCGCAGCAGGCGTCGCAGTGGCGGGCGCGGCGCCGCGAACCGCACCCGGCGCACCGGGCGCCGGCGGACGGGCCGCGGGACCGGCGCGAGTTCGAGGAGCGGTTCGCGCAGGTGATGCACGAGACGGGGCTGCCGCCGATGACGGCGCGGGTGATGGCGTGCCTGTACACCGCGGACGCCGACGGGATCGGCGCGGCGGCACTGGCCGATCACCTCGGCGTCAGCCCCGCGTCGGTGTCGAAGTCGGTGTCGTGGCTGGTGGACCGGGGCATGGTCGCGCGCGAGCGCGACGGACGGCGACAGCGGTACCGGATCCACGAGCAGTCGTCGTACTTCGCGTGGCGGCGCAGCATCGAGGGGATCGCGCGGTGGGCGGACCTGGCGGCGCAGGGCGCGGCCCTGTACGGCGAGGGCCCGGCGGCCGAACGGCTGCGCGCCTCCGGCGAGTTCTACCGGTTCCTCGGGCGGGACATGGCACAGTCCGCGGAGCACTGGCGGCAGGTGCTGGGCGTGCCCGAGGAGGAGCGGTTACCAGCCGGCGTGGGCGATGATCTCGGCGGCGATGTCGGTGACGGTGCGGTCGTCGGTGGTGACGCGGCGGACCCATGCGGGGGCGTGCGCTTCGAGGTAGGCGGCGGCGCGGGCGCTGCGCTCCACGTGGGCGGCGTAGGCGCCGCCGATCTCGCGGCCCCGCAACCGGTCCGCGGCGGTCGCGTCCGCGGCCGTGAGGAGCACGCCGATGGGGGTGACGGGGCCGCCCATCGCCGCGGCGAGCATCTCGGACTCGGTGACGGCGACGGTGTTGCAGTAGACGAGGCGGCGGCAGCCGAGGGCGGCGTAGTTGCCCCACACGGCGGCGAGGTTCCGCGCGGTGATCGCGGAGCGGTGGGGGTCGCCGGCGGGGGCGGGGTGGATCTGGTCGAGGAAGTCGCCTTCGATGTGGGCGTGGGCGACCGCGCGCTCCTGGAGCAGCGCGGAGACCTCCCAGGCGACGGTGCTCTTGCCGGATCCGGCGCGGCCGCCGATGAGGAGCAGTTCGGAGGGTGTTGCCATGCCGCGATTGTGGCAGGACCCCGCGGGTGGCTCGACCGATTTATGGTGGAGCCCTGCCCAAGTGAAGGAGCCCCCAATGGAAGTCGTCGTGATCCTGGTCGTCATCGGGCTGATCATCGCCCTCACCTTCATTTCCAGGAGCGGCGGTTCGCGCCGCGGCTCGGGCGGGTACTCGTACTCGGACGGCTCGGGCGCCGCCTGGAGCTCCTCGGACAGCGGGGGCAGCTCCTCGGACTGCGGTCCGGGCGACTCCGGCGGCGGTGGCGGGGACTCGGGCGGCGGCGGGGGCTGCGACTAGCGACCGAGCGGCGCGTACGTGCCGGAGAACGCCTGATTTGTCCCTTATGCTCGGTGGATTGCCCGTCCCACGAGCCCAAGGATTCCTGCACGATGACGACGTTCCTCAAGATCGCGGGCGCGGCGGCCGCCGCGTCCGCCGCCCTGGCGTTCCTGGTCCCGCCCGCGCCCGCCGCCGCGCAGGAGACCGGCTGCTCGTACGGCAGCGGCGGCGACAACGCCTCCACGATCTGCTGGATCGACATGGGCGGCTTCGACATGGCGACCGCGATGAGCGCCGCGGGCCAGCCGATGACGATCGAGCTGAACGCCGACTACACGATGTCGTTCACGTTCAAGTACACCGCGGGCGCGAACGGCTACCGCGTCCTCAAGGCCGTCCCGTTCCCCACGTATGCGAAGGCGCCCATCGGGAACACCGCCTACACCGGGACCTCCGGGTCGCCCGCGCTGTACCAGCAGGTCGACGCCGGGACCGGCGCCAGCGGCGACCTCGGGACGCTGGCGATCGAGGACCTCGTGGTCACCGGGCCGTCCGGCCGGGCCCTCGGCGGGTACGGCATCGTCATGGCCGACGCCGAGACCACCAACCGCGGCGAGGGCCTCACGTTCACCTCGGATGAGAACATCGACCAGCTCGGCGTCGCCGACATGCCCGGGGCCGAACCCGCCTGCGGCCAGGAGTTGTCCGGCCTCGGCACCACCTCGGTGACGTGCAAGGGGAACACCGCGGGCGGCCTTGCGGTGCAGGAGATCCTGCTGTACGCCGACTCGCCGACGACCGCGTCGATCGGGTTCCTCGACCGGACCGCGAACGCCGTCCAGGGCGTGGCGTTCGGACTCCTCACCGCGAAGGTGGCGCTCACCAAGGAGGTCGAGGACCGGACCGCCGCGAGCGACTCGTTCACGCTGTCGATCACCGACGCCGACGGCAACGGCATCGGCGAGGCGTCCACAGGGGAGGCCGACTCGGCGGCGATCGACCCGGTCACGGTCATCGCGAACCGGGAGGGCCGCGAGTACCTGTTCGCGGAGGCCCCCGAGAACGCCACCGACCTCGGGTCCTACACGCAGGACTGGTCGTGCACGAACAACGGCGCGGCCGATCCCGGTCTGCCGTCCGGGAGCGGCACGGAGCAGACCGTCGCCGTGAACGTCGGCGACGACATCGCCTGCACCGTCACGAACACCGGCACGCCGCCGGTCGACCCGAGCGGCGCCCCGACTAGCGAGCCCGGCGCGCCGGGCGAGGACGGCGACGACGGCGCGCTCCCCGAGACCGGCAGCTCCCCCGTCAGGTTCGGGATCCTCGCGGCCGCGGTCGTCGCCGTCGGCGTCGCGGGCCTCCTCATGGCCCGCCGCGCCCGCCGCACCACCTGGTAGGCGAACGGGGCGCCCCTCTCGCGGGGGCGCCCGTCGTCACCGGGCCGCGGCTGCGGCGCCGGCCGGAGCGGCTACTCCTGCAAGTAGTCCTGGGCGGCGTCGAGGTGGGCCTGCATCTCCTCCTGCCAGGCGGTCATGTCGGCCTCGGCGGGCGCGAACGCGTCCACGAGCATCGCGGCCCAGCCTTCTTCGATGGCCTGCCGCAGGCCGGTCTCCTGGCCGCACGCGGCGAAGTCGATCGCCATGGCGCGCTCCAGGTCGAGGACGCCCGCGAAGTCGGCGGGGGCGTCCTCGGGGAGGTCGGGGACCTCCATGCCCTCCTCGCTGCCGAACTCCACGAAGTAGGCGGGGTCGTACATGCCGCCGAAGTACTGCCACAGCGGCGGGTAGAGCTCGTCGCCGAGCTCCCAGCCCTCGTAGCCGACGTCGGCGAGGCACGCGTCGAAGTCGACGACCTCGGCGTCGAGGCGGGCGCTCAGCTCACCGGCGTCCTCGAGCCCCTCGATCGCGAAGGCCGGGCTGGGGCGGTGGGTGGCCGGGTAGGACTCGCCGTCGGACTCGATCAAGTACGGCTCGCCGTAGATGGTCTCGACCATCTCGAGCCAGCAGCCGCCGGGCGGGGCGGTCGTGTCGGGCTCGGGGCCTTTGAGCTCGCTCTCGAGGGCGGGCGCGCCGGTGTACGCCTCGATCCAGTCCGCTTGGTACGCATCGGACTCGGCGTCCCATTCACTGGTGTCGGGCGGACCGGTGGGGCCGTCCTCGGGCAGGTTGAAGGCGGTGCGGGCCTCGGGGGTGAGCAGCTCCGCGGCGGCGTCCTCGTCCGCATAGGCGTACTCGGTCCAGATGCCGAAGCCCCACTGCGCGGCGGCTTCCGGGGTCGGGACGGCGCGGATCGGCGCGTCGGTGAGGTAGCCCGCGGCGCCGTAGGCGCCGAGATCCGACTCCTGGAAGTAGGGCGGGTAGTGGACGGTGAAGCCCTCGTCCTCCATGCACCGCTTGGCGACCCGCTGCTCGATGACCGTGAGCTCGTCGGAGGTGGCGCGGCTGTCGTTGACGATCTGGTACAGCCGCTCGGCCTCCGCGACCGCGCCGGGTCCGGGGTCGGTTCCGACCGGATCCGCGGCCGGGTCGCCGCCGGAGCAGGAGGCGAGGAGGGCGGCGGCCGCGGCTGCGGCGGCCGGAATTCGGAGTGACGGCACTGGGGGTTCCTCTCGACGGGTTCGCTCAGTGCCGTTCATACGGGCGCGGACCGGTCGCGGGGTTGCCTCGGCCGATGGATCAGCGGGGCGCCGGGAGGGGGCCGACGTGGTGGCCGTCGGCGTAGAGGCGGCGGGTGCGGGCGACGTCGATGCTGCCGCGCTTGAGGGTGCCGTCGACGTAGCCGCCGCCCACGACGATGCCGATGAGCAGGAGCGGCAGCAGGAGCGTGCGGACGAGCATGGCCCACGGGCCCTTCGCGCCGATGCGGCCGCCGTCCTTGAGGCGCACCAGGCGCGTGCCGGTGACGATGGCGCCGATGGAGCGGCCGTTCGTGTAGAACAGGCCGTAGACCAGGGGCACGAGGAGCGGGAGTGCGAAGACCGCCCCGGCGGCGAGGTCCTCGCTGATCATCGACAGCGGCGAGACGGCGACGATGCCGACGCCGATGAGGACCAGGTACATGACGAAGTCGACGAGCCAGGCGAAGCACCTCGCCCAGCCGCCCGCCTCGACGTAGCGCGTGCCGTCGGCGAACGCCTTGATCTTCTGTGCTGCCATGGTGGGGAACCCTATCGATCGGCGGGCGGAGTGCGGCCCCCGCCGGGGCGGGGGCCGCGAGGGGAGGGGACGGGTCAGCCCTGCGGGACGTCGTCGACCGCGATGTCGAACTCGAACTGCTCGCCTTCGATGCTCGTGACGGTGATGGTCACGTCGTACTCGGCGCCGTCGACCGGGTCGATGAGGTCGCAGTAGGTCATGCGGTCGACGTAGATCGTGATGTTCACGTCGCCGCAGTCGATCTCGGGGCGGTAGCCGAGCTGGCCCTCCAGGGCGTCCTCGGAGGCCTCGGCGAGGCGCGCGGCCTCGATGGCGAGGCTCTGGGCGCCGTCGGCGGGCGGCGCGGAGCTCTCCTCCTGCGTCGGCTCGGGGTCCGCGGCGGACGACTCGGCGCTCGTGGCCTCGTCGCGGGGCTCCACGTCCCCCACCTCGAAGGAGCAGGCGGCGAGGCCGAGCAGCAGGACGGCGGCGGGCAGGGCGGCGAGTGTTCGGCTGGGCACGGTCGGGCCTTTCGTCGGCTGACGGGCGCGGCGCGCCCGAGGTCGTGCCAATGCTGCCCCGGGGAAGGGCCCGTTTCGAGGCGGAAGACCGGCGGGAAACCGGCAGGATCGGGCCCGGGTCTTGACGGGTCCCGCGGTTCGGGACTCAGCCGGGCTTGACGAGCGTGTACCAGACCTCGGGGCGCCCGACGCTCCCGTAGTGCGGGTGGCGCCGCGCGAGGCCGTTGTCCGCCAGGTACTCCAGGTACCGGCGCGCGGTCACGCGGGCGATGCCGACCGCGGTCGCGATGGCCGCCGCCGACAGGCCCTCGGCGGCGGCGCCGAGCGCCTCGTTGATCGCGTCGAGCGTGGTCCCGCTGAGGCCCTTGGGGAGCGGGCCGGGCCCGGAGGTCCGCAGCTCCCCCAGCATCCGGTCGACGTCGGTCTGGCCGCCGACCTCGCCGGGCCGGGCGACCTGCGCGCGCCACGCCGCGTAGTTCTCCAGCTTGCCTTTCAGGGTCGCGAACGCGAACGGCTTGAGCAGGTACTGCATGACGCCGGAGGAGACGGCGGCCCGGACCTCCGAGAGGTCCCGCGCGGAGGTCACGGCGATGACGTCCACCGGCGAGGCCGCGGCGCGCAGCGCGTTGCAGACGGCGAGGCCGTGCGTGTCGGGCAGGTAGAAGTCGAGCAGCACCAGGTCCACCGCGTGCTTGGAGCAGAAGCGGAGGGCGTCGCCGCCCGAGTGGACCACCCCCGCGACGGTGAACCCGGCGACGCGCTCGACGTACTGCCGGTGGGCGTCGGCGGCCACCGGGTCGTCCTCGACGACGAGTACGCGGATCATCGCACCGACGATAGCGGCACGCGGACGGTGAACACGGCGCCCTCGTCGTTCGCGACCTCGATCGCTCCGTGCAGGCGCCGCACGGCCTGCCCGACGAGCGCCAGGCCCAGGCCCCTCCCGGTGTCGCCCTTGGTGGACCAGCCGCGCCGGAAGATGTCGGCCTCGTCGGCGACCCCGGCCCCGGAGTCGGCGACGCGCACGAGCAGCTCCCCCGCCTCGGTCCTGACGGTCACGGCGACCCGCGGCGCGCGCTCGGCCGCGCCCTCGACGGCCGCGTCCAGGGCGTTGTCGATGAGGTTCCCGAGGATCGTGATGAGGTCGCGCGCGTCGACCTCGCCGTCGGTCTCCTGCATGGCGGTGTCGGCGGTCAGCTCCAGGTCGACGCCGCGCTCAGACGCCTCGCTGAGCTTCCCGAGGAGCAGCGCGGCGAGGACCGGCTCCGAGACCGCGCCGACGACCCGGTCGGTGAGCTGCTGCGCCACTTCGAGTTCCGCGGTCGCCAGCGCGACGGCCCGGTCGGTGCGGCCGAGCTCGATGAGGGAGATGACGGCGTGGAGGCGGTTGGCGGACTCGTGGGCCTGGGAGCGGAGGGACTCGGCGAAGCCGCGGACGGTGTCGAGCTCGCCGGTGAGGTTCTGGAGCTCGGTGTGGTCGCGGAGGGTGACGGCGTTGCCCATGCGGCGGTCGCCGGAGCGGACGGGGACGGTGTTGACGAGGAGGAGCCGGGTGTCGGTGAGGTGGAGCTCGTCGCTGCGCGGTTCGGGCGAGGTGAAGGTGGCGGCGAGGTCGTCGGCGAGGCCGAGGTCGGCGACGGGGGTGCCGCGGGGGTTGTCGGGGAGGCCGAGGAGGTCGCGGGCGGCGCTGTTGCACAAACTGACGCGGCCGTCGCGGCCGACGAGGACGAGTCCTTCGCGGACGGAGTGGAGGATCGCCTGGTAGTACTCGAACATGTCGCGCAGTTCGCCGGGGGCGACGCCGCGGGTCTGGCGGGAGAGGCGCGCGGACACGAAGTAGGAGCCGGTGACGCCGGCGGCGAGGACGCCTGCGGCGACGGCGGCGAGCGGGAGGAGCCGCTCGTTGAGTTCGGCGGAGATGGCCTCGACGGTGATGCCGACGGCGACGAGGGCGACGACGCCGCCGTCCTCGCCGAAGACGGGGACGACGGCGCGCACGGACGGGCCGAGGGTCCCGGTGTAGGTCTCGGTGAAGGGGCGTCCTTCCAGGGCCGTTTCGGTGTTGCCGATGAAGTGGCGGCCGATCTGGGCGGGGTCGGGGTGGGTGAAGCGGACGCCGTCGCGGTCCATGATGGTGATGAAGTCGACGGCGGTGTCGGCGCGGACGCGCTCGGTGAACGGCTGGAGGTCGCGGCTGGGGAGCGAGGTGGCGAGGGCGTCGGTGACGGCGGGCGAGTCGGCGACGGTGGAGGCGACGGCGAGGACCTTGTCGCGGGCGTTCTGGTCCGCGGCGCGCTGCGCGTCGGCGTAGGCGAAGACGGTGCCGACGCCGACGAGGACGCCCACGAGGACGAGTTGCAGGGCGAGGAGCTGCCGGGCCAGGGTCCACCTTTTGGTCACGACCAATGAGAACACGGGGCGTTCATGCGACCGTAATGAACAGAATCGTGACTTGCTTCACAAGCGCCTCGATACTTCGGTGGTCAACCCTTCCCTGTTGAGGAGCCGAAGATGTCTTCCCCGCCGCCCCCGAAGCGCCGCGACCGCACCCACTTCCTGTACCTCGCCGTCATCGTCGCCGTCGTCCTCGGCGTCGTCGTCGGCTTCGCGTTCCCCGAGTTCGCCAAGCAGCTCAAGCCGCTGGGCACCGGGTTCGTGGCCCTCATCAAGATGATGATCGTCCCGATCATCTTCTGCACGATCGTGCTCGGGATCGGCTCGGTCGCCAAGGCCGCGAAGGTCGGCCGGGTCGGGCTCATCGCGCTCGGCTACTTCCTGCTGATGTCGACGTTCGCGCTGGCGATCGGCCTGGTCGTGGGCAACCTGCTGCACCCGGGCGAGGGCATGCACCTCGACCCGACCGCGGCGGCCACGGCGCAGGAGCAGGCGTCGGAGGCGGGGAGCCACGGGACCGTGGACTTCCTGCTGGGGATCATCCCCGAGAGCATGGCGTCGGCGTTCACGTCGGGCTCGGTGCTCCAGGCGCTGCTGGTGGCGCTGCTCGCCGGGTTCGCGCTCCAGAAGATGGGGCCGGCGGGCGAGCCGCTGCTGCGCGGCATCGGGCACCTCCAGAAGCTGGTGTTCCGCATCCTCGCGATGATCATGTGGGTGGCGCCGGTCGGCGCGTTCGGGGCGATCGCGGCGGTGGTCGGCGAGACCGGCTGGGCCGCTTTGAAGGGCCTCGCGGTCATCATGCTCGGGTTCTACGCGACGTGCCTGCTGTTCGTGGTGTGCGTGCTCGGGACGGTCCTGTGGCTGGCGGCCCGGGTGAACCTGTTCCAGCTGCTGCGGTACCTGGGCCGGGAGTTCCTGCTCATCGTGTCGACGTCGTCGTCGGAGTCGGCGCTGCCGCGGCTCATCGCGAAGATGGAGCACCTCGGGGTGAGCAAGCCGGTCGTGGGCATCACGGTGCCGACCGGGTACTCGTTCAACCTGGACGGCACGGCGATCTACCTGACGATGGCGACGCTGTTCATCGCCACGGCGCAGGGGGACTCGCTGAGCCTCGGGGAGCAGATCTCGCTGCTGGTGTTCATGATCATCGCCTCGAAGGGCGCCGCGGGCGTCTCGGGCGCCGGGATCGCGACGCTCGCCGGGGGCCTCCAGTCGCACCGGCCGGAGCTGGTCGACGGCGTCGGGTTCATCCTCGGCATCGACCGGTTCATGTCGGAGGCGCGGGCGCTGACGAACTTCGCGGGCAACGCCGTGGCGACGGTCCTCATCGGCACGTGGACGAAGGAGTTCGACCGGGACCAGGCGAGCCGGGTGTTCGCGGGCCGCGACCCGTTCAACGAGGCGACGCTCGTGGACGACCATGCGGCCGCTCCGGACCTCCCGGAGCAGCCCCGGGACCGGCGGCTCGAACCCGTCCCGTCCCCCTGATCGCGAACGGGCCGCTCCCCTGCCGGATGGGCGGCCCGTTCGTCCGTCCTCACCAGGACGCGTAGAGGCGGTGCTGCGCGGCGGCGACCGCCTCGGTGACGTCGGCGGCGAGCCCGTGGCGGCCGTCGTCGCCGAAGAGGCCCGAGCGCATGAACACGAAGTCCCGCACGCGCCCGTATCTGTCCACTGTGGCGCGGCTGAGCCCGCTCGCGGAGTAGGCCTCCCAGCGGTGCTCGTCCCCGCCGCCCTTGCCGGAGCCGATGCGGGGGAAGGCGTCGTGCCAGCGGACCTCGCGGGCGCGGGCCCAGCGGCGCTTCTCGGCGGCGACCCACGCGCGGATGAGGCACGCGGCGATCGTCCTGCCGCCCAAGCGCTCCACGCCGCGGTGGAGGGCGAGGTCCTGGAGGGTGCCGTCGAGGCCCACGGCCACCGAGACCGCCTGGTCGGCGTCGGTGCCGGTGAACTCCCAGGCGCTGAAGTGCTCCTCGGCGCCGGTGGAGACGCCGCGGATGCGGCTCTTGGCCTCCACCATCCGCTCGGCGTTGGCGCGGAAGCCCGGGTGCTGCTTCGCGATCTCGCGGACGACGAGGTGCTGCGCGGTGAGGACCTGGCGCGGCGCGAGGCCCTTGCCGGTCAGGGCCGTGGAGCGGAGGACGCGCTTGACGCCGCCGCTGTAGTGCGGGTGGCGGGCCGCGACCTGGTCGATGAAGTCCTCCAGCGCGTCGCCTTCGACGGCGTCGCCGAAGTGGTGGGCGAGCGCGGTCGCGTAGACGCGGCGCACGATGTCGCCGTAGGCGATGCGGTCGCGGTCCTCCAGGTCCCGGTAGGCGATGCGGGCGTCGCGGTCGCCGGTCCGGATGTAGGTGACGAGCGCTCCGGTTCCGGGCAAGGGTCGGGGCATGGGCGTCCTTCTGAGCGGGTCGCCGAGGGCGACGAGATGCGGGGAGGGTGCTCGGTCCTGCCAAGGCGCGCAAGCGGGCTCATCGTACAGAGCCCTCGCTCGCGCGCGAGGGCCCCGGCCTCACACCGCGAGGGGCCGCTCCACGTCGAGGCGGTCGTGCTCGACGAGCCAGCGCACGGCCTCCAGGATCGCGGCGTCCGGCTCGTACGCGGGCGCGTAGCCGAGGAGCGCGCGGCCCTTCTCGATGCTGAGGACGTGGTTGCGCGACAGGTGCTCCCAGCTCGCGTCGGCGTGCTCGGCGGTGGTGCCGGCGCGGAACTCGTCCCAGGTGACGGACTCCAGGTCGGCGTCCTGCCCGAACCAGGAGGCGGCGGCCTCGGCGAGGCCGCGCACGTTCATCGCGGAGGGGGCGACCATGTGGAAGTCCTCGCCGGACGCGGCCTCGGGGCGCTCGATCGCGTTCGCGAAGCCCTGGGCGACGTCGTCGGCGTGGACGTGGTGCATGTGCTCGGCGCCGATCCCGGGGATCCGCAGCGTGCGCCCGGCCGAGAGCGTGCGCCACACGCCGGGGTCGAGGTTCCCGAGCGGGCCGATCGGGTGCCAGCCGGGGCCGACAATGTGCCCGGGGTGGAGCGTGGTGGTGGCGAGGCCGCCGGATGCGGTCTCGGCCTTGAGCATCCGGGCGATCAGGTCCTTCTGGATCCCGTACTCGCCGAACGGGGGCGTGCCCTCGCCTTCGCGGATCGGGGAGCGGTGGCCGACCCCGTAGCGCCAGACGGTGCCGCAGTGCAGGAGGTGCCCGGTGGCGCCGCGCAGGCGCTCGACGAGGGCGGTCGCGGAGTCGAGGGTGAAGCACACGAGGTCGACGACGGCGTCGGGGCGCAGGGCCGCGACGGTGTCGCCGAAGACGCCGTCGGCGTCCTGGGCCTCGCGGTCGGCGGTGACCTGCTCGACCTGCGCCCACTCGGGCGCGTCCGCGTAGGCGGCGCGCCGCCCGCGGCTGATGTTGACGACCTCGTGGCCCGCGCGGACGAGCCGCGGGACCAGGTACGTGCCGATGTGCCCGCTGCCGCCGACGACGACGATCCTCATGGCGTCCCTCCCCCTCGCGGGCCCGTCCGGGCCCGGCGCCCCGATGCTATCCGCGCGGCGGCGCCGGTCCCGGTGCGGTCCGAGCGGAACTCACTCGGCGGCGACGCGCACGACGAGCTTGCCGAAGGTGTGGCGGTTTCGGAAGTCGCCGATCGCCTGGGGCCCTTGGTCAAGCGTGTAGCGGCGGCCGACGGGGGCGGTGAGTCGGCCCGCGGCGGCGTCGGCGGCGACCTCGGCCATGCCGCCGAGGCGGCCGTCCATGTCGAGGACGAAGTGCAGGTCGACGTCGTCGCGGCCGAGCTGCTCGGGCTGCGTGACCGGGTAGGTGATGGTGACGAGGCGGCCGCCGGGACGCAGGGTCGCGGCGAGCGGTGCGAGCCGGTCGCCGGGGAGGACGAGGTTGTACGCGGCGTCGACGCCGGTCGGGTACTCGGCGGGGTCGTAGCCGATCACGTCGGCGGCGCCGAGGCCGCGCACGAGGTCGGCGTCTTCGGGTGTGGCCGTGGCGATCACGGTCGCTTCCGCGGCGAGGAGCGGGAGGAGGGCGGTGCCGACGCCGCCGGTGGCGCCGACGACGAGGACGGTCTCGCCGGGCTTCACCGAGGCGGTGGCGATTACGGCGCGAGCGGTGAGCCCGACGGTGGGGAGCGCGGCGGCGGCCTCGGCGTCGAGTCCGGGCGGGCGGTGGGCGATGAACGGGGTGTCGGCCTCGAAGACGGCGTACTCGGCGAGCGCGCCGGTGCCGAGCGAGGGCCGCTCGGTGCCGCCGAGGGCGCGGATCGCGCGCGGGACGGCGTGGCCGAAGACCTCGTCGCCGACGCGGAAGGCGGCGACGCCGGGCCCGGTCTCGGTGACGGTGCCGGCGAAGTCGTTGCCGGGCACGTGCGGGAAGTCGAGGGGGAAGTCCTCGCGGAACGCCCCGGCGACGAGCACGACGTCGGCGGGGTTGACCGAGGCGGCGGCGATGCGCACCTGGATCTGGCCGGGGCCGGGGCGGGGCGCGGGGATCTCGGCGACGGTGTAGGTCTCGGGCGGGCCGTAGTCGTTGGCGACGACTGCCTTCATGGGTTCCTCCGTTAAACGGACCGTGCGGTCATATTCTGGTGCGCCGAACGCTAGCACTAAACGGACCGGGCGGTCAACTTGCTATGCTCGGGGCATGACCCGCCTCCCGCGCGCCGACGCCGTCCGCAACCGGCGCCTGCTCCTGGCCGCGGCCGCCGACGAGTTCGCCGAGCACGGCCTCGGCGCCTCCGTCGCCGACATCGCCCGCCGCGCGGGCGTCGGCAAGGGCACGGTCTTCCGGCACTTCGCCACCAAGGACGACCTCATCGCCGCGATCCTCACCGACCGCATGACGGAACTGAGCGAACGGGGCGAAGGACTCCTCGACGCCGCCGACGCCGGGGACGCGCTGTACGAGTTCCTCACGGCCGCAGCCGATCAGCGCCGCGAACGCGACCTGTCGTTCCTCGCCGAGGCCAGTGGGTCGATGCCCGAGGTCGCCCGCGCCCGCGACCGGCTCCTGAAGGCGCTCGACGCGCTCGTCGCCCGCGCCGCCGGCCAGGGCGCCGTCCGATCCGACATCACCAGCACCGACGTGTTCCTGCTCATGTGCGCCCCGGTCTACGTCGCCGAAGCCGTCCCCGGCGCCTCCCCGGACCTGTGGCGCCGCTACCTCGCGATCATCTTCGACGGCCTCCGGCCCGAGGCCGCCCACCCGCTCCCGGCCGAGGCGCCCCGGCTCTGAGTTTGCCGGTCCGGCAACAAAGGTTGCCGGCCCGCGGCCCGGTGCGGCACCGTGGCGGAAGCGAAAGGGAGAGGGACCGGAATGAACGCAGTGGACTGGGACGAGCGGTACGCGAGCCGCGAGCGGCTCTTCAGCGGCAGGCCGAACGAGGTGCTCGTGGCCGAGGCCGAGGGCCTCGCGCCGGGCCAGGCGCTCGACGCCGGGTGCGGCGAAGGCGGCGACGCGGTCTGGCTCGCCGAACGCGGCTGGCGGGTCACCGCCGTCGACGTCTCACGCGTGGCCCTCGAACGCGCCGCGGCGGCCGGTGCGCACCTGGCCGACCGCATCGCCTGGTCGCACGGCGACCTCGCCGCCGCTCCCCCGCCGCCCGCCGCGTTCGACCTCGTCACGGCCCACTACCTGCCGATCCTGCGGGCCGATGGAACGGCCGCCATCGACGCGCTGCTCGCCGCCGTCGCCCCCGGCGGGACACTCCTGTTCGTCGGCCACGCCCGGCCCGCCCCGGGCCACGAGCCCGAGGGCTTCGACTTCGACGACTACGTCCACCCCGCCGACGTCGCCCGCCGCCTCGGCGACGGCTGGCGCGTCGAAACCGACGAGACCCGCCCCCGCCGCACCCCGCCCCCGGAAGGCGCCCACCACACCCACGACACGGTCCTCCGCGCCCGCCGGGACCCCGCCTGACAATGGACCGATGCGTCCCATGAAGCACGGCTACACCAACCGCACCGTCGGCGATGCGGCGAGCGTCGCGAAGCACTACCAGGGCCCCGACGCGGCCCAACGGCAGGAGACCGAACGGCGCTTCGTCACCGCGCTCCAAGGGCGCCTTCCGGTTCCGGAGGTCGTCGGCGAGGAGCCGGGCGTACTGCGGTTCTCGTTCGTCGAAGGCGTGCAGGGGCAGGAGCTCATCGACGCGGGCGCCGCGCGGGAGGTGCTTCGGTCCGCCGGTGCGGTGCTGCGCCGCCTCCACGACCTGCCCGCGGACGTCCTCGGCACGCCGGAGGGCCGCGTCGCCGTCCACGGGGACTTCGGACCGAACAACCTCCTCCTCGACCCGGTGTCGTTCGAGGTCACCGCGGTCATCGACTGGGAGTTCGCGCACTTCGGGGACCCGGTCGAGGACCTCGCCTGGTGCGAGTGGATCGTGCGGACGCACCACCCCGCGCACGTCGGCGACCTCGACGCGTGCTTCGACGCGTACGGGCCCGTGCCGCCGTGGGAGGCGCGGCAGGCCGAGATGGTCGCCCGCTGCGAAGCGCTCGAAGCGTTCTGCGAGCGCTGGGAGGCCGGCGGCCCGGGGGCGCGGCAGTGGCGGGAGCGCACGGCGGCCACCGCCGCATGGGAGGCATGAGCGAGGATCACAGGGGTCCGGAACGTCCGACCCGAAGGAGTGCCATGGTTCCCACCTGGCGGTTGCGCGCGCGGTTCGCGGTGGCGCTGGCCGAGATGTACGGCAGCGAGGTCCCGGCGTACCACACGCTGGTCGACGTGTGCCGGGACGTGAACGACGAGGCCGCGCGGGCGCGGGGCGCCGAGGGCGAGCGGCTCGGGAGCATCGAGCGGGTCACCGCCGAGCGGCACGGCGCGATCCGGGTCGGGTCGCCGCGGGAGCTGTCGCAGGTCGCGCGGGTCTTCGGCGCGTTCGGGATGGAGCCGGTCGGCTTCTACGACCTGCGCGACGCCTCGAAAAGCTCGGTCCCGGTGGTGTCCACCGCGTTCCGGCCGGTGGAGGCGGACGAGCTGGCGCGCAACCCGTTCCGGGTGTTCACGTCGATGCTCGTCACCGACGACCGGCGGTTCTTCGACGCGGCGACGCAGGAGCGGCTGGAGCGGTTCATCGCGGGCCGGGAGCTGTTCGGGCCCGAGCTGCTGGCGCTCGCCGACCGCGCCCGGACCGAGGGCCTGGAGGAACCGGACGCGGCGCGGCTGCTCGCACTCGCCACGGACGCGTTCCGGCTCACCGCCGAGCCGATCGACCGCGACTGGTACGACGCGCTCGAACGCATCTCCGCGGTCGCCGCCGACATCGGCGGCGTGCCCGCCACCCACATCAACCACCTCACGCCGCGCGTCCTCGACATCGACGACCTGTACGAGCGGATGCAGGCCCGCGGGATCACCATGATCGACGAGATCCAGGGCCCGCCCGCGTGGGAGGGCCCCGACGTGCTGCTGCGGCAGACCTCGTTCCGGGCGCTCGACGAGGAGCGGGTGTTCCGGCACGCCGACGGGAGCATCCGGCGCGGGGCGCTGCGGGTACGGTTCGGGGAGGTCGAGCAACGCGGGATCGCCTTGACCCGCAAGGGACGCGACCTGTACGACCGCATGGTCGCGGAGGTCGACGAGCGGCGCCGCGACGGCGTGAGCCGCACCGACACCGCCCGCGAGGTGTGGCGCGAGCACCTGCCGTCCACTGAGGAGGATCTGGCGCGGGAGGGCCTGGGGTACTTCACGTACCGGGCGGCCGGACCCGCAGGCCCTGACACGACCCTGAGCGGCCTCGTCGCCTCCGGGGCGCTCGTACGCGAGCCGATCGTCTACGAGGACTTCCTGCCGCGCTCGGCGGCCGGGATCTTCCAGTCGAACCTCTCCGACGAGGGCACGCGCGACGACGCGCAGGCCGCCGTCGACTACGACCTCGAACGACTCGCGTCCCTCGCCGGGGCGCATATCCACGACCCGTTCGACCTGTATGCGGCCCAACAGGACCGTTCCCTCCGCGACGCCGAACGACAGCTCGGCGTCCGCATCAGCGCCGACTCGTGACCAGGAGCAGGACATGACCGACCCGACCACCGCACCGCCCGCACCGGGCGTGATCCCCGACCGCGTCCGCACGGCGCTCGCGAACCTCGGCGCCGACGTCCCGCCCGGGACGCACGAGATCCGCACCCCGGTCACCGGGGAGGTGCTGGCCCGCACCGCCGCGCACACCGAGACCGATGTGGACGCCGCGGTCGGCGAGACCCGGGAGGCGTTCCTCGCGTGGCGCGACGTGCCCGCGCCCGTGCGCGGCAACCTGGTCAAGCGCTGGGGGCAGCTCCTCACCGAGCACAAGGCCGACCTGGCCGCGCTCGTCACCGCCGAGGTCGGCAAGACCGAGTCGGAGGCGCTCGGCGAGGTCCAGGAGATGATCGACGTCTGCGACCTCGCCGTCGGCCAGTCCCGCCAGCTGTTCGGCAGGACCCTCCCGTCCGAGCGGCCCGGCCACCGGCTCGCCGAGACCTGGCACCCGCTCGGCGTGGTCGCCGTGATCTCGGCGTTCAACTTCCCCGTCGCGGTGTACGCGTGGAACGCCGCGCTGGCGCTGGTGTGCGGCGACGCCGTCGTGTGGAAGCCCGCCGAGGCCACGTACCTGTCCGCAATCGGCGCGAACGCGCTGCTCGCGCAGGCCGTCAAGGACGTCGGCGCCCCGGAGGGCGTCCACCGGCTGGTCCTCGCCGACCGCGAGGTCGGACAGTCCCTCGTGGACGACGAGCGGGTGGCGCTGGTGTCGGCGACCGGGTCGGTGCGCATGGGCCGCGAGATCGGGCCGCGCGTGGCCGCGCGGTTCGGGCGGGTCCTGCTGGAGCTGGGCGGCAACAACGCCGCGATCGTCGCGCCCTCGGCGGACCTCGACCTCGCCTTGCGGGGCATCGTGTTCGCGGCGGCCGGGACGGCCGGGCAGCGGTGCACCACGCTGCGGCGCCTCATCGTCCACGAGTCGGTCGCCGACGAACTGGTCGAGCGGATCGCCGCCGCGTACGGCACGCTCGCGATCGGCGACCCGTCCGCGGAGGGGACGCTCATCGGACCGCTCATCGACCGGCGCAGCTTCGAGGCGCAGCAGCGGGCCCTGGAACGCGCGAAGGCCGAAGGCGGCGACTTGGTCGCGGGCGGGGAGCGGGTCCTCGCAGCGGAGGCGCCCGACGCGTACTACGTGCGGCCCGCGGTGGTCCGGATGCCGGGCCAGGACGGGATCGTGCAGGAGGAGACGTTCGCGCCGATCCTGTACGTGCTGACCTACACCGACCTCGACGAGGCGATCGCACTGCACAACGGCGTGCCCCAAGGACTCTCGTCGGCGATCTTCACGAGGGACCAGGCCGAGGCGGAGCGGTTCCTGTCCGCGAGCGGATCGGACTGCGGGATCGCGAACGTCAACATCGGGACCTCCGGGGCCGAGATCGGCGGCGCGTTCGGCGGCGAGAAGGAGACCGGCGGCGGGCGCGAGTCCGGGACGGACTCCTGGCAGGCGTACATGCGCCGGGCCACGAACACCGTCAACTACTCCGGCGAGCTGCCGCTCGCGCAAGGCGTGAAGTTCCTGTAGCGGACAGTGCGGGGCGGGGGTGGTCCCCCGCCCCGCCTGCTCCCTACTCGGTGAAGCGCATGGAGGCGCGCCGCCGCGCCGCGATGAGCGCGACGGCGAGCATGCCCGGCGCGATGACGATGAGCGGCAGGAACATCCATGCCACGACGGCGGCGACGCCGAGTCCGATGAGGACATAAGCGGTGCCGACGGGGTCGGCGGCGGTGAGCGCGGCGGCCTCACGGAAGAGGTCGCGCCAGTCGGCGGACGGCTCCCACAGGGAGGCCGCCCGCGCCGACACCACCGCGATCACGAGGGCGAAGACCGCGCTGACGACCGCGAGCGGCGTCCCGCCCGGCACGAGGCCCTGGACGCCGAGGGCGACGTTCAGTCCGAGCAGTCCCACTGCCAGCGCGGTGACCAGGCTTGCGGCCCAGCCGGTCCGGAAGGCGCGCCACGCGGCGGCCAGGAGGTCGCCGAGGCCGTCGCCGTGGTCGGACGCGTGCCGGTCGAGGTGGCGGGCGCCCGCGGCGACGGCCGGGAGGGCCGTCGCCAGCGGGAGCGACAGCGCGGTGACCACGAGCCCGACCACGATCATCTCGCCGAACAGGCCGAGGGGCCCGCCGCCGAAGCGGACCAGGTACTCCGGGGCCCGGCGCTTCGCGGGGGCGGTGCGCGCGCTCATCCCTTGAGCCCCTGGGTCGCGACGCCGCCGACGAGCTGGCGCTGGAAGGCGAAGAAGAACAGGAGCACCGGGAGGAGCGCCAGGATCGCCATCGCCATCTGGGCGCCGTAGTCGGAGGTCGAGGTCTGGTCGACGTACAGCCGCAGGGCGAGCGGCATCGTGTACATGCCGGGCTCCTTGAGGTACAGCAGCGGGCCGAAGAAGTCGTTCCAGGACCAGATGAACGCGAAGATCGCGGAGGTGACGAGCGCGGGCTTCATGAGCGGCAGGATGATCGAGAAGAAGATCCGGGGGTGCCCGGCGCCGTCGATGACGGCGGCCTCGTCGAGTTCGCGCGGCAGCCCGCGGATGAACTGGATCATGAGGAACACGAAGAACGCGTCGGCGGCGAGGAACTTGCCGAGGAGCAGCGGCCAGTACGTGTTGATCATGCCGAGGTTGTTGAACACGATGTACTGCGGGATGATCACGACGTGGAACGGCAGGAGCATCGTGGCGATCATGCACACGAAGAAGAGGTTCCGGCCGCGGAACGCGATGCGCGCGAACGCGTAGGCCGCGAGAGAGCACGACAGCAGGATGCCGACGACCGAGCCGGCGGCGAGGACCAGCGAGTTGAGGACGAAGGTCCAGAAGGAGATCCCGCCGATGCCTTCGAGGGCCTTGGCGTAGTTCTGGAGGCCGCCGCCGGTCGGCAGGAGGCTCACTTCGCCGATGATCTCGCTGCTCGGTTTGAAGGAGCTCATGAGCATCCACACCGCGGGGTAGAGGATGACCACGAGCACCGCGAGGGCGAAGGCGTGGAACAGGATCGAGCCGCGGGTGCGGCGTGCGTGCTTTCGGCTCATCGCTCGTCTCCCGAGTAGTGCACCCACGACTTCGAGCTGCGGAACAGCATGAGGCTGATGAGCCCGACGACGATCACGAGCACCCAGGCCATCGCGGACGCGTACCCCATCTGGAAGTCGCGGAAGCCGCGGAAGTAGAGGTACAGCGTGTAGAACAGGGTCGACTGGGCGGGGCCGCCCGAGCCGTTGGAGATGATGAACGCGGAGTTGAAGATCTGGAACGCGTGGATCGTCTCCAGCAGGAGGTTGAAGAACAGCACCGGGGACAGCAGCGGGATCGTGATGCTCCAGAAGCGGCGGACGGGTCCGGCGCCGTCCACTTCGGCGGCCTCGTACATCTCGGCGGGGACCTGCTTGAGGCCCGCGAGGAAGATGACCATGGGGGCGCCGAACTGCCACACGGTGAGCAGGACGAGCATCGGGAGCGTGCGGCCGGGGTCGCCGACCCAGCCGCCCGCGGACGCGTCGGGGCCGCCGAAGACGGCGCCGATCTGCGCGACGATGCCCTCGTCGATGAACATGGCCTTCCAGACGATCGCGATCGACACGCTGCCGCCGATGAGCGAGGGCAGGTAGTAGGCCGACCGGTAGAAGCCCTGGCCGCGCCGGGAGTTGTGCAGGAGCATGGCGACTCCCAGCGCGGCGGCGAGCTTGATCGGGGTGCCGAAGACGACGTACAGGGCGGTGACCTTGGCGGCCTGGTGGAAGTTCGTGTCGGTCCGGAGCCGCTGGTAGTTCTCGAGGCCGATGAACTGCGGGGCGGTGAAGAGGTTGTAGTCGGTGAACGAGAGGTACAGGGAGGCGATCATCGGGCCGGCGGTGAGGCCGAGGAAGCCGAGGAGCCAGGGGGAAAGGAACGCGTATCCGGCGCGGGTCGAGCGGTCGCGGGCGCGTTGGCGCGTCGCGGTCATCCGAGGAGCATGTCCATTTCGGCGAACAGCTCCTGGGCGAGCTGCTCGGTGTCGATGTCGCCGTAGAGGAGCTGCTCGTGGAGCTCGCCCCACTTGGCCTCGATGGAGCCGTAGCCGGAGGGCAGGAGCGGGTAGCTCTCGGTGATCTCGCCGGCGACGGCGTCGAGGTAGCCGAAGTCGACGGCGTCGGAGGCGGACTGCTCGACGGCGGCGCGGCCCTCTTCGGTGGGGGGCGCGCCGAGGGAGGCGCCGAAGATGGCCTTGACCTCGGGCGAGTTCGCGAGGAAGTCGACGAGGACGGCGGAGGCGTCGGGCTGGTCGGAGTTGGCGGCGACGGTGAGAAGCATGCTCGGGTGGTCGGCGAGGACGTGCCGCCCGTTCGCGGTGGGGGCCTGGACCATGCCGATGTTCTCGGTGCCGATGTCGCTCATGGCCTGGGCGACGGTAGTGGAGAAGTTGAACCAGAGGGCGGCCTCGCCGCCGAGGAAGCCGCCGAGCGGGTCGAGGGCGACGGTGCGCTCGATCGGGTAGAAGTCGCCGTTGTCGCGCAGGTCGGCGACGGAGTCGAGGTAGTCGACGACGTCCTGCTCGTCGAAGGCGGGGCCGCCGTCCTCGGTGAAGACGGGCTCGCCTTCCTGCATGCGGGAGTAGATGAAGCCGGGGAGGCCGCCGGTGTAGTCGGAGGCGCCGTAGATCTGCGGGTCGTGCGCGGCGCCGGCCTGGTTGACCTGGAGGACGTAGGCTTCGAGGTCGTCGAGGGTCATGTCGTCGGTCGGGTAGGGGACGCCGAGCTCGTCGAGGAGGTCCTTGTTGTACATCATGGACCAGGCGTTGTAGCCCATGGGGACGCCGACGAGCCGGTCGTTCACGGTGCCGGACGCCAGGAGCGTGTCGGCGTAGCCGCTGGTGTCGAGCAGGCCGCCCTGGTAGGCGCCGAGGTCGAGGAAGAGTCCCTTGTCGGCGTACTCGCCGAGGTAGCCCGCGTCCATCATGAGGACGTCGGGGAGGGCCTGGCCGGCGGCCTCGGTGTTGCGGGCGGTCCAGTAGTCGCCCCAGGCGTTGAAGTTGCGGACGACCTCGACGTTCGGGTACTCCTCGTTGAACAGGTCGAGTGCCTGGTTCATCCAGTCGGCGCGCTCCTCGTTGCCCCACCAGGTGAAGGTGATCTCGGCTTCGGTGTCGGCGGCGAAGGTGGTGGCGGCCTCGTGGGTGCCGCCGTTCGAGCACGCGGTGAGGCCGAGCGCCGCTGCGGCGCCGAGGGCCGCGATCGTCTTCGTTCTTGACATGGATCCTCCTCAGTGGCTGGACGGGTATGGTCCTGCCGGGTAGTTCAGCGTTGAACTAGAGCGGATCCAGTTCAACGCTGAACTATCTGGCGAACGCTATCACACGCCCCTCGCGAGGGGCAATGGTCGGTATTGAGCGGTTTAGCGCTCGTCCTCGCGGCCGAGGACGAGCGCGCGGAGCCGCTCGACGGGGAGCTTCGGCTCCCGCTCGGCGGTGAGCAGGCCGTTGACCTCCTGGAGCGTGTCGGTCAGCTGCGTCCAGCACCAGCCCGCGAACCCGGCGCGGCGGCCGCGGCCGATCGAGGCGCCCTGGACGGCGCGCAGGATGTCGCCGACGCGGCGGTCGTAGTCCTCGGCGCTCGACGCCTCCGAGTAGCCCCACGCGTCGGCGGCCTCGGCGCCGGGGGCCCACTTGACGCCGCCGAACTCGGTGAGCATGACCGGCTCGCCGCCGTCGACCGTGCCCGCCAAGCGGATCCGGCGGCCCGACGGGCCGATGCCGCCGAGGTAGGCGCGCAGGTCCGCCTCGGGCACGTCGTACCGGGCCGCGAGCACCGCGCCGTCGGACTCGTAGTCGTGGACCGTCCACAGGTCCGAGGTCCCCAGCTCCCAGCCGTCGTTCGAGACGACCGGCCGGGTCGGGTCGAGGGCCTTCGTCAGGTGGTAGAGCGCCTCAGCGAACGCGCGCTGGTCGGCGCGGGAGGCGACGTGCTGGACGCCCCAGGACTCGTTGAGCGGCACCCAGGTCACGATCGACGGGTGCGAGGCGTCGCGGCGGACCGCCTCGGTCCACTCCCTGGTCGTGCGGACCACGGCCTCCTCCGAGAACGTGTAGGTCGCGGGCATCTCGCCCCAGACCAGGAGCCCGAGCCGGTCGGCGTGGTACAGGAAGCGCGGGTCCTCGATCTTCTGGTGGACGCGCACGGAGTTGAAGCCCAGCTCGGCGATGAGCTCCGCCTCGCGCCGCAGCGCCGACTCGGGGGCGGCGAGGTGCGTGTCGGGCCAGTAGCCCTGACTGAGCACCGAGCGCAGCACGACGGGGCGGTCGTTGAGCAGGAAGGCGCCGTCGGCGACGGCGGTCGAGCGGAGCCCGAGGTAGCTCGCGACCTCGTCGTCCCCGACGGCGACCCACGCGTCGAGGAGGACCGGCGAGCCGGGCCGCCACAGCAGCCGCTCGTAGTGCTGGCCGTTGTCCTGTCCCGCAAGGGGGATCGTGACCGCGGCCTGCGTGCCCGCGGCGCGGACCTCGGCCTCGCCGATCACCTCGCCGTCGTGGGCGATGCGGACCCGGACCGCGGCGTCGGTGCGGCGGTTCAGGGTCACCTGCGCCGTGGCGGTGCCGCGGGCGAGGTCGGAGGTCCAGCGGATGTCCGTGATATGGAGGGCCGCAACGGATTCGAGCCACACGGGCTGCCAGATGCCGGTGGTGCGGTGGTACCAGATGGCGTGCGGCGACTCGTGCCAGTCCTGCTTGCCGCGCGGCTGCGCGATGTCGAGCGGGTCGTCCTCGGCCCGGACGACCAGGACGCCCGGACCCGCGCCGAGGTGGTCGGTGAGGTCGAGCGCGAACGGCGTGTGCCCGCCCTCGTGGGACCCGACCAGGCGCCCGTCGAGCCACACGCTCGCGCGGTAGTCGACGGCCCCGAAGTGGACGATCAGGCGCCGCCCCGCCTCGTGGCCGACCGCGGCGAGGTCCCCGGACGAGAGCTCCCGCCGGTACCAGACCACCGGGTGGAACCCGGTCTCGCCGACCCCAGACGCCGTCGACTCCGGCGGGTACGGGACGGTGATCGACCGCGGCAGGGCCCGGCCGTCGCACCACCCCTCGGCGAGGCCGCGGTCGGCGTCGTCGTGGGCGAAGCCCCACTCCCCGCTCAGGTCGAGGAACGACTCCCGCAGCAGCTGCGGGCGCGGGCGCGCGACCTCCTGGCGGCTCGCCCGGAGGCCGGGCACCGGCGACTGGCTGTTCATATTCGCGACTCCCTCTTCGATTTGATTCAACGTTGAATGTACCAGCCGGGCCGCTATCATCGACTGAGCGATTTCGCGCCCCGCCCGCACAGAGAGACTCCCATGGCCCAACCCCGCGTCACCCTCGCCGACATCGCCGCGCGCGTGGGCGTCAGCCCCAAGACCGTCTCGAACGTCGTCAACAACACCGGCTGGGTCGGGGCCGAGGTGCGCGAGAAGGTCCTGGTCGCGATCGAGGAGCTGGGCTACCGGCCGAACCTCGCCGCGCGCCAGCTGCGCCGCGGGTCCAGCGGGGTGCTCGCGCTCGCGCTGCCGACGCTCGCCGAGCCGTACTTCGCCGAACTCGCCTCCGTCTTCGTCGACGTCGCCCGCGACCGCAACCTCACCGTCCTCGTCTCCCAGACCGGCGGCGCGCGCGACCGCGAGCTGGAGGCGCTCGACGGCACCGGCCTGCCCGCCATCGACGGGCTCATCCTCAGCCCCTTGGGACTCGAAGCCACCGATGTGGAGCAGCGGCGCCGGGACGTCTCGCTCGTCCTCGTCGGCGAGCACGGCGAGCGCGTCGCGGGCGAGCGGGAGCACCACGTCGGCATCGACAACGTCGCCGCCGCGGCCGCCGCCACCGCCGAGCTGATCGCCCAGGGCTGCACCAGGATCGCCACGATCGGCGTCCAGGACGAGGGGCCCGTGGAGACCTCCCGCGACCGCTTCGACGGCTACGCGCTGGCCCTGCGCCGCGCCGGGCTCGAGCCGGACGACGCGCTGACCGGGCACGTCCAGGAGTTCAACCGCGCCGAGGGCGCCCTCGCGGCGCAGCGGCTCATCGACGCGGGGGCCGACTTCGACGGGCTCCTGTGCTTCAACGACTCGCTCGCGCTGGGGGCACTGTACACGCTGGGCGTGCGGGGCCTCGCGGTGCCGAAGCGGGTGCGGGTCATGGGCTTCGACGACATCGCCGACGGCCGCTTCTCGATCCCCGCGTTCTCGACCGTGGCCCCGGGCCGCGAAGCGCTGGCGAACCGCGTGCTCGACATCATCGCCGCGCCCGACAAGGACGACCCGGGGCACCACGAGGTGCCGTTCTCGCTGGTGATCCGCTAGTCCGCGGTGCGGGCGCGGGCGGAGTAGAGGACGAGCACGACGGCCATGACCGCGACGCCGACGAGGCCGACCGCGCGGAAGCCCGCGGTGAAGGACTCGCTGACGTGGTGCAGCGCTTCGGCGTTCCGGGCCGCGTCGCGGAAGCCGTCCACCCAGGACCCGGCGTCGGCGTCCATGCGGGACCGGTAGACGACGGTCCCGATGCTGCCCAGGACGACCAGGCCCGTGGCGATGCCGATCTCGTTGGCGGTCTGCACGAACGACGCGGCAGAGCCGGCCCGCTCCTGCGGGGCGCGGGAGATGACGTCGTTCATCAGGAACGGGAACGCCGCGCCGATCCCAGCCGTGGCGAGGACGCTCCCGGCGACCATCGCGGCGATCCCGGCCCGGCCGGTCGTGGACGCCGCGTAGCAGACGAACCCGGCGGCCATCACCGCGAGGCTGCACAGGACGACCTTGGTCGGCGCCATCCGCTGCCCGAGCCACGGGCCCAGGTTCGAGGCGCACATCATCGCAACGGTCGACGGCAGCAGCCACAGGGCCGCGAAGAGCGGCGAGAAGCCTTGCACGTCTTGCAGGTAGAACGACCAGAACAGCGACGTGCCGCCCATGAGCAGGGCCGTCAGGAACAGCACCCACATGACGCGGGCGACGCCCGGGCGGCGCAGGAGCGCGAGGTCCACGAGCGGGTCGTCCAGGCGCCGCTGGCGGCGCACGAACACGGCGCCGAGCCCCAGCCCGGCGCCCGCGGCGAGCGCGGGCTCCCAGGACCAGCCGCCGTTGACGAGCAGCTTCAGGGCGGCGACGACGAGGAGGATCGAGGCGAGGCACAAAGCGGCGCTGGGGAGGTCGATGCGCCCGGCCGACTCGGCCCTGTACTCCGGGAGCAGGCGCGGCGCGGCGAGGAGCGTCACGAGCATGACCGGGACGCCGAGGAGGAACACCGAGCCCCACCACCAGTGCGCCATCATCAGGCCGCCGATGAGCGGCGCGGCGGCCATGCCGGTGAGGAAGCACGTCATGTAGGCGCCCATGGCGGCGACGGCCCGCTTCGGGTCGGGGAACAGGCGCCCGATGAGCGCCATCGAGGCGGGCATGATCGCCGCGCCCGCCACGCCCATGACGGCCCGCGTCGCGATGACCATCCACGGCTCCACCGCGAACGCGGCCAGCGCCGAGGCGAGCGCGAACACCGCCGAGCACCAGACGATGAGCCGCCGCCTGCCGATCCGGTCGCCGATCGCGCCCATGGTGATCATGGTGCCGCCGACCATGAACCCGTAGATGTCGTTCATCCACAGCAGTTCGGTGGGCGTGGGCCGCAGGTCGGCGGCCATCTGCGGGAGGGCCACGTTGAGCACGCTGATGTCGATGGCGATGAGCATCGACGGGAGGGCGAGGAGCGCGAGGGCCAGGCGGGGGTTCAGGGTCCGCGCCGCGGGGCGGCTCGGTTCGGTGACGGTCATGGGCGGGTCTCCCGGTTCGGGGCGCCGGGGCGGCGCCGCTACGGGTAGAGACGATGCGGCGGTCCCGGATTCACCGGTCCGGGCGCTCGGGGTATCGCGCTAGGGCGCGTAGGGGACGGTGAAGGCGGCGGCGAAGTCGTCGAGGAGGGACGCGTCGCCGTCGAGGGCGAGGGCGCCTTCGGCGACGGCGTCGTGCGGGGAGAGCTCGCCGGCGAGGAGGTCGCGGAGGCGGGGGGACGCGGTGATGCGCAGGTCGGGGGCGGGGTGGTCGCCGGGGGCGACGGTGATGCGGCCGTCGCGGGCGAGGGCGTGGGCGGCGGCGGCGCCGACGCGGACGGCGATGACGGCGTCCCGGGCGGGGGCGGTGCCTTCGAGGGCGGCGACGCGGAGGGCGGTGACGAGGGAGGCTTCGGTGACGGTTTCGCCGTCGCGGGGTTCGCGGAGTTCGCCTGCGCCCCAGAGGGAGAGGGCGTCGAGGGCGGGCATGAGGGCGAGGCCGCGGGCGGTGGGCGCGTAGACGACGGAGCGGTCGGCGCCGCGGCGGGCCTCGCGGACGACGAGGCCGTCGGCCTCGAGTTCCTTCAGCCTGGTGGACAGCAGGTTCGAGGGGATCCCGGGGAGGCCGGCGGCCAGGTCGGAGAAGCGGCGCGGCGCGACCAGGAGGTCGCGCATGATGAGCAGCGTCCACCGCTGCCCGAGGACCTCGGCGGCGCGCGCGAGGCCGCAGTACTGGTGGTACTCCCGTTTCGCCATGGCCCCAGCCTACCACTTGACTTTACTTTTTAAAGTATGCTGCAATCAGTGAAGCAAGTAACCAGAAGGAGGAACATCATGGCGAGCACACTCACGGTCGACCTGTTCGTGTCGGTCGACGGCTGGGCGGGGAGCGACGGGCTGCCCGGGTACTTCGGGTACTACGGGCCGGACCTGGGGGCCTGGATCGACGAGGAGACGGCGAAGCCGCAGCGGGTCGTCATGGGGCGGCGCACGTACGAGGCGTTCGCCTCGCTGCCGGCCGAGGCGTGGGGCGACACGTACGAGTCGACGATGGCGCTCGACAAGACGGTCTTCACGACCACGCTCACCGAGGTCCCCTGGCCGAACACGCGCATCGCGACCGACCTCGTCCCGGGAATCGCGACGATGAAGGACGCGGACGGGGCTCCGATCCGCACGTGGGGCAGCCTGTCCCTCGCGGACCAGCTGCTGGCGGCCGGTCTCGTCGACCGCCTCCGGATCCTGACGTTCCCGCTGTTCGCGGGCGACGCCGGGCGGGACTCGACGTTCTCCGCCGCGGCCGCCGGGGACCTGGAGCTGACGGACCACCGCGTCCTCGACGGCCGCATCGTCCTCACCGAGTACCGGCCGACGGGCAAGGACATCCCGCGGGCCTGAACGGGCCGATGAATTCCGGCGACGGCGCCAGTCTGCACTGGTAGCGATCCATCTACCGCAGGGAGTCCCCATGACCGCCGAGTACACCTTCGACGTCTTCACCAGCCTCGACGGCTTCGGCGCCGCCACCGGCGACTGGCGCGGCTACTGGGGCAAGCAGGGCCCCGAGTTCCTCGCCCACCGCCTCGACCAGTACTCGCAGGACCAGCGGATGGTCTTCGGGGGCAACACGTTCCGCGACTTCCAGCGCATGCTGGCGACCGCCGGGGAGGACCCGGAGGTCCGCGACCCGTGGGTGTCGCGCATGATCGCGGCCCCCGCGACGGTCGTCTCCGACACGCTGGAGGAGCCGCTCGACTGGCGCGACGCGTCCCTGGTCCGCGGCGACGCCGTGGACGTCGTCCGCCGCCTCAAGGAGCGCTCGGAGGTCCCGCTGCGCTCGCACGGGAGCCTCGCGCTCAACCGCTCGCTCCTGGCCGCGGGCCTGGTCGACCGGATCCAGATCACGCTGTTCCCGGTCGTCACCGGCCGGTCCGGCGCGGCCCCGATCTTCGCGGGCGCCGAGGACTTCGACCTGGAGCTCCTCGAGACCGCGACCTACGACGGCCGGATCCAGGAGTTCGTCTACAGGCCGACGCTCCACTAGCGACGATCCGCGGGCGCGGCGAGGGACCGGCGGGCGGCGAACACCACCGTCCACTGCACCGCCATCCCCACCGCGCCCGCGGCGATCGCCGTGCGCGGCGACGCGAGTTCGCCGATCAGGGCCGCGGCGGTCGCGCCCACGGCCACCGCGCCCATGAACGCGAACCGGAACGCGGCGTTCATGCGCCCGAGCAGCGCGTCCGGCGTCAACTGCTGGCGCAGGCTCATCCCGACCACGTTCGCGACGCCGACCGAGGCGCCGACGAGCGCCCACGCGGCGCCCGCGGCCCAGGTCCACGGGCCGATGCCGATGAGCGGCAGGCACAGTGCGGGCACGGCGGCGGCCGCGCCGACCGCCCACAGGGACCGGCCGGTGCCGAGACGCGAGCGCAGCCGCCGCGCCGCCGAGGCACCGGCGAGGCTCCCCGCGCCGCCGACCGCGAGCATGACGCCGAGGCCCGCCGGGGACAGCCCCCGGTCGAGCCACACCAGCGGCAGCATCGCCAGGAACATCTGGATCGCGCAGTTGTTCAGCGCGCCCGAGAGCGCGAGGGCCCGCAGGACCGGGTGCCGCCACACGTGGCGGGCGCCGTCGGCCAGGCCCGCGGACCGCTGGCCCGTTTCGGCCGCGGGGACTTCGCGGACGCGGTGCACGAACACCGCGGACCACGCGTAGCCGATCGCGTTGCCGAGCACCGCGAGCGGGGCGCCGACGAGCGACACGGCGAACCCGGCGATCCCCCGGCCCCCGATCGTCAGGGCCGAGTCGAGGGCCACGAGGCGGCCGTTCGCGCCGGTCAGGCGGTCGCGGTCGACCACCGCGGGCAGGAGCGACTGCTGCGCGATCTCGAACACGGTCGTGCCCAGGCCCGCGGCGAAGACCACCGCGAACAGCTGCCAGATCGTCAGGGCCTCCAGCCACCACGCGACCGGGACGCTCAGCAGCAGCGCCGCCCGGGCCAGGTCGGCCGCGACCATCAAGCGGCGCTTGCGGAACCGGTCCGCCCACGCCCCGGCGGGCAGGCCGAACAGCAGGTCGGCGGCGACGGCCAGCGCGGCGAGCGCGCCGACCTCGCCGGGTCCCGCGCCGAGCACCTCGATCGCGACGAGCGGCACGGCCACATAGGACAGGTGCGCGCCGAGTTTCGCGGCCGCGGCGGCGGTGAAGAGGTTGCGGAGGTCGGGGTTCTCGCTCAGGCGGTCGGAGCGGACGGCGGGTATCGCGGGTGCGGTCACCCGCCGAGCGTCCGGTACGGCGGTCCCGGGCGGCAATGGATTCGGCCGGGGCTAAATTCAACGGGTGATCGAGTTGCGGATGGGGGTCGCGGACCTCGCCAACCTGCGGTTCGCGCTGTCGCCGCTGTGGGAGGTGACCGCGAGCATCCGGGTGCTCAAGGCCCCCGCGGAGCACCGGCTCCACCGCCGGTGGGCGGCCGCGGCGGCGGCGCGGCTGCGCGGGCTGGACCTGCGGCTGCTGTTCGATCTGGTGCCGGTGCCGACCGACGGCCTCCCGGCGTTCCTCGCGCCGCCTCCGGCGATGTCGACCCCGGACCTCGCGACGGAGCTGGCGGCGATGCGGCGCCTGGAGCCCGAGCGGTTCGCGTCCGGGCTGGCGATGGTCCCCGCGACGCCCGCGGTCGCGGCGTTCGGAAAGGACCTGGAGGCGGGCGCGGAGCGGCTCGCGGCGCAGGTCGAGCGGTACTGGGAGGCGGCGCTGGCGCCGTGGTGGCCGCGGATCAGGACGCTGTGCGAGCGCGACCTGCTGCACCGCTCGCGGCTGCTCGCCGAGGGCGGGGCGCGGCGGCTATTCGCCGACCTCGCGCCGCCGGTGTCGTGGGGCGCGGACGGGGTGCTGCGGATCGAGTCCCCGTTCGCGGTGTCGCAGGACCTGGACGGCCGGGGCCTGCTGCTGGTGCCGACCGTGTTCGGCGGCGAGCGGATCTTCTCGCTCGCGGCCGCGCCGTGGCAGCCCACGATGCGGTACCCGCCGCGGGGCCTCGGCCTGCTGTGGGAGGCGGCGGCCCCGCGGGGCCCGGACGCGCTGGCCGGGGTCCTCGGCCCGACGCGCGCGGCCCTGCTCGCGGCGCTGGCGGAGCCCGCGTCGACCACGGACCTCGCGGACCGGTGCGGGCTGAGCGCCGGCGGGGTCTCGCAGCAGCTCGGGCTGCTGCACGCGGCGGGCCTGGTGACGCGCCACCGCGTGGGGCGGCGGGTCCTGTACGCGCGGACGCTCGCCGCGGAGTCGCTGCTCAACGCCGCCTAGACCGTTTGCCGAGGTCCACGGGCGGGTATTGAGCGGGCATGACACGGGGGAACGAGTCGTGACCGGGTTCCGGGAGCCCATGCTCGCCACGCTCACCGAGCGCCGGTTCTCCAGTCCCGACTGGGTGTTCGAGCGCAAGCTCGACGGGATGCGGGCGATCGCGGACCGCGACCGGGGCGCGGTGCGCCTGTGGTCGCGCACCGGGCGGCCCATCGAGGCCGGGTTCCCCGAGGTCGCCGCGGCGCTCGCCGAACTGGGCGGGCCGCGGTTCACCGCCGACGGCGAGATCGTGGCGTTCGACGGCGCGCAGACGAGCTTCGCGCGCCTCCAGGCCCGGATCCACCTCACCGACCCCGCCCGGATCGCCGCGACGGGCGTGCGCGTCCACTACTACCTGTTCGACCTGCTCACCTTGGAGGGCGAGGACGTCACGCACCTGCCGCTGCGCGACCGCAAGCGCCTGCTGCGGCGCGCCTTCGCGTTCCAGGATCCGCTGCGGTACTCCGTGCACCGCAACACCGAGGGCGAGGCCCTGTTCGCCGACGCGTGCGGCCGCGGCTGGGAGGGCCTCATCGCGAAGCGGGCGTCCTCGCGCTACCGCGGCGGCCGCTCCAAGAACTGGCTCAAGCTCAAATGCGTGCGCGACCAGGAGTTCGTCGTCGGCGGCTTCACGGATCCGCAGGGCGCGCGAGCCGGGTTCGGGGCGCTCCTCATCGGCTACCACGACGGGCGCGGCCCGCTCCGGTACGCGGGGAAGGTGGGCACCGGGTACGACGACGCGACCCTGCGGGACCTGCGCGGACGCATGGACGGCCTCGCCCAGGCAAAGAGCCCCTTCAAGGACCCGGTCCGCGAGCGCGCCCACTGGGTCCGCCCCGAGCTGGTCGTCCAGGTCGCGTTCACCGAGTGGACGGCCGACGGGATGCTGCGCCACCCGCGGTTCCAGGGCGAGCGCACCGACAAGCCCGCGCGGGACGTGGTCAGGGAGACGGCGTGAAGTCCCGCCCGGAGCACGTCGAGGTCGGCGGGCGCCGCATCCGGGTCCCCCACCCGGACAAGGAGATGTACCCCGGCGAGGGGATCACCGCGGCCGACGTCCTCGCGCACTACCGGGCCGTCGCGCCCGTGATGCTCCCCCACCTCGCCGGGCGCGCGCTGACGCTGCTGCGCCACCCCGACGGGATCGGCGTGGAGGGATTCTTCCAGCGGCACGCCATGGACCACTTCCCCGACTGGGTGCGGACCGTGGCGGTGCCCAAGCGCGACGGGACCGTCGCCGACGCGGTCGTGTGCGACGACGAGGCGACCCTGGTCTTCCTGGCGGCCCACAGCGCGATCGAGTTCCACATCCGGCCGTGCACCGTGGACGCGCTCGACTTCCCCGACCGGCTGGTGGTCGACATCGACCCGCCGGACGGGGCGCCGGTGGCGGTGCTGCGGGACGTCGCGCGGCGCGTCCGCGACCTGGTCGCCGACCTGGGGTTCACGCCGTTCCTCCAGACCACGGGCGGCCGCGGTTTCCACGTGGTCGCGCCGCTGGACCGCGGCGAGGACTTCCGGTTCGTGCGCGAGCTCGCGGGCGACCTGGCCGGGCACCTCGCGCGGGCCGACCCGGAGGTGCTCACGATCCAGCACCGCATCGAGAAGCGCGCGGGACGGATCTTCCTGGACGTCAACCGCAACGGCCGGTCGCAGACCTTCGCGGCCCCGTACACGCTGCGCGCCCGGCCCGGCGCGGGCGTGGCCGTGCCCCTCGACTGGAGCGAGCTCGGCCGCGCCGTCCCCGGCGGCCACACCATCCGCACGATCCGCAGGCGCCTGGCGCGCAAGGCGGACCCGTGGGCGGACATGGACGAATTCGCGGCCCCGGCGGGTCCCGCGCGGGAGCGGCTCGACGCGCTCATCGGCCCGCGGCGGGCCGCGCGGAGCGCCGCGAAGCGGCGGCGCCTGGCCCGCTAGGCACTCTTGCGGCGCGAGGCCGCGGCCTTCTTCGCGGTCTTCTTGGCCGGGGCCTTGCGGGCGGCCTTCTTGGCCGTCTTCTTCGCGGCCTTGCGCGCGGTCTTCTTCGCGGGCCGCTGCTTCTGGTCGACGGACTGCTGGAGGGCGTCCATCAGGTCGATGACCTTGGCCTTCGGGCGCTCGCGCTTCGACTTCGGGGCGCTGCGGCCCTCGTGCTTCGCCTCGATGAGGTCGGCCAGGGCCTCCTGGTAGTCGTCGGTGTAGCCCTCGGGGTGGAAGTCGGCGGCCATGGCGTCGATGAGCGTCCCGGCCATCTCCAGCTCCTGCTTGCGGACCTCCGCGTCGAGGCCGCCGGTCTGCGGCTGCCGGATCTCGTCGGGCCACAGCATCGTGTGCATGACCAGGGACTCGCCGCGGGGGCGCAGCGCGGCCAGGCTCTCGCGGCGGCGCAGCGTCACCTTGACGACCGCGATCCGGTCCTGCTGGACCAGGGCCTCGCGCAGCAGCACGTACGGGCGGCCGCCGGTCTTGTCCGGCTCGAGGTAGTAGCTCTTGTCGTAGTAGATCGGGTCGATCTGCTCGGCGGGCACGAACTCGAGGACCTCGATGGTCTTCGACGTGCTCACCGGGAGGTCCTTGAGGTCGTCCTCGTCGAGGAGGACCACCTCGTCGTCGGGGGTCTCGAAGCCCTTGACGATCTCGTCGGGGTCCACCGGCTCGTCGTCGATCTCGCAGACCTTCAGGTAGCGGATCCGGCCCTCGTCGGCCGCGTGGTACTGGTGGAGCCCCAGGTCGTGGCTGCCGGTGGCAGCGGTGACCTTGATCGGGATGCTGACCAGCCCGAACGCTATCGCCCCACTCCAGATCGCCATGGCCCCAGGATCGCACCGATGCGGATGCGGCAGGAGTGAAACCTGAGAGTTCTTTCGATATCCGTCCTAGTCTCGGGACGTGGACCTGCCCGCACCGATGCTCCCGGTACCCGGCCCGCCGCCCGCGCGGGGCGGCTGGTCCTACGAGCGCGAGCAGGGCGGCGTCCGCGTCATGTGCGCCGCCGCAGGCGGGCGCTGGCGGATGGTCACCCGCTACGGCACCGACCTCGCCGACCGCTTCCCCGAGCTCGCCCGCATCACCGACTTCGGCGGCACCGTCCTCGACGGCGAACTGGTCCTCTCCCCCGCGGGCGCCCGCCGCCTCTACACCGACCCGGCCGACGCCGCCCGCCTCGCCGCCGCCTGCCCCGCCGCGGTCGTCGTCTTCGACCTCCTCGCCCTCAACGGCGTCGACGTCCGCCGCGAGCCCTACATCTACCGCCGCATCGCCCTCGACGGCCTCGGCCTCACCACCGCCCACTGGCGCACCCGCCCCTGGACCAGCACCCCCGACGGCACCCTCGCCAAACGCCTCACCAGCCCCTACACCAGCGGCCGCTCCCCCGACTGGATCCGCCTCCGCGGCCGGTCACGCGATCGCGTCGAGGTGGCGGGTGTCGCCGAGGCGGACGAGGACGCGGCTGCGGTGGAAGTCGTCCTCGGCGAGCACGGTGATGCTGCCCGAGGGGGCCTTGAACACGGCGTATCCGAGTGAGGCGGGCGGCATCCGGATCCAGGCGGCCACGACGAACGTCAGGGCGTAGCCGTGGGTGACGATGATCTGGTGGGCGCAGGGGCGCCCGACGAGGTCGTCCATCGCGGCGTAGATCCGCTGCGCGACGGCCGAATCCGGTTCGAGGTCGGGGACCCCGCCGGTGTGCCCCATGCGGTCGCCCGTCGCGGGCGGGGCGGTCCGCCTGGCGTGCAGCCAGTCCTGGGGCCTCCCTTCGGCCTCGCCGAACGACTTCTCCCGGAGCCGCCGGTCGAGCACGGGGCGGATCCCGAACGCCGCGCCGATCGCCTCGGCCGTCTGCGCGGTCCGCCGAAGGTCCGAGGACCAGAGCCCGACCTCGGCGCCGTCGGGCACCTGTGACCTGAGCGCCGCCGCGATCGCCTGCGCGGCAGCGGCACCGCGGGCCGTCAGCGTCGAGTCGTGCCAGCCGCCGACGACCCCTTCGACGTGATGGACCGCCTCGGGATGGGTGACGACGTAGAGCGTTCGCACCTGCGGCTCAGAGGGAGCGGGGGCGGGGGATGCGGTCGACGGCCGGGTCCATGGCCTTCCACTTGGGGTAGCCCTTGAGGTACTGGGCGGTCTTGTGCTCCAGGTGGGGGACGGCTTCGAGGGGGACGTCGGTGATGTTGGCGGCCCAGGTGACGAAGTCGGGCATGAGCTCCTTGACGGCGCGGACGACCGGGTCGCGGGGCTCGTACTTGCCGGGGAGGTAGCGCTCCAGGAAGACGTAGGAGCTGACGGGGCTCACGGAGAAGCCGTTGCAGCCGTGGAACCAGCACAGCTCGTCGATCGCTTTCAGATGCGGCTCTTCGAGTTCACGGCCCGCGGTCATCGCGTAGGTGAGGAACGCGCCGTTGCGCCGGGCCTGCTCCTCGTCGGTCGGCGGGACCGGCGCGGTGGAGCGGTCCTCCGTCTGCGGGAGCATCCGCAAGCGGGCCTTCCACAGTGCGCGGACCGAGATGAAGGTGAAGTCGAGGTTCGCGGGGTCGCCGCCGACGGAGAAGACGTCCCATTCCTTCAGGGACCTGGCGGTGCCCTCGACGACCTCGGCCGGCTCGCACGGGCGCGGCGGGAAGAGGCGGTCGGTGAAGACCGAGTTGCGCTGGACGTGCGGGCGGAGCAGCGCCTCGATGTCGGGGTGGTGCCCGCAGGCGACGACCATGTCGGAGTGGAAGTCTGAGTAGTCCACCGTGTACGAGAGCCCGAAGTCGCCGCTGGGCGCCCGGAACGACAGGAAGTACGTGCGGGAGTCGCCGTACACGTCGCCGGGCTCCCAGCTCCCGTCGAGGACGAGCTCCTCGCCGTACCAGTCCGGCGCGGGGATCCCGAGGCGCCCAAGGCGTTCCAGGCCCTTGGCGGCGACGCGGCGCCCGCCCGGGGAGTCGGCGAGGTCCGCGAGCACCGCGAGGCTCGCCGCCGCGTAGGCGTCGGCGCGGTTGACGTAGTACTGCACGGCGATCAGCTGGAGCTCCGGCACCGAGACGCCCTGCACCTCGGGGAGGGACGAGTTGAGCCACATGCTGCCGAGGAACGCGGAGATGTTGGCCTCGTTCGCGATCCGGTCCCCGGGGTCCGGGGTCTGGTCGGCGGGCAGGCCGTCGAGGATCGCGATCCACCGCTCGCGGTCGTCGTCTGTCAGCGGCATCGGGGGTCCCCTTCCGGAAGTCCAGGAGTCGAGTATGCCCTCCGCCACGGAGCGTGCCCGACGCCCACCCCGCACCCGGCTCCCGGAATTCCGGCCGGCGCCCGTCAGGCGAGGTCGGCGAGGTCCTCCTCGGTGAGTTCGATGTCCGCCGCGGCGAGGTTCTGCTCCAGGTGCCCGAGGTCGCCGGTGCCGGGGATCGCGAGCGTCGCCGGGGACGACGCGAGGAGCCACGCGAGGCCGATCTGCCCGACCGTGGCGCCGTGGCGCGCCGCCGCTTTCGCGAGGCGCGGGTCGTCGAGGTCGCGGCCGCCGCCGAGCGGGAAGAACGGGACGAACGCGATGCCGTGCGCCTCGCAGGCGGCCAGCACGGCGGCATCGTCGCGCTTCGCCGTGTGGTACTGGTTCTGCACGGCCGCGACCGGCGCGATCGCGCGGGCCTCGGCGAGATGCTCGACGTCCACATTGCTGACGCCGAGGTGGCGGATGAGGCCCTCGTCCTGAAGGGCCGCAAGGGCGGCGAAGCGGTCGGCGATCGACTCGCCGTGCGGGACCTCCATGGTGCCGACCCGCAGGTACACCAGGTCGAGCCGCTCCACGCCGAGGCCCGCGAGGTTCGCCTCCACGAGGCCGCGCATGTCCGCGGGGCCGCCGTGGGTGAAGCCGTCGGGGCGCATGAGAGGGCCGACCTTGGTGGCGATCACCAGGTCCTCGGGGTACGGGTGGAGGGCCTCGCGGATGAGGTCGTTGGCGCGGACGGCGCCGTCGCCGCTGGTGTAGAAGTCGGCGGTGTCGATGTGGTCGACGCCGAGGTCGAGGGCGCGGCGCAGGACCGCGCGCCCGGCCTCGGGGTCGCGGGCCGGGCCGAACATGCCCTGCCGGGACGGCAGGCGCATCGCGCCGAAGCCGAGGCGGTGGACTTCCAGGTCGCCGCCGAGGCGGAAGTTGTCGCTCATGGCGTGAATGCTGCTCCCGGGCGCGGGCGCGAGCAAGGACTTGGCAGGTTGCTGCCAAGGCATAATCGAGGGATGGCAGAGGTCCTGACGCTCGCAGGCGACCGCGACCTGTGGTCGCGCCTGAAGCCCCTGACCGCGGGCGGCGCCGAGTTCGTGAACGTCGCCCGCGACCTCGACACCTTCCCCGGCGCCCGCACGGCCGCGAAGCGCCGGCTCCGCGGCGACGGCGGCGAAGCCCGCAAGCTGTTCAGCCCGGCCGCCCTCGCGGACGAGGACGACCGGCGGCTCCTCGCCGACGTCGCCCGCGAGGGCGCGCAGGTGCGGATCACCACGGCCGCGCTCCCCCACGGGACGGTCTTCGTCGGCGCCCGCACCATGATCCTCACCGAGACCGGCCCGGGCGGGCGCCGCCGGTACACGATGAGCACCGCGTCGGCGCTCGTCGGCGGCGCGTACGCCCTGTTCGAGGCCGCGTGGGCGGCCGCCGCGGACGTCGAGGCGTTCCTCCTGTCGGACCGCCCGCGCCTGGACCCGCGCGCCAAGGACGTCCTGTCCGCGCTCGGCTCGGGCGTCACCGACGAGGCCGCCGCCCGGCGCCTCGGCATGTCGCTGCGCACGTACCGCCGCCGCGTCGCCGAGCTCCTCGCGGCCCTCGGCGCCGAATCGCGGTTCCAGGCCGGGGTGCGGGCCGGGGAGCTGGGCCTGAACCGGGGCTGAGCCTCAGGCGTTGTCGAAGGCGGCCTGGAGCTCGACGGGGTCGAGCTTGCCCATGCGCAGCATCGCCGCGACCACGGCCTGGGCCTTGACCTGGTTCGGGTCCTTCTGGAGCTCGAACATGAGCGTGGGCGTGACCTGCCACGACACCCCGAACCTGTCCTTGAGCCACCCGCACGGTCCCGGCTCGCCGCCTTCGGTGAGCTTGTCCCAGAAGTAGTCGACCTCCTCGGCGGACTCGCAGTGGACCATGAGCGAGACCGAGGTGTTGAACGCCTCGCCCGGGCCGCCGTTCAACGCGATGTACCGGCGCCCGGCCAGTTCGAAGTCGACGGTGAGCACGGACCCGGCCTCGCCCGGCCCGGCGGAGCCGTTCTTCGTGACGTCCAGGATCTTCCCGTCCTCGAAGATCGAGGTGTAGTGCTCGGCCGCGTCCAGCGCCTTGCCGTCGAACCACAGGAACGTCGTGATGTCCTTCATGATCGGCATCCTCCATATCGATCCGCCGCCCTCTCTTGAGGAGCGGCCGGTTCCGAAACTACCGATCTCCGCGGCGCCGGTCTTGAACGAAACGAGCGTCCGCCGCGGCGGTTCCCGCGCGGCGCGCATCGCGGCTACCGTTGTACCGACGCGATGTCACTCCCACTGTGAAAGAGGACCGCCCGTGGCAAGTACCGCAGAGATCAAGGCGCAGATCCAGTCCGCGATCGAGCAGGCGAACGAGGCGATCGGCCAGATCGGCGCCGCGCAGACCCAGATCGAGGCCTCGATCGGCGCCGGCAGCGCCGCCACCCAGGACACCTCCAGCGCCCTCCCCGGCGAGGCCCTCGGCCAGTGGCAGCAGGCCAAAGAGCAGCTCGAAGAGGCCGTCACCCTCGTCCTCGCCGCCAACCAGTCCTTCGAGCAGTACTCCAACACCATCTGACGCACCTGCGGACAGGCCGAGGGCCCCATGCTCGTTGGCATGGGGCCCTCGTGGTGCCGTTCCGGGAAAGCCCTGTGAACCCGGTTCGGCTGCGGCTCCCATCGGCGGGTCCTTGACAGGGGGGCCGATGCGGCAGAGCCGGGGTCGGGCGGTGCGCGGGCCCCGGCGGCTTCTTTCTTGGGGTCCGCGACGCGCCCGGCGTCGCGGGGGACGCGGTCGGCGTCCCTTACTGGATCCGATCTTAGCTTGGAATCAGTCTAAATCAAGGGCCGGTCGTGAGTGACGTGGCCCGCAGGACGCAGGTCTGCATCGGGAGGGTGAACTCGCCGCGCGCGGTCTCGGGGCGGGATTCGAGGTAGGTGCGGATGCGGTCGAGGAGGTCGCGGCGCTCCTGCTCGGGCATGACGAGGACGCCCGCGCGGGTAGCGAGGGCGGCGACCAGGGAGTCGGCGGTGCGGCGCTGGTGGTGCGGGAAGTGGGCCTGCTCGGCCGAGCCGAAGCACGGCGCGCCCGCGGCGGGCAGGTGCATGCGGGCGGTCTCGGTGCGCCAGCTCGCGGGCGTGTCGCGGGGGCCGACGACGGCGGGACCGGCGGTCGAGGCGAGGCCGGCGACCCAGTCGATGCCGTCGTCGAGGACGTTCCACAGCCCGGCGAGGACCCCGCCGGGGGCGAGGACGCGGGCGATCTCGGGTCCGGCGGCGGCCATGTCGAACCAGTGCATGGCGTTGCCGGAGAGGACGGCGTCGACCGAGCCGTCGGGCAGGGGGATCGCCTCGGCGCTGCCGCGGACGGCGCGGAGCTCGGGGTGGTCGTGCAGGAGACGCGCGAGCATCGACTCGTCGGGTTCGACGGCGACGACGTCGGCTCCCGCCGCGGCGAGGACCGCGGTCAGCTTGCCGGTCCCGGCGCCGAGGTCGAGGACGCGCGGCCCCGGAGCGGCGCCGAGGGCCCATGCGACGGCGGCCGCGGCGTAGTCCGGGCGGTGCTCGGCGTAGGCGGCGGCCGCGGCGCCGAACGATGAACGGTGGCGTGCGCGCTCGTCGTGCTCCATCCGGTCAGCCTACGGGCGTTCGACGTGACGCAGGGAACGAAGGGTCCTGCAAAGAACCGAAGGTACCTGTTGTCTTTTGAAGGATCCTTCGTTTATGATGTACGAAGGAACCTTCGGAAATACCGGAGGTCCGACCGAAAGGAATCCACTCATGTACGACGAACATGATCGAAGAGGCCCGGAGCGCGACGAGCGCACGGGCGACGACACCACCGATTGGGACGACGAGGAGACCGGCCGCAACCTGGGCGGACGCCTCGCCTACCTGTTCCTGCTGCTGCGGCGCGGCGACGCGCACCTGCGCCGCGGGGACCACCCGCGGGCCGGGGCCTTCCAGGGCCAGGGGCGGGTGCTCCACCTGCTCTCGCTCCAGTCGCCGATCGCGCAGAAGGAGCTCGCGTACCTGCTGGGCATCCGCTCGCAGTCGCTGGGCGAGCTCCTGGGCAAGCTCGAAGAGGCCGGCCTGGTCCGGCGCGAGCCGAGCCCGGAGGACCGCCGCACCAGCATGGTCGACCTGACCGACGCGGGCCGCACCGCCGCCGAGCAGCGCGAGGAGACCCCCAGCGCCGACCCGTTCACCGTCCTCAGCGACGAGGAGCAGGACCAGCTCGCCGGGCTGCTCGACCGCGTCATCGAGGCGATGGAGTCGCGGCTCCCCGGAGGCGCCGACGCGCACATGCGCAAGTTCAAGCAGATGGCGTTCGGCTTCGAGGGCCGCGGCGGACCGGGCTTCGGGCGCGGGTTCGGACCGGGCTTCGACGGCCCGGGGCACCGCGAGCACCGCGGCGGCCGCGGACGCGGGCGCGAGCGCGGCGGCGAACGCGGGCGCGAGCGCGGCCGTGAGCGGGAGCGCGGCGACGAGCGAGGGCGCGAGCGCGGACGCGGACGCTCCCCGCGCGGTGAGCGATGGGACTGGTGACCGGACCCGGCGCGCGGGTCCTCCCCCGCCGCCGACCAGGGCAATGAGGGCTCCGCGGACCACCGCGGAGCCCTTTCGCGTTGCGGCGCTATGAAACCGGGACTGGTTCCAGGGCCGGGACGTTCGCGATGTCGAGGTAGACCCGCTCGTACTCGTCCAAGGTCGCGTCGAGGTCGTGCGAGGCGATGAGGTCGAGGCTCGCCTTGCCCATCGCGGTGCGGGCCGGCTCGTCGGCGAGGATCGCGCCGAGGCGCAGGGCCAGCTCGGCGGTGTCGCCGGGCGGGTAGAGCCAGCCGTTGCGCCCGGGGCGCACCAGGTGCGGGAGCGCCATCGCGTCGGCGGCGACGACCGGTTTGCCCGCGGCCATCGCCTCCATGGTCGCGATGCTCTGGAGCTCAGCCGTCCCCGGCATGCAGAACACGTGCGCGCGCTGGTACGCCCGCACCACGTCGTCGTCGGAGACGAAGCCGTGGAACACGACGCGGTCGGCGATGCCGAGGTCGGCGGCCTGGCGCTCCAGGCGCGGGCGGGCGCTGCCGTCGCCGACGAGTTCGACGCGCACGTCCTGCGGGAGGGACGCGGCGGCCGTCAGCAGCTCGTCGACGTTCTTCTCCCCTTCGAGGCGGCCCACGAACAGGATCGTCGGCGCCGCGGCGAGGCCGGGCGACCCGGCGTAGCGCTCGCGGTCGATGCCGCAGGAGATCGCCATGACGGGACGGTCGAGTCCGTTGCGCTCCAAGAGCTCCGCCGCGCGCGGCGTCGGCGTCGTGCAGACCGTGGCCCGGCCGTAGAGGCGGGCGAGGTCGCGCCAGGCGGCGGCCGCGATGCGGCGGTGCGTCCAGCGCGGGACGGGCCCGACGGCCAGGAGGTTCTCGGGCATGAAGTGGTTGGTGGCGACCAGGGGCGTGCCCGCACTGGTCGCCGCGCGGACGGCGGCGCGGCCGATCAGGAAGTGCGCTTGGGTGTGGACGACGTCGGGGTCGATCTCGGCGAGCAGGGCCGGGACGGCCTTCGCGGCGCGCCAGGGCGGGCAGAACCGGAAGTCCGGGTGGAACGGGGTGCGGACCGCGGCGATCCGGTGGACGGTGACGCCACCGACGGTCTCGGTGAACGACGCCGCGCCCGTGGAGGGGCAGACGACGTGGACCTCGTTGCCGCGCGAGGCGAGGCCGGTCGCGAGGCGGTGCGCGAAGTTGGCCGCGCCGTTGACGTCGGGCCAGTACGTGTCGGCGGTGATCGCGATGCGCAGCGGCCCTTCGCGACGCGGGGTCCGGGCGGCGGTCGCGGCGCGCGGCGGGAGGGCGCGGGCGAGGACCACGAGTCCGGCGACGGCGAGGACGGCGGGCGCGGCCATCGCCGCGAGGGTGGCACCGGAGGTCTCGGCGAATGCGAGGCCGCCGATGAGGACCGCGACGAGCGGGTCGACGATCGTGGTGGCGCCCACGGCGGTCGCCGCGGGCCCGGCCGCGTAGGCCTTGTGCAGCAGCCAGGCTCCTGCGAGCGCCGCGACGGCGGCTTCGGCGAGGACCGCGACGAGCTGGTCCGAGGCGATCGGGGCGACGGCGGCCGCGCGGACGATCGCGGACGTGAATCCGAAGAGGACGGCCGCGGCGACGGCGAGGAGCAGCGCGCGGCTCGTGCCGGTGGCGAAGCGGGCGGCCAGCGCGGCGGCGGCCGCGGCGAGGAGCGTCCACTGGGCGGCGCCGATGTCGGGGGCGGGGACGACGGTCCCGGTTCCCATGGCGGACAGGGCGGTCATGCCGACGACGCCGACGACGCTCATCGCCAGGGCGAGGGCGACGGTGCGGGTGAGGGCGGTGCCGGAGAAGACGACGGTGAGCACCAGGGCGAGCATGCCGACGGGCTGGACGACGGTGATGGGGGCGAGCGTCAGGGCGATGATGTGGAGTCCGGCGCCGAGGACGACCAGGCCGTTCCCGAAGTACCACTCGGGGGTGCGCAGGATCGTGCGGAGCGCGGACAGGCGCAGGACCGGGCCGGTGGTGGACCGGTGGACGGCGCCGTGCTGGAGGTGGGCGGCGCCGGCCATGCAGGCGGCTCCGGCGGCGGCGAGAACGATGGCCAGGATCAGCATGGGGTCCTCTCGGATCGCGGCGCTGGGGGGCGACGGGCGCGCGGTCGGCGACCCGTGGTCCGACTCTCGCGGCCGCGGATGAAAACTTCCTAAGAGGCGGCCGCCGGTTTCCCTAAGAAATGGCGCAGGCGGCCGCTGACCGGCAGGCTCACCCGGAGTTCGGCGCCGCCGGAGGGCGAGGCGCCCGCTTCGGCGTCGCCGCCGTGGGTGGCGACGACCTGCGCAACGATCGCGAGGCCGAGCCCGGATCCGGGCATGGACCGGGCCTCGGCGGCGCGGTAGAACCGCTCGAAGACCTTGGGCCGGTCGGGTTCGCCGATGCCGGGGCCCTCGTCGGCGACGGTGAGGACGGCGCGGCCGCCGCTGGGCGAGATGCGCAGGCGCACTTCGACGACGGCGCCCTGGGGGCTCCATTTCGCGGCGTTGTCGAGGAGGTTGAGGACCATGCGGGCGAGGCCGCCGGGCTGGCCGTCCATGACGGCGGTCGCGGTGGCGACGGCGAAGACGATGCCGGGCCAGCGGGCGCGGGCGCGGGTGACGGCGCCGTGGACGACTTCGGCGAGGTCGAGGGGCACGAGCGGCTCGGGGTCGGTGTTCTCCATGGCGAGCTCGACGAGTTCGGCGGTGAGCGCGGTCAGCTCCTCGGCCTGGGTGCCGAGGTCGCGCAGGAGCCGGGCGCGGTCCTCGGCGGCGAGGGTCCGGCCCGAGACGGCCTGCGTCTCGGCGTAGGTGAGGAGTTCGACGTTGTTGCGGAGGCTGGTGAGCGGGGTGCGCAGTTCGTGCCCGGCGTCCTGGACGAGCTGCTGCTGGGCGGCCTTCGCGGTGTTGAGCGCGGTCATCATGCGGTTGAAGGCCGTTGCGAGCCTGGCGATCTCGTCCTGGCCGTCGACGGTGATGACGGAGTGGAGGTCCTGGGTGCGGGCGACGTCCTCGACGGCGCCGGTGAGGCGGTGGAGGGGGCGCAGGCCGGTGCGGGCGACGCCCCAGCCGACGACGCCGGACAGGAGCGCGCCGAGGAAGCCGACGTAGGCGACGAGGAACAGGAGGTCTTCGAGAACCCCTTCGATGCCGGTGACGAGGCGCGCGACCTGGACGGCGCCGTCGTCGGTGGCGACGGTGGCGACGCGGTAGAGCCGCAGGTCCCCCGGCCCGGTGTCGGTGAGCTCCACGGTGACGACCTGGTCGGACAGGAGGATCGGGGCCGGGGACTCGCCGCCGAGCCACTCGGCGCCCTCGGTGCTGGACACGGAGGTCCCGGCGTCGTCGAGGAAGCGGACGATGATCGGCGGCGGCGGGCCGTCGACGGCGAGGAGCCGCTGGGCCTCGGCGGGCAGGTCGTCCATCTCGTCGCGCCAGTCGCTCGCGGGCAGGTCGGCGGCGTACATGTCGTGGAGGGCGTCGTCGGGGGTCTCGGCCTTCGCGGCGGTCACGGCGTCGTTCTGGAGCTGCACGTCGAGGTTCTCGTACATGCGCTTGCGCATCATGTACCACGCGGAGAGGGACACGACGGCGACGGCGAACATGACGCCGATCGCGGTGAGCAGGGCGACCCGGGCGTGCATGCTGAGCCGGCCGGACCGGCGCCGCGGCCGCCGCAGGGGGCGCCGCCTCACAGCGCTTCTTCGCGCAGCACGTACCCGACGCCGCGGACGGTGTGGAGGAGGCGGCGCCCGCCCTCGGCCTCGAGCTTCTTGCGGAGGTACCCCAGGTAGACGTCGAGGCTGTTGGAGCCGCCGCCGTGGTCGAAGCCCCAGACCTGCTCGAACAGGACGGACCTGGTGAGCACCTGCCGGGGGTGGCGCATGAACAGCTCGAGGATCGCGAACTCGGTGCGGGTGAGCCGCACCTGGCGGCCCGCGCGGGCGACCTCCCGGGTGACGGGGTTGAGCGTGAGGTCGTCGAAGCGGTGCTCCGGGGGCTCCTCGGCGAGGGACTCGGACCTGGTGCGGCGCACCAGGGCCCGCACGCGCGCGAGGAGTTCTTGCAGCGCGAAGGGCTTGGCGAGGTAGTCGTCGGCGCCGGAGTCGAGCCCTGCGACGCGCGCGTTGACGTCGTCGCGGGCGGTGAGCATGAGGACGGGCACGAGGTTGCCTTCGGCGCGCAGCATGCGGCAGGCTTCGAGTCCGTCGAGGACGGGCATCGTCACGTCGAGGACGACGCCGTCGGGGCGGTGCTCCCGGATGGCGTCGAGCGCTTCGCGGCCGTTCTTCGCGGTGCGGACCGCGTAGCCCTCGAAGCGGAAGGTCCGCGACAGCGAGTCGCAGACGGCGTCCTCGTCGTCGGCGATCACGAGCAGCATGCCACCACCTCCGGCCCCGATTCTCCGCCGCCTCGCGCACGCTCGCGTGAAGCGGCAGCCAACAGAATGCGAAGCATTCTAAGGCGCGCGGGCCACCCCCGGGGGGCGGCGGCGATCGCGGGACCAGGGGGCGCGGCGGCCTATCATTGCCGCATGCCCGAAGCCCTTGTCAACCTCCGGCCGCTGCGTCTGCGGGCCATGATGTCGCAGGAGGAGCTGGCGCTGAAGGCGGGCGTCGGCACGCGCACGGTCCGGGACATCGAGTCGGGGCGGGTGCGGCCGCAGCCGAAGACGCTGCGGCTCATCGCCGACGCGCTGGGCCTGGACGAGCAGGGCCTCGCCGAGCTGAACGGCGCCACCGCGGCGGCCCCGGAGCCCCCGGCACCGGTGACGCTTCCGTCCGCGACGGCCGTGTTCACCGGCCGCACCTCGGGCCTCGCGGCCCTCGACGCGGCACCGCCGCTGGTCGTCCTCACCGGGGTCGGCGGCGTCGGCAAGACCATGCTCGCGCTCCACTGGGGACACCGGTCGGCGGAGCGGTTCCCCGGCGGGCGCCTCTACATCGACCTGCGCGGCTTCGGCCCCGGCGACGGCGTCATGGAGCCGGCCGAGGCGATCCGCCACCTTCTCGCCTCGCTCGGCGTCGAGCAGCGGCGGATCCCCGCCGACCCCGAAGCCCAGGTCGCCTTGTACCGCAGCGTCATGAGCGCCGGGCGGCGACTGCTGATCCTCGACAACGCCCGGGACGCGGCCCAGGTGCGCCCGCTCCTGCCGGACGCCGCGCAGACCCGCACCGTGGTCGTCAGCCGCCGCAGGCTCGTCGGGCTCGCCGCCTCGCACGGGGCCCGGGTCGTCGAGGTCGAGGTGTTCGATCGCACCGAAGCGGCCGAGCTCCTCGAACGGCAGCTCGGGGCTGCGCGGATGGCCGCCGAACCCGAAGCGGCGCAGCGGATTGCGGACCTGTGCACCGGCCTGCCGCTGGCGCTCGCCATCGCGGGCGCCAGGGCCGCGGCGGCGCCGGGACTGCCGCTCGCGGCCGTCGCGGAGGAGCTGGAGCGCTCGCGCCTCGACGCGCTCGCCGTCGACGAGGACTCGGTGGACCTGCGGGCGGTGTTCTCCTGGTCGTATAGGGCCCTCGATCCCGACGCGGCGCGGCTGTTCCGGCTGCTGAGCCTCATCCCCGGGCCCGACTTCGGACCCGACGCGGCCGCCGCGCTGCACGGCGGCCCCGCGGCGGCGAAGGCGTTCCGGGCGCTCGTCGAAGGGCACCTGGTCGAGCCCGACGGGCGCGGCCGGTTCCGCCTGCACGACCTCATCCGCCTCTACGCCGCCGAACTCCGCGACGCCGAGACGCCGGGACCGGAGCGCGACGCGGCCCTGGACCGCCTCCTCGACTGGTACCTCCAGAGCGCGGGCGCCTGCCGCGCGGCCCTCTACCCGGCCATGGTCGGCCTGCCGCTGCCGGAAGCGCTCCACGAGCGGCCCGCCCCGCAGGACCCCGCGCAGTGGCTCGCGGCCGAGTGGAAGAACCTCTGCGCCGCCGTCGAATACGCTGCGGCGCAAGGACGTCTGCCCTTCACGTGGCTCATGGCCGACGTGGTGCGCGGGTACGCGTGGCTGCACATGCTCGGCGCCGACGGCGCCCGCCTCGGCCGGGCCGCCGCGGACGCGGCCGCGGAGGCGGACGACCCGCTCGGCCGGGCCGCCGCCGCGATGGCGCTGGGTTGCGGGCTCATGCGCTCCAACCGGCACACCGAGGCGATCGAGCACCTGCGCGACGCGGCCTCCTATGCGCGGCAAGCGGGCTGGTCGGCGGGCGCGGCATCGGCGGAAGGCAACCTGTCGGTGGCCTGCTACCACCGCGGCCGAATGCGTGAGGGCCTGGAGCACGCCTACGCAGCGCTGCACGCCTTCCGCGAGATCGGCGAGACCCGCGCCGAGTCCACCAACCTGAACATGCTGGGCCTCTTCCACTCGCTCATGGGCGACCTCGCCACCGGCGTCGACTTCCTTGAACAGGCCCTGAAACTCACCACCGCTGCGGAGAACGGCCCGATCAGCGTGATCCTGCTGGGCCACCTCGCCGAGATCGAGGGCTTCCGCGGGCGGCTCGACGTCGCGAACGCCCGCCTGGAGGAAGCGGCCGCACTTCTCCGCGCCACCGCCAGCATCGACAGGACCAGCGACCTGCCCGGCGTCCACGCCCGGCTCCTCCTCGCCGCCGGGCGGACCGGCGAGGCCCGCGAGCTCGCCGCGCAGGTCGTTCAGGACCGGACCGACGAGGCCGACCACCGGATCCGGGCCGCCGGGATCGTCACGCTCGCCGCGGCCTGCGACGCCGAAGGCGATGCGGCCGAAGCGGTCGGGCTTTACGACCGCGTGCTCGCGATGACCGAGCACGACGACACGGTGTTCCACCGCGTGGAGGCCATGGTCGGCAGGGCGTCAGCGATGCTCCACAATGGAGACACCGATGCCGCGGAGGCCGCCGCCGCGGCGCTCCAGACCGCCCGGGACGCGGGCTACCGGTTCCTCGAAGGGCGGGCCCTCAACGTGCTCGCCGCGGTCGACCTGGAGGCGGGGCGGCCCGCCGCGGCCGTCGACCTGGCCCGCGACGCGCTCCTGATCCACCGCGAGACCGGGCACGGCCCCGGCGAGACCGAATCGCTCCGGCTCCTGGCCGAAGGCGGCGCCGCCGGGGCGTGACGGCGCCGGTCGTCAGGGCTCCCGCGAGGCCGCGGGCGCGTTGAGGCCGAACTCGAAGCGGCTCCACAGGAACCGCTGCACCAGGAGCGTGCCGATCCCGGCGACGACGAGCCCGGCGAGGTTGACGCCGAGCTGGACGAGCGACGCGCCGACCTCGTCCCAGTGCGCCAGCGCGATCGCGACGGCGATGTTCCCGGCCGCGGGCACGGTGGTGACGGAGATGAAGACACCGACGAGGGCCTGGGACTTGCGGGCGGTCATCGACAGGATCCCGGCGACGCCCGCGAGGACGGCGACGATGAACGACCACCGGTCGGGGTGGATGATGAAGCTGGTCAGGGGCCGGTCGTCGAGCATGGTCGGCTCGATCCACCCGGCGAGGCGGCTGACGGCCGCGCAGGCGAGGGTCACGGCGATCGCGACGGCGAAGCCGACCGCGAGGGTGCGTGCGGCCCGGCCGATGAGCGGCAGGTCCCGCTGCATGGCGCCGAAGCAGAAGGCGGCGACGGGCCCGAAGTCGGGGCCGAGGACCATGGCGCCGACGATGAGGATCGGCTGGTCCAGGAGGGCGCCGATGGCCGCGATCTGCACCGCCAGCGCCAGGAACACGAGGTAGGACCAGGTCAGGCGGGTCTCGGCGGCGGTGCGGGCGGCGAGTTCCTCCCAGATGACGGCGTCCTCGGAGTGGCCGGGCGCGGCGGCCTCGGCCTCGTCGGCGGCGTCGGAGATCGAGAGGTCGATCTCCTCGATGGTGATGGCGCCGGTCTCCTTGAGGCCCAGGGCCCGCAGGTCGGCGAGGATCTCGTTGGCGCCTTCGCGGGCGACGTCGAATTCGACGCAGTCGCCGACGGGATCGACGGCCGCGCCGGGCAGCCGGACGACGTTCGCGACGGCGTGGCAGCCGACGGCGACCGCGAGGACTTCGGGGGCCAGGGCGGCCGGGGTGATGACTCGTACATGCAGCACGAGGGGGATTCTCCCCTATCGCCGCCCCGGCCGCGGCCCGGCGGGCGCTAGTGGGCGGTCTTGTGGCGGCCCGAGGTGATGGCCTCGGCGACGCCGATGAGCAGCACCGATGCGATCACCGCGACGATGAAGCCCAGGATGTTCAGCTCCCAGATGTCCCCGGTGCCGAGCAGGTTCGCGATGGTCCCGCCGATGACGGATCCGACGAGGCCGAGCACGAGGGTGGCGATGATGCCGAGCGACTGCTTGCCGGGCTTGATGAGGCGCGCGAGCGCACCGATGACGAGTCCGGCGACGATGAAACCGATCATGGCGTCCTCCTGTTGGTCGTTGGATCGGGCTGTCTGCTCTGTTCCCCGGCCGGGCGGGTTTCACACCGGTTCGGGGTCCACAAGTGCCTTATTCGCGGTGCTTGCGGTCGGGGAGGGCGAGGCCGATGATCCAGCTGACCACGGCGACGAGGAGCGCGCCCCAGAACGCGGGCCAGAACCCGTCGACGCTGAACGGCAGGCCCAGCCGCGTCGCGAGCCAGGAGGTGAGGAGGAACAGCAGGCCGTTGACGACGAGCGCGGCGACGCCGAGGGTCACCCAGTAGATGCAGCCGCTGGCCTTGCGGACCAGGGGTTTGATGGTGGCGTTGACGAGCCCGAAGACGAGGGCGACGCCGATGAGGGTGAGTACGTTGCGCACCGGCCCCGCGCCGCCGACGTCGATGCCGTCGACCACCGCCGCGGCGAGTGCGAGGGCCGCGGCGGTGACGAGGGTGCGGACGAGGAAGCGCATGGCGGGCCCGGTCAGGCCAGGAGTTTGGCTTTGGCCGCGGCGAACTCGGCGTCGCTGAGGGCGCCGGCGTCGTGGAGGTCGACGAGGCGCCCGATCTGGGCGATGACGTCGTCGCCGCCTGACGCGGGCGCGGGCGCGGATGCGGGCGGCGCCTGGCGGTAGGCCTCGGCGTCGGCGCGGGTCTGGGCGCGGTTCTGGGAGGCGCGCTCCATGGAGCGGTTGACGGCTCCGGCGGTCCCGGCGATGACGGCGGTGCGGGCCATCGTGCCGAGCAGGCCGGGTCGTCCGACTCGTCGGATCATGGCGTGCCTCCTAGTGGTCGGCGAGTTCGGTGAGGGCGGCGGCCGGGACGCGCTCCCAGTCGAGGAGGCGTCCGCCGACGCCGCGGACAGCGCCGGCCAGGGTCGCGGCCCAGGTGTGCTCGAAGAGGAGCATCCCGAGCGCGGTGTCGGGCTGGAGTTCGTCGGCGACGGCTTCGGCGTCCTCGGCGGCGAGGATCCCGGAGGGCTCGCCGACGAGGGCGGCCAGGCGGTCGTCGACGCCGGAGGCCTCGAGCCAGGCGACGGCGCCGTCGGCGCCGCGGCTGACGACGAGCGCGTCCAGCACGGTGATGACGCCCTGCTCGCTGAGCCGTTCGAGCTCGGTGAGGACGCTGCCGTCGAACCGGTTCCCCGAGAATTCGACGAGCACCAGGTCCACTGGAGCCTTCCCGTCCATGCCGCCCCCTTTGACGTCGTGTCCTGCCGGGGACGCTACACGGCGGGCCCGCCGCGGGCGCCGCTTTCCGAAGAACGCTCGGTGCGGTCAGAAGGTCTTGGGCAGGGCGAGGATCACGACGGCCGCGCCGATGAAGACGACGGCCGCGGCGCCCGAGAGGACCCACTGGGAGCGGGCGGTCTTCATGCGGGTGGCGACGCCCGCGAAGAACAGGGCGAGCGCGAGGACCACGGCCATGAACACGTAGTTGTCGGACCGCTGGTTGTCCTCGTGGGCGGCGGCGGTGGCGTCCTCGGCCTTCGCGACGAGGTCCGCGGCGAGCGCGTCGGCTTCGAGCTCGTACTCGGGCATCTCGAACGGGGTGGCGGGCGCGTCGGGGTTCACCAGCGGCTGCGTGGCGATCCAGGCGTCGAACGCGGGCCGGAACTCGGGCCGGAACCGCTCGTAGAGGAACCCGGAGAGCTCGGCGGGGTTCGGCGTGTAGTCCCCGGCCGGGCGCGGCGAGGTGTCCGCGATGATCTCCTCCTGGAGGGCGTCGGTCCAGGAGGTGAAGGACACGAGGTCCTTGAGCCGGTCCTGGCCCGCGTCGGTGGCGGCCTTCACCGACTCGGTGCGGGCGGCCCCGGCGTCGGCGAAGGAGATGGCCTGGAGGCCGCTCCACTTCGCGCTCTGGAACCCGGCCCACGCGGTGCCGACGGCGGCGAGGGCCATGACAATGGTGAGGACGAGGTCGACCCAGGACGGCAGGGTCGGCGCGCGATCGTCCATGGCGTACTCCTCGTCGTTCGGGTCAGGCGCGCCTGCGGGCGGCCAGGAGCAGTCCGGCTCCGACGGTCAGGAACACCAGGGCCGCGGCGGCGGCGGAGCGCAGGTCGGTACCGGTGACCGTCAGCGCGCTGCCGTCCCAAGTGTTCACGACGACGGCGTCGTCGCAGGTCGTAGTCTCGCAGGCGGTGACAGTGAACGTGCCGTCCTCCGTCCCGTCGACGGTGATCGCGGTGCGGTCGGCGCCGCCGTCGCCCGGTTCGGTGAGCGTGCATTCGGCGCCGGCCGGGAGGCCGGTGTAGGCGGCGGTGCCCGCGCCGGTGATGGTGCGCGCCGATCCGCCGGGGACGTCGACCGCGGATCCGTCGAAGGTGCAGGCGAGGTCGACGGTGAACGCGTCGTCCTCGTGGCCGGGCGCGCCCGCGCCGTCGAGGCGCTTGGCGACGGCGAGGCCGCCGAGGTCGAACCGGTTGACGATCGTGAGTTCCGCGGTGTCGCGGAACGGGATCGTCGCCGGGTTCTCGCCGGTGACGGTCACTTCTGTGGCGCCGCCGGTCCCGGTCTCCGTTGCGGTGCAGACCGATCCGGTCGGCAGGCCCTCGTAGAGCGCGGGCTCGTCGGCGGTGAACTCGCGGGTCGGGCCGCCCGGGACGGTCACGTCGAGGACGCCTTCGCCGGTGTCGAAGACGCAGTCGAGCGAGACGGTGAAGGGCCCGGCGCCGTAGGCGTCGGCGCCGGCCCCGGTGACCTCCTTGACGATTCGGAGCGAACCGGAGGAGAGGACGTTCACCGCGTACAGGGTCGCGGTCCCGGAGCCGATCGTGACGGACTTCGGGAGGATCGCCGTGAACGTCGCGCCGCCCTTGCCGGTCTCGACGGCGCTGCACACGGCGCCTTCGGGGAGGTCCTCGATGGTCGCTTCGAGCGGCTGCGCGCCGCCGAGGACGATCGCGTCCTCGTAGACGGTGCGGCTGCCGGTGGCGTCGTCGAGCGTGCAGGTGACCTCGATCGTGAAGGGGCCGGGGGTGACCGGGCCCGTGCCGGAGCCGAAGACCTTCTTCAGGAGCCGGAGCGAGCCGGTGCCGAAGGTGTTCGACATGGTCGCGATGTTGACGGTGCCGTCCGCGTCCGACGACAGCGTGATGTCGGCGGTGGAGCCGTTCGTGGTGACCGCGTTGCCGCCGTCGTCCACGGTGATCGAGACGTCGGCGCCCTTGCCGTCGGTCTCGGCGACGGTGCACTCGGCGCCCGCGGGCAGGCCCGTGAACTCGACGGTGCCGCCGTCGGTCAGCTCGGCGGTCATCGGGTCGTCGGCGCTGTGCCCGGTAGCGTAGACGGGCTCGCCGAGGAACGTGCAGTCGACGCGGACCGTGAAGGGCCCGTAGGTGATCGGGTCGCCGTTCTGGTCGACGGCGGTCGAGTTCACGCTCTTGCCGATCACGAGTCCGGCGAGGTCGTACGTGTTGACCGCGACGATGGTCAGCGGGTCGTCGGTCTCACGGGTCACCGTGACGGTGGTGGCGTCGAAGGAGGTCGCGCCGTTCGCGTCGTCCTCGGTGACGGTGCACTCGGCGCCGTACGGGAGGTCGGTGACCGTGACGGTCTCACCGGCCCCCACGGTCTGCACGGCATCGCCGCCGAGGTCCACATCGTCCTCGACGCGGGTGCCGACCGCCGAGCGGCACTTGAGGTTCAGCGTGAACTCCTCGGGCGCGAACGCCGCGCCGTCACCGGTCACCTCCTTGGTGATCGACAGGTGCCCGGTGGCGAGGGCGACGCCGACGCGCTCGCCTTCGGTGAGCGGCAGTTCGACCGACGCCTCCGTGCGCGAGGACGACTGCGCGATGCCGCCGACGGACGCGGAGTTCCAGGCGATGGTGTCCGGGCCGTCCGCGGGCGAGTCCGCGGGCGCGGTCATCCGGAACTCGAACCCGATCTTCTCCAGCGGCTCGAACAGGTCCCCGTCGGGGAAGACCGCCTCGTAGCGCAGGGCGGTGATGCCCTCCAGGATCTCCTCGGTGAACGCCGGGCCGCCGTGCTGCGGGAACAGCGTCCAAGTGCCGTCGGGGCACTCGATCACGCGGGTGCGGGTGCACTGGGTCGTGCTGTCGGCCCAGTACAGGCGCAGCTCGGTTCCGGTCGGCACGGACGTCGTCAGGCGCGCGGTGCCCTCGAAGAGCGGGCGCCACTGCGAGCCGCGCTGGTTCGGGTTGATCGCCCCGGTGTCGCCGGGCGTGGGAAGCTGGTCGAAGCCGGTGACCTCGCTCAGGGGGAGGTTCCCGGAGTTGGTGGCTTCGAAGCGCCACCAGTGGTCGCCGCCGGGCTTGAGGATCGGGACGCACGGCGACTTGTAGAACCCGGCCGTGTCGGGGGCGCAGTCCGCGGGATCGGTGCCGGTGTCGGTCGAGAGGTTCCCGAGCTCGTCGTCCTCGGCCATGACGGTCTTGACCGAGCGCATCGACGCGGCCGAGGTCACGGTGATCGACGCGCTCGCGCGGCACTCGCCGGTGGCCGCGTCGAGGGTGCCGTCGCAGGCGTCCCAGGGGCGGTCGCCGGTGACGCCGGCGGTGTTCGCGACGACCGAGCCCGCGGCGACGCCCGGACGGACGGTGAGCTGGATCGTGATCGTGTACGTCTGGCCCACTTCGAGGACCGAGCCCGCGGGGAACGTGAACCGGATCTGCTCGACGTTCCCGGTGACGTCGGCGGTCACTTCATCGGGGTCGGTCGGCAGGGCCGTGCCGCTCGGCGGCTGCGGCGCGGCGCCCGCGAGCGCGTACGCGAAGGCGCCCTCGCCGCCCGGGTACCGGTCCGCGTCCCAGATGAGCTGCGCGCCGGTGGCGTCGGTCGGGAGCACGTCGGTGACGACGGGGTCGACGATCGCCCGGTTCCCGGTGTTGGTGATCTGGATCGTGTACGGGACGGCCGCGGAAGGGGCCTTGACGCCGCCGTCCACCGCGCCATCCGCGAGCTTGACGATCTTGACCGAGTTGGTCGCGTGCCGGTACAGGACCGTGGCCGTGGCGGTGTCCTCGGCGCTCACCGGTTCGCCGTCGACGAGGACCGCGCCCTCTGCGACGACGTCGAGAGTGTTGGTGGCGATGCCCGCGGCGGTCTCGCCGGGTGCGGGGTCGTTGCCGGCCAGGTCGGACTGGACCGGCCCGCCGGTGCGCAGCTCGTCGCGGCGGAGCAGCGAGACGTCGACGGCTTGGAGCGGGTTGGCCGGGTTCTCCCAGATCTTCCCGTCGGCGCGGGTGAAGGTGAACCGCAGGCCCTGCACGTCGGCGGCGGCGACGCCTGCGGGCAGCGCGAGCGCGGTCGCGGGCGTGCCGTTCGTCCAGGAGCCGCCGGTGACGGTCACGCCGGAGCCGGTGTCCGTGAAGGTCCCGCCGGTGAACGCGTCGACCTGGACGCGGTCGATGGGGGCGGTGAACTTGAACGTGCCGAAGCCGGAGAAGTCGTACTGGTTCCACAGCAGCGGCTCGTCGTCGGTGAGCGTCATGAGGTTCGTACGGGTCGTGCCGCCGGGCCTGCCGGTGATCGTCATGGTGACGGGCCCGTGGGAGGGCTCGACGACCTGCGTGGGGCTGAAGGACTTCCCGGCGGTGACGGTGAGGTCGACGCCGGTGAGGAGGATCGTGGCGTCGTCGGTGGCGGTCGGGTCGTCCTCGTCGGTGCCGCCGAGGTCGGCGACCTTGGCCTGGACGTCGTTGTCCACGGGCGAGTCGGCCGTCGTGACGGCGTCCCCTGTAGAGCGGTGGGTCGCGCGCAGGCGCAGGTCGAGCACGAGGCCCGCGGTGGCGCCCGCGTCGATGCGGCCGTCGTGCGAGACGGTGATCCCGACGGCGTCGGCGAGGTCGGCCTCGGTGAGCGCCAGCGCCTCGTCCACGGTGTACGCGCCGGTCGTCCCGTCGGCGAAGGCGAGCGTCACGGTGGTGGCGGTGGCGCCGTCGGGGACGGTGACCGACACGATCTGCTTGAGGTCGAAGACGTCGAACGGGTCGTCGGCCTGCGGTTCGGCGATGGTCAGGTTGTCGACCTTCGCGGCGGTGCGGTTGGTCGCGGTGACGGTGACGCGCCCGGACGGGTAGGAGGCGGCGTCGGTGCCGGTCGGCGGGATGCCGAGGGGCCCGCCGGTCCAGTCCTTCACGACGTCGACGTTCAGGGGCACGTCGATGATGAGGACGTCGTCGGCGCCGGTGTCGGTGACGACCTGGGTGCCGCCGGTGGATCCGGTGGCGCGGGCGGTGTCGTGGACCTCGCCGGGCGATCCGGCCACGTTGTACTCGCGGGAGCCGAGGACCGGGTCCGGGTCGGCCTGCGGGTCGCGGACGAGGTCGCGGATCTGGAAGGTGAGGCGCAGGACGCGGTCGTTGCCCCTGGAGCGGGCGACGCCGTCGCCGACCTGCGGGAGCGTCGGGTCGGTGCCGATGCGGTCGGCGCGGGTGGGGCTCTCTACGAACACGAGGCGGGCGCTGAGGGTCGAGGCCTGCTCGTCGGCGGTGAGCGTGTAGCCGGGGAAGGTCCCGTCGCACGCGTCGGGGCAGGGGTCGCCCGCGGCGCGGACCCAGGCGGTGCCGTTCCACAGTTCGACGCGGTCGACGGCGTCGTAGGTGAGCCAGGGGTCGTCGGCGGCGCTGATCGCGTCGATCGCGACGAGGTCGAAGGCGTTGAAGAAGGAGTCGCCGACGGCGGTGGTCTCCGGATCCTGGATGTCCGAGATCGCCACCTCGTCGAGGCCGGAGTAGCCGCCGGTGGACCAGTTGAGCCGGGCGTCGATCCGGTCGCCGGAGCGGGCGGTGACGGTCTTGCCCGCGCCCGGTTCGGGTTCGAGGAAGGTCTTGTCGATGAGGTCGCCCGAGCCGGAGCCGTCGACCGGGATCAGGTCGACGGCGGCGCAGGCGTCGTCGGGGCGGGGCGCGCTGACGTCGTCGTTGGACGCGGCGGCGGAGGCGCAGTCGGTGACGGGCTCGTCGGACCCGGCCGCGTCGCCGGATCCGTCGCGCTTCTGGTCGCGCAGGCCCGCTTGGAAGTTCGGGGACACCGAGGTGCCGGGCTCGAAGCCGTCGGGGTCGTAGTAGTCGAACTTGAGGCCCTGAATGGAGTCCTGGAGGTCGGCGGGGATGGGGATGTTGACGACGGCCGCGCCCTGCAGGTCCTCGGCGCCGGGCAGGACGACCCACTGGGTGCCGTCCCAGTAGGACACGGTGAGGGTCGCGCCCGCGGGGATCGCGGTCTGGGTGATCGCGGTGGCGTCGAAGCTGTTCCAGAACGGGTCGGGATCGGGGTTCGGCGGGACGGTGGCCGGGTCCTGGACGACGAGGTGGGTGGCGTCGGCGGTGGAGGCCGGGAACGGCGAGATCCGCGACGGGAGCTGGACGACGACCTTCTCGCCTGCGACGGAGTTGATCTCGGTGGGGGTGATGCGCTTGCCGATCTCGACGGCGAGGCGGGCGGCGAGGGTGGTGAGCGTGTCGGAGGCGGTCGCTGAGCCGGTGTCGTCGCCCTCGGCGACCTCGACGAGGACCTGGTTGGCGTGGACGAGTTCGTCCTCGGTCTGGTCGGGGTCGGTGTCCACGGTGAACGGGATCGTGGCCTGGGCTCCGGCGATGATGTCGCCGGTGAAGACGACGGTGAAGCCGGTGACGGTGCCGTTGGGCGCGGGGAGCGTGTCGGGGTCGGCGGCGTCGAGCGTCTCGGTGGTGCCGTCGTCGTAGGTGTAGGTGACCGTGGCGGCGGTGGCGCCGCTGGGCCAGGCGACCCCGTCGGTGAAGCCGGTGAAGGTGAGGCCGTTCGTGAACGGGTTCGCGGTGGACGGGTCGGGTTCGGTGATGGTCATGGTGTCGACGGCGGTCCCGGCGTTGGTGCCGGTGAGCGTCACGGTGGACGGGTCTCCGGCGGCGACGGGGTCGGGGTCGAAGGACTTCGCGGCGGCGGCGGTGATGTCGAGCGGGGTGATCGTGTAGTCGGCGGCGGCGTCGCCTGTGGCGCTCTCGCCTTCGGCGGCGGTCTCGGCGGTGACGGTGTTGTTCACCGCGGTCAGGGTGTCGATGTCGGACACGGTGTCGCGCTGGACGAGGTCGAGGGCGACGTTCGCGCTGCCGCCCGCGGGGATCGGGTCGCCGCTGGAGTTCGTGAAGGTGAGGCGGACGCCGCGCACGTCGGCCGCGTCCACGCCGTCGGGCAGGACCGCTTCGGGGCCGGGCGTGCCGGCGACCCAGGCGCCGTCGACCCAGACTTCGACGAGGACCTGGTCGGCGCCGTCGGGGAACGCGACGTCGCCGAAGCCGGTGAAGGCCAGGTAGTCGAAGGGGTTCGGGTCGGCGGACGGGTCGGTCGGGTCGGTGAGGGTGAGCGAGTCGATGTCGCCGTTGGACTGGTCGGTGGCGCCGATGGTGAGGGTCGTGGCGGTGCCGGGCCGGGCGACGGCCTGGTCGGGGTCGAAGGACTTGGTCGCCTCGACGGCGAGTTCGAGCGGGACCGAGGGCGTGACGACGGCGCTGTCGCTCTTGCTCGCGGCGTTCGAGGCGGTGACCGTGGCGTCATTGGTGACGGGGATGCCGTCGGCGGAGTGGGGCAGGTCGGGATCGACGCGGACCTGGATCTGCACGGTCGCGGACGAGTTCGTCGCGAGTCCGGTGGTGCCGTCGCCGAAGCTCTCGTTGAACACGACGGTGACGGTCTGGCCGTCCACTGTCGCGGTCCCGGTGGCGCCGGTGACCACGGGCGCGCCCTGGACGATGAACTCGTCGGGGATGACGTCGGTGAGGGTCGCGTCGGCGCAGCTCGGCGTGAAGGAGGTGCAGCCGATGACGACGGTGTACGTGAACGTCTCTCCGGGCTGGACGGTCTCGGCCGACGCGGTCTTGGTGAGCGTCAGCGTCCCGTCCTGCTGCGCGGAGGCGGCCGTGGCCGGTACCAGCAGCATGACCAGGCCCGTCGACAATGCGAGGACCGCGGCCGCCGCCTTCCGTCCGAACGACCGCATGGACACCTCCGTTGCCGACGACCGCCGCCGCGCCGGAGGCACGACCCACGGGACGGTAGCACTCACAGTGACGATTCACTGTCATTCCGTACGGATCGTCCCCGTTCGGGATGGACCGGCGGTCCCGCGCCTGTAGTTGACGTGTCATTGATCTGGCGCTACCGTCGTTGACATGTCACGCGGCCGGTCGCCGCGCGGACCCGTCCCACCTGGAGGTCTCCCATGTCGCAGCGCAAGGGCCGCACCGCGCTCACCCGCACCGAGCTCGACAGCTGGCGCGTGTTCGTCGAGACGACCGAGGACCTGCGGACCAGGCTCGGGGCCCGGCTCCAGTCCGAGAGCGGCATCTCGGCCGGGGACTACCGGGTGCTGCTGGAGCTGAGCGAGGCGCCGGAGCGGCGCCTGCGGTCCTCGCACCTGGCCGACGCGATCGGCTGGGAGCGCAGCCGCCTGTCGCATCACCTGGGGCGCATGGAGAAGCGGGGACTGATCCGGCGCGAGGCCGCCGCGGGCGACAACCGCGGCGCCGAGGCCGTGCTCACCGACGAGGGGCGCGACGCGCTGCGGCGGTCCAGCGTCCCCCACTTCCACGCGATCCGCGAGCTGTTCCTCGACGCGCTCACCCCCGAGCAGCTGGCCGCGGCGCGGGACGTGGCCGAGACGCTCCGCGACCACCTCGACAAGCTGGAGCGGACCGCGGACTAGGGGGCCGGTCACAGGGGCAGTCGGATAGTTGACGTGTCATGAATGAGCTCTTATGATTGACACGTCAATCGGTTTCCGGCCCGCCCGCCGGGCGAAGGAGCGCAACGTGAACGCCATCGAGTTCGGCATCGACAGCTTCGGGGACCTGCCCCGCGACGAGAACGGACAGGTCACGTCCTACGCCGAGGCCATCCGCGCGACCGTCGAGGAGGCCGTGGTCGCCGACCAGGCCGGCATCGACGTCGTGGCCCTCGGCGAGCACCACCGGCCCGAGTTCGCGATCTCCTCGCCGGAGACCGTCCTGGCCGGGATCGCCACGAAGACCGAGCGCATCCGGCTCTCCTCGGGCGTGACCGTCCTCAGCTCCGACGACCCCGTGCGGGTCTTCCAGCGCTTCGCCACCGTCGACGCGCTCTCGAACGGGCGCGCCGAGATCATCCTCGGCCGCGGGTCCTTCACCGAGTCGTTCCCGCTGTTCGGGTACGACATGGCCGACTACGACGCGCTGTTCGAGGAGAAGATCGACCTGTTCCACAAGCTGCTCGACGAGCGGCCGGTCACGTGGAAGGGCACGCAGCGCGCGACCCTCGTCGACCAGGACGTGTTCCCCAAGACCGAGTCCGGGCGCCTGCCCACCTGGGTCGGCGTCGGCGGCAGCCCGCAGTCGGTGGTCCGCACCGCCAAGTACGGCTTCCGGCTCATGCTCGCCGTCATCGGCGGCCCCGCCGAGCGCTTCGCGCCCTACGTCGACCTGTACCGGCGCGCCACCGACCAGCTCGGGACGACCGCGTACCCGGTCGGCCTCCACTCCCCCGGCTTCATCGCCGACACCGACGAGGAGGCCAAGGAGCTGTTCTACCCCGGCTACAAGGTCGTCCGCGACCGCATCGGCGCGCTCCGCGGCTGGCAGCCGCTGCGCCGCGAGGAGTTCGACGGCGAGGTCGCGCACGGCTCGCTCTACATCGGATCGCCCGAGACGGTGGCCCGCAAGATCGCCGGGGCCGTCACCGTGCTCGACGTCGGCCGCTTCGACCTCATCTACTCCGCGGGCGGCGCGATGTCGGCGAGCGCGCGGCTGCGCGCCGTCGAGCTGTACGGCGACAAGGTGATCCCCATGGTGAAGGACCTCCTGTCGGAGGGCTCCCGATGAGCCGCCTCCAGACGGTCGGCATCCTCGGGGCGGGCAAGGTCGGCACGGTCCTCGCCCGCCTCGCGGTGGCCGCCGGGTACCGGGTCCTCATCGCCGGTTCGGGCGACCCCGAGAGGATCGCCCTCACCGTCGAGGTCCTCACCCCCGGCGCCGAGCCGGTCGCCCCGGCCGCGGCCGCGAGCGAGGCCGACATCGTGGTCCTCGCGCTGCCCCTGGGCAAGTTCCGCACGATCCCGGACCCGGGCGACGCGCTCGTCGTCGACGCCATGAACCACTGGTGGGAGGTCGACGGTCCCCGCGAGCGCGTGCTCGACCCGGGCGTCACCTCCAGCGAGGCCGTCCGCAAGCACCTCGGCGCCGACCATTACGTCAAGGCGTTCAACCACATGGGCTACCACGACCTCGAAGCCGAGGCCCGCCCCGCGGGGGCTGAGGGCCGCAAGGCGATCGCGGTCGCGGGCGACGACGACACCGATGTGGAGGCGGCCGCGTCCTTCGTGGACGCACTGGGCTTCGACCCGGTCCTCGCCGGGCCGCTCGCGGAGGGCGCCCGCATGGAGCCGGGGAGCCCGGTCTTCGGCGCGAACGTCGAGGCCCCGGAGCTCCGGAAGCTGCTGGGGGCCTAGGACTCGCGGCAATCAGGTTGAGGTCGGGCGGGGCGCAGGGCAGAATCCGGGCATGACCGCTCCGCTTGACGTCGCCTGGCTCGGCGACCCGATCGACGCCCGCCTGCTCTTCGTGCCCGAGCACGGGAAGCTGATGTCGCTGCTGCGCGGCCTCGCCGCGGACGAGTGGGCGGCCGAGGCCGTGCCGGGCTGGAGCGTGCGGGACCTCGCTTCGCATGTCCTGGCCGACTGCTACGGGCGCCTCAAGAGCCGCGACGGGCATGAGGGCGGGCCGCGCTTCGCCGCGGGCGAGACCCTGGAGGCGTTCATCCACCGCATCAACGGCGAATGGGTCGCGGCCTTCGCGCGGGTCAGCCCGGCCGCGCTCACCGACACGCTCGGCCTCATCGGCGCCCAGACCGCCGCCTACTTCGCGGCGACGGACCTCGACGGTCCCGCGCTCGGGGTCTCGTGGGCCGGGGCCGATCCGGCGCCGAGGTGGCTCGACACCGCCCGCGAGCTCACCGAGATGTGGACCCACCGCCAGCAGATCCGCACCGCCGCGGGACTTGAGACCGACACTGACCCGCGGTTCCTCTCGGTCGTCCTCGACGCCTTCATGCGGGCGCTCCCGCACACGATGCGGAACACGAAGGCGCCCAACGGCACTCAAGTGCGGATCGGCGTTCCCGGCCCGGCGGGCGGGACCTGGAACGTCACGGCCACCGGGGAACGGTGGTCGCTGGCCGAACCCGCGGCCGAGCGGCCCGCGGCGGCGGTCGAACTCGACGCCGAGACCGCCTGGCGCCTGTGCACCAGGGGCATCGAACCCGAGGCCGCACTCGCCCGCGCCCGCACCGAAGGCGACGCCGGCCTGGCCGCGGCCGCCTGCCGGATCGTGTCGATCGTGTACTGACGAGCGTGCGGCGGCGGACCCGCTTACATCGATGTCGATATAACTTTCAATGCTCAGCGCTGCGGGGCCAGTCCCGTGAAGGCGAGCTGGAACAGCCGGTGCGCCTGCGCGGCCGGATCGGGGTAGTGCTCGGTCGCCATCGCGATGCCCGCGATCAGCGCGAGCAGGTCGGCCAAGCTGGCCTCGGAGGAGACGGCGCCGTCCCGCACCGCGTCCTGAAGCAGCGGCGAGGCCGCGTCCTCCAGCGTCGCCGCGCACCCGTTGACGTGCGCGGGCCCGACCTCGGCGCCGTCGGGGACCAGGACGGCCGCCAGGCCCCGGGCGGTCGCCGAGTAGTCGACCACCTCGTGCAGCCATGCCAGCAGCACCGACCCGCTCTCGCCGGTGCCGGCCAGCTCCCGGGCGCGGTCGCTCAGGTCCTCGATCCGCTTGTGGGACACGGCTTCCAGGAGCGCCCTGCGGCTCGGGAAGTGCCGCCGGACGGTCGCCGACCCGACTCCGGCGACGCGCGCGATCTGCTCCAGGGACGCGTTCGCGCCGTGCGCGGCGACCTCGTCGACGGCCACGGCGAGGATGCGCTCGTAGTTGCGCCGCGCATCGGCGCGCTGTCCTTCGGGCATCGCTCCACCTCCGGGTTTGCAGAAACGGCGGGGTCCGCCATATCATAGCCGGAGAAAAACGGCGGGCCCCGCCGTTTATGACGACTGAGGAGTCCCATGACCACTCGCACCGCACCGGTCCTCGTCACCGGCGCCACCGGCAAGCAGGGCGGCGCGACCGCCCGCTCGCTGCTCGCGGCCGACGTGCCCGTCCGCGCCCTCGTGCGCGACCCCGGCACCGAACGCGCCCGGGAACTCCAGGCCCTCGGCGCCGAACTGGTCACCGGCGACCTGCGCGACCGCGACTCGATCGTCCGCGCCGCGGCGGGCGCCCGCGCCGTGTTCTCCATCCAGATGCCCGCCTTCACCGGCGACGGCTTCGACTTCGCAGGGGAGGTCGTCCAAGGCGTCAACCTCATCGAGGGCGCCCTCGAAGCCGGGGTGCCGCAGTTCGTGCACACCTCCGTCAGCGGGGCCGGCCGGCACACCGAGGTCCCCGGCTGGGACGAGGGCCGCTGGGACTACATGGCGCCGACCCTGGGCGCCAAGAGCGCGGTCCAGGACCGCCTCCGCGAGGCCGGGTTCCCGCACTGGACCCTGCTCAAGCCCGCCTTCTTCATGGAGAACTTCCTGCCGTCCATGGCGTTCCTGTTCCCGCGCGGCCTCGACGGCGGCCTGGTGAGCGTCCTCCATCCGCACACGCGCCTGTCGGTCGTCGCAGTGGACGACATCGGCGCCGCCGCTGCGGCGGCCATCGCTGATCCCGGGCGGTTCGACAGCGTCGAACTCGAACTCGGGGGCGACTTCCTGACGATGGGCGAGATCGCCGCAGTGCTGTCGGATGCCCTGGGCCGCAGGCTCGAAGCGCCCGACATGGACGAGCGGGAGGCGCTGGCCGCCGGGATGCCCGCGATGGGGGCGTCCCACCAGTGGATGAACGACGTCGCCCAGCCCGCGCGGCCCGAGTTCGCGCGGGCGCTGGGCCTGACGCCCACCGATTTCGCGACCTGGGCGAAACAGCACATGTCCGCCTTGTGACGCGGAAGGCCGCGGAGGGCTCCAGCCCTCCGCGGCCTTCGGCTTGCGCCAGAACGGATTAGCCGAACTGGCAGCAGGTGTTGTAGCCCCTGGCGGTCCAGAAACTCGTCGGGTTCGGGTTGCTCAGCGTGGGGTCGCCGACGCTGGGGGCCGCGGCGGTCTGGCGGCCGTTGCGCATCTCCACGTGCGTGTGGGCGCCGCCGGAGGAGCTGACGCCGCGCCAGTCCTCGACGCCGATCTTCTCCCCCACCGAGATCGTCGCGCCGACGCCGACGGTCGGGTCGAGGTGCAGGTAGACGACGGTCTTGTCGAGGCTCGCGTTGTAGACGGCGAGGGTCGACAGGCCGCCGGAGCCCCGGGCACCCTCGGTCATGCGGACCACGGTGCCGGAGACCGGCGCGTACACCGAGGCGCCGACGGTGTGCGCGATGTCGACGCCCTCGTGGCGTCCCGAGGTGGTGGTGTAGCCGTCGAAGTAGGCGGTGATGTTGGCCGAGGACGTGTGGTAGACGGCGTATTCGAGGTTGTCGGTCGCGTCGCCGCTCACGCCGATGAGGTGGGCGGCGTTCTCGTTCTTCAGGTAGGCGCGGAGGTTCGCCTCGGCCCCGGGGCTGAAGTTGTCGATCGGGCCGCTGTAGCCGCTGTTGTAGAACACCGTGACGTACCGGCTAGTGCGGTTCCAGGCCGAGGCGGCGTTGTTCTTGACGCACTGGCCCTGGCCGGCGCCCGCGCTGATGTACACGTAGCAGCCCGAGCCCGAGCCGTAGTCGCTGACGGACCCGGCGAAGTCGCTCACCGAGCCGGAGGTGTCGCTGTTGTAGTAGAGGCAGAACTCGCCGGCCTCGCACACGCCGTTGCGGGCCGTCGCGGCCTGCACGGGCGAGGCCCCGGCGACCGCCAGCGCGAGGCCCATCACGGCCGCCGCGAACACCGCGAGGAGGGCGCGCCGCTTCGATCTGATCCAACTCATGACTGCTCCTTGTGGAGTGGGGTGTGAAGGAGGTCGACCGGGCCCTCTCCAGAATCTGACAGGAATCTCCACAAGTCAAGCAATCCATGAAGGAATTCTTCGTGACGGGAAGGCGGTCTAGTCCTCGTCGCCGCCGGGGTCGGCGAGGAGGCGGACCTCCTCGATGTCCAGTGTGGCCTGCATGCGGCGGAGGACGGCGTCGTCGATGCGGCGCTCGTTGCGGAGGCGGATCATGGTGGACCGCTTCTCGCCGATGACCGCGAGGCGCAGGCGGTTGTAGTCGTCGCGCAGGCGCGCGGCCTCGGCGGGGTCGCCGTCGGCGCCGGTGTCGAGGGCGTCGAGGTGCTCGCGCATCTCGGCGTCGAGGCGGCGGACGGCTTCGGGATCGGCCTCGGTCTCCTCGGCGAGACGCGGCAGCGCTTCGATTGCGGCCGTGGTGGTCTCGGTGCGGGCCAGCGCGAGTTCGTCGTCGAAGCGGGTGTCGGCGGGGAAGCGGGCCCAGCGGATGACGGCGGGGAGGGCGAAGGCGGGCAGGAGCATCACGATGATGACGCCGAACGTCACGAAGACGATGGTGTCGCGATCGGGGAAGGGCGCGCCGGAGTCGAGGGTGTGCGGGACGGCGAGGGCGACGGCGAGGGAGACGGCGCCGCGGAAGCCGCAGAGCCCGGAGACGATGCGGGCGCGGTCGCTCATGCGCAGGAGTCGCTGCTGGGGGCGGCGGTCGATGGCGCGGATGAGGTAGGCGGAGGCGAAGAGGAACGCGATGCGCGTGGCGGTCATGACGGCGGCGATGGCGAGGACCATGGCGATCGCGCGGAGGAGGCCGGTGCCGTCGAGGCCGCGGACGGCGGGGTGGGCTTCGATGCCGATGAGGACGAAGAGGGCGCCGTTGAGCATGAAGGTGACGAGGCCCCAGAACGCGAAGACCTGGCGCCGGGCGGGCGCGGTGCCGTAGACGGGGCTGGTCTGGCTGACGATGAGGCCGGCGGCGACGGCGGCGAGGACGCCGGAGGCGTGGACGAGTTCGGCGAGGAGGTAGCCGGTGAAGGGGATGAGGAAGAAGATGGTGCTGGCCGCGAGCGTGTCGGTGATGAAGCGGCGCACAAAGACCCCGACGGAGGCGGCGAGCGCGCCCGCGGCGATGCCGCCGGCGTAGGAGACGACGAGCTCCCCTCCGATGTGGAGTGCGCTGAGGTGCTGCTCCCCGACGACGACGCCGACGGCGAGGCCGAAGACGACGAGGGCGGTGCCGTCGTTGATGAGGCTCTCGGCGCGCAGGACGGTGAGGTTGCGGCGGGGCAGGAGCCGGGAGACGACGGAGACGGCGGTGGCGTCGGTGGGGGCGAGGGCGGCGCCGAGGACCCAGGCGGGGCCCCAGGGGAGGCCGAAGGCGTGGGCGGTGGCGGCGACGGCGGCCGCGGTGATGACGACGAGGAGGGTGCCGGTGAGGAGGATGCCGCGGCGGAACTTGCGGATCTCGCGCAGGGGCGTGTTCATGGCCTCCCACCACAGGAGGGCGGGGAGGAACAGGAGGAGGACGACGGCGGAGGGGAGTTCGATGCCGGTGAAGGCGGGGACGAAGCCGAGGAGGACTCCGGCGGCGAGCAGCAGGATCGGTGCGGCGATCCCGCTGCGCTGCGCGCCGACGCGGCAGGCGACGAGGGCCGCGCCGATGACGACGATGAGTTCGAGTCCGAGCATGGTGTGGATTCTTCCAAGCCTCGGGGCGGGCCGGGCCCGCTTGGCTCAGGCGAGGGACTCGAATCGGGCGGTGAAGTGGCGCAGGGCCTTCGGCTCATCGACGATGCGGTAGCCGGGGAGGCGGTGGGCTTGGGAGGCGAGGCGTTCGCACACTTCGATGACGTAGTCGATGTGGCTCTGGGTGTAGGTGCGGCGGGGGACGGCGAGGCGGACGAGGTCCATGGCGGCGGGCCGCTCGGTGCCGTCGGGGCGGCGGCCGAACATGACGGTGCCGATCTCGCAGGTGCGGACGCCGCCGAGTTCGTAGAGGGCGACGGCGACGGACTGGCCGGGGTAGTGGAGGGGGTCGACGTGCGGGAGGAGGGCGCGGGCGTCGATGTAGACGGCGTGGCCGCCGGTGGGCTGGAGGACGGGGATCCCGGCCTTGTGCAGGGCGGCGCCGAGGTAGGCGGTGGAGGTGATGCGGTAGCGGAGGTAGTCGTGCTGGACGGCTTCCTTGAGGCCCTGGGCGAGGGCTTCGAGGTCGCGTCCGGCGAGGCCGCCGTAGGTGGGGAAGCCTTCGGTGAGGATGAGGACGTTGCGGCACTCCTGGGCGAGGTCGGGGTCGTCGAGGGCGAGCCAGCCGCCGATGTTGCCCATGGGGTCCTTCTTGGCGCTCATGGTCATGCCGTCGGCGAGCGCGGCGATGTCGCGGACGATGTCGGTGACGTCGCGTTCACCTTGGCCCGCTTCGCGTTCGCGGATGAACCAGGCGTTCTCGGCGAACCGGCAGGCGTCGAGGAAGAGGGGCTTGCCGTACTTGTCGCAGAGTTCGCGGACGCCGCGGAGGTTGGCGAGGGAGACGGGCTGGCCGCCGCCGCTGTTGTTGGTGATGGTGACGAACACGCAGGGGACGTCGGCGCCGCGGGCGGCGAGGAGCGCGTCGAGGGCCGCGAGGTCCATGTTCCCTTTGAAGGGGTGCAGGGAGGCGGGGTCCTTGCCTTCGGCGATGACGAGGTCGACGGCTTCGGCGCCGGTGGCCTCGACGTTGGCGCGGGTGGTGTCGAAGTGGGTGTTGTTGGGGACGACCTTGCCTGCACCGCCGAGGACGGACATGAGGATGCGTTCGGCGGCGCGTCCCTGGTGGACGGGGATGACGTGCGCGAAGTCGAAGAGATCGCGGACGGCGTCGCGGAAGGTGAAGTAGGAGGGGGATCCGGCGTAGGACTCGTCGCCGCGCTGGATGGCGGCCCACTGGTCGCGGCTCATGGCGCCCGTGCCGGAGTCGGTGAGGAGGTCGATGAGGACGTCGTCGGCGTGGAGCTGGAACAGGTTGTAGGAGGCGGCGGCGATGCGCGCCTTGCGTTCATCCGCGGTGGTCATGCGGATCGGTTCGACCGAGTGGATGCGGAAGGGTTCGATGATCGTGCGGAAGGCGGGCTCGTTCATGCGGACACTATGGCACCGCGCGGGCCGGTGCTGAAGGCGAAGCGCGGTACCGGCGGGGCGGGATGAGTTATGTTCACAACCTGTTCCGACTCCCGGCTTTACGAATGGAAGCGCGCATGGATCGCATGGACTGGCGCCTGGTCGAGGAGCTCCAGGCGGACGCCCGGCTCTCCTACAACGAGCTGGCGCGGCGCGTGCACCTGTCCGCGCCGACGGTGGCCGAGCGGGTGCGGAAGCTGGAGGCGGCCGGGGTCGTCACCGGCTACCACGCCCACGTCGACCCCGCGGCGGTCGGCCTCCCGGTGCAGGCGGTGGTCGTCATGGACTGCTACGGGCCCCGCTGCCTCCTGCGCGACCCAGAGGTGCCGTCCTGGCCCCAGATCCGCCAGCTGTTCCGCATCACCGGGGACGGCTGCTCGGTCCTCATCGCGGCCGTCCCCTCCATGGCCGACTTCGAGTCCTTCATCGACCGCCTCGCCCGCTACGGCCGTCCGAGCAGCAGTATGGTGCTCTCCCAACCGCTCTCATGGGCCCCGATCGCGGTCCCCGAGGGCCCGGCCCGCTAGGTCGGGATTCGATCTCCGCACCATCTTCTCTCCACCTCGGACGCGCATGATCGTCCTCGTTCATCGCAACGCCCACAAGGAGAACGAATGATGAAGTTCCGCCGCGCCCTCATCGGCGCGCTCGTGACGCTCATGGCGACGGTCGGCGTGGTCGCCGTCGCCTCGCCCGCCGCGGCCGTGCCCTCGATCTGCGGAGCGGCCGGATACAACAACGGCCGCAACGTGATCGTGCACAACGACCTCAACGGCAGCGGCGCGTACGTGTACGCCGACCTGTGCTACCGGTCCAACGGCAACGGCTACTACGACACCGCGGTGTTCTGGACGGTCTCCGACACCCTGGCGAACGGCTCCGGGGCCACGATCCGCATGGAGTGGACCGGCACCAACGGGGACACCGGCTACGACGTCCCGCCCGCCGGCCAGCGCGCCTGGAACTACCTCGACGTCGTCGAGGGCGACTGGTCGCGGAGCAACATCAAGGATCTGTACGTCCGCGCCTGCCTGACCAACACCGGCAGCGAAGGCCACCACTGCGGCGCCAAGGGCTAGGCCCGCGAGCCGCATTTCGAAGGAGAACCGGGAATGAAGTTCCGCCGCGCCCTCATCGGCGCCCTCGTCACCCTCATGGCGGCCGTCGGCGCCGTCGCCGTCGCCTCGCCCGCCTCCGCGGCGCCTGCCATCTGCAATGCGCTGGGCTTCCCCAGCGGGCGCGACGTGTACATCGACAACAACGACAACGGCGGCGGCGCGTTCGTCTCCGCCAACCTCTGCTGGAAGTCCAACGGCAACGGGTACTACGACACGTTCGTCGAATGGACCGTCACCGACACCGAGGCCAACGGCGCCGGTGCCACGATCCGCATGGAGTGGACCGGCACCGACGGCGACACCCACTACTACGTCCCGGAGGCGAGCCAGCGGGCGTGGACCGCGTGGGCCACCGCCGACGGCGAGTTCGCCAGGGGCAACATCAAGGGCCTGTACGTCCGGGCCTGCCTGACCAATACGAACAGCCCCGGCCACCACTGCGGCGCCAAGTACTGAGCCCCCGCCGGCCGGCCGCGTTCCCGATGACGCGGCCGGCCGGCGGTCTCAGGAGTCGGCGAGCAGCGCGCGGACCTGGGCCGCATCGGGGTGGCCGAGTTCCTCCAGGATGGCCAGGGCCCCGCGCCAGGCGCGGCGGGCGGCCTCCATGTCGCCGCTGTCGCGTTGGACCTCGCCGAGCTTGACGAGCGTCTCGGCCTCGACGTAGCGGTTGCCGAAGCCGAGGGACCGCTCCAGTGCGCGCTCGTAGTAGTCGACGGCTTCGGCGTGGTGGCCGAGATGGTGGTGGATGTAGCCGAGGCTGTCGAGGGTGGCGATCTCGCAGAGGCGGTCGCCGATCGCCGTGTTGATCCGCAGGGCCCGCTCGCAGTAGCCCAGGGCGGCTTGGTGATCCCCGAGCAGGGCACGGGTCCAGCCGATCGAGTTGAGCGAGGAGGCCTGGCCGGGCCGGTAGCCCGTGTCGCGGTACCGCTCGTAGGCGCGCTGGTCGGCCGCGACGGATTCGGCGAGGCGGCCCTGGAACCGCAGGACGCGGCCGACGAGGTAGTGGACGTGGGCCTCCCCGATCTGGTCGCCGGCGGCCCGGCTGTGCCCGATGGCGCGCTCCAGCAGTTCCTGCGCCTCGTCGAGGCGGCCGAGTTTGATCGAGGCCCCCGCGAGCAGCCGGGAGACGACGGCCTGGGCGACCTCGTCGCCGAGGCGGCGGGCCGCGCCGAGGGCGACGCGGAAGACCGACTCCTGGTCGTGCCAGCGGTCGCGTTCGAGGTAGTCGCGGAGCGACCAGGCGATCTGCCAGCAGTGCCTGTCGAAGCCGAGCTCCGCGGCGAGGCGCACCGCCCCCAGGAGCGGGCCGGTCTCGGCCGCGAACCACGCCAGGGCCGCCGTGTCGTCGGCGAAGGCCGCCGGGCCGATGCCGGGCGCGGGATCGGGCAGGGTGATCGGGTCGCGGTTCGGATCGACGGCCCGGTTGGCGGCGTAGGCGTTCTGGAGGTAGTGGTCGAGGACCCGGCGGGCGGCGTCCGTGCGTTCGGCGGCGGCGAGTTCGGCGGCGTAGAGGCGCACGAGGTCGTGGAACGCGTACCGGCGCGGCGCGGGCTCGGCGAGGAGGTTGAGCCGGGTCAGGGTGGTGAGGAGCCGTTCGGCCTGCGGGAGCGGGACGGCGGCGGTGTCGGCGGCCGCGGCGGGGGTGAACGTCGGACCGGGGTGGACGCTGAGCAGCCGGAACATGCGCGCGGTCGCCTCGTCGAGCGCGCGGTAGGAGCTGTGGAGGACGGTGCGGACGTCGACCGAGGGGTCGGTGTCGGCGAGGGCGTCGAGGCGGCGGGCGTCGTCGCGGAGCGCTGCGGCGAGGTCGGTGAGGGGGAAGCGGGGGTTGAGGGCGGCGCGGGCGGCGGTGACGGCCAGCGCGAGGGGGAGTCCGGCGCAGGCGTCGATGATGCGCTGCACCGCTTCGGGTTCGGCGCCGGTGCGGTCGGCGCGGAGGCGGCCGGTGAGGAACGCGCGGGCGTCGGCGTCGCCGAGTTCGGCGAGCGGGAGGGGCCGGGCGCCGTCGGTGACGAGGCCGGAGAGGCGGTCGCGGCTGGTGACGAGGACCCGGCACTGCGCGGACCCGGGCAGGAGGGGGCGGACCTGGGCTGCGTCGCGGGCGTTGTCGAGGACGACGAGGACGCGCTTCCCGGCGAGGGCGGTGCGGTAGAGGGCGGCTTGGGCGTCGCGGCCGGCGGGGACCGATGCCGCTGCGGTGCCGAGTGATTCGAGGAGGCCGCGGAGGGCCTCGCCGGGGTCGGCGGGCGCGGCGGCGGGGTCGAAGCCGCGGAGGTTGCAGTACAGCTGGCCGTCGGGGTACCGGTCGGCGGCCCGGTGGGCCCAGGCGAGGGCGAGCGCGGACTTGCCGATGCCGCCGGGCCCGGAGATCGCCGCGACCGGCGGTCCGTCCGCGGCGAGGAGCGCGTCGAGTTCGGCGAGTTCGGCGGTCCTGCCGGTGAAGTGCGCCGCGGCGGCGGGCAGCTGCTGCGGCGTCGCCTGGTGGGGTTCGGGTTCGCGGCCCGCGAGGATGCGGCGGTGCAGCTCCTCGACGGGCGCGGAGGGCCGGATGCCCAGCTCCTCGTCGAGGACGCGGTGCAGGCGCCGGTAGGCGTCGAGCGCCTCCCCTTGGCGCCCTGCGAGGAAGAGGGAGAGCATGAGGGTGTGCCAGAGGCTCTCGCGCAGCGGCTGGTCGGCGATCTCGGCCTCGAGTTCGGACACCGCGCCGATGCCCTGGCCGGTCTCGAGTTCGGCGCGCACGCACCGCTCGAAGACCTCCAGCCGCAGGTCGTCGAGGGCCCGGGCGCGGGCGCGGACCGCCGGGACGTCGACGCCCGCGAACGCCGGACCGCGCCACAGCCGCAGGGCCTCGCGGAGCGCGCCCGCGCCGCCCGCGTGGTCCCCCGCGCCGATCGCGGCGCGTCCGGCAGCGGCCAGGGCCTCGAAGCGGGCCGCGTCCACCGCGTCGGGCGGGATCTGGAGGACGTATCCGCCTCCTTTGCCGCGCAGCATGATCCGGTCGTCGGCGGCGAGGCGCTGGCGGAGCTGGTAGGCGTAGGTGCGGAGCGTGGAGACCGCCGACGGGGGCGGGGCGTCGCCCCACAACTGGTCGACCAGCCAGTCGCGGTTCGCGACCGCGTTGGGCTTCAGGAGCAGCAGTGCCAGCAGCGCCTGCGGTTTCGCCGTCCACGAGCCGTCGGCCCGCCCGCCCGGCCGCGCCTCGACGGCCCCCAGGACCAGGAAGACCACAGCATCCTCGAACATCGCCGCATCTTCTCACCCTTGTCCGAAGCGCCCGCCGGGGCTCCGGACCACAGCACCGAAACATGGGGCGAATATGGAGCGGAAATGGTGTTTTTATTGGGCCGCAACAGTATTGACATCGCAGTTCACTCAGGACTTGACTCAAGAAACCCGACAATCCCTGAGGAGGAACCGAAATGAGATTCCGACGCGCCCTTGTGGGCGCACTGACGGCGCTGATGGCCGCGGTCGCGGTCCTGGCGGTCGCCGAGCCCGCGGCGGCCGCCATCCCCCGCAACTGCTCGCGGCTGGGGTACGACAACGGCCGCGCCGTCCATGTCACCAACGACAACAACGGCGGCGGCGCCGAGGTCTACGCCGACCTCTGCTACTCGTCGATCGGCGCGAACCTGTACGAGGCCTACGTCATCTGGAACGTCCTGGACACCAAGGAGAACGGCGCCGGCGCGACCATCCGCATGGAGTGGCAGGACTGGACCGGCGACATGCACTACGACGTCCCCGACGCGGACGGTCGCGCCTGGAACTACGGCGACTCGATCGTCGACTTCTGGACCGGGGACAATCTGCGCGGCCTCTACGTGCGGGCCTGCCTGACGAACACGTTCAGCGAAGGGCACCACTGCGGCCCGAAGGCGTAGCCCCCGCGGGCGGCCCCCGCCGATCCCGGGAGCCGCCCGCGGTTCGGCGGCGGTGAATGCGAACGGTGACCGTCCACTTACGATTTACTATCGCAACAAGGGAAGTGGTGGAAACATGAGTTTCACTATGGATCTTGGGAGGGATCGTCGGTAGGCTCTGGCGCGTATCAGATGTCACGCTTAAGGATGATCACCCCATGAATGCAGCCGATGAGCAGCAGATGTCCCCGTACGACCGCATCGGCGGCGCCCCCGCCGTCACCGAGGCGGTGGAGCGCTTCTACAAGCGCCTGCTCGCCGACGACGAACTGTCCGGGTTCTTCTCGGGCGCCGACCTGCCGCAGCTCAAGCGCCACCAGGTCGCGCTGATCTCCCAGGTGCTCGACGGGCCGAAGTCCTACGCCGGGCGCGAGCTCGCCGAGGCGCACCGGAGCATGGACATCTCGGTCGGCCAGTACAAGGCCGTCGGCGCGCACCTCACGGCGGTCCTCGAAGAGCTCGACGTCCCCCAGGACATCATCGACACCGTCGGCGAAGTGCTCGCCTCCGTCGCCCCCGACGTCATCGGGGCGGACGACTAGGCGCATGATCGACGCCGATCGGCTGAAGAAGAACTGGAGCCTGGTCGCCGCCCGCGGCGACCAGGTCCCCCTGTACTTCTACTCCACCCTGTTCCTCACCCATCCCGAGACGCGCGACCTGTTCCCCATGAACATGGCCGCGCAGCGCGACAAGCTCGTGAACGCGCTCGGGGCCGTGGTATCCAATGTGGACACCATCGACGCGGTCGTCCCCACCCTCCAGGCGCTCGGCCGCGACCACCGCAAGTTCGGGGCCCTCCGCGGCCACTACCCGGCCGTCGGCGAGGCGCTGCTGGCCACGCTGGAGCACTTCAGCGGCCCGCACTGGACGCCCGCCATCGCCGCCGACTGGGCGGCCGCCTACGAACTCGTCGCCGCGACCATGGCCGACGCCGCCGACGCGGCCGCGCACTACGCCCCGGCCTGGTGGGACGCCGAGGTCGTCGGCCACGAGCGCCGCGACCTGGAGACCGCGATCATCACCATCGCGCCCGGGACGCGGCTCGACTTCGTTCCGGGCCAGTCGGTCTCGCTGTGCACGAGCCTGCGGCCGCGGGCCTGGCGGCAGTACTCCCCCGCCAACGCGCCCCGTACCGACGGGACCATCGAGCTCCACGTCCGGGCCGTCGACGGCGGCGAGGTCTCGACCGCGCTGGTCTCCCTGCTGCGGCCGGGCGACTCGCTGCGGGTCGGTCCGGCCTTCGGCACCGGGCTCACCCTGCGGCCGGGCTCGGGCCCGGTCGCGATGATCGCGGGCGGCACCGGCGTCGCCCCGATGAAGGCGCTCATCGAGCAGATCGCCGCCACCCCGCGGCCGGTCAGCCTGTACTGGGGCGCGCGCAATCCCGCGGGCCTGTACTGCCTCGACCAGATGCAGGCGCTCGCGGCGCGCTACGAGTGGCTGGAGCTGGTCGCGTGCGTCGACGAGGACCTGTTCGGCGCCGGCGCCCGCGTGGGGTCCCCGGCGGAGCTGGCCGTGGCGCACGGGCGCTGCACGGGCGCCGACGTCTATGTGTGCGGCCCTTCGGGGATGGTGGAGTCGAGCGGGAAGTACCTGGTCGGCGCCGGCGTCAGAGCGGACGCCATTCACTACGAGCCCGCGGGCGCGTGAGAGAGGACGTTCCATGGTGTACAACTATCGGTCGCGCGATGTGAAGGTCACTGTCGGACAGGTCAACAACGCCCGGTTCTCGATGACGAGCCTGACCAGGCGCGGCTACCAGCCCGACGAGGTCCACCGGTTCCTCGAGCTCGTGGCCGACGAACTGGCCAGCCGCGACCAGCGCGAGGCCGCGCTCCGGACCGACGCCGAGAAGCTGAAGGAGGCGCTGCGGTCCTGGCAGTCGCAGCAGAGCTCCATGCGCTTGCAGGCCGCGCTCCCGACGACCCCGACGTCGACCGCCGTCAACCTGGTCTCGCAGGCGCAGCAGCAGGCCGAGAGCTACGTCAACCAGGCGCAGCACTACTCGCGCCAGATCATCGCCCAGGCGCGGTCCCAGGCGTCCGAGCTCATGCGCCAGACGCAGGAGCGCGCCAGGGACGAGGCCGACCGCGCCGTCGCCGAGTACCGCCGGGACAACGCCGGCCGCCGCGACCGCGAGGCCGAGGACCGCATCAGGCAGCTCGTGCGGGCCCGCAGCTTCCTCGAGGCCGTGGAGGTCGCCGAGGAGCAGCTCCGCCTCACCCGCGAAGGGCTCGAACAAGAGGTCGCGAAGCTCCAGAACGAGACCTGACGGGACGGCCCCGGATCACCGCGATCCGGGGCCGCTCCGCGTCAGGCCAGGCTCCAGATCTCGGCGTCGGCGAGTTCGGCGCGGAGCCGGTCGGCGGCCCTGCGGATGCCGGAGCGGTCGTCGATCGTGAGCGTCCAGGTGAAGTGGGCGATCATGACCCGGACGACGGTGAGGTGCCGGAGGGCGGCGAGGCGGGCCGGGTCGAGCGGGGCGCCGCGTTCGCGCCCGGCGAGGAGCCGGGCTGTGGGCGTCTGCGGGGTGTCGAAGAAGCAGTCCCACCAGCCGATGTCGAGGCCGGGCGGGCCGCTCTTCGCGGACTCCCAGTCGATGACGCCGGTGAGGCGACCGGTGCCGTCGACGAGCAGGTTGGCGGGGCTGAAGTCGCCGTGCACAAGGCCGGGCCCGGCGGCGTCAAGGACCGGCCGGTGCGCGGACACGAGGTCGAACGCCCGGTCGAGCAGGCCCCCGGACTCCGGGTCGGTCCCGCGCGCGGCCTCGACCTTCGGGGCCAACAGGTCCACGAACCACTCCCCCAGGCGAGCATGGGAACCGCGCAGACCGGAGCCGAGCGGCCCGAAGCCCTCGGTCGCGACGGCATGGACCACCGCGAGCGCCTCCCCGGCACGCTCGACGGCCGCATGGGCGTCGCGGAGGCCGCTGTCGGCGGCGTAGTCGCGCAGGGGGACGCCGGGCAGGCGCTCTTGGACCATCACGGCCGTCCCCTCTTCGACGCCGGTGTAGCGGATCGCGGGGACGGGGACCGCGCCGGTGTCGGCGACGCGGTGCAGGACCTCGGTTTCAAGCGTGAAGCGGGCCTTCGCCGGGTCGGCGAGCCGCACGATCAGGGGCTCGCCGCGGTCGGCGGCGCATTCGTAGGTGCGGTGGCCGTTGCCGGGGAGGCGGCGGATGCGGGTGGGGGTTCCGGGGGCGGATCGGTGCCAAGCTCGGTCGAGGGCGGCCCGGTCCTGCGGGGTGATCGGCTCGGGCATCGCGAGGGGTCCTTTCGCGCACGATCAGGGGCCGGGGGAAACGGCTGCGATATGATAGCGGGCGCGGATCGCGGGCGGGAAAGTCGGGTTCGCGGTCACAGCTTCTAAGGAATCGGAATGGCATTGCGGAAATCATTGGTCTCCATGGCAGCGGACTCGTTCTCGAACGCCAAGGAGGAGATGTTCCGCAGCGTGGACGACGCGGTCGAAATGCGGCGGGTGGGCGCCGAGTGCGCCATTGTCGAAACGCGGTTCTCGACCGCGGAGGACCTGTCCGACATCGTCAATCGGGTGCCGCTGGTGTTCCCGCGGCATATCACGAATGTGATCGCCGAATTCGATCCGTTCGATTCGGGACTGGCCGACGTCGCCGATTCGGTCGACTCCGCCATTCGCGAGCAGCACCGCTCCCCCGAAGTCTCGCTTCAGCTCTGGCAGAGCGGCAAGACGGTCTACAAGTTCAACCGGCGCGAAGCCTGGGACGAGGCCGCGCAGGTGCTGACCGACCGCGGATTCCAGGTCTCGCGGACGGGCGCCGAGTACGCGGTGTCGGTCTGCTACACGCCGAAGACCGCGGTCGTCGGGTTCAACCGGATCGCCGACAGCCTCAGCTCCTGGCCCGGCGGCGAAGTGCGCCTGTCGCGCCCGGCGGAGCAGGTGTCCCGGGCCGAGTTCAAGCTCGAGGAGCTGTTCAAGGAGTACGGACTCCCGTTCGGGCGCAGCGGGACCGCCCTCGACTACGGCGCCGCGCCCGGCGGCTGGACCAGGATCCTCGCCGAGCGCGGGTTCCGGACCACCGCCGTCGACCCCGGCGACCTGGACCCGACGGTGCTCAAGCGGTCCGACGTCGTCCACGTGCGGACCACCGCGGGCAACTTCATCCGCGAGAGCGGCGAGCGCTTCGACCTCATCGTCAACGACATGAAGATGAGCCCGGCCCGGTCGAGCCAGCTCATGATCGACAGCATCCCCCTGCTCAAGCGCCACGGCATGTGCATCGTGACGCTGAAGACCGGGAGCCGCGGCGTGCTCCCCCAGCTCGACGAGTCCTTCGCGATCCTGCGCCGCGGCTTCAGCATCGAGTTCGCGCGGCAGCTGCGGCACAACCGGAACGAAGTGACCGCCGTGCTCCGGTCCCTGGACTGAGCCGATCGCATCCGATCGATCACGGCGTGTATCACAAGCACGGTCGGTTAGGTAAGGCTTGCCTAAATTCAAGATCGCCGTTATGGTCTTCCTGGGCGCGCGAACAGTCCCCTGCGGACCGTCGGCGCCCGGGAGCCCAACGGCGGCTTGGCAGTCACCGGAGGAGCGCCGGGGCGAGCACTTTCCACAGACCTCGCCCCGGCCGCCTCGCGGCTCCCTCCACCCGGTCGGCACCGCCGTCCGGGCCTTGATCGAGGACGAGGCCGCGAGGCCGACTCCACTGTATAGAAGAGAGTGGAGCGCATGGCATTCCGTCATGACACCCGTTACCCCCGCTACCGCCGCGCCGTCGGCTGGGCCCTCGGCGCGGCCGCCGCCGCCGCGATGGTCCTCGGCGCCGCCGCCCCCGCGAACGCCGCGACCATCACCACCCCCGGCTCCCCGCTGTCGGTGGTCGACGATCAGAACGTCACCCTGACCGGCACCGGCACCCCCGGCGACTACGTCGCCGTCGCCCAGTGCGACTTCACCACCGGCGGCTACAACGCCTCCGACTGCAACGCCGCGGGCAGCCAGTACCCGATCCAGATCGACGCCAACGGGAACTGGTCCGCGACCGTCAAGGTCGACGACACGTTCACGAACTCCAGCTTCTCGGGCCTCCCGCCGACCCAGGCCACCAGCGACTGCTACGCCGACGTCTGCCAGATCCAGGTCTCGGAGTACACGTCCTGGCCGCCCGCGGGCGCCCCGGTCGGCTTCGACAGCATCGACCTCGTCTTCTAGCCCGCTCAGCGGCCCGGCACGCAGGGAAGCGCGGGCCGGGCCGCACCCGCCTCCCCGAACGGCACGACCATGACCGCACCCTGGCGCCGCCTCGCGGCCGTCCCCCTCCTCATCGCCGCGCTCGCCGCCCCGCTGCTCCTGGCGACCGCCCCCGCCGGGGCCGGCCCCGCCCCGATCGACACCGGCTCGCTCACCTGGGGCCTGCGCCAGTCCTGGCGCACCTACATCGGGCCCGGCAACATCGACACCGCGGGCGGCGCCGCCGCCGACGCCGCCGGGATCGTCACGTTCCCCTTGGCGGACGGCACGTTCGACGCGGACGCAGGCGCCACCGAGCTGCACTTCACCGGCAGCGTCCGGTACACCGCCCACTGCGGCCACTACGCGAACGGGACCGCCGAGGACTGCGCCCTCGACCTGACCCTCAGCGACCTGCGCGTCGTCATCGACACCGGGCGGCAGCGCCTCTCAGCGCACGTCGTCCAGCGCCCGCTGACCACCGGCGACGACCCGCCGCCCCTCGAAGACCTGGGCGTGGTCGACCTCGTGGACCTCGACCTGCGCGGCGTCACTCCCGAGACCGGCGAGGGGACGACCGCGTGGGAGGCGGTGCCCGCCTTCCTGAACGCCGCGGCCGTGCCCGTCTTCGGGTCCTACCAGGCCGGCGCCGTCATGGACCCGGTCACCGTGGCGTACGAGGGCCCCGGCGGCCTCCCCGACTTCGACGAGGAGTGGACCGAGCCCGGCACCGTCCTCATGGAGCGGACCGCGGCGTTCACCGACACCGGCTCGTGGGCGAAGGCGAACTACCTGTTCCCCGACGAGGCCAACGGCGTCGTCCACGCGATCGGCGACCTGCCGCCGACATGGACCGCGTTCGCGAAGGCCCTCGACGCGGACAGCCTCACACCCGTCGGCGACAGCGGCGGCTTCGGGACCGGCCTCACCGCGGGCACCTCGGTCGCCGCCTTCGACGCCGCGACGAGCACCGTGTACACCGTCGCGAAGGGGACCGCGGCGGAGCTGTGGGCGCTGACGTGGCAGCCCGACACGGGAACCTATGCGCCGCAACCGGTCGACTCGCTCCCCGCCGACGCCGTCACCGGCACCGCCCTGGTGTGGGACGCCTCGGCTTCGCGCCTGTACCTGCGGGTGCGCACCGGCGGCGTCCAGTACCTCTACGCCTGGCAGCGCGAGGGCGCGGGCTGGGCCCGGACCGAGTACCGGCTCCCGCAGGTCGAGGGCTGGAACCCGAACACGTACTACAGCGAGGCGAACGCGCGGTCCTTCACCGCGGCCGGGGACGGGTCGCTGCTGCTCGCCCGCGCGGTCGCGCGCACCGCGGCCAACCAGGCTCTCTACGACCCCACGGTGCTGCGCCTGCGGTTCGAGGGCGGCGCGGTCGCGGTCGAGGAGGTCCCGGGCAGCGGCTCGAACCGGCCCGCCGCCGAGGTCGGGAACCTGTCCCCTGTCGCGATCGCGGTGGAGGGCGAGCGGATCGCGATCGTCAGATCCGACGGGCTCTCGTCGAGTGTGCAGTTCGGTTCCACCGCAAGCGGTGCCGTGGTCCTCGACGCCGGGACGCACGATCTCGGCATCGCGGCGGCCACGCTGACCGCGGCGTTCGACCCCGGCAGCGACCTGCTGTGGGTGAAGAACCACGGCAGCGGGGCGCACCTCGCGCTCGACGCCGCCGGGGACGTCAAGTCCGCGTTCACGATCAGCGGCGGCGGGTTCACCGCGCCGCTCGCGGTCACCGCCGATCATGCGGTCCTCACCTCCTGGCGCGACGCGGGCAGCGTCCCGGGCACCGCCCGCTTCGACCGCACCGCGGTCTCCCCCGGCGTCGCCGCGGATCCCGCCGACACCGCCGTGACCGTGCAGGGCCCGGACGGCACGGCCGAAGCGGTGTTCGAGGCCGCCGCGACCGGCGAGGCGTCGGTGCAGTGGCAGACGAAGGCGCCGGACGCCTTGTCGTACAACGACATCGCGGGCGCGACCGATGCGGTGCTGCGCACCGGGGTCGACGCGTCCCACGACGGCTGGCTGTTCCGGGCGGTCTTCACGAACCCCGCCGGATCGATCGCCACCGCGGCGGCCGCGCTGACGGTGACCGTGGAGGAGGCGCCGACCTCGGAGGAGCCGTCGACCCCCGGTACGGAGCGCCCGTCGCCCGGCGAATCCCCCGACGACCCGAAACCCTCGGTCCCCATGCCCGACCCCACGGACATCGCCGACACCGGCGATCCGGGCGGCTCCCCGAACCTCCCGGGCGGCCCGAAGCTCCCGGTCACCGGCGTGAGCCTCACGGCCCTCCTCGCAGCGGCCGCGGGCCTGATCGCAACGGGCGCGGTCCTCATGTCACGTCGGATCAGGGCAGCGCGGTGAGCGCGCCGATCTAGGGTAGGTTGACCGGCCTTGGCGGCAGACGACCGAGAGGAGCCGCGTTGAGCAACGCGCGGAAGGGTCCCGCGACCCGCGCCGGGCTGACCCCCGACCGGATCGTGGACGCGGCCGCGGCCCTCACCGAGGGCCGGGGCCTGCACGCGTGGTCCTTGCGGGACTTGGCGAAAGCGCTCGACGTGGCCCCGTCGGTGATCTACCACCACATCGGCGGGAAGGACGAGCTGTGCCGCCGCGTCGTGGGGCGCGTGGTGGCCTCGCTCGACCGGCCGGACCCGGGCCTGGAGTGGCGGGACTGGTTGCGCGCGCTGCTGTTCCCCGCGCGCGCCAAGATGGCCGCCTATCCCGGGACCGCGATGTGGGTGCTCATGCACGGCCCGACCTTCGAGCACCTCGTGCCGATCATGAACGACGGCGTCGCCGCCATGGCGAAGGCCGGTTTCGGGGAGCGGACCGGTCTGGCCTACTCGGCGGTCGTCAACTGCGCCCTGCTCACCATCGCCGCCGGGGACGAGCGTCTTGCCCAAGCCGACGACGGTCCGCGCGACCGCGCCGCGATCCCCCGCGATTTCGAGCGCCTCGGCGACGCCGGGCCGGGTGCCACCGAGCTCAAGTCGGTGGCCTCGTCATTGACGGACGAAGCCGCGGTGGACGGCTACTACCGGTTCGTGGTCGAGACGATGATCCGCGGCCTCGAACCGGAGCGTTAGAGCGAGGCGATCCGGTCGCCGCCGTCCGAGCTTTCACCGGGAATGACGTCCGGGTCCACTCCGGAAGAGATGCCCGGGGCTACTCCGGAGGAGATGCCCGGGGCCAGGCCGCTGGACATGTCGGACACCGATTCGGGCGGCAGGAAGCGGTCCTGGAAATCGCCGGTCAGGTACACGAGGGCCTCGTCGAGGGTCTTCTCGACTTCCTTGATCTCCTCTTCGGCCGTGTTCAAAGCGTCGTCCATCTTCGCCAGCGCGTCATCGGCGACCCCGAACCAGTTGTCGCCCTGGCCGATCGCCTCGGTGGCGTTCTTGAGGATGTCGAGGAACTGCTGGCGGGCCCGGTCGATCACCTCCTCGAAGCCCGACATGACGGCCGCCATGGATTGCATGACCGAGTACTGCGTCCCGAGGGCCGTCGCCAGCTCGTTCAGATACCCGAATTTGAACTTGTAGGCGGCGCTGCCTTCCGGTCCGTCCCAGCCCTCCAGTTTGCCTCGGATGGTCTGCACCGGGCTCTCGTTGCTGTCGGGCTCGAACTGGCTGAGCCGCGGGAGGATCCGCAGATTGAACGCTTCGATCACCGGCTGGGTGCCGCTGGAGATGCGCCCGAAGTCACCGATGAGGTAAAGGCGATGTTGGTAGGCGTTCATCCTTGTTTCGATGACTTTCCCAACGGGGGCCCAGTCGGGAAGGCCCTCCTCAGTGGCCTTCCGGAAGGCCTGGTCGGCGGCGTCCAGGTCCGCGGCGAACACGGCGTCGTCTTTCGGCATAGGGGGTCCCTCCAGTGGATTATGCGGAGGCCAGGCCGTCGAAGTCCGCCCGGGCCTGCGTGTCGGCGTCCTCGTACTCGTCGGCGGTCCTCCGCAGGGCTGCTGCGGCGTCTTCGATCCGCTCCTGGGAGGCCTCCATTCCCCGGCTGATGGCTTCGCCGGCGCCGAGCCACTTGCTGCCCAGCGACCAGAACGGGGACGAGTCCGGGAACCAGCTGCTTCCATCGTGGAACGCCTGGTTGTCGCTGAACATCACCAGGAAGTCGCCGCGGGCCTGCGAGATTTCGTCGACGATCGACGCCATGTCGTGGTTTGCGACGTCGCGGATCGCGTCGGGGTCCTGGGTGTGGGTGCCGTCTGCTGCCATGGGCGCTGTTCCACCTTCGGTGCCGGTCCGAACCATCGCTAGAACGATGTTCTAGTGCGGTAGAGGCAGATTAACACATGTCGACACCTGTGGCGACCCGCAGCGGAGGCGCGCATACTCGGCCGAGGAGTACGGATCGATTGGAGTGCAACGGGTGTCAGGGAATGAAAGTGCGTACCTGGTCGCCGGGGCGACGGGGAACGTCGGCGCCGAGGTCGTTCGGGCCCTGGCCGCCCAGGGCCGTCATGTGAAGGCGCTGGTCCGCGACGCGGGCCGCGCGAGGCTGCCGGAGGGGGTCGAGGCCGCGGTCGGGGACCTCGACCGGCCGGAGTCGCTGGAGCCGTGGCTGGGCGGGGTCGAGGGGGTGTTCCTGCTGCCGGGATTCGCGGACATGCCGGGGGTGTACGGGCGGCTGCGCGGGGCCGGGGTGCGGCGGGTCGTGCAGCTGTCGGGGAGTTCGACCGATGTCGGGAATCCGGAGAACGCGGTGTCGGCCATGATGATCCGGTCGGAGGCCGCGGCCCGGGAGTCGGGGCTGCGGTGGACCGCGCTGCGGCCCAGCGGGTTCATGTCGAACGCGCTGCGGTGGCTGCCGCAGCTGCGGGAGGGGGACGTGGTCCGGGCGCCGTGGGGGGACGTGCCGGTCGCGTGCATCGACCCGGCGGACATCGCCGCCGTGGCGATCGCGGCGCTCACCGACGACGCGCACGGCGGACGGATCTACCGGCTGTCCGGCCCTAGGGCGATGGTCCCTGCGGAGCAGATCGCGGTCCTCGGCGAGGTGCTCGGCCGGCCGCTCCGGTTCGAGGGTCTCACGTTGGAGGAGACCCGGGCGGAGCTGGAGGCGACCATGCCCGAGAAGTACGTGCGGGCGTTCTGGGAGTTCTACGTGGACGGCACGCTCGACGAGTCGGGGGTGTTCCCGGACGTCGAGCGAGTGACCGGCCGCCCGCCTCGGACGTTCGAGGAGTGGGCGCGGGCCCACTTCGGTGATTTCGGATAGCCGCCCGCCGTTGGACCGGGTACGTCCGCTCAGACGGTTGGCCTGAAGCTGAATACATCCGCGAGGGCGGCCCCGCAGGGCGACTACGGTGTAGGGGTGGCGAACGACGACGCGCGTGAAGTGCGCAAGGGCATCGGATCCCTGGCGGTGGCGAACTCCCCGCGAGCTGAGCGGGCCGCGGTCCGGCGGGTGCCGGTGGTCGTGCTCGCGGGCCATCTCGGCGCGGGCAAGACGACGATGCTCAACCACCTGCTGTGCCGCCCGGGCGCGCGGGTCGGCGTGGTGGTCAACGACTTCGGTGAGGTGAACGTGGACGCCGGGCTCGTCACGGGCCAGGTCGACGAGCCGGTCTCGATCGCCGGGGGCTGCCTGTGCTGCATCGAGGACCTCGGCGCGCTCGACGCGGCGCTGGAGCGGCTCACGCACCCGAGGTTCGGGCTGGACGTCGTCATCGTGGAGGCCAGCGGGATCGCCGAGCCCGGCGCGCTGGCGAAGATGATCTACTTCAGCGGCGCCAAGCGGGTGCGGCCCGGCGGGGTCGTGGACGTGGTCGACGCCGTCGAGTACTTCAACACGGTGGACCGCAACACGAATCCCCCGGCGCGGTTCGCGGCCGCGACGCTCGCGGTCGTCAACAAGTGCGACCGGCTCCCGGAAGGCGAGGCCCAGGAACGGCTCGGCGCGATCGAGGCGCGCATCCGGACCGCGAACCCCGACGTCCATATCGTGCGGACCTCAAGGGGCCGTGTCGATCCGGAACTCGTGTACGACACGGCCTCGGCGGTCGACCCCGAGGACGAGCTGCCGCTGGCGGCCCTGGCGCGCGAGGCGCACGGGCACGAGGCGGGCCATGCGCACGCGCAGTCGGTCACCGTGCGGGCGACGGGCCCGGTCGGTCCGGCCGCGCTCCTGGACCTGCTGGAGCAGCCGCCGCCGGGCGCCTACCGCATGAAGGGCGTGCTCGCGGTGGCGACGGGGTCGCGGCCGCGCGGGATCCTCGTGAACGTCGTCGGCGGTCAGATCGACATCGCCGCGCACCGCGCGGGGACCGGCGGCGAGCTCGTCGCGATCGGGGCGCACCTGGACGCCGAGGCGGCGCGGCCGCGGATCGAGGCGGCGCTCGCCCCGTCGGCGGGCGCCGATCCGGAGGGCCTGCGCCGGCTCATGCGGTACCGGCGCTAGCGAAGGGCCTCAATGGGATTCGCGGTGGACCTCCGAGCCGCTGGATCCCTGGAGGAAGTCGAGGTCGGCGCCGGTGTCGGCTTGGGTGACGTGGTCGATGTAGAGGCGCTCCCAGCCGCGGGCGGGCTTCGCGTAGCCGTCGAGCGTGGCGGCGTTGGGGACGCGGGCGGCGAGTTCGCCTGCGGGGACGTCGATGTCGAGGCGGCGCTCCTCGACGTCGAGGACGATCGTGTCGCCGGTGCGGACCAGCGCGAGGGGCCCTCCGGCGGCGGCCTCGGGGGTGACGTGGAGGACGACGGTGCCGTAGGCGGTGCCGCTCATGCGGCCGTCGCAGATGCGGACCATGTCGCGGACCCCTTGCGCCAGCAGCTTCTTCGGCAGCGGCAGGTTCGAGACCTCCGGCATCCCGGGGTAGCCCTTGGGACCGCAGCCGCGCAGGACCAGGACGGTGTCGGCGTCCACGTCGAGCTCAGGGTCGTCGATGCGGTCGCGGAAGTCCTCGATGGAGTCGAACACGAGGGCCCGGCCGCGGTGCCGCAGCAGGTGCGGAGAGGCGGCGGAGGGCTTGACGAGGGCGCCGCCGGGGGCGAGGCTGCCGCGGACCACCGCGATTCCGGCGGCTTCTTGCAGGGGGCGCTCGCGCGGGGCGATGACGTCCTCGTCCCAGATCCGCGCTTCGTCCAGGTAGGACACGAGGGGCTTCCCGGTGACGGTGAGCGCCTCGGGGTCGAGCAGGTCGCGGACCTCGCGCAGGACCGCGAGGAAGCCGCCGGCGCGGTGGAGGTCGTCCATGAGGTACTTCCCGGCGGGGCGCAGGTTGACCAGGAGCGGGACGTCGGCGCCGATGCGGTCGAAGTCGTCGACGGTGAGGTCGATGCCGAGGCGCCCGGCGATGGCGAGGAGGTGGACGACCGCGTTGGTGGAGCCGCCGATGGCGGCCAGCGCGACGATCGCGTTGTGGAAGTTCGCCTTGGTGAGGAACGTCGAGGGGCGGCGGTCGGCGGCGATGAGGTCGACGGCGAGCCGTCCGGCGCCGTGCGCGGCTTCGAGGAGGCGGGCGTCGGGGGCGGGGGTCCCGGCGAGGCCGGGGACGGTCATGCCGAGGGCCTCGGCGACGAGCGCCATGGTGGAGGCCGTGCCCATGGTGTTGCAGTGGCCTTTGGAGCGGATGGTCGCGGACTCGGACTTGAGGAAGTCGCTCTGGCTGAGGGTCCCGGCGCGGACTTCCTCGGAGAGGCGCCAGACGTCGGTGCCGCAGCCGAGGGCCTCGCCGCGGAAGTGGCCGGTGAGCATGGGGCCGCCGGGGACGACGACGGCGGGGAGGTCGACGGAGGCGGCGGCCATGAGGAGCGCGGGGATCGTCTTGTCGCAGCCGCCGAGGAGGACGACGCCGTCGACGGGGTTGGCGCGGAGCATCTCCTCGGCGTTCATCGCGGTCATGTTGCGCCACAGCATGGCCGTGGGTTTGACGAGGGTCTCGCCGGGCGCGGTGACGGGGAGGTTGAGGGGGATGCCGCCCGCTTCGTAGACGCCGTGCTTGACGGACTGGGCGACCTCGTCGAGGTGGGCGTTGCAGGGCACGAGTTCGGAGGCGGTGTTGGCGATGGCGATCTGGGGGCGGCCGTGGAAGGCGCTGTCGGGGACGCCGCGGCGCATCCAGGCGCGGTGGATGTAGGCGTTGCGGTCGGTGCCCTCGTACCACTCGGCGCTCCGTAGCGGTGTGTCCATGCCGTCTGCCTCCGGTCGCTCGGGATTCGGATCACGGCGAGCATAGCGATTGCCGGGGGTGAAAAGCGAGCCTTGATCGCGTATGGGGGTGCAACCGGAGGCCGTCGCGGACGCGTCTTAGCGGCAGCACGTGATTCGTTGTCCACAAAAGGGAGACGAGATGCCGAGACTATCCACAATGGCCGTATTGGCGGCGGTCGGCCTGGCGGCGGCCGTGAACCCGCTCCGGGCCGAGCCCGCCGCGGCGGAGGCCCCGGCCGGGGAGCCGCAGGCGGGGGCGGTGGTCCTGCCGACGGGCGACCTGATCCGGCCGACCGCCGACGGGTCCTTCACCACCGAGCCGGACGCGGCCGCGTTCCACACCGCGCGGGAGCCCGACGGCGACCGGCTGGTCGTCCCGGTCGGGGCGCTCCCCGCGCTCGCCGCCGGGGAGTTCTCCTTGGCGCAGTTCAACATCGACGCGATGACGCGCCTGGGGATCACCGACGCGGGCGGGCCGGGGGCGGCCGCGGCGCTGGCGGCCGAGTCCGAGGCCGCCCCGCGGGGCGGCGACCCGGCGCTCGTCGCGGTCGACTTCACCGCGCTGTGGCCGGACGGCTCGGCCCCCGACGCGACGTTCCTGCGCTGGATCGACGTCGACACCGGCGAGTACATGTCGGACATCGTCGACGGCGGCTCCGCGACGCTGGAGCTGGCCCCGGGCCACTACCAGATGGTGCCCTCGATGGACCGGTACGAGGAGCGGGTCACGATCGCGGGCGTCCTCGACCTGCACGTGGACGCCGACCCCGAGCCGGTGGTCTTCGACGGCGCCGCGGCCGTCGCGACCGGGTTCGCGCTCGACCGCGCGACCGAGCCGCAGGGGTTCGAGTACACGGCGTTCTCGTACCTGCCGGGCACCCAGGACGGGGTGCAGGGCGGCATGTTCGGCGGCGGCGAGTGGGAGGTGCGGGTCGTCCCGACCGGCTTCGACCCGGAGGGCCGCGAGGTCGGCGTGGAGCTGCGACAGGAGTTCACCAGCCCCGCGGGCGCCGCGGAGCCGTACTCCTACAGCCTCTACGGGAGCCACGACGCGGGCATCCCGGCCGACGCGGTGTTCCGCGTCGCGGACGACGAGCTGGCGCGCGTCGACATGGACTACGACTCCCTGGGCGTGGACACCGAGCTGTACCGGGCGAACCTCGCCGTCCACGACGTGCGGACGATGTCCGGGTACCTCGACAGCGGGCCCGTCGCGCTCCCCTCGGAGCGGACCGAGTTCTACACGGCCGACCCGCACCTGAGCTGGTCGCATGTCGGGGTCCTGGGCCTCGGGTCCGGCGACGGCGAGGAGGAGCCGCTGCGGGCCGACGTCATGCACCACAGCGGGGTCCTCGAACCCGGCTCGGTCACCGGGACCGGTTGGAACCAGGGGCCGGTGACCGTGGGCGTGGACCTCGCCGGGGCCGCGTACTACCTGCCGCGGTTCTACCGCTGGGAGGACGCGGGGCTCCTGCTCACGAACCCGTCGATGCACTCCAGCGGCTCCCCCGACGAGGCGGCCAACACCTACGACGCGCCGGGGCAGACGGTCCTCGCGCAGGACGGCCTGGGCATCGCCAAGTCCGAGTACGGCGGCTCGCTCGCGACCGATCTGGCGCTGGTCCCCGCGGGCCGGTACACGCTCTACAGCGAGTCGTACCGGGACGTGCCGTGGACGGACCTGGGGACCGCCGCGACCGCGGAGTGGTCGTTCACGACCGCGCCGACCGGCGCGGACACGGTCCTGCCGGTCTCGGTCGTGAACTTCGACGCCGAGGGGATCGAGAACGGCTACGCCGACGCGGGCGCGGTCCAGGAGGTCGAGCTGGACTTCACGACCCAGCCGGGCGCCGAGCAGCAGGTGTGCACGGCGATGACGTTCGAGGTCTCCTACGACGACGGCGCGACCTGGACGCCGGTCGCGATCGACCGCGACGGGAACCACGCCACCGCGGAGCTCGCGCACCCCGCGGGCGCCGAGTACGTGTCGGTGCGCTTCACCGCCGCCGACGAGGCGGGCGGCACGGTCGCGCACTCCACGATCCGCTCCTACGGGCTGCGGTAGCGGCGGCGCCCGGCCCCTCCGGGGGCCGGGCGCCCGATACCTGAGACGGAGGTCACGAGTCGTGACCGAGATGACGATGTCGATGCCGTCAGCGCCCGGAACGGGCGCATACGCTCGAATCGTGGATGCAATCCGGGGCGCGTACGACGTCGAGGAGCCCGAGGGCGCGGCGCCCGACGCGCACATGATCGCGTACGCCCGCCGGATGCGGGAGGACTTCTCCCGCTTCATGATGGCGTACCAGTTCGGCGTGGAGGAAGTGCTCACCAAGGTGGGGATCCTGCGCAAGGAGTTCCTCTACCTGCACCGGTACAACCCGATCGAGCACATCACGTCGCGCGTCAAGTCGCCCGAGAGCCTTCTCGACAAGGTCGCCCGGCGGGGCCTGGAGCCCTCGCTCGACTCGATCCGCGAGCACATCACCGACATCGCGGGCGTGCGCATCACGTGCAGCTTCATCGCCGACACCTACCGGGTGCTCGACGCGCTCACCTCCCAGGACGACGTGCGCGTCCTCACCGTCAAGGACTACATCGCGGAGCCCAAGCCCAACGGCTACAAGAGCCTCCACGCGATCATCGAGATCCCCGTGTTCCTCTCGACCGGCCCCGTGCCGGTCACCGTGGAGGTCCAGATCCGCACCATCGCGATGGACTTCTGGGCGAGCCTGGAGCACAAGATCTTCTACAAGTACGACGGCGACGTGCCCGCGCACCTCGCCGACGAGCTCACCGAGGCCGCCGCGGCGGCCGAGCACCTCGACCGGCGCATGGAGCAGCTCCACGCCGAGGTCCACGGCTCGCCCGCCGCGATCGCGAACGAGCCCGCGAGCACCGAGCTCGACGAGGCCCTGCTCCAGCGCCTGTGGGAGCTGTCGCAGCGGCACGCCGAGGCGAACTGAGCCCGCGGGCTACTGCGCGCTGCGGGCGGCCCGCACCATGAGCCTGCGGACGGCGGGCAGGCGCATCGCGCGCATCGCCGCCTCGTTCATCCAGACGTGGCCCTTGGTGGGCGGCGCGAACTGGACCATGCCGCGCCGGGCCAGGGCCTGGCGCTTCCGCACCTCGGGACGCAGCCCCGCCTCCCATGAGGACAGTGCGGCGGGGACGTCGGCGTGTTCGAGCGCGTCGCCGAGGAGGTCGGCGCCGCTCATCGCCAGGGCCGCACCGTAACCGGCGAAGAGGGTGACGCACCAGGCGGCGTCGCCGAGGAGGACGACGCGGCCGCGGCTCCAGGAGTCCATGCGGATCTGGGACGCCGAGTCGAAGTAGGCGGGGCCGGGGTCCTCGCGCAGGCGCCGCAGCGCGTCGGGGACGCCGCCGCCGAGGTCGCCGAAGGCCGCCGAGAGCGCCTGCGCGGCACCGAGTTCCAGCTGCGCGGCGGTGTCGGCGGTGCGGTAGGCGAAGAACGCGGAGGACCGGCCGGGGCCGAGGCTGATGAGCGCGGCGGTGCGGCCGGGTCCGATGTAGGTGGTGCCGGTGTTGTCGTCGAGCCCGAGCGGGGGCTCGTCGAGCGGGAGGGCGCCGACCATGTGGCCCATGTCGACCAGGTGGTCGGACTCGGGCCCGAAGACGAGGGCGCGGGTCGCGGAGTGGAGGCCGTCGGCGCCGACGAGGAGGTCGGCGCGCTCGGTGCGGCCGTCGGAGAGGACCGCAGTGACGCCGTCGCCGTCCTGCTCGATCGCGGTGACGGTGGTGCCGAAGCGGAACTCGGCGGTGCCCTCGACCGCCTCGTAGAGCACGGTCTCCAGGTCGCCGCGGAAGACCGTGAGGGCGCGCGGGCCGACCGCGGAGGCGACGATCTCCTCGGGGACCGCGAACTTCGCGGTGCCGTCGGCGCGGACGATGACCGAGGTGAACAGGCCCAGGTCGCGTTCCTTGAGCGCCGGGACGAGGCCGAGGTGCTCGGCGGCGTCGAAGCCGCCGCCGACCAGGTTGAGCATGTAGCCGCCGCTGCGGCGCTCGGGCGCGCGCTCGACCACGAGCGCGTCCCATCCGGCGCGGTGCAGGCGGCGCGCGGCCGCGAGCCCGGCTATCCCTGCGCCGACGATGAGCGCGCGCCGCTGTCCCGAGGTTCCCATGTACGACTCCCCACAAGTATGAGCATGTGTTCATTCACAGTATGAACGACTGTTCATTCTGGTTGCGCACGGGTGGGCGGGTGCGCCGATACACTGGAGCGCGTGCCCCGAGGAATCGCGATCCCCCAGCTCAGGCAGCATCTGTTCGCCGCCGCGGACACCGTGGTGCTGCGCGAGGGCCCCGCGCGGCTCTCCGGGCGGGCCGTGACGGCGGAGGCGGGGGTCGCCACCGGGCTCCTCCACACCCACTTCGCGGACTTCGACGGCTTCCTCGCCGCTTATGCGGTCGACCGGTCCTTCACGGTCGCCGCCGCGCCCGCGTTCGGCGAGCGCGTCGGCACCGGCGAGGTCGCCGCGAACCTCGCCGACGGGCTCGCCGCGGTCCCGGGCCCGGAGCTCACGGCCCTGGCCCGGCTGCTGGCGATGCGCCCCGACCTGACGGCGCGCATCGAGGACGTGCTCGGCGCGGGCGGCTCGGGCTTCGACGCGATCGAACGCGCCGCCGCCGAATACCTTGCGGCGGAACAGGACCTGGGGCGGCTCGGTGCGGCGGCCGATCCGGCGTCACTGGCGCTGGCGGCCGTCAGCGTCCTCCACCGGCTCGTCCTGGCCGGGCCCGTGGACGCCGACCGGCTCCGCGGCGCGGTCGCGGCGCTCGTCGCGGGCACGGCGGGCGCGCACGACGCCGCCTGAGCCGGTCAGCGCTTCGGCTCGAACCGCAGCGCCACCGCGCCCGAGGCGAACTCCAGGCGGCCCACCAGGGTCAGGTCGACGTAGGCGGCGAGGCCCACGAACGGCGTCGGGCCGTGGCCCGCGATGCGCGGGTGCACGACGAACTCATACTCGTCGATGAGCCCGGCGCTGGCCAGCGCGAGCGGGAGGGTCACGCCGCCGGTGTAGAGGCCGTTCTCGTACCGGTCCTTCAGGCCCTGCACGGTCTCGACGAGGTCGCCCCGGACGAGTTCGGCGTTCCAGTCGGGGTCTTCGAGGGTGCTGGAGACGACGTGCTTCGGCTTGGCGTCGATGGTGCGCGCGAACTCCGCCATCGAGGGGTCCATCCACTCGGGCAGGCCGCCGGACTCGGGGAGGCGCCAGGCCTCCTCCATCATCTGGTAGACGACGCGGCCGAAGAGGAGGGCGTCGGCGCGGTCGATGATCTCGGCCGAGTATTCGTGCAGCTCCTCGTCGGCGAGTCCGGCGCGGTGGTCGCAGCAGCCGTCCACAGTGACGTTGATCGAGTATCTGAGTGCTCCCATGGCCGCAGCGTAGCAACGGGGGCCGACACGGGCCGGGCCTTTGCGGCCGCGCGGCGGGTCCGCCAGAGTGGTCGGATTGTACAGCCGGTTCGCGGTTTCGCTGGCATGAAGTGCACTGATCTACCAGTCGCGGGCGGCACTCTTGCCAATGTTCGGCGGATGGGGTGTCCTTATCGCGTCATCGGACGTCACCTCGCGATCGGAGCCCCCATGAGCATCGACCAGACCCTGACCAGCCAGGAGCGGTTGGCCGACCTCGACCTGGACCAGCTCAAGCAGCTCGTGGGCCTGGTCGAGTACGACGCCGCGGCCGACCCGTTCCCGGTGACCGGCTGGGACGCCGTGGTGTGGTCGGTCGGGAACGCGACCCAGGCGGCGCTGTTCTTCCAGCTCGTGTTCGGCATGGAACAGGTCGCCTACTCGGGGCCCGAGACGGGCAACCGCGACCACCAGGCGTACGTCCTGCGCTCCGGGGCGGTGCGGTTCGTGTTCAAGGGCGGCGTGGACCCGCAGAGCCCGCTGCTCGACCACCACCGGCGCCACGGCGACGGGGTCGTGGACGTGGCGCTCGAGGTGCCCGACGTGGACGCGTGCATCGCGCACGCGAAGGCGCAGGGCGCGGTGGTCCTCGAAGCGCCCCATGACGTCTCGGACGAGCACGGGACCGTGCGAACCGCGGCGATCGCCACCTACGGGGAGACCCGGCACACGCTCGTGGACCGCTCGAAGTACGACGGCCCGTACCTGCCCGGGTACGTCGCCCGCGGCTCGGGGTACGTCAAGCCCGAGGGCGAGCCGAAGCGGATCTTCCAGGCGCTGGACCACGTGGTCGGCAACGTCGAGCTGGGCTGCATGGACGAGTGGGTGGACTTCTACAACCGGATCATGGGCTTCACGAACATGGCCGAGTTCGTGGGCGAGGACATCGCCACCGAGTACTCGGCGCTGATGAGCAAGGTCGTCGCCAGCGGCAACCGGCGCGTCAAGTTCCCGCTCAACGAGCCCGCGATCGGGAAGAAGCGCTCGCAGATCGACGAGTACCTGGACTTCTACCAGGCTCCCGGCGTCCAGCACCTCGCGCTCGCCACCAACGACATCATCCGCACGGTGGACACGCTGCGCGCCAAGGGGATCCAGTTCCTGCCGACGCCGGACTCGTACTACGAGGACCCCGTGCTGCGCGAGCGGATCGGCGAGGTCCGGGTGCCGATCGAGGAGCTCCAGTCGCGCGGGATCCTCGTGGACCGCGACGAGGACGGGTACCTGCTCCAGATCTTCACCAAGCCGCTGGGCGACCGGCCCACGGTCTTCTTCGAGTTCATCGAGCGGCACGGCTCGCTCGGGTTCGGCATCGGCAACTTCAAGGCGCTGTTCGAGGCCATCGAGCGCGAACAGGCCAAGCGCGGCAACTTCTGACGCGGAGGGGACGACATGGCGTACTACCGCAGGATCGGGAGCGTGCCGCCGAAGCGGCACACCCAGCACCGCACGCCCGAGGGCGGCCTCTACCGCGAGGAGCTCATGGGCGAGGAGGGGTTCTCCTCGGACTCCTCGCTGCTCTACCACTCCGGGATCCCCTCGGCGATCGTGGACGCGTCGCCGTGGGACGTGCCGGGGCAGGCCACCGAGGAGCACCGGCCGCTCAAACCGCGGCACTTCAAGCTGCACGAGCTGACGGACCCGGACTGGAAGGCCGTCGACGCGGTCACCGGGCGCCGGCTCGTGCTCGGCAACGCGGACGTGCGGATCTCCTATGTGGCTGCCGGTGAGGGGTCGCCCTTGTACCGCAACGCGGTCGGGGACGAGTGCGTGTACGTCGAGTCCGGGTCGGCGGCCGTGGAGACGGTGTTCGGAGTCCTGCCCGCGCGCCAGGGCGACTACGTGGTGATCCCCCGCGCGACGACCCACCGGTGGGTCCCTGAAGGGCCGGAGCCGCTGCGGCTGTACACGATCGAGGCGAACTCGCACATCACGCCCGCGAAGCGGTACCTGTCGCGGTACGGGCAGCTCCTGGAGCACGCCCCGTTCTGCGAGCGGGACCTGCACGGCCCGGACGAGCCGTTCACGGCGGAGGGCGAGGACGTGGAGGTGCTCGTGAAGCACCGCGGGTCGCGCGGGATCACCGGGACCAGGTACGTGTACGCGACCCACCCGTTCGACGCGGTCGGCTGGGACGGGTGCCTGTACCCGTACACGTTCAACATCGCGGACTACGAGCCGATCACCGGCCGCGTCCACCAGCCCCCGCCCGCCCACCAGGTGTTCGAAGGCCAGAACTTCGTCATCTGCAACTTCGTGCCGCGCAAGGTCGACTACCACCCGCTCGCAGTGCCCGTCCCGTACTACCACTCCAACGTGGACTCCGACGAGGTGATGTTCTACTGCGGCGGGGACTACGAGGCGCGCAAGGGCTCGGGGATCGGGCAGGGCTCGATCAGCCTGCACCCGGGCGGGCACAGCCACGGCCCGCAGCCGGGCGCGATGGAGCGCTCGCTGGGCGCGGAGTTCTTCGACGAGCTGGCGGTCATGGTCGACACGTTCCGGCCGCTCGAACTCGGCGAGGGCGCCGCCGCCAGCGAGGACCCCGGCTACGCGTGGACGTGGGCGGGGCGGGGGCCGCGCCCGTGATCCCGGTCCTGGCGGCCGGGTTCTTCGACGACGCCGCGGTGTTCCCGCCGGGGAACGCGCCGCTGGCGCTCGCGGTCCGCGCGTACGGCGCGCGGCGCCGCGTCTGGTACGCGGGGCTCGTCGGGCCGCTGGTCCTCCCGGCGGCGGCGCTCCCCCGGCTCGCGCCGCTGCTGCCCGCGGGGGACCCGGTCCTGCCGCTCGCGGTGACGTTCCCCGACGGGCCCGCGGGCGTCCCTGCGGCCCTGGGGAACGCGTCGCTGCTGCCGGTGGAGGTCCGGTCGATCGAGGTCGCCGTACCCGAAGGCGCAGAGCCGGAGACGTTCCTGGCGGACCTCGACGCGGCCCTGGAGGACGCCCCGGACCTGGAGGTGTTCGTGGAGGTGCCGCGCGACGGGCGGCGCCTCCCGCTCATCGCGGCGATCCCCCACGGGTACAAGGCGAAGTTCCGCACCGGCGGCGTCCGCGCCGAGCTGTACCCGGGCGAGGACGAGCTCGCCGAGGGCGTCGCGGCGGCGGTCGCGGCCGGCCTGCCGTTCAAGGCCACCGCGGGGCTGCACCACGCGGTGCGCAACACCGACGCCGCCGACGGCTTCGAGCAGCACGGCTTCCTGAACCTGCTCCTCGCGACCGACGCACTCCTGCACGGCGGCACGGAGATCGACGCCCGGGCCCTGCTGGCCGAGCGCGACGGCGACACCGTCGCGGACCTCGTCGCCGACCTGACCGAGGCGCGGGTCCGACAGGCGCGGGCGGCGTTCACCTCGTTCGGCACGTGCAGCGTCACCGAACCGCTCGACGAGCTGATCGGCCTCGGCCTGGTCAGCTCCCCCGACCACTACCACGAGGGAACCGCATGAGCCGCATCGCGATCCCGGACGGGTCCCCGTTCGGGCCCGACAACCTGCCCTACGGCGTGTTCTCCCCGAAGGAGGGCTCGCGGCGGGTCGGGGTGCGCGTCGGCAACACCGTCGCCGACCTGTCGCTGCTGCTCGACGACCCGGTGTTCGCGGCCCCGACGCTGAACCCGTTCATGGCGCAGGGGCCCCGGCGCTGGGCCGAGGTGCGCGTGCGCCTCCGCGCCGCCGTCGAGGGCCAGGTCCCGAAGCAGGCGCTGCACCCGCTGCGCGAAGTCCGGATGCACCTGCCGTTCGCGGTCGGCGACTACGTCGACTTCTACGCCTCCGAGCACCACGCCGCGAACCTCGGCCGCCTGTTCCGGCCCGGCCAGGAACCCTTGATGCCCAACTGGAGGCACCTCCCGGTCGGGTACCACGGCCGGTCCGGCACCGTGGTCGTCTCCGGCACCGGCGTCGTGCGCCCCTGCGGCCAGCACAAAGCCCCCGATGCGGCGGCGCCGGTGTTCGGGCCGAGCCGCAGACTCGACATCGAGGCCGAACTCGGGTTCGTCGTCGGCACCGGATCGGCACTGGGACAGCGGATCGACGTGGACGACTTCGCCGAGCACGTCTTCGGCGCGGTCCTGGTCAACGACTGGTCCGCCCGCGACCTCCAGGCCTGGGAGTACGTGCCGCTGGGCCCGCACCTGGGCAAGAGCTTCGCGACCTCGGTATCCCCATGGATCGTTCCCCTTGCGGCCCTTAAGCACGCACGCATACCGCTCCCCGGGCAGATCCCCGCGCCCCTGCCGTACCTGCGCGGCGGCGAGGACTGGGGCCTCGACGTCGACCTCGACGTCGAGTGGAACGGCGAGCGCGTCTCGCGCCCGCCCTACCGCGAGATGTACTGGTCCCCCGCCCAGATGCTCGCCCACCTGACCGTCAACGGCGCCTCGACGCGCACCGGCGACCTGTTCGCCTCCGGCACGATCTCGGGCCCGGCGAAGCACCAGCGCGGCGCGTTCATCGAACTCACCTGGGGCGGCACCGAACCGATCACGGTCAAGGGCGAGGAGCGCACGTTCCTCCTCGACGGCGACGAGGTCGTCATCTCCGCGACCGCGCCCGGACCGGACGGGACCCGGATCGGATTCGGGGAGGTCGCGGGGACGATCCTGCCCGCGGTCTAACGCAGGCGCAGCTGGAGCCACAGCAGCAGCGTCGCGTCGGGGTCGGTGAGGTCGAGGCCGAACAGCTCGCCGGCGCGCTGCACGCGGTACCGCAGCGTGTTCGCGTGGATGAACAGCCGCTCCGCGGTCCGCGAGGTGTCCCCGAGGCACTCCAGGTAGGCCCGGACGGTCGCGGTGTACTCGGTGCCGTGGCGCGCGTCGTGGGCGACCATGCGCTGCAACGCGGGCAGCGGCCGCAGGTCCGCGGTGAAGCGCGAGCGCAGCCGCAGGAAGAACGATTCGGCGCGCACCTCGTGGACGTCGGCGACGCCGGTGTCCGGGGTGCGGTGGGCGAGGACCTGGAGGGCGTCGTCGGCGTCGCGGCGCGAGTCCGGCACGTCCCCCAGGTCCTCGACCGCGCCGCCGATCCCCGCGCGGACCGGGACGCCCAGGAGCGAGCGGATCCGCTCGACCGCGGCGCACACCAGGTCGCGGGCCTCCTCGACCCCTGTGGGCAGGAGCGTGTAGACGACGTGGTCGAGCTGCACGGTGGTGGCCTTGGAGTGGCGCAGCCGGGTGTAGTCGGTGATGAGCTCGGCGACGTGCACGGCGCTGCCGTCGAGCGCCTCAGTGCCCGCGACCTCGAAACCCACGACCGTGTAAGCGTCGGCGCGGCCGAACACGTCCCCCGGCGCCGGGCCGGTCCCGGCCAGGAGTCCTCGCAGGGCCTTCTCGCGGGTGCGGCGCGGGATGTCGCGGGCGCTGCGGTACTGGAGCAGGTGCAGCGCGGCGAGGCGGGCGGCGTTCGCCAGGGCCTCCGAGGCGCGGGCGTCGAGGTCGCCGTGCTCGTCGACGGCCCAGATCGAGCCGAGGACGTTCGGGCCCGCCTTGACGGCGACGGCCAGGCGCGGCAGCGCGCCGGGGTTGTCGATGCGGACGGGGCCGTCGCTGCGCCACACGAGCGGGTCGGTGTGGGGGCCGTGGAACTCCTCGGGGACGTGGCGGCCGAGGATGCCCGCCTGCCGGACCTCGTCGATGACCTGCCCGGGGACCGTGGAGTAGGCGAGGATGCGGCGCTGGGTGTCCATGATCGCGATGGCGCCGCCGACTTGGAGCGCGGCGGCGTTCGCGAGCGCGAAGAGGTCGCCGAGCTCGACCTCGTCCGCGGTCTTCGACCGGCCCTGCGTGCCGATGACCGCGGACAGGAGGGCGTCGAGGTGGCGCCAGCTCACCCGGTCGTCGGCGGCCAGGACGGCGAGGCCGTGCTCGCGGGCGAGGCGGCGCAGCTCGCCGGCGTCGCCGCCGTGGAGCTTGACGACCAGGCCCGCGCAGCGGGCGGCCGCGGCGAGGCGCACGGCCTCGCGGATCTGCGGGGCGTCCGGGAGCAGGCCGATGCCGAGGAGGAGCGTGTGGGGGCCGTCGGCGCGGGGCCGGGCGGGGTCGAGGATCTCGGGCTCGCTGACGGGGACGTCGAGTCCGGCGGGGGCCTCGACGGGCGTGAGGACGGAGTCGCCCACGGCTTCGAGGAGCGAGGTGAGGGTGGCGGGGCGGGGGCCGGTCGCGGGGGTCATGGGCGCCTCGGGGAGGTGAATGGTTGGTGCGTTTCCACGAACCCTACGCTGTCGGCTGTGCGTTCGCGACATGGTGCCGTGCTGTGGCGGGGACCACGATAGAGGCAACCCCCCGTTGTCGGCGACCAAAGGAGATTGCCGTGACCACTGCCGACCGAACCGCCCTGCCCGCCCGGCCGCCGACCCTGAAGCTCGCGTTCGCGACGAGCTTCGGGACCGCGATCGAGATGTACGACTTCTTCATCTACGGCACCGCCGCGGCCCTGATCTTCAACACGCAGTTCTTCCCGACGCACGACCCGCTCGTCGGGACGCTCCTGGCGTTCGCCGCGTTCGGCGTCGGGTTCTTCGCCCGGCCGCTCGGCGGCATCGTCATCGGCCACTACGGCGACCGCGTGGGCCGCAAGCGGATGCTGGTGACGACGCTCGTGGCGATGGGCGTCGCGACGTTCCTCATCGGGCTGCTCCCCAACTACGAGTCCATCGGCGTCGCCGCCCCGATCCTGCTGGTGGCCCTCCGGCTCATCCAGGGCTTCTGCGCCGGAGGCGAGTGGGCCGGCGCGGTGCTCTCGGCGACCGAGCACGCCCCCGCGAACAAGCGGGGCCTGTACGGCTCGTGGACCTCGATCGGCTCGCCCGCCGGCCTGGTCCTCGCCACCAGCGCGTTCGCCCTCGTCTCGATGATGCCCGAAGGCCAGTTCACCGACTGGGGCTGGCGGATCCCGTTCCTCGCCAGCGCGATCCTGGTGATCGTCGGCCTGTACATCCGGGTGAGCATCAGCGAGACCCCCGAGTTCCTGGAGATGGCGAAGGCGAAGACGCACGAGCGCCTGCCGATCGCGACCGTGCTGCGCACGCAGTCCGGGGAGGTGCTGCTCGGCAGCGGGTTCAACCTGGGCTTCAACACGTTCATCTACCTGGTCTTCACGTTCGCGCTGGCGTACTCGACGACCGAGCTGGGGATGGAGCGCAGCGTGGTCCTCAACGGCACGATCATCGGCTCGCTGCTGTCGATCCCGGCGCTGCTGTACTTCGCGTCGCTCTCGGACCGGGTCGGCCGGTACAGGGTGCTGCTCTCCGGGGCCGGGTTCGTGGGCGTGTGGGCGCTGGTGTTCTTCCCGCTGGTGGACACCGCGAACCCGCCGATCGTCATCGCGGCGGTCGCGGCGGCGTTCGTCGGCTCGGCGGCGATCCTCGGCCCGATGGGCGCGGGGCTGGCGGAGCTGTTCGGGACCTCGGTGCGGTACACCGGCGCGTCCCTGGGCTACCAGATCGGCGCGGCGCTGGGCGGCGGGCTCGCGCCGTTCATCGCGACGGCCCTGTTCGCGTCGACCGGGACGACCTGGTCGGTCGCCGGGTACGCGGCGGCGTGCGCCGTCATCAGCCTGGTCTGCATCGACACGCTGCGGCGGCGGGCGGCGGCCCGCGACCTCGCCGCGGCCTGAACCGGACCGGCATCGCGTCCACTGCGGATCGCAGATGGATCCCGACTGACTTGGAGAACGGCGAGATGAGCGGTCGGGACTCGATCCTCACGGTGGACGGTGCCCCTCACGGGGGCGGGGCGGCGACTGGCGCCCGCCTCGCCCCCACCCCCCGGTGGCTGCACGAGGGCCTCGCGGCCGCGGTCGGGCGGGAGCAGGTGCTCACCCGGCCCCTGGACCTGGCCCGGTACGCGAGCGACGCGAGCCCGTACCGGATGATCCCGCGGGCGGTCGTGGTCGCGCGCGACGGCGCCGACGTGGCGGGCGTGCTCGGCTTCGCCGACCGCCACGGCCTGCCGGTGACGTTCCGCGCGGCGGGCACCAGCCTCAACGGGCAGGCCCAGGGCGACGGGATCCTGGTCGACGTGCGGCGCCACTTCGCCTCGGCCGCGGTCGAAGACGGGGGACGGCGGCTGCGGGTGCGGCCGGGCACGGTGGTCGCGCGGGCGAACGCGATGCTCGCGCGGTACGGCCGGATGCTCGGGCCCGACCCGGCGAGTTCGGCGGCGGCCACGGTCGGCGGCGTGGTCGCGAACAACGCGAGCGGCATGTCCTGCGGGACCGAGCGGAACTCGTACCGGACGGTCCGGTCGATGCGGGTGGTCCTCGCCTCGGGCACGGTGGTCGACACCGCCGACCCGGACGCCGACGAGCTGCTGGCCGCGCGCGAGCCGGGCCTGGTGGCCGAGCTGCTCGCGATCCGGGCCGAACTCGACGCGGACCCGGCGCTGCGCGCGCTCATCCGCCGCAAGTTCGCCATCAAGAACACCAACGGGTACCGGCTCGACGCGTTCCTCGACGCGCAGCGGCCCGCGAAGATCCTGCGGGGCCTCATGGTCGGATCCCAAGGGACCCTGGGTTTTCTCGATGAGATCGTGTTCGCGACCGTCCCGTTCGGGCGGTTGCAGACCACGGCGCTGCTGCGGTTCCCCGGCCTGGACGAGGCGGTCCGGACCGTCCCCGACCTCGTCGCCGCCGGAGCGCACGCCGTCGAGCTCATGGACGCGCCCTCGCTCCTCGCCTGCGCGCACATCGACGGCGCGCCGGCCTGGCTGCGGGAGGTCCGCGAGGAAGCGGCGCTGCTCGTGGAGTACCGCGCCGCCGACGCGGCCGACCTCGACGCGTTCGAGGGGTCGACCGCGCACCTGCTGCGGAACGCCGACGGCGCGTTCACGCGGGACGCCGCGGTCGCCGGAGGCTACTGGAAGGTCCGCAAGGGACTCCTGGCCGCGCTCGGCGGCTCGCGGCCCGCCGGGACCGTCCTGCTCGGCGAGGACGTCTGCGTGCCGCCGCCGCGGGTCGCCGAGGCCGCCCGCGACTTGCGGTCGCTGCTCGACGCGTCCGGCTTCGACGGCTCGGTCGCGGGCCACGCCGCCGACGGGAACCTGCACTTCAGCATGACCTTCGACCCCGCCTCCGAGGCCGATGTGGAGCGGTACCGGGAGTGCATGCAGGCCGTCGCGGACCTCGTCCTCGACCGCTACGACGGCGCCCTCAAGGGCGAGCACGCCACCGGCCGCAACATGGCGCCCTTCGTCCTCCAGGAGTGGGGCGAGCAGGCCACGGAGCTGATGCGCCGCGTCAAGCGCGCGTTCGACCCGCACGGGATCCTCAACCCCGGGGTGCTCCTCAACGACGACCCGCGCGCCAACGTGCGGCACCTCAAGACCATGCCCGCGGTCGCCGCGAAGCTCGACGCCTGCATCGAATGCGGCTTCTGCGAACCGGTCTGCCCCAGCCGCGACCTCACCACGACGCCGCGCCAGCGCATCGCGCTCCAGCGCGAGATCGCCCGGCGCCCGAGCGAACCGGCGCTCGTCCGGGAACTCGCCGAGGACTACGAGTACGCCGCGGTCGACACGTGCGCGGCCGACTCCAGCTGCCAGACCGCGTGCCCCGTGGACATCGACACCGGCTCGGCGATGAAGGACCTGCGGCGGCGCCGTCACGGCCCCGCGGCGGAACGCGTCGCGCTGGCGGTCGCGCGCCGGTTCGCACTCGCCGAACGCGGGGCGCGGTTCGCGGTCGCGGCCGCCCGGCGGCTGCTGCGGTGGTTCGGGCCCCGGCCGCTGCGGCTGGTCACCGGCCTCGGCCGGCGCCTCTTCGGGACCGAGCTGGTCCCCGCCTGGATCGACGAGGTGCCCGAGGCCGCGCCGCGGCTCCCGAGGACGGATCGCGAAGGGGCCCGGGCGGTGTACGTCCCGGCGTGCGTCAACCGGATCTTCGGCGCCCCGGCCGGGACCGGGGGCGTGCACCTGCCCGAAGCCGTGGTCCGCGTGAGCGAACGCGCGGGCAGGCCGGTGTGGATCCCCGAGGACGTGGCCGGGACCTGCTGCGCCACGATCTGGCAGAGCAAGGGGTACGAGGCGGGGAACCGGTTCATGGCGAACCGCCTCGTCGAGCGGTTGTGGGAGTGGTCCGGCGAGGGCCGCCTCCCGGTCGTGTTCGACGCGAGCTCCTGCACGCTCGCCGCGATGCGCGAGGTCGACGCGCACCTCGACCCCGCGAACGCGGCCCGGCACCGGCGGCTCGACCTCCGCGACGCCGTCGACTGGGCCGGGGCGCTCGTCCCGGACCTGCCGATCGCGAAGGCCGGGACGGCGGTCGTCCACCCGACCTGCTCGATGCAGCGGCTCGACGGCGGCCGCGGCCTCACCCGGCTCGCGGAGGCCTTGGCGGACAAGGTGGTCGTGCCCGACACCGCGACCTGCTGCGGCTTCGCGGGCGACCGCGGTCTGCTCCACCCCGAGCTCGCCGAGAGCGCCGCCCGCAGCGAAGCGGCCGAGGTCGCCGGGATCGAAGCCGACGTCCACCTCAGCGGCAACCGCACCTGCGAGATCGGGCTCCACCACGCCACCGGGCGGCCCTACGAATCGGCCGTCAACCAGCTCGAACGCGCCACTCGCGGCGGCGGGTAGGCGGGCGGCGTCAGGGGGCGTCCGCGGCTTCGCGGCGGCCTTCCTCGCGGGCCTCTTCGAGGAGGTCTTCGAGGCGGGACTTGGCGCGGCGGCGGTTCCACAGGGTCGACCCGACCAGGAGGCCGAGGCCCGCCAGGACGATGAGCTGCGGCCACGGGACGGCCCAGAACCCGGCATCGGCGGTGGCCGCGTCCACCGGGGTCCCTTCGCCTTCGCCCGCGACGGCCGGGGTCACTTCGAGGGAGGCGGGGACGAACACCGAGGGCCACACGTCGTCCACCGTCACGGTGAAGGTCCGCCGATCCCCCGGCATCAGTTCTTGATCGATCTCCTCGGGCCCTGGGAACGCGGCCTCCTGACCGGCGGCCGTCACGGCGCCGGTGACCAGGAGGCGGGCGTTGCCGGTGTTCACCACGGTGAACGTCACCTGGGCCCGGCCGGGGGCGACGGGGTTCCAGGACAGGTCGTAGGAGGACGAGACGTCCTCGACGGCGGCCGAGGGCGCCAGCGCCCCCGTCACGCGGGTCATGACGCGGAAGCCGACGCGGGACTCCACGCCGACGACGGCGCCGTCCTCGCCGGTCTGCTCCGACAGGACCGACGCGGCGACGCCCGCCGCGTGGTCCCCCGGGGTCGCGTTGTCGGGCACCGTGGTCGTGAACGGCACGATGACGGTCTCGTCGGGGCCGACGACGACCTCCTCCTGCACCTCGATCCAGAGCCCGGCGTCCACCGAGGGCTCGTGGGAGGGCAGCATGCTGAAGCGGCCGTTGTCCTGGAAGAATCCGTCGGCCGCGGAGAGGCGGAACACGACCTCGGTGTCGGAGAGGTTGTGGACCGCCATGTGCTCGGTCGCGGTCTGGCCCGGGTCGAGCTCCTGCTCGATCCAGGCGCGGCCGTCCTCGCCCGACGCCTCGGCCGGGCGGACCGACCACGTGACGGTGCCCGCGTCCTCGCCGTTCGTCTGCGCCGCAGCGGGTGCGGCCGCGAGCAGCAGGGCCGCCGCGGCCACGGGCAGGGCGCGGCGCATCAGGGAAGCCATGGCGGGCCTTTCACGTCGGGCGGGCACCGTGCGGCGCCCGCCCGACCGGTCTCATTCGAACAGGGACAGGGTGATGACCGACGTGTAGTTGCCGGGCTCGGTGTCGGCGGGGACCTGGAGCGTCAGTTCCGCGCCGGCCTCCCAGGTGCCGATCGCCTCTTCGCTGGTGAGGGCCATCGCGAGGAGTTCGCGGCCCTGGAGGCCGACGTTGTTGGGGTCCTCGTCGGTGTCGAGCGCGGGGGCGACGTCGGGGCCGACCGCGACCGCGCCGGAGCCGTCGTCCACGAGGGACGGCGACCAGCCGAGGTTCTCGGCGCCGATCGGGTCCTGGCCCGCGTCGCCGGTGAAGCTCGACGCGGTGCCCTCGACCCACCAGAACGCGCCGTCGGGGATCTCGTCGGCCGAGCGGGTGTCGGTCACGGTCACGGTCGGGAGGTCGCCGGTGAACTGGCGGACCGTGCCGGTCGAGCCGTCCTCCACCAGGGTCGCCGTCGTGCCGTCGACGCTCATGGCGAGGACGCCTTCGTCGAGGTCCTCGATCGCCACGTTCACGTCCACGTCGGAGCCGGAGCCGACCTGGTCCTGCGCGAACGCCGCGCCCGCGACGCCCGCGAGCATCGCGCCGCCGACCGCGGCCACCGAGGCCCGTTTCACCATTCCACGATTCATCAGGGGTCCTTTCGAAGATCGGACCGGGGGGCGCGGTTCGCCCCCCGGTGTCAGCCGCAGTCCGCGGCGGCGTACGCGGTCGTCCGCGTGAACGTGGCGCCGTCCTTGTCCGTGGCGGTCACCGTCACCGTGCCCGCGGGGATCCCGGCCGCGCGGGTGGTGAACGCGCTGGACGAGACGCCTGCGGCGCCGAGGGCCTTGAACGTCTTGTCGCCGTAGGGGGTCGAGACGAGGAGGCCGACGGTGCCGTCGCTGTCGTTGCCGACTTGGACGGTCAGCACGACCTTGCCTGCGACGCAGCGGGAACCGAGCGTGACCGAGATTTCCGGGCCGACGGGTTGCGGTGCGACGCTGGTGAGCGTCGGCGCGACGGGCTGGAACAGGCCGTCGTCGCCGATCTCGAGGGCGTCGATCGTGGTCTCGCGGTGGGTGCCGTCGCCGCCGGAGAGCGCGAACCGGTGGTAGGCGATGTACCAGTCGTCCGTGCCGGGCACGTTGAGGATCGAGCTGTGCCCGGTCGCCCGGATGCCGAGCGACGCGTCCTTCTGGAGGATCACGCCGCGGTAGGTCCACGGCCCGTCGAGGCTCGTCGCCGTCGCGTAGCCGACCCGGTAGTTCTCCGAGCCGGTGTCGTCGATGGAGTACGTCAGGTGGTACAGGCCCTCGCGGTAGTTGAGGAAGATCCCCTCGCGGAAGTCGGTGAGGCCCGAGATCCGCTTGTAGGTGCCGGACTTGACCGACGTCATGTCGTCGTTCAGCTCCGCGATGACCGGGCCGCTCGTGGCGCTGCCGTTGCCCCACGCGAGGTAGTACTTCCCGGTGACCGGGTCGTGGAAGGCCGCGGGGTCGATGGCCTGGCCGGAGGTGACGGCCTCGTTGTTGAGGATCATCGCGTTCGGCTGGGCGGTGAACGGGCCCTCGGGGCTGTCGGCGACCGCGACGCCGATGGTCTTGCGGTTCAAGGCCGTGTTGTGGCCGCTGAAGTAGAAGTAGTACTTCCCGTCGCGTTCGATGATCGTCGGCGCCCACGCGTTGCCGCTCGCCCAGGGGACGTCGCCGCTCGCGCCGTCCAGGGTGAGGATCGGCTCCTCGGAGCGCGTCCAGTCGACGAGGTCCTTGGAGGACCAGACGTAAAAGTCCTTGCCGCCCCAGCCGGAGTAGCCGTCGGTGGTCGCGTAGAGGTAGTAGGTGTCGCCGAAGACCGCGATGTTCGGGTCCGCGTAGAGGCCGGGCAGGACGGGGCTGTTCACGGTCTGGGCCGAGAACGTCCACACGGTGGACTCGCCGCCGGAGGTGACGGTGTACTCGACGGGTGCGGAGAGGTCCACGACCGTACCGGAGGCGGGCGATGCCGTTGCGCCCGTCGCGGTTGTGAAGGTGGGTGCGAGCGCGGTGACATCGGTGCCCGGGACGACCGGGAGGACGACGGTGCGCGCGTCCATGTCGATGAGCGGGGCCGTCGCGAGTGCGGCGGGGTCGGTGAGGGACACGTCGGTGACGGCGCCGGTGGCGCCCGCGCGGTCGAGGACCTCGGCCGGGCTCAGGGCGCGGTCGTAGACCGCGAAGGACCTGAACTTGCCCTTGAAGCGGCCGTCCTGCTCGTAGAGGGAGCGGCCGAGGTAGTTGGCCCAGGTCTCGCCGCCGGAGATGTCGCCGGGGTCGACGGTGACGTCTTCCTTGGTGGAGACCAGGACGCCGTCGAGGTAGAGGCGGGCCGTGTCGCCTTCGAGCGTGTAGGTGAGGTGGGCCCAGCGGCCGCGCGGGAGCGCGGCGCCGGAGCTCGCGGTCTGCTCGGCGGTGTAGGTGCTCGTGGTGATGCTGGTGCGGTACGAGCCGTTGCCGGTGGTGAAGAGGTACCCGCGCCCGCTGCCCGCGGCGTCGGTGTTCCCGAGGCCCCAGATGAAGTAGTTGCCGGACTGGGCGGTGTCTACCCACACGTCGGCGTCGACGGAGATGTCGGTGAGGCCGGCCATGAGGTCGTCGGGCAGGTCCACGTAGTCGTCGGTGCCGTCGAAGGACAGCGCGCCGTCGTTCCAGGTGGCGCCGTTGATCGTCGCGTCCCGGCCGTTGCCGGAGACGTCGGTGAGGACGGTGCCGGAGCCGCCCGCGAAGTCGTAGTCGACGACCTGGCCGTCCTCGTTGGAGGAGATCGGGGCGCGGCCCTCGTAGAGGCCCGCGAGTTCGGCGGCGGTCACGGGGAGGACGGTGCCGTGGCGCGGGCTCGCGGGGAGGTCGTAGTCCTCCGCGACGGTCCAGCCGCCGGTGGCGATGTCGTCGGTGGTCAGCGGGATGTAGCCGCGGCCGCCGTACTCGTCGACGAAGAGGTAGTGCTTCCCGCCGCCGTTGACGTCCCCGGGGTTGGCCTGGAAGATCGAGGGCCCTTCGACGGCGCTGGTGCCGGCGTCGCGGCCGATGCAGGAGTCGATCATGGTCCACTCGTCGAGCGGGGCGCGCAGCGAGGCCGAGGACTCCTGGATGATGTCGGAGCAGCCGGTGGTCCCGGCGCCCTCGTCCTTGGTGAAGCGGTAGTAGACGCCGTCGTCGAGGGTCACAGTGGAGTCGATGCGGGACATGCCGTCCTGCCAGATCCGCGGCTCGCTGAACGTGGTGAAGTCGCGGGTCGTCGCGTACATCATGCGGTTGTAGGTGGAGCCGGTGTGGGCCGGGTCGTCCTCTTCGTAGAGTTTCGAGGCCCAGAAGACGACGTACGCGCCGAGGCCCGAGTCGTAGTACGCCTCGGGGGCCCAGGTGTTGCCCGCGGTCTCGGGCGAGACGAGGACGTGCCGCTGCGCCGACCAGTTGACGAGGTCGTGAGACTCCCACACCTCCAGGTAGCGGCTGCCCTGGCGCTGGGAGGTGTCCCAGGAGGTGCCGGAACCGATCGAGAGGTCGGTGGCGATGAGGTAGAACGTGTCGCCCTCGGGCGAGCGGATGATGAACGGGTCGCGCAGGCCCTGCTCGCCGTACTGGGAGGACAGGACCGGGAGGCCGCCGTTCAGCTCGTTCCAGGCGAGGGCGTTGTTGCCGTCGCTGGCGGCGAAGTGGATGTTCTCGCCCGCGACGGTGTTCCCGGTGAAGTACGCGAACGCGTAGCCCTCGTACTCGGACCGCTCGTGCGCGGCGCGCACGGTGACCGGGAAGTCGCGGGACAGGCCGCCGACGCTCGCGGTGAGGACCACGTCCTGGTCGGCCGAGCCGCGGGTGACGACACCGGGTGCGATGTCGCCGTCGGCGACGGTGGAGACGACGCCTTCGGGGGACGCGGTCCAGGCGACGGCGCTGCCGGTGACGGCGCCGGTCTGCGGCAGGTCGATGTTGCCGCGCACGTCGTCGGCGTCGGGGATGGCGATGGCGTCGAGGTCGGCCTGGTAGTCGGCCTCGCCCGTGGCGGGGACGGTGGCGGTGAACTCGCGGACCGCGGTCGCCGATCCCTTGACGGCGGTGGCGGTGAGCGTCACTTCGCTGGTGCCGCTCGCGGGTCGCGTGACGCGGCCGGTGCTGGAGATGACGGACTCCTCGCTGCTGGTCCAGGTGATCGCGGAGCCGTTGGGCGCCGCGGTCGGCAAGGTGAGGTCGGCCGTGACGTTCGCAAGGTCGCCGAGGTCGATCGCGGCGAGGTCGCGCTGCGTGCGCGTCTCGTCGGAGGGCTGGAGCGCCGCGACCTCGGCGGCGGTGAGCGCCGTGTCGTAGAGGCGGAAGTCGCGGACGCTGCCCGCGAGGTACTTGTCGGACGCGTAGTTCGACCGTCCGATGTAGTTCGCGGTGGTGGTGCCGCCGCCGATCTGCGCGGGCGTGACGGTGACGGCGGTGTTCTGCGCGACCTGGACGCCGTCGAGGTAGACCGTGGCGGTGTCGGTGGCGTCGTCGAGCGTGTAGGTGATCGTCTTCCACACGCCGCGTGCGAGGTTCGCCCCGCTCGTGGTGTTCTGCTCACCCGACCAGTTTCCCGTGGTGATGGCCGTGCGGTAGGCGTTGCCGGTGGAGAACAGGTAGCCAGTGCCGGTGCTGGAGGACGCGGGGTTGCCGAGGCCGTAGATGAAGTACGGCGTGCCCTGCTCGGCCCGGACGAGGACCTCGGTGCTCACGGTGATCGAGGTGAGCCCGGCGAGGAGGTCGTTCGGGAGCTTGACGTGGTCGTCGGCGCCGTCGAGGCGGAGCCCTTCGCCGCCGGTGAGGACCGCGCCGCCCGCGATGACGGCGTCGTGGCCGTTGCCCGAGCTGTCGGCGGCGGTCGTGCCGGTGGTCTCGTCGAGCGCGTAGTGCGCCACCAGGTGGTCGTCGGCCGCGGCCTGGGCGGTCCCGAAGCCGGAGACCGCGAGGCCGAGTGCCGTTGCGGCGGCGAGGGAGCGGAGCGTGAACCGGCTCGCGCGGGTTGAGGCGACCATGCGCTCTCCTTCGGGGGAAGCGGCAACATCTTTGTTACCGGTATCAGATGCTAACGGTGTCAGTGGGACCGGGCAAGCGCCCGCAGCCCGGCCTGGGGCCGGGCCGCGGGGCTCAGCCGCAGGTCGTTGCGGGATAAGCGGTTTCGATGACGGCGCCGTCCGCGGTCGCGGTGACGGTGCCGGCGGTGACGGCGGCCTGCCGCGTGGTGAACACGGCGGACGCGGCGGCGCCGGGAGCCAGACCGGTGAGGGTCTTGGTGCCGAGGCCGGAGGAGAGCACCACGTCCACAGTGGCGCCTCCGGTGTTGGCGGCGGTGACGACCACGACGGCCTTCCCTGCGGCGCAACGCACCGAGGCGGTGAGCGTCAGCGGGGCGGTCACGGTGACCGTGGCCGTGACCGGGGCGCGCGAGTCGTCCTGCGCGGTACCGGCGACGGTGAACGTGCCGGGCTGCGCGTACTTGACGGGATCGACCGCGTCCCAGGCGACCGCCACGTCCTGCACGGACCCGTCGGCCTTGGTGAGGTGCGCGCCGGGCAGGACCGGGGCCGTGCCCGCGGTGGTCGTGACCTCGATCGGCGCGGTCCCGGTGACGGCCAAGTCCGGCGCGAAGGCCGCGAGGACGGCTTCGTACTCGGCGCGCGTCACCGGGATGACGGTGCCGTGCCGGGGCTTGCCGCCGTCGGCGTTCTCCGGCAGCTGCTCGCGCAGGGTGGCGCCGACCGGCTCCCACGCGTCGCCGTCGGCGATGTCGTTGGTGGCGAAGGGGATGTAGTAGTTCGGCCCGGCGTGGTACGAGGGCTGGTCGATGAAGAGGTACCACTCGTAGCCGTTGACGTCGCCCTCGTTGGCGGGGAAGACGCTCGGGCCCTCGCCCTGCGTGAACGTGCCGCCCGGCTCGCCGTTGGGCAGGCCGGTGGCGACCTGGTCCTTCACGAGCGTCCACTCGTCGGCGGCGCCCGTCGTCCCCGGCAGGGTGCCGGTCACGGTGTCGAGCAGGTCGTCCGAGCGCTCCTGGCGGATGGTCATCGAGGCCTCGTCCTTGATGAACCGGTAGTACGTGTCGTCCACTTGCGCGATAGTGGCGTCGATCGTGCCGCGGCCGGTGCCGCGCTTGACGTCGACCCACGGCTGCGCCTCGGAGAAGGTGGTGAAGTCGTCGGTCGTCGCGTACATCATGCGGTTGTAGGTGACGGCGGTGCGGTCCGCAGGATCGGTGGTGTCGTAGAGGTTCGAGGCCCAGTACACGACGTACGTGTCGAGCTCCTCGTCCCAGTACGCCTCGGGCGCCCAGGTGTTCCCCGCGTAGTCGCTCGAGACCTTGACGTGGCGCTGCTCGGACCAGTTGACGAGGTCGTTCGACTCCCACACCTCGATATAGAGCGAGCCGCTGCGCTGCGCAGTGTCGAAGCCACCCGCGAGGCCGTCCACTTTGAGGTCGGTGGCGAGCATGTAGAACCGGTCGCCTTCCGCGGAGCGGATGATGAACGGGTCGCGCAGGCCCTGCGTCCCCTGCGTCGAGGTGAAGAGCGGCTCGCCGTCGTTGAGCGTGTTCCAGCTCAGGGCGTCGTTGCCGCGCGAGGCCGCGAGGCTCACCCGCTCGGCGCCCGCGCCCTCGCCGGTGAAGAACGCCCAGACGTACGCCTCCTCGTCGGCTTCCGCGGCGGGCAGCGGCTGGAGGACCAGCGTGAAGTCGCGGGCGCGGACGGCGTCGCCGATGCGGGCCGTCGCGGTCACGTCGGCGGACACCGGGTCCTCCCCCGCGGCGGGGCGGTCAACCACGAGCGTCCGCGTCCCGTCGGCCGCGCCGTCGCGGAGCGCCACGGGCGCACCGGAGGGGACGGTCCACTCGATCACCGCACCGTTGGCGCCGGCGGTCGGCACGGAGAGGTTGGTGCGCACGTCGTCGGCGTTCGGGATCGCGATCGCCGCCAGGTCGGCGTCGGCCTTCTCGGTGTCGGTGAGGTCCTCGGGGACTGTCACCGTGTAGGTCCGGGTGCGGGTCTGGCCCGCGGCGGTGAAGGTCGCGGTCAGGATCACGGCGGCGTCGCCGGAGCCGGGGGACGGCCGTGTCACGGACGCGGTGCCGCCGTCGATCGCGATCGCACCGCTGTCGGAGGCCCAGGTGATCGTCGCACCGTAAGAGGAAGTCGGCAGTGTGAAATCCGCGGTGGCGCTGGCCTGCAACGAGACCGAGGCGACGGCGCGGTCGAGGGCGCCTTCGCTGTAGAGCGCCTGCGCCGCTTCGGCGTCGAGGGCCGAGCCGTAGACGGCGAAGTCGTCGAAGTCCCCGGCGAAGTACGCGTCCTTGTAGGTCGAGCGGCCGAGGTAGGCGACGAGGTTCGCGCCGAAGTCGGCGACGTCCCGACTGATCGCGTGCTCAGCGGTCTTGACGCCGTTGACGTAGAGCGTGAGCTTGCCGTTCGTGCCGTCGATGACGGTGGTGTAGAGCGCGGCCCCGGTCGGGGTCCGCACGCCCGCGGTCGGCGTTCCCGTCGCGCCCGCGCCGATCTCGGTGCCCCACGGGGCCGAGGCGTTCGCGGTGTTCGTGACGACGGACTTGACGTAGCCGCTCGGGTTGGAGGGGTTGAGGAGCCAGTAGGCGCTCGAATAGGACGTCCCGGAGGCGACGGGCGCGCCGACGAAGGCGGCCGCGACGTTCGCGGCGCCGGAGCGGTCGGCGACCCACGCGGAGATCGTGAGGTCCTGGCGGCCGACGAGGTCGGCGGTCGGGATCTCCACGTACGCTGCGGTGCTCGTGGACGAGCCGCCGGGGAGCGAGAGCACACCATCGGCGAAGCTCGCGCCGGTCTGGCGGAGCAGGCCGTCGTTGCCGTTGCCGGACTCGTCGGCGATGGTGACGCCGTCGGCGGGCGCGGCGTCGAAGGAGTAGTGGAGGAGCGGGGCCTCCTCGGCGGCGTGCGCCGGCGTGGCGAGGCCCAGGGCCAGCGCGGCGACGGCGCAGGCCGCGGCGAGACGGATGTTCACAGGGGTGCCTCTCGTCGTTGAGATGGGCGGTGATGGGGAGGGGTGGTCGCCGCAGGCGCCCCGCGAATCCGGTGCGCGGGGCGCCTGCGGCGCCTATTCGCGCCGTCTGGCGAGGACGGCGCGCTGGAGGAGGACGAACACGAGGAGGATGCCCCCCGTGATGATGGTGGTCGCTTCGGGCGGGATGCTGCCGTCGCGGGTGATGAGGACGTTCATGAGGCCGAGGACGAGTGCGCCGACGACCGAGCCGAGGACGAACCCGGCGCCGCCGGTGAGCAGGGTGCCGCCGATGACGGCCGCGGCGATCGCGTCGAGCTCCCAGCCGATGCCGGTGATGTTCTGGGCGCTGCCGAGGCGGGCGGTGTAGACGACGGCGGCGAGCCCGGCGAGGGTGCCGCTGATGATGTAGACCCACATCTTGGTGGCGGCCACGGGGAGGCCCATGAGCTGCGCGGACTGCTCGGAGCCGCCGATGGCGTAGACGGTGCGGCCGGTGCGGGTGCGGTGGAGGACGAAGAACGCGGCGAGGACGACGACGGCGGCGATGATGACGCCGGGGGTGATGGCGATGTCGTTGACCTTGGGGCCGTCGTAGACCTTGATCTGGGTGCCGAGTTCGCGCACGGGCGAGTCGTCGGCGAGGCGCTCGGGGACGGTGCTGAGGATCGAGGCGAGGCCGCGTCCCAGGAACATCATCGCGAGGGTGGCGATGAACGGCTGGACATGGAAGTACTGGATGAGGACGCCGGAGGCCGCGCCGAAGGCGGTGCCGATGAGGACCATGGCGAGCATGGCGATCCAGGGGTTCCAGCCCGCGTTCATGAGCATGACGCCCGCGACGCTACTGAAGGCGATGACCGCGCCGACGGAGAGGTCGATGCCGCCGGTGAGGATCACGAAGGTGAGGCCGACGGTGAGGATGATGAGGTGGGCGTTGTTGATGAGCAGGTTCGACAGGGTGTTGAACTGGACGATCCGCCCGTACGCGGCCTCGCCGTAGACGATCATGCCGAGGAAGATGACGACGGCGGCCGCGGTGGGCAGGGTGTCGAGGTGCAGGGCGAGGCGCTTGGCGAGGGCGCGGACGCCGGTGGGCTCGGCGGGGGCGTGGGTGAGGGTGCTCATGCGGCGACGGCCTCTCGCTCGGCCGGGCGGGCGGCGGCCGCTCGGCGCTGACGGAACGCGCGCCGCACCCGCTCCGACTGGAGGAGGCAGAGCACGACGATGACGACGGCCTTGAAGGCGGGCGTGGCGGACGAGGAGACGCCGAGGAAGACGACGGTCTTGTCGAGGGTGGCGATGAGGATCGCGCCGACGACGGCCCCGGTGATGTTGAACTTGCCGCCCGCGAGGGAGGTGCCGCCGATGACGACGGCGAGGATCGCGTCGAGTTCGAGCTGGTAGCCGGTGCGGGAGACGTCGACGGTCATGACGCTGGCGGTCGCGAAGACGCCCGCGAACCCGGCGAGGACGCCGCCGAGGATGTAGACGGTGAACAGGAGCGCGCGGCGGTTGACGCCGGCGAGGCGGGCGGCCTTGGGGTCCATGCCGATCGCTTCGAGCATGAGGCCGAGAGCGCTGCGGCGCACCAGGAGTCCCATGGCGAGGGCGAGGAGCAGGGCGAGGAGGAACACGACGGGGAGGCCGAGGACGTAGCCGTTGGCGATCCACCGGAACGTCTCGTTGGTGGCGGCGGTGTTCTGGCCGCCGGTGATGACCTTCGCGAGGCCGCGCCCGGCGAGCATGATGACGAGCGTCGAGATGAACGGCTGGAGGCCGACGACGGAGACGAGCAGGCCGTTGACGGCGCCGAGGGCGGCGCTCACGACGACGACGAGGCCGAGGGCGGCGAGGCCGGAGGCGGGGGTGTCGGGGGCGCCGGAGAGGAACTCCATGGAGACGGCCCCGGCGACGACCATGACGGAGCCGACGGAGAGGTCGATGCCGCCGGTCGCGACGACGAGGCACATGCCGACGGCGATGAGGATGACGGGCGCGGCGGCGCGGAGGATGTCGATGACGTTGCCGACGAGGTTGCCCGACGAGCCGATGGAGACGGCCAGGTAGCCGGGGTCCTTGACGAGGTTGACGAGGAGCAGCAGCGCGATGGCCACGATGCCCCAGAAGTACTGGCGCCGGACGAGGCCCTTGAGTGCCTCGGCCGGGCCGTGCGCGTGCGCGCTCATGTGGTGGCCTCCTCGCGGACACCGGTGTCCGCACTCGGGTCGCCGAGGCCGTCCTCGGCGATGACGGTGACGATGGAATCGGCGGACACGCCCGGCCCGCCTTCGAGTTCGGCGATCTTGCGGTGGTCCTTGAGGACGATGATGCGGTCGCTCTGCCTGACGACCTCCTCGATCTCCGAGGAGATGAACAGGACGGCGAGGCCCTCGTCGGCGAGGTCGGCGACGTACTCCTGGATCTCGGCCTTCGCGCCGACGTCGATGCCGCGCGTCGGCTCGTCGAGGATGAGGAGGTCGGGGTCGGTCGCGAGCCAGCGGCCGAGGAGGACCTTCTGCTGGTTGCCGCCGGAGAGCAAGCGGACGGGCCGCTCGGGGTCGGCGGGGCGGACGCCGAGGGCGTCCATGTACTTGGCGACGATGGCGTCCTGCTCGCGGCGCGGCAGGGGGCGGGCCCAGCCGCGGCGGGCCTGGACGGCGAGGACGAGGTTCTCGCGGACGCTGAGGTCGCGGACGATGCCCTCGTCGCGGCGGTTCTCGCTGGAGAACGCGATGTGCTTCGCGAGGGCCTTCGCGGGGGTGGTGATCTCGGCCTTCTCGCCGTCGACGGCGACCTCGCCGCTGTCGGCCCTGTCGGCGCCGTAGATGAGGCGGGCGAGCTCGGTGCGGCCGGAGCCGAGGAGGCCGGCGAGGCCGACGACCTCGCCGCGGTGGAGCTCGACGTCGAGCGCGTCGATCGCGCCCTTGCGGCCGATGCCCTTGGCGGCGTAGAGCGGGGCGCCGTCGCCGCGGACGCGGCGGGACTCCTTGGCGTCGAGGGACTTGAGCGTCGCGAGGTCGCGGCCGATCATCTTCGCGATGAGCTGGGCCCGGTCGAGCTCCTCGGTGCGGTACTCGCCTTCGAAGCGGCCGTTGCGCAGGACCGTGAGGCGGTCCGAGATCGCGTAGACCTGGTCGAGGAAGTGCGACACGAAGAGGATGGCGACGCCCTGGTCGCGGAGGTTGCGGACGACGGCGAAGAGCTGCTCGACCTCGTTGGCGTCGAGGCTGGAGGTCGGCTCGTCGAGGATGAGGACCTTGCACTGCAACACCATCGAGCGGCTGATCGCGACGAGCTGCTGGAGGGCCAGCGGCAGGGCGGCGAGCGACTGCTTGGGGTTGAGGTGGCCGAGCCCGAGCTTCGCGAGGGTCTTCGCGGCGGCCTTGTTGGTGGCCCGCCAGTTGATGCCCGCGGGGCCGCGCACCTCATGGCCGAGCATGACGTTCTCGCCGATGGTGAGGTTCGCGCAGAGGTTCACCTCCTGGTAGACCGTGGAGATGCCCGCGTGCTGCGCGTCGGCGGTGCCGCCGAGGCGCCGCGGCTCGCCCGCGATCCGGATCTCGCCCTCGTCGATCTTGTAGACGCCGGTGAGCGCCTTGATGAGCGTCGACTTCCCGGCCCCGTTCTCGCCCATGAGGGCGTGGACCTCGCCGGGGAAGAGCCGGAGCCCGACCTCGTCGAGCGCCTTCACGCCCGGGAACGCGATCGAGATGCCGACCATCTCGACGATCGGAAGCGATTCTGGCATCGCCTGCTCCACATCCTGTCGCCGCGGCCGTGCCGCGGGGTGGCCTGGGGTGCGGGGCCCCGGAGGGCCCCGCACCGGATCTGACTGCTGTTCCTGGGACTAGAACTTGCGGTCGGGGAGCGCGGCCTCGGCCGCCTCCGGCGAGTCGAAGGTCGCGCTGGGCACGACGATGCTCGACTCGACGTCGTCGCCGTTCAGGACCTTCTCGACCACTTCGAGGGCGGTCTCGCCGAACAGCGGGTTGTACTCGGCGACGAAGCTCAGCTCGCCGGCCGCGAGGGACTCGAGGGCGTTCTTGGTGCCGTCGATCGTGGCGATCTTGACGTCGGTGCCGGGGGTGAGGCCCGCCTCCTGGACGGCCTGCACGGCGCCGAGGCCCATCTCGTCGTTCTGCGCGAAGATGAACTGCACGTCGTTGTCGTTGGACTTCAGGACGGTCTCGACGACGCTCTTGGCCTCTTCGGTGGACCAGTTCGCGGTCTGCGCGCCGACCTTCACCAGGCTGGCCTGGCCGCCCGCGACGGCGTCGAAGCCCTCGTTGCGCTCGTTGACGACGGAGACGCCCGCGGGGCCTTCGAGGACGAAGTAGTTGGCGCCGTCGGGGAACGCGGAGACGGCCCAGTCGGCGACGGCCGTGGAGACCGCGATGTTGTCGGGGGCGATGCGGGTGACGTAGAGGTCGGTGTCGTCGGGCTCGATGCCGCGGTCGAGGAGGATCACCGGGATCTCCGCCTCCTGCGCGCGCTTGAGCGAGTCCTCCCAGCCGGTGGCCTCGGTGGCCGACAGCAGGATGACGTCCACGCCCTCGTCGACGAACGACGTGAACGCGTCGATCTGCGACTTCTGGTCCAGGTTCGTGGCCGGGGCGTACTTGAGCTCGTAGCCCGCGTCCTCGGTGAACGTCTCCTGGATGTTCGTCTCGTTGGCCTCGCGCCAGGCGCCTTCCGGGCCGACCGCGACGAAGCCCACGGTCGTCAGGCCGTCGTCGTCGCCGCCTTCCCCGCCGCCGCAGGCGGTGAGGCCGAGCGCGAGGGCGCCGGCGGTCGCCGCTCCGAGCACCTGGACGATGCGCTGCTTTGCAGACATGTTCTCCTCCTTGAGATGCCGGACGCTGAGGGGTCCGGCGGACCGGATCCGGGGATCCGCTGCCGTTGCAGTGACGCAGGGGTTGCGCCGCGCGTTTATGTTACCGGGAACAAAATCGGGAGCACAAGAGCTGTGTCACAATCGTGATCCGGCTAGTCCTCGTCCAGGTCGGCGTCCAGGTCGCCGTCGAGATCGGCGGCGATCATCTCCACGATCGTGTCGACCGTGACGCCGGGGCCGTTGCTCAGCTCGCCGATCTTCTCGCGGTCCTTGAGGACCACGATCCGGTCGCTCAGCCGTACGACCTCCTCGAGCTGCGAGGAGATGAACACGACCGCGACGCCCTCCCCCGCCAGCTGGGCCACGCGCCGCTGGATGTCGAGCTTCGCGCCGATGTCGACCCCGCGCGTCGGCTCGTCGAGGATGAGCACGTGCGGGCGCGTCGCGAGCAGGCGCGCGAGCAGGATCTTCTGCTGCGTCCCGCCCGACAGCTCCTCGACGGGCCGGTCGATGTCGCTCGGCGACAGGTGCAGCGCCTCGAGGTAGGTCTCGATGAGCGCGCCCTGCTCACCGCGCGAGAGGGGCCGCGACCAGCCGCGCATCGCCTGGAGCGCGAGCACGATGTTCTCGCGGGCCGTGAGCCCGGCGATGATGCCCTCCCCGCGGAGGTCCTCGGTGGACAGGGCGATGCGCTGGTGCAGGGCCGCGCCGGGGCTGCGCAGCTGGACGCGCACGCCGTCGACCCAGATCTCCCCGCTGTCGGCCCGCTCCGCGCCGCCCATGAGGCGCGCCAGCTCGGTCCGGCCCGAGCCGTGCAGTCCCGCGAAGCCGACGACCTCGCCGCGCGACAGCTCGATGTCCGTCGGGTCGAGCGTGCCGCGCCGGCCCAGCGCCGAGGCGCGCAGCGTCGGCTTGCCGGAGGCGGAGTAGTGGTGCGCCAGGCGCTCCGAGCGCAGCGCCTTGAGCGCCTCGATGTCCTCGCCGAGCATCTTCGAGATGAGGTCGGAGCGGTCGAGCTCGGCGGCGAGGTACTCCCCCACCAGGCGCCCTTCCCGCAGCACGGTCATCCGGTCGGCGACCTCGAAGACCTGCTCGATGAAGTGCGAGACGAACAGGATCGCGACGCCGCGGTCGCGCAGGCCGCGCACGACGCGCAGCAGCGTGCGCACCTCGGAGGCGTCCAGGCTCGACGTCGGCTCGTCCAGGACGAGCACCCGCGGCTCCACCACGAGGGCGCGCGCGACGGCCACGAGCTGCTTCACCGCGGGCGTCAACGCGGACAACGGGATCCGCGGGTCGAGGTCGTCCAGGCCAAGGAGGGCGAGCACTTCGGCCGCGCGGGCGCGGTTGGCCTTCCAGTCGATGCCGAAGGTCCCGCGGACCTCGTTGCCGATCATGACGTTCTCTGCCACCGTCAGGTGCGGGCTCAGGTGCGTCTCCTGGAACACCGTCGCGATGCCCTCGGCGCGGCTGCGCGCGACGCCGGTCGGCATCCGCTCCTCGCCCTCGATCCGGACCTCGCCCGCCAGGATCGGCAGCGTCCCGGTCAGCGCGCCGATGAGCGTCGACTTCCCGGCCCCGTTCTCCCCCATGAGCGCGTGGACCTCGCCCGGGTACAGCGCGAGGTCGACGCCGTCGAGCACGCGCACCCCGGAGAACTCGACGGTGATGCCCGTCATCTCCACCACCGGCCTGACCTCGGACATCACTCGGCCCCCCGGGGCGCCGCGGTCGAGGACCGCACCAGCAGTTCTGCGGGAATCCGTGTCACGCGCGGGATCTCGCGCTCCTCGACGGCCGCGCGCAGCAGGTCCACGATCGCGGTCCCCAGCGCGCGGAAGTTCTGCCGCACCGTCGTGAGCGGCGGCAGCACGTGTGCGGCCAGCGGCACGTCGTCGAAGCCGACGACGCTGAGCTCCCCCGGGACGGCGAAGCCGCGCTCGGACAGGCCGTGGACCAGGCCCACCGCCATGTCGTCGTTGGCGACGAACACCGCCGTGTAGTCGGGCAGTTCCCTTATGCCCCTGGCGAAGTCGTACGCGAAGTCGGCGCTCCAGTCGCCCACCACGATCGGGCGCTCGCGCACGCCCCAGGCCTTGGCGCGCGCGTGGAACGCGCGCTCGCGGGCCCGCGCGTCGAGCCAGTCGAGGGGCCCGGCGAGGTGGAGGATGTCGCGGTGCCCCAGGGAGACCAGGTGGTCCACGGCGAGCGTCGTCCCCTCCTGCTGGTCGAGCGAGACGGTGAGGAAGGTCGGGTCCCGGTCCGGTTTGACGACGAGGACGGGGACGCCGATCGAGATCTTGCGCAGGGCCGCGATCGAGGACGAGCGCGGCGCGATGACGCACAGCGCGTCGACGCCCTGCGTGGTGAGGTTGTCGACCGCTTCCTGCGGGGAGATCCCGTCGCCGTCGCCGAGGCTGATGGAGCTGACCGCGTACCCGGCGGCGCGGGCCGTGGACTCCAGGGCGCGGAGCGTGCTCGTCGGGCCGTACTCGACGGCGCTCTCCACGATGACGCCGATGCGCTGGCTCTTCTGCGTCGCGAGGGCGCGCGCGGCCATGTTGGGCCGGTAGTCGAGCTCCTCGATGACCTCGAGGACGCGGCGCCGCGTCGCGTCCTTGATGTGCGGATAATTGTTGAGGACCCGCGACACGGTCATATGGGAGACCCCGGCGAGCCGCGCGACCTGCCGGATGTTCGGCTTGTCAGCACTCGTGTTCGCCACGTGCGTCCTCCATGGGGTCCGTCCTTCGCACCAGCCGGGGTATCGCGCCGAGTACGGCGCGATACCCCCAGCCTATCGATCCGGCGCTGCTGCGGATGTCGTCGGAGCCGGGTGTGACGACATCCGCCGACGTCGATAGCACCGAATGTTACCGGGAACAATTCATTTGGGTCAATACCTGGCCGTTTGATAGGCTCCCGACTCGTTGCGAGAGAGGGGCACGGATGACGGATTCGCGGGCGGCGAGGGCGGTGGCGGCGGCCCGAGAGGTCGCGGCCTCACTCGGGCTCGACGCCGCTGACGCGGTCGTGCTCCACGAGTCGAACAAGTACGCGGTGCGGCTGCGGCCCTGCGACGTGCTCGCGCGGGTGGCGCCGGTCGAGGAGCAGGTGTCGCGGTTTGAGCTGGACGTCGCGGGGAAGCTCGCGGCGGCGGGTGCGCCCGTGGCCGAGCCGCGGGTCCCGCACGTCTTCGAGCGCGACGGCTTCACCGTCACGCTCTGGATCTACTACGAACCGGCGGCCCCGGAGGTCGCGCCCGCGGAGTACGCGGCCGCGCTCGAATCGCTCCACGCCGGGATGCGCGGACTCGACGTCGACACCCCGCGCTTCACCGACCGCGTGGCCGAAGCGCTTGCGATCGTGGCGGACCGCGACGTCAGCCCCGGGCTCCCCGAAGCGGACCGAACGGTGCTCGTCGAGGCCCTGGACTTGGGCCGCTCGATCGCCGCGCGCGGCAACGAGCAGGTGCTGCACGGCGAACCGCACCCCGGCAACCTGCTCGCCACCGCCGAGGGCCCGCGGTTCATCGACTTCGAGACGTGCTGCCGCGGCCCCGTCGAGTTCGACCTCGCCCACGCGCCAGGCGCGGTCGCCGACCACTACCGGGGCGTCGACCGCGGGCTGCTGCGCGAGTGCCGGATCGTCATGCTCGCCATGATCACCGCGTGGCGCTGGGACCCCGCCGACCGGTTCCCCGACGGGATGCGGTTCGCGGCCGAGCAGCTCGCGCTGCTCAAGGCCGAGCTCAGGCGCTGACGAGCGCGCGCGGCGCGAGCACGCCCGACCGCCACAGCACCGCGGTCGCCAGCGCCGCCGGAGCGGCGAGGCCGAACACCGGGACCAGGCCGGGCACCAGGTAGTACACGCACAACAGGGCGCCGACGCCTGCGCCCGCGAGCAGGGCGGTGGCCGGGCGCGCGGCCGTCAGGACCAGGGCCCGGCGCAGCAGCGCCCCGGCGCCTTCGTCGAAGTGGGACTGCAAGGGCCACACCAGGGCCGTGACGACGCCGAGCACGATCCCGGCGACGGTGAGCCCGCCCGCGAGGAACGGCCCGGCGGCGCCGAGGTCGAGGTGCTCGACGACCCGCCGGTCCACGATGAGGAACGCCCAGCAGAGCGCCAGCAGCAGGCCGAGCCGGTTGGCGGCGGCGAACTCGCGCTTCCAGAGCTCCCCGAACCGGGCCCGCAGTCCGGCCAGCGTGGGCGGCTCGTCGGGGTGGGCGATCGCGGTGCGGGCGTCGTCGCGGAGGACGCCGTGCAGCGCGGCCGTCGCGGGGAAGGCCCCGAGGAGGACGCCGCCGCGCAGCGTCCATGCGAGCCACAGCAGGTGCAGGCACAGCAGCCGCAGGCCGAGCCGGCCGAGGCGCTGGTACCAGTCGAGGAACGCGGGCCTCATCCCTTCACCGCCCCGATCATGACGCCCTTCTCGAAGTAGCGCTGGAGGAACGGGTACAGCACGATGACCGGGAGGGTCGAGACGACGATGACGCCGTACTTGATCTGGTCGGCGTACTGCTGCGCGTACGACCCGGCCCCGGCGCCGCCCGCCCCGCCCGCGCCGCCGGAGAACGCCTGGTTGGAGATGAGGATGTCGCGCAGGACGATCTGGAGCGGCTGGAGGCTGTAGTCGCGCACGAACACCAGGCCGGTGAAGAAATCGTTCCAGTGCTGCACGAGGTAGTACAGGCCGATGACCGAGAGGATCGGCATCGACAGCGGCAGGGCGATCTTCAGGAAGAACTGGAAGTAGTTCGCGCCGTCGATCGACGCGGCCTCGTGCAGCTCCTCGGGGAGCGAGTGCTCGAAGAACGACCGGGCGATGATGAGGTTGAAGACGTTCACCGCCGACGGCAGGATGAACACGAGCCAGTTGTCCAGCAGGTTCAGGTCCCGCAGCAGCAGGTACATCGGGATGAGCCCGCCGCTGAAGAACATCGTGAACGCGAAGAAGAACATGAGGACGCGCCGGGGCCGGAACTCGCGGCGCGAGAGCGTGAACGCCGCGGGCATGGTCACCAGCAGGTTGAGCGCGGTCCCGGCGACGGCGTACAGGAGCGTGTTCCGGTAGCCGTTCCAGATGCGCTCGTCGGCGAGGATCTGCTCGTACCCGAACCACGAGAGGTCGCGCGGGAAGAGCCAGACCTGCCCGGTCGAGACCAGGTCCGGGCTGCTGACGGAGGCGATGACCACGAAGTAGATCGGGTACAGGGCCAGGAGCAGCACCAGGACGCAGCACAGGGCCAGGAGGGCCTTGAAGACGAGGTCGCCGGGCGTGTCGCGGCGGAGGGACGCGAGAGGGCTCAGTTTCGGACGCTGCATCGGGCTCACCACAGGCTCGTGTTGGAGACGCGTTTGGCGATCTGGTTGGCGACCACCAGGAACGCGAAGTTGATGAGGGTGTTGAACAGGCCGATCGCGGTCGCGTAGCTGAACTGGTTCGAGAGGATGCCGATCTTGTAGACGTAGGTCGCGATCACCTCGGAGACGCCGAGGTTGAGCGGGTTCTGCATCAGGAAGATCTTCTCGAAGCCGGTGTTCAGCACGTTCCCCATGTTGAGGATGAGCAGCACGATCATCGTCGGGACGAGCGCGGGGACGTCGACGTGCCGGATGATGCTGAACCGGTCGGCGCCGTCGATCTTCGCGGCCTCGTACAGCTGCGGGTCCACGCTGGAGAGCGCGGCGAGGTAGATGATGCTGTTCCATCCGGCGTGCTGCCACACGTCGGAGATGACGTAGACCGGCACGAACGCGCTGGCGCTGCCGAGGAAGTTCGCGTCGTCGACGCCGAACAGGCCCACCACGCGGGTGATGAGGCCGGAGGTCGGCGACAGGAACACCTGGAGCATGCCGACGATGACCACGATCGAGATGAAGTGCGGCAGGTAGGTCGCGGTCTGGAGGAACTTCTTGCGGCGCCGCCCAAGCACCTGGTTGACCATGAGCGCCAGCGCGATCGGGGCGATGAAGCCCGCGGCGAGGGTGCTGATGCTGATGACGACGGTGTTGCGCAGCAGGGTCCAGAACTGGGGGCTGTCGAAGAACTGCTGGAAGTACTTGAGGCCGACCCAGTCGCCGCCGGTGATGCCCGCGGCGAAGTCGAACTCGCGGAAGGCGAGCTGGAGGCCGTACATGGGCACGTAGGAGAAGACGGCGACGAAGACGACGGCCGGGGCGACCATGACCCACAGCTGCCAGTACCTGCGGAAGTGCCGCTTCAGGCGGTGGGCCGGGCCCCCGGCCCGCCGGGGGGCGGCGCCCCCGGCGGGCCGGGCGGTGGTCGCGGAGGTCATCCCTGGGCCGCCAGGTACTCGTCGTAGTAGCGCTGGTGGATCTCGACGGCCTCGGTCAGGCCGAGCCCTTCGAGCTCGGCGACGTAGTCGTCCCATTCCTCGTCGACGCCGCCTTCGGTGATCCAGGTGGCCCACCGCTGCATGGCCGGTCCGAGGATGTCGGTGTGCAGCAGGGAGAGGCGGCTGGAGTCCTCGGCGTTCATCTTGATGAGCTCGCCGGGCCAGATGTCGGTGGCGGGGTCGATGTTGGCGAGGGCGCCGGAGAGCGGGGCCTCGTCCTCGACGGCCTCCTGGATGTCGGCCGGGAGGGTGACCTCGATGTCGTCGCGGATCCAGCCGGGGCTGTTGTCGGCGAGGGTGGTGGTCCACTTCCAGGAGGAGGAGTCGAGGGTCGCGTCGGCGGGCGGCAGGACGGTGTAGACGCCGTTCCCGCCGTCCTCGATGTTCTGCCCGAACTCGCCCCAGAGGGCCTGGAGGGAGAGGTCCTGGCCGTAGAAGGCGTCGATCACCTTGAGCGCGGCGTCCTTCTTGGAGCTCTGCGCGGACATGGTGACGGTGTTGACGCCGTAGTTGAGGGAGTAGGAGTCGTACGTCCAGGCGAGCTCGTCGGCGGCGACGGAGGCGTCGGCGGCGAGCGGGGCGATGGGGGCGTACTGGTCGGCGATCTGCGGGCCGAAGCGGTCGGAGGCGGTCCAGCCCCAGGAGAAGCCGACCTTCGCGGTGTCGCCGTCGCCGCGGCCCACGGACTGGTACGCGGAGTAGTCCTGGGTCATGACGTCCTGGCTGACGAGGCCGTCGGCGTACAGGTCGTGGAGGAAGGCGACGACCTCCTTGTAGCGGGGGTCGGTGAGGAAGTTGCCGACGGTGCCGTCCTCGACGTAGTAGCCGGAGCCGCCGCCGTTGGTGATGGGGAGGCCGAGGCTGCCGAGGAACACGGAGGGCTGGAAGTAGCCGAAGCCGCCCTCGCCGGCCGGGGACCAGTCGATCGGGATCTCGTCGTCGGGGTCGCCGTTGCCGTTGGCGTCCTCGGTCTTGAAGGCGAGGAGGACGTCGTGGAGCTCGTCCCAGGTGGTCGGCTGCGCGAGGCCGAGGTTGTCGAGCCACTGCTGGTTGATGTACTGGCGGGTGGCGGTCTCAGGCCAGAAGCGGCGGTACGAGGGGACGGAGAAGACCTCGCCGTCGGGGCGGGTGGCCATGAGCTCGGTCTCGGGGAGGGCGTCGAACATGGCCTGCACGTTGGGCAGGGAGTCCATGTCGTCGCTGAGGTCCTCGAAGAGGCCGGTGAAGGTGACCATGTCGGCGTCGGTGATCGCGTTGGCGCCGATGACGAGGTCCGGGATGTCGCCCGCGGCGAGCATCGTGGACTTCTTCTGGTCCCAGTCGGCCGAGACCTCCTCCCATTCGACGGGGATGCCCGCGGCCTTCTCGATGTCGGCGACCCAGCCCATGTCGGCCATGGGGCCGGTGAGGGGGTGCTTGACGACGAGGATGTGGAGCGCGTTGTCGTCCTCGCCTCCGCCGCCGCAGGCGCTCAGCAGCAGGGCCGCTGCGGCGAGGGAGGCGACGGCGGCGGGTCCGCCGCGGCGGTGGGGTTTCGGGAGCAAGACTCCTCCTTGAGTCGGGGACGGTGCCCGCGGGCGGCGGTGTTCGGGATCGTAGGGGCGGCCGCCACCTGCGGTTTCGAGGGGATCGCCGCGGGTGCGGCGACCAAGATCCACATGAATATATGCATCCGGTTCAGCGTTGTCAATGACGAGACAACAACAAATGTGAACGTGAACCATCTCGATTCGGCCACGCTGGACGGGGCGGGCGGAGGGCTAGCGCGGGACGCCGGAGGAGGCCCGCGGGACCAGGTGCGCGTCGGTGTGCCGCACGCGCGGCGGGCCGGACTCGCCGCCGAGGCGCTCGACCAGCATCGCCACGGCCGCGTCGACCATGGCCTGGTGCTCCGGGCTCACCGTCGTGAGTGGAGGCACCGTGAACTCGGACTCGTCGGTGTCGTCGAAGCCGGTGAGGGCCACGTCGTCGGGGACGCGGACGCCCCTGGTGCGCAGCGCCCGCAGCGCGCCGACCGCGACCGCGTCGTTGATGCAGACCACCGCGTCGAAGTCGGCTCCGGAGGCGAGGAGGCCGGACATGGCCTCGAAGCCGGGCGCGCGCCGGTCCCAGTCCGAGCCCGCGACCATGAGCGCCGGATCCGGCTCGATGCCGTACTCGGCCAGCGCCGCGAGGTGGCCCTCGTAGCGTTCGCCGTCGGGCAGGCCGCTCTCGGTCGCGTTCCACACCAGGGCGAGTCGGCGCCGCCCGGTGTCCAGGAGGTGGCGGGTCACGGCCTCGAAGCCCTCGAACTGGCCCATGACGACGGTGTCGAGGAGCCCCGAGGGGCCGCCGCCGAACTGGATCACGGGGCGTTCGGGCGCCTTGTCCCCCAACTGGTCCGGGTGGAAGTTCGGGAAGACGATCACGCCGTCCGCGTCGGCGGTCGTCTCGCCTTGCACCGCACGGAGTCCGGACTTGCCGTCGGGGGCGATGCGCAGCGTCGTGGTGAGCCCCTCCGCTTCGAGGGCGAGGATCAGCCGCTCGGCGTTCTCCGCGTAGTAGGGCTGGTGGAGGTTCGGGACGACGATCGCGATGCGCCCGCTGCCGCCGCCCGCGAGGGCCCGGCCTGCGCGATTGACGCGGTACCCGACGGCCTCGACCGCCTGCCACACGCGCTCGCGGGTGGCCTCGGACGCGTAGGGGCGGCCGAGCAGCACGTTCGAGACGGTCTTGGGGGACACGCGCGCGACGGCCGCGACGTCCGCGAGGGTCGGGCGCCTCATCGCGCGGCCGCCGCGGAGGTCGACTCGCGCTGCACCAGCGTCACCGGGACGCTCACGGACTCCGGGGCCCGGCCGCGCTCGGCGAGGCGGGCGATGAGGAGGTCGATCGCGTTGCGGGCGAGGGAGATCGGGTCGGGGTCGATGGTCGTCAGCGACGGGGTGCTGAAGCGGCCGTCGTCGAGGTTGCCGTAGCCGATGACGGCCACGCGGCCGGGGACGTCCACTCCGGCGGCGTGCAGACCGGCGAGCGCTCCCAGCGCGATCTCGTCGGTGCCGCAGATCAGCGCGTCCACGCCGGGGTGCTCGGTGAGCGCGCGCTGCGCGGCCCGGAAGCCCGCGGCGCGGCCGATCTCGCCGGGGCCGGGGTCGACGCGCGCGAGTTCCCGGCCGGGCTCGGCGAGCGGGCCGGGGCCGACGAGCACCGGGCGGTGGTGGCCCATGACGCGCAGGTGCCGCAGCGCGGTGTTCACGGCCTGGTCGAGGTCGGCGCGCACGACGTCGACCGCGGGCGGGGACGGGAGCCGCCGCGTGACGTCGACGCGGACCACGGGCCCGTCCTCGGCGGCCACGGCCTCGGCGGGGAGCTCGGGCGCGTCGACGGCGAGCAGGGCGTCGAAGGTGTACCCGCGCAGGCCGAGCGCGGCGGCGAGGCGTGCGGGGTCGTCGTGGGTCGGCTCGACCGCGGCGTGCAGGCCCTGCCGGTCGAGTTCCATGACGAGGCGCTCCACGAGACCGGCGAGCAGCGGGCGGCGCAGCCCGGCGACGGCGATGCCGACCACGCCGGTGCGGCCGGTGCGGAGGGTGCGGGCCGAGGCGTTCGGCGTCCACCCGAGTTCGGCGATCGCCGCCCGCACCTGGTCGCGGGTCTCGGGGCGGATGTGGGGCTCCTCGTTGACCACGCGGGAAACCGTCTTCACCGAGACGCCCGCTCGCACGGCGACCTCGCGCATCGTCACACGCATGCGCACCACATTAGCCTGCACGGCGCGGGCGGCCCCGCCTTCGCGGGCGCGATCGGGTCTTGACGCGGGGGCGGTGGCAAGCGGTACCCTGCCTCGACCGCCGCTCCCCCGCCACGGAAAGGCCCCCGCATGCGCATCGACCGCGCTGAAGTGATCGTCACCAGTCCGGACCGGAACTTCACGACCCTGAAGCTGACCACCGACGACGGCCTGACCGGCCTCGGCGACGCGACCCTGAACGGCCGCGAGCTCGCCGTCGTGTCGTACCTGACCGACCATGTGGTGCCGCTGCTGCTGGGCCGGGACGCGCACCGGATCGAGGACACCTGGCAGTTCCTGTACCGCTCCGCGTACTGGCGCAGGGGCCCGGTCACCATGGCCGCCATCGCCGCGGTCGACATGGCGCTGTGGGACATCAAGGGCAAGGCCGCCGGGATGCCGGTCTACCAGCTGCTCGGCGGCGCCTCCCGCAACGGGCTCCTCGCCTACGGGCACGCGTCGGGCAAGTCCACCGAGGAGCTGTTCGACTCCATCCGCTCCCATCAGGAGCAGGGCTACCGGGCCATCCGCGTCCAGACCGGCGTCCCCGGCCTGAAGTCGATCTACGGGATCGCCTCCAACGCCACCTATGAAGCGATGGAAGGCGTCCGCTACGACCACGAACCCGCCCAGCGCGGCGCGCTTCCCAACGAGGAGGACTGGGACACCAGGTCGTACCTGCGGCACGTGCCGACCGTGTTCGAGGCCGTCAGGAACGAGTTCGGCCCCGAGCTGCCGCTCCTACACGATGCGCACCACCGGCTCACCCCGATCCAGGCCGCCCAGCTCGGGAAGTCGCTGGAGCCGTACGACCTGTTCTGGCTCGAAGACGTCACCCCCGCCGAGAACCAGGAGGCCCTGCGCCTGGTCCGCCAGCACACCACGACTCCGCTGGCGATCGGCGAGATCTTCAACACCGTCTGGGACTACCAGCAGATCATCCGCGAGCAGCTCATCGACTACGTGCGGAGCGCGGTCACCCACACCGGCGGCATCAGCCACTTGAAGAAGGTCCTCGACTACGCCGCCCAGTACCAGATCAAATCCGGGATGCACGGCCCCACCGACATCTCCCCCGTCGGCATGGCCGCCGCCATGCACCTGGGCCTGTCCATCCACAACTTCGGCATCCAGGAGTACATGAAGCACGGCGCCAAGACCGACCAGGTCTTCCGGCAGTCCTTCACGTGGACCGACGGCTTCCTCCACCCCGGCAACCGGCCCGGCCTCGGCGTCGAGCTCGACACCGACGAAGCCGGGAAGTACCCCTACGTGCAGGCGTACCTCCCCTTCAACCGCCTGGCCGACGGAACGGTCCACGACTGGTAGTTCAGGACGCCTGCTTCAGCGCCTTGATCGCGGCCTTCGCGGCGCGGACCGCCTGCTTCTCGAGCTTGTCGAGGCCGTGCCGCTCGTAGTAGTAGGTGTCCTCCAGATAGCTCGGCGCCCCCGGCGCGGGCGGGGCCGCCGGCGGCTCGGGGAGCGGGCCGACCGTGCGCGCGAAGGCCGCGCCGGGGGCCGGGCCGCCGGTGTACGCGGTTGCGGCCCAACGGGTCCGGCCGGGCCGCCGGGACTCGCGGGCCGCTTCGACCTGGTCGTCGGTCATGCGCTGGAAGCGCATGAGGAGCTCTTCGTCCTCGGTGAACTTGTCGACGAGCTTGACGAGGGCGCCGACGAGGTGGTCACAGACCGCCTCGGCGCTGGCGCAGTCGCATTCGCCGGAGATCGCGCCGTCGCCGTCGATGCGGATCCTCGCGGTGACCCGGGTGCTGCGGCTGCGGCGGGTCCGGGAGATCGCGAAGACGGCCGTGCCGGGCTCGACCGAGCCGCGGTCGGTCCGGTGGGAGAGGGCGCGGCCCTCGCTGATCGTCTCGGGGTCGACGTCCTCCAGGAACGCGTCGGCCGCCTCGGCGAACTCGCGCACCCGCACGCGCTGGCCGCGGCGGGCCAGGCTGTAGTCGTCGAAGAACATCATCGCTGCTCCAGGCGGATGAGTTCGAGCAGCTGCTCGTCGGACAGTTCGGTCAGGGCCGCCTCGCCGGCGCCGATGACGGCGTCGGCGAGGTCGCGTTTGCGCTCCAGGAGCCCGGCGATGCGCTCCTCTAGGGTCCCTTCGCAGATGAGCCGGTGGATCTGGACGGGCTGGGTCTGGCCGATGCGGTGGGCGCGGTCGCTGGCCTGGTCCTCCACGGCCGGGTTCCACCACCGGTCGTAGTGGACGACGTGGCCCGCGGCCGTGAGGTTCAGCCCGGTGCCGCCGGTCTTGACGGTGAGCACGAGGACCCGGTGGCGGCCGTCCTGGAAGGCGGCGACGGTCCGCTCGCGGTGCTGGACCGTGGTCTCCCCGTGGAGGGTCGCGACGGCCGTCCCGCGCGCTTCGAGGTGGGCGGTCAGGAGGCGGGCCATGGCCGCGTACTGGGTGAACACCAGCGCCTGCTGGCGTTCGGCGGTGATCGTGTCGAGCAGTTCGTCGAGGAGGTCGAGCTTCCCGGAGCGGCCCGCGGCCGGGTCGTCGACGCCGTGGAAGTGGGCGGGGTGGTTGCAGACCTGCTTGAGGCGGGTGAGCATCGCGAGGACGCGGCCGCGCCGGTCGATGCCCTCGGCGCCGCGGACCTGGCCCATCTCCTCGTCGAAGACGCGTCGGTAGAGCCGCGCCTGCTCGGGGCTGAGCGCGACGTGCTGGTCGGTGACGGTCTTCGGGGGCAGTTCGGTGGCGATCTCGGGGTCGGTCTTGACGCGCCGGAGGTAGAAGGGGCGCACGAGCGTGCCGAGCCGGGCGGCGGCCTCGGCGTCGCCCTGCTCGGCGGGTCTGCCGTAGGTCTCGCGGAACGCCTTGGCGCTGCCGAGGAGTCCGGGGGTGGTCCAGTCGAGGATCGCCCACAGGTCGCCGAGGTGGTTCTCGATCGGGGTGCCGGTGAGGGCGATGCGGGTGCCGGACTTGATGCCGCGCAGGGCCTTCGACATCGCGGTCGCCGGGTTCTTCACGGCCTGGGCCTCGTCGGCGCACACGAGTCCCCAGGGGACGGCGGCGAGCTGCGCGGCGTCGCGGGTGAGCGTGCCGTACGTGGTGAGGACGACTTCGCCGGGGCGGAGGTCGTCGAGGCGCCGCTTCGTGCCGTGGAAGCGGCGGACGGGGAGGCCGGGCGCGAACCGCTGGAGTTCGGCGGCCCAGTTCCCCAGGAGCGTGCCGGGGCAGACGACGAGCGCCGGGCCGTTCCGCTCGGGGTCCTGGCGGCGGGCGAGGTGGAAGGCGATGACGGTGACGGTCTTGCCCAGGCCCATGTCGTCGGCGAGGAGCGCGCCGAAGCCGAGCCGGGTGACGGCGTCGAGCCAGGTGAGGCCGCGCCGCTGGTAGTCGCGGAGCTTCCCCTCGAGGCCGGCGGGCTGCCGGGCGGGTTCGCCGTTCCCTATGGCGCGCAGCCGGTCGCGCATGTCCGCGACGTCGCCTGCGGCGGTGAAGGGCACGTCGACGTCGTGGACGCGGTAGGTCCCGGTCAGTGCGGCGCCGATCGCCGCGAGCGGCGCGGGCCGGTCGAGCCGGGCGCCGAGGTATCGGCGCTGGGACCGGTCGAGCAGGAGCAGCCGGTCGTCGAGCTTGACGAGGCGGCCGTCGGACCGGGCGAGGGTCTCGAGTTCGGCCTCGGTGAGCTCGCGGCCGTCGGCGGTGATCCTCCATTCGAGGGCCGGCCGGGAGTCGAGGCTGAACGCCCCGTTCGGGTCGGCGTCCGCGGCGAGGGTGATCGACCCGGTGAAGCGGCGGGCGAGCGGAAGGGGGAAGCGGACTTCGACGTCTCGGGCTGCGAGCGCTTCGATGCCGCCGCGGTCGAAGAGGAACGCGATGTCGTCCGCGTCGATGTAGTACTCGAGGGGGTCCCCCCAGTACCGCCGCTCGGCGTCGGCGAGCCGCTTCCACTTCAGCATCCGGCCGATGTGAGCGAAGTGCCAGTGCAGGTCCGGCGCCTTCTCGCCGTCCTCGTCGCCGTCGACGAGCCGGGCGGGCTCGCGCCGGTCGTACCAGGTGGCGACCAGTCGCGGGGCGTATCCGCCGGCCTCCAGCACGAGCGCGGCGCCGAGGCCCGTGTCCCGTTCCTTCGCAAGGCGTTCGGCGGGCCAGCCGAACTCCTCGGCGTCGACCGGCCCGGGGGCGGTGAACGCCGCGGGGGCGGCGTCGTCGCCGTGCTCGCGCAGCCAGGAGTCGGCGAACCCGTCGAGGAACGCGCGCAGCAGCCGGTACGGGTCCGGCAGCGCGCCGCCGGGTCCGGCGGCGGCGTACGCGGCGGTCGGCATCGCGTCGGCCAGGCGGTGCAGCCACTGGTCGTCGGCGCCGGTGAGTCCGGCGATCCGCCACGCGCCGTTGCGGTTCCGGTCGAGCCCGGGGACGACGAGGCCGCGCGCGACCAGCTCCAGCGCCTTCCGGGCCGCGAGCGCCCACACTTCCCAGGACCGCGTCCCGGACGCTTCGCCGAGCAGCCGCCTGCCGCCTTCGCCGATCCCGGCGGCGACGGTCTGCCTGCGCCGCACGGTGCCTTCGGGATCGGCGACGATCCCCGTCCGGGCCGCCCTCCCGATCTCCAGTCCGGACAGTGCCTTCGCGGTCCCGCAGAACACGATCCGCCCCGCCCGCGGGGGGTCGGCGGGCACGTAGGCCACCTCGATGTCGCCCTTGCGGCTTGCGGTCATCTCATACGCTCCACCGGTCGATTCCGAGAGCCATCATCGCAAACCTGCGCCGCGTAGCGCTACCGCAACACATCGTCAGAATCCAATGGCACGGGATGTCAAGCTGCCGCCGCTGGCCGAGACGGCCCCGGTGACCGGAGGGCCGCCGTACGGTCAGACGCCGACCCAGAGGAACAGGACGGCGAGGCTCGCGGCGGCGCCCGCGAAGCATGCGGCGGCCGCTTTCGGGCTCGGCGGGGCCGTGCCGGTGGTGCGGCCGCTCAGCATCGACTCGAGCTGCTCGCGCAGCTCCTCGTTGAACGCCAGGCCCGCGGCGAGGATCAGCGCCGACGGCAGTGCGTAGACGAGGGTGTAGCCGACGAGGACGGCGACGGCGGCGAGGGCGGTGATGTCGGCGGCGATGAGGCGTTCGACCGCGAGGACCATGGGGAACGCGTTGGGGAGGTCGCCGAGCGTGGCGAGGACCCCGAACGGCAGGGCACTCCAGGCGTTCACCCACGGCGGCAGGGTGAAGCCCTTGCGTTCGCGGGGCCGGAGCCTGCGCACGCCCATGACCAGCAGGGCGACTGCGAGACCGGTGAAGAGGGCGCGTCGCAGCCACAGCGTGAAGCCGTCGAGTACCGAGTCCGCGAACGACAGTCCGAAGTAGAACAAGAGCGCGAAGGCCAGGAACGACGCGGCCGCGCCGAGCATGAACGCCCAGCCCGTCGGCGCGGGCCGCTTGGCACCGAGCAGGATCACGACGACGATCCAGATCGTGGCGGCGTTGACCGAGTCGAGCAGTGCCAGGCCGGTCAGGCCCCACAGCAGTCCGCCCGTCACCGGGTGCCGTCCTCTGCCAGCGCGGCCGCGGCGGCGATGAGGTTCGCGAGCGGGCCCGAGGTGCCGGTCCCCTTGGGCCACACCAGGGCGACCTCGCTGGGGCCGACTCCGGCGACGTCCCGGTAGGCGATGTCAGGCCGGGCGTAGTAGCGGGCGGCGCTCGCGGGGGCGATGGCGATGCCGTCGCCGTTGGCGATCGCGGTGAGCCAGTCGTCGGGGTGCTCGGTCACCGCGCCGACCTTGACGGGCCGGCCGCCGCGGGCGTCGGCCGCGACCCAGTGGTCGCGGAAGGCGCCGGTCGCGGCAGGCGCGGCGATGAACGGCTCGTCGAGGAGGTCGTCCATGGTGAGTGAGTCCCGTTGCGCGAGTGGATGGTCCGCGGCCATGGCGACGCAGCGCGGCTCGGTGAGCAGCGGGAGGGCGTCGAATTCCTCTTGGCGGGGGAACGGCAGGCGCATGAAGCCCGCGTCGACCTCGCCGGAGACGAGCCCGGCGACCGGGTCGCCCCAACTGGCCTGGCGCAGCTCGACGCGCCAGTCGGGGCGCAGCTCGCGGAACGCGGCGATGATCGGCTGGGTCCGCTCGTTGGCGGCGCTGGCGAGGAAGCTGACGCGGAGCACGCGGGAGGACTCGGCTTCGGCGGCGCGCACGGCGCGGCGGGCGGTGTCCCAGGCGGCGAGGACGTCCGGTGCGGCGGCGGCGAGGGCCGCGCCGGGTCCGGTGAGGGCCATGCCGTGCTTGGAGCGCGCGAAGAGGGCGGTGCCGAGCCGGGTCTCGAGCTGGCGGATCTGCTTGGTGAGCGCAGGCTGGGACAGGTAGAGCCGCTCGGCGGCGCGGGTGAGGTTCCCCTCCTCGGCGACGGCGGCGAACGAGCGGAGCAGTCGCGTGTCGACATCCATAACCACAGGTTATCGATACTGGTATTGGACGTGCGGCGAGATCGGTCCGAGACTTGGAGCGTCCGGCGGAGGTGCCGCCGGGCCGAACCGGAGGACCGCCCGATGCTCGTCGCCCTTGTCGTCGTCACCGTGATCAACATCGCCGCCAACGCGGTCGAGTCCGTCGCGAACTTCATGGGCGCGGCGTGGGTGAAGCGGAACTCGCGGGCGGTGGGCGTGCCGGACTCGTGGCTGCCGTTCCTGGGGGTCGTCAAGGGCGCGGCGGCACTCGGCCTGGCGGCCGGATTGTTCTGGCGGCCCTTGGGGATCGCGGCCGCGGCGGGCCTGGTGCTGTTCTTCGTGCTGGCGACGGCGCTGCACGTCAAGGAGCGGGTGTTCCACAACATCTCCGGCCCGCTCGGGTTCCTGGCGCTGAGCGCCGCGGCCCTGTGGCTCATGGCCGCGGCTTAGTCCGGGACGGCGGGGAAGAGCCGGGCGATCGCGGCGACGACGGCGGCGCGGCGGTCGCGGAGGTACCGCTCGCGCTCGGCCGGGTCGGCGGGGTCGAAGTCGGTGTACGAGGCCCAGGAAGCGGCGATCTGGTTGAGCAGCACCAGGATGTCGATCGGGTCCCAGGACGGGTCGAGGACGCCGTCCGCCTGCGCCTGGCGGACCCGTTCGAGCTTGCCGGCCATGGTCGCCCGGACCGGATCGTCGGGCGCCGCCTCGTCGGGGTCGAGTTCGAGGCGGCCCCACTGCATGAGCCGGTACCGCTCAGGGTGGGCGGCGTAGTAGTCGTGGAGGCGGCCGGCGTAGCCGGGCAGGTCGGCCGGGTCCATGCGGGTGGCCTCGACGATCGCGGTCAGCTCCGCGGCCGAGACGTGCCGGTAGAGCGCCTCCTTGCTCTTGAAGTAGGCGTAGACGCGCTCCTTGCTGGTCTTCGCCGCTTTCGCGATCCGGTCGATGCGGGCGCCCGCGATTCCGTAGCGTGCGAACTCGGACCGCGCGGCCGCCAGGATGCGGTCGCGGGTGGCTTCGGGGCTCGTGGTGGGCGGCATATGCCCAGCATACCTGCTCGAACCGTTCGGTTTGACGATCGCGCGTCCGCGGAGTACCGTTCAAACCGAACCGTTTGGTTTGATGAAGGGAACCTGTCATGCAGCACCGCGCACTCGGCACCCAGGGCCTGCGGGTCTCGGCGATCGGCTACGGGACCATGGGCCTGACCATGGCCTACGGCCCCGGCGACGAGCCCGAGGGCCGCGCCACCATCCGCCGCGCCCACGAACTGGGCGTCGACTTCTTCGACACCGCCGAGCTGTACGGGCTCGGCACCGGCTCGAACGAGCGGCTCCTCGGCGAGGCCGTCAAGGACTTCCGCGACGAGATCGTCATCGCCACGAAGTTCGGGTTCGACCTCACCGACCTCTCGAAGGGCTTCGGGCTGGACTCGCGCCCCGAGAACATCCGCAAAGTCGCCGACAACAGCCTGCGGTTCCTCGGCACCGACCGCATCGACGTGTTCTACCAGCACCGCGTCGACCCCGACGTCCCGATCGAGGACGTCGCCGGGACCGTCAAGGAGCTGATCGACGCCGGGAAGGTCAAGTACTTCGGCCTGTCCGAGGCCGGGCCCGAGACCATCCGCAAGGCCCACGCCGTCCAGCCCGTCTCGGTCCTCCAGACCGAGTACTCCCTGTTCGAGCGGGACGTGGAGCGGCTGTTCCCCGTCCTCGAAGAGCTGGGCATCGGCTTCGTCGCCTACTCGCCGCTCGGCCGCGGCTTCATCACCGGGAGCGCCAGGCCCGCGGACGAGTACGACGAGAACGACTACCGCCGCGGCGACCCCCGGTGGGAGCCGGGCAACTTCGAGAAGAACGTCGAGGCCGTCGAGCGCCTCGGCGAGCTCGCCCGCGCCAAGGGGATCACCGTCCCGCAGCTCGCGCTGGCCTGGATTCTGCACCAGCAGGACTACGTCGTCCCGATCCCCGGCTCCCGCAGCCGGACCCGCGTCGAGGAGAACACCGCCGCGGCCGACGTCCGGCTCACCGAGGCCGACCTCGCCGCGATCAAGGAGGTCCTGCCCACCGGCGGCTTCGGCGCCCGGTACGCCCAGCTCCCCGAATGGGTCTGAGCGGCAACATGATCAACCGGCGGGGGCGACCGGACCGGTCGCCCCCGCCGCTTCACATCCGCTGCTGCGGGCCGAGTTCGGCTTCGAGCCAGTGGAGGACCTGGGGCGAGGCCTGGTCGGCGGCGTCGGCGAACTCGGGGTGGCGCTTGATGAAGCGGGCGACGTAGGGACAGACGGGGACGATGCGCTTCCCGGCCGCGCGGGCGTCGAGGAGGGCCTGCTCGACGAGGGTCGACGCGAGTCCCTTGCGGGCGGAGGACTTGTCCACTTCGGTGTGGTAGAAGACGCGCTGGCCGCCGCGGTCGCGGTAGGCGGTCAGGCCGGCCCGGACGCCGTCCACGGTGATCTCGTAGAGGCGCTCGGCGTCGACGCGGCGCACGACCGGCTCGCCCGTCGGCTCGTCGTTCCGCTCGGGCGGCGGCGGGTTGCGCCGGGGCATGATGACGGCGTTGGGCAGCGGCGGCGCGGGGAGGCGGCGGCCGGGGTAGCCCTCGACGGCGCCGAAGCGGTCGGTGGCGGCCTCCCACTCGTCGCGGGCCTCCACGATCTCGTCGTGGGTGCGGGCGATGAAGTTCCACCACATGACGATCTCCTCCTCGAACGGCGGGCCGCCGAGCAGGATCAGCCGCGCCGGGGCGTCGGCGTCGTTCGCCAGGGTCAGCGTCGCGGCGCCGGGCGCGGTGCAGCCGAGTTCGGCGTGGCGCAGGACGGTCCCGTCGAGGCGGACCTCCCCCGCGTCGACGAGCACGCCGTGCTCGAACGACGGGTCGGTGTCGAGGACGGCCGTCGAGCGCGGTGCGAGGTCGATCTGGGCGCCCAGCAGCGGCGTGAACGTGCGGACCGGGGACGCGGACCCGGCCAGCGCGCCGAGGAAGACCCGGAGCTCGGCGCCGTCGAGGTGCACTGGTTCGGGCACGTAGTGCTGGAAGTCGCGGCCCGCGTGCCGGTCGGCCTCGGGGAGCGCGACCCACAGCTGGACGCCGTGGACGACGGTGGTCTCGGGGGTGGAGACCTCGGAGTGGGCGATGCCGCGGCCGCCGGTCATGAGGTTCATCTCGCCGGGGCGGATGAGCGCGTGGGTGCCGAGGCTGTCGCGGTGCTCGATCTCGCCGCTGAAGAGCCAGCTGACGGTCTGGAGGCCGGTGTGCGGGTGCGGCGCCACGTCCATGCCTCCGGTCGCCGGGACCGCGACCGGGCCGTAGTGGTCGGCGAAGCACCAGGCGCCGATGAGGGTCCGGGCCCGCTGCGGCAGGGTGCGGCGCACGAGCAGCGCGCGCGGGCCGCCGAGCGGCACTTCGCGCGCTTCGAGGACCTCGACCCCGGCCGCGCCGTCGGTCGGCGGACCGCACCGCACCGCCTCCGGGGCCGTCTCGGTGTTGCTCACTTGGACCACCTTCCGTCCGAACCAGTTGTCACGTCATCGATTCACGAGCGTAGTCCCGGCCGCCCGTCGCCTGGGCGAAAGCGGGCTCAGCGGTCGTAGGCGAGGCGGGCGGTGCGGGGCACCGGTCCGAAGGCGCCGGACTGGAAGTCCCGGTACGCCTCGGCGATCTCGGTGCGGCTGTTCATGACGAACGGGCCGCCGAACGCGACGGGCTCGCGCAGGGGCGTGCCGCTGTAGACCATGACGCGCGCCGAGGCGTCGCCGTCGGGGACGGCGAGGTGCAGCAGCGTGTCGTCCACGCCCGCGACGGGATCGGACCAGCCGGTCTGGCCGGCGGCGAGTTCGCGGCCGCCGACGAGGACGCGGCCCGCGACGACGTGCGCGAACAGGCGGTGCGCGCCGGGGACGGCGAGGTCGTAGGAGGACAGCGGGTCGATCGCGGCGAGCAGGCCCTGGACCGGCTGGTGGGTCTGCGCCAGGCCGGTCACGCCCGCGACGGTCCCGGCGTGGACGTCGATCGCGACGCCGGGCGCCGCGAAGCGCCGCATGCGGGCGAGGGTGAGGTCCTGGTAGCGGGATTCGGTGAGCTTCTTGGCCTTCGGCAGGTTGAGCCACAGCTGGAGGGTGTGCGCGTGCTCGTTGCGGTAGGCGAGTTCGCGATGGACGATGCCCTTCCCGGCGGTCATCCACTGCACCTCGCCCGGTTCGAGGGCGCCGGCGTGGCCGAGGTTGTCGCCGTGTTCGAGCACGCCGTCGATGACGAGCGTGACGGTTTCGAGCCCGCGGTGCGGGTGCCATTCGAAGCCGGGCTCGGAGAACCAGTCCTCGGCCATGATGAGGAACGGGTCGGTGAGGGCGGGGTCGGTGGGCGCGAAGGCCAGCGCCTTGTCGTCGACCTGGGAGTCGGGCCCCAGGTGGCGGGCGTCCTCGATCCGGTCGAGGGTCCGCGCGGTGGTTGCGGTCATCGGCTCGTTCTCCGCTCGTTCGGTGGGGGCCGGGCGCCGTTCGGCGCCCGGCCGGTTCAGAGGCCGACGCCGAAGGCGGCGGCCATGCGCTTCCAGGACGCGGCCTCCTCGTGGCGGCCCTGCCGTTCGAGGGTGCGGGCGAGCAGGAGGTGGGCGTAGTGCTCGACCGGGTCGCGGTCGATGACCTCGCGGAGCTGCTCCTCGGCCCGGCGCAGCTGCGCGGAGTGGTAGTAGGCGCGGGCGAGCAGGAGCCGCGGCCCGGTCGGGCCGGGGGTCTCCTCGACGATTCCGGCGAGGAGCTTCGCGGCGCCGATGTAGTCGCGGGCGTCGAAGCGGGCGTTCGCCCGCTCCCAGCGCTCGAAGGGGCCTTCCTCGCGCGGGACGGGCACGCCGCCGGGGGCGACGCCGTCGAACAGGTGGGTCGCGGCGACCCAGCGGTCGGGGGCGGCCTCCCCGTTCGGCAGGAAGTCCTCGAAGTCGGTCATCGCTCCCCCTCCAAGTAATTGATACGTCATCTGTACTCGCCGCAACGCCCCCGCGTCCACCCCTATTCCCCCGCTCCCGAACGGCCGGGCCTGCCCGCGCGGGCAGGCCCGGCCGTTCGCTAGGCGATCGCGAAGGAGCGGATCGTCTCGTGGCTGACGGTGTTGCCGTGCTGGTCGGCGGCCGTGAACCGGACGGAGGCGTACGCGGCGCCGTCGGGGAGCGTAAGGGAGGCGGTCGCGGTGTTCCCGTCGCGGTCGATCGGGACGGCGGTCCAGGTCGCGCCGTCGTCGAAGGAGACCTCGAAGGTCATCGCGGCGCATTGCTGCTCGTCGGCGCCGGGCTGCTGGGCGAACTCAAGGTCGACGTCCTGGATGGTGCCGCCTTCGGCCGCGCCGTTCACGATGCCCGAGACCGCGAACTCGACCACCGACACCGGGAGGACCGGGTTGCCCGCCGGGTCGTAGTCGAACGTCCACGCCGCCTCGGAGTGCGTGCCCAGCGGCGTCCACGAGGCGGCCCGGTCGGCGGCGGCGGTCAACGTCAGCTCCCCGGCGCCGACCGCGGCCGCCTCGACACCGAGACCGATCTCGGAGTTCTGCGCGAGTACCTCGCCGTTCCGGGACAGGGTGATCTTCCCGGGCAGGTACTCGCTCTGGATGCCCTCGCCGCCGGTGGAGGAGGAGAACATCCACGGTCCGAAGTACAAGGCGCCCATCTCGTCCCAGCGCGCGAAGGTCGCCGGGGGCCAGTCCTGGCCGTTGTCGTCGATGCCCACCGACAGGGGCGCGTTGTTCCACGACATCGCCTGCACCGAGCCGGCGTCGAGCACGCCGCTGCGGTGGTGCACCAGGTCCCACGGGGTGTAGGGGCCCTCGAAGGGGAAGTACGCCCGGTGCTCCCACGAGACCTGCGGGTCGGCGGTGAAGAACTCGGTGCGCGTGGACGGCAGCGCGACCTCGCCGGTGCTGATGTAGAAGGCCGCAGGGTAGTCCGCGTGCTCGGACAGCTCCTGCCGGGTGAACGTCCCCTTCGTGCCGAGCGCCTGGTAGTCCATGTCGATCCGGGCCAGGTCCGCGTCGTGCGCGGGCGGGGTCAGGTCGCCGCGGAAGCCGTGCTTCCCGTGCCGGACCAGGTTGTAGCTGTAGGGGTCCGCGGTGCCGTCGGGGCTCGACAGGCCCTCGCGCAGCACGTAGCCGACGTCGTTGCCGCCGGAGAGCCGCCCGGTCGGGACGGCGTACAGGTCGCCGCCGGGCTGGGCCCAGAAGCCGAGCCAGGCGCCGCCGCCCTCCTCGTGGTCGGGGCCGTAGCTGAAGACGTCGACCATGACGCTCTCGCCCTGCGCCTCGCGGTCGAGGTCGAAGCCGAGCGGCTTCGCTCTCGACCCGTCGACAAGGATCTCGACAGGGTGCTCGCCGACCTGGATCTCCTGGACCGCTGAGACCACATCGGACTCGCTCTCGTCCGCGCCCTGGTACATCATCGTGACCAGGTGGTACCGGCCCGGCTCCAGCGTCAGCTCCGCGGAGCCGTCGCTCACGTACTCGGGGCCGCCGCCCTGGTCGGTGCCGACCCGCGTCCACGAGACCGCGAACGCTGAAGGCGCGGAGCCGTCGAACCACTCGCCGGTCACCGTGACGTTCGGCTCGACCGCGACCTCGGCCGCGAAACCGGACCCGGGTGAGTCCACATTGAAGTCCGCGGCGTCGAGGTCGCCGGAGGCCACCTCGTCGATCGCGTCGACGGGGACCACGACCCGCTCGCCCGCGGCGTTCTTCCCGACGCTGAACGCCTCGCCCGCAGGGAGGTCGAGGGTGCCGTCGGCCGCGATGGCGACGTGCTCGCCGGTCGGCAGCACCACGTCGGCCGCGGTCGCGATGGGCGCCGCTTCCACCGGCGCCTCGGGCTCCTCGGCCCCGGCGACGGTCACGGCCGCGGCGGAGGCCAGCGCCGCCCCGGTGAGGACCGCCGCGGCGCTTATCAGTCGTACTCGCATGAACACTCCAAATCGCATCGATCTGCCTGTCCGCGTTCATAGGTGCACGGCGGCGGGCGGGGTTGCCCCTAGGCGGCGATGCGCCCGCGGGACAGGTCGATGCGGTGGTCGGCCCGCGCGGCGTCGTCGGGGTCGTGGGTGGCGTGGACGACGGTGACGCCGCGGGCGCGCTCCTCGGACAGGACCGCGGCGATGCGCTCCCTGGCGCCGGCGTCGAGGCCGGTGGACGGCTCGTCGAGGATGAGCAGCTCGGACTGCTGCGCGAGGCCCTGGGCGAGGAGCACGCGCTGGCGCTGCCCGCCCGAGAGGGTGCCGAGGCGCCGCTTCGCGAGGTCGGCGACGCCGAGGCGGTCCATGCACCGGTCCACGATGGACCGGTCCTCGCGGGTGAGCCGCCGCCACGCCCCGCGGTGGGCCCACCGGCCCATGGCGACGGTCTGGCGGACGGTGATCGGGAGCGCGTCGGCGGCCTCGCTGCGCTGGACCACGAAGGCCGGGCGGCCCGGATGGGAGCGGCGCAGCGAGCCGGACGCGGGCGGGTGGACCCCGGCGAGGACGCCGAGGAGGGTCGACTTCCCCGACCCGTTGTGCCCGGTCACCGCCGTGATGCGGTGGCGCGGAACCGCAACGGTCACGTCGTGGAGCACGGTCGCGGCGCCGTGGCGCGCGCTGACGCCGTCGAGCTCGATCGCAGCGGGCATGTCGTGGATCACTTCCCCTCGGTTTGGAATCGAAAACGATTTTCATTATAGTTCTGGCCGTGGAATGGTTGACCAACCCCTTCGAGGTCGGATTCGTGGCCCGCGCCCTGTGGGGCGGCCTGCTCGTCTCGGGGATCTGCGGGCTCGCGGGCACGTGGGTCGTGCTGCGCGGCATGGCGTTCATGAGCGACGCGATGTCGCACGGCATGCTGCCGGGCGTCGCCGTCGCCGCGCTCCTCGGCGGGAACCTCCTGCTCGGGGCCGCGGTCAGCGCGCTCGCGATGGCCCTCGGGATCACCGCGCTCTCGCGCTCCCGGCGGCTCTCCCAGGACACCGGGATCGGGCTGCTGTTCGTCGGGATGCTCGCGGCGGGCGTCATCATCGTGTCGCGCTCGCAGTCGTTCGCCGTGGACCTCACCGGGTTCCTCTTCGGCGACGTGCTGTCGGTCCGGGACGCCGACCTCGTCGTGCTCGCCTGCGCCCTGGCCGCGGCGCTCCTCATCGCGGCCGCCTGCCACCGGTCGTTCGTCGCCCTCGCCTTCGACCGGCGCAAGGCCGCGACCCTCGGCCTGCGCCCTGGTCTCGCGCAGGCCCTCATGATCGGGCTCCTGACGCTCGCGATCGCCGCCTCGTTCCACGTCGTCGGCACCCTGCTCGTCTTCGGGCTGCTCATCGCGCCGCCCGCGGCGATGGCCCTGTGGGCCGACCGGATCCCGGTCGTCATGGCGGGCGCCGCCCTGCTCGGCGCGGCCGCCACCGCGGGCGGGCTCCTCGTCTCCTGGCACCTCGGCACGGCCGCGGGCGCGACCATCGCCGCCCTCGCCGTCGCCTCCTTCTTCGTCTCGGCACTGGCCGCGCTCGTGCGCGACCGGCTGCCCGCCCGCCCCGCCCACCTGAGAGGACACTGAATGCCGCTGCCCACGAGAGCCCGGGCGGCCGCCGCCCTCGCCGGATGCGCGCTCCTCGCGAGCTGCTCCGGCGGGCCCGGCGCCACCGCCGAGGACCCCTCCCCCACGCCGCACGGCTACGTCGAAGGCGCCGAGGAGACCGCCGAAGCGCAGTGGCGGCTCGTCGTCGCCGACGCGGCCACCGGCGGGGTGCACCTCCTCGACCCGGTGACGGGGGAACCGGCCCCGATCACGGAAGCCGGAGGGGCGCAGGCAGTTTCGACCGACGGCCGCTTCGCGTACGTCTCGGACGGCACGGCCACGCACGTGATCGACAGCGGCGCATGGACCGTGGACCACGGCGACCACGTGCACTACTACAAGACCGAGCCGCGGAGCGTCGGCGAGGTCGACGGGGCCGTGTCCGCGTCGGTCGGGGACCCGGCGGTGACCGTCCTGGACACCGGGGACGGCGCGGTCGCACTCGACCGCGAGGCCCTCGACGCGGGCGGGATCGCCGCGACCGCGACGGTCGAGGCACAGGCCGCGCTCCCGTACGACCAGCGCCTCCTGACGGTCGACGGCGGCACCGTCCGGGTCCTCGAACGCGACGGCACCGGCGGATCCGAACTCGCCGGGGACTGCCCGGAACCGCAGTCGCCCACGATCACCCGGCGCGGCGCCGTGTTCGCGTGCGCCGACGGGGTGCTCCTGGTCTCCGGCGAAGGGGACCTGGCCGCGGAGAAGATCCCCTACCCGGACGGCGCCGGCATCGACGGCGGCCTCCACCACCGCCCCGGCACCTCGGTGCTCGCCGCGCGCGGCGCGGACGGCGGGGTCCTCGTGCTCGACCTCAAGGAGCGCGACTGGACCGCGCTCGACGTCGCGGATGCAGTGGCGGTGAGCGCGACCGGCGAGGACTCCCCCGTCCTCGTGCTCACGCGGGACGGCATGCTCCGCTCGTTCGACCCCGCGACGGGGGCCGCGCTCGCGCAGACCGAGCTGATGGCGGTCGCGGACGGCACTGTGCCGGTGATCCAGGTCGACACCGCCCGCGCGTACGTCAGCGACCCGGACGGCGCCGCGGTCCACGAGATCGACTACCGCGACGACCTGCGCCTGGCGCGCACGTTCGCGCTGGACTTCCGGCCCGACCTCATGGTGGAGACGGGATGGTAGCCGCGCTCACGCGGCGCACCCTGGTGTCGCTGCCGTTCCTCGCCGCGCTGTCGGCTTGCACCGCAACGGGATCCGACCGATCCGGCATCGTCGTGACCACGAACATCCTGGGCGACCTCGTCCGGAACGTCGTCGGCGACCAGGCCGAGGTCACGGTCCTCATGGCCGCGGGCGCCGACCCGCACTCATTCGGCGTCTCAGCGCAACAGGCCGCGTCGCTGGAGCGCGCGGCGCTCCTGGTGCACAACGGCCTCGGCCTCGAAGAGGGCGTCCTCGGCCACATCGAGGCGGCCGCGGCCTCCGGCGTGCCCGACCTCGCGGTCGGCGAGCTGGTCGACCCGATCGAGTACACCGCCGACGAGTCCGCCGGGATGCCCGACCCGCACTTCTGGACCGACCCGGTCCGCGTGGGCGAGGCCGTCGACGTCATCGCCGACAAGGTGATCGAGCACGTCGCGGGCGTCGGCGCCGACCAGGTCCGGGCGAGCGCGGCAGCGTACCGGTCGCAAGTGGACGAGCTCCACGCGTACGCCGTCGCGGCGTTCGACCGGATCCCCGCCGAGCACCGCAAGCTCGTCACCAACCACCACGTCTTCGGGTACCTCGCGCAGCGGTACGGCTTCGAGGTGATCGGCGCGGTCATCCCCAGCGGGACCACCCTCGCCTCGCCCAGCGGCTCCGACCTGAAGGACCTCGCCGACGCCGTCGCCGCCTCCGGCGTCCCCGTCGTGTTCGCGGACGCCTCGCAGCCCGAGCGGCTCATCGAGGCCATGGCCGAGGAGACCGGGCTCGACATCGCGATCGTCCCGCTGTTCACCGAATCACTCACCGAACCCGGACAGGGCGCCGGGAACTACCTCGAGATGGCGGCCGCGAACACCGACGCCATCGCCGACGGCCTCGCCCCGCAATGACGCACACCCCGCCCGTCGGCGGGCCCGCCCGGGCCCGCCCCACCCAGAGAAGGATCCGCATGAGAACCCGCACCCTATGGACGCCCGCGCTGCTCAGCACCGGGCTCGTCCTCGCCGCCTGCGGCGGCCCCGCCGAGAAGGCCGCCGAGGCCGACCCCGTCGAGGTCGACAACGCGCTGGTCGCCACCTACGACGGGGGCATCTACGTCCTCGACGGCGACACGCTCGAAGTCGTCCAGGACCTGCCGCTCGACGGCTTCAACCGGCTCAACCCCGCCGGGGACGGGCAGCACGTGCTCGTCTCCACCTCGACGGGGTTCCGCGTCCTCGACGCGACCGCCGCCGTTCTCACGGACGAGGAGTTCCCCGCGGCCGAGGCCGGGCACGTCGTCAACCACGCCGGCGTGACCGTCCTCTTCGCCGACGGCTCAGGGGAAGTGACCCTCTTCGACCCGCAGGACCTCGGCGACGGGCTCCCCGAGACCGAGACCTTCACCACCGAGCACCCCCACCACGGCGTGGCCGTGGAGCTGGCGAACGGCGAGCTGCTGGTGACCCTCGGGGACGAGGAGTCCCGGCCCGGCGTCCAGGTCCTCGACGCGGACCGCGAGGAGATCGCCCGCAGCGAGGAATGCCCCGGCGTGCACGGGGAGTCGGCCGCCGCCGACGAGACGATCGTGGTCGGCTGCGAGAACGGCGTCCTCGTCTACCGCGACGGTGTCCTCACCAAGGTCGACAGCCCCGACGCGTACGGCCGCATCGGCAACTCCCGCGGCCACGAGGACTCCCCGTTCGTCCTGGGCGACTACAAGGTCGACCCCGAGGCGGAGCTGGAGCGGCCCGAGCGCGTGTCCGTCATCGACACCGTCACCGGCGAGCTGACCCTCGTCGACGTCGGCACCAGCTACAGCTTCCGCTCCCTCGCCCGCGGCCCCCACGGCGAGGGCCTGCTCCTCGGCACCGACGGCGCCCTCCACGTCATCGACATGGAGCAGGCCGCCGTCACCGCCTCCTTCCCCGTCGTCGACGCCTGGGAAGAACCCCTCGAATGGCAGGAGGCCCGCCCCGCCGTGTTCGTCCGCGGCGACACCGCGTACGTGAGCGACCCTGCGGCGCAGAAGATCTACGCCGTGGACGTCGCGACCGGCGAGATCACCGCCGAGACGGACCTGCCGAACGCGCCCAACGAGATGACCGGCGTCTAGACCCCGCCCCCGGCCCGCCGCGCGCCCTCCCCAGGGCCCGCGGCGGGCCTTCATCGCAACTCGGTTGCGCCGCCGCGGCGCGGCTGCGAGACTTCCCCCTCATGGATTCCCGATCACCAGAGCTGCGCAGCGAGCGGCTCGTCCTGAACCGCTACCTCCACGCCGACGAAGAGGACTTCGTCGCCCTGTTCATGGACGAGCGCGTCTCGCGGTTCATGGGAGACGGGCCCGAGCCGGAGGCGGACGTGCGCGCGCTGTTCTGGCGGGTCTTCCCGAACGTGTACGACACGGGCGCGTTCGACGTGTGGGCCGTCCGCGAGAACGGGTTCCTCGTCGGGCACGCCGAGATCAAGCCGACCGAGGTCTCCGGCGGCCACGAACTCATCTACGCCCTCGCCCACCGCGCCTGGGGACGGGGCCTCGGCACCGAGCTGGCGAAGACGATCGCGGGCTACGGCTTCGACGTGCTCGGCCTCGACGCGGTCCACGCCACGGTCGCCGCGGAGAACACCGCGTCGCTCGCCGTCATGGCGAAGATCGGGTTCAAGCACATGCGCGACAAGGACAACGACGACGGCACCGTCACCCGCGTCCTCACGCTCGCCAAGGCCGACGCACACTGGCACCGGACCTAGGGCTCAGCGCAGGACGGCCGCCAGGAGGTCGGAGCCGAGCGCGGTCAGGTCCGACAGGCTGAGGGTGTAGCGGACGTAGCGGCCGTGGCGCTGGGAGGTGAGGAGGCCCGCGCGGCGCAGGACGGCGAGGTGGCGGGAGACCTCCGGGGGTGAGAGCTCCCAGGCGTGGGCGAGCTCGCCGGTGGTGTGCGCGCCGCGGGCCAGGGTGCGCAGCAGGCGCAGGCGCACCGGGTGCGCGAGGGCCTCCAGCCGCAGCGTGACCGTCTCCAGCGAGACCGGCGCGGGCGCGTCCGGTTCGGCGACCGGGTACTGGACGACCGGCCGCCACCCGGCGGCGTAGACCGCGACGAGGTGCGGGCGGCCGAAGACGCTGGGCAGGAACGTGACTCCGGCCCCGTCGGCGGCGGTCGCGGAGTCCTGCAACTTGTCGACGACGATGACGCCGCCGTCCGGCGCCAGCGCGACGGCGCTGGAGACCGACGCGAGTGCCGCACCGAGGCCCCGGCGCGCCAGCAGGTCGCTCTTCAGCCGCCGGTCGTCGGCGAGCTGGACGGCGACCGCGGCCCAGGCCGTGTCGAAGAAGGCTTCGGCGCACTCCTCGAGGGTGCTGCGCACGCGCGCCCGCACCGCCGCGGGGTCCGCGAGCAGCCGCTCCGCGAACGCCTCCTGGACCGCGCCGCGGGCCTGCGCGAGGCCCAGGGCCCGGTCGCGCGCCGCGGCGTCGGCGAGCGGCGAGGGGGCGGCGAAGCGGACCCGGTTGCTGCCGCAGGTGGTGACGAGCGCGGCGGTCACGTACGCCTCGTCGTCGATCCGGTCCACGTCGTCGAGCTCCTCGGCGAGCGTCGGCCGCGGACGCGCGGGCACGAGGAAGTCCGCTCGCGAAGAGCGCCAGAGGAACTCCGCCTCCTTGAGCCGCTCGGCCAGCTCCGGCCGCAGCCCGGCCCAGACGCTCCCGGCCCACCCGACGTGCTGCGGGTGGTGCGCGGGCTCGGCCAGCACGTGCAGCATCGCGGTCAGCTCCGCCAGCGGGGACACCGAGAACCGCACCCGCTCGGGCGGCAGCCCGCCGATATCGATCCGCAACACCATGCACCCATTGTCGGCGGTCGCCGGACCGGCGCCCGCATCGGTTGACGAACACCGTCAATCGACGCGGCCCCGCAGGCGGCCGACCGCATCGTTGACGCCATGCCGACCACCCTGAAGACCCGGCCGCGCGACCTCGTCCGCGCCTCCGGAGGCCCCCGCTACGCCGTCGCCATGTCGATCGACGCGATCGGCACCGGACTGCTCCGGCCGTTCCTGCTGCTCTACGGCGTGACCGTGCTGGAGCTGTCCGCGCCCGCCACCGGCGTCGCCATGACCGCCGGGATCGTCGCGGCCCTCGCTTGCACGCCGTTCGTGGGCCAGTGGCTGGACCGCGGCGCGCGCAGCACCGTCGTGGCGGCCTCGATGCTCGTGCGGGTCCTGGGCGTGGCGCTGCTGCTCGCCTCGCCCGCCGGGAACGTGTGGATGTTCACCGCGGCGGCCCTGTTCCTCGGCGTCGGCAACCAGGCGTGGCCCGCCGCCCACGCGGCCCTGGTCGCGACGGTCTCCGAAGGGCGCGAACGCGATGCGGCCCTTGCGGCCGGACGGGCCCTGCGGAATGCGGGCCTGGGCGCGGGCGCGCTCCTCGCGATCGCGTTCCTCACCGGCGGCGCCACTGCCTTGCAGGCGCTCGCGGCCGTCACCGGGCTGTCCTACGTCGCGGCGGCGGCGCTGACCTGGTCGGTCCGCATGCGCGCGGACCCGGCGGGCGCCGACGCCGGGGAGGCGCCCGAGGGGCCGCTGCCGCGGATGCGGACGCTGCTGGCCGCCAACGTCGTCTACACGTTCTGCCTCAACGTCCCCGAGATCGCGCTGCCCCTGGTCCTGGTGACCCAGCTCGACGCCTCCCCGGCCTGGTCGGCGGTCGTCTTCGTGGCGAACACGGTCATGGTGGTGACGTTGCAGGTGCCGGTCACGGTCCTGCTGTCGCGCTACCCGCGCCGGGCCGTGCTCGCGGCCGGCGGCGTGGTCCTCAGCGCCTCCTACCTCGGCTTCCTCGCCGCGACCCTGCTCGGCCACGGCTGGGCCGCCCCGGCGATCGCGGCGGTGTCCCTGGTCTGCACGTTCGGCGAGATCCTCTACGCGGGCACCGCGACCGCCCTCGTCACCGCCGTGGCCCCGGCCCGCGCGATCGGCCGCGCCCTCGCCCGCTTCCAGCTCTCCACCGGCTTCGGCCTCGCCGTCTCCCCCGCGGCCATCACCGCGCTCGCGGCCCTCGGCCCGACCGCGCTATGGGGCGCCCTCACCGCCGCGACCCTCGCGTCGGCCGCCGCCGTCGCCGTCGAGAAGGGCGAAGGGTAGCGGCCCCGCGCGGCGCTCGGGGTGCGGGTGCCGCGCGGGGCCGGGCCGGGGGTCAGGCGGTGGTCAGGTCCGCGATCGCGGCGGCGAGGGCGTCGGCGGCGGTGTCCACCTCCTCTTGGGTGGCGCCCTTGTCGTCGGCGGTCGCCTGGGCCGCGTCGCGGGCGGTCGCGAGGGCGGTCCAGGTGTCGGGGGTCCAGTCGGCCTCGGCGAGCGCGGCGGCGTCGGCGAGGCGGACGGCGAGGCCGCTCGTGTCGACGGTGTCCACGATGAACTGGAGTTCGGCGACGTTGCAGTAGCCGTTGCCGCCGCTGATGCGCAGCTGGTCGTAGGCGGCCGGCGCGGTCAGGGCGAGGGTGTTCCAGCCCGCGGCCGGGGCGCCGGTGTTGGCGAACGTGGTCCAAGTGGCGCCGCCGTCGTTGGAGCCCTGGAGGTACATGCCGGTGGCGCGGGAGACGGCGTTCGCGCGCGGGTGGTACTTGACGGACTCGACGGTGAACGAGGTGCCGTCGGTGGGGGCGACGGTGTTCGTGCAGGCCTTCGTGGTCGTGTCGGTGTAAGTGCCGGTGCTGCCGTCGAACATGCGCCAGCCGTTGGCGGCGGCGCTCGTCGCGCCGTCGGCGGTGGCGGTGCTCGCGGTGACCCAGGCGGGGTCGAGGACCGCCGGGGCTGCGTCCAAGGCCGCGTCGAGGAGGTCCCAGGCGTCCAGGAGGCGCTGCGCGAGCGCCGACTCGTCGGCGCCTTCCGCCTGGGCCGCTTCGCGGACGGCCGCGACCTCGCGCGGGAACAGGATCTGGGACCCGCGGGCGTACGCGGTCAGGTCGACGGCGTCGGCGCGGGCCAGGATCGGGTCGAGGTCGCGTTCGGCGGTGCCGAAGACGCGGACCTCGGCGACGTTGATGACGGTGGTGTTGGTGAACCGCAGGTACCGGTAGGCGCCCTGGTCGATCGTGTCGAGACCCTGCCAGGCGTGGGTGTTGAACGCGCGCCCGGTCAGGTCGGTCCAGTTCTCGAGGTCGTTCGAGCCCTGGAGGCGGAGGTTCGGGAGGCGGATCATGCCGTTGTTGTCGCGCAGGGACATGAAGTCGACGCGGTCGAGGCTCACCGCGGCGCCTTCGCCGAAGTCCCAGATGAGTTCGTAGGTCCCATCGACGGCGGTGACGTCGGTGAACGTGGCGCCGTCGCCGTCGATCGCCTTGGCCGCGTGGGCGGCCCGGGCCGGGTCGGGGTTCCCCGCGGCGTCGACGACCTGGGCGTCGGCGAGGTCGACGAGGTCGCGTTCGTCGGAGGCGTACAGGGTCGTGAAGTCGGTGGAGCCGTGGACGGTCGCGGCGGTCTCGCCGTCGGCGGTGGTGTGGTCGATCGCGACGTCGAGGACGCGGCCGCCGTCGAGGTCGCCGAGGACGCCGGTGGCGGTCCAGGTCAGACCGTCCTCACTGGAGACGTCGAGCGGGTGGCCCGCGGCGGTGGCGGTCACGTCGGTGATCGGCTCGGGGCTGGTGAAGGCGACGGTGACGGTGTCTCCCGCGGTGACCCGGCCGGTCTCGGCGTCGGGGGAGGCGACGGACACGGTGTCGATCGTGCCGGGGACCTCGACGCGCTCGCCGTGGATGCGCAGGCCGCTCCAGGACCACAGGCCCGGGTAGGCCGGGTCGGTGGGGATCCCGGGGTGGTCGACCTGCGGTTTCAGGTACCGGTAGGACTGCCCGGCGTGCTCGGGGACGATGTCGATGTCCTGCCAGCCGTTGACGTTCTCGGCCTCGTGCTCAGTGAGGAGGTCCCAGGTGACGCCGTCGTTGGAGCCGTAGATGTTGGTGCCCTGCAAGCGGTTCGCGAAGGTGAAGCGGGCTTCGAGGCCGAACGCGTCGGCCTGCACGCGGTAGCGGGTGCCGAAGTCGAGCACGAACGAGCCGATGCGGAAGTCCGCGGTGCCGCTGCCGGACTGGTCGTCCGCGAGGTTGTTCAGGCCCGCGAGGTCGACGCCGGTGAAGGCGACGACGCCGCCCCGGTAGTCGAGCGTGCCGTCCGCCAGCTCGGGGTTGAGCAGGCGCAGCGTGCGGATCGCGGCGCGCAGGTCGGCGATCGCCGCGGTGTACTCGTCGTCGGTGCCGTCCTTCGCGGCCGCTTCGGCGGCGGTCTTCGCCGCGAGGAACGGCTCGTGCGTGACGGTGGTGTAGACCGCGTCGGGGTCGGTGCCGTCGGCGACGATCGTCTTCACGGTCTTCTTGCGGTCCTTGGAGACCACGAGTTCGAAGTCGCGGACCGCGACGGACTCGCCGTCGTCGGCGACCACCATGAAGTCGTACCGGCCGGTCTGGTGCTTCGTGGGCTTCCAGGTGAGCGCGCCGGTCGCGGCGTCGATCGCGGCGCCGTCGGGGAGGCCCGCGGCGCGGTACGTCACGCCGCCGCCGGTGTCGACCGCGGAGAAGTCGAAGGTCGAGGACTCCCTGGCGGTCAGGTACTCGGTGGTCTCGGTCTGCGCGAACTGGGGCGGCGTCAGCGAGGTCTGCGCGTTGAAGCGGAGGCTGTCGAGGTCCACGGTGGTCCCGGAGGCGCCGGTGAGGCGCAGGAACACGGTGAACGTGCCCGATTCGGGGAAGGTCACGTAGCGCCACTCGCCGCCGGTGTCGGGCAGGTCGATCGTGGCGACGACCTTCGCGTCGAGCTCATTCGGGTTGAGGCCCGAGGCCGGCTCCTTGTCGAGGACTTCGAGGACGGCCGGGCCGTCGGTGCGCAGGCGGATGCCGTTGGCGCCGTTGTTGTCGTGCATGACGCGGGACAGGACGCTGGTCGTGCCCTCCCCGTCGACGGCGGCGCGGGCGAAGGTCTCGCCGTCCTCGGTGACGATCGCGGTGCGGTCGTCGAGCTGGAGGCTGCGGTGCTCGAACGGCAGGTCGGTGGAGTCGGGCAGCGCGACCGGGCCGGTCCCGGCGAGCTCCTCGGGGAAGGCCACCCAGTACTCGGGGTTCTTGTCCCCCGGGGCCCAGAACGTGGCGAGGTTGGTGCCGTCGTAGAAGGCCGGGCCGTCGACGCGGGTGGCGAGCTCGGCGAGCCAGGGAGCCTCGGCCTCGACGTCGACGCCGCGCTCGATCGCGTACTCGTAGTACAGCTCGTTGACGGTGTTGGCGAGGCGGCCGCGGTAGGCCTCGGAGATCGTGCCGTTCCAGCCGTCGCCGCGCTCGTCGACCCAGGGCGTCCAGGCGCCCATCATGAAGCCGAAGAACTGGTTGGCGCCGTCGAGGAGCCGGTGGTCGAGGAAGTCGTACGCGGACACCGCGTCCGAGCCCGTGGAGACGGTTCCCGCGGTCGGATCGACTCTCGTGCCTTGGACTTCGAGCATTCGAGCGAGGCCGGTGAAGTTGTCGATATTGCACTCGCCGTGGGCCTGGTCGCGGCCCATCTCGCGGACCTGCACGAAGTCGTACCCGTACGGGTTGAGCGGGTCGTCGGCGTCGATGAGCGGGATCTGCGGCGCGAGCGCGCCGTTGTCGTAGCCGTCGTAGGCGGCGTTGACGGTGAACCACTCGACGCCCTTGGCGTACCCGGCGGCGTCGTCGTCGTAGATCGCGGTCGCGATCCGGCCGAAGAGGCCGAAGTTGTGCTGGTTCATCCACTTCTCGTTGGAGTAGAGGAACGTGTTCACCACGGGGTAGGCGAAGTTGTTCAGCAGCCGCTCGTCGTCGGCCGCGGACCAGACGACGTCGTACCCGCCGTAGGTGCCCGGGGTGTCGTCGGCGGCCGGGTCGGTGGCGCGGATGATCTCGGCGGCCATGAGGAACTGGTAGAGCGGGTGCCCGGTGTGGATGTGCGCGTCGGGGAAGTACGTGAACTTCGCGGGGTCCATCCCGGCCCAGGTGCGCAGGGCTTGAATCGCGTTGCGGCGGTAGACCTCGTCGCCGGTGATCGTCCACATGAGGGCTTGCGTGAGCGCGCCGAAGGAGTCGCGGGTCTCGCGGTTGCGCATGCCCGCCTGGACGAACGTCGGGTCGAGCGGGACGTCCGGTTCAGAGGCCGACTTCGAGTTGGAGGCGCGGTAGCCGGTCCCGGCGTACCCGGTGGCGGCCATGGCCGCGAAGTACGAGGCCCACGGCTCCTGGCCCGCGCGGGCCTGGGTCTGGGCGTTGCGCAGGTCGTCGGCGGTGAGGCCCACGCCGGGGTGGGTGAATCCGGCGTCGGAGACCGTCTCGTTGATCTGGACGAGGTAGTCGGTGATGAGGGGGCTCGGTTCAGCGGCCTGGACGGGCGGCGGGAGGGCGACGGCGCCGGTCGCGGCGATCGCGACGGCTGCGAATGCCGTCAGGGCGGATCGCGCGCGCTTCGCGGCGCGTCGGGTCATGGTGAGGAGCAAGGCGGTGCTTTCTGGTCGGTGACGAGGCGGCCGGGCCGGTCGGCCCGGCCGCGCGAGGGGTGTCAGGAGACGATGCGGAAGGTCGCGTCGGCGCGGGCGGCGGCATCGGTGACCGGGTCGACGCGCAGCACGTAGTTCGCGTGCCGCACATGCCGGTCGGGGTAGTTGTAGGACTGGAGCGACGTGGCGCCGGCATCGGCGAGGCCGGGGACGCGGCGGAACGTCGCGTCGGCGGCGAACGCGGCGCTGCCGTCGTTCGCCTGGAGCTTGAGCGCGAAGCCCTGGTGCCGCAGGTAGTACCCGGGGAGGTTGAGCGACTCGAACGAGACGCAGTCGGCGGCCCTGTCGGCGAGGCCCGCGCCGAGGGTGAAGCGGGCGTCGTCCGCCGGGTTCACGTTCGCGTCGATGCGGGCGGTGAAGGAGCTGTGGCGCGCGTACCTGTCGGGGAAGTTGAAGGACTGCAACCGGTTCGAGGCCACCGGGGCCCGGTCGCGCACGTACAGGAGCGTCCCGAATCCGAGGGCGTCGAAGCCGCCGGAGGTCGTCGCGTAGTCGCCGCCGCCGCCTTCGGGGCTGCCCTGGGCGGCGAACTGGGCCGACATCGGCAGCGCCAGGCCGCGCCGCGACGTGTAGTGGTGGACGATCATCTCCCACACCGGCCGGTAGGTGCCGCGGGCGGCGTAGCTGATCGCGGTCATCTCGTTGTAGGCGCAGTTGTGGCCCGAGCCCCACGAGTAGTTCGTCCACGGGACGTCGTCGTGGCCGAGGTTGTAGCGGGCGACGTACTCGCAGGCCTTCGCGAAGGCGTCGTCGCGCGCCGACCACAGGTCGATGCCCTGGTGCCAGGCCATCTCCATGAACGTCGCCATGAGGCCCAGGCCCATCACGGAGTGGGCCTGGTCGCGCCCGGACTCCTGCCACTGCGCGTACTCGTCATAGACGAACGGAATCGCATGCTGGATCGAGCCGTTGCCGATGCCGTTCCAGAAGTAGTCGAGGGCCTGGTCGATGAGCGCGTCGTCCTCGCAGAGGATGCCGATCGCCAGGACCGAGCACATGACGCACAGGTCCCAGTTGGCCCAGTAGTGGGAGTCGCAGGTGCCCTGGTGGTTGCGGAGGAAGTCGTCGTTCATGACGTAGAAGACGTCGAGGAGCATCTGCTGGAACCGGCCCAGGTCGAAGCCGGGGGCGTCGCGGATGAGCTCGGCGGCGTTCGCGAACTGGTAGCCGTAGAGCCCCGCCGCGAGCTGGGCGTCGGAGTTGCCGTTGATCTCGGTGAGCGTGGAGGACCAGGCGTTGGCGATGGTGACGGCCGTGTCGCGGTTGTCGGCGGTTCCGGCGATGCGCCAGCGCAGGCCGTTCTGGTAGCAGGCGTGGGCGTCGTTGTAGAGGAGCGGGTAGTTCTCGCCGACGCCGCCGCCGCGGGTGATGGTCGCGGCGGGGCGGGGGACCCAGCCCGCCTGGGAGTGGGGGTTGGCGGTGAGCTTGTCCCATCCGGCGGTCCAGGGCTGGGCTCCGGCCGCGAGTTTCGCCGCGATGTAGGCGAAGTCGGCTTGGGAGTGCAGCATTCCGGGGTGGGCGGCGGCCTGCGCGGTCACTTGCGCGCCGGCGGTGCCGAGGGCGCCGAGGCCGGCGGCGAGGCCGCCCGCGAGGACGGTGCCTTTGAGGAGGTTCCTGCGGCCCAAGGGGACCGCGGGGGCTGGTGTGTTCGACATGGTGCTCCGATGCGCCATGCGGTGAGCGATGCCGGGGGATGCCACCGCGAACCGGGTTCATGTTGCGTGATCGCTCACGCAACATGTTCACGATAACCACCGCGATGGGGAGATGTCAATACTTCGAAGGGGCGCGGACTCCCGCCCGCGCCCCTTCCCCGCATCAGGCCGTGACGACCGCCGTCGCGAACGACCACGGCGGCAGCTCGATGTCGACGCCGTCCTCGCCCTTGGCGGACAAGGACACCGGGGTCACCGGGGAGGCGTGGAACAGCTCGCCGTCGTCGGGTCCGGCGCCCGCGAGGAGCGTGACCGCGGCGGTCGCGGGGCCGGGGATCGCGAGGTGCGCGGTCTTCGCGGTGTCCTCGGCGTTCACCAGGCGCACCACGTACTCGGTGCCGTCCGCGCCGTCGCGGGAGAGGACCCCGGCGGTGACCCGCTGCTCGGGGCGCTGGTCCTGCTCGTAGTCGTGGCGCAGTTCGCCGTCGGCCCAGACCTGCACGCGCGCGCCGTCGAGCTTCACGCGCACGTGGACGGGCTCGCCCGCGTGGAGGCCGCGCCACGGGACCGGCCCGTGGTCGCCGTTGCCGATCCCGTCGTCGGAGCGGTTGACGACGGTGAACTTGTTCTGCCACATGCCGAACGAGACCGTGATCGAGCTGGCCGGGGCCTCGGGGCCGAGCTTGAGCTCGAACCCGTCCTCCCCGTCGTGCTTGAGGACGGTGAACTCGATGTCGCACGCCGTCGGGTCGATCGACCCGAGGTGCACGCCGTCGCCGCCGGGGGCCGTGCGCGCGTCGGGGACCGGCTCGCCGTCGAGCCTGACGCCGGTGAAGGCGACCGAGGCGCGCGCCGAGGACAGGACCGCGGTCCCGATCGTCGGGAATTCCACGGGCCGGTGCGCCGCGCCTTCGAGCTCGACGGCGTGGACCCGTTGGCCCCGTTGGGATCCGAACGCCTGCTGCACGTAGTAGGAGGCGCTGGGCCGCACTTCGTCGGCGGTGAAGTAGATGAGGTCGGGCGTCCACTGCGAGTGCCCGACGCGGGCCAGCAGCGGCGCGTACGACGCGAGCTTGACGACCTCGGGCCGGCGCTCCATCGCGGTCATGTACGCGGCCTCCGCGAGCGCGGAGCGGACGCGGCTGGACCAGGCCGCGTACTCGCCGAGGTACACCTTCGGGCCCTCGGGGTCGTAGGCGTTCCAGCGGTCGAGGTTCTGGTGGTACCAGCGCGGGTTCTGGTAGCCGTGCTCGTCGACGACCGGGATCGCGCGCTCGCGGGCGAACGCCCATCCGGCTTCGTAGTCGGCGCCGTGCGGGGAGGGGCCGACGGTGCCGATCGGGGTGATCTCGGGGTGGGCGGCGCGGAGGGCGTCCTCGATTCGGGCGTACCGGTCCTTGAACTCATCGGTGATCTCGTCCTCGTTGCCGACGCCGAGGTAGCGGAGGCCGAACGGCTCGGGGTGGCCGAGTTCGGCCCGCTTCGCGCCCCAGCGGGTCTCGGGCCCGCCGTTGGCGAACTCGACGAGGTCGAGCACGTCCTGGACGTAGGCGTCCATCTCCTCGTCGGGGATCGCGTGCTGCCCGCCGGGCGAGTTCTGGCAGCAGACCCCGGCGGCGACGATCGGGATCGCGGTGGCGCCCACGGCCTCGCACAGTGCGAAGTACTCGAGGTAGCCGATCTGGCGGGACTGGTGGTAGTGCCAGATGTTGTACGCCTGGGCGCGCTCGTGGCGGGGCCCGACGGTGTCCTTCCAGTGGTAGACGTTCGCGAGGCCGTAGCCGTGCGCGAGGCAGCCGCCGGGGAAGCGGATGAAGCTCGGGTGGAGGTCCTTGAGGGCCTGGAGGAGGTCGGGGCGGAACGTCAGCGGCTCGCCGTCGTCGCCGAGGGGCCGCAGGGAGACCGCGTCTATGTCGACGACGGCACCGGCGGGGACGGCGAGGCGCAGCTCGCCGCGGCCGTCGGCGGCCGCTTCGAGGTCGGCCTCGATGTGGTGCCAGCCGCCTTGGGGCACTTCGAGGACCGCGGTCGCGGCGCCCCCGGCGACCTGGACGTCGACGGCCGTGGCGGTGTCGGTGCGCGCGAACAGCGAGAGGCGCATGCGCTCGCCGCGGGCCGCGGCGACGCCGTCCCAGCCGCCGTTCGCGAGCGCGGCCGGGCCGATCAGGCGCGCGTAGTGCCGGTTGTTCGGGTGGAGCGGGTCCTCGGTGCGGACCGCGGTCTCGCCTTCGGCGGCCCAGCCGGTGAGCGGGTGGAAGCCCTCGCGCTCGGAGGCGTCGAACTCGAAGTCGCCGTTGCGGACCCGCTCGGCGTTGAGGCCGCCGTCGAGGGCGTCGTTGAGGTCCTCGATGAACAGGCCCCACAGGTCGGGGGCGGCCTCGGCCACGGCGTCGCCGACGCGGACGGTGAATCGCTGGCTCACAGGGGTTGCCTTCCTGGACACGGTTTATTTATCGGTAAAGTACCGCTACTGTAGCGGCTCGGGGACCGGCGGTGTCAAGTCCCCCGCGCGGATCCGTGCACCGCCGCGCCTGCCGGCCGGCAGGCGATAATGGGTGCCATGCAGCGACGAGTGACCATCGAGGACATCGCCCGCGAGGCCGGCGTCTCGCGCCAGACCGTGACCCGGGCGATGAACGGGATGCCGCGGATCAGCGAGGCCACCCGCGCCCGCGTGCTGGAGGTCAGCGAGCGCCTCGGGTACCGCCCCAGCCGCTTCGCCGCGAACCTCGCGCGGTCGGCGAAGACCACGACGGTGGCGTTCGTCGTGGACTCCTTCCGCAACCCGTACTACTCGGAGCTGACCGCCGACCTGCTCGACGCCGCGTCGGCGCGCGGCTGGCAGATGACCATCTCCTCGCACGAGAACGAGTCCGAGACGGCGCTCGTCGGCCGCCTGGCGAGCGAGGTCGACGCGGTCGTGGGCTACTTCAGCGAGCCCGACGGGGCCCTGGTGACCGCGGCGCGCGGCGCGCCCCTGGTCCTGCTGGGGCGCACCGCGACCGCCGAGGGCCTGCACTCGGTGGACTTCGACTTCGACACCGCGTTCAAGGGCCTCGCGGACGAGCTGCGGGCCCGGGGCGCGCGGCGGTTCGGACTGCTGGAGAGCCAGCCGCTCGGGGCCGTCTACGAGCCGAGCAGCCGCCGGATCGCGTACGAGGGCGCCGTGGACGCGGACTCGGCCGCGGCGGTCGTGGTCTGCGAGGCGCCGCCGCAGTCGGTGGACGCCGGCGAGCTCGGCTTCGACCGGCTCATGGACCGGTTCCCCGACACGGACACGGTGATCGCGTTCAGCGACCTGATCGCCATGGGCGCCTTGCGGGCCGCGCACCGGCGCGGCATCGACGTGCCGGGCCGGGTGCGGCTGGTCGGCGTCGACGGGCTCTCGCTCGGCGCCGTGACCTCCCCCGCGCTGACGAGCCTGGCGATCCTGGGCCCGGACCTCACGCGCGAGATCGCCGACGTGGTCGAGCGGGCCCTCTCGGGCGCCGCGGGCCCGGCGGAGCGGCGGCGCGTGGTCCCCGCGGTCCTGTGGCGCGAGTCCGCCTGAGCCGTTCACGGCCCGGCGACCGGCAGGATCGGCCCGGTCAGGGCCTCCTCGCGGTCGCAGACGAGTTCGCCGCCGACGACGCGGGCGCGGGCGACCTGGATCGAGGAGCGCCGGTGGCCGGGCAGGTCGTCGCGAATCTCGACGCCCGGCAGGCGCTCGGGATGAGTGAAGTAGAAGACGAACGCGTCCTCGCCGACGACCACCACGTCGGCGTGCAGCCCGATGCCGCCGTCGTCCGCACCTTCGCCCGAGCCGGTGAGGATCCGGTCGCGGGCCTCCCACGCGCGCAGGTCGGCCGAGCGGTGGACGCGCAGGCCCCGCCACTCGTCGGTGAGCATCCAGTAGGCGCCGCCGAGGGCGAACACGTTCGGGCCCTCGTGCGGGACGTTGGTGACGGCCGGCCCGGTCGGCGTCCACGAGTACAGGTCGGGGCTGTCGGCGGTGTGGGTGTGGGCGCCGCGGGCGCTGTCCTTGAACCACATGCGCCAGCCGCCTTCGGGGAGCGGGAGGACGCACGCGTCGATGACGTCGTCCGAGTCGAGGTCGAGTGTGGACACGTACGCCCAGTTCACGAGGTCGTCGCTGGCGTAGTGGCGGATGCCCTCGATGCGGGAGCCGCCCCAGCGCGTCGGCACGCCCTCGATGACGCTGACGTACATGTGGAACCGCTCGCCGTCGTCGACCACCTCGGGGGCCCAGTAGGTGTCGCGGCCCCAGCCGGTCGCCAGGCCCTGCGCGGTCCCGCGGTAGACCCAGGTGGCACCGCCGTCCCTTGAGGAGGCGACGCCGATGTCGGTGCCGTGGACCCAGGAGACGTCGTCGAACGGCGGCGCCCACACGCGCCGGTTGGTGTAGAACATCCACCACTCCCCCGCGGTGCGGTTCCAGATCACCGTGGGATCGGCCGCGCCGTCGTGGATCGGGTCGCGGAACAGCGGTTTCGGGATCGCGGTCATCGTTCGCCTCCGACGGTGACGCAGGTCCAGGACAGCGGCGGCAGCTCGACCGCGACCGTCCCGTCCGCGAAGCGGGCGGTGGGGTTCTCGCGGAGCGCGACCCGGTCGGGCGCCTCCAGGGTGTTCTTCGCGTGCCGGTCCTCGTCCCAGATGCCTTGGGCGCGAATCGGTCCCGTGAGGCCGAGCGCGGTGGCGTCGACCGTGAAGGACGCCGTGTCCTCAAGGGACCGGTTGAGGACGAAGACCGCGGCGCGGCCGCCGTCGAGGGTGGCGACGGCGTCGACGGCGGGCACGTCGCCGAACTTCGCGGTGCTCACGGCGGGCGCGTCGAGGACGCCGCGGAGCGCGGTCCCCCGCGCGTGCCGCGCCGTCGCCGCGAACGGGTGGAACGTGGCCTGGCGCCACGCGGGCCCGCCGGGCTCGGTCATGATGGGGGCGATGACGTTCACGAGCTGCGCGAGGTTCGCGGACTTCACGCGGTCAGCGTGCTTGAGCAGGGTGATGAGCAGCCCGCCGAGCGCGACGGCGTCAGTGGCCGAGTACTGGTTCTCCAGGAGCCGCGGGGCCACGGGCCAGGAGGTCACGTCGATCTCGGACGGGTCCTGGTACCAGATGTTCCACTCGTCGAAGGCGATGTCGATGCGCCGCTTGGAGCGCTTGACCGCCCGCACGTGCTCGATCGTGTGGACCACGCTCTCGATGCAGTCCTCCATGTCCACACCGGACGCGAGGAAGCTCGCCGTGTCGCCGTCCTCCTCGTGGTAGTAGGAGTGGCAGGAGATGTAGTCGATCTGGTCGTAGGCGTGCTCCAGGACCGTGCGCTCCCAGACCCCGAAGGTCGGCATGCCGCGCCAGGAGGAGCCGCACGCGGCGAGCTCCAGGTCGGCGTCGACGGCGCGCATGGCGCGGGCGGTGACCGCGGCGAGCTTCCCGTAGTCGTCGGCGCTCTTCTGCCCGATCTGCCAGTCCCCGTCGAGTTCGTTGCCCAGGCACCACATCCGCACGTCGAACGGCTCCTCGCGGCCGTTCTTGCGCCGCGCGTCGGCGCGGGCGGTGCCGCCGGGGACGTTCGCGTACTCCAGCAGGTGCAGCGCCTCCCGGGTGCCGCGGGTGCCGAGGTTCGCGGCGAGCACGAGGTCGGCGCCGACGAGGTCGAGCCAGTCGCTGAACTCGTGCAGGCCGACCTCGTTGGGCTCCAACGAGTGCCAGGCGAGGTCGAGGCGGCGCGGCCGCTCGGCGACCGGGCCCACCCCGTCCTCCCAGTCGTGGCCGGACACGAAGTTCCCGCCCGGGTAGCGGACGGCGGTGATCCCGAGCTCGCGCACGAGGCCGACGACGTCGCGGCGGAACCCGTCCGGGCCCGCGGTCGGGTGGCCGGGCTCGTAGACGCCGCCGTAGATGTGGCGGCCCATCTGCTCGACGAAGCCGCCGAAGAGGCGCCGCTCGACCGTCCCGATCGTGAAGTCGGGGTGGAGTTTCAGATTCGCGGAGAACATCAGATCCGTTTCGGAGTAGGGGTCAGCCCTTGACGCTGCCGGAGACGAGGCCCGAGACGATGTAGCGCTGGGCGCACAGGAACACGACGACCATGGGCGCCAAGGCGATGACGCTGAGCGTCAGGAACGCGGGCCAGTCGGTGGTGAACTGCCCGACCGCGCTGTAGACCTGGAGGACCAGCGTCTGCTTCTCGGGCGAGTTGATGAACACGTTCGGGGTGATGAAGTCGTTCCACACCCACATCGCCTGGAAGACGCCGACGGTGACCAGGATCGGGCGGGTCAGCGGGAGCACGATCGTCCAGTAGATCCTCAGCGAGCCCGCGCCGTCGATCCGCGCGGCCTCGAACAGCTCGGTCGGGATCGTCCGCATGTACCCGACGATGAGGAAGTAGCAGAAGATCGCCCCCGACAGGTACAGGACGATGATCCCTTCCAGTGTGTCCACCAGCCGCACGCGGGTGAGCATGCGGTACAGCGGGATCAGCGTGGTCTGGCCGGGGACGAGGAACGCCACCACGAACAGGACGCCGAGTGCGGCCGTGAGCCGCCCGCGGCCGATGAGCATGCCGTAGGCGGCCATCGAGCCGACCAGGAGCATGAGCGCGATCGACACCGCGGTGACGTACACGGTGTTCAGGAACGCCTGCCCGATCGGGAGCGTCCGGAACACCTCGACGTAGTTGTCCACATTGAAGCGGGAGGGCAGGCCGAGCGGGCTCGCCGAGCTCTCCGCCTGCGTCTTCAGCGTGTTCACGACGAGGTAGTAGAAGGGGATCGCGACGACCGCCGCGATCGGGAGCATCACGACGCTGAGGACGATGCTGCGCAGACTCCTCATGAGTACCGGGCCTCCAGACGGCGCGAGAGGGCGAGCTGGGCGACGATGAGGAGCCCGACCGCCAGGAAGAACACGACGCTCAGCGCCGACGCCTTGCCGATCTCCGACTGGGCGATGCCGTTCTCGATGATCGACTGCGTCAGGGTCCGCGTCGCGAACCCCGGGCCGCCCTTGGTGAGCGTGTACGGCAGGTCGTAGACCTTGAGGCCGCCGGTGAGCAGCAGCAGCTGGCTCACCGTGATCGCGGGGGTCAGCAGCGGCAGCGTCAGGTGCCGGAACTGCTGCCAGCGCGAGGCCCCGTCGATCCGGGCCGCCTCGTAGAACTCGGACGGGATCGCCTGGAGGTAGGCGAGGTAGAGGACGGTGTGCCAGCCGGTCCCGGCCCAGACGGCGACGACGATGACGCTGAGCTTCGCCAGCGTCGCGTCGGCGAGCCAGGGCACGGGCGCGGCGCCGAACCAGCCGATCACCGAGTTGATGACCCCGGACCCCAAGGGCGCGAATATGAACCCCCACACCAGGCCGAGGATCGCGATCGACAGGACCGACGGGAAGAAGAACACGGACCTGACGACGTCGCGGCCGAAGAACCGCTGGTTCAGGGTGATCGCGAGCGGGATCGCGAGCACGGTGATCGCGACGGTGGTCGTCACGGCGTACAGGAGCGTGAACCCCAGGGCCGAGAGCATCGACGTGTCGCGCCAGATCGTCGTGTAGTTCTCGAGGCCGACGAACTCGGCGTCGGCGGTGTAGCCGTTGAAGTCGGTGAGGCTGTAGTAGCACGACTGTGCCAGCGGCACGAGGAACAGCACGATGAACACGACCGCGACCGGCAGCAGGAACAGGTGCGACTCGAGGCTCTGGCGCCGCAGCAGGCGGCGGCGCGGATTCGCGGGCACGGCGGTCACCGCAGCGAGTCGAGCTTGGCGTCCATGCCCTTGCCGACGTCCTCGGGGCCGATCTGGCCGGACGCGAGCTGCTGCACCAGGGCGGTGGACTCGGTGGCGAGGGCGTCGCTGAAGTCGGGCCAGCTCGCCGAGGGCAGGTAGTACTCGCCGGCGCGGACGGCCGGGACGAGCTCGTCGAACTCGGCGGGCAGCTCGGGCTCGAAGTCCTTCGTCGTGGTGATGTTCTGGTTGACCTCCTGGTAGACCTCGACGCCCGCCTTGGTGGACATCCAGTCGATGAACTTCTTCGCGGCCTCGGGCTGCTTCGCCTTCGCGTTGAGCGCCAGGCCGGGCGAGACGGCGCCGCACCAGTAGGGGACGCCCGCGATGCCGGGGGCGGCCTTGAAGGTGAGGTCGAGGTCGGGGGCGCCTTCGACGATGCCGGGCAGGCCCCACGAGCCGGCGGAGATCATCGCGGTGCGGCCCTGCTGGAACTCCTGGATCACCTGGTCGTAGGTGGTCCCGGCGGCGGCGTTGTCGAGGTGGCCCTCCTCGAAGAGGCGGTACCAGGCCGCGACGGCGGGCGTCCACGCCTCCTCGAAGGTGAGGTCGCCGTCGAAGATCTGCTGGTCCATGGTGCCGCCGTAGGCGACGTTCTGCTGGCCGAGGAGGGCCGCGAGCGTGGCGGTGATGCTGTCGACGGCCTCCATGATCGCGCGGACGCCGGTGTCCCGGATGCGGCCGCACAGGTCGAGGAAGCTGTCCCAGTCGGCGGGGAACTCGCCGAGCGGATCGAGGACCGCGTTGTTGACGGCGAGGCCGCCGCCCCACGCGGAGACGGCCGAGCCGTAGAGCTTGCCGTCGCGGCTGTAGGTGGCGATCGCGGCGTCGGCGAGGTTCGCGGCCCACGGCTCGCCGCCGAGGTCCTGGACCAGCGCGGCGTCGATGAGCTGCTTCTTGTTCTCGGCGGTGATGATGAAGACGTCGGGGGCGCTGTCGGATCCGAGCTGCGTCTGGAGCTTCTGGATGTAGGGGGCGCCGCCGCCGGGGTAGGTGGCCTCGACCTTGTAGTCGGGGTACTGCTTCTTGAACTCGGCGATGACGGGGTCCATCGTGACCGCGCCGTCCCAGGACAGGAACGTGACGGTGTTCGGGTCGGACTCCTCGGCGCAGGCGGCGAGGGCCGCGGCGGCGGGGAGCGCGGCGGCGGTCCCGGCGGCGAGGCGGCCGAAGGAGCGGCGGGACAGTCCCGACTCGGTTGAAGGCTTCATTGCGCTTCTCCTCAGAAATGCGAAAAGGGGTTCGCGGTGGAAACCGCTGGTCGAACGGGGAGCACTCGTCTGCGTGAGCGCTCACGCAAGTTGTAACATACACCCGGCGCCGGCCCCGGCGCCAGCGAGTGCCGGAATCCGCGATCCTGGAGGACCGCCATGACCCCCGACTTCACCGCCCGCGAGCTCACCGGCCCCGGGAGCCTGCTCGTCGGCGCCAACTACCACCCGCACGACTCCGGCCCCGCCGCGTGGCGCCGCGACGCCGCGATGATGCGCGACGCCGGGCTGCGGATCGTCCGCCTGGGCCACCTCGCTTGGGACGCCTTCGAGCCGGCCGACGGCGACTTCCGCTTCGACTGGTTCGACGAGGCGATGGACGTCATGCACGAGCACGGCCTCGGCGTCATCCTCGACCTCGCCGTCAGACCCGCGCCGCTGTGGCTGCACCGCAAGCACCCGACGATCGGCGTCGTCGACCCCGACGGCACCCGCCGCTACCCGAACCACCGCTACACCGAGGACGCGGGCGACCCGCACTTCCGCGCGCACGCCCGCCGCTTCGCCGACCGCCTCACGCGCCGCTATGCGGGCCATCCCGCCCTGGCGGCGTTCGGGATCGACAACGAGCCCGGCGACGGCCCGATCTCGTACTCCCCCGCCGTCCGCGACCGCTTCAACGCCTGGCTCAAGGCGAAGTACGGCGACCTGGAGGCGCTGAACCGGGCCTGGGCCGGGCAGCGCTGGTCGCGCCGGATCGGCGACTTCGCGGAGATCGGCCTCCCGCGGCCCGGCCTCGCGGGCGGCGCTCCCGAACGGGCCCTGGACTTCCGGCGGTTCGTCTCCGACGAGATGAACGCGTACCTGACGGACCTGTCCGAAGTGGTCGATGCGAACGCGCCGGGCCTGCTCACGACCTCCAACATGTGGTACTACGGGCCGAAGCACTTCGACTGGGCCGCAGGGGCGTACGCAGGGCGCCTGACGCGCCCCGGCAACGGCTTCTACCCCAGCGGGTCCCTCATGGACACCGACAGCGTCCGCGACGCCCTCTTCGGGATCGCCCGCATCCGCTACGAGCAGGACGAGCCGTTCTGGTGCACCGAGTTCACCACCATGACCGCCGCCCCCGGCTCGATCCGCCGCTCCGCGTACGCGACGCTCATGCTCGGGAACCAGCTGGTGTGCGGATGGACCTGGCAGACCATGCACGCGGGCGAGGAGCAGTTCCTGCAAGGCATGGTCGACTGGGACGGCGAGCCGACGCGCAAGCTCGACGAGTACCGGCGGATCGCCGCGGAGTTCCGCAAGATCGAGGCGCTCGGCTTCCCCTACCGCTCCGAGGCCGAGATCGCGATCGCCCTCGACTTCGCGAGCCAGATCGCCGGGGCCGCGCTGCCGGAGCGCCACGACGACCAGGCGCTCACCGCGTTCCGGACCGTCCTGGACCGGAACCTCGACGTGCGCATGGTCGACCTGGAGCGCTCCGCACTGGACTACAGGATCCTCGTCGTCCCGGGCGTGCTCGTCCTCAGCGAGCGCGCCGCGGAGGCGATCCGCGCCTTCGTCGCCCGCGGCGGCACCGCGATCATGACCGCCGACTCGGCGAGCCTCGACACCGACGGCCAGGCGTTCCGCACGACCAGGCCCGGCCGCCTCGCCGACGTCTTCGGCGTCCGCGTCGGCGCCTACGAGGAGCCGCGATTCCTGAGCGAGCTCAACGGCCGCAAGGGGACCGATGAAGTGCAGGTGCGCTTGGGCGAACGCCGGCTCAGCGTCGCGTCACCGCGCTTCGACCTCATCGAACCCCGCGGCGCCGAGGTGCTCGGGACCATCGCAAACCTCGACCTCGAATACCCCGCGGTCACCGCCCACCGGTACGGCGAGGGCACCGCGATCTGCATCGGCCTGCCCGCCCGCACCGACCTCCTGGGCGCGGTCCTCGACACCGAGATCGAACGGCTCGGCGTCCGCCGCGGGCCCGCGGCGCCGCCGGGGGTCATGGCGCGGGCGGTCGGCGAGCGGCACCACCTCTACCTCAATCTCGACGCCGAACCGAAGACGATCGACCTCCCGCGCAGCGGCCGCGGCGTCCTCGGCGAACAGCCCCTCGGCCATCGGCTGACCCTGGCACCCTGGGACGCGGAGCTGGTCGAGTTCGACTGACGCACTGCAACGCGAAGGGCCGCCCGGCGGTGCCGGGCGGCCCTCAGTGTCATGCCGTCACTCGGGGTCCATGGGCCGCTGGGCGGGCCGGGTCATGGACTCGGCCTGCCCGGTCGGGGCCTCCTCGGTCTGGCGGTCGTACATGGTGCGGCTCGGGTTCGCGAAGGGCTCGCCCGGCTGGGTGTCCTTGGTGCTCCAGTCGGACGCCTCGCCAGCTCGGTAGCCGTCGTACCCGGTCTCGGCGGCGGAGCCGGTCGCCGCGAGGGACCAGATCACGAACACGTCGACCGCGATCACGGTGATCGCCCACAGCGGCTGGTACGGCATCCAGAAGAACTGCGCGGTCGCCGAGAGGACCGCGAGCACGATGCCGAGCCAGCGCGCCCACGCGCGGCCGGAGAAGATGAACATGCCGGTCACGGCCGCGAGGGCACCGATGATGAGGTGCGTCCAGCCCCAACCGGTGAGGTCGAGCTGGAGCATGTAGTTCGGCGTGGTCACGAAGATCTCGTCTTCGGCGATCGCGGCGAGGCCCATGAGGACCTGCCACACGCCGACCATGATCATCAGGCACGCGGCGAGCGTCGTCCCTCCCGCCGCCCATGCCGCTCGGCTGTTGTTCTGCGCCATAGTCCTGCCTCCGTTCGACCGAAGACGGCCGCGAAACCCGGCGGAGCCCTCAAGCCCGCAGGCCGCCAATCAGCCTGATCGTAACGCCGGAAACCATGAGGAAATAGCTATTCTTCACATTTCTGCGCCGCTATCGGGCCAGGAGTCCGCGAATGAACGCGGCGATGCGGACCGGGTCCTCTTCGGCCATGAAATGGCCCGCGTCGACGGGCTCGTAGGTGAAGTCGGCGGCCCAGGCGGCCCAGATCTTCTCGGGGTCGAAGCCGAGGAGGCTCCCCCAGTCCTGGGAGATCGCGGCGACGGGCATGGCGAGGGTGCGGCCCGCGGCGCGGTCGGCGCGGTCCATGTCGAGGTCGATGCCGGCGGTGGCGCGGTAGTCGGCGACGATCGACGGCACCGCGTCCGCGGAGGCGCGGAGGTAGTGCTCGCGGAGTTCGGCGGTGAACGTGGTCCCGGCGGGGTCCCACGCGTCGAGGAACGAGGCGAAGAACTCCTCGGCCACGGCGGCGATCATCTTCTCGGGCAGGCCCTTCGGCTGCGCCATGAGGTAGAGGTGCCAGGCGACCTTCGCGTCGGCGCCGTGCAGGACGTCCCAGGAGTCGAGGGTGGGGAGCACGTCGAGGATGCCGATGTGCGAGACGGCCTCGGGGTGGTCGAGGCCCGCGCGGACGGCGACGAGCGCGCCGCGGTCGTGGCCGACCAGGGCGAATCGCTCGTGGCCGAGGCGGGCGGCGGCCGCGACGACGTCGTTCGCCATGGTGCGCTTCGCGTACGTCTCCGGGGCGGTCTCCTCGGGCTTGGCGCTGTCGCCGTAGCCGCGCAGGTCGGGGGCGATGACCGTGTGGTCGCGGGCGAGGTCGCGGGCGACGGCGCTCCACATGACGTGGGTCTGCGGGAAGCCGTGCAGGAGCACGACGGGCGGGCCCTCGCCCGCGTGCGCGACGTTGAGCTCGACGCCGTCGGCGCCGGGGATCCGGTCGTAGGTGAAGCCGGGGATCGTGGTCATCACTGGTCCTTTCGGTCGGCGGCCGGGGTCGGCCGGCCGGAGAAGATGCCGTGCTGGCCCGCGGCGACGCCGCTTCGCAGCGCGGGGATGAGGACGGCGTCGGCCAGCGCCTCGCGGTAGGCCGCGTCGGTGGCGAGCCCGTTGAGCTTGCGGAGGACGAGCACCGCGGCGCCGACCTCCTCGTACGCGAACGGGTCCGCGGTCGCGGGCAGCTCGCCGCGTTCGACGGCGGCGCGGCGGACGGTCTCGGTGAGCCGCGCGCCGGTCGGGCCCGCGGTCTCCTCGATGTACTGGCAGAGTTCCGGATCGCGAAGGCCCGCTTGGAGAATGGTGAGGCTCACGGAGGAGCCCGCGTCCATGGTCGCCTCCAGGCGCTCGAGGAGCGCGAGGAGGTCGCCGCGGAGCGAGCCGGTGTCGATCGGCTCGGGCTTGTTGCCCGCCGCCGGACCGGCCTTGATCGCGGCCACCACCATCTCCTGCTTCGTCGCCCAGCGCCGGTACAGCGTCTTCTTCGACGCCTGCGCCCGCCGCGCGACCTCCTCGAAGCTCACCCCGTCCATGCCCGCCTCGCCCAGCAGCGCGAGCACGATCCGCAGGATCTCCGCCTCGCGGGCCCCGTCCCGGGGCCGCCCCGGCGCCCGCGGCCGATCATTAGGAAACGTCACGGGTCGTATCCTAACACGTCCGGAATATGCTGCTGGAGGATCTGCGGGCCTGGCTGCCGGACTGGTGCCGACGCCAGCTGGGCAGCGAGCCGGTCGCGGTGATGTTCGGCATGCGGCGGATCTCGTCGGACCCGGCCGATCCGGGGCCGCGGCCGGCGATCGGCATCCTCGACGACCGCGCCCGGCGTGCGATCACCACCAGGAACCACACTGCGGCAACGCGATCCGAGCCCGAGCCGACGAACGCCTCCGCCGCGCCGAAGCCTGAACGCGTAGACGGATGCGCATGGGGGCGCGGGTCCCGGCCATGGAGGATCGGGGTGGCATGGGCTTTGATTGGGACATGACGATTTCCCCGAACACCCTTGCCCGTCCGGCGCGGCAGCCGCTGCGGACCGGCGTCCTCGTGCTCGCCACCGTGACCACCGGTTTGACCGCCGGGGTCTACACGGACTGGGCGAACACGATCATGCCCGGACTGGGCGGGACGGACGACCGGACGTTCGTGACGGCGTTCCAGGCGCTCGATGCGGCGATCATGAACCCGCTGTTCCTCGGGGTGGAGTTCACCGGTTCATTGGTGCTCATCGCACTGGCGCTGGTCCTCCACCTTCGGTCCGGGCAGCGCGCCGTCCTGGTGTGGCTGTCCGTGGCGCTCGCGGCGTACCTCGTGTCGGTCGGTATCACCGTGGGTGTCAACGTGCCGCTCAACGAGCGGTTGCAGGCCGCGGTCGCGAGCGGCGGGGACGTCGACTTCGCGGCGACGCGGGCGCTGCTGGACGAGGCCCGGTGGACCGCGTGGAACACCGTGCGGGCCCTGGCGACGGTGGCGGCGTTCGCCGGTCTCGTCTGGACACTGGTCGTCCGCCGCCCCGCGCAATAGACCGCTGCCGAGGGGGACGAAGGGGCTTGTCGTGCAGTGCCCCAATGGGTTTCAATGGTTCCGGACACGATCCACCCCCTCGGCCGGGCACTCCCCGGCGCATCGACAGGCAGGCCCATGACCGAGCGCACCGCGCGATTCCGCGACGTCCTCGCCGTCCGCGAGTTCCGATTCCTCTGGCTCGCCCAGGCCCAGTCGCGCATCGGCGACCAGATCGCGCGGGTCGCGGTCGCGCTGCTGGTGTTCGAGCGGACCGACTCGGCGGCGCTCACCGCCCTGACGTACGCGCTCACGTACCTGCCGCCGCTCATCACCGCGCCGCTCCTGGCCGGGCTGGCCGACCGGTATTCGCGGCGGACGGTCATGGTCGCGGTCGACCTGCTCCGCGCGGTCCTCATCGGCGCCATGGCGATCCCGGGGCTGCCGCTGCCGGTCGTCGCGGTCCTGCTGGTCGCCGTCACCTGCCCCGAGCCGCTGTTCTCGGCCGCCCGCATCGCGACCGTCCCCAAAACGCTCCCGGGGAAGCTGTTCCCGGTCGGCATGAGCATCGCGACCTCGACCGACCAGATCGCGCAGATCGCCGGGTTCGCGCTCGGCGGCGTCATCGTGAACGCCTACGGCCCCAACGTCGCGCTCGCGGTCAACGCCGCCACGTTCCTGGTCTCGGCGGCGCTCCTCCGGTTCGGCGTCGGGCCGCACCTGCCCGAGCACGACGACCCGAGCTCCCGCCGCGGCAGCGGGTTCGCCCTCGCCGGGATCCGGCTCGTCGTCGGCGACCGGCGGCTCCTCGCCATCGCAGGGCTGGTGTGGCTGGTCGGCTTCTACGTGGTCGCCGAGGCGCTCGCGGCGCCCTACGCGGCCGAGATCGGCGCGGGGCAGGAGTCGGTCGGGCTCCTCATGTCCTCCATCGTGATCGGGACCGCGGTCGGCGCGCTCCTGGTGGCGCGCTTGGGGACCGAGTGGCGGCGGCGCCTGACCGTGCCGCTGGCGGTCGCCGCGGGACTGGCGCTCGCCGCGACGGCGGCCGCGCCGCCCCTGTGGGCGACGTTCGCACTGTGGACGCTCGCCGGGGTATGCCACGCCTACATCGTGCTCGCGCAGGTCCGCTTCACCCTGTTCATCCCCGACGGGATGCGCTCGCGCGCCATCGGCTTCGCCGCCGCCGGCCTCCAGACCGCGCAGGGCCTCGGCATCGCGGTCGGCGGCCTGCTCGCCCAGGTCCTCTCGCCGTCGCTCGCGATCGGGATCTGCGCCGCCACCGGCGCTCTGACCGCGCTAGTCATCGGCCTCGTCTCCCGCATCGGCAGCGCCGAGCCGCCGACCGGCGGCGCCGTGGAGGCCCCGGCCCGCGAGGAGCGCGTGGCGTAGGCAGACCGCGGAACGCGGTCAGGTCCGCGGAGGGATCTCGCCGCTGCCGCGGACGATGAGGGTGGTGCCGACGACGACGCGGTGCGCCGGTGAGGCGTCGCCGTCGAGTCGGGCGAAGACGCGTTCGGCGGCGATGCGGCCGAGGTCCTCGGGGTGCTGGGCGATGACGGTGACGCCCGGTTCGAGGAGGTCGGCGAGCTCGATGTCGTCGAAGCCGACGAGGGCGGTGTCGCGGTGGCGGCCGCGCTCGCGCAAGGCGTGCAGCGCGCCGATCGTGATGAGGTTCTGGGCGCTGAACACGGCGGTGGGGGCGTCGGGCCCGTCGAGCAGGCGCAGCAGGGCGTCGCGGGCGCTGTGCTCGTCGTGGAGGTCCTCGACGACGTGGGCGTCGGCGGCGGCGATCCCGCCGCGGGCGAGCGCGTCGAGGAAGCCCGCGCGGCGGTGGTGCGCGGTCGTGATGCTCCGGAGGTCGCCGAGGTAGGCGATGCGCCGGTGCCCTTGGGACAGCAGGTGTTCGACGGCCCGCGCGGCGCCGCCCGCGTTGTCGCTCACGACGGCGTCGGCCTCGATCCCGGAGGGCTCGCGGTCGACGAACACGATCGGGGTGCCGCGGCGCAGCTCCGGGAGCAGGTACGTCTGCTTCGCGGTGGCGGTGGTGAGGATGAGCCCGTCGACGCGGCGGCGCAGGAACGCGGCCACGGCCTCGCGCTCGCGCTGCGGGTCGTCGTCCAGGCTGGACGCGAAGACGGCGACGCCGCGCCCGGCCGCGGCATCCTCGACCGCGCGGTGGACGGCGCCAGCGAAGGGGTTGTCGACGCTGCCGACGAGCAGGCCGAGCGTGCGGGTGCGGCGGTCGGCGCGGCGGAGGTTCCCGGCGTGGAGGTCCGGCTGGTAGTCGAGGGCGCGGGCGGCGTCGAGCACCCGCCGCGTCGTCTCGGCGGTCACGTTCGGCTCGCCGTTGATGACCCGCGAGACGGTCTTGATGCCGACCCCGGCGAGCTCGGCGACCTGCCGCATCGTCGGGCGCGCGCCGTTGCCCGAGACGTACTGCCCTGACAACGATGTCACGATTTGACCTCCAAAGAACGTGTGGTCTTGACTCTACACGGTCACATGTCCTACAACTGTCGTTGACATCGTTGTCAAACGGGCGGCGATGCCTACCCCCAGGAGGAGATTCACCGATGAATCGCACCCTACGAAGCCGGTCCGCCGCGGCCGTCGGCGCGCTCGCCGCGGGCGCCCTCGCCCTGACCGGCTGCTCCGGCGGCGGGTCCGACGAGGACACCGTCGGCGTCACGCTCATCGTCAAGACCACCGCCAATCCCTTCTTCGTCGCCATGCAGGAGGGCGCCGAGGCCGCGGCCGAGGAGGCCGGCGTCGACCTCACGCTCGCGGCGGGCCGCGAGGACGGCGACGAGGACTCCCAGATTCAGGCCATCGAGAACGCCATCTCCCGCGGCGACGACGGCATCCTCATCACCGTGAACGGGCCGGGCGTGGAGGACGCGCTCGTGCGGGCGCGGGACGCGGGGCTCTACGTCATCGCCCTCGACACCCCGCCGTCCGACCCCGAGTCGGTCGACATCACCTTCGCCACCGACAACTTCCTCGCGGGCCAGCGCATCGGCGAGTGGACCGCCGCCCAGCTCGGCGGCGACAAGGCCGTCATCGCGATGATCGACCTGTTCGACGACAAGATCGTCTCGGTCGACGTCCAGCGCGACCAGGGCTTCCTCGACGGCATGGGCATCGACACCGCCGACCCCGAGTCCTATGGGGACGAGGCGGCCACGGGGCAGTACTCCGGCGGCGAGTACGAGATCGTCGGGCACGAGGCGTCCCTCGGGGCCGAGGACGGCGGGCGCACCGCGGCCGAGAACCTGCTCTCGATCAACCCGGACATCAACGTGGTCTACACGATCAACGAGCCGGCCGCGTACGGCGCGTACGAGGCGTTCGAGGCCGCCGGGGCGACCGAGAGCCTCATCGTGGCGTCGGTCGACGGCGGGTGCGCCGGGGTCGACGCGGTCGCCGACGGCGTCATCGGCGCGACCAGCCAGCAGTACCCGGTGCGCATGGCCGAGTTGGGCGTCGAGGCGATCCACTCGCTCGCGACCACCGGCGAGGCGCCCGAGGTCACCGAAGGGCTCGACTTCTTCGACACCGGCGTCGAACTGGTCACCGACACCCCGCACGAGGGCATCGAGTCGATCACGTCCACTGAGGCGGGCGACGTCTGCTGGGGCTAGTCCCCCGCCGTCCCCCGAGCACACCGGAGCACATGTGAACCAGCGCAACACCGCGGCGGCGGAGGCGGACCTGGCCGAGGAGTTCCTCGACCGGTCCACGCCCCTGCGCACCGTCCGCAACCTCCTCCACCGGCACCCGGCGATCAGCCCGGCCATCGTGCTGATCGCCGCCGTCGCCGTCTTCGGGGCGCTCAACGAGCGCTTCCTCGAACCGTCCAACCTGTCCCTGGTGAGCCAGCAGGTCGCCGTGGTCGGGACGCTCGCCCTGGCCCAGACCCTCATCATCCTCACCGCCGGGATCGACCTGTCCGTCGGCGCGGTCATGGTGCTCGGCTCCATGGTGGTCGCGCAGACCACTGTGGAGAACGGGGTGCCGGCGCCGGTCGGGCTCGCGCTCGGCCTGGCGGTCGGGCTCGGCGCGGGCGCGCTGAACGGCTTCCTGGTCACCAGGCTGAAACTGCCGCCGTTCATCGTCACCCTCGGCTCGCTCAACGTCTTCCTGGCGCTGACGCTGCTGTACTCGGGCGGTGCGACCGTCCGCGGCGGGGACATGCCGGACCTCCTCACTCTCACCGGCGAGACCTTTTCTCTTGCGGGCGTGAACATCACCGTCGGCGTGGTCATGATGCTCGTCCTGTACGTCGCGCTCGCGCTGATCCTGCACGGGACGGCGTGGGGCCGCCACGTGTACGCGGCCGGGGACGACCCGGAGGCGGCGCGCCTGGCGGGCATCAGGGTCCAGCGAGTGCTGGCGAGCGTCTACCTCGCGGCCGGGGCGATCCTCGCGGTCGCGGCGTGGATCCAGATCGGACGGTCGAACGCCGCCTCGCCGAACACCGGCGTGGACCTGAACCTCGACTCGATCACGGCCGTGGTCATCGGCGGGACGAGCCTGTTCGGCGGCCGCGGCACCGTGTGGGGGACGCTCCTGGGCGCCCTCATCGTCGGCGTCTTCCGCAACGGGCTGGCCCTGGTCGGGGTCGACATCCTGTGGCAGACCTTCGCGGTCGGCGTGCTCATCATCGCCGCCGTCTCGATCGACCAGTGGATCCGAAAGGCGCGCGCATGAGCACCGACGAGTCCGGCTCCCGCGAGCCGATCCTCCAGGCGACCGGCCTGGTCAAGACCTACGGCCGGGTCGTGGGCCTCGACGGCGTCGACCTCGACCTCTACCCGGGCGAGGTGCTGGCCGTCATCGGCGACAACGGCGCCGGGAAGTCGACCCTCATCAAGTGCCTGACGGGCGCGGAGGTCCCCGACGAGGGCGAGATCCGGCTCGACGGGCGGCGGGTGCAGTTCAAGCGCCCGCAGGACGCCCGCGCCAACGGGATCGAGACGGTGTACCAGACGCTCGCCGTCTCGCCCGCGCTCGACATCGCCGCGAACCTGTTCCTGGGGCGCGAACTCCGCAAGCCCGGTCCTCTGGGGACGGTGCTGCGGGTGGTCGACGTGAAGCGGATGCGCCAGCGCGCCAAGGAGGAGCTGGCCGAGCTGGGGATCACCACCCTCCAGGACGTCACCGTCCCGGTCGAGAACCTCTCGGGCGGGCAGCGCCAGGCCGTGGCGGTGGCGCGGGCGGCGGCGTTCGGCTCCAAGGTGGTCGTGCTCGACGAGCCGACCGCGGCGCTGGGCGTGCGCGAGTCGCGGCAGGTGCTGGAGCTCATCGCGAGCCTGCGGGACCGGGGCGTCCCGGTCATCCTCATCTCGCACAACATGCCGCAGGTGTTCGAGGTGGCCGACCGGATCCACATCCAGCGGCTGGGGAAGCGGGCGGCCGTCATCACGCCGCGGTCGCACTCGATGACCGACGCGGTGGCGATCATGACCGGCGCCGCCCGGGCCTGAGCCGTCGGGCCCGGCGCACGCCGGGCCCGGGCCGCGGCGCCGGTGATGCCGAATCGTGACCGGCGGGGCGTTGCCACGGAAGTTCCGGTCGCATAACGTGTGGGTTAATCGATTAACTCTCATGACGCATACCCGTGCGACCTCAGTTAATCGATTAACCATCGGAAGGAGTCAACGGTGACCAAACCCCGCCTCGCCGACGTCGCCCGCGCCGCGGGCGTCTCGACCGCCACGGCCTCCATGGCGCTCAACGACACCGGCGGCACGCGCATCGGATCGGAGACCCGCGACCGGGTCCGCGCGGCCGCCGCCGAACTCGGGTACCGGCCCAACACCGTCGCCCGCGGGCTGCGGACCAGGCGCACGCAGATGATCGGGTTCATCGGCGACGACGTCGCCACGACCCCCTTCGCGGGCCAGATGATCCGCGGCGCCCACGACGCGGCCCGCGAGGCGGGGTTCCTGCTGCTCATGGTCGACACCAGCGGCGACCCCGCCGAGACGGGCGAGGCGATCGCCGCGCTCCAGGAGCGCCAGATCGACGGCATCCTCCTCGCCACCATGTACCACCAGGTCGTCGAGGTGCCCAAGGGCATCGGCCCGACCCCGCACGTGCTGCTGGACGCGCGGACGGCGGACGGGTCGGCGTCCTCGGTGGTGCCCGACGAGCGCGGCGGGACGCTCGGCGTGCTCGCCGAGCTGACCGGGGCCGGGCACACCAGGATCGGGCACCTGACGACCGCCGAGGACGTCGAGGCGCGCGCGATCCGGCTCGCGACCTGGCGCGAACGCGTCGAGGCGAACGGGCTCGACCACCGCGACCTGCTCGTCGAGGTCGAGCACGCGCTGACCCTCGACGGGTACGGGGGCGCGATGCGCATGCTCGCCAAGGAGGACCGGCCGACCGCCGTGTTCTGCTACAACGACCGCATGGCGATGGGCGTGTACCGCGCCGCCGCCGAACTGGGGCTGAGCATCCCCGGCGACCTGTCGATCGTCTCCTACGACGACCAGGAGCTCATCGCCCCCGAGCTGTTCCCCGGGCTCACCTCCGCGGCCCTGCCGCACTACGAGATGGGCCGCTGGGCCGTCCGCGAGCTGCTGCGCCGCCTGGACGACCCCGACGCGGCGCCCGTCCAGCACCTCATGCCCTGCCCGACGGCCCGGCGCCAGTCCGTGGCCGCCCCTCACTGAACCCTTCCGCCCGTATTGGAGTGACCATGCAACGACGCGACCTCATGAGGCTCGCCGCCGCCACCGGCGGCGCCGCCCTCGCCGGACCGGCCCTGACCGCTTGCACCGCAAGCGGATCCGCCGACGGCTCACTGCTGCTGTGGACGCACACGGCCGGGAACGACGCCGAACTGGGCGTCACCGACCAGATCATCGAGGCGTTCAACGCCGGCCAGGACACCTACACCGCCGAGCGCGAGTCCTTCCCGCAGGACGCCTACAACGACACCGTCAACGCCGCCGCCCTCTCGGGCGACCTGCCCGACCTGCTCACCGTCGACGGCCCCAACGTCGCCAACTGGGCCTGGGCCGGGCACCTCCAGCCGCTCGACGTGCCCGCCGAGATCACCGACAGGTTCCTGCCCACGACCCTCGGGAAGTTCCAGGACCAGCTGTACTCGGTGGGGCACTGGGAGGCCGCGTGCTCGATCTTCGCGCGCGAGTCGGTCCTGGAGGCGGCCCGGGTCCGCATCCCGACCATGGACGAGCCGTGGAGCCGCGAGGAGTTCGACGAGGCCCTTGAGCGCATCGCCGCCGACACCGGCCACCGCTGGGCGCTCGACCTGTCCACCGCCGACATCGGCGAGTGGTACCCGTACGCGTTCTCGCCGTTCCTCCAGAGCTTCGGCGGCGACCTGCTCGACCGCTCCACGTACCTGAGCGCCGAGGGCGCCCTCAACGGGCCCGAGGCCCTCGCGTGGGGGCAGTGGTTCCAGGGGCTGTTCACCGGCGGGTTCGCGAACCCCGAGTCCCCCATCGGGGCCGAGGAGTTCCTGCAAGGGGACGCGGCCATGACGTTCATGGGCAACTGGGGCGCGCTCCAGGCGATGGAGCAGTTCGACGACGTGCTGTTCCTGCCCCCGCCGGACTTCGGGACCGGGCCCAAGATCGGCGGCGGCTCCTGGCAGTGGGCGCTCACCTCGACCGCGGACGCCAAGGGCGGCAACGCGTGGATGGAGACCGCGCTCTCGGACGAGTTCGTCGCCGAGTTCGCGAACCAGACCGGTCTGATCCCCGCAACGGACGCGGCCGCCGAGCTCACCGAGCACTACGGCCCCGACGGCGACCTGCGGATGATGATGGACTACTCGCGCTCCTACGCGGTCCTGCGCCCCGAGACCCCCGCCTACGCCGTCATCGCGAGCGTGTTCACCCAGTACGCGGGCGACCTCATCCACGGCGGCGACGTCCAGGAGACCCTCGACGCGGCCGTCGCCGAGATCGACGCCGACATCGAGGCGAACTCCGGGTACGGGTTCTAGGAAGGGCTGCGGCACATGGCCATCGCCAGGACAGAGCAGACCCCCGCGGCAGCCGCCGCAGCCCCGCCGCCGGTCGCGGCGGCGGCCCGCCCGCGGCGCCGCGGCGACTTCCAGCGCAAGGAGCAGCGCGCCGCGCGGGCCTTCGCGCTCCCCGCGATCGTCCTGCTGCTGGTGTTCGTCATCGGCCCGGCGGTCGTCTCGCTGGCGATGAGCTTCACCAACGCCCGCCTCATCTCGCCGACCGCGCCGGAGTTCATCGGCCTCGACAACTTCCGGCGCGCGTTCACCGAGGACGACCTGTTCCACCAGTCCATCGGGAACACGTTCCTGTTCGCCGCCCTGGTCGTCCCGCTCCAGGGCGGCCTGGGACTCGTGCTGGCGCTGCTGGTGGACCAGAAGATCGCGGGCCGGAACTTCTTCCGCACCGTGTACTTCCTGCCGGTCATCACGTCGATGGTCGTCATCAGCCTCCTGTGGCGCTTCCTCTACCAGGAGGACGGGCTCGTCAACTCCGCGCTGTCGATGCTCACCGCCGGGGCGTACGCGGGGCGGGCGTGGCTGTCGGACCCCTCGACCGCCATGGGCGCCATCGTGGTCATGAGCGTGTGGCAGGGCGTCGGGTTCCACATGATCGTGTGGCTCGCCGGGCTCCAGACCATCCCCGAGGAGGTCTACGAGGCCGGCGAGCTCGACGGCACCACGCCGTGGCAGCGGTTCCGGCACATCACGCTGCCGCTCCTCAAGCCCACCTTCGTCTTCGTGCTCATCACCATCACGATCGCCGCGATGAGCCTGTTCGTGCAGGTCGACATCATGACCGACGGCGGGCCGCTGGGGTCGACCAGCACCATCGTCTACCAGATCGTCCAGAAGGGATTCCAGCAGCAGCAGATCGGCTACGCCGCGGCGCTGTCGCTCATCTTCTTCTGCGTCGTGCTCGCCATGGCGCTCCTCCAGCGCCGCCTGACCCGAGAGAAGGACTGATCGTGACCGCAGCGACGATGAAGTCCCCCGCGCGGCGGCGCTGGCTCTACGCGCCGATGACGCTCCTGGCCGTCTTCTTCCTGTTCCCGATCGTCTTCATGCTCGCGGCGAGCCTCAAGACCGACCACCAGATCTTCGCGGACATGGACTCGCTCCGGGCGTTCCTGCCGGTCGGCGACGTCGGTTTCGCGAACTACGCGGCGGTCTTCGAGCGGGTGCCGTTCTGGCGGTTCCTCGCGAACTCGGTGTTCGTCACCGCGTGCGTCACCGGGTTCGGGCTGGTCGTCAACTCGATGTGCGGGTACGCGCTGGCGCGGATGCGGTGGAAGGGCCGGGCCGTGGTGTTCGGCTTCATCATCGCGACGCTCATCCTCCCGTTCGACACCACGATCGTCCCGATGGTCTACCTCGTGGCGAACCTGCCGTGGATCGGCTTCGAGGGGCTGCGGCCGGTCCTGGAGATCGGGTGGCTGAACACCTACCACGTGCAGATCGTCCCGTTCATCGTGAACGCCTTCGCGATCTTCCTGTTCGCGCAGTACTTCTCGAGCCTCCCCAAGGGACTCGAAGAGGCCGCGGCGATGGACGGCGCCGGGTGGCTGCGCACCTACTGGCGCATCATCGTGCCGCTGTCGAAGCCGGTCTTCGCCACCGTCCTGATCCTGACGATCGTCACCTCGCCCGCGACGTGGAACGCGTACCTGTGGCCGCTCATGACCGTGCAGAGCGAGGAGCTGCGGCCGGTCATGGTCGGCGTCCAGTACTTCTTCCAGCTCGACACCGACTGGGGCGAGGTCATGGCCTACATCTCGATGATCACGATCCCGATGGTCGCGGTCTTCATCGCCTTCCAGCGGTCCTTCATCCGCAGCATCGCCAGCGCGGGCATGAAGGACTGACTCCCCCGAACACCCAATAACCGCAAAGGAAACGAATGCTCAAGCTCGCCGACCACTGGGTCTGGGACTCCTGGTACGCCACCGACGACGAGGGCCGCCACCACATGTTCTTCCTGCGCGCCTCCCGCGCCCTCCAGGAGGAGGGGCGCCGCCACCAGCGGGCGTCCGTCGGCCACGCGGTCTCCCGGGACCTCGCCGACTGGCGGCTGCTGCCGGACGCGCTGGTCTGCGCCGACGCGCCCGCCTGGGACGACCAGGCGACCTGGACGGGTTCGGTGGTGCGCGGCGACGACGGCGCGTGGCGCCTGTTCTACACCGGCGTCTCGCGCGCGGAGGACGGCAAGGTGCAGCGGATCGGCGCGGCCGTCTCCGACGACCTGGTGACCTGGCGCCGGCTCCCGGGCCCGCTGGTCGAGGCCGATCCCGTCCACTACGAGAAGTTCGGGCCCGATTCGGGCTGGTTCGACGAGGCGTGCCGGGACCCGTGGGTGTTCCGCGATCCCGGCGGGGACGGCTGGCACATGCTGTTCACCGCCAGAGTGGACGGTCCCGAGCCCGCCCGGGAGCGGGGCGTGGTGGGCCACGCCCGCTCGGCCGACCTGGAGCGGTGGGAGGTGCTGGCGCCGCTGAGCCGTCCCGACGCGCTCGGGTTCGGGCAGATCGAGGTGACGCAGCTGCACCGCGTCGACGGGCAGTGGCTGCTGCTGTTCTGCTGCGGCGGCGCCGAGGCCTCGGATGCGCGCCGCGCCCTGGGCGAGACCGGCGACAACTACGTGGTGCCGGTGGAGGACCTGCTGGGCGGCTTCGACATCGCGAAGGCCCGCCCGTTCGCGCACGAGAGCCTGTACGCGGCGCGGCTGCACGACGTGGACGGCGTCCCGCACCTGATCGGGTTCCGCAACATCGAGGACGGCGGGTTCGTCGGCGAGATCGCCGACCCGGTCCCGGTCCGGTGGGACGGGACGAGGCTGGTGCGGCGATGATCGGCGTCGTCGGCGAGGCGCTCATCGACCTCAAGGCCGCAGAGGACGATCCGCGCCGCCCGGTCGCACATCCGGGCGGGAGCCCGATGAACACGGCGGTCACGTTGGGGCGCTTGGGGTCCAAGACGGCGTTCCTAGGGCGGCTGTCGGCCGACGCGTTCGGGCGGCTCCTGCGGGCGCACCTGGCGGAGGCCGGGGTGGACCTGCGGTGGGCGGTCGCGGCGGCGGAGCCGACGAGCCTCGCGCTCGTCTCGGTCGACCCGGGCGGCGCGGCGAGCTACACGTTCCACCTCCACGGGACCGCCGACTGGCAGTGGTCGCCCGAGGAGCTGCCGGTCGCGCCGGGGCTCGACGCGGTGCACGCCGGTTCGCTCGCCCTGGCGCTCGGTCCGGGCGGCCCGGTCGTCGCGGACTGGCTTGCGGGCCTGAGTAAGTCGACGACGGTGAGCCTGGACCCGAACGTGCGCCTGGAGCTTCTGGGCGACCGGGAGTCGTACCGGCGCCTGGTGGAGCGGTGGCTCGGCTTCTCGGCGATCGTCAAGGTCTCCGACGAGGACCTGGCGTGGATCTGGCCCGGCGCCGACCCGGACCGCCTGGCCCGGGAGTGGATCGCCCAGGGGCGCAGGCTGGTCGTCGTCACGCGGGGCGGCGAGGGGTCGCTGGTGCACTGCGGGGGCGAGCGGTTCGCGGTGCCCGCGCACCCGACCGACCTGGTCGACACCGTCGGCGCCGGGGACTCCTTCAGCGGGGCGCTGCTCGACCGGCTCGACCGGATCGGGCGCCTCGCCCCTGACGGCCTGGCGCGCTTGCGACCCGACGAGGCCCGTTCGGCGGTCGAGTTCGCCTCGAAGGTCGCAGCGGTGACCTGCTCGCGGCCCGGCGCGGACCCGCCGTGGCGATCCGAGGTCGCCTGAAGCGTGGGGCCGGCGATCTTAACCCCGATTAACCACTCATATTCATAGATTTAACTTCACTTAACTCTTTAGGTTGTAGAAGACCCGCTCATACACGCACGTAAAGGATTTGGAGCAACGATGCTGCGAACCTCGAGAAGGACCCTGCTGCAAGCCGCCGGCCTCGGCGGCACCGCGGCCCTGGTGGGCGCCCCCGCCGCCGCGCAGGCCCGCACGTACCGCCCGCAATACCACTTCTCCGTCCCCGAGGGCTGGAAGAACGACCCGCAGCGACCGGTCTACGTGGACGGTGAGACGCGCTACTACTACCTCTACAACAAGGACTACCCGGCGCCCGGCACGGGCACCTCGTGGCGCGTCGCCGCCTCCGACGACAACGTCGGGTTCACCGACCTCGGCGTCGCGATCCCCAAGGAGACCAACCCGAACGGCTCCATCTGGTCGGGCTGCCTCGTCGTCGACGAGCACAACACCGCCGGGTTCGGCGCGGGCGCGGTCATCGCGATCGCCACCCAGGAGGACCGCTTCGCGACCGCGCCGCACCGGCAGGCCCAGTTCCTGTTCTCCTCCACCGACGGCGGCCGCACCTTCGGCCGCCTCGACGAGCCGGTGCTCCCCAACCCGGGCGTCGTCGACTTCCGCGACCCGAAGGTGGTCTGGGACGACCGGTTCGACCGGTGGGTGATGGTCCTCGCCGAGTTCGACAAGATCGGGTTCTACCACTCCGACGACCTCCGGAGCTGGGCCTACGTCGGCGGCTTCATCCGCGGCGGCCTCGGCACCTTCGAGTGCCCGGACCTGTTCTGGATCGACTCCGACACCGGGCCCGGCCGCTGGGTCCTCGGCGCCAGCGCCAACACCAAGGGCTCCGGCGGCGTCGCGACCTTCGCATACTGGACCGGCGACTTCGACGGCACGACCTTCACCCCCGACCACGCGGACCCGAAATGGCTCGACCACGGCTGGGACTGGTACGGCGCCGTCACCTGGGAACGGCGCACCGGCAGCCAGCTCGACACGAAGACCCGCTACGCGATCGGGTGGCTGAACTTCTGGGACTACCCGGACAACACCCCGACCTGGGAGACCGACGGGTTCAACGGCACCGACTCGATCGTCCGCGAGATCACGCTCCACTGGTCCAGCGCGACGGAGTCCGCGCTCCTCTCGCGCCCCGTCCGCACCCTCGCCGACCGGGCCGCGCGCACGGTGACCCTCGGAGACGTCCAGGTGAACGGCAATCTGCCGCTCGACTACCGCGGGCGCGCCTACCAGGTCCAGACCCGCGTCACCTGGACCCAGCTGAACAACGTCGGCTTCCAGCTGCGGCTCTCAGGGGACGGCGCCAGGCACATCGACGCCGGCGTCTACCGCCTCGGCGACTACGCCTACCTCAACCGCGGCTACACCGGCAACCCCGACCCGACCGGGCGCTGGCTGGAGAGCCGCACCCCGTTCGCGCCGGGCAGGACCGAAGTGGACCTGCGGATCCTCGTCGACAACACCTCCACCGAGGTGTTCCTCGACGACGGCCGCTACACCCACTCCAGCCTCACCTTCCCCGACCCCGCCGACGACCGCCTCGCCCTCTTCACCGACGGCGGCCCCGCCGTCTTCCACGACCTCACCATCACCGAGTTCGACCCGGTCTGAGCGCGCCGGCGGTCCGGGGCCGGTCGGGCGCTAGTTCCCGCCCCACGACCACAGCTCCTGGGTGACGATGTAGCTGTAGTTCGACTTGTACCCGCTCGACGCCTGGTGGTCGCCCGACTCGGCCCAGTCGAAGTTGCACACCGCCCAGTTGCCGTATCCGAGGTTGTTGCGGCAGTAGCGGTCGGTGATGGAGCCGTTGGTGGTCTCGACGCGGGCCATGGCGGCGTAGCCGTCGGCCCTGCCGTCGTACACGTACACGTAGTCGCCGTCGTACTTCACGCACATCTGCGTATAGCCGCGAGCGTAGTCCGAGGTCATGCAGGTGCCTTGCACGAGTCCGGCCGCGGCGCCGGTCTGGCAGGACGTCCAGCTGTCCCCGCAGCCGACGTAGTAGTCCTCGTCGGCGCTGGCCGCACCGGGCAGGGCGAACACCGCGAGCGCGGCGACGGCCGCGACGTACGCCGCGCCGCGGATGACGGTCCGGTTGAGGCCGCGGCGCAGCCGGTTGACGATGGTCCTCATGGCAAGGGGTCCGTTCAGGAGTCACGTGCCGCGCTCTGCGGCAGATACCGCAGCTTAGGCTCGATTCGACTGGTGCGCAATGGTTCTGCGGCCCGGCCGGGGTTCCGGTCGGGCCGCATTGCGGTCGGGCGGTCAGTTCACTTGGAAGCCTTGGGATTCGCCGTACGTGACGAGCTGGTCCTCCCATGCTTGGAGCCCGGCGTTGAGGTCGCTCTGCTCGGTGTAGGCGGTGCCGACGGTGTCCGGGAAGACGCTGTTGGCGTAGACCTGGAACGGCAGGTACTGGAAGCCGGGCACGACGTTCTGGGAGGCCGCGACCGAGACCTGGTTGATCTGCTGGCCGCCGAAGTACTCGGGGGCCTCGGCGAGGAAGTCCTCGGAGTTCAGGTCGGCGGTGGTCGACGGGAAGCCGCCGGACTCCAGGAACACGTCGATGCTCTCCTGGGAGCCGTTGAGCCAACGCAGGAACGCGGCGGCGAGCGCCGGGTTCTCGGACTGCTTCAGGACCGCCTGGGAGCTGCCGCCGTTCTCGGCGGTGACGGGCGAGCCGTCGTAGCTCGGGACGGGCGCGACGCGCCAGTCGCCGGCGCCGTCGGGCACGGAGCCTTCGAGGATGCCGGGCATCCACGCGCCGATGACGAGGCTGGCGACGGTGCCGTTGGACAGGGCCTGCCACCAGTCGTCGCTCCAGGTGGGGATGGGCGCGAGGAGGCCGGGTTCGAGCATGCGGTTCCACATGTCAGCCCAGCGCCTGGAGCCGTCGTCCTGGAGGTCGATCGTGACCTCGGTGCCGTCGACGGCGTAGGGCTGGCCGCCCGCCTGCCAGATGAGCGGCTGGGCGAAGCCGGGGTCGCCGGCGTCGTTGGTGAGGTAGCGGGTCGGGTCGGCGGTGTGGAGGACCTCGGCGGCGGCGACGTACTCGTCCCAGGTGGCGGGCACTTCGAGTCCGAACTGGTCGAACACGGACTGGTTGTACAGCAGGATCATCGGCCCGGAGTCCTGCGGCAGGCCGTAGAGGCCGCCGTTGAGGTTGACGGCGTCCCAGGTGGAGGCCGTGTACTGGGATTCGAGGTCGTCGAGGCCGTACTGCGCGAGGTCGACGAGGGAGTCGGAGAGCGCGAACTGCTGGAGCGCGTAGTACTCGATCTGGGCGACGTCGGGGGCGCCGGATCCGGCGGCGACCGCGTTCTGGAGGGCCGTGTACTCGTCAGTCGCGGTGCCCGCGTTGACGACTTCGACCGTGACGTTCGGGTACTGGGCCATGAACGCCGCGGCCTGGGCTTCGCCGGAGGGGGTCCAGGTCCAGTAGGTGAGCTTGCCGCCCGCTTCGAGGGCGGCGTCGAGGTCGGCGGGCGAGCCGGCCTCGGCGGCGTCGTCGTCTTCACCGCAGGCGGCGAGGGCGGTGCCCAGGACGGCGGCGCCGGTGGCGAGGGCGACCGCGCGTGCGGCCGCTCGCCTGGTGAGAGAGGTTGTCATCTCGGTGGTTCCTTTCACTTCGTTGTGTGCGTTGCGAGGGGTCAGCCCTTGACGCTTCCGGCGCTGAGGCCGGACTGCCAGAAGCGCTGGAGGAGGATGAAGATCATGACGATCGGGACGATCGTGACGAGCGATCCGGTCAGGACGAGGTTGAAGATCGGCTCGGCCGCGACCCCGGAGGCCTGCGCGCTCCACTGGTTGAGGCCGACGGTGAGCGGGTACCAGTCGGGGTCGCGGATCATGATGAGCGGCAGGAAGTAGTTGTTCCAGGTCGCGACGATCGAGAAGAGCGCGACGGTGACGATGCCGGGGGCGAGCAGCCGCATCGAGATCGTGAAGAAGGTCCGCAGTTCGCTCGCGCCGTCGATGCGCGCGGCCTCCAGGAGCTCGTCGGGCACCGATTCGGCGGTGTAGACCCAGATCAGGTAGAGGCCGAAGCAGTTGGTGAGCGAGGGGACGATGATCGCCCACGGCGTGTTGGTCAGGCCGAGGTGGCTGAACAGCAGGAACGTGGGGACGGCGAGGGCGGTGCCGGGGACGGCGATCGCGCCGAGGACGACCGCGAAGTAGGCCTTGCGGCCCGGGAACGCGTACTTGGCGAGGCCGTACCCGGCGAGGGTGGCGAGGATGGTCGCGCCTCCGGCTCCGGCGACGACGTACAGGAGCGTGTTGCCGAGCCAGCGCAGGAAGATTCCGTCGCGGTAGGTGAAGGTCTGGACGATGTTGTCCCACAGGGCGAACGAGTCGCCGAGGGCGAGGCCGGAGACGGAGAACAGGTCCGCCTGGGTCTTCGAGGCGTTGATGACGAGCCAGGCGAGGGGTACGAGCGCGTAGACCAGGAACAGTCCCATGAGGAGTGTGAGCGCGATCGACTTGCGCGGGTTGGCGACCGAGTGCGGGCGTCGGCGGCGGGCGCGGGGGTGGACGGTGCGGAGCGTGCTCATCGGCGGTCCTCTCGGCGGGTGCCGCGGAGCTGGACCACGTAGGCGATCACGGCCGTGATCACACCCATGATGATGGCGATCGCGGCGGAGTAGTTGTACTGCTGGCCCGCGAAGCTGAGGTTGTAGGCGTACATGTTGGGCGTGTAGTCGGTGGTGATGACGTTGTTCGCCAGCGGCTGGATCACGTTGGGCTCGTTGAAGAGCTGGAAGCTGCCGATGATCGAGAAGATGGTGGCGATGACGACCGCGCCGCGCACGGCGGGCAGTTTGACCGCCTTGAGGACCTGGAGGCCGCGAGCGCCGTCGATCTCGGCGGCCTCGTACAGCTCGTGCGGGACGGTCTTGAGCGCCGAGTAGAAGATGAGCATGTTGTAGCCGACGTACTCCCAGGTGACGATGTTGCCGAGGGAGGTGAGCATCCACTGCGGCGCGAACGGCTGGATCGCGTCGGTGCCGAGCAGCCGGTTGAGGTCGGCGGCGAGCCCGAAGTTGTTCCCGTAGATGAAGCCCCACATGAGGACCGCGACGACGGCGGGCACGGCGTAGGGCAGGAAGACGACGAGGCGGAACAGGCCGGTGGCGTAGAGGCGGGCCGAGTCGATCGCGAGGGCCGCGACGAGGGCGAGGGCGAGCATGATCGGGACCTGGACGAGGAGGAACACGAAGACGCGTCCGAAGCCGTCCCAGAACTGCGGGTCGGCGAGGGCGGTCGCGTAGTTGTCGAGGCCGACGAAGACGGTGCCGCCGATCATGCGGTTCTGGAAGAGGCTGAGCCAGAGCGCGTAGGCGAGCGGGGCGATGAAGACGAGGACGAACACGACGGCGAACGGGGCGGCGAACTGCCAGCCGCGCCAGTCGCGGCCGGCGCGGCGTCGCCTCGCGGCCCGGGCTAGGGCCGCGGGCGCGGCGGGGGCGGTGGTCACGACGTGGTCCTTTCGGCGGTGAAGGTCCGGGTCGCCCAGGCGTCGAGCGGCACTTCGGCACCGGCGGGCAGGGTCTCGCCGGTGACGGCGTCGGTGACGGTGCGGGCGAGGACGAGGGCCTGGGGCTTCCAGCCCCAGTTGAAGGCGAACCAGGTGCGGCGCCCGTCCCCGGCGGTGCCGGAGGCGACGGTGAGCGGGCCGGTGACCGGTCCGGCGAGTTCCTCGGCGGCGGATTCGGGTGCGGCCCAGCGGATGAGCGCTTCGGCCAGGGCCGGCGAGGGGACGGTGCCGACGGTGGTGATCCGACCTTTGCCGTGCGGATGGGTGGCGACGGCGGGGAAGTCGCCGAAGCGCGGGTGCTCGTAGCGGGCGAGGGTCGCGGCGCCGTCGGCGATGAGGCCGTCGATCCACCAGCGGGCGGCCGCGGTCTCGTCAAGGTTGAGAGCAGCGTCGAGTCCGGTGCCCGTCACGGGCACGGGCGCTTCGAGGTTCGAGTACTCCTCGTACCGGACGCCGGCGGCGTCGTGGAGCCCGGCGGGCTGCACCGCGGTCCGGGCGCGGGCCTCCTCGTCGGCGTAGGCGGTGCGCGGGCCGAGGACGAGGTGGCCGCCGAGCGCGGCGTACTCGCGGAGGAGCGCGATCTCGGCGTCGGTGACGATGTAGGCGCCCGCGGCGACGAGCACGGGGTACCGGGCGGCGAGCGCGGCGGCGCCGAGGGCGGCCACCTGGTCGAGGTGCAGCACGCGGGCCTGGCGCCCGGCGTCGACCACGCCGCGGTGGAACGCGGAGACGAGGTGCTCGTAGGACTCGTCGTCGCCTTTGCCGTCGGTGCGCAGGGGCGGCATGTACTGCATGGCGAAGCGGCTCGGGTTCGACCACAGGACGGCCACGTCGGCGTCGGGGACGTAGCCGTCGAGGGCCGCGCCGAGCGCCTTCAGCTCGCCGCCGATCGCGGCGACCTCGTCGTAGACGCGGCCGGGGACGAGGCTGTGCGGGAGGATCCCGCCCCAGTACGTCTCCGCTCCATAGGGGAGGGTGTGCCAGTGCCAGTACTCGATCATCGCGGCGCCGCGCGCGATGAAGGCGTACGCGGCCTGCTTGAGCTGGCCGGGGTAGGGCGGGAAGTTCGCGTCGGCGGTGTCGATGGCCTGCGCGTTCGTCTCGGTGACGAGGTAGCGGGCCTGCTTGGAGGAGTAGATCCGGTCGGCCTGGCGCAGCAGCCCGGCGACGCCGGTGGTCGTCCAGTAGTTCGGCTGCGGCAGTTCGCGGGTCGCGTCGAGGTGGTCCTGCATCCCGTAGTACGGGTTCCCGGCGGCGACGTCGAGGGCGCGGTTCAGGCCCTCGTCGTCAAGGCCGCGCCGCGGGTACTGGAGGCAGGTGGTCGTGAACTGGTCGTCGCGCCGGTACTCGTTGACGAGTCCGGCCTGCCAGGCGATGAACTCGGCGGTCTGCTCGGCCTGGAAGCGGCGCCAGGCGAGGTCGTACTGGGGGAAGCTGTTCCCGTCGGGGCGCCACAGCTCGGACCAGTCGTCGATGCGGTGGGACCAGTAGGTGAGGCCCCATTCGCGGTTGAGGGTCTCGACGTCGCCGTAGCGGGCCTTGAGGTGGCGCACGAAGCGGGTGAAGACGCCCTGGTTGTGGAACAGGTGCAGGCCGGGTTCGTTGTCGATCTGGAAGCCGATGACGGCAGGGTGGTCGGCGTAGCGGGCCAGGATCTTCCGGATGACGCGCTCGGCGTGGAAGCGGAACGCGGGGTGCGTGTAGTCGACCTCTTGGCGTGCGCCCCAGGGGATCGGCTCGCCGGTGCGGCGCTCGGCGGCGATCTCGGGGTGGGCGGTCTGGAGCCACGGCGGGACGGCGTAGGTGGGGGTGCCGAGGACGACGGCGATGCCGCGGGCGTGCGCGCCGTCGAGGACCGGCGCGAGCCATTCGAGGTCGAACTCGCCGTCGCGCGGCTCCCAGGTCGACCACACCGACTCGCCGACGCGGATCACGGTGAACCCGGCGGCCTGCATGAGGTCGAGGTCCAGGTCGAGGCGGTCCGACCGGTGGTACTCGGCGTAGTAGGCGGCGCCGAACAGGATGCCGGACGGGAGGGGTGCGGAAGGGCGTGGGTCCATCGGGTGATCGCTCCGTTGCTGTTACAGGTGAGAGTGGTGAGAAGACTAACCCGTAATGTTTTCGAAAACAAGACGAGTCTAGCAGCATGTTTTCGATAAACTCGCGATCGCGGGCGACACCCTGCCCGGAGGCGCCCCGTATGCTCGGTGGCGCCGCGCAGCGGCACCGGAGACGACGGAGGTAGCGGATGAGCGGGGACGACCGGGCGGCGGACGCCGGGGACCCGGGCGCCGGGGACCCGGGCGCCGGAGCGCCCGCGGCCAAACCGGCCACGATCTACGATGTGGCCCGCACCGCGGGCGTCTCCCACCAGACCGTCAGCCGCTACCTCAAGGGCTACCAGGGCATCCGCCCCCAGACCCGCGAGAAGGTGGTCAGGGCCCTCGCCGAGCTCAAGTACCAGCCGAACCTCACCGCGCGGTCCCTCAAGAGCGGCCGGCCCCACCGCCTCGCCGCCCTCACCCACGAGATCGACCAGGTCGGCCCCAGCCGGATCGTCCAGGGCGCCAGCGTGGCCGCGCGGCAGGCGGGCTACCTGCTCGACATCGTCACCCTCGACATGAGCGACGCCGAGGCCGTCGAGGAGGCCGTGGGCCTCGTCGCGACCCTCGACGTCGCCGGGGTCCTCGCGCTGGCCTCGAACGACGCGATGACCGAGGCGTTCGAGCAGGCCGACTTCCGGGTGCCCGTGCACATCGCCGTGGAGGAGGACGACGCGCGCACCGGCCACCGGACCGAGCTGTCGGCCGTCGGCTTCCCCTCGCTCATCGCCTACCTGGCGGGCTTGGGGCACAAGGACTTCCTGCACATCGCCGGGCCGCCCGCGTGGTCGTCCTCGCGCAACCGCGCCCGCGCGTACGAGCAGTCGCTCGCCGGGCTCGGGCTGACCTCGCGCGGCGTCGTCCACGGCGACTGGTCGGCGAAGTCCGGCTACGACGCGGTCATGGAGCTGGGCGAGGGCCTCGGCGCGACCGCGATCGTCGCCGCGAACGACCAGATGGCGCTCGGAGCCATGCTCGCGCTCGACGAGCTGGGTCTGCGCGTCCCGTTCCACGTCAGCGTCACCGGCGTCGACGACATCCCCGAGGCCGCGTACTTCAAGCCCCCGCTGACGACGCTCCGCGTCGACTTCGCCGCGCAGGGCCGCTCCCAGGTGCAGGCGCTGCTCGACCTGATCGAGCAGGCGCCGCCGAAGCGGCGCGCGCCCGCGCTCCAGTCGGAACTGGTCATCCGGGCCTCCACGTCACCGGCCGCGGGCTGACTCGACGCTCCGGTCCGCGCGGCGGTGCCGCACGGACCGGAGCGTAAATGCGCTATCAGGATGCGGCCCAGGCGAACTGCTGGTTCTGGCCGCCGTTGCACGCGTACTGCGCCAGCCGCGCGCCGTCCGCGGTCGAACTGCTCGGCACGTCCAGGCACCTGCCCGAATGCCGGGCCACCAGCCGCAGGTACCCGTCCCCGGCGTCGCGGACCTCCCACTGCTGGTTCGCGCCGCCGTTGCAGGTCCACTGGACGACGCGCGCGCCGTCGGCGGTAGAGGCGTTGAGCACGTCGAGGCACTTGCCCGAGTGGCCCGCGGTGATCCGGTAGTAGCCGTTGCCGAGGCCCTGGAACGTCCAGTCCTGGTTGGCGCCGCCGTTGCACGTGTACTGGGCGGTCTCGGCGCCGTTCGCGGTGGACGCGTTGAACACGTCGACGCACTTTCCGGAGTGCCTGGCGGCCAAGGTGACCGCGGCGGGCGCGGTCGCCGCCGACAGCTGCCACTCCTGCGAGCCGTCGCCCGCGGAGGCCTGGAGCGTCGCGGGGCCGTCGGCGGTGCCGGTCAGGTACAGGCCGGTGTTCGCGGTCGACTGGAGCCGGTAGTAGCCGTCCGTGGTGGCGACGAGGTTCCATGTGCCCGTTGCGGTGTTGTCGACCCACTGGCCGATCCGCTGCCCGGCGGTCGCACTGCCGGTCCAGACGCTCGCCGCGCGGCCGCCCGCCTTGTTCAGCAGGGTCACCGAGGAGCCGCCCTTGGTCTGGAGGTGCCAGAACTGGGTGTCGGGCACCGGGGTGGCGCCCGCGTCCTCGAGGACCACGTCGGGGACGTCGCCGTTGCCGAGGTTCGCGTCCGTGGTGTTGCCGCCCGTGCCGAGGACCTGGCCGGTGCGGCGGTTGACGAGCCGGTAGTACGCGCCCGTGGAGTCGCCGAGGTCCACTTCGCCGAAGCGGATGACCGCCGCGCTCGACGGCCCGCCCCACGTGCCCTGGAGGATCACGATGCGGCCGGTGTCCGCGACGTACTGGAGGGTGCGGCTGTAGCCCGCGCCGATGTTCGTCTGGTACTCGGTCCACGCACCGGTGCTCGAACCGGTCTCGTTCACCCAGACGCTGCCGCTCCCGGAGGCGTTGTAAACGATGCGCCCGTCGGGCAGTCCGATGAGGACCGGGCTGCCGCCGGTCGCGAGGGTGCGCGACCCGGCCGTGACGGGCAGGCCGCCGATCTCCGAGCCCGCCTGGCCGCCCGAGTTGCGGAATTCGAGCGGGCTGTTCGCGACCTTGTAGCGCACGTTCGCGCCGCCGCCCCAGTACTCGTAGGTCAGGAGCCACCGGCCGTCCGTGGTCGGTACGACGGTGGTCATGCCCGGCCGCCCGCCGCCGATCTCGGTCTTGCCGCCGCCCATGTTCACGTTGAGCCCCTGGACGTCCACGACCGGGCTCGACCACGCGGCGCTCGTGCCGTTCCAGGTCTTGTGCACCAGGATCTGGCCGTGCGAGTCGGTCGCGGTGGCGTTGGCCGGGTCGAGAGTGGGCACGCCGGAGGCGTTGACGCCGGTGTAGTCGTTCTCGTCCGAGTAGTAGGCGACGAGCTGTCCGCTGTAGACCATCAGGAACGGTTCCCAGATCGGGTCGACCTGCCGGTAGGTGTTGGCCGCGGCGACGTTGACGCCGGTCGCGCCCGCGCTGCCGCCCTGCCAACCGCCAGTCGCGATGATGTTGACGACCCGCCAGGTGGCGCCGTCGTCATCGCTCGCGTAGAGCGCCAGGGCCATGTCGGAGCGGTCGCCGTCGTTCGCGGGCACCCAGTTCGGATCGGCCGCTTTGCGTTCGAGGAAGTAGTGGTCGTCGCCGGTGACGATGCTGGCGAGCAGCAGGGTCCCGGCGTCGAGGTTCCCGACGCGCTGCGGGAGGGCGTACAGGTACGGGCTCCCCCAGTGGCTGACGTACCGGTCGTACGCGGGGTCGGTCGAGAGGTACGCGGGCGCCTCGACCTCGGTGAGGTGCTGCCAGCTCGTGCCGTCGTCGTCGCTCTTGTAGACCGGGAGGGTCTCCCCGTCCGCGCTGCCGGACTCGGCGACCACGGCATTCTCGAAGGCGGCCACCAGGCGCCCGCTCGGCAGCTGCGCCGACTTGGGGTAGACCGCGCAGTTCCCCAGGCCCTTCAGGCACTCCCGGTCCCCGAGGTCGTAGAGGACCCCGCCGGTCGGGTTGTACGCCTGCGCGGGCACGGTCGGCGCGAGCACCAGCGCCGCCGCTCCGAGGAGGACGGCGAGCGTCCTCCACCACATGGATCTTCTCGGCTTCATCGCCACTCCTTGAAGGGGTCGTCACTGCGATGCGGGCTCCGGTGATCCGGCGCCCGCACCGGCTTCAGTGGCTCAACCTAACAGAAATGTTTCCGAAAACATAGATGCCCTTCGACCCGATTCTGCGGCGGGAGCTAGCGGTCGCGGGCCGCGAGGCGGCGGGCCTCGGCGAGGCGGTAGGCGGTGCGGACCGTGGCGAGGAGGCCGTCGCGTTCGGGCACGATCGCGTCGCGGAGGCGGTCGCCCCGGGCCGCGAGGCGGCGGTGCAGCGCTTCCGGGACGCCGCAGACGATCACGTCGACGCCGTTGGCGTGCCAGCGCTCGATGAGGCGGTCGAGGGACTTGAGGAACGTCGTGGACGGGATGCCCGCGGCCCCTTTGAGGGAGACGACGAGGGCCGCGTCGCTGGTGTGCGCGGTGTCGGGCCACTCCTCTTCGAGGCGGTTCACTTCGGCGAAGAACCCGGAGCCGACGTACTGGAGGACCGTGGTCCGGCCGCTGGGGAGCGCGGCGGGCGCGTCGGCGGTGCGGAAGTCGCCGTCGCCGAGCGGGACGAGTTCGACGATGCGGCCCCGCTTCGCAGCCTGGACCGCGAAGAGGACGGACGAGAGGCCCACGCCGATGAAGATGGCCCGCTGGAGGGGCATCTGCGTGGTGGCCGCGAAGGTGGCGATCATGGCCGCCGAGGAGAGCCAGGAGGTGCGCAGGACCAGGCGGATGTCCCCCAGGCGCCCGGCGATGAGCTCGCCGCCGATCACGATGAGGAGGCCGCCGATGACCGCCATGGGGATCGCGCCCGCGACGGGCCCGAGGGCGAGGACCAGGACGACCAGCCAGGCGCCCGCGAAGATCCCGGCCCACCGGGTCTGGGCGCCGCCCGAGGTGGCGACGCCGGTGCGCGAGAGCGAGCCGCCGGTGGGGAGCGCGCCGAAGCACCCGCCCGCGACATTCGCGAAGCCTTGGGCCCGAAAGTCGCCGGAGGCGTCGGTGCGGGAGCCGTCGGGGTTCGGGACGGCCGCGCCGATCCCGGCCGCCTGGGCGAGGGCGATGACCGCGATCGCGAGACCGCCGAACGCGAGTGCGGGGAGCGCGGCGAGGTCGGGGACGGTGAGCGGCGGGAGCTCCCGGTGGACGGCGGCGATGTCGGCGACGAGCTCGACGTCGGTGCCGATGACCGCCACCGCGACCGAGACGACGAGGAGCGCGAGGAGGGTGGCGGTCTTGCGCAGGCGCTTGAAGCGGGACAGGATGATCCAGACGGCGACGGTCGCCCCGGCGACCGCGACGGTGGGGCCGTCCCAGGCGCCGACGTGGCCGAGGGCTTCGGCGAGCTTCCCGATCGTGTTGTGCGACTGGGGTTCATAGCCGGTGGCGTCGCCGACGACCCCGGCGACGATCTGGACGGCGATCCCGGCGGTGAAGCCGGTCATGACCGCGGTGGACACGAAGGACATGACCGAGCCGAGCCTGAGCGCGCCGAGCAGGAGCATCCACAGGCCGGTCATGACGCTGAGCGCGGCGACCGCGCCCGCGTCGCCGGGGTCCAGGCCCGCGTCGGACAGGACGCCGCCGGCCGAGAGCGCGATGGCGCTGGTGAGGGTCGTGACCATGAGGACGGTGCGGTTGAAGACCGACCCGACGATCGTGGGGACCGCGCCGGACCACAGGCCCATCGGGGCGGCGAAACCGCCCACGGTCGCGTACGCCATGCCCTCGGGGATCGAGAACAGCCCGGTGACGAACCCCGCCGCGACGTCGCGCGGGGTCGGCTTCGGACGCTTGCCCACTCGGCGCCTCCGTGCGGTGGGACGGCGGCGGGCCCGCGGCGCGCCGCGGGCCCGCCGGGTCACGGCGTGACGATGTCGAACATGACCTCGAACGAGTCGAGCGCCGACAGGAGCCGCTCGAACGCGGCCCGGTCCCCCTCGAACTCGATGCCGCCACTGTCGATCTCCGTGCCGAAATCGCTGTCGCCCATGGAGATCGCGTCGAGCGTCGGCTTCTCCAGGCGGAGCGTCGCGGTCGGGTCCGGGTGCGCGGTCCCGGTCCGGTACGTGAGCGTCGCGTTGCGCACCCGGACGGCGTACCGCTCGCCGAGGTCGGTGAACTCCCAGTTCAGGCGCAGTTCTGGGAGGTCGGCGGCGTGGTCGGCGTCGAGGCGGATGCCCAGGTAGTCGAAGTACAGGTCCGGGCTCATCGCCTTGATGGTGTCCGGCGTGGCCACGCTCAGCGGCAGGTCCTTGAAGACGCCGTTGCGCAGCTCGTGCGCGGCCGAGAGGTACGCCGAGCGCCACGTCCCGTTCTCGGACTGGTAGCCGAGCTGCTCGAGCGCGTCCGCTTGCAGCGCACGGGCGTCGGCGTTCTCGGGCTCGGCGAACACGAGGTGGTTCACGAGTTCGGCGGTCCACCGGTAGTCGCCTTCCTCGAAGGCCTTGCGGCCCGCTGCGAGGACCCGGTCGGCGCCGCCGACCGCGGCGACGTAGCGCCGGCCCGCCTCGACGGGCTCGTGGGGGTTCAGGTGCGCCGGGTTGCCGTCGTAGAAGCCGAGGTAGCGCTGGTAGATCGCCCGCACGTTGTGGCTGATGGTCCCGTAGTAGCCGCGCAGGTACCAGCGCCGCTCCAGCGCGGGCGGCAGCTCGGTGAGCGTCTCGGCGATCTCCATCGGCGTGAGGCCGCGGTTGATGAGGCGCAGCGTCTGGTCGTGGAGGTGCTGGTACATGTCCCGCTGGTCGGCGAGGAACTCCGCGACGCGCTCGCGGCCCCAGGTCGGCCAGTGGTGGGAGGCGAACACGACGTCGGCGCGGTCGCCGAACAGGTCGATCGCCTCGTCCATGTAGCGCGCCCAGATGCGGGTGTCGCGGACCTCTGCGCCGCGCAGCGTGAGCACGTTGTGGAGGTTGTGGCAGGCGTTCTCGGCGGCGCACAGGGCCCGCTCCTGCGGGAAGAGGAAGTTCATCTCCGCGGGCGCCTCGGTGCCGGGCGTCAGCTGGAACTCGATCTCGACGCCGTCGATGGTGCGCGTCCCGTTCTCGGTGATGAGGTCCGTGGGCGCGATGAGCGTGATGTTGCCGTTGGAGACGGCCTTGCCGAGGCCGATGTCGACGTGGCCGCGCTCGCTTCGGGGCAGGAAGACGCCGTACTGGAAGTGCGCGCGGCGGCTCATCGCGGTTCCGGCGAACACGTTCTCGCTGGCCGCGTGGTACAGGAACCCTTCGGGGGCGAAGATCTTCACCTTCCCGGAGGCGACGTCCGCTTCGGAGGTCACGGCCTTCACGCCGCCGTAGTGGTCGACGTGGCTGTGGGTGTAGATCACGGCGGTCACGGGCTTGTCGCCGCGGTGCTCGCGGTAGAGGGCCAGCGCGGCGGCCGCGGTCTCGGTGCACACGAGCGGGTCGATGACGATGACGCCGGTGTCGCCCTCGACGACCGTCATGTTCGAGACGTCCATGCCGCGCAGCTGGTAGATCCGCTCGGTGACCTTGAACAGGCCCGCGACCAGGTTCAACTTCGCCTGCCGCCACAGGCTCGGGTTCACCGACTCGGGGGCCTCGTCGGCCTCCTCGAAGGCGTAGGCGCCCATGCTCCAGGCCGGGAGCGGCGCGCCGTCGGCGCGCGGCACCGGGTCGGTGGAGGCCGCGGCGATGAGTCCGCGCGCGACGTCCTCGAAGTCCTGCCGGTCCTCGAACGGCAGCTTCTCCGCGACCGCGGCGTTGGCGGCCGCGGTGAAGGCCGAGGCGCCGTTCGGCTCTTGCATTGCTTGGCTCATTCGTATTCCCCCGTTCGCGCACCAGCCTATGAAGCTCGGGTCGCGGACCGGCGGTTTCACGGATATCGGGCGCGGATCCGCGTGAGATTCTCCTTTCCGGGCGACCTCCGCGGTCAGTGCGCGGCGGCCTCTTCGACGCGGTCGAGCCATTCGTCCAGGAAGGCGTCGAGGAGCTGCGGCTGCTCGAGCTGGAGGTTGTGGCCGGCGCGGTCGAGGACGGCGAAGGTCGCGCGCGGGTAGTGCTCGAGGAGCGCGTAGACGTCGGCGTACCCGGTGTTGTCGTCCTGGCGGCCGGTCACGATGAGGGCGGGCCGCTCGTAGGGCGCGCCGGACTCGGGGGCGGTGGTGAGCTCGTAGCGGCGCGCGACGCGCACGAGTCCGGCGTCGTCGGCGAGGGCCAGACCGGGGGCGATCTCCTCGCGGAAGCGGCGGTAGGTCTCCGGGGACTGGACGACCGCGAGGTCGCCGTAGGAGGCGGCGTCGGCCGGGGGCAGCCCGGCCATGAAGTCCGGGTCGGGGGCGATCACGGTGTGGGGCGGGAGGGTCCGCTTGGAGTGGCGGGCCTCCTTGCCGATGGGGCAGACCAGGCCGAGGCCGAGCACCTGGTCGGGCCGGGAGCGGGCGAGGGCGCGGGCGAGGTAGCCGCCGTAGGACTCGCCGACGAGGACGAACGCCGCGTCGCCGATCACATGGTCGACGAAGCCCTGGACGGCGTCGAGCATGTCGTCCGAGCCTTGGTACTGCTCGGTGATCTCGGTCTGGCCCATGCCGGGGAGGTCGGGGTAGAGACGGCGGTAGGGGCGTGTGCCGGGGCGGGCGGCGCGGCGGGCGAAGAACGGCTCCAAGAACCCGGTCATGAGGCGGTGGTCGGGGGTCCACCCGTGGATCGCGAGGACGGGCGTCCCGGTCCCGTGCGCGACGAAGTGCATTGGCATGACCGCAACCTTATGGACCGGGTTCAAGCCCGGCGACGGGCGAGGGCCTCCAGGGCGTCGCGGGCGGCGGGGGCGATGCGGGGGTCGAGGCCGAGGTCGCGGAGTTGGCGGGCGGCGGCGTCCATCTCGTCGGCGCGGCGGGCGGCGTGCCGGAAGGTGCCGGCGACCATGCGCTCGAAGGTCCGGGTGTCGAAGGAGGCGAGTTCGGCGGCGATGTGGTCGCGGTACCAGTCTTCGAGTCCGGCGGCTTGGGCGCCTTGCAGCCCTTCGACGATCGCCGCGGCGATGCCTTTGTAGACGACGCTGCGGAGGAGCTTCCTGGAGTTCGCCGCGCCGGGCGGGCCGGGGACGGTGTCGATGCGGGCGCCGAGCGGTTCGAGGTGCCGCCTGAACCGCTCGGCGCCCGGTCCCGAGGCGAGCATCGGGGTGCGCAGGCCCAGGCCGGGGACCGGGGCCATGAGCGCGACGTCGGTGAATCCGCCGGGGACGAGCCGGGCGAGTGCGGCTTTCTGCGACGGGGCCGCTGTGTTGGCGTCGGCCCAGAGGGCGCCGGGGCGGAGTTCGGGGAGGGCGGCGCGCATCGCGGCCTCGGCGTGTTCGGCGGTGGTGAGGCTGATGACGAGGTCGGCGTCGCGCACGGCGTCGGCTTCGCCGCTTCGGGCGGTGACGCCGGGCGGGACCGGGGCGGCGGGGTCGTGGCCGCGGACGTCGGCTCCGGCTGCGGCGAGGCCGGAGGCGACGGCTGAGCCGGCCTCGCCGAGGCCGAGGACGGCGATGCGCAAGGGGGCGTTCATGAGCGGCCTGCCTAGTCGGGCATGGGGGTGCCGTAGGTGTGGAAGGACTCGATGGTCTTCAGGCCCCAGGCCTGGCCCTTCTTGCGTTCGGTCTCGGTCCAGTCGACGGTCTTCCAGTCGGGGGCGAGGACGAGGCGGGCGGCGGCGTTGCACAGCTCGATCCGGTTGCCGCCGGGCTCGTAGACGTAGAGGAAGAACGTCTGCTGGATGGCGTGCTTGTGCGGCCCGGTCTCGATGTGCACGCCCTGTTCGAGGGCGATGTCGCAGGCGCGCAGGATGTCCGCGCGGGTGTCGGTCGCGAACGCGATGTGGTGGAGGCGGCCCGTGAGGCCGAGGGCGTCCTTGGTGTAGACGAGGTCGTAGCCCTTGTTGGTGAACGTGGACCAGCTCGCCGCGATCTCACCGGAGTCGAGGACGATCTGCTCGGTGATCATGGCGCCCAGGACGTCCCGCACGAAGTCGCGATTGGACTCGGGGTGCCGCCCGAGGTAGTTGAGGTGGTCGAGGCGCCGGACGCCGACGCCGCGGCCGGGGTAGGCCTCGGCCTGGTTCTTCAGCGAGGGCCTGGTGTCGGTGGCCTCGAACCACTCGGTCTCGTAGTAGACGCCGATCTCGTGGCCGTCGGGGTCGGTGAACAGGTAGGTCGGGCCGAAGCCCGTCTCGCCGTCGGTCCAGCCGATCCCGGAGCCGGCCGCGTCGATGCGCTTGACGAGGCGTTCGAGGGCCTCCGGCGAGGCGGCCCGGAGATGGGTCCGCGCGATGCCGGGCTTGGCCCGCTCGGTGAGCGTGACCGTGTGGTGCTGGTACTCGTCCCAGGCGCGCAGGTAGACCGAGCCGTCGGCTTCGCCGTTCACCCTGAGCCCCAAGAAGTCGGTGAAGAAGCGGACGCTCGCCTCGACGTCGGGAGTGTAGAGCTCGACGTGCGCCAGATGCGCGATGTCGTGCCTCGGTGCCATTGGATCCTCCTTTGGATCGCTGGTTCAGTCGCGCGGGTAGACCCGGCCTTCGAACAGTTTGCGGGCGGTGCGGACGACGCCGGCCCGTTTCACGCCGGTCGCGTCGCGGTCGAGGTCGACCAGGAGGTGCCCGGACGGGTGCTCGACGTCGACGCGCACGGGCCCGGCGGGCCAGGTCGTCGCGAGGTCGGCGCCGACCGCGCCGTCCATGGTGAGGGCGGTGACGGCGCTGACGGCGGCGAACACGCCGATCGCCGCGTGCGGGCGGCGCGGGATGAACGAGAGGGTGCGTACGTGGCCGCCGGCGCGCGCGGGCGCGACGAGGACGGTCTTGGGAACCGACGAGGCGGTGACGTCGCCGAGGCCCATGGGCCGGGCCGCCTCGATGCGGAGGGCGTCGACGCGGTCGAGGAGCGCGGTGTCGGCCTCGAGGTCGGCGGGCGTCTCGGAGCCGTTGAGCCCGAACGCGTCCGCTTCGGCGAGGACGACCGGCATGCCGTTGTCCACACAGGTCACTTCGATCCCGGCGATGCGGTCGCGGACGCTGCCGGTGGGGAGCAGGGCGCCGGTGGCCGACCCGGCGGTGCCCTCGAAGAGGAGGCGCACGGGCGCGGCAGTCCCGGGCACGCCGTCGACGGCGGTGTCGCCGCGGTATTCGGGGCGGCCGCCGGTGAGCGGGAAGGCCGCGGTGGCGACGGCGCCGGTGTTGACCAGGCGGATGCGGACTTCGGCTTCAGCGCCGGAGGCGGAGGCGAGGCCGCGTTCGAGCGCGAACTGCCCGACGCCGGCCAGGATGTTGCCGCAGGTCTGCCTGTCGGAGACGGTGGCGGCGTCGGTGCCGAGCTGGAGGAACAGGTAGTCGATGTCGATCCCGGGCTCGGCGGAGGGCGAGACGACCGCGACCTTGCTGGTGAGGCCGGTGGCGCCGCCGATGCCGTCGATCTGGCGGGGGTCGGGGCTGCCCATGACGCGCAGCAGGAGGTCGTCGCGCTCGGCCGGGTCGGCGGGGAGGTCGCCGCCGAAGAAGAAGGCGCCCTTGGAGGTCCCGGCGCGCATCCAGGTGCACGGCACGCCGTTCACGACGCCTCCCAGTCCTCATAGGAGACGTACTCGATGCCGAGCGCTTTCACCTTGTCGCGCATGGCGTACCGGTCGAGGCCGAGTTCGCCTTCCCGGAACGCCCGGCGGGCGGCCTCCTCCTTGTCGGCGCGGGCCTGCGCGAGGTCCGCGACGCGCGGGGCGTCCAGGCGCGGGACGACCACCACGCCGTCGTCGTCGCCGACGACCACGTCGCCCGGGTGCACGACCTGGCCTTCGACCACGACCGGGACGTTCACCGCGCCGGGCGTGGCCTTGACCGAGCCCTGGGCGCTCACGGCGGTGGACCAGGCGGGGAAGCCCATGGCGCGCAGCTCGGCGACATCCCTGACGCCGCAGGCGAGGACGACGCCGCGCACGCCGCGGTGCGCGAGCGCGGTCGCGAACAGCTCGCCGAACAGGCCGTCGCCCGACGGGGAGGCCGTGGCGACGACGAGCAGGTCGCCGGGGCGGCACTGCTCCACGGCCACATGGACCATGAGGTTGTCGCCCGGCCAGCACAGGGCGGTGACGGCGGTCCCTGCGGCGCGGGCGCCGGGCCAGGCCGGGCGCAGGCGCGGGCCCAGGAAGCCGGTGCGGCCCTGGGCTTCCGAGACGGTGGCGGCGCCGAACGCGCCGAGGCGGTCGGCGGTCTCGGTGGAGGCGCGAGGCGGATCGGTGACGACGACGGTCCTCATCCGAGCCGCCCGGTGGTCTGCGGGAAGTGGCGCGTGAACGCCTCGGCCCGGGTGTCGTGCGGCAGGCCCAGGTTCGGTCCGGCGTTGCGCTTGAGCTGCGTGCCGCGGCGCTTCGCGAGGTCCTCGTAGTAGGCCCACATGTGCTCCTGCGCGCCGAGGCAGTGCATGGCCTTGGCCTTCACGTCGTAGACGCTCGTGATGTCAAGGAGCACATCGGGTTTGAAGTCGCACATCTCGGGCTGGTGCGGCTCGAAGCTGAACACGGGCGGGGCGCCGAGGGGCTCGCCGGGCGCGTCGTAGCCGACCGCCTGGGCGAGGATGCGGGCCTGGAGGGCCATGCGGGCGGCGGCCGGGTGGTCGCCGTTGTAGGGGTCGGCGAGGGTGTGGGTGAGGACCACGGTCGGGACGACCTCGCGGTACACGCGCACCAGCGCGTCGACGAGGCCGTGCGACTCCAGGAGCGGGTAGTCCCCTGCGTCGAGGAACCGGATGTCGGCGCCGAGCACTTCGGCGGCGGCCTCGGCCTCGGCGCGGCGGACCGCCTTGATCTCGTCCAGCGCTTTGCCTTCGCGCCACGCCTTCGCAGACTCGCCGCGCTCGCCGTAGCTCAGGCACACGACCGTGGCGGACTCGCCGCGGGAGGCGGCGAGCGCGATCGCGCCGCCGGACCTCCACACGAAGTCGCCCGCGTGGGCGCTGACGACCAGAAGCCGGTCGGTGGCGTTGTCGGACATCGCTTCCCCTTCGATGACGGGCCGGTCCCGGAGCGGGAGCGGCTGCTCGATTCGAGCCTAGGCATTCGTTGACATTATTGTCAACAATTTCGTATGAGATTTAAGGCGGCGGATCGGCGGGCGATCCGCCGCCGGGATCACTAGAGGGCTTTCGCGGGCGCGGGCGCACCCGTGTCGACGGGCGCGAGGAGGGGTTGCGGCTTGGCGCGGATCGCCAGGAGGCTCAGGGCGCCCAGGGCCGCGGCGACGGCGAAGCCGTAGAAGGGGAGGCTGATGCTCCCTCCGGCGACCAGGAGGGTCCCGAACGTCGGGCCGAAGACCGCGCCCCAGCGCCCGATCCCGGCGTTCCAGCCGATGGCGGTCGCGCGGGCCCCGGCGGTGAAGTAGGAGCCGACGCTCGCGTAGACGAGCGTCTGGGCGCTGAACAGGCAGCCGCCGGTGACGAACACGACGGCGTAGGTGACGAGCAGGGGCATCTGGACCGAGAACACGAGGAGGCCCAGGCAGGTGACGGCGAACCAGATCGTGGCGATGAGCTTGGCGTTGAAGCGGTCGGCGAGCCGTCCGGCGACGAGCATGCCGGCGATGCCGCCCGCGTTGATGACGACCAGGAACACGATCGAGGCGCCGAGGTCGTAGCCGTTCTCGCGCATGAGCTTCGGGAGCCAGACGGACACGCCGTAGACGAGCATGAGGCCGAAGAAGGTGGTGGCGAAGAACAGGAGGGTGATGCCCCAGGTCCGGCGGGCGAAGAGGGCGCGGACGCCGGTCTTGGCCTCGGTCCGGGCCTCCTCGAAGTGGGCGATCGGGACGCCGTGCTTGGCGAGCATGGCCTCGGCCTGGTCGCGGCGGCCCTTGGCGAGCAGGAACGCCGGGGACTCGGGGAGCATGAGCAGGACCAGGGGCAGCACGGCGACGAGGGGGAGCGCGCCGAGCCAGAAGACCGAGCGCCAGCCGAAGTCCATGGCGAAGGAGATCCCGAGCAGGCCCGCGGCGACGCCGCCGGCCTGGTGGGCGGTCATGGTGATGGTGACGGCGAGGTTCTTGCGGCGGGCGGGGGCGAACTCCATGGCCATGGCGATGGCGACGGGCAGGAGGCCGCCGAGGCCGAGCCCGGCGATGAAGCGGGTGAGGCCGAAGACGCCCACGGTGGGGGCGAGGGCGCTCGCGGCGGAGGCGAGGGAGAAGACGGTGACGCCGACGGCGAGGATCTTGCGCCGCCCGATCATGTCGGTGAGGGTCCCGGCGACCAGGGCGCCGATGAGCATGCCGAAGGTGGCGTATGAGCCGAGGGTGCCGGTGTCGGCGAGGGTGAATCCGAAGTCCTTGTCCTCGCTCATCAGGTTGGTCACGGCCGAGTAGACGAAGTAGTCGACGCCGTCGAGGAAGACCAGCAGCCAGCACAGCGCGGTCACGCGGAGCGACAGCCGGCCGATGGCCTTGTCGCCTTGAAGGGTTGCGGGCATCGTTGCCCCTCCTAAGTTCTTCGGGAACGCCGGTTTCAGGCGACCGTACATCCGCTGAGATCCCGCACACAAGACCTGATACTAAATTGTTCACAATTTTGTTCTCAAGAATCGGGCCTTGTTGGCCGCGCCGCCGCGCGGCGGCGCCTTACAATGGTGACAATTTTGTCGCGCATCCAGTCGATTCAAGGGGCCCCAGTGACGGCAGCGAAGCAGGAGACGGCCAAGCCCGCGGCGGTCGCCGAGGCGATCCGCGACGCCATCGTGCGCGGCGACTTCGCGCCCAACCAGCGCCTGGTCGAGGCCGAGCTGTCCGAGCAGTTCGAGGCCAGCCGCGCGAACGTGCGCAACGCCCTGGTGCAGTTGGCGTCCGAGGGCCTGGTGGAGCGGATCCAGAACCGGGGCGCCCGGGTCCGGGCGATCTCGCTCGAGGAGGCCGTGGAGATCACCGAGATCCGCATGGCCCTGGAGGGCCTGTGCGCAGCCAAGGCGGCCGAGCGGGTGAACGAGTCCGACCGCAAGGCGCTCAAGGAGATCGGCGAGGCCATGGAGGCCGCGGTCGCGAGCGGCGACGTGTTCGGCTACTCGGACCTCAACTCGCGCCTGCACCGCGCGGTCGTCGAGATCAGCGGCCAGCGGACCGCGGGCGAGGTCCTCGAACGCCTCCGCGGCCAGAACGTGCGCCACCAGTTCCGCCTCGCGGTGCAGCCCGGCCGCCCCAACGTCTCACTCCCCCAGCACCTCGCGGTCATCGACGCGATCAGCCGCCAGGACCCCGCAGGCGCCGAGGCCGCGATGCGCGAGCACCTCCGCAGCGTCATCGACGCCCTGCCGCAGGCGTCCCGGCCCTGACGCCGGTCCGTTGAGCCGGGGCATCTCGGCGGCGGCGCCTACGTCCTCCTCCTCCCCCCGGCACCGTGGTCGTGTCCCCTGTCACAACGGTTTGCGTTCGAGCGCGCTCGAAGCCATAGCGTTCCGGGCATGACACAGCAGACCTGGATCATCACCGGCGCCGCCCGCGGGCTCGGCCGCTCCATCACCACCGCCGCGCTGGACGCGGGCGCGAACGTCGTCGCGGCCGTGCGCCGCCCCGAGGCGCTCGCCGACCTCGCCGAGGCCCACCCGGACCGGTTCCTCGCCGTCGCGCACGACGTCACCGACATCGACGCCGCCCCTGGTCTCGTCCAGGCCGCGCTCGACCGCTTCGGGCGGCTCGACGTGCTCGTCAACAACGCGGGCCGGGCCGTCGTCGGCGCGGTCGAGGAGGTCGGCGACCGGCAGCTGCGCGACCTCATGGACCTGCACCTGTTCGGGCCGGCGGCGCTCGTGCGCGCCGCGCTCCCGGCGATGCGGGCGCAGAGGTCGGGGACGATCGTGCAGATGAGCAGCCAGGGCGGGCGCACGTCGTTCCCGGGCGTCTCGGCGTACTCGGCGTCCAAGTTCGCGGTCGAGGGCTGGTCCGAGTCGCTCGCCGGGGAGGTCGCGCCGTTCGGCGTCCGCGTGATGATCGTGGAGCCGAGCCGCTTCCGCACCGGCTTCCACGGCTCGCTCGAGTTCACCGACGCCGCCGACGCCTACGGCTCCCTCGACGCGGTCCGCGCCGACATGGCCGGGGTCGACGGCCGCCAGGAGGGCGACCCCGACCGGGCCGCCCGCATCATCGTCGACCTCGCCGCGGGCGACGACGTCCCGCTGCGCCTCCCGCTCGGCGCCGAGGCCGTCTCGCGGCTGTACGCGGCCTATCAGCGGGACCTCGACGGCGTCGAGCGCCTCGCCGAGCTCGCCCGCAGCGCCGACTTCGACGGCGTGGCGCCTTCGGCCCGACCGGTCTAGGTTTGGGCCATGACCACAGATGAACTGCTGACGCGGGCGCTCGCGTCGCTCGGCGACGACGGCCCGGTGTCGGTCGAGGCGATCCGCGGCCTCACCGACCCGGCCGCCGTGCCCGAGTCGATGACGATCGCCGAGGCCGCCGACCTCCTCGACGTCTCGGCCCACACGCTCCGCTACTACGAGCGCGCCGGGCTCGTCGAGGTCTCCCGCGACTCCCTCGGCCACCGCGTCTACGACGCCGCCGCCGTCCGCCGCCTCGTCTTCCTCACCCGGATGCGCCTGTCCGGCATGCCGATGCGCGACCTCCAGCACTACATCGCCCTCGTCGACGAGGGCGACGGCACCGTGCCCGAACGCCTCGACATGCTCATCGAGCACCGCGACACCATCCGCCGCCGCATCCGCGAACTCACCCTCTCCCTTGCCGCCACCGAGTTCAAGATCGCCACCTACGGCGGCGACGCAGGCCCCGACGCCCTCGACTGACCTCACTCGGCGCGGTTCCGGCGGCGCCACCACCGCAGGGTCTGGAGCAGCGCGCCGAGCGCGGGCAGGCCCAGGAACACCCACGCGAACAGCTCGTCCTTCGTCACCCAGTCGATCCCCGGGTAGTAGGAGGTCTCGGAGGAGAGCACCCGCAGGCCGATCCCGATGACCGCGCAGGCGAGCGCTGCCGCGCCGTAAGCGATCCTCCGGCCCGGCAGCGGGATCGCGGCGGCGACGAACACCGCCGCGGCCCCCAGGTAGATCAACGTGAACCCGAGCGGCGCGGGCCCGTCGTTCCCGATCATGTTGTACAGCACGGTGAGGTACAGCGCGACGGCCCCGGTCAGCAGCGCGCCGCCCTCGGCCAGGTAGGTGCCCAGGCGCGGCCGCGGCATCCTCCACGCGGTCCACAGGAGCCACGGCGCGGGGATCGCCAGCAGCACGACGAGCACTGCGGTCGACGCGTCGCCCAGGTAGATCCAGGCGGGGAAGGCCAGGAACCAGGCGATCGGCGCCGCGATCCAGGCCGCAATGGACCGCGCGGGACCGGTTCGGTCGGTGGTGTTCGATGCGATGGTCATGCGACCAGTCTCGCAACCGTGCGCAAGGGCGCTGTCACCGAAATCGGACACTCATTGGAGGGTCTCCACAACGATCACGCCGCCGGCGCGCCCTTTGCCCCGTGGTTTTCTCGGTTCCCGACAAACGGAACGGCGGTCGGCTCAGCCCCGGAGGTGGGCGAGAACCGCGAGGACGCGGCGGTTGGTGTCCTCGTCGGGGGGCAGGCCGAGTTTGGCGAGGATCGAGCCGACGTGCTTGCCGACCGCGGCCTCCGAGACGTGGAGGCCGCGGGCGATGGCCTGGTTCGAGCGGCCCTCGGCGATCAGGGCGAGCACTTCGCGCTCGCGGTCGGTCAACGCGGCCAGCGGGTCCCGGTGGCGGCGCACGAGCTGGGCGATGACCTGCGGGTCGAGGACGGTGCCGCCGGAGGCGACCCGCCGCAGGGAGTCGGCGAACTCCGCGACGTCGACGATCCGGTCCTTGAGGAGGTACCCGATGCCGCGCCCGTCGCCGGTGTCGAGCAGGTCGTCGGCGTAGCGGTGCTGCACGTACTGGCTGAGGACCACCACGGCCAGGCCGGGGTCGGCGCGGCGCAGCTCCACGGCCGCGCGCAGACCCTCGTCGGTGAAGCCCGGCGGCATGCGGATGTCGGTGACGACCAGGTCGGGCCGGTGCTCGGCGACGGCGGCCTTCAGCGACTCGGCGTCCCCCACGGCCGCGGCGACCGCGAAGCCGAAGCGCTCGACCAGGCCGGTGAGCCCCTCGCGCAGCAGGACCCCGTCCTCGGCGAGGACCACTCGGACTACGGGTTCGCGCACGGCAGCTCCACTCGCAGGACCGTCGGCCCGCCCGCCGGGCTCGACAGCAGCATCCTCCCACCGGCGACCGCGACCCGGTCGGCCAAGCCGGTCAGGCCGGTCCCGGCCGCGGGGTCGGCGCCGCCGCGGCCGCCGTCGCGGACCTCCAGCACGAGCACGGCGTCCTCGACGCGCGCGGCGATCGCCGCGCGGTCGGCGCCGGAGTGCCGGATGACGTTCGTCAGCGCTTCGGCGGCCGTGAAGTACGCCGTCGTCTCGACCTGCGGCGGGAGCCGGTCCGCAAGGCGCGCATCGAGGTCGACGGGGATCGCGGCGGCGTCGGCGAGTTCGCCGAGGGCCGCGCCGAGTCCGAGGTCGGTGAGGATCTGCGGCCGGATGCCGTGGATCAGCTCGCGCAGCTCGGCCATGAGGTGCTTGGCCTGGTCGTGGGCCTCGCCCACCGAGGCCGCGGCCGCCGATTCCGGCGGGAGGTCCAGCCGGGCGAGCCCGAGCTTGAGGGTGAGGCTCACCAGCCGCTGCTGCGCGCCGTCGTGCAGGTCCCGTTCGATCCGGCGCCGCTCGGTCTCGAACGCGTCCGCGAGTCTCGTCCGCGACCGGGAGACCTCGACCAGTTCGGCGGCCAGGCCCTCCTCCGGCCCGGCCGCGAGCAGCGCCCGGGCCATCGCCGCGCGGACCCCCGCCAGCAGCGTCACCAGGTACGGCAGGGCGGCGAGCATGAGGACCCCGGCGGCGGCGAACGGCGCCGTCGCGTCGACGCCGACGACCGTGCCGAAGACCAGTGCGACCTCGCCCTCCGGTTCTTGGAGCGCCAGGATCACCGGGCTCGCCGTGAACACGGCCGCGATCAGCGCGAACACGGCCACGCCGAGCGCCGCGACCCCCAGCAGCGGCAGCAGGAACGCGTACGCGGCCTCGCGCCAGGCGCCCTGGTCGGCGTACCGGGCCCACACTCGCACGCGCGCGGTCAGGGCCGGGAGCGGCCGCCGGTCGGCGATGCGCAGGAGCCGCCGCTCGGCCGCGGCGATGGGGCCGCCCGCGAGCGGGCCGAGCCCGGCCAGGAGCGCCAGGCCGACGACGACCGGGACGACGAGGTCCGCCGTCCCGAAGCCACCCCGCACCAGCTCGACGACCAGCACCAGCCACGGCACCCCGAGGACCCCGAAGGCGAGCGCCGCGACCGGCGCGGTCGCCGCCAGGTACCAGGCCGAGCGCCACGGCCAGCCGCTGAAGGGCAGCCGCGGCAGCCGCATCGCCTCGAGCGCCGTCCCGGGCGCGTCACTCCTCATGGCGTCCACCGTAATCGCGGCGGCGCCCCTGGTGAATGAGTCCAGCCGTACGTTCGGGGTATGGCTGGGCATACCCCGATCCGATGCCTCGGCGTAGTGACGCGGGGCCTGCGAGGCGGTTGGCTGTCCCCATGGCACGCAATACGAAGGGCCTCACGGTCTACTTGATCCTGTCGTTCGGTCTGGCCTGGGGCGGGATCACCGCCGTGGTCGCCTCGGGCGGCTCGGTCGTCAATCCGATCCTGCAACTGCCGGTCGCGTTCGCCCCGGCGGTCGCCGCGCTCGTCGTGCGGGCGTGGGTGACCCGCGAGGGCTTCGCGAACGCCCGCCAGCGGCTCCGGCTGCGCGCGGCCGGGCGCTATTACCTGTACGCCTGGTTCGGCCCGGTCCTGGTCCTCGCCGCGACGGTCGCGTTGGCGGCCGCGGTCGGGGACGTCCGGCTCGACCCGGCCGCACTCCCGGAGAAGGTGCTCGGCGCGGACGTCCCGTGGGCGGCGCTCGCCCCGCTCGCGCTCCTGGCGCCCGTCCTGGCGATGCCGGTGTTCTGGGGCGAAGAATTCGGCTGGCGCGGCTACCTCCAGCAGCGGGTCGGCCGGAGCCCGCTCGCGGCAGCGCTGGTCACGGGCCTGATATGGGCGGCCTGGCACGCGCCGCTCGTCCTCACCGACTACGCCCGCAGCGACGCGCCGGGCCTGACGATGGCGACCTGGGCCGTGCAGATCACCGCCCAGGCCGTGATCCTGGCGTGGCTGTTCCTGGCGTCGGGCTCGATCTGGGTCCCGAGCCTCGCTCACGCGGGCAACAACCTCGTCATCGGCACCTTCTCCGAACCCCTCCTGGAGGCGTTCGCCCCGTGGCAGGTCAACCTCCTCCAGGCCGCGCCGCTCCTCGCCGTGTGCGCATGGATCGTCCTGACCGGCCGCCTCAGCGCGCGTCGCGTGCGTCAGTGACGGTTCCGGCCCGGCCGGGTGCCGGGGCACCCGGTCGGGCCGGTTCAGCGGGTGACGCGGAGGGTCGCCACCTCGAAGGGGCGGAGCGCCATCGGGACGAGGGTGGTGCCGTCCGGGGTGCGGGTCGTTTCGATCGGGTCGCCGGGGCGTTCGCGGAGGTCGGCCGCGACGACCGGGCCCGCGTCGAAGCCGGTGAGGGCGATCGTGGTCGAGGCGCGCGAGCCGGTGGACTCGTAGAGGCGGACGACGAGGTCGCCGGAGCGGTCGTCGGCGAGTTTCACGGTGCTGACGACGACGGCGGGGTCGTGGGAGGTCGCGAGCGCGGGCACCGGGGTGCCGGTCGCGGCGCGCAGCGGGGACTGGAGGGTCCAGCCGGCCTCGGTCGCGGACTCGACGGTGGCGCCGACGAGGACGCCGAAGCGCAGCCGGTGGCGGCCGCGGTCGGTGCGCGGGTCCGGGAAGCGCGGGGCGCGCAGGAGCGAGAAGCGGGCGTGCTGGACCACGTCGCGGCCCTCGCTCTCGCGGGCGACGTCGAACCCGTGGCTGGACTCGTTGAGGAACGCGACGCCGAATCCGGGTTCCCGCACGAGGAACCAGCGCTGCGCGTGGGTCTCGAACCGGGCCGCCTCCCAGGAGGTGTTCACGTGGTTGGCGCGGCGGTGGTACCCGAACTGGGTCTCGGCGACGACCTCGTCGGTGAACACCGCGACGGGGAAGGCGAGCTTGAGGAACTTCTCCGTCTCCTGCCAGTCGACGTCGCAGTCGACGACGAGCAGGCGCCCGTCGTCGGCGAGGGTGAGCCGCTGCTCGATCGCGGAGTCGCCGAAGGCGCGGCGGACGACGACCGCGTCGCCGTCGACCGCGACGTCCGCGGGACCGTCGAGGTCCTCCCGCATGTCGGCGTAGTGCGCGTCGACGTCCCAGGCGTCCCACATGTTCGGGAAGTCCTGGTGCAGCTGAAGGAGGTTGCCGACCCGGCCGGGGGCGAGGGCCTCGCGTCCGGAGGCGCGGTCGAGGAGGCTGCGGACGTGCCCGCGCGCGTCGACCTCGACCCGGACCGAAGCGCTCTCCAGGACGAAGGCGTCGCCCTCGGCGCGCGCCGAGACGGGCGCGGCGGGGGCGGCGGGGGCCACCGAGGCGGCGGGGACGCCGCGCCGCGGGAACGGGGCGGCGTTGACGGCCAGCTGCTCGCCGACCGGTGCCGCGTCGAGGCCGTCGGCCCCGCCGGCGGCGCCGAGGGCTTGGAGCGAGTCGGCGATGATGCGGCGCAACGCGGTCGCGACGCGCGCGTACCGCTCCCCCGCTTCGCGGTGCACCCACGCGATCGAGGTGCCGGGCAGGATGTCGTGGAACTGGAGCAGGAGCACCTCCTGCCACAGCTCGTCGAGCTCCTCGTACGGGTAGTCGCGGCCCGCGCGGACCGCGGCGGCCGCGGCCCACAGCTCGGCCTCGGCGAGCAGCCGCTCGCTCGTGCGGTTGCCCTGCTTCATGCGGTGCTGCGTCGTGTACGTGCCGCGGTGCAGTTCGAGGTACAGCTCGCCGCGCCACACGCCGGGGTCGGGGAGCTCGGCCTTCGCCTGCTCGAAGAAGTCGTCGGGCGTCCCGAAGGCGACGCGGGGGCTGCCTTCGAGGTCCGCGAGGCGCTTGGCGCGGGCGAGCATCTCGCGGGTGGTGCCGCCGCCGCCGTCGCCCCAGCCGGTCGGGGCCAGCGAGTGCCGGGCGACGGACTTCTCCTTGAACTGCCGCGCCGCGCGGGCGACCTCCTCGCCGGAGAGCTGCGAGTTGTAGGTGTCCATGGGCGGGAAGTGGGTGAAGATCCGGCTGCCGTCGATGCCCTCCCACAGGAACGTGTGGTGCGGGAAGCGATTGACCTGGTTCCAGGAGATCTTCTGGGTGAGGAACCACTCGTACCCGGCGCCGCGGAGGATCTGCGGCAGGGCCGTCGAGTAGCCGAAGCTGTCGGGCAGCCAGGCGCCGCGGCACTCGATCCCGAACTCCTCCTTGAAGAACCGCTGTCCTTGGCTGATCTGGCGGATGAGGCTCTCGCCGCCCGGGAGGACCGCGTCGGACTCGACCCACATGCCGCCGACGGGCACGAAGCGCCCGGCGGCCACGGCGCGCTTGACGCGGGCGAAGACCTCGGGGCGGTGGCGCTTCATCCAGGCGTACTGCTGGGCGCTCGACATCGCGTAGACGAAGTCGTCGTCCTCGTCGATGAGCGTGGCCATGGAGCTGGAGGTCCGCGCGACCTTGCGGACGGTCTCGCGCAGCGGCCACAGCCACGCGGAGTCGATGTGCGCGTGGCCGACCGCGGTGATCCGGTGCGCGCTCGGCTCAGCGGGGCTGGCGAGCAGCTCGCGCAGCTCCTCGCGGCCCGCGGCGGCCGTCCCGGCGACGTCCTGGAGGTCGACGCGGTTGAGCGCGGCGTTCAGGGCCCGCAGGATCTGCGCGCGGCGGCCCGAGTCCTCGGGCAGTTCGGCGGCGAGCTGCTGGAGCACCTCGACGTCGTGCACGAGCTCGAAGACCTCCTGCTCGAAGACGCAGACGTCGACGCGGCGGATGCGGTACAGCTCCTTGGGACTCGAGGTGAGGACGTCGCCCTCCTCGGTCGGCAGGAACGGGTGGTAGTCGAGGAGCACGGGGTTCGAGGCGGCCTCGATGAAGTACTCGATCCGCTCGCCGCCGCGCGCCTCGGGCGTGACGGGGATCCACTGCGCCCGCGGGTTGAGCGAGCGGACGGCCTCCCCGTCGGGGGTGTACACGAGCCCTTCGGCCTGGAAGCCCGGCATGTTGACGTCGAAGCCGAGGTCGGCGACGATCTCGACGCGGCGCCCGGCGAAGGACGCGGGGACCTCGCCGGTGACGCGGAGCCAGGTGGTGCCCCAGGCGCGCCCCCAGCCGTCGCCGACGGCCACGGGCTTGTAGTCGGCTGCCAGGCCCTCGACGACGGGGACGGGCTCGCCGTCGACGACGTACGCGGCGAGGTCGAGCGGGCGCGGGTCGGAGTAGATCGCCGGGCGCAGGCGCTCGGCGAGGACCCGGGTGACGCGGCCCGCGGTCAGGGCTTGGTCGTCATGCATCTGCGGCACTTCCTTCCTGCACGGGCACGGCGTCGTGCGCGTGGACGGGGTTCGGGACGAGGCGGATCCGGGGGTGGCGGCCGCGGCGCGCTTCGTCCATGTAGGACGCCCAGAACGCGCCGCCGGGGGCGAGCGCCGCGCGGCTAGTGGCCGGGTCCAAGTCGATCACGGTGAGGCCGGTCGCCGTCGCGGGGGCGGCGGCGCGCGCGGCGGCGACGGCCTCGCGCACGCGGACCCCCTCGGGCTTGACGCGGCCGTGCTCGTTGATCAGGCCGAGGTCGTACTCGAGCTCGGGGAAGTCCCCGAGGCTCCGGCTCACGTCGTGCGAGCACCACCAGGTGAGGCCGTACAGGTCCGGGGCCTGCGCGAGCTGCTCGACGGTGCCGTCGATGAAGTCCGGGACCGACGCGGCGGGCAGCACGTTCCGCGGCGCGCCCAGCTCCTGCGCCCAGATCCCGCGGCCCGGGTCGGTCTGGAACGCGCGGGCGAGCTCGACCATGTAGCGCGCGTGGGCGCGGGTCTCGAACGCGTCGGGCCCGAACCGCTGGGCGGTGCCGTTGAAGACCCAGGAGTGCACGACGCTCAGGTCCCCTTGGCGGGCCACGTGTTCGAGGGTGAACGGCTGCGTGTCGTCGTACCAGCTCGCGTCGTAGCAGGCGTGCAGCGCGAGCAGGCCCGGTGCGCCGGCGCGGATCGCGCCGAGCATCCGGTCGAGCCACGCGGTGATCTGCGGGCTCGTCGCCGGGTGCGGGTCCGGGTGGACCGTGCCGGTGAACTGGTTGACCTCGTTGCCGACGGTGACCGCGAACGTGTTCGGATGCGCCGCAACGGCACGGGAGAGGGTCTCCAGGTACAGGGCGGTCGCGGCGACCGCGTCCTCGTCGACGAACATGTTCCGCCGGTGCCACGAGACGAGCCAGGAGGGAAGGAAGTCGAAGCTCGACAGGTGCCCCTGGAGGCCGTCGACGGCCACGTCGAGCCCGCGCTCGCCCGCGAGTTCGACGACCCGGTCGAGGGCGCGCAGCGCCGCCGCGCTGACCGCGGTCGGGTTGGGCTGGAACACCGGCCACAGCGGGAACACGCGCACGTGGTCGGCGCCGAGCTCCCCGATCGCGTCGAAGTCGCGGGCGACCTCGTCCGCGTCGAAGTCGACCCAGTGGTGGAACCAGCCGACGCGCGGCGTGTAGTTGACGCCGAACCTCATGGGAAACCTCTCTCTTGCTCACCGTCGGCTCGCCCTGCGGGGGTGCGAGGGGCGGGCGGCCGCGCCATCCGGCGTTACTCTAGCGCTTTAGCAAAGTGCCACCCGTACTCTCTCCCGGGCGGCGGATAATGTCAACCATCAAGCAGTTGAGCGAAGGAGTCAGGATGGCCGACGCAGCGACCCCGGCGGACCCGCCGCGCAAGCGCAAGCGCGTGACGATCGCCGACATCGCCGAGCGCGCCGGCGTCACCACCGGCGCCGTGTCGCTCGCGGTCAACGGCAAGCCCGGCGTGTCCGACTCGACGCGCGCGCGCATCCTCGACGTGGCCCGCGAGCTGCGCTGGCGCCCCAGCCACGCGGCGCAGACCCTCATGGGCAAGAACTCCGAGGCCGTGGGCCTGGTGCTGGCGCGGCCCGCCGAGGTGATCGGCGAGGAGATCTTCTTCTCCAAGTTCATCGCGGGCGTGCAGTCGACGCTGAGCGGCCGCGGCTACTCGCTGATGCTCCAGATGGCCGAGGACACCGCCGCGGAATCGGCCCTCCACCAGGCGTGGATCCTCGACGGCCGGGTCGACGGCATCCTGGTCCTCGACCCCCGCATCGACGACCCGCGCATCGACGCGCTCGCCGTCCTCGACCATCCCACGATCGTCGTCGGCGGCAGCACCGACCGCGGCTCGGTGCGCTCGGTCCACGTCGACAACGGCGGCGCCATGGGCCAGATCATGGACCACCTCCACGGACTCGGCCACGACCGGATCGCCTACGTCACCGGCGACCAGGCGTTCCGCCACATCAGCGAGCGCATGGACGCGTTCTCGCAGTTCTGCGTCGACCACGGCGTGTGGGGCCAGTCGCTGGCCGGCAACTTCGAGCCCGCCCGCGCCCGCGAGGCGACCGCGCGCCTGGTCGGCGCACCGCGGCCGCCCACGGCGATCGTGTACGACAGCGAGGTGATGGCGATCGCCGGGATGAGCACGCTCGCCTCGCTCGGCCTCGGCGTGCCCGGCGACGTCTCGGTCCTGTCGTGGGAGGACTCCACCACCTGCCAGGTCCTGCATCCGACGATCACGGCGCTCAGCCGCGACGCGGTGTCGCTGGGCCGGACCGCGGCCGCGGAGATCCTCCAGCTCATCGCCGGTCGGCCGGTGGCGCAGGAGCCGGTCGTGGCGCGCGTGATCCACCGCGAGTCGACCGGCGCGCCGCATCGGGGGACGGGCCCGGCTTGACAAGCCGCACGCTCCGGTGTTTGGATTCGCTAAAGCGCTGTAGTAGCCGGTCCCCTCCGGCCGGGCGCGCCCCCTTTCGGTTCAAGGAAGAAGCGAAAATGAAGCAGTTCACACGTCTGAGCAAGGCGGCGGCCGTCGCCGCCGCGGGCGCCATCGCCCTCGCCGGCTGCACCGGCAGCGGCGTCGAGAGCCCCGCCGAGGACGGTCCGATCGACATCTCCGGCGAGCTCAGCGGCACGATCAAGTTCCAGACCTGGTCGCTCAAGAACGAGAAGTTCACGCCCTACTTCGAGGACCTCATCGCCGCGTTCGAGGAGGAGCACCCCGACGTCACGGTCGAGTGGATCGACCAGCCCGGCGAGGGCTACTCCGACAAGATCCTCAGCCAGGCCAGCTCCGGCACCCTCCCCGACGTCCTGAACCTGCCGCCGGACATCGCGTTCCCGCTCGTCCAGGCCGGGCAGCTCCTCGACCTCGCCGAGGCCCACCCCGGGCTCGACGCGCAGTACAACGAGGGCGGCTGGCAGGCCTACAGCGGGTACACCGGCGTCGAGGGCACCTACGGCCTCCCCTGGTACCTCGGCAGCGACGTGTCCTGGTGGGACCTCGCGAAACTCGAGCCCTACGGCGTCACCCAGGCCGACCTGCCGACGACCGTCGACGGCTGGCTCGACCTCGGCGAGCGGGTCGCCGCCGAGTCCGACGGCGAGGTCATGCTCATCTCCGCGATGCCGACGGTGGACGTGTTCCTCGCCAACGGCATCGAGCTGATGGACGAGGACGGCGCCTTCGTGTTCAACACGCCTGAAGCGGCCGCGCTCGTGCAGGGCTACGCCGACGCCTACGCCGCGGGCGCCATGCCCGCCGAGGCGCTGACCGGCAGCTACGCGGGCAACGCGCAGATGTACCTCCAGGGCCAGGTCGCCTACACCTCCGGCGGGCCCGGCTTCGCCGGGGACCTCGCCACCCAGGCGCCGTCGCTCCTGGAGACCTCGGTCGCGACGCCGCGCGCGGGCGTCCCGCCGCTGTACGTCCAGGGCCTCAACGTCGCCGCCACCTCCGAGAACAAGGCCGCGGCCCTCGCGTTCGCCGAGTACGTCACGAACCAGGAGAACCAGGTCGCGTTCACGACCCTCGCCGCGGGCTTCGCGCCCGGCACCGCCGAAGGCGCCGACGAGGTCGCCGCGGCCGTGGCCGCGGACATGTCGCCCGCCCAGGCCGACGCCCTGAACGTCATGTTCGACGCGCTCGGCGGCGCCCGCGCGATGCCGTTCCAGTGGACCAGCGCCATGAGCGACTACGCCAACCAGCAGCTGGCCCTCGCCGTCCGCGGCGACATCACCGCCGAAGCGGCCCTCGACGAGGTCGTCGCCTACGCGAACGAGAACCGCATCGACCAGTGACGGGCTGACGCCCTCCACCGCAGCACCGGCACCCGGACGAAAGAAACCCATGCGATCGCACAAATGGTTCACCCCTTGGCTCCTCATAGGCCCGGCCGTCGTCTGGGTGCTGGTGTTCTCCTTCTGGCCCTTCGTCAACACGGTGATCCTGAGCTTCACCGACGCGCGGCCCCTGCGGCCGGCCGAGCCGGTCGGCCTCGCCCAGTACGAGCGGCTCCTCACCGACGAGCAGTTCCGCTACGCGCTCGTCACCTGCCTCGTGTACGTCGTGGTGTGCGTGCCGCTCCTGACGATCCTGCCGCTGCTCCTCGCGCTCCTGGTCGAGAAGCACGTCCCCGGGATCGCGTTCTTCCGCACCACGTTCTACTTCCCGGTGGTCGCCTCCGCGGTCGTCGTCGCGCTCATCTGGTCCTGGATCTTCGACAGCCGCGGGGTCCTCAACCAGGCCCTGGAGTGGATGGGGATCGTGGACGAGCCGATCGCGTTCCTGGTCGACCGGTGGTGGCTGCTCGCGTGCGCGATCCTGCTGACCGTCTGGAAGGGACTCGGGTTCTACATGGTCGTGTACCTCGCGGCCCTCGGCAACGTCGGCAAGGAGCTGCACGAGGCCGCCATGATGGACGGCGCCGGCCCGTTCCGCCGCTTCCTCGACGTCACGATTCCGGCCGTGCGCGGGGCGATGCTCCTGGTCTCCGCGCTCATCGCGGTGTCGGCGATGCGCGTGTTCACCGAACTCGACATCCTCTCCAACGGCACCGGCGGGCCGGGCGGCTACGACATGTCGATCGTCATGCTCATCCGCCAGGTCGGCTCGGGCCTCAGCGGCAACCTCGGCTACGCGGCGGCCATCAGCGTGGTGCTGTTCCTGCTGACGGTCCTCCCGCTCGCCGCCATCGCATTCATGAACCGCGAGAAGAAGACGAAGGTGCCGGCATGACCCTCACCACCGATCGGCCCGCGACCGACCGGACACGGACGGTCCGAAAAGGACAGCACTTCCGCCGCCGCGGATCGAGCGACTTCACCAGGCCCACCCTGCCCGGGCTGATCCTGCGGTACGCGCTCCTGATCGCCGTCTTCGCCCTGGTCATCGGACCGTTCGTATGGCAGCTGTCCACCTCGCTCAAGGGCCCGGCCGAAGACCTCTACGCGTTCCCGCCCAACCTCGTCCCGCAGGACCCGACCTTCGAGAACTACTCCACGGTCACCGACGTCGTCCCGGTCTACACCTACGCCTGGCACTCGCTGCTCGTCGCCACCGGATCGGTCGCCACCAACGTGGTGCTGTCCGTGCTCGGCGGCTACGCGTTGGCGTGCATGAAGTTCCGCGGCAAGTTCATCGCCCTCGGCATCCTGCTCTCGACGATGCTCCTGCCCGCCGAGGTCACGGTCACCAGCAACCTCCTGACAGTCAACGCCCTCGGCCTGGGCAACACCCTGTGGGGCGTGTTCCTGCCCGGTGCGATCGGCGCCATGAACGTCCTGCTCATCGCCACGGCCTGCCGGATGATCCCGAAGGACGTGCTGGACGCGGCGATCATCGACGGCGCCACCACCTGGCAGCGCATCCGGCACCTGGTGTGGCCCAACGTCCGCGGCATGGCGAGCGTCGTCGCGATCTTCACCTTCATCGGCGCCTGGGACGACTACCTGTGGCCGCTCATGGTCCTCACCGAGCCCGACAAGTACACGCTGACCGTGGGGATGGCGTACCTCAACAGCAACTTCTCCCCCGACCCGCGCCTCATCGCCGCGGGCACCATGGTCGCGCTCATCCCGATCGTGGTGGTCTTCTCGGTGATGCAGCGGTACTTCTTCAAGGGCGTCCAGGAAGGCGCGGTCAAGGGGTGACCTCGCTGGCCCCGGCCGACGGCCCGGCGGACCCGCCGTCCTCGCGCCCGCGCACGGGCGTCCTCGGCGGGCGGGTGTTCGCGTACCGCTTCGATCCGGCGCAGGGCGTCGGGCGCGTCGCGGTCCCGGGCCTGGAGTCGGTGCCGATCACGCCGGACACGGTGCTGCACTGGGCGTTCTACGCGGACGGGCCGGACGCCGTGCACGACCCGCACGCCGCACTGGCGGTCACTGTGGACGTGCGCTTCGAGGACGGTTCGCGCCTGAGCGCCGAGCCGCGCCTGCGCGACCGGTACGGGTTCCCGATGACGCCGGAGGCGCAGTTCGCGGCGAAGTGGTCGATGCCGGAGCAGTGGAACGCCGACGCGGTCCAGCTGGAGGCGTGGGCGGGGCGCCGCGGGACCGTCGAGGTCGTGCTCGGGGCTCCCGGTCTCGCGGGGACCGGTGAGGCCGCCGGTTTCGTGGAAGTGGTCGTCGCCGCCCGCGAGCGGCCGGGACCGTCCCCGTCCGACCGGGTCGACACGCGGCGCGGCACCCATGCGGGCCCGCGCTTCTCGCGCGGGAACACGATCCCGATCACGGCGCGGCCGCACGGCTTCTGCTTCCTCACCCCGGCCACCGACGCGGCCGATTCCCGTTGGCCCTACCGGTGGTCGGTGCACGACGACCCGCAGGGCCGCCGCCTGGAGGCGGTGCAGTTCTCGCACCAGCCGAGCCCGTGGATCGGCGACCGCGGCGTCCTGCAACTCATGCCGTTCCTGGGCGGGCCGGTCTCGTCCCGAGCGGGACGCCGCCGGTGGATCGTGCCGGGGACGGAGGTCGCACGGCCCCACGAGTACCGGACCGAACTCGACGGCGGGCTGCGCCTCGATGTCACAGCTACCGACCACGGCGGCGCCTTCCGCGTCACCGCTGCGGATCCGACTGCGGCCGTGGGCTTCGTGATCGACCAGCTCACGGACGGCGGCCGCTTGGACCTGTCCCCCGACGGCTCGTTCAGCGGCTGGATTCCCGAAGGCGCCGCGGACTGGGGCAACCCGCCGCGGACGTACTTCGCCGGGCGGGCGCTCACGCCGGTGACCGCGATCGGAGCTTTGGAGGACGACGGCCGCCCCCGCACGGCGGGCTTCGTGGCCGGCACGGGCGAAGTCGAAGTGCGCGTGGCGCAGTCGTTCCTCTCGGTCGCACAGGCGCGCCGGTCCCTGGACCAGGAGCTGCCCCCCGACCGCGCCTTCGCGGACCTCCGCGACGGTCTGCGCGATGAATGGAACGCGCTACTCGGGGCGGTCGCCGTCCCCAAACTCGTCCCCGAGGAGCGGCCGTTCCGGAGACTCGCCGACGAGGAGGACCGGGCGCGCCTCGCGAGCGCCCTGTACCGCCTGCACCTGTACCCGAACCGGGCCGCCGAGAACGCCGGAACGAACGACGATCCGCAGTGGATCTTCGCAGATCCGATGGTGCCCAAGGGGGCCGAGGGCGCGCCGGTCGCCCAGGGCGGCCTCTACGTGAACAACGGCTACTGGGACACCTACCGCACCGTCTGGCCGGGGCTCGCGCTCCTCGACCCCGGCGCGACCGGGGAGTTGCTCGACGGGCTGCTGGAGCAGTGGCGGCGTGGCGGGTACATGGCGCGGTGGAGCGCGCCCGGCTACGTCGACTGCATGGTCGGCACCTCCAGCGACCAGATCTTCGCCGACGCGGCCTCCTGGGGCGTCCCGTTCGCGCGGGAGGACGCCTTCGCCAGCGCCTGGCGCAACGCCTGCGAGCCCTCGGGCGATCCGCGGCGCGGCCGCAAGGGCATCGGCCGGGCGCGGTTCACCGGGTACGTCGCGAGCGAGGTCCCGGAGGGGGTGGGCTGGAGCCTGGAGAACGCGGTCGGGGACGACGCGATCGCGCGGTTCGCTCTGCGGCTGGCGGCGTCCGGGGACGCGGCTCGGTACCGGGCCTTCGCGCGGTACTTCGGCAACCGGGCCCGCTCGTACCGGGTGCTGTTCGACGCCGACCACGGGTTCTTCCGCGGCCGTGACGTCAACGGCGCGTTCGATTCCGGGCCGTTCGATCCGCGGATGTGGGGCGGGGACAACGTCGAGACGAACGCGTGGGGCATGTCGGTGAGCGCCGTGCACGACGGGCCGGGCCTCGCTGCGCTGTACGGCGGGCCCGCCGGGCTGCGCGCGCATCTGGACCGGCTGTTCGCCGAGCCGGAGACGGCCGCGGAGGCGTTCGGGGGCGCGTACGGCACCGTGATCCACGAGCAGCGGGAGGCGCGGGCGCTGCGTTCGGGCATGTGCGCCATCTCGAACCAGCCGGCGCACCACATCCCGTGGATGCACGTGTTCGGCGACGAGCCTTGGCGGGCAGGGGACCTGGTGCACGGGCTGGCCGAGCGCCTGTTCGCCGGTGGCGCGATCGGCCAGGGCTTCCCGGGCGACGAGGACAACGGCGAGATGGGCATGTGGTGGCTGTGGGCCGCGATCGGGCTGTACCCGCTGGTGCTCGCGTCGGGTGAGCTGCGGATCGGCAGTCCGCTGCTCGACGACGTCGCGGTGCGGCGACCCGGCGGCGTACTGCGGGTGCGCTCGCGCCGCTCCTCGCCGCGGGCCCGGTACCTGGTGGAGGCGCGTCTCAACGGGGCGGCGCTCGACCGGCCGGTGCTCGACATAGCAGCGCTGCAAGGCGATGCGGAGCTCGAGCTCCGTTTCACCGAGGCCGCGGCCGGGGCGTCGGCGAGTCCGCTCTGGCGTGCTTCGGCGCCGCCCGAGCCGTGGCGGCCGGACCTCACCGGTTCGTCCGGTACCGCGATCGGGTCGGTCCCGGACGCCGCGCTCCTGTTCGACGACGGTGCTTCCGGGTCGCGGGTGGACCTCGCCGCGGGCGACTGGGCCGGGTGGCGGTTCCCGGCGGCGAGGCGCGTGTCCGACGTGACGGTGACGGCGCATGAGGACTCGTCCGCGCGGCTGGTGTGGGAGGCGAGCGATGACGGCGTGGCGTGGACCGAGGTCCCGACCACGCATGCCGAGCCGCTTCTCCCCGACCGCACGACGCCCTTCGCGTTCGCGGAGCCGGTGACCGCTGTGTCGCTGCGCCTGCGGGCGCTGGACCCGCTCGCGTTGCGGCAGTTGGAGTGCTTCGACCTCGATTGAGGGCGGCGAGGGCGCCGGAGCGCCCTCACCGCCGCGCTCAGGAGGGACTGTAGACGGTGCCGAGACCGGTGAGCGGCTCGGTGATCCCTGACAGGTAGGCGGAGTGGTCGCCCGCGGTCAGGTTGTAGGTGACGATCGCGCCGTACCCTTCGGCGGCGGTGCGCTGCGCGAACGAGGCGGCGGTGCCGGAGGAGGTGGCGGTCAGGTTGATCGCGCCGGGGGCGAGCTGCGGCGCCTCCATGCCCGGGATCTGCGGGACGCTCCAGGAGCCGTACCAGGGGTTCCAGGCGTAGTCGAGGAGGTCGCCCGCGCGCACGCCGCCGTACTCGGTGGCGGAGGCGGCCGGGCCGATGTTGTAGAAGGTGATGAGCTTGTCGGGTCCGAGCCGGTCCCGCAGCGCGTCGACGAGGTACACGAAGGAGCTGTCGTTGGCGGGGCCGGTGCCGTTGGCGCCGTAGTTGGCCCATTCGTCGTCGAAGTCGATGCCGTCGAGGCCGTACTGCTCCACGACGTCGGCGAGTTCGTCGGCGAACGCGGCGGCGGCCTGCTGCGAGGGGAAGTTGGCGATCCCGGCGCCCTGGTGGTTGCCGAGGACCGACAGGAGGACCTCGGTGCCCTGGTCCTGCAAGGGGCGGATCTGGTCGTCCGCGTCTTCGAGGGTCTCGGTGACGCGGTCGTTCAGGTGGAGGTAGGCCTGCGAGGCGGCGGTGTCGTAGTTGACGTTGGCGGCGAAGATGATCGCGATGTCGAACGCGGGGCGGGACGTGCCTTCGAGGGTGTAGTCGGCGACGTTCGCCATGTCGTTGCTGTTGACCTCGACGTAGACGACGCGTTTGGGGTCGTCGTCCTGAAGGGGTTCGGCGGCGGCGGGGAGGGCGAGCGGGAGGCCCGCGGCGGCGAGGCCGAGGGCGAGGATCGCGGCGGATGCGTTGCGGTGCAACGGGTTGCGATGGTCGACGGGGGCGGTCATGAGGCGGTTCCTCCGTACCTGGCGGGATAGTCACTACTTTGTGACGTATATTCACTATAGCGCTTTAGTACGCCGCCGGGAAAGGCCCGCCCCGGGACGGGGCGGGCCGGAGGATCAGCAGGTGCCGCCTCCCTCGTTGAGGGCGTTGAGGACCGAGGTGTAGGCCTGCTTCTTCTGGTAGTTGCCGTCGAAGAGCAGCGGGGTGTCGTTGCGCCACGAGTACTTGTCGGTGACGCCCCAGACGGTGATGCCGGTGCAGCGGGCGACGGCGAGGCAGGAGCGGGTGACCGTCTCGAAGGTCGCGGCCTGGCCGGAGCCGGAGCCGCCGACGTCGAGTTCGGTGATCTCGACGTCGACGCCGAGGTCGGCGAAGCGCTGGAGGTTCGCCTGGTAGCTGGACAGGTTGTCGCCCGCGCTGAGGTGGCTCTGGAAGCCGACGCAGTCGATGGGGACGCCGCGGCTCCTGAAGTCGCGCACCATGTTGTAGATCGCGGTGCTCTTCGAGTTGATCCCGTCGGTGCCGTAGTCGTTGTAGCAGAGCTTCGCGGTCGGGTCGGCGGCGTCGGCGGCGCGGAACGCCTCCTCGATCCAGCCGTTGCCGAGCTGGACCTGGAGGTTCGACTGGCGGCGCGAGCCGTCCCACTCGAAGGCCTCGTTGACGACGTCCCAGGCGAACACGTCGCCCTCGTAGTGGTTCGCGACGCCGGTGATGTGGTTGACCATGGCGTTGCGGAGGTTGTTGCCGGTGAGGCCCTGCACCCAGCCGGGCTGCTGCGCGTGCCAGACGAGGGTGTGTCCGCGGACCTTCATGCCGCGGGCCTGCGCCCAGTTCACGATCTGGTCGCCGCCGGAGAAGCTGAACTGGCCGGGGTTGGGCTCGGTCGCGTCCCACTTCATGGCGTTCTCGGCGACCACCGAGTTGAACTCGGTGCCGAGGGTGTTGGCGTAGGCGGACTCGCTGAGGCGGTTGCCCGCGACGGCGGCCCCGAAGTAGCGGCCGGTCTGGGCCGCCGAGGCGCCGAGCGTGGTCGCGGCCTGCGCGGGGCTGGTGAAGACGAGCGCGCTCACGGCGGCGATGCCCGCCGCGGCGATCGCGGCCGTCGCCAGTGCCAGGCGGCGTCGGACGCGGTGCGGTCTCGGATTCGGGTCGGTCATGGCGACTCCTTACGTGTCGACGGTGAATCGGTTGACGGTGACGGCGCCCCCGAGGGCCCGGGTGGCGTAGTTGAAGACGGCGAAGCGGTAGCCCATGAAGAAGGTCCAGTTGCTGTTGAGGGTGAACGCGGGCCCGAGCGGGACGAACGCGGAGCCGTTCTCGCTGTAAGAGAACTGCGCCTGGCGGCCCGAGCCGGGGCGGATGTCGGCGGTGGCGCGGAGCCAGACGCGGTCGGCGCACAGGTCGGCGCTCGCGCGCTCGGTGCCGGTCCCCGTGGTGTTCCAGTTGGCGTCCATCGTCAGGCCGTCGGTCATGACGACGCGGGTGGTGCCGCCGTCGCGGCGCAGGCCGATCCACGCGGAGGCGTCGCGGAGCATCGCGAGCCCGGCCCGGTCGCCGTCGGCCATCCCGGAGGGGTCGAGTTCGATCGTGGCCGTGGAGGACGGGCCCTGGATGCGGTGGGTGAGGGTGTTGCGCGCGTTGTAGAGGTCGTTCGTGACCGTCGCGGTCTGGAGGCGCAGGCCCGACCCGGTCGACCATTTCGTGTTGTCGGGGTTGTGGTTCCACTCCCATTTGGCCGCCAAGGCGGACGAGGTGAACGTGTCGGTCCCGGTCAGCGGCGGCACCGGGGCCGGGGCGAGGTTCGGGAACGGGTAGCTGCTCCCCCAGGCGCCGCCCACGGTGGTGACCTGCGGCCAGCCGTCGGCGGTCCAGGTGATCGGCGCGAGCGCGGGCATGCGGCCGCCGGGGTAGGCGTCGACGAAGGCCATGTAGTACCAGGCGCCGGAGGGCGTGGAGACGAGGCCGCCCTGGTGGGGGACGCCGCCGCCGCTGATGGGGCCGCGCATGTCGAGCAGGACCTGGCGCAGTTCGTAAGGGCCCCAGGGGGATGAGGATTTGAGGATGTACTGGCCGTTGGCGGGCCGGGTGAGGAAGATGTAGTAGTTCCCGTTGATCTTGTAGAAGCGGGAGCCCTCCAGGGTGCCGATGTTCGAGGGCGTGGAGAAGACCTGCTGGTTGCGGACTTCGGTCCTGCCGTCGGCGGAGAGCTGGGCGACCGAGATCTGGGTGTTGCCGTAGGCGACGTACATGGTGCCGTCGGTGTCGACGAGCATCCCGGCGTCGTAGTAGGCGCGGGCGAGTTCGGCGTGGCGGGTCCAGGGCCCGGCTGGATTGGTGGCGGTGTACAGGTAGGACCGTGCGAAGTCGATCTGCCCGAGCCAGTAGAAGCGGTTCTCGCTGGGGCGGTGCGCGATCGTGGAGGCCCAGATGCCGCGCACGTAGCCGCGGCCGCCGTTGAGGTCGTATTTCGCCCCGAAGTCGAGCCGGGGCACCGAGTGGCCGATGAACTCCCAGTTGACGAGGTCCCTGGAGTGGAGCACGGGCGCGCCGGGCGAGTAGTGCATCGTGGAGGCGGTCATGTAGAAGTCGGATCCGACGCGGATGACCTCGACGTCGGCGAAGTCCTGCCACACCACCGGGTTCGCGTACGTGGTCTGCTGGGCCTCGGCCCCGGTGAACGGGACGAACGCGGTCGCGGCGGCGGCGCCGGCGAGCACGCCCGCGCCGCCCGCGAGGAGCCGCCTGCGGCTGCCGGGGTGGTCGAGCCAGCGCGCGGGCCCGGAGTCCTGGCCGGTCACAGCGCCGCCTCCCAGACGATGCCGCCGCCGGTGGCGTCGGAGGCGAGGCGGTCGCGGGCGGCGGTGTCGCCGTAGAGGCCCCAGCGCATCCAGTCGAGGCTGGTCGCGACGGTCTGGGGGTAGGTGGGGCCGTTCCAGACGAACTCGTCGTGGCCCTGCCCGGTGTGGGTCATGAACGCCTTCGGGGAGGGCAGTTCGCGGTAGGCCTGGCGGGCGAGTCCGTAGTCGCAGATGGGGTCCCGGTCGCCGTGGACGAAGAGGGTCTTCGCGGTGACGGTGCCGGTCGGGTTCCCCATGTCGACGCAGGCGTAGGGGATCGCGGTGGTGATGCGGGGGTCGGGCCAGGCGGTGAGGAGTCCGTGGGTGGTCATGCCGCCCAGGGAGTGTCCGGCGGCGCCGACGCCGCGGGCGGTGTCCATGCGGCCCGCGAAGGGGTCGCAGGAGCCGGGCTCGCCGAGGGCGAGGGTCCGGGTGAGGACTTCGGTGACGTCCTTGGACTGGTTGCCGTTGTAGACGTCGCCGACGTTCCCTTCGGACCCGGTGGTCGTGGTGGGGAAGACGGGGGCGGCGACGATGAAGCCCGCGGCGGCGAGGGGGCGGATGAGGACGCCGTAGCTCTCGGGGTTCCCGCCGAGGCCGTGGCTCCATTCCACGACCGGGAAGCGCCCGTCGGCGAGGGGCGCGTCGCTGACGGGGTTGCCGCCGGGGGTGCCGGTGGCGGCGGGGTAGAAGATTCTGGTGACGAGGGTGCGTCCGGCGCGGTTCCAGGTGAACTGGCGGACGCCGAGCGGGAAGGTCCGGGTCGGTGCGGTCTGCGCGTGCGCGGGTGCGGCGGCGCCGGCGAGGGCGGTCGCGGCGCCCGCCGCGGCGAGGCCGAGGGCGGTGCGTCGGGTCATCGGCATGGCGTGTCCTTTCGGGAGGCGGGGCCGGGACGGGACGGCGCGGACCGGCGGGTGCGCCGTCCGTCCCGGCCCCGGGTCGGTCAGGCGGAGGCGATGTCTGCGAGGACCTCGTCCGCACCGCAGGTCGAGCCGATGGGGATCAGGGAGAACTGCTGGTTGTTGGCGCCGGTCGCGGTCCACTGCCGGATCGGCGCGCCGTTGGCGGTCGACCAGTTGTAGACGTCGAGGGCCTTGCCGGAGTGGCGGTTGACGAAGCTGTAGTAGCCCGCCGAGTTCTTGGTGACCTGCCACTGCTGGTTGTTGCCGTTGAGGTTCGTGTACTGGGCGATCGTGCCGCCGTCGGCGGTGCTGAAGTTCCAGACGTCGAGGACCTGGCCGGAGTGGCGGACCTGGATGCGGTAGTAGCCGCCGCCGGAGTCGATGAACCGGAACTGCTGGTTGGTGCCCTGGACGTTGGTGTACTGGGTGAGGATCGCGCCGGTCGCCGTCGAGGCTCCTTGGATGTCGAAGGCGAGGCCGGAGTGCCGGGAGACGATCGAGTACCAGTCGCTGGTGTTCGGCGGCTGCGCGTCGGCGCGGTCGGCGGCGAAGCCGACGAGGCCGGCGGTGGCGAGCACGATCGCCGCCGCGAGTGCGGCGAAGGCGCGGGACCAGCGGGTGAGGAACGAGAAGTCGGGTGCGGCCGGGTGCATCTGGATCTCCTTGCCGGGGAAGGGGGACGAGGGGCCGGGGGTCAGCACGTGGCGCCTCCGGTGAGGGTGAGGAGGCCGAGCCGGTACGGCAGCTGCGAGTACTCGCCGCCGGAGTTCGGGTCGCGGCCCTGGTAGAGCATGCGGAGGTTGCTCGTGTCGAGGTTCATGGTCTGGTCGGTGCCGGACCTGATGAGCTCGCCGTGGCTGATGTCGGCGCTCCAGCGGCCGCCGGGGAAGGAGACGTTCGCGGGCCCGGCGAAGGGGGCGTTCTGCGTGGTCTTCTGCGGCTGCCACTGCCCGGTGAGCCCGTTGGCGGTGTAGGAGCGGTAGTAGCGGACGCCGTCCGAGCCGATGGACTCCCAGATGAGCAGGTAGTTGTTGGTGTTGTCGAGCTTGTAGACCGCGCCGCCCTCGAAGAGGTTGAACTTCGAGTCCTGGAGGACGATCTGGGTGTTGCGGAACCCGTTGGGGAACTCGCCGATCGTGGTCTCGGAGCGGTAGACGTGCCCGTTGTCGTCGCCCGCGAAGAGGTAGCACATGGTGGCGTCGCAGATGTTGTAGAAGTCGAGCCAGAACCCGTTGCTGTTCTGCTGGACGATCGGCGGCGTGGTGCTGATGAAGTTGCGCGGCGCCGACCAGCTGTTCGGGTTGGTCGGGTCGGTGCTGGTGGAGTAGGACGGCGGCCCGGTCTGGTACACGAGGTACCAGAGGTTCTGGGGCGCGAAGTAGAACAGCTGCGGGGCCGCGGCGTAGCGGCCGCCGATGTTCGGGTTGCGGTCGAGGAACGTCAGCGGGGCGCTGGCGGCCTGCGACCAGTCCGAGAACCTCGTGAAGGCGAGGCTCCAGTTCCCGGAGGTGTTCGCGGTGGTCATGTAGACCAGCCACTCGTTGTTGTAGCGCACCACGGTCGGGTCCTTGACGGAGACGATGGGGTGCGTGGAGTCGGGTTTGGGCGAGATGAGCTGGCCGCTGGACTCCCAGCTGTAGTTCGCCGGGAGCGCCTGGGCGCCGACGTCGCCGTCGGCGGTCGCAGCGCTCGCGGTGAGCGAACTGGACGCGAGGGCCGCGGCCGACGCGAGGACGGCGAGCGCTCCCAGTATTCGCATCCGAAGCGTTCGGTGCATGGAGGGCCTTTCCGTGTGGGGAACCGTGCCGGTGGTTACCGATCACAGACCGAAGCCGATTCCGAAACATTCGAAGACTGTTCCGAAAATTAGATGAATCGAACTATAGAGAGTTATCGATATCATGTCAACGGCGCGGCCGAAGGCGTCACGCATGGGGCGCGTGGCGCTAGACTGCCGCGATGAGCCCCTCCCCCGCAGGCACCGGCGCCGCGCTCCCGGACGGCCCCTTGACGATCGCGCAGCTCGCGGCGCTCGCGGGCGTCTCCACCGCTACGGTCTCCAAGGTCGTCAACGGCCGCTCCGACGTGGCCGCGGCGACCCGCGAGCAGATCGAGGAGCTCATCAGGAGCCGCGGCTACCGCAGGCAGCGGCGGCCCGCGAAGTCCGCCGCGCTCATCGACGTGCTCTTCCACGAGCTGCGGGGCCTGTACGCGATCGAGATCCTCAACGGCGTCGAGGAGGTCGCCCGCGAGCACCGGCTCGGCGTCGTCGTCTCCGAGCTCGGCGGCCGCCACGTGCCCGGCCACGACTGGGTCGAGGAGGTCCTCGCGCGCCGCCCGGTCGGCGTGGTGTCGGTGTACTCGGGCCTGGCGCCGGACCAGAGCGACCGCCTGTACAGCCGGGACATCCCCCTCGTGCAGCTCGATCCGACCGGCGACCCCGACCACGACGCGCCCTCCGTCGGCTCCGGCAACTGGAACGGCGGCCTCAGCGCCACCAGGCACCTCATCGGGCTCGGCCACCGCCGCATCGGTGTGGTCGCCGGGCCCGGCGACATGGAGGCCGCGCGGGCGCGGCTCGACGGCCACCGGGCGGCCCTGGACCTCGCGGGCATCCGTCCCGACCCCGCGCTCGAACGCCACGGCGACTTCAGGATCGAGACCGGACGCGACCTCGCGCGGGAACTGCTGGGCCTCGACGACCCGCCGACGGCGATCCTCGCAGGCAACGACGGCACGGCCCTGGGCATCTACCACGCCGCCGCCGGCCTGGGCGTGCGCATCCCCGAGGACCTGAGCGTGGTCGGCTTCGACGACCTGCCCAAGGCGAAATGGATGATCCCGCCCCTGACCACCGTCCGCCAGCCCCTCAAGGAGATGGGGGCCGCCGCGGCCCGCATGGTCGTCGACCTCGCCGCGGGCGAGGCGCTGCCGCAGCAGCGCGTGGAGCTCGCCACCGAACTGGTGGTCCGCGAGAGCACCGCCCCGCCGCGGGAGCGGTAGGCGGCGGGCGCCCGCCGCGCGAATGGGTCGGGCCTGCGCGGGTATCCGGGGTCGATGGACGAGCATCACGGCGCGTCGCGCCGCAGGGTCTCCGCACTGCGCGACGGGTCGGCCTGATGGCCCCGCGCTGGCCCGGCGCCGACGCGTGGGTCCCCGAGGACGGCGGCGTCGCCCGGCTCCGGCGGGCCGCCCGCTCCTGCGAGGGCTGCGACCTGTTCCGCGACGCCACGCAGACCGTGTTCGGCGAGGGCCCCGGCGACGCCCGCCTCTTCATGGTCGGCGAGCAGCCCGGCGACCACGAGGACCGCGAAGGCGAACCGTTCGTCGGCCCGGCGGGGCGCCTCCTCGATGAGGCCCTGGAGGCCGCCGGGATCGACCGCGACCGGGTCTACCTCACCAACGCCGTCAAGCACTTCAAGTTCACCCGGGCCGAACGCGGCGAGCGGCGCCTCCACAAGAAGCCGACCCGCGGCGAGGCGGTCGCGTGCCGCCCCTGGCTCCTCGCCGAACTGCACGCGGTCCGGCCCGCGCTGGTCGTCGCCCTCGGCGCGACCGCCGCGCAGTCCCTCAAGGGCCCCGGCTTCCGCGTCAGCACCGAGCGCGGCCGCGTCTCCGACCTCGAACTCGACGGCGCCGACGAGCCTTACCGGTTCCTCGCCACCGTCCACCCCTCCGCCGTCCTCCGCCTCGGCGGCGACGAGCGCGCCGAGGCCCTGGACCGCTTCACCGCCGACCTCCGCAAGGCCTCCACTGTCCTTCAGAGATGAAGACGGCACTGATCATGCCGGCGTCGATTGGGCTCCTGGCAGTCGGCGCGGGGGAAGTCGTCAACAGGTCAGGGCGGGGTAGGCGACGGATTCGGTGCGCTCGCCGCCCGCGCCGGTGCCGGTCACGTCGACCGTCCCGGCGGGGAGGTCGGCCAGGCGCGAGTTGAACGCCGCCGACGAGGCCGCGTCCGGTTCGAGACCGGTGAAGGTCTTGGCGCCGTAGGGGGTCGACACGGTGAACGACGCGGCCGAGTCGCCGGTGTTGCGCACGGACACCAGGACGTAGGCCCGGCCCGCGACGCAGCGCGTCGCGGTCGCGGCCTCGAATTCCGGTCCGGCCGCCGGTTCCACGGTCACCGTCAGCGTCACCGTGCGGTTCGCCTCGGCGAGCCATTCGGCGTCGGTCATGTCGAGGATCGGCGTGCCGTCGGCGCGGAAGTAGACCATCCGCACCCCGGCGGTCCGGGCGCCCGACGCGGTCGGCTTCGCGTGGAACACGTTGAGCAGGTTGCCGTCGTCGTCGAGGACGTAGGCGTTGTGCCCCGGGCCCCAGTTGTCCGCGATCGGCCCCTCGTAGCTCCAGATCGGGTATCTGCGCTTGTGCCACGACGCCGGATCGGTGAGGTCGGCGTCGGCCGACGCCTCCAGGAGCCCGACGGCGTAGGTCTCGTCGACGCCGGAGCCCGAGAAGGTGATCATGATCCGCCCGTCGCGCCGGATGACGAACGGCCCTTCGTCCACAGGGGACGTGTTGTAGTCCCAGCCGAGGTCGGGCTGGGAGAGGATGACCGGCTCGGTGGTGATCCGCCATGCGCCCGTTGACGACACGTCGGCTTCAGCGATCTTGACGACCGCCGGGGCCCAGGCGCCGCTCGGCGAGGGCTGCCCGTTCGCGTCGTACTTCGTGCGCTGGTTCCAGACGAGGTAGTCCTGGTCGCCGACGCGCAGGTGCGTCATGTCGATCGTGAGCGTGAGCCCGGCAGTGGCGAGCGGGCCGCCGTCCGCGCCCTGGACCCGCTGCGGGGTCTCCCAGCTCGCGGCGAGGAGCGGGTCCTGTCCGGGCTTGAGCCGCATGGTGTGGGCCTGGATGTTGAACAGGTCGCCGCCGCTCGCGACGTTGCCCGCGAAGACGACGTACAGGTCGCCGTCGACCTCATGGAACTCGGGCGCCCACAGCTGGCCGCCGTTCCCGTAGAGGCCGGTGCCGAGGATCTTGTGGTCGGGAGCCGTCCTGATCCCCTCCACAGTCGACGCTTCGCGGACGAAGAAGTCGTCCTGCCCGCTCTCGTCGGTGGAGATGAAGAGCCAGGTCTTCTCGCCGGTGACCGGATCGGTGTAGCGGTGCATGTGGGGGTCGGCGCGACCGGAGACGAGCGGGAAGACCTGGGGCTGCCAGCGCGGCGCGCCCGTCACGGTGTACGTGCCGGGGGTCGCGGTGTCCACGGCCGCGAGCTGGTCGGCGTCCCAGTCGACGCCGAAGTCGTAGGTCCGGCCGTCGGAGTACGTGGCGATGACCTGCTCGGGTGCGGTGAACGCGGCGCCCTGGGCGATCACGGTCTCGGGGTGCTCGATGCCGGTGTTCGCGACGCGGCCGAGGAGCCGGTCGAGTTGCGCCGCTTCCTCTCCGGTGAGCGGGACGAGCGACGCCGTGGTGGAGTTCGCGACCGCAATGGATGACAGGCGGCCTTCGTAGGCGCGGGCGTCGGGGACGGGTGTGAGCGTCGCCCAGTCCGTGGTCGTGGCGGCGTTCACCGTGCCGTTCGCTTCGCGCCACACGATGCGGTAGGCCGCGGCCTGCGCGTCCCATTCCGCGGCGGCGCGGGTGACCGCGGCCGCATCGCTGAGCGGCAGGAGGCCGGCTTCGGTGAAGTGCACGAGGTCGGGGCTGGTGAAGAGGATTGCGCCGTGCGAGTCGGCCGCGGTCTGGGTGCCGTCGGTGTTGATGCGGCGGGCGAGGACGCCGAAGCCCTCGCCGCCCGCGAGGCGGAAGACGTGCGGGTCGGCCAGGCCGCGCTTGACGCCGTTCGCGGACTCGCTCTGCCCTTCGGCGGCGGCGTACACGATGCCGGCGCCGGAGTTCAGGGCCGTGTACGTCTCGCCGTCGGCGCTCAGCGCGAGGTGCACCGAGGTCTCGAGCTCGGGGTCGTCGGTGCCCCTGGTGGTCTTGGTGGTGGTGTAGGCCGCGAGGGTCGCGTTGCCCTCCTCGATGACGCGGACGGCGAGGTCGCGGTGGGCGGCGGTCTCGCCGGTGCCGACGACGGCGCGGAGCACCGCGTCGGCGAGGCCGTCGGCGGGGCCGGACGCGACGGCGCCGTCGACGACGCTGGTCGGGCCGGAGACGACGGTCCAGGCGACGTCGCGCCCGGCGACCTTTGCGGGGAGGGTGTCGCCGCGGGCGAGGACGGACGGCAGCACGATGGCGTTGGCCGCGTTCAGGTTCGCGGCGGCGGGGTCGTCGGTCGCGGGGACGGTGAAGTCGTAGACGGCGTGCTCGACGACGGTGCCGCGCGTGAAGGTCGCGGTGAGGGTGCCTGTGGTGTCGGCGTCGAGGCGGTTGACCTCGCCGGTGCCGCTCACGGCGTCGGGCGCGGAGCTGGTCCAGGTGATGCGGACTTCGCCGTCGGCGCTCAGGGTCGGGAGCGCGAGGTCGGCGGTGAGCGCCGAGAGGTCGCCGAGGTCGGTCGCGCCGACCGCCTGCGCCACGTAGTACCCGCTGTAGGTGTCGTACACGGTCGCCACCTGGTCTCCTGTCAGTGCTGCGGGCCAGACGGCCACGTCGTCGACCGCGCCGTCGAAGTAGGGGTCGACGGCGAAGGGCGACTTCGAGAGCCAACCGGACAGGCCCGCGGTCGCGAGGCCGGAGGCGGTGTAACCGGTGGCGACGGACCCGATGAGGGCGCCGTCCTGGTAGAACGCGAACGACGTGCCGCCGTCGAGCACGATCGCGAGGTCGGTCCAGTCGTCTTCGGGGATGACCGCGTTCTGCTTGGTCGCGGTGGTGGAGCCGCTCTTCATCTCGGCGCGGCCGCAGCCGGCGAGGTAGGAGAGGTACCTGGTCGAGGAGTCGCCGAGCGTGAAGGGGTACCGGCAGCCGGTGGTGGTGTTCTCCCAGCGCACCCGCGCGGTGATCGTGACGTCCTGCTGGCCGGAGGCGATGGCGCCGTTGGGGATCACGGCGTAGGGGGCGGCGGATCCGGCGGTGCCTCCGGGGAAGCGCAGGGCGGTGCCGCCGTGCGTGTCGTCGACGAGGGTGGCACCGCCGTTCACGATGGCCGCGTCGAGGGCCGGGCCGGCGCTGCCGGTGTTCACGATCGTGGTGCCGTCCGCGGCGGCGGTGAGTTCGTCGAAGGTGTACTGGACGGCGGGCGCGGGCGGTTCCTCTGCGGCGGCGGGGGCGCCCGCCGCGATCGTCGCGGCGGCCATGACGACCGCTGCCGCGAGCACGGCGCCGTTGCGCCTACCCGCTCTCGGTTGCGACCTCATCGTGGGGCTTCCTCTCCTCGCGACGGCTCGGTCGCGGGCGCGTGTGCTCGGGGGGTCAGGGGGCGGGGCTCCCGCCGGGCGGCGGGAGCCCCGGTGCGGGTCATCCGCAGGTGGCGGCCGCGTAGGCCGCCGCGAGTTCGGAGGTGCCGACGGCGTCGGTGCCGGTCACGGTCGCGGTGCCGGCGGTGATCGCGGCCGCGCGGGTCGTGAAGGCGGCCGAGGCGGTGCCCCCCGGTGCGATGCCGGCGAGGGCCTTCGATCCGTAGGCGGTCGCGACGGCGGCGTCGACGGCGGTGTCGCCGTCGTTGGTCACCGAGGCGACGAGCACCACTTTTCCTGCGGCGCACCGGGTCGAGACGGTCGCGTGGAGGTCGGGGCCCGCGTCGGGGTCCTCGCCGACACCGGCGTAGTGGTACATGACGCGCTCGTATTCGAGCGCGGTGATCGGCAGGATGGTGCCGTGGCGCTTCTTGAGGACGCCGAAGTCCACATCGGTCGCCTTGCTCCAGTCGGCGGCCGAGGTGGAGCCGGGGTCGGTGGTGCGGAACGGCAGGTAGCCCTTGCCGGCGGCGTACTGGTCGGTCATGAGGCCGTACAGCTCCTGGGCGACGCCGCGGTCGTCCTCGTTGTAGCGGAAGAACTCGGCGCCTTCGAGGCAGTTGCCGGTGTAGTTGCGGCCGGTGCTGCACGCCTCGGTGGTGCCGCCGAGGATCGATTGGAGCGTGCCGACCTGGACCCACTCGTGCTCGGTGCCGGTGGTCTTCGCGGTGGTCGCGACGGAGGGCACGTCGATGGACTTCGACTTCTCGATGGTGATCTGGCCGTCGCCGGAGGCGCGGTAGTACCAGTCGCCGACCTTGAACATGGTGGTGTCGATGATGGAGATCTGCCGGTCGATCCACAGGTGCGGCTGCGAGAACGTGACGAAGTCGCGCGTGGTGGCGATGTACATGTTCACGGGATCGCCGAAGGTGTTCTGCGAGGCGGACATGGTCGCCCAATAGACGTAGTACTGCTGGGTCGCCTCGTCCCAGTAGGCCTCGGGGGCCCACATCATCCCGGCGCCGGGGATCCCTCCGGCGACGTCGGGGAGGCGCGGCTCGCTCCAATTCACGAGGTCGGTCGACTCCCAGACGACCATCTTGGTCGAGCCGGTGGTCGTCGCCTGCGCGTTGCCCCAGCCGCCGCGGTGGTAGATGCTCAGGTCGGTGGCGATGAGGTAGAACCGGTCGCCTTCGGGCGAGCGCACGAGGAACGGGTCGCGGACGCCGCCGTCGCCTTCGTCGGCGTCGAGGCCGAGCACCGGTTCGGCGTTCGGGCGGGTGTCGGTGAATTCGGCGCCGTCCCGGCTGGTCGCGAAGTAGATCTGCTCGTCGGTGTGGGCGGCTTCGGTGCCGGTGAAGTGCGCGAAGAGGTAGTCGGTGGTCTCCGGCATGTCGTAGGCGGCGCGCACGAGGAGTTCGATCTCGCGGGTGACGACGGCGTCGCCGTTGCGGGCGGTGGCCGTGAGGGTCACGGCCGTGTCGGCGGCGGGGCGGGTGAGGACGCCGGGCGCGACGCCGCCGTCCGGGGCGAGGTCGACGATCTCGGGGTGGTCGGTCGACCAGGTCAGGGCCGACCCGTACCGCGGGCCGGCCGCGGGGAGCGCGATGCTGCTGCGGACGTCGTCGGCGTCGGGGACGGCGACGGCCGCGAGGTCCTTCTGCGCCTGTTCTTCCGCGCTGGGCGCGTGGAGCACGGTGACGGCGAAGGTGCGCGAGGCGGTCTGGCCGCGCACTTCGGCTGTGGCCGTGAGGGTCACGTCGGTGTCGGTCGGCGGCTGCGTGACCGTGCCGTCGGCGGCGATGACGTCGGCCGGGTCGGCGGTCCAGCTCACGCCGCCCGCGGTCGGCAGCACGAGGTCCGTCTCGACCTGCGTCAGGTCCTGCTCGTTGGCGGCGTCGAGGTCGATGGCGGCGGCGGTCTCCGCCGCGGCGGCCGGGGCGTCGGCCGCCGCGATGCCGCCGAGCTCGGCGGCCGTGAGCGCCGTGTCGTAGACGCGGAACGAGGACACCTTGCCGCGGTAGAGGGCGTCGGCGGTGTAGGCGCTCCGGCCGATGTAGTTGAGGGTGTGGGTGGTGAGGTCGGCGAGGTTGACCGTGGAGTCGGTCTTCTCGGCCCAGAGCTCACCGTCCACATAGAGGCGAAGGGTGGAGGTCGCGCCGGTGCCGTTGCGCGAGATGGTCGCCGCGATCGACTGCCATTTGTCGAGGACGAGCTTGCCCGTGGCGGTGGCCGTCTGCTCCCCCGACCAGTTCGTCTTCGAGATCGACAGGCGCGGCACCACGGGCTGGATGAAGAACTGCCCGGCGGCGGCGTTCCCCGATCCGCCGATGTTCCACAGGAACTGCGCACCAGTGAGATTCTCCGGGCTCGTCTCGATGACGATCGTCGCGGCGTCCTTCCCCTGGAGGAGGCCGTCGGGCAGTTTCACGTGGTTGGCCCCGTCGAACTGCATGTACCCGGCGTGCCAGTCCTCGCCGCCGACGACCGCGGCGTCGCGCCCGGCCCCCGACGAGTCGTGCAGCACCGTCCCCGCGGTCTCCGAGAAGTCATAGGACGCCAGCAGTCCGGCCGTCGGCACCTCGGCCGCGGACACCGGCGCTCCGGCGAGCAGCGCCCCGAAGACCGCCGCCCCGGCGGCTCCGGCCAGCACCCGCCCGGCGCGTCGCCGCACCCCACGGGCCATCCGATCACCCATCACGATCTCCCTTGATCCTCACAGCGGCACCCGCCGCAGCCGCCCCCCAACGGTCGCGTGGTGGGCGCCACGGACGGCCTAGCCGCGAATGTTACCGGGAACAATCAACGATGGTCAATACCTGGCCGCGGCGCGGGGTCGGAGCAGGGAGTCGGGCACGCCGGAACGCCCGCAGCCCTTCACAGGACTGCGGGCGTAGCCGGGCCCGCGGACCGCACGAGCCGCCTCGCCGCCGCCGCGGCGTCGCGCCGCAGGGGTTCGCAACACCGCAAGCCGACTCAGGCGGTCGAACCCCCATGGCCGGGGACGGCCGGGGTGGGCCGGAAGGCGTTTGCGGTGAGGTCGACGCGGACTTGGGCTTCGGTTCCGGAGTCGAGGACCGTGTTCTGCGCGGACTCGGGGTCGACCTGGACGGCCGTGACCGCGAGGTGGTCGGCGGCGTCGGTCGCGAGCAGGGCGTCGACCTGCGCCGCGTAGGCGGAGCCGCTCGACTCGCCGCGGACGTCCTTCGCCACGACATGGTTGGCGGCGACGTAGTTCCGCTCCCCCGCCTTCAGGCGGATGACGACGGGCGAGGCGCCCGCCGGGCGGATCCGGTCGGCGTCGACGATCGCGGAGAAGTGGTTCCCGATGACGGAGTTGCCGCTGCCGTCGACGGTGAGCAGGCCGAAGTCGTCGTCGAGTCCGTTGTCGACGTCGAGGAACGGCGACCAGGGCTCGTGGTCGCGCAGGAAGTGGTTCGAGCCGACGAGGTTCTCCGAGCTCGCCTCCAGGACGACCATCCCGGGGTAGAAGGAGTGCAGCCGGTTGGCGGTGACGCTCGACCTCGTGACGCCGTTGAGGCGGACGCTGCTCGCCCCGCGGGGGAACACGTTGTTCGCGGTGATCAGCAGCCCGCCGTGGTGTTCCGCGTAGATCGAGTGGCCCTTGAAGCCGGCCCCGATCAGGTTGTCGGTGATCTTCGAGGCCTGGCCCCAGCCGCGCAGCTCGATGCAGCTGCCGCATTCGGCGATGAAGTTGCCGTGGACCGAGAGCGCGTCGGCATTGTGGACGGTGAGCGCGTGCTCCAGGTAGACGAAGCCCATGCCGCTGACGCGGACCGAGTCGTTGGCGTCGGCGACGTAGATGCCCGTCTTGCCGTTGACGTAGGTGTTCTCCGGGTGGAGACCCGACCCGTCCGCGGTGAAGTGCAGCCCGTCGATGCAGAAGTCCGCGAACTCGACCGAGCTGATCCGCGGGTTCCCGGTCCGCGCGACGCAGAAGGCCGCGCCCGCGGACTCCTCTTCTCCCGCAGGGAGGTCGACGAGGATGCGGCTCCCGCCGGGCCACAGCTCGTGCAGGTCCGGCCACTCGTCCTCGGGCACGTTGAAGCGGATGCTCGACGAGGTGAACCCGTGCCCGGCGCCCTCGATCCGCAGGAAGCTGACGTCGATGAGCACCTGCGTGCGGAGGCGGTAGTCCCCGGGCGGCACGTAGATCACGGCCCCGGGCTTGCCGCCGTCGTGCTCGTCAGTGGCCTTCTGCCGGCTCTTCACGTCGGCGATGATGCTGTTGACGACCTCGCCGATGTCCTCGGCGGCATCGCCGACGGGCCATTGCGTGACGTCGTAGTAGTTGTCGGCGGGCATGGCGGTTCGCCTTCCTGTCCGCGGTGGTGCAGTGACCCCGTCGACGGCGAGTCGGCCGTCGACCCATCGGACCAGCTGCGGGTCGGTGATCTCGCCGATCCAGTTCCCGTGCCCGTCCTCGTTGCGGAACGCCAGGAAGCACCACTGCCCCGCGCGGTCCTGCACCAGCCTGCCGACGTAGAGGCGCTCGTCGGTGATGCGGTACGCCTCCTCGACCGCGAACGGTCCTGTCGGAGAGTCGATCGGGAAGGCCCACACGCCGCCGACCGGATCCTCATCCCGGCGGCCTTTGGCCAGTTCGGTGCCGAGGCAGGAGAACAGCCCGACCGGGGTGCCGTCGACGACGGCGGTCTGGACGACCTCGACGTGGCCGAATCCGGCGCCCGGCTCGGACGCCGGGGGCCGGACGGTCCAGTGGACCAGGTCCGGCGAGGTCGCGTGGCCGATCACGCCCCGGTCGTCGGCGGCGCCGCGGTTGGCGCGCGCGGTGGTGAGCATGTGCCAGCCGTCCGGGCCGCGGAACACCCACGGGTCGCGCCAGGCCTGGTCCGGCCACTGCCGGGTCGCGGCCGTCTCGTACCAGCGGGCGTCCGGTTCGAGCACCTGCCGCTCGGGCTCGCGGCGCCAGGTGAAGAGGTCGTCGGAGACGACCGAGCTGATCCGCTGCGCGAGGCCGTCTTCGGCGCGGCTGACCGCGGTGTAGAACATCCGCCATGTGCCGTCGTCCTCCCGGACGACGGAGCCGGTCCAGGTCGCGAGGTCGTCGAACGCGGGGGCGTCGTCGGGGAGGACCGCGTCGGCGTGCTCGGTCCACGTCGTCAAATCGGTGGAGGTCGCGTGGCCGATCGTCGCGCGCCAGTGCCGCCGGTCGGGGTCGAGGAGCGCTCGGGACGCCTTCAGGAAGAACAGGTGGTAGCGGTCGCCGTCGTCGGCGATCCAGAAGTCCCACACCCACGATGCGGCGAGTCGAAGCATGCTCTCAGACCTTTCGGTGTTCTCGGGGGGCGGCGACCGAGCCGCGGGTGACGAGCGGGCAGTGGAGGCGCGTCGGGACGTCGGCGGGGAGCTCGTGCTCGGCGTCGCCGAGCAGGTGCACGAGCATCTCGACGGCCCACTCGCCCATCTCGTAGTGCGGCAGCGCCACGGTGGTGAGGCCGGGGAACAGGTTCGCGGCGATGAGCTCCTGGTTGTCGAAGCCCACAATGGACAGGTCGCGCGGGATGTCGAGTCCCAGCTCGGCCGCGGCCCGGTAGGCGCCCATCGCCATCCGGTCGTTGTAGCAGAACAGGGCGGTCGGCCGGTCGGGCCTGTCGAGGACCTCCCGCGCGAGCGTGTACCCGGGCAGGGTCTCCGAGGGCGCCTGGAGGATCAGGCGCTCGTCCACGGGGATGCCGTGCCGGTGCAGCACCTGCTTGAAGCCGACGAGGCGCTCGTGCGTGGCCGGCACGTCGTCGATGTTGTTGAGGAAGCCGATGCGCCGGTGGCCGGCCTCCACGAGGTGGGTGACCGCGGCGACCGCGCCGCCCACCTCGTCGGGGACGACCGAGGGGAGGACCCCGTCCCGGTCGGTCGCGTCGATGAGCACGGCGGGGACGGCGCGCAGGTTCGCGGGCGCGGACACCTGGCGGTGGTACATCGTCGCGTAGAGGACCGCCTCCACCTGCCGGTCGATGAGCGTCTGGACGTCGTCCCCGTGCGAGCCGCCGCTTTCGCGGTCGGCATTGACGATGACCAGGGTGAAGTCGTGCGCGCGGGCCGCGTTCTGCGCGCCGAGGATGATCCGGCCCGCGTGCGGGGTGGTCGCGATCTCCTCGCTCAGCAGGCCGATGAGCCCGGACCGGTTGGTGCGCAGCGCACGCGCGGCCCGGTTGGGGCCGTAGCCGAGCTGGGCCGCCGCCTCGCGGACCCGCGCGCGGGTCTCCGCGGAGACCCGCGTCTGCGGGGTGTCGTTGAGGACGTGGGACACCGTGGTGATGGAGACGCCCGCCAGCTTGGCCACGTCTCGGATGCCGACCCCGTTCACCGCCATGGTCGTCTCCTGCCTGTTTGGATCGTGTTGCGTCCGTTCATCCTTTCACTGCCCCCAGGGTGAGGCCCGCGACGATGTGGCGCTGGAGCGCGAGGGTGAGCAGGATGACCGGGAGCGAGTACGCGGCGGCCAGCGCCGTCATGGCGCCCCAGTCGAGCCCGAACTGCGTCTGGAAGTTCGCGATCACGATGGGGGTCGTCTGCGCGCGCACCGAGGTGAGGAGCAGCGCGAACAGGAACTCGTTCCAGGAGGCGAGGAACGCGAAGATCGCCGTCACCGCCAGGCCGCCGGACACCACCGGCAGGACGACCCGCCAGAGCGCGCCGAGCCGCGACGCGCCGTCCATTTTGGCGGCTTCTTCGAGCTCGTCGGGGACGGCCTCGAAGAAGCTCGCCATGAGCCAGACCGAGAGCGGCAGCGAGATCGTCGTGTGGGCGATCGCGAGGGCGAACGAGGTGTCGCCGATCCCCAAGGTGCGCATGGTCTCCACGAGCGGGGCGCCGATCGCGATGGTCGGCACCATGCGGGTGACGAGCGCCGCGATCACGAACACGCGCCCGCTGAGGGTGCGGAACCTGGTGACCGCGTAGGCGGTCGGGACGGCGAGCACGAGGGAGAGCAGCGTGCTGAGCACGGCGGTCACGACGCTGTTGACGAGCGCCGGGACGACGCCCTCCTTCGACAGGGCCGCGACGTAGTTCTCCAGCGTCCACGCGTTCGGGACCACCGACGGCGGCACCGCGATCGCCTCGCTCGGGGGCTTGAAGGAGGTGAGCAGGAGGTACACGAACGGGAAGCCGTACAGCACGAGGATGACGGCGAGCAGGACGCCGAGGATCGCCTTCGTCGACCGGCGGCGGGTCTCCATGCCGTTCATCGGGCCTCCCCCGGCCGCCAGATCGCGGTGACGGCGATGGACGCGACGACGAGCATCCCGATCAGGTAGACCGTGCCCATCGCGCTCGCGAGTCCGATGTCGCCGTAGCGGGTCATGGTGCGGTATACGAGCAGGCTGAGCGTGGTCGTGCTCTCCTGCGGGCCGCCGTTGGTCTGGATGAGGATGATGTCGAACGCGCGGGCCGCGTCGATGCCGCGCACGATGAGCGCGACGGCCATGACGGGGCGCAGCAGCGGAATGATGACCCGGAACAGCATCGTGGGGTAGCGCGCGCCGTCGATGCGGGCGGCTTCGAGGATCTCGCCCGGGATCGTTTGCAGCCCTGCGAAGAGCACGAGGGTGATGAACGAGGTCGTCAGCCAGACGTCCGGGAGGGCGACCGCGAAGAGCGCGATCTTCGGGTCGCTCAGCCAGCCGACCTGGTTGGCGCTCTCGAGGAACCCGGCGCGGAAGAGGAGTTCGTTGACGATGCCGAAGTTGTCGATGAGCAGGAAGCGCCACAGCAGGCCGGCGACGACGGGCGCGATCATCAGCGGGTACATGAAGACCGTGCGGAACACCGCCGAGCGCCGGCCCAGCGCCGCGAAGATCAGCGCGACGGCGAGGCCGATCGCGAACTCGAGGGCGACCACGACGACCGTGTAGACGACGGTGCGGAGCGCCGCGCCCTGGAACGAGGCCGAGGCGAACGCTTCGATGAAGTTCTGGAGGCCGACGAAGGAGCGGGGGCCGCCCGCGATCGGCGAGATGTCGTAGAAGGCGTTCGAGACGAACCGCATGAGCGGCCAGAGCACGAAGGCCGTGAGGAAGAGGGCTGCCGGCGCCATGAGCAGCAGGGCGAACCGGCGATCGGTGACACGCACAGTGGATGGTCTTTCTGGTCGGTCGGGGTGGCCGGCGGCGGTGCCGCCGGCCACCGGCGGGCTGCGGTCGGCGGCTATTGCAGGATCGCCTCGATCTGCGCCTTGGCCTCCTGGAGCAGGGCGGCGTTGTCCGCCCCGGGTTCGACGGCCTTCTGGAGCATGGGCGTGAGGACGGTGTCGACGATCTCCTGCCACTGCGGCGTCGCCGGGCGGGCGCGGGTGGCCGGGGCGTTGAGCGTGTCGAGGAGGGCCGGGTAGTTCTCCATGCCCGCGACGCCCGCCTGCGACTCGAACGCCGAGATGCGCGAGACCAGGCCCAGCGACGTGTCGATGGAGAGGTCGTTGTGCTCGTAGGCGAAGGCGACGAAGTCCTTCGCCATCTCCTGCTTCGCGCCCGCCGCGGGCACCGAGAGGTACCAGGCGCCGGGCACGCCCGCGACGCCGCCGGCGCCCCCGATCATGGGGGCGACGCCGATCTCGCCCGCGACGGGCGAGTCGTCGGGGGTCTGGGTGTAGGCGTGGCCCCAGAACCGCATCATGGCGAGCTGCCCCTGGTAGAAGAGGTTCTGCGCCCCGGCCCAGTCGAGCTGCGCCGCACCGGAGGGGGCGTACGGCAGCAGGCTCGTGTAGTAGTCGAGGGCGGCCAGGTGCTCGGCGTCGTCGATGGTGACCTCGCCGGTCTCCGGGTCGAGGACCATGTGCTCCTCGCCCGCCTGCGAGACCGTGGCGAGCCACTCGGTCTCGACCGCGCCCTTGACGTCGGTGCCGTACAGGTCGGTCGCGCCGTCCCCGTCGGTGTCGCGCGTGAAGAACTCCGCGGCGTCGCGGTACTGCTCCCAGGTGGTCGGCGGCGCGAGCGGGTAGCCGTACGCCGCGTCGAAGTCGGCCTGGTTCTGCGGGTCCTCGAACAGGTCGGTGCGGTAGTAGAGGATCTCGGAGTTGGTGAAGATGGGCATGCCGACGTACGCGCCGCCGACCTGCGCCTCGCTCACGAGGCCTGGGAACAGGTCGGCCTTCACGTCGTCGGTGAACAGGTCGTCGAGGGGCGAGACGCCGTCGGCGAACGCGCTCAGCCAGATCGCGTCGAGGGCGGCGACGTCGAAGGAGACGCTGCCCGAGCCGAGCTCGGTCTGGATGCGGTCGTAGAGGCCGTCGTAGGGCAGCTCGACGAGCGTGACCGCCGTGCCGGTCTCCTGCTCGTAGCGGTCGGCGATCGGCTGGAGCTCCGCCAGGCCGCCGCCTTCGACGAGGACGGTGAGCTCGTCCGCCGCGGCGTCGCCGCCTGCGCCGCAGCCCGAGAGCGCGAGCGTGCAGGCCGTCGCCGCGGCGGTGGCGAGGGATGCGGTCCGGACACGGCCGCTGGTATCGCGAAGCGACTTCACTTCGACTCCGTTCTTGTAGCAGCTCTGCTACGGGTGAGGGGTCACCGTCGGGCAGGTGACAAAACGTTTTGACAAAACGTCTTGGCACGAGTGTGCGACCCCGGATCGGCGACTGTCAACGCCAAACACTGAAAAAATCCCGCCAAAATCGTTTGGCACATTGACCAGGGAGAACGGGCGGCCCTAGCATCGGTCAGCACGGTGCCAAATCCATTTGGCCATCGGCCCCTCGACGAAGACGGAGCACCATGACCGCCGCACCCACCGGACCCGGCCGCCGGACCCTCCTCCTCTCGCTCGGCGCCGCCTTCGTCGTGGCCGGCGTCGGCGCGCCCCGGCCCGCCGCCGCCGAACCCGCGACCGCCTCCGCGCAGGAGGCCGCTCCCGAGGACCGGCCGCACCGCACGCTCCTCGGCCTCATCTAGTCCGCCGCCACCCTCACCTCGACCTCGACGAAGCGGGAGACCACCATGCCCTCGACCATCTACGACGTGACCACCTGGACCGTCCCCGGCAGCCCCGGCACGACCGCGTACACCGACATCGGCGCCGTCGTGAACAGCATCATCGCCGACATCAAGGCGAACCAGCCGGCCCAGGCGTCCAAGCCCGGCGCCGTCGTCTACATCCCGCCGGGCGACTACTCGCTCAAGACCCGCATCGTCATCGACGTCAGCTACCTCCAGATCAAGGGCTCCGGGCACGGGTTCACCTCCTCGAGCATCCGCTACAACAGCGGCAGCACCTCCGGCTGGTGGGAGATCTGGCCGGGCGGCAGCCGCATCAAGGTCGAGAACACCGACGGGAACGCCGAGGCGATCCTCATCAGCCGCAGCGGATCGCCGCGCCTGAGCTCGATCGAGCTGGTCGACTTCTGCCTCGACGGGCTCTCGTTCACCCCCGACCAGAACAGCTACCGCAACGGCAAGATCGGCATCCGCTCCACAAGCGACACCGACTCGCTGCGCGTCGCCGGGATGGGCCTGGTCTACCTCGAACGCGGGGTCGTGCTCACCGGCGTGGACGCGTTGCAGCTCAACGGGAACTTCATCGCCGAGTGCGGCAGCTGCGTCGAGCTCGTGGGCTCGGGGCAGGCTTCGATGGTGAACGGCAACCACCTCGGCGCGGGTCCGGCGGGGTTCTCGGTCTTCGCCGAAGGGCACTTCGGGCTCATCGTCTCGGGCAACAACGTCTTCCCGCGCGGCAAGAGCTCGGTGCACCTGAAGAACTGCTCCGACAACACCGTCTCGGCGAACCGCCTCCACTCGTTCTCGTCCGGCATGGTGACCCTCGAAGGCGACTGCCGCAACAACCTCATCGGCGCCAACCACTTCCTGCGCAACCGCGAGTCCTTCGGCCCGTTCCAGAGCGTCCCGCTCACGACCGACGACCTGTTCGGGCTGGTCCACATCAACGGCGGCGGCAACACCGTCACCGGCAACCACTTCACGTACGACGTCCCCTCCACTTCGATCACCCCCTCGGGGGCGGTGCCGACGCTCGTCCTGGTGAAGTCGGGCAGCGGCAACTACCTGGCGACGAACCACCACGTCGCGAACGTCGGCGTCCGCTCGGCCGTCCTCGACGGCAGCACCGCGAACACGAAGGTCCTCGACTCCGGGACCGCCGCCGAGTTCCAGGCCCTCGGCGGGGCGACCTACGGCTTCCGCGCGACGCCGTAGCCGGAGCCGAGCGCGGCGGGTGTCGATCGCGGCGCGGCGGGGCATCCGGGGGGCATGTTCAACGGATTCGACGAATGGGACCTCCCCGTGTCCCCCGGCGGCGTGACGCTCCACGGCCGCTCCGGCGGCAGCGGGCCGGCGGTCGTGCTCCTCCACGGCCACCCCCGCACGCACGCGACGTGGCACCGCGTCGCGCCCGCGCTCGCCGCGCTCGGCTTCACCGTCGTGTGCCCCGACCTGCGCGGGTACGGGCGCTCCGCCAAACCCGACCCCGACCCCGAGCACCTGGTCTACAGCGACCGCGCGATGGCCGCCGACGTCGCCGCGCTCATGGCGACCCTCGGCCACGACACGTTCGCCGTCGCGGGCCACGACCGCGGCTGCGGGGTCGCCTACCGCGTCGCCATGGACTTCCCCGACCAGGTCGCCGCGCTCGCCGTCTGCGACGGCGTCCCGATCGCCGAAGCCCTGGCGCGCGCGGACGCGCACTTCGCCTCCCGCTGGTGGCACTGGTTCTTCTACGGCCGCTCGCCCCACGCGCATCGCGTCATCACCGCGGACCCGCTCGCCTGGTACCGGCTGGAGGAGTTCACGATGGGCGCCGAGAACTACGCGTACACGGTCGCCGCGGTCACCGATCCGCAATGCGTGCTCGCGATGCTCGAGGACTACCGGGCCGGCCTCACCGCCGACCTCGACCACGCCCGCGCGGACCGCGACGCCGGCTGGAAGGTCCGCGCCGCGGTCCTCGCCATGTGGTCCCGCCACGACGACATGGAGGACCTGTACGGCGACCCCGCCGCGGTCTGGCAGCCGTGGTGCGCGCTCCCGGTCGACCGCGCCGTCATCGACTCCGGCCACCACATGGCCGAGGAGGCGCCCGACGAAGTCGTCGCCGCGCTCGAAGGCATGCTCGCCGCCGTCCCCCGCAGGTAGCGCGCCGCCGGTCAGGACTCGGAGCGGCGGGGGCCGGTCCGGCTCATGTCGGTCTCGGTCCGCATGCGGGTGAGCTTCTCGGGGTTGCGGACGTGGTAGGCGCCGCGGACGAGGCCGTGCTCGACGTGGACGGCGATCACGCCGTCGATGCGGCCGCCGACGCGCACCAGCAGGCCCGGAGCGCCGTTCACCTGGACCTGCTCGACGGTGCGCCGCGCGCCGCGGCGCCACCAGCCGACTGCCAGGAGGCGGGCCACCTTGTCGGCGCCGACCACGGGATGCGGCAGGGCCTGGCGGAGGCCGCCGCCGTCGCTGAGGGCGACCACGTCCGGCGCGAGGAGGTCGAGGAGCTGCTGCAACTCGCCGGTCTCGACCGCGATCTGGAACGCGCGCAACGCGGCCCGTGAGTCCGCCGGGGTCGGGGCGGCGCGCGGGCGGCGCTCGGCGACGTGCGCCCTCGCACGGCGGGCGATCTGGCGGACCGCGGCCGGGGTCTTGCCGACGGCCTCGGCGATCTCGTCGTAGCCCAGGTCGAACACCTCGCGGAGCACGAACACCGCCCGCTCGGTCGGGCCGAGCGTCTCCAGGACCAGCAGCATGGCCATCGAGACGCTCTCGGCGAGCTCGACGTCGTCGGCGACGTCCGGCGCGGTCAGCAGCGGCTCGGGCAGCCACGGCCCGAAGTAGGACTCCCTGCGGCGGCTGAGGTGCCGCAGCCGGTCGAGCGACTGCCGGGTGGCGATCCGCACCAGGTAGGCGCGCGGCTCCTCCACGGCGGCGTGGTCGACGCGCATCCACCGCAGCCACGTCTCCTGGAGCACGTCCTCGGCGTCGGCCGCGGATCCGAGCATCTCGTAGGCGACCGTGAACAGCAGGTTCCGGTGGGCCACGAACACCCCGGTCGCGGTGTCCCCCTCGTTCATTCCGGCCTCCCGACCCGTCTTCCGCACTCTCACACGCACGGGACGCCGGCCGCCACCGCTTTGTGACAGCCGCGGGGGGTAGTACCGGTCACAGCGCCGCGCTGTCACAGCGGCGGGGCGGTCGGCGTCTCGTGGTCGCAAGGACATCGACCAGAAGGGAAGTCCCCCATGGACACCGCACCCGCCCCGGCGCGCTCGCGCATGCCGAACCCGCTGCCGCACCTGCCCGGCATGGCCGGCCTCGCGCAGGGCCTGCACGGGATGATCGAGGACAGCACCGTCCCGAAGGCCACGATCCACCTGATGGAGCTGCGCGCCGGCCAGATCCTCGGCAGCACCTACTTCGCCGTCCGCGACACCGCGAACCTGCGCGCCGCGGGCGAGACGGAGGAGCGGATCACGGCCGTCGCGACCTGGCGGACCGCCTCGTGCTTCACCGGTGCCGAACGGGTCGCGCTCGAACTCGCGGAGGCCGTGCTCACCCCGAACCCGTACGGCGAGCGGGTCGGCGACGACCTCCATGCCAGGGCCGCCGCCCACTACGACGACAAGGGCCTGTGGGACCTGGTCATGGTCCTCGCCCACATCGGGTTCTTCACCCCCGCGGCGCTCATCGCCAAACCCGTCCCCGGCATGCCCCCTGGCCGGAACTACACCGAAGCGGAAGGGCGGTGACCATGAGCGGCAGCACGATCGCCGTCGCAGGGGCGACGGGAAGGCTCGGACGGCACGTCGTGGACGTCCTCACCGAGCAAGGGCACCAGGTCGTTCCGATGTCCCGGGCCACCGGCGTCGACGTCATCACCGGGGAGGGCCTCGACGAAGCGCTGACCGGGGTCGAGGCCGTCATCGACGTCGCCTCCTGGCACGCCTCCGACCAGGAGGCCGCCGCCGGGTTCTTCGCCACCGCGACCCGGAACCTCCACCGGGCCGGGCGGCGGGCCGGGGCCGACCGGATCGTCGCCGCCTCCATCATCGGCGCCGACAAGGCCACCGGCGGCTTCATCGCCGCCCAGCAGGTCCACGAGGCGGCCCATCTCGCCGGTCCGCTCCCGGCCCGGCTCCTGCGGGCCGCGCAGTTCCACGAGCTCGTCGGGCAGCTCCTGGAATGGCGGCAGGGCGACATCGTGCACGTCCCGAACCTGCCGACCCAGCTCGTCGCCGCCCGCACCGTCGCCGAGGAGCTGGTCCGCCTCGCCGTCGACCCGGCCGAGCCCGACGCGACCGCGCCGATCCCCGAGATCGCAGGCCCCCGCAGGGAATCCATGGCCGAGGCGGCCGCGCTCCTGGGAGCACGCGAGGGGATCGAGGTCGTCGGCGTCGACAACCCGGCGATGCCGGACGCCGACCTCGCCGCAGCGGGCGCGTTCCTGCCAAGCCCGCACGCGAAGCTCGCCGGACCCGCCTTCGCCGAATGGCTCGAGACCCGGGACTAGGACCGGCCCCAGGGCCCGGAGCCGCGGACGCGGTTCCGGGCCCTGCCCGCCGTCACCGGTGGCGGCGGCGGTAGGCGGCGGGCGGGACGCCGCATTCGGCTTTGAAGGCGGCGTAGAAGCGGCTGACGGAGCTGAAGCCCGAGTCGGCGGCGACGGTCGCGATCGGGAGGTCGGTGGTGACGAGCAGGCGGCGGCCTTCGGCGAGGCGGCAGCGGGTGAGGTAGTCGATGATGGTGGTGCGCACGGTCTTCCCGAAGTGGGCCATCGCGTAGTTGGGGTGCAGGCGCGCCGCGGCGGCGACGTCGGCCACCGTCAGTGGTTCGCGGAAGTGCTCGGCGATGTGGCGGACCATCGTGACGACATGGCGCAGTGCGGGATCGGCGCCGGAGTACTGGTGTACGGGGGTCTGCGGCGCGGCGAGGGCGAGGCGGCGGACCCGCGCCTCGACTTCGAGGAGGAGGATCCGGCGGCGCTCGGGCTGGGCGCTGGCGAGGTCGGCGGCCCACTGGGTGAAGTTCGCGGGGTCGGCGTCCATGACGGCGGAGGGCGGGGCGATGAGCGGCGTCCCCGACAGCAGGCGGCCGACGAGCGCGGAGGGCAGGCCCCAGCCGAGGAAGGTCGCGAACGGCACATGGACCCAGTGGACCCGGGTCGCGGAGTTCGCGACGAGCTGGTGGGGCACGGCCGCCCAGAAGGCCGCCACCGATCCGGGGCCGATCTCGACGGGCTCGCCGCCGAACAGGTAGAGCATCGTGCCGCCTTCGGCGACGAAGTTGATCTCCAGGTCGTCGTGCTGGTGGGCGGTGTCCATGAGGATCGGCCGACCGGCCCAGCCGACGAGCTCCGGCGGGGCGATCGCGATCTGATTATCCAAGAAGAACTCGTTCCGATCAGTGAAGCTTTCTCCGATCCGAACTTATACGGTGGAGCCGCAGCGGCCGGCACCGGCCGCGTCCTGTGACCCCACGGCAAGAGGAGTCGTCTTGTTCTCGATCGGTATCGTCGGCGCCGGCCAGTTCTCCGGCGCGTTCGCGAAGCTGTTCAACGCCCACCCGGGGGTCTCGCGGGTGACCGTGACCGACCTCCTCGCCGACCGCTCCGAGCGCCTCGTCGGCGAACTCGGCCTCGCGGGCGTCGAAGCCGGCTTCGACGCGATGCTCGCGTCCGATGTGGACGCGATCGCAATCTTCACGCAGCGGTGGACGCACGGGCCGCTCGCGGTGCGGGCGCTGCGCGCGGGCAAGCACGTCTACTCGGCCGTCCCGATGGCCTTCACCGTCGAGGAGATCGGCGCGATCATCGACGCGGCCGAGGAGACCGGCCAGACCTACATGATGGGCGAGACGAGCCACTACCACCCGGTCACCGTGCTCGCCAGGCAGAAGGCCGCCGACGGCGCCTTCGGGCGCCTGTTCTTCGCCGAGGGCGACTACGTGCACGACATGGACCACGGCTTCTACGCCGCGTACCAGTACAGCGGCGGCGCCGACTGGAAGCGCACCGCCAGCTACCCGCCCCTGAAGTACCCCACGCACGCGATCGGCGGCGTGCTCGGCGCGTGGGGCACCCATGCGGTCAGCGTGAGTGCGATCGGGGTGCCCGACCGGCGCGGCGACGGCGTCTTCGACCGTGACGTGAGCATGTTCGGCAACGACTTCTCGAACGCCACCGCGCTGTTCGAGACCGCCGACGGCGGCAGCATGCGCACCAACGAGTTCCGGCGCGTCGGCCTGGCCGGCGGCGTCCCCGAGTCGCGGTTCACGTTCTACGGCACCGAGGGGATCCTGGAGCAGAACTCCCGGTCCACGTTCTGGCACGAGCGCTCAGGCCCGCTGCACGACTGCACCGAGCTGGTCCGGCCCGGCTGGGCGGTCGGCGCCGACGACCCCGTGCTGGCCGACGTGGACCCCGCGCTCCACGACTCGTTCGTCTCCGGTCACGCGCCCGTCCACGACACCTCCCGGCTCCCGGTCGAGTTCAAGGGCCTCGGCAACGGGCACATGGGAAGCCACCAACTGCTCGTCGACGACTTCGTCACCGCCGTCAACACCCGGACCCTGCCGACCGTCGACGCCTGGACGGCCGCCCGCTACACCCTCCCGGGCGTCGTCGCCCACGAGTCGGCCCTCCGCGGCGGCGAACGCCTCCGCATCGACGACTTCGGCGACGCCCCCGCCTAGCAGAGGAGGGCGGTCTCGCCGTCGTCGACTGCCGAGGCGGTCCCGTTCACAGGCGTCGCCTGGCTTCGGTGAACAGGAGCCAGCCGAGGTAGCCGCCGCCGAGGATGACGGTGACCAGGCCGACGGGCAGCGGTGCGGGGGCGACGCGCTGGGCGATGAGGTCGGCCGCTCCCAGCAGCAGGGCGCCGGTGAATGCAGCGGGCGCAAGGGTGATCCCGGCGGTGCGGGCGAGCCTGCGGGCGATCTGGGGCGCCGACAGGGCGATGAACGCGATGGGCCCGGATGCCGCGGTGACCGTGGCCGTCAGCGCCACACCGACCACGATCAGGCCCAGCCGGACTGCGGCGATGCGCACCCCTTGGGAGGCGGCGGTGTCGTCGCCCAGTTCCAGTTGCCGCATCGGCCGGCCGAGCACGCCCGCGATCGCGAGCAGAACGGCGATGCAGGCGCTCGCGATCGCGACCTGGTCCCAGGAGACCCCGTTCAGCGACCCGGCGCCCCACGCGGCGGCGGCCATGGCGACCTCCAGCTTCGCTTTGAGCAGCATCCAGGTGTTGAGGGAGTCGAGCATCGCGGAGAGGCCGATGCCGACGATGATGAGCTGGAATCCTTGCACGCCGCGCCGCCAGGCGAGCGCGTACACCAGGAGCGCGGTCGCGATCCCGCCGAGCAGTGCGCCCCCGGCGACCTGCATGTAGTCGCCTCCGATGAGGACGATCACGATGAGCGCCCCGGTGTAGGAGCCGGAGGAGAACCCGATCACGTCGGGCGATGCCAGCGGATTGCGGGTCAGGGACTGGAACATCGCGCCGCTGACGCCGAGCGCGGCGCCGAAGGCGACGGTCGCCGCCACCCGGGGGAGCCGCCATTCGACCACGATCTCGCGCACGAGCCCGGTCTCGCCGCCGGTGAGCGCGGAGACCACCTGGGCGACGCTGAGCTGGTAGGAGCCTGTCGTCAAGGCCACCAGCGCGAGCGTGACCACCCCGAGGGCGAGCACCGTGCAGACCACGAGGCTGCGCAGTTCGATCCGGAACCCGAGTCGTCCTCGCCGTACGACGAGATGGCGCCGCCCGAAGTCCGGTCGGCTCCGGCCCGTCGAGGTAGGGGCACCGGTCATAGCCCGCTCGCCTTCTTGCGCCGCGCCATCGCGATCAGCACCGGGGCGCCGACGAACGCCGTCACGATGCCGACGGGGAGTTCACCGGGCGCGATGACGACCCGGCCGAGGATGTCGGAGGCCAGCAGCAGGCTCGGGGCCAGCAGGAGGCTGTAGGCGAGGATCCAGCGCTGGTGCGGGCCGGTGATCCAGCGGGCCACGTGCGGGACCATCAGCCCGACGAAGCCGACGGGTCCGGCGATCGCGGTCGCTCCCCCGGCGAGGAGGGTGACCGCGACGATCGCGAGGATGCGGGTGCGGGCGATGCGTGCGCCTTGGGCGACGGCCATCTCGTCGCCGAGGGCCATCGCGTTGAGCGGGCCCGACACGGCGAAGGCCAGGACGAGGGCCGCTGCGACGAACGGCAGGAGCGGCCAGACCGCGTCGAGCGGGCGGCCGGCGATCGAGCCGGCGTTCCAGGACCGCATCGCGTCGAAGGCGTCCGGGTCGGTCAGCTGGAGCGCTTCCCGGGCGCCGCCGAGCACCGCGCCGACGCAGACGCCGGCGAGGACCATCACCACGGGAGACCGGCCGCGTCGGGTCGATCCGAGGGCGAGCACCATGAAGGTGACCGCCAGTGCACCGGCGAAGGCGAACCACATGTAGCCCTGCGTGTCGCGGACGCCGAGCAGCCCCACGGCCACGGTCACCGCGAACGAGGCGCCCGCGTTGACGCCCAGGATGCCGGGATCGGCCAGGGGGTTGCGGGTGAGGGCCTGGATCAGCGCGCCCGAGATGCCGAAGGCGACGCCGACGACCAGGCCGACGACGGTGCGGGGGATGCGGTAGTCGCGGATCGCGAACTGGTCGACGTCCGCGGACGGGTGGAACAGCGCGTCCCACACCGCCGAGGGCGGGATCGACGTCGAGCCGATCATGACGCTGAGCACCAGCAGGGCGAGCAGTGCCGCGAGTGCGACGGCCAGCCCGATCGCGCGGCGCCGCGGCCCGGTCACCTTGACGGTGGCCGGGCCGCGGCGGCGTTGAGCCAGTGCGGTCACCCTGCGTCGGGGAGGGTCGCGAGGGCGCTGTCGAGCGAGTCCAGGTACTGGAGGACGGGCCCGTAGGAGTTGTTGCCGGGGCAGAAGAGGCCGAGCGCGCGACCGGAGTTCACTGCGGGCAGCGCCTGCCAGGTGTTGGTCTCGACGACCGGTGCGAACGACTCCGTCGGGTCGCCCTCGGCGTCGACGGGGTAGGTGATCACGTCGTACTGGGAGAGCTCGGCGAGCTGCTCGAACGGCAGGGAGGTCCAGCCCAGCGGGTCCTCGCCCTCGGCGGCCCGGGGGAAGTCCATGCCGAGGTCGCCTTGGGCGATCTCGACGCAGCCGAAGTCCGCGATGGAGAACGTCCCGGGATCGGAGCTCGCCCAGCGGTCGAGGTTGACGAACGAGGTGTCGGCGATGACGGTCGCGTACGTCGATTCGATCTGGGCGATCTTGTCCTCGAACTCGGTCTTCTGCTCGTTGAGCCCGTCGGTGACGTCGCCGGCCTCCGCGACGCCGTCGGCGAGGGCCTTCCACTCGACGTCGAGTCCCCAGAAGACCGTCGGGGCGACGGCCTCCAGCTCCTCCCGGACCTGTTCGAACTCCTCGGCGGGGAACTGGGCCAGGATGAGGTCCGGTTCGAGGCCGGCGAGCTTCTCCATGTCGACCTGGTCGGCGCTGGTGCCGAGGTTCACGGCCGCCGCGTAGGCGGCCTGCTGCGTTTCGGGGATGAGGGCGAGTTCGGAGTCGCTCACTTCGGTGACGCCCACCGGCGCGCCGCCCATGTCGATGAGCGGAAGCGTGGTGTTGCCGATCGTGACCACCCGCTGCGGGTCGGCGGGGATCTCGACGGCGCCGTTGTCGGCCGTGACGGTGCGCGTCTCTCCGCTCGCGGCGCCGGGGTCGTCGCCGTCGCCGCTACAGGCGGCGAGGGCGAAGGAGGCGCTCAGGATCGCGGCGGTCAGGGCCGCGCCGCGTCGTCGCAGAGTGGGCATGGTCATGGTGCTGGTCTTCCTTTTCTATTGGGGCTGAACGTCAGCGGGCACGAGTTCATGGACCGGGACGTCCCAGCCGACGGCGTGCTGCGCGGTGCGGACCAGGCCGGCGCGTGCGATGACGGCGTCGAGTTCGGCCGCGGTGCGGAGGCCGGAGCCGTGGACGGTGAGGGCGAGCAGGTCCGCTTCACCGTCGTGCTCGTCGAGGTCGTCGGTGTCGAAGAGGTCTTCGACGAGCAGCACCCGGCCGCCGGGGGGCAGGTTCTCGGCTGCGCGGCGAAGGGCATTGGCGGCATCGGCGTCGGGCAGCGACTTGAACGCCCGGATGACGAACACGGCGTCCGCGGGAGGGCTGGGCTCGAAGACCGACTGCTCGACGACGCTGACGCGCGCCCGCTGCCGCTCGTCGGGGATGGTGTCGGGCAGGTCCCGGCGCAGCCAGTCCGCCTGCGCCGGCAGCGCGCAGATCGTCACGTGCAGGCCGGGGTGGGCGGCGACGAATTCGCGCGCCTGGGCTCCGGCGCCGCCGGAGTGCAGCACGAGGTGGTCGACGCCGGTGAGCAGGTCGGACTTCGCGATCGGCTCGGCCAGCGTCGCCTGGAACTTCGCCAGGCGTTCCAGGTAGCCGTCTTCGTAGTGCTGCTCGGTGCGCAGTTGTGCGAAGGTCCGGCCGGTGACCGAGGCGTACGATTCCCGGCCGGTGCGGATCGACTCGGTGAGCCCGTGGATGCCGAGCATCTCGCGTCCCGCCACGCCGGCGGGGTGCAGGAAGCCGATCATGAAGTCGAGGGTCAGGACCTCGCCTACCGGCGTCAGGCCGTAGTGGCCCGGTTTCGTCTCGGTCAGCACGTCCAGGGAGTGCAGGTAGCGCAGCAGTTTGCCCAGCGCCCGCTCGTCGGCGCCCGCTCGCGCGGCGAGTTCGGCGACACCGGTGACGCCGCGGGAGATGAGCTCGGGCACGTCGAGTTCGACGGCACTGCGGATCGCGATCGGTGGGATCAGCTCGGCGAGGTCGTGGAGCCGCTCGAAGGGGGTCTTCGTCTTCTCGGGATCGGGCAGCGCCGCATCGCCTTCGAGGGCGACGACCTCGCCGCGGCGCCAGTACCCGATGAACTCGACGTCCTCTTTGGGCATTCCGCGGTCCTCGACCAGGTGCCGGCGCAGATCCCGGACGGCCGCGTTCTCCCCGGCGACCCAGGCGAACGGCCTGCCGCCGCGCCACTCGCAGTTCCTGACGGCGTCCACCAGCAGGGACGCCGTGCCCGCCTCGGCGCCGTCGCGCACCAGCCACCGCACTTCGACGCCCGGCGGCTCGCGGAGCTCCTGCCGGTGCGCCTCCTCTGCGACCTCGATGAACACCTGCGCGCTCACGTCCTCGGGCAGCTCTTCGAGCAGGCGGGCGATCGCCGGGAGCGCCGCGTCGTCGCCGGCGACGAGGAGCCAGTCCGCATCCTGCGGGAGCTCGCGCGACACACCCGGGCCGAAGAAGTGGACGCGGTCGCCGACCCGGGCGCGATACGCCCAGGTGGTGCCCACGCCGATGCCGTGCTTGACGACGTCCACGTCCAGTCGGCCGGACTCGGCGTCCCAGTGCCGCACGGTGTAGATCCGCGACAGCGGCCGGGGGTCTTTCGGAAGGTCGAGGCCCTGTGCTTTCTGCACCGGGAGCACCGGCTCGGCGTGTCCGGGATAGGGGAACACCAGGCGGATGTCGTCGTCGAAGCCCGTCGAGTCGAACGCCGCCTGGGGGAAGCCGTTGGCCGAGACGAACGCGCCGAGCTGGTCGCCGGCCAGCGTGATGCGCCGCATCCCCGGCGTCACGTCGTGCACGCCGACGACCTCGACTTCTCGCAAGGTCAAGGGGCGCACGGTGAGGCGGCGTGAGGTCTTCGGCATGCGGTGCCTTTCGGATCGGTTCGCGGCTGACGGGGCCGCGCTCGATCGACGCGGGCGGGGCCCGCTGGTAAGATTAGGCTATCCTTACTTGGATTTGCGTGCGCAGACTGCCATTGAGTTAGGACCTATCGGAATTGGATCTCCCCCATGCGGGCAATCGCCGACCACCGTCGATTCCCCCGGTGCGGTCGAGCGGCGTCTGGGATCAGGCCGAGCATCTCCTGCTCTGGGTCCGTGCGGGATCGGCGATCGTCCGCATGGGAGACGACCTGGAGTTCCACCTCGCCGAGAGCGAAGGCGTCTGGATTCCAGCAGTGGTCAGCACGCCGTGGGAGGTCGTCACCGAACCGGGAACGGTCGCGTTTCCGCTGCTGACGCACCCGAGTGCCACCGCCGGCCTCCAGTCGGAACCCAGGCGGTTCACGATCCCCGCCGACTGGCAGGACTGGCTGATCCAGCTCTTCAACCTGCAGGTCACGCCCCTCAGCGGTCGCGGGTACTCGCAGGACGCCCTCGCCGACCTCATCCGCGGCTCCGGCTCGCGAACGCCCGATGCCGCACCGCAGTTCCCGGTGCCGCGGGACGCGCTCGTGATGCCGAAGGGCGCCAGTGCCGGAGCCGTCGCCGAGGCGCTGCTGCGGAACCCGGCGCTCCGACTCACCGTCCCGGAGTGGGCGGCCCGGGTGCTCTCCAGCCCGCGCTCCCTGCGCCGCGACTTCCTCGCCGCCACGGGACTCACGTTCGAGCAATGGCGGCTCCGCTGCCGGCTGCACGCGGCGGTCGAGTTCCTGTCGGCGGGATACGACGTGGACCAGGTGGTCGCGCGGGTCGGCTTCGCGAGCCGCAGCGGCTTCACCCGCGCCTTCAAGCAGCACTTCGGGTCGACCCCGCACCAGCTCGGCAGGGCACTGGCAGCAGGGCGTCCCGCCGGCGCGGTCTCGGAACGGGCCGCCGCGGCACGCCGGACCGACGACCTCGTGCGCATGGTGCGCGGCAGCGGCCCCACCGCCGCACCCGGCCTGCTGCCCGCGGTCCGCACTCCCCCGCACGCCAACCACGTGCACGTGCTCAGCTGGATGTACCGCGGCAGCGGCTACCTGGACCTCGGCGACCGCCGCCACGAACGGCACCGCGGCGTCGCGACCTGGATCCCCGCGGACCTGGAGCACACCACCGGTATCCGCGAGAACTCCATCTCGCTGCCCATCGGCACCGCCCGCACCGGCGACCTCGCTCTGACCGAGCCGCTGCACGTGCGGTTCCCGCCCGCCTGGGACGACTACCTGATGTCCTGCTCCATCAGCTCCCGCTCCGCCCTGAAACCCGACGGCCACGATCCCGGCCGCATCCTCGACCTGTTCGCCGAACAGCTCGCCGAGCAGCGCGCGCTCACCGTGCCGATGCCCCTCCACCCGAGCGCGCGGGACGCGGCCATGCACTACCTGCGCCGCATCGGCATCCCCGGCGAAGCGGCCGCCCCTGAACTCACCGCCGAGATCCACCGCCGCTTCCGCGATGAGACCGGCATGTCCTTCACCCGCTGGCGCTACGCGGCCCGCATGCGGATCGCCCGCGATCTGCTCACCGGAGGCGCGAAGCCCGGCGTGGTCGCCCGCCGCGTCGGCTACGCCCACCTGCCCACCTTCAGCGCCGCCTTCACCCGGTTCCACGGCATGTCCCCGCGGGAGTACCGGGACCACCAGGCCGACACCCGCTCCTGACCTCCTGGCCGCTGCGACACTGCGCCCCGCATCCGGGATCAGGAAGTGGCGGCGTCCAGGCCCGCCTCCCCGTCGTCGGCGGCCGGGGCGAGCTCGATCCCAGCGGCCATCTGCCCCAGCCGCGCGGTCATCGGGATGAGGCTCCTGATCCCCTTCATACGCGCCCTGGCCTGCACCAGGAACATCGCTCGCAGCGATTCGCCGCCGCGGGCGCTGGCGAGAAGCCGCAGTTCCCGGTTGGCGTGGAGATAGCTGTCCCCCACTGCTTGAAAATCCCAGCAGGCCTTGTGGAATCCCGTGCCCGAGGCGGTCACCGTCGGGAAGAAGACGGTCTGCTTCCGGCTCAGTTCCGGTTTGAGTTCGAGATTGGCGGCCGCGATGGAGGTCGTGAATTTGAGTCCCACGCCGACATGGGTCTCTATCTCCACCGGGACTTCCTCGACCTCGCACGGAGCCATGTCCTCGATGACCGCCTCAGGCGTCACTGAAAGGTCGACGACCAGGCGCGCCCAGTCGAACCGGCACTCGGGGTGCGCGTGCACCACCATCATCAGGGCCACATCGTACGCCGCTCGTCCTTTCGCCACCGAGTCCGAGGAGAGCCTCACCGCGGGCTTCATGGCGATGCCCAGGCGGTTCTCGCGCCGCAGCAGGGTCAGCGCGCGCTCCTGCACGGTGCTGAATCCCGACCTCTCGGCCTCATCGAGTTCGATCTCGAACGGCGCCTCGGCGATCAAGCGGTAGTCGGTGTCCACAGTCCAAGTGGCCTTTCTGTTCGGAGTGCTATTCCCAATCGCCGATCAGGCTGAATCCGGCCCACCGGTCGATCCGGTCGTCATCGCTGCGCATCGCCAGCGCCGCCTGCTGGAGGGCGATCGCTTTGGGCACACCGCGCTGGAGGGCATCGTAGAAGTGCCGCATCAGCCGCCTCGTCGAATCGTCCGGGACCTTCCACAGGCTCACCAGAATCGAGCCCGCCCCCGCGAACAGGAGCGCGCGGGCGAGGCCCATCGGATCCTCGGACGCCTCAGAGTGGGACACGCCGGTCTCGCACGCCGACAAGGTGACCAGTTCCAACGATCGGCCCTGGGTCTGGAGTATCTCCCGTGCCGTCAGTTCGCCGTCGGACAAGAGGATGCCCGAGTCGAGCGGGGAGTCCGCGTTGTACGCGGCATGCGCGGCGATGTGCACGTTCTGGGACGTCCGCATCGCGTCCAGCACGGCGTCCCGAGTCGCGGCGGCCCCCAGCAGGGGGGCGGTCTTCCAGCGCTCCGCCAGTTCGAGCGCTTCGTCGCGGGCCCCGGGCAGGTCGCCGGTCGGATCGCCGAGGACCGAGTGGGGCCCTTCCGATTCGCGCCGGTGGCGCAGGCGCCGCGACTGGAGCAGCGAGGCGCTGGGGCTCGTCGCGATCGGGTTGCGCGCCAAGAGCACCTCCCCGTCGACTGCCACCGCACCGAGCGGGACGTGGTTGAGCGGGCCGGCAGGGCAGAGGACGAGGACGTCCGAGGGGCTGCTGAGGTCCAGGATCGGGGCGACGACCTCGCGCATTTCACGCTGGAAGAGATCGTGCAGGCCGGTGGCGAGTTCGCGGACTCTGGAGGCGGATCCGAAGTTCGCGCCGATGAAGCGCGTCAGTCGCCTGCGGTCGATGGAGGCGGTGGTGGTGACGGTGGCGCCGGTGGTGGAACTGACCGCCGCGTAGGTCAGGCGGTCGGTGTCGGTGAAGGCCATGTTCACCAGTACGACGTCGGCTCGATCGACGGCGGCCGGATGTCGCGGGGCGATGGCGCGTGCGACTGTCGCGGGAGTGGCGGTCCGGGCCCGGCGGGCGGCGACGTACGCGTCGGCGGCGGGATCGGCGACGATCATCCTGGACCAGAGTTGATCGAGTGCTTTCTCGACCGCTTCGTATTCGGCCCAATGTCGAAGGCTGCGGGCGGGGTCGGAGCGAAGTCGGCGCCGCCGTTCGAGGAGCGTGCGCTCGGCGCGGCCGAGGTCGTCCGGGATCTCGCCCGGGGGTCGCAGATCGGCCTCGCCGAGGGCATCGAGGAAGCTGCGGGCGCGCAGCGCCTCGATCGCGCTCCAGGCGGCGTCGAGGTGGGCGCTGCGCTCCTTCACGTCCTCGGCCCGGCCCGAGACCGGTGCCGTTGCGGCGGCCTCCGCTCCTCTGCCGTCGGCGAGGTGGAGTTCGACGCGGGCGAGTGCCAGATAGGCGGCCGCGTGCTCCTTCTGGACGACCATCCGCGACGGCTCGTCGATCGCGCCGTGGCGGATCCGCTCGCCGACTGCGATGCCGAGGCGCATGTACCGTGCGGCCGAGGCGAGTCTGCCCAGCGACTCGAGCAGCTCGGTGAGTTCCTGGAGGATGAACCAGGCGTTCTTCATCGACGCGATGGCGAGAGTTCGCCCGTCTGGCGAAGGCCATGAGGTGTCGCCGCCGCTGCCGGTCGCGTCGCTGCAGTATTGGAGCGCCTGGAGGTAGTGGCCGACCGCATCGGCGAGGTCGGGACGGTGCCGCACGGCGCGGGCGAGGGAGACTTCGATGTCCGCCAGGCGATCGGCATTGCGCCCGCCGGAGACGAGGGTCTTGGCCCGTCCGATCAGGTCGATGGCCGTGCGGGTCAGTCCGAGCCTTCCGTAGGCGTCGCCGAGTGCCTTGTAGGCGTTGCTCGCCATCGTCGCCTGGAAGGGATGGCTTGCCGCGTTGTTCGCCAGGTCGACGGCCCGCTGGAAGCGGGCCATGGCCTGGTCGGGGCGGCCCATGTCCGCTTCGTACCGGCCGTGCAGGATTTCGTTCTGTACGGCTTCGCTCGTGATGGGCATGCTGCCGATGAGGTTCGCGGCGAGGGCTGAGTGCCGAGAAGCGAGCTCGGTGTCGCCCGCCAGATATGCGGACTGCGCCAGTTTCCGGTGGAGGCTGTGGCGCAGCCCGGGAACCTGGAGCAGCCGCTCGATCGCGGGGCGCTCGGTCACGCCCTGGCGGGTGCGGGCCTGGTCTTCGAAGTCGAGGTGTCGTTCAGCGGTCAGGAGCAGATCGTGGGAGCGGGCGATGGCGCCGTCAGACTGGTGCGCTTCGGCCAAGGACATCAATGCGTTGGCGATGTGGGCGCTGCGGCCGAGTCCCATGGTGCTGTCGCGAGGCCCGTGATGATCCGGCAGCGCGTGCGCGAGCTGCAGTTCGCGCTCGGCCCAGAGGCGTGCGGCGTTCAGGTTCCGGTCCTTCTCGAGGTACTGGAAGCTCAGCGAGGCCGCCGCCCAGATCAGGAACTCGAGATGCGGTGGAACTGCGGATTCGAGGAACGCGGTCAGCTGCTCGTGCTCGTCGAGCACGTCGTAGTACACCTTGAACAGGTCCTCCTCACGCTCTCTCTCCAGCAGCGCGTCGCCGAATGAGCCTGGGCCAAGCGAGGTGTAGTCGGGCGGCCGCATCGAAAGCGGGTCGGGTCCGAGGAGGTAGCCCAGGTCGTCCTCACCGGGACGGTCTTGGCCGAGCGGGTCGTGTCGCATGAGATCCTCCGTCAGGAGCGGCCGAGCAACTGGTCCAGTGCGATTCGGGCTCCGCCGTAGCCCGGATCGAGTCGCAGCGCATGCTCGTAGCACTGGCGGATGACCCCGAGGTCTCGGCCGCAGCGCTGAAACGCGTCGCCGAGAAACCGCAGCGCCTGAGCCGTCGGCTCGATCGCGATCGATTCGGTGAAATAGGCGGCGGCGAGGTGGTAGTCCCCGAGGTTGTAGTAGGCGTCGCCGAGATAGAGGTAGGCGATCGTGAAGTTCGGATCGAGCTCGATGGCGGCCTTGTACTCGGCGATGGCGTCGTTGAACCGGCGCTGGTTGAAGGCGGCTTCGGCTCGCTCGAAGTGGGCTCGGGCGTCGTCGGACTCCTTCGACGGCATCAGGCGCAGCACCTCGGCGTGCAATGCGGGGTTCTTCTCGGCGATGTCCTGCATCAGTTCGGCGCCTCTTTCGGGCGAGCCGAGGACGATGGCGGCGGTCATGTGCGCCTCGATGTCCCCCGGCGGGAGCGAGGGATCGATCGTCAGCCGCCCATTCTCGAACCGCGCCAGCAGGATCGGGCGTCGGACGTCCGCCTTCTGCGCCATCGACTTCGGCACCAGTGTCTCCGTGGGAACGTCGGCCCCCAGCCCTCTGAGTGCGGCGATCCACGACGCCATGTCGGGGTCGCGCGTGGAATGACCCTCCAGGACCAGGCGCTGGAGGACGACGACATCGTCTTCTGCGGGCGGGTCGCCGAGGTGAGCGAGCAGCAGCACCTTGGCCGCGGACCAGTCGCCCGTCGCGGCCAGGGCCCTGCTCAGTTCGATGGCGGCAGCGGCCGACCGGCCGTCCGACTCGTACTGTTCCCTGAGAAGGGGCAACGCCGAGTCCCACTCGCGCGCTTGCACGAACAGGCCCGTCAGGATCCCGCAATAGACGGCGGGCACCCCCTGGAGGCGCAGTTCCTCGTCGAGGCCTCGAGCCAGCGCAGCGGCCGAGTCCGGTTGCGCGGCGGCGACACGGACCATCGCGAGTTGCAGCAGCCAGTCGTCATCGGCGCCCGTCAGCCGGGGGAACGTCGAGGGAAGCTCCCGACGCGACACCATGCGTCGCGCGATGTCGGCCGTTCGCCGGTGGTGGTCGATGCCCGGAGCGATCAGTCCTGCGGCGGACACGTCCTGAGTCAGCAGTTCCCGGTGCAGCGCCGTGAGCCGCGGTCCCAGATCGTCGCGCTCCAGCCACCGGTGCCCGGCGGCGAGGGATCCGATGGCCGCCAGGCAGCGTTGTGGTCGGGCGCCGGCATCCTCGAACATCAAGCGGGCCTGCTCGAACTGCCGGGCGCATTCGGGCGAGAGGGGCGGGCTTGCCAATGCCGTGAGCAAATGGCCCGTGGCCGCGGGGATGCCGCCCGTGTAGTCGAGCGCGATGAGAATCCTGCCGATGGTGCGGCCCTCACGGCTGCCGAGCCGCATCTTGGCTTGTCCGTGGTGGATGAGCGCGTCCGCGTACCGTTCGATGCGGTCCGCCTCCAGCGCTTCCACCATCCGTGCGAGCTGGATATCGCTGGCCTCTTCGGCTTCGGCGATCAACACCGACAGCGCGGAATCCTCGTCGCCGGTGCCAGGGCCGACAAGGTAGGCCCAGGTCTGACCGATGAGTTCGAAGAGCATTCGACGTTCCTCCACGAGTCGTGTCGCCGGCGTCGAGTACCAGACAAGGCGGGATCGGGGCTGGGATGTCTCGACTTGCCTACGGGCCGTGAGGAACGAGCATACCTGAATGCGTCCGCTCAGACGCGGTCCGGAACGACGACCATCCCTGGAACCGGCCTCGTGAGATACCAGTAGTATTGAATACTTCTGGTATTCAGTACTTTCGGTATGCTATGGTTCCGGGTGTGAGCGAGTCTGCGAGTAGGTCTTCCGAACCGGCCCGGCGCCTGCCTCGGGACGAGGTGCGCCGCCGCTTGCTGGCGGCGGCCGCAGTCGAGTTCACCGAGCGCGGGTACGACGACGCGCGCCTCGATGCGATCGCGCGTGCCGCCGGGTTCACCAAGGGCGCGGTCTACTCCAACTTCGGCGGCAAACGCGAGCTGTTCGCCGCCGTCCTCACCGAACGCGCCGATGCCGAACGCGACGCGATCGGGAGCGACGTCGGGGCCGCCGAAGACCTCGAGAGCGCACTGACCGGGGCAGCGCGGCACGTCGCGGACCGGATCGTCACCGACGCCGAACGGGGCCGGCTCGGCCTTGAGTTCGCCGCCCGCGCCGCCCGGGACGAGGACGTCCGCGAAGTCCTCGCACCGATGCGCCGATCGCAGCGCGAGAGCGCCGCCGCCGCGGCCGCGGATCTCGCCACCCAGACCGGCGCTGCTCTGGCGGTCGACCCGGATCTGGCCGGGATCATCATGCACTGCTTGACCAACGGCCTTTCCATGGAGCATCTCGCCGACCCCGAGCACATCGACGAGGCCACGATCGAGCACGCCCTCACGGCAGTCATGTCCCTCCTGACCGGCCGCACCCGGGAGCACTGAAAGGACGCACCCGCCCCCTGCAACGCCTCGGCCGCGGGCGCTGCCCGACCTCACCCTTGAACACACCCCAGGGAGCCCTCCACCATGCGTCAGCACTACGTCGACTGGATCAGGAACCTGTGCATCCTGTTCCTGTTCGTCTTCCACACCGCCCGGTTCTTCAACGACGACGCCACCGCGACCTCGTTCTACCTCAAAGGCCGGGAGAACACGTTCTCCACGATCCTGGTCTACGCCTCCTCGTTCTGGTTCACGCCGCTGCTGTTCACCGTCGCGGGCATGTCCGCGCTGTTCGTGCTCCGCAGGCGCACCGCCGGGTACTTCGCAAAGGAGCGGACGATGCGCCTCGCGGTCCCGTTCCTGTTCGGCTGCCTGGTGATCGTGCCCCCGCAGTCGTACTACGCGCTGCGCTTCCACGAGGGCTACGACGGGACCTACCTGGAGTTCCTGCGGTCCTACTTCACCGATTTCACCGACTGGGACCCGCTGACCGGCCTCTCGCCGGCGCACCTGTGGTTCATCGTGTTCCTGTTCGTCATGAGCGTCGCGCTGCTGCCGGTCATGCGCTGGACGGTCCGGCGCGAGTACTCGCCGAGGTGGATGCGGGACCCCCGCCTGCTCTTCGCCGGCTGCGCCGCCCTCGCGGCGCTGTCGCTCCTGCCCGCGCCGGGCGGCAAGAGCCTGTTCGTCTCCGCCGGGTACTTCCTGCTCGGCTTCTTCATCGCCACCGACGAGGCGATCATCCGCGGCGTCGAACGGCACCGGTACGTCTTCGGTGCCATCGCCCTCGCCGGAACCGCGGGGATCGTCGCCGAGGAGGCCACCGTCGGGCGCCAGACCGACCTGCTCGCGACGCTGTGGCATCACCCGGTCCACTGGGCGGTCATCCTTGCGGTCCTCGGCTTCGCCAGGCGACACCTCAACCGCCCCGACCCGGTCATCACCTATCTCACCCAGGCGTCCTTCCCGATCTACATCGTCCACCAGACCTACCTGGTCGCCGTCGCCTACTACGTCTTCCGCATCAGCGACCACGGCGCGGGCCCGTTCCTGGCCATCGCGCTCACCGCCCTCGCCCTGAGCGTCGCCACCTACGAGATCAACCGCCGCTACAACCCCGCCCGGGCCCTCTTCGGCCTCCGCGCGCGGCGCCCGACCGCCGCTCCGACACCAGTCGCAAAAGGATGATGAGCATTCCCCTCACTCGGGGACGAGATGGGGCGACGCTGCGGAGCTGTTCGCAGGTCTCTTCGACAGGCCGGGGAGCGGGCCGTCGGCGGCCCGCTCCCCGGCATCGATCGGCTTACTCGGTGGGGATCGTCGGCACCGCTTCGGTGTCGTAGACCGGTGCAGGCAGCGATTGAAGGAGGTCACGGATCATGGCGGCGTCGATCGGGATGTCGGCGGTCGCCGAGGCGCCGACCGCCCAGCCGTCGGGATCGAAGCGGACGATCTCGAGCTGGTGGGCGAGCTCCCCCGTTGCCGTCGGGCCGACGGCGACGACCCACACCGTCCCGTCATCGCCGGTCTCCTGCGTGCACGTGAACCCCTCGCCGCACTCCACCGGGTACAGTCCGCGCCCGCCCGAGTCGGCGATGCCCGGAATCCATCCGCCCGGCAGGAAGTACCGGAGGTCGAACCCGATATCGCCGTCGGGGAACGGCATCTCGCCGGTGGCCATGTAGAGACGCGTCGCCACGGTCCCGTATTCGAGCGCGCCCAACTGCATCGACTCGCCTTCGTCGAGGAAGGCGCCGGGGTGGTCCGCGGTGAGGACCGCTCGGGCGGCGTCCATCGTGTCGGTGGCCGCGAGGTGGCTCTCGTCGCTCGCCCCCCAGACGGGGTCCCAGGTCCAGCCGGTCGGGACCTCGGCCAGGTCGCCTACGGGGGCCAGATCGGCGGTGTCGAAGTCGAACTGCGGCATGGATTCCACCGCGGACGTGAAGTCCTCCATCGGGATCGGGTACTGGGGGGCGGGATCGCCGCAGCCCATGTCCCAGGAGACGAGGAGGCCGGTGCCGTTCGGGTACGCCACCCCCACCTCGTAGGCGCACTCGTGGTCCGCCACGTGCACCACGCGGCCGTCGTCGAGTTCGGAGGTGGTGAGCTCGTCGGTCCAGTCGGCCTGGGGGTCCCAGGGCCGGCCGCTGGCGCTGATGAGGTGCTGCGGGAACACCTGCTCGGTGACCGGGCCCGGCTCGGCGGTCCAGCCGCCGGGCAGCAGCGCCTCGACGCGCAGCACCGCGTCGTCGGGGGTCTGCCCGTCTTCGGGCCAGACCTGGCCCTCGAAGGACCGCAGCCAGGTCTGGCCGTAGTTCCCCGGCTGCTGCGTCGGCTCGAAGTCGAAGGCCGGCTCCTCGCCCGCGGGCAGGACCCCCGCATCGCGGAGGAGCGACCCGAACGCGGCGGCGGCCGCGTCGTTCAACTGCGCGCGTTCAGAGGCGGTGCCGAAGCCCTCCGCCGCGTACGGGTAGCCGGACATGGCGAAGTCCTCGGCGCCGGAGATGTCGGGGTCCTCGGGGTGAGGGGGTCCCGCGAGGGACAGGGCCAGTACCGCGGCGACGGCCACGACGCCGGTCCCGGCCGCACCGGTGACGGCGGCGCGGCGGCGGCGCCGCTCGCGGTAGCCCAGTCGCATGATCAGGTCGAGGTCGAGGTCGGGATCGTCGACCGCGAGGTCGGCGCTCGCGCGCCGCAACAGGTCCGGGGCGTCGTCGTGCACAGTCATGCTGCCTTCCCTAGTAATCGGTCGAGACGGTGACGGCGGAGTGGACGAGGACCTCGCGCAGCCGCTTGAGCCCCTTGGCGGTCTGGCTTTTCACGGTGCCGGTCGAGCAGCCCAGCACCGCGGCCGCCTTCTCGACCGAGAGGTCCTAGCAGAACCGCAGGACGACGGTGGCGCGCTGCCGCGGGGGCAGGACCGCCAGCGCCTCGATCACGTCCAGCCTCGCGTCGACACTCAGCTGCGGCGCCTCGATGCGCCTCGTCGGCGTCTCACCGCTGGCGCGTTCGCGTCGCACCCACGCCAGGCGGTGGTGGGAGATGAAGACGTTGATGACGATCCGGCGGGCGTAGGCGGCCACGCTGCCGGGATCGACCCGCTTCCATGCGGCGAACAGCTTGACGAGTGCGACCTGAACGAGATCGTCGGCCTGGTACCAGTCTCCGCACAGCAGGTACGCCTGCCGTCGGAGCATGGCCCGGTGTCCGGCGGTGAATGACCGGAACTCGGCCTCCTGCTGCTCCTTGCTGGTCACTTGGCCTCTTTCTGATGACGGGTGGGTGGGGTCCGGCCCGCCCCGGTGGTGGATGCGGCGAGACCGGACACCCTATGGACGAGCGCACCATGCCTCCGCGGTTGCCCGAACCGAGACTTCAGGTCGAATTCGACGGGGAGGAACCCGACGCGGTCGCGTCGGGGCTCATTGAGAGGCGACGGGCGACCAGTGGACTGGTCGGCGAGTGTGGGCGAACTCGCCGTGGGCCGTGTCCTACCAGGCGGCGTGGGGCATGGACATCACGCTCCACATCGGATCATTCGAGCTCCGCCACTCGCTCAAGGACTGGATCAACGACGGCCTCATGGCGGTGTTCTTCTTCGTCGTGGGCATGGAGATCAAGTCCGAGCTCGTCTCCGGCGAGCTGCGGCAGGTCCGCAACGCGGTCGCGCCCGTGGCCGGGGCGATCCGGCGGCATGGCGATTCCCTGGCTCGCCGCGGCCCAGGCCCAGGTGGCCCGCCGGGCGGCGAGCGCCGTCCGGCGGGCCGCTGCTCCGCGAATCCGGTTAGGGGTGTTCGAAGACGGCTTCGGGCCAGTCCTGGCTGGGGCCGTCGAACAGGTCGCTCGGCTCGCAGTCGAGCGCCTGCTTGACGAAGGCCGTCACGTAGGCGCGGGTGAGGTCCGCGATCCGGGCGCCCTCCATCTCCTGGATGGGGATGCCGAGGTCGTCGGCGAGGGGGGCCATGTCGGTGAAGGAGCTGTGGGTGGTCTGCTCGACGCGGATCCAGCGCTTCCAGTCGTCCATCTGCGGCCATGCCGAGAGCCAGCCGTCGGCCTCGCCGGGGATGCCGTTGACGGCGTTGCCGATCAGCAGGAACGGCTCCTCGATCGGGGCGTCCTCGGCGTCGTGCAGGGCGCCGTCGAGATTGAAGCCGGCCCCGAACCGGTCGTCGGTCTGCATCACAGTGTGGGCCGCGGAGCCGCCCATCGAATGGCCGCCGACCGCGATCCGGTCGCGGTCCAGGTGCGGGCGCCACGCCGAGCCGCGCTGCGTCAGCTCGTCGAGCACGAAGGCCAGGTCGGCGGCGCGGCCGGTGGTGACGTCGAAGCCTTCGGGGCGCATCGGGCAGGCCAGGCACGTGTTGAGGGTGCCGTCGGGCAGTTCCATCGGCGCTTCGAAGTTGTGGCCGACCGCGGCCACGGCGAAGCCCTGGCTGGCGAGTTCCTCGGCGAGGCCGGTCAGGGTGGCGCGCGGGAAGCTCCAGCCCGGCGACAGCATCACCAGCGGCAGTTCCCCGTCCACGGGCTCGGCGTCGGCGACCGCGTTGGTGCCCACTGCGGCGAAGTAGTCGGCCGGGACGTCTTCGGGGAGCTGCTCGGCGAACGCGGCCGATTCGGCCTCGGTCATGTACGGCGCGGTCGCGCCCCGGTCCTCGGTCGGGAACCACATGGTGACCATGAGCTGCCGGTCCTGGTCGGGGAACCACGGGTCGGGCCGGTCCCGGTCGACCAGGTGCAGCTGGGTAGTGCCGACCGCGAGCGGCCCGGTCGGCGCGGCGAGCGCGGGCGCGGCGGTGGACGCGGCCGGATCGGGCTCCTCGGCCTGCGCGGGGAGGATCGCCGCGGTCGCGGCCGCGGCGGCGATGAGCGCGGTCGCGCCGAGGAGGAGGCGTCGGGGGCGGTGCGGTGACATCGTGCTCCGTTTCAGTGCGGGAGTGCGGGCCCGGTCGGGCCCGCACTCCCAACCCTGACGCGCAAACCGCCTGTGCCCCTGGGCCACTCGACCGATTCGCATCGGCCGTCCGACCGATATCCGGACGCACTCGGCAGATCCGGCCCGCCGCGGAAGCGCCGCCCGGCCGAGCGGCGGGCCTCGCCCTGACTGCGTCATGGCGATAGAGGTGGTGTTGCCGTCCTGGTGCCTTGAACCGGTTCGGCGGCCGTCAGAGCGACTGCGGGAACGCGAAGCACCGGTCGGGGTCGTAGGCGCGCTTGACCGCGCGGAGCCGGTCCAGGTTGGCGCCGTGGTACGCCGTCGGCCAGTCCTCCAGGAGCAGGTCGGGGAAGTTCGGGTAGACGCGCTTCGAGCTGTCGGCGTAGGCGGTCGCCCAGGACGCGTCGAGCCACGGGTCGGCGGTCGGGGCGACCAGTTGCAGCATGAACCGCTCGCCGCGGTGGGCGAACGCGGTGGCGTCGGCGGGGACGCGGTCGTACGCGCCGCCCATGGCCGTGAGGTTGAGCCGCCGCCCGCCGGTGAGCGCGGCGGTGAGCGTCTCGATCGTGGAGGGCCGCAGCGGATGCGAGAAGAACGCCGACCGCGAGCGCGGGTTCACGCCGCTCGGGGCGTCGAGGTCCTCGAAGGAGCGCTTCAGGCGGTGGAACGGCAGGCCGCCCTGCACCTCGACCGCGGGCGCCGACCCGACCGCATCGCAGAATCCTTGCAGCAGTTCACGAGTGGTGGCCTCGTCCAGGAGCGAGGCGCCGAACAGGACGGCGTCTTCGCCGAGCGTGAGGTCCGCGGTGACCGCGTCGGGGGCGTCCGGGGCCCATTCCTGCCAGGCGGCGATGAGGTCGGCGTGCGGAGGCCGCCGCCAGCGCAGGGCGAACCGGGTCGCGACGGGTTCGGGCACGGTGTCGAACGCGAGCGAGACGACGACGCCGAACTGACCGCCGCCCGCGCCGCGCAGGGCCCAGAACAGGTCGGGTTCGCGGTCGGCGTCGCAGTCGACGGTGCGGCCGTCGGCGAGGACGACGCGGGCGGCGGCGAGGCGGTCGCTGGTGAGGCCGTGGACGCGTCCGAGGAGGCCGATGCCGCCGCCGAGCGCGAGGCCGGTGATGCCGACGGTCGCACCGCAGCCGGCCGGGATCGTGCGGCCGCGGGCGTGGAGCGCGGTGTAGACCTGTGCGAGGCGGGCCCCGGCGCCGATCTCGGCGCGGTCGCCGTCGAGCGCGATGGCCTGGAGGCGTTGGAGGTCGAGGACGATCCCGGTGGTGGAGGAGCGGCCGGCGAAGCAGTGGCCGCCGCCGCGCGGGACGACCGGGGTGCCGGTGTCGCGGGCGTACGCGAGGCCGCGGGCGACGTCGGCGGCGGAGGCGCAGCGGATCACGAGGCGGGGCCGGACGTCCTGGTGGGCGGGGTCGACCGGGCGCCGGGCGGTGTCGTAGTCCGGGTGGCCTGGTGCGACGAGGTCGCCGTCGAGCGAGCGCCGGAGGCGCGCGAGGTCCTTCACGGCACCGACGCTATCGGGATGCCGCGTCGGGGGCTTGAACGATTCGGGCGTCCTCACCGCGGGGGCGGGAGGGCGCGGCCGGCGAGGAACGGGCGGTAGGACGCGGCGTGGTCGTGGCCGCAGCCGCACTTGTCGATGCTCCCGTGGAGGAGCGAGCGGGGGCCGACGCCGGTGAGGCGCACGCATTCGCGCGTGAGGTGGGCGTGGTCGGCGTAGCCGGTGTCGGCGGCGAGCCCGGAGATGCCTTCGGCGTCGCGGCGGCCGCTCGGCGCGGCCCCGGCCTGGGCGAGGGCGAGGAACCCCTGGAACCGGAGCGTCCGCTGCAGTGTCTTGGGGCTCATGCCGACCGCGTCGAGGCACCGGCGCCGCAGCTGGCTGGGCGAGATCGACAGGCGGTCGGCGAGGGTCCCGATCGGGAGGGGGTGCCAGGGCATGAGCCGCCGCACGGCCTCGCGCATGAGCGGGTCGATCGCCGGGGAGGCCCGGAAGGCTTGCAGCAGATGGGATTGCACGCGGGCGAGCGCGGCCTCGGCGGTCGGGGCGCCGGTGGTCTCCTCGGCCAGGCGCTCGGCGGTGGTGCCCCACAGGGCTTCGAGGTCGATGCGCTGGTCGACGAGGTCGTCGAGGACTTCGGGGAGGGGCGGGGCGGTGCCGGGGTGGAAGCGCACGCCGACGAGGACGGTGCGCGGCGGGAGGACTTCGAGGCTGGGGCCGGTGAGCGGCCCGAGGAGGCGCGGGCGGCCGCCGAGCGGGAAGTGGAGCTCCACTCCCCCGGTCGGCAGGTGCCGCTGCGCGTAGGCCGCGGCGCCGGTGCGCTGGATCCAGACGGTCCGCACCACCCCGGCCAGCTCGGCGACGGGAGCCCGTTCGACGTAAGACTCGTCCACGTTCGGAGGCTACACCGCACCGGCACCGACACCGGCACCGTCGAACGCCCCGTTGCCTGGAGCCGGTCGGCATCCAGACCCTCATGGCGGCGCTCCTCGGGGGCCCGGTCGAAGTTCGCGGTCCAGCCGAGCGCTTCGAGCCGGTGCACGATCGCCCGGACCGTCGGGCCCGCTCACTGGCCGACCCGGCCGTCGATGCGTTCGCGCAGCAGGTCGGCGTGGCCGTTGTGCCGGGCGTACTCCTCGATCATGTGGAAGGCGACCCAGCGCAGGGTCAGTCGACCGGGCCGGTGCCGGTCGGGCATCGACACCGCTTCGAGGCTCGGCGCCTCCGCGATGAGCCGGTCGGCGAACTCGGCCTCGGCCTCCCACGACCGCCAGGCCTCGGCGATGCACTCCGGTTCGGCGACCGCCCCGTCGAAGTCGGCGTCGGGCTCGGCCTCCGAGCAGTACAGGTAGGGGGCGTCGATGCCGGCCAGCCCCAGCCGGAACCACCCGCGTTCGACCTCGGCGAGGTGCCGCACCAGTCCGAGCAGCGACATCGTCGACGGCGGTACGGCACGGGAGGCGAGCTGCTCGGGGTCGAGCCCCGAGCACTTGAGACGCAAGGTCTCCCGATGCCAGCGCAGGAATCCGAGGATGGTGTCCCGCTCGTCGCCCTCGCCGGGCGCCTTAGTGCGCGGATCGTGTCCGGGCTCGATGAACCGGTTCGTCATAGTGCGATTCTTCCGGCGTGTGCATATACGGGCAAGGCCGTTTCCGCACCGCGGTTCCTTGTCTCATCCGGCCGCGGTTCGTTCGAGGAACGGCGTCACGAGCGCGGCCAGCTCGTCCGGCGTCGTGTAGGTAGCGTCGTGGGGCGCCCCGGGCACGACCGTGGTCTCGGCCTGCGGCAGCAGCCGGTCGAGCTCGCGAATCCACCGCGGCGAGGCCACCGCCTCCTTCGCGCCGCGCGTGATGAGGACCGGCGCCCGCACGTTCGGCAGGCGCAGGTCGATCCGGTCGTCGAGCGCGGCGTCGAAGGTCCGCCACGCGCGCCGCAGACCGGCGTCGGCGAGGTCGCGCAGGATCACCGGCAGCTGGCCGGGGTCCTCGTACGGGAGGCCCCGCACCCAGTGCCAGGTCTGCCGCAGCTTCGTGGGGTAGGCCGGGTCCATCGTCGGCCCCACCAGCACCAGGCTCCGCACGAGCGCCGGGTGCTCCTCGGCCAGGGCCGTCGCGACCTGCGCGCCGAAGGAGTTGCCGAGGACGGCGACCGGCCCCTCCCCGACCGTCTCCAGCCACACCGCGATCCACTTCGCCAGGGCCGGCACGTCCGCGGGCGCGCCCGGTGCGCCGCTGAGCCCGAAGCCCGGCATGTCCAGCGCCCGCACCGGGAACCGCTCGGCCAGCCGCGCCGCCAGCGGCATGAGGTACCGGTGCGAGACGGCCATCCCGTGGACCAGCAGTACCGGCGTCCCCGGCGGATCCTCGCGGGTCGCCCGCCAGTGCAGGCGCACGCCGTCGACGCGGACGAAGCGGCTCTCGAACACCGCGTCCGGCCGCGGCGCGGCGGCCGCCAGCCGGTGGCGCTCGCGCAGGCGCCGCCAGTTCCAGTCGCGCATGGGACCCCCTTCCGCGACCACGAGGGTACCGCCGCCCGCGCGCGGAGCGGCCCCGAGTTTCGCTTCCGCGGCCCCGGGAACGCTGAAGTGAAGCCAGCACGGCGGAAGGAGCGGTTCGACATGATGATGCCGATCATCAGGGGCCTGGCGTGGACCATCGGCCTGGCCGTGGCCAGGGCCCTGCTCGACTACGCCCTCGAGCACCACGCGGAGAAGCGGTCGGAGAAGCGGCTCGAAGCCAAGCGCGGCAGGGAACGCCTCCACAGCGACTGAGGGCCTGCCCGCGCTCCCGACCGGTGAGCGGCGCCGCGACTCCGAATGGGTTCCCGACCGCTGGTGATAGCATTCCTCAGCGTCATCGTCCGGAGCAGCAGGAACCCATTGGGAGGTGTCGTGACGGCAGAACCCGCGGTCGACACCTGGCCATTGCGGATCGAAGAGTGCGAATGCCACGCGGACGGCCTCGCCGTCTTCGGCGAGATAGATTTGAACGGCCACGACGAATGGGAACAGGCGTTGCGGCTGTCCGTCGGCCGGACGGCCGAGACCCATGTGCACCTCGCCGAGCTCAGATTCATCGACGTTCGAGGAGTCACCTTGCTCGTGAACATCGTGGACGAACTGGGTAACGGAAAACGCGTCGTCGTGCACGACGCGCCGCCCGGACTGCACCGCGTCATGGAGGTCCTCTGGCCCGGTTCCGGGGCCGCGATCGAGATCGAAGGCCGACGATGACCGCGACCGCAGCAGGCTCCCCACCGATCCAGAACGGCTTCGAGCACCCGGCCCTGTTCTACGCCGGCCGCAACGAGTACCTCGAGGGCACCGTCCCGTTCATCGAGAACGGCCTCAGCGCCGACGAGCCCGTCGCCGCCGCCGTCCCGCGGCACAACCTCGAATCGCTGCGCCGCGCCCTCGGCTCCACCGCCGACCGGGTGATGCTCGTCGACATGGCCGACGCGGGCGCGAACCCCGGCCGCATCATCCCGGGCGTCCTGCGCTCCTTCATCGACGCCCACAAGGGCAGCCACCGGATCCGCATCATCGGCGAGCCGATCTGGCCCGGCCGCAGCGAAGTCGAGTACCCCGCGTGCGTGCAGCACGAGGCCCTGCTCAACCTCGCCTTCGACGGCCGCCCGGTCACCAAGCTGTGCCCGTACGACACCGACGGACTGAGCGCGCAGGCGATCGCCGACGCGCGCGCCACGCATCCCCTCCTCATCGACCGCACCGGCCGCCACCCGAGCGAGCAGTACGACCCCGACCGCATCCTCGACGCCTACAACCTGCCGCTGGACCCGGCGCCGAAGCGGGCCGTCGAGCGCAGCGCCGACAAGTCCACACTGGACAACGCGCGGTGGTTCGTCACCTCGTACGCGCGCGCCGCCGGCATGCCCGGCATCCAACTGATCGACCTCGAGATCGTCGTCACCGAGCTGCTTACCAACAGCATCCTGCACGGCGGCGGCACCGGCACCTTCCGGATCTGGACCGAGCCCTCGCACCTGGTCTGCGAGGTCGGCGACGCCGGCCACATCACCGACCCGCTCGCGGGCCGGATGCCGACCGACGAGTCCCAGTTCCACGGAAGAGGGCTGGTGCTCGTGAACCAGATCGTCGACCTGCTCCGCGTCCACACCAGCCCCCGCGGGACCACCGTCCGCTTCTACCTGCGGCTGCCGGCCGCCTGATGAGGCGCTAGACCTCCATCGAGTCGGCGAGCTCCTCGCGCAGCTCCCCGAGCGTCCGGCTCAGCAGCCGGGAGACGTGCATCTGCGAGATGCCCACCTCCTCGGCGATCTGCGTCTGCGTCATGTCGCCGAAGTAGCGCAGCGCCAGGATCTTGCGCTCGCGCTCGGGAAGCTCCTGGATGAGCGGCGCCAGCGACTCGTGGTTCTCCACCAGTTCCAGCGCGGTGTCCTCGTCGCCCATCGTCTCGGCCAGCGGCAGGCGGCCGTCCTGCTCGAACGGCGACTCGTCGAGCGAGACCGGCCGGTACGCCTGGCGCGCTTCGAGTCCTTCGAGGACCTCGCGCTCGGTGACGCCGAGGTGGTCGGCGAGCTCGGCCTCCGTCGGGGGGCGGCCCAGGCGCTGGGCGAGCTCGGCGCTCGCGTTGTTGAGGGAGAGGCGCAGCTCCTGGAGCCGGCGCGGGACGCGCATCGGCCAGGTCGTGTCCCTGAAGTGGCGGCGCACCTCCCCCATCACCGTGGGGACGGCGAAGGAGAGGAAGTCCGAGCCCTTGGACGGGTCGAACCGGTCGACCGCGTGGATCAGCCCGACCGAGGCGACCTGCATCAGGTCGTCCTTGGCGATGCCCTTGCCGGAGTAGCGCCTTGCGATGTGCTCCGCGAGCGGCAGGTATCCGGTGACCAGCTCGTCCCTGACCGCCGACCACCGCGGGTCGCCCTGCTCGAGCTGCGCGAGCTCCTCGAGCAGCGGCTCGAGGTGGGCGTAGTCGTCGGATTTGGTCCTGCGCTGTTCCTGTTGCGTGTCGGTCATTTTCGTCGTCCTCCCGTATCGCTGGTGGGCGGGGCGCAGACGCCGTGCGTGTCCGTCTATTTGCTCCTGTGGTCCGGATGGCCGGGGTGCCCTCCGGACGTCGTTCTCCTCATCATAAGAGCCGCTCGCGGCAATGTCACCTACCGAACGGTAACCTATTGAATAAACGCATTTGTGGTGCGCATCACATGACTATTTTCGAGCGACGCGACCGCGATCGACCGTGAGCATCCTGTGGCACTATTGAATTCGATGGAGGTGGAAATGACGACAGGGGCAGATCGTGCCACTGAGGAACCGTTTCACCACCCTGCGTTCTACTACTCCGGGCCCGACGAGTACCTCCAGGGCACCGTCCCGTTCATCGAATCCGCGCTCAGTGCGAGCGAGCCCGCCGCGGTCTCCGTCCCCGGACCCAACCTCGAACTCATCCGCGGGGCGCTCGGCGCGGCGAGCGAGCACGTCCTGCTGCTCGACATGACCGAGGAGGGCGCCAACCCCGGGCGCATCATCCCGGGGGTCCTCCGCGAGTTCGCCGACCGCCACCACGGGCGGCGCGTGAGCATCATCGGCGAGCCGATCTGGGCCTCCCGCAGCGAGATCGAGTACCCCGCGTGCGCCCAGCACGAGGCGCTCATCAACCTCGCCTTCGCGGGCCGCGACGCCGCCATCCTGTGCCCCTACGACCTCGACGGCCTCGACGAGCGCGCGATCGCCGACTCCCTCGCCACCCACCCGGTCCTCATGGACGCCAAGGGGACCCGCGAGAGCCCCGACTACGACCCCGGCCGCGTCATCGACGGCTACAACGAGCCGCTGCCGGCCCCGCCGCGCTCGGCCGTGGAACGCGGCGTCGACCGCTCCTCGGTCGACAACGCCCGCTGGTTCACGACCTCCTACGGCCGCAAGGCGGGCCTCTCCGCCCACCGCCTCGTCGACCTCGAGATCGCCGTCACCGAGCTGGTCACCAACAGCATCCGCTACGGCGGCGGCTCCGGGCTGCTGCGGCTCTGGAGCGAGGAGGACCACCTCGTGTGCGAGGTCAGCGACGCCGGCCGCATCACCGACCCGCTCGTCGGCCGCCGCCCCGTGGACGACTACTCCCAGGGCGGCGGGCTCCTGCTCGTCAACCACGTGGTGGACCTGCTCCGCATGCACACCGGCCCCGAGGGCACCACCATGCGGGTCTACCTGCGGCTTCCCTAGCGCGCCAACGGGTCCGGCCCGCTCGCTCAGAGCAGTCGCGTTCAAGCGCCTGTCTCCCTGGACAACGCGGGCGGTGGACCGCAATTTGGCGGTCCACCGCCCGCGGGTGTCATCGGGTGAGGAGGGATTCGGCTGCCAGATGCATCGTGGCCTCGACGACCTCGCCACCGTCGTGCTCGGCCAACGTCGTCGTACCGCTGCCCGGACCGTCGGCGGGCGGGGCGGCGACGACCGCGGTCACCGGGGCGCCGTCGGCGTCCAGGACCGGCTGGCCCGAGCCGTCCACGACGCCGACGGTGTCGCCGGCTTCGGGGAGCTCGGGGGGCGCTTCCGCCGCGCTGAAGGAGTAGTCGGGCAGGTAGTGCGCGCCCGACCAGACCGCGCCGCCGAACCAGTTGTTGTTCCACACGTAGCCGACGCCGTTCGTGGCGTAGTAGCCCGATCCGCAGATCGGCTGGCCGATCATCCTGGCCTGGATGGCCAGGTCCGTCGAGGTGGTGTCGTTGTAGACCCAGTCCGTCTGGTCGCACAGGTACCAGTAGGTGCCGAGCCACACGTACGTCTCGATCTTGGCGCTGATGTACCCGGCCGGGCGCTCGAGCCCCCAGGCGCACGGGTAGGCGCCCGAGGGGGTCGCGAGGACGGTCGAGGCGTCGATGTCGACGCGCGCGTACCCGTTGCCGTCGCCGTGCGAGACCTCGGAGCGGTCGAAGACGCAGAGGTCGTTGCTGCGGTAGGTGAAGGCCTCCTCGTACACATAGTGCGCGGCCGCCGGGGACGCGCCGATCAGGACCAGGGCCAGGGTGCCCGCGGCGGCCGCCAGCAGCGACCGCAGGAGCGGGGTTCGTACCCGTTTGCTCATCGGTCTTTCCTTTCTCGAGGGAGATCCGTCGCCCCCGATCCTCCTGGGACGGGGGCCGCGGGCGCGGATTCCGAACGAAACTGAACGAATACGGCCGTCCGAAGGAGAGGGACCCTCGCAGTTGCCGCCGAGGGCTATCATCCAGTCGTGCAACGGTCAATGGCCGAGGCCTCCGCAGCTCATGCGGTGCAATGGGATGCGGATGCCCGCGCGATCCAGACGCTTGACGACCTGGCAGCGTTCCTGCGCCGGCTGCGGGCCGCCTCCGGCAACACGTCGTTCCGCCGCGTCCAGGCCGGCATCCGCTCCTTCCGCGGCGAGCGCTCCATCCCCGACGGCGTGCCGTCGCTCGCGACGATCCACGGCCACTTGCAGAACGGCCGGGTCCGCATGAACACCGACACGGTCCTCGACATCGCCCGGGCCCTCGGCCTCGACGCCGCCGGGCTCCGCTCGCTCGCGCAGGCCTGCCACCGGGTCCTCGAACGCGCCAACCGCTCCGTCATCGTCGCGACCCGCGCCGCGGTCCCCGACCCGGCCGCGGTCTTCACCGGACGCCGGGCCGAACGCGACCGCATCGCCGCGCACGTCGCAGCGGCCCGCCGCACCGGCGCGCCCGCGGTCGTCGTCATCGAGGGCATGGCCGGGATCGGCAAGTCCGAACTCGCCTTCCGGGCCGCCCGCGACCTCGCCGACGCCGGACTCGTCGGAGCCGTACAGCTCTTCGCCGACCTGCGCTGCTTCGACCCGGTCGAACCGCCCGCCGCCCCCGACGCCGTCGTGCGCGGCTTCCTCGCCCACCTCGGCACGCCGGGCCGCCGCATCGACGCGCTCAGCCCCGCCGCGAGGGTGACGCTGCTGCACCGCGAACTCGCGTCCACGCGGGCGCTCCTCGTCCTCGACAACGCCGCCGACGCCGCACAGCTCGAACCCCTCCTGCCGCGCGGCTCCGACTGCGCGGTCCTCGTGACCAGTCGGCGTCGGCTCGCCGACCTTGAAGCGGCCGTGCGTATCCCGCTCGGCACCGTCACCGTCGGCGAGGCACTCGAGATGCTGCGCCGGCACGACCCGTCGGGCCGCCTCGACGCCGCCCCCGGCGACGCCGCGGCCCTGGTGGAGCTGTGCCGGCGTCTGCCGCTGGAACTGGCGGCAGCCGGACGCCAGCTCGAAGGCAAGCCCGACTGGCAGATCGGCGACCACGTCGAACGCCTGCGCCGCATCCCCGCCCACGAGCACAGCGGACCCGCACTCGCCTTGTCCTACAACGGCCTTCCCGAGCCCGCGCGGCGCCTGTTCCGCCTCCTGGCGATCCATCCGGGCCGGCGGTTCACCGCCGATGCCGCCGCCGCCCTCGCGGACGGCGCGGTGGCCGAGACGGCGCCGATGCTGGCCCGGCTGTACAACGAGAGCCTGCTGCTGCGACGCGCCGCCGACGCCTACGAGTTCCACGATTCGGTGCGCGCCTTCGCCTTGGACCGCGGCCACCGCGAGGACCCCGCCAGCGCGCAGCACGCCGCGGTGGCGAACCTCCTGCGCCACTACCGGATCCGACTCGAATCCTCCGGCGACGCGGACACCGACTGGATCGGCGCCGACCGCGCGACGCTCCTCGCGTGCATGCACGTCACCGGCCACGACGCGGACGCGGCCGCCCTCGCAGCGCCGCTCAACCGCGCGCTTCGGCTGCTCGGGCACTACGACGCGGCGCGGATCTGCAACCGGCAGCTCCTGCGGATCGCCCACCGCGCCGGTGAGCGCGCGTGGGAGGCCGACGCCCGTTCGGGGCTCGCGGAGATCGACCGCCTGACGGGCCGGTTCCGGGCCGCCGCGGACGGGTTCGACCGGGTGCTGCGGCTGCGCCGCGAGCTGGGCGACCGCCTCGGCGAGGCGGACGCGCTGCGGGGCCTCGCCCAGACCGCGTCCAATGACGACTATCCGCTCGCGCGTGAACGGTACGATGCCGCGCTGGCGATCCACCGGCGCCTCGGCAACCCGGTCGGCGAGGCCGAGGCGCTGTGGGGCCTCGCCGAGATCGCCCTATCGGTGGGCGACCTCGACACGGCCGCCGCCCACGCAGGGCAGGTCGCCTCGATCTGCGCGGACATCGGCAACCGCGTCGGCGAAGCCTACGGACTGCGGGCCCTCGGCGACGTCGCCGCCCAGCGCGGGGAACTCGACGCGGCGGCGGCGCGGTACCGGCGGTCGCTGCACTTGTGCCGTCAGGTCGGCAACCGACGCGGTGCGGCCGGTGCCCTGCGAGGGCTGGCCGGTGCGGCCCTGCGCGGAGGGGACGCTGATCGCGCCGAGAAGCTGTACCGGCGTGCGCTCGCGAGCTGCCGCGGCATCGGCGACGTCTCCGGGGAGGCGGACGCCCGGCGCGGCCTCGCCGAGACCGCCCTGACCCGCGGCGACTTCACTACGGCCGCAGCGGAGTTCGCTCCCGCGCTGGCGGTCTACCGTGAGACCGGGGACCGGATCGGCGAGGCGCATTGCCTTGCGGGACTGGGCCACGTCGCCTGGCGCACCGAGCGCCGCGCCGCCGCGCGGCACCATTGGCGCCAGGCCCTGCACCTGGCCGAGCGCGGCGGCCTGCCGCTGACGGGCGACCTGCGCGGCGCGCTCGCGCACGCCGGTAGCGCCGATCCCGCCTAGCTCGCACGATCACGGCGCCGTCAGCGGGGCAGGTCCTTGGCGAGGGTCGTGACGTCGTCGTCGTGGGCCGTCGGGAGGTAGCCCTGGTTCTTGTAGAAGTCGATGTTCCGCAGGCTCTTCGAGCCGGTGTGGAGCAGGAGGCGGTCGCAGCCGGGGGCGGTGGTGGACTCGGCGAGGTCGAGGAGCCATGTGCCCAGCCCGAGCCCGCACCGGTCGGGGGCGACGGCGAGGCGGCCGATCTCCCAGGCGGTGCCTGAACGGCGGGTGCGGACCATGCCGAGGAGGCGGCCGTCGAGCCACAGGCCGGTGGCGTCCCAATCGCCGAGCCAGGCACGGACGTCCGCAAGGGACTCGTGGAGCGCGGGGATGCCCAAGGTGTCGTTGACGATCGCCTCCTCGACCCAGCAGCACCGCTGGAGGACCGTGACCTCGGGGGCGTCCTCGGGCGTCAGGCGCCTGGCGTAGGCGCCTGAGACGGGGCCCGGGATCGCTTCGGGGCGGGCGCGTTCCCGCATGGGCCGCAGTGCGTTCGCGAGCCGGACCAGCTCGCCGAGCATGGAGGCCGCCGCACTGTCGCGGCGCCGGTCGGGGCGGAGGCGGCCCTGCTCGACGGCGTCGCCGATGCGGATCGCCACGGTGGCGCCGAGCGGGACCATGCGGAGGGTCGTGACCACCTGCTTGGCGTGCTGCACCGAGCGGGTGCCGGCCGAGGTGTTGCCGTAGCTGACGAAGCCGATGGGCTTCCAGGCCCATTCGGCGCCGAGGTAGTCGAGGGCGTTCTTCAGCGACGCCGGCATGCCGTAGTTGTACTCGGGGGTCACCGAGATGAAACCGTCGGCCGCGTCGACCAGGGCGCTCCAGCGGCGCGTGTGCTCGTGCCGGTAGACGCCCGACGAGGGGTGCTCCTCCTCGTCCAGGAACGGCAGGCCGAGGTCGGCGAGCGAGACCGGGACGAGCTCCGCACCGAGGTCGGCGGCGGGACCGGCGAGGGCGTCGGTCAGCCACCGGGCGACCTCGGGCCCGAGCGCCCCGGGCCGGGTGCTGGAGGTGATGACGAGGACGCGGAGTTTTTTCGTTGACATGGAAACGAACAATACCTGCTATCTTGATTACATGTCAACGAGTTTTTCGGCCAAGCCCGTACGCTGGCTCGACGCCGACGAAGAGCGCGCCTGGCGGGCCTTCCGGCGGGTCATGACCGCCGTGCAGTCGGGTACGGCGCGGGACCTGGCCGCGATCGGGCTCTCCGAGGCCGACTACGAAGTCCTGAGCACCCTCTCGGAACGCCCCGACCGCACCAGCACCCTGGGCGAGCAGGCCCGGAAGATGGGCTGGTCCCGCAGCCGCCTGTCCCGGCACGCCAGCCGCATGGAGTCGCGCGGCCTCCTGCGCCGCGACCCCGACCCCGCAGACGGCCGCGGCTGCCTCCTCGTCCTCACCGACCAGGGCATGACCACCCTCGACAACGCCGCCCCCGCCCACCTCGCCTCGGTGCGCCACCACTTCATCGACCGCCTCGACCCGACCGATCTCGCCGCACTCGAACGAATCGCCGAACACGTCGCCAAGGAACCGTCACCCGACGGCTCCCGCTGACCGCACCACCGCAAGCACCGGCGCCCGCATCGCCGAGGCCGCTGCTCGGGTGGCCGATTGAGGCCGACTCCGCTCAGGCCGTCCGCTCGGCTTCGACCGAGGTGCGGCCGACGAGCTCGACGGCGAGCGCGAGGACGACCACCACCAAGGCGACGGTGAGAACGCCGGAGACGCCGGGATGGCGCCACAGCACCAGCCAGACCAGGCCCCCGAGGACGAGGGCGAGCTGGATGCCGCGCCTGCTGCGCTGGACGGCGGCACCGAAGGCGCCGAAGGTCAGGCCCGCCCCGGCGAGGGCGCGCGCGGCGGCGTCGCGGCCCGCGGCGCCGAGGCGGCGCGACGCCCGGGCGGCGGTGCCGGGGCCGAGGAGCCAGCAGGCGAGGGCGGCGATGAGCGCGAGCACGGTGACGGTCTGCGCGGCGCCGTCGAGGAACCGGGTGAGCGTGTTGTAGACGTTGGCGGCGGCGTCCTGGTTCTGGACGGTGTCGCCGAGCCCGGTGAGGTACGCGCCGCGGCCGATCGCGATCGCGGCCCGCAGCAGGAGCATCGCGCCGGCGAGGCAGAGCGCCCCGATGAGCAGGCCGCGGCGGCGGTCGGGGGCGATCGCGATGCCGGCGGCGAGCAGGGCGAGCCCCGCGATCGGCAGGGCCCAGGCGGCCGCGTCCAGGAGGGACGCGGCGACGCGGAGCTTCGGGAACGCCTCTGACCGGGCGACCGTGTACGTCACCGAGATCTCGGGCAGGCGCTCGGCGAGCGCGAACCCGTTGTCGGCCATGCGCTCCTTGACCCGTTCGGCGACCGGACCGAGGTCGAGGACGAGGTCCTGCCCCTGGAGGCTCAGGGACCCCTCGCCCTCCCCGCGGAGCAGGCCCACCATCGCGGTGTGGGCGCCGCGGGTCGCCTCGCGCCACAGTTCGGTGAACTGATCGGAGTACACGACCGCGTGGACCTGCTTGTCGATGAACGAGTCGATCCCCGACGCCAGCGGCACGGCGAGCCGGTCGAGGACCTCGGGTGCGCCCTTCGTCTGGACGGCGTCGATGGCCTCGGCCACGAGCGCGTCGACGTCCAGGGCGTCCCCGACCGCGTTCGCGACGCGGTCGGCGACGGCCGCGCGTACCGCTCCGTCGCCGTAGAGCGGCTCCATGTTGTCGACGAACCGGTCGGTGTTCAGGACCTCGTTGCGCGCGAACACGGTCACCGAGGCGAGGGCCAGGACGAGCGCGGCGAGGACGAGCAGCACGACCGACCCGCTCCAGCGGGCGGCGCGGCGGCCCTTCCCGGTGCCCGCGGCCCGGAGGCGTTCGAGCTCGGCGCGCTCCGCCCGGTTCAATGCGGCATCGGACATCGTCGCCCCCTACGATCGGCGGCGCACCCGCGCCCGCCTGCGAAGCAGAGCGTACGGCCGCCGAAGACCCGAAACCGCCGCTTTCTCGCATTCGCCCGCCCGCCGTCCCCCGGACTTCTACATTGAGCGGATCGGGACGGAAAGTGGCGGCGCCGCCGGCCGCGCGCCGACACCCGATGGAGGGGCACGCGATGGCATCGAGACGGAGTACCTCGAGAAACGCGGTCGCTCCCGGGCTGCTGCTCCTGCTCGGCGGTGTATGGCAGGCCGCGGGCGGCATCGCCGCCATCGCCGACGGCGGCTATTTTGCCGCACCGGCGGGCTACGCGTTCGCGTTCTCGATCGCCGCATGGGGCTGGGTCCACCTGATCGTCGGCGCCTCGGCCGTCGCTGTGGCCGCCGGCGTCCTCCGCGGCAGCGCGCTCGCCCGGATCCTCGGCCTAGCCCTGGCATCGGCCTCGCTCATCTCGAACTTCCTGTGGCTGCCGATCGAACCGGGCTGGTCGATCGCGGTCATCGGCGTGGACGTCTTCGTCATCTGGGCGCTCGCCACCACAGGCGACCGGCCGCTCACCGCGGCGTTCAAGGAGACGGACCGGGACGGGGAGCTCACCGGTCCTGCCGGTGAACCGCCGCATGATCGCCTTCACATCGGCGGCTCCGCGACCTAGGTTGAAGGCACTCCCCTCGACTTCTTCCCTAGCGACAGAACGGCACACCGATGACCGGCCTCGAAGCGGACCCCGACGACCTCATCGACGTAGGGGAGATAACGCTCCCCTACGCGGCCGACTTCTATGACGAGCTGGCCAACCGGCTCGGCGCGATCGGCAACGCGGGCGGGCACGGTCTCTACCCGTACATGAGCGACTCCCCCGCGGGCAACGCCCTCGGCGAGGCCATCATCCGCTGCCACCGCTTCCTGTACGCGGTCACCGAGGAGACCGCCGACAGCCACCGCGCGGTCGCGGCGAGCGTCGCCGAGGCAGGGTACTCCTACCGGGACGCCGACACCGCCGGCGCGGGCGACTTCCAGATGGCCGGCGAGGACCTCACCGAGGCCGCCGCGAAGGCGTTCACCGAGGCCGACGCCGGTGCGTACGAGTACAGCGGCGGCTACCGCTTCGGCAACTTCGACAAGGCCGAAGGCGGATCCGGGTACGAGGACGCGCTCTCGGGCGAACCCCGACCGCCGGCGGACCGCCAGGACTACGAGCTGCAACCCGAGCCGTGGTACGAGCGGGTGCGCCTGACCGACCGCGGCGGCGACCGCGAGCCCCTCGACGAGCGCGGAGGACGCTGACATGCCGAAGTTCGCCACGTTCCAGGGCATGATGAACGACGAGCCGCCGACGAAGGACGAGCTCAAGGAGATGATCGCGACGTTCGGCGAGCCGCTCCAGATGCTGTACGTCCGGTCCCGGTACGACGCGTTCTTCAACGAGCGGTACCCCGCCGGCAGCTCCCTCCAGAACTCCAGCGACACATGGATCTTCGACTTCGACACGCGCATGACCGCCGCCGAGGACGAGGAACTGCGGAGCCTGTGCTGGCCCCTCGCCACGAACTTCGTCATCGACCTGCTCGTGGGCGTCGACAACCTCGTCGACAAGGACGAGGGCGGCCTCGACGCCATGGCCGCGGACCTCCTGGCCCTGGCGTCCTCCTACGGGGGCGCCATGACCGACGCCAAGCTCGCGATCGTGCAGGAGCGCCTCGAGAGCTGGCACGGCGAGGCTGGCGCGGCGGTCCGCGAACGCTACGCCGACCATCTCACCAGGTCGACGCAGGCGCACCAGGCCATGGCGACCGCGCTGGCGAACGCCGCGCAGCTCGACGCGCTGATCCTCATGAAGGTCCGCCACCACCTCGACGGCCTGGTCCGGGCCGCCGCGACCGCGATCGACAACGGCCCCGCAGGCCCGGACCTGGACTTCGAGCCGATCATCGGATGGCTCACGGTCATCGGCGTCATCGCGAGCATCCCCGGCGGCCCCGCGGTGATGTCCACCGTCGGCTGGATCGGCGGCACGATCCAGACGATCCTCACCGAGCTTCCCCTGGAACAGACCGACGAGCCGAAAATGGACTCCACCGATCCGGACGAGCTGCGCGACCAGGTGCTCGCCGCCCTCTCGCAGGTCGCCGAGGTCGTCAAGGCCGACCGGGAGAGACTCGCCGGGGAACTGGTCGCCGCGTTCGAGGAATGCGCGGCGCTGGTCGCCAGCGCCGACCCCGCGGAGTCGAGCCGGGTGATCCCGAACCCGAACGGGGTCGACGGCATCACCTTCTGATCCCGGCGCGCCGCGACTCGGTCGCACCCGCGTCGCGCGGCCGGGCCGTGCAGGCCCCGGCCCGCGACGCGCGGCGGGATCGGGCGGCGCGCCTATCATGTCCCCATGGCCGACCGAGCGTTCGACGCCCGCACCAGCCTCCGGTCGCTCCGGTTGCGAGCGATGATGACGCAGGAGGAGCTCGCCTTCAGCGCCGGGCTGGGGATCCGCACCGTCAGAGACATCGAATCGGGGAAGGTGCAGCCGCAGCCGAAGACGCTGCGACTGCTCACCGAGGCCCTAGGGCTCGGCGAGGAGGACCGGCGGCGGCTCGCCGACGAGCTGCGGCGGACCGCCTCGGTACCGCGCGAACTGCCGATGGCGCTGGCGGCGTTCGCCGGGCGCGAGTCGCATCTGGACGCGCTGTTCGCCGCGGTGGACGAGGGCGCCGCCGTCGTCGCGGTCCACGGCATGGCCGGAGTCGGGAAGACCTCCCTGGCGGTGCGGGCCGCCCACGCGCTCGCGCCCCGGTTCCCCGACGGGCAGGTGTTCGTGGACCTCCACGGTTTCACGCACCCGGCCGGGCCGCGCCCCGGCGTCGAGTCCGTGCTGACGCGCGTCCTGCGGAGCCTCCACGGCACCGACCGGCCGCTGCCCTCGGACCTCGACGAGCTCACCTCCCGGTACCGCAGCGCCGTCGCCGACCGCCGGGTGCTCCTGGTGTTCGACAACGCGGCCAGCGCAGAGCAGCTGGGGGCGCTGCTGCCGGGCGTCCCGGGCAGCCTCGTGCTCGCGACGAGCCGGCACGACCTCTCCTCGCTGGCGGGCGCGTCCGCGATGGCGCTGGAGCCGCCGCCGATGCGCGAGGCGGTGGCGATGCTCAGCGCGGCCGTGGCCGATCGGATCACCGACGACGAGGCCGTCGCGATCGCCGAGCGCTGCGGGAGCCTCCCCCTGGCGATGGGCCTGGCGGCCGCGCGGCTGCGCAGCCGTCCGCAGTGGCGGGTCGAGGACCTGCTGACGCGCCTCGCCGGACACGGCCTGCTCGACGAGTTCGGCATGGGGCACCAGGGCGTCGCCGGGGCGCTGCGCGGTTCGTACGTCGAACTCGACCCCGACCACCGGCGCCTGTTCCGTCGCCTGGGCCTCGTCCCCGGCGACGACGTCGACGTGCATGCGGCCGTGGCGCTGTGCGAGGAGGACGCGGAGCGGACGGCCGCCATGCTGGAGGCCCTGGTGGACGTGCACCTGGTGGAGACCAGGTCGCCGGGGCGGTACCGGCTGCACGACCTGGTGCGGCAGTTCGCGGCTGGTCTCGCGGCCGCGGAGGAGACCCGGGCCGAGCGCGACGGCGTCCTCAAGCGCCTGTTCGACTGGTATCTCGACGCGGCCGATGCGGCCTGCACGAGCCGGTATCCGGGGTACGCGAGGCTGCTCGGGGGCGCCGGGACCACCGGGGTCCCCGGGGTCGACGACCCGGCGCGGGCCGACCGGTGGCTCGCGGAGGAGCGCGAGAACCTCGTCGCCGTCGCCCGGTTCGCGGGCGAGCACGGTTTCGGCTCGGTTGCATGGCGACTCGCGGACACGCTCCGCGGCCACGCGTTCATGGACATGGGCACTGCGGACTTCCTGGCGCTCGGGCAGGCGGCGCTGCACGGCGCGCGGGCCGAAGCGAGCGCGGCGGGTGAGGCGACCGCCGAACTGTTCATGTCGACGGCGTACGTCAAGGGCCGCGATTTCGAGGCCGTCATCCGCAGTTCGGAACGGGTGGTCGACCTGTCGCGACGGCTCGGCTGGGACTTCGGGGAGGCGTCGGCGCACCACAATCTGACGCTCGCCTCGTGGAACCTCGGCAGGCTCCGGGCCGCCCTCGAACACGGGGAGGCGGCGCTCGCCATGAACCGCGAGGGCGGCAGGGCGCGGGCGGTGAGCGTCAACCTCGGGGCGCTGGGCGTCGTCCACGGCGACATGGGGAGGCCGCGGGTCGAGCTGCGGCTGCTCGAAGAGTCGCTGGAGATCGCCGAGGAGATCGGCGACGTCCGGCTCCAGGCGTCGCACCTCCGCAGCCTCACGTCGGTGTGGATCCGCCTCGGTTCGGTCGCGACGGCGGAACGATACCTGAACCGGCTCATGACGATCGAAGCGAACGCAGGTGACAAGGAGATCAGCGCTTCGAGCGCGGTGTACGTCGCGGAGCTCCACTCGGCGCACGGTCGCCACCTCGACGCGCTGGAGCACGCGGACCTGGTCGTCCGGCAGGCGGCGCTGCGGGGCGACCGGCTCACCAAGGCGAGCGGGCTCGTCTCGGTGGCCGCCGCCCTCAACGGCCTCGGGCGGCCCGAGGAAGCGGTGGACGCCGCCGCGCAGGCGCTGGAGGTGGTGGACGGCGGACTCCCGGGGACCCGGATCAAGGCGCTCGTCGAGCGGGCCGTCGGGAACCTCGCGCTCGGCCGTCCCGACGCCGCGGAGGCGGACGCGGGCCTGATCCTCGAACTCGCGCGGGAGGGCGGGTACCGCGCCGCCGAGGCGACGGCGCTCGACATCATGTCCGAAGTGCGGCTCCGGGGCGGCGACGCGGCCGCGTCCCGCAGGCACCGCGGCGAGGTCGAGGCGATCTGCGCCGAGATGGACGCCCCCGTGCCGGCCAGGTTCAAGACGGCGTCCGCCTGATCCGGTCGGCTTCGGCGCGGATGGGCGCCGGGATCGCCGCCATCGGACCGGTCTGCCGGTCTCCTGCCGCCGTTCCGCCTGGGCTCCATCAGGATTTCCTGGTGGACTTGAGGACAGGAAGAAGCGGCGGCGAACCGCCGCATGAACACTTTGGAGGGAACATGCGCAGTCTCGCGAAGGCGCTCGCGGCCCGGGTGGTCGGCGGCAAGACCGCCACCCGCAGCTGGTACAAGCTGTACTACATGGAATAGCGGTGGACACCGACGGCCGCGACGCCGGCACGGCGCATGCGCCGACCGCGATCACGCCCCGGCGACCGGGACTGCCCCCGCCGGGACCGGCGCCGCGGCCGTTCGGCCTGCCGCCCGACGACTTCGACCGCGACCCGATCGCGAGTCTCAACCGCCTCCGCAGCGAGTACGGCGACGTGTTCGCCTTCGCCGCGGGCAAGGTCCTCGTCGCCCGGCCCGCCTGGGTCCACTGGACACTGGCCCGCACCAATCGCGACACCCGCGTCGACGCCCCGCCGCTGCCGCCGCGGCTCCAGCGCCGACCGCTCATCCGCGGCCGCGTCGAGCGGTGGATGGCCGCCCGCCGCACGGCCCAGTGGCACCGCCTCGGCCGCGACATCGCTGAGCGCACGGCGCCGCTCATCCGCGGTCACCTCGGCGACTTCCTGGACGCCGCGGGCGACCGGCCCGTCCGGCTTCCCGACTGCGAGCGGGCCGCGCTCCTCGCCGCCGACCGGGTGTTCGTGCACGACATGGACGACGGACTCCGCGCCAGGCTCTTCCCGGCCGCGCGGCTCATGCTCGACGAGGGCGCCGCCACCGTCACGCTGCCGCCGTGGATGTCGCTGCGGACCCGGCGGCGCCTGCACGCCAACGACCTTTGGATCGACGCGCTCACCGCCCGCGTGGCGCGGCGGCGCGCCGAACGCCGGGAGGACGACCCCGCCCTCGACATGCTCGACCTGCTCGCCGACGCCAGGGACGACGGCGGCCCGGTCTTCGACGACCTGGAGATCGCCCAGACCCTGTCGATCAACCTCGGCAACCTCTACGCGGTGGGCGGGAGCGGCCTCGGCTGGCTGCTCGCCGCGCACGCCGCGCACGGCCCGGTCCGGCCCGCCGGGACCGACCGTGCCGCGTGGGCCTCGGCCGTGGTCAAGGAGACCCTCCGGCTCTACCCGGCGGTGTCGCTGACCAGCCGGAACCTGGTCGAGGACGCGGGCTTCGGCGACGTGACCGTCCCGGCCGGGACCTCGGTGTTCGTCAGCCCGCTCATGCTGCACACCGACACGCGCTGGTGGCGCGACGACCCGGCCCGGTTCGATCCGGCGCGGTGGCTCGGCGACGACGTGCACGACCCGCACGCCTACATCCCCTACGGCTCCGGCCCGCGCGTGTGCACCGGCGTGCACATCGCCAACGCCGTGCTGGAGCACGCCGCTGACCTGCTCGCCGACCGGACCGTGGCGGGCCGGCCCGGGCCGCCGCTCCGCGAGTGGAGCGCGATCACCCGGCCCCGGCGGCTGCGGGTCACCGTCACTCCGAACGCTTGAGCCGTATGCAGCGCGGTCAGAGGCCGCGCAGTTCCTCCCGGACTGCGGCGGCTTCGGGGACGCCGCACGTCGTGAAGCCTTGGAGGGCTTCGCGGAGGCGGCGGCGGGCGGTGTCGTCGTCGCCCTCGGCGCGGGCGAGGCCGTGGCGGGCCCGGGCGAGTTCGTAGGCGTCCTCGTGGGACTCGGCGAGCGCGGCGGCGCGCTCGTGCTGAGCGGCGGCCTCGGCGGGGCGGCCGGAAGCGGTGAGGGCGCGGCCGAGATCGTTGCGGGCGGCACGTTCCAGTGAGGGGTCGACGAGCTTGACGGCGTGGGCGACGGCGCGGTCGAGGCGCTCGGCGGCCTCGGCGGGCCGGCCGAGGCGCAGGAGGTCCTCGCCGAGTTCGATGAGCGTGTCGGTGACGTCGGCCGTGTCGCCTTCTCCCCCATAGGCTTCCAAGGCGGCGGTGTGGAGGGCCGCGGCGCGGGCGGGGTCGCCGAGTTCGCGGGCGAGGACCCCGCGGAAGGCTTCGATGCGGACGCGGTTGTGGTCGTCGCCGGCGTCGAGCCGGGTCTCGGCGGCGTCGAGACGGCGGCGGGCCTCCTCGAAGCGGCCGAGGCGCAGGAGCGGGACGACCATGTTCGTCCTGATGAGCGCGGCCGCCGCGGCGTCGTCGGCGGCCTCGGCCAGTGCGAGCGCGGCCTCGTGGACGGCGACCGACTCGGCGAACCGGCCCGAGCGGCGGTGCAGGACGCCGATGTTGGCGAGGGTGAGCGCCGCGTCGGCGTCGTCCCCCAGTTGACGTTTGAGCCGGACCGACCGCTCCAGGCGGCCGATCGCCTCGCGGTTGCGGCCCCGCGCGAGCAGCTGCCGTCCGGTGTCGCCGAGCGTGTAGGCCTCCTTGCGGCGATCGCCGGTGCGGCGGGCGATCTCGGCGGCGGTGCGGTTGACGGCGGCGTGGGGGCCGATGTCGGAGTCGTGCACGAAGAACGCGTTGAACGCCGTCGCCAGGTGCCACGCCTCCTCGTCGAACCCGGCGGCGGAGGCGGCGGCCACCGCGGCCGCGAGGCCGGCGCGCTCGGTCTGGAACCACGCCAGCGCCTCGGCCTGGTCGTCGAAGCCGGGCAGGCCGCGGCCATGGGCGGCGGCGCCGTCGCGGTAGCGGCGCTTGTTGGGGTGGAGGCGGGCGGCCGCGAGGTAGGCGAAGTGGAGGTCGACCCGGACGAGCCGCAGCAGTGCGGCGCGCCTCTCACCTTCGGTCTCCTCGTGGCCGGCGAGGCGGGCGGCGAAGCGGCGGACGAGGTTGTGGAGGCGGTAGCGGCCCGCGGAGCGGGTCTCGGCGAGGTGGACGTCGACGAGGGCTTCGAGGATCCCGGAGGCGCGGTCCTCGTCGATGCCGCTCAGCGCGGCGGCAGCGTGGACGTCGACGTCGTCGCCGGGGTTGAGGCCGAGGCGGCGCAGCAGGAGGCGGTGGTCGGCGTCGAGCTCGCGGTAGGAGGCGTGGAGGGCGGCGGCGACGCCGCGGTGGCCCGTGTCGAGCTCGTCGAGGAGCCGGTCCTCGTCGGCGAGGCGGTCGAGCAGGTCCCCGGGGCTCCACTGGGGACGGCTGCGGAGGCGGGCCGCGGCGAGGCCCATGGCGAGGGGCAGGCGTCCGCACCGCTCCGCGATCGCGGCGGCCTCATCGGCGGTGACGCGGCCTCCGGCGGCCGCGTCGAGCATCGCCACGGCCTCGCGCAGCGGCGGCGGTTCGAGCGGCACCGCGTGGACGCCGGGGAGCGCGGACAGGTCGCGGCGGCTCGTGGCGATGACGAGGCTGTCGGGGGTGCCGGGCAGGAGCGGTTCGACCTGCTCGGCGCCGGGGGCGTTGTCGAGCAGGAGCAGGACCCGGCGGCCGGCGAGGGTGCTGCGGTAGGTCGCGGTGAGCTCGTCGAGCTCCTCGGGGCGGGCGCGGCCGAACGGGTCGAGGCTGCGGACGACGCGGGTGAGCACGGATTCGAGGGCGGGGCGCAGGCCCTCGGCGTCGCTGAAGCCGTGGAGGTCGACGAAGAGCTGCCCGTCGGGGTACCGGTCGGCGAGGGCGTGGGCGGCGCGCACGGCCAGGGAGGTCTTGCCGACCCCGGCCGTGCCGTGCACCGCGACGACCCGGACGCCGTCGCCGACCGCGGCGAGCAGGGACGCCAGCGGCGCTTCGCGACCGGTGAACCCGGCGAGCGGACGCGGGAGTTCGCGCGGGGAAGGCCCGGCGACGCGTTCGGTGTCGGCGCCGAGCGCCTCGAGGAGGAGGCGGAGGGTGCGCGGCTGGGGGCGGCTGCGCCCCGACTCGATGTCGCGGATCGTGCGGATGCCGACGCCCGCCTTGAACGCGAGCTCCTCCTGGGTCAGCACGGCCCGCAACCGGAGCCGGCGCAGGTCGATGAGGGCCTCGGTCGTTCGGTCGGGCATCGGGCAATGGTAGAGCAGGACCGCACCGCGACGACCCTCCCGAACTGCGGTTCCGCGCCATCCTGCCGGTGTCCCGCCGGTGTCCTGCCTCAAGGGCGCCCGACCGTCGCGCGAAGCGGGCCCGGCGCTCGGGGTCGGCCAGGTGCTCCATGGACATGCGCGACCGCGTCCTACCGAGGATTCAGCGAGCAGTCGCGGTCGCGACCGGCTCGGGGACGGCCGCGGTGCGGCGGCGGGCGGCGAGCATGGCGGCGGTGACCGCGATGCCGACCGCGCCGACGAGGGCGCCGATCAGGCCCAGGCGGTCGGCCGGGACCCAGGTGAGGGCGGTGCCGCCGATGATGCCGCCGAGTGAGATGCCGAGGTAGGTGGCCGAGCCGTTCAGTCCGATGAGGACCGGCGCGGCCTGCGGGTGGCGGGAGATCAGCCGGTGCTGCTGCGGGACGATGACCGCCCAGCCGACCGCGCCGAAGACCAGCGTGAAGGGCATAGCGACGGCCAGTCCGGTGAAGGCCAGGGGCGAGAGCGCGAGCAGCAGCGTGTAGGCGCCTTGAGCGATCAGGACGACGCGATCGGCTCGGAAGCGGTCGACCAGGCGTCCCGCGATGAGGTTGCCGACGACCGCGCCGAGCCCCGAGGCGAGGAGCACCAAGGTCAGGATCGTCTGCGATCCGCCGGTGACTCCGGCGGCGGCGGCCCCGATGTAGGTGAAGAGGACGTTCCCCGAAATGAGCACGAGAACGCTCGTGGCCGCGATGCCGAGGACCGTCCGGTCCTTCAGGGGTGAGAGCCGGGCGGCCAGCCCGATCGGCGGGAGCCGGAGGGCGGGAAGCCATGCGGCGATGCCGGCCGCGGCGAGGACGCCGAGCCCGGCCACGACCCAGAGCGTTGCGCGCCAGTCGATCTCGCTGAGCAGGGTGCCGAGCGGCACGCCGAGCGCGGTGGCGATCGTCAGACCGCCGGTGACCATGGACAGGTACCTCCCGCGCCGGTCTTCGGGCGCGATGGCCGCGGCGATCGCTCCGGCCTGCGGGGTGACCAGGGCCGCCCCGAGCGCGGTCGCGACACGGGCGGCGACTGCGAAGGCGAAGTCCTCGGACAGCGCGGTCGCGACATTGCCGACGACGAAGACCGCGAGCCCGGTGAGCATGACGCTGCGGCGGTCGAGCGAGGCCGTCGCGGCACCGAGGATCGGCGAGGCGAGGGCGTAGACGAGGGCGAAGACGGTGATGAGCTGGCCCGCAGCGGCGACACCGACGTCGAGGTCGGCGCCGACCGCGGGCAGGAGCCCGGCGATGACGAAGGCGTCGGTGCCGACCGCGAACGTCGCGGCGGTGAGCGGGAGGAGCCGTCGGTCCATGTCGTTCCTTCAGTTTGATGATTGGGTGATCATCAAACTAAGTGATAGTTGGATCGTTGTGCAAGTATCCGATCGTCGGTTACGATGGACGCCGATCGAAAGGCCAGGTGGCATCCATGCGTGAGCTCCCTCACCCAGCGGCAGCGGACTTGCGGCTGAGCGAGATCATGCGCGCGTTCGCCGATCCGGTTCGGTTGGAACTGGTCCGCCGGATCTCCGTCGGCGGAGAGGACAGCTGCGCCGCGACCTCCGACGGCATCTCGCTCCATCCTTCGACGATCTCCCACCACTTCCGGGTTTTGCGCGAAACCGGAGTCACTCGCACCAGAGTGGACGGCAGGTCCCGCCACGTACGCCTCAACCCCGACCTCGAGACCCGCTACCCCGGACTGCTCGACAGCGTCCTCACCGCACTGTCGGTCGAGGGCCCGCTGGCCGATCTCGCCTGAGCGGTCTGCTCGGGCGAGGACCGTGCCAATCCGGTCCTCCTCCCGCCCAAGGGAATAGGTGTTCGGGGATCGCGGTGGTTCAGGCGCCGCGGATCGCGTCGTAGGTGAGGGGTCCGGCGTCTGCGAGGGCGGCGTAGATGGGGTCCTCGTCGGCGGTGGTGAGTTCGTAGCTCAGACCGCTGCCGACGACCACGAACACGGCTTCGTCGCCGTCGTACCAGGTGAACGCCCAGAAGCAGTTGGTCGGTTCGCAGTAGCCCGCATCCGGGGACTGATCGAACTTGAACAGGACCGCCCCGTCCCAGTCCCGGCCCCCGGGCGTCTCCCGTATGGACGACGGATCGTCCCAGGCCGGCCGGTTGTCGTAGTACTGCGAGGCGTCCGAGGGGTCGTCGTAGACGCGGTGGGCGATCTGGAAGTACAGGATGTCGTCGTCACCGTCGCCCACGTGGACGGCGCAGTCGGTGCCGGATCCGGTGCCGGCGGGCGTGGACGACTCTCGGTTGACGGTGGTCGCGTTGTCGTGGACCGCCAGCAGGAGTTCGTCATCGAGGACATCGCACAGTCCGCCGTCCACGGCCTCGCCGGTGGTCTCGGGTTCGCTGGCAGCACTGTCCGGGTCGCCGCCTTCGGCGCCCTCGCCCTCGTCGGGGAGGTTCAGCAGGACGATCGCGAGGACCGCGGCGGCGACGACGGCGGTGAACGCGGCGGCGAAGCGACGGCGCGGTCGCGCGGCGGGGACGCCGGATGGCGGCGCACTCGGCGAGGGCGGCGGCACCGGCGATGCGAACCGGTCAAGACCGGCCGGGGGCGCTGGCGCTTCCAGCGCGGGCGGTGAGTGAACCGGGCTCGAGCGGGTGTCGGGACCGGTGACCATCGTGGGGCCGTCGTCGATACGGGTGGTGCGCGGGCCGGAGGCATCGACGAGCCTGGTCAGCTCGCGGTGCTGCTTGCGCGCCAACAGGACCACCGGCTCGGGCCAGTGCGCGGCGGCGGGTTCGGTCGGGCCGGTCGCGGCGAGCAGGTCGGTCGCGGTCGGGCGCCGGGCGGGATCGGATGCGAAGCACGCGCGCGCGATCGTGCGGACGCGTTCGGGGACCGCCGAGAGGTCGGGGTCGGCGCGGACCACGTTGTTGAGCGTGCGCAGCGTCGAGTCGGCCTCGAACGGGGCCGAGCCGGTCGCGGCCAGCACCAGGACCGAGCCGAGCGAGAAGACGTCGGAGGCCGTGGTCAGCGGCGCCGAGTCCGCCTGCTCGGGCGACATGAAGCCCGGGGTGCCCAGGATGCCGCCGGTACGGGTGAGGTCGGCGGTGTGGCGGACCGCGGCGCGGGCGATCCCGAAGTCGATGATGCGCGGCCCCTCGCGGGTAAGGATCACGTTGCCGGGCTTGAGATCGCGGTGGATCACCCCGGCGGCGTGGATGTCGGCGAGCGCCGACGCCAGTCCCGCCGCGAGCCGCAGGACCGCCTGCTCGGGGAGCCCGCCCGCGGCGTCGACGGCCTCCTGGAGCGTCGGCCCCGGCAGGAACGCCGAAGCGAGCCAGGGGATGGGGGCGTCGGGATCGGCGTCGAGAACCGGCGCCGTCCACTCGCCGGTCACCCGCCGGGAGGACGCGATCTCGCGGCGGAACCGCGCCCGGAACTCCCCGTCCTCGGCCAGCCAGTCGCGGACGAGCTTGACCGCGACCCACCGCCCGTCCGGCCCGAAACCGAGGAGGACGCGCCCCATCGCCCCGTGGCCCAGTTCGGCGACGACACGGTACGGTCCGACGCGCGTCGGATCGTGGCGGGACAGGGGCTGCATCGGCGACTCCGCATGTCGGGCCCGGGACGGCACAGTGGGTGCTCCAGGCTACGGCACGGCGACCATCCCACCGCCCCAACGGTACGAGCTAGACAGGTCGTCTTCGAACAGCCACAAGCACATCGTGTCGAGCTCGACCTCCCCGGTCAGAACCGGGCCCCGGACCTCCTCCGCGACGCGCTCGCGGGTGATCGGTGAGTCCTCCAAGCGCGCGAGCACCGTGCTGCCGCGGCGCGCTCGGCGTGTTCCGGTGCCGTTCAGCCCTCGGGCCGCCACGCCGGGTCGCGGCCGATGAACGCCACCAACCTGTCCTGCGGGGAGGCGTCATCGGCGACGGGCACGGCCGGGCCGAACTGGCCGCTGTCGCGCAGCAGCTGCTCGATCGGCTTCATGCCTTCCAATGCGGCACGGCAGCGCTCCTCGCCCAGTTCGGGTTCGCGGCCGAGCGCTTTGGCGAGGTCCCAGGAGTGCGCCCAGATGTCGGTGGTGTAGACCTGGTCGATCGCCTCGTCGACGGGCTTGTCGCCGGTGTTCGGGTTGCTGAGCACCCGCCCGGAGGGGTCGTCGAGGATCGATTGGACGTCGGCGACGTGGCGCTTCCAGGCGGCGGCCGGGTCGGCGTCGACGTCCAAGGGCTCCAGGTCGATCCCCGCCCCTTTGAGGAAGTCGCGCGGCCATTCGACCAGGTGCTTCACGATGTCCAGGGCCGTCCACTCGGGGACCGGGCTGGGTCGCGACCAGTCGTCGGCGCTCGCGCCTTCCACGAGGGCGGTGAAGCGGGCGGCGTCGTAGGCGTGCCGCCCGGCGGGGCTGTCGGGTGCGTCGGTTCCGTTCTGCGCCATCGGTCTACGCCGCTTCCTGCGCCAGGAGCTCATCGAGTTTCGCGAAGCCCTCGTTGACGCCGACGTCCATGCCGCTCGCGAGCATGCCGTCGCGGGTCTCGAAGTCCTGCGTCACGCTCAGCACCCGCAAGCGCGTGCGGCCGCCTTCGATCGGCTCGAAGGTCATCGTCTCGAGGAAGACGCCGTCGGGCTCGCCTTCGTAGGTGAAGGTCCAGACGATCCGCTCGTTCGGGCGGACCTCGTGGAAGCTGCCGAAGAAGGCGTACGTCTCGCCTCCGCTTTCGCCGCCGAACGCCCACTCACCGCCCGTGCGGGCGTCCCAGCGGGTGATCTTCGTGTTCGACTCGCGGGGCCCGGTCCACTGGGCGTAGAGGTCGGGGTCGACGTGGGCCCGGAAGACGCGTTCCGGCGCCGCGTCGAACTCGCGGATGATCTCGATCGTGGGGACTTTCGGGTCCGCCTTGATCTCGGTTTCGTGCTCGGTCATGATTCCTGCTCCTCGGCTGGTCGTCGGTCCTCGTCGTCCTGGGCCGTGCGGGCCAGGAGTGCGTCGAGGCGGCGGTAGCGTTCCTCTGCTTCGCGGCGGTAGCGCTCGATCCACTCCGTCATCGGGTCGAAGGCCTCCCTGTTCAGGTGGACGGGCCGGCGCTGGGCGTCCTTGCTGCGGGTCACCAGGCCGGCTTCTTCGAGCACTTTCACATGCTTGGAGATCGCCTGGAAGCTCACGTCGTACGGCTCGGCGAGCTCGCCCACGGTCGCATCCGAGACCGACAGCCGGGAGACGATGTCGCGGCGGGTCGGGTCGGCGAGCGCCGCGAAGGCCCGGTCGAGCTGCTGCGTACTGTCACCCACGGATCGTCCTCAACTAATTGGTTGAATATGACTGTAGACCCGAAGGTCGATCATTGTCAACCTATCGGTTGAATAAGTGCCCGCTCGACTGGCACGAGGCCGGCGTCTGGCAGGAGCCCTGCAAATGGATGGCGGCGGCGAGCTGCCCGCCGATGACCGGGCCGATCCGCCAGGCAGACGGCCTCGGTCGGTAGGCTCGCGGGAACATCGGATCGAGGGGGTTGTTGCCGTGGGCGGCTATGGAGGCCAGCTCGGGCTCGTCGTGGTGCTCATCGGGTTGAACGCGGTGTTCGCGGGCAGCGAGATGGCGCTGGTGACGTTGCGCGACAGCCAGATCCAGCGCCTGGAACGTACCTCGCGGGGCGGTCGGGTGCTCGCCAAGCTCGCGCGCGACCCGAACCGGTTCCTCGCCACCATCCAGATCGGCATCACCCTGGCGGGGTTCCTCGCGTCGGCGACCGCGGCGGTCGCGCTCGCACAGCCGCTCGTGCCCGCGTTGTCGATGTTCGGATCGGGAGCCGAATCGGTCGCGATCGTGCTCGTGACGCTGGTCCTCACGTTCGTCACGCTCGTGTTCGGCGAGCTGGCGCCCAAGCGGATCGCGATGCAGCGCGCCGAGCGGTGGGCGCTGCTGGTGGCGCGGCCCCTCGACGTCCTCGCCACGCTCGCCCGCCCGGCGGTCTGGCTGCTCGGGGTCTCGACCGACCTCGTGGTGCGCCTGACCGGCAACAACCCCCAGGCCGCGCGCGAAGAGGTCTCCACCGAGGAGATCCGCGATCTCATCGAGGCGCAGACCGAGTTCACCGCCGACCAGCGGACGATCCTCTCGGGCGCGTTCGAGATCGCCGAGCGGGTGCTGCGCGAGATCGTGATCCCGCGCCGCGACGTCACCTCGATCCCCGCCGCGGCCACGGCCGCCGAGGCCGCCCGAACCCTGGTCGAGACCGGGCATTCGCGTGCGCCGGTCGTGGGCCCCACCGGGATCGACGACGTGCAGGGCACCGTCCACCTTCGCGACCTGTTCGGCACCGACGCGACCGCCGCCGAGCGGGCCCGCCCGAGCATGCTGCTGCCCGAGAGCCTCAAAGTCACCGACGCGCTGCGGCAGATGCGCGACGAGCACGAGCAGTTCGCGATCGTCGTCGACGAGTACGGCGCGGTCGAGGGCATCATCACGATGGAGGACCTGGTCGAGGAGATCGTGGGCGAGATCTACGACGAGTTCGACCGCGACATCCAGACCGTGCAGCGCGAAGAGGACGGCGCCATCGTCCTCCCCGGCGGCTTCCCGCTCCACGACCTCGTCGACCTCGACATCGACCTCGAGCGCACCGGCCACGGCGACTACGCCACCGTCGCCGGCCTGGTCCTCGACCACCTCGGCCGCGTCCCCGACCGCCCCGGCGAGACCGTCGCCGTCGAGGACTACACCGCCGAGATCCTCGAGATCCAACGCAACGCCATCACCAAGATCCGCCTCCGCCGCACCGCGACCGACGATGAAGCGCCGACCTCGACCTCCGATGCGGAGGGCGACTAGGCGCCGTGCGCGAGGACCGCCAGGTACTCGTGGTGCTGGCGCAGCATCCCCGCGTCCGAAGCGTGGTCGGCGGTCAGGTCTCTGGCCTCGCCGCCGGCCTCGATGCCGGTGAGGGCCAGCCCGGTCCCTTCGAGGAGCAAGTGCAGGTCGGCGGGGCTGTAGCAGCGCAGCCGCTGGGTGATGACGTGTTCGGGTTCGGCTGCGTCCCACCAGGAGTCGACCGCGACCGCGGCGACCGGGTCGTACGCCAGGCGCTGGTGGAGCTCGTGGCGGTAGCCGCGTTCGGGCGCGGGGTGCAGTACTTCGGTGTCGCCGTCCCAGCGGGCCCACACCAGGGGGTTGTAGACGTCGATGAGGGCGGTGCCGCCGGGGGCGAGCCAGGTGGCGATGCGCCGCAGGAGCCGGCGCTGGTCGGCGTCGGTGCCGATGCCGAACCCGTTCCAATAGGTGACGGCGTCGAACGGGCCGGCGACGGGCACCTCGTAGAAGTCCCCGCGCACGACGTCGAGGCGTCCGCCGCTGCGCTCGGCGTGGGCCTGCGCGTAGTCGGCGCGATCGGTCAGCTCGACGGCCGTCACCCGGTGGCCCGCATCGGCGAACGCCGCCGCGGTGTTCCCGTAGCCGCACCCGAGTTCGAGGACCCGGTGCGGGCCCGGTCCGCAGATCGCATGGAACCGTTCGACTCTGGTGCGGTCGCGGGGGCCGATGCCCGATTCGGCCTCGCCCCACCAGCGTCCGGTCCGCGAGTAGAAGTCCTTCGCCCATTCCATGACCCGAGGCTAGGAAGCCCTGACGCGCAAGGCAAGCGCTTATCATGGTCAGGCGACGGCCGCGGGCGGGTCCAGAGCCCCTGCGCAGTCGACCGCGGGGCGGTCAGCGGCCGGGAGGGGGCGTGTGGGGGTCGAGCGTGCGCAAATAGTCCTCGCTCGCCATCGCCGCGAGTTCGCGCGGCTTGAGGTGCAGCTCAGCCGCGGCTTCGACCAGTCCGGTACCGGCGGCACGATGCGCGTCCAGGAGCGTGGCGGCGTTGCGATCGCGGACCGCGTCCAGCACGGTCAGGGCCGATTCGAGCTCGGCGCGCAACGTGTCGCTGCCCAGATGCAGGCCGAGCACCGGATAGTCCTTCCATACCGGCGGCACCGCGGCTCGGCCGATCGCGGTCATCTCCTCGAGCACCCTCCCCACCCGGGCGGGGTCGGCGCTGTCGTCGTCCAGAAGCATGTCCACTTGGGCGATCAGGTCGGCATCGCGGATCCATTCGCGCGCAGGCAGAACGTTGACATTGACGACCGGGTCCTCGCTGTCGTCGCTCCAGTCGTACAGGCGCACCAGGACCTCCTGGTCCGCATCGACCAGGATCGGGCCGCGCAGCAGCGCGGTGAGCGCGGGCATCGGTACGGCGCCGGGGAACCGCTCGGCCACGAACGCATCGGCCCCGGCCCGGTCAGTGAAGGAGTGCTGGTCCATGACCGGACGCTAAAGGCGGCCGCGGGCCCGTGTCAACCGCAATCATCGCGGCGGACCGCAATTGCCAGGAGACCGGCGAGGATGGACGATTGACTACAACCGTGCCGCCCCGTGCCGGCCATTGAGGAGACCCCATGCGATTCCCTGTTTTCGAGCGCCTCGTCCCCGCGTTGTCGGTGCTGTGCGCGGCCCTGGTGTTGGCGAGCGCGTGTTCGTCGGATGATCCTGGGGAATCGGGGGGCGATCTCGCCACGGACGTTGCGGAGTTCAATGAGTGGGAGTATTGCGAGGCTCCTGTAGCTGTGCCCGATGCGCCCGCGTACGTACCGGGTGGTGAGAACATCACGAGGTTCGTCAAGCCGAGCATCCAAGCGGAGAGCCACCGGCCTGAAGGACGTGAAGTGTCATTCGAGTTTCCAGAGGAGTGGTGGGGGAAGGTGCCGGCACTGGTCGTATGCGGTGAGTACGACGAGGCGATCGAGACCGATTGCGGCTTGTTCGACGACAGCAACCTGGCACTGCACCAGCCGGTCTCCGTGCATGTCCAAGTCGAGCTCAAGACGGCGCACATGACCGCCGGGATATACGAGGTGCGGACCGGGGAACTCTTGGAGGAGCGCATGGCGTATGCGGTCGAGACCTGCCCGAGCACCGTGTCGATCCCGGAAGACGCCGGCGACTTCGACACCGTCCCCTACTGGGAGGTGGCCGAGCCCTCGGAGGTGTACTCGCTCTTTGCGGAATACGTCGGGCTTTGATCGCGGAGCTCGACACCCTGACCCTCGCTGGACGCGATCGCGACCATCGGACTCATCGCCGTGGACGAGGTCGCCATCGAACTCGCTGTCGCCACGCACTCTCCACCCGCAGCCCCGATCGCGATGAACCTTGCACGAACCCGGCGGTCCATATCGGCGGGCGCATGCGAAAACACCGGGAACATCATCGATGTTCCCGGTGTCCGTCTGTCGGGCTGACAGGACTTGAACCTGCGACCCCTTGACCCCCAGTCAAGTGCGCTACCAAGCTGCGCCACAGCCCGTTTTGCCGCGTTGCCGCGGCGGTGACAACTTTAGCTCATGGGCTCGGGGGCCTCTGAGGCGAGGTCCCCTGTGTGAGGCGGGCTATTTGCGCTTGTCTTTTTTGCGGGATTCGCGGGGTTTGACCACGAGTTCGATGGGGGTGCCCGGGAAGCCGAAGTCCTCGCGGAGCTTGCGGGTGATGAACTTGAGGTACTGCTTCTCGAACGGCGCGTTCGTGAAGAGGATGAAGCGCGGCGGCTCCGCGGCGGCCTGGGTCGCGTAGATGACCTTCGGGGCCTTGCCCGAGCGGGTCGGGTGCGGGGTGGCCGCCTGGAGGGTGCTGATCCACTGGTTCAGCTCGCCGGTGGTGATGCGCTGGCCCCAGCCTTCGAGGGCGACGCGGAGGGACCTGGCGATCTTCTCCACGGCGCGGCCCGTCAGGGCCGAGACGTTCACCCGCGGGGCCCAGCTCACTTGGCCCAGCTCCCGGTCGATCTCTTTTTCGAGGTAGTAGCGGCGGTCTTCGTCGACCAGGTCCCATTTGTTGAACGCCAGGACGAGCGCGCGGCCGGACTCCACCACTTGCGTCAGGACCCGCTGGTCCTGCTCGCTGATGGGTTCGGACGCGTCGAGGAGCACCAGGGCAACCTCGGCGGCCTCGACGGCCGCTTCGGTGCGCAGCGCCGCGTAGTACTCCGTGCCCGAGGCGAACTTCACGCGCTTGCGCAGGCCCGCGGTGTCGACGAGGATCCAGTCCTCGCCGTCGATCTCGACGACCGAGTCGACGGGGTCGACCGTGGTGCCGGCGACGTTGTCGACGACGGCGCGGTCTTCGCCGGCGATGCGGTTGAGGAGGCTGGACTTGCCGACGTTGGGCCGGCCGACCAGGGCGATGCGGCGGGGGCCGCGCTCCTTGAGCTTGCCGGTGGGCTCCTCGGGGAAGGCCCAGATGATCTTGTCGAGCAGGTCGCCGGAGTTGCGGCCGTGGAGGGCCGAGATCGGGAACGGCTCGCCGAGGCCGAGGCTCCAGAGGTCGTGGACCTCCGCTTCCTGGCGCTCGGAGTCGGCCTTGTTGGCCACGAGGATGACCGGCTTGTGCGTCGAGCGCAGGATGCGGACCGCGGCCTCGTCGGCATCCGTGGGGCCGACCCGGGAGTCGACCACGAAGACGATGACGTCGGCGGTGCGCATCGCGAGCTCGGCCTGGTAGGCGATGGCCTTGGCCATGCCGTCCGCGTCGGGCTCCCAGCCGCCCGTGTCGACCAGGCTGAACTGCTTGCCCGACCACTCGGCGTCGTAGGCGATGCGGTCGCGGGTCACGCCCGGCTCGTCCTGGACGACCGCGGCGCGGCGGCCCAGGATGCGGTTGACCAGGGTCGACTTGCCCACGTTGGGGCGGCCGACCACGGCCACCGTCGGGACCGGGCCGCGGTCGTCCGAGGATTCGGCGAGGTCGCCCTCGTCGAACTCGAAGTCGTCGTCGGACCAGGTCGGTTCGTCAGTCATCGATGTCCCTGTTGTTCAGCAAGGCCAGGATCTTGGCCACTACCTCCACGATCGGCAGCGCCGTGGAGTCGATCACCACGGCCCCCGCAGGGGCCTCCAGGGGCTTGGTGGTCTTCGAGTCGGCGGTGTCGCGCCGCTCGATGTCCTTCGCGGTGGCGTCCGCGTCGGCGCCGTTCTCGGCGGCGCGGCGCTTGGCGCGCTCGACGGGGTCCGCGGTGAGGTAGACCTTGACGTCGGCGTCGGGGGCGACCACCTCGACGATGTCGCGGCCCTCGACCACGATGCCGCGCTTGGCGTTCGCGATGATGCGGCGCTGCTCGTCGATGAGGAACTTCCGGACCGTCTTGTTGCCCGCGACCGCCGAGACGGCCTTGGTGACGTCGTCGGAGCGGATCGCCAGGTCGGCGTCCTCCCCGTCCACGCGCGTGAACGGGTCGTCGGGCGCGGTGCCGAACTCCAGCTTGGCGTTCTTCACCGCCTTGGTGACCTGCGCGGTCTGGGAGGGGTCGACGCCGGCCTTGAGGACGGCGAGGGTCGCCGCCCGGTACATCGCACCGGTGTCGAGGTACGCCGCTTCGATCGCGGTCGCGAGGGTCTTGGACACCGTCGACTTCCCGGCCCCGGACGGGCCGTCGATAGCGACGACCGGTCCGCTCTTCTGCTCAGGCACTGTCGGCTCCGTTCTTCATGTGCAAACCCCGCAAACCTACATCATGCCGGGTCACGCCAGCTGGGGTGGCGAACGGGGCCGGTCCACTGTCTATGCGCGGACGGCCTACCGGTCGACGACGCGGGCGCCCAGCGGCCACAGCGCGAGCGGGATCATCTTCCAGTTCGCCACGGCCAGCGGGATCCCGATGATCGTGATGGCCTGGAGGAAACCGGTCACCAGGTGGGTGAGCGCGAGCTCCCACCCGAACAGGATGAGCCACAGGATGTTCGCCACCAGCGTGAGGCACCCGGCCTGCGGGTCGTAGACCACGGTGCGCCCGAACGGCCACAGCACGTACCCGGCGAGCCGCATGTTCGCGATCCCGAACGGGATGGTCACGATGAAGATGCAGAACACCAGGCCCGCAACGAAGTAGCCGATCGCCAGCCACAGCCCGGCGAGCACGAACCAGATGATGTTCAGAATCGTCTTCATGATGAGACCCTAACCGGGACTTGCCCATCCCGTCGCTACAGCAGGCTGTACAAGGCTAGAGCCCGACCTCGCGGAACAGCTCCCCCACCTCGTTGGGGGTGAGCCGCCGCAGCGTCCCCGGCTTCAGGTTCCGCAGCTGGATCGGGCCGATCTCGGTGCGCACCAGGCGCGAGACGTGATGCCCGACCTCGTCCATGAGGCGCCTCACAATGTGCTTGCGGCCCTCGTGCATGGTGATCTCGATCAACGACTGCCCGGCGTGCTCGTCGATGATCTTCAGCTTCTCGGCCTTCGCGAGCCCGTCCTCGAGCTCGACGCCCTTGAGCAGCCGGTTCCAGGTGGGCCGGTCCATGATCCCGTTGACCTGCGCCCGGTAGACCTTCGGCAGCCCGTGCGAGGGGTGCATGATGCGGTTCGCGAGCTCCCCGTCGTTGGTGAGCAGCATCAGGCCCTCGGAGTCGGTGTCGAGGCGCCCGACGTGGAACACGCGGTGGTCCAGGCCCTTCGCGAAGTTCGCGAGCGAGGGGCGGCCCTCCTCGTCCTCCATCGTCGAGACGATCCCGCGCGGCTTGTTGATCGCGTAGTAGACCTTGTCGACGTCGGTCACGACGCGCTTGCCGGAGACGTGGATGACGTCCTTGGCGGTGTCCACGCGCTGGCCGAGTCGGGCGGGCTCGCCGTTGACCTTCACCTTGCCGCGGGAGATCAGCTCCTCGGCGGCGCGGCGGGAGGCGATCCCGGCCTGCGACAGGACCTTTTGCAGGCGTACGCCCTCTGCGTCAGCGTTGTTCATCTTCCTCGATATCCGTCACGTCGTCGGGCAGGAACGGGGCCAGCTCGGGGAGCTGGTCGACCGAGTCCAGCCCGATCTTCTCCAAGAACAGGGTGGTGGTGCGGTAGAGCGTCGCCGTCGAGTCCGGGTCGGTCCCGCACTCCTCGACCAGGCCGCGCGCCAGCAGCGTGCGGATGACCCCGTCGCAGTTGACCCCCCGGATGGCCGAGATGCGGCCGCGGGTGACCGGCTGCCGGTAGGCGACCACGGCAAGCGTCTCCAGCGCCGCCTTGGTGAGGCGGGCGGAGGCGCCGTCGGTCACGAACCGCTCCACGTAGCGGGCGTAGTCGGCCCGGGTGTAGAAGCGCCAGCCGCCGGCTTGGCGACGCAGATCGAATCCGCGTCCGTCACCAGTGTATTCGGCGCTGAGGCGACCCAGCGTCTCGCGCACCTGTGAGCGCGGTCGCTCCAGGACCGAGGAGAGGAACTCCTCGGAGAGCGGCTCCTCGGCGATCATGAGGATCGCCTCCAGGACCGCACCCAGGTCGACGTCCTCGGGGACGGGGCTGGGGGCCGCGGCCTCGGGCTCGTCGTCCGCCTCGGGCTCCGGTTCGGGCTCGGCGGCCAGCGCGGCCGCGTACTCGTCGACGTCGCCGACCGGCTCGTCGGCGGGCGTGTCGGCGCGCAGGGGCTCGGCCTCGGTGCGGGCGCCGGGCATCTTCCATGTCGCGAGGTCCCGTTCGAGGGACCCCTCCAGGTGCTCGGTCATTCGTTCGGCTCCTCCCCCGTCTCCGCGGGCGCGCCCGCGTACTCGTCGACCTCGATCTCGGTGTTCCCGGTGCCGCCGAGCCAGCGGACGGTCAGTTCGCCGAGGGCCTGCATCTGCTCGAACCCGACCAGGGCCTCGCGGTAGAGCTCCAGGAGCGCGAGGAACCGGGCGACGACTTCGAGGTGGGTCTCGCAGTCGGAGGTGAGGGCCCGGAAGGTCGCGGTCTGGACGCGTTGGAGGCGGCGGGAGAGGATGACGGCGTGCTCGCGCACGGAGACGCGCTGGATGTGGATGTGGCCGGTGCCGACGGTGGGGGGCGGCTTGGGTTTCATGGCCTTCCCGGCGAGGGCGGCGAGGGCGTCGGGGGTGAGGTCGAGGACGAGTTCGGGCAGGAGGCCCTTGAAGCGGTCTTCGAGGCCGACGTTGCGGGCGACGCGGGTGGCGGCGCCCTCGGCGAGCTCGGAGAGGGCGCCGGCGGCCTCTTTGTACGCCTTGTACTGGAGGAGGCGGGCGAAGAGGAGGTCGCGGGCTTCGAGGAGGGCGAGGTCCTCTTCGTCGTCGACGACGGTGCCGGGCAGGAGGCGCGCGGTCTTGAGGTCGAGGAGGGTGGCGGCGACGAGGAGGAACTCGGAGGTCTCCTCGAGGTTCCAGGCCTCGTCGAGTCCGGTGACGTAGGCGATGAACTCGGAGGCGACCTCGTGGAGGGCGATCTCGGTGACGTCGAGCTTGTGCTTGCCGATGAGCTGGAGCAGCAGGTCGAAGGGGCCCTCGAAGTTGACGAGGCGGACGCGGAAGCCGGTCTCGGCCTCGTCCGGTTCGCCCTCCCGCTGGGTCGGGAGCTGGGGCAGCTGCTGGTCGCTCACGCACGCAAGCTTAGACGGGCCCCGCAGACGCTACGGGGTGAACTCTGGGTTTCTTGTGGTGGAACGCGTTCGGGTGGCTATTTGTCCGTCGCGGCGATGAGTTCGCGGGCGAGTTGGCGGTAGGCGCGGGCGCCGGAGGAGGCCGGGGCCCACGTGGTGATCGGCTCGCCCGCGACGGTGGTCTCGGGGAAGCGCACGGTGCGGGTGATGACCGTGGAGAACACCTTGTCGCCGAAGGCTTCCACGACGCGCTGGAGCACCTGGCGGGAGTGCGTGGTGCGCGAGTCGTACATGGTGGCGAGGATGCCGTCGAGCTCGAGGTCGTAGTTGAGGCGCTCGCGGACCTTGTCGACGGTGTCGAGGAGGAGGGCGACGCCGCGGAGGGAGAAGAACTCGCACTCCAGGGGGACGAGGACCGAGTGGGCGGCGGTGAGCGCGTTGATCGTCAAGAGCCCCAGGGACGGCTGGCAGTCGATGAGGACGTAGTCGAAGTCGGGGATGACGGGGCGCAGGACGCGGGCGAGGGTCTGCTCGCGGGCGACCTCGTTGACGAGCTGGATCTCGGCGGCGGAGAGGTCGATGTTGGCGGGGAGGAGGCGCAGCCCGGCGACGTTGGTCTTGACCATGACGTCGTCGATGTCGACGTCCTCCTGCATGAGGAGGTTGTAGACCGTCAGGTCGAGGGTGTGGGGGTTGGTGCCGAAGCCGACCGACAGCGCGCCCTGGGGGTCGAAGTCGACCAGGAGGACCTTGCGGCCGTATTCGGCAAGGGCCGCACCGAGGTTGATGGTCGTGGTGGTCTTGCCGACCCCGCCCTTCTGGTTGGCCATGGCGATGACGCGGGCCGGTCCGTGGCGTTCGAGCGGCTGCGGCTGCGGGATGTCGCGCTTGCCGGTGTACGTCTCGGGGTCGGGCGAGGACAGGTCCCCGTCGCCGTCAGTGGGAGGCACCTGCGCGGCCCCGCGCAGGGCGGCCCACTTGTCGTTGCTGTCCACACTGCTCATTTCCGCCTCCGGGTGCGAGTCGGCACCGGGTGCCGGGCGTCTCACCATTGCCTGTCATAGCGACTGTACGTCAGTGTATCGAGGCTGTCGACGGCTTGCGAGACTCCGAGGCACCCGGTGTGGGATCGCTTGCTCCGCGCTGGGACGCGAGGGTCCTGTGTGTCCTCAGTTCTCGGCGAGGACCTGCGCGATCGGCATGAGCGGCAGGTGGTGCGTGGTCGCGACGGGCTCGTTGACGACCTGCCCGGCGTAGGTGTTGAGGCCGCCGGCGAGGGCCGCGTCGGTGCGGAGGGCCTCGGCCCAGCCGTGGTTGGCGAGCTTCATGACGTAGGGGAGGGTCGCGTTCGTCAGCGCGTACGTGGAGGTGTTCGGGACGGCGCCGGGCATGTTGGCGACGCAGTAGAACAGCTTGCCGCCGTAGGTGAACGTCGGGTCGTCGTGGGTGGTGGCCTTCGAGTGGGCGAAGCAGCCGCCCTGGTCGATGGCGATGTCGACGAGGACCGCGCCGTCCTTCATGTCGGCGAGGACCTCGTCGTCGACGACGGTGGGGGCCTTGGCTCCCGGGACGAGGACGGCGCCGATGACGAGGTCGGCCTCGCGGCAGGCGCGCTTGATCTCGAAGCGGTTGGACACGATGGTGCGCAGGCGGCCCTGGTAGAGGTCGTCGGCGGCGTGGAGCTTGTCGATGTTGAGGTCGAGGAGCTCGACGTCGGCGCGCATGCCGACGGCGACGGCGGCGGCGTTCATGCCGGAGACGCCCGCGCCGATGATGACCACGCGCGCGGGCGGGGTCCCGGGGACGCCGCCCATGAGGGTGCCGCGGCCGCCTTCGGGGCGCTGGAGGCAGTAGGCGCCGGCCTGGACGGCGAGGCGGCCCGCGACCTCGCTCATGGGCGCGAGGAGGGGCAGGCGGCCGTCGCGGGTCTGCACGGTCTCGTAGGCGATGCCGGTGACGTGGCGCTCCAGGAGCGCGTCGGTGCACTCGGCCGAGGCGGCGAGGTGGAGGTAGGTGAAGAGCGTCTGGCCGGGGGCCATGCGGTGGAACTCGTCCTGGATCGGCTCCTTGACCTTGAGGACGAGGTCGCCCGCGCTCCAGGTGGAGTCGGGGTCGGGGCAGATGACGGCCCCGGCGGCGCGGTAGTCGTCGTCGGTGATGGCCGAGCCGAGCCCGGCGCCGGTCTCGACACTGACGTGGTGCCCGGCGGCGACGAGCTCGTGGACCCCGGCCGGGGTCAGGGCGACGCGGTACTCGTTGTTCTTGATCTCGCGGGGGACGGCGACTTTCACTCTGCGGGTTCCTTCCGAAGCGTTGTGCCAGTTCGGGGCCGGTCGGCGTCCCGCACGGGCAGTCTAAGACGCACTGCGTCCTGATCCCGGCATTCCTTCTGGGTCAGCGGTTCGGACGGCGTCGTCGCCGTGATCGTAAGTCAGGCCCGCCGCACAACTGCGCGACGGGCCGTGTGAGCGTGCGCCTCAGCGTCGTTCGAGGTGGAGGCGGGCGAGGTTGAGCGCGAGCGCGCACACGCCGTTGCGGATCTCGCCGCCCGCGACCGCGTCCAGGGCCTTGTCGAGGTCCCACCAGACCAGCTCGATCTGGACCTCCTCGTCGGTGCGCTCGTGCCGGTCGGCCTCGGGCACGGGAGTGAGGCCCGTGGCGAGGAAGTAGTGGATGAGCTCGTTCGAGATCCCCGGGGTGGTGTAGAACTCGCCGAGCTTGACGAGGTCGGCGGCGGCGAGGTCGACCTCCTCGGCGAGCTCGCGGCGGGCGGTCACGGCCGGGTCCTCCCCCGCGACGTCGCGCAGGCCCGCGGGGAACTCCCACAGGCGCTCCTTCGGCGGGACCCGGTACTGGCGGATGAGGCCGACCCGGCCGGACTCGTCGAGCGGGACGGTGACGACGGCGCCGCAGTGGTCGAGGAACTCGCGGCGGGCGCTGCCGCCGCCCGGCATCGCGACGGTCTCGGCGGTCAGGTCGTAGCACCAGCCGCGGTGGACGATTTCGCTGTCGAGGACTCGGTATTCATGCACGGGAGCCACACTAGCCCGGGAGGGCCTCATTCCTCTCCCGCGAGCTGCTTGAGGCGCTCGCGGAGCGCTTCGAGGGTCTCCCGGGTGGGCAGCGGGGCGCCGGAGAGGGCCGAGAGGAACAGGCCGTCGCCGACGAGGCGGACGATCTCGGCGGTGAGGGGGTCCTCGATCTCGGCGTGGAGGGCGTCCTTCCAGCCGTCGAAGATGAAGAGCATGTCCGCCTGGGCGGCCTCGGAGAGCTGGTCCTTGCCGCGCATGGCCGTCAGCAGGGCCCACAGGCCCGCGGCGGACTCGATGTCGGCGACCTCGGAGACCCGCAGGAACGTGTCGACGACCCCTTCGGCGCGGGCCTTCGCGATCGTCGCCTCCTCCTGCTCGCGGAAGCGCCGGGCCAGGCCGTCGTAGAGGTCGGACTTGGACTTGAAGTGGTAGAGCAGGCCGCCCTTGGAGACGCCGGCCTCCGCGGCGACCCGCTCCAGCGTCACCCCGGCGCTGCCCTCTTCCACGAGGCTGCGCTGGAGCGCGTTGAGAATCCGGTCACGCGTGCTCGGTTCGTCCTTGGCCATGTGCCCTCCCGCTTGCTACTATACCGTCTGGACGGTACAGCGATTGTCCCTGAACCGTCGATTCGATCACAAGCTTCGCCGAAGCGCCCCAGGTGTCCACCTGCGGGCCGCCCGTTCCGTGGCGGCCCTCGGCCCGCGAGCTGACTCAGAGGAGGACACCGTGACGACGACCCTGCCGCAGCACGCGGGACCGCGCCCGCGCTTCACCGCGAAGCAGATGTGGGCGCTGGCCGTGCTGGTGCTCCCCGTGCTGCTCATCTCCATCGACATGACCGTGCTCGGCTTCGCCGTGCCGTTCCTGTCCGAAGACCTCGAACCGTCCTCGTCGCAGCTGCTGTGGATCGTGGACGTCTACGGGTTCACCCTCGCCGGGCTCCTGGTGACCATGGGCACCATCGGCGACCGCGTCGGCCGCCGGAAACTGCTCGTCATCGGCTCGGCCGCGTTCGCCGCCGCGAGCGTCATCGCCGCGTACGCCACGTCCGCGGAGATGCTCATCGCCGCCCGCGCGTTCCTGGGCCTGGCGGGCGCGACGCTCATGCCGACCACGCTCGCGCTCATGCGGAACCTGTTCACCGACGGCCGCCAGCGCAAGTTCGCCATCGCGATCTGGGCCTCCGGGTTCTCCGCGGGCTCGGCCGCCGGGCCGATCCTCGGCGGCTGGCTGCTGGAGCACTTCTGGTGGGGCTCGGTGTTCCTCATGGCCGCGCCCGTCTCGATCGCGGTGATGATCGCCGCGCCGCTGCTGCTGCCGGAGTCGAAGGACCCGAACCCGGGCCCGCTCGACCTGCTCAGCGTCACGATGTCGTTCCTGGCGATGTTCCCGTTCGTGTACGGCGTCAAGACGATCGCAGAGAAGGGCGCGTCGTGGCCAGCAGCGGCCGCGATCGGCTTCGGCGTGGTCATGGCGGTCCTGTTCGTGCGGCGCCAGCGCCGCCTGGAGCACCCGCTGCTGGACCTGAACCTGTTCGGCATCAGGCGGTTCAGCGCCTCGCTCGCGACGAACTTCACGATCGTGTTCGCGATGATCTCGTCGCTGTTCCTGCTGACGCAGTACCTCCAGCTCGTGCTCGGGTTCTCCCCCATGCAGGCGGGGCTCCTGCTGCTGCCGGAGATGGCGGTGTCGGTGGTCGCGGGCCTGGTCGCGGTGCGGCTGTCGGAGCGGGTCGGCATGGCCCGCACCATCGTCGGGGGCCTGGCGTTCGTCATCACCGGGTTCGCCGCGATGGCGTTCGTGGGCGTCGAGGAGGGTGCGCTGGTGGTCGTGGGGGCCTCGGTCCTCATCGGCGCGGGCGCGGGCCTGGCGCAGACCGTCACCAACGACGCGATCCTCGCGGCGGCCCCGGCCGACCGGGCCGGCTCGGCCTCCGCGATCTCGGAGACCGCGTACGAGCTCGGCGGCGCGATGGGCGTCGCCCTGCTGGGGTCCCTCGCGACCGGGATATACCGGAGCGAACTCGGGGACGCGCCCGCGGGCGCGTCGGAGACGCTCGGCGAAGCCGTGCACGTCGCGGCGACACTGCCGGCCGAGGCCGGGGACGCGCTGCTCACGGCGGCCCGGACGGCGTTCACGCACGGCCTCCAGACCGTCGCGGTCATCGCCGCGGGCCTGATCCTGGTCGCGACGATCGCCGTCGGCCGGGCGCTGCGGACCAAGAAGGCGTTAGGGGAACGGGAAAGGGCGGGGCTCCGAGGAGCCCCGCCCTTTTCGCTTGCCTCGCTTACGCTTCGAGGTCGAGGCGTTCGGCGGCCTGACGCTTCAGGGCCGCGGCGACCAGGCCCGCGAACAGCGGGTGCGGTCGGGTCGGGCGGGACTTGAGCTCCGGGTGGGCCTGGGTCGCGACGTAGTACGGGTGCTGCTCGCGGTCGAGCTCGATGAACTCGACGAGGCGCCCGTCGGGCGAGAGGCCCGAGATCACGAAGCCGGACTTCGCGAGCTGGTCGCGGTAGGCGTTGTTGACCTCGTAGCGGTGGCGGTGGCGCTCGTTGACCTCGGTGGCGCCGTAGACCTCGGCGACGATCGAGCCCTCGGCGAGGTTCGCCGGGTAGGTGCCCAGGCGCATCGTGCCGCCCATGTCCCCGCGGCCCGCGACGATCTCGGTCTGGTCGGCCATCGTCGAGATGACCAGGTGCTCGGCCTCGCGGTCGAACTCCTCGGAGTCGGCGCCGACGAGCCCGGCGATCTCGCGCAGGCCCTCGATCGCCATGCACTGCAAGCCCAGGCACAGGCCCAGCGTCGGCACCTTGCGGGTGCGCGACCAGGTGAGCGCCTCGATCTTGCCGGGCACGCCGCGGTCGCCGAACCCGCCGGGGATGACCACGGCGTCGACGCCCGCGAGGGCCTTCGCGGTGTCCTCGGTGCTCCCGCACTCGTCGGAGATCACCCAGCGGACGTTCACCTTCGCGCGGTGCGCGAACCCGGCCGCGTGCAGGGCCTCGACGACGGACTTGTACGCGTCGGGCAGCTCGACGTACTTGCCGACGATCGCGACCTCGACGGTCGCCTGCGGGTTGTGGACGCGGTCGAGCAGGTCGTCCCACGCGGTCCAGTCGACGTCCTTGAACGGCAGGTCGAGCTTGCGGACCACGTACGCGTCCAGGCCCTCCGAGTGGAGGGTCTTCGGGATCTCGTAGATCGACTTCGAGTCGGGCGCCGAGACGACCGCCGCGTCGTCCACGTCGCAGAACCCGGCGATCTTGCCCTTGAGGCCGTCGGGGAGCGGGCGGTCGGAGCGGCACACGATCGCGTCGGGCTGGATGCCGATGCTGCGCAGTTGCGCCACGGAGTGCTGGGTGGGCTTGGTCTTCATCTCGGAGGACGCGGCCAGGTACGGCACGAGCGACACGTGCAGGAAGAAGCAGTTGTCGCGCCCGATGTCGTGGCGGTACTGGCGGATCGCCTCCAGGAACGGCAGCGACTCGATGTCGCCGACCGTGCCGCCGACCTCGGTGATGACGACGTCGGGGACGCGCCCGGTCTCCGGGTCGGGGTCGGCCATCGCCGCGAGGCGGGACTTGATCTCGTTGGTGATGTGCGGGATCACCTGGACGGTCGCGCCGAGGTAGTCGCCGCGGCGCTCCTTCGCGATGACGTCGGAGTACACCTGGCCGGTGGTGACGTTCGCGTGCTTCGACAGGTTCCGGTCGAGGAACCGCTCGTAGTTGCCGATGTCGAGGTCGGTCTCGCCGCCGTCGTCGGTGACGAAGACCTCGCCGTGCTCGTACGGGTTCATCGTGCCCGGGTCGACGTTGAGGTAGGGGTCGATCTTCTGCATCACCACGTACAGGCCGCGGGCCGTCAGCAGGTTCCCGAGACTGGCGGCGGTCATGCCCTTGCCGAGGGCGGAGGTGACCCCACCGGTGACGAAGAGGTGCTTCGTAGTGCGGATCTGACCATTCGCAGCGCTGGCCAAGGCGGACTCCCGTGGTGTTCGTGGCGAACGAGCCGCTTAGAAAAGCAGCCGGTGGATCGCTTCATCCACGGGATTCCACACTAACACTTTCGCCGCTGTTTTCCTCATCGACCCACGAGGGTGCGTCGACGATCATGTCGGAGTACTCCCCGTCCTTCACGTGCGCGCGGGCGAGGACGCGGTGGCTCATGATGACCGCCAAGGGAACCATGACCGCGAGGGCCGAGCCGAGGCTCATGATGCCCTTGCCGAGGAGGAGCCCGGCGATGCCCGATCCGACGACGGCCGCGGAGAACGCGGCGCGCAGCGGCGGGTACAGGCCCCAGGCGCGGCGCAGGCCGCCGCCGGGGCGCAGGAGCACCAGCCAGCAGTAGGCGCCCGCCATGACCGCGAGGAGGCTCAGCGGGGACGTGAAGACCGCGACGACGTTCGAGCCGACCCCGGAGGCGATGACGCCGTTCGTGTCGCCGAGGACGTCGCCGAGGAACGCGCCGAGCTCGCCGCGCTCGGCGGCGGGCCGCTGGTAGTCGATCCACGAGAGCCCGAACAGGACCGCGACGCCCGCCAGGCCCGACCACACGAAGCGCTGGAAGGTGACCCAGCCGCCGGTGGCGAGCGCGGCCGCGAGGCAGGTGCCGACGATGATGGCGACCGCGGCGGGCACGGAGTCGCCGAGGAACCCGGCGGAGACGACGAGGACGCCGAGGCTGCCGATGGCGGCCATGACGGGGGCCTGGTAGCGGCGCGGGAGGCGCCAGGCCGCGGCGGCGGCCAGGAGCCACAGGGAGGCGATGAACATGCCGGTGGCGACCGGGCCGAGCTCGTTCGAGGCGGAGTCGGCGACGGTGTAGTCGCCCAGAAGCGTCCCGAGCGGGTCCTCGGTGTGGATGACCATCGCCATGACGGTGACGACGATCCCGAACGCGGACACGGTGACCATGAGGCTCGCGGGGCCGCGGCGGCCGGGGATGAGGATCGCGGCGAACGCGCACACGACGGCGATGCCGAGGGCGGTGAGCGGGCCGACGATACCGGGCCGGCCGGCCGACCACCATTCGAAGAAGTCGGCGAGGATCGCGGCGGCGGTGAACAGGGCGCACACGAGCGCCGAGACGATGTTCAGGCGCATGAGCCACAGCGGCGGGGGCTTGACGCCGGGCTGCCCGGCGCGGCGCAGCAGGTGCAGCAGCGGCCACGCCACGAACGTCAGGGCGAGGAACAGGATCACCTGGAGCCACTGGGTGGCGGGCGCGGCGACCGCGGCCGCGATGAGCCGCACGTCCGTGTCGTCGAAGACCGCTTGGCGGTCGGCGTACGAGAGCGTGTCCTCGGCGGCGCCCGCGGCCGTCCCGGAGACCGAGTCCGGGAGCGGGACGTCCAAGAGCGTGAGGATCGTCGCGGTCAGGTCGGTCAGGCGCAGGTAGCCGGGGCGCTCGGCGGGCAGGTCGAGGAGCGTGTGCCCGTCGGCGGCGCCGAAGTTCGCGACCGTGGCGAGGAGCCGGTTGGGCTCCTCGGTCTGGCTGATGCCGGTGACGATGAGCGCGGTGTCGCCCGAGCGGGCCTCGTCGAGGGCCGCAACGGTGTCGTCGAGCTGGTCGAGCGCGGCCGCGCGCAGCTCCGCGTCCGAGGAGAGGACGCCGCCGTCGATGACGGTCAGCGGGCACTCGTTCAGGAGCGCGGCCAGGTCGCGGCCGGACGGCAGCGCGGAGGCGTACTCGCCGACGCGGCCGACCGAGTTCGCGGTGGCGTAGGCCCCGCCGGGGCCGACGCCGGTCGCGCAGGAGGTCCCGGCGGCGAGCATCCCGACCTCGGCGCCCTGGTCGAGGTCGCGGTTGAGGGCCACGAGGTCGGTCATGTCGCCGACGGTGGTGGCGCCGTTGTCGTCGCTGATCTGCTCGTCGGAGACGGGTCCGCAATCGGCGGAGTCGCCGTAGTTCCCGGCGACGGCGGGCGCGCCCGCGGAGAGGGTGAGCCAGCCGTCGAGCGTGCACGTGAAGTTGCGGCCGGAGTCGGTGTTCAGCTCGGCCAGCGCGCCGTCCTCGGCGAGCGCGGCGAGGTTCGGGGTGGTGTCGGCGTCGATGTCGGTCCAGGACAGGCCGCCGACGCCGAGGACGATCACGGAGTCGACGGTGTCGGGGATGGCGTCCTCGCGCTCGTCGGGGAGGAGCTGGAGGACCGCGAGCGCCGCGAGGAGCACGACGGCGATCCAGACGCCGAGGGGCCCGCGGTGTTCGGACACGGAGCGGGCGAGGGACTTGCGGACTTTGCGGGCCCGCCGTCCGGCGTCCAGGTTGCGCACCACTGGTTATCTTCCGGTCAGTTCGAGGTAGAGCGCGTCGAGGGCGTCGAGCATCTGGTTCTCGTCGGGCCAGGTGGCGGCGCGGGCGAGGCTGGCGGCGCGGTAGCGGTCGAGCTCGGCGGCGTCGCCGAGGAGGCCGCGGACGGTCCGGTCGAGGGCGTCGACGTCGCCGACCTCGAAGTAGCGCCCGGCGTCGCCGACGAGCTCGGGGATGCCGCCGGTGCGGGTGGTGACGAGCGGGACGCCGGCCTGGAGGGTCTCCTGGGCGAACAGCTGCCGGGCCTCCCACTGGCTGGTGACCAGGGAGAGGTCGGCGTCGGCGAGGAGGTCGCCGACGTCGGTGCGGTGGCCGAGGAGGCGCACGTCGGCGCCGGAGGCGTCGATGAGGCCCTGGAGGCGGTCGCGCTCGGGGCCGTCCCCGGCGATGACGACGACGGGGGCGGGGTCGAGGTCCTTCCAGCGGGTGGCGGCGGCGATGAGGGTGTCGTAGTCCTTCTGCGGGTGCAGGCGGCCCACGGACAGGAGCATGGGGCGGTCGCCGATGCCGAGTTCGGCGCGGACCGCGCCGGGGGCGCCGTCGGCGGTCTTGGGCGGGGCGGCGACGGGCGCGAGACGGGCGTCCTTGGCGCCCAGGGCAACCAGGTGCTCGTGGAGGTCGGAGGAGGCGGCGAGGGCGACGTCGACGCCGCGGGCGAGGCGTCCCTCGATCGCGTCGGAGACGCGGCGCTTGACCCCGGAGGTGATGAGCTGGTTGTGCCAGGTGGTGACGAGCGCGGCGCCGACGGGGCGGGCGGCGAGCGCGGTGATCCCGGCGGTGAGGCCGTGGGCGTGGACGACGTCGACGCCGCGTCCGGTGATGCCGCGCAGTGCGTTGCGGGCGGCCCACCACGCGAGCGGCAGCTCCGGGGAGGGCTTCGCGGTGATGGGCGCGGGCGCGAAGCGGGCGCCGCGCGCGCGGAAGCCGAACCGCTCCTCGGTCTCGGGCGGGCCGACGACCAGGACGGCGTCGCCGCGCTCCACGAAGCCCTGCGCGACCGAGGCGACGTGGGTGCCGATGCCGCCGGTCGAGGGGCCGAGCACCAAGGCGATACGGCGGTGGCTCACTGGTCTGCTCCGTCTTCGTCGGGTCGGTGTGCTTCGTCGTCGTTCGACGACCGTATTCTGCCAGCGCGTCGCAGGACCGGGCGCACGACACCGGATCCCCCGATGAGGGCCCCGATGCCGAGGTAGACGACGGCGGTGGCGGCGCCGACGACGACGCCCTGGAAGAGCGCGGTGTAGATCGTGTTCGCGTGGCCCCACAGCACGATGAGCTCACGCGCGGCGAGGACCGCGGCGACGGCGGCGACGACGGCGGCGAGCGCGGCGCGCGGGATGCCGCGGAGGCTGGCGGCGCCGGTGTGGCGGGCGATGGCGGCGGTGAGGGCGAGACCGATGACGGTCATGCCGACCGACCACGCGATGGCGAGCGCGAGCGTGCGGTCTTCGATGGGCATGACCTGCGAGAGCACGACGGCGGCGACGGCTCCGGCGGCCCAGCCGATGGAGGTGGCCCCGGCGGCGTACTTGTTGCGACCGATGGCGTAGAGGCCGCGGGAGTAGATCGCGAACATCGAATAGCCGAAGAGGCCGAAGGCGAGGCCGGTGAGGGTGCCTTGGAATTGGTTCTGAGTGTGGACGCTGCTGTCGGCCGACACGGACGAGAGGACCGTGGCGATGGGTTCGGCGAGGCCCGCGAGCGCGGCGACGCCGAGGCCGGACAGGAGCAGGACGGCGCGGCCGGTCTGGGAGAGCCGCCACTGGTAGCGGTCGTTCTCACCGAGGGAGAACGCCTCTGCCAGAACGGGGTAGGCGGCGGTCGCCAAGGGGACGGCGAGGACCGCCCAGGGTAGGAGGAAGAACGTCTGGGAGATCGTGAAGATCGCCGCGGGACCGTCCTCGCCCGAGCTGTTCGCAAGCGCGATGAGCAAGGCTTGGCAGAGCTGCTGCGCACCGACCGTGATCGCACCCGCGATGGCGAGGGATTTCAGGCCCGAGGCGACATGGGTCTCCAGCCTCCAGGTGAGCCGGATGCGAAGGCCGAGGCCGCGCAAGGGCATGATGAGCGACGCTGCGAGCACTGCGACGCCGACGGTGGTGCCGAGACCGAGCAGGATCAGGTCGTTCTGGCCGAGGAACTCGACTTTCGAGCTGCGGCCGGACAGCAGGCCGTAGGCGACGTAGACCCCCGCCATGACAATGCTGGAGAGCAGCGGCGCGACCGCGGGCCAGGCGAAGCGGCGGTGGGACTGGAGGATGCCGGTGAGCACGACCGCGACGCCGTAGAGCGGCAACTGCGGAGCGAACAGGATCAGCATCTCGGTGCCGGCGTCGAGCGCCGCTTCCGAGTAGTCGCCGCCCGACAGCAGCTCGATGATCGGGCGGGCGAACACCGCGACCAACAGTCCGGCCGGCACGAGGATCGTGAGCGCCCAGGTCAGCAGGGCCGAGGCGATGCGGCTGACCTGATCGGGTTCGTGCCGTGCGAGCGGGGCGGCCAGCAGCGGAATGACGAGCGCCGCGAGCGCACCGCCCGCGACGAGTTCGAAGATGATGTTCGGGATGGAGTTGGCGGTCTGGTAGACGGCGCCGAGGCTGCCCGCACCGACCGCCCAGGTGAACACCATCGTGCGGCCGAATCCGGCCAAGCGGGAGGCGACGGTGATCGCACCGATGACCGAGGCGGCACGACCGACTTCGCGTCGGGTCTCGGTCAAGACTTCGTCCGACCCAGCTCGTCCAGCTCGCGCAGTACGGGCGTCTCGGCGATGACCTTGGTGAACGAGACCTTCTCGGAGGCGGCGATGAGGGCGGCGACCCCGGCGAGGGCGATGTGGCGGCCGACCATGCCGGTGCGGGCGACGTAGGCGAGGCCCAGGAGCGCGCCGAGGGCGTTGGCGCCGCCGTCGCCGAGCATGGTCTTGCCTTCGAGGTCCTCGGACATCGCGGCGCCGGCCGCGGCCGAGACGGCGAGCGCGGTGTTGGCGGCGCCGGCGGCGGTCGCGCGGCGGGACTTGGGGCCCGGGGGGCGCGAGAGCGGGGCGGCGGCGAGGGTGACGACCTTGAGGGCGCGGCCGGGGCGCAGGTCGAACAGGTTGATGACGTTCGCGGCCCCGGCGATGACGCCGCCGCCGACGCCGACGTTCCAGAGGCGGCGCAGGCGGGAGCGGCGGTCGTCGGTGAGCTCGCCGTTCTGGAGGTCGATGAGCGCGGCGGAGGCGAGCCCGGCGCCGGAGATGCCGAGGATCTTGACGAGCCCGGCGGAGACGCGGCCCTTGAGGAGGGCGCCGACGTGGCCCTTGAAGCCTTTCGCCTTCTCCCCCTTGGAGTCGGCGATGTCGTCGTAGAGGCCGACAGCGCCCGCGGTGACGCCCGCGGTGGCGGCGGCCGCGGCGTACGCCGGGGAGTTCGCCCCCAGGACCGCGCCCGCGGTGGCGCCGATCGTGATGCCGGGCCCTTCGGCCAGGCTCACGGTGTCGCCCTTGTGGTTGATCCGTTCCAGGTCGGCGGCCCACTTCGAGCGGCGGATGGCGCCGATCGCGGCGATGGTGCCGCCTGCCGCGACCCCTCCGAGGAACGCCCTACCGACGGTTCGCGTCAACTGGCTCATGGGCGCGATACTAGGCCGCGTCGGGAAGCAGGGCCGAAGCGCCCTCCCCGATGCCGAGGTGGTCCACGGTGCCGGAGTTGATGAATTCGGCGAGCGCGGCGACGGCGGCGATCTGCCCCTGGGTGAAGGCGGCGTTGTCGACCGTGGCGACGGTGTCGGCGCTGTCGGCGCGCAGGGCGTTGATCGGGTTGCCGTCGCCGGTGGAGGTCATGGCGCCGTAGAGGGTCGGGCCGTCGACGGCGTACTCGTTGGTGAACGTGACCATGCCGGTGTTGCGGGCGTCGGCGTCGGAGTCGGTGGCACCGGCGCCGGCGAGGACGAGGACGCCGTCGGCGAGGCCGGTCGGGGCGGTCTCGACGGTGAGCATCGACAGCTCGCTCAGGGCGGTGGTGACGGTGGTGATGTCGCCGGGGGTGATCTCGACGGCGGTCCCGGCGGCCTTGCCGGTGGTGACGGCGGCGAGGACGTAGCTCATGGCCTGGACGCCGTCGTAGGTGACGGGGGTCTGGACCGTGGCGGGGGTGGCGGTGTCGACGAGGTCGACGAGCTGGTCGGCGTTGTTCGGGTCGAAGAAGTCGTCGAGCACGGAGACGCGGCCGGAGACCGTCGCGCCCGCGTAGCCGAGCATCTCGACGGCGCCGTCGACGGCGGCGGTGTCGGCGCCGGGCAGGGCCACGACGAGGATGTTCTTCCCGGTGAGCTTCGCGGAGAGGTAGGCGGGGGCGATCTCCGCGGCGAACTCCTGCTCCTCGCCGAGCTGGTCCTCGAGCTGCTGGACCTGGGCGCGGAGCTGCTCGTTGGAGTCGCGCAGGCCCTGGCTGGTGGTCTCCAGCGCCTCCATGGCGGGGCCGTTGAGGGCGGCGGTGCCGAGGATGAGGCCGACGGTGAGGGCGAGGAACACCGCGGTGAGGCTCACCAGGTGGTACCGGAAGTTGATCACGAGAACAGCCTTTGGATCTGGAAGAGCAGCCCGTCCCACCAGTCGGCGATGACGTCCACGAAGGAGCGGCCGACGGTGGAGATGGCGACGGCGGTGGCCATGGCGGCGAGGCCGGAGACGATGAGCAGCAGGAGCGCGGAGACCGACATGTCCTGGCGGTACAGGCGCGAGACGCCCTTGGCGTCGACGAGCTTGCCGCCCACGCGCAGGCGCGTGAGGAACGTCGAGGCCATGCCCCCGCGGCCCTTGTCGAGGAACTCGACCATGGTGACGTGGGTGCCGACGGCGCAGATGAGCTCCGCGCCCTTCTCGTCGGCCATGAGCATCGCGATGTCCTCGGAGGTGGCGGCCGCCGGGAACGGGATCGCGGGGACGCCGAGCTTGTCCATGCGCTCCATGCCGGGCGCGCGGCCGTCGGCGTAGGCGTGGACGACGATCTCGGCGCCGCAGCGCAGGGCGTCGTCGGAGACGGAGTCCATGTCGCCGACGATCATGTCGGGCGTGTAGCCCGCTTCGAGGAGCGCGTCCGCGCCGCCGTCGACGCCGACGAGCACGGGCTTGAACTCGCGGATGTACGGCCGGAGGACGTCGATGTCCTCCTTGTAGTTGTAGCCGCGGATGACGATGAGCGCGTGGCGGCCGTTGAAGGAGGTCTTCACCTCGGGGACGCCGACGCCGTCGAGGAGGAGGTCCCGCTCGCGCTTGAGGTACTCCATGGTGTTGGCGGCGAACGCCTCCAACTGGATCGACAGGCCCTCCTTCGCGGCCTCCATGTCGGCGGCCACGGAGTCGGTGGTCTGCACGGTGCCCTCGGCGACCAGCTCGGTGCCGAGGAAGACCTTGCCGTCCTCGACGGTGACGGTCTTGCCCTCGCGGACCTTGTCGAAGATCTCGTCGCCGACGCCGTCGATGAGGACGATCCCGGCCTTGACGAGGACCTCGGGGCCGAGGTTCGGGTAGCGGCCGGAGATCGACTTGGCGGCGTTGACGACCACGGCCACGTCGGTGCCGACGAGGGTGTCGGCGGCGACCCGGTCGAGGTCGACGTGGTCGATGACCGCGATGTCGCCGGGTTCGAGGCGACCGCAGAGCCGCTTCGTGCGGCGGTCGAGGCGGGCGGTGCCGACGAGCCGACCCTCGGAGGGCTCGCCCTCCTGGTTCCGCCCGGGCAAACGCAAGCTAGGTACACGCATCGTGCATCATCATGCCATCCGGTGGCCACGCCTCATGCTGCGGCGCGCCGCTCGGCTGTGCTCGGACCGCTCCTAGGACTTCATCTTCGCGGCCTCGGCCAGCAGCTCCTCCGCGTGCGCGACGCCCAGGTGGGAGTCGGGCATCCCGGCGAGCATGCGAGCAAGCTCACGCGCCCGCGCGGCGTCGTCGACGACGCGCACGCCGGAGACGGTGACCGCGCCGGAGGTGTCCTTGGAGACGACCAGATGGCGGTCGGCGAACGCGGCGACCTGCGGCAGGTGGGTGACGACCAGGACCTGGTGGCGGCGGGCGAGCTTCGCGAGGCAGCGGCCGATCTCGATCGCGGCCCCGCCGCCGACGCCCGCGTCGACCTCGTCGAACACGAGGACCGGCGGGCCGCCGATCTCCGCGAACACGACTTCGATGGCGAGCATCACACGGGAGAGCTCGCCGCCGGAGGCGCCCTTGTGGAGGGCGGCGGGCTGGGAGCCGGGGTGGGGGCGCAGGAGCAGCTCGACCTCGTCGGCGCCGTCCTCGGACGCGCCGGAGATCGTGGTGTCCACGACGAGGTCGACGCTGCCGCGTCCGGCCGGGCGGGCCTCGACGGCGGCCACGACCTCGGCGTGCGGCATCGCCAGGCCCTTGAGCTCGGTCGAGACGGCACCGGAGAACCGCTCGGCGGCGGCGCGGCGGGAGGCGCGCAGCTGGGTGGCGAGGTCGGCGGCGCGGGCGGTCAGCTCGGCGTGCTGGGACTCCAGCTCGGCGACGCGCTCGTCGGAGACGTCGAGCTCCCCGAGTCGCTTGCTCGCGTTGTCGGCCCACGCGAGCACGCCGGGGAGGTCCTCGGCGTACTTGCGGTACAGGGTCTTCAGGGCGGCCTGGCGCTGGTAGATCTCCTCCAGGCGCCGGGGGTCGGCCGAGAGGTCGTCGAGGTAGGACGACAGGTCCACGGCCGCTTCCGCAAGGAGCGCACCGGCTTCGGCGAGCCGCTCGGCGAACTCGGCGAGCTTGGGGTCGGAGTGGGCGTCGTGCTCCAGGGCGCGGGCGGCGGCGCCGACGGTGTCGGTGGCGCCCCCTTCGCCGGTGGCCGGGTCGCCGGTGATCGCGCCGTGCGCGGTGGCGGCGGCCAGGCGCAGGGCCTCGGCGTTCTCCAGGCGCAGCGCCTCCTCGGCGAGGTCGGCCTCCTCGCCCTCCTGCGGGTCGACGGCGGTGATCTCGTCGAGGCCGAGGCGGAGCATGTCGGCCTCGCGGGCCATCTCGCGGGCGCTGGTGCGCAGGCGGGACAGCTCGGCGGCGCACGCGCCCAGCTCGTGGAACGCGGCGCGGTAGGCGTCGAGGAGCTTGCCGTGGTCGGCGCCGGCGAAGCGGTCGAGGGCGGCGCGCTGCTCGGCGGGCTGGAGCAGGCGCATCTGGTCGGACTGGCCGTGGACCGAGATCGCGAGCTCGCCGAGTTCGGCGAGGACGCCGACGGGCGCGGAGCGGCCGCCGACCCAGGCCTTCGAGCGGCCCTCGGAGGAGACGGAGCGGGCCAGGAGCAGCTCGCCGTCCTCCAGGTCGGCACCGGCCTCGATCGCGCGTTCGCGCAGTTCGAGCGCGGCCTCGCCCACGGCGAAGCGGCCCTCCACAAGGGCGCGGTCCGCGCCGAGGGGGGCACGGGAGGCGCGACCGCCGAACAGCAGACCCAGACCGGCGACGACCATGGTCTTGCCGGCGCCGGTCTCACCGGTGATGCAGGTCAGACCGGGGTCGAGCGGCAGGGTGGCGTCAGCGATCACGCCCAGGTTCTGGATGCGAAGCTCCTCCAACACAGTTCAAGACTGTACCCGCACGCACCGACATCGGTCGGTTGAGTGCACCGAGGTGCGAGCTAGATTCGCCCGTGCCGCCAACCGTCAACGGGCAGAGAGAGTTTCGAGACGAGGCGGGAGGCGAACGGCTGTCCGGACATGCGCACCAGGCGCACCGGGCGCTCCGAGCGGCGGATCGTCACCGTCGATCCGGCCGTCAGGCGGGTGAGCTCCTTGCCGTCGGCGATGAGCGCGCCCTCGGTGCCGACCGACTCGACGCCGATGCGGATCTCCGAAGAGGAGTGCACGACCATCGGCTTGGCGAACAGCGCGTGCGCGTTCATGGGGACGACCACCAGGGCGTCCACATCGGGCCAGACCACGGGGCCGCCCGCGGACATCGCGTGCGCGGTGGAGCCGGTCGGGGACGCGACCGCGACGCCGTCGCAGCCGTAGCGGGAGATGCGGGTGCCGTCGATCTCGATGAACAGCTCGAGCATCCGCGCGGGCTCGGCCTTCTCCACGGCGATGTCGTTGAACGCCCAGGAGCGGTGCAGCTCGCCGTCCGTGCCGGTCGCCTCGACCGACAGGGCGGTGCGCTCCTCGACGCCGTAGTCGCCGTCCAGGAGGCGGGAGACGACCGTCTCCAGCTCGCCGGTCTCGGCCTCGGCGAGGAAGCCGACCTTGCCGAAGTTGACGCCCAGGAGCGGCACATCGGCCTCGGCGGCGAGCTTCGCGGAGCGCAGGACCGTGCCGTCGCCGCCCAGGGCGAGCACGAGGTCGGCGGTGGCGGAGGTCTCCTCGTCGACGACCAGGAGGGCGTCGGGGTGGAGGAGGGAGCGGATCTCGCCGGTGAGGATGCGGACCGCGACGTCGGCGGAGCGGAGGGCGGCGGCCAGTTTCTCGGCGAGCTCGGCGACGTCCTCGCGGAGCGGGTGCGTCACGACCAGCACGCGGCCGGGCTTCTGCTGCGACCCCACTCGCGCTCCTTCTCAGACGGTTCCAGGGCCTCGAACTGTACACCGGGCCAAGCGGCGCCCGGTACCGGTGAGCATACCCAAGAGAACGCTTTCCGATCACAGTTCGGCGCGATCGGGTGAAGTTCGCCTTCGCTTGGGAGGCAGGCCACTCACCGTACTGGTGAAAGCGATCCCATTGGGGCACAATGTCTCCCCAATGCCAACCAACCGCATTGGAGCACCCATGGCGACACGACGACAACTCCTCGGCTACGGCGCCCTCACCGCCGCGGCCGCCGCCGGACTCACCACCGTCGGCCCGCGCGCCGCCGCCGCGGACGGCGCGCGCGTCCCGGCCCTCGTCATCGGCACCGGCTACGGCGCCGCCGTCTCGGCCCTGCGCCTCGCCGAGGCCGGGATCCCCGTCACGATGCTTGAGATGGGGCGGCTGTGGGACGGGCCGGGCGAGGACGGCAAGGTCTTCTGCTCGATCACCGCCCCCGACAGGCGCAGCATGTGGTTCCGCGACCGCACCGAGGCGCCCCTGGCGAGCTTCCTGTGGCTCGACGTCGTCAACCGCGACATCGAGCCCTACCCGGGCGTGCTCGACCGGATCGACCACGGCGACATGTCCGTGTACGTCGGGCGCGGCGTCGGCGGCGGCTCGCTCGTCAACGGCGGCATGGCCGTCGTGCCCCGCCGTGACTACTTCGCCGAGGTCCTCCCCGGCGTCGACCCCGACGCCATGTACGACCGGTACTTCCCGCTCGCCCAGGCCGAGCTGCACGCCAACACGATCGACCCGGCCTACTACGCCGAGTCGGAGTACTACGCGTTCAGCCGCCAGGCCGCGAGGCAGGCCGAGGAGGCCGGGTTCAAGACGGTGTTCGTGCCCGGGGTCTACGACTTCGAGTACATGCGGCGCGAGGAGGCCGGGGACGAGACGCCGTCGGCGCTCGCCTCGGAGGTCATCTACGGGAACAACCACGGCAAGATGAGCCTGCCGAAGACGTACCTGGCGAAGGCCCTCGGCACGGGCCTGGTGACGATCGCGTCGCGTCACGAGGTGCGCCGGATCGAGATCGACGCCGCCGGGGACTACGTCGTCACCGTCGACCACCGCGACGACGCGAACGACCTGGTCGAGACCAAGCGGATCACCGCGGAGCACCTGTTCCTCGGCGCCGGGAGCCTCGGGACCACCGAGCTGCTGCTGCGGGCCCGCGACACCGGGGACCTGCCGGACCTCGACGGGTCGGTCGGGCAGCAGTGGGGCCCGAACGGGAACGTCATGACCGCCCGCGCGAACCAGGCGTGGGCGCCCACCGGCTGCAAGCAGTCGACGATCCCGGTCATGGGCATCGACGACTGGGACAACGCGGCCGCGCGCGTCTTCGCCGAGATCGCGCCGATGCCCGCGGGCCTGGAGACGTGGGTGAGCCTGTACCTGGCGATCACCGACAACCCCGAGCGCGGCCACTTCACGTACGACGCGGCCGCGGACCGGGCGCGGCTGCACTGGAGCGCGGCGCAGTCGGCGGCCGGGACCGCGAAGGCCAAGTCGCTGTTCGACGCGATCAACCGCCGGCACGGCACCTCGTACCGGTACGACCTGTTCGGCGGGAACCGGGCCTTCGCGGACGACTTCTGCTACCACCCGCTGGGCGGGGCGGTCCTCGGCGAGGCGACCGACGAGTACGGGCGCGTGAACGGCTACGAGCGGCTCTACGTGACCGACTCGGCGCTCGTCCCGGGCTCGATCGGCGTGAACCCGCTGGTGACGATCACGGCGCTCGCGGAGCGGAACCTGGAGGCGATCGTCGCCGCGGACCTCACTTAGCGGGCGGGCCGGCGGCGACCACGGCGTCCACGGTCTCTCGGGCGACGGGCTCGCCGCCGGTCTGCATGCGGCAGAAGAACTCCACGTTGCCCTTGGGGCCGGGGAGGGGGCTCGCGGCGACGGCGGTGGTGGTCCAGCCGAGGCCCTGCGCGGTCCCGATGACGTTCCAGACGGCGTCGGCGCGCTGCGCGGGGTCGGCGACGACGCCGCCCGCGCCGACCTGGCCCTTGCCGACCTCGAACTGCGGCTTGACCATCGGCAGGATGAGCCCGGTGGGCTTCGTGCAGGCGGTGAGCGCGGGCAGGACGAGCCCGAGGGAGATGAACGACAGGTCGCCGACGGTGAGGTCCACGGGCCCGCCGAGCTGCTCGGGCGTGAGGTGGCGGACGTTGGTGCGGTCGTGGACCGTGACGCGCTCGTCGGTCTGGAGCTTCCACGCGAGCTGGCCGTAGCCGACGTCGACGGCGAGGACCTCGGCGGCGCCGCGGCGCAGGAGGACGTCGGTGAAGCCGCCGGTGGAGGCGCCCGCGTCGAGGACGCGCAGGCCCGCGGGGTCGACCCCGAAGGCGTCGAGCGCGCCGATGAGCTTGTGGGCGCCGCGGGAGACGTAGTCGTCGGCGTCGCCGACGAGGCGGATCGAGTCGTCGCCGGTGACGGACGTGGCGGCCTTGGTGGCCGGGATGCCGCGCAGGTGGATGCGGCCGTCCGCGATGAGCTCGCGGGCGTGCTCGCGGGAGCGGGCGATCTTGCGGCGCACGAGTTCGGCGTCGAGTCGGTAGCGCGTCGGCATGGCGCGGTCGGTGTCTTTCTAAGGCGGCTAAAGCGTTCGGATCAGGCGTCGTCGACGTTGCTGAGGATCTCCGAGAGGCGCTGCTGCACGCCCTCGAAGACCGCGACGTGCTCGGTGACCGGCAGGTCCGGGAGCGCTTCGAGGCGGCCCAGGGCCTCCTCGACCTCCGTCTCCACGTCGTCGGCGTCGGCGCGGAGGCGGGCCGCGACGGACCCCGGGTTCGGTGCGTCGGTCATGCGTCCTCTTCGTCGTCGCCGATGCTGGTCTGCGGGGCGGCGGGGTCGTCGTGGGTCTGCGGGGCCGCGGCGCGCGCCTCGGCCTCGGCGAGGCGGACGCGCAGTTCGCGGATCTGCTCCTCGGAGTGCTCCAGGCGCAGGTTGAGGTCGTCGAGGTCGGCCTGGGTGGCGACGCCCATGCGGGTGAGGCCGTTGTCGAGCTCGGCGCGGATGAGGCGCCTGACGTCGTGGACGGTGCGGCCGCCGTGCTCGCGGATCCGCTGGGCGCCCGAGCGGGCGCTCTCGGAGCCGGAGCGCAGGTCCTCGCGGACGCGGTCGGCGAATTCACGGGCGCGGCGGGCGGGCTCGCCTGCCATGCCGAAGACGGTGTCGAAGTTGGCGCGGGCGCTTCCGGACATGTGGTCCCACTCCTTTCGGGTCTGCCAGGTTCCCGGGACGGGGTCGCCTGCCCTCAACGGTACTGCCAAGCTACCGGTGACCGGTCGCGACCGACGCGTCGTACTGGTCGGTAACATACTCGTGGGCGCACAGCCGCGCCCGCGCCGATCGAACAGGAGCGCCACATGGCCACCATCGACGAATGCCGGACCGCCCTGGAGCAGTTCGCGGACAACCTCGCCTCCAACCCGAAGACGGTCAAGAAGCTCACCGGCTTCCAGCGGAGCCTGGCCGCGGACATCAAGGACCTGTCCGTCTCGTTCAACGGCCGCTTCGACGGGGGCAAGCTCGTCGACATCGTCGACGGCGACAACCCGGACGCGGAGATCCGCATGATCGTCGGCTCCGACGACCTGCTCAAGCTCGTCGCGGGCGAGCTCGACTTCATGAAGGCGTTCACCGGGGGCCAGGTGAAGATCAAGGCCCCCATGATGGACCTGATGAAGCTCCGCCAGGTCCTCTAGCGCCGCTTGGCGTCACGGATGCGGCGTAGGGTGCGCGGGCGCGGGCCGTGAGGCCCGCCCCGCCCCCTGCGGCCCCCGGACGGTCAAATGCGTCCCGGTCGGACGCAACAGCATTCAGGCCACGTTGTAATCTCTGCGCAGCCGACCACGCAGACGAGCGGGTCGAGCTTCGCTTGCACTATCGGGAGGACCGCATGGCCACTGTTGACGAAGTCCGCAACGTGTTGGAGAAGATGGCGGGCAAGGTCGCCAAGAAGTCCGACGAGCTCAACCTTGAAGACGACTTCGAACGCACGCTGGCCGTCGAAGTCACCGACTTGGGCAAGTCGTTCAGCGCCAAGCTCTCGGGCGGCAAGCTGACCGACCTGCTCGAGGGCGACGCCGCCGACGCCGAGGTCCGCATCATCATCGGCTCGGACGACCTGATCGCCCTCTCCAAGAAGGAACTCAAGCCCGCCAAGGCGTTCCTGACCGGCAAGGTCAAGATCAAGGCGTCCGTCAAGGACCTCGCCAAGCTGCGCAAGGCCCTCAAGGTCGACTAGGACCCCGAGGCCCCGCTGCCGCCTCGAGACACGACCAAGCCCGGACCACGGCAGTCCGGGCTTTTCGCTTGCCTTGGAACGGGGCCGGTCAGGACGCCAGGAGCTTCTCGGCGGCCGGGCCGACCGGGACCGGCGGGCGCGACGGGTCGTACCCGTTCATGTCCGCTGCGGCCCAGCTCAACTCGCACAGCGCGCGCCAGCCGTCCAGCTCCTCCCCCTGCCCGCTGAAGCGGATGTCGGGGCCGTCGAGCTCGGCGGTCCAGCCGCCGCAGTCGATGCGGTCCACGGCCTCGTTCCAGTCCGGCTCCGGGTGCGGCTCGGTCAGCGCCGCGAGGCTCCAGCCGAGGTACGTCGGCCGCTCCTCGGGCGGCAGGTGCAGCGCCAGGCGCGGCGAGGCCACGCCGGTGAACACCAGGAGCGAGTCGATGCCCGCCCGGTTTGCGCCCGCGATGTCGGAGTCGGGCCGGTCGCCGACCATGATCGCCCGGCCGCCCGGCTTGCGCGCCATGGCGATCCGGTAGATCGGCTGCTCGGGCTTGCCCGCCGTGAAGTCGGGGCCGTGCCCGAGCGCGGTCGCCACCGCGCCCACGAGCGCGCCCATGCCGGGCAGCGGACCGTCCGGAGTGGGCAGTGTCGCGTCGAGGTTCGCCACGGCCCAGAAGGCGCCGCCGCGGACCGCGATCGTGGTGTCCGCGAGGGCCCGCCACGAGGTCTGCGGCGTGTACCCGAAGGCCACCGCCGCGGCGGCCTTCGGGTCGTCGACAGGGACGAGCCCGGCGCCGGTCACCGCGTCGCGCAGCGCCTGCGAGCCGGTCACGAGGACCTTGCCGCCCTTGCCGATCCGGTCGAGGATGCCCGAGGCCACCACCTGGGCGGAGGTGAGCACCTGGGCGGCCTCGGCGGGGATGTCCATGCCGCGCAGGGACTCCGCCACCGTCTCGGGGCTGCGCGACGCGTTGTTCGTGACGAACACCGGGTCGCAGTCGAGCCCCGGAAGGGCCGCGAGAGTCGCGGCCGCTTCCGGGATCGGCTCGTGCAGCAGGTACACGACGCCGTCGAGGTCGAGCAGCGCCAGGTCATAGGCGCCGGCGAGTGCCTCAGGGGCGCCTTTCAGTCGGGTCATCGGACTCCTCAGCGTCGGGGTTCGCCTTCTCGGCCGCCGGCCCGGTCGGCTCCTGCGCCGCGCGCGGGGCCTCCTCGGACTCGCCGTCCTCGTCGTCGTCCTCGTCGCCTTCGTCGAGGTCGTCGTCGTCATCGTCGTACTCGACGTCGTCGTCCTCGTCGTCGAAGTCGTCTTCGTCTTCGTCTTCGTCTTCGTAGTCATCGTCGTCGCGGTCGTCGTCTTCGTCCTCGTCGGCGTCGTCCTCGTCTTCAAGGTCGTCGTCGTCATCGAACTCGTCGTCGTCCTCGTCATCGTCTTCGAGCTCCTCGAAGTCGATGCCCTCCAGCTGGAGGAGGCGCTCGGCGGCGCCGGTCTCGCCCTCCTCGTCGGCGGCGACGGCCTTGGACAGCCACTCGCGGGCCTCGTCCTCGCGGCCGTCGGCCAGGAGGCCCTCGGCGTACGCGTAGCGCAGGCGCGCCACCCACGGCTCGGCCTTCGGCGAGTTGAGCGCCCCGACCTTGAGCATCGCGGTCGCAGCCTCGCCCATGCCCATGTCGCGGCGGGCGCCGGAGGCGACGATCAGCAGCTCGACCCGGACCTCCGGGTCGACGCTCTCGTCGCTGCCGAACTCGCGGTAGAGGTCGATCGCGCGCTCGGGGTGCCCGAGGGCGCGCTCGCAGTCGGCGATGAGCGCGACGTGGTCGTGGGTGCCGCCCAGGCGCTGCGCGGCGCGCAGCTCGTTGACGGCCAGCTGCCACTCCTCGGCGCCGTACGCGGCCACGCCGGTCACCTCGCGCACGATCGCCACGCGGGACGCCTTGCGGCGGGCGTAGCGGGCCTGCTCCAGGGCGCCCTGGACGTCGTCCTCGGCGAGGAGCGCGGCGGCGGCGATGAGCCGGTTGCCGACGGCCTCGGCGAGCTGCTTGTTCAGGCTGCGGAGGCCTTCCTTGGTCTCCTTGTCGAGCTGGTCGAAGCCGTACTCGACGCCCTCGGGCAGGTTCGGGGCCTCGTCGGACTCGCCCATGCGGATCGGGCCCTCGTGGCCGGCTTCGCGCTCCTCCAGGGGACGCAGATTGTCCTTGCCCCGGCGCTCCCGGCCGTCGCGGCCGAAGCGGTCGTCCCGGTCCCGGTCGTCGTAGCGGCGCGGGCCGCGGTCGTCGCGGTTGCCATACCCGCCGCGGCTGCCACCACGGTCGTCGCGGAAGCTGCGGCCGCCGCGGTCGTCCCGGTTGCCCTCGTAACGGCGGGGACCCCGGTCGTCGCGGTTGAAGCCGCCTCGCTGCCCGCCCCGGTCGTCGCGGTTGTAGCCGCCCCCGCGGTTGTCGCCGTCGCGGCGCGGGCCGCGGTCGTCGCGGTCGAAGCGGCGCGGACGGTCGTCCCGGTCGAACGTGCGGGGCCCGCGGTCGTCGCGGTTGCCCTCGTAGCGCCGGGGACCCCGGTCGTCGCGGTTGAACCCGCCGCGCTGTCCGCCACGGTCGTCGCGGTTGAAGCTGCGGCCGCCGCGGTCATCGCCGTCGCGGCGCGGGCGGTCGTCGTAGCGGCGGGGACCGCGGTCGTCGCGGTTGAATCCCCCGCGGTTGCCCCCGCGGTCATCGCGGTTGAAGCCGCCTCGCTGCCCGCCGCGGTCATCACGGTTGAAGCCGCGGTTCCCGCCCCGGTCGTCGCGGTTCTCGAACCGGCGGGGCCGGTCGTCGTCGTAGCGTCGCGGGCCGCGGTCGTCGCGGTTGAACCCGCCTCGCTGTCCGCCACGGTCGTCGCGGTTGTAGCCGCCGCCGCGGTTGTCGCCGTCGCGGCGCGGGCCGCGGTCGTCGCGGTCGAAGCGGCGCGGACGGTCGTCGCCGTCGCGGCGGGGCCGGTCGTCCCGGTTGCCCTCGTAGCGGCGGGGACCCCGGTCGTCGCGGTTGTAGCCGCCGCGGTTGCCCCCGCGGTCATCGCGGTTGAATCCACCGCGGTTACCGCCGCGGTCGCCGTCGAAGCGGCGCGGGCCGCGGTCGTCGCGGTTGTAGCCCCCGCGGTCGTCGCCGTCGCGGCGCGGGCGGTCGTCCCGGTTGCCCTCGAAGCGGCGGGGCCGGTCGTCCCGGTCCTCGTAGCGCCGCGGGCGGTCGTCGCGGCCTTCACTGCGGCCGTAGCCGCCCCGGTTCCCGCGGTCGTCGCGGCGGTCGGAGCCGCCCCGTCCCGAACGGTCGCCGTAGCCGCCGCCCTCGCGACGGCCGTAGCCGCCTCGTCGGTCTTCTCCACCCTTGCGGGCGCGGCCGTCTTCAGCCACTTGTGTCTCCCCCTCTGTTCACCGCGACAAAACCAATCAAGTGTAGGACTTACCCGACGACCTCGACCCCGGCGACGGTCTTCTTACCGCGCCGGATCACTCCGTACTTGCCGTGAAGCAGGTCAGACCGGTCGATGACCGCCTCGGCGTCGGTTACCCGGATGTTGTTCAGGTACGCCCCGCCCTCCTTGGCGGCGCGGCGCGCCTCGCCCAGGCTCGCGACGACCCCGGCCTCCTTCATCGCCTCGGCGACCGTCACGTCGGGCTTCGGGAGCTCGGCGAGGCCGGCCTCCACGAGCGCGGCACGCAGCGTCGCCTCCGGCAGCTCGGCCAGCTCGCCGCGGCCGAACAGGGCCTGCGAGGCGGCGACGACGTTCTGCGTCTCCTCGGCGCCGTGCAGCAGCGTGGTCAGCTCCTCGGCGAGGGCCTTCTGCGCGAGGCGCGCGGCGGGCTTCTCGGCGGTGGCGGTCTCCAGCTCGGCGATCTCCTCGTGGGACTTGAACGAGAAGCGCTTGAGGTAGCCGACGACGTCGGAGTCCCCGGAGTTCACCCAGAACTGGTAGAACGCGTACGGGCTGGTCAGCTCCGGGTCGAGCCAAACCGCGCCGCCCTCGCTCTTGCCGAACTTGGTGCCGTCGGACTTGGTCACGAGCGGGCTCACGAACGCGTGGACGTGCTCGCCCGAGCGGCGGCGGATGAAGTCGACCCCGGCGGTGATGTTGCCCCACTGGTCCGACCCTCCGAACTGGAGGGTGCAGCCGTAGCGCCGGTTGAGCTCGAAGAAGTCGTTCGACTGGAGCAGCTGGTAGGCGAACTCGGTGAAGGAGATGCCGGATTCGAGGCGGTTCTTCACCACGTCGCGCGCGAGCATCTTCGAGACCGGGAAGTGCTTGCCGACGTCGCGGAGGAACTCGATGGCCCCCATCTCGCCGGTCCAGTCGAGGTTGTTCACCGGGACCGCGGCGTTGTCGCCCTCGTAGGTCACGAACGGGGCGACCTGGCGGCGGATCTTCTCGAACCAGCCCGCCACGACCTCCGGCGGGTTCATGACGCGCTCGCCGACCTCGCGGGGGTCGCCGATCTGGCCGGTGGCGCCGCCGACCAGCAGCAGCGGGCGCAGCCCGGCCTGCTGGAGCCGGCGCGCGGTGATGAGCTGCATGAGGTGGCCGACGTGCAGGCTCGGGGCGGTCGGGTCGAAGCCGATATAGAACGTCACCTGGCCCGCGTCGATGTGCTCGCGGAGCGAGTCGATACCGGTCGAGTCCTGGATGAGGCCGCGCCATGCGAAATCGTCGAGAATGTGCACGGGTTCATTGTGCCTTAGCGGGGGAAACGCGTTTCGCGGTGCGTTCGCGCGCGTGGCCCCGCCGACTGCGCCGCTTACGCCGGGCTCCGCGTCCCCGTGTCGCCGAGCGCGAGCCCGGCCTCGATGACGACCCGCAGCTCCGAGGAGGCGGCGGTCTTCGCGGCCTGCTTCGTCGGGCCGCGGCCCTCGGCGGCGACGTGCTCGCCGGTGGCGCGCAGGAGGCCCTCGCCGCGGCACGTGAACACCCGTTCGTGGGACGGCCCGTCGACCTCGAACTCCCAGGCGAGGTTGTCGAGGACCCCCCGGGCGGCGTAGATCTGCACGGCCTCGGCGGGGTTGACGGCGGCGTCGACGAGGAGCTTGCGCGGGACGTCGGTCCGGGGCTTCGCGGCCGCGTCGGCGGAGAGGTCGGGCAGGCCCGCGAGCTGCGCGGCCAGCGCCAGCGCGGCCTGGTTGCGGGCATCCTTCTTGTTGCGCTGCAAGCGTTTGGGGGACTCGACGCGGGTGTCGCCGAAGACGAGGGCGACCTGGGCGCTGAAGGCGGGGCCCTCGTAGGCGGGTTCGGCCTCGACGGTCCAGCGGACGTCGGTGTCGTTGCTGACGGGGCCGCCGAGGCGGTCCTGGAGGTAGACGTTCAGGACGGACTGGGCCTGCTGGGGTTCGCGGGCGAGGCGGCGGTTCATGCGCTCGCGGAGGGGCTGGAAGTCGGGGCCGCCGTAGAGGTAGACGGAGGCGAACTCGCGGAGCTGGAGTTCGCGGGCGTCGAGGCGGCGGGCGGTGTCGTCGGCGAGTCCGGCGGGGGCCTCGCCGCGTTCGACGGCGAACTGGAGGACGCGGGCGAACTGCTTGTAGGGCAGGGTCGCGAAGTCGGCGGCCTCCATCTGGCGGGCGGTCTCGGCGTGGGCGCGCTGCTTGAAGAACTCGGCTTTGGCGCGGCGCTCGCTGTCGAGGTGCTCGTTGACGTGGTCGGCGGTGGCGGCGAGCTCCTCGGGGCTGTAGGGGCTGGGGTGCCCGAGGGCGGCGGCGAGGAGGATCCGCTGGGTGACGAGGTCGGGGTAGCGGCGGATGGGGCTGGTGGCGTGGGTGTAGACGGGGAGCTGGAGGCCGTGGTGGCCGTGGACGGTGGGGCCGTAGGTGGCGGCGCGGGAGACCATCTTCATGCGGGAGCGGAGCATCTCGAAGGCGGCGCCGTCGCCCGAGGCGGCGATGTCGTCGAGTTCGCCGCGGAGTTCGGCGGGGTCGCCGGCGACGGCGGCGAGGCGGTGGTTGCGGAAGAGGATGGGGAGGTCCTCGCGGACGGCCCAGGCGGCGATCTGCGCGTTGGCGGCGATCATGAACTCCTGCACGATGATGTAGCCGGAGTTGCGTTCGGCGCTGTCGAGGCGGACGATCTGGCCCTCTTCGTTGGTGGCGAAGCCGGAGAGGAGGTCGTAGAAGGCGAGGGCGCCGGCATTGCGGCGGGCGGCGAGCATGGTCTGGGCGAAGCGGAGTGCGAGCGCGAGGGTGGGGTGGAGGGGGTGGGCGGGGTCGCCGGAAGCGGCGGCGGCCTCGGCGTGGGTCATGGTCCAGGCGCGGGTGAGGCGGCCGGGGCCGAGTTCGGCGTCGAGGACGCGTCCGGCGGCGTCGATGCGGAGGTGGACGGCGAAGGTGTCGCAGGGCCGGTCGGGGGTGAGGGAGGCGGCTTCGACGACGGGGGCGGGGAGCATGTGCCTGGTGTGGTCGGCGCGGTAGCGGGTGTGGACGCGGCGGCGGGCCTCGGTGTCGGCGGGGCCGCCGGTGCGGACGTGGTCGGCGGCGCGGGCGATGTGGATCCAGGCGTCGAAGCCGGTGTCGGGGCCGTCGCCGAGGGGTTCGATCCAGACCGCGTCGTCGCGGTCGGCGGTGGTGGGGGCGTCGATCATGATCCCGTGTTCCGCCGGGTTGTGCTCGGCCAACTGCGCTCCTTCGTGTCCAGCCGCAATCGTAGCGGGAGCGACACGCTGCGGGTGCATACGCGTGGGGCCGGGAGTTCACGATGTGAACGCCCGGCCCCTCGTCGGCTTCGGTCAGGGGCGGAGGTCCCAGGTCTCGAGTCGTCCGCACATGCCCCACTTGCCTTCGGCGTCTCCTGCGGAGGCGACGTGGGCGTCGCAGAGGTGGGCGGCGTCGGCGCCCGCGAGGGCGTCGAGGTGGGCGCCGGTGGCGTCGGCCTGGGCCTTGGGTCCGTCGGCCCAGAGGCGGCGCCAGGTCGCGGTGCGGTCGGCGACGATGCGGGCGGCCTGCTCCCACACGGGCTTCATCGCGTCGGGGCCTTCCTTCTCGACGCGTTCGCGCAGGGCGAGGTATCCGTCCACGGCGAGGTCGCGGCGGGTGCGGGTGGCCTCGCCGCGCTGCTCGTGGGTGAGGCCGGGGGCGCCGGGCGCGGTGGCGGCGGCGTTGTAGGCCTCGGGGTCGCTCAGGACCTCGTCGGGGAAGGTGAAGACGGCGTCGCCCGCTTCGGGGATGCCGGCGTTCTGCATGACGACGACGAGCTGGAGGTCCCCGGAGAGGTTGACGAGGCGGTGGACCGTGCCGGGGGTGAACCACAGGACGGTGCCGCGGGCGAGGTCGCGGCGCTCGTAGCCGTTGCCGGAGAGCGTCTCGACCGCGCCGGTGCCGCCGGTGACGACGTAGCCCTCGGTGGAGGCGGTGTGGAAGTGCGGCGAGCCTCCGGCCTGGCCGTCCACGGTGGGCCAGTCGTAGACCGTGACGATGGAGACGGCCGTGCCGCCGGGGAATCCGGTCATGCCCCGGCCAGCTTGGCGAGTTCGGCGGCGGCGAGTTCGGCGGTCTTGGCGGCGCCGTCGACCCCGGTGTCGCCGTTGACGATCGCGACGGCGTGGCGGAGGGTCACGGTGTCGCCGGGGGCCATCGGCAGCTCGGTGTCGAAGAACGGCGCGGGGCAGACCGCGGCGAACGGGGTCGAGCGGACGAACCACTTGACGGGCGCGCCGGGGTTGTCCGGGTGGTCGGTGAAGACGAGGGTGGAGGCGGCGGAGACGGAGTCGTGGGCGCCGCGGAAGGCCATCCAGTCGCCGCGCACGCCCATGAGCTCGTCGCCGCCTTCGCCGTCCGCGGTGTAGACGCGGCCTTCGGTGAAGGACCGGGGGCCGCGCCAGAAGAAGCCGCCGTAGCCGGCGTTGTCGCGGCCCTCGGTGGTGGGGCTGCCCATGACGACGGTGTCCTCGGTGTCGTTGGTGAACGCGGTCGAGAAGGTGAGGACCCAGGTGTCGTCGGCGAGGACGGTGACGGCGAAGGCGCGGGTCTCGGAGAAGAAGTGGCGGCCGTCCTCGGTGATCCAGTCGAGGCGCTCGACGGCCTTGACGCCGTCCGCGTCGGCGGTGAGCTCGGTGAACTCGCGGTGGACCATGGCGCCGTCGTTCTTCTCGTCGACGTAGCCGAGGCCGCGGCGGAAGGTGCGCCCGCCCCAGAAGTTCTCGGGGCCGGCGTTCGGCAGCGAGAGGGCGATGCCCTTGTGCCACACGTGGTCGTGGGGGCGGTAGAGGCTCACCTGGTGCCCGGCGAGGTCGCGCAGGGGCTCGAAGTAGGGCCGGGGGGACTCGAACTGGTCGTTGTCGGGTCGGTAGACGTAGCGCAGGATCTCCAGGTCGCCCTTGGTGATCGAGAGGGCGGTGCCGTCGTCGTCGAGTTGCAGCGTCATCGGTGTCTCTCCACTGTGGTTCCGGTACGTCGTCACTTGAGGTCGGCCCAGGGCGTGCCCGAGCCGTCCATCCGCTGGTAGAAGGGGGAGGTCGGGTCGATGTCGCCGGCCCGGACGCGCTTGCCGGTGAACGCGGAGGCGTAGATCGCGGCGAGCAGTTCGAGGGTGCGGCGGGCGTCCTCGACGGGGACGGGCGGGGTCGCCTTGCCGTCGAGGGCGTCGGCGATGCGCTTGAACTGGGCGCCGTGGCCGGAGGACTGCCCGCGCGGCGCGCCGGCCCAGGCCTGGTTGACCTCGTCGGCGGCGGACTCGATCGGGTGGATCCGCCAGTTGTCGTCGCCGTACCCGTAGAGGTGGTCGAGTTCGACGGTGGCCGTGTCGAAGTCGAGGCGGATCTGGGAGACCTCGCGCGGGGACAGCAGCGAGTTGGTGATGACGACCGACGCGCCCGACTCGAGGGTGACGATCGCGTGCGAGACGTCCTCGGTGTTGGTCTTGCGCCGGTGCCGGTGCGCGGTGGCGACCACTTCGGACCAGGGCCCGACGATCGACAGGAGCGTGTCGATCTGGTGGATGCCGTGGCCCATGGTGGGGCCGCCGCCCTCGGTCTCCCAGCGCCCGCGCCATTCGACGGCGAAGTACTCCTCGGGCCGGAACCAGAGGGTGTCGCACTTGGCGACGGCGAGGCGCCCGAGGACGCCGGAGGCCATCATGTTGCGGACGCGCTCCGCCGCGGATCCGAAGCGGTGCTGGGAGATCAGCGCGAAGTCCGCGCTGGAGGCGGCCGCGGCGGCGGCGATCCGGTCGAACTCCTCCAGGCTCAGGGCCGGGGGCTTCTCGCAGACGACGCCGACGCCCGCTTCGAGGGCGGCGATGGCGCCGGGCGCGTGGGCCACCGGCGGGGTGCACAGGTCGACGAGGTCGAGCTCCTCGTTCGCGAGCAGCTCCTCGATGGAGGCGTAGCCGCGGTCGAGGCCGAACTTGTCCTTGAACGCGTCGAGGCGGGCGGTGTCGGGGTCGACCGCGGCCACCAGCTCGATGCGATCGGGGACGTGTTTCCGCAGCTCGTCGGCGTGCAGGTTGGCGATCCCGCCGGTGCCGACGATGGCGAGGCGGTAGGTGGAGGACACAGGGGGCTCCTTTGGCACGGAGATTCGGTAAACGTTTTCCAGCGCTGTCGACAATACTAGCCGACAGCCGTTTCGACAGTGACCTGGGTCTCCAAGGCCCGGGTGCCGGGCTCGATGCGGCGCTCGCCGGTGACGTGGACCGTCAGGGCCGCGGCGGTGTCAGCGGCCGAGCGTCCCAGGCGCAGTTCGAGCGCCCCGGCCTCCACGGTCCACTGGCCGTCGAGGCCGATGAGCGCGGCGAGGTCGGCGGGCACGGCGAAGCGGGCCCGCGCGGACGCCCCCGGCTCCAGCTCCAGGCGGGCGAAGCCCACGAGACGCTGCACGGGGCGGACGGTGGACGCGACGGGGTCGTGGAGGTAGAGCTGCACGACCTCGGTGCCGCGGCGCTCCCCGGTGTTGGTCACGCGCACGGCCGCCTCGATGACGCCGTCGGGGGCGGTCTCGGCGCCGGAGAGCAGTTCCGGCTCGTCCCAGGCGAACTCGGTGTAGGTGAGGCCGTGGCCGAAGGAGTAGCGCGCGGTCGGGTCCACCGAGGACACCTCGGAGCGGCGGGCGAGCTGCGGGCCCAGGTAGGTCGCGGGCGGCGAGTCGCGGCGGGCCGGGACGCCCACGGGCAGGCGGCCCTCGGGTTCGGCGGCGCCGGTGAGGATCGCGGTGATCGCGCCCGCGCCCTCCTCGCCGGGGAGGAACGCCTGGACGATCGCGGCGGCCCGCTCGGGGGCGGTGCCGAGCGCGTACGGGCGGCCCGAGACGACGACCACCACGGTGGGCGTGCCGGAGTCGAGGACCGCTTCGAGCAGCTCGTTCTGGCGTCCGGGCAGGGCGTGGTCGGGGGCGTCGCAGCCCTCGCCGGAGGTGCCGCGCCCGAAGAGGCTGGAGCGGTCGCCGACGGCGACGACGGCGAGGTCGGCGGCCGCGGCGGCGTTCGCGGCGGCGGCGATCTCGGTGTCGGTGGACTCGCGGACCCAGCCTCCGGCGACGTGCTCGATCACGGAGCCGGGCAGGTCGGCGGCGAGCCGGTCGGCGATGGTCGCGATGGCGACGCCGGTGTCGACGGCCGGGTACGGCTCGCCGCTCTCGGCGTCGTACCGCATGTGGTGGTTGGGGAACGAGTAGCAGCCGAGGAACGCGGCCCGGTCGTCGGCGACGGGGCCGACGAGCGCGACGCGCGCGGGGGCCGCGGCCAGCGGCAGCGTCCCGTCGTTCGACAGCAGCACCACGGACTTGCGGGCGACCTCGGCCGCCAGCGCGCGGGCCTCGGGCGGGTCGAAGTCGACGGTCCCGGACGGCTCGGGGAGCTCGTCGAGCAGGCCGAGTTCGATCTTCTGCGCGAGGACGCGCTCGACGGCGCGGTCGAGGGTCTTCTCCTCCACGAGCCCCGCGGCGACGGCGTCGCGCAGCGGCTCGCCGAAGCAGTCCGCGCCGGGCAGCTCGACGTCGACGCCCGCGCCGAGGGCGGCCGCGGCGGCGGTGGAGCGGTCGCCCGCGATGCCGTGCAGGGAGTGGAGGAAGTTGACGCCGAAGTAGTCGCCGACGACGGTGCCCTCGAAGCCCCACTCCTCGCGGAGGATCCCGGTGAGGAGGCGGGTGTTGGCGTGGGAGGGGACGCCGTCGTTGGCGGCGTAGGAGGGCATGACGGACTTGGCGCGGCCGAGGCGCACGGCCATCTCGAAGGGCGTCAGGTAGGTCTCGGTGAACTGCCTGGGGCCCAGGTAGACCGGGCCGAAGTTGCGGGCGGCGTGGGAGGCGGAGTACCCGGCGAAGTGCTTGACGGTGGCGATGAGCCCGGCCTCCTGGAGCCCGGCGACGTAGGCGGTGCCGAGGACGCCGGTGAGGTACGGGTCCTCGCCGATGGTCTCTTCGGTGCGGCCCCAGCGGGAGTCGGCGACGACGTCGAGGACGGGCGCGAGTCCCTGGTGGATGCCGGCCGAGCGCATGGTGTCGCCGATCTGCCGGGCGACGGCGCGGACGAGCGCGGGGTCGAAGGTCGCGCCCCAGGCCAGGGCGGTCGGGAAGATGGTCGCACCGTAGGCCATGAAGCCGGCGAGGCATTCGTCGTGGGCGACGGCGGCGATGCCGAAGCGGCTGCGCTCGCGGACGCGGCGCTGGACCGCGGCGAGGCGGGCGGTGCCTTCGGCGGGGTCGACGCGGGCGGATCCGAAGGGGCGGGTGAGCTGGCCGAGCCCGTTGGCGAGGGGGTCGGCGGCGGCGACGGCGCCGCCGGTCTGCTCGCTCTGGTGGGGGGCCATGTCCCCCGCGTCGGCCTCGACGCCGTGCCACAGGCTCGACAGCTGCGCGCACTTCTCTTCGAGGGTCATCCGCTTGACCAGCCCGGCGGCTCGTTCGGCCGTCTCCGCGGGGGTGTCGGTGTCCATGCTGCTCCACTCAAGCGGCCCAGCGCGCGCCTTGGCGGCTGGTTCCGGGCCGATAGTTTCTGAAACTTTTCTGACCGTTTTCGGTACAGGTTCGCACACCATAACATTGATGAAGCCTCAGTTCTAGCGTCAATCTGACGTTGGGATGCGTTTGCCCAGGACCTTGTTTCAGGGTCGTCGGCCGAAAGTTTCGGGCGCGCTCCGGGAGCCGCGTACGCGAGATATAGGATGTGCAGCGAACCATTGCGCAGAGGACCTGGAGGAGACCCTTGAGCGAAGCCGAACACGGGCGGATCACCATCCGCGCCATCGCCGACGAGGCCGGCGTCAGCGTGCCGACGGTGTCGCGTGTCATCAACGGCCGCTCCGACGTCGCCCCCGAGACCCGCCGACGCGTCGAGGAGCTGCTGAACGAGCGCGGGTACCAGCGCCGCCGCTCCACCCGCACGCCGAGCCGGGCGCGCCTGGTCGACCTGGTGTTCAACGAGCTGGACAGCCCCTGGGCCGTGGAGATCATCCGCGGCGTCGAGGACGCGGCGCACGCCGCCGGGGTCGGCACTGTCGTCTCCGCGGTGCACCGCCGCCGCGCCTCGACCGAGCAGTGGATGGACAACCTCCGCACCCGCGCCTCCGACGGCGTCATCCTGGTGGTCTCGCAGCTCGCCTCGCCGATCCTGGAGCAGCTGCGCCACCTCGGCGTCCCGATGGTGGTCCTCGACCCCTCGGGAGGGCCCACGATGGACGCCCCGGCGATCGGCGCCACCAACTGGGCGGGCGGCCTGGCCGCCACCGAGCACCTGATCTCGCTGGGCCACCGGCGGATCGGGTTCATCCACGGCCCCAAGCAGGTCCTGTGCTCCCGCGCCCGCTTCGACGGCTACCGCGCGGCCCTGGAGGCCGCGGGCATCGAGTTCGACCCGGCGCTGGTCTTCGACGGCGACTTCTACCACCAGTCCGGCTTCGACGCCGCCAACGAGCTGCTGCGCCTGGACCCCCGCCCGACGGCGATCTTCGCGTCCTCCGACCAGATGGCCTTCGGCGCGTACGAGGCGATCCGCCAAGCGGGCCTGCGCATCCCCGAGCACGTCAGCGTCGTCGGCTTCGACGACCTCCCCGAGTCCCGCTGGACCTCCCCGCCCCTGACGACCGTCCGCCAGCCCCTCGCCGAGATGGGCGCCCTCGCCGCCCGCACGGTCCTGGAGATGGCCGCGGGCAACGAGATCGACTCCCCCCGACTGGAACTCGCGACCGAACTCGTCGTCCGCGAGTCGACCGCCGCCGTCGACTGACCCGCGGCGCCGAGTCCAGGGCCGCCGCGCCCCCGATAGGGTGCGCCCTATGACCGACGCTTCGCCGCGTTCCGCTCAGGCGGTCCGCCTCATCGTCCTGCTCGTGCTCGCCGCGGTGTGGACGGCGGTGCTGTACTGGACATGGACCGAGGGCGCACGGCAGTCCTGCTTCGAGTACGTGCCGCTGGCGGAGGCCGAGGCGTCGTGGTCATGCGGCGAGCGGCGGTTCGGCGGCCGGTTCCTCGCCGTCCTGGCAGCCGGTCCCGCCGCGGCCGTCGCGCTCTGGTTCTCGCTGCGTCCCCGACGGTCCCGCAAGCCCCGCTAGGCGTTCGGGGCGGCGTCGGTCCCGGCGCCGCGCTTGCGGGGCTTGACCGCCTCGCGGACCTCGTCCGGGGCGGCGTCGAGGCCGAGGGGGACGAGGCCGGCGTCGGCGATGAGCGCGAGGTCGTCCTTGGCGGCCTGGCCCTCGCTGGTCAGGTAGTCGCCCAGGAAGATCGAGTTGACGATCTGGAGCGCGGTGGCCTGGTGGGTGCGCAGGTGGACCTCGCGCCCGGCCGCGAGGCGGACCTCCGCGGCGGGGTTGGCGAGGCGGACCATCGCGAGGATGCGCAGGCACCGGCGCGGGTCCAGGTCCCACGTCGCCTCCATGGGCGTGCCGTCGAAGGGCAGCAGGAAGTTCACCGGGATCGAGTCGACCCCCAGCTCCCGCAGGCCCAGCGCGACCGAGACGAGGTCGGCGTCCGACTCCCCCATGCCCGCGATGAGGCCCGAGCACGGCGAGAGCCCGGCGCCGTGGGCGGCGTTGACGGTGTCGACGCGGTCGGCGAACGTGTGGGTCGAGCAGATCTCCGCGTACGTGTCCTCGGAGGTGTTCAGGTTGTGGTTGTACGCGTCGGCGCCGAGGTCGGCGAGGCGCTCGGCCTGGCCGTCCTTGAGCAGCCCCAGGCACGCGCACACCTCGACGCCCGGGGCGGCGTTCTTGACCGCGGCGATGGTCTTGCCGACCCGCTCGACGTCCATGTCGGTCGGACCGCGCCCGCTCGCGACCAGGCACACCCGCGAGGCCCCGCCCGCGACCCCGGCGGCGGCCTGCTCCGCGGCCTGCTCGGGGCTGAGCCACGTGTACTTGAGGACGTCGGCCTTGGAGCCCAGGCGCTGCGAGCAGTAGTTGCAGTCCTCGGGGCACAGGCCGCTCTTGAGGTTGACGAGGTAGTTCAGCTTGACCGTGTTCCCGAAGTGGCGGAAGCGGAGCCGCGCCGCGGCGGCGACCACGTCCATCAGCTCGGCGTCGCCGCTCGCGAGGACGGCCTCCAGGTCGGCCGCGTCGGGGGCGCGGTCCAGTTCGGCGGCGGTGGCGAGGCGGTCGAGGGCGTCAGGGAGTCCGGTCATGGGCACGATCCTGCCACAGCCGCGGGAAGGGGATTTTCCGATGGTGCGGGGGTTATCGGGCGGTATGCCCCCGGGACTTCACGCTCGGGTCGGAGCGTCGCGATCCGCCTACACTTGCTACAGTGGGTGGTCGGTGCTGCGAAGGACGCGGCGGGCTGGTGGAGATCCCCCTGCTCGCGTCTCGACTTGTGAACCGCCCGAACCATCCGGAGAGAACCAACCTTGCCGATCGCACCTGGACAACCGGCGTTGATCGCCGTGGCAGTCGCGACCCTCTGGGCCCAGCCCTCCGCCGCCGGGCCCGAGGACCGGCTCGCGCTGGGCGTGCCGTCCGCCATCCGCGAATGGGTCGCCAGGCTCACCAACGACATCCGCGCCAACGGCCTCAAAGGACGCGTGCGGACCCAGTGCCTCCTCGGCACCCGCGTCGACGTCGAGCGCATAGCCGACGGCTGGGCGGAGGTCACCTGCCCGTCGCAGGAGACCTCGGGCTGGGTCCCCCTCGACCAGCTCGCGCACCCGGCCGACGGGGGCGGCGGCGGCACCGAGTACCTGGTGAGCGCCACCGCGACCGCCGTGCGCGACGAGCCCGGGGGCGACGTGTCGATCCCCGGCGTGACCCTCGGGACGCGCCTGCGCGTCGTGGGCGAGGCGTACCGCGGCTGGGTCCCCGTGGCCCTCCCCGGCCCGCGCCAGCCCGGCTGGGTCCCCCAGCGCGACCTGACGGCCGAGCCCGCCGCGGACCTGTCCGCGCCCTCGACCGCGCTGGTCGCCGCGGGCCTCGACGCCGTCAAGCTCGCCCAGCAGCTCCTGGAGATCCCGTACCTGCACGGCGGCGTCAGCGCCTACGGCATCGACGCGCCCGGCCTGGTGTGGATCGTCTACCGCCAGCTCGGGATCGACGTGCCGCGCTTCGGCCCGGCCCTCATCGAGGCCGGCGAGGCCGTCGCGTTCGACGACCTGCACCCGGGCGACCTGGTCTTCCTCGACCACGGCGGCGACCCGAAGACCCCGGCGATCATGGCCGAGCGCAGCCAGTCCGACCTGCCCGAGGTGATCTTCTCCTCGCCGGTCTACGGCAAGGTCGTGGCCGAGCCGCTCAAGGACGCCGAGCTCGCGCGCATCGCCGCGTGCCGCCGCCTGCCCGTCAGGGCCTGAGACGAAGCGAACGGCCCGCCTCCCCTTGCTGGGAGGCGGGCCGTTCCGCGTACCGGTGTCAGACCTTCTCGGCGCCCGCGGTGGCCGGGACGTGCTGCTCGCGCTCGGCCTCCTCGAACAGCTCCTTCCAGGTCTTGCCCTCGCGGCGCAGGAGGATCCCGTTCGTCGCGATGACCGCGATGAGGACGCCCGCGATGACGCCCAGCGACAGCGCGGTCGGGATCTCGGGGATCGCGTCGAGGTGCTCGCCGCCGTTGATGAACGGGAGCTGGTTCTCGTGCAGGCCGTGCAGGATGAGCTTGACGCCGATCCAGCCGAGGATCGCGGCCAGGCCCAGCGACAGGTACCGCAGCGACTTGAGCAGGGCCGCCAGCAGGAAGTACAGCTGCCGCAGGCCCATGAGCGCGAAGATCGTCGCGGTGAAGACCAGGTACGGCTCCTGCGTCAGGCCGAAGATCGCCGGGATCGAGTCGAGCGCGAACAGGATGTCCGTCGAGCCGATCGCGAGCATCGCCAGCAGCAGCGGGGTCACGAACTTGACGCCGTCGATCCGGGTGGTCAGGCGCCCGCCGTCGTAGTCGGGGGCGACCCGCAGCTTCGACTCCGCGAACTTCATGAAGCGGTTCTGCGTCAGGCCGTCCTCGTGGTCGTCGTCGCCCTTGAGCTGGCCCCACGCGGTCCAGATGAGGATCGCGCCGAAGATCAGGAAGACCCAGCTGAACTGCTCGATGAGCACCGAGCCGACCGCGATGAACCCGCCGCGCAGGATGATCGAGAGCACGATGCCGACCAGCAGCACCCGCGACTGGAGCTTGTCCGGGACGCGGAACGCCTGGATGATGAGTAGGAAGACGAAGAGGTTGTCAACGGAGAGGGCCAGCTCGGTGAGATAGCCCGCGTAGAACTGCCCGCCGTAAGTCGCGCCCTGCGTGAAGAAGATGAGCGCGCCGAAGAGCAATGCGGCACTGACGTAGACGCCGGCCCAGGTGGCCGATTCCTTCGTGGAGAGTTTGTGGGGGTTGCGGACCGCCATCACGAGGTCGAACACGACCACCGATGCCAGTCCTGCCATGGTCAGCGCCCATGCCCAGGCCGGGAGTTCCAATGTGTTGCCTTCCTTGGTCTTTGGAGGGTCACATGGTCTCTCCCGATCCCTCTGGGACCAGCGTCACCGGGGACCGATCGCGGTCCCGTGCATTGACGACGACGCTAACAGCGCTGCACGCTGCGGGATACTCCCCACATACCTGATTTTGAACAGACACGCTTATTCTGCCTGCCGAAATCCGACTTGTCACCAGTCGGATTTGTGACTTCTCTCTCGACAGTACGCCTGACCTGCGGCGATCGCCGAACCCTGTGGGACGCTCCGCGCATGGTTCTGGAAGTCGCTGAAATCAAGATCACCCCCGGGCAGGAGGACGCCTTCAAGGAGGCGTACCGCGGCGCCCGCGCGTTCGTCGAGGCCTCCCCCGGCGTGCGGACCATCCGCATGACGCAGGGCGTCGAGAACCCCTCCCGGTTCGTGCTCCTCATCGAGTGGGACTCCGTCGAGGCCCACGAGCAGGGCTTCCGCGAGACCGACCGCTTCCCCAAGTGGCGAGAGGCGATCGGTCCGTTCTTCGCAGAGCCGCCGTTCGTCGAGCATGCCGTCGACATCGACTAGCACCCTCTGCACAACACCGGCACAGGCCCGCGCATTCCCGCGCGGGCCTGCCCCGCGTCAGCCCCCGGCCGCGTCGATCTCCCGCAGCTCCCGCTTGAGGTCGGCGATCTCGTCGCGGTAGGCCGCCGCCAGCTCGAACCGCAGCTCCCTTGCGGCGGTGAGCATCTGCTCGTTGCGCTCGTCGATCTGCTGGACGATCTCGGAGCGGACCTTGCCCGCGCCCTTCGTGTCCGCCTTCTTCCCGCGGACCGGCCGCTCGGCCGCGACGAGCTTCGCGGTCTCGGCCGCGGAGTCGTACAGGTCCTCCATGATGTCGCCGATGCGCTTGCGCAGCGGCTGCGGGTCGATCCCGTGCTCCAGGTTGTAGGCCACCTGCTTCTCACGGCGCCGGTCGGTCTCGTCGAGCGCGGCCTTCATCGAGTCGGTGAGGTTGTCCGCGTACATGAGGACCGTGCCCGAGACGTTGCGGGCCGCGCGCCCGATCGTCTGGATGAGCGAGGTCGCCGAGCGCAGGAAGCCCTCCTTGTCGGCGTCGAGGATCGCCACGAGCGACACCTCCGGCAGGTCGAGGCCCTCCCGGAGGAGGTTGATGCCGACGAGCACGTCGTAGTCGCCGCGGCGCAGCTCCCCCAGCAGCTCGACGCGGCGCAGCGTCTCGACCTCCGAGTGCAGGTACCGGACGCGGATGCCGTTGTCGAGGAAGTAGTCGGTGAGGTCCTCGGCCATCTTCTTGGTGAGGGTGGTCACCAGGACCCGCTCGTCCTTCTTCGCGCGCTCGCGGATCTCGAACATGAGGTCGTCGATCTGGCCCTTCGTGGGCCGGACCTCCACGTGCGGGTCGACCAGGCCGGTGGGCCGGATGACCTGCTCGACGAACGTGCCCTTGGTCTGCTCCAGCTCCCACTTGCCGGGCGTGGCCGACAGGTACACCGACTGGCCGACGCGCTCGCGGAACTCGTCGAAGCGCAGCGGCCGGTTGTCCTGCGCGCTGGGGAGGCGGAAGCCGTGCTCGACCAGGTTGCGCTTGCGGGAGGCGTCGCCCTCGCTCATCGCGCCGATCTGCGGGACGGTCTGGTGCGACTCGTCGATGATCGTCACGAAGTCGGAGGGGAAGTAGTCGAGGAGCGTGTGCGGCGGCGACCCGGCGGGGCGGCCGTCGATGTGCCGCGAGTAGTTCTCGATGCCGTTGCAGGTGCCGGTCTGCTTCATGTTCTCCAGGTCGAACACGGTGCGCATCCGCAGCCGCTGGGCCTCCAGGAGCTTGCCCTGGGACTCCAGCTCGGCAAGGCGCTCCTCGAGCTCGACCTCGATGTCGCCGATCGCGCGGCGCATGCGCTCGTCGCCGGTCGCGTAGTGCGAGCCGGGGAAGATGAGGACCCGGTCGACTTCGCGGATGACGTCGCCGGTGATCGGGTGCAGGTAGTAGAGCCGGTCGATCTCGTCGCCGAACATCTCGATCCGGATCGCCAGCTCCTCGTACGCCGGGATGATCTCGATCGTGTCGCCGCGGACCCGGAAGGTGCCGCGGGTGAAGGCGATGTCGTTGCGCGCGTACTGGACGTCGACGAGGCGGCGCAGCAGCTTGTCGCGTTCCCACTCCTGGCCGACGCTGACCTCGGTGGCCTGTTCGAGGTACTCGGCGGGCGTGGCGAGGCCGTAGATCGCCGAGACCGTGGCGACGACCACGACGTCGCGGCGGGTCAGCAGCGAGTAGGTGGCGCGGTGGCGCAGCCGCTCGACCTCCTCGTTGATCGAGGCGTCCTTCTCGATGTAGGTGTCGGTCTGGGCGACGTACGCCTCGGGCTGGTAGTAGTCGTAGTAGGAGACGTAGTACTCGACGGCGTTGTTCGGCAGGAACTCGCGGAACTCCTTCGCCAGCTGCGCGGCGAGCGTCTTGTTGTGGGCCATGACCAGCGCGGGGCGCTGGAGCTGCTCGATCAGCCACGCGGACGTGGCGGACTTGCCCGTGCCGGTCGCGCCGAGCAGCACCGTGTCGCGCTCGCCCGAGCCGACCCTGTCGGCGAGCTGCGCGATCGCGGTCGGCTGGTCGCCGGACGGCTGGTACTCGCTGACCACCTCGAAGCGCCCGTCGGCGCGCGGAATATCGAAAGCCACGGCCCAACGGTAACCCCGGGGTCCGACACTCCTCAGTTCCGGCGGTGACTTTTCGGGCGCCGGATCGTTGGTCCCTGCGTGAGCTCCACTACCTCAATTCCAGTCAAGTCGGCCCTGCTGTGGGTCGTCGCCATCATCACGGCGATCGCGATCGCCGGGTGGTTCGCCGTCTCGTGCAGTCCGGGGAACTCGCAGGCCGAGCGCCCGGTCAGCGAGGACGAGGCCGCGCTGCTGGCGTCGATGCGCCAGAAGAACCACGACGCCGAGCCCGTCGCGCTGCGGATGAGCCTGCCGGTCGACGGCGAGACGCTCACCGTCGACGGGTACATGGACTGGCAGGTCCCGATGGTCTACGCGCGCGTGCCGGCCGCGGACGGCTCGTACACGCTGGTCCAGGCCGTGCCGGGCCTGATGGCCTCGCGGGCCGACGACGAGGCCGCGTTCGCCGCGGCCGCGGTGCCGGAGGACGGCTGGACGACCCGCGCGATGCTCTCGGGCGCCGGGTCGCCGCTGGAGACGGCCCTCGACATCCTGGTGTCGTCCCTGTTCACGCTGACCGCGGCAGAGGCCGACGATCCGGCCGAGCTGGCCGAGGACGCGGTCTGGCGCGAGGAGGGGATCATCGACGGCGAGCCGGTGGACTCGTTCCGCGCGCCCATCATGGTCGAGACCGGCGAGCCCGCGGCGGACGAGACCGCCGCGGCGGCTCCGGAGGCGCTGTACTCCATCGACGGCGAGGGCGTGCTGCGCCGGTTCCAGGTGAACACGGGCGCCGAGAGCCTCTCGGCCGTGGACTTCCTGCGCGACGTCGCGGTCGATCCCGCCGGGCTCGTCCCGGTCGACCTCCTCGGCGGCCCGGCCATCGCGCCGGCCGCGGTGGACGAGGACCTGGCCGAGGCGATCAGCGAGGTCCGGTACGAGAACTGGGAGCGGTCCGCCGAGGTCGAGCTGGCCGTGCCGGTCGCCGACGGGCAGGTCGCGACCGGGTTCGGGTCGGTCGACTGGCGCACCATGACTGCGTACCTGCACTTGGAGGACGCGAGCGGGCAGCGGCTCATGCTCGCGCGGCCCGGCGGGTTCGCGACCCTCGCGGTCGAGGACGGCGAACTCCCGGACACGCCGCCCACCGAGGGCTGGGAGGTCCACGAGCTGACCGACGAGGACGTCGCCGACAGCTTCGGGCCGGTCGAGTCGCTGGTGTACCGGCTCCTGGAGATGGCCGCTGAGGAGCCTGACGACGAGGAGCGGATGGCCGCCGACGCGCGGCTGCTGCGCACCGACGGCACCGAGGACGAGCCGGAGTACGTGGTCGAGTTCCCCGTCAACGGCGACGCCGAGGCGGAGGCGGGCCGGTCGGCGTACCGGTACCACGTGGCCGACGACCGCCTGACCGAGGTCGAGATGATGACGTACTACGGCGTCGCGAGCGCCGAGGTGGCGTACGAGGACTACCCGATGGTCGCGGTCCCGTGGGACGTGGAGGACCGGATCGGCTGAGCCGCAAGGCGAGACGACGCGGGCCCGGCCGATGGCCGGGCCCGTCGCGCGTCCGGGGCGCCCTCAGTCGTCGAGGCGCTCGAGGGTCAGGGAGAGCTGGGCGCGGGCGTCCGCGGGCAGCTCGGGGTTCTCGATCCACTCGCACAGCAGGTCGTACGCGGCGCGCACGCGGAGCATGACGAGCTTCGCGGCCGCGGCGATCCGCCAGTACCAGGGGGTCGTGGTGGCGAGGACGATCCGCCACAGCGCCTCGACGGCGGCCTCGCGGTCCATGAGCGCCCACTCGCTGGCGGCGAGGATGCGCACGCCGAAGCCGACGGACGCGCCGTCGGTGGCGATGACCTGGAACGCGGCCTCGGCGTCGCGCGGGGCGAGCGGCTTGAGCGCGGTCGCCGCGTTGAGGCGGCACTCGGCGTCGACGTCGGCGGCCGTCGCGATCGCGAGGACCGCGCGGCGCCTGACGGCCCCGTCGTGGATCCGCTGGGCCGCGTCGAGGCGCTTGAACGCGTTGTTGGAGCCGTCGCGGGCGAACAGGTCGAGCGCTTCGAGCGCGGCCTCGGGATCGCAGCGGCAGTAGGCGGTGAGCATGGCGAAGCGGTGGTCCTCGTCCAGGTAGCGGTCCTGGACGATGTTGCGGAGGGTCCACCGGGTCGTGTCGTTCGCGGCGCGGCCGTGGGCGAGGTCGTGGACGGCGCGGTCCCGGTCCTCCGCGGGGCGGTGCGGGTCGCGGACGGCGGCGCGCGCTTCGCGCAGCACGTCCTGCGGGTCCCGGATCTGGGTGTCGACGTGCCCGCAGTCGGGGCGGCCGTGGCGCCGCAGGAGCGCGTCGAGCGGCGGTATGCGGCGCCTCGCGCGGAATGCGAGGACGATGTGGACTGTCGGAATCGCGATGAGCAAGGTCGTGCCGAAGACCAAGAGCGGGAAGGGTGTCAGCATTGTCCCGAAGTGACTTTCGTTGCTCGTACAAGCGGATGCCGGTGGCACCTGGGACGCTGAGCGACCGAATGCGCACCGATTGGTGATTGCCGTCGTCGAACGGTGTCGAACGCGACTTGTCATCGTATCAGCATCGGCGGCCGCGTGCGCATACGCGAGCGGGCCCGCGGCGATGCCGCGGACCCGGAAATGTCGTGTTTAGACGGTCAGCAGAGCGGCGCGTGCCACCCGTGCTCCTCCGCCCAGCGGTTCGCGCGGGGCCAGCCCTCGCGGTCGAACCAGGGCTCCTTGGCCTCGGTGTACTCGCGCGCGGAGTCGAACTTCGCGGCGAGCACGCCCTTGACGTGCGCGTAGTCGGCGCGGGCCTGCGGGTCGGCGCGGAGCCAGTCGCGGAACAGCAGCGCGAACCGCTGGCCGGGCGCGTCGATCGACCGGAAGTGGATATGCGCGATGTTGCCGGGGTCGGCGGACCCGTAGAAGCGCTTCTCCCACTGCTCGATGTCCGGGTGCCCGGGCTTGGGCGAGTCGTAGGCGACCTTCCCGAAGTACCCGGCGTCCCCGAGGGCCTCGGCGAACGCGTCGACGATGTGCAGGGACACGACGGTCACCTGGATGTCGATGACGTCCTTCGCGGGCAGGCCCGGCACGGCCGTCGAGCCGACGTGGTCGATGCGAACGGCGCTGGGGCCCATGACGCGGCGCAGGCGCGCGGCGTGGTGCTCGAAGCGGTGCGCCCAGACCGGGTCGGTCTCGACGAGCTGGAGCTTCTCGGGCCGCGGCTCGTACCGCTCGTTGCGGAGGTTCTCCGCGAACGGCTTGACGCGCTCGTCCCACAGCAGGGCCACGCGCCGCTCGAGCTCGTGGACGTCGTGGTCGTTGTAGAGGACGACGTCGCAGACCTCGCGGCGGTCGGCGTCGGACGCCTGGGCGTCGATCCTGCGGAGGGCGTCGGCGCGGTCGAGGCCGCGCGCGGCGAGCCGTTCGAGCCGGAGCTCTCGCGGCGCTTCCACGTCGATGTTGAGGTGGAAGCCGGGCGCCTGGCCGGTCTCGGCCAGGAGCGGGATGTCTTGGACGACGATGGCGTCGTCGGGCAGGGATTCGGTGATCTCGCGGGCCCGCGCGCGGACGCGCGGGTGGACGATCGCCTCGAGCTCGGCCCTCGCGGGCGCGGAGTTGAAGACGATCTGGGCGAGTTTCGCGCGGTCGAGCGCGCCCTCCGGGGTCAGGACCTCGGGGCCGAAGCGTGAGACCACCGCGGCGAGGCCCTCCGTGTCGGGGGCGACGACTTCGCGGGAGAGGGCGTCGGCGTCGATGACGCTCGCCCCCAGTTCTGCGAGCTGCTTCGCGACCGTGCTCTTACCGGCTCCGATGCCACCGGTCAATGCGACTTTAAGCACAGATAAAACACTACCCGCCCCAGGCGAACGGCCTGGGACGGGCAGTGGTCTGTCAGTTGAAAGAGTGACAGGTGTCGGGTGCTAGTTCCCGGCGAGCTTCTCGCGGAGAGCCGCGAGCGCCTCGTCGGTGGCCAGCGTGCCCTGGGGCTCCGCGGGGGCCGACTTCTTCTCGGAAGTGGCCTTCTTGGCGCCCTTGTCGCCCTTCGGTGCGGCTTCGCCCTCGGCGGGCTTGGCCGGAGCCTCGGTGATGACGCGCTCGGCGATCTGCTTGCCGTGCTCCTCCCAGCGGGTGCGGGCCTCGGCGTACTGCCGCTCCCACTCCTCGCGGGCCTCGTCGAAGCCCTCCATCCACTCGCCGGTCTCCGAGTCGAAGCCCTCCGGGTAGATGTAGTTGCCCTGGTCGTCGTACTGCGCGGCCATGCCGTACAGCGTCGGGTCGAACTGCTCCTCGTTCTCGACGTAGGCCTCGTTGGCCTGCTTGAGCGAGAGCGAGATCCGGCGGCGGTCCAGGTCGATGTCGATGACCTTGACCATGGCGTCGGAGCCGACCTTGACGACCTGCTCGGGCACCTCGACGTGGCGCTCGGCCAGCTCGGAGATGTGCACGAGGCCCTCGATGCCGTCCTCGACGCGGACGAACGCGCCGAACGGAACGAGCTTGGTGACCTTGCCGGGCACGATCTGGCCGATCGCGTGGGTGCGCGCGAACTGGCGCCACGGGTCTTCCTGGGTCGCCTTCAGCGACAGGGAGACGCGCTCGCGGTCCAGGTCCACTTCCAGGACCTCGACCTCGACCGGCTGACCGACCTCGACGACCTCGGACGGGTGGTCGATGTGCTTCCAGGACAGCTCGGAGACGTGGACCAGGCCGTCGACCCCGCCGAGGTCGACGAAGGCGCCGAAGTTGACGATCGAGGAGACCGTGCCCTTGCGGACCTGGCCCTTCGCCAGCTGGTGCAGGAACTCGGTGCGGACCTCGGACTGGGTCTGCTCGAGCCACGCGCGGCGCGACAGGACCACGTTGTTGCGGTTCTTGTCGAGCTCGATGATCTTGGCTTCGAGTTCGCGGCCCACGTACGGCTGGAGGTCGCGCACGCGGCGCATCTCGACCAGCGACGCGGGGAGGAAGCCCCGGAGGCCGATGTCGAGGATGAGACCGCCCTTGACCACTTCGATGACCGAGCCGCGGACGACGCCGTCCTCGTCCTTGATCTTCTCGATGGTGCCCCAGGCGCGCTCGTACTGGGCGCGCTTCTTGGAGAGGATCAGACGGCCTTCCTTGTCCTCCTTCTGGAGGACGAGGGCCTCAACGTGATCGCCCACAGCGACGACGTCTTCAGGGTCGACGTCGTGCTTGATCGACAGCTCGCGCGAGGGGATGACGCCCTCGGTCTTGTAGCCGATGTCGAGCAGGACTTCATCCCGGTCGACCTTGACGACGGTACCTTCGACGATATCGCCGTCGTTGAAGTATTTGATGGTCGCGTCGATCGCGGCGAGGAGCTCCTCGTCGGACAGATTCTCGTCGACCGTGGTGCTGTTCTCAGCGTTGCTCGAGGTGGCCTCGATGCTGCTCGTCATGTGGGCTGGTGCTCCGGATACGTATCATTCGTGGGCTCGCGCCCGCGCCCAGAGGACGCGCGCACTCGCGGTTCAGTCCCGGGCCGCCCTTGCCGCCGGCGGCGTCCTGCTCCATTCTGAGGACGCGGACAAGCCCAGGCTCGTCCAGGTTACCGTGCGCGATAATGCCGCGCCAGTCCGGGCCAGGGGCTGGTGTCCACCGACACCGCTAATGGGCAGCGTCTTCCCACGACGAGCCGAAGCCCGCGGCGACCGTCAGCGGCACGGCGAGCGTGGCGGCGTTGGACATCTGCTCCCGCACGAGCGACTCGAGCCGCGCCGCCTCGCCCGGTGCGACCTCGCACACGAGCTCGTCATGGACCTGGAGGATGACCCGCGAGTCGAGCTTCGCCTCGCGCAGCGCCCGGTCGACGCCGAGCATCGCGGTCTTCATGATGTCGGCCGCGGAGCCCTGGATCGGCGCGTTCAGGGCGGCGCGCTCGGCGATCTCGCGGAGCTGGCGGTTGTCGGAGGTCAGGTCCGGGAAGTAGCGGCGCCGGCCCATGATCGTCTCGGTGTACCCGGTCTTGCGGGCCTCCTCGACGACGCGGTGCAGGTAGTCGCGGACCTTCCCGAAGCGCGCGAAGTAGTCGTCGGACAGCTGCTGCGCCTCCTCGTTGGAGATGCCCAGCTGCTGGCTGAGGCCGTACGTCGACAGGCCGTACGCGAGGCCGTAGGACATGGCCTTGATCTTGCGGCGGTGCTCGGCGGAGACCTCGCCGAGGCCGACGCCGAAGACCTTCGCGGCGACCGCGGAGTGGATGTCCTCCCCCGCGATGAACGCGTCGATCAGGCCCTCGTCGCCGGTGAGGCTCGCCATGATCCGCATCTCGATCTGGCTGTAGTCGATGGTCATGAGCGACTCGAAGCCGTCGGAGACGACGAACCCGGCGCGGATCGCGCGCCCGGCCTCGGAGCGGACCGGGATGTTCTGGAGGTTCGGGTCCGCCGACGAGAGGCGCCCGGTGGCGGCGACGGTCTGGTGGAACGTGGTGTGGATGCGCCCGTCGGTCTGGATCGTGGCGCGCAGCGTGGCGACGATCTGCTTGAGCTTCTCGACGTCGCGGAAGCGCAGCAGCTGCTCCAGGAGCGGGTGCCCGGTCTTGACCAGGAGCTGCTGGAGCGCCTCGGCGTTCGTGGTGTACCCGGTCTTGGTGCGCTTCGTCTTCGGCATCTTCAGCTCCTCGAAGAGGATCTCCTGGAGCTGCTTGGGCGAGCCGACGTTGAAGGGGCGGCCGACGATCTCGTGGGCGCGGTCGGTGGCGTCCTTCGACTGCGCGGCGAACCCGGACTCGATGTCGGCGAAGTGGCCCTCGTCGGCGGCGATCCCGGTGATCTCCATGCGCGCGAGCACGCCGATGATCGGGAACTCCAGGTCGTCGGCGAGCGCGGCCTGGTGGCGCTGCTCCAGGCGCTGCGCCTGCTCGGCGGCGAGCTCGGCGACGACCGCGGCGGCGGTGCAGTCGGCGTTGACGCGGGCGGTGTCGTCGTCCGTCGGCTGGCCGGCGAGCGCGGCGTCGCTGAACAGGGCGCCGTCGTCGGCGGCGGTCTGGGCGGTCTCGAGTTCGCGGCCGAGGTACTGCATCGCGAGGTCGCCGAGCGCGTAGGAGCGCTGCTCGGGCTTGAGGAGGTACGCGGCGATCATGGTGTCGGCCTTGAGCCCGGCGGGCTCGGGCCAGCCGGCGGCGTCGGCGCCCCACAGGAACGCCTTCGCGTCGTGGACGAGCTTCGGCTTCCCGGCGTCGGCGAGCCAGGTGGTCCAGGTCCGCTCGTCCTCGGCGTCGAGCTGGGACGGCTCGAACCACAGGGCCTGGCCGTCTTCGGCGAGCGCGATGGTGTCGAAGGACCCGGCGCCGGACGCGAAGGTGCCGGTGAAGGCGATCGCGACGTCGCCGGTGCGCTCGCCGAGCCAGGCGTCGAGGCCGCCGGGGACGAGGACGGCGGTCTCGACCTGGGCGGTCTCGGCGACGGGCGCGACGGCGGCGCCGACGGCCTTGTCGGCGAGGTTGGCGTTGAGGCGGTCGCCGAGGGCGCGGAACTGGAGGGCGTCGAAGAGGCTGTTGGTCTCGGCGACGTCCCAGCCGTGCCATTCGAGGTCGGCGACGGCCTTGTCGAGCTCGACGTCGGTGACGAGGCGGTTGAGGCGGTGGTTGCGCATGACGTCGTCGAGGTGGTCGCGCAGGCTCTGCCCGGCCTTGCCGGTGATCTCGTCGGCCTTCGCGACGAGGCCGTCGAGGGAGCCGTACTTGGTGATCCACTTGGCGGCGGTCTTGGGGCCGACGCCGGGGATGCCGGGGAGGTTGTCGGCCTTCTCGCCGACGAGCGCGGCGAGGTCGCGGTAGCGGCCGGGGGTGACGCCGTACTTCTCCTCGACGGCGGCGGGCGTGTACCGGGCGAGCTCGGTGACGCCCTTGACCGGGTAGAGGAGGGTGACGGTCTCGTTGACGAGCTGGATCGCGTCGCGGTCGCCCGAGGAGATGAGGGTGGCGAGCCCGGCGGCCTCGCCCTGGGTGGCGAGGGTGGCGATGATGTCGTCGGCCTCGAAGGCGTCCTTGGTGAGCCAGGCGATGCCGAAGGCGTCGAGGAGCTGCTTGATGATGGGGATCTGGCTCTTGAACTCCTGCGGGGTCTCGCCGCGGCCGTCCTTGTAGGCGGCGTACTCGTCGGTGCGGAACGAGTGGCGGGAGACGTCGAAGGCGACCGCGACGTGCGTGGGCTCCTCGGCCTTGAGCAGGTTGATGAGCATCGAGGCGAAGCCGTAGACGGCGTTGGTCACCTGCCCGTCGTCGGTGGCGAACTTCTCCGCTGGCAGGGCGAAGAACGCGCGGTAGGCCATCGAATGGCCGTCGATCAGGAGCAGGCGGGATTGCGAAGCGGTCACGTCCCCGAGCCTATCGAGTGGGTCCGACAGGATCGGGGCAAGTCCGCGACGGCGTGGCCGGGGAACGCCGGAGGCCCGCGATCCGGTGGATCGCGGGCCTCATGGAATACGGGTCGCCTACTCGGCTTCCTGGGCTTCCTTCTGCTCGGCTTCGGCGATGACGCGCTCGGCGACGGCGCGCATGGACAGGCGGTGGTCCATCGCGGCGCGCTGGATCCAGCGGAACGCGTCGGGCTCGGCCATGCCGTACTGGGTCATGAGGAGGCCCTTGGCGCGGTCGACGAGCTTGCGGACCTCGAGGCGCTCGGTGAGGTTCTCGACCTCCTTCTCGAGGGCGGTCATCTCGGCGAAGCGGGTGAGGGACAGCTCGATCGCGGGGACCAGGTCGGACTTCTGGAACGGCTTGACCAGGTAGGCCATGGCCCCGGCGGAGGTGGCCCGGCTGATGAGGTCGCGCTGGGAGAAGGCGGTGAGGATCACGACCGGCGCGATGCGCGCGGAGACGATCTTCTCGGCGGCCTGGAGACCGTCCATGATCGGCATCTGGATGTCGCAGATGACCAGGTCGGGCAGGTGCTCCTGAGCGAGGCGCACGGCGGCTTCGCCGTCGGCGGCCTCGGCTACCACCTCATAGCCCTCCTCGGTGAGCATCTCGGCCAGGTCGAGGCGGATGAGCCCCTCGTCTTCGGCGATGAGCACGCGCTTGCGCGGCTCCTCGGCGGCCTTGCTCGTCATGCGGGTCCGTACCTTTCATGCGCGTCTGGACGGTGGGGCGTGCGGGAATCGCGGCACGTCCGGACGCTAGCTTAGCCGCCGCGTGTTACGTCCGCACGTTCCTATGGCGAGCGTTTCGGACGCCAGGGCCGAAACGTGAGCCGCACTACCCCTCACCGGCGCCGCCGCGGGTGTTCGCGGTGAGCGCGTCGAGCAACGGGATCTCGGCGAGGTGCTCGGCGGTGAGCCGGTCTTTGTGGAGCCCGTGGGGGCGGCGGGAGCGCGGGCAGCGGATGATCCCGGTCGGGGTGACGACCAGGTCGACGCGGAAGTCGTGCGGCTCCTCGGGGAGCGGCTCGTCGAGGACCTGGAGGTCGTGGACGGTGGTGGCGATGACGGTGCGGTCGTCGATGAGCCCGGCCTCGGTGAGCATCCCGTACTCGATGTCGGCGTACCCGCGGCCCTTGCCGATCCGGGCGCCGTCGCGGTTGACGGCGACGGAGCCGGAGACGACCAGGTCGAGCCGCTGCATCGCCTCGACGCCGACGAGGAGGCTGTGCGCCTCGGCGGCGTCGCGGGTGGCGGCCTCGTCCGGGGTGTAGCTGGGCAGCAGCGAGTTCAGCAGGTAGAACGGCTGGTCGAGGGCGAGTTTCGGGACGGCCATGTAGGTGGCCTTGGAGGCGCCGAGGGCCAGCGCGCGCACCTGGTGCTGGGCGCGGTCGGGGTTGACCTTGACGGCGTTCGCGTGCTGCCACTGCTCGGTGGAGGCGAGCCGCTCGGCGGCCTCGCGGGCGCCGTGGAAGCGGGGTATGCGCCCGCCCGGGGGCCCTTCGGCGGCGCCTCGGCGCTCCAGGAGCGACCACACGCGGTGTCGGATCTCATCCTTCGCTTGCGCCGACGACATTCCGGTCTCCTCAACGCCCAGGGGTGAACTCCTCCAGGCTCCCACACCTCCACTGTGCCCGCCATCCTCCGGTCCCGGAAACCGGGTTGCCGCCGGGCCCGGGCGGTGCGAGGCTCTGCGCATGCAGATGCACGAGGGTCAGTTGTCCGTTCCCGTTGCCGCAGTTCAGGAGCTGGTCGACGCCCAGTTCCCGCGGTGGCGGGGGCTGCCGGTGTCCCCGGTTCCGTCCGCGGGGACGGTGAACGCGATCTTCCGCGTGGGCGAGGACCTGACGGCCCGGTTCCCGCTCCAGCCGGCCGATCCTGCGGCGGCGCGGCTCGTGCTCGAAGCGGAGGCGGAGGCGGCCCGGGAGCTGCTGGGCCGGACGGGTTTCCCGACGCCGAAGCCGTTGGCGATCGGCGCGCCGGGCGCGGGGTATCCGCTGCCGTGGTCGGTGCAGACGTGGCTGCCCGGGGAGACGGCGGACGACGATCCCGGTGCGTCCCATGGGCTCGCGGCGGACCTCGCCGAGTTCATCCGCGACGTGCGGGCGATCCCGCTGCGGGGCCGCCGGTTCTCCGGCGGCGGCCGGGGCGGCGCGATCGCGGCCCACGAAGACTGGGTGCAGCGGTGCCTCCTTGAAAGCGAAGGGCTGCTCGACGTGCCGCTCATGGGGCGCCTGTGGTCCGGCATGTGCGACCTCCCGCGCGGCTCGGCGCCCGACGTGATGAGCCACGGCGACCTCATCCCCGGCAACGTACTCCTGCGCGAGGGCCGCCTCACCGGCGTCCTCGACGTCGGCGGTCTCTCGCCCGCCGACCCGGCCCTGGACCTCATCGCCGCCTGGCACCTCCTCGACACGGCCCCGCGCCGCACCTTCCGCGACGTCCTCTCCCCCACCGAGTCCGAGTGGAACCGCGGCCGCGCCTGGGCGTTCGTCCAGGCCATCGGCGCCGCCTGGTACTACGTCGACTCCAACCCCGCGATGACCCGCTGGGCCACGAGGACCCTGGCCCGCGTCGCCGCGGACGTCCTCGACTGAGTTGACAGGTACCTGTCAACGAGTGCTAGCCTTGCCCGCGTGGAGGAACTGAGCCCGCGCGCGCTCGCGGTGTCCGAACTGATCGTCGGCGTGTTCCGCGCCAACGGCGCGCTCATCGCCGCCGGGGACGACCTGGCGCGGCCCGCGGGGCTCACGAGCGCGCGCTGGCAGGTCCTCGGCGTCGTCGACACCGAGGCGCGCACCGTCGCCGAGGTGGCCCGCCTCATGGGGCTGCGGCGCCAGAGCGTCCAGCAGACGGCCGACGCCCTCGTCCGCGACGGCCTCGCAGAGTACCGCGACAACCCGCGCCACCGCCGCGCCAAGCTCATCGCCGCCACGCCCGCGGGCCTGCGCGCGCTCGCCGACGTCGAGCGCCGCCACGCCGCCTGGGCCGACGCCCTCGCCGCCCGCCTCGACCCCGACGCGGTCGCCGCCACCCGGGCGGTCCTCGACACCCTCAGCGCCGCAATCGAACAGGAGCACTCCCATGACCGGTGAGAAGACGATCCCCCTGCTCCCCTGCCGCTCGATCGACGAGACCGCCGCCTTCTACCGCATGCTCGGCTTCACCGAGACGCTCCACCAGACCCGGCCGAACCCGTACACGGTGGTCGTCCTGGACGACATCCAGCTCCACTTCTACGGCGTCGACGACCTCGACCCCGAGAACACCTACGGCACCTGCATCGTCATCGTCCCCGACACCGGCGCCCTCTTCGACCGCTTCGCCGCCGGCATGCGCGCCGAGCACGGCAAACTCCTCGTCTCCGGCATCCCCCGCACCACCCGCCCCCGCAAGCGCGCCAACACCGGCAACCGCGCGGGCTTCTCCCTGGTCGACCCTGGCGGCAACGTCATCCGCTTCTTCCCGGCCGACGAGGACGCCGACGCGGCACCCGCCCCGGAGAGCAGACTCGGCAAGACCCTCGAACGGGCGATCGTCCTGGGCGACGCGAAAGGCGACGCGGCCCAAGCCGCCAAGATCCTCGACGCGACCCTCGCCAGATCCGGCCCCGACACCCCCGCCACCGAACTCGCCGAAGCCCTCGCCTACCGCGCCGAACTCGCCGCCCGCCTCGACGACCGCCCCCGCGCCCTCGAACTCCTCGACCGCCTCACCACCCTCTCCCTCACCCCCGCCGACCGCACCGCCCTCGCCCCCACCCTCACCGCCGCCGCCGACCTCCGCACCCAACTGACCTGACCCAACCCCCTCCCCGCCCGCCCCCCAGGTATCATTCACACCGGCCCCGCCCCGCACAGGCAAGGCCCCGGCCCGGTATTCCAACTGGCAGAGAAGACGGATTCAAAACCCGTACAGTGTGGGTTCGAATCCCACCCGGGCTACCACCGCAGACCCGCACTCCCCGGCGACCCGCAAAGACGTGCGAGTGTCCCGGGGTTCTTGCATCAGAGCGACGTACGACCACGACGGACTCGCTTCTTGGGCGGACGCCCGTATTCCCAGGCCGCACCCATCCAGTCCGGGCGGTCTCAAGCAGGACCGCCCGCGGCGCTGTGTTCGCTGGTGCCCTGTTCGCGAGCGCAGCCAGGCATCATCACCGATCGAGTCAAGTTCCATGGACCTGGGACGAGGGTTCGGTGCGGCGTTCGCCACACACCTAACTGACCAAATGGCAATATTGGTCAGTTCGTTCTATCGTCGGTTCATGAACGCGAACCTCGCCCCGCGCCAGCGGGCCCTCGTCGTCGGACTCGGCATCAGCGGCATCGCCTCAGCGGTGCGGCTCCATCAGGCGGGCTGGGACGTCCAGATCCTGGAGCGAGCTCCCGAGCGCCGCCGCGGCGGCTACTTCATCGGCGTCTTCGGCACCGGTCTGGCCGCGGCCGAGCGCATGGGCATCGAACTGCCGAACCGCATGTCCGACGCGCTCGCGACCTACAACGTCGACCGCTCCGGCAGGCGAACCCGCGCCATGAACTTCACCGACGCCGTGCCCGGACGCGTCCGCCCGGTCATGCGAGGCGACATTGAGGACGCCGCGTACAAGGCGCTCTCCGCCGACGTCGCCATCCGGTACTCCAGCGCCCCGGCCGCGATCCGCCAAGACCCCGGCGGCGTCGAAGTCGACATCGAGAACCGGGCCGACGGGACCGCCTCCACCGAGCGCTTCGACCTCCTCGTCGGCGCGGACGGCCTCCGCTCCACGGTGCGCCGCACCGTGTTCGGCCCGGACGAGGACTGCCTCCACCGCCTCGGCTACATGCTCGCCGCGTTCGCCCTGCCCGGGGCCGTCCCGGGGTTCCGCCAGACCGACGGCCTCGTGATGGCCGAGCAGGGCCGCTCGGCCTGGGTCTTCCCGTTCGCCGACCGGCCGCCCACCGTGCTCTTCAACTACGCGTCCGGCGACATCGACGCCGAATTCACCCGATCGCCGATCGAGTCGCTGCGGGCCGCCTTCGGCCCCGAGCCGACCGGGGCGACGCTCGGGTGGCTCCTCGACCGGTTCGAGGACGCACCCGACCATCTCTTCGACACGCCCGAGCAGGTCCGGCTCGACCGCTGGCACGTGGGCCGCGTCGTCTTGGTCGGCGACGCCGCCTGGTGCCCGACGCTCTACTCCGGCATGGGCGCCGCGACCGGCCTCGCCGGTCCCGACCTGCTCGGCACCATGCTCGAACGCCACCCCGGCGACATCGCGGCCGCACTCGGCGCGTGGGAGGCGAAGCTGCGCCCGTTCATCGAGTACCAGCAGACCACCGGCATGGACATGCGCAAGATCTTCGTCCCGGCCGACCCCTCCGAGTACCGGATCCGCAGGCTCATGAACCGCATGACCGGCACTGCGCCCGGCCGCAGGCTCTTCCAGACGTTCCAGCACCGCAGCAAGGCCGCGAAGTCGAAGACCCTCGACATCGCGGCCGCCTGAACCGCGCACGCGGGGAGGCCGGGGCCGCGCCGCGTGCCATCATGGTCGCACCCGAACAGGAAGCAGCAGCACCGTGAACCGGCTGATCGAACACGACTCCGCGAAGGCGGCCCGGATCCTCGACGCCGCCCGCGCGCTCGCACTCGAACACGGCATCCGCAAGGTCACCATCGCCGAGATCGCCGCTGCCGCCGGCGTCGGCAAGGGCACCGTGTACCTCTACTGGTCCACCAAGGAAGCCCTGTTCATGGGCCTGCTCGCCCGCGAAGTCCTCGCCTGGATCGACACCGCCGTCGCCCTGATCGGCGAAGACCCGCACTGCATCCTGCCCCGCCGCCTCGCCCCTCTGCTGATCCGCACCACCGCCGCGAACCCATGGCTCAGACGCCAATGGGATCAAGGGGACAACACTTTGCGGATCCTCGTGCCCGACAGCGCCGACCGCGACCGCTTCACCCAGGCCACCCCCACCGGCATGGGGGAGACGGTCCTGCCGCTCCTCCGCGACCGCGGCCTCATCCGCGCCGACCTCCCCCTCGCACGGCAGCACCACGCGCTGCACGCCGTCATGGTCGGCTTCGGCACGATCATGGCCGGCCCCGCCGACACCGGCCCGCGGGACGACGGCGGGCTCGAGGCCGCCCTCGCCGACACCGTCCATCTGCTCCTCGAACCCGATCAAGACCCCGACGACCGCACCCTCACCGAGACCGCCGCGGCCGTCCGAGCCGAATTCACCCGCATCCGCGCGAACCTCCTCGAACTGATCACCTCCGGCGCACCCGGAACCCGCTGAGCATTCACTCCCCATAGGACGATCAGCTCCTCCTCATCCACATCCGCACGAGCCTGCTGGTCGGGGATGGTAGAGACCGCGTCGGACAGATAGTGGCGGTGAGGGGTCTATCCCGCGGTCGCTTTGGCGCACCCGTCTCCACCTGATCCGATGAGCTCCAACGGATTTCAGTGCTGGGCTCAAATTCCAGTGGCCGATTGCGGCCAGCAGTCTAGGATGCCTCATGTGACACAGCGGCTCGCGCTCTTCGACCTCGACAACACGTTGGTCGATCGGGCCGATGCGCACCGCAGATGGGCCGAGGGACTCGTTGCGCGCCATGGACTCGGACCTGAGGCGGTCGAGTGGCTGGTCGCCGAGGACGGCGACGGGCTGACCCCGAAGGACCGCTACTTCGCGGACGTCAAGGCACGGTTCGGTCTGCGTGAGAGCGCCGAGGCGCTCTGGGCGCGGTACCGCACCGAGAAGCCGTCGTTGATCAAGCCCGATCCGGCGGTCCAAGCGGGGCTCGCACAGTTGCGGGAGTGCGGGTGGCGGATCGGCATCGTGACCAATGGCCGTGAGGACACGCAGGTCGCGACGATCATGCACGCGCAGTTGAGCGACCTGGTCGACGGCTGGGCGGTCTCGGGCGCCGAAGGGATCAAGAAGCCCGCGACCGAGCTGTTCGCCATCGCCGCGGCCCGCTGTGGCGCCGACCTCGAGCTTGGCGGCTGGATGGTCGGCGACAGCGTCAGAGCCGATGTCGGCGGCGGGCAGTCGGCGGGGCTGTGCACGATCTGGATCGACCGCGGCCGCCCCTGGCCGGGCGGACCTGCGCCGAGCCGCATCTTGCCGAACGCGGCCACTGCCATCGATTCGCTGCTGAGCCGAGTCTGACCGAAGGACTCCCAGGCTCCCCAGCCTTGCTTACGGTGCCGTCGAGTGCCCCGAGGCAAAAGCCTCGGGGCACTCGGCGCGTCGCGGGAGCGGCGTCACCCGATGCCGAGCCACAGTTCGTAGACGACGCGGTTGTTGCGTTCCGCCGTCCGGCACTGATAGAGATAGCCTTCGTCCTCGTAGATCTCGCCTTTCGTCAGGCAGGTGACGCGGCGGGCGAAGAAGGTCTCGTAGAACCATTGCGTCTGGGTCGTGTATTCGCCGGTGACGGACGAGGACGTCTCGGACCGGTCGGCGCCGGGGGCCGCTGAGGCGGTACCGGCGACGGCGATTCCTGCGAGGGACGCCGCCATCGCGATTCCGGCGAGTGTCGCCGAAACCCTTCGGATGTTGCCTTTGAGGACACTGTTGAGGGACATCGTGTTCCTTCCGCTGCAATCGTTGTGGAATCCGCATTCCAGGTGGAGGGGCGGATTCAGGGCTCGGTCGACCGGCCGGGACGACCGAGCGGGCCGTCGCCACAGTGATCAGTCTGGCGGCGGGGGCGCGGCCCGAACAAGGCCGAACACCGGCAAGACAGGGGCAGGAACACCCGCTCGTACCACGTTTGCACGCCTGCGCCCCGGCCCGTCAAACAGCGCCAGTTCCTTCGGACTGGATCCTCCTGCACCGCGCACATCACGGTGCCGACTATGAGGGCGACTGGGCATCGACGCCGCCGGCTGCAACGCGTCCCATGGTCGCCGAGGGCGTGACCGTGCGCGGCCTGGAAGGAGCGTCGTTCAGGATGCCTCGGGGATCCAGTTGCCGTGGAGGCCGAGGGGGACGCGGGCCGGGAGGTGGATCCGGGCGAGGGGTGCGCCGGTGAAGTCCTGGGCGGCGAGGATGACCAGGTCGGCGGCGCCGCGTTCGGGGTCGTGGACGTAGAGCAGGTTGTAGCCGTCGTCCTCGGCCTTCGCGTGCGCCGCGGGGACGAAGACGGTCTCGCCCGCGGCGGCGTCGCGGCCGAACTCGTGGGTCTCGGTGGTGCCTGCGATCAGGTCGTGTTTGAGGACCGCGTTGGAGAAGCCCGCGTCGGGGCGGTCGGGGTCGGTCGGGCTCGGGGGTGCGTACAGCTCGGTGGAGGCCGAGTAGCCGTACCGGTAGGGGCGGCCCGCGTAGCGGCCGTTGAGGCGCGGGAAGTCCTGGGGCCGGTCGTGCAGGAGTTCGGTGCGGACCATGCCCGCGGCGAGGTCGACGGTCCAGCGCTCGAGGACCGGACGGCCCGCGCCGATATCGACGAGCTCGAACCGTCCGGGATGGACGATGACGTCGGCGACGATCGATCCGTGCTCCTCGTAAGCGTTGAGCGTGTGGCCGACCATGCCCTGGGGCAGGTCCATCCAGCGCACCGGGCCGCCCTCGCGGGGCATGACGCCGAGCCGCGTGGGGAGGCCGTCCTTCCATCCGAAGGGGACGCCGGTGGCGAGCAGCGCGGGATCGAAGACGAGCGGTGAGGTGTAGATGAGCACGTGGTGGTCGGTGAGTCCGAAGTCGTGCAGGTACGGGAAGGTCGGGGCGGGGATGTTCGTCCTGCGCCGCACGGTCCCCTCGGGATCGAAGACGATGTGCTGGAGGAAGTCGGCGCCGTAGCGGAAGGCGAGGGAGTGCATCTCGCCGGTGCGGTGGTCGAACTTAGTGTGGGCGTTGGCGTTGAAGCCCTCGGGGGTGGCGCCGAGGTCGCAGGGGCCGAGGGTGTCGAGGTCGCCGGTGAGCTCGTAGGGCGCCAGGCCGCCTTCGATGAGGGCGTAGAAGCGGCCGCCGTGCCCGGCGATCTGGACGTTGGGCGCGAAGTCGAACCGCTCGTCGACCGCGCGGCCGCGGCGCGGTTCGCCGAGGCGGTCGGCCACGGAGGCCGAACGGACCCAGCGGTTGCGGTACCACTCGGCGCGGCCCTCGCGCAGCCGCACGCCGTGGACCATGCCCTCGCCGAGCGTCCAGATGTGCGCGGCGGGGTCCTCGATGCCGAGGGGGTTGGGGCCGATGCGGAGGTACCGGCCGTTGAGGTCGTGCGGGATGGCGCCGGTGACCGCGAGGTCGAACGCGGTGGTCTCCTCGGTGACGGGTGCGAAATTGCCGCGGGTGTAGCGGGCGAGGTTCATGGGGGGTCCCTTCTGTCTCGGCGTCGCGCCGATTTATACAAACGTATCATACGTCTGTATAAATCAAGGGCACCGGCTAGGATCACCGCATGGGACACCGAGAGGACCTGCTGGAAGGCGCGAAGCGCTGCCTGGTCGAGCGCGGCTACAGCCGGACGACCGCCCGCGACATCGTCAACGCCTCCGGCACCAACCTGGGATCGATCGGCTACCACTACGGCACGAAGGACAAGCTCCTCCTCCAGGCCATGGTCGAGTTGTCCGGCGACCTCGCCGAGGAGATGATGGCCGTCGGCACCGGCGCCGACGGCGCCGAGCACCGCCTGCGGGCCTTCTGGGAGGGCATGATCGACTCCTTCCGGCGCAGCCCCGAGCTGTGGAGGGCGAACATCGAGATCCTCGCGCAGACGCTGCACGACGACGAACTGCGCTCGCAGCTCGCCGACACCGAGGAGCGCGCCCGGGTCGGTCTCGGGAAGACGTTCGCCCCCGAATCGGCCGACGCCTCGCACTCCGCGGGCGCGGTCCAGTTCGCGCTCATCATGGGCGTCATGACCCAGCACCTCGTCGACCCCGACCGCGCCCCCGGCGCCGAGGCGATCGTCAACGGCCTCAAGGCACTCGCGACGGCGCGGTAGCGCCGCGAAACGCCGGCTCGACGCGATCGCCTCTCGGCCGGACCCGTCGGATGCGCTGCTACGGGGCCTTGAGCACGTGGTCGAGCAGCCGGTCGACCACGTGCTCCAGAGTGGTGTCGGTGTCGATCTCAGTGCCGAACGCCCCCCAACGCGTCCCGCCTCCGGCGCTGGCGCCGGTGGTTCCACATGGAGCGGTCACGCCCGATCGCGCGACACTGTGTTCCGCGCGGGCCCTGCCCGCGTCGGTCGGGTGCTAGAAATCCCGGTTGGCGGGGGCGACGCTGTAGTCGCGGTTTTCCAGGCCCGGCAGCCTGGTGATGCGGACGCTGTCGTCGTCGCTCGTGATCCGGACGCTGAAGTCGCGGTTGTCGGCGCCGGTGATCCGCACGCTGGCGTACGGCGGCGTGAACCCGTCAGGCTCCGCGGTCCACTCCTCGTGCCCAGTGCTCGCGGCCGCCGGGGCCGCGGCGAGCAGGACGAAGGCCAGCGCGCCCACGGCGGTCAGGCCGGTTCGCAGTCGAATGCTCATCTGTCTTCCCTTCCACAATGCCGACATCGGTTCCTGCGGCACCTGACCCTCGATCCTCTTTGAGCGAACGCGCCCTGCGCGGTTTCCGAACGAATCCGAACGCCGGGGCGGTGGTCGGCCCGGGCTACCTCGAGTAGTCGCAGCTGGCCGGCGGCTCGTCGCCCGTCGGTGGGCCGAAGCCCGGGGCAGCCCGGGCTTCGGCCGCTCTGGCCTCACACTCGGGGTCTACTCGATCTCTCCCGGGCGGCGGTATTCGCGGTCGCGCATGACGGTTCCCTCCTCTCGAACGCTGAAGTGGACGGTGGCCCGGGCGCGGCAGCGGAGGCCGCTTCCGGGAGTTGTTGCGGGGCCGCGCCGAGGCCTGACGCAGCGCCGATCAGGAGCGCGCCGACCGAGCCGGCGGCGGCGCACACCGCGATCGCCGTGGAAGGGGCCATCGTCTCGGCGAGCGCGCCGCCCGCCACCACTCCCAGCCCCTGCGCGGTCTGGAGCCCGGCCCCGGCGAATCCGATCGCGCGGGCGCGCAGTCCGTCCGGTACGGACTGCGTGAACGACACCTGCGTCAGCACCATGTAGTTCGCCAGCAGTCCCGAGAGCGCCCACAGCGCCAGCGTCACCGGCAGGCTGGGGCCGTTCATCGTGGCCACGAGGGGAATCCCGGTCGCGAACGCCATCGGGACGATCAGCCGCCGCCGCAGCGTCGGCCCGAACTTCGCCACTGCGATCGCTCCGATGGCGGCGCCGACCACGTTGGCGGCCATGAGCAGGCCGACCTCGGCGTCTCCGGCGCCGATCTGCTTCGCGTACGGGGCCGCGAGCGCCTCCGGCACGACGAAGCAGCCGAACAGCCACAGCATCCCCGCCAGGCCGAGGAGACGGCGGTCGCCGCTGACGTATCTGATGCCCGCCAATGCGAAGCCGACGCGTCCGGCGGCTCCAGGGCCGGGTTCGGGTCGGTGCTCGGCGAGGCCCCAGCGGAGCATGGCCGCCGATAGCGCGAACGAGACGGCATTCAGTCCCAGCGCCAGGTGCGGGCCTCCCGACGTCCCGACCACCAGGCCGCCCAGTGCGAAACCGGCGATCTGCGCGATGTCGCCGGAGGCGACCATGATGCTCGTCCCGACGGGGTACCGCTCGTCGGGCAGTATTCGCGGCGTGGTGGCGGTGCGGGCGGCGGCGAACAATGGCTGCGGACAGGTCGCGGCCACTACCAGGACTGCCAGGACCGGCAGCGGCACTGCGGGGATCGCCATGGCGGCCGCCAGGACCGCGCGCAGGAGGTCGACGACGACCATGACCGTCCGCCGCGAGTAGCGGTCGGCGAGGCCGGTGAGCAGCGGCGCGGTCAGCAGCGGCGGCAGCAGCGTCATCGCGTAGACGAGCGCGGTGAGCGCCGCCGAGGAGGTCCGCTCGAACACCAGCAGCGCAAGCGCGACGCGGGCGAACTGGTCGCCGATGCGGGACTGGACCTGCGCGATCCACAGGATCCTGAACTCGCGCACCGCGAACACGTCGCGGAATCTCACCGTCCTTGCACCCATGCGTCTCCTCCAGCGGGCCGGACTCCGATCAGGCCCGGCGCAATTCAACCGAGGAGCGGTCTCATCAGGAAGGAACCGTTGGAATACGTTGGAATCGCAGTGGTGCTTCAGGACTCGCGGATCATGGACTCTCGCTGGCGTATTAGATTGGGCGCCATGGGTGCATGGGGTGTGAAGGCGCTTGAGAGCGACGAGGGCCTGGAAGTCCTCGGCATGGTCGAGGAACTCACCCGCGGCCGGGATCGGGTCACGGCCGACGAACTGGTGGCCGCCGCCCGAGCGGAGGGCCTCCTCGGCGACGATCCCGCCGTCGACGAGTACCTGTACGACATGACCGCCTTGGCGCTCGCCGAGATCCTCATCGGCGACACCGCTCACCTCGCGGACCCCGGCTTCGGCGGGACAGGTTTCGTCGGGACGCCTGAGGGGACGGCAGCGCTGATCGGGTGGCTCTCCCAGCTGCGGGACGGCCCGTCGGACCGCGAGTTCCGCGAACTGCGAATGGACGCCCCGCAGCACGCCGACCACGTCAACTCGATCCTGGATGCGTTGAGCCGCATGAACATCGAGTCAGAGGTCCGAGTCGCGGCGGAGGCCTTCGAGCGCGCGCTGCTCGCAAACGACGCTTCCCGGATCGCCGGCTTCTTCACCGACGACTGGGTGTACGTCGGTCCCGACGGCATGGTCGCCAAGTCCGACCTGATCGAGTGGATCGCCTCGGGCCGCCTCGCGCACTACACAATGGAGGCCGTTGGGCCCGAGCGGACGGTCGCGACCGCGGACGCGCTCCTGGTCACCTGTCAGCGCGTGAGCACCGGTGCGTGGGAAGGCGATCCGTACACCGCTGACGAATGGATCACCGACCTCTGGGTGCGCCGCGGCGACACCTGGAAGTGCGCCTTCAGTCAGAAGACCCCCGCCTGACCACGAGGAGCGTCGAGGTGCCGCCTTCGGGATTGCGGCGACGATGCTGGCGGGCGGTTATTCGGGGGCGTCGAGTTTGGCGCGGACGTCGTCGGCGATGGGGTGGCCGAGTGCTTCGAAGAGGGCGAGGGATTCGCTCCAGGCGGCGCGTGCGGCGGTGCGGTCGCCCGCGTCGGCGTGGACGTCGCCGATGCGGTCCAGGGTGCCGGCGGTCTCGAACGGGCGGCCGAGGGCGCGGAACTCGGCGTTGGCGCGGCGGTACTCGGCGATCGCGGCGCCGTGCTCGCCGTGGACGTGGCGGATGTAGCCGAGGGTGTCGAGAGTGAGCGCGGCCTTGCCGCGGTCGCCGAGCTTCTCGAACACGGCGAGGGCCTGGAGGCACGGCTCCACGGCTTCGGCGGCGCGGCCGAGGTGGGCGAGGTACCAGCCGATCTCGTTGAGGGCGCGGCCTTCGCCGCCGAGGAAGCCGCGGTCGCGGTCGATGGCGAGGGCCGTTTCGGCGCAGGCGAGGGCGGCGGCGTAGTCGCCGACGTGCTCCTCGATGGCGGCGAGGCTGTGGAGGACGGCGGCCTGGCCCGCGGCGTCGGCGTCGTCGCGGTGAAGGTCGAGCGCGCGGCGGAGGTGGGAGCGGGCCTCGTCGACGCGGCCGTCGCGGATCGCGGGGTGGGCGACGAAGCGGTGGCTGCGGGCGATCGCCTCGGCGTCGCCCGCGCGCCGGGAGGCCTCCAAGGAGCGCTGGGCGAGCTCGGTCTGGCGGTTCCACTGGCCGCGGTCGCCGAGGGCGTTCGCGGCGGTCCAGGCGAACTGCCAGACGTCGGCGTCGAAGCCCGCCTCGGCGGCGTGCGCGGCCCCGGCGAGGAGGCCTTCGAGTTCGTCGTCGATCCACTGCGCGGCGGTGTCGTAGTCATTGAAGACCTCGGGTGCGACGCCGGGCGCCAAGGGGCGCAAGGTGATCGGATCGCGGCCGGGTTCGGCGGCCATGGTGGCGGCGACACCGCCGGCGCGCCAGTGGTCGAGGCCGCGGCCGATGGCGGCGCGGCGGTCCTCGGCGCTCTCGTAGCGGTCGGCGAGGGCGGCGGCGTGCTCGCGGAGGAGGTCGTGGAAGGCGTACCGGCCGCGGTCGTCGACGGCGAGGAGGTTGGCCTGGGCGAGCTCGGACAGGAGCGTCCGGGCCCGGTCGAGGGGTTCGGCGACGACGCTGGCGGCCCAGGCGGGCGCGAAGTCGGGGGCGCGGTGGAGGCCGAGGAGGCGGTAGGCGCGCTGCGCGCCGGGGCTGAGATGGCGGTGGGAATGGTCGAGGGTGGGGGTGACGGCGGTGGCGGGGTCGTCGGGCCCGGTTGCCAAGGCCCCCAAGGCGAGGTCGGCGGTGTAGTCGGCGAGTGTGGTGCGCCGCGGGTGGTGGTGGGTGAGGTAGTTCGCGGCGGCGATCTGAAGGGCGAGGGGGAGGCGGCCGCAGCGGTCGGCGAGGGCCTCGATGTCGGCGTCGGGGACGTCCTTGGTGGCGAGGCGGCCCAGCAGGTCGCGCAGGAGCGCGGCGGCCTCGGCGGCGGCGAGGGCGTCGAGGTCGAGGCGGACGAGGCCGGGACTGGTGACGTCGAGGCCGGTCAGGCGGCCGCGGCTGGTGACCAGCGCGAGGCAGCCGGGGCCGGAGGGAAGGAGCGGGCGCACCTGGGGCTCGCCGTGCGCGTTGTCGAGGACGAGCAGGACGCGGCGGTCGACGAGCATCCGCTGGTACAGGGCCGCTTGGGCTTCGGGGTCGGAGGGGAGGCGGCGGGGGTCGACGCCGAGCTGGTATAGCAGGCGCAGGCGGGCGGTGGCGGCGTCGACGGGGGCGCCGGCGCTGTAGCCGTGCAGGTCGAGGTAGAGGCAGCCGTCGGTGTAGGTGGCCTGGGCGAGCGCCGAGCGGGCCCATTGGACGGCGAGCGCGGTCTTGCCGACGCCGCCGATGCCGGTGACGAGGACCAGGGCGGCCCGGTCGGCGAGAGCGCGGTCGAGGCGGCGGAGGGCGGACCGGCGGCCGGTGAAGGAGCGGTTGGCGGCGGGCAGGGCGCGGGCGTCCCAGGCGGCGGGGTCCTCGACGTGCAGCGAGGTGCCGGTGAGGCGGCGGCGGACCTCGTCGAGCTGGACGCGCTGGTGGATGCCGAGGCCGAGCGCGGGGTTGGACAGGAGCAGGTCGAACCGGTCGGGTCCGTCGGCAGCGGGCGGGGCGGGGAGGTGCTCGCCTTTGAGCCAGTTGTAGACCGTGCTCATCGAGACGTCCTCTGTGGATGAGGCGAGGTCGCGGACGGTGAGCCCGGAGTCGGCGATGCGGGCGCGCAGCCACGCGCCGAGCTTCACGGGCGTGTCGAGGTGGTCGAACTCCCCCGCGGCGGCGGGCGGTCGGTGCCCGGCGGCGGCGAGCCAGGCGCGGATCTGGCCCGCGCCGACGCGCAGCTCGCGGGCGACCTCGTCGGCGCTGAGCCGGTGGTGCTCCATGTGTGCGGCGAGCCAGGCCGCGAGCCGGGCGGCGGTGTCGGCAGGGGGCATGCGTCCTCACTTCCGATGCTTGCGTTCCAACGTATTCCAATCGCGCCTTCCCTCCAACCGCCATCGTCGGGTTGCATCGTGGCGTCGGAGCGCGCGGGCCCAACGGGGCCCGGGCCAGCGCGTTCCGACACGACCCCGAGTCCGCAAGGCGGTGCGCTCAGTCCAGGCTTTCGAGTGCTGCGCGGACGAGTCGGCATCGGGGTCGTCCAGTTCGGTGAGAAGAGCCAGCACCGCTTCCGCGGCCCGATGCCTTCGACCGTAGCGGATTCCAGCCGATTCCAACGGATGCTTCCCGCCGGCCGCGGACACCGGTTCACTTGGGGGCGTGCCGCGAACACCGTTCCGGCGCACCACCACCCACGGAAAGGTCCGACATGCACACTGAACGACTCATACGGACGCGACGGGTCCCGGCGCTGGCGGCGGCCTTCGCCGCCGTGCTCATCGCCCTCGTCACCGTCTTCGACGGGCAGAGCGCCTCCGCCTACCCTGCTGAGGCCGACGGCGTCCAGGCGAAGATCGACGCCGTCCTCGCGAACTCGACCGACGGCGTCCAGATCAACGAGAACGAGATCGCCTGGGACGGCGGCACCATGGTCCTGACGATCCCCGAGGAAGGCGAAGACGTCGCACTCGGCCCCGATGAGATCGAGTACGGCAACGGCTACCGCAACTGCCCGCGAGGGTGGACGTGCCTCTACGAGGACAAGGACTTCAAGGGCGTCCGCGTGCGGTTCACCGAGTGCGGCTTCATCCACCAGCTCAGCAAGACCGAGCCCTACTTCCGCGACCTGGCGTCCTCGTACCACGACAACCAGACCGGCGGCGTCCGGACGACCGTCTACGACTGGAACGACTGGGTCGGAGGATGGTTCGAGATCTGGACGTCCGCTCCGGCCCCCACTTCGAGCACCTACGTCGGCGACGACAAGAGCGACCGCGCCGACGGCGTCAGGGCCTGCTGAACTCCGGGCCTCGGCCCTGCAACGCACCGCTGGGGCGGTACCGGAATCGGTACCGCCCCGGTCAGCGAATCGTCTCGGGGACCCCGCGGGGGCGGGCAGGCGCTTACACTCAACGGCATCCCCCAATCCCCTTTGGAGCGCCCCACGATGGCCGATCCTCCGCAGTACCCCGTGTACTCCTTTCCGCCGCAGTACCCGTACCCGGCGCCGTACTGGCAGCCGCCGCGGCGGCCGGGGCTGACGACGGCCGCGGTGGTGCTCATGTGGGTGCAGGTGGGTCTGGGACTGCTCGCCGGGATCACCTGGGCGATCACGCTCACCGTGAACGTCGACCTGTTCGCCCGGATGTTCCCCGGCCTCGCGGACTGGACGCCCCTGGTGCTCCTGCTGACCTCGGTCAACGCGCTCGTGTTCGCAGCGCTGCGCACCCTGTTCGCGGTGCGGATCGGCCGACGCAGCGCGTCGGGCCGGAGCGGCGCGCTCGTAGTGGAGGGCGTGAGCATCGGCGTCCAGGTGGTCTCGCAGGCGGTCATGGCCGCCGCGATCATGCCGATCGAGCGGGGCACGAGCGTGAACGTGCAGTTCGACTGCACCGGCATCATCCTGTCGATCCTGATCCTGTGCTTCCTCGGCGCGGCCAAGTCGGCGCGCTGGTGCGACCGCTGACGCCGCCGGGCTCCGTCGTTCGGAACGGGCGCAGGACGCGAGCGCGGCGGTGACGGCAGGTCGGGTGCGATAATCGGTGTGCCCGCCTCCCAACCCCTTTGGAGGGCTCCTTGCTGCACGCCCTGGTCCGGCTCGGTCCGCTCAACAACTTCCTGGCGTTCATCGTGGCCGCGGTCTCGGCGTATCTGGGTTGGCGCGCCGCGGGCCCGCCTGCGCTGACGGTCCTGGCCTGCCTCGCGGCGGTCACGGCGTTCGTGGGATGGGTGCTGTCCCTGCACCAGGAGGCGAAAGCGCGGTCGGCGAGCGCTGACGGCACCGCACGGGATCTCGCGAAGCTCCTGGCCCGCCAGTGGAACACCGCGGCCCGGCAGCGGGGCCTGGCCGACCCGTCGCCGATCCCGGTGGCGTGGAAGGCGACCGCACGCCCGATCGCGCCTTCGGACGCCGATGTGGCGGGTGCGGTCACCGCGCCCGGCCCCGCCTGGGAGTCGGGCACCGCGGACGACATCGCCGAGCGGTGGCGCCGCATCCCCTCGGGCCGCCTGGTGATCCTCGGCCCGCCGGGCTCCGGCAAGACCTCGCTCGCGGTCCTCCTGGTGTGCCGCCTCCTCGCCGGTCAACCCACCGGCGGCCCCGTCCCGGTCCTGCTCGACCTCGCGGGCTGGAACGCGCGCGCCGACCGGCTCGACACGTGGATCGCGCGCACGGTGGCCGCCGAGTACTTGAAGGGGCACGGCAGGGCCGGTCCCGACCGGGTCGCCGAGCTCATGGAGGAAGGACGCCTCCTGCCGGTCCTCGACGGCTTCGACGAACTGCCCGCGACTATCAGGGTGCAGGCGTTCGCGGCGCTGAACGACGTGTTCGACGAGCCGTCCGGGGCGTCGCTCCCGCTGGTGCTGACCTCGCGGATCGTCGAGTACGAATCGGCGGTGGAAGCGGCGGGGCGCCCGCTGGAGCGCGCAGCGGTGGTGGAGATCGCCCCGGTCACCGCCAGGGAGGCGGCCGCCTATCTGCCCGGCGGCGAGATCGCCGCGCGCAACCGGTGGACGCCGGTGACCGCGGCGCTCGCGGCCGATCCGCAAGGGCCGCTTGCGACCGTGCTGTCGACTCCACTCAACCTCTACTTGGCCCGCACCGCGTACGACGCTCCGGCGTCGAATCCCGCCGAGCTGCTCGACCTGGCCGACGCCGCATCGCTCGAGCTCCACCTCCTGGGCGCGTACGTGCCCGCCGTCTACGGGCGCAAGCGCAGCGCGCTGGCAGCCATGCGCCTGCGCCCGTATCCGCCGGAGGAGGCCCGGCGGTGGCTGGCGCACCTGGCCTCCCACTGCGAACGCTTCGGCACCAGGGACCTCGCGTGGTGGCAACTGCACCGGTCGGTCGAGCCGGTCCGCCTGCACCTCGCGGCCCTGGCCGTCGCGGCGGTCGCGACCGCGGTCATCACGGTCTTGGAGCATGTCAGGTTCGGGAGGACGGACGGCTTCCCCTACATCGTCTTCATGCTGTCCATACTGGCCCTCGTGCCGTCGGCGTCCCTGGTGCTGGCCCTGGCGGAGCAGCGGCGCCTGGCCGACCTGCCGCTGGTCGGGTACGCCGACCTGACCGGACGTCTCAAGTGGATGAAATCGTGGGCGGCCGTCGCCCACGGCGCTCTCGTCTTCACGTTCTGGATGGTGCTCATCGAGTCATGGGGGCAGACCACGGGAGAGCCCACCGCTTGGGATCTGGGTCCGGTGTCCGAGATCGGGATCGCGGAGCTGCGCCGCTCGTTCGCGAACGGGGGTGCCGCGGCGGCCTTGGCGTCGGTCGCCGTCGCCATCGTGCTCCTGCTCGTGTCGGGGCGGTTCTTCCGCGGCTTCGAGCGGCTGCTTCGGCGGACGGCACGCGAGGCGCGTGTGGTCGAACAGCATCCGACGCCCGTCCGAATGCTCAAGTCGTTCCACGTGACCGTCTTGGGCTACACGGTGATCGCGAGTGCGATCTGGAGCGCGATCGCATTGGTCGAGCCGACGGTGCCGCCCGTCGGCCGATCGGTGGACGTGACAGTGATGTTCATCGAGGCGACGGGCGCGCTCTGGCTGGTCTATGCACGCATCACCGGGTTGTGGGCGTTCGCGATGGCCTGCGTCGCGCTCGCCGGCAGCGGACTCGGCCCGCTGCGGCTCATGCGGTTCCTCGACGACGCCGCTCGACGCGGCGTCCTCCGGCAGGCGGGGCCCGTCTACCAGTTCCGGCACGCCAGGCTCCAGGCGTACCTTGCGGAACGGGATTGAGCGGCAAGGTTCCACATGCTTCGATTCCCGGGCGCCACTCGGGGCGCATTGGTTTCGGCTTGGCGCTGTTGCGCTCTAATGCAACGAATTACGTGCAAACCGGGGCTGAAATGATCTTCGGACTCCTTTAGAATCCTTAGCGAGAACCAGGAATGTCCAGTCCGATCCGCACCGGGAGCATGGGTGGAGTTTCGTTTTCTGGGTCCTTTTGAAGTGCGCCACCAGGGAAGACTCGTCGAGATCCGCGGGGTGACCTACCCGAAGATCCTCGCGGTGCTGCTCCTGGGCGACGGCGCCGCCGTCTCGATCGACCGCCTCGTGGAGGCGCTGTGGGACGACGCCCCGCCCGCCACCGCGAGGCGGCAGGTCCGCAATCGGGTCGCCTCGCTTCGCAGGGTACTCAAAGGAAATGGGAACGATCCAATTGAGACTGTGCTGCACGGCTACCGGATCCCGAAGGCCGCGGCGGACTGCGACTACTGCACGTTCAAGACGCTGGCGGTACGGGCCCGCTCGCTGGCCGAGGCCGGGCGGCTGGACGAGGCGGTGCGGGCCGCGGACGAGGGGCTCGCGGTGTGGACCGGCCCGGCCCTGATGGGCCTCAACGGAAGGCTGTTCGAGGCGGCCTCGCACCGGCTGGAGGAGTCGCGCCTGGCCACCGTCGAGGCGCGGGCGTCCTGGCAGCTGCGGCTCGGCCGGTCGGACGCCATGGTCGGCGAGCTCTTCGAACTGGTTGCGGCCCTGCCGTACCGGCAGCGGCTCCTGTCGCTCTACCTGTCCGCGCTCCAGCTCAGCGGCAGGACGGCCGAGGCGCTCAAGGCGTACGAGATCCACCGGCTGCGGCTCGACGAGGAGCTGGGCATCGAGCCCGGTCAGGAGCTTCAGCGGCTGTACGTGTCCCTCCTGCGCGACGAGCGGCCGTTCGTCGACGGGCCCGCCGCCTGAGCGCGAGGCGCCCGGGCCCCGATGGGGCCCGGGCGCGCAGGTCGCGTCGAGGTCAGCAGTGGTAGTACGCCCCGTTGCCGACCAGGAGGCTGTCCTTGATCCAGCCCGAGACGCCGGTGGCGTAGTCGTAGACGTGCGACCAGGTGCCGCCCGTCCCGGAGTCCCAGCAGTCGTACCGCAGCGAGTGCGACGCCTGGGCCTGGCCGACGATCGTGCACGCCGGGCTGGTGTTGTGGGGGCCGGTGCGGATGTTCACGCCGTTGCCGGTGGTCGAGCCGGTGCGGCCGTCGACGACGGACCAGGCGTGGCTGCAACTGGTCTGGGCGCCGACGTCGGACGCCGCCCGGTTCTCCTCGGCGCCCGCCTGCGCGGCCGTGAAGCCGACGGTCGCGACGACCAGCATGGCGCTCGCGGCGAATCCCGCGAGCCTTCTGGCGAAGGGTTTCACTGGCTTTCCTCCTTGGGATGTGGAGCTTACGGATCCATACTCGCGTCGTCGCGCACCGTGACCGCATCGGCGATGAACACCGCATGCACAGCGTCCGCACAACGGCGGCGCCGTCAAGTGGCGGCGTTTCGATGCGGCGCGGCGCGGGCACTAAGGCAGGACACTTCGGACGACCTGCTGAGGGAGGGCCATGCAGCCGCTGTGGTATCGGAACGCCGTGCGGGTCGCGAGCACTGCGCCGGATGGCCCGGGAAGGCAGCCGAACGGTGCTTCCGCAGGGCCAGGTTCGCGGCTAGGCTCACTGTCCATGAGCGACATCGAATCCACACGCGCCGACAGCGGCGTCGATCTCGCCGCACTACTCGGCTCGACCCCGGAGCGGGTGCGCGCGGTACTCCGCGACCTCGGGCTCGGGGTAGGTTCAGGGCACCGCTACAACCTCGCAGGTCTGCGCCAACGAACTCTGCAAGAAATCGGCGAACGACTCCGCTAGGCCTCTGACCGCCGCGCGAGTGCTCGTAGTCGCCCGACCCGCTGCCGCCACGCCGAACTCGCTCGGAGCGCTGGGTCGTGGACGGTCACTCTAGCGTTTCCGGAGTTCTCCGGTGCCGGCCTCTCGCGTTCCCGGTCGAGTCCGATTCCGCATGACCTTGCACTGCAAGGTTGTTGAGACCCTGCAATAGGTCCTCGGGGTCGGCGAGCAGCGCTGGATTGCGTCCCAGCCACGCGATCTGAGTCGGTTGCAGGTCAGTCACGAGGATCTTTCCCCCTGCCTTCACTACCAGGAGCGGTCCCAAGCTGATGCAGGCTCGCTCCTCGTGTCGTAGTGCAGCCACAAGCGCGGCCGCACTCGATGCGTACGGTCCAACGGCGGCAGATTCGTCTCCCTGCACGACTTCGAACTGGATCCTGCGTTGGAGTTCGGCGGTCTGCTCGACCTCAGATCCGGCTCCGGAGGCGACACGGGCCCGGAACCGGCGAAACCAGGAGCCGACGACTGGAGGCTCGAAGCCGAACGGCTCCCACCCTGATTCGATCAGCAGTCCCTCAACCGCAGCCTGGACCAGATCGTGAGTGCGGCCATCCCCCAGGAAGATCGACACTCCGATTCCATCCGACGATGTACGCCGCGGCATGTACCACAGGTCCCGCGGTGCATTTGCCAGCAGCGCAGGTTCTCCCGTCCCTACACCGGTCCCTCCATGGGAGCCACGGTCGGGCGAGTTCGACGGACGCTCGCGGGAAGGGGCAGGCAGGTCGAGGATCGCGGCGTGCAACTCGCGGAGAGACGGGTCCGGTTCCGTCCCATAGGAGGCTTGAAGGTGCTCGCGTAGCCGCCGATACGCCAAATCCGCCTTAGCTTTCCGACCGGAGGCGTCGAGCGCTCGCATCTGGAGCAAGACAAGGCCTTGACGTGCCGGATTCGCCTCTACCAGGGAATTGAGCTCGTCGAGTATCGCTTCGTGACGGCCGAGGCGGAGGTCGGCGTCGAGTCGCATTTGGAGCAACTCGTGCCGGTACTCCGCGTACCTTAGGCGTATCGATTCGATGACCGGGCCGTCGAGCCCCGCAAGGATGGGTCCACGCCATTCGCTCAGGGCGCCACGCAATGCGGCAGCGGCTCCGGCGAGATCACCGGCGGCAGCTGCTCTGCGGGCAAGGCGCTCATGTTCTCGCGCCCGAAGGAGGTCCATCTCTGCGGTCGCCGCACGGAGTCTGAAGCCGTCACCAACGGTTTCGAGACGCTCATGAGCTCCACCGAGGCGCTCTCGTATCGCGCCGACAGCACGCCGGACTTGGCCGCCCGCATCCGCTGGTGCCGTGCGCCCGAACAAAGCGCGTGTGAGGGTGCCGGTGCCGACGACCTTGTTCGCGTTAGCGGCCAGGACGCCGAGCAACGTCCTCGCCGCGCTCGACGGCACGGTCGTCACGGCGCCATCGATGCGTACCTCGAGTGGCCCGAGTATGCGCAGATCGAGGGAGACCATCACTCAACTTCCAGTACGAGGGGCACCAACAGTGTTCCACAACGCCGGGATCTTCCGGGTCGTCGTGACGTCTCGGCCTTCCGAGGCTAATCGGTGCGGCGACGCTTCGCACTTCTGCGGGTGGATCCTTGTTCTGAGAACTTGGCGGATTCGCTTTGGGCGCCAGGCTGATCGGAAAGTCAACGTCCGGGGTCGAGTCCGATGGGGGCGGAGCGGGGGCTTGCTACCGTACCGGGGACCTCTTCGTGTGCTAGGCGGTGGACATATGGACGGACGTTCCGGCGGAGCCGCGGCCGGGCCCGTTCGCACGAGGTTCCGGATCCTCGGCCCGGTCGAGATCCTGCGGGATGGAATCGTGCAGGGGCCCACCACGGCCCAGCTGCGGTGCGTCCTCGCCCTGCTGCTCCTGGACCTCGGCCGCGCGGTCAGCGCCGATCGCCTGATCGCCGCGCTCTGGCCCGCCGGGCCGCCCGCCTCCGCGCTGAACACCGTCCGCGTCTACGTGACGCGCCTGCGGCGCCTCGTCGCGGGCGACCCCGCGGTCGCCCTCGCGACGGTCGGCCGCGGCTGGCGGCTCGACTGCGACCCAGACCAGGTCGACCTGTACCGCTTCCGCGGGCTCGTCGCCCGCGCACGCCGCGACGGAGGGACCCGGGCGGGCTCGGTTCTCGAAGAGGCCCTGCGGCTGTGGCGCGGTCCGGCGCTGGCCGACATCGCCGGGGACGAATGGCGCGAGAGCCTGCGGGCGGGGCTCGAAGAGGAGCGGCTCGCGGCCATCGAGGACCGGATGGAGCACGAGATCGGAGCCGGGGCCGCCCGGGACGTCGTCCCGGAGCTGTCCGCGCTCGTCGCCGACCATCCGGTGCGCGAGCGCCCTGTCCAACTGCTGATGGCGGCGCTCGGCGCGTCAGGCCGCACCGGCGAAGCCCTGGCGCTGTACCGGAAGACGCGGCGGTTCCTCGTCGACGAACTCGGCGTCGAGCCCGGTCCCGGTCTCCAGCAGGAGCACCGCAGGCTCCTCGGCCGCTCCCGCGAGGAGGCCGCGCGGTTCGACCGGCCGGTGCCGCACCAGCTCCCCGGCGACATCGCGGGATTCACCGGACGCGCCGCGGAACTGGCGCGGCTCGATCACGCCGAGGGAAGCCCGGTCGCGGTCGTCACCGGCATCCCCGGTTCGGGCAAGACGACGCTGGCCGTCCACTGGGCACACCGCGCCGCCGGCGACTTCCCCGACGGGAACCTCTGGGCGGACCTGCGGGGCTTCGACCCGGACGGGCGCGCGCTCGACCCGGGGACCGTGCTCGGCGTCTTCCTCGACGCCCTCGGCGTGCCGCCAGCGCAGGTCCCGGCGAGCGTCGAAGCCCGGTCGGCCCTGTTCCGGAGCCTCCTTGCCGACCGGCGGATGCTCATCGTGCTCGACAACGCCCGCGACGAGGACCAGGTCCGCCCGCTCCTGCCCGGCACGGACGCCTGCCGCGTCCTCGTCACCGGTCGCACGAGGCTGACCGGACTCGTTGCGAGGCAAGGCGTCCGCCTGGTGTCCCTGGACGTCCTCGATCGCGGCGACGCCCGCGACCTGCTGGCCGGGCGGATCGGCGCGGACCGGGCGGACGCGGAGCCCGAAGCGCTGGCCCGCATCATCGATCATTGCGCGCGGCTGCCGTTGGCGCTCGCCGTCGTGGCGGCCAGGGCCGCAGGGATTCCCGGTGCTCCCCTGCACGCGCTCGCCGACGAGCTGGAGGCCGGGGCCGGACCGCTCGACGGCTTCGCGTTCGCCGACGACTCCGGTCTGGACCTCCGGTCGGCGTTCGCCTGCTCGTACCGCGCCCTGAGTCCGGCTGCGGCGCGGACGTTCCGGCTGCTCGGACTCCACTGGGGACCGGACTTCACCGCTGATGCGGTCGCGGCCCTCTCGGGCGAACCCGTCACCGCGGCCCGGCGTGCCCTCGGCGAGCTGGTCGGTCTGGGACTGGTGGGCGAGTTCCGGACCGGGCGGTTCCGCCTCCACGACCTGCTGTCCGCGTACGCCGCCGAGCTGGCCGCGACCGAGGATGAGGAGGCCGACCGCCGTGACGCGGTGGCGCGGCTGCTCGACTGGCTGCTGCGCTGCGCCGACGCGGCGGCCGCGGCGATCACGCCGTTCCCTGTCGCGACGGAGGACGGCCGCGTCTCCGGCGCCGCGTTCGTCGCGCCCGGGCAGCGCGAGCGTGCCGCGGCGTGGTTCGAGTCCGAGCGCGCCGTCCTGCTCGGCGCCGTCGAGGAGGCGTACCGGCAGCGGTTCGACACGCACGCCTGGCAACTCGCGCGGAGCACGGAGACCTACCTGCGCCGCCAGAACGCGGCCGCCGAACGGGAGACCATGCACCGCACCGCAGTACGCGCCGCCGAACGCGAGCACAGCGTCCACGGCCTGGCCTCGGCGCACCTCGGGCTCGGGATGGTCCAGTCCACCCACGGGGACAGGATCGAGGCCCGGAAGCACCTGGACCTGGCCCTGGAGCACTTCGGGACCGCCGGCGACTGGAACGGGCAGGCCGACGCCTGCCTGGTCCTCTGCGTCCTCGACGGCGCCGCGGGCGACTTCGCCGCGACCTTGGATCACGCGGTCCGCGGCCTGGAACTGTATGCGCGGGCGGGGAACACCGCCGGGCGGATCCGCGCGCTGAACAACATCGGGTTCTGCCACGCCCGCCTCGGCGCCCCCGTCCGCGCCCGCGAGCACTGCCTCGCCGCGTTGGACCTCGCGGTCGGCATCGGCGACACGCTCGGCGAAGCGAACGTCCTCGACAGCCTCGGGACGATCGAGGCCCAGCTCGGCGAGCACGTCCGGTCGGTCGAGTACCTCCGGCGCGCCGTCGAACTCGGCGGCGAGGCCGGGGAGCGGAACTTCACGGCCGCGGCGCTGACCAGTCTGGGCGAGACCCACGCCGCCGCAGGCCAAACGGCCGAGGCCCGCGCCGCCTGGGAGCGGGCGGCGGCGATCCTCGACGAGCTCGGCCACCCCAACGCCGCCGCCGTGCGGGCCCGCCTCGGCGCCGACTGATTAAACGGCGGTCAAACCCGGGTCAAACGGCGGACCTGAGACTGATCCGATGATCAAACGCATTGCAGCAGTGATCGGAACGCTCGTCATGGCCTTCACTGCGGTCGCCGCGGTCGCGTCGCCCGCCTCCGCGGACGTCTCGGCGGCCGCGTTCGAGACGAACTACGCGGTCGACGCGGACTGGAGCGACAGCCCGGCGACGGACTGCGCCTGGGACGACCGCGGGGTCTGGTACATCGACGGCGACGCGTGCATCCAGCCGAACGGCGACGACATCTGGGTCGCGGACCAGAACAGGGACGGGTACGGCGTGGCCGTGTGGTGGTCCGAACCGGTCTCCGGCCGCGAAGGCATGTGCATCGACGCCCTCGGCGTCGACAAGCACTGGGTGAAGTGCAACAAGGACTGGGTCGACGGCCGCACCCTCTACTGGTCCTTCATGTACGACACGGCCAGCGGTTGGGTGTACGAGACCGAGACCTTCAAGACCGTCATCTGACCGGCAACGTCATCACTACGAGAGGACACTCACCGATGCGCAACCGCATTGCGGCACTCCTCGCCGCGCTCGCCATTCCCCTGTTCGCCGCACTCGGCACCGCAGTTCCGGCGGCTGCCGCTGCCACCGCCGTGGAGTTCAACACGGCCAAGGACATCGACTGGTACTCCGCCACAAGGGACTGCTACACCATCACCGCCCTGAGCGCCTGCGTCCAGCCGAACGGCGACGACATCTGGATCTGGGACAAGAAGGACGACGGCTACCCCGTCCAGATCACCTGGTGGGACGGCGACGGCTCCCGTGAAGGCGTCTGCTACGACAACCTCGGCCCCTCCAAGGTGTGGGTGTACTGCAACAAGGACTGGACCGAGGGACACACGATCTACTGGTACGCCGAGTGGTACGACGACGGCCAGTGGTGGTCCGGCTTCACGCAGACCACCCCGGTCTGATCAGGACGAAGGCTTCCAGGCCGTGAAGCGGCGCGCGTCCGGCGCGCCGCTTCACGGCCCGCGGTCTGCTCAGAGCGCGTCGAGGCGCGGGGCGGCGGTGAGGTCGGCGGCGACCGACCAGAGGGAGGCGGCGTAGTCAGGGCCGCGGCGGGCGCTGCGGGGGAGGTTGATCCGCTTGGTGGGGCCGGTGAGCATGCGCTGCGGGCCGTAGTAGGCGCCTTGGGCGGCGGCCGGGTCGGCTGCGGCGAAGAGGATCGGTTCGGCGCCTTGCGCGACGTCCTGGGAGGGCAGGAAGGTCCGCTGGATCGGCGGTTTGGCGGCCTCGGGGCTGCGGGCGAGGTTCAGGCCGGCGGTCTGGAGGTTGGTGCGGGTGTATCCGGGGTGCGCGAGGGTGCTGAGCAGGGGCCAGCCGCGCGCCTCGGCGATCTGGGCGAGGCGGGCGCCCATGAGCATGTTCCCGAGCTTGGACTGGCCGTACGCGGCGAACGGCCGGTAGGAGGCGCGCCATTGCAGGTCCGCGAAACGGATCTCGGCGCGGTGGGCGACGCCGCTGGTCATCGTGGCGACCCGGCCGTCGCCCGACTCGACGAGGCGGCGCAGGAGCAGGTTGGTGAGCAGGAACGGGCCGAGGAAGTTGGTGCCGAACTGGAGCTCGAAGCCGTCGGCGGTCTCCAGGCGCTTGGGCGGGCGCATGACGCCGGCGTTGTTGACCAGCGTGTGGATCGGTGCGCCGTCGGCGAGCAGGTCTTCGGCGAAGACCCTGACCGAGGCGAGGTCGGCCAGGTCGAGGCGGCGCACGTCGAGGCGCGCGTCCGGGACGGCCGCGGCGATCTCGGCCCGGGCGGCCTCGCCGCGTTCGGGCGAGCGGACGGCCATGACGACCTCGGCTCCGGCGGCGGCGAGCCGCTTGGCCGCTTCCTTGCCGGTGCCGCTGTTGGCGCCGGTGACGACGATGCGCTTGCCCGACTGGTCCGGTACGCGGTACATGGCTCACCCCTGCGGTAGATTAAGAGACCGACGGTCTACTACTTCGAAGATAACAGACCGTCGGTCTCTTAACAAGCGGAGTGAGGATCGCATTGAACGACGGATTCCGACGCGCCCGGACGGAGGAGCAGCGGGCCGAGCGGCGCGAGGCCATCGTCGCGGCGGCGCTCGAACTGCTCGACGAGGTGCGCGTGACCGACCTGACGCTCACCGAACTGGCCCGGCGCTCGGGCCTGGCGAAGTCGAACGTGCTGCGCTACTTCGAGTCCCGCGAAGCGGTCCTCCTCGACGTCTACAACCGGGAGTTCCGCGACTGGCTCGACGGGCTGGAGCGGGAGCTGCCGCCGCCGGCCGAGGCCGACATCGAGTCGGTCGCCGCAGCGCTCGCGGGCACGGCCGCCGGGCGTCCGCGGTTGTGCGAGCTGGCCGCGACCTCGCAGGCGGTCCTCGAACGGAACCTCTCCGCCGGGGTCGCCGCGACCTACAAGCTCGCGTTCATCGCCAACGCCCGCCGCTTCGCCGACATCGTCGGCGGCCGCCTCGGCGGCTTCAGCGAGAACGCGTCGATCGCCTTGGCGGGCATGGTCATCCTCGGCATCGGCGGCATCTGGGCCGGAACCCGGCCCTCCCCCGGCATGGAGGCCGCCTACGACCTCTTCCCCGAGCTCGCGGCCATGCGCCACGACCTGGAGGCGTCGCTGCACGAGTTCATCGCGACCACCCTGGCCGGCCTCGCCCACCGCGAGCCGAACCCGATCGCCGCCGAAGCGCGAGAGTCGACCTGATCCGCGCCGAGGCCCGGGTCCCGCGGGACCCGGGCCTCGGCGGTTCGGTTCGCTTTACACGCAGGCGTTCTCGGCGGCGAAGGTCGCCAGTGCGGCCTGCGCCGCGGTGTCGGGCACCGCGCTTTCCAGGGCGCTGACGATCGCGTCGGCGCCCTGGCCGGCGAGCAGTTCCTCGACGCCCTGGTCGGGCTCGTCTTCGGCCGCTGCTACGAACGCCGCCGTGTCCTGCACGGTGCCTTCGGATTCGCCGTTGCCGAGGACGTCGCCGTCGTAGGGGATCTCGGAGCCTTCGCCGAGGCCGCGCCACATGGCCGGGGTGTACTCGCCGTCCTCGTCGCAGACGGCCGCCTCCCAGCGGACGGCCATGACGTACTGGTGTCCGACCTCGATCCGGGGCAGGTCGTGGAAGGCCATCTCGACGGCGGCGGCGGTGTCGCCGTCGCTGAAGGCCCAGCCGAGGCCCGAGTACTCCCAGGTCGCGGGGGCCGCGTGGGTGGCCCCCTCACGCGACCAGAGCACGTCTTCGATCGTGAGCGAGATGATGCGGCCGATGACGCCTTCGCCGCGCTCGACCTCCTCCGCGGACGGGTCGATGGCCTCCTCGGCGACCGCCTCGACGACGATGACGTGGTCGGCGTAGGTGACCCAGTCGGAGGCCGTGACGCTCGGGAGGTGGTCGCTGCCCTGCCCGAGCAGCACCTCGGCCTGGGGCGCGGCGGTCTCCTGGCCCTCGGGGCGGGCCGCGGGTGCGGCGATGGCCGCGACGACGATGCCGGTGACGGAGGCGGCCGCGATGATGCCGGCGGCTGCCGCGATGCGGTTGCGGATGTTCACGGTTCCTCCTCAGTAGGTGGCGTTGATGTTCTCGATGTTGTTCGCCTGCAGGCCCTCGCCGGGGCTGGTCGGCGTCTCCATGCACCCGAGCAGCTCGTCGGTGTTGCTCCTCCTGGGCGAGGCGTCGGAGCCGTGGGTGAGGCCGACGGCGTGGCCGGTCTCGTGGCAGGTGAGCCCGTAGGTGTAGGAGCCGCCGCCGCGGATGCGGATGTACTGCTGGTCGCACTTGATGCTGCTGGAGGCGTTGTTGCAGAAGGTGCCGCCGTCGGCGCTCGCGGGGACGCCGATGCCGCTCTCCTCGTAGACGATGTCGGTCTCCGCGCTGCCGGAGAACGCGGGCGTCGAGTCGTAGGAGACGCTGAAGTCGGTCGGCGCGTACTCGTTCGACTTGACGTTGTTGACGACTGAGCGGTCGGCGGCCTCGAGCATGTTCGAGCCGGCGCTGTCCATGTAGTACGTGAGGGTCGCGTTGTCGGTCTGGCAGAAGCCCGGACCGGTGGGGCTGCTGATGCTGAAGCACCCGACCGTCAGGTACTGGGTGGGGTACATGTTGTCGGTGTAGGCGGCCCAGGCGACGCCCGCCGTGACCGCGACGGTCGTGAACGTGACGACGGATATGCATACGGCCCTGAAACTCAGACGCCTCTTGGTCGTTCGCGGCATAGGGGTTCCCTTCCTGGCTGAACGGGGCTGCGATCACGCGCCGCCGCCCGCATCGAGCGCCGATGCGTTGCGGCCGTGCGGAGTGGAGCCAGTCTCGCGCGACGGCGTCGCGCCATTGTGGTGACAAAGTGGTGTCGGCAGGTCGCGCCTCGGACGCCGCCGGGCTTGACACGGGCTGGCATGCTGGGCGTTCGGCGACGGGTTGGAGGTCCGGTGGGCGAACACATGGCAGGGCGGGTTGCGCGGGTCGCGGCACCGCTGGCGGCGGGCTTCGCGGCGGGGTGGTGGGCGTTCGCGCTGACCGTGCTCCAGCCGCGGATCGAGGCGGAGCAGTCGGGAGTCGAGTCGGTCGGGAACAACGCCTACTGGGTGCGGGACGTCCGGTGGGCCATGATCCTGCTGGTCCTGATCGCGCTCGTGTGGGCGTGCCGGGGCGACCGGCTGCGGTCGGGCCTGGGGGCGCTGGGCGCGCTGGTTTGGGTCGGTGCGGACGTCTGGCTCGACCGGGTCGATTTCGACAGTGGCCCTTGGTCGACGGTCGCGATCGCGGGCGCGCTCGCGGCGGCGGCCGTCGCGGCAGTGTCGCTGCGCCGCCCGGAGGGGAGTCGGCGAGTGCTGATCTTGGCCGCGTGCACGGCCGCGGTCCTCGCGGGACTGCTGGTGAGCGTGCAGTCCCCCACGGACACCGAAGCGGGGCTGCGCTGGTCCGGTGCCGTCGACTCGGTCCACGCCGCGCTCGCCCTGGTCCTCGGGATCGCCCTGGGCCTCCTCGTCGGCGCCTTCGCGACTCGGGCCGACCGACCGCAGGAGCCCTTGACGGCGTGAACCGGTGTTCAGGGTCGGGCGTCGACCAGGACTTCGCGGTGGCTGACGGTCCGGTCGAAGTCGGTGAGGACCGCTTGGGCCTCGGGTTCGACGACGGCCGTGGTGTAGTCGTCGCCGGCGAAGTCGCGGATGGCGTCGAGCGAGGCCCAGAAGGTCAGGGTGCTCAGGCCGTGCTCCTCGGCGACGAGGCAGCCGCCTTCGAAGCCGGGCCGCTGGCGCAGGAGCGGGAGCAGCACGACTTCGAAGTACCTCCGGTAGGCGGCGACGCCGTCGGGGGTCGCGCGGGCGGTCCAGGTACGCAGCATCATCGGTGGATCAACTCCTTCGCAAGGGGGGTCTCCGACGCTATTGCGCCGTGGCGGCGGAGCGCATCGGTCGATCGACTGGGACTGGAGCGGTGCGTCCCGCAGTGAGGACGGATGTGTGACGGGGGTTGGTGGAATGGGCGGGACGTGACGCGTCCGGGGCCGGTGCGCCCGGGTCGCGTCGGAACCGCTCGAGCTCGGAGACGCCATGCAGCCCTTGTCCACCAACGATCCCGACCGCATCGGCCCGTACCGGGTCTTCGCCGAGCTGGGGCGCGGCGCGATGGGACGGGTGCTGCTCGGGGCCGGCGGGGACGGGCGGCTGGTCGCGGTCAAGGTGATCCGCGAGTGGCTGGTGGAGGACGAGGAGTTCCTCGCCCGGTTCCGCGACGAGGTGCGCAGGTCCAGGCAGGTCTCCGGGCTCTACACGGCCGCGGTGGTCGACGCCGGGCCCGACGACCCGGTCCCGTGGCTGGCGTCCGAGTTCCTGCGCGGGCCGACGCTGGACCGGGCCGTCAAGGCCGCGGGTCCGCTCCCGGAGGCCGCGGTGATCCGGTTGGCGGCCGGGCTCGCGGCGGCGCTCAGGTCGATCCACGCGGCCGGGGTGATCCACCGGGACCTGAAGCCGGGCAACGTGATCCTGGAGACGAGCGGGCCGCGGGTCATCGACTTCGGGATCGCCCGCGCGGCCGAGGGCTCGGACCTCACCCGGACCGGCGCGCTCATCGGGACGCCCGGGTTCATGTCGCCTGAGCAGACGCGGTCGCAGCCGCTGACGCCCGCCTCCGACATGTTCTCGCTCGGTTCGGTGCTCGTCCTGGCCTGCACCGGAACCGGCCCATTCTCGGGATCCTCCACACTAGACACGATGAACAACGTCGTCCGCGCCGCACCGGACCTGAACGGCGTGCCCGCCCGGGTGCGGGCGCTCGCGGTACGCTGCCTGGCCCCCGAGCCGGCCGACCGGCCCTCCCCCGGCGAGCTGCTCGACCTCATCGGCCCGGTCGCGCCGTCCTCCCGGCCCTGGCCCGAGGCGATCGCGTCGCTGGAGGACGAGCAGCAGCGCGAGATCGCGCGGCTCCTCGACGGCGTCGAAGAGCACCCCACCCGCATCGACACCGGCCCGACCATGGTCACCGACCCGAACCGGCCCACGTGGGTCCAGCAGCCGGTGCCCGCTCCCCCGACGCCGCCTCCTTCGACGCCGCCGCGCACAACGGCCCCTGCCCCGACACCACCGCGCCGGACGACCCCTCCCCCGGTCCCGCCCCGAGCGACGGCCGGAGCCGGCCAGACGGGCACCGGGACCGGCGGCGCGGTCGCGCTCCTCATCGTCTGCGCCGCCGCCGCGGGCCTCGTCTGGTACGCGAACCGCGACGGCGAGGAGGACGACCCGTCCTCCTACTCGGTGTACATGGAGGACTGCCAGGACGACGGGTACAGCACGTCGACCTGCTCCCTGTCGTGGGCGAACGACCCGTCCTCCACCTGGACCGGCGTGCTCTACGACGACGACGATGACGACTACGAGACCTACGAGGATCCGGCGACGTCGTCGGAGCCCAGCGACCGCGACGTCTACGTCCAGGAGTGCGAGTGGGCGGGCTACAGCAGCAGCGAGTGCGAGACCTCCTGGGTCAACGACTCCTCCTACACCTGGACCGGGCAGCTCTACGGCGACGACGGCGAGCCCTCCGAGAAGGAGGTCTACATCCAGGAGTGCACCTACGACGGCTACAGCGAGACCGACTGCGAGGCGTCCTGGTACAACGACTCCTCCTACACCTGGACCGGGCAGCTCTACTGACGCGCGGGAAGCCCAGCGCGGCAGGCGATCCGGGACTCCGGCGCGACCGCGCGGCGGGTCAGGCGGCGATGCCGTCGGTGCGGCGGTTCCAGGCGCGGTGCGCGGCGATCGCGTCGGCGAAGGCGTCGAGGAACGCGTCGGGGACGTCGCCTCCGTCCGCGTCAGTGGTGACGACGCCGGGTTCGGCGGCGTCGATCCGCGCGGCCTCCAGCAGCTCCGTTCCGGTGCCGAACGCGGCGATCGCCTTGCCGTGCTTGAAGGCTTCGGCGACGAAGTGGAGGGCGCGCCCGTCCGCGCGCAGTGCCGCGACGGCGTCGGCCCCGGCGGGGACGGCGACCGCGTCGTACAGGACCGAGGCCATCGTGGGCAGGGCCCGGTCGACCACGACGTCCTCGCCGGTCTCGGACCTGACGGTGCCGTCGGCCTGCCCGAGGACCTCGGGGACGGCGCCGCGGCGGCGCAGGTCGGCGACGAGGCGGGTCAGGCCGGTGCCGTCCACGCCGTCGGCGGCGAGGACCGCGACCTTCCGGGTGGCGACGGACCGCACCGGGTCGGTGAGCTGCGACAGGGCCGGGGAAGTGCGTCCTTCCCGTTGCGCGCCTTCGGTGGGCGCGGGCACGCCGACGCCCGCGGCGACGCGCTGCGCGAGCTCCAGGTCCACGAGGCGGAGCTGGTCGACGACGCGGGCGCGGATGTCCTTGTCGGTGACCTTCCCGAGCTCGAAGCGGTACGCGGCCACGATGTGGTCGGCCTCCACCGGCGTCATCGAGTGCCAGAACAGGGCCGCCTGGCCGTAGAAGTCCTTGAAGGACTCCGAGCGCTCGCGGACCTTCGCGCCCTCGACCTTCTCGGTGTAGTGCCGGTACGAGCCCGCGGCGCCGGGCGTCGGGCTGTCGCCGGAGATTGAGTTCTTGTTGTAGGAGGTCCCCGAGGTGTGGATTCGGTGCTGGCCGTAGCCGTCGCGCTGGTCGTTGTGGACCTCGGCGACGGGCCGGTTCACGGGCAGCTGCGCGAAGTTCGGGCCGCCGAGCCGGATGAGCTGGGTGTCCAGATAGGAGAAGTTGCGGGCCTGGAGCAGCGGGTCGTTGGTGAAGTCGATGCCGGGCACCACGTTCGCGGTGTGGAACGCGACCTGCTCGGTCTCGGCGAAGAAGTTGTCCGGGTTGCGGTTGAGGACCAGCTTCCCGACCGGGCGGACCGGGACCTGCTCCTCGGGGATGAGCTTGGTCGCGTCGAGCAGGTCGAAGTCGAACGCGAACTCGTCCTCCTCGGGCACGAGCTGGACGCCGAGCTCCCATTCGGGGAAGTCGCCGGCCTCGATCGCGTCCCACAGGTCGCGGCGGTTGAAGTCCGGGTCGGCGCCGGAGACCTGCTGGGCCTCCTCCCACACCAGCGAGTGGGTGCCGAGCGCGGGCGTCCAGTGGAACTTCACGAACGTGCCGTGCCCGGCCGCGTCGACCAGGCGGAACGTGTGGACGCCGAAGCCCTGCATCATCCGGTACGAGCGCGGCAGCGCCCGGTCGGACATGAGCCACATGATCGCGTGGAGCGTCTCGGGCTGGAGCGACACGAAGTCCCACAGGGTGTCGTGCGCCGAGGCGGCCTGCGGGATCTCGTTGCGCGGCTCGGGCTTCACCGCGTGCACGAAGTCGGGGAACTTGGCCCCGTCCTGGATGAAGAAGACCGGGAAGTTGTTGCCGACCAGGTCGTAGTTGCCTTCGCGGGTGTAGAACTTCGTCGCGAAGCCGCGCACGTCCCGCGGCGTGTCCGCGGAGCCGCGCGATCCGGCGACGGTCGAGAAGCGCACGAACACCGGCGTCTCCTCGGACGGGTCGGTGAGGAACGACGCGGCCGTGAACTCCCGCAGCCGGTCGTCGTAGGGCCGGAAGACCCCGTAGGCACCGGCGCCGCGGGCGTGGACGACGCGCTCGGGGATCCGCTCGTGGTCGAAGTGGGTGATCTTCTCCCTGACGTGGAAGTCCTCCATCAGGGTCGGCCCCCGGCCGCCCGCCTTCAGCGAGTCGTCGGTGTGGTCGACCCGCACCCCCTGCTGCGTGGTCAGCGCCTCGTCCCCGTCGTCGATCCTGTCGCGGTCGAGCTGGGCGTCCTTGCGGTCGCGTGCGGCCTCGTCGGTCATGGCGGTCCCCCTTCGTCGTCTCCCCCGGACCCTCCCTACCCGCGGCGGCGGCCGCTAAACGGTCGCGCGGTCGCGGCGCCTCGCGAATACGCGGCCGGGCAGCGGGTAGGCCCCCTGCGAGGGGCCGCGGATCCGCGGCCCGCGGCGTTCGCGGAGGGGGAATGCGATGAAGGCCGTGGTGTGGCACGGGGTCGGGGACATCCGCTTGGACGAGGTGCCCGATCCCGGGATCGAGGAGTCCTCGGACGCGGTCGTGCGGATCACGCGCAACGCGATCTGCGGGACCGACCTGCACATGGTGCGCGGGACGATGCCCGGGATGGTCGCGGGCACGATCCTCGGGCACGAGGCCGTCGGCGTGGTCGAGGAGGTCGGCGCGGGCGTGCGCGGGTTCCGGCCCGGGGACCGGGTCGTGGTGCCCTCGACCGTGGGGTGCGGGACCTGCTCGTACTGCCGGGCCGGGTACTACGCGCAGTGCGACAACGCGAACCCGAACGGGCCCGCCGCGGGGACGTGCTTCTTCGGCGGCCCGGAGTCGACCGGGCCGGTCGACGGGCTCCAGGCCGAGTACGCGCGCGTCCCGTACGCGTCGACGGGCCTGGTCCCGATCCCGGACGAGGTGGACGACGACCGGGCGATCCTGCTGTCGGACATCTTCCCGACCGCGTGGTTCGGCGCGAAGCTCGCGGAGGTGGGCCGGGGCGACACGGTCCTGGTGCTCGGCGCAGGCGTGGTCGGGCAGTTCGCGGTCGCGTCGGCGAAGCGGCAGGGCGCCGGGCGGGTGCTCGTGGTCGACGGGATCCCGTCGCGCCTGGAGAAGGCGCGGGAGCAGCACGCCGAGGTCATCGACTTCAACCGGGAGGACCCGGTCGCGGCCGTCAAGGACCTGACCGGCGGCATCGGCGTCGACCGGGTGATCGAGGCGGTCGGCGTGGACGCGCAGCGGCCCGCGGGCGGGCCCGCCGCGGTCTCGGAGCAGGAGGCGGCCGAGTTCGACCGCGAACGCGACGCCGCCGCGCCCGACGCGGCCCCCGACGGCGACCAGTGGGTCCCCGGCGACGCGCCGAGCCTCGCCCTGCGCTGGGCGGTCGACGCGGTCGCGAAGGCCGGCAGCATCGGCGTCGTCGGCGTCTACCCGGCGGGCTTCGACCGCTTCCCGATCGGCGACGCCATGAACCGCAACCTGACCCTCAAGATGGGCAACTGCAACCACCGCCGGTACATCCCCGGCCTCCTGCGCCTGGTCGCGACCGGCACCCTCGACCCGACCGAGTTCATCACCCGGCACGAACCGCCCGCCAACGCGATCGAGGCCTACGAGACCTTCGACCGCCGCGAAGACGGCTGGCTCAAGACGGTCCTCGACGTCGCCTGACGGGCCGGGCCCTCAATAGGAGGCCCTCGGGGGGCGCTGGCCGTGGAGGTCGCGGTAGGCCGCGACGATCTCGTCGGTGGTGTCCTCGCCGGTGAAGAGGCGGGCGAGGAGGGGGGTCAGCCAGTGGAGTTCGGCGGCGTCGAACTCCTCTGCGAAGGCCGGGTTCAGTCCTGTTCGCGTTTCGTCGAGGACGGTGGCGAGCGCGACCAGGCCGCCGGCGTTGACGACGTGCGGGCCGATGGAGAAGGCGACGATCGAGTCGGCGCCCGCGGGGTGGACGGCGACTTCGACGGGGTGCGGCCAGGGCCCGGATCCGGTGCGTGCGACCACGATGAAGTCCCGGGGGGTGTGTCGCTGCTTCGCCATGCGGCCATTCAAGCACGCGTCTCGCGGCGGGCCCCGGCGCCGCCGGGGAGGCAGCGGTGCCGGGGCCCGGTTTCGGTTATGAGGTAAGGATTTCGGTGGCTTTGTCGAGGGCCGCGTCCTTGCAGGCGGAGAGGTCCTCGGCGGTGAGCGGGGCGTAGTGGTCCGGGGGGACGCCGACGCCGTCGATGATCTCGCCGTTCGCGCCGATGACGCGGTGGGAGGGGAGGCGGATCAGGCTGGTGCCGTCGTCGAGCGAGTAGAGGAGCGCGGGCCCGGAGTTGGCGCCCGCGGTGCGGGTGCCGACGAGGGTGCCGAGGTCGAGGTCGTTGACGCCGGTGGCGAACACTTCGCACGCGGAGGCGCAGCCGTCGTCGATGAGGGTGGCCATGGGGAGGTTCAGGAGCGGGGTGCTGTCGTCGACCGGTTGGGGTTCGCAGGTTCCCTCGGCGTCGCAGAAGGAGACGGCGGCGGCGTCGTGGACGAAGGCGCCGAGGAGCTTGTTGGCCTCGTCGCCGAGGCCGCCCCTGTTGCCGCGCATGTCGAGGACGACGCCGGTGAGCTCTGTGGACTCCTGGAGGTCGGCGATGGCCTGGAGGGCCTCCTGTGCGACGCCCGGGTAGAAGGACTCGATGCGGACGTTCGCGATGCTGCCGTCCACGACCGCGGCCTCCACGCCCGTCTGCGGCTGCGCGGGCAGGGCGCCGGGGACGACGCGGACGCGCTTGTTCCGGCCGGTGGCGGGCCGGTAGGTGGAGATGACGACCGGGGTGGTCTCGCCGCTGGGCGGGCGGAGGAAGTCGATGACGCCGGGGTTGAGCTGGTCGTTGGTGAAGACCGGGACGCCGTTGACCGCTTCGATGACGTCGCCGGGCTTGAGCCCGGCCGCGGCGGCGGGGGTGCCGGGGTCGACCGAGGTGAGGAAGAGCGGGCCGGTGAAGTCCGGGGCGGTCTCGGCGGCGGGGAGGGTCCGGTTGAGGCCGATGCCCAGGCCCCACGGCTGGGTGTTCGAGGGGGCCATGGCGCTGGCGGTCTGGTACCCGGCGTGGTCGTCGTGCAGGGCTTCCAGCATCCCCTCGATCGCGGTGACCGCGAGGGCCGAGCGCACGTCGTCGGGTGCCGCGTCCAGGACCTCCTGGAGCCGTTCGGCGAAGCGCGACCAGTCCTCGCCGCGGTCGCCCGTCAGCGCCGGGAGGACGGCGCCGGGCTGGTCGATGCCGCGTTCGCGCAGGTCCCGCACGACGGCCTGGAACGCGTACTGGAGCAGTTGGCGGTCGTCGACGAGGTCGCCGCCGTAGTAGTGGTCGAAGATGCAGTGGTACGCCTGGGCCACGGTGGCGACGGTGGTCGGGGCCGGTTCCCGCACGGGCGGCGGGGCGGCCGGGTCCTGCGCCGCGCAGGCGGCGGGCGCGTCGGCGCTCTGGGCCGACACCTGCGGGTCGTTGAAGGCGCTCAGGCCCGCGACGAGGACGACGCCCGCGAGGGCGGCGGCCCCGGTGGCGATCGCGCCGCGGCGGCGGGTGGTCGCGGGCGGCGGCGGGACGGCCGGTGTGTCGCTCATGCGCAGTGCTCCTGGAATCGCGCGTACGGTGACGCGGGCGCCGTCGGGGCGGCGCCGAGGGGGAACTTACGCCGGAGGCGGTTTCAGCGCGGTTTCGTTGCCGCGACGGGGAAGACGATGGTGACGTGCAGGCCGCCGCCGGGCCTGGGTGCGGCGGTGAGGTCGGCGTCGTGGGCGGCGGCGACGGCCGCGACGATGGAGAGCCCGAGGCCGAACCCGCGGGCGGTCCGCGCGGCGCCCAAGCGCTGGAACGGCATGAGGATCCGCTCCACGTCCTCCCGGGTGAGGTCGGGACCGGTGTTGGCGACCTCCAGGACGGCCCGGCCGTGCCGCGTGGCGGTGGTGATGTCGACGTGCCCGCCGGGCGTGTTGTAGCGGATCGCGTTGTCCAGCAGGTTGACCACGAGCCGCTCGGCGAGGGCCGGGTGGCCGGAGGACTCGGCCGGTCCGATGGCCGAGCACAGCGTCACCTCACGGTCCGTCGCCTCCGCGGCGCTCGCGACGACCGCTTCCCGCACGATCCGGGCCAGGTCGACGGGGCGGCGCTCGTCGAGCCCGGCATGGCCGCGGGCCAGCGTGAGGAGCGCCTCGATCAATCGTTCCTGCTGCTCCCCCGCGGCGAGGACCCGTTCATGGGCCGCGCGCAGGGACGCCACGGTCGCATCGGGATCGGCGAGCGCGACCTGGCCCAGCACGCGCTGGCGGGCCAGCGGCGTGCGCAGTTCGTGGGAGGCGTTGGCGACGAACTGCCGCTGCGCCCGGAACGCGTCGTCGAGCCGGGCCAGCAGCGCGTCGAAGGTGTCGCCCAGTTCCCGGAGCTCGTCCTGCGGGCCGTCCAGAGCGAGCCTTCGGTGCAGGCTCGTCGCCGAGATGTCGCGCGCGGTGGAAGTGATGGTCCTCAGTGGATGCAGGACGCGCCCGGCGACCAGCCAGCCCAGCAGGACCGAGATCACCGACATCGAGCCCAGGGCGATCCCCGACTGGACCAGGAGGGTGCGCAGCACGGCGGCCTTCTGCCGGTCCGCGATCCGCTGCGCCTCCGCGCGCAGGTCGCCGATCTCGGCGTCCAGCGCCGGGCCGTCACCGGCCGCGCCGTCGGTCGGGTCCGCATCGGTCGTCACCGCCCGCTCCAGGACCGTCGGCGAGTCCACGGCGCCCGCCACCAGGCCGTACGTGAGCGCGAGCAGCGCGGCCCCGGAGGCCAGGAACAGGCCGCCGTACCAGGCGGTCAGCCGCAGGCGCACCGTCCGGCGCGGCAGGCCCGCCCGGACGGCCCGTTTGTTCAACCGCCGCAAGGGAACCAAGGGGCCGCTCATATGCGGTAGCCGCTTCTGGCGACCGTCTCGATGACCGGCGGCGACCCGAGCTTGGCCCGCAGTCGGCTGACGGTGATCTTGACGGCGGTGGTGAACGGGTCGGCCGCCTCGTCCCAGGCCCGCTCGAGCAGCTCCTCGGCCGACACCGTGCGGCCTTCCGCGGCGAGGAGGAGTTCGAGGACGCCGAACTCCTTGGGGGTCAACGCCAGCGGCCGCCCGGCGCGGACGGCGGTGCGGCGGGCGCTGTCCACCACGAGGTCGCCGCGGCGCAGCACGGGCGGCACGGCCGGATGCGCGCGGCGGGCCAGCGCGGCGATCCGGACGACCAGGACGGGGAAGTCGAACGGCTTGGCGAGGTAGTCGTCGGCGCCCAGCCCCAGCCCCGCCACGATGTCGTCCGCATCGCCTGCGGCCGTGAGCATCAGGATGCGGCTGCGGCTTCCGGCGGCGGTCAGTGCAGCGCACACCTCGTCCCCGTGGGTCCCGGGCAGGTCCCGGTCGAGGACGACCACCTCGTACACGTCGCCCTCGCACGCCAGCCGCTCCAGCGCCGCCGTGCCGTCGAACACCACGTCGACGGCCATCTGCTTGCGCCGCAACCCCACCGCGACGACCTGGGCCGTCTCCTCGTCGTCCTCGACGATGAGCACGCGCATCCGCGCCCCCGTTTCCATTGTCGTCCAGTGTCTGCGGGTCCATCATTCCAACCGCGCCGAGCAGGATCGAAGCGCGAACCGGAGTCCGGTTCATGTCCGCTCCATGCTTCCTCGACGGGGCTGGGAGCACATGTGCGCCGTCCACCTGCTGCCCTCGGCTGAGTCGCGGTCAGTCGATGGTCGTGTCCGGGTCCGCGGTGTCCGTCGAGTGCTCCGTGTCGGTCCGGCCGGTGCGGCGGATCAGGTTCAGTGGCAAAAGGATCACGGTGTAGAAGGCGACGGCGAGCAGGAGGCCGATGAAGTAGCCGAGCAGGCCGTAGCACACCGACACCAGGCGCGGCCCCTCTGCGGAGAACCCGTCGAGCCACACCTCTGCGGCCAGCGCGGCGGCCTGCGCGTCGATCGCGTGCATGACGAGTTCGGCGAGGCCCATGGCGACGACGGCGGCGAGGACGCCGAGGAACGGGAGGACGAGCCACCGCCGTTTCATCGACGCCATCGTCAGGTCGCGGTTGCGGTGCCAGGCGAGCTCGACGGTCGGGAAGACGCTCACTACGAGAGGGCCGAGGACCATCAGCCAGCTCGCCGGGTTCTCCCCGTACAGGTCGCCGAAGGCGGCCACCAGCCCGCAGCCGCTCGCCAGGGCGCAGACGACGCCGACTGCGATGACCGGCGTGCGGCCGTAGGCCGCGAGCCGGGCGAGCGGGGTCGCCGATCGGCCGGTGCGGGGCTTGGGGGCGGTCATGGCGCGATCGTAGCGATGCGGCGCCAAGGCGGGGCGGGGCCGTCAGGTCCGTTGGCGGATCTGGTCGATCCAGGTCCGCGCGTAGTCCTGGAGTTGCGCGTCGTTCCGCTTGTGGGCGTTGCGGCTCAGGGTCTCCAGGTGCTCCAGGGCGCCGTCGGGGTCGCCGAGGCGCCGGCAGCACTCGATGAGCAGTTTGCGGTTGTCGTCGGCTGCCGACGGGTCCTCGAGGTCGCCGCGTTCGCGCAGTTCGTCGAGGAGGTCGGCCTTGACCTCCGCGGCGTCGGCCGCGTCGTCGAGGCGGCCGGCGGCGAAGTACGCCTTGGCGAGCCAGTGCCAGTGCACGGCGGGCACGCCGCTGTAGCGCTCCTCGGCGATCAGCTCCTCCAATGCGGGGACGGCCTCGGCGTCCCGGCCCTCGGCGAGCAGGCCGCGGGCCTGCGCGAAGCCGTAGCCGGCCCGGACCAGTCGCGGTGTGTCCGAAGGGAACGCGGCGATCCGTTCGTCGGTCTCCCGGCGGTACGCGGCCGTGGTGCCCGCCTCGGCATGGGCCGTCTCGAGGGAGGTGAACGCGTGGACCGCCTGGGCCGGCCAGTCGGCGTCCAGTGCGGCGTCGCGCATCGTCGCGGCCAGCGCGATGACCTGCTCGGGCGGCAGCCCTCGTTTCACCGCCCGGTGGACCCGGTGGCCCGCGACGAGGGCGGTGACGTAGGGGTCGCCGGATTCGGCGGCGTCCTCGGCGGCGCGGGCGAGGGCGCGGTCGACCTCGTCCGAGTCCAGCCCCGTCATGACGTTGGCGTACGCGAACTCCGCGCGTGCGATCGCCTCCGGGTCGGGCAGTTTGCGCAGCAGGTCGCGCATCTGGGTGACCACCGGCACCGCGTCGTCGAGCCTGCCGTTGTCGGCCATCCACATCGCGGTGTCGCACAGACAGAGGGCGAAGCGGACCCAGTCCTCCTCGGCCTGGTACTGCCCGGCCGCCTCGTGCAGCGCGGTTCCCTGGTCCGGTCCGCCGCGCAGCAGCGCCTCCAGATGCGCGCGGCGGGGAGCCAGAGGGGCGGGCGGCTCCCCGAGCGCCCGGAGGTGGTCGCCGACGCAGGTGCGCCGGTCCCGGTCGAGGTGCCGTTCGGCGCGGGACAGCAGCTCCTCGGCGGGAAGGCCCGCGGGGATGCCGGTGGTGAACCGGCGGCTCGCGGCGCTCACCCGGACGCGGGCGACCGGCGGTGCGGCGAGGCGGGCGCGGATCCGGTCGCCTTGGGCGGTGGTGCCGTTGCGCGCGTCGAACTGCGCGGCGAGGTCGAGGGCGATGCCTTGCATCCGGTCGAGCATCCCTGCAGCGTCGACGTACTCGTCGTCGCCCTGCTTCGCCCAGCCGATTGGCTCGTCGCCGCGCCCGGCGTCGACCATCTGCCGCATGAGGACCGCGGTGGCGGCGGCGAAGTCCATCTTCCCGTTGGGGCGGTTGAGGGTCGGGAAGCCCCACATCATCATGCTGAGGGTTTCGAGGCCCGCGTCGAGGTTCCCGGTGAGCGCGCAGAACTCGATGAGCTTGCCGCTGTACTCGTAGCGGTAGACGTCGCGGGTGATGCCGCGGCGGGCGAGCCGGTAGGACCGCCGGGCCTCGGCGTGCCGGCCGAGCCGCGCCATGGGGAGGAGCATGTCGATGTGCACGGGCACGGGGGGTTCGTCGAGGGTCCGCGCGCCGGTCAGCGCCGGGGCGGCCAGCGTGTACGCCGCCGTGTCGTCGCCGCGGTCGACGAGCCGGCCGACGTGCAGGGCCAAGTCCCACATGTGCGTCGGACGGGGCCCGCCCGCGGCGGACCACTGCCGGAAGCACTGCTCCTCCTGGTCCCAGTCGGCGGCGAGGTGCGCGACGGAGCGGCGGGTCGCGTACACCTCGGCGAGGTTCGCGCCGACCGTCCGGTGGCGCAGTTCGACGTCGTCGAGGGCCGCGTAGACCTGGGGCAGGCCGACGACGGGGAACTCGGCCATCGACCGGACGATCCAGCAGTACCAGGACCGCAGCGCCGCCTCCTCGCTCGGGCCGAGTTCGTGCCTGCGGGCGTCGTGGTCGGCGAGGCAGCGGGCGAACAGGGGGAAGGCCCGGTCCCATTGTCGCCCCACGCAGTAGGCGTTCGCCAGGGCGTGCCGGGCGGCGAAGGCGAGGCGGGCGAAGCCCCCGGCTTCGGCGCCGCTGACCACGTCTTCGAGCTGGGCTTGCTGTATCTCGTTGTCCTCCACGGACTCCGCCGACTCCAGTGCGGCCCACAGCTCGGGTTCACGGTGGTTCATGCGCGGATCCTTTCACGGGCGTCGGGGTTCGCGAATCCGGCTTCGTCCCGTCGTGTCCCGGGCGCGCCGTGCGGATGTCGCCATTCCGACAGTGCGGCCCCGGCGCGGTGTCGGGTTCGCGACCGGCGGATGTCGGTGCGCGGTGCGATGATGCCCGCCTGCGTGTCGACTCGGAGGGCGGATCATGGTGCGGCGGCGATGGTGGGCGTTCGTTCCCAGGCAGCGGAAGCGGAGAGCGGTTCCGGAGTCCGACGAGCTCCCGCAGTTGGAGGACATCGCCTGGTACCGGCACGCGGAGGACGTGGAGACCGCGTCGTTCTGGCGGATGGCGCGGCGGCTGCCGCGGCTGCTGGGGCAGGCGCTCGCGACGGCGTGGGCGGCGTCGCCGATGTGGACGGTCGCCGCGATCGGGTTGAACATCGCGGCGGGGTTCGCGACGACGACGGCGCTGCTGGCGGTCTCGGACGTGACCGGGACGCTGTTCGCGGCCGCGCCCACGTGGGACCGGGTGCTCGCCGCGGGCCCGTCGCTGGCGCTCCTGGCCGGGGCGACGGCCGCGCGAGCCGGGCTCGGCATCGGCGCCGGGTACGCGCAGCAGCGCCTGGATCCGCTGGTGCTCAACAGGTCCGAGCGCGAGTTCTACCGCCTGATCACGTCGGTGCCGCGGTCGTCGTTCGACGACGACGAGTTCGCCGACCGGCTCAAGGGCGCCAAGGACCGCGGCTCCCGGGCGGTCGTGGACCTCGTCGGGGACGTGGTCGACCTGGTGACCGCGGCCGTCACGGTGGCGGCGGTGGCGGTCGCGCTCGTGGTGATCCAGCCGGTGCTGGTGCCGCTCCTGTTCGCCGCGGCGCTGCCGACGGGGTGGGCCGCGGTCCGGTCGGCGCGGCTGATGTACGTGTCGAACCGGTCCCGGGTGTCGCGGCGGCGGCGCCTGTGGATGGTGGAGTGGCTCATGGACAACCGGTGGACCGCCGACGACCTGCGCTACCACGAGGCCGGGCCGTGGCTGCGCGGCCAGCACCGGGCGATGGTCGACGCCGAGACCGAGGCGGACGTCGCCGTCATCCGGTCGCAGGCGCTCACCCGGGCCGTCGGGCAGGTCGTCTCGGGCCTGGCGGTCGCGCTCGTGTACGGGGTGCTGCTGTGGATGCTCGCGACCGGCACGGTGCCGCTCGCGGTCGCGGCGGCCGCCGTCGTCGCGCTGGGACAGGGGTCGGTGGCGATGTCGAACCTGCTGGTCGCGGTGAACACGGTGTACGAGGACGGGCTCTACGCCGCCGACCGGCACGAGTTCGACCAGCTCGCGGCCGAGCGCATCGCCGCGCAGCCGCACCTCGCCGGCCCGGCGCCGGCCGCCGCGGACGCGGGGCCGCTGCCGGTCCCGGAGGTGATCGAGCTCGTCGGCGTCTCGTTCCGCTACCCCGGCAAGGAGACCGACGCCGTCACCGGGGTGTCGCTGACGATCCGCCGCGGCGAGACGGTCGCACTCGTGGGTGAGAACGGGTCCGGGAAGACCACGCTCGCGAAGCTCCTGTCGGGGCTGTACTCGCCGACGTCGGGGCGGATCCTGTGGGACGGCGTCGACGTCGCCGGGGTCGACCCGGCCCGCTGGCGCCCGCACGTCGCCGTCATCGCGCAGCAGGTGCAGCGGTGGCCGTTCACCGCCGAGCTGTCGGTGCGGCTGGGCCGCTCGCAGGTCCCGGCGGACCGCGAGCGGCTGGCCCGGGCCGCACGGGAGGCGGGGGCGCTGGACATGATCGAGGGGTTCGACAACGGCTGGCAGCAGCTCCTCGACACCGAGTTCCGCGGCGGCACCGACCTGTCCGGCGGCCAGTGGCAGCGGCTGTCGTCCGCACGCGGGCTCTACCGCGACGCGGGCGGCCTCCTGGTCGCGGACGAGCCCTCGGCCGCGCTCGACGCGCGTGCCGAGGCGGCCCTGTTCGACACGCTGCGCGCCCGGTCCGGCAGGGCCGCGACCGTCCTCATCTCGCACCGCCTCCAAGGCGTCGTCCATGCCGACCGGATCGCGGTCCTCGACGGCGGCAAGCTGATCGAGCTCGGCCCGCACGCGGACCTGCTGGCCGCGGACGGCGCGTACGCGGAGCTGTGGCGGCTCCAGGCCCGCTCGTACGCGGCATAGCGGCACCGCGGCCGGAAACGCGGTTGCCGCCGAACGGGTCCCGGTGACACGCTGCGGGACATGGCCTCCCCGTACGAGATCCGCGCCGACTTCGACGCCCGCACCGTCGTCGTCTACCAGGCGTACCCGCCCGCGATCGCCGACACGGCGCTGCGGGCCGGGCGCTTCACCGCGCCGTTCTCGTTCAACCGGATGACGTGGATCAAGCCGTCGTTCCTGTGGCTCATGCACCGCAGCAACTGGGCCCGCAAACCCGGCCAGGAGCGGATCCTCGCCGTGCGGATCACGCGGGACGGCTGGGAGGAGGCGCTCGCGAACGCCGTCCTCACGACCGCCGATCCGGCCGCGGTCGCCAAGGCCGCCGTCCACGTCCAGTGGGACCCCGAGCGGTCGGTGCGCGGCGCCGCGCTCAACCACTACAGCGTCCAGGTCGGCATCGGCCGCCACCTGATCCGCACGTTCGCGGAGGAGTGGGTCGTGGAGCTCACCGACCTGACGCCCCGGGTCCGCAAGGCCGCGAGCCTGGTCCAGGGCGGCGGCGCCGCGAAGGCGCAGCGCCTGCTGCCCGCCGAGCGCGTCTACCCGCTCCCGGCGGCACTGGAGCGGCGCCTGCGTCCCTGACGGCCGGGCTTGACAACGCGCTCTGCGATGTTCACTGCCGCCGTCCCTGACCGGGCGGGTCACCCCCGCGGGGCGTACATGATGACGGCGACGCCGATCAGGCAGATGGCGGCGCCGACGACGTCCCAGCGGTCGGGGCGGAAGCCGTCGGCGACCATGCCCCACGCGAGGGACCCGGCGACGAAGACCCCGCCGTACGCGGCGAGGATGCGCCCGAAGTTCGGGTCGGGCTGGAAGGCGGCGACGAACCCGTAGGCGCCCAGGGCGACCACGCCCGCGGCGATCCACAGGACGCCCCTGTGCTCGCGCAGGCCCTGCCAGATGAGCCAGGCGCCGCCGATCTCGGCGAGCGCGGCGAGGAGGAACAGGCTGATCGAGCGGGCGGTGTCCATGCGCGCGAACCTACCAGGCGGCGCGGCCTACTCCTGGTGGATGCGGACGCAGCAGCGTCCCGGGCCCGGCGCGAGTTCGACGCGGTCGGGGTCGGCGTCGGCCGCGGCGAGGACGCCGCGCAGGAACGACACGTTCAGGCCGCAGACGAGCGCGGCCTCCTGCTGGGCGAGCCGGTGGAACGGGCAGTTGGACAGTTCGATGTCCTCGTCCGCGGTGGTCCGGGGCTCGTAGCCGCAGTCGGCCAGGGTCTCCAGCAGTTCGGGCGCGGGGTCGACGGCGCGGCCGCGGCGCTCGGCGGCGGCGTTCAGGACCTGTTGCAGCGCTTGGGTGTCGGAGGCGGCGACGGCGTCGGCGAGGATCTCGGCGAGCAGCGCGTAGTCGCGGGGCGGGATCGTGACCGAGACCTCGTCGCGCGCAGGGCGGTACTGCTTGGCGGGGCGCCCGGCGCCGGGGCCGCCGCGGCCTTCGGGGCGGGCGTAGCCGACCGCGAGGAGGCCCGCGTCGACGAGCCGGTCGAGGTGGTAGGCGGCGAGCGTGCGGCTGATGGAGGCCGCGGCGGCGACCTCGTCCCGGCGGACCGGGACGGTCTGCGCCGCGACGTAGTCGAAGACCCGGCGCCGCACCGGGTTCGCGAGCGCCTCGGGGTGCCACGCCTGGTCGGAGGCCTCGTTCATAGGGCGGGACTCTACCACCAATGAATCTTGACAAACAGGCGTCGGCTGCCGACACTAAAAACAATTCTGATTGTCTTTAGAAGGAGACCCGCATGTCGACGACCGCAGCGCCCGGCCTGAGCACCCACGACCGGGAGGGGGCGCCCGCACCGGACCTGGTCGCGGCGGAGGCCGCCGCGGGCGCCTTCCTCAAGGCGCTGGGCATGGACCACGACTCCGAGCACCTGCGGGCCACGCCCGGGCGGATGGCGCGGGCCTGGGCGGAGATGCTGACGCCGCGCCCGTTCAACCTCACGACGTTCCCCAACGAGGAGGGCTACGACGAGCTGGTGCTGGCGCGCGGCATCCCGTTCCGGTCGATCTGCGAGCACCACCTGCTGCCGTTCACCGGCCACGCGTGCGTGGGCTACCTGCCGGGCGAGCGGGTCCTCGGCCTCTCCAAGCTCGCGCGGGTCGTGGAGCACTTCGCGTGCCGGCCGCAGACGCAGGAGCGCCTGACGAAGCAGACCGCCGACTGGCTCCAGGCGCAGTTGGGCGCCAAGGCGGTCGGGGTGGTCCTCAAGGCCGAGCACTCGTGCATGACGCTGCGGGGCGCGCAGGCGACCGGGTCGAGCACGGTGACCTCGACGCTGCTGGGGACGCTGCGGACCGATCCCAGTTCGCGCCAGGAGTTCCTGGCGCTCGCCGGGTTCTGAGGGCGCCGCCTAGTCCGCGAGCGCGGCGACCATGGCGGCGACGCGGGCGCGGACCTGCTCGGGGTCGGCGCCGGGGAGCACGGGCGAGCCGACGACGGCGCGCATGACGCCCAGGCCGAGGAGGAGCGCGCCGACGAGTTCGGCGCGCAGCGCGGCGTCCTCGCCGTCGAAGCGGGCGGCCAGGTCGGCGAGGTAGCCGTCGCAGACCTCCTCGTGGAGGCGGGCGCGGACTTCGGGGCGGCCGGCAGAGCGGAGCATGAGCAGGAGCGGGTGCTCGCCGCCGTCCCCGGCGGGGTCGCCGAGGACGACCTCTAGGAGCGCGTCGGTGAACTCGACCGGGCCGGCGGCCCGCTCGCCCAGGCCTTCGGGCACGTCGGTGGTGAGCGCGGCGTCGAAGAGGTCCTGTTTGGACCCGAAGTAGCGGAAGATCAGCGTCGCGTCGACCCCGGCGTCGGCGGCGATCTCGCGCACGCCGGTGCCGTCGAAGCCGTGCTCGGCGAAGCGGCGGCGGGCGGCGTCGAGGAGGGCGGAGCGGGTGGCCGCGCGGTCGCGGCGCTTGGGCGCGTTCATGGAGTCAGCATAAGTCATCACTTGTTGACATATCGCGCCGCCCGGGCTAGTCTTTGTCATCGATCGATGACATCTGACGAGAGGCGGCACCCCGTGCGCACGTACCTGATCACCGGCGGCACCGACGGCATGGGCCGCGGCCTGGGCCTGCACTTCCTGGAGCGCGGCGACCGCGTCGTCGCCGTCGCCAGCGGCGAGGCGAAGGGCCGGGCCTTCACCGAGGCCGCGGCGCGGCTCGGCGCGGCCGACCGGGCCCGGTTCCTGCGGGCGGACCTGAGCACCGTCGCCGGGATGCGCGCGGTCACCGCGGAGATCGAGTCCTCAGAGGACCGGTTGGACGGCGTGGTGTTCGCGACCCAGCGGTTCCAGCAGCGGCGCACCGTCACCGCCGACGGCCTGGAGTACACGTTCGCGCTGTCCTACCTGAGCCGCTTCGTGATCGGCCACGGCCTCGTGCCGCTCCTCGACCGGGCCGAGGCGCCCGTGGTCTTCAACCTCGGCGCGCCCGGCGGGTTCCCCGGGCGGATCTTCTGGGACGACACGGCGTTCGAGCGCGAGCCGTACAAGGGCATGAAGGCCGCGACGCAGGCGTCGCGCTCCATCGACCTCCTCGCGGTGGACTTCCCGCGGCGCCACCCGGATTCGCGCGCCAAGTACGTCGTCTACAACCCGATGTTCGTCAAGACCGGCATGGCCGACCCGCTCCCCCAGCCGAAGAAGGCCCTCACCAACGCCATGGCCGTCCTCTTCGCCCAGCGCGTGGAGAAGGCGATCCGCCCGATGGCCGCCCTCATCGACAACCCGCCCGCCGAGCGCGTCACGGCCTGGCGGCGGACCACGCCGCTCCCCTTGACGGGCAAGGACTTCGACCTCGACGCAGCAGACCGGCTCCACGCGCTGACCGAGCGGATCCTGGCGCAGGCGGTGCGGTGAGACCCGGGATCAGACCCCCGTGTTCGCGTCCCGCACGGCGGCCACGGCTTCAGGGTCACCGGCGAGCTCGACCTCGGCGGCCTCGCGGCGGCCGCTGAGGTAGAGCAGGAGCTCCACCGGCCCGCCGGTGAGCACGGCGCCGCCGTCAGACCCGAAATGCCGCGTCCGCCCGGCGCCGCCGCGCAGCTCCAGGCCGTGCGGGCGGATCTTCCGGGCGGCGCTCCAGCCGGTGAGGCGGGTCGCCTTCCAGGCGAGGGCGTCGAGGTCGGGACGGCCGGTCCGCGGCCGCAAGCCGTTGGCGCGGCGCACGTCCTCGTGGTGGATGAGGTACTCGGTGCCGTTCATGGCGGTCCGCAGCCCCGGCACCCGCCACGGCACCAGCGGCGCCCCCGCCCGCAGCCGCTCGATCAACACGGGCAGGCCCTTCCGCTTCTCCCCCGCGAGCCTCGCATCGCCCCACCCGGAGAAGTGCTCGCGCAGCACCAGATGCGCCGCGAGGTCGGCGGTCGTCCACCCCTCGCACAACGTCGGCGCGTCGGGCCCCAGCTCGGCCAGCAGATCGCACAGATCCCGCCGCTCCAACTCATCCACCGGCACCTCGCCCATGGCCCCTCCCCTTCCCCGGAACCCCTCCAGCCTAGCCGCGGCTCGATCCGAATCAGTCGAGGCGGGATTCGGTGAGGGTGAGGTGCCAGTCGATGGTGTCGGGGGTGGCGGTGCGGAGGGCTCGGGGGAGGTGGTGGAGCATCCATTGTGCCCAGTAGCGGCGGAGGAGGGGGGCGGGGACGCGTTCGGTGAGGAGGGTGTCGAGACGGTGGGCCGCTGCGGTTTCGGCGGGGTCGGGGGCGGGTGAGCGGACGAACCATTCGCGGTCGAAGCGGGTCTGGACGAGGGCGAAGTGGCGGTCGCCGCGGTAGGCGCCGAGGTTCCAGTCGACGACGGCTGTAGCGGTGCCGTGCTCGTCGAAGAGGACGTTGGCGCCGGACAGATCGATGTGGACGAGGTCGGCCGCGGGAGCGGGCGGCGGGGGTTCGATGGCGCGCAGGATCCGGTCGAGGACGCGGCGGCTGCGGGGGCTGTGGTCGGCGAGGGCCCGGTGGCGGGGGTCGGGGGTACGGGGGCGGGCCTGGGGCGGCTCCGGGATGTCGGGGCGGGCCGCGAGGGCGTTCGCGAAGCGGTCGTTGATCGCGACGATCGCTTCGATCCTGGCGGGGTTCAGTGGTGTCGGCGGGGCGCTGGGGAGGCGTTCCTGGACGAAGTGGACGCCGTCGTCGAGGTGGACGACCAGTTCGTGGCGCGGGACCGGGAGGCCCTGGTCGCGGGCGTCGTTGAGGAGGCCGGCGGTGCGGTCGGCTTCGTCGGGGGGACCGGTGAAGCAGGTGACGACGGCGGGGCGGCCGTCGGGCCGTTCGGCGTAGACGGCGCCGCCGAGCTTGCCGAAGAGGGCCCGGCCGGTCGCGGTCAGGTCGGCGCCGGTGCGGCGGTTGATCGCCGCGATGAGCGCTCGGTCCTCGGGTCGGATCACTCCGGGCGACCGCCGATGAGGACCGTGGCGGGGTGGCCGTTGACGAGGACGCCGTGGGCGGCGTGCAGGGCGAGGCCCGCTTGCTCCAGGGCCGCTTCGGCGACGGGGGCGATCCGGCGGGCGGTGAGGACGACGAAGCGGCCGCCGTCGGCGCGCAGGACCCGGTCGAAGGATTGCGCCATGCGGGCGAGGAATTCGGGGACGGGCAGTTCGAGCTCCTCGAATTCGCCCCAGGGCGGGTCGGTGACGATGACGTCGACGCTGCCGTCTTCGATGGAGGGGAGTGCGAGCGCGTCGTCGGCGAGGAACTCGATCCTGCGGCTGTCGCGAAGGCGGTCGGTGAACTCGTCGCGCAGCAGGTCCAAGGCGAGGTCGGAGTAGAGGATCCGCCGCGCCGGGAAGGCGAGCCGGGCCTCCGCGAACGAGCCCGAGCCGGCGAACGGGTCCAGGAACACGTCGCCGTCCTGCGGCCGGGACGCCGCCACGAGCATCGCGGAGAGCTCGTGGGAGATCGCACCGCGGGCCTTCGCCGGGAGTTTCGGGCGGTTGTGCCTGCGGCAGAACATGAACCGGTCGTACTCGGTGCGTCCGACGACCCAGTACTCCTCGCCCGCGCCGCTGGGCGCGACGCGCTGGCCGGAGGCCGAGGCGATCGCGGACTCGATGGCACGCCGGGCGCGGGCGCCGATGCCGACCAGTTCGCCGTCGACGTGGAACATGAGCCGGAACGTGCGGGCGCCGCTCTCGAGCCGGTCCTCGGCGATGAAGTCGGCGATGTCGAAGACCGCAGAGTCGAGCCGCTGCCGGGGCACGTCGGCGATCACCGAGAACGAGTTCTTCGCGAAGGGGATGCGCGCGATGTCCTCGGGCGCGGCGTCGGCGTCGAACACCATGGCGCTGTCGTCGGCGTAGACCGCCTCCGCGCCGGCCGCATAGGAGCCGAGGGACTCCGCTACCAGTTCACCGGTCCCGGCAGGGAACTGAATGTAATAGCGCACCGGTGGATCGTACAGGGCCCGGCGGCGGACGGGCTCAAGCGCGATCGACGGGCGGGACGATGCCGGTCCGGCCCTCCCAGGAGCCGTGCTCGGCCAGCGGGCGGAAGCGGAGCGTCGTGAACTCGTGGTGGAAGTCGCGCCGCTCGCGTTCGGCCATGGCCTCGTGGTGGAGCCGGGCGGCGGCGCCGTCGTCGCGGCCGAAGGCCATGGAGGTCATCGCACGGGAGCTGGTCCACACGGAGAACGTGGCGACGGTGCGCGGCGGGCGCATCGCCGCCAGCGCGAGCGTCGTCTCGGGGTGGTCGCGGACCTGGCGTTCGACGGGCCTGCCCCAGTGGAGGAAGCGCGGCAGCTCCGGGAGGCGCATGCGCGCGAGGGTCACGGCGACGACGGGTTCGGCCGGGTCGGTGCGGCCGGTCTCGGCGGGCAGGTGGTCGAGTTCGCGGACGGCGCCCCAGCGGCGCAGGTAGGCGAGCCGCACGTGCCAGCCGGCCGCGAGCGCGCGGCCGAGCGGGTGCGAGGCGAGGAAGGCGTCGAGCGCGGCGTCGTCGTCCCATTCGGCGAAGACGGCGAGGTGGCGCAGGCGCATGCGGTGGCGGGAGACGACGGGAGCGCCCAGCCGCATCCCGGCGAGGACCTCGGCGTGGCGCAGGCCGGGCGCCGCGGGCCGCCGCAGGAGCGCGCCGAGGGCCGTGCGGAGGGGGACGCGCGCGAGGTGGAACGAGTGGATGCTCATGTATGCATTGAAGCCCGTGCGTTCAAGGCGGGCTGAATACTGGTCGGGACGAAAGGAGACGCGGTCGTGGGGATCATCGGGGTGACCGGGGCGAGCGGGCAGCTGGGGTCGAGGGTGGCGCGGCTGCTCGCCGGGCGCGGGGCCGCGCAGCGGCTGGTGGTGCGGGACGCGTCGCGGGCGCCGGACGTCGCGGGCGCGGAGGTCGCCGTCGCGTCGTTCGAGGACGAAGCGGCGCTGCGGGAGGCGCTGACGGGCGTGGACGTGCTGTTCCTGGTGTCCGCGCACGAGAGCGAGGACCGGATGCCCGAGCACCGCAGCGCGGTGCGGGCCGCGGTCGCGGCGGGGGTCGAGCGGGTCGTCTACACGTCGTTCATGGGGGCGTCGCCGCTGGCGACGTTCACGTTCGCGCGGGAGCACTCGCTCACGGAGCAGCTCATCGTCGAGTCGGGGCTGCGGCTCACGGCGCTGCGCAACGCGCTGTACGCGGACATGCTGCCGCTGTTCGTGCAGGACGGCGAGATCCGGGGACCGGCCGGGAAGGGCCGGGTCTCGTGGGTCGCCCGGCACGACGTGGCGCGGCTCGCGGCGGCGGTGCTCACCGATCCGGCCCACGCCGACCGGATCTACGACGTGTCCGGCCCCGAGCCGCTGGATCTGGCGGAGTCGGCGCGGATCCTCGGCGGGGTCGTCGGGCGCGACATCGTGTACGTGCCCGAGACCGACGAGGAGGCGCGCGCGTCGCGGGCCGGGGCCGAGGAGTGGCAGATCGCCGGGTGGGCCGGGTCGTACAAGGCGATCGCCACCGGTGAGACCTCGGTGACCAGCCACACGATCGAGCACGTCACGGGTCAGCGCCCGTGGACGCTGGAGGAGTTCCTGCGCCACGAGCCCGACTCGTGGCGGCACCTGGCCGCCTAGCGTTCGGCGCTGTGGCAGCGGAAGACGAGCTGAGGCCGGTGACGGCCGCGCCGGTGCCGGGCCGCGATGAATCCCTGGTGGCCGTCTCGTCTCAATCCGTAGCGCCGGCGCGCGGTCGGCGCATGAGACGGATCGGAGCGAGGATGAGCAAGGTGCTGAGCCACATGACGATGTCGCTGGACGGCTTCATCGCGCAGCCCGACGACCAGGTCGGCGAGCTGTTCGAGTGGTACGAGGCCGGAGACGTGGTGGTGCCCAACCCGAACGAGGACGTCAAGTTCGCGGTCGACGCCGCGAGCGCGCCGTTCCTCAAGGAGCTCACCGGGAACTGCGGGGCGCTCGTCGCGGGGCGGCGGCTGTTCGACATGACCGGCGGATGGGGCGACCGGCACCCGGTGGGGGCGCCGGTCGTGGTCGTCTCGCACGGGGTCCCCGAGGACGCCGCGGAGCGGTGGCCGCGGACCGAGTTCGTCGACGGCGTCGCCGCGGCGGTCGAGCGGGCGCAGGCGATCGCCGGGGAGCGGGACGTGACGATCGCCAGCGCGAACATCACGCAGCAGGCGCTGGCGCTCGGGCTGGTCGACGAGGTGTGCGTGAGCCTGGTGCCGGTGCTGTTCGGGGAGGGCGTGCCGTACTTCGCGGCGTTCGACACCGGGCACCTGCTGCTGGAGGACCCGGAGGTGGTGCAGGGGAAGCGCGCGGTGCACCTGCGGTACCCGGTGCGGCGGGCCTGAGCGGGGCTTGTGACCGATCCTCGGGCTTACCGGTCGGCCGGATGGCGTCTCGCGGCGGGCGCCCTAGGATGGGCGAATGAAGATCTGGATCGCTCATGAAGCGGGGCTGCCGCACCTCGGCATCCTCCCCGACGGTGTCGACGTCGAGGTCTGGGACGGCGGCGAGTTCCCCTCCGACCCGGCCGACGTGAAGCTGCTGGTCGCCGGGGGCGGCGGCGTGGACGTGGAGCGGCTCGGGGCGATGACGGGGCTCGCCGCGGTGCAGATCCTCAGCGCCGGGGCCGAGAAGTGGATCCCGATCATGCCCGAGGGGGTCGCGTTGTGCGACAACCGCGGCGCGCACACCGAGACGACCGCCGAGTGGATCCAGGCGGCGACGCTGGCGTCGATCCGCCGGTTCGACGCGTTCGCGCGGCACCAGGCGGCCCGCGAGTGGGCGACCGGGTTCACCGGGACGCTCACGGGCGCGACCGCGCTCATCCTCGGCGCCGGGTCGATCGGCGAGTCCGTGGCGCGGCGGTTCGCGGCGAGTGATGTGAACGTCGTGAAGATCGCGCGCACCGCTCGGCCGGGGGTCGGGACGATCGAGGACCTGCCCGACCTGCTGCCGAAGGCCGACGTCGTGGTGGTCATCGTGCCGCTGACGCCGGAGACGGACGGCCTGGTGGACGCCGCGTTCCTCGCGCGCATGAAGGACGGCGCGCTGCTGGTCAACGCCGCGCGCGGCCGGGTCGTGGACACCGGGGCGCTGACCGCGGAGGTCCGCACGGGCCGCCTCCGGTGCGCGCTCGACGTGACCGAGCCGGAGCCGCTGCCCGCGGACCACGAGCTGTGGGGCCTCGAAGGCGCGCTCATCACCCCGCACGTGGGCGGCGCGGTCGAGGGCTTCATCGAGCGGGTCTACCCGCCGGTCGGCGAGCAGATCCGCCGCCTGGCCGCGGGCGAGCCGCTCGCCAACACCGTCGTGGACGGCTACTGAGCCGGGACCGGCCCTAGGCGGTGCCGAAGCGCGCCGCCGAGCGCGCCTTGGCCTTCGCGGCCTCCTCCTCCCTGTCGCGGGGCGGCGCCGCGGTCACGAGGGAGTCCAGCAGCTCCCTGGTGGCGGCGGCGACCGCCTCGACCGCTTTGTCGAAGGCCTCCTGGTTGGCCTTCGACGGCTTCGTCGACCCGCTGAGCTTGCGCACGTACTGGAGCGCCGCGGCGGCGACCTCTTCATCGGTGGCGACGGGGTCGAGGTTGAACAGGGTCTGGATGCTTCGGCACATGCCCCAAGCCTGGCACGGGCCACCGACAGTCCGCAGCCGCGCCACTGACCTGGCGCGGCGCCGGGAGCCGGCGGCCCCGTCCGGGGTCAGGGGCGCGCGGTCCGGCGCCGTCCGAGCACCGCGAGCAGGGTCCCCGCGGCGATGACGAGCGCCCCGGCGGTGCCGAAGGCGCCGAAGGAGAGGCCGGTCTTCGGGAGGTCGGCGGGCGGCGCGGCGGTGCGGTCGAGGCTGATGACGGCGATGTCGTTGGCGCGGTCGCCGTCGAGGGACGGACTCGACTCGGTCCCCGTCGACTCGTCGAAGACCACGGCGCGGCCGTCGTTCGCCGGGGTGTTCGAGGTGACCTCGACGGTGAGGTCGAAGGTGAAGGAGTCGCCGACGAGGACCTGCTCACCGCCCCAGCAGACGACGTCGATGCGGTCGAGGCCCAGGTCGTAGCGGTCGTACTGGTCGGGGTCGGGCGAGTTCGCCATGTTGCGGCAGGAACCGAAGTCGCCGTGGTCGCCGCCTTCGGGGGCCTCGGTGCCGGTGGGCAACTGGAAGGCCATCGCGAACACGAACTCCTCCAGGTCGATGTTGACCGGGTACGGGAGCGCGTCGGCGGGGCCGTGGTTCTCGACCTCGATCTCGATGGTCGCCTCCTCCCCCGCGGACGCGGTGACCGTGTCGTCCCGCGCGTCGAGGTCGAAGGGGTGCGCGGCGGTCGTGACCTGGAGCCAGGGGTCGCCGAGGAGCTCGCCGTCGACGGGCTCGAAGACCAGTTCGGTGTCGGTGTCGAAGAAGTCGATCCCGTCGATGAGGTCCTGGTTCCAGGAGCCGATGGCGCGGACCGAGAGCATCTGGGTGAAGGTCATCGGCCCGGGGGCGCTTTCGGCGACGACGGAGGAGACGGGCGTGTCCGGCGAGAGCGCGAAGACCTGGCCCGGGGCGGCGCCGATGTCCTCCAGGTAGCAGACGGTCTCGCTGTCGTCGCCGAAGGTGCCGCAGTTCGCGTACTCAGCGAAGGTCTCCAGGTAGTCGTTGACGAGGGTCGGGCTCTGACCGCTCCAGGTGACGAGGAGGTCGTCCCATGTGTACTCGTCGACCGACTCGAACATGAGGGTCGGGTGGACGGCCGTGCCGGGTTCGACGCCGGTGTAGTCCCCGACCACGTGGGCCTGGAACTCGGGGAGGTCGTCGGCGGGCGGCATGAACTCCCAGACGCCCGGGAAGTGCTGCGCCTCTTGGCCTTCGGCCTGGACGCTGACGTCGTAGGCGACCAGGTCCTGGGGTTCGACGTCGAAGGTCACGTTGAGCCGGAACGGGATCGACGTCTCCCAGGGGGCGGTGACGTCGGGGATCGCGCAGGTGAGGGTGTGGCCGGCGGCGGTGCAGCGGTCGTCGTCGGCGGTGAAGGAGAGGCCGGGGGTGTCGTCGGGGAGGTCGAGGACGACGAGGACGTCGCCCGCGTCGGTGGCCTCGTCGGCGTCGAGCGCGGCGGTGATGAGGCCCTTCTGGTGGGTCTCGTTGGGGTATCCGGCCTGGAAGTCGGCGCTGTCGACGGGCCCGGCGTCGGCGCTGGCGTCGAGGCCGGTCTGCGCCTGCGCGTGCGCGCCGAGGGCGGCCGCGAACGCGGCGAAGAGCGCGATCGCTCCTATGCGGATGATCGGGCGGCGAGTGGTCATGGGGTGTCCGTTCCACTGGTCGGTGTCTGGGACGGGGCGGCGAGGTGCGCTTCCCCGTCCCTTGCGACACGCGCCCGGCGTCACGGACGTTGCACTCAATGTGAATTCGCGGTGAACGCGGCCTCCACATGGGCCTCGCCAGGTTCGATGAGCGTGAATGCGGCGTGCCGATCCCCGGCGGTGACGCGGTAGTCGCCGAGGAAGCCGGTGAAGCGCACGCGGCCGTCGGCGTCGGTGGCGAGCGTGGTCGGCGGGGTGCCCCACTCGTCGTTGACGAGGTGGTGGAGGCGGTCGTAGGAGGGCTTGGGCGTGCCGTCGGCGCGCACGAAGCCGCCGGGGGCGCCGAGCCACATGCCCGCGTCGTTCATGCCCCAGTAGGTGATCGCCTCGACCGAGGGGTGGGCGACGAGGGCGCGGTAGTGGCGTTCGATCTCGTCGGCCTGGCGCGCTTCGCCTTCGGGGGTGGAGGGCCAGGAGTCGACCTGGTGGTCGTTGAGGTCCTCGATGTGCGGGGGCATGAGGTCGCCGGAGAGGATGGTGGTCTCGGTGAAGTGGATCGGGAGGCCGTAGCGGGAGAAGCGGTCGAGGATGGCCGCGGTCTTCTCCTCGCCCCAGTAGCCCTGGTGCATGTGGCTCTGGAGGCCGAGCGCGTCGATCGTGATCCCGGCTTCGAGGACGCCCTCGATGAGGCACTCGTAGGCCGCGGACATGTCGAAGTCGTTGAGCAGCAGGGTCGCGGAGGGGTTCGCCTCGCGGGCGGCGTCGAAGACCATGCGCACCATGGGGATGCGGCCGATGTCGCGGCAGAGGCGGGTGATGCCGTTGTCGTACTTGTCGAAGATCGGCATGATGACGACCTCGTTGATGACATCCCACATGTCGATCGCGCCCGCGAAGCCGCTCACTTCGCGCGTGATGCGGTCGACCTGGGCGCGGGCGATCGCCTCGTTGTCGAGGTCGAGGAGCCAGTCCGCGGTGACGGTGTGCCAGGCGAGGGGGTGGCCCTTGACGGGGTGGCCGCGGCCGGCGATCCAGCGGGCGGCCTTGAGGAGGCGCTCGGTGTCGGGGTTGCCGCGCTCGGGTTCGAAGCGGCCCCAGTAGAACGGGAGGGTCGCGAAGTTGAACAGGCCCTCCCACAGCTCGGCGCTGCGGGCGGCGGCCTCGGGGTCGGCGGCGGTGCCGTTGGCGTGGTCGACGAGTTCGAACCCGGTGCACCCGAAGAGGAAGCGGTGGCGGGTCTGCTCGAGGACGATCTCGGTGTCCGCGAGGGGCGCGCCGTCTCGGGTGAGCGTGACGACGGCGTCGGCGGTCCGGTGGGCGAGTGTTCCGGAAGTTTCTGACATTGCGGGGCTGCTTTCCATGGAATTTTCGGTGCACCGTATTCCAGCAGCCCCGCGCCGTCACGTCAAGAGCGGTCTACCAGGCGTAGGCCTCGGGGGCGGCGCCGCCGGGGCCGGGGAACAGCTCGTCGAGGGTCTTCAGGTCCTCGTCGGTGAGCTCGACGTCGAGCGCGGCGACCGCGTCCTCGAGCTGGCTCATGGTGCGGGGGCCGATGATCGGGCCGGTGATGCCGGGCTGGCGCAGGACCCACGCGAGGCCGAGGACCGCGGGCGCGATGCCCTTGGCGTCCGCGAGGGCCTCGTACGCCTCCAGGGCGGGGCGGTGCTCCTCGATGCGGGCGGCCATCTGGGCGTTCGCGCGGCGGCCGGTCTCGGCGGCCTTGGCGAGGACGCCGCCGAGGAGCCCGCCCGCGAGCGGGGACCAGGGGATGACGCCGAGGCCGTAGTGCTGCGCGGCGGGGACGACTTCGAGTTCGATGTGGCGGTTGACGAGGCTGTAGATCGACTGCTCGGAGACGAGGCCGAAACTTCCGCGCTTCGCGGCTTGCTCGTTGGCCTGCGCGATCATCCAGCCCGCGAAGTTCGAGGAGCCGGAGTAGACCACTTTGCCCTGGGCCACCAGGACTTCGATCGCCTCCCAGATCTCCTCCCAGCGGACCGTGCGGTCGATGTGGTGGAACTGGTAGAGGTCGATCCGGTCGGTCTGGAGCCGCTTGAGCGAGGCCTCGACCTGCGCGCGGATGCTGTACGCGGACAGGCCGCGGTCGTTGACGCGGTCGGTCATCGGGCCGTACACCTTGGTGGCGAGGACGACCTGGTCGCGGGCCTCGGGGCGGGCGGCGAACCACCGGCCGATGATCCCCTCGGTCCAGCCCTTGCGGTCCCTGCCGTAGACGTTGGCGGTGTCGAAGAAGTTCACGCCGAGTTCGAGGGCGCGGTCCATGATCCGGTGCGCGGCGGACTCCTCGGTCTCGGGTCCGAAGTTCATGGTGCCGAGGACGATGCGCGAGACCTTGACGCCCGCGCGGCCGAGCTGGGTGTATTCCATTGTTCCTCCATTGGTCAGGAACGATCCTAGTCCGCGCAGAAAGCCCTTTCACGGTTCGTCGCGGGCCTCCGGGTGAACGGGAGGTGTCCGCGCCGCAACCCGTTCCGGCACCGCGGCGTCTAGCAGATATGCCCCTCATCACACACCTGCGCGCCGCCGCCGCGATCGGACTCCTCGGCGCGATCGCGTTCGCCGCACCCGCCCACGCCCAGCCGGGCGTCGGCGAGGACGAGGACGACGTCCCGACCCAGCCGTTCCGGGTCGCGGACACGGCCGCCGAGGCCGAACCGGGCGACACCGTCGTCCCGTACTTCCAGTTCGAGCAGCAGTGGGCGATCCCCGACGACGCCGCCGTGCTCGCGGTGGGCCTCCTCGGGCCCGTCGACACCATGGAGGGCATCGTGGAGATCGATGCGCCCTATGACAACTGCGTCGACCGGTACTGGGGCGGCCCGCCCGGCGCCACCTGCTACATCGCGGTGTTCGACGACGTCCCGGGCCAGACCCTCACGGTCGACGCGCCGATCGGGTACGCCGTGGACCCGCTCGCGCCCGGGCCCTTCACGGCCTGCGGCTGCAACGTCGACGTGCGGGAGCTCGACGCCGACGAGTTCGCCGCGGAGACCGGCGGTCTGACCTGGGACCCGGCCTCCACCAACCTCCTCGGGCTCACCACCACCGCCCCGATCCCCGCCGACAACCCGCGCAACGGGTGGTTCCTCCTCAGCATCGGCGAGCACCCCTACGACCTGGCCGTCGCGGACACCGCGATCGAGGACGCGGGCGAGACTGTCGTGTCCGTCGCGAACCACGGCCCCGCGACCGCCTACAACCTCTCCGAGGGCGCGGGCGACTACACGCTCATCGGGTCCCTGCCCGAGGGTGCCGAGCTGGTCTCCGCGGGCGGCGACGGGTTCCTGTGCTTCGAGCCGCAGTACTGGGACGTGCGCCTGGGCGAGCGCGACCCGGCCGACTACGACTTCGTGTGCGCCTTCGGGAACGTCGTCCCCGGCGAGACCGCGGACCTCGTGCTCGACGTGGAGGTCTCGGGCGATCCGGGCGCCGACGGGACCCTGGAGGTCCTCCAGCCCTCCGGCTTCACGATGCCGATCCCCGCGGACGCCGACCCCGGCAACGACACCGCGCGGCTGCTGCTCGACACCCCGAGCCTCCCCCAGCTCCCGAAGACCGGCGCCTCGCTGACGGCGGTCCTGGTCGGGGCGGTCGTGGTCATCGCCGCGGGCGTGCTCCTGTTCGTGTTCACGCGGCGCCGCGGCGGCGCGAACGGCGGCTCCGAGGACGGCGCTGACGTAGACTGAGGCCGCCCGCAGACGTGTCGAGGGGAGGCCCGGTGGCATCCGAGGTCGTTGTCGTGCATGCGAACGAGACGCCGCCGGACTGGTGGGACGCCGCGGTGTTCCTCGCCGGGCCGCTCCCCAGGTCCGGCGACGTCGCCTCCTGGAACCCCGAGGCCGTCGCGCACCTGCGCGAGCAGTGGACGCGCGACGGGCGGCTCGTGGTCTTCACGCCCGAGCAGCGCGGGACCGTCCTCAGCGACTACACCGGGCAGATCGAGTGGGAGCACCGCGGGATGCACGACGCCGACGTCGTGCTGTTCTGGGTGCCGCGCGACCTGGAGACCATGCCCGCGTACACCACGAACATCGAGTGGGGCATCTGGTACGCCACCGGCAAAGTGGTCTACGGCGCGCCGCCGACCGCGGAGAAGAACGAGTACCTGCGCTACCTCGCCGAGGCGCACGGCGTGCCGATCGCCGACCGGCTCGACAAGACGGTCGCGGCGGCGCTGGCGATGATCGGCGACGGGGCGCGGCGCGAGGGCGGGGAGCGGTCGGTGCCGCTGCTGCTGTGGCGGGCCGCGAGCTTCCAGACCTGGTACCGGGCGCAGCTGCACGCGGGCAACGTCCTCGAAGGCGCGAGTCTGGAGTGGACGTTCCGGGTCGGGGAGGACAACGAGTCCGTCATGTTCTGGGCCGCGCACGTGCAGGTCCGCGTCACGGCCGAGGACCGGGTGAAGACCAACGAGGTCGTCATCTCCCGGCCCGACACCTCGCAGGTGCTGCTGTACCGGCCCGGCGCGACCCCCGACGAGACCGTGATCGTGCTCGTGCGCGAGTTCCGCTCCCCCGCTTCGACCTCCGACGGGTTCGTCCACGAGCTGCCCGGCGGCTCCAGCCGCGAGCAGGCCGACCCGGCCGTCCAGGCCCTCGAAGAGGTCCAGGAGGAGACCGGCCTGGCCTTCACCGCGGACCGCTTGCGGCCCATCGGGGTCCGGCAGGTCGCGGCCACCGTGTCGGCGCACCGCGCGCACCTGTACGCCGCCGAGATCACCGACGCCGAACTGGAGTGGTTCCGCGCGCAGCGGGACGTGCCGCACGGCGAGGGCGACACGGAGCGCACCTGGGTCGAGATCGCGTCCTACGGCGAGGTCCGCAGGCGCGGCCTGGTGGACTGGGCGACCCTCGGGATGATCGCCCAGGCCCTCGGCTAATCGCAGACGGCGGGGTCGGAACCGCTGTAGGAGTAGGTGATCGTGATCGTGTCGGCGAACGCGCGCTCCTCCCCCGCGGCCGGGTCCTGCCCGATGACCTCGCAGTCGTCGTAGTACGGGCCGAACAGGCCCTCCTGCTCGCCTTCGCGCGCGACCTCGGCGAACCCAGCGCCGTTGAGCGCCGACTCGGCCTCGTTCGCGGTCAGGCCGGTGACCTCGGGGACCGAGCCCGACGTGGGGGCCTCCGCGGCCTCGGTCGTCGGGTCGCTCTCCGTCTCCTCTTCGGCCGCTTCGGATTCCACCGCGTTCGGCGAGCCCGGAGCCTCCTGGCCACCGGAGCCGCCGGTGTCGCCCTCCTCGTCGGGCGAGGTCGGGGCCTCGCTCGCCGCCGCCGTGGTCGGCTCGGGCGACTCGGAGGCCGTGGCCTCGGGCCGGTCGTCGTCGCCGAGCTGGTTGCCGTACACGGCGCCCGCGGCGACCAGCGGCACGAGCACGGCCGCGAGGACGACGAGGCGGCGCCGCTTGCGCGGGCGGCCCGGCACGTCGGCGACGGGGGCGTTCGCGAGCGCGACGATCCGCGCGCCGTCGGCGGCGGCCGCCTCGGGGAACGCGGGCACGACCGGTTCGAGGCCGGTGCGGGCGGCGAGGACGCTCGCGAGGAGCGGGGTGCGGCTGGCGCCGCCGACGAGGATGAGGCCGGTGACGGCGGTGTCGGCCTCGGCGATGGCCGCGACGGCGAGGTCGGCGGCCTGGTCGACGAGTTCGGCGATGCACGACTCGAGCTCGTCGCGGGTGAGGTGGAGGTCGCGCTCGCCGACGGGGAGCGGCACGCCCGCCCTGGGGCGCTTGGAGATCAGTTCGCGGGCGCCGCGGATCTCGGCGAGGAGCGCGGCGCGCAGGGCCTCGTCCTCGGTCGTCCCCGGCGAGTCCACTTTGTCCCAGAAGTCGGGGTCGGTGTCGCGGTAGCGGCCCGAGAGGTAGGCGAAGAGGAGCTGGTCGAACTCGCGGCCGCCGACGGCCGCGGTGCTCGCGGAGGCGCGGTGCTGGAAGTCGTCCTCGCCGCGGACGACGACGGTGACGTCGAAGGTGTTGGCGCCGAGGTCGCACACGACGAGCCCGGCGCCGGTCTCCAGGTCGCGCCCGAGGCCCTCCACGTAGCAGACCGCGGCGGCCTCGGGCCCGGCCATGACCTCGACCTCGCCGAGCCCGGCCTCGCCGGCCAGGTAGACGAGCTCCTGCCGCCGGGCCGCGCCCCACGACGCGGGGACGGCGAAGCCGACGGGCGCGGGGACCGCCCCCGCGGCCTCGTCGCGGGCGTCGCGGACGCGGCCGAGCACTGCTTCGAGCGCCGTTTCGCCGTCCAGGCAACGGATCTCGGTCTCCTGGTCGCCGCGTCGGATCGACAGCGTGACGTTCGGCCCTCCGAGCTCCACGCCGATCGCCGCCATTGCGGGGTTGTGCTGCATGATCCGAGTCTAGGAACTTCGATAGACGCCCTTTGATCTACCTTGCGTCTAATCCCCTTTACCTGCTCGAACACCCGGTCTGATCGCATTGCGTCCGTCCCTTGTCACGCAAGGTGCTGTGCCTGTTCGTACCAATGGGACGCAATTGCTCAATTGTCGCCAGGCGCATCCTGGAGGGGGACGGGGGCGGGGCGGTCGCAGGTGCTGTCGATGGTGACGGTGGTGCCGTTGCGGGCGGCTTCGAGGAGGGCCGTCATGGTTTCGAGGACGTGGTAGGCGAGGTCGCCGTTGGCGCGGAAGGGGAGGCCGGGTGCGGTGGCGGCGAGGTCGGCGACGCCGTAGCCGCGGCCCGCGTCGCGGTAGCCCGCGGAGGGCGGGAGGGTCTCCCATTCGCCGCCGAGGGCGTGCAGTTCGACCTCGCCGTCGAAGTGGTTCGGGTCAGGGACGATGAGCGAGCCGGTCTGGCCGTGGACCTCGATGTTGGAGGCGCGGGTGGCGACCGAGTCGAAGCTCATGACGAGGGTGGAGAGCGCACCGGACTCGTGGCGCAGGACGCCGGTGACGTGGGTGTCGACGGTGACCGGGATCGTCTCGCCCGCACGGGGGCCGGAGCCGATGACGCGGGTGTCGCGGGTGTGGCTGGCGGCGCCGACGACGGAGGCGACGGGGCCGAGGAGGGTCACGAGCGCGGTCACGTAGTACGGGCCCATGTCGAGCAGGGGGCCGCCGCCGGGGACGTAGTAGAAGTCCGGGTTGGGGTGCCAGCGCTCGTGCCCGGGGGTGAGCATCGTGGCGGTGGCGGCGACGGGGGTGCCGATGAGGCCGTCGTCGACGGCCTTGCGGGCGGTCTGGATGCCGGTGCCCAGGACGGTGTCGGGGGCGCAGCCGACGCGGACGCCGGCCTCGCGGGCGGCGTCGAGGACGGCCTTGGCGTCGCCGAGGTCGGCGGCGAGGGGCTTCTCGCCGTAGACGTCCTTGCCCGCGGCGATGGCCTTGAGGGCGATGTCGGCGTGGGCGGCGGGGATCGTCAGGTTGAGGACGAGGTCGACTTCGGGGTCGGCGAGGAGGCCGTCGACGGTGAGGGCGCGGACGCCCTGGGCGTCGGCGACCTCTTTGGCGCGGGCCTCGTCGAGGTCGGCGACGGCGGCGAGGCGGACGGCGTCGAGGCGCTCGAACGCGGCGAGGTACTGGCCGGAGATCGCTCCGACGCCGATGATGCCGATGTTCAGCGGCTGGCCCACAGGATGCCCCTCTCGATGATGGTGCGCACGCTCTGGTCGGCGAGGACGCCCATGTCGTGGCCGGGGGTCGCGACGAAGATGCGGCCCTCGCCCCACTGGCGGGTCCACACGGCCGGGCAGGTGACGGGACGGTGCCACGGGTGGTACGGGGTGACGGGGATGGTGGTGGTCGCGAGGACGTCGTTGAGCCCGTCGGAGAGGACCCAGTACTGCTCGGTGTGCAGGTCGAAGTCCTTGATGCCCTTGACGATCGGATGGTCGGCCTGGTCGGGGACGATGTTCACGGTGTAGTGCGTGAAGCAGTCGGCGGCCTCGCCCTTGAGCTCCTCGCGCGGGGCGCGGGTGGGGTGGGTGGCGAACTGGCCGCCGATGAACTGGAGGTAGTCGGAGCTGTTGCGGTAGGAGTCGGCGATGCCGCCGTGCCAGCCGGCCATGCCGGCGCCGTGCTCGACGGCGGCGATGAGGCCGTGCAGCTCGTCGCGTTCGATGGTGTTCATGGTGTTGGTCTGGACGATGAGGTCGACCGTGGCCATGTAGCCCTCGTCGGCGTAGACGGCGGTGGCGTCCTCGACGCGGACGTCGTAGCCGTGCTCCTTGAGGAAGGGCAGGAACGAGTCGGTGGCCTCGACGGGCTGGTGGCCGTCCCAGCCGCCGCGCACGACGAGCGCGCGCTTGTTCTCCGTTGCAGGCATTGCTTGGCTCCCAAAGTTGCGCAAGTTCGGCGCCGCTGCGGCGCTGTCGATTGATTATGTCAAGAGTTTCGCGCTATAGCCAGCGCCATTTCACGATGCGAAGTTGCGCAAGTTTCGGGGCTGCCGGTATGCTGCGGCGATGCAGGAGCAGCAGCGGCGGACGACCCTCGCCGACGTGGCCGCGGCGGCCGGGACGACGGTGCCGACCGCCTCGAAGGTCTTGAGCGGGCGCTCGGACGTGTCGGCGGCGACGCGCGAGCGCGTGATGCGGGCGGTGGCCGACCTGGGGTACCGGGGCCGGTCGGGGCGGGGCGCGGTGCCGCGGACCGACCGTCCGTCGCTTGTGGACTTGGTGCTGAGCGGCGTGGAGGGCACGTGGGCGAACCGCGCCCTGATGGGCGTCGAGCGGGCCGCGACGGCCGCCGGGGTGGACCTGGTGGTGTCGGTGGCGGGCGGGGACGGCGCGTGGCTGGCGCGGCTGCTGGAGCGGAACCTCCGCGGCGCGGTGCTCGCGCTGGTCGACGCGACGGCCGGGCAGCTCGCGACGCTCGCGGCGGCGGGCGTCCCGGTGGTGCTCCTGGACCCGGTGACGCAGCCGCCGTCCACGGTGGCGAGCGTGGGGGCCGCGAACTGGGCGGGCGGCCGGGCCGCGGCCGAGCACCTGATCGGGCTCGGGCATGAGCGGCTCGCGGTGCTCGGGGCCGACCGGCGGGCCCTGTACACGCAGGCGCGCGTGGACGGGTTCCGTTCGGCCGCAGCGCATGCGGACCTGGACGTGGAAGTGCGGTTCGTCGAGTGGTCCGACACCGGGGCCGCGGACGCGGCGACGGAGATCCTGAGCCGGGACGCGCCGCCGACGGCGGTGTTCGCGTGCACCGACAACATCGCGGCGGGCGTGTACGACGCCGCCGAGGCGCTGGGGCTGCGCGTCCCCGGCGACGTGAGCGTCGTCGGCTTCGACGACCTGCCGGAGGCGCAGTGGCTGCGCCCGGCGCTGACCACGGTGCACCAGCCGATAGCGGAGATGGGCGAGGCCGCGATGCGGATGCTGCTGCGGATCATGGCCGACCCGCCGCGGGACGCCCCGCGGGAGGAGCTGGCGACGCAGCTCATCGTGCGCGGCTCGACCGGCCGCCCTCAGAACAGCTCGCCGTAGCCCATCGCGACGAGGTTGAGGTACGAGGTCGTCAGGCATTCGATCGCGGTGCGGCCGTAGCAGTCGTCCTGCTCGACCAGGAGGTGGTCGGCGCCGATCGCGATGGCGGTGTCGATGATCGCGGGGAAGTCGAGGTTGCCCTCGCCGACCTCCGCGAACTGGACGACCTGCGCCATGGCGTCCTGCCAGGGGCCGCGGTCGCCCGCGTCGAGGGCGGTGTAGACCTCGTCGGGCAGGCGCGCGATCCGGTAGTCCTTGAGGTGGACCATGGCGACGCGGCCCGCGTACTTGCGGAGGGTCCGCACGGGGTCGAGGCCGCCGCGCTGGACCCAGTGGGCGTCGATCTCCAGGCCCACGGAGGGGGACCGCTCGGCGATGACGTCGAGGAGGTGGCGGCCGTCGTACTTCGCGAAGTCGACGTGGTGGTTGTGGTAGTGGAGGCGGATGCCCTGGTCCGCAAGGCGGACGGCGATCTGTTCGCAGTCGTCGGCGAACGCCGCCACTGCGGACGGGTCGCGCATGGCCTCGGGCGGGAGCATGCCGATGCGGATCATGTCCGCGCCGAGGGCGTGCGCGTCGTCGACGAACTTGCCGAAGGCGTTCACCAGCGACTCCTCGCCGGTGAGTCCGCCTGAGATGGACGCGAACTCGACGCCGAGCTCCTCGCGGACGCGCACGAGTTCGGCGACGTTCTCCTTCGTCATCGGCAGGGCGGAGACCTCGGCGGTGCGGTAGCCGATGTCGCGGACCTTCCGGAAGGTCTCGTACACGCCGTGCGCGGGGAACTCGTCGCGCAAGGTGAAGCACTGGACGCCGATCCTGGTCATGGTCGCTCCTCTGCGGTGCAGGTCAGTTCGAATGCGGCGGTCAGGGACGCGCCCGCGGCGAGGCGCAGCGGTCCGAGCGGGCCGCCGCCGTGGCCGTAGGGCCGGGCGGCGGGTTCGAGGGCGATCGTGTCGGCCGCGCCCCACCACGGGTACCCGGCGGTCCCGCGGTGCTCCTGCCACACGTACAGGTACGGGAACAGGTCCGGGTCCCAGGTGATCTCGACCGCGTTGCGCCCGTTGCGGATCGCGGCGCTGCCGCGGCCTTTGGCGCGCAGCTCCCGGAAGCCGGAGTGCCCCTCCCCCGGAGCCGGGAAGCGCACGTCGACCGGGTCGCCGCCGATGGTCACTGTGGACTCGGGACCGGTGAGGGCCGGGCCGAACGCGGGGTGCTCGACCCAGGTGAACGCGGTCTCGCGGCCGGAGTAGTTGGTGACCGTCTGGGTCACGGCGACGCCGGTGCCGGTGGCGCGCACCCGGCGGCGCACGGCGAGCGGCGCGGTGCGGAGGACGGCCTCGTAGGTGCACGAGTCCGCGTCCGCCCCGGCCGGTCGCCAGCGCCGCCAGGCGGCCTCGCCGTGGAACGGGTGCGAGACCCCGTCGAGGGGCCGCGCGTCGCCCGCGTGGGGGACGAGCGTGTGCCAGCCGCCGGGATACCGGCGGTGCCACTCCTCGTTCGAGCCGGCGGACTGGTAGGTCCCGCTCCAGTCCTCGGCGTCCCACGGCGTGGTCAGGAGGAATTCGGTGCCGGTGGGGGCGTGGCGGATCGAGGCGATCCGGGCCCCGACGGGGTCGACGTCCACCGTGTATTCACCCGCGGCGAGCCGCTTCACAGGCCGTACCTGCGGGTGCGGCGCACCGACGGCGCGAAGGAGGCGTGGAAGATCGTGGAGGCGGCGCCGATGGCGCCCGCCTCGGTCTTCACCATCGAGCGCTCCACGGCGACGTGCCGGGCGTGCCGGGCGGTGGGCATGGTGTTGACGGCCTTGTCGATGGCGTCGAGGGTGATCGCCTCGATCCGGGGGTCGAACGCGGGCCCGCCGACGACGAGCAGCGGCAGGTCGAGCAGGTCGATGAGGGCGACGGCGCCGAGGGCGATGACGTCGGCGATCTGGCGGGCCGCGGCGGTGGCGGCCGGGTCGCCCGCGCCGACTTCGGCGCACATCTCCAGATACGTTGCGGCCGTGCCGGTGTAGCCGAGTTCGCGGGCGATCTCGGGGAGCGCGGCGGTCGGGTTGCATTCGCGCACGAGCTGCGGGCGGCCGGAGTCGTCGACGCGGCCGGTCCTGACGGCGCACAGCTGCCCGAACTCGCCCGCGTTGGCGCTGGTGCCGCGGTAGGTCTCGCCGTTGAGGACGAGGCCGGAGCCGATGCCGGTGCCGACGTACAGGTAGACGAAGTCGCCGCCGCGGTCCTCGCCGCCGACCCAGCGCTCGCCGACCGCGGCGGCGGCGACGTCCTTCTCCAGGACCACGGGGCAGTCGAGGCGGTCGGCGAGCATCGCCCGGAGCGGGACGTTGCGCCATTCGCGCGACAGCGGCAGGTCGAGGAGCTGGCCGTCGGTGGTGATGGGCCCGGGGGCGGCGACGCCGGTGCCGAGGAATGTGGACCGGTCGATGCCGGAGGCGGCGACGGCCTCCCCGGTGCACTCGGCGATGGTCTCGACGAGCGCTTCGGGCGAGGTGCCGTGCTCGATCGGTATGCGCTGCTTGTGGAGGACGGCCCCGTTGAGGTCGGTGAGGACGACGGTGACGAGCTCGGGGTCGACGAGGGCGCCGACGGCGTGGGCGGCCTCGGCGCGCAGCCGCACGGGGGTACGGGGCTTGCCGAGGCGCTCGGCGCGCTCGGAGGCGTTCTCGACGAGGAGGCCGCGTTCGAGGAGGATCCGCAGGATCCGCGAGACCGACTGCTGCGTCAGGCCGGTCCGCTCGGCGATCTCGACGCGGGAGATGGCCCCGGCCTGGCGGATCGTCTCGATGATGGTGGCCTCGTTGAACGACCCGAGGTCGGACTGGTTGGCGCCGGGCCGGTCGCTCGGGCGGGTCGGTGTGTGCCGGTCGGTCACGGTGCCTCCAGTGCGCCGTCGGGTCTGCGGACGCCGGCGGCCCAGGCGTCGTGCCCGGACAGCTCGGCGGGGTACTTCGCGGCGGCGGCCTCGTCGAGGTCGATGCCCCAGCCGGGGGCCTCGTTGGGGCGCAGCCAGCCGTCCTCGATGCGCAGGGTCCCGGGGAAGACCTCGTGGACGCGCTCGCTGTAGACGTGGCCCTCCTGGATGCCGAAGGCCGCGGAGGTGACGTCGAGGGCGACGTTGGCGGCGGCGCCGATCGGGGACGTGTCGCCGGGGCCGTGCCACGCGGTCTTCACGCCGCACAGCTCGGCGAGGTCGGCCACTTTGCGGGCGTTGGTGAGTCCGCCGATGTCGGAGACGTGGCTGCGGATGAAGTCGACGCCGCCGTCGCGCACGAGCCGCACCGCGTCCTGGAGGGACGTCGTCAGCTCGCCGACCGCGATGGGGACGGGGCTGGCGGCGCGGACCTCGGGGAGGCGGTCCCAGTGCTCGGGGGCGAGGACGTCCTCGAGGAAGAACAGCCGGCAGGGCTCCAGGGCGCGGGCGAGCCAGACGGCCTCCTTCGGCGTCAGTCTGGAGTGGACGTCGTGGAGGAGTTCGACGCCGTCGGGGAGCCGGTCGCGGGCGGCCTCGAACAGGGCCGGGGTGCGGCGCAGGTAGTCGCGGGCGGACCAGCCGTTCCGGTAGGGCGCGTGCGGGTACTCGGTGGCGACCGCCGGGGCGCCGTACCCGCCGCCGCCGGGCGTGGACATCTGGAGGCGGAGGTGCCGCTGGCCGCGTTCGAGGAGGCGCTGGGCGTCCTCGACGACCTCGTCGATGGTGCGCCCGGCGGCGTGGAGGTACGTGTCGGCGGCGGCGCGCACCTTCCCGCCGAGGAGCTCGTGGACGGGCATCCCGGCGCGCTTCCCGGCGATGTCCCACAGCGCCTGGTCGATCCCGGAGATCGCGTTGTTCGTGACGGGGCCGCCGCGCCAGTACCCGGAGAACGCGGCGAGGCGGGTGAGGTCGCCGATGTCGCCGGGGTAGCGGCCGACGAGGAGGCGCGCGAGGTGGTCGTTCACGAAGGACACCACGGCTTTCCACCGCTGCGTGAACGTGGCGCAGCCGAGCCCGTAGAGCCCGGGGACGTCCGTGTCGACGCGCACGACGACGAGCGCGATGCCGTCGGGGGCGGTCGCGATCGCCCGCACGGACGTGATCGCGACGTCCTCGCGGGGCGGCCACGGATTCGCGAACGTTTCAATCGTCATGGGTCGCTGCTCCTCGCTGGGTCTCCATTATGGGGGTCACCGGAACTCGGCCGGGAGGTCGAGCGTGGGGACGGGCAGGTCGCGGTGCGCCTCGAAGCCGATGAGCTCGCGCGCCGGGGTCAGGTCGATCGGGACCTCGCGCTCCACGAAGCGGCGCAGGCGGGGCGTGGTCGGCGCGAACGCCTCCAGCATCGCCTCGGTCCGGTACGGCGCGTTGGTGCGATTCGCGGCCAGGAAGAACGCGTGCGCGCCGGTCGTCTTCGCGGTGAGCGCGAGGACGATCGCGCGGGCCGCGTCCTCGGTGTGCAGGTACGACCAGGCCTCGCGCAGGCCCGCCCGCGGGTCGGCTTCGTGCTGCTTCGACTGGGCGAGCAGGGCCGCCTCGTCGTGGACGTGCGGGAACCGGAGGGTGACCACGTCGATCCCCCACTGCCGCCACGCCATCCGGGCGGTGCTCTCGCCGTGGTGCTTCGACAGCGAGTACCAGTCGGCGATGTCGACGGGGATGTCGGTGTCGAGCGGGAAGTACGCGGGGGTCACGTCGTGGCGGTTCATCGGCAGCCCGTAGGCGTTGATGGACCCGGCGACGACGGCCCGCGCGACCCCGGCGGCCCCGGCCTGGGCCAGCACGTTGAACGTCGACACGACGTTCACCGAGTACACGTCGTAGGCCGGGGCGATGTCGCGGTGCGCGAGCGCGGCGAGGTGGACGACGAAGTCCGCGCCGTCGAGGGCGGTCGCGACGTCCTCCTGGGACCTGGTGTCGCCCACCAGGACCCGCTCGGCCTCCAGGCCCGGGTTCGCCGCGATCGACAGCGTCGTGACCTGGGCGCCCGCGGCGCGCAGGTGCGCGACCGCGACGGGCCCGATGCGCCCGGACGCGCCCGTGACGAGGACCCGGGCGCCGTTGAGGGACGTCATCCCTTCACACCTCCTGCGGTGCCGACCCCGCGGAGGAACTGCTTCTGGAAGATCGCGAAGAGCACCACGGGGATGATGATGGACAGGAACACGGCGGCCATCTGGACCGCCAGCGGCGAGTTGCCGGTCGCCAGCCGCGGCAGCATCACCGAGACCGGCTGGAGGTCGGGGTTCGACAGGACCAGCATGGGCCACAGGAACTCCTTCCACGAGCCGACGATCGACAGCAGCACGATGACGCCGAGGATCGGCCGCGACAGCGGCAGCACCACGAGGGTGAGGATCCGCAGCGGCCCGGCCCCGTCGATGGTCGCGGCCTCCATGTACTCGCGCGGGATCGAGTCGAAGAACCGCTTGAGGACCACGACGTTGAACGCGCTGGCGCCGGCCGGGAGCCACACCGCCCAGAACGTGTCCTGGAGGCTGACGTGCAGCAGCGGCATGTCGAGGATCGTCAGGTACAGCGGCACGAACGAGACGACGCCGGGCAGGAACAGGGTCGCGAGGATCGCGCCCGACAGCCACGGGCCCCACTTGGGGCGCAGGACGCTGAGCAGGAACGCCGCGGCGACGGAGACGATGAGCGTGGACAGCGTGGACCCGACGGCGAGGATCACGGTGTTGCCGAGGGACTGCCCGATCCGCGCGCCGTTCCAGGCGAGGGCGAGGTTGCCCCAGTCGTTGGGGCTGAACCAGATGCCCATCGGGTCGGACACGATGTCGTTGCTCGGGGACACGGATGCCTTGGCGGCCCACAGGAGCGGGCCGAGGCCGGAGACGATGAGGACGATGAGCAGGATCGTCTGCGCGGTCCCGAACCAGGCGCGCACGCTGGGGCGCTTGCGGTCGGCGGCGGAGACGACGCCGCGTTCCTTGAGCTCGGTCATGAGGTGCTCCATCGCTTGGTGACGAAGTAGTAGGCGACGGAGAGCAGGCCGAGGAACAGCGCGAGGAGGACGCTCAGGGCGGTCGCGGCCCCGAAGTCGCCGTTGACGAACGCGTAGTTGTAGATCTTCAGCAGGATCGTCTGGGTCGCGTTGTTGGGGCCGCCGCCGGTGAACAGGAACGGCTCGGTGAAGATCTGGAACGTGCCGATGAGCTGGAGGAGCATCATCACGAAGATGACGTTCCGCAGCTGCGGGAGGGTGATGTGCCAGACGCGGCGCCAGATGCCGGCGCCGTCGATCTCCGCGGCCTCGTACAGCTCGGTGCGCACTGTGGACAGCGCCGCGATGTAGATGACCGCGGTCGACCCGGCCCCGGCCCACGTGGCGTACAGGACGATCGAGGGCATCGCGGAGTGCTCGGCGTTGAGCCACGGGAAGGGCCCCAGGCCGATCCAGCCGAGCGCGGTGTTGAACATGCCGGTCGCGTCGGGGTCGTAGAAGAACTTCCACAGCAGGATCGCGGCCACCGGCGGGACGATCGCCGGGAGGTAGGCGAGCGCGTTGTACAGCGCGTCGTACTTGCGCAGCTCGTTGATGAGCACCGCGAGGACGATCGGGATCGGGAAGCCGAACACGAGGGCCAGGAGCGCGAAGTACGCGGTGTTCAGCGAGGCCTGGACGAGCCCGGGGTCGGCGAGGACGTACGTGAAGTTCGACCAGCCGACCCACTCGGCGGGCTGGATGAGGTTGGTCTTCTGGAAGCTCAGGACGAGCCCCTGGACCACCGGGCCCCAGCTGAAGTACGCGTAGACGAGCACGACCGGGACCGCGAAGAGCACGGCGTGCAGGCCGCCGCCGCGGGCCCAGCGCGTGGGGTTGAACCGCTTGCGGCGCTTGCCGAGGGGGACCGCTGTGAGGGTCTTTGTCATGGGTGGTCTCCGTTTCCGGGGGCCGGCCGGGCCCGGCGCGGTGCCCGGCCGGCGGCTCGGGTCCTACCGGGCGGCCTGCGCGATGATCCCGTTGAGGACCTCGGTCGCGTCGGCGACGGCCTGGGCGATGTCGGCGTGCTCGTCGGTGAGGATCTGCTGCACGACCGGGTCGAGCGCGGCGTACGTCTGCTGGGTGCCCGCCGGGGGTTCGGCGATGAGCGGCAGCGTCGAGGAGGTGTAGCCCGCGAACTGCTCCAGGGGGACGTTGATGTGCGGTTCGATCCAGCCCAGGTACCGGTCGTAGATCTCCTGGGAGACCGGCGGGAGGCCGGGGAGGCCGACGGGGTTGCCCGCGGCCGCGTTGGTCTCGGCGTCGTCGAGGGCGACGGTCTCGTCGTAGTACTTGTCGAAGTCGTAGTACTTGATCCACTTGGCGGCGGCGAGGAGCTGGTTCGGGGCGGCCTTGGCGTCGAACAGCTTCAGGGTGCCGCCGGTGAGGGTGCCGTTGGCGCCCCCGCCGCCCTGCGGGAGCTGGCCGATGCCGAAGTGGGCGGGGTCGAAGCCGTAGTCGCGCACGAGGGTGTCGTACGCGTCGGGGGCCTGGAGGACCATGCCGATGGTGCCGCCCGCGAACGCCTGGCGCACGCTTTCCTGGTCGTAGAGGAACTCGCGGCCCATCGTGTCGTCGACCCAGCGCATGTCGTGCAGGAGCTGGAGCGCGGCAATGGTCTCGTCGCCCATGACGGACTCGGTCCCGGCGTCGTCCTGGATGCGCCCGCCGTTGGCGTAGGTCATGGTGGTGAGCATCCACCCGCCGGTGTTGTTGGTGGTCATCTGCGCGTAGGGGGTGACGCCGGGGACGTTCGCCTTGATCTGCTGGGCGAAGGCGCGCACGTCGTCCCATGTCGCGGGCGGGGTGTCGGGGTCGAGCCCGGCCTGCTCGAAGACGTTGCGGTTGTAGGCGATGCCGACGGAGAACAGGCCGGTGGGGATGGTGTAGACGTTGCCGTCGTCGTCCTTGACGTTGTCGAGGGCGAGGGGGTTGAGGTCCTTGGTGAGGTCGAGTTCGTCGAGGTAGGGGGTCATGTTCGGCAGCTGGCCGTTCTCGATGAGCTCGTAGCTGTAGGTCAGGGACACGCCCATGACGGTGGGGAGGGTGCCCCCGGCGAGCTTCGCCTGGAAGGTCTGGGCCTCCCAGACCTCGGCGGAGGGTTCGAGGGTGATGTTCGCGTTGGCGGCCTCGAACTCGGCGACGCGCTCGTTGAACGCGGCGAGCTCTTCGGGCTTGTCCTCGGTCGGCTGGTCGCCGACGGAGATGGTGACGTCGGCGGAGGGGTCGAGGTCTTCGGCGGCGCTGTTCGCGCCGGGGTCGGAGCAGGCGGCGGTGGCGGCCAGGACGGCGCCGCTGGAGCCCGCCGCGAGCACGTGGCGCCTGGACAGTTTCATCATTGAAACTCCTGAAGGGTTCTGGCCCGCGAGGTGTTCGGGCCGGTCGTCGTGGTGCCGATAAATTAACTCCATTAGTGTTAGTAAGTCAACCCGGTGCGGGCCGCAAGTTTCGGGCCCGGGTCCGGGTAGCGTTCTCCCCGATCGCCGAATGCCAAGGAGCACAAGCAGCATGAGCACCGAAGCACCCCTGCGCCTGGCCGTCGTCGGCTGCGGCGTCATCGGCCGCCTCCACGCCGAGGTCGCCGCCCACTCCCCCGACCTCGAAGTCGCGGCCCTCGTCGACCCGTACGCGCCCGCCGCCGAAGCGGTCGCCGAGAAGCTCGCTCAGCTCGGGCAGCCGGAGCCGCGCGTCCACCCCGACCTCGCGTCGGCGCTCGCGGCGGGCGGCGTCGACGTCGTCGCCGTGTGCACCCTCAGCGGCACCCACGCCGACCTCGCACTGGAGGCGCTGGAAGCGGGCGTCCACGTCGTCGTGGAGAAGCCCCTCGACGTCGCCATGGGCCCGGCCCGGCGCCTGCGCGCGGCCGCCGCCGAGCGGCCCGGCCAGGTCGTCGCCGTCATCTCGCAGCACCGCCACGACCCGGCGTCCCTCGCGGTCCACAACGCGCTCAAGGCGGGACGCTTCGGGACTGTCACCTCCGCGGTCGCGAACATCGACTGGTACCGCACCCAGGCGTACTACGACTCCGCGGGCTGGCGCGGCACCTGGGCGCTCGACGGCGGCGGCGCCCTCATGAACCAGGGCGTCCACACCCTCGACCTGCTCCTGTGGTTCCTCGGCGCGCCCGTCGAGGTCACCGCCCACACCGCGCGGCTCGGGCACGAGCGCATCGAGGTCGAGGACGTGGCCGTCGCGATCCTCCGCTTCGAGGGCGGCGCCCTCGCGACGCTCCACGCGACCACCACCGCGTACCCCGATCTCGGTGTGCGCCTTCAGGTCCACGGCACCGACGGGTCGGCGGTGATCGCGGCCGACGAGCTGACGTTCCTGCACACCCGCGACGCCGAGGGCCTCGACGGGGACCAGGTCGCCCGCGAGCTGCGCGACGCCGCCGAGGCGCCGCAGGGCGGGTACGCGAACCCGCACCTGACGCAGTGGACCGACATCGCCGCGGCCGTGCGCGAGGGCCGCGACCCGTGGGTGACCCTCGACGACGGGCTCCTGGCGCTGGCGACCGTGCGCGCGGTCTACCTGTCGGCGACGCTCGGGCGGCCGATCCTCGTGGCCGACGTCCTCGACGGCGCCTACGACGAGCAGGAGACGCGGACCGGGTTCACCGCTCCCGTTGGGGAGTAACCGTTTCGCTCCGGTGCATTAGGGTGGAGGGTGGCACATGGGGGCAATTCGGGTTTTCGGTGGGAGCGGCCAGTGCGCACTGGGCAGGTTGTGGGCGGTCGGTACCGGCTTGAGGCGCGCCTCGGGTCGGGCAGTCAGGGCGAGGTCTGGCGCGCGGCCGACCAGCGGCTCCACGACCGGCCGGTCGCGCTGAAGCGGGCCCTGTCCGGCGGCGACGACGCCGCGGCGGCCAAGGTGCGCAAGGAGTCCGAGGTCCTCGCGAGCCTCAACCACCCGAACGTCGTCACCGTCCACGACCTCGCCGAGGACGACGGCGACCACTGGATCGTCATGGAGTTCGTCGCGGGCCGCTCCCTCGCCGACCTCGGCACCGTCGACGCCGAGACCGCCGCCCGGTACGGCGCGCAGCTCGCGGGCGGCCTGGAGGCGGTGCACGCCGAGGGGATCCTCCACCGCGACATCAAGCCCGCGAACGTCCTGGTCACCGAGCAGGGCCAGGCGAAGCTCGCCGACTTCGGCATCGCCCGCCAGGTCCACGCCGAGCCGACGCTCACCGGGACCGGCGCCGTCACCGGCACCCCCGGCTACGTCGCCCCCGAGGTGGTCCGCGGCGGCCGCTACACCGCCGCGGCCGACGTGTTCTCCCTGGGCGCCACGCTCTTCCACGCCGTCGAGGGGACCTCGCCGTTCGGCGACGGCAACGCCCACGCCCTGCTGTGGCGCACCGCCCAGGGCGACCGCGTCGCCCCGAAGCGCGCCGGGGTCCTGGAGCCGGTCCTCGACCGCCTCCTGGAGGCCGACCCCAAGCGCCGCATCAGGATCGACGAGGCCCACGTCGAACTCGCGCGCCTCTCCGGCGAACCCGTGACCGGCCGGCCCCGCAAGCCCTTGCGCCGCAAGTGGATCTGGGCCGCCGCCGCGGCCTCGGCCCTGGTCGTCCTCGCCGCGGTCCTGTGGCCCGCGCTCCGGCCCGCGGAGTCGGGCGGCGACGCCCCGACGGACGGCCTCCCCGCCGACTACGTGGGCGATCAGCGCACCGCCGACCCGTGCGCGCTCCTGGACGTCGAGGCGCTCGGCGCGTACGGCGCCACCAGGCTCGACACCGACAACGGGAACTTCGAGCGGTGCGACGTGGTCATCGAGACCGACGCGGGCTGGGCCTACGTCGAGCTGTACTTCTACATCAGCAGGGTCGAACCCGATCCCGGCCCCACGACCATGTCCGGGCCGATCGGCGTCATCCGGTACGAGGGCGAGCACGACGAGTGCCAGCGCACCCTGGTCCTCCCCGACGGGTCCACGCTCGTCTCGATCGAGACCACCCAGGACGAGGCCGGCGAGAACGACCTCTGCGAGATCGGGGACACCGCCACCGAAGGAGCGCTCGCGGTCCTCGACGCGGGCGAGATCCCGCGCCGCACCGTCGACGACCCGGCGTCGCTGTACGCGCTGGACGCCTGCGACCTGCTCGAAGGCGAAGCGCTGGAACGGTTCCCGGGCGTGGACGCGCATGAGCCGTTCCGGAAGTTCGGCAGCTGGGGCTGCGACTGGTACAGCACCACCAGCGACCGCGAACTGCACCTCGTGTTCGACCGCTCCGACCCCCCGACCGCCGAGGACCGCGGCGAGGTCATCGAGCTCGCCGGGCGCACCGCGCTCATCCAGGGCGACTACTGGCAGGAGGGGTCCTGCCTGGTCAGCGTCGTGTACCGCTCCTACCCGAGCCTCGACGGCGACGGCACCACGACGACCGAGTTCCTGCGGGTCCTGGTCCTCGGCGACGACGCCGAGGAAGCGCTGTGCGACATGGCGGTCGACCTCGCCGAACCCGCCGCCGAGTCCCTCCCCGACGCCTGACCGCCGCTCACTCGGGGACAGTGAACAGGTGCCGCCAGCCGAACGCCTCCGCCATGATCGCGCCCGCGGCGACCGACACGGCCGGGAGCGCCCAGAGGCCGGCCTGGGTCAGGAGCCACCAGGCGGGGACCGCGATGATCGCGGCCGGGATCAGCCGCAGGTACCAGGCCCGCAGCCAGGTGAACACGAGCATGGGCACGCCGACCGCGATCAGGAAGACGACCGCGGCGAACGCCCAGCCCAAGGGCCAGAACAGGGGACCGGCGGGGTCGTCGTGGTAGACGGCGACCGCGGCGAACGTCCCGGTGAAGGTCCCCGCGAAGACCACGGGCCACAGCGCCAGGCACCAGAGGACCCGGAACCAGGCGGGTGCGGTCGGCGGTCGGCGCCGCTCGGCGGGTGGTGCGGGGGTCAGGGTGTGCACGTCCATGCGTCCTCGGCTCCGTTGGGGCGGCGGCGATGCCTCGCTAGTTGAACATGTTCAGATCGGTGCGTCGAGCCTAGCATCGGCTGAACGCGTTCAAATATGATCCGGGTCCCACCCGCGGGCTCGGGAGTGGTCCCGAGCGGGCGTGGCAGGGTGGGCGGGAAGGAGACCGGAGGCCGACATGACTGACATCCCCCAGGTCGAGGGCCTGGAGCCGCTGCCGCCCGACCATGCGAGCCTGGCGTTCGGGGTGGCCGACGCCGTGCCGGGCACGATCTACGCGCTCTCGGTTTCGGGCGGGGTCCGGTTCCGCCCCAAGGAGGACCGGGTCGTCCTGTTCGGACGGAACCGGCCGGAGGTGCACGTGTGCGTGGGCGAGGACGACCGGCGCGTCAGCCGCGCGCACGGGCGCGTCGCCCGCGCCGGGGGGCACTGGTGGCTCGCGAACACCGGGCACCTGCCGCTCCAGCTCCCGGGCTCGCGCACGCTGTTCCCCGAGGACGAGCCGGTGCCGGTCCTGACCGGCTACACGCCGGTGTTCATCAGCGGCACCGCGCGGCGCAGGCACCTGGTGGAGCTCTTCGTCTCCGGCGACGACGGGAGGCTGCCGCCGCCCGCGCCGGGCGCGGCGACGCTGAAGGACCGGCCGTGGCGCCTGGACGCCGACGAGCGGCTGGCGCTGGTGTGCCTGGCGCAGCGGTACCTGCTGCACGAGGCGTACCCGCAGCCGCTGTCGTGGAAGCAGGCCGCGGTCGAGCTGAACGGGCTCGGCGGGAAGCCGTGGCGGCCCAAGAAGGTCGAGCACCTGGTGACGAACGTGCGCAAGCGCCTCTCAGGCGCGGGCGTGCCGGGCCTGACCCGCGAGGAGGTCGGCGAGCCGGTGGGCAACATGCTCAACCACAACCTCATCACCGAACTGCTGCACACGCGCACCCTCGTGCCACCGGACCTGCGCGTCCTCGGGGACGACTAGCTCCAGGTTGAACTGGAACGGTGGCGCAATCGGCGCGGATCGGCGAGACTGCTTTCATGCTGCTGGCCGTTCAGATCCTCGCCGCCCTCGCCGGGCTCCTGCACGTGTACATCTTCGTGATGGAGAGCGTGCGCTTCGCCGACCCGAAAATCCACCGCGGGACGTTCAAGACCGATCCGGCGGACCTGGAGGCGGTGACGCCGTGGGCGTACAACCAGGGCTGGTACAACCTGTTCCTGGCGGTCGGCGCCCTGCTGGGCGCGGTGCTGGTGCGGACGGAGCCCGCGGTGGGCTGGACGCTGGTGGTCTTCGCGTGCGGCTCGATGCTGCTGGCGGCGCTGGTGCTGGTGGCGCGGGACCGGTCGATGGCGTCGTCGGCGCTCAAGCAGGGGCTGTTTCCCCTGTTGACACTGGTGTTCTCGGTGTTGCAGCTTTGATCTTGTAGGCTGGCGGCGCCCCCTTCCCCTTTCGAAGACTGGAGTGCCCCATGGCCTACCCGCCCGCCCCGCAGACCCTGAAGGTCCGGTACAAGACCTGGTACCCGGTGCTGTTCACCGTGATCGGCGCGATCTGGACCGTGGTCGGCGTGCTGAACCTGGTGCTCGGCGCCTTCGCGATCGGCATCATCACCGGCCCGCTGTTCCTGCTGATCGGCATCCTGACGTTCACGAACCCGTACGCGTCGTACGAGCCCGCGACCGGCGCGGTCGCCCTGCACTCGCCGCTGGGCTTCAAGGCCGCGACGTACGGCGCGCCGAAGGGCGAGCGGCTGTGGTTCGACGGCACGAACGTGCTGCGGATCCTGCCCGACGGGAAGCAGAAGAAGGTGAACCTGAAGATCGGTCGCCCCGAGGACGTCGCGCAGGTCGTGCAGGCGGTCGGCGCCGCGCAGCAGGCGCAGCAGCAGGGCCAGTAGGCCGCGATGGACGACCGGCGGGTCGTGAAGGTCTCGAAGTACCTGTCGCGGCACCTGCGCCATGATCCGCAGCGGCTCGGGATCGAGCTGGACGCGCAGGGCTGGGTCGACGTGGACGTGCTGCTCGCCGCCCTGGAGCGGCAGCGGTTCCGCGTCACGCGCGAGGAGCTCGACGAGGTCGTGGAGCGCAACGACAAGCGGCGCTTCACGATCCGCGACGGCCGGATCCGCGCGAACCAGGGCCACACGGTCGAGGTCGACCTGGGCCTGGAGCCGGTCGACCCGCCCGCGGAGCTGTTCCACGGGACGGCCGAGGGGTTCCTCGACGCGATCCGCGCGGAGGGCCTGAAGGCGATGGCCCGCCACGACGTGCACCTGTCGCCCGACTACGCCACGGCCGTCCGCGTCGGTTCGCGACGCGGGCGGCCGGTCGTGCTCGTGGTCGATGCGGCGGGCATGGCCGCGCAGGGCCATGTGTTCTTCCGGTCGGACAACGGCGTGTGGCTGACGGAGTCGGTGCCGCCGTGGGCGATCGCGTTCCCCGAGTGAGCTAGCGGAGCCGGGATCCGGCGGTGGGCGCGAGCCTGAGCGTCTGGACCGGTCCGGGCAGGTCGCCGGCGGTGTCGCCCGCGGCGAACCAGACGAGGACGTCCTCGCCGGTGCGGACGGGCAGCGCGGGGAACGTGTTCTCGGCGGGCTCGGTCTCGAGGCAGGCGAGCGGGCCGATGCGGCGGCGGCACAGGTCGGCGAGCCCGAGCTGGTTGCGGTGGACGGCGGCGGTGTAGCGGCCCGCCTCGTTCCCGCCGGGCGCGGGGAAGCCCGCGCCGGGGTAGGCCGGGCGGAGCAGGAGCACGTCGTCGGAGTCGATCATGGTGGCGTTGGCGGCGCTGCTGTGCGCCTTCCAGACGGGGCCGCCGTAGAACGCGGCGAGCGCCGCGGCGCGGGACTCCATGTCGCGGAAGCCGCGGACCCACACGAAGCGGTCGGGGCGGTCGAGGTCGCGGAACTGGCCGACGATGCGCATCCCGGCGTCCTCCTGCGTCTCGACGAACTCGCGGTCGAACAGCTCGATGAGCTCGTCGCGCCGTCCAGGATGGAGGGTGTACTGGCGCAGTTCGTAGACGGTGCAGTCGATCACGGTCGCTCCTGGTGGGTGAGGGTCTCGGCGAGGACGTCGGCGACGGTGCGCCCGGCGAGTTCGCTCGCCACGGCCCGGTCGGCGGCGGCGTAGACCTCGGTGAGCGCGGGCCGGATGCCAAGGCCGACAGGGCATTCGAGGTTCGGTTCGGTGGCGTGGAGGGCGAACAGCGGTTCGGCGCCGATGGCCCGGTGGACGTCGAGGAGGGTGATCGCCTCCGGCTCGCGGGCGAGGCGCCATCCGGCGCCGGTGCCGCGGCGTGACTCGACGAGCCCGGCTCCGCGCAGGTCGCCGAGGCTGCGGCGGACGATCACGGGGTTGGTGGCGACGCTGGCGGCGATCTCGTCGGAGGTCATGACGTCGCGGCCGCGGCGCTTCGCCAGCGCCATCCACGCGAGGACGTGGACGGCGATCGTGAGCCTGCTGTTGGCCGCCATGGCCGCCTCCTTCCGGTCGCGCTGATCGTAACAGAAACGGTTACGACCGGGCCGCCGTCCCCCACGGGGGACGGCGGCCCGGTCCGGTGTTCCTAGACCGCGACGGGGACCGGTTCGGCTTGGGCCGCTTCGGTCTTGCGGACCCGGATGACGGTGACGGCGACGATGAGCGCGACGGCGACCATGACGGCGGCGATCGTGTACCCGAGCCGGTACCCGGCGGTGAGGGCCTCGGCCTGGGCGGCGCCGCCGTCGAGGAGCGCGGCGCTGCGGGCGGAGACGGCGGTGCTGATGACGGCGAGGCCGACGGCGCCGCCGACCTGCTGGGCGGTGTTGAACAGGCCGGAGGTGACGCCGGCGTCCTCGGGCTTGGAGTCGGCCATGCCGAGGGTCATGAGGGCGGGCATGGTCAGGCCGAAGCCGAGCGGGGCGGTGACCATCCCGGGGAGGACGTCCGTGAGGTAGGCGCCGTCGGCGCGCATCTGGGCGAAGAGGACGAACCCGAGGACCATGACGGCGAGGCCGACGATCGCGATCTTGCGGGGCGCGAACCTGGTGAGCAGGCGCGGGGCGACCCACAGGGACACCGCGGCGATGACGAGCGGGGCGGGCAGGAACGCGAGGCCCGCGTGCAGCGGCTGGAAGCCGAGGACCTGCTGGAGGTAGAGGACGGTGAAGTACATGAACCCGAACGCGGCGCCGACCATGAGGGCCTGCGCGGTGTTCGCTCCGGCGACGCTGCGGGAGAACATGATCCGCAGGGGCACGAGCGGGGCGGCGGCCTTGGCCTGGCGGACGAAGAACCCGGCGAGGAGGAGCGCGGCGAGGGCGCCGAAGCCGATGGTGCGCGGCGAGTCCCAGCCCTGGTGCTCGACCTCGATGAGGGTGTAGACGGCGAGCATGACGCCCGCGGTGACCAGGACGGCGCCGAGGACGTCGGCTCCGGCCCTGAGGCCGATGCCGCGGTCGTTCGCCAGCAGGCGCCAGGCGAGGACGCCGACGATCACGCCGAGGGGCACGTTGATGAAGAAGATCGACTCCCATCCGATCGACTCGGTGAGGACGCCGCCGACGACGCTGCCCAGCGCGCCGCCTCCGGCGGACGCGAACCCGAAGGCGCCGATGCCCTTCGCCTGCTCGGCGGGCTCGGGCAGGAGCATCACGACCATGCCGAGGAGGCCCGCGGAGGCGACGGCGCCGCCGATGCCCTGCACGAACCGTCCGGCGAGGAGCAGGCCCTGCGTGTCGGCGAAGCCGATGGCCGCGGAGGAGAGCGTGAACAGGGCCAGTCCGGCGATGAAGACCCATTTGCGGCTGAGGAGGTCGCCGAGGCGCCCGGCGAGGAGCAGGAGGCCGCCGAAGGGGATCACGTAGGCGTTGACGGTCCACACGAGGTTCGACGGGGAGAAGCCGAGGGCGTCGCGGATGGCCGGGAGGGCGATCGTGACGATGTTCTGGTCCAGGATGATCATGACCTGCGCGGCGAGCAGGACCATGACGGTGAGCCAGCGGCGGCTCAGGCTCGGTTCGGTGGCGGTCGGCATTGCGGGGCTCCTTCAGCTCACGGGGAACGATTTGTTCCTGGAGCAATCATGTGTTCCAATGGAGCCGTCCGTAAGAAGGCACTTTCATGTACCGGGGGATACACGGATGTTCCTCTCCAGCTCATCCCCCTGAGTGCCACTCTGTGAAGTGGAGCACATGCCATGGCGAACGAATGCGACGACGTCCCGATGTCCGACGTCCAGGTCGAAGCGTGCCCGATCGTCCAGATCATCGACCGCGTCGCGGGCAAGTGGTCGGTCTCGATCCTGGTCGCGGCCATCCGCAACCCGGTCCGCTACACCGAGCTGGAGCGCAGCATCCCCGGCATCAGCCGCCGCATGCTCACCCTGACCCTCCGCAACCTGGAGCGCGACGGCCTCCTCACCCGCACCGTCTACCCGACCGTCCCGCCGAAGGTCGAGTACAGCGCCACCGACTCGGCCCGCGAACTGTACGGCCACCTCACCGGCCTCCTCGAATGGGCCGAGCGCCACCGCCCCGACATCATCGAGGCCCGCGAGCGCTACGACGCGCTGGTCGCCGCCGCCTAATCGCTTGAGCGGCGGCCCCGGCCCGCCTAGACTCGCGCGGTGACTCCGCACCGATACCGCTCCGACGACGAGGACAGCCACCGCTGGCTCTCCTTCCCCATGCGCGACAACGACATCGTCATCAGCACCCGCTCCAAGCACGGCACCACCTGGACGCAGATGATCTGCGCCCTCCTGGTCTTCCAGACCCCGGACCTGCCCGCGCCGCTGCCCGAGCTCTCACCGTGGCTCGACTGGACCATCTCGCCGGTGGAGGAGGTCTACGCGAAGCTCGACGCGCAGGAGCACCGCCGCTTCATCAAGACCCACACCCCGCTCGACGGCCTCCCGATCCGGCCCGCGGCCCGGTACATCGTGGTCGCCCGCCACCCGCTCGACGCGGCCGTCTCCCTGTACCACCAGGGCGCCAACCTCATCCGCGAGCGCCTCGCCGAACTCACCGGCTCGCCGCTGCCCGCCGCGCGGAAACCGCGGCCCGAGCTCCGCGACTGGCTCGTCGACTGGACCCGGGCCGAGGGCGACCCGCGCGACAACCTCGACGGGCTCCAAGGCGTGATGATGCACCTGAGCGACGCCTGGTCCCGGCGCGCGGAGCCGAACCTGCTCCTCGTCCACTACGCCGATCTTTCGGCCGATCTCGAAGGCGAGATGCGCCGCATCGCCGCCTACCTCGGCATCGACGTCCCCGAATCGCGCTGGCCCGCCCTCGTCAAGGCCGCGGGCTTCGCGGAGATGAAGGCCAACGCCGCGCAGCGCGCCCCGGATCCCAAGGGCCTCATGCGGAGCAAGGACGCCTTCTTCCGCCGCGGCTCGTCGGGCGCCGCCGCGGAGCTGCTCGCCCCCGAGGAACTCGCCGCGTACGAGGCCCGCGTGGCCGGCCTGATCCCCGAGGACCTCTCGGCCTGGCTCCACCGCCCTTGACGATGTCGGCGCCGGTTCGCCGGATGGAAGGATCGGGTCATGGTCGACGACTCGCTGACAACCCGCACGAAGGCCCTTTGGGAGCTGCTCGCCGCTGCGCCCGTGACGTTCCCGCCGGGGGCGGGCGTGGAGGTGGTCGTCTCGCCCGGCTCGCGGATGTGCCCGCCGGGATGGGCCGGGCTCGTGGTGCTTGGCGGATCGGCGATCGCGACGGTGCCGACCGAGGAGGCGGTGAAGCCGGTGCGGGAAGCGCTGAGTCGTCTTGCGCCCGAGTCGTTCACGCGGTCGGAGGTCTTGCGGGAGGCGCTGCCGATCCAGGCGGTGCTGGGGCCGGCGACGCTGGCGTACGTGTCGCGCGAGACCTTCGTCCCGAGGCCCGAGGCCGTTGAGCAGGTCGCGCCCGACAACCCTGACGTGCGGGCGCTCCTGGAGGAGGTGGGCGCGGACGACGCGGACGAGAGCGGGATCGGCAAGATCACCTCTGCGGCGTTCGTCGTGCGCGAGCGGGGAAGGCTCGTGGCGGTGTCGGGCTACCGGGAGTGGCCCGGGGCGACCGCGCACATGTGCATCCTGACCGCGAAGGAGGCGCGCGGCCGCGGCCTGGCGAAGCGGGCCGCCGCCGCCGCGGTCGACCATGCGCTCGCCGCATCGCTTCTCCCCCAATGGCGGGCGCGGCCGGAAGCGTCCCGCCGGGTGGCGAAGGCCCTCGGTTTCCGGCAGCTGGGAGCGCAGTTGAGCTTCCACCTGCGTCCCGAATAAACCGTTTCCTCTCGGCTGCGCAGCACCTACGATGCTGCGATGAAGGCACACTTCGAATGCGTGGTCCTCGACTGCCCCGATCCCAGGGCGCTCGCCGATTTCTACCGGTCGATCCTCGGCGGCGACGTCAACCGACCTGACAAGCGCTGGTCGCTGACCGACGGGAGCGCGACGCTCCACCTCGAGTCCGGGTTCGCGCTCCTCTTCCAGCCGGTCGAGGACTACCGGCCGCCCCGGTGGCCCGATCCCGAACGCCCGCAGCAGATGCACCTCGACTTCGCCGTCCCCGACCTCGACGAGGCCGAGGCCGAAGTCCTCGCCAACGGCGCGACGCTCCTCGACGACCAGCAGGGCTGGCGCGTCTACGCCGACCCGGCCGGCCACCCGTTCTGCCTGGTCCGCGACTGGTGGTCCGCCAAGGGCGGCTCGGACATCGCCGCATGACCGCTCCCTTCGCCGACCCGGCGGGCGCCTGGGACCCTCCGCCGCTCCACGAGATCCGAGCCCTCCTCGCCGACCTCGACGCCCCCTGGTGGATCGCCGGCGGCTGGGCGATCGAACTCGCCGTCGGCCGCCCCGTCCGCCCTCACAACGACGTCGACGTCCTCATGCTCCACCGCGACCACCCCACTATCCAAGCGGTCCTCCCCGACTGGGAATGGTGGGCCGCCGACCCGCCCGGCACCCTCCGCCCTTGGCGCCCAGGAGAACTCCTCCCCCACCACGTCCACGACATCTGGTGCCGCCCCACCGCCGACCACCCCTGGTCCTTCCAGTTCATGCTCGACAACGCCGACGGCGACCACTGGGTCTCCCGCCGAGACCCCCGCATTCGCCGCCCCATCGCCGACATCGGCCGCACCACCCCCGACAACTTCCCCTACCTCGCCCCCGAGATACAACTCTTCTACAAATCAAAATCCCCCCGCCCCAAGGACGAACTCGACTTCCAAGCAGCCCTCCCGATCCTCACCCCAGCCCAGCGCGAATGGCTCGACCGAGCCGTCCGACTCACTCACGAACCAGGTAGATGACTTCGAGCTGCTCGTTCCCGGTGAGACGCTGTTGGTACCAAGTGATGTTGAACGCCAACTTGAGGAGTTCTTCTTCAGTTTTTTTGTCTCCCCATCCATGCGCATCGGCTGAAAGCTCGATCGCAGAGAACCGTATGCGAGCAAAGTCCTTCGGCTGAGGCACCTCCCTTCGATCAACGACCCCACGGACCATCTCTCTGAGTAGAGTCGTAGATATTGTGGACAACAGCGGATTCAATCCCTCGGCCATTTCCTTATGAACCCGCTCGAGATAGAGACCCATGGTCGAAAGATCCGACAGGGCTGCCACTCTCGCTTTGAGTGTTTCCTGTTTGGCGCAGTACTCGATCGCTTCTCTGACCTCTGCCAGAGTGAGGTGGCCGCTATTTCCATCTGCTTCAAAATACGGCAGCAGAGACCACTTGAATACACCACGCCTCGGCCCGAGCTCGAAGCTGTACGCCCCGAGATCGTGCGGGTCTTTCGCTCTTGCGGCCCAGGTGGGCGCCAAATGGGAAACAGCAGGTCTCGAACGAATCTCCTCGGGCGTAGGAAACCGGTACAAGGTACCGGTTTCGGACACCGCAATGGCGTTGATCCAGTCGAGGAAACCTAGAGCCTCCTTCGCCCACATGCCGGCGGCCGGGCGCTGCAACTTGCGGTCGAGGCCGCGAAAACCGTCGGGCGGGAGCGTTTGATCCCAGTCCTTCAGAAAGAGGCAGTAGAGCTCTTCTGGAATCGGATTCGCACAGATCCAGCTCCCGCTTTCGAGTAGCACCATTTTGTTGACATGACTAGTGAACAAGGCACGTGCGACTCGACGCGTGGCTTCGTTGCTCGCACCCTCTGCGAACGCCTCATCCTGGATACGCTCTATCTGCTCTCGAAGCCCTCGCGCGATCTGGGCATGGTTGTTGAGGCAGTCGAAGGCGAGCGAAAGCGATTCACCGGTGTCACGGGCGACCGCCGCGGCAACGATCGAGGTCGCGTCTCCGTCGGCGACATACAGCAGTGTCGTCTCACGCCACCACGGGTTGCGAACTTCCATCTCCAGATCCGCCCCGAGACCGTTGGAGCGGATGTGGACCGAGGCCAGGTACTCGCAGAAGGTGTGGTGAACGAAGGCGAACACATCACGCTCGCGCTCGACGAGGAGGCCGCTCGAGTTCACGATGCTCTCAAGCAGATCCTCTGGATCAATGTCCGAATTGATGTCCTGGAGCATCCGGTCGAAGAGCGACAGCACATCGGGACGGGGAAAGTCGCGGGTTTCCAGGCACATCATCTCGTATGCGAGCGCAGCGAGGATGCGTAGGCGGACCGGTCCCCCTGGGCGGACCTCAAGACGCTTCGATTGCATTCGGCGCCAGAGCATGACGTCGCAGACCTGACCGTAGAGGTCGGCCCGGCCGGTAGGAAGGGAGCGGCGCTCGCGATGGACCACGACCATCATAGTCAAGAGGAGCGGGTTGACTGCGAGCTCGGCGAGGACCGGCGCTCCATTGATCTGCCCGAGCAGGTCTGTGGCGTCCTCTTTCGCACGACGGTTGATCTCGGCGCCGGTCTTGCCGGTGGCGAGTTGCTCGGTCGCGAGGCACCAAGCCTCGACATAGCTCCGGACCTGCGCAGTGGTGAAAGGCCGCACCTGGAGCACGACCGCTCGGGAGATCACCGCCGTCTTATAGCCGTGGGGCCGAGACGTCACCACGTAGTCGTTGCCGGGGTGCTTGGCGATCTGCCTTTCGATCCAGGCGGAGACTGCGAGGCGGTCTTCGTTTCGCGCGACCTCGTCGAGCCCATCGAGAAGGACCAAACAGTTGCCTTCGCGAAGTTGGACTTCCCACCACCCAGCGGGCTCAAGGATGTCGAGCCTGCCGATATCATTTCTGATCAGATCAGCCATGGACAAGTCCGGGTTCGAGTTCAGCGCCTCAGAATGGTCGCGGAGAGCCACCATGACCGGGATTCGCCGCCGCTGGTCGCGCCTCTTGGCTGCGGCGACCCGGCTCGCGGTGTGGCGCAGCAGGGTGGTCTTGCCGCCGCCGGGGGCACCGATGACCGCGAGGACCGCGGACTCCTTCCGGTCCAGGAACTCATGGACGGGCCGTCGCGCTCGGCCGTCGTCGCGTCCGGTCGGCAGGAGGCCGCCAGACCGGTTGGAAGGCGATCCGGGGACGAGCCCGACGTCGACGTAGACCGAGTCGAGTTCCGGGACATGGCTTGGAGTATGGGCGAGGTCGCGGGCGTTGATGTGGGCGTTCTGTTCGAGAACGTACCGGCGGTAGTGGCGGGCGTAGCGGGAGACCCTGCGCCCTAGGGCAAGGTCGGTGAAGTTGGCGAGTTGCTCGAGGCGGCTGCGGACGGTCTGCTGGGCAACCGAGAGCATCATGGTGCCCAGGCCGATCACAGCCTCATACAGGACCAGAAGTAGAACCGCCAGCCAAGGCTTGGCCAGACTCTGGTCGATCACCAGCCAGGTGAGGGGCAGGCCCGACAGACCCAGTATCGAAGTGATCGCCTTACCTGCGATGGACATTCGCGGGCTCCTACGGGCTCAGGGGTTCAGCCCAGGTTAGCGAAGCGAGGCGACATCGAGGGTTCGGGAATTCACCCTTCGAGGTAGAAGACGAAGATGCGGCAGCCGGTGGTGGTTTGGGGGATGTGAACGACCGGCTGTTCGACATCAGCCGCGCGCTCGGCTGCCGCATCCGCCTCGCCCTTCTGCACACTCTCGCCCCCGGCGAAGCCTCGGTGGGCGAGCTCGTCGCCCGCACCGGCGCCTCTTACTGCGGCCGCGGACGGCTCCTGACCGTCTCAGCCTTGCGGGACGGCGGCCATCTGCCGGGGCGTGTCTCCTCGGCAGAGAACCATGAACGCGAGCATCGCGGCTACGGCCACGATGGCGAGTGAGAGCCCGAGGAACGGGCTTTCGGCGACGCCCAGTGCGAGCCCGAGCCAGACTCCCGCGAGGGTGCCTCCAGCGGAGAAGGAGCGGCTGATGCCGATGGCGCCCAGCAGGGTCTCCCCTTGGAGGCGGGCCTGTCGCGCTGACGCGTAGAGGACCATCGCCCCAGATCGGGCGAACGAAGCACCGAGGAGCGCCAGCCAGGTCAGTGCCGTCGTCACCACGGATTGCGCCGGGAACGCGACCGCCGCGAGGAAACCGGCAGTGAGGCTGGCCAGTAGCAACGATGCGCCCGCGATCATGGCGGTCGAATAGTCAACTCGGCGGATCACGCGCCGGGCCGTCAGCGGTCCGGCCACGGCGCCGATGCCGACGCAGAGCAGGCCGATGCCGGTCTGCGCCAGGAGATTAGATCCGCTGCTCGCCGCCCAGATCACGACGTAGCCGCCGATGATGCCGTTCGCCAGCGCGAGCGAGCCGGAGATGATCGGGGAGATCGTGCCGAGACTGAATGCGAATGTCGCTTTCTGCCGTACGGATCGCCGCGTGCCCTCGCGGCGGTGCTCGTCTGCTTCGGTCTGCGAGAGCAGGGCAGTGGGCAGCATCCGGTTGGAGACCGTCCGCGCTGCGAGGGCCACGGCGGACAGCGCGGTGTTGACGATGAGGAGCAGTACGACCGATTGCTCGGCGATGAAGGCGCCGAGCGGCTGGGCGATGACGAAGCCGAGGAGGGCGGTCGAGGAGGAGACGGCCGAGTTGTAGCGGACGGCGGCGTCTTCGCTGGCCATGGAGACCTGGGCGATGTAGAGCTCTTCGGCGACGTCGACGACCAGCGGGAGGATGGTCGTGGCGAGCAGGTAGGCGACGATGACCGCCGCGGGCGGGACGTCGAGGACGGCGATGAAGGCCAACGCGGCCAAGCAAAGCGTGATGTCGATGAGCTCGCACGCCTGAAGTAGCCTGCCGGGGCTGAAGCGGGCCAGGAATCGCATCGCGAGGGGCGTGCCCATGTCGAGCGCCATGCCTGCGGTTCGGAAGACGGTCAGCCACACGACCGGGAGCACGCCGACCGCGATCAGCGCGGGGAGGGCGCTTTCGGCGAACATGCTCCCGGTGAAGGAGATCAGAAAGCCGCCGATCATCCATTTTGAGGCGCGCAGCGCGGGGAGGGTTTGCTGCGGGGCGCTGGTTTCGATCATTCGGTGGGGAGGCGGTAGACCGAGACGTGGTAGGGGGAGTCGGCGGTGAATTCGGTGCCTTGCCAGTCGGCGTGGCGGGATTCGAGGTGGAAGCCGGCGAGGCGGGCCATGAGGTCGAGTTCGGAGGGCCAGATGTAGCGGTGGGGGGAGCGGCCGAGGCGGGCTTGGCGGGTGTCGTCGAAGGTGAAGTGGTGGGAGACGAGGTGCTGGGTGAGGGGGTCGTAGGTGTCGAGGAGGATGTAGCCGTCCTCGACGATGCCGACGGTCGCCTTGCGGCCCGGCGGGAGCGCGCGCAGTTCGGGGACCCACAGCTCGATGACGAACCGTCCGCCCGGGACGAGATGGCGGGCGGCGTTGCGGAAGCACTCGACTTGCAGGTCCTGGGTGAGCAGGTTCGAGATGGTGTTGAAGACCAGGTAGGCGAGGTGGAACTCGCCGGGGGCGCGGACGGTGGTCATGTCGCCTTCGAGCACCGGGAGCGCGTCTTCATCCACTTTGGTGCGGAGCTGCGCGATCATGTCGGGCGACAGCTCGATCCCGGTCACCGGCACCCCGCGCGCGGCGAGCGGCACGCCAACACGACCGGTGCCGATCGCGAACTCCACGGCGCGGCCGCCTTCGGCGAGTGCGACGAGACGATCGACCGTGGGGTCGAGGACCTCCGGCGCGAACATGCCTTCACCGGGCGTGTCGTACCTGCGGGCCGTCTCGGCGTCCCAAATATCGTTCGATTCCATCGCCCCAGGATTCCCCAGCCCTGCGTCCCTGTCGAGCGGTTTGCGGCGTCGAGGAGGGAATACCATTGAGCAGCTTTCTTTCAAATACCTTGCAGCCCAATGGAAGTGAAACATATCACTGCAATTCTGAGGCAACCGATTCCCTTGCAGCGGCGTCTCCACCTCCGACATCTGTCATCAGATCCCCCTGAGCCACTCAAGGAGCGTCAATGAAGATGAAGCAATGGGCCGTCAGGACCGCGGTGACCGCCGCCGCCGGTGCGGCGCTCGTCGTGGGCATCACCAGCCCCGCTTATGCCGGCAACACGAACGTCGACGTGGAGTACGGCGGCGACATCCGCGGTTCGATGACCCATGTGGATGACGGCGACGACTTCCGCGTCACCGACTGGTACGCCGACGGCCACGGCATCGAGGGCACTCTCCAGATGTACAACCCGACCATTCTCAAATGGGTCGACGAGGAGAGCAAGTACAACAACGTCGGCGCCGGGAACTACGTCACCTTCAACTACAACGTGCTCGAGAGCCTGAGCTATCGGATGAAGGTGTGCGTCCAGGACGGCGCGAACGACTCCACCCCGATCAAGTGCGCTTACAAGACGTTCAACGAATAGCCGCAAGACCGCGACGGCCGGACTCCCGACTCTGGGGTCCGGCCCCAGCCGTCATCGGGCGGGTTCTCGCATGTCGGTTGTGGCAAGGAGGCGGGTGGTGAGGGGCGGGGGGAGGGTTCGGGCGAGGGTTGCTATGAGTTTGTTGTGCCAGCCGGGGATGCTGAGGGTTTTGCGTTTGCGGAGGTCGCGGAGGGCCTTCGCGGCGACGTCGTCGGGAGTCATCCAGAGGGCGGCCGGGACTTTGGTCATGTCCATTCGGGCGGTGTCGTGGAAGCCGGTGCGGGTGAAGCCGGGGCAGAGGGCCATGGCCGTGACGCCGTGGGGGCGTGTCATTTTCGCCGTCGCCTGGGTGAAGTTGATGACCCAGGCTTTCGAGGCCGAGTAGGTCGAGCTGGGGAAGAAGCCGAGGAGGGAGGCGGTGTTGACCACTCCCCCGCTGCGCCGTCGCAGCATCGGCGGGAGGGCGGCGTGGGTCAGGCGGAGTACGGCTTCCATGTGCAGGCGGGCCATCGCGATCTCGGCTTCGACGGGGGTTTCGAGGAAGCGCGTCGGGTGGCCGAAGCCCGCGTTGTTGATCAGGAGGTCGAGGCCGGAGCGGCAGCGGTCCTCGACCCTGGCGAGGTCGTCGGAGTCGGTGAGGTCGGCCTGCATCGGTTCGCAGTCGGAGGACGGGAGGGGCTCTCGGTCCACCAGGATCAGCCGGTAGCCCTCGGCCGCAAGGAGCCTCGCGAATGCCGCGCCGATTCCTGATGCGGCGCCGGTGATCAGGGCCGTCGGGGGCGGGGCGAGGTTCATGCGGCGGAGCATACAGCCGTCCGATGGACTGTGCCGGGTGAACCGCGTTGGTACAGTGGGTTTGTCGGTCTTGCGGAGATTCCTACTTCCCGGCGGAGCGTGCGCATGCAGTTCTATGTCCGACGTCAAGAATGCAAGCACATCGTGTGGGCCGGCCCCCTGGTCAACACCGCCGCCACGCTCAACGTGGCCGACGAGCTGCGCGGCCGCAAGTGCCCGACCTGCGGCGAGACCGTCGGCAAGGTGGACTTCGTGGTCTTCAAAGAGACGCAGCCGACCTTCGACGAGGCGCCCGCACCCCGCAACACGGTCAACCGGCTGAAGCGTGCGACCAGCCGAGACGTCAAGCGGACCCGGTCGCATCTCGAACGGCTCCGCGCGGACGGCGGCGGCCTGGCAGCGACGCTCCGGGAGTCCGCGCTCAAACTGACCCCGCCCGACTGGCAGGACACGCTCTCCAAGATCCCAGTCGGCGTCCTGAACACCTACGAGCCCAACGCGGAGTGCATCAGGTTCAAGGACTCTCCGATGCCCGCCATCGTGTTCCACCAGGGCCTCGGCGGCTTCCTCTTCAAGATGAACCGCAGCGTCTTCCCCTTGATCAGGATGGGCTCCATGCGGGGAACCGCGACCGCGTTCGTCAAGGACGAAAAGACCCGGAGGGCGCTCCGGGTGCAGGCGGTGGACACTGCCCTCGAATTCCTCGGCGTCGGCGCCCCGCGACCGAAGGACCTGGTGGACATCCCAATGGTCGCCAAGGCCATCGAGATGCCCCTGACCCGCACGATGGCAGCCTTCGTCCTGTGCCACGAGTACGGGCACGCCGTGCTCAACCACGCCGACGAGCTCCGATCCGTCGGCGGCGGGTCGATTTTCTCGATCATGGAACGCTCCCGGGCCATGGAGCTCGAGGCCGACGCCTGGGGACAGGACGCCTTGATCGGTGCGTTCACCAGAGGCGCGCGGTTGGAGGAGAGCCTCCGCATCCTCGACGACCTCTTCACGACGGACGCGGGTCTCGTCAAGCAGGACATCTCCCATGCCGCGCCATGCATCGCGCTTCTCTACTTCGAGTTCCTCGACACGGTCGAAGCGCGGCTCGCCGAGCACGGCGCCGCCCGGGCCGCGACGTCGAGCCCGTATCGACGGCGGGCCCGCATGGCCGAGACCGGTCCCCAGTCGACTCATCCCTCTAATAAGGATCGATTTCAAGCGCTGTACGGGCACCTGTCGGAGCACGGGAACTTCTCCGCCCACACCTGGGTCGAGGCGTTCGAGATGAATCTGGAAGAGATCACGAGCGACCTCGACAGGCTGATGGACCAGACCGGCTCCGTTCCCGGAAAGCGGATGGCCAGCCGTTTCCCCTGGGCCAGAAAGGCGAAGCGCAAGTCCGAATCCTGGCGCAACAACATGGACAGCCTCGAAGGCCGGGATGACCTGCGCGTCAAGCTCGAGAACGCGTTCCAGTCATTGGAAGCGGACGGCGGCGACTCCATGCACCTCGACCAAGCGGAAGTCGAGCGCCATCTCAAGCGGCTCGAGGAACGGGCGATGAAGCACTACAACCGCGGGGAGCACGCCGAGGCGGCGGCGCTCTTCACGCAGATCCTCGACCGCGGTGAGACGCTCGATTCGGTACCCCTGTACTCGATGCTCGGCGCTTCACGCGAGGAGCTGGGCGACATCGAAGGCGCCAAGGCCGCCTACCGCAGATGCCTCGAGCTGGTGCCCGGCAGCGACTTCGCCTACATGAGCGCCCTCGCGCTCGGCGCGATCCTGGAGGACGAGGGCGACGACCGCGGCGCCGAGGCGGCCTTCACCACCGCCACCGGGTCCTCTCTGAACGACGTCCGCCTCCGAGCCACCTTCAAGCTCGGCGTCATCGCCCACGATCGACGCGACATCGAGAAGGCGCTCCGCCTGTACCGCCAGGTATACCGCGAACGCGACGCCGAGCTGAGCATCTTCCCCGAGACACCGTCGCACGCGGCACTCAACATCGGCAGCATCCACGAAGGCCGCGGCGAGTTCAGAGAGGCCGTGAAGATGTTCGTGTACGCGCGAAACCACCTTCCGCACGATTCTCGGGGCTTCGCCATCGCCGAGGAGCATCTCGCGGCCATCCGGTCCCGCTGACCGGTCAGGGCCCGCCCGGCTCCCCCGGCCGTCCCGCCTCCTGCGCCTCCCGCACGAAGCCCATGAGATCCTCGGCGGGGGCGAGCATCTGCGTGCTGATCCGCTCGAACATCCGGTCCCGGACACCGGGGTCGTCGACCTTCTCAGTCACCGCCAGCGCCGCTTCAAGGGCGTTGAACCTGCGGACGCCGGCCTCGAGGCCGCGCAGGTTCTCGGTCGCGCGCGCACTGAGGATGTTGGCCTGCCGGAAGAGCAGCCCCGCCGCCGCAGCCGGGATCGCACCGGCCACCGCGGTGAGCACGCCGACGTCGAGCCCTGCGAAGTACGCGAGTCCCGCACCGACGAGGACCAGCAGGAACCCGAGCAGCCCCGACCACAGCGACGCCCGTTGATAGGCCGAGTAGTGCTTCAGCGCCAGCCGATGATGCTGGAGGTAGATCTCCGCCTCCTGCAATGCGAACCGGTTGATCGGGGCGACGTCCTCGAAGTGCTTCCCGGGCCGGGCGGAATGCCGGACGACTTCGGGATCCCGGTCTTGCGGAATCCGCTCGAAGACCTGTTCCGCATATTCGGACTCGGTCCGGTTCCACCGACGAATGAGCGGTTCAATTGCTGCAAGTGTCGCGGCCACAAAACTGGCGCCCGCGGCAGCGAACACCTGCCACACGATCGCGTCCATCGCTGCCCTTTCGTAGTCTCAGCCCTCTGCACCGTAACGGAACTCGAGCCTATGCGGTGGCCTCGGGCGGGTTCCGCGGCCACCCGCTGTGCGCATCGGATCGCTATGGTGTTCAAATGAAGTCCGAAGATTGGGTTTCTGCGACTGCCACTGTGCTCGCGCCCCTCCTCCCAGTGATTGCTGTCAGCCTGATCGACTGGCGCCGAGCGAAGAACGACCAATCCGCCCGGTATCAGCGGAAGTCGAAGGCTCGAATCGCTCTGTTCTGGTCCTTGCCCGCCCCGATACCAGTTGCGATCGCAATATGGCTGCTTCCGCTTCCGCATCGATGGACCATTGCCGCCTCATTCGCCGCAGTTTTCGTGGCATTGCAGATCGTCCTGATCTGGTTTGACCGGCGACGACTCCCGATGACCCCTGAGGCCGAGAAGTTCATGGCCGCGACCACCGGCCAGACTGGCGGCCACAAGTACGGCAGGCGACAGATGCCGGAGCTGGTCCGGGTCTACACCAAGAACGACCTCACCAGCGGAACGCCGAGCGCTCCGAGCCCGGCAGGCGCCACTGGCGCGCCGAACACCGCATCCGATGACCCGCAGAAGGACTCGGAAGGCGAGCAGCAGACCTCCTTCGAGAAAGTCCTCGTCGACCCCACGGTCAAGCACATCGCCATCACCGGCGAAGCGGGCATCGGCAAGACCAGCCTCCTCGAATTCTGGGCGCGCGACCTGCGCCTCCGCAAGCCCTCCACCGGAGACCGCCTCTCGAGGCTCCGGCCGGTTCTCATCGCCGCCCGCGCACTGGTCGGCAAGGACTCACTGGCAGACGCCTTCGGGGACATCGAGTCCGAATGCCTCAGCCACTCCCCCGGCCGCGGCCTCACCTGGCTGGTGATGATCGACGCTTTCGACGAGATCACCGACCCGCACAAGCGCGAAGCGGTCGAGAAGATGGTCTTCGAAGCCGTCGATCTGGCATCGAGCGGCCGGACCGACTGCAAGTTCGTCCTCACCAGCCGCGGGCTCAGCGAGCCTCGGCGACGGGACTTCGACGGGCACGGGATCTCGCTCTTCCGGTCGCAGCCCTTCACGAAAGACCAGCTCCGCGAGTACTTTGTCAGTGAGAAGACAGGACCGACCGACCGCAAGACCAAGAACCAGGATTACCAGGACGCCGTCGAGAACGCCGACAGGTTCATCCGGCGCTGGGACGGCCAGGACGACCTCCTCGAGCTGATCCGGCTCCCCCTGCTGGCGAACGTCACCGCGACCATCTACTTCGGGGGCTTCCGTCAGATTCCGAGGCGCCGGATCGACATCTACCACGATGCGATCGAACACTGGATCGCCCAGTTCCACAAACGGCTCGACAAGCTGAAGCTCGGTCCGGCCCTGGAACTCCTGCACCGCTGGCACGCGAAGGCCAACGGCACGAACCGACCCGACACCGATGCCGCCATCCGGCTGTTCCTGCAAACCCTGGCCGTCGCCTACCTGGAGACGAACCGGTCGGTCGTGGACATCGCCGCCGAGCTGTTCGAACTCCCCATGCAGTCCTGGGACGACTCGGAACTGGAATCACTCCAGACGCTCCTCCAAGACACGGGCCTCATCCACGACGTCCGCACAAGCAGGTCCAAATTCGTCCACAAGACCTTCGCCGAGTACCTCGCCGCACCCACCACGGAGGGTGCATACCAGGACCTCTCGGACTGGGACAAGGCCCTCCGAGATCCGGACCTCAGGGTCGCGGCGGTCTTCACCTTGGCGCAGATGGACTCGCGCAAGCGCAATGGGATCATCGACGCCTTCGCGAAGGATGAGGGCTATGCCCTCGCCACCGGATGGGTCGCGGTCGAAGGTCTCTGCGTCGCCGCAAACGGGGCCATCGACGAGGACCGGAGAAAAGCACTCATCCTGATTGCGGTCGAAGCGCTGCCCCCGCATCTGTCGTCCGAGTGGGAGCAGCTGGTCACCGGGATCGCCTCAAGCGTTTACGGTCGCGACCTATTGTGCAATGTGGTTGAAGAGCGGCGGATCTCCGACTGGGAGCTGCTGTACATCGCAAGGCGGGTGGCCCGGCAGGAACGCCGAGGTGTCGAGTTGCTCAGGCGCATGGCTACCGAGGAGCGACTCACCGACCAGCAGCGAGTGGACGCCGCTGATTACCTCGCCGAGTTCGACTCCGAAGCGAGTCTCGCCCTGCTGCGGCAATTCGAGTCCGCCTCGATCTTCCCGGAGAATGCAAGACTCGAAGCACTCCGGATCCTTGCAAATCGGAGCTCACGCAAGTACCGCCGCCGACTGGTCAACTTCGCACTGAGAGGCGAGGCACTTCCGTCGACCCTGGTCAATGCGGCGGCGGCTATTGCGGGCCATGACGAGGACAAGGCGATCAAGCAGCTCCGACGCCATGCCGCAAGGAGTGCCACGGATCCGTCTGCGGCCGTGACGGCCGCCTACCGGCTCGCCGACTACCGGCGCGCAGAAGGGATCGCACTGCTGCACAGTCTCGCCTGCGACACCGCCCTTCCGGACACGTTGCGAGTCAGTGCCGCGGCCAACCTCGTCGAGTTCGACCGGGAACGGGCGATGGAGCTGCTTCGGAGCTTCGCCGGGAGGGATTCCGGACTGTCATGGGAGGCGCTCGTCGAAGCGACTGCTCGGCTCGCCTCCAGTGAAGGAAGGTCCGGGGTCGAGGAGCTCACCGCCTTGGCGAAGGACCAATTGCTCACTGACGAGGCGCGCGGCAACGCCGCGCGCAGGATCAGAGTCCATGATCCGGTCGCATCGCGGCAGCTGCTAGAACGGTTCGCCTCCGACACGACGTTCGGCGACACTGACCGGGCCAGTGCGGTAGACGACCTCGTCGAGGTCGATCGGCAGCGCTGGACACCGCGTCTGCGGGAAATCGCGGGCGACCGAGGCTTCAGTGACAATGCCCGGGTCGGCGCCGCAGGCTGGCTGTCTTACAGGGACCGTGCCCAGGGAATTTCACTGCTCAGGAGTCTGGAGGAGGACTCCGCGCTCAGCGACGGGTCTCAGGTCGGCGCGATGAACTGGCGTTTCGGCCTCGGAGATGAGGATGCTGCCAGGTCGCTCAGGCGGACGGCGCTGGACAAGGAAGTCTATGCTGCCGCGAGAATCGACGCCGCTTTTCAACTGGCGGTGCGCAATCGCCCTGTCGGTCGGCGCTTGCTGAAGCGCTTGGCGGCGGATCCCGAGATGGCGGACGAGCTGAAGGCGGGCACGCTCGCGGACTCGATCCGCTTTGCCGACGGTCTCAATGCAGGTCGGCTCGGCGAATGGGCAAAGGACACCCACCGTACCGAGGGCTCCCGCATCACCGCTGCCAAGGCGCTGGTACGTCATCGGCGAACAGAAGGGATCGAGCTGATTCGAGCGCTCGCCACCGACACCGAAATCTCCGACCACGGTCGCGCGACCGCGGCGGCGGCACTCGCAGCGTTCGATCGGGACCTCGGCCTGCCCTTGCTGGAGCAGATTGTCCACGATGACGGGCTCATCAGTTCGGCACATGTTCTCGCTGCGAGACGCATGGCAGGGCACGGCCTGCCGCTCGGCCTAAAGACACTGCGGAAACTGGCTCGCGACAACACGATTCACGGCAGCGCGGCTCCTGATGCCGCGTATCAGATTGCGATGCGAGGCGATCAGAGCGGCGTGGACCTGCTGGCCGATCATGCGGCTGACCCGGCATTGTTCGGCTTCGCCAGAGTGGGCGCGGCCGAGGCGCTTGTCGAGTTCGACCGTGCGCGGGGTATTGGGCTGCTTCGAGACCTCGCTTCGGGTGCGACCGATGAACCCTGGTCTGTGGTGAACGCCGCAGACGCTCTGGCGCACCACGAGTCCGGCACCGGCATGCCGCTCCTCCGAGAACTCGCTTCGAATACGACAGACGACGTCGTGCGGACCATGGCTGCCACAAAGCTCTGTTACCTGGGTCACCGCGACGCCATGTCGACACTGGCCGCAATGGCCGAAGACGAGGACCGATCAGGACAGGTCCGGCTGCTGGCCGTGACCACGCTCGCCGACATCGACCGAAAAGCGGGGCTGCCTATCCTTCGCCGGTTCACGGCAGGGAACGAGCTCGACGACCGCTCGCGGTCGGTGGCGGCATTCCGGATGCACGACTTCGCCAGTGCGACCGCGATCCGCGACCTCGAGGCGATCGCCGCCGACGGCGGCCTGCTTCCCACCGCACGAGTCGCAGCCGCGGACCACCTGGTGCAGTGCGAGGCTCCGTCGGGGCATCGGCTGATGACCGCGATGGCAGGCGACAGCGGATTCGACGGGTTCGCGCGGGTCAATGCCGCGTGCGGTCTCGCGTGGACCTTCATGGCGGAAGGATTGAGCCTGCTACGCGGCCTCGTCACCGACGAGTCCCTGGACAGGACGGTCCGGTGCTGGGCGACGATCGCGCTCGCGGAGTGGGTCCCGGCTACGGATGCAGTGCTGGCGAGCGAGTTCACCGACGGGACCGTGGACATCGAGCGGCTGCGTTCGGCCGCATCGGATCTGCTGGTGCTAGAGAAGCGGTCGGGCGGCCCGGCCATGGGGCGGGTTCGGGAGCTTGAGCGTCGGACCACGTGAAGCGGGCACGGCCCTGGGGATTGCCGTGCCCGCGGTTCTCGGGGGTCAGCAGGTTATGCGTTTGGTGGTGTCGTTGAAGTAGTCGAAGGTGTCTCCGATGATCTGGAGGGAGACGTAGTAGGAGCCGGTGCGGCAGGTGACGTTCATGGTGACGACGTAGTTGCGGTCGCCGCGGTAGGTGACGGTGCGGCCGTTGTCGGAGGCGCCGGGGCCGCTGATGTTGCTGTACTCGGTCCAGTACTGGCCGGCGCAGCCCGAGACGTCGACGCGGAAGCGCACCTGGACGATCGTCTGGACCCTGGTGGGCCCGCTGATGCCGCCGGTGATCGAGCAGGCGGCCTCGGCGGCGGGCGCGGCGGCGGCCTGGGTGGCCGGGACGGCCACCGCGAAGGTCGCGGCGGCGAGCATCATGAGGGTCGCCGCGGTCCGGGCGATCCATCGTCGGAGGTTCATGGTCTGGTCCTTTCCGGGCTTCAGCACGAGGAGACGTTCAGGCGGGTGCTGCTGACGCTGCTGGCCGTTCCGCTGGGGCCGTCGATGATGATCTGGGCGATCCACGCGCCCCGCTTGCAGGGCGTGGCCGTGCTGAAGTAGCCGCTGTACGGCGCGTAGACGGTCTGGTTGAACGTCTTGACCGGCACCCACACGCCGTTGGTGAGGATCTTCAGGTGGAGCTTGACCGTGTAGGTCCCGCCGGTGCAGTCGGGGCCGCCGGCCCTGACGTTGCCCGAGCCCCGGATGTTCGAGCCGGACCTGACCGCAGTGTTGGCGGAGGCCGAGAGCTGGCATTGGGCGGCCGCCTGGACCTCGGTCGCGGCGGTGTCGGCACCTGACGGGGCGGCCGTCGCGGTTCCGGCGATGCTGAGGCCCGCCAGTACCATTGCGAACGCCGCGAGCAGCGACGTCAGCAGCCTGGATTTGGTGAACATGGACTGTCCCTCCTTCATTGCAGGGTGACTTCAGACCATCGTTTCGAGATGCGGCGCGGATCACGAGGCAGTACAGCGGCGGGAGTCCGGCGGACCTGCGCGGATCTCACGTCTCCCCGTCTATGGTGATGCGGTGCATCAGAGGCGAGCAGTGATGTTGGGCGGGACCGGGGCCATCGGCGGGGCCGCGGCCCTGCGGTTGGCGGAGGCCGGGTGGGACGTCGCCGTGACCGGGCGGGACCCGGAGCGGATGCCCGCGGAGCTGACGGAGGCCGGGGTCCGGTTCCACCAGGTCGAGCGGGGCGAGTCGCGGGAGGTGGCGCGGCTCGTCGGGGACGGGGTCGACCTGCTGGTCGACCTGGTCGCGTACACCGGCGAGGACGTCGCCGCGATGCTGCCCGTCATGGGGGCCGTCGCCTGCCCGGTCGTCGTCTCCGGGCGGGCGGTCTATGTCGACGGCGAAGGGCGGGACCTGAACGGCGATGAACCGCCGCGGTTCGACGGACCGCTCGCTGAGGACGGTCCCACGCTGGCCCCCGCCCCGCCAGGGGCCGACCCGTTCACGCGGGAGGGCTACGGCCCCTGCAAGGCCGCGGCAGAGCGGGTCGCGCTCGACTCGGGGCTTCCCGTCACCGTACTCCGGCCGTCGAAGGTCCACGGCCGCTGGGCCCGCAACCCCCGGACCCTGACCGTCGTCGAGCGGATGCGCAGCGACGCAAAGCGGTTCGAGCTCGCGAACGGCGATGTCAGAGACCATCTCTCGGCCGCTGCCAATGTCGCCGCCCTCGTCGAGGTCGTCGCCTCCAAGCCCGGGGCGCGGATCCTGAACGCCGCCGATCCCGACACCCCGACCGCGGAGGCCATCGTCCGGGCCGTCGCCGCCGAGATCGCCTGGGAGGGCGAGATAGTGCGCACCGACGACGCCGAGCGCGGCCGTCATCCCTGGCAGACCGCCATGGTCCTGGACACGACCGCCGCGCTCGAACTCGGCTACCGCCCCGTCGGGACGGCGATCGAGCTGCTCGCCGAAGAGGTCCGCTGGGTCGCCTCGCGCTTACGGGACGGTGCAGGACGCGCCCGGGAGGCGGCCTCCGGTGAGCGTGTTCGGGAAGCAGTAGTCCAACGGGGGCAGGGGCGTTCCGGACATGATCGGGATGACCGTGACCCGGATGCCGGTCAGGTAGGGCGGACGCACGATGCCCTCGTCGTCGGGCTCCTCATTGGAGTCGCCCAGGAAGTACGGGGTGGCGATGTAGATCGCGTGGTCGTTCTCGTTGATCGACGCTCTCACCTGCTGCTCGAACGGGTTCATGTACCCGTTGTTCGTCGACGGGTGAAAGCAGGTCACGAGGTTGTTCGTGCCCCCGCCGCCGCCCAGCTGGCGCGCCAGGAGGTGGCACGCGGCGAAGAGCCACTGGCCATTGACCGTGAGCTGGGCGCTCGGCCAGTCCCAGGGCTTCTCGGCGCCCGGGTACTGACCGTTCTTCAGCTTCCCGCACAGGTACGCCGCCGCTCCCGACGCGACGTTGCCGCCCAGTGCCAGGGAGTCGCTTCCGTACTGCTCGTAGTGCACCGGCCCGTACGTCGGCGCAGGGGACTTGCACTTCCTGTCCTCCTCGCGGATCGGCGTGATGCCGGTGACCTCGCCGTCCGCCAAGGTGATCACTCCCGCGTCCGCCAGCCCCTGGAGGACCGCCGCATCGGGAGCGAGGCTGTTGAGCAGCTCCAGCTGCGCCTGCTCCATCTCGGCCGGAGTCGACGCGCACAGCACCGCCGCAGGCCATTCCGCCACTTCGTTGCCGCTGCCGACGGACAAGGAGTCGAACGACGGCCCGCCCGCGCACATCGTGCTCCCCGGCAGGACCTCCTGGAGCTGCCGCGCGGTGTCCAGACCGGTCGGACTCGGAACCGCAGTCGGGCTCGGGTTGACCCGAATCCTTGCGGTGCATTCGGAGCGGTAGTCGGCGGCCGGACCGGACGGGTCGTTCAGCAGCTCGGCGGCGGCCACCGCGGCGCCCGGGACGTCGCCGTCGAGCACCCGCGTCACCTGCGTGCATTCGAGCGAATCGGGGGTCTGGGTGATGAGGAGGGTGTCGGTGCCGCCGTCGGGGCGCGGCGAAGGCAGGAACGTGACGGTCGGCTGCGAGGGCAGCGTCAGCGTGTCCACCGCGGCCTGGACGCCCGCCTGGAAGTCGAGGACGGTGTCCGGGTCGGTGCTCGTCAGCCCCGGCGCCACCGCGTCCCAGCCGTTGAAGCGGTCGCCCGCCGACGCGAGGTCCTCCAGCAGCGGCACGTCCGAGTACTCGCCGGCCCCCGGGTCCGCCTCGGTCGCGGTGTCGGCGGCGTCGAGGACCGTCTCGCTCTCCGTGCCCGAGTCGGCCATCCTGGAGAGCGCGTCCACCAGACCGGTCGCCAAGTTCGGGTCCACTTTGCTCAGTGCCTGGTCGAGTCGCGGCTGCTTCTCCTGGCCGCCAAGCTTCTCGACCAGGCTCCGGTACCGCTCCGGGTCCGTGCCGTGCAGTTCGGGCGAGTACACGATCAGCGAGTACAGGACCATGATGCTCGTCGTCTGCCCCGGCGCGGGCGTCGGCGCGGGGTTGCCGAAGCTCATCGTGCTCGTGGACGCCGAGCCGCCGGGCGCGATCGTGCCGAGCGACTGGGTCACCGCCGACATCCCGGGCGACACGCTGGCCGTGACGGTCGCACTGCCCGGCCCGGTCCCGTTGTTGGACACCGTGCCCGACCACGAGCAGGTCGGCGTCGAGCAGGTGCCCGCGTTGATCGTCGCCTGGAAGCTCGGCCAGAGCGGGACGACCTCGCTCTGCTGGATCGGCGGCTCGGCCGCCTCGCCGTCGGCGGTGGCCGCGGGGTCGCTCGCCTCCTCGGTCACCGCCTCGGCGGCCTCTGCCGGAGCGGGCGCGGGCGCCAGGGTCCCCGTGCCCGAGCCTCCCTGCGAGAAGACCGGTTCAGTGGTCACCGTGTAGTGGCGGGTCGAGGGGGCCGACGCGTGGCCGAGACTCGCGCCCCCGGACAGGTCGTCGCCGATCGGGCCCGTCAGCGAGACCGTCTCCGACGGAAGGCTGCTCGTGCGCACGAGCGTCCAACCCTCCCACTCGATCGCGACCAGCCCCGCACCCGGCCCGGTGTCGAGGACCCGGCCTTCGGTGTTGATCGTCCGGATGCGGTCCGCGAGGGCGTCCGGGGTCAGCGCCCCCGCCACGTCGAGCGGGAACGCGACTCCCGGATCGGCGGCCACCCACTGGTCGGCCAGTGCGCCCGCCTGCTCCGGTGCCCTTCTCCCCCACCAGTTCTGGTCGCCCTGGACCGTCTCGCCCTCCGGGGTCGCCCGGTACTCGGCGGTGCCGCCGAGCGCGTCGGTGATGGTCCCGGAGGCGTATCCGTCCTCGGTGACGGTCATGGCGCCGCTCGCGGTCGAGCCGTCGGCGAGGGTGTAGCTGTAGACGAAGTCCACTGCGGGCGCATTGGCGATCGCGGCGCCCGGGTCGGCCAGGATCAGGCCCTTCGAGGGCCGGGACGCGTCGATGAAGACGATCGAGACCGCGGCGAGGACCGAGACGACCGCGACGGCGAGGGCCAGGACCCAGCCCCAGGGGACCGGCCGGCGGGGCCGCGGCGCGGGTGTCGGCCAGGGCGGCTGATAGGGGCCCGGAGGGTGGTAGACCATCGGAAGTCCTTCCGCTGCAAGGGGGGCAATGGGAGCACTGTCGCAGCGGCGGTCATTCTTCGGTCATCTGTGGATCATCGCGGAGGGTGGGGCCGGGCGGCTTCCACCAAAGCTCGCCCGGCCCCGTGGGAGTGCGGATCAGGTCATGCGGTGTCGGGTTCGGCGATGAGGGCGAGGCATTGGGCGATGATCCAGAGGGTCCACTCGTCGCCGTTCCAGGCGGGGGCCCATTGGGGGACGTCCTCCGGGTCGTCGGTGAAGCGGCAGCATTCGTGCGGGCCGGCGCCGTCCTCGACGTCGAGGAGGTACTCGGTGACGCGAGGCGACTGGGCCGGATGGGAACCGAGCGAGTAGAGCGTGAAGATCGCTGGGCCGCGCTGGAAGTCGCCCAGGTAGCCGTCGATGCCGGGTTTGCCGTCGGAGCGGAGGTTGTAGTCGCCCTCGTCAGCCATTACAGAACCTCGCGGTGCGGTAGAAGATCCGGAACGCCTGCTCCTCGACCCAGATCTTCGCGTGCGGCTTGAGGCCGTTCCAGAAGCGGCCCCAGGTCGCCTTGAGGTCGCCCGAGTTGAGGCCGGAGACGACGAGTACGACGTCGGCGTTGCCGGGTCCGGTCAGCACCTGGAACGAATCGGGCTCGACCGGTCCGGCGGCCCGGACCGTGTAGGTTCGGTACTCGTCGGAGAAGGTCCCGCGGACGAGGCTCTGCGGATCGGGCCCTTCACTCGAAAGAGGGACTGTTCTCATCATGACTCCTTTTCGGACTGTCGGCTTTCCGACACTTGCTCGCACGTTTCTTCCGGGACAGGCACCATAGCGAGAGAAACGAGCCGAACCGTGCGCCGGATCTTCCCTCGACTTCCATGACTCTAGACGGTAAATCCGCAGGTCACAACATGTAATCCGTTGCAGCACAGTGGAACTATGGAGATACGACCGTGGAAGAACCCCGGTGGTAAATGCACGGTCCCGACACCCCGCGGCGTTTCTCACAGAGGCGCAACAGGACCGGCATATGCCATAGTGGTGGCCCAAACACATCAAGGACCACCGACCTTGGGAGCTGCGATGGCGAAGACCGAATCGGGAGCCTGGTTCATCCGCATGATGCTGAGAACCGGTCGAGAGAAAGTGGGGAAGACTCAGGAGCAGATCGCACGCATCTGCCACATCTCCACCGATACCTACCGCGCGTACGAGGCGGGACGATCCAGCCCGCACGCCAGGATCATGGGATCGCTGGCGGACGCCTGCGGCTACGACAAGGAAATGGCCGAGTACATGGTCAAGGCCGCCGACGCCCGCGCGGAGAACTGGGAGGCCCTAGAAGCGGATCGGCGGTTCAACGCGCTCTACATCTCGATGGCCGAACGCTTCTACGGCGAGATCTTCAAGTTCGATGCGTTGATGATCCCCGGTCCGCTCCAACTTCAGCGCTACCACTACGTGGTGGTCCGCAAGAGCGAACCGGTCGGGTCCGACACGTGGATCGACGGAGGATGGGTGTTCAAGGAGGAGCGGCAGGAAGGCATAGAAGCTCGAACCGACCGGCCGATGATGCAGTGCCTCATCGGCGAGACCGCGCTCATCCAACTCCGCGCGATCGACGAGGAGCTCTACCAAGAGCAGATGGCGCACCTTAGCCGCTGGGCTAAGAAACCCGGGGTTCTCATCCGCATCCTGCCGGGGCCGGTTCCGGCCCGGATCAGCGCGTTCGACATCTACAAGCGCGGGAAGAGCACGCTTGCCGGACCCTCAGTCGCCTACACCGAGATCGCTGACTCCAGTTGGCTCATCGACGACCTCACCCGCATCGCAAGTTACGATGGGATCCGCAAGATCCTTTGGAAACAGGCAATCCGGATCGAGGTCTACAACGATGACGACAGGCGTTTCCGTTTGGCGTAAGAGCACCCGCAGCGGCGGCGGGAACAACACGAACTGCGTCGAGGTTCGCCGCGCTTGGCGCAAGAGCACCCGTAGCGGTTCTGGGAACAACTCCAACTGCGTCGAAGTGGCCTTCTGCTCCGACGATGCCGGTTTCCACCTGCGGGACTCGAAGCTCGACACCGAATCCCCGGTGTTCGACTTGACCGCCGCCGACTTCACCGCCCTGGCGAAGGCTGCCGGTTAACTACATACGTTTACGGGAGAGGCGACCGCATTGCGGTCGCCTCTCCCGTTTTCTATGCGTCGGTCACGGACCGAGGAGGGCCGCCAGCGTGCGGGCCCTGGCGTGTTCGGCCTCGGAGATGTTCGTGTCCGCCTCGCGGAAACGCAAGGCGGTGTCGAGGGCCGTCGGCGTGACAGTGCGGGCGAGGGCGTCGCGGAGGGGCGCCGGGTCGACCGGGAGGGTCGCGGGGTCGAGTTCGGCAATGATCACCCAGGAGACCGCGCGGTCGACGGCGGGGTCGCCGGCGGCAGCGTTGGTCCAGTCGATGACCGTCGGGCCCGCGGGGGTCTCGATGATGTTCTCGGGGTGCAGGTCGAGGTGGAGGATGGTGCGGCCGTTGAGGTCCAGGCCGCGGGACTCGCCCGGGAGCCAGTCGGGGGCGGGGAGGCGGTGGAGGCGTTCGAGGAGGTCGAGCATGATCGCGGCCGCCGCAACCGGGGCCACGCGGCCCGAGAGCAGGCTTTCGGCGAGGGTCGGGCCGTGGAGGCGCTCCATGGTCATCTCGGTGCCGTCGATCCTGAAGACCTCGGGGACGGGATATCCCTGCTCACGGAGGTGGGCCATGAGGCGGGCTTCAGGTTCGAGGTCCCAGGAGCAGCGGCGCAGGACCCGATTGTCGGACAGGGCGTATACCTTCGAGGCCCTCCCCGCCGAAAGGAGGTGCATCACGCGATCTCGGCCATGAGCGCCCGGTGCAGGTCGGGGTTGCAGGCGAGGATGGAGGTGGCGCTGGTGTCGTAGTCGACGCCGTCGAGGTCGGTGACGAGCGCTCCGGCTTCGCGGGCGATGACGACTCCCGCGGCGACGTCCCACGGGTTGATGAACGAGTGGTAGGTCGCGTCGACCCGTCCGGCGGCGGTCCAGCACATGTCGAGCGCGGCGGTGCCGAGCATGCGCACCCGCTGGATCTTGGGGACGAGGCGGCGGAACAGCTCCAGGCGCTGGGCGTTGCGGCGCTCGGACTCGGGCCGGACCCCGAAGTCGCCGAAGGCGACCACGGCGTCGGTGAGCGACGAGGGGCCGTGGACGGCGAGCGGGTGCTTGTTGAGGGCGGCGCCGTGGCCGAGGGCGGCGGTGAAGCGCTCCTCGCCGGCGGGGGCCTCGACGACGCCGACGACGGAGATGCCGTTGCGGGTGAGGGCCAGGGACACGGCGTACATCGGGGAGCCGTGGGCGAAGTTGACGGTGCCGTCGATCGGGTCGAGGACCCACTCGTAGTGGGACTCGGTGTTGCCGGTGCGGCCGCGCTCCTCGCCGAGGAGCGGGATGTCGGGGGTCTCGCCGGCGAGGAACTCGCGGACGGCGTCCTCGACGGCGTAGTCGAGGTCGGTCGCGAAGTCGCGGTCGCCCTTGCCGCTGATGGAGCGCTCGCGCCCGAGGCCGGTCCGGATGACCTCGGATGCGGTCGCGACCGCCTGCTCGGCCGTGCCCAGGAAATCCAGCAGATCGCTCATTATTCGGTTCCTCGTCTCGTCAAACCCACCCGACGGACCACATCCTAGACGTGCAAGACCAAGCGGCACTTGGACTCCCAGTGCGATTTTTCCGACAATCGCCGCGATTTGGCGACCGGTGCGCCCGCAAAGCGGTGCGCACCGGTCAAATCACTCAAGCGGCGGGCAGCCACACCCGCATCGCGGCGGGTCCCCGCGTGGCGCGGAGTCTAAACGGCAGGAGCGGGATCTCCGCGGCCTTGCCGTCGTCGTCGGCCGCGGCGGGGCCGTAGGGCCAGGCGTCGGCGCGGTCGTGGACGCGGGCGGCGACGTGGACGGCGCCGTCGCGCATCACCGGGGCGACGGCGGTGTCGACGGTGAGTTCGTCGAGGTCGCCGCCGGGGAGGTCCACGGACTCGGCGCAGAGGACCACCGGACCGCGTTCGACGGCGGCGCAGCCGCGGACGGCGTCGACGCGCGGGTCGGGGAAGGTCCAGCGCGGGGCGACCGAGAATTCGAGGCGGAGCTCGTCGCCCGGGTTGAACTCCCCGATGCGGCCCACCGAGACCGCGTCGGGGTCGACCTCGTGCACGGAGCCGTCGGGGTGGACCAGCCGCACGTCCTCGGCCCAGGCGGGGACGCGGAAGGTGATCTCGCGGGTGCCGCCCTCGTTGGCGTCGACGCGGACGGTGACGCCGCCTTCCTCCGGATAGTCCGTCTCGACGGTGAGCGCGAGGCGGGCGCCGTCGACGACGGTGTCGATGGTGCAGGGCGTGAACTGGTGGAGCTGCACGCCGTGCTCGCTGGTGGTGGCAACATAGGCGGCGAACTGGGCGAAGGTGCGGGCGAGGTTGGTGGGACAGCAGGAGACGTCGAACCAGTGGGCGCGGTGCCCGCCCGCCCGGGTGTGCGGGAGGGCGCCGTCCGCGGGCGGCTCGGGGTCGGCGGTGCGCTGGTGGAGCGGGTTGGCGTAGAAGAACGACTTCCCGTCGGGGGCGACCGCGCCGGAGAGCACGTTCCAGGCGATGCGCTCGATCATGTCGCCGTAGCGGGAGTCGCCGGTGGCGAGGGTGAGGCGCCAGGCGGTCATGACCGCGGCGATCCCCGCGCAGGACTCGGCGTAGGCGCGGTCCGGGTTGAGCGCGAAGTCGCGGCCGAACGCCTCGTCGGCGTACTGGGAGCCCATGCCGCCGGTGAGGTGGGTGCGGCGGGCGACGGTGCGGTCCCACTGGGCGCGAACGGCCTCCAGGAGCTCGTCGTCGCCGGTCTCGACGGCGACGTCGATGGCGCCGGAGGACAGGTAGAGCGCGCGAACCGCGTGGCCGCGGAGGACCTCGGCGTCGCGGACGGCGGTGTCGTCCTGGTAGTAGAAGCCGTTCTCCTCCAGGGTCTTCTTCCCGTGGCGCTCGATGAAGAGGCGGGCCTGCTCAAGGTAGCGGGGCTCGCCGGTGGCGCGGGAGAGCTCGGCGAGGGCCACCTCGATCTCGGCGTGGCCGCAGATCCGCTCGATGCCGCCGGGGCCGAACGTGTCGCAGACGTGGTCGGCGACCCGGCGGGCGATCCGGGTGAACTCGTCCTCGCCGTGGTTGCGCAGGCGCGCGACCGCGGCCTGGATGAGGTGCCCGGCGCAGTAGAGCTCGTGGCCCCATTCGAGGTTGGAGTAGCGGGGCTCCTGGCCGGGGTTGCCGAACGCGGTGTTCAGGTAGCCGTCCTCGTGCTGGGCCGCGCCGATCCGGGCGGTCAGCTTCTGGAACTCCTCCTCCAGGCCCGGGTCGCCGGTCCGGCCGATCTCCCAGGCCATCGCCTCGGCGAGCTTGTAGACCTCCGAGTCGGAGAACTCGCGCCCGGCGCGCTGGAACGGCCGCCCGGGCTCCTCCCCCGAGGCGACGCGGTCGAAGTTGCCGATCCACTTCAGCTCTTCGAGCCAGTGCAGGCAGTGGCGGATCGTCGCCGCCGCGTTCACCGCCTGCCGCTCGCTCCAGTGGCCGCCGGTGAGGCGCACTTCCTCCGTCCCCAGGGGGCGGAGTGCTCCGGTGGAGGGCATTACGGGTGTTCTCATATTCATCCTTTAATAGCTCCGGACATGAATCCTCGGACATAGTGGCGCTGGAGCAGTGCGAAGAGCACCAGGCACGGCAGCGCCATGACGACCACGCCCGCCTGGGTCGCGCCGAAGTCGACGGCTCCCATCGACTGCTGGCGGAGGTTCGCGATCGCCACCGGCAGCACGGCCTTGTCGGCCGAGCTGACGAGAATGAGCGGGGCGATGAAGTCGTTCCAGGCGGCGAGGAACGAGAAGAGGCCCACGGTGATGAGGCCGGGCCACACGCTGAACAGCATGATGCGGGTGAGGACGCCGAAGGTGCCGGCGCCGTCGACCATGGCGGACTCCTCGATCTCCTTGGGGACGGCCTCGAAGGAGATGCGCATCATGAAGACCGCGAAGGGGAGCTGGTAGAGGGTGAGGACCAGCGCGAGGCCGGTGAGGGAGTCGCGCAGGCCGAGGTCGCCGAGCATCGAGTAGAGCGGGATCAGCAGGGTCGAGTACGGGACCATGAGGATCGCGAGGGTGAGCAGGAACAGGGTGTCCTTGCCGCGGAAGGAGAAGCGCGCGAAGGCGTAGCCTCCGGCGATCGACAGGGCGAGGGTGAAGGCGACGGTGAGGACCGACGTGTAGGTGGAGTTCCAGAGGTACTGGAGGAGCCCGGCGTCGTACTCGAGGAGGCTGACGTAGTTGCCGAAGCCGTAGCCGTCCTGCTGGTTGGTGGCGCCGTGCGGGGAGACCGAGGCGTAGCCGGTCCAGATCAGCGGGAACAGGAAGAGGACGGCGAGGGCCCCGGCGAGGACGTAGTAGGAGGTGCTCCAGAGCTTGGTGCTCATCACGCGTCCTTTCTGAGGGCCCGGAACTGGACGATGTTGAGGACCAGGAGCGCGGCGAGGACGATCACGGAGATCGCGGCGGCGGCGCCGAGGTCGAAGCGCTGGAACGCTTCCCGGTAGATGAGCTGGACGACCGTGACCGTGGAGTTGTCGGGGCCGCCCTTGGTGAGGATGAAGAACTGGTCGAAGGCGAGGAGGGAGCCGGTGACGGAGAGGATGAGGACGAGGCCGAGCGCGGGGCGCAGGAGCGGGATCGTGATGTGCCAGAACGACTGCCAGCGGTTCGCGCCGTCGAGGCGGGCGGCCTCGTAGACGTCGGGCGGGATCGACTGGAGGCCGACGAGCAGGATGATCATGAAGAACCCGGCGAACTTCCACACGATGAGCACCACTGTGGACCAGAGGGCGGCGGTGGGGGTGCCGAGCCACGAGACCGGCTCCAGGCCGAGCCATTCCATGAGCGGGTCGAGGGGGCCGATCGCGGGGCTGTAGAAGCCGAAGAACAGCAGCGAGGCCGAGGCGAGCCCGAGGGTGGTCGGCAGGAAGTACGCGGAGCGGAAGAACCCGGTGCCCTTGCGGCGGTCGGCGACGATGAGCGCCAGCAGCAGCGAGAGTCCGATGAGGATCACCACGACGATGCCGGTGTACTTCAGGGTGAAGCCGACCGCGGGCCAGAACAGGGGGTTGGCGGTGATCCCGGCGTAGTTGTCGGGCAGGTTGATCCCCCGGTCGCCCGCCAGCAGCGGCCAGTCGGACGCGGACATGCGTCCGACCAGCAGCAGCGGCGCGACGAAGAAGACCAGCACGAAGACCGCCACGGGGGCGGCGTAGAGTGCGCCGGCCAGCTTGCGCGAGTGTCGCATCGGGTTCCTTCTAGCTCGCGAGGGAGGCCGTGACGTCGTCGTTCAGGGCGCCGAGGTCCGCGTTCGCGTCCCCGTAGACGGCCTCGCGGACCAGCGGGAGCCAGGGGCCCTGCGGGTCGTTGAAGGTCTGTCCGAAGTTGAGCGAGTAGGGCGTGCGGCCGACCTGCACGAGGTCGTTCATGATGACGGCGTTCGGGTTCGCGGCGTAGTACTCGTTGTCGGCGAGGTCGGTGCGGGCCATGACGTCGCCGTTGGCGGCGAGGAGCTCGACCTGCTGCTCCTCTTCGAGGCTCCAGCGCAGGAAGTCCCACGCCTGGTTCGGGTGCTCGGAGTTCGCGGCGATGCCGATGGAGTCGCCGCCGACGAACGTGGACTCGCCGCCGTCGATGCCCGGGATGGGCGCGACGCCGATGTTCATGTCCTCGGGCATCTGGCCGAGCATGGTGGAGGGCATGGGCATGACGCCGATGTTCCCTTCGGGGAAGTACGACACCCAGGTCGCGCCGGTCTCCTCGTTGTGGCCGGGGGCGACGACCTCGTCCTCCACGAGGCCGCGGTAGGTGGAGTAGACCTCGCGGGCCTCCTCGGAGTCGAGGAGGGACTCGGTGCCGTCCTCGTTCATGACCTCGGCGCCGGAGGCCCAGATGCTGGGCCACCAGGTGAAGACGTAGCAGCCGCCGCAGTTGCCGCCGAAGAACGTGCCGTTGACGTCCCCGCCGAGGGCGTCGACGGCGCGGGCCTGCTCGGCGAACTCGGCGAGCGTGGCCGGCGGGGTCTCGGGGTCGAGGCCCGCCTGCGCGTAGAGGTCCTTGTTCCAGAACAGGACCGACAGGTCGAGGGTGTGCGGGACGAGGTACTTCGCGCCGTCCACGGTGCCGACCTCGATGTGGGAGGGGGCGAGGGAGTCGGCGAAGTCGAGCGCGTCGATCCGGTCGGTGATGTCGAGGTAGGCGCCCGCGGTGGTGAAGTTCGGGGCGAACACCACGTCGAGCGCGAACAGGTCGGGCAGCTCCTGGTTGCCCGCGGCGGTGCCGACGCGGGTCTGGTAGTCGTCGGTGGGGATGACGGTGAGCTCGATCTGGTTCTCGTGGCTCGCGTTGTAGGCGTCCACGAGGGCCTGCGACTGGGCCTCGGTGGCGGCGCGGGTCCACATCGTCAGGGTCGTGCCGTCGTCGACGCCTTCGAGGACGACCTCGTCGTCGGAACCGCCGCCCCCGCCGCTGCACGCGGACGCGAGCAAGGCGGTGGCGGCGGCGAGCGCCGCCGCCCCTTTCACGCGGGTCGGGAATCTCATTGCCTACTCCTCACTGAATAGGGATCAAGGGGTTCGGCGGACGGCTGGTGCCGCCGCCAGTAGAGGTGGTACGGGTCCTGGTCGCCCAGGTGGAGGGGAGCGAAGGTGTAGCCGTCGGCGGTGAAGTGCAGGGGGTCGCCGGTGGGCTCGAAGGCTTCGTCGAGGTCGTCGCCGACGGCGAGGGAGATGAGGCCGGTGGCGAGGTCGGTGCCGACGGGGTCGTGCTTGATCGCGAGGACGGTCGGTCCGTAGTAGACGGACTGGATGGTCGGATCGTCAAGGGCCGCTTCGGTGTACAGGCGCAGGGGCATCGCGATGTCGACGGTGTCGCCGTCCCTCCAGCGGCGGGAGACGACGGCGTAGGTGCCGGGCTCGGCGGTGATCCACTGGCGACGGCCGTTCACCTTGACGGTGAAGGAGGTCGCCCAGGCGGGGACGCGCAGGCGCAGGTCGAAGCGGCCGCCGCGGCCGCTGATCGCGATGCGGCTCGCGCCCTCGAAGGGGTAGTCGGTGGTCTGCACGACCTCGGTGCGGCGGGCCGTCCAGTCGAGTGTGGACGGCATGTAGAGGTTGACGTACAGGCCGTCGCGGTCGGTGAAGTAGACGGACTCCTGGTGCTTGGTGTGGTTCTCCATGCCGGTGCCGCCGCAGCAGGTGCCGGTGTTGCCGTAGCCGCGGGCCTGGCCGGGGCGGACGGGCACGAAGTAGGTGACCTGCGGGTCGGCGGTCGAGTCGGCGTCGCGGCGGGAGGCGAGGATCTGGTTGTACAGGGCCCGTTCGACGTACTCCATGTACTTCGGGTCCCTGGTGTGGAAGAACAGGTTCCGCGCGAGCTTGATGAGGTTGTAGACGCAGCAGGTCTCGGCGTGGTTCGGGTCGTTCGGGTACTGCCACAGCGACCCGGCGATGACGTCGCGGGCGCGGAAGATCTCGCCGACGCCGGTGCCGCCGTGGGCGTAGGCGCGGTGCGGGATCGCCATGTCCCAGAACTTCTCGGCTGCCGTGAAGTAGTCGTCTCCGGCGCCCTGCTCGTACATGCGCAGGTAGCCGGTGAACTGCGGGATGTGCTGGTTGGCGTGCTTGCCGTCCAGGAGGTCCTGCCCGGCGACGGTGGCGGCGAGGAGCGCCGTGTTGTCGAAGAGCTTCGCGGTCTGGAGGAACTCGGGGCGGTCGGGGTGGAGCGCGGCGAGGTTCGCGAGGGACTCGTTGACGCCGCCGTACTCGCCCGCGATGTAGATCGACCACATCCGGTCGAGGCGGGGCCGGTCGAGCACCGAGAGTCGCGAGTGGATCCACTCGCCGATCCCGGCGGCGATCTCCAGGGCGTCGCCGTTGCCGCCCAGGCGGTGCGCGTCGAGGAGGCCCGCGAGGATCTTGTGGGTCGTGTAGTACGGGGCCCAGATCCCGGCGTTGCCGCCGTACGTCGCGAACTCCTCCAGGCGCAGGAACTGCGTCTCCGGGTAGGCCGCGAGGAAACCCGGGTGGCGGCGGCCGTCGGTGGGGGCGAGGACGCGCGCGTCGGCGCCGTTCCCGGAGGCGTCGGCGCAGACCGCGCCGGGCGCCTCGTCGAACCGGTAGCGGGCGAGGTCGCCGCCCGGCCCTGCTCCCGCGGCCAGGGCGGCGACCTCATCTGCTCCCAGCGAGGTACTGAAGACGTGGAACTCGTCCACGTCGGCGCCGAGGTACTGGACGCTCCCCTGCGGGAACTGGCCGCGGCCGATCCAGTTCGCGGCGGTCGCGCCGAGGTCGGCAGGGGTGAGCGACACGGGCCCGGAGGCCGCGGCCGCGCCGTTGACGTACAGGGTGGCGGTGACGCCGCCGAGGGTCACCGCGAGGTGCGTCCACTGGCCTTCGGGGAGCGCTGAGGTCGCGGTGACGCGCTGCTCCCCCGCGGCGCCGGAGGTGGTGATCGCGAAGCGCGGGAACGGGTTCGCGTTGTCGGCGCGGACCGTCAGGTACAGGTGGTGGTCGGCGTCGGCGCCGAAGTCGAAGACCTTGACGCCGTTGCGCAGCGGCGCCGGGTCCGCGTTCGGGTCCGGCAGGCGGGACCGGTCGACCGCGGCCAGGTTGATCCACACGGCCACGGTGAGCTCGGTAAGGCCGTCAATGAGTCCACTGGGGAGCGACACGTGCTCGGCGTGCCCGAGCGGGGAGCCGGTGAGGCGCAGGGCCGTGCCGGTGCGGCCCGCGACGCGCGGGGTCGCCTGCGCGGCGGCCGCGGCGAGGGCGTCGCGGGACTCGCCGAGCCCGGCCACCAGGTGGTCGAGCTTGCGGCGGTACAGGTCGTCGCCGGTGCCCGCGTACGCCTGCGCGAGCATCGACAGGAAGTGCCCGGAGTAGTGGCCGCGCAGGTAGCCGTTGGCGTCGTCCCAGCTCCCGGGCGGGCGGATCCCGGCGGGGTTGGCGAGGCCGGCGTTCGCGCGGAAGTTGTAGAGCATCCGGTCCGGGCCCGCGAGCTCGCCCCGCGCGGCCTCGTAACCGCTCGCGTAGTGGAGCATCCGGTCCCGCTTGTCGGCGAAGATCCCGTCCCCGAGGCTCACCGCGTCGAGCCCGAAGGGCTCCACGAGCGAGGCCGCGGGGGCGGCCCCCGCCGGGATCTGGTGCATGATCCCGACGGGGGCCACGGACGCCAAGGCGCCCAGGCGAAGTGCGTTGCGGCGGTTCAGGTGCATCAGGCGCCTCCCCGAGTCTGCACGACCTGCTGCATCGTGCCGTCGGCGTTGAAGTACAGCGGGTCGATGGCGACGGAGCGGCGGAAGTTCCCGCCGCCGGGGGCGTCGGCGGTGTGGTAGACCATCCACCACTGGCCGTTGAACTGCTCGATCGCCGGGTGGTTCGTCGTGGAGGTGACCTGCCCGAGGACCACGCCGCGGTGCGTCCACGGCCCGGCCGGGTTCGAGGCGGTCGCGTACCTGATGCACGCGTAGGAGGAGCTGGTGACGCAGCCCGTGCCGCCGTTGGAGGCGTAGGCCATGTAGTAGACGCCGTTGCGCTTGAACATCCACGGCGCCTCCCAGAAGTCGGTCAGGCCCGTCGGGGTCGTGACCGCGCTCGCGAGGGACGTCATGTTCTGGTTGAGCTTGGCCATGCGCGGCTGCCAGTACGAGCCCCAGTAGAGGTAGATCTGGCCGTCGTCGTCGATGAACACGGTCGGGTCGATGTTCAGCGCCGAGGAGTTCGGCGTCGAGTCGGAGATGAGCGGGGCGCCGATCGCGTCCACGTACGGGCCGAGCGGGTTGTCCGAGACGGCGACGCCGATGTTCATCCAGCCGTTGTCGGTTGCGCCGTCGACCGAGACGAGCCAGTAGTAGCGGCCGTCCGGGCCTCTGACTACTTCGGACGCCCAGGCGTTGGCCCCGGCCCACGCGAACGTGGACAGGGAGAGCCGGGCGCCGTGCGCGGTCCACGCGGCGGGGTCGTTGTCGGGGGCGGTCGAGGAGAAGGCGTGCCACTCGTCCATGACGAACGACTGCTGGCCCGCGGCGGCCTCGTCGCGGCCGGAGAAGATGTACATGGTGTTGCCGACGACGAGGGTGGCCGGGTCGGCGGTGTAGATGCTCGTGACGATCGGGTTGCCCGCCTGGGTGGCCGAGCCGGAGCCCCAGACCTTCCATTCGAGGACGCCCACGGAGGCGGCGCCGCTCTGGAGGACCGCGCGGACGGCGGTGGTGGTGACGGCGTTGAAGTTGGTGTGGTTGTAGGCGTTCGCGTTGACGCCGTAGGCGCTCGCGCCGCTCACGGCGGTCCAGGCGCCGTTGTTCAGGTACTCGATGCGCCAGCTCGCGGGGACGCGGACGCCGCCGGGGCCGGAGTTGTAGGAGTCGTCGAAGAAGTACAGGTCCGAAGAGGACACGGTGACGGGACTGTTCCAGGTGAGCTGCACCCACTGGGACCCGGTCTGGGGCCAGGTGCCCCAGCGCGGGTTGGCGGTGTCGTTCGAGCCCGGGGGCTCGATGCCGTCGTTGATCGCCGCGACGGACTCCCACGAGGAGGTGTAGGAGGCCGAGGCGACGGCCGAGCGGGCGACGTTCACGGCCTGCGCTTGCGCGGGGCTCGCGAACTGGAGGCAGGTCCAGGCCAGGGCCGCGGCGAGCGCGGCGGCGAGTGTTCTCCGGATGACGGTGCGGTTCATGGTGTCTCTCCTTGTGCCGGTTGGAGATCAGACGACGGTGACGGTCACTTCGGCGCGCAGCGAGGTGCCGCCGATGGTGCCCTGGACGGTGAACGTGCCGGGTGCGGCGTAGTCGGCCGGATCGACCGCGTCCCAGGTGACCGCGGTGGTCACGTTGTCCTTGGAGCCGTCGTTGTAGACGGCGGTCACGGTGGACGGGAGCTGGGGCGCGGTGCCTGCCGTGGTGACAGCCTCCTCGGTCTCGAGCGCGGTGATCTCCACCGCGCCGGTGAGTCTGACGTGGACGGTGGCGCTCGCGGGGAGGGCGAGGCCGGTGACGAGTCCGGCGACCGGGACCGCGGTGGCGGGCTGGTCGACGTCGTCGGCGGTGAGCGGGCCCCACACGACGGGGAGGTCGAGGCGGGTGCCGTCGCCGTAGATGCAGGTGACGGTGTCGGGGAGGTCGGGGACGACGCCGACGGTGGTCGGCTGGTGGACGGCCCGGACCTGTTCGGGCGCTTCGGCGAAGACCTTCCATTCGAGGACGCCGACTGAGGCGCCGCCGCTCTGGAGGACCGCGCGGACGGCCGTCGTGGTCACGGGGTCGAAGGCGGTCTCGTTGTACTGGTCGGTCTCGGTGCCGTAGGCGTCGGCTTCGACGTCGGTCCACTCGTCGCCGTTCAGGTACTGGATCTTCCAGGAGGCGGGGGCGAGGACGCCGCCGCCGTCGTCGAAGAAGTACATGTCGGAGGAGTCGAGGCGGACCGGGTCGTCCCAGGTGAGCTGGACCCACTGCTCGCCCTCTTCGGGCCAGGTGCCCCAGCGGGGGTTGGCGCCATCGTTGGAGCGGGGCGGGTCGATGCCGTCGTTGATCGCGGTGGTGTTCTCCCAGGGCGAGGTGTAGGAGGCCGTGGGGGTGGCGGAGAGTGCGGCGTTGACGCGGTCGTCGGGCGCCTCGATCTCGACGTCCACTCTGGATTTAGTGGTGGCGGCGCCGTCTCCGGCGGTGAGTTCGAGCGTGTACATGCCGGGTTCGGTGAAGGTGGCGACGGTGCTCGACGCGGTCGGGTCCTCGAATACGACCGCGCCGGGCCCGTCGACGGCCGCCCACGAGGCGCTGAGCGCCCCGTCGAGGGGGAGGCCGTCGTCTTTGACCGCGCCGGTGAGTCGCGCCTGCATCGGCTGGCGGAACGCGAGGTCCTGCCTGGCGAGCGCGTAGGGCGCGGTGTTCTCCGGCGGGTCGGCGTCGTGGTCCGTTTGCAGGACCTGGGCTTCCTTGAGGCCGGTGGCGTGCCCGTCCTGGTGTTCGAGGAGGACGCGGACGCGGTCGGTCTCGACCTGGGGGAACTGGACCTGGTTGTAGTTGGCGCGCGGGATGGCGGGTGTCTTGGTCTGGTCCTCTATGGTCACCCAGTCGGTGCCGTCGTGGTACTGGACCTGGTAGACGGCGGGTTCGGCGAGGCCGTCGGCGGTTCTGTCGCGGTAGAAGTAGAGGCGCAGCTCGTCGATGTCCACCGGTTCGCCGAGGTCCACTTCGTACCAGTCGGTGCCGTTGCCGGAGCCTTCGCTGGACCAGATGGGCGCGTTGATGGTGGTGCCGTCGACGGCGCCCGCGGTGGTGGTGCCTTCGGCGGTGTAGGAGGCGGTGGCCGGCTGCCCTTCGGCGAGGTTCTCGGCGTCGGAGGTGAGGTCGGCGCCGGCCTTGGCGAAGACGTCGACGACGCGGCCGTCGAGGGCGACGTCCTCGGGCGCGGAGAGGTGCTTCATCTTGCGGCTCTTGAGGACGCAGCCGTCCTCCGCGAGCTGGACACGGCCCGTGTCCGGGTCCCAGACGGCGGGGACGAGGCTGTCGAGGGTGAAGGCGCGGGTGCCGTCGATGTAGACGGAGTAGCCCTCGGGGACGCCGGGGTAGTGGTCGGCGCCGTCGCCGGGCTCGTCCCACACGATGGTGAGGTCGGAGTCGCGCCAGCGCAGGTCGTTGACGGTGAAGTGGTCCCAGCCGATGTCGATCGGGGAGAGCTCGATCTTGTCGTCGGTGCGGGGGCGCAGGCCCGCGACGTCCTCCACGTAGGTCCAGATGCTGGAGCCGAGGGTGGTGTGGTGGATCCAGGAGCGGTAGTCGATCTCCTGGTTGGCGGGGTCCCAGTCGGCCCAGAACTCGTTGGAGTCGGGCCAGGCGGTGTCGCCGCCGATGTAGGTGGACCAGGCGTTCCAGTACAGGAGCTTCTTGTAGTCGTCGGTGGTGATGGCGTCCTGGTCGTAGTCGCGGAGCACCGAGGAGAACAGTCTGAACTGGACGGTGGAGTTGATCTGGGAGAAGTTGTTGGAGCCGGGGTTCCCCTGCTGCGCCGCCTCTTCCTTGTCGGCCTGGTTGGCGGTGTAGAACGGGTAGACGGGGTACTCGTCGGGGTCGGCGAAGAGGCGGAGCGCGTCGGTGTAGGGCTCCTCGTTGGGGACGGCGCCGACGCTGAACGGGTAGTAGTTGTTGATCTCCTTCCAGGGCACGTGGTCCCCGGAGGCGACGTGGACGTGCTCGAACAGCTGCGTGTCGGGGTTCCACAGGACGTCGGTGATGGCGTTCTGGATGTTCGCGGCGAGGGCGCGCATCTCGTCGGCCTTGGCGGTGTTCCCGGCGAGGTCGTAGGCCTCGGCGGCGGCGAGCGCGCCGGAGTACTGGTAGGCGGATTCGGCGCGGTCGAGGTCGCCGTCCCTCCAGTGGAAGGAGACGGCGTCGGCGTCGTTGCCGGTCATCGCGCCCCAGTCGTACTCGATGAGGTAGTTGTTGTTCGAGTCGAAGGTGTCGAGCTGCCCCTTGACGTCGCCTTCGGCGTAGCGGGCGAGGTTCTCGGCGATGTCGACGGGCCCGCCGTGGACCTGGTAGGAGCGCCAGGCGGCCTCGGCGATGTACTGGGTGTAGGAGTTCGACCAGTTCTCGGGGTCGCCGGGGTTGTCCATGAAGCGCCCGCCCTGGGAGGACTCGCCGGTGGAGACCCAGGGGCCGTAGGAGTAGGCGGGGTCGCGCAGGTACTTGAGGTCGTCGATGAACATCGGGACGGTGAGCGCGATGGCGTTGTTGTAGCCGGTGACGCCCTCGATGGAGGTGGGGAACTGGAAGTCGTTGCCCGGGATGTCCGCGTCGAGGTAGTTGTAGCGCATCAGCCACCAGCGGTAGTAGATGAACTTCTTGTGGGCCTCGTCGGGGACGTCGAAGTAGGGGACGTTGTCGGCCCACCACTGGTTGTAGGTCTGGACCTGGGTGGCGAAGGCGTCGGCGGGGGTGGCGTCGCGGTAGGCGACGTACTCGGTCGCGGACTCGGGGATCTCCTCGGCGATCATGCCGAGCTGGACCTTGATCGTCGCGGATTCGCCTTGGGCGAGTTCGAGTTCGCCGGTGAGGGCGCCGTCGTCGGGGGCGAGGCCGGTGCCGGAGAGGCGCGGGAAGACGGTGGTGAGGCGTTCGAGGCGGGAGTTCTGGACGTCGAGGACGCCGGTGAGCTCGTCGCCGTCGGCGGTCCACGCGAAGTCGGACTCGACCGAGATGGGGACGGTGGTGGCGCTGCCGCCGTTGGTGATCGTGATGTTGGCGACCGCGGTGTTGTTCTGGGTGATGAACTTCTGGACTTCGGCGGTGAGGGTGCCGTTCTCGTGCACGGAGGTCCAGTGGCTGGGGGTCTGGCGGCGCTGCGCGACGTCCTCGGTGAAGTCCCCGTCGCCGATGTCGACGGTGAAGCCGTCGGTGTTCGAGGCGCGGTCGTAGGTGGGGTCGTAGTAGGCGAGCTGGCCGCCGAAGCCGATGACGTCGGGGTCGTGGACGCGCATGAGGAGGGCCCGGCCGCGGGTCATGAGCCACTGGTCGCCGGCGGGGTCGGCGCCTTCGCGGGCGAGGAGGCGGTCCATCCAGAAGTCGGTGCCGTCGCCGCCGTCGAGCTCCTCCTCGTACATCGCGGCCATCATGCCGTCGACGTCGTAGGGGACGGGCTCGTCGGGGACGGCGTCGCCGCCGGTGAACTCGGGGTAGCCGATGGTCTGCTGGGCGGCGGCGGGGACCGCGCCGACCACGAGGAGGCCGGCGGCGAGCGCCGCGGCCGCGGCGGTGGCGAACAGGGTGGGCGGGGGGCGTAGCTGCATCGCGTGCCTCCGTGCGCTTGAGGTGTGCCGGGTGGGGGGAGGGACCGGGACCGAAAGCCTCCGAAAACCTTTTCGGAACGCCGTCGAGACGATGTTAGGGGTCTCATCGGGGCGCTGTCAATGCATGGATCGAGGAGAATCGATGTCAGGGCCGGTGGCCTGCGGCGCTGTGACCGAAAGACCGATTAGCAGGATTTTCCTACGTCGGCTACAGTCGATCCGTTCCGGCCCGCGACCGTGCCGGTTGAACGACACCGCCGGACCGAAGGAGGACGAGGTGGCCCGAACCCCGGCACCGCGCGGCACCCGCGCCGCGACGCTGACCGACGTCGCCAAGCTGGCGGGCGTCTCGGTCGCCACCGCCTCGAAGGCCCTGAACGGGCGCAACCACGTCAGCGCCGCCACCCGCGAGCGCGTCGCCGAGGCGGCCGCGCAGCTCGCCTTCTCCCCCAACTCGCTCGCGCGCGGGCTCCTCGCCGGGCGCACCGGGACCGTGGGCCTGCTGACGTCGGACCTGGTGGGGCGCTTCAGCCTCCCGATCCTCATGGGCGCGGAGGACGCGTTCGGCGCGGGCGAGATGTCGGTGTTCCTGTGCGACGCCCGCGGGGACGCGATCCGCGAGCGCCACCACGTGCAGGCGCTGCTCAGCCGCCGCGTGGACGGCCTGATCGTGGTGGGCTCCTCGACCGACCCGCGCCCGCCGCTGGCGGCTGCCGTGGACGTCCCGGTCGTGTACGCGTACGCGCCCTCGGAGGACCCCGAGGACCTGTCGATCGTCCCCGACAACGTGGGCGCGGGCCGCATGGCCGTGGAGCACCTGATCGCCTGCGGGCGCACCAGGATCGCGCACATCTCCGGCGACCGCGGCTACTCGGCGGCGCGCGACCGCGTCACCGGCTCGCTCGCGGCCCTGGAGGAGGCCGGGCTGTCGCTGGTCGGCGACGTCGCCTACGGCACTTGGGAAGAGGGCTGGGGCCGCGCGGCCGCGGGGATGCTCCTGGACCGCGAGCCCGATGTGGACGCCGTCCTGTGCGGCTCGGACCAGGTCGCGCGCGGCGTCCTCGACACGCTGCGCGAGCGCGGCCGCCGCGTCCCCGAGGACGTGGCCGTCATGGGCTTCGACGACTGGCAGGTCATGACGACCGGCGCCCGCCCGAAGCTGACCAGTGTGGACATGAACCTGGAGGAGCTGGGGCGCAGCGCGGCCCGCGCGCTCTTCGAGGCGATCGACGCCGAGCACGGCCGGGGCGTGCGGACCGTCCAGTGCCGCGTGGTGGTGCGGGGTTCGACGGCCGCCGAGGCCTAGCCCGCCGGGCGGGGAGAGTATCTTCTCCGGTCGTGACCGAACAGATGACCTCCGACCGCCACGCGACCTGGCTCGAGCTGTTCTTCGACCTCGTCGTCGTCGCCGCGGTCGCCCAGTTGACGCACCTGCTGGTGCACCCCAGCGGGCTGCACGTCGCGGCGTTCTTCACGCTGTACACGGCGATCTGGCTGGTCTGGACCTCGTTCACGGTGTACGCCAACGTCGCCTCGGAGCGGACCCGCACCCGGACGATGCTGCTGGGCATGCTCGGCCTGGCGATGATGGCCGCGGCCGTCCCGGAGGCCACCGGCGCGCACTCCGCGGTCTTCGCCGCCGCGTACCTGTACACGAGCGGGGTCGCCTCGCAGGGCCTCTCGCGGTCGGGCCGGCTGGTCATGAGCTGGTCGGCGGCGCAGCGGAACGCGGGGCTGCTGCCGTGGATCATCGCGTTCTGGGTCGACGACCCGCGGTGGAAGCTCGCGCTGTGGGCGCTGGGCGTGGCGATGACGCTCGCCGGGGCCGCGGTCGTCGGCGACGACAAGGAGCGGATGCGGGAGTTCCAGGACCGGCTGCGCGAGCGAGCCGAGCGGAGCAGGCGGCCCGCGCAGGACTTCGAGCTGTGGGACGTGCAGGGCTCGCACCTGGGCGAGCGGCTGGGCCTGTTCATCATGATCGTCCTCGGCGAGGCCGTCCTCCAGCTCGTCACCGCGATCGGCGAGGTCGAGTGGGGCTGGAGCCAGGTCGGCATCGGGCTCGCCGGGTTCGGGCTCCTCATCGGACTGTGGTGGCTGAACTTCCGGTACGGGTTCGACGAGGAGAACCAGACCGCGCCGCGGGTCCTGCTGCCCGCGCACCTCGTCGTCGCCGTGTCGGTGACGCTCGTCGCGTTCGGCCTCGGCACGGCCGCCGAGCACGCCACCGCGCCGCTCCCGGACCTCCACCGCTGGCTCCTGTGCGGCGCGCTCGCGGTGTGCCTCGGCCTGTGCGCCGCCGCCAACCGGGCGTGGTGGTGCCTCGCGCTCCTCGCGGCCCCGATCGCCGTGGCGGCCTTCGGATCCCAGGTCGCGGCCGTGTTCACCGTCCTCGTCCTGGCCGCCTCGACCGGCGCGCTCGTGCTCTACTTCCTGCGCCGGACGGCAACCTCGCGGGCATGAGGGGTCCATCCAGAGTTCGGCACAAATTTTCGGACTTCGATCTACCCATGAAGGGGATTTTCATGGGATCTTCTGGAGGACCTCTGTAACCAGACTCCCCCGAAGGCCAGGTCCCACCGTGCGCACCACCGCTCCCTGGATCCTCGCGGCCGCAGCACTCGCCGCGCTGTTCGTCCCACCGCCTGCCACCGCCCAGACCGGGGAGGACACCGCCGTCCCCGTCGACGGCGACAGCCGCCCCATCGCCCCCGGCATCGAGCTGGAGTCCTTCGACCGCTGGGAGGACCAGGGCTGGATCCGCGGCGACGCGGCCACCGTGGACCTCGCCGGCGGCGCGGTCCCCCACTACCTCGACCCCGGCACGATCGCCGACTCGGAGCCGGTCCGCGACCAGTTCGACGGCGTCGAGGACGTGGTCCTCGCGTTCAACGCGGACTTCTTCGACATCAACGACACCGGCGGCGCCGAGGGCGCCGCGGTCGCGGACGGCGAACTCGTCAAGTCCGCCGCGTCCGGCGCCTCCAACGTCATCGCCTTCGACGCGGACGGCACCGCCTCCGTGCAGCGCATCGGCTTCGAGGGCACCGCGACCACCCCCGGCGGGACCCTGGACCTCCACGGCCTCAACACGACCGCGCTCCCGGTGAACGGGGTCGGCGTGTACGACGCGCGGTGGGGCGAGGCCTCGCGGGCCCGCGTCGCCGACGGCGCCGCGGACGTCGTCGAGGCGACCGTGGTCGACGGGACCGTCACCGCGGTCACCGACGACCCCCAGGCCGGGCCCATCGCCGACGGCGCGGTGACGCTCGTCGGCCGCGAGACCGGCGCCGCGGCGCTCGCCGCGCTCCAAGTCGGCGACGCCGTCGCGATCGAGTACGCCGCCGAGACCGAGGGCGACCTGCCGCAGACCGCGGTCGCGGGCAACCAGCTCCTCATCACCGACGGCGAACTCGTCGACCAGACCGACCAGGCCCGCCACCCGCGCACCGCGGTCGGCGTCTCCGAGGACGGCACCACCCTGTACGTCCTCACTGTGGACGGACGGCAGGCCGCGAGCGGCGGGTACACGCTCCGCGAGACCGCCGAGCAGCTCCTCGCCATGGGCGCCTACAGCGCCCTGAACCTCGACGGCGGCGGCTCCTCCACGCTCATCGCCCGCGCGCCCGGCACCGAGGACCTCGTCACCGTCAACAGCCCCTCCGACGGGTCCGAGCGGTCCGTGGGCAACGCCCTCGCGTTCACCGTCCCCGACGGCGACGGCGAGGCCGACGGGTTCGCGGTCGCCCCGCAGGCGCCGTTCAACCCCGGCGCCATCGAAGGCGCCGACTACGACCGGGTCTTCCCCGGCCTCACCCGGCCCCTGTCCGTCGCCGCCTACGACGACGCGTACGGGCCCGCCGACGCCGACCCGCGCTGGAAGACCGACCCGTCCCGCCTCGGCTGGGTCGACGACGACGCGGTCTTCCACGCCCGCAACCGCTCCGGCGACGCCGTCGTCACCGCAAAGGACGGCCGGGCCTCCGGGTCCACCGAACTGACCGTCCTCGGCGCGCTCGACGCGATCGCGCCCTCGACGCGGCTCCTGGCCCTGCCGGACGCCGACGCGACCGGCGGGTTCCACGTCATCGGCACCGACGCGGACGGGTTCACCGCCCCCATCGACCCCGCCGACGTCGACCTGTCCTACGACGGCGACCTGTTCGCGATCGAACCTGACGGGCTCGGCGGCTACACCGTCGCCGCCAAGGCCGCCAGCGGATCCGGGACCGTGGAGGTCACCGTCGACGGGGAGGCCACCGCGCTCGCGATCACCGTGGGCCTCGACGAGCAGGCCGTCAGCGACTTCAGCGACGGCGCGCAGTGGATCTTCTCCACGGCCCGCGCCACCGGCTCGATGGCGCCCGGCGAGGGCCACGACGGCGACGCCGGGCTGACCCTCACGTACGACTTCACGCAGTCGACCGCGACCCGCGCCGCGTACGCGCGGCCGCCGGCGCTCATCCCCGTGGACGGGCAGCCGCAGCGGTTCGGCATGTGGATCGAGGCCGAGGGCCTCGGCGAGTGGCCGTCGCTGCAACTGAAGGACGCCAACGGGACCGACGTGGTCCTGCGCGGCGACTACCTCACCGAGCCCGGCTGGACCTGGGTCGAGTTCGACGTCCCGCAGGGCACGAGCTACCCGGTGTCGGTGTACCGCTTCTACGTCGCCGAGACCCGGCCGTCGGTGGCCTACCACGGCTCGGTCACCGTCTCGGGCCTCACGGCGTACACCGCGCCCGAGGTGGAGATCCCGGTCGCGGAGCCGCGCTTCGACACGATCGTCGCCGACGACCTCGACGGCGCGGACTGGACGTTCGCGGTCATGTCCGACGCGCAGTTCACCGCCGAGAACCCCGACAGTGCGATCGTCGCCTCCGCGCGGCGCACGCTCCAGGAGATCAAGGCCTCCGACGCGGAGTTCGTGATCGTCAACGGCGACCTGGTCGACGAGTGCGAGCCCGACGACCTGGCGCTCGCGGAGCGGGTCCTGGACGAGGAGCTCGGCGACGAGCTCGACTGGGTGTACGTGCCTGGCAACCACGAGGCCATGGGGTGCTCCGTCGCCGACTGGTCGGCGGTCTTCGGGCCCGCCTACCGGACCTTCGACCGCGGCGCCACGCGGTTCATCACGCTCGACACGTCCGGCCTGACCATCGGGAAGGGCGGCTGGGAGCAGATCCTCATGCTGCGCAACGCCCTCGACGAAGCGGCCGCGGACCCCGACGTGGACTCGGTGGCGGTCGTCGCGCACGTGCCGACGAACGACAAGAGCCCGCAGGCGGCCTCGCAGCTCGGCGACCGGCTCGAAGCCGAGGTGGTCGAGGAGTGGCTCACCGGGTTCGAGGCCGACAGCGGCAAGGACGCGGCCTACATCGGCGCGCACGCCGGGTACTTCGACGCGTCCCGCGTGGACGGCGTCAACTACTGGGTGAACGGCAACTCCGGGAAGGCGCCGTCCACGACGCCCGAGGACGGCGGCTTCGTCGGCTGGACCCAGTTCGGCGTCGGCGGCGGCGACGAATGGCTCAACGCCCTCGTCCGCCCGCAGGTCGACTCGCTGGCGCTCACCGCCGGCGACCTCGCGCCCGGCGGCACGGTCCCCGTGGAAGCCGAACTGGCCCAAGGCGGTGCGACGATCCCGCTGGTCTACCCGATGGGCGTCGAGTGGACCGGCGCGAACGTCTACATCGGCGACCGGCCGGGCCCGCTCGCGTGGCTGCGGTACGCCGCTTGGTTCGACCCTGAGACGCGCGAGCTCACCGCGTGGCGCCGCGGCACGGTCGAGCTGACCGCCACCGTCAACGGCGTCGCCGCCAGCGACACCGTCGTCATCCGATAAGGGCCTGACCTCCCCTGCGGGGACGTGGCAGTCGGCCAGGTGGTCGTCGACCATCCCGACGGCCTGCATCATCGCGTAGGCGGTGGTCGGCCCGACGAACTTGAAGCCCCGCTTCTTCAGGGCCTTCGACAGGGCCGTCGACTCGGCCGTGACCGCGGGGATGTCCGTGAGGCCCTTCGGGCGCTCCCGCGGCTCCGGGGCGAAGGACCACACCAGGTCGCTGAGGCCGCCGTCCATCAGGGCGGCGGCCTTCGCGTTCGCGATGGTCGCCTCGATCTTCATGCGGTTGCGGACGATCCCGGCATCGGCGAGCAGCCGCTCCGCGTCGTCGTCGGTGAACGCCGCGACCTTCGCGATCTTGAACCCCGCGAACGCCTTCCGGAACGCCTCGCGCTTGCGCAGGATCACCAGCCACGACAGGCCCGACTGGAACGCCTCCAGGCTGACGCGCTCGAACAGCGCGTCGTCGCCGCGGACCGGTCGGCCCCACTCCGTGTCGTGGTAGACCCGGTAGACCTCCGGGTCGACGCCCCACGGGCACCGCGCCAGCCCGTCCTCGGCCGACGTCACCGCATCGCTCACTCTGCTCCTCCTCCTGAAACCGCCGCGAGCCTACGCGCCGGGTCCGACACGTCCCGCGGACCGGGATGTCGGTGGCTTGTTGCAAGATACTTGCAATAGAGTCCTCACGTCCCCGCTGAAGGAGCACCCGTGAATCCCAGTCCCACCGGCCACCCCCTCCCCGAGCTCGTCATGGCCTGGGGCCGCGGCCGCGCCCACTCGCGCACCACCGCCCAGCCCGAGCCCATCGACGGCGGCTACGAAGTCGCCGTCGGCCCGCCGAGCACCGAGGTCCGCAAGGTCTACCACACCTACACGCCCGAATTCCTCGCCGCGACCGCCGCGGCCCTCGACACCCCCGGCCACCAGCTCATGATCGCCGGGCCCGACGCGCTCCTGCGGTCCGCCATCCCCGCGACCTGGACCATGGACCAGGGCGGGCACCTCATGACCGTCGTGTTCGCGCAGGACCCGTACACCGTCCCCGACGGCTACCGGCTCACCGTCGAGTCCGAGGGCCCGCTCACCGTCGCCCGCGCGTTCCACTCCAACGGCGACCACGCCGCCTCCGCGCGCCTGGGCCGCGACGGCGAGTTCGGCGTGTTCGACAAGGTCGTCACCGCCGACAACCACCAGCGCCGCGGCCTCGGCTCCACCCTCATGCGGGCCCTGTCGCTCAACGCGCACGCCCTCGGCATGCGGTACGGGCTCCTCGTCGCCAGCGACGACGGCCGCGCCCTGTACGAGCACCTCGGCTGGACGTTCGTCTCCGACTTCCCCGGCGCCCGCTCCAAAGCCGCCTAAACCACTTGCCGGTCATGCGGTCCGCTGCGAGAGTGGCCGCATGACCACCGACTCCGCCTGGCGCGACGCCAACCGGGCCATGTGGGACGAGCGCGTCCCCATCCACGCCGCCAGCCGCTTCTACGACCAGGACGGGTTCCGCGCCGGAGGCGGCGACGTCAACGCGTTCGAGGCCGAGGAGGTCGGCGACGTCGCCGGCAAGACCCTCGTCCACCTCCAGTGCCACATGGGGCAGGACACCCTGTCGTGGGCGCGGCGCGGCGCCGCCGAGGTCGTCGGCCTCGACTTCTCCGAACCGGCCGTGGAGGTCGCGCGCGGCCTCGCCGCGGACCTGGGCCTCGACGACCGGGCCTCGTTCGTCGCCGCCGACGTCTACGACGCGCGCGAAGCGCTCGGCGGGCGCACCTTCGACATCGTGTACACCGGGCTCGGCGCCCTGTGCTGGCTGCCGGACGCCGACCGCTGGGCCGAGGTGGCCGCGTCCCTGGTCGCGCCCGGCGGGTTCCTGTACCTCGCCGAGTTCCACCCGCTGGTCGACGTCCTCGACTGGGACACCGGGACGCGCATCGAGCGCAGTTACCTCCACGGCGAGCCGATGGTCTTCGACGAGCCGGGCACCTACACCGACGGCGGGGCGGAAACTCAGAGCAATCTGAACTTCCAGTGGACGCACCCGGTGAGCGAGGTCGTCTCGGCGCTGGCGCGCAACGGGCTGCGGATCGAGTTCCTCCACGAGTTCGACTGGACGCTGTTCCAGCACCTCGGCCCGCTTGAGCAGCGGGAAGGCCGCTTCCGGTGGCCGGAGGGGGCGCCGGGCACGCCGCTGATGTACTCGCTCAAGGCGTCACGGGTGTGACGGCTGTCGCGCGCGGGTTTCCGATACTCCTCTGACCTTTTCTCCAGTGGATGCCGGGTTCGTCCCCGAAGAATGTGGAGGACGAACCGCCAAGGAGGAATGCCGTGAAGACGAAGCAGAAGACGCCGAGCTACGAGGGCCGCCCGTACGCGAAGCCGGAGGAGGAGCTGGTCGACCAGGGCCTCCAGTTCGACATCGGGACGCTCCTGAGCCGGCGCGGCGTCCTGTTCGCGGGCGGCGCGGCCGCGGCGGTGGGGCTCGCGGCATGCACGAACTCGACCGACGCGTCGGGCACGGGCACCAGCGCGACGACGGACGCCGCGGACGTCTCGGACCTCACGGAGATCCCCGAGGAGACGGCCGGGCCGTACCCGGGCGACGGGTCGAACGGGCCGGACGTCCTGGAGCAGAGCGGTGTGGTCCGCAGCGACATCCGGTCGAGCTTCGGCGACAGCACCACGGCCGCGGAGGGCGTGGGGCTGGAGATCGAGCTGACGCTGTACGACATGGCGAACGACAACGCGCGCTTCGAGGGCGCGGCGGTGTACCTGTGGCACTGCAACCGCGACGGCGAGTACTCGATGTACTCCGAGGCGATCGCGAACGAGAACTACCTGCGGGGCGTGCAGGTCGCGGACGCGGACGGGGTCGTGAAGTTCACGAGCATCTTCCCGGCCTGCTACGACGGCCGCTGGCCGCACATCCACTTCGAGGTCTACCCGGACGTCGACTCGATCACCGACTCGGCCAACGCGATCGCGACGTCGCAGCTCGCGATCCCGCAGGACGCGGCCGAGACCGTGTACGCCGAGGAGGGCTACGAGCAGTCGGTGGAGAACCTCGCGAAGGTGTCCCTGGAGACCGACAACGTCTTCAGCGACGACAGCGGGGCCTCGCAGATCCCTTCGGTGAGCGGCGACGTGGACAGCGGGTTCACGTTCACGCTGCCGGTGGGCGTGGACACGTCGACCGAGGCGGGCGGGGGCGGCACGGCCCCGTCCGGCGGTGGCGGCGGCGAGGGCGGCCCCGGCGGGACCCCGCCGGGCGAGGAGTCGACCGACAGCTAGGAGCAGGGGAAGGGCCCGCGACCGAACCGGTCGCGGGCCTTCGCGCGTCTCAGATGAGGACGACGAGCCCGGCTTCGCCGAAGAGGGTCGCGGCGAGCGCGCCGCGGTTGGCGGCCTTCATGGGGAGCTTCGCGCCGAGGGCCTCGATGTGCGGCTCGACGCGCTCGGGGTGCGGGTGCACGGCCTCGATGCTGACGAGCGGGACGACGGGCAGGTCGGCGGCGGGGTGCGGGGTGCTCCCCCAGTCGATGAGGAACGGGACGGGGCCGCGGTGGCGGCCCTCCTTGTCGAGGGTGAGGCGCCACGCGAGGTCGGCGCCCTCGGGGGTCTGGCGGGTCATCTCCCACGGCTCGCCCGGGTCGTACCCGGCGGCGCGGGAGGCGGCGACGGCGCCGTCGATGTCCTCGGTGCGGACGGCCCAGGTGACGAGGCGGGCCTCGGTGAGGGTGTCGATGCCGAAGGGCCGCCACTTGTCGGGGGCGGGCTGCTCCGGGTCGGGGCCGATGATCTCCAGGTAGGCCCCCTCGCCGACGCCGAGCAGGAAGTTCCTGGTGCCCAGGCCCTGGTGGACGCCGCCGGGGACGGGTCGCGTCCCGGTCAGGCGCGCGACTTCGTTCACGGTGGCGGCGAGGTCCGGCGTGGCGAGGACGAGGTGGTCGAGTGAGGACATGGGCCGGAGTCTAGTCACGAAGCGCCACAGCCGTAACGGCCGTCCTGAATCCGAACCGGCCCGGTCAGGCCCTGCGGGGGTCGACGAGGGCTTCGAGGACCTCCTCGCCCGATTCGGCGAGGACCCGCTCGGCGGCCTGCTCGAGGACGCGCTCGGCCTCGCCCTGGCCCGGGTCGTAGCCGACGCGGCAGCCCTCGGGCGTGAACGCGGGGTCGGGGGCGGGCGGCTCGGTGTCGCGGCGCATGACGTCGCCGATGCCGTTCTCGAGCAGCCCGAACGCGTGGTGCGCGGCGGAGTAGGCCATGGCGGCGACCTCGTAGATCGGGCGGCCCTCAAGGATCAGGTGGACGTTGGCCTCGACGAGGATGTGCTGGGTGTGCAGGAGCTGCGAGGAGACCAGCCGCGAAGTGAGCTTGGGGTGGCCCTCGTCCATGAGGACCTCGGCGAGCAGCGCGCCGGAGCGGCGGCGGTAGTCCATGGCGCTGACCACGAGCGAGGGCGTGGTCTGGATGAGCTGCTGGACCTTGAGGAACATCGGCTTGTCGCTGAGGCCGGTCTGGGGGGCGCGGTGCTCCAGGAGCTCCAGGAAGCGGCCGCGCAGGACCGCGTGCGGAGTGGTGCCGCGGGGGCGCTCGCGCACGACGCGGGCGGCGTCCTCGATGTGGTGGCGCATGCCGCCGATGACGAGGTCTTCCTTGGTCGGGAAGTAGTTGAACACCGTGGCCTTCGAGACGTCCGCGGCGGCGGCGATCTCGGCGACGGACACGTTCTCGTACCCGCGCTCCAGGAACATCTGGAGGGCCGTGGTCTTCAGCAGCCCCCACGTGGCGTTCTTCTTGCGCTCGCGCAGGCCTCGGTGTCGTTCCATCCCGCAACTGTACCAGTATCCGCTTGACCCGGCCAAAAATTCTTCCCGGAAAAAAGTTGTACCCGGTCAAAATCGAGTGCTACGCTCGCCGACATGACAGGAAACCCACCCGCCGACCCGCCCCGCAAGACGGCACCCGACGCCGGCGAGGAGGCAGCACCGGAGGCCTCGATCCTCCGCCTCCTCGCCGACTACCTCCGGCCCCACCGCAAGCCGCTCACCCTCGCGATCGTCTTCCAGCTCGTCCAGACCGTCGCGTCGCTCTACGTGCCCACCCTCAACGCCGACCTCATCAACAACGGCGTCGCCGCCGGCGACACCGGCTACGTGCTCCGCCACGGCGGCTTCATGCTCGCCGTCACCGTCGTCCAGCTCGCCGCCGCCGCGTTCGGCGTCTACTTCGGCGCCCGCGCCGCCATGGGCCTCGGCCGCGACCTCCGCGCCGACCTCTTCACCCAGGTCCAGCGGTTCTCCACCACCGAGATGGACCGCTTCGGCGCGCCCTCGCTCATCACCCGCACCACCAACGACGTCACCCAGGTCGTCACCATGCTCGTCATGGGGCTCACCCTGTTCATGGTCGCCCCGATCACCGCCATCGGCGGCCTCACCCTGGCGCTCACCCTCGACGTCCCCATGACCGGCATCCTCCTGGCCGCCATCCCCGTCATGGCCCTCATCATCTACTTCATCGTCATCTCGATGGTCCCCGCCGGACGCGCCATGCAGCGCTCCATCGACGGCATCAACAAGGTCATGCGCGAGCACATCACCGGCATCCGCGTCATCCGCGCGTTCGTCCGCGACGACCACGAGCAGCACCGCTTCAACGAGGCGAACGACAAGCTCACCGCCGCCTCCCTCCGCGTCGGCCGCGTCCAGGCGTTCTTCGGCGCCACCGCCATGGCCAGCAGCAACATCACCTCGATCGCCATCGTGTGGATCGGCGCCGGGCGCATCGCCGACGGCAGCCTCCAGATCGGCGACCTCATCGCCTTCCTCACCTACGCCGGGCTCATCCTCGGCTCCGTGATGATGTCCATGGGCGTGTTCATGATGGCCCCCCGCGCGAAGGTCGCCGCCGGGCGCATCCGCGAAGTCCTCGACACCGAGCCGACCATCACCGACCCCGCCGACGCCGTCCACGACCTCCCCGGCCGCGGCGAACTCGACGTCGACGCCGTCACCTTCCGCTACACCGGCGCCGAAGAACCCGTCCTCCGCGGCGTCGACCTCGTCGCCCGCCCCGGCCAGACCACCGCCGTCATCGGCTCCACCGGTGCCGGGAAGACCACGCTCCTCAACCTCATCCCCCGCCTCTTCGACGTCGACGGCGGCGCCGTCCGCATCGACGGCGTCGACGTCAGGAGCATGGACCGCGCCCTCATCGCCCGCACCGTCGGCCTCGTCCCCCAGCGCGCCTACCTGTTCTCCGGCACCATCGCCGCGAACCTCCGCTACGGCAACCCCGACGCGAGCGACGAGACCCTCTGGCGCGCACTCGAGACCGCGCAGGCCGCCGAGTTCGTCCGCGACATGCCCGACGGCCTCGAAACCCTCCTCGGCCAGGGCGGCACCACCGTCTCCGGCGGCCAGCGCCAGCGCCTCGCCATCGCCCGCACCATCGTCGCCGCCCCCAGGATCTACCTGTTCGACGACTCGTTCTCCGCGCTCGACACCGCCACCGACGCGGCCCTGCGCGCCGCGCTCGCCCGCGACATCGCCGACGCCGCCCAGGTCATCGTCGCCCAGCGCGTCTCGACCATCCGCGACGCCGACCGCATCGTCGTCCTCGACAACGGCCGCGTCGTCGGCACCGGCACCCACGAGGAGCTCCTCGAGGACAACCCGGTGTACGCCGAGATCGTCAACTCCCAACTCACCCTTCAGGAGGCGCTGTGACCATGCGCGGACCCGCCGGCCTCGCCGGCCCGGCCCTGAAGAAGGCCGACGACTTCCGCGGCACCGTCCGCCGCATCGTCGGTCTCCTGTGGCGCGACAAGCTCCGCCTCGCCTCCGTCATCGGCTTCGGCGTCCTCATGGTCCTCGGGATGCTCGCCGTCCCCACGGTCCTCGGACGCGCCACCGACCACGTCATCGCGGGCGCCGCCGCCGGGGACGTCGACTTCGCGGGCCTCGCGAAGATCCTCGGCCTCGCCATCGCGATCGCCCTCGCCACGTTCGGGATCACCGTCTCCAACGGCCGCACCATCGCCAAGATGGCCCAGTACATGGCGTACGACCTGCGGCAGGAGGCCGACCGGAAGGTCGCGGCGCTCCCGCTGTCCTACTTCGACTCCCGGCCGCGCGGCGAGGTCCTCTCCCGCGTCACCAACGACATCGACAACCTGACGCAGACCGTCGGCCAGGTGACCCAGCGGGTCGTGCAGGGGATCCTGTTCCTCATCGGCGTCCCGATCATGATGCTCACCATCTCGCCGCTGCTCACCCTCGTCGTCGTCCTCACGCTGCCGCTCACCGTGCTCGCCGCGCGCCTCATCGGCAAGCGCAGCCAGCCGCGGTTCGTCCAGCAGTGGGCCACCACCGGGAAGCTCAACGGGCACGTCGAGGAGATGATCACCGGCCACCAGCTGGTGACCCTGTTCGGGCGCCGCGCCGAGGGCGCGGCCGTGTTCAAGCGGTACAACGACGACCTGTACGAGAACACCGTGCGCGCCCAATGGGTCTCGGCGCTGCTCGGCCCGGCGATGGCGTTCCTCGGGCTCGTCACGTACGTGCTCGTCGCCGTCGTCGGCGGCCTCCAGGTCGCGGCCGGGCTGCTCAGCTTCGGGCAGATCCAGGCGTTCATCCAGTACACCAACCAGTTCTCGAACCCGCTGAACATGCTCGCGGCGATGTTCGGGCAGATCCAGTCCGCGGTCGCCTCGGGCGAGCGGGTGTTCGAGCTCCTCGACGCCGAGGAGCAGTCGCCGGAGCCGGAGGGCGCGGCGGACGCGCTGGCGTCGGTGGAGGGCCGGGTGGCGTTCGAGGACGTGTCGTTCCGGTACCTGCCGGACGAGCCGCTCATCGAGCACCTGTGGCTGGAGGCCGAGCCGGGGCAGACGGTCGCGATCGTAGGGCCGACGGGCGCGGGGAAGACCACGCTCGTGAACCTGCTCATGCGCTTCTACGACCTGGACGCGGGCCGGATCACCGTCGACGGGCTCGACGTGTCCACGGTGGAGCGGGAGCGGCTGCGGCGGCGGATCGGCATGGTCCTCCAGGACACGTGGCTGTTCGAGGGGACCATCGCGGAGAACATCGCGTACGGGAAGCCGGAGGCGACCCGCGAGGAGGTCGAGCGGGCCGCGCAGGCGGCGCACGCCGACCACTTCATCCGGACGCTCCCCGACGGCTACGACACGGTCGTGGGCGCGGACGAGGGAGGGCTGAGCGCGGGCGAGCGGCAGCTGGTGACGATCGCGCGGGCGTTCCTCATCGACCCGTCGATCCTGATCCTCGACGAGGCGACGTCCTCGGTGGACACCCGGACCGAAATGCTCGTGCAGCAGGGCATGGTGGCGCTGCGGCAGGGGCGCACGAGCTTCGTGATCGCGCACCGGCTGTCGACGATCCGCGACGCCGACGTGATCGTGGTGATGGAGCACGGCACGGTGGTCGAGCAGGGCCCGCACGAGAAGCTGCTCGCCTCGGGCGGCGCGTACGCGCGGCTCTACGAGGCCCAGTTCTCGCAGCCCGCGATCGAGGAAGAGGAGGCGGGCGCGGCCCCCGTCCGCGCATGAGACCCGCATGAGACTCGGTGCACTGCATTGGAAACCAGGGCCCGAATGACGGCGGCGCCCGGAGCCTGGAGGCTCCGGGCGCCGCTGCGTGCGGTGCGGAGGCGAAGCGCGGACCGCGCCGTCCGGCCGGTGCGGTCCGGACCGAGTCGCCGGGACGGAGTGTGGTGCGCGGTTCGACGGTCGCAGGCGCGGTCCCGGTCAGACGGTCGCGGTCTCGCCGTCGGCGATGCGGCGGTAGGAGTCGCCGACGAGGAGCGGGAACAGGCGGTCGGGCAGGCCCAGGCCGATGTCGCTGAGGATCGCGTCGTGGATGGGGTGGACGGCGGGGGCGTCGACGGCGCGGGCGAAGTCGACCGCCTCGGAGAGCTTCAGCCAGGGCGCGGCGACCGGCACGAGGAGGGTCCGCACGGGCATGTCGGGGACGGTGAGCGAGTCGCCCGGGTGGTAGACGCCGTCGATCAGGTAGCAGACGTTCGCGACGAGCGGGATGTCCGGGTGGATCACCGCATGCCGCTCGCCGAAGACCTTGACCTCGGTGCCCGCCACGGGGATCGCGTCGCCCGCGCTCACGCACGTGTACTTGAGGTCCCCCAGGGTCGCGGCGAGGGCCTCGGGACCGAAGACGGGGACGTCGGGGCGGGCGGCGTGGAGGTCGCGCAGGCGCGCCTCGTCGCAGTGGTCGGCGTGCTCGTGGGTGATGAAGACGGCGTCGGCGCCGTCGAGGGCCGCCGGGTCGGAGTAGGCGCCCGGGTCGATGACGATGAGGCCCTGGCCGGTGTCGAGCCTGACGCAGGAGTGGCCGAACTTGGTGAGTCGCATGGTCACACAGTAGGACTCGGGACCGGGCCGCGGACCGCAACGGGCTACACGGTGAACGTCCCGGTCGCGGCGCTGACGGCGACGGCCGCGGCCCCGGCCGCCACGGCGAGGCCGACGAGCGCCCAGTCGGCGGGGCGCATCCGCTGCTCGCGGGCGTGGGTGCGGGGGATCTCGGTGTCGAAGCCGCGGGCGTCCATGGCGGCGGCGAGGCGCCCAGCGCGGCGGATCGCGCCGACGAGGAGCGCGAACATGGTCGAGGCGAACAGCCCGGTGCGCCGCAGCGGGTTCCAGCCGCCTTCGAGGCCGCGGGCGCGGCGGGCCGTGGTGATCTGCCGCCATTCGGCGGCGAGGAGCGGCAGGAGCCGCAGGGCCGCGAGCGACCCGATCGTGAACCGCGCCGGGGCCTTGAGCTGCTGGGTGAGGGCGTCGGCCAGGTCGGTGGGGTCGGTGGTCGCGAAGACGAGGACGCCCGCGGTCGCGGCGACGCACACGCGCAGGCCGATCGCGGCCCCGTCCAGGAGCGCCCCGGTACTGATCTCGATCGGACCGAACGCGACCAGGGTCCGGCCGGTCTGCTCGGCCGCGAACACCGCGTTCACGAGCACGACCGTGCCCGCCGCGGCCCACAGCCAGCGCAGCCGCGTCAGGAGCGGGCCCGGCCGGATGCCGGTGAACGGCAGGACGGCCAGCAGGAACGCGAGGAGCAGCAGCGGGGTGAGCCAGTCGGCGGCGACGAGCGCGACGGTGGTCAGGAGGGCGACGGCGGCGAGTTTCGCTACGGGGTTGGCGCGGGCGATGGGCGCGTCGGGGCCGCAGACGGGCGCGAGGGTCAGCACGGGACCTCCCTCCCGTCCTTGAGGACGAGTTCGCGGGCGCCGAGGGCCGCGGCGAAGTCGCGGTCGTGGGTGACGGCGAGGAGCGCGGTGCCCTCGTCGCGGATGCCGGCGGTGAGGTCGACCAGCTCCCCCCAGGTGCGGCGGTCCTGGCCGAACGTCGGCTCGTCGAGCAGGAGCACCCCGGGCGCGGCGGCCAGCGCCGAAGCGACGGAGAGGCGGCGGGCCTCGCCGCCGGAGAGCGTGTGGGGGTTGGCGGCGGCGAGGGGCGCGAGGCGCAGGCGCTCGAGGAGTTCGGCGACGCGGGCGTCGATGCGGTCCTGGGCCCAGCCGGCCTGCTTGGGGCCGAAGGCGAGTTCGTCGCGGACCGTGGCGGCGACGAACTGGTGCTCGGGGTCCTGGAAGACCGAGCCGACCCGCGTGGCGAGGCGCCGCGCGGGCAGGCGGTGGAGGGGCCGCCGCTCCCCTGGGACGGTGGCGGCGCCGCGGTCGGGGCGGGCGAGGCCCCCGGCGAGGAGCGCGAGCGTGGACTTCCCGGCGCCGTTGGGACCGGTGACGGCGAGGAGTTCACCGGCGTGGAGGTCGAAGGAGACGCCGTCGAGGGCGGGCCGCGGGGCGCCAGGGTGGGTGAGCGCGAGGTCGTCGGCGCGCAGCGCGAGACCGCCGGGGGTGCGGCCGGGGCGGTGCGGCAGCGGCGCATTCGGCACCCAGACACCTTGGGCGGCAAGGGACTCGCCGTGCTCGGCGAGGACGCGGGCGGCGGGCCCGTCGGCGATGAGGCGCCCGCCGGGTCCGAGGGCGACGACGCGGTCGACGAGGTCGAGGATGTCGGCGACGCGGTGCTCCACGACGATGAGGGTGGCGCCGGAGTCGGCGAGGGCGGTGCGGAGGGCGTCGCGGACGTCTTGGGCGCCTTGGGGGTCGAGGTTCGCGGTGGGCTCGTCGAGGAGGATCAGCTCGGGGCGGCGGGCGAGGACCCCGGCGAGGGCCAGGCGCTGCTGCTCGCCGCCGGAGAGGGCGTGGGTGTCGCGGTCGGGCCCGTAGGGGAAGCCGACGGCGCGGAGCGCACTGTGGACTCTGGGCCAAATCTCGGCGCGGGGAACGGCCTGGTTCTCGAGGCCGAAGGCGACGTCGTCTCCGGCGCGGGCCATGACGAGCTGCGTCTCGGGGTCCTGGAAGAGGATCCCGACGCGGCCGCGCTGGTCGGCGGCGGGCTTGCCGTCGAGGAGGACTTCGCCGTCCTGGTCGCCCGCGTCGTCGGTGAGGAGGCCGGCGAGCGCGGCGAGCAGGGTGGACTTGCCCGACCCGGAGGGGCCGAGCAGGAGCACCCGCTCGCCGGGCTCGACGCGGAGGTCGACGCCCGTGACGGCTTCGGCGCGGCGTCCGGCGTGGCGCCAGGCGAAGCCGCGGAACTCGACCGGGATCACGTCAGATGCGGGCCCGTTCGCGCCCGGCGGGGAAGCGGTCGAGGACGCCGGTGGGGAGCATGGCCTTGACGAGGGCCTTGGAGCCGAGGCCGGCGACGAGGGCGCCGGAGAGCATGGCGAAGGCGATGTAGGGGACCTTGTAGGCCCACAGGTCGTAAGTCGGGTAGTAGACGATGACGTCGAAGAGGGTGGCGGCGAAGCAGGCGAGGGCGCCCGCGGCGACGGCGGTGCCGGTGCCGTAGCGGCGGTAGCGTCCGGCCGCGAAGGCGAGCTCGCCGCCGAGGCCCTGGACGAGGCCCTGGTAGACGACGAGGAGGCCCCAGATGGAGCCGAGGAGGGCGGAGACGGTGGCGGCGAGGGCTTCGGTGAGGAGGCCGGCGCCGGCGCGGCGGACGATGAGGGGGGCGAGGACGGCGGGGATGAGCCAGACGCCGTAGAGGATGCCCGCGAGCGGGGGGAAGAACGTCAGGAGCGGGTCGACGCCCGCCCAGACGAAGTTCCAGGCCCAGAAGACGACGCCGAAGGCGACGGCGAGGACGGCGCAGGTGAGGATGTCGACGGTGCGCCAGCGTCCGGGGGCGTGGAGGGGGCTGTCGGTAGGCATGGGCTTTGCCTTTCAAGTGATGGGTACACGGCGCGACAGCGGCACACGACGACTTCCTCCGCCGGTATTACCCGGATCAGGTGTGAGGGTCTGCGGTCGGTTCCGCACTCTCAGCCATTCGGCTCCCCTGTCTGCATCGACGTTAACACCAAGTGGGCCGCCGGTAGCGGGCCGCGGTCGGCCCAGTGGCGCGGGGCGCGGCGGGCCGACCGCGCGGAGCGCGTTCGGGCGGTCCGGTCGGGTGCCGCGGGGCGCGGTCGAGCGGTCCGGTCGAGTGCCGCGGGGCGCGTTCGGGCGGTCCGGTCGGGTGCCGCGGGGCGCGGTCGAGCGGTCCGGTCGAGTGCCGCGGGGCGCGGTCGAGCGGTCCGGTGGAGCGGTGCGGGGCGGGCGGTTACGCTCGCGGGCATGACGAGCGAGCAGGATTGGGACCTGGTGAAGCGGGTCGTGGAGGCTTTGCCGGACGGCACCTGGACCTCGTACGGCGACCTCGCCGAGCTCATCGGCACGGGGCCGCGGCAGGTCGGGGCGTACATGCGCGACGGCGACGTGTCGCGGGCCTACCGGGTGCTGACGGCGGGCGGCACGGTCTCGGACGGCTTCCGCTGGTCCGACGGCCGCACGGGCCGCGATGTCCCCGACCTCCTCCGCGAGGACGGCGTGACGGTGAACACCCGCGGCCGGGCCGACAAGTCCCAGCGCATGTCGGTCTACGACCTGAAGCTCCTCGCCGCGGAGCTGGACGACGAGGCACCCGACGGCACGGAAGACCGGATATAACCCGATAAATCGTGATTTGCCCGGTCTAAGGGACCCCTGGCGCAAAAGTACACCAGGGGTCCGACATCAAGCGCCGCAAGGCGATGCGAGCAACCCTCGCCGCGAGGCGGGCGGGTCCGCGGAGTGCGCGTACGGCCGCGGAGTACGGGGCCGTGCGGGCGCGGCCGCGGAGCGAGGACGGCGGGCGACAGGGCGGCCGCGGAGACAGAGCAGCCGCGGTCACCCGCCCCCGCGGCGGGTCAGTGCAGGTCGGTGTCCGGGTCGGTGAGGCGCCATGAGGTGAACGCGACCGTGAGGCCCGCTCGCGTGGGTGCGGCGCAGTACGGGCCCGCCGTGGCGGCGGCGCCGGGGTCGAGCGGGGCGAGGCGGACCAGGCGCCAGGGCTCGGGCTCGCCGTCGGGGCCGGTCGCGCGGGCGCGGACGACGACCGCGTCGCCGAAGCGCGTGGCGCGCATCGTGACCTCCAGGCCCGCCCACTCGGGAACCGGCGCGGTCGACCAGTCCGAGCGGCCGTCGGTGACGACCGCGCCGAGCTGGAGCGCGCCGTCGGCGTACTCCACGCCCGTCTTGATCCAGCGCTCGGCGTCGACGCGGACCATCAGGCCCGCCTGGTCGAACTGCGCGTCGTAGTCGGCGATGAACGAGACCTCCACGGCCCGTTCGCGGTCCCACTCCTCCAGGAGCGCGTGCTCGTTGTCGTGGACGAACCCGTAGCCGGTGTGCCGCCACGCGTCGCTGCCCTCGGCCGCGGTCACCCGCAGCCGCCCCCCGGCCTCCTCGGCCGACACCGGCAGTGACGTCCAGGCGCCGGACTTCCACGGGACTTCGATCGGTGCGTCGATGTGCATCGGCCCGAGCCTAGCGGGTCCCACCGCCGTCACACCAGTGCTGTAGAACAGTGGCCATGGCGGGAAGCACCACGGAGACACTCAGGGACGAAGCGGAAGCGCTGCTCCGCGCACTCGCGGGCGAGCACGCGCGGCTGCGCGACGACCAGTGGAGGGCGATCGAATCGCTCTGCACGGGCGGGCCCGAGGACCCCGGGCGCCGCGTGCTCCTGGTGCAGCGCACCGGGTTCGGCAAGTCCGCGGTCTACTTCACCTCGACCGCGCTGCTGCGCCGCCGCGGCGCCGGCCCCACCGTCATCGTCTCGCCGCTCCTCGCGCTCATGCGCAACCAGATCGAGGCCGCCGAGCGCGCGGGCATCCGCGCCCGCACCATCAACTCCGCGAACCCCGAGGACTGGGACGCGATCGCCGAGGCCATCGCCGAGGACGCCGTGGACGTGCTCCTCATCAGCCCCGAGCGCCTGAACAACCCGGCGTTCCGCGACCACCAGCTCCCGAAGCTCGCGGCCGGGTGCGGGATGCTCGTCGTCGACGAGGCCCACTGCATCTCCGACTGGGGCCACGACTTCCGGCCCGACTACCGGCGCATCGCGACGTTCATCGAGGACCTCCCCGAGCGCGTCCCGGTCCTGGCGACCACCGCGACCGCGAACGCCCGCGTCTCCGACGACATCGCCGAGCAGCTCGACCGGCCCGGCACCCCCACGCTCGTCCTGCGCGGCACCCTCGACCGCGAGTCGCTCCACCTGGCCGTCGCCGACCTCCCCGACAACGCGCACCGCCTCGCCTGGCTCGACGAGGCCCTCCCCCGCTTCGCCGGGTCCGGGATCGTCTACACGCTCACCGTCGCCGCCGCCGAGGAGGTCAGCGACTACCTCGGCAGCCGCGGCCACGCCGTCGCCTCCTACACCGGCCACACCGACAACGCCGAGCGCCTCGCGCGCGAGGACGACCTGCTCAACGACCGCATCAAGGCCCTCGTCGCCACCAGCGCGCTCGGGATGGGCTTCGACAAGCCCGACCTCGGGTTCGTCGTCCACTTGGGAGCGCCGTCGTCGCCGGTGGCGTACTACCAGCAGATCGGCCGCGCGGGCCGCGCTCGCGACCGCGCCGAGGTGGTGCTCCTGCCCGGATCCGAGGACCGGGCCATCTGGGACTACTTCGGGTCGCTGTCGTTCCCCGCGGAGGACGCGGTGCGGCGCACGCTCGACGTGCTCGACGCGGAGGGCCGGGCGCTGTCCACTGCGGCCCTGGAGACGCGGGTCGACCTGCGGCGCACCAGGCTCGAGATGATGCTGAAGGTCCTCGACGTGGACGGGGCGGTGCGGCGCGTCAAGGGCGGCTGGGAGGCCACGGGCATGCCGTGGACCTACGACGGGGAGCGGTACGCGAAGGTCGCCGCGGCGCGGCGCCACGAGCAGCAGCGGATGCTCGCGTACGAGTCGACCGACCGGTGCCGCCTGGAGTTCCTGCGCGCCGAGCTGGACGACGCGGAGGCGGCGCCGTGCGGGCGGTGCGACAACTGCACGGGGACGCGCGCGACCGCGGCAGTGTCGTCGGAGGCCGCCGAGGGCGCGGCGGCGGCGCTGTCGAAGCCGGGGGTCGCGGTGGAGCCGAAGCGCATGTGGCCCACGGGGATGCAAGCGATGGGCGTGGACCTGAAGGGGAAGATCGCGCCGGAGCTGGGGGCCGAGCCGGGGCGGGCGCTCGCGCGGCTGTCGGACATCGGCTGGGGCGGGCCGCTGCGGGCGCTGCTGAGCGACGGCGCGGACCGGGACGTGCCCGACGACGTGTTCGGCGCGGTCGTCAAGGTCCTCGCCGCGTGGGACTGGGCCGACCGGCCGTCCGCGGTCGTGTCGACCGGGTCGCTATCGCGCCCGCGCCTCGTCAACGGGCTCGCGGAGCGGATCGCGAAGCTGGGCCGCATGGAGTACCTGGGGGCGCTGGGCCGCACGCCGAGCGCGATGTCCGGGCAGCACCGGGCGAACAGCGCGCAGCGGCTGCACCAGGTGCTCGACGCGTTCACCGTGGACTTCCCGGTGCCGGCGGCGAGCGTCCTGCTCGTGGACGACGTGCGCGACTCGGGGTGGACGGCGACGGTGGCGGCGATGCGGCTGCGGGAGGCGGGCGCGGTGGCCGTGCATCCGCTGACGCTCGCGTTGCAGGCGTAGACGATTGCGGGCCCGGACGCATCAGCGTCCGGGCCCGTTTCTTCGGAGGAGGAACAGGGTTCAGGGCCTGTCCTGCGGGCTAGGGCGTGGCGGTATCCGAGTCCGTTCGTTCGCTCGCAAGGCGGAGGCCCCTCCGAATACCGGTGTTGTATTCGGAGGGGCCGACAACGCGGCGAGCGGGCGAACGGGCCGGATAACGACCGTCCTAGCCCGCAGGACAGGCCCTAAAGGGCGCCGAAGAGCGCCGGGTAGTAGCCGGAGGCGTGTCCGGCGGCGTTGGGGTGGTAGGGGACGTCGAGGATCGTGAACCCGTGGAGCCACGGGGTGCGCGAGCAGATCTCGTGGCCGGTGAACTCGTCGCGCACGTCCACATAGGTGAACCCGTGGTCCTCGGCGGCGGCCTGGATGACCCCGGAGAGCAGGTCGGCGCCCTGGTTCATGCGGACCTGCTCGGCGATGCTGATGGAGCCGAGGGCGTCGCAGGTGTTGCGGGCGGCGAACAGCCGCGGGTAGCCGGTGACGAGGACTTCGGCGTCGGGGGCGCGGGACTCGATCTCCGAGTAGACGGCGTCGAGTTTCGCGGGGAGCTCCTGGGTGGCCTGGCGCTCGGACTCCTCGATGGCGGGGGTGCAGTTCTTGAACGGGGTGATGCACGCGATGACGGCGTCGGTCCAGCCGATGTCGTTGCCGCCGATGCCGATCGTGACGAGGTCGGTCCCGGCGTCGAGGGCCTGGACCTGGTTCGCGAGCACGTCGTCGGTGGTGGCGCCGCCGCAGGCGACGAAGGTGAACTCGGCGCCGAGGTCGGCGGCGAGGAGCGCGGGGTGGGCCTTGTTCGAGCGCTGGCAGGCCGCGTCGGTGTAGGGGCCGGCGCCCGAGCCGGAGGAGTAGGAGTCGCCGAGGGCGACGTACTCGGTCTGCTGCGCTTGAGCGGCGGCGGGGGCGATGAGGAGGGCGGCGAGGGCGGCGACGACGGTCGTCGTTGATCGTCTGAGTCGGTCCATGGGAGGTCCTTCGCGAGTCGGGGGAAGACTTGCCCCATATTGTGAACTCGCCGGTAACTTGCGGGGAACCCTCGGACGCTAACAAATCGGGAAATTTACACTTATCGTTCTGGCGGTGTCGGCGGCGGGGCGGCCCGGGGCCACCCCGCACCGCCGCTACAAGGCCCTGGCGACCGCCGGGTAGTAGCCGTTGGCGTGGCCGAGGGCGTTGGGGTGGAACGACTCCGCGGTCGGGTAGCGCAGGCCGTGCAGGTAGGGCACGTCGTCGCAGACCGCGTGGCCCGCGAAGGAGTCGCGCACGTCCACGTAGGTGAAGCCGTGGGCCGCGGCGGTGTCGCCGAGGACCGTCGCGAGCACATCGGCGGCCTGGTTCATGCGGGCCTGCTCGGCGACCGAGGGCTGGTGGAGCGCGCCGCACGTGGTGCGCGCGTTGAACAGCCGCGGGTAGCCCAGGACGAGGACCTCGGCGTCGGGGGCGCGGTCGGCGATCGCGCCGTAGACGCCGTCGAGCAGGCCCGGCAGCTCGCCGCGCATGAGCGCCTCGGACGCCTCGATCTTGCCGGTGCAGTCCATGAGCGGGGTCAGGCACGCGGCGACGGCCTGGGTCCAGCCGATGTCGTTGCCGCCGATGGTGACCGTGACGAGGTCGGTCCCGGCGTCGAGCGCGCCGAGCTGCTCGGCGAGGAGGTCGGCGGCGGTCGCGCCGGAACACGCCGCGAACTGGAGGTCGGCGCCGAGGCCGTTGGCGAGGAGCCGCGGGTAGGCGAGGTCGGAGCGCAGGCACTCCTGGTCGGAGTAGTCCCCCGCGCCGGTCCCGGACGAGTACGAGTCGCCGAGGGCCGCGTAGTCGGCGGGCCAGGGCGCGGCCTGGGCGGCGGCCGGGGTGAGGACGAGGGCGGCGGTGGCGGCCAGCGCCGCGGCCGCGAGGCGCGCAGGGTTCATTCGGGCTCCGTTCCGAGTCGGTATGGGAGGGAACTTTATTGCCCGTAGTTCGCGAATGATTATGAAACCCCTGTTATGCGGAGGAATCACGTTTTCGGGCGTCGCGGGGCGTCGCCGGTCCTAGGCTGGGCGCATGGGTGATTCGACGGCGCGGCGGCGGGATTCGATGTCCGACCAGGCCCTGATCGAGGCGACGGGCGCGGACTGGCAGACGTGGCTGCGGCTGCTGGACGAGCGGGGCGCGGCGGAGCTGGGGCATACGGCGATCGCGCGGCTGCTGGTGGGCGAGTTCGAGATCGACGGGTGGTGGGCGCAGTCGATCACGGTGGGGTACGAGCAGGAGCGGGGGCTGCGGGAGCCGGGGCAGCGTCCTGACGGGACGTACAGCGCGACGGCGTCGAAGACGGTGGGCGCGGACATCGGGGCGGCATTCGAGCAGCTCGCGGATCCTGACGCGCAGGCGGTGTGGCTGGGGGACGTGGAGTTGTCGCAGCGGAGCGCGTCGCCGCCGAAGTCGGTGCGGTTCGACGCGTCGGACGGGTCCCGGGTGAACGCGAACCTGGTGGCGAAGGGCGACCGGACGGCGGTGCAGGTGGAGGTCGCGAAGCTGCCGTCGGCGGAGGCGGCCGCGGCGGCCAAGGCGGCTTGGAAGCAGCGCCTCGACCGCCTTGCGGAGCGGTTCGGCTAGAGCGGTGGCTAGGTGGTCGTGACCTCTTCGGCGGGGGCGGCGGGCGGGGCGGCCTGCTTGCCCTTGCGGCTGCCGGAGCGGGAGATGGCGACGCCGACGAGGGCGAGCGCGCCGCCGGTGAGGGTGAGCCAGGTGGGGATCTCGCCGAGGAGCGCCCAGGACATGAGGACGACGATCGCGGGGACGACGTACGTGGTCGCGCCGAGTTTCCCGGCGGTGGTGTACCGCAGCGCGTAGCCCCAGGTGAGGAAGGCGAGCGCGGTGGGGAACAGGCCGAGGTAGAGGACGTGGAGGGTCGCGGAGGCGGGGGCGTCGCCGAGCTGCTGGAACAGGAGTGGCGCGAAGGGGAGGCACAGGACCGCGGCGATGGCGTTGCCGAAGGCGGTGAACTGGAGCGAGGAGCAGTGCTGGAGCGTGGGCTTCTGCACGACGACCGAGATCGCGTAGGTGATCGCGGAGACGAGGCACAGGAGGACGCCGAGGACGGAGGCGGTGCCGTGGCGGCTCATGGAGAGGCTGACGACGGCGACGCCCGCGAAGGCGATGGCGATGCCGAGGAAGAGGCGGGGCGGGAAGCCCTCTTTGAGGATCCAGCCGCCGAGGAGGGCGATGAGGATGGGCCCGATGTTGACGATGAGGGCGGCGGTGCCGGCGTCGACGAGCTGCTCGCCCCAGTTGAGGGCGACCATGTAGACGCCGAACCAGAGGACGCCGGCGGTGGCGATGCCGGGCCAGGCCTTGCGGCTCGGGAGTCCTTCGCGGCGGAGGGCCCAGACGGCGAGGAGGACGACGGCGGCGACGCCGGCGCGGCCGAGGGTGAGGGGGCCGGGGTCGAGGTGCTGGCCGGCGTCGCGGATGGAGACGAACGCGGAGGCCCAGCAGAAGACGGTGACGGCGACGGCGAGGGCGGCGCGGGTGTTGAAACGCTCGCTCATGGGCGGGTGCTCCTCGGACGGACGGGCGCAGGCGGGGTGGGCTGCGGGTGCGGGCGGGGCGCGGTTCGCGCCCGGCTCAACCTAGCACTGCGGTGGGACGGGGCGTATCTGTCGATCGACTGGGAGCGGGACCCCGGGGTGGCGCGGCGGCGGGCGGGACCCCTAGGATGGAAAACGGTATCTATGCGTGCGGCAGCGCCGGGGCCTGGGCGGATGCGGTCGGCCGGATCATGGCGGACAATGGTCGGACTCCTTCCCGCCGGACCGAGACGAGGCGGCCGCGCTGGAGCGCGGCAGCCCGGCGGGAACGTTCCGCTTTACTGGAGAGGGATTCTGATTCATGAGTCAGACCGGTTTCACTTACGTGGAAAGCGTTAGCCCCGGCAGCGGGCGGCGCGATCCGCGGGCGGCGCTGGCCTCCGACGCCGCCGCGCTCAGCCTCGACGGCGACTGGCGGTTCCGCCTGGCCGCAGGGCTGCACGACGTCGCCGAGGGGTTCGAGGACCCCGCGTTCGACACGAGCGCCTGGGACGTCCTCGCGGTCCCGTCGATGTGGCAGATGCACGGCCTCGACGGCGACGCGCCCTACGGGAAGCCCGCTTACACGAACGTGGTCTACCCGTTCCCCGTCGACCCGCCGCGGGTCCCCGACGCCAACCCCACCGGCGAGTACCGCCGCGCCTTCACCCTCCCCGCCGACTGGCCCGCCACGGGCCGCACCGTGCTGCGCTTCGAGGGCGTCGACTCGGCGTTCGCGGTGTGGGTCAACGGGGTCCGCCTCGGCGACGGCAAGGGCTCGCGCCTGCCCACCGAGTTCGACGCCACCGCGCACCTGCACGGCGGCGAGAACACCGTCGCCGTCCGCGTCCACCAGTGGTCGGCCGCCTCCTACCTGGAGGACCAGGACATGTGGTGGCTGTCGGGGATCTTCCGGCCCGTGTCCGTCGTCCACCGCCCCGAGGGCGGGATCGAGGACGTGTTCGCGCACGCCGGCTACGACCACCGCACCGGCCTGGGCACGCTCCGCGTCGAGGCCCCCGAGGGCGCGCGGGTGACCGTGCCCGAGCTGGGGATCGACATCGCCGCGGGCGAGACGGCCTCGCTGGCGGTCGAGCCGTGGACCGCCGAGACCCCGCGCCTGTACGACGCCGAGGTCGCGACCGCGAGCGAGCGCGTCTCGCTGCGGATCGGGTTCCGCACCGTCGCGATCGAGGACGGCCTCCTCAAGGTCAACGGCAAGCGGATCCTCCTGCGCGGCGTCAACCGCCACGAGTGGGACCCCGACCACGGCCGCACGCTCTCCGTCGAGACCATGCGCCGCGACCTGGAGGTCATGAAGCGGCACAACGTGAACGCCGTGCGCACCAGCCACTACCCGCCGGACCGGCGGTTCCTCGACCTGTGCGACGAGATCGGCGTGTGGGTCGTCGACGAGTGCGACCTGGAGACCCACGGCTTCGTCTTCTACGAGTGGCGCAACAACCCCTCGGACGAGCCGATGTGGCGCGAGGCGTACCTCGACCGCATGGCCCGCATGGTCGAGCGCGACAAGAACCACGCGTCGGTCATCATGTGGTCCCTCGGCAACGAGTCCCACACCGGGCAGAACCTCGCCGCGATGTCCGCGTGGGCCAAGGACCGAGACCCGTCCCGCCCGATCCACTACGAGGGCGACTGGGACTCCGGGTACGTCGACGTCTACTCCCGCATGTACGCCGACCACGCCGAGACCGACCGCATCGGCCTGAAGACCGAGCCGTCCACGAAGGACCCCGCGCTCGACGCGCACCGCCGGAACATCCCGTTCATCCTGTGCGAGTACGCGCACGCCATGGGCAACGGCCCCGGCGGCATGACCGAGTACCAGCGCCTGTTCGAGCAGCACGAGCGCTGCCAGGGCGGGTTCATCTGGGAGTGGATCGACCACGGCGTGCGCATGCGCACCGAGGACGGCCGCGAGTGGTTCGCGTACGGCGGGGACTTCGGCGAGCCGCTCCACGACGGGAACTTCGTGGTCGACGGCCTCGTGTTCCCCGACCGCGAGCCCTCCCCCGGCCTCGTCGAGTTCAAGAAGGTCGTCGAGCCGGTCCGCATCACCGTCGACCCCGGGACGCGGCGCATCACCGTCGAGAACCTCCGCGACTTCGCCGACACCGGCGACCTCGAGTTCACGTGGGCCGTGGAGGACGGCGGGGAGCCCGAGCAGCAGGGGCGCCTCGACCTCCCGGCGCTGTCCCCCGGGAACGCCGCGATCGTGCAGTTCCCGGCGGGCATCGACCTCGCCGACCCGCGCGGGGAGCGCTGGCTGACGGTCCGCGCCGTCCTCGCGAAGGACGAGCCGTGGGCCGAGGCCGGGCACGAGATCGCCTGGGGCCAAGGGCGGTTGGCGGCCGCCGCGGCGCCCGCGCCGTCGTCCGCCTCCACCGCGGCGACCGCCGCCGACGGCGGGTACCGGCTCGGGGACGCCGTCTTCGACTCCTACGGCCGCCTCACCGCGATCGGCGGCCTGGAGCTCGAAGGGCCGCGCCTGGACCTGTGGCGCGCGCCCACCGACAACGACCTCCGGTCCTGGCACGCGCCCCTCGCCGACCGGTGGCGCGGCCAGGCCGCGGGCCTGCACCGCCTGGAGCACAAGGTCCTCGGGATCGACGCCGGGGACGGCGGCCTCGCCGTCGCCACCCGCGTCGCCGCCGCGGGCGCCGACATCGGCATGGGCGCCGTGTACCGGTGGACGCACGCCGACGGGATCCTGTGGCTCACCGTCGAGGTCGACCCCGAGGGCGAGTGGGACTTCCCGCTGCCGCGCCTCGGCGTGCGCGCGTCGCTGCCCAAGGCGTTCGACGACGTCGAGTGGTTCGGCGGGGGCCCCGGCGAGGCGTACGCCGACACGCGGGACGCCGCCCGCGTCGGCCGTTTCCGGTCCACCGTGGCCGGACTCCAGACGCCGTACGTGTTCCCGCAGGAGAACGGCTCGCGCATCGACGTGCGCTGGGCCCGCCTCGCCGTCCCGGACGGCCTTGCACTCACCGTCTACGGTGGACCCCTGTTCGCGCTCACGGCGCGGCCGTGGACGAGCGAGGACCTGGAGGCGGCTCGGCACCGCACCGACCTGGTCGAACGCGACCGCGTCTACCTGAACCTGGACGCGGACCTCCAGGGCATGGGCTCGGCCGCGTGCGGCCCCGGCGTGCTCCCCGAGCACCGCCTGCTGCCGCGCGCCACCGCGTTCACGCTGGGCTTCCGAGTGAGCGAGTAATGCCATGCGGCGGGTTCGCGCGGAGCGGTCGTCCGCAGTGTGAACTACCCTGAGTGCGGACCCGTCGCATCCCAACCGGTGAGAGAAGGACCCCTGTGCCCAAGAAGTCGAATGCCGACACCGCGAAGCGCCCCACCATCAGGGACGTGGCCGCGCGCGCGGGCGTGTCGGTGCCGACGGTCTCGCGGGTCCTCGCCGGGAACTACCCGGTGGCGCCCGCGACCCGCTCGAAGGTCCTGCGCGCCATGCGGGACCTCGACTACGTGGTGAACGCCCACGCCCGGGCGCTCGCCGGGGCGACCACCAAGACCGTCGCGTTCGTCGTCGACGACGTGACCGGGCCCTTCTACGCGTACATCGCGCGCGGCGTCGAGCAGCAGGCCGCCTCCGAAGGGCGCCTGTGCCTCCTGTGCACCACCCACGGCGACCCCGAGCGGGAGCTCGCCGTCGTGGAGCTCATGCGCGAGCAGCACGCCGAGGCCGTCATCGTCGTCGGCGGCGCCTGGGACAACGAGCACTACCAGGAGCGCATGCGGTACTTCGCGACCGCGCTCGACCGGTCCGGCTCGCGCCTCGTCCTGTGCGGTCGGCCCTCCCCCGGCGACGACGTCCCCGCCACGGTCGTCCACTACGACAACGAGGGCGGCGCGTACGCGATGGCCTCGCACCTGCTGTCGGCCGGGCACCGCCGCATCTGCTACATGGGGTTCGGCGAGGGCCTGACCACCACCGACGAGCGCATCCGCGGCTTCAAGCGCGCGCACGCCGACCACGGCGTCGAGGTCGACGAGTCGCTGATCCTGCCCGGGTCGTTCTCCAAGGCCAGCGGCCACGAGCTGACCCGGAAGCTCCTCGCCGAACGCGACGACGTCACCGCGGTCTTCGCCGCCACCGACATGGTCGCCGCCGGAGTCCTCAAGGCCCTGCGCGAAGCGGGCGTGAGCGTCCCCGAGGACATGTCCGTCGTCGGCTTCGACGACATCCCCCTCGCCTCCGACCTCACCCCCGCGCTGACCACCGTGCACGTCCCCCACGAGCAGCTCGGCCGCGAAGCGGTGCGCCTTGCGCTCCACAGGGGACCCGAAGTGGAGGACCGGGTCGTCCTCGGCACCCACATCGTGGTCCGCGAGACCGTGGCGCCGCCGCGCCGCAGGTAGGCACGCGCGAGGGGCCGGGACGTTCGCGTCCCGGCCCCTTCAGCGTCTCGGTCAGCGCTCGTCCCGGTCGTTGCCGGCCATGCGCTCCTTGGCGTCGTGGAGCTTGTCGTCGGCACCCTCCTTGAGGTCGTGCCACTCCTCCTTCGCCTTGCCCTTGAGTTCGTCCGTGCGACCCTCGTTCGCGAGGCTCTCATTGTCGGTGGCGTCACCGACCTTCTCCTTCGCACGGCCCTTCATCTGCTCGGCCTTGTCCTTCGCTTTGTCGAAAGCGCCCATGGTTTCCGTACCCCCTTCGGTGCGGTCATACGGGTGGTTACCCCTTCGCGCCCCGATCATGCATCGGCGCCGTGACCAGGGGTGCGATAGGACGCGTAGTCGACGTCGGCGAAGCCGCCCTCCGCGGCGCGGTCCTGCACCCACAGGCCCGCGAACGCGCCGGTGAACCCGAACGCGTGGAGGAGGCCGTCCGCGCTCCACGTGGCGTGCTCGTCGGACAGGACCGTCGCGTCCCGCTCCAGGCCCGTGCCGGTCCACGCGTCGGTCCGGTAGCCGAAGCGCACGACCGGGCCGTCGAACTCGATGCGCAGGTCCAGGCGGGCGGGCGCGGGGGCGATCAGGACGCGCTCGCGGCGGCCCCGGTCGGAGGAGTCGAGGGACAGCCACGGCTCGCCGTCCTCAAGGGCCACTTGGAGGAAGTGCCAGTTGTAGGCGTTGTAGTAGGCGCAGATCCCGGCCGCCTGGTGGACGCTGCGAGGGGTGAACTCGATGCCCGCCTCGAAGACGCCCCGCCTGTGGGTGAGCGGCTGCGCGACCAGGCTCGGCGTGCGCTTCCCGAACGGCGACTGGCCGCCGGTGATCCGCAGGTGCGAGGGCCGCTCGGCGAGGCCGAGCCACGACGGGTCGGCGTGGCGGCGCAGGGTGTGCCAGCGCGGGTCCAGGGCGGAGCCGTCGAAGTCGTCGCGGGGGTCGGTCGCGGGCCAGGGGCGGGCGGGGAGCGCGGGGGCCGGGACCTCCAGTGCCGGTGCGGCGCCGTCGATCCGGGGCCAGCCGTCGACCCACCGGACGGGCGCGATGGCGGTCTCGCGGCCGAGGACGCAGCGGCCGGTGGCGTCGCGCGCCCGCGGGTCGTCGGGGACCGCCTCCTCGGCCTCGGGGTAGGGGCGGGAGGCCAGGTAGGTCATGTACCACTCGCCCGCGGGGGTCTGGACGAGGCAGCCGTGGCCGGCCTTCTGGAGCGGTGAGTGCGGCTTGTCGCGCGCGGTGATGAGCGGGCCGTTCGGGTCGATCTCGTAGGGCCCCAGGAGGTCCCGGGAGCGGGCGGCGATCGCGCCGTGGTTGAACCCGGTGCCGCCCTCGGCGCACAGGAGCACGTACCAGCCGTCGGTCTTGTACAGGTGCGGGCCCTCGGTGAGCCCGGCCGGGCTGCCTTCGAGGAGGAGGACGGGGTCGCCGACGGCCTTCCCGTCGACGAGCCGCTGGATCTCCACACCCTGGAAGCCGGTGATCATGTTGAGCAGCCAGGTGGAGCCGTCGTCGTCGTGGAAGAGCGCGGCGTCGAAGCCGCGGCCGGGCAGGCGGATCGGTTCACTCCACGGACTTTCGATGCGCTCGGCGGTGACCAGGTAGTTCGCGCAGTCCTTGTAGCCGTAGGCGTAGGTGTCGACCACGGAGTACAGCAGGTGGAAGCGGCCGTGCGCGTACGTGAGGTCGGGGGCCCAGACGCCGCCGGAGTCGGGGACCCCGGCGAGGTCGAGGAGGTCGGGGCCGAGGGCGCCGCCGAGGTCCTGCCAGTGCCGCAGGTCCTTCGAGCGGTGCAGCCGCACCCCGGGCGCCCACTCGAAGGTGGACGTCGCCACGAAGTAGTCCTCCCCCACCCGCACGACCGACGGGTCGGGGTGGAAGCCGGGCAGGATCGGGTTGCGGATCACGTCAGTCATAGAAACCGATTCAACCTGGTAATCCATTGCTTTGCAAGCGCTGTCCCACGCCGGTCGGGGCCCGCGGAACCCCGTCGCTTTCCCGATGGCGGATGTCGGGCGGGCGGGGCAGAATCTGGTGGTGACTTCTGACAGCGCGTTCCAGATCCGTGCGGTGCTCCCGAGCGAGTACGACGCACTCGGCGACCTCACCGTCGACTCGTATCTCAAGGGCGGCTTCCTCATCGGGGGCCTGGACGACGAGTACGCGCCGCACCTGCGCGACGTCGCGCACCGGGCCGCGAACGCGACGGTGCTCGTCGCGGTGGACGGGGAAAGGCTGCTCGGCGGCGTGACGGTGGCGTTCCCGGGGAGCCCGCTCATGGAGCTGGGCGGCGACGGGGACGCGGAGATCCGGATGCTCGCGGTCGACCCGGCCGCGGGCGGGCGCGGGGCCGGGTCGGCGCTCGCGGCGGCGTGCGTCGCGAAGGCCGAGGAGGCCGGGGCGAAGCGGATCGTGCTGTGCTCGCAGCAGACGATGACCACGGCGCACCGGATCTACCGCAGGCTCGGGTTCGAGCGGGAGCCCGCGCTCGACTGGGAGCCGCTGCCGGGCGTCATGCTGTGGGCGTTCGCCTTGCGGCTCTAAAGCCCTGCCGTTAGAGGAACGCTCCGTAGATGCGCTTGTAGTCGGCCAGCGCGTAGTCGACCTCGGCCTGGCCGAGGCCGTAGCGGGCGAGGTCGTAGCGGTGGTCGCGGGGGCGGGTGGCGAGGGCCGCGTCGAGGGCGGCCTGCTCGGCGAGGCCCCAGGGGAGGCCGAGGCGCTGGAAGAGCGCGGGGACCTGGCGGGGCGCCTCGGTCGTGAGGTGGCGGTAGGGGACGTCGAGGACGGTGTAGGCGGGGAGGCGGGCGCGCTCGGTGCGGGCGCGGTCGGTGCCGGTCGCGAGGAGGCCGAGCCACAGGCGCCCGATGTCCGCGGGTTCGGCCTCGGTGGTGTTGACGGCCATGGCGGTCTCGGTCATGGAGCACAGGGACGCGAGGGCGTCGGCGGGTTCGCGGTGGGTCCAGACGATCTGGGCGTCGGGGAAGGTCTTCATGAGGGGGCCGAGGCTCCACAGGTGGGCGGGGGCGCGCAGGACCCAGCGGCGCTTGGGGCCGCCGTGCTGGAGGACCTGGAGGGTCTGCTTGAGGTAGCGGTAGTCGGGGGCGGCGTCGCGGTCGAGCATCCACTGGACGTAGCCGGGCGGGTGGATGCGGACGAGGTGGCCGATGCCGTGCGGGAGGACCCAGATGCACGAGTCGGGCTTGTCGGGGTGCATGTCGTAGAGGGCGCCGAAGGTGGGGACGGCCTTGTGCATGGCGTCGACGGTGCGTTCGGTGCGGCGGCGGTGGTGGTGCTCGGGGGCGCCGGGGAGGTCGGGGTGCATGAGCTGGTGGAGCAGGGGCGCGCGGGTGGTCGCGGCGGCGGCGAGGAGGCGCTGGAGGAGCGCGGTGCCGGTGCGGGGGACGCCGGTGACGACGATGGGGCGGTCGATGCGCTCGTCGGCGATCTCGGGGTTGAGGGCGTGGAGCTTGCGGATGCGCAGGCGGTTCTCGAGGCGGTCGGTGACCTCCTGGACGGCGCCGAGCCAGCCGACGGGGGTGAGCCCGGGGACCTCGGCGTAGGCGTGGAGGAGGGTGCGCATGTCCTCGGTGAACTCGTCGTCGCCGCGGGCGGTGGAGCCGGTGCGCTGCTCGGCGTCGCGGACGGCGCGCTCGATGAGGCGGTCGACCTTCTTGCGGCGTCCCGCGACGGCGGGGGTGAGGACCGTGTTGACGGCCCTGAGCCAGGGCGCGACGCGCTCCATCCGAGTTGACTCCTTTTGTGCCGCTTGTGGATTGAGGTGAGCCTACCGTCGTGCGACGGCAGGCCCGCCCCGGGTCCTGCCTGTGCAGGTTGTCACTGCGGTTACTGGGATTCCGCGGGCTCCAACGGGATCGCGGCGGCGAGCTGCGGCGCGAGCTCGGCGACGAAGCGGGCCGCGAGGTGGTTGGAGTCGCGGTAGACGAGGAGGTTGCCGACGACGACGGGGCAGGTGCCCTCGTCCACGTCGCACATCCACGGGATCGGGTCCACGACGCGGGCGCCCGCGTCATCCACGGCCGCTTCGGTGTCGGCGCGGCGGTCCGGTTCGATCACGGCGTCGTCGAGCCGCCCGACGCAGACGCTGGCGTCCTGCGGGTTCTCGGCGAGGCAGTCGGGGACGTCCTCGCCGAGGTCGGGCGAGTCGGCGAGGTAGTAGACCTCGCCCGCGGACTCCTCCAGGCGCTCGACGGAGTCGACCCAGCCGTCGGTCCAGGCCTCGTCGGGGTCGTCGGCGAGGACCTCCTTGTCGTCGTAGGTCGCGGCGACGACGGCGTCGGGTTTGACGTCGTCGAGGAGGTCGTAGACGCCGTCCTTCCACTCGGGGCACTCGGTGTACTCGCGTTCGAGCTTCGGGTCGTACTCGCGCACGTCGGGGACGGAGCAGTTGGCCTTGGTCATGGCGAGCAGCTTCCACCCGGCGGCCTCGGCGAGCTGGTTGACGGCCGGGAACCACTGGGCGGCATGGGAGTCGCCGAACAGGACCAGGGTCTTGTCGCCGTCGGGGTCGCCGTACCAGCAGTCCTCGTCGACCTCGGCGTCGTCGCGCTCGACCACGCAGCCGTCGTCGTAGAGGGCGGGCTCGTCGAGCTTCGCGTCCTCCAGCGCGGGCGTGAGGTTCGCCGGGACGGTGTCCACATCGGACGACTCGTCGAGGAGGTCCCACACGGTCGCGTCGTCGCCGGTGATCTCCGCGGCCTCCTCGTTGGAGGCGGCGGGCATCGGCTGGAGCGACGCGAGGATCGACAGGGCCAGCGCGCCGGTGATGAGCCCGCCGCCCATGGCGAGCGCCCGCGAGGGGACCCGGACGAGGTTCCTGCGGGTGCGGATCGGGTTCTCCACCAGGTGGAACGTGGCGACCGAGAGGAGGAACGCGGCGGCCATGAGCACCAGGTAGTGGCGCAGGCGCGGCTCCTCGACGCCGAGCATCGCGGGGCCGATCATGACCAGGGGCCAGTGCCACAGGTACAGGCCGTAGGAGATCTTCCCGACGTACTGGGCGGGCGCGATCCCCAGGAGCGTCGTGGCGCCGAAGCGGTGCGGGGCGCAGCCCGCGGCGATGACGAGGGCGGTGCCCGCGACGGGGAGGGCCGCGGCGGTGCCGGGGAACGTGGTGCGCTCGCCGATGAGGAACACCGAGGCGACGATGAGGGCCAGGCCGGCCCAGGAGCCGACGGCGGCGGCCCACGCGGGCAGGCGCTTGAGGTGCGCGGCGGCGACGGCCACGCCGGCGCCCGCGGCGAGCTCCCATGCGCGCGTGTGGATCCCGAAGTAGGACCAGACCGGGTCGGGGCCCGACCGGGTGGCGCTCAGGTAGAGCGAGGCGGCGCCGACCGCGGTGAGCACCACGGCGATCGCGGCGGTGCGGCGGCGGCGCAGGTGGTCGCCGGGGGCGAAGCGCCCTCCCCAGACGCGGCGCGCGAGCAGCGCGACGGCCAGGAGCAGCAGCGGCCAGAGGAGGTAGAACTGCTCCTCGACGGCCAGGGACCAGAAGTGCTGGAGCGGCGAGGGGACGGCGTCGGCGTTGAGGTACTCGGTGCCCTCGCGGGCGAGGCGGATGTTCACGACGTTGAGCGCGGCGGCCGCGGCGTCGGTGGCGATGTCGGGGAGCCTGGTGCGCGGCAGCCAGATCCACGCGGCCGCGAGCGTCGCGGCGAGGACGACGGCGGCGGCGGGCAGGAGGCGCACGGCCCGGCGGGCGTAGAAGCCGGTGATGGAGACGGTGCCGGTGCGGTCGATCTCGCGCAGGAGCAGCGAGGTGATGAGGAAGCCGGAGATGACGAAGAAGACGTCGACGCCGACGAAGCCGCCCTCTGAGTAGAAGAACCCGATGTGGGACGCGATCACCGCGCCAACCGCCAGGGCTCTGAGTCCTTCGATGTCGGGGCGCCAGTGGCTCGGCCGCGACGTGGTCGGTATGGGGGCGCCGCTTCGGGGCGTCGCCTGTTGTTCCGCGTTGGTCAGACGCATATATCGGGTCTCCGCAATGGTTCACCGGGCAGGGACAAGCCGGTCGGGCAGGACCGGCTGCTGACGATGGGGGTCGGTACCGGGGACGAACGCCGACCATAGCATTCGTCCCTTACCGATACCGACCCCCTCGAAATCGGTGAAATCGGTCTCGATCGGCCGCTCACCGTGCGCCAGGCCGCTCCCGCACTACGGGACGCCGGGCGACTCCGGGGTCTGCCGGAGCAGGCCCTCCTGGGTCGCGGAGGCGATGTACTGCCCCGCGGCGTCGAAGAAGCGGCCCTGGGCGAGCCCGCGGCCGTCGGCCGCGGTCGGGGAGACCGAGTCGTACAGGACCCAGTCGTCGAAGCGGAACGGGCGGTGGAACCACATGGCGTGGTCCAGGCTCGTCCCGAGGTACCCGCCGGGGCCCCAGACGGCGCCGTGGCGGGACAGGACCGAGTCCAGGAGCGTCAGGTCCGAGGCGTACGTCAGGACGCACACGTGGATGAGCGGGTCGTCGGGGAGCTTCCCGTCGGCCTTCATCCACACCCGCTGGCGCTCCAGGGCCGGGCGCTCCCCCGAGGCGGAGAAGCCCGAGCCGCCGAAGTACCGCACGTCGATCGGGCGCGGCACCCGCGCCCACATGCCGAGCCGGTCCGGGTGCGACTTGAGCTGCTCGCTCAGCGGCGGGATCGACTCGGGCGCGGGCAGGTCGGCCGGGGCCGGGTCCGCGTGCTCCAGGCCCGGCTCGCCGGTGTGGAACGACGCGGACATGAAGAAGATCGTCTGCCCGCCCTGGAGGGCCACGGTGCGCCGCACCGAGAACGAGCGGCCGTCGCGGATGTTCTCGACCTGGTAGATGATCGGCTTGTCCGCGTTGCCGGGGCGCACGAAGTACCCGTGCAGCGAGTGGACGTGCCGGTCGGCCGGGACGGTCCGCCCGGCGGCGACCAGCGCCTGCCCGGCGACCTGGCCGCCGAAGACCCGCTGGAGGCCGACCTCGGCGCGCGGCCCGCGGAACAGGCCCGCGTCGATGCGCTCCAGGTCGAGGACGCCGAGGAGCGAGTCCACGGCGTCCTGTCCCACGAGGACCTCGACCATCTAGGAGCCGATCTGGTGGACCCGGACCGTGTTGGTCGAGCCCGGCGTGCCCGCCGGGGTGCCCGCCACGATGACCACGAGGTCGCCGGGGGCGGCCAGGTGGTGCTCCTGCACGGTCTTGTCCACCAGCGCGAACATCGCGTCGGTGTGGTCGACGTGCTCGACGAGGTACGCGTCGGTGCCCCACGAGAGCGCCATCTGGTTGCGGACCGACTCGATCGGCGTGAGGCCGAAGATCGGGCGGTTCGGCTTCAGGCGGGCGAGGCGCTTGACGGTGTCACCGGTCTGGGTGAACGCGACGAGGGCCTTCGCGCCGATCGCGTCGGCGATGTCCGCGGCGGCGTGCGTGACGGCGCCGGACTTGGTGCGCGGGTCGTGCTTGAGCTCCGCGAGCGGGATCGGACCGCACTCGGTGGTCTCGACGATCTTCGCCATGGTGCGGACGGTGCCGATCGGGTACTTGCCGACCGAGGTCTCGCCGGAGAGCATCACGGCGTCGGTGCCGTCGAGGACGGCGTTGGCGACGTCGGAGACCTCGGCGCGGGTCGGGCGGGCGTTCTCGATCATCGAGTCGAGCATCTGCGTGGCGACGATGACCGGCTTCGCGTTCTCGCGGCAGAGGCGCACGATCTCCTTCTGCACGATCGGGACCTCGTCGAGGGGCATCTCGACGCCCAGGTCGCCGCGGGCGACCATGACGCCGTCGAAGGCCAGGACGATCTCCTCGAGGCGCGCGACGGCCTCGGGCTTCTCGATCTTCGCGATGATCGGGCGGCGCACGCCGACCTCGTCCATCACCTTGTGGCCCAGGCGGGCGTCGTCGGGGGTGCGCACGAACGACATGGCGATGAGGTCCACGCCCAGGTTCAGCGCGAACTTCATGTCCGAGATGTCCTTCTCGGAGAGTGCCGGGACGCTGATGTTCACGTTCGGGAGCGACAGGCCCTTGTTGTTGGAGACCGGGCCGCCCTCGACGACGAGGCACTCGACGTCGGTGTCGTCGGCGCCGAGGACCTCGAGCGCCAGCTTGCCGTCGTCGACCAGGAGGCGGTCGCCCTTGGTGACCTCGGCCGGCAGCTTCTTGTAGGTGCAGGACACGCGGTCGTGGGTGCCGTCGATGTCGTCGGAGGTGATCTTGATGCGGTCGCCCGCGTTCCACTGCTCCGAGCCGTTGGCGAAGGTGCCCAGGCGGATCTTGGGGCCCTGCATGTCGGCGAGGATCGCGACGGGCTTCCCGGCGGCCGCGGCGGCGTCGCGGACCATCTGGTACACGGCCTCGTGGTCGGACTGGGCGCCGTGCGAGAAGTTCATGCGGGCGACGTTCATCCCCGCGTCGATCAGGCCGGCCATGCGCTCGGGCGTGGCGGTCGCAGGCCCGATGGTGCAGACGATTTTTGCTCTACGAGTCACCCTGCGATGTTATATCGGACGCTCACTCGCACTCAGGGGGTCACCGCAGTTGAGAGCTGTGATTCACCGTATGTGAATACGGAAAAAGCGTAGGCGGAATTGAGCGCAGTGCATCAGGGGCGCTTGTGCCCGAGCATATTTACTGCGCTCAATTCCGCCTATTGCACGTTATGCGGCGAGCGGTTGTGCGGAGGCCGCGACGGGCGCGGGGAGCGCCGTCTGGCCGCCGAGGTACCGGTGCGCGGCGGCGGCCGCGGCGCGGCCCTCCGCGATCGCCCACACGATGAGCGAGGCGCCGCGGTGGGCGTCCCCGGCGACGAACACGCCCGGCGCGTCGGTCTGCCAGTCCTCGCCGCAGTCGATCACGTTGCGGCGGGTGCGCTCGATGCCGAGCTGGCGCAGCAGCGGCTGGTCCTCGGTCCCGGCGAAGCCGATCGCGAGGAGCACCAGGTCCGCGGGGACGACCTGCTCGGTGCCGGGCACCGGGACGACGTCGCGGCGGCCCTGGGACTTGTCGACGGTGACCTCCGAAAGGCGCATCTGCCGCACGTGCCCGTGCTCGTCGCCGACGAACTCGGCGGCCGCGGAGCCGTAGTTGCGCTCCCCGCCCTCCTCGTGCGCCGGGTAGTTGCGGACGATGACCGGCCAGGTCGGCCACGGGTCCTTGCCGGCGTCGCGGTCCGAGGGCGGCATCGGGTACAGGTCGAGCTGGCGGACCGAGGCCGCGCCCTGCCGGTGGGCCACGCCCAGGCAGTCCGCGCCGGTGTCGCCGCCGCCGATGATGACCACGTGCTTGCCCTTGGCGTCGATCGGCGCGAACGGGGCCTTGCCCGCCGCGACCTGGTTGGCGCCGACGAGGTGCTCCATCGCCTGGTGGATCCCGGCGAGGCCGCGGCCGGGCTGGTCGGTCTCGCGGCCTTCGAGGGCGCCCACGGCGAGGACCACCGCGTCGTGGCGCTCCCGCAGGTCCTCCGCGGTGATGTCGACGCCGACGTTCACGTCGCAGAGGAACTCCACGCCCTCCGCGCGCATCTGGGCGACGCGGCGGTCGATGTGGTGCTTCTCCAGCTTGAAGTCGGGGATGCCGTAGCGCAGGAGCCCGCCGGGGGCGTCGTCGCGCTCGTACACCGTGACCGCGTGGCCCGCGCGGGCGAGCTGCTGGGCCGCGGCCAGGCCCGCCGGGCCCGACCCGACGACCGCCACGGACTTGCCGGTCGCGAAGGCGGCCGGGCGCGGCTCGACGTTGCCGTCGTCGAAGGCCCGGTCGATGATCTCGACCTCGATGTTCTTGATGGTCACCGGGTCGTCGCCGATGCCGAGCACGCACGCGGCCTCGCACGGCGCCGGGCACAGCCGCCCGGTGAACTCCGGGAAGTTGTTCGTCGCGTGCAGCTGCTCGATCGCGGCGCCCCACCGGTCGGTGCGCGCCAGGTCGTTCCACTCCGGGATCCGGTTCCCGAGCGGGCAGCCGTTGTGGCAGAACGGGATGCCGCAGTCCATGCACCGCGAGGACTGAGCCTTCACGAGGTCGTTCGACGTGCGGGTGTACACCTCGCGGTTGTCGAGGATGCGCACCGGGACCGGGCGCTTCTTCGGGACCTCGCGCTGGTGCTGGAGGAATCCGCTGGGGTCAGGCATTGCCGGCCTCCGTCTGGGCTTGCTGGAGGGCGAGAACGGCCTTGTACTCGCGCGGGATGACCTTCGTGAAGCCGCTGGCGGCCTTGGGCCAGTTGCCGAGCAGCTCGGACGCGACCGCCGAGCCGGTGGCCCGGCCGTGGCGCAGCAGCAGCGAGTGGACCAGGTCGATGTCGGAGGCCGACAGCGGGTCGAGGTCCGCCAGCGCGGTGTTGGTGCGGGACTCGTCGAGGCGCCACACGTAGGCGGTGCCGCCGGACATGCCGGCCGCGAAGTTGCGGCCGGTGGGCCCGAGGACGAGGACGGTGCCCGCGGTCATGTACTCGCAGCCGTGGTCGCCCACGCCTTCGACGACGGCGACGGCGCCGGAGTTGCGGACGGCGAAGCGCTCGCCGACCTTGCCGCGGATGTACGCCTCGCCGGAGGTCGCCCCGTACAGGAGCGTGTTCCCGGCGATGATGTTGTCCTCGGCGGCGAAGGGGGCCCCGGCGTCGGGGGCGAGCACGAGGCGCCCGCCCGAGAGTCCCTTGCCGACGTAGTCGTTGGCGTCGCCGACGAGCTTGAACGTCGCACCCCTGGTGAGGAACGCGCCGAAGGACTGCCCGGCGGTGCCGCGGAAGGTGAGCTTGACGGTGTCGTCGGGGAGTCCCTCGCGGTGGGCGCGGGAGACGGCCGCGCCCAGGAGCGCGCCGACGGACCGGTCGGTGTTGCGGATCGGCAGGTCGGCCTCGACGCGCTCGCCCGACTCGATCGCGGGGCGGGCGAGGTCCACGAGCGCCGCGCCGAGCGTGGCGTGGACGCCGTGGTCCTGGACGGTGGCCTGGACGCGGGGTCCCGCGACGGGGACGGCGATGACGTTCGCGAGGTCCACGCGGGCGGCCTTGCGGCCGGGCGCGGGGAGCTGCTTGAGGCGCTCGACGTCGCCGATGGCCTCGTCCAGCGAGCGGTAGCCGAGCTCGGCGAGGATCTCGCGGACCTCTTCGGCGATGTAGCGGAAGAAGTTCTCCACGAACTCCGGCTCGCCCGTGTACCGCTTGCGCAGGACCGGGTCCTGGGTGGCGACGCCGACCGGACAGGTGTCGAGGTGGCAGACGCGCATCATGACGCAGCCGGCGACGACGAGCGGCGCGGTGGCGAAGCCGAACCCTTCGGCGCCGAGGAGCGCGGCGACGATCACGTCGCGGCCGGTCTTCATGGCGCCGTCGACTTCGAGGCGGACGCGGTCGCGCAGGCCGTTGCGGACGAGGGTCTGCTGGGCCTCGGCGAGGCCGATCTCCCACGGGGTGCCCGCGTGCTTGATCGAGTTCGCCGGGGACGCGCCGGTGCCGCCGTCGTAGCCGGAGATGAGGATGGTGTCGGCCTTCGCCTTGGAGACGCCCGCGGCGACGGTGCCGACGCCGACCTCGGACACGAGCTTCACGTGGACCTCGGCGTCGCCGCCTCCGGCGTGCTTGAGGTCGTGGATGAGCTGCGCGAGGTCCTCGATCGAGTAGATGTCGTGGTGCGGGGGCGGGCTGATGAGGCCCACGCCCGGAGTCGAGTTGCGGGTCTTGGCGATCCACGGGTGGACCTTGTTGCCCTGGAGCTGGCCGCCCTCGCCGGGCTTGGCGCCCTGGGCCATCTTGATCTGGATGGCGTCGGCGGTGGCGAGGTACTCGGAGGTGACGCCGAAGCGGCCGGAGGCGACCTGCTTGATCGCCGAGCGGCGCTCGGGGTCGTAGAGCCGGTCGACGTCCTCGCCGCCCTCGCCGGAGTTGGAGCGGCCGCCGAGGCGGTTCATGGCGATCGCGAGGGTCTCGTGCGACTCGATCGAGAGCGCGCCGTAGGACATCGCGCCGGTGTGGAACCGCTTGACGATGGTCTCGACGGGCTCGACCTCGTCGAGCGGGACGGCCGCGCGGGAGTCGTCGAAGCCGAGCATGCCGCGCAGGAGCCCGGAGTCGGCCGCGATGGCGTTGACCTTGTCGGTGTACCGCTTGAAGACCTCGTACTGGCCCGAGCGGGTGGCGTGCTGGAGCAGGAACACCGTCTCGGGGTTGAACAGGTGCACCTCGCCTTCGCGGCGCCACTGGTAGTCGCCGCCCGGGGGCAGCGGCTCGCTGGCCTCGACGGTCCGCTCGTAGGCGGCGCGGTGGCGCTCGGCGACCTCTTTGGCGAGGGTCTGGAGGCCGATGCCGCCGATGGAGGAGTCGGTGCCGGTGAAGTAGCGGTCGACGAAGTCGGCGTCGAGGCCGACGGCCTCGAAGATCTGCGCGCCGGTGTAGGAGGCGATCGTGGAGATGCCGATCTTCGACATGACCTTGAGGACGCCCTTGCACAGCGCGTTGATGTAGTTCTCGACGGCCTGGGCGGGCTCGGCGGCGACGACGCCCTGGGTGCTGAGCTCCTCGACGGAGTCGAACGCCAGGTACGGGTTGATCGCGGCCGCGCCGTAGCCGAGGAGGACCGCGGCGTGGTGGACCTCGCGGCAGTCGCCGGTCTCGACCAGGAGCGCGACCTTCGTGCGGGTCTGCTCGCGCACGAGGTGCTGGTGCACGGCGGCGGTGAGCAGGAGCGACGGGATCGGCGCGAGGTCGGCGGTGGAGTCGCGGTCGGAGAGGACGAGGATGCGGACGCCGTCCTCGATGGCCTCGGAGACGTGGCGGCAGATCTCGACCAGGCGGTCCTTCATGCCGCGGGCGCCGTGGCGGGCCTTGTAGACCCCGGAGACGCGCACGGCCTGGAAGCCGGGCATGTCGCCGTCCTCGTCGATGTGGAGGATCTTCGCGAGCTCCTCGTTCGTGAGGATCGGGCGCGCTAGCTCGATCTGGCGGCACGAGTGCGGGCCGGGTTCGAGGAGGTTCCCCTCGGGGCCGACGGTGGTGCCGATCGCGGTGACGAGCTTCTCGCGGATGGCGTCCAGCGGCGGGTTGGTGACCTGCGCGAACAGCTGCGTGAAGTAGTCGAACAGGAGCTTCGGGCGCTTCGAGAGCCCGGCGATGGGCGTGTCGGAGCCCATGGACACCAGGGGCTCTTCGCCGTTGGCGGCCATGGGGGCGAGGAACATGCGCAGCTCCTCGTCGGTGTACCCGAAGGTGAGCTGGCGGCGGCGCACGGACTCGGCGTCGTAGGTGCGGGGGCGGCGCTCGGGCAGCTCCTCGAGGCGGATGAGCCCGGCGTGGAGCCAGTCCCCGTAGGGGTGCTCCTTCGCGAGCGCGTCCTTGACCTCTTCGTCGTCGACGATGCGGCCGGCCTCGGTGTCGACGAGGAACATGCGGCCCGGCTCCAGGCGGCCCTTCTGGGCGACCTTCGCGGGGTCGATGTCGACGACGCCGGACTCGGAGGCGAGGACGACGAGGTCGTCGGTGGTGCGCCACCAGCGGGCGGGGCGCAGGCCGTTGCGGTCGAGGACCGCGCCGATCTGGACGCCGTCGGTGAAGCAGACCGCGGCCGGGCCGTCCCACGGCTCCATGATGGACGCGTGGTAGCGGTAGAAGTCGCGGCGCTTGGGGTCCATGGTGGCGTTGTGCTCCCACGCCTCCGGGACCATCATGAGCATCGCGTGCGGCAGGCTGCGCCCGCCGAGGTGCAGCAGCTCGACGACCTCGTCGAAGTTGAGGGAGTCGGAGCCGCCGGGCGTGTTGATCGGGAACAGGCGGCGCAGGCGGCCGGGCAGGGCCTCGGTCGCGAGCTCGGCCTGGCGGGCGGTCATCCAGTTGCGGTTGCCGCGGATCGTGTTGATCTCGCCGTTGTGGGCGACCATCCGGAACGGGTGGGCGAGCGGCCACGACGGGAACGTGTTGGTGGAGAACCGGGAGTGGACCAGCGCGATCGCGGAGGTCAGGCGCTCGTCGGCGAGCTCCGGGTAGAACTGCGGGACCTGCGCGGGGGTGAGCATGCCCTTGTACACGACGGTGCGGCCCGAGAGGCTGACGATCGCGGCGCCGTCGAGCTGACGCTCGCGCATCTCGCGCTCGGCCTGCTTGCGGACGCAGAACGCGAGCCGGTCGAGCTCGATCCCGGAGGCGGCGGCGTCCTCGGCGGCGAGGAACACCTGGGAGACGCGGGGCTTGGAGGCGAGCGCGGCCGCGCCGAGCCCGGACGGGTCGGTGGGCACGTCGCGCCAGCCGAGGACGCGGCAGCCCTCGGCCACGGCGTACTTCTCGACGATCGCGCGGGCGCGCAGGGTCGCGTCGTCGTCCTCGGGGGTGAAGACGAGTCCGGCGGCGTAGCGGCCGGCGGCGGGGAGGGGGAAGTCGACGGCGTCGCGGTAGAACGCGTCCGGGATCTGGAGCATGATGCCGGCGCCGTCGCCCGAGTCGGGGTCGGGGGCGGTGGCGCCGCGGTGCTCCATGCGCACGAGCGCGGACAGGCCCCGCTCGATGACGCTGTGGGCGGCCCGGCCTTGCATGTCCGCGACGAAGGCGACGCCGCAGGCGTCGTGTTCCCAGGCGGGGCGGTAAAGACCGGGTGCGGGGTTCAGGGCAGAAACCAACCGTGGCCTCCTTCGTCGTCATGCGCGCACGGCATGTGGGGATGCCCGTGCACGGCGGTGTTTCATACGGGACGACGTCGGCCCGAGAGAATGCAAAGTGTCAGCCGAGTGTAATGCATCGCTCATCTGTCAGACACCATCGTCCTACGATCCGAGCAGGTCGCGCCGTTTTTCTGAACGAGCCCTCAGGTGGGGCCCCGGCAAGTGCGCAACCTTCGCGTAATGGGGGCGTAACAGCACCTCGCCCCGGGACCGGGCCGTGCGGACCGGTGGACGCGGGTGGTTAGAGTGATCCCATATCGCACGGTGCCCATCCCGTGCAGGCACCCCTCGACCAGAGTACGTTCGCAAGGAGTCTTCTTCCAATGACCTATCCCCCGCCCCCTGGCTACGGACAGCAGCCGCAGCAGCCGGGCTACCCGCAGCAGCAGCCGGGCGGGTACGCCCCCCAGCAGCCCGGCTACGGGCAGCCGTCGCAGCCGCAGCCCGGCTACGGCCAGCCCTCCCAGCCCGGCGCTTACCCGCCGCCCCCCGGAACGCCCGGCGGCCCCTACGGCGCTCCCCCGCCCATCCCGCCCTCGGGCGGCGGCGGTGGCGGCGGCCTCGTGTGGAAGATCATCGCCCCGATCGCGGTCGTCCTCATCATCGGCGTCGTGTTCGTCGTCCGCCTCCTGGCGAACGACGGCGACGTCGGCAACGCCCTCGACGACATGAGCGACTCCGACACGTCGGCGTCGGTCGCCGAAGGCGACTGCCTCATCGAGGACCTCAACTCGACCACCACCTCCACCGACACGGACCCGACGGCCGGCCTCACCGCCGGATGCGACGCCGCCGAGGCGTACTGGACCGTCAACAAGGTCGTCGACGACCCCGACCTGCGCGCCGACTCGCTCGGCGAGCTGGAGGACTACGTCGGCGTCGAGACCGAGTGCGGCGCCGTGGCGCTGCGCGGCGCGTTCGGCGAGGTCTGGCAGTCGTACTTCTACGTGTACGACTGGGACGGCGGCAAGGTCGACTACCTGCTGTGCCTGACCGCGATCGAGAAGGAGAACGCCGACGGCGCCCTCCCGGTCACCCCGAACACCGGCGACTGCGCCGACGCCAACGGCCTGAAGATCGACTGCTCCGCGCCGGGCGCCCTGTACATCGTCGAGGAGACCGAGACCTACGACCCGCCGGTCGACGAGGCCTCGTGGGACTACACCACCGCGGTCGGCGGATGCCCGAACTCGAGCTACTACGCCACCTCGCTGCTCGGCGGCGACGGACTCGTCTGGGGCGCCTACTGCTCCAGCGACAACGTCTAAGCGCCGCAACGACACCGAGGGCCGCTCCCGCACTGCGGGGGCGGCCCTCGCCCTTTCATCACCAGGGCCCGCTCGCCGGGCCCGCCTATGATGGTGGGGAACCGCCCCGAGCACGGCCACTTGACGGAGAGCCGCCATGACCTACCCGCCCCCGAACCCCTACGACCCCTCGCAGCAGCAGCCGGGCTTCGGCCAGCCCTCCGCGCCCCAGTTCGGCCAGCCCTCCGCCCCGCAGCACTACACGACCGACGCCGACCCGTACTCCCGCCCCGACGTGTACGGCCCCGGCACCGGCTACGGCAATCCGCCGCTCAACGTCCAGCCCGGCTCCGCCCCGCCCGGCGTCCCGTACTCCCCCGCCGCCCCCGGCTACGCGCCCGGCCAGCCCGCCGGGTACCAGCCGCCCCCGCCGCCCGGCCCGCCCGGCGGCGCGTTCATCCCCGGGCAGGCCGCGCCCCCGCCGCCCCGCAGCGGCGGCAACACCAAGCTCATCGTCACCCTCGTCGCCGTGGTCCTCGCCGTCGCCGTCGGCGGCACCGCCCTGGCCCTGAGCCTCGGTGGCGACGAGGGCGACCCGGTCGCCGAGGAGTCCACCGGCGAGGCCGCCGAGGAGGAGACCACCGGCGCCGCCGTCGAGGAGACCTCCGAGGAGCCCACCGACGCCGCGACCAGCGCGGGCGAGTCCGAGTACCGCGTGCCCGCCGAAGGCGAGTGCATCGAGAACGTCACCACCGGGTTCTACGTCGTCGACTGCGAGGCCGAGTCCGCCTACTGGTACGTCGTGCACATCGTCCAGAACCCCACCGACGCCGACCCGAGCGACCCGACCCACGCCGTGGCCGCCGCCGACGCGTGCGAGGGCTACGAGTGGACGCAGTACTACTACACCGACACCGCGATCGCCGCGAGCCGCGACTGGGACCCCGACATCGACTCGATCACCGCGCTCTACTGCGTCCGCGAGGTCGGATAGCGCACGGCCCCAACAAAGGAGCCGTCCCGCGGCGGCGGCGCTAGGATCGGGCCATGACCCTGACCCTGGACGACGTCGACCGCTTCGAGGCCGCCAGGCCGCGCCTGGCGGCCATCGCCTACCGCATGCTCGGCTCCGCCGCGGAGGCCGAGGACGCCGTCCAGGAGACGTTCCTGCGCTGGCAGGGCGCCGACCTCGAGCGGATCGAGGTCCCCGAGGCGTGGCTGACGAAGGTCCTCACGAACCTGTGCCTGAACCAGCTCACCTCGGCGCGGGCGCGGCGCGAGACGTACGTCGGCGAGTGGCTGCCCGAGCCGGTCCTCGGCGGCGACCCGATGCTGGGCCCGGCCGACACGGCCGAGCAGCGCGAGTCGGTGTCGTACGCGGTCCTGACGCTCATGGAGCGCCTGACCCCCAACGAGCGCGCCGTCTACGTGCTGCGCGAGGCGTTCGACTACCCGCACCGCGAGATCGCCGGGATCCTCGACATCACCGAGGCGGGCAGCCAGCAGATCTTCCACCGCGCGAAGAAGCACGTCGCCGACGGGCGCGCCCGCACCGAGATCGACCAGGCCGCCGCGCGGCGGATCGTCGAGGAGTTCCTCGCGGCCGCCACCGGCGGGTCGGTGGCGCCGCTGCTGGAGCTGCTCACCGACGACTCGGTCGCGCAGGGCGACGGCGGCGGGAAGGTCCCGGCGAAGTCCAGCCCGTACGCGGGCGCGTCGGCGGTCGCGAAGTTCCTGTGGGGCCTGTTCCGGCCCGCCCCGGCCAAGCAGAAGATCGTCGGCGGCTCGCCCCAGGTGTACGCGTGGACGGCGAACGGCGAGCCCGCAGCGATCGCGGTCCTCGACGGCCGCGTCATCGGCGTCATGTGCCTGGAGGTCGGCGCCGACGGCATCGCCGCCGTCCGCAGCCAGGTCAACCCCGACAAGCTCGAACGCGCGACGGCCCTGTGGGCGACGCTCGACCACGGGGAACCCCTGGTAGAGCAGGCTTTCTAGCCCCACTTGACGTCATGTGACATGCTTCACTCCTTATTCCTGTCAGCTTTCGCGGGCCCGCCCGGTTCAGGTCGCGAACACGAAGCAGACAGGAGCAAGCCCATGCAGCACCGCATCATCGTCCTCGGCGCCGGCTACACCGGGGCCTTCGCCGCCGGCCGCCTCGCGAAGCGGCTGCACGCCGAGGACGTCCAGATCACCCTCGTCAACGCCGAGGCCGACTTCGTCGAGCGCGTCCGGATGCACCAGGTCGCCGCGGGCCAGGACCTCAAGCCCCGGCCCTTCGCCGAGATGTTCGCCGGGACCGGCGTCGAGCTCGAACTCGCGAAGGTCACCGCGGTCGACGCCGACGCCAAGACCGTGGCGATCACCGGCGCGGACGGCGCCGAGACCCTCGCCTACGACACGCTCGTGTACGCCCTCGGCAGCGGCTGGACCGACCACGGCGTCGCCGGCGCCGCCGACCACGCCTACGAGATCGCGAGCCGCCCGGGCGCGCTGAAACTGCGGGACCGCTTGGCCCGCATGGACGCCGGCGCCACGGTGACCGTCGTCGGCGGCGGCCTCACCGGCGTCGAGGCGGCCACCGAGTTCGCCGAGGCCCGGCCCGATCTCAACGTCGCGCTCATCGCCCGCGGCGGCCTCGGCGACTGGGTCTCCCCGAAGGGCCGGGCCCACCTGCGGAAGGTCTTCGCGAAACTCGGGATCGACGTCCACGAGCACGCCGACGTCGCCGAGGTCCGCCCCGACGCGGTCGTCACCGCCGACGGCACCGAGATCGCCAGCGCGGCGACGGTGTGGACCACCGGGTTCGCCGTCCACCCGATCGCGGCCGCCACGACCATGGAGACCACCGGTCGCGGCCAGATCGTGGTCGGCGGCGACATGGCCTCGGTCTCGCACCCGGACGTGTTCGCGGTCGGCGACGCGGGCTACGCGATCGGCGACTCCGGTTCGCCGCTGCGCATGTCGTGCGCCTCGGGCATCCCGATGGCGCAGGTCGCGGCCGACGCGATCACCGCGCGGCTCACGGGCGCCAAGGCCGGGAAGGTCCCGCTGGGGTACTTCCAGCAGTGCATCAGCCTGGGCCGCAGCGAGGGCCTGATCCAGTTCGTGACCGAGGACGACCAGGCCCGCTCGGGCTCGCTCCGCGGCCGCACCGCCGCCCTCTACAAGGAGCTCATCTGCAAGGGCGCCGCCTGGGGCGTCGCCAACCCGACCTACGGCCTGCCGGTCCGGCGCCGCCGCACCGCGAAGGGCGCCGCGCACGCCGGCACCGCCGTCAAGGCCCTGGCCTGACCCTCCCCCGGGCCGGGCGGCCCGCGCCGCCCGGCCCACCCCCCGCTTTCCCGCATCGACAACGCGCACAATGCAAAGGAACATCGCCATGAGCAAGGTCTGGTTCATCACCGGTTCGTCCCGCGGCCTCGGCCGGGAGTTCGCCGAAGCGGCCCTCGGCCGCGGGGACAAGGTCGCCGCCACCGCGCGGAGCACCGAGGGCTTCGGCGAGCTGGCCGAGAAGTACGGCGACGCGATCCTGCCGCTCGCCATGGACGTCACCGACAAGGCCGCCGTGGCCGCGGCCGTCGAAGCGGCCGTCGCGCACTTCGGCCGCCTCGACGTGGTCGTCAACAACGCCGGGTTCGCGCAGGTCGGGGCCGTCGAGGAGCTGTCGGAGGCGGAGCTGCGCGGCGAGATGGAGACGAACTTCTACGGGGCCGTCTGGGTCGTGCAGTCCGTGCTCCCGCACCTGCGCGCGCAGGGCTCGGGCCACATCGTGCAGCTGTCGTCGGCGGCGGGCCTCATCGCGATGCCCCTCGGCGCGGCGTACCACGCGTCGAAGTGGGCGCTCGAAGGGCTGAACGAGGCCCTCGCGGGCGAGGTCGCGTCGTTCGGGATCAAGGTGACCATCGTCGAGCCCGGCGGCTTCGCCACCAGGAAGGGCAAGAACCCCGACCCGCTCGACAACGGCCACATGTCGACCGCGCACCCCGCGTACGTGCCGCTGCGCGAGAAGCTCGCCGAAGCCGTCAAGGGCCAGCCCGCGGGCGACCCGGCCGCCTCGGCTCGGGCGATGCTCAAGCTCGTCGACCTGGAGCGGCCGCCGCTGCGCGTCCTGTGGGGCCTGGGCTTCTACCCGATGCTGAAGCAGGCGTACGCCGCGCGGCTCCAGGGCTGGGAGGACTGGCAGGACCTGTCGCTGGAGGCCCAGGGCGAACTGAGCGCTTAAGGGAGACAAGGAAGCGGGCGCCCCTCGGGGCGCCCGCTCCGCTGCGTCTATTCGGCGGTGATCCGCGGGTGGAGGTCCTCCGCCGGGGGGTTCCAGGCGTCGAGGTCGACGGTGGCCTGGTCGCCGGAGCGGATGTCCTTGATCTGGGCGCCTTCGTCGTTCGTGAAGAGCACGAAGGGGATGCCGCGCTTGTCGGCGAACTTGATCTGCTTGCCGAACTTCGCCGCGGAGGGCGAGACCTGGACGGGGATGCCGCGGGCGCGCAGGCGCTGGGCGATCGCGTTGGCCTCGGGCCGCTCGTCCTCGTTGTTCACCGCGACCAGGACGCACGTGGGGACCTCGCGGGTCGCGTTGAGCTTCCCGGCCTGGAGCAGGGGCACCAGGAGCCGGGAGACGCCGATCGACAGGCCCACACCGGGGTACGTGTTCTTCCCGTCGGAGGCGAGCTTGTCGTAGCGGCCGCCGGAGCAGACCGAGCCGAGGTGCTCCTCGCCTTCGATGAAGACCTCGTAGACCGTGCCGGTGTAGTAGTCGAGGCCGCGGGCGATCTTCATGTCCGCGACGACGAAGCCGGGGGCGGCCGCCGCCGCGGCGTCGACCACCGCGGCCAGCTCGGTCAGGCCCTCCTCCAGGAGCGGGTCGCTGACGCCGAGCGCGCGGATCTCCTCGACGAACGAGGAGTCCTCGGCGCTGATCGAGGCGAGCTTGAGGCACGCCTCGGCCTGCTCGGGGGTCGCGTCGACGCCGTCGATGAGGAGCTTCGCGGTCGCGTCGCGCCCGATCTTGTCGAGCTTGTCGATGATCCGCAGCGCCTCCTCGGTGTCGCGGATGCCCAGGCCCTGGTAGAAGCCCTGCGAGAGCTTGCGGTTGTTGACGTGCATGCGCACCTTGGGGAGCGGCAGGCCCTTGAGGGCGTCGGCGACGACGAGCGCCACCTCGACCTCGTAGTGCGCGGGCAGCTCGCCCTGGTCGACGATGTCGATGTCGGCCTGCCAGAACTCGCGGTACCGGCCGCCCTGGGGGCGCTCGCCGCGCCAGACCGGCTGGATCTGGTAGCGGCGGAACGGGAAGTTGAGCTTCCCGGCGTTCTCCAGCACGTACCGCGCGAACGGCACGGTCAGGTCGAAGTGCAGGCCCAGCTCGGCGTCGGAGGTGTCGCGCTCGTCGGCCTGGAGCCGGCGCAGCACGTACACCTCCTTGGAGGTCTCGCCCTTGCGCAGGAGCTGGTCCATGGGCTCGACGGCGCGGGTCTGGAGGTTCGCGAAGCCGTGCAGCTCGAAGGCGCGGCGGAGATGGTCCACGACCTGCTGCTCGACGATCCGCTGCCGGGGCAGCAGTTCGGGGAAGCCCGAGAGCGGCTGGGGTCGTGACATGGGTGTCTCCTCGCGCGGATAGGTGATCGATCGGATGGGAAGCGGGACCGTCCCTAATGGGCGGTCAGGCGCTTCAGGTACGGGTTGCGGGCGCGCTCGGCCGCGATCGTGGTGGCCGGGCCGTGCCCGGGGAGGACGACGGTGCCGTCGTCGAGCGGAAGGACCTTCGTCCGCAGCGTCTCCTGCATGGCCGCGTCGGAGCCGCCGGGCAGGTCGGTGCGGCCGATCGCGCCGCGGAACAGCACGTCGCCGGTGAGCGTGTACGCGGCCTCGTCGCCGCTGGTGTGGAACATGGCCGACCCGGCGGTGTGGCCGGGGGCGTGGTCCACGGTGAAGCGCATCCCCGCGAGCTCGACGGCGCCGCCGTCGGCGAGGACCTGCACGTCGTCGGGCTCGGTCCAGTCCAGGCCGGTGCCCACGAGCGACATCATGTTCGCGCTGAAGCCCTGGGCGGGGTCGGCGAGCAGGTGGGCGTCGTCGGCGTGGATGTACGCGGGGACGTCGTTCGCGCCGCACACGGGCGCCACGGAGAACGTGTGGTCGAGGTGCCCGTGCGTGAGGACCACGGCGACGGGCTTGAGGCCGCGCTCGCCGAGCAGGGCCTCCAGGCGCGGGGCGATGCCGATGCCCGGGTCCACGACCACGCACTCGGCGCCGGGACCGGAGGACAGCACGTAGCAGTTCGTCCCGAACGCATCGGCCACCAGCGTCTCGATGAGCACCGCTCCCCCCTCCCTTCGCGGGCTCAGAATACACGGGGCATCCTGCGGTGACGCGCCTGACTTGACCCGGTTAGACTGCGGAACTCGTAACCCCCAACACAAGCGAACGTCATGAGGAGTCCAGGTGCCCGCGAAGTCCAAGCACATGGAGCAGCGCAAGCAGCGCATCGCGAACGCGAAGAAGAACGCGCGCCTCGCGGGCAAGCTGCGCAGGCGGCGCCAGCTCCAGGCGCTCGGCGGGCTCCTCGCCGTCGCCGCCGTGCTCACGCTGGCCTACCTCTGGCAGGACGGGTTCTTCAAGGACGAGGAGCCCGCGACCGACGAGCCCACGTCCGAGATCACCACGGACCCGCTGGCGACCGAGGCGCCGACCGACGGCGCCTCCGAGACGGCGACGGCCGACCCGACGGCGGAGTCCTCCGAGGCCCCGACCGACACCGAGACCGAGTAAGCACCCCTAACCGCGCGAAGGAGATCCGACGGTGGCGTCGAAACAGGCTCAGCGACTGGCGGCCCGCCAGCACTTGCAGCAGCGCATGGCCGTCAAGGCCGAGGAGGAGCGCCGCAGGCGCACCGTCGCGTGGAGCGTCGGCGGCGTGGGGGCCCTCGCGGCGCTCGTGCTCCTGGCGTGGGGCGCGTTCGCGTGGCTCGGCCCCGACGGCGACGGCGAAGCCGGCGACCCCGACGTGCAGCAGCTGGTGAACGACGCGGAGGCGGCGGCCGACCGCTGCGGCGACGTCGAGCCCAGCGGCGAGGGCGCCACGGGCACCGCCACCGAGGGCCTCACCGACGGCCGCCCCGTGCAGGACGTCTACCTCGAATGCCTCCAGATGTCCGCGCCGGACGCCTCCTCCACCGCTTCGTGCATGTACACCTCGATGGACGGGACCAGCCCGGTCCCGCTCGCGACCCAGCCCGCCGCCGGGTCGCAGGAGATGACCATCGTGACCAACCTCGGCGTCATCACCGCCGACATCGAGACCGCCGAGGCCCCGTGCACCGCCGGGTCCTTCACGTACCTCGCGAAGGACGGCTACTTCGACGGCCAGCAGTGCCACCGCCTGACCACCGACGGCATCTGGGTCCTCCAGTGCGGCGACCCCGACGCGCGCGCCGCGATCGAGGCCGGCACGCCCGAGATGGCCGGCGCGGGATCCCCCGGCTACCAGTACGGCGAGGAGAACACCCCCGTCGAGGCCGAGGCGAACTACCCGGCCGGGACCATCGCGATGGCCAACGCGGGCGCCGGGACCACCGGCAGCCAGTTCTTCATCGTCTACGAGGACACCACGCTGGGCGCGGACTACACGATCCTCGGCCAGGTCACCTCGGGCCTGGACATCGTCGAGCAGGTCGCGGCCGCAGGCGTCATGTGACCCAGTCGCGGGCGCGGTCGGGGCAGCGCAGGCGGCCCCGGCGGCGCCCCGCGGCTAGGATTAATGCGTATCGGGGCTTTGTTGAGGCTCTGAGAAGCCGAAGTGCCGTGCGAGACCGAGGAGGCGTGCGTGGTGACCGAGCGAGCCGCGTCCGGCAATCCCGCTGACGCCGCGCCCACCTCGGGAGGCCCGATGGGCCCCCCGACGGGGCGCCGCATGCGGGCCCGGCTGGCGCGCTTCAACGCGCCGTGGCAGTCTTCGACGCTCCCCGAGGTCCTGGAGCCGCTGGTGGCGGCCCACCGGGCCGCGCACCCCCGGGCCGACGTGCGGCTCCTCCAGCAGGCGTACACGCGCGCCGAGCAGCTGCACAACGGGCAGTTCCGCAAGTCCGGCGACCCGTACATCACGCACCCGCTCGCGGTCGCGTCGATCCTCGCCGAACTCGGCATGGACACGAACACGCTGGTCGCGGCGCTCCTGCACGACACCGTCGAGGACACCGACTACCAGCTCGACGAGCTCGGCGAGGAGTTCGGCGGGGAGGTCGCGCTCCTGGTCGACGGCGTCACGAAGCTCGACAAGGTGAAGCTCGGCGACGCCGCGAAGGCCGAGACGATCCGCAAGATGGTCGTCGCCATGGCGAAGGACCCGCGGGTCCTCGTCATCAAGCTCGCCGACCGGCTCCACAACATGCGCACGCTCACGTTCCTGCCGCCCGAGAAGCAGGAGCAGAAGGCCCGGGAGACGCTCGAGATCCTCGCGCCCCTGGCCCACCGGCTCGGCATGAACACGATCAAGTGGGAGCTGGAGGACCTGTCGTTCGCCACGCTCTACAAGAAGCGCTACGCCGAGATCGCGCGCCTCGTCTCCGAGCACTCCCCGCAGCGGGAGATGCTCCTCCAGCAGGTCGTGGCCCAGGTCAAGGACCACCTGAAGGGCTCGCGCATCAAGGCGGAGGTCTCCGGGCGGCCGAAGCACCTGTACTCGATCTACCAGAAGATGATCGTGCGCGGCCGCGACTTCAACGACATCTACGACCTGGTGGGCCTGCGGATCCTCGTCGAGGACGAGCGGGACTGCTACGCGGCGCTCGGGGTGATCCACGCGAACTGGCAGCCGGTGCCGGGGCGCTTCAAGGACTACATCGCGATGCCGAAGTTCAACATGTACCAGTCGCTGCACACCACGGTCATCGGCCCGAACGGCAAGCCCGTCGAGATGCAGATCCGCACGTGGGCGATGCACCGCACCGCCGAGTACGGCATCGCCGCGCACTGGAAGTACAAGGAGACCAAGAACTCCACGGTCGCCGGGCCGCCCGCGCACATCGACGACATGGCGTGGCTACGCCAGCTCCTCGACTGGCAGCGCGAGGCCGCCGACCCGTCGGAGTTCCTCGACGCGCTCCGCTTCGACCTCGCCTCCTCCGAGGCGTACGTGTTCACGCCGAAGGGCGACGTCATCGCGCTCCCCGCGGGCTCGACGCCCGTGGACTTCGCGTACGCGGTGCACACCGAGGTCGGCAACCGCTGCATCGGCGCCCAGGTCAACGGCAAGATCGTGCCGCTGGAATCGACGCTGTCGAACGGCGACGTGGTCGAGGTGTTCACCTCGAACTCCGAGAACGCGACGCCCAGCGAGGACTGGCTCGCGTTCGTCAAGAGCCCGCGCGCCCGCACGAAGATCAAGCAGCACTTCAAGCGCGAGCGCCGCGAAGAGGCCATCGAGCTGGGCAAGGACGAGCTGACGCGGGCGATGCGCAAGCGGCGCCTGCCGCTCCAGCGGATGCTCTCGCACGACAACCTGACGTCCCTCGCGAAGGACCTCAACCTCAAGGACGTCGAGGCGCTGTACGCGGCGCTCGGCGAGCACCACATCTCGGCGTCGGCCGTCGTCCAGAAGCTCCTGGAGGTCCAGGGCGGGGCCGAGGGCGCCGCGGAGGACATGGCCGAGGCCACGGCCCCGACCCAGCCCGCCCGCATCGTGCCCGAGGCGCACGGCGACATCCACGCCGCCGTCACCGTCGCGGGCATGGAGGAGGGCGAGATGCCGGTGCGCCTCGCCCACTGCTGCAACCCGATCCCGGGCGACTCGATCATCGGCTTCGCGACCCGCTACCACGTGATCTCCGTGCACCGCAGGGACTGCGAGAACGCCGAGGAGCGCATCGAGCTCCAGCCGGACCGGGTCCTCGAGGTCCACTGGTCCCACGAGGACGACCAGGCGACGTTCGTGGCGACCGTGCAGGTCGAGGCCCTCGACCGGCACCGCCTCCTCGCCGACGTCACGCAGGTCCTCTCGGGCGAGCGGGTCTCGATCCTCTCCGCCACGGTGACCACGACGCGCGACCGGGTCGCGCTGTCGCGCTTCACGTTCGAGATGGCGAACCCGGAGCACCTGGACCACATCATCAAGGTGATCCGCAAGGTCGACGGCGTCTACGACGCCTACCGCCTCACCGGGGCCGAGCGCACCTAGTCCGCGCGATATATGGTGGGCCGGTCGCCAACCCGCCCACCAGAAAGCACGGTCATGACGGAGCTGTCCCAGTTCGACGACGACGAGCGCGCCCTGATCCTGAACACCCCCGGTGTCGTCCTGAAGGGCACCGTCGTCTCCGACGGGTCCAAGAACGCCCTCGTGTTCCTCAAAGAGGTCACCGCGGGCGCGAAGGTCTTCAAAGAGGCCCGCAGGCACGAGAACCCCTTCGTGAAGTCCGTGGCCCTGGCCCTGCGCGACCGCGACCCCGAGTCCCCCGAAGGCGAGCTCCCCGTCGAGGACGTCGCCATGTCCGAGGCCCTCAAACTCGCCACGGACGTCGCCGACCTCCTGCGCCGCAAGGCCACCGCGGACGACGCCGCCGCCTACGCCGCCTGGCTCCTCCACCTCGCCACCGAGGTCGCGAGCGCCGTCAAGTCCCGCCAGGGCGGCCTCTTCTCCAAGAAGGTCGCCATCAACGAGGGCGAGCGGATGTTCCTCGACGACCTGAAGCAGGCGCTGGGCGCCTAGGACGCCGCGAAGGCCCGCACCTCCCCCGGTGCGGGCCTTCGGCGTGTCACCACTCGGTCGTGTGGGCGTACTGCCAGGCGGTCTTCTCGGGGGTGGTGAAGCGGGACATGAAGAAGGGCATGAGGGCGTCGCGGAAGCGGGCGGCGAGGGGGCCGGCGGCCTTGGACTGGTTGGTGCGGGCGGCTTCGGCGATGACGCGTTCGACGCGGGCGCGGCGGCGGGACTCGTAGGCCTTGAAGGCCTGGTCGACGGGGAGGTCGCGGAGGCACTTGGCGAGTTCGACGGCGGACTCGGCGGCGAGGCTGGCGCCCTGCCCGGAGGAGGGCGAGGTGGCGTGGGCGGCGTCGCCGAGGAGGACGATGCGTCCCTTGGACCAGACGGGGACGTGCGGAAGGTCCTCCAGGGGTGAGGGCGGGATGAACCCGTCGGGCGTGACGTGGTCGAGGATGCGGAGCGCGGGCCCGGCGTCGTCGGCGAAAGCGCCCCGCATGCGGGCCATCCACTGGTCGAAGCCGGTGTGCGCGAGGTCGGCGTCCTCGAGGCGCTTGTACGGCATGTTCGCGAACCAGCCGGTCCGCTCGCCGTCGGAGAGGTAGCCGAAGAAGGCGCGGCGGCCGAAGACCATGCGGAAGTCGCCGTCGGTGGGCTCGACGCCCGCGGGGCTGTCGATGTAGCCGCCGAGGCCCACCAGGCCGGTGTAGCGGGGCGTGACGGCGGGGTCGATGAGGCCGCGGACGGCGGAGCGGATGCCGTCGGCGCCGATGAGGAGGTCGGCTTCGGCGGTGGTGCGGTCGTCGAAGCGGGCGATGACGCTGCGGCCGGTGTCCACGGCGCCCTCGAAGCGCTTGCCGTAGGTGATCGGGACGCCCTCGGCCTCGGCGCGGGCCTGGAGGAGCTCCGAGACGCGGCCGCGCGGGAGCGTGACGCGCCCGGGGAGGGCCGGGTCGGTGTCGATGGTGCCGAGGACCTTGCCGGTCCCCGAGGAGATGACCATGCGGGGCGTGGGCATGCCCGCGGCGGCCAGGTCGGCGTCGGCGCCGACGACGCGCAGGGCGTTCAGGCCGTTCGAGGCGAGGCCGAGGGGACCGCCCTTGGAGCCGGTGCCGGGGCGGTAGGCCTCGAAGACCTGGGCGTCGATCCCGGCCTTGCGCAGCGCGAGGGCCGCGACGGGGCCGCCGACGCCGCCGCCGATGACCAGCGCGGTCCGGGCCCTGCGGTGCTGTTCGTTCGTCATGCGGGGAGCGTAGGGCGCAATCGGCGCGGGAGGCGTCATCCTGGGGTAGCGTTCGGGATTCGACCGGGGTTGTACGGCGAATCGCCGCGGGCCCCGGGATCCGCTCTTATAGTGAGATCGACTCACGTAGGGAGGGGTTCTCGTGGACAAGTTCAACGAGATGAAGGACAAGGCCGGCGACATGGCAGACGACGCCAAGGACAAGGCCGAGGATCTGTACAACAAGGCCAAGGAGTCGCCGGTGGGCGACAAACTGGACGACGTCACCGACCAGGTCAAGGAGAAGGCCCAGGGCCTGATCTCGAAGTTCAAGGGCGACAAAGGGCCCGAGTGACTCGAGGCTCCCGTAGCGAGCCAGCCAGCTGCAAAGCGGCGGGCGGACCACCAGGTCCGCCCGCCGCTTTCGTGCTGTTCCGCTTAGCGCCGCTTGCGCTTCTTGCCGTTCGAGTTCGGCCGCGACTGCGAGGACCGGTTCGGGCCGGACCTGACGGTGCTGGACCCGGACTTGACGGGCTCCTCCAGCAGCTCCAGCGGGAGGTCGTCGATCTTGGCGGTCTCGAGCCGGTCGTCGTCCTCGTCGTCGTCCGCGGCGGCGGTCTTGCGGGCGGGCTTCTCGGCCTTCTCGGCGTCGTCCTCGCCGCGGCCGCGGGCCGAGGAGACCTTCTTGTTGTGACGCTGGACGGCGGCGCTGCGCTCGGCCAGGTCCACCACCCACGGGGCGGCCAGGAAGATCGAGGAGTACGCGCCGACGACCATGCCGACGAACAGGACCAGCGCCAGGTCCTTCAGCGTGCCGACGCCGAGCGCGCCCACGCCGACGAACAGCAGCGCCGCGACCGGCAGGACGCCGATGATCGAGGTGTTGATCGAGCGCATGAGCGTCTGGTTGACCGCGTCGTTGACCGCCTCGGCGAACGTCTGGTTGCGCGACTTCAGCAGCTGCGCGGTGTTCTCCTGGACCTTGTCGAAGACGACGACGGTGTCGTAGATCGAGTACCCGAGGATCGTCAGGAGGCCGACGATCGTGGAGGGCGTGATCTCGAAGCCGACGAGCGAGTAGATCCCGACGGTGATGACGATGTCGTGCGCGAGCGCGCCCAGGGAGGCGATCGCCATGCGCCGCTCGTACCTGATCCAGATGAAGGCCGAGACCAGCACCAGGAACACGATGAGCGCGATGAGCGCCTGCTTGGACACGGCCGCGCCCCAGGTCGCGGAGACCTCGGAGACGGAGATCGAGTCGGCCCCGATGCCCGCCTCGGCGGCCATCGCGTCCCGGATCTCCGTGGACTGGTCGCCTTCGAGCTCGCCGACGCGGATGATGTACGACCGGCCGTCGCCGGTCCCGGCGACCTGGCCGGTGCCGACCTCGGCGCCCGCGGCCTCCGCGGCGTTCTCCACGTCCTCGAGGGACGCGGAGGTGCCCGCGGCGGGGACGGCGTACTGGACGCCGCCCGCGAAGTCGATGCCGAGGACGAAGCCCTTGAAGATCATGACGACCAAGAGGGCGGCGATGACGATCCCGGAGGCGAGGTAGAACTTGCGGCGGTTGGGGATGAACTGGAAGTCCGTCTCGCCGCGGTAGAGCCGGCTGAGGACGCCCGGCCGCTTCTCGGTCTGCTTGGTGCTCATCGGTCCTTAGCCTTTCGCGGCCGCGTCGCCGGTGGCCGGGGCGGTCTTGGTGTGCAGGCCGGAGAGTGCCTGGCTGTTGAGGACCCTCCCGCGCGAGAGCCATTCGGCGATCGGGTGGGTGAACAGGAAGACGATCATGACGTCGACGATCGTGGAGATGCCGAGCGAGAACGCGAACGCGCGGACCGGGCCGATCGCAAGGATGTACAGGACGACCGCGGAGATCATCGAGATGGCGTTCGCCGACAGGATCGTGCGGCGGGCGCGGACCCACGCGCGCGGGATCGCCGAGCGGGCCGAGCGGCCCCCGGCCATCTCCTCCTTGATCCTCTCGAAGTACACGATGAACGAGTCCGCCGTGATGCCGATCGAGACCACGAAGCCCGCCACGCCCGCGAGGGTCAGCGTCAGGCCCACCTGGGAGCCCAGGAGCGCGATCGCCGGGTAGAGCACGGCGGTGGCGACGATGAGCGAGCCGAGGACCACGAAGCCCATGAGGCGGTAGTAGATCATCGAGTACAGGAACACCAGGATCAGGCCGAGGAGCATGGCGACCATGCCCGCTTCGAGCTGGTCCACACCGAGGGTCGCGGTGACCTCGTTGACGGTCTCGACGACGAACGTCGTCGGCAGCGAGCCGAAGTTGAGCTGGTCGGCGAGCTGGTTCGCCTCGTCGGCGGTGAAGTCGCCCGAGATCTGCGTGGAGTTGCTCGACGCCTCGTTGATCGTCGGCGCGGACACGACCTCGTTGTCGAGGACGATCGCGACCTGGGAGCCGACGTTCTCGGTGGTGAGCGTGCCCCAGGACTCGGCGCCGGAGGCGGAGAACTGCACGTTGACGACGAACATGTTCGGGTTCGCCTGGTCGGTGCCGACGTCGGCCTGCGTGACGTCCGAGCCGAGCACGGTGGCCGGCTGGAGCAGGTACTTGTAGGAGACCTTCAGCGACGGGTCCTCGGCCGAGTACGGCTCGGGGGCCGAGCACGCGACGACCTCGATGTCGGGCTGCTGGACGGCGCCCGGCGGGCGGGAGTCGAGCTGCGAGCAGGTGACCTGCGGGACGAAGAACTGCACGTTCGCCGGGAGGAGCGAGACCTCTTCGGGGGTGAGCTCGCCGAACGGCTCCAGGAGCGCCATGGTCGCCTCGTCCGCGGGGGCCGCGGTGAGCGCCTGCGCGGTCGCGGCGGCGTCGGCGCCGACCTTCGCCCACACGTCGTCGAGCGTCACGTCCGCGTCGTCGCTGGTGGGCGCCTGGCCCGAACCGGACGCGTCCTCGGTCGTGGCCTCCTCGGAGGGCGTCTCGGAGGTCTCCGCGGTCGGGGTCTCGGAGGACTCTGCCGTGGGCGTCTCGGACGCGCCGTCGGTGGGCTCCTCGGTCGGGGCCTCCTCGGCGAGGGCGTCCTCCAGCGCAGAGGTGTCCATGGTCGAGTTGGTGACGATGCGGAACCGCAGCTCCGCGGGCGCGCCGACGTCGCGGAGCGCCTGCTCGTCGATGTCGTCGCCCGCGACGTTCACGACGATGTTCTCGCTGCCCTCGACGAACACCTCGGGCTCGGAGACGCCGGTCGAGTTGACGCGGCTCTCGATGATCTGGCGGGCCTGCTCCATGGTCTCGGCCGAGGGCGGCTCGTCGCTGCCCTGCTGGTACGCCGTGAGCGTCATGGAGAGCCCGCCCTGGAGGTCGAGCCCCAGCTTCGGGGTGGGGAACTTCCACCCGGAACCCGCCAGCGCGGACACCCACAGGATCGCGAGCACGGCGAGCAGCGCCACGAAGTACGGGGCGACTGCCAGGCGCTTGCGCTGGATCTTCTTCCGTGGGCGGTCAGCGCCCGTTACTGAAGCCAATGGTCGGTCTCTTCCTCAGAACTCGGACAGGGGCGGGCGCGAAGCGACCGCGCAGACGGTGGCGGGCGCCGGCCCGCGGTGGCGGGCCGGAGGGAGTGGGCTCGCACACGCACCCTCGGCGGGGCTCATTCTAGGACGGGTGCCTCAAAGGGCATGCAGGGCCTAGTACTCCTTGCGGTCGGGGTTCCCGGAGTGCTTGTCGCCGTCGGTCTTCTCGTCGCCGTTGGCGAGCTTCTCGAGGTCCTCGTCGGAGAGGGTGGCCTCTTCGTCGGAGACGGTCTCGGCCTCGGGCTCGGCGTCGGCCTCGGCGGGGGTGACGACCTTGGCGACGGCCTGGCGGGCGAAGACGAGGAAGGTGTCGTCGCTGGCCTCGATGGTGATGGTCTCGTCGTCGGAGTCGACGACGGTGCCGTAGAGGCCGCCGATGGTCATGACGCGGGCACCGGGCTGGACGTTGGACTGCATGTCCTGCTGCTCGCGCTGGCGCTTGCGCTGCGGGCGGATCATCACGAAGTACATGAGCGCGATGAAGCCGACGATCATGATGAGGAACATGATGTTGGAGCCGCCGGCGCTTTCCTGAGCGAGGACGTCTGCGGTTGCGAGCACGGTGGTGCCTTTCGTCGTGGTGGTCACGGTCTGGGAGGGTGACGTGCGCGGAGTCTATCCAATACGTGGTGTCGTCCCGTCTCCACGGCCCACCCTACGCGTCGCCGCTCCGGAACAGCCCGTCGGCGCTCGGGGGCCGCAGGCCGAGGTGCTGCCAGGCGGCGTCGGTGGCGACGCGGCCGCGGGGGGTGCGGGCGAGGAGTCCGGCGCGGACGAGGAACGGCTCGCAGACCTCTTCGACGGTGTCGGGCTGCTCCCCTACGGCGACGGCGAGGGTCTTGGGGCCGACGGGGCCGCCGTTGAAGGTCTGGACGAGGGCGCGGAGGACGGCGCGGTCGAGGCGGTCGAGGCCGAGGGTGTCAACGTCGTAGAGGTGGAGTGCGTCGACGGCGACGGTCTCGGTGATGGTGCCGGCGGCGCGGACCTGCGCGAAGTCGCGGACGCGGCGCAGGAGGCGGTTGGCGATGCGGGGGGTGCCGCGGGAGCGCCCGGCGATCTGGGCGGCGCCTTCGGGGGTGATGCCGACGTCGAGGATGGCGGCGGAGCGGTTGACGATCGCCTCGAGCTCGTCCTCGGAGTAGAACTCGAGCTGGCCGAGGAATCCGAAGCGGTCCCGGAGGGGCCCGGTGAGGAGCCCGGCGCGGGTGGTGGCGCCGACGAGGGTGAACGGTTCGAGTTCGAGGGGGATGGCGGTGGCGCCGGGGCCCTTGCCGACGACGACGTCGACGCGGTAGTCCTCCATGGCGGTGTAGAGGAGTTCCTCGGCGGGGCGGGCCATGCGGTGGATCTCGTCGATGAAGAGGACTTCGCGGGGTTCGAGGCTGGTGAGGATCGCGGCGAGGTCGCCGGAGCGTTCGAGGGCGGGCCCGGAGGTCTGGCGGAGGCTGACGCCGAGTTCGGCGGCGATGATCATGGAGAGGGTGGTCTTGCCGAGGCCGGGCGGGCCGGACAGGAGGATGTGGTCGGGCGGGGTGCCGCGGTGGCGGGCGCCTTCGAGGATGAGGCCGATCTGCTCGCGGACGCGTCCCTGGCCGATGATCTCGTCGAGCTTGCCGGGGCGGATGCCCGCTTCGGCCTTGCGTTCGAGCTCGGTGGCCTCGGCGGCGGTGAGGGCCCGGTCCCACTCCTCGGCGGAGTACTCGATGTCGTCGATCTCGTCTGCCATGGTCTACCGCTTCCCGAGGAGTCGGATGGCCTGTTTGAGGAGGGTGGGGACGTCCTGGCCGTCGGCGCCTTCGGCGTCGAGCTTCTCGACGGCGGTCTCGGCTTCCTTCGCGGACCAGCCGAGGGCCTGGAGGCCCTGGCTGACCTGGGTGCGCCAGCCGCCGGGGCGGCCGCCGGCCTGCTTGGGGAGGCCGTGGAGGTCGACGGGGCCGATCTTGTCGGCGAGGTCGAGGACGATGCGCTCGGCGCTCTTCTTGCCGACGCCGGGGATGCGGGAGAGCGTGGTGGTGTCGGCGGTGGCGATGGCGTGGCGGATGACGTCGGGGCGCAGGGCCTCGATGGCGTCGCGGGCGATGCGCGGGCCGATCTTCTGGGCGCCCTGGAGGAGTTCGAAGAGGTCGCGTTCTTCGGCGGTGTTGAAGCCGTGCAGGGTGATCGAGTCCTCGCGGACGATCGTGGAGATCGCCAGGACCGCTTGGGAGCCGACCCTGAGGTTGGCGAGGGTGTGGGCGCCGGCGTGGACGGCGTAGCCGACGCCGTTGACGTCGACGACGGCGTAGGTTTCGCCGACGGCGGCGATCTTGCCGGTGAGCTGGGCGATCATCGGGTGCGCTCCTTCGCTGCGGCGATCGCGGCGGCCTGCGCGGCGGCGGCCTGGGCGATGCGGGACTTGACGCCGCCCCTCCACAAGTGGCAGACGGCGATGGCGAGCGCGTCGGCGGCGTCGGCGGGCTTCGGCGCCTCCTTGAGGCGGAGGATGCGGGTGACCATGGTGGTGACCTGGCGCTTGTCGGCGGTGCCGTTGCCGCACACGGCGTTCTTGACTTCGGAGGGCGTGTACGTGGCGGTGGGGAGGCCGAGGCGGGCGGCGGCGAGGAGCGCGATGCCGGAGGCCTGGGCGGTGCCGATGACGCTGGCGACGTTGTGCTGGCTGAAGACGCGTTCGACGGCGACGGCCTCGGGCTCGTGCGCGGCGAGGAGGGCGCGCAGGCCCTCGTCGAGGGCGAGGAGCCGGTCGGCAAGGCCCGCTTCGGGATCGGTGCGGACCACGTCGACGGCGATCATGGTGCCGGGCGCTCCGGGGCGCCCTTCGACGAAGCCGACGCCGCAGCGGGTCAGGCCCGGGTCGATCCCCATGACGCGCACGCGTTCCTCCTGTCGCTCGGTTGCGTCAGCTTATCCGGCCGGTCCGACGTCCGCTCGCAAGCGCCACTGCGGAGGGTGTTCGAGGCGACCTGGAGCGACACCCGATGGTCGGGAATCGGACTGGTGGCCTTGCCCATAAACCACTTGCCGGTCGGCAAGTCACGTGATTTCGTTGTAGTCGGCCGGTAGCACCGCACCCGCCCCCCATCGGCGCATCGAGGCGACCGCGGGGCCGGCCGCCTTCCTCCGCACCACCGAACCACTGGTTGGGAACAACTGTGTCTGCTGCCGCCTTCATGCCGCCCGTCGCCGCCGACGGCCACTCCCGACGCTTCATAGCCACGATGGTGTTCGTCCTCGGCGCCCTGTCCGCGACCGCGCCGATCGCCATCGACCTGTACCTCCCGGCCTTCCCCGCGATGGCCGACGCCCTCGGCACGCCCGAGAGCCGCATCCAGCTCACGCTGACCGCCATGATGATCGGCATGGGCGTGGGCCAGGCGGTCGTCGGCCCGCTGTCGGACCGCTTCGGACGCCGCAAGCCGCTGCTCATCGGCATGTCGGTGTTCACGCTCGTGTCGCTGCTGTGCGCGGTCGCGACGAGTGCCGACCTGCTCATCGCGCTGCGCTTCGTGCAGGGCCTGTCCGGCGCGGCCGGGGTCGTGGTGGCCCGTGCGGTCATCCGCGACCACTTCGCCGGGGACGACATGACCCGCTTCACGGCGAAGATGATGTTCGTCACGATGCTCGCGCCGATGCTCGGCCCGATCGTCGGGGCGCAGCTCATCCGCTTCGGCCCGTGGCCGCTCATCTTCTACTTCATGGCCGCGCTGTCGGCGCTGTCGACGTTCCTGGTGTGGAAGTACCTGCCCGAGAGCCTCCCCGCGGAGGAGCGCCGGTCGATGACGGTGCGCGAGTTCGGGTCCACCGTGGTGACGCTGGTGCGCGACGCGCACTTCATCGCGCCGACGATCGCGGTGCTCATGAACTTCTCGATGCTGTTCACGTACGTGTCGACGTTCAGCTTCATCTCGCAGAACGAGCTCGGGGCCTCCCCCGGGTTCTACTCGCTGCTGTTCGCGGTCGGCACGCTCGCGCTCCTGGCGGGCAACCAGGCGAACATGCTCATGATCGACCGTTCGCGGTCCTCCAGCCGCATGATCACGGGCATGGCGATCTCGCTGGCGGGCGTCACGTTCCTGACGGTCGTGCAGCTCGTGGGCGCGGCGAACCTGTGGACGGTCCCGGCCGGGATCGTCCTGATGATGCTCGGCTGCGGCGTCGTGTTCCCGAACGCGGGCGCGGCCGCGATGTCGTCGCAGCCGCCGCAGATCGCGGGCACGGCCTCGGCGTTCATGGGCGCGACCCAGATGGCCGCGGGCGGCGTCCTGCCGGCCCTGGTGACCGTCGGCGGCGTGACGCTCGCGAGCATGACGTTCGGCGTCGCGGTGTACGCGATCGCGACGGCGGCCGCGGTGGCGTGGACGATCGTCGTCTACCGCCGCGACCCGGTCCCCGGGATCGTCTAGGAGACAAGCGGAAGGGGCCCGGAGCGTTCGCTCCGGGCCCCTTCTCGTACGTCTTACTCCTCGTCGAGCTTCGCGAGGACCTCGTCGGAGATGTCGGCGTTCGTCCAGACGTTCTGGACCTCGTCGGAGTCCTCCAGCGCGTCGACGACGCGGATCACCTTGCGGGCGCCCTCGACGTCGACCTCGATGTTCGTGGAGGCCTGGAACCCGGCCTCGGCCGAGTCGTAGTCGATCCCGGCGTCCTGGAGGGCGGTGCGGACCGCGACCAGGTCGGTGGGCTCGCAGAGGATCTCGAAGCCGTCCTCGCCGAGGCCGTTGACCTCGTCGGCGCCCGCGTCGAGGACCGCCATGAGCAGGTCGTCCTCGGTGAGGCCGTCGGCGGCGGGGACCATGATGACGCCGCGGCGGGAGAACATGTAGCCGACCGAGCCGGCCTCGCCCAGGGAGCCGCCGTTGCGGGTCAGGGCCACGCGGACCTCGGCCGCGGCGCGGTTGCGGTTGTCGGTGAGGCACTCGATGAGGACCGCGACGCCGCCCGGCGCGTACCCCTCGTACATGAGGGTCTCGTAGTCGACGCCGGCGCCGTCGAGCCCGCCGCCGCGCTTGACGGCGCGGTCGATGTTGTCATTGGGGACCGAGCTCTTCTTGGCCTTCTGGATCGCGTCGTAGAGCGTCGGGTTGCCCGCGGGGTCGGCACCGCCGGTACGCGCCGCGACCTCGATGTTCTTGATCAGCTTCGCGAAGATCTTGCCCCGCTTGGCGTCGATCGCGGCCTTCTTGTGCTTGGTCGTCGCCCACTTGGAGTGACCACTCATCCCGGCGTTCCTCGTTCCTCTTGCTCGTCCGGTCCGGCGCTCAGCCTCGGACCATGTCCACGAAGTACTGGTGCACCCGCGCGTCGGGGGTCACCTCCGGGTGGAAGGAGGTGGCCAGGCAGGCGCCCGCACGTACCGCGACGATCCTACCGCCCGGCCCGTCGCCCTCTGTTCGACCGCTGTCCACCCGGGCCAGCACCTCGACTCCGTCACTGATGCGCTCGACCCACGGCGCGCGGATGAACACGGCCTTGAACGGGCCGCCGCCGACCCCGTCGATGCCGATCTCGGTCTCGAAGGAGTCGACCTGGCGCCCGAACGCGTTGCGGCGCACCGTCATCGGGATGACCCCGAAGGAGCGCTGGTCGGGGCGGCCGTCGAGGACCTCCTCGGCGAGCATGATCATGCCCGCGCACGACCCGAACGCGGGCATGCCCTCGTCGAGGCGCTTCTTGACCGGGTCGAACAGGTCGAAGATGTCGAGGAGCTTGCTCATGGTGGTGGACTCCCCGCCGGGGATCACCAGGCCGTCGACCGCGTCGAGCTCGGCGGCGCGCCGCACCGGCGCGGCCTCGGCGCCCGCGGCCTCCAGGGCGCGCATGTGGTCCACCACGTCCCCTTGCAGGGCGAGCACGCCGATCCGGGGCACGGTCATCAGAGAACTCCAAAACTAGGCGGCGTCGGGCCGTTCAAGCGTAATGGCGGTCCGGCGGGGCGCCTAGCTGGTCGATCGCAGCTGTGACCGAAACCGGCCTGACCACGCTCAGCGGGTAACGATCCGTTAAAGTCACCGATCGAACGTGACGCACCCCTTCATGCCCGGGAGTAAGCAATGGCGAAGACCTCGAAGCGCAACCCGATGCCCCGCTCGGTGCGGGCCGCGCGGAACACGATGTGGCTGGAGGCGGCCCTCGCCCTCGTCGCCGGCGGCCTCATCGTGCTCCTGCACCACTCCGCGAAGGAGTTCGTGCCGCCCGCCGCCGAGCACGACGTCTACCGCGGCGCGGTCGGCCTCGGCGCCCTCGCGGTGTTCCTGCTGCTCTCGACGCTGCTCATGCGCTTCCAGTGGCGGATCCTGTGGATCCTGAACCTGCTCGTGCAGGTCGCCGCGCTCGTCGGGCTCGGCTGGCTGCTGTTCACCAGCGGACTGTACTGGGCGCTGTGCATCGGCCTCGCCATCGTGCCGATTACGATTCTGGGAACGCTTACCGAGCGCTTCGCCCGCCGCTGGTTCAACCACTAGGGCGCCGTCCGATCCCCGTCTGAGAGGCACGAGATGCTCCCCCAACCGAACTTCGGCCGCGACCGCGATCCAGGCAAGGGCGCGCCCGAGCCAGAGGGGGACGACCCGAACGCGAAGCCCAAGAAGCTCCTGCGCCTCCAGATCGCCCTGTGGGTCGAGGTCGTCAGCGCCGTCGTCGCGGGCAACATCCTCGCGTTCTACACGTTCTCGCTGCGCTCGGCCACCGTCGCGGAGCTGACCGACGTGTACGAGTCCTCCGGCATGGACCTCGACCAGACCCCGGCCGAGACCGCGCAGGCCGCGCACGACTTCTACCAGTCGACGAACTTCCTCGCCTCGAACCTCGTCATCGCGGGCTTCGCGCTCGTGGCCGCGATCGTCGCCGCGCTCTGCGCGGTCCGCTTCAAGTCCCGCCAGAAGGCCGTCCGCTGGTGGGCCGTCGGCGCCACCGCGGTCCTGTTCATCGTCGGCATGTTCATGTCCACGATCTTCGGCCTCTACGTGGGCCCGTGGGTGTTCGCCTCGATCCTGGCCCTGTGGTGGCTGTTCTCCGCCGACATCCGCTACTGGATGGACGGCAGCGCGGCCCCGGTGGCGGAGCCGCGCCGCAAGAAGGCCGGCAAGCAGGACGACGCAGCGGCCGACGAGGACTAGTTCGCCGCGTCGTCGCCGTTCCCGTGCTCGGCGATGTAGTCGATGAAGGCGGCCCGGGCCAGCGGCTCGGCGCCGCCCCAGTCGCCCTTCGTCGCCTCGCGCCAGATCCCCACCAGGTCGTCGATGGCCACGCCGATCTCGGCGATGTCGGGGTCCAGGTCCTCGGATTCCAGGGCGGTCGGGGTGTGCCGGAACAGGTCGATGAAGAACCGCCAGTCGTGGCGGTCGCGCGCCAGCGCGAAGGCGCGGCGCTGGAGGTCGGGAGTGTCGTACTGGTCCAGGTCCGTTGCGTTCATGCGCCTAGCGTAGGCGTGTCGGAGCCGGATCGGAGCCCGTCCGGTTCTTAGGATCTGCCCATGCGCAAACTCGCGGTCGGCGCCCTCGGCGCCGCAGCCTTCGCGGTGATGACTCCCGCTCCCGCCCAAGCCGATCCGATCCCCGTGGACCCGGGCATCGGCTCAGGGGTCGACGCCGGGTTCCTGTACCTGGAGATCGACCCGGAGGACGGTCCGACCGAGCGGGCGGCGCTGTCGTGCCCCGGCGGGCAGGGCCACTCGCGCGGCGAGGAGGCGTGCATCCAGCTCACCTCGGTCGACGGGGAGATCGGGTCGCTCGAAGCGGCCGACGGGATCTGCAACAAGATGTTCGCGCCGGTGACGTTCAAGGGCTTCGGGTTCTGGGACGGCAGGTTCACGTACTACGAGGAGACGTTCGGGAACGAGTGCGAAGGGGTCCTCGCCACCGGCGGAACGGTCTTCGACATCGCCGGGTCGTAAAGCGGCGCAAAGGGCCCGGAGCGGATCACTCCGGGCCCTTTCGCGTGCGTGCTACCAGCCGCGCTTGGCGAGCTTCTGCTCCTCGGGGAGCGTGTCGACGTTGATGCCGACCATGGCCTCGCCCAGGCCGCGGGAGACCTCGGCGATGATCTTCGGGTCGTCGTGGAAGGCGGTGGCCTTGACGATCGCGGCGGCGCGCTTGGCGGGGTCGCCGGACTTGAAGATGCCGGAGCCGACGAAGACGCCTTCGGCGCCGAGCTGCATCATCATGGCCGCGTCGGCGGGGGTGGCGATGCCGCCCGCGGTGAAGAGCACGACCGGGAGCTTCCCGAGCTTCGCGACCTCGGCGACGAGCTCGTAGGGGGCGCGCAGCTCCTTCGCGGCGGCGTACAGCTCGGCCTCGTCGAGGGTCTTGAGGCGGCCGATGTCCTGGCGGATCTGGCGCATGTGGCGGGTCGCCTCGACGACGTTGCCGGTGCCGGCCTCGCCCTTGGAGCGGATCATGGCCGCGCCCTCGGCGATGCGGCGCAGGGCCTCGCCGAGGTTGGTCGCGCCGCACACGAACGGCACGTTGAACTTCCACTTGTCGATGTGGTTGGCCTCGTCGGCGGGGGTGAGGACCTCGGACTCGTCGACGTAGTCGACGCCGAGGGACTCCAGCACCTGGGCCTCCACGAAGTGGCCGATGCGGGCCTTCGCCATGACCGGGATCGACACGGCCTCGATGATGCCGTCGATCATGTCGGGGTCGGACATGCGGGAGACGCCGCCCTCGCGGCGGATGTCCGCGGGGACGCGCTCGAGCGCCATGACCGCGACGGCCCCGGCGTCCTCGGCGATCCTGGCCTGCTCGGGGGTGACGACGTCCATGATGACGCCGCCTTTCAGCATGTCGGCCATGCCGCGCTTGACGCGGGCGGTCCCGACCTCGGCCTCGGTCTTCTGGGTCTCTGACACGGTCACCGGCTCCATCTGAGTACGTCGCGGCTGTAGGGGTGCTGACCTGGCCGATTCTACGCCGCGACGGACCTCACAAGCCCGTTGATACAAACCGGAGGGCACGTGAGCGGTCACTGGACGGGGTCGTCGATGTCCCAGTACTGGGGGCGCGGGAGCCGGTGGTGGAGGCGCAGGACGACGGCGACGCGCAGGGACCGGGAGGCGACGGCGTCGCGCACGAAGTCGGTGTGGATCTGCCGGGCGAGGGCGACGCGGCGGTTCGCGGCCTCGAGGTCCTCGGTCCAGACGGGGTCCTGGGCGAGCTCGCGCAGGGCGCGGGTGAGGTCGTTCTCGGCGTACTCGCGCAGCTCGCGCTGGCGCTGGGTGTCGGCGGGGACGGCGACGACGGAGAGCGCGAGGGCGACGACCTCCTCGAAGCCGGGGTTGCCGACGAAGCGGAGGACGGTCTCGGCGCGGTCGTCGAGCTTGGTGAGGAGCGCGGTCTCGGCGGCGCGGGCGCGGCGGTGGAGACGCTCGACCCGCGCGACCGTCCAGGTCGCGTACGCTCCTGCGACGGCCGCGATCGTCACGAGCACGGCCAACCACCACATCGGGATCATCGTACGGGCATACGGCTAGGGCCTGTCCTGTGGATCACCTGCGGCGCTCGGCGCCCGCTTCGATGGCGGCGCGGTAGACCTCCAGGAGCCGGGCGGCGACCTCGGGCCAGTCGTAGCGCTTGACCCACTCGTTCGCACGCTCCACATAGGCCGTGCGGAGGTCGGGCTCGTCGAGGAGGCGGGCGGCCTTCGCGGCGAGGTCGGCGGCGTCGCCGACGGCGAACAGCTCGCCTGCGCGGCCCTCGTCGAGGACCGCGGAGAACGCCTCGATGTCGCTGGCGAGCACGCAGGTGCCCGCGGCCATGGCCTCGGTGAGGATCATGCCGAAGGACTCGCCGCCGGTGTTGGGGGCGACGTAGAGGTCGACCCCGGCGAGCATGGACGCCTTCTCCTCGTCGGAGACGGCGCCGAGGAAGCGGATGCGGGAGGCGACGTCGGGGTCGAGTCCGGCGACGGCCGCTTCGGGGTCGCCGCGGCCGACGACGAGGAGGTGCAGGTCGGGGCGGTCGGTGGCGAGCGCCGCGAAGGCGTCGCGGAGGATCGGGAAGCCCTTGCGGGGCTCGGTGAAGCGGCCCATGAACCCGATGGTGGGGCCGTCGGGCTTGTCGGCGAGGGGTGCGGCCTTGCGGTAGAAGGCGACGGGGACGCCGTTGGGGATCTCGACGGCGCCGCCGCCGAGGTGCTCGACCTGGACCTTCCGGGCGTAGGGGCTGACGGCGATGCGCGCGGAGAGGTTCTCCAGGACCAGCTGGGCCATGTGCTTCCCGGCGGCGAGGATCCGGGAGCGGGTCATCGCGGTGTGGAAGGTGGCGACGACGGGGCAGCGGGCGTTGAGGACGGCGAGGCACGCGAGGCTCGGGGTGAGCGGCTCGTGGACGTGGATGACGTCGAAGCCGCCTTCGTTGCACCACTTGCGGACCCGTGCCGCGGAGCGGGGGCCGAAGGCGAGGCGCGCGATGGACCCGTTGTAGGGGACGGCGACGGCTTTGCCGCCGGAGACGACGAAGTCGGGGAGGCCCTCGGTCTCGGTGGCGGGCGCGAGGACGGACACGTCGTGGCCGGCGTCGATGAGGGTCTCGGCGAGGTCGCGGATGTGGAACTGGACGCCGCCGGGGACGTCGAAGGAGTACGGGCTGACGATCCCGATCCTCAGGGGCCCCATCAGGGCCTCGGCGGGAAGTCGGCGGTCCAGAACCGCTGGAGCATGTGCCAGTCGGCGGGGTGGGCGCGGATGCCCTCCTCGAACGCGTCGGCCATGCGCTGGGTCGTGGACGCCAGGCGCTCGCGGAGCGTCCCGGCGCCGGTGTCGACGGGGCCGGAGATGTGGCAGACGGCTTTGTCGTCCTCGTAGTGGATGGCGGCGGTGAACAGCTCGACGCGGTTGCGGATCGCCAGGAGCGCGGGCCCCGACGGGAACGTCGTGGCCTCGCCGAAGAACTTCACCTCGGTGCCCGAGCGGCCCAGGTCGCGGTCGGCGACGAGGGCCACCACGTGCCCGGCGTCGAGCGCTTCCCCAAGGGCCGCTTGGGGGTTGCGGTCGCCGCCGGAGGCCGGGATGATCCTCATGCCGAGGGACTCGCGGTACTCGAGGAACCGCCGGTAGACCCCTTCGGGCTTGAGGCGCTCGGCGACCGTGGTGAGCGGGTCGCCGGAGATGCGGGGCACCCAGGCCCCGGCGAGGTCCCAGTTCCCGCAGTGCGGCAGGGCCACGATCGAGCCGAGCCCCTGCGCGGAGCGCTCGTGGACGGGCTCGAAGCCGTTCATCTCGAAGCGGCGCAGCAGGTGCTCGTCGCTCATCGACGGGAGCCGGAACGCCTCGATCCAGTACCGGGCGTACGAGCGCATCGCGTCGCGGATCAGGTCGTCGCCGGGCTCGCCGCCGACGACGCGGGCGAGGTTGCGGCGCAGCTGCTGCACGCCGCGGCCGTTCTTGCGGGCGGCGCGGTCGGCGAAGCGGCGGCTCAGGGCGTACGCCGCGGACTCGGGCATGAGCCGCACCCCCCGCCAGGCCGCCAGGTAGGCCAGCTCGGTGAGGCGCTCAGGCATCGACGCGCTCCTCGCTCGCGGCGAGGACCGCGTGCGAGTGGACGAGCCGCTGCACGACGGTGATCGTGGAGAGCACCGCGAGCAGGCCCAGGCCCGCCTCCAGGGCGAACGGGACGCGGAAGACCTCGACGAGGACCGCGAGCCCGGCGATGATGAGCCGCTCGGGGCGCTCGACGATGCCGACGTTGCACTCCGCGCCGAGGCTCTCGGCGCGGGCCTTCACGTACGACACGAGCTGGGAGACGAGGAGCACCGTCAGCGCCAGCGCGGCGCCGAGGGAGCGGCCCTCCGCGAGCAGGTAGTACGCCAGGCCCGCGAAGATCGCGCCGTCGGCGAGGCGGTCGCACGTCGAGTCGAGGAGCGCGCCGAAGCGGCTCGAGGTGCCCTTGACGCGGGCGATGGCGCCGTCGAGCATGTCGGTGAGCACGGACAGGCCGACGACGATGAGCCCGGCGAGCAGGTGGCCCTGCGACAGCAGCAGGACGGCGGCGGCGACCACGAGGGCGGTCCCGGCGACGGTGACGGCGTTGGCGGACACGCCGACGCGGATGAGGAGCCTCGCGGCGGCGTCGACGTAGCGGCGCACGCCCGCTCGGCCGGAGGTCCGAAGGAACTTCGCCATGGTCTCCTGTGTTTCTCGGCAGCGCCCAGGTGGGTGTTCGGGCAAGTGGGTGCGGCGCCCGCTCCGGCCGGCCGGAGCGGGGCTGTGCCTTTGACTCTAACCGTGCCCGGCCGGTCACACCCGCTCCCATGCGGCCGCCAGTTGCTCCCGGGTGTCCGAGAGGTACTGCGGGAGGGTCTTGGTGCGGCCGATGATCGGCATGAAGTTCGCGTCCCCGCCCCAGCGCGGGACGACGTGCTGGTGGAGGTGCCCGGCGATCCCGGCCCCCGCGACCTGGCCCTGGTTCATGCCGATGTTGAACCCGTGGGCGCCGAGCGCCGAGCGCAGGACGGTCATGACCCGCTGGGTGAGGGCGCCCATCTCGGCGACCTCCTCGGCGTCGAGGTCGGTGTAGTCGGGGACGTGCCGGAACGGGACGACCATGACGTGCCCGGAGTTGTACGGGTACTTGTTCAGCACCACGAACATCGACTGCCCGCGGGCGACGATGTTCCCGTCGGCGTCGTCGAGCTTGGCGATCTCGCAGAACGGGCAGCCCTCGATGTCGGCGTCGTCGCCGGTCGGCTTGCCCTCCCCCTGGATGTAGGCCATCCGGTGCGGCGTCCACAGCCGCTCGTACCCGTCGGGGACGCCTGGTCCTTCGCGCTGTTCCACGGGACGATCCTAGGCCACGCGGGCGGCAAGCGGTAACGCGACGAAACGCCCGGGACACTCCACCTCGGATAAGCTCCGATCGTGACGTTGCCCCAGCTGTACCTAGTCGTGCTCATCGGCTGCGTCACCGTGCTTGTGTCCATCGCCGCGATCCGCGCCACCCACCGGCTCGGGCTCCCCGCGCTGCTGGTGTTCCTCGGGGCCGGGATGGTCCTCGGCGAGGACGGCGTGGGCATCCCCTTCGAGGACTTCGAGCTCGCGCAGGTGCTGGGGACGTTCGCGCTGGCGCTCATCCTCATCGAAGGCGGCCTGTCGACCAGGTGGCGGGCGATCTCGGGGCAGCTCGCGCCCGCGTCGATGCTCGCGACGGTGGGCGTGGGCGTCTCGGTGACGGTGACCGCGCTCGGGGCGCACTACCTGCTGGGGTTCGCGTGGCAGACCGCGCTGGTGATGGGCGCGGTCGTGGCTTCGACGGACGCGGCGGCGGTGTTCTCGGAGCTGCGCGGCGTCGGACTCCCCAAGCGGCTCAGCGGGACCCTGGAGGCGGAGTCGGGGTTCAACGACGCGCCCGCGGTGATCCTGGTGCTCGCGTTCTCGGCGGCCGAGGGGCTGCCGAACACGTTCGAGCTGTTCGGGCTGCTCGTGTGGGAGCTCGCGGTCGGCTCGGTCATCGGCCTGGCGGTGGGCGCGGGCGGGGCGTGGCTGCTGCGGCGCCTCGCGCTGCCGGTGTCGGGCCTGTACCCGCTCGCGGTGTTCAGCCTCGGGATGGCGGCGTTCGCGGCCGCGGGGATGCTCCACGCGTCGGGGTTCATCGCCGCGTACCTGGCGGCGCTGGTCCTGGGGAACTCGCGGCTGCCGCACCGGGCCGCGACGCAGTCGTTCGCGAGCGGCCTCGGCTGGGTCGCGCAGCTCGGCATGTTCGTCATGCTCGGGCTCCTCGCGTCCCCGGACAACCTGCTGCGCATGCTCGTCCCGGCGCTCCTCCTCGGCGCGGTCCTGACGCTCGTGGCGCGGCCGGTGTCGGTGTGGGTGTCGCTCATCCCGTTCCGGTTCTCCGGCAAGGAGAAGGTCCTGCTGTCGTGGGCGGGCCTGCGCGGGGCCGTGCCCATCATCTTCGCGACGATCCCCCGCTCCGAGCACCTGCCCGGGTCGCAGTCGCTGTGGGACCTCGTGTTCATCCTCGTGGTCGTGTTCACCCTGTTCCAGGGGCCGACGCTGCCGTGGGCGGCGAAGCGCCTCGGCCTCGCGCAGTCGGGCGTGGTGCAGGAGGTCGACATCGAGACCGCGCCGCTCGACGCCGTGGACGGCGAGGTCCTCACCATCACCGTCCCCAAGGGATCGGGGCTCGCGGGCATCCGCATCTTCGAGCTGCGGCTGCCCGAAGGGTCCGCCATCGCGGGCGTCGTGCGCGTCGACCGGCTGTTCGTGCCCGCCAAGGCCGACCGGCTCCGCTCGGGCGACCAGCTCATCGTCGTCACCACCCCGAAGCTCCGCGAGGCCACCGAGCAGCGCCTCACGGCCCTCGCACGGGCAGGGCGCCTCGCCCGCTGGCTCGGCGAGACCGGCCGCGACTGAACGCCGACGGGGCCGGGGCGCGATGCCCCGGCCCCGTCGGTACTCGGTCTTACTCCGCGGCGGTCTCGGCTGCGGCCGAAGGGCCTTCGTTCACGCGGGAGCGGACGATCTCCGCGACGTGGGCGACCGCCTCGTCGGCGGGCACGCCGTTGCGCTGGGAGCCGTCGCGGTAGCGGAACGACACGGTGCCGGCGTTCTGGTCGTCGTCACCGGCGATGATCATGAACGGGATCTTCTGGAGCTGCGCGTTGCGGACCTTCTTCTGCATCCGGTCGTCCGAGTGGTCGACCTCGGCGCGCAGGCCCTCGGCGCGCAGGCGCGACACGAAGGCCTCCAGGTAGTCCGCGTTCTCGTCGCGGACCGGGATGCCGACGGCCTGCACCGGCGCGAGCCACGCCGGGAACGCGCCCGCGTAGTGCTCGGTGAGGACCCCGAAGAACCGCTCGATCGAGCCGAACAGCGCCCGGTGGATCATGACCGGCTGCTTGCGGGTGCCGTCGTCCGCCGAGTACTCCAGGTGGAAGCGCGCGGGCTGGTTGAAGTCGAGCTGGATGGTCGACATCTGCCAGGTGCGGCCGATCGCGTCCTTCGCCTGGACGGAGATCTTCGGGCCGTAGAACGCCGCGCCGCCCGGGTCCGGGACCAGGTCGAGGCCCGACTCCTCGGCGACCTGCCGCAGGACCGCGGTCGCCTCCTCCCACTGGGCGTCGTCGCCGATGAACTTGTCGGAGTCGCCCTTGGTCGACAGCTCCAGGTAGAAGTCGTTGAGGCCGTAGTCGCGCAGCAGCTGGAGCACGAACTCCAGGAGGCTCCGGATCTCGCCGGGCGCCTGCTCCTGGGTGCAGTAGATGTGCGCGTCGTCCTGGGTCAGGCCGCGGACGCGGGTGAGGCCCTGGACCACGCCGGACTTCTCGTACCGGTACACGGTCCCGAACTCCGACAGGCGCAGCGGCAGCTCCCGGTAGGAGCGCCCGCGCGAGCGGAAGATCAGGTTGTGCATCGGGCAGTTCATGGCCTTGAGGTAGTAGTTCGCGCCCTCGAGCTCGATCGGCGGGAACATGCCCTCGTCGTAGTGCGGCAGGTGCCCGGAGGTGTGGAACAGCTGCTCTTTGGTGATGTGCGGGGTGTTCACCAGCTCGTACCCGGCCTCGCGCTGGCGCTCGCGCAGGTACGACTCCATCTCGTAGCGGATGATGCCGCCCTTGGGGTGGAACACCGGCAGGCCCGGGCCGATCTCGTCGGGGAACGAGAACAGGTCGAGCTGCTGGCCGAGCTTGCGGTGGTCGCGCTTCTCGGCCTCGGCGAGGCGGGCGAGGTAGTCCTTCTGCTCCTGCACGGTCGGCCACGCGGTGCCGTAGATGCGCTGGAGCTGCGGGTTCTTCTCGGAGCCCATCCAGTACGCGGCGGCCGAGCGCATGAGCTTGACGGCGCCGATGAGCCTGGTCGAGGGCAGGTGCGGGCCGCGGCAGAGGTCGGACCAGACCTTCTCGCCGGTGCGGTCGCGGTTGTCGTAGGCGGTGAGCTCGCCGCCGCCGACCTCCATGACCTCGTCGGCGTCGGTGCCCTCGCCCTTGGTGTCGATGAGCTCCAGCTTGTAGGGCTCGTTCGCGAGCTCGGCGCGGGCCTCGTCGAGGGACGCGTACTTGCGGCGGTGGAAGGTCTGCCCCTGCTTGATGATCTGGAGCATGCGCTTCTCGACGGCCTTGAGGTCGTCGGGGTTGAACGGCTCGGCGACGTCGAAGTCGTAGTAGAAGCCGTCGGTGATCGGCGGGCCGATGCCGAGCTTGGCCTCGTGGAGCTCCTGGACGGCCTGGGCCATGACGTGCGCGGCCGAGTGGCGCAGCACGTTGAGCCCGTCGGGGCTGTTGAGCGGGACGGGCTCGACCTTCGCGTCGGACTCGGGGGCCCAGGAGAGGTCGCGGAGCTGCCCCTCGGCGTCGCGGAGGACGACGATGGCGTTCGGGCCCGCGACGGGGAGGCCGGCCTCGGCCACCGCGTCGGCACCGGTCGTGCCGGCCGTCACCCAGAGGGGTTCGACGACGACTGGACTCTGGTTCGGTGCTGCGGAAGCCACGGTTCTCCTCATGGAATGGGCCGGTCGAGCGGCCGGCGCTTGACGTTCGGGTCCATGGTAGTCGCCGTCCGGGGGCGCGTTCGAGCCCATTACCGGCGGGTGAGGCGTGTCGGTGGGGCATGTGCGGGACAACTCCGGGATCGGACTTGACCTTGGTCCCGGCACCGGGGTTTACGGTCGTTCCATGACCACCGCGACAGCACCGTTGACCGTGGGCCGGCTCGCCGAGGCGGCGGGCGTGACCTCCGACGCCATCCGCCACTGGGAGCGCGAGGGCCTGTTCCCCGCGCCCGAGCGCAGCGCCGCCGGGTACCGGCGGTACGGGCCCGCCGAGCTGGACCGGGCCCGGTTCATCCGGGCGTGCCAGCGCGCGGGGCTGCGCCTGGCGGACATCGGCGACCTCTTGGCGGTGCGCGACACGGGCGCGTGCCCGTGCGAGCCCGCCGGGTCGCACCTGGAGCGGAGGATCGCGGAGGTGACGGCCGAGATCGCGCGGCTGGAGTCGCTGCGGTCGCAGCTGACGGCGATGCTCGGCGCGGTGGAGGCGGGCACGTGCGAGGGCCCGCTGCCCGAGAACTGGTGTCCCCCACGAGCGGTTGATGGAGGTGAATGCGAGTGATGATGAGCGACGAGTGCTGCAACTGCTGCAACGACGACGCGTGCCGGTGCGCGGGCGAGGACTGCTGCCACGGCTGCTGCGAGAAGTAGCGCGGAAGCGAACCGAGGCCGGACCCGTTCGGGTCCGGCCTCGGGCGTGTCTCGGCGGTTCTGTGCAAATCGGGCATTCGCAGCCGCCCCCGGCTTCGATGGTGCCCGGCGGGCCCGACAGCTCGCAAGACGGCGACGCACGTGTCGGCGTGTCTCGGAGGGTCTGCGCATTTCGGACATCCGCAGCGCCCCTACACAAGGGTGCCGCGGGGGTCCGACAGCCTATTTCGCGGTGAGGACGATCTTGCCGAAGTGGCCGCCCGCGTTCATGAGGCGGTGGGCTTCGGCGGCGTCGCCGAGGGGGAGGCGGGTGGTGACGACGGGCTTGACGTCGCCGGTGTCGAGGGCGGGCCAGACGCGTTCGAAGACCTCGGCGAGGATCTGGCGGCGCTGCTCCAGGGGCCGGGCGCGGAGGGTCGTGCCGGTGATGGTGGCACGCTTGGCGAGGAGGCCGCCGAGGTGGATCTGGGCGGCGTTGCCCTGCTGGAGGCCGATGATGGCGAGGCGGCCGTCCTGGGCGAGGGCCTTGAGGTTCGGCTCGAAGTAGGCGGCGCCGATGACGTCGAGGATCGCGTCGGCGCCCCCGGCCTCCTGGGCGAGGGCGGCGAAGTCCTCGTTGCGGTAGTCGACGACGCGGTCGGCGCCGAGCGCTTCGAGCTGCTTGGTGAACTCGCCGCGGGCGGTGGTCCAGGTCTCGGCGTCGGCGAGCTTGCGGGCGAACTGGACGGCGAAGGTGCCGACGCCGCCCGCGCCGCCGTGGACGAGGACGCGGCGCTTGCCGGTCGCGTCCTGTCCGAGCAGGTAGCCGAGGTTGGAGTAGACGGTGGCGGCGGCCTCGGGCAGGCCGGCGGCCTCGACGAGGTCGACGTTCTCGGGCGTGGGGAGGACGAGCCCGGCGTCGACGGCGACGTACTGGGCGTAGCCGCCGCCGGGGAGCAGGGCGCAGACCTCGGCGCCGAGGAGGGTGGCGTTGTCGGCGTTGCCGACGTCGACGATGGTCCCGGAGACCTCCAGGCCGGGCCAGGCCGGGGCGCCCTGCGGGGGCGGGTAGTGGCCGGAGACCTGGAGGAGGTCGGCGCGGTTGACGCCGGCGGCGGCGACCTCGATGAGCACTTCGTCGGGGCCGGGCGCGGGTTCGGGCACCTGGGCGGCGGTCAGGCTCCCGCCGGACACGGTCATGGCAAGCATTCCCGCATAGTATGACTGCCGCTGGAGCCCAAAGCGACATACCCGTCAGTAAGTCATATCAGGACCCCGGCGATGGTCGTTTTCCCTTGTGCCGCAATGGTTTACGGGTTCTCGCTGGAGTGGCCGGGGAAGAGGTGCGCGGCCGGGTCGATCGCGACGGCGGCGTTGTTGACGGCCGTGGCGGCCTCGCCGAAGCCCGTCGCGATGAGCTTGACCTTGCCGGGATAGGCGGCGATGTCCCCTGCGGCGTAGACGCGCGGGAGGCTCGCGGCCATCGTGGAGTCGACGCTGATGGTGCGGTGGTCGAGGTCCAGTCCCCACTCCCCCAGCGGTCCGAGGTCGGCGGTGAAGCCGAGCGCGGCGACGATCGCGTCGGCGGGGAGCTCGCGCGGGCCCTCGTCCTTGACGTCGATCGCGACGCCTTCGACGTGCGTCGTGCCGTGAATGGCGGTGACCTGGGCGTTCACGATGATGGGGACGCCGAGGGCGCGCACGCGGTCGATGGTGGCGGCGTGGGCGCGGAAGCGCTCGCGGCGGTGGACGATCACGGTGGAGCGGGCGACGCCGTGGAGGGCGAGGGCCCAGTCGAAGGCGGAGTCGCCGCCGCCGACGATGACGACGTCCTGTCCGGCGTGGGCGGCGAGCTCGGGGACGAAGTAGACGATCCCGGCGCCGCGGAACCCTTCGGCCGCAGGGAGGGGCCGGGGCGCGAAGCTGCCGAGGCCGCCGGTGATGAGCAGGGCCTTCGCTTCGACGCGGAGGTCGCCGGTGAGGTCGAGGACGGGCAGGCCGTCGACGTGCTGGAGCTTGAGGGCCTGGTGGCCGAGGAGGTAGACGGGCTCGAAGGGGGCGGCCTGGCGCAGGAGGTTGTCGACGAGGTCGCGGCCCTTGATCTCGGGGAAGCCGCCGACGTCGAAGATCTGCTTCTCGGGGTACATGGCGGTGATCTGGCCGCCCGCTTCGGGCAGGGTGTCGACGACGGCGGTGCGCAGGCCCCGGAAGCCCGCGTAGTAGGCGGCGAAGAGGCCGGTCGGCCCGGCGCCGATGATCGCGAGGTCCACTGTGGCGAGGGGCATGTGCACCGGCTTCCGTTGGCGGCAGTTCCCCCGATCCTAGCGGCGGGGAGGGCCCGGCGGGGCCGCACGATTCGTCCGCGTGCGGCCCCGGCCGGGGTCGGGAGCCCGGATCAGAGGCCGCGGAACGGGCCGGTGACCTCGTAGGTGATGCCGCCGCTGGAGGAGCCGCTGGTGCCGCGCTGCGACGAGAAGTAGAGGCGGTCCCCGGCGGGGTTGAACGCGGGGCCGGTGATCTCGGAGCCGCTCTGGCCGGTGAGGCGCAGGAACGGGGCGACCACGTCGTCGGGGGTGATGATGCAGATCTCCATGTTGCCGCCGTCCTCGGCGACGAACAGGTCGCCGGAGCCGGAGGCGCCGGTGATGTTGTCGACGCCGGTGAGCGGGGCGCCGGAGACGTTGTCGTCGTAGACCGTCGCGAGGGTGTTCGCGTCGGCGTCGTAGGCCCAGACCTTGTTGTCGCCCTTGGTGGTGAAGAAGCAGATGCCGTCGGTGTAGTAGCAGCCCTCGCCGCCGTTGAAGCGCTTGGTGTTCGCGACCTGGTTGCGGGTGGCGGTCGGGGAGCCGTCGGGGTCGGGGACGGTGGCCCACGCGAGGGTCGAGCCGGTCTGGGTCAGGACCTGGAGGGTCCCGGTGGCGAGGTTCCCCCAGGTCGTGGGGCGGAAGCGGTAGAAGGCGCCGTCGGTGACGTCCTCGGTCAGGTAGACGACGCCGTGGTCGGCGTCGGCCGCGGCGGCCTCGTGCTTGAAGCGGCCCATGGCGTCGCGGCGCACGGCCGGGTCGGCGCCGAACGGGTCGGTCTCGTAGACGTAGCCGCGGTCGACCTCCTCGCAGGACAGCCACGTGTTCCAGGGGGTGGCGCCGCCCGCGCAGTTGGTGCGGGTGCCGTTGAGGGTCCGGTAGGCGTCGACGACGTTCCCGGCGGCGTCGAAGCGGAGCGCGCCGACCCCGCCGCCGGAGGAGACCTCGGAGTTGGAGACGTAGATCCAGCCGTTCCCGTCGGCGAAGCACGCGCCGCCGTCGGGGGCCGCGTGCCAGGTGTAGGAGGTGCCGGTGACGACCTGCGAGGAGCGGGCCACGATCCGGGAGGCGAACCCGGCGGGGAGCTGGATCCCGCGGGCGTCGGCGGCCTGGAGGGCGCCGTAGGGGCTGGTGCCGGGGACGGCGGGGTAGGCGAAGGAGGGCCTGGTCATGGTGAAGCCGAGGGCGACCGATCCGGCGCCGGCGACCGCGGCGCGCATGACGTTCCGTCGTTGCATGGTTGGCAGTCCTTTGAGGGAGGATGGGGCGCAGCGGAACCGCTGCCGCAGGCCAGCGTAGGGACTTTGCGGCTTTTGCGAGTAGCTTTCACACAACGTTCGCGTGACGGGCTGCGGGCCGTCGCCTGAACATGCGGGGGCCTCCCGGGCACGAACTAGACTCAGGGCCGTGAAGACAGCGCTCATCACCGGGATCACCGGGCAGGACGGCTCCTACCTGGCCGAACTGCTGCTCGCGAAGGGCTACACGGTGCACGGCGTGGTGCGGCACGCGTCCTCGCTCATCGCGAACACCTCCCGCCTGGAGGCGGTGTACCAGGACCCGCACGAGTCGGGGCGGCGCCTGTTCCTCCACAAGGGCGACGTCACCGACGCAGGGCTCCTGGTCAACCTCATCCGGGACATCGAGCCCGACGAGGTCTACAACCTCGCCGCGCAGTCCCATGTGCGCGTGAGCTTCGACCTGCCCGACTACACGGCGAACGTGACCGCCTTGGGGGCGATCCGGCTCCTGGAGGCCGTGCGCGCCAGCCGGATCGACGCCCGGATCTACCAGGCGTCCACCTCGGAGATGTTCGGGACGACCAGGCCGCCGCAGGACGAGACCGCCCCGTTCCACCCGCGCAGCCCCTACGGGGTCGCGAAGCTGTTCGCGCACTGGGCGACGGTGAACTACCGGGAGTCGTACGGGATGTTCGCGGTCAACGGGATCGCGTTCAACCACGAGAGCCCCCGGCGCGGCGAGACGTTCGTGACCCGCAAGATCACGCGCGCCGTCGCGCGCATCGCCGCGGGCCTCGAGAAGAAGGTCTACCTGGGGAACCTCGACGCGGTCCGCGACTGGGGCTACGCGCCCGAGTACGCCGAGGCCATGTGGCGGATGCTCCAGCACACCGAGCCCGTCGACTACGTGATCGCCACCGGCCGGGCCGCCACCGTACGCGAGTTCGCCGAGGCCGCGTTCGCGCACGCCGGGCTCGACTGGCGCGACCACATCGAGCACGACGACCGCTACGAGCGCCCCGCGGAGGTCCCCGAGCTGGTCGGCGACCCCGCGAAGATCGAACGCGAGATCGGCTGGCGGGCCCGCGTCCACTGGGACGAGCTCGCCCGCATCATGGTCGACGCCGACCGCAAGGCCCTGCGCGACGGCGCCTGACGCGGCTACCATCGCGGGCATGACTCAGCTCAGCGACACGGTGAAGCTCAACGACGGCGCGTCGATGCCCCGGCTCGGCTACGGGACCTACAAGGTCGGCGACGACGAGGCGCAGGAGGCCGTCGAGGCGGCCCTCGCCACCGGGTACCGGCTCATCGACACCGCCGAGATGTACGGCAACGAGACGGGCGTGGGCCGGGCCGTCAGCGGCTCCGGCGTCCCCCGCTCGGAGGTGTTCCTGACCACGAAGGTGTGGAACGACCACCACGGCGCGAAGGCCGCCCGCGAGGCCCTCGAAGCGTCGCTGGAGCGCCTCGGCACCGACTACCTCGACCTGTACCTGATCCACTGGCCCAACGCGAAGCAGGGCCTGTACGTCGAGACCTACGAGGCGCTGCTCCAGGCGAAGGACGAGGGGCTCATCCGCTCCGCGGGCGTCTCGAACTTCCTGCCCGAGCACCTGGAGCGGATCCACGAGGGCACCGGCGTGTGGCCGACGGTCAACCAGGTCGAGCTGCACCCGTACTTCAACCAGCCCGAGCTGCGGGCCTGGCAGGCCGAGCGCGGCATCGCCACCGAGTCGTGGGGGCCGCTGGGCCAGCGCACCGGCTCGGTCCTGGCCGAGCCCGCGGTGACCGCGGCGGCCGAGGCGCACGGGAAGACCCCCGGGCAGGTCGTCATCCGGTGGCACCTCCAGAACGGGTGCATCGTGATCCCCAAGTCCTCCAAGGCGAGCCGCATCGCCGAGAACTTCGACGTGCTCGGCTTCGAGCTGACCCCGCAGGAGGTCGCCGCGATCAGCGCCCTGGAGACCGGGCAGCGGCAGGGCATCGACCCGGCCAGCGGCGAGCGGTAGGTGCTGGACGGCGGGCGGCGGCCCGCTGGGCAATCGCTCGCCGGGTGAGTAGCTTGGTGCGCATGAGCGAACTGAGCACGGCAATCACCCTGACCGGCGGCGCGAGCATCCCGCGGTTCGGCTACGGCACCTTCAGGATCGAGGACGGCGACACGCAGGCGGCCGTCGAGACGGCCCTGGAGACCGGCTACCGGCTCCTCGACACGGCGGTCGGCTACGGCAACGAGGAGGGCGTGGGCCGCGCGGTCGCCGCGTCCGGCCTCAAGCGCGAGGAGGTGTTCCTGACCAGCAAGGTCTGGGAGCACGGCTACGACGACGTCCGCCGCAACCTCGAAGAGTCCCTCTCACGGCTCGGCACCGACCACCTCGACCTGTACCTGCTGCACTGGCCGCGCCCGAGCGTCGACAAGTACGTCGAGTCCTGGCAGGCGCTCCTCGACGCCCGCTCCGAGGGCCTCATCCGCGCCGCTGGCGTCTCGAACTTCACGATCGAGCACCTCGACCGCATCGAGACCGAGACCGGCGCGGCCGCCGAGATCAACCAGGTCGAGCTGCACCCGTACTTCGCGCAGCCCGAGCTCCGCGCCTACCACGCCGAGCACCTCATCGCGACCGAGTCCTGGGGCCCCCTCGCCCTCCGCGGCGGCGCCCTCTTCGACGAGCCGGCCCTCCAAGCCGTCGCCGAAGCCCACGGCCGCACCCCCGCCCAGGTGGCCCTCCGCTGGAACCTCCAGCGCGGCAACGTCGTCATCCCCAAGTCGGTGACCCCCGACCGCATCCGCGAGAACTGGGCCGTCCTCGACTTCGCCCTCACCGACGAGGACCTGGCGGCGATCGACGCCCTCGACACGGGAGTGCGCCAGGGCGGCGACCCCGCGGTCGTCGGCAACTAGCGAGCGAGGGCCCCGGGATCATCCCGGGGCCCTTGACTGTCAGAAGACGACCCTCCAGTCGGTCTGCGACGGGCGGTCGAGGAGTTCGAACTCGTCTCCGCCGTCCTTCTCGGTGAGCACGCCGATCGGTGAGAAGAACGCGGTGAAATCGGCGGCGTCGGCCGGGGCCGTGAACACCGCGGTGTGGATCTCGGATCCCGCCTCGATGCCCGACGCCTCGATCCATTCGACCGGGTCGAGGGTCTCGGAGTCACCCCACATCTGCAAGGCCTCGTCCGTGTCGAGCGTCCAGGCGGTGCTGTCGAATGCGGACCCACACCACCAGAACCGGAACTCGATGAAGACCGTTCCCTCCGGCGCCCAACCCCGGTCGACGTCCCATGCGGCGCGGGTCATCGAGACGTCCCCGCTGGAGCATGTCATGCGCCAGCCGCCGCCGTCGCCGTGGAAGACGACCTCCTCGTACTCGTACCCGGAGAGTTCCCGGGTCCCGAAGCCGACGTCGTTGTAGTAGGCCGCGATCGGCGCGACCTGTGCCCCGGTCCGCAGGTCGAGTCCCTGCGCGCGGCCCTCCTCCTCCATCCACAGGACCGCCGGTTCGCCGACGGGCGCGCCGAGCACGTAGTGGAGGCCGCCCTCGGGGTCGTACTCCAGGTCGATGCGCTCGGCCCCGATCTCGATCCACGAGGCCACCGGCTTGGAGTCGTACCCGATCTCCGGCACGTAGTCCGGCTGCTTCGCGAACTGCACGAACAGGAGCTCGGTGCCGGGTGCGGCCGGCGGCAGGTGGCGCAGTCCCTCGTTCGCCGCGGCTTGGCGCTCGGGGACCGAGGCCGCCCGGAACAGGCATCCGATGCTCACCGCGAAGTGCAGTCCGCGCAGATCCGCGGCGTCGTCACCGACCCATTCAGGGGAGTCGCCCTCGCACCAGTAGACCGGGTCCCAACCGGAGACGAGCGTGTACGGCTGGGTCCGCGCGAACGAGTCGGCGGCGACGCTCCCGGCGGCGGTCGCGAGCACGGCGATCGGAACGAGCAGGGCCGAGGCGGTGCGAGCGAGCAGGCGGCTGATGCGTGGCATGAAGGGCTCCAGAGGGGTCGCGGGCGGTCAGAACGTCGCTGTCCAGTGGGTGGTCGCGAGCTCCTCGCGGAACTCCCATCGGCCTCCTTCGTGGTCGACCACCTCGCCGACAGGAGTGAAATCGATCGAGACTTCGGCGTCGTAGTCGGGGATCTCGAAGACAGCGCTGACCACGACGCCGTTCTCGGCCTCCGTCTCGGTCCATTCGACGGTCTCGGCCGCTTCGCCGCTGGCGATCACCACCGACCGCTCGCGGTCGAGGTTCCAGGCGAACGAGTCCAGGTCCTTGCACCAGGAGAGTTCGACGACCAGGTAGACATGGCCTTCGGCGGCCCACCCGGGGCCCTCCCGCCAGATTCGGCGGTGCGCGACCGCGCCGCTCGCACCGCAGCTCACCCACCCGGTTCCGGCGCCGTCGGCGATCTCGATCCCCTCGTACGCGTAGGCGGCGAGCTCGGCGTCGGCTTTGAGACCGTTGTAGTAGGCGAAGACGGGATCGACACGCTCGCCGGTCCGCATGTCGACGCCTTGCGCGCGGCCGTCGTCCTCGACCCACAGCACCGCGTCCTGGTCGACCGGGGCGGAGAGGACCACCCAGTCGCCGAGCTGGGGCACCTGGGCGAGTTCGAACTCCCGATCGCCGACGGCCACCCACGCGCTGGTCGGGGCGTACCCGAACTCGGGCTCGTACGGTTCGGCCGCGACCTGGTTGACCACGAACTCGCTGCCGTTCTCGGCTTTCGGCATCTCAGTGAGTCCGCTGGACCAGGCCGCGACGGCGGCGGGCAGCTCTTCGCCGCTGAAGCGGCACTGGACCGTGACCGCGAAGTGGGGGCCGAGCAGGTGCATGCCCTCGTCGCCGACCCAGGCGTCGTCGCCGTCAGCGCACCAGAGCGGCGATCCGGAGCCGTGGAAGAACTCGAAGGGCTCGGTGCGATCGGCTCCGGGAAGGGGCACGTAGCCGCATGCGCCGCTTGCCAGCAGGAGCGATATGAGCGGGGCGAATATGAGTTTGTGTTTCAGGGGCACGAGAGGACCCTAGGGAATCACCGAGAGTGACAGCACAAGAGACGGTCACGTTCTGCAATCATCCGATACCGTGGCGAACCGCCCAGAGGGCGGCCTGGGTGCGGTCGGCGGCACCGATGCGGCGGAGGAGGTTGGTGACGTGGGTCTTGACGGTCTTCTCGGAGACGCCGAGGGCGCGGGCGATCTGGCGGTTGGTCTGGCCCTTGGCGATGAGGCCGAGGACCTGGCTCTCGCGCGGGGTGAGGTTGGGGGCGGCGGGCCCGGTGGAGCCGTTCATCAAGCCGCGCATGGCGACCGGGGAGAGGAGGAGCTGCCCGGAGTGGACGGTGCGGATGGCGCTGGCGAGGGCGTCGGGGTCGATGTCCTTGTAGACGAAGCCCGCGGCGCCGGCGGTGATGGCGGAGGGGACGCGTTCGGCGTCGGTGGCCGAGGTGAGGACGAGGACGCGGGAGCGGGACTCGCCGAGGCGGTCGAGGACGCCCTGGCCGTCGAGGCCGGGCATCTTGAGGTCGAGGAGGACCACGTCGGGGTCGAGGGCGGCGATGGCCGCGAGGGCCTCCTCGCCGTCGCCCGCTTCGCCGACGACGGCCAGGTCGGGTTCGAGTTCGAGGTAGCCGCGCAGGCCGCGGCGGACGACGGGGTGGTCGTCGACGAGGAGGAGGCGGATCGGGTCAGTCATCGCCGCTGTCCCTTTCGGTGTCGAGGATGAGGGTGACGGCGGTGCCCTCGCCCGGGGCGGTGGCGAGGCGCAGGTCGCCGCCGAGGGCCTTGGCGCGCTCGCGCATCGACAGGAGGCCGAGGCCGCGCGTGGCGGCCTCGTCGGCGTCGAAGCCGAGGCCGTCGTCGGCGACGGTGATGCGCTCGGACTCGATCGTGAGGGTCACGTTGCGGGCCTTGGCGTGCCGGAACGCGTTGCCGAGGGCCTCCTGGACGAGCCGGAGCACCTCGACCTCGCCGTCGCGGGAGAGGTCCACGGGCGAGCGGACCTTGAAGTGGACGTTGGTGTCGTGGAGCCGGTCGAGGAGCGTCGTGTGGCGCCGGAGGGTCTCGACGAGGCCGTGGGCGTCGAGGTCGGCGGGGCGGAGCTCGACGATGACGCCGCGCAGTTCGGCGACCGCCTCGGCGGCGAGCTGCTCGACCTCGTCGAGGCGCTCGCGGGCGGCGGCGGGGTCGCCGGGGAGGAGCTTCGCGGCGGCGCGGGCCGAGAGGCGCAGGGAGAACAGGCGCTGCATGACGGCGTCGTGGAGTTCGCGGGCGAGGCGGTTGCGCTCCTCGACGACGGTGAGCTCGCGGCTGCGCTCGTACAGGCGCGTGTTGGTGATCGCGATGGCCGCGTGCGAGGCGAGCAGTTCGATGAGGTCCGTGTCGGCCTCGGAGAACCCGGGCTTTCCGAGGTCGTTGGTGAGGACGACGATCCCGAGGATCCGGTCCCCGTCGAGGATGGGGACGCCGAGGAGCGCGGCCATCGCCGGGTGGGCCTTGGGCCACCAGCGGAAGCGCGGGTCGCGGCGCAGGTCGTCGAGGCGGATCGGCTCGGTCTCGGCGAGGATCGCCGCGAGCATGCCGTGCTGGCGCGGCAGCGGGCCGATCTCCAGGCGCTGCTCCTCGCCGATGCCGTCGGTGATGAACTCCGCGAACCCGCCGTCGTCGTCGGGGATGCCGATCGCGGCGTAGTCGGCGCCGACGAGGCGCCGCGCCGAGGAGACGATCACCTCGAGGACCTGGTGAACGGACAGGTGCCTGGTGATCGCGCCGACGGCCGCCGACACCTCGTGCAGCAGGGCGGCGGGATCTGAGTGGGAGGCGGTCACGGCACGAATCTAGCCCAGGATCGGGCGCCCGCGGCTCAGTCGCTGGTCTTAGGACCACCGGACCGGGACCGGCTGCGACCTCGGGCCGATGTGCGGGGCCCCGAGCGGCAATAGCGTCGGCGACATGACCAATGCAACCCGAACCGCCGTCGTCACCGGGGCGTCCGCCGGGCTCGGCCTGGCCCTCGCCGAGCGGCTCGCCGCCGACGGCTGGCACCTGATCCTCACCGCCCGCGGCGAAGCGCGCCTCAAGGAGGCCGCCGACCGCCTCGGCGCCGACTGCCTCGCCGGCGACCTGGCCTATGACACCGAGCACCGCGAGCGCCTGATCGCCTTGGCGGACGGGCGGATCGACCTGCTCGTCAACAACGCGTCGACGCTCGGCGAACTGCCGCTCCCGACCCTCGCCGACGCCGACCTGTCGCGCCTGCCGGAGGTCTTCGAGCTGAACATGCGCGCCCCGCTCCACCTGGTGCAGCTCGCGCTCCCGTCGCTGCGCCAGCGCGGCGGCGCGGTCGTGAACATCTCCTCGGACGCGGCGACCGGGCCGTACGCGACGTGGGGCGTCTACGGGGCGTCGAAGGCCGCGCTGGACCAGCTGTCGAACGTGCTCGCCGCCGAGGAGCCGGGCGTGCGCGTGTGGGCCGTCGACCCCGGCGAGATGCGCACCCAGATGCTCGCCGACGCCGTGGGCGAGGCGGACGCGGCCGAGGCCGGGGACCCCGCCGACGCGGCGGCCGCGATCGCGCGGCTCGTCGCGGCGCGGCCCGAGAGCGGCCGCTACGAGGCGAAGACGTTCAGAGACGACAACAGAGAGGGGACCACGGAATGAGCACCACGTTGACCGAGCCGTTCGCGTTCGCGCTCGACGCCGCCCTGGAGGCCCGCCGGCCCGCCGAGGTCCGCGGCACCGGCCGCTCCGACGTGCGGATGCTGGTGACCGACAAGGCGACCGGCGAGATCACCCACCGCCGTTTCGAGGACCTCCCGGCGCTCGTGCGCCCCGGGGACCTCCTCGTCGTCAACAACTCCGGGACGCTCCCGGCCGCGGTCGTCACCCGCCAGGGCCTGCGCGTCCACTTCTCCTCCGTGCGGCCCGACGGGTCGTGGCTGGTGGAGCTGCGCGACCGCGACAAGCCGTACCTCGGCGACGTCCTCGGGCGGGTCGTCGACCTCCCCGGCGGCTACCAGCTGTACCTGGAGCGGCGCTTCGGCAAGCGGCTGTGGATCGTCCGCCCGCCGTTCGCGTCGGTCCCCGACTACCTGGCGCGGTACGGCCGGCCCATCCGCTACTCGTACGTCGAGGAGCAGTGGCCGATCGGCACCTACCAGACCGCGTTCGCGACCGTGCCGGGTTCGGCCGAGATGCCCAGCGCCGCAAGGCCGTTCACACCCGAGATCGTGACGCGCCTGGTGTCGGCCGGGGTCGGGATCGCCCCGATCACGCTCCACACCGGGGTCGCGTCGCTGGAGAGCGACGAGGACCCGTACCCGGAGTGGTTCGAGGTCGGCGAGTACACGGCGCGGGCCGTGAACGCCGCGAAGGCCGCGGGCGGGCGCGTCATCGCCGTCGGCACGACGGTGGTGCGGGCCCTGGAGAGCGCCGCCGAGGACGGCCGCGCGGTCGGGACCTCGGGCCACACCGAGCGGATCGTGTCCACCGCCGACCCGGTGACCGTGGTCGACGGCCTGCTCACGGGCTTCCACGAGCCGCGCTCGACCCACCTGTCGATGCTGGAGGCGATCTGCCCGACCGGGCTGCTGCGCGACTCGTACGCGGCCGCGATCGAGTCGAAGTACCTGTGGCACGAGTTCGGCGACGTCCACCTCATCGCCTGAAGACAGCTCGGACCTGCGCGTTACCATCGGTTCGGCGGCCGCAGCGGCCGCCGAACCGAGCACGAGAGGGCCGGGATGTTCAACAGGGGGCACGGTACCGAGAGCCGCGGCGGCAGGCGCCGCTTCGCGATCCCCGACACGCCCCTGGTCTCGGCGATCACCGCGGCCGTGACGCTCGCGCTCGCCGTGGTCCTGTTCCTCACCGCGATGCCGGGCGAGGAGCGGGTCCTCTACTACGACGGCGAGCGCGTCAGCCCCTCCGCGCTGTGCGAGACGGCCGCGCCCGACGGCGGCACCGAGATGGGCGCCTGCGTCGAACTCGGCGAGTGGGAGACCCGCGAGACCGGCTGGGGCGTCGTCAGGCTCGTGATCGCGGGCGTCCTCGCCGCGGGCGCCGCCGTCGTGGTCGCCGGCATCCCCAAGCAGGTCGCCGAGCGGCGCCGCGAGGAGCTGGCGGCCCTGGAGCGGCTCACCGACGAGGACTTCCCGCGCCGCTAGGCGACCGCGCCTTTAATCGACGTAGATGTCCGGCTGGAAGTCGGTCGTGCCGGGCACGACCGCGTACTCGTCGAGGTCGGTGATCCCGATCGAGGCCAGGAGGTCTTCGACCATGACCGCGTTCCCGGTGTACGAGTTCGGGTCGCGCGAGAGGATCGCCAGCGCGGCGTCGGCGACGATCTCGGGCTTGCGGGAGCGGTCGAGCATCGGCTGCCCGCCGAGGGCGAACTCGACGGCGGCGGTGGCGATGGTCGTCCTGGGCCACAGGCAGTTCGCGGCGACGCCGGGCTCGGTCTCGGAGGCGCCGAGGGTCATGATCGTCATGCCGTACTTGGTGGCCGTATAGGGGCCGCCGGAGAACCAGCGCGGATCGGTGTTCAGCGGCGGGCTGACGGTGAGCAGGTGCGCGTAGTCGGACTCGCGCAGGTGCGGGAGGGCGGCGCTGACGGTCGCGAAGGTGCCGCGGAGGTTGACGCCCGCGATGAGGTCGAACTTCTTGAGGGAGAGCTCGCCGATGCCGGTGAGGTCGAGCGCGGAGGCGTTGTTGACGCAGGCGTCGAGCCCGCCGAACTCGGCGGCGGCGCGGTCCACGGCCTCGGTCACTGATTCGGCGTCGCGCAGGTCGCCGACGATCGGGAGGGCCTGGCCGCCCGCGGCCTCGACGGCCTTCGCGGTCTCGTAGAGGGTGCCGGGGAGCTTCGGGTGCGGTTCGCCGGTCTTGGCGAACAGCGCGACCTTCGCTCCGGCCGCGCCGAGCGCGACGGCGATGGCCGCGCCGATGCCGCGGCTGGCGCCCGTGACGAATGCCGCGCGCCCGTTGAGGGGGTGGTCCTTGACCAGGGCGGCCCTGACGGCTGGCTCCATTGCTCTGCCTCCATAGGTTCGGTGACCCCTGATATTACTGGAAAGTAACTTCAGGGGGAACCCAGGCGGCTGCGACACTCCGGCGGTTTCCTGAACGTCTGCTGGGAGCGGGTGCGGAAGTCGCCTGGAAACGGTCGTCAACCCTGTCACCGCAGGAAACGGTGAAATAGGCTGGGCAACCACAAAGGGTCTTGCACGAGTACTGAGGAGCGGTGGATGACTTCGACCAGCGGGCCAGCCGGTGCCGTACCGCCTGCGGTGCCGCTCCGGGGCGACGGGTCCCCGGCGCGTCTCCTGGTCGTGGACGACGAGGAGAGCCTGGCCGACCTGCTGGTCGAAGCCCTCTCGTTCCAGGGCTACACCGTGAGCGCGGCGCGCAGCGGCACCGAGGCGCTCACCGCCGTCGAGTCCGTCCGGCCCGACCTGGTGATCCTCGACGTGAACATGCCCGGCCTCGACGGCTTCGGCGTCGCCGACCGCATGCGCGCCTCCGGCGACGCGACCCCGATCATCTTCCTCACCGCTCGCACCGCCCCCGACGACCTGCGCGACGGCTTCGGCTCCGGCGGCGACGACTACCTCATGAAGCCGTTCCGGCTCGAGGAGCTGTCGCTGCGCGTCTCGGCCGTGCTGCGCCGCACCATGGGACGCGAGGCCGCGCCGGGCCAGCCCGCCGACACCGTCGCGGTCGCCGACCTCATCCTCGACCTCGCCGCGCACCAGGTGACGCGGGACGGCAAGACGATCGACCTGTCCCCCACCGAGTTCCGGCTCCTGCGCTACCTCGCGGCGAACGCCGGGCGCGTGGTGTCCAAGTCGGAGCTGCTCAAGCAGGTGTGGGGCTACGACTTCGAGACCGAGTCGAGCCTCGCCGAGACGTATGTGTTCTACCTGCGCCGCAAGCTCGACAAGCTCGGCCCCCGGCTCATCCACACCGTGCGCGGCGTCGGCTACATGCTCCGCCCGCCCCAGGAGTAGCCCGTGGCCATCAGAACGAAGATCGCCGCGGCCATGGCGGTCCTGCTCATCGTGGCCGTCGCGATCATCGGCTTCGTGACGGTGCAGATCGTCTCCGACAAGCTCACCAACCAGGTGGACGAGGAGCTCCAGAAGGTCGCCAACGAGGAGAACCTCAACCGCTGGTACTCGCAGGTCCAGATCAGCGCGCAGGCGGGCGAGCAGCCGCCGGACCTGGCCTCGCCGTGGGCGCTCCTGCTGTTCGACAGCGACGGCGACGTCGTCGCGCAGCAGCAGGCCGGGACCGCGAGCGACCCGTCCCCGATGCCCGACATCGCCAGCGCACCGCCCTCCGGCGAGTTCTTCACCGTCGACTCCACCGACGGCGCGATGAGCTACCGCTCCTATGCGCTCGATTTCCGGGACGCCGACGGCAACATCTACACGTTCGTCGTGTCCACGCCGCTGACCGATGTCCAGGCCTCCATCTCGACGCTCACGCGCACCGTCCTGATCACCGGCTTCGCCGTGGCGCTCATCGGCATCCTCGCCGCGTGGATCATCACCAGGCGCGGCCTCCAAGTCGTGGACAACATGGTGGCCGACGCCGAGACCGTCGCGACCGGGAACCTCGGCCACCGGATCACCGTGGCCGACCCGCGGACCGAGATGGGACGCCTTTCCCTGGCGCTCAACCGGATGGTGTCGCGGCTGACCGATGCGATCACGCAGCGGGACCGGCAGCACGAGCGGCTGCGGCAGTTCGTGGCCGACGCCGGGCACGAGCTGCGGACGCCGCTGACCGCGATCGGCGGATACGTGCAGCTGTACCAGAACGGCGCGGCCGCGCAGGGCGAGAAGCTCGACCGGGCCATGGACCGGATCGGGTCCGAGAACGCCAGGCTCGCGAAGCTCGTCGACGACCTCATGGTGCTCTCGCGCCTCGACGAGGAGGTCGGCGGCGACCGGGAGCTGGTCGAACTCGCGCAGCTCGCGCAGGACGCCGTGGACGACGCCGAGGTCGCCGACCCGACGCACCCGGTGAGCCTCACCGCCGCCGAGCCGGTCACGGTGGTGGCCAACGAGGGCCAGCTGCGGCAGGTCCTGGTGAACCTCCTGACCAACGCCCGCGTCCACACCCCGGCCGGCACCGCCATCGACGTGTCGGTCGCGACCGAGGACGGCTGGGCCGTCATGCGCATCGCCGACCACGGCCCCGGCATCCCCGCCGAGCACCGCCAGAAGGTCTTCGACCGCTTCTACCGGGCCGACCCGTCCCGCTCCCGCGCCACCGGCGGCTCCGGCCTGGGGCTGTCCATCGTGTCCTCGATCGTCGCCGCCCACGGCGGCCTCATCCGCCTCGACAGCGAAGAGGGCGACGGCACCGCGATCGAGGTCAGGCTCCCGGTCGCACGCCTCGAATAATCGCGAGGGGCGGTCGGACGCGACTGATACGCTCACTCCTCGTGACCCGACTCCTCCCCCGCTGGTTCGTCGAACACATCGACCCCGTGCCCGACCAGGACGAACTCCCGGTCTCCACACTGGAGCTGTTCTTCGACCTCATCTTCGTCTTCACGGTCGCCCAGTTCACCGCGATCATCGCCCACGACCCCCTCACCGGCCTGCTCCAGACCGTGCTCATGTTCGGCTTCCTGTGGTGGATGTACGCCGGGTACTCGTGGCTCACCAACGTCATCCCGCCCGTGCGGCCCGCCCGCCGCATCCTGCTCCTGTGCGCCATGGCCGGCTGGCTCGTCGTCGCGCTCACCATCCCCGCCGCGTTCGAGAGCGGCAGCGTGTGGATCGCCGTCGGGATGCTCGTAGTCGTGCTCGTGCACGGCCTCATGTACCTCCAGGCCGCCCGCGCGTTCGGGCCGGTGTTCGTCGCGAACCTCGCGGCGGTCGCCGCCGTGTTCGCGGCCGAGCTCGGACCCGAAGGGGCGTGGCGGTACTCGTTCTGGGCGCTCGCCGCCGCCATCGTGTGGTCGGTCCCCGTCTGGCACGGCCAGCGCGGCCTGAACCTGCACCCCGCGCACATCACCGAGCGGCACGGCCTGGTCGTGCTCGTGGCCCTCGGCGAGTCGGTCGTCGCGATCGGGATCGGGGCCCGCGGGCTGCCGGTGGACGCGGACCTGCTCGTCGCGGCGGTGCTGGGCCTCGCGATCGGCGCGTGCCTGTGGTGGTCGCTGTTCGTGCGGGACCTGCCCGGCACCGAGCACGCGCTCGCGACCACGAAGGACCAGGTCAAGCGGGTCCGGAAGGTCCTCGCGGGCCTGTCGTACGCGTTCATCCCGGTGCTCGTCGGGATCCTGGTGTTCGCCGCGGGCCTCAAGCACGCCGTCGGGCACGCCTTGTCGCCGTTGGACTTCGAGTCGACGCTGCTGCTGTCGGGCGGCGTCGCGGCGTTCATGCTCGGGACGGCCGGGCTGCGCTGGTCCATGCGGCTGCCCAGGCCGTGGGAGCGGGTCGTGCTCGCCGCGGCCGTGCTCGCGGTCGCGCCGGTCGGGCTCGCGAACACCGCGCTCCAGCTCGCGGCGATCGTCGTAGTCCTGGTCGGCGCGCTCGCGCTGGAGGGCCGCGCTAGCGCGGCGCCGAGGCCAGCGCCCGCGGGATGACCAGGGGCGTCCCGGACTCGGGGTCGTCGATGATCCGGCAGGGCAGGTCGAAGACCTCCTGGACGGTCTCAGCGGTGACGATGTCCGCGGGGGCGCCCTCGGCGACGACCGCGCCGTCGCGCATCGCGATGAGGTGCGTGGCGTAGCGCGCGGCCTGGTTGAGGTCGTGGAGGACCGCGACGAGGGTGCGGCCTTCGCGGTGGAGCTTCGCGCACAGGTCGAGGACCTCGATCTGGTGCGTGATGTCGAGGTACGTGGTCGGCTCGTCGAGCAGGAGCAGCGGCGTCTGCTGGGCGAGGACCATCGCGATCCACACGCGCTGGCGCTGGCCGCCGGAGAGCTCGTCGACGCCGCGGGACGCGAGGTCGGCGATGTCGGTGGCGTCCATGGCCTCGGCGACGACGCGCTCGTCCTCGGCGGACCACTGGCGCAGGATCCCCTGGTGGGGGTAGCGGCCGCGCGCGACGAGGTCGGCGACGGTGATGCCGTCGGGCGCGATCGGGGACTGCGGGAGCAGGCCGAGGCGGCGGGCGACGGCGCGGGTGGGCTGGTGGTGGATGTCCTTGCCGTCGAGGAGGACGGACCCGTGCGAGGGCTTGAGCATGCGGGCCAGGGCCTTGAGGAGCGTGGACTTGCCGCAGGCGTTGGGGCCCATGATGACCGTGAACTCCCCTGCGGGGATGTCGACGGTGAGGTCCGCGCTGATGACGTGGCGGCCGTAGCCGAGGGTGGCCTCGCGGGCGGCGAGCGGGCTAGCGGTCACGACAGGATCCCCTTCTTGCGGTTGGCGATGAGCAGCCAGATGAGATAGGCGCCGCCGACGACACCGGTGACGACGCCGGTGGGCAGCTGGCGGTCGCCGACGCCGGCGACGGCGATCATGTCGGCGGCCGTCACGATGAGGGCGCCGACGAGGGCCGAGCACAGGAGGCTCCGCGCGGAGCCGGTGAGGCGGGCGGCGATGTGGGGCGCGGCGAGGGCGACGAACGCGAGCGGCCCGGCGACGGCGACGGCCCCGGCGGTGAGCACGGAGGCGGTGACGAGCGCGGTGACGCGGGTGGCGCCGACGTGGACGCCGAGGCCGGTGGCGGCGGCTTCGCCGAGGCGCAGGGAGTCGAGGCCGCGGTGGAGGAACGCGACGACGACCAGTCCGGCGGCGAGGACGATGCCGACTGCGGCGGCCTGGCGGAAGTCGCGGCCGGAGAGGTCGCCGGTGAGCCAGTAGACGGCGCGGAACGCGTCGATGATCGTGGTGCGGGTGAGCAGGTACCCGTTGATGCCGGCGAGGATCGCGGAGACGCCGATGCCGACGAGGACGAGGCGGTACCCGGAGGGGTCGCCGCCGCGCGTCAGGGTCCAGATGAGCAGGCCGGTGGCGAGCGCGCCGACCGCGGCGAGGACGGTGGTGACCTGGAGGGACGCGCCGGTGACGATGATGGCGATGAGCGCGCCGGTGGTGGCGCCCTGGGTGAGGCCGAGAAGGTCGGGGCTGCCGAGGGGGTTGCGAGTGAGGGTCTGGAAGAGGGCCCCGGCGAGGCCCATGCAGGCGCCGACGGCGAGGCCGGTGGCGAGGCGCGGCAGGCGCAGGGTCCAGAGGATGAACTCGTCGCCCTTGGTGCCCTGGCCGATGAGCGCGTCCCAGACGCGTTCGAGGCCGAGGGACGTGGATCCTGTTGCGGCCGACCACATCGCGACGGCGAGGAGCACGGCGAGGGAGCCCAGGACCGCGGCGAGCACACGGTGGCGCAGGCGGATCGAGTACCCGCCGAGTCGGAGGACGGTCACAGGCGTGCCACCTTCCTGCGGCTGACGAGGGAGATGAAGAACGGCCCGCCGACGACGGCGCAGACGATGCCGACCTGGACCTCCGCGGGGCGTGCGGCGAGGCGGCCGATGACGTCCATGAGGACGAGGAACGCGGCGCCGGTGAGCATCGAGTAGGGCAGGACCCAGTTCTGGTCGGGCCCGGTGAATGCCCGCACGACGTGCGGGACGACGAGGCCGACGAAGACGATCGGGCCGCACACGGCCGTCGCGGTCCCGGCGAGGACGGTGATCGCGGCGATCCCGGCGACGCGCAGGACCCGCGGGTCGACGCCGAGGCCGGTGGCGGTGGCGTCGCCGAGCGCGAGGGCGTTGAGCGGCCGGGCGAGGAGGATGCCGACGACGGCCGCGACGCCGATGAGGATCGCGACCGGGAGGATCGGCGCGGTGTGGGCGTTGACGAGCGAGCCGACGGACCAGAACCGCATGGTCTCCAGGGAGGCGGCGTCCATGAGCTGGACCGCGGAGACGTACGCGTACCCGGCGGCGGTGACGGCGGCGCCCGCGAGGGCGAGCCGCGCGGGGGTCGCGGTGGCGGCCCCGGCGATGAGGTAGGTCGCGACGGTGGCGGCGGCCGCGCCCGCGAACGCGAACCCGATGGTCTGCGTGAACCCGGAGAACCCGAGGAAGTACGCGGCGGTGACGACCGCGGCCGCGGCGCCGGTGTTGACGCCGAGGAGCCCGGGGTCGGCGAGCGGGTTGCGGGTCATGGCCTGCATGAGGGCCCCGGCGAGGCCGAGCGCGGCCCCGGCGGCGAGGCCGAGGGCGGTGCGGGGCAGGCGCAGCTCGGTGACGACGGGGTAGGCGTCGGAGGACGGGTCGGTGAGCCCGGCCCACACCTGGCCGAGGTCCATGGCGCGGGCGCCGAGCGCGACGGACGCGACGGTGAGGACCGCGATGGCCGCGACCAGGATGATCAGTCCGGTGACGCGGCGCGCGTTGCGCGGGCGGGGCGCGGGTTCGCTTGCGTCCCTGGGGCCTTCGACCGCCGGTGAGGGCGGCGCGGAGGGGGCGCGGTGCGCGGTTGACAAGTGCGGTCTCCGGCGGGATAGTGGCTGCGGTTTTGTTTAGGCTAACCTAACCGTCGCTCGCCCCGCCATCGCCGATCACCCTCCGAAGGAGTTCGCCGTGCCACTCCCCGCTTTCGACCGCCGCCGCCTGCTCGCCGCCACCGGCGGCCTCGGCGCCGCCTCCCTCCTGGCCGCGTGCACCGACGACGGGGAGGACCCCGTGCAGACCCAGCCCGACGGCAAGCCGTTCTCCTTCCTCGACGAGCGCAGCGGCGAGGACGTCAAGCTCGCGCTGGTGCCGACGAAGGTCGTCGCGTTCACCGGCCTGGCCGCGGCCCTGTACGACTACGGCGTCGAGGTCGCGGCGGTCTTCGGGCCGACCACGCTGTCCGACGGGCAGCCGGACCTCCAGGCCGGGCGCCTGCCCGTGGAGGAGCTGACGGTCCTCGGGAACGCCTGGGGCGAGTTCGACGTGGAGCAGTACGCCGAGATCGGGCCCGAGCTCCTCGTCTCCCACTACTACGAGGGCTTCGATCTGTGGTTCGTGCCCGAGGACCGGCTGGAGGAGATCGAGTCGCTCGCGCCGGGCATCGGCATCGAGGTCTCCAAGCCCACGATCGACCAGATCATCGACCGCCATGCGGCCCTTGCCGAAGCACTCGGCGCGGACCTCAACTCCCAGGAGAACTCCGCGGCCGTGGAGCGCTTCGGGAACGCCGCGGGGTCCGTGGCCGCCGCCGTCGCCGAGAAGCCGCTCAAGGTCCTCGCCGTGGGGGCGTGGCCCGACGGGCTGTACATCGCGAACCCGCCGACGTTCAACATCCTCGCCAAGAGCACCGAACTCGGCGTCGACCTCGTGGTCCCCGACAACCCCGACCAGAACGACTACTGGGAGCTGCTGTCCTGGGAGAACGTCGACAAGTACGACGCCGACGTCATCTTCCTCGACACCCGGACCGGGAACCTCACGGCCGAGCAGCTGGTCGCCGAGCAGCCCACCTGGGCGGCGCTCCCGGCCGTGGAGGCCGGGCAGGTCTACGGCTGGAACGCCGAGCCGGTGTACTCGCACGTCGGCGGCGCGATCGAACTGGAACGGATCGCCGAGGGGCTCACCTCGGGCCAGGCGCTCTGAGTGGCTGACGCCACGTGACCGCCCCAGGTCACGCGCCCGCAATCTGGTTAGGCTAGCCTAACCTCGGTTCGGCCGGGCCAGTCCCGCAATCCGACCGCCTGTTCCGGCCCCCCGCCCCTGCACGAAGGAGAAGTTCACATGGCATTCGATGCCGACAAGGTCAAGCTCGCCCGACGCGGCCTGCTCGCCGGGGGCGGCGCCCTCGGCCTCACCGGGGCGCTCGCCGCCTGCGGCTCGGGCGACGACGACGCCGACTCCGGCGCCGAGTCAACCGGCCCCTGGTCGTTCACCGACGACCAGCCCGTCACCTCCGAGCTCGACCACGTCCCCACCAAGCTCGTCGCGTACACCGGCATGGCCGCCGCCCTGTACGACTTCGGCATCGAGGTCCCCGCCGTCTTCGGCCCCACCACCAACGAGGACGGCAGCGCCACCAGCCAGGCCGGGAACCTGCCCGTCGCCGACCTCGAGGTCTTCGGGAACACCTACGGCGAGTTCGACGTCGAGAAGTACGCGAGCTGGGGCCCCGAGGTCCTGCTCACCCACTTCTACTACGACCCGGCGACCCTCTGGTACATCCCCGAGGAGTCCAAGGCCAACATCACCGAGCTCGCCGAGGTCGTGGCCCTGAGCGCCGACGACGGCGCGAACACCCTCGACGCGGTCATCGGCCGCCACGCCGAGCTCGCGAAGAGCCTCGGCGCCGACCTCGAGTCCGACGAGAACGCCGCGAACAAGGAGCGGTACGACGCCGCCGTCGCGGCCCTCACCGAGGCCGCCGCCGCCAACCCCGTCACCGTCCTCGCCTGCTCCGCGGCCGCCGAGGTCTTCTACGCCTCGAACCCGGCCATGGGCAACGACATGCGCTTCTTCACCGAGCTGGGCGTCAACTTCGTGCAGCCCGACAACCTCGACGAGGGCGGCTACTTCGAGAGCCTCTCGTGGGAGAACGCCGACAAGTACCCCGCCGACATCCTCTTCCTCGACTCGCGCATCCAGGCCCTCCAGCCCGACGCGCTCACCGAGTTCCCGACCTGGACCGCCCTCCCGGCCGTCCAGGAGGGGCAGGTCGTCGCGTGGGAGGCCGAGCCCATGTACTCGTACGGCCTCGCCGCCGTCTCCATCGAGGCGCTCGCCGACGCGATCAAGAACGCGAAGAAGCTGGTCTAAGGCAGACCGGTTCTTCATCCTCCACAACTGAATGCAGAGTGAGAAAGGGCGGGGATCTGCGTGGACCCCCGCCCTTTCGCCTTGCCTTGCTTGCTTACTTGATGTCGAAGACGACGACCGACGGGTCGTGGTCCGAGACGCCGTAGCGGCCGTAAGCGGGCTCCTCGCCGAAGTCCCAGGCGTCGGCCGGGTAGTCGGCGTTGATGTGCGCCGACCCGGTCCACTCGACCTCACGCAGCAGCGCCGGGGACGCGAACATCTGGTCGAGCGTCTGCGTCTGGCCCACATACGTGTAGGAGTACGCGGCCGCCGGGTGGTCCTCCACCTGCACGTCGTACAGCGAGCACAGCCCGGAGTCCTCGTACATCCCGGCGAGCTGGTCCGACGGGCCGGTCCAGTCCCCCGCGATGACCTGGCCCTCGGCGAACGGGTCGTCGGGGCGCGGGAACACGTTGAAGTCGCCGCCCGCCAGGACCTTCGCCCGGCGCTGGTGGTCCAGGATCGCCGCGCTGATCGCCGCCACGTAGTTCGCCTGCTCGGTGCGGTGCAGCACGCGCGTGTTCGGGCTCGACGAGAAGTGGTTGTTGATCAGGTAGATCTCGCCGATGCTGCGGCCGTGCTTGTCCTTGAAGTAGAACTTCGCGGCCTGCGCGGCGCGGCTGAACACGTCGAAGCCGTTGCACGCGAACACGCCCGAGGACTTGCACTGGTCGATGACGTCCTGCGGGAGCGAGGCGTTCAGGGCCTTCGGGTTCTGCACGTCCGCGTTGATCGCGTCGGCCTCGGTCGGGTAGTCGATCTCCGGGGAGTCGCCGAAGACCGGGTCCCAGGACTTCACGTTCGACAGGCCGGCCAGCTTCGGCTGGTACAGGAAGCCGGTCATGATGCCGCGGGTGTCGGCCGCGTCGAGGTCGCCGACCGCGGTGTAGGTCGGGCCGCCGTACTCGGCGATGACGAGCGCGAGCTCCTGGATCGAGTCGGGCGCGCCGTCGCCGCCGGTGTTCGCGTCGCCGGCGTTCGCCAGGTCGCACACGAGCCGGTCCTCGCCGAGGTCGGAGTGCTTGGTCCACTCGGGGTTGACCGAGCAGACGTCCTGGGCCTCGCCCTCCTGCGTCATGAGGATCGCGGGGCTCTTCAGGTCCTCGACGATCTGCGCGGCCTGGCGCTGGAGCTGGGCCTCGTACTCGGCGTAGGTACCCGGGACGTAGTCGAACGGCGGGCTGACGTTCCCCTCGGGGTCCTCCGGGTCGGTGCAGCCGGCGTTGCCGGTGAAGTCGCAGCCCGAGTTCGGGTTGTCGCGGGTGTCGTAGAGGTTCTCGATGTTGTACGAGGCGACGGACGCCTCGTGCTTGCCGGCGGCCTCGACCGGCTCGTTCCCGGCGGGTTCGAGCCCGCCTTCGAGGGCCAGGTCCTCGGCGACCTCGACCGCGTACTTCGCGAACGAGAGGTAGACGCCACCGGTGGCGGCCTCGGTGATGACGTCGTAGGTCTTCGCCGGGGCGATGATCGACTCGGTCGTGCCCGCGGTGGCCCGGATGCCCAGGTCGCCGATGACGAACAGGTAGCCGTTGCCGTCGTCGAAGTTCCCCTCGACGGTGTCGAGCGGGTGCGCGTCGCGGTAGGCGCGGGCGGCGTAGCCGTCCTGCTGGGCCGCTTCGGCGTCGCCGCGCATCGCCCAGACCTCGCCGCCGGAGGAGAACACGTCGCGGCCCGCGGTCACGACGGACTCCGCCGGGACGGTCATCTGCATGCCGAGGTGGCGGCGCATGTACTCCAGGGACGCCTTCGCGTCGTCCGGCGGGTCGACCTCCACCGACTCGACCTCGGCGAGCGGGTCGAGGCCGGTCTCCACGACGTCGTAGACGTACGCGGAGCCGCCGGAGAACTGGATGTTCCCGAAGTAGGAGCCGACGACGCCGCGCAGGACGATCTCGTCGCCCACGTTCACGGTCCAGTTGGCGCCCAGCTCCTCGCGCGCGGGGGAACCGGCGAGGGTCCGCAGCGTCGAGTACTGGTTGTTGAACACGAAGATGCCGTCGGAGGAGTTCGCGTCGCCGTCGGTCGCGTCGGCGCGCTCCTGGAGGAAGAAGCCCTTGTTCCCCGAGGGGTCGAGGGTCTCCTGGGTGACGACGCCCTGGACGTACACCGTCTGACCCGCGAGGGGCGAGGAGAAGTCGGTGTCGCCGTCCTCGATGGATCCTTGCACCGCACCGATGTGGACGAGGTCGGCCTGGGCCTGCGCCGAGGAGGCGAACAGGAACCCGGAGGCGCCGATGATGACCGCGCCCGCGGCCGCCGCCGCGAGTCGGGCACGCCGTCTGAGGGACTGCACGGGGAAGCTCCAATGCTCTTGTGCTCGGCGCGGGGCGCCGGAAGCTGGTGATGGGGCGGTACTCACTCAACCGCAACACCTGGGCCTGCGCAAGACCTCCAGGTGAATTCCTCGTATCATCCCACGTCTCGATTCGGCAACGCCGCCGAGCGGGCGCACCGCACCGTACGAAGTGGAGGCGGGGCCCGCGGGCCCCGCCTCCGTTCCTCATCTCATCTCAAGCCGTCGAGGTCACGGCGTGTAGTAGTCGGGCACCCGCACGTCGCCGAAGTCCATGTCCGAGGCCAGGTAGAAGCTCGTGTACTGCGGCTGGTTGTAGGTGGTCTGCTGGTTCGCGACGCCGACGCGGTACTGCGGGTCGTGCATCAGCGTGAACAGCTTGTGGTCGGTGACCTCCGTGGACGTGAAGATCCGGATCGCGCTGGAGTCGCTGGTGCGGACCAGGAGCTCCTCGCGCCAGTCGCCGAGCACGTCGGCCACGAGGCCCGGGTTGCCCTTGGTGTAGTTGTTCGTCAGGGTCCCGGCGGCGTCGAGGACCACGCCGTCCTGGTAGTCGCGGATCGTCGTCTCCTCGACGGTGGCGGCGTCCGCGCCGTGGACGAGCTGGGTCGTCAGGTCGGCGTCCCAGCGGATGCTCATGTTCGTGCCCGGCGCGGCCCCTTCGATCTGCTCACCGGTGACGGTGAACAGGCCCTCGGGGTTCCCGGCCTGGTCCGGCGGGAGGCCCGCCCAGGCTTCGACGCCGGGGATCGCCGGGTCGATGTCGCCGACCATCCCGCGCCCGGTGTCGCGGCCGGTGTAGCCGCCCCACAGGACCTCGCCGGTCTCGGCGTCGCGCATCGCGTAGCCGTACGGTGCCCAGACGCCGCCCTCGAAGACCGAGAAGATCTCCAGCCCTTCGCGGTCGGGGTCGAAGTCGCCGACGTGCAGCGCGTCGCCGTGCCCGAGCTTGGCCCAGGCGCCCGGGTTCGCCGAGCCCTCCGGCATGGTGTCGTAGGAGGAGTACAGGAGCGAGCCGTCGTCGTCGAGCGTCGCGGCGCCGTAGATGATCTCCTGCCTGCCGTCCGCGTCGACGTCGGCGACCTGCATGAAGTGGTCGCCCTGGGTGGTGAGGGTCCCCCACTCGGGGTCGGGGCCCTCGACGCCGTGCGGGCCGTCGTTGAACGGGTTCGACATCGGGGCGTGCCCGGAGTCGGCCTGCCAGCGCTGCGTCAGGTTCCTTCCGTCCCAGTCGATCGCGGTGACCGTGGTGCGGGTGTAGTAGCCGCGGGCGAAGATCGCCGACGGGTGCTCGCCGTCGAGGTAGGCGACGCCGGAGAGGAACCGGTCGACGCGGTTGCCGGGCTCGATGCGGGCCATGGCGTAGTCGCCCCACAGGAGGCCGTCGTCGCCGCGCTCGACCGGGAAGTCGACGGTGTCCATCTCGAGTCCGGTGCGGCCGTTGAAGACCGTGAGGTACTCGGGTCCGTCCACGATGAAGCCCTGGAAGTTGCGGAGCTGGTTCCTGGTGGAGCGGGACGGCGCGTAGACGTCGATGAAGTAGTCGGCGAGGGTCTCGGCGTCCGCCTGGGAGAGCGGGTAGGCGAAGTCGAACTGGGCGTCGGCGCCGAGGGCCGCCTCGATGGTGGCGGGCCAGTCGCCGTTGACGACCTCGGGGTGGTCGCTCCAGCCCTGGAACATCGCCACGAGGTGGTCGTAGTAGCCGGCGGCGGAGAGCCGGTAGTCGTCCTGGTGGGTGACCCCGGCGCGGCGGTCGTCGCGGGGCAGGGTGATGTACTGCTCGCGGTCCTTGACGTACGAGGTGGTCTTCGTGCCGGGCGCGGTCTTCATCATGACCTCGGCCCTGCCGTCGCCGTCGAAGTCGTAGACGTCGAACTGCGTGTAGTGCGCGCCGGCGCGGATGTTCACGCCGAGGTCGATGCGCCAGAGGAGTTCGCCCTCCTGCGTGTACGCGTCGAGGTAGACGTTGCCGGTGTAGCCGACCTGGGAGACGTCCTTGGAGTTCGAGGGGTCCCACTTGACGACGTACTCGTAGTCGCCGTCGCCGTCGAGGTCGCCGGGGCTGATGTCGTTGGCCTTGTAGGTGTACGCCTCGCCCGCGGGCGTGACGCCGTCGGCGGGCTTCTGGAGCGGGATGTCGAGATACCCGTCGGCCCATGGGGAGACGGTGTCGGAGACGTCGTCGCGGCCGCGCTTGACGGCGACGACCTTGTACTCGGCGTCCGCGTCGCCCGCGGTGTCGAGGAAGTTGGTGGAGTCGGTGACGGTGGCGATCTTCCGGCCGTCCCGGTAGACCTTGAACACCGCTCCTTCCAGACCTGAATCGTTATAACCGGTGACCTCGTCGGCGAGCAGGCGCCAGCTCAGGAACACGCCGTCGCCGGTGACCGCGGCGACCAGGCCGCGGTCGAGGTCCTCGAGCTGGATCTCATCGTGGTGTCCGCCGTTGTGGCCCTGCGCGGAGGCGGTGAAACCGGCGCCGGCCAGCACGCCGACCAGCGACACGGCCAGGGCTCTGCGGAATCTTCTGGGGGGATGCATCGAAGGGGCTCCTCGATTCCTGCGAGGCCGGAGTGTCGAGGGGGACCTCCGCGCCTCAATTGAAACGATTTAACGTATCGAAGACTATCGACATTGGCAAGCCCTGTCAAGAACCCCCCGGTGAGCCCCGACACCGCCCCCACCCCACCGCATCAGCCCGCGCCGCAATCCGGTACAGTTACCCCTCGTCGCGCTCGATTAGCTCAGCGGGAGAGCACTCGCTTCACACGCGAGGGGTCACTGGTTCGATCCCAGTATCGAGCACTGGAACAACGGCACCAACCTGATGGTTGGTGCCGTTTCTCGTTGGTCGGGGCGATCGTCGGCGGGCACCTCTCGGTGCTCGCGGTGCCGCTGCCGATCGCGGGTGCGGTCGGGATCGGCTGCTGCGTCTAGGCTTTGGACTCCTTGGGGACCGGGCAGCGGCCCGGTTCGTCGCAGCCCGCGTGGGCGGCCGGCTCCACCTGGACCGTGGGGTGGTCGATGCCCCAGTCCTCGCGCAGGAGGTCCTGGGCGCGGTCGAGGACGGCGTGGTCGTCGGCGCCCGGGCCGGTGACGAGGTGGGCGGTGCCGACGTGCATGCCGGAGGTGAGGGTCCAGACGTGGACGTCGTGGACCTCGCGGACGCCGTCGATTGAGGAGAGCGACTCGGCGACCTTCGCGGGTTCGAGCCCGCGCGGGGCGTGCTGGGCGAGGACGGCGAGGACCTGGCGGCCCAGGGGCAGCGCGCGGGCCACGACGAACACGCCGATCGCAAGGGCCACACCGGTGTCCCACACGGCCTGGCCGGTGGTCGCGACCAGGATCCCGGCGACGATGACGCCGACCGACCCGGCCGTGTCGGCCATGACCTCGAGGTAGGCGCCCTTGACGTTCAGGCTCTCCCCCGCGCCCGCGCGCAGCAGCGCCATCGCGGCGATGTTCACGGCCAGGCCGAGCGCGCCGACCACGAGCATCGGGCCCACCTGGATCTCCGGTGACTCGCCGATGCGGCCGACCGCCTCGACCACGATGTACACGGCCACGCCGAGCATGACGAGGACCGCGAACGCGGAGGCGAACATCTCGGCGCGGTAGGAGCCGTAGCTGCGGCGGCCGGTCGTGTCGGGGCGCACGGCGAGGCGGGTGGCGACCAGGGCGGCCGTGAGGGTGGTGACGTCGGCGGCCATGTGCCCGGCGTCCGAGAGCAGTGACAGGGACCCCGAGAGCAGACCGAAGACGAGTTCGACCACGAAGAAGACGCCGATCAGCGCGAGCGCGGCCCGCAGCCGCCAGGCGTGGCGTCCGCCCGCGTGGGCGGCTGCACCGTGGTCGTGTCCGTGGCCCATTGAAACCCACTTTCAAAATCAATGTCATATTGCAATGCTTGCATGTATAGGGCCGACGCTACGCGGTCCCCGGCGGGAAGTCAAGCGGAACGGGGGTTTTTCAGGGGCCCGGCACGTGGCCGGCCGCGCGGCGGACCGCGCGGCCGGTCAGCGTCTAAGCGCTGGCGGCGTCCTGCACCTCGCCGATGAGCTCTTCGATGATGTCCTCGAGGAAGAGCACGCCGGTGACGGCGCCGGAGGCGTCCGCGACGCGGGCGACGTGGGCGTTCTTGGAGCGGATCTGCGCGAGCGCGTCCTCCAGCTCGGCCGCCGCGTCGACCGCCGGGAGGTCCCGGAAGCGGTCGGCGGGGATCGGCGCGTCGAGGTCGTCGGGGCCGGTGAGGTCCAGGACGTCCTTGAGGTGCAGGTAGGAGTGCGGCGTGCCGCCGTTCTCCAGGACGTAGCGGGAGTACCCGCTGTCGGAGACCGCCTCCTGGACCTGCCGCGGGGTCGCGCCCGCGGGCAGGAGCACCAGGTCGGCGAGCGGGACTTCCACGTCGGCCACCGTCTTCTCGGTGAACTCGAACGCGGCCGTGAGCGTCCCGGAGTCGTCGACGAGAGTGCCCTCGCGCTGCGACTCCTCGACGATGGTCGCGACCTCGTCGATGGTGTAGGCGCTCTGGGCCTCGTCCTTCGGCTCGATCCGGAACAGCCGCAGGACGCCGTTCGCGATCGCGTTCAGCGCCCAGATGAGCGGGCGAACGATCCGCGAGACGAGCACCAGCGGCGGCGCGAGGATGAGCGCGGCGCGGTCGGGGACGGAGAACGCGATGTTCTTCGGGATCATCTCGCCGAAGACCACGTGGAGGAACGTCACGACCAGCAGCGCCACCGCGAACGCGATCCCGGTGACCATCGCGGGCGTGAGCCCGGTCCAGCCGAGCGGGTATTCGAGCAGGTGGTGGATCGCGGGTTCGGAGACGTTCAGGATGACCAGGGAGCACACGGTGATGCCGAGCTGGCTCGTCGCCAGCATGAGCGTCGCGTGCTCCATGGCCCACAGGGTCGTCTTCGCCGCGCGGGAGCCCGCGGCGGCGCGCGGCTCGATCTGGGAGCGGCGGGCCGAGATGACGGCGAACTCCGCGCCCACGAAGAACGCGTTGGCGACCAGCAGGACCACCAGCCAGACCAGTCCGGGGACGTACTCGCTCATCGGTCGGCCTCCTGCTCGAACGTCTCCAGGATGCGCTCGCGCGTCCCGCCGAAGGCCGGGTCGGTGGCCGGGTCGTCGGGCAGGTAGCGGAGGCGGTCGATGCGGGAGCCGGTGAGCCGGTCCACGCGGAGGAGGCCGCGCTCGACGCGGATCTCCTCGCCGAGCGCGGGGATGCGCTCCAGTGCGTCGAGGACGTAGCCCGCGACGGTCTCGTAGTCCTCCCCTTCGGGGATGCGGATGCCCGCGCGCTCCCAGAGCTCGTCGGGGCGCAGGGAGCCGGAGACCACGATGGAGTCGGCGTGCTTGACGATGTCGGCGCGGCGCCGGTCGTGCTCGTCGTGGACCTCGCCGAGGAGCTCCTCCACGAGGTCTTCGAGGGTCACGATCCCGGCGGTGCCGCCGTACTCGTCGACGACGACGGCGATCTGGAAGCCGCGGCCGCGCAGGGTGCCCAGGAGCGAGCCGACGCCCGCGGTCTCGGGGACCTTGAGCGGCTCGGACATGAGGTCGGTGACGGGGACCGCCGCGCGGCGGCCGAACTCGACGCCGTACGCGGTCTTGACGTGGGCGACGCCGATGACGTCGTCGACGTCCTCCCCCAGGACGGGGAAGCGCGAGTGCCCGGTGCGGGCCGCCTCGGCGATGACGTCGGCGGCGGTCGCCGTGCGCTCCAAGGTGACCGCGTTGACGCGCGGGGTCATGACCTCGCCCGCGGTGTGCGAGGAGAACGTGAGCGTGCGGTGCAGCATGGCCGCCTCGTCGCGGTCGAGCGAGCCCTCGGTTGCCGAGCGGCGGATGAGGAAGCTCAGCTCCTCGGCGCTGCGCGCCCCCGACAGCTCCTCTTTGGGCTCGATGCCCATGGACCGGATCGTGCGGTTCGCGGTGCCGTTGAACAGGACCACGAGCGGTTTGAAGACCGCGGTGAACCCGATCTGGAACGGCACCACGAGCTTCGCGGTCGCCAGCGGGACCGCCAGCGCGAAGTTCTTGGGGACCAGTTCGCCGAGGATCATCGAGAACAGGGTGGCGACGACGATCGAGACGACCGCGCCGACGCCGGAGACGGCGCTCTCGGTGACGCCGAGGCCGAGGAGCGGTTCGCGCAGGAGCGAGGAGATCGCCGGTTCGAAGGTGTACCCGGCGAGGAGGGTGGTGAGGGTGATGCCGAGCTGGGCGCTGGAGAGGTGGGTGGAGGTGACCCTCAGGGCCTTGATGGTCGGGGCGAGGCCCTTCTCCCCTTGGGAGCGGCGGCGTTCGAGTTCGGGCCGGTCGAGGTTGACGAGGGCGAACTCGGAGGCCACGAAGAGGCCGGTGCCGACGGTCAGGAGGACACCCGCGAGGATGCCCCAGACTTCCGTGCTCAACGCTCACCTCGCTGCGGCGTGGCGGGGGCCGTCAGCGGCCGCCCCGAGGTGAGCCAGGGTTTATGACTGGGTGAATCGTCCATGCGGACGAGGATAGCGGTCCCTCGGCCGTGTTCGCAGGGTGTGGGCGCCCGGATCACATTCCGTGTCGCGGGGCGGTCAGAGGCCGGTCTTGCCCTGGGGGCCGGGTCCGGAGAGGGGGCCGGTGACGGGGGTGTCGGGGTCGGCGCTGCGGGTCTCGCGGATGCGGCGGAGGGTCCAGCCGATGTGGCGTTCGATCGCTTCGGCGGCGGCCGCGGGGTCGCCCTTGGCGAGGACGTCGCGGAGTTCGGCGTGCTCGCTCCAGGCGGAGGCGCGGAAGTGGTCGCGGTCGAGGCGGGCGTTGAGGAACATGGAGACCTGGCTGCGCAGGAGGTTCCAGGTGCGCTGGAGGCGGGTGTGGTCGGCGGCGGCGTAGACGAGGTCGTGGAACTCGAGGTCGAGGGCGACGTGGTCGTCGTCGGGGCCGAGGGCCTTCATGCGGGCGATGACGTCGTCCATGGCGGCGAGGGTCTCGGGGGTGGCGCGGGCGGCGCAGCGCTCCATGGCGAGGCGTTCGATGGCGAGGCGGAGGGAGTAGACCTCTTCGATGTCGTCGAAGGTGAGGGTGATGACGCGGGCGCCGCGGTGGCGGAGGGTCTCGATGAGGCCGTCGCGTTCGAGGATGGAGATCGCCTCGCGGACGGGGCCGCGGCTGACGGCCATGGAGTCGGCGAGTTCGGCTTCCTTGAGGCGTTCGCCGGGGGCGAGGAGGCCGCGGGTGATCATCTCGCGGAGGCGGTCGGCGACGAGCGTGGACAGGGCGGGGGGCATCGCGGGCGCGCCCATGAGTTCCGGTGCCGCCACGTCGTCCCCTCTCTCGTGCCCCGGACCGCCGCGCGGTCCGGGGATCCAGTGTATGCCGGTGGGGCGCTTCAGGCCCCGAGCACCCGGTCGAGGAAGGGGCCGCGGAACTTGCGGGCGGGGTCGGCGTGGTCGGCGAGTTCGCGGAAGGCGCGGCCGCGGGGGAAGCGGGCGAGGCGGTCGGGGTCGGCGGCGAGCTTGCCCCAGTGGGGGCGGGGGTCGTAGGGGGCGAGGGCGCGTTCGACGGCGGCGAGGGCGGGGCGGACGGCGTCCATGTCGGGTTTCCAGGTGAAGTGGACGGCGGCGGTGTCGCGCTTGTAGGCGCCGGAGAGCCAGAGGCCGTCGGCGGCGAGGGTGCGGATCTCGGAGACGAGGAGCGCGGGGTCGATGCGGTCGGCTCGGGCGCGGAGGGCGTCGAGGGCGGCGGGGGCGTGGGCGCGGTCGATGAAGTACTCGGACTGGAGTTCGTCGCCGGCGTTGGAGGGGGCGGCGTCGTGGCGGAAGTGCGGGAGGCGCTCGTGCCAGGGGCCGAGGGCGCCGCCTTGGAGGGTGACGGTGGCGTCGTCGGCTCCGGCGACGGGCGAGACGGCGCGGGCGGTGGAGTAGCGGGCGGGGACGGGGAGTTCGGGGCGGTCGGGGCCGGGGGTCTTGAGGAGGATCTGGCTGAGGGCGGGGGCGGCCCAGTCCTGGATGAAGAGGCTCGCGGAGTAGGCGCCCGCGGTGATCGCGTGGAAGCGGTCGAGGACGCGTTCCCATGGGGCGTCGAGGAAGAGGTCCTGGCGCAGGTCGAACGCGGGGCGGACGTCGAGGTGGAGGCGGACGGCGATGCCGAGGGCGCCGAGGGCGACGACGGAGCCGTCGAAGGCGTCGTCGCCGCGGCTGAGGGTGAGGAGTTCGCCGTCGGCGCGGACGTACTCGATCGCGGCGACGTACCCGGAGAGGGCGGGGTTGCGGTCGCCGGAGCCGTGGGTGCCGGTGGCGACGGCGCCGCCGACGGAGATGTGCGGGAGGGACCCGGTGTTGCCGAGGGCGAGGCCCTCGGCGTGGAGGGCGCGGGCGACGTGCGCGAAGGGGGCTCCGGCGGGGACGGAGGCGGTGCGGCGGTCGGGGGCGACGCGGACGTCGGCGGGGAGGCCGGCGACGGAGACCATGAGGCCCTTGGTGTCGGCGATGTCGTTGAAGGAGTGGCCGGTGCCGACGGCGCGGACGAGCGGGGCGGCGGCGACGGCCTCCTGGAGCTCGGCCACGGTGCGGGGGCGTGCGGTCCGGTCGGTGGAGAAGCGGATGTTCCCGGCCCAGTTGGTGCTCATGCGGTTCCTTTAGCGGTGTTGTCTTCGGGGGTCTCGTCGATGTGGGAGGGGGCGAGGCGCAGGAGCACCCAGCCGATGTGGTCGTCGATGGCGGCGACCGCGGCGGCGGGGTCGCCGGAGGCGAGGGCGTCGCGCAGCCGCTCGTGCTTGGCGTGGCTGGTGGACCGGAAGTAGTCGCCGTCGGTGCGGGCGTTGAGGAACACGGCGACCTGGCTGCGGATGGGCGCCCAGGTGCGGTCGAGGCGGGCGTGGGCGGCGGCCTCGTAGACGAGGTCGTGGAACTCGAGGTCGAGGGCGGCGACGTCCCCGGCGGCGGCGGTCGCGGGGAGGTCGCGCATGCGGGCGAGGACGTCGTCCAGGGCCTCGAAGTGGTCGGGGCCCATGCGCTCGGCGGCGCGGGCCATCGCGAGGCGCTCGATGGCGAGGCGCAGCGAGTAGACCTCCTCGATGTCGCGGGCGGTCAGGCTGATGACGCGGGCGCCGCGGTACCGCTGGGTCTCGACGAGCCCTTCGGCGGTGAGCAGGGCGATCGCTTCGCGGACGGGGCCGCGGCTGACGTGCAGCGCGTCGGCGAGCTCGGTCTCCTTCAGGCGCTCGCCGGGGGCGAGCAGGCCGCGGGTGATCATGTCGCGCAGCCGGTCCGCGACCAGGGCGGCGAGCGCGGGGGTCGTGGCGGCGACGTCGAACGGGGTGAGTTGCACGGGTCGAAGCCTAGCACGATCTTGCAGATTATTTATTGTTGACAATCTCCAATCGCTGGGTTAGCGTTCCTCGGGTCGGCACCGGTGCCCTCGCAATCCCGAGCCGACGACCCCCCGACAGCGGCACCGGATCGCGCAAGGAGGCGCGCCGAATGGTCCAGATATCCCGAAGAGCACTCCTCGGAGCGGGTGCGGCGCTCAGCGCCGGGCCCCTCCTCACCAGCTGCGGCTCCCCGTTCGACGACACCACCGCCGCCGGCGGGAACGTCCTCGAGTTCGTCACCTTCTACACGGGACCCGACGGCGTCGTCATGCAAGGCATCGTCGACCGCTACAACGAGCAGTCCGCCGGGGCGCAGATCCGCATGTCGGCGCCCGCGTACGGCGGCGACTACCTCACCAAGCTCGTCACCTCGTCCATCGCGGGCAACCCGCCCGCGATCATGGCGCTCCACAACAACGAGGTCCCGCCCCTGCGCCGGTTCCTGCACGACCTCGACCTCGCCGCGTTCGGCTTCGCCGAGGGCGACTTCGTCGAGGGCACGCAGGACCTCGGCGTCGTCGAGGGCAGGCGCCTCGGCATCACCATGAGCACCGGGCCGCAGGCCATGGTCTACAACAAGCGGCTGTTCCGGGAGGCCGGGCTCGACCCCGAACGGCCCCCGGCCGACGCGGCGGAGTTCGTCGCGGCGGGCAAGGCGCTCAAGGACAGCGGCGTGTGGGGGTTCATCCGCGAGCCCGCCGCGTGGATGCCGTGGCTGACCATGAACTGGCAGAACGGCGGCGAGCTCGTCGCCGACGACGGCACCGCCGTGTTCGACTCCGACGCCTCCCTGGAGGCGATCGACATGGAGCGGCGCTGGGTCCACGAGGACGGCATCGCGCCCTCGCAGCTCCTCGACGGCGTCCAGATGGGGCAGCAGTTCCAGGACGAGCAGGTCGGCATGGTCTTCATCGGGCCGTGGGGCCTCGCCGACATGGTCAAGGCCAACGAGGAGGACGGGAAGGAGTTCGGGGTCGCCCCGCTCCCCGTGTTCTTCGACGCCGCGCCGGCCGTCGCCGCGACCTCCCACGTGTACTGCATCCCCGTGCAGCGCAGCAACGACGAGTGGGTGCGCGCCGAGGCCGCGAAGTTCATCGAGTGGGTCGTGCGCGAAGGCTCGGTCACCTGGGCCGGGTCGCAGGCGCCCTCGTACAACGGCGTCGACGCCGAGATCGCCGCCAGCGACGACCCGGTCGTCACCGCGATGACCACGTTCGTCGCCGAGCAGCCGCGGGCGCGGTTCCTGCCGTACGTGCCGCGCTGGAACCAGGCGTTCACGTACCTGACCAGCGCCACCCAGTCCATCGTGTACCGCAACGAGGACCTGTCCCTCATGTCCGAGGCCGCCCGGCAGGCGACCGCCGCGATCCAGGGGGCGACCCGATGACCGCAACGCTCGAGACCCCGACCGAGACGACTGTGGCGGCCCCGAAGCGGCGCAGGCGGCTGACGAAGGTCGGCCTGTTGTTCGCCGCCCCGTTCCTGGCGCTCCTGCTGTTCCTGTGGGTCGTCCCGGTCGTCAACGGCTTCTACACCAGCCTCACCGACACCAACATGGCCGAGGGCACCGGCGGCTTCGTCGGCCTCGACAACTACGCGAGCCTGGTCACCGACCCGGACTTCCATGCGGCCCTGGGGAACACGGCGCTGTTCGTGGTCCTGAACGTGCCCGTCCTGGTCGCCGTGGGCCTGCTGCTGGCGATGCTGCTCAACCAGCGGCTCGGCGGCCGCGGCGCCATCCGCGCCGCGTTCATCTCCCCCTACCTGCTCACCGGCGCGGCCGTCGCCATCATCTGGCAGACCGCGCTGAACCCGCTGGGCGGCAACGTCAACCAGATCCTCGGCGCGCTCGGCATGCCCGAGCAGGCGTGGCTGTCCACGCCCGGCGAGGCCATGGGCGCGGTCGTCCTCATCACCCTGTGGTGGCGCGTCGGCTTCCCGCTGCTGGTGCTCCTCGCCGCGCTCCAGGACATCCCCGCGCAGCTCTACGAGGCCGCGAAGATCGACGGCGCGAACCTGTGGCAGCGGTTCCGGTACATCACGCTCCCGGCCATCGCGCCGGTGCTCATGCTCGTGGTCCTGCTGCGTCTCATCGACTCGTTCAAGGTCTTCGAGCAGGTGTACCTGGTGACGCAGGGCGGGCCCGCCGGGTCGACCCGGGTCGTCCTCCAGATGCTCTACGAGGCCGGCTTCCGCGACTTCCAGACCGGGTACGCCGCCGCGATCGGCTGGACCCTCGCCCTCATCATCCTCGTCGTCACCGTCGTCCAGCTCGCGCTCACCAGAAGGAGGGCCTCATGACCGCCGCCGTCCTGCGCCCGCGATCCAAGCGCCCCGACCGGCGCGCCCGCCGCATCGGCACGGCCGTCGCCGCGGTCCTCGCCCTCGCGTGGACCCTCCCGATCCTGTGGGTCCTCGTCGGCTCGTTCAGCGCCGAGCGGATCACCACCGGCTCGGGGTTCCTCCCGGCCGACCCGACCGGCGACAACTGGTCGAAGCTCGTGCAGCCCGACGGGCGGGCCGTGAACGTGTTCGTCGCGTTCTTCAACAGCACCGTCGTCGCCGTCGTGGCGACCGTGCTCGCGCTCGTCGTCTGCTCGATGATGGCGTATGCGCTGGCCCGGCTGCCGTTCCGCGGCTCCGCGGTCGTGCTCGCCGCGATCGTCCTCATGATGCTCGTCCCCACGGAGGTCATCCTCGTGCCGCTGTTCCAGCAGTTCGCCGCGCTCGGCCTGCTGAACACTTACGGCGCGTTGATCATCCCGCACGTGGTGTCCCTGTTCGGGGTGGTGCTGCTGCGGCAGTTCATCGCGAACCTGCCCGTGGAGCTGACCGAGGCCGCGAAGATCGACGGCGCGAACGCGTGGCAGAACTACCGCTACATCGTGCTGCCGCTCATCAGGCCCGGCCTGGCCACGCTCGGGATCCTCGTGTTCCTCGCCGCGTGGAACGACTTCCTGTGGCCGCTCATCGCGACCTCCACGCCGTCGATGCAGACGCTCCCGCTCGCGCTCATCACGTTCCGATCCGCCTACGGGGACAGCGAGTACGGGGTCGTCATGGCGTCCACGATCCTCGCCATCACCCCGCCGCTGCTCATCTTCCTCCTCGCCCAGCGATTCATCGTCCAGGGCATCAGCAACACCGGTCTGAAAGGTTGACAATGCCGAACTCACGAACCACCGCGCACGCAGGGCAGAACCGGAGGCACCCGTCCGCGACCCGGTCCGACCCGGACCCGCGGCACGTGCGCGACGCGGAGGTCCGCATCGACGCCGCCGCGCCGGGCGGCGACCTCGCCCCGATCTGGGCGAGCATGGGCTACGACGAGATCAACTACACGTACCGGCCCGACGGCAAGCGGCTGCTGGGCAGCATCGGCGAGTTCACCCCGCGCGCCTACCACGTGCGCCCGCACTACATGTTCTGCTCCGGCAGCGGCTGGGGCCAGCCGCACTGGGGCAACGGGAACGTCTACCACGAGGACGCCGACGGGAACCCGTTCTACGACTTCACGCTCCTCGACGAGACCTACGACGCCATCACCGGCGCCGGCCACCACGTCCTCGTCGAACTCGGGTTCACGCCGAAGGACCTCGTGCCCGAGAAGGCCCTCGACGTGTTCCCGGTGATCTCCAGCCCCACCGTCTACAGCGCCTACGAGCAGGGCCTGTGGTCCTTCCCGCCCAAGGACTACGGCAAGTGGGCGGACCTGTGCGCCGCCACCGCCGCGCACGTCCTCGACCGGTACGGCGCCGAAGAGGTGTCGACATGGGTGTGGGAGCTGTGGAACGAGCCCGACATCTTCTACTGGCGCGGCACCCCGCAGCAGTACTACGACCTGTACACCGTCACCGCCGAGGCGATCCGCGGCGTGCTGCCGGACGCGCGGGTCGGCGGGCCCTCGGTCACCGGCGGCGACGACGGGGTCGAGTTCCTCCGCGGGTTCCTCAAGCACTGCAAGGCGACCGGGACGCCCCTGGACTACGTCTCCTTCCACACCAAGGGCTCCCACTTCACGCCGTGGCGCACCTACGGACCCATCGGCGCCCCCGCACCCGTGCAGGAGTCGCCCTCCGCGGTGAAGATGCTGTTCGAGGTGGACCGGCTCCTGTCGGTCATGGACGAGTTCCCCGAGTACGCGGCCCTGCCCGCGCTCATCGACGAGTGCGACGCGGGCGTGCCCGCGCACCACTCCGCCTACGACAACCCGAACTTCCGGTTCCAGAACACCGAGTACTACCCGGTGTTCCAGGCCAAGCTCATGAAGAAGCTCCTCGACCTCAGCGCCGCCCACAGCGACAACATCGAGCAGGCCACCACCTGGTCGTTCTACTTCGAGGGCGAGCGGTACTTCGAGGGCACCCGGTCGTGGACCACCCAGGGCGGCGTCGAGAAGCCGTTCATGAACGCCTACCGGCTCTTCGCGAAGCTCGGCGACCGGCGGCTCCCGGCCGTCTCCGACCGGGCGTTCCCCATCGACGACCTGTCGGGCCGCGAGTACGGGATGCCCGAGGAGGTCGACGCGCTCGCGTCCATCGCCGACGACGGCACCGTCACGGCGCTCGTGTGGCGCCACGGCGACGACCAGTACGCGCAGGACGCCGAGCGCACCGCCGCGGTCCTGGCGTTCACCGGCCTCGCGGCCGGGTCCTACACGGCGACCGAGTACCGGATCGACGCCGACCACTCCAACGCGCACACCGTGTGGGAGTCCCTCGGGTCCCCGCAGGAGCCGGACGCGGACGCGCTCAAGGCGATCCACGCCCGGCAGGGCCTGGAGACCGTCGGCGACGCGCGGACGGTGACCGCGGAGGACGGGGCGCTGCGGTACGAGACGGCGCTCCCGCTGCCGTCGGTGTCCCTCGTGGTCCTGGAACCGCGATGACCGACACCCTCCTGTTCGTCGGCGGCCGCCTCCGCGCGGCCGCCGACGGCGGGGCCGTCCCGCTGCACGACCCCGCCACCGGCGAGGCCGCGGGCACGGCGGCCCTCGCCACCGAATCCGATGTGGACGACGCGCTCGCCGCGGTCGCACGGGGCTTCGACGCCTGGCGCCGTTCGGCTCCCGAGGAGCGGGCGCGGGTCCTGACCGGGGCCGCGGCGCTCCTGCGCGGCCGGGCCGAGACGGTCGCGCGGGCGATCACCGCCGAGCAGGGCAAGCCCCTGGGCGAGGCCCGCGCCGAGATCGAGCAGTCCGCCGCGTACTTCGACTGGTTCGCGCACGAGGCCCTGCGGGACCTCGGCCGGACCTGGACCGAGGGCGACCGCGAGTTCACCGTTGAGCGGCGCCCGATCGGGCCCGTCGCCGCGTTCACCGCCTGGAACTTCCCCGCCTCGCTCCCGGCCCGCAAGATGGCGCCCGCCGTCGCCGCCGGGTGCTCGATCCTCGTCAAGCCCGCCGAGGAGGCGCCGAGCGCGGCCGTCGCGCTCGCGCAGTGCCTCGTGGAGGCGGGCCTGCCCGGGGACGCGGTCGCCGTCGTCACCGGCGACGCGCCTTCCATCGCGGCGCAGGTGATCGGGTCGCGCGTGATCCGCAAGATCACGCTCACCGGGTCGATCCCGGTCGGCAAGGAGCTCGTGCGGCTCTCCGCCGAGCACCTCCAGCCGCTCAGCCTCGAACTCGGCGGCCACGCGCCCGTGATCGTGCTCCCCGGGGCCGACATCGCCGCGGCCGCAAGGACCCTCGCGGGCGCGAAGTTCCGCAACGCGGGGCAGGTGTGCATCTCCCCCACCAGGTTCTTCGTGCCGCGGGAGGACGCGGAGGCGTTCGCGGCCGCGTTCGCCGCGACCGCCGCGAGCCTCGTGGTCGGGCCCGGGGACGCCGACGGCGTCGACGTCGGGCCGCTCGCGAACGCGCGGCGCCTCGCCGCCGTCGAGTCCCTTGTAGATGATCTGCGCGAAGGCGGGGCACGGATCCTCACCGGCGGGCACCGTATCGAAGGGCCGGGCTGGTTCTACGCGCCGACCGTCGTCGCGGACGTGCCCGAAGGCGCCCGGATCCTCACCGAGGAGCCGTTCGGGCCCGTCGCACCCGTCCTGCCCTACAAAGACATCGACGAGGCCGTGGCGCGGGCGAACGCCGTGGAGCAGGGCCTCGCGGCCTACCTCTTCGGGCCCGAGGACGCCGCGCGGGACGTGGCCGCGCGCCTCGACGTCGGCATGATCGGCGTCAACAGCACCGCGCTCGCGGTCGCCGAGGCGCCGTTCGGCGGCGTCAAGTCCTCCGGGTACGGCCGCGAAGGCGGCACCGAGGGCATCGGCGAGTACACCGTGGCCGTCTACACGCAGGTGAGAGGGGAAGGCGCATGAGCGCGCGGGTGCTGGTCACCACCGCGTACCTGGAGCCGGGCGGCGAGGTCGAACGGCTGCTGCGGCACGCGGGCCACGAGGTCGTGTTCGCGCGGGCCGCCGACAGGGGCGCGAGCGGGCAGTCCCTCGCGGACGCCGTCGCCGGAGTCGACGCGATCGTCGCCGGGACCGACCGGTTTACCGCCGAGGTCATCATGGCCGCAACGAAACTGCGGGTGTTCGGGCGCTGCGGGGTCGGGTTCGACAACATCGACGTCGCCGCCGCGACCGGCGCGGGCGTGGCCGTCACGTACACGCCCGGCGTCAACCGCGAGTCCGTGGCCGAACTGGTCCTGGGCCAGCTCGTCAACGGCGCCCGCCTGCTGCCGCAGAACATCGCGGCCGTGCGCGAGGGCCGCTGGGACCAGCCGAGCGGCACCGAGCTCGCCGGATCGGTGCTCGGGATCGTGGGGCTCGGCTCGATCGGGAAGGCCGTTGCGCGGGTCGCGCGGGCGCTCGGGATGACCGTGATCGCGTACGACCCGTACTTCGACGCGGCGTTCGCCGGGGACCACGGGGTCGAACGGGGCTCGCTCGACGCGGTGCTCGCGGCCGCCGACTTCCTGACGCTGCACCTGTTCCTGGACGAGTCGACCCGGAACCTCATCGACCGCGACCGGATCGCGGGCATGAAACCGGGCGCGTTCATCGTCAACACCGCGCGCGGCGGCGTCCTCGACGAGGCCGCGCTCGCCGACGCGGTCCGGAGCGGGCACCTGCGCGGCGCCGCGCTCGACGTCCTGGAGACCGAGCCGCTCGCCGCCGACAGCCCGCTGCGCGGCCTCGACCGGGTGTTCGTGACCGCCCACATCGGCGCGGCGACGCACCAGGCGCGGGCCCGGTCGAGCCTCATGGCCGCGGGCCAGGTCGCCGACTTCCTCGCGGGGAACCCGCGGCCGGGTAACCTCGTCAACCCCGACTACCTGAAGGGGGCCGCGTGACGCTCCGATTCGACGCGAACCTGAAGTGGCTGTTCACCGAGCACGAGTTCCTCGACCGGTTCGCGGCCGCCGCCGCGGCCGGGTTCACCGCCGTCGAGTTCCCCGACCCGTACACGTACGAGGCCGGCGAGCTGCGCAAGCGCCTGGACGACCACGGGCTGCACCAGGTGCTCGTGAACACGCCGATGGGGGCGCCGGGCACGCCGGAGCAGCAGGGCATCACCTGCTTCCCGGACCTGGTGCCGCGCTTCAGGACCGAGTTCCTGAGCGCGCTCGACTACGCGGTCGCGCTCGGCGCGGACTTCGTGCACCTCGTCGGCGGCACGGTCCCGCCCGGGACGAGCCGGGACCGGGCCTTCGCTCGGTACGTCGCGAACGTCGCGTGGGCCTCCGAGCAGGCCGCGGGCACGGGCGTGCGGCTCCTGCTGGAGGCGCAGAACAAGCGCGACGCGCCCGGGTTCATCCTCGAGACGCAGGCGCAGGCCCGCGCGGTCGCCGAGGTCTGCGACGCGGGGAACGTCGGCGTCCTGCTCGACGTGTACCACGCGCAGATCGACGAGGGCGACCTGTTGACGCTGCTCGGCGCGGAGCTGCCGGGCGCGTTCCACCTCCAGATCGCCGACCCTCCCTCGCGCCACGAGCCGGGCACCGGCGAGGTCAACTTCAAGTCCGTGTTCGCCGCGATCGAGGCGAGCGGGTACGAGGGGTGGATCGGGTGCGAGTACGCGCCCGCCACGGGCACCGTCGAAGGGCTCGGCTGGCGGAAGGAGCTGGCGCCGTGAGGATCGCGCTCATCCACGGGACGACCGCGGCCGTCGCGCCCGCGGTCGACGGGCTCGCCGCGGGCTTCCCCGAGGCCGAGCCGTGGAACCTCCTGGACGACCGGCTCCTACCGGACGCCGACGCCGCGGGCGGGCTCACTCCCGAACTCGCCGAACGCATGTCGCGGCTCATCGCCTACGCGAGGGACGGCGGCGCGGCCGGGGTGCTGCTCACCTGCTCCATGTACGGGCCGGTCGCCGAGGCGACCGACATCGGCATTCCGGTGCTCGCCCCCGACCAGGCCGCGTTCGCGCGGGTCGCCCGCGAGCGGTGGCCCGGCGTCCTCGTCGTGGCGTCCTTCGAGACCGCCGCCCGCGATGCGGGGCGGCGGCTCCGGGCGGTCGCCGACGGGACCGAGGTCGAGTCCGCGACCTCCACGGCCGCGATGGCACCGAGCCGGAGCGGCGATGTGCAGGGCCTCGCCGACGCGCTGCACGCCACCGTCAGCGCGGGCCGCGGGTACGACGCGGTGGTCCTCGCCCAGTACTCGCTCGCGCCCGCCGCCGAACTGCTTCAAGATCGCCTCGGGATCCCCGTGGTCTCGGGCCCGCTCGCCGCCGCCGCGCTCCTGAAGTCCCAGCTCACCGAAAGGCCCCGCGCATGATCCGCCTGTTCAGCACCCTGGCCGTCCGCCTCGCCCTGGACGCGGGCGTCCTCGACGACTTCACCGCGGCCACCGGGCACGAGGTCGAGACGGTCTACGACCCGACCAACGTCCTGTTGCGGCGCATCGAGGACCGCGACCTCCCCGACGTCATGATCGGGGTCGGCCACCAGCTCGCGGAGCTGGTCGCGGCGGGTGTCCTCGACGAGGCGGTCGAGATCGCCCGTGTCGGCGTCGGCGTCGCGGCCCCGCCCGGAGACGGCGCGCTGCCCGACATCTCCACTGCGGAGTCCTTGAAGGCCGCGCTCGTGGCGGCCCGCTCGGTCGCGTACTCGCGGACCGGCGCCAGCGGCGTCTACTTCGCGTCGCTCCTCGGCGACCTCGGCATCGCCGACCGCGTCAACGCCCGCGCGACCGTGGTCGAGAAGGGCTTCGTCGCGGAGGCGCTCCTCGACGGGCGCGCCGACCTCGCCGTGCAGCAGCTGAGCGAACTCCGGTTCGTCCCGGAGGCCCGGCTCGTCGGGCCGCTTCCCGAACCGGCCCAGCACTACACGGTGTTCGCCGCGGCCACGGGCGCCGGCGCGGACGACGCCGCGCGGGCCCTCGTCGCGCACCTCGCCTCGCCTGCTGCGGTCGCGCACTACCGGGAGACCGGCCTGGAGGCGGTCCGGGACTGAAAGAACGGTCCGCTTCCGCCCGTTTCGCGAACCCCGGGCAAAGGCTTACACTCGCATCGGCCGCGGGTGCAGCACCCGGGACCGACCCGGCACGTCGAATGCTCACGACCCTCCCCCATAGAGGAGTTTCAATTGCATCAGCAGCAGCACGCCGTCAAGGTCCGCCTCGACCGCTTCGTGAAGGAGCGCCTGGAACCGGCGAGGGAGCGGGCGAGCGCGCCGGTCCGGGTGGCGGCCTGGGCGGTGCCCGGGGAGCCGGTGCCGTTCAGTGAGGCCGTCGGGCAGGCGTACGAGCCGGTCGAGGAGGGTCACGCGTGGGGCCGGGCCTGGGGCACGGTGTGGTTCAAGGTGTCCGGGACGGTCCCGGAGGACTGGTCGGCCGAGCCGGGTGAAGTGGAGCTCGCGATCGACCCCGGGTTCATCGGCGAGGGCGCGGGCTTCCAGGTGGAGGCCCTGGTCTTCGACGGCTCGGGCCGGGCGCTGAAGGCGATCGAGCCGAAGAACGACTACGTGCGCCTGGGGCTCAAGCCGGGCGAGTCGTTCGAGCTGTACGTGGAGGCCGCGGCGAACCCCGACGTGTTCACCAGCGGCGTCCGGTTCGCGCCGACCCCGCTGGGGCGCTGGGAGACCGCGCCGGACACCCCGATCTACCGGCTGGGCCGGATCGCGGTGGTGCAGCGGGACGCGACGGTGTGGGGGCTCGTGCAGGACGTGGCGACCGTGCGCGGTCTGGCGCTGGAGCTGCCGGAGGGCTCGCCGCGGCGCGCGGAGCTGTTCGCGGCCCTCGACGCGATGGTCGACGCGGTCCACCCGCACGACGTGCACGGGACCGCGGTCGCGGGGCGCAAGGCGCTGCGGAGCGTCCTGTCGTCCCCGGCGGCGCGGTCGGCGCACCAGGTGTTCGCGGTGGGCCACGCGCACATCGACTCGGCGTGGCTGTGGCCGGTGCGCGAGACGGTGCGCAAGTGCGCGCGGACGTTCGCGAACGTCCTGGAGCTCATGGACGCGGACCCGGACCTGGTGTTCGCGTGCTCGTCGGCGCAGCAGTTCGCGTGGATCAAGGAGTCCTACCCGGAGCTGTTCGAGCGGATCCGCGCGCGGGTCGCGGAGGGCCGGTTCGTGCCGGTCGGCGGCATGTGGGTTGAGTCGGACACGAACATGCCGGGCTCGGAGGCGATGGCGCGGCAGTTCACGGAGGGGAAGCGGTTCTTCCTGGAGGAGTTCGGGGTCGACACCCGCGAGGTGTGGCTGCCGGACTCGTTCGGGTACACGGGCGCGCTGCCGCAGATCGCGCGCGCGGCGGGCGCGGGGTACTTCCTGACGCAGAAGCTGTCGTGGAACGAGGTCAACAGGTATCCGCACCACACGTTCGACTGGGAGGGCATCGACGGGACGCGGATCTTCGCGCACTTCCCGCCGGTCGACACCTACAACTCGCAGCTCACCCCGAAGGAACTGGCGCACACGGAGCGGAACTTCGCCGACAAGGGCCGGGCGAACATGTCGCTGGTGCCCTTCGGGTTCGGCGACGGCGGCGGCGGGCCGACCCGGGAGATGATGGCGGCCGCGCGGCGCGCGGCGGACCTGGAGGGGTCGCCGACGGTGCGGATCGCGCCGCCGATCGTCTTCTTCGAGGCCGCGGAAGAAGAGGTGCCGTCGCGTCCGGTGTGGTCCGGGGAGCTGTACCTGGAGAATCACCGCGGCACGTACGCGTCGCAGGCGCGCACGAAGCGCGGGAACCGCCGCAGCGAGGCGCTGCTCCACGAGGCGGAGCTGTGGGCGGCGACCGCGGCCGTGCGCACGGGCGCCGAGTACCCGTACGAACTGCTGCGGAAGTCGTGGCGGACGGTGCTGCTCAACCAGTTCCACGACATCCTGCCGGGCTCGTCGATCGGGTGGGTGTACGACCAGGTCGCGAAGGAGTACGCGCAGATCGAGGCGGATCTGGAGCCGGTGATCGCGGATGCGGTGGCGGCGCTCGGGTCCGGCGGCGAGGGGTTCGTGAACTCCGGGCCGTATGAGGTCGACGGGGTGCCCGCGTTCGCGGTGGGCCCCAGGCAGATCGACGGCTCGGTGACGGTGGAGCGCGAAGCGGGCGCGACGGTGATCGCGAACGGCGCCGTCCGCGTGGTCTTCGACGCCGATGGGCTCATCACCTCCCTGGTGGACGGGTCGACGGGTCGCGAGACCGTGCCGCCCGGTCAGCGCGCGGGTCTGCTCCAGGCGTTCACGGACACGCCGCGGCAGTACGACGCGTGGGACGTGGACATCGAGTACCGGCGTTCCGGCCGGGACCTGACGGCCGCCGACGAGGTCAAGGTGGTCGAGGACGGCGCCGGGCGCGCGGCGGTGCGCACGGTGCGGACCCTCGGCGAGTCGACGATCACGCAGGTGTTCACTGTGGAGGCGGGTCGGGCCGCCGTCGACGTCGAGACCACGGTGGACTGGCATGAGCGGCAGACGATGCTGAAGTTCGCGTTCCCGGTCGACGTGCACACGGCGTCGGCGCGCTCGGAGATCCAGTTCGGGCATATCGAGCGGGCCACGCACACGAACACGAGCTGGGACGAGGCGCGGTTCGAGACGTGCGCGCACCGGTGGGTCCACGTGGGAGAGGCGGGCCGGGGCCTGGGCGTCGCGAACGACGCGACCTACGGGCACGACGTGACCCGCCACGCGCGCCGGGGCGGCGGCACCTATTCGGTGGTGCGCCAGACGCTCCTGAAGTCGCCGCTGTTCCCGGACCCGGAGGCCGACCAGGGCGAGCACGTCTTCCGCACGTCGCTCGTCCCGGGCGGGGTCGCGGAGGCGGTGCGGGCCGGGTACCGGCTCAACCTGCCGCTGCGCGCGGCGGCCGCGGGAGCGGTGGATCCGCTGGTGGCCGTGGGGAACCCGGCGGTGGTCGTGGAGACGGTGAAGCTCGCCGAGGACGGTTCGGGCGACGTGGTGGTGCGGCTGTACGAGGCGCACGGTGCGCGCACGGAAGCGGTCCTCGACCTCGGCTTCGCCGCGGGCGGCGTCGTGGAGACGGACCTGCTGGAGCGCGAGTCCGAGCAGGTCGCGGTCACCGCGTCCGACGCCGGATCGGTGTCGCTCGCGTTGCGCCCCTTCCAGCTCGTGACGCTGCGCCTCACGCGGGCTTAAGACGAGACGGAGGGCCGGGCGCTGATGCGCCCGGCCCTCACGTGTGCTCGGGCCAGTCGCCCGTCGCGGCGAGGCCGAGGACGAGTGCGGCGATGTTCCAGGCGTCGTCGGCGCCGCTGTGGTGGCGGCCGTCGAGGGGCAGGCCCGCGATCTCGAGCGCGGTCGCCATGCCAGGCCGCCGCTTGAGGCCGTTGGCCTCGGTGAAGACGAGCTTGGCGTTGGTGTGGCGGCTGCCGAAGGGGTAGCGGGTGCCGGTGGCCTTGCACTGGCGCTGGAACTGGTTGCGGTCGTAGTCGCCCCAGCTGGCCCAGGGGCGGGAGTCGGCGCGGTGCTCTTTGGCGAGGAGGGCGCAGGCGTCGGCGAACTCGATCCCGCTGTCCACTTCGGCCTGTGTCAGGCCCGTGAGCCGCGTGCAGAACTCGCTGACGCGGGAGCGCCTGGGGCGCACCAGGATCCGGTGCTTGGCGAGCCGTTCGCCGGCGGCGAGGTCGACGACGGTGAGGCCGATCTCGATGATCTCGTTGACCGCCCCCGCGGGCGGCTGCCCCTCCCAGCAGGTGGCCTCGACGTCGATGACGTTCAGCAGGGTGTCCATGCCTTGCAGCGTAAAGGGCCCGTCCACCGGTTTTGCCGCAGCAGAGTGCAGTGGACGGGCCCTCGGGTCTTGCGGTGCGGTCAGACCGCGGTCCAGCGGCTGTCGTCGGCGGCGCTCGCCTCGACGGCGGCCAGGACCTTCTGGACCTGGAGCGCGTCGGCGAACGACGGCGTCGGCTGCTCGCCTGCGCCGATCGCGTTCACGAGGTCGACGACCTGGTGGGTGAAGCCGTGCTCGTAGCCGAGGCCGTGGCCGACAGGCCACCAGTTCCCGGTGTACGGGTGCTCGGGCTCGGTGGCCTGGATCTTGCGGAAGCCCGCGTTCGGCTCGTCGGCGGCGTCGTAGAACCACAGCGAGTTCATGTCCTCGAAGTCGAACGCGAGGGACGCCTTGGAGCCGTTGAGCTCCAGGCGCATCGCGTTCTTGCGGCCGAGGGCGAAGCGGGTGGCCTCGAAGACGCCGACCGCGCCGTTGCCGAAGCGGGCGGTGAACACCGCCGCGTCGTCCACGGTGACCGGGCCCTTGGGCCCGTCGGCGCCGCCGTGCCCGCCGAGGCCCACGAAGTCGCCGCCCACGGGCCGCTCCTTCACGAAGGTCTCCATGATCGCCGAGACGCCCGCGACGTCGGAGCCGGAGATCCACTGCGCCGCGTCGATGATGTGCGCGCCGATGTCGCCGAGGGAGCCCGACCCGGACTTCGACTTGTCGAGGCGCCAGGTCAGGGGCGCGTTCGCGTCGGTGAGCCAGTCCTGGAGGTACTGGGCCCGCACGTGCCGGATCTCGCCGAGCGCGCCTGAGTCGACCAGGCGCTTCGCGAGCGACAGGGCCGGGGTGCGGCGGTAGGAGAACCCGCACATGGCAAGGGCGCCACGGGCTTTCGCCGCCTCGGCCGCGGCGGTCATCGCCTCGGCCTCCGCGACGGAGTTCGCGAGCGGCTTCTCGCACAGGACGTGCTTGCCCGCTTCGAGCGCCGCGATGGCGATCTCGGCGTGCAGGTTCCCGGGGACGCAGATGTCGACGAGGTCGATGTCGTCGCGCTCGATCAGGCGGCGCCAGTCGGTCTCGGTGGAGTCCCAGCCGAGCTTGGCCGCGGCGGCGTTGAGCCGTTCGGCGTCGCGTCCGGCGAGGGCGGTCATCTCGATGCCCAGCGGCAGGTCGAAGAAGCGCGGCGCGGTGCGCCACGCGTGCGAGTGGGCCGCGCCCATGAAGGCGTAGCCGATCATGCCGATGCGAAGCGGTTCAGTCACTGCGGCTCCCTCGGTTCAGGCCGTCGCGGACCGACGGCCACCCTTGCAACACAGCGAGGATATCCGCGTCGGCGGTCGCCGCGAGCGCGGACTCGTAAGCCCCGTCGAGGATCTCGTCGACCTGGACGCGGCGACCCTCGGCGGCGCTGCGGATCGCGGCCTCGACCATCGCGAGGCTGAGGACGTTGGCGTGGACGCGGCCCATGGGCTCGCGGCCCTGGAGCAGCGCGGCGGTGAACTCGCGCAGGGACCCGGCGATGCCGTCGCCGGGGTCGTCGGCGGTCGCCTTCGACTCCGGGTCGGACTGCGGGTCGCCCTCGCCGTCCCAGACGGCGCTGCCGTGCTCGGCGGAGATCCGCCAGGCGCCGTTCCAGGAGGTCTCCAGGCCGGGGCTGCACCAGGACCCGTTGAACGTGAACCGGGCGCCGCCCTCCATCTCGAACGCGGCGGTGGCGGCTGCGTTCCCGGCGTACCAGGACCACGGCGGGTTGTACTCCTCGCAGACGACCGCGACCGGGTCGGCGTCGAGGAGGAACCGCGCCATGTCGAACTGGTGGATCGCCATGTCGAGCAGGAGCGGCGAGTCCATCGCGTCGCGGAAGCCCCCGAAGTGCGGGGCCTTGAAGAAGTCGACCGCGACGATCCCGATGCGCCCCAGGGACGCCGCCTGCCGCTTGGCCTGGAACAGGCCGCGGTTGTAGCGGCGGGACTGGCTGACCATGAACAGGTGCCCGGTCAGTTCGGCGGCGGCCGCGAGCGCGAGGCCCTCGGCGACGGTGGCGGCCACGGGCTTCTCCCCCAGGACCGGGAGTCCGGCGCGGAGGGCGGCGATCGTGACCGGGTGGTGCGCTTCGGGAATGGTGGCGTTGACGAGCGCGTGGGCGCCGGTGCGCTGCGCGAGCTCGACGGCGTCGGTCCCGGTGGCGATCTCGCGGCCGAGGTCGGCGACGGCCCCTTCGGTGGCGGCCGGGTACAGGTCGGCGACGCCGACGAGCTCGGTGGCGGGGTCGGCCTCGATGGTGTGCATCCAGGCGCGGCCCATGCCGCCGGCGCCGACGACGACGAGTCGCAGCGGCCCTTCGATGTCGAGGGTCGTGTAGCTCATCGCTCGAACGCCCCGCGGTAGCCCTGGCCGTTGAAGAAGTCGTCGGTGTCGTAGCGCAGGAGGGTGGGGGTCTCGCGCTCGCGGTCGGGGCGGGCCCATTCGATGCCGTTGGCGATGACGTGGTTGACGTCGGGGTGGTGGTAGACCGGGAAGTCCTGGTCGCCGGGGCTGAAGTAGAAGATCCGGCCGAAGCCGCGGCGGTAGGTCATGCCGGAGCGGAAGACCTCGCCGCCGGTGAACCCGGAGATGAAGATGAGCTCGTCGGGGGTGGGCACGTCGAAGTACTCGCCGTACATCTCCTGCTCGGGGATGACGATCGGGTTGGGGATGCCGCGGGCGATCGGGTGCTGCGGGTTGACGGTCCACACCAGTTCGCGGTCGTGCTCGGAGCGCCAGCGCAGCGTGCAGGTGGTGCCCATGAGCTTCGTGAAGATCTTCGACCAGTGTCCGGAGTGGAGCACGATGAGGCCCATGCCGGCGAGGACGTGGCGGTGGACGCGCTCGACGATCTCGTCGGCGACGTCGCCGTGGGCGGCGTGGCCCCACCAGACGAGGACGTCGGTGGCGTCGAGGACGTCGGAGGTGAGCCCGTGCTCGGGCTCGTCGAGGGTGTGGGTGGTGATGACGGCCTTGTCGCCGAGCCATTCGCCGGTGCCCTTGGCGATGGCGCCGTGCATGCCGTCGGGGTAGCGCTCGGCCACGGAGGGCTCGACCTGCTCGTGACGGTTCTCGCCCCAGACGACGACGCGGATGGGTGCCTGTGTCATGCGGTGCTCCTTGCTATACGTGTTATGAGCTGGTAAATCGTTGGGCCGCAAGGGTGTTCATGCGGCGGGGTCGGTGCTGGAGCGGACGGTGAGGGAGGGCGCCATGAGGAGGTGCTCGGGCTCGCCGGGCTGCTCGATGACGAGGCGCACGAGGGCCTCGGCGATCGCGGCGGACGCCTGCCGGACCGAGGTGATGCCGACGGGGCCGAAGGAGGTCAGGGGCGTGTCGTCGTACCCGGTGACGGCGACGTCCTGGCCGGGGGCGAGGCCGCGGGCCTGGAGCGCGATGACCGCGCCCGCCGCGAGGGTGTCGGCGCGGCAGACGATCGCGGTCGGCGGCGCCGGGGAGTCGAGGAGCGCGGCGGCGATGCGGACGCCGGAGGCGAGGTCGCCGCCGGACCGGACGATCCGCGCGTCCGCGGTCGAGGAGTCGAGGCCGTGGCGGCGGCAGGCGTTCCGGTAGCCGATCTCGCGCTGCACCATGGTGACGGACCCGGGGTCGGCGCCGACGAACGCGAGTTCGCGGTGGCCGAGCGCGGCGAGGTGGTCCACGGCCAGCTCGATCCCGGCGGCGGCGTCGCCTTCGGCCCAGCTCCAGGGGGTCGCGAAGGCCTCCTCGGTGCGGCCGTAGGCGGCGAAGGGGATCCCGCGGCGGCGGAGCTCGACGGGGCGCTGGTCCTCGGGCCCGACGTTCGAGATGACGAACCCGGCGACGGACTGCCCGAAGTACAGGTCCTCGCAGGCGGTCATGAGCGCCTCGGTGTCGCGCTGGGTGATGAGGGTGAGGTTGCGGTCGGCGGCCTGGCAGGCGGTGGCGAGGTCGTGCAGGAACACGTCCATGTACTGGTTGCCGGCCCAGTCGGGCGGGGGCATGACGTACCCGATCTGGCGGGGCTGCGCGAGGCGGAGGCTGCGGGCGACGAGGTTGTTGCGGTAGCGCAGGTCGCGCATCGCGGCGTGGACCTTGTCGCGGGTGGCCTCGGCGACGACCTCGGGGCGGTTGATGACGTTGGAGACGGTCATGACGGAGACGCCGGCGCGGTCGGCGACATCGGCCATGCTGGCCTTGCGCGGTGCGCCCATGCCCGCTCCCCTTCTTTACCGATCCAGTGCCGCGGGCGATTTTAAGCATAAAGTCAAACCCCGGTCAAGCAGTCTTCCCACGTTTCCGCCCCGCCCCGTCGCCCTGTCGCACCCCCGAGGCACAGTTGCAGCCGGGGGCGACCGCGGATCGAGGAATGCTCGCGTCCGGCCCGCCACCATGGCGCAGAACACCTTGAAAAGGCGGAATTGCCGCAGTTGTGCGCTCGTTACTCACTGGTATGAGCACAATCGGATTGATCGGCAGCGGCAACATCGGCGGCGCCATCGCGCGCCTCGCCGTCAAGGCGGGCCACCACGTGGTCCTGAGCAACAGCCGCGGGCCCGAGACCCTCGCGGACCTCGTCGCGGAGCTTGGGCCGAACGGCCGCGCCGCCACGCCCGCCGAGGCCGCGGCCGCGGGCGACCTGGTCGTCGTGACCATCCCGCTGAAGGCGTACAAGACCGTCCCGGTCGAGGAGCTGCGCGGCAAGGTCGTCTTCGACACCAACAACTACTACCCCGAGCGCGACGGTCAGATCGCCGAGCTCGACGACGAGTCGACCACCGTGAGCGAGCTGCTCCAGGCGCACCTGCCGGAGTCCTTCGTCGTCAAGGGCTTCAACAACATCTACCAGGGCCACGTGGCGGACCTCGCCCGCCCGGCCGGGGACCCCGAGCGCTCCGTGCTCGCCATCGCGGGCGACGACGCCGCCGCCAAGCAGGCCGTCACCGACTTCCTCGACTCGCTCGGCTTCGGCGCCTACGACGCCGGGCCACTCGCCGAGGGCTGGCGCTTCCAGCGCGACACCCCCGCGTACGGGGTGTTCTTCACCGAGAAGTTCAGCTTCGACGCCGTCCCGGCCTCGCGCCAGGTCACGCCGGAGATCCTCGAACCGCTCCTGAAGGCCGCCAAGCGCTACCGCGACATTTGACATCCTCATCGCCCTAAGGGGCGGTGATTTCCGGCTAGCGACTCGGGGATACGAGTCGCGTACGGGTGGGTTCCTCGTTCAGCCCCGCATTACGGGAATTGCGGGCGGCGCCGGGTGCCCCCGGTCTTACCTGCCCTCCAGAGGCGTTTCGAGTCTCCGCCTGCCCGGCGGCGACCAATCGTCTTCCTTCAAGAAGAATGTTGTCGGCTGCGTTGCGGTCCCGGTCGTGGACCGCACCGCAGCCGCATCTCCATTCGCGGACGCCCAATCCCTCCGGGCCCTTCGGGCCATCGAGCACGCCACAAGCCGAGCACAACCGTGTCGACGGGAACCATCGGGCCACACGGACGAAGGTCCTCCCTGCCCGAGCGGCCTTCGATTCGAGCCGATTCGCGAACATCCCGAGCGCGGCGTCATGGATCGACTTCGAGGCCCGGCCGCGGGCCAAGCCTCGAACCGACAAGTCTTCGACATACAGCGCTTGGTTCTCGCGCACGAGTGTCGCCACCTGCTGGTTGATCCAGTCGTCCCTGCGGTTTCTTGTCTTCTCATGAGCTTTCGCCACGACGAGCCTGGTCTTCGCCCAGTTCGCCGAGCCCTTGTTCTTCCGCGACAGCGCCCGCTGCGCCTTGGCTAGTTTGCGTTCCATCCGGCGAAAGAACCGGGGGTTCTCGATTACCTTTCCGCTGGAGAGAACCGCGAAGTCCTTGAGCCCCAGATCGATCCCGGCCTCGGACTCGACCGACGGCATCATCTCGCCGCTGTCGAGGCTCACGACGAAGCTCGCGTAATACTTGCCGGTCGCGGACTTGATCACGGTGACCGAAGTCGGTTCCGAAGGCAGTTCCCGCGACCACGCCACCCTCAGGTCCCCGATCTTCGGCAACCGCAACCGGCCATTGCCCAGCACTCGAAAACAGGCGTTGCGGGTGAAGCGGATCGATTGAGCGGCCGTGCGCCTCCTGAACCGTGGCGGGCCCATCCGCGCACCACCGCGCTTGCCCTTGAGCGAGTCGAAGAAATTCTTGTACGCTCGATCGCAGTCTGCCAGGGCTTGCTGCAATACCACCGAACTGACCTCGGAGAGCCAGGCCCGCTCCGGGGTGCGCTTTGCTTCAGTGATGAGCCGCTTGGACAAGATCGCCGTTGACGGAAACGCCTCACCCGCCGCGAACGCGGCGTTCCTCGCCGCGACAGCGTCGTTGAAGACAACCCGCGCGCACCCGAACGATCGCGCGAGACCCGCGCGTTGCGGGAGCGTCGGATAAATCCGGAACCGGTACCTCAACAGCACAACGGGACACTACCGCTGAGGTATGACACTCTCTGGCGGACTAGTGGGGCAAGGGTGTTGCGCAGCTCTCATCCATGTAGTTATATTCGTTTGGTCATACCTTTAAAGCAACGGCTCCGGCCTGCATACTCCCGGCGAATCCTGTATCCCCCGACGAAAGGCATCGCCATGGGCGACAACGAGAACGGCACCCCCCGACTGCACCGCCGCAGCCTGTTCCAGGCCAGCGCGGCCGCGGCCGCCGCCGCATCACTGGCAGGATGCGCGGCGCTCGACGAAGGGCCCGAGGGCACCGCCGCGGGCTCCGACGAACTCGCCGACCTGCTGCCGACCTACACCCCGTACGAGGGCGGCGTCGAGCCCGACCTCCCCGGCCAGCCCGACGGCACCGTCTCCCCCGGCTTCCTCTCGCGCCCCGAGCAGCCGCTCCAGGCCGTCGCCGAGAAGCCGATGACCACCGGCGAGGAGATCACCGCGATCACCCCGCTGTGGAACCCCGCCCCGCCCGGCCTGCCCGGGAACTCGTACTTCACCGCGGTCAACGAGGCGCTCGGCGGCACCGTCACGTTCAACATCGCCGACGGCAACAACTACGTCGACAAGATCACCACGACGCTCGCCAGCGGCGACGTCCCCGACATGTTCCAGATCCCCGGCTGGGAGATCATCAAGCTCTCCGACTTCACCGAGGCCGCCAACGAGCTGTTCGCCGACCTCTCGCCGTACCTCGCCGGGGACAAGGCCGCCGACTACCCGCTCCTCGCGAGCTACCCGACCGCCGCGTGGGCCATGGGCGTCTTCGGCGGCACGCTCCTGGGCGTCCCCTGGGAGCGGGCGCCGTACACGAACACGCTGTTCGCGCGCCAGGACCTCCTCGACGGGCTGGGCCTGGAGCACCCGGTGAACCTCGAAGAGCTGCTCGCGTTCGCGGCGGAGATCAACGACCCGGCCGCGAACCGGTGGGCCTTCGCCGGGATCGACCAGACCGTCCAGGAGGCGATGGGCGTCCCGACGCTGTGGAAGGTCGTCGACGGCAAGCTCGTCCACAAGTTCGAGACCGAGGAGTTCGCCGCCGCCATCGAGTACACGCGCGGCCTGTTCGACCAGGGGCTCGTCCACCCGGACTACGTCGCCGACCGGCTCACCAACGTCAAGGAGATCATCGGCTCCGGCCAGGCCGTGTTCTACGAGGACGGCCTCGGCGCGTGGCACGAGATGCTCGGGACCTACCGCGACGTGCCCGGCTTCGACCTCCAGGCCGTGAACCCGCTGGCCCGCGAGGCCGGGGGCACGCCCACGATCTGGCGCGACGACCCCGCCGGCATGTTCACGTTCATCAAGAAGGACCTCTCCGAGGAGCGGATCAAGGAGTGCCTGCGGGTCGCGAACTGGTGCTCCGCGCCGTTCGGGACCGTCGAGTGGGACCTGGTGTGGGACGGCGTCGAAGGCGTCCACTTCACCGTCGACGCCGAGGGCGTGCCGCAGCGGACCGACCTGGGGCAGACCGAGGTCGCCAACACGTACCTGTTCCTGTCGGGCCGCGCGAACGCGAACTTCAAGTTCCAGTACCCCGGGCTCGTCGAGGCCCAGCACGCGTGGGAGACCAACGCCGCCCCGTTCCTCGACGATCACCCGTTCCAGGGCCTGCGCGTCGAGATGCCCTCCGACCTCGCCGCCGAGAACGAGCCCATGACCGAGGCCCACCACGAGATCTACCGCGGCCAGCGGGAGGTCGCCGAGTGGGCGTCCATCGTGGACGACTGGCGCGCGAAGGTCGGCGACGCCGCCCGGGAGTACTACACCAAGGTCGCCGAGGACAACGGCCGCCTGTGAGCACCGCGACGATCGAGTCCCCCGCCGCCGCGGCGGGGGACGCTCCGCAGCGGACCGTGAAGGGCCACTGGCGGTCCCGGCTGCGCCGGGACTGGCCGCTGCTGCTCATGGCCGCCCCGATGATGCTGCTCGTGTGGGGGTTCTGGTGGATCCCCACGCTCGGCAACGTGGTCGCGTTCCAGGACTACAAGCCGTACACCGGCGGGATCCTCGGCTCGCGCCTGGTCGGGTTCACGCACTTCCAGATGCTGTTCTCCGACCCGGATTTCACGCGCGCGCTCGTGAACACGCTGTCGATCACCGCGTTCCAGCTGGTGTTCTACTTCCCGGTGCCGATCGCGCTGGCGCTGCTCATGCACTCCCTGGTGTCCGAGCGGCTGCGGTCGATGCTCCAGAGCGTCGTGTACCTGCCGTACTTCTTCTCCTGGGTGCTCGTCATCGCGATCTTCCAGCAGATGCTCGGCGGGGCCGGGCTGCTCAGCCAGGCGCTGCGCGGCGCGGGCTTCGAGGGCGTGGACTGGATGACCAACCCGGACACGTTCATCCTGCTCGTGACCTCGCAGGCGATCTGGAAGGAGGCCGGGTTCGGGGCGATCATCTTCCTCGCGGCCCTCGCCGCGATCGACCCGAACCTGTACGAGGCCGCCGCGGTGGACGGGGCCGGACGGTGGCGGCGGCTGTGGCACATCACCCTGCCGGGGATCCGGCCGGTCGTCGTGCTGCTGCTGATCCTGCGCCTCGGCGACGCGCTCAACGTCGGGTTCGAGCAGTTCTTCCTGCAACGCAGCGCCGTCGGCTCGCAGGCGTCCGAAGTGTTCGACACGTTCGTGTACTACAGCGGCATCCGCACCGGCGACTTCGACTACGGGGCCGCGGCAGGGCTGTTCAAGGGCGTGGTCGGGCTCGTGCTCATCCTCGCCGCAAACAAGGCCGCCCACCTGCTGGGCGAACGGGGGGTGTACTCGAAGTCATGAGCGCCAATGCGAAACGGGCCGCCTGGGAGGAGCGGCCCACCGTGGCCGGGCAGGCCGCGAAGGGCGCGAGCATCGTCGTCATCGCCCTGCTCATCCTGTTCCCGCTGTACACGATCGCGCTGACGAGCCTGTCCAGCGCCGAGACCGTCCACCGCGTCGGCGGGCTCGTCGTGTGGCCCGGCGACGGGATCACGTTCGAGGCGTACGAGCAGATGTTCCGCAATCCGGTGGTCCTGCGGTCCCTCGCGGTGTCCCTGGGGATCACGGCCGTCGGCACGGTGGTCAGCGTCGTCGTGTCGATCCTCGGCGCGTACTCGCTGTCGCGGCCGGGGTCGTTCGGGCACAAGACGATCCTGTTCTCGGTCCTGATGATGTTCGTGGTCTTCCCCGGGCTCATCCCCGTGTACCTGTGGGTGAGCGCGCTCGGCCTGCGCGACAACTACCTGGCGATCATCCTGCCGATGGCGGTGTCCGCGTTCAACGTCGTGGTCCTGCGGGCGTTCTTCATGAGCCTCCCGCAGGAGCTGTTCGATTCCGCGCGCATCGACGGGGCCGGGGAGTTCCGGGTCCTGTGGCAGATCGTCGTCCCGCTATCGAAGGCCGTCATCGCCGTGGTCACGCTGTTCTACGCGGTCGCCTACTGGAACAACTGGTTCAACGCGTTCCTGTACCTCGACGACACGTCGAAGTGGCCGCTCGCGCTGGTCCTGCGCACCTACGTGGTCGAGTCGGCGCCGCTCCCGCAGGCCGCGGGGCTCAGCGACGCGCCGCCGACGCTCGCGGTGAAGATGGCGATCGTCATGATCGCGATCGTCCCCGCGCTCGTCATTTACCCGTTCGTGCAGAAGCACTTCAAGAAGGGCGTCATCATCGGCGCCGTCAAGGGGTGAGGGAACGGGGGCCGGCGCACCGCGCCGGTCCCCGTGTTTCCCTACTCCCGGTTCAGGTCGGCGAGGACGGCCTCCACACGCGCGCGGACCGGGCCCTCGGGCAGCTCCCCGTGGAGCGTCCGGTGCTCCGTCCACTGCGCGCGGCGCAGGTCGCGGGCCCGCTCGGGATCAACCTCCTCCACCGCGCGCAGCACCGCCTCGTGCGCCTCGGCGTCCTCGATGAGGTCCGACAGCCGCGAGTCGATCGTCAGCCCCGTTGTGCGCGTTTCGGTCCGCGGGTCGTCGATCGTCCACTCGTGGTCCCCCGAGCCGACCTCGAACGGATCAAGGCCCGGGAGGGTCACGAGCGCGGTCGTGTTCGGCGGGACCTGCGCGTGGACCACGACGCAGCCGTCGAGGACCTCCCAGCCGACGCGCGCCCGCCCGTACGCGGTCTCCAGCTCGGCCGACGCCCGGTCCAGCCCCGCGAGCGGGACGGGCGCGACCGCGATCCGCCGGTACCCCGGTTCGAGCGGGGCAAGCCCGGCGACCGTGCGGTGCAGCCAGTCCGCGATCGCCCCGAACGCGTAGTGGTTGAAGGAGGTCATCTCCCCCGGGTTGATCGTCCCGTCCTCCAGCATGGAGTCCCAGCGCTCCCAGATCGTGGTGGCGCCCATGGTCACCGGGTACAGCCACGACGGGTTGTCGGTCTGGAGCAGCAGCCGCCGCGCCGTCTCGGCGTGGCCCGTGCGCGTCAGCGCGTCCTGGATGATCGGCGTCCCCACGAACCCGGTCCCGATGCGGTAGCCCGCGCGGCGCACCAGCCACGCGAGTCGCGCGCCCATCCGCTCGCGCACGTCGGGGTCGGTGACCAGGTCGAACTCGATCGCCAGCGCGTACGCCGTCGGCGCGTCGGAGACGATGCGGCTCGCGGCCGTGACGTACTCGCGGACCCACGCCTCGCGCGCGGATTCGGCGAGCGCGCCGTATTTCGCGGCGTCCTCGTCGTGCCCGAGTTCCCTTGCGGCGCGGGCGGTCAGGGCCGCGGAGCGCTGGAAGTAGGCGCTGGCGACGATGTCGGGGTCGGTCTTGGCGCGGGCGGGGTCCTCCGGCGGGGCGTCGGGGTCGAGCCAGTCGCCGAACTGGAAGCGGCCCTCCCACAGGAGGCGGTCCCCGGCGAGGGCGGCGAGGTGGTCGGTCCAGGCGCGCATGCTCGGGTACTGGCGTTCGAGGACGGCGCGGTCGCCGAAGCGGTCGAAGAGGACGGTGGGGACGACGGTGGCGGCGTCGCCCCAGGCGGCGGCGGGGGTCTGGGCCCATTCGAGGACGTTGGGGACGATGAAGGGGACGGCGCCGTCGTCGAACTGCTCGTGGGCGAGGTCGTCGAGCCAGGAGGCGAGGAAGCCGTCGCAGTCGTAGAGGAAGGACGCGGCGGGGGCGAAGACCTGGATGTCGCCGGTCCAGCCGAGGCGCTCGTCGCGCTGGGGGCAGTCGGTGGGGATGGACACGAAGTTGCCCCTCATGCCCCAGACGACGTTCTCGTGGAGGCGGTCGAGGAGTTCGTGGGAGGACGAGAAGTGGCCGGTGCGGGTCAGGTCGGAGTGGACGACGACGGCGGTGACGTCGGCGGGGTCGAACTCGCCGGGCCAGCCCTGGATCTCGGCGTACCGGAAGCCGTGGAAGGTGAACTCGGGTTCCCAGGTCTCGGTGCCGTTCCCGGCGAGGGTGTACGTGTCGGTGGCCTTGGCGTGGCGGAGCGGCCGGGTGCCGAGTTCGCCGTGCTCGAGGACTTCGGCGTGGCGGAGGACGACGGTGTCGCCTTCGCGGCCTTGGACGCTGATGCGGAGGTGGCCGACGAGGTTCTGTCCGAAGTCGACGACGGTGCGGCCGCTGGGGGTGGTGATGACCTCCTGGACGGGGAGTTCGGCGGTGGCGCGCACGGGGGGCGCGGTGGCGGGGACGGGGACTTGGGCCTTGGCGGTGTCGGGGCGGGCGTCGAGCCAGCGGGCGTCGTCGAAGCCGGGCGAGGACCAGCCGGGGAGGGCGCGGCGGGCGTCGTGGGACTCGCCGGCGTAGATGCCGCTGGCGGTGACGGGGCCGTCGGCGGTGGCGCGCCAGCCGTCGCCGGTGGCGATGACTTCGGTGGTGCCGTCGTCGTATTCGAGGTGGAGCTGCGCGGCGAAGGACGGGTACTTGCCGTAGAAGGGCCTGGCTTGGCCGTGGAAGCCGAAGCGCTCGGTGTACCAGCCTCCGGCGAGGTTCGCGCCGATGACGTTGGGGCCTTCGCGGAGGAGGTCGGTGACGTCGTTGGTCTCGTGGACGAGGCGCGAGCGGTAGGCGGTCCAGCCGGGCTTGAGGCGGTCGGCGTCGACGGGGACGCCGTCGATCTCGACCTGGTAGACGCCGCGCGCGGTGGCGTACAGGGTGGCGGCTTCGAGGCCGGGTCTCACGGTGAACTCGCGGCGCAGGAGGAGCGGTTGGCCGATGTCGGCGGGTTCGGGGACGGTGATGAACCTGGCGTGCCATTCGCCGTCGCCGAGGAAGCCGGCGCGGATGTCGTGGGGTTCGCTCCAGTCGGAGGCGGTGCCGTCGGCGCCGTGGACGCGGATGCGGACGCTGCCCTCCTCGCGGGGCAGGAGCGATTCGAAGGGCCACTCGACGAGGACGGAGTCGCGGCCGTCGACGCGGGCGACGGCGGCGGCTTCGCCTCGGCGCCATTCGATCTCGGCGGCGGCCTGGGTCCAGCCGGGCGCGGCGTCGGCGGTCTTCCACGACAGGCGGGGCCGGCTCGCGGCGGTGAACGGGGTGTCGGTGCGGTACTCGGCGCGCAGTCCGTAAACGTGCATCGGGTCTCCCTTGTGGATATTCAGCCTTTGATCGCGCCGGTGGTGAGCCCGGCGACGATCTGGCGGTTGAAGAAGGCGTACATGACGAGCGGCGGGATCGTGATGAGCAGGATGTCCATGAACAGCAGGTTCCACTCGGTCGTGTATTGGCTCCTGAAGTTGTAGAGGGTGAGCTGGACGGTGGCGTGGTCGTCGCCGGGCAGGAAGTACAGCGGGTTCTGGAAGTCGTTGAAGACGGCCACGGACTGGACGATCACGGCGGTGACGATCACGGATCTGAGCAGCGGGAACACGACCTGGAAGAACAGGCGGACGGGCCCGGCGCCGTCGATGACGGCGGCCTCGTCGAGTTCCCGCGGGATGGTGGCGACGAAGGCGCGGAACAGCAGGACGCAGAAGGACAGGCCGTAGGCGACCTCGATGAGGATCAGGCCGTGGAGGGTCCGGAACAGGCCGAGTCCTTGCAGGACCCAGATGGTGGGGACGACCGCGGGCGGGATGATGAGCCCGGCGAGGACGAGCGCGTTCAGCCAGGGCGTCAGGCGGTTCGGGCGCCGCTGCATGACGTAGCCGACCATGGCCGCGAGGACGACCATGACGGCGACGCTCGCGACGGTGAGGATCGTGGAGTTCACGAACGCGCCCAGGAGCATGTAGTCGCGTTCGCGGATGACCGCGAGGAAGTTGTCCCAGATCGCCCACTCGGAGGGGAGGGTGAACTCGCGCAGGGCCGCTTCGCCGCGGGTCTTGGCGGCGGTGAGGACGATGAACGCGAACGGGACGAGGAAGACCACCGCGGAGAGGACGATCGCGATGGCGCCGGAGAGGACCCCGGCGGTGCGGCGGCGCCTCAACGGTCCACCTCCTTGCGGTTGAGCTTCCAGTACAGCGGGATCATGAACGCGGCGACGATGAGGAACAGGACGACGTTCCCGGCGCTGGACAGGCCCCAGAACCCGGCCTGGTACTGCTTGAAGATCACCGAGGCGACGACGTCGGAGGTGAAGCCGGGGCCGCCCTGGGTCATGGCCCAGATGAGGTCGAAGGACCGCAGGCCGCCGATGAGCGACAGGACGATGACGGTGGCCGTGGCGGGCCGCATGAGCGGGAGGGTGATGTACCGCAGCCGCTGGGCGGCGGTCGCGCCGTCGACGTGCGCGGCCTCGAAGTACTCCTGCGGTATCGCGACGACCCCCGCGATGTAGATGAGGGTCGCGAGGCCGACGCCCTTCCAGACGTCCACGAGTGCGACGGAGATGAGCGCCAGGTTCGGGTCGGTGAGCCAGCCGGGCCCGTCGATCCCGAGCACGGCGAGCGCCTGGTTGATGAGCCCGTCGCCGGGGTCCATGAGGACGGTGAAGGTGATGCCGACGCCGACGGTGCTCACCAGGGTCGGGAAGAAGATGACCGAGCGCAGGTACCCGCGGGCGATGATCTGCGAAGTCAGGAACACCGCGAGGAGCAGCCCGAGGACCACTTTCAGCCCGGAGGTGAGCACCCCGTAAATGAAGGTGTTCACCAGGCCCTGGAACAGGTACGGCTCGCTGAAGAACAGCGCGAAGTTCTCAAAGCCGATGAACTCGGTCCCGGACAGGTTCCAGCGCGTGAACGCGAAGTAGAACGACGCGATCGTCGGGGCGATGAACAGGACGCCGTAGACGGCGCCCGCGGGGAGGTAGAACCAGAGCGGGTAGTGGCTCCGGTGGCCGCGGCGCCGCCGGGGCGGCGCCGCGATCGCCGTGGTCGACATGGGGCCTACCAGCCTTCGAGGCCGAGCTGCTGCGCCTGCTTCTTCACGTCCTCGTCGTAGAGGGACGCGGCGTCGGCGGCGGTGCGGATGCCCGAGCCGACCTCGACGGTGATCTGCTCCAGGGCCGGGCCCTTGACGGGGGACAGGAACTCCAGGGCGGGGGCGGTCAGGCCGGAGTCGAAGTAGGTCTGGAGCTGGGCGACGGCCGGGGGCACGTCCTCGGGGACCGTGCAGCCCTCGATGAAGTACGGGCCGATGACGCTCGCCCCGGCGGTCTGCGCGTCGCAGCCCTCGGTGCTGGCGACGAACGCCAGGAAGTCCTTCGCCGGGCCCTGGTCCTCAGTGGACTGTGGCAGGTAGAGCGCGCCGGGCAGCCAGGTCGTCAGCCCCGCGTTCGCGGCGTCGGTCCCGGGCAGGGCGAAGAAGCCGATGCCGTCCAGGGCGTCGGGGTCGGTCGCCTCGATCTCGGTGAGCGCGGTGGTGAGCATCGGGTAGTGGACGCCCTCGCCCGCGGCCAGCGCGGCGAGGCCCTCGGCGTAGGTGAGGGACGCGAAGTCCTCGTTGAGGTACCCGGCCTCGGCGACCTCCTGGAGGTGCTCGAACCCGGCGGCGGCCGCCGGCGTGTCGGCGAAGTGCCGCTCGTTCGCGGTGTACGCCTCGGCCCAGTCCGGTTCGGCGGCAAGGACGTTGTAGTTGTCGGCGAGGATGAACAGCTGCGAGGTCCAGGCGGACTCGGTGCCGTAGGTCTGGATCACCGGCGCGGCGGCCCCGGCCTCCAGGATCGCCTGGTTGTTCGCCATGAACGCGTCCCAGGTGGTCGGCACTTCGAGGCCCAGCTCCTCGTAGGCGGCGAGGTCGTAGAGGACGCCGCCGCCGACGGCGTGGCCGACGGGGACGCCGTAGAGCGCGTCGCCCGCGCTCACGCCGTCCTTGAAGGTGTCCGTCACGGCGTCCATGTAGGTCTCGCCCGCGAGGTCGACGAGGGTCCGGTCCGGCGCGAGGGCCTGGAGGAGTGACCCGGAGTTGTAGAAGAACAGGTCCGGCATGTCGCCGGTCTGGAGGCGGGTCTTGACGATGTTGTCGCCCTCGCCGCCGCCGGGGCGCAGTTCCAGCTCGATCTCGACGTCCGGGTGCGCGTCCGTGTAGGCGTCCGCGAGGGCCTGCATGAGCTGGCCGGTGGCCTCGGAGTTGTCGATGAGGATGTTCAGGGTGCCGTCGTCGCCGCCGCCGGTGGAGCACCCGGTGAGGGCGAGTCCGGCGGCGAGGGCCGCTGCGGCTCCGGCCGCGGTGCGGCGGAGGGGTCTGGTCGAGAACATGGTCGTGACCTCCATTGGTGACGCCCGATCGTCCCGATTGGAACGATTCATTCGTGAGGGATTGTTGGTGCGGTTGCGGGTTGGCGGGTGGTCAGGTGCGGCCGACGGCGCGCAGGCGCGCGGCGCCGCCGCGGGGGCGGGGCGGGCGGGTGCTGCCCCGGGCCACGAGGTGGGGCGAGACCACTTCGTGGCGGGCGGTGGTGCGTCCGGCGATGCGTTCGAGCAGCAGCTCGGCGGCGAGGCGTCCCATCGCCTCGCCGTCCTGGTCGACGGTGGTCAGCGAGATGCCCGGGTGCGAGGCGATCTCGATGTCGTCGTACCCGGCGACCGAGACCTCGGCCGGGGTGAGCCCGGCGTCGGCGACGGCGTGCAGGACCCCGAGCGCGGGCTCGTCGTGGCAGGCGAACACCGCGGTCGGCCGGTCGGGCGCGGTGAGCTCCCGCAGGGCGACGAGGCGGGCCTCGGGCACCCCGTGGGGGCTGTACAGGATCCGGATGCGGTCGGCCAGACCGGCCTCCTGCATCGCGGTCCGGTAGACCTCCATGCGGATCGCCTGCGGCACGCCGGGGGCCGGGGCCGACTTCAACGGGACGCTCGTCAAGTGCGCGATGTCCTTGTGCCCCAAGTCGAGCAGGTGGCGCATCACCTGGCGCGCGCCGTCCTCGTCGTCGTTGACGACCGTGTCGTAGGCGGCCGAGCGGTCGTGGCGGCCGATCATGACCACGGGCACCCCGGCGGCGACCCGTTCGAGCCACTCGGGGTCGACCATCGGCGAGACCGCGATGACCCCGTCGACCTGGCGGTCCACGAGGGCCTGGATGGCGCGGTAGCCCTCGCCGTGCTCGGGGTCGGCCGGGGCGATGATGAGCTGGTACGGCGTGCCCGCCATCGCGGCGGTCGCGCCCGCGAGCAGCTTGGGGAAGAACGGGTTCGTCAGCTCGGGGATCTCGAACCCGAGCGTGAACGTGGCCCCGCGCATCCCCCGGGCCGAGACGCTCGGGCGGTAGCCGAGCTTCTCGATCGCTTCGGTCACACGGGCTTTCATCGCGGGGCTGACGCCGTACGCGTTCCGGATGACCTTGGAGACCGCCGCCCGGGAGACGCCCGCCTCGCGCGCGACGTCCTCGATGGTGACCGAGCCGGCCGACGGACGCGATGCCACTGGGAGCCTCCCTGGGGATTGGTGTAGATCAATCTACACAGACTGTAGAGCGATCTACAAGAGGGAGGCTCGCACTTTCTTCCGTGGGAGCGCGGCCTGTTCTCTCGCTACCGCCGGGCCCAGGCGCCGGGGCCTCCGGCGAGGACGACCGCACCGGTCTCTAGGTCGGCGGTCGCTGCGTCGGCCACGTGCTGCGCGAACTGCTCGACGGTGAGGAGCCCGCCCGCGGCCTCGCGGCGCTGCGCGATGGTGCCGGGCTGGGCGCGTTCGAGGAGCGTCGCGGTGATGGTCCCTTCGATCATGTCGCCCGAGACCGTGAAGAAGCCGACGCCGCGGGCGGTGAACTCGGGGAGCATGGCGCGCAAGGCGTCTTCGCCGGCGCGCTTGGAGCGGGCGACGGGCGCGTAGACCGCGAGCTCCTCGGTGGCCGCGAAGTGGGCCTGGTGGCTGGTGACGTAGACGATCCGGCCGCCCTCGGGCAGCAGCGGGAGCGCGCGGGCGGCGAGGTCCACTTGAGCGTCGCGGTTGAGGCGCAGGGCGTAGTCGGGGTCGACGTCCTTCTCCAGGCCGCCGGAGGCGTTGAGGACGAGCACGTCGAGGCGGTCGATCCCGTCGAAGAGCCGGTCGAGGTCGGCGGCCGAGGTGATGTCGGCCTGCACGGCGACCGCGGAGCCGCCCGCCTCGGTGATCGCGTCGACGACGGCGTTCGCGCGCTTCGCCTTGTCGCGGTAGTTGACCAGGACGTGCGCGCCCTCGGCGGCGAGGAGGCGCGCGGTGGCCGCGCCGATGCCTCGCGACGCTCCGGTGATGAGCGCGGTGGTGTCCGTCAGCTGTCCCATTGCCCTGGCCTCTCGTGAAGGGTCGAATCCGGGGGACAGCCTAAGAGGCCCGCAGGTGGTGGCGGGCCTCCAGTGGTGCGCGTGTGACTCGCTAGCCGATGCCCATGGCCGCGGCGGTGATCTCGACCGACCGGAGCCGGTCGGGGACCTGCTCGGTGTAGTGGACGGTGATGAGCTCGTCGGCGCCGGTCGCGGCGGCGAAGGACTCCAGGAACGCGCGCACGTCCTCGGGGCCGCCGACCGCGGTGTACCGGGCCATCGAGTTGAGCTGGTCGCCCGCGGGCGAGGCCAGGAACTCGTCGATCTCGTCGTCGGTGTACTCGCGCCCGACCGGGCCGCGGGCGATGAACGCGCGGGCGCGGTTGCGGAAGGCGATGCGGCGCTGGGCTTCCGCCTCGGCGGGGTCGTCGGCGGCGAAAACGTTGACGCCCGCGATGACGTAGGGCTCCGGAAGCTGCCCGGACGGCCGGAACTGCTCGCGGTAGACGGCGATCGCCTCGTGGAGCGCGTCGGGCGCGAAGTGCGACGCGAACGCGTACGGCAGGCCGAGGCTCGCGGCGAGCTGCGCGCCGAACAGCGACGAGCCCAGGAGGTACAGGGGCACTTCGGTGTCGGCGGTCGGCACGGCCTCGACGCCCTCGATGAGGGACTTGCCGCGCAGGTAGCCCTGGAGTTCGAGGACGTCCTGCGGGAACGTGTCGGAGGAGGTCGCGTCGCGGCGGATGGCGCGCATGGTCTGCCGGTCGGTCCCGGGGGCGCGGCCCAGGCCGAGGTCGATGCGGCCGGGGAAGAGCGATTCGAGGGTCCCGAACTGCTCGGCGATGACGAGCGGGGAGTGGTTGGGCAGCATGATGCCGCCCGCGCCGAGGCGGATGGTCTCGGTGTGCTCGGCGACGTGGCCGATGACGAGGCTGGTCGCGCTCGACGCGATGGTCGGCATCGAGTGGTGCTCGGCGTACCAGACGCGCTCGTAGCCGGTGCGCTCGGCGGTGCGGGCGAGCTCGACGCTCGCGGCGAAGCTGTCGCGGGCGGTCCGCCCCGGCGCGATCGGCGCGAGGTCGAGGATCGACAGGGCTACGGGCATGGACGGCCGCCTTTCGAAGTTCAGGGGAGTTCGGGTTCGCCCTTCGGGCAACGCTCCCCAGCGCCCCGGCAATCCCGGACCGGGGTCCGTTTCCCGCATGACCCTCGTCACCGGGCGGCCGCCTCCGGCCCGGTCAGTCCTCTTCGCCGAGGTGCGGGGCCTTGTCGTGGACGAGGTCGCCGTAGTCGGGGTGCCGCTCGATCCACCCGGCGTAGAACGGGCACACGGGGTGGACCTGCTCCCCCGCCGTGCGCGCGGCGTCGAGCGAGGTGCGGACGAGGGCCGTGCCGATCCCGGCGCCCTCGCGCTCGACCTCGGTGTGGAAGAACGTGATCGCGTCGTCGTGGCGCTTGTACTGCGCGAACCCGACCAGTTCCCCGTCGATGCGGGCCTCCCAGCGGTGCTGGTCGGGGGCATCGGTGACTTCCACGGTCATGAGCGCTCCTTCGCGTCGCGGGCGTCCTGCGGACCACCCTAGTTCGGTTCCCCCGAGGGGTTACCCAGAAGGAGCGAGTTCCTTCCACACCGCGGGCCACCACTGCTCGGCCTGGAACGCGAACGGGTCGACGGTGCCCAGCGTCGCGCGCAGGCCCGGGTTGAGGACGTCGGCGAGGCGTTCGGCGCCGCGCTGCTTCTTGGCGGCCTCGAGCTGCCACAGGAACTCCACGAACCAGCGGTACGAGGAGTTCACGCCGCGCACGCCGTGGCTGCGCCGGTCGAACTGGAGGACCTCGCCGGAGGTCGGGTCGAGGACGTACAGCAGGTCGGCCGAGCCGGGGACCGTCCCGAGCAGGACCAGCTGCATGTCGACGGTGACCTCGCCGGCCTTGAGCTGGATGACCGCGAACGGCTTCAGCGGTTCGGCGCCGTCGGCGTCGTACACGCCCGCCATGCTCCGGGGCACCCAGTCGTCCTCGGGCAGGCTCGCGGCCGGGACGCCGAACTCGACGAGCCCCTCGCGCGGCAGCTCCATGAGGTCGTCGGGGCCCCACACGAACGCGGTCTTGTCGGAGGGCGGTGCGGGCGGCACGGCTACAGCTCGCCCTTCAGGAGCATCATCAGCATGGGCCAGTAGGACTCCCGGTCCCCGAACGCGGACGGGTCCAGGGCCCGCAGCTCCCCTTCGAGGACCTCGGCCTTCGCGGGGCGGGTCGCCTCGCCCTCGTCGGCCTCCACGAACTGCGCGAAGCGGTAGAGGAACTGCACGAACACCGCGAAGGAGGCGTTGACCTGCTCCAGGGTCATGTCCTCGGGGTCCATGAGGTGGACGGCCCCGGTGTCGGGGTCGAGGGCGAAGAAGTTCGTCGCCGTCTCGGGCTGCTTCCCGATGATGATGAACGTCTGGGAGTCGCCCTCCTCCTCGTACCTGACCTCGAACTGGTCGAAGAGCTTGTACTCGCCCTCGATGTACGCGGTGAACGCCACCGACATGTCGATCGGGAGGAGGTCGACCTCGGGCCACGCGCCCGCCGGGGCCGCGAAGCTCGACTTCCATTCGGAGACGGGCGGGGCGACCGTGTTGTCCTCGCCCCAAAGCTCCAGGTACTGGTCGCGGGTCGGCATGTTCAGTCCTCGTCCTCGTCGTCGCTGAAGTACTCGTCGATGCGGCGGAGCAGCTCGACCCGCCTCGCCCTGGAGACGGGCGGGCCGCCGTAGAGGTCGGCTCGCATTTCCCGGAGCAGATGGTACCAAGGGTCCCCGTAGATCCCGGGGAAGTCGAGGTCCTCGGTCTCGAAGAGGCCCCAGAGCTCGGCCCAGTTCTGGTAGTAGATCCGCCGGTACTCCGGGCCGAGCGCGACCTCGTCGACGAACGCGGCGAGGGACTCCTTGACGATGATGAAGTTGTCCTTGAACTCGAAGTCCCACGCGTCCGAGTCGTAGAGGACGGTCTCGCCGGTCTGCGCGTGGAGGAGGAGCGCGGTCGTGGTCGCGATCTCGGACTCGCCGATGCAGATCCAGTCGTGCTCGCCCTGCCAGGACGTCTCGGAGTCGTCGGGGTTCAGCGGGTACCGGTCCGACGGGGCGTAGAAGGTCAGCTGCCCCAGGTGCCGGTCGCCGAGGACACCGAGCAGGCGGTCCTGCACGGTCAGGCGCTCGTCGTCGAGCGGTTCGCGCAGGCCCCCGGGGTTCCAGTCGGCGATCACGTTCTGCGGCAGGACGACGTCGTCGCGGGCGGCGAGGTAAGCGGTCTTCGCCTTGAGGTTCGCGAGGTGGTCGCTCATCATCAGTACGCTACCGGTTCCGCAGCAGGCCCGGTAGCTCCACGATCTCCACGAGATCGCCCGGCTGCATCCCGAGCTTCTGGGCCTCCGCGAGCTGACTTCGCAGCTGGCCGCCCATGCCGTGGTTCGTGGCCGCGTCGATCATGTCGAGGTTCGAGAGCTGGTCCTGCCCGCCGACCTGGAGCTCGATCCGGTGGTCGGCCTCCTGCGCGTCGAGCCGCCGCAGCCGGTCGTCGAGCCAGTCCTGCGCCTCCTGGTGCTTGCCGCGGTCGTAGATCCGCACGGCCTCCCTGACCGCCTGGTCCTCTTCGGCCCTGCGCTTCGCCCGCTGGCCCGTGGTGCGCTTCGAGCTGGTGTTGTCGACGAAGTTGAGCTTGCCGTCCTTCCCGGCCTGCTTCATGGCGTCGACCTTGGTGCGGTACTCCTTGCGGTTCCACCCGTCGTGCCGCTTGGCGTGGACCTGCCACCTGCCGGTGGCCGGGTCCTTGAACGGCTTCGGCAGGTTCGTGTAGTTGTTCGTGGCCGTCTTCTGGAACCGGGGCCGGTCGACGTGGCCCTTCGGCTTGATCTTCAGCTTGCGGCCCTTGAGGAGCTGCCGGATCGCGGGCCTGGCGATCCTGCTGGCGGCGTTGCCCGCCGCTCTGCTGCCCGCCATGCCGCTACCCCATCGCCAGTCGCATGATCGCCTCCTGGATGAGGTCCCCGACGATCTTGCGCCCGAGCGCGTAGATCGCCGGAAGCGCCGCCCCCGCGATGCCGAGGGTGGCCGCGGCGGCCGCGATCGCGGTCGCGATCTGTATCGCGAGCAGCACGAGCTGCACGATCACCACGATTTTCAAGGCGAGCACGATCCCCGCGCAGATCATGAGCGCCGCGCCCCCGAGGTTCGCGCCGACCACCGCCTTGTTCAGGGCTTCTGCCGGGGAGTCGTCGGACTCCCACCACTCCTGGAACTTCGCGATGCTGTCGCCGGCGTTCTGCGCCCACGCCTCCTGGGCGCTGCTGTGGGCGAGCTGGAGCTGGTCGCCGATGCGCCCGGCGACGTTCATCCACTCCTGGCCCATCTCGAAGAGCTGGTCCTCGTTGGACATCGGCCAGTTGAAGCCGAGGATGCCCAGGATCTCGCCGAGTTCCGAGGGGAGGTTGATGACCACGGGCTACTTCCCCATCCCGTCGAGGAGCCCGCTGAAGGCGCTCGCGATGGCGTCGTCGAGTTCGCGGGTCACGGTGCCGACATCGGCGAGCTCCGCGGCGACGCCTTCGATGTCGGCGCCCGCGTCCTGGAGGCATTCCTGGAACGCCGTCAGGACCTCCTGGTGGATCGCCATGATGAGGCCGCCGGTCTCGTCGGAGCCGTACGCGTCGGACAGGCCCTCCATGGTGGCGACGAAGTCCTCCGCGATGGTCGCGAACTCGCCGCCGACGGCGCCGAGCTTCTGCCCGATGGCCTCAAGGGCGTCGGGGTCGATCTGCATGTTCCCGGCCACGCCTACTCCTCGTCCCGCTCGACGGGCTCGCCGCCCGCGGCGTCGTGCGCCCGCAGGATCCCGTCCATGAAGCTGGTGAGCTGGGCGCTCGCGCGGGCGCCGATCTCCTCGACCTGCTGGTTGACGCCTTCGAGGTCGAGGCTGCCGAAGTCGAGCTGCTGCTTGCGCAGTTCGGCGAGGGCTTCGTTGACGGCGGCGGTGACCTCCTCGGCGAGGACCTGGGAGCCGATGCGGACGGCGACGGGGTTGAGCTCGACCAGGATCTCGCCGTTCGGCTTCGCGGTCGCCTGGACCATGCCCTCGGCGCGCTCGACGACGACGGGCTCCCGTTCGGCCGCGGCCTCCTGGCTCGCCTGGACCTGCTTCGACAGCTCCAACGTCTGCTTGAGGACGTCCGCGAAGGGACTTCCCGAACTCGCCTGGGACATGATGAATCCTTACTTACGATGCCGGGATTCATCTTATCCAGCGGGCGCCTGATCGCACACCTGTGAAGCGCCCCAGGTGGAAAGGGCCGGGATGCGGGTCAGCCCGCCTGTTCGGCCGCGAGTCGGATCGAGGCGGTCGCCATGTGGACGGCCATCGCGGAGGCGGCGGCGTCGTGGTCGCGGGAGGTGACGGCGCGCAGGATCGCGTCGTGCTCGTCGAGCGCGGTGCGGGCCTCCTCGGTGCCGGAGACGGCGCGGTCGGCGTAGACCTGGAGGAGCGAGCGGACGACGTCGAGGAGGTCGATGAGGACCTCGTTGCCCGCGGCGCGGGCGAGCGCGTTGTGGAAGTCCCGGTCGGCCTCCGCGAAGGCGGCCAAGTCCTCGGATTCGCGCATGCGGGCGACGTGCCCGGCCAGCGCGGCGAGGTCGTCCTCGGTTGCATTGGACGCGGCGAGGCGGGCCACGTAGATCTCGAGCCCGGAGCGCAGTTCGAGGAGTTCGGCGGTCTTGCGGCGGCCGATGAGCAGGCCCCAGCGGAGGGTCTGCGGGAGCAGCTCGGAGGCGGTCCCGCGCAGGTAGGTGCCGGAGCCGGGGCGGACGTCGACGATGCCGAGGAGTTCGAGCGCGGCGAGGGCCTCGCGGACGGCGGAGCGGCCGACGCCGAGGGTCGTGGCGAGCTGGCGCTCGGCGGGGAGGCGCGTCCCGGGCTCGATGGATCCGCTGGTGAACAGGTCGAGGAGCTGGCGCGCGACCTCCGAGACCGGGCTGCTGCTCGGCAGGGCGCCGAGCGAGGCGGCGATGTCGGCGGCGCGGTCTCCTGGGTAGGCGGGCATGTAGGAAACTTACCGTCCCCTTGCGCGGCGAAACCACCCTTCCGCCCCGGATGCGACGTCGGTCTAGTTGCGGTCCAGGGGGTCAGGGCCGGGTTCGGGGATTCGCTGCAACGGCTGCGAGCTGCCGGTTCATTACAGAATGATCAACATGTGGGACATCGTGTTGCAAGTGGTCAACCGGTTAGCCAATATGGGAGACGCCCCCAGTGTCATCAGAGCCGATGTCAGGAGACACCGTGAACCGGTCCGCAGCCCCCGAAGCGCCGCCCGTAGCCCGCAGCGCCATCCGCAAGGTCTCGATCCGCCTCGTGCCGTTCGTCGCCTTGATGTTCTTCATCAACTACCTCGACCGCACCGCGATCGGGTTCGCCGCGCCCAACGGCATGAACGGGGACCTGGCGCTCTCCGCCGCCCAGTTCGGCTTCGCGTCCGGCGTGTTCTTCATCGGCTACATCATCCTGGAAGTGCCGTCCAACCTGGCGCTCCACAAGTTCGGCGCCCGCCGCTGGCTCGCCCGCATCATGATCAGCTGGGGCGTCGTCGCGCTCCTGTTCACGTGGGTGCAGAACTTCGAGCAGCTCGTCGCCCTCCGCTTCCTCCTCGGCGTCGCCGAGGCCGGCTTCTTCCCCGGCGCGATCCTGTTCCTGAGCCTGTGGGTGCCCTCGCAGTACCGCGGCCGCATCCTCATGCTGTTCTACCTGGCCCAGCCCCTGACGACGGTCATCGGCGCGCCGCTCGCGGGCGCCCTCATCCAGCAGCACGGCGTGTTCTTCGGCCTCGAAGGCTGGCGCTTCATGTTCATGGGCGTCGCGATCCCCGCGATCGTCGTCGGGATCATCGCGTGGTTCTACCTCAAGGACAAGCCCGCCGACGCCAAGTGGCTCACCCCCGAGGAGCAGACCTGGCTCACCGGCGCCCTCGAAGCCGAGCGCGAGACCACCGAGGCCAGCGGCAAGCACCCGTCGGTGCGGCACGCGTTCAAGAGCGGCCGCGTCTGGACGCTGTCCTTCATCTACTTCGGCTTCATCTACGGCCTGTACGCCCTCGCGTTCTTCCTGCCCACGATCATCGACGGGTTCCAGGCCGCGGCCGGCACCGAGTTCGACGTGTTCGAGAAGGGCCTCATCACCGCGATCCCGTACCTGCCCGCGGCCGTCGCCATGTACTTCTGGTCCAAGGACGCGTCCAAGCGCGGCCTCAAGACCTGGCACATCGCCGTCCCGGCCGTCCTCGGCGCGGTCTCGATCCCGCTGGCGCTGCTCGTGGACTCGCCCGCGGCGACCATCGCGGTCATCACCGTGACGGCCTGCGCGATCTTCGCGGCGCTCCCGAACTTCTGGACGCTCCCGACCCGGTTCCTGACCGGCGCCGCGGCTGCGGCGGGCGTCGCGCTCATCAACACCGTCGGCAACCTCGCCGGGTTCAGCGCCCCGTACATCACCGGCGCGATCCACGACTGGACCGGCGGGTACGAGGTCGCCATGGCCGTCGTCGGCGGGTTCATGCTCCTGTCGGCGGTGCTCATGGTGGCGCTCGCGCGGCGCGACAAGTCCACGGCCGCACCGGACCTGGAGGAGGCGGGCGCGCGATGACCCGGATCTGGAACGACCCCGCCGACTTCGCCGACGAGATGACCGACGGCTTCGCGGCCGCGAACGGCCGCCACGTGCAGCGCGTGACCGGCGGCGTCGTCCGCGCCACCGAGTCCCCGCGCGGCCAGGTCGCCGTCGTGGTCGGCGGCGGGTCCGGGCACTACCCGGCGTTCGGCGGGCTCGTCGGCCAGGGCCTCGCGCACGGCGCGGCCATGGGCAACCTGTTCGCCTCGCCGTCGACGCAGCAGATCCAGGCGGTCGCGAAGGCCGCCGACAACGGCGGCGGCGTCCTGTTCGCGTACGGGAACTACGCCGGGGACGTGCTCAACTTCGACGCGGCCCAGGAGCGCCTGCGCGCCGAGGGCATCCCGTGCGCGACGGTGGCCGTCACCGACGACATCTTCAGCGCCGCAACGGAGGAGCGCCACAAGCGGCGCGGCATCGCCGGGGACCTCGCGGTCTTCCGCATCGCCGCCGCCGCGGCCGAGGCCGGGCACGGCCTCGCCGGGGTCGCGCGCCTCGCGCGGCTCGCCAACGAGCGCACGCGTTCGTTCGGCGTCGCGTTCTCCGGCTGCACGCTCCCCGGCGCCGAGGCGCCCTTGTTCTCGGTCCCCGAGGGCCGCATGGCGGTCGGCCTCGGGATCCACGGCGAGCCGGGCATCGACGAGACCGACGTCCCGACCGCGGACGGGCTCGCGGAGCTGCTCGTCGCGAGGCTCCTGGAGGAGGTCCCGGACGGGGTCGCCGCCGCGGGCGCGCGGGTCGTGCCGGTCCTCAACGGGCTCGGGTCCCTCAAGTACGAGGAGCTGTTCGTCGTCTACCGGCGGGTCGCGCAGCTGCTCGAGGCCGCGGGGATCGTCATCGTGGACCCGCACGTGGGCGAGTACTGCACGAGCTTCGACATGGCCGGGACCTCGCTCACGCTGTTCTGGCTCGACGACGAGCTCGAAGCGCTGTGGGAGACCCCGGTGGACGCCCCGGCGTACCGCCGCGGGTCGGTGCACCCGGCGCAGCTGAAGGCCGCCAAGGGGAACGGGGCCTTGGACGCGGACGCCGTCCCCGAGGCCGACGAGGCGTCCCGGGAGGCCGCGGGCACGGTCCGCGCCGTCCTGGAGGCCATCGCCGCCACCGTCGACGCCAATGTGGACGAACTCGGCCGCATCGACGCGATCGCCGGGGACGGCGACCACGGGATCGGCATGCAGCGCGGCGCGAAGGCCGCGCTCGCCGCCGGTACCAACGCAGTCGGGGCCGGCGCGGGCACCACCCTGGCCCGTGCCGCCGCGGCCTGGGCCGACAAGGCCGGGGGGACCTCCGGGGCGCTGTGGGGCGTGATCCTCACGAGCGTCGCCGAACACCTGGGCGACACCGGGAAGCCCGCGGCCGCGCAGGTCGCCGCCGGGGTGGCCGACGGCGCCCGGGGCGTCATGGACTACGGCAAGGCCGAGGTCGGCGACAAGACCCTGGTCGACGCGCTCGTGCCGTTCAGCGAAGCGCTGCAACGGAACACCGACGCGGGCGCCGACCTGCGCACCGCCTGGAAGGCCGCCGCCGAGGACGCCTCGCGCGCCGCCAAAGCCACCGCGGAGCTCCTGCCCCGCATGGGCCGCGCCCGCCCGCACGCCGAGAAGAGCCTCGGCACGCCCGACCCGGGCGCGCACTCCCTCGCACTGATCGCCACCGCGATCGGCGAACTGCTCGAAGGAAGGAACGACCATGCCTGAGCCCCTGCGCACTGCGCCGCTGCGGATCGTCGTCGGCAGCGACGACGCCGGCTTCGACTACAAGGAGATCCTCAAGCGGGACCTCGAAGGCCACGCCGGAGTGGTGTCCGTAGTGGACGTCGGCGTGGACGCCGAAGGGCACACCCCGTACCCGAAGGTCGCGATCGAGGCGGCCCAGCGCGTCGCCGACGGCGAGGCCGACCGGGCCCTCCTCATCTGCGGCACCGGCCTCGGCGTCGCCATCGCCGCCAACAAGGTCCCCGGAATCCGGGCCGCCACGGCCCACGACAGCTTCTCCGTCGAGCGCAGCGTCCTCTCCAACGACGCGCAGGTCCTCACGATGGGCCAGCGCGTGATCGGCGTCGAGCTGGCGCGGCGCCTGGTCCGCGAGTGGCTCGAGTACCGCTTCGACCCGCAGAGCGCCTCGGCCGAGAAGGTCGCGGTCATCGGCGAGTTCGAGACGACCGGGTCCTGCTGATGGCGCCGGTGGTGGTCGGGGTGAGCCTGAAGATGTACTTCGGGCACGCCGCAGCGAAGGACTGGTTCGCGCGCGTCGCCGACCGCGTGCGCGCGCACCCGGGCCTGGCCTCGGGCGCGGTCGAGCTGTTCGTGGTCCCGACCTACCTCCAGATCCTTCCCGCGCGCGACGCGTTCGCCGGGTCGCCGGTCCGGATCGGCGCGCAGGACGTGGCCGTCGCGGACTCGGGCCCGTTCACCGGCGAGGTGAGCGCGGCCGAGCTCGCGGAGGTCGGGGTGTCCATTGCGGAGATCGGGCACGCCGAGCGGCGCCGCCTGTTCGGCGAGACCGACGACGCGGTGGCGGCGAAGGCCGCGGCGTCGCTGCGGAGCGGCGTGACGCCGCTGGTGTGCGTCGGCGAGTCGGACCGCTTGGGCCCCAAGGCCGCTGCGGCGGCCACGGTGGCGCAGCTGCGCCGGAGCCTGTCGGGCGCGCCCGCAGGGCCGGTCGTGGCGGCGTACGAGCCGGTGTGGGCGATCGGCGCGGCCGAACCCGCTCCGGTGGAGCACATCGCGGCGGTGACGACGGCGCTGCGCACGGCGCTGGACATCGCGCCGGACCGCGCGGGCTCGTCGGTGATCTACGGCGGCTCGGCGGGTCCGGGTCTGCTGACGGCCCTCGGGCGGTCGGTCGACGGCCTGTTCCTGGGCCGGTTCGCGCACGACCCGGAGAACTTGGCTGCGGTCCTCGACGAGGCGACGGCGCTCGCGGAAGCGAGGGTCGCGTCGTGATCGGCCTGGGCAGCTACGCCTTCTTCTGGCAGCACTCGGACCGGGTCGAGCACCCGAAGTCCCTAGTGGATGCCTTCGAGGCGACCCGTGAACTCGGCGTGGACCTCTTCCAGATATGCGACTACGCGCCGCTCGAAACCATGTCGGATCGGGAGCTGCGGAACGCCGCCGGAGCGGCCCGCGATCTGGGCCTCCGGATCGAACTGGGCACCAAGGGCATCGAGCCCGAACGCCTCGCCCGCTTCCTGAATCTCGCCGAGGTGTTCGACGCGAAGCTGGTGCGGAGCATGGTCACCGGCCCGGACTCGGCGCCGTCGCTCCCCCAGGCGCTGACGTGGCTGTCCGAGTCGCTCCCGGCCTACGAGGCCGAAGGCGTGACCCTCGCCCTCGAAACGTACGAGCAGGTGTCGACCGCGAGCCTGGTCGAACTCGTGGCCGCCGCAGGCAGTCCGAACATCGGCGTCTGCCTCGACCCGGCGAACGTGGTCGCGCGGCTCGAGCAGCCGATGGAGGTGGTGGCGCTCGCGGCCCCCGTCACGGTCAACGTGCACGCCAAGGACTTCGCGTTCGCCAGGCAGGACGGCTGGGTGGGGTTCACCTACTCGGGCGCGGCGATGGGGACCGGCCTGCACGACTACCCGCACCTGCTGCGGGAGGTGCGCCCGCGCGAGCGCGGCGTCAACGAGATCGTCGAGCACTGGCTGCCGTGGCAGGGCGGCGCCGAAGCGACCGTCCGCGCCGAGCAGGCCTGGACACGAACCACAGTGGATTATTTGAGGAGCATCCGATGAGCACCGAGACCTACAACATCGCCGTGATCGGGGCGGGCGGCAAGATGGGCATGCGCGTCTCGAACAACCTGGTGAAGACCGCGCACACCGTCGCCTACGTGGAGAACTCCCCCGCCGGGCGCCAGCGCACCATCGACGCGGGTCGCGAGCTGACCGACCTGGCTTCGGCCGTCGCGGACGCCGACATCGTGGTCCTCGCCGTGCCCGACCTGGCGCTCCAGTCGGTGACCGCCGAGGCGGTGCCGCTCATGAAGTCCGGCGCGATCGCGCTGACCCTGGACCCGGCCGCCGCGTACGCGGGCCTGCTGACCAAGCGCGACGACGTCGTGCAGGCCGTGGCCCACCCGTGCCACCCGTCGATCTTCCTGCAGCGCACCACGCCCGAGGAGTACGCGGACACCTTCGGCGGCATCGCCGCCCCTCAGGACGCCATCGCCGCCGTCGAGTCCGACGACCCGGTCGCGAAGGCGGTCGTGGAGGCCACGGTCCGCGCGATCTACGCGCCGGTCATCGACGTCCACTGGGTGACGGTGAAGCAGCTCGCGCAGCTGGAGCCGACCCTGGTCGAGACGATCGCGTGCATGGTCGGCGCGCTCCTCAAGGAGTCCCTCGACGAGGCCGTCAACACGATGGGCGTCCCCGAGGCCGCCGCGCGCTCGATCCTCCTGGGCCACACTCAGGTCGCCCTGGCGAACGGCCTGCGCGGCGACAACCCGTTCAGCGAGGCGTGCCTGATCGCCATGGACTACGGCCGCGAGTCGATCGTCAAGGACGACTGGAAGAAGATCTTCCAGGACGACGAACTCGACAAGAACCTCGCCCGCATGCTCCACCTCGACAAGATCGAACGCTAAGAGCCCGGAAGGCCCCGGCCGCCGAAGGTCGAGACGTGTGCGGCGCCCGGGGCCTTTCGCCTGCCCGTCAACGGGTCGGGAGGTCGAACCGGTCGGGGGTGCCGGCGAGGCGCTGGACGGTGTCGAGCCAGATCGCGCCGTGGAGGCGGAGCCACCAGGCGAGGGCGTCGCGCCGGTCGCCGTCGACGTGGGCGGCGGCGCGGTCGAGGACCGCGTCCACGAGGTCGAGGCGGAGGGACTGGTCGAGGCCGAAGGTCTCGAGGTCGGCGGCGAACAGGTACTGGAAGTGCCGGGGTTCCTTGCGGGCGTAGGCGGCGTAGTGGCGTTCGAGGTCGGTGGCGTTGCGGGCGTTGGCGAGTGCGGCGATGAGGTCGTCGGCGCAGGAGCGGTAGACCTCGGCGAGGAGGCGCTTGCGATTGCCGAAGTGGCTGTAGACGCACATGGTCGAGCGGCCCGCGGCCTCGACGAGGCGGCGCACCGAGAGGTCGGCGGTCCCTTCGCTGCTGATGAGCGCGCGCCCGCCGAGGACCAGCTGCTCGGCGACCGTGGGTGCAGACATGGGCGGACTCCGCTCGGGTGACGGGTGGGACGCGGTTCGGCGTGCCCGCCAGGGTTCTTGACAGGCAGCCGCCATCAGCATAACAATCGTTATTGTAATAACAAGCGTTATTTCCCTCAGCTTGGAGACTGCCATGACGACCCGACCCCTCGACACCCGCGCCGCGCTGCGGCCCGACCTCCGGCCCTACCTCCGGATCGCCGCGTTCGCCGGATGGCTCTGCGCCGCGATCATCCTCGTCAACACCGCCAAGCGAGCCGAGATCCTGCCGACCACCGCGGTCACGCAACTGCTCGCACCGCTCGCGCAGATCTTCGCCCTCGGCTTCGTCCTCGGCCTCTACATCGCCTACCGCCGCGGGCGGACCGGCCTGCTCACGATCGGCCTCCTCGCAAGCCTCGCCGCGGTCGGCGCGCTCGTGGGCGTCGAGTTCGTCATCAACCTCGTGTTCGCCTACCTCGAACCGGCCCAGATCGAAACCCTCCGATCCGGCCCCCTCGGCACCGCCCTCACCGCCGCATCGATCCTGTTCATCCTCGCGGCGGTCCTCTACGCATCCGCCCTCTGGCGCACCGGCGCCCCCCGCCTCCCCCTCGCCTTCTACGCAGCAGCGACCTTCCCAATCGGCCTCCGCGCCCTCGTCCCCGAAGCAGCCCTCCAAATCGCCCTCCTCGCACTGGCGGCCGCAGTCATCTGGCTCGCAACGGCCCTGTGGCAGCGCGCAACCCTCGCAACCCTCTAACGACGAACCGACCGCCCCGCTCACGTCAACGGGCCCACAAACCCCTGGCGTCGAGCGGGTCGGTCACGAGCCCGATCGTCCACGGGCTCGCCCCGCGCTGCGTCATGCGGCCCGGGTAGGCGTAGTTCTCGTAGGACACGGCGCCGCCGTCGCCGGGGACGGGATTCCACTGCTGGGTCGGGTTCGATGCGCCGTAACAGGGCTCCTGGAGCACGAGCGGCCGGTATCCCTCCAGGCAGTACCCGGTGGCCTTGTTGATGATCTGCATCGGGCCGCCGTGCAGATCGCTCTGGATCGTGTACCAGACCTGGTAGTCCCCCGCCTCGGCCGAGCAGGGCATCACGGCCAGGGTCTCGTCCCCCGAGCTCGCGTCCAGGCAGCCGCCGAACTGCACGTTCACGAACCGCCGCTCCTCCACCGACTCCTCCTGCGCCACCGCAGGCGACCCGATCAGTACCACCCCGAGCACCGCAGCACCCGCAACAAGCCTCATCACAGGCTGAACCTAGCCCCGATCGCCCCGCCCGTTCGGGGTTTCGCTCGGTAGCATGGCGCGCATGCTTCCCGCCTGGCTCGACCCCCAAGGCGATCTAGTAGTCGATGCGGGCGTTGGTGAGGGTGGTGTACCAGGTGGATTCGGTGAAGTCGGGGGTGGTTTCTTCGCCGAGGTAGAGGTCTATGTGGTGGGCGCCGCCGAGGCCGGGGGTGAATTCGTCTTCGATGGTCCAGGTGGCGGATTGGAGGCCGTCGCAGACTTCCGGGGGGACGTCGGCGGCGTCGCCGCAGTCGGTGATGCGGAAGGAGGTCCCTTCTGTGAGGACGTCAGGGTCGGCGGCGGCGGATTCGAAGGGGCGCAGCGGGTCGCCGTGGGAGTTGCGGGGTTCGGTGTCGAGCCAGTAGCCGGTGTCGTAGGACCAGTTGAGGTATTCGCCCGCGTGGTCGCCGCTCGTGATGCGGCCGGTGCCCTCGTCTTCGACGGCCTGGACGAAGTCCTCCGGGTAGGTGCCGAGGGGGTCGTCGCCGCCGTCGCATTCGATGGTCGGGCAGCCGGTGACCTCGACCGGCGCGCCGTCGTGGAAGGACTCGACGGCCGTGTAGTAGACCGTCGCCTCCCACTCGGGTTCGGATTCCTCAGCGGTGCAGCCGGACAGGGCGACGAGCGCGGTCAGGGCGATGGCGGTCGGGAGGCGCATTTCCGCAGTATGGCTCCCGGCCGCTCGCGGGCCGGGAGCCGTTGGGGCGCTTAGGAGCGGCCCCGCGTCCAGAGGCTCCAGGCGCGGGCGTAGGGGCCGTCGGCGGCGGCGAGGTCGTCGTGGGTGCCCTCCTCGACGATGCGGCCCTTCTCCATGACGACGATGCGGTCGGCGCGGGCGGCCTGGTCGAGGCGGTGGGCGACGAGGAGGCCGGCGCGGCCGTCGAGGGCGGCCGAGGACGCGTGGTCGAGGGCCGCGGAGTCGGCGCTGCCGGCTTCGGAGGTCGCCTCGTCGAGGACCGCGAGCGGCGGGTCGAGGAGCACGATGCGCGCCAAGGCGAGCGACTGCGCCTGGGCCGGAGTGAGTTCCGTGCCGCGGTCGCCGACGCCCGTGTCGAGGCCCTCGGGGAGACTCAGCAGCGAGTCGGCGCCGACGCGCTCCAGGGCCGCGATGAGCTCGTCGTCGCCCGCGCCCGGGCGGACCAGGTCGAGGTTCTCGCGCAGCGTGCCGTCGAAGACGTGCACTTCTTGGGTGACCAGGGCGGCCGTGCCCTTCACGGACCCGGCGCCCGGGTCGAGGACGCCCGCGACGATCGCCGCTAGCGTCGACTTGCCCGCGCCCGAGGAGCCGACGAGGGCGACGGTCTCGGTGGGGCCGATGCGCAGCGACACGTCGTCGAGCACCGGATGTCCCGCGACGTACTCGAAGCGGATCCCGGAGGCGTCGGCTGCCGCGTCGCGCGGTTCGGCGCGCTCCGCGGCCTTGAACTCGTCGGCGTGGATCACACCGACGATGCGGCGCATCGAGGCCAGCGCCGACTGGAGCTCGTCGACCACGAACATGAGCTCGTTGATGGGCCCGAAGAGGCGCAGAAAGAACAGCATCGCGGTCGTCGCGGCGCCGACCGTGCCGTGGCCCTCGCGCACCAGCAGGAAGCCGACGACGAGGATCGAGCTCATGCCGAGGAACTCGGCGAGGTTGATGCGCGCGAAGAACCCGTTGACCACGGTGCGGGCGCGCACGGACCAGATGCTCACGGCCCAGGAGGCGAGGAGGATCCGCTTCCCGTGCGTTCCCGCGAGGTTGAACGCGTGGACGGTCTCGATGCCGCGCAGGGACGCGAGCAGGTGCTGCGCGCGGGTCGCCATCGCGGCGCGCTCGGCCTCGTAGATCTGCGGGGCGTTGCGGCGGTGCCAGCGCAGGGTGACCGCGTAGACGGGGATGACCAGGACCAGGGCGGCGACGGCGAAGCGCCAGTCGAGGACGGCGATGCCGACGACGGTGGTGGCGATGGTGAACGCAGAGCCGGTGACGGCCGGGACGACGGTCGGCGCGGCGTCGGCAATGACGGCGACGTCGTCGCCCGCGCGGGAGACGAGGTCGCCGGCCCCGGCGCGTTCGAGGGCGGCGCGGGGCAGGGCGAGGCCGCGGGCGACCATGCGCTCGCGGGTGGAGGCGAGGACGCGCTCCACGAGGCGGGTGGCGCCGACCTGGCCGAGGCCGTCGAAGAGCGCGGCGAAGAGGGCCCCGGCGGCGATGGCACCGGCGAGGATCCAGATGCGTTCGGCGCCTTGGGATTCGGCGACGGCGTCGACGAGGGCGCCGAGGGCCCAGGGGGTGGCGAGCCCGGCGGCGGCGCCCGCGGTGAGGAGCGCGACGACGCCGGCGACTTTCCACGCGCCGCCTTTGAGGGCGAGGCGGACTTCGGAGCGGACCTGCGCGGCCGTGGCGAGCGGCAGGGTCTCGCGGGTGTCGTCGCTCATGCGGTCTCACTTCGGTGGTCGGCGTCGGCCGGTTCTGCGGCGAACGGCCCGGCCGCCCCGCCGTCCGCGGTGCCCGCGCCGGCGGCGGGCAGGTCCACGATGCGGTCGCACACGGCGAGGAGCGCGGGCGCGTCGGTGACGAGGAGGGTCGAGCGGGTCCCGCGGGCGGCGCGGAGGCGCTCGGCGATGCGGGACTCGGTGACCGAGTCGACGGCGGTGGTCGGGTCCTGGAGGACCAGGAGCGGCGGGCGCTGCGCGAGCGCGCGGGCGAGGGCGATGCGCTGGCGCTGGCCGCCGGAGAGGCGCAGGCCGTCGTCGCCGACCTCGGTGTCGATGCCGTCCGGGGCGGCGTCGAGGATCTCGGCGCAGTCGGCGGCGTCGAGGGCGGCGTCCACGATGGCGCGGTCGGCGGTGAGGAGGCCGACATTGTCGAGGATGGTGCCGTCGAAGAGGGCGGCGTGGTGCGGGACGACGAGGACGGCGGCGCGGAGCGCTTCGAGGTCGTACTCGGCGAAGGGGCGGCCCTGCCAGGTGACGGTCCCGGCCTCGGGTTCGGTGCCGCCGGAGAGGATCGCGGCGAGGTCGGCGGCGGCCGCGGGGGTCGCGCGGAGGCCGACGCATTCGCCGGGGGCGACGTCGAGGTCGACGCCGTCGAGGTGCTCGGTGCGGACGCCGGTGAGGGAGAGCTTGCCGTCGCCGGGTTCGGGTCGGGCGTCGCCGTGGGCCGCGTCGTGGTGCGGCAGTTGGAGGACGGAGAGGACGCGCTCGGCGGAGGCGAGGGCGGCGGCCCAGATGGCCCCGGCGTTCGTGGCGAGGCCGCTGAGGGGGCCGATGATGAACTGGGTGAGGCCGACGACGGTGATGAGCTGGCCGACGGTGAGGTCGCCGTTGAGGGCGCGGAGCCCGGCGACGACCGCGAGTCCGGCGACGAACAGGCCGGAGGCGAGGTTCATGGAGCCGGTGTAGACGCCTTGGGCGCCCGCGGCGTGGAGGCTGCCGTCGAGGGCGTCGCGGCTGGCCTTGCGGTACCGGTCGGCGGCGGCGCCCTGGGCGCCGAGGCCGGAGAGGACGCGGTATCCGGCGAGGAGGTCGGCGGCCTTGCCGGAGGCTTCGGCGGCGAGCGCGGACTGGTCGTGGCTGCGGCGGCGCAGAGGCCCGCCCGCGCGGTCCATGATGAAGAGCAGCAGGGGGACGCCGATGAGGACGATGAGGCCGAGCTCCCAGGACAGGACCATGAGCACGGTGCCGGTGAGGAGCACGGCGGCGAGTTCGCCGACGGGCCACGCGGCGATGGAGACGGCGCGGGCGAGGTTGTTGACGTCGGAGGCGGCGATGGAGAGCGAGACGCCGGGGAGTCCGGCGCGTCCCTTGACGCCCTTGGGGTCCAGGAGCCGGTCGGCGACGAGGGTCCGCAGGCGGTGCTGGACGGCCTCGATCCCGAGGAGCCCGAAGCGGGACCCGAACCGGTAGCTGAAGCTCAGGAGCGCGAAGTCGGCGCCGAGGAGCGCGACGCACAGCGCGAGCCTGACGTAGTCGCCGGTGGCGACGGCCTGGTCGATCGCGAAGCCCATGATGACCGGGACGAGGGACTCGCCGACCTGGTGCATGACGAGGAGCAGCGCGGCGGGGACCATCTGCCGGGGCGCGGCGGCGATGGCGCGGAGCGTCAGCTGCCGCGGCGTGGTCTTGGCGTCGATGCGGATGGGCCGCACCGGAATCGGCTCGGGTGGGGCCTGGAGCAGAGCGGGGAGCGGCATGGGTTCCTGTCTGGATTGGGCTTCACCGGAATATTAGGCAAACCTAACTTGAGGCGCAAGGTGAAGCGGCCCACGTTCCGCGCGGGCGTCAGGCGCTTTTGAGGCCGTCGAGGACGGCGGTGGCGCTGCGCAGGAAGGACGCGGCGACGGCTTCGGGCGCGTCGAGGTATCCGGCGACCATGGCGCCGTCGCGCAGGAGCATGAGGTCGTCGGCCGCGGCGCCGGGGTCGGCGGTCAGGGGGGCGACGAGCTCGGCGAACGTGTCCTTGCACCAGCGGCGGTGCTCGTCGACGGTCCTGCGGACGGCGCTCTCAGGGTCGGGGTACTCGGCGGCGGCGTTGATGAACGGGCAGCCGCGGAAGCCGGGCTCGCAGGTGATGACGGCGAGGGCCTCGGAGATGAGGCGCATGACGGCCGCGGCGTCGCCGCCGCCGTGGGCGACGGCCGCGCCGACGCCTTCGCGCTCGATGGCGGCGCGGCGCTCCAGGTAGGCGACGACGAGGTCGTCCTTGCCCTTGAAGTGGCGGTAGAAGGTGACCTTCGTGGTCGCGGCGGCCTCGATGACCTTGTCGACGCTCACCGCCCGCAGGCCGGAGGCGTAGAACAGCTGCATGGCGGCCTCAATGAGGCGCTCGCGCATCGAGGTCTTCACGGTCGCGATCATACGTGCCCCTCCCCTCCCGTCCTCCGGGATCGCCGTGTGCGCGATCCTCGTGTAGAGTGACTAGTCATTCTACTTCGTTGCACCAGGAGGATGCCATGACCACCGACCTCGACGCACGTCCGGCGCACGCCGTGTCGCTGCGGAACCTCTACTACGTCCGGTTCGCCTTCGCCGCGGCCTGGGCGGGCCTGCTCGTCGCGAGCGGCGCGGCGATCGGCCCGCTCGGGGCCGCGCTGCTGGTCCTCTACCCGCTGTTCGACGTGGCCGCGGCCGTCGTCGACTTCCGCGCCTCGACCGAGAACCGGCCCGCGCTGTACGTCAACATGGCGCTGAGCCTGCTCGCCGCCGCCGGCCTCGGCTTCGCCGCCGCCTCCGGCCTCCCGGCCGTGCTCCGGGTGTGGGGCGCGTGGGCGATCACCGCGGGCGTCGTGCAGCTCGTCGTCGCGATCCGCCGCCGCAGGCTCGGCGGCCAGTGGCCCCAGATCCTCAGCGGCGCCATCTCCACGCTGGCAGGCACCGGCTTCATCCTCCAGTCGGGCGGGGACGCGGCGGCCCTGACCGGCCTCGCCGGGTACGCCACCGTCGGCGGCCTGTTCTTCCTCGCCTCGGCGATCCGCCTGCACCGCAAGGCAAAGTAGATCACCGGTTGAGCAGCTGCTCCAGGAGCCCGAGGCGCCAGGCGGCGTCTCGGGCGATGAGGAAGCCGACGATGCCGACGATCCAGCCGGTGGTGGAGGCGGCGTTCTTGGTCATCCAGGTGTTGATCTTCACCAGGAGGGGCTCGACGGCGCTGCGGGCCACGAGGCGGGCCGTCATGAGGACGAGCGCGGGGGCGATCATGACGAGGCAGTACCCGGCCATCGTCGCGGTGGTGGCCGCGGGGCCGATCCCGGCGGTGGTGACGATGCCGATGGCCGCGAGGTACGGGAGCATCGTGGCGACTTCGAGAGTGGCCGCGCCGAGGGCGAGGCCGACGAGGGGGAGCGCGCCGGTGCGGGTCCTCACGGCGCCGGGCTCGGGGTCGGTGCCGAGGGCGCGCTCGCGCCAGCGGGTCATGCGGCCGCCGCCCTCCTTCGACTTCTTGGAGTCGAAGCGGAAGCTGAGGACGACGAGGCCGACGCCGATCGCGAGCTGGACCCACAGGGCGGGCCGGGTGTCCAGGAGCGCGCCGAGGTCGTCGGTGAACGCGGTCGCGCCGAGAACAATCGCCATGCCGACCGCGAAGTAGAACACCGCGATCGTCCCGAGGTAGACGAGCATGCGGCCGGCCTTGACGCGGCCGGGCGCGAGGAGCAGCCAGATCGGGATGAGCAGCGTCCCGAAACTCGTCGAGTCGATGAGGGCGAGGGCGGCCAGTGAAGCGGCCATGGCGAGGTCCATGGTGCGAGCGTATGGAGCGCAAGGGGGCCGGGGCGTCGGCCGCTGGAGCGATCTTCGGCGGGGCGACTGCGCCTTTGGTGGCAGGACGAAGGTGGGGACTGGCATTGGATAGCGCTTTCCAGTAGGGTGGGCGGAAAGGCAAGGACGCCGACGAAGGGAACCCTTCCGTGAACGCCAACCCCCCGATCCTCACGGTCAACGACAACGGAGCCTGGTGCTGGTTCCAGGACGAGCGCGCGCTCGTCGACCCCGGGACGCAGACCCTCGTGGTCGGCTCGATCGCCGCGGCCGAGGGCCCCGGCGGCGAGGGCCGGTCCGGGAACGTCGAGCTCGCGGTGGTCGACCTGCGGGCCGGGACGAGCGACGTCGTGGTGCTGCACCGGAACCTCGAGACCGACGACCACGACGTGCCCGCGCTGTGGCACCGCGCCGACGGCCGCTGGCTCGCCGTCTACACCAAGCACAAGACCGACGACCGCACCCGCTGGCGCGTCAGCGAACCGGGCGACCCGACCCGCTGGGGCCCCGAGCACGAGTTCGACTGGAGCGGGTACACCGGCGGCGCGGGCGTCACGTACTCGAACCTGCGGTCCATGGGCGGGCGCCTGTACTGCTTCGCGCGCGCCGTGAACGACGACCAGTGCGCACTGGTCTCCGACGACGACGGCGACACGTGGTCCTACGCGGGCAAGCTGTTCACGCGCCCGAAGGTCGGATACGTCAACGGCTACACGCGGTACGCCGGGGACGGCAAGCGCATCGACCTGGTGACCACCGACCACCACCCGCGCGACTACGACAACTCGATCTACCACGGCTACCTGGAGAACGGGGCCCTGCACCGCAGCGACGGCACCGTCGTGGACGCCGAGGCCGTCTCCGGCGAGGCGCCGTCCCAAGTGGAGCTGACCACGATCCTGGAGGCCGGGTCCCGGTGGGGCGGGGTGCGGATGTCGCACTGCTGGACCACCGACATCCGCAAGGGCGACGACGGCTCGGTCGCCGCGGTGCTCACGGCCCGCGCGGGCGAGGAGGAGCACCTGGAGCGGCGCAAGGCCCACCCGGACCTGCGGTTCTTCTACGCGCGCATGGCGCCCGGCGGCGAGTGGACCGTGCACGAGTTCGCGCAGGCCGGGGCCGGGCTCATGCCGCACGAGGAGGACTACACGGGCCTGGCCGCGATCGACCCGTACGACCTCGACTCGGTGTACGTGTCGACCGCGGTGGACCCGCGGGACGGCGCGGCGCTGCCGGTCCACGAGATCTTCCACGCCCGCACCGCGGACGGCGGCGCGACATGGACCTGGACGCCGGTCACCGAGGGCTCCGAAGCGGACAACCTGCGCCCGATCGTGGCCCCCGGCGACCCGTCGCGGGTGCCGCTGCTGTGGTTCCGCGGCACGATGACCGCCTCGCAGCACTACGCCTGCGAGATCGTCCTTCGCGACCTCCCGCGCGGCGCTTGAGTTCCCGAGGCCCCGGAAAGAGCGCCGGGGCCTCGGGCCTGCGTGCTTACGGGGTGTGGATGTCGGGCCACGGGTAGGCCGTCACGTCCGAGCCGATGTAGAAGCTCGGGTGCGGCGGCTGGTTGTAAGCGGTGTTCTGCCAGGCGATGGCGACGCGGTACTGCACGTCGTGCATGAGCGTCGCGATGCGCAGGTTCGTCTGGTACGGGGTGGCGTAGATCCGCAGCTTGGTGTTGTCGCTGGTGCGCCACACGACCTCCTCGCGCCAGTCGCCGAACAGGTCGGCCGACAGGCCCGGCGTGGCCTTCGTGCCGTTGTTCGACGCGACGCCCGAGCCCGAGAGCAGCGTCCCGGACGGGTAGTTGGTGATCGAGGTGCCGTCGAGCAGCTCGCGCTCGCCGTCCCCGTCCCACCAGGACAGGAAGTTGCTCGAGCCGGGCTTGGAGCCGATGTTCTGGCCCGAGGCGTTGAGCAGGCCGTCGACGGCCGACGACCAGTACTCGGCGCCCGCGTTCGAGGCGAGGACGTTCGCGGCCACGCCGCGGCCGTTGTCGCAGCACGCGGGGGTCTGGAACAGGATCGCCCCGTTGTTCGCGTTCAGGCTGGAGGACGGCTGGCTCGTGCTCTCGTGGGGCATGAACACCTCCTGCCCGGCGCGGCTGGGCACGAAGTCCGAAACGTGCAGCGCGTCGCCGTGGCCGAAGCCGGTGCGCCACAGCGCCTGGCCGTTGGAGCCGATGGCCATGGCGCCGTATACGACGTCCTGGTTGCCGTCGCCGTTGAGGTCGGCGATCGAGAGGCTGTGCGCCCCTTGGCCGGTGTACTGGCTGCCCGCGGAGTTCGAGTCGAAGGTCCAGCGGGTGCTCAGGTCGGTGCCGTTCCAGTCGACGGCCCAGATCACCGAGCGCGTGTAGTAGCCGCGCGCGAAGATCATCGACGGCGTCGAACCGTCCAGATAGGCCGTCCCGGCGAGGAAGCGGTCGACGCGGTTGCCATAGTTGTCGCCCCAGGAGGAGACGGTGCCGCGCGGCGGGTTGTAGTCGATGGTGTCCATCGCGGCGCCGGTCTGGCCGTTGAAGATCGTCAGGTACTCCGGTCCTGAGAGGACGTAGCCGGAGGAGTTCCGGTAGTCCGCACTGGAGGAGCCGATGACCTGGCCGGTGCCGGAGACCGTCGCGTCGGCGGTCTTCATCGCGATCTCCGCGCGGCCGTCCGAGTTGTAGTCGTACACCTGGAACTGCGTGTAGTGCGCGCCGGAGCGGATGTTGCGCCCCAGGTCGATGCGCCACAGGCGGGTGCCGTTGAGCTCGTAGGCGTCGATGATCGTGTTGCCGGTGTAGCCGGACTGGGAGTTGTCCTTGGCGTTCGACGGGTACCACTTGACGACGTACTCGTACTGCCCGTCGCCGTCGAGGTCGCCGACGCTCAGGTCGTTGGCCTCGTAGGTGAACGCCTCGCCCGAGGGCGTGGTGCCGCCGGAGGGGCGCTGGAGCGGGAGGTCGAGGTAGCCCGAGGAGTTGAAGGTCGCCTCGGCGCTGGAGGCGGCGCCCTCGACGCCGTTGACGACCGGGCGCACGGTGTACGTCCCGGAGGTGCTGTTGTCGAGGTAGTTGGTGGCGCCGGTGATCGGCGAGGCGTTGAGCTTGGTGCCGTCGCGGTAGACGTTGAACGCGACGTTCGAGGGGTCGGTGCCGAGCAGGCGCCACGAGACGAGGCGGCCCGAGCCGGAGGGCACGACGGTGACGCCGCGGGTCAGCTCCTCCACTTCGTACTTGCCGTTCTGCTGCGGCGGGGTGCCGCCGTCGGTGACCTCGACGTAGTCGATGTTCGCCAGGCCCGCGGCGGAGGTGGCCGCGAGGCGGACCGTGTTGTTGCCCGCGTTGACGGGAATCGAGATGGTCTTGGTCGACCAGGTGGTCCAGGCGCCGGTCGCGGGGAAGGCGCTCGCGGCCGCGACGGTCGCGCCGTTGACGGCGATGTCCGCCGAGCGGGTGTCGGTGGCGCCGTGGGCGTACCGGATCGCGAGGGAGACGGTGCCGGCGCTCGGGACGTTGACGGTGAACTGGGCCGCGGCGCCGACGGCGTTGCTCGTGTTGCAGAATCCGCTGCCGGAGAATCCGGCGTTGTTGGAGTCGATGGTCCCGTCGCACGTGGCGGGCGAGGTCTCTGCTTCGTAGCGGACCGTGGCGGCGTCGGCGACGCCCCAGACCGCCGTGACCGCGGCGGCCGCGAGGGCCGCCGCCGTCAGGACCGACAGGCTGCGCAGCCGCCGGTTTCGGGTTGTACGCATGGTTGCTCCGTGTGTGAGAGTGGAGTCCACCGGGGTGGCGGAGTGGCGCACCATGGGCATGCCGGGTCGACACGGTGCGCTTTGATTCATGCATTGAACTGAATCGATTCAATACCTCTGGGAAGTATAGTCGGAATCCGCTTTCAAAGGCAATGCAGTCGATCGAAGTTCGTGAATTTCTTAGGGCGGCCGGGCTCGTTCAAGCCCGGTTCACACCCCCGCCCGTACGGTCCGGGCATGAGACGAATCGCTGTACTGCTCGCGGCGGCCGTGCTGGCCGCGGGCTGCACCATCGAGGACGACCCCGACGCCGCCGAGGGTCCGGGCGGCTGCGACCCGGCGCTGGTGAGCGCCCTGGGCAGGTGGGCCGACGCCGGGTTCAGCGGGGCCGTCGCACTCACCGGCGAGGGCGTGGAGTGCAAGGCCGCGTTCGGGACCGCGGACGGGACGGCGCCGGTCACCGACGACACGGTGTTCGCGATCGGGTCGGTGAGCAAGGCGTTCACGGCCGCCGCGGTCCTGGGCCTCGCGCACGACGGGGCCCTGTCGCTCGACGACACGGCCGGGTCGCTCCTGCCGGGCCTGTCGGGCCCGGCCGCCGAGGCCACGGTGGAGCAGCTGCTGCTGCACACGAGCGGCCTCGAAGGCGAGCACGGCCGCGACCACGAGCCGCTCGACCGGGACGCCGCGATCGCGTCGCTCAGCGGCCTCACGTCGGCGTTCGCGCCCGGGACCGACTTCCTGTACTCGAACGCCGGGTACTCGCTGCTCGCGCTCATCATCGACGAGGCCACCGGGTCCTATCGGGACCACATGGCGGACCGCGTCCTGGTGCAAGACGGGGAGCGGTTCGGCGGGTTCTGGGACGGCGAGCCGGCCGCGCCCGGGCCGCGCGCGGTCGGGCAGGTCGACGGGGCGCCGTCGACCGCGAACGGGGACTTCGCGGGGCCGTTCTGGGCGATGGAGGGCAACGGCGACCTCGCCATGACCGCCGGGGAACTCGCCGACTGGACGCGGGCCCTGTTCGAGGGCGGGGTGATCGATCCCGAAGCGGTGCAGACCCTCACGGACACCACGTTCGACAACGGGGACGGCACCGCCGAGATCCCCGGGTGGGTGTCCGTGGGCCCGGAGCTGCTCGGCACGCCCGTCATCACCGCGTCCGGGGGCGGCGGCGACACCGGGCACAACGCGGTCGCCGCGTGGCTGCCCGACGAGGGGATGAGCCTCGCGGTCGCCTCGAACGGCGAGGAGGTCACCGCGGGCGACCTGGTCGACGCGATCGGGCCCGCGCTCGCGGCCGGTGAGCCGATCCCGCTGCCCGAGGGGCACGCCGAGGTCGATCCCGCAGAGCTGCAAGCACGCGAGGGGACGTACGTGCTGGACTCGGGCGGGTCGTACGCGGTGACGGCGGCCGGGGACGGCCTGGAGGCCGCCGCGACGGGCGCCGACGCCGTGGCCGCGATGTTCGCGTCCGCGGACTTCACCGCCGAGGACGTGGCGGCCCACGAGGACCTGGTCACCGCGCTCCTCAACGGCGAGACCGACGCCGGGCGCGAGGAGCTGGAGGCCGTCGAAGGCGACATCGGCGCGGTCGAGGAGGTCCGGCTCGCCGGGACCGTGGAGGACCAGGGCGAGCTGCGCACCTACGTCGAGCTCGTCACCGCGGAGGAGACCGTGCTCGGCTGGTACGCGCTCGACGAGCGCGGCGGGATCGGCGGCGTCTGGCTCGGTGCCGAGCGGCCGGTGTTTACGCTGGTGCCGATCGGTGAGGGCGAGTACCGCCGCGACCTCGCCGGGGTCGGCGACGGCGTGCGGGTCACGTTCGACGCGGACGTGATGACGGTGGCCGGCCCGGCCGGGACCGCCGCGGCCCGGCGCTGAGAGGACACACGATGCGCATCCTGCTGGTCGAGGACGACCCGGACCTGGGCCCGGTGCTCGCGCTGGGGCTGCGGAACGAGGCGTACGCCGTGGACCTCGCGGCCACCGTCGCCGACGCCGAGGAACTGCTGTGCGCCAACGACTTCGACGTGGCCTGCCTCGACCTCGGGCTGCCGGACGGCGACGGGCTGGCGCTGCTGCGGCGCCTCGGGACCGAGGCGCACCTGCGGCGCCCGCGGCGGCTCATCGTGCTCACCGCCCGCGACGCCGTCGAGGACCGGGTGGCCGGGCTCGACGCGGGCGCCGACGACTACCTGGTCAAGCCGTTCGACTTCGCGGAGCTGGCGGCGCGGCTGCGGGCCCTGTCGCGCCGCGCCGACGCCCGCGGGTCGGTCCTCGCCGTCGGGGATCTGCGGCTCGACGCCGCCGCGCACCGGGCCTGGCGCGGCGGCACCGAACTCGACCTGACCGCGAGGGAGTTCTCCATGCTCAGGTACTTCATGCACCGCCCCGGCGAGCTCACGTCCACTGAGGACCTCCTGGAGCACGTGTGGGACGCGCAGGCCGACCCGTTCACCGCCTCGGTGCGGGTGATCCTCAGCCGCCTGCGCCGCAAGCTCGGCGAGCCGGGCCCGATCACCACGGTCACCGGCGCGGGCTACCGGCTGGAGGCGCGGTGAACTCGCTGCGGGTCCGCTTGGCGCTCACCGGGTCCCTCGCGATCTACCTCCCGGTGGTCCTGGTCTTCGCGGTCACCGCGATCAACCAGGAGGAGTACACCGAGACCGGCGCCGACGGCGTCGCGTACACCGTCACGCGCACCGGCGTCGACCCCACGGCGTGGGCCGTGCTCACCGTGGCGCTGCTGCTGCCGGTGACCGCGGCCCTCGCGTGGTGGTGGTCGGGCCGGGCGGTGCGCCCGTTCGAACGGGTGCGGGCCGCCGCGGAGCGGATCGAGGCGTCGGACCTGGGCCTGCGCGTGGGGAGCGCGCAGGGCACGGCCGAGGCGCGGGCGCTCGCGGCCGCGTTCGACTCGATGCTGGACCGGCTGGAGCGGTCGGCCCTGGTGCAGCGCAGGCTCATCGAGGAGGCGAGCCACGAGCTGCGGACACCGCTCGCGGTCCTCATCACCGGCGCCGACGTGGTCCTGGCGCACCCCGAGCCGGACCTGGACCTGTACCGGGAGGGCCTGGAGCGCAGCCGGAACGCCGCACAGCGGCTGCGCGACGTCGTCGGCGAGCTGCTGGTGGACGCCCGCGGCCGGGCCCGGGTGATCGACCGGCGGCCCGTGGACCTGGCCGCGCTCGCGCGGGAGGTCGCCGCGGAGTTCGCGCGGCCGGTCGAGGTCACCGGGGCGGCGACGGCCGAGGCCGCGGTGGACGGCCCGAGCGTGCGACGCGCGGTGGCGAACCTCGTCGGGAACGCCGCCAAGCACGCACCTGAAGGGACGGTCGTGCGGATCGAGGTCGAGGCGGGCCCGGATGCGGTGTCGCTCACCGTGGCCGACGAGGGCCCGGGGATCCCGGACGCGGACCGGGAGCGCGTGTTCGAGCGGTTCTGGCGCGGCGGCCGGGCCCCGGGGACGGGGCTCGGCCTGCCGATCGCGCGCCAGATCGCGCAGGCGCACGGCGGAGACGTGGCACTCCTCGACGGCGGCAGGGGATGCCGGTTCCGGCTGACGCTGCCGAGGAGCCTGGAGTCGTAAGGCGCTCACGGCCCGCCGTTGGCCTCGCGCTCCTTCTCCATGTTGGAGATCTGGTTCTCCCCCGCGGCCGTGGAGTTCGCCGTGTACTTGGCGGTCTTCATCTTGTCGATGGGGTTCTTCCAGCTGTTCTTCAACGGGTCCAGGGACTTCGCGAGCGGGGTGTTCGAGAGGCCCCGCAGGTTCTGCGCCCCGTCCATGACCTTCGAGCCGCCGCGCATGAGGCCCGTGGAGGTGCCCTTGAGCATCGAGTCGGTGGCGCCGTCGAGGGCCTTCTTCAGGCCGGTCGACTGGGTGCCGAACTTGCGGAGCGAGGCGACCCAGCGGCCGAGCTTCGACATGAGCTGGCCGAGCTTGCCGACGAGGTTCGCGAAGACGGACACGGCCTTGGAGACGACGCGCGCGACGGCGGCGGCCGCGGTGGCGCCGAACGTGAACCCGGCGGTGGCGAGCGCGGAGAGGATCCACAGGATCGCCTCGGCGATGAAGTTGGAGATGATCTCCAGGAACATGGTCCGGAAGATCGCGACGAGGACGCCCGCGCCGGTGATGAGGTTCGCGGTCCACTTCGCGCCGTCGGCGGTCCCGGCGATGACGCCGCCGAACGCGGCGGCGCTCTGGCGGTACGCGTCGGCGTCCTGGCCCTCCCAGTCGGCGGTGGTCTGGAGCTCGGTGGTCCACGCCTCGGAGGCGTCGTGGAGCGCCATGGAGATGTTGTTCCAGGTCAGTGCCAGGCCCTCGATGGCGTTGGGGTTGCCCGCCAGCCAGTCGAGGGGTTCGCGCAGGAACGAGATGTGCTCGAACAGCCAGGAGACGCCGGCCTGCACGAGGTGCTTGAAGGGGTTGGAGATGAAGGAGAGCGCGTCGAGCCCGAGGGAGAACGTGGACGAGGCGATGTCGCCGACGTCGACCTGCCCTTGGGTGATGGCGTTCCCGTAGGCCTGGCCGGCCTTGTAGACGCCGTAGAAGATCTTGGAGCTCTGCGGCATCGAGGTGGGGGTCTCGCCCTCGATGAGGGGGTTCGCGGCGTTCACCGGTCGAGCTCCTTCTGGAGGGCGTCGAACACGGCGGCGACCTCGTCGTCCATGGTCTGGTACTGCTGGGCGGTGGCCTGGAGGGCCACGGTGAAGCCGGTGCCGAGGTCGTCGATGGCGTCGAGGGTCTCGGTCCCGTCGTCGAGGAACAGGTCCAGGGCGGGCGGGATGAGCTGGGCGAAGACGATGCCGTAGGCGTTCTCGTCGCCGAGGCGGACGGTCTTGGCGGCGTCGGCGGCCTGGACCACGAGGGGCATGGGGCCGTTGACGAGTCGCGACGCGTGGTCGCGGATCATCTGGGGGTCGACCTTGACCATCTAGGACTCCGTCCGGGGCCGGGTGAAGCCGGTGATGACGCTCATGGCCTCGGAGTCGCCGCCGAGGAGGCCGGACATGATCTCCGCGGTCTTGCGGCTCGAGTCCTCGACGGCCTGGCGGTAGACCTCCAGGACCAGGTCGGCGAGGCCGGTGCCGGAGAGGCCGCGCGACTGGGGCGAGAAGCGCAGGCCGGTGAGGGTGCCGCCCGCGTTCACGGTGACGGTGACGATCTCGTCCTCGTCGGTCGCGGTGGTCTCGGATTCGGCGAGGAGCTCTTCGGCGCGGCCGGCCTGCTCCTGGATGACGGCGACGCGGGACTCCAGCTCCTGCATAATCTCTTCTGGCGTTCGCATTCGTCCTCCTTCCTCGTTGTGCCGATGGGCCGGAAGTCAAGCTAGCCAACGAGAGTGAACCGGAGGTGGCGAAGTCCTGAACGGGTGCGCTCAGTCAGGGCGCGTCATGGCCGCGAGGAGCTCGGGGCCGGTGAAGTCGCGGCGGCCCCCGGTCTCGGCGGCGTGGACGAGGGCGGTGAGCCGCTCGTTGACGGGCGCGGCGGTGCCGTGCGCGGCGGCGAGCGCGGCGATCTCGCCGTTGAGGTAGTCGACCTCGGTGGGGCGCCCGGCGGCGAGGTCGTCGGCGGTGGAGGAGCGGGCGTGGGGGTCGACGGCGAGCATGCGGGCGGCGATGCGGGCGAACAGGGCGTCGGGCAGGCCGAGGACGTAGGGGACGAGGCGCGGGTCGGTCCCGGCGGTCGTGGCGGGCCGGATCCCGGCGGCCCGGTAGGCGGCGAGGGCCTCGCGCTGGGCGCGGGCGAGGACGCGCCGGTAGGGCCGCTGGGACAGCTCGGTGCGCAGCGGCAGGCCCGAGAGGGCGTTGACGGCGTTGTTGAGGTTGAGGAGGAGTTTCGCGGCCTGGACGCCGAGGAGGTCCTCGTGGAGGGCGAGGGGCGTTGCGGCCCTGGCGAAGTCGTCGAGGTGCGGTTCCAGGGCGGAGTGGGCCTGGGCTTCGAGGCCGCCGCCGGTGCCGCGGTGGAAGCGGCCTTCGCCGCGGTGGACGACGTTGAAGGCGACCATGCCCGGAATGGTGATCGCCTCGGGAAGTCCACTGCGGAGGGTCGCGGTGTTGCGCAGGCCGTTCTGGAGGCTGACGACGGGCGTGCCGGGGCGCAGGAGCGGGGCGAGCTCGGCGGCGGCGTCGGCGGTGGCCGAGGACTTGACGGTGACGAGCACGAGGTCGGCGTCCGCGGCCGCATCGGGGCCGGTCTCGTAGCGGGGCCGCTGGACGCGCTCGTCGGCGCCGTCGAGGTCGGTGAGGTGCAGGCCGTGGGCGCGGACCTCGGCGGCGAGGCGCTCGCGCCCGACGAAGACGACGTCGGCTCCGGCGGCGGCGAGCCGCCCGCCGACGTAGCACCCGATGCTCCCGGCTCCGTAGACGCAGATCATCCCCGGATGCTATCGGCGCCGAGCGGATATTGGGGAGGCGGCCGCGGGCCGGAGGCCATACATTGGACTGGCCCGTTCCCCTCTTCGCCCCTCGGGAGCCCCCATGGCGTGGCTCGACGCCGTCCTTGAAGGCGTGCAATCGATCCTGTCCGACCTCGGCGCCGACGTCGAGCTGCCGGTCCTGAAGTCGCTGTTCTGGCTCCTGGCCGGGATCTTCGCCGCGTACTGGGCGTACCGGTTCCTCAGGTGGGCCGTGGGCGCCGGGATCGCGGTGGGCCGGTTCGCGAAGGACCAGGTGGACCAGCGGTTCTGGCGCGATCCTGGCAAGCTGCGGCTGGTCGTCGGCGTCCTGCTGTTCGCGGTCGCGTACGGCTTCTACGGCGCCGACCAGGCCCGGCCGCTCGGGACGGCGCTCGCCGACACCGCGCGCGGGCAGGTCCTCGCGTTCATGCCGCTGGCGATCATGACGCAGTGGCTGCTGCTCCTCGCGTTCTGGCTCCTGCTCGGGCTCGTCATGGGCGCGCGGTTCGGCGAGCTCGGCCGCCCGATCGGGGACATCGTCCTCGGGATGGCCGCAATCACCGGCGAGGTCCTGTGCTTCACCCTGGCGCTCATGGGGTTCGCACAGGGCGAACCGGTCGCGGGCCTGGCGTGGTCGCTGGTGTTCCTGGCCGCGAACGTGCCGCTCGCGGTCCTCGGCCGCGCCCAGGCGCGCCGGCGCGGCGAGGACCTCACCGGGTTCTGGAAGTCGGTCCCCGGCCTGTGGCTGGTGTACTCGCTCGTGCTGCTCATGCTGTGCGGGCTCGTCGCGGGGATCACCGCGGGAGTGCGGGCCGGGGCCGGGCTCGGGCCGCTCGGCACGGACGGCGCGGTGCGGATCGCGCTCATCGCGGTCACGGTCGTGTTCTTCGCGAACTGCCTCCAGTTCCGCGCGGAGTACCTGAGCAAGGTCGAGGTCCCGGAGTCGCTGCTGTACTTCATCGACTTCAGCCTGGCCCTGGCCGCCGGGGTGGTCGCGGTCGCGGGGGTCCAGCAGTCGCCGGTGACGCTCGGGCCGGTCCCGGCGTGGGCCGTCGCGGTCGGACCGCCCCTGATCGTGGCGGGGATGCTGTTCACGGTGCGGCTGCGGCGGCTGCGGGAGTCGACGCCGCGGTGGACGGCGGTCCTGGCGGTCGCGATCGGCGCCGCGTTCCTGGTCCTGCCCGCGACGATCCTCATCAGCAGGGCGCTGGCGCCGGTGCTCCCCCAACCGGACCTGCCGTTCCTGTAAGCGGGGTTCGCGCACCGTTTCGACCCGCGTTCGACATCCGGCGTTCAAGATGGGGTCATGGGATGACACCCGAGGTGGAGTGGAATCTCCGGGTGCCATACTCCAGGCATCCCTCGCAAGTCACCGGTGCTGAATAAGGAGCGACCCCGAATGCCAGTCAACCGCAGAACCCTCCTCGGCGCCTCGGCCGCCGGGGCCGCGGCCGCCGTCGCCGCCGCCTCGCCCGCGGAGGCGAAGTCCTCGACGAAGCGCTACTCGTTCACGGTCATGGGCACCACCGACCTCCACGGGAACGTCTTCAACTGGGACTACTTCAAGGACGCCGCGTACAGCGACGCCGCCGGGAACACCCGCGGCCTCGCGCGCGTCGCGACCCTCGTCGAGGAGATCCGCGACGAGGTCGGCAAGAAGAACACGATCCTCATCGACGCGGGCGACACCATCCAGGGCACGCCCCTCGCGTACTACTACGCGCGCGTCGACCCGATCGCCGCGGACGGCGGGCCCGTCCACCCGATGGCCCAGGCCATGAACGCCGTCGACTACGACGCCGCCGCGCTCGGCAACCACGAGTTCAACTACGGCCTCGACACGCTCCGCAAGTTCGAGTCGCAGCTCGACTTCCCGCTCCTGGGCGCCAACGTGATCGACACCGAGACCGGCCGCCCCGCGTTCCCGCCGTACCACATCGTGCGCCTGCGCACGCCCCGCGGCCGCGACGTCAAGGTCGCGATCCTCGGCCTGTGCACGCCGGGCGTGACCATCTGGGACAAGGCGATCGTCGAGGGCGTCCTCGAGTTCCCGAGCCTGGAGACCGAGGCCGCGTACTGGGTGAAGCACCTGCGCGAGGAGCAGTGCGTCGACGTCGTCATCGTCTCCGCGCACTCGGGCACCTCCGGGACCTCCGCGTACGACACCTCCACGGGCCTGGGCATCGAGAACGCCTCGAAGATCGTCGCCGAGACCGTCCCGGGCATCGACGCGATCCTGGTGGGCCACGCCCACGTCGAGATCCCCGAGACCCGCGTGGTCGGCCCCGACGGGCGCGAGGTGATCCTCTCCGAGCCGCTCTGCTACGGCCAGCGCCTCACCCGCTTCGACTTCGACCTGGTGTGGGACAAGGGTTCCTGGAAGGTCGAGTCCGCGGGCGCGACGGTCCTCAACTCGAACACCGCCGAGGAGCACCCGGCGATCACCGAGATCCTCACCGCCGAGCACGACGAGGTCGTCGCCTACGTCAACCAGGTCGTCGGGCAGGCGTCGATCGACCTCGACACGGCCGAGGCCCGGTACAAGGACGCGCCGATCATCGACCTCATCACGAAGGTCCAGGAGGACGTCGTCAAGGCGGCGCTGGCGGGCACCGAGCACGCGGACCTGCCGGTGGTGTCGCAGGCGTCGCCGTTCTCGCGGACCTCGCTGATCCCCCATGGCGACGTGAAGATCAAGGACCTGTCGAGCCTGTACATCTACGACAACACGCTGGTCGCGAAGGTGCTGACGGGCGCCGAGATCCGCGACTACCTGGAGTACTCCGCGCAGTACTACGTGCAGACCGCGGCGGGCGGCGCGGTGGACCCGGACGCGATCACGAACGCGGACAACCGGCCCGACTACAACTACGACTACGTCTCGGGCTTCACGTACGAGATCGACATCGCGAAGGCCGCCGGGTCGCGCATCGCGAACCTGAAGTACGCGGGCGCCGACGTCGACGACGCGCAGCGGTTCGTGTTCGCGGTGAACAACTACCGGGCGAACGGCGGCGGGAACTTCCCGCACGTGGCCGCGGCCGAGGAGGTCTGGAGCGAGTCGATCGAGATCCGCACCCGGATCATCGAGTGGGTGACCGCCAAGGGCGCCCTGGACCCGGCCGAGTTCGCGTCCGTGGACTGGGTGCTCACCCGCGACGGGGTGCCGGTCTTCTAGCAGTGCCCCCCGGGGCGCCGCGGACGAGTGTCCGCGGCGCCCTGGTGCGTTCCGCCGCCTCGTGGCAGTATTGCGTCCACCAGGCGAACTGACCGCCCGGCTAGTAGACGAGAACCCAATACGCCAGGAGCGCACATGGACTTTCGGGAAGAGGCCGCCGCCATCGAGGGCGAGCTGATCGCGCTGCGGCGCGAACTCCACCAGATCCCCGAGATCGGGCTCGACCTGCCCAAGACGCAGGCGGCCGTCCTCGCGGCCCTGGAGGGCCTGCCGCTGGAGATCACCCTCGGCGAGTCCTCGACCGCGGTGACCGCGGTCCTGCGGGGCGGGAATCCGGGCCCGGCGGTGCTGCTGCGCGGCGACATGGACGCGCTGCCGGTGACCGAGGAGAACCCCGCCGAGTGGGTCTCGAAGCACGTCGGGACCATGCACGCGTGCGGGCACGACCTGCACACGGCCGGGCTCGTGGGCGCCGCGAAGCTGCTGTCCGCGCACCAGGCGGAGCTCGCCGGGGACGTGGTGTTCATGTTCCAGCCGGGCGAGGAGGGCTGGGACGGCGCCGGGCACATGATCGCCGAGGGCGTCCTGGAGGCGGCGGGCCGGAAGGTCGACGCCGCGTACGGGCTGCACGTCATCTCGGACACGGTGCCGCGCGGGGTGTTCACCACGAAGCCGGGGCCGATGATGGCCGCGTCCTCGGGGCTGTTCGTGACCGTGGTCGGCAAGGGCGGGCACGGGTCGCGCCCGAACACGACGCTCGACCCGATCCCGGTGGCGGCCGAGATCATCACCGCGCTCCAGGCGCTGGTGACGCGCCGGTTCAACGTGTGGGACCCGATCGTCATCACGGTGGGGACGTTCAACGCCGGGACCCGGCACAACATCATCCCCGACACCGCGACGTTCGCGGCGACGGTGCGGACGTTCTCCGAGGAGGCGCTCGCGCAGGTCGAGAAGGAGTCGGTGCAGCTCGCCGAGGACATCGCGACCGCGCACGGGCTCACCGCGGACGTGCGGTTCGAGCGCGAGTACCCGGCGACGATCAACGACGCCGACGAGGCGGCGTTCGTCGCGGAGACGGCGAAGGACCTGTTCGGTGAGGACCGGTACGTGGAGATGCCCGACCCGGTCATGGGCTCGGAGGACTTCTCGCGGGTCCTGGAGGCGGTGCCGGGGAGCTACATGTTCTACGGCGCCACCGTGAAGGAGGACCCGGCGGAGGCGGCGTCGAACCACTCGCCGCGCGCGGCGTTCGACGACTCGGTCCTGGCCGACGGCGCGGCGCTCCTCGCGGAGCTGGCCGTGCGCCGCATGAAGCGCGGCTAGGGAAGACGAACATGGAGGGGAGGCGGGCCGCGGCCCGCCTCCCCTCGCTCCCTCGTAGTCAGCTTGCGAGCGTGGCGATCCCGTAGATCGCGCACGCGAGGCCGAAGCCCAGGAGGCCGATGGTGGTCTCCATGACCGTCCAGGTCTTCAGGGTGGTCTTGACGTCCATGCCGAGGAACCGGCCGACGAGCCAGAACCCGGAGTCGTTGACATGGCTGGCCATGACCGAGCCCGCGGCGAGCGCGAGGACGATCGCGGCGAGCTGCACGGCGTTGTAGTCCCCCGCGCCGACGACGGGCTGGACGAGCCCGGCCGCGGCGGTCAGGGCCACGGTCGCCGAGCCCTGGGCGATGCGCAGGGCGGTGGCGATGACGAAGCCCGCGACGATGACCGGCAGGCCGATCCCCGAGAGCGCGTCGGAGAGGGCGTCGCCGATGCCGCTGGTGCGCAGGACGCCGCCGAACATGCCGCCCGCGCCGGTGATGAGGATGATCGCGCAGACCGGGCCGAGCGCGTTGTTGAGCAGGTCCTCGACCCAGGCGCGGGTGCGGCCGCGGCGCTCGCCGAGGACGTAGGACGCGACGAACACGGTGACGAGCAGGGCGATCGGCGTGGAGCCGAGCGCGCGGGCGATGCTGAACCAGGACGCGTCGGCGTCGACCCAGCCCGCGGAGCCGGCGGTGTTCAGGCCGGTGTCGAAGAAGATCATCACCAGCGGGAGCAGCAGCAGGAGGATGACGGTGCGGGCGCGCGGCGGGTTCTCGGCGTCCTCGGTCTGCGGGCCGCCGGAGAGGACGTCGGGCACGGGCAGTTCGATCCGCTTGCCGGCCCACAGGCCGTACAGGTAGCTCGTCAGGTACCAGGTGGGGATCGCGACGAGCAGGCCGAGCGCGACGACGAGGCCGACGTCGGCGCCGAGCAGGGTGCTCGCGGCGACCGGGCCGGGGTGCGGCGGCACGTAGATGTGCATGACGGAGAACGCGCCTGCTGCGGGCAGCGCGTACTTGAGGACGCCGCCGCCGAGGCGGCGCGCGACCGCGAAGATGATGGGCAGCATGACGACGAGCCCGGCGTCGAAGAAGATCGGGAACCCGAAGATCAGCGACGCGATGCCCAGGGCGAGCGGCGCGCGGTCCTCTCCGAACTTCGCGATGAGCATGTCCGTCAGGGCTTTCGCGCCGCCGGAGACCTCGACGAGGCGACCGAGCATCGCGCCGAGGCCGACCAGGAGGGCCACGCTCGCGAGCGTGGTGCCGAAGCCCGAGGAGATCACGGGGATGAGGTGCTCGGCGGGGATGCCGGTGGCGAACGCGGTGAGCACCGAGACGGTGACCAGCGCGAGGAACGCGTGGACGCGCAGCCAGATGATGAGGACGAGCAGCAGGGCGACGGCCCCGGCGGCTATCCCCAGGAGCGGTCCCGCTCCGAGGGTCTGGGTCCATTCCATTTCCATGGGGTGCAAGCTCCTTTGCGTTGCGGGGGAATCGGGAGGAAAGGGGAAGGGGCTGGGGGTCGAGGGGACCGGTCGAGGGGCCGGGCTCAGTGCTCGAGGAAGGCGAGGACCTCGTCGGCGATGTCGGCGGGGGTGTCGGCGACGCTGACGGCGATGCCGTCCTCGTCGGAGCCGAGCGGTTCGAGGGCCGCGAACTGGGAGTCGAGGAGGGCCGGGGGCATGAAGTGGCCGCCGCGGTGGGCGAGGCGCGCGGCGATGAGGTCGCGGGGGCCGGCGAGGTGGACGAAGCGGACGCGGGCGTCGGCTTCGCGGAGGAGGTCGCGGTAGGCGCGGCGCAGGGCCGAGCAGGTGACGACGGTGGAGCGGCCCTGGGAGGCTTCGGCGCTGATGCGGTCGCGGATGATCCGCAGCCACGGCTCGCGGTCCTCGTCCGTCAGGGGGATCCCGGCGCTCATCTTCGCGATGTTCGCGGCGGGGTGGAGCTCGTCGCCCTCGGTGAAGGGCCAGCCGAGCCGCGCGGCGAGCAGCTCCGCGACGGTGCTCTTCCCCGAGCCCGACACCCCCATGACGACCAGGCAGGTCGCGGACATGGACCCCTCCTCCTTGAAAGGTAATACTTTTCAGACGGAAAGGTAACACCATTCGTACCGCGGCGCAACCCGGCCCCGGATAGGATTCCGGCATGGGCGACACGCGAAACCCCCTGGGCCTCCACGATCCCGTGCTCGACAAGCTCGGGCTGGAGATCGCCTCCGGCGAGCTCGCCGACGGCCACGTGCTCACCCTGGACGGGATCCAGGAGCGCTTCGGCGTCTCCCGCACCGTCGCCCGCGAGGCCATGCGGGTCCTGGAGAACATGGGCATGGTCCGCTCCCGCCGCCGCGTCGGCATCACCGTGCGCCCCATCGCCGAATGGAACGTCTTCGACCCCAAGGTCATCTGGTGGCGCCTGGCCGGGCCCGGCCGCAACGCCCAGCTGCGCACCCTCACCGAGATGCGCATCGCTGTCGAGCCCCTCGCCGCCGGCGCCGCCGCCCGCGCCGCCACCGCCCCCGAGCGCGCCCGCGTCGTCGAACTCGCCGCGACGCTCCGGCGCCTCGGCGAGGCCGCCGAGCTCACCGAGTTCATGGAGCGCGACGTCGAGTTCCACGAACTCCTCCTGCGCGCCAGCGGCAACGAGATGTTCGGCGCCCTCGCCGACCCCGTCGCCGCCGTCCTCCGCGGCCGCACCCAGCTCGGCCTCATGCCGCACCGGCCCGTCCCCGAGGCGCTCGACCTGCACGACGCGGTCGCCGCCGCCGTCGCCTCCGGCCGCTCCGAGGCCGCCGAGACCGCCATGCGCGAACTCCTCGCGGAGGTCCGCACCGCCATGCTCCCCCGCTTACGACGGGCCCGGCCTCCACCGAGAGCGAGCCCGAGGCAACCCCCGGGCGCCCTGACAGCGCCTTCCAAGCGACAGGGGCGGACCCGTGTTCGCCCACCGCACACCAGGACCACCCCACGCGCGGTCGGCAACCCCACGCCGCGCGCGCACCACTCGGCTCATCGCACCGGCGTGTTTGGGCGGCGACACGGCGTTTCTCCTGGTCTGAACAGAGAAGTACACGCAGTAACCGATTAGCATGAGCCCCAAAGACACCACGGCTCACAAGGCCGCGACTCCACCGCAGATCGGACTAGCCATGCCCGAGTTCGCACCAGTGCGATTGCCGCACTACGGCGGCCGGGGCTCCGGCCCCCGCCCCCTCCTCGACGACGTCGCCGCCTGGGTCGAGTCCGCACCCATGGCCGCCCTCCTGCGCCGCTACGGCGGCTCCCTCCCGGGCACCGGCACCGCGACCGACCTCGCCTACCTCGAGGCGTTCTCCGCCGTCCACTGGGACTTCCGGGCCGGACGCGAACGCCACGAGACCGCGCCCCAGCCGCTCGGCCCCGAGCAGGAGGCCGCCGTCACCGAGGCCGCGCTGGCCCTCGGCCTCGGCGCCGAACTCAAACCGCGCCAGGACCACTACACGCACGTGCTGGTCCTCGGCGGCCTCGTCGCCTCCTGCCTGTTCCGCACCCGCTTCGCCGCCGAGATCCTCGCCGCCGGGACGGGCGCCGACCACGTCACCGGCGTCGGCGGCTTCCGCCCGCTCGGCCCCGCGGACCTGGAGTCGGCGCGCCTCAGCGGCCTCCACTGCGGCGCCTTCGAAGTGGACGCGATCGAGGCGTCCCTCAAGCGGGCCTTCGGCATCGAGAGCCGCCCGCACACCGTCGAAGGCGGCGACCCGCACCGCGAGCCGGGCCGGTCGTGGAAGGTCGCGACCTACGAGGCCGGGCCGATGACCGTCCGCGCCGTCGCCGCCCCGTCCTCGGTCCCCGACCGGCGCCGCGCCGACACCGTCGACACCTGCCGCTTCTGGGCCGACGAGGTCGCCGACCTCGCCCCCGGCGACAGCGTCCTGGTCGTCACCTCCGCGCCCTACACGGCGTTCCAGCACTGCGACGCGATCGCCCACATGGGACTGCCGTACGGCGTCGCGATCGACACCGTCGGCATCGACCCCGCCGCGCTCCCCGAACCGCACTTCCGCAAGGCGCACAGCGCGAGCGGCTACCTCCAGGAGGTCCGCTCGGCGATCCGCTCGATGCGGCGCCTCCACTACGCGGCCGCCACCGCGGAAGCGGAGCTCGCGGTCGAGGCGGCGCGCGTTTTACTGCGCGAGGACCGGTGATTTCACCGATGCACGAGGCCGCATACCAGTAGATATTTACGTCCATCACTTGATTCTCATCGAGGAGGACGTACCCATGCAGGCAACCAGGAAGCGGGGACTGCTCGCCGCCGTGCTCGCGGCGGTGATGTCGGCGGCCGTCGGCGTCGCCGTCGCGACCGCGCCGAGCGCCGCCGCCACGGACAACCCGTACGAGCGCGGCCCCGACCCCACCGCCTCCAGCATCGAGGCCGTGCGCGGCTCCTACTCCGTGTCGAGCACGAGCGTCTCCTCGCTCGTCACCGGCTTCGGCGGCGGCACCATCTACTACCCGACGACCACCGCCGACGGCACCTTCGGCGCCGTCGCGATCGTCCCGGGCTTCACCGCCCTGGAGTCCTCGATCGCCTGGCTCGGGCCGCGCATCGCCTCGCAGGGCTTCGTGGTGTTCACGATCGACACCAACACCACGCTCGACCAGCCGGGCCAGCGGGCCGACCAGCTCCAGGCCGCGCTCGACTACCTCACCGAGCGCAGCACGGTCCGCAGCCGGATCGACGCCGACCGGCTCGCCGTCATGGGCCACTCCATGGGCGGCGGCGGCTCGCTCGAAGCCGCCCGCGACAACCCCGACATCAAGGCGAGCATCCCGATGACGCCGTGGCACACCACCAAGACGTGGTCCACACTGCGCACACCGACCCTGATCTTCGGGGCCGAAGCCGACACGATCGCGCCCGTCCTCAGCCACAGCGTGCCGTTCTACAACTCGATCCCCACCTCGGCCGAGAAGATGTACATCGAGCTGAACGGCGCGACCCACTTCGCGCCCAACAGCTCCAACACCACGATCGCCAAGTACGCGATCTCCTGGCTCAAGCGGTTCGTGGACGACGACACCCGCTACGACCAGTTCCTCTGCCCGGTCCCCACCGGGTCGGCGATCGAGGAGTCGCGCGGCACCTGCCCGCTCGGATGACGATCGCGATCAAGGACCGGACGGTCGTCGGCCGTCCGGTCCGCGGCCTTTCACCCTTCCAAACCGACTGGTCGGTTTTGTACGATGGACGGATGGGACGGAGCGCACCGAGGCACCCCGCCCGGGCGCTCCCGCCCGCGCGGCGCACCGCACCGCCCGCCCCCGCCGCCGCACCCCGCCCCGACACCGAAGCGCCCCTTGACGACAGGCCGACCGCACTCGCCGCCACGCTCCAGCGCCTCGACGACGGCAGCGTCGCCCTCGTCGTCACCCCCGCCGACGCCGACCTGCTGCGCGAGGCCACCCGCTCCGGCGCCACCGTCACGCTCCGCATCGCGGACGGCGGCGCCGAGCACGCCGCCAGGGCCGCACTCGCACGCGGCCGCCGCACCCTCGCGGACGGCCCGCTCGGCGACGCCCACGCCTCCTTCGCACTCGCCGGAGCGCTCGCGGGCGCCTACCGCGACCTCGCCCTCGCCGCCCACACCGCGGCGGCCGAGACCGCATGGGCCGCAGGCGACCGCACCGCCTGCGCGATCGCACTCGAAGCGGCGCTCGCCACCGGCGGCACCGGGCGCCTCGGCGACTACCTCCGCGGCCTCGCCGCGCTCCTCCGCGAATCCCCCGCGGACGCGATCGACCCGCTCCGACGCGCCGCCGCCGACCCGGACGACGCCCCCGACGCCCTCCACCGCGCCGCGTCCGCGGCCCTGCTCCTCGGCGACACCGCCGCCGCATGCCGGATCGGCACGCGCGCCCTGGCGATCGCCCGGGAACTCGGCAGACCCGGCCCCGTCGCCCGCGCACTCGAATACCTCGCCTACGCCGAGATGCGCGCCGGCCGCCACACGCGGGCGCGCGCCCACGCCCGCGACGGCCTCGACGCGGCCCTGCGCACCGGCCGCGCGAACACCGCCGCCCACCACCGCGCGGTCCTCGCCCTCAGCGCCTCGGTCGAAGGGGACGCCGCCGAAGTCCAGGCCCACGCCGCGGCGTCCCTGGAGACGGCCCGGCGCTGCGGACTCAACCAGACCGCCGCCCTCGCCGAATGGGCGCTCGCCCGCGCCGACCTGGGCCGCGGCGACGCCGCCGCGGCCGCCGCCCGGCTCGACGGCCCGGCCCGCCACGGGCACTTCGCCGTCCGGCACCTGCTCCTCCCCTGCCACGCCGAAGCGGCGGCCCTGGCGGGACGGGAGACCGGGCCGCTCGTCGCCGCACTGCGCGCCTGGGCCGCCGCGGGACTCGACCGGTCGGCGCCCGCCCAGCTCGCCCGCATCGAAGCGCTCACCGCGCCCGCCGACACGCCGCCGGAGCGGATCGACGAGGCGTTCCGCCGCGCGATCCGCCTCCACCCGGCCGAGACCGGCGACTTCGAGCGCGCCCGGACCCAGCTCCACTACGGCAAGTGGCTGCGGCGCAGAAGGCGCCCGCTCCCGGCCCGCGCGGTGCTGCGCGACGCGCTCCACGGCTTCGAGCGCTGCGGGGCCGCCCCCTGGGCCGACCAGGCCCGCCAGGAGCTGCGCGCCGCCGGGGACCGGCGCGGCCCCGCCCCGCGGGCCCTCGCCGGACTGACCCCGCACCAGTTGCGCATCGCCGGCCTCGTCGCCAACGGCGCGACCAATCGCGAAGTGGCGCAGTCGCTCTCGCTCAGCGTCCGCACCGTCGACCACCATCTGCGGAACATCTTCGCGGCACTGGGGGTGCGCTCGCGGGTCGAACTCGCCCGCATCGTCTCAGGGGGCGCGTGAGCGCCGTCAGGGACGGACGCCCGGCTCGGCCCCGGCGACGACCGCCTCTACGATCTCCCGGACCGCCGAAGCGTCGGGCAGCCCGCCGAGCTCCCCGGCGAACAGCAGGTGCCCGGTGCCGACGAGGGTCATCGCGAGCGTCCGCGGATCGGCGTCCGGTCTGAGGCGCCCGACGCGGCGCTCGGCGTCGAGGTAGGCCGCGAGGGACGCGCTGGCCTCGTTGAGGATCGGGAGCCCCTGCGGGGTCGTCGCGCGCAGGCGCGAGCGCAGCCCGTCGCGGGCGATCACGGCCTTCACGAGGCCCAGATTCACGGGCGTGAAGACGGCGGTGAGGGCCGCGGCCAGGTTCTCCACCAGCGGGTCCGAGCCCTGGAGCGCGCCGATCTCGGTCTGCGCCAAGGCGATGCGGGTGCGCACGAGTTCGGCCAGGAAGTCGTCGAAGTCCGCGAAATGGCGGTGGAGCACGCCTTTGGAGACCCCGGCCTCCTCCGTGACGGAGCGGCTGGTCAGCGCGTTCTGGCCGTCGCGCAGCAGGACCCGTTCGGCGGCGGCGAGCAGCCGCTCCCGCGCGTCGTGCATGGCGATACCGGTCGGCATGGGCCCTCCTCCAGGCGGCTCACTCTACCGCTAGGAATGCAAGGTAGTCGGCGACGGACCGGTCGTCCCAGGCGCCTCCCGCCAGCGCGATGTAGCCGTCGGGGCGGACGAGGACGAGGCCGTCGTCCTTCACGCCGTAGCGCTCGTACGCCTCGGCTCCGGCGGTGCGGTGGACGCGGACGCCGCCGTCCACTGCGGGCGCGGGCCGGGATCCGAAGAGCAGCAAGGTGAAGTGGGGGCCGCGGAACAGGTCGAAGAGCCGCACCGGCTCCCCGGTCGCGGCGTCGGTGCCGTACGCGTCGGGGGCGCGGTCGCCCGCGCGGACGCCGATGGCCTCGTCGAGCTGCCGGGCGAGGCTGGAGCCGCGGTAGTGGAGGCTCAGGCCGCTGACGTCGCTGAAGGGGTCCTTGCCCTCGAACGTGCCGACCATGCGGTCCGCGACCTGCGCGGCCCCTGCGGCGGCCCAGTGGCGGCCGCGGGCGGCGGTCGTGTCGAGCACGTGGCGGGCCACGGGCATGCGCTCTTCTTCGTAGGTGTCGAGGAGGGACTCGGGGGCGCCGCGCACGACGCGGGCGAGCTTCCAGCCGAGGTTGTAGGCGTCCTGGACGCCGGTGTTCATGCCCTGTCCCCCGGCGGGCGGGTGGACGTGGGCGGCGTCCCCGGCGAGGAGCACGCGGCCGGCGCGGTAGCGGTCGACCATGCGGAGGTTCACCTGGTAGACCGAGAGGTAGACGGGGTCGCGGAAGGCGACGCCGGGCAGGCCGACCCGTTCGGCGAAGATGTCGGCGAACGCCTCCACCGAGACCGGCTCCCCGCCGCCCTCCGCGGGGAGGGGCGCGGTGAAGAACCACCTGCCGCTCTTGGGCATCGGCGCGAGGGTGAGCATCCCGCCGGGGCCCGCGGCCCACAGGTGCGCGACCGAGTCGTCGAGCCCGTCGACGGTGAGGTTCCCGAACAGCATCCGCTGCCGCTCCCACGTCTCGCCGAGGAAGCTGATCCCGGCCCGCTTGCGCACGGTGCTGCCGGCGCCGTCGCAGCCGACGAGGTACCGGGCCCGGATCTCCTCCTTCCAGCCGCGGTGCCGGAAGATCGCGGTGACGCCGTCGCCGTCCTCGGTGAAGCCCGTGAACTCGCCGCCGAGCTCCACGGCGACCCCGTAGGACGCCAGGCGTTCGCGCAGCACCGCCTCGGTGAACTGCTGCCCGGCCATGAGGCTCCCGGGGTAGGGCGCGCCCGGGACGGGCGGGGCGTCGTACATGACGACCTCGCGCACGACGTTCCCGTCCGCGTCGTAGAAGCGCGAGGCGCCCGGCGCCTCCGCGTGCTCGCGCAGCGCGTCGAGGACGCCGAGGTCCTCGAAGACCTCCTGGGTGCGGGCGCGGACGCCGCGGGCGCGGGTCCCGACCTGGAACGCGTCGGCGCGGTCGATGATCCGCACGTCCACGCCGCGCCGAGCGAGGTCGCACGCGAGCGTGAGCCCGACCGGTCCGGCACCGACGATGACGACCTCGGTCGCCGCTGAAGCCTCCATGGGCACTCCCTCCTCGCGGCCGATAGTGACCGCGTGCCCATTATGAGTGGGCAGTTGCCCACTTGTCAATCGAGGAGGCCCATTACATCGATGCCGACATATATCTCAGATACCCCGGGGGGCGGCCGACCCCGCGCGCCAGCAGGCGGGGTCGGCCGAGGGAGTCGGCCCTAGATGAGGAACCGGGTGTACGCGGGCAGGGTGAGGAACGTCGGATAGTCCTCGCCCAGCGCGCACTCGGTGAAGACCGACAGGGCGTCGTCGAAGCGGTCGCCGTCGAAGCGCTGGAGCGACGCGAACTCGTCCTTGAGGAGCTGGCCGACCCACTCGCGGGTCACGGTGCGGCCCTCGTCCGTCTTCGCGCCGGCGTTGATCCACTGCCAGACCTGCGAGCGCGAGATCTCGGCGGTCGCGGCGTCCTCCATGAGGTTGTTGATCGCCGCGGCGCCGACGCCGCGCAGCCACGACTCGATGTACCGCACGCCCACTTCGAGGTTCTTGCGGATCCCGGCCTCGGTGACCGCGCCCGGCGTGGCCGCGACGTCGAGGAGCGCGGCGGCGTTCGGGACCACGTCCTCGCGCTGCTTGTCGATCTGGTTCGGCAGGCCGCCGAGGGTCTCGTCGAAGACCTCCATCGCGACGGGCACGAGGTCGGGGTGGGCGACCCAGGAGCCGTCGAAGCCGTCGTCGGCCTCGCGGGTCTTGTCGGCGCGGACCTTCTCCAGCGCGATCGCGTTCGCCTCGGGGTCCTTGCGGGAGGGGATGAACGCGGCCATGCCGCCGATCGCGGAGGCGCTGCGCCGGTGGCAGGTCCGCACGAGCAGCTCGGTGTAGGCGCGCATGAACGGCGCGGTCATGGTGACCTGGTCGCGGTCGGGCAGCACGAAGCGGGCGCCGCGCTCGCGGAAGTTCTTGATGACCGAGAAGATGTAGTCCCAGCGCCCGGCGTTCAGGCCCGAGGAGTGGCGGCGCAGCTCGTAGAGGATCTCCTCCATCTCGAACGCGGCGGTGATCGTCTCGATGAGGACGGTGGCCCTGATCGTGCCGCGCGGGATCCCGAGCAGGTCCTGCGCGGTGTCGAACACGTCGTTCCACAGGCGCGCTTCGAGGTGCGACTCGAGCTTCGGCAGGTAGAAGTAGGGGCCGCGGCCCAGTTCGAGGAGCCGGTGGGCGTTGTGGAAGAAGTACAGGCCGAAGTCCACGAGGGACCCGGCGACGGGCAGGCCGTCGACGCGCAGGTGCAGTTCGGCGAGGTGCCAGCCGCGGGGGCGCACGATGATCGTCGGCAGGTCCGTCAGGGTCTCGCCCGTCAGGCGGTACTCCTTGCCCTGGCCGGAGGTGAAGTCGATGCGCCGCTCGATCGCGTCGCGCAGGTTCACCTGCGAGTCGACGACGTTGTGCCAGTTGGGGGTCGAGGAGTCCTCGAGGTCGGCCATCCAGCACTTCGCGCCCGAGTTGAGGGCGTTGATCGTCATCTTCCGGTCGCAGGGGCCGGTGATCTCGACGCGGCGGTCCTCCAGGCCCGGGGCGAGGGTGGCGACGCTCCACGAGAAGTCGTCCCGGACGTCGGCGGTCTCGGGCAGGAAGCCGGGGTCGGCGCCGTTGGCGATGCGGGTGCGCCGCTCCTGGCGGGCCTGGAGGATCTCCTGGCGGCGCGGCGCGAACTTGCGGTGCAGTGCGGCGATGAAGTCGAGCGCCTCGGGCGTGAGGACCTCGTCCTCGCGCGCGACGCGGGGCCCGTTGACCGTGATGCCCGCGTCGGTGCGGGTCTGGGAATCGATGACCACTGATAACTCCTTATGTGGCTGGGCGGGACCGGCTCCGGCCCCGCCCGAACGGACTGGTCGCTGGGCAGCTAGTGGAATTGTCCCTGCTCGGTGGACCCGGCGAGCGCCAGCGTGGCCGAGTTCGGGTTGAGCGCGGACGTCACGAGGTCGAAGTAGCCGGTGCCGACCTCGCGCTGGTGCTTGGTCGCCGTGTACCCCAGTTCCTCGGCGGCGAACTCGCGCTCCTGGAGGTCCACGTAGGCGGTCATGCCCTCGCGGGCGTAGCCGTGGGCGAGGTCGAACATGGAGTGGTTGAGCGCGTGGAACCCGGCGAGGGTGATGAACTGGAACGTGAAGCCCATCGAGCCGAGCTCGCGCTGGAACTTGGCGATCGTGTCGTCGTCGAGGTGGCGCTTCCAGTTGAACGACGGCGAGCAGTTGTACGCGAGCATCTGGTCGGGCCGCTCGGCCTTGATCGCCTCGGCGAACGTGCGGGCCGCCTCGAGGTCGGGCGTGCCGGTCTCCATCCACAGCAGGTCCGCGTAGGGCGCGTAGGCGAGGCCGCGGGCGATGCACGACTCGATGCCGTTGGCGACGCGGTAGTAGCCCTCGGCGGTGCGCTCGCCGGTGAGGAACCGGGCGTCGCGCTCGTCCACATCGGAGGTCAGCAGCGTGGCGGCCTCGGCGTCGGTGCGGGCGACGATGACGGTGGGGACGCCCTCGACGTCGGCGGCGAGCCGGGCGGCGTTCAGGGTCCTGACGTGCTGGCCGGTGGGGATGAGGACCTTGCCGCCGAGGTGGCCGCACTTCTTCTCGGAGGCGAGCTGGTCCTCCCAGTGGACGCCCGCGGCGCCGGCGGCGATCATGCCCTTCATGAGCTCGAAGGCGTTGAGGGGCCCGCCGAAGCCCGCCTCGGCGTCGGCGACGATCGGCACGAGCCAGTCGTCGACGGACTGCACGCCCTCGGCGTGCTCGATCTGGTCGGCGCGCATGAGCGCGTTGTTGATGCGGCGCACCACCTGCGGGACGGAGTTCGCCGGGTACAGCGACTGGTCGGGGTAGGTCTGGCCCGCGAGGTTCGCGTCGGCGGCGACCTGCCAGCCGGACAGGTAGATCGCGTGCAGGCCGGCCTTGACCTGCTCGACGGCCTGGCCGCCGGTCATCGCGCCGAGCGCGTGGGTGTACCCGCCGGTGGCGGCGTCCTCGGTGAGCCGGGACCAGAGGCGCTCGGCGCCGCGGCGGGCGAGGGTGTGCTCCTCGGTGACGCTGCCGCGGAGGCGCACGACGTCGGCGGCGCTGTAGTCGCGGGCGGTGTCCGCCCAGCGGGGGTCGGACGCCCACTCGATGGCGAGGCGCTCGGCGGCGAGTTGCGTGTCGATCGGGTCGCGCTTGCTGTCGGACATCGTCGGCTCCGAGAGTCGGGACCGCCGCAGCGGTCATTACTTGCAGGTAACAGCAATCTTTCATCGATCGGAGCGACGCATCAGCGGTTCCGAGTAGAAAGATTCGCGTTTCTTCGCGATACTGGGGAAATGACGAACCTGCCGCCGCGCCCCGCCGACGCCCCGCACCGCCCGTGGGGCGCCGCCGAGGCCGCCGAACTGGCCGCCGACGACGCCTCGGTCGACCTCATCAGCCTCGGCAAGCAGATCCGGCACCTGCGCAAACAGCGCGAGATGAGCCTGGACGACCTCGGCGCGGCCGTCGGCGCCGCGCCCTCGCAGCTGTCGCTCATCGAGAACGGCAAGAAGGAGCCGAAGCTGTCGATGCTGCGGGCGCTCGCGAAGGCGTTCGGCGTTTCTTCCGACGAGCTGCTCGGCGCGGAGCCCCCGAACCGGCGCGTGGCCCTGGAGATCGAGCTGGAGCGGGCCCAGCGCAGCGGCCAGTACCGGTCGCTCGGGCTGCCGTCCGTGAAGCCGTCGAGCCGCATCCCCACGGAGGCCCTGGAGGCGCTCGTGGGTCTGCACCGCGAGGTCGACCGCCAGGTCAACCTGCACACGGCGACGCCGGAGGAGGCCCGCCGCGCGAACACGGAGCTGCGGCGGCGCATGCGCGACAAGGACAACTACTTCGCGGACATCGAGGCCGAGGCGCGCACGCTGCTCGGCAAGGTGGACTACGCGGGCGGGCCGCTGTCGCAGCACCAGATCGCCGACCTCGCGGCGCACCTGCGGTTCACGCTCCACCACGTGGACGACCTGCCGCACTCGACGCGCTCGGTCACCGACCTCAAGCACCGGCGGATCTACCTGACGCAGGTCGGCACCGGCTCCCACGACCCGCGCACGGTCCTGCTCCAGGCCCTCGCCAGCTACGTCCTGGAGCACGAGGTGCCGCGGACGTACCTGGAGTTCCTGGGCCAGCGCGTGTCCACGAACTACCTCGCGGCGGCGCTGCTGATCCCGGAGTCGAGCGCGGTGGCGTTCCTGCGGAGCGCCATGGCGGACAAGGAGGTCGCGGTCGAGGACCTGCGCGACAACTTCGCGGTGTCGTACGAGGCGGCGGCGCACCGGTTCACCAACCTCGCCACGCACCACCTGGGGATCCGCACGCACTTCCAGAAGGTCCACAAGTCGGGGATCATCTTCAAGGCGTACGAGAACGACGACGTCGCGTTCCCCGCGGACCCGACGGGCGCGATCGAGGGGCAGCCGATCTGCCGGTACTGGACAAGCCGCCAGGTGTTCGACGTGCCGGACAAGTTCAACGCCTTCAACCAGTACACGGACACGGCGACGGGCACCTACTGGTGCACGGCGCGGACCGAGCGGAGCGCCGACGGGCTGTTCTCGCTGTCGATCGGCGTCCCGTACGAGTCGGCGAAGTGGTTCCGCGGCAAGGAGACCAAGGCCCGCTCGGTGTCGCGCTGCCCGGACCCGGACTGCTGCCGCAACCCGCCGCGCAACCTCGCCAAGACCTGGGCCGGCCAGGTCTGGCCGACCGCCCGCGCCGCGTCCTCGCAGCTCGCGGCGATGCCGCTGGGCTCGTTCCCGGGCGTGGACGAGACCGAGGTCTACCAGTTCCTCGAACGGCATTCGCGCCCCTGAACTGTCGTACCCCCGAGTCAGGGTTGAGTCCGGGGGCCCATCGATGTCCGATTTGCCGGGACCCTCCGTTCACATTCCCGGTACGCCCTTATATTGACTTTCTTCGATGAGCATGGTTACCGTGAAACCCCGGGATGGCAAGCGTCTTCCCGTTCTCGTACCGGCACCATCGAGAAAGCGACCCTCACATGACCCACCAGCATTCGGGCCGGCTCCGCAAGGCGGTGCTCGCCGTCGCCGCGGTGGCCGCCGTCGCGGCGGCCACCGCCTCCGCGCTCGCCTGGACCTCCGCCGCCTCCGCCCAGACCACCACGATCACCGTGGCCACCAACGGGAACGACGCCAACGCGGGAACCGTCGCCGCGCCGCTCAAGACCATCCAGGCCGCCGTCAACAAGGCGGTGCCCGGCACCGTCATCCAGATCCGCGGCGGCACCTACGCGCCGAGCACCAACATCCAGGTCAACTCGAACGGCACCGCGAGCGCGCCGATCACCATGCGCGCCTACGGCACCGAGAAGGTCGTCATCGACGGCGAGAACATGCCGTACACGCCCGGCGCGGTCGACTCCTCGATCCCCCGCGCCGACCGCGGCGCGCTCCACGTCGAGGGCGACCACTGGCGCTTCGAGCGCCTGGAGATCGTCCACGGCCCGTACGCGATCTTCGCGCTCGACTCCAACGGGAACGTCTACGACCGCCTCGTCACCCGCGACAACTACGAGTCCGGCCTCCACATCCAGGGCGCCTCCGCGAACAACACGATCCTCAACCTCGACTCGTACGGCAACCGCGACCCGCGCAAGAACGGCGAGAGCGCCGACGGCCTCGCGATCAAGGAGGGCTCGGGCACCGGCAACAAGGTGATCGGCGCGCGGCTGTGGAACAACGCCGACGACGGCTTCGACGCATGGGAATTCCTGTCCCCCATCCGCATCGAGGACACCGCCGCATGGGGCAACGGCTACAACTACTGGAACCTGCCGAACTACTCCGGCGACGGCAACGGCTTCAAGATGGGCGGCGGCGACGTCGACCCGCCCGCGAACCACGTCGTCGTGAACTCCATGGCGTGGAAGAACTCCGCGCACGGCTTCACCGACAACGGCAACCCCGGCTCGCTCCAGGTCAGCCGGTCCACCGCGTGGAAGAACGGCAAGACCGGCTTCGACTTCGACTCCTCGACGTCGACGCTGACGGCGAACCTCGCGGTGAACAACGCGACGCCGGTGGCCCTCGGCTCCTCGACCGGCTCGGGCAACTCGTGGAACATCAAGTCGAGCTGGGTGGACGCGGACCTCGCGAACACCAGCGCGTCGGTCGTCACCGGCGCGCGGGCCGCGGACGGCTCGATCGCGTCCACGAACTTCCTGGTCCCGAAGAACTACGCGAACCTCGGCGCCACGTTCGTCTAGCCCCGGGGGCCGGGCCGCGCGCCGCGGCCCGGCCCCGCTCCCGGCCCCACACCGCGGCCCACCGGGGGCACCGCGGCATCGACGTCTTTGCAATCATGAGCGCCATGACACCGACGTTCGTCCTCATCCACGGCTCCAACGCCAACTCGTTCTCCTGGGCCCCGCTCATGCGGGAGCTGGCCCTGCGCGGCCACCGCTCGCTCGCGGTGGACCTGCCGGGCCACGGCTTCGCGGCGGGCGTCCCGTCCGCGTACCAGACCCAGGACGCGGCGGAGCTGGCCGTGGCGGCGTCGAGCCTCGACGGCGTGGGCCTCCAAGCGAACGTCGACCACGTCACCGCGATCCTGGAGCGCGCCAGGGAGCACGGGCCGGTCGTGGCCGTGGCCCACAGCCGCGGCGGCGTCACCCTCACGGCGGTCGCGAACCGCCGCCCGGACCTGCTCGACCGGATCGTCTACGCCTCGGCGTGGTGCTGCGTCGAGCACACCCCGCGCGAGTACGTGGCCCGGCCCGAGAACGCCGGGAGCGTCCTCGACCAGGCCATGGGCGTGGCCGCGGCGAACCCGGCCCGCCTGGGCGCGGTCCGCATGAACTGGCGGACCGCCGACCCCGTGCTTCTCAAGGCGCTCAAGGAGTCGATGCTCGCCGACGGCACCGACGACGAGTTCCGCGTGTTCCTCTCCACGCTCACCCCGGACGAGAGCCTGGACGCGGGCGGCCCGGAGGACCGCGCGGACGCCGCGACGTGGGGGCGGATCCCGCGCAGCTACGTGCGCCTGACGCAGGACACGTCGATCCCGATCGAGCTCCAGGACCTCTTCATCAAGGAGGCCGACGCGCTCACCCCGGACAACGTGTTCGACGTCCACACGATCGAGACGAGCCACGTCGGGGCCCTCGTGCACCCCGAGCGGTTCGCGGAGGTCCTGGCGGGCCTGGCCTAGGACCCGGCGGTGTGAGCCGGACCCCCACCGCTGGCACACCGCGTGCCATCTTTCCGGCCGGCCCGGCCCCGCAAACGCGGCCGAACCGGCCGTTACTCCTCATCGGACACTCCGATTGCGGCCGGGGGCGACGGCGTGTACCCACGGTCAGCGTGCGGCGACTCCATACTGAGGCGGCAATCCACCCTTCCCCCCAAGGAGTGCCATGAGCCTCGTCAGACGCCTCATGATCGCGGTGACGCTCGCCGTCTCCGCGGTCTTCTTCATCCCCGCGCCCGCCCAGGCGGGCGGGTACTGGATCGAGATCTGCTTCCCCGACACCAGGACCGACGACCCGCTCGACCTCATCTGCGTGCCCGTCGAGGTCCCCGTCGAGGGCCCGCGCAAGTGGTGGCCGCCCGAATGCTGGGTCTGCCTGCCGTCCTTCGACTTCTGGAAGGACTACGTCGACCCGGCCGTCCGCTACGACTTCAACGAGCGCTTCGGCAAGGGCCTCGGGCTCCTCGCCGAGTCGCACCTCACCGACGACGAGAAGCTCGCCGGCCAGCTGCGCGCCGAGGCGGGCGGGCAGTTCCTCGCCGCCGCCGAGATCGTGTCCAAGTACGACATCGCCTTCGACGGGTTCGTCTGGGTCGACCCGGTGAACGGCAAGTACCTCAGCGACCCGCAGCCGGACCCCATGATCGAGGCCGGGAACGCGATGGTCGAGGGCGTCAGGATCCTCCAGAACACCCTCGGCAAGGAGCCCGACATCGAAGGGGCCCTGAAGGAGTTCGACGCCGCGTACGAGGACCTGTCCGAACTGGCGGCCGCGTGATGGGCGCCGTGAGGACCTGGCGCCGGACCGCCCGGTTCGCCGCGGGCCTGGTCGCAGCGATCGCCCTCGCCCTCTCCACCGTGCTGCTCGTGCAGGCCCCGGCCCAGGCCGGCGGCGGGACGTTCAGGTACTGCTTCTTCGTCATCGACGAGGACACCGGCACTGTCGAGCGCGTCTGCCCGGAGTGGGAGCTCCCCGTCGAGGGCCCGCGCAAGTGGTGGCCGAAGGACTGCTGGGTGTGCCTGGGGCTCTTCGACTTCGAGGACTACGCGGTCAACCCGGCCGAGCGGGTCTCCTTCTACGAGCAGCTCGGGCAGGGCCAGGTCCTCCTGGCCCAGGCGGACCTGGAGCAGGACGAGAAGCTCGCCGACCAGCTCCGCGCCCAAGCGGCCCAGGCGTTCTACTCGGCGGCGAAGCTCATCGACAAGAACGGCGCCGTGTCCTACAAGGGATTCAGCTGGTACGACGCCCAGTCGGGCAAGGTCTACGACAGCCCCGACCCGCAGCCGAACCTCGAGTTCGGGTACTCCGTGGAGGCCGGGCTCGCGTACATGCAGCGGGCGGTCCTGGAACCGCAGCCGCATCCGTGGATCGAGTCGGCCATGAAGGAGTTCGAGCAGGCGAACGACGCGATCGAGGCGATCGCGGCGGGCTGAACCGCGTCCGCGGGCCGAGGGCTCCGGTCCCCGGCCCGTGGACGATCACGCATCGAACGTGGCTCCGCGGCCATTCATCCGCTACCGTTTCGGCGGTTGACTGGCCCCATGAGCGAACACACTGACAACGGGACCATCCTCGTCACCGGCGCCACCGGCAAGGTCGGCCGCCGCCTCACCGACCTCCTGCGCCGCGGCGGGCACGACGTGCGCGCCGTCTCCCGCAGCACCGAGATCCCCCTCGACTGGACCGACGAGTCCACTTGGGACGCCGCCTTGGAGGGCGTCGCCGCGGTCTACGTCATCCCGCCGGACCACCCGTTCCCCGCCGACGCGTTCGCCGCGGCAGCGGCGAAGGCGGGCGTGCGCCGCCTCGTCGCCCAGTCGGGCCGCCGGGTCCAGGACCTGGCCGCCGCGGCCGGGGTCGGCCCGGAGGCCATCGGCATGTACGCGGCCCAGACGGCCGTGCAGGGATCGGGCCTCGAATGGACCGTCTTGCAGCCCAACAACTTCAACGAGAACTTCAGCGAGGGCGACTACCACCCGGCCGTCCTCGCCGGGGAGGTGGCGCTGCCGCTGGCGGGCACCACCGAGCCGCTCATCGCGGTCGCGGACATCGCCGCGGTGGCCGCCGCGGTCCTCACCGAGGACGGCCACCACGGGCAGGTCTACGAGATCACCGGCCCCGAGTCGCTTTCGATGGCCGACGCCATGGCCGCCATCGCCGCGGCCTCGGGGAGGCCCGTGGCGTTCCGCGCCGAGACCCCGGAAGAGCACGACGCGGCCCTGCGCGCCGCGGGCCTCCCCGAGGACCTCGTCATGTTCCTCAACCTCATGTACGAGTTCATGCGCGGCGGCGCCATGGCCGCGACCACCGGCAACGTCGAGCAGATCCTCGGCCGCGAACCGATCCGCTTCGCCGACTGGGCGGCCGAGACCGCGAAGACCGGCGTCTGGTCCGGCGCGCCTAGTGCTTAAGGCCGTAGACCGTCCCTAGCCCCCACCCACCCAGAGGGGACCGTAGGCCCGATGTTCGCTCGCGGGTCCGACAGGAATCGGGCCCGCGAGCACCCGGGTGGTCCGAATTCACTCGAACGAGCGACCGGCGGCGAGTTCGGGGTAGAGGACGGCCGGGTCGGCGTTCATGACCGCCTTGAAGTCCACGGTGACCTGGTCGGCGAGGACTTCGAGGGCGCCGGACTCGATGCCGTCGAGTCCGGCGCGGGCGATGTCGGCCGGGTCGCTCTTGTCGGCGGGGACGTCCTTGAGCATGTCGGTGTCGATCCCGGCGACGTGCAGCCCGGTCACCTGCGTCCCCTGGGCGGCGAGTTCGAGGCGCGCGCCGTTCGTGAGGCTCCACGACGCGGCCTTGGCCGCGCCGTACGCGTGCCCCATCCCGGGCGAGCGCCACGACAGGACCGACAGGATGTTGAGGATCGCGCCGCCGCCGTTCGCGCCGAGCACGGGCGCGAAGGCCCGCACCATGTTCAGGGTGCCGAAGAAGTTCGTCTCCATCTCGCGGCGGATCGCGTCCTCGGCGCCGTCGACGAGGTTCGCGAACGTCGAGATCCCCGCGTTGTTGACGAGGATCGTCGCGTCGGAGGCGGTCGCGGCGGCCGCCGCGACCGACGCCGGGTCGGTGATGTCGAGCTGCAACGGCTCCACGCCGGGCAGGTCGACCGCATCGATCCGGCGCGACCCGGCATAGACCTTGGCCGCGCCGCGTTCCAGTAGCTGCCGGGCGAAATGGCGGCCCATGCCGCGGTTGGCGCCGGTGACGATTGCGATTGATCCTTTGATGTCCATGCGGTCGACGCTATGACCTCACGTCAGCGTGAGGGGCAAGCGACGGTGGCGGACACCACAGCGGGAAACGGGAGGGCGCGGATGCGCATCGGAGAACTGGCCGAGGCGACGGGCGCGACGGTGCGCGCGCTCAGGTACTACGAGGAGCAGGGCCTCCTGCACCCCGAGCGCACCGCGAGCGGCCAGCGCGTCTACCCGGCCGACGCGGTCGACCAGGTCCGGTGGATCAAGCTCATGTTCGCGAACGGCCTGCCGAGCCGGGCGATCGCGAAGCTCCGGCGCTGCCGGAGCGCCGACGAGGTGACGCCGGAGCAGCGGGCGGTGATCTACGAGGAGCACGCGCGCGTCGAGGCGGAGTACCGGGCCGCGGCGGCGGCGAAGGCGCGCTTCGAGGCGATGCTGAGTTTCATCGAGGAGTCCTGAACGGTATGCCATTCGACAGGACGGCGATGCGGCACTAGGGTGGCGCGATGAGTTTGCAATGGCAGTGCATCATCGTCGACTGCGCCGACCCGCAGGAGCTGGGCCCCTGGTGGGCCGAGCTGCTGGGCTGGCGCGTCACCCACGCCACGGAGAAAGAGGTGGTCCTGGAGCCGCCGCTGGGCAGCCCGCAGGACGGCGTCTCCCCCGACATCCTGTTCATCCGCGTTCCTGAAGGCAAGACCGTCAAGAACCGCCTGCATCTGGACCTGCGCCCCGACGACCAGGCCGCCGAGGTGGCGCGCGCGGAGTCGTTGGGCGCCAAGCGGGCCGATGTGGGGCAGGACGACTCGTCGTCGTGGATCGTCATGAACGACCCGGCTGGGAACGAGTTCTGCATCCTGCGGGCGTTCACCCCCGAGGAACTCGCAACGCTGTGACCTCGGCGTAGCCGATCTGGTCCCCCGGTACCGGCTCCCCCTCTCCGATGAGCGCCGCGGTGCGCACGGCCGCCGTCAGGGCGGCGCGGTAGAGGAGGGAGCCGGTGCTGATCCTGGCGGCGCCGAGGGCGGTGAGCGCGTCGACGGTGCGGCCGCCCGGGTTGTAGAGGACGTTGAGCGGGGCGTCGATGCGGGCGGCGAGGGTCCTGATGTCGCCTTCTGCGGTGGCGCCGGGGACGAAGACGCCGTCGGCGCCCGCGGCGACGTAGCGTGCGGCGCGCGCAAGGGAAGTCTCCAGTGGAGTGCCGAGGCCGAGCCAGTACGGGTCGGTGCGGGCGTTCACGAACAGGTCGGGGCAGCGTTCCTTCACGGCCGCGATGAGAGCGGCGTGGTGTTCCGGGTCGCGGAGGGTCCCGTCGGGGCGGCCGTCTTCGAGGTTGACGCCGACGATGCCGAGTCCGGCGAGGGTCGCGGCGAGGGCGGCGACCTCGGCGGGGTCGTCGCTGAAGCCGCCTTCGACGTCGACGGTGATGTGGGCCGGGAGCGGCGCGAGGCGGCGGGCGAGGGCGACGGTGAGGTCGCGGGTGGCTCCGGCGCCGTCGAGGAGGCCGTGGGCGGCGGCGACGCCGAGGCTGGTGGTGCCGATCGCGGTGAATCCGGCGGCGGCGAGGGCGGCGGCGGAGGCGTGGTCCCAGGCGTTGGGGAGCACGAGCGGGCGCGGGCCGCGGTGGGCGGCGGCGAAGGCGGTGGAGGTCACGGGTTCATCCTGACGTGGATCGCGGCGGGGATGCGGAGGTTCGGGAGGGGTTCGTACGCGATCGGGCCGGTGGGCGGCGGGACGCGTTGCAGGGCTTCGCAGACGCCGGTCGCGAGGGCGATCGCCTGGTCGCGGCCGGGGCAGGCGTGCGGGCCGGCGCCGAAGGGCGCGGATCCGTCGAGTTCGATGCGGGCGCGGTCGCCGGGGGCGAGGCCCGCGGCTTCGGTTGCGGCCGTTCGGGTCGTGGCTTTGACGGGCGGGTCGTCGCGGAGCTGCGCGGCGATGCCGGCGGGCCCGAGTCCGGCGGCGAGGGTGTTGCCGATGAGCGCGGCGGTCGCTTCGCAGGCTTGGACGAGGAGGCCGATCCGGGCGGCCGTGGGCTCGTCGGGGATGCCGCCGAAGGCCACGACCAGGGCCGCGACGGCGTCGTCCGCTTCGGGGGACGCGTCGCCGGTGAGGTACGCGGCGGCGACGGTGCGGACGGCCGCGGGGTCGATGCCGGGGGCGTCGAGGGCTTCGGCGAGGGTGCGGACCGGCACGTCGCGGGCGATGCGGGCCATGACGTCGAGCGGCGTGTCCTCCAAAGCGATGCAGGTGAGGACTTCGGCGCGCAGGCGCAGCACGTCGAGGTCCATGGCGGCCAGCAGGTCCGCGGCGAGTGCGCGCCGCCGGGCGTGGTCGTCGCCGGTCGCGAAGCGGGCGACGTTCGTGCGCAGCCAGGCGAGGGTCCCGGGCGGGCCGGGCTCGGCGGGCGGCGGGACGAGGCCCGGGTGGGCGAGGAGTCCGGGGGCGCGGTCGGGGCCGAACGAGATCATGAGGCGACGGTAGGGCCGGGACGGTTCGGCGGCCGCCGAAGTGTCGCGGGGGCACAATCGGGGGTATGACCGATCGCGCGCAGGGCACCAGGCTGGCGGAGGTCGCGGCGGTGCTCGCGGACCCGACGCGGGCGACGTTCTGCGTCGCGCTCCTCGACGGGCGGGCTTGGACCGCAGGCGAACTCGCGCGGACCGCGGGCGTGTCGGCGCCGACGGCCACGGGGCACCTGCACCGGCTCGTCGACTCCGGGCTGTGCACTGAGCGCAGGCAGGGCCGCCACCGGTACGTGCAGCTCGCGGATCCCGAGACCGCCGCGCTCGTCGAATCGCTCGCCGGGCACTTCCCCGCCGCGGCACCGCCGACGGGTCTGCGGGCGTCCGCGGCGTCGGCGGCGCTCGCGCGCGGCCGCACCTGCTACGACCACCTCGCCGGGCGGCTCGGCGTCGCGGTCACCGACGCGATGACCGGCCGCGGGCTCCTCGACCGCGATGCGGGGTTCGCGTTGAGCGACAAGGGACGCGACTGGATGACCGCCGGCCTCGGTGTCGACACGGCGGCGTGGTCGCGCAGCCGCCGCCCCGCCGCGAAGGAGTGCCTGGACTGGACGGAGCGCCGCAGCCACCTCGCGGGGCTCGCGGGCGCGGCCGTCTGCGCCCGGTTCCTCGAAGCGGGCTGGATCCGCCGCGTCGGGTCGACGCGGGCCGTGCGCCTCACCGACGCGGGCGTCGCGGCCCTGGACGGACTCCTCGGTCTCGACGCCGCGGCATTGCGGTGATCAGTCGGTGCTGACGGCCTCGAAGGTCCAGATCGACGCGTCCGCGCCCGGCTCGGCGTCCTCGTCGTAGTCGCCGTACACGGCCACGTCGGCGAACCCGGCCTCGTGGAGGACCTGGAGGAACTCCTCGACCTCGAAGCACAGCAGGCCGCTGTTCTGGAGCTGCGTCTCGACCAGGCGGCCCTTGCGCCACAGCTCGTAGCGCAGCCAGCGGACGACCCGCTGGCGCAGCGGGTCGACGTCGACGTGCATGGTCTGCAAGGTGAGGAGGTCGTCGTCGCCGTCCTGCCAGTGCCGCAGCGGCCCGGGGTCGGTGAAGTGGCGCGAGGGCGGCAGGTCGACGAACAGGCGCCCGCCGGGGCGCAGGCTCGCGTGCATGAGGCGCAGCGCCTCGACGGCGGCGGACCGGTCGGACAGGAGCACGATCGAGCCGGTCGGGACCAGGACCGCTTCGTACGCACCGGGTTTGACGTAGGAGGTCATGTCGCCGATGAACACGTCGGCGCCGATCCCGGCCTCGTCGAGGTTGCGGCGGCAGATGTTCAGCATGTGCGCCGACGTGTCGTAGCCGGTCACGTTGAGCCCCAGGCGGAGCAGCGGGACCAGCATGCGCCCGGTGCCGACGGCCGGTTCGAGGATGTCGCCCGCGGTCCCGGCGAGGCGGCGCGAGTAGAACTCGACGTCCCCGTTCAGGGACCTGCCGACGGGCTTGTCGAGTTCGTAGACGCGGGCGGAGAGTTCGCCGTAGTCCCAGTCGGCGCTGCGGGTCTGCGTCATCGAGGGGTCTCCCGTCGTCGTGCGTGGGAGTGAGCCTAGGGTGCGAACGCCTGGGAGGCAAGGGAGTAACGGGGACGAAGCGGGGCCGCGGCACCGCTGCGGCCCCGCAACGGGTCGGTTTCAGGCGGCCCACTCGGGGTCGCGGCCGAGGTAGCGCAGCAGCTCGGCGACCTGGTCGCCGCCGTCGGGGCCCTCCACGGCGGGCGCGTACGCGCCCCAGGCCCGCAGCGGCTCCACGATCTGCTCCGCGACTGTGAGGATCTCCCCTGCGGCCCACTGGGACAGCGGCTGCGGCTGACCGGTGGCGACGGCGATGTCCCAGGCGTGGACGGCCGCGTCGAGCGCGCAGGCGCCGACCCCGGTCACCGCGTCGAGCACGTTCGGGGGCACCGGGACCGGGACCTCGGCGGCGTCCTTCGCGACGGTGGCCCAGGCGCCGGCGGCGGCGTCGAGCGCGGCGGACGTGAACGCCACCGGGTCCTCGATCGGCTCGCCGCTGGGCGCGAACGGGTTCCACGAGGGGCCGTCCCCGCCGGTGATCGCCGCGGCGAAGCCGAGCTGGTCGCCGACCGCGTGCTGGAGGACCTGCGCGACGGTCCACTCCGAGCAGGGCGTGGGGCGGTTCCAGTCGCCGGCGCCGACGCCCTTGACGGCGTCGAGCAGGGCGGTGTGGGCTTCGGCCAGGAGGGCCCATTCGGTGGTGGTCATGTGGCGTCCCTTCGCGTGATGGTCCGGCCCGGGGGTTCGGACCGCCTCATGCTCTCAAGTTTAGCAGAAGGGAATGTTCCATTCCAATAGTGGGGCGGGGTTTTCCACGGGGCGGCCGGGCCGGGCCGCCCCGCTCCGCTACTTCACGACGACGTCGAACGCCTCCAGCACGCCGACCTGCTCATACCGCCCCTCGCCGGTCTCCTGGTAGAGCGCGACTGAGTCCTCCAGCGAGTACTTCTGGTTCACCGGCGGGAAGGCCTCGACCGGGACCACCGGTTCGAGCACGAACGGGTCGGTGACCAGCGTGATCGGGTCGCCGCCGCTCTCGGTCCCGCGCGGGAGCCTCGCCACGTCGAACGACAGGCCCGTCGCGAAGTCCATGATCGCCGCCTCGTCGCCGGGGTGCAGGCCCTCGCCGCGGTCGGGGCCGATCATGACGTCGACGTTCCCGAAGTCGCCGCCCGAGCCCTTCTTCCGGTGCAGGAACAGGTCCTGGACGCCCGAGTAGCCCTCCGGGTTCGGGGCGGCGAGCTCGGCGTCGCCCTTGAGCTTCCCGGTCCTGTAGATCTCGTCGCCGGTGTCGAGGAGGCTGATCTCGCCTCTGGCGGACACGTCGATCTTCGACCAGTCGACGGTCGGAATGACGTTGACCTGCTCCGGCGGGGCCGCGGACGCCCCAGCGGCGCCGATGAGCGCCGCCATCGGCACCGCGGCGGCCGCGGCCGCGAGGCGGCGCAGGCGTTCGGGATGGCGCAGTCGGACAGATCGGACCGGTCGTGCGTTCGGCATGGTGCTCCCTGCTGTCGTCGGCGCCCCCGTCCACAGCGGACCGGGGCCTCGCCGCACCGGACTCTATGCACTCCCGCAGCCGTCCAAGGATTTTCATCGAAACCCCGCCGCACCTCGACCGGACGCGGTATCCGGGCGGGCCGGCGCGGATACTTGCCGTATGCGTGCTGGCCGCCTGGTGTCGATGATGCTGCTGCTCCAACAGCGCGGGCGGATGACCGCCGACGCGCTCGCGGCGGAGCTCGGCGTGTCCGTGCGGACCGTGTACCGCGACGCGGAGGCCCTCGCGGTCGCCGGCATCCCCATCTACGGCGAGAGCGGCCACGACGGCGGCTACCGGCTCGTCGAGGGCTACCGGACGCGCCTCACCGGCGTGACCGAGGGCGAGGCGGAGGCCCTCGCGCTCACCGGCGTCCCGCAGGCCGCGACCGACCTGGGCCTCCAGACCGAGCTCGCGGCCCTGGAGCTGAAGCTCTCGGCGGCGCTCTCGCCCCAGCAGCGGGAGCGGGCCGAACGGGCGCGGCGGCTGTTCCATCTCGACGTCGTGGCGTGGTTCCAGCGGTCGGAGCCGGTGCCGCTGCTGGCGCTGGCCGCGAACGCGGCGTGGGAGCAGCGCGAGCTGAAGGTCCGGTACCGGCGGTGGAAGGAGCCGCGCGAGGTCGAGCGCGTGCTGCGGCCGATGGGCCTGGTCCTCAAGGGCGGGCGCTGGTACCTCGCGGCCGCGCAGGGGACGGGGCCGGTGCTGCCGTACAAGGTCGCGAACCTGCTGTCGGGCACCAAGACCGAGACCCCGTTCGAGCGGCCCGACGGCTTCGACCTCGCCGCCTGGTGGGCCGACAACCTCGACGCCTTCGACGCCCGCCGCTACAAGGGCGAGGCCGTGGTCCGCTTCTCCCCCGACGCCGTCGAACGCGCCCCCGACCACCTCGACGCCGACACGCTCGCCGCCATCGCGACCGCCGACCGCGACCCCCACGGCTGGGCCGTCGCCACCATCCCCGTCGAGACCGACTGGGTCGCCTCCGGCGAACTCATGAAACTCGCCGGAGTCGAAGTCCTCGAACCGGCTTCCCTGCGGGCGATGATGCGCGAACGCGCCCAAGCGGCCCTCAACCTCCACACCTGACCGCCCCGCCGCTGTCGGACCCCGGTGTCACCCTTGAGCCGGGGGCCCGGCATTCGCCACACCCGACCTCGGGGGGCGGAGCACTCCTCGAACCGCACCACCATGTCGGACCCCGATGTCACTGTTGCAGCGGGGGAGCCTCGGGCGCGACACGCCCGAGCGCGGGGCGCAGAGCGTCATTCACCTTGCCGCGCAAGGAGAACGCCGTGGCCGTCATCGCCAGCGCGCAGACCGCGCCGAGCAGGTAGAAGCCGTAGCGGATATGGGTCGCGTCGGCGACCGCCGCGACGAGGACCGTCATCGCGGCGCTCAGCCCGAGTCCGGCCGCGTTCACCGCGCCGAACAGGCACCCGGCCCGCCGCTCGGGCACCGAGCGGAGCAGGATCGAGCGGAGGCCGACCCGCGACATCCCCACCATGAACGCCGCCGGGGGCACCGCGAGCAGCAGCACCACCAGATGCAGCGGCAGCACGAACGACATCAGCGCGCACCCCACCCCGCCGACGACCGCCGCCCGGAACTCCCCGAACCGCGCCGCCACCCGCGGGTACAGCGCCGCCGCCACGCAGAACCCGAGCCCCGCAAGCGCGTCCACGATCCCGTACACGCCCGCGCCCCGGTCGAACGCGACGTACACGAGGACGATCAGCGTCGTGTTGCTGACCATGATGAGCATCTGCCCGCACGCGTACAGCAGGCCCAGCCGCACCAGCGGCGCGCCCGGCACGCCGCCGTCGGCCGCCGCGTGCGCGGCGGGCCCGGTCCGGGCGGGGGCTTTGCGCATGGCCCACAAGGCGACCGCGGAGGCGAGGAACGTGACGCCGTTGAACATGAACAGAGGCGTGGTCCCGACGTAGTGGATGAGGATCCCGCCGAGTGCCGCCGACAGGAGCAGCCCCAGCTGCATCGCGATCTCATAGTGCGCGCTGAAGAGGGCCGTGCGGGCCGGGTGGACGCGCTCCTTGATGAGGGCGCCGCCCGCGGGCGTGAACATCGCCGACAGGAGCGACAGCGCGAACGCGGTCCCGTACGCGACCGGCCCCGGATCGCCCCCGGCGAGGATCCAGACCGGAAGGAACGCGGCCGCCACGGCGCTGGCGAGGTCGGCGATGAGGCAGAGGGTGCGCCGGTCGAAGCGGTCGGCGATCGAGCCGAACCACAGGGACAGGAGCGCGGGCGGGATCGAGACGAGGATGTAGAGCCAGCCGACGGCGAGCGCGCTCTGGCCGGTGGTGAAGACGAGGACGGCGGCGGCGACGAGCTGGACGCCGTTGCCGAGGCTGGTGATGAACGTGGCGGGCAGGAGGAGGCGCTCGGCGCGGTTGCGGGGCGGCAGGGCCGCGGGTGCGGGGCGGGCGGCCTGGGCGGTGGTCGTCATGGGATGAGGATGCGGCAGGTTCACTGACAGATCGTGTCAGTGAAGTGCGGTTAGCTGGCTCACAGGCCCGCAGACGACGCCGGGCGGGTCGGCGCGCGTCGCGCACCGATCCGCTCGGCGTGAGGCCATCAGGCGAAGCGGGCCCCGCGGGCGGAAGCGCAGCGCGCTTCCGCCCGCTCGGCGTGAGTCCGGAGGAGCAGGGCCGCGAAGCACGGTGCGCTCCGTCCCGCCCGGGGCCGTCGTCGTGGACGCCTACGCGCCCGTGTACTCGGCGAGGTGCTTGCCGGTGAGGGACTTCTTGTGCTTCACCAGGTCGGCGGGGGTGCCTTCGAAGACGATCTTGCCGCCGTCGTGGCCGGCTCCCGGGCCGAGGTCGATGATCCAGTCGGCGTGGGCCATGACCGCCTGGTGGTGCTCGATGACGATCACGGACTTCCCGGACTCGACGAGGCGGTCGAGGAGCCCGAGGAGGTTCTCGACGTCGGCGAGGTGGAGGCCGGTGGTCGGCTCGTCGAGGACGTACACGCCGCCCTTCTCCCCCAGGTGGGTCGCGAGCTTGAGGCGCTGGCGCTCGCCGCCCGAGAGGGTGGTGAGCGGCTGGCCGATCTTGATGTAGCCGAGGCCGACGTCGTGGAGGCGCTGCACGATCTTGTGCGCCGCGGGGACCTTCGACTCGCCGTCGGCGAAGAACGCCTCGGCCTGGGCGACGGACATGCCGAGGACCTCGCTGATGTCCCTGCCGCCGAGCTTGTACTCCAGGACCGCGGCCTGGAACCGCTTCCCTTCGCACTCTTCGCAGGTGGTCGACACGGACGCCATGATGCCGAGGTCCATGTAGACGACGCCCGCGCCGTTGCACGTGGGGCAGGCGCCCTCGGAGTTGGCGCTGAACAGGGCGGGCTTGACGCCGTTGGCCTTCGCGAAGGCCTTGCGGATCGGGTCGAGCAGGCCCGTGTAGGTCGCGGGGTTGGAGCGGCGCGAGCCCTTGATGGCGCCCTGGTCGATCGCGACGACGCCGTCCTGGCCCGCGACGGACCCGTGGATGAGCGAGGACTTCCCGGACCCGGCGACCCCGGTGACGACGCACAGGACGCCGAGCGGGATGTCGACGTCGACGTCCTGGAGGTTGTTGTCGTTCGCGCCGCGCACCGCAAGCTTCCCGCTGGGTTCGCGCACCTTGTCCTTGAGCTGCGCGCGGTCGTCGAGGTGGCGGCCGGTGAGGGTGCCGGACTTGCGGAGCTCTTCGACGGTGCCCTCGAACTGGACGGTGCCGCCGTCGGTGCCCGCGCCGGGGCCGAGGTCGACGACGTGGTCGGCGATGGCGATGGCCTCGGGCTTGTGCTCGACGACGAGGACGGTGTTCCCCTTGTCGCGCAGCTGGAGCAGGAGCTGGTTCATCCGCTGGATGTCGTGCGGGTGGAGGCCCACGGTCGGCTCGTCGAAGACGTACGTGACGTCGGTGAGCGAGGAGCCGAGGTGGCGGATCATCTTGGTGCGCTGGGCCTCGCCGCCCGAGAGCGTCCCGGAGGGCCGGTCGAGGGAGAGGTAGCCGAGGCCGATCTCCACGAACGAGTCGAGGAGGTCCCGCAGGGACTTCAGGAGCGGCTCGACCGAGGGCTCCTTGAGGCCGGAGACCCAGGCCGCGAGATCGGAGATCTGCATCTTGCAGGCGTCGGCGATCGAGACGCCGCCGATCTTGGAGGACCGGGCCTCGGGGCCGAGGCGGGTGCCCTCGCACTCGGGGCAGGTCTGGAAGGTGACGGCCCGCTCCACGAACGCGCGGATGTGCGGCTGCATCGCCTCGACGTCCTTGGAGAGCATGGACTTCTGGATCTTGGGGATGAGGCCCTCGAACGTGACGTTGATGCCCTCGGCCTTGATCTTGGTGGGCTCCTTGTACAGCAGGTCGTGGAGCTCGCGCTTGTTGTACTTCTTGACCGGCTTGTCGGGGTCGAAGAACCCGGAGGCGCGGTAGATGCGCCCGTACCAGCCGTCCATCGAGTAGCCGGGGATGAGGATCGCGCCCTCGTTGAGGGACTTCTCGCCGTCGTAGAGCGCGGTCAGGTCGAAGTCGTTGACCGAGCCGACGCCCTCGCAGCGGGCGCACATGCCGCCGAGCCGGTTGAAGCTGGCCTTCTCGGCGATGGTCTTGCCGCCGCGCTCGACGGTGATCGCGCCGGAGGCGGACACCGACGGCACGTTGAAGGAGAACGCGCCGGGCCCGCCGATGTGCGGGTCGCCGAGGCGGCTGAAGAGGATGCGCAGGAGCGCGTTCGCGTCGGTGACGGTGCCGACGGTGGAGCGGATGTTCGCGCCCATGCGCTCCTGGTCGACGATGATCGCCGTGGTCAGGCCGTCGAGGACGTCGACTTCGGGGCGGGCGAGGGTCGGCATGAAGCCCTGCACGAACGCCGAGTACGTCTCGTTGATGAGCCGCTGCGACTCGGCGGCGATCGTGCTGAACACGAGCGAGCTCTTGCCCGAGCCGGACACGCCGGTGAAGGCGGTGAGGCGGCGCTTGGGGAGGTCGACGCTGACGTCCTTGAGGTTGTTCTCGCGTGCGCCCTGCACGCGGATCAGGTCGTGCGCGTCGGCCGGATTGGGTGTGTTCCGGGTGGCCATGGTGTGGTGGTCTCCATCTGTCTCCGGGGCCGGGACGGCCCGCCGCCGAGACTACCGGCGGCGGGCGACAGCCCCGCGGGCTTCCGTGCCGCGCGCGGCTACTTGCGCGGCTGGTTGAACCGGAGCATGTTCCCGGCCGGGTCGCGGAACGCGCAGTCGCGCACCCCGTACGGCTGGTCCATGGGCTCCTGGAGGACGTCGGCCCCGGCGGCGCTGATCCGCTCGAAGGTCGCGTCGACGTCGTCGGTCTCGAAGATCACGCCGCGCAGCAGGCCCTTCGCGAGCAGCTCGTTCATGGTGGCGCGGTCGGTCTGGGACGCGTTCGGGTCGGCGAGCGGCGGTTCGAGGACGATGTTCACGTCCGGCTGGTCCGGGGAGCCGACGGTGACCCACCGCATCCCCTCGAAGCCGACGTCGTTGCGGACCTCCATGCCGAGGACGTCACGGTAGAAGGCGATGGCCTTGTCGTGGTCGTCGACGGCGATGAAGCACTGGGAAAGATTGATGCTCATGGGACCAACTTACGAGGACGCGGGGGGCTTCGCTTCTCGATTCCTGACCGGTCTCGTATACGCCTTCGCGATGCACGCGGGGATGTTCGCGCCGTTGTCGTGGTCGCGGGCCCGGTACGCGCTCGGGGACTCCCCCACCAGCTCCGTGAACCGCGTCGAGAACGTCCCCAGCGAGTTCACCCCGACCGCGAAGCACACCTCCGTCACCGTCATGTCGCCCCGCCTGAGCAGGGCCTTCGCCCGCTCGATGCGGCGGGTCATGAGGTACGAGTACGGGGTCTCGCCGTACGCGGCGCGGAAGCTCCGCGAAAAGTGCCCCTGCGACATGAGCGCGATCCGCGCCAGCGCCGCCACGTCGAGCGGCTTCGCGTAGTCGCGGTCCATGGCGTCGCGGGCCTTCCGCAGCCGGGCCAGGTCCTCCAGTTCCATCCCGTCAGTTTCCCTCAAGGTAGGCGAGGACGGCCAGGACGCGGCGGTTGTCGTCCTCCGACTGGCCCAGGCCGAGCTTGCGGAACACGTTCGCGGAGTGCTTGCCGACGGCCTTCTCCGTGATGAACAGGGACGCGGCGATCGCGGCGTTCGTGCGGCCCTCGGCCATGAGCCCGAGGACCTCCAGCTCGCGGGGGGTGAGCGGGTCGAGGCGGTTCTGCTGCTTGCCGAGGAGGCGGGCGACGACCTCGGGGTCCATGGCGGTGCCGCCCGCGGCGACGCGCCGGAGCGCCTCGATGAACTCGCCGACGTTGGAGATGCGGTCCTTCAGCAGGTAGCCGACGCCGCCGCGGCGGTCGCCGAGGAGCTCGCGGGCGTACAGCTGCTCGACGTACTGGGAGAGGACGAGGATCGGCAGGGCGGGGATGTGGCGGCGGGCCTCGATGGCGGCGCGCAGGCCCTCGTCCTTGAAGGTCGGGGGGAGGCGGATGTCGACGACGGCGACGTCGGGGCGGTGCTTGAGGAGCGCGGCGGTGAGCGCGGGGCCGTTGTCGACGGCCTCGACGACGGTGAAGTCGTGCGCTTCGAGCATCCGGGTGAGGCCGTCGCGCAGGAGCGAGTGGTCTTCGGCGAGGACGACGTCCATCGTGGCTCCTTGCATTCCGTTGTCCGGGCTCAGCTGCCGGCCGCGCGCTTATTCTCGACCGCCGCCGGGCCGACCGCGACGGCGGGGATGGTGAGGGTGACGGTGGTGGGGCCGCCGTCGGGGCTGTCGACCTCCAGGGTCCCGTCGAACGCGGCGAGGCGCCGGGAGACGCCGTCGAGGCCGCCGCCGGGGGCGACGGCGGCGCCGCCGCGGCCGTCGTCGCGCACTTCGATGCGGACGAGGCCGTGCTCGTGGGTGACGACGACCTGCACCTGGCTCGCTTGGGCGTGCTTGGTGATGTTCGTGAGGATCTCGTTGGTGGCGAAGTACGCGGCCGCTTCGAGGGGCGCGGGGAGCTTCTCGCCGAGCCGGTCGACCACGGACACGGGGAGCGGGTGGTCGAGGGCCATGGCCTGGAGGGCGCCGGTGAGGCCGCGGTCGGCGAGGACGGGCGGGTGGATGCCGCGGACGAGGTCGCGGATCTCCTCGAGGGCGTCGGAGCAGGTCTGGCGGGCCTCGGCGACGAGGGCGACGGCCTGTTCGGGCCGGTGCTGGTGGAGGAGCTCCTCGGCCATGCCGAGGGTGAGGCTGAGGGCGGCGATGCGGCCCTGGGCGCCGTCGTGGAGGTCGCGCTCGATGCGCCGCAGCTCGGCGGCGGCGTAGTCGACGGTGAGGTCGCGGGACTGCCGCAGCTCGGAGACGCGGGCGGTGAGCAGGGCCTTCGCGGTGGGGCCGAGGAGGAGGACGCCGAGGTGGGAGTACCAGCGCAGGAACAGCTCGCCCCAGCGCCACCAGGCGACGCCGCAGCCGAGGGCGAGCGGCACGAGCATGAGGGTCTTCGCGGGGGTGTCGAAGTCGTAGAACCCGAAGTCGTTGACCGACGGGTTGGGCGCGGAGTGGAACAGCCAGACCAGGAGCAGCGGCTGCACGAGGTAGTAGACGGCGACGCCGAACACGCCGAGGTACAGGAGGTTGACGAGGAACCCGAGGGTCGCGTCGATGGCGAGCCACGCGAAGTCGCGCCAGGTGGCGGCCTCGCGGACGAGGAACAGGGCGCGCTGGTCGAGGCGGGCGCCCTTGGGGCGCTCGCGGTACGGGACCGGGATGTGGACGCCGAGCTGCTCGCCGATCATGCGGCGCTGGGAGTTGGCCCAGACGCGGATGGCGAGGAACACGCCGACGGCGACGGGGATGCCGATCCAGAACACGACGAGGATCCCGGTGGCGATCGCGGCGGCCAGGAGGGCGGCGGCGATGAGCGTGAAGCTGAACCGCAGGACCGACCAGCCGGGGAGGGCCAGTCGGCGCGTGATCGGATGTGCCGGCATCGTCATGGTGCGGCAAGCGTACCCGTACAGGGGCCGCGACCTGCGGCGCTGTCGCGGCTACGCTGTGGGCGAAGGAATGGGGGCCGGTATGGGGTCGTGGGCGCTCGTCACGGGCGCGTCGTCGGGGATCGGCGCGGCGTTCGCGCGGCAGCTGGCGGGGCGGGGCATGGACGTCGCGGTCGTGGCCCGCTCGCGGGAGAAGCTGGAGGCGCTCGCGGCGGAGCTGCGGGAGTCCTGCGGGGTCGAGGCGCTGGTGGTCGTGGAGGACCTGGCGGTGCCGGACGCGGCCGACCGGGTCGCGGCGGCGGTCGCCGGGATCGAGGTGGAGGTCCTGGTCAACAACGCGGGGATCGGGACGTTCGGGCGGGACGTGTCGATCGGCGCCGAGTACGGCCGCGACACCGCGATGGTGAACGTCGTGGCCGTGACGGGCCTGGTGAAGCGGTTCCTGCCGGGCATGGTCGAGCGCGGGCACGGCGCGGTCGTGAACGTCGCGTCGATGGCGGGCTTCCAGGCGCAGCCGTACATGGCGCTGTACGCGGCGACGAAGGCGTTCGTCGTGAACTACAGCCTGGGCCTGTGGGCCGAGACCCGCGGGTCGGGCGTGAAGGTCCTCGCGGTGTGCCCGGGGCCGGTGGACACGGGCTTCCCGATCGCGAACGGCATCAAGTACGACCGGCGGCGCCTCGGCTGGCTTCTCGCCGAGCCGGAGAAGATCGTGCGGCAGTCGCTCAAGGCCCTGGACCGCGACCGGGGGTACGTGGTCCCGGACGGGAAGAACTGGCCGGAGGCGCACCTGCTGCCGCGGCGCCCGCGCAAGCTCATGACGCGCCTGATCGGCCTGGTGCTCAGGCGGTTCGCGGACTACCAGGAGCGGTGAGGGGCCCCGCCGGAGCGGGGCCCGGTGACTATTCGGCGCGGAGGTCGTCGAAGTGGACGGTGCCGGTGGCCTGCGCGCCGCCGTACCCGAGGTACAGGTAGAACGCGGAGACCTCCGCGAGGTGCGCGGCGTCGAGGAGCTCCCCGGCGTGGCCGGTGTCCCACGGCGCGGGCCGGAAGTCCGCGAACGGCATGACCAGGTCCTGCGCCGCCGTGTTCCCCAGGCCGGTGTTGTACTCGAAGTAGGCGCCCTTGGCGACGATCTGGAACGTCGCACCGTTCGTGGACCCGTCGCCCTGCAGCCAGGCCTTGAAGTCGGTGAACGCGGACCAGTCGGCGCCGACGGTCTTCCCGATGCCGGTGTACCCGGCGCTGGTGAAGTCGTAGGAGTACGCGAGCCCGTAGTTCCCGCCCGCCTTGTGGTCGGCGGAGTGGGCGAGCGTGTTGGCGTTGACGTGGCTGTACGCCTCGCTGAGCGAGGGGTCGTCGCCCGCGTAGGACTCGAAGTCGTCGACCCACCCGGCCGGGAGCGGCACGACCTCGCCGAGGAGGACGTCCGCGGCGTCGGTGTAGGTGGTGCCGTCGACCTTCGCGGACACGGTGATCGCGACCTTGCGGTTGTCCAGCCAGGACGGGTCGATGCTCCACGTCCCGGAGTGGTAGCCGTCGGCGTCGAGGCGCAGCGCGACGGGCGTCCCGCCGTTGATCGCGTAGGTGACCTTGCGGGAGGTCCCGGAGGTGAGGCGGACGCGGATGGTCGTGGAGGACGCCGTGATCCGCTGCCGGTCGGTGGGGGTGGCGAGGTGGAGGAACGGCGCGTTGGGGACCGCGGAGGTGCGGGCGTCGTACACGCCGTCCAGGTCGGACGCGAACAGGGAGTACGGGTCCTCGTGGTAGGCCACGAAGTCCGGTTCCATGGCGTGCCCGGGGAAGGGCACGTAGGCGCGGTTGGTGCCGCCGAAGTTCGCCCAGGTGAGCATGTGGGAGACGCGGCTCGCGGCCGGGTCGGCCTTGAGCGCGCCGAGGAGGTCGGTGAACCAGGTGAGGTCGCGTCCCTCCTCTCCGGACTCGCCGAACTCGGTGAACGCAGGGATCTTCCCGCGCTCCTCGGCGAGGCCGACGACCATCGCGAGGTCCTGGACGGTCGCGCCGAGCCACTCGGCGGAGCCGGCGGTCCCGTCGTAGGCGTCGTAGCCGAGGATGTCGACGAACTCGTCGCCCGGGTAGGTCTTCAGGTAGTTGGCGGGGTCGCCGCCGAACGCGGAGTTCGGGGAGTACGAGTACAGGAGGTTGCGCACGCACTTGCGGTCGCGCAGGTACTCCACGGTGTACCGGAAGACCTCGATGAACTCCGCGGAGGTGGTGTGCCCGGCGCCCCACCAGAACCAGCCGCCGTTGTTCTCGTGGAAGGGCCGGAAGATCACGGGGATGAGGGTGCCGTCGGCGCGTTTGGCGCCCTTGACGCCCGCGGCGATCCGGTCGAGGAACTCGTTGAAGTCGGCGTGCTCGGGCCCGCCGGGGAGGATCTGGGAGACGACGCGCCCGGCGGTGTCCCAGAAGTTCCCGCCGGTCACGAAGTTGTAGAGGTGCGCGGAGAGGATGTTGATGCCGCCGCGCGCGTCGCTCTCCTTGAGCGCGTAGGAGAGCGCCGCGATGTTCTCCTCGACGGTGCCACCGTAGACGCCGGGCTTCTGGAAGCCGTTGAGGATGAGGGTGTCCCAGCCGAACACGGCCGGGTAGTCGCCGGTGACGGCCTCCACGTCGGACGCGTACCCGTCCATCTGCGTGAACGTGAACCCGTCGGAGAGGGAGTGCTCGTGGCCGAACATGATGCCCTGTCCCTGCGTCTGGCGCAGGTACTGGAACAGGGCCCGGGTCTCGCGGGTGGCCTTGTCGTCGACGAGGTCCACGGGGGTCGGCCGGCCTGCGGCGGATGCCGGGGCCGGCAGGCCGGCCACGGCGGCCGCGGCGGCCCCCATGGCGATGACCGCGCGCCGGGGCGCGCGGGGAGAGGTGTCGGACATTCGCGTCTCCTATGCTGCGGAGGGATGGCAGGGTTGAGCAGGCGAAACTGGCACTGAATCGGTTAAGCGGACCCCAGCATATACATTGGAATATGTCGATGTCAACGAACTGAATCGGTTCGGACGCAGCGACAAGGGCGGCGGAAGACCCGCCGCCCTGATGTCGATGTCGTCCTAGGCGAGGACGCGCGCGATCGACAGCCCGTCGTAGCCCTTGACGCCGACGGTCTGCATGACCGTGCCCTCCAGCTTCGGGTGCGCGGCGACCTTCTCCAGGTAGGACCGCACGCCCTGCACGTTCGGGTCCCGGCTGAGCCCGTCGGCGACGGCCCCGCCGCGCACGACGTTGTCGGCGATGATGAGGCTCCCCGGCCGCGTCAGCTTCAGCGCCCAGTCGAGGTAGACCGGGTACCCGCCCTTGTCCGCGTCGATGAACACCAGGTCGAAGGGCTCCCCGCCCTCCTCGGCGAGCTTCGGGAGGGTCTCGGCGGCGGCGCCCACCCGGATCTCCACGGTCCCGACGAGCCCGGCGCGCGCGACGTTGCCGCTCGCGACCTCCGCGTGCCGGGCGCTGTACTCCAGGCTCACGAGGTGCCCGTCCGCGGGCAGCGCCCGCGCCATCCAGATCGCGCTGTAGCCCCCGAGCGTCCCGATCTCGAGGATCCGCTTGGCGCCCAGGGTCTTCGCGAGGAGGTAGAGGAGCTTGCCCTGCGCGGGCGAGACGGAGATCGGCGGCAGCCCGGCCCGCTGGGCCGCGGCCGTGGCGCCGGCGAGGACGTCGTCCTCACCGACGAGCAGCGATCCGAGGAACGCGTCGACTTCGCTCCATTGCCCCTGGCCCATTGTTCGCCCCTTCCGACGGGTCCGAGAACGTCGATGAAACGCTATCACCGCGGCCCCGCGGGACTCGCTCCGTTAAATTCGGACTTTCCCGGCGAGTGGGACGATCGCGTTATCATGTCCGGGCCCCTGAAGCGCTGGGAATGGTACCGCGAATGGGTGAAGCCTGTTGTTGTAATTACGACATTGACGGAAGATTAACGGTGGTCTTTTGTCGGATTTTGCCCCTGAATCGACGGAACGCGCCGGGCTCGGTCTTGCCGATCGTCGTACGGCGCAACGGCTTGAATGATAGACCTGAGTCACGACTTGTTCGCGGCCGCGAAACCGGTGCTCCGGTGCGGCGGCGGACTGGAATGACGGCCGGCTTCGGGGGAGCCGGCCGCACACTGGGGGGTAACGCTATGAGCATGGCACGATCGGCGACAGTCGATATCGGCACCACCATGCGGCTCGTCGCGCCCGATTTCGCGACGGTGAGTGTGCGCGCGAGTCTGCGATACGACCCGGACGACCCTTACGCGGTCTGCGTGATGTTCCATCCGGACGGGACGGACGCCGACCAGGTGGCCTGGTCCTTCTCCCGGGAACTGCTCGCGAAGGGACTCGAGGAGCCCACCGGCATCGGCGACGTGCGCGTCTGGCCCTGGACGACCCCGCGCGGCGAGTCGGTGGCCCTGGCGCTCTCCTCGCCCGACGGGAACGCCCTCTTCGAGATCAACCGCGGCGTCGTGCAGCGCTTCCTCCGCCGGGCGTACAGCCTGGTCCCGCGCGGCCGCGAATCGGGCTATGTGGACATGGACACCACCCTCACGAAGCTGCTCGCCGGCGGTGTGTAGCCGCCGCAGGCGACAAAGGGGAAGGGCGGACCGGGGAGACCCGGCCCGCCCTTTCCGTGTCCGCTAGGAGCGCAGGAGCGCCGCGGTCTGGGAGGCGATCTCGCCTTCCTCGTTCGTCGGGATGACCATGACGGTGATCGGCGACTGCGGGGTCGAGATGACCGGCCCGCCCGCGGCGTTCGCGGCCTCGTCGAGGTCCACGCCGAGCGCCACGAGGGAGGACAGCGCCTGCGCCCGGACCTCGGCGCTGTTCTCGCCGATCCCCGCGGTGAACGCGATCGCGTCGGCGCCGCCGAGCGCCGCGATGTACGAGCCGATGTACTTGCGGATCCGGTAGCAGTAGATCTCCAGGGCGACCTGCGCCGCCCGGTCCCCCGACGCCGCCGCCTTCTCGATCGCCCGGTTGTCCTGGTGCCCGCTGAGCGCGAGCATCCCCGAGCGCTTGTTCAGGGCCGCATCGAGGTCCGCGAAGCTCGCTCCCGTCCGCCGGTGCATGTGGAACACGATCGCCGGGTCGATGTCGCCCGAGCGCGTGCCCATGACGAGCCCTTCGAGCGGCGTCAGCCCCATCGACGTGTCGATCGAGCGGCCCCGCTCGACCGCGGTCACCGACGCCCCGTTCCCGAGGTGCGCGACGATGACGTTGACCTCCTTGGGGCTCTTGCCGAGCAGCTCGGCGGCCTTGCGGGAGACGTACGCGTGGGAGGTCCCGTGGAAGCCGTACCGGCGCACCCCGTGCTCCTCGCGCCACTCGCTCGGCACCGCGTACAGGTGCGCCCGCTCGGGCACCGTCGCGTGGAACGCGGTGTCGAACACCGCGACCTGCGGCAGCTTCGGGAAGAGCTTCCGCGCCGTGCGGATGCCCTCCAGGTTCGCGGGGTTGTGCAGGGGCGCGAGCGCCGACAGCTCGTCGATGGCGCGCTCCACCTCGTCGTCGACGACGACGGGCTGCACGAACCGCTCGCCGCCGTGGACGACGCGGTGCGCGACCGCGATGAGCCCGGCGTCCGCGAGCGGCGTCCCGGCCTCCTCGAAGGCCGCGACCATCGCTTCGAGGCCCTCGCCGTAGTCGGCGAGGCGGCCCTCCCGGACGGTCTTCTCCCCCTCGTGCCGGTGGGTGAGGACCGAACCGGACTGTCCGATGCGCTCGATCAGGCCCGAGGTCGACGCCTCCATCGTCTCGCCGTCGACCAGCTGGTACTTGATCGACGAGGAACCGGAGTTGATCACCAGGACCGGTGCGCCCATTGGCACTTCCCCTCTAGAGCGCCCGCCCGCTCAGGCGGTCTGGCTCGCTTGGATCGCGGTGAGCGCGACCGTGTTGACGATGTCCGGCACGGTGGCGCCGCGCGACAGGTCGTTGACCGGCTTGCGCAGGCCCTGGAGCACCGGGCCGACCGCGACCGCGTTCGCCGAGCGCTGCACCGCCTTGTACAGGTTGTTGCCGGTGTTCAGGTCCGGGACGATGAAGACGGTGGCCTTCCCGGCGACCTGCGAGTCCGGGAGCTTCGTGCCTGCGACGCCGGCGTCGGCGGCGGCGTCGTACTGGATCGGTCCCTCCACCGGGAGGCCGGGTCTGCGGGAACGGACGATCTCGGTCGCCGCCCGGACCTTGTCCACGGCTTCGCCGTGGCCGGAGGTGCCGGTCGAGTAGGAGAGCATCGCCACCCGCGGTTCCACGCCGAACTCGGCGGCGGTGCCTGCCGAGGATAGCGCGATGTCGGCCAGCTGCTCGGCATCGGGGTTCGGGTTGACGGCGCAGTCGCCGTACACGAGGACGCGGTCCTCCAGGCACATGAAGAACACCGAGGAGACCACGAGGGCCTCGGGCCGGGTCTTGATGATCTCGAACGAGGGCCGGATCGTGTGGGCGGTGGTGTGGACCGCGCCGGAGACCATGCCGTCGGCCATCCCGGTGTGGACCATCATCGTGCCGAAGTACGAGACGTCGGCGACCTGGTCGTACGCGGCCTCTTCGGTGACGCCCTTGTGGGCGCGCAGCCGCGCGTACTCCTTCGCGAACCGCTCGCGGATCTCGTGGTCGCCGGGGTTGAGGATCGCGGCCCCGGTGATGTCGACGCCCAGCTGCGCGGCCTGCGAGCGGATCTCGGCCTCGGAGCCGAGGAGCGTCAGGCGGGCGACGTCGCGGCGCATGAGGATCTCCGCGGCCTTGAGGATCCGCGGCTCGGCGCCCTCGGGGAGGACGATGTGCTTGTCGAGGGCCTTGGCGCGCCCCAGCATCGAGTGCTCGAACATGATCGGCGTGACCACGGTCGGCTTGGCGAGCGCGAGCCGGTCGAGCAGGTCGTCGCCGTCGACGCCCGCGGCGAAGTCCTCCAGGGCGCGGGTGATCTTGCGCTGGCCGCCCGCGGCGAGGGAGCCGGTGACGTCGCCGACGAGGTTCGCCATGTCGAACGTGTCGTGCGGGACGAGCGCGATCGGCAGGCGGGAGTCGAGCCCCGCGACGATGTCGAGGATCTGCGGCTCGGGCCGGATGCCGCCGGTGAGGAACACCGCCGAGAGGCTCGGGGTGCCTTCGGCGAGGTGCGCGGCGATGAGGCCGAGGAGGACCTCGGAGCGGTCGCCGGGGAGGATCACGGCCTTGTCGTCGGCGAGGCGCGTGAGCAGGTTCGGGAGGGTCATGGCCGCGACGACGACGTCGCCGACGGTGCGGGTGAAGACATCGGGGTCGCCGGAGATGAGCGTCCCGCCGGCGGCCTCGATGAGCTCGCCGACCGTGGGGGCGACAAGTTCGGGGTCCTCGGCGACGACGCCGGTGCCCGGGTGGGCGTCCTTGAGGAGGGCGGCGTCGGCGGGTTCGACGCGGTTGAGGATGGTGCCGAGCACGGTCGCGTGGTCGGCCTCGGCCTGCGCGGTGCCGAAGCGGAGCGCGGCGGCGATGTCGGCGGGGGTCTTGCGGTGGCCGGTGACGACCAGGAGCATCGGCGAGGCGAGGTTGACGGCGACGCGCGTGTTGTACGCGAACTCGACCGGGGAGGACACGTCGGAGAAGTCGGAGCCGACGACGAGGACGACCTCGTGCCTGTCGGCGAGTTCGTGGTAGCGCTCGACGATGGTGGTGAGCGCGGCGTCGGCGTCGGCGCGGACGTCCGAATAGGTCGTGCCGACCGACGCGGCGTAGGAGGCGGGGAGGCGGTACTGGCCCCTGAGGAGGGTGATGATCGGGTCCCCGGCGGCCGTGTGGTCGTCGCGGACGATGGGGCGGTAGACGGCGACTGAGCCGGCGCGCCTGGTGAGCAGGTCCATGACGCCGACGGCCACCGTCGACTTGCCGCTGCCGGGGTCCAGGCTGGCGAGGTAGAGACTTTGAGCCACGGCTCCAACGCTAACCACCCCGTGCGCGCCCCGCAGGCGATCTGCGCGGCGGCTCACCTGTGAGCTTGGGCGCGAGCGGGGGTGGGCGGGTGGGGACGTCCATCCCCAGCCCCCACCCGCCCGGGGAAGAGGATAGGCGCCGATCCTCCCGCCCGGGTCCGACAAGAACGGCCGCGAGCGGCCGCCTTGTCGCCCGGAAGCGGGAACGGACGCGAGCCGCGCTCAGTCGGCGAAGCCGTCCTCGGGGACCGGGACGGGCGGCGGGGTGCCGACGTACTTGGCCCGGGGGCGGATGATCTTCGAGTCGCGGGCCTGCTCGAGGATGTTCGCGGACCAGCCGACGACGCGGCTGGTCGTGAACGTCGGCGTGAACATGGGGCGCGGGACGCCCGCGAGCTCCATGACGACGCCCGCGTAGAACTCGACGTTCGTGTAGAGCTTGCGGCCGGGCTTGACCTCGGCGAGAATCTCGACGACGCGGCGCTCCACGGTCTTCGCGAAGTCCACGATGTCGCCGCCGAACTCGTCGGCGACCTCGCGCAGGTGCAGCGAGCGCGGGTCGTCGGTCTTGTAGACGGCGTGGCCGAAGCCCATGATGCGGCGCCCGGCCTCGAGTTCGCCGCGGATCCACGCGTCGATGTTGCCGGGCCCGCCGATGGCGTCGAGCGCGTCGAGGGCCCGGGCGGGGGCGCCGCCGTGGAGCGGCCCGGAGAGGGCGCCGATCGCGCCGACGAGGGCCGCGCCGAGGTCGGCGCCGGTGGAGGCGATGACGCGGGCGGTGAACGTGGAGGCGTTGAAGCCGTGGTCGATCGTGAGGATCAGGTAGTGCTCGATCGCGCGCGCGGCCTCCGGGGAGGGGACCTCTCCGGTCGCCATGTACAGGTAGTTCGCGGCGTAGCCGAGGTCTTCGCGCGGGTCGAGGGGCTCCTGGCCCTGCTTGAGGCGCCACATGGCGGTGAGGATGGCGGGGGTGACGGCGCACGCGAACAGGGCGTCGTCGGCGCGGGCGGCCTCGTCGATGTCGAGGACGGGCTGCATGGGGCGGGCGGCGCACGCGGCCGACAGGGCGGTGCGCAGGCCGTCGAGGGGGGACGCGGCGGCGAGGTGCGGGAGCAGGTCGCGCAGCTGCGGGGTGAGGGTGCGGTAGGGGGCCACCTGGGCCTTGAAGGCGTCGAGCTGGGCGCGGGTGGGCAGCTCGGCGTGGGTCATGAGGTACCAGACCTGCTCGAACGAGCAGTGCTTCGCGAGTTCGACGGCGTTGTACTGGCGGTAGTGGTAGAAGCCCTCCTCGCCGCGGACGTCGCCTATCTCGGTGTCCGCGACTATGACGCGGTCGAGGCCCTTGGGGACTTCGATGAATTCGGGCATTGGGTCCTCCTCCGCTCGGTTTCGTTGCCAGCCTAGTGGATTTCGGGCCGGAAAGGCCCGAACGGCGACCCCGGACCGGCCGCCTGGCAAGCGGCGGTCAGACTGGTTCCCGTGGAATCCGGAACCCTCCTCGCCAACCGGTACCGGCTCGACCGGCTCATCGACTCGGGCGCCATGGGCGCGGTCTGGCGGGCCCGCGACGAGCAGCTCGACCGCGACGTGGCGGTGAAGATCCTCCTGCCCGGCCTCGACGGCGCCGGGGAGCGCTTCGAGCGGGAGGCGAAGACCCTGGCGAGCCTCAAGGGCCCTAACTACGTCCAGGTCTACGAGTACGGCGAGGAGCTCGACGGGGACCGCACCGTCCACTTCCTCGCGATGGAGCTGGTCGAGGGCGTCTCGCTGGCGCGGCTGCTCGCGCGCGAGGAGCGCCTCGACCCGGAGCGGACGATGCGGATCATCGCGGAGGCGGCCGACGCGCTCGGGGAGGCCCACCGGCTCAAGGTGGTCCACCGGGACGTCAAGCCCGCGAACCTCCTCATCGACGCCGACGGCCGGGTGCGGGTGGTGGACTTCGGGATCTCGCTGGTCGTGGACCGCTCGCGGCTGACCGACTCGAAGGAGGTGCTCGGGACGGTGCCGTACGTGTCGCCCGAGCGGCTGCGGAACCAGGACGTCACCGGCAGCTCCGACCTGTACTCGCTCGGCGCGGTCGCGTACGAGTGCCTGGCGGGGGTCCCGCCGTTCCCGGCGCGGGACCCCATGGCGGTCATCCACTCCCACTTGTACGAGGAGCCGCCCGCACTGCCGGACACGGTCCCGCCGCAGGTCGCGGCGGTCGTCGCGCGGTCGCTGCGGAAGGCCCCGGAGGAGCGCTGGGAGTCGGGCGCGGCCTTCGCGGCGGCGTGCCGGTCGGCGGCGACCGGGGAGATCACGATCCCGCCGCCGGCGGAGCCGGACGTACCCGTGGAGGAGGCCGAGCAGCGGCCGCGGCGGCGCCTCGCGCTGGTGGCGGTCGCGGTGGTGCTCGCGGCGGCGGTGTTCGGGATCGTGGCGTGGAGCCCGTGGACCGGCGACGGGCCGCAGGGCGCCGAGGACGAGTCCACAGTGGAGGCCGCGGCGAACACGACCGGCGCGGTGGAGACGACGGCCTCGCCGGATCCGGAGGTGTCCGAGTCCGCGACGGAGTCCCCTGCGGCGCAGGAGAGCGAGGCCGGAGGCGGCACCGAGGGCGGCGGACCGGAGGGCGGCTCGGAAGGCGGCTCGGGCGAGACGGGCGGCGGCGGGGAGACCGAGGAGGAGGCCGACGAGCCGAAGTCCGGGACCACCGAGGTGCCCGACGTGACCGGCCGGACCACGTTCGACGCCCGCGACTACCTTGAGGGCCTTGGGTTCAGCAATGTCGTCGCCGACGTCGGCTACTACGCGATCAGCCCCGAGCCGGCGCACTGCACCGTGGTGCAGCAGTTCCCGACCGCGGGCTCCACGGTCGACTACGCCGACCAGGTCACGCTGTCGTACCACAGCCGCAACGCCGAAGGCACCACCTGCGAGTGGTGAGCCGTTCGGGTTGACCGGCCGGGCCCCGGTCGGGATGATGGAACGGGCGACCGGTACAACAGTCCCCTGGTCACCTCTGATGCGATTGGTCTGAAGATGGAAGATAATCTGGGCGCCGCTCCCGGCGTGGTCGTCGGGGTCCTGCTCATCATCGCGGCGGTCATGTGGTTCTCCCCCGGCGCGCGCCACAAGTTCCGCAAGGCGACGCTGTGGCTGGTGATCGTCGCGGTCGCGATGATCATCATCTTCGGCTACCTCAACGCCGGGCAGGAGACCTAGGACCCGGCGTCCCCGCAGCCAGAACCCGCAGCCCGACATCGCTGCGGGTTTTTTCGGCCCCGCTATTGGAACAGATCATTCCGCTCTGCTATAGTGGAATCAAACGTTCCGTTCCACTGAACTCGGATCAGCCGGAGGCACCCGTGACCGCCATCCTCGAGACCACCACCCCCGCCGCGGAGGACGCCGCGCCCGCGCGGACCTTCCCGCACCGCTGGCTCGGCCTCATCGCCATCCTCGCCGCGACCCTCCTCAACCTGCTCGACGCCTCGATCGTCAACGTCGCGGCCCCCGCGATCCGCGGCGACCTCGGCGGCACCGCGGCCACGATCCAGTGGCTCTCGGCGGGCTACACCCTCGCCCTCGCGGTCGGCCTACTCACCGGCGGGCGCCTCGGCGACATGTTCGGCCGCAAGCGGGTCCTCATGATCGGCCTGGTCGGGTTCCTCGCCGCCTCGCTCGCCTGCGGCATGGCCGGGACGATCGAACTGCTCCTGGCGGCCCGCGTCGTCCAGGGCGTCTTCGCCGCGGTGATGGTGCCGCAGTGCTTCGGGCTCATCCGCGACATGTTCGGCCGCGAGATGGGCAAGGCGTACGCGCTGTTCGGCCCCGCCATCGGGCTCGCCTCGATCGCCGGTCCGGTCGTCGCCGGGGTCCTCGTCGACGCGGACCTGCTCGGCACGGGCTGGCGCTCGATCTTCCTCATCAACCTGCCGCTCGGCCTCGCCGCGATCGCCCTCGGCGCGAAGATCCTCCCCGCGGGCGCCCCCACGGTCAAGGGCCTCAAGCTCGACCTCGGCGGCGCGCTCATCGCCGGCGCCGGGATGTGCCTGCTGCTCGTGCCGCTCGTCGAGGGACGCGAGCTCGGCTGGCCCGCCTGGTCGATCGCGATGCTCGTCGCCTCCGTCCCGGTCCTGGGCCTGTTCGCCTGGACCCAGGCCCGCCGCGCCCGTACCGGCCGCACCGCGCTGGTCGAGCTGAGCGTCTTCAAGAAGCGTTCCTACACTTCCGGCATCGCCTTCGTCGTGGTCTTCTTCGGCGCGGTCACCGGGTTCTCGCTCGCGGTCGGCCTGTTCCTCCAGCTCGGCCTCGGCTTCGGCCCGCTCCAGGCGAGCCTGGCGATGGCCGCGTGGGCGGTCGGCGCGTTCATCGGCTCCGGCTCCTCCGCGGCCCTCGCGCCGAAGCTCGGCCGCGGCGTCCTGCACCTGGGCCTCGGGGTCATGGCGGCAGGCCTGGCCGTGGTGTGGTTCCAGTTCGGCGCCGACACCGCGCCCGGCACCTGGGCGCTGTCCCCGGCGCTCGGCGTCTTCGGGATCGGCATGGGCATGATCTTCGTGCCGCTCTTCGGGATCATCACCGGCGACCTGGAGGACCACGAGGTCGGCTCCGCGTCGGGCCTCCTGGAGTCCTTCCAGCAGGGCGCGTCGGCGCTGGGCGTCGCCGGGCTCGGGACGGTGTTCTTCAGCCGGTTCGCCATCGGGTCCGGCGCGGCCGAGTCGATGGACGCGGCCCAGGCGGTGGCGGGCCTGACGGTCCTGCTCACGCTGGTGGCGTTCCTGGTCGCGTTCGGCCTGCCGAAGCAGGCGAAGGCCGAGCACTGAAGTCCATGAGCCCCCCCTGCCGGTCGTGCCTTCGGGCACGGCCGGTGAGGTCGTTTCAGAATGAACCGCTCTGTTCCAGATAGGATGCGTGCCATGACCGACAAGCCGCTCAGCGGGCGCAAGGCGCAGGCCGCCCGCAACGACAAGCTCATCCTCGAAGCCGCCCACGAGGTGTTCGTCGACGACCCGGCCGCGCCGATCGCCGAGGTCGCGAAGCGCGCCGGAGTCGGCATCAGCGCGCTGTACCGGCGCTACCCCAGCAAGGAGGACCTGCTCCGCAAGCTGTGCAGCGACGGGCTGGCGCGGCACATGGAGCTCGTCCAGGAGGCCATCGACGACGACGGCGACCCGTGGGACGCGTTCTGCGCCTTCATGAGGGCCGTGGTCGCGGCCGACACCGCGTCGATCACCGTCAAGCTCGCCGGGACGTTCACGCCGTCCGAGGACATGTTCAAGGCCGCGGTCGAGGGCGACCGGCTCAACCACGTCCTCATGGAGAAGCTCCACGGCGCGGGCGTGCTCCGGGCCGACGCGCGGATCGGCGACCTCATCATGATCACCGAGTCGCTCGCGTCCATCCGCATCGGCGACCAGGAGCGGACCACCGAGCTGCGGCTGCGCAGCCTCGAACTGCCGCTCCAGGCCCTCCGCGCCCCCGGCGCCGACCCGCTCCCCGGGCGCGCGGTCGAGGACCAGGAGATGGGGGTCCGCTGGATCCCGAAGGACGCCAAGGCATGAGAAAAGGGGCCTCCCGTTCGGGAGGCCCCTTCGCATCGGAGCGGACGACCGGGATCGAACCGGCGACCTACACCTTGGCAAGGTGTCGCGCTACCAACTGCGCTACGTCCGCATTCCGCAAGCCTTGACTTGCGAACGACCATACTGTAGCGCACCGTTCAATCGGACTTCATGGGGCCTTGGCGCCGATTGGGGCTCAGATCACGCCTGCGGCGCGCCCAGCCCGAGCATCGCGAGCGCGCCCTCGCCGAGCCCCTCGATGCGCACCTCGTGCTTGCGGTGCGCCTCCCAGTCCTCGCGCGACAGGCGCCAGCGGTCGTCCTGGCGGCGCACGCCGCGCACCACGTGGTGCTCGATGCCGTCGGCCTTGTAGCCGAGCTTGCGCGAGACGCCCGAGGACGGGCCGTTGCCGTCGAGCGAGGCGCTCGTGGCGTACTCGGCGCCGAGGCCGGTGAAGATGAACTCCAGGACCGCGGCGCGCATCTCCGTGCCGATGCCCTTGCCGTGGTGCGCGAGCCCGAGCCACGAGCCGGTGGACGCCTCGCGGGTGAGCGCGATCTGGTCGCCCTTGACCTCCTGGACGCCGACGACCTTGCCGTCGTGGACCACGACGAACGGCAGCACCCACTTCTCGGGCGTCGACGCCGCGACGGCCCTGAAGTGCCACAGGATCGTCCCGCGGCCCCGCTGGAGCGGCTCGGCGTCCGTCCACGGCATCAGGAACGGCATGAAGTCCGGGTCATGGACGCCCTCGGAGGCCCGGTCGGCCAGCGCGGCGAGGTCGTCGAAGTCGGGCAGGCGCAGTTCGAGCCGTTCGGTGCGGAGCCGGATGTCGTAGACCGGCAGGTAGTCGGCGAGCATGGTCCGATTCTCGCGGGGGCGCGGCCGGTCCCGCAATCGAGTTACGCGGCGCCGAGCATGGCTTTGGCGTCGTCGTCGAGGCCGTCGATGCGCACGTCGTGCCGCCGGTGGGCCTCCCAGTCGGCGCGGGTGAGGCGCCAGCGGCGGCTGGTGACGCGCTGGTCCTTGTAGACCTGGTGGTCGATGCCGTCGGGCCGGTACCCGAGTTTCCGGGAGACGCCTTCGGAGGGGCCGTTGCCGTCGAGGGAGTCGCTGAGGGCCCATTCGGCGTCGAGGCCGTGGAAGAGGAGGGCGAGGACGGCGGCGCGCATCTCGGTGCCGTATCCGTTGCCGTGGTGCGCCTGCCCCAGCCAGGAGGAGGTGGTGGCTTCGCGGGTGAGCTCGAACTGCTTGGCGGCGAGGTCCTGCTTGCCGATGACCTGCCCGTCGCGGACGGCGACGAAGGGGAGGCACCAGCGTTCGGGGGCGAGGGTGGCGAGGAGGCGGAGGTTCCACAGGATCGCGGTGCGGCCGCGGACGGGGGGCTCCGCTTCGGTCCAGGCGTTCTTGAAGGGTTGGAAGGCGGGGTCGTGGACGCCGGCGGCGGCCTGGTCGGCGAGCGCGGCGAGGTCGTCGAGGTCGGGAAGGCGCAGTTCGAGGTGTTCGGTGCGCAGGCGGATCTTGAACACGGGCAGGTGGTCGGTGAGCATGTCCGCGATTGTGCCCCGCGGGTGCGACGCCGCGGGGCCTTACACTTTCGGGGAGGGGTCGGAGGATGGGAGCACGCTATGAACATGGGCCAGTCGGGGATGCTGTTCGTCTTCGGGATGTCCCTGCTCGTGACGGCGATCATCATCACGGGGATCGCGTTCGCGGCGTCGGCGGCGAAGTCGCGGGCGGCGCAGGAGCGGGCCGAGGAGTACCGGGATCTCGCGGAGAAGGCGAGCGTGGACGCGACAGAGGTCCGGGCGGCGCTGATCGAGGTCAAGGGGCGGTTGGCGGCGGTGGAGCGGCTGCTGAAGGACCGGGACCGGGCCGAGCGCGAATTATTCTTGCGAATCGCGGTCAGTGTGCGCGTTATGGGGCACGCTCTGACGCATGGACACCGCGAAGACCGATCATTCCAGTGCGCCGCTGTCCGCTGAGGAGCTGGCGCGCGTCGACGCCTACTGGCGGGCCGCGAACTACCTGACGGTGGGACAGATCTACCTGCTCGACAACCCGCTGCTGCGGGAGCCGCTGAAGCCGGAGCACGTGAAGCCGCGGCTGCTGGGCCACTGGGGCACGAGCCCGGGGCTGAGCCTGGTCTACGCACACTTGAACCGGTGCATCAAGGCGCGGGGCCTGGACATGATCTATGTGTGCGGGCCGGGGCACGGGGGTCCGGCGATGGTCGCGAACACGTGGCTGGAGGGGACGTACCCGGAGCTGTACCCGTCGGTGAACCACTCCGAGGAGGGGATGCGGCGGCTGTTCCGGCAGTTCTCGTTCCCGGGCGGGATCCCGTCGCATGTGGCGGCGGAGGTGCCGGGCTCGATCCACGAGGGCGGGGAGCTGGGGTACGCGCTGTCGCACGCGTACGGGGCGGCGTTCGACAACCCGGACCTGACGGTGGCGTGCGTGGTGGGCGACGGGGAGGCGGAGTCGGGGCCGCTGGCGGGGTCGTGGTTCTCGAACGTGTTCCTGAACCCGGTGTCGGACGGGACGGTGCTGCCGATCCTGCATCTGAACGGGTACAAGATCGCGAATCAGACGGTGTTCGCGCGGATCCCGGACGAGGACCGGGCGGCCTTCTTCCGGGGCGCGGGGTACGAGCCGTTCCTGGTGGAGGGGGACGATCCGGCGGAGGTGCACCAGGCGCTGGCGGGGACGCTGGACGCGTGCTTCGACCGGATCGCGGAGATCCGCGCGGATGCGCGGGCGAGGGTGAACGGTTCGCCGGTGCGGCCGCGGTGGCCGATGGTCGTGCTGCGCACGCCGAAGGGCTGGACGGGTCCGTCCGAGGTGGACGGGCTGCCGGTGGAGGGGACGTGGCGGGCGCACCAGGTGCCGCTGTCGGCGGTGCGCACGAACGCGGATCACCTTGCGATGCTTGAGGAGTGGATGCGGTCGTACCGGCCGGAGGACCTGTTCGACGCGACGGGCTCGCCGGTTCCGGAGTTGCTGGGGCTGCCGCCGGAGGGCGAGGCGCGGATGAGCGCGAACCCGCACGCGAACGGGGGCCTGGTGCTGCGGGACCTGGTGCTGCCGGACTACCGGGACTACGGGGTCGAGGTCGAGGGGCACGGCGCGACGACCGGCGAGGCGACGCGGGCGCTGGGGGCGTGGCTGCGGGACGTCATGTCGGCGAACCCGGACCGGTTCCGGCTGTTCGGGCCCGACGAGGTCGAGTCGAACCGGCTGGGCGCGGTGTTCGAGGCGACGGACCGGCAGTGGCAGGCGGCGATCCTGCCGACAGACGTGCACCAGGCGCCGCACGGGCGGGTCATGGAGGTCCTGTCGGAGCACCTGTGCGAGGGCTGGCTGGAAGGGTACCTGCTGACGGGCCGGCACGGGCTGTTCACGAGCTACGAGGCGTTCATCCACATCGTCGACTCGATGTTCAACCAGCACGCGAAGTGGCTGGACTCCTCGGGGGACATCCCGTGGCGGCGGCCGATCGCGTCGCTGAACTACCTGCTTTCGAGCCACGTGTGGCGCCAGGACCACAACGGGTTCTCGCACCAGGACCCGGGGTTCATCGACCACGTGATGAACAAGAAGGCCGACATCGTGCGGGTGTACCTGCCGCCGGACGCGAACACGCTGCTGTCCACACTGGACCACTGTCTGCGCAGCCGCCAGTACGTGAACGTGGTGGTCGCGGGGAAGCAGCCCGCGCTCCAGTACACGAGCATGGACGAGGCGGTGCGCCATTGCGAACGGGGCCTGGGGATCTGGGAGTGGGCGTCCACCGATGCGGGCCGGGAGCCGGACGTGGTGCTCGCGTGCGCCGGGGACGTGCCGACGCTGGAGGTCCTGGCGGCGGCGGACCTGCTGCGGACCCACCTGCCGGACCTGAAGGTCCGGGTGGTGAACGTGGTGGACCTGATGCGGCTCCAGCCCGAGAGCGAGCACCCGCACGGCCTGGGCGACCGCCAGTTCGACACGGTCTTCACCGCGGACCGGCCGGTGCTGTTCGCGTTCCACGGCTACCCGACGCTCATCCACCGGCTCACGTACCGGCGCACCAACCACGACAACATCCACGTGCGCGGGTACAAGGAGGAGGGGACCACGACGACGCCGTTCGACATGGTCATGCTCAACGACCTCGACCGGTTCCGGCTCGTCATGGACGTGATCGACCGGGTGCCGGGCCTGGGCCCGAACGCGGCGGGGCTGCGGCAGCGGATGGTCGACGCGCGGCACGCCGCCCGCGAGTACACGCGGACCCACGGCGAGGACCTCCCCGAGGTCGCGGAGTGGAGCTGGCCGGGATAGCTTGCCGCACAACACGAGTGACGGGAGTCGCGGCTGCGACCGCTTGACGCGTCGTGAACACGCTTCGTTAACCTGTTAGGGGAGGCTAACTACCGCTCACCCCTGGAGGTCCTCACGTGGCGAAGGTCAGGCCCGGACGCGTCGTGGTCGACTACGGCGAGGACCTCGTGGTCTTCACCGGCGGCCTGCGGATCAACCGGCTGTGGAAGGTCGGCGCGTGGCTGCCGGTCCTCATCGCGCTCCGGAAGATCCTGCGGGAGCTGGCGGCCGACCCGGAGCTGGGGCTCCTCGACTCCCGGTTCGCGCTCAGCGGCCGCGTCGTCATGGTCGTCCAGTACTGGCGCAGCGGCGACCACCTGGAGGAGTACGCGCACTCGCAGGAGCGCCTGCACCGCGGCTTCTGGAAGTGGTTCAACCGCAACGTGAAGGACAACGGCGACGTGGGCCTGTGGCACGAGCTGTACCAGGTGCCCGCGGGGGCCTACGAGACCTCGTACTTCAACATGCCGCCCTTCGGGCTAGCGCGCGCTACCCGCGAGAAGGCGGCCGCGCGCACCGACCCGGACGACCACGACCACGACCACCACCACTAGAGGCCGAACGCGGTGAAGTCCTTCTCCAGCGTCTCGCCGCCCCACTTCCGCTGGTTCGCCTCCTGCTCGGCGTCGAACCCGCGGACCTTGCACTCGGCGACCAGGATGAGCATGATGTACGTCCGGTAGAGCGCGAGCCGCCGCTCCTCCCCCGCGGTCATGGCCCGGCCCAGGAAGCCCTCGACGACCGGCGGGAACTCCTCCTCCGGGACCATCTGGAGCGACACGAGCTCCGCGATCGGGTCGCCGTAGAACGCGCGCTCGCCGTCGATGAACGCCTCGAACTCCCAGTCATCCCCGTTGCGCCGCACGAAGATGTTGCCGTCCCACAGGTCGAAGTGGACGAGCGCGGGCCGGGTCACCTCGTCGAGGAGGGCGCGCTCGCCCTCCAGGAACTCCCGGACCGCGGCGATGGGGCGCGGGATCGGGGTGCCCTGCTCCTCGAGGTCGTCGAGGACGTCGTTCATCATGGCGAGGAACGACTCGGACCACGTGCTGCTCATGGTGCGCCCGCTCGTGCGGGGATACCCGAAGTGCTCCCCGGTGGCGGTGGCGAAGCGGGCGGCCTGGGCGCCGATCTCCTTGCGCAGCGCCAGAAGCCGTTCCGCGGGGATCTCGCCGCGGACCTTGGGGAGCGGGACGCCGTCGAGGCGGTCGATGATCAGGATCCCGGCCTCGGGGTCGGCGTGCCACACGCGCGGCATGCGGGCGCCCGCGGCGAGGCCGCGCTCGAAGCACTCGATCTCGGTCGCCATGAGGTCCACCTCGTAGCGCAGGAGCTTCACGTCCTTGGCGGGCGCGACCTTGACGACCAGGCGGCGGCCGTCGGCCAGGTCGAGGGCGTGGGCGGCGTTGAAGAACCCGTCCTTGAACTCCTCGTGCGCGGTGAACTCCAGGTCGGCGCCGAGCGCGCCGCGGACGAGGGCCTCGGCGTCGGCGCGGTCGAGGCGGGGGCGGATCGCGACTTCAGACATGGCGCCATTCTCGCGGCGCCGGCCCGCCCGCGCAACACCGTTCCCACGGCGCCGAACGGCCCCGGAGCACCGCGCTCCGGGGCCGTCGGGCCGTACCGTGCTCAGCCCGCTTTGAGGGCCGCGAGGCGCGCCTCGATGTCGGCGTCGTCGCTGACGCTGTCGAGGGCCTCGAACTGGCTGTCGAGCGAGGACATCGCGAGCTCCTGGTGGCCCCGGACCTTCGCCTCCTCCCGGCGGACCTTGTCCTCGAAGCGGCTGACCTCGCTCAGCGGGTCCATGACGTCGATACTGCCGATCGCCTCGTTGACCTTCTTCTGCGCCTCGGCGGTCTTGGCGCGGGCCGACAGGCTCGTGCGCTTGGCCTGGAGCTCGTTGAGCTTGTCCTTCATCTGGCCCAGGCCGGTCTTGAGCTTGTCGACGACCTCCTGCTGGCTCTTGATGATCGGCGCCTCGTCGGACATCTCCTTCTCGACGGCGATCTGCTTGCCCAGGGCGACCTTCGCGAGGTTGTCGAACTTGTCGGCCTCGGCCGCGTTCCCGTCCGCGCGCAGCTGGTCGGCCTTCTGGCTGGCGTTCTTGGCCTTGACGCCCCACTCGTCCGCGGCCTTCTGGTCGGCGGCGTAGTCCTCCTCCATCAGGCGCAGGTTCCCGATGGTCTCGGCGATGGCGTTCTCGGCGTCCACGATGCTGTTCTTGTAGTCGCGCTCGATCTGGGCGAGCATCTTGGCGGGGTCCTCGGCGTTGTCGATGGCGTCGTTGATGTTCGCCTTGACGAGCTGCGAGATCCTCCCGAAGATCGACTGCTTCTTCGACATGTCCACTCCTTGGTTCACAGTGCTTGCGGAAGACGGGCCAGCGGCCCGGAAGTCAGAACCGGCCGCCACCCCCTCGCCTCCCGCGGGTGCCCGATCCGCCGAACGACCCCGGCCCGCGGCGGTGGCCGCCGCCTCCCCCGCCACCGAAGCCGCCCCCGCTGAAACCGCCCCCGCCGCGCCCGCCGCCTCCGAGGATCTGGCCCAGGAGGATGCCGCCGAGCATCGCGCCCGCGTTGCCGCCCATCGGGTTCGCGCCCTTGTTGGGGTTGGACGGGGCCAGGTAGCCCTGGACGTCCTGCTGCGCGAGCTGCGCGGCCGCGTTCGCGAGCTGGTCGGCGCGCTGCGCCAGCGCGAGCGCCTGCACCGGGTCGGTGTCGGCGAGCGCGCGGGCCTGGGCGAGCTGCTGCTTGGCCTCGTTGAGGCGGGTGCGGGCCTCGGGGCCGACGGCGCCGCGGTTGGTCGTCACGTAGTCCTCGACGGCCGCGGCGGTGCTCTGGGCGCTCAGGAGCATCTGCTGGAGCTGCGCGCGGGCCTTCTGCGCGTTCTGGACGGCCCCCTGGAGGGCCCGGACCTCGTGCTCCAGGTCCAGGGACGCCTGCTCGACGCGGCCGGTGGCGGCGAGCGGGTCGACCGGGCCGGTCTGGGCCTTGACGTCGGCGATGACGGCCTTCAGGTTCGCGGCCTTCGCGGCGACCGCTTGGCCCCCTTGGGTTCCGGCGAGGCGCTCGGCGTCGGCGGCGTCCTGCTCGGCCTCGGCGAGGACGCCGGGGAGCTGCCCGGCGGCGGTGTCGAGCTCGGTGCCGCGGCGGACCACGGCCTGGGTCATCTGCTCGGCCTGGCCGACGGCCTCTTCGGCGGCGCGGACGAGGACGGCGGCCTTCCCGCCGTCGTCGGCGGCGACCGCGGCCTCCGCGGCGGCGAGCTGCTCCTGCGCGAAGCGGAGCCGGTCGGCGGCGTTGCCGGGGAACTCGCGGACGGTGGCGGCGGCGGTCGCGGGGTACGCGGTCCCCATGGCGGCCAGGGCGGTCCGGGCCGCATCGAGGTCGATGCGCCCGGCGCGGTCCTTGAGCGCGCGGATGGCCTCGGGGGCGCGGCGGCCGAGGTCGCGCAGGTCGTCGAAGTCCCCGGCGACGGCGTCGAGGTCGGCGTTGGCCTTGGTGAGCCGGTCGATGATGTCGGCGAGCATGCGGCGGCGCTCGTCCTCGGTCTCGGGTTCGTCGTCGTCGAGGAGCTGGCGGATGCGGAACGATTCGGAGAGCTGCGCTTTGGCGCCCGCGAGGGTCTGGGTGAAGCCGCCGGTGGCCTCGTCGCCGAACTCGGCGACGGCGAAGCCGAGTTCCTGCTCGCTGGTGCGGATGGCGTCGTCGGTCTCGACGAGGAGGCGGTTGGCCTCGCTGTTGAGGTCCTCGGTGGAGCGCTGGTCGACGGGCTTGCCGCCCTGGGCGGCCGCGGGCGCGCCTTTGCGGCGGCGGCGCATGAAGAAGACGGCGGCGATGACGATCGCGGCGACGGCGAGGAGGCACAGGACGATGCCGAGGACGTTGGTGCCGGAGGCGGCGCCGGCGACGTCGTCGCCTTCGGCGGCGGCCTTGTAGCCGACGGCGGCGGCGATGGCGGCCTGGGCCCAGTCCTCGTCCTGGAGCTGCGGGGCGATGAGGCTGGAGGCGACTTCGTTGAGCTGGGTGTCGGTGAGCGGGAACGCGGTGTCGACGGACCAGGTGTAGCGGCGGTCGCCGGTGGCGATGGCGAGGAGGAGGTCGTCGGAGCCGAGTCCGGAGTCGACGGCGCTGGTGTCGGCCCAGGTCTGCGGGGAGTAGGCGTCGAAGCTGTCGATGTAGGCGACGTAGAGGCCGATGCCGGTGGAGGACTCGAGGTCGTCGATGGCGTCCTGGACGTCGGCGGTGCGGTCGCCGAGCGCGTCGACCTGGTCGGTGATCTGGCCCGAGAGGGTGATCGGCGGGGTGGCCCGCGCGGCGGTGGCGGGTCCGAGGAGCGCGGCGGCGGCCAGCGCCGCCGCGGTCAGGGCCGCGGCGGCGCGGCTTCCCGTGCCGGTTCGAGTCATCGCGGACCGCACCCCCCGTTCGGTCGGAAACGACGTCAGTCTAGGAGCGCGTCGTCGCAGGTCGGGCGCTTTTGAAGAACTCCTCGGGTCCGGGATGGACGACGGAGGCGCGGTGACGCCGGTCACGGCTGAAATATTCGGCGGGGCGCGGGCGTCGTATAGACCGTTAGCACTCAACACCCGAGAGTGCTAACGCAGAGGGCTAAGGAGACCACCATGATCGTTCGCTACCAGCACCCTTATGCGGCGTTCCGTCAGTTCGACCGCGAGTTCGAGCGCCTCGTGCGCCTCGGCTTCGGCCGCGGCGCCGTGCAGTACTCCCTGCGCGCCGACGTCTACACCGAGGGCGAGGACCTGGTCGTCCGCGCCGCGGTCCCGGGCGTCAGCGCCGAGGACGTGACGGTCGAGCTCGAAGGGCGCCGCCTGTCCATCACCGCCGAGCGCAAGGCCCGCGAGTCCGCCGAGGGCGACCGGTACCTGGTGCGCGGCCTGTCGGCCGGCTCGTTCCGCCGCGAGTTCACCCTCCCGGAGGGCATCGCGGCCGAGCAGCTCAGCGCCGAGGTCGCCGACGGCATCCTGACGGTGCGCGTCGCCGGAGCGGTCAAGCCCGCCCCGACCGCGCAGCGCATCCCCGTCACGGGCGCGCCCGTCGAGATCGAGGCCGAGGCGACGGACGCCGAGACCGAGTAGTACAGCGAGACCGCGGAAGGCCCCGGAGCGATCCGGGGCCTTCCGCGTGCCCGGGTCAGCGCAGGCGGTGCCCGATGAGGGCGAGGTTCTGGATGGTCGCGAGGCCGCACTGGGCGGCGTCGTTGGTGGAGAGCGTGCGCGCCTCGTCCACGGGCGCGAGGACTTCCGGCGGGAGGATCTTCACGGTGCGGAACGCGTCCTCCCCCATGAACTCGCCGCCCGCGAAGTAGGCGCGCCAGGCCCGGTCGGCGAGCGCGTCGTCGCCGAGCCGGTGGGCCGCGTACGCGGTGAGGCGCGAGTGGGCCTGCTCCAGGTGGATGCCGGAGGGGGCGGTGCCGAGTTCGGCCTGCTGGGTCTCGGGCTCGGCGAGGTAGAGGCGGCAGTACTGGAGCCAGGCGTCCTTGAAGCCGGGGGCGTCGACCAGCCCGGCGTCGATGAGGGACACCAGTTCGCTGCACACCTCGGCCAGGCCGAACACGGCGGAGAGATGCGAGACGGCGACGCGGTCGCGCGCGGTGTCGAAGCGGCCCGCGTCGAGGTCGTAGAGGGCCTCGCCGGTGAAGAAGCCCTTGGGGAGCGAGCCGATGTCGCGCATCGTGCCGACGAGGCGGTCGCGGGACCGCTCGTTGCCGGTGATCTCCCAGTCCGCCAGCCAGGTCGCCGCGAGGGCGCTCCAGTCGGTGCCGAGCCCGACGGCGAGCGCGCCGCGCTCGGGCCGGTAGGTCGCGGCGTCGGCGCGGACCTTGCGGGTCGGGTCGAGGGCGAGGAACGTGGCGTCGGAGTCGCGCAGCTCCAGCATCCGGTCGCGGGTGTGCTCGTCGCCGGTGAGGAGGTAGTGGACGCGGCGGTACGCGGGCGTGGAGATGCGGACCTGCTTGGCGCTGCACCCCCAGTGCTGCACGTTGTGCCGCGTCCCGAGGCCCTGCCAGGGGCCGGCGTGGTAGACGTCGACGTCGCCGGTGTGGCGGGTCATGCGCTCGGCGAGGCGGAAGACGTCGGCGCGGCCGGTGCGCAGGAACGAGGTCCACAGCCACAGGTCCGGGGAGAGCTCGGAGTTGTCCCAGGCGTAGCCGCCGACGTCGTAGCGCCAGGTGTGGCGGTCGGCGTCGTAGGCGTGCATGACGTCGCCGAAGTTCCAGAACCCGTACCAGGAACGCTGTGAAACCTGCCCGATGTAGAAGTCGAGGAGAAAGTCGAGCCGGTCTTCGAGGGCGGCGCGCCGCGGGTCGGTGCGGTCGGGGAGGTCCCAGTCGCCGAGGACGCCTTGGAGCGCTTCGGGTGCGGCCGCGAGCTGGGGGCGCAGGGCGGTGCCGCGGGCGAGGCGGGCGAGTTCGGCGACGGGGGGCGTGGCGGCGTAGGGGGTCACGGTGAGCTCGTGGGTGCGGGCGATGCCGTGGGCGGTGCCGAAGCCGGGCTCGTAGTCCTCGTAGGTGATCTCGAGGGCGTCGAGCTGGTCGGCGTAGGTGTCCTGGCCGAGGCCGTCGTGGTAGAACCGCAGGTCCATGGGCTCGGCGTCGGGCGACCAGAGCCAGAGGGTCAGCGTCGCGGCGTCCGTGTCGGCGCCGGCGACGTCGAGGCCGGTCGGGTGGGACTGCCAGAACCCGGTGAGGCCCAGCGCGAGTCCGCCCGCGGTGTCGCCGACGTAGGCGAGCCCGTCGGCGCGGGTGCCCTGGGCGACGTCGATCCAGGGCCGGTCGGCGGCCGTGCGCTTGCGGATCGTGTAGCCGTTGGCGTTGGGCTGGCGGAGCGTGTAGTCGGCCCAGGCGGGGATCCAGCGCGACAGGCGCGCCACGTCGCGCTCCCACGTGGACGGGTCCGGGACGGGGCGGCCGTCGAGCTGCGCGGCGCGGACGTCGGCGCCGGGGTCGCGGCGCAGGCCGGTGAGGCCGCGCACGGCCTCGCGCAGGAAGCCGCCGTCGGCGCCCGCGAGGCGCACGTGGCGGTCGTGGAGGTCCGCCCGCAGGGGCACGGTGAACCGCAGGCCGAGCGAGGAGAGGAAGTCCCGCTCGGGGTCGCCGTCCCAGGTGAAGGAGTGGATGATCCGGAACGTCGCGGCCCCGGCGGCGAACACGAGCCGCACGGTGAACGGGAGCCACTCGCGGCCGGAGTCCTCGCGGTGGACGCCGGTGACGCGGACGACCGCGCGCAGCGGCCCGTCCTGCTCGACCTCGCAGCCGGTGACGTGCCCGAGCGCGTGCGTGCGGCCGGGGACGTCGGGTTCGGGGCGGTCCTGGCGGCTGGAGACGAGGCGGCCGGAGGCGGCGACCTCGGCGCCGCCGACCCGGATCGAGCGGACCAGGTCGGTGCCGTTGCGGGACAGGGTGATGCGGGCGGCGCCGGTGTCGACTTCGACGGCGTCGGCGGTCTCGGCGACGGTAATCCGCGCGGCCGGGGCGGGGCCGGGGCCGCGCACGACCCGGTAGCCGTCCGCGGGCTCGCCCGCGCCGAGCGCGATCCCGGCCCATTTGACGCTGCCGTCGGGCCAGGCGGCGAGCCGCCACGTCTGGGCGGGCACCGGCGTCCCGGCGCCGTCCACGACGGACAGCTCCGCGGGGTCGGCGACGGCGCCGGGGGCGAGCGGGACGCCGCAGGCGACGCCCGCAAGGGCGAGGTCGGGCGCGGCGTCGTCGAGCCAGCGCAGGGGAATATCCACAGTGGTCACAGGGCGGTCACCTCGAGGTCGCGGTAGTGGGAGACGAGCGGGGCCATCTGGCGGAAGCCGATGCGGCCCGCACCGAGCGGTTCGGGGTCGTGGAAGGTGAAGAGGGTCAGGCCGTCGATCGCGAACGACACCTCCGGGCCGCGTTTGGCGACGCGGACGCGGTAGTGGCCGTCGGCGTCCTCGGGTCCGGGCAGCGGGTCGGCGCCCTGGGCGACGAGGCGGAAGCCGGGGCTCCTGCGGAGGTTGCAGGTGCGGAAGCGGCGCTCGGTCGGCCACTTGCGGCGCAGGTAGGACACGTGCAAGGCGGAGACGTCGCCCGAGTGGTACTGCGGGTAGTAGCCGGTGCGCGGTGCGAGCGCCGGATCGAACAGGTCGCGGCCCTCAGTGCCGGACGCGGCGAAGAACAGCATCGCGAGCCCTTCGCCCGCAAGGGGTCTGAAGTCCCATTCGATCGCGACGTCGGCGGGGAAGACCTCGGGGCACCAGAGGGTGAAGTGGGCGTGGTCGCCGCGCCCGGCCGCGGCCAGGGCCGCCTCGTCGGCGGTGCTGGAGAGGACCAGGCCGCCGTCGGCGTGCGCGGTCCCGGCCGGGCCCTCGGCGGTCCAGCCGTCGAGGTCGGCCGGGCCGGCGAGCGGGTTGCGGTAGGTCACGGCCGGACCAGCCACTGTCCCAGGGGCTCCTGGTCGTCGCCGGTGCCGTCGAGGGCGTGCAGGTGCTCGGCGACGAAGCGGGCGACCGCGGCGGCCCCGGCGGTCGTGTAGTGGGTGTTGTCCTTGCGGAGCTTCTCGTCGACCTCGACGCGCAGGTCGGCGGCCGCGCCGTGGACGAACAGCGCGGCCGACTCGTCCTCGCCGAGCCAGGTGTAGAGCCAGCGCGTGAACGGGGTCAGGTCGATGACCGGGACGTCGAGCTCCTTGCCGAGGGCGCGCACCGCGGCCGGGTACGGGCCGTGCGAGTACCGAAGGGCCCCTTCGTGGAACATGCGGCGCTCGACGCTGGTGGCGAGGACCGGGCGGGCCCCGGCGGCGCGGGTCTCGGCGACGAAGGCGGCGAGGCGGTCGCGGTAGCCGCCGTCGGCGGCGAGGGTCTCGGGCTCCTTCTGGTCGTTGTGCCCGAACTGGATCACGACGGTGTCGCCGGGTTCGAGGGCGGCGGCGAGGGCGTCCCAGCGGCCCTCTTCGCGGAAGGACAGGGTGGTCGCGCCGCCTTTGGCGTGGTTGCGCACCGGTTCGGCGGTGAACCGCTGGAGCTCGTCGCCCCAGCCCAGGAGCGGCAGGTCGGGGCGCCCGGAGGTGGCGCCGCCGTCGGTGGGGGCGACGGTGGAGTCGCCGGCGAGGTGGATCGTCATCAGCCCTTCACACTTCCTATCAGCATGCCTTTGGCGAAGTGCTTCTGGAGGAACGGGTACGCCAGGAGCACGGGGATGGTCGCGATGATCACGACCGCGAACTTGATCCCCTGGGCGGGGGGCGGCACGTCGGTCGCCATCTCGTCGGCCGAGAGGGAGGCCGCGGCGGTGACCTGCCGCAGGATCATCTGGAGCGTCCACTTGCTGGTGTCGCTCAGGTACAGCAGGGGCGAAAGGTAGTCGTTCCAGATGCCGACGGCGTAGAACAGCGCGAACGTCGCGAGCACCGGCTTCGACAGCGGGAGGATGACGTGCCACAGCACCTGGAGCTCGTTGGCGCCGTCGATCTTCGCGGACTCCTCCAGCTCGTGCGGGAGCTGCTGGAAGAAGTTCTTGATGATGATGAGGCTGAACGGGTTGATCGCCATCGGCAGGATGAGCGCCCAGTAGGTGTCGAGCAGGCCGAGGTCCTTGACGACCAGGAACGTCGGGATCATCCCGGCGCTGAAGACCATCGTGAACACGACCAGGGCGAGGACGGTGCGGCGCCCGGGGAGGTCGGGCTTGGCGAGCGGGTACGCCATGAGCGCGGTCAGGGCCAGCTGGACGAGCGTGCCGACGAAGGTGACGGCGACCGTGGTCGCGAAGGCGCGCACGAACACGTCCGAGGACAGGATCGACTCGTACGAGGTGGTCGTGAACTCGTTCGGCCACAGGAAGAACGGCCGGGTGGTGATCTCCAGTTCGGTGGCGAAGGACCCGGCGAGCACGTACAGGAACGGCAAGATCGCGAGCAGGCCGACGCCGGTGAGCATGGCGACGTTGAGGACGTCGAAGGCGCGGCCGGCCGGGGTGTTGAACCGCTTGTGCGTCGTGGACATCAGAAGATCCCCTGCTGGTTGAAGCGCTTGGCGAGCCAGTTGGTGCCGAAGATGAGGACCAGCCCGACGATGGCCTTGAACAGGCCCACGGCCGTGGAGTAGCTGTAGGCGCCCTGCTCGATGCCCGCGAAGTAGACGTACGTGTCGAACACGTCGGCCACGGTCCGGTTGAGCGAGTTCGACATCAGGTAGATCTGCTCGAAGCCGGTGTTGAGGATCTGGCCGGTGTGCAGGATGAGCAGGACCGTGATCGTGGGGAGGATCGAGGGGATCGTGATGTGCCGGACGCGCTGCCAGCGGCCCGCGCCGTCGATGATCGCGGCCTCGTACTGCTCCTGGTCGACGCCGGCGAGCGCGGCGAGGAAGATGATGGTCCCCCAGCCGGTGTCCTTCCAGACCATCTGCATGAGCACGAGCGGCCGGAACCAGTCGGGGTCGGCGAGCATGTTCGCGTCGGTCCCGAACAGTCCCGCGAAGAACGTCCACAGGGGGCCGGTGTCGATCGCGAACAGCAGCGCGGTGATCGACACGACGACGGTCCACGACAGGAAGTGCGGGATGTAGACGAGGGTCTGCACGGTGCGCTTGAGGATCTGGAGCCGCAGCTCGTTGAGCAGCAGCGCGAGCACGATCGTGAGCGGGAACGCGATGAGCAGGCTCAGCGCGGCGACCACGAGGGTGTTGACGAGCAGCCGCGGGAAGTCCGGGTTCGACAGGAACGCCTGGAAGTGCGCGAAGCCGACCCATTCGCTGCCGTCGATGCCGAGGAACGGGATGTAGTTCTTGAACGCGATCCGCGCCCCGTACATGGGCCAGAACCGGAACAGGGCGAAGTAGACGAGGCCGGGGAGCATCAGCAGGAACAGCCAGCGGTAGCGCGCGGCGTCCCGGCGCAGGCGCCGCAGGCGGCCGGGCCCGCGCGCGAGGGGTGGTTCGCGGTCGGCCGCGAGGGCGGTCGTCATCGCAGTCTCCTTGGGGGTTCGGTGTGCGGGGCCGGGCGGGCCCGGCCCCGCACGGACGGTCAGTTCAGGTCGGCGTACAGGTCGTTGATCTCCTGCACGACGTCGTCGCCGCCGCTGGAGCGCCACGTGTCGACGGCCGCCTGGAGTCCGGCGTCGTCGATCTGGCCCGCGATGTACTGGATGCGGGCGTCGGCGATGATCGTGTCGAGCTGGGCGCCGCTGGTGGTGTAGGTCGGGGAGACGAACCCGGCGGCCGGGTTGAACACCGCGTTCGCGAGGTCCTCGGCCTGGAGGTCGAGCCGCTGCTGGTACAGGGCCTGGTCGTACTCGGTCTCCTCCTGGATCGGGTAGGCGTTGTAGCCCGCGACGTTCATGCCGAGCTGCGCCCAGGCCCCGGTGACCTGGTCGGTGAAGTCCTGCTTCGCGGGGTCGAACACGGCCTCGCCGTCGACGACGGTGTAGTTGTCCCCTTCGATGCCGTGGTTCATGAGGTTCTGGGCCTCGGTGGTGTTGAGCTCGTTCAGGGCCGTCAGGACCTGCTTCAGCTGCTCCTCGGTCTGCACGCCGGAGCGCGGGACGGCGAGGAAGCCGGAGTACCCGGAGGTGGGCAGCGCGTAGGTCCCGTTGGGGCCGTCGAGCTGGCCGACGAGCGCGACGTACTGGTCGTAGTGCTCGGGGTCCTGCTCCTTGAACAGGCCCGCGAGCTGGGTGGCGCGCGACTGGACGTCGATGATGATGCCGCCCTCGCCGTTCAGGAACGGCTCGTTCCAGGTGGCGGGGTCCATCGTGGCGTAGTCGGCGTTGACGTAGCCGTTCGCGACGAGGTCGCGCTCGTACTGGAGGGCCTGGAGCCACTCGTCGGTGGTGAAGGCGGGGACGAGCTCGCCGCCCTCCTCGCGCCACAGGTTGCCCGAGCCGTACCAGGTCTCGATGGCGTCGTAGGGGCTGCCGTTGCCGATGCCGCCCCAGGCGGGGTTGATGAGCCCGTAGGTGTCGTCCTCGCCGTTCCCGTCGGGGTCGTCCTCGGTGAAGGCGCGGGCGATCTCGTAGAGGTCCGCGGTGGTCTGCGGCTGGGCGAGCCCGAGGTTGTCGAGCCAGTCCTGGCGGAGGATGACGCTGGTGCGGATGACGTCGCGGGCGCGGTAGACGCCGTAGACCTTCCCGTTGACGCTCGCGGCCTCCTGCACCTGCGGGTTCTCGGTGACGAGGTTCGGGTAGTCGCCGGAGGCGAGGTACTCGGTGAGGTCCCAGAACCCGCCGGCCTCGGCGGTCTGGACGAACGACTGGTCCTTGCCCTGGATGACCATGACGTCGGGGATGTCGTCGCCAGCGAGGACGGTGTTGGTCTTGCTGCCGTAGTCGGTGTTGGGCACCCACTGGACGCTGAGGTCGAGCCCGGCGAGGTCGCTGAGCGCCTTGTCGACCGGGTCGTCCTCCTCGGGCGGGACCGCGGAGAAGAACGGCGCCATGATCGTCAGCGACTCCAGCGGTTCAGCGTTGTCGCCGCCGTCCGAGCACGCGCCGAGCGCGAGGCTCGCGACGGCGAGCATCGCCAGCGGTATGCGCTTTCTTTTCAACATGGGGGTTTCCTTTCGGAAGGGGATTGCTCGATTGCCGTCCCGCCGGCGGCGGGCGGATCGTCAGGCCGCGCCCGGCAGGCTCCGGTCGTTCGCGGCGAAGAAGGAGAGGCACAGCGCGGTGCACAGGTGGATCCACACGCCGACCGACAGCACCGGCAGGAGCCCGGGGACCAGTGCGGTGACCGCGCCGACGAGCGCGGTCGTGGCGATGAGGAGAAGCGGCGCGCCCGGGAAGCGGAGCAGGAACTCCCAGGCCAGGCGCAGGCACCGGCCGCGGCGCAGCTCGTAGTGGGCGTCCATCGCGACGGCCAGGAGCAGGTGCGCGAGGCCGGCGGCGAGGGCGGCGACGAGCGCGGCCCGCAGCCAGGGGGACTCGGCAGCCGCGAGGTTCCAGCCGAGGAGGGCGAGCACGAGCGCCGACGGGGCCGCGAGGAGGTTCGCGTGGAGGAACCGGCGCCGCCACTGGGAGGCGAAGGCGCGCAGGAGGTGCTGGGAGTCGCCGCGCAGGCGGGTGCGGCTGCACGCGGCGGCCGCGGCGAGCGCCGGGGCCCAGCCGAGGACGATGCCGCCCGCCAGGGCGAAGGCGAGCACCAGGAGGTTCAGGGTGCCGACGTAGGCGATCGCGTCGAGCCGGCCGTACCAGCGCTCGGTCCGCGACCCGCCGGGCGCCGCCGGACCGCGAGAGGTGTCCAGTGTCGTCATGCGCGTACTCCACATCTCCGTCGATGCGTCCGGGCGAGGGGCCCGGCGAGGGGTGCCGCGTCAGGGAGGCGCAGCGGTCACACAGATTTGAAAGGATTCAAACGTGATTGACACAATAGTTAACGATCAACTCCACGTCAACACTGCACCGGTACCGCCATCAAAGCCCTGAAACGGACCACTGTGGAGGCGCATTCATGGCACCGGCCTTGAATCGGTTCAACCGCGCCGCGGACGGGGGTCGGGGCCGGGATGCGGATGCGGGCGGGAGGCATGACCTCCCGCCCGCACCAACGGGTCTCAGGGCTTGGTGAACCGCGCGGTGACGTCCTCGGCCGCGGGGCGGACGACGAGCCACAGGCCCGCGGCGAACGCCCAGCCGACGAGGAGGAGCACCGCCTCGGACCCGGCGACGACGACGGCCGCCGCGACGACGAGGAGCGCGAGGAGGCCGAGCGAGGTCTTCCAGGAGAGGAAGCACTCGGCGGCCGCCACGCGCAGGACGTCGCGGAAGCGGAACGAGAAGAACGACGTCACCGTCAGCATGTGGCCCGACCAGACCGCCAGCGCGACGAGCAGGACCGCGCCGACCGGGCGCAGGGCCGCCCCGCCGGGGACCGTCCCCGCGAAGAGGACGTTCACGGCGAGGACTGTCGCCAGCGCGAGCACCGGGACCCACCACGCGAGGGTGTCGCGCAGGTTGAGGCGCAGGCCCCGCAGGAGCGGCCGGGCCGGGCTCAGGTCCGGTTCGGCGGCCCAGGCGCGCTGCGCGTAGAGGGCCGCCGAGAGCGCGGGCGCGACGGGCAGGAGCCCGGCGGTGAACAGGACGGCGTTCCCGGCCTCGGGGGCGAGGAGCGTCCACAGCGCCACGGTGGGAAGCCCGGCGGCCGCGAGGAACACGGCGAGGACCAGGTAGCGGTAGACCGCGGCGGCGGCCCGGGAGAGCGCCCCGGGGCCGACCTCGTCGGCGTCGGTCCGGGCCGTCATCCCTTCACCGACCCAAGCATGACGCCCGTGACGAAGTAGCGCTGCACGAACGGGTAGACGCACAGGATCGGGATCACGGTGAGGATCATCGTGACCGCCTGGATGTTGGAGGACACCAGGGCGGTCGTGGTCCCGGCGGCCGCGGCCCCTTCGGACGCGGAGGTCGAGGCGCCCGCGATGAGGTTGCGCAGGAACAGGGTCACGGGGAACAGCTCGCTCTTGTCGAGGTACAGGAACGCGGCGAACCAGTCGTTCCAGAACGCGACCGAGTAGAACAGCACCATCGTGGCGATGACGGCCTTCGACAGCGGCAGGACGATCCGCCCGAAGATCCCGTACCAGCCGAGGCCGTCGATCTGCGCGGCCTCCTCGAGCTCCTTGGGGAGGCTCTCGAAGAAGGACTTCATGACCAGGAGGTTGAAGACCGAGATCGCGCCGGGCAGGACGATGGCCCACATGGTGTTCTTCATCCCGAGCGAGGAGATGAGCACGTAGTTGGGGACCAGGCCGCCGTTGAAGAACATCGTGAACACGGCGATGCCGATGAGGGCCTTGCGGCCCTTGAGGTGCGGCTTGGAGAGCACGAACGCGTACGTGGTGGTCAGGGTCATCGCGATCGCGGTGCCGACGACGGTGTACAGCACGGAGTTGCCGTAGTTGCGCCAGAACGTCTCGTTCTGCATGACGGCCGCGTACGTGTCGGTGTTGAAGCCGACGGGCCAGAACGACACCTGGCCGGCGTTGATGGCGCCGGGCGAGGAGAACGACTGGGCGAGCACGGTGATGAACGGGTAGAGCATCACCACGCACAGCAGGACCAGGAACACCGCGTTGAACGCGCCGAAGACGCGGGTGCCGCGGGTCTCGCGGCCGCGACTGGGGCCGCGGAGCACGCGTTCGGGGTCGATTCTCGTCGTCACCACAGGCTCGTCCCCACCGTCCGCCGCGAGATCAGGTTCGCGGAGAGCACCATCACGAGGCCGATCAGGGCCTGGAACAGGCCGATCGCCGCCGCATAACTGAGATTGTTCGACACCAGGCCGACCCGGTACAGGTACGTCGAGATGACGTCGGCCGTCTGGTAGGTCAGCGGGTTGTACAGGAGCAGGACCTTCTCGAAGCCGACGTTGAGGAACGTCCCGATGTTGAGGATCAGCAGCGTGATCATCGTCGGGCGGATGCCCGGGAGGGTCACGTGCCAGGTCTGGCGCCACCGGCCCGCGCCGTCGATGCGCGCGGCCTCGTAGAGGGAGTCGTCGACGGAGGTGAGGGCCGCGAGGTAGAGGATCGTGCCCCAGCCGACGGTCTGCCAGACCTCGGAGCCGACGTAGACGGTGCGGAACCACTCGGGCCGCTGGAGGAACGGGATGCCCTCGCCGCCGAACGCGCCGATGATCTGGTTGACGGTGCCCTGCAACGAGAGGAGCTGCATGAGCATGCCGACGACGATGACCACCGACAGGAAGTGCGGCAGGTAGGAGATCGACTGGACGACCTTCTTGAAGTGCCGCTTGCGGACCTCGTTGAGCAGGAGCGCGAGGACGATCGGCAGCGGGAAGCAGACCACGAGGGTCAGGCCGCCGAGGATCGCGGTGTTCGCGAAGACGTGCCAGAACGACGGGTCGTTGACGAACATCTCGATGTAGCGGAAGCCGACCCACTCGTCGCCGAAGATGCTCCCGCCGGGGCGGAACCGGCGGAACGCGATGACGTTGCCGATCATCGGGCCGTACTTGAAGACCGCGAAGAAGATCAGGGGCAGGAGCGCGAGGCTGTAGAGCTGCCAGTCGCGGCGGAGGGCCTCGCGCCAGGTCTGGCGGCGCTTGCGGCGGCGGGGCGGCGGGGACGCGGCGGGCGCTGCGGCCGGCCGCTCGGTGCTGGTGAGGGTCATGCGTGCACCTCCGGTCCGGGCCGGGGCCGGTGGGCCCCGGCGGGCGGACTAGGAGTTCTCCTCCTCGAAGCGGGTGCGGGCCCCGTTGACGAGGTCGACGTACTCCTGGAGGCCCTGGGCCTCGAGCTCGGCGACGTAGTCGTCCCATTCGGCGATGTCGCGCTCGCCCATGATGAAGCGGAGGGTGTTGGTGTCCACGGTGTCCTTCAGCGGGGTGGCGAGGAGCGAGGCCCGCTCCAGCTCCAGCTCGTCGAGGGGCGCGGGCGGGTTGGGGTCGCGCGGGGTGCGCGTGGAGAGCACGGAGTCGATGTACTCGACGAACGTGGGGGTGTTGTAGGACTCCTTGAGGGCGCGGGCCTCGGTCGAGTCGGCGAACACGGAGTTCGACCAGCCGAGGTCGGCCTGGATGTCGGTCGCCGCGCCGGGGTTGATGTTGTAGGCGTCGAGGGAGAACTCGGGCTTGAGGGTGATCTTCCCGTCGGCGTCCTTCGTGTACGTCTCGTCGAGGACGCCCCAGCGGATGAGCTCGCGGGCCTCGGGGTTGTAGTAGATCCAGTCGAGGAACTGGAGGGTCGCGAGGAAGTACTCGGACTCGGTGGCCTCGGCGTTGAGCATGAAGCCGTTCCAGAAGTTGCGGGGCTCCACGACCTGGCCGGCGGGGCCGCCGGGCGGGGCGATCTGGAGGACCTCGTAGTTGCCCTCGCCGACCGTCTCGTTCAGGGCCTGCGCGAACTCGATCGCGGTGCCACTGGAGCCGGAGGCGGCGAACACGAGCTCGTTGGCGAACTTCTCGGCGACGCTGCCGCCGCCGGAGCCGTCGTTCGCGGCGGTGAGCGAGTCGGTGTCGAGGAGGCCGTCGGCGACCAGGCCGCGGAAGTACTCGACCATCTGCTTGTAGCCCTCGGAGACCGCCGTGTACTGGAGGCCGCCGCTGCCGTCGTCCATCATGCCGTCGCCGAAGCCCCAGCCGGCCTGCGCGCCGAAGGCGTGCGCGGCGTAGTTGAGCATCGACGCGGCCTCGAAGCCGTCGGCGAGCGGGTAGGAGTCGGGGTAGGCGGCCTTGATCTTGACGAGCGCCTCGCGCATCTCGTCCCAGGTCTCGGGGATGCCCCCGGCGACGGTCTCGAAGACGTCCTTGCGGACCACGAGCGTGAACACCGGGACCGAGACCTCCTGGAGGCCCGGCAGCATGTAGTACTTGCCGTCGGCCTGCTTGAGGTTGTCGATCATCTCGCCGAGGTCCCACTCCTCCACGTACTTCTGGAAGTTCGGCATGTGCTCGATGTAGTCGCTCATCGGGACGATCGCGCCCGAGGACACGAACGAGTCCTCCTCGCCGGTGTACACCAGCGGGATGACCGAGGGGGCGTCGCCCGCGGAGAGCAGCAGACTGCGCTTCTCGACCGCGTCGCTGAAGGGGATGGTCGTCAGCTCGAACTTGACGTTGGTGCGCTTCTCGATCTCGTCGAAGAACGTCCAGGTGTCGGTCACGGGCAGGTCGGGCCATTCGGTCCACAGCAGCGACAGGGTGAACGGCTCGGTCGCGGTGAACTGCGTGTCGGCCTTGAAGTCGTCCATCGCGCCCTTGGACTGGGCGTCGAGGTCCACCTCGCCGTCGCCGTCGTCGCTGCACGCCGCGAGCGCCATCGCACCCGAGGCGGCCACCGAGAACCCGATGAGTCCGCGGCGGGTCGCTTTGAAGGGCGTTCGCCCGTACACGTCCGACATGTGTCTCCTCCTTGAGATCGGCCCGGTTCCGCCCGAATGCGCACGATCACACGACGACTTCGACCGAAACTTTCGGAACCTTTACCGGTAATTTCCAGAGCTTAATTCCGAAGCGCAGTGATGTCAATAAATCTCCGGCCGCGACCGCGGGGGCACGCCGAGTGACGGGCCGCAAAACGGCCCGCGGAAGGACGAAAGAGAAAGAAGGAGAACGGAAAAGAAAGCGGGCAGGAAAAAAGCCCGGTCGCCCGGGCTTTTCCTCATGTGTTCCGATGGAGGTGGGTACGGGATTCGAACCCGTGTGCACGGCTTTGCAGGCCGTTACCTAACCGCTCGGACAACCCACCTTGGTGGAGAAAGAGCCCAGGAAATGAAACCTGGGCTCTTTCGCTTCGGTGGACGATACTGGGATTGAACCAGTGACCTCTCCCGTGTCAGGGGAGTGCTCTCCCGCTGAGCTAATCGTCCGGGATAGCGCTCTTTCGAGCTCCGAGCGGACGACCGGGATCGAACCGGCGACCTACACCTTGGCAAGGTGTCGCGCTACCAACTGCGCTACGTCCGCATGTCTTCCAGGAGTTTTTCCGTTCCCCCGGCGACGGGATAGAACTTTACCCAACGCGTCCGGAAGCGTCCACCGGGGGGTCGGGGCTTGCGGCTCGCCCCGGTGTTGTCGCAGCGCTCTGGCAGAATCCTCCCGTGGCTCAAGCTATCGATCAACGCATCGCCGAAGAACTCTCGGTCGGCGCCCACCAAGTCCGCTCGGCCGTCGCGCTCCTCGACGACGGCTCCACCGTCCCGTTCATCGCCCGGTACCGCAAAGAGGCCACCGGGGGCCTCGACGACGAGCAGCTCCGCTCCCTCGAAGAGCGCCTCGCGTACCTGCGGGAGCTGGAGGCCCGGCGCAAGGCGGTGCTCGAATCGATCGCTGAGCAGGGCAAGCTCACCGAGGCGCTGGCCGCGCAGATCGACGCCGCCGACACGAAAGCCCGCCTCGAGGACCTCTACGCGCCCTTCAAGGTGAAGCGCCGCACCAAGGCCCAGATCGCCCGCGAGGCCGGCCTGGAGCCGCTCGCCGATCTCCTGCTGAGTGATCCCTCACAGGACCCCGAGACCGCCGCCGCGGCGTTCCTCAACCCGGAGAAGGAGGTCGCCGACGCGGCCGCCGCGCTCGCCGGGGCCCGCGCGATCCTCACCGAGCGGTTCTCCGAGGACGCCGACCTCATCGGCGACCTGCGCGAACGCATGTGGCGCAAGGGACGCGTGGTCGCGAAGGTCCGCGACGGGGCCGAGGAGAAGGGCGCGAAGTTCTCCGACTACTTCGACTTCGCCGAGACGTTCACCACGCTCCCCTCGCACCGGGTGCTCGCACTGTTCCGCGGCGAGAAGGAGGAGGCGCTCTCGCTCGCCCTGGAGCCGGGCGAGGCCGAGACCGACGGGGCCGACTGCGAGGCCGTCATCGCCGCGAAGTTCGGGATCCGCGACGACGGGCGGCCCGCCGACGCGTGGCTCGCCAAGACCGTCTCGTGGGCCTGGCGCACCCGCATCCTCGTCAAGCTCGGCGTGGACCTGCGGATGCGGCTGTGGCAGCACGCCGAGGACGAGGCCGTGAAGGTCTTCGCCGCGAACCTCAAGGACCTGCTCCTCGCCGCCCCGGCCGGGCCGAAGGCCGTCATGGGCCTGGACCCGGGCTACCGCACCGGCGTCAAGGTCGCCGTGGTCGACGCCACCGGGAAGGTCCTCGACACCACCGCGATCTACCCGCACCAGCCGCAGAACCGCTGGGACGACTCCCTGGCCGTGCTCGGCGCGCTCGTCAAGAAGCACGGTGTGCAGCTCATCGCCATCGGCAACGGCACCGCCTCCCGCGAGACCGACCGGCTCGCCACCGACCTCGTCAAGGCGTTCGCGGGCAGCACGGACATCGCGAAGATCGTCGTCTCCGAGGCGGGCGCCTCGATCTACTCGGCGTCCGCGTACGCGACCAAGGAGCTCCCGGGCATGGACGTGTCGCTGCGCGGCGCCGTCTCGATCGCCCGGCGCCTCCAGGACCCGCTCGCCGAGCTCGTCAAGATCGAGCCCAAGCACATCGGCGTCGGCCAGTACCAGCACGACCTCACCGAGTCGAAGCTCACCCGCTCGCTCGAAGCGGTCGTCGAGGACGCCGTGAACGCCGTCGGCGTGGACCTGAACACCGCCTCGGTGCCGCTGCTGTCGCAGGTGTCGGGCCTGAGCGAGTCCGTCGCCGCGAACATCGTCGCCTACCGGGACGAGCACGGGCGCTTCGCGGACCGCAAGGGCCTGCTGAGCGTGCCCCGCCTGGGCCCCAAGGCGTTCGAGCAGGCCGCCGGGTTCCTGCGGGTGCCGGGCGGGGACAACCCGCTCGACGTGTCCGCGGTCCACCCCGAGGCGTACCCGGTGGTCGAGCGGATCATCGCCGCCACGGGCGTCTCGATCGCGGGGATCGTCGGCGACGCGAAGACCCTCCGCAAGCTCAAGCCCGGGGACTTCGCCGACGACCGCTTCGGCGTCCCGACGGTGACCGACATCCTCGCGGAGCTGGAGAAGCCCGGCCGCGACCCGCGGCCCGAGTTCAAGGCCGCCGCGTTCAAGGAGGGCGTCGAGAAGGTCGCCGACCTCAAGCCCGGGATGCTCCTCGAAGGGGCCGTGACGAACGTCGCGGCGTTCGGCGCGTTCGTCGACATCGGCGTCCACCAGGACGGCCTCGTGCACATCTCCGCGCTCGCGAACCGCTACGTCGAGGACCCGCGCGAGATCGTCAAGCCGGGCGATGTCGTCAAGGTCAAGGTCCTGTCCGTGGACCTCCAGCGCCAGCGCATCTCGCTGACGATGCGCCTGGAGGACGAGCCCGAGGCGGGCGGCGGCCAGGACCGGCGCCGCCAGGGCGGGGACCGGAACGCCAAGGGCGGCAAGGGCGGCGGACGCCAGCAGCCGCGCCAGGGCGGGGGCCGCCAGGCCGCGCCCGAGAGCGCCATGGCCGAGGCCCTGCGCCGCGCGGGCCTGACGAAATGACACGCGGGAGCGCCCGGCTCATGTCGGGCGCTCCCTTAAGGTGGGCGTTGTGCAACGACCCGCAACCCTGTTCCGGCCCGGCGACCTCGTCGCGGGGGCCGTGAACGCGGCCGTCGTGCTCACGTGGTCGTTCGTGCAGTGGGAGCTGCGCATCACCGACACGCAGGGACTGAACGAGGGCCTGGCGTGGGCGATGATGGGCGTGTCGATCGTGGCGCTGTTCTTCCGCACCCCGTACCCGCTCGCGGTCACGCTCGTCACGTGGGCCGCGACGATGGTCTACTACCCGGCCTCGTCCACGGACGGGCCGATGCTCTCGGCGTTCGTGGTGTCGCTGTACACGCTCGCGGCCCTCGGGAGGCTCGTCGCGGCGTCGGTGATCGCGGCGAGCACGTTCGTGATCGTCGTGGTCTCGGAGATCCTCGCGGACTTCGCGCACATGACCCCCAGCGAGACGTTCATGCTCTCGGGCTGGATCATCGCCGTCCCCGCGATCGGCGCGGTCGTCGCGCACCACCGCCGGTACCGGGCCGAGACGCTCGTGGCGTTGGAGGAGACGCGGCGCCGGTCGGTCGCCGAGGAGCGGATCCGGATCGCGCGGGACCTGCACGACGCCGTCGGGCACCACCTGTCGCTCATCAACGTGCAGGCCACCGCGGCGCTCCGGAAGCAGCGCAAGGACCCCGGGTACGCGACCGGGGAGGTCCTGGAGGTCGTGGCCGAGACCAGCCGGATGTCGCTGCGGGAGCTGCGGGCCATGGTCGGGGTGCTGCGGGAGGCCGGGGAGGACGCGCCGACCGGGCCGGGCCCGAGCATCGACCAGCTCCCGGCGCTGGTGGAGGCGGCGCGGGCGTCTGGCCTGGAGGTGGACCTGCGCGTCGACGGGAGCGCGGAGGTGCCGGTGGCCGTGGACGCGGCGGCGTACCGGGTGGTGCAGGAGTCGCTGACGAACGTGCTGCGGCATGCGCGGGCGACCCGCGTGCAGGTGAACGTGGTGATCGGGACGTCGACGCTGGCGCTCGCGGTGGTCGACGACGGCGTCGGGGATGCCAAGGGCGCGAACAGGGCCGGGAACGGTCTGGCGGGGATGCGCGAGCGCGCGGAGGGCCTCGGCGGTACCTTCGACGCGGGGCCGCGCGAGGACGGCGGCTTCACCGTGGAGGCCGCGTGGCCGTTGGAGGTGCCGAAGTGATCCGGGTGATGCTCGTCGACGACCAGCGGCTGGTGCGGGCCGGGTTCGCGTCGATCCTCGGCGACGAGGAGGACGTGGAGCTGGTCGGCGAGGCCGGGGACGGCGCGGAGGCCCTGGAGCTGGTGCGCTCCAAGCGTCCCGACGTGGTGCTCATGGACATCCGGATGCCGCGCATGGACGGCCTGGAGGCGACCGAGCGGATCGGGCGGGACCCGAAGCTCGACGGCGTCAAGGTCGTGATCCTCACGACGTTCGACGAGGACGACTACGTGTACCGGGCGCTGCGCGCGGGCGCGAGCGGGTTCCTCGTGAAAGACACCGACCCCGACGAGCTGATCCACGCGATCCGGGTGGTCGCGGCCGGGGAGGCGCTCATCTCCCCGAAGGTGACGCGGCGGCTCATCGCCGAGTTCGCGGGGCGCGTGGCGCGGCCCGAGCCGAGCTCGCGGCTCGGCGCGCTCACCGAGCGGGAGACCGAGGTCCTCAAGCTGGTGGCGACGGGCATGAGCAACGACGAGATCGCGAAGACCCTGTTCCTGTCCCCCGCGACGGCGAAGACGCACGTCAGCCGCATCATGTCGAAGCTGGCGGCGCGGGACCGGGCGCAGCTGGTGGTGACCGCGTACGAGGCCGGGCTCGTCCGTCCCACGTGGACCGACGGGCAGTGATGCTACCGGGGTGGTACGGGCCCGGACGGGCCTGATCCCGCGGAGGTAGCGCGAATGCCGCTGCCGGGACGATGCGGCGGAGCCTGCGTGGCGGCGATAGTCGCGGCATGGAACAAGACCTCGCCCCCGCCCGCTCGCGGATGGCCCGCCTGTCCGACTGGACGCAGCGCCGGCCGCTGACCGCGCTCCTGATCTGGGTCCTCGTGTTCGCCGCGTCGATCGGCGGCGCCGCCGTCGCCGGATCGGCGTTCGACGACGACTTCTCGATGCCCGGGACCGAGTCCCAGGAGCTCTCGGACCTGCTCGCCGACCGCGCCCCCGACGCGGACCCGCTCACCGTGCAGGTCGTCTTCGCCGCCGACGACGTTGCGGCCGAACAGGATCGCGTGGAGGCGCTGCTCGACGAGCTGGCCGCGATGCCCGGTGTCGGGGCCGTCTCCGACCCGTACACCGAGCCCGGCGCGATCAGCGCCGACGGCACGGTCGGGTACGCAACCGCCGCGTTCGACGGGACCACCGAACAGGCCGCGGACCTGCTGCCGGTGGCCGAGGACGCCGCCGGGGACGGCCTCGACGTCGCGCTCGGCGGCGATCCGATCCGTGAGGCCGAGGAGGGCGGCGGCGGGGCCGCCGAGGGCGTCGGGATCCTCGCGGCCCTGGTGATCCTCGTGCTCATGTTCGGGTCGTTCCTCGCCGCGAGCCTGCCGCTCATCACCGCCGTGTTCGCCGTGGGCACCACGTTCTGCCTGGCGCAGCTCGTGTCCCACGTGACGACCCTGCCGACGTACCTGACGCCCATCCTGTTCCTCGTCGGCCTCGGCGTCGGCATCGACTACGCGCTCCTGATCTTCGCGCGGTTCCGCTCAGAGCTCCTCGGCGGCGCGTCCAGGCGCGACGCCGCGGCCACGGCCCTCGACACCGCGGGCCGGTCCGTCCTGTTCGCCGGGTCGGTCGTCATCGTGGCCCTCATCGGCCTGTACGCGCTCGGACTCGGTGCGCTCCAGTCGGTCTCGATCGCCGTCGCGCTCGTGGTCCTGGTGACCATGCTCGCGTCGGTGACGCTCCTGCCCGCGCTGCTCGCCATGTTCGGCAAGCGGATCGAGAAGCGCGTGAGGAAGCACGCGGCGAAGGCCAAGGGCGTGCCCGGGCGGCGCTGGAACGCGTGGTCGCGGCTCGTGGAGAAGCAGGCGTGGCTCGCGATCGTCCTCGTCACCGTCGGCCTCGTGGCCCTCTCCGCGCCGCTCACGGGCATCCGGCTCGGCTTCGCCGACGCGGGCACCGAGTCCGAGGAGCTCCAGAGCCGCCAGGCGTACGACATGCTCGCCGACGGGTTCGGGAAGGGCTTCAACGGGCCGCTCCTCGTCGTCACCGACGGGACCGAGGCCGAGGCGGCCGCCGCCTACGACGCGGTCGGCGCGCTCGACGGCGTCGAGTACGCGACCCCGGCGTTCCCCATCGGCGAGGACCTGTGGATGTCCACCGTGTTCGGCACCGGCGGGCCCAGCGACGAGGCCACCGTGGACCTCGTCCACGAGCTGCGCGACGACCTCGACGGCGTCGCGGGCGACCAGTACGTCGGCGGCGCCACCGCCGCCGCGATCGACTTCAGCGACATCATCGAGCAGCGGGCGCCGCTGTTCCTGATCCTCGTCGTCGGCCTGTCGATGCTCCTGCTCATGGTCGTGTTCCGGTCGGTCCTCATCCCGGTCAAGGCCGCGATCCTCAACCTGCTCACCATCGGCGCGAGCCTCGGGCTCGTCACGTGGATGTTCCAGGACGGGGCCCTCGGCGCCGAACCGGGCCCGATCGAGGCGTTCGTGCCGGTCATGTCCTTCGCGATCATCTTCGGGCTCTCGATGGACTACGAGGTGTTCCTCATGTCCCGCATGCGGGAGGAGTGGGTCCGCGGCGGCGACGCCCGCGAGGCGGTCCGCAAGGGCCTCGCGTCCACCGGCGGCGTCGTGACCGCGGCGGCCGCGATCATGATCGCCGTGTTCGGGGCGTTCGTGTTCAGCGAGTCGCGGATGCTCCAGCAGTTCGGCGTCGGCATGGCCGCGGCGATCTTCCTCGACGCGTTCGTCATCCGGGTGCTCCTCGTGCCCGCGATCATGAAGGTCCTCGGCCGGTCCGCGTGGTGGATGCCGAAGTGGCTCGACCGGCTCCTCCCCCACGTCACCGTCGAACCCGAGCGCGAGCCCGCGAAGGAGCCCGCACGAGTCTAGGAACAGGGAACCCGGGCCCCGGCGCTGTGCGCCGGGGCCCGTTTTCGTGCCGTTTCCACGCGTTCGGGGCCTGCGGGGGCTAGCGTGGCAGATACAAGCGTTATCGCAGGTGGAACGGGGTGGACACGATGCTCGAACTGCTCGCCAAGAACTGGGCGTGGGTCCTGGTGCGCGGCATCTTCACGATCGTGTTCGGCGCGCTCGCGGTCTTCTGGCCCGGGATCACGCTCCTCGCGCTCGTGATCCTGTTCGGCGCCTACGCCGTCGTCGACGGCATCACCGCGATCGTCATGGGCTTCCGGCGGCACACCGGCCGCGGCTTCCTCATCTTCATGGGCGTCCTCGGCGTCATCGCCGGCCTCATCGCACTCGTGTGGCCCGGGATCTCCGCGCTCGCGCTGCTGTACGTCATCGCGTTCTGGGCCATCGTCACCGGCATCGGCTCGCTCGTCAACGGCTTCGGCCTCGGCCGCGACGCCGGCGGGCGCTGGCTGTTCATCCTCTCCGGCCTCGCCGGGATCGTCCTGGGCATCCTGCTCCTCGCCAAGCCCGGCGAGGGCGCCATCGCGCTCGTGGTGACCATCGGGTTCTTCGCGATCATCTGGGGCCTGCTCACCGTCATCACCAGCGTGAGGCTGCGACGACTCTCCAAGGAGATCTGACAAGAGACGACAAGCGGCCCGCGCCGAGGCGCGGGCCGCTTTCGCATGTCTCGGGCCTATGCGGCCCAGGCGCGCCAGGACGCGATCTGGTCGCGGACCTGCGCGAGCTGGTCGGCGACGGCCTTCGGGCCGGTCGAGCCGGGCGTGGTGCGGCCCGCGAGGGCGCCGTCCACGTCGAGCACGGCCTTCACCGACGGGTCCAGGTGCGGCGAGATCGACGCGAAGTCCGCGTCGGCGATCTCGTGCAGCTCGATGCCGCGGGCCTCGCAGTGGGCGACGCAGGCGCCCGCGATCTCGTGCGCGGAGCGGAACGGGATGCCCTTGCGCACCAGCCAGTCCGCGATCTCCGTGGCGAGGCTGAAGCCCGTCGGGGCCGACGCGCGCGGGACCTCCGTGTTGAAGGTCATGGTCTCGACCATGCCGGTCACCGCGGGCAGCAGCAGCGCCAGGTTGTCCAGGGAGTCGAAGACCGGCTCCTTGTCCTCCTGGAGGTCCTTGTTGTACGTGAACGGCAGGCCCTTGAGCGTCACCAGCAGCGCCGTCAGGTTGCCGACGAGGCGCCCCGCCTTGCCGCGGGCGAGCTCGGCCACGTCCGGGTTCTTCTTCTGCGGCATGATCGACGAGCCCGTGGAGAACGCGTCGTCGAGCGTCACCCAGCCGAACTCCTGGCTCGACCAGAGGATGACCTCCTCCCCCAGGCGGGAGAGGTGGACGCCGATCATCGAGCAGATGAAGAGCAGCTCGGCCGCGAAGTCGCGGTCGGAGACGCCGTCCATGGAGTTCGCGACGGGCGCGTCGAAGCCCAGCTCCTCGGCGACCGCGACCGGGTCGAGCGGCAGCGAGGAGCCCGAGAGCGCGCCCGCGCCCAGCGGGGACACCGCGGCCCGCTTGTCCCAGTCCCGCAGGCGGTCCAGGTCCCGCAGGAGGCCCTGGGCGTGCGCGAGGAGCTGATGCCCGAGGGTCACCGGCTGCGCGTGCTGGAGGTGCGTCATGCCCGGCGCGGGCGCGTCCACGAGGGCCGCGGCCTGCCCGGCCAGCGCGTCCACGAGCGCGGTCACGTCGAGGGCGAGGCCCCGGGCGTGGTCGCGGCAGTACAGGCGCAGGTCGGTGGCGATCTGGTCGTTGCGGCTGCGTCCGGCGCGGAGCTTCCCGCCGAGGTCGCCGAGGCGCTCCACGAGGCCGCGTTCGAGCGCGGTGTGGACGTCCTCGTCGGCGACGGTCCCGGTGAAGGTCCCGTTCGCGACGTCCTCGCCGAGCGAGTCGAGGGCGGACAGCATCTGCGACAGCTCGTCGGCGGTGAGGAGCCCGGCGCGGTTGAGCACGCGCGCATGGGCTTTCGAGGCCTTGAGGTCGTACGGTGCGAGCCGCCAGTCGAAGCCGATCGAGGCGTTGAGCGCTTCGAGGGCCGCGGCGGGGCCGCCGGTGAAGCGGCCTCCCCACAGTTTCGCCATTACTCGGCCTCGGCCTTGATCCGCTCGTTCCGGGCGGCGGCGAGCTTGGCCGGGAGGCTCCACAGCTCGACGAAGCCGCGCGCGTTGGACTGGTCGAAGGCGTCGCCCTCGTCGTAGGTGGCGAGGTCGAAGTCGTAGAGGCTGGTCTCGGAGCGGCGGCCGGTGACGGTGGCCTTGCCCGCGTGGAGGGTCAGCCGGACCTCGCCGGTGACGTAGGTCTGCACGTCGTTGACGAAGGTCTCGAGGCTCTGCTTGAGCGGGGAGAACCAGAGGCCGTCGTAGACGAGCTCGCCCCAGCGCTGGTCGACGGTCCGCTTGAACCGGGCCTGCTCGCGCTCGATGGTGACGTTCTCGAGCTCCATGTGGGCGGCGATCAGGGTGATGCCGGCCGGGGACTCGTAGACCTCGCGGGACTTGATGCCGACGAGCCGGTCCTCGACCATGTCGATCCGGCCGATGCCCTGGGCGCCGGCCCGCTGGTTGAGCTCGCTGATGAGCTCGAACGCGGTCTTCTCGACGCCGTCGAGGGCGACGGGCTTGCCGGAGACGAAGGTGATGACGACCTCGTCGGGCTCGCGCTCCTCGGCCGGGTTCTGGGTGTAGTCGTAGATGTCCTCGATGGGGCCGTTCCAGATGTCCTCGAGGAAGCCGGTCTCGACGGCGCGGCCCCACAGGTTCTGGTCGATCGAGTACGGGGACTTCTTGGTGACGTCGATCGGGAGGTTCTTGGACTCGGCGAACGCGATGGCCTTGTCGCGGGTCCAGGCGAAGTCGCGGGCGGGCGCGACGACCTTGAGGTGCGGGGCGAGGGCGGCGAGGCCGGCCTCGAAGCGGACCTGGTCGTTGCCCTTGCCGGTGCAGCCGTGGGAGACGATCGTGGCGCCGTGCTTCTCGGCGGCGGCCACGAGGTGCTTCACGATGAGCGGCCGGGAGAGCGCGGAGACGAGCGGGTAGCGGTCCATGTAGAGGGCGTTGGCGGCCACGGCGGGGAAGCAGTAGTCGGCGGCGAACTCCTCGCGCGCGTCCACGATCTCGGCGGCGACGGCGCCGCAGCCGAGGGCCCGCTGCTTGATGACGTCCATGTCCTCGCCGTTCTGGCCGACGTCGATGGCCACGGCGATCACTTCGGCGTCGAGCTGCTCGGCCAGGTACGGGATCGCGACGGACGTGTCGAGGCCGCCGGAGTAGGCGAGCACTACCTTCTCGGTCATTTCTGGTTCTCCTTGGTTCCTTTAAAGTGCATGGCGTCGATGGTGTTGGCGTGGTACGGGTCCGGGCCCTGGCCGGCCCAGGTGAGCATCTGGTTCGCGACGTGCCTGCCGGTGACCCCGTCGCGGGCGATGACGGCGATCGTGTCGTCTCCGGCGATGGTGCCGATGACGTCGGCGAGGCCGGAGCGGTCGATCGCGGAGGCGAGGTACTGGGCGGCGCCGGGCGGGACCCGCAGGACGGCCATGTTCGCGGAGTGGTCGGCGCCGACGAGCAGTTCGCGCAGGAGACGCTGGAGCCGGTCGGGGGCCGCCTCGGCGTCGCGAAGGGGCCGTTCGCCTTCGGCGAAGATCGAGTAGACCGCGGAGCCGCCGTCGGTGCCGCGGACCTTGACGGCGCCGAGCTCTTCGAGGTCGCGGGAGAGCGTGGCCTGGGTGGCCTCGATCCCGTCGGCGGCGAGGAGCGCGGCCAGCTCGGTCTGGGAGCGGACGGCGCCGTTCGAGATGTGCTCGACGATGCGCGCTTGGCGTGCGGCCTTCGTGGTCGGCTGGTTCACGAGGACTCCTTCAGCAACCAGGCGAGGAGGGCCTTCTGGGCGTGGAGCCGGTTCTCGGCCTGGTCGAACACGCGCGAGTGGGGGCCGTCGATGACCTCGTCGGTGATCTCCTGGCCGCGGTGGGCGGGGAGGCAGTGGAGGACGATCGCGTCGGCGGCGGCGTGCGCGAGGAGGTCGGCGTTGAGCTGGTAGTGGTTGAGGTCGGCGAAGCGCTTCGCGCTGTCGTCCATGCCCATGGAGATCCACGCGTCGGTGGAGACGACGTCGGCGCCGGAGACCGCTTCGACCGGGTCGGCGGTGACGGTGACCGAGCCGCCGGTGGCCGCGTTGATCTGGGCGGCGCGCTCCAGGACCTCGTCGGCGGGCTGGTAGCCGGCGGGGGCGCCGATGCGGACGTGCATGCCCGCCATGGAGGAGGCGATGACGGTGGAGTTGCCCATGTTGAACGCGGCGTCGCCGACGTACGCGATGCTCGTGCCCTTGAGGGGCTTGTGCTCGGCGATGGTCTGGAGGTCGGCGAGGAGCTGGCAGGGGTGCCAGCCGTCGGTGAGCGCGTTGACGACCGGGACGGTGGCGTGCTCGGCGAGCTCGGCGATCCGGTCGTCGCCGAAGGTGCGGATGACGATCGCGGAGACGTACCGGGAGAGGACCCGGGCGGTGTCGGCGATGGTCTCGCCGCGGCCGAGCTGGGTGGACTGGGCGTCGAGGACCACGGAGTGGCCGCCGAGTTCGGCGATGCCGACGTCGAAGGACATCCGGGTCCGGGTGGAGGGCTTCTCGAAGACGACCGCGACGGACTTGGGGCCCTTGAGGGCCGGGTAGGCGTAGCGGTCGGCCTTGAGCTTCGCGGCCAGGTCGAGGACCTCGGCCTGCTGGGCGGGGGTGAGGTCGTCGTCCTTCAGGAAGTGCTTGAGGGTCACGGTCGTCCTCCGGGTGCGGGGCAGACGGCGTCGAGGGCCGCGATGAGCTTGTCGCAGAACAGGTCGATCTCGGTCTGCGAGATCGTCAGCGGGGGCGCGATCCGGACCGTGTCGGGCCGGGGCGCGTTGGCGAGGACGCCGAGTCCGATGAGGTGCGTGACGGCGTCGGCGGCGACGGGCTCGGCGAGGGCGATGCCGCGCCACAGGGCCTGGCCGCGGACCTCGGTGACCCGGGGGTCGGCGAGGAGCCGCGCCTCGAGGTGCGCGCCGAGGGCGAGCACGTTGTCGAAGAGGTGGTCGCGCTCGATCGTGTCGATGACGGCGAGGGACGCCGCGCACGCGATCGGGTTGCCGCCGAACGTGGAGCCGTGCGTCCCGGGGGTCAGGAGCGCGGCCGTCGCCTCGGTCGCGAGGACCGCGCCCATGGGGACGCCGCCGCCGAGGCCCTTCGCGAGGGTCACGACGTCGGGGACGATCCCCTCGGCGTGGTGGGCGAACCAGGCGCCGGTGCGCCCGAACCCGGACTGGATCTCGTCCAGGACCAGGAGCGCGTTGCTCGCGGCGGTGAGTTCCCTTGCGGCCTTGAGGTATCCGGCGGGCGCGGGGACCACGCCGGTCTCGCCCTGGGTGGGTTCGAGGAACACGGCGGCGACGGTGTCGTCGAGGGCGGCCTTGAGCGCGTCGGCGTCCCCGTAGGGCACGAACACGACGTCGCGCGGGAACGGCCCGAACGGCTCCCGGATCGCGGCCTTGCCGGTGATCGAGAGCGCGCCGAGGCTGCGGCCGTGGAAGCCGTGCTCGGTGGCGACGATCTTGGCCTTGCCGGTGGCGTTGCCGTGGAGGATCGCGAGCTTGAGGGCGGCCTCGTTGGCCTCGGTCCCGGAGTTGCACAGGAACACCCGGCCGGGGTTGCCCCACAGTTCGAGGAGCTTCTCGGCGAGCTCGACCTCCTTCTCGTGGAGGAAGAGGTTCGAGGTGTGCGCGAGCCGCGCGGCCTGGCCGCCGATCGCCTCGACGAGCGCGGGGTGGTTGTGGCCCAGGCTGGAGACGGCGATGCCGCCGATCATGTCGAGATAGGCGGTGCCGTCCACGTCGACCACGGTCGAGCCGCTGCCTTCGCGGATGGCGACGGGCGGAAGGCCGTAGTTGCCCATGAGCGCCTTGGCGTACCGGGCCTTGATCTGCTCCGAGTAGGTCATGTCGTCTCCTGGACCATGGTGCCGACGCCGTCGGTCGTGAAGATCTCCAGCAGGGTCGAGTGCGGGACCCGGCCGTCGATGACGTGCGCCTGCGGGACGCCGCCCTTGACGGCGCGCAGGCACGCCTCCATCTTCGGGACCATGCCCGCCTGGAGCGAGGGGAGGATGTCCGCGAGGTGGTCGGTGGAGATCTGCCGCAGCAGCGAGTCCTTGTCCGGCCAGTTCTCGTACAGCCCTTCGACGTCGGTGAGGACGATGAGCTTCTGCGCGCCGAGCGCCTCCGCGAGGGCCGCGGCGGCGGTGTCGGCGTTCAGGTTGTAGAGGATCCCGTCGTGGTCGAGCGCCACCGTGGAGACCACGGGGATGCGCCCGGCGGCGATGAGGTCGTCGATCGCGGCGGTGTTCACCGACGCGACGTCGCCGACCCGGCCGACGTCGACCCGCTCGCCCTCGACCTCGGCCCAGCGGCGCTTCGCGGTGAACAGCTGCGCGTCCTCGCCGGACATGCCGACGGCGAACGGGCCGTGGTTGTTGATGAGGCCCACCAGCTCCCGGCCGACCTGGCCGACCAGGACCATCCGGACCACGTCCGCGGCCTCGGGGGTGGTGACCCGCAGGCCGCCCTTGAACTCGGAGGCGATGTCGAGCTTCTTCAGCATCGCGGAGATCTGCGGGCCGCCGCCGTGGACGACGACGGGCTTGATGCCGACGTAGTGGAGGAACACCATGTCCGCGGCGAACGCGGCCTGGAGCTCGGGGTTGATCATGGCGTTACCGCCGTACTTGACGACCACGATCGAACCGGTGAACCGCTGGAGCCACGGGAGCGCCTCGATGAGGGTCTCCGCTTTGCCCAGGGCCGCTTGCAGATGCGGTGCGAGTTCGCTGATGTCGGTCATGTGCTGTACGCCGAGTTCTCGTGGACGTAGTCGTGGGACAGGTCGTTGGTCCAGATCGTGGCCGAGGCGGCGCCGTGGTGGAGGTCGATGTCGATCTTCACGTCGCGGCCCTTGAGGTCCACGAGGTCGCGGGGCTCACCGGCGGCGCCGGCCTTGCAGATCCACACGCCGTTGACGGCGACGTCGACCGCGTCGGCGTCGAACGGCGCCTTCGCGGTGCCGACGGCGGCGAGGATGCGACCCCAGTTCGGGTCCGAGCCGAACAGCGCGGTCTTGACGAGGCTGTCGCGGGCCACGATCCGGGCCACCTCGACCGCGTCGTCCTCGGACTCGGCGCCGGACACGGTGATCGCGACGTCCTTCGTGGAGCCCTCGGCGTCCGACAGCAGCTGGTGCGCGAGGTCCTTGCACAGGTCCGTGAGCGCCGAGATGAACTCGTCGGCGGCGGCCTCGACGCCGGAGGCGCCCGAGGCGAGCAGGAGCACGGTGTCGTTGGTGGACATCGACCCGTCGGAGTCGAGCCGGTCGAAGGAGTACCGGCAGGCGGTGCCGAGCGCGGCGTCCGCGAGCGGGCGGTCCACGACGGCGTCGGTGGTGAGCACGACGAGCATCGTCGCCAGGCCCGGCGCGAGCATCCCCGCGCCCTTGGCGATCCCGCCGACGCTCCAGCCCGCGGGGCTGGTGACGACGGCGTTCTTCGCGACGGTGTCGGTGGTCATGATCGCGGTCGCGGCCTGGGGGCCGCCGTCGGCGGCGAGGGCCTTCGCAGCGGCCTCGACGCCCGGCAGGAGCTTGTCCATGGGGAGCCGCTCGCCGATGAGCCCGGTCGAGCAGACCGCGACCTCGACGGCGCCGCAGCCGAGGACCTCGGCGGTCTTCTCGGCGGTGGCGTGCGTGTCCTGGAAGCCCTCGGGGCCGGTGCAGGCGTTCGCGCCGCCCGAGTTCAGGATGACGGCCTTGAGCGCGCCGGTGGTGAGCACCTGCTGCGACCACTTGACCGGGGCGGCCTTGACGCGGTTGCCGGTGAACCGGCCCGCGGCGACCTGGAGCGGGCCCTCGTTGACGACCAGCGCCATGTCGGGTTTGCCGGAGGGCTTGAGCCCGGCGGTGACGCCGGAGGCGGTGAAGCCCTTGGGGGTCGTGATGGTCACGGCGCCACTCCGTTCACGGTGAGCCCGGCGGCCTCGTCGAGGCCGAGCATGAGGTTCGCGCACTGCACGACCTGCGCGGCCGCGCCCTTGCCGAGGTTGTCGATCGCGGCGGTCACGATGATCCGCCCGGAGTCCTTGTCGGTGCCGCCCTGGAGCAGGACCGCGTTGGTGCCGTAGACGGCCGCGGTCGACGGCCACTGGCCCTCGCGCAGGACCCGCACGAAGTGCTCGCCCGCGTAGGCCTTGTTCAGGGCGTTCCGCACGTCCGCGGCCGACACGTCGGCGAGGGGCTTGGCGGTGACGGTGGAGAGGATGCCGCGGGGCATCGGGGCGAGCAGCGGGGTCATCGAGATCGACGCCGCGCCGGTGGCCTGCTTGATCTCGGGGACGTGCTGGTGCGCGCCGACCTTGTAGGGGCTGATCGCGCCCATGACCTCGGAGGCGAGGAGGTTCTTCTTGGGGGCGTTGCCGGCGCCGGAGGTGCCGGAGGCGGCCACGACGACCACGTCCTCGGGCGAGGCGATCCCCGCGTCGAGGAGCGGCCGGAGCGCGAGCACCGTCGCGACGGCGTAGCAGCCGGTCGCGGCGACCCGGTCGGCGGCGGCGATCTGCTCGCGCTGGCCGGGGAGCTCGGGGAGGCCGTAGGTCCAGGCGCCCGCGTGGGGGCCGGAGTAGTAGGCGTCCCAGGCGGCGGCGTCCTCGAGCCGGTGGTCGGCGCCGAGGTCGACGATCTTCTGCGTCGCGGGCAGCTGCGCGGCGAGCGCGGCGGACTGGCCGTGCGGGAGGGTCATGACGACGAGGTCCGCGTCGGCGAAGGCCTCCGGGGTCGTCGGGGTGAAGCGTCGGTCGCCGTACGCGGACAGGTGGGGGTGGACTGCGGTGATGTACTCACCGGCGTTGCTGTGCGCGCCCGCGGCGACGACGTCGAGCTGCGGGTGGTCGGCCAGCAGCCGGAGCACCTCGCCTCCCGCGTAGCCGCTGGCTCCCGCCACGGCGACCTTGAACGTCACTGGAAACCTCCGTCTTGAATGACTATGCAGAGAACTGTATCAGCATTCAGACGGGGTGTGAAAGGGATATTCCGCTGGGTGGGATGTGACTATCGCCCCTGTTCGCGGGCGCCTACGGCCGTTGGCCGCCATGGCCCCGCCCTGACCTCAACGCCCCTGCTCGCGCGCAAAAATGGCGGCCTGGACGCGGTTGGCGAGGCCGAGTTTCGCGAGGACCCGCGTGACGTGGGACTTCACGGTGGCCTCGGCCATGCCGAGCTCGGCGGCGATCTCGGCGTTCGACATGCCCTCGCCGATGAGGGCCAGCACCTCGGTCTCGCGCGGCGTCAGCGCCGCCAGGCCCGCCGCGTCGGCCTCGATCGGAGCGTACGCGGGCCTGGAGCGCGCGAACTCGGCGATGAGGCCGCGGGTGACGGCGGGCGAGATGAGCCCGTCCCCGCGCGCGATCGTGCGGACCGCCTCCACGAGCGTCGCCGCGTCGGCGTCCTTGAGGAGGAACCCGCTCGCGCCCGCCCGGAGCGCGTCGAACACGTTCGCGTCGTCGCCGTAGGAGGTGAGGACGAGGACGTCGGCGGTGCCGCGCAGCTCCGCGGCCGCCGCGATCCCGTCCTTGCGGGGCATGCGGATGTCCATGACGACCACGTCGGGCCGCAGCTCCTTCGCCAGCGCGACCGCCTCGACGCCGTCGGCGGCCTCGCCGACCACCTCGATGCCCTCGTCGCCGCCCGCGCTCTCGAGGAGCATCCGCAGCCCGGCGCGCACGGCCGCGTGGTCGTCGGCCAGCAGGACCCTAGTCATCTGCCACTCCTGTCGGGATCTCGGCGCGGACGGCCCAGCGGTCGCCGTCCGGTCCGGCGTGGACCTGTCCGCCCAGGAGCCGGACGCGCTCGGTCATGCCGACCAGGCCAGATCCGGCTCCGGGCACCGCTTCCTCCTTGCCGCCCATGGCGTTCACGACGGTGACGACGAGCGTCCCGGGCGTGTAGGCGACCACGGCGACGGCGTCGCGGCCGTACTTGAGGGCGTTGGTGAGGGACTCCTGGACGACCCGGTACGCGGTCAGCTCGACCTCGCCGGGCAGGGGCCGGGCGGCCCCCTCGGTGCGGAAGTCGACCTTGAGGCCGACGGCGCGCATCCGCTCGGCGAGCTCGGGGATCTGGTCGATCCGGTACGCGGCGAGCTCTTCTCCTTCGTCCCCGGCGCGGAGGATCCCGATGATGCGGCGCAGCTCGGCGAGGCCGTCGACGCTGGAGGCGCGGATCGCGGCGATGGAGGTGCGCACGGCGTCGGAGTCGAGGTCCTTGCGGGACTGGAGGGCCGTGGACTGGAGGGCGATCGCGGAGAGGTAGTTCGCGACGGTGTCGTGGAGCTCGCGGGCCATGACGGTGCGCTCGCGCAGGACGGCCTCGCGGCGGCGCACGTCGGCGAGGCGGGCCATCTGCTCGGCGCGCTCGCGTTCGAGCCGGGCGCGGTCGTGGGCCTGGCGGACGATGACGCCGGTGGCGATCGGGGACAGCAGGACCACGGCGAGGATCGCGAGCGTGGTGAGGACCCCGATGGTGCCGCCGCCTTCGAGGAAGACCAGCCCGCCGAGGCCGAGGACGCCGACGACGACGGCCGGGGTGAGGACGCGGACGCCGCGGCGCGGGCCGTAGCGCGCGTACGCGTAGAGGTTGTCGGTGTAGACGCAGATCGTGGCGAAGGTGACGCCGATGGCGATCTCGGTGCCGAAGCCGATGGTGCCGAGGGCGAGGCACAGGCCCGGGGAGGCGCGGCGGACGACGACGCCGAGGCAGGTGAGGCCGAAGGGGATGAAGCGGACCCACAGCGGCAGGTCGACCATGTACGGCTCGAAGACGCCGAGTCCGATGAAGAGCGATCCGAGGACGAAGATCACCGCGGCGGCGACGACGTCGCCTCTGCGGATGCGCCGGAGGAGGCCGGGCGGACTGGTCATGCCCCCATCCCATCACGTCCGGAGGCCCGCGGCCTCGGTCCGGGAGTGGAGCCGGGCTCCGACTTTGGTCGCACCCAACGCACCCCATCCGTCCCGGAGGGTCCATCATGTTCGGGTGACCCAGGTGAATCCTCCCCAGTTCCGTCCCGAATGGGAACGGTACAGCGGGGTGCTCCGCAACCTCGTGATGGCCAACTCGTTCGTGGCGCTCGTGCTCGAACTGGCCCTGTTCGTCTTCGTGGCGTGGTGGGCACTCGACCTCGACCACGCGCTGTGGACGCGGCTGCTCATCGCCGTCGCCGCGGTCGGCGCGCTCGTGGCCCTGTGGGGCGCGTTCGCGGCGCCGAAGGCCCGCGTGCCGCTGCCGGTGGCCGGGACCGTGGCGGTCAAGGCGGTCGCGTTCGGCGCGGGCGCGTTCGCCCTGTGGGGGCTCGGGCTGCCCGCGGCGGCGATCGCGTTCGCGGTGCTCGCCGCCGCGAACACCGCGGCCGTGACGTACTTCAGGCGGCCCCGAGGAGCGTGAGCACCACGCTGTAGTCCCAGTCGCTGGGGTCGCTGGTGGGCAGGTCCTCGAGCTCGTTGAAGAGCGTGCCGACCGTGGTGACCCAGAAGAGCACGTACAGGATCCAGAACACGATCGAGGCGACGCCGATCCAGCCGAGGACGATCCCGGTGGTGGCGAAGCCGTCGCCGCTCTCGCCGCGCTCGGCGATCTGGCGCTTGGCGATGAGGCCGAAGATGAGGCCGAGGACGCCGATGGGGTTGCAGGCCCCGACGATGCCGAGGACGAGCGCGGCGATCGCCATGCCGTTCATCGGCGGCGGCGGAGGCGGCGGGTAGTACCCGTACGGGGGCGGGTAGCCGCCGTACGGGGGGTACGGCGGGGGCGGGTAGGGCTGGCCGGGCGGCTGCGCCTGCGGGGCCTGCGGGTCGGGGACGGAGTCGGGCGTGGACATCGGGCACCTCTGCTGTCGCTTGCTTCCCGTTTCTCACCGAGCGTAAGGCACCGGGGCCAACTGTATCGGTCCCGACCGGCGCGTCGACGGCTTCGCGGGCGGCGCGTTCGCGGTCGAGCAGGGGTGTGAGCGCGAACCAGACGAGGGCGGTGACGGCCCAGCCGACCGCGGCGCCGCCGATGGTGTCGGTGAGCCAGTGGGCGTGCTGCCAGGTGCGGGCGCCCATCATGAGGACCGTCAGGAACACCGCGATCGGCCACCAGGCCTTGAGGTGGCGGGCGGGGATCCAGACGACGGCGACGATGACGACGAACGCGGCCATGCGCGCGGCGTGCCCGGACGGGAAGGCCCAGGATCCGGTGTCCACCATGACGTCCAGGGGCCGGGGCCGGTCGCCGACGCGTTTGAGGAGGTCGACGGCGACCGCGGACGCGGCGACGGCGGCGCACGCGAACACCGCCGAGCGCCAGCGCTTCGCGATGAGCAGGGCGACGACGGCGATGGCGAGGAGCGCGAGGCCCGGTTCGCCGCCGAGGCGGTTGAGGAGCTGCGCGAGCTGCCAGCGGGCGCCGTCGGCGGGGCCGCCGACGAGGGCGTTCCAGCGGTCGTCGAGGCCCTGCCACGGCGGGGTCCCGGCGAGGCGGATCCAGATCGCGTCCCCGAGGACTCCGAGCGGGACCAGGACCGCCAGGGCGAGCGCGGTGCGCGACTTCGGGAAGCCGTTGGGAGTCATGGCCTGCATCGTAGTCGAGGCCTTGTGGAGCGCCCGCTCAGCAGAAGGGCCAGCTCGTGCACTCCTCGCTGGTGGTCTCCTCCGGTGAGGAGGTGGTCGGTTCGGGCTCGGGTTCGGAGGAGGTGGTGGGTTCGGGCTCGGGCTCCTCGCTGGTCTCCTCGGCCTCGCTTGAGGACTCGGCCTCGCTGGGGCTCTGGGAGGCGCTGCACGCGGCCTCGTCGGGGTGGGCCCGGCAGTACTCGCCGTCGGGGTCCATCGAGCCGTCGTCCTCGATGCCGTCGGTGAGGTCCTCGCCTTCGCCGGAGGCGCCGGGGAGCCGCTCGGCCTCGTAGCCCTTGGTCTCGATGGCAGTGTCGATGACGTTGCGCCACAGGGGCATCCCGCCGTCGGCGGCGGCGGAGCCGTTGGCCCAGGCGGCGACGCTGAGCTGCGGTATGGCGCCGACGAACCAGGACTGGGTGGTGGTGCCGTGGAAGTCGGCGCCGATGCCGAAGAAGTCGCGGTCCTCCATGGCGTCGGCCTCGCCGAGGCCGATGAACTGGAGGTCCTGCGCGGTGGTCTCGGCGATCGCCTGGTTGGTGCGGATGTCCTGGTCGGCCGCGACCTCGCCGTCGCCGGAGTCGAGGACGGCGTCCACGAGGTGGGTCTCGGCGTACCTGCCGCCGGCGGCGATGGTCGCGTAGACGCCGGCCATGTCGACCACGGGCACGGGGTAGGAGCCGAACCCGTCGGGGGCGAGGCCGTCGTAGTCGCCGGAGGCGAGGTCGCGGAGGGTCCCGTCGGCGTCGGCCATCGCGGTGAGGCCCATGCCGTTCGCGGTCTCCAGGACCTTCGCGGTCCCGTACTCCGCGGCGACGGTGTCCATGGCGCCGTCGCGCTGCTGCTGCACGGCCTCGGCGAGGGTGACGTCCAGGTCCTCGTCGCTCCACCACGACTCGATGGAGGCGCCTGACTCGAGCGCGGTCGCGGCGGTGATCATGTCGAACACGGAGGAGGAGGGGTGCGGGGCGGCGGTGCCGACGAGGTCGGCGCCGTTCTCCGCTTCGGCGCCGTAGTAGCAGAGGACGGCGCCGGTGCCGGGTTCGACGGCGACGACGCCCGCTTCGCCGGGGGTCTCCTCGGCGGCGTCCTGGAGGGCCTTGTCGAGGGTGAGGACGACGCGGTAGCCGTCGGGGTTGGCGGCCTCGTCGTAGAGCTGGTCGGCGGTGATGCCGTAGCGCGCTTCGAGTTCGGTGTGGATGCGCTCCACGAGGGACGGGTGGGAGCCGGCGAAGTCGGCGGGGAGGGCGCGGCCGTCGTTGTACAGGAGCGCGGCGTCCTCGGCGCCCTCGCCCGCGCCGCCGCCTCCGGGGAGGTTGCCGAGCACGATGGACGCGCCGATGGCGACGACGAGCGCGGCGGCCCCGCCGACGGCGAGGTGCAGCTTCGTGAACTGCATGTCGCGCAACCGGTCCGGGAGGGGAAGGGACGACGCGGCCCGGCGCGCCCCGCTGTACGCGAGGCCCGCCCGGTGGCTCCCCGGGGGTCCGCCTTCAGAGCCGGACCGCCTCAGGCGCCTGCCGATGCGAGAGGGGTTCCCGTTATTCACACCACGTACCTTAAAAGGCGCGGACCATGCGACATGCCGCGGCTCCGGCCTAACTCCGAAATCCCGCCGTATCGGGACACGCAGTAAGGGCCCGGTCTCACCGAGGTGACACCGGGCCCTTCCGAACCGTTGTTATTCGCGGAGCCCGGCGCCGAAGCGCTCGGCGGCGACCGCGACGGCGGCGTCGCGGACGGCCACGCCCTCCTCGTTGGTGAGGGTCCGGTCGTTCGCGCGCAGCTCCAGTTTGAACGCGAGGGACTTGCGGCCCTCGCCGAGCTTCGCGTCCCGGTACACGTCGAACAGGCGCAGCGAATCGAGCAGCTCCCCCGCCCCTTCGCGGAGCGCGGCCTCGACCTGCCCGGCGGGGACGGCCTCGGCGACGACCACGGCCACGTCAATGAGCGTCGCCGGGAAGTGCGAGACCACCGGCGCGGGCGCGAGGCCCGGCAGCGGCAGCGCGGTCAGGTCCAGCTCCATCGCGGCGGTGCGGCGCGGCAGCCCGAGGCGCTCGCACACCTCCGGGTGCAGCTCCCCCGCGTGGCCGACGACGGCGCCGTCGACGCGCAGCTCGGCGCAGCGGCCCGGGTGCCACGGCGCGGCCTGGCCTTGGGCCGCTTCGAGCTTGACGCCCGCGGCCTGCGCCACGAGCTCGGCGGCCTCGACCGCGTCGGCCCAGTCGACGGCCCGGCCGGGCGCGTCGACCCCGGCGGGCACGGCCTGCCCGCACAGGACCGCGGCGACGTGCCGCGGCTGCACCGGCAGGCGCCGGATCGCGGCCGCGATGGCCTCGTCGTCGGGGCGCTTCGAGACGGGCAGGACGACCGCGTCGAGCTCGGCCCAGCCCTCGGCGGGCTGGAAGACCAGGCCCTCCTCGAAGACCGCGAGGTCCTTCGCGCCGCGCGCCAGGTTGATGCGCACGGCGTTCACCAGGCTCGCGAGGACCGTGGTCCGCAGCAGCGGCGCGGCGTCGTCCAGCGGGTTGAGCATCGCGACGGCTTCGCGCTGCGGGTCCTTCTCGTCCAGGCCCAGCTCGTCGGCGCGGTCGCGCGAGACGAACGGGAACGTGTAGGTCTCCACGAACCCGCCGTCGGCGAGCGCGCGGGCGACCCGGCGGCGGCGCCGCTGCGCGGCCGTCAGGCCGGTCCCGGCGATGGCGCGGGGCGTCGCCGACGGGACGTGCGCGTAGCCGTGCAGCCGCACGACCTCCTCGACCAGGTCGACCGGGTCGGTGATGTCGGTGCGCCACGGCGCGGGCGTCACGGACAGGACGTCGCCGCCTTCGACGGTGCAGCCCGCGGCTTCGAGCATCGCGACGACCGTCGCGCGGTCGTAGTCGACGCCCACGGTCTTCGACGGCAGGTCCACGGGCAGCTCGATGACGGGGATCGGCTTCCGGCGGTCGAGGTCGGCGACCTCTTCCACGAGGGTCCCGCCGCCGTACTCCACGAGCAGGTCCGCGGCGCGCTGCGCGGCGATCATGCTCAGGGCCGCGTCGGCGCCGCGCTCGTACCGCTTGGACGCCTCGGAGGTGAGCTTGTGCCGCCGCGAGGTGCGGGCGATCGACACCGGGTCCCAGTGCGCCGCTTCGATGAGCACGTTCCGGGTGCCCGGCACAACCTCGGAGGTGAGGCCGCCCATGACGCCGGCCAGCGAGAGCGGGCCGGTCGCGTCGCAGATGACCATGTCCTCGGGGTCGAGCTTGCGCTCCACGTCGTCGAGGGTCTTCAGCGTCTCGCCGGGCTGGGCGCGGCGCACGACCAGGACGTCTTCGAGCGCGTCGCGGTCGAAGGCGTGCAGCGGGTGCCCCAGTTCGAGCATGAGGTAGTTCGTGACGTCGACGGCGAGCCCGAGTGGGCGCATGCCCGCTTGGACGAGGCGCCGGGCCATCCACTCGGGGGACTCGGCGTTCGCGTCCACGTCGCGCACCTCGCGCAGCGTGAAGCGGGTGCAGCCGTCGGTCTCGACGCGCACCGGGTACGGCGGGTGCTCGGTGGCCTTGGGCTCCGCGGCTTTCGCGGCCGGGTCGGTGAAGGCGACGCCGAGGCGGTGCGCGACCTCGCGGGCGATGCCGCGCACCGAGAAGCAGTACCCCATGTCCGGGGTGATCGCGAGCTCGAAGACGACGTCGTCGAGGCCCACGACCGGGCGGGCGTCCGCGCCGACCGCGCTCGCTTCGAGCGTGCTCTCGGGGAGGACGATGATGCCCTCGTGGTCGTCGGAGACGCCGAGTTCGCGGGCGGAGCAGATCATGCCGTCCGAGAGGCGCCCGTAGGTCTTGCGCGAGGCGATCTTGAAGCCGCCGGGCAGCTCGGCGCCGGGCAGCGCGACGACGACGAGGTCGCCTTCGGCGAAGTTCCGGGCGCCGCAGATGATCGAGCGCGGCTCGGCCTCGCCGACCTCCACCTGGCAGTGGCGGATCGGCTTCTTGAACTCGGTGAGCTCCTCGATGGAGGCGACGCGGCCGACGACGAGCGGGCCGGTGACCCGAGCGCGCAGGTCGTCCACCTCCTCGACTTCGAGGCCGGACTCGACCAGCGCGGCGTCGAGCGCCTCGGTGGACAGGTCCGCGGGCAGGGCGGCGTACTCGGCGAGCCAGGAAACGGGAATCCTCATCGTCTACTCCTCCACTCGCAGGCCGGCCGGGAACCGGACGTCGCCGTCGATGATGTCGCGCAGGTCGGTGATGCCGTGGCGCAGCATGAGCGCCCGCTCCACCCCCATGCCGAACGCGAAGCCCGAGTACACGTCGGGGTCGATGCCGCAGGCGCGCAGGACGCGCGGGTTGACCATGCCGCAGCCGCCCCACTCGATCCAGCGGGCGCCGTCCTTGTGGGCGGCGAACCAGACGTCCACTTCGGCGCTGGGCTCGGTGAACGGGAAGTACGAGGGCCGCAGGCGGGTCTTCGCGTCGGGCCCGAACACGGACTTCGCGAAGTGGTCGAGGGTGCCCTTGAGGTCGGCCATGGTGATGCCCTTGTCGACCACGAGGCCCTCGGTCTGGTGGAACACCGGCGAGTGCGTCGCGTCGACCTCGTCGGTGCGGTACACGCGGCCGGGCGCGACCGTGTAGATCGGCGGCTCCTGCGTGAGCATCGTGTGGATCTGCACGGTCGAGGTGTGCGTGCGCAGCACCATGTTCGAGCCGTACTCCCCGTTGCCGTCGGCGATGTGGAACGTGTCCATCATGGTGCGGGCGGGGTGGTCGGGGTGGATGTTCAGCGCGTCGAAGTTGAACCACTCGAGCTCGACCTCGGGGCCTTCGCCGATCGCGTACCCCATGGCGGCGAACAGGTCCGCGATGCGGTCCATCTGGACGTTGATCGGGTGGCGAGCGCCCTGGCGGCGGCGCGGCGTGCGCGCGGTGACGTCCACGGTCTCCTCGCTGAGGATCCGGGCCGCCTCGGCGGCCTTGAGGACCTCCTCGCGGGCCTCGTAGACGGCGGTGATCTCGGTGCGGGCGGCGTTGACGTTCCGGCCGGCCTCGCCGCGCTCGGGGCCGGGGATCGAACCGATCGCCCTGCGGGCCAGCGACACCGGGGCCTTGTCGCCGAGGACGGCGGACTTGGCTGCGGCGAGTGCCTCGAGGTTTCCGGCCGCTTCGATCGCGGCGGCGGCGTCTTTCACGGCCCTCGCGAGGGCCTCGGGCTGGAGCAGGCCAGCCTCGTTCTCAGTGCTCATTCGTCTCTCTCCTGGCGGGACCATCAGCAGTCTAGAAAAGACGCGCGGCGCGGCCGCAGCCCGCTGGGGAGGAGTGGTCGGCTAGCCGCCCAGCCCGCACCCGGCGGGCTGGATAAATTCGCGGCGACCGTGAGACATGAGCCCATTCTAACTTCCTGCGCTGCGCGGCCGCACTCGCGTAGAGGCACACGCCCGCGGCGACGGCGAGGTTCAGGCTCTCGGCCCTCCCCCAGATGGGGACGCCCACGCGGCGGTGCGCCAGCGCGGCGGTGTCGTCGTCGAGGCCGTGGGCCTCGGAGCCGAACAGCCACACGGTCGGCGCGTCCAGCTCCCCGGCCGCGTCGAGCGCGTACAGGTCGTCCCCGTCGGCGGCGGCCGCGAGGATCTGGGCGTGGACGAACACGTCGAGGAGGTCGGCGGTGTCGGCGGCGCGCACGACGGGCAGGTGGAAGAGGCTCCCTGCGGAGGAGCGCACGCACTTGCCGTTGTACGGGTCGACGGAGTCGGTGCCGAAGACGACGCAGTCGGCCCCGGCGGCGTCGGCCGCGCGGAGCACGGTCCCGGCGTTCCCGGGATCGGTGATGCCGTGGAGGACCGCGATGAGCTTCGGGTCCTCGGGGAGCCGCTGGTCGAGGAAGCGGCACACGGCCACGAGGCCCTGCGGGGTGACGGTCTCGGCGAGGGCGGCGAGGCCCTCGTCGGTGCAGGGGTGGACGTGCGCGCCGGCGGCGACCGCGGCGTCGATCAGGTCCGAGTGGCGGGTGTCGGCGTCGAGGTCGTAGAACAGGTCGGTGACGACGCCCGCGCCGATCGCCTCGCGGACGGCCTGCGGGCCCTCGGCGAGGAACCGCTCGGCCTTGTCGCGGCCGCGGCGGCGCTGGAGCTTGCGGGCGTTGACGACCCGGGACGAGCGCGCGGTGAGCGCGCCCGTCCCGGGCTCATCGGTCTGCATCTACGCTTCGACCGGGGCGTTGACGTCCTCGGGGAGGGCGGCCTTGGCGACCTCGACCAGGGCGGTGAACGCCGCCGGGTCGGAGACGGCCAGCTCGGCGAGGATCTTGCGGTCCACCTCGACCTCGGCGAGGGACAGGCCCTGCATGAAGCGGTTGTAGGTGATGCCGTTCGCGCGGGCCGCGGCGTTGATGCGGGTGATCCACAGCTTGCGGAACTCGCGCTTGCGGGCCTTGCGGTCGCGGTACGAGTAGGTGTACGAGTGGAGCAGCTGCTCCTTGGCCTTGCGGTACAGGCGCGAGCGCTGCCCGCGGTAGCCCTTGGCCTCTTCGAGTACGACGCGGCGCTTCTTCTTGGCGTTCACCGAACGCTTAACGCGTGCCACAGTAGGTCTCCTTGCGGTTAAAAGCGGTTGGAAGTCAATCGGGTGGGGCTACAGGCCCAGCAGCTTCTTGACCTGCTTGGTGTCGGCCGGGGAGACCGCCTGGTCGCCCGACGCCTTGCGCTTGAAGCGGCCGCTCTTGGCCAGCATCAGGTGGTTCTTGCCAGCGCTGCGGCGCATCAGCTTGCCCGACCCGGTCACCTTGAACCGCTTCTTGGCACCGCTGTGGGACTTCATCTTCGGCATTGGTTTCTCCTTAGTCGCACCGGACGGGTCGGGCGCGTCGCCGCGCCCGGCTCCTCCGGTTCGCCCGGTCTAGGACTCGGGCGTCTCGTCGGGCTTGGGGGCCTCGGCCGGGGCGTCGGCCTGGACCGGCTCGGCCTGCTCTGCGGGGGCCTGCTCGGCCTCGCCGCGGTCGCGGCCCTTGCGTCCGCCGCCCTTGATCTCGCCCTTGGGGCGGATCGGGGCGACGACCATGATCATGTTGCGGCCGTCCTGCTTCGCGGCGGACTCGATGACCGCGAGGTCGGAGATCTCCTCCGCCAGCTTGTCCAGCAGGCGGCGTCCCAGCTCCGGTCGCGACTGCTCGCGCCCGCGGAACATGATGGTGATCTTGACCTTGTCCCCGGCCGTGAGGAACCGCACGATGTGACCCTTTTTGGTCTCGTAGTCGTGCTTGTCGATCTTCGGCCGGAGCTTCATCTCCTTGATGACCGTCTGCTGCTGGTTGCGGCGCGAGGCACGGGCCTTCTGAGCGGACTCGTACTTGTACTTGCCGTAGTCCATGAGCTTGCAGACCGGCGGACGGGCGGTGGGTGCGACCTCGACCAGGTCCAGGTCGACGTCCGCGGCCAGTTGCAGGGCCTTGTCGATCGACACGATGCCGACCTGCTCACCCTGCGGGCCGACCAGACGCACTTCCTTGGTCCGGATCTGGTCGTTCACGCGCAAATCGCTGATGGGGCCTCCTTGGTTGCGATTCTCGCCGACGCGTTCGCGCCGGCGCCCCTGTGGCTTTCGGGTCGTCACCGGTGCGGGTGCACCGGCGGCTCGTCGCGCAAGCGTGACCCAGCGGCCTCGGGCATGAGGTCCCAACAAAGAAAGACCCCAGCGTATGCCGGGGTCCACTCCAAAGCACGGCGAAATCAATCGCCGTCTTGTGACCCGGTCGCCTGTCGGTCCCTGGGTTTCGAGAACTCAGGACCCGGCTGCGGGTGGGAGCTGGACTCCGCTTGCTAGCACCGCGCAGGGCGGTGCGATCGACAAGCCATCTTAGCACCTAGCTGCGGGACTGCTCCAAGAGCGCTCGCAGGTGTTTGATCGCCGCCACAGCGCGCTCCTTGTCGCTGACCTGGATCGCCATGATCGACATCTCGTCGTCGTCGGCGAGTTCCACGGTCGCCCAGGTCATCTTGTCGGTGAAGTTGATGGCGGTGACGACCTGCCAGGGGAAGAAGCGGGTGCCCGTGACGTTGCGCACCTCGATGCCCTTGTCGTCGGCGCGCACGCGCAGGCGCAGGAAGCTCAGGGCGATCCCGGCGCCGATGACGCCGAGGCCGATCATCGCGGCCTGGTCGGCGACGGTGACCGCGCCGCCCTCGACGGTGGTGTTCCCGAGGGTGAACGAGAGGGCGGTGAAGCCGACGAAGGCCACGGCCGCGCCGATCCACGCCCCGATGCGGGACTTGCGCGGCTTGTATTCGAGCGGGCCGGTGGTGGTCATGGACTGCTCCTGTACGGCGGTCACGCTGCTCCTCTATTGTCCCTCGTCCGGCCCCTCACGGGAGCTGGTCGATCTCCAGGCTCGCATCGAATGCAAGCAGGGTCTTCGGCTCCCCGGTGACGATGGGCCACCCGGGGCGGTTCAGGCCACACCAGGCGACGTGCCCGGCGGCGATGTTCCCGTGCTGGCGCGAGCGCGAGAGCATGAGCCCGACGTCGCGGGCGGACTTCTGGTCGAGCTCCATGACGACGGTGACGGGCAGGCCGAGGAGGACCAGGAGGGCGTCGCGGTCGCGGCGGCGGGCCTGCGACCAGGCCTCGGCGAGCGCGCCGGAGGGGATCGCGAGGACGACGTTCTGCTCCAGGGCGGTGAACACCACCGCCTGCGGGTAGGGCATGGAGGTGGCGAATCCGACGATGGCCGACACGTCCAGGATGCGGCCTCCGATCATGGGCGCGCCTCCCCGTCGTCCTTGTCCTCGACGCCGAGGACTTCGCGGGCCCAGGCGAGGTGCTCGGCGCTGGGGCCCTGGCCCTTGCGCTCGAACAGGTCCTGGAGCTCGGTGAGGGAGCGGTCGCGCTCGAGGCGCTCGGCGACGGCGGCCCCGACGTACTCGTCGACGGACTCGGCCCGGCCGACGGCGACGAGGCGGCGGATCTGCTCCAGCTGGCCCTCGGGAAGGGTGACGCTCGGCCGCGACGGCGCCGCCCCCTTGCCGGGAGGGGGGTTCAGCGACGAATTGGCGCGATCGGTCACGATTCTCAGCGTAGCGGTGCCGGTGCGGAATGCACGAGCGGCCGGGACCGTCATGGGCCCGTCACGAACGCGGTACCGTCATCCCCAAGCGCCCCTAGTCGCGCGACAAGTGTGTCGAAGGAAAGGAACGGCGATGGCCGAGACGAAGTCCGGGGAGCGACCCCACGACCCGAAGTTCCCCGAGAAGTTCCTGGAGTTCATGCGCTCCGGGTGGGGGCCGCTGGACCTGGACGCCGCCCCGCTGCCGCAGGCGGCGTACACGGCGCGGCGCCGCGAGGCGCTCTCGGCGGCGTTCCCCGGCGAGCTGCTGATCGTCCCCACGGGCGAGGAGCAGCGCCGCTCGAACGACACCTACTACCCGTTCCGCGCGGGCTCGGACTTCGTGTGGCTCACCGGCGACCAGGACCCCGAGGGCGTGCTCGTGCTGCACCCGAGCGGCGGCGGCCACGAGGCGGTCCTGTACCGGCGCCCCCGCAAGGGCACCGACTCCGACGAGTTCTTCCGCTCCGCGAAGTACGGCGAGCTGTGGATCGGCCGCAAGCACTCCCTCGAGGAGACCGAGACCCGCCTCGGCCTGCCGTGCAAGGACGTCGAGGGCCTGGACGAGGCGCTCAAGGGCGCCGAGCGCTCGCAGGTCCGGATCCTGCGCGGCTTCGACTCGGGCCTGGACGCCCGGTTCGCGGCCGAGCAGGCCGAGGGCCTGACGCGCGACGGCGAGCTGGCCGCGGTCCTGTCGGAGCTGCGGCTGCGCAAGGACTCGTGGGAGCTGGAGCAGCTCCAGGACGCCGTCGACATCACCGTGCGCGGCTTCGAGGACGTGGCCCGGATCATCCCGGCGACCGGCTCGGTCTCCGAGCGGCTCATCGAGGGCGTGTTCCGCTCGCGGGCGCGCCTGGAGGGCAACGGGCTCGGCTACGACTCTATCGTGGGCGCGGGGTCGCACGCGACGACGCTCCACTGGATCACCAACGACGGCGCGACCAAGACCGGCGAGCTGCTGCTCATGGACATGGGCGTGGAGAACCACCACCTCTACACCGCCGACGTCACCCGCACGATCCCCGTCGACGGGCGGTTCACGCCGCTCCAGAAGCAGGTCTACGACGTCGTGCACGCCTCGCAGCAGGCGGGCATGGACGTCATCATGCCGGGCACCGAGTTCCAGGAGATCCACCAGACGTGCATGCGGGTCCTCGCCGAGGGCCTGAGCGACCTGGGGATCCTCCCGGGGACCGTGGACGAGGCGCTCGACAAGGACTCGCTGATCTACCGGCGCTGGACGCTCCACGGTTTCGGGCACATGCTCGGCCTCGACGTCCACGACTGCGCGGCCTCGCGGCCCGAGCACTACTACAAGGGCGCGGTCCAGGAGGACTTCGTGCTCACCGTGGAGCCGGGGCTGTACTTCCAGTCGAACGACGAGCTGGTCCCCGAGGAGCTGCGCGGCGTCGGCATCCGCATCGAGGACGACGTGCGGGTCACCGCCGACGGCTGCGAGAACCTCTCGGCCGGGCTGCCGCGGACCTCCGACGAGGTCGAGACGTGGCTCGCCGAGCAGCGCGAGGCGGGTCCGCGGATCGCCGGAGCGCACTAGTAGAACCGCTGGTCGCTCCGGGCATCGCAGGGCCGGTGACGGGCCTGGAGGCCCGGAGCGTATAGTCCGATTTCAGGCTTATATCCACCGCACCGGGCCGGCGGCGGGGGCATCACCGCACACAACCGCTCCCCGCCGCCGGCCTTCAACGTCCGCGTTGCGGTTCCCCTCTTGGCGATCCATGCCACTCGATGCGTCTTAGGCTCGGCTGAGCACCGCCGTACCGCGGGCGGGTGCTACAGTTGGAACCGTTAAATAAGACGGACGTACTGTTTAAGAGTCGGCGGCTCTGCCCGACCGCGGTCCCCGACCTCTCGGGTTGCGGCAGACTGAGACCGACCTTCAGTTCTGAATCGAGGAGCTCTCATGGTGAGTACGGACTCCTTCGGCGCCCGCGACACGCTGCGGGTCGGCGAACACGACTACGACATCTTCCGCATCGACAAGGTGGAGGGGCACCAGCGGCTGCCGTACAGCCTCAAGGTCCTCCTCGAGAACCTGCTGCGCAACGAGGACGGCGCGGACATCACCGCCGACCACATCCGCGCCCTCGGCTCCTGGGACCCGAACGCCAAGCCCAGCACCGAGATCCAGTTCACGCCCGCGCGCGTCATCATGCAGGACTTCACCGGCGTCCCCTGCGTCGTCGACCTCGCCACCATGCGCGAGGCCGTCCGCGACCTCGGCGGCGACCCGGCCAAGATCAACCCGCTCGCGCCCGCCGAGATGGTCATCGACCACTCCGTGATCGTCGACTTCTTCGGCCACCCGGACTCCTTCCAGCGCAACGTCGAGCGCGAGTACGAGCGCAACCGCGAGCGCTACCAGTTCCTGCGCTGGGGCCAGACCGCCTTCGACGAGTTCAAGGTCGTCCCGCCCGGCACCGGCATCGTCCACCAGGTCAACATCGAGCACCTCGCGCGCGTCGTCATGACCCGCGATGGCGTCGCCTACCCCGACACCTGCGTCGGCACCGACTCCCACACCACCATGGAGAACGGCATCGGCGTCCTCGGCTGGGGCGTCGGCGGCATCGAGGCGGAGGCCGCGATGCTCGGCCAGCCGATCTCCATGCTCATCCCGCGCGTCGTCGGCTTCAAGCTCTCCGGCGACCTCCCGCCCGGGACCACCGCCACCGACCTCGTCCTCACCATCACCGAGATCCTGCGCGACCACGGCGTCGTCGGCAAGTTCGTCGAGTTCTACGGCGAAGGCGTCTCCTCGGTGCCCGTCGCCGACCGCTCCACGCTCGGCAACATGGCCCCCGAGTTCGGGTCCACCTGCGGCATCTTCCCGATCGACGAGCGCACCGTCGACTACCTGCGCCTCACCGGCCGCTCCGAGGAGCAGATCGCCCTCGTCGAGGCGTACGCCAAGGCCCAGGGCATGTGGCACGACCCGAAGCAGGAGGCCGAGTACTCCGAGTACCTCGAGCTCGACCTCTCCACCGTGGTCCCCTCCATCGCCGGGCCCAAGCGCCCGCAGGACCGCATCCAGCTCGACAACGCCGGGCACCAGTGGCGCCGCGACGTCGCCAACTACGTGGCCGACGAGCCGGGCATCGAGTCCTTCCCGGGCTCCGACGCCCCCGCGCAGGCCCCCAACGGCTCGCGCCCGCACAACCCGCAGACCGTCAAGACCGAGGCCGGCGAGTTCCAGCTCGACCACGGCGCCGTCGTGATCGCCGCGATCACCTCGTGCACCAACACCTCGAACCCGTACGTCATGGTCGGCGCGGGCCTGCTCGCCAAGAACGCCGTCGAGGCCGGGCTCCTGTCCAAGCCGTGGGTGAAGACCTCGCTCGCGCCCGGGTCCCAGGTCGTCACCGGGTACCTCCAGCGCGCCGGGCTCTCCCCGTACCTCGACAAGCTCGGGTTCAACCTGGTCGGCTACGGCTGCACCACCTGCATCGGCAACTCCGGCCCGCTCCCCGAGGAGACCTCGGCCGCGGTCCAGGCCGGGGACCTCGCCGTCACCGCCGTCCTGTCAGGCAACCGCAACTTCGAGGGCCGGATCAACCCGGACGTCAAGATGAACTACCTCGCCAGCCCGCCGCTGGTCGTGGCGTACGCGCTGGCCGGGACGATGGACATCAACCTGACCACCGACGCCATCGGCAAGGGCAAGGACGGCCAGGACGTGTTCCTGCGCGACATCTGGCCCGCCCCCGAGGACGTCCGCGAGGTCGTCGACGGCCACATCGGCCGCGACATGTTCCTCACCGAGTACGCCTCCGTGTTCGACGGCGACGAGACCTGGCAGTCCCTGCCGATCCCGACCGGCGACACCTTCGAGTGGGACGAGGCCTCGACGTACGTGCGCAAGGCCCCGTACTTCGAGAACATGCCGGCGACGCCGGAGGCCGTCGAGGACATCCACGGCGCCCGCATCATGGCGAAGCTCGGCGACTCGGTCACCACCGACCACATCTCCCCCGCCGGGTCCATCAAGGCCGACTCGCCCGCGGGCGAGTACCTCAAGGCCCAGGGCGTGGGCCCCAAGGACTTCAACTCCTACGGCTCGCGCCGCGGGAACCACGAGGTCATGGTCCGCGGCACGTTCGCGAACATCCGCCTGCGCAACCAGCTCGCGCCGGGCACCGAGGGCGGCTGGACCCGCGACTTCACGCAGGCCGGCGGCCCTGTCGCCACGATCTACGACGCGTGCCAGAACTACGCAGCCGAGGGCACCCCGCTGGTCGTCCTCGCCGGCAAGGAGTACGGCACCGGCTCCAGCCGCGACTGGGCCGCGAAGGGCACCCGCCTCCTCGGCGTCAAGGCCGTCATCGCCGAGTCCTACGAGCGCATCCACCGCTCGAACCTCATCGGCATGGGCGTCCTGCCGCTCCAGTACCCGGAGGGCGAGTCGCACCAGAGCCTCGGCCTCACCGGCGAGGAGACCGTCGCCATCACCGGCGTCACCGCCGTCAACGAGGGCATCCCGGACACGGTCACCGTGACCGCCACCAGCCCCGACGGCGCCGTCAAGACCTTCGAGGCCGTCGTCCGCCTGGACACCCCCGGCGAGGCGGAGTACTACCGCAACGGCGGCATCCTCCAGTACGTCCTCCGCGGCCTCCTGGCCGAGTAGCACGACGCAGATGGGAAGGGGCGGGCCCGCGGGCCCGCCCCTTTTCGCGTGCGAAAACCCAGTCGACTGGGGTGCGACCGGGATCCGGGGGCGGGCGTTGACGGTGGGGGGCGGGCGCTGGCAGGCTCGGGGCATGAGTGCGGCTTATGAACTGGCGCAGGTGAACATCGGGCGGATGCGCGCGCCCCTGGACTCGCCGGTGATGAAGGATTTCATGGACGGTCTGGCGAAGGTCAACGCGGCGGCGGACGCGCACGACGGGTTCGTGTGGCGCCTCGCCGACGGGGAGGGCGAGGGGGCGACCGCGTTCCGGTTCTGGGGCGACGAGTGGCTCATCGTGAACATGTCGGTGTGGGAGGACCCCGAGTCGTTCCGCGCCTACGTGTACGGCGCGGTCCACCGGCCGTACCTCCAGCGCCGCCGCGAGTGGTTCGAGCACCTCAAAGAGGCGATCACCGCACTCTGGTGGGTCCCCGCGGGCGAGCGCCCCACGGTCCAGGACGCCGAGAAGCGCCTGACGATGCTCCGCGAGAAGGGGCCGAGCCCTGATGCGTTCACGATGAAGGAGCTGTTCCCGAGGCCCGAGGCATAGGGAACGGGAGGCCCGCGGACGGAAACGAGGAGGTTCGTTTTCCGGCCCACCGGTATAGTTTCGGCAATGGATGAGCAGCGACGTGCGTTTCAGCGCTTGGAGCGGGCGGCTACCGACGGCCGTCTGCAATCGCTGTGCGACCGGTACGGCGTCGACCTCCTGGTGGGTTTCGGCAGCGCGGTCCGCGACACCGGCCGTCCCGCCGCCGACGTCGATCTCGCGTTCAGGTTCGATCCCGCCCGACGCGGCGACCTGGTGGGGTTCGTCGACGCCCTCACGGCGCTCCTGCGGATCGACGCGATCGACTTCATGGACCTGGAACGCGCGGCGCCCGTAGCCCGCGAGCAAGCCCTCCTGCACGGCAAGCCGCTCTTCGAGCGGAGAAGCGGCGACTTCGCCCGCGCACAGATGTCCGCCATCAACCAGCGCATGGACACCGAGTGGATCCGGCGGATGCAGCGGAAGCAGCTCACCGAATGGCAGTGAACCCCGACATCGTCCACGAGCGGCTCGTCCTCATGCGAGAGATGCTCGAGGCGCTTCACACCATCGGCCCTATCAGCCTTGAACGCCTCCAGCAGGACATCATGGTGCGTCTGGCGACCGAGCGCATCTTCACCCAACTGGTCGAGCTCGCCGTCTCCATCAACAACCACGTGCTGGCGCAGAGCGGCGCGGTCGTGCCGAGGGCCTACCGCGAGACGTTCCTCAAGGTCGCGGAACTCGGCGTCATCGACACGGCGCTCGCCGCCGAGCTTGCGCCGAGCGCGGGGCTCCGGAACATCCTCATCCACGACTACGTCGAAGTCGACCGGAGCCGCTTCGCCGAGGCGGTTCCGAAGGCAGCGGCGCTCTACCGGCGGTACATCGCGCAGCTCGCGGCCCACCTGGACGATCTCGAGCACTGAAGTGCCTGCCCCCGGTGAATCGGCTCACCGGGCGGAATCCTCGGCTTCGCTGGGGCGTTTTGGCTGGTGTGATCCGGGAAGTGGACGTCGTCGTGATCGGGGCGGGGCAGGCGGGGCTGTCGGCCGCGTACTTTCTGCGGCGGCACTTCGAGCCCGGGACGGGGTTCGCGGTGCTGGACCACGCGCCGCATGCGGGCGGGGCTTGGCAGTTCCGGTGGCCGACGCTCACGTTCAAGACCGTGAACGGGGTCTACCGGCTGCCAGGGATGCCGGTGCCCGAACCAGACGAGTCGACGCCCGTGGCCGGGGTCCTCTCCGAGTACTTCGCCGCGTACGAGCGCGAGTTCGACCTGCGCGTCGAGCGGCCTGTGTCGGTCCGGTCGGTGCGCTCGCTCCCCGACAAGCGGCTCGAGGTCGCGACCGATCGCGGCACGTGGATCGCGAAGGCGCTCATCAACGCCACCGGCACGTGGGAGCGGCCGTTCTGGCCGCGGTACACGGGTCAGGACCGGTTCGGCGGCCGCCAGCTCCACACCGCGCAGTACCGCGGCCCGGAGGAGTTCGCGGACGAGCGGGTCGTGGTCGTCGGGGGCGGGATCTCGGCGATGCAGCACCTCATGGAGATCCACCCGGTCGCGGCCGCGACGACGTGGGTGACGCGGCGCGAGCCGCAGTGGCGCAGCGGCGACTTCAACCCCGACCGGGGCCGCGAGGCCGTCGCGATGGTCGACGAGCGCGTCCGCAAGGGACTGCGGCCGCAGTCGGTCATCAGCGTCACCGGCGTCCCGCTCACGCCCGAGATCCGGGCCGCGCGCGAGGCCGGGATCCTCGACCGGAACCCGATGTTCGACCGGATCGAGCCGGACGGGGTGGCGTGGGACGACGGCCGCTTCGTGCCCGCCGACGTGATCCTGTGGGCCACCGGCTTCCGGGCCGCGCTCGACCACCTCGCGCCGCTGAAGCTGCGCGGGCCGGGCGGCGGGATCGTCATGGACGGCACCAGGGTCGCGGCCGACCCGCGGATCCATCTCGCGGGCTACGGCCCCTCGGCGAGCACCATCGGCGCGAACCGCGCCGGGCGCGCGGCCGTGCGGGAGATCCGCGAGTACCTCGAACAGGTCGGCTAGCTGCCGATCGTGAACACCGCCTGCACCGGCCAGTGGTCGGAGGGCGTGAGCCCGTCGCCGGTCCGGGTGTTGACGCCGGCGCTGCGGACGGTGAGCTCCTGCCGCTTCGGACCGGATTTCACCATGATCCAGTCGATGCGGCGGCCGTCCTCCGCGGGCGTGGTCCGCCAGCGGTTGAAGGTGCCCCAGTCCGGGGTGAGGCGCATCGCGGCGGCGTCCCAGGCGTCTGCCGCGTCGCGCGTGAGGATCGCGTGGGCCTCGGAGTCGGGGCGGCAGTTGAAGTCCCCCGCGAGGACCGCGGGCCCCTGGAAGCTCCGCAGGAGGTCGCGGCACATGGCGGCGCCCTTGCGGCGGGCCCGCTCGGAGCGGTGGTCGAGGTGGACGTTCGCGACGTGGAAGTCCTTGCCGGTCGCCTTGTCCTCGAAGCGGACCCAGGTGAGCATCCGGATCGCGCCGGTGCCCCAGGCGCGCGAACCGATGCGGTCGGGGTGGCGCGAGAGCCACAGGTGGTCGTAGGCGACGGGCACGACCCTCGATGCGTCCCAGAGGATCGCGGTGGACCCGGACCGGGAGCCCCCGGCGCAGCCGAGGTGGATCCAGTCGTAGCCGTCGAGGTCCTCGCGCAGCTCGCGGAGCTGGTAGAACTGCCCCTCCTGCGTACAGAGGACGGTGGGGCGCTCGTCGCGGACGACCTGCGCCACGAACGGGCGGCGCTTCCACCACGAGTGCGGGGCGCGGCCCGAGGCGGTCTTCAGGTTGTAGGTCATGACCTGGATCTCGGGGGCCGCGACCGGGCCGACGAGCGGGACGCCGGCGAGCACGGGCTGCTGGTCCGGCGGGGCGGCGTTCCGAACGGTGTCCATGGTCGCGACCATAGCGCCGGGGACCCCGCCCCGCAGGACCTTCGCGTTTACGGGAGCTCGACGAGCGCCTGCGCGGGCCAGTGGTCGGACGGGGTGAGGCCGTCCTTCGCGTAGGTGTTCACCGCGGCCTTGAGGATCCGGACGCCGGGGGTGGCGAGGATCCAGTCGATGCGGCGCTCGGCCTCGCTGGGCACGGGGTTCCACCCGTTCCAGGTGCCCCACACCGGCGTGACCTGCTCCTCGGCGGCGAGCATGGTGTCGACCAGGCCGCCGTCGGTGAGGATCGTGTACGTCGGGGTCTCGGGGACCTGGTTGAAGTCGCCCGCGGCGATCACCGGGAAGCCCTGCTCGACCCACGGCGCGATGACGTCGAGGTTCATCTGGGCGCCCTTCTGGCGGGCGTTCTCGGACTGGTGGTCGAAGTGGTTGTTGACCACATAGAACTCCCGGTCCGTGCGCAGGTCCAGGAACCGGACCCACGTGAGCATCCGGACCACGTTGTTGCCCCAGCCCTTCGAGCCGATGAGCAGCGGGGTGTCGGAGAGCCACTGGTGGTCGTACTCGACGACCTTGAGCCGCTTGGTGTTCCAGTAGACCGCGGTGGCCTCCGACCGGGAGCCGCCGAGGCGGCCGAGGTGGATCCAGTCGTAGTGGCCGCCGAGGTCCTCGCGGACGTCCTGGAGCTGGGGGTAGATCCCCTCCTGGGTGAACAGGATCGAGGGCTGCTCGCGCTTGAGGACGGTCTTGACGAGGGGCCGGCGCTCGTCCCACGTGTGGGGCGAGGCGTCGCCGCCTTCGTAGCGGAGGTTGAAGGTGAGCAGGTGGAGCTGGTCGCGGCGGGGCTCGCCGATGACGGGGCCGCCGAAGGCCTCTTCCGCTTGCGCGGTACCGGAGAAGGCGCCGGAGGCGACGGCCGTCGCACCGAGGGCGAGGCCCGCGCCGAGCACGCCGCGTCGACTGAGGACGTTTGTCATTGAACCTCTATATCTCAGGATGAATCCGGGTGGAATGCAAGTTCACGACAAATGCCACCTGAGTGCAACCCCAACGGGGTGAACGCGCGGCAAACTCGCGTCGGAGGGGTCCTGAGACCACAAGAGACGGCGGCGGACCCGCGTCCGCCGCCGTCCCGGTTTCCTCGGTCAAGCCTTCCCGGCGTGCGCCTCCAGGTAGGCGCCGATCGCCGCGGGGTCGTCGTGCCCGGCCCAGCCGATGTAGCCGTCGGGGCGGACGACGCGGGCCGTGCCGTCGGGCGCGGCGGTGGCGCGGGCGCCCTCGACGGCGCTGTCGAGGACCACGAACCGCCCGGCGCGCAGGGCCTCGTAGAGCCGGGTGCCGTCGGCGAGGTCGACGTCCTGGGCGCGGGTGCCGGTGAGGCGGTGCTCGCCGTGGGCGTGCGGGTAGTGGACGTCGATGCCGCTGATGAGGCCGGTGATCTTGTGCTGCACCGGGTCCAGCTTCAGGGCGGTGCCGAGGACGGCGCCGCGGACGGCCCCGACGACGCGGGACTTGTTGGCGGCCACGCGGATGATGCGGCCGCTGGCGCGCAGGACCGCCTCGCCGACGGGGTGGCGCTCGGCCGCGAACGTGTCGAGCAGCGCCGGATCGGCGCCGCGCAGGACCGCGGCGAGCTTCCACGAGAGGTTCGCGGCGTCCTGGAGGCCGGTGTTCATGCCCATGCCCCCGGCGGGCGAGTGGCAGTGCGCGGCGTCGCCCGCGAGGAACACGTTCCCGGCGCGGTAGGCCGTGGCCTGGCGCTCGTCGGAGTGGAACCGCGAGGACCACTTCGGCTCGTGCATGCCGAAGTCGGTGCCGAACGCGAGCTTGAGGGCGGTGCGGATCTCGTCGGAGGACACGGGCGCGTCGTCGTCCTGCTGGTCGGCGGCGTTCCAGGCGATGACGCGCCACAGGCCGTCGCCGAAGTCGGCGATGAAGCAGAACGCGCCGTTCGCGCCGCTGACGGCGGGGCTGTCGGCGGGCGGCGCGTCGAGTTCGGCGTCGGCGAGCATCATCGAGCGGAGGACGGCCTCACCGGGGTAGTCGATGCCGACCGCCTGGCGGACGGCGGAGCGGACGCCGTCGGTGCCGACGACGTAGGTCGCGGTGAAGTCGCCCTTGTCGGTGCGGACGGTGGCGCTCCTGTCGGCCTGGTCGATCCCGGTGACCTGGTGGTCGAAGCGGAAGTCGACGCCCGCCTCGGCGGCGCGCTCGCGCAGGACGCGCTCCACGTTGTACTGCGGGGTCATGAGCACGTACGGGAAGCGGGAGTCGAGGCTGCTGAGCTTGACCTTGGCGCGGCCGAAGAGGAACAGCTCGCCGAGCTTGCGGCCGCCGAGGGCGAAGAGGCCGTCGGCGAGGCCGCGGGCGTCGAGGACTTCGAGCGTGCGGGCGTGGACGGCGAAGGCGCGGGACAGGTTCGAGATCTCGGCGCCGCGCTTCTCGAGGACGGTGACCGCGACGCCGGCTTCGGCGAGGTCGCCTGCGAGGAGGAGCCCGGTGGGGCCCGCGCCGACGACGATCACTTCGGTCTGCTGCTGCTCGGTCATGGCGGTCTCCTAGGGGTGAGCCGTGTTCGTGAATTCATCGCTTGATGAATTCAATGTATGTTGAATTCCGCCGGAAGGGAAGGCCCCGAGCCGCAATGTGACGCAGGAGATGTTCCGGTGCAACGGATTCCGGGCCCGGAGACGCAGTTAGGGCCGCGAGAGGTGAGAGACTCGCGGCCCTAGTTCGAACTGCCGAGGATAGGTTAGCATAACCTAACTATCGACTCAAGGGGCCGTCACCAGCGCAGGAACGCCCCGACGCCTCCGGCTTCCTTCCCCAGGTCGACGCCTTCCCCGAGGATCGACACGCGGGCGTCGGACGCCAGCGCCATCTCGATCATCGCCTCGCCGAGCTGCGCTTCGGCGAGGGCCGTGGCGGTCTCGGGCTCGCCGGGCGCGACGGCGTCGGCGAGGACGGCGCCCTCGGGGATGCGGCGGGCGCTCCAGACGGAGTCGCGCTCGATGAGCAGCCGGTCGACGCGGCCGCCTTGCAGCGCGTCGAGGACTTCTTCGGATCCGATGGCGGCCTTGGGGACCGCTTCGGCGAAGGCGGCGGCGAGCCGGACGTCCCGGGCGTGCCGGGCGGCGGCGATCTCGGGCGCGACGGCCTGTTGGATCATCGCGGGCGACTTCTGGCTCAGGACCAGCTGCGAGGGCACGACCTCGGCCTTGACGCCGCCCCGCAGGTGCTTGGAGGCGGCCTCGACGAGCTCGGGCTCGCCGGTGACGACGAGGAGCTCCCAGCCGAACTCGGCGACGTGCTCCTCCAGTGTGGAGTGCGCGGCGGCGAGGAACTTCTGGAGGTGCTCGGCGACGCGGTAGTCGAAGAGGTCCTGCTGGTTCGATGAGACGAAGCCGTCGCGGCCGCCGTAGGCGCTCTGGACGGCGGCGGGCCCCTTCATGACGCGCCATTCGGCGGTGTCGAGCTCGAAGGAGAGGCCGGAGACCTCCTCGCACTTGCCGAAGCGGCTGTCGAGGATGCGCATGCCCTTGCCGTCGACGACGGCGACGCCGACGGGGGCGCCTTCGGCCCAGGCGCCGAACATCGGCGCGATGTGGGAGCGGGGTGCGAGGGCGACGCGGTCGGTCAGGGGCGTCTGCATTGCGACGCTGTAGGTCTCGCCGGTGCCGAGGGCGACGAAGAGCGCCCGCCCGATCCCGGGCGAGCCGGGGCGGACGAGCGCTTCGATGTCGATCTTGAGGTCGTCGACGCGGCGGCCCAGGAGTGAGCCGGTGCCGTTGCCGACGGCTTCGCGGAGCTGTTTGAGGCCCTGGTCGAGCCGGGTCTTCCAGGGCGGGGTCGAGCCTTCCTGCCGGGGGTCGGCGTTGACGTAGAGCGAGAGCACGCCGGCGTCGTCCCGCAGGTTCACCAGCTTGAGCTGCGTCTCGCGATCCATGGGCATGGCTACCGCCTCCTCGTTGTCGGAATTCGCCTCAGGATATGCCTGGGCGCGCCGAATCGTGAAGGTTTGGCCAGTTCGCCCCCGTCAGTTCGCGGGCTGCCGCTCGTCCCAGGCCTTCTCGAGGATCTCGGTGAAGAGGGCGGTCGGCTGGGCGCCGGAGACGCCGTACTTCTCGTCGATGACGAAGAAGGGGACGCCGGTGGCGCCGAGCGCGGCGGCCTCGGCCTCGTCGGCGCGGACGGCCTCGCGGTAGCGCTCGGGGTCGTCGAGGACGGCGGTCACGTCGGCCTCGTCGAGCCCGGCGGCGACGGCGACTTCGACGACCCGGTCGCGCTGGAAGATCGACGCCTCGTCGGCGAAGTTCGCGGCGTAGAACGCCTTCCAGACCTCGGCCTCGCGCCCCTTGTCGGAGGCGAGGTGGAGGATGCGGTGCAGGTCGAAGGTGTTGCCGTGGTCGCGCCCTTCGGTCCGGTACTCCAGGCCCTCCAGCTGCGCCAGGTCGCCGAGCTTGTACTCGTTCGCCTGGGCCTGGGCGGGGCTGATGCCGTACTTCTTCGCGATCATGGGGACGACGGCGTCGACGTCGCCGGCCTCGCGGCCCGGGTCGAGCTCGAAGGAGCGGTGGCGCACCTCGACGGCGACCTTTCCTTCGAGCCCTTCCACGGCCTTGTCGAACCGGGCCTTGCCGACGTAGCACCAAGGGCAGGCGATGTCGGACCAGATGTCTACACGAACTGTTTCCACCTCACGCGCAACACTTGAAGCTTCCACTGAATTCCCCGTGTGCGGCACCTCTCGCCGCGCTCGCGCACGTCAGACCCGCACTCGCGCCCAAGCCCCCGTTCAGGTACCCTTTCTCAGGCTCGGCGCGGCCTGCCGCGCCCCAGGGTGCTTAGCTCAGTGGTAGAGCACCTCGCTTACAACGAGGTGGTCACAGGTTCGAACCCTGTAGCACCCACACGTTCGATCTTCAGGCGGCCGGTCGGGCCGACCACTGGGTCCGCAGAGCCGCGAACATGGGCTTGCGGGACGGCGACTCGGTGAGGCCGCCGTGGAGCATCGCGGTGATGGCGGCGGTGGCCGCGGCGTTGTCGGCGGCGCTGACGCCCTCGGCGACCATGGTGAGGACCTCGTCGGCCGCGGCGGCCACGAGGTCGGCGTCGCCCTTGCGGGCCGCGCGGGAGAATTCCACCGCGAGGTCCTTGTCCCCGTTGATGTTGCGCGCGGCGCACGTGTGCAGCCGCTGCCCGTAGCCGACGCCCTCGATCCAGCATTCGGCGAGGTAGACGAGCGTGCGGGCCGGGGGATCCCACCGCAGGTCGCTGCCGATCAGCTCCGACAGGGCCGGGAGCTGGCGCGCTTGGGGGTAGGTCGATTCGAGGAGCGCGTCGGCGTCGGCGTCGGTCAGGTATCGATAGGTCATGAATCAACGGTAACCCTCCCGGCCGCCGTCGCCGCGCTCCGCCAGGGGTTATCTGCGTCCCGCCCGCCGCGGGCGGTTTCCGATCGTATGACCGGGATACGATGAGCCGGTTTCACGAACCAGACGGGAGAGCCCATGGCCGAGGCAGACGAGAACGCGCGGCGACTCGCGGAGGCGCGGGCCGAGCTGGCCCGGGCGACCGCCTCCCCGGAGGAGGGGCAGGCCGAGCCCGTGACGGTGGAGGCCGCGAAGGGCCGCATCCGGGTGACGCTCGGCGTCGACGGGCGGGTCGCGGAGATCCACGCGGACCCGAAGGCGTTCAAGGAGGGCACCGACTTCATCGCCGAGCACGTCCTGCTCGCGGTGAACGAGGCGCTCGACAAGCGGGCGGCCATGGTCACCGCCGGGGACGCCGTCCCGGACCTGAACGCGATCAACGAGTCGCTGGCGGCCGTGCAGGACGCCGGGGTGCGCCAGTTGCAGGCGTTCAGCGCCTCGATCAGCCAGGTCATGGCGAAGCTCGGCAGGAACGGCTAGGAGGACCGCATGTTCGGAGAAGACCAGATCGCGCAGCAGCTCTCGGCGGCGCGCGACACCCTCGCGCAGGGGCCCGGCACCGCGGGCGGGCAGACGGAGCCGATCCTGACCGAGGCCGCCGACGGCCGCATCAAGGTCGTGCTCGGGACCGACGGCCGGTTCGAGCAGATCAAGATGACCCTCAGCGCCCTCAAGGACGGGCCCGAAGCGCTCCTGGAGCAGCTCACGCTCGCCCTGAACACCGCGATCGACCGGCGCGGCGAGCAGACCACGGTGCCCGTGCCGGCACCGGACATGGCCGAGATGAACGAGCGGATCGCCCAGATGCAGGACGCCTCGCTCCAGCAGTTCAAGGACATGGACGCGTCGGTCCGCCAGCTCATGGACCGGATGTACGGGGGCCGCTGACCCGGAATCGCGGGCAACCGGGGCGCCGCACGCGCGCGTATTGAGGGGGTCATTTTCCGGCTCCCATCGAAAGAGCAGCAGTTATGCAGCGCAGTACCACCGCGGGCCTCATCGGCGTCGCGGTCGCCCTGGCGGCCACGGCCGCGTGCAGCGGCGACGGCAGTGAAGCGGGCGGCACCGAGGGCGGCGGGACCGCCACAGAGTCGTTCGACGAGGCCCGCCTCGTCGAGATGGTCAACGAGACCGCCCGCCTCACCGCCGAGCTCGACGCCGTCGAGCTGCGGGTCCAGCAGCGGTGCCTGGAGGACCAGGGGTTCACCGTCCACGACCGGCTCTACTTCGCGCCCGGGCCCGAACCGGTCGAGACCGAGACCCTCTTCGACTACTACCCCTACGACGGCTGGCTCCTGGAGCAGGAGGACGCCGAGCGGTTCGGCTTCGGCTCCTGGCGCATGACCGACGAGGGCCGGGAGTCCGACCTCGCGGCCGAGTACGACGAGTACCACGGCATCGACGCGATGGACGACGCGCTCGCCGCCGGGAGCCCCGAGGCCGGCGGCACCCTCTTCGAGAACGACGCGTTCGAGGCGCTCTCCCCGCAGGACCAGTACGACTGGTACATCGCGTTCTACGGCGAGGCCATCGCCTCCGACGAGAACGGCTACCTCATCGGCGAGGACCGCGCCCCGGCCGAGGAGGACGCCGAGGGCGAGATCGACATGGAGGAGCAGCCCGACTACGTCGAGCCCGAGCCCGGCGGCTGCAAGCGCGAGATGATCGACGCGCTCTACGGCGACATGGAGCTCTTCGTCGAAGGCGGTGAGGGCGAGGAGTACTCGGCCGCGTACTGGCGCTACCGGCCCGAGGACCCGCTCGAGGACTTCGAGGGCATGGCCGGGGTGCAGACCGAGTACCGCGAGCGGATCGCGGGCGTCGAGGGCGAGCTGGTCGACTGCCTCGCCGAGCGCGGGCGCCCCGGGTGGGAGTTCGGCGAGGAGGGCTCGCTGCCGATCAGCGACTACCTCTACGAGCTGTACACCGGCGAGGCCGACGTCCACGACCACCCGGACCTGCCCGACGACGCGCCCGCCGACTTCGAGGGCAAGCTGGCGTTCGAGATCGCGCTCGCCGTCGACGTCGCCGAATGCGGCGACGAGACCGGGTTCCGCGAGACCGCGCACCAGGCCCACGAGGACACCCAGGCCGACTACTACCTGTCGATCGAGACCGAGGTCTACGCCTGGCAGGACGAGGTCCGCGGCATCCTCACGCAGGCGCAGGAGCTCCTCGAAGCCTGACCGGCCCGGTGCTGGACGACCCGCTAGACTCCGAGGGAGACCGCAAGCGACGGAAGGGAGGTGGAAACGGTGTCGAATCCGAACGAACCGGTGTCCCCCTCCCGCGGCGTGCGCTGACGCGGCGGCTCCACGGGCGGGACGGCACCCGCGAACCTGGAGTACCCGTATGAAACGCCAACAGGCGCAACCACGACCGATGGACGAGCGCACCGCGCTCAACGAGCGGCTGCGCTGGCAGCGCCAGACCGTCCGCAAGAAGGCCGAAGGGCTCGCCGAAGCCGAGGCCCACCGGTCCTACCTTCCCTCGCCGCGCATGACCGTGGCAGGCATCGTCTCCCACCTGCGGTGGAACGAGCACGCGTGGTTCGAGGTCAGCCTCCTGGGCGAGCCCGACCGCGGGCCGTGGAGCGACGACGACCCCGACGCGGAGATGCTCGTCGACGACGTGCCGCTCGCGCGGCTGCTCGACGAGTACGACGAGCAGTGCGCCCGGTCGGTCGCGATCGCCGACTCGCTGCCGCTCGACGCGCTCGAGCGGAACGCGCCGCCCGACGGCGAGCCGTGCTCGCTGTGGTGGATCCTCCTGCACCTCATCGAGGAGACCGCCCGCCACAACGGGCACCTCGACGTCATGCGGGAGTTCGCCGACGGCGTGACCGGGGAGTAGTCGAAGAAAATGGGCGGCACACCTCGCGGTGTGCCGCCCGCTCGTTTACGCCGCGGCCTTGCGGCGGCGGTTCACCAGGACCGCGACGGCGATCGCGACGGCCAGCAGGACCAGGAGGGCCCCGGCGACGACCGCGGCGTTGTTCCCGGAGTCCTCTTCGGCCGCAGCGGCTTCGGAGGTGGACTCGGTCTCGGCCGGAGCGGACTCGGCGGCGGTGGTCTCGGCGGCGCTCGTCTCGGTCTCGACCGGGTTCAGCGACAGCTCGTTCGGGATCTCGGCGACGGTGAAGCTGACGGCGCCGTCGATGCGGTGGCCGTCCTCGGAGATGACCCGGTAGGCGACCGTGTACTCCCCCGGTTCGGCGTACAGCATCGGCTGCGTGAACGTGTCGCCCTCGAAGACCGGGTCCCCGGCGTCGATGACGGCGCCGTCGGGGCCGGTCACGGCGATCTCGGTGGAGGGGCCGTCGAGGTTCTCGGAGAACGTGGCGCTCACCGAGGCGGGCGCGGTGTCGAGGGCGGCGCCGTCCTCGGGGTCGGTGCCGACCAGGCCCGCGTGGGCGGAGGCCGGGGCGGCGAAGGCCAGCGCGAGGGCGAGCCCGGACGCGGCGGTGAGCATGGTGCGCAGGGTATTGCGGCGGATGACGGTCATGGTGGCGTGCCTCAGAGGTCTCGGAGCGTTCGCCCGCCTCGGCGGCGGGCGCGGACGGCGGATCCGCGGGCGGGTCAGCCCGCGGGCGCTCCGAGCGGCGGTCCGCGCCGGGGTGCGGCGGCGGCGAAGAGGCGGGGGCGGGGCCGCGGGGCGGCGTACGCGGTCGCGGTGCGCGCGGGCGCGACCGGGGCGGCGGCCAGGAGGAGGGCGAGGGCCGGGGCGGCGAAGAGGGTGAGGAGGTCGGCGAGCGCGGCGAGGGCGGCGTCGCCGCGGGCGAGCCACGCGGCGGTGGCGGCCGCGGCGAGGAGGTGCACGCCGGTCATCGGAAGGCCGGGGTCGAGGTGGGCGAGGTGCCCGGAGGCGAGGGTGAACCAGACGTGCAGGACCGCTTGGGCCGCAATGCAGGCGGCGATGAGGGCGGCGGGTCCGCGCTGGCGCCTCCCGAGCGGGACGGCGGCTGCGGTGACGGCTGCGACGGCGGCGGCGAGGTGCACGGGGTCGAAGCGGTGGCCGCCCGCGGCGAAGTGGAGGGCGGCGGTGACGCCGGTGCAGGCGACGGCGAAGACGAGGGCGCGGAACCCCCGGATCAACGGCCTGCCGACATGCACCGAGCGATTCTCGCACAAGGGCGCGGTCGTGACATAGTGCGACCGCTCCCTGTGAGACGGGTCCGCCGGACGGCTGTAGCGCCCCTCCTCGGGGTGCTCCCTCCCCAGCCGGTCCGGCGGTTCCCCATCAGGAAGCGGTCGGTGCGCCGACCTTGGCCGCCGTCACCACCGGCGGGTCGAGCGCGACTTCGGTGCTGTGGCTCTCGCGCCACCAGCGCACCAGGTTGCGGATGTAGATGACTTGGAGTCCGATGACGAGGGGGGCGAGGCCCCAGACGTCCCAGACCACGATGAAGGCGATCCACGGAATGCCGCCCAGCACGCCGAGGAGCCAGCCGAGGTTGTTCTTGTTGCCCGCGAGCCAGTAGGCGATGAGCTGGTTCGCGCTGAGCAGGATGGCGACGGCTTGTCTGACGAAGTCGCCGTCGAAATCGAGTGCCACGTCTAGACCTCCTGGGTCCAGCAGGTCATGCCACCGGCGGGTGCCGCGGCGGTGGAGGGCGCCGGCGGTCCGGCGAGAGTCCGACCGGGTGTACCGGCGGAGGTGTTGGTGTCGGCCGGTCGGTGGACCGGCTCCGGCGGGGGAATGTTGGCGGGGACCATGATCGAATCCTATGGAGGATTCCGGAAAGTGAGTGTCGCATTACTCACTACGGGTGATGTCGGATCATGGACGCAAGCCGTTCCGGGCATTTCGGGAGTGGCGCTGCTCCTGCCGCACGGGACCCCTCGGGCCGCAGCCGTGTCGTGCAGTCCTCCAACATGTGTTGTCGGATTGGGCAAGCAATGTGGATCAGCGTAGCCCTCCGGGCCCGGAAAAGCGAGACCGGGCGGGGGTTATTTCGGGCCCGCCCGGAAGAGGCGTTCGACGAGGTCCTGCCAGGCGTCGGCGAGGCGCAACGCGCCGCCGTCCCGCGCGTCGCCGGGGGCCTGCGGGGACGAGACGTACAGCAGGAGCGGGCCTTCGAGGGCCGCGGAGAGCTGGAGGGCGAGGCCCTCGGTGTCGCGCACGCCGATGTCGGCCTGGTTGAGGAGCATCCGGATGTGGACGCGGGTCATGTCGACCTCGACGGCGGGCACGGCGACGTCGCGGTCCATGGCGGCGCGGGCGACGGCGAGGTTGTCGGCGAGGAACCCGATGCGGACGCGGCCGTAGGCGATGAGGCGCTCGGCGGGGCCGGCGCCGGGTCCGAGCGGCGGGGGCCCGGAGAGGACGAGCTCCTGGAAGCGGTGGGCCTCCTCTTCGAGGAGGGCCTTGAAGATCCCGGCGCGGGAGCCGAAGCGGCGGAAGACGGTGCCCTTGCCGAGTCCGGCGCGCTCGGCGAGTGCGTCCATCGTCACATGCTCGGCGCCGCACTCGTCGAGCATCTCGCGCGCGACCGCCAAGAGCCGCAGGCGGTTGCGCCTGGCGTCGGCGCGCTCGGCGCGCGGTCTGCCCAGAGGTACGACGGGTCGGTCCACGGGATCACTCTACCGGCCGGAAATATAAACGGGGTAAAGTCCGTTTAGTTGGCGAGGGGCCCGACGGCGTGCCCCTCCCGAACCGACCGCGCCGCCCCTGACGGCGCCGCTTCAAGGAGCCATCCGCATGAACCTGTTCCGCCTGGACGCCAGCATCCTGCCCGGCGCCTCCACCAGCGCCGAGATCGCCGACCTCGCCGAGGCCGAGTGGACCGCCGCCCACCCCGGCGGCACCGTCGTCCGCCGCCACCTGGGCACCGACCCGCTGCCCGCCGACGCGTGGGCGAACGCCACCGTCGGGTCGTTCACGCCCGAGGAGCAGCGCGAGGCCGCGCACGTCGAGGCCCTGGGCCTGGCCGCCGCGCTCGCCGAGGAGCTCCAGGCCGCCGACGCGGCGATCCTGGCCGTCCCGCTCTACAACTACGGCGTCTCGCAGCACTTCAAGGCCTGGGCCGACCTGGTCATCTCCGGCGCCGGGGCGACCACGCCGGTCCTCAAGGGCACGCCGACGGTCCTCGTCACCTCGCTCGGCGGCGGCTACGGCCCCGGCGCGCCCCGCGAGGGCTGGGACCACTCCACGCCGTACCTCCAGCGCGTCCTCGGCGACATCTGGGGCGCCGACCTGACGATCGTCAAGCGCGAGCTCACCCTCGCCGCGACGACCCCGGGCATGGAGGCGCTCCGCGACCTCGCCGCGGAGCAGCACCGCCAGGCGCTGGACGCGGGCCGCGAGGCCGGGCGCGCGCTCGCCGGGAACTGAACGGCTACGCGAGAGCCAGGGCCCGGCGGTGATCGTCCCACCGGGCCCTGCCGCGTCCCCAACCGCCGCAACAGGACCGGCCTCGCTCGACCGTCGTATATGGATTAACAGAATATGAACTGCCACAAGGGATCTGAGTGACTTGACCTGGCATCGGCGGATTATCCTCTGAGCAGCCCCCTCGCGATGCCTGACAGGGACGGAGACCCCCCTTGACTGACACCGACCCGCCGCCGCCGACACACACCAGCGCCGACGGCGGCGTCACCGTCGTCGACGGCAACGGCACCCCCGTCGTCCGGCTCACCGCCGAGGCTCTGCGCCTGCCCGCCCGCGAACTCGCCGAACTCGTCACGTGGACCGCGAGGGAGGCCGCCGACGCCGTCAGGGCCGCCGAGGCCCACGAGTCCCGCTCGGCCGCCGACGCCCTCGCCGAGCTCAAGAACCTCCGCGACGGGCTCCGCCAGGACGGCCTCCAGGCCGTCATCGACCGCAAGCGCGCCGAGTACGGCGCCGACCAGGACGACCTGCCGCCCGAGGACCCGAGGTCCATGGCCCGCATGGGACTCGCCGACCACATCCCCACGGAGGGCCTCGACGCCGCGATCCGGATCCTGGAGCGGTTCCAGCCCCGCCCCGGCCAGCCGACCGAGCTGGTGCCGGTCACCGGGCGCGCCGCCGGCCCCGACGACGCCGTCACCGTCGAGTCCACCGGCGAGTACCCGATCGCGGGCGTCCTCCTCGGCATCCACGCCCGCGAGCTGGGGCCCGAGGCGCTCGGCAAGGAGATCACCGAGACCGCCGCGAGGGCGATCGCGGACCTGAAGGAGCGCCAGCGCACCCAGATCGACGGCCTCGACCTGCCGCTGACGATGGACCAGGTCGACGGCCTGCCCGGGGAGATGGACGCGTACGGGGACAAGGTCCGCGGCCAGTACGAGTACCTGCGGCGCCAGCACGACGACATCATCCGCCGACTGCACGGGAAATGAGGACGCCATGACGAAGATCGACCCCGCCGCACTGCGGCAGCTCGGCGCCGACATCCAGGCCAACGTCACGCCGACCCTGGAGGAGGCCAACGAGATCCTCCCCAACCTGCGGAGCATCGACCAGACCCTCTACACCTCGGTCGCGCCGTCCCTCGCGATGGTCTACACGACCGCGGTCAGCTACATGAACGAGATGGTCCAGGGCGCGGCCGAGTGCTTCCAGGCCATGAACGAGAACCTCGACGGCTGCGCGACCTCCTGGGAGGACGCCGACCAGGCCTGCGCCTCCGACTTCAACTGAACTCCCGAACCGCAAAGGAATCGCGCAATGTCAATCGGCGCACCGGATCCCAAGAGCTTCCAGGGCATGATGGACCTGTTCGCGGTCGTGGCGCCGGCCGCGGCCGTCGAGATCGTGCTGCCCGCCTTCACGTTCGGTCCCTCCTGCACCCAGATCGCCCGCATCGTCTACATGAACCAGTGCAACCCCGGCCAGCTGATGATGGTCGGCGCGTACTGGTTCCAGCTGGCCGAGAAGTACATCACCGCGGGCAAGGGCCTCGACGAGGAAGTGTCCGCCATGGACTCCGAGGCGTGGCAGGGCGACGACTGCGACGCCTTCCACGAGCAGTCCGGAAAGGTGAGTACGCAGCTGTTCACGATCGCGGCGTTCGCGATCGAGGTCGGCGTGGGCCTGTTCACCATCGCGGCCCTGCTCGCGGTCATGGTCACCGCCTACGCGGCGCTCGCGACCTGCCTCATGGCGATGGCCGTCGTGTACTGGCCGCTCCAGGCCGTCCCGTTCACCGCCCCGGCCGCGGCCGCGGTGCGGACGGCGGCGATGACGATCGCCGCGATGGGGCTGGGGGTGCTGCAATCCCTCGACGGGGCCCTCAAGGTCGTCGGCAACGCGATCGCCGCGGCCATCGGCGGCGGCATGACCGTGTCGTGGACCGTCCTCGCCTCCCAGGGGAACGTCGTCAACCCGCTGGAGATGGTGGGCCCCACCGCGTTCAACATGATCCAGGGCCTCGCGCAGCTGGGCCTGCGCAACGCCGCCGCGCCGTCGGGCGGGCGGCACGTCGCGGGCGGCCTCGGGCACCTGTTCGTCGGCGGTCAGGGCGCCTACAACCTCGGGCTCAACGCCAACGACATCGCCGGGGACGGCGACGTCAACGGCGCCGAGGACCCGCGCTCCAAGTACGGCCTGGACCCGGGCAACCTCGACTTCATCCCCGCGATCGACCCGCCCGAGTGGGCCGACGACGACGCGCCCGACTGGGGCGGGAAGTAGGCATGGCGCTCGCACTGGCCGCCGCGGCACTGCTCCTGGCCTGGCCGGTGCTCCCGGGGCTGCGGCGCCTCGCCCCGTTCAAGGTCTTCCCGCCGTTCCGCGCCTGGGCCGCGCGGCCGCATCCCGATGCGGCCGTGGAGGTCCGGGCCGGACGGCGCCTCGACGAGCGCGAGAGCGCGACGGACGCGGTCGTGGTCGTGCGGACCGCCTGGCGCAACCAGGACTCGCGCGAGGCGCGGCCCTCGCTGCGCGCCTCCCGGCCCCTTGTGCCGGTCGTCAGCGTCGACGGCGTGCCCGCCTCCTGGGGCTGGGGTACGACTGAGCTGGCGCTCCCGCCCGGGACGCACCTCGTCGCCGTCGCCGCGGGCCACTCGCGCTGCTACCGGCAGGTGGACCTCGCCGCGGGCGAGCGGCTCGAACTCGACTACGCGGGCGTCCTCGGCGACACCGCCGACCGGTTCGCCCTCGCCGGTGAACTGCGCGACCCCGTATCGTTCAAGGAACGGCGCCGCCCCGGCCCGGTCGGGCGGTACTACCTGCTGCTGCTCGGCGGCGCCGCCGCGGCCGCCGTCCTGACTTGGACCGTCCTGGCGAGCCCCGGGGTCCTCACCGCGGCACCGGCCGCCGCGATCGCCGTCGGGCTCGGCATCGGCGCCGCCGCCGTCATCGCGGCCCTGCGGAAGCAGGTGCGGCTGCGGCGCGTCGCGGTCGCCGCTCCCCCGGCCCCGGGCGACGCGCCCGCGGTCCTCGACGCCGACGAACCGCAGCGGACAGCGCCCGCGCCCGGCTGGGCCGGGTTCGGCCTGCACCTGCGGTACAGCCTCGACAAGTACCCGCCGGAGGCCGTCGCGGCCCTCGCGGGCGGGACGCCGAACCTGTTGCAGCGCTGGCGGACCGTGCGCATCGGCGAACCCGAGGCGCCCGCGTGCCGCCCCTGGGTCCCCGCACCCGAGGTGCTGCTCGACGGGGAGCCGCTGGCCGCGGGATGGACCCGCACGTGGACGCAGCTCGCCCCCGGCGAGCACGAACTCGTCGTACGGGTGCCGCTGCACCCCAGCCAGATCGGGCCCGGAACCGCCGTGGACCTGAGCGGCGCCGAGCACCGGGCCCGGTTCCGCGCCGAAGCCGGGGAGACCGCAATGATCGTGCTGCACGCCGAAGTGGCCGCGGTGCCCGCCGCGGACGGCCCGCACCTCGCGTCGTATTCCGTCGCACTGCACTAGGTCCGCCCCGATTCGCACACGTGTGCTTGAATACCGCAGTGCATGGAGAGAAACTCGGAGGGACCATCGGGTCCATCGGCGGCCTGGTGTTCGTCCTCGTCAACGCGGGTGGCCTGCCCGGCCCGCTGCCGCTGATCGCCCGGATCGCCGGTGTCGCCGCGTTCGCGCTGGCGGTCTGGGTCGTGATGCGCCGCGCGCCTGCGGGCCGGCCGCCGGCGCGGGAGTCACTGCGGACCTACTGGATCGCCGTGGCCGCCGAGGTCGTCGCGATCATCTTGGGCGCCAACATCATCAACCGCGTGTTCGAGCGGCCCGAGCTGACGGTGTGCTGGGTGGTCCTCGTCGTGGGCGTTCACTTCCTGCCGTTCGCGAAAGCCTTCGACGCGCCGGTGTTCCGGCCGCTCGCGTGGAGCCTCATCGCCTTGGGCGCCGCAGGCGGGGCGCTCACGGTCGCGACGTCGGCCGCCGCCGCGGCGGCGACCGCGGTCCTCGCCGGATTCGTCCTGCTCGCGTTCTCCTCGCTCGGGTCGCTCCGCAAGGGCTAGATCGCGGGCAGGACCCTGGTGGTCACCAGGCCGACGTCCCTCATGAAGCGCTCCAAGGCGATCGCGGCGATCCCCTCCATCCCGGAACTGCGCGACAGCTCGATGCCGAGGTCGACCGCGGCGTCGCCGGGGGCGTCGGCGCGGACGCGCTCGCGCACGACCGGCAGCAGGCGCTCCCCCAGCGGGAACGTCGTCCAGCCCGACAGCACGAGGTGCTCCGGGTTGACGATCGCGACGAGGTCCGCCAGCGCCGCTCCCAGGTAATGCGCCGTCCGTTCGACCGCGGCGAGCGCGGCCGGGTCCCCGGCGTCGGCGGCCTCCCCGAGCGCGTTCACGAAACCGCCGCCCTCCACGTCGGCGACCGAATGCCCCGGCTCGATCCCGGTGAGGGTGCGCCGGATGCCGGGCACGCCCACGTACGCCTCGACGCATCCGAGGCGGCCGCACTGGCATTCGCGCCCTTCGAAGGCGAGGAGCGAGTGGCCCCATTCGCCCGCGGTGCCCGTCGCGCCGCGCAGGACCGTCCCGTCCTGGACGATCCCCGCGCCGACGCCCTCGCCGAGGTTGGCCACCACGAGGTTCGCGAAGCGGCGCCCGGCGCCGAGCCACAGCTCCGCGGTGGCGATGGCCTTGAGCGGGTTGTCGACCACGACCGGCAGGCCGAGGCGGTCGCGCAGGCGGTCGAGGTGGAGCCAGATCGCGTCGGGCGCGAGGGCGGACTTGACGGGGCGCTGCATGCCGCCGGGCAGGAGCACGCCGACACCGAGGAGGTCCTCACGCGACGCCTCCGCGTCGCCCAGCGCGGCGTCGAGGATGCGGGCGATCCAGTCGATCACCGCGTCGGCGGTCTCGACGGGCTCGGCCGCGCGGACCTGGACGTTCGCGAGCCGCCGCAGGGACGTGTCGAACACCGTCGCCTGGAGGTACCGGTCCTCGACGTAGATCCCGGCGACGAGTCCCCGGTCCGCGTTGAACCGCAGGCCGGTCGTGGGCCGGCCGATGCCGTTGCTGATGAGGCCGGTCTCGGCGGCGATGCCGTACTTGAGGAGGTCGCCGACGACGGTGGAGACCGTGGCGGGGCTGAGGCCGGTGTCCTCGGCGAGCTCGTTGCGGGTGGTCTCGCCCGCGGCGAGGAGCGCGCGCACGACGATGAGTCGCGACTCGCTGCGGATGTCGCGGGACGTCCGCCTGGCGACGGCCATGAGCACTCCAGGGACTCGGTTCGCGGTGACGGGGAAGCCTAGCAAACCGGGCGGCGGCCGGGCGGCGCTCCGATGACTCCGACGGGGGACGCCACTTGGGGGCGGACCGGGCGGACGCGGTACAAATAGGGGGAGCGGATCAACCGTCAGGTGGGGGGAAGCGAGCACACCAATGCACGGCATCGGCGATTTCAGAGACCTCTTCGGCGACGACCGGTACCGGACCCCGGTGCGGCCCACGTACGCCGCGCCCCGGCGTCGCGGCGACGACACGGATCGCGAAGCGCCCCTTGGGGACCCGCAGACGCGGGCGCGGCGCATCGCGGCCGCGGCGGCGGCCGTGTGGAACCACGACGGGGTGCAGCTGGGCGGCGCGGACTACGCGCACCCGGTGGACCGGTCCTGGGCGATGGAGGCCACCGGGCCGGTGGTCGCGGACCTGCTCGCCGTCCTCAAGGAGCACGGCTGCGACGTGGACGACGAGCGGATCCAGGACGCTGCGGGCGCGATCGCGATCCTCGCGGCCCGCAGCTCCGACGGCTGAGGCCCCCCTAGCCCTCGATGGCCTGCTTGAGGATCGCGATGCCGCGGTCGATCTCCCCGGGTGTGATGACCAGTGGCGGCGCGATGCGCACGGTCTTCTCGTGGGTCTCCTTGCACAGCAGGCCCATCCGCGCAGCCCGCTCGCAGACCTCCCGAGCGCTGGGGCCGCCGTCGGCGAGGTCGATGCCCGCCCACAGCCCGCACACCCGGATCGCGTCCACCGCGGACGGATCGAGGGCCGCGAGCGCGCCTTCGAGGTGCTTGCCGAGGTCGCGGGCGCGGGCCTGCCACTCGCCGGTGGCGAGCATGGCGACGACCTCGGTCCCGACCGCGGCGGCGAGCGGGTTGCCGCCGAACGTGGACCCGTGCGTGCCGGGGGTGAACACGTCCATCACCTCGCGGTCGGCCGCGACCGCCGAGACCGGGACGACCCCGCCGCCGAGGGCCTTCCCGAGCAGGTACACGTCGGGGACGACGTCTTCTCTGTCGCAGGCGAAGGTGTGGCCGGTGCGGGCGAGCCCGGACTGGATCTCGTCGGCGATCATCAACACGTTGCTCTGGTCGCAGGCCGCGCGCACCGCGCGCAGGTAGCCCGCGGGCGGGACGATGACGCCGGCCTCGCCCTGGACCGGTTCGATGAGCACGGCCACCGTGTCGGGGCCGATCGCCTCGTGCAGGGCGTCGATGTCGCCGTAGGGGACCGAGTCGAACCCGCCGTCGAAGGGCCCGAAGCCCTCGCGTGAACCGGGGTCGGAGGAGAAGCCGACGATGGTGGTGGTGCGGCCGTGGAAGTTCCCGTCGAACACCACGATCCGGGCGCGGCCTGCGGGCACGCCCTTGCGGGTGTAGCCCCATTTGCGGGCGGCCTTGATCGCGGTCTCGACCGCTTCGGCGCCGGTGTTCATCGGCAGGACCGCGTCCTTGCCGCACAGCTCCGCGAGGCCCGCCAGGAACGGCCCGAGCACGTCGGTGCGGAAGGCACGCGAGGCGAGGGTGAGCCGGTCGAGCTGGGTCTTCGCCGCGGCGATGAGCCGCGGGTGCCGGTGCCCGAAGTTGACCGCCGAGTAGGCGGCGAGCCAGTCGAGGTACCGCTTCCCGTCGGTGTCGGTCACCCACGACCCCTCGCCTTCGGCGAGGACCACCGGCAGCGGGTGGTAGTTGTGCGCGCCGTAGCGGTCTTCGAGTGCGGTCGGGTCGGTCGCTTCCATGTGCTCCCTCTCAGTCGTTCACGCCGGTCCAGCCTATTGCGGTCAGGTCGCGAGCAGGCGCTCCAGCGCCGCGTCGCCCGCGGGGAGCCAGGTCGGCTTGCCGCCGGTCCACCCGTTGACGCCAGCGATGCCGACTTCGCGAAGCCCGAGGGCGCGGCGCAGGGCCCAGCCGCGGGAGCGGCGGACCGTGGCCTCGTCGGCCTCGTAGTGGTCGAAGAAATCCAGCGGGTTCGGGAGGAGCAGCCAGGCCGCGCACAGGTCGGTCGCCGGGTCGCCGGTGCAGAGGTCGCCGAAGTCGATGACGCCGGTGAGGGCGCCTTCGGCGGTGACGACGTTCGCGGGGTGCAGGTCGGCGTGGAGCCACACCGGGGGGCCGTCCCATTCGGGGGCCGCGAGCGCGTCGTCCCAGACCGTTTGCAGCGCAGGGTCGTCGAACTCCATCGTGAACGTCTTGAGCGGGACGCCGCGGTCGGAGTCGGTCGCGGCCTTCTCCGGGGCGGGCCGGTGGAGCGCGGTGAGGAACGCGCCCAGGACCGCCGCGGAGCCGGGGTCGGTGACGGGCGCGAAGTCGGCGGGAGTGCCCTCGACCCAGGTGGTGACGATCCAGTTGTTCGGGAACGCCGCCGTCGGCGCGCCGAGGTACTCGGGGACCGGCACCGGCAGCGGGAGGAGCGGCGCGAGGCCGGGGAGCCAGCGGTGCTCGCGCTCGATGAGCCGCGGGGCGTCCTCGGTGCGCGGCAGGCGCAGCGCCAGGTCGCCGCCGAGGCGCCACATGCGGCAGCCCCAGCCGCCGTCGACGAGCCGCAGCTCCAGGTCGGCGAGGTCGGGGCGCTGGTCGCGGAGCAGCGAGCGGACGGTGGCCTCGTCGGTCGTCAAGTCGTCCAAAGCAAACCCTTTCTGCGGAGTTCCGCCGAGCCTACTTGCGTAGGCTGGGGGCCATGGGAGAGCAGCACGAGCCGTCGCGCACGGCGGGCACGGAGCATTCGACGGCGGGCGCGTACGTCACCGGCGGCGAGTTCACGCGGGACACGAACTACATCGAGGACCGGATCGTCGCCGACGTCGACGCGGCGCTGGCCGCGCCCGTGGAGGCGGCCTCGCCGATCGGGGACCCGCGGATCGCCGGACTCACCGAGGGCGCCGCGGCGTGGCCGGTCGAGCCGGGCCGGTACCGGCTCGTGGCGGCGCGGGCGTGCCCGTGGGCGCACCGGTCGATCATCGTGCGGCGGCTCCTGGGCCTGGAGGACGCGATCTCGCTCGCGACGCCGGGCCCGGTCCACGACGTGCGGTCGTGGACGTTCGACCTGGACCCGGACGGCCGTGACCCGGTGCTCGGCACCGAGCGGCTCCAGGAGCACTACTTCAAGCGGTTCCCGGACTATCCGCGCGGCATCACCGTGCCCGCGATCGTGGACGTCCCCTCCGGGCAGGTCGTCACCAACAACTACCCGCAGATCACGTTCGACCTGTCGACCCAGTGGCGCGCGTTCCACCGCGACGGCGCGCCCGACCTGGTCCCGGCCGGGCTGGTGGAGGACATGCTGCCGGTGGTCAAGCGGATCTTCACGGAGATCAACAACGGCGTGTACCGGGCCGGGTTCGCCGGTTCGCAGCGGGCGTACGAGCTCGCGTACAAGCGGCTGTTCGCGGCGCTCGACTGGCTGGAGGACCGGCTCGCGGCGAGCCGGTACCTCATGGGCGCCCATATCACCGAGGCGGACGTGCGGCTGTTCACGACGCTGGTGCGGTTCGACCCGGTGTACCACGGGCACTTCAAGTGCAACCGCAACAAGCTCACCGAGATGCCGAACCTGTGGGCGTACGCGCGGGACCTGTTCCAGACGCCCGGGTTCGGCGACACCGTGGACTTCGACCAGATCAAGCGGCACTACTACGTCGTCCACGAGGACATCAACCCGACGCAGGTCGTCCCGGCCGGGCCCGATCTCGCGAACTGGCTGTCCGAGCACGGCCGCGAGCGCCTGGGCGGCTCGCCGTTCGGCGAGGGGACCGCGCCGGGCCCGGTGGCCGCCGCCGAGCGGCCGCCGGGGGCGAACCCGCTCTACAGCGACGCGAGGTAGGTCTGGAGCTCGGCGGCGTACTTCGCGGGGTCCTCGTTCCAGGTCGCGGTGTGGCCCGACGCGGACTCGACGAGCGTCGCGTCGTCGAGCATCTCCGCGAACTCGAGGGTCGCGGTGTGGTCCACGGTCTCGTCGGCGGTGTCGACGAACAGGAGCACCGGCATCCCGAAGTCTGCGGCGAAGTTCCGCTGGTCGAGGTCGTGCATGCTGATGTCGGCGCGGAACTCGACGACGCGCTTGGCGGCCCAGGTGATCGGGTCGATGACGTTCCGGTCGGCGGCCTGCATGTCGAGCGTGGAGTTCCAGTCGACGCACGGGGAGTCGAGGACGAGGCCCCTGATGACGGACGGGTCCTCGATCTTCCGCGCGGCCGTGGCGACGGTGGAGCCGCCCATGGAGATGCCGTGGAGGATGACGTCCTTCGCGCCGTTGGCGAGCGCGTAGTCGATCGCGGCGATGACGTCGTCGGCCTCGTGCTCGCCGAGGCTCATGAGCCCGTTCTCGGCGGCGGGCGCGCCCTCGTCGTTGCGGTAGGTCACGTCGAGCACGGGGTAGCCGAGGCCGTGGTAGATCTCGGTGGAGCGGAGCATCTCCTCGCGGGTGGCGTTGCGGCCGTGGACGCCGATGACCCACGTCTCGCCGTCGGCGGGGACGAGCCACGCGGGGGCGTCGCCGAGGTCGGTCGGGATCTGGACCTCCTCGAACGCGAGGCCGAGCGCGACCTCCGGGTCGCCGCGGTACGTGTCGTTGTCCATCCCGACCTTCGTCCCTTCGGCGAGCTCGCCGAAGAGGACGCCCTGGAGGGTGCGGGTCACCGTGCCGTCGTCCTCCGAGACGATCTCGCCGACGACCGCCTGCCCGTCCTCCCAGGACAGGCCCCACACGCCGTCCTTCTCGGAGGCCTCGTCGCGCGTGATCGTCACCGTGGTCTCGTCCACCGACTCCACGGTCAGCGTGTACTCCGACGGCGAGTGGTCGGGCACGAGGACCTCGTTCGAGAAGTACCACCCGGCGCCGCCGAGCCCCGCGACCGCGAGCACGAGCACCACCCCCAAGGCGATGAACGTACCGCGCAGCCACTTGCGGCGCTTCCGGACCGGGGTTTCAGGGGTGTCGGTGTCGGTGGCGGTCACGTCGGATCCTCGGGGCTCGAAGGGCGGTGGTCGCTCGATCCTAATCCGCGCCCGCCTGCTCAGGCGGCCTCGGCCTCCGCGGGGGCGGCGAGGCGGTGCTGTTCTATGACGCCGTAGACGACGAGGCCGGTGAGGGCGAGGGCGGTGATGACGGCGGCGCCTTGGATGGTGAGGGTCGGGGCGAGGAGGGCGGCGGCGATGGCGATGGCGGCTGCGATGAACTTGGCGGCGACGTGGCCGGGGGCCATGCCGTGTTCGCTGACGGTCTCGATGAGGAGGGTGACGAGGAGGAGGACCGCGACGGCGACCGCGGGGATGAGGGCGACCGCGCGGTCGCCGAGGTGGACGTGCTCGGGGTCGGTGATGCGGACGACGGCGAGGGCGATGCCCGCGCCGAGGGCGGCGACGGAGGCGAAGACGAGGTAGTGGGCGTACGCCCATACGTAGACGGTGCGGGGGCCGCGGTCGAAGGCGTGGCCGCCGCTGAAGTCGAAGTAGATCCACCACAGGGCGAAGACGGTGACGAGGCCCGCCGCGGCGAGGGTGAGGAGCGGGGCGGTGTCGAAGTCGAGGCCGGAGTCGACGGCGCCGGAGACGGCGATCGTCGCGGCCGAGACGGCCTCGCCGAGGACGATGATGGTGAACAGGCCGTAGCGTTCGCGGATGTGGCCCCAGTGGCCGCCGAGGCGCGGGTCCCAGCGGGCGATGACGGGGACGGCGAGGTCGAGCGCGAACCACACGAGCCACGCCTCGACGCGCAGGTCCATGGGCACCAGCAGGAACGCGACCCAGCCGAGCTGCACGAACGTCGTCCAAACCATCATCTTCAGGGCGAGCGGGCGCATCGCGGGGTCGCCGGTGCGGTAGACGCGGCCCCACTGCGCGACGTACGCCAGGCGCATGACCACGTAGGACACGACGAAGATGCGGAAGTCGAGGTGCGCGGCCTGCGGGACGCCCGCGGCGAGGCCGAGGGACCCGGCGATCATGACCATCATGAGGAGCCGGTAGGGCACGTCGTCGGTGTCGAAGAAGTTCGCGAACCACGTGAACGAGACCCAGATCCACCAGATCGCGGCGAACGCGAACGCGTACCCGAGGAGCCCCTCGCCGAGGTGCCCTTCGGCCGCGGCGTGCTCGAACTGGAGGGCCGCCTGCGCGACCGCGACGACGAACGCGAGGTCGAAGAACAACTCCAGCCAGGTCGCCTGCCGGTGCCCCTCGGTGTGGTCGCGGGTCGCGATCGGCACCCGCCAGCGCTTGGCCTCCACCATGGCCCGTCCTTCCTGTCGCAACACGTGGTCAGCGCACAGTATCGCTCGCGCGCACCGGGCTCCTCCCCCGCGGCCGGTAAACTTCCGCCCGAGAGAAGGGGGAGCCGTGGCCGCAAAGCTCAGGCCGCTCGCCATGGGCGACCAGATCGCGCACCGCCTGCGCGTCGACATCATCACGGGCGCCGTCGCCGACGGGACCCACCTGGCCGAGGACGGCCTCGCGGACCGGTTCGACGTGAGCCGCGGGCCGGTGCGGGACGCGCTGCGGCAGCTCGAGTCCGAAGGGCTCGTGGAGAACCGGCGCAAGCGCCTGTACGCGCGGTCGCTGGGGATGCGGGACATCGAGGAGCTGTACGAGCTGCGGGAGTCCCTGGAGTCGCTGGCGCTGCGGCTGGCGATGCGCAACGCCGAGCCGGAGGACTGGGACGGGATCCAACTGGTTATCGACGACATGGCCGCGGCCGGGGAGCGGGACGACTTCGAGCGGTTCGCGAACGCGGACATGGACTTCCACACCGGGTTCTACCGGCTGTCGCAGAACCGGCGGCTCATGGAGGCGTGGCGGCCGTACCAGCGGACGTTCGCGATCCTGTTCGAGTTGAGCTACACGCCGGACATCCCCGCGGCGGTCGAGGACCACCAGGAGTTCCTGGACGTGATCCGCTCGGGCGAGGCGGAGGCGGCGCAGGTGCGACTCCACGGGCACCTCGCGCACGCGAAGGCGCACCTGCGCGAGATCCTCAGCAAGGCCGGATAGCCCCCAAGGCGAAGTGTTTTTGCAGGTGGACCAGTCTGCCTACTGTTTCTGTCAACAGTTACCGGATTGTCATCGGCGGCGATTGCCGCGGTGCAACGCCGGTGTTATGTTGTCTGTTAACAGTTCACAGTTGAGCGGAAGGCGGTCCCTCCATGGCAGCGCAACCCCCCGTCGGCGCGGGCCGCACGGTCGTCGTCGGCCCGGTCCGGTACCCCGAGCTCTGCGCCGACGGCAGGCGGCTCCTCCTCGACGCGGGCTTCACGCTCGTGGAGAACGAAACCACCGTCCCGTGGGAGCCCGCCGACCTGGAACCGCTGCTCGCGACCGCCGACGCGGCCGTCTGCGGCGTCGAGGTGTACACCGCCGAGACGCTCGCGAAGGCCCCGCAGCTGCGGGTCATCGCCCGCCTCGGCGTCGGCCTCGACAACATCGACCTGCCCGCCGCCCGCAAGCGGGGCGTGGACGTCGCGAACGTCCCCGGCGGCAACGCCAACGCCGTCGCCGAACTCGCGGTCGGCCTCATGCTGTCGGTCCTGCGGAAGATCCCCGCCATGAACGGGGACGTCCGCGCCGGGCGCTGGGACCGCTACGTCGGCGCCGAGCTCACCGGCAAGACCGTGGGCCTCGTCGGCTTCGGCGCCACCGCGCGCCAGGTCGCCAAGCGCCTCCAGGGCTTCGACGTGGAGCTCAAGGCGTTCGACCCGTTCGCCGACGAGGCGAAGGCGGCCGAACTCGGGGTCGCGCTCACGACCCTCGCAGGGGCCGCCGACGCCGACGTCGTCAGCGTCCACGCCCCGCACACCCCCGCCACGCACCACCTGGTCGGCGCGGACTTCTTCGCCGCGATGCGGCCCGGCGCCGTCCTGGTGAACACCAGCCGCGGCGGCGTCGTCGACGAGGACGCGCTCGCGGACGCCCTACGGCGCGGGCACCTCGCCGGCGCCGGGGTCGACGTGTGGGAGCACGAGCCCGTCGCCGCCGACCACCCGCTCCTCGGGCTCGACTCGGTCGTCGCCACGGCGCACGCGGCCGCGGACAGCCGCGAAGCCTACACTCGCATCGGCCTCGCCACGGCAAGGGCGATCATCGACGTCTTCTCAGGTCGCAGGCCCGAGCACCTCGCCAACTGAAGACGGCCCCTACAGGAAGGAACAACGATGTTCTCCACACGCCGGGCGGTCCTCGCACTGCCCGCGCCGATCGCGGCGGCGTCCGTGCTCGGCGCCTGCTCGGGCGAGAGCGATCCGAACGCCCTCACGATCGTGACGTTCGCGAGCCCCTGGACCGAGGGCCTCAAGTCCCTCGTCGCGGAGTACGAAGCGGCCGAAGGCATCCGGGTCCACATCGAGACCTACGGCAACGAGCAGCTCAACGCCACCTACCGGACCCGGCTCAACGCCAGGTCCGCCGACTTCGACCTCATGGTGTTCCAGACCCAGGACGTCCTGCGCGACTACTCCCGCAACCTCTGGCTCGCCGACCTCACCGAGCGCGTCGGGTCCGACGCCGCGTGGGACTGGGAGGACTTCCAGGCCCAGGCCCGCGACGCCGTCAGCCTCGACGGCAAGGTCTTCGGCGTCCCGGTCATGACCGAGCGGCACATCATGTACTACCGCTCCGACCTCCTCGACGCCGCCGGGCTCGACGTCCCGCAGACGTTCGAGGAGCTGCGCGAAGCCGTCGCCGCCCTCCACGACCCCGCGAACGGCGTCCACGGCATCGCCCTCCGCGGCGCCCGCGTCCCGCTGGTCACCCAGTTCTCCTCGTTCCTCTACGGCTTCGGCGGCGACTTCCAGGACGCCGAAGGGAACGCCGCCGTCGACTCCCCCGAGGCGATCGAGGCGTACCGGTTCTACGGGGACCTGCTCCACGACTTCGGCCCGCCCGGGGCCACGAACATGGGGTGGGTCGAGGCCTCCGCGATCTTCGCGCAAGGCGGGGCCGCGTTCTACCTCGACGCCGACTCCCAGGCGTACACGTTCCTCGACGAGGACGCCAGCGCCGTCGTCGACACGGTCGCCTACGCGCGCTTCCCCGCCGGGCCGGCCGGGTCGCACCCGTACAACATCGTGCCCGCCGCGGTCGGCGTCAACGCGTTCTCCGAGAAGCAGGACAAGGCGTGGGCGTTCCTCAAGTGGGCCACCAGCGCCGAGAACTGCATCCGGCTCCTCGCCGAGGAGACCGCGCCGTCCGCGCGCCAGTCGTCGTGGGACGACCCGGCCGCCGCGGCGAGCTACCCGGCCGGGCTGGTCGAGATCATCCGCGACGTGGACGGCGACTACGTCGGCCACGACCGGCCCCGGCTCGAGCAGGTCGCCCGCGCCCGCGAGTACGTCGGCGGGCCCGCGGTCACCGCGATCGAGGGCGGCGACGTCGAGGCGGCCGCGAAGGACGCGAACGAGGACTTCCAGACACTCTTGGACGACGAGTCATGACCTACAAGCGCACCTTCACCGACCGGGTCGACGCGAACCTGAAGTGGATCCTCACGGCCCCCGCGGTCGCCTTCGTGGCGCTGCTCATCGCGTTCCCCATCGGGTACACGGTCTTCCTGTCCCTCACCGACTCCCGCGGCGCGGTCACCCGCCCCTACGAGTTCATCGGCTTCGGGAACTACGCGCACTGGCTCGCCGACACCGAGCGGTTCTGGCCCGCGGTCGGGCGCACCGCGTACTTCACCGGCCTCGCGCTGCTCCTGGAGCTGGTGCTGGGCCTGGCGATCGCGCTGCTGCTGCGCCGTACGTTCCGCGGCCAGGGCCTGGTGCGGGTGTTCATCCTGCTGCCGCTGGTCGCGACCCCGGTCGCGGTCGGCATGATGTGGCTGCTGGTGTTCGAGCCGTCGATCGGCTTCGCGAACACGGCGCTGGAGGCCCTCGGACTCCCGGCCCAGGGGTGGCTGGCGGACAAGGACACCGCGCTGAACACGCTCGTGTTCATCGACGTGTGGCAGTGGACGCCGATGGTCGTCCTCATCCTCCTCGCCGGGCTCGGGACGCTCCCCGAGGAGCCGGACGAGGCGGCCCGCGTGGACGGCGCGAACGCGTGGCAGCGGTTCCGGCACATCACGCTCCCGCTGCTGGCGCCGGTCATCACGGCGGCGGCGATGCTCCGCGTCATCGACGCGTTCAAGACCTTCGACATCATCTACGCGACCAAGGGCCGCGGCGGCGGCTCGAACTACGAGGCCGAGACGCTGAACATCCTCGCGTACGGGGAGGCCTTCGAGTACTCGCAGTACGGGCGGGCCTCGGCGCTGCTCATGCTGTTCTTCTGCCTCATCGTGGTCGTCCTGGCCGCGCTGGCGATCCTGCGCAAGAAGGGGGACCGGTCATGACCGCCCTGCCACGCACCCGCCGCCGCCCCGTGCGGGCGGCCTCGGTCGCCCGGGCGGCCGGCATCCTCCTCGTGGTCGGCGCGTTCCTCGCGCCGCTGCTGTGGATGGCCGCGGCGAGCCTGAAGTCGAACCTGGAGATCATCGACCCGGACCGGATGCTCGACTTCGCGCCGACGCTCGACAACTACCGGAACGTGTTCGAGACGCAGGCGTTCGGGCCGTTCATCGTGAACAGCTTCATCGTCGGCGCGGGCGCCACGCTGGTGGCGCTGGTGATCGGCGTCCCGGCGGCGTACGGGATCGCCCGGTACCGCATCAAGAACGCGACGGCGTTCGTGCTCCTCGCGCGGGTCATCCCGGGTGTGAGCCTGCTGATCCCGTGGTACTTCCTGTTCTCGCAGATCCAGCTGGTCGGGACCTACACGGTCCTGGTGCTCACGCACGTGTTCGTGACGATGCCGCTGGTCGTGGCGATCATGACCGGGTTCTTCGAGGGGATCCCGGAGGAGCTGGAGGAGGCCGCGCGCGTGGACGGGACGAGCCGCATCGGCGCGTTCGCGCGGGTGGTCCTGCCGCTGTCCGTACCCGGGGTCGCGACGGCGACGATCCTGTCGTTCATCTTCTCCTGGAACAACTTCCTGTTCGCGCTGGTGCTCTCGGACCAGGACACCCGGACGCTGCCGGTGGCGATCGCGAACTTCACGTCCTATGCCAGTGTCGACTGGGGCGGGCTCATGGCGGCGTCGGTGGTCATCACCGTGCCGGTCATGGTCATCGCCCTGCTGGCCCAGCGGTACGTCGTCAGCGGGCTGACCGCGGGCGCGACCAAGGGCTGACCTCCACATCGATCCGAAGGAGCACGCATGACCACTCCCGACATCATCACCGCCGTCCCGGTCGCGTTCCACGAGGACGGGGCGCTCGACCTCGACGGGTCCCGCGCGATCCTGCGGTACGTCGCCGCCTCCGGCAACGAGGGCGCGTTCGTCCTCGGCACCACGGGCGAGTTCCCGGCGCTCAGCGTCGAGGAGCGGGCGCTCGTGACCGCCGCGAGCGTCGAGGAGCTCGCGCCGCACATGCGGGTCATCGTCCACGTGGGCGCCCCGAGCCTGCGGGAGGTCCTGGCGCTCATCGGGACCGCGCGTGCGGCGGGCGCGACCGAGATCGCCGTCATCACCCCGTACTACCTGCCCGCCACGGACGGCGCGCTGCGCGAGTTCTTCGGCGCGGTGTCCGCGGCCGCCGACGGGCTCGACGTGTACCTGTACGTGTTCCGCAACCGCACCGGGAACTTCGTGTCCGCCGAGCTCATGGCGGAACTGGCGCTGCTGCCGAACATCAAGGGCGCCAAGGTCAGCGAGGAGCCGCTCGACGTCATCGCGGCGTACCGGGCGGTCGTCCCGGACTCGTTCCTGCTGTACACCGGCGCGGACCGGGACCTGGGGCGGGCCGCCGAGCACGGCGCGCAGGGCGTCATCTCCGGGGTCAGCTCGGTGTTCCCGAAGCCGTTCCGGGAGCTGGCCGCCGCGGTCGCCTCGGGCGACGAGAAGGCGGTCGACGAGGCGCAGTTCAAAGTGGACGACGTCGTCGCGACGGTGCGGGGCGACATGGGCCGCATCAAGGCCGTGTACGGGATGCTGGGCGTCCCCGCGGCCGGGGTGCGCATGGCGATCGAGGCGCCTTCGGACGCGGCGCTGGCGGACCTGCGGCGCGCGGTGGACCTGTACGCATGAGCGTCGTCGTCCTCGGCAGCGCGAACATGGACCTGGTCGCGCGCCTGCCGCGGCCCCCGGCCGTCGGCGAGACCGTGTTCGGGTCGGACCTGGCGCAGGTCCCGGGCGGCAAGGGCCTGAACCAGGCCGTCGCGGCCCGGCGGGCCGGGGCCGAGGTCGCGTTCGCGGGCGCGCTCGGGCGGGACGCGCACGGCGACGCCCTCGCGGCGGTGCTCGCGGCCGAGGGGATCGGCGCGGCCGCGGTGCGGCGCGTCGCGCGGCCCACCGGGGTCGCACTCATCGAGGTGTTCGCCTCGGGCGACAACGCGATCGTGGTCTGCCCGGGTGCGAACGCGGCCGTGCGGGACCTCGACGACGCGGCCCGGGAGCTCATCGCCGGGGCGGACTTCCTGGTCATGCAGTTCGAGCTGGACCCGGCGGTGCTGCTGGAGGCGGCCCGGTTCGCGCGCGGGCACGGCGCGCGGACCGTGCTCACCCCGGCGCCGGTCGTCGAGCACGATCCGGAGCTCGTCGCGCTCACCGACCTCCTCGTCCTCAACGCCGGGGAAGCGGTGCAGCTCAGCGGGGTCGGTGATCCGGCCGATGCGGCGGCGGCGCTGTCGGAGCGGGCGGGCGCGGTCGTCGCGACGCTCGGCGCCGACGGGTCGCTGCTCGCGGTCGGCGGCAAGGTCGAGGAGCGGCTCCCGGCCCGGCGGGTCGACGCGGTGGACACGACCGCCGCGGGCGACACCTACGCGGGCGTGCTCACCGCGCGCCTCGACGCCGGGGACGCCCTGCCGGAGGCGATGCACCGGGCGACCGCCGCCGCCTCGATCGCGGTGACCCGGCCGGGCGCGACGGCGTCGATGCCGACCGCGGCCGAGATCGAGGCGGCGCTGTAAGACCACCGAGGGCCGAAGGGTGGGACCATTGAGGTCCCTCCCTTCGGCCCGTAGGACTCCTCATGCCCGATGTCGAACGCATCGCCGACCGCCCGCACCTGCGCGACGCGGCGCGCACCGCTGCGGGCTCGCTCATCGCGGCCGGGGCCGTGGTCGCCGCCGAGGCGGGCACGAGCGTCGGGTGGCCGCTCGCGATCGTCATCGTCGCGGCCGCACTGGCCTGGCCCGCGGCCCGGTGGCGGCGCCTGTCCGCGAAGCCGGTGGTCGCCGAGTTCGACCGCGAGGGCGTGCGGCTCTACCCCGAGACGCTGGACGGGAAGCACACCAGGAAGCTGAGCCCGGCCGTGGACCTGCCGTGGTCGGAGGTGCGCGGGGTCTACTTCTGGCGCCGCAGGCGCGGGCCGCTCGCGGTGACGATGGTCGGCGTCGAACCGGTGCGCCGCGACCCCGAGCCCGCCGAGCCGCCGGGCCGGGCGGCGTACACGGCGCGGTTCGGCGAGCACATCACCGAGGAGGAGGTCCGCCGGTACCAGCGGGACCTCGCGGTGGCGGACCGGCGGGGCGTCCCGGCGCACGTGTCCACCACGCTCGCGCGCCGCTCGGTCCCCTTCAGCGCGCTCGGCCTCGGCGACGTCGAAGCCGCTGCGAAGCGGTTCACCGTGCGCGCCAGATTGGTCGACGCGCGGAAGGCCCCCGCGAAGAAGCGGAAGGTCTACTGACGCTTCAACTCCAGGACCCAGTCCTGGCCGGTGAGGTCGTGCCCGAACCGGTGGAACGGCTCCTCCTTCTCGAGCGTGAACCCGTGGGCCTGGTAAATGCGGCGGGCTGAGGCGAGGACGTCCACGGTCCACAGGACCACCCGCTCGTACCCGGCCGCGCGCGCGAAGTCGAGGCACTCCCCCACTAGGCGCGCGCCGAGCCCCAGCCCGCGGACGGCCGGGTCGACGTAGAGGACGCGGAGCCGGGCCGTGCCCGGGACGTCGTCGGCGACGAGGGCGACGCTCCCTGCGCGCTCGCCGTCGGCTTCGGCGATCCAGGCGGCCTCGCGCTCGGGGTCGAGCCCGGCGAAGCCGGCCACGATCCCGGCGACCATCGCCTCGTACCCGGCGTCCCAGCCGAGGGCCTCGGCGTAGTACTCGCCCTGGGACTTGACGATCCAGCCCAGGTCGCCGGGGCGATCGGCCCGGCGGAGTTCGGTGTGGGCCATGGCGGGGACCTCCAGACGCGATCGACTGAAACACTCGTTTCAGTGGCTCTATGCTAGACCCGTGACCCAGGACCGCACCAGCCCCTCGGCCCGCCGGAGCGAACTGCTCGAGGCGGCGTACGCGTACGTGCTCGCGCACGGCCTCGCCGACATGTCGCTGCGCCCGCTCGCGGCGGCGGTCGGCTCCAGTCCGCGCGTGCTGCTGTTCCTGTTCGGCAGCAAGGACGGCCTCATCCGCGAGCTGCTGGCCCGCGCCCGCGCCGACGAGCTGGCGCTCCTGGGGGCGCTCAGCGAGCCGATCGGCCTCGCGGCCGCCGCGGAGCGGCTGTGGGAGTGGGCCGCCGACCCGGGGCACCGGCCGCTGCTGCGGCTGTGGACCGAGGCGTACGGGCGCTCGCTCGTGGAACCGGACGGCGCCTGGTCGGGCTTCGCGAAGGCCACCGTGGACGACTGGCTCGCGGTCCTCGCCGCGTGCGAGCCGGAGGCCGACCCCGCCCGGCTGACCCTCGCGCTCGCGGTGCTGCGCGGCGCGATCCTCGACCTCGTCGCCACGGACGACGAGGAGCGGACCGGCGCGGCGGTCCGGCTGCACCTCGACCGGCTCACCCGGATGTGAGATACACGAGTATTCCTATAGCTTTAGTTGACATTCCTTTGGGGTGGCGATAGCGTTCGGGACGTGCCATAGTGCACATCCCCCCATACCATCCCGAAAGGCCCTGCAATGCGCGAGACCGAGGCGCCGACCCGCGGCACTTTGACGAAGTCCTTCGCCGCGGTCGCGGCCGCCCTCACCCTGGCGGTCGCGGGCTGCGGCGGCGGCGGAGAGGCCGATGCGACCGGCGTCGGCTTCGAGGACTGCATCACCGAGCCGACCACCTGCAACTCCGGGGAGCGCGCCGACGGCGGCGACCTGGTGTGGGCCGTCGATGGCAAGTGGGAGGCGTGGGGCCAGGCCGACATCTACGGCTCCAGCCTCGCCACCTCGATCATCAACCAGCCCCTGCGGCCCACGGTGTTCTCGTTCGACCAGGACGGCGTGATCCACTACAACGACGGCATCTACGCCGAGGCCCCCGAGCTCCTCGCCGAGGCGCCCCTGACGGTGGCCTACCACCTCAAGCCCGAGGCGACCTGGGGCGACGGCGTGCCGATCGGCATCGACGACTTCCTGTGGCACTGGCGCGCGACCTCCGGCGACGAGGCGCAGTGCCAGGGCTGCACGCCCGCCAGCAGCTACGGCTCCCAGGTCGCGTCCATCGAAGCGGCCAAGGACAACACCGTGGTCGTGACCTACGTGGACGGCTACCTCGACTCGGAGTGGTACTCCGCGGGCGTCATCACCCACCCCGCGCACATCGCCGAGGCCCGCGGGCACGCCGAGTGGCGCACCGACCCCGCCGTCATGGCCGCATCCGTCGCCGACTTCTCCGAGAACCCGCCGCTGGACTACAGCGCCGGGCCGTTCAAGATGACCGAAGGGGTCCTCGGCGAGTACGCGAAGTACGTGCCGAACCCAGAGTGGACCGGCTCGCAGCAGTCCACGCTCGACTCGCTGACGCTCAAGTACATCGGCAGCGCCGACGCCATGGCGACCGAGCTGCGCCAGGGCACCATCGACGGGGCCGCGCCCTCCAGCTTCGACCCCGAGGTGCTCGACCAGCTCGCCTCCGACGAGAACCTGAAGTACAGCGTCGCGCCGCAGTCGGGCTGGTCCCACATCGACGCGAACCTGAAGAACCCGTTCCTGTCCGACGAGGCGCTGCGCCAGGCGATCTTCACCGCGATCGACGCCGACGACGTCAACCAGCGGGCCTACGGCGCCGCGTACCCGGACATCGAGACGATGCAGAACGTGCTCTTCCGGCCCGACTCGGAGTACTGGAGCGACCAGCTCGCCGACTCCGCGCTCGGCTCCGGCGACATCGAGGCGGCCCGTGGCATCCTCGAGGACGCCGGGTACACCTGGCAGGACGAGCAGCTCCTCACGCCCGCAGGCGAACCCGTGGCCCTGCGGTACCGCGCCGGCATCGAGGGCAACGCGTTCACCCCGATCATCCAGGACCTCGTCATCACCTATCTGGCCGAGATCGGCATCGAGCTCCAGGTCGACCCGATCCCCAACGGCCAGCTCAGCTCCGTGCTCGACGAGGGCGACTGGGACCTCATCCAGTTCTCCTGGATCGAGACCCCGCTGTTCGCGGCCTCCGCGGCCGACTACTGGGGCGAGGGCAACCACACCGGGTTCCAGAACGACGAGGTCGACGCGATCGTCGCCGAACTGGCGACCACCATGGACCGCGACCGCGCCGCCGAGCTGAACAGCCAGGCCGCGCAGATCTCCCTCGACGAGGCCGTCCAGCTGCCGCTGGCGTGGACACCGGCGCTCGTCATGGTGGACAAGGACGTCGTGAACGTCCGCGACAACTGGGCGACGACGATGCGCGTCTTCTCCAACGTCGGCGAATGGGGCTTCATCGACGAGGAGGCCTAGGGGACGCCCCCGGCGGTGCCCGATCCGGGCCCGCCGGGGGCGTTCGCTCGCATAGGCTTCCAAGGTGAGCGATGCGAGCGCAGTGAAGTCGGAGAGCGTCCTGACCGTGCTCGTGGCGGGCCTGATGAACCTCGCCATCGCGGTCGCCAAGCTCGTCGCGGGGATCCTGTCGGGGTCGGCGGCGATGGTGTCGGAGGCCGCGCACTCCGCGGCCGACACCGTCACCGAGATCATGCTGTACATCGCGCTGCGCAACAGCGCCAAGCGGCCCGACGAGGCGCACCCGTTCGGGTACGGGTCGACCGCGTACATGTGGGCGGCGCTGGCGGCGGCGTTCACGTTCGTCGCGGGCGGCCTGTTCTCGATCACGCACGGGTTCCACTCGATGAACTCCGGCGGCGAGGCGGACTTCCTGGTGTCCTACGTGGTCCTGGCGATCTCGTTCGTGCTGGAGGCGGTCTCGTTCGGGCGCACGATCGTGCAGCTGCGAAGCGAGTCGGCCGAATGGGACGTGCGCCCGCGCCGGTTCCTGAAGTACACGCCGGACACGTCGCTGAAGGCGGTGTTCCTGGAGGACGCCGCGGCGCTCATCGGCCTCCTGCTCGCCGCGGGCGGCCTGGCGCTCACCGAGGTCACCGGCGACCCGCGCTACGACGGTGGCGCGTCGGTCCTCATCGGTCTGCTGCTGCTCGTGGTCGCGGTGCTCCTGGGCCACGCGAACCTGTCGCTCCTCATCGGACGCAGCCTCCCGCCGCGCTTCCGCGAGGCGGTGCGCCGGGAACTGGAGTCCGGCGAGGAGATCACGGCCGTCCAGGAGCTCCTGACGCTCCAGCTCGGCCCCACCTCGGTCCTCGTCGCGGCCCGCATCGACTACCGCGACGGCGCCGACGGCGCCCACATCGAGGCCACGAGCCGCGCCGTCGAGTCCCGCCTCCGCGCCAAGTACCCGATGGTCACGTACGTGTTCCTGAGCCCTTGGGGCGACGCGCCGCTCAGTTCCCGATAGCGGCCTGGGCCGCGGCGAGCAGGTCGCGCATCTGCTCCTGCCACGCGTACACGGCTCCTTCGGTCTCCAGGTAGTAGCGGAGCTGCACCTGCTGCCAGGCGTGCTCGGCGGTCTCCCGGAACCCGGACTCGTCGCCGCATTCGGCGAAGAGCACGGCGAGGTCGCGCTCGTAGTCGAGCCAGCCTTGGGCGTCGTCTGGGTCGGGGGCGTCGTCGGCCGGGTCGGGCCATGCGCCGCCGCCGTCCTCGAAGGAGAACCGGGCGTTCGGGCCTTCGCCGGACTCGTAGAGGTAGTCGTGGATGCGCAGGTGGCCGCGGTGGAACTCCCAGCCGACGGGGCCGCGCTCCTCGATGCAGTCGATGAGGTCGCCTTCGGCGTCGGCGGTGCGGTCGGCGTACCCCTGCTCCATGGCCTCCCAGTCGCCGAAGGGCATGGAGGGCCGGTAGTCCCAGTCGGCGAAGTCCTCGTCCCGGGCCTCGTCGACATCGGCGTAGACGGCGGTGACCATCTCCCGGCGGCAGCCCTCCGCGGGCGGCTGCCCGCCCTCCTGGTTCCCGTCCTCGTCGACCTCGGGCTCGATGCCGATCAGGTCCCCCTGCCTGTAGCGGGCCTGTTCCTCGCCGACGTACGCGACCCACCAGTCGAACTGCTCCTGCGGGTCGAGCCGGTAGAACTCGGGGACCTCGGCGTCCTCGTCGAACTCAATCACTAGGTACTCGTCCGCGCCTTCATCCGCCTCGTAGGCGGCCCAGGGGACGCCGTCCTCGAGAGTCTCGGCCCCGTCGAGGTTGGTCCACTGCCACACGCCTCGCAGCTCGGCCTCCTCGACTGTCGGCAGGAACCACGCGTACGGCGCCTCATCCAGGAACGTGTCGCGCTGCTCGGAGTCCCAGCTGATGAACTCGTTCGGCTCGTGGACCGTGAATCCCTGCGCCTCCAGGCACTCCTGGACGATCCGGGTCTCGGCCGCGTCGAGCTCGCCGGTGAGGCGGGCGTTCTCGTTGCGCACGTCGGTGAGCTGCTCGGCGTACTCCGCGTAGTCGAGGTCCTCCTCCTCGCGCTCGAAGAAGGCGCAGCCGGAGGCGGCCAGCGGGAGGGCGAGGATGAGGGCGATTCGCTTGCGCAGCACGGCGGGTCCGTTCTCCGAGGGGAGGTTCCACCATAGACGGCGCGGGCGCGCCGGAGGGTTGCCCCGGCGCGCCCGCGTCGCTTCCTAGCCCTGGAGGTCGGCGAGGGCCTTCTGCCAGAGGGACTGGTCGCGGGCCTCGCCGGGCATGTTCATCTCGGCGAAGCGGACGACGCCCTCCTTGTCGATGACGAAGGTGCCGCGGTTGGCCATGCCCTTCTCGTCGTTGAAGACGCCGTAGGCCTGGGCGACGGCGCCGTGGGGCCAGAAGTCGCTCAGGAGCGGGAACTCGAAGCCCTCGCGCTGGGCCCAGACCTTGTGGGCGAACGGGGAGTCGACGGAGACGGAGAGGACCTGGACGTCGTCGGACTGGTAGGCGTCGAGGTTGTCGCGGATGCCGCACAGCTCGCCCTCGCACACGCCGGTGAACGCGAACGGGTAGAAGACGAGGAGGACGTGCTTCTCGCCGCGGAAGTCCGCGAGCGAGACCTCCTGGTTGTTCTGGTCCTTCAGGGTGAAGGCGGGGGCCGCGGTTCCGGGTTCGACAGGCATGCGCGCTCCTTGCGACGGGCCCTCGCGGAGGAGGGCCTGCGGGTGTGGTCGCGCTGAAGGTTAGCGGCGGGCGACGACCATGCGCGACGCGACCCAGTCGGGGGAGGCGTTGAGCGTCTTGGTGGACTTCAGGCCCGCGAGGGCCGCGGACTCCTCGACGTCGGCGGGGTCGATGTGCCCGGGGCGTCCGGCCTTGGGGGTCAGCAGCCACACCACGCCGTCGTCGGCGAGGGGGTCGCGGGCGTCGAGGAGGAGGTCGACGAGGTCGCCGTCCTCGACGCGGCACCACAGGAGGACCGCGCCGACGATCTCGTCGGAGTCCTCCTCGAGGAGTTCGCCGACGGCCTCGATCACGGCCGTCCGCAGCGCGGCGTCGACGTCGGTGTCGAAGCCGATCTCCATGACCGCCTCGACGCCGTCGAGCCCGAGCCGCTGCACCACGCTCGACACGTCCACCGGGCTGCTCGAAGCGTTCACCTTGTCCCCTCCAGAGGTCGGTTGCCAGAGCGCTCGCTCTGTGAACCACAGCATATGGAGTAGAGCATATTCGGTGGGGCATATGGCGGACTCGCGCGCCCGTTCGCGAGCCTTCCTCGGCAAACGGTCGCACGTCCGGTGCCTGCGCGTGCGCAGAGTGTGGGCACCGTCGCATCAACCCGGGTGGGCGGCCGAGCGTCGCGGTAGATTCGGGGGAAGATGGTAGCGAACGACGACACTCTGCTGCCTGAAGAAACCCTGCAAAGCCGCAGTCTTAGAACGAGGGATCGCCCGTGACCACGGAACAGAACCGGCCGCCCATCAGTGACGGATTGCCGACCCAAGTACCGGACACTGACCCCGGGGAGACCAGCGAGTGGCTGGACTCCCTCGACGGCCTCCTCGACGCCGGCGGGCGCACCCGTGCCCGCTACGTCATGCAGCGGCTGCTCGAGCACGCCCGCAAGCGCCAGATCGGCGTCCCGGCGTCCACGAGCACCGACTATGTGAACACCATCCCCGTCGAGGCCGAGCCGCACTACCCCGGCGACGAGGCCGTCGAGCACCGCATCCGCGCGTTCGTGCGCTGGAACGCGGCGATGACGGTCCACCGCGCGCAGCGTCCCGGCATCGGCGTCGGCGGCCACATCTCGACGTACGCCTCCGCGGCGAACCTGTACGAGGTCGGCTACAACCACTTCTTCCGCGGCCGCGGCCACGCGGGCGGCGGCGACCAGATCTTCTTCCAGGGCCACGCCTCCCCCGGCATGTACGCCCGGTCCTTCGTGGAGGGCCGCCTCACCGAGGACGACCTGGACGGCTTCCGCCAGGAGGTGTCGCGCCCGCAGGGCGGCCTGCCCTCCTACCCCCACCCCCGCCTCATGCCGGACTACTGGCAGTTCCCGACCGTGTCGATGGGCCTGGGCCCGATCAACGCGATCTACCAGGCGCTGTTCAACCGCTACATGGACGACCGCGGACTGAAGGACACCAAGCAGCAGCAGGTGTGGGCGTTCCTCGGCGACGGCGAGATGGACGAGGTCGAGTCCCGCGGCGCGCTCCAGTTCGCGGCGGGCGCCGAGCTCGACAACCTCACGTTCGTCGTCAACTGCAACCTCCAGCGCCTCGACGGGCCGGTGCGCGGCAACGGCAAGATCGTGCAGGAGCTGGAGTCGTACTTCCGCGGCGCCGGCTGGAACGTCATCAAGGTCATGTGGGGCCGCGAGTGGGACCCGCTCCTGGCCGCCGACCACGACGGCGCGCTGGTGAACCTCATGAACACCACGCCCGACGGCGACTTCCAGACGTTCAAGGCCGAGTCCGGGGCATTCATCCGCGAGCACTTCTTCGGGCGCGACACGCGCACGAAGGCGATGGCGCTGCCGATGACCGACGACCAGATCTGGGACCTGCGCCGCGGCGGCCACGACGACCGGAAGATCTACGCCGCGTACAAGGCCGCGATGGAGCACGAGGGCCAGCCGACGGTGATCCTCGCGCACACCGTCAAGGGCTACAAGCTCGGCTCGACCTTCGAGGGCCGCAACGCGACCCACCAGATGAAGAAGCTGTCGCTGGACGACCTCAAGGGCTTCCGCGACGCCCTGGAGATGCCGGTCACCGACGAGCAGCTCGAGGCGAGCCCGTACCTGCCGCCGTACATCAAGCCCGAGGAGGGCTCGGCCGAGCACGAGTACCTCCAGGAGCGCCGCCGCGCGCTCGGCGGGTCGATCCCCTCGCGCCGCAACACGGTCATCCCGCTCTCGCTCCCGGGCGAGGACGCGTACAAGTCCGCGAAGCGCGGCTCGGGCAAGCAGAAGGCCGCCACGACGATGGCGCTCGTCCGCCTGCTCAAGGACCTCATGCGGGACAAGGAGACCGGCAACCGCTGGGTCCCGATCATCCCCGACGAGGCCCGCACGTTCGGCATGGACGCGATGTTCCCAACGGCGAAGATCTACTCGCCGCACGGGCAGCAGTACCTGTCGGTGGACCGGGACCTGTTCCTGTCGTACAAGGAGTCCGAGCAGGGCCAGCTGCTGCACGTGGGCATCAACGAGGCCGGGTCGGTCGCGGCGTTCACCGCGGCGGGCACCTCCGCGGACACCCTCGGCGAGCCGATGATCCCGTTCTACATCTTCTACTCGATGTTCGGGTTCCAGCGGACCGCCGACGCGATCTGGGCCGCCTCGGACCAGCTCGCGAACGGGTTCCTCATCGGCGCTACCGCAGGGCGGACCACGCTCAACGGCGAGGGCCTCCAGCACGAGGACGGGCACTCGCTGCTCATCGCGCACACGAACCCCGCGGTCGTCTCGTACGACCCGTCGTACGGGTACGAGATCGGGCACATCGTGCAGGACGGCCTGAAGCGCATGTACGCCGACGGCGAGCACGTCTTCTACTACCTGACGGTGTACAACGAGCCGATCGTGCAGCCCGCCGAGCCCGACGGGGTCGACGTGGAGGGCATCCTCCGCGGCATCCACAAGGTGTCCTCCTCGGAGGCGTCCGGGCCGCGAGTACAGCTGCTGACGTCCGGTTCGGCGATGGCGTGGGCCCGCAAGGCCGCCGACCTCCTCGCCGAGGACTGGGGCGTGGCCGCCGACGTGTGGTCGGTGACCTCCTGGTCGGAGCTCAACCGCGACGCGATCGAGGCCGAGCGGCACAACCTGCGCCACCCGGAGGCCGACAAGAAGGTCCCGTACGTGACGGATAAGCTCTCCGGTTCCGACGGCCCGTTCGTGGCCGTCAGCGACTACCAGCGGGCCGTCCCGGACCTCATCAGCCGGTGGGTGCCGGGCGACTACACCTCGCTGGGCACGGACGGCTTCGGCCACTCCGACACCCGCGGGGCGCTGCGCCGCCACTTCAACGTGGACGCCGAGTCCGTGGCCGTCGCGGCCCTCCAGCAGCTCGCCGCCCGCGGCGAGGTCAAGCCGGAGCTCGCGGCGCAGGCGGCGGCGAAGTACCAGATCACCGACCCGACGGCCGCCGAGGCCGGCGAGGCGGGCGGCGACTCCTAAGCCGCAGTGACACTGAGGGGCCGCAGGCGATCCGCCTGCGGCCCTTCGTCATGCGTCCCCTAGGCGTCCACGACGAGCCTGCCGCGGGCGCGGCCGACGCAGGGGTAGAACAGGACCGCCCCGTCGGGCGCCAGCGCGCCGGGGACGCGGCCGGGGTGCTCGGGGCTGCCCTCGACGACGCGGAGGCGGCACGTGCCGCACACGCCGTTCTCGCAGCTCGACGGGACCTCGACGCCCGCGCCGACGAGCGCGGCCAGCGCGGTCCGGTCGGCGCCGACGGTCACTTCGACGCCGCTGCGCTTGGCGAACAGGGGGAACGGGGCGGGCCCGGCGGGGGCGGCGAACTTCTCGGTGTGCAGCTCCAGCTGCGGGGCGACGCGGCGGACGGTGTCGGCGAGGGCGTCCATGAGGGCGACGGGACCGCACGCGTAGAGGCCGGTGGTGGCGGGGAGCCCGGCGAGTTCGGCGACGTAGTCGGGGCGGCCGTACTTGGAGGTCGGGTAGAGGACGACGTTGCCGGGCCAGGTGGTGGCGAGCTGGTCGGCGAAGGCCATGGTGGAGCGGTCGCGGCCGGTGTAGACCAGGCGCCAGGGCATGCCGGCGCGCTCCACCTGGAGGATCATCGGCATGATCGGGGTGATGCCGATGCCCCCGGCGATGAACAGGTACCCGGAGTGCAGGCCGAGCGGGAACCGGTTGCGGGGCTGGGAGATCCGCACGAGGTCGCCTTCGCGGAGGCGGTGGGCCTCGCGGGAGCCGCCGCGGCCGGCGTCCTCGCGCAGGACCGCGATCCGGTACAGGAGGCGGTCCCCGGCGTAGGAGCACAGGGAGTAGTGGCGGACGGCGCCGGAGGGCAGCTCGATCTCGAGGTGCGCGCCGGGCTCGAACGGCGGGAGGAGGCGGCCGGTGAGGCCGACGAGCTCGATGGCGTGGACCTTCGCGGCGACGGGGACGACGCGGCGGACGCGGACCTCGATGCGGCCGTCGGCGACGGGCCGCTCGGCGCGCAGCCGCCCGATGCGGCCCCAGGGCCGCGGGTAGGAGACGGCGACGGCGAACCCCAGGGCGATCGTCCCGAGGGCGGTCCCGGCGGTCAGGGCGGCCTGGTCGGCGCCGGACCCGGTCCCGGCGGCGAGCGCGGTCAGGCTGGGCCGCAGGAACGCGAGGCCCCCGGCGATGACGGCGACCGCGGCGGCGAGCTTCGCGGCGGTCCACCAGTGGCGCAGGAGCCCGCTGGAAAAGGCGAGGATGATGCCGGTGCCGAGGACGGCGAAGCTGATCGCGCCGGTGCCGAGGCCGTTGAACATCCCGGCGACCGCCCAGGCCGCGTCGGCGGTGGCGGGCCGGTCGGAGGCGAGGACCCAGACGCACAGGGCGAGGACGAACGCCATGTAGGCGAGCCACACGACCGAGAGGACGACGTGGCAGGCGGTGACCGCCCGGCGCGCGGCGGCGCCGAGCAGGGGGCGGGTTTCGGGGGCGGTGTCGGCCGGCACTGCGCGTCTCCTCGGGGAGTCGACCCTGCTGCTGTCCCAACCGAGGCTCAACGTAGCACGCATTCTGGACGGACAAAAGAGGGCGAGCGCGTCGAAACGCGCTCGCCCTCAATGCGTCTGCGGGGCCGTGTCCCCGGGAGGTCTAGGCCTCCTCGGCCTCTTCCTTCTCGATCTCGGCGCGGACGGCGTCCATGTCGAGCTCCTTGACCTTGCCGATGATCTCCTCCAGCGCGGCCGGCGGCAGGGCGCCCGGCTGGCTGTAGAGGAGGATGCCGTCGCGGAACGCCATGAGCGTGGGGATCGACTGGATCCCGGCCTCGGCGGACAGCTGCTGCTGGTCCTCGGTGTCGATCTTCCCGAAGACGACGTCGGGGTGCTGCTCGCTCGACGCCTCGAAGGTCGGGGCGAACATCTTGCACGGCCCGCACCAGTCGGCCCACCAGTCGACCAGCACGATGCCGTTGCCGGTGACGGTCTCCTCGAAGTTGTCCTTGGTCAGTTCAACGGTGGCCATAGGACCGCCTCTCTGTCTCGGGTGATTTCGTGCTCTCTCGGGCAACAGTAGTGGCGCCGGTGGTATTCCGTCCGACGTCGGTGCGCGGCGCGCGCCACGTCTGGCAGGCTATAGGGCATGGACCTGGCCACGACCATTCAGAACATCGAACGCTCCTCGTCGGCGCTGACGACCCAGTCGCTCACCCGGATGGACGAACGCCTCCCCTGGTTCCGCGACCTCCCCGCCGAGCAGCGCTCGATGGTGACCCTGGTGGCCCAGGCCGGCGTCCGTCAGTTCCTGGAGTGGCTGCGCTCCTCCGGGGACGACCTCGGCACCTCCGACATGGTGTTCGAGGCCGCGCCGCTCGAACTCGCGCGCGCGATCTCCCTCCAGCACACCGTCGCCCTCATCCAGGTCGTCATCGACGTCGTCGAGGAGCAGGTCCCCCAGCTCGCCGCCGACGGCGAGGACGACCAGCTCCGCGAGTCGGTGCTGCGCTTCAGCCGCGAGATCGCGTTCGCGGCCGCCCGCGTGTACGCGCGCGCCGCCGAGACCCGCGGCGCGTGGGACGCCCGCCTCCAGGCGATGCTCGTCGACGCGCTCCTGCGCGGCGACAACCCCGACGAGCTCATCAGCCGCGCCGCCGCGCTCGGCTGGTCCGAGACGCAGACGATCACCGTCGTCTGCGGCGCGACCCCCGGCGGCGAGGCCACGCTCGTCCTCCACTCGGTGCAGCGGGCCGCCCGGCGGCTCGGGCTCGACATCCTCGCGGGCGTCCACGGCGCCCGCCTCGTGCTCCTCCTCGGCGGCGTCGCCGAACCCGTCGAGATCGTCGAGAAGCTCACCGGCCAGTTCGGCGAGGGCCCGATCGTCGTGGGGCCCACCGTGACCGGCCTCGCCGACGCGTCCGCGTCGGCGCTCGCGGCCGTCGCCGGGCACCGCGCCGCGCCCGCGTGGCCCGACGCGCCCCGCCCCGTCACCGCCGTCCAGCTGCTCCCCGAGCGGGCCATCGCCGGGGACGAGGCGGCCCGCCGCGGCCTGCGCGAAGGCGTGTTCCTGACGCTGCGCCGCGCCGGGGGCGAGCTGCTGGAGACCATGGACGCGTTCATCTCCTCCGGCGGCGTCCTCGAAGGCACCGCGCGCGAGCTGTACGTCCACCCGAACACCGTGCGGTACCGCCTCCGCCGCATCCAGGAGGTGACCGGTTTCTCCCCCACCGATCCGCATGAGGCGTTCGTGCTCCGTGTGGGGTTGACCATAGGGCGCCTGGAGAACTCCCCGGCGACCCGGCGTCCTCGCAGCTGACAACGAGTGTTGTAGATTCCCTACAAGAACCGACCGGGCTTTCAGTCCTCTGACTGCTCCCGGATCCCGTGCCGCCGATGCGAAAGTTCTAGTGTGCTTGCCATTCTCGCCCCTGGGCAGGGCTCCCAGAAGCCCGGGTTCCTGACACCGTGGATCGAGGCCGACCCGGCCGCCGCGGCCAAGCTCCGCGACTGGTCCGACCTCATCGGCCTCGACCTCGTGCGCCTCGGCACCGAAGCCGACCAGGCCGAGATCACCGACACCGCGAACACGCAGCCGCTGCTGGTCGCCGCCGGGCTCATCGCCGCGGACTCCCTCCCCCTCGACGCGTTCGAGGCCGTCGCCGGGCACTCAGTCGGCGAACTCACCGCGCTCGCCCTCGCCGGGGTCCTCACCCCCGAGGCCGCCGTCCGCCTCGCCGCCGTCCGCGGCCGCGAGATGGCCGCCGCGTGCAGCATCGAGCCGACCACCATGGCCGCGGTCCTCGGCGGGAACGAGGACGAGGTCCTCGACCGCATCGAGTCCTCCGGCGCCTGGCCCGCCAACCGCAACGGCGCCGGGCAGATCGTCGCCGCCGGCCCCGTCGCCGCCATCGAGAAGCTCGCCGGCGACCCGCCCGAGAAGGCCCGCGTCATCACCCTGAAGGTCGCCGGGGCGTTCCACACCCCCCACATGGCGCCCGCCCAGGAGGCCCTCGAAGCGCTCGCCGCCGAGATCCCCGTCGCCGACCCCGTCCGCACCCTCCTGTCGAACCGCGACGGGAGGCCCGTGACCACCGGCGCCGCCGCCTTGCAGCAACTGGTGGCCCAGGTCACCTCACCCGTCCGATGGGACGCCTGCATGAGTACGCTTGGAGAACTGGGCGTCACGGCGGTCGCGGAACTGCCGCCGGCGGGCACGCTCACCGGGCTGGCCAAGCGGGCGCTCACGGGCGTGGAACGACTCAACGTCAACACCCCCGCCGACCTCGCGGCCGCCGCCGCCCTCGCAGGGAACGAAGGAGCCGAGTGAGCGTCAACGGAACACGCGTCGTCAGCGTCGGGCACTACCAGCCCGAGAAGGTCCTCACCAACGAGGACCTCGCCAAGATCGTCGACACCAACGACGAGTGGATCGTCTCCCGCGTCGGCATCAAGGAGCGCCGCATCGCCGCCGACGACGAGAAGGTCGCCGACATGGCGATCCACGCCGCCCGGCAGGCCCTGGAGAACGCGGGCCTCACCGCCGCCGACATCGACATGGTCATCGTCGCGACGGTCTCCGCCAAGGACGTCTGCCCCAACACCGCCTGCCGCGTCTCCGACGCCCTCGGCATCGGCGCGCCCGCGGCCATCGACGTCAACACCGCCTGCTCGGGCTTCGAGTACGCGCTCGCCCAGGCCGACATGGCGATCCGCACCGGCAGCGCCACCCGCGCGATCGTCATCGGCGCCGAGAAGCTCACCGCGGTCACCGACTGGGAGGACCGCACCTCGTGCGTCCTCTTCGGCGACGGCGCGGGCGCCGTCGTGGTCGAGGGCACCGACGACCCGGCGCTGGCGATCAGCCCGGTCGTGTGGGGCTCCGAGCCGTCGATGAGCGACGTCATCCGCATCGAGGAGGACGTCCCGTACATCAAGCAGGCCGGGCAGACCGTCTTCCGCTGGGCCACCACCCAGCTCGCGCCGCTCATCGAGAAGGTCGCCGAGCGGGCCGACGTGAAGATCTCCGAGCTCGCGGCCTTCGTGCCGCACCAGGCGAACCTGCGGATCATCCAGGGCATCGCCAAGCGGCTGGACTTCAGCGACGACTGCGTCGTCGCCGAGGACATCGTCTACTCCGGCAACACCTCCGCGGCGTCGGTGCCGCTGGCGCTGTCGAAGTTGGTACAAAGTGGCAAGGTGGCCTCCGGCGCCCCGATCCTCCTGTTCGGATTCGGCGGCGGGCTCACCTACGCCGGGCAGGTCATCCGCTGCCCGTAACTATCGAGAGGAAATTAACTCATGGCTCTGTCTCGTGACGAGATCCGCGAAGGCCTGTCGGACATTCTCGAAGAGGTCGCGGGCGTCAACCCCGACGATGTCGCCGACGGCAAGTCCTTCACCGACGACCTTGACGTCGACTCGCTCGCCATGGTCGAGGTCGTCGTGGCCGCTGAAGAGAAGTTCGGTGTGAAGATCCCCGACGACGAGGTCGCCAACCTGAAGACCGTCGGCGACGCCGTCTCCTACATCGAGAAGGGTTAATGTGACTGAGGTAGTCGTGACCGGGCTCGGCGCGACCACTCCCCTCGGCGGGGACGTGGCGTCGACCTGGGAGGCACTCGTCGCCGGACGCTCCGGCGTGCACCTGCTCCAGCACGAGTGGGCGCAGGAACTCCCGTGCCGGATCGCCGCCGAGCTGGCGGTGGAGCCGTCCGAGGTCCTGCCTCGGGTCCGGCTGCGCCGGCTCGACCGCTCCGAGCAGATCGCGCTCGTCGCGGCTCAGCAGGCGTGGGACGACGCGGGGCTGAGCGACGACCTCGACAAGGAACGGCTCGGCGTCGTCTTCGGCTCCGGGATCGGCGGCGCGCTCACGCTCCTCGCCCAGGACGACATCCTGGAGGAGAGCGGCGCGCGGAAGGTCTCCCCGTTCACCGTGCCCATGCTCATGCCCAACGGGCCCGCCGCGGTCGTCGGCCTGGAGTTCGGCGCCAAGGCAGGCGTGCACGCCCCCACCAGCGCGTGCGCCACCTCCGCCGAGGCGATCTCCTGGGCCGCCGACATGATCCGCGCCGGCCGCGCCGACGCGGTCGTCGCGGGCGGCGCCGAAGCGGTCATCGGCGGCCTGCCGATGGCCGGGTTCTCCTCGATGAAGGCCATGTCGACCCGCAACGACGACCCCGAGCACGCCTCCCGGCCCTGGGACCGCGACCGTGACGGGTTCGTCATGGGTGAGGGCGCGGGCGCGCTGGTCCTGGAGCGCCGCGACCACGCCGAGGCCCGCGGGGCGAAGATCTACGCGGTCGTCGCGGGCTCCGGCCTGACCTCCGACGGCTACGACATCGTCCAGCCCGACCCGGAGTGCCGGGGCGGGGGCCGGGCGATGGCGGCGGCGATCAAGCAGGCCGGCATCGACCCGAAGGAGATCGGGCACGTCAACGCGCACGCCACGTCGACGCCCGTCGGCGACATGGCGGAGGTCAAGGGCATCAAGCGCGAGGTCGGCGACCACGTGGTGCTCACCGCGACCAAGTCGATGACCGGGCACCTGCTCGGCGGCGCGGGCGCGGTCGAGTCCATCGCGGCCATCCTGGCGATCACCGAGGGCGTCATCCCCCCGACGATCAACCTGGAGAACCCCGACCCGGCCCTGGACCTCGACGTCGCCGCGAACGAGGCCCGCAAGGTGGAGCTGAACGCCGCGCTCAACACGGCCTTCGGCTTCGGCGGCCACAACGCCGCGCTCTTGTTCACGAAGCCGTAGGCGGAGTGAACTAGAAGCACAGCACGAAGCCGTAGGCGGAGTGACCCAGAGGCACTGCACGAAGCCCTAAGGGACGCAAGCAATAAGCAGGGCCCCGTCGCGAAAGCGGCGGGGCCCTGCTGCGTGTCCACGAATTCGGGAGCGTCTCGGCGAGTCGCGGAGCGTCTATCACAAACCGGACATGAAGAGGGTCCCCTGGGTCAAAAATACTACCGGGGTACGACATTCCACGGAGGCGATCCTTCCTCGGAACGAGGCGAAACGGTACCGCAGGCGGGAGCGGGACACGGGGGTCAGCACTACCGTCAAAGGGACGCGATATTCCTAGACTGAGCTGGCGCGGACCCCACCGCGAACGGAAACCAGGAAGCCCGTCCCGATCCCGAAGGAGCGACCGTGACCGCCACCCCCTATGCGACCGCCGACCCGCCGATGGCCGGGCCGCCGACGCCCATCACCAAGGCCGAGCGGTCGCTCGCGCCCGACATCGCCCGCGGCGGCATGCTGCTGTTCATCGCCCTCGCGAACGTCCCGATCCACCTGTGGGGCATGGGCGTCGACCAGTACGGCCACAACACCGGCCAGTCGGCGGCCGACCACGTCGCGCTGTTCATCGAGCAGCTGTTCATCGCCGACCGCTCGCGCCCGATGTTCGCGATCCTCTACGGCTTCGGCATCGCCGTCATGGCCTCGCGCATGTTCGCGCGCGGCATGGAGACCAAGGCCGTCCGCAAGGTCCTGCGCCGCCGCTCGTGGTGGCTGCTCGCGTTCGGGTTCCTGCACGCGGTCTTCCTGTTCATGGGCGACATCCTCGCCCCCTACGGCGCCATGGGCCTCATCGCCCTGTTCTGGGTGCACCTCTCCGACAAGTCGCTGAAGAAGTGGCTGTGGGGCAGCATCGCGTACGTCGTGCTCGTCGGCAACGTGGTGATGGCGTACTTCTTCACCGGCGGCGCCGGGGACGCGCCCGCGGATGCGACCCTCCCGCCGTACCTCGAGCAGATGCTCATCGGCGCGATCGCCTCCCCGTTCGGGACGCTCGCGATGGTCGTCACCGCTTCGTTCTTCCCGCTCATCATCGCGGGCATGATGCTCCAGCGCGCGGGCTGGCTCAACCATCCCGAGGAGCACCTGCCGCAGCTGAAGCGGGTCTTCATCACCGCCATGGCCGTCGGTCCGCTCAGCGCGCTGCCCGTGGCGCTCATCGCGATCGGCGCCTGGGAACCCTCGCTGGGCCTGTGGAGGATCGCGGTCTACCTGGAGCTGACCGGCGGGATGTTCGCGGGACTCGGCTACATCTGCGGGTTCGCGCTCCTGGCGCACAAGCTCCGCGGCTACGGCCGCAAGGGCGTCCCCGGCGCGCTCGCCGCGGTCGGCGAACGCTCGCTCACCAGCTACCTGCTCCAGTCGATCATCATGGCGCCGCTGCTCACCGCGTGGGGCTTCGGCCTCGGCGAGGACCTCGGCTACTTGGGGGCGTTCGGGGTCGCGTTCGGGACCTGGGCGGTCACCATCGTGATCGCGGTGCTCATGGACCGGGCCGGAATGCGCGGGCCGTTCGAGGTGCTCCTGCGGCGCCTCACCTACGGCCGCAAGCGGTCCTGATCCTCGGACCGCAGACGCCCCCGTGTCGGATGCCCGACGCGGGGGCGCTTGCGCGTCCGGGCCCGTGACACAATACGGCCGTGCAGATGAGCTGGACTCCGATCCGAGTGCTGCGGGCCGCCGTGTTCGCAGCGGTCTCGGGCTCGGCGTCGCTCCTGCTGCACCTCTGGAGCGGCGGGCACGCGCCCGGCCCGCTCCAGGCGGCCGCCGCCTTCGGACTGGTCTTCGCCGCCGCGTACGCCGCCGGGGGCCGCCAGCGCGGGTTCCTCCTCCTCGCGCCGCTCTGCCTTGCGGCCCAGTGGGGCCTGCACGAGCTCTTCCAGGCCGGGGCGGTCGAGTCCCTGCACGTGCACGGCTCGGGCGTGTCGATGTGGCTGGTCCACGTCGCCGCGGCCTTGGCGCAGGCGTCGTGGCTCGCGCGGGGCGAGGCGGCGACGGCGGCGCTGCTCGATCTGCTGACGCTGTTCGCGGCGCGCCTGGTGCGCGTCGCGTCCCTTGAAGCCCCGGTCGCGGTGCGGCCGCGGTGGTTCGTGCCCCGGACGCGGGTGCCGCGTCCGGCCCCGGTCGCGGCGGCGGCCATCTCGCGGCGGGGTCCGCCGCGGTTCGCTTTCTGATTCGACTCGTCCCCTAGTGCCGTTCGGCGCTTCCCCCTGCCCTGGGCGCGGTGCGCGCTCCGGGCCGCTCAGAAAGCGAACCATGTCCAGAATTCCGGCTGCCCTGCGGCAGCTGCTGCTCCGGCTGCATTTCTACGCCGGCATATTGATCGCCCCGTTCCTGCTCGTGTCGGCCCTGACGGGGCTGGCGTACGCGCTCTCGTACCCGTTGGAGGACTACCTCTACCAAGATTTGAAGACCGTCGAGCCCGGCGGCGAGACGTTGACCCTCGCGGACCAGGTCGCGGCCGTCACCGCGGCGCATCCGGACTGGACGGTGACGGCGGTGCGGCCGCCTGCGGAGGCCGGGGATTCGACGGGGGTACTCGTCGATGACGGGACGGTCCGCGAGTCCGGGGCTGTTGCAATCGTCTATGTGGACCCGTACACCGGGGAGGTGCTCGGGGATTCGACGACGTACGGGTCGTCGCAGGCCGGGCCGGTGCGCGAGTGGATCTCGACGCTGCACCGGAACCTGCACCTGGGCGAGCCGGGTCGCCTGTACTCGGAGCTGGCGGCGTCGTGGCTGTGGGTCGTGGCGCTGGGCGGGCTGGTCCTGTGGATCGCCCGGAAGCGGAGGAACGGCGGATTCTGGCGGCCGAAGCCGGAGGGCCGGGGCCGCGGGCGGACGCTCGCGTGGCACGGTCCGGTCGGGCTGTGGCTGGTGGTCGTGCTGCTGTTCCTGTCGGTGACGGGGTTGACGTGGTCGCGGTACGCGGGTGAGCACGTGTCGGAGCTGCGGGAGGCGCTTTCGTGGACGACTCCCGCGCTCACGGTGGACGAGGGTGCGGCCTCGGGCGACCATGCGGAGCACGGGCATTCGGGTTCGGCGGGGTCGTCGGTGTTCGCGGTGACGCTGCTCGACGGCGTCTACGGTGCGGCGCTCGACGCGGGCATGTCGGGGCCGGTGCAGATCGCGCTGCCGACCGGGTCGGGTACGGAGTACCTGGTGACGGGCCAGCAGCGGTCGCTGCCGTTGCAGCAGGACCAGGTCGTGGTCGACACCGCTTCGGGCGCGCCGGAGGTGGTCGAGGAGCTGCGGTTCGCGGACTGGCCTGTGATGGCGCAGGCGACGAACGTCGCGATCGCGCTGCACATGGGGCTCCTGTTCGGTCTGGCGAACCAGGTGCTGCTGGCGCTGGCGATGGCCGCGCTGGTGTGCATGATCGTGTGGGGCTACCGGATGTGGTGGCTGCGGCGCCCGCGCGGCGCGCTCGTCGGCCGCCCGTACCCGCGCGGGGGTCTGCGGCGGCTGCCGTGGCCGCTGGTCGCGGTGGTCGTCGCGGTCGCGGCGGGCCTCGGCTGGTTCTTCCCGCTGCTGGGGATCTCGTTGGCGGTGTTCGTGATCGCGGACGTCGCGGTCGGGTTGTGGAGGCGGGCCGAGCGGCCGCCCGCGGACGGGGACGACGAGCCGTCGGTGACGCGCCGGACGGCCCTGGCGACGGCGACGCTCGCGGCGGCGGTCGGCGCGGGGGTCGGGAAGGCCCTCGGGTCGGGGGGCCACGACGAGGGCGAGGCGGGGCACGAGCACGCGGCCCCGGGTGTCGAGCCGTTCTTCGGGGAGCGGCAGGCGGGGATCGCGACGGCGGCGCAGGCGCATGCGCTGTTCGCGGCGTTCGACCTGGCCGGGACGGATTTCGCGTCGGGCGAGGCGCTCGATGCGGCCGGTGTGGCGGCGAATCTCGAAGCGCTGCTTCGGGACTGGTCGGCGACGGCGGCGGCGCTGGCGGCGGGCGAGGCCCCGCCGAAGGCCGCGGTGGACGGCGCGGACCAGTTCGACGCGGAGGCGGTCGCGGCGGGGCTGGACCCGGCGCGGTTGACGGTGACGTTCGGGATCGGCCCGGCGGCGTTCGCGAAGGCGGGCCTGGAGGCGGCGCGGCCGTCGAAGCTCGCGGAGCTCCCCGAGTTCGACGGCGACCGGTTGAATCCGGCGTGGTCGGGCGGGGACCTGCTGCTCCAGGTCTGCGGGGACGACCAGCAGGTCGTGTCGGGCGCGTTCCTGGAGCTGCGCAAGCGCGCGGTCGGCCTGGGGACGCTGCTGTGGGTGCAGCAGGGGTTCTCGTCGGCGCCGTCGGGCGGGACGCCGCGGAACCTCATGGGGTTCAAGGACGGCAGCGCGAACCCGGAGGCGGGCGGCGCGCTGTTCGACGAGCGGGTGTGGGCGGTCGACTCGGAGCCGTCGTGGTTCGAGGGCGGCACGTACCAGGTGTTCCGCAAGATCCGGATGCGCCTGCCGGACTGGTCGATGCTGTCGGCGGAGGACCAGAACCTGACGTTCGGGCGCGACCGCGACTCGGGGGCGCCGCTGAGCGGCGGCGGCGAGTTCGACCACCCGGACTTCGAGGTCCTGGACGGTTCGGGTCTGCCTGCGGTGCCCGCGGACTCGCACGTGGCGGTCGTCCACGACGCGGCGATGGTGCGGCGCGGCTTCAACTACGACTACGGGTTCCTGACCCAGGGCGACGTCAGCTCCGACGCGGCCGGCGACGGCCACGTCGACGGGCACATGCACGCGGCGCACCCGTACGACGCGGGCCTGCTGTTCGTGTCGTTCCAGGCGGACCCGCAGGTGTTCATCGACGCGCAGGAGCAGATGGCGGCCGGGGACCGGCTCTCGGAGTTCATCACCGCTGAGGGCTCGGGCGTGTACGCGGTGCCGCCGGGCGCGGCCGACGGCGGCTTCGTCGGCGAGGGCCTGTTCAGCTGAGCCGGACGGTGTCGCCGGTCGCGTCCCGCGGGTGCGGGACGCGACCGGCGGGCCGGGGGAACGGCCGGTCGAGCCCGATCTGGCCGTACCAAAGGCAGAACACCATGACCGCCCACACTCTGCGGGCGTGGTCGGCCTCCCCGGCGCGGTGCGCGCGCAGCAGGGACCGCGCGTACTCGAGGTCGAGCAGGTGGCCGCAGCCGCTGGTGGCGATCACGTGGTCGGCCCACTCGAACATCGGCCCGGCGAGCCACTGCCGGTGCGGGGTCGGGAAACCGAGCTTGGGGCGCTCGACGATCGGGGCAGGGACGAGGTCCGCGACCGCCCTGCGCAGCGCGGTCTTCGTCTGGCGGCCCGTGATGCGGTGGGCGGCCGGGATGCGCGAGGCGGCCTCCCACACGCCGCGGTCGAGGAACGGCACGCGCAGCTCCAGGCTGTGCGCCATGGACATGCGGTCGGCCTTGACGAGGATGTCCCCGCGCATCCACGTGCGCAGGTCGAGGTACTGCATGCGGGACACCGGGTCGAGGTGCGCCGACTCGGCCCAGACGGGGTCGGTGACCGCGCGCGGGTCGGGGCCGGGGCGGCGCAGGAGCCGGGCCTTCGCGTCGCCGGTGAAGATCTTCGCGTTGCCGATGAAGCGGTCTTCAATGTCGGCGGTCCCGCGTTCGAGGAAGCTCTTGCCCTTCACGCCTTCGGGGAGGGTCCGGGAGACGCGCTGGAGGAGGTGCTTGGCGGTGCCCGGGAGGGCCGCGATCTGCTTGAGCGAGTTCGGCTCCCGGTAGATGGTGTAGCCGCCGAACAGCTCGTCGGCGCCTTCGCCGCCGAGCGCGACGGTGACGTGCTCGGCGGCCTTCCGCGCCACGAAGTACAGCGGCACGAGCGCGGGGTCGGCCACCGGGTCGTCGAGGTGCCACACGATCCTCGGGAGCTCGCGGATGACGTCCTCGACCGAGACGGGCGCGGCGATGTTGGGGACGCCGAGTGCCGCCGCGGACGCGGCCGCGACCTCCAGCTCGTCATACAGGCCGGGGTCGGTGAACTGCGCGGTGAACGTCAGGATCCGCGGGTTGACCTCGCGGGCCAGCGCGACCACCGCGGTCGAGTCGATGCCGCTGGACAGCAGCGCCCCCACGGGCACGTCCGAGCGCATGTGCAGGCGCACCGACTCGCGCAGGGACTCCTGGACCTCCCGCCGCAGCCGCTCCTCGTCGTCCACACCGACGGGACGGAACACGGGGTCGAAGTAGCGCTGCGGGCGCGGCCGCTCGCCGGGCCGGAACAGGGCGGCGTGTCCGGCCTCGAACCGGTGGACGCCGCGGTGGAGCGTGGCGGGCTCGGGCACGTACTGGAACGCCGCGTAGTGCGCGAGCGCGTCGGTGTCGACCAGGTCGGGGCTGTCGAGCCCCGGCAGGGCCTTCTTCTCGCTGGCGAGCCAGACGGCGCCCCCGTGGCCGGTCCAGTAGAGCGGCTTGATCCCGAAGGGGTCGCGGGCGGCGAAGAGGAGCCCGGCGGCCTCGTCGTGGATGACGAACGCGAACATGCCGCGCAGGCGGTGGACGACGTCGGGGCCCCAGTGCTTGTACCCGGCGAGGAGGACTTCGGTGTCGCCGCCGGTCGCGAATACCTCGCCGTGCTCGCGCACCAGCAGGTCGCGCAGTTCGAGGTAGTTGTAGATCTCGCCGTTGAAGACGATCGCGTAGCCGCCGCGGCGCATCGGCTGGCCGGAGCGTTCGACGTCGATGACCGACAGGCGTTTGAAGCCGAGCCGGACGCGGCCGCCGTCGGGGTCGGCCGCCGTCTCGTCGGGGCCGCGGTGGTCGAGCCGTTCGAGCAGGGCCGTGAAGTCGGTCGTCGGCGCCGGGCCGCCGGCCCGGACGAGGAATCCGCACATGGTCGCTCCTGGGGGGTTGCGGGTCAGGTGCCTCCATGCTGTTGCGGGGCAGGGCGATGCGCCTCCGTCCGAAGTCGTTCCGGCGGTCGCCGGGGGGATGCGGTCGCGGGACGGTCGTCCGGATCGGTTGCCGGGCCCGGGTCCGGGGTGCTCCGGACGATCGGCGGGGGCGGTTCCGACCTTCGGCGGGTGCGCCGGGGCAACCGGTCGCACTCGCCGGGGAGTCTTACCGGTGGACGGATATGACACAGCCCATAGCATCGAGAGGAGCCGCACTCCATGATCCGAGTGCTGATCGTCGACGACGAGGCGCTGATCCGCTCAGGGCTCACGCACATCCTGGAGACGGCCGACGACATCGAGGTGGTCGACGCCGTCTCGGGCGCCGACGCGGTCGACCGGGTCCTGTCCCTGCGCCCCGACGTGGTGCTCCTCGACATCCGGATGCCCGATGTGGACGGCCTGTCTATCCTGCGGCGGCTGCGGGAGCTCGCCCGGCCGCCGGTCACCGCAGCGCTGACCACGTTCGGCGAGAACGAGTACGTCGACCGGGCGCTGCGTCTCGGGGCGTCTGGCTACCTGCTCAAGGACATGAAGCCGGAGCATCTGATCCGGCAGGTCCAGGCGCTGGCGTCCGAGGGCTCGGCGTTCTCGGGGAAGGTGACGCAGGGGATCGTCTCGCGCTATCTGGACTCGTCGCGTGCGGCCGCGCCGGACGCGCGGCTGGAGCGGTTGACCGAACGCGAGACGGACATCCTCGTCCTGCTGGCGCAGGGCTGCTCGAACGGGGAGATCTCCGCGGAGCTGTTCCTGGGCATCGGCACGGTGAAGGACCATGTGAGCTCGGTGTTCGCGAAGCTGGAGGTGTCGAACCGCGTGCAGGCCGCGCTGATCGCGGAGCGGTCGGGGCTGCTCGGCGGGCCGCGATGAGCGTCCCGCGGCTCCCGCAGTGGTACTGGGACGCGGCCGCGGTCGTCGTCGCGGCCGCCCACCTGGCCTTCGTGATCGATGTGCGCAACCAGCCGGCCGCGTCGCTCGCGATCGTCGGCGTGGCGGCGCTGGTGTATCGCCGGAGGCGTCCGTTCCTGGTGTTCCTGGTGACGCTGCCGGCCGCGTTCCTGGTGTTCGAGAAGGTCGCCTCGATGATCGCGCTGTACACGCTGACGAGCCGGGCCCGGCGGCCGTGGCCGCCGCTGGCCGCGACGTCGGTCCTGGCGTTCTGCTTCGCCTTGCACGGGTCGCAGCTCTTCGCCCTGTTCCTCGGGCCCTACCGGGCCCCGTTGGATCAAGCGCTGGACGTCTACCCGGAGTTCGTGTCGCCGGCCGGGCAGTTCCTGCGGACGGTGCTCTTCTACGTCGCGATGGCGGCCGTCCCCGCGGTGCTCGGCTACAGCCAGCTGACGCGGCGGCGCCTGGCCGAGCGGCTCGAGGACATCGAGGAGGCCCGCGAGCACGAGCAGCGGCTGCTGACGCGCCAGGCCCTGGCGGCGGAGCGGTCGCGGCTGGCGCGGGAGATGCACGACGTGGTGTCGCACCAGGTGAGCCTGATCGCGGTCCAGGCCGGCGCGATGCAGTTGCAGGCGCCGGACGCCAGGACGGAGTCGTTCGCGGCGACGATCCGCGAGGTGAGCGTGCGGACCCTGGAGGAGCTGCGGCAGATGCTGCGGGTCCTCACCGGGCCGGGCGGGAGCGGGCAGCTCGCGCCGCAGCCGACCGTGGCCGAGATCGAACGGCTCGTCGGGGATTCGGGACTCGACGCCTCGCTGCACCTCGGGCCGCTGCCGCCGCTCCCGCCGGGGACGCAGCGGGCGATGTACCGGACGGTGCAGGAGGCGCTGACGAACGTGCGCAAGCACGCGCCGGGCGCGCACGCCGACGTGCGGGTCGGCGCCCGCGGCACCGCAGAGGTGGAGGTCGAGGTCGTCAACGGGCCTGCGGCGCGCCGGGTCGAGGCGCTGCCGAGCTCGCGGTCGGGGCTGCTGGGGCTGCGCCAGCGCGCCGAGCTGCTCGACGGGAGGCTCGAGTCCGGGCCGTGGGGCGCGGGCGGCTGGCGGGTGCGGCTGGTGCTGCCCGCTCAGGTCACCAGCGGCGGCCGGTGAGCAGTTCGTACGCCTCGATGTAGCGGGCCCGGGTGGCGTCGACGATGTCGTCGGGGATCTCGGGGGCCTCGGCGTCGTCGGGCTTCCAGCCGGTGGAGCGGGCCCAGTCGCGGACGAACTGCTTGTCGAAGGACGGCTGGACCTGGCCGGGCTTCCAGCCCTTCGCGTCCCAGAAGCGGGAGGAGTCGGAGGTGAGGACCTCGTCGGCGAGGGTGAGGACGCCGTCCTCGTCGAGGCCGAACTCCAGTTTCGTGTCGGCGATGATGATGCCCTTGGCGAGGGCGATCTCGGCGCCGCGGCGGTACACGTCGAGGGTGAGGTCGCGGACGCGGGCGGCGAGGCCGGGGCCGAGGCGGGCGGCGGTCTGCTCGTACGTCTCGGGGGCGTCGTGGTCGCCGACGTCGGCCTTGGTGGTCGGGGTGTAGACGGGTTCGGGGAGCTTCGAGCCGTCTTCGAGGCCCGCGGGGAGGGGCACGCCGTTGACGGTGCCGGTGGTGCGGTAGTCGTTGAGGACCGAGCCGGTGAGGTAGCCGCGGACGACCGCTTCGACCTTGACCATGTCGAGGCGCTTGACGCGGACGGCGCGGCCGGCGAACTCGGCGGGGACGTCGGTCGCGGAGACGACGTGGTTGGGGACGATGTCGGCGAGGCGCTCGAACCACCAGAGGCTCAGGGCGGTGAGGAGGGCGCCCTTGCCGGGGATCTCGGTGGGGAGGATGACGTCGTAGACGGAGACGCGGTTGGAGGCGACGAGGATCAGGTCGCCGCGGTCGGCGTAGACGTCGCGGACCTTGCCCTGGTGAATGAGTTCCACTGCTGCTCCCTCATGGTGTGCGCCCCGGCGGTGCTGCGTCGATTACACCAGCGGGGTCGTCATCCTACGTGTGGCGCGGCGGGCCGCTGTGCCGAGCGACACCTGCCGGTGCGCGGTGTCGCGGCGTAGGCTGGGGCGGTGACTTCCGTACAGCCTGAAGGACGCCGGATGCTGCGCCTCGAAGTGCGCAACGCCCAGACCCCGATCGAGAAGAAACCCTCCTGGATCAAGGTCAAGGCCAAGACCGGACCCGAGTACACCGAGCTGCGGGGCCTCGTCAAGAGCGAGGGGCTGCACACGGTGTGCCAGGAGGCCGGGTGCCCCAACATCTACGAGTGCTGGGAGGACCGCGAGGCGACGTTCCTCATCGGCGGCTCCCAGTGCACGCGGCGCTGCGACTTCTGCCAGATCGACACCGGCAAGCCCGGCCCGCTCGACCGCCTGGAGCCGATGAAGGTCGCCGAGTCGGTCAAGACCATGGGCCTGAAGTACGCCACGGTCACGGGCGTCGCCCGCGACGACCTGGACGACGGCGGGGCGTGGCTCTACGCCGAGACCGTCCGCCAGATCCACGCGGCGATCCCCGGGTGCGGCGTCGAGCTGCTCATCCCCGACTTCAACGCCGAGCCCGACCAGCTCGCCGAGGTGTTCTCCTCGCGTCCGGAGGTGCTCGCGCACAACGTGGAGACCGTGCCGCGGATCTTCAAGCGCATCCGCCCCGCGTTCCGCTACGAGCGCTCGCTCGACGTGATCACGCAGGCCCGCGCGGCCGGCCTGGTCACCAAGTCGAACCTGATCCTCGGCATGGGCGAGACCCGCGAGGAGATCTCGCAGGCCCTGAAGGACCTGCACGCGGCCGGGTGCGAGCTCATCACGATCACGCAGTACCTGCGCCCGACGAAGCGCCACCACCCGGTGGACCGGTGGGTCAAGCCCGAGGAGTTCGTGGAGCTGTCGGCCGAGGCCGAGGAGATCGGCTTCGCGGGCGTCATGAGCGGCCCGCTGGTGCGGTCCTCGTACCGGGCCGGGCGGCTGTACCGACAGGCGATCGAAGCCCGCAGCGAAGCGCTCGCGTGACGCGCCGGTAGAATCGGATCCATGGCAAAGCAGCAGGAAAAAGAGACGTTCGGGTCGCGCCTGAAGACGATCGGGATGGCGATCAAGTTCACCAACCAGCGGGACAAGCTGTTCCTGCCGTTGGAGGCCGCCGCGATTCTGCTGCCGTTCGTCATCGTGACCGCGCTGGTCGTGTTCGCGCGGTTCTCGCTGCTGTGGTACATCTCGGCCCTGTTCCTGGCGCTCCTGGCGGGCCTGATCGTGCTGAACATGCGCACGAGCAAGGTCGTGAACGCGGAGGCCGTGGGCAAGCCGGGCGCGGCGTACGCGCTCATCGACGGCATCCGCGGCTGGACCGTGACGCCCGGCGTCGCGGCCCTCTCGGAGACCCAGATGGTGCACCGCGCGGTCGGCAAGGCCGGCGTGGTGCTCCTGGGCGAGGGCGGGCAGAAGACCCGCAAGCTGCTCGGCCAGGAGAAGAAGCGGATCTCGCGGGTCGTGGGCTCCACGCCGGTGTACACGTTCCTCGTGGGCGAGGCCGCGGGCGACGACTTCTCGGTGACCGAGGTGCGCAAGCGCCTCATGAAGCTCCCGAAGAACATCGACTCCAAGGACGCCAACCACATCGCGAAGCGCCTCGACGCGCTCGGCATCGGCATGGCCATCCCGAAGGGCCCCATCCCGACCAGCGTCAACCAGGGCCGCGCCGCCCGCCGCGCGATGCTCCGCGGCCGCTAGCCGCAGCGCTGCCGCCGACATCGGAACGGCCCGACGAGGACTCCTCGTCGGGCCGTTCCGATTTCTACTTCCTGCTCCCCGCATCCCGCTCGCCGCATCCCGATTGCCGGTCGCCGGTCGCCGGTCGCCGGTCGCCGCCGAATGTCATACCTGTAAGTCACGCTTGAAAACGGGGGCGGCTCGATTCGCCTCGCGGCGGGGTTCATCCGTGCCCTCGCGCCGGTCCCGTCCGGGCACGCGAAGACGGGCCCGCCCTCAGGCGTGGCCCGTCGCTCGCGTGCGCTGAATGGATGCAGGTCAGAAGATGTCGCCGTTGTCGCGGCGGCGGCGCCACCGCTCCTCCATGCGGGAGGTGAAGCCGCCGGGCTTGGCGTTCTTGGAGCCGCCGCCGGTCGACCGCGTGGTGCCCTTGCCGTCGACGGCCTTGAGCTTCACGTTGGTGCCGCGGCGCTGCGCCCACAGCCCCAGGATGAGGCCGCCGAACATGAGGACCGCGCCGATCGGGGCGCCCCACTTGGCCACGTTCCCGCCGGCGATCACCGTGCCGATGACGGCGGCGATGCCGATGACCGTGACGACCCCGGCCAGGATGAGCCTGCGCCGGGTCACATGCGCCGGATCGTGGGCGCGCACCGCATTGGCGAACTGCGGGTCTTCAGACAAGGACTGCTCGATTTGCTCGAACAGACGTTGCTCGTGGTCGGAGAGCGGCACGACACTCCTCCTGCACTAGTCTCGACGGGACCCTTGCAGGCCCCGGTGCTTGATAGTCCAAGTCTACGAGGCTTTCGCCCGAGGCGGAAGGCAGTTCGTCCTTGAATCAGGTCGTTCTGGCCTCGCATCCCCAGGCGGGGACGTCCGGTGCGGCGGCGCTCACCTGCCGGGGTTCCCAGAGTCGCGGGTGTCTACACGCGAGTCACGCCGCGTGAGCCTCCCCGCGGACCCGACGGCCCCCTTCCCGAACTTCTCCCGCGCCTTGTCCATCACCGTTTCGATGTCGCGCCAACCGTGTTCGGGCTCGCCGAGCGCCACCTGGCGGCCGACCGCGGCGGCCTCCACGAGGTGGTCGAGCTTCACGCCGATGAGCCGTACCGGCGCGGTCGCGGCCGCGTCGGCCATCTCGCGGGCGGCCTCGTAGATCTCCCGACCCACGTCCGTGGGCGCCGCGAGCATGCGCGAGCGCGTGATGGTGCGGAAGTCCCCGAACCGGATCTTCACGGTCACCCCGCGCCCGGCCCAGCCCGCCGCGCGCGCCCGCGACGCGACCTTCCGCGACAGCTCCAGGAGCACCGGCCCCCACACGGCGCCGTCTGGGGCGTCGTGCCCGAACGTGGTCTCGTTGCTGATGGACTTCTCAACGCGGTCGGGGTGGACGGGCCGCGGGTCGATGTTCCGGGAAAGCGCGTACAGGTGTTCGGCGCTGGCCGTGCCGACCGACGAGGCGAGGCTGTCGACGTCGAGGCGCGCCAGGTCCCCCACCGTGCGCATGCCGAGCCGCTGGAGCTTCTCGGCGGTCTTCTCGCCGATCCCCCACACCGCGCGGATCGGCAGCCGGTGCAGGAACTCCAGCTCCGTCTCGACCGGGACGACCCCGAGGCCGTCCGGTTTGACCGCTTCGGAGGCGAGCTTCGACAGGAACTTCGTGGACGCGATGCCGACGGTGCAGGTGATGCCGTGCTCGGCGCGGACCCGCTCGCGGATCGCGCGGGCGATCTCCACGGGCGAGCCGATGAGGCGCCGCGCCCCGGCGACGTCGAGGAACGCCTCGTCGACCGAGATCGGCTGCACATGGGGCGTGTACTCGCGGAAGACCGCCATGATCTGCCGCGACACCTCCCCGTAGGAGGTCGTGGGCGTCATGAACACCCCCTGCGGGCAGCGGCGGCGCGCGATCGCCATCGGCAGCGCCGAATGCACCCCGAACTTCCGGGCCTCGTACGACGCGGCGGCGACGACCCCGCGCGGGCCGAGCCCGCCGACGATCACCGGCTTGCCGCGCAGCGACGGGTCGCGCGCGACCTCCACGGACGCGAAAAAAGCGTCCATGTCGACGTGCATGATCCCCAGGCCCTCGTCGGACAGGCCGGGGCCGATGAAACGGGTGAGGTCGCTGGCCACCACCGAAGCGTAGCGACCCGGACCGACAGTCCCGGCCCGCTCAGGCCCGGTAGGTCCACAGCGGGACGGCCATCTCCGCGGCCGTGAGGCCCCCGTGCTGGCCGATCAGGCGCGCGACGTGCGGCGGCTCGCCCTCGACGCCCACGACCGCGAACGTGCCCTTGCAGGCCACGACCAGGTCGCCGATGCGCTCGCGGGCCGCGTCGGTGACCTTCGGGCCGAACCAGCCGCGGTCGACGGCCTCGTCGCGGTCGATGAGCTCCGCGCGGTCCCCCACCGCGGCGGCCCACGCGGCGCGCACGTCCTCGACCGCGCCCGACAGCGCGTACAGGTACCGCATGCGGCCGTCGCCGCCGATGACGTCGACGCCTTGGAGCAGGTCGGGCCGCTGGTCGACGTGGAGGCGGTCGGTCACGTTGACCATGCCGTGGTCGGCGGTCACGAACAGGGCCGCGTCCCGCGGCAGGCCCGTGAGGATCCCGTCGATCGCCTCGCTCACGGCCGCGACCGCTTCGAGCCACTGCGGGGAGCCGATGCCGTGGAAGTGCCCGGCCGTGTCGACGTCGGGCAGGTAGGCGTAGACGAGGCTCCGGTCCGCGCGCGCCAGCGCCGCCACCGTGCCCTCGGCGACCTCCCGCGGCGAGGCGGCGGGGAGCCAGTCGGCGCCGCGGTAGATCGCGCGGGTCAGGCCGGTGTCGCGGAAGGCGCCGTTGGAGACGATCGTGCAGGCCACGCCGTCGGCACTCGCCCGCTCGAACACGGTCGGGCCCGGCTGCCAGGTCTCGGGGTCGGGGCTGGAGCCGTCCCAGCGGATGTGGGTGACGAGGCCGCCGGTGTCGGGGACGCGGACGGTGAACCCGATGATGCCGTGGACTCCCGGCGGCTCTCCGCAGGCGAGGGAGGCGAGGCTGATCGGGGTGGAGGAGGGGACGGTCGCGGTGATGGGGGTGAGGGTGCCGAGTTCGCCGTGGTGGACGGCGCCGACGGTGGCGCTGGCCTGGGCGGCCTGGCCGAGGAGGTGGTAGCCGAAGCCGTCGAGGAGGAGGACCGCGATGCGGCGGACGCCGTCGAGCTCGCCGCCCCTGCCGCCGGTGCCGCCGCCGCGCAGGAGGGCCGCGGCGCTTCCGGCGGGTTGCGGGACCCCTAGGGCCGCAAGGGCGGTGGGCATGACATCGGCGAGGGTGCCGGTGCCGTAGGCGGGTCGGGTGTCCGCCAGGTACGGGCTCGAAGGCATGGCAAGAGGCTAGCCGGTTTCGTATCGTTTCGGCCACAAGCGGGTCCGGTATACCGGAATGGCGCCGGGAACTGACGGGAGCGGACTACGTCTCGGGGATGTCGAGGCCGGACCGGTAGGCGATGGCGACGAGGCCGGCGCGGTCGCGGGCGCCGAGCTTCGCGAGGAGCTTGCCGACGTGGGTGCGGACGGTGGCGGGGCTGATGAACAGGCGCTCGCCGATCTCGTCGTTGGGCAGGCCGGTGGCGACCCAGCGGAGGATCTCCTGCTCGCGTTCGGTGAGGTCGCCGAGGTTGGGGTGGGGGCGGGCGCCGCCGGTGCCGCGCTCGGCGTAGGCGTCGATGACCTTGCGGGTGACGTCGGGGCTGAGGAGGGAGTCCCCGGCGGCGGCGAGGCGGACGGCGCGCAGGAGGTCCTCGGGCGGGGCGTCCTTCATGATGAACCCGGCGGCGCCGCCCGCGAGGGCCTCGAAGATGTACTCGTCGATCTCGAAGGTCGTGATCATGACGACGCGGGTGCCGGACAGCGACGGGTCCTTCCCGATGCGGCGCAGGACTTCGAGGCCGTCGAGGCCGGGCATGCGGATGTCGAGGAGGGCGACGTCGGGCCTGATGCGGCGGATGACCTCCCAGGCCTCGCGGCCGTCCTCGGCCTCGGCGGCGACGTGGATGTCGTCCTCGTCCTTGTAGAGGTTGCGCAGGGCCATCCTGATGAGGCTCTGGTCGTCGGCGATCACGAGTTCGATCATCGCGCTTCCTTACGGTCGTAAGGGATGTGGGCTTTCACGGCGAAGCCGCCGCCGCGGCGGGGCGCAGCGGTGAAGGCGCCGCCGCCCGCCTGGACGCGCTCCATCATGCCGGTGACGCCCTGGCCCATCCGGTCGGGGTGAAGAGGGCCGCCGCGGCCGTCGTCGAGGACGTGGACGCGCAGGGCCGCGGGGTCGCAGGCGACCTGGACGACCGCTTTCGTCGCGCCGGAGTGGCGGATGACGTTGGTGAGGGACTCCTGGACGACGCGGTACGCGGTGGCGGCGACGCTGACGGGGACGGCGGCGGGGTCGCCGGTGAGCTGGTACTCGACGGGGAGGCCGCCTTTGCGGACGCCGTCGACGAGCGCGGCGATGTCGCTCACGGCGCCGGTGGGCCGCAGCTCGGGGGCCTGCCCGCGGCGCAGGGGCGCGAGGGTCGCGCGGAGGTCCTGGAGGGCGAGGTTGGAGGCTTCGCGGATGGCGCGGAGGTTCTCGACGACGCCGTCGGGGGTGCCTTCGTGCTTCTCGGCCATGTGGAGGGCGACGCCTGCGTTCATGGAGACGACGGCGAGGGAGTGGCCGACGACGTCGTGGATCTCGCGGGCCATCTCGACGCGCTCGTCGGCGCGGTAGCGCTCGCGTTCGGCCTCGCGTTCGCGGGCGCGGGCGCGGCGGGCCTCGCGGACGATGCGGCCGCCGACCGCGGGGATCCCGAGCCACAGGAGCGTCAGGGTGGCGGTGAACCAGAGGCTGCGGGCGGGGCCGGCGACCTGGTGGAGGGCGATCGTGTAGACGAAGAGGACGCCGAGGGCGATCGCGAGGGCCCGCACGGACCTGGTGAACGCGTAGAAGAACACGGCGAGGGCCGGGAGCAGGAACACCGGGCCCTGCGGCAGGTCGAGGTACAGGTAGACCGAGAGGCCCGCGACGGTGCCCGCGAGGGCGGCCTCGGGCGAGAGGCGGCGGACCGCGAGGCACGCGGCCATGGCCCAGATGAGCGCGAACGCGACGGGCTCGGGCCGGTGGCCCCCGTTGGCGCCGACGGTCCCGCCGGAGGCGAGGAGCGCGAGGAGGACCGCCAGGCCGATGTCGAAGACGGGGGCCGGGAGACGGGGCCGGGTCGCGTTGGTGGTGGTCACAGGCTCAAGGCTACGGTCCCGGTGCCGCGGCGGCGTGGTCCCGGCGGCGTAATCGCCTCTACGTCGCTGAGCGTAGGCGCGGGCCCTAGTCAGCGCATGGGCTTGCGGGCGAGCAGGTGGATGCGGGTGGCCATGTCGCGGAAGGGGACGCGGGCGGCGGTGGCGAGCTCGAACTCGCGCAGGGCTTCGCCGGTGGCGTTCTCGGGGACCTGGACGAGGTCGCCGACGACGCCGACGCCGTGGACCTGCTCGGTGACGAGCCCGGAGCCGCCGACGAGCGCGGTGAGCGTGGCGGTCTCGAAGCGGCGCTTGAGGGTGTCGCGGCCCTCGGCGACGCCGTCGACGTCGGTGAGGAGGTCGAGGGCCGTCCCGAACTGGCCGGAGAGGGCCTTGCCGAGGACGGCGGCGATGCGGTTGGCGACGAGCACGGAGACGGCGCCGCCGGGCGCGCAGACCTTCGCGAGGGCGTCGAGCGCGGTGTCGGGGTAGTCGACCATCTCGAGGACGTTGTGGCACAGGACGAGGTCGGCGGAGGCGGGGTCGGCGACCTCGGGGAGCTCGTCGGCGTCGGCCTGGACGGCGGTGAGCCGGTCGGTGACGCCCGCGTCGGCGGCGCGCTGGCGCAGAGAGGCGAGGGCGTTGGCGCTGGGTTCGACGACGGTGACGTCGTGGCCGAGTTCGGCGAGGGGGACGGCGAAGCCGCCGGAGCCGCCGCCGACGTCGAGGATGCGCATGGTCGCGCCGGTCCCGGCGGCGAAGCGCTCGATCTCGGCCGACAGGACGGACCACACGACGGCGATGCGGGGGTGGCGGGGCGCCTTGGTGCTCTCTCTGGGCATGTTGTCGACCATGCGGCACAGCCTAGCGCCGACGGTGCGGGCGGGTCAGGCGAGCAGGCGGGTGAATACGTGAACGGAGGGTCCTGACAAATCGGACATCGCTGGGTCCGGCCTCGGCGACGCTTGCGAGCCGTAAATTTGTGCAGCCTCAACCCTGGCACGGGGGTACGACAGTTTCGGCGGCGTCCTGAAGGCGGGCAGCTCTCATGGCGCGGAGTGCGGTGGGCCCCCGGTCTTAACCCTGACACGGGGGTACGACACGGCCTCTGAACGGCGTCGCCGCCCGGCCTCGTCGGGGCCGGGCGGCGGTGCGGTGTCGTCTAGTCGCGCAGGAACGGGGGGCGCTTGCGGATCTGGCGCAGGTAGGCCGGGTTGTTCTGGAAGTACCTGCGCCACAGGCGCTTGGGTTCCTTGGTGAGGCGGTAGAACCATTCGAGGCCGTTGCGCTGCATCCACGGCGGGGCCTGCGGGACGAGGCCGGCGTGGAAGTCGAAGGCGGCGCCGACACCGAACAGGGCGGGGGCGTGCAGGCGGTCGCGGTGGGCGGCCATCCAGCGCTCCTGCTTCGGGGTGGACAGGCCGACCCACACCAGCTGGGCGCCGGAGTCGTTGATGCGCTTCACGATCGCGTCGTCCTCCTCCTCGGTGAGGGGGCGGAACGGCGGCGAGTACATGCCGGCGAACTTGACGCCGGGGATGCGCTCGGCGAGCTTCTCGGCGAGGAGCTCGGGGACGCCGTCCTTGCCGCCGTAGAGGAACGAGGACCAGCCGCGCTCGGCGGCGCGGGCGAGGACGTTGAGCATCAGGTCGGGCCCGTAGACGCGGTCCATCCAGTCGGCCCCGGCCTTGTGCCCGGCCCACACCATCGGCATGCCGTCGGGCGTGGTCAGCCCGGACGCGTTGTGGATCGCGAGGAGCTCGGGGTCCCGCTGGGACTCCATGACGCCGTGGACGCCGGTGACGCACACGTAGTGGCGCTCGCCCTCATCGACCCAGCGGGTGACCTCGTCGAGGGCCATGGCCTGGTCGACGGTGGAGACGCCGACGCCGAGGACGTCGACGCGGCGCAGCTTGGGGTCGGCCATCGGGTTAGAGCGAGGCCTTGACCTGGTCGTAGACCCACGCATAGGTCTTCGCCATGCCCTCGCGCAGGGAGATCGAGGGCTCCCAGCCGTAGTACTTCTGGATGAGCGTGTTGTCCGAGTTGCGGCCGCGCACGCCCAGGGGGCCGTCGATGTGCTTGAGCTCGATGTCGATCCCGGCGATGTCGGCGACCAGGTAGTACAGGTTGTTGATCGTGGTCAGCTCGGAGGAGCCGAGGTTGAGCGGCTCGGTGACGTCGCCGCGGGTGAACATCTTCGTGCCGTGGACGCAGTCGTCGATGTACGTGAACGAGCGGGTCTGCTCGCCGTCGCCCCAGATCTCGACTTCCTTCTGCCCGGTGAGCGCCGCGACGGCGATCTTCCGGCAGGTCGCGGCGGGGGCCTTCTCGCGGCCGCCGGTCCACGTGCCCTCGGGGCCGTAGATGTTGTGGTAGCGGGCGATGCGGGTCTGGAGGCCGAAGTCCTCGCGGAAGTGGCGGCACATGCGCTCGGAGAACAGCTTCTCCCAGCCGTAGCCGTCCTCGGCGTCCGCGGGGTAGGCGTCCTCCTCCTTCAGGGGCGCGATGTTCGCCTCGGTCTGCTTGTACCCGGCGTACACGCACGCGGAGGACGAGTAGAAGAAGCGCCCGACCTCGGCGTCCTTGGACGCCTGGAGCATGTGGGTCGAGGGCAGGACCGAGAGCATGCACAGGGCCTTGTTGTTCTCGATGAAGCCCATGCCGCCCATGTTGCACGCGAGGTTGTAGACCTCAGCGGCGCCGTCGCCGACGGCCTCGCGGCAGTTCGCGAGGTCGGCGAGGTCGCGCTGGAGGTTCTCGGTCCCGCCGTGGACCTGGTACCACTCGTCGAGGGGCTTCACGTCGACGGCCCGGACGGTCTTGCCCTCGGCGAGGAGGCTCGCCACCAGGTGCCCGCCGATGAACCCACCGGCTCCCGCCACTACCGCGTCCACGCTTGCCGCCATCGTCACTCCTCATGATTCCGGGTACGGGGAAGAATTGCTTCAGCCTACCCGCCGCGCTTCCGCGCCCACCAGCCGGGAAATGGGGTGTAAGTCACCGTCAGGGGCAGATTCGGGCACTTCGGCGCCGGTGGTCGCGAGGAGTGCCGGGGACATGACGACGGTCAGCCCCGGGTCCGCGTCGGCGGTGATGACCGGCTCGAAGCGGGAGGCGACGCAGTACAGGTGCACCGGCGGGTCGCCGAGGAGTCGCTTGACGTAGCGCAGGCGCTTGAGCTGGCGTTCGACCATGCGGAACCGCCACCGGACGGTCCCGAGCGCGAGCGCCTCGCCCTTCTCGTCCCACGCGGCGAGCTCCAGGGTCCGCATCTGGCGGAACCGCGGGTCGGGGACGGTGATGCGCGTCGCCGTCGCGGCCCCGGTGGCGCCGAGGGCCCATTCGCGGGTGAGGCCCAGGAACTCGGGGCGGCCGACGTACCGGTCGAAGCGGGCCCGGTTGCGGCGCCACAGCGGGCCGGCGATGCGGCCCCGGCGCCACCGGTCCAGGTGCGGGCGCAGGACCGCGTAGTGGAAGCGCGACAAGCGGTCCGTGAACGTCCAGAAGGGATTGTCGGGTTCGAGGGGGTTCGCGGCGGGGGCGATGAGCCCGGCCGCTTCGAGGCGCGGCAGCAGCGCCTCCAGGTCCGCTTCGCTCAGCCGGGTGCCGGTCCGCAGGTCGTAGAGGGTGCGGGGCCGGACCACGATGAGCGATAGGACCGCGTCCTCGGCCTCGTCGGGCGCCTGCCCCAGCGCCGCGGCCGGGGCGCCGTCGACGGCCGCGAAGTGCGGGGCGTCGGGGGTGAGGAAGCCCTGCATGAGCCAGTCGTCGACCTGCTCGAAGCGCTGCGGGAGCGGCGCCGGGGACCGGAGCAGGGCGGGGTCGGCGCCGGTGAGGGCGTGGACGGCGACCGCCGTCTCGGGGTCGGCGATGCCGAGGGAGCGGATCGACTCGCGCAGTTCGTTCACCGGTGCCTCACAGTTCCTTGAACATCAGGTGCATGTCGGTGCGGCCCTCGACCGGGTGGTCGAAGCCGCCGGGGATGAGTGCGAGCGTCGCCATCCCGAGGGAGTGCCACAGCTTCACGGCGTGCACGTTCGTGGCGACGACCGCGTTGAACTGCATCGCGAGGAATCCGTCGTCCTTGGCGCGGGCCAGCGCGGCCTCGCCGAGGGCCCGGCCGACGCCGCGGCGCCCGAACGCCGGGTCGACCATGAACCCGGCGTTGGCGACGTGCGCGCCCTGGCCGGGGAGGTTCGGGTGGATCTCCACGGTCCCGGCGACGGCGCCGTCGATCACGGCGACGAGGCGCGAGGCGGGCGCGGGCCGCTCCATCCAGTAGGCGCGGGTCCACGACTCGGTGGTGTCCGGCGGCCACGGGTAGGTCTCGGCGGCGGCGATGATCGGCTTCATGAAGGCCCACATGGCGGGCCAGTCGGCGGCGCGGGCGTCACGGATCTCCATGGGCACGAACCTATCGGGTCAGCGGGGCGGCTGCCAGTCCGCGAGGGAGGCGGCCTGGCTCTGCACCCATGAGTCGGGGACGGCCCGCAGGAGGCCGCGGGTGACGCCGCGGCCGCCGGAGGCGATGGTGTGGACGCGGCGGGAGAGCCGTGCGACGCGCTTGATGCGGGGCAGGCGGGCGCGGTCGTAGGAGGCGAGGGCGTCGGGGATCGACTCGGGGGCGCGGCGCAGAGCCCAGCCGAGGGTCACGGCGTCCTCGAGGGCGAGGCTGCCGCCCTGGGCGAGGACGGGGGCGACGCCGTGGGCGGCGTCGCCCATGAGGACGAGGCCGCCGTTCCCGGCGCTCTGGTGGAGGCGGGAGGGGACGGGCCAGACGTAGCGGACGGACTGCTGGGTGAGCTCGGAGGGCCGGGTGGCGGCGATGTACTTGCCGACGGGGGCGGGCCAGTCGGCGAACCAGCGGTTGATGAGCTCGTGCTGGATCTGGGGGGACTCGGGGCGCATGCCGCCGGGGACGGTGGCCCACCAGCAGGCGCCGGCGTGGCCGAGGTCGCCGTAGCCGAAGCGGCGGCGGTCGGGGCCGTAGATCTCGACGGCCTCGGCGCTGCGCTCGGGGGCGCGGTGGGCGGGGATGGTGCCGCGGAAGACCACCACCCCGGCGTCCACTGTGGGCGATCCGGGGGCGATGAGGGGGCGGGTCGGGGAGTCGATGCCGTCGGCGGCGACGACGAGGTCGGCGTCCCAGCGGCGGCCCTTGTCCCCCGCGGCGGGGTCGACCATGTCGATGCGGTCGACCTGGACGGCGGGGTGGACCTCGACGGAGTCGCCGAGGCGGGACACGAGCGCCTCGTAGAGCATCGCGTTGTGGACCATGACGGACGGGGTGCCGTCGTCGGCGCCGAGCATGGCCCCGGCGAACGACGAGGAGAGGCGCTCCTCGTTGCGGATCTCGAAGCGGTCGACGGGGGTCCCGGCGGCATCGAGGGTCGCGTCGACCCCGAGCGCGCGCAGGGCGCGCACGCCCGAGGCCCACAGGATCATCCCGAGGTCGTCGCCTTTGAGGCGCTCGCGCCGCTCGAGCAGCGCCACCCGCCAGCCGAGCTTCGACAGCACGATCGCGCTGGCGAGCCCGGCGACGCCGGCGCCGACGACTACGGCTCTACGGTTGTGCATCTGGACCTGCCCGGGGGGAAGCGGTGTCGGTCAGCCGTCGTCGCGGGTCTTGCCCGCTTCGGCCTGGGGTTCGTCGGACGGCTCGTCGGCGACGCCGTCCTCCTCGGGTCGAGTGTCCTCGGTTTCGCCGTCGTCGGGGGTCCCGGCCTCGTCGGCGTCGGCGGGCGCGGTGAGCAGGACGCCCTTGGGGAGGGCGCCGTCGACGTACCCGGCGTCCTTGGCGGCGTCGGAGTTCCAGGCGACGGCGGTCCGCTCGGCGCCTTCGTAGACGAAGACCTGGCGGGTGCCGCGGGCGATGAGCAGGTAGGCGAGGGCGGCGGCGACCACGATGATGCTCATCCACTGGTTCAGGCGCAGCCCGAACAGGTCCTCGGCGGGGTCGATGCGCAGGCCCTCGATCCAGAAGCGGCCGATGCCGTAGAGGGCGACGTAGAGGGCGACGGCGCGCCCGGCGCCGAACTTGAAGCGGCGGTCGGCGAGCCACACGACGAGGGCGACGCCGAGGTTCCACAGCAGCTCGTAGAGGAACGTGGGGTGGAATGTGGCGTAGTTGGCGTACCCGGCGACGCGGTGGTCGACGTCGATCTGCACGGCCCACCAGGCGTCGAGGGGCTTGCCGTACAGCTCCTGGTTGAACCAGTTGCCGAGGCGGCCGACGGCCTGGGCGACGGGGATGCCGACGATGATCGCGTCGGCGACCATGGTGAACGGGAGCTTCAGCTGGCGGCAGCCGAGCCACACGCCGACGCCGCCGAGGAGGATCGCGCCGGGGATGCCGAGGCCGCCCTCCCAGACCGCGAGGATCTTCCACGGGTCGCCGTCGGGGCCGAAGTAGGCGTCGGGGCTGGTGAAGACGTGGTAGAGGCGGCCGCCGACGATGCCGAAGGGCACCGCCCACACGGCGAGGTCGAGGACGGCCCACTCGGGGGCGCCGCGGCGGCGCATGCGCGCCTCGGCGATCCAGCAGGCGACGACGATGCCCGCGATGAGGCAGAGCGCGTAGGCCCGGATGGGGACGGGGCCGAGGTGCCAGACCGACTCGGACGGGCTCGGGATTGAAGCAAGGTCCACGACGCAAAACCTATCGGGTGTGCGGGGGCGGGCTGGATGCGGGCACGGTTCGGCCCCGCAGGCTGAGCCTGCGGGGCCGTTCACTCTAGCGGCGGACGCCTTCGGCGAGGTCCGCGGTGAGGTCCGCGAGGCGCTGGTGGCCTGCGGGGACGTCGTCGGTGTCGAGGTAGCAGTTGACGATCGCGGAGCCGACGATGACGGCGTCGCCGTAGGTCGCGATCTCGGCGGCCTGGTCGCCGGAGCGGACGCCGAGGCCCACGCCGATCGGCAGGTCGGTGTGGAGCCGGGTGCGGCGCACCAGTTCCGGTGCGGCGACGGAGGTCGCGGCGCGGGCGCCGGTGACGCCCATGACCGACTGCGCGTACACGAAGCCGCGGCACGCCGCGACCGTGGACGCGATGCGCTCCTCAGTGGACGACGGGGCGACGAGGAAGACCCGGTCGAGGTCGTGCTCGTCGGACGCGGCGATCCACTCCCCCGCCTCGTCGGGGATGAGGTCGGGCGTGATGAGCCCGGCCCCGCCCGCGGCCTTGAAGTCGCGCGCGAACCGGTCGGTGCCGTAGCGCTCCACGAGGTTCCAGTAGGTCATGACGAGGATCGGGACGCGCCCGGAGACGGCCTCGGTGACCTCGAAGACCTGGCTGGTGCGGAAGCCCTGCGCGAGCGCCCGGTCGGCGGCCTTCTGGATGGCGGGGCCGTCCATGACCGGGTCGGAGTAGGGCAGGCCCAGCTCGATGACGTCGGCGCCGTGGTCGATCATGATCTCGACGGCCTTGATGGAGTCGGCGAGGGTCGGGAACCCGGCCGGGAGGTAGCCGACGAGCGCGGCGCGGCCCTCGGCCTTCGACTTCGCGAACGCTTCGGCGGCGCGCATCTACTGTGCTCCCTTGTCGTAGCCGTAGTACTCGACGACGTTGCCCATGTCCTTGTCGCCGCGGCCCGAGAGGTTCACCAGGACGCGGGCGCCCGGCTCCAGGCCCTTCGCGAGGCGCAGCGCCCCGGCGAGGCCGTGGGCCGACTCGATCGCGCAGATGATGCCCTCGGTGCGGGCGAGCTTCTCCAAGGCGGCCATGGCCTCGGCGTCGTCGACGGGCTCGTAGTGCGCGCGGCCCGTGGCGGCCAGGTGCGCGTGCTCGGGGCCGACGCCCGGGTAGTCCAGGCCCGCGGAGATCGAGTGGGACTCGATCGTCTGGCCGTCCTCGTCCTGGAGGACGAACGTGCGGGCGCCGTGGAGGACGCCGATCTGCCCGGCGGTGATGGTCGCGGCGTGGCGGCCGGTGTCGTAGCCGTCGCCGCCGGCCTCGAAGCCGTACAGCCGCACCCGCTCGTCGTCGAGGAACGCGGTGAAGATCCCCATGGCGTTCGAGCCGCCGCCGACGCACGCGGCGACGACGTCGGGGAGGGCCCCGGTGCGCTCCAGGAACTGGGCGCGGGCCTCGTCGCCGATGCCGCGGCAGTAGTCGCGCACGAGCATCGGGAACGGGTGCGGGCCGCCGACCGAGCCGATCAGGTAGTGGGTGCCGTCGACCGTGGCGACCCACTCGCGCAGGGCCTCGTTCATGGCGTCCTTGAGGGTCCGCGACCCGGTCGTGACGGGCACGACCTCCGCGCCGAGGAGCCGCATCCGGGCCACGTTCAGGGCCTGGCGGCGGGTGTCCTCCTCCCCCATGTACACGGTGCACTCGAGGCCGAAGTACGCGGCGGCGGTCGCGGAGGCGACGCCGTGCTGGCCCGCGCCGGTCTCGGCGATGATCCGGGTCTTGCCCATGCGCTTGGTCAGGAGCGCCTGGCCGAGCACGTTGCGGATCTTGTGCGCGCCGGTGTGGTTGAGGTCCTCGCGCTTGAGCCAGACCTCCACGCCCGCCTCTTCGGAGAGCCGCTCCGCGAGGTACAGCGGGGACGGCAGGTTGCCGTACTCGCGGCCGAGCTTGTCGAGTTCCGCGGTGAACGCGGGGTCGGCCATCGCGGAGGCGTGGGCCGCTTCGAGCTCGTCGAGCGCGGCGATGAGCGCTTCGGGGACGAACCGCCCGCCGAATTCGCCCCAGTGGCCGCCGGGATCTGGATTGGGCAAGGTTCTCCCCTTCGCGTGCTAGATGGGTCTGGGCGTCGCCGGGTGCGAACCGGCGGTGACCAGTTCGCGGACGGCGTCGCGCGGGCTCTTCTGCTTGACGACCCCCTCGCCGACGAGCACGGCGTCGGCGCCGGCGCTCGCGTAGCGGATGAGGTCCCGGGTGCCGCGGACGCCGGACTCGGCGACCTTCACGACGTCCCGGGGCAGGCCCGGCGCGATCCGCTCGAACACCGAGCGGTCCACTTCGAGCGTAGTCAGGTCGCGCGCGTTCACGCCAATCACTTTCGCGCCCGCGCGCATCGCCCGGTCGGCCTCGTACTCGGTGTGGACCTCCACGAGCGCGGTCATGCCGAGCCCGGTGATCCGCTCGTGCAGCGACACGAGCGTGTCCTGGTCGAGCGCCGCCACGATGAGCAGGACCAGGTCCGCGCCGTGGGCGCGGGCCTCCAGGACCTGGTAGGGGGAGACCACGAAGTCCTTGCGGAGCACCGGGATCTGGACCTTCGCGCGCACCGCGTCGAGGTCGTCGAGGCTGCCCTTGAAGTAGGACTGCTCGGTGAGCACGGAGATGACCGAGGCGCCGCCCGCGGCGTACTCGGCGGCCAGGACGGCCGGGTCCGGGATGTCGGCGAGCGCGCCCTTCGAGGGCGAGGCCCGCTTCACTTCGGCGATGACGCTCACGCCGCCGGTCTTGAGGGCCGCGTACCCGTCGAGCGGGGCCCGCGCGGCCTCGGCGCGCTCGCGGATCGCCTCGATGGGGGTCTCGCTCTGGCGCCGCTCGAGATCGACGCGGACTTCGGTGATGATCTGCTCCAGCACGTTCATCTACGCGGTCCTTTCTCCGGCGCCGATGCCGTGATATTAGGCGACGAGGGGTCCCGGCCCGAGTCGAGGGCGTTCCACAGCGACACGGGGTCCTCTGCTATGGCCTGGTCCCTGGAGGTCTCGTACCGGTCGGCCGCGGGCCAGGCGCCCGCGCGGGCGGTGGTCCACGCGCCCGCGGCGGCGAGGACCAGGGCCGCGGCCGCGAGCGTGATCGGCCACGCGCCGGACGTCAGGTGCAGGATCCCGCCGAGCGCGGCGGCGAGCCCGGCGAGGGCGGCGACGGCGCCGAGGACGCGGCGGGCGCGGTTCCCCGTGGCGAGCATCGCCAGGAACGCGGCGCCGCCCGCGAGCGCGCACGGCAGCGCCCACGAGGCGAGGTCGGTCCCGGACTGGGAGGTCGTGGCGGTGATCCCGGCATGGCCGGTCTCGGCGGTGGAGGTCCAGCCGCGGGAGGCGGCGAGGGCCCCGAGGGCGGCGGCGACGAGCCCGGCGAGGATCACGCGGATGCGCTCGGCGGCCCGGTCGGGCGCTTCGGGGGTCTCGGTTCCGGGAGAGTCGGCTTCAGGGGACCCGGCTTCAAGGGACTCTGGGGCGTCGCTCATGCGATCTCCCTCCCGGTGAAGCAGGTGCGGGTGCCGGTGTGGCAGGCCGGGCCGGTCTGGTCGACCTGGAGGAGGACGGTGTCCCCGTCGCAGTCGACGGCGACCGAGACGACCGCCTGGCGGTGCCCGGACGTCTCGCCCTTGACCCAGTACTCGCCGCGGGAGCGGGACCAGTAGGTGGCCTGCTTCGTGGCGAGGGTGCGCCGCAGCGCCTCCGCGTCCATCCACGCGAGCATGAGCACTTCGCCCGTGTCGTGCTGCTGCGCGATCGCGGGCACGAGTCCCTCGGCGTTGAACGCCAGGCCCTCCAGGGCCGCTTCTCGACCTTCCACGGTTATCGATTGTGATCGCACCGCGGCGCGCGGTGCCACCCGGGCCCGTCCGGGAGTGAATCGTGGGATTCTCGGGGGCATGGAGCGCCCGTATGTCATCCTTTCGGCCGCCGTGAGCCTCGACGGGTTCCTCGACGACGACTCGCCCGAGCGGCTCATCCTCTCGAACGCGGAGGACTTCGACCGGGTCGACGCGGTCCGCGCGGACGTGGACGCGATCGCGGTCGGGGCCGGGACGGTGCGCGCGGACGACCCGCGGCTGCTGGTCCGCTCGCCCGAGCGGCGGGCGGCGCGGGCCGCGGCGGGGCGGCGGGAGTCGCCGCTGCGGGTCGTGTTCTCGCCGTCCGGGGAGCTGGACCCGGGCGCGCGGCTGTTCAAGGCCGGGGACACGGTCGTGGTGTACACGTCGGCGGCGGGGGCCGCGGTGTTCGGGGTGGGCCCGGAGGCCGCGGAGGCGGTGGCGACCGGGGACCGCGAGGTGGACCTGCGCGCGGCGCTCGCGGACCTCTCCTCGCGCGGGGTGGAGCGGCTGCTCGTGGAGGGCGGCGGGACGGTGCACACGGCGTTCCTGTCGGCCGACGTGGTGGACGAACTGCACGTGGCGGTCGCGCCGTTCCTTCTCGGGGAGCGGGGGGCGGCCCGGTTCACGTACCCGGCGTCCTTCCCGCAGTCCCCGGCGCGGCCCCTGCGGCTGGTGGAGGCGCGGCCGCTCGGGTCGGTCGCGCTGCTGGTGTACCGGCGCGACTGAACGCCCCGCCCGAGCGATTCGGCCGGATTCGACGGATCAGTCCCTTATGGTGGCGTGAGTCCCTGTCCGATCCGAGAGGAGCCGCGCCATGTCCGCGAGCGACACGCCGACCGATCCCGAGCACGTCGAACCGGAGGAGGCGGAGGCGCCGCCGCCCGAGCGGCCGGTCGAGGACGAGGAGCGGCAGGCGACGCTCCCGGTGGACAAGCCGGTGTTCTGGACCGGCGCGATCGTGACGCTCGCGGTGATCGTGTTCGGCGCGGTCTTCCCGGAGCAGTTCGAGAGCGGGTCGACGGCGGCGCTGAACTGGGTCATCGCGAACTTCGGGTGGCTGTTCATCATCGCCGCGAACATCTTCGTGGTCCTGGCGATCTACATCGCGGCGAGCCGGTACGGGAACATCAAGCTCGCGGCGTCCTCCGACGAGGAGCCCGAGTTCGGGACGCTCCCGTGGATCTCCATGATGTTCGCCGCGGGGATGGGCATCGGCCTCATGTTCTACGGGGTGGCCGAGCCGCTCTCGCACTACGTGGACCCGCCGCCGCCGCTCCAGCTCAACCCCGACAACCCGTTCTACACCGACCAGCTCCAAGAGGGCTCGCTCGTCTACTCGTTCTTCCACTGGGGCCTGCACCCGTGGGCGATCTACGCGGTCGCCGGGCTGGCGCTGGGGTACTCGACGTTCCGCAAGGGCCGCGGCAACAACATGAGCGACGCGTTCGAGCCGCTGACGGGCGGGCGCCGCTGGGGCCCGGCCGTGGGCCGCACCGTGGACCTCCTCGCGGTGTTCGCGACCGTGTTCGGGACGGCCGCGAGCCTGGGCCTGGGCGCGCTCCAGGTCGCGGTGGGGCTGGGGATCGTCGCGGGCGTGGAGGACTCGAAGTTCCTGGAGATCATCGTCATCGTCGCGCTGACGGCGGCGTTCGTCGCGTCGGCGTTCTCGGGCGTCCACCGCGGCGTCAAGTGGCTGTCGACGACGAACATGGTCATGGCGCTGTTCCTCATCGTGTTCGTGTTCTTCGCGGGCCCGACCCTGTTCATCCTCGACGCGTGGCCGAACGCGGTCGGCGGGTACCTGGCGAGCCTGACGAACCTCTCCAGCGTCACCGGCGCGTTCGGCGGCGAGGACTGGATGGCCGCGTGGACGATCTTCTACTGGGCGTGGTGGCTGTCGTGGGCGCCGTTCGTCGGCACGTTCATCGCGCGGATCTCGCGCGGGCGCACGATCCGCCAGTTCATCGTCGGGGTGCTGCTCATCCCGTCGACGGCCTCGACGGTGTGGTTCGCGATCCTCGGCGGGACGGCGCTGTGGAAGCAGGGCAACGGGACCGACTACAGCGACTCGCTCGGGCAGGGCGAGGAGTACGCGCTGTTCGCGCTCCTGGACTCGCTGCCGCTGTACAGCCTCATGTCGGGCCTGTCGATGGTCCTCGTCGCGATCTACTTCGTGACCGGCGCCGACTCGGCGTCGCTGGTGCTCGGGTCGCTGTCGAGCCGCGGCTCGCTCGCGCCGAAGAAGCCGCTCGTCGTGTTCTGGGGCTCCACGATCGGCGCGGTCGCGGCCGTGCTGCTCCTGTCGGGCGGCCTGGAGGGGCTGAAGAACGCGACGATCATCGTGGCGCTGCCGTTCGCGATCGTCATGCTCGCGCTGTGCGTGTCGCTCATGAAGGAGCTGACGTCCGACCCGGCCGCGAACGTGCTGCGGCACCACATGCGCCAGAAGGGCTTCCGCGACGCGATCCGCCGGATCGTCGGCGAGGAGGTCGATACCCGCACCGCCGCGAAGAACCCGTGGGGCCGGGCCCGCATGAAGTACGGCGTCGGCGGACGCCGGACCGGAACGGAGGAATAGGACAGGGAGCGGCTAAGTTATGGGGTGAACCTGCGGCGGAAGGAAACCTCATGAAGGCGATCGTGGTCGAGCGGACCGGCGGGCCGGGCGTCATGGCGGTCCTGGACGGCGAGGACCCGGGCCCGCGGCCCGGCCAGATCGCCGTCAGGGTCGCCGCGGCCGGCGTCAACTTCATCGACGTGTACCACCGCACCGGCGCCTACGGGCTGCCGCTGCCGTTCACGCCGGGCCTCGAAGGCGGCGGGTACGTCGCCGCGCTCGGCGAGGGCGTCACCGGCTTCGCGGTCGGCGACGAGGTCGCGTGGAAGAGCGTCCCCGGGTCCTATGCGGACCTCGTCGTCGCCGACGCGTCCGAGTTCGTGCCGGTCCCCGAGAAGGTCGCGGTCGAGACCGCCGCGGCCGTCATGCTCCAGGGCCTCACCGCGCACTACCTGTGCAACAGCGTCTACGACGTCCAGGAAGGCGACGCGGTGATCGTGCACGCCGCCGCGGGCGGCGTCGGGCTGCTGCTGACGCAGATGGTGAAGTACAAGGGCGGCAAGGTCATCGGCACCGTCTCCACCGACGCGAAGGCGGAACTCGCCCGCCAGAACGGCACCGACCACGTCCTGCGCTACGAGGGCTTCGGCGCCAAGGCCCGCGAGCTCACCGGCGGCGAGGGCGTCGCGGCCGTGTACGACGGCGTCGGCAAGACCACGTTCGACGAGGGCCTCGAAGCGCTGCGGCCCCGCGGCGTCATGGCCCTGTTCGGCCAGGCCAGCGGCCCCGTCCCGCCCGTGGACCCGCAGCGGCTCCACAAGGGCGGCTCGCTCGTCCTCACCCGCCCGACCCTCGGCGACTTCACGCGCACCCGCGAGGAGTACCTCGCCCGCGCCGCCGACGTGTTCCAGATGATCGAGGACGACAACCTCCTCGTCCGCGTCGGCGAGACGTTCCGCCTCGAAGAGGCCCCCGAGGCCCACGAGCTCCTCCAGGCCCGCAAGACCACCGCGAAGCTCCTGCTCATCCCGTAGGCGCCCGATCCGCCGCCGCCCCGCCGAAGCCGTCGCCTGACCGGCTGACGCCGTGTCGTTTTCCGGCCAGCAGGGGCGGGGCGGGGCGGGTTCCATTGGGGCATGCATGTGAACACGCCGTTGAAGGTCCACTACTACGGGAGCGCCGTGGTGCTCCTGGGCACCAGGGACGAGGAGGGGCGGCCGAACGTGGCGCCGATGTCGTCGGCGTGGTGGCTGGGGCAGTCCGCGATGCTCGGGATGGGCGACCGGTCGCAGACCGCGCGGAACATGCGGGCGGTGCGGGAGGTCACGATCAACCTGGTGCCGTCCGGGCTCGTGGACGCGGTGGACCGGCTGGCGGACCTGACCGCGACCGACCCGGTCCCGGAGACGAAGGCCGCCAAGGGGTACCGGTTCGAGGCCGACAAGTTCGGGGCGGCCGGGCTCACCGCGCAGGACGGCGAGCTGGTGGGGGCGCCGCGGGTCGCGGAGTGCCCGATCCAGCTGGAGTGCCGGATCACCGCGGTCCACCCGTTCGGGCAGGGCTGCTCGGCGTTCGAGGCCGAGATCCTGCGGTCCCATGTGGACGAGTCGCTGCTGGTGCCGGGCACCGCGTACGTGGACCCGGTCGCGTGGGACCCGCTGGTGATGAAGTTCTGCGACTACTTCGGGGAGGCGCGGAACCTGCGGGAGTCCACGCTCGCGAGGAACTGGCGGATGCCGCGCGGCCGCCTCGACCGCGCCGCCTGACGCGACCGCGGGCCCGCTCGGAGACCGAGCGGGCCCGCGGTGCGTCGCGTGTCAGTTGGAGCGGGTCTGCTCCACCCAGGAGCCGTGCAGGCCCGCGTAGACCGAGCCCGCCTCGGCCGCGAGCTGCGCGTGCGGGCCGTGCTGTACGAGGTTCCCGGCGTCGAACACGAGGACCTCGTCGGAGGTCTCGGCGGTCGAGAGCCGGTGGGCGATGATCACGGTGGTGCGCCCGCGGGTGACCGCGTCGAGGGCCGCGGACAGGCGCAGCTCCGTCGCCGGGTCGACGGCGCTGGTGGCCTCGTCGAGGACGAGCAGGTCCGGGTCGGTCACGTACGCGCGCACCAGGGACACGAGCTGGCGCTCCCCCACCGAGAGGTTCGCGCCGCCCTCGCCCAGCTCGGTGTCGAGCCCCGCGGGGAGCGTCTCGACCCACTCGGTGAGCCCGAGTTCGGCGAACGCCACGTAGATCTCCGCATCGGTGAGCTCGGGGCGCGCGAACCGGACGTTGCGGGCGAGCGTCCCGTTGAACAGGAAGCCCTCCTGCGGGACCATCGTGACCCGGGTGCGCAGCGACGCGAACGTGACGCCGGTGAGGTCCGCCCCGCCGAGGAGCACCCGCCCGGAGGTCGGGTCCATGAGCCGCGTCAGGAGCTTCGCGAACGTGGTCTTGCCCGAGCCGGTCTCGCCGACGACGGCGACCTTGGCGTGGGCGCGGATCTCCACGTCGATGCCGTGCAGGACCTCCGCACCGCCCGGGTACGCGAACCGCACGCCCTCGAAGCGGACCCCCAGAGGCCCTTCGGGAAGCGCCTTCCCGTCGACCGGGTCGGCCACGTCGGGCTCGGTGTCGATGATGTCGAGGACGCGCCGCCAGCCGGAGACGGCGTTCTGCGCCTCGTTGAGCGTCTCGGTGCCGATGACCACCGGCTGCGTGAACAGCACGACCAGGAACAGGAACGCCGTCAGCTCCCCCACGGTCATCTGCCCGTCGGCGACGAGGAACGCGCCGAGGACCACCACGACGGCGTTGACGCCGAGGTACACGAGCTCGCCCGCGCCGAAGGACAGCGCGGAGCGGCTGATCGCGCGGGTCTGGTCGCGCCGGTGCTCCTCGATGGACTCGTCGAGGCGCTCGCTGGTGCGCGCCCCGACCCCGTACGCGCGCACGGTGCCCGCACCGACCACGGATTCGGCGACCGCCGACAGCATCTTGGAGACCGAGCGGCGCACGCTCGTATACGCGGACGCGAGGTGCTTCTGGAGCCACTTGATGAGCCACGTGACGGGGATGAACACGATCCACACGGCGATCGCCAGCTGCCACGAGTAGAACACCATGACGACCGTGGCGACGATGATCTGCGCCGTCGAGGTCACCAGGACCATGCCGCCCTGCTGGAGGAACTGGCTGATCTGGTCGATGTCGGTCGTCACGCGCGCGGTGAGCGCGCCGCGCCGCTCGGACTGCTGGTGCAGCATCGACAGGTCGTGGATGTGCCGGAACGTCTTGCGGCGCAGCGCGGCGAGCGCGTGCTCGGAGACGACGAACAGGCGCCGGTTCATGACGTAGTTCGCGGCGGTGGTCACCAGGAGCGCGGCGGTGCCGAGCGCGGCGACGGTGAACACGTACGGCAGGTCGGGCCCGCCGCCGCCGAGGAGGCCCTCGTCGAGGATCTTCTGCGCGCCGACGGGCACGACGAGGCGCCCCAGCGCGGTGACGGCGGCGAGGAACACGGTGAAGCCGATGCCGCGCCGCAGCTCCGGGGAGAGCTGGAGGCCGCGCTTGACGGTCTCCCACGGGCCGGTCTGGGTCTGCTCCTGGGCGGTCACGCCGCACTCTCCTCATCGAATTCGCGTTCGGCCTCGGCCCGCTCGTAGGCGGTGACGAGGTCGGCGTAGGGCTGGTGGGCGCGCAGCAGCTCGGCGTGCGGGCCGCGGGCGGTGATGCGGCCGCCTTCGAGGAAGACGACCTCGTCGGCGAGCGCGATGGTCGCGCGCCGGTAGGCGACGACGAGGACGCTGGTGGCCTCGGCGGAGTCCTTGAGCCCGGCGAGGATCTGCGACTCGACCTTCGGGTCGACGGCGCTGGTGGCGTCGTCGAGGACGAGCAGGCGCGGGTTCGCGGCGAGCGCGCGGGCGAGGGTGAGGCGCTGGCGCTGGCCGCCGGAGAGGCTGGTGCCGCGCTCGCCGACCTCGGTGTCGAGGCCGTCGTCGAGGTTCGCGGTGAACTTCTCGGCGCCGGCGGCGGCGAGGGCGGCCCAGAGGCGCCGGTCGGCGTCGGGCCCGGTGTCGAGGCCGGGGCGGCCGAGGCCGATGTTGGCGCGGATCGTGTCGTCGAAGATGAAGGGGATCTGCTGGACGAGCGCGGTGGTGCGGGCGAGGCTCGCGTGGGTGAGGCCGCGGAGGTCCTCGCCGTCGACGCGGATCGCGCCGCGGGTGGGGTCGATGAGGCGGGCGGCGAGGTGGGCGAGGGTGGACTTGCCGGAGCCGGTGGCGCCGACGAGGGCGACGGTGGTGCCGGGCTCGACGGTGAAGGTGACTTCGCGGAGGGCCTCGTGGCCGTCGGGGTAGGCGTAGGCGACGGCGTCGAGTTCGAGGCGGGCGGGACCGGCGGACTCGGGGAGCTCCTTGTCGCCGTACGCCATGTCGCCGGTGGCCGAGAGGACGTGGTCGACGCGGGCGCGGCCGACGACGGACCCGGGGAGGTCGCCGAGGACCCAGCCGATGGCGCGGACGGGGAAGGCGAGCACGGAGAACATGAAGGAGACCGTGACGAGCTGCTCGAGGTCGATGGCGCCGGCCTCGAAGCGGGCGAGGCCGACGAGGAGCGCGACGAGGACGGCGATCTCGGGGAGCCCGGAGATCGCGGGCTCGAAGGCGGCGCGGAGGCGCCCGACGCCGATCATGGCGTCGCGAAGTTCGGTGGCGGAGCCGCTGAAGCGCTCGGTCTCGGCGGCCTCGCGGCCCATGGCCTTGACGACGAGGGCGCCGTCGAAGGACTCGTGGCCGACCGCGGAGACCTCGGCGCGCAGCTCCTGGGCGCGCTTGGCGCGGGGGGCCATCTTGGTGGCGAAGACGGCGTTGAGGGCGAACAGGGCGGGGAACATGCCGAGGGCGACGAGCGCGACGGCCCAGTCGATGGCGAAGAACGCGACCATGGCGACGGCGACCATGAAGAGGGTGCCGCACGCGAAGGGGAGGGGCGCGAGGGGGCGGGTGGCGGCCTCGACGTCGGCGTTCGCGTTGGACAGGAGCGTGCCGGTGGGGTGCTTCTGGTGCCAGGAGACGGGGAGGGCGAGGTAGCGGCGGGTGATGCGGCGGCGCCAGATGGCCTGGACGCCGAACTGCATGACGCCCGCGCCGATGCGCCTGGCGCACATGGAGGAGAAGCGGACGATGGAGGTGCCGAGGAGCGCGGCGACGCCGAGGAGGACGGTGCCGAGGGCGACCTCGCCGTTCTCGTAGGCGGGGACGGCGATCCCGGCGACGACCCAGCCGATGACGTAGGACAGGAGGAGGGTCATGCCGGTGTTGATCATGGCCCCGGCCGCGCCGACGGCGAAGGGCTTGGGTGCGAGCCGGATCATGTCGCCGAGGTTGCGCAGGCCGCGGGCGAGGATGTGCTCGTCCGCGCCTGCGGCGAGGTCGTCGGGGGCGGTGGCGGCGCCGGTGGGCAGCGTCATTGGGTCTCCGGTCAGGTGGGTGCGCCAGCGTGGTGTTGCGAGGCGGCCGCTAGCCGGGCGGCAAGCGTCCGCAGGCAATGATGCCTCGCGCGTCCGACAGTCGCCAACCCCGTTTCAAAGCTGAAGGCCGTATGACCATCCCTAGCCCCCACCCTCCCAGAGGGGACCGTAGCCGCCAGCCTCCCGGCCGGGTCCGACAAGACGCGGGCCCGCAGGCGCCCCTGTCACCCGAAGGGGGACACGGCTGTCGCCGGGATCACGCGGCGGGGCCGTGCGCGCGGCTCAGCGCACCGGGTGCCCGGCGTTCCTGAGCTCCTGCTTGACCTCGCCGATGGCGACGTCGCCGAAGTGGAAGATCGAGGCGGCGAGGACCGCGTCGGCGCCCGCGGCGACCGCGGGCGGGAAGTGGGCGGCGCCTCCGGCGCCGCCGGAGGCGATGAGGGGCACGTCGACCGCGGCGCGCACGGCGGCGATGAGCGGCAGGTCGAACCCGGCCTTGGTGCCGTCGGCGTCGATCGAGTTGAGGAGGATCTCCCCCGCGCCGAGGTCCGCGGCCCGCACGCACCACTCGACCGCGTCGATGCCGGTGCGCCGCCGCCCGCCGTGCGTGGTGACCTCCCAGCCCGAATCGGTGTCGGCGCCGGAAGCGACGTCCGCGGAGAGCACGAGGACCTGGTTGCCGAAGCGGTCGGCGATCTCGGCGATGACCTCGGGCCGGGCGATGGCCGCGGTGTTGACGCCGACCTTGTCGGCGCCCGCGCGCAGGAGCCGGTCGACGTCGTCGGGGGTGCGGACCCCGCCTCCGACGGTGAGCGGGATGAACACCTGCTCGGCGGTGCGCGCGACGACGTCCATCATCGTGCCGCGGTCGTCGGAGGAGGCGGTCACGTCGAGGAACGTCAGCTCGTCGGCCCCGGCCGCGTCGTAGGCGGCGGCCAGCTCGACGGGGTCGCCCGCGTCGCGCAGGTTCTCGAAGTTGACGCCCTTGACGACCCGCCCCGCGTCCACGTCCAGGCAGGGGATCACACGCACCGCAACAGTCACGCCGGAAAGCCTACCGGCAGGGCCGGCGCGTGGCGGCGGCCATATTTCAGCATGCGGACTTGAACATGTTCAAGAAGCTGCGTACGGTGGATCCAGGAGTTGAACATGTTCAACTCATGACCCCCGAACGAACGGAGCACCGCCATGGACATGACGGTCGTCGCCTACACCGCCTACCTGCTCGTCGCCGTCCCGCTCACCGTCTGGGTCGCCCGGACCCTGGGCGCCAACGGCTTCCACTTCATCAAGGACGTCTTCGACGGGGACGAGCAGCTCGCCCAAGCCGTCAACCGGCTCCTCCAGGTCGGCTTCTACCTCCTCAACTTCGGGTTCGTGGCCCTGTGGCTGCGCACCGGCGGCGACATCGCCACCGCCCGGGAGGTCTTCGAGACCGTCGCCGTGAAGATCGGCGCCGTGCTGCTGGTCCTCGGCACCCTCCACGTCCTCAACGTGGTCGTCCTCAACGGCTTCCGTCGGCGCGGCCGGGTCGTCGACGCCCGCGCGCTCGCCGCGATGGAGCCGCCGCACCCGCGGCCCCAGGCGTACGGCCCGCGGCCCCAGTAGGATCGCCTTTGTGAGCGCCTCTGCTTCCGAACCCGATCAGGCCGACGCGTCCGCCCGCCCTTCCAGCAAGGGCGAGCGGACGCGGCAGCGCATCATCGACACCGCCCTCGACATGTTCGCCGAGCGCGGCTACGACAAGACGACGATGCGGGCGATCGCGGCCGAGGCCGGGGTGTCCGTGGGCAACGCGTACTACTACTTCAAATCGAAGGAGCACCTGATCCAGGGCTTCTACGAGCAGGCCACGAACCGCCACGCCGAGCTGACGCCGACGATGCTGGAGGGCAAGGACACCCTCGCGGAGCGGATCGAGGCGGCGCTCCTGGCCTGGCTCGACATCGCCGGGCCGTACCACGCGTTCGCGGGCCAGTTCTTCCGCAACGCGGCCGACCCGTCGAGCCCGCTGAGCCCGTTCTCGGAGGACTCCGGGGAGAGCCGCGACCGCGACATCGCGCTCTACCGGGAGGTCCTGGAGGGCTCGAAGACCAAGGTGCCCAAGGACATGGCCGACATCCTCCCGGAGATGCTGTGGCTGCACCAGATGGTCGTGGTCCTGCACTGGGTGTACGACAACTCCCCCGGCCAGGAGAAGTCGAAGGAGCTGGCGCGGCGCACCGCGCCCCTCGCCGCCCGCGTCGTCGCGCTCTCCCGCCTGAAGATCCTGCGACCCCTGGTGAAGCAGGGCGAGGAGCTGGTGCGGGACTTCCTCATCACCCGCCGGCCCGGGCACTACGACCCGCCGCGCGAGGACGGCGCCGCGTAGCCCGAAGGGCCGCCCGGACGCCGTTGTCCTTGCGGCCCTTCGGTGGTGCGGTGCGTCTTAGCAGTCCTTCAGTTCCGGCGACTGGTTGAGCAGCTGCCCGCGCGGCGAGGTGAACTTGCGGTAGGTGTCCGAGTCGACCTCGGAGACCGGGAACGCCGCGATGCGGTGGCAGTTCTGGAAGGCGAACTTGACGCCGTGGTGGCGCTCCAGCGCGGCCCGCATCGAGTCCGAGGCGAGGGCCCGCAGGAGCTGGCCGCGGGCCTGCTCGTCCGGCGGCGGCGTGGTGTTGTCCGCGAACTGAGTGGAGCCCGAGGACGAGACCACCCCGTTCTTCAGGTCGTCGGCGACCTTCGCGAAGAGGTCCCACGCGAACGGCAGGGACTGCTTGATGCAGTCCAGGAACTCCGCGTCGGTCACCTCCCCCGCTTCGGCCTTGCTGAGCAGGTCTTCAGAGACGTCAAGGGACATGCGTACTCCTCTCGGTTCGGAATCGGTTCATTGTGCTGGCGTCCGCGCCCGTCCGCTGTCGGGTAGTCGACGCAGACGGGTCCGGGGCCCCGGGGCGTCCAGAAGGGCCCGGACCGGTCCTAGTGGACGGGCGCGTTCAGGAGGTGCTCGCCGAGGACGAAGTCCGGGACGATCTGGCCGGCGAGGTCGACCCCGGCGCGGTCGTTGCCCCAGGCGAGGGCCGCCTTGCGGTGGAACTCGTGGGCCTGGCGGGTGAACTTCGCCCAGTCCTTGCCCGCGGCGACGGCGCGTTCGCGCGCGGCGTCGACGACGGCGAGGTTCTCCGGTTCAAGGTCGGCGACGGGGCCGACGCTGCCGCGCTCGGCGGCCTTGACGTACTTCGAGCGCGAGCACCAGCCCAGGAGCGCGTCCCCGACGTGCCCGCGCAGGAACGCGACGTCGTCCTCGTCGTCGATCTTGTTGCCGATCACGGAGATCCGCACGTCGTAGTCCTCGGCGTAGCCCAGGTACTGCTTGTAGACGCCGACGGAGCGCAGCGTCGGCTCGCACACCAGGAACGTGTGGTCGAAGCGGGTGAACATGCCGGAGGCGAAGGCCTCCGCGCCCGCGACCATGTCGACCACGACGAACTCGTCGGCGCGGTCCACGAGGTGGTTGAGCAGCAGCTCGACCGCGCCGACCTTCGAGTGGTAGCAGGAGACGCCGAGGTCGTCGTCCACGAAGCCGCCGGTCGCGGCGAAGCGGATGCCGCCGTGCTCGGTGAACAGCCGGTCGAGCAGCGGGTTCGACTCGCGGACCGCGACCAGGCGCGAGCCGGGCCCGGGCGGCGTGGTCTTGAGCATGAGGTCGGCCGAGGGCACGAGCGGGTTCGTCCCGCGCAGGTAGTCCTTGATGTCGGCCAGGTGCTCCCCGAGCACCGGGCCCATCGCGGCGGCCTCGGCGTCGAGGCCGAGCGCCGCGGCCAGGTGCTGGTTGATGTCGGCGTCCACGGCCATCACCGGGTGCCCGAGCGCGGCGGCGCGCCGCGCGAACAGCGAGGCCATCGTGGTCTTGCCCGAGCCGCCCTTGCCGACGAAGGCGAGTTTCATCGTTCCGGTCCCCCACCAATTGAAAATGGTTGTTGATTTCAAGAGGGAGCGTAGCAGGCCCCGAAAACGACTGGCGCTCATACGCAGAGGGCCCCGCCTGCCGGAGCAGACGGGGCCCTCTCGGGTCGTGCGGGGTGTCGTCAGACGACGGTGCCGGTGCCGGCCGTGCCGCCGGCGACCACCGATTCCAGGTGCGCCGCGGCCTTCGGCGCGGCGGTCTTCTTGCGCAGGCGCCGCTCCGCGTAGACCACCAGCTTCGAGAGCGCGTACGCGAGCACGAAGTAGATGAGCGCGGCGATCACGAGCGCCTGGAGGTACGACTTGCCGTAGTCGCGGCCGATGATGTTCGCCGAGTGCAGCAGCTCCGGGTAGGTGATGACGTAGCCGAGCGAGGTGTCCTTCAGGAGGATCACCAGCTGCGCGAGCACCGCCGGGAGCATGTTCCGCAGCACCTGCGGCAGCACGATCAGCCGCTGGACCTGCCCGTGGCTCAGGCCGACCGCGTACCCGGCCATGGCCTGCCCGGGCGGCAGCGCCGCGACGCCCGCGCGGAGGATCTCCGCGAGGATCGCGCCGTTGTAGATGCCCAGGCCCAGCACCAGGAAGGTGAGCCGCCGGGCCTCGCCGCTCCACCCCAGGACGTCCGACGTGAAGCCGAAGTGCCCGTCGATGGTGAAGGAGACCCAGATCAGCAGCACCAGCGGCAGCGACCGGAAGAACTGCACGTAGACCGTGGAGGCCGCGCGCGTCGGCAGGAACCGGGAGATCCGGCCGAAGCCGACGACCACGCCCAGGACGATCGCCAGGAGCGAGCCCAGCGCGAACGCCAGGAGCGTGTCGAGGATCGCCGGGATCCACGTGGTCTCCACGACCAGCGCGTCGAGCGGGTTGATCCACCGGCTCGACTCGAAGAACCCGTCGCGGGCCAGCTCCACGCAGGCGAGCGCGAGGATACCGAGGATGACGATCCCCGAGATGACGGAGGCGATCAGCGCGCGCTGCTTGCCCTTCGGGCCGAGCGCGTCGAACAGGACCGTGCTCTCGTTCTGTCTGCTCACGATTCGACCCCCTTCATCGGACGAACGCGGCGCGCCGCTCGGCGAGCCGGACGAGGTAGCTGAGGACGAGGGCGATCACCAGGTAGCTGACGGTCACGCCGATGATGACCCCCCAGAGGTCGAACCGGGACTGGTTGTCCTCGATGAGGCGCCGCGACATGGCGGTCAGCTCGGTGATGCCGATGGCGAGCACGAGCGCGCTGTTCTTCACCAGCGCGATCAGGAGCGAGCCGAGCGGCGGGATGACGGCGCGGAAGGCCTGCGGGAGGATCACGTTCTGGAGCGACTGCCCGAAGGTGAGCCCGATCGAGCGGGCGGCCTCGGCCTGGCCGAGGGGGATCGAGTTGATGCCCGAGCGCAGGGTCTCGCCGACGAACGCGCCGGTGTACATGCCCAGGCCGACGAGGCCGACACCCCAGCTGTTCGTGTCGATGCCGATCGAGGGCAGGCCGAAGTACATGACGAGCAGGACCGCCAGGAGCGGCACGTTGCGGAACAGCTGGGTGTACGCGTTGGCGGCCCAGCGGGCGGGGGCGGCGGGGCTCACGTGCATGATCACGAGGATCATGCCGATCACCAGGGCGATGCCGTAGCTGGCGAGCGTCACGATCGTGGTGACGCGCGCGCCCTCCAGCAGGGCCTTCGCCATGAGGTCGAAATTGTCGAACAAGCGGACTCCTCCATAAGGCGGGCGGCGGCGGCCGTCTGCACGGCCGCCGCCGCTTCACCGAACGGTCGCGGGTCTAGTAGCGGTTCGGGGCCGGAAGCTCGGCGGGGGTCTCCATGCCGGCGGCGCCGAAGGTCAGGTCGAAGGCCTTCTGCCAGTCGCCGTTCTCCTCGATCGCGTCGATCATGTCGTTGACGAAGTTGCGGGCGTCGGTCTCGCCGAGCGGCATGGCCACGCCGTAGGGCTCGTCGGTGAAGATGTTCTCCGAGGGCAGGACGCGGTAGACGTCGGGCTTGTCGACGGTGAAGCCGTAGAGGATGGTCTCGTCGGTGCTGACGGCGTCGGTCTGGCCGTTCTCCAGGGCCTGCGCGCAGGCCGCGTAGTCGGCGAGCGGCGTGATGACGGCCTCGGGGTTCTCGGCGGCGAGGTTGTCGATCGAGCCGGAGCCCTCGGCGATGCACACGTTCTTGCCGGCGAGGTCGGCCACCGAGTTGATGTCGGTGTTGTCGGCGGCGACCATGACGTTCTGGCCGGTCTCGAAGTACGGGCCGGCGAAGTCGAACTGCGACAGGCGCTCGGCGTACATCGAGTAGGACGCGATGACCACGTCGACGGTGCCGTCGTTGATGTACGTCTCGCGGTTCTGCGAGGTGGTCTCGACGAAGCGCAGGTTGCCGTCGTCGCCCTCGGTGACCTCGCCGAAGATGTAGGTCGCGAGCAGGCGGGCCATCTCGGCGTCGAAGCCCTCGACCTCGCCGGTCGCGGTGTTCATCTGGCCGATGAGGGGCTGGTCGTACTTGACGCCGACCGTGATGTAGCCCTTGTCCTGGATGTCCTGGATGTAGCCGGCGGGGATCTCCGCGGCCTGCTCCAGTGAGTACGTGCCGACGGACTCCTCCAGGGACTCCTTGTCCTCGGCGTCCTGGCTGGCCTCGCCGGAGCAGGCGGCCAGGGACAGCAGGCCGGCGGCCGCAATCGCGGCGGCGGCCTTGCGGAATGCGCGCATGGCTGTTTCCTTCCTTATGGGTGGGGCTGACAGTGTGGTGTTCGGGTGCGTCTCGGTCCGCTGCACGCTAGTGGGTCATGACCTTGGACAGGAAGTCCTGCGCGCGCGCGGTCTTCGGGTCGTCGAAGAACTCGTCGGGCGGCGCGACCTCCACGATCTGGCCGTCGGCCATGAACACGACGCGGTTGGCGGCGCGGCGGGCGAAGCCCATCTCGTGGGTCACCACGACCATGGTCATGCCCTCGCGGGCGAGGTCCTGCATGACGTCGAGGACCTCGTTGATCATCTCGGGGTCGAGCGCCGAGGTCGGCTCGTCGAACATCATGAGCTTGGGGTCCATGGCGAGGCCGCGGGCGATCGCCACGCGCTGCTGCTGGCCGCCGGAGAGCTGCGAGGGGAACGCGTCGGCCTTGTCGGACAGGCCCACGCGCTCCAGGAGCTGGCGGGCGCGCTCCTCGGCCTTGGCCTTCGGCGTGCGGCGCACCTTGATCGGTCCGAGGGTGATGTTCTGGAGGACCGTGAGGTGCGCGAAGAGGTTGAAGTGCTGGAACACCATACCGACGTCGGCGCGCAGGTTGGCGAGCGCGCGGCCCTCGGCGGGGAGGGGCTTGCCGTTCACGGTGATCGAGCCGTTGTCGACGGTCTCGAGGCGGTTGATGGTCCGGCACAGCGTCGACTTGCCGGAACCGGAGGGTCCGATCAGGACCACGACCTCGCCGTCGTCCACGGTCAGGTCGATGTCCTTGAGCGCGTGGAGGTTTCCGAAGTGCTTGTTCACTCCTTCGATGGAGACCATCGGAGCCTTCGGCGTTGCTTCCATTCGTATCCCTGTGGTCGTGTGGAACCCTCGACTGGCGCGGGGCGAGCGGATTGGGCTTTAAATACCTTAGGAATAGTAGTGTGACAGCTCACGCCCGGTCACCGGGGCGGCCGTGGGCCGCAACTAGTCGGCAATTAAGTAACGGCATCATAAACGAGGACCTGCCCATAACGGGCACGACGCACGCCTGGAACAACCGTGACGCACGCGGCTGATGCTGGCCGCCGGGGCGCGCGGAGGACTAGGGTCGAACGATGACCGCAACAGTGGGAGCCGTCGGCGCTGGCGCCGCCGGGATCAGCACCGTCGATGGCATCACGGTGGAGCAGCGCGGCCTCATGGACTACCAGGAGGCGTGGGACTACCAGAAGGAGCTCCAGCAGCGGCGGATCGACGACGAGATCGGCGACACCGTGCTGCTGCTCCAGCACCCGAGCGTGTACACGGCGGGACGGCGCACCGAGACGTGGGCGCTGCCGCAGGACGGGACGCCCGTGGTCACGGTCGACCGGGGCGGGCAGATCACGTGGCACGGGCCGGGCCAGATCGTCGGGTATCCGATCATGAAGATGCGCAACAAGGTCGACGTGGTCGGCTATGTGCGCCGCGTCGAGGACATGATCACCGCGGTGGTCCACGAGTTCGGCGTGACCTCGGCGCGCGGGCGCCTGCGCGACCGCACGGGCGTGTGGCTGCCGGAGGACGAGAAGGGCCCGGAGCGGAAGATCTGCGCGATCGGCGTGCGGGTCCGGTGGGCGACCACGATGCACGGCTTCGCGCTCAACTGCAACCCGGACATGACCTACTGGGACCGGATCGCGCCGTGCGCGATCACCGACGCGGACGTCACGAGCCTCTCGCAGGAGCTGGGCCGGGACGTGACCGTGGAGGAGGTCCTGCCGGTGGTGAAGAAGCACCTGGGGCTGCTCCTCGAGCGGGACTAGCGAGACGTACTGGACGGGCGCGGCCGGTGGCCGCGCCCGTCTTCGCGTTCTGGAAGCGGCGCGTCCTAGGTGCAGGACTCGTTGGGGACGGGCTGCTCGTCGGAGAGCTGCGGATCGCCGCCGAGGAGGACCTGGAGGATGTTGTCCCAGGCGTCCCCTTCGGGGTAGAAGACCTCGGAGTGGGAGTGGACGCCTTCGATGGTCTTCCCGGCGATGCCCTGGTCGGCGAGGCTGCGGCCGTAGTCGTCGACCGCGCCGGGGGCGTCGGAGAGGCTCCCGGTGGCGAGGCTCTTCACGCCGGGGAAGTCGTCGGGGTCGGCGCCGTGGCCCAGGAGCGGGACGTACGGCATGCCCTGGATGTAGGAGATCGGGTCGCCGGGCGCGGTGATGGAGTAGCGGGCGCGGCACGGCTCGGTGTAGTCCTCGGGGCTGTACACGTCGTTGCCCATGCCCGCGGAGGCGATGTGGAGGACCTGGTCGGCCTCGAGGTCGTAGGTCTCGGCGTACCCGATGACGGCGCCGCCGTAGGAGTGGCCCATGAGGGTCAGGGGGCGGTCGCCGATCTGGTTGCGCAGGTCGAACGTGAAGGACGCGAGGCTCTGGGCGGCGACCTGCGACCAGGACGCCCAGGACTCCTCGACCCATCCGGAGGGCCAGGACGCGGCGGCCCACACGACGATCGCGAGCTCGCCGTCGGAGGCGTCCACGAAGGACTTCGCGCGGTGGTAGTAGAGGTCGAAGTTCTCGCTGGAGAGGACCGCGGAGCCGCCGGGGACGAGGACCGCGACGTTCGCGGCGGTGTCGAGGTCGCCGACGACCTCGATCCAGGAGCCGTCGCCCGCGTTGTTGTACGGGTCGAGGTAGAGGAACTCGCGGCCCGAGCCGATGAGGCGCTGGAGCTCCTCGCGGGGCGGGCGCTCGGCCTCGTCGGTCCAGGGGCGCTCGGGGCTGTCGTAGGTCGCGGACGCGGCGGTCGAGGCTTCGAGGATGAGCTGGTTGGCGGCCATGCGGGCGTGGAAGGGCGCGCCGGGCATCTCGGCGATCGCGGAGGGGTAGAGGACCGCGAGCCACGCGGTCCGCTCCTCGCCGAGGCCGGTGAAGAAGTCGTTGACCTCGAGCGGGTCGAGGCCGCCGCCCGCGTCGTAGAGGGAGGCGAGGGCGGCGCCGAGCTCGCCGGAGTCGGCGGTGGGCTCGGCCGCGACGAGCTGGGCGGCGGTCGCGGGGTCGGCGAGCGCGGCGTCGAGGGCGGCCTGGGGGTCGTCGCCGCCGACGGGCGCGCCGGTGCGGAGGGCGGCGAGTTCGGCGGTGGGGTCGGCGGCGAGCACGGGCACCGCGTGGAGCTGCTCGGCTTCGGCTTCGCCGAGGCGGGTCAGTCCGGCGAGGTACACGAGCGCCAAAGCGGCGACGGCCGTCAGGACCGTCGCGCGCCACCACCGGAATCTCACCGGGTCAGCGTAGCCGAGCCGGACGCGCGGCGGCGAACGCTGCGCGTGTGAGAACGGTCGGCGGGCACCCGCAGAGGCGAGGGCCGGCGTTTCGCGGGCCCCCGGTTCAATACCGTGACACGGGGGTCCGACAAGAACGGCCGGGGCTGTTCACAGGCACCCGCAGAGTCGGGGACCGGCGAACCGCGGGCCCCCGGTCAAAACCCTGACATGGGGGTCCGACAGGACCCGGCCGGGCCGGTTCCGATGGGGGCGTGAATTAGGCGGCGGTGGCGGTGAAGCGGTTGCCGTTGGCGGTGAGGGTCAGGGGGAGGCCGAACGCCTTGGAGAGGGTCTCGGAGGTGAGGGCCTCGGCGATCGGGCCGGCGGCGATGACGCCGCCGTTGGAGAGGACCAGGGCGTGCGTGAAGCCCGGGGGGATCTCCTCGACGTGGTGGGTGACGAGGACGAGCGCCGGGGCGGCCTCGTCGCGGGCGAGGCCCGCGAGGGTCGCGACGAGGGCTTCGCGGGCGCCCAGGTCGAGTCCGGCGGCGGGCTCGTCGAGGAGCAGCAGCTCCGGATCGGTCATGAGCGCGCGGGCGATGAGGACGCGCTTGCGCTCGCCCTCCGACAGCGTCCCGAACAGGCGGTCGCTGAGCTGCGCGACGCCGAGCCAGCGCATCAGCGAGGCGGCGCGCTCGTCGTCCTGCGGGTCGTACTCCTCGCGCCAGCGGCCCATCATGCCCCAGGCGGCGGTGCGGACCACGTCGAACGCCTTCTCGTCCCTGGGGATCGCGTCGGCGACCTGGGTGGTGGTGAGGCCGATGCGCGGGCGCAGCTCGAACACGTCGACGCGGCCGAGGCGCTCGCCGAGGATCTGGACGACGCCGGAGGTGGGGTGGTTGCGGGCGGCCGCTAGGTTGAGCAGCGTCGTCTTCCCCGCACCGTTGGGGCCGAGGACGACCCACCGCTGGTCGGCGTCGACTTGCCAGTCGACGCCGTCGAGGAGCTGGTTGCCGCCGCGTCGCACGGTGACGCCGGACAGGTCGAGGACGCGTTCAGACTGAGCCACGGGTCAATGAAACCACGCGCCCCCGACGGCCGGACACAGGCGGGCCGCGAGGTGGGAGTAGGACACACGGGCGAGCCCTCGACCCCGGGCGGACCCGCGGCGCCCCGGCGTCCGTGCAACGGCACGGCCTCCGGCGGCGTCTCTTGTACAACGCTTTTCACGCCACCGCGCCCGCGGCGGCGCCCGATCCCGACTGGAAACGAGTTCATGCCCCCCATCATCGAGATATCGGGGCTGCGGAAGACGTATCGACGGAGCTTCCGCCAGCCGCACCACGCGTTGGACGGCCTCGACCTTGAGGTCGCCGCGGGCCAGGTGCACGGTTTCCTGGGCCCCAACGGGTCCGGGAAGACGACGACGCTGCGGGCCCTGCTGGGGCTCATCCGCGTCGACGGCGGGACCATGCGGGTCTTCGGCCAGGAGGTGCCGCACCACCTGCCGCAGGTCGTCGGGCGCATCGGCGCGGTCGTGGAGTCCCCGTCGTTCTTCAAGCACTTCTCGGGGCGCCTGACGCTCCAGCTCCTCGCCGACAGCGCCGGGGTCCCGCGGGACCGCGTCGAGGCGGTCCTGGAGCAGACGGGCCTGCGCGACGCCGCGAAGGCGTCCGTGAAGGGCTACTCGCTGGGCATGCGCCAGCGCCTCGCGGTCGCGCAGGCGCTGCTGAAGCAGCCGGAGCTGCTGATCCTGGACGAGCCCGCGAACGGCCTGGACCCGGCGGGCATCCACCACATGCGGGAGCTGCTCCAGTGGCTCGCGCACGAGCAGGGCGTCACGGTCGTGGTGTCCTCGCACCTCCTGTCGGAGGTGCAGCAGCTGTGCGACTCGATGACGATCGTGTCGCGGGGCCGGCGGATCGTCGACGGCTCGGTGGCCGAGATCATCGCGGGCCACTCGGGGGCGTCGCTGAGCGTGCGGTTCCCGGACGCGGCGTCGCTGCCGGAGGCGGCCGACGCGCTGGTGGCCGCGAAGCCGGAGGTCGGTGCGGTCGTGGAGCGCGACCGCCTGGTCGTGACGGGCGCGCCGGAGGCGGCGTGGGTGACGCGGACGCTCGCGGACGCGGGGATCTACCTGTCGGAGCTGGTGACGCAGACGAAGAACCTCGAGTCGGTGTTCCTGGAGTTGACGGGCACGGCCCCGCAGCCGGGCCAGACCGTCCAGATCGGACAGTCAATCGCAGTGCCGGAGACGGCGGCGCCCATCGAGGTGCCGGTCGCGGTGTCCCCCGATGCCGGCCCCCAGGCCGGTTCCGAAGCCGAGGAGGCGCAGCGGTGAACCTGTTCAAAGCGGAACTGCGGCGCATCGCGCGCCGACGCCTGACCCTGGTGTTCGGGATCCTCCTGCTCGCGGGCGTGGTGGGCCTCGCTGTCGTCCTGGCGTCGATCTCGACGAAGGGTCCCGACGAGGCGGCCCTCGCTGAGGCGCAGGCGCAGGCCGACGAGATGAACGAGCAGAACCCGGACTACCTCGACTGCGTCGAGGACGAGTCCTACTTCGAGGACAACGAGATGTACGGCTGGGTCGAGACCGACCCGGAGTACGAGGGCATGAGCCACAAGGAGGCCTGCGAGCACGCCGTGGGCGGCTGGTGGGCCGAGGACTTCCTCTGGACGTACACGTTCACCTTCGCCGACGAGGCGCCGTCGCTGCTCATCGGCGTAGTGGTCGTGGCCGGGCTCATCATGATGCTGCTGGCGTCGTCGGCGATCGGCGCGGAGTGGTCGAGCGGCGGCATGTCGAACCTGATGGTGTGGCACCCGAACCGGATGCGCCTGTGGGGCACGAAGCTCGTTGCGGCCCTTGCGGTCTGCGCGGCCGGGGTGATCGCGCTGGCGGTGCTCACGTTCGGGCTGCTGTTCCTGGCGGCCGCGCTGCGCGGCGAAGTCGGCACGCTCAACGGCGTGTGGTGGCAGGACACGCTGGAGCCGCTGCTGCGCACGGGCGTGCTGGCGCTGGGGATGACCGCGCTGGGCGCGTCGCTGGCGATGCTGGGGCGGCACACGGCGATCGCGGGCGGCGTCATCGCCGGGTACCTGATCGTCGGGGACCTGCTGGTGCGGATGCTGTCGATGAGCCTGCCGATGTCGTACCCGGACCGGTTGTCGCTGTACACGTGGGTGATCGCGTGGATCACCGGCCGCTTGGAGCTGTACGACTGGAACAACACCGGCATGGACATGAACCCCGACATCATGGTCATCACCTGGACCGACGCCGGAGTCCTCCTCGGCGGCATCGTGCTGCTGTTCGGCGCCTTGGCGACCTGGTCGTTCCAGCGCCGGGACGCGGCTTAGCGGCCGCCACCTCGGACTGAGACGCCGCCCACGCCGCATCGCGGCGTGGGCGGCGTTGTGTCGTACCCGCGTGTCAGGGTGTTGAGCCGGGGGCCCGTGATTCGCCGGTCCCCGGCTCTGCGGGTGCCCGCGAACCGATCACCCGCTGTCACACCCTCGTGTCACGGTATTGAACCGGGGGCCCGCAAAACGCCGGTCCTTGCCTCTGCGGGTGCCCGCGATTCGGTTCAGTCGAAGAGGCTCTCGCGCACGGCGTCCAGGCCGTGGAGGATCGCGCCGCGCATGATCGGTTCGTCGACGACCGTGCCGGCGACGACGCTCGGGGTGACCGGAGCGAGCTGGGAGGTCTGGGCCGCGACGCGTCCGGCGAGTTCGAGGCCGCCGGCGTAGCCGACCGGGCCGCCGAGGACGACCACCGTCGGGTCGAGGAGCACGCACACGGCGACGATGCCGAGGGCGATCCCGCGCGCGATCTCATCGAGGCACGAGGCGCCCTCCGGCCCGGTCGCGAGCGCCGCCGTCAGGACGTCTTCGGGCTCTGCAGCGTCGAAGCCGTGCTTCGCGCCGATGTCGAGGACCGCGTCGCCGCCGATGACCCGCTGGTACGAGCCCTTCGACAGCCGGGTCACGACCCCGCCGGTCGGCAGGTCGCCGCCGGGCACCGGCAGGAACCCGATCTCGCCCGCCGCACCGGAAGCGCCGCGGTAGAGCCCGCCGTTCAGGATGACGCCGAGGCCGAGGCCGCCGCCGAACCACGCGTACACGAAGTCCGAGGCGCCGCCCGCGCCACCGGAGCGCTGCTCGGCGATCGTCGCCAGGTTCACGTCGTTCTCGATCGCGACCGCCGGGGCGAACTCCTCGTTCAGCGCCGTCCGCAGGCCGCGGTGCCACGCAGGGAGGTTCCACGAGAAGCCGATGTCGCCGCTCGCGGGGTCGATGACGCCGGGCGTGCCGAGCGTGATCCGCCCGACCTTGCCCATCTCGATCCCCGCGTCGGCGACCGAGTCGGTGACGACGCGGCGCACGACCGCGACCGGGTCCGTCGAGCCCTCCACGTCGATCTCGGCGCGGCCGACGATGCGGCCGGTGAAGTCCGCGCAGGCGCCCTTCGTGGTCACAGGCCCGACCTCAACGCCCACAACGTAAGTGAACGTCGGCACGGCCGCGTACAGCGAGGCGTTCGGCCCGCGCCCGCCGGACTTGGAGCCGACGACCTCGACGAGGCCGCGGGTCTGGAGGCGCTCCATCATCTGCGAGGCGGTGACCTTCGACATGGAGGTGCGCTCGGCGAGCTGGGCGCGGGTCTGCGGCCCGTCCTCCAGCAGCAGCTTCAGCGCGGCCTGGTCGTTGAGGACGCGCAGCAGTTTGGGCACCCCGGGGGTGTGGCTCTTCGGCATTCGTACTTCCTTCTCCTCCGAGCCCACATTATCCACGGGGTCCCCACACGCCACCGGCGCGTGTGACCGGTCAATCGCCGTCGGTCTCCACGAGCCCGCGGATCTGCCTGAGCGACACCGACAGGACCGCGAGCTTCTCGTCGGAGCGCTCGGCCTCCTCGGTGGCCTCGTGGACGACGGCGATCGCGGCGGCGTTGCGCTCGGCCCACGAGTCGACGGCCTCGGCCGGGTCGGTCCCGGGCTTCGCCTGGAGGACGCTCGCGGTCAGGCCCGCCATGGCGCCGTACAGGTCGTAGCGCAGCGCCGACCGGGCGAGGGTCTGCCACCGGTTGGTGCGCGGCAGCGCCGAGATCTGGTTGAGGATCTCGTCGAGGTGGACGCGGGCGGCGATCCCGTAGTAGACCTTCGCGGTCGTCTCCAGGTCCGTCTCCAGCAGGCGCGCGCACTCGACGACGTCGACGAGCCCGAACCCGAAGATCGGCGCCGACGCGTCGCGCGCGATCTCGGCCGGCATCCCCTGGTCCTCGAGCTGGTCCACGAACTCCTCGAACCCGACGGCCTCGGAGTCGGTGAGCAGCACCGGGAGCAGCGGCTGGAGCACCGCGAGCCCGGGGCGGAGCCGCTCGGTCTCGGCGGCGACGTCGAGGTGCCCGCGGCGGTGCTGCACGAGCCAGCGCACGCCGCGGTCCAGGAGCCGCCGGATGACGAGCATGGCCGCGACCTGGGCCTCCTGCGGGACCTGGTTGTCGAGCGCCTCGATGCGGCGCCACAGGTCGGGCAGGCCGAACGCGTCGCGGATGATGACGTACGCGCGGATGACGTCGACGACGTCGGCGCCGGTCTCGTCGGCGATGCGGAAGAAGAACGTGGTGCCGCCGCGGTTGACGGCCTCGCCGACGACCGCGGTGGTGACGATCTCGCGGTGGAGCGGGTGCTCGGCCATGAGGTCGGCGTACCGCTCGCGCAGCGGCGCGGGGAAGTACTCGCGCAGGACCGGCGCGGTCCAGTCCTCGGTCGGCAGGTCGGAGTCGAGGACGGCGCGCTTGGCCCAGATCTTCACGTACGACAGCAGGACCGAGAGCTCGGGCTCGGTGAGCCCGGATCCGGCGGCGGCGCGCTCCTTGAGCTGCTTGTCGCTGGGGAGGCCCTCGATCTCGCGGTCGAGGCCGACGGTCTTCTCCAGGTGCTTCATGAGCCGGGAGTGGACGGGCAGGAGCCGCCGGTTGAGGCGGATCGCGTTGGCCAGGGCCATGTTCTGGCCGTAGTTGTCGGCGAGGACGGCGTCGGCGACCGCGTCGGACATGTCCATGAACAGCGTGTCGCGGCTCGCCCGGTCGATCCGGCCCGTGAGCGTCGCGGAGCGGAGCAGGATCTTGATGTTGACCTCGTGGTCGGAGGTGTCGACGCCCGCGGAGTTGTCGATGAAGTCGGTGTTCATGCGCCCGCCGAGGCCCTCGGGGCCGCCGGACTGGGAGTACTCGATGCGCCCGAGCTGCGTGAACCCGAGGTTCCCGCCTTCGCCGACGACGCGGCAGCGCAGGTCCTCGCCGTTGACGCGCACCGGGTCGTTGGACTTGTCGCCCGCGTCGGCGTCGGTCTGGCCGGAGGACTTCACGTAGGTGCCGATGCCGCCGTTCCACAGCAGGTCGACGGGGGCGGTGAGGATCGCGCGGATGAGCTCGGGCGGCGTCAGGTCCTTGACGTCGCCGTCGATGCCGAGCGCGGCCCGGACCTCCTCGGAGACGGGGATGGACTTCGCGGCCCGCTCCCATACGCCGCCGCCGGCGGAGATGAGCGCCGGGTCGTAATCGGCCCACGTGGACCGGGGCAGGTCGAACAGGCGGCGCCGCTCCGCGAAGGAGGCGGCGGCGACCGGGTTCGGGTCGATGAAGATGTGCATGTGGTTGAAGGCCGCGACGAGCCGGATGTGCTCCGACAGGAGCATGCCGTTGCCGAACACGTCGCCGGCCATGTCGCCGATGCCGACGGCGGTGAAGTCCTGCGTCTGCGTGTCGAGGCCCTCGGCGCGGAAGTGCCGTTTGACGGATTCCCAAGCGCCCCTTGCGGTGATGCCCATCTTCTTGTGGTCGTAGCCGACGGAGCCGCCGGAGGCGAACGCGTCGCCGAGCCAGAAGCCGTACTCGGCGGCGACGGCGTTCGCGATGTCGGAGAACGTCGCGGTGCCCTTGTCGGCGGCGACGACCAGGTACGGGTCGTCGGGGTCGTGGCGGACGACGTTCGGCGGCGGGACGACCGTGTTGTCGGCGTCCCGGTTGTCGGTGATGTCGAGCAGCGCGGAGATGAACTCGCGGTACCGGGCGACGCCCTCGGCCTGGAACTCGGCGCGGTCGGCGAACGACTCCTTCTTGAGGACGAACCCGCCCTTCGCCCCGACGGGCGTGATGACGGTGTTCTTGACCTCCTGGGCCTTCACGAGCCCGAGGATCTCGGTGCGGAAGTCCTCGCGCCGGTCCGACCAGCGCAGGCCGCCGCGCGCGACCTTGCCGTACCGCATGTGGACGCCCTCGAAGTTCGGGGAGTACACGAACACCTCGACCATCGGCCGCGGCTTGGGCAGGAAGTCGATGGCGCGGGCGTCGAACTTGAACGCCACGTACTCCTTCGGGCGGCCCGCGTTGCCGCGCTGGAAGTACGAGGTGCGCAGCGTCGAGCGGATGAGCGTGAGGAACGCGCGCAGGATCCGGTCGGCGTCGAGCGAGGGGACCCCGGCGAGGCCCTCGGCGAGCGCGTCGTCGATGCGGGCGACGGCGGCGTCGCGGTCGGCGCCCACGCGCGGGTCGAAACGGGCCTCGAAGAGCCGCACCAGGTTCGCGGCGATCTCGGGGTGGGCGCCGAGGGTCGCGGCGATGAACTCCTGGGAGAACACGAACCCGCACTGGCGCAGGTACTTCGCGAGCGCGCGCAGGACGACGACCTGCCGCCAGGTGAGCCCGGCGTGGATGACGAGCTCGTTGAGCCGGTCCGATTCGGCCTCGCCGGCCCAGGCGGCGCGGAACGCGTTCTCGAAGCGGATCCGCAGCTGCGGCACCGATTCGGCGGCCGCGCCGGGCAGGACCAGCCCGAAGTCGTGCAGGTGGATCGTGCCGTCGGCGCGCTTGATGTGGTACGGGCGCTCCTCGGCGACGCGGACGCCGAGGTCGCGCAGGACCGGGAGGGCCTCGGAGAGGCCGACGGGCTGGTCGAACGCGTACAGCTTGAAGTGGACGTCAGCGTCGTCGCCGCCGCGGCGGAACAGCTGGAGCTCCATGTCGCCGGCCTCGCGGAGCAGTTCGAGCTTCGCGATGTCCTTGGCGGCGTCGATCGGCGAGTGCTCGGCCTTGTACGCGGGCGGGTACGCGTTCGCGTACTGCTTGTAGAGGGTGCGGGCCTGGCCTTCGCCGACGTGGTGGTCGAGCTGGAGGGCGAGGTCGGCGTCCCAGGAGCGGGTGGCGTCGGCGAGCTCGGCCTGGATCGACTCGACGTCGACCGGGGGGTGCTCGGCGAACGGGTCGATGCGGACGACGAAGTGGAGGCGTGCGAGGACGGACTCGGTGACGCGGGCGTCGTAGTCGACGGCCTTGCCGTGGAGGCGGCGGCGCAGGATCGCCTCGATCTTGACGCGGTTCTCGGTGTTGTACCGGTCGCGGGGCAGGTAGACGAGGCAGGAGTAGAAGCGGCCGTAGACGTCGCGGCGTGCGAACAGGCGCAGGCGGCGGCGCCCGGCGAGGCGCAGGACGCCCATCGACGTCGAGTAGAGGTCGTCGGTGCGGGCCTGGAACAGCTCGTCGCGAGGGTAGGTCTCCAGGGCGGTGACGAGGTCCTTCCCGGAGTGGGAGGACAGGGTCACGCCGGAGCGCTCCAGGACGTCCTGCACTTTGCGTTTGACGACGGGCAGGTCGGTCACGGACGAGAGGTACGCGGCGGAGGTGAACAGGCCGAGGAAGCGCAGCTCGCCGTCGGGTTCGCCGTTGGCGTCGAAGGTCTTCACGCCGATGTAGTCCATGAAGGACGTGCGGTGGACGGTGGAGCGGGCGTTCGACTTGGTGATGACGAGGAGCCGCTTCGTGCCGATCTGGGCGCGCGCGTCGGCGTTGAACGAGGACAGCGGCCGCGGCGAGGCGGGGGCCTTGCGCAGCAGGCCCAGGCCGGTCTCGGCGAGCGGCGCGAGCGCCTGGTCGTCGCCGTCGCCGGTGAGCTTGTACTGCCGGAACCCCAGGAACGTGAACTTGTCGTCCGCGAGCCACCGCAGCAGCTCCACGGTGTCGTCGATGTCCTTGGGCGGCACGGGGAGCGGGTCGGAGCCGGGGGCGCCGGAGGCGGCGCCGTCGAGGTCGGCGGCGATGTCGAGGGCCTTGGCGCGCATGGCCTGCCAGTCCGCGACGCACGCGGCGACGTCGGCGAGGACCACCTCGATCTCGGCTTCGAGCCGTTCGATGTCCTCGGCGTCGGAGAGCCGCTGGACCTCGATGTGCATCCACGACTCGGCGTGCCCGCCCGCGGCGGGGGCCTCCTGGAGGTTCCCGTCGCCGTCGCGGCGGACCGGGACGATCGGGTGGACGAACACGGCGATGTCGATGCCGTGCCGGTTGAACAGGCCCGTGAGCGAGTCCACCAGGAACGGGGAGTCGTCGCAGACGAGGTCGACGCGGGTGGAGGACGCCGCGTCGGGGCCCTCGGCGTCGTCGGGGCAGTCGATCTCCAGGCACACCTGCCCGGGGGCGCGGACCTCGGCCATGCGGCGGTGGTGGGCGGTCGTCTCCAGCAGCTGCTGGGCGGAGCGGCCGACGAGGTCGTCGTCGGCGACGAGGCTCCAGTACAGCTCGACGAGCCGGGCGAGCGATTCGTCGGATCCGGCCAGTCGGGCCGCCTCGGTCAGCAGTTCCTCCCGGTCGGGGAGGGTTTCGCGGAACTCTTCGTCTCCGATGAACGCCAACACGTCTCGACACTCCAGTCCGAATCACGTTCGACCCACATCGTTGTGAGCCGCTTCCAGGCTAGATCGTAGGTTCCCCAGATGGCGCACGGGTGACACCGATGTTGCCGACGCGACGGTAGAGTGATCGAAGGAACCATCCCGTCACCGAAGCACCCCCCGAAACGCGAAGGCAACACCATGATCTGGGTCGTCCTCATCATCATCGCCCTGGCCGCCCTCGGATGGTGGCTGTGGCGCAGGAACACCCGCAAGGACGAACCCGTCGCCGCCCGCGGGCCGGTCGACCCGTTCGCCGACGCCGACACCGACGTCCTGCGCGGCGACCCCCGCCGCCTCAAGGCCGCCGACCTCGTCGAGCTGTACGGCAAGACCCTCGCCGTGCGCGGCACCCTGCGCCTCTCCGAGGGCGACTACCGCTGGTCGGAGCACTTCCTCGACACCGGGACCGGCGTGAAGCGCTGGCTGTCGGTGGAGGCCGACCCCGACCTGGAGGTCGTCCTCTGGGAGGAGATCACCGACACGGACCTCAAGCCGGGTCCGCGTGAGCTCAGCCACGACGGCGTCTCGTACCGGTCGGACGAGAAGGGCACCGCGCGGTACACGTCCGAGGCCACCACCGGGCTCGCCCCGACCGGGTCGGTCAAGTACCACGACTACGCCGGCCCCGACGGGCAGAAGCTCTCGTTCGAGTCCTTCGGCGACGGCGCCAAGTGGGAGCTCGCCAAGGGCCTCACCCTGGACCGCAACCAGATCACGATCTACCACCAGAGCGACGAGGCCTAGTCCCGTCCGCTTCCCGATCCCCATCATCCGGAGCACCCACTGATAGCGCACATCGAGGTGCCGTTCGCCGACGTCTCGGCCGCCTCGCTCACCTTCCGACCCGACGCCCCGCCCATGCCGGTCCTCGACCGGATGGACCGGGACGCCGGGCCCCTCCGGCTGTCCCTGCGCCTCCTCGGCGCCAGCCACCAGGCGGTCGTCGCCACCCCCGACGGCCTCCTCGCCGAGACCCTCGCGTACCGCACCGACCTCGGCCCCGACCTGCCCGAGACGTTCAGCCGGCGCGTCGGCGCCTGGCGGCACCGCTACGAGTGCACCGTCGAGACGCTCACCGTCCCGCAGCTGCGCTCGCGCGTGCGGGCCCTGCGCGACCGGGCCGTGCAGCGCACCGCCGAACCGGACCTGCTCGTGGGCCTGTTCGGCGGCGACCCCGACGCGCTGACCGCGCTGGAGGTCGTCGGGACCGAGCCGCTGACGTGGCGCACGGTCCACACCTACCCGCAGTACGGCGAGGTCGTGACCACCGTCAGCTCCGTCGCCGCCGTAAGCTGACCCCCGAACCCCGAGAGACCACCGAGGACCGCCGATGACCGAACAGCAGCCGCACACCCCCGCCTCCCGCGGCCTGAACTGGAAGCACTGGACCGCGATCGTCGTCGTGCTGGCGCTGTGCTGCGGCGGGGTGTTCCTGATGAACTCCAACTTCAACAACCCCACCGGCACGATCCAGTCCCACTACGACCGGGCCTCCAACCTCGACGAGGGCGGCGGCAAGGCGTACACGTCGAGCCTGTCCCCCGCGACCGTGGCCGACCAGATCGACGACGACGCCGAGGCGCGCGAGGAGCGCTCCTCCGGCGGCGTCTACTACCTCCAGTACTCCAAGCACATCGTGGCCGTCTCCCCGTACCGCGGCGGGTCGAAGATCCTGGTGCACGACTACCGGTCCGGGTACAACCACTACTCGTCGGTGTTCATCCTGTGGGGCTGGTCGTCGTCTCCCCCGTCGCCGTTCCGCGGCGGCGGCCCCGGCTCCGGCAAGTAATGCGCACCTACCGAAGAACTCCTGAAAGGCACTGCCTCCAATGATCGAAGAGCTCAGCCGCGACGTCCTCGGCCCCCTTGTCGGCGCCGTCGCCTACAGCGTCGTGGGCATCGCGCTCATGGTGCTCGGCTACCTCGTCACCGACTGGCTCACCCCCGGGAAGCTCGGCGAGCAGATCTGGACCGAGCGCAACAAGAACGCCGCGATCCTGCTGGCCTCCAACGTCCTCGGTGTCGGACTGATCGTCGTCGGGGCGATCTGGGCGTCCGAGGGCGGGGTGCTGCGCGGCGTGATCTCGACGTTCGTGTACGGCGTGATCGGTCTGGGCGCCATGGCGATCGCGTTCCTGATCCTCGACTGGCTCACGCCCGGGAAGCTCGGCCAGACGCTCACCGAGGACGAGCTGCACCCGGCGGTGTTCGTGAACGCGGCGATGCACCTGGCCCTCGGCGGGGTCATCGCGATGGCGCTGTCTTGACGGCGGCGTCCGACACCCCTCGGACGGCATCGTCGGCGGCAGGGCCGACGCTGAGCGCGCGCCGGGTCCGCCTGGCGCGCTTCGGGCTGCTCGCGACCGCGTTCGCGGTCTCGGCGTGCGGCCTCGTGTACGAGCTGGCGCTCATCACGCTGGGCGCCTACCTGGTCGGGAACACCGCGAAGCAGGCGTCGATCGTCCTGGCGATCATGGTGTTCGCGATGGGCCTCGGCGCTCTGGCGGCGAAGCCCTTGCGGCGGTGGCCGGCGCTGGCGTTCGCGGCGGTGGAGCTGGTGCTGGCGCTGCTGGGCGGGTTCAGCGTGATGCTGCTGTACGCGGCGTTCGCGTGGACCGACCTGTACTCGCTGCCGCTGGTGGCGGTCGCGGCGGCGATCGGGCTCCTGATCGGCGCGGAGATCCCGCTGCTCATGGAGCTGCTGCAACGCATCCGCGAGCAGGCCGCGGGCGCGGCCGTCGCGGACCTGAACGCGGCGGACTACCTGGGCGGGCTCATCGGCGGGCTCGCGTTCCCGTTCGTGCTGCTGCCGTTCTTCGGGCAGATCCAGGGCGCGCTGATCGTGGGCGCGGTGAACGCGGTCGCGGGCGTGCTCCTCGTCTTCATCCTGTTCCGCGGCGACCTGTCGAAGCTCGCGAAGCAGCTCCTCGGCCTGGTCGCGGGGGTGACGGCGCTGCTGCTGGTGGCGGCGTTCGCGTACACCGACAAGTTCGAGACCGACGCGCGCCAGGCGCTGTACGCGGCGCCGATCGTGTACTCGGAGGACTCGCAGTACCAGCAGATCGTCATGACCGAGTCCGCGTCGCCCTTCGGCGAGCAGGACCTGCGGCTGTACCTGAACGGCGACCTGCAATTCTCCTCAGTGGACGAATACCGGTACCACGAAGCCCTCGTCCACCCGGCCATGGACGGCGACCACGCGAACGTCCTCGTCCTCGGCGGCGGCGACGGCCTCGCGGTGCGGGAGATCCTGAAGTACGACGACGTCGAGACCGTGACCCTCGTGGACCTCGACGGCGCGGTCACGGATCTGGCGCAGAACTTCGGGGACCTGGTCGACCTGAACGGCGACTCCCTGGACGACCCGAAGGTCACGGTCGTCAACGAGGACGCGTTCACGTGGCTGCGCCAGCAGACCGGCACCTGGGACACCATCGTCGTCGACATGCCCGACCCCGACGCCACCGAGACCGCGAAGCTCTACTCGACCGAGTTCTACGGCCTCGCGGGCGACCACCTCGCCGACGGCGGCCGCATGGTCGTCCAGGGCGGCTCCCCGTACTTCGCGCCCAAGACCTACTGGACCATCGCCTCCACCCTCGCCGCCGCCGGGTACGAGCCGACCCCCTACTGGGTCTCGGTCCCCTCCTTCGGCGACTGGGGCTTCCACCTCGTCCAGGCCGACGGCACCGCCCCCGAGCCGGGCCTGGACACCTCCGTCGGCCCGTTCCAGTCCCTCACCCCCGAGCTCCTGGACGCCGCCCAGGTCTTCCAGCCCGACCGCGACCGCATGGACATGCCCCCGTCCACCCTCATGCACCCGGTCATCCTCGACCTCGTCGAATCCGAATGGCAGCACTACTGACCTTCGCGGCGCGCGACCTAGAATCGACCCATGCCATCTGAGATCCAGACGCTCGGGAGCCTGCTCCGCACCTGGCGGGAGCGGATGGACCCGAAGGACGCCGGGATGGCCGCGGGCGGCCGGCGCCGCGCCAAGGGCCTGCGCCGCGAGGAGCTCGCCGCGCTCGCCGGGGTCAGCGCCGACTACGTCGTCCGGCTCGAGCAGGGCCGGTTCCGGACCCCCTCGGCGCAGGTCGTCACCGCGCTCGCGCGGGCGCTGCGGCTCTCGGGCAGCGAGACCGAGCTGCTGTTCCGCGCCGCGAACCACCTGCCTCCCGGGCCGGGCACCGTGTCCCTCGACGTGCCCGACGCCGCGCGGCGCATCGTCTCGCGCATCCCGGACCAGGCGCTCGCGGTCTTCACCGCGGACTGGACGCTCCTGTACGCGAACCGGCTGCTGTGCGCGCTGTACGACCTGCCCTCGCCCGCCGAGGCCGTCGGCGCGAACCTCGTCGAGCGGACCTTCATCGAGGGGCGGTCGTCGCGGATCGCGACGCCGCTCGGCGGCGACGAGGTCTTCGAGCGGGCGCTCGTCGCCGACCTGCGGCTCTCGGCGACCGAACTCGGCGACGACCCGGCGTTCCAGACACTCGTGACCTCGGTCCGGGCCCGCAGCCCGCGGTTCGCCGCACTGTGGGACGAGGGCCGCGCCGCGCCCCACAGCGCGATGGTGAAGACGGTCCACCACCCGGTCGTCGGCGACCTGACCGTCGACTGCGACACGCTCATGGTCACCGGCTCGAACGTCAGGATCATCGTCTGCTCCGCGCCGCCGGGAGGCCCCGACGCCGCGAAGCTCGACGCCCTGCGGGAGCTGGTCGCCGCGGTCCCCGCGGCCTAGGGCCGGACCTTGTCGAGCCGCGCCAGGTCCTCGGCGTCGAGCCCGATCGCGCCGACGGCGAGGTTCTCGTCGAGGTGCGCGATCGACGCCGTCCCCGGGATCAGCAGCATCCGCTCGTACTGCGCGAGCAGCCACGCCAGCGCCACCTGCGACGGGGCCGCGCCGTGCTTGCGGGCGACCGCGCCGACGTGCTCGTCCGCGGCGATGCGGGCGGGGCCGCCCCCGGCGAGGAACGCCGACCCGAGCGGGAAGAACGGCACGAACGCGATCCCCCGCTCCCGGCACAGGTCCACAATGGCGTCATCGGTGCGGTCGAGGATGCTGTAGGCGTTCTGCACGCACACGACCCCCGCGAGGTCGACCGCCTCGCGCACGGTGTCCAAGCGGGCGTTGGAGATCCCGATCATGTCGATCTTGCCCTCGTCGCGCAGCTCCATGAGCGCGCCGAGCTGGTCGGCGAGCGCGGCCGCCGGGGCGTCCGGGAAGTCGCGCTCGAAGCGGCGCAGGTTCACCAGGTCGAGGCGCTCGACTCGCAGCGACCGGAGGTTCTCCTCCACCTGCGCTTTCAGCGAGGCGGGCTCGCCGTCGGGGAGCCAGCCGCCCTGCGCGTCGCGGGCCCCGCCGACCTTCGTAGCGAGGACCAGGCCCTCCGGGTAGGGGTGGAGCGCTTCGCGGATGAGGTCGTTGACGACGTCGGGTCCGTAGATCTGCGCGGTGTCGATGTGGTCGACCCCGGCGGCGACGGCGTGCCGCAGCACGGCCTTCGCGTTCTCGGGGTCGGCGGGCGGCCCGAACACGCCGGGGCCGGCGAGCTGCATGGCGCCGTAGCCGATGCGGTTGACGGTGGCGCGGCCGAGATTCGTGGTGTTGTCACTGGTCATGCCTTGACGCTACGGCCGGATCGGGACCCCTTCCAGAGAAGGCTTTTCGTGGGAAGGAAGTTCCCACCCGGGCGCGTCGCCGTGTCGGGGGCCGCTGGCAGACTCGGCGCATGGACTTCTACCCCTACCCGCCTTCGGAAACCGCACGGCTCGACCCGTTCGACACGGCGCAGGCCGCGGCGCAGTACGTCGTGTACGGCGGCGACAGGTCGACGTACGCGTTCACGGAGCGGCTGGAGCCCGGCGACTTCTTCCTCGCCGAGTGGATCCCGTTGGGGTACAAGGTGCTCCAGTACGCGCAGAAGGCGGCCGTCTACCGGTGCGGCAGCCTCGCCCGGGAGTGGCCGCAGGTCGAGGCGGGGCCGCGGCGGGAGCCGCCGGAGCGGGTGCCGGGGCTGAAGCGGAAGACGCGGCCGCTCGCGTCGGCGTGGCAGATCGACGCGTGCGGGTACATGACCGCGGTGCCCTCGGGCGAGCGGCAGCGGCTCGGCTACGACCGCGACGAGGCCATGGAGGCCGGGGCGCTGGCCTCGCTCACGGCGGGCACCGCCGCGGTGTGGTTCGTGTACGCCGTGGAGAACTGGCACTGAGCACGACTCGCCTTCGCTATCCTGAAGGCCCCGCCCCCACCCCCGAGGAGACGCGATGCCGTCCGCCGAAGGCTCCAGGTCCATCCGAGTCCGCTACTCCCGCAAGGCGTCCGTCCTGACGACCGTCCTCGGGTTCGTCCTCGCGGTGTGCGCAGCAATCACGCTGTTCACGCCGTTCATCCCCGTGCTCGTGCCGATCGGCCTGACGGGCCTGGCGCTCATCGGCGGCGGCCTGCGGTCCTTCTTCCGCCCCCGCTACCTGTTCCAGCCCGACACGGGCGTCCTGACGGTCTTCTCGGCGATCGGCCCCGGCAGCAAGGGCACCCCCGGCGCCGAAGGCGAACGCGTCTACTTCGACGGCCGCCGCGTCTTCCGCGAACTCCCCGACGGCGAACGCCACCGCGTCAGCCCCACCGGCACCGACCGCAACGACTTCGCCCGCCTCGTCCAAGCCCTCCCACCCGAACACGGCCCCGCCATCGAGCGCTGAGGCACGGGCGGCGAATCTCGCTGGCCCGCAAGGTCCGGGGGTGTGTACAGTGGCGTCGCCCCTCCCCTCGGTCCACAGGAGAATATCGTGCCCAGTACTCCCGGCTCGGCCGTCATCGTCCGGTACAGCAAGACGACCTCGATCGCGTGCACGGCGTTCGGCGGAGCACTGCTCGTCGGATGGATCTACTACCTCTTCGCCGATCCGCGCACCTCCTGGTACGTCCTCGGGCTCGCCCTGCTCTTCACCTACATGGGGATCAACTCGTTCTCCCGGCCCTTCTGCGTCTACGCCGCCTCGACCGGCACGATCGTCTTCCCCGCCATCCTCGGCACCCGGAGCCAGATTGTCGGCGGCGCGAACGGCGAGCTCCTCGAGTACGACGGAAAGCGGCTGCGGCGCATCGGCTTCAACGGGCGCGTGCGGCCCGTGAGCCGGTGGACCGCCGACCGGTCCGACTTCGACCGGCTCCTGGAAGCGGTGTCGCGCCCTGTCGCCGAGGACCGCTGGAAGCAGCGGGAGCGCCGCAAGCAGTAGGCGGACTCCGTACGCGGCGGGACGCAGCTGAATACAATCCGGCGATGCAGCCCGATGCGTCACATGACGGCAAAGTCCAGGTCCGGTACAGGCCGGTCGCGCCCTCGGTGGTCGTGTTCGGGGGGTTGCTGGTGATGGGTGGCGGTGTCACGCTCGTGTTCGGGCTGGGGAATCCGGGGGCTGTCGGGTTCCTGTTCGCCGGGGCGGTCTTCATCGTGATGGGGGCGCTCCAGTTCGCCAAGCCCTACTGCGTGTTCGACCCGGCGAGCGGTGAGCTGCGGATGGTCGACATCTTCGGATTCAAGCACCGCGTGTACGGCGCCCCGGCGGGTGAGCGGCTGTACGCCTACGGCCGCGACATCATCCGGGTCTTCCCTGATGGCGCCCACGTGACCGTGCGGACCGGGCCCGGCCGCAAGGCCGACTTCGCCCGGGTGCTGGCGCTGCTCCCCCCGTACCGGATCTGAGGATCAGACTCCAAGCAGCTCAGCGATGTTCGCGGCGATCTCGTCCGGATACTCGCCGTTGACCGCGTGCGTGGCGTCCTGGTAGAAGACCACGGATCCGTCCGGGAGGGCGCGTTCGGCGGTGTCGCGGGCCGTCGCCGGGTCGTGCATGACCGACTGTCCTGCGATGATCGCGAGGACCGGCATGTCGAGGGCGGTGAGCTGGTCCTCGGTGAGCTGCGTGGGCGCGGGCAGGCGCAGCTGGTAGTGCTGCATGCCGGCCTCGATCATGTCGGCGACCGGCTCGTCCTCGACCTCGGCGCCGCCCGCGGTGTAGGAGTTGAAGCCGTCGCGCCAGGACTTCGGGAACCACGGCACCGAGGCCGGGATGGAGCGGATCATCGTGCCGACCGGCATGCCGTCGAAGACGAAGACCGCGTCGACGAGGGTCAGCGAGGCGACGCGGTCCGGTTGGCGCACAGCGAGGTTCGCGGCGGTCCAGCCGCCGATCGAGACGCCGACGAGGTTGAAGCGGTCCTCCGGGAGCCCGGCGAGGGCCTGGTCGAGCCATGCCGCCTGGTCTGCGTCGTCCTCGATGGGCCGGTCCTGGACGCTCATGCCGGGCTCGCCGAGGAGGTCGACGGTGTAGACGTCGCCGATCGCCAGCAGCGAGGGCAGGTTCCCGGCCCACACCGGCGAGGCCGAGGCGCGGCCGGGGAGCAGGACGAGCGGCTCGGCGGCATCGCCGGTGCCGGTGAACCGGTAGAAGCGCACGACGCCGAAATCGGTGCGCACGTCGAGGGTCTCGGCGGGCTCGGGCATGTCGGCGAAGGCCGCCTCGTAGGTCTCCACGAACGCGTCGTACCCCTCGGCGCTGCGCCAGTGCCCCACCGGCGACGGGGTCCGCAGCGCGAACGCCCCCGCGAGCACGACCACGAGTGCGACGCCTCCCGCGATGAGCCAGCGGCGGCGCCTGCGTTCGGGTTTGACCTGTGGTGCCGCCTGGGGCGTCTCGTCGTCCATGACTCTCCTAACCGATTGGTAAGTAATTTGACCATATGGTAGAATCCAGTGTCATGACAACCCGCCCGAAACGCTCGGAGGACCGCGAGCTGACGCTCACCGAGCGCGCCCGCCGCAGCCAGCTCATGGAAGTCACGGTCGAACTCGTCGCCGACCGCGGGTACGCCGGGGCGTCGCTCGCCGCGATCGCCGAACGCGCGGGGATCACGAAAGCCGCTGTGCTGTACCACTTCCCGTCGAAGGCGGCGGTGGTCCAGGCCGCGCACGAGCACGTGCTCGGCGCGCTGGTGGAGCACGTCGGCGCCGCCGTCGAAGCGGCCGGAGCCGACCAGGGCCCGGCGGCCTACGTGCGCTCCATGATCGGCCACCTGCGCGAGCACCCCCGGCACACGCGCATGATCGTCGAGGCCATGGTCCACGGCGACGCCGCCCACAACACCGCCGACCGCTGGCGCCCCCTCGCCGGCCTCCTCCGCGCCGCCGAAGGCGCCCTCGGCCCCCGCACCGACGCCGAACTGCGCACCCTCGCGATCATCACCGGCGGCGCCATCGACGCCGTCGTGGCCGAACGCCTCGCGGATCCCGACTACGACACCGCGTCGGCCGCCGACCGCATCGTCGATCTCGTCTACGGCTCGAGCCCCGCCTGAACCCGTGCCGGACAGCGGCGGCGGGGCCGGAGCCCCGCCGCCGGTGACCGGTCAGTTGTCGCGGATGTTCCTGTACCGCCGCGGGATGTAGTTCTGGGCCCGCAGCGACGCGGGGGACACCTGCTTGTGCCGCATGTCGCTCGCGGTGTCCGCGAGGTCGTAGATCCAGATGTTCCCGTCGTCGCCGCGCATGTGGTAGAGCATGCAGTGGTTGTCGTAGGAGTTGACGACGTCGCCGGGCTTGAGTTCGCTCCACTCGATCCTGGCCGCGATGTCGGGGATGCTCCTGGTGCTGTGGCCCGGGGTCGAGGTGTGCCAGCACATGGAGACGAAGCCCGAGCAGTCCTGCCGGTACGTGTGGTTGCCGTCGATGTCGGTGGCCCGGCTGCCGGCGTTGTACTGGATGTTGCGGTTGAACCAGTTGCGGGCCCGGTCCATCACTTCGTCGCGGACGACGATGCCCCGGTACGCCGCGTTCGCCGGGCTGCCGGAGGCGAGCACGGGGATCGCGGCGGCGGGGGCGATGACGGCGGCCTGGAGCAGGCGGCGCCGCGAGAGCAGCGGTCGTTCGGTCATGCGGTTCTCCTCTGAGGGATGGCCGGGCGGGGTGTCCGGCCGGCGTGACCTCCATCCTTCGTGGACCCGGCGCTCCGGGCGAGGCGGAACAGGGGCGGAATCGCGGCGGGAAGACAGCGAACCGGGCCCGAGCGGGTGCGGCTCGGGCCCGGTGGCCTTCTCGGGGATTACCTGGCGCGGATCACTTGGCGCCGAGTACGGTCTCCTCGCCCACCACGATCTCCTCGACCAGGTCGACGGTCTCGCGCAGGCGGACCGGCGTCAGGAACAGCGCGGCGATGAAGCCCGCCGCCGCGATGCACGCGGAGATGAGGAACAGGTGGCCGGTCGCGTCGCCGTAGGAGGCGCGCACGATCTCGGCGATCGGCTCGGGCATCGCGTCCATGTCGAGGCTGGAGCTGGAGCCGCCCGCGGCCGCGGCGTCGATCCCGATGGCCGCCAGGCCCTCGCGGATCTTGTCGGCGACCTGGTTCGCGAGGACCGCGCCCAGGACCGAGACGCCGATCGTGCCGCCCAGGGAGCGGAAGAACGTGATCGCGCCCGAGGCCGCGCCGAGCTCGCGCAGCGGCACCGAGTTCTGGACGACCAGGACCAGGTTCTGCATGGACATGCCCACGCCGATGCCGACCGCGAACATCCCGAAGCCCATGAAGACCAGGGACGTCTCGTGGTCGATGGTCGCGAGCATCGCGAATCCGGCCGTCAGGACCAGCGTCCCGGTGATGATGTACGGCTTCACGCTGCCGGACTTCGAGACCATGCGGCCCGCGACCGCCGACGCGACGAGCACGCCGAACATCATCGGGATCGTCAGCAGCCCCGCCTCGGTCGGCGAGAAGCCGCGCGAGATCTGGAAGTACTGGCCGAGGAACACCGAGCCGCCGAACATCGCCATGCCGACCGCGAGGCTCGCGACCGTGGCGAGCGCCGGGTCGCGGCGCTTGAGGACGTGCAGCGGGACCACCGGCTGGCTCACGCGGGTCTCCACGACCGCGGCCGCGAAGAGGATGGCGACCGCGCCGCCCGCCATCGCGAGGGTCTGCCAGGAGATCCACTCGAAGTCGTCGCCGACGAACGTGACCCACAGGAGCAGCAGGCTGACGCCCGCGGCGATGAGGACCGCGCCGAGGTAGTCGACCTTCGTGTCGGTCTTCTTCGTCTCGTCCAGGTGCAGCGTGCGCGAGAGCATCGCGAAGGCGATCACCGTGATCGGGACGGCGAGGAAGAAGCACCACTGCCAGCCGAGCCAGCTCGCGTCGGTGATGGCGCCGCCGAGGAGCGGGCCGCCGACCGTCGAGACGGCCATGACGCCGCCGAGGTAGCCGTTGTAGCGGCCGCGTTCCTTCGGGCTGACCATCGCGCCGATGATGACCTGCACGAGGACCTGGAGGGCGCCCATGCCGAGGCCCTGGACGGCGCGCAGCGCGATGAGCTGCTCCGTGTTCTGCACGAGCCCGCACGCGAGCGAGGCGGCCGCGAAGATCACGATCGCGATCTGGAGCAGGCGCTTCTTGTCGAACAGGTCGGCGAGCTTGCCCCACACGGGGGTCGAGGCGGTCGACGCGAGCAGCGTGGCGGTCACGACCCAGGTGTACTGGGACTGGCTGCCGCCCAGGTCGCCCACGATCTGCGGGAGCGCCACGGAGACGACGGTCGAGGAGACCATCGCGGCGAACAGCACCATGAGCAGGCCGGAGAGGGCCCGGAGGACCTCGCGGTGCGTCATCGGCGCGTTCGGCGGAGCGTCGGATACGGCGGTCAAAGGACTGCCTCCTATGGTGTTTCGGGAGGGCGGTTTTCGGGCGCGGTGGAGGCCCGGCCGCCTGGTACGTGGTGGTTTCCGGGGGACGCAAGGTTAGTGAACGGAGCGTCTCTTATTTTAAGCTAGCATTTAGTGAACGCAACGTTCACTATTGAAAGGATCGTGGTGACCGAGTCCACACCGGGCCGCCGACGCGGCGACGACCTGGAGCACGCCATCTTCGACGCCGCGCTCGCCGAGCTCGCCGAAGTCGGCTACGCCAACGTCCGCATGGAGGCCGTCGCCGCCCGCGCCAAGGCGGGCAAGGCGTCCCTGTACAAGCGCTGGCCCGACCGCGCCCGCCTCATCCAGGCGGCCGCCAGGTACAAGGCCACCGAGGTCGAGCCGACCTTCGAGCCCAGCGGCGACCTCCGCGGCGACATGGTCAAGGTCATGCGCCACATCGCGGCCCAGCAGGGCTCCCCGTTCGGCGAGGCCATCCGCGGGTGGATCGGCGAGCTCAAGAGCACCCCCGACGAGGTGACCGAGGACCTCCGCACCCGCATCGAGACCCCGCGCATAAGGATCTTCGCGAAGATCTACGAGGACGGCGTCAAGCGCGGCACGGTCAAGCCCGAGGCGCTGCATCCGCGGGTCGTCAACCTCGCCCCGGGGCTGCTCACGCACTACTTCCTGACGCGCGCCGAGTCCGCCACGGACGAGGTCATCGACGAGATGCTCGACCACGTCCTCATGCCCCTCATCGCCACCGGCGAGGGCGCGGAACGCCTGGAGGAATCCTAGAAAATCAGGGGACCGAAACGGACACCTCGCGGCGCGCCCTTGTGGGAAGGCCACAACGAGTGTCCGATTCGGCGGCCGGGCCCTTGCGGGGCGCGCCGACACTGGCCCCATGGACACCGAAACGCAGGCCCCGCGCGGCACCCTCGGGCACCGCATCGCCTGGGCCACAGCACCACTCGCCGTCGCACTCGTCGCGGCCGGGATCTACAACGGCTGGGTCGCGCCCATGGACGACGCCCTCGGCCTCATCTTCGACTTCGCCGCCCTCTGGGCCGCCGTCGCCACCGCCCTCCTCACCCGCAACCGCGCCCTCAAGCTGACGGCCCTGGCCGCCGCGCCGGTCCTGTGGGTCGTCTCGTTCTACGACTGGTTCGGCTACATGTGGACCGGCTCGCTGCTGGCGTGGACGGAGTACTTCGTCGGCCCGATCTTCTTCGTGCTCATGGCGATGCCGCCGTGCTGGCTGCTGCTCGCGGTCTGGAGGCGGGCCGGCTCGGGGCCGAGCTCGCTCCTCGCCGAGGCGGGCGGGCTCGCGGTCCTGGCGATGTCGCTCTTCGTCCTCACGATCTACATCAGCACCGCCGTCGACCCCGGCGACCCGACCGTCTGGCTCGTCCTCGTCTACGGCGCCGCCGCGGCCCTGCTCGCGCTCGCGGCCCGGCGGCGGCCGCAGCGGAGGGTCGCCTACGGCTTCCTCGCGATCCTGCTCGCCGCCCTCGCGGCCGGGAGCCACTGGCTGTTCTACAGCCCGGACCCGGAGGCTTATCCGCCCGGGTTCATCGGGATCGAGGTCTTCGCGCCGGGAGTGATCGTCGTGGCCGCGGTAGCCGCGGGGCTCCAGTTCGCCTGGAGCGCAAGGCAGAAGCGCCGCACGGTGGAGCCGGCCGCCGCATAGGGCCGGTCACTCGTCCGCGATCAAGGCCGCCCCGGCGCGCAGGGCAGCGATCTCCTCCGGGGTCGACTCGCGGGCGATGACCGCGATGTCGCACATGAACTCCCGCTGATCGGCGGGGAACGCGGCGGCAATGACCGCCGGCTCCTCGACCAGCGCCCTGTAGATCTCCAGCCCCTCGGCATAGAACAGGTCCAGCAGGACCAGATCGCCGTCGGCCCGCCGCATGACGTGCGCCGACTTCCGGTCCAGGCCGCCCCAGAACGGCACCACCCGGGCCGCGGCCGCGTCGAGCCGCTCGGCCTCGGTCCGCACCGCGGTCACCGGGTCCGACGGCTCGGCGGCGTCCCAGCGCCGCATCACCGAGTCGCGCTCCTCCGCGCTCGCGGGCATGAGCGCCTCCATGACCGTGATCCGGCCCCCGCCCGACAGCTCCGCGTCGAACTCGATCCGCGGCAGCATCGGATGCCCGGCGAGCAGGCCGCACAGCTCCGTGAACACCCCGTACCCGGGCTCGAACGGGCACACGCGGGCCACCAGCCGCCCCTCCGGCGAGCGCCACACGTACGCCCAGTCGCCTGCGCCGCAGACGTTCCAGCCCGCGGCCAGCAGCAGCCCCGCGGCCCCGCGGTGGTCCAGTCCCTCGAAAGCCTCGTAATCCACGCGGGGAGCATAAGCACCCGCGCATCCCCGGCGACACCCGTTTTCGGAGGCGCTGTCGGAGGCCCCGTCTACACTTCGGACCACCATCGACCCCTGAAGGAGCAGCGCATGGGCGCCTGGGATTACGGACCGTTCGACAACGACGGCGCATGGGACTGCATCGGCGCCCTCGGCGACGACCCCGCCGCCAACACCGAGCGGCTCGAAGCCGCCATGCTCGAAGTCCTCGTCGTCCTCGACTACCTCGAGAACCCCGAAGCCCAAGGCGCCGTGGGCGCCGCAGTCCTCGTCGCCATCAAACTCGGCGCCCCCTCCCCCACCGACCGCATCACCGAACTCCTCACCGCCCACCCCTTCGACGCCGACAACCTCCGCGACCTCGCCCGCCGCACCCTCAACCGCGTCACCACCGACCCCCGAGACAACGAATGGCACGCCCTCTGGGAGGAGTCGGGAGCTCTCGACAAGGCCCTCGCAGCGCACGAGCCGTACGCGGCCGTCCTCACCGCAGACGACGCAGACTGAAGGGCCGGACGCGCGATGCGTGTCCGGCCCTTGGGCGGGGTCAGCCCTTGACGCAGACGACCTGGCGGAGGCGGGCGGTGACTTCTACGAGGTCGGACTGGGCGGCGATGACTTCGTCGATGTCCTTGTAGGCGCCGGGGATCTCGTCGATGACGCCGGGGTCCTTGCGGCACTCGACGCCTTCGGTCTGGGCGATGAGGTCCTCGGCGGTGAAGCGCTTGCGGGCGGCGCTGCGGCTCATCTTGCGGCCCGCGCCGTGGGACGCGGACTCGTAGGCGTGGCCGTTGCCGAGGCCGCGCACGATGAAGCTCGAAGCGCCCATCGACCCGGGGATGATCCCCATGTCCCCGAACCCGGCCCGGATGGCGCCCTTGCGGGTCACCAGGAGCTCCTGGCCGTCGTGGCGCTCCTCCGCGACGTAGTTGTGGTGGACGGAGATCTCGGGTTCGAAGCGGGCCTTCGGGAACTTCTTCTGGACGACCTGCCGCAGCAGTGCCATCATGACGGCCCGGTTGCGGCGGGCGTAGTCCTGCGCCCAGAACAGGTCGCGCCGGTACGCCTCCATCTGGGGCGTGTCGGCGATGAACACCGCGAGGTCGGGGTCGGGCAGGTTCGCGTTGTGCGGCAGGCCCTTCGCCTTCTCGATGTGGTGCTGGGCGAGGACGTTCCCGATGTAGCGGGATCCGGAGTGGAGCATCAGCCACACCCGGCCGTCATCAGATAGACATATTTCGATAAAATGATTTCCGCCGCCTAGCGTGCCGAGCTGCTTGGCGGCCTTGGCCTCCGCGCGTCGGGCCGGGGACTGGGCGAGGTCGTCGAACCCGGACCAGAACTCGTGCCAGCCGTGGAGGCCGGTCTTGAGGTGGCCGACGTCGACGGAGCTCTTGTGCATGGCCTGGCCGACCGGGATCGCGGCCTCGATCTTCGACCGCAGGTGCCCGAGGTCGTCGGGCAGGTCGTCGGCGGTCAGCGAGGTCCGCTGCGCGGTCATGCCGCAGCCGATGTCGACGCCGACCGCGGCCGGGGAGACCGCGCCGCGCATGGCGATGACGGAGCCGACCGTGGCGCCGATGCCATAGTGGACGTCGGGCATTACCGCGACGCCGTGGACCCACGGGAGCTTCGCGATGTTGTACAGCTGCGCCTTCGCCTGGGGTTCGACGGCGTCGACGTCGCCCCACAGGCGGATCGGAGCCGCTTTGGACTGGAGGTCGGTGAAAGACATGGCAGGCTCCTTCCGGAGGGGACATTGTGGATGGCACTGTGCGCGTTGCGAGGTCAATGTTCCTATGCCGGAGCGCGAATGATCAACGCATTAAAATCGCGCGGCGTCAGCCGAAGACCGCCCAGTAGGTGATCGCGGCGGCGACCACGACGGCCGGGTAGGCGATGCGGGAGCCGATGGTGAGCCATCGCAGGCGGCGTTTGCGGCCCTTGGCGGCCCAGGAGGAGCCGACGAGGTCGATGACGAGGAGGCCGACGCAGATGAGGATGAACAGGTAGTAGAGCCACTCGATGGCCACGGTGTAGGAGATCGCCGGGAGCACCCCGGTGACCGAGTTGAGCATGACGGCGCTCGAGAGGATGCCGGTGATCGCCATCGAGACCCGCGAGGTCACCGCGTCGTAGCCGAGGAACAGGGACACGTACGTCGCCATCACGAGCAGCCCCAGCGGGAGCAGGTTCTTGACGAGGAAGCCGCCGACGTCGCGCCGCACCTGGAGGTCCGTCACGAACTGGCTGTAGTAGAGGCCACCCGCGGCGTCGGCGCTCGGGTCGCCCATGTTCGCGGTCGTGCCGACGGTCTCGGCGGTGAACAGCGCGTGGTCGACCTGCCAGTTCGGGATGCTGTCGATCGTCGTGGTCGCGTCCCCCGCGCTCGCGAGCCGCTCGGCCTGGGTCTGGGCGCGCACGGCCGCGTCGAGGACGTACACGACGCTGCTGTCGGGCAGGGTCCGGTTCTGGAGCACGATCGGCAGGTGCTGCACGTCGAAGGGGAACCGCCGGAACTCCAGGTCGGCCTTGAAGGTCCCCTCGACGTGGAACAGGCGGTACTTCGTGTCGCCGACCTGCTTGGCCTCCAAGGGGTCCCCGAGCGACAGGCCCTTGTCGGCGGCGTTGGGGAACCACACGTCGAGCACGTCGTCGCCGCCGGTGTAGTTGAACCAGATGAACATGTCCGCCGAGAACGTCCCCGCCTGCGTGTCCAGGTCGCGGATCTCGTTGATGTTCACACCGGTGGAGACGATTTGGGAGGGGACGAGGACCTCCTCCGCGAACTCGACGGCGGTCCCGTCGGCGAGCTCGGCGCCCGCGTCCTGCCCCGAGGTCGGCGCGTACGGGACGAGCTGCACGGGCGCCGAGACGGGCCGGGTGCCGCTGAAGACGCCCATGCGGACCGGGCGCACCAGCGTCCGGTCGTCGAAGTACAGCGGCCCGGTCAGGCCCTCCGCGGCGGTCTCGGGCGAGTCGGTCGCGGCCCACGCGTCGCGCAGCAGCTCCCGGTCGGCCGCGCGGTCGGCGGGGTCGAGGCTCGCGCCTTCGAGGCCGTCGGCGATGAGCGCGAGCGCGTCGCTGCCGGTGAGCGCGGGCCAGTCCGGGACGTAGCCGTGCTCGCGCACGAACGCGAGCAGGAACTTCAGGGCCTCGCCGGTCAGGGAGTCGGTGAGGACCGGCGCGGTCGCGTAGACGGGTGCGGCGAGCGCGGCCTCGTCGGCGCCGCCCGCGATGAGCGCTTCGTGGATTTCGGCGGTGAACGCCTCGGAGGAGAGCTTGTCGCCGCCGATGATCGGCTCGGTGACGCCCGCGGCGCGCAGCCCCGGGATGATCCGCCCGGCGAGGTCGGGGCGCAGGCCCAGGACGATCGCGCCGGGGTCGGGGTCGGCGGCGATCGCGGCGACGGCGGCGTCGACCGCGGCGTCGGTGTCCCCGGCGAGGTCGATGCCGAGGCTCTGCTCGGTGCCGCCGAACGCGGTGGTGAAGCCCTGGTGGACGTCGGTGCCGTACCGGTCGTCGCCCGCCACGAGGGTCGCTTGGTCGAGGCCCAGGACGGCGTCGACGTACGCGGCGAGGAACCCGCCCTGCTGGGTGTTGTCGAAGATGCCCTGGAAGTACCAGGGCCGGTCCGCGGTCAGGTCGTCGCCGGTCGCGGACGGGCTGATCGCGGGGATGCCGGCCGCGGCGTAGACCGGGGACGCGGCGATCGACGGGTCGGTGGTGGTGTGGCCGATGACGGCGATCGCGCGGTCGTCGGCGGCGATGGCCTCGGCGTTCTCCTTGGCTTTGAGGGGGTCGCCGCCGTCGTCGTAGGCGAGGACCTCGACGGTGCGGCCGTCGATCCCGCCCGCAGCGTTGAGGCGGTCGGCGGCGAGCTGCACGCCCGGGAGGAGGTCGGACTCGATCTCGGTGGAGTCGGCGCCGCCGAGGTCCCCGGCGACGGCGATGTACACGGGCTCGGGCGCGGAGGCGCGGGCGATGAGGACGACCGCGAGGGCGGCGAGGGCGGCCAGGGCGGCGGCGCCCGCTGCGATGAGGGTCCAGCGTCTGCGGGGCGTCGCGGTGCCTGCCATGGGCGCTCCTCCTCCGGTTGCTCCACACAGCTCTACCGGAATCGGGGCCGCGGTTCAGCGGTTCCGCGGGATTCGCGCCGCTACTGGAGGGTCTCGACGAGGAGGTCGGTGAGGGCCTTCGCGTACTCGCCGTCGGGGTCGTAGTCGGGGTCGAAGACGGTGAGGTCCATGCCGGCGCAGCGGTCGTCGGCGGCGCAGGTGGTGATGATCTGGCCGAGTTCGCCGAGGGAGATGCCGCCGGGGGCGGGGCCGTCGACGGCGGGCATCACGGACGGGTCGATGACGTCGGCGTCGACGTGGAGCCAGAACGTGGCGACGTCGCCGATCGCGTCGAGGGCCCATTCGGCGCTGCGGCCGACGCCGCCCGCGCGCAGGGCCGGGACGGTGCGCAGGGAGATGCCGGTGGCCTCGAGTTCGACGCGGTGGGGGTCGTCGGAGCGCAGGCCGAGCATGACGAGGTGGTCGGTGTCGACGTAGGGGCGCAGGCCGCCGATGTCGGTGAGGTCGGGCTGGCCGCGGCCGGTGGCGAGGGCGAGCTCCTCGGCGGCGGCGGCGCCGACGTACTGGGAGTTGCCGGGGTGGCGGAAGTCGGAGTGCGCGTCGATGAAGACGAGGCCGCGGGGTTTGCGGTCGCGTTCGGTGCGGCGGCGGGCGGCGAGGGCGGGGCCGAGGAGGATGGAGCAGTCGCCGCCGAGGACGAGGGGGAAGCGGCGCTCCTGCCAGAGGCGCTCGACCCGGTCGGCGAGGCGGCGGGTGTACTCGGCGATGGCCTTGGCCTGGCCGACGCCGTCGCCGGGGCGCCACTGGGAGGCGTCGAAGCGGGGCGGGGTGAGGCAGCCGGCGTCGACGGCGTTGAGGCGCGAGACGAGGCGGTGGTCGCGAAGGGCCCCAGGGGCTTTCGCGCAGCCGGGGACGGTGTGCTGGGTGGGCGGGCGGAGGCCGAGGTTGGAGGGCGCGTCGAGGACGGCCACCCGTCTCGTCCGAGTCGCCGGCACGCTTCACCTCCCACCTATACGCTGTTCCGCTAGCTTGGCACAGGGAACGCCGCGGCACCAGGTGATCTACCTCCTCCGAACGGCCGGACCTCCGCGGCGCGCGGGCGCTGCGGAGGTCCGTGAATGCTTGGGGCCGTTCGGGTCCCGTGTCTAGAAGAGGACGGCGCTGAGTTTGCGGCGGGCCTTGGCGACGGCCGGGTCGTCGGATCCGGCGACGGTGAACAGCTCCACGAGGCGCTTGCGCACGCGCTCGCGGTCCTCGCCGAAGTTCTTGGCCACCAGGCCGATCAGCCGCTCGTAGGCGGCCTCGGCCTGCCCGGAGAGGAGCTGGAGGTCGGCCGCGGCCAGCGCGAGGTCGATGTTCGCGGGGTCGGCGTCGGCGAGGGCGACGGCGTTGTCGGGGAGGGCCCCGACGCGGCGGATCATCCGCACCTGCGCGATCCCGGCCTCGGCCTCGTCGGACGCGGGGTGGTTCTTGAGGTACTTGTCGTAGACCGCTTCGGCGCCGTCGAGGTCGCCTTCGGTGAGGAGGGCCTCGGCGCGGGCGAGCTCGGGGTCCGTCGGCTGCGGGACGTCGAGTCCGGCGGCCTGGGTGACGCGGCCGATCCACTGGCGCAGGCCCTGCTCGGTCTGGGGGCCCTGGAGGAGGTCGAGCGGGCGGCCCTGCGCGAGGGCGACGACCGCGGGGAGGGCCTGGAGCTGGAGGGCGGCGGCGAGCTGCTGGTTCTCGAGGACGTCGGCGCGGGCGTAGACCCAGGCGCCGGCGGCTTCGCCCGCGAGGACCTGGAGCATGTCGCGGACCTGGACGCTCTCGGGGACCTGGTCGGCCCAGAAGGCGACGACGACGAGCGCGTCGAGGGAGCGTTCGAGGACGTCGGCCTGGACCGTGGCGTCGGTGACGTCGAGGACGGCGCCCGCGGGCGCGCCGTAGGAGGCGCTCTGCTGCTGCGCCTGTGCGGCGGCAGCGAGGGTGCTGAGGTCGACGCCTCCGGAGAATCGTGACGGTACCTGGTCGCTCATGACGGTGATTGTTCCATTCTCATCGGGGACCGGGGGGCGGGGCCGGGGATGGTGTGGGCCGCGCAGCGTCCGGGGCCGCGAGGCTGCGGCGCCTCAGCGGCGTCCGGCGGCCTCGTCGCGGCCCTGGACGGCGAGCTTGTCGGCGCGCTCGTTGCCGGGGTCGCCGGAGTGGCCCTTGACCCAGCGCCAGTCGACCTCGTGGCGGGCGGCGGCCTCGTCGAGGCGCCGCCACAGGTCGGCGTTCTTGACCGGTTCCTTCTTGGCGTTGACCCAGCCGTTGCGCTTCCAGCCGTTCATCCAGGTCAGGATGCCGTTGCGGACGTAGGACGAGTCGGTGTAGAGCACGACGGCCATAGGGCGCTTGAGGACCTCCAGGGCCTGGATGGCGGCCATGAGCTCCATGCGGTTGTTGGTGGTGGCCTTGTCGGAGCCGTACAGCTCCTTCTCGTGGTCGCCCCATTTGAAGTAGACGCCCCAGCCGCCGGGGCCGGGGTTGCCCGCGCAGGCACCGTCGGTGTAGATGACGGCGGTGTCCTCGTTCTCGTCCCTTTTCGGCATGACCGCCAGCTTAGCCCGCGTCAGCCTGCGAGCGCGGTCACGGCCTCGATGCCCAGGAGGACGCCGATGACGAGGAACAGTCCGGAGGAGACGTAGCGGACGACCTTCTCGGGAATGCGCTTGGCGACCCAGGCGCCCGCGAAGACGGCGAGGAGGTCGGCGGCGAGCATGCCGAGGGTGCCGCCGATCCAGACGCCCCAGCCGTTGTAGCTGGAGCCCAGGCCCATGCCGATGATCATGGTCTTGTCGCCGAACTCGGCGAGGAACATGGCGGTGACGACGGTGAGGAGGCCGGAGCGGCGTTCTTTGACGGGGCCGTCCTCGTCGTCCTCGTCCTGGCCGCCGCGCAGGCCCCACAGGCCGAAGCCGATGAACATGACGGCGGCGGCGAGGCGGATCCAGTCGGTGGGCAGGAGGTTGCCGACGGCGGCGCCGACGCCGACGGAGAGGCCGATGAGCGCGCCGATGGCGATGACGAGTCCGAGAATGACGGTGCGGAGCCGGTACTTGGTGGCGAACGTGAGGGCCATGAGCTGGCTCTTGTCGCCGAGCTCGCCGACGAAGATGGCGCCGAACGCGACGCCCGCGGCGATGAGCAGAGCTTCCATTGAGGGTGATCCTCCCAGTGTCAGAGCCGGGAGGAGGGTAGGCAGGACCTCGACCCGGCCGTACGGCCTTGGTCGAAGGTCTCGCTCGCCTCGGATCGAGGCCGTGCGGCCGGGTGCCCGGGGGCGCCAGTATGTCGACCGCAGCGTTGGGAGCTACTCCCCTTCTGCGTGGGCAACTATACGTGAGCGCCGGTGGGGGCCGCGACCTGTGCGGGGTGTGGCGTGCGCCGCGCGAGGCGGCGCATGGTCAGGGGACCGCCGACGGCGATGAACGCGGCGAGGGCGGCGGGGACGAGGAGTCCGATGGTGAGGCTGGTGCCTTCGGAGAGGAAGCCGATGGCGGCGGGGCCGACGAGGAGGCCTGCGGAGCCGGACATGGAGATGAGGGCGACGTTGGAGGGCGTGCCCCCGGCTTGGCCGATGGCGCTGAACAGGACGGGGACCATGACGGCGATGCCGGTGCCGGCGAGGATCCAGCCGGTCCAGGCGAGCGCGAGGCCGCCCGCGGCGCCGGAGGCGAGGACCATGGCGTACCCGGCGGCGGCGAGGGCGCCGGCCCACAGGAGGGTGCGGGCGGGGCCGAGGCGGGCGCGGACGGGGTCGCCGAGGAGGCGGAAGACGGTCATGGCGACGGCGAACACGGTGTAGGACAGGGGCGCGAGGGCGTCGTCCGCGTGGAGGACGTTGGCGGCGTGGAGGTTCGCCCAGTCGATGGCGCCGGATTCGACGAGGTGGCCGCCGAGGCCGAGGAGGAAGAGGGCGGCGAGGAGGACGGCGCCGATCTTCGCGGCGGGCGCGGCGGGGGCGCCGCTGCTGCCGCCGGTGTCTTGACCCGGTGGCGGCAGCAGCGGACGGGTGGTGGCCGCCATGAGGGCGGTGGCGGCGAGGGCGACGGCGATGAGGATGGCCTGGTTACCGAAGCCGAGGACGAGGCCGAGGGAGGTGAGGGCCCCGGCGGCGGCGCTGCCGAGGCTCCACAGGCCGTGGAACGCGGAGATGATCGGGCGTCCGAAGCGCTGCTCGAGTTCGACGGAGTGGGCGTTGATGCCGACTTCGATGAAGCCGACGCCGACGCCGTAGAGGGCCGCGGCGGCGAGGAGGGTCGCGTAGTTCGGGGCGAGCGCGGGGGCGATGAGGACGAGCTGGGTGGCGGGGGCGGTCCACAGGAGGAGGCGGCGGGAGGTGATGCGGTCGGCGATGCGCCCGGCGAGGGCCATGGAGGCGAGGCCGGTGAGCTGGATGAGGAGGAGCGCGGTGCCGAGGCGGGCCTCGCCGAGGCCGAGGCGGGCGTCGATTCCGGGGAGGGACGCGGCCCAGGCGCCCATGACGAGGCCGGAGGTGGCGAAGGCGCCGTGGAGGCCGAGGCGGGCGCGGCGGAGCGCGAGCGGGTCAGTCATGGGGGTCCTGGTTCCGGGTCGAGTTTTTTGTTCTTGGTGAGAACATAACAGGGCCGAGGGTCCGTCGTCAAGGTTTATGTTCGGGGCGGATGCAAAAACCGGCGGCTGGCATACTCCCCCTATGCCGCAGACGATGACGAGCGCCGACCTTCGGACCCGCAACCAGGTCCGGCTGCTGCGCGCCGTCCACGGCGCGGACGCGCCGATCACGCGGGCCGAGGCCGCGCGGGTGCTCGGCATCGGCCGCAACACCGCGGCCGCGCTCGTCGGCGAGCTGGAGCGCGCCCGGCTGCTGCACGAGGTCCCGGCCGAGGCGGCCGGGCGCGGGCGGCCGACGACGCTCCTCGTGCCGCATCCCGAAGGGCCCCTGGCGTTCGCGGTGGACTTCCGCGAGGACACGTGGACGCTCGCGTCGGTCGAGCTGGGCGGGGCGGTCGCCGAACTCGAAGGGGGCGAGCACGACCGGACCCCGCGGGCGTTCGCCGACATCCGCGCCGCCATCGGGCGGCACGCGACGGACCGGCTCGCGGTCGTCGGCTTCGCCACCTCGGGCCCGATCCGCGACGGGCACCGGCTCCACATCTCGCACCTCGGCTGGGACGAGGTGGACCTGGGCGACCTCGTCGGCCCGGACTGGCCGGTCACCGTGATCGACAACGACGCGCGCCTGGCCGGGCTCGCGGAGGCACGGCGGGGGGCCTTGCGCGGCATGGGGACCGCGATGCACTTCCACATCGACTTCGACATCGGCGGGACGCTGCTGCTCGGCGGCGACGCGCAGCGCGGCGCGCACAACATCGCGGGCGAGTTCGGGCACATGCCGCTCACCGGGTCCGCGCTGGAGTGCATGTGCGGCGTGCGCGGCTGCTGGAGCCTCGACGTGGGCGCGAACGCACTCGTGCGCCACTTCGGGGCGCGCCCCGGCTACGGCGAGGGCCGCGGCCTTGCCCGCGAGATCCTGCGGCGGGCCGAGGACGGCGACCCGGAGGCGTCGGCGGCGGTCGACGCGAACGCGGCGGCGCTCGGCAGGGGCCTGGGCGCCCTGGCGAACGCACTCGACCCGGAGGCCGTCAGCCTCTCAGGGCTCGGCGTCGACCTGATCCGCCTGCGGCGCAGCGTGATCGAAGCGCACTGCGCCGAGGGCCTCATGGCGTTCCGCAGGGACGAGCCGCCGCGGCTCCTCACCGGGACCGTCGGCGAGGCGGGCCCGCTCACGGGCGCGGCCGAGATCGCCTGGGACGCGATCCTCGACCCCAAACGCGTGAAGGCCCTGCTCCACTAGCGGCTTCAGACGACGTCGAACTCGTTGCCCTCGGGGTCCTGGAGCGCGACGGCGTAGTGCCCGGAGTCCGGGTCGTCGTTGACCCGCAGCACGACCGCACCCGCGGCGACCACTTGCTCCACGACGGCGTCGACCCGCTGGATGCGGACGTCCCGGGGGACGCCGCGGCCGCCGCCGGGCTTGAGGTCGAGATGGAACCGGTTCTTGATGCCCTTCGGCTCCGGGACCTTCTGGAACCAGATGCGCGGCCCGTGCCCCGCGGGGTCGACGATCGACTCCGGGAGGTCCCCGGCGCCGGGCGGCAGCTCCTCGGGCGGCACGCCGATCGACTCCCAGTAGGCGCGCCAGGTGGCGTGCCCGTCGGGCGGCGGCTCGGGCACGTAGTCGAGGGCCGGGGCCCAGAACGCCACCATCCGCCGCGGGTCGGCGCAGTCGATCGTCAGTTGGAAGCTCATGCCGCGAGCATCCCAGACGGGTCCGACAAGAACCTAAGTACGCAGGAAGCGGTCGGTCTCGGCGGCCTCGGGGGCCGTCGCGGGGCCGCGCTTCGTGACCGCGAGCGCGGCGGCGGCGTTGGCGCGGCGGACCGCCGCGTCGATCGGCTCGCCGCGCAGGAGCGCGGCGGCGAGGACGCCGGTGTGGGCGTCGCCCGCGCCGGTCGTGTCGACCGCGGTCACCGGGAAGCCGGGGACGAGGCGGACGCCGTCGGCGTCGGCGATCCAGGCGCCCGCACCGTTGTCGCGGGCGAGGACCGTGCCGCCCTCGCGCAGCCGCGGCCGCAGGGCCGCGGCGCGGTCCGGGAGCGGCGCGTCGGCCAGGCCCGGGGTGAGCAGGCGGGTCTCCCTGGCGTTGGCGCTCAGCACGTCCGTGCGGGCCAGCGCAGCGCCGAGGATCCCCGGCGGGAGGTCGGCCACGAGCGGCGCCGGGTCGAGGACGACCCGGGTCTCCTCCGGGAGCGCCGGGAGCCAGGCGGTCAGGGCCTCGGCGTTGACGGGGTGGGCGAGGCCGTAGCCGGAGACCACGGCGACGTCCTCTGCGGACATCTGGACGCGGCGCAGGTCTTCCAGGCGCAGTTGGCCTTCGGCGCCGACGTAGGTCACGAAGGTGCGTTCGGCGGTCGCGTCGACGAGGACCACGGAATAGCCGCTGTCCAGGTCGCGCAGGCCCGGACCCGCGACGTCGAAGGCGCGCAGGGCGTCCCGGACGATCGCGCCGAACGGGCCGGTCCCGTACTGCCCCGCGTAGAGCACCGGGGCGCCGTCGCGGGCCGCGGCGGTCATCGCGTTGTACCCGCCGCCCGCGGTGATCGCCGAGGCGGAGGCGAGGACGTCGCCGCCGGGCTCGGGGAGCGCCGGGACCGCCAGGCCGATGTCGACGATGACGTTCCCGGTGTAGACGACGCGGCCGCTCATGCGGTGGGCTCCTTCCGGGCGGGCTTCGCGCCGCCCAGCGCGAAGTACAGCACGGCGGCGGCCGCGAAGGTGGCGATCCACGCGATGCCGTCCTGGCCGAGGCCGCGCAGGACGTAGCCCAGGACGATCGCGACGAGCCAGGCCCCGGCGGCGCGCCATTCGACGCCGCCGCGGTACCAGTACGCGGAGGTGCGGCGCACGTCCATGAGCGCGGCCGGGTCGTACGTGCGGCGCTTGGCCATGTCGACGAGGAACACGCCGAGCCACGCGGTGATCGGGATGGCCAGCAGGGAGATGAAGGTGATGAACGGCCCGTAGAAGTCCCCGGCGATGAGCATGAAGTAGATCGAGCCGAGGAAGGTGACGACCACGTCGAGGGTCACGGCGTAGACGCGCTTGACTCGCACGCCGAGGGTCAAAGTGGTCAGGCCCGCGGAGTAGACCGACAGGTGGTTGGAGAGCAGGAGCCCGCCGAACGCGGCGATGAGGTAGGGGACGGCCATGCCCGCGGGGAGCATCGCGCGGATCGCGGCGACCGGGTCGGGCGCGGTGGCGAGGTCGGGGCTGCCGGCCGTCAGGAGCGAGCCGAGCGCGATGAGCAGCAGCAGCGGGATGCCGGCGCCCGCGGCGCTGGAGGCGATCAGGTGCGCGGCCTTGACGGAGGTCTTCTGGTAGCGGGCCATGTCGGCGCCCGCGTTGGCCCAGCCGATGCCGGTCCCGGCGGCGATGGTGCCGACGCCGAGGAGGACCGCGGACCAGGACCCGGCGGGGGTCGCGGTGACGGCGTCCCAGTCGACGGTGGCGATGAGGAACGCGGCGACGACGAGGTTGAGGGCGCCGAAGATCCAGGTGGCCCACCGCTGGATGACGAGGATCGCGGTGTGGCCGAGGCCGGAGACCAGGAGCGTGCAGACGACGAACACGGCGATGGCGACGAGGGTGAGGACCGGCGCGTCCTTCGCGGCGATCTCCTCGCCCGCGAAGATCGAGAACAGGGAGAGCAGCACGAACGCGGCCGTGGTGGTGTTGACGGTCTCCCAGCCCAGGCGCGACAGGAGCGACACGAACGTGGGGCCCGCGTTGCCGCGGACGCCGAACACGGCGCGCGAGAGCGTCATCGACGGGGCGCCCCCGCGGCGCCCGGCGACCGAGACGATGCCGACGAGCGCGAAGGACCCGAAGGCGCCGACGAGCGCGACGATCACGGCCTGCCAGATGTTGAGGCCGAGGGCGACGAGGGTCGCGCCGAGGGGCAGGCCGAGGACGGAGATGTTGGCGGCGAACCAGACCCAGAAGAGCTGGAACGCGTTGCCGTTCCGGTCCTCGTCGGGCACGGGTTCGATGCCGCGCTGCTCGATCGCGGTGAGCGTGCCGCCGGGGGCGACGTCGTCGGTGGTGGTGGTCATGGTCTCGCTCCAGTCTTCGTTGAGTGGAAAGTCGTTGGGGGCGTTCAGTTCCGGTGGCGTTCGCGCAGGGCGAGGAGCCCGGCGGCCAGGGTCGGCAGGTCGAGGCCGTTGCGGGCCTGGACGTCGGCGAGGGGGCCGGCGGGCCAGGCGGCGGTGCCGTTGACGGCGCCGAGGACGGCGCCGGCCATGGCGGCGACGGTGTCGGTGTCGCCTCCGGCGCGGGCGGCGGTGCGCAGGGCGTCCCACGGGTCGGCCGCGGCGGCGGCGAGCGCGAGGGCGGCGACGACGGACTCCTGGGCGGCCACGGAGGTGCCGACGAGGTCGACGAGGAGCCGGTGGTGGTCGCCGGGGTCGTTGTCGCGCAGCAGGTTCGCGGCCCAGCGGACGCGCGGGCCGATGCGGCCCCCGGCGGTCCAGTGGGCGCGGCGCTCGGCGTAGTCGGCGTAGTCCGCGCCGGTCGCGACCGCTTCGGCCGCGGTGGCGCCGTCGAGCCCGGCGGAGACGGCGGCGGCGACCGCCGCGGCGGCGGCGAGGCCGAGACTGGAGTTGTGGGTGATGCGCGCGGAGTCCTGGACGGCGTCGAGGAACGGCACGCGCGGCATGTGCGGGAAGGCGATGCCGACGGGGGTGACGCGCATGGCCGCGCCGTTGGTGGCGCCGCCGCGGCCGGTCACGGACGGGTCCTCGCCGTCCTGGAGGCGCTGGAGCGCGGCTTTCGTGGAGGGCCCGAGGAGGTCGAGGGAGCCCTTGTCGAGCATGCCGCGCTCCCAGGCGAGGAGGCGGCGGGCGAACTCGTCGCTGGGCAGGGCCCCGTCGTGCTCGATGAGGAGCTCGGCGAGGAGGACGGCCTGCTCGGTGTCGTCGGTGACGGACCCGGCGGGCATCCCGGCGGCGATCCGCTGGCGCGGGCCCGCTGCGGCGAGGCCGTCGAGGTCGCCGTAGTCCTCGGCGATCTCGCGCGCGGACATCGACTGGGTGGGCATGCCGAGGGCGTCGCCGAGCGCGAGTCCGGCGAGGGCCCCGAGGGCGCGGTCCATGGTGCTCATGCGCGGTCCCCGAAGCTGATGTGGACGCGGAAGTGGTCGGGGTCGAGCCAGGAGACGACCTTCTCGACGAACTCGCCGCGGGCGTCGCGGACGAGGCGCGTGGAGTGGAGGAAGAGGGTCCCGGCGGCGCGCTGGAGGATCGCGGCGTCGTCGAGGTCGAGGGCGGCGACGGAGACCCACTGCTCGCCGGAGGCGGGCGTGAGGCCCGCTTCGCTGAGCGTCGCGGTGAGGGAGCCGTCGACGAGGCCGTCGCGGGGGACGTCGGCGAGGACGCCGGTGGCGGGGACGCGGCTGCGCTCCAGGGAGACGGGGGCGCCGTCGGGGAGGGCGCGGACGCGGTCGAGGGCGAGGAAGCGGGAGGAGGCGGCGCCGACGCCGACGGCCAGGTCGGGGTCGGCGATGATCTCGGCGCGCAGCACCGTGGTCTCGAGTTCGGCGCCCGCGAGGGCGCGGCCCCAGCCGAGGGCCTGGTCGAGGGCCTTGCCGCCGAAGGCGACGAAGGAGCCGACGCCGGTGCGGGTGTTGATGAGGGACTCCTCGGCGAGCTGCGCGAGGACCTTGCGGATGGTGCCGCGGCTGACGTCGTAGCGCTGGGCGAGGTCCTGCTCGCCGGGGAGGAGCTGGCCGTCGCGGTAGCGGCCGGAGAGGATCGCCGTGCGCAGGGACTCGGCGACGATCGTGCTCTTCTTGGGCGGCCGTGCCGCCGCCCCGGATCCAGCGGTCATATCTGTACTGTACCTGTACAGTGCTTGTACAACAAATGATTCGCGAGAGACAGAAGAGGGCGGGCCCGCAGGCCCGCCCTCCTTATACGTTGTCCCTGTTCAGGGGCTTAGATGCCGCCCTCGAGGTGGTGGTACACCTGGTTCCAGCGGAGCTCCTGCTTGAACTCGCGGGCGTTGGTGTCGCCGTCGATGGTCACCAGTTCGACCCCGGCGATCTCCGCGAAGTCCTCCATGACCTCGCGGCCGAACGCCTGCGTGAACGACGTGTGGTGCGGGCCGCCCGCCGTCAGCCAGGCCTCCGCGGAGGTCTGGAGGTCGGGGCGGGGCACCCACACGGCGCGCGCGACCGGCAGGTTCGGGAGGTCCTCGTCGGGCTCGACCGTGTCGACCTCGTTGGCGACCAGGCGCAGCCGGGTCCCGAGGTCGAGGAGGCCGACCATGAGGGCCGGGCCGGGCGGGGCGGTGAAGACCAGGCGGACCGGGTCCTCCTTGCCGCCGATGCCGAGCGGGTGGATCTCCGCGGTCGGCTGCTCCGAGGCGATCGTCGGGCACACCTCGAGCATGTGCGCGCCGAGGATCTGCGGGGACTCCGCGCCCAGGTTGTACGTGTAGTCCTCCATGAAGGAGGTGCCGCCGGGCAGGCCCGTCGCCATGACCTTCATGAGCCGCACCAGGACCGCGGTCTTCCAGTCGCCCTCGCCGCCGAAGCCGTAGCCGTCGGCCATGAGGCGCTGCACCGCGATGCCCGGGAGCTGCTTGAGCGTCCCGAGGTCCTCGAAGGTGTCCGTGAACGCCTTCGCGCCGTGCTCCTCCAGGACCGAGCGCAGGCCCAGCTCGATGCGGGCCGCGTCGCGCAGCGACTCGTGGCGGGCACCGCCGGCGCGCAGCTCGGGGACGACGTCGTAGTCCGCCTCGTAGACCGCGGCCAGCTCGTCGACGGCCTTGTCCTCGATGGTCGCGACGCGCTCGGCGAGCTCGTTGACGCCGTACGTGTTCACCTCGACGCCGAGGCGGATCTGCGCCTCGGTCTTGTCGCCTTCGGTGACGCCGACGTACCGCATGTTGTCGCCGAAGCGCACCAGCTTGAGGTTCTGGACCTCGTTCCAGCCCAGGGCGGCGCGGGCCCAGTTGCCGACGCGCCCCTGGACCTGCGGGTCGCCCCAGTGGCCGACGACGGTCTTGCGGCGGTGGCGCAGGCGCGTGAGCATGTACCCGAACTCGCGGTCGCCGTGGGCGGCCTGGTTCAGGTTCATGAAGTCCATGTCGATGTCGGCCCACGGCAGGTCGCGGTTGTGCTGCGTGTGCAGGTGCAGCAGCGGCTTCTGGAGGGCGCCGAGGCCCGCGATCCACATCTTCGAGGGCGAGAACGTGTGCATCCAGGCGATGACGCCGATGCACTCGTCCGACGAGTTCGCCTCCAGCAGGACCCGGCGGATCTCCTCAGGCGTGGTCAGCACCGGCTTCGCGACGACCTTGACGGGGATCGAGTCGGCGCCGTCCAGGCCCGCCACGATGTCCGCGGAGTTCTGCGCGACCTGCTCGATCGCCTCCGGCCCGTACAGGTGCTGGCTGCCGGTGACGAACCACAGTTCTTTTGTTCCCATTGCTTCCTACTGCTCCTTCGGGGCCTGGCCGTAGACGTTCTGGTAGCGGTCGTAGAGCGAGTCGACGTCCGCCTGCGGGATCGGCACCGGCTCGCCGAGCTGGCGCGAGATGTGCACGGTGCGGGCGACGTCCTCGGTCATCACGGCGGCCTTCACGGCCGACTTCGGGTCCTTGCCGATCGTGAACACGCCGTGGTTCTGCATGATGACCGCCGGGGAGCGGTGCCCGCGCAGGGTCTCCACGATGCCCTTGCCGATCGCGTCGGAGCCGATGAGCGCGAACGGGCCCAGCGGGATCTCCCCGCCGAACTCGTCGGCCATCGCCGTGAGCACGCACGGGATCGGCTCGGCGCGCGCGGCCCACGCGGTCGCGTACGGGCTGTGCGTGTGGACCACGCCGCCGGTCTCGGGCATCCGCCGGTAGACCTCGTTGTGGGACTCCGCGTCCGAGGACGGCGACAGGTCCCCTTCGAGGACCTTCCCGTCGAGGTCGGTCACGACCATCAGGTCCGGGGTCAGGTCGTCGTAGGAGACGCCCGACGGCTTGATGACGATGACGTCGGTGCCCGGGACGCGGCCCGAGACGTTCCCGCTCGTCCACGTCACCAGGCCCCAGCGCAGCAGCTCGGAGTGGAGCGCGCAGACGCGCTCCTTCATCTCCTGGACGGCGGGTGTCGACTGGTAGCTCACTTGCTTGCCTCCGTGGCGATCTCGTTCAGCGTGTGCAGCGCGCGCGAGCCGCCGCGGCCGAAGTGGTCGTGCAGCTCCTCGTAGACCGCGTAGAGCTTGTCGTACGCGTCCGCGCGGGCCTCGTCCGGGACGTAGGCGTTCCGCTCGACCTTGCCCATCGCCGCCGACGCGGCGTGGATGTCCGGGTAGGCGCCCGCGGCCACGGCCGCGTGGATCGCCGAGCCGAGCGCCGGGCCCTGCTCCGAGGTGAGGACCGTGATCGGCATGCGCAGCACGTCGGCGTAGGTCTGCATGAGCCACTTGTTCTTCAGCAGCCCGCCCGCGGCCACGAACTCCTCGATCGGCACGCCCGCCTTGACGAGCGTCTCCACGATCATGCGGGTCCCGAACGCGGTCGCCTCGACCAGCGCCCGGTAGATCTCCTCGGGCTTCGTCTGGAGCCCCAGGCCCAGGACCGCGCCGTGCAGGGCGTGGTCGACCAGGACCGAGCGGTTCCCCGAATGCCAGTCCAGCGCGACCAGGCCGTGCGCGCCCACGGGCTGCTCCGCGGCCAGCTCCGTCAGGTACTCGTGGATCGAGATCCCGCGCGCGGCGGCGGCCTCGGTGTACGCGGCCGGGACGCCGTTCCTGGTGAACCACGCGAAGATGTCGCCGACGCCGGACTGGCCGGCCTCGTAGCCCCACAGGCCCTTGGTGATGCCGTCGCGCACGACGCCGCACATCCCCTGGGCCTCCTTCAGCTCCTCGCCGTTGACGACGTGGCAGGTGCTCGTGCCCATGATGGCGACCATCTGGCCCGGCCCGACGGCCTTCGCCGAAGCGGCCGTGACGTGCGCGTCGACGTTGCCGACGGCGATCACGGTGCCCGCGTTCAGGCCCGTCCACTCGGCGGCCTCCGCGGTCAGCTCGCCGGCCTTGTCGCCCAGGGCCGACAGCGGGTGCTCCATCTTCGCGTTGAAGTCCGCGAACTCCGGGTTCAGGGCCGCGAGGTACTCGCGGGAGGGGCGCTCCCCGTCCTGCACGATCCCTTTGTACCCGGCGGTGCAGGAGTTGCGGGTCTCCTCGCCGCACAGCTGCCAGATGATCCAGTCCGCGGCCTCGATCCAGCGGTCGGCGCGCGCGTACAGCTCCGGGTCCTCCTCGAGGAGCTGGAGGCCCTTCGCGTAGGCCCACTCCGAGGAGATCTTCCCGCCGTAGCGCGGCAGCCACGACTCGCCGCGCTCGGCCGCGACCGCGTTGATGCGGTCGGCCTGGCCCTGGGCGGCGTGGTGCTTCCACAGCTTCGGCCACGCGTGCGGGCGCTCGCGGTACTCGTCGAGCTCGCACAGCGGCGTCCCGTCGGCCGTCGTCGGCAGGATCGTGCACGCCGTGAAGTCCGTGGCGATGCCGACGACCTGGTCGGGGCTCACGCCCGCGGCCGCGACCGCGGCCGGGACGGCGTGCTTGAGGACGTCGACCCAGTCCTTGGGCGACTGGAGCGCCCAGCTGCGCGGCAGGCGGACGCCGGAGCCGGGGAGGGCCTCCTCGATGGCGCCGTGCTCGTAGACGTGCTCGGCGCTGGCGAGTTCGCGCCCGTCGGCTACGGAGGCGACGACGACGCGGCCCGAGAGCGTGCCGAAGTCGATCCCGATAGCAACGGCACCGTTGTCGCTGCCAGTCATGTGCAGCCTCCTTGGGCTCGTTCAGAAGTGACCGTTCACATGCAGGGAGTCCCCCGCGCGCGTGCGACCCGCCCCGGCGCGCGCTGGACGACGCTTGCACGCGGACGGATCTCAAACAACCTAACGCATTCGCACGTTCGGTACCAGTGGCGGTCAGGCGTTCCGGCCCGGAAAAGCGGACATGCCGCCCCGATCCGGAGGGGCGGCGGGCCCGCTGTGACGCAGCTCCCGGACGCGAAGCACCGGCGGACCCGCGGGTCCGCCGGTGCACGCAGGTCCGCGCCTCAGCGGCTGATGAGACGGCGGAACTTGGAACGGCGCTTGGGACGGAGCCGGTCCGCCGCGGAGCCGACCGCCGCTACGGTGCGGTCGAAACCCTTGCGGCCCGACTTCCGGCCGCGCCTGGTGGCCTTCGCGGCCTCCCCGGCCGCGAGCCTCACGGCGTTCCCGCCGTACTTGGCGGCGACGGTCGCGCTCGCCGCGGCGAGCCGCGCGTTCTCGCGCGCCGACCGCGCCTCGGTCCGGCGGTGGCCCCGGGTGACGGCCACGGTCACGACCGTGGCGGTCACGGCTCCCGCGGCCGCGACGGCCACGGTGAACGGGTGGCGGCGGACCGGCGCGAACGGGCCGTGCGCATGCTCGGCGTCGGGCGACAGGCCCAGGCGCTCGCGCAGCTCGGCGACGGCGTCGTTGATCCGGTCGCGCGCGTGGTCGGCCTCGCGCATGAGCTCCTCCACGGTCGCCTCGGGCGCGGACTTCGCCGCGGCCTCGGCGTTCCCGTCGTCGGGCTCGGCCCAGTCGTGCCGGTGCTCGTGCTCGGCGGCCTCGTCGCGGCGGACGACCTCGACGTCAGGCTGGTACGGCATGCCCGTCGACGGCGGCGGAGCGAGCCCCGCGCCGGGAGGCATGTCGGCGGGGTGCGAGTTCGTGCGGGTCATCGGTGCATCCTTCCCTGCAAGGCCCGGGCGTCCTCCCGGGCGCGTTCCATGGTGTCCTGGGGGATCGGCGGCATCGCGCGCTTCAGGGCCGAGCGGCCCGCCAGCGCGGCGATCCCGGCGGCGGCGAGCAGCACGACGCCCACGGCGAGCGCCGCCAGCCACGCGGGCCACACGAGCGCGAGCGCGATGCCCGCGGCGAGCAGCAGTGCGGCCCCGGCGTAGAGCGCGAGCACGCCCGCCGCGGCGAACATGCCGCCGCCCCGGGCCCCGCGCTTCGCCTTCTCGGCGACTTCGCGGGCCGCCAGCTGCGCTTCGAGGTGCGCCAGGTGCGTCACGTCCGAGGCCAGGTCGCCGACGAGCTGCCCGACGGACCGGTCGTGCGCGTCCCAGTGGTCGCGGACGTCCATGTCGTCACCCCTTGCGGTCCACGGCCCGCTTGAGCTGGGCCTTGTTCATCTTCGAGCGGCCCTTGACGTTCTTCTTGCGGGCCTCCTCGTAGAGCTGGTCCTTGGTGCGGCCCTTGGGCCCGGAGTGCGAGCGCTGGCCGCCGCGCTTGGAGGAGGACATGTCCTCGGTAGAAGTGCGGCTGGCGGTCTTGGTCTTGCCCTCGCGGGCGCGGCCCTTGTTGACCGTGCGCGCGGCGATCTCCTCGGCGCGGTCCTCGCTCTCGCCCCGGTCCTCCGCGGAGTCGCGGATGTGCCGGTACTTGCGCTCTTCCTTCTTCGTCCACTGCTGCTGCGGCATGGCCTGTCACCTCCGAGGTTCGCGGCCGTTCCGATGAGGACGGGGTTCCCGTCCCGGCGGGGCGGAAACCCCCGCTCAGCGGGCGGCGCCGCGGTTCGTCTCGCCGAAGTCGCCGTCGGTGCGGGCCTCGCTCTCGCGCGGGAGGCGGCGGTGCAGGACCAGGCCGAGGACGATCATGAGGACGCCCAGGCCGAGCTGGAGCAGCGCGGAGGCGCCGTTCCACGGCAGGAAGCCGCCGATCCCGGCGGCGAACAGGCCGATCAGCCCGAGGACGGCGAACAGGACGCCGCCGCCGAGGAGGAACCGGCGCGCGTACCGGGCCATCCAGGACATCACGAGGCCGACGACGCCGGCCGCGAGGTAGAGCAGGTTCGCGAGGACCGAGACGGCGAAGACGCCGAACAGCTCGGTCTGCGAGTCGCCGGCGAACGCGATCCTGGAGAACCCGGTGGTCAGGGCCGGGATGAACCCGGCCACGCCCATGAGCAGGAACACCCAGGAGACGGCGTTGAGGCCCTGCTGGACGGCGGTCGTGCGCCGCCGCTCGGCCTCCCACCAGTGGTGGCCGGTGGTCGACATCGGTCGCGAGTTCATGGCGCGCTCCTCTCCGGTCGTGTGCCGTCCGGGTACCCGCCGGGGCCGCCGCGACACGCGGTTTCACGGCCGGGGCGGCGGGTAGCCGCAGAGGACTCAGGGAACGGAGGGAACGGGATGGGCGTCATCGACGAACGGATCTCCGGACTGGAGGAACTGGCCCAGCAGCTGCGGGTGGACGCGGTGCGGGTCTCGGCCCGAGCGGGCTCGGGGCACCCGACGTCCTCGATGTCGGCGGCCGACCTCATGGCGGGCCTCCTCGAAGGCCACCTGCACTACGACTTCGCGCACCCGCACCGGGCCGGGAACGATCGGCTGGTGTTCTCCAAGGGCCACGCGTCGCCGCTGCTGTACGCGATGCTCCGCGCGGTCGGCGCGATCGACGAGGAGCACCTCATGACGTACCGGCGGCTCGGCTCGGACCTGGAGGGGCACCCGACGCCGCGCCTGCCGTGGGTCGACGTCGCCACCGGGTCGCTCGGGCAGGGCCTGCCGATCGGGGTGGGCATGGCGCTCGGCGCGCGCCTGGGCGGATCGCCCGCGCGCGTGTGGGTGCTGTGCGGGGACGGCGAGCTCGCCGAGGGCTCGATGTGGGAGGCGTTCGCCGCGGCCGCGGACCTGGGACTGGGGAACCTGTGCGCGATCGTCGACGTGAACCGGCTCGGGCAGCGCGGGCCCACCAGGTTCGAGTGGGACACGACGGCGTACGCGAACCGCATCGGCTGCTTCGGGTGGCACACGGTCGAGATCGACGGCCACGACCCGGCCGCGATCGACCAGGCCCTCGCCGCGGCCGAAGAGGAAAACTCCCGCCCGACGGCGATCATCGCGCGCACCCGCAAGGGCAAGGGCGTCGCCGCGGCCGAGGACAAGGAGGGCCTGCACGGCAAGCCGCTCCAGGAGTCCGAGAAGGCCGTGGTCGAGCTCGGCGGGGTCCGCTCCGCGCAGGTCCGGGTGAGCCCGCCCCGGTCCAGCGAGCCGCGCCAGCACGGCGAGCGGACGCCGCTGACGCTGCCGTCCTACCCGGTCGGGACGATGGCCGCGACCAGGGACGGCTTCGGCGAGGCCCTCAAGGCCGTCGGCGAGTCCGACCCGGACGTGGTGGTCCTCGACGGGGAGGTCGCCGACTCGACGCGGACCGCGGCGTTCGCGGAGGCGTTCCCGAACCGGTTCGTGGAGTGCTACATCGCCGAGCAGCAGCTCATCGGCACGGCCGTGGGCCTGCGCACGCAGGGGTGGGTCCCGTACGCGGCGACGTTCGCGGCGTTCCTGACCCGCGCCCACGACTTCCTGCGGATGGCCGCGATCAGCGGCACCGACCTGCGGGTCGTCGGCTCGCACGCGGGCGTGTCGATCGGCCGCGACGGCCCCAGCCAGATGGGCCTCGAAGACCTCGCGATGATGCGGGCCCTGTGGCGCAGCGTCGTCCTCTACCCGTGCGACGCGAACCAGGCCGCGCACCTGACCGCGACCATGGCCGACGTGCCGGGCATCAGCTACCTGCGGACCACGCGCGCCGAGACGCCGGTGATCTACCGGCCCGACGACACGTTCCCCGTGGGCGGGTCCAAGACGCTCCTGTCGTCGCCGCACGACCGGGTCGCGATCGTCGCCGCCGGGATCACCGTGCCCGAGGCGCTCGGGGCGGCCGAGCGGCTCCTCAAGGAGGGGATCCCGGTCCGCGTCATCGACGCGTACTCGGTGAAGCCGCTGGATGCGGCGACGGTCCGGCAGGCCGCCGCCGACACCGGCCGGGTCCTCACCGTGGAGGACCACCGGCCCGTCGGGGGGCTCGGGGACGCCGTCCTCGACGCGGTCGCCGGGCGCGTCCCCGACGTGCGGTTCGCGAAGCTCGCCGTCCACGGCATGCCCGGGTCCGCCGGGCCCAGGGAGCAGCTCGCGGCCGCGGGCATCGACGCCGCGGCGATCGCGCACGCGGCGCAGCGGCTCCTCGCCTGATTCGGCGCTTATCGCCCCTGGGCGCGGGTAACCGGAGAAAATCGAGGAACATTCACTACTCGGGCGGTCCCGAAGAAGGAGAAGGACATGGCAACCGCACGCGAACTCATGCACACCGGCTGCACCTGCGTCAAGAGCGACCAGACGGCCGCCGACGCGGCGCGGCTCATGATGGAGCTGAACGTCGGCGCGCTGCCGATCTGCGGCGTCGAGGACGAGAAGATCAAGGGCATGGTCACCGACCGCGACCTGGTCGTGAACGTCATGGCCGCCGGGGAGGACGCCGCGACCTACACCGTCGACCGGCTCCCGCAGGGCCACCTGATCCTCGCCGACGCGAACGAGGACATCGACATCACCATCGCGAAGATGAAGGAGCACCAGATCCACCGCATCCCCGTCATCGACCAGGGGCGGCTGGTGGGCATCATCGCGCTCGCCGACGTCTCCCACGGGATGCCCGAGTCCGTCACCGGCGGCCTCGTGGAGTCGATCCGCTCCTTACCCGGTCGCGGAGGGCCGCCGCGGGGACCCGCGCGGCCCTCCCGCCCCCGCAGTGCCCCCAGAACCGAAGCGCCCCATCACCCTAGGAGGCAGCGATGCCCCAGACAGACCAGGACACCGACCTCGTCCGCGTCGTCGAGGACGACCACCGCGCGTTCGAGGCGGCCTTCGCCGAACTCGAGGCGACCGCATCGGAACCGGTGGGCCGCAAGGCCCTCGTGGACCACGTCATCGCGAACCTGGTGCGCCACGCGGTGGTCCAGGAGCAGTTCGCGCACCCGGTGATCAAGAAGCGCCTCGACGACGGCAAGGAGATCGTGGAGCACGAGCTGGCCGTCTACAACGAGGCCGAGATGGTCATGAAGGCGCTCGACGAGCGCGGGCCCGCGGACTTCGACTTCGAGCCGCTCCTGGAGCGGCTCATCACCGGCGTCAGGGCCCACATCATCGAGGAGGAGGCGCACCTCCTCCCCCGCCTCGCCGCGGCCTGCGATGAGGAGGAGCGGCGGCACATCGGGTTCAAGATGCTCGCGGCCAAGGACTTCGCGCCGACCCGGCCGCATCCGCACGCGCCGGACTCGACGCCCGCGAACCTCGTCGTCGGGCCTGGGGTCGGGCTCGTCGACCACATCCGCGACACCCTGGAGCACCGGGACGTGTGACGCGAGGGGGCGGCGGGTCGCCCCGCCGCCCCCTCGCCCGTACTGCTAGTCGGTCTCGGTCGTCTGCTCCAGGCCCTCGCGCAGCTCCCCGAGGGTGCGGTGCAGGAGCCGCGAGACGTGCATCTGCGAGATCCCCACCTCCTCGGCGATCTGCGTCTGCGTCATGTCGCCGAAGTACCGCAGCGCCAGGATCCTCTGCTCCCGCTGCGGGAGCTCCTGGATGAGCGGCACCAGCGACTCGTGGTCCTCGACCAGGCCGAGCGCGGCGTCCTCGCCGCCGATGGCGTCGCCGATGCGCGGCGCGTCGTCGTCGGCGAACGGCGCCTCGTCGAGCGAGACCGCCCGGTACGCCTGCCTGGCCTCGTAGCCCTCCTGGACCTCCGCCTCGGTCGTTCCGAGGTGGTCGGCCATCTCCGCGTCGGTCGGCGGCCGGCCCAGCCGCTGCGACAGCTCCGCGCCCGCCCGGTTCACCGCGATCCGCAGCTCCTGGAGCCGCCGCGGGACCCGCATGGGCCAGCTCGTGTCGCGGAAGTGCCTTCTGACCTCGCCCATCACGGTCGGCACCGCGTAGGACAGGAAGTCCGACCCCTGATAGGGGTCGAAGCGGTCGACCGCGTGGATCAGGCCCACGGACGCGACCTGCACCAGATCGTCCTTCGCGATCCCCTTGCCCGAGAACCGCTGGGCGATGTGCTCCGCGAGCGGGAGGTGCCCGGTCACGAGTTCGTCCCTGACCTCGGCCCGCCGCGGGTCGTCCGCGTCGAGGCCGGCCATCTTCCGGAACAGCGGCGCCAGATGGCCGTACTCGTCCGAGCCGCGCCGCCTGCCTTCGGTCTTGTTGTCTCCCATGCGATCGCCCTCCTGCCCCTAATGGACATCGGTTTGAAGCATGTTGCCCCATATAGGTACTTGACACCCCATTGTTACACCGTTTCGCGGCCAAGATCAATGGCGGCAGATGAATATTGCGTTCATCAGGTCAAATGGCAGCGTTTTCCCGGTATTCGCCCCATTCGTCGCGCAGCGCGCCGCAGATCTCCCCGAGCGTGGCCTCCACGCGGGCGGCCTGGAGGATCGGCTCGATGAGGTTCGCGGTCCCCTTTGCGGCCGTGACGATGTCGGCGAGCGCCCGCTCGACCGCGGCGTTGTCGCGGCCCGCGCGGCGCTCGGCCAGGAGCGCGTTCTGGCCCTGCTCGACCTCGCCGGAGACCCGGAGGATCTCCAGGTCGGAGGTGACGGTGTTGGTCAGCTCGGTGACGCCGACGATGTGCTTCGTGCCGTCTTCGAGCTGCCGCTGGTACGTGAAGGCCGATTCGGCGATCTGGGCGTTGAACCACCCTTCCTCGATGCCGCGGAGGATCCCGGAGGTCACCGGGCCGATCTCGTGGCGGCCGGCGGCCTCGCGGGCGATGTCGGCCGCGTTGTCGCCGGTCTCCCCGCCGAGGGCCAGGATCTGGAGGAACAGGTCCTCGGCCTCGGCCTCGATCTTGTCGGTGAGCGCCTCGACGTACCAGGAGCCGCCGAGCGGATCGGCCACGTTCGTCACGCCGGTCTCGTCGCGCAGCACCGCCTGGGTCCGCAGCGCGATCTCCGCGGCCTGGTCGGTCGGGAGCGCGAGCGTCTCGTCGAGTGCGTTGGTGTGCAAGGAGTTCGTGCCGCCCATGACGGCCGCGAGCGCCTCGACGGCGGTGCGCACGACGTTGTTGTACGGCTGCTGCGCGGTCAGCGAGACCCCGGCGGTCTGGGTGTGGAACCGGAGCCACTGCGCGCGCTCGGTCCCGGCGCCGTAGACGTCGCGCAGCCACTTGGCCCAGAGGCGGCGGGCCGCGCGGAACTTCGCGACCTCCTCGAAGAAGTCGATGTGCGCGTCGAAGAAGAACGACAGGCCCGGCGCGAACACGTCCACGTCGAGGCCCCGCGACAGCCCGAGTTCCACATAGGAGAACCCGTCGGCGAGCGTGAACGCGAGTTCCTGCGCCGCAGTCGATCCGGCCTCGCGGATGTGGTAGCCGGAGACCGAGAGCGGCTTGTAGCGCGGGATCTTCTCGGCGCAGTAGGCCATGAGGTCGCCGATGAGGCGCAGGTGCGGCTCGGGCGGGAACAGCCACTCCTTCTGCGCGATGTACTCCTTGTGGATGTCGGTCTGGAGCGTCCCGTCGAGGGTCGACAGGTCGACTCCCTGGCGCTCGGCCGCGGCGAGGTACATGCAGAAGATCGGGACGGCGGGACCGGAGATGGTCATCGAGGTGGTGACGCCGCCGAGGCCGATCCCGTCGAAGAGGCGGTCCATGTCGGCGGTGGAGTCGATGGCGACGCCGCAGTGGCCGACCTCGCCGAGGGACGCGGGCTCGTCGGAGTCGCGGCCCATGAGCGTGGGCATGTCGAACGCGACGGACAGGCCGCCGCCGCCCGCGCCGAGGAGCATCTTGTAGCGGGCGTTCGTCTGCTCGGCGTTGCCGAAGCCGGAGAACTGCCGGATGGTCCACTGGCGGCCGCGGTAGCCGGTCGGGTAGAGCCCGCGCGTGTACGGGAACTCGCCGGGCCAGCCGATCCGGCCCATGCGCGGGTCGTCGACCCCTTCGGGCGGACCGTAGACGGGCTCGACCTCCAGACCCGACAGGGTCGTGAAGTCGGCGTCGCGTTTGGCGGCGGAGGCGTAGCGCTTGGCCCAGCGCTCGCGGCCTTCGGCGATCTCTTCAGCGTCCACGGTGACACCTCACTTTTGGCGAGACTACGGCGGGCCTTCGGTCGGGCCCACGGCCAATACTACTGAACGGTCGTTAAGCCGCAAGGCGGCCTGACGCCCACATCTTTCCGTATCAACCGGGAGTGTCTCCGCAAATCGGGCGTCCGGGGGTCCCCTTGTTTTCAACCCTACGCGCAGGGTCCGACACTGCCCGTGACGCGAGATCGCCTCACCGCTAGTCGATGTCGCGCCAGGCGCGGAACGCCTCCAGCTCGACGGCCACGAGCTGGCCGGGATGGAACAGGCCCGTCACGATCACGACCGTCGCGGTCGGCAGGACGACGCCGAAGAACTCGCCGTGGACCCGGCCCACCGGGTCGGCGTGGGCCGGGTCGGTCACGTAGAGGCGGGAGCGCACGACGTCGGAGACCCCGGCGCCCGCGTGGACCATCGCGTCGAGCGCGGTCCGGAACGCCTCGCGGGCCTGCCCGGCGGGATCGCCCTCCAGGTGCGGCCGCGCCTCGACGTCGGCGGTGCACGCGCTCGTGACCACGAGCGGGCCCACGGCCACGGCGCGCGAGTACCCGTAGAGCTGCGCCCACGGCCCGGTCTCCGGAACCCGTTCGACCAGTGCCATGCGCGCCTCCCCTTGAGCTACATACCCTTCAAGAGGTTCAACGCTTCAGCGACCGTGAAGTTACGCTCGTACAGCGCGGTTCCCACGATCGCGCCCTCGACGCCGGCGTCCACGAGCCCGGCCAGCGCCCGCAGGTCGTCCAGAGAGGACACCCCGCCGGAGGCGATCACGGGCTTGTCGGTGGCCTCGCAGACGCTGCGCAGCAGGTCCAGGTTCGGACCCGAGAGCATCCCGTCCGAGTTCACGTCGGTCACCACGTACCGCGCGCACCCGGCGCGCTCCAGGCGCTCCAGGGTCTCGAACAGCTCGCCGCCCTCGCGGGTCCAGCCGCGCGCGGCGAGGCGCCCGCCCTTGACGTCGAGGCCGATGGCGACGCGGTCGCCGTACTCGCCGCAGATCCGGTCGCACCACTCGGGGTCTTCGAGCGCGGCGGTGCCGATGTTGACGCGCCGGACCCCGGAGGCCAACGCGCGCTTGAGGGTCTCGTCGTCGCGGATGCCGCCGGACAGCTCGACCTGCATGTCGACCTGCCCCGCGACCTCGGCGAGCAGCTCGTGGTTGGAGCCGCGCCCGAAGGCCGCGTCGAGGTCGACGAGGTGGAGCCACTCGGCGCCCTGGCGCTGCCATTCGAGGGCCGCTTCGAGCGGGTCGCCGTACTGCTTGCCCGAGCCCGCGACGCCCTGGACGAGCTGGACGGCCTTGCCGCCGGTCACGTCGACGGCGGGAAGGAGTTGGAGCTCGGTCATGACAATCCTCGAATCCAGTTGGTCAGCAGTGCGTACCCGGCGTCGCCGGACTTCTCGGGGTGGAACTGGGTGGCGGCGAGCGCGCCGCGCTCGACGGCGGCGATGAACGGCTCGCCGTGCTCGCACACCGCGGCCAGCGAGCCCGCGGGCTTCGCCTTGGCGGCGTAGGAGTGCACGAAGTAGAACCGCTCCTCGGGGCCGATCCCGGCGAACAGCCGCATCCCGGCGTCGGCGCGGACGGTGTTCCAGCCCATGTGCGGGATGCGCGGGGCGTGCAGGAGGTCGACGCGGCCTTCGAGGACGCCGACCCCGGCGGTCTCCACGCCGTGCTCGATGCCCTCGGTGAAGAGGACCTGCTCGCCGACGCAGATGCCGAGCACGTGCGCCTCGGCGGCGACGCGCTCGCGGATCACGGTGTCGACGCCGCTCTTGAGGACGCCTTCCATGCAGGCCGCGTAGGCGCCGACGCCGGGGACGACGAGGCCGTCGGCGCGGCGGGCCGCGTCGAGGTCGCTCGTCAGCTGCACGTCGCCGCCCGCGCGTTCGAGGGCGCGGAACGCGGAGCGGAGGTTGCCCGAGCCGTAGTCGAAGAGGACGACCTTGGGTTTCGCCATGGCGCGGCCCCTATCCGTAGACGAGGTACAGGCCGCCGCCGAACGCGGCGGCGGCGAGCAGCCCGGTGACGACCGCGGCGGGCAGCTTCCCGTTGCGGCGCAGGCTCACCGCGCCGCCGACGAGGATCCCGGCGAGCGCCATGAGGAGGATCGGCCCGGCCCAGGTCACAGGACCCCCTTGGTGGAGGGGATGTCGGTGCCGTCGATGCGGGTCGCGTACTTCAGAGCCCGCGCGAGGGCCTTGAACTGGGCCTCGATGACGTGGTGCGCGTCGGGCTTCTGGCCGGGGTTGGCGGCGCGGAGCACGGTGACGTGCAGGCAGATCCGGGCGTGGTACGCGAAGGACTCGAGGATGTGGCGGGTCATCGAGGTCGGGTAGTCCGTGGAGATCATCGGCGCGATGTCCATGGGCTCCTCGTGGACCATGTACGGGCGGCCGGAGAGGTCCACGACGGCGCGCGCGAGCACCTCGTCGAGCGGCACGGAGGCGTCGGCGAAGCGGACCACGCCGGCCTTGTCGCCGAGGGCCCCGGCGAACGCCTGGCCGAGCGCGATCGCGGTGTCCTCCATGGTGTGGTGCGCGTCGATGTGCAGGTCGCCCTTGACGGCGATCTTCAGGTCGAAGCCGCCGTGCTTGCCGAGCTGGTGGAGCATGTGGTCGTAGAAGCCGACGCCGGTGGCGATGTCGACGACCTTGTCGGTGCCGTCGAGGTCGACGTACACGTCGACGCTGGTCTCACCGGTGGTGCGGACGATGTGCGCGGTGCGGCTCACTTACTTGCTCTCCTCGAACAATCCGGGGCGGTCGGTCATGGCGGCGTCGAACGCGTCGAGGAGCGCGGTGGTCTCCTCGTCGGTCCCGGCCGTGATGCGGAGGCGGCCGGGGAGGCCGACGTCGCGGATGAGGACGCCCTGGTCGAGGATCGCGCGCCAGACGGCGGCCGCGTCCTTGAAGCCGCCGACGAGCACGAAGTTCGCGTCGGAGTCGGCGACGGGGAGTCCCTTGGCGCGCAGGCTCTTCACGATGCGGTCGCGCTGGTGCTTCAGCTCGTCCACCTCGGCCTGGAGCTGCGAGGTGCAGGCGAGCGCGCCGCGGGCGGCGGCCTGGGTGATGCTCGACAGGTGGTACGGCAGGCGCACCAGCAGGAGCTTCTCCACGAGCTCGGGGTCGGCGGCGAGGTAGCCGACGCGGGCCCCGGCGAACGCGAACGCCTTGGAGAGGGTCCGGGTGACCACGAGGCGCTTGCGGCCCGCGAGCCGGTCGAGCGCGGTCGCGGAGGCGTCGCGGGCGAACTCGGCGTAGGCCTCGTCGATGACGACCAGGCCGCGCGCGGCCTCGTACGCGGCGTCGATGACGTCGGCGTCGAGGGCGGTGCCGGTCGGGTTGTTCGGCGAGACGAGGAAGACCAGGTCCGGGTCGTGCTCCTCGATCGCGGCGCGCACGTACGCGGGGCTGAGCGTGTAGTCGTCCTCGCGGCCGCCGTCGACGAACGCGGTGCCGGTGCCGCGGGCGAGCAGCGGGTGCATCGAGTACGACGGCATGAAGCCGAGCACGGTGCGGCCCGGTCCGCCGAACGCCTGGAGCAGCTGCTGGAGGATCTCGTTGGAGCCGTTGGCGGCCCACACGTGGTCGGCGGTGAGGCCGTGGCCGAGGTACGCGGCCAGGTCGGTGCGCAGCGCGACCGCGTCGCGGTCGGGGTACCGGTTGAGGCCGCGCAGCTCCCGGCCGATGAACTCGGCCACGACGGCGGCCACGTCCTCGGGGATGGCGAAGGCGTTCTCGTTGGTGTTCAACTGGACCGGGACGTCGAGCTGCGGGGCGCCGTACGGCGACTGCCCGCGCAGGTCCGCGCGCAGCAGGTTCTCGATCTCGCTCATTTCGCCTCGAATCTGGCGGACACGGCCTCGCCGTGCGAAGGGAGGTCTTCGGAGACCGCGAAGGTCACGACGTCGGCGGCGACGACCTGAAGGGCCTCGCGGGAGTAGTCGATGAGGTGGACCGCGCGCAGGAACGTGTGCACGCTGAGCCCGGCCGAGTGGCGGGCGCACCCGCCGGTCGGCAGCACGTGGTTCGACCCGGCGCAGTAGTCGCCGAGGGACACCGGCGAGTACGCGCCGACGAAGATCGCCCCGGCGTTGCGGATGCGCAGGGCCACCTCGCGGGCGTTCGCGGTCTGGATCTCCAGGTGCTCGGCGGCGTACGCGTCGGCGACGGCGACGGCCTCGTCGATGTCGGCGACGAGGATCGTCCCCGACTGCTCCCCCGCGAGCGCGGTGAGGATCCGCTGGGCGTGCCGGGCGGCGGGCGCGCGGCGCTCGAGTTCGGCGTCGACGGCGTCGGCGAGGGCCGCGGAGTCGGTGATGAGCACCGAGGCGGCGGCCGGGTCGTGCTCGGCCTGGCTGATGAGGTCGGCGGCGACGTGGACCGGGTCGGCCCCGGCGTCGGCGATGACCGCGATCTCGGTGGTCCCGGCCTCGGCGTCGATGCCGACGAGGCCGCGCACGGCCCGCTTCGCGGCGGTGACGTAGATGTTCCCGGGCCCGGTGATCATGTCGACGGGCTCGCACTCGTCGGTGCCGTACGCGAACATGCCGACCGCGGCGGGGCCGCCGACGGCGTACACCTCGTCGATGCCGAGGAGCCCGGCGACGGCGAGGATGCCCTGGTCGGGCAGGCCGCCGTTGGTCTTCTGCGCGGGGCTGGCGAGCGCGATGGAGCCGACGCCCGCGATCTGCGCGGGGACGGCGTTCATGATGACGGAGGACGCGAGGACGGCGAGGCCGCCGGGCGCGTACAGGCCGACGCGGCCGACCGGCAGGTACCGCTCGGTGACCGTGCCGCCCGGGGCGACCTCGGTGGTGACGTCGGGGAGGCGCTGGGCCTCGTGCGCGGTGCGGACCCGGTCGATGGAGGTCTCGTAAGCGCGGCGCAGGTCCGGGTCGAGGTCGGCGACGGCGGCCTTGATCGCGGCCTCGGGGACGCGCAGGTGCTCCAGATGGACGCCGTCGAACCGCTCGACGATCTCGACGACGGCGGCGGTCCCGCGATGGGCGATGTCGTCGATCAGCGGCTGGACCGACCGCAGGGCCTCGTTCACGTCGAACGCGGCGCGCGGCATCAGCTCGCGCAGGGCGCGGGCCGGGTAGTCGGATACGGCTCCGATGAGGTCGATGCGTCTGAGCACGCTCCAAGCGTAGTCACCCGCATTTCCAGGTCAAAGGGCATACCGCTATTCGGGAGCGTCCGTGCGAAGGCTCGGGCGACGTGACCAACCGGCGCAGACGGTGTAAGTGAAGGTCGCGGCGAGGGCCATGACGGCGAGCGCGCCGAGCTGGAGCGAGTCGAGCGCGGTTGTGAGATGCCCGACCTTCAGCGCGTCCCAGGCGGCGCCGGGGTCGAGCTCGACGAACAGGACCGACGGGGGCCGGAACATGTGGACGCCGACGGGGGCGCGCTCGACGGCGTCCCAGAACTGCTGCCACTCGTTCGCGCCGATCTTCCAGGCCACGACCTGGCAGGCGATCGAGCCGATGACCAGGCCGAGGAGGAGGATCGGGCCGCGGCGCTCGCGCATCGCCGACCACGCGACGATCGCGGCGACGATCCCGAGGGCGAGGCCGATCCCGGCGAACACGAGGTCCCCTTGGACGTACCCGTCGGGGTAGGTCTCGACGGGGAGCCAGCCGCCGTCGACGACGACGAACTCGACGCGCGGGGTGACGATCTGCCAGAGCATCGCGGCGGGGAAGCCGAGCGCGGTGAGGACCACGGCGAGGGCGCCCGCGGCGAGCAGGTCGCGGCCGGCGGTGCGCGGCGACCGGGCGGGCGGGCCGCCGTAGACGTGCGGATCGGTGCTGGGGGATGCCGGGGTCGCTTCGTCGGTCACGCCTGGAATCCTGCCACAGCGGGCTCGGCGCCCGGCGGCATGTTCGGTGGACGCAGCGGTTAGGGCCCGGCGCACGGATCGGGGCGAGACGATGTCCGCGGCCATTCGTTCGCTCGCAAGGCGGAAGGCACCCCAGATACCGGTGTTGTATCTGGGGTGCCGACAACGCAGCGAGCGGGCGAATGGACCGGATAGCGGCCGTTCCGATCCGTGCGCCGGGCCCTAAAGACCGTCCACGATCGTCGCGGCGGCCTCGAACCAGGCGGCGCGGGTCTCCGGCCGCAGCGCCGAGAACTCGATCTTCGCGCCCGGCTCCAGCGACGGGTCGTAGGGGACGACCGCGCACGCGCGGGTCCGCTGCGAGAAGTGCCGCTGGAGGTCGTGCAGGAGCGGTCCCGGGTTCGGCGTGGGCATCGACAGGAGCGTCACCGCGTTCTTGACGAGGTTGCCGTAGCCGCCCTCCTCGAGGTGGTCGAGCATCCAGTCCGCGGAGAACGCGGCGTCCTCGCGGGGCACCGTGGTGACCACGAGCCGGTCCACCGAGGAGACGACGGTCCGCCAGTTCGGGGACTCGACGTTGTTGCCGGTGTCGATGCACACGATGTTGTGCGTGCGGGTGAGGATGTCGAGCACGCGCAGCACGGTGGTCGGGTCGAGGCGGCGCTGGAGCTTCGGGTCCTCGTCCCCGGCGAGCACGTCGAACGAGCCGTCGGAGGAGTGGCGCAGGAACTCGTCGAGGTGCTCGGGCAGGTGGACGCCCGCGGCCTCGACCTGGTCGAGGTGCTCGACGAGGTGGCGGATGGTGCGCCCGTGCCGGGCGGACCCGGCGCGCAGGCCCAGGGTCCCGCGCAGCTCGTTGTCGTCCCAGGCGATCACGCCGCCGCCGCGGGCGGTGCCCATGGCCGCGGCCGACAGGACCGTCGCGGTGGTCTTGTGGACGCCGCCCTTGGGGTTGATGAACGCGATGACGCGGCTGCGGCCGAGGTCGCGGCGGAGCCGCTGGAGCGCGACCGGGCTGGGCTCGGCCGCGGGCTGCGGCTGGCGCGGCTGCGGCGGCAGGCCCTGCTGGGGGCGGATCGGCTGGGTCATCTGCGCGGCGCTCGGCGGGGTCTGCGTCGCGACCGGCGGGCGGCGGCCCGCGGTCGGCACCGAGTAGTGCGCCTGGCCCGGCGGCGGACCGACGGGCGGCGAGGGCGGGTAGGACTCGCGGGGCGGGGGCGTGGGGGTCTGCTGGGCGCCGCCGGCGCGTCCGCCGCGGCCGCGACCGAGCAGCTTCTGCCAGCGCGAGCCGTCGTTGTTGCGGTCGTTGCTCCAAGCCTCGGGCGTGTTCACGTGCGACCTCCTCTCGACCGTTGCGGTGGGCCGGTCCGCGGGCACGGCGGCCCGCGGTCCCGCGCCGCCCCGACCGGGCGCCGTTACCACCCGCGACTATTAGAACACAACGATTCCTCAAGGCCCGTTGCGAATCGCGGGCCGTGCGGGCCCGGGGGTGAGGCGTGCGTTACGCCCGCCCCGACGGTGCGGCGGGCACCTGAGATCCAGTCTAGTGGCTTCCTATTGGTCCGCTCGCAACCGCGCCAGCGCCGTCTCCAGGTCGTCCGGGTAATCACTCGTGAAGGTGACCGCGCGGCCGGTCCCGGGGTGGACGAACTCCAGGCGGTAGGCGTGGAGCCACTGCCTGGTCAGGCCGAGGCGCTCGGCGAGGACGGGGTCGGCGCCGTAGGTGAGGTCGCCCGCGAGCGGGTGGCCGAGCGCGGAGAAGTGGACGCGGATCTGGTGGGTGCGGCCGGTCTCCAGGCCGAGGTCCATCAGGGACGCGCCGGGGAAGACCTCGATCGTGTCGTAGTGGGTGACGCTGGGCTTGCCGTCGGCGACCACGGCCCACTTGTAGTCGTGGCGCGGGTGGCGGCCGATGGGCGCGTCGATCGTGCCCGACAGCGGGTCGGGGTGGCCCTGGGCGACGGCCCGGTAGCGCTTGGAGACGCGGCGCTCCTTGAAGGCGCGCTTGAGTTCGGAGTAGGCGCGCTCGCTCTTGGCGACGACCATGAGGCCGGAGGTGCCGACGTCGAGGCGGTGGACGATGCCCTGGCGCTCGTCGGGGCCGTGGCTGGAGATCCGGTACCCGGCGGCGGCGAGGCCGCCGGTGACGGTGGGCCCGGTCCAGCCGGGGCTGGGGTGGGCGGCGACGCCGACGGGCTTGGCGACCACGACGATGTCGTCGTCGTCGAAGACCACGTCGAGGCCCGCGACGGGCTCCTCGATGCGGGCGCGGACGTCCTCGGGCGGCGGCGGGAGGACGACCTCGAGCCAGGCGCCCGCGGAGACGCGCTCGGACTTGGTGGCGCACGGCGATCCGTCGAGGGTGACGTCCCCGGCGGTGACGAGCTCGGCGGCGACGGTGCGGGAGAGGCCCAGGAGCCGGGACACGACCTGGTCGATCCGCTGGCCCTCGAAGCCCTCGGGGACCGGCAGCGACCGGGTCTGGCGCCCGTCGGCGCTCATGCGTCCGCCTTCGCGGCGTCGGGGGCGGGCTTCTTGCGGGCCTCGGGTGAGAACCCGTGGCCGGTGAGCTCGAGGAGCACGATGAGGACGACGCCGCAGCACAGGGCCGAGTCGGCGAGGTTGAAGATGGGGAACGCCTCGGCGAAGGGCTTGAAGACGCTGATGAAGTCCACGACGTGCCCGTGGGCGAACCCGGGTTCGCGGAAGTACCGGTCGACGAGGTTCCCGGCGGCGCCGCCGAGGACCAGGCCGATCGCGACCGCCCAGGCCGGGTACACGATCTTGCGGGACAGGAATATGAGGAACACGACGACCGCCGAGGCGACGATCGTGAAGATCCAGGTGTAGCCGGTGCCGAGGCTGAACGCGGCCCCGGAGTTCCAGGTGAGGCTCAGGTAGACGAGGCCGCCGAGGATGCGGACGGGCTCCTGGGGGTCGAGGTTGGCCTCGGCCAGGTACTTCGTCCACTGGTCCAGGCCGACGGCGACCGCGGCTATGAGCAGCGCGGCCAGGGTCAGGCCGGGCCGCCGGCGCCTGGGCGCCGCCTGGGTCTCGGTCTCGGGGGTGGTGTCGTCGGGGCCGGGGCCGTCGTCGGCCCCGGGCTGGGTGTCCTCGCTCAGCGTCGCTCCTCAAGCTGTTTGCAACTGACGCAGAGGGTAGCCGACGGGAAGGCGGCCAGACGAGCCGCCGGGATGGGCTTGCCGCACTTCTCACAGAAGCCGTAGCCGCCCTCGTCGATGCGCTCGAGGGCGTGGCTGACCTGGCGGATCCGCTCGGAGATCGCGCCTGCCACGGCCACTTCGTGCTCGTGCTCGACGGTCTTGGAGCCGGAGTCGATCTGGTCGTCCCCGGCGGTGTCGCTCAGGCGCTCGCGCTGGGCGACCGCGATGGAGTCGGAGTAGCGGCGCTGCTCGGCGACGAGCTCGTCGAGCCGCTCCTTGAGCGCGGCCCGCAGTTCGGCCTGCTCGCTCTCGGTGCGCAGCTGGTGGTCGGGTTCGGGGGCCGCCGGGGACGGCGCGGCGGCCTTGGCCGCGGACTTCGCGGCGGTCTTCCTGACCGATTTCTTCACGGTCTTCTTCGCGGGCGTCTCGGCGCTCGCGGCGGCGGTCTTCTTGACCGCCGCCTTCTTCACGGGCGCCTTCTTCACCGCGCTCTTCTTGACGGCGCTCTTCGCGGCCGTCGGCTTCGCGGCCTGCTTCTGGGTCTTCTTGGCTGGACTCATGACGCGCCTCTGGAGGGGTATGTCGGCTCGGGTTCCGGTGTCGTCGGGGCACGCCGGGGCCTCGGCAGTGCCCTGCGTCGGGCGTTCGGCATCGCGGCTCCCGAGTTCGCGTACTCCTGACGACCTCGCCGAAACGAGGACAATGCGCGCCAGGCCCCGCCGAGGCGGGAGCCTGCCGCGCAATTAAGCACACAGGATACGCAAGACCTGCAACTAGGTCAATTACTTCGAGAACTTGACCCCGGACTGAGCGTCAGCGTTCAGCGTCCCGCGACAGGGACCATGAGCAGGCGCGAGGCGGGCTCGCACATCGCGCACGGCGTGAACCCGAGTTCGAGGGCCTCCGAGACGGGGAGCGGCTCGTGGTCGCGGCCGGTGAGGTGCGCGCACGAGGAGTGGTGGAAGCGGGGACGCCCGTCGACCACGGCGACCTCGGTGTCCAGGCGCATGAGGCCCGCGGCCTCGATGCTGGACATGCGCTGCTCGGTGGGCTCGTCCGCGAGGGACTCGGGGGCGCGGTGGCTGGCGGCCTGCCGCTGCGGCTCCTCGAAGCGCAGCTCCGGGTCCCGGTCGACGGCGTAGTCGGTGGGCTCGAAGACCTTGCCCTCGACGAGCGGCAGCTCCGTGGTGGGGCTGTCGTCGGCGCCGATGCGGCGGAACTGCTGCGTGTCGTCGTCGGCGACGGGCCGGCCGGTCCGCTGGGAGGCGATGCGCGGGCGCTTGGCGCCCCTCCCGCGGATGCCGACGTAGAGCGCGATCCCCGCGGCGAGGCTCGCGGTGATCGAAGAGACCAGCAACTGGTCGTTCCCGGTGATCATGCCAGTGACCAGCAAGACCGCCGCTATGACGAGGATCAGCAGGCTGCTGACGATCACGTCGTGTCCTCCCCTGCGCGGGGCAGCGGGGCCCTCGCGCGGTCCTACCGCGGCCCCGAGGGGACCGCGGATCGCTAACGCATGGTGGTGGCGGCGGTGAGGGCGGCCATGGCGTCCCGTTCCCGGGACACCGGCGCCCTCACCCGCTCACCCATGGATAACGAGGCGATCCCCGTTCAGGTTATGCCCGCAGGCGTGCCAATGTCGCGAAGCGACCCTGCCTCGGCACGCGCGGCTCCCGGGGAGGCGGGAGTCGGGTCAGCCGCGGCCGCCCTGCATGACGAACGCGGAGCGGGCGCCGGTGCGCTCGCCGCCGCCGGTCTCGCGCTGGGCCTCCTCGAAGGCCTCCTCCTGGGTGCGGCCCTGCTGGCCGTTCAGGTCGCGGAGCTGGCTCTCGAGGTAGAGCTTGAGGCGGGTGCGGTACTCGCGCTCGAAGGTCTTCAGCTCCTCGATGTTGTGGAGCAGGGACGTCCGGGACTCCTCCAGCTGGCCGATGACCTTCTGGCGCTCCTCCTCGGCTTCCATCTCCATGCGCTCGGCCTTGTCGCGGGCCTGGCCCACGAGGTCCTCGGCCTGCGTGCGGGCCTCGGTGACCATCGTGTCGGCGTCGCGCTGGGCCTCGGTGACCATGGTCTTGGACTCGCGCTGGGCCTGGGTGACCATCGTCTGGGCCTCGCGCTGCGCCTCGGCGACCATCGTCTGCGACTCGCGCTGGGCCTCGCTCAGGAGCGTGTCGGCCTCGCGGCGGGAGTCCTCGAGGTGCTCGTCGGCGGTGCGCTGGGCGACCATGAGGAGGCGCAGGGCCTCCTGCTCGCCGCCGCCGGCCCCGGCGGGGGCGGACGCCTCCTGCTGGGGGCCGCGCTGGGCCAGTTCCTGCTGGAGCTGCTGGGCCTGCTGCTGCGAGGCGACCATCTGCTGGTGCATCTCGTGCAGCTCGCCGTCGAGCTCCTGGAGCTGCTGCTCCATGGCGTGCTTCTCGCGCTGCACCCGGTCGAGTGCGGCGGCCATCTCGGCGTGGTCGGCGGCTCCGGGGGGAGCACCGGCGCGGAGGCTGTCGAGCTGGGCGCGAAGCTCGCCGTTCTCATCGCTGAGGCGAGCGAGTTCGCGCTCGACCTCGTCGAGGAAACCGTCGACCTCGTCCTCGTCGTATCCGCGCTTTCCGAGCATGGGTTTCTTGAACGTGACGTTGTGAACGTCGGCTGGGGTCAGCGGCATTCGAAACTCCTTCTCAGCTGTTCGCCTGGCGCACAAGGCCACCCGACACGATAACCGTGCCTTGCACCCCCGCCCGGAACTGCTAGGAGATGAATCCCGCGATCACGAAGTCCATCAGGATCCACACGATCAGGAGCAGCGCCAGGAACGCCAGATCAATCGATACAGTACCAAGCCTGAGAGGGGGTATCACCTTCCTCAACCCCTTCAGGGGAGGGTCGGTCACGCTGTAGACCGTCTCCAGCAGGGCCGCGGCCCGCGGGCCGGGCTCCCAGCGGCGGGAGAACTGGACCACCACGCTGCACACCAGGCGAGCCAGTAGGAACAGGTAGAACGCGAAGAGCGCCAAGTAGACGAGCTGGAGTGCCAGGTTCACGGAGTGGAGTCTATCCGCCCGGTCACGACTGGTTGAAGAACCCGCCCTCGGCGATCTTCGCCTTGTCCTCCGCCGTCACCTGAACGTGAGGAGGCGAGAGGAGGAACACACGGTTCGTCACCCGCTCGAAAGAGCCGCGGGTGCCGAAGATCAACCCGGCGGCGAAGTCGACCAGGCGCTTGGCGTCGGCCTCCTCCATCTCCGAGAGGTTCATGATGACCGGCGTGCCGTCGCGGTAGCGCTCGCCGATGGTGCGCGCCTCGTTGTACGTCGTCGGGTGGAGCGTGGTGATCCGGTAGTTCGCGGGCGACTCCTCCTCGGCCGGCACGGGCCGGATCGTGGAGGGCTCGGCGAGCGCGAGGTTGTCGCGCGTCAGCGGGGTGACCGAGCCGGAGCCGCGGTTGAGCTGGCGGACGGGGCTGCGGTCCTCGAGACGGCGCTCCTCGATGCGGCGCTCCTCGGCGGGGCGGCCGACGCGGCCGGTGGTCCGCTGGGACCCGCGCGCGCGAGTCGGCGCGGCCGGGGCCGGCTCCTCGGCGAACTCGTCGTTCTGCTCATAGCCGTTGTAGCCGCGCTCCTCCTCGTCCTCGATGAGGCCGAGCCAGATGCCTGCCTTCCGCATCGCGCCCATCGATCCTGCTCCCTCCTCGGGCCGCCCCTGTTGAGTCAGGTACGCGGACTCATCCTAGCGCCGACTCCTTACACGGATGTGTTTTTCCGCGGACGTGAATGAACGGCCGCGGCAAAGATCCCTTTACTGCCGTATACCTTACGCCATCGGTTCACGTTCGCCGAGGACGTTTCTCCCCAGTCTGACCATTGTGGCCCCTCCCGCGACGGCCTCGCGGAAGTCGCCGCTCATGCCCGCCGAGACCTCGGCCGCGGCCGGGTCCACCCGGCGCACCACTGCGGACGACTCCGCCAGCAGCGCAAAGGCCTTCGCGGGCTCCCAGCCGATCGGCGCGACGGCCATGACTCCCTTGAGGTCGACCGAGTCGAGCGAGGCGAGGTGCGCGGCGAGCGGCTCGACGTCGGCGGCGGCCACGCCGCCGCGGGCGGTGTCCCCGTCGAGGCTCACCTGAACGAGTGCGCTGAGGCGGCGCCCGTGCGCCGCGGCGGCCCTGTCGAGGGCGTCGGCGAGCGGCGCGCGGTCGACCGAATGCACCCAGTCGGCGTACGCGGCGACCGAGCGGGCCTTGTTGCGCTGGAGCTGCCCGACGAAGTGCCACACCGGTTCCAGGCCGCGGGCGGCGAGGTCGGCGGCCTTCGGCGCGGCCTCCTGGTCGCGGTTCTCGCCGAGGTCGGCCTGGCCCAGTTCGACGAGGGTCGCGGCGTCGAGCGCGGGGAAGGTCTTGGTGACGACCACGAGCCGGACCGCGTCGCGGGGGCGCCCCGCGCGTTCACAGGCGTCGGCGATGGCCTCGCGCGTCCGGTTCAGGTTGTCCTGCAACTGGATTCGGCGGGCTTCAGTGCTCAAGGCGGTCCTCGCGGGTGGTGCGTGCAGGGCGGCGGGCGGCGGTCCGCCGAGTCGCTTCACGGACTCGACGGAGCGCCGCCGCTAGAAGCCCTCTTTGAGGAAGGAGGGGACGTCGACGTCGTCGAACAGGACCTTGCCGGCGCCGGACTCGCGCTCGGGCTCGGGCCGGGCCTCGCGGACCGGCTCCGGCTTCTGCTCGGGCAGGGCCGAGATCCGGGGCGGCTGCGCCAGTTCGAACTCCGAGTCGTCGGTGTCGAAGCCCGCGGCGATGACCGTCACGCGGGCCTCTTCGCCGAGGGCGTCGTCGATGACCGCGCCGAAGATGATGTTCGCGTCGGTGTGCGCGCAGTCCGAGACGAGCTCGGCCGCGTCGTTGATCTCGAACAGGCCGAGGTCCGAGCCGCCCGCGATCGACAGGAGCACGCCGCGCGCGCCCTCCATGGACTGCTCCAGCAGCGGCGACTCGATCGCCGCGCGGGCCGCCTCGACGGCGCGGTTCTCACCGCGCGCCGAGCCGATGCCCATGAGCGCCGAACCGGCGCCGGACATGACGCTCTTGACGTCAGCGAAGTCGAGGTTGATGAGGCCGGGCGTGGTGATGAGGTCGGTGATGCCCTGGACACCGGAGAGCAGCACCTGGTCGGCGAGACGGAAGGCGTCCATCATGGAGATGGAGCGGTCGCCGAGGTGGAGCAGGCGGTCGTTCGGGATGACGATCAGCGTGTCGCACTCGTTCCGCAGATCCTCTATTCCCGAGACCGCCTGGGTCTGGCGGCGCTTGCCCTCGAAGGCGAACGGCCGGGTGACCACGCCGATCGTGAGCGCGCCGAGCTTGCGGGCGATGTTCGCGATGACCGGCGCCCCGCCGGTCCCGGTGCCGCCGCCCTCGCCGCAGGTCACGAAGACCATGTCGGCTCCCTTGAGGACTTCCTCGATCTCGTCGCGGTGGTCCTCGCAGGCCTTCGCGCCCACTTCGGGATTCGCGCCCGCGCCGAGGCCGCGGGTCAGCTCGCGGCCGACGTCCAGCTTGACGTCGGCGTCGCTCATCAGGAGCGCCTGGGCGTCGGTGTTGATGGCGATGAACTCGACGCCCTTGAGGCCCGCCTCGATCATCCGGTTGACAGCATTGACGCCGCCGCCTCCGACTCCAACGACTTTGATGACGGCGAGGTAGTTGTGCGGTGGTGTCATCGCGGCTGCCTTCCTTCCCCTTCGCGCGGCCCTGGGTGCGACAAACGGGATGCGCCCAAGCACGCACGCACACCCGCTCCCCCTTAACGCTAACTCACAGTGGGGGCATCTGGTGCGCTGACATCGACATGTTCGTACCCGACCGCGAGCAATCGATCGGCGACCTCGGCCTTCTGCTCCCCCTCGGAACCGTCGCCCCAGGTGAGCGTCCGTCCACCTTCGAGGAACAGCGTGACCCCCGCGGGGGACGGCGATTCGACGTGTTCGACCTCGTCGGCGAGGCCCGCCGGGAGCGATTCGAGGACCTTCAGGGTCTCGACCGTGGCGAGGTCGTCCGGTGACGGATCGTCGAGTTCGACTATCCAAACAGAACCGGAAGGCGAATCGGACTCGTCGAATGCCACACCTTCGGAATCGACCATGAGAAAAGTCTCTTCACCGGAGGGAACGGCCATATACGGCTCGCGTTCCGTGACGTCCACCCGCAGGGCGTCGGGCCACGAGCGGGTGACGTCCACCGACTTCACCGGCGCGAGCCCCGCGACCGCCGCGGCGAGCGCGTCCAGGTCGGCCCCCAGTAGCGGATCCCCAAGGGCCCCTTGGCCGAGCGCCTGGACCTCGGCCGGGTCGAGCACGGCGGTCCCCTCGACCTCGATGCGCTGCACCTGGAACCACGGCACGGTCCACAGCACGATGAACGCGGCCAGGAGCAGGGCCACCACGATGAGGACCGTGTACCGCAGCCGCTTGTCGGGCAGGCCGCGGCGCACCACGTGGACCAGTCGCCAGGGACCGGGCCCGGCCGGATCTTCGGAGCCGCGCATGCACCGATCATGGCACGTGCGGGCCACCGGACGGTGGCGGCACGCCGCGGCTTCGGCTAAGGTTAGGCAAACCTAAACCATAAGGAGGGGCAGCGCGTGGCGACGCAGACACAGGCCGAGGCGGCACCGGAGCAGACCGTCCGGGCGTTCGACATCTTCCCCGGCGAAGTGCGGGCGCTGCGGCGCCTCAGCCCCTCGTTCCTGCGGGTGACCTTCGCCGGCGAGACCCTCGCCCACTTCGCGGACAACGGGAACGACCAGCGGTTCAAGCTCATCTTCCCCGCCCCCGCGTGCGGCTTCGACAAGATGCCCCGCTCCGAGCGCTGGTACTCCGAGCTGCGCGCCCTCCCCGAGCAGGAGCAGTGCGGCGTCCGCACCTACACCGTCCGCGCCGTCCGCCCCGAGCTCGGCGAGGTCGACGTCGACATGGTCGTCCACGAGGCCGGCGCGAACGAGCACTGCGGCCCGGCCCTGCGCTGGCTCCAGACCGTCCAGGTCGGCGACGAGCTGCTGCTCCTCGGCCCCGACGCGCGCTTCGACGGGCCGCACGGCGGCGTCGACTTCCACGCGCCCGAGGGCGCCGACCTCTTGATCGCGGGCGACGAGACCGCCGCCCCCGCCATCGCCGCGATCCTCGAAGACCTCCCGGTCACCGCCCGCGGCAAGGTCTTCATCGAAGTGCCCACCGCCGCCGACGTCCTGGAGCTCGACGCCCCCGAGGACGTCGAGGTCCACTGGCTGCCGCGCGAGGGCGCGGCGTGGGGCGACCGGCTCGTCCCCGCCGTCACCGACGCCGCCCGCGCCATGGACTTCGGCGCCGGCGGCGAGTTCGAGGAGACCGGCGAGGAGATGATCTGGGACGCCCCGCAGGCGCCGGTCGCCGCGGGCGCGTACGTGTGGATCGCCGCCGAGACCGGCGTCGTCAAGACCCTCCGCTTCACCATCCGCAAGGAGCTGGGCCTGCCGAAGGAGTCGGGGGCCTTCATGGGCTACTGGCGCAACGGGATGCCCTGGGACTGAACGGCTTTCGAGAGAGGCGGGCGCTGTGCGCCCGCCTTTTTCACGTCCGGTCGAAGGTCGGCACGCCCGGCTCGTACTCCCCCGCGAACCGGCGGTGCACCCACAGGAACCGCCCCCGGTCCTGGACCCGTTCGAGGCCCCCGTAGCCCGGGTCGGCCTTGTTCAGGAACGCGTGCAGGCGGCGCAGCTCCGCGCCCGAGCGGGCGCTCCCCGCGCCGGTCGCCCACGGCTGTTCCGCGGCCGCCGCCAGCGCGTCCTCGCCGATCTCGGCGATCACCTTGAACGACTCCTCGGCGAGTTCGAGGTGGTTCTCGATCGCGGCCGGGTCGAAGGACGGCATGAGCAGGTCCAGTGCGACCGATCCGCCCGGCAGGACCGTCGACCACAGGACCTTCAGGGTGCGGCGGATCAGCGGCGCCGACTTGAGCAGCCACTCGCGCGGCACGTCGATGTCGAACACGCCGCTGGACGGGTCGCCGTCCAGGACGTACAGCGGCAGCTGCGAATGCTCGCACCACAGGACCACCCGGATGCCGACGTGCGTCAGCCGCTTGGCCCAGGAACCCTTGTCCCGCAGCTCGACCGTGTAGAACCGGGGGCCCTGGACGGCCTCGTCGGAGAGCAGCCCGATGATCTTCCGCAGCTCCTCCTGGGTCTGCGTCCACTGCTCGATCGCGTCGCGCCCCTGCGGCGCATCCGGGGCCTCGTCGGGTTCGTCGTCGGCGGGGCGGCGGTGCAGCAGGCCGTCGATCGGGACGTCCTGCCAGCAGCGGCGGCACTCCGCGGTCTTCTTCCCGAGGCGGCGGCGCGACAGCAGCCGCTCCATGCCGAACAGGCCCGCCTCCGACCCGTTCGGGTCGATGCACACACCGGCGCACGGCACGAGGCGCTTGAGCCGCAGGCCCGGCCACAGCTCGCCCGCGTACGCCTCCAGGTCCTGCACGAACTCGTGCAGGAACTGCTCGGGGTAGACGGCCTTGACCTCGATGCGCAGCCGCTGGCCCTCCAGGCGGACCAGGGCCCGCGAGAACGGGTCGGGTTCGATGACGAAGCCGCTGTGCCAGTGGACCGAGTCCTCGAAGCGCTCGCGGCCCAGGGAGCGGCGGTGCCAGCGCACGATGAGCTGGTGCATGAGTCCTTCGGGGACCGCCTTGGCGCCGTTGGCGTCCAGGAACTCGCACAGCTGCGCGTCTCGGGCGAGGCGGGGCCCGAACGCGTCCCAGACTTCGTCGAGCGGCGGCGGGGCCTCGTCGAGGAGCTGCGCGATGAGGCTCGACTCGGGGCGGCCCGGCTCCCGGGCGATGCGGTAGGAGATGTCGTACTTCTCCATGAGCTGCACCAGGGCCGGGTGGAACTTCGGGTCGTAGCGGTAGCGCGGGCCGCGTCCGGGGTCGTCCCACAGGTCGCCGAGGCGCGGGTGGGCGACGAGGCCGTTGGCGCCCGCGGTCGCGGGGTCGTCGAGGACGAGGCTGACGGCCGTGGAGAGCCAGTCGCCCTTGAGGACCACGATGTCGTCGAGGCCGGGTATCTCCGGGTAGTGGATCCAGTAGCCGAGCTGGGTGGCGATCCGCGCGAGGGCGCGGGCGGCGTCGGCGTCGAGGCCGAACGCGTCGGCGCGGCGCTCGTACGCGTCGTACTCCAGATAGGACTCGCCGCTCTCGATGAGGCTGCGGCGCAGGTTCCTCCAGCTCGCGGGGACCTCGCGCTCGAGCTGCGGCATCGCGGCTGCGGAATCCCACAGGGCCGCTTTGAGGTCGGCGATGCCGGTGCCGGTGGCGGAGTCGACGAAGTGGAAGCCGCCGAGGAGGTCGCCGTGGCGCTCTCTGAGGCCCGCCTGGTCGATCTTGGGGTGCTGGCCTTCGGCGTCGACGTGGGTGGCGACGATGTGGACCTTGACGTTCGCGTCGGTGGTGCGGCGGCGGATCAGGTCGATCCAGTAGTCGACGAAGCCCTGCATGGGGCCCTGCCGGGCCTTCCACACGACGACGTACACCGCAGGGGCGGTGAAGAACAGCTGGTGCGTGGGCCTGTACGCCTTCTGGCCGCCGAAGTCCCAGGCGTTCAAGGCGATCGCAGTCGCGGGGTCGGCGGTGGGGCCGGCGAGTTCGAGGGTCTTCACCTCGATCCCGTGGGTGGACCCGCGGTCGGGGTCGAAGGGCTCGCCGCGCATGGCGGCGAGGAGCGAGCTCTTGCCGACCTCGCCTTCACCGACGAGCACGAGCTTCGACTCCCGGGAGTCGGCGCCTTCGACGTCGGTGCGCTCGATGAGCTTCCGCAGCTCGGGCAGGCCCGTCTCGGCGGCGCCGCGCTGCTCGGCCGACAGGAGGTTCCCGTCGAGGTGGAGCACGGCGAGCTTCTCGAGGCGGAACAGCGAGCGCGGCAGGGTGCGCAGGCCGTTGCCCTCGGCGTCGAGGCGGGTGAGCTCGGTGAGCGCGCCGATGTGCTCGGGCAGCTCCTTGAACTGGTTGCCGTTGAGGTTGAGCCGGTCCAGGGCGGTAAGCGCGGCGATCGAGCGGGGCAGGGTGCGCAGCCGGTTGTCGCCCAGCCCCAAGTGGATGAGGTTGACGAGCCGCCCGATCGCGTCCGGCAGCTCGGTGAGGCCGATCCGCGACAGTTCGAGCCACGTGAGTCCCGTCAGCGCCGTGATCGGCGCGGGGAGGGTGCCGAACCGGTTGTGGCCCGCGTCGAGCCACGTGAGCGCCTGGAGCCGTTCGAGGCCGACCGGGAGGTCGGTGAGCCGGTTGCGGAACAGGTCGAGCCTGGAGAGGCGCGTGAGGCGGCCCAGGGAGCCCGGGAGCGCGGTAATCCGGTTGAGGTCGAGGTCGAGCCGGGTCAGGGCGCCGAGCCGCCCGATGGACGCGGGGAGCGCGGTGAGCTGGTTGTCGCCGACGTTGAGCCAGACGAGCCGTTCGAGCCCGCCGATCGACTCGGGCAGGGCCGCAAGGCGGTTGCCGTACAGGTTGAGGCTGGTGAGCGCGCGCAGCTCCCCGATCCACTCGGGGAGGCGGGTGATCCCGTTGACGGAGAGGTCGAGTTCGGTGAGGTGCGCGAGTCCCCGCACGGCTTCGGGGACGGCGGTGAGGTTCCTGCGGGAGAGGTCGAGCCGGGTGCGTCCGGAGCGTTTCGCTTCCGCTATGAGCCGCTTGACGGACATGGTGCGGTCACCTGCCGGGGGTGTGGGTGTGCCTGGGGGCCACATGGTACCCACCGAAGGCGACCTCCCGGTTACGCGCGGCGCGGAAGCCTGCCGACGGTGAGGTCGCGTCTGAGGGTCTCCTCCTCCCGGTAGTTCCTGCGCCACATGCGGTACGGACTGGTCTCCGCGGACGGCGGTGCCTGGCCCGGGGGGATGCTGCGGCGGCCCAGCGTCGCGATGATCTGCGGAGAGGTGATGCTCGCGAGGATGCTTGCGTTCCATCTCCTGGAGATCAGGAACCCGGTGGCGCCGTTGACGTCGAACTTGCCTTCGACGGCGCGCTTGAGAAACGGGGGCAGGATCGCGAGATTGGCGGGGTTGCCGCCGGGCTTGAGGAAGTTCATGCCGTCGAGGAACGCGTAATGCATGGCGAGCTGGGTGAGGTTCATCAAATGGCCGCGCGTCAGCCGGTTCTCGGTGAGCATCTTGTACTGGATTCTCGCGGCTCCAATGAGCGCGCGGATCGAGCACTCCATCTCCTCGTGGTCGGCGGTACGCACCCCGGCGGCGCGGTAGACGTCCAGGCACACGGCGTCCACGGTGGCCTGGAGCAGAAGGGCGCGGACGAACATGATCTGCGCTGCGATCTTCCAGGTCACGGTCGAGGCCCGGTCATAGCGTTTCACCGAGGGAAGGCCGTGGTCGCGAGTGAGGCGTTCCAGGGCCCCCACACCGTGCGCCGCCGTCTCGAGCGCCCGGCGGCCCTGCCGGGCCAGCGGGGTCAGACGTTCAGGCGAGAGCCTGGCCGTCCCGAGATACGGATAGGACAGGTGGAATTCGAGGAAGCGAAGTTCAGTGCCGCCTGCGGCGAGCCACACCTGCTGATCGGCCTCGGCGAAACCGACGGCGTCGGTCTCGTTCGCCGACCAGGACCTGCTCCAGCGGTCGAGGTATCCGCGACCGGTGTCCAGCAGTCCCTTGGCCGCGCCGTACCGGTGGCGCTTCGACTCCAGCAGGGCCTGGCAGCGGTACAGCGTGCCCACGAACGGGGTGCTGTCGCTCTGCGCGAGCGCTGTCAGCGCCGCGTTGAAGTTGTCGGGGAAGGCGATTCCGGCGTTGATCATGTGGACAGACAGGTAGTTGAGGGTGCCGAAGACGCCTTTGACTTCCTGCCGGTGAAGGGACCCTCGGGCGGCGAGGTCGAGGAGCATGCCTGCGAGGTCGCGTTTCTCCGAAGCGAACTCGCCCGACCGCATGAGCGCGGCCACGGTGTCGTGGAGCTGCGGGTGGTCGAGGACCCATGCGGGCGGGTCATCGGAACCCGATGCCTGGTAGATCGCCAGCTGGTCCCGGAACGCGTCGGTCGTGCGCTGGTCGCGCAGGGCGGAGTCGGGGGCGGCGGGCACGGCCGCGACGGGGGCCGCCTGGTTCACCTTGCGGGCCTGCACCATCACCGTCCCGAATGGGGCGTGGCCCGGCCGGAGCGGGACTTCATCCTCAAGGGATTCGGTGAGGATCAGGTCGACGAGGTGGTCGTACACCTCGTCGAGATGCCCGTCCAGATCGGCGAAGGACAGTTCGAGGAGGGCGCCGAGCCGCCGCTTCGGGGCCTGCTGGCGCTGGTCGACGATCGCGGCCGAGGCCCGGCGCTCGTGCTCGTTCTGGGCCAGGTCGACGCCGACCGGTTCGACCCACAGCGGGTGGTACCAGAGCCACTCCCGGGGGAGCGGGTGTCCCGCGAGGCCCTCCCCGCGGTCCGGGATGAGCCCGATCACGCGCAGTCCGGTCTCGGTGCGGACCCGCGGGCGCCATTCGGCGTGGTGGAGGTCGAGGTAGCGGGCGGTCCGCAGGTACACGGCCTTCTTGTACGCCCGGAACACCATGGCGAGCGGGCGGTCCTCCAGCTTCCGGAACCCTTCGCAGAACCGGTTGACACGCTCGCTCGACTCGGTGTACCCGTGCAGGCCGATCCGTCGCCGGACGAGGTACGCCTCGAACCCGCGGCAGAAATCGATCCGCCACCCGCCCTTCGCGATCAGTCCCATGACGTTGTCCTCGAACCGATCGCGGGGGAACGACGTCCGGCGGGCCGGTCCCGCGGCCTCGTCGCCGCGCGGCACCTCTCTGGGCCAGTAGTAGCGCGCGCCGGGCGAGGTGCGGGGCGCGGGCGCGGGCCCGAGGGACTTGGCGACGGCCTGAAGCGCCCGGTGCCGCAGCACCTGCCGATTCCCTTGGACCGCTTGGTGGTCGTCCGGGCCGAGCAGGTCCTCCCCCGCCACGAGAGTGAGCCACGCGTTGGTGTCGGGGACATGGTCTTTCCAGCCGAGGATTCGGGTGCGCAGGTCGGCGAGGCGTCGCCACCGGCCCCGGTCGTCGACGAGGTGGCCGCCGATGCGCTGCCAGGCCGCGTCGTCGAGGACGGCGCCCGCGGACCGGCCGTCGCCTAGCCCCTTGTCGATCTTCTCCGGGGTCCCGGCCAGGAGCGCCTGCCAGGCGCGGAGCACGAGGTTCACGTCGTCGGGGGTCACGGGAACCTCCTGCGGCGCTGGAGGGCGACGTCGCGGAGGCGCCGCATGGAGACGATCGCGGAGCGGATCTCCTGGAGGTACTGGCCGGTGACGGTCTCCTCGTTGCGGAACTCCGGACCGTCCAGGTCGACGCCGACGGTGTCGATCTCGCACCGGTACGGCAGGCCCAGGGTCGCGACGGCGTCGCAGTGCTGGAAGGGCACGAAGATCGCGGTGGTGACGACCAGGACGCGCTCGTCCGGTTCGAGTGCGGCCACCTGGTCCGCCCAGAAACGACACGTGTCCGCCGTGTTGGCGCGCTGGGCACCGGGATCGGAGGCGTCGGCGGCGACCACGTGCGCCACGCGGCCCTCGGTCCGCCGGGAGAGTGCGCCGACATCGCTGTAGGTGCGAATCTTCCAGGACCGGTTGGGATCGGTGTACGGGTCGCCTTTGGCTTGGTCGTACGGAGTGCCGCGCAGTGCGAAGACATGGACCATGGCCGCCTCCACGGCGTCCACCTCGAAGTCGAGCCCGGCCGCGGGCTGCACCGGTGCGGCCGCGCGCTCGTCGTCCCCGGCCTCCCGGAAGCTGCCGAGGCCGGAGATCTCGGGGGCGTCGGTCATCGTGGCCAGCAGGTCGCGGGCGAACTCGGCCCGCTTCAAGCAGGTGAGCATCTTGCCGCCGAGGATCAGGACGTGCCGGTACTCGTCGTGCGAAGGCCACGAGTCGGTGCCGAGTCCGAGCGCGTAGGCGGCCTCGCGCACGAGCCACTTCGTGGCGGGGTCGAACTCGCGGTGCTCGGACTCGTACCGTTCACGGCCGCCGCGGAAGTCCCAGTGCTCCGCGGAGAACTCCTCGAGATAGCGGAGCGGATCCACATGTCGGCCAGTGGGGAGCGCGCCTCCGAATTCCTTGAGCAGATCGCGGACCGGAAGGGAATGAGCCCATTCGTCGATATGTTCGAGTATGGACTCCGGGTCCCGGGAATCCATGCGGGTGAGCTGGTATGAGGGATAGTCAGGCATTTCCACCGAATTCTCCATTCCCCAGGCGAATGATCCAGGCGCGCCCGAGGAATTGATCTTGGAATCGATATGGAGTTGGCTCCCCGTATTCGGCATTCTAGCAATTCCGCGCCCGCGCAATGCTATTCGTTTCACCCGCACCGGGGTCGGCCGTTCGGCTGCGGGTACGGCGACGGGGCGGTGCCGGTGTCGGCACCGCCCCGTCGGGGTCGTCTAGCGGAGGAGGTCGTCGGGCATGAGGGAGACGGGCGGGGCGCCCATGGTGACGACGACGTCGCCTTCGGCGGCGAGGGCGGCGACCGCGGCGGGGACGTCGTCCCATTCGGGGACGAAGACCTTGTCGTCGGCGTGGAGGGCGATGGCGTCGAGGAGCGCCTGGCCCCCTTCGCCTTCGGGGACGTCCTCGCCGGGGCCGAAGATCTCCATGACGACCACGCGGTCGGCGAGGGAGAGCGCGGCGGCGATCTCCTCGCGCATCGCGATGGTGCGGTAGGCGCGGTACGGCTGGAAGACCACGATGAGGCGGCCGTCGCCGGCGACCTCCTTGAGGGTCTTCACGGCCTCGGTCATGGCGGTCGGGTGGTACGCGTACTCGTCGAAGACCGCGTAGCCGTCCTTCTCGCCGCGCTTCTCGAAGCGGCGCTTGACCCCGCCGAACGCGGCGATCCCGGCGGCGATGTCCTCCGGCTCGAGGCCCAGGTACAGGCCCACGGCGATCGCGGCGGTCGAGTTCAGGGCGATGTGGCGGCCGGGCATCGGCAGGTGGAAGCGGCCGAGGACCTGCTGCTCGTAGAGGACCGTGTAGTCGACGCCGTCCACACTGGACTCGACGTCGCCGAGCTGGACGTCCGCGCCGTCGCTGAACCCGTAGGTCGCGACCGTGCGGCCCTCGGCGCGGAGCTTCTTCGCGAGCGCGAGCGTGCCGGGGTTGTCGGCGCACAGGACGAGCAGGCCGTCCTTGTCGGTGTTGCGGCAGAACCGCTCGAACGCCTCGGTCAGGGACTCCATGTCCCCGTAGGTGTTCAGGTGGTCCACGTCGATGTTGGTGACGATGCCGACCTCGGGCCGGTAGCGCAGGAACGACCGGTCGGACTCGTCGGCCTCGGCGACGAAGAGGTCGCCGGAGCCGTGGGCGCCGGTGTAAGCGCCGATGTTCTCGCCGCCGTTGACGTAGGACGGCGCGAGGCCGGCGTGCTCGAGCATCTGCGTGATGATCGCGGTGGTCGTGGTCTTGCCGTGGGTGCCGGTGACGACGACCGAGCGGCGGCCGGTCATCGCGGCGGCGAGGGCCTCGGAGCGGTGGTAGACGCGGATGCCGCGGCGGCGGGCCTCGGCGACTTCGAGGTGCTCGTCGTTGTGCGCGGTCGAGCGGACCACGGTGTCGATGCCGTCGAGGTTGGAGGCGACGTGCTCGCGGTGGATGGTGACGCCGAGGCGCTCCAGCTCGGGCAGCGAGGGCCAGTCCTTCAGCTCGGAGCCGGACACGGGGAGCCCGCGCGTGGCGTAGAGGCGGGTGAGGCCGTTCATGCCGACGCCGCCGACCCCGATGAAGAGCACGTGCCCGAGGTCCTCGGCGGTGACGCCCTCGTCGATCGGGCTGGTCAGTTCGTTGGGATCGGTCATGCCTGGGAGACCACCTTCAGCGTGTAGTTGCGGAGCGCCTCGTCGCCGGTGCGGGACCCGAAGGCCGCGGCGGCCTGCGACATCTGGAGGACGCGGTTCCGGTCGGTGATGACCGGGATGAGGTTCTCGGCGATCCAGCCGGGGCTGAGGTTCTCGTCGTCGCAGAACATCGCGCCGCCCGCGGCGACGACGGGCCCGGCGTTGCGGTACTGCTCCTTGTTGCCCCACGGCATGGGCACGAACACGGTGGGGATGCCGAGCGCGGAGACCTCGGCGACGGTCATGGAGCCGCCGCGCGCGAGGACCATGTCGGCGGCGGCGTAGCCGAGGTCCATGCGGTCGAGGTACGGGAGCGTCCGGTACGGGACGGGCAGGCCCTCGGGGATGTGGACGGGCTCGTCGCGGCGGGCGCCGGTGATGTGGAGGACCTGGACGCCGCGGTGCGAGAGCATCTGCGCCGCACCGGAGACGGCGTTGTTGATGGAGGCCGCGCCCTGGGAGCCGCCGTACACGAACAGGACGGGGCGCCGCGGGTCGAGCCCGAAGTACTGGCAGGCCTGGGCGCGCATCGCGTTGCGGTCGAGGTGGCTGATGGCGGGGCGCAGCGGGACGCCGGTGAACTCGCCGTCGGCGAGGATCGGCGACGCCTGCGAGAGGTGCGGGAAGCCGAGCGCGAGGTTGTCGCTGAACTTCAGGGCCATCTTGTTGGCGACCCCGGGCGGGTCGTTGAATTCGAAGATCACCATGGGGGTCTTGCGGCGCCACGCGGCGAGGTAGGCGGGGACGGCGACGTAGCCGCCGAAGCCGACCACGACGTCGGCCTGGACCTCGTCGAGGATGTCGCGGGTGGCCTTCATGGCCTTGAGCATCCGGGGCGCGGTCAGGAGCAGGTCGAGGTTCACCTTGCGCGGCAGCTGGTGCGCGGGGACGTTGCGGAGGTCGTACCCGGCCTTGGGGATGAGGTCGTTCTCCAGGCCCTTCTCGGTGCCGAGGCAGGTGACGCGCACGTGGGGGTCGTGGCGGCGCAGGCAGTCGGCGTAGGCGAGGAGCGGGTAGATGTGGCCGCCGGTGCCGCCGCCGGCGAGGACGACCGATCGAAGCTGTGCCAACGTCATTTCTTTCTGGTCGTGGGACTCGGGGACTCGGATTCGGATTCCGAGCGGGGTGCGGGCGGCAGGGGGGCCCAGAGCAAGCGTACGAGACGGGAGGGGTTGCGCGCCCGGAGCGCCTGCGCCGCGTCGGGTTCGGCACGCGCGAACCCGGCGAGCATGCCGACCGCGGCGAGGACGACGACGAGCGCGGTGCCGCCGTCGGAGATGAACGGGAGCGGGACGCCGGTCATGGGGATGAGGCCGAGGACGCCGCCGATGTTGATGAACGCCTGGCCCGCGATCCAGATGGTCACGCCCGCGGCCACGAGGGACCGGAACGCGTCGTCGGAGCGGCGCGCGATCCGGAAGCCCGTGTAGACGAGCACGCCGAACAGCGCGAGGATCACCAGGCAGCCGACGACGCCGAGCTCCTCGGCGATGAGCGCGAAGATGAAGTCGTTGTGGCCGTTGGGGAGCCACTCCCACTTCTGGCGGCTCTCGCCGAGGCCGAGGCCGAACCAGCCGCCGTCGGCGATCGCGTAGTAGCCCTGGATGGCCTGGTAGCCCCAGGTGTCGGCGAAGTCCTCGGGGCGCGAGAACGAGATGATCCGCTCCATGCGGTAGCCCTCGAACAGGATGAGCAGGGCCGAGCCGACCAGGGCGGTCCCGAACAGGACCCCGAGGATCCGCAGCGGCACGCCCGAGGCCCACAGGAGGCCGATGAACATCGCGAGGATGATGAGCATCGTCCCCAGGTCGGCGTAGCCGATGATGATCATGAGCAGGCCCGCGATGGGGAACATGGGGATCGCGAGGTCCCGCCACGAGGCGATCCGCGGGCCGAGGCGCACCAGCGAGTCCGCGGCCCACAGCAGGAGCGCGAACTTCGCGATCTCCGCGGGCTGGAACTGGACCGGGCCCAGGTGGATCCACAGGTTGTCGGTGGCGATGCCGCTCGACTCGGCGCCGGAGGCCTCCAGCTGCTTCTGCCGGATCGACATGACGACCAGGAACAGGCCGAGGAGTACCGCGACGACCAGGAGCGGGCGCGAGACGGCGCGGTAGGTGCGGGCCGGGAGGCGCTGGGCGATCCAGAAGCACACGAGGCCGACGACGGCCCAGATGACCTGCTGGAGGATGACGGCGAAGGCGTTGCCGGTGGCCTCGTAGGACTCGACCATGGTGGCGGAGAAGACCATCACCAGGCCGATGGTGAGCAGCAGGCCCGCGGAGGAGAGCAGCAGGTAGTACGAGGCGAGCGGCCGGTCGAGGAGGCCGCGGAGCATCTCGGTGAACCCGCTTCTCACCCGGCGTCCTCCCCGATCAGCCCCCGGACGGCGGCGGCGAACGCGTCGCCGCGGTGCGCGTAGGAGCGGAACATGTCGTAGGAGGCCGCGGCCGGGGCCAGCAGCACGGTGTCCCCGGGCTGCGCGAAGCCCGCGGCGCGGGCGGCGACGTCGGTCATCACCGCATCGTCGCCGCCGTCGAGCACGGCGACGGGGACCCCGGGGGCGTGTCGCGCGATCGCGTCGGCGATGAGCGCCCGGTCCTGTCCGATGAGGACCGCGGCGCGGAGCTTGTGCGCGTACTCGGCGACGAGCCCGTCGACGTCGACGCCCTTGAGCTGGCCGCCCGCGACCCACACGACCGAGTCGTACGCGGCGAGCGCGGCGGCCGCGGCGTGCGGGTTGGTGGCCTTGGAGTCGTCGACCCAGGTGATCCCGTCGTGCTCGGCGAACGCGACGTTCCGGTGCGGCTCGGGCGTGTACGCGCGCAGGGCCGCGGCGATGTCGGCGTGGGAGACGCCGACCTGGCGGGCGAGCGCGGCGGCGGCGAGCGCGTTGGCGACGTTGTGCCATCCGGCGGGCCGGACCGCGTCGACCGAGCAGATCTGCACGGGCTGGTCGCCGGTGTAGTCGACGAGGTAGCCGAGGGCCACGCCGAACCGGCCCGGCTCGGGCTGGTTGAGCGTGAACCCGGTGACGTGCGCGTCGGTGTGCTTGGCGAGGGCGACCACGGCGGGGTCGTCGAGGTTGACGACCGCTTGGCCGCCGCGCCAGACCGCGGCTTTGGCCTCGGCGTAGGCGTCGAAGGTGCCGTGCCAGTCGAGGTGGTCGGGCGCGAGGTTGAGCACGGCCCCGGCGGTCGGCGCGAGCTCGGCGGACCAGTGGAGCTGGTAGCTGGAGAGCTCGACGGCGATGACGTCGTAGGGGCCGTTGGCGGCCTGGACGAGCGGGACGCCGATGTTGCCGAGGGCCGCGGTGCGCAGGCCCCCGGCGGCGAGCATCGCGGCGAGCATCGTCGTGGTCGTGGTCTTGCCGTTGGTGCCGGTGACGGCGAGCCAGCGGGCGGCCCCGGGTCCGCGCAGGCGCCAGGCGAGTTCGGGCTCGGAGAACATCTCGATCCCGGCGGCGCGGGCGGCTTCGGCGACCGCGTGGTGCGGCGGGAAGCCGGGCGAGAGGAGGACCTGCTCGACGCCGTCCAGGAGGGACGGGTCGAACTCGCCGGTGGCGGTCCGCGCGCCGCGGGCGGCGAGGGCGCGGAGCCGGTCGGAGTCGTCGCGGTCGTAGACGGTGACGTCGGCGCCGCGGTCGAGGTAGACCTCGGCGCACGCGACGCCGGCCATGCGGGCTCCGGCCACCAGGACGCGGTCGGCTATGTCGGCCACCGGCTACCCCGCGATCCGCAGGAAGTCGGCGAAGAAGAAGCCCAGGGCGATGGCGACGCCGATGCCCGCGATGATCCAGAAGCGGACCACGATGTTGACCTCGGACCAGCCGGCGAGCTCGAAGTGGTGCTGGAGCGGCGCCATGCGGAAGACGCGGCGGCCGGTGAGCTTGAACGACGTGTACTGGATGATCGAGGAGCAGGTGATGATGACGAACAGGGCGCCGACGATCGGCAGCAGCAGGATCGTCTTGGACGTCAGGGCGAGTCCGGCGATGAGGCCGCCGAGGCCGAGCGCGCCCGAGTCGCCCATGAAGATCTGGGCGGGCGAGGTGTTCCACCACAGGAAGCCGAACATGGCCCCGGCGGCGGCCCCGGCGACGAGGGCGATCTCGAGGGGGTCGCGGACGTCGTAGCAGAGGTTCGCGGCGGGCTGGGCGCCGCCGCACCAGTGGCGGTACTCCCAGAAGCCGATGATCATGTACGCCAGGAACGCCATCATGGAGGCGCCGGTGGCGAGGCCGTCGAGGCCGTCGGTGAGGTTGACGCCGTTGGCGGTGGCGTTGACGAGGAAGATGATGATGATGACCATGCCGATCTTGGTCACGTTGAGCCACTCGATCTCCCGCGTGAAGGAGAGGTAGGGGGTGGCGACCGTCTCGGAGATCTCGTCGGTGTGGATCGAGCCGGTGTAGTAGACGGCGACGAGGCCGAAGATCGCGGCGGCGATGGAGAGGCCGAGGATCTTCATGCGCCCGGAGATGCCGCCGGAGTGCTTCTTGCGGATCTTCTTCCAGTCGTCGATGAACCCGACGAAGCCGCAGGCGACGAACAGGCCGATGAGGACGATGCCGGTGGCGGTGAAGCCGGTCGGGCGGTTGAAGGTGACGCCGTTGACCTGCTCGGGGAGCGCCATGAGGACGAGGTGCCCGGCGACGTAGGCGAGGACGGTCGTGAAGATGAAGACGACGCCGCCCATCGCGGGCGTGCCGGCCTTGGCGAGGTGGGTCTGGGGGCCGTCGGAGCGGATGGGCTGTCCGGCCTTGAGGCGGCGGAACAGCTTGGCGGCGAGGGGTGTCAGCGCCATGGTGAGCGCGAACGCCACGAACGCGGCGACGATGACTGCTCTCACTGGTCGGTTTCCTCCTTGGCGCGCAGGTGGTCGGCGACGTCCCAGGTGCGGTAGCGGGAGCCCTTCACCAGGACGGCGTCGCCGGGGCGCAGCCGGTTCTCGAGCAGCGCGATGGCCGCGGCTTGATCGGGGACATGGGTGGCGGTGACGCCGTCGGCACCGTCGATGATGGGTTGCGTGCCTTCGCCTACGGCGATGACCTCGTCGATCCCCGCGTCGCGGGCCTGCTCGCCGAGGCGCCGGTGGCATTCCTCTTCGAGCTCTTCGAGGTCGGCCATGAGTCCGAGGACCGCGATGCGGCGGCCCCCGGTGGGCAGGAGCCCGAGGGCGCGGACGGCCGCGCCCATCGAGGCGGGGTTGGCGTTGTAGGAGTCGTCGATGACGACGGTGCCGTCGGGGCGGGTGAAGACGTCCATGCGGCGCTCGGAGAGGCGCCCGGACTCGGCGAGCCCTTCGGCGATCTCTTCGGGGGACGCGCCGAGCTTCCAGAGGACCCCGGCGGCGGCGAGCGCGTTGTAGACGTGGTGGTCGCCCCAGAGCTTGAGCCGCACGCGGGCGGATCCGGCCGGGGTGACGAGGGTGAAGGCGTGGCGGCCGTCGCCGGGGTCGACGTCCTCGGCGCGGATGTCGGCCTGTTCGCGGACGCCGAAAGAGTAGGGCTGCGCGCTCGTCAGGTCGCGCATGGCGGCGGTGCGCGGGTCGTCGGCGTTGACGAACAGGGTGCCGTCGGGGCCGAGGGCCTGCGGCAGTTCGGACTTGGCCTTGGCGGTGGTCTCGATGGACCCGAAGCCGTCGAGGTGGGAGATGCCGACGTTGAGGACCACGCCGATCGAGGGCGGGGCGATCTCGCACAGCTGCGTGATGTGCCCGAGGCCGCGGGCGGCGAGTTCGAGGACGAGGTACTCGGTCTCGGGGGTGGTGCGGCAGACGGTGTACGGGTGGCCGAGCTCGTTGTTGAAGTTGGCCTCGGTGGCGACGGTGGGGCCGAGGCGGGCGCACAGCTGGCCGATGAGGTCCTTCGTGGAGGTCTTGCCGTTGGAGCCGGTGACGCCGATGATGCGGGCCTTCGCGTTCGCGGCGATGTGCTTGGCGAGGCGGGTGAGCGCCGCGACGGCGTCGTCCACATAGATCGCGGGGGTGTCGACCGGACGGGTCGCGATGGTCGCGACGGCGCCTTGCGCGTGGGCCTTGGCGGCGAAGTCGTGGCCGTCGGCCTTCGCGCCGGGGATGGCCAGGAACAGGCCGCCGGGCCCGGCCTTGCGCGAGTCGAACTCGACGTCGCCGGTGACGAGGGCCTCCGGGTCGGCCGTCTCGCTGAGCGTGCCGCCGGTGACGGCGGCGACCTGGGCCAGGCTCATGGGGATCACGCGGCGGACTCCTCCTGTTGTGTCTTCGGATGTGGGAGCGGTCTTAGCCTTCGTCCGCGGCCGGTTCGACCCATCCCGCGTCGCGGAGGGCGCGGGCCAGGAGGACGCGGTCGTCGCTGGCGACGGGCCCGTCGGCGGTCTCGGTGTACGTCTCGTGGCCCTTGCCGAGCAGCGCGATGGCGTCGCCGGGAGCGGCCAGTGCGGCGGCCTCCCGGACGGCGGGTTCCCGTCCCGGAATATTACGGCAGGGCACGCCCTGGACGGCGGCGGCCACCTCGTCCCTGATGCGCGCGGGGTCCTCGGTGCGCGGGTTGTCGTCGGTGACGATGACCAGGTCGGCGGCGGCCGCGGCGGCCGCGCCCATGAGGGGGCGCTTGGAGCGGTCCCGGTCGCCTCCGGCGCCGAGGATCGCGATGACCCGGCCGGGCGTGGACTCGCGGAGCGCTTCGAGGACCGCGGTGATCGCCTCGGGCTTGTGCGCGTAGTCGACGACGCCGCGGACGGGGGCGGTGCCGGACACGAGCTCCATGCGGCCGGGCACGCCGGTGCAGGAGGCGACCCCGGCGAGGGCGGCGTCGGTGTCGAGGCCGACGGCTTCGAGGAGCGCGACGGCGAGCACGGCGTTGGCGACGTTGTGGCGGCCGGGCATGTTGACTCGGCCCTCGCCCTTGCCGAAGGGGCCGCTGAGGTGGAACGTCTGCGTGAAGCCGTCCCCGGCGATGTCGTGCGCGTAGTAGTCGGCGGCGGGGTCGCGGAAGGAGAAGGTGCGGTTGACGCCGTCGGCGAGGGTGGCGACGCGGGCGTCGTCGGCGTTGAGGACCTCGATCTCGGCGCGGCCGTCGAACAGGCGGGCCTTGGCGGCGAAGTAGTCGTCGAGGTCCTTGTGGAAGTCGAGGTGGTCGGTGCCGAACATGGTGAACCCGGCGGCTTTGAAGCGGCAGCCCTCGACGCGGCCGAGGACGAGCGCGTGGCTGGAGACCTCCATGACGACGTCGGTAACCCCGCGTTCGAGGGCGGTCGCCAGGAGCGCCTGGAGCTCGGGGGCCTCGGGGGTGGTCCGCTCGGACTCGACGCGGTCCCCGGCGATGCGCGTCTCGACGGTGCCGATGATGCCGGTGGTGCGCCCGGCGTGCGCGAGCGCGGCCTCGACGAGGTACGCGGTGGAGGTCTTGCCGTTCGTGCCGGTGATGCCGATGAGGTTGAGGCGCTCGGAGGGGCGGCCCCAGACGCGGGCGGCGACCTCGCCGGTGAGGGTGCGGGGGTCCTCGGCGACGAGGACGGGGAGGACGCCGTTCACGAGTTCGGCGCCGCGGGCGTCGGTGAGGACGGCGACGGCGCCGCGTTCGGCGGCCTGCGCGGTGAACTCGGCGCCGTGGCGGTGGAAGCCGGGGAGGGCCGCGAAGAGGTCGCCGGGCTCGACCGCGCCTGCGGCGAGGCTCACACCGGTGACGGCGAGGTCCAGGTCCCCCGCCTCGGGCAGGAGGTCGGCCAGTCCGTCCACTCGGAAGGGGACGGTCGAACGGGGACGTGGAAAGCTCGGCACGGCCTGACCCTACACCGGCACGGACGGTCGGCAGGCCGTACACCTGCCGGGGACCCGAACGGGGTCCGCGGGTCAATGCTCGAGGTGCTGCGAGGGGCTGCGGTCGTGCTCGTCGAGGTTGTCGGACCAGGTGCCGAGGAGCTTGTCGAGCTCGGCGGACTGGGTGCAGTTCAGGTCGTCGAGGAACAGCTCGCGCACGAGGGTGAGGATGCAGGGCGCGGCCTGCTCCAGGCGCTCCAGCCCGGCGGCGGTGAGCTTGACCCAGGTGCCGCGGTTGTCGCTGTCGCACTTGTGGCGCTCGACCAGGCCCATCTCGGAGAGCTTGTTGACCTGGTAGGTGACCGCGCTCTTGGCGGTGACGATGACGTCGGCGAGGTCGCTCATGCGCAGGGACCGCGTGTCGGCGTCGGCGAGGCGCACGAGGATCTCGTACTGGGTGTGGGTGATCCCGTGGTTGTCCTGGAGGCGCCGGTCGATGTGGTGCTCCAGGCGGTGGGTGACCTGGAGGAACCGGGTCCAGACGGCGTTGACGTCGGGTCGGAGCCAGCGGCTCTCGAAATCGCCCGCGGCCATCCCGTTCCTCCTTTCCTCTCCCTGCGGACCAGCCCCGAGGCTGGTTCAATTTCGAACAATCCTAGCAGTTCACCTTCCCCCGCACGGGTCGCGCGTAAGCGACGCCATACCGCGCCCGCCTCCCGTGACGCGGCGACCACCTGGGGCTACGCCCACTGGCCCGGTTCCCGCTGAGGAATCCTCCCGTTCTAGAGTTGGGCCCGACCAATCGACCCCAGAGGTCGGCTCCGAGCCACCGGAGGACCGCAAGCCGTGAACGCCGGACGCCCCGCACGACGCGCAGCGCTGCTCAAGCGCCTGCTCACCTTCCCCGTCGCCGCCGTCGCGGCCGTGGTGTTCCTGGTCTCCCCCGCCTCCCAGTCCAGCGCGCAGGAGGGCGAAGAAGGGGCCTCGGCCGCACTCAGCCAGGCCATCGAGGACTACCTCAACGCCCAGGACGAACTCGCCGACCTGCAACAGCAGCAGGAGGACCTCGAAACCGAGCTGGCGAACTCCACCGAGGAGCGGGCCGCGCTCCAGACCGAGCTCGAGGAGTTCGCGTACGTCGCGTCCACCACCTCCGACTACCAGTCGACCGCCGCGCTCCTGTCCTCCGGCGACCCGCAGGACGCCATCGCCGCCATGGAGATCCTCCAGTTCCTCGGCGAGTCCCGCGCCCAGCGCCTGAACGAGCTCATCGCCCGCCTCCAGGAGATCGAGGCCCTCCAGCAGACCCTCGACGACAACATCGCCGAGCAGGCCGACGTCACCGGCGAGCTCGAAGCCGCCCGCGACGAGGCCGCCCGCGAACTCGCCGGCTCCGGCGGCACCTCCACCGACGGCCCCACCGCGTCCGACGCGCCCGCCGCCGAACCGTACGAGGGCGGCGGGGGCGGCTGCACCGAGGACGACCCGACCCCGGCCGACGGCTGCCTCACCCCGCGCACCCTCCACGCCCTCGAACAGGCCCAGATCGCCGGGTTCACCAGGTACGTCTCCTGCTACCGGCCCTCTGGCTCCGGCGAGCACCCCAAGGGCCGGGCCTGCGACTTCTCCTCCGAGCCCGGCGGCTTCGGCGGCGACGCCCAGGGCGGCGACTACGACTACGGGCAGAACCTCGCGGCCTGGTTCATCGAGAACTCCGACGCCCTCGGCGTCCAGTACGTCATCTGGTACCGCCAGATCTGGTTCCCCGGCAACGGCTGGAAGTCCTACTCGGGCGCGTACGGCGACCCGTCCTCCGACCACACGAACCACGTGCATCTGAGCATCCGGGCGTAGGACCGGGCCGCCGGTGCCCGGCGGAACTCACAGGTTCACTGGGGACTCGCGCTGGCCGCACGTGTGTACCGTTGGGCGATGAGCTTCGGACGATCCTCTCTGACCCGGCGCGGCGCCCTCGTCGCCGCGGGCTCGGCCGCCGCCCTGGGGCTGGCCGCGGCCTGCACCAAGGAGAACGGGACCATCTCGGAGGACGGCGGCTCCTCCGAGGAGCCGCAGAGCGCCGCCAAGATCACCATCACCCCCGCCGACGGGTCCGCCGACGCCACCGCCGCCACCGAGATCGCCTGGACCGTCGAGAGCGGCGAGTTCAAGGAGTTCGCGCTGACCGACGCGTCCGGGACCGCGGTCGACGGCGCCATGCACCCCGACGGGACCACCTGGGTCCCCGCGAGCCCCCTCGAATGGGAGGGCGTCTACACCGCGACGGTCACGGCCGTCGACGACGCCGGGCTCGAAGGGACCGCGACCTCGACGTTCACCGTCATCGCCTCCCCCGGCGACCGCGTCAGCATCGAGAACTACCTCCCCGGGCAGGACTCCACGGTCGGGCAGGGCGCGATCCTCGCGTTCCGCTTCACCGACTACGAGGTCGCCGAGGACCTGCGCGCCTCGGTCGAGCGGCGCCTGTTCGTCGCGTCCGAGCCCGCGCAGGAGGGCTCCTGGCACTGGATCACCGGGCGGGCCCTCGAATACCGGCCCAAGGAGTACTGGCAGCCGAACACGCAGGTCACCGTCAGGCTCGGCCTCGGCGGCCTCGCGCTGGGCGACGGGAAGTACGGCGAGTTCGACCAGGAGACGTCGTTCACGACCGACGCCGAGGCGCGGCTCCTGGAGGCGGACAACAGCACGAAGCAGATGCGGGCGTACCTGGACGGCGCGATCGTCCAGACCATCCCGATCTCGCTGGGCTCCGACGAGCCGATCGACGGGAACGACGCGCGGTCCTTCTCCGGCACCATGACGATCATGAGCCGCGAGGAGTCCTCGACGTTCGTCTCGGACCTGTACGACTACGAGACCGACGTCAAGTGGGCGATGCGCCTGACGTTCTCGGGGCAGTTCATCCACGGCGCCCCGTGGGCGGCCGACCGGCTCGGGCGCTCGAACGGCTCCCACGGCTGCATCAACGTCTCCGACGAGATGGGCGAGTGGATCTACAACTTCGTGCGCTGGGGCGACCCGGTGGTCGTCTCCAACACCGGCATCGACGTGCCGCAGGGCGACGGGTTCACCGGCTGGTCCCTCGACTGGGACACCTTCAAGGCCGGGTCGTACCTGGAATAAGGCGTGAAGAAGGGCCCGGCGGCTTGGCCGCCGGGCCCTTCGCTACGTCTCAGACCCGCTCTTCCTGGCGGATCTTCGGGTCGGCGGCCTGCGGGTGCTCCTCCAGGATGCGGCGGTGCGCCCAGCGCTCCACGAAGAACGAGGCGACCGGGATCGTCCCGCCCAGCAGCAGGCCCACGGTCTGCGGCCAGAACTTCCAGCCGGCCTGCTGGGCCAGGTGGAAGCCGAGCACCAGGTAGACCATGTAGCAGAGGCCGTGGATCGGGCTGATGACGGTGACGAGCACGTCGTTGTGGCCGATGTACTTGAGCGGCATGGCCACGAAGATGAGGCCGATGAGGAACGTGCCGACGATCCAGGCGACGATCCGGAAGCGTTTCAGAGCGGCGTTCATGCGTGGCTCCCCTGGGAGGATTCGGAAGGCGACTGCCGGGCGTTCAGGATGGCGTCCTCGAACGGCGAGGCCATCGGCGGCGGCTCGGGGCGGCGGCGCGGCGACTCGCCCCCGGGGCGGTCCTTGCGCAGCTCCAGGCGCATCTGCCGGATCCACACCGTGAGCGTGAAGATCGCGAACACCGGCCATTCGAGCGCGTAGCCCCAGCTGATGGCGTTGCCGCCCTGGGCGCGGCCGAGCTGCCACCACCCGAGCAGGCCGAAAGCGACCGTCAGGACCACGGCGAAGCAGTGGAGGACGATCCATGGGGGCGTCAGCAGCCGTCGCACGCACCCAGACTAGGGTGACCGACCCGATGTTGCCGCCGGGGGGCCGGGCATGGTGACATAGGCCGGTGACTCAGGACCTCCCCCAGGCGGGCGCCGTGCGGGCCTACCCGGCCCCCGACGCCGCCGCCGTCCGCGAACTGCTGCTCGACTGGTGCGGCGCCGACGCGGACGACGCCGACGACGCGGTGCGCGCCCTCGGCTCCCTCGACGGCGCGGCACTGGAGCTCGCCGACCGGCTGTACCAGGGCATCGCGGCCGACATGGGCGGCCGGAAGTGGCTCTCCTGGCCCGAGCCGCCCGCCGGGCACCCGCTGCTGGGGCTGTTCCCGATCCTCGCGGCCGTCCCCGACATGCTGGAGTTCCACCGGGACCGGGGCGTGGACGAGGACCTGTCGCGGCGGGTCCTCGCCGACGTCGGGGAGAAGCTGCGCCTGAACCGCCGGATCTACGGGCGGGCCGGGCTCGACGTCGCCCACTGGTTCACCGGGCACGTGCGCGGCGCGCTGTACCAGCTCGGGCGGCTCCAGTTCTGCGTCGAGGGCGACGGCCCGAAACCGTACGTGGGCATGCACATCCGCGGCGAGGGCGGGCCGCTGACGCTCGACGCGGTGCGCGACTCGGTGGAGTGGGCCCTGGAGTTCCTGCCCGCGGTGTTCCCCGAGCGGTACGCCGGGCCCGAGGACCTCTCGATCGGCTGCCAGTCGTGGCTGCTCGACCCGCAGCTCGCCGACTGGCTGCCGGAGCGGTCGAACATCCCCGGATTCGCGGCGCTGTTCGCCCTCGACGGCGACGGCGACCCGGCGGGGAACCGGACCGACCTGTGGCGCTTCGTGTTCGGGCGGACCGAGGACACGCCGGTCGAGAAGCTCCCCCAGGACAACACGCTCCAGCGGTCCGTCATGGCGGGGCTCGAGGCGGGCGTGGTGTGGCGCAACCGCTTCGGGCGCCTGGACCTCGCGAAGCTGGGCCTCTAGCGACATGTGGAACGGCCGCCCCGAGCCGGGGCGGCCGTTTCGCGTTCCCTAGGCGCGGGCGCGGATCCAGGCGTCACTGGCGACGTAGTGGTTGTCGTACCGCTGCCCCGACGCGGGGATCTCGGCCGGGTCGGCCTCGCCCGCGACGACGCGTTCGAGCAGCCTGTAGTAGTCGAACCGGTCCGCGGCGGGCGTGAAGACGGCGAGGACGTCGGCGTCCGAGCCCTTCGCAGCGCCGAAGGCGTGCGGCAGGCCGGGCGGGATCGAGACGAAGTCCCCCGCTTCGAGGACGACGACCTCGTCGCCGGTGAGGACCTGGAGCCTCCCGGAGATGACGAAGAGCGATTCGCTTGCGGCGGTGTGGACGTGCGAGGGCGCGCCGTCGCCGCCGTCGGGGAAGGTCGAGCGGGTCACCGACAGGGCCCCGCCGGTCGCGGAGGAGTCGGCGAGCAGGGTCATGACCGACTGCTGCGCGTGGGCGAGGCGTTCGGCGGTGTCGGCGCGGGCGATGACGGGCTTGGGGGCGGTGCTCATGTGGTGTTCCTCCGGTTCGAAGCTGATATCTAGATATTATATGTCTAGATAAAGATCGGCAAGTGCGGTGCTCTGGAACACGTATGAGCGAAACCAAGACGGCTATCATCGTGATTATGCGAATCAGCGAAGGCGTCGAGTGGGCCGCGCACTGCTGCCTGCTGCTCGACTGGATGGGCCGCGGCGACCCCGCGACGGCCGAGCCGGTGTCGACCGCGCGGCTCGCCGCCGGGTACGGCCTGCCGCCCGCCTACCTCAACAAGCAGCTCCAGCCGCTCGTCAAGGCCGGGATCCTCACCTCCACCGCGGGCAAGAAGGGCGGCTTCCGGCTCGCGAAGCGGCTGGCGGACATCACGCTCATGGACGTGCTCGCCGCGATCGAGGGCCCCGACGAGGCGTTCCAGTGCGCGGAGATCCGGCAGCACGGGGTGTGGGCCGACGAGCCCGCGTCGGTGTTCCGCGCACCGTGCGCGATCGACACCGCGATGCGCACCGCCGAACTCGAATGGCGCCGCGCCCTCGCCGCCCAGACCCTCGCCTCGATCCAGGCCAACGCCGAGCTCCAGGCGCCGGGCCTGCGAACGCAAGTCCAGGACTGGTACGCGCGCCCGAACGCCTAGGCTTGGGCCCATGCGCATCGTCATCGCCGGTTCGAGCGGCTACCTCGGCCGGGCCCTCATGCAGGAGCTCGAAGGCCACGACATCGTCCGCCTCGTCAGGCACCGCCCCGACGAGGAGAACGAGATCCTCTGGGACCCTTACCGGGAGGCCCTCGACCCGCAGATCCTCGACGGCGCCGACGCGGTCGTCAACCTCTGCGGTGCCTCGATCGGCGGCCAGCGCTGGAACGCCGCGTACAAGCAGCGCCTGCGCACTTCGCGCGTGATCCCGACAACCGTGCTCGCGAAGGCCGTCGCGCAGGCGGGCGTCCCGGCGCTCGTCAACGGCTCCGCGATGGGCTGGTACGGCGACCGCGCCGACCTCGAAGTCGACGAGACCTACCCGGCCGCCGCGGACTTCCTTGGCCAGCTCTGCCTCGCCTGGGAGCAGGCCGCCGCTCCCGCCGCCGACGCGGGCGCCCGGGTCGTCCACCTGCGCACCGGCCACGTCCTCGGCCCCGGCAGCGTCCTCCTCGCGCGCCTGAAGCCCGCCTGGCAGTTCGGCCTCGGCGGCCGCTTCGGCTCCGGGCGCCAGTACCTGTCCTGGATGTCCCTGCGCGACTGGACCGCGGCCGCCAAGCAGATCATCGAAGGCGACACCACCGGCCCGGTGAACATGGTCGGCCCCAACGCCGTCCGCAACAAGGACTTCGCCAAAGCCCTCGGCGCCGCCCTCCACCGCCCCGCCCCCTGGCCCATCCCCGGCTGGGCCGTCAAACTCGTCGCCGGCGAGGCGGCCGTAGAAATGCTCCGCGGCGCCAACATCAAACCCCGCAAACTCCAAGCCATGGGCTACCAGTTCCAAGACGAAACAGTCTTCGAAGCCCTGAGAACCGCCCTCCGCTGACCCACTTCCGCCGACTGTGGAGTCGGACTCACGAACGGTTGGGGTCCAGCCTTTTCGCGTATTGTTGAACATGTTCAACTCCTCAACGCGCAAAGGCCCGGACATGTTGATCCACCCCGTTCCGAAACCAGCCCGACCTCGGTCGATCACCACCGCGCAGTGGATGGTCGCCCTTCAGTTCGGCTCCCTCCTCTGCTGCGGATACCTGCCGATCTCGATGTGGTGGCCGACTTACCTGCTCGTGCTCTTCTTCATTGCCGACGAACTCGGCCCGACCTGGGACTGGGTCAGCGTGGCGTTCGTATTGGTCCTGGCAATCGGCAGTATCGTCTACGCGGCCACGACCGCGATCCTGCTCGGCAAGGGCGACCGCCGTGGACGTACCGGGGTCGCGATCGGATTGGTGGTGGTCCTCGTGCTGTCGGCCACCGCCATGGCAGCAGCGGCGACCGAAGGCGACCTCGCATGGTGGGTACTTCCAACCGTGCTGCCGTCGGTGATCCTCCAGACGATCGCCTGGGCCTGCACACGCTCAGCATCCGCCGAGCAGTGGTTCCGCGAGCACGACTCGGACCGGGTAGCCCCCGAGCCCTAGAATTCAGGGACCGCCCACCCGGAGGACCCGTACATGCTGACCCCGCCTTCCACGCCGTTGCCGCCTGAGCTGCTGCGCCGCAAGCCCGGCACTGTTACTGCCGCGCAGGTGATGATGTGGCTTCAGTTCTCGTTCCTGATCTGCTGCGGGGCGGGGACGGGGACGATCGGGTTGTTCTGGACGTCGGTGGACTTCGACGACTTCGGGTTCGAGGAGGACCTCGCGCAGGGGTTCGAGGACCTGGCGGCGCTGCTGGTCGTGGTGATCGTGGCGACGGTCCTGATCGTGGTCCTGTACGGGGTCCTCGCGGTGAAGATCGGCGCGGGGCGGCGGTGGGCGCAGGTCGTCACGATCCTGCTCATGCTCGGGTCGATCGTGACCGGGTTCTACGGGCTGTACGCCGGGTTCCGGGTCGGCGACATGGAGACGTCGGTGGTCGACGGGTCGCGGCTGGTGTGGACGCTGCTGGGGCTGTCGATGCCGATCGTGACGCTGCTGTGCCTGTTCACGGGGTCGGCGAACCAGTGGTTCCGGCAGAAGGGCCGCGACCCGCTCAGGGGCCTGCCGCCGCAGGCGCCGCAGTACCGGCCGTACTAGCGGGGCCCAGGGCCGCCCCGAGGGCGGCGATGTTGTCGCGCACCGCGTCCGGGTCGCCGCGGCCCTCCACGAGGAGGAGCTGGCGGGAGACGCCGGTGGCGTCGGCGGAGGCGGCGAGCCGTTCGGCCACATGGGAGGCGGTGCCGACGGCGTGGCGGCCGATCATCCAGTCGACGTAGGCGCCGTGGTCGCGCTGGGTGCGGCCGGGTTTGAGGGACACGTACTGGCCGGTGCCGCGGACGAGGAGCTCGGTGAGCGACTCGCGGAGGCGGTCGACGTCCCCTGGCGTGTCGGCGATCTGGGCGAGGTGCGTCGAGACGTGCTCGGCCGCGTCGGGGTCGTGCCCGGCGTTCTCGGCCTCGGTGCGCCACGCCCTGATGAGCGTGCGGTGCTCCTCGTCCGGAGCGTGCATCCCGAGCAGGAGCGGCAGTCCGAGCCGTCCGGCGAGCCGGGCGGTGCCCTCGCCGGTGGCCGCTACCCAGATCGGCGCGCCGGTGCCGGGGGGCATGACGCGGACGGGCAGGACGTCGAAGAACTCGCCCGCGTGGGCGACCTCGGTGGCGCCGGAGAGCCAGGTGGTGAGGAGGCGCAGGCCCTCTTCGAAGCCGCGTTCGTACCGGTCGAGGCCGGAGGCGAAGACGTCGAGGTCGATCCAGGGGCCGCCGCGGCCGACGCCGAGGCGGAACCGGCCCGGTGCAAGGGCGTCGAGGGTCGCGGCCTCCTCCCCCAGGGCCACGGGGTGGCGGGTGGAGAGGACGGCGACGGCGGTGCCGATCTGGATCCGCTCGGTCGCGGCGAGGAGGTGCGCGGCCATGAGGGTCGCGGAGGGGCCGGCGCCGTACTCGATGAAGTGGTGCTCGGCGGTCCAGGCGCCGTCGAGTCCGGATGCTTCCGCTTGGCTCGCATAGGAGACGACTCGGCGGAGCGCCTCCGCCGGCGCAGAGCCGGGGAACACTCCGCCGAGCAGGAACACGTCGTGTGCACTCATGCACACCACTCTATGGGTCAGCGCAACGGGATCAGTGGCGCAGCATCTCCGCGACGAGGAACGCCAGCTCCAGCGACTGCTGCGTGTTCAGCCGCGGGTCGCACGCGGTCTCGTACCGGTCGGAGAGCTGGTCGTCGCGGATCTCCTGGGCGCCGCCGACGCACTCGGTGACGTCCTCGCCGGTGAGCTCGATGTGGATGCCGCCGGGGTGGGACCCGATGCGGCGGTGGACCTCGAAGAACCCGAGGACCTCGTCGACGACCTGGTCGAACGCGCGGGTCTTGTACCCGGACGCGGACTCGAAGGTGTTGCCGTGCATGGGGTCGCACTGCCACACGACCTTGCACCCGGCGGCCTCGACCTTCTCGACGATCGGCGGGAGGAGCGTGCGGACGTTCTTGTGCCCCATGCGGGTGATGATGACGAGCTTCCCGGGGACGTTCTCCGGGTTGAGCTTCTGGCACATCTCCACGACCCATTCGGGCGTCGCGGTCGGGCCTATCTTGCAGCCCACCGGGTTCGCGACGCGCGACAGGAAGTCGATGTGGGCGCCACCGAGCTGGCGGGTGCGCTCGCCGTTCCAGACCATGTGGCCGGACAGGGCGTACGCCTTGCCGTCGTAGATGCGGGTGAGCGCCCGGTCGTACTCGATGGCGAGCATCTCGTGGGACGCGAAGACCTCCGCGGTGTGGAGGTTGTCGTCCTCGACGCCGCACGCGGCCATGAAGCGCACGGCCCGGTCGATCTCGCGGCCGATGGCCTCGTACCGCTCCCCGGCCGGGGAGGTGCGCACGAAGTCCTTGTTCCAGTCGTGGACGGCCATGAGGTCGGCGAGGCCGCCGCGCAGGTACGCGCGGAGCATGTTCATGGTCGCGGCGGAGTTGGCGTAGGCGCGGATCATCCGCTGCGGGTCGACGACCCGGGCCTCCTCGGTCGCCTCCAGCGAGTTGAACATGTCGCCGCGGTACACGGGCAGGCCGAGCGAGTCGGTCGCGGCCGAGCGCGGCTTGGAGTACTGGCCGGCGATGCGGCCGACCTTGACGACCGGGAGCGACGCGCCGTAGGTGAGCACGACCGCCATCTGGAGGAGCGTGCGCATGTTCGCGAGCACGTGGTGCTCGGTGTTGTCGATGAACGTCTCGGCGCAGTCGCCGCCCTGCATGAGGAACGCGCGGCCCTCGCACACCTCGGCGAGTCGCTCGCGCAGGTGGTCGACCTCGTAGGGCGCGACGATCGGCGGGACGGCGGCGAGCACGCCGGTCACGTCCTCGACCTCGGCGTAGTCGGGCCACGGGGGGACCTGCTCTCGGGGCAGGTCCCGCCAGGCGTCGAGCTGATAGCGCTCGGCTTCCTCCTCGTCGGCGACGACGGGGACGAGGCCGGGGTTTCGCAGGTCATGCCATTGGCGGTTCACGCGCATATCGTACGCGGGCCGCGCGGGGGGCGGTGACACCGATTTGGCAATCCCATGGGTTGGGCCACTGGCCCGGCGGCCCGCCGCGACACACTCGGCGTCGCGGAGACATCCCACCTTTGCGGGCGCGTCTAGGCTGGTCGGGTGCGTAAGACGACGATTGATGAGTGGCTGTCCGACCTCGCGTCGGACAAGCCGGCGCCCGGCGGGGGCGCCGCGGCGGGGGTGAACGCGGCCATGGGCGCCGCCCTGGTCTCCATGGTGTGCAACCTGACGATCGGGAAGCCGAAGTTCGCAGAGCACGAGGCGGTGATGCGGGAGGTCCTGGCCGAGGCCGAGCGGCTCCAGGGCGAGGCGCTCCAGCTGGCCGAGGACGACGCCGAGGCGTTCTCCGGCGTGGTCGCCGCGTACAAGCTCCCGAAGTCCTCCGACGAGGAGAAGGCCGCGCGGACCGCGGCGATCCAGGCGGGCCTGGTCGAGGCCGCGGCGGTGCCGCTCGCGGTCGCGCGGGTCGCCGCCGAGGTCATCAAGCTGTCGGGGCGGGTCCTGGAGGGCTCCAACCCGAACGTGCTGTCCGATGTGGCCGTGGCGGCGTCGGCGGCGAAGTCGGCGCTGGAGTCCGCGGCGCTGAACGTGGACATCAACCTGGTGTCGATCAAGGACCCGGCCGAGCGCGAGCGGCTCGCGGGCGCCCTGAACGAGGCGCTCCAGGCGAAGGTCCAGGCCGAGGCGATCATGCACGCCGTGGCGAAGCGGATCCGCGCATGAGCGACATCGACGGGCGCGCGGTCGCCAAGGCGATCCGCGCAGACGTGGCCGCGGCGGCGGCGAAGCTGCGCGCGGAGGGGACGGCGCCGACGCTCGCGGTCGTCGTGCCGACCGACGACGAGGGCACGGCCTGGTACGTGCGGTCCATCAAGAAGGCCGCCGAGAAGGAGGGCGTCGACTGCCGCATCGAGCAGCTCGACGCGCCCGGCAAGGGCGAGATCATCGCGAAGCTCCAGGAGCTGTCCGCGGACCCGGACGTGCACGGGATCATCTGCCAGACGCCGCTGCCCGAGGGCGTGACACTGCCCGAGGTCGGCTGGTACATCAGCCCGTTCAAGGACATCGACGGCGCGAACTCCGAGGGCCTGGGGCGCCTCGCGCAGGGGCGCCGCACGTGGGCCCCGGCGACGGCCGCGGCCGTCCTGGAGCTGCTCAAGCGCGAGGACGTGGAGCTGTCGGGCGCGCGGGCCGTGGTGGTCGGCCGGTCGACGGTGGTCGGCAAGCCCGCGGCGCTGCTGCTGCTCAACGAGTCGGCGACGGTGACCGTGTGCCACTCGCGCACGAAGGACCTCGCCGCGGTGTGCCGCGAGGCGGACGTCCTCGTCGCGGCGGTCGGCCGCGCGGGCATGATCGGCGCCGACTTCGTGAAGCCCGGCGCCACGGTCATCGACGTGGGCACCAACCCGACCGACGACGGCGGCCTGGTCGGCGACGTCGACTACGCCGCGGTCGCCCCGGTCGCAGGCCGCCTCACCCCGGTCCCCGGCGGCGTCGGCCCCGTGACGACGGCGCTCCTGCTGCGCCACACGGTCGAGGCGGCGGAGCTGTCCAAGACCCACCCGTAAGCACCGCAACGCGAAACGGCCGGAAGCCCGCTGGGCTCCCGGCCGTTCGCGCGCACCTTGAAGACCGCCGGGCGCCCTGGGGAAGGCCCCCCGGTTTCCAAAGCTACACAGGAGAACCTGAAGGGGAGCTGAAGCGGGGCAGCGCGAGAGCCGCTCGCGACCGCGCCGTGGGCCCCCGGTTCCGGACCGTAGCGCGGAGAACCTGAAGGGGAGCTGAAGGCGGGCACGGCTAGTGGCGGATACCCGACAGACATGGGCGACTACCGGACGTAGCGTTAAGACTTCGCACGCAAAGGAGGTCACGAATGACACGTCGTCTTGCCTTCGTGGCGACCGTCGCCGCCATGATCTTGGCGGTGTCGAGCCCGGCGATGGCGTTTCAGCACGACCGGGTCCACAACCCGGTGCTGCACTGGGCGCTCGACATCGCGACCCTGGCCATCGTGGTCGCGCCGATCTGGACGGCGCTGCTGTGGGGCCGGGGCCAGAACAAGTGGCTGCTCGTGGGGCTGATCGGCATCGTGCAGGTGCCGGTGGCGATCCTCGGGTTCTCACCGGGCGCCTCGTCGCTGTTCGCGGGCACCGGCCTGTTCTTCGGGCTGGCGATCACCGCCGCGGCCATCGTCTACACGCGGCGGGCCACCCGCCTCGAACGGGCCCGGGCGGCCGACGCGCAGGCCGCCGAAGGGGACTGACCCCGGCCCGGCAGGGCCGCTCAGACCGGGCGCGCGGTGACCGCGCCCGCCACAACTCCATCCGGATCGACGAGGAACCGCCGGCCCGGCCCGCCCGAGCCCAGCTCGAACCCGCGGGCCCGGTCGCCGTCGCGGAGCACCCGCAGCAGCGGGCAGCCCGCGAACGGGCCGTCGAACCCGCCCGTGCCGGGGTCCCGGTAGGCGTGCCACGAGCAGTGCGCCTCGCCGACCCAGCCCCAGGCGCGGTGGGTCTCGCTCCCGCCGAACCGGTAGACCCCGACGCTGAGCAGCCGGTCCCCGACCGGCCGCCGGTAGAAGTCGGCGTCGAGGCCCCTGACCGGGAGGCCCTCGAAGTCGACGTCCGCAAGGGTCTTGTGGAACGTGAAATCGGCGAGATGCGGGATCTCGCCGATTTCCGTGCGGAGATCGGGCGGCTGCGAATCGGTGAAAGCGACGGGCACGCCCGGTCTAACGACCGGGCGTGCCCGTGGTTGCGCGTTCGCGGTGCTACACGCCGAAGAAGACCTCGGCGTCGGCGTACCGCTCGACCGGGACGGTCTTGAGCACGTCGGTGCCCTCGTGGATCGGGATGCGCACAACGTTGGTGCCCTGGAGCGCCATCATCTTGCCGAAGTCGCCCTCGTTCACCGCGTCGGCGGCTTCAAGGCCCAGGCGCGTCGCCAGGACCCGGTCGAACGCCGTCGGGGTGCCGCCGCGCTGGAGGTGGCCGAGGATGATCGCGCGGGTCTCGATGCCGGCGCGCTCCTTGATCTCCGCCGCGACCCAGTCGCCGACGCCGCCGAGCTTGACGTGGCCGAACGCGTCGACTTCGCCGTCCTTGAGGACCATGCCCTCCTGGGCGTGCGCGCCCTCGGAGACCGCGACGATGGTGGCCTTCCCGGCCTCCTTGCGGTCCTTGACGAAGGCGGCGACCTTCTCGATGTCGAACGCGACCTCGGGGATGAGGGTCACGTTCGCGCCGCCGGCGATGCCCGCGTGCAGCGTCATCCAGCCCGCGTGGCGGCCCATGATCTCCACGACGATGCAGCGGTCGTGCGAGTCGGCGGTCGTCCACAGGCGGTCGATGGCCTCGGTCGCGATGTTCACGGCCGTGTCGAAGCCGAACGTGTAGTCCGTGCCCGACAGGTCGTTGTCGATGGTCTTCGGCACGCCGACGCAGTTGACGCCGTCGGCGGTCAGCTTCGTGGCGACGCCCAGGGTGTCCTCGCCGCCGATGGCGATGAGCGCGTCCACGCCCAGGTCCGCCATGTTCTTCTTGATGGCCTCGACGCCGCCCTCGATCTTGTAGGGGTTCGTCCGCGAGGAGTGGAGGATCGTGCCGCCCTGGTCGAGGATGTTCTCGACCACGTCCCAGTTCAGCTCCTGGGTGATGCCCTCGATCGGGCCCCTCCAGCCGTAGCGGAAGCCCACGAACTCGTGACCGTATTCCTTGGTGCCCTTGCGGACAGCGGCTCGGATGACCGCGTTGAGACCGGGGCAGTCGCCGCCGCCGGTGAGCACGCCAATGCGCATGCGTCTAACTCCCTAGAAGTGAGGACTGTTAACTGGGCGGCCTCATTGCCGAAACTTCGCCCACCATATATCGGGGCCCGGGAGCGGCGACCAGGGGTTCAGGACGCGGTTCAGCGGTGGGACTCGACGACGCCCGAGCGGTCCCCGCGCACCGCCTCCAGGGCCTTCCACCGGGCCAGGTTCAGCTTCGCGTCCGTCAGCGCGTCGTGCATGTCCGCGTCGGGGGTCACCGGCAGCTCCGGGCGCCCCAGGTCCTCCCAGCGCTGGCGCAGGTCCTTCGTCATCCGCGGCAGCGCGCGCGGCAGCTCCGGCATCGTCCCCCACAGCTGCGCGAGCACCACGTGGTCGTACGCGCCGATCCACGCCCACAGCTCGACGCGCTCCCCCGGGTGGCTGCCGGTCTTGCGGCGCACCGGCCCGACCAGGAACTCGTACAGCTCGTCGCGGATCGTCGACCGGTCCTTCCACAGGTGGCTCGACGGGGCCGGGAGCTTGTCGAGGACGTTGCGCCGCACCCACTCGATCGCCCGCGAGGGGTCGAACTCGGTCGACACGGCGTAGTACTCGCGGCCGTGCTCGTCGACGACCGCGATCGAGACCAGGTCGATCGTGCGACCGTCCTCGATGAACTCGGTGTCGTAGAAGTAGCGGTACGCCACGCATCGGCCTTTCGTATGATCACGGGCGGTCTGTTCAGCCCGAATCGGGACCCGCCCGTATGTCGCCGGGCTGGAGTCGACGCTACGCCATACGATCAGGCAGCCGGAATCTGACCTCGCAATCTGCCTATGAGAAGCGCGATACCGGACAATAGACGCGAAAGCACGTAGACTCGATCGTACGCGCGGCCGAGCGACAAGTGCACCGTCTGGACACACGACCCAACGGAGCGTGAAGTTTCCGACACCGGGCTCTGTACAACGACGGAAAAGACAGCGATCATCGGAGGGAGCCCGCGACCCGGGACCCACCGAAGGGGGAAGAACCATGGGTGTCAGCCCATCTGAAGACCCGCTTGCAGGCGTCGCCATGTTCGCCGGCCTCGACCCGCAGGCGCGGCGGCAGATCGCGGGCGTGGCCGTGCAGCGCCACTACCGGCGCGGGCACCTCCTCTTCTTCGAGGGCGAACCGGGCGAGTCGCTCATCATGATCCGCTCCGGCGCGGTCAGCGTCTTCAGGACCGCGGCCACCGGCGAGCGGGCCATGCTCCACGTCGCCCGCGCCCCCGAGGTCCTCGGCGAGGTCTCCCTCCTCGACGGCTCCCCCCGGTCGGCCAGCGCGGAGGCCCTGGAGGACACGTCGGCGCTGGCGCTGGCGCGGTCCTCGTTCCTGGAGCTGGTGCACGGCAACCCGAAGATGCTCGACGCGGTGCTGCGGTCGATGGGCATGATCGTGCGGCGCTTGACGGAGCAGTCCTCGGACCACGTGTTCCTGGACCTGCCGGGCCGGGTGGCGAAGACGCTGGTGCGGCTGGCGGAGCAGCACTCGTCGCCGATGACGACGATCGAGCTGAACCAGACGCAGCTGGCGGAGATGGCGGGCGGGTCGCGCCAGAGCGTCAACCAGGCGATAGGGATCTTCGCGAACCGGGGCTGGCTGCGGACCGAGGGCCGCAAGATCGTGGTGGTGGACCTGCCGGCGCTGCGGCGGAGGGCGGGCTTCGGAGGGCCTGAGTAGGGGGTCCGGGGAAGCGGTGCTTTCTATTCCTTCTGCTGCTGGCGCTTCTTGACGTCCGCGGCGTACTCGTCGACGTAGTCCTGGCCGGTGAGTTCGCGCAGGGCGTCCATGACCTCGTCGGTGACGGCGCGTTCGATGAACCGGTCGCCCACGAGGTCCCGGTAGCGGTTGAAGTCGAGGGGCGGACCGAACTTGATGCGGACGCGGCCGACCCGGGGGATGCGGCGGCCGATGGGCTGGAGCTCGCCGGTGTTGAGCATGGCGACGGGGACGACCGGTGAGCCGGTCTGGAGGGCGAGGCGGGCGACGCCGGTCTTGCCGCGGTAGAGGCGGCCGTCGGGCGAGCGGGTGCCCTCGGGGTAGATGCCGAACAGGCGGCCTTCGGTGAGGATGCGTTTCCCCGTGTCGAGGGAGACGTTGGCGGCGTCGCCTCCGGCGCGGTCGACGGGGATGGCGCCGACGGCGTTCATGAAGGTGCGCACGAACCAGCCCTTGAAGCCGGTGCCGGTGAAGTACTCCTCTTTGGCGATGAAGGTGACCCGGCGCGTGACGACCAGGGGCATGAAGAAGGAGTCGGTCACGGCGAGGTGGTTGGAGGCCAGGATCGCCGGGCCGTCGTCGGGGACATGCTCGAGCCCGTCGACCTTCGGGCGGTAGACCACCCACAGCAGCGACCCCAGTGTCGCCTTGAGAAACCACCACATGATCACGGGTCCAAGCGTATCGGCATCGGTCAATCCGGCGGACCGGCGGCCGCCCGGGGCGGCCCGGACGGGCGCGTTGAGCGGTGGCAGGGCGGGGCGGGCGCGTGCGAGAATGGGCACGCAGCGCGAAAAGGGACCTCCCCCCGGCCGCGGCCCCGGGCCGCTCCGGGCCGGGCGGGTCCGGCGCCCCACATTCGGCGATCCGGGAGGCGACGTGACGATCGATTCCGAGGAGTTCGCGTTCGACCTCGGTCCTGACGCCAAGGCCACGATGCTGCTGTGCCACGGGTTCACGTCGGATCCGGCGTCGATGCGGCCGTGGGGCGAGTACCTGCGGGACGCGGGCTTCAACGTCATCGCGCCGCTCCTGCCGGGGCACGGCGAGACGTGGCAGGTGCTGGCGAAGTCGACGTGGCAGCAGTGGTACGGCCGGCTGGAGGAGGCGCTCGACCAGGCGCTGGCGCTGGGTCTTCCGGTGTTCGCGGGGGGCCTGTCGATGGGCGGGTCGCTGTGCCTGCGGCTGGCGGAGCAGCGCGGGGGCGACCTCGCGGGGCTGGTGCTGGTGAACCCGGCGATCTTCGACAGCAAGCGCGAGGGGTTCCTGGCGCCGGTGCTGCGGTACGTGATGCCGAGCGTCGCGGCGATCGGGTCGGACCTGAACAAGCCCGACGTGCGGGAGAAGACGACCGACCGGACGCCGGTGGCGGCGTACGTGTCGCTGCGGCAGCTGTGGAAGGTGACGCGGCCGGAGCTGGCGCGGGTCACGGTCCCGTTGCGGCTGTTCACGAGTGCGCAGGACCATGTGGTGCATCCGCGGAACAGCGCGGTGGTGCGCGCGGGGGTGCGGTCGAAGGACGTGGAGTCGACGGTGCTGCCGCGGAGCTTCCATGTGGCGACGCTGGACTACGACGCGGAGACGATCTTCTCGGGGAGCGCCGCGTTCATGGAGCGGCAGCTGGCGAAGGCGCGGTCGGTCCATGACTGAGCGGGGCGAGGAGCCCGAGGCCGGCGGCCAGGAGGACGGCCGGGAGGGCGAGCTGCTGCCGGAGGACGTGGACCGGCGGTTCGAGGAGCTGGTGCGGGGTCTGGAGGACCCGACGCTGTCGCAGTCGCCGGAGCCTGAGCCGGAGGTCGCGGCGGAGGCGGTGACGCCGCCGTCGCGGATGTCGTCGTCCGATGAGGAGCCGGGCCTGCTGGAGCTGTGGGACGCGGACCTGCCGGACGACGACGAGGACGACTACGACCCGCCGGATCCGCCGCCGGTGCCGTGGCCGAGCCTGCCCGCGGTGGGCGGGGTGCTGCTGATCGTGGCCGGTCTGGCGCTGCTGGTGAATCCGGGCATCGCGCCGCTGGGGCAGAACCCGGGCCGCCTGGTCGGCTTCGTGGGGTTCCTCATCGGCGTGTGGCTGCTCATCAGCCGCCTGCGCCCGGACAAGGACGCCGACGACACGGACGACGGCGCAGTCGTCTGACCCTTTCGGGGGACGCGCTTCAGGTCCCCTTCAGCTTCCCGCTAGTAGCTTGGAAAACGGGGGGCCTTCCCCAGGGCCCGGCCGGGCACTCGGCGTGCGCAGGGGCTAGTCCTTTCGGGCGAGCCAGGAGAGGATCGCGTCGAGGAGTCCTTCGGCGCCGGCGCCTTTGAAGACGTCGTCGGGGGATCCGGCGAAGGTGAGGGGCGCGATGCCGTAGGCGTCGGCGACGGCCTGCGCCTCCTTCGACTGGGTCTCGGCTTCGGCGACGACGAGGAGGACCGGCGGGCCGCCGACGGGGGTCGGGGGCTGCTTCGGGACCTTCTGCGGGGAGACGAGGACGAGCGCGGCGGCCGGGTAGCGGCCCGCGGCGAGCGCGGCCCAGGCCGCGCCCTCTTTGTGTCCGATGAGAACGGTCTGGCGGGGCACGGTGACCGCGGCCTGGACCAGGTCGTGGGCGCGCGCTTCGAGGCCGCCCTCGGCGGCGGGCGTGCCGCCCTGGCCGCGGACGCTCACCGAGGCGGCGTACCGGCCGGTGCCCGCGATCCGCTTGAGCCACAAGGCTTGGAAGGCCGCGGCGCCGGCGGGGTCGCCGGTGCAGCACAGGACGGGGCTCGCCTCGGGGTCGTCCTTGATCTCCATGTCGAAGAGGTCGGCGGGCTCGAGGTAGGCGTACTCGCGCGCGACCGGCGCGGGGGCGGGGGTGCGGGCGCGCCGGACCCAGGCGGCGAGGCTCATTTGGCGGGCTCCTGTTCGAGGGTGTCGATGATGCGGCCGAGGCTGGCGAGGTAGGTCCCGGCGTCGACGGCGAGCCGGTGGCGCGGCGAGCTCCCGGCGGGGGCGGTGTCCTGCTCGGCCTCGGTGCGGACCTGGATGCGGAAGTTCGCGGCGCGCTCGGGGTCGCTCTTGCGCACCAGGAGCCAGTGGGCGATGGCGTGGGTCTGCCAGTGGACGATGGGGAGGACGCCGACGCCGGGTTCAACGAGCCCTGCGACGGCGAGGGTCTCCATCTTCGGGGAGAACATGCGCGCGTACAGGTTCGGGTAGGGCGACTCGTCCTGGATGCCGAGGAGCTTCGGGTCGACGGACGTGAACTTGGGCCGGTACCCGGTGGCGAGGACGACCAGGTCGGGGCGCATCTCGGTGCCGTCGGCGAACGCGACGTCGAAGCCGTCGAAGCGGGCGACCTCGCCGCGGCGGCGGATCGAGCCGTCGCCGACGTGCTCCATGTAGCGGCCGTTGCGCACCGGCTCCTCCTCGAACGGCCGCCCCTCGGCGGCGACGCCCATGCGGGCGGCGAGGCTCGCGGGGCCCTTGAGGAGGCGGTCGGTCAGGAAGCGGCGCAGGAACTTCGGGCGGGCGCCCAGGCGCGCGAGCGCGAAGTCGCCGGGCTCGCCGCCGAGGTACTTCGGCAGGTGCCAGGGGGCGCGGCGCACCGAGTGGGTGCAGGAGGCGGCGTTCACGGCCGCCTCGCACGCGATGTCGGTGCCGGAGTTCCCGCCGCCGATGACGAGGACGTGCTTGCCGCGCAGGCGCGACGGGTCCTTCAGCTGCGAGGAGTGGAGGACGGTGCCGCGGAACTGGTCGAGGCCCGGGTAGGACGGGAGGTTCGGGGACCAGTGGTGGCCGGTGGCGATGATGACCGCGGCGTAGCGCAGGCGCCGGGCGGCGTTGCCCGCGGCGGGCTTGACGACGACCTCGAAGCGGGAGCCCTCGACGGGTTCGACGTGGGAGATCTCGGAGCCGTACCAGATGTGCTCGGAGAGCCCGAAGTGCTTGGCGTACGCGGTCAGGTAGGTGAGCATCTGCGCGGACGACGGGTAGTCGGGCCAGTCGTCGGGCATCGGGAAGTCGGGGATCTCGGTCTGGGACCGGGACGTCACGAGGTGCGTGTTCGGGTACAGCGGGCTGTGCTGGTTCTGCGGGTTCCACAGGCCGCCGAGGACCGTGTCCCGCTCGTAGCAGTCCACTTCGAATCCGTTCTCGCGGAGGTTCTTGACGGCGATGAGGCCCGCGGCCCCGGCGCCGATCACGCAGACGGCCTCGCCGCGGTCGTACGCGGCCTGGGAGGAGTACTCCTGCAAGGGAACGGTCTCCTTCTGTGGGCATTGGGTCCTGCGCCGGACGGCGCCCGGGGCGCCGCGCGATGGGGCGCGGCCGTCCGGGGTCGAAATGCGCCGAAAGACTGCAAGCAGATTACCGTGAGCGGGCCTCGTACTTTCGGGGGAGGTAGGCTGCGCCCGTGCTGTTCGAGCTGTGGAAACATCCGCGCCCCGCAGCCCCGGCGTTCCGGCGCGACGGGCAGGTCGTGGTCGCCTCGCACCGCCTCGCCCGCGAGGTCCTCGCCGACCGGGACCGGTTCTCGGCGGCGAACGCCCTGGACGCGGTGGTCCCCGTCCCGACCGGGACGCTCCGCGGGCTCGCCGCCCACCGGTTCCGGCTCCCTGCGACGCTCGCGAACAACGACACCGCGACCCACGGGCCGATCCGCGAGCGCTTCGGCGAAGTGTTCGCGCCCGCGCGCGTGGCCGCGCTGCGCCCGTGGCTTACCGGGCTCGTGCGGCGCACCGTTGCGGTTGCGGCGCACCGGCTCCGGGCCGGGGAGGACGTGGACCTCGACGCGGCCGTGTCGTCGGAGGTCCCGCTCGCCGCGCTCGCGCGCCTGATGGGCTTCGAGGCGTCGGCGACCGCCGAGGTCAAGCACTTCAGCCGGGCGGCCCTGGAGCTGTTCTGGGGCGACCCTTCCCCTGCGCGGCAACGGGAGCTGGCAGATGCCGTGGGGCCGTTCCACGCGATGCTGCGCGGCTGGGCCCTGGACGGCGCCGTCGGGGACCTGCGCGAGGCGCACGGCGAGGACGCCGCGACTGCGGCGCTGTTCTTCCTGCTCGTCGCGGGCCAGGAGACGACCTCGCAGTTCCTGACGCTGCTGCTGCACCGGCTCGTCGAGGAGCCGGACCTGCTGGCCCACGAGCCCGCGTCGATCGTGGAGGAGGGCCTGCGGCTGCTGCCGCCGATCACGTCGTGGCGGCGGGTCGCTTTGCGGGACACGGAGATCGGCGGCGTGCCGGTCGCGGCAGGGGACTCGGTCCTGGTGTGGCTGGCGGCCGCGGGCGCCGACGAAGAGGTCGCCGAGTGCCCGGCCGCGATGGTCCCGGGCCAGCGCGGGTCGCGGCGCCACCTGGCGTTCGGGGCGGGCGCGCACCGATGCCTGGGCAGCCAGTTGTCGCGGCTGGAGGCGGAGGTCGTGGTCGCGGAGCTGGGGCCGCTGCTCCCCCGCTGCGCGGTGGTCGCGGCGCCGATGAGCGACCCGAACCTGTCGTTCCGGATGCCGAGCCCGCTCGTGGTGCGGCTGCGCGACTGATCGACACGGGCTGAACGGCGCGGGGCTGAGCGGCGCGCGGTAATGCGTTGCGGCGCGGTGCATGCGCTTGCCAGACTGGCCGGATGTCTGAGCGATTCTTGAAGTTCCGTCAGCGCGGCACCGCCTACGTCCTGCGGGAGGGGCCGAGTGGAACGGAGGTCCTCGTGATGCTCCACGTCGACCGGCCGGAGGACGGCGTGCAGGTCCCCGGCGGCGGGGCGCGGCCGGGCGAGACGCCCGGCGAGACGGCGATGCGGGAGGCCGCCGAGGAGACGGGGGTCCGCGACCTCGTGTTCGGGGAGGTGCTGGGCTCCAAGCTGATGAAGGTCGACTGGATCGCCTACGACTACCAGGTGAACACGTACTCGTGGATGACCACGACCGACCCGCGGGACGCGTGGGACCACACGGTCCCGCACACCGGGGACGGCGACGACGGGCTGCGGATGCGCGCGGAGTTCCGTCCGATCGGCGCGTCGGGGATCGACTGGGGCCTGGACTGGCTCCTGGAGTTCGCGGTGCCGCGGTACCTGGCGCGGCGGGCGGAACCGGATCCGGTGTCGGCCTAGCGGACCGGGCCCTGAAGGACCGCCGCGCGATGCGGGCGCCGGGGGTAGGGGCGCCCGCATCGCGTTGATATGGCCCGATTGGGCCAGATCGCAGCCAAATGTAGCGGGGTAGTGCAACCGCCCGGCTCAGGGGCGTTCGGGCAGGGCGAGCCATTCGGTCGCTGCCAGGCGGAACGCCTCGGGGTCGAGGGCGGCGGCGCCGTCGGGGATCCAGCCGAGGCGGTCGCCGGTGAGGTCGGTGAGGTTCTCGTATTCGGCGATGCCGGGATCGTGGGGCCAGGCGCCGACGACGATCGCGGCGTCGATCCCGCGGTGCGCGAGGGCTTCGAGGGTGAGCGCGGTGTGATTGAGGGTGCCGAGCCCGGCGCGGGTGACGACGACGGCGGGGCAGCCGAGTTCGACGGCGAGGTCGCGGGCGGTCCAGCCGCCTTCGCCGAGCTGCACGAGGAGGCCCCCGGCGCCTTCGAGGAGGACGACCTCGGCGGGCGAGTCGAGCGCGGCGTCGGCGACGTCGGCGAGTTTCAGCAGCGGCAGGCCGCTGCGGCGGGCGGCCGCGAAGGGCGCCAGCGGGTCCGGGTAGGCGGCGAGCGCGCGGGCGGGGGCGCCGGAGAGGCGGGTGACCTCGGCGGCGTCGTCGTCATCGCCGGTCTGGGCGATCTTGATGACGTCGACGCTGCGGCCCTGCCGGATGAGGGCCGCGGCGATCGCGGCGGTGGCGACGGTCTTGCCGACACCGGTGTCGGTGCCGGTCACCAGGACCGGGCCTTCGAAGGGGATCACGGTCGTGCCTCCAGGACGGTGTCGAGGGCGCGCGCGAAGTCGGCCGCGGGCACGCCGGTGTTGACGGTGATGCGCAGGCGGGAGCGGTGGTCGGGGGTCGACGGGGGCCGGAAGCAGCCGACGGCGACGCCGCGGTCGGCGCAGCGGGCGGCCCAGGCGGTGGCGGCGCGGGCGTCCCCGGCGGGCGGCGAGCAGACGCCGGCGGCGGGCGCGGGTGCGTCGAGGCGCTCGGCGGCGAGGGCGGCGCGGCGGGCGAGTTCGGTTCGGGCGCTGTCGGATTCGCGGGCGATGCGGAGTGCGGCGGCGGCTCCGGCGATGACGGCGGGCGGCGGCGCGGTGTCGTAGATGAAGGTGCGGCCGGTGTCGTGGAGGTGGCGGCGCAGGACCGCGGGCCCGGCGACGACGCCGCCCGCGGCGCCGAGCGCTTTGGAGAGCGTCGCGGTGAGGACGATGCCGGGGTCCCCGGCGAGCCCGGCGGCGGCGACGCCTCCGGCGCCGTGCGGGCCGACGGTGCCGATCGCGTGGGCCTCGTCGACGAGGAGCAGCGCGCCGTGCGCCGCGGCGAGGCCGTGCAGTTCGCGCAGGGGCGCGGCGTCGCCGAGGACGGAGTAGACGGACTCGACGGCGACGAGCGCGGGCTTCAGGTCCTTGAGCTGCCGTTCGAGGTCGTCGAGGTCGTTGTGCGCGAAGGTCGCCGCGCGGCGGCCCGCGAGGCGGGCGGCGTCGTGGAGGGACGCGTGCGCGTGGGCGTCGAGGAGGACCGGGCCGCTCGCGAGCGCGGCGACCGCGCCGAGGTTCGCGAGGTACCCGGAGGAGTAGAGGACGGCGGTCCCGGTGCCGGTGTGCTGCGCGAAGTCCGCTTCGAAGGACTCGTGGACGCCGGTGGTGCCGCGCACGAGGCGGGACCCGCTCGCGCCGAGCCCGTGCTCGGCGAGCGCGGCGGCCGCGGCGGCGAGCACGCGCGGATCGCGGGACAGGCCCAGGTAGTCGTTCCCGGCGAGGTCCACGGCGTCGGCGCGGACCGCGGCGGTGCGGGTGAGCCCGGCCTTCGCGCGCAGGTCCGCCTTGCGGGACAGGCGGTCCCACACGGCGGCCGCCGCGTCGGGGGCCCGCTGCGGCGGTGCGGGGACGGTGGGCGGCGCGCCGCCTGGCCGCGCCCGGCGCTCCTCGGCCGCCTCCGGCGACGGCCCGGCCTGCGGCCGCACCCGGATCTCGGTGCGCGCCGGTTCGCCGTGCGCCGCGTTCATCCCAGGACCTCGTCGATCGCGGCGTCGAGGGCCTCCACGAGGAGGTCGGCCTCGTCGTCGCCGAGTGTCAGCGGCGGCATGACGACGACCGTGTCGCCGAGGGGCCGCAGCCACACGCCGCGGTCGCGGGCCGCGCGGCAGACGCGGAAGCCGGTGCGGTCGCCGTCGGGGGCGACCTCGACGCCGATCATGGTGCCGAGGCGGCGGACCTCGGTGACCGCGTCCTTCGCGGCGACCGGTTCGAGGAGCTTGCCGAGGCGCTCGCCGAGGCGGTCGGCGCGGGCGACGACGTCCTGCTCCCCCATGACGCGGAGGTTCGCGAGCGCGGCCGCGCAGCACAGCGGGTTCGCGGTGTACGTGTGGCCGTGGAAGAACGTGCGCGGCGACGTGTCGCCGGGACGGGTCAGGAACGCCTCGTAGACGTGCTCGGCGGCGAGGACCGCCGACAGCGGCAGGTACCCGCCGGTGATCCCCTTGCCGCAGGTGAGGAGGTCGGGGACGACGCCGGCGTGCTCGGCGGCCCACATGCGACCGGTGCGGCCGATCCCGGTGGCGACCTCGTCGAAGATGAGGAGCGCGCCGTACGCGTACGCGAGTTTCCTTGCGGCGCGCAGGAACTCGGCGTCGTAGTCGAGCATCCCGGCGGCGCCCTGCATCATCGGCTCGACGATGATCGCGCAGACCTGGTCGCCGTGCTCGTGCATGACCGACCCCAGGTGGGAGAGGGCCGTGGTGAGGCGGTCGGCGCCGAGGGCCCGGTCCCCGGGCGACTCGATGCCGATCGTCTCCAGCAGCAGCGGCTTGTACGCCTGGTGGAACAGGTCGTGACCGCCGACGGCGACCGCGCCGAGCGTGTCGCCGTGGTAGGCGTGGTTCAGGCGCACGAACTTCGGCCGGGGGTGCCCGGTCTGGGTCGAGTACTGGTAGGCGATCTTCAGGGCGGCCTCGACGGCGGAGGAGCCGTCGCCCGCGTAGAAGACCTTCGTCAGGTCCGGGTCGTCGCCCTTGGGGGCCAAGGCGATCAGGGTCTCGGAGAGCTCGATGCCGGGGGTGTGGGAGGCGCCGAGGAACGTCGCGTGGTCGAGCTTCGCGAGCTGGTCGCTGACGGCGGCGTTGATCCCGGGGTGGCCGTGGCCGAGGGTCGTCGTCCACAGTGAGGAGACGCCGTCGAGGTAGCGGCGGCCGTCGACGTCCCACAGCCAGGGCCCCTCCGCGCGGGCCACCACCGTCGGATCGTCGCCGGTCCAGTCGGCGTGCTGCGTGAACGGGTGCCAGACGGCGGCGGCGTCTCGGGCGATCCAGGAGGCACTGGCGGACATCACGGCTCCTTAGCGGGTTCCTACAACGACCGTTGGAGGATACCGTCAGGAGCACGGACCCCCGGGCACCGACCACCGTTACCCGACCGTGGCCCGCCGCGACCCTCCTGAAGTGACACGCTTAGGCTGGGGCGCGGTTCGGCCCGGACCCACCGGGTCCGTCCGCCTTTTTACACTTTGAACACAGTGGGATGCTTGACAACCTCCTGCGCCAGCGGCAGACTAGTGACACTTGCGGCAATCGCGGAGGATTGTCGCTTACCGCCCCTTCAGGTATCGCAACCCCCGGTGACGCCCGCGGAGCGCGGGCCCCGCCCGCCCCGCCCGCCGACCCGAGCACCGTCGCCGCCGCGGGCGCACGGCAACGTGGAATGGCAGGGAAGGCCCCGTGTCCGACCAGAACCCCAAGGCCGCCGATCCCCCCGGGGGCCCGCCAGAGGCCGACCGGAGGTCGCGGTTCTCGGACGTCGTCCGCGACCGCGAGGCCGCCGCGTACCTCCTCGCGTTCTGCCTCTCCAACGCCGGGTCCATGCTCAACCGCGTCGCCGTCACCGCCCTCGTCTGGGCCAACACGGGGTCCTCGGCGCTCGCGGTCGCCTCCTTCGCGATCAGCTACGCCCCCTACCTCGGCCTCGCGCAGGTCCTCGGCGCCGTCGTCGACCGCTACCCCTACCGCAACGTCATGGTCGCCTGCGACGTCCTCCGCGCCGGGCTCATCGCGCTCCTCCTCATCCCCGGCATGCCCGTCCCCGCGATGATGGCCGTCGTCTTCGCCGTCGCCGCCGTCCAGCCCGCCTACAACGCCGCCCGCACCGCCACCCTCGCGCAGATCCTCACCGGCGACCGCCTCGCCACCGCCATGGCCCTCACCATGAGCACCGCCGGGATCGCCCAGATCATCGGGTTCCTCGCCGGCGGCCTCCTCGCCTCCATCGACCCGTACACGGCGCTCTCGGTGAACGCGGGCCTGTTCGCCGTCTCCGCCGTCGCCGTCCTCGGCCTGGTCCGGTACCGGCCCTCCGCGAACAAGCGCGAGGAGCGGCGGCACGTCCTGTCCGAGACCGCCGACGGCCTGCGGATGCTCCGCGACAACCGGGTCCTGCGGACCGTCTCGCTCGGCATCTGGGGCCTGTACGCGCTCACGGCCGTCCCCGAAGGCGTCGCGGTCCTGTGGGCCGCGCACCTCGACCGCGGCTCCGCGACGCAGGGCCTCATCATGGCGATCGACGCCGCCGGCGCCGTCCTCGCGACGCTCCTGTTCGCGCGGTTCGTGCGGCCCTCCTCGCGGTACCGGCTCATCCGGCCCCTCGCGTTCCTCGCCCCGCTCGCGCTCGCGGCCGCGCTCCTGGACCCGCCGCTGCCGGGGGTCCTCGCGCTCGCGTTCGGCGCGGGCGCCGCGACGATGATCATGGCGCCCATGAACGCCACGCTCGCGCAGTGCATCCCCGAAGGCTGGCGCGGCCGCGTCGTCGCCGCCGTCAACGCGGGCCTCCAGCTCAGCCAGGGCCTGGCGATCGCCGGAGTCGGGCTCGTCGCCGAACTGGGCGTGCCCGTCCCGTACGCCGTCGGCGCCTGGGGCGTCGTCGGGTTCGCGATCCACTTCCTCATCACCCGCGCCTGGCCCTCCGCCGCCGAGGTCGACGCCGCGAAGGCCGCCGCCGCTCCCCCGCAGCCCGCCGCCTCCTGACCGCGCCCCGAGACACCGCCTGAGACGCACCCGGCGGGCGGCGCCCCGCGCGCCCCTCCGGTTAGGCTCGACCCGGCGCCGCCGTGCCGGGTCGGGGCGCCGGGAACGACAGGAGCACTGAACGTGGAACACGCAATGACCGTCGAGCTGCGCGGGCACCTCATCGACCAGGGCGTCTTCGCCCGCGTCATGGACGACGTGCTGGAGTACTCGGGGGCCTACTCGATCGACCGCTTCGACGTGGGGCGCCACCACACCGACGAGTCGTACGCGCAGCTCACCATCTCCGCGGAGACGCCGGAGCTGCTGGAGCGCATCGTCATGCGCCTCCAGACCCACGGCGCGAACCCCCTCGAACCCGGCATCGCCTCGCTCAAACCGGCCCCGCGCGACGGCGTCTTCCCCGAGGACTTCTACTCCACCACCAACTTCGACACCCAGATCCGCCTCAACGGCGGCTGGATGGACGTCGAGAACTCCGAGATGGACTGCGGCATCATCGTCACCGAGGACCACTCCCGCGCCTGGACCCTCCCGGTGTCCGACGTCAAGGAGGGCCAGCTCGTCGTCTGCGGCGGCGAGGGCGTCAAGGTCCTCCCGCTCCCCGAGCCCGAGCGCAAGAGCCCCGAGGCGTCGAACTTCGAGTTCATGAGCGGCGGCGTCTCCTCCGAGCGGCCCCAGGCACTCCAGGTCCGCCAGATCGCCCAGCACATGCGCGAGGTCAAGGCCCGCGGCGAGAAGATCCTCTGGGTCGGCGGCCCTGCGATCGTCCACACCGGAGCCGGGAAGGCCCTGGAGGCGCTCATCAACGAGGGCTACGCCGACGTCGTCTTCGCCGGGAACGCCCTTGCCGCCCACGACATCGAGTCGAACCTCTTCGGCACCTCCCTCGGCGTCGACCTCGACAAGGGCCACGGCGTCCCGCACGGCCACGAGCACCACATCCGCGCCATCAACAAGATCCGCACCTGCGGGTCCATCGCCGACGCGGTCGAGCAGGGCGTCCTCAAGGGCGGCATCATGCACGCGCTCGTCAAGAACGGCAAGGAGTTCGTCCTCGTCGGCTCCGTCCGCGACGACGGCCCCCTCCCCGACGTGCACACCGACGTCATCGAGGGCCAGCGCGCCATGCGCGCGGCGCTGCCGGGCGTCGGCTTCGCGATCATGGTCGCGACGATGCTCCACTCGATCGCGACGGGGAACCTGCTGCCCGCGAAGGTGCCGCTGGTGAGCGTCGACATCAACCCCGCGACGGTCACCAAGCTGGCCGACCGCGGCTCGGCGCAGGCGATCGGCGTCATCACCGACATCGGCCTGTTCTGCGAGCAGCTCGCGGGCGAGCTGGTCGTGGGCTACAAGCGCGACTAGGACGGTCCCGGAGGGCGGTCGGCAAGCGCCGACCGCCCTTTTCGTGCTCGTTGATCGATCACATGGGACGGTCGGGGAGGTCGAGCCGCCTAAGACATTGATTGACATCACTTTGATGGATCACTATATTTGGACGGTAAACTAATTTCCGGCATCCTAGGACTCAGGCCCCGGCACGCCTGCGATGCCCCCTCACGGAAAGCTGTCCCATGAGAAGAACCAGAGGCATCGGCCTCGCCACGGTGGGAGCGGTTACATTGGCGACGGCGTTCGTCGCCACGCTGACCGCGCACTCCCAGGAGGCCCAGGCGGAGACGTACGAGTGGAGCAACGCCGCCGTCGCGGGCGGCGGCTTCGTCCCCGGGATCGTGTTCAACGAGACCCAGGAGGACCTGATCTACGCCCGCACCGACATCGGCGGGCTCTACCGGTGGCAGGAGGCGTCCCAGACCTGGAAGCCGCTCCTCGACTGGGTCGGGTGGGACGACTGGGGGTACACCGGCGTCGTGTCGGTGGCGACCGACCCGGTCGACCCCGAGCGGGTCTACGCGGCGGTCGGGACCTACACGAACGACTGGGACCCGAACAACGGCGCGGTCCTCTACTCCGACGACTACGGGGAGACCTGGGGCGTCGCCGAGCTCCCGTTCAAGCAGGGCGGCAACATGCCCGGCCGCGGCATGGGCGAGCGCCTCGCGATCGACCCGACCGACAACTCCACGCTGTACCTCGGCACGCCGAGCGGGAACGGGCTGTGGAAGTCCACCGACTACGGGCACACGTGGGCGAAGGTCACCGGCTTCCCGAACGCCGGGGACTTCGTGGTGACCCCCGGGGACCCGTACCTCGGCGACAACCAGGGCGTCCTGTGGACCGAGTTCTACGGGAACAGCATCTACGTCGGGGTGGCGGACCCTGACAACCCGGTGTACGTGTCCACGAACGACGGCGCGACGTGGGCGCCGCTCGCCGGGGCCTCGCAGCTGGGGACCGTCGACGGGTATCCGAACCTCCCGAAGCAGGCCGCGATCGACGAGGTCAACGGCTACATGTACGTCATCACCTCGTGGGATCCGGGGCCCTACAACGGGAACCCGGCCGAGGGCGCGCGCGGCGGCTCGGTGTGGCGGTACGCGATCGCGACCGGCACGTGGACCCAGATCCACCCGGGCCCGAACGGGGCGTCGTACCAGGGCTTCGGGTTCGGCGGCCTGACGCTCGACGCGCAGGACCCCGGGACGCTCATGGTCACCAGCGTCAACGCGTGGTGGCCCGACGAGACTACGTACCGGTCGACGGACTCGGGCGCGACCTGGACCCAGTCGTGGACGTTCAACGGCTACCCGAACCGGGTGAACCGGTACTCGATCAACGCGTCGTCGGTGGGCTGGCTCGACTGGGGCACCTCGCCGAGCGCGCCCGAGCAGAACCCGAAGTACGGCTGGATGATCGAGTCGATGGCGATCGACCCGCACGACTCCGACCGGGTCATGTGGGGCACGGGCGCGACGATCTACGGCTCCACGAACCTCACGAACTGGGACTCGGGCACGACGTTCAACGTGACCCCGATGGTCCACGGCCTGGAGGAGACCGCGGTGCAGGACCTCGCGGCGCCGCCGAGCGGCCCGGAGCTGTACTCGGCGCTCGGCGACATCGGCGGGTTCGCGCACACGAGCCTGACGAGCGTGCCCTCGGACTTCTTCCTCGCCCCGGCGATGACGACCGCGACGTCGATCGACTTCGCCGAGCTCAGCCCGAGCACGGTGGTGCGGGTCGGGGCCCTCGACGGCACCGTGAACATCGGGATCTCCACGAGCAGCGGCTCGTCGTGGTGGGCCGGGCAGGCGCCGAGCGGCGCGACCGGCGGCGGCACCGTCGCGGTCACCGCGAACGCGGGCGCGATCGTCTGGGCCCCCGACGGGCTGACCCCGCAGCGCTCGACCACGTACGGGTCGTCGTGGACGGCGGTCACGGGCCTGCCGACCGGGGCGCGCGTCGAGTCCGACCGGGCCGACGCGAACCAGGTCTACGGGTTCTCCGGCGGCCGGTTCTACTACTCCGCCAATGGAGGAGCGAGCTTCACGCAGGCCGCGTACACCGGGTTCCCGACCGCCGGGAACGTCAGGTTCGGGGCCGTGCCGGGCAAGGCCGGGCACGTGTGGCTCGCGGGCGGCGCCGACGACGGCACGTACGGGATGTGGCGCTCCACCGACGGCGGCGCCTCGTGGACCGCGGTCGCGGGCTTCGACGCCGCCGACACGGTCGGGTTCGGCGCGGCCGCGCCGGGCAAGACGTACCCGGCGATCTACGCGAGCGCCTCGCGGAGCGGCGAGCGCGGCATCTGGCGCTCGGTTGACGAGGGCGCGACGTGGACGCGCATCAACGACGACGAGCACCAGTGGGGCTGGACCGGTTCGGCGATCACGGGCGACCCGAACGTGTTCGGGCGCGTCTACATCGGCACGAACGGGCGCGGGATCATCGTGGGCGAGTCCTCGGACTACGTGCCGACGGACCCGACCTCGTCGCCGACGACCTCGACGTCACCGACGCAGTCGACCTCGCCCACGCAGTCGCCGAGCGAGAACCCGACGACCGGCGGGCCGACCGGCTCGTGCACGGCGACGTGGTCGTCGACGAACGCGTGGCCCGGCGGGTACCAGGGGTCGGTCGTCGTCACGAACAACACGGGCTCGGCGAAGACCGGGTGGACGCTGAAGTGGACGTTCGCGAACGGCGAGACGATCGGGAGCCTCTGGGGCGGCAAGTGGACCCAGTCGGGCGGGGCGGTGACGGTGACGAACGAGTCGTGGAACGGCTCGCTCGCCAACGGCGCCTCGGCGACGGTGGGCTACACGGCCTCGATGCCGGGGAGCGCCCCGGTGCGGCCGACGCCGACCTGCACGCTGACCTGACCGCCTGATCGCGGGGCCGGGGCGGCGCCCCGGCCCCGCTCGCGCGTCTTCGGGGATTACGGGTGGGTAGCGCTTTCCAATCGCGGGTTCGCCCGCTATGATCCCTTTAAATCGATTCATTTCGATGTCTCGATCGTAGATCGGTTGAAACGTTCAAATCGATGGGAATCTCAAGGAGCACAACGATGTCCCCTACCGGCAATCCCAGACGACGAATCCGCCTCGCCCTCGCGGCGGCCGCGGTCGTGTTCACCGGCGCGCTCGGCGCCGTGGCCGTCCCCGAGGCCGCCATGGCCCAGGGCTGCGGCGCCGGCACGCCGAACGCCACGGTCACCGGCTCCTCCGGGGCCTACACCACGAAGGACGGCGGCACGACCGTCTACTCCGGATCCGACTACCGCGCCGCGGTCCAGGCCGGCGTCGACACCATCGCCAGCGGCGAGCGCGTGGCCGTCATGGCCTCGGGCAACATCGGCGCCAGCACCATCACCATCCAGAGCGGCAAGACCTTCGAGGGCTGCGGCACCATCACCGTCGCCAACCGCTCCGGCCGCGGCGCCATCGAGGCGATCAACACCACGAACGTCAACATCGCGTACCTGAAGATGGCGGGCAACCCGTACTTCGGCCTGCGCTTCTCCGGCACCAACGGCCTCAAGCTCGGCGACATCGACCTCACCCTCAGCGGCGGCCTCGGCATCCGCTTCGACCGCGACGCCGCATGGAACTACAACGTCACGATGAACGACATCTACGTCTCCGGCGCCGGCTCGCACGCGGTCGAGACGTGGAACATCGACGGCTTCAACATCACCAAGGTGACCGCCCGCAACGTCGGCGAGTCGGGCCTGCTCATCCAGAACTCCCGCAACGGGTGGGTCGGCACGGTCGACGGGAACAACGTCGCCACCGGCACCGGCTACGCGACGTTCCGCATGGCGAACACCAACGGCAAGACCGCGAGCGGCGGCTACGCGACCAACATCTGGGTCGACAACGTCATCTCCCGCGGCGGCGGGCGCGGCATCTTCTGCGTCTCGCAGTCCGGCGGCGTGGTCATCAAGAACGTCGACCTGGCGAGCAACGGCAACAACTCGGTCCTCATCGAGAACTGCTACAACGTCTCGATCCGCGGCGGCACCGTCAACGGCGGCGGCGAAGTCCGCCTCGCGGCCCGCACGGAGTTCGCGAACAACAAGGACATCTGGATCACGATGACGGTGAACAACACGTCGGTCCGGGAGTCGCCGTGCGGCGAGAACACCAACTGGACGATCAGCGGCAATGCGTCGATGAACGTGTGCTGATTCCGGCCCTATATATAAGGAAAGGACCGGAGCCTCCGCTCCGGTCCTTTTCGCGCGTATCGCGGGGCTACTAGGGGACGATGTCGCGGTGGCGGGCGAGGTCGGCCGCGCCGATCACGCCGGCCTTCGAGCCGAGCTCGGCCGCGCGGACCTCCGCGAACGGGACCTGGTTGCGGTTCGCGAGAGCCTCCTCGTAGTGCTTGCGGATCGGATCGAGGAGCAGGTCGCCCGCGTCCACGACGCCGCCGGCGATGAGGATGACGCCGGGGTCGATGAGGTTGACCATGTCCGCGGCCGAGTTGCCGAGGTAGTAGCCGATCGAGTCGAACGCGGCCAGCGCGACCTCGTCGCCCTCGCGGGCGGCGTCGGTGACCTGGCGGCCGGTGATCGCGTCGGCGTCGCCGCCGGCGAGCTTGAGGAGGACGGCGGCCTTGGCGGGGTCGGCCGCGGCGCCCTCGCGGGCGGCGCGGGTGAGGGCGCGGCCGGAGGCGTACTGCTCGAGGCAGCCGGTGCGGCCGCAGCCGCACTCGCGGCCGCCGGGCATGACGGAGCGAATGTGGCCGATCTCGGCGGCGACGCCGTGGGTGCCGCGCAGGAGGTTGTCCTTGACGACGATGCCGCCGCCGACGCCGGTGCCGATCGTGTAGAGCACGGAGGAGCGGTGGGCCTTGGCGGCGCCGAAGCGGTGCTCGCCCCAGATGGCGACGTTGGCGTCGTTCTCGACGACGACGGGGAGGTCGATGACCGCGGTGACCTTGTCGCGGAGGGGCTCGTTCTTCCAGGAGACGTTGGGGGCGAGCATGACGGTGGACCGGTCGGAGGAGATCCACCCGGCCGCGCCGATGCCGACCGCTTCGATCTCGTGGTCGCCGCGCAGCTCGTCGACGACTTCCTTGACCGCCTGGATGACGCCCGCCTGGTCGTCCGCGGGGGTGGGCCGCCGGGCCGTGGCGAGGACGTCGCCGTTCTCGTCGACGAGGCCGCCGCCGACTTTCGTGCCCCCGATGTCGACTCCGATAGTCAGACTCACAGCTGTCCCTCCAGCGGTTCCCGGAATTGAGGCGTTGGCTGCCACGCGACGCTGCGGGCCACCGACAGACTTTACGGCACGATTAATTCCCGAGGAAATCGGCTGTTCCATCCCCCTTGGCGAAGGTATCACCGCAGTGACTTTCGATCTCGTTCTCGTTGCTCTAGCATCGGAATTCAACCTGACTTGCCAACGGAGTTTACTCACCGGTAAGTTATGCCCATCACGTGTCGACCGCCTTCTTTACAACGCCGTAACCACGGCGCGTTGAACGGAGCCATAATGCGCGAGTTCGCCGTCCCCCCAGTGGTGACAGTGCCCGACGAAGACAACACCCTCACCGCGCTGTGGGACGCGGCCGAGAACCACCCCTCCTCGATCCTCTACATGCGCTCGTTCGACGAGGGCGCGACCTGGCAGGACGTCACCTCCGTGCAGTTCCGCGACCAGGTGGTCGCGGTCGCGCGGGGCCTGGCCGCGGCGGGCGTGCAGCCCGGCGACCGGGTGGCGCTCATGTCCGCGACCCGCTACGAGTGGACCCTGCTGGACTACGCGATCTGGGCGGCCGGGGCGGTGACGGTGACGATCTACGAGACGTCCTCGGCCGACCAGGCGAAGTGGATCCTGGAGGACTCCGGGGCGATCGCGGTGGTCGCCGAGACGCCCGAGATGACCGCGATGGTCGAGGGCCTCAGCGCCGACGTGAAGCAGGTGTGGACCCTGGACGACGGCGGCGTGGACGCGCTGACCGCGCTGGGCGCGGACGCCGACGTGGACATCGAGGAGCGGCGGGCCTCCCGCGGCGCGGGCGACCTGGCGACGATCGTGTACACCTCGGGCACCACCGGGCGCCCCAAGGGCTGCATGCTCACCCACGGGAACCTGCTGAACGACATCCGCAACATCGTCCCCGAGGTCCCGGGCGTGCTGTACGACGGCGCCCGGATGCTGCTGTTCCTGTCGCTGGCGCACGTGCTGGCGCGGATCCTCCAGATCGCGGGCATGGAGTCGCGCACCACGATCGCGCACGCCGACCGCACGAGGCTGACGGCGGTCATGCCGGTCGTCAAGCCGACGACGCTGCTGGCGATCCCCCGCGTGTTCGAGAAGGTGTACGCCGGGGCGTACCAGAAGGCCGTCGACGGCGGGAAGGGCCACCTGTTCGAGAAGGCGGCCGTGGTCGCCAAGGAGTACAGCCGCGCGCTCGACAAGCCGGGCGGGCCGGGCCTGGGCCTGAAGCTGCGCCACAAGCTGTGGGACGTGCTGGTGTACAAGAAGATCCGCGCGGCCGTGGGCGGCGAGTGCAACTCGGCGGTCTCGGGCGGCGCGGCGCTCGGCCCGGAGCTGGGGCACTTCTTCCGCGGCGTGGGCATCACGATCTTCGAGGGCTACGGGCTCACCGAGACCTCGCCGGTGCTGTCGCTGAACCTGGAGACGGCCATCAAGGTCGGCTCGATCGGCCGGCCGACGCCGGGGACGGCGCTGCGCGTCGCCGACGACGGCGAGCTGGAGGCCAAGGGCCCGCAGGTGTTCCCCGGGTACTGGAACAACGACGCCGCGACCGCGGAGGTCCTCGACGCGGACGGCTGGTTCAAGACCGGCGACATCGCCGAGATCGACGACGACGGGTACGTGACGATCACCGGCCGCAAGAAGGACATCATCGTCACCGCGGGCGGCAAGAACGTCGCCCCCGGGCCGCTGGAGAAGATCCTCGACTCGCACCCGCTGATCGCGTACGCGCTGGTCGTGGGCGAGGCCCGCCCGTACATCGGGTGCCTGATCTCCATCGACGGCGACATCCTGCCCGACTGGCTCTCGCGCCACGGCAAGGACCCGGCGACGCCGATCGCCGACCTCGTGGAGGACGCGGAGCTGCTCGCGGAGCTCCAAGAGAAGGTCGACGAGGCCAACGCGACGGTCTCCCGCGCGGAACAGATCAAGCGATTCCGGGTCATTCCGGTCGAGTTGAGCGAAGACGCCGGTGAAATCACTCCGTCAGTCAAGGTCAAACGTCACGTCGTCATGGAAAAATACTCAGGCGAGGTGAATGCGCTGTACGAGTCGGCGCAGCAGGAGACCAAGACCAAGTAAGCGAGGGGCCCATGGGCGAAGAGGCGGCGCTGGAACGCCAGTGGCGACTGCCCGCCGTCGCCCTCCGGGGCGCCCTGTTCGCGCTCGTCGCGGTCTTCGGCTGGTACTCAGTAGGCCTGGCCGAGGCCGCGACCTGGTGCGGGATCCTCGCGCTCGCCGCGCTCCCCGGGGTGGTCCTCCCCCGGCACCGGCTGCTCGCGCCCGCCGGGCGGCTCGCCGAGGTCGCCGTGGTCGTCCTCGGGACGCTCGCCACCGGCGGCCTCCCCGCGTGGATGCTCCCCTACCTGATCGCGCCGTTCGCGACCGCCGCGTTCGACGCGGCCGCGCCCGCCGAGGACGGCGACCGCTGGTCGCGGCTGCGCACGTGGGGCCCGCCCGCGCTCGTCGCGCTCGCCGCGGTCGGGCTGCTCGCGCAGGCCCCGCGGGTCGCCGACTTCAACCGCGGCACGTACGTCACGACCGCGGCGGTCGCGCTCGCGTTCGGGCTCGCCTCCGCGGTCGGCGCGTGGTGGCTGCGCCGCTCCCGCACTTCCGACCTGCACCACTCGCAGCTGCCGTACGCCGAGGCCGCGGCCCTGCTCACGCAGCTGCGCGTCGTCGCCAGGCAGCTCCCGGGGTCCACGCTCGACCCGGGCGGCATCGCCACCGAGATCGTCGACACCGCCTCGCGGATCCCCGGCGTCGAGCGGGCCGCGGTCCTGTCGGCCGCCTCCGGGCGGCGCCTCGTCGTCCTCGCCGAGCACGCCGACGAGCGCGTCGACTGGGAGACGTCCCCGCAGCTCAACTCCCTGCTCGCCGACGCCTGGGCGGGCCAGAAGCCGCAGGCCGGGCAGGTCCCGCTCTCGCGGTCCACGCAGGGGCCCGTCGCGTCCCTGGTCATCCCCCTCGTCGCCGAGGGCCGCACCGTGGGCCTCGTCGCGATCGAGTCCGACGACCCCGCCGCGTTCGGGCCCGAGGCGATCACCGCCGCCGAGGACCGCACCAAGGGCGCGGCCCTGCGACTCGAGACCGCGCTGCTGTTCGAGGACGTCAGGTCCATGGCGACCACCGAGGAGCGCCAGCGCCTGGCCCGCGAGATCCACGACGGCATCGCGCAGGAGCTGGCGATGCTCGGGTACGGGATCGACAACGCGATGGCGATCCTGCCGCCCGAGGCCGGGGAGGCGAAGGGCGAGCTGGAGGACCTGCGCTCGGAGGTGACGCGGCTCGTCACGGAGCTGCGGTTCTCCCTGTTCGAGCTGCGGTCGAACGTCGACCGTCAGGGGGGCCTGGCCTCCGCGATCGCGGACTATGCTCGTACTGTGGGCGCCTCCGCCGGACTGCGGGTTCACCTGTCCCTGGACGAGGGCGGAGCGCGGCTGCCCGCGAGCACCGAGGCTGAGCTGCTGCGGATCGCCCAGGAGGCGATCACGAACGCGCGCAAGCACGCGAGGGCCGAGAACCTGTGGGTGACGTGTGAGGTGGACCCGCCTTACACCCGCATCGAGGTGACCGACGACGGACAGGGGCTCTCCGGTGAGGCCTCCGAGGGGCGCTACGGCCTGGCGATCATGAGCGAGCGGGCCGAGCGCATCCGCGGCTCGCTGGAGATCCGACCGCACCAGCCGCACGGGACGACCGTGGCGGTGGTGCTGAACGCGGGGGCGCGGCCCACCCCGAGGGCCGAGGCCCCCCGGCCCGGGTCCGCGGCCTGGGCGGCCGCCGACCGCGCCAGAACTGAACAGCCGGCCCGACGGCCAGACCACGGTGGTGGCCGTGGCAGCCAATGAGGAGAGAGCACGCATGAACGCTGACGCGCTGGAGACGACCGGTCAGACGACGGTCCTGATCGTCGACGACCACGATCTGATCCGCAAGGGCCTCCGGCATGCCTTCGACCGCGACCCCGAGTTCGAGGTGGTCGGCGAGGCCGACACCGCCGCCGACGCCCTCCGCCAGGCGGCGTCCCTCATGCCCTCCGTGGTCATCATGGACCTGCGCCTGCCCGACGGGTCGGGCCTGGACGCGACCCGCAAGCTCCGCAAGGCCCACCCGAACATGGGGATCGTGGTGCTCACGATGTACGCGGGCGACGACCAGCTGTTCGGCGCGCTGGACGCGGGCGCCTCGGCGTTCGTCCCGAAGTCGGCCCCCGCGAACGACGTGGTCTCGGCGGCCCGGCACGCGGCGTCGAACCCGACGGCGTTCAGCGCCGCGGACCTCGCCGAGGCGATGCAGCGGCGCCTGACCCCCACGGGGCCGCAGCTGTCGCCGCGCGAGTCGCAGGTGCTGAAGCTCCTCGCCGACGGCCTGTCGGTGGCGGGCATCGCGAAGCAGCTGTACGTCTCGGAGTCGACGGCGAAGACGCACATCTCGAAGCTGTACGAGAAGCTCGGCGCGGGCAACCGCGCGCAGGCGCTCATGACGGCGCTGAAGCTGGGGCTGCTGGAAGCCCCCGACCAGCCGAAGTTCTAAGACTTTCTCGCTTGGCGCTCAGACGGTCTCGCCGTAGAGCATGCCTTCGAGGCGCCCGGCCTGGCGCTCCCAGGTCCATTCGGCGAGGGCCCAGTCGCGGCTGGCCTCGCCGAGTTTGCGTGCGAGGGGCGGGTCGGACAGGACCTGGCTGAGGCGGTAGGCGATCTCGCCGAGGTCGCGGCCGTCGACGACCCATCCGGACCGGTCGTGGAGGACGGTGTCGGGGGCGCCCCCGGAGTCCCCGGCGATGACCGGCAGGCCCGTGGCGGCCGCTTCGAGGAACACGGCCCCGAGCCCTTCGACGTCGAGGCCGCGGCGGCGGGTGCGGCAGGGCATGGCGAAGACGTCCCCGGCGGCGAAGTGCGCGGCGAGCTCGTGCTCGGGGACGCCGCCGGTGAAGACGACCTGGTCGGCGACGCCGTGGCGGCGGGCCTCGGCGCGGAGCGTCGACTCGTAGGGGCCCTGGCCGACGATGAGGAGCCTGACGTCGGCGCCGACCTGCTCGCGGACGTGCGGGAGCGCGGCGATGAGCTTGTCCTGGCCCTTGCGGGGCACGAGCCGGGAGACGCAGACGATGACGGGCAGGTCGCCGAGGCCGTGGCGCTCGCGGATCGGGGTGCCGTCGACGCCGGGGTGGAACGTCTCGGTGTCGATGCCGAAGGTGAGCTGCTCCAGGCGGGTGTAGGGGGCGGCGACGGGCGCGAGGCGCCGGTACGTGTAGTCCCCCAGGTAGGTCATGACGTCGAGCGAGGCGGCGATCCGCCGCAGGAGCCCGCGGGTGCCGGGCATGGCGGCCCAGCCGACCTCGTGGCCGTGGGTGAGGGCGATGGCGCGCTCGATGCCGGTGTCGTGCTTGAGGCCCGCGGCGAGGAGCCCGAGGGGAGCGGCGGCGCCGAACCAGACGCGGTCGCAGCGGTGCTCGCGGGCGAGGTCGGTGACGGCGCGGGCGACGCGGGGCGTCGGCAGGAGCATCGCGGTGCGGTCGCGGACGACGGTGAACGGCTGGGCGGCGTCGAACTCGGCCCAGCCCGGGGAGGTCGAGGTGTAGACGACGAGGCCGTCGGAGGGCAGCCGGAGCGCCATGCCGTGCACGAAGGTCTGGATGCCGCCCCGGCGGGGCGGGAAGTCGTTGGTAACCAGCAGTGTCCGGCTCACATCATGACCCCCTTCATGATCGGACCAGTCTGCCACGCCGCGTGGGCGGGCGCGGCGATCCCGGATGACCGGCGCATGAAGAGGCTCGGTCGCCGGTTCCGGGCTGTGACGCCGATGGCACACTGGTGCCTATGAGCAGCGGCGACGAGACCAGCGGGCCCGGGCCCGACGCCGGCCCGCCGGAGGCGTCGGCCTCCGCGGGGGCCGGCGACGACGGCTCGGGCGAGGGGGATCCGGCCGAACGGTCCGAGCCCGGCCCGATCGTGTTCCTGACCGAGCCGGTGCGGCGCCGGGCCGTGGAGATCGCGGCCGTGGCGATGCCGGGCCTGCCGCAGGCGCGGGTGCCCGCGCGGCTGCGCCGCTTCATGAAGTTCAGTCCCCCCAAGCGCGCCAAGCTGGCCCGCGGCGAGCTGGCGGCGGCCCTGGACCGCGACGAGGAGTTCCGCGCGGGGATCGCGGAGGTGCTCGCGTCGACCGACTCGCCGCTGGTCGCGGTGATCGGCGAGGGCGGGGCGGTGTCCCCGATGGCCGACCCGGTCGAGGTCGCGGCCCTGACGTACCTGCTGCGCCCCGACGGGTGGCGGGACCTGATCGCGTCCGCAGTGGACGCCATCCCGGACGTGCCTGAGGCCCCGGCGGCGCCCGCCGGACCCGACGAGGCCGGGCAGCGGCGGATCGCGTCGCTGGAGAAGGAGAACGGGAAGCTCCGCGGGGCGCTCGCCGACCAGCGGACGGCCGCGACGACGCTCCAGGAGGAGCTGCGGCGGGCCCGCAAGGACCTGCGGGACGCCGAGGAGCGGGCCGCGAAGGCGGCCGGGGACCTCGCCGCCGAGAAGGGGCGGCTCAAGCACGCCGAGACCGAGCGGCGCTCCGAGCGCCGCCGCCTCGAATCCGAAGTGGAGAACCTGCGGGAGCAGCTCGACCGGATCCGCAAGGCCGACAAGGAGGCCGAGCGGCTCGCGTCGGCGCGGCTGTGGCTGCTCATGGAGACCCTGTCGGGGGCGGCCACGGGCCTGCGGCGCGAGCTCGGGCTCGAACCGGTCGACGACCGGCCCGCCGACTACATCGCCGAGGAGTACTGCGACGACCCCGAGGAGCGGCCGTTCGAGGGCTCGCGGGGGCTCGGCCAGGCCGACCCGCAGCGCCTGGACCATCTCCTGTCGCTGCCGAACCCGCACCTCATCGTCGACGGCTACAACGTGACGATCGCCGCGTGGGGCGAGACGCTCACCCTGGAGCAGCAGCGCAACCGGCTCGTGCAGGGCCTGGGCGCGGCCGCGGCGCAGACGAACGCGGAGGTCACCGTCGTCTTCGACGGCGCCGACGCGATCTTCGGCGCGAAGCCGTCCGCGCGGGGCGTGCGGGTCCTGTTCAGCGCCAAGGGGCAGATCGCCGACGACGTGGTGGTGGAGCTGGCGCGGGTCGAGCCCGAGGGCCGGCCCGTCATCGTCGTCTCCTCCGACCAGGAGGTCGCCGACCGGGCCCGGCGCGAGGGCGCCTACCCGGTGCCCTCGGCGGTGCTCGTCAAGTGGATGCAGCGGACCTGACCTAGGCCGCGGCCGGGACCTTGAGGACCACCGACCCGGCCGCCAGGTCGTGGAGGCCGCGTCCGTACGGGTGGAAGATCGCGGTGAGCGCCGGGAGCACCAGGGACAGCAGGATCGCGCGGAGGATCGACCGCCACAGCGGCAGGCGCCCGCCGGTCGCGGCGTCGACGCACGCGATCCGCATGAGCGACATGCCGAGGGTCTGCGTCCCGGCCGCCAGCGCGATCGCGGTGTAGAGCAGGAACAGTCCCGAGGGAAGCAGGTCGGCCCCGGCGACGCGCGGCGGCTCGACTCCGGCCCACTGGAGGAGGTAGGACAGGAGCAGGCACGCGATCCAGTCGATGACCAGCGCGAGGAAGCGCAGGCTGATGGTGGCCAGGTCCTGTCCGGAGCCGGTGGTTTCGGGGGTCTTCGCACCGCGTTCGCTCGTCATGGCGCGAGTCTACGACTCGCCCGATTGCAGGGCGACTGCACCGGTCTGAGCTGTGGTTTCGACCGATTGTGAACAGGCCCGCATTTTGCAAGTAACACGCGCGAAACAATTGATTTACGGTGAGGCAATTGATCGCGGTTAGCGTTTCGCCTAATAAGCTTAGGCGTCGACAGCGAGGTCGGCCCGACCGGACCGGGTGATCGACGTTCCGGGACCCGCTGGGCGGGGCCGCGCCACGGTCCTCCCGGCACCTCACCTACCGAGAGGAATACCTTCGTGTTCTCCAGCCCTGAAGAGCTCCTCGGCTACGTCCGCGACAACGACGTGAAGTTCATCGACGTCCGCTTCTGCGACCTGCCCGGCGTCATGCAGCACTTCAACATCCCGGCCGAGTCCTTCGACGACGACCTCCTCGAAGAGGGCCTCGCGTTCGACGGCTCGTCGATCCGCGGCTTCCAAGAGATCCACGAGTCGGACATGCTGCTCCTGCCGGACGTGGCCACCGCGTTCGTCGACCCCTTCCGCGAGCAGAAGACCCTGGCGCTGAACTTCTTCGTGCACGACCCCTTCACCCGCGAGGCCTACAGCCGCGACCCCCGCAACGTCGCGAAGAAGGCCGAGCAGTACCTGGCCGGCTCCGGCATCGCCGACACCGCGTACTTCGGGGCCGAGGCCGAGTTCTACATCTTCGACTCGATCCGCTTCGACCAGACCGCGAACCAGGCCTTCTACGAGATCGACTCGATCGAGGGCGCCTGGAACACCGGCGCCGACGAGCCCGGCGGGAACCTCGGCTACAAGCCGCGCCACAAGGGCGGGTACTTCCCGGTCGGCCCCGTCGACCACTTCGCGGACCTGCGCGACCGCATGGTCACCAACCTCATCGAGGGCGGCCTCACCATCGAGCGCGCCCACCACGAGGTCGGCACCGCGGGCCAGTCGGAGATCAACTACCGCTTCGACACGCTGCTGCACTCCGGCGACGACGTGCAGAAGTTCAAGTACATCATCAAGAACACCGCCACCCAGGCCGGCAAGACCGTCACCTTCATGCCGAAGCCGCTGTTCGGCGACAACGGCTCGGGCATGCACACCCACCAGTCGCTGTGGGCGAACGGCGAGCCGCTGTTCTACGACGAGACCGGCTACGCGGGCCTGTCGGACACCGCCCGCCACTACATCGGCGGCCTGCTGCGGCACGCCCCGTCGCTGCTGGCGTTCACGAACCCGTCCGTGAACTCCTACCGCCGCCTCGTGCCGGGCTTCGAGGCCCCCGTGAACCTCGTGTACTCGCAGCGCAACCGCTCCGCGTGCACCCGCATCCCGGTCACCGGCTCCAACGCCAAGGCCAAGCGCGTCGAGTTCCGCGTGCCGGACCCGTCGAGCAACCCGTACCTGGCGTTCTCCGCCATGCTCATGGCGGGCCTGGACGGCATCAAGAACAAGATCGAGCCGCCGGCGCCGGTCGACAAGGACCTGTACGAGCTCGGCCCGGAAGAGTACGGCGACATCCAGCAGGTCCCCGGCTCCCTCGACAAGGTGCTCGACAACCTCGAGGCCGACCACGACTTCCTCACCGAGGGCGGCGTGTTCACCCCGGACCTGATCGAGACGTGGATCAGCTACAAGCGCGAGAACGAGATCGACCCGATCCGCCTCCGCCCGACCCCGCACGAGTTCGACCTGTACTACGAAGTGTAACGAGTAGTACCGGAAGGTATGGCCTACGAGGTCTAGTTCTCTTGTAGGACAACGTGTTTGAAGGGCGCGTCCGGCATCGCCGGGCGCGCCCTTGAACGTTTGTTCACCGCGCCGTGTACGGGGCATACTTCGGCGATGCCCATCGCTTTCGTCAAGCACCTCGACCGGCCGCTGCTGCGCGACATCGCCGCGCTCGCCGCCGGGATCTTCATCGTCGGCCTCTCGTTCGGCGCCATCGCCGCCTCGCAGGGCGTCCCCTGGTGGCAGTCGACGGCGATGTCCCTGTTCGTCTTCGCGGGCGCCTCGCAGTTCGCGACGATGGGGATCATGACCGCCGGGGGCGGCCTCGTCGCGGGGGTCGCGGCCGGGCTCATCCTCAACCTGCGGCACGTCCCGTACGGCATGGCCGTGGGCGGCGTCTACTGGACCAGCCTGCGCGCCAAGATCCTCGGGACCCATCTGCTCACCGACCAGTCCACCGCGTTCGCCCTCGCCGCCGGGGACGACGCCCGGAAGGCCAAGCAGACGTACTGGACCGTGGCGGTCAGCCTGTTCCTGGTGTGGAACGTCGGCACCGTGATCGGCGCCCTCGCGGGGCGGCTCGTCGCCGACCCGGCCGTCCTCGGGCTGGACGCCGCGCTCCCGGCGATCCTCCTCGCGCTGGTCATGCCGAGCCTCAAGGACCGCCGCACGCTCGCCGCGGGCCTCCTGGGCACCGCGGTCGCCCTCGCCGCGAGCCTGTTCCTGCCCGCCGGGGTGCCGGTGCTGCTGGCGCTGGTCGGCCTCGTCGTGATGTGGAAGGGCACCGAGGCGAAGGAGGACCGGGCATGACGATGTTCATCGCGATCATGGTGCTCGCGGCGGGCACCTTCCTGATCCGGCTGTCCGGCCCGCTGCTGCGCGAGCGCATCAGCCTGTCGGCGCATGCCGAGACGCTGCTCAAGACCGGCGCGACCTTGGTCCTCCTGGCGCTGGTCGCCACCTCGGCCCTCGTGGTCGACGGCGCGTGGGCGGGCTGGGCGCTCCCCGCGGGCGTCCTCGTCGGCGGCGTCCTGGCGTGGCGGAAGGCGCCGCTGGCGCTGGTCGTCGTCGCGGCGGCCGCGACGACAGCGCTGCTGCGCCTCGCGGGCGTTGCCTAGTAGACCCCGGGAACGGCCGAGGGCCCCCGCAGCTCGCGCTGCGGGGGCCCTGACCTATTCAGCTTCTACCGGAGTCCGTACCCCTGGGGATGTGACTACCAGTCCTGAGCGGCGCGGCGGCGACGCATCAGGAAGAAGATCACGCCGGCGGCCACGATGAGCGCAGCGGCCGAACCGATCATGATCGTGAGCGAGCTACCGGTCTTGGGGAGCTCGGGCTTCGGGGTGGGCGACTCGGACGGAGTCTCCTCCGGCGGGCACGGGGTCCAGCGGACCTCGCCCGTGATCTCGTCCTTCTGGGTCGAGATGTAGTAGTAGACCTGGAGGCCCTCCTCGCCGGGGATCTCGACGGTCTCGGACTCGCCCGGGGCGAGGTCGAAGGACCAGGAGTCCTCGGTCAGGTTCGTCCAGAGCTCGAAGTACGCGGGCTCGCCGTCCTCGGGGGAGGTCAGCGTGAAGGTGAGGCTGTCGCAGTCAGACTCGACCGAGATGTACGCGCAGAGGTCGTTCGGCTCCCAGGTGATGGTGTCGACCAGCTCGTCGCCGACGTAGATGTCGACCGAGAGGCCGGCCTCGTAGTCCTGCACGAAGAAGGTGTAGTCGATCCAGTCGCCGACCTCGGGGGTCCCGGAGATCTCCTCACCGTCGCTGGAGACGAAGGTGAACTCGGCGAGGGCTTCCTCGTTGTAGTTCTCGGCCCAGGCGTAGACGCTGGTGCACTCGTAGAACCCGCCGTACTCGTACGAGGGCTCGGGCTGCTCGGGCTCCTCCTCCTCGCAGCCGCCCGCGGGGGCGGTGAGGGTCGAGGTGCCGCTGCCGGTGGCGCCGTTGGGCCACTCGGCTTCGATCGTGATCGACGCCTCGGTCTGGTCGGCCGGGAAGTTGACGCTGCCTTCGAGGTAGTCGCCGGTCGTCGGGTGCGGCAGTTCCGCGCCCTCGACGATCTCGGTGCCCTCGTTGAACTCGCCGTCAAGGGTGACGGCCGTGATGACACCGGCGCCGAGGTCCGTCGAGTTCCAGTCGTTGACCTGCCAGACGACGGTCCAGCCGCCGTCCGGGGTGCACTCGGTGGTGCCCTCGATCTCGACGTGGTGGGCTTGGGCTGCGGAGGCGAAGGTGACCGCTCCGGCGAGGCCCAGGACGGCGCTGCCGGCCAGTCCGAGCACCCGCTTGAGGGTACGGTTCATGTCTCTCCTAAGTAGATGACTGTTGGGTTGGGGGGGGGATCGGGGGCGCCGGCGGTCAGGGGGTGAGCGTGACCGGTCCGGGCACCGTACCAAAGGAGACACGCAGCAACCCGAAGAAGGGTCGCATAACAATCGGGTAACGGGGCCGCCGTCACCTGGTGCGACACAGGCGTTCCGGATCGTCCGGAGCACTTCCGGCGGATCGGGCGAAACGGAAGCGGCCGGACCCGCAGGGGGTCCGGCCGCGCTCCGAATGCGACGGGGAGGCTACGCCTCTCCGGCGTCGATCTGCTCTTCGGTGAGGTACTCGCTGTCGACGATGACCTCGACGTAGTTGTCGGCGGTGACGTCCACGGGCTCCAGGAGGAGCGAGGGGACGAACTTGAAGCCGTTGTCGTAGGTGCCGAGGTCGTTGACCTCCGGGTCGCCGCCGTCGACGATCGCCTTGACCATGTCGGTCACGATGTGCGCGAGCTGGCGGGTGTCCTTGAAGACGGTCTCGGTCTGGCCGGTGCCGTCCTTGATGGCCTTGACCGAGGCGGCCTCGGCGTCCTGCCCGGTGACGACGGGGAAGCCGCCGGTGCCGGGTTCATAGTCGGCGTCCACCAGCGCGGCGACGACGCCGCGGCTGATGCCGTCGTACGGGGACAGGACGGCATGGAGCTCGGTGTCCTCGTCGTCGTAGAACTCGCCGAGGAGGTCGCTCATGCGGGCCTGGGCGACGTCGCCGCTCCAGCCCGCGGTCGCGGTCGGCTCCTGTTCGGTCTGGCCCGAGGGGATGAGGACCTTGCCTTCGTAGATGAAGCTCTCGAGGGTGTCGAGGCCGCCCATGAAGAAGTACTGGGAGTTGTTGTCGCCGAGGTCGCCGGAGAACAGCTCGATGTTGAAGGGGCCCGGGTTGTCGCGCATGCCGAGCCGGTCGATGATGTGCGTGGCCTGGAGGACGCCGACCTGGTAGTTGTCGAACGAGGCGTAGTAGTCGACGTCGGGGGTCTCGAGGATGAGGCGGTCGTAGGAGATGACGGTGACCTTGTTGTCCTTCGCGTCGGCGAGGACCTGGCCGAGGGAGGTGTTGTCGATGGCGGCGATGACGAGGAACTCGACGCCCTCGTCGACCATGGACTGGATCTGCGCGATCTGGTCCTCGACGACGTCCTTGGCGTTCTGGTGGAGGACGTCGTAGCCGAGCTCCTTGAGGTTCGCCTCCAGGGCCTTGCCCTCGATCACCCACCGCTCGGAGGTGTCCGTGGGCATCGAGATGCCGGTGAAGCCGGTCAGCTGCGGGCCGTCCCCGCCGGCGCCGCACCCGGCCAGTGACACCGCGGCTGCGCCCGCCGATCCGTACAGCAGGCCACGACGACTGAGGTGCATAAGGGTGGTACTCCTTCGTACACGGGAGGGGGTTCGTATTCCCCCCGAAACTAACACGGCCGCTGAATGGGACATGTGGGTCGATCCGTGATCCAACCGTGTCCTGAGCAGGGGATAAATCAGGACTTGAACCATATCGCGGCTCGCATGTGTATCACTTCGACGCATGTTCGGCGCCATTTGGTAATGCCTTTGGAACTGCTCCTCAGTGAAGGTAGATCGGCTTCAGAGACCGCTCTCCGGCACCCCCTCGGGGAGGGGTGCGCGCCGCATACCATTGCCGTCATGAGCGACCGCTGGATCGAAGTGGCCGACCGCGTGTGGGTGCGGCGGCTGAAGGAGCTGGACCAGTCCCTGGGGCTGGTCGTCGGGGACGACTGCTGCCTGGTGATCGACACCGGGATCAGCGCCGAGGCCGGGTTCGCGTTCGCCACGGCGATCCGGGAGCTGACCGACCTGCCGTGGCAGGTCGCGTACACGCACGACCACTTCGACCACTGGTTCGGGACGTCGGCGTTCGGCGAGTCCTCGGTGTGGGCCGTGGCCGACGGCGCGCACTACGTGCGGTTCGGCGACGAGCAGCGCCGCAAGTGGGTCGCGAAGTACCGGCTCGACGGGCGCGAGGAGGAGGCCCGGCAGATGGGGGCCTCGCGGCTGGTGCCGCCGAACTGCCGCGTGCAGGGCGCGATCGGGCTCAACCTCGGCGGGCGCACGGTGGTCCTGCGGCAGGTCGGGCCCGCGCACAGCGACAACGACATGGTCGTGGAGGTGCCCGACGCGGGCGTGCTGTTCGCCGGGGACCTGCTGGAGCAGGGCGCGCCCCCTTCGTACGGCTCGGCCTTCCCGATCGAGTGGCCGCAGGCGGTCGAGCACCTGCTGGGCTGGCGGCCGCCGATCGTGGTGCCGGGCCACGGCGAGCCCGGGGACTACTGGTGGGCGCGGGCGCAGGCGCGGGACCTCGCGGAGGTCGCGCGGCTGTGCGGCGAGGCCGCGCAGGGGTTCATCACCGAGGACGAGGCGGCCGAGCACGGCCCGTTCGGGCCCGAGATGATGCGGACCGCGCTCGCACGCTGGAAGGAGCTGACGCCGCCCGCGCCGGAGCCGGCCCCGCAGCCCGACCCGGCCCGCACTCCCCCGCCGCCGGTCGTGGTCTACGACCTCATCGACTACCAGATCGACATGCGGCCCTAGGGCGTCGGTCAGTCGAAGGGCTGGTCCTCGAAGCCCGCGTGGAGTTTGCGAAGGAGCGCGCCGAGCTGGTCGCGCTCCTTCGCCGTGAGCGGGGCCAGGGCCTCGTTCTGGGCGGCGATGCCGATGCGCACGGACTCCTCGATCACTTCGCGGCCGAGCGGGGTCATGCGGACCTTGATGCCGCGGCGGTCGCCGGGGTCGGGCAGGCGCTCGATGAACCCGGAGGCCTCCAGCTTGTCGAGGCGTCCGGTGAGGCCCCCGGAGGAGAGCATCATGGCGGCGCTGATCTCCTTGGGCGAGAGCGTGAACGGCTCGCCGGAGCGGCGAATCGTGGCGAGGACGTCGAACTCGTTGCGGCCCAGGCCCTTCTCGGAGCGCAGCGCGTGGAGGCGCGCGCCGAGCTTCTGTGAGATGCGGTGGATCCGCCCGAACAGCGCCATCGAGTCGAGTTCCAGCTCAGGCATCTCGCGGTGCCACTGGCCGATGATGCGGTCCACGGCGTCGTCAGTCATGAGCGGTATTCTCCCCTACCTGCGCGGGCGCCGGGCAAGTACCTGGCGGTGATCCAACTCTACCTCAAGTATCTTGACTTCAAGCTAGTTTGTTGTAAGCTAATTTCAGTCAAGCTACTTCTCAGGGAGCCGTCATGAACCGCAGCACCAAGGACCTCCTGCTCACCGCCCTCGCGCCCGTCATGTGGGGCACCACCTACTTCGTCACCACCGAGTTCCTCCCCGCCGAGCGCCCGCTCCTCACCGCGTTCCTGCGGGCCCTGCCCGCCGGCCTCCTGCTCATACTCCTGGCACGAAGGCTGCCGCGCGGCTCGTGGTGGTGGAAGTCCGCCGTCATCGGGCTGCTGAACATCGCGGTGTTCTTCGCGTTCCTGTTCATCGCGACGTACCGGCTCCCCGGCGGCGTCGCGGCCGTCCTCGGCGCGGTCGGGCCCCTCGTGACCGCGGGCATGACGATGCTGGTCCTGCACACGCGGGTCCCGTTGCGCACGTGGGTGCTCGGCATCGCGGGCGTCGCGGGCGTCTCCATGGTGGTCCTCACCGCGCAGGCCCGCCTCGACCTGACCGGGGCCCTAGCGGGCGTCGGCGGCGCGGTCTCGATGGCGACCGCCGTGGTCCTCACCAAGAAGTGGGGCCTGCCGCGGAACGCCGGGCCCGCGGCCCTCGCGGGCTGGCAGCTCACCGCGGGCGGCCTGCTCCTCGCCCCGCTCGCGCTCCTCGTCGAAGGCGGCGTCCCGGAGCTGACGGGCGTGAACGTCCTCGGCTACCTCTACCTCGGCCTGGTCAACACGGCCCTGGGCTACTGGCTGTGGTTCCGCGGCATCGGACGCCTCTCGGTGGTGCCCTTGAGCTTCCTGGGCCTGCTCTCCCCGCTCACCGCCGCCACGGTGGGGTGGCTCCTCGCGGGCGAGACGTTCACCGTGTGGCAGACCCTCGGCTTCGCGGTCGCGCTCGGCGCGACGCTCCTGGCGCAGCTCCAGAACAAGCCGAAGCGCGTGGAACCGGTGGCGCCGAAGGTGCTCACGAAGGTCTGAACGCAGCGGAAGGGCCGCCTGGCCGGGCGGCCCTTCCGCGTCGCGCTAGACCATCTTGCGGCGGTAGGCGCGCATCGCGAGCGGGGCCGTCACCGCGAAGATCACCACCGCCCACACGAACGTCCACATGAGCGGCTCGGCGATCGGGCCGTACGACAGCAGGCCGCGCATCGCGTCGGCGAGGTGCGTCACCGGGTTGACCTTCGCCCACGCCTGCATGAACCCCGGCATCGTGTTGATGTCGACGAACGCCGAGGACGTGAACGTCAGCGGCATGATGATGACGAACGCGTAGATCTGGACCTTCTCCTCGGAATCGGCGACGACGCCCATGAGGACCGAGATCCACGAGATCGCCAGCGCGAACACCACGAGCACGAGGGTCGCCAGGAGCGCGTAGCCGATGGAGCGCAGCTCGAAGCCCATGAGCAGGCCGAGGCCGACCATGATGACGACCGACCAGACCTGCTTGAACATGTCGGCGAAGATCTTCCCGGCGAGGGGCGCGGACCGGGCGATGGGCAGGGACCGGAAGCGGTCGTAGACGCCCTTGCGGAGGTCGGCGTTGATGCCGGTGCCGGTGTACATGGTGAGGAAGATGGCGTTCTGGGCGATGAGGCCGCCGAGGACGTATTGCAGGTAGTCGGACGTGGATCCGGCCATCTGGCCGCCGAAGACGTAGACGAACAGCAGCAGGAACATGATCGGGCTGAGGCTGAGGTCGACGAGTTCGAACGGGTTGTGCTTGATGCGGACCATCTGGCGCCAGGCCATGGAGAGGGTCTGGCTGACGGTGGCGCCGAGGCCGGGCCGGCCGAGGACGGGGGCCTCGATGGTTGCGGCGGTCATTTCGCCTCCTCCTCGGTGTCGTCGTCGGTCTCGTCTTCGGTGCGGCGGCCGGTGAGGGTCAGGAAGACCTCGTCGAGGCTGGAGAGGCCGAGGTGGAACTCGGTGAGCGCGATGCCGCGGTCGCGGAGGTCGGCGGCGAGGGTCGGCATGACGCCGTCGTCGTTGACGCCGATGGTGATCGCTCCGGCCTCGACCATGGGGTCGAGGTCGGGGAAGCGCTCGGCGACGAGGCCGCGGAGGGCGTCGAGCTGGCCGTGGTCCTCGGGCTGGATGCGGAGGGTCTGGCCGCCGATCTTGGCCTTGAGCTGAGTGGGGGTGCCGGTGGCGATGACGCGGCCGTGGTCGATGACGGCGATCTCGTGGGCGAGCTGGTCGGCCTCTTCGAGGTACTGGGTGGTGAGGAGGACGGTGGTGCCGTCGGCGACGAGGTCGCGGACGAGGCCCCAGAGCTCGCCGCGGGCGCGGGGGTCGAGTCCGGTGGTGGGCTCGTCGAGGAAGAGGATCTTGGGGCGGCCGACGAGGCTGGCGGCGAGGTCGAGGCGGCGGCGCATGCCGCCGGAGTAGGCCTTGGCGGGCTTGTCGGCGGCGTCGGCGAGGTTGAACTGGGTGAGGAGCTCGCGGGCGCGGGCCTTGGCGTCCCTGGTGGGCATGCCGAGGAGGCGGCCGATGAAGCGGAGGTTCTCCTCCCCGGTGAGCAGTTCGTCGATGCCCGCGAACTGGCCGGTGAGGCCGATGAGGGACCGGACCTGGGGCGCGTGCTCGATGATGTCGTAGCCGCCGACGCGGCCGGTCCCGGCGGTGGGCTGGGAGAGGGTGGCGAGCATGCGGACCATGGTGGTCTTCCCGGCGCCGTTGGGGCCGAGGACGCCGAGCACGGTCCCGGTGCGGGCGTTCAGGTCGATGTGGTCGACGGCCACGAGGTCGCCGAAGTGCTTGGTGATGCCCTCGGTCTCGATGGCGTAGTCGGTGGAATGCGGCACGACTCCTCCTGGGATGGCGTTCAGGGTTCGATGATGTCCCCCGGGTACGACAATTCCAGGATTCGCGGCCGTGTGCAGGCCGTTTACAGCGTCTGGAGGAGTTTCCTGATGCGTTTCTCGGAGATCTGGTAGCGCGTGCCGAGCTGCTGCGCGAAGAAGGAGATGCGGAGCTCTTCGAGCATCCACCGGACCTCGCGGCCCTCGCCGGTGCGCAGGGCGGCGGGGCGGGAGCGGGCGAGGGCGTCGCGTTCGGCTTCGAGGGCGTGGATGACGTCCATCTTCCCCTTGTCGCCGTTGACGTCCGCTACGACGCGGGTGGCGCGGTAGGCGATGCCCTTGACGTAGCGGTGGAGGTCGTCCAGGCGCCACCAGCCGGTCGCGCCGACGAACCCGTCGGCGCCGGTGAGCCCTTCGAGCTGGCGGCGCATGTCGCTCATCGCGGCGAGCATCGTGAAGTCGAACTTGCCTTCGAGGAGGCGGGCGGCATTGCGGGTCTCGGTGAGGACCGCGGCGGCCTTGCGGGCCACGGCCGGGGACTCACCGGCGACCTCGGGGCGGGCGCGCTTGAGGAGCGCCTCGAACCCGGCGCGGTCCCAGGCGGGGCCGCCGCCTTCGATGAGGACCTTGTCGAGGACGGTGCGCACGCAGTCGGCCAGGAGCGCGTCGACGTTCGCGTACGGGCCGGTCGCGAGCGCGAGCTGCTCGTTGCGGGTGAGGGCTTCCTTGAGGTGCGGGTCGGGGCAGTTCAGGCGCAGGAGGCGGCGGGTGCCGGCCCACATGTTCGCGGCCTGCGAGCCCGCGTCGGGGAAGGCCTTGACGCCTACCGTGGGCCCCTCGTCGACGAGCGCCGGGTACGCCTTCGCGGTGTAGCCCTTGCGCGGGGTCTCGTGGAGCTTCGGGAGCTCCTCGAAGTCCCAGGTCGTGAGGCCGGTGCGTTCGAGGTGGAAGGCCTCGGCGGCCGCCTCCTCGGTCTTGGGGGCGAGCTGGCGCTGGAGCGCGCCGAGTTCCTTGCCCTCGGCGAGGACCGCGCCGTCCTCGTCCTTGACCTGGAAGGTGACGAGCAGGTGCCCGGGGACCTTGGTCAGGTCGAACGCGTCGAACGGGACGTGGACGTTCGTCATGGACTTGAGCGTGTCGGCGAGCGCGGCCATCATGGGCCGGCCGGGCGTCGGGGCCATGCGGGCGACGGCGGCCTTCGCGAAGTCGGGGGCGGGGACGAAGCTGCGGCGCAGGGACTTCGGGAGGCTCTTGATGAGCGCCTCGGCGAACTCGGCGCGCAGGCCCGGGACCTGCCAGGTGAACGCGTCCTGGTCGAGCTGCTGGAGCGCCGGGAGGGGGACGGCGACGGTGACGCCGTCGCGGGCCGAGCCGGGCTCGAACTCGTAGTCCAGGCTGAGGTCGGCGCCTTCGGAGGTCCACACCTCGGGGTAGGCGTCGGCGGCGACGGCCTCGGCGCGGTCGCCGAGGAGCAGGGCCTCGTCGAAGTCGAGGACCGTCTTGTCCTGCTGTTTCTTCCACCACGTGTCGAAGTGGCGGCCGGAGACGACGTCGGCGGGGACGCGCTCGTCGTAGAAGTCGAAGAGGGTCTGCTCGTCGGCGAGGAGGCCCCGCTGGCGGACCCGGCTCTCCAGCTCCTCGACCTCGGTGATCTTCGCGAGGTTGCGGGCGAGGAACTTGTGGTGGGTCTCCCACTCGCCCTGGACGAGCGCGTGCCGGATGAACAGCTCGCGGCTCGTCTCGGGGTCGATGCGCCCGAAGTTGACCTTGCGGCGGGCCACGATCGGGACGCCGTAGAGGGTGACGCGCTCGAAGGCCATGACGGCGCCGGAGCGCTTGGCCCAGTGGGGTTCGGAGTAGGTGCGCTTGACGAGGTGCTGCGCGAGGGGCTCGACCCATTCGGGCTCGATCTTCGCGACGACGCGGCCCCACAGGCGGCTGGTCTCCACGAGCTCGCCGGCGACGACCCACCGCGGCTGCTTCTTCGCCAGGCCCGAGCCGGGGAAGATCGCGAACTTGGCGTTGCGGCCGCCGAGGTACTCGCGGGTGTCGGCCTCCTTGACGCCGATGTGCGAGAGGAGCCCGGCGAGGAGCGCGGTGTGGATGCGCTTCGCGTCCGGGGCGGGCTCGGTGGCCTGCGCGGGGATCTTCAGGGACTTGAGGACCCCTTGGATCTGGCGGACGAGGTCCTGCCACTCGCGGATGCGCAGGTAGTGCAGGTACTCCTGCTTGCACATGCGGCGGAAGGAACTCGACGATCGGGAGCGGCGCTCCCCTTCGAGGTACTGCCACAGGTTCAGGAACGCCGAGAAGTCCGAGTCCGGGTCGTTGAACCGGGCGTGCGACTGGTCCGCCTGGGCCCGCTTGTCCGCGGGGCGCTCCTTCGGGTCCTGGATGGACAGCGCCGCGGTGATGACGGCGACCTCGTGGACGCAGCCCTCCTCGCGGGCCTGGAGGATCATGCGGGCCAGGCGCGGGTCGATCGGAAGGCGCGCGATGTCGCGCCCGGCCTTCGTCAGGCGCCGCTCGCCGGTGCGCACGTCCTCGAGGGCGCCGAGTTCCACCAGGAGGTCCATGCCGTCCTTGATGTTCCGCGAGTCGGGGGCGTCGACGAACGGGAACGTCTCGACCCGGCCGAGCTTCGCCGCGGTCATCTGGAGGATGACGGACGCGAGGTTGGTGCGCAGGATCTCCGCGTCGGTGAACTCCGGGCGGGCGTTGAAGTCCTCTTCGGAGTAGAGGCGGATGCAGATGCCCTCGGCGACGCGGCCGCAGCGCCCGGCGCGCTGGTTGGCGCTGGCCTGGCTGATCGCCTCGATGGGGAGGCGCTGGACCTTCGTGCGGGCGGAGTAGCGGGAGATGCGCGCGTACCCGGCGTCGACGACGTAGCGGATGCCGGGGACGGTCAGGGAGGTCTCGGCGACGTTGGTGGACAGGATGATCCGGCGGCCGGTGTGGGGCCGGAAGACCCGGTGCTGCTCCTCGGCGGACAGGCGCGCGTAGAGCGGGACGATCTCGGTGTGGCGGAGCTTGGCCCGTTCGAGGGCGTCGGCGGTGTCGCGGATCTCCTGCTCGCCGGAGAGGAACACGAGGATGTCGCCGTCCCCGGCGCGGGACAGCTCGTTGACGGCGTCGAGGATCCCGTCGGTCTGGTCGCGGTCCTCGTCCCCTTCCTCGTCGCGCAGGGGCCGGTAGCGGACCTCGACGGGGTAGGTGCGGCCGGAGACCTCGAGAACGGGCGCGGGCTTGGCCTCAGAGCCGCTGCGCCCTTGTTCGCCGGAGGCGAAGTGCTTGGCGAAGCGCTCGGGGTCGATGGTCGCGGAGGTGACGACGACCTTGAGGTCGGGGCGCTTGGGGAGGATCTGCTTGAGGCAGCCGAGGATGAAGTCGATGTTGAGGCTGCGCTCGTGGGCCTCGTCGATGATGATCGTGTCGTAGGCGCTCAGGAGCCGGTCGTGCTGGATCTCGGTGAGCAGGATGCCGTCGGTCATGAGCTTGACGTAGGAGCGGTCGGAGACCTGGTCGGTGAAGCGGACCTTCCAGCCGACGGCCTCCCCGAGCGGGGAGCCCAGCTCCTCGGCGATGCGCTCGGCGACCGCGCGGGCGGCGATGCGCCGCGGCTGCGTGTGGCCGATCATGCCGCGGACGCCGCGGCCGAGTTCGAGGCAGATCTTCGGGATCTGCGTGGTCTTGCCCGAGCCGGTCTCGCCCGCGATGATGACGACCTGGTGGTCGCGGATCGCTTCGAGGATGTCGTCCTTGCGCTGCGAGACGGGCAGCTCTTCGGGGTAGACGATCTTCGGGACGCCCGCCGCGCGGGCCGCGAGCGCGGCCTCCTTGGTCTCGACGTCGGCTTCGAGGCGCGCGAACGCGTCGGTGCGGGCCTGCCCGTCGAGGTCGCGGGCCTCCCTCAGGCGGCGCCGGAGGGCGCGCTGATCGGCCGTGCGCAGCGCGGAGACGCGCTCGTGCAGGCTGGGACGGGATTTCGGGACGCTGCTGGGCATGACGATAGGCAAGGATACTTGGGCGGCGCGGCCGCGCGCCATGCATTAAGCGCGGCTGTGGCGCCCGCGGGCCGGTTCGGGAGCGTCTCCGCGAATCGGACATCTGGGGACCCCCCGATTTCAATCCTGCCCGCGGGGTCCGACACCGCCGCATCCGCGGAACCGCCGCGTAGGCCGATCGCCGCGAAGGCGAACGGCGCTCGCGTGAGCGGCGGTCTGCGCGGGCGGTCGCGGGCCGCCTTGGCGGCGCCGTCAGTCTTCGAGGTCGCCGCAGAGGACCCGGTTGTCCGACAGGCCCTGCTCGGCGGCGACGGCATCGGGGGCGTGGACCACGATCGACTCGGCGCGGTCGTCGAGGGTCAGGTTGCTCGACACGGTGGTCTCGCCCGAGCCGGACTCGGAGGTCGTGAAGGTCAGCTCGATGATGTTCCCCGCGGCGTCCTCGCCGTCCGGGTCGGCCATCCAGTGGCCGCCGCCGGGCGGGTCGTCGTCGCACTCGCCGTCGTGGACGTGGGCCGTGTACTCGGTGGACCCGGCCAGGCCCGCGACCGTCAGCTGCACCGAGGTGCCGTCGGCGGCCGTGATCTCCGCGGTGCCGTGGCCGTTCGGGTAGACCGCGGCCCAATCCGGGGTCGTCGCCAGCGCCGCGGTCCACGAGCCGCCGAGGTCGGGGCTGTCCTCCGCGTCGCTGCCGCACCCCGCCGCGGCCAGGAGGGCGGCGGCCGCGATCGCGGCGGTCTTCGGGGTGGCTCGGCGGGACTGCATGGGCGCTCCTTCGTCGGTCGGCCCGACCAGTATCGGGCCGTCGGAGCCGCCGTTCAGGGATTGCGCGGCCGTGTCCGGCGCCCGCCTCGCCGCGGCCGTGTCGGCCCGGCCGGACCGCTCGTGCGATCCGGTCGGGCCGGGTTCAAGCGGCGACGGGCACGTCCTCGACGATGCCCTCGCCGCGCACCAGGCCGACCCGGCGGGTCACGCCGATGCCATCGAGGAACGCCTCGTCGTGGCTGACCACGACCAGCGCGCCCTGGAACGCGGTCAGCGCCTGCTGGAGCTGGCGCGTCGAGGACATGTCGAGGTTGTTCGTCGGCTCGTCGAGCAGCAGCAGCTGCGGCGCGGGCTGCGAGGACAGCACCGTCGCCAGGGCCGCGCGCAGCCGCTGGCCGCCCGAGAGCGTCCCGACCTTCTGGAACACGGCGTCGCCGCGCATCCCGAAGCGCGCCAGGCGGGTCCGCAGTAGCGCCTGCGGGGCCTCGGGCGCGGCGGCGCGCACGTTGTCGAGCACCGTCGCGTCCTCGTCGAGCAGTTCCAGGCGCTGCGTGAGGAACCCGTGCGGGACCCGCGCGGCCGCGGCGACCGCGCGCAGCAGCGTGGTCTTGCCGGAGCCGTTGTCGCCGGTGAGGGCGACGCGCTCGGGCCCGCGCAGGTGCAGGCCCACGCCGTCGCCGTAGATCTCCCCGGCCTTGAGCCCCTCGACGAGCGCGATCTCGCGGTGCGTCGAGACGTGCGTCTCCGGCAGGTCCACGTTGATCCCGCCGTCGTCGCGGACGGCCTCCTCGGCGGCGTCGAGGCGCTCGCGGGCCTCGGCGACGTCCTCCTGCTTGGCGAGCAGGATCTTCGCCGACGAGACCTCCCCGGCGTTCTTCTTGCCGTTGAGGAGGATCTTCGGCGTGCCGCCGCGGTCGCGCTCGCGCTTCCACGCCGACGCGCCCTTGTCGTTCTGGATGCGGGTCGCGACCAGCTCCTTGCGCTGCCTCGTCAAGTCCTGCTTGGCGTCGCGCACGGCGCGGGCCGCGGCCTCCTGCTCGGCGGCCACGACCGCCTCGTAGGCGCTGTAGTTGCCGTCGAAGACGCGGATGCGTCCCCTGTAGAGCTCGGCGACCGAGTCGACGTGCTCCAGGAGCGCCCGGTCGTGGCTGACGACCACGAGCGTGCCGTTGAAGCGGCGGATCGCCTGGTAGAGGCGGTGCCGCGCGGAGGCGTCGAGGTTGTTCGACGGCTCGTCGAGCAGGAGCACGTCCGGGCGGCGCACGAGCCGCCCGGCCAGGCCCACGAGCATCGACTCGCCGCCGGACAGGGTCGCCACGGTCCGCTCGAACCCGACGTGGTCGAGGCCGAGCTCGTCGAGCGCGACCCGCGAGCGGTCGAGGAAGTCCCAGTCGTCGCCGATGGCGGCGAAGTGCTCCTCCCCCGGGTCGCCCGCCTCGATCGCCAGGAGCGCCTTGCGCTTCTCGGCGATGCCGAGGAGATCGGCCACGGTGTCGCCCAATCGGAGCGGCAGTTCCTGCGGCAGGTACTCGATGAGGCCCGACGCGGTGATCGACCCGGACTCGGGCTTGAGGAGCCCGGCGACCAGGCGCATGAGCGTGGACTTGCCGGTCCCGTTGTCGCCGACGAGGGCGGTGCGGCCGTCGGAGAAGACGACGTCGACGCCGTCGAAGACGCGGTCGCCGTCCGGCCACGCGAAATTGAGCTGCTGGACGTTGATATAGGTGGTGGCCATGGAGACCTCTCTCAGGTGAGTTGTCGAACGGGATCACATGAGAGACATCGCGCCTGACGGCGGAAAGGGATCGTTCCCGGAAATAGGGCACCCTCTTGATCGAAGACACACCGTGCACGTGCGCAGAGACGTGGCGGCGCGATGTCTACGACCTAGAGCTTCAAGTGAGTGCCTAACGTCGGGAACAAGGACCGGACAACCGTATCCGCACCTGCGAAGGGTGTCAAGGAGACGCGCGCCACGGGCCCGCTCGACACCGGGGGGTGGGTCGGACGGGCCCGCGGCCTTGTGCGGAGGATGGCTAACAGGTGGCGGTCTGCTTCCAGACCCCCCATTCGCCGGTGGTGCCGGGCTCCTCGCCCTGCGTCCACCAGGAGGCGGTGTAGGCGACGCCGTTGTGGGTCACCTTGCTGCCTCCGGTGTAGGTCGAGGCGGCGGCCCAGGCCGCGGCCGAGCAGCCTTCACCGGTGCCGGGGTCGGTGGTGGTCGGCGGGTCGGACGGGTCGCCCGATCCGCCGCCCCCGAAGTCCACGTCGATGCACGAGTAGAAGGCGTTCACGGTGTCCGCGATGTTCCAGACCGCGAGGACCAGGTGCTGGCCGGTGCGGGACGGGAGCGTCACGGTCTGCGTCATGGTGTGGTCGGGTTGCGCTCCGCCCATGTTGAACGACGCGATCGGGGTGAGCCCGAGGTCCGCGCGGGTGAGCGGCTGCGCCGGGTCGTAGTTCGCGTTGGTGATGTAGTAGTCGAACGTGGCGGTGGAGTGGCGCGCGGTCATCGTCCACGTGAAGGTCCTCGGACCGGCGCTCACCGAGGTGGTGGGCCAGTTGCCGCCGCGCGGGTCGTCGAGCTGCGCGAACTGGCCGTTCCCGCCGGAGCAGATCGAGCCGTCCGCGGGTCCGGCCGCCGGGAAGCCCTTGGGGCCCTCGACGCTCTGGGGTTCGTACTGGATGTTCCCGCAGTTGGTGACCTCGCCGCTCGCGCACAGCGCCGAGCGGGAGGGCGGGTCGGAGGTGTAGCCGTGGCCCCATGCGAGGGCCGCCATTGAAACCGACACCGCGAGGGTCGCGGCTCCGGCGATGGACAGGATGATCTTGCGCGACTTGCGCATCGTCGTCTCCTATCGGGGGTTGGGTTCAGCGATTCTCTTCAATGTCGTAACCCGATCTAGCTGGGACGACATGAATTAAAAAGTAACCTAACAGTTTGTGGCAAGGCACACAAGGGGATCGGCCGCGGTTTTTCCGGCTTTTCGGGGGATTGCAGCGCAATTGCACGGAACGACGGCGGCCGCGCACAGAACGTGCGCGGCCGTCATTCGCGGATGCTCAGTCCTCTTCGGACTCCTCCGGGTGGGTCATGAGCACGGTGGCGGAGACGATCAGGCCCCCGCCGATGATGACGATGGCGATGACCATCATGGCGATTGCGGTGGCACTCACAGGGCCGCCTCCACTTCGTGCGCTTCCTCTTCGGTCTCGATCGGCGGGACCTCCTTGCGGCGCAGGATGAGCGCCATGACGATCCCGAAGGCCAGCGCGCCTCCGGCGACGGCCCAGCCGAACGCCTGGTACTGGTGGTAGACCTCGAACCCGGGCTCGGCGGCCAGCAGGTCGCGGAGGTTGAGGTACAGGATGCCCGCGAGCATGATCGGCGTGATGACGCCGAGGCACACGAACCAGATCGGCCCGACCTTGATCGTGGAGGTCGCGTTGGCGTCGTCGCGCAGTTCCTTCCAGCGCCACAGGACCCAGACGGTCACGACGATGCTCACGAGCGCGGCGACGACGATGCCGTACTGGTTGATGTAGTAGTCGGAGACGTCGAGGAACATCAGGCCGCTCGCGGTGGGCAGCAGGATGAGCGAGACGACGGCCATCGCGCCGCCGACGACGGCGGTGGCCTTGACGCGGCCCCAGCCGAAGCGGTCCTCCATGGCGGCCACCGGGACCTGCACGATGCTCACCATCGAGGTCCATCCGGCGACCACGAGGGAGGCGAAGAACAGGACGCCGAAGAGGCCCGCCAGGTACGGCAGGGTGTTGATGATCGTGGGGAACGCGATGAACGCGAGGCCCACGCCCGCGTAGGACTGCTCGGCGATGGGGACACCGGTCTCGAACGCGATGAACCCGAGGGCGGCGAACACGCCGATGCCCGCGAGGATCTCGAAGGAGGAGTTCGCGAAGCCGACGGTGAACGCCGAGGTGGTGATGTCGGACTTGCGCTTGAGGTAGGAGGCGTAGGTGACCATGATGCCGAAGCCGATCGACAGCGAGAAGAAGATCTGGCCGTAGGCGGCGAGCCACACGCCGGGTTCGCGGACCTTCTCCCAGTCGGGCGTGAAGAAGGCGTTGAGGCCCTCGACGGCGCCGTCCTGGGTGAGGGCCTGGACGACGAGGACGCCGAACATGACGAGCAGGAGGGGGATGAAGACCTTGCTGGTGGTCTCGATGCCCTTCTTGATGCCGGCGCCGATGACGAGGAGGGTGAAGGCCCACACGACGACCATGGCGAGGCCGATGCCGGGGAGCCAGGTGGTGAAGTCGCGGAAGCCGTCGGAGGCTTGGAGGAAGTCGCCCATGAGGAACGTCCCGGGGTCGGCGCCCCACTGCTGGGAGATGGAGAACCAGCCGTACCAGCCGGCCCAGGCGATGATGGCCGCGTAGTAGACGGCGATGACGATGGAGATGGCGACCTGCCACCAGCCGATGGCCTCGGCGTTGCGGTTCATGCGGCGGAAGGCGACCGGGGCGGAGCCCTTGAAGCGGCGGCCGATCGTGAACTCCATGACCAGCAGCGGGATGCCCGCGGTCGTCAGGGCCACGAGGTAGGGCACGAGGAAGGCGCCGCCGCCGTTCTCGTAGGCGACGCCGGGGAAGCGCCAGATGTTGCCGAGCCCGACCGCCGAGCCGATGGCGGCCAGGATGAAACCGATCCTCGACCCCCAGTTCTCTCTCACCATGGAATCGTCCGCTCCAGTCATTCGTGTTCCGGGCACATTTCGGGCCAACCCTAATGGTGCGTGCAGACCGGGTCAAATGATCGTTACCGCGGCGTGATGGAGATTCGTTTCGCGCCTGGAACGAGACGGAGCGGCCCGGACGGGGCTAAGGTTGACCGGTTCCACCGCGATCGGCACGGCGCATTCGGCGAGCCGTCCATCGGCGGGGGGCCGCTCCAGCGCACCGTCTGCGCCCCCAATCGATCCGCTCCGTCTCCGAGGAGAGCCGTGTCCGCTGCCATCACTCCGGCCGTCAAGGCCGAGCAGACCCGCCTGGACGGGCTGTACGCCCGCGTCGACCAGCTCCGGGATGAGGCCGCCGAGCGCCTCTGGGAGGCCGGGCGCCGGCACGTGGAGAACGACCAGGAGCGGTCGCAGCGCGACGCGGAGACGCTGCTGTACCGGCGCCGGATCGCGCTGCTCGACGCGGTCGAGGAGGGCCTGTGCTTCGGGCGGCTCGACTACATCGACGCGGCCGAGGCACCGATGTACCTGGGGCGCATCGGGATCCACGCCGAAGGCGGCGAGCAGCTGCTGGTGGACTGGCGCAGCGAGGCGGGCCGCCGGTTCTACCTGGCGACCGCGGCGTCCCCGGCGGGCGTGCGGCGCCGCCGCCACCTGCACACCAAGGGCCGCAGGATCCGGTCGGTGAACGACGAGGTCCTGGACCTGGACGCGGCCGCGGACTCGGATTCGACGATCGGGTCGGAGGGCGCGCTCCTGGCGGCCCTGGACGCGGCGCGCACGGGCGCGATGCAGGACATCGTGGCGACGATCCAGGCCGAGCAGGACCGGATCATCCGCGCGCCCCTGGAGGGCGTCATGATCGTGGACGGCGCCCCGGGCACCGGGAAGACCGCCGTCGCGCTGCACCGGGCCGCGTACCTGCTGTACGAGCACCGCGAGCGGCTCAAGCGCCAGGGCGTGCTCATCATCGGGCCGGGCAAGCAGTTCCTGCGGTACATCTCCGACGTGCTGCCGGGCCTGGCCGAGACCGACGTGCTGCTGCGCACGCCCGCGCAGCTGTTCCCCGGGATCCTCGCGGACCGGCCCGAGACCGAGGCCGTCGCGGCTGTGAAGGGCCGGGCCGTCATGGCCGGGGTCATCGCGAGCGCGGTCGCGGACCGGCAGGTCGTGCCGCGCGAACCGCTGCCGGTGGACTTCGAGGGGCACGAGCTGTGGCTGCGGCCCGAGAAGATCACGTCGGCGCGCGACGCGGCCCGCGAGACGGGCCTGGCGCACAACGAGGCGCGCGAGACGTTCCACAAGCGGGTCATCGCCGACCTGGCGACGCAGTACGCGGACATCATCGGGGAGGACCCGCTCGGCGGGGAGAACCTGCTGGGCCTGGCGGACCGGGCGCAGTTCGCGGTGGAGATCGCCTCCGACGCGGTGATCCGCGGGCAGATCGAGGAGCTGTGGCCGGAGCTGACGGCGGAGGAGCTGCTGGAGGACCTGTTCGCGTCGCGCGAGCGGATCGCGTCGGCGGCGGCCGTGCTGAAGAAGGAGGCGCGGGCGCTGCTGTACCGGCAGCCGGGCGGGTGGAGCGAGGCCGACGTGGCGCTGCTCGACGAGGCCGCGGAGCACCTCGGGGACGTGGCGCGGGCGCAGCGGGCGAGCGGGCCGAGCGCGGAGCAGATCGCGTACGCGCAGGACGTGCTCACGATCGCGGCCGGGTCGGCGTCGTTCGACTTCGAGGACGAGGAGTCGGAGCTGCTCCAGGCCACGGACGTCATCGACGAGTTCTGGCTCGGAGAGCGGCAGGTCGACGAGCGGTTCGTGTCGGTGGCCGAGCGGGCCGCGGCGGACCGGCGGTGGATCTTCGGGCACGTGATCGTCGATGAGGCGCAGGAGCTGTCGCCGATGGAGTGGCGGGCGCTCATGCGCCGGTGCGTGACGCGGTCGTTCACGGTGGCCGGGGACCTCGCGCAGGCTGCGGGGCCGGTGGCACCCGCGAGCTGGGGCGAGGTGTTCGGCGACTGGGACCTCGACTGGCGCGCGGAGCAGCTGACGGTGTCGTACCGCACACCGAAGGAGATCATGAACGTCGCCGTGCGGGTCCTGGAGGCCATCGGCGTCGATGCGGCGCAGCCGCGGTCGGTGCGCGAGTCGGGGCACGAGCCGTGGCTCGAAGTCGCCGGCGAGCACGTGGACCGGGTCGTGGAGGAGCAGGTCGCGGCCGAGAAGGCCCTCGTCGGGGACGGGAGCGTCGCGGTCGTGGCGACCGCGGAGCGGGCCGCGGGCCTGGCGGGGATCGCGGACGCCGCGGTGCTGACGGTGAAGCAGGCCAAGGGCCTCGAGTTCGACAGCGTCATCGTCGTGGACCCCGACGCGATCGCGGCGACGGGGCTGCGGAACCTGTACGTGGCGCTGACGAGGGCCACGAAGCGCCTCGGCGTTGTGGCACCGGACAAACCGGTGTTCCCCGGCGCAGAGGTCCTGTAGCGATAGCCGCAAGCTCATACACTGTCACCAGGTGTAGGAGGTGCGGGTTGACAACGACGACCGGGGACCTGACCGGTGCGCTCGTCGACGGGCGCTACCGGCTCAAGCGGCTGATCGCCCAGGGCGGCATGGCGGACGTGTACGAGGCCGACGACGAGCGGCTGGACCGCACGGTGGCCGTGAAGATCATCACGGCCGGGCGCGCGCACGGGTTCGACCTGAAGGCGTTCACGCATGAGGCGCGCACGATCGCCCGGCTCTCCCACCCGAACGTCGTGGCCGTGTTCGACCAGGGCGTCCACGAGGGACTGCCGTACGTGGTCATGGAGTACGTGCCGGGGACGACCCTGCGGGACCTGCTCAACCGGCGGCGGCGCCTGCGCATCGACGAGGCCGTGGAGCTGTGCGCGCAGCTCCTCGACGGGCTCCAGGCCGCGCACGACGCGGGGCTCGTGCACCGCGACATCAAGCCCGAGAACATCCTGCTGAAGAACGGCGGGCGCGGCGACCGCGTCAAGGTCGTGGACTTCGGGCTGGCCGAGGCCGTCCACGGGGACCGCGACACCGGCGGGCCGCTCGTGGCGACCGCCGCCTACGTGGCGCCGGAGCTGGTCGGCGGGAAGCCCGCGACGACCGCGAGCGACGTGTACTCCTCGGCGATCCTGCTGTACGAGCTGCTCACCGGGGAGGTCCCGTTCGACGGGCCCGACTCGGGCGCGGTGGCGCGCCGGCACGTCGAGGAGGACGTCCCGTCCCCGCAGCTGAAGACCCCCGACGTCCCCGAGGGCCTCGCGGAGCTGGTCGTGACGGCCGCTTCAAGGCGGCCCGGGTCGCGGCCGGTCGATGCGGGCGCGTTCCTGCGGCGGCTCCAGGCCGTGGACCTGCGGCACGTGCCGGGCACGACCGGGCAGGTGCCGCGGCCGACCCGCGCGGTCCAGACGACGATGGTCGTGGACCACCCGAAGGCGAAGCGGAACTGGAAGGCCCTGGTCACGCTGGGGCTCATCGCCGCACTGCTCGTGTCGGTGGCGGCCGCCGGGTGGTGGATCGGCATCGGCCGGTACACGTCGACGCCGTCGCTGCTGGACCAGGACAAGGACACGGTCGCGGCGTACGCCGAGGAGCACGGCTTCGAGGTGGAGCTCGTCGACGGGTACAGCTCGTCGGTCCCCGTGGGCGGGGTGGTCTCGCAGGATCCCGAAGTGGGCGAGCGCATCCGGCAGGGCGCCGTGATCACCGTCGTGGTGTCACTGGGGCCGGAGCGGTACTCGGTGCCGGACCTGGCCGGGCAGAGCGAGGAGGACGCGCGGGCGGCGCTCGCGGCGTTCGACGCCGAAGTCACCGTGGAGCGCGAGTACTCCACGGAGGTCGAGAAGGACGAGGTGACGCGCACCGACCCGCCCGCGGGCGAGGAGGTCAAGTCCGGGGCGCCGGTGACGGTGTACGTCTCGGACGGGATCCCCCCGCTGAACGTCCCCGACGTCGTCGGCCTCGCGCAGGCCGACGCGACGACGGCGCTGGAGGCCGAGGGCCTCGAACTCGGGACGGTCACGCAGCGGCACAGCGACTCGATCCCGGAGGGGTCGGTCATCGAGCAGTCCCCCGGCGCCGACGCGCCCGCCGGGCCCGGCGACGCGGTCGACCTGGTCGTCAGCTCCGGTCCCGAGCCCGTCGAGGTCCCCGACGTCGTCGGCATGGACATCGAGGAGGCCAAGGACACCTTGGAGGGACTCGGGTTCACGGTGAAGACCGCGCAGATCTGGTTCACCGGGACCGTGTTCGACCAGTCCCTGGACGCGGGCTCCGAGGCGCCGAAGGGCTCCGAGATCTGGCTCTGGGCCAGGTAAGAGGGCACAGCGAAGGGGCCGGACGCATCTGCGTCCGGCCCCTTCCGCTTGCTTTACTCGGCTCCGGCGGCCTTGAGCTCCGTCATGGTGAACAGGGCCTTCAGCTCGATCCCGATGTCGGACAGGTTCTTCAGCCCGCCCGACTCCCGGTCGATCACGCACACGCCCCGCTCGACGACCGCGCCGCGGTTGCGCAGCTCGGCGACCGCGTCCAGGACCGCGCCACCGGAGGTGACGACGTCCTCGACGATGAACAGCCGCCGCCCCTCGACCTCGCCGCCCTCGGCCAGACGGCACGTGCCGTACGTCTTGGCCTCCTTGCGCACGAACAGCGCCGGGATCCCGGTGACCTGGGACAGCATCACCGCGATGGGGATGCCGCCGGTCTCCAGGCCCGCCAGCGCGTCCACGCCCTCCGCGGGCACCAGGGGCGCGAGCGCCTCGGCGATGCGCCGCAGCAGGACCGGGTCGGACTCGAACAGGTACTTGTCGAAGTACTCGTTCGCGACCACCCCGGACCGGAGCGTGAACTCGCCGGTCAGGTGCGAGCGGTCGAAGATGTCGCGGGCGAGGTCGGTGTGGGTCATGGGATCAGACTGCCACGTCGGGGCCGCTACGGGCGCAGCGGCGGGTAGTCCGGGTCGAGGAGGTCACGCTCGGCGAGCCAGTTGTACAGCGGCGTCTCCTTCGGCCAGTGGCCCCAGCCGTGGTCGCCGGTGGCCGCGTGGCCGCCGAGGAGCTGCTGCTGGACCGGGTCGAGGTCGTTCCACCACGGCTCGTTCGGGAGGTGCTCGACGATGTCGCGGGCGCGGATCCAGCGCGGCGTGAACCCGAAGAACGCGACCTTGCGGGTCAGGTCCGAGTAGTTGTCGCTGCGGGCGTGCCAGATGCGGCGGTCGAAGAACATGACGTCGCCGGCGTTGCCGGTGACCTCGATGGCCCCTTCGGGGTCGGGCCACTCCATGTCGCGGCGCGGCGGGCCGTCGATGGTGTTCCACTTGTGCGAGCCGGGGATGATCTTGGTGTTGCCCCGGCCCTCGGCGGACAGGTCGGTGAAGAAGTACGCGAGCTTGACCGACAGGCGCGGGCGCGGGTCGGTCTCGGTCTCGCGGTTCTGCCGGCCGCCGTCCTGGTGCCATTCGAAGCGGAACGGGCGCTTGCCCTCGATGGGCGGGTGCTTGTCCACGTGGGAGTGGTACACGTGGAAGTTCCATCCGAGGATCGACCACACGTAGTGGAAGGTCCGGGGGTGGTTGAGGAGGAACGCGAGCTCCGGGCAGGAGGTGACGGCGTCGAGGCGGTGCATGGCGCCTTCGGGGCTGAGCCGCCCGGCCTCCCGCTCGACTTCGTAGACCCTGTCGAGGGCGTCCGAGCACCGCTTGATCTCGTCGGCGTCGAGGGCGCCGCGGATCATGAGGTAGCCGTCGCGGTCGAAGGCTTCGCGCTGCTCAGGAGTCAGCGCTTCGGCACCGACCGATGTCACTGCGGTCATCTCAATGCCTTTCCGGTATCCAGGGGGATCTGTCGTCACCTAGACGCGCCGTCCACCCGAGTTGGTTGCACCGCCGAATCCGGAAAACAAGGCAAGGGATTCGGCGGCGCTCGTTACCGGAAATGGTAGGGCGCATCGCTTCAGGAGCGCTGGAGAAATTCTCGAAGTTCCATGAGAACTGGAATAAATACCAAGAATCAGCGCTAATCGGACGAGATGTCACTGTCCGAAGAGGTCCGTGATCCAGTCGAGCCAGCCGAATTCGAAATCGAGCCAGCTCCAGCTCAGCTCGCCGAGGTAGTCGATGCCGACCATGAAGAGGAAGATCCCGGCGGCGAGGTGCGCGAGGCGCGCGGACTTGCGCTTGGCGTGGAGCCAGCGGCCCCACAGGATCCCTCCGGCGACGCGGATGAGGAAGAACAGGCCGACGGCGACGGCGAGGACCAGCAGGTAGCCGATCACCTGGGACTGGAGCGTCTCCAGGCCGGTGGTGATGGTCTTGAGCAGCCACATGATGAGCGAGAACAGGCCGCCGATGACCGACAGCTCGAAGCCCTTCGCGAGGGACCCGGGCGGGCCGAGCAGCGGGGCCCGGTCCTCCTTGGCGAGCTCGCGCTCGCTGGGCTCCTCGGGGTCGGTGGCGAGGCGCAGCCGCGGCAGCGGGCCGCGGCGCTCGGCGGGCCCGGCGGACCGGCCCGGCGAGTAGGAGCCCTGGTCGGGGACGCGGACGCGGCCCGCGACGGGCTGGTCCTTGGGGTTGCGGGCTGCGGCGTCCATGACGCGGGTGCCCGCGGGCGGCGGCGAGCCGACGACCTGGGTCGGCGGGACGCCCATCGCGGCGGGCGCGTCCATGCGGCGGGTCCGGTCGGCGCCGGGCGCCTCGAGGCGGCGGGTCGCGTCGGAGGCGAGGGCGCCGCGGCCCCAGTCGACGCCGAGGTCGGGGACGTTCGAGCGGGACACGACCGAGACGAGCTCGTTGATCCAGCGCGGCAGCTCCTCGGTGCGGGGCCGGTTCTCCGGGTCGTCGTCGAGCGGCGCGGTCAGCAGCTCGCGCAGCCGCGGGTTCGACTCGAGGACGGGGTGGCGGCGCAGCCGCGCCCACGGGACGCTCTGCTCCTGGCCGGGCGAGTCCGTGCGCGCGGTCGCGCCGGTCACGAGGTAGAACGCGATCGACCCGAAGCCGTGCACGTCGTAGGCCGGGCCGACGGTGCCCTGGTGGGCCTCGGGGCCGGCGGTCTCGCGCGTGTACGCGATGGTCGTCAGGTGCGCGGGCGTGTAGTAGCGGGCGCCGGTGAAGTCGATGACCTTCGCGGACCCGTCGGGGCCGATGATGACGTTGGCGGGCTTGAGGTCCATGTGCAGCACCGGGTGCGCGCCGACCGGCGGGTGGTGCATCGCGTTCATGACGTCGACGACCGAGCGGAGCGTGCGGGCGGCGTCCACGCGGCCGAGGCGCTGCGACAGGAGCTGGCGCAGGTCGTGGCCGGGGAGGTACTCGAGGACCTGGAACGGCATCGGATCGCCCTGCGGGGGGCGGCCCGACGGGTGCGGGGCGCGCCCGTAGAACGCGTCGATGCGGCGGCAGATGGAGCCGACGTTGCGCGAGTGCAGGTCCATGAGGACCGCGTCGCCCTTGTCCCAGGACCGGAACTGGTGCTCGCGGGTGTCCTGGGGGTTCGGGCGGAAGACCTTCACCGTCAGGGGCGCGGAGGAGATGCCCGCCGACACGCGCACGGCCTGGTACACGTCGGCCTGGCCCCCCGAGCCGAGCAGACCGGTGAGCCGGTAGCTCTGCTCTGACCCCGGGAGGGGGTCGGCCGGGCCGCAGACGAGGTCAACGGTGGCGTTCGACATTGATCGGTCCTTCGCGATTCAGGCTGAGCCCATAGCGTAACGCCCGGAATCCACCCTTCGCGGTCCCCGGAGGGCCGGTTGTTCGCATCATCTCAGCATCGCTTCGGAGGCGACCGGGCCTCAGCGGCCGGCGCCCCAGGGGCTCTCGCCCTGCGGCTGCGAGCCGAAGCCCGCGGACGGCTGGCCGTAGGAGGAGGCGGGCGCGGCGGGGGCGCTCGCGGGGTTCATCGGCTCGAACACGCCGCCGGGCTTGCCGGGCTGCTGCGGGGCGGCCGGGGCCGGGGCACGGTCGAAGGAGCCGGAGGCGGCGGCGACGGGCGCGTTCGCCCCGGCGCGCTTGAGCGACCACAGCGCGGGCGAGAACGCGACGGCGAGGACGGCGAAGCCGACGACCCAGGTGTTCACGAACCGGCCCTCGGCCTCGGACATGCCGAAGTCGAAGTAGGCGTTCAGGAACGTGAACGTCAGGAAGAGGAGCGATCCCAGGAGGAACAGGACCTGGAAGAGCTGGAGGAGTACGCGGAGACCCTTGGACATGGATTGACGATACCGACACCCGTCCAATAACTCCAGGTGCGAATGCGCCGAATGCTCCCGGTCTTCGGGGAAACGCGAGGACCCGGGCCGGAGCCCGGGTCCTCGACGGCGAAACTGTTGGGGCCTAAGGGAGTTCGGGCAGCTCGTGGGTGGCCTCCCACGCGGTCAGCATGTCGATGCGGCGCTGGTGGCGCTCGGCGCCCGAGAAGGGCTCGTCGACGAACGCGTCGGCGAACGCGGTGGCCTCTTCGAGGGAGTGCATGCGCCCGCCGATCGCGACGACGTTCGCGTCGTTGTGCTGGCGGCCGAGCTTCGCGGTCTCCAGGCTCCAGGCCAGGGCCGCGCGGCAGCCGGGGACCTTGTTCGCGGCGATCTGCTCGCCGTTGCCGGAGCCGCCCACGACGATCCCGAGGCTCCCGGGGTCGGCGACGACCTGCGCGGCCGCGTTCAGGCAGAACGGCGGGTAGTCGTCCTCCGGGTCGTAGGCGTGCGGGCCGACGTCGACGACCTCGAAGCCGCGGCCGGACAGGTGCTTGACCAGGTGGTCCTTGAGTTCGAGGCCCGCGTGGTCGGAGCCGAGATAGATGCGCACGTTGACAGACCCTAACCCTTCGGGAGCTCGGCGATGGCCAGGCCCGCGCGGGCCTTGGGCACGAACCAGGTGGACTTGCGCGGCATCTTCAGCCGCTTGAGGTTCACGTCCACGAACTCGGGGACGGTCACCGGGGCGATGAGGATCGCCAGGTCGGCCCTGCCCGCGTCGACCTGCTCCTTGAGCCACGCGGCCGGGTAGTCGCCGCCGACGTAGGTGATGCGCTTGTCCCCCGCGTCCCAGCCGAGGAGCGCGGTGAACACCTCGTTCTCGACGCGGGTGTGGTCGAGCCGGTCGACCACGGAGCCCTCGACCTCGCCGAAGGCGATCTCCCAGGTGCGGCCCTGGCCGTACGCGACGACCGTGCCGCCCGCGGCGGGCGTCTCGGGCGGGCCGTCGACCTCGGTGACGCTCGCGCCGATCTGGCCGATCTGCTCCACCAGCTGCGCCGCGGAGCCCGGCAGGCCCTTGACGAGGCGGTGGTAGGGGCGGATGACGACCGACTGCGGCGTCGTGACGACCGCGAGGAACCGGTCCAGCCCGCCGACCTGCGCGGCGAGCGAGCGGTGGTTGCCGTCGGCGACGATGAGGTCGCCGTCCCCGGCCAGCGCGGTCAGGGCCTCCCCGGCCTCGCCGCCGATCGCCCAGATCTCGTGGGCGCGGCCGGACTCGTCGGTGTCGGCGGCGACGGGCTCGCCCGCTCCGGCGATGGCGGCCTCGATCGCGGCGTGCAGCTCGTCGCCCTTGGAGGACTGGAGGAGCAGCACGGGGCTGAGGAGGTGGCGCAGGAGCTGGTTGAGCTCGTTGCGCTGCTTCACCTTCTCGATGAAGACGTCCTCGTTGCGGATGACCCGGCCGGGCTCCTCCGGCGAGGAGGAGATCTCGGCGGTGTCGACCAGGCAGAACACGCCGTACGCGGTCGGCTCCTCGCCGCCGGAGATGCGGTAGGCCACGGCGACGTCGCCGAACGCGGCGAACCGGCCGGCCTCCTTGAGCGCGGCGAGCCGCTCGGCGGCCGCGGGCAGCGCGGCCGCGAAGTCGAGGCCCGCGGCCACCGCCTCGGGCGTGTGCGCGGGCATCTCGACGCCCAGCATGGACGCCGGGTTGGCCTCGATGATCCGCGTGATCTCGGTTTCGTCGGGGAACTCGTCGTAGTTCTTCGCGCCCGTGCCTCCGGTGGAGAGCCAGGCCAGGTCGATCGGGTGTGCAGCAGTCACGCCAGAAGCGTAATCGGTCGCGGTTCGGTCACCATGGCCGCCGACCGGACTCCGGGAATGTGACACACTTCTTTCATATCCGAACCCAAGACGCTGGAGGCATCGTGCCGTCGACGCACATTCTCACCAGAGACGAGGCCGAGCGGCGCGCTGCGCTGCTCTCGGTCGACTCCTACACCGTGGAGCTCGACCTCACCGGGCACGAGCGGGGCGACACCTTCGGCTCGCGGACCGCCGTGGTCTTCTCGTGCACCGAGCCGGGGGCCGAGACGTTCATCGAGATCGCCGCCGAGCGGATCGAGGACGCGTTCCTGAACGGGGAGCCGGTGGACATCCGGGACTTCGACCCGAAGGCGGGCCTGCGGATCACGGGCCTGGCCGCCGAGAACGAGCTGATCGTGAACGCGGTCTGCACGTACTCCACGGACGGGCAGGGCCTGCACCGGATGACCGACCCGGTCGACAAGGAGACCTACCTCTACTCGCAGTTCGAGGTGGCCGACGCGCAGCGCGTGTACGCGTGCTTCGACCAGCCGGACCTGAAGGCGTCCTTCACGTTCCAGGTGCGCACGCCGCAGCACTGGACCGTGATCTCGAACATGCCGGCCGCCTCGGAGACCGAGATCGAGGCGATCCAGACCAAGGTGACGCTGTTCGAGACGTCGGTGCGGATGAGCCCGTACATCACCGCGATCTGCGCGGGCCCGTACTTCGGGGTGCACGAGGTCCACGACGGCATCGACATGGGCCTGTACTGCCGCCAGTCCATGAAGGACTACCTGGACCCCGAAGGGGTCTTCGAGGTGACGCGGCAGGGCTTCGACCACTTCCACGCCAACTTCGGGGTGCGGTACCCGCTGCCGAAGTACGACCAGGTGTTCGCGCCGGAGTACAACTTCGGGGCGATGGAGAACTTCGGGTGCATCACGATCGCCGAGGCCTCGTTCCTGTTCCGCTCGCAGGTCACCGACTTCGAGCTGGAGCAGCGCGCGAACGTCATCCTCCACGAGATGGCGCACATGTGGTTCGGCGACCTGGTGACGATGCGCTGGTGGGACGACCTGTGGCTGAACGAGTCGTTCGCCGAGTGGGCCTCCCACTGGGCGAACGTCGAGGCGACCCGGTTCGACGGCGCGTGGACGACGTTCCTGTCGGCGCGCAAGAACTGGGGCTACGGCGCCGACCAGCAGCCGACGACGCACCCGGTGTACACCGCCGCAGGCGACACCGAGGAGATCCAGGCGAACTTCGACGGGATCACCTACTCCAAGGGCGCCTCGATCCTCAAGCAGCTCGTCGCCTACGTCGGCATCGACCCGTTCCTGGCGGGCCTGCGCGCGTACTTCTCGAAGCACCAGTTCGCGAACGCGGTGTTCGCCGACCTGCTCGGCGAGCTGGAGGCCGCGAGCGGCAAGGAGCTGAAGGACTTCGCGGACACGTGGCTGCGCACGGCCGGGGTCTCGACCCTGCGCCCCGACGTCGCCGTGGACGGCGACGGCGACTACACGAAGGTGACCGTGGCCCAGGAGGTCCCGGCCGAGCACCCGACGCACCGCACGCACCGGATCGCGATCGGCCTGTACGACCTCGACGGCGCCTCGCTCGTGCGCCGCGACCGGATCGAAGTGGACGTCACGGGCGCGGCCACCGAGATCCCCGAGCTCGCCGGTGTGAAGCAGCCCGACCTGCTGCTGCTCAACGACGACGACCTCACCTACGCGAAGCTGCGCCTGGACGAGCGGTCGCTGGCGACCGCGGTCGCGCACACCTCGGCGCTGCCGGACTCCCTGGCGCGGGCGCTGATCTGGGCCGCGGCCTGGGACATGCTCCGCGACGCCGAGCTGACCGCGTCCCAGTTCGTGGAGCTGGGCGTGAAGAGCCTGACGGCCGAGGACGACATCAACATCGTCACGGTCGCGCAGCGGCAGGTCGCGGGGGCGCTCGCCTACGCCGACCCGTCGCACCGCGCGGAGCTGCGCGAGCAGTGGGCCCAGGCGGCCAAGGGCGCCATGGAATCCGCCGCGCCGGGCTCGGACCCGCAGCGGTCCTGGGCGAAGGCGTACGCGTCGGCGTCCCGTTCCGAGGGCGACCTGGCCCGCATCGCCGGGTGGCTCGAGGGCGCGGACGTGCCCGAGGGCCTCGCGGTGGACGCGGACCTGCGCTGGTCGCTGCTGACCGTGCTCGTCGCGACGGGCACCGTCGCCGAGGACGCGATCGACGCCGAGCTGGACCGGGACTCGACCGCGGACGGCAAGCGCCTGTCGTTCATCGCCCGCGCCGTCGTCCCGACCGCCGAGGCGAAGCAGCGCGCCTGGGAGCGGATCACCGACCCGTCGACCGAGAACTACGTGCGCCGCTCCTCGATGCTCGGGTTCGCCCCGCTCGACCAGGCCGACCTGGTCCGCCCGTACCTGCGGTCGTACCTCGACGCGGTGCCGGAGCTGTGGGAGAAGCTCGGCGCGCAGCAGGCCGTGGAGTACTCGAAGTACGCGTTCCCGTCGAACCTGATCGACGAGGACACCCTCGCGGTGCTCGACGCGTGGCTGGCCGAGGACCGCCCCGCGCCGATCCGCCGCGGCGTCGCCGAGGGCCGCGCCGACCTCGCCCGGGCCCTCAGGGGCCAGGCGCTCGACGCGCAGTAGGAAGAGCAAGCCCTGACGGGGCTCCGGGACCGGTCGGACCGGTCCCGGAGCCCCGAGCGCTTCTCACGCCCGTTGGTAAGCTCGCCGTGTCGCGGCGCGGCCGCGGCGCCCGCCCGGGGATGAATGGAGAGAGCAGTCTTGTCCGCGCTTTTGCCGGTGGTCGTCCTCAGCGCCACCCTGGTCGCGTTGTTCGGAGTGGTCCTGCCGCTCCTGCTCCTCGGGCCCGTCCTCGCCTCGCGCACCCGCCCGCAGCCGCAGCAGCTCCTGTTCGCCGTGGTCCTGCTCATCCCCACCGTCGCGATCGGCTCGGTGTTCCTGTCCTGGTGGGCCATCGGCTGGCTCGACCGCTACGGCGTGTCAGCGCCCGAGCTCACCGGCATCGCCCTCGTCGCCGCCGCGGTCATCGGCCTCATGGCGCCCCTGCGCCTCCCCGGCGGCTCCGGCCCGTTCTGGCTCAAGCCGCTCCTGGGCTTCGCCGCGGGCATCCTCGTCCCGATGACGATCATCTGGACGATCGAGGCAGGCCTCCACGAGCTCGCCGCCGCCGGGATCGCCCTGCTCGTCCTCGTCGTCCTCGTCGTGTTCTTCCGCGTCATCGCCAAGCCCATCGCCGACCGCCGCCAGGCCAAGCAGGTCCGCACCTCCGTGCGCCGCTTCCAAGGGCAGCTCGTCGACGTCACCGACGCCGCCTGGAGCCTGGTGAGCGCCCGCGGCGACGCGAACCGCATCGTCCTCACCTACAACGGCGAGCACGACGGCAAGCCCGTCGGCGCGGCCCTCATGCTCAAGCGCGACATGGACTGGGTGCCCCAGGCCCGCGAGAACGAGTCCGCGGTGTTCGAGCTCGCGCGCGGCCTCAACGGCCAGCCGACCGAGGCGGTCCTGGCGCAGCAGCGGATCGGCACCCCCGCGACCCTGACGATGCGGATCCCCGGGACGACGATCCTGTCGATCCGCGAGACCGTCGCCGACACCCTCTCGTGGGTCGAGTTCGTCTCCAAGCTCGAACTCACCGACGCGGACGGGCTCATCGAGCGCCAGCAGCCCGACGCGCAGGACGCGAAGGAGTAGACGCGGAGAACGGCGGCCCGGATGCATCGCATCCGGGCCGCCGTTCTCGTAGGTCCTAGCGTCCTTGCGCGGTCTCGGCGAGCATCCGCAGGCCGGTGACGATGCCCCCGGCGAGCTGGCCCGCGCCGAACGCGGCCTCCATCGAGAAGACCACCAGCGCCGCGGAGCGGTCCGGGACCTTCTCCTGCGCGAGGCGGCCGGTGACGATCTCCAGCTGCCGCTGCTCGGGCGAGACGGCGATGAGCACGGAGCGGTCCGGGTCGGAGAGCCGGTCGTGCAGCTCCTCGGCCGCGCCGCGGACCGGGTCGTGCAGCGGGCCGACGTACACGCTGTAGTGCAGGCCGCCGCCGTCGCGCTCGGCGACGGACAGCGCCTCGTCGATGTGGAGCAGCTCCTTCACGTCGAAGGGGCCCTCCAGCATCGGCTGGCGCATCAGCTCGGGGCTGCGGTCCACGCCTTCGACGACGCTCTCGGCGACCGCGACCTGGTTACCACTTGCCATGGGAGCCTCCCTTGGGGCCACCGGCGAGGGCCTCGCCGTGGGCGGCCGCCTCGAGCTCGGCCGCGTGCGAACCGGAGTCGCCGGGCACCGCGCCGTTGCGGGCGACGAACCAAACCGGCTTGAAGTCGTAGGGCTGGCCCGCACGGTAGCGGGACTGCGGGCGCGGGTGGCGCAGGAAGACCACGGCGAAGACCGCGACCACGACCAGGATCGGGGCGCCGAACAGAATCAGCCAGTCCTGGAATGTCATTGTGTTGCTCCCCTAGTTGCAGAGACAGGGTGACCTCTCCGCCAGCCTAATCCAATTGCGCCCCTCACATCGCCGCAGGTGGGAAGTCGGTGCCGCGGGTCGCATGCGCGGCCGATCGCGAAGGGGCGAAAGGCATCGGGTACGGGAAGGGCCCGCCGGCGGTCCGAAGACCTGGCCGGCGGGCCCCGCCCGTCCGATGGGGAGGGCTACGAGAGGCGGGCGCGCTCCTTCCCGTGGCGCGGCAGCCACGCTTCCCAGGCCGGGTCGGGGCGGCGCTGCCCGCGGAAGCCGCGGAGCTGCCAGCCCGACGGGGGGCGGGGGACGCGCGGCAGCCGCCAGCCCAGCTCCGCGAGGGTCTTGTCGCTCTTGCGGTGGTTGCAGGGGGCGCACGCCGCCACCACGTTGTCCCACGTGTGCGTGCCGCCGCGCGAGCGCGGCACCACGTGGTCGATGGTCTCGGCCGAGGAGCCGCAGTACACGCAGCGCCAGTCGTCGCGCGTGAAGACGCCGCGCCGCGACGGGCTGGCGCCCACCTGGCGGGGGATCGCCACGTAGCGGTTCAGGCGCACCACCGAGGGGACGGGGATGTGCATGGTCTCAGAGCGCAGAAAACCGTCACCAGGAGTGACGGTTTCGGCCTTGCGGGTGAGCAGCAGCACCGCCGCTCGCTTCACTGGTATCACGCACAGCGGTTCGTAACTCTGGTTGAGCACCAGCGCCGACCCGAGGCCGACGCCGTGCGTGAAGAGATTCGGATGCACCCCTGGGGAAGGGTCATCGCTGTCAAGCGTGCTCCTATGTCGAGGACCTATCACGGTGACGTACCTCCAAGCCATCGGTCCCGTCAAGTTTGACCTATATCTCAGAAAATTGCACCCTGGTTCCGTGGGATCTTGAATGACGAGCGAATATCGTCTGATCGAACCCCCGGTGCCGCCGGACGGTGCGGTCCCGGTGCCCGTGCGGCCGGGGCGGAAGCGGAGATGGATGAACGTGGTTACGGTTGCGGCGGCCGAGTCGGCCTCACCCTGCGACGCGGGCTTCAACGCCTGCACCCTGCTGTACAGGATCACCGACAACGAGGAGTTCTCGGTCGACGCGGGCGTCGTGCTCGACAAGATCGGGCAGGTACTGCTGATCCTCATCGCCGCGTTCGCGCTGCGGTGGCTCGTGAACCGCACCATCGCGCGGATCATCAAGCAGGTCACCACGATCAAGGGCCCGCAGTCGATCGCCGAGCTCGCCGACAAGCTCGGCTCCTCCAACTCCCGGCGCGAGGAGCTCCTCGGCGACCGCTCCGCGAAACGCGCCGACACCCTCACCGGCGTGCTCCAGCACGTCGCGGGCATCGTCATCTACACGATCGCGTTCATGCTGGTCCTCAGCGCCTTCAGCGTCAACCTCGCGCCGATCCTCGCCAGCGCCGGCATCGCGGGCATCGCGATCGGCTTCGGCGCGCAGAACCTCGTCCAGGACTACCTGGCGGGCATCTTCATCCTCCTCGAGGACCAGTACGGCGTCGGCGACAACGTCGACGTCGGGGACGCCACCGGCACGGTCGTCGACATGGGCCTGCGCGTCACCACGCTGCGGTCCCTCGACGGGACACTGTGGTACGTGCGCAACGGCCAGATCCTGCGGGTCGGCAACTCCAGCCAGTCGTGGGCGTACGTCGTGGTGGACACGCCGCTGCCGCCGACGGCCGACATCGACCGGGCCGGGGAGATCATCACCGAGGTCGCCGCCGGGTTCGTCGAGGACGAGGAGTGGAGCGACCACATCCTCAAGGAGCCCGAGTACCTGGGCCCGATCGAGATGACCATCGACGAGATCAAGGTGCGCCTGGGCGTGCGGACCACCTCCGACCAGCAGTGGGCGGCCGGGCGCGAGCTGCGGCGGCGGGTCACCGAGGCGCTGCGCGAGGCCGGGGTCATCGACCCGGCGGGCTCGGGGCGGATCTACGTGCCGAGGACGCAGGCGGGCGGCGGGGCGGCCGCGCCCGCATAGGCCGACAAGGTGATATGCCGCCCATTCGGTGTGACGCGTACCGGATCGGCTTTCCAGTCGGCCCCGCGGTTGGCACGATTGGGAGATGCCTACTGACAGCCCGCGAGCCGTTGTGCCCCTCACGCCGACCGGACAGCCCGCGCCCACGCAGTCGTTCTACGAGGCGGTGGGCGGCGAGGACACCTTCGACCGCCTCGTGACCGCGTTCTACGCGCAGGTCGCCGAGGACCCGGTCATGCGGCCGATGTACCCGGAGGAGGATCTCCGCCCGGCCGCGCGCCGCCTGAAGATGTTCCTGGAGCAGTACTGGGGCGGCCCCCACACGTACTCGGAGGAGCGGGGCCACCCGCGCCTGCGGATGCGCCACGCGCCTTACACGATCGGCGAGGTCGAGCGTGACGCGTGGCTCAAGTGCATGCGGACCGCGATGGACGAGGTCGCGCTGGCGCCGGAGTACGACCGCGTGATGTGGGAGTACATGGAGCGTGCGGCGGACTTCATGCGGAACGCATGAAGCAGAGGCCCAGTATGCGGAACGCATGAAACAGCGGCGCAGCATGCGGAACGCATAGACCAGACGAGCCAGGGCCCGGACGCGATGCGTCCGGGCCCTTCGGCGTTCAGCGGCCCGCTACGGGGAGCACTTGACGATGACGTCCTGGTAGAGCTCGGCGGACTGGTTCTGGTACTCGATGTACTCGTCGGTGAAGAGCTCCTCGAAGCTCTCGGCGTCGGCGTTGATCTCGCCCTCGAACTCGAAGCTGTTGTACGCGTCGAAGGCGGTCTGGCAGGCCTCGAAGTCGTCGGCGGTGAGCTGGAGCCCGGCGAGGTCGCTCACGAGCTCGTTGTTCTCGGTCTTCAGCTCCTCATGGACGTCGACGAGCCGCTCGAGCTCGGCGGCGTTGGCCTCGGCCTCCTCGGAGGCCTGCGTGTACACGTACGCGAAGGCCCCGGCGACGGCGGCGACCACGGCGAGGGCGATCGCCAGGACGACGGTCCCGGCCTTGGAGGGCTTGCGCGGCAGCGGCGGGGGCACGAGCATCGGGCCGGTCGGGACGGACTGGACCGGGATCGGGCCCGTGGGCACCGGCGGCGCGTACTGCGGGGGCGCGGCGGCCGGGGGCGGGGTCATCGTGGGCGGCAGCTGGGACGGCGCCGGGGCGGGGTTCTCGGAAGCGGCCGGGGCGAAGACCTGCTGGGTCGGTGCTTCGGGGGCCGGGGCCGGGGTCTCCGGCACCGGGGCGGGGGCCTCCGCGGCGGGCGCGGGGGGCTGGTCCGCCGGGGGCTCGGCGGCGGGGTTCGGGAGGGTCATGGGTGCTCCTGTATTCATTTGAATGCAAAGGGAACCTACAGATTACCGAAGCACCCTGGAAAGCGCAGTCCTGATTCCGCTGGGGCGCAGATGTTTACGCAGTTCACACCCGTCGGATCCGGCATTTCAGACCAAAAGCGACTGCGCACAGGGGATCCGGGGAACGAAACGCGGGCCGGAACGCCGAAGCGTTCCGGCCCGCGTCCGGGTCTCGCCGGGAGTTACAGGAGCTCGCCTTCGAGCCACTCGACGAACGTGCCGGAGATGGCCGTCCCGCAGTCGATGAGCTCCTCGAGGAGCGCGGTGGTGATGCCGGGGCGGACGGGGACCTGGATCTCGCCGAACACGGGGAGCGCGCCGGACTCGGTGGGTTCGCCGAGGTACGCCTTGAGGAAGCGGCGGGTGCGGTTCCACTCGTTCATGGCCGCGTAGCCGCGCTCGGCCCACTCGCGGGGGACGGTCTGGTAGGCGCGGGCGCGCAGGACCAGGATGTCGGCGTCGGGGCCTTCGGCGCGGACCTGCACGATGTGGCGCTCCCAGAGGGCGACGATGCCGCCGTTCTCGTCCACGAGGTAGCGGATGTCGAGGTTCTTCAGGGCCGCGATGATGCGGTCGGCGTCGAGCGGGGCGGCCTCGTCGCGGGCGTCTGCCGCGATCTGCTCCAAGTCGGAGATGAACTCGGGGTCGATCTCGGCCAGGTCCTGCTTGATGAGGTGCCAGCGCTCGACCTCGGAGATCTGCTCTTCCTCGGGACCGAGGAGGAGCTGCTCAGCGGTGAGCTCGTGGCGCAGCTCGCGGCCGGCGAGCTCCATCTCCAGGGGGTCCGTCGCCGCCTCGCGCTCGGCGCGCGGGTTCGGGACCGCGCTCGGCTGGCTGCCGCGCGCCTGGGCGCGCTCGGCCGAACCGCCGATCTCGCTGTCGGCCTCGGGGGCCGCCTCGGTCACCGGGTTGTCTTCTGCGTCGCGTTTTCTGCTGCGCCACCATGCCATGGTGTTGTCCGCCTTCCCACCCAAAATGCGAATCACTGGCGTGCTTGGGTACTTCGTTGGCATTCGTATTGGACTGGGCCATTGGTTGTGATTGGTTGTGCTTCGCCGGGCACAGCCAAGTTACGTCGCGTTGCAGTGAGCAGACTAGGGACTCGGTGCGACTTGGCACAACCGTCAGCCAATCCTGACTGAAAGTATGAACCGTCGCGCGTTTGTTCGCAGGCCCGCGCGGGGTACTGTCACGGGTTTCATATGTATCAGAGACGGAAGCGGCGTCCCATCCTCCGGACGTCGGGAATCAGTCACTGAACGGTGTGACGGTCGTTCAGGCCTACAGGAGGGGCAGACCTCGGTCCCGTTCCCAGACGGCGCCGAAGGTGCCGGACAGGCCCAGACGGCGGCCCGAGCGCAGGACCTTCACCGGCTCGTCCCCCAGGAACCCCATGCGGCACAGGGCGGCCACGAGCCGGACCTGGACCGGGTAGTGCGCGCCGCCGTGCTCGACGGTGAGGGCCACGTGGTCGAGCATCGCGTCCCGCAGGCGCCGGTCGCCGACGCCGGAGCCGCGGCGCTCGCGCAGGGCGTCCCCGGCCTTGCGGTCGATGTCGGCGACGGCCGCGGCGGGGACGGTCTCGACGACGGTCCAGGGCCGCTGCGGGAGCCGTCCGCGCCAGGACGCCTCGGGCTGCTGCTCCGCGCTCCCGGCGGCGAGGTCGGCGGCGCGGTAGACGCCGTCGGGGAGGCCCTCGGCGGCGCGCACGGCGAGGACGCCGATCGGCAGGGTCGCCCACAGGCGCCCGTCGCGGACGAGGACGGGCGCTTCGGGGTCGAGCCGGGCGACGCGGGCGGCGAAGGCGGGGCCGTCGCCGGAGGTCACTCGGTCCACCGCTCCAGGAAGGCCCGCTCGTCGTCGGTGACGCGCCGCGGCCGCTGGGTCGCGGTGTTGAACGGGACCATCACGGTCTTCGCCTTCAGGGCGAGCTTGTCGTCGGCGACGAGCTCGTACGCGAACGTGAACGAGGAGTTCCCGATCCGCTCGACCCACAGCTCCACGCGGGTCTCGGCGGGGACGACCACGGGCAGCAGGAAGTCGACCTCGTGGCGGGCGACGACGACGCCCTCGCGGAAGCCGGTGAGCCCGGCGTCCGCGGCCTCGTCGAACATCATCGCCACGCGGGCCTCTTCGAGCAGCACCATGAACTTGTTGTTGTTCACGTGGCCGAACACGTCCATGTCCGACCAGCGCAGCGCCACGTCGGCCTTGAAGCGCGCCACGGCTAGTCCCGGGTGAGCTTGCGGTGCGTGACGCGGTGCGGGTTGGCGGCGTCGGGGCCGAGGCGCTCGATCTTGTTCTTCTCGTACGAGTCGAAGTTGCCCTCGAACCAGAACCACTTCGGCATGCCCTCCGCGTCCTCGCCCTCCCAGGCGAGGATGTGGGTGGCGACCTTGTCGAGGAAGGCCCGGTCGTGGGAGATCACGACGGCGCAGCCGGGGAACTCCAGGAGCGCGTTCTCGAGGCTGGAGAGCGTCTCGACGTCGAGGTCGTTGGTGGGCTCGTCGAGGAGCAGCACGTTGCCGCCCTGCTTCAGGGTGAGCGCCAGGTTGAGCCGGTTGCGCTCGCCGCCGGAGAGGACCTTCGTGGGCTTCTGCTGGTCCGGGCCCTTGAAGCCGAACGCGGCGATGTAGGCGCGCGAGGGCATCTCGACCTTGCCGACCATGAGGTAGTCGAGGCCGTCGGAGACGGTCTCCCACACCGACTTGTCGCCGGAGAGCCCGGCGCGGTTCTGGTCGACGTAGGAGAGCTGGACGGTGCCGCCGACGTTCACGGTGCCCGCGTCGGGCTTCTCGATCCCGACGATGGTCTTGAACAGGGTCGTCTTGCCGACGCCGTTCGGGCCGATGATGCCGATGATGCCGTTGCGCGGCAGGCTGAAGTCGAGGCCGTTGATGAGCGTGACGCCGTCGAAGCCCTTGTGGAGGTCCTTCACCTCGATCACCGTGGAGCCCAGGCGCGGGCCCGGCGGGATCTGGATCTCCTCGAAGTCGAGCTTGCGGGTCTTCTCGGCTTCGGCGGCCATCTCCTCGTAGCGGCCGAGGCGGGCCTTGGACTTGGTCTGGCGGCCCTTGGCGTTCGACCGGACCCACTCGAGCTCGTCCTTGAGGCGCTTCTGGAGCTTGGAGTCCTTGCGGCCCTCCACCTTCATGCGCTCGGCCTTCTTCTCCAGGTACGTGGAGTAGTTGCCCTCATAGGGGTAGGTGCGGCCGCGGTCGAGCTCGAGGATCCACTCCGCGACGTTGTCGAGGAAGTACCGGTCGTGGGTGATGGCGATGACGGCGCCGGCGTAGGAGGCGAGGTGGCGCTCCAGCCAGAGCACCGACTCGGCGTCGAGGTGGTTGGTGGGCTCGTCGAGGAGCAGCAGGTCGGGCGCCTCGAGCAGCAGCTTGCACAGCGCCACGCGGCGGCGCTCGCCGCCGGACAGGTTGGTGACCGGCCAGTCGCCGGGCGGGCAGCGCAGCGCGTCCATGGCCTGCTCGATCTTCGAGTCGAGTTCCCAGGCGTTGGCGGCGTCGAGCTCCTCCTGGAGGCGGCCCATCTCCTCCATCAGCTCGTCGGTGTAGTCGGTGGCCATCTCCATGGCGACCTCGTTGAACCGGTCGAGCTTGCCCTGGATGTCGGCCACGGCCTCCATCACGTTGCCCATGACGGTCTTCGACTCGTTCAGGGGCGGCTCCTGCGCGAGCATGCCGACCGTCGCACCGACGGCGAGCTTCGCCTCGCCGTTGGAGACCTGGTCCTGGCCCGCCATGATGCGCAGGAGGCTGGACTTGCCGGCGCCGTTGGGGCCGACCACGCCGATCTTCGCACCCGGGTTGAAGTACAGGGTGACGTCGTCGAGGACGACCTTGTCACCGTGCGCCTTGCGCGCCTTTTCCAGGGTGTAGATGAACTGCGCCACGCTGATCCTTCGCTGTGCGACGGGCTGTACGGAACTGACCGGTACCAATGATGTCAAGCCCCGGGTCGCTCCCGCCAATGGGGCCTGGGGCGGGTGCGCGTACGTCACCACCGCCCTGGGCAACCCCTTCCCCGCTAGGCTTGGAGAAAGGAGGAAAACGAATTGAGCAACGCACAGTTCATCGTCGTGGCCAACCGCCTCCCCGTCGACGCAGTCGTCGATGCAGAGGGAAACCGAACCTGGCGCCGATCCCCTGGCGGCCTCGTCACCGCCCTCGAACCCGTTCTCCAGGCCAACCAGGGCACGTGGATCGGCTGGGCCGGCATCGCCGGCGCCGCCCCCGAGCCCTTCGAGTCCGACGGCGTCACGCTGCTGCCGGTCGAACTCAGCGAGAACGAGATCTTCCGCTACTACGAGGGGTTCTCGAACGCCTCGCTGTGGCCGCTCTACCACGACGCGGTCGAGCCCCGCGTCTTCCGCCGCTCCTGGTGGAAGTCCTACTACGAAGTCAACGAGCGGTTCGCCGACGTGTGCGCCCGCGAGGCCGCGCCCGGCGCGGTCGTGTGGGTCCAGGACTACCAGCTCCAGCTCGTCCCCGGCATGCTGCGCGAGCGGCGCCCGGACCTGCGGATCGGGTTCTTCCTGCACATCCCGTTCCCGCCCGTCGAGCTGTTCATGCAGCTCCCCCACCGCATGGAGATCCTCAAGGGCCTCCTCGGCGCCGACCTCGTCGGCTTCCAGCGGCCCCTGGCGGCGCAGAACTTCCTCGCGCTCACCCGGCACCTGCTCGGCTACCGGCCGAGGGGGCACTACGTCACCGTCGACGACCGCCTCGTCAGGGCCGACGCCTTCCCCATCTCCATCGACACCGCCGCCAACGAAGAGGTCGCCGGCACCGAACGGGTCCGCCAGCGCGCCAAGGAGATCCGGGCCGAGCTCGGCGAACCCGAGACGATCATCCTGGGCGTGGACCGGCTCGACTACACCAAGGGCATCGAGCAGCGCCTCAAGGCGTTCCGCGAGCTCCTCGAGGACGGCCGCCTGGAGGTCCCCAAGGCCGTCATGATCCAGGTCGCGACCCCCAGCCGCGAGCGCGTCGACCAGTACCGGGCCCTGCGCGAACGCGTCGAGCGCGAGGTCGGGCGCATCAACGGCGAGTACGGCCAGGTCGGGCTCCCGGCGGTGCACTACCTGCACCAGTCGTTCGACCGGTACGAGCTGGCGGCGCTGTACCAGGCCGCCGACATCATGGCGGTGACCCCGCTGCGCGATGGGATGAATCTCGTCGCGAAGGAGTACGTCGCGAGCCAGGCCGACAACCGCGGCGCGCTCGTCCTCAGCGAGTTCGCCGGTGCCGCAGGGGATCTGCGGCAGGCGTTCCTCGTCAATCCGCACGATCTGACAGACCTGAAAGACGGATTCGTGACAGCGGCGACCGCGTCGGCCGACGATAGGATGAAGCGAATGCGCGCCATGAGGAGGTACCTGCGCAAGCACGACGTCTCCCGTTGGGCCCGCTCGTTCCTCACGGCGCTGGGAGTTCCGGAGCGCAGCGCGGCGTACAATCCGGGCAGCCTGCCCTCCGCCGACTGAAAACGGCAGGCAGGGGCCGGTAGGCACACATATTCCGCAACGACGGTGTTGGAGAGATACGCCACGATGACCGCACCAAGCCCAGAGGGCCGTGCTCCGGAGAGCCCCGGCTCCTCCGAAGAGCTCCGCTCGGCCCTCACCTTGCTCGCCCGCGTTCCGCAGCTGCTGATCGCGTGCGACTACGACGGCACGCTCGCCCCCATTGTGACCGACCCCTCGCAGGCCAAACCGATCCCCGAATCGGTGTCGGCCCTGCGGACGCTCGCGAACCTGCCGCAGACCAAGGTCGCGGTCATCTCGGGTCGCGCCCTGCGCGACCTGGCGGCCCTGTCCCGCCTGCCTTCCGAAGTACACCTGGTCGGATCCCACGGGTCCGAGTTCGACATCGGCTTCACCCGGGCGCTCTCCAGCGAGGACCAGCGGTTGCGCGACAAGCTCGTCGCCGAGCTCACCGCGATCGCCGAACGCTACAAGGGCGCCCGGGTCGAGCCCAAGCCCGCGGGCGCGGCCCTGCACGTGCGCGAGGCCGGCGAGGCCGACGCGACCGGCGCGGTCGACGACGTCCGCGAAGGCCCCTCCACGTGGGACGGCGTGCAGACCACCGAGGGCAAGGCGGTCATCGACCTGTCCGTGGTCGCCACCCACAAGGGCGACGCCCTGGACAAGCTCCGCCACCAGCTCGGCGCGTCCGCCGTGCTGTTCCTGGGCGACGACGTCACCGACGAGAACGCGTTCGCGCACCTCCACGGCCCCGACGTCGGCGTCCGCATCGGCCCCGGCCCCACCAGGGCCGCCTACCGGCTCGACGACCCCGAAGCGGTCGCGAAGCTCCTCGCGAGCCTCGTCGACACCCGCCGGGCCTGGCTCCAGGGCGAGTCCGCGCAGCTCATCGAGCGGCACGCGATGATCGCCGACGGCGCCAACCACGCGCTGCTCACCCCCGAGGGCCGCGTCACCTGGATGTGCCACCCCAAGCCCGACTCCGGGTCGGTCTTCGCCGACCTGCTCGGCGGCGACCACGCCGGGCACTTCACCGTCCAGCCCGTCAGCGCCGGCATCCCCCTCGGCCAGCGGTACGTCGCGGGGACCATGTCCGTGGAGACCCGCTGGTCCGGCCTGTCGGTCACCGACTGGCTCGACTCGACCCCGAGGCGCCGCGGCGACCTCAACGCCACCGTCCTCGTCCGCGAGGTCACCGGCGAGGTCCCCGTCAAGATCACGTTCGCGCCGCGGCCGGAGTTCGGGCAGATCCCCGTGCAGCTCCAGCCCGTCGGCGACGAGGGCCTCAAGGTCCTCGGCGGCCGCGAGCCCATCAGCCTGCGCTCCCCCGGCGTCGACTGGCACATCGAGTACGACGGGCAGCACTCCCTGGCCGTCGCCACCGTCGACCTCGCCCAGATCGGCGGGTCCCTCGTGCTGGAGATGCGCGCCGGGATCGACGACCTCAGCGAATGGCGCCCGCCCGTCCACGTCCGCCGCCGCACCACCGAGGCCGGCTGGCGCAACTGGTCGGACTCCCTGAAGCTCCCGCGCATCGAGCCCGAGACCGTCGGCCGCTCCGCGCTGACGCTCAAGGCCCTCTGCTACCAGCCGACCGGCGCGATCCTCGCCGCGGGCACCACCTCGCTCCCCGAGGAGCTCGGCGGCGTCCGCAACTGGGACTACCGGTTCTGCTGGATCCGCGACGCCGCGATGACCGCGAACGCGCTCGTCGACCTCGGCTCGCTCCAGGAGGCCGAGTCGTACTTCACGTGGGTCGCCGGGATCCTCGAGCGCACCGCCGGGCACCCCGAGCGGCTCGCGCCCCTCTACGACATCGAGGGCCAGGCCCCGAGCCCCGAGGCCATCATCGACACGCTCCCCGGGTACGCCGGGGCGCGGCCTGTGCGCATCAACAACGCCGCGTCGAACCAGGTCCAGCTGGACGTGTTCGGCCCCGTCGCGATGCTCATCGAGGCCGTCGCCCAGCGCCGCGGGCACCTCTCGGAGTTCGAGGAGCGCGTCATGGCGAGCATGGTCGAGGCCGTCGCCAAGCGCTGGCACGAGCCCGACCACGGCATCTGGGAGGCCCGCCAGGCCCCCCGGCACCACGTCTACTCGAAGGTCATGTGCTGGGTGACCGTGGACCGGGCGCTCAAGGTCGCCGAGCAGTTCGGCATGGAGTACAAGCCCGACTGGCCCGAGCTGCGCGACCAGATCGCCAAGAACGTCCTCGAACTGGGCTGGAACGACGAGGCCGGGGCCTACACGGCCGCGTACGGCCACGACGACCTCGACGCGGCGTCCCTGTGGGTGGGCCTGTCGGGCCTGCTCCCGCCGGACGACCCGCGGTACCTCAAGACGGTCCTCAAGATCGAGGCCGGGCTGCGCTCGGGCCCGTCCGTGTACCGCTACCACCGCGACGACGGCCTGCCGGGCACCGAGGGCGGGTTCATCATCTGCGCCGCGTGGCTCGCCGAGGCGTACCTCCAGGTGGGCCGCCGCACCGACGCCGAGGAGCTGTTCGAGCAGATCCTCGCGTGCGCGGGCCCCACGGGCCTGCTGCCCGAGCAGTGGGACCCCATCGCCGAGCGCGGCCTGGGCAACCACCCGCAGGCGTACTCGCACCTGGGGCTCATCCGGGTCGCGAACCTCCTCAACGGCACCGCCGGACACATCTGAGAGCGATTCAAGGCGGGGGCTAATCTGGACCGGACAGTTGTCCCCGGCAGAGAGCCCCCGCCTTGAGCCTCCCCACTCCGGCCATCCCCGGATTCCGCGACTTCGAGATGGTCGCGCACGGGTCGACCGCGTTCGTCTACCGCGCCGTGCAGGAGCGGCTCGACCGGACCGTGGCCGTGAAGGTCCTCCTCGTCGACGACGACATGACCACCGCCGACTCGGTCGAAAAAGAGCTCGAAGCCACGGTCGCGGTCTCCAACCACCCCCACATCGTCTCGATCATCGACACCGGGCACACCGAGGCCGGGCAGCCGTTCATCGTCATGGAGTACTGCGAAGGCGGCTCGTACTCGGCGATCCTCAAGGCGAACGGGCCCCTCCCTGTCACCGACGTCATCGACGTCGGCGTCAAGATCGGGCAGGCCCTCCAGGCCGCCCACCACGCGGACATCCTCCACCGGGACGTGAAGCCGCAGAACATCCTCCGCGGCCAGTACGGGCCCGCGCTCGCCGACTTCGGGATCGCCCGCAGCACCGCCGCACTGGCGGCGACGGCCGCGATCGACAAGCTCACGCCGCTGCACGCGTCGCCCGAGGCGCTGCTGCGGCAGGTCCAGACGCCCGCGAGCGACCTGTTCAGCCTCGCCTCCAGCATGTGGCACCTCCTCGCCGGGTTCGCGCCGTTCGCGAACCCCGAGGGCGGCACCGACCCCGACACGCACCGCCAGCGCGTCACCTCCGACGCGCCGCCGCCGAAGCTCCCCCGCGACGACGTCCCCGAGTGGCTGGAGACGCTGCTCGTGCGGAGCCTCTCGCGGGACCCGGCCCGGCGGCCCGCGTCGTGCGAGGCGTTCGCCGAGGAGCTCCAGCGGGGCATGTACGGCGGCGGTGTCGGCAAGGCCGCGGCGCCGTCGGTGATCGGGGACGTCTCGAACGAGGAGACGGTGTACCGGCCCGAGGTGGCGTCGCGGGGCACGCGGGTGCCGCTCGACCCGTTCGCGCCCGTGCAGCACCCGCCGATGCCGCACTCGGAGTACGGGAACACGCTCGGCTCGACCGCCGGGGGGATGACCGGCGGCGGCACGGGCGGCGGGTTCGGGTCGCAGCTGGGGCACGCGGTGGACCCGCGGTACGCGCAGCTCAACGGGGCGCCGGCGGCGCCGCCGGTCTCGGCCGCGCCGTTCTCCGGGGCGCCGATGTCCGCGCAGCCGTTCTCGGGGGCCCCCGCTTCGCCCGCGCCGCAGATCGCCCCGTACTCGGCGCCGCCGCAGGCGCCGGTGAGCATGCAGCCGCCGCCTTCGCCGTGGACGGCGCAGCAGGCCCCGGCGATGCCGCCGCAGTCGGCGCCGCCGGAGCAGCAGGTGTTCGCGCCGCCGGTGATCGGGCGCGACGGCGCGAAGCAGCGCAAGACCCAGGCGTACAAGGTGCCGAAGCCGGTGCAGCGCAAGGAGAAGGACAACCGGAGCCTGAAGGGCTACGTGATCCTGGGGATCTCCATCAGCGTGGTCCTGGGACTGGTCATGACCCTGTGGCTGTGGCTGATCGTCCCGAACAAGGACGAGGACGACCTCGACCAGGCGAACACCGACGGCGGCGGGGCCCCGACGGGCCTGGCGATCGAGTCGTGGAACGACGGCGAGGTGACCCTCGCGTGGTCGGCGCCCGAAGGCGCCACGGACAGCCTGCGGTACATCGTGTTCGCGCAGCGCGTCGGGGACGACCAGGCGGAGGCGCTGAACACGGACGGCACCCTGGAGACCACGTACACGAGCGGCGGGTTCAGCCCGGACCAGGACTACTGCTTCCTGGTGAGCGCACTGTGGTCGGTCGACGAGGTGCCGAAGTCCGAACCGGCGTGCACCGCCGATCTCGGCGATTGACCGAAAGCCCGATAAGGGTCGGCCGATCGGGTGACGCGCGCCAATCCGCGGACGCATTCCGCAGTTGCAGAAATTGGACCGCGAATAGCGCTCTCGAACATTTGATCGACCAATTTCGGCCATGAAAAAGCGCCCCACGCCGAAGGCGTGGAGCGCGGTTGTCGCGGGGGCGGACCCTTACGCGGCGACGGCCTCGGCGGAGAAGACGCCGGCCTCTTCGAGCGACTTCAGGGTGGTGTCCCAGCCCTGCTCCGCGGGAAGCGATGACGCGAGGCCCTCGATCTCGGCCTTGAGCTTCTCGCCGTGGCCCGCGGCGGCGAGCGCCTTGAGGGCCTCGGTGAACGCCTCGGAGCCGGTGGCGAGGTGCAGGGTCTTGCCGTCGGTCAGGTTGCGCAGGTACACGTGCTTGCCGCCGTTGAGCGGGATCAGGTACTTGAACTCGCCGAGGACGCTGAGGCCCGCGGCGCCCTTGCCCTGGCCGGCCTTGACGGAAGCGCGTGCTGTCTTGGAAGTGTTGGCTGCCACGCCGGTCTCCTCACCATGTCGTGTAGACGGATCTTCGGTCTCGCGCAGGAAGAGCAGCCCCGAAGACTGGCACGAACCTGGGTTGGACCACAAAAGAAAACCGACAGTACGCCGGTCATGCGCAAGTGTAGCTCAGGTGTGTCCTGCGACGACTAGCACATGCACCGGGTGTGACACATCGAATGATCGAAAAAGTGAGTGCCCGGAGCCGTTTAAGCCTAGCGCGATGCTTTCGAAGCTGTCAGTATGTAACAGAGCGGAATAGCGTGCCGGGTCCGAGTCCATCCCTTCTTCGACCCGGTCGATACCCGTTGTGCGGCTTCAAGTCGTAGCCAAATGACCACAAGGAGTGAGCCAGTACTCAGATACGCCGATTCCCAAGGAGGTGCGCGATGCAGACACGCGGCGTGATCTACATCCACTCCAGCCCGCCGGCCGTGTGCCCGCACGTCGAGTGGGCGATCGGGCGTGTCCTGGAGAGCTCCGGCGGCAACTCGCGCCAGGGAACGGTCAAGCTGGGCTGGTCCCCGCAGGACGCCGAGCGGGGCACCATGCGCGCCGAGCGCGCTTGGACCGGCTACGCCGGCATGGGCGCGGAGTTCGCGAAGGCCCTGGTGCAGTGGCCGATGCTGCGCTTCGAGGTCACCGAGGACCCGAGCGCGGGCGTCGACGGCGAGCGCATCATGCACGTCCCCGGCCGCGGCGCCTACCGCGCCGCGATGAGCGCCAGCGGCGACATCATGATCGCCGAGGACCGCATCCGCGCGCTCCTGGCGACCACCACCAGCGCCGAGGCGCTGCGCTCCGGGCTGGACCAGCTCCTGGGCCTGGAGTGGGAGCGGGAGCTCGCGCCGTACCGGCAGGCCGCCGGCGGCGCGGAGCAGTCCTGGCTCTCCCAGGTCAGCTAGACGAAGCGGAAGGCCCGCCATGCGATCGCATGGCGGGCCTTCCCGTGTGCGCTAGAGCTCGTCGACGAGGTTGTCGAAGTTCGGGCCGTCGGTGCGCGAGCGCTTGAGCTCGTAGAAGCCCGGCGTGGTGGTCACGGCGTAGACGCCGTCCCACAGCTTCGCGGCGGCCTCGCCCTGCGGGGCGGGGGTGACGACCGGGCCGAACAGGCCGACCTTGACGCCCTCGTCGTTCTCGACGGCGACGACGGGCGTGCCGACGTCGGTGCCCACCAGGCCGATGCCGCGCTGGTGCGAGGCGCGCAGGGCCTCGTCCCACTCGTCGGTCTTCGCGGCCGCGGCGAGGTCGGCGGGGAGGCCGACCGCGTCGAGGGCGGACGGGATGTAGCTCTCGGGGTCCTTGTCCTTGCGGAGGTGGATGCGGTTCCCGAGGGCGGTGTAGAGGCGGCCGAGGGTCTCGTTGTCGTACTGCTCGGCGACGGCGGTGGCGACGCGCACGGCCGGGAGGGTCCCGGGCATGAACGCGCGGTACTGCTCGGGGAGCTCGTCGAGCTTGGGCTCGTTGAGCACGTACAGGCTCATGACGTTCCAGCGCACGTCCAGGTCGCGCAGCTTCGACGCCTCGATGATCCAGCGGGAGGTCATCCACGCCCAGGGGCACGCGGGATCGAACCAGAAGTCGACGGTCTTGGGTTGTGTCATGGGACTAGAGTACTTTCAATTTGAACTAGTTCCCAGGCGGCTCGGGTCCCATGATCGGAACCCACCGCGCAATCCGGATCAAAAGGATAAACTTGCCGCTGATGCTGGTGAATACGCGACAAGATGACATAACGGGCCGGTTCTGGGAGGGCGCCAGCGAGCACCCCGCCGAGCTCGTCGCCGAACCGTTCGGCACCGCTCCGACCCCGTCGTTCGAGATCCTCACCCTCGCGCGCCTGCGCGCGGGCGGGGCGCCCACGCGGCCGTTCCGGCCCGACCGACACTGCCTCGTCACGCTTTCTTCAGGGGCCCTTCGGCATTCGGTGGACTTCCGGGAGCACGCGCTCGCGCCGGGCCAGTGGCTGTGGGCCCGGCCCGGGCAGGTGCAGCGCTGGGGCGCGCTCGACCGCGCCGAGGGCACGGTCATCCGCTTCACGACCGGGTTCCTCGACCCCGACACCGCGATCGGCGTGTGCGCCGACGACCCGCACGCGCCCGTGCTGCGCGTCCCGGCCGCGGAGGACCAGGCGCTGCTGCGCGCGGCGACCACGCAGCTCCAGTGGGAGCACTCGGCGGACCGACTCACCGCGGACACGCGGCGCCAGGTCCTGCGGCACCTGCTCGCGGTGCTGGTACTGCGGGTGGCGAGCCTTCCGAGCGCGGCGCCGGGGACGGAGCAGGGCGAGGTGTACCTGTCGTTCCGCGACGCGGTCGAACGCGACTTCGCGAACACCCGGACGCTCAGCGACTACGCCGAGGCCCTGGCGTGCTCGCCCCGGACCCTGTCGCGCGCGACGATCGCGGCGGTCGGCATGCCCGCGAAGGAGTTCATCGACCGGCGGGTGGTGCTGGAGGCCAAGCGGATGCTCGCGTGCTCCGCGGTCCCGGCGGCGCGGATCGGCGAGCGGCTGGGCTTCTCGTCGGCCACGAACTTCAACAAGTTCTTCGCCCAGCGCACCGGCACGACCCCGATCGCCTTCCGAGGCGAGATCCTCGGCCAGCAGTAGCCGGGCACCCGAAAGGCCCGCCGCACCTCTGGGGTTGGGCCCCCGGTCTGCAACGGTGCCACGGGGGTCCGACAGTCCGGCTACGAGGCGGCTGCGAAGACGGTCTCGGGTTTCGCCGTGTCGCCGTGCTCGGTCATCACCGCGAGGAGTTCGCCCTCGGCGTCGAGGACGGCGTAGCGGCCTTCGATGCCCGCGGCGACCAGGGGCTTGCCGTAGGAGAGGGCCTTCGCTTCCGCTTCGGTCGCAAGGCGGGTGGGCATGAGGCGGGCCGCGGCGTCGCCCATCGTCAGGGTGCCGAGCGGCTCGCCCGCCTCGGACCGTGCGGCGAGGTCCTCCAGGGTGGCGGCGGTGTCGAGGCCGAAGCCGCCGATCCTGGTGCGGCGCAGGGCGGTCAGGTGGCCGCCGACATCGAGAGCCGCGCCGAGGTCGCGGGCGATGGCGCGGATGTAGGTGCCCGAGGAGCAGGAGACGTCGACGTCGACGTCGGTGAAGGCGCCGTCCCGACGGACGGCGAGGACTTCGATCGAGGCGATGGTGACGCGGCGGGGCTTGAGTTCGACGGCCTCGCCGTCGCGGACCCGCTTGTAGGCGCGCTGCCCGTCGATCTTCACGGCGCTCACGGCGCTCGGGACCTGGTCGATCTCGCCGGTCATCGCGGCGAGCCCGGCCCGGATCGCGTCCTCGGCGACCGCGGAGGCGTCGGCGGAGGAGACGGCCTCGCCTTCGGCGTCGTCGGTCACGGTGGACTGGCCGAGGCGGATCGTGGCGGCGTAGGACTTGTCGAGGCCGGACACGTAGGTCAGCAGCTTCGTGGCCTTGCCGACGGCGACGATCAGCACGCCCGTGGCCATCGGGTCCAGCGTGCCGCCGTGGCCCACCTTCCGGGTGCCGCAGATGCGGCGCATGCGGGCCACGACCCCGTGGGAGGTGATGCCCTGGGGCTTGTCGACGACGATGAGGCCCGGCTGCGGGCCGTTCTGCGCTGCGGTCACGGTCGTAGAGGCTAACCGGCCGCCCGCGCGGGGTGCGCTACTGGTGGCGGTCGAGCGATTCCTGGAGGGCGCGCAGCGCCTCCGCCTTCTCTTCATCCCAATTATTGGGACGGACGCGACGCCTGCGGCGAGGTGATGAATCAGTCTTCATCCTGGAAACCTTAACGGAGGTTCAGGCGCCTCACTACGCCGAATTCACATTGTGAGACAGCTTTTGTCAGGACCGCTCGGCGCCGGTGACGGCCCAGTCACCGGATCGCAAGCGCCACAGGATGAGTCCGAGCCGCACGAGCATGTAGACGGCGATGCCGCCCCAGATGCCCGCGAGGCCCCAGTCGAACACCGGCGTGAGCCACATGAACGGCAGGCCGCTCGCGATCGAGGCCACCGTCATGTTCCGCAGGAACCGCAGGTCCCCCGCGCCGATGAGGACGCCGTCGAGCGCGAACACGACGCCCGCGACGGGCAGCAGGAGCACCAGCCACGGCCACACGCTCCCGAGCTGGTCCCGCACGGCCGCGTCGGAGGTGAACAGGCCCGGCAGGAACGGGATGAGCACGAGGATCACGACGAGGAACAGCGTGCCGTAGCCGACGCCGACGACCGTGATGCGCTTCGCGGAGGCCCGCGCGGTGTCGGGGCGGCCCGCGCCGAGGTCGGCGCCGATGAGGGCCTGGGCGGCGATGGCGACCGCGTCGAGGGCGAGCGCCGCGAAGAACCACAGCTGCATGCCGATCTGGTGGGCGCCGAGCGCGGCGGTGCCGACGCGGGCGGCCACGGCCGCGGCCGAGAAGGAGCTCACCTGGAACGCGGCGCCGCGGATGATGAGGTCGCCGTTCGCGGTGAGCTGCTTGGTCATCAGCGGCCAGTCGACGCGCAGGCTCACCCCTTCGCGGCGCAGCGCGAGGAGGAACAGCGTGCCGGAGATGGCCTGCGCGACGGCGTTCGCCCACGCCGAGCCGACCAGGCCGAGCCCGACCGGGTAGACGAGGACCGGCGCGAGCGCGGCCGAGATGAGGAACGAGACGGTCACGAACCACATGGGGCGGCGGGTGTCCTGGACGGCGCGCATCCAGCCCTGCCCGGCCCCGGCGACGAGGAGGAACGGGGCGCCGAGGATCGCGACGCGCAGCCACTCGGCCGCGGCGGCCTCCACGGCCGGGTCGTCGCCCATGAGGCGCGCGAGCGGGCCCGCGGCGACCTCGATCGCGGCGATCATGAGCAGGCCCGCGGCCAGGGCGATCCAGGTGCCCTGGACGCCTTCGGCGACGGCGCCGGGGCGGTCGCCCGCGCCGTAGCGGCGGGCGGCCCGGGCGGTGGTGCCGTAGGCGAGGACCGCGCCGATGAGCGGCGCGAGGCCCATGATGACGCCGCCGAGCGCGAGCCCGGCGAGGGGGACGGCGCCGAGGTGGCCGACCACGGCGGTGTCGATGAGCAGGTAGATGGGTTCGGCGGCGAGGACGACGAGGGCCGGGATCGCGAGGGAGGCGATCGTCCGGTACGAGGCCGGCCGCGGCGGGGCCGCGGCCGGGTCGGCGGGGGTGGAGGCGGTCACCGGGTGGGCGCTTCGGCCTCGTCCTCGGGCTCGTCCTTCTCGATATAGGGGTTCTCGTCGCCCGCGTAGGCGGCGCCCTCGGCGATCTTGTGGACCTCCGCGTCGGCCGCGGCGGCCTTCGCGAGGAGCTCCTCGATGCGGTTGGCCTGGTCGGGGACGGTGTCGGCGATGAACTGGAGGGACGGCGTGTGGCGCATCCCCAGGGCCCGGCCGACGGTGGTGCGCAGGTGCCCGGTGGCGCGCTCCAGGCCCGCCGCGGACGCCTTGACCTGGTCCTCGTCGCCGAGGACGGTGTAGAAGACCGTGGCCTCGCGGAGGTCGGAGGTGATGCGCGCGTCGGTGATGGTGACCATGCCGACCCGGGGGTCCTTGAGTTTGCGGACCGCCTGCGCGGTCAGCTCCATGACCCGCTTGGACACCTGGGCCCGCTTCGCTGCGTCTGCCATCGCTCTTCCTGCCTTCCACTGCTGCGCGCACCTCGGATCGGATGCGCCTTCGTCGACCGCGCCCCGTCGTCGGGGCGCGGATACTCACTCGTCTTCGGGGCCGAAGACGCGCCGCCTGGCGCTGAGGAGCTCCACTTCGGGGCGGCCCGCGACGTGGTGCTCGCAGGCGTCGAGGAGCTCCGCGACATGGCGGTGGTCCCCCGCGACGGCGGCGACGCCGATCGTAGTGCGGCCGTGGACCTCCTGGTCGCCGACCTCCGCGACCGCGACCTCGTACTTGCGCAAGGAGGCGACGATCGGGCGCACGTAGGAGCGCTTGGCCTTCAGCGAGCGGGAGTCCTGGGGCAGGAGGAGGTCGAATTCAACGCATCCGGTGAACACCGCTCTAGATTACGCGCAGGCCCCGACATCCCCAAGATCTTTTCAGCTGCCGGAAATCACCGGTTTCGCGACGTCCGTCACGGGTACCTGCCACGATGAGGCCGGAAACGGACCGAGGAGGAACCATGGCGTCACCGCAGAGCGGCTGGGACCGGAACTACCAGGATCAGCCCACGCGGCCCTACCCGCCGGTCGAGCCGCAGCGGGAGGACCGGCCGGTGGTGGACGCCGGGAAGCTGTGGGCGGGCGGCTTCGGGACCGCCGTCGTGGCCGCGCTCGTCGCGCTCGTGGGGATCCTCCTCGTGCGCGGGGTGCTCGGCATCCACATCCTGTCGCCCGACGACGCGGGGACGTACGGCGACGCGACCACCACGACCTATGCGTTCGGGGCGTTCGGGATCGCGATCCTGGCGACCGCGGCCGTGCACCTGCTGCTCCTGCTCATGCCGCGGCCGATGGCGTTCTTCAACTGGATCATGCTGCTGGTCGTCGCCGTGGGCGTGCTCATCCCGTTCACCGCCTCGGCGGAACTGGAGTCGCAGATCGCGACGGCGGCGATCAACCTGGTCATCGGCCTGTGCATCATGAGCCTGCTCAACTCGGTCGCGGCGATCGCGACCCGCGCGGGCCGGACGCAGCCCGACGGCATGCTGTGAGGGTAGGGCCTGCCCTACCTTGAACAAGCGGGACCGCCGGGTCGTACCGGGCGGCCCGCTTTTCTACTGTTGACCCATGCGTACAACCCTCCGGCAGCTCGGCACCGACACCGGATACCTCCTGTCGATGTTCTTCATCGCCCTGCCCTCGTTCATCATCGGCCTCGTCGGGACCCTCCTGGGGGTCGGCACGGCGATCATCTGGATCGGCGTGCCCATCGCCGCGGCCACCATGTTCGCGATGCGCGGCATGGCCGCCGCGGGCCGCTCGATGCTCCCCGCGGTGCTGCGCCGGGACCTCCCGAAGCCGCGCTACAAGCGCGCCCCCGAGGACGCCTCGGCGCTGCGGCGGTTCCTGACCGCGCTCACCGACGGCCAGTCGTGGCTGAACATCCTGTGGGCGGTCACGGTCCTGCCCGTCGCCATCGCGGGCTTCGCGATCGCGATCGTGTGGTGGGCAGTGACGCTCGCGACCCTGACGTGGCCGGCGTGGGGCTGGATCATCATCGCCGCGACCGGCCAGTCCGAGCAGGGCCTCGAATACGCCACCGAGTGGCTCGGCTGGGGCGACTCGTACCTGGCGATGACGGCCGTGTGCTGGATCGCCGCCGCCGTGATGCTCCTGACGATCGTCCCGGTCATCCGCGGCATGGCCGTCGCCGAAGCCTCGATCGGCCGCGGCATGCTCACCTCGATCAGCGGCCTGCACGAGCGGATCGACCAGCTGGAGGAGTCCCGGGCCGCCGCGACCTCCGCGGAGGCGGACGCGCTGCGGCGCATCGAGCGCGACATCCACGACGGCCCGCAGCAGCGCCTGGTGGGCCTGGGCATGGAGCTCGCACGCGTCAAGCGCCAGCTCGCGACGAACCCCGAAGCGGCCCAGGAGACCCTGGAGTCGGCGATCGCCCAGACCAGGGAGACCATCGACGAGCTGCGGTCGCTCTCGCGCGGCATCGCCCCGCCGATCCTCACCGACCGCGGCCTGGAGGCGGCGCTCGCGGCCCTCGCGGCGCGCTCGCTCGTCCCGGTGGAGCTGGAGACCGACCTCAACGGCCGCTACCGGGCCGCCGTGGAGAGCACCGTGTACTTCGTGACCGCCGAGTGCCTCACGAACGTGGCCAAGCACTCCCAGGCGACCAAAGCGACCGTGTCGGTCGAGGACTGGGGCGATAGGCTGGTGCTCTCGGTCGGCGACAACGGCGTCGGGGGCGCGCACGTCTCGAAGGGGCACGGGCTCTCGGGCCTCACCGACCGGGTCAAGGCCGTCGAGGGGCAGTGGACCATCGACTCCCCCGACGGCGGTCCCACCGTGATCGTCGTGGAGGTTCCGTGCGTGTAGTCGTCGCCGATGACGCCGTGCTCATCCGTTCCGGGCTCGTGAAGCTCCTGGAGGAGTTCGGGTGCGAGGTGCTCGCGGAAGTCGGTGACGGCGACGCCCTCGTGGAGGCCGTCGCCGAGCACAAGCCGGACGTCTCCGTAGTGGACGTCCGCATGCCCCCGTCGTTCACCGACGAAGGGCTCAGAGCCGCCACGCGCGCCCGGGAGATCGTCCCGGGCGCGCCCGTGCTCATCCTCAGCCAGTACGTCGAGGTGTCCTATGCGGACGACCTCCTGGCGGACGCGCGCGGCGCGGTCGGGTACCTGCTCAAGGAGCGGGTCATCGACATCGAGGACTTCATGGACTCCCTGAAGCGGGTCGCCGCGGGCGGCACCGTGTTCGACCCGGAGGTGGTCTCGCAGCTCATGGTCAGGCGCCGCAAGAACGACCCCGTCGCGACGCTGACGCCCCGCGAGAAGGAGGTCCTGGGCCTCATGGCCGAGGGCCACTCGAACAAGGCGATCGGCAAGAAGCTCTTCATCTCCGACGGCGCGGTCGAGAAGCACATCAGGAACATCTTCACGAAGCTGGCTTTGAGCAGCGAGGACGGGGACCACCACCGCAGGGTGAAGGCGGTCCTGGCGTACCTGCGTTCCTAGAGCGTCAGGAAGCCGCGCTCGACGAGGCGGCGGACCACGGGGTAGAGCTGGGCGTACAGCAGCGCCGGTTCTGCCCCGTACGTCTCGGCGAGGAGCTGGACCTGAAGGCGCACTTCCGCGTCGCCATTGCACGCGCCCATGAACGCGACCACGAGCGGGTCGACCTCCTCGGCGTACCGCATGCCCTCGGCCTGCTGGAGCCACTGCCGGTCGACGTCCCAGCCCTCCTCGCCGACCGCGGCGGTCTGCTGGAGGACGACGCCGTCGGCGACGCGCAGCCGCGACTCCCACAGCGCCTCGGGCTCGATCGCGCTTTCCAGGACCGCGAACCGGTCGGCGATCCGGTCGCTCCACGGGGCCGCGACCGCGTGGCGGGCCTCCTCGCAGACGATCCGGCTGGGGCCGTGGGCCCTGCGGACGGCGATGAAGCCGAAGCCGACGGCCTCGACCTCGTTGGCCTCGAACCAGTCGAGCCAGGCCGCGGCCTGCTCGGCGTCGTGGGACTCGCCGGAGTCGCGCTGCCAGGTGCGCACGTAGTCGAGCGGGTCGAGCGCCTCGCGCTCGACGGCCCACACGAGCGCGCCCTCGTCGGGGAACCAGCCCGCGACGCGCTCGGACCAGTCCTCGCCCTTGCGGTGCAGCCAGTTCGCGAGGAACTGCATGGTCCCGCCCGGGTTCAGGAGGCCGGTGGAGGCCGCGGCGAGCTCGGCGGCGATGCCGTCGGCCTCGCGGCCGCCGTCGCGGTAGGTCCAGCCGGAGCCGGGCGTGGCGATGACGAACGGCGGGTTCGCGACCACCAGGTCGAAGGCGCGGCCCGCGACGGGCGCGAGCAGGTCGCCTTGCAGGAGTTCGAGGTCCGCGCCGTTGACGGCCGCGTTCAACTCGGCGAAGGCCAGGGCGCGGGCGCTCAGGTCGGTGGCGGCCACGGCGTCGGCGTGGCCGGTCAACGCGAGGGCCTGGACGCCGCAGCCGGTGCCGAGGTCGAGGGCGCTCGCGACCCGGTCGCGCAGCGTCAGGTCGAGGAGGAGCTTCGAGGCGCCGCCGACGCCGAGCACATGCTCGGGGGTGCGGCCGCCCGTGGTGTTCGGGAGTTGATCGGAGAACAGGAGCCGGTCGCCCTCGAACTGGGCGCCCCAGCCCGCGGACACCTCGTCGCCGCCGACGAGGAGGCCGCAGTCGCGGGCCTCGTCAAGGGTGAAGGGCGCCAGGGCGTTCGCGGCCGCTTCGGCCGGGACGGGGACGCCGGCGACCCACAGGCGGGCGTGGACGCCGAGCGGGTCGTCCCCGCACTGCGCGAGCAGCGCCCGGTAGTCGCCGCGGTCGGCCGCGGCCAGGGATTCGGGACCGTAGTGCGCCGACAGCGCGGCCCGGCGGAAGCCCCGAAGGGCCTCGCCGAGCCGCGCCGCGGCATCGGTCTGGAGGAGCCGCACTTACGCGCGCGGCTTCTCGCGCATCTCGAAGGCCTCGATGATGTCGCCTTCTTCGATGTTGTTGTAGTTCTTCAAGGTGAAACCGCACTCGAAGCCCTCGCGGACCTCGTTGGCGTCGTCCTTGAACCGGCGCAGCGACGAGATCGTGGTCTCGATGACCACGGCGCCGTCGCGCATGAGGCGGACCTTCGCGTTGCGCTTGATCGAGCCGCTCGTGACGAGCGCGCCGGCGATGTTGCCGAGCTTCGACGAGCGGAACACCTCGCGGATCTCGGCCGAACCGAGCGCCGCTTCCTCGTACTCGGGCTTGAGCATGCCCTTGAGCGCGGTCTCGATCTCCTCGATCGCCTGGTAGATGACCGTGTAGTACCGGACGTCCACGCCTTCGCGCTCGGCCATGTCGCGGACGCGACCCTCGGCCCGAACGTTGAACGCGATGATCGTCGCGGACTCGCCGTCGCCCGCCGCAGCGAGGTTGACGTCGGACTCGGTGATCGGGCCGACGCCGCGGTGGATGACCTGGAGGTGCACTTCCTCCGGGATCTCCAGGGCGACCAGGGCCTCTTCCAGGGCCTCGACCGAACCGGCGCCGTCGCCCTTGATGATGAGCGAGAGCGTGGTCCGCTCGCCTTCGGCGATCTTGTCCATGAGGTTCTCGAGCGTGGTGCGCGAGACGCGGGACGCCTGCTGGGCCGCGCGGCGGCGCGCCTGGCGCTGCTCGGCGATCTGGCGGACCGTGCGGTCGTCGTCGGCGGCGAGGAACACGTCCCCCGCCATCGGGACGGACGCGAGGCCCTGCACCTGGACCGGGAACGACGGGGTCGCCTCGGTGACCTTGGTGCCGTCGGCGTCGTGCATCGCACGGACGCGGCCGTGGGCCCCGCCCGCCACGATCGAGTCGCCGACCCGCAGCGTGCCCTTCTGGACCAGGACCGTGGCGACCGGGCCGCGGCCCTTGTCGAGGTGCGCCTCGATCGCGATGCCCTGCGCGTTGCCGGTCTCCGAAGCCTCGAGCTCCAGGGACGCGTCGGCGGTCAGGAGCACCGCTTCGAGCAGCTCCGAGATGCCGATGCGCGGCTTGGCGGCTACGTCGACGAACATGGTCTGCCCGCCGTACTCCTCGGCGACCAGGCCGTACTCGGTCAGCTGCTGGCGGACCTTGCCCGGGTTCGCGTCGGGCAGGTCGACCTTGTTGACCGCGACCACGACCGGGGCGCCGGCGGCGCTCGCGTGGTTCAGGGCCTCGATCGTCTGCGGCATGACGCCGTCGTCGGCCGCGACCACGAGCACCACGATGTCCGTGACGTTCGCGCCTCGGGCACGCATGGCGGTGAACGCCTCGTGGCCCGGGGTGTCGATGAAGGTGATCGCGCGGTCTTCGCCCTCGTGCTCGACGTGCACCTGGTACGCGCCGATGTGCTGGGTGATGCCGCCCGCCTCGCCCGCCACGACGTTCGTGTGGCGGATCGCGTCGAGGAGCTTCGTCTTACCGTGGTCGACGTGGCCCATGACCGTGACGACCGGGGGACGCGGGACGAAGTCGTCCTTGTCCTCGGCGTCGAGGTCGATGCCGAACTGCGACAGCAGCTCGCGGTCCTCCTCCTCGGGGGACACGATCTTGATGTCCCAGTCGAGGTGGGCGCCGAGGAGCTCGAAGGTCTCCTCCGACACGGACTGCGTCGCGGTCACCATCTCGCCCAGGGAGAACAGCTCCTGGACGAGGGTGCCCGGCAGGGTGCCGATCTTGTCGGCGAAGTCGGAGAGCGACGCGCCGCGGGCCAGGCGGATGGTCTCGCCGTTCCCTCGGGGCGCGCCCGACTGCATCCGCGGCGCGGCCAGGTTGTCGAACTCCTGGCGCCGCTGACGACGCGACTTGCGGGACTTGCCGCGGGGTCCGCCGCGGCCGAACGCGCCTGCGGCACCGCCGCCGCGCGCCTTGCCGCCGCCGCCAGCGCGGCCGCCGCCGCCGCGGTACGGGGCCGGTGCGCCGGTCGAAGGACCGGAACCGCCGGTGCCGCCCGCGGCGCCACCGCCGCCGCCGGAACCGCCGAAGTTGCCGCGGTAGTTGCCGCCGCCCCCACCGGGACGACCGCCACCGCCGCCGGGACGGCCACCGCCGCCGCCGGGGCCGCCGCGACCGCCGCCGCGGGCACCGCGGGCGCCGCCGTCACGACCGCCGCCGGCCGGACGACCGGGCATCATGCCCGGGTTCGGGCGCGGAGGCATCATGCGCGGGCTCGGACGCGGACCGCCGGGGCGGTCGCTGCCGCCGTCCGCGGGACGCGGCTTCGCGGCGGGCGTGCCGCCGCCGACGCCAAACGGGTTCTTGGGGCCGGGCTTCGGCGCACCCGGACGGGCGGCCGGGGCCGGAGCGGGCTTGGGGCCCGGCTTGGGCGCCGCCGCGGCGCGCTTGGCGGCCTCGGCCTGCTCCTGCTGGCGCTTGAGCAGCTCCTCGGCGCGCTTCTGCTCCGCGGCCACCTCGATGTCGCGGGCGGACGCGGGCTTGATCTCGGGCTGGAGCGGGGCCGGAGCGGGCTTGGGGCCCGGCTTCGGACCGGCGGCCGCACCCGGCTTCGGGGCGGCCTTCTTCGCGGCCTTCTTGGCCTCGGCCTCCGCCTTCGCCTCGGACTTGGCGTCCTTGGCGTCGACCTTGGCCTGCATGATCTTGGACGGGCTCGGCGCCGCCGGGCGCGGCTTGGACGCCGCGGGCTTCACGGGGGCGGCCGGCGTCGGGGTCTCGGTCTTCCCGGCCGACGCTGCCGGGGCGCCCTGTGCGGCGTCGTACTCCTGCCGCAGCCGACGCGCCACCGGCGCTTCGACCGTGCTCGACGCTGACTTCACGAACTCGCCCATCGAGCCGAGCTTCGCGAGCAAGTCCTTGCTCGTCGTGCCCAGTTCCTTGGCAAGTTCATGTACGCGGGGCTTTGCTGCCACTGCACTCCTCACATTCGAGGCCGTACGGGCAGCGCCCGCCGACCTCAGCCTTCCACTGACAACCAGTTCATCGGGAGAACTTCATCGCGTGGTCTTCATTCGGTCTCTACCTGCTTTGCGTGTGCGGGAGTCGGCCTCTCGGCCGACTCCGACTCGACAAGGGCTCGCACCGCGGCGACGTCCACGGCTCCTTCGATCCTGAGTGCCCTGGCGAACGCACGCTTGCGAACTGCCTGGTCAAGGCAGTTCGAAGAGTGGTGCACATGGGCTCCGCGGCCGCTGAGGCGGCGCTGCGGGTCCGGAACCACATGGTTCTGGGAACCCTCAGAGCGTCGGACGACGACGCGCAGCAGCTCGGAAGCGGAAGCACGTCTGCGGCATCCCACACAGGTGCGGACTACCGCTGCGTCACGTTGCGATCCGTTAATAAGTCTACCTCCCGGAGCGGCGGCCGCCACCGGCCGGGCCGGTCTCCTCCTTCGTGCCGCCGGACACGTGCGCGTCGGACTTGATGTCGATCCGCCAACCGGTGAGCCTGGCCGCAAGGCGCGCGTTCTGCCCTTCACGGCCGATCGCGAGCGAAAGCTGGTAGTCGGGGACGATCACCTCAGTGGAGCGCGTGGACTCGTCCACGACCCGCACCGACAGGGTCTTCGCCGGGGAGAGCGCGTTCGCGACGAACTGCGCCGGGTCGGCGCTCCAGTCGACGATGTCGATCTTCTCGCCGCCGAGCTCGCTCATGACGGCGCGCACGCGCGAGCCCATCGGGCCGATGCACGCGCCCTTCGCGTTGACGTCCTTCGTTGTGGCGCGCACCGCGATCTTGGAACGGTGACCGGCTTCACGTGCGATCGCCGGGATCTCCACCGCGCCCTCGTCGATCTCGGGGACCTCGAACGCGAACAGCTTCTTGACCAGGGCGGGGTGGGTGCGGGAGAGGGTGATCTGGGGTCCGCGGGCCGTCCGGTTCACCTGGATCACGATGGCGCGGATGCGCTTCCCGTGCTCGTAGGTCTCGCCGGGCACCTGCTCGTTCAAGGGGAGGGTCGCCTCGATCTTGCCGAGGTCCACGGTGACGATGCCGCGCTCGTTGCGCTCCCCGTGGGCCTGGACGACGCCGGTGACGATGTCGCCCTCCTTGCCGGAGTACTCGCCGTAGTTGACCTCGTCGGCCGCCTCGCGCAGCCGCTGGAGGATGACCTGCTTCGCGGTCTGGGCGGCGATGCGGCCGAAGCCCTCGGGGGTGTCGTCGCGCTCGGAGACGACCTCGTCCTCGTCGTTCAGTACCGGTACCAGGACATTGGCGATCCCGCTGTCGCGGTTGACCACCACTCGCGCGCGCTCATCGGCCCCGGGGGTGTGCTTGTAGGCGGTCAGCAGCGCCGATTCGATAGCGCCGAGGATTGTCTCGAAAGGGATGTCGCGCTCGCGTTCCAGCGACCGCAGCGCGGCCAGGTCGATATGCACCCGTTCTCCTTAAGTCTTGAGTTGTCCTCACCGCGGCCGTTCAAGGCGTGCGAGCCGGCGTCGCCATCGGACGCTCATCTCAGCTCGATCTGCACCTTGCCGGGCCCCAGCTCGGCATAGGTGGCCGAGCGGCGCACGCCGTCGGCCTCTAGTTCAATCCCCCGCTCGCTGGCATCCGCGATCCGCCCTTTCACGGGCTCCTCCCCGATGTTCACGGCTACCAAGCGCCCAATATTACGCCGCCAGTGCCGGGGCTCGGTCAGCGGACGGTCGACCCCCGGCGACGACACTTCCAGGGTATATGCGGTGTCCGCGAAGGGTCCTCCCGTGGAGTCGGCCTCGTCCAGGGCCTTCGAGCACGCTTTCGAGACAACGGCCACATCGTCCAGACTGATCCCGCCGTCCTTGTCCACAAGGACCCTGACGAGGAGCCGCCGCCCGGCCTTTGTCACCGTCAGCCCCTCCAGGTCGTAGCCCGCGGCGGAGACCGCCGGGGACAGGATCGATTCCACTTCGGCGCGCTGCTCGGATCCCATGCGCACTCCTCTCCTATCGCCTATTTCGCCGAGATTAACCGCCCGGAGTCAGAATGGAAAGGCAGCCTGGGAAACTGGGTGTGTGTTCACGACCCGACGCGGACTCCTGATAGGCGCGGCCGTCCTCACGGCCGCGGGCTGCACCGGTCAGACCGGACAGATCACCACCGCAGACGCCGACCTCACCGCCGCGCTCCGCACCGCGCGCGCACTCGCGCAAGGAGCAGAAGCCCTGGGATACAACGAGATCGCCGAGGACCACCGCACCCACGCGGCGACATTGGAGCGACTGCTGCTCCCGAACGCGATCTCGGAGGAGGAGGCGGCGGCGCCCGCCGACGCGGCCGCGCTCGCCGACGCCGAGACCGCGGGGAGCGCCGAGGCCGCCGAGGCGTGCATGACGACGCAGTCCGACTACGCCGTGCTCTTCGGCGAGATCGCCGCCAGCCGCGCGGCCCACGCGGCGGTGATCGCGTGACCGCGATCGACACCGGCCTGGCCGCCGAGTACGCCGCGATCTACGCCTACGGGGCCGCCGCCGTGCACCTCGACGGCGACCCGCGCTCGCAGGCCGAGGCCCTCGAGTCGGAGCACCGGTCCCGGCGCGACGTGCTGCTGGACCACTACGCGGCCGCGGGCGCCGACGCGGCCCCGCCCGAACCGGCCTACGACGTCGGCGTCATCGGCGACGCGGCGACCGCGCAGGACCTGCTGACGACCGTGGAGGAGAGCGTCGCCGCCACGTGGCGGGCGGGCGTGGCCGCGACCGACCCGGACGAGCGCAGGCTGTGCCTCGACATGTACGCGGCCGCGGCCGTAACGCTCGCCCGGTGGCGCCTCGCCATCGGCCAGCCCGTCGCCGACCCGTGGCCCGGACGGCCCGAATAACGAGCTGAACTGCAACGACACCATAAGTCCATACCGCGTATCCATCATTTGCATACCCGCTATACCCTACTGAGTATCTCTTCACGGTGAAGAGTGTCCCCAGCGATGCGAGGTTGCACATGAGTGTCAAGCACAGCCTCCTGGCACTGCTCGAACGCGGACCGGCCTACGGCTACCAGCTCCGCTCCGCGTTCGAGAGCGCCACCGGAAACACCTGGCCCCTCAACATCGGCCAGGTCTACACCACCCTCAACCGGCTCGAGCGCGACGAGCTCGTCGAGGCCCTGCCCGAGAACGGCTCCGGCCAGCGCCCCTACCGGATCACCGACTCCGGGCGCCGCCACCTCGCGGGCTGGTTCGCCTCCCCCGTGCAGGCCGCCGACCGGCCCCGCGACGAGCTGACGATCAAGCTCGCGCTGGCCGTGACCACGCCCGGCGTCGACGTCGCCGACGTCATCCAGCGGCAGCGGACGGCCACCCTCCGCCTCCTTCAGGAGTACACCCGGCTCAAGGCCGCCGAGGACCAGCCCGAGCTGGCGTGGCGGCTGGTCCTGGAGTCGATGATCTTCCGGGCCGAGGCCGAGATCAGGTGGCTCGACCACACCGAGGCCGTGGTGGCCCGCACCGGCCGCCCCGCGCCGCGGCCGTTCCCCCAGCACGCCGACGAGTCCGAGACCGAACCCCTCCGAGAGAAGCGGTGACCCGCACCATGTCCGTTCTGCAACTCCAGGGCGTCTCCCGCGTCCACGGCGACGGCGAGAACGCCGTCAACGCCCTCGTCGACACCGACCTCCGCATCGACGCAGGGGAGCTCGTGGCCATCATGGGCCCCTCCGGCTCCGGCAAGTCCACCCTCCTCAACCTCGCCGGGGGCCTCGACGCGCCGACCTCCGGCGCGGTCCTCGTCGAGGGCACCGTCCTCGCGACCCTGAACAAGAAGAAGCTCGCGGCGCTGCGCCGCCGCAGCATCGGCTACGTGTTCCAGGACTACAACCTGATCCCGAGCCTCACCGCCGCCGAGAACGCGGCCCTGCCGCTCGAACTCGACGGCATGGCCGCGGGCAAGGCCCGCACGCTCGCGCACACCGCGCTCGAAGAGGTCGGCCTCGACGCCAAGCAGGGCGACCGGTTCCCCGACGAGCTGTCGGGCGGCCAGGCGCAGCGCGTCGCCATCGCGCGCGCCCTCATCGGCGACCGCCGCCTCGTGCTCGCCGACGAGCCGACCGGCGCGCTCGACTCCGTCACCGGCGAGGAGGTCCTCAAGCTCCTGCGCCGCCGCTGCGACGAGGGCGCCGCCGGGCTCCTGGTCACCCACGACGCCCGGCACGCCGGGTGGGCCGACCGCGTCGTGTTCCTGCGCGACGGTCGCGTCGTCGACTCCTCCGCGCCGCTCGCCGACGCCGAGACGCTCCTCGAAGGGGCCCAGTGATGTTCGCGAGCCAGCGACTCGCCTTCCGCATCGCCCGCCGCGAGGCGTGGCGCTACAAGGGACGGTCGGCCCTGTCGATCGCCCTCCTGGGTCTGCCCCTGCTCGGCGCCGCCCTCGCCGCCAGCGCCTATGACACCGCGCAGCTCGACGACGCCGAGACCGCCGCGCAGGTCCTCGGCGAGAACGAGGCGTACGTCGAGTTCGCCGCAGCCGGGGTGCCGCTGGTGCAGCACAGCTGGAACGAGCTGTGGCCGTACTACGACATGGAGGACTACGAGGACCCGGGCCGCGCGGTCTCCGAGCAGGAGATCCTCGCGACGCTGCCGGTGGGTTCGTGGATCGCGCCGTACACGCCGTACTCCGGTTCGGGCGACACCGCGACGGTGGAGACCCCGGACGGGCTCGGGCAGGTCTTCAGCTTCGGGTACAACCTCGGCGACGGGGCCTACGAGGACGCCGGCATGGTGTACCGCGAGGGCTCGGCGCCGGGCCGGGGCGAGGTGGTCGTCAGCACCGCGGCCGCCGAATACCTCGACCTGGAGGTCGGGGACGAGCTGACGGTCGCGGAAGGCACCGGCTCGGGCGACCACGAGGTCAGCGGCATCGTCGAGCTGCCGTGGGACCTGAACGGCCGCTTCGTGATCGGCGGGATGTTCGCGCCGCAGGCCACCGGCTGGCTGGTGGACACGCCCGAGCCGCTCACGATGGACGAGGCGGTCGCGCTGAATGAACTGGGCCTGACGGTCTGGTCCCAGTCGCTCCTGGACACGCCGACTTCGGGCGAGTACGCGTCCTACCAGGTCGCGATGGACAACTCGGAGCTGATGGTCTTCGGGCTCATCCTGGTCATCGCCGTCATGGAGGTCGTGCTCCTCGCCGGGCCCGCGTTCGCGATCAGCGCGCGGCGGCGCACCCGCGAATTCGCGCTCATGAGCGCGAACGGTGCGACCCCGCGGCAGATCCGCACCATCGTGCTCGCCGGGGGCGTGCTCTTCGGGGTGCTCGCGGCGATCGCGGCGATCGCGATCGGCGTGGGCGCGGTGTGGGCCGGGATGCCGTTGCTGGAGCAGTTCGCGGGCCACCGCAGTGCGGGGCTGCGGGTGCTCCCGGCGATCCAGGCCTCGCTGGTAGGCGTCGCGCTCGCCACGGGGCTGCTGTCGGCGCTGGCCGCGGCGGTCAGCGCTTCCCGCGTCAACGTGGTGGAGGCGCTGACGGGGCGCGCGGGACGCCGCAAGGGATCGAAGAAGTGGCTGTTCGGCGGGCTCGCGGTGCTGGCCGTCGGGATCGCCGCGGGGATCGCCGGGGTCTACCTCTGGATCATGCCGCTGATGGCGGGTGCGATCGTGCTGGCGCAGCTCGGCCTGGTCGCGTGCACGCCGGCGCTGCTGTCCTGGGCGGCGCGGCTCGGGAAGTGGCTGCCGCTGGCGCCGCGGATGGCGCTGCGGGAGGCGGGGCGCAACCGCGGCTCCGCGGCCCCGGCGATCGCGGCGGTGCTCGGCGTGGTCGCGGCGGGCATGGCGTTCTCGATGATCGTGACCGCGGACTCGGTGCGGCAGGCGGCGAGCAACGAGAACCTGCTGCCGCAGGACGCCATGACTCTCACCCTCTACAACAACACCGAGGACCAGGGCGAGGTCGACTGGGCGGCCGCGGAGGCGGAGGCCGAGCCGATCCTGGAGGCGGAGCTCGGGCCCGTGGACCTGGTGGCGGTGGACCTGTACTCGCCGGCGATCGGCTGCGGCCTGCCCGAAGACCCCGATGACGGGATGTTCGCCGAGTGCTACTGGAACTTCGTCAGGCCCGAGGAGCGCGTGTGCTCGTACTGGACCGCCGACACCTCTACTGAGGAGCTGGACCGGGCGGCCGTGGAGGCCGCTCGCGAGGACCCGAACTGCGACGAGACGCCCAACGACCTGTGGGGCAGCCTCGACAACGTGCCGGGCACGACCGATCCGCACATCGTGGCGACGTACACGGGGCTCGAAGGCGAGGAGCTGGACCGGGCGGTCGCGGTGCTCGAGGACGGCGGGGTCCTGGTGGACGACCGCCTCGCGATCACCGACGGCGGGACGCTGACCTTCGAGAAGACCCTCACCTACTACGAGGACGAGTCGGGCGAGGAAGTCGAGGAGAAGCTGGAGACGTCGCGGATCGAGGTGCCCGCGATGTACGTGGAGAAGGGCGAGCTCGGCTACAACCGGCTGCTCCTGAGCCCGGCCGCGGCCGAGCAGATGGGGCTGGAGCCGGGCGTGTGGGGCAACGACTACCTGGTCGAGGGCCAGGGCGGCGTGGACTCCGGCGCGGCCGAGGCGCTCATGGCGGACTTCAGCCAGGAGCTGGCGGGCGGCGACGTGTACGGGTACTTCTCGGTCGTCGACCGCACGGACGACTTCATGTTCTACTTCACGATCGCCGTGACGGGCCTGTGCGCGCTGGTCGCGCTGGGCGCGACGGCGGTGTCGACGGGCCTCATCATCGCGGAGCAGCGCAAGGACATGGCGACGCTCGGCGCGGTCGGGGCGGCGCCGGGGCTGCGCAAGCGGTTCGCGATGTGGCAGACCGCGGTGATCGCGCTGTTCGGCGCGGGGCTGGGCACGGTGGCGGGCGTCATCGGGTACGCGGTGATCCGCGAGGCCCTGAACGAGCCGCTCCAGTGGAACTATCCGTTCGAGGTCCTGTACGGCTGGGAGCTGCCGTGGGCGAGCTTCGCGATCATGCTGCTGGCAGTGCCGCTGGCGGCGGCCGCGGGGGCGCTGCTGTTCACGAAGGCGACGCTGCCGAGCGAGCGCCGGATCACGTAGGAGCACAAAGGAAGTTACAGGGCCCGGCCGTATTCGCGGTCGGGCCCTTCGCTATGCGTGGCCCGCGGGCGTGCCGGCGGAGGCGCCCTCGGTGGGGAGGGTGAGGATCTCGAAGCCGTCGTCGGTGACCAGGAGCGTGTGCTCGAACTGGGCGGACCACTTGCGGTCCTTGGTGACGGCGGTCCAGCCGTCGTCCCACATGTCGTGGTCGGCGGTGCCGAGGTTGATCATCGGCTCGATCGTGAAGGTCATGCCGGTCTCGATCTCGACGGTGAGCTTCGGGTTGTCGTAGTGGGGCACGTAGAGGCCGGAGTGGAACGCGGTGCCGATGCCGTGGCCGGTGAACTGGCGGACCACGCCGTACCCGAAGCGGGACGCGTACGCCTCGATGACCTTCCCGACGACGTTGAGCTGACGGCCCGGCTTGACGGCCTTGATGCCGCGCCACGTGGCCTTCCAGGTGCGCTCGACGAGGTCGCGGGCCTCCTGGGAGACGTCCCCGGCGAGGAACGTGGCGTTGCAGTCGCCGTGGACGCCGCCGATGAACGCGGTGACGTCGACGTTGACGATGTCGCCGTCCCGGACGACCGTGGAGTCGGGGATGCCGTGGCAGATGACCTCGTTGAGGGAGGTGCAGCAGGACTTGGTGAAGCCGCGGTAGCCGAGCGTCGAGGGGTAGGCGCCCAAGTCGCACAGGTACTCGTGGACGACGGCGTCGATCCGGTCGGTGGTGGTGCCGGGGACGGCGGCCTTCCCGGCCTCCACGAGCGCGTCGGCGGCGATCCGGCCCGCGACGCGCATCTTCGCGACGGTCTCGGCGTCCTTCACCTCGGTGCCGGCGAACGGCGCCGGGCCGGGCTTCCCGACGTACTCGGGGCGGGCGATCGACTCGGGGACGCTCCGGCGGGGACTCTGCTTTCCGGGGCGCAGCGCGGGACGGGAACTCATCGGGACATGCTAGCGACGTGGGCCGCGGGACCTGCGGGGCGGCTGTTGCACCGTTACCGAGACGACGCGGAAAAGTGCGGTTCGCGAGGAGAAAACCTCTTGCGTTTCGAGTCCCGAATGGGCATCCTGAGGGCACCGGCCCGCGCTGTGAGCAGGCCGGACCCCGCGAGGACTCTCTCCTACCGAGCCGACGCGGGGCGCTGCTCCCGCGGTAGTTCCGCCGTCCGGTTCCGACCGGGGCGGCGGTGTACGACACCTCCCGCGGTCGAGCGCCCCGCCTGTCCAACCCAGGCGGCGTGCAGTCGCCCTGCGTCGGCTCACCACTCCCCGCGAACGCCGAAGGCCCGCGTCCCCCCGTCAGGGGCGCGGGCCTTTCGGACGAAGCGGCTAGGCCGCCTCGAGCTCCTTGGTGGGCGCCTCGGCGTCCGCCGCTGCGGCGGCCGCCGCCTCGGGGGCGGTGACCTCCTGCGCGAGCCGCTCCCACAGCATCCCGCCGGAGTGGGCGATCGCGCCGATGATCGAGGGCACGAACGGCAGCACCCAGTCGGCGAGGAACCCGGTGTGCGGCATGTTGAGCACCAGCATCGCCGAGCCCGCGCACAGCAGGCCCTGGAGGGTGCCGCGCCAGGCCGCGCGGGTGCCGTCGATGACGGCCTCGCGCCGCTCGGTCGCCGGGTCGTGGAACTCCGAGAGCCCCGCGGCGTCCCGGCGGCCGAGGTAGGCGCCGACGACCCCCTGGACCGCCGTGCCCGCCACGACCGCGGCGAGCAGCGAGTTCTTCGTGACGACGTAGATCAGCGCGAACAGCAGCCCGCCGCCGAGGAGCGTCAGGACGCCCCGGATCCAGTCGACCTTCTCGCCGGGGTACCAGTAGTACTTGGTGACGCCCTCGGATATCTGGCGCTCGATCTTGCCCATGTCGATGGCTCCCCTTCCACGGGTGCATGCACGACAGTCATTATGCGTGGCGCCCCGGGGCGGGCAGGCGGAATCCCCCGAGTCACCAATGTGGAATTCTGCACACGATGAGCGGGATGTCCGGTTCGCACCCGGCGTGAACTGCCGCTGTACTCCAGCGTAGGGAACGGCCCCCGTGTCGGGAGTCGGCCATCCGACACTCAGTGGACCTTGACGACCGGTCCCGCGAGCTCCTTCAGTTCGTCGGGGAGGTCGGCGCCCATCTCCTCGGCGAGGCGCACGGCCTCCTCGATGAGCACCTCCACGATCTGCGACTCGGGCACGGTGCGGATGACCTCGCCCTTGACGAAGATCTGGCCCTTGCCGTTGCCGCTCGCGACGCCCAGGTCGGCCTCGCGGGCCTCGCCGGGGCCGTTCACGACGCAGCCCATGACGGCCACGCGCAGCGGGACCGGCAGGCCCTCCAGACCGGCCGTGACCTGCTCGGCCAGGGTGTACACGTCGACCTGCGCGCGCCCGCACGAAGGGCACGAGACGATCTCCAGGCCGCGCTCGCGCAGGCCCAGGGACTCCAGGATCTGGTTGCCGACCTTGACCTCCTCGACCGGCGGGGCCGAGAGCGAGACGCGGATGGTGTCGCCGATGCCCTCCGACAGGAGCGCGCCGAACGCGGCCGCGGACTTGATCGTCCCCTGGAACGCGGGCCCGGCCTCGGTGACGCCCAGGTGCAGCGGGTACTCGCACTGCTCGGAGAGCAGGCGGTACGCCTTGACCATGACGACCGGGTCGTTGTGCTTGACCGAGATCTTGATGTCCCGGAAGTCGTGCTCCTCGAACAGCGACGCCTCCCACAGCGCCGACTCGACGAGGGCCTCCGGCGTGGCCTTCCCGTACTTCTGGAGCAGGCGCTTGTCGAGCGATCCGGCGTTGACGCCGATGCGGATCGGCGTCCCGGCGTCCTTCGCGGCCTTGGCGATCTCGCCGACCTTGTCGTCGAACTGCTTGATGTTCCCCGGGTTGACGCGGACGGCCGCGCAGCCCGCGTCGATCGCGGCGAACACGTACTTCGGCTGGAAGTGGATGTCGGCGATCACCGGGATCTGCGACTGCTTCGCGATGACCTTCAGCGCGTCCGCGTCGTCCTGGGTCGGGCACGCGACCCGCACGATCTGGCAGCCCGAGGCGGTCAGCTCCGCGATCTGCTGGAGCGTCGGGCCGATGTCGGAGGTCCGGGTCGTGGTCATGGACTGGACGCTGATCGGGGCCCCGCCGCCGACGAGCACGCCGCCGACGTTGAGCTGGCGGGTCTTCCGGCGGGGCGCCAGGGGTTCGATCTCGTGATCGTGGCGCTTGGTGGGGATACCGAGGTTCACTGCGGTCATAGAGCTAGTCTCCACCCAGATTCGCTGGTCAGTTGAAGATAGTGATCGGGTTGACGATGTCGGCGGTGATGGTGAGCAGCATGAAGCCGCCCAGGAGGACGATCACAGCGTAGGTCAGCGGCATCAGCTTCAAGTAGTCCACTCGCCCCGGGTCCGGCCTGCCGCGCTTGGCGGCCACCCACGACCGGAACTTCTCGTACCAGGCGATGGCGATGTGTCCGCCGTCCATCGGCAGCAGCGGCAGCAGGTTGAACACGCCGATGAAGTAGTTGAGGACCACCAGCAGCATGAAGAACATCGCCCACTGGTCGTACTGGACCATCTCGCCGCCCAGGCGGGAGGCGCCCACGACGCTCACGGGCGTGTCCTCGGAGCGCTCCTCCCCCATGATCGCGTCCCACAGCGGCGGGATCTTCGAGGGCAGCTGGCCGAGCGCGATGAAGGTCTCCTTGAACATGTCGCCGGTGTAGGTGAACGTCTCGCCGATCCCGGCGATCGGGCCGGCGCCCGCGGCGGTGTAGGGGATGGCAGGGTCGACGTAGACGGTGACGCCAAGGCGCGCAACGGTCTCGACGGTGCCGTCCGCGGCCTCGGCTTCAGCGGCGTACGGGGTGACCTCGACGGTCTTCTCGGCGCCGTCGCGGTCGACCGTGACGGCGACCGCCTCGCCCGGGGTCAGCTCGGAGACGGTGGCGATGAGGGAGTCCCAGTCGGTGACGGCGGTCCCGCCGACGTTCACGATCTCGTCGCCGTCCTCGATCCCGGCGGTGTACGCGGGGCCCTCGATCTGGCCCTCGGCGCAGTCCCCGGCGGTGCCCGAGTCGGGGTCGCTGGTGACGACGCACGGCGCGACGGTGACGGCGACGTTCTTCTCCGACTCGGCGGCGGCCGAGGCGTACGCGGGGTTGACGCCGATCCCGACGAAGGCGACCAGGATCCACAGGACGACGAAGCCGAGCACGAAGTGGGTGACCGAGCCCGCGGCGAGCACGACCGTGCGCTGCCACAGGGGCTTGCGCCAGAAGACCCGCTTCTGGTCCTTCTCGTCGAGGTCTTCCTCCTCCTCTTCGAGGGGGGTCATGCCGACGATCTTGACGAAGCCGCCGAGCGGGACGCCCTTGACGCCGTACTCGGTCTCGCCCTTGCGGAAGGACCACAGGGTCGGCCCGAAGCCCACGAAGTAGCGGGTCACCTTCATGCCGAACGCCTTCGCGGTGAGCATGTGCCCGAACTCGTGGAGGCTCACGGAGATGAGGATCGCCAGCGCGAACAGGGCGATCCCGGTGATGTAGGCGGCCAATGCAGCTCCTTCTAACGCTCGGACGCGTCCAAGACTAGCCGTCGGGCGCTCGACCTCGCCCAGTTCTCCGCCTCCAGGACGTCGGCGACACTCGCGGGCGTACCGAACTCGGGGGCGTCGTCGAGGACCCGCGCGATCGTGTCGACGATGCCGAGGAACGGGAGGCGCCCGTCGCGGAACGCCGCGACCGCTTCCTCGTTGGCGGCGTTGTAGACCGCGGGGCTCAGGCCCCCGGCGCGGCCGGCGTCCTTGGCAAGGGCGACGGCCGGGAACGCGGCCTCGTCGAGGGGCTCGAAGTGCCAGTCGGCGGCCTTGGTCCAGTCGACGGGGCGGGCGGCGCCGGGGAGGCGGTCGGGCCAGGCGAGGGCGTGGCCGATGGGCAGGCGCATGTCGGGCGGGGAGGCCTGGGCGATCGTGGAGCCGTCGGTGAACTCGACCATGGAGTGGATGACCGACTGGGGGTGGACGACGACGTCGATGTCGTCGTAACTGGTGCCGAACAGCTCGTGGGCCTCGATGACCTCGAGGGCCTTGTTGACCATGGTCGCGGAGTTGATGGTGATGACGGGCCCCATAGCCCAGGTCGGGTGGGCGAGAGCGTCTTCGACGGTGACGTCCTGGAGCTGCTCGCGGGTGCGGCCGCGGAAAGGGCCGCCCGAGGCGGTGAGAACGAGCTTGGCGACGCGTTCGGGCTTCCCCGAGCGCAGGCACTGGGCGAGCGCGGAGTGCTCGGAGTCGACGGGGACGACCTGTCCGGGTTTCGCAAGGTTCCACACGAGGGCCGAGCCCGCGATGAGGGACTCCTTGTTCGCCAAGGCGACCTGGTGTCCTGCCTTGAGCGCGGCCAGCGTGGGCTCGAGACCGATCGAGCCGGTGATCGCGTTGAGGACCGTGTGGCAGGGCCAGGCGGCAAGTTCGGTCATCGCGGAGCGCCCGGCGATGAGCTTCGGCATCTTGAAGCCGCCGGCGCTCCAGTCGCGCTCCTTCGCGGCAGCGAACAAGCGCAGCTGGACCGCTTCGAGGGCGGTCGCGTCGGCGACGGCTACGACGTCGACGCCCAGTTCAACTGCTTGCTGCGCAAGCAGCTCGGGGTTGGCGCCGCCTGCGCCGATACCGGTGATCCGGTACTGCCCGGGATTGGCGCGGACGATGTCGATGGCCTGCGTGCCGATGGAGCCGGTGGACCCCAGGAGCACGATCTCGCGCTGCTCTACTTTCGCGACTGTCACGCGGCCATTATCCGCTAGCGGAAAACGACGGTCGAGTGGCCGTTGAGGAGAATCCTCTGATCGAGGTGGGCGGCCAGGCCGCGGGCGAGGCAGGTCGATTCGAGGTCGCGTCCGGCGGAGACGAAGTCGTCGGGGGTCATCGCGTGGTCGACGCGGGCGACCTCCTGGTCGATGATGGGGCCCTCGTCGAGGTCGGAGGTGACGTAGTGGCAGGTCGCGCCGATGAGCTTGACGCCGCGGGCGTGGGCCTGGTGGTAGGGGCGGGCGCCCTTGAAGCTCGGCAGGAACGAGTGGTGGATGTTGAGGATCCGGCCGGGGAGCTTCGCGCAGAACTCGGGCGAGAGGATCTGCATGTAGCGGGCGAGGACCACGACGTCGATCCGCTCGGCCTCGATGAGGTCGAGGATCTCCTGCTCCTGGGCGGCCTTGCCGCCGGGGCCGACGGCCAGGTGGTGGAAGGGGACGCCGGAGGACGCGGCGAGGTCGGCCCAGTCGGGGTGGTTGGAGACGACCGCGGCGGCCTCGCCGTGGAGGGCGCCGATGCGGAAGCGGTAGAGCAGGTCGTTCAGGCAGTGGCCCTGCTTGGAGGCCATGATGAGGACGCGGGGCTTGACGGCCCGGTCGGTGAGCTGCCAGTCCATGTCGAACTCGCGGGCGATCTCGGCGAACTCGACGGCCAGTTCGTCCCGGGTGTGCTCGGTCCTGAACTCGACGCGCATGAAGAAGCGGCCGGATCCGTGCTCGGAGAACTGCTGGGAGTCCTCGATGTTCGCGTCGCGGCGGGTGAGGAACCCGGAGACGGCGTACACGATGCCGAGGCGGTCGGGGCACGAGAGCGTGAGCACGAACTGGCTGGTCATCGGTCCAATGATACCCGTGCGGCATGCGGGAGGGGACGGGCGCGGCCCGTCCCCTCTCCTCGTGCGGTGCTAGGGGGCGTCGGCAAACCCCCGGCGAGTCGGTATCCGAGACCGTTTGTTTGCTCGCAAGGCGGAAGGCCCTCCAGATACCGGTGTTGTATCTGGAGGGCCGACAACGCAGCGAGCGGGCAAACGGGCCGGATAACGGCCGCCCGGGGTTTGCCGACGCCCCCTAAGGGCGCCTAGGCGCCGATGGCGGTGTTGACCTGCTCGATGAACGCGGCGGTCGACTCCTCGACGGTCGCGGTGCCGAACAGGAGGCCCTCGTAGACGCCGCGCATGATGTCGGCGGCCGCGCCGGAGCCGACCGGCGGGACCGCGGGGCCCTCGGCGAGGTCCGGGGTGATCGCCGCGACGAAGTCGGCGCCGAGCTTCTGGTCGGCCGGGAGCTGCGGGAGGACCCGCTCGCGCTGGGCGAGGTTGGCCGGGAGGCCGCGGTCGCCGAGCATGAGGTCCAGGGACTCGTCGCTGTTGAGCAGGAAGTCGATGAGCTTGCCCGCAGCGGCCTGGTCGGAGGTGGTGCGCGCGGCGGACCAGAACATGGCCGACTTCAGGAACAGGCCCGGCTGGCTGCCGGTGAACTCCCCCGGCGGGCGCAGCAGGACGAGGTCGGAGCCGAGGACGGTCTGGATCGCGCCGATCTGGTTGGTCCAGTAGAACTCGGAGGCGCCGGTGCCGGTGGCGAGCGGGGACTGGTCCTGGCCCGCGGCGGCGTATTCGACGATCTTGGAGGACTCGGGGATGCCCCCGGCCGCCTGGAGGTCGAGCACCATCTGCCACCACTCGTTCATGGTGCCCTCGGTGAAGCCGAGCGTGCCCTCGTCGGTGTAGAGGCTCTCGCCCTTCTGGCGGGCGAAGACGTTGAACAGCGACTCGTTGCTCAGCGACAGGCCGGAGCTGCCGATCGCGTCGCCGCCGGCGGACACCGCGGCGGTGAAGGTGAGGAAGTCCTCCCAGCTCCAGGCGGTGTCGTCGGGCATGGCGACGCCCGCGGCCTCGACGATGGCCGGGTTGACCAGGAGCGCGAAGGCGTTGACACCGGTGGGGATGCCGTAGGTCTTGCCGTCGAACTGGCCGGTCTTGAGGGTGGCCTCATCGATGTTCGACAGGTCGACGTCGAGGTCCTCCAGGGGCAGGAGGGCGTTCTTGTCGGCATAGTCGCGCAGGTAGCGGTCGTCCTGCTGCATCACGTCGGGGGCGTTGTTGCCCGAGACGGAGACGTTCAGGGCGTCCCAGTACGAGTCGAACTCGTTGGGGCTGGGCTTGATCGTGATGCCCTCGTTCTTGGCGAGGAAGGCGTCGATGATCTGCTGGGTGTACTCGTGGCGGGGGTCGGAGCCCCACCACCAGAAGTCCAGCTCGCCGTCGCCTTCGCCACCGCCGCCGCCGTCGTTGCCGCAGGCCGCGAGGAGGGGTGCGGCCGCAGCGCCGAAGATCCCGGCTTTGGCGAGCGTCCTCCGCGAGACGCCCGAGGGGTTGGGTTTGCGCATGTTCCGTCCTTTCAGGACTATGTGAGGGAATGTATGCCGGATGTTACTTGATGCCGGTGGTGGCGATTCCTCGGACGAGGTACCGCTGGCCGGCGAGGAAGAACCCGAAGATCGGGCCCAGTGCGACGATCGACATCGCGAACAGGGCGCCCCAGTTGGTGGTGCCCGTGGAGTCCATGAACAGGCGCAGCGCCAGGGGCACGGTCTGGAGGTCCACGTCGCGCAGGTAGATCAGCTGCGAGTAGAAGTCGTTCCACGTCCAGATGAACGTGAAGATGGCGGTCGTCGCGAGCGCGGGCATGCACAGCGGCATGATGATCCGCAGGTAGGTGCCCCAGTAGCCGCAGCCGTCGATCGAGGCGGCCTCGTCCAGCTCGCGCGGCAGGCCGCGGATGAACTGGACCATGAGGAACACGAAGAACGCGTCCGTGGCGAGGAGTTTGGGGACGATGAGCGGCCAGAACGTGTCGACCCAGCCGAGGTTGTTGAACAGGATGTACTGCGGGATGATGACGACGTGGATCGGCAGCATGATGGTGCCGAGCATGACGGCGAACAGCATGCCGCGCAGGGGGAACCGCAGCCGCGCGAAGGCGTAGGCGGCCATCGAGCAGGACACCAGGTTCCCGACGATAGAGCCGGCCACGATGACCATCGAGTTCCAGATGTACTTCTCGAACGGGTGCGGCAGGGCGTTCCAGCCCTCGGCGTAGTTGGACCACTCCCAGGTCGAGGGGATCAGGCCGGGGTCGGCGAAGATCTCGTCGATGGGCTTGAAGCTGGCGGAGAGCATCCACAGCAGCGGGTAGATCATGACCATCGCGGCGATGGTGAGGAGCAGGTGGAAGACGAAGCGCTTCAGGCCGATCGCGGGGCCGCGCTCGGCGCGGCGGCGGGCCGGGGCGGCGGGGGCCGCCGTCGTCTCAGTCGTTGTCGCCATAGAACACCCAGAATTTCGACATCAGGAAGTTGAGCGCGGTGAAGATCGCGATGATGGCCAGCAGGAGCCAGGCGATCGCGGAGGCGTAGCCCATGTCGAACTGGGTGAAGCCCTGGTCGTAGAGGTACAGCGTCAGGAACATCGTCGAGTCCGCCGGGCCGCCTTTGCCGCTGGAGATGATGAACGCCTGCGTGAACGACTGGAACGAGTTGATGATCTGGAGCACCAGGTTGAAGAAGATGATCGGCGTCAGCAGCGGGATCGTCACGCTGAAGAAGCGGCGCACCGGGCCGGCGCCGTCGACTTTGGCCGCCTCGTAGTACATGGTGGGGATCTGGCGCAGCCCCGCGAGGAAGATGATCATCGGCGAGCCGAACGTCCACACGTGCAGGATGATGAGCGTGCCGAGGGCGTAGTCGGGGTGGGAGACCCAGCCCTCGCCCTGGATGCCGAACAGCGCCAGCAGCTGGTTGACGAGGCCCTCGGTGCCGAAGATCTGGCGCCACATGATGGCGATCGCCACCGAGCCGCCGAGCAGCGAGGGCAGGTAGAACACCGAGCGGTAGAAGCTCATCCCGCGCAGGCCCCGGTCGAGGACGATCGCGAGGAACAGCGCGGCGGCGAGCTGGAGCGGCACCGACACGAACGTGTAGACCGCGGTGACCTTGACGGCGTTGGCGAGCCGCGGGTCGTCGAGCATCCGGGCGTAGTTCTCGCCGCCGACCCATTCGCCGTAGCCGAGGCTGTAGTCGGTGAACGAGAGGTAGAACGAGGCGACCATGGGCCCGATGGTGATGGCGAGCAGGCCGATGATCCACGGGGACATGAAGCTCAGGGCGGCCCAGCGTTCGCGCGTGCGGATCGTCCCGCGGCCCTTGTTCGGGGCCGGGGGCGGCGCGGGCGCGGCGGTCTCGGGCGGTGGGCCCGAGCTGCGCTGCTTCGGGCGCACCACAGCGACATCGTTGTCGGTCATAGGGTATTGGGACCTTTCGGAGGGGGTTGGCTCCTAGATCACATCAATCTATGCAACCGCTTGCCTAAAGTCAATGGCTCAACTTAAATTCTTGGATATTGTTCGGCTCCGGCCCGAGGCCGGGCCGCGAACCGGGACGCACCGGGAACGCGCCACTCCCGCAACGGGAACGGGCCCGCCCGGATCGCTCCGGACGGGCCCCTGGTTCCCGGTGTTCAGGTCTTCGCGGCGCTCACACCTTGACGGGGGTCCGCTCCTCGGCCGCGGGGGCCTCGTCGGACTCCTTGATGCCGTACTTGGCGTACAGGCGCCCCAGCGGGCCCGGGACCCACCAGTTGGCGCGGCCCAGCAGGCGCATCGTCGCGGGGACGAGGAGCATCCGGACCACGGTGGCGTCCAGGAGGATCGCCACGGCCATGCCGAGGCCGATCATCTTCATGAACGTGATGCCACCGAAGGCGAACGCGCCGACGACGACGATGAGGATCGCCGCCGCGGCGGTGATGATCGACCCCGTGGACTGCATCCCGCGCATCACCGCCGTCCGGTTGTCGGCCCCGAGGTCCCACTCCTCGCGGACCCGCGAGAGCAGGAAGACCTCGTAGTCCGTGGAGAGGGCGAACAGGAGCACCACCATGAGCAGCAGGTTCGAGGGCATCAGGTACCCCGAGGGCGTGAAGTCCAGGACGCCCGAGAGGTGGCCCTCCTGGAAGATCCACACCACGACGCCGATGGCGGCGGCGAGCGACACCAGGTTCATCAGGACCGCCTTGACCGGCAGCACGAGGGAGCCGAACGCCAGGAACAGGACGATCACGGTGACCGCGACGATGTAGCCGACCATGAGCGGCAGGCCGTCCTCGATGGCCCCGAACATGTCGACCAGGTCGGAGGCGCCGCCGGTGACGTACAGGTCGCCGTCGATCGCGCGGGCCTCCTCGATGAGCTCGCGGGCGTCCGCGCTGAACGGGTCGGCCTCGTAGGCGACCTGGAACAGGGTGGCGGTCCCGGTCTGGCCCATCGGGGTCACGCCGGTGACGTGGTCGAGGCCGTCGAGCTCGTCGGCGACCCCGGCCGCGGCCTGGGCGTCGCCCATGACCATGACGTCGAAGGTCTCGGCGTCGCCGCCGGGGAAGTCGGCGGCGATGGTCTCGGTGACCACGCGCGACTCCGCGTCGGCGGGCATGTCGCGCTCGTCGGTGCCGCCGAGCTCGATGTCGATCGCGGGGCTGGCGAGCAGCGCCATGCCCGCGAGGACCGGGAGCAGGACCAGCACTGGCCGACGCATGACCCCGGCGGCGAGGCCGTGCCAGAACCCCTGCTCCGGGTCGGCGGGGGCCTTGCGGCGGCGGCCGAAGACGCGGCCCTTGTCGACGCGGTCGCCGAGGAGGTAGAGGGCCGCGGGCAGGACCACGAGGGCCGAGAGCATCGCGACGGCGACGGCGGACATGACGCCGAACGCGATGCCGTGGAGGAACGGCACGTCGACGAAGAGCAGGCCGACCATCGAGAGCACGATGATGAGGCCCGAGACCATGACGGTGCGCCCCGCGGTGGCGACGGTGGTGAGGACCGCGGCGCGCTTGCCGCGGCCGTTCGCCATCTCTTCCCTGAAGCGCCGCAGCACGAACAGGGCGTAGTCGATCGACATGCCCAGGCCGATGATGGTGATGACGTTGGCCGCGAACACCGACACGTCGGTGAACTCGGTGATGACGCGGGTGATGGTGAAGCCGCCGAGGATCGAGAGGCCGCCGACGAGCAGCGGCAGGGACGCGGCGACGAGCGCGCCGAACACGATGACCATGATGACCAGCAGGAGCGGCATCGAGATGAGCTCGGCGATCTCCAGGTCGTGCTGGACCTGCGTGTTGATGTCGTGGAAGATCGCGGCCGGGCCGCCCAGGGAGACCGCGAACCCGTCGGTGTCGCCCGCGTCGCGCAGGTCGTCCTGGATCGACTCGTAGACCCCGGCGAGGGCCTCGTCCGAGACGCCGCCGTCGAGGGCGACGGCCGCGAAGGTCGCGTGGCGGTCCTCGGAGACGAACGAGTCGGCGCCCGTGTCGTAGTAGGTGGTGACCGAGCCGACCTCGTCGATGGCGGCGATGTCGGCCGCCGCTCCGGACACGGCGGACTGGAACCCGGGGTCGTCGACGGTGAGGGAGTCGGACTCGTAGAGGACGATCACGTCGGCCCCGGTGTTGCCGAACTCGTCCTCGATGGCCGCGGCGTCGGTGACCGACGGGGCCTCGCTGGAGACGAAACCGCCGTCGGTGAACTCGTCGAAGACGCCGAGGCCCCAGGTCGCGCCGATGGCGAAGACCGCGAGGACGCCGGCCAGGATCACCCAGCGGGTCTTGATGACCGCCCGGCCTAGCAGGGAATACATGAGGTTTCTCCTATGGGTGTTCAGCGGAGAGGGAGGCTGCGACCGCTGGTGCTTGCGCCGCACCCGGCGGTACGATGGTAAGCGTTGATCATTTAGCTAACGCCGTTTACTCTAATGAACGCCCCTCATAGAGTCAACGCCGTTAACTGAATCGTAAGCAGAGGAGAGCAGTGACTTCCAACACCGCGGGTGGCCCGACCCGTCGCGAGCGCATGCGCGCGGAGACCATCGCCGAGATCAAGGCGAGCGCCCGGAGGCAGCTCCAGGAGCACGGTCCGAGCGGGATCTCCCTGCGCGCCATCGCACGGGAGGTGGGAGTCACCCCGGCGGCGCTGTACCGGTACTTCGACAACCTCGACGCGCTGCTCATCGCCATCTGCTGCGACCTCTACGACGAACTTATCGCCGAGACCCGCAAGGCCATGGACGCCTCCCCGCCCGACGCCCACCTCGAACGGATGAAGTCCTGGATCTGGGCGTTCCGGGCGTGGGCCGTGGGCAACCGGCGCGAGTTCGAGCTGATGATCTCCTACCCGGAGGGCAACAGCGCCATGTCGCTCGACGGCGTGCGCCTGGAGCAGTCCCCCGAGAACGTCGACCCGGTGACCCTGAAGTCCCTGGAGCACTCGCAGCTGTGCGGGCGCGAGATGGCCGCGTTCTGGCGCAAGACCGAGTCCGGGGAGCTGCCCCCGGCCGGGCCGGTCGAGATGCCGGAGATCTCCCCGGAACTCCAGAGCGAGCTGATGGACAAGTGCTCGGCGTTCATCGTCGGCGAGCCGCTGCCGCTGTCGTGGATCTTCACGTTCACCTCGGCGTGGGTGCGGGTCTTCGGCCTGGTCGTCATGGAGGCGTTCGGGTCCCTGCCGGTGCAGGACAACGTGGACGAGTTCTACAAGACGCAGATCATGGCGATGATCCGCGACTTCGGCATCGACGGGTAGCGCGAAGGGCCGGAACGACACGCGTTCCGGCCCTTGCATTCGCGGTTAAGAGGCGACGGGGGCCTCGTCGGCCGGGCAGGACCTGATGTCGTGCCCGACGGAGGTCATGCACTTGCCGGACTTGAGGTTCCACTTCCAGCCGTGCATCTGGCAGGTGAGGACGCCCTCCTCGATCTTCCCGAACACCGACAGGTCGGCCTTCAGGTGCGGGCAGCGGCGCTGGACCTGCCAGCCGTTCATGACGATGTCCTCGTCGTCGGGGCGCTGCTCGGCGTACCAGCCCTCGGCGTACTGGAGGCGCTCCTCGCTGAGGCACTTGAAGAACGCGTACACGTACTCGTTGTACTGGCCGATGCGCGCGGCGGTGAAGCGGCACGACAGGAACAGCGAGTTGACCCAGTCGACCTCGCGGATGTGGAGCAGGTGCTCGATGAGGCGCCGCTCGGTGCGGAACCGGTAGCGGACCTTCCCCCCGTCGTCGGGGTGGATCTTGCGCTCCAGGAAGTCGAAGACGATCGACTCGACGACCTCGTCGGAGTCCGGCGCGGTCAGGTCGAAGCGGACGGGGCCGCCGATGCCGGTGGCGATGTGCTCGGCGGACTCCATGAGCGGCTCGATGCGCTCGCGCAGCGTCTCCAGGACGTCGATCTCGGGGTGGGACCAGGACGCCTTCTCCGCGGCGATGCGCGGCTGCATCCGCTCCTTGAACTCGTCGAGGTGCCGCTTCTTGTTCTTGAACCACTCCTTGATGTCGTCCACGGGGTGGACGACGGACCCGGAGCCGTCGGCGAGGACCTCGGCGACCGAGCCGGGCAGGAGGATGATGTTCTTGTCGTGCCCCTGCTGCTCCAGCCACTCCACGTACGACATCTGGTCGGGGAAGATGTTCCCCTCGTCGCCGAACACGTCGTTGAACCGGTACAGCTCGTCGTCGAGGAAGCAGGGGGGCCCGGCGATGGGGAAGACCCAGTCGCCGGCGACGTCGTCGATGTAGCGCAGCGAGCGGTCGAAGCCGCGCTCGCGCTTCTGCTTCCCGAAGGCGCGCTTGGCGTTGTCGGGCAGCTCGTAGACCATCGGGAACCAGATCGCGCCGGAGAACTGGAGCAGGTGGGCGTGGATCTTCCCGTGCTGGAGGAACACGCTCATGTCGGTGGGGCGGGCGTCGTTCTGGTTGAGCAGGCGCGTGCCGTCGGCGTCCTCGACCCACAGCGACGAGTCGCCGATGGGGCCGTCGGTGGGGCTGGTGAGCGCCTGGATCATGACCTTGACGCCGCCGGGGAGCTCCACGATCTCCTCGGACACGGTCTTGATGAACTTGTGGAAGCCCAGGGCGCGCAGCTCGGACTCGAGTTCGGCGGTCGGGTACTCGGGCAGCAGGACGGTCGTGTCCTTGCTGATGTGCTTCGTGAGGTTCTCCTCGTCGAAGTGGTCCCGGTGCAGGTGCGAGACGTACAGGTAGTCGGCCTGTCCGAGCGTGTCCCAGTCGAGCTGCGAGTTGTCGGGGAAGGGGAACCACGACGCGAAGTACGCGGGGTTCACCCAGGGGTCGCACAGGATCGTTCCCGCGGCGGTCTCGATGAACATGCTGGCGTGGCCGGTACCGGTGATTCGCACGGTTACCCTTCCGGACATGGGGACGACGACGCCTCAACTCTACAAGTCACAGCTCCGGCGGGGCCGGGACGCCGATCCTTGTGGCGTGGGAGACTGTGCGGGATCAAACGAACGGTTGGAGGAACCAGCATGGCTGCCGAAGAGCAGATTCTCTCGCCCGATCAGCGCAAGCCCACCAGCCGCAAGGCCCTCTACTCCGCGCTGACCGTCGGCATCGTCATCAACCTGGCGTACCTGTTCGGCAACCACCAGGGCTGGGTCGAGGACGTCTTCATCCTCCTCACGGTCGCGGTCCTGCTGGCCGTCATGGTCACCGACGCGTGGCTCGTCAAGGCGGGCCTGCGCTAAGCGAGCATTGTGAAAGGGGGCGGGGCCGCGATCGCGGCCCCGCCCCCTTTTCCGTTGCGCGTCAGTGCATCATGCCGCGGCGGGCGAACATCTCGCGGACCTCGCGGAGCGCGGAGTCCACTTCGGCCTCGAAGTAGCCGCCCTGCACGAGCGAGAACTGGCTCGTGTCGAGCTCGCGGTCCGAGAGCGGGACCGGGTTGCGGCCGGTCATCGCCGCGGAGACGGCGTCGAACATCTGGTCCACCTGGCTCGGGTCGTACCCGGAGCCGAAGCGGCGCGGCTGGAAGGCGCGGCGGAGCTGCTCGAGGCGCTGCACGTCGTCGGGCGTGAAGGGGGAGTCCGACGCCCGCATCTCCGTGGTCATCTCCTCCCGGCCGTGGCGGCCGGGGGCCTCGAAGGCGCCGCGGCCCTCGTAGGGGTTGCGGCGGCCGAAGTCCGGCGGGGTGGCCGCGCCGCGCGGGCCGGGCCCGGGGGGCGGTCCGCCGGCGGGTCCGCCGAAGGCGGACGGGTCGGGGCCGGGCGGCGGGCCCGCGAGGCCGCCGCTGTGCCCTCCGAACCCGCCCGTGGGCTCGTGCTGCTGCGGCCCGCGGTCGAAGCCGCCGGTCGGCTCGTGGACGGAGCCGAAGCCGCCGGTGGGCTCGTGCGGGGACCCGAAGCCGCCCTGGACGGGCGGGCTGGGGACGCCGCCGCGGCGGCCGTACCCGGTGTCCTCTTGCGGCGGTTGGGATCCGAAGCCCTGCTGCCCGTACTCGCGGCCGCGCGGGGCCCCGTAGGGCTCGGGCTGCTGCGGTTCGGGACGGCCCATCGGGCCGCCCTGCTGCATGCCCTGGACCAGGTTCTGCGGAATCGCCTGGGTCGGGGCCGCGGGCGGCATGGGCTCGGATTCGGGCTGGCCGTAGCGGTCGGCGCGCGGGATCGCGCCGGTCTGGTGCGGCGGCTGCCCCATCGGGGACTGCTGCATCGGCGACTGGTGCGGCGGGGCCGCGCGGCGGCTGCCGGTGTCGCTGAACTCGTCGTCGTAGGCCGCACCGAACCCGGGGGCGGGCTCGGGGGCGCCGCGCCGCGGGCCCTGGCCGTACACGCCCGGCTGGTCGGCGGGGCCGAAGCCGCCGCGCCGCGGGTCGGACTGGAGCGGGAGCTGCTCGGTGGCGCCGTGCGGGGGCCCGGCCTGGGGGCCGTCGTGGCCGCCCGCGCGGGGACCGGCCTGCGCCGGGGGCGCGAAGTCGCCGCGCGGCGAGCCGTACTCGCCGCCCGCGCTCGGGCCGCCGCCGTAGACGCCCGGTTCGGGGGCGCCGCCGCGGGGGCCGTAGCCGTTGGCGCCGTTGGGACCGCGCTGCTGCGCGAAGTCGTCGCGGCCGAAGTCGTCGCGGGGGCCGGGGCCGAAGTCGTCGCGCTGGGGCGCGAAGTCGTTCTGCTGCGGTCCGCCGAAGTCGTTCTGGGGCCCGCCGAAATCGTCGCGGGGGCCGAAGTCGTCGCGCGGACCGAAGTCGCCGCGCCCGCCCTGGCCGCCGAAGTCCTGGCCGCCGCGCGGGGCGCCGCCGCCGCGCTTGGCGAACGGGTCGTCGTAGTCGTCCCCGGGAGGGCCGGCGAGGAAGCCGAAGCCCTCGTCGTCGCCGCCGCGGAGGTCGCCGAAGCCCTCGTCGTCGGGCGGTCCGGCGGCGGCCCTGACGGGGCCGCGGCCGCGTCCGACCGGCTCGGGGGCGGGCGGCGGGGGGGCCATCTCGCGGGCGGCCATCATCTCCTGCGCGGGGATGACCTGCGTCGCCTGGGTCTCGGGGGCGCGCCGCGAGCCCGGGCCCTGCTGCATGGGGGGCTCGTCGAAGCCGCGGCCCTGGGCGGCCTCGGGCTTGCCGTAGTCGGGGGCGGGGGCGGATCCGAGGACGCCGCGCTCCTCCAGTTCGGCGAGCTGCCGCGCGACCCGGTCGAGGTAGACGTCCACCTGCCACTCGTCGTATCCGCCGAAGCGGACCCTGAAGACGACGTCGTCGACCTCGTCCGCCGAGACGGGGCTGCCCACCGGCTCACCGGCGAGCGTCGCCTCAACGCGGTCAAGGAACGCGTCGACCTCGTCGACCTTGTAGCCCCGGCTCAACGCCCGGCGCCGGAACCGGTCACCATGACTCGCCACTACCAAGCCACCCTTTCCGCCTACTCCGCGGCGCCGGAGGCGCCGGGCGACTCGGCAGCGGTGCGGCCGGGCGTACCGGCCTCCCGTACCGAAGCGGCCAGCTGCCCGCAAGCGCCGTCGATCTCTTGGCCGCGCGTATCGCGCACCGTCGTGGAGACGCCCGCATCCCGCAGCCGCCGCACGAACTCCGCCTCAACCGGCTTGGGACTCGCATCCCACCGGCTCCCCGGCGTGGGGTTCAAGGGAATCAGGTTGACGTGGACCAGTCGGCCCTTCAGGAGCCTCCCGAGCAGGTCGGCCCGCCACGGCTGGTCGTTCACGTCCCTGATCATCGCGTACTCGATCGAGACGCGACGTTTCGTCACCCGAGCGTACTCCCAGGCCGCCCCGAGGACCTCGGCGACCTTCCAGCGGGTGTTGATGGGGACGAGCTCGTCGCGCAGCTCGTCGTCGGGCGCGTGGAGGGAGACCGCCAGGCGCACCGGCAGGCCCTCCTGCGCAAGCTTCTCGATGGTCGGCACGAGGCCGACGGTGGACACGGTGACGTTCCGGGCCGAGATGCCGATCCCGTCGGGCACCGGTTTCGTGATGAGGTGCAGCGCGGCTTTGAGGCGCGCCCAGTTCGCGAGCGGCTCGCCCATGCCCATGAAGACGATGTTCGACAGGCGGCCCAGGCCGCGCTCCTCGGCGAGGCGCGCGGCGGCGACGACCTGGTCGACGATCTCCGCGGTGGTGAGGTTGCGGGTGAGGCCGCCCTGGCCGGTGGCGCAGAACGGGCAGGCCATGCCGCATCCGGCCTGCGACGACACGCAGGCGGTCACCCGGTCGGGGTAGGCCATGATGACGGACTCGACGAGCGCGCCGTCGTACAGGCGCCAGACGGCCTTCACGGTCCGCCCGTCGTCGCACGAGTCGACGCGGACCGGGTCGAGGAGCCGCGGGAGCAGCGCCTCGCCGATGGCCTCGCGCGCGGCGGCGGGGAGGTCGGTCATGAGCGACGCGTCGCCGACGTGGCGGCCGAAGTACTGCTGGCGCAGCTGCTTGGCGCGGAAGGCGGGCTGTCCGATCTCGGAGAGGACGGACTGGCACCCGGCCAGGTCGAGGTCGGCGAGGTGTCGCGGCGCAGCCTTGCGGGGGCGCGGTTCGGTCAACGTGAGTGCTACAGACATGTCACGACCTAGTCTCGCATGACAGGCCCGCGGCCCGCCAACCCCGGATCGTCGAATTCACCCCGGGCCCTCCTTCACCGGATACACCAATCAGGACACATCACCCGAGCAGGTAACGGAACCACACATAGGCCACCGGGGCCACCATGAGGATCGAGTCGAGCCGGTCCATCACCCCGCCGTGGCCGGGGATGAGATTGCTCATGTCCTTGATGCCCAGGTCCCGCTTCAGCAGCGAGACCGACAGGTCCCCCAACGTAGCCGCCAGGGCCACGCACACGCCGAACGCCACGCCCAGCGGGAAGGACACGCCGAAGAACAGCCAGAGGGTGACCGAGGCGCCGAGCGCGGCGGCCACGACGGACCCGGCCAGGCCCTCCCAGGACTTCTTGGGGCTGATCCGCGGCGTCATCTGGTGGCGGCCGAAGAGCACCCCCGCGGTGTACCCGCCGGTGTCGGACATGACGACCGCGAACAGGTAGATGAGGACCTGCGCGGCGGCGCCGTCGATCCAGCGGGCCTCGGAGGCCTCCGAGGTCGCCAGGAGCATCACGAACCCGGCCAGGAACGGGACCTGGATGAGCACGAGGGCCGCGGCGGGCACGTCGGTGCGGTAGCCGGTGGCGCCCTCGGAGAGCCGCCACACGTACAGGGCGGCGACGCTGACCGCGGTGCCCAGGAGCAGGCCGGTGGCCCCGCCGAACCAGGCGAGGACCACGATGAGGACCCCGGCGGCCGCGAGCGGGATCACGGGGACGTTCTTGCCGCCCTTGCGCATCGCGGTGCCGGTCTCCCAGCAGGCGACGCCGACGGCGACCACGGCGAGGCCGAGGAACGCGATCGGCTGGATCAGGACGGAGGCGATGACGATCGCGGCCATGCCGAGCCCGGCGCCGATGGCGACGGGGAGGTTGCGTCCGGCCTTGGGCCGGGACGCGGGGACCGTCTCGGCGGTGCCGGGCCCGCTCCCGGGCCCGTCGGGCGACGGGTGGGGGCGACGGCCGGGCGAACCGTCGGGAATCGTGCTCATCAGATCTCGAGCAGCTCGGACTCTTTGGCGCCGACGAGCTCGTCGACGTGTCCGGTGAAGCGGCCCGTCAGGTCGTCGAGCTCCTTCTCGCCGGAGCGGCCCTCGTCCTCGGAGACCTCGCCGTCCTTGACGGCCTTGCCGATCTCGTCCTTGGCCTTGCGGCGGACGTTGCGGATGGCGATCTTGGCGTCCTCGCCCTTGGTGCGGACGACCTTGATCATCTCGCGGCGGCGCTCCTCGGTCATCGGGGGCAGGTTCAGCCGCAGCTGGGTGCCCTCGTTCGAGGGGTTGACGCCGAGGTTGGAGTTGCGGATGGCGTCTTCGATGTCCTTCATCTGGGAGGCGTCGAAGGGCTTGACGATGACCATGCGCGGCTCGGGGATCGCGATGGAGGCGACCTGCGGGACCGGCGTGGGCGCCCCGTAGTAGTCGATGGTGATCCGGTTGAACATGGCGGACGAGGCGCGGCCGGTGCGGACCGCGGAGAACTCCTCCTTGGCGTGCTCGATGGCCCGCTCCATCTTCTCCTCGGCTTCGAGGAGGGTGTCGTCAATCACGGTTCTACTCGCATTCTCTCGCGGCCTGACAGCACTTCTGACCGTACCGTCCCGCCATGGGTCCTCGGTGGCGCGGAGGTCCCCGGGCGCGGGGTTCGCCGCTTCTGCTGGGTTCAGTCCTCGGCGGCGTGGATGAGGGTCCCGATGGGGTCGCCGACGATGGCGCGCCGCAGGTTCCCGTCGTCGTCGGCGCCGAAGACGCGCATGGGGAGGGAGTTGTCCTTGCAGAGGCTGAAGGCGGCCTGGTCGACGACCATGAGCTCGCGCTTGAGCGCCTCGTCGAAGGTGATGTCGTCGAGCCGCTGCGCGTCGGGGTCGGTGCGCGGGTCGGCCGTGTAGACGGCGTCGACGCCGTTCTTGGACACGAGGACCTCCTGCGCGCCGATCTCCAGGGCGCGCTGGGCGGCGACGGTGTCGGTGGAGAAGTACGGCATGCCGGCGCCGGCGCCGAAGATGACGACGCGGCCCTTCTCCAGGTGGCGGATGGCGCGCAGCGGCAGGTACGCCTCGGCGACCTGGGCCATGGCGATCGCGGTCTGGACGCGCGTGTCGACGCCCTCCTTCTCCAGGAAGTCCTGGAGGGCGAGGCAGTTCATGACGGTGCCGAGCATGCCCATGTAGTCGGCGCGGGCGCGCTCCATGCCGCGGCGCTGGAGCTCGGCGCCGCGGAAGAAGTTCCCGCCGCCGACGACCACGGCCACCTGGACGCCCGCGGCCACGCCCGCGGCGATCTGCCGGGCGACGCCCTGGACGACGTCGGGGTCGACGCCGACGGAACCGCCGCCGAAGGACTCGCCGGACAGCTTCAGCACGACCCTGCGGAACGTGGCTTGACTCATGGGTTCTCCCCTGCTCGGTCTTTCCTTCGCGGCCGTCCGGCCCGCTGTGGTGCGGACATGGAACGAGGCGGCGGCCTGCGCCGCCGCCCCTTCCCATGCTTACGGCTGGAGCCAGTGTAGTCCGCGCCTGCGGACCGCTCGCTACTCCTGGCCGACTTCGAAGCGGATGAAGCCGGTGACCTCGGTGCCGGCGTCGGCCAGCACCTGTCGCACGGTCTTCTTGTTGTCGAGGACCGAGGTCTGGTCGAGGAGGACGAAGTCGCGGTAGTAGGCGTTGACCTTGCCTTCCACGATCTTGTCCCAGGCGCGCTCGGGCTTGCCCTCTTCCTTGGCGGTCTCCAGGGCGACGCGCTTCTCGGTCTCCACGATCTCGGCGGGGACCTCGTCGCTGGTGAGGTACTTCGGCCGCATCGCGGCGGCCTGCATGCCGGCCTGGCGGGCGGCCTCGGCGTCACCGGTGTAGGAGACGAGGATGCCGACGGCCGGCGGGAGGTCGGCGGCCTTGCGGTGCAGGTACACCGAGACCTCGCCCTCCAGCGAGCCGACGCGGCCCAGGGCCAGCTTCTCGCCGAGCTTCACCGACTCCTCGGCGATGACCTCGGCGACCGTCTTGCCGTTGAGCTCGGTCTGCGCGAACGCGGCGCCGTCGGCGACGCGCACCTGGTCGGCGCGCTCCACCAGGGTCTGCGCGAGCTCGATGAACGCGCCGTTCTTGGCGACGAAGTCGGTCTCGCACAGCAGCTCGAGGATGGTGTTGCCGGACTGGGCCACCAGGCCCTGGGCGGTGGTGCGCTCGGCGCGCTTGCCCACGTCCTTGGCGCCCTTGATGCGCAGGGCCTCGAGCGCGGTGTCGTAGTCGCCGTCAGCCGCTTCGAGGGCCTTCTTGACGTCCATCATCCCGGAGCCGGTGGCTTCCCGGAGCTTCTTGACGTCAGCCATCGTGAAGTTGGCCATTGCTCCCCTTCTTACTTCTCGTCTGGGATCGGTTACTCGGCGGAGGGCTGCTCGGTCGCCTCGGGCGCGGCGGCCTCGGCGGCCGGGGCCTCGGCCGGCTTGTCCTCGACGAGGAGCTCCTTCTCCCACTCGGCGAGGGGCTCGCCCTCGGCCTTCTCGCCGGCCTGGCCGCCCGAGCGGGCCAGCAGGCCCTCGGCGGCGCCGTCGGCGATGATCTTCGTCAGCAGCGCGACGGAGCGGATCGCGTCGTCGTTGCCGGGGATCGGGAAGTCGACCTCGTCGGGGTCGCAGTTGGTGTCGAGGATCGCGACGACGGGGATGCCGAGCTTGCGGGCCTCGTCGACGGCGATGTGCTCCTTCTTGGTGTCCACGATCCAGATCGCGGCCGGGGTCTTCTCCATGTCGCGGAGGCCGCCGAGCGTGCGCTCGAGCTTGTCCTTCTCGCGCATGAGCTGGAGCATTTCCTTCTTGGTGCGGTTGGCCGCACCGTTGGCCTCGATGATCTCGAGTTCCTTGAGGCGCATGAGGCGCTTCTGGATGGTCTGGAAGTTCGTGAGCATGCCGCCGAGCCAGCGGTGGTTCACGAAGGGCATCCCGACGCGCTGGGCCTGCTCGGAGACGGCCTCCTGGGCCTGCTTCTTGGTGCCGACGAAGAGGACCTCGCCGCCCTCGGCGACGACGTTCTTGACGAAGTCGTGGGCCTTGGAGGCGTAGTCGACCGTCTGGCGCAGGTCGATGACGTAGATGCCGTTGCGGTCGGTGAGGATGAACCGCTTCATCTTCGGGTTCCAGCGACGGGTCTGGTGGCCGAAGTGCACGCCGCTTTCGAGCAGCTGGCGCATGGTGACAACCGACACGGTTGTATTCCTTTCGTTCCCTGGTTCATTCGCGGGAGGCGCCCGAAGTCCGGACGTCCCGCGCCTGGCGCCCGTCTCCGGCGATCCGCAACCGGGAAGCACCCGGACCTGGGGGATCGCGAGGGCCGGACCGCGCCACCGCAGTGCTCGGACACCGAGCGGGCGATGGAGGTCGGGCCGCGACGAACGCGCGAAGTCGGTTCGGCGCACAGTGGTGCCGTACCGCTCCGATCAGTGTACTTGGACCCGCGGGAACACCGTCGAGGCGGTGGACCGCAGTGACAGACGCAATGCGCCGACCAGGACGAACGAGTTATCCACAGGCCCAAAAGATTTTTCTGGACGATTCCGGGCGCCCGCCCGAACCTTGAGTCATGCACCGACTACAGCACGCGATCGTCATCGGCCTCGTCGCCGCCGTGATCCTCACCGCCACCGTCCTCACCCGCCCCGCCGCCGCGCTCGCGGACGACGCCGCATCCGGCCCGTGGCTCCCGCCGACCGGCAGCCTCGACCTCCGCGCCGGCTTCGACCCGCCGCCGCTCCCCTGGCTCCCCGGCCACCGCGGCGTCGACCTCGGCGCCGCCGACGCCCAGCCGGTGGTCGCCGCCGGACCGGGCCGGGTCGTCTACGCCGGGGACCTCGCCGGACGCGGCGTCGTGAGCATCGCCCACGCCAACGGCCTCCGCACCACCTACGAACCCGTCGAACCCGCCGTCGCCGCGGGCGAGACCGTGGCCGCGGGCCAGACCATCGGCACCCTGCAAGCGGGCCACGCCTCCTGCACCGCCACCGCCTGCCTCCACCTCGGCCTCAAACGCGGCCCCCGCTACCTCGACCCGATGCTCCTGTTCGGCGCCGGAAAGGTCCGCCTCCTCCCCCGCCCCGGCCGCCCCCACGCCGCGCCGATCACCGAAGGAGCCCGGTCATGACCGCACCGCCCGCCGCCACCGACCTGCGCCGCCTCCGACCTCACGAGCTCGGCCGCCTCGGCGAGCAGCTCGCGGCCGCGCACCTGCAACGCCACCGCATGCAGATCCTCGCCCGCAACTGGCGCCACCGCACCGGCGAACTCGACCTGGTCGCCCGCGCCGCCGACACGGTCGTCGTCTGCGAGGTGAAGACCCGCCGCTCCGCGCGGTTCGGCGGCCCGCTCGGCGCCGTCGACGGCGAGAAGCTCCACCGCGTCGAACGCCTCGCCCGCGCCTGGCTCCGCGAGCACTGCCGCCCCGACCAGCCGTGGCGCATCGACCGGCTCGCGCTCACCGTCACGGGCCCGACGCATCTGGCCCTCGAACACCGCCAAGGAGCACGCCGTGGGTTACGCACGCACCACCACCGTCTGCACCATCGGCGCCTCGTCCGTCACGGTCACGGTCGAAGCCTCGGTCTTCAAGTCCTCCTCGAAAGGCGCCGACACGGTCCGCATGTCGGGCCTGCCCGACAGCGTCGTCAACCAGGCCCAGACCCGGGTCCGCTCCGCGATGGCGAACTCCGCACTCCGCTTCCCCGACAAGTCCATCAGCGTCAACTTCGCCCCGGCGTCGGTCCCCACGACCGGCTCCGCCGCGGACCTCGCGCTCGCGGTCACCATCATGTGCGCCGACGACCTGCTCCCCGTCGAACGCCTCGCCGACACCGTGCTCCTGGCCGAGCTCGGCCTCGACGGCGGCCTGCGCCCGGTCCCCGGCACGCTCCCCGCGCTCCTGGAGGCCCGCCGCTCCGGGCTGCGGACCGCGATCGTCGCCCCGGAGAACGCCGCCGAAGCGGCGATCGTCGAAGGACTGACGATCCTCGCCCCGCCGGACCTCGCCACCCTCGTCGCCTGGGTCTTCGGACAGACCCCGCTCGACCCGGTCCCCCGCCCGCCCCGGCCCGAGCCGCCCCGCCTCCCCGACCTCGCCGACGTCCGCGGCCAGCCGCTCGCCAGGCGCGCCTTGGAGATCGCCGCCGCCGGAGGCCACCACATGCTCATGGTCGGTCCCCCGGGGGCGGGCAAGACGATGCTGGCCGAGCGGCTCCCGTCCATCCTGCCGCCGCTCTCCGACGCCGAAGCGGTCGAGGTGACCTCGCTGCATTCGCTGCGCGGCAGGTTCACCGGCGGCGCGGCCGCACTCATCCACCACGCCCCATTCGAGGCCCCGCACCACTCGATCACCATGCAGGCCCTGGTCGGCGGCGGCACCGGCGCCATCGGCCCCGGCTCGCTGGCGCTGGCGCACCGCGGCGTCCTGTTCATCGATGAGGCCCCGGAGTGGCCTCGGTCGGTCCTGGACTCGCTGCGCCAGCCGCTGGAGTGCGGCGAGGTCCGCATCCGGCGGGCCAACACCTCGATCAGCTACCCGGCGAAGGTGACGCTGGTGCTGGCCGCGAACCCGTGCGCCTGCGCGCCGAACAAGCCGGTCGACTGCACCTGCCCGCCCTTGAAGCGCCGCAGCTATCTGACGCGGATCTCCCGGCCGCTCCTGGACCGGATCGACCTCCGGGTCAACCTCCCGCCGGTCCCGCCGTCGGCGATCCTCACCGACCTGACCGAGGCCGAGCCGTCGGAGTCGGTCGCGAAGCGGGTCCAGCGCGCCCGCGAGGCGGCCGCCGCGCGGTGGGCGGAGGCGGGCGAGTCCTGGGGCCTGAACAGCGAGGTTCCGGGACCGGCCCTCCGGTCGGCCCGATGGCGGCTCCCGGGACCGGTCCGCAGGTACGTGGACGAGCTGCTGCTGAAGGAGCGCATCACGGCCCGGGGCTACGACCGGGTCCTGAAGCTGGCGTGGACGATCGCGGACCTGCGCGAGCACGACGGCCCGACCGCGGACGACGTGGCCGAGGCGAGCGAACTGCGCCTGGGCTACCCGGTCAGATGAACCGGCCGGGACGAGTGAGGGACGACGAGGAGGACCGATGACCGATCTGCCGAACGACGACCGCCGGGCGCTGATGATGCTGTCCGAGCTCATCGAGCCCGGAGACGCCGAGCTCGACGACCTCCTCGCGGAGGTCGGTCCGATCGAGGCGGTGAAGCGCATCTGGGAGGGCGACGTCCCCGAGCGCCTCCGCCGCCTCACCAGCGCCGCGGTCTCCTGCACGCCCGACCCGGCCGACCGCGCCGCCCAGATCGCCGCCGCGACCGAGGCGGCGGGCGCCCGGGTCCTCGTCCCGGGCGAGCCGGGCTGGCCCGCGCAGCTCCGGGACCTGCAACTGGTGTGCGATGCGGACGAGCCGCACGTGCGCCCGCCCCGCTGCCTGTGGGTCAAGGGCCCGCACGACCTCGCGGAGCTGTGCGCCCGCTCGGTGGCGATCGTCGGTTCAAGGGCCGCAAGCGAATACGGCCAGCACCTGGCCGACGACCTGGCGGCGGACCTGACCGGCGCGGGCTGGACGGTCGTCTCGGGGGGCGCCCTTGGCATCGACCGGGCGGCCCACCTCGGGTCGCTCGCCAGGGGCGGCGCCACGGTCGCGGTGCTCGCCTGCGGCCTGGAGATGCCGTATCCGAAGGCGAACCACTCGATGTTCAACATGATCGCGGAGCAGGGGATGCTCGTCAGCGAGTGGCCGCCCGGGTCCACGGCGATGAAGCACCGCTTCCTGACGAGGAACCGGGTGATCGCGGCGCTGACCGCGGGCACGGTCGTGGTCGAGGCGGCCGACCGCTCAGGAGCGCGGAACACGGCCCGCTACGCCGCGGAGCTCGGCCGGGTGCTGATGTTCACCCCGGGTCCGGTGACGTCGTCCCAGTCGGTCGGCGTCCACCGCCTCGCAAGGGAGCCTTGGGAAGCCCGGCTGGTCACCTGTGCCGAGGAGGTGATCGAGGACGTGACCGGCATCGGCGGCCCGCTGGCGAGCGCGCCGCCGCCGCAGCGCCGTCCGATCGACCGCCTCACGGAAGTGGAGGCGCGCCTGGTGGAGTCGCTGCCCCGCGGCTACGTGGTCGAGACGGCCCGGCTCGCCGCGGTGGCGGGGCTGCCCGCGGACCTCGCGGCCGAGACGCTGTACCGCCTCCAGCGCATGGGCTGGGTCGACAGGATCGACGACCGCTGGCGCCTCGCGAGGAATCCGAGGCCCGCGTTAGGGGATCGGCGGGGCCGGGGGGACGGGGTAATCGGTGGTGACGGTGCGGGGGTCCTCGAGTTCGGCGAGGGGGGCCCAGCATTCGTAGACGCCGCGTTCGACGCAGGTGGCGTCGGCGGCCATGATCGCCTCGATGTCGGGTTGGCTCAGGCGCAGGCGGACCCAGTCCTCGTTGCGGCCGAGGGCGAGGACCTCGATGTCGCGCCAGCGCGCGCGGGTGTGGAAGCGGCGCGGGGCGGTGACGGGGCTGCGGCTGGCGGCGCCGCGGGCGTAGGCGTGGAAGCCGTGGCCGGGGTCGGCGGTGATGGGGACGCGTTCGCCTTCGTGCTCGCCGGTGAGTCCGGCGTGGACGGAGGGGTTGACGCGGAAGAGGGTGCGGCCGGTCTCGAGGCCGGGGATACGGTTGACGAGGTCGCGGTGGCGGGCGCCGGCGACGCGGTTCCAGACGTTGGTCTGCGGCTGGTACTGGAACAGGGCGATCTCGGCGCCGTCGGGGGTGTACGCGAGGATCTCGGCGCGGGCGGTGAGGGGGAGGTCGGCGAGTCCGGCGGTCGCGTATTCGGCGATGAGGTGCGTGCCGCTGGGGAGGAAGCCGGTGCCGAGGACCATGGAGCCGCGGCGTTCGCGGCCGGGGATGCCGACGAGGCCGGGGAAGTTGGCGAGTTCGGAGCTGGTGTAGTCGTCGGGGCCGATGGCGCGCCAGCGGAGGCCGAAGGCGATGTCGCGGACGTCGTCGGGGTCGCCGGAGAGGACGATGCGGTCGCCTGGGAAGCGGAGGTGGGCGACGTCGAACTCGCGGAAGCAGAGGCCGCTGACGAGGGGCGCGGAGGTGAGCTGGCGGGAGACCTGGTGGCGGCTGAGGGGTTTGACCATGCGGGTGCCGGGGGTGATGAAGGCGGTGGCCCGGGTGGCGGAGACGAGGGCGCGCTCGGCGGGGCCGATGCGGGGGTTCTGGCTGTACTGGTGCACTGTGGACGCGGTGATCCCGGGCATGACCGGGATCGACAGCGGTGCGACGCCGGCGAGGAGCATCTCCCCGCCGGTGCTGGTCACCTCGGAGGCGTGGACGAACCGGTGGAACGCGGCGCCGGCGGGTTGGAACCCGGGTTCCGAAGTGTCCGAATAGATCTCGAATGCGGCGCCTCCGGCGGCCGCACGGGCCCGGTACCGCCTGTCATGCCAGACGATCTCGGTGATGCCGGTCTGCGCGGCTGGTGGGGCCTGCATGACGCTGAGTGTACGGAGGCGGGTGGACATCTCGGTGAACCGAAGGTGAACAGCAGCCGCCGCACGCCTTCGGAGCTGGGATCACACCGTCTCCGTGACCTTTTTGAGACCCCTTGGGGCGTCGGGGTTCTCGCCCCGTTCAATCGCGAGGTGGAGCGCGAGCCGTTGCAGCGGAAGGATGTCGAGGAGGGCCGCGATGCGCTCGTCGACGGCGGGGGTGGCGAGGCGGGCGGTCTGGCCGGGGACGTCGGCGGCGCCGACGATGACGACGTCGGCGCGCTGCTTCTCGAGCCGGGTGAGGACGTTCCACATGGCGTGGCCGCCGGGGCCGGAGCCGACGACGGCGAGGACGGGGACGCCGGGGTCGGCCATGGCGAGGGGACCGTGGAGGAGGTCGGCGCCGGAGAACGCGAGGGAGGGGAGGTAGGAGGTCTCCATGAGTTTGAGGGCGGTCTCGCGGGCGGTGGGGTAGGCGTAGCCGCGGCCGGTGGTGACGAAGCGGGAGGCGAAGCGGTAGCGGCCGGCGAGCTCGGCGGCGCCGGGGTCGTCGAGGACGCTCTGGGCGAGTTCGGGGAGCTTGTCGAGGGCGGCGGCCTCGGCGGCGTCGAGGCGGCCGGTGCCGGTGCGGATGCCCTCGATGAGGAGCAGGAGGGTGAGGAGCTCGGCGGTGTAGGTCTTGGTGGCGGCGACGGCGCGTTCGTGGCCGGCGCGGACGTCGAGGTGGAGTTCGGCCTCGTTGGCGAGGCGCGATCCGGGGTTGTTGGTGACGGCGAGGGTGAGGGCGCCGCCGGCGCGGGCGGCGGCGACGACCTGGGCGAGGTCGGGGGAGCCGCCGGATTGGGAGACGGCGATGACGAGGCTGTCGGACCAGTCGGGGCGGGCGTCGTAGACGGTGACGACGGAGGGGCTGGCGAGGCTCGCGGGGAGGCCGAGGCGGATCTCGGTGAGGTAGGCGGCGTAGAGGGCGGCGTGGTCGGAGGTGCCGCGGGCGGTGAACACGATCGACCGGGGGCGCCGCTCGGCGATGAGGGCGGCGATGCGGGCGATCTCGGCGGCGCCGTGGTCGAGCACGTCGGCGTAGACGCCGGGCTGCTCGGCGATGTCGGCGGCCATGCCGGTGCCGGGGGCCTCGGTCGCGTCGGGGAGGCCGGCCTGGGGCTGGTTCACGGGTCGCTCCTTGTCGGGTGTGTACCGCCTGGGGTACCGCAGTAAATATTAAACAAACCTTCAAAATGAAGCCTAGTCCACGCGGGCCACGACCGTCCACCGCCGCCGGGGCGTCCCGCGGACCGGGCGGGAGCCCTTCGCACACCCCCAAGCGTCCGTCGATTTCACCCCGTCGTCAACGCCCTCCGGACGGTCGCGCAGGTACCGGTAAGGTTGACCCACTGAATTCCCGAGACCACCAAGGAGGAAGCGATGGCGAAAGCAGCTCGCAAGCGCAAGTCGCGTAAGAAGAAGGCCGCGAACCACGGGAAGCGGCCGAACAGCTAGCGCTTGGCGGGGCAGGCGGCCGTGGCCGCTACTGCCCCGCGATGGCACTGGCCGCACCGGACAAGAACGAGACTTGCCCACATGACCGAGTCGCCGCGCGAACCGCGCGAGCAGAACCAGCCGAGCACCCGCGAGCGGATCCAGCAGACCGCGATCGCGCTCTTCAGCGAGCACGGCTACGAGCACACCTCTCTCAGGGAGATCGCCGAGCACCTCGGCGTCACCAAGGCCGCGCTGTACTACCACTTCAAGACGAAGGAAGACATCGCGGCGAGCTTCTTCGAGTCCTACGCGAACGACCTGGACGGCATCTGCGACTGGGGCGACACCCAGCCGAGGGTCCTGGGCACCCGCACCGAGCTGCTGCGCCGCTACGCGGAGGTCATCCGCGCGCACGTGCCGGTCCTGCGGTTCATGCAGAACAACCAGGCCGCGCTCACCCGCCTCGACCGCATGTCGGTGTTCCGGCTGCGCCAGCGTCGGCTGCACGCGCTGCTCGTCGACGGGGACGCGCCGCTGATCCACCGCATGCGCGCGTGGGACGCGATCACGACCCTCTACAGCAACTGGATCACGTACCCGCGGGTCGACGACTCGGAGGACGAGATCCGGGAGGCGTCGCTCCAGATCTCGATCGGCATGATCGAGGCGAACGCCGCCTGAGCGGGGACCGCCGGGGCGCGATCAGCGATCGCGCTCGGCGACCTCGCTGAACAGCTCGCTGACCTGCTCGATGGCGTGGAGCTTCTGGCGGAGGCGCTCCTTGACGTCGTCGGGGGCGACCTCCTTGGAGCAGCAGCGGTGCACGATGGCGCGCACCTCCTGCTCGATGCCGTACTCGGAGAGGCACGGCGAGCACTCCTCGAGGTGGTCCTTGATGACGCCGCGGCGCACGTCGGAGCATTCCTCGTCGAGATAGAGGTAGACCTCTTCGAGCACCTCGCGACAGTCGAGGTGGGGCTTGTCCGCTTCGCTGGTCACGACTGGCCCTCCTGTGCGGGCGAGAGGCCGCGGTCGGCGGCGTAGGAGCTCAGCAGCTGGCGGAGCTGGCGCCGTCCGCGGTGCAGGCGGGACATGACGGTGCCGATGGGCGTGCCCATGATGTCGGCGATCTCCTTGTAGGAGAAGCCCTCGACGTCGGCGAGGTAGACGGTGAGGCGGAAGTCCTCGCCCAGGCGCTGGAGGGCGTCCTTGACGTCGGAGTCGGGCAGGTGGTCGAGGGCCTCGGTCTCGGCCGAGCGCAGGCCGGAGGCCGAGTGGGACTCGGCGTCGGCGAGCTGCCAGTCGGTGATCTCGTCGGTGGGCGAGGTGAGCGGCTGGCGCTTCTTCTTGCGGTACGAGTTGATGTACGTATTGGTGAGGATCCGGTACAGCCACGCCTTGAGGTTGGTGCCCTCGCGGAACTGGTGGAACTTCGAGTAGGCCTTGAGGAAGGTCTCCTGGACGAGGTCCTCGGCGTCGGCCGGGTTGCGCGTCATGCGCAGGGCGGCGCCGTAGAGCTGGTCGATCAGGGGCATGGCGTCGCGCTCGAACCGCGCGCGCCGCTCCTGGGCGGTCTCGCTTCCTGCCTCGGTCACCGTCTCCCTCTCGTCGGCCTCAGAAGCCGAGCCTACGGCAGGGCCCTGGGCGGGGACGGCGGAAATACCTGCGGCGGTGACGCCGCCGACGGGATCGTTCCCGTAGGCGGGCGACCATTCGGGCCCGCTCAGGAGCGCGGCGAGGCGCTCGTCTTCGCGGCCGCGGACGGTGGTGGTCATGCGATGCGCTCCTTACAGCGAGGTCGGAGACTCGTACCGCTCAACAGCGGCGGGGGCGGGTTCATTCCGCCGGGGGCGGCATGCGGGAGTCGGATCCGACACACTGCGGGAGCTGGGGCGCCGCGCGGGGGTGAAACGGGAGGTTTCCGGGGAATCAGTCGAAATGATTACTTTGTGGAGCGCATCGGTAACTTTCGGTGCGCGCGGTCGTTAACGTCAGTGGGCCCGGAAGGGCCTTGATCGCCGCGGCGCGAGCCGGGGCGTGAACTCCCAGTACCTGCCCCGGGCCGGCGGACCAGACACCGCCGCCGGTCCGGGGAGGTTTCCCCCGGAGACGGCGAAAGGCCGCGACGGTCGCCCTGGGCGGGGCGGTCGCGGCCGATCAGAGCCGGGGCGCGCTAGGCGCCGACGGCCAGGGGGTTGATGTCCTTCCAGACCTCGATCATGGCCCGGCGCTCGCGGGGCGCGGTGGCCCCCCAGACGCCGTGGCGGTCGCGGGCTTCGAGGGCGCGCACCAGGCAGGGCGTGCGGACCGGGCAGGACGCGCACATGGCCAGGGCCTCGTCGATGGGCTCGCGGGGCTCGGGGTACATGACGTCGGGCTCGGCCTCGGCGCAGTTGCCGCGGCGGAGCCAGTCGTCGCCGCTCATCCGGTACGAGCCGCCGATGGACTCGCTGCGGTATTCGGCCGCGTCGAGCAGCCGGGGGTCCTTACGGGCGCGGGCTACTTCCTCGGGGCGGATTCGCCGCATTGCTGCCTCCCTATTTCACTGCCGCCGCAGCCCTTCCGGGCGTCTACGCCGAGACGCGGGGAAGCGTTCCCTTCAGCCGGCGACGGCTTGTACACGAAAGACCGACGAGTTGTGGTACAGATACCGACGCACTGGTGTGATTGAGTTCACAATCCAGGCTTCACATTCCAGGGAGTGTGGACGGCCCCTCCTCGCCGTCCGCGGGGCGGACGAGCTCCGGCCCGTCGTTGGTCGCCCGGCCGACGCCGCGGCCGACCTTGCGGATCTCCAGGTCCCCGGGCAGGGACGGGAGCGGACCCGCGAGGAGTTCCCCCTCGTCGGCGTCCTCCTCCCCCAGCCAGGCGGCGAACCGCTCGGGCGGGAGGACGTAGGGCATGCGGTCGTGGATGGTCTCCATCGCCTCGCCCATGGCCGGGCACGTGAGCACCGTGAAGGTGAGGAGGGTGAGGTCCCCGTCCTTCCAGGTGTCCCACAGCCCCGCGAGCACCACGCCGCCGGGGCGGGTGAAGAAGTACGGCTGCTTGCCGCCGCCGGGGAGCTTGCGCCACTCGTACCAGCCGTCGGCCGGGACGAGCGCGCGCCGCGACGCGAACGGCCGCTTGTACGCGCGCGAGGACGACACGGTCTCGATGCGCGCGTTGAACATCCGCGACCCGATCGCCGGATCGGAGGCCCACGGCGGGACCAGGCCCCACCGGGCCAGCTCCACCACCCGCTCCTCGCGGGACTTCGAGCGGCGCACCAGCGGCGCCTGCACCGTGGGCGCGATGTTGTAGCTCGGGGTCCACGCCCCGGCGATCAAGTCCTCCGCGTCGAAGAGCGCCGCCATCGACGGGCTCGACTTGCTGTTCGCGTACCTTCCGCACATGCCCGTACCGTAACCCCCGCCCCCGACAGTCCGGCTCCTCCATTTCGGCAGCGACCGCCGGGGCGCCACCCCGGTCCGGCGACCACCCGGTTCCCGCACACCGGACCACTAGACTGGCGGGCGTGAACGCAACCGCCGCCCCCGAGAAGCGCCGCTGGGAGGCCCCGTACGCGGAGGCCGAGCTCGACGCGGTCGTCCGCGTGCCCGGCTCGAAGTCGATGACGGCCCGCGCCCTCATCCTCTCCGCGCTCGCCGCCGGACCCAGCACGATCGAGCGCCCGCTCATCGCCCGCGACACCCTCCTCATGGTCGAGGGCCTGCGCGCGATCGGAGTCGGCGTCGACACCTCGAACGACGACGCGTGGACCGTCGCGCCCGGCGCCTTCGAGGGCGGGACGTCCGTGGACTGCGGGCTCGCCGGGACCGTCATGCGGTTCCTGCCACCCGTGGCCGCGCTCGCCGACGGGCCCGTCGCCTTCGACGGCGACCCGCACGCCCGCAAGCGCCCCAACGACGGCGTCATCAAGGCCCTGCGCGACCTCGGCGTCGGCATCGAGGACGGCGGGCGCCTCGCCCTGCCGTTCACCGTCGAGGCCACCGGGAGCGTCCGCGGCGGCGCCCTCGACGTCGACGCGTCCAAGACCTCGCAGCTCGTGTCCGCGCTGCTCATGGCCGCGCCGCGGTTCACCGACGGCATCGACCTGCGCCACACCGGCGACCGGCCCGTGCCCAGCCGCCCCTACCTCGACATGGTCGTCCAGATGCTCCGCCAGGCCGGCGCCGACGTCGACGACTCCGAGCCCAACCGCTGGCGCGTCGCCCCCGGCGAACTCCAGGGCCGCACCTGGACCATCGAGCCCGACCTCCAGAACGCCGCGCCGTTCCTCATCGCCGCCGCCACCGCGGGCGGCACCGTCACCGTCGAAGGCTGGCCCACCGAGACCACCCAGGCCGGGGACGCCGTCCGCGACCTCCTCGCCCAGCTGGGCGCCCGCGTCGAATGGAGCCGCGGCGGCCTCACCGCCGTCGGCTCCGGCGAGCCGATCCCCGGCGAACTCGACCTCGCCGACGCCGCCGAGCTCACCCCCGCGCTCGCCGCGCTCTTCGGCGTCAGCCAGGGCCCCTTCACGATCCGCGGCGTCGCCCACATCCGCGGCCACGAGACCGACCGCGTCTCGGCCCTCGTCACCGAACTGCGCAAGATCGGCGCCGACGTCGACGAGTACGACGACGGCTTCCGCGTCAACTCCGGCGGCCGCGGCCCCGGCGGCACCTGGGCCACCTACGCCGACCACCGCATGGCCCACGCAGGGGCCGTCGCCGGACTCGTCGTCCCCGGCCTCTTCCTCGACGACGTCGCCTGCACCTCCAAGACCTGGCCGGACTTCGCCGAGGTCTGGGAGCAGGCCGTGCGCGGGAAGGAGTAGCCGTTGCCGAAGCCGGACTGGGACGTCGACACCGACGACGATGACGACGACGAGTGGGACGAGGACGACGTCAAGGTGCGCGCCTCGCGCCGCTCCCGCCCCCGCACCAAGATCCGGCCCAAGCACGCGAACGCCAAGGAGGGCTTCGTGACCGCCGTCGACCGCGGCCGCTACACCTGCCGCGTCGGCGACACCGCGGTCACCGCCATGAAGGCCCGCGAACTCGGCAAGCAGTCCATCGTCGTCGGCGACCGCGCCGGCCTCGTCGGCGACCTCACCGGCAGCCCCGGCACGCTCGCCCGCATCGTCAGGATCGAACCGCGCCACGGCGAGCTGCGCCGCTCCGCCGACGACGAGAACGCCACCGAGCGCGTCGTCGTCGCCAACGTCGACCGCCTCGTCGTCGTCGCCTCCACCGTGGACCCGCCGCTGCGGTACGGGTTCGTTGACCGGTGCCTCGTCGCCGCCTACGACGCCGGCGTGGCGCCGATCCTGTGCCTCACCAAGAACGACCTCGCCCCGACCATGGCCGACGAGGTGCGCGCCTACTACTCGCAGCTCGACCTCACCATCGTGACCACCGAGCCCGACAGCCCCCTCGACGAACTCGTGGAACTGCTGCGCGACAAGGAGAACGTGTTCTTCGGGCACTCCGGCGTCGGCAAGTCCACCCTCGTCAACCGGCTCGTCCCCGGCGCCGGGCGCGCCGTCAGCGAGGTCCGCGCCATCGGCAAGGGCTCCCACACCTCCACCAGCACCGTCTCCTTCGAGCTGCCCGGCGGCGGCTGGGTCATCGACACCCCCGGCGTCCGCTCCTTCGGCCTCGCCCACGTCACCGCCGACTCGATCCTCAAGGCTTTCCCCGAACTCGCCGAGGTCGCCCGCGACTGCCCCCGGGGCTGCACCCACACCCCCGAGATCGGCGACTGCGCCCTCGACGCCGAGATCGGCCCCGACGACCCGCGCGCCGGACGCCTCGCCTCCTTCCGCCGCGTCCTCGCCTCCCTGCACGAAGCGGACACGAAGAACTGACCGCGGGGACCGGGTCAGTAGGATGAGCCCATGCCCTCTTCCAGCTACAACGACGATCTCGGCCTCGCGCATCTGCTCGCGGACTCGGCGGCCCAGATCGGAACGAGCCGGTTCCGGTCCTCGGACCTCCGGGTCTCGTCGAAACCGGACATGACCGAGGTCTCCGACGCCGACACCACCATCGAAGAGGTGCTGCGGTCCACGCTCGGACGCGCCCGCCCCCGCGACGGGATCTTCGGCGAGGAGTACGGCGACAACCCGGGCGCCTCCGGCCGCAAATGGGTCATCGACCCCATCGACGCCACCCGCAACTACGTTCGCGGCGTACCGATCTGGGCCACGCTCATCGCCCTGTTCGACCGCGGCGAACCCGTCGTCGGCGTCGTCTCCGCCCCCGCGCTCGGCCGCCGCTGGTGGGCGATGAAGGGCGCCGGGGCCTTCGCCGGACGCGACCAGCGCGCCGGGAAGCGCATCAGCGTCTCCAAGGTCGGCAAGCTCGCCGACGCCTCCGTGAGCATCTCCTCGATCACCGGCTGGGCCAAGCTCGACCGGCAGGGCGCCATGCTCGGCCTCCTCCACGAGGCCTGGCGCGAGCGCGGCTTCGGCGACTTCTACTCGTACTGCCTGCTCGCCGAGGGCGCCGTCGACATCGCCGCCGAACCCGAAGTGGCCCTGTGGGACCTCGCCCCGCTCGCCCTCATCGTCCAGGAGGCCGGCGGCGTCTTCACCGACCTGCGCGGGCGCCCCGGACCCGACGGCGGCTCCGCGCTCGCCACGAACGGGCTCCTCCACGACGAGGCGCTGGAGCGGCTCAAGATCCGCGAGGCATAGCGAAGGGCGGGACCGTTCGGTCCCGCCCTCTCGCGCCGCTAGCGCAGTTCGGCGAGGAACTTCAGGTGCTCGCCGCGCTGGTGGACGCCGCCGCCCTCGTGCTTGTTCCAGGGCCACACGGTGATCCGCTTATCGCCCTGCCAGCGGTTGTACGCGGCGAAGACCGTCGACGGCGGGCAGATGTCGTCCATCAGGCCCACCGAGTACAGCGCGGGCGCGGTGCCGCGGGCCGCGAAGTGCAGGCCGTCGAAGTAGTTGAGGGTCTCGAAGACCCGGTCCTCGCGCAGGCGCTGGCCCGAGAGGAACTCGACGATCTCCTGGTACGGGAACGCGTCCGTGATCGTCACGGCGCGCTGGAAGTGCGTCAGGAACGGCACGTCGACGATCGCGCCCGCGAGGTCGGAGCGCAGGCCGCCGACGGCCTGGGTGATGCCGCCGCCCTGGCTGCCGCCCGCGACGACGATCCGGTCGGGGTCGATCCCGTCGAGGCCCTTCGCGACGTCCACCGCGCGGTACGCGTCGGTGAAGACCCGCCGGTAGTAGTAGTGCTCGGGCGATTCCAGGCCCTGGGTCATCCAGCCGCGGTTCGTGGGGCCGGTGGTGCCGTAGGGGTCCGCGGTGTCGCCGGGCTGCCAGTTGCCGTAGCCCTGGCCGCGGGTGTCCATGACGAAGTGCGCCCAGCCCGCCGCCGGGAACGTCGTGTGCGCCCACGGGTAGGAGCGGCCGCCGGAGTAGCCGATGTACTCCACGACGCACGGCAGGGGGCCCTCGATCCCCTTGGGCTTGACCAGCCACGCCTTGATCGGGTGGCCGCCCCACCCGGCGAAGGTGACGTCCTGGACGTCCACGGCGACCAGGCCCGCGTCGTACGGTTCGAGCCGCACGTCGAGGCCGAAGCCGCCCGCCTCGCTCAGGGTCGTCTTCCAGAACTCGTCGAAGTCGGCCGGTTCGGGCACGTCGGGGCGGTACTCGCGGAGCTGTTCCAGGGGGAGGTCGAAAAGAGCCATGGGGAGTTTGTAGCACGACCCAACAATATTGTCGACTGCAACCGGTTGCCTTTCCAGGCTTGCCTTGTTAGCATATCGATTCATTTCCATGTATTTCCGGGCAAATCCCGGAAATGCCACGAATCGTCAACCGAGAGGAACGCAACGTGAGCACCAACCCGGCAGTTCCGCGAATGAAGCGGCGCGTGCTCCTGGCCTCCGGCGCGGGTGCGGCGGCGGCCGCCAGCGGCATCGGCGTCTGGGCCTCCCAGCACGCCGGCGCCGACGAGGTCGCCCCCGCCGACATCGGCGCGGCACAGAACGGCCCCGTGGGATGGGCCAGCCAGAACGGCGGCGTCACCGGCGGATCCGAGGAGGTCGGCGTCTCCAGCGCCTCCGACTTCCTCGCCGCGATCGGCGAGGGCGGCCTCATCGTCCGCCTCACCGGCTCGATCAGCATCTCCGGCATGAACGACGTCGCGTCCGACACGACGGTCGTCGGCGCCTCCGGTGCCCGGATCACCGGCGGCGGCCTCGACGTCTCGGGCCAGTCGAACGTCATCGTCACGAACCTCGTCTTCGACGACTGGGACGACGACGCGGTCAACGTCCAGGAGTCCTCGACGAACATCTGGATCCACCACAACACCTTCGGCGTCGGCTACGACGGCTGCGTGGACGTCAAGCGCGGCTCCGACTTCGTCACCGTGGCGTGGAACCGGTTCGACGGGCACGACAAGAACATGCTCCTGGGCCACTCCGACGACAACGGGGGCCAGGACGAGGGCCACCTGCGGGTGACCTACCACCACAACTTCTTCAACGGCACGAACCAGCGGAACCCGCGCGTGCGCTTCGGCGAGCAGGTCCACGTGTTCAACAACTACTACAAGGACGTCGGGTCCTACGGGATCGCGACCACGATGGACGCGGGCGTCATCGTGGAGGCGAACTACTTCGAGAACACCGAGGACCCGACCCACATCGGCGAGGGCGACTCCGCCGACGGCCGCCTGGTCGCGTTCGACAACGTCCTCGACGGGTCCGGCGAGATCCTCACCAACGGCTCGGTGGACACGAGCCTGCCGTACGCGTACTCGGCGGACCCCGCCGACCAGATCCCGGGGATCGTGGAGGGCGGCGCGGGCGCCTCGTAGCGGCAGCCGAGGCGAGCGCCGCCCCGCCAGTACCAGCGCTTGCCACATGCCAGACGGGGCCGGTGCCTTCCCGCCGGCCCCGTCTCTTTCTATTTCGGACGGACCCCTTGCAAACGCTGTCCGGTCGGGCTTACCGTGAGAAATAGACGCATATCGATATGTTGCGTCTCCCCCTCCAACGAAAGGAAGTTCGTCAATGTCGACGATCGTCTCCCTCACGGCCAGACGGATCCTCGGGCTCGTCGCGGCGCTGGCGCTGGCCGCGCTGTCGGTCACCGCCCTCGACCCGGCACCCGCGTTCGCCCAGACCGGCCTCACCGGCTGGGCCACGCAGAACGGCGGCACCACCGGCGGCGCGGGCGGCCCCACCACCACCGTGTCGAGCGCCTCGGCGTTCACCTCCGCGGTCGCCTCCAGCAGCGCCAAGATCGTCCGCGTCAGCGGCACGATCGCCCTGTCCGGCATGGTGAACGTCGGATCCAACACCACGATCATCGGGAACTCGGGCGCCACCTTCACCGGCGGCGGCCTCAACTTCGACTCCGACCGCAACGTGATCGTCTACAACATGCGGTTCAACAACTGGTCCGACGACGCGATCAACGTCCAGGACTCGTCCACGAACCTGTGGTTCGACAACAACACCTTCGGCACCGGCTACGACGGCGCGCTCGACATCAAGCGCGGCTCGGACTTCATCACGGTGTCGTGGAACCGGTTCAACGGCACCGACAAGACGATGCTGCTGGGCCACTCCGACTCCAACGGGAGCCAGGACATCGGCCACCTGCGGGTCACCTACCACCACAACTGGTTCAACGGGACGAACCAGCGCACCCCGCGCGTCCGCTTCGGCGAGACCGTGCACGTCTACAACAACTTCTACCAGAACATCGGCTCGTACTGCGTCGCCACCACCGAGAACGCGGGCGTCCTGTTCGAGGGGAACTACCTCGAGAACGCGGACGACGCCGTCCACATCGGCGAGGGCTCCTCGGACCCGGGCCGGATCCGCTCCACGAACAACTACCTGGTGAACACCTCGGCGCCCGCGTCGAGCGGCTCGGTCGGCGGCGTCCCGTACGGGTACTCGCTGACCACGCCCTCGCAGGTGAAGTCGGTGGTGACCGCCAGCGCCGGGGCCAGCTAGCCCCGCCCGCAACAGTTCACGTCCCCAGTCAGACGGGGCCGGTGCCTCCCCACCGGCCCCGTCGCTTTCTATTTCGGACGGTCCACTTGCAAACGCTGTCCGCGGAGGGTTACCGTCAACATTCAGGTTCATCAATATGTTGGACCTCCCCTCCATAGAAAGGACCCCTGTCTCATGGACAGCAACCGGCACGGCCACACCAGACGCGGCTTCTGGAAGGTCGCGGGACTCGCCGCGGCCGTCCCCGTCGCCGCGTCCGCGGGCCTGTGGGCCGCTTCCCCGGCACAAGCGGTCACCCCCGGCACCTGGTACTTCATCAAGTCCCGGCACTCCGGGCTGGTCCTGGACGTGCTCAACATGAGCACCGCGGGCGGCGCGGAGCTCATCCAGTACACCCAGACCGGCACCACCAACCAGCAGTTCCGCTTCGTCGACTCCGGCGGCGGCTACTACCGGATCCAGGCGCGGCACTCGAACATGGTGCTCGACGTGTGGGAGTGGAACGCGGCGAACGGCGCGACCATCGCCCAGTGGAACGACCTGAACGGCACCAACCAGCAGTGGCAGGTGGCCGAGTCGGGCGGGTACGCGACGTTCGTGAACCGCTTCTCGGGCAAGGCCCTCGACGTGTGGGAGTGGTCGACGACCCCGGGTTCGCGGATCTCGCAGTACGACTTCCTCAACGGGTACAACCAGCAGTGGCAGCTCGTCCCGGCCGGCGGCTCGACGCCCACGACGGGCCTGGTCGGCTGGGCGACGCAGAACGGCGGGACCACCGGCGGCGGCAGCGCGTCGGCGGTGACGGTCTCGTCGGCGTCGGCGTTCACCTCGGCGGTGAGCGGCTCGTCGGCGAAGGTCGTGCGCGTCAGCGGCACGATCGCCCTGTCCGGCATGGTGAACGTCGGGTCGAACACGACGATCATCGGGAACTCCGGCGCGACGATCACCGGCGGCGGCCTCAACCTGAACGCGGTGCGCAACGTCATCATCCAGAACCTGGTGTTCCGGGACTACTCCGACGACGGCGTCAACGTCCAGGAGGGCTCGACGAACGTGTGGGTCGACCACAACACGTTCTACCCGGGCTACGACGGGTCGTGCGACATCAAGCGCGGCTCCGACTACATCACGGTGTCGTGGAACCGGTTCGAGGGCACGGACAAGACGATGCTGCTGGGCCACTCGGACGACAACGGCGGCCAGGACATCGGCCACCTGCGCGTGTCCTACCACCACAACTGGTTCAACAACACGAACCAGCGGAACCCGCGCGTGCGCTTCGGCGAGCCGGTCCACGTGTTCAGCAACTACTACGCGAGCGTCAACGATTACGGCGTCGCGACCACGATGAACGCCGGGGTGATCTTCGAGGGCAACTACATCGAGAACACCGAGTCCCCCGCCGAGATCGGCCAGGGCGACTCCGCGGGCGGCCGCATCGTCTCCCGCAACAACCACCTGGTGAACTCCCCGACCCCGGTCTCCAGCGGCTCCGTCGCGGGCGTCCCCTACAGCTTCACCCTCGACACCCCGTCGAACGTGAAGTCGATCGTGACGGGAGGCGCGGGCGCGAAGTAGCAGAGGGAAAAGGACGGCCCCCGGCTCGCGCCGGGGGCCGTCTTCGGTTCAGGCCCAGGGGAGGCCGAGTTCGCTGTAGAGCTTGCCCTGGGTGGCGGCGTCGACGACGGCCTGGTCGACGCCTTTGAGGATGGTGATCGGGTCGTCGCCGACGCGTTCGAGGTGCTTGTCGTCCACGAGGCGCGGGACGGGCGAGGTGAGGACCTGTTCGAGGACGCCGGTGAAGGGCTTGGAGCGGCGCAGGCCGGAGATGAGGCCGACGCCGCGGCGGCGGTGGGCGAGGAGGTTGTCGAGGAGGTTGGTGGTGCCGTACTGCTTGGCCTCGGTCTCGCCGGGGAGGCGCAGGAGGTCCTCGCGGAAGCCGTACCAGGCCTCGCCCTCGGTGCCCTTGATGTAGATGTCGCCTTCGACTTTCTTGTCGCCGCAGAGGGTCACGGCGACGGTGATGCGGACGCCGTTCTTGTTGACGGCGCGCCAGGCGGCGGTGTCGTCGACCTGGATGGACTCGCGGGTGCGGAGGCGCTCGAGCTCGACGGGGCCCTGGAGGGGCCAGTCGCCGGCGAGGGCGATGGCCTGCTGGGAGGCGTGGGCCCACGGGTTGGCGAGGGCGCCGTCGGCGACGAGGGTGCCGTTCAGCTCGCGCTTGCCGGCCCACGCGGAGCGGCGGTAGTAGGAGTCGGGGCGCTGCCAGGACCCGGCGACGCCGATCGACTCGATCTCGCCGAAGCGGCCGGCCTCGATGGCGTCGCGGACGGCGTTGAACGCGTGGGAGCCGAGGGCCTGGAAGCCGACCTGGACGTTGCGGCCGGTCTCGGTCATGACGTCGTAGAGCTTCCGGTACTCATCGAGGTTGGTGACCGGGGGCTTCTCCAGGTAGATGTCGGCGCCGTGGCGCATCGCGTCGCCCGCGATGGGCAGGTGCGAGGGCGGCGGGGTCGCGATGATGACGACGTCGGGGTCGGTGGCGTCGAGCATCGCCCGGTAGTCGTCGAAGACGGGCGTGTCGCCGATGAGGGCGCCGGGGCGCTCCTGGATCTCGGCGGTGTCGCACATGCCGACGAACGCGAGTTCGCCGCGTTCGACGCGGGGCGTGAGGTTGTGCTCGCGGTGGTGGAGGCCGAAGCCGTTGGCGCCCACGAGGGCGACGCGCGGGATGCTCGTTGTCACAGGTGCTCCAGGGTGGTGGCGACGCCGTGCCGGTCGAGTTCGCGCAGCCATTTGGCGGCCGCCCGGCGCAGCTGGTGGTTGTCGGCGAGGGGTTCGGGGACGATCTGGCGGATGCCGAGGATCGCGTCGATTCTCGCCGCCGGGTTCGGACCGGCCGCGGCGAGGCTCTGGCGCAGGACGTCGCGCAGCGGGTCGTCGAGCGGCAGGTCCGCGCCGTCGTCGGACTTCCCTGCGCAGAACCGCGTCCACGCGGCGAGCGGCAGCGCGATCAGGTCGAGGTCGACGTGGGCGTCGGCGAGGTCCGCGATGGTCGCGAACAGCCGCTGCGGGAGCTTCTGCGAGCCGTCCATGGCGATCTGGATGCAGCGGTGGCGGATCCCGGGGTTCGCGAACCGCTCCAGGACGCTGTCGCCGTACGCGACGGCGTCCTGCCCGTCGGGCGGCGTGAACGACGGCGCGATCTGCTCGGAGATGAGCCAGCGCGCGAAGTCCTCCGCGCCCGGGAGGGCGAGGGCCTCGGCGACGGTCTCGGTCCCGGCGAGCGCGCCGAGGTAGGCGAGCGTGGAGTGGACGCCGTTGAGGGTGCGCAGCTTCAGGCGCTCCCATCCGGCGACGTCGGCGGTGTAGGTGGCGGCCCAGCCGGGGCGGGGCCCGGCGAAGTCGTCCTCGATGACCCACTGGGAGAACGGCTCCGCTTCGACGGCGGCAAGGTCGGAGACGCCGAGGTCGGCGAGGGCCCGCTCGTAGGTCGCCTGCGTGGAGGCGGGGACGATGCGGTCGACCATCGAGGACGGGAACGTCACGTTGGCCTCGGCCCACGCGCGGGTCGCGTCGTCGAGGAGGGGTTCGACGGCGGCGCGGGTGGTCTTCCCGTTGTCGGGGAGGTTGTCGCAGCACAGGATCGTGAGCGGCGGCCCGCCGGCGGCGGCGCGGCGGGCGAGGCCGTCGGCCAGGAGGCCGGGGACGCCCTGCGGGTCGCGGTACGCCTTCTCGGTGACGGTGAGGGTCACGACGTGCGTGGCCGGGTCGGCGACGAGCCCGGCGGCGCGGTCGCGTTCGCTCGCGATGTGGACGGTGTCCACGATCGAGCCGATGACGCGCAGATCGGCGCCGTCGGGGCCGAGGGTCGCGACGGAGTAGAGGCCGTCCTGTGCGGCGAGGGCGTCGATGACGCCGCGCGAGTTCGGCGCGGCGACGGTGATGCCCCAGTCGGTGTCGTCGGTGTAGACGGCCTGGTGGGCGCGGTGGAAGGCGCCTGCGCCGAGGTGGAGGATCCCGGCGCGGTCGGGGCGGTCCCCGGGGACGGTGACGTCCCCGGGGAGCCGCTTCAGGACCTCGTTGGTCAGGCGCTCCACGCCGGTCCGTCCGGGTAGGAGAACTCGGCGATCGACTCGGCCTTGAGAGTGACCGAGTAGCCGGGCTGCGTGGGGAGCCGGTAGCGGCCGTCCACGACGGTGACGGGGTCGGTGTAGTGCTCGTGCAGGTGGTCGACGTACTCGATCATGCGTCCCTCCAGGGTCTTCCCGATCCGAAGGTATTCGAACATGCCGAGGTGCTGCACGTATTCGCAGAGTCCCACTCCTCCCGAATGCGGGCATACGTCCACGCCGTGCTTGGCGGCCATGAGGAGCGTCGCGAGGACTTCGGGGATGCCGCCGACGCGGCACGCGTCGATCTGGCAGACCTTGATGGCCTCGGCCTGGAGGAGCTGCTTGAAGATGACGCGGTTGGCCGCGACCTCGCCGGTGGCGACGCGGATCGGGTTGACGGCCTTGGCGATCTTCGCGTGGCCGAGGATGTCGTCGGGGTGGGTGGGCTCCTCGATCCAGTACGGGTCGAACGCGGCGAGCTCGCGCATGTTGGCGATCGCCTCGGGGACGGACCAGATCTGGTTGGCGTCCATCATGAGGAGCCGGTCGGGCCCGAGGACGTCGCGGATGATGCGGGCGCGGCGCACGTCGTCGGCGACGTCGGGCGAGCCCACTTTCATCTTCGCGGCGGTCCAGCCGTCGGCGACGGCCTGCTCGGTGAGGGCGCGGACCTTCTCGTCGGAGTAGCCGAGCCAGCCGACGGAGGTCGTGTAGGCCGGGAAGCCGTCGTTCTCGAGGACCTTGAGGCGGTCCTCGTAGCCGATGCGGCCCTCGTCGAGGATCGCGACGGCCTCCTCGTAGGTGAGTTCGTCCTCGATGTGGCGGTAGTCGATCTGCGCGGCGAGCTCGGCGGAGTCCATCTCGGCGAGGAGCCGCCACATGGGCTTGCCTTCGAGCTTGGCGCGCAGGTCCCACACGGCGTTGACGATGGCGCCGACGGCCATGTGGGTGGCGCCCTTCTCGGGGCCGAGCCAGCGGATCTGCGGCTCCTGGACGATCGAGCGGGAGAACTCGACGGGGTTCGCGAAGATCTCCTCGACGGTCTTGCCGACGACGAGGGGCGCGTAGGCCTTGACGGCCTGGACGCAGATCTCGGTGCCGCGGCCGCCGGTGAAGGTGAAGCCGGTGCCGGTGGGGCCCCCGTCGGTGAACAGCTCCACGTAGCAGGCGGAGTAGTCGGCCCGGTTGATCGAGTCCGAGCCGTCGCCTGCGGTCGCGGTCGGGAACCGGACGTCGTGGACTTCGAGGCGTTCGATTCGAGTCGGCACTTACTGTTCCAATCCGTAGATCTTGCGGGGAAGGTGGTACGCCAGGTCGATCGCCGTCTCGGCGGCCTCGCTGTCGGTCATGCGGTGCTCGGCGACGAGGCGCGCGAGGTAGGACGCGTCGATGCGGCGCGCCAGGTCGTGGCGGGCCGGGATCGAGCAGAACGCGCGGGTGTCGTCGACGAACCCGGCGGTGTTGTAGAAGCCCGCGGTCTCGTGGATCGCCTCCCTGAAGCGGCGCATGCCCTCCGGGGAGTCGAGGAACCACCAGGGCGCGCCCGCGAAGACCGCGGAGTAGCCGCCCGCAAGGGGCGCGATCTCGCGGCTGAAGACCGTCTCGTCCAGGGTGTAGAGGACGATCCGGAAGCGCGGGTGGTTGCCGAACGCGTCGAGCAGGGGCTTGAGGGCCCGCGTGTACTCGGTGGCGTCGGGGATGTCGCCGCCGACGTCGCGGCCCCAGCCCTCGTACAGCCACTGGTTGTGGTTGCGGTTGGCGCCGGGGTGGAGCTGCATGACCAGGCCGTCGTCGACGCTCATGCGCGCGAACTCGACGAGCATGAGCGCGGGGAAGCGCAGGATCTCGTCCTCGGTGGCCTCCCCGGCGAGCGCGCGGGCGTAGATGCCCGCGGCGGCCTTCGGGTCGTCCTCGGTTGCGGCCGTGAGGTTCCCGTGGTCGGTGCAGGTGGCGCCCGCGGCGATGAAGTCCTGGCGGCGCTTGCGCAGCGCCGCGAGGAACCCCTCGAAGGTCGCGGTGTCCTCGCCGGTGATCGCCCCGAGCTGCTCGACGCGGTCTTTCCAGCCGGGCCAGGCCGGTTCGATCATGTTGTCGGGCCGGAACGTGGTGACGACCTTGCCGCCCCTGCCGCCCCATTTGCGGCCGTCGGCGCCCGTGATGGCTTCGAGGGCCGCGTGCGGCTCCAGCGAGTCCACCGGGGATTCAGTGGTGGCGAGGACCTCGATGTTGAACTTGTCGAACAGGGCCCGCGGCCGGAACGCCGGTTCGGCGAGGCGCGCGGAGAGGTGGTCGTAGAACTCGTCGGCGGTGTCGGGTCCGAGGTCCTTGTAGATGCCGAAGACCTCAGCGAACGTGTAGTCGAGCCACAGTTTCGAGGGCGTGCCGCGGAACAGACGGTAGTGCTCGGCGAAGCGGCGCCAGATCGTGCGGCCGTCCGCTTCGGAGGGCTCGCCGGTCGCGGAGGGGACGCCGAGCTCGTCGGGGCGCACGCCCTGGGAGTACAGCATCCGGGTCAGGTAGTGGTCGGGGACGACGAACAGGCGGGCCGGGTCGGGGAACGGCCGGTTCTCCGACATCAGCCGCGGGTCGACGTGCCCGTGCGGGCTGACCAGCGGCAGGTCCGCGGTGTTGCGGTGGAGCTCCCGCGCGATGGCGCGGGTGCGCTCGTCGGCGGGGAAGAGTCGGTCGGGATGGAGCGGCATCTATTTCTCCAGCTTGAAGAGGTCCGCGACGGCAACCGATTGCCCAGTGCGGATCGACTCGTTGGACGCCAGGCCCGCGGCCAGCGCGTTCACGCCGTCCTGCGCGTTCGCCGAGCGGTTGTGCGGGTCGGTGTCGCCGTCGAAGAGGACGCCGAGCATGCGGGTGTCGCCGCCGCCGTGGCCCGCGCGGTTGTACTCCCCCAGGTCGATCTTGGTCGGCTTCTCCCAGAGGGGGTGGACGGTGAGCTCGTACCAGCCCTCCTCGGCCGCGGCGTGGGTGCCGTGGATGCTGGCGCCGTTGGGGCCCTTGAGGGCCGGGTTGACGTGGTCGTTCTCGACGACGAGCAGTTCGAGCCGCCCCCGGGTGCCGTTGAAGTGGACCCGGTAGCCCTCCCAGGGCGAGTAGGCGGTGAGCCGGTACGAGAGCGTCACGCCCGAGTCGTAGTCCACGAGGGACATCATGTCGTCGTAGATGGTGATGCCGGGCGCGAACACGGACTGGTCGCGGACGTAGCCGTCCTCGTCCTCCGCGTCGAGGTACAGGGCCTTGAGGGTCGGGTTCTCCTCCATGTGGAGCGCGAACGGGTCGTCCTTGGCGGCCTCGGAGCCGTGGACGCGGGCGTAGCCGAGGTCGTGGCCGTTGGCCTTGCCGTTCTCGCCGTAGAACGCGAGCTTGCCCTTCGCGAAGGCGCGCACCGGGGCCGCGTCGAGCCACCAGTTGACGAGGTCGAAGTGGTGGCCGGACTTGTGGACGAGCAGGCCGCCCGAGTTGGCCTCCTCGCGGTGCCAGCGGCGGAAGTAGTCGGCGCCGTGGCGGGTGTCGAGGAGCCAGTCGAAGCCCACGGAGGTGATCTCGCCGATCGCGCCTTCGCGCAGGAGCTCGGCGACCTTCTCGTGCAGCGGGTTGTAGCGGTAATTGAAGGTGACGGTGACCGTGCCCTCCGACTTCGCTTCCGCTTCGAGGATCTGCGCGGCGTGCTCGGCGGTGGTGGTCAGCGGCTTCTCGGAGATGACGTCCTTGCCCGCGGCGAGTGTGGCGAGGATGTACTCGTGGTGGGTGGCGTCGACCGAGGTGACGATGACGGTGTCGGGGTCGGTCTCGGCGAGGAGGCGCTCGAAGTCCGCGGCGGCGTACAGGGCCGGGGCGGGCAGGCCCGCTTCGGCGACGGCGGCGGCGTGGTGGGCGATCCGCTTCGGGTTCGTGTCCGCCAGCGCGACGAGCGCGGTCCGGTCACCCCGCTCGATGATGGCCCTGACGTACATCGTGGCGCGCGATCCGGTCCCGACGATGGCATAGCGATGCGGGGTGCCTGACATGTGACTCCTTCGTCTGCGAGGTTCTGGTAAACGCTATCTGAGAACGTCGCGCCAGGCAAGGTCAGGGTTGATGCCCGTCTATTTGGGAGTGGCTTTCGTGAAGGGGGGCTTGACGACTCGCACCGGGAGGCGCCGCCCGCGGACGTCGAGTTCGAGCTCCGCGCCGGGCTTGTAGGCCGCGTCGAGGAGCGCGAGCGCCACGCCCTTCTTCAGGGTCGGCGCGTGCGTCCCGGAGGTGGTCTCGCCGACCTCGGCCTCGCCGTCGAGCACGGTCATGTGGGCGCGCGGGACGCCCTTGCCGGTGGCCTCCAGGCCCCACAGGCGGCGGCGCGGCCCGGCGGCCTTCTCGGCGTCGAGGGCGGCCTTGCCCCAGTACTCGGGCTTGTCCCAGCCGATCGCCCAGCCCAGGCGGGCCTGCACGGGGGTGATGTCGAGGCTCAGGTCCTGGCCGTGGAGCGGGTAGCCCATCTCCAGGCGCAGCGTGTCGCGGGCGCCGAGGCCGCACGGGGAGGCCCCGGCGACGAGCATCGCGTCCCACAGGTCCCCGGCGGCCTCGTTCGGGACGACCAGCTCGAAGCCGGTCTCGCCGGTATAGCCGGAGCGGCAGACGATGACGTCGGCGTGGTCCACGAGGTGCTCGCGGAAGCTCATGTAGTCGTGCTCGTGGGGCAGGCCCAGGTACTCGAGGATCCGCGGCGACTCCGGGCCCTGGACGGCGATCACGGCGAACGACCGGTGCACGTCGCGGACCTCGACCCCGGCGGGGGCCGCGGCGGCCAGGCGGCGGGCGACCTCGGCGGTGTTGGCGGCGTTCGGGATCAGGAAGACCTGGTCGTCGCCGAAGCGGTAGGCGATGAGGTCGTCGACGACGCCGCCGGACTCGTCGAGGCACAGCGTGTACTGGGCGCCGCCGGGGCCGATCCGGTCGAGGTCGTTCGCGAGGCAGCGGTTGACGAACGCCGCGGCGCCCTCGCCGGTCACCCAGACCTTGCCGAGGTGCGAGACGTCGAAGACGCCGACCCCGGTGCGCACCGCCTGGTGCTCGGCGAGCACGCCGCTCGGGTACTGGAGGGGCATGTCCCAGCCGGCGAATTCGGCGAACTTCGCACCGTGTTCGATGTGGCGGGAGTGCAGCGGTGAGGTGAGCAGCGACGGTTCGGACATGGGACAGAGCCTATCGTGCGCGTCCCAGTGGCTAGGATCGGAGCATTTGGTCCCCGAAACAGCTAAGGAACGATCGTGACTGATCTGCTGAGCGCCTCCGGCGACGCCGCGAACGCGGACGTCGAGGTCCTCGTCGTGGGCGTCTTTTCCGGCGAGGACGCGCCCGTGCTCCCCGAGAGCCTCGCGGGCGTCGACGCCGGGTTCGACGGGCGGCTCGCCGCGCAGCTCGCGGCCCTCGGGAACACCGGGGCGGCCGGGTCCCTCACCCGCCTGCCCGCGCCCGCAGAGCTCGGCGCCGCGCTCGTGTACGCGGTGGGCCTCGGCGACGCCGACGACCTCGACGACGAGACGCTGCGCCGGTCCGCGGGCGCGGCCGTGCGCGCCGCATTCGGGAAGGCGACGGTCGCCATCGCGTTCGAGGGCGACCCGGAGGCGACCGCGACCGGCGCGCTCCTCGGGGCGTACAAGTACGAGGGCTTCAAGACCGACGGCGGCGGCGACGCGGCCCCCGGGTCGGTCAGCGTCTACGGCGCGTCCGAGGCGGCCGTGACGCGCGCGCGGGTCCTCGGCGAGAGCGTCGCCCTCGTCAAGGACTGGGTGTCCTCCCCCGCGAACCTGCTGCGCCCGCCGACGTTCGCGATCGAGATCGAGCAGGCCGCCGCCGCGGCGGGCCTGGAGGTCGAGATCCTCGACGCCGAGGCGCTCTCCGCGGGCGGCTACGGCGGCGTCCTCGCCGTCGGCGGCGGGTCCTCCGCCGAGCCGCGCCTGGTGCGGCTGTCGTACCGGCCCGAGGGCGCGCGCAAGCACATCGCGCTCGTCGGCAAGGGCATCACGTTCGACTCCGGCGGCTACTCGATCAAGCCGACCGCGGGCATGTGGGAGATGAAGTACGACATGGCCGGGGCCGCCGCGGTCGTCGGCGCGACCATCGCCGCCGCGCGGCTCGGCCTCGACGTGAACGTGACGTGCACCGTCGCGCTCGCGGAGAACCTCGTCTCCGGCTCGGCGTACCGCCCCTCCGACGTGCTCACCATCCGCAACGGCATGACCGTCGAGATCCTCAACACCGACGCCGAGGGCCGCCTGGTCCTCGCCGACGCGCTCTCGCGGGCCGTCGAGGACGAGCCCGACGCGGTCTACGACGTCGCGACCCTCACCGGCGGGCAGCTCATCGCGCTCGGCCGGCGGACCATGGGCCTGATGGGCACCGACTCGGAGACCGAGCGGGTCCGCCGCATCGGCGAGGAGACCGGCGAGCACGGCTGGCCCATGCCGTTCCCCGACGACCTCGTCAAGCTCATGGAGTCCTCGATCGCCGACGTGTCGCAGTGCGCGGCCGGCCTCAAGCGCGACGGGCACATGATCCAGGGCGGGATCTTCCTGTCGAAGTTCGTGCCCGAGGAGATCCCGTGGGCGCACCTCGACATCGCGGGCCCCGCCGACTCCGACTCGGCGCACGGGTACACGGCGAAGGGCGCGACCGGGGTGCCGGTGCGCACGCTCGTGGCGCTCCTGGAGGAGCACGCCGGGTAGTCCACCGCGGTTCACCGCCATGTGGCGGGAATGTGCACGAGAATTTACGAGCGGCCGGTCCGGAAGGACCGGCCGTTCTCGCTACTGGCGGCGCTGCTGCTCGAGCTTCTTCCGGGCGTCGTAGTCGCGCTTGCGCTGGGGATATCCGACCTTCGCGACCTCGTACACGGGGACGTTGTACTTGCGGCCCAAGGCGAACGCGCCCGCAGGGCCGTCGACGCGGCGCCGCGTCCACTCGCCGTCGTGCGCGATGAGCATGACCGTGGTCTCCGTGACGGTGGTCTTCGGCTCCACGTACGCCTCGACCCCGGTGCGCGTGCCGATGAACTCGACCAGGTGGCGCTGGTCGCCGTTGTCCGAGGCGCGGTCCAGCGTCCCGTCGCCCTGCTTCTTCTTCCGTCCGAACCAGCCCACGACCGCTCCTCACGCACCCGCCGATGTCGACTTTCAAGCGTACACATGCGCTATGACGCCTGTGTCCAGCCGCACACGAACTTGACTTTCCGAAGCTCCCAGCAAGCGGTTGAATGGTGTTGCACACTCCAAGCACCGGGTCTGGGCGACCACGAGTACCGGCCGGTGGAAGGATGGGCAGCGAACCTAAGCATCCGTTAAGTGGCAAGTGGGGAGAGCAATGAGCGACCCGAACGCAGGATACGACGTAGTCATCCTGGGCGGCGGCAGCGGCGGCTACGCGGCGGCCTTCCGCTCGGCTGAGCTGGGGCTGAAAGTCGCCCTGATCGAGAAGGACAAGGTCGGCGGCACCTGCCTCCACCGCGGCTGCATCCCCACCAAGGCGCTGCTCCACGCCGGCGAGGTCGCCGACACCGCCCGCGAGTCCGAGCAGTTCGGCATCCTCGCGGAGTTCAAGGGCGTCGACATGCCCGCGGTGAAGAAGTACAAGGACGACGTCGTCTCCAAGCTGTACAAGGGCCTCCAGGGCCTGGTCAAGGCCCACAAGGTCGACTTCATCCAGGGCACCGGCAAGCTCGTCGGCCCCAACGCGGTGCAGGTCGACGGCGGCCAGACCGTCACCGGCAAGCACGTCATCCTCGCCACCGGCTCGTACTCCAAGACCCTCCCCGGCCTGGAGATCGACGGCGAGAAGATCATCGCTTCCGAGCACGCTCTGGAGCTCACCGAGCTGCCGAACAAGGCCATCGTCATCGGCGGCGGCGTCATCGGCGTCGAGTTCGCCTCCGCCTGGAAGTCGCTGGGCGTCGAGGTCGAGATCATCGAGGGCCTCCCCCGCCTCATCGCGGCCGAGGACGCCGACTCCTCGAAGCAGCTGGAGCGGGCGTTCCGCAAGCGCGGCATCAAGTTCCACACCGGCAAGTTCTTCGAGAAGGTCGAGAAGACCGCCTCGGGCGTGCAGGTGACCATCCAGGGCGGCACCGTCGTCGAAGGCGACATCGTGCTCGTGGCCGTCGGCCGCGGCCCGGTCACCGCGAACCTCGGCTACGAGGAGCAGGGCATCGCCCTCGACCGCGGCTTCGTCCCCGTGAACGAGAACCTCCAGACCGCGGTCCCCGGCGTCTACGCCGTCGGCGACATCGTCCCCGGCATCCAGCTCGCGCACCGCGGCTTCCTCCAGGGCATCTTCGTCGCCGAGCACATCGCGGGCCTGAACCCGGCCGTCATCGACGAGACCGGCATCCCGCGCGTCACCTTCACCGAGCCCGAGGTGGCCTCCATGGGCCTCAACGAGGACAAGGCCAAGGAGAAGTACGGCGCCGACAAGATCAAGTCGGTCAACTACAACCTCGCGGGCAACGGCAAGTCGAACATCCTCAAGACCCAGGGCTTCGTCAAGCTCGTCGCGGTCGAGGACGGCCCGATCGTCGGCGTCCACATGGTCGGCGCGCGCATCTCCGAGCAGATCGGCGAAGCGGAGCTGATCTACAACTGGGAGGCGTACGCGAACGACGTCGCCCAGCTGATCCACATGCACCCCACCCAGAACGAGGCGATCGGCGAAGCGGCGATGCTGCTGGCCGGCAAGCCGCTGCACGCCCACGACTAATCCACAACCGCAGGAGTTGAACGAACGATGCCGACATCGGTAACGATGCCCGCTCTCGGTGAGTCGGTCACCGAGGGCACTGTCACCCAGTGGCTCAAGAAGGAAGGCGACACCGTCGAGGTCGACGAGCCGCTCCTGGAGGTCTCGACCGACAAGGTCGACACCGAGGTTCCTTCCCCGGTTGCCGGTGTGCTGCTGAAGATCGTGGTCCCCGAGGACACCGACGTCGAGGTCGGCGGCGAGCTCGCCATCATCGGCGACCCGTCCGAGGCCGGCGGGGACGCCCCCGCGGCCCCGGCGCCCGCGCCCGCCCAGGAGCCGCTCCCCGAGCCCGAGGCCCCGAAGGCCGAGGCCGCGCCGGCCCCCGCCGCCGAGCCCGAGCCCGCCGCGGCCCCGGCTCCGGCCGCCGCCGCGTCCGGCACCGAGGTGCTGCTCCCCGAGCTGGGCGAGTCCGTCACCGAGGGCACCGTGACCACTTGGCTCAAGGCCGTCGGCGACACCGTCGAGGTCGACGAACCGCTGCTGGAGATCTCGACCGACAAGGTCGACACGGAGATCCCGTCCCCGGCCGCCGGGACCCTGCTGGAGATCCGCGTCGCCGAGGACGAGACCACCGAGGTCGGCTCCGTCCTCGCGATCATCGGCTCCGGCGACGCCGCCGCGGCCGCCCCGGCCCCGGCTCCCGAGCCGACCCCGGCCGTGAAGTCCGAGCCGGAGCCCGCTCCGGCCCCGGCGCAGGCCGAGTCCACGCCGACCGCCCCGGCCCCGGCCGCCCCCGAGGTCGCCGAGGCCCCGGTCAGCGCCCCGGCCCCCGCGGCGCCCGCGTCCAAGCCCTCGGGCTCGTACGTGACGCCGCTGGTGCGCAAGCTCGCCGCCGACAACGGCGTCGACCTCGCGCAGGTCTCCGGGTCCGGTGTGGGCGGACGCGTCCGCAAGGAGGACGTCCAGGCCGTCATCGACGCCAAGAAGGTCGAGACGCCAGCTCCCGCGGCCGCACCGGCGAAGGCCGCTCCGGCCCCCGCCGAGGTCAGCCCGCTGCGCGGCCGCACCGAGAAGATGTCGCGCCTGCGCCAGTCCGCCGCCAAGGCCCTGCTCCAGTCGATGCAGACCACGGCGCAGCTGACCACGGTGCGCGAAGTGGACGTCACGAAGGTGGCGAAGCTCCGCGCGGCCAAGAAGGACGAGTTCCTCGCCCGCCACGGCGTCAAGCTCTCCTTCCTGCCGTTCTTCTCGATCGCCGCGATCGAGGCGCTCCAGCAGTACCCGATCGTCAACGCCACCATGAGCATGGAGGAGAAGACGATCACCTACCCCGAGGCCGAGCACGTCGGCTTCGCGGTGGACACGCCGAAGGGCCTCATCGTCCCGGTCGTCAAGAACGCCGGCGACCTGAACATCCCCGGCCTGGCCAAGCGGATCGCCGAGATCGCCAAGAAGGCCCGCGACGGCGGCCTGGCGCCCGACGACCTGTTCGGCGCGACCTTCACCATCACCAACACCGGCTCGGTCGGCGCGCTGTTCGACACGCCGATCGTCCCCGTCGGGCAGTCCGCGATCCTCGGCACCGCCGCGATCGTCAAGCGCCCCCGCGTGATCAACGACCCCGAGCTGGGCGAAGTGATCGCGGTGCGCTCGGTCATGCACCTGACGCTGAGCTACGACCACCGCCTGATCGACGGCGCCGACGCGGCCCGCTACCTCGAAGCGGTCACCAAGCGCATCGAAGAGGGTAACTTCGAGCACCAGCTCGGCCTGTAATCCGTTAGGAGGGGCGCGGCGGGAGTCATTCCCGCCGCGCCCCTTGGCGTTTCAGAAGTTACCAGCGAGGAACATGACCCATCCGCAAGTTTCCTCCCCAAACCGCGCCGATTACCCGTAACCGGAATCTCGTGTCTTCGTTGTTCCTACAACCCACCTTTTGTGACCCCACGCGGAAGTTAGGAACTCGAATGTCGATCGAGTACAACGAACTCCTCGCCATGCTGATGGAGACCCGCCCCGAATTCGCCACAGAGCTGTACAACTTCACCGACGGCCCCGACCTCCCCGACTACGACGACATCGCCATCAGCCGCAGGACCCTCACCCTTCCCGAGCAGCCCAACCGGCTGCGCGTGTGCGTGGCCGCGGCCTACTCCAAGGGCGGCGAGCGCGTCATCGCGCTCCTCTTCGACGCCGTCCTCGAACCCGATCCGGCCCAGGCGGACTCGTGGCTCCAGTTCATGACCGACGCGCAGCGGGCGCTCAGCTGCATGGTGGCGTTCGTGGTCCTGTGCCGCGACGCCAGCACCGCCCGCTGGGCCCTCACCCGCAGCGAAGTCGGCGACATCGGCTGCTATGTACTGCCCGTGGTCATTCCATCCTTGCTCGCGAGCGCCTAGAATAGACCCCGGCCCTCGCTGCCGCCCCCACCACGGCCGCGAGGGCCGCTTCGTGCCGTAAACCGATTGCGGGCCTGCTGAACTGCGGCCACACTCTCCACATGCCCCGATTCGGCGAGCCCGTCCCGTACGACCGCACCTCCGTCCGCGCGGGCTGGGAGACCCTCCCGGAGCGCGTGCGCGCCGTCATCCTCAAGGAACTCGGCGGTCCGCCCGCCGACATCCGGACGGCCGGAGGCGGCTTCGGCAGCGCCTTCGCCGCCCGCGTCCGCTCCGGGTCGGGCGCCGAGCTCTTCATCAAGGCCGCTGGCCCCGACCGCCCCTGGGCCCTCGCGGCCTCCCGCCGGGAAGCCCTTGTGAACGCCGCCCTCCCCGCCGACGTCCCGGCCCCCCGCCTGGAGTTCGCGGCGGACCTCGACGACTGGAGCATTCTCGGTTTCGAAGCGGTGCATGGCAAAGCCCCGACGCTCCCGATGAGCCCGCACGACCTCGACCTGATGCTGCAAGCCTGGGCCGAGGCCGCCGAAGCCCTGACCCCGGCGCCGCAGCCGCTGCTCGACCTCGGCGTCACCGCCCGGCCGGTCGGCCGCGAGCTGCGCCAGTTCGCGTCCATCGACGCGAGCGGCGTCCCCGCGTTCCCGCTCCCGCCCGTCCTCGAAGGCCGCGTCCCCGAGCTCGCGGCGATCGAGCAGGGCATCGACGCCGCCCTGACCGCCGACTCCGTCATGCATTTCGACCTGCGCCCCGACAACATGATCGTCGGCGCCGACCGGGCGTGGATCTGCGACTGGAACTGGGTCGGCGTCCACTCGACCTGGTTCGACACCGCCTGCTTCCTCGTCGCGGCCCACGGCGACGGCCACGACGCCGATGCCCGCTTCTGGTCCCACCCCACCGCAGCCGGCGTCACCCCCGACGAACTCGACACCGGCCTCGCCTCCATCACCGGCTACTACCTCAGCCGCTCCGCCGAACCCCCGATCCCCGACACCTCCCCCCACCTCCGAGCCCACCAACGCTGGAGCGGCCTGGCGGCAGCCGACTGGCTCGCGCAGCGGCGCGGATGGTGACCACATGTTGAAATCAGGCTCCCAATAATTGATACGGCGGAGGTAGTCTCTGCGCCATGGCACACGAGACTGCGAAGTACATCCACGGTCACCACGAATCGGTTCTGCGCTCGCACGCCTGGCGCACCGCCGAGAACTCGGCGGCGTATTTGTTGCCGTATCTCAAGACCGACCACACGATCCTCGACATCGGTTGCGGGCCGGGCACGATCACCGCGGACTTCGCCGAGATCGCCCATGACGGGCATGTGACCGGTGTGGACTTCGTGGCGGACGTCCTGCCGAAGGCCGAGGCCGCGGCGGCCGAGCGCGGGCTCACCAATACGAGGTTCGAGCAGGCGGACGTCCACAGTCTCCGTTTCGCGGACGACACGTTCGACATCGTCCACGCGCACCAGGTGCTCCAGCACGTGAGCGATCCGGTGCAGGCGCTGCGCGAGATGCGCCGCGTCGCGAAGCCCGGCGGGCTGATCGCGGTGCGCGACAGCGACTATGCGGCCTTCACGTGGTTCCCCGAATCGGCGGGACTGACCGCTTGGCTCGACCTCTACGAGACCGTGGCCCGCGCGGGCGGCGGCGAACCCGACGCGGGCCGCCGCCTCAAGTCCTGGGCACTCAAGGCCGGGTTCCCCGAGACGGCGATCGAGGCGACCTCCTCGACTTGGACCTTCTCCGACGAGCCGGACCGCACCTGGTGGGGCGGCCTCTGGGCCGACCGCAGCCTCCACTCCGACTTCGCCAAGCAGGCCCGCGACGGCGGCCACGCCACCGACGACGACCTCCAGGCGATCTCCGACGCGTGGAAGACCTGGGGCGCCTCCGAGGAGTCCTGGCTGATGATCCCCCACGGCGAGATCCTCTGCCGCGCATGAAGACCCCCTGTGGACCGGGCAGACGAAAGCCCGGTCCGCAGGGAGACGCTGACCACACCGCCCTCGCAACCCGCCGAGAACTGTCGGTAGTCGTCCATACCCTCTGAGCTACTGCAAGCACAACTGCACAACCAGAGGAGCATCCCGATGGAGACACCCAAGGTCGACCACCCCGAACTCGATCAACTCGCCGACGCCATCACCGCTCTCGCCGGGGCCCGCCACCGCATTCCGCTCACCCAGCTCCTGCGCGAGACGGCCCTCAACGTGCTGATCCTCTCCCGCATCGCCTCCAACCGCCTCCCCGACAAGCTCCGCAAGGACGACGTCGAAGCCGCGGCCGACCACCTGGTCACCCAGCTCCGCCACGCCGCCTGGGAACTCCCGCCGCCCCCGATCGAACTCCCAGGCCCACCCAAGTAGCCGGAAACTCTTCAAGCAAACTTGATAAATCAAGCTTGAAGAACTACGCTCGACGCATGGCAGACGACTCGGCATCGAACATCGCCCGCGACCTGCGGGCGGTGTTCGGCCGCCTCTACCGGCGCTTCAAGGAGCTCTCCGACAACCAGGGGCTCACGCCGTCGCAGGCGTCCCTCCTCAGCCGCCTCGGCAAGGAAGGCGACGTCTCGGCCAGCGCCCTCGCCGCCGCCGAGCGCATCCGCCCCCAAGCGGTCGTCCCCACTCTCGCCGCCCTCCAAGACCGCGGCCTCATCGAACGCCGCCCCGATCCCACCGACGGCCGCCGCCAACTGATCTCCCTCAGCCCTGCCGGCCGCGCCATGTTCCAAGGCGCCCAGCAGGAAGGCGACGAATGGCTGGCAAAAGCCGTCCAAGACCGCCTCACCCCCGCCGAGCGGCAGACCCTCGTCGAAGCCCTCACCCTCCTCGAACGCCTGACCACCGACTAGAAAGAGCCCGAGCGCATGCCGATCACAAAACTCGACGAGAAGACCGCTCTCCTGATCATCGACCTGCAAAAAGGAAGCGAGTCACGACCGACGGCCCCGCACCCGCTCTCGGAAGTCGTGGCCAACTCCAACAAACTCGCCGAAGCCTTCCGGGCCCGGAACCTCCCGGTCTTCCTGACCCGCTTCACCACCGACCCCGACGGCGCCTCATCCACCCCCGGCCGCACCGACCTCGGCCCCCGCGCCTCCCAGCCCCTCCCCGAAGGCTGGGACGCCCTCATCGACGGCCTCGCCCACCCCGCCGACACCGTCATCACCAAGCGAAACTGGGGCTCCTTCTACGGCACCGACCTCGACCTCCACCTCCGCCGCCGCGCCATCACCCACCTCGTCATCACCGGCATAGCCACCAGCCTCGGAGTCGAATCCACCGCCCGCACCGCCCACGAACACGCCTACAACCTCACCATCCCCCTCGACGCCACCACCGACCTCACCCCCGAATCCCACACCCACGCAACAACAAGGATCTTCCCCCTCATAGCCGAAACCGGCACGACAGAAGAAGTCCTGGTCAAGCTCAAGGAGCGCTGACCGGCCACCCGATGAACTCGCCGTCCTCCTCATAGACGAGGGCGTGTCCCTGGGACTCGATCAGGTTCACGACGTCCGGGGTCGGCCGGTTCGGCAGGAGCACCGCGCACCGCCTCCGTTCCGGGAGCAGATGCCGCACGTAGTCCGCGAGTTGTCCGATCGCCAGACGGACGTGGTCCCTCGACGCGTCGCCCTTGGCTTCGTAGAGGATCCGGTCAGTCTCATCGCAGGTGTCGGTGCGCATGATCCCCGGCTCGCCTTTGACGCGGATCTCGAACCGGCAGACGTCGTGGTTCCGATCCGCCAGGAACGTCTCGAAGCGTCGGCACAGTTCGGCCTCAAGGCGTTTCACAGTGACCGCCTCGCTCGCGGACCGGGTCGACCGGGTGTCGACGTTCCGTTCGGGAGCGATTCGACGGCTCCCCTCCGGCTTCGCATGCTTGCCCCGGTACCGCTCGAGTTCGCCGAGCGGGGCCCATCGGGTGACCGCGGTCTGGCTCGCGGGCGGGAGGGAGTAGGCCGCGTCCACCACGGCCCCAGCCTTCGGCCGCAGACGGAACATGAACACGATGCGGTCGCGGCCGGCGGCGTCGTGCATCAGGCGCTCGTAGACCGGTTCTGCCTCGTCGAGTTCGAACTCGCCGAGGTACTTGAACACCTGCGGCCCCGGACGCCGTTCGCGGGAGGCAACGAAGACCCGCAAGGTGGTGCCGTCGGCTCGGTGTTCTCTGACGGCCTTGTTGCCGCGCAGCATTTCCTGGTCGCCGGTCTGGCCCTGGCCGGTGTACTCGAACAAGGGGCCTTCGCCGTCGTCGGGCAGCCAGCCGTCGTAGTAGCCGTACTGTTCGCCGCGGAGGGGGTCGGAGAAGATCAGGACCGATTCGGAGCGTTTTGCAGGGAGGATCCCGCCTTGCAGCGCCCCGCCCCAGACCGCCTGGATCCCGGTCCGGGTCGCCTCGTCTCCTGGAGCGATGTCCTTGCCCTGTGTCATCTGCTGCCGTAACCTCCTGGAACAGGTTCGTTAGCGAAACAGTATGCCGCAAGGCCACTTGAGAGGGTTCGGGCGATGGACAGTGACGTCGTTGTCGTCGGGGGTGGGTTGGCCGGGTTGGTGGCTGCCTCGGAGTTGGTGCGGCTGGGGAAGACGGTGACGATCGTCGATCAGGAGGGGGAGCAGTCGCTCGGGGGGCAGGCGTTCTGGTCCTTCGGGGGGTTGTTCCTGGTCGATTCGCCTGAGCAGCGGTTCATGGGGATCAAGGACTCGCATGAACTCGCTTGGCAGGACTGGGTCGGGACGGCCGGGTTCGATCGGGATGAGGATGCGTGGCCCAGGAAGTGGGCCGAGGCGTATGTCGACTTCGCGTCCGGGGAGAAGCGGGCGTGGCTGCACTCGTTGGGGGTGCGGTTCTTTCCGGTGGTCGGGTGGGCCGAGCGCGGGGGGTATACGGCGCAGGGGCATGGGAATTCCGTGCCCCGGTTCCATATCACCTGGGGCACCGGGCCCGGGATCATCGAGCCTTTCGTCAAGCTTGCGAAGCAGGCGGCCGACGAGGGGCGTTTGCAGTTCAAGTTCCGGCATCGCGTCGATCGGCTCGTGGTCGAGGGCGGGCGGGTGACCGGGGTGGCCGGGACGCTGCTTTCTCCTGACGAGTCCGCTCGCGGGGTGTCCACGAGCAGGGAGGCGCTTGGAGAGTTCTCGCTCAGCGCCGGGGCCGTCCTCATTGCTTCGGGCGGGATCGGAGGGAACTTCGATCTGGTGCGTCAGAACTGGCCCGAACGGTTGGGGAAGGCCCCGAAGCGGTTGATCTCCGGGGTGCCCGCGCACGTGGACGGGCGGATGCTGGGGATCGCGGAGGACGCCGGGGCGGAGCTGATCAACCGGGATCGCATGTGGCACTACACGGAGGGCATCGAGAACTGGGATCCGATCTGGCCGAAGCACGGGATCCGGATCCTGCCGGGACCGTCGTCGCTGTGGCTGGACGCGACCGGGAAGCGCCTCCCCGCGCCCTACTTCCCCGGGTTCGACACCCTCGGGACGCTGGAGCACATCATGACCACGGGTTACGAGTACACGTGGTTCGTGCTCACGCAGAAGATCCTGGAGAAGGAGTTCGCGCTCTCGGGGTCGGAGCAGAACCCGGACCTCACCGGGAAGGACGTCAAGCTGCTGCTGAAGCGGGTCCTGCCGGGCGCGCCGGGTCCCGTGGAGGCGTTCAAGAAGCACGGAGCGGACTTCGCGGTGGCGGAGACGCTGCCCGAGCTGGTGGCGAAGATGAACTCGATCAGCGGGGACGGGCTGCTCGAATACGAGACCGTCCGTGCCGCGGTCGAGGCCAGGGACGCCGAGATGGGGAACAAGTTCACGAAGGACTTGCAGGTCACGGCGTTGAGGGGCGCGCGGAACTACCGGGGCGACAAGCTGATCCGGGTCGCGTCGCCGCACCGGCTGCTGGACCCGAAGGCCGGGCCGCTGATCGGGGTGCGGCTGAACCTGCTGACACGGAAGACGCTGGGCGGGCTGCACACCGACCTGGACGGGCGGGTCCTGAAGGCCGACGGGGAGGTGCTGCCGGGGCTGTTCGCGGCCGGGGAGGCCGCCGGGTTCGGCGGGGGCGGGATGCACGGGTACCGGTCGCTGGAGGGGACGTTCCTGGGCGGGTGCCTGTTCTCGGGACGGCAGGCCGCCAGGGGCGCCGCGAAGTAGCGGGTGAAATGGGTCACGGGTGCAGAACGCCGTGATCGGCGGCGGTGTCCGGAATGTCGCCGCAAGGGGCGGTACCAGGCGCGGTGGGACGGAACGGGGGTCGCACCGGCGGTCTAAGGTGGGCGATAAGCGGCCTTCCTCACCCGCGAAACCGAGCACTCCTCGCCTACCGGGCGTGGTCCGCTAGCATCCAAGGTTCTGCGGGTGCCGGCCGGACCCACCACCCTTCGGCAGCGCTCGCCGAAGCCGACTCGGACCGCGCGTCGAGGACCGGCACCTCACAACTCGTGGATGGTTGAGCATGAGCGACGTTTACCGCCCCGCCCAAGGCCCCTCGGCCGGACCTCCCGGACCACCCGCAGGGCCTCCGGCAGGGCCGCGACCCGGCTTCCAGGCGAGCCCGCCGCACGGGCTCCCGCCGGGGCACGGCGCACCGCCGCCGCCGATGGGCCCGCCCGCGGGCCCGCCGCCCGGACCGCCCGCAGGGATCCCCGCGGGGCCGCCCGCCGGACCTCCGGCCGCCGGACGCGCCGGCGTCGGGCGCGCCTCGGTCGTCGGCGCCGCCAGGCCGAAATCCGGCCCGGGCACCCCGCCGCCGGGCGGCAAGAAGCGGAAGAAGAAGATCTCCGTGCGCCGCCGCCGCGTCTACGCGGCGCTCATCATGGTCTGCCTGATGATGCTCGGCGCGATCACCGTCGCGGGCTCCTGGTTCTTCCAGAACGTGCCCGCCCCCAAGGACCTCAAGTTCGGCGAGTCCACCTCGATCGCCTACGCCGACGGCACGGTCATCGCCGGGTACGGCGAGTACACGCGCAAGCTCGTCGACACCTACGAGGAGCTGCCCGACCAGGTCGTCTGGTCGCTGCTCGCCTTGGAGGACAAGGACTTCTTCGAGCACGACGGCGTCGACTACAAGGGCACCATGCGCGCCCTCGTCAACAACGTCACCGGCGGCGACACGCAGGGCGCGTCCACGATCAGCCAGCAGTACGCGGGCATGGTCATGGAGATCCGCGACGACGTCTCCTACGGCCGCAAGGCCCGCGAGGCCGTCATGGCGATGAAGCTGGAGCAGCAGTACTCCAAAGAGGACATCCTGCTGCACTACCTGAACCTGAACTTCTACGGCCGCGGCACCTACGGCATCGCCGCCGCCTCCCAGATCTGGTTCGGCGTCCCCGTCAAGGACCTCACCTGGGGCCAGGCGATGACGCTGGTCATGCAGGTCAAGGCCGGCGACGGCTCCTTCGACCCGCGCCTGGTCGAGGAGGGCGACACCGCCCCCGCCGACCGGTGGACCCACGGCATGGAGTCGCTCCTGACCCTGACCGACAAGCTGAGCGACGAGCAGCTCGCCGCGATCCAGACCGAGCTCGACGCCGGGATGCCGGCGACGCTGGAGGCCCTGGAGAACCCGGGCACCTGGGGCCACGACACCCCGACCGGCTTCATCACCAACCCGAACGACGGCTACATCTGGGACGAGCTGGAGAGCCGCTACGGCCTGACGCAGAACGACTTCTACGGCAAGGAGGCCGGCACCGGCGGCTACACCGTCGAGCTCACCATCGACCCGACGCTCCAGCAGGTGGCGTGGGAGGCCGCGAGCCGCGGCGACCTCGTCCGCACGACGAACGAGGAAGGCGAGCTCGTCGACGCCGACGGGGTGGTGGTGACCGAACCCGAAGCGGCCGACGAGTACCTGAACGACGACGGCTTCTTCGAGTTCCAGAACACCAACGACAAGGCCGCGCTCGCCGACCAGAACCTGTCGATGGCCGATGCGACCGTCGCCGTCGAGCCCGGCACCGGCCGGGTCCTCGCCTACTACGGCGGCGAGAACGGCCTCGGCGTCGACAAGGCCGGGATCGAGAACCCGCACCCGCCCTCGTCGACGTTCAAGATGATCACCGCCGCGACCGCCATCGAGCACGGCGCCTCGATCGACTCGTGGTGGACCTCGGACTCGCCGCGCGAGTTCGACACCATGGAGGGCATCGGCGACGGCACCATCTCGAACGCCGGCCGCGAGGAGCACACCGACCGGACCCTGACCCAGGCGGTCCGCGACTCGCGCAACACGCCGATGTACCAGATCGCCGAGACCTACGGCGCCACCGCGATCCTCCAGAACGCCATCCAGATGGGCCTGCGGACCATGAGCCAGAACGAGGACGGCGTCGCGGTCACCTACAAGTTCTACATCGAGGAGGACGGCACCATCACCTACTCGCGGCACGGCACCCGCGAGAACGAGGACGGCACCTTCGCGACCGACTCGAACGGCAACGTCGACCCGCTCGCGCCGCTCGACGAGGTCAACGAGGACGGCTCGCCGGTGCACACCCCGCTCGACCTGGAGTCGCCGAACTCGCCGTTCTACTACCACATCTCGTTCGGCCAGTACCCGACGTCGGTGAAGGACATGGCGTCCGTGTACGCGACCATCGCGAACGACGGCGTCTACAACGAGACCCACTTCGTCGAGCGGGTCCTCGACCGCAACGGCAACGAGGTCCCCGAGGTCCGGCCGCTGGAGCAGACCCAGGCCCTGGACGCGAGCATCGCCCGCAACCTCCAGTGGGTCGGCTCCGAGATCGAGGGCGACGGCGGCGCCGTCGACAACCCCTACACCGGCAAGACCGGTACCTGGGAGGCGAACTGGGAAGGGTACGACAACGCGAACGCCCACACCTGGTACGTCGGCGCGATCAAGCAGCTGAGCATCGCCACCTGGGTCGGCAACGCGACCGCCGAGTCGGCGCCGCTGCTGAACAAGGACGGCGGCACCGACAACCTCTTCGGCGGCACCCTGAGCTACCCGGTCTGGAAGCAGTTCATGGACGGCGCCATCGAGGCGAAGGGGTACGAGCAGGTCCCCTGGACCGAGGCCGAGCACGTGGGCAGCGCGATCGTCGACGGCATCGTCAACGAGGACGGCACCATCGACTCGGACAGCCCGTACTGCGCGACGGCCACCGGCCAGGCCGACTCCCGCTGCGGCGTCCCGACCCCGCCGGGAGGCGGCGGAACCGAGGAGTGCACGCCGATCATGGAATGGCTGGGCCAGTGCACGCCCACCGACGGCGGCGGGGGCGGCAACGGCAACGGCGGCCGCGACGACTAGCGCGATGTGAGACGGGCCCGGCGGGAGTGATCCCGCCGGGCCCGTTTCGCATTGCGGCTCAGACGAACGCGCGGCCCTCGCCGCGGTAGGTCGGGACCTCGTCGACGAGTTCGCCGCGGCGGATCAGGTGGAGGGTGTTCACGCGCTCGGCGAGCTCCCCGGCCTTGGCGTGGCGCATCCAGATGCGGTCGCCGATGGCGAGCGCGTCGGCGGCGCGGCCGCGCAGGGGCGTCTGGACCTCCCCGGCGCCCTCGGTCTTGGAGTAGCGGAGCCCGGCGGGGTGCGCGGGCTTGGGGAGGCGGTCGGGGCCGGGGACGCCGGAGGCGATCCAGCCGCCGCCGAGGGCGGTCACGATGCCGCGCTTGGGCCTGCGGACGACGGGGAGCGCGAAGAACGCGGCCGGGAGCGGCCGGATCGAGCGGTAGCCGTCGAACAGGGCGGGCGAGTAGAGGCCGGACCCGGCGGCGATCTCGGTGACCGAGGGGTCGGCGGCGGTGGAGGTGACGGAGCCGGTGCCGCCGCCGTTGACGAACTCGAGGTCGGTGACGCGGCGGACGGCGGCGACGGCTTCGGCGCGGCGTTCGGCGAGTTCGGCCTTGGAGACGGTCTGCATGAGCCGCACCAGGGGCGAGCGCAGCGCAGCGGCACTGAAGGCGTCCTGGACGCCCGCGATCTGGCCTTCGTAGCCCATGATGCCGACGAGGCGCACGCCCGGGCGCTTGTCGATCTCGTGGGCCATGTCGAGGGCCTGGTCGGGGGTGCGGACCGGGGACCGGTAGGCGCCGATGTGGACGCGGCCGCCGAGGAGTTCGAGCGAGACGTCGAGTTCTAGGCACAGGCGCAGCGGCCGGGACGGGTTCGGTTCGACGTGCCGGGCGAGGAAGTCGAGGTGCTCGACGGAGTCGACCATGAGGGTGATGCGGCGGGCGAGGCGCTCGTCGGCGGCGAGCGCGCGGAGCGCGTCGGTGTCGGCGGTGGGGTAGGCGACGACGACGTCGTCGAACTCCTCGGCGAGCCAGAGGGCCTCGGGGAGCGTGAACCCGAGGATCCCCTTGAAGCCGGGCTGGGCGAGGGCGCGCCGCATGAGGGGGCGGCAGCGCAGCGATTTGCTGGCGAGGCGCAGCGGTTTGCCGATGGCGTTGCGGCGCAGGATGGCCGCGTTGGTGTCGAACGCGTCCAGATCGACCGCGGCGAACGGCGGCTGGAGCCCCCTGGTCGCCCGGTCGAGGACGTCGAACCGCTGGTCGGCGCCGCCTTGGACGGCGGCCCCTGGCGAGCCCGTTGCTTCCTGATAGCCCATCCGACTTCCCTTCCGCAGGTCAAGTGGGGTTAGTTGGCTTCCTCTTCTCCCGGAGGATCCGAGTCCGCCCAGTCGCCTGGACGGGTTTCCTGTTTCACCGAGGGTTGCCGCCGCGCTAGGAGCGCTTAGGTCTGACACCGTCTCCGCAGGCTGCAACGGCCAGCCCGGCCGCCAGAATGTTCTTGGCCGCATTCACATCGCGGTCTTCCACATGCCCGCAGGCCTTATCGGGGCAGGTGAAGGTGCGCATGTGCAACGGCATGGCCCGCTTGATCGTCCCACAGGCGGAGCACGCTTTGGAAGTGGGAAGGAACCGGTCGACCGCGACGAGGTCCCGGCCGTACCATTCGGATTTGTACTCCAGCATCCTGCGGAAGGTCGACCAGGAGGCGTCGGCCACGGCGCGGGCCAGGTGGTGGTTCGACAGCATTCCGCGCACGTTCAGGTCCTCGACCGCGATCACTTGGTTTTCGCGAACCAGCCGAGTGCTGAGTTTGTGCAGGAGGTCCCGTCGCCGGTCCGCCACGCGGGCATGGGCGCGAGCGAGCCGAATCTGGGCCTTGCTGTGGTTGCTCGACCCCTTCTGCTTGCGCGCCAGGTCTTGCTGCCGCCGCCGGATGCTCGCCCGGTCGCGCCGCTCATGACGGGGATTGACGATTCGCTCGCCGGTGGAGAGCGTGAAGAGCGCGGACAGGCCCGCATCCACACCGACCGCCCCGCCCCGCGCGGGAAGTGCGGGGACGTCCTCTTGGACGAGCAGGGAGACGAACCAGCGTCCCGCGGTATCGCGGGAGACCGTCGCCATGGTGGGCGCGGCCCCATGCGGCAGGCGTCGCGACCACTTGATCTTGAGCGCTTCGTCTTGTTTGGCGAGCTTCAGCGAACCGTTCCTGAAGGTGAACGCCGACTTGGTGTACTCGGCCGAACCGGCCAGGAGGCGCTTCCGCTTGAAGACCGGATATCCGGTGCGCTGCTCGAAGAACCCGGAGTACGCCTTCTGCAGGTGCCTGAGCGTCTGCTGCAACGGGACGCTCGATACTTCGTTCAGGAAGGCGAGGTCCTTCCGCTGCTTCCATTTCGTCAGCAGCGCGGAGGTCTCGGCGTAGCCGATCCGCTCCTTGCGCCGGAACCATGCTTTGGAGCGGGCGTCGAGCGCCTTGTTGTAGACCAGGCGGACGCATCCGAAGGTCTGCGTGAGCTGCCGGGCCTGCGACGGGGTCGGATAGCACCGGTACCTGTACGCCCGATGCCGAACCGTGACCGCCATGCCTCACAGATTAGCAGTCTTTCCTGTGAGCGATTGGGCTCGATCGATGTGGCAGGGCGGGCTGCCGCAGATGGCACTCCATGAAAGATACTGTGAAGTACACCTCGTATTCAACAGAGTCGTTGGAAGGACCGCCGCCATGGGGACCCCCGTCGCCGAGAACGGACACTGGCAGAACTGGTCGCGCACCGAGGGCGCCGAGCCGGTGCGGACGGTGCGTCCGTCGACGTCCGAGGAGCTGGCGGCCGCGGTGACCGCCGCCGCGGAGGACGGGCTGCGGGTGAAGGCGGTCGGGTCGGGGCACTCGTTCAGCGCGATCGCGGTGCCCGAGGGCGTGCGGGTGGACATGGGCGGGCTCGACCAGGTCGTGGCGGCGGACGCGAAGTCGGGGCTGGTGACGGTCGAGGCGGGGATGACGCTGGCGGCGCTGAACACGGTGCTGGACGCGCACGGCCTGGCCCTGGAGAACATGGGCGACATCGACGCGCAGACCGTCTCGGGGGCGATCTCGACGGGGACGCACGGCACGGGCGACCGGTACCGGGGCTTCGCGTGGCAGGTCAAGGGCCTGAAGCTGGTGCTGGCGAGCGGTGAGACGGTGCAGTGCACGGAGTTCGAGCGGCCGGAGCTGTTCGCGGCGGCGCGGCTGGGCCTCGGCGCGGTCGGGGTGATCGCGGAGGTCACGCTCCAGTGCGTGCCGGCGTTCCGGCTGCACGCGGTGGAGCGGCCCGAGCGGCTCGGGGCGGTCCTGGAGGGCCTGGACGAGCTGGTCGCGGAGAACGACCACTTCGAGTTCTACTGGTTCCCGCACACGGACCGGACGCTGACGAAGCGGAACAACCGGCACGCGATGTCGGAGCCGTCGCGGGCGCCGAGCCGCCTGTCGTACTGGTGGAACGAGACGTTCACGGAGAACGCGCTGTTCTCGGCGAGCAACCGGGTCGGGGTGCGGTTCCCGTCGCTGGTGCCGGGCCTGAACCGGGTGGCGGGGCGGGTGTGGAGCGCCCGGGAGTACACGGACCGGTCGCACCGGATCTTCACGTCGCCGCGGACGGTGCGGTTCAGGGAGATGGAGTACGCGCTGCCGCGGGAGGCGCTGCCGTCGGTGCTGCGCGAGTTGCAGGCGATGGTGGAGCGGGAGGGGCACACGGTGTCGTTCCCGGTGGAGGTGCGGTTCGCGGCGGCGGACGACATCTGGCTGTCGACGGCGCAGGGGCGCCGGACCGCGTACGTGGCGGTGCACCAGTTCCACCGGCACGACCACGTGCCGTACTTCCGGGACTGCGAGGCGGTGTTCGACGCGGCGGAGGGGCGCCCGCACTGGGGGAAGATGCACTCGCTGGGCGCGGAGCAGCTGTCGCGGCGGTACAAGCACTTCGAGGACTTCCGGCGGGTGCGCGACGAGGTGGACCCGGAGCGGCGCTTCGCGAACGCGTACCTGGAGAAGGTGCTGGGGGCCTGACGGCGGCGGGCCGCCGCCAGGCCCGGGATCAGCAGGAGCTCTGGGTCATGAGGCTCTCGGCGTCGTCGTTGAAGCCGACCTCCTTGAAGTTCTGGATGGGCTGGTAGGCGTGGATGCAGTACGAGTCGCCCTGGGCGCCGTCGTCGGCGTAGACGACGACGGCCCAGCCGGTGCGGTTGAGGGCGGAGCTGATCTCGTTGTCGCCGTTCCAGCCGCCGATCTCGAAGATCTGGCCGGTGCCGGACGGCTGCCAGTTGACCCACTTGTCGCCGCCGTACCCGGCGTCCTCCCACATGCAGACGTGGTCGGCCTCGCAGGTGCCTGCTTCGGGGGCGGCGGCGGCCGAGCCGGCGGTGAGCGCGGTGGCGGCGGCCACGGCGGCGCCGGTCGCGGCGAGCCCGGTCCTGATCCGTCGTGCAGCGGACATCTTCGTCTCCTTCGTTCCGGTTGCGCCGGACGGTGATCCGTCGCTTTCTGCGATCGATTCGTGACACAACGCGAATGAGTTTACGGATCTTCGGGGGCGTCGGGCCGAGTTCGGGGATTCCGCTGTCGGAGGGGTGGGCTAGGTTTCAGCGGTGGCAGACGTGCTGTACCGAAAACTCGATGAACTGACCGACGACGAGGTCTACGCGGCGTATGCGCCGCCCGAACCGGACTGGCTGCGGGTGAACTTCGTGTCCAGCGCCGACGGGGCGGCGACCCTGGAGGGGCTCTCGGGTCCGCTGTCCGGCGCGGAGGACAAGCGGGTCTTCAAGGTCCTGCGGGCGCGGTGCGACGTGCTCCTGGCCGGGTCGGGGACGGTCCGGGCCGAGGGGTACGGGCCGCTGGTGCTCTCCGAGGACCGGATGGCGTGGCGGCGGGCGCAGGGCCTGCCGGAGGTGCCGGTGATGGCGATCGCGTCGCGCACGGCGAGTCTGGACCCGCGGGCGGGGATCTTCACGGAGGCGCCGCGGCGGCCGGTCCTCATCGTCCCCGAGGACCTGCCGGAGGCGGCGGTCGAGCCGTTCCGGGACGTCGCGGACGTGATCGCGGCGGGCACGGGCGAAGTGGACTTCGCGGCGGCGCTCGCGGCGCTGCGCGGGCGCGGGCTGCGGCAGGTCCTGTGCGAGGGCGGGCCGCACGTGTTCGGGTCGCTCATCGCCGCGGGGCTCGCGGACGAGCTGGACCTGACGGTGTCGCCGCTGCTCGTCGGCGCCGGCCCGATGCGGATCGCGGAGGGCGGGACCGCGGCGGAGGCGGTGCCGCTGCGGCTGCGACACGTCCTCGAAGCCGGGGGCAACCTCATCCTGCGCTATCTGCGAGGATCGAGCGATGAGTGAATCGGTGGGCCGCGTGCTGGGCACGGAGGACGCGACGCCCCTGTCGTTCTGGGTCGGCGTCGGGCCGGAGGCGTACGCGCAGCTCGACGACGTGCTCACCACCGAGCGGCAGGTCCCCGGGGTCGGCACGGTCCGCATCTCCGGCGTGGTCACCTCGGTGCGCAGCCGCCACGAGGGCGCCCAGTTCGACTCCGACGTGTTCGACATCGCCGGGGGGCTGCTCCCCGCGCAGGTGCAGGAGGCCGCGGAGGTCACGGTGACCCGCGTCGAGCCGGAGGTGTTCGTGCCGCCGCGCCCGGGCGCCGAGGTGCAGCGGGCCTCCGGCGAGGACCGCGACCGGGCCCTGTACTTCGACGGCATGGCACGCCAAGTGCCCCTCGGGTTCTCGCGCGACGGGCAGCCGGTGTTCCTGAACCCGGACTTCCTCGACGGCACCCGCGGCGCGCACGTGTCGATCTCCGGGATCTCCGGCGTCGCCACGAAGACCTCGTTCGCGACGTGGATGCTGTACTCGCTGCTGCACTCCGGCGCCCTGGGCGCCGAGGCCGCGAACACGAAGGCGCTCATCTTCAACGTCAAGGGCGAGGACCTGCTGCTCCTCGACCACGACAACACGAAGATCGACGAGACCGTCCGCGACTCGTACCGGCGCCTGGGCATGGAGCCGGGCGCGTTCAAGTCCGTTGAGGTGCTCGCGCCGCCGCGCGAAGGGGACGCGAACGGGATCCCGGACGTGGCGTGCCGGTCCACCGGCGTCGACGCGTTCTACTGGACGCTCGCCGAGTTCTGCCAGCTCAACCTGCTGCCGTTCGTGTTCGCCGACGGCGACGACGACCGCCAGCAGTACACGATGGTCGTCCACCAGGTCGCCGCCCGGCTGCGGAAGGAGGCCCGCCCCAAGGACAACGGCGCGATCAGCGTCGACGGGCGGCTCCTCACCAGCTACCGGGACCTCGTCGACCTCATCTGCGAGCGGCTCGCCGACGACGACACCCGCACCGAGTGGGCGGGGTCGGCGATCGGCCTGGGCACGGTGAACGCGTTCATCCGGCGGCTCATCGCCTCCGGGCGCGACATCGGCCGGCTCATCCGCGGCGACCTGCCGCCCCGCGGCGCGGCGCTGTCCTCCGACGCGCAGGTGACGGTGGTCGACCTGCACAACCTGCCCGACCGGGCGCAGCGGTTCGTCGTCGGCGTGGTGCTGCGCAGCGAGTTCGAGCGCAAGGAGAAGGCGGGCACGGCCCGGCCGCTCCAGTTCGTGGTCCTCGACGAGCTGAACAAGTACGCGCCGCGCGAGGGCACCAGCCCGATCAAGGACATCCTGCTCGACATCGCCGAGCGCGGCCGCTCGCTGGGCGTCATCCTCATCGGCGCCCAGCAGACCGCGTCCGAAGTGGAGCGGCGGATCGCGTCGAACTCGGCGATCCGCGTCGTCGGCCGCCTGGATGCGGCCGAGGCCACGCGGCCCGAGTACGGGTTCCTCACCCAGGCGCAGCGCATGCGCGTGCTCATGGCCAAGCCCGGCACCATGTTCGTGGCGCAGCCCGAGCTCCCGGTCCCGCTCGTGGTGAACTTCCCGTTCCCCGCGTGGGCCACCCGCCCCGCCGAGGCCGGGTCCGCCCCGGCCGCCACCGCACGGTCGGTCACCGCCAAGGTCGACCCCTTCGACCTCGCCGGAGACGACGAAGACGACATTCCGTTCTAGGGGTATTACATGCGGATTCTCCACACGTCCGACTGGCACGTCGGCGTCACGCTGAAGGGCCGGCCGCGGCTCGACGAGCAGCGCGCGGTCTTCAAGCAGCTCGTCGACGTCGCGAAGGCCGAGGACGTGGACCTCGTGATCGTCGCCGGGGACCTGTTCGACACCGCCTCGCCCTCCAGCGAGGCGCAGAAGCTCCTGACCGCGGCCCTGTCCGCGCTGCGCCGCACCGGCGCCGAAGTGGTCGTCGTCGCCGGGAACCACGACAACGGCAAGGCCCTCGACGCCCTGCGCGAATGGGCCCACGCCGCCGGGATCCACCTGCGCGGCAGCCTCGGCAAGGCCGCCGACCACCTCATCACCGGGGAGACGGAGGACGGCGAGCGGTGGAAGTGCGCGGCCCTGCCGTTCATCGCGCAGCGCCACGCCGTGCGCGCCGCCGAGCTGTTCGAGCTCGGCGCCGCCGGGGCCGAGGCGAACTACGCCGACCACCTGCGGCGTCTCGTCGCCGCGCTCACGCAGGACTTCGGCGCCGACACCGTCAACCTGTTCACCGGGCACCTGACGGTGGTCGGCGGCAAAGTGGGCGGCGGCGAGCGCGAGGTGCACACCGTGGCCGACTACGCCGTCCCCGCCGCGATCTTCCCGCCCACGACTTCGTATGTGGCCCTGGGGCACCTGCACCGGGCGCAGCAGATCGTCGGGCCCTGCCCGATCCGGTACTCCGGGGCGCCGATCGCGGTGGACTTCGGCGAGGAGGACCACACGCCGGGCGTCGCGATCGTGGAGGTCAGCGCGGGGATCCCCGCGAAGGTCCGCACGGTGCCGCTCACCGAGGCCGTGCCGCTCCAGACCGTCCGCGGGAACCTGGAGACCCTCGCGAAGACCGAAGTGGACGAGCGGGCGTGGCTGCGGGTGTTCGTCACCGAGCCCGCGCGAGCCGGGCTGCGCGCCGAGGTCGCCGACCTGTTCCCGAGCGCGGTGCAGATCCACATCGACCCGGTCATGCGCCTGGAGCAGAAGACGCCCCGCGAGCGCCGGTCCGGGCGGAGTCCGGGCGAGCTGTTCGGCACGTACCTGACCGAGAACGGGCACGACGACCCGGCGGTCGCCAAGCTGTTCTCCGTCCTGTACGAGGACACCCAGACCGTCTCCGAGGAGGCCTGATGCGTCCGATCCGGCTGGACCTCAACGGTTTCGCGTCCTACACCGGCACCGAGACCTTCGACTTCACCGACGTCGACTTCTTCGCGCTCACCGGGCCCACCGGCGCCGGGAAGTCGACCGTGCTCGACGCGATCTGCTTCGCCCTGTACGGGCGCACGCCGCGGTGGCGGGTCAACACCACGCAGAACGCCCTCGCACCGTCCGCAGTGGAGGGACGGGTGCGGCTCGTGTTCGCCGCCGCCGGGACCCACTACGTGGCGACCCGCATCCTGCGCCGCGACCGCAACGGCAAGGTCAAGACCACCACGGCCGCGCTGGAGCAGCTCCCCGAGGGCGTCGACCCGGCCGACGACGAGTCCCTCGTCGAGGGCCTGGGCCGCGCGCTCGCGGGCAGCCCCAGCGAGGTCAGCAACGCCGCCGAGCGCGTCATCGGCCTGCCGTTCGAGCAGTTCACCAAGTGCGTGCTCCTCCCCCAGGGCGAGTTCGCGGAGTTCCTCCACGCCTCCCCCGCCGACCGCCGCAAGATCCTGGAGAACCTCCTCGGGCACTCCGTGTACCGGCGGGTCCAGCAGCTCGCGGGCGCCAAGCGCGACGCCGCCACGACCGCGATGAAGACCCTCGAAGCGCAGCTCGCGCGCGTCCCGGCGGTCGCCGACACGGAACTCGCCGCCGCCGCCGAGCGCGTCGAGCAGCTGGAGAAGCTCACCGAGCCGGTGCGCGACAAGGCGAACGCGCTCGACGGGCTCGCCGCCGCCGTGGACGCGGCCCGCCGGCGCCTCGCCGAAGCGGAGGCGAACCTCGCGTCCCTCACCTACATCAAGCGGCCCGACGGCGTCGCCGACATCGCCGCGCAGGTCGCCGACGCGGCCGCCGCGGTCGCGGCCAAGTCCGCCGAGGTGGAGACCACCGAGGCCGAGGACGAGCGCCTCCGCGGCGAACTCGACGGCCTCGACCTCGCGCTCATCGAACGCCAGCTCAAGGCCTGGGCCGAACTCGCCGAGACCCGGTCGAAGCTGAAGACCGGCCTGGAGCTGACCGAGGAGCTGCGCGACCAGTTCGCCGAGGCGAAGGAGCTGGAGGAGGCCGCCGGGGAGGAGGTCGAGATCCAGCACGCGTCCCTCCACAAGGTCCGGATGGCCGAGCTCGCCGGGACGCTCCGCGCCGGGCTCGCCGTCGGCGACGAGTGCCCCGTGTGCGACCGGCCCGTGGAGACGGTGCCCGAGCACGACCTCTCCGAGTCCATGCAGCAGGCCGAGGAGGCCTCCCGGACCGCGACCATCGAGCACCGCGACGCGCAGGCCGCCGTCGTCGCGCTCCAGACGAAGCTGGAGAACTACGAGGAGCGGCTCACCGAGCTGCGCCTCGCCGAAGGGCGCCTGAAGAAGCGCCTCGAAGGGGTCGACGAACCGCCTGCGCTGCAAGCGAAGCGGGCGTCCTCCGAGGAGGCCCGCCAGCAGCTCGCGGGCACCGGCGCGGCCCTGAAGGCCGCCCGGCGGGCCCTGCGCGAGGCCGAGAAGCGCAAGCAGGCCGCCGACGAGCGGCAGCAGCGCGCCTGGAAGGAGTTCCAGCACGCCCGCGACCAGGTCGCCGCGCTGGCCCCGCCCGCCGCCGGGGACGACCTGGCCGCGAGCTGGGAGGCCCTCGTCGGCTGGGCCGCGTCCTCGCTGGAGCGCGCCGGGACCGAGCGCGAAGCGGCCCGCACCGAGCTCACCGGGCTCGACGGCCGCGCCGCGACCCTCCGCGGGGAGCTGCGGCTCTCCTTGGGCGAGTTCGACATCGAGGTGCCGCGCACCGGCACCGGCGGCGACTACGTCGGCCGGCACGCCGCCGCCGTCGAGTCCGCGAAGGCCGCGTCCGCGCGGCTGCGCGACGCCCGCGCCCAGCGCGTGGACCTGGAGGCCGAGACCCGCCGCTTCGCGCACGAAGCGGAGGTCGCGAAGGCCCTCGCGTCCCACCTGGAGGCCCGGCGGTTCATGGAGTGGCTCCTGTCGGAGGCCCTCGACGAGCTCGTCGCGGGCGCGACGGTGATGCTCAACCAGATCACCGCGGGCCAGTACGACCTCATCTACCGGGAGCAGGACTTCTGGGTCGTCGACCACCACGACGCCGACATGGCCCGCCCCGCGCGGAGCCTCTCGGGCGGCGAGACGTTCGCGGCCTCGCTGTCGCTCGCGCTCGCGCTCAGCGACCAGCTCGCGAGCCTCGCGCGGCACGGCGCGTGCCTGGAGTCGATCATCCTCGACGAGGGCTTCGGCACGCTCGACCCCGAGACCCTCGACGCCGTGGCGACGACCCTGGAGGCCCTGACGCTGTCCGCCGGGCGCACCGTGGGACTGGTGACGCACGTGCCGGAGCTGGCCGAACGCGTGCCCGTGCGGTTCCGGATCACCAAGGACGCCAAGGGATCCCACGTGGAGAAGAGCTTCACCTGACCGGTCCCCGGCTATGCCGGGGGCCACATCGGAATCGTTCACCGGCCGTTCGCCTGAACGCCGGGAGTATTCCTGAATATCGTGAAATCACTCCATGTTTCCGGCAATCGCCGCAAGCTGCTCACCGGTGCCGCCGCCGTCGGCGCCGGATCCGCCCTCGTGCTCGCCCTCGACGCCTGCTCCACCGACACCGGCGGCGCCGCCGCCTCCGAGACCGCCACCGCCGCGACCGAAGTCCCGGACCTCAAGGACCTGGAGACCGCCGAGGAGATCTGGGACGCCCTCCTCGAAGGGAACCAGCGCTGGGCCGCCGGGGCGCCCGTCCACCCCGGCACCGACCCCGAGACCCGCCAGGAGCTCGTCGAGGGCCAGGCCCCGCGCGCCGCGGTCTTCACCTGCGTCGACTCGCGCGTCGCCCCCGAACTGGTCTTCGACACCGGCGTCGGCGACATCATGGTCACCCGCACCGCCGCGAACACCTTCGACCCGCTCGTCTCCGAGTCCGTCTCCTACGGGCCCGCGGCCCTCGAAGCCCCGCTGCTCGTCGTCCTGGGCCACCAGAAGTGCGGCGCCGTCACCGCCGCCCACGACGCCCTCGCCGCCGCAGAAGAAGGCGAGGAGGCCGAGGACCACGGGTACGCCCTGCCCGAGATCGTCGCGTCCCTCACGCCCGCCTACGAGGCCGCGAAGGCGGAGTCCGGCGACGGCGCTTCCGGCGACCCCGTCGACGCGATGATCGCCGCGAACGTCGCCCTCACCGTCCAGGCGCTCAAGGAGCACCCGAACCTCGCCGAGCTCGTCGCCGACGGGGAACTGACCGTCGTCGGCGCCGTGTACTCCCTGGAGACCGGCGTCGTCACCGAGATCGAGGTCTGACCGACCGGGCCGGGGCCCGCGGCCCCGGCCCTCCCTGCGGGCCGCGGCCGTCGACGGCGGGAAGTAGGCTGGGCCGCAATCGACCTGAAAGCAGGTGCGCCTTGCAGATCACCGTCGACGCGTGGGACCCGTCCTTCGCCGACAACCCCGAGTCGCCCTCGCGCACCGGGGGCACCGTGCGCACCGAGATCGAACTCGACCCCGAGGACTGGCGCCCGATCGACGCGCCCGCGAAGGGCCCGCGCCGCATCGTCGTGGTCGACGGCGTGCGCCGCATCGACGCCCGGGTCGAACTCCTCGACGGCGGCGAGCGCTGGCCGGGCCTGTGCGTCTCCTGGGCCGCCGGGGCCGTCGCGTGCGACCTCGACGGGCACGTCTCCGCCGTCGCCGAAGCGGACGTGGAGCGCGGCCTGTTCGCGGCCGTCGACCCCGGCGCGGACTTCGGGCGGTACCCGTACCGCAAGGTCGAGTCCGCCGACCCCGGCGAGCTCATCTCGGCGGCGCAGCACGCGATGGCCGGACTGGAGGCGAAGGTCGCGTCGATGGTCGCGATGGACGCCGAGCTGGCGGTCCTCGACGGGCCGCTGCGCGGGCGCGACCAGCTCTCGAACTCCGTGGGCTACATCAAGAGCCACTCCCGGTCCTACCTCAAGGGCGAGCAGAACGCCGTGGTCGAGCGGCTCGCCCCCGGCCAGCGCACCCCCGTGTTCCACCTGGTGTCGGGCTGGCCCCGCTACACCTGGTACCTGCGGCTGCCCGGGACGAGCTCGCGCGGCTGGTCGGGCGTGGCGCGCCTGGAAGCCTCGGACGACCTCACCGACGAGGCCGCGATCGCCCTGGCCGACGCCACCGCGGCCGCGCTGCCGCCGCTGGGCTCCGCGGCCCACAAGGACGCCCGCGCGCCGCAGAACCTGACGCCGATCGCGGGCCTGGAGCGGCGCCTGAAGCGGATGCTCGGCGACCCGCGGCTGCTGCTGCGCTCGGTGCGCGCGGCGTCGATGGAGACCGGCGGCTGAGGGAAGCGTTCGCGCCCGGGCGGTGTTCGGTCCGGCATGACCGACGCACCCGTGCACGGCGCGGCGAAGGGGCGCTGCGGGAGCGACAGGAGGCCCCGGCGCCGTGGCGCCGGGGCCTCCCAGGGTCAGCGAACTCCGGGTTCGCGTCGGTGAATCGAGACTAAGGGGCGGCTAGTACCAGCCGTTGGACTCGCTGTGCGACCATGCGGCGCACGGGCTGCCGTAGCGGCCCTCGATGTAGTCCAGGCCCCAGGCGATCTGGGTGGCCGGGTTGGTCTCCCAGTCGTCGCCGTTGGCGGACATCTTGTCGCCCGGGAGCGACTGCGGGATGCCGTACGCGCCCGAACCGGAGTTGTAGGCGGTCTCGTCCCAGCCGGACTCGCGGTTCCACAGGTCCACGAGGCACTGGAACTCGCCCATGTCCCAACCGGCGTCGAGCGTCATGGTGCAGCCGATCGCCTGGTTGCCGGAGTAGTCGGAGCACTCGGCCGAGATGTCGACGCTGCCGCCGGACGAGGAGTCGTCACTGGACTCCTCCTCCGCGGCGGTCGTCTCCTCCTCGACCGGGACCTCCGCCGGGTCGGACTGCGCGGTCTCGGGAGCGGCCTCCGCCTTCTCGGGCAGGATGCTGTCCATCGACTCCACGTCGTCCCACTGGCGGTCGGCGCTTCCGGCGTCGGCGACGATCTGCTCGGCGAGCTGCTCCTCGGCCGTCGGGTCGTCGGTCGCGATGATCGCGGCGCTCGCGCTGCTCGCCGAGCCGACTGCGAGCAGTACGGCCGCCGAGGACACGAACACCCGGGTGCGCACCACGTGCCGGAGGCCGCGGGGGCGGCGCTCGTCGGAGCGGTGCTTGGCTCGGGTCGTCTTCATGCGGGTAAACATCGGGGGTAACCCTAAGAGGCCCCGGAGCCGTTCCCGTACCGCTCGGTAACGGCGACATTACGGCACATCGACGCCTGTACCGCAAGGGCTTCCGTGCCCGTCTCGCCCGATAGCGCTCGTATCGCGACGCCCGCCCGAAAGGCCGGGAACCCCGGCCGCCCCGCTCCTCCGAACGGGCCATTGACAGTGCCCGGGTCGCCCGCACTTTCTTCCACTTAGGTCCATCGAGAGCAATGTCACACGGGGCAACGGACCGGCCCCGCCCTGGTGCGGGCGGGACCGGTGTGGCGGATGGGGGCTACTCGGAGGTGGGCTCCGGTTCGCTCGGCGTCGCCGTCGGGTCCTCGGGAGAGGTGGGCTCCTCGGGCGTGGTGGGTTCCTCGGACCCGGTGGGCTCCGCGCTCGGGGCCTCCTCCGGAAGCGTGCACAGCGGGTAGAGGTAGCCGTGGTCGATGCCGGAGGGCGACGCGCCGTACGGGTAGTTCGAGCGCGTGCCGGAGTCGAACGGGTCGTTCGACAGCACCGAGCACTCGGACGGATTGCCGAGGTAGAGCGGGCTCCCGTGCTGGTCGAGGAGGTATACGCCGGTGACGAGCTCGCCGTCCTCGGTGTAGGGGTAGACGTCGGTGACGGAGGCGTACGGGGAGTACCCCGAGCCGTCGTAGAAGAAGAACTCGTCGCCGAGGGCGACGTCGGCCGCGCGCACAGCGGTGAAGCCGACCAGGGCGACGCCCGCGAACGCGAGCGCGAGCTGCGAGCCGCGGCCCCAGCCCTCGGAGCGGTTGCCGACGCGGACGGAGAACCAGGCGAGCGGCAGGGCGATCGCGGCGACGGCGGCGGCCGTGAGACCCCAGCGCTCCAGTGCGGCCCAGGTGAAGTGCTCGTCGATGCGCAGGACGAGCCAGGCGATGAGCCCTGCGGCGGCGACGCCGCGGACGATCCACCAGGCGGGTTTGAGCGACCGCCGGAACTCGGCGAACGTGCCGGCCCCGGCGGAGCGGGTGACCGCGTCGGCGGCCCGGGTGAGCGCGGACCCGACCGCCGCGAGGCGGCCGGGGGCCCGGGGCTCCCCGGGTGCGCCTTCGACGCGGACGGCGTCGCGCAGCTCGGCGGCGTAGTCCTCGGGCGCGCCGAGGCGCCCGGCGAGGGTCGCCCCGGGTTCGAGTTCGGCGGCGACCTCGTCGAGGTGGGCCTCCAGGTCGGAGAGGATGTCGTCGCGCGCGTCCTGCGGCAGCTCGTCGAGGTGGCGGCGGACCACCGACAGGTAGGTCGACACCTCGGATCGGCGGGGGTGGTCGGTCATCGTCAGCCTTTCTCGGGGGGGTCGAGGAGGGCGCGCATCTTGCCGCTGACGTCCTCCCATGCTTCGCGCATGCCGCGCAGGTGGGTGCGGCCAGTCGCGGTGAGCGCGTAGTACTTCCGGTGCGGCCCGGCGTCGCTGGGCATCACGTACGTGGACAGGTGCCCGGCCTTGAACAGCCGCCGGAGCGTCCCGTACACCGTGGCGTCCCCGAGCTCCTCGAACCCGGCGCCGCGCAGGCGGTGGAGGATCTCGTAGCCGTAGGCGTCCTCGTCGGCGAGGACGCGCAGCACGATGATGTCGAGCAGTCCTTTGAGCAGTTGCGATCGGTCCACGTCTACGACAGTATCATGCATTGCACAGTAGTGTGCATAGCGAAGGCCTGGGAGACGGAACCGGCCCCGCACCGAGGTGCGGGGCCGGTTCTCCTTGCGGCGCTTACAGGGTGGCGCGGGCGGCGCGCAGGCGCGCCATGCTCACGTCCTTGCCGAGGAGCTCCATGGACTCGTACAGCGGCGGCGAGACGGTCTTGCCGCTGATCGCCACGCGGACGGGGCCGAAAGCCTTGCGGGGCTTGAGGCCCATCCCGTCGACGAGGGCGGCCTTGAGGGCCTCCTCGATGCCGGCGGTGGTCCACTCGATGCCCTCGAGCGCGGCGATCGAGGCGTCGAGGACCTGCGCGGCGTCGTCCTTGAAGGTCTTCTTCGCGGAGTCCTCGTCGATCGCGACCTCGTTGCCGCAGAACAGGAAGCGGAGCATCTCCACGGCCTGCGCGAGCGTCGAGCAGCGCTCCTGGACGAGCGGCACGGCCACGTCGAGGACGTGGGCCTCGGCCGCGGTCGGGGCGTCGCCGATGAGCCCGGCCGCGCGCAGCCGCGGCAGCAGCAGGCGGGTGAGCTCGGCGGTGTCGGTCATGCGGAAGTGCTCGGCGCAGATCGCGTCGAACTTCTTCTCGTCGAACCGCGCCGGGTTGGACTTCACGTCGTGGAGGTCGAACGCCGACAGGAACTCCGCGACGGTGAACGTGTCGCGGTCGCCGGAGATGGACCAGCCGAGCGTCGCCACGTAGTTGAGGACGCCCTCGGGCAGGTACCCGGCCTCCTTGTACTGCAAGAGGTTCGAGCGGGGGTCGCGCTTGGACATCTTCTTGCCGCGCTCGTCGACGATGAGCGGCAGGTGCGCGTACTCCGGCTCGGCGTCGGCCAGGCCCAGCTCGATGAGCGCGCGCCACATGACGATCTGGCGGGGCGTCGAGGGCATGAGGTCCTCGCCGCGGGTGACCATGTCGACCTTCATGAGCGCGTCGTCGACCGGGTTGGTGAGCGTGTACAGCGGCGAGCCGTCGCCGCGGGCGATCACGTAGTCGGGGACGGTGCCCGCGGGGGTGCGGACCTCGCCGCGGACCGCGTCCTGGAACACTATGTCCTCGTTCGGCATCCGCATGCGCAGCACCGGCTTGCGGCCCTCGGCGCGGTAGGCGGCCTTCTGGTCCTCGGTGAGGTCGCGGTCGAAGTTGTCGTAGCCGAGCTTCGGGTCGCGGCCCGCGGCCCTGTGCCTCGCCTCCACTTCCTCGTTGGTGGAGAACGCCTCGTAGGCGTAGCCGCCGTCGAGGAGGCGCTTGAGGACGTCGGCGTACACGTCGAGGCGCTGCGACTGCCGGTAGGGCGCGTAGGGCCCGCCGATGTCGGGGCCCTCGTCCCAGCTCAGGCCGAGCCACGAGAGCGCCTCGAGGAGCTGCTCGTAGGACTCCTCGGTGTCGCGCGCGGCGTCGGTGTCCTCGATGCGGAACACGAACGAGCCGCCCTTCGCGCGGGCGTAGCCCCACGAGAACAGGCAGGTGCGGACCAGGCCGACGTGCGGGGTGCCGGTCGGGCTGGGGCAGAAGCGCGTGCGGACGTTACTCACTGGCGATCACCTTGTTGGTCAGCGTGCCGATGCCGGCGACGGAAACGGAGACGGTCTCGCCGGCCTGGATCGGCCCGACGCCCGCGGGCGTCCCGGTGAGCACCACGTCCCCGGGCAGCAGGGTCATGATCTGCGAGACGTACGCGATGAGCGAGGGCACGTCGAAGATCATGTCCTTCGTGGACCCGAGCTGGCGCACCTCGCCGTTGACCTCGCACCGGACTTCGGCGTCGGCGACGTCGGCGTCGGTCTCGATCCACGGGCCCAGCGGGCAGAACGAGTCGAAGCCCTTGGCGCGCGTGAACTGCACGTCCTGCTTCTGGAGGTCGCGCGCGGTGACGTCGTTCGCGCACGTGTAGCCGTAGATCGCGGACTTCGCGGCCTCGCGGTCGAGGCCGCGGGCGCCGTGCAGGCCGATGACGACGGCGAGCTCGGCCTCGTGCTCGACCTGGTCGGACACGGCCGGGAGGCGGACGACCTCGCTCGGGCCGATGACCGAGGTCGAGGGCTTGAGGAAGATCAGCGGCTCTTTGGGGACCTCGTTGCCGAGTTCGGCGGCGTGCTCGGCGTAGTTGCGGCCCACGCACACGACCTTCGACGGCAGGATCGGGGCGAGCAGCCGCACGTCGTCGAGCGCCCAGCGTTGGCCGGTGAGCTTGATCTGCGCGAACGGGTGCCCCTCGATCTCCGCGGCGGTGGCCCCGGGCCCCTCCCCTTCGAGGACTGCGAACGACATGCCGGTGGGGTGAGCGATCCGCGCGATCCGCACAGTCGGCCCCTCTCTAAGACTGGATCCAAACCTTGCGGGCCCAGCTTAGTTCGCGCGGCGGCCGCGGGCGCGGCGCTCCCGCGCGCCGGACTCGCCGGTCACGCTGCGCGCCCTCAGCGCAGGAGCAGGAACAGCCCTGCGATGACGACGGTGCCGACGAGCGCGCCGACGACGATGCCCATGCCCATGCGGCGGACGCGGCCGAACATGCCGACGAAGAAGCCCAGGACGCACGTGAGCGGCGCCGCGACCAGCAGCGACAGCGAGGTCGCGCCGAGGCGCACCCGGAGGGTCTCGCTCAGGCCGCCGACGAGCACGAAGCCCAGGGCGAAGGCGAGGACCACGACGATCACCAGGCCCAGGAAGAACCCGGCGCCGAAACGGCGGCGTCCGTACACGGCCGAGTCCGCGGCGAGTGCAGCCGCGCGGGCGCGATCGGTCTTGTAGGAAGTCACACCTCAACTGTAGTACGGCGGGGCAATCGGGCGGGTCACCGCATTCCTCCGCTGTCCCCTGACGCGCCGTCACGAATCCGACGCGCGGCGCCGTACGCGTGGAAGACTGCCGCAATGCGCCGTCTAGTCACCATCTCAGCACTCTTCGCGGCCCTGCTGTTCGTGCAGGCCCCCGCCGGGGCGATCGACTCGAACCTGCCGCAGGCGACCGCGTCCTTCAACGACCAGGTCGTCAAGGTCGCCTACAACGGCGACACCGTCTACTCCGGCGGCCTGTTCACCCGCGCCAAGCAGACCGACGGGAAGTACGCGGACCGCACGTACCTGGCCGCGGTGAACTCGCGGACCGGCGCGCTGCTGCCGTTCGCGCCGGTCCTCAACGGGACCGTCCACGAGGTGAAGACCGGCGGCGGGTACCTGTACGTCGCCGGGAAGTTCACCCAGGTCGACGGCGTCGCCATGTCCCGCGTGGCCCGCTTCAGCCTGTCCACCGGGAAGCTCGACACCGCGTGGCGGCCGAACCCGAGCGCCACCGTCTACTCGATCGAGCCCGTCGGGTCCACCGTGTACCTGGGCGGGACGTTCACGAAGGTCGGCTCGTTCGCGCAGCCGCGCCTCGCCGCCGTCGACGCGTCCACGGGCGCGCCGGTCACCGCGTTCAAGCCGGTCGTCTCCGAGGGCGGCGTGCGCGACGTCCAGTCCGGGCACGGCCGCCTCTACGTCGCGGGCGTGTTCTCGATGATCGGCGGCGACAAGAAGTACGGGAAGCTCGGCGCCGTCAACCCGGTCACGGGCGCGGTCGACACCGGCTTCCAGGCCAAGGTGTACGTCCTCACGCGCGAGGTCGTCGTCGCCGGGGACCGCGTGTACGCGGCGCTCGACGGGCGCGGCGGCGAGATCCGGGCGTTCACGACCACCGGCGAGACGCTCTGGTACCAGGCCGTCGACGGCGGGATGCAGACCGTCGCGGTGTGGGGCAACACCGTCATCGGCGGCGGCCACTTCGACGAGGCCTGCAACACCAACCACGCCGGGCCCCTGGGCCAGTGCGTGGACGGCATCAAGGCGCACCGCGGGAAGCTCCTCGCGGTCGACATGGACGGGAACCTGCTGCCGTGGAACCCGGGCGCGAACGGCGTCGTCGGCGCCTGGGACGCCACGGTCCACCCGTCGGGAGCGAACATGACCGTCGGCGGGTCGTTCACGACCTTCGGCGGCGGCACCATGGAGCAGAAGCGCTTCGCGGTCTTCAACTGACGCAAGGCATGCGAAAGGGGCCCGGTCCGAAGACCGGGCCCCTTTTCCTTCGCCCTCCCGCACGGTCGGCGCGGGCCGGGCTCGGGGGACGGGTCTCGTGGACCGTCCCCGGTCTGGGCGGCTCGTGGCCTGCTAGCGGCGGTTCAGCCCGTAGGCGAGGCCGTCCGCGAGGGCGTTCCAGGACGCCTCGATGAGGTTGGGGGCGACGCCGACCGTGGTCCACTCGGCTTCGCCGTCGCTCATGGAGATGAGGACGCGGGTGACCGCGTCGGTGCCCTTCGACCCGGCGAGGATGCGGACCTTGAAGTCCGAGAGCGTCAGCTCGGCCAGGCGCGGGTGGCGGGCGGCCAGCGCGGAGCGCAGGGCGGCGTCGAGGGCGTTGACCGGGCCGTTGCCCTGGGCGGTGGAGATGACGCGCTCGCCGTCGACGTGGACGCGGACGGTGGCCTCGGCGACGGTGGTGCCGTTCGGGTCGTGGTCGACGATGACGCGGTAGGTGTCGAGGGCGAAGGGCCGGGGCAGGCCGCCTTCGACTTCGTCGCGCACGAGCAGCTCGAAGGACGCGTCGGCGGCCTCGAAGGACCAGCCTTTGGATTCGAGTTCCTTGACGCGCTTGGTGATGCGGTCGAGGGCGTCCTTGTCGCCGGCGAGGTCGATGCCGAGTTCGCGGCCTTTGAGCTCGACGGAGGCGCGGCCGGCCATCTCGGTGACGAGGATGCGCATGTCGTTGCCGACGAGCTCGGGCTCGATGTGGTTGTACAGGGCCGGGTCGGCCTTGATCGCGGAGGCGTGGATGCCCGCCTTGTGGGCGAACGCGGCGTGGCCGGTGTAGGGGGCGTGCTCGTCGGGGGTCATGTTGGCGATCTCGGCGACGGCGTGGGAGACGCGGGTGAGCTTCTCCAGGCCGCCGTCGGGGAGGACCTTGCGGCCGAGCTTGGTCTCCAGGTTCGCGATGACGGTGAAGAGGTTGGCGTTGCCGGGGCGCTCGCCGTAGCCGTTGGCGGTGCCCTGGACGTGCATGGCGCCGGCCTCGACGGCGGCGACGGTGTTGGCGACGGCGCAGCCGGTGTCGTTCTGGGCGTGCATGCCGAGGCGGATCCGCTCGGGCGGGAGGTCGGCGGCGAGGCGGGCGCGCAGGTCGGTGAAGGCGGCGGTGATGTCGGAGGGGATGGAGCCGCCGTTGGTGTCGCACAGGACGACCGCTTCGGCGCCGGCGTCGAGGGCGGTCTTGACGACGAGGGCCGCGTAGACGGGGTCGTGGCGGTAGCCGTCGAAGAAGTGCTCGCAGTCGATGAAGACCTGGCGGTCGTGCTCGCGCCCGGTGCGGACGGAGTCGGCGATCATGGCGAGGTTCTCTTCGGGGGTGGTCTTCAGGGCCTGCTCGACGTGGCGCATGTCGGACTTGGCGACGAGGCACAGGACGGGCGCGCGGGAGTCGAGGAGGGCCTGGAAGCCGGGGTCCTCGGCGGCGGTGGAGGCGGCGCGCCGGGTCATGCCGAAGGCGACGAGCTTGGCGTGCTTGAAGTTCAGCTCGTCCGCGGCGCGGGCGAAGAACTCGGTGTCCGAGGGGATCGCGCCGGGCCAGCCGCCCTCGATGTAGTCGACGCCGAGCTCGTCGAGGAGCTCGGCCACCGCGAGCTTGTCGGCGACGGAGTAGCGCAGGCCCTCCATCTGGGCGCCGTCGCGGAGCGTGGTGTCGAAGACGTGGAAGTCCCCGGCGCCGGTGTCTGTTGCGGAGTCTGCTTGCGTCACTTGGTGCTCCAAGTCCTGTCTGCCGATGGGTCCTGTGCTGCGCGTCGGACCTGAACGTTCGTTTGCCCTGAACGAAAAAGACCCCCTGCGGGCGCAGGAGGTCTGGCGTTCGGCGATGGCATCTAGAGCCCCGCTGAACGCCCGCAGCTAATCATGAGCCGGAAAGTCACGAGAGGAAGTATGCCACCGGCGGGCGGACCCGCCCAGCATTTCCCACACTGCGGGATTCACTGTGTCGAAGTGGACTACCAGTCGGAGCGGAGCGCGCGGCGGCGCTGCCACCACAGCAGGAGCGCGGCGCCTCCGGCGAGTGCGAGGGCGCCCGCGCCGACGGCGGCGCCGAGCCCGGCGCCGGTGGTCGGCAGCTGCGGCTGCGCGGCGGGCGGTGTGGTGGACACGGCCTCGGACGGGGTCTCGGACGGCGTGGGCGAGGGCGTCTCGGGCGGGACGGCGGCGAACAGCCACTCCTGGAAGTGGCGGCTCGGGCTGGCGCCGTCGGCGAGGTCGACGGCGACGATCTCGGCGCCTTCGACGGCGTCGGCGTCGTGGGCGAGGCCCAGGTAGTAGTCGTCGGTGGTGATGAACCGGAAGTCCGAGTTGGAGGCCGCGTCGTCGAAGACGACGGTCCACGCGTCGGCGCTCGCGCAGTCGGCGAGGAACACCGGGGCGGTCTCGCCGCCGCCGGAGGTGTCGGTGGACAGGCACTTGCCGTCGGCCTCGTGGACGATCTGGTACTCGCCGAGGTCCTGGAGGGCCTCGACGGCGCGGAGCGTCCACAGGTCGGCGTCCGCGGTGAGGCGGACCGCGCCGTCCTTCTGGCCGAGCGGGAGGTCCTCGTGGTCCTTGAGGTACATGCGGACCGGGCCTTCGGGGACCGGGTCGGCGGCCTGGGCGGGGGCGGCGGGCACGAGGGCGGCCGCCGCGAGCGCGAAGATGGGAAGAATCAGGGCTTTCACCCCGAGATTACACCAAATTAGACATGCTCATGTTCGCGGGCTCAAGCCCGCTGCTCGCCGATCCGGCCGCGGATCTCGCTCGCCGCGTCCCCGGCGGCGCGCAGCCGGTCGGCCGCGTCGGTGAGCATGTCGAGGGTCTCGTCCGCGCGGTGCGCGGTCAGCTCGTGCTGGAGGCCGATCGACCCGGCCAGGCACTCCCCCGCCGCGGTCACCATGTCCTCGTAGGCGGTCACGCCCGACTCGAGCCGCTCGACCATCCGGTCGAGGCCGTCCTGGAGGCCGGTGCGCTTCATCGACGGCGACACCGCGAGCGCCTGCTCGACGTCCTTGACGCTCAGGGCGAGCTGGTACAGCTCGCGCCCGGCCCGGCCGGCCCCGGCGAGGATCGCCACAGCTTCCTCGTTGCCCTGCAACCGGTTCGCCATCCGCTCGGCCGCGATGGACGCCTGCTCCAGGCGCTCGTAGGGCCGCAGCGCCCGGCTGCGCTTGAACTGGTCGCGGATGCGGCCCCGCCGGATCGCCTCGGCGGCCTCGCCGAACAGGCCCTTCGCCTCGCTCGCGAGCTTCGCGGGGCCGTGCAGCTCCAACGACGCCCGCTCCGACTCCGGCAGCGCCCGCGCCAGGCGCCGGTAGTCGAACCAGCGGACCACCGCCATGGCCGTGGAGAACCCGGCGATGGTCACCCAGATCCCGTCGGGCGCACCGAGACCCGCATACGGGATGAAAAAAGCACTGCCGGCGACGGCGCCGCCGGCAGTGGTGGTCCAGGACTTGGCGGAGGCCAGCCGGGACCGCAGGCGCTTGAAGGCGCGCTTGCGGTCCTTGGCGTCCACTGCGGTTCCTTAGCTGTTGGTCTTGTCCGCCTCCGCGGTGCCCTCGTCGAGGGACGCGCGGATGTCGGCGAGGCGGGCGTTCGTGACCGACTCCTTCGACTCGATCTGCGCCTTCTCCTTGCCGCCCGAGAGCTGGTCGCCCTCAAGGGAGGCGCGGATCTGCTCCAGGCGCGAGGCCCCCGCCATGTCGCGGGTGGCGCGGTTCACCTCGAGGAGGCGGCCCTCGACGGAGTTCGAGGCGAGCTCGGCGCGGCCCATCGCGTTCGAGTACCGGCCCTCGATCTTGTCGCGGATCTCGTCGAAGTTCGGGACGTTCCCGGGGGCGGCGGTCTGCGACATCTGCTCCAGGGACGAGGCGATCGTCTCCTGCATCTTCGCCTGCTCCAGCTGGCCGAGGAGCTTCGTGCGCTCCTGGAGCTTCTGCTGGAGGATCATCTGGTTGTTCTCGACGGCCTTCTTCGCCTGGTCCGCGGCCGTCAGCGCCTGGTCGTGCATCACCTTCATGTCCTCAAGGGACTGCTCGGTGGACACCAGCTGCCCGGCGAGGATCTCGGCGGTCGACTCGAACTGCTGCGCCTTCGCCTCGTCGCCGTCGGCGCGGGCCTTGTCCGCCAGCACGAGCGCCTGGCGCGCCTGCGCCTGGAGCCGCTCCACCTCGGACATCGAGCGGTTCAGCTTCATCTCCAGCTGCCGCTGGTTCCCGATCACCGAGGCGGCCTGCCCCACCAGTGCCTGGTGCTGCTTCTGCGCCTCCTCGATCGCCTGCTGGATCTGGATCTTGGGGTCGGCGTACTCGTCGATCTTCGCACCGAAGAGCGCCATCATGTATTTCCAGCCCTTGACGAACGGATTGGCCATTATCGGGGTCCTTCCGGTGCTCACGTGGCGAAGCTTGCGAGCCATAAATTTTGCAACTGCAACGCCGACTTGCCTCTAGTGTCGGGCATCCGCGCCACCTGTGCGGGACAGGGGTGACGCCTCCATCGCAAAACTACATCATCGGGTACGACGTTCCGGTACGCAGTCAGGCGGCCGCGCGGACCACCGAATCGGACACCTCGCCCCGGCGGTGCCGGGACCGGACCTGCGAGACCGCGCCCGCCGGACGGCGGCGCCGCGACTCCTCCGCGGCGGCCTGCTCGCGCGAGGGCAGCAGCACCGGGACCTGCCTGGCCTGCGGGTGCTGCGGGGCCTCGTCACCGCGCTCATGGGCGGCGACCTCCCGCGACACCTCCGCGAGGACCTCCGACAGGCGGACCTGGAGCGCCCCGCACACGGACGCCAGCAGCTCGCTCGACGGCTCCTTGTGGCCCCGTTCGATCTCCGAGAGGTAGCCCAAGCTCACATTCGCCTGCTTCGACACGTCACGCAGCGTCCGCTTCTGGGCGCGGCGGCGACGACGCAGGGTCTCTCCCAGCAGTTCCCTCAACAACACCATAGGGTTCTCCTCCACGCCGCGGTCGCTCATATGAGCCTAAACGGGTCCTGCAAGCCTAGCTCGACCGGTTCGGCTCGCTCTCCCTAGATTTGAATGCTTTCCAGAGGTAATCCATTCCCGTCAGCACCGTCAGGAGCGCCGCCGCGTACATCAGCCACAGCCCCACCGCGTCCAGCGGCGACGGCCACGGGAACAGCATCCACGACACCGCCGTGATCTGGAGGACCGTCTTCAGCTTCCCGCCGCGGTCCGCCGCCACCACCGTCCGGTTGCGGATCGTCATGCGCCACACCGTGATCCCCAGCTCCCGCACCAGGATCACCACCGTCACCCACCACGGCAGCGCACCGTAGAAGCTCAGCAGCACCAGCGCCGTCCCGATGAGCGCCTTGTCCGCGATCGGGTCCGCCAGCTTGCCGAAATCGGTCACCAGGCCGCGCGAGCGCGCCAGCCACCCGTCCACGAAGTCCGTCGCCGAGATGAACACGAACAGCAGGCAGGCCGCGACCCGCCACCCCGTGTGCTCCATCCCCGACAGGACCACGAACACGGCGAACACCGGGACCAGGAAGATCCGGGCCACGGTCACCACGTTCGCGATGTTCCACGGCGACACCGGGGGGTCGGCGGTCACCAGGCCTCCTCGACGAGCTCCGCCACCAGGTCCACGCCGTGCGAATCCACGACCTTCGCGGTCACGAAGTCCCCGGGCTCCAGGCCCTCGACCTCGCCGACCAGGGCCACCGTGCCGTCGACCTCCGGCGCCTGGTGGGCGCCGCGGCCGTCCACGCCGTCGTCCTCCACGGACTCGACGAGCACCGTCATCGTCTCCCCGACGCGGTCGGCGGCGCGCTGGCTCACCAGCTCGTCGACGAGCATCGCGACGCGGGTGTGCCGGTCCTGGACCTCGTCCTCGGGGACGTGGCCGTCGAGGGCCACGGCCTCGGTGCCGTCCTCGTCGGAGTACGCGAACACGCCCGTGGAGTCGAGGCGGGCCGCCTCGAGGAAGCCCATGAGCTCCTCGACGTCCTCCTCGGTCTCGCCGGGGAAGCCGACGATCACGTTCGTGCGGGCGCCCGCGAGCGGGGAGACCTCGCGGATCTGGTCGAGCAGCGCGAGGAAGTTCTCGGTGGAGCCGAAGCGGCGCATGCGGCGCAGCACCTTCGCCGAGGAGTGCTGGAACGACAGGTCGAAGTACGGGACGACCTTCTCGGTCCGGTGCATCGCCTCGATGAGGCTCGGGCGCAGCTCCGCGGGCTGGAGGTACGACAGGCGGATCCACTCGATCCCGTCGATCGCGGCCATGCCCTCCAGGAGGTGCTCCAGGGCCTGCGGGTCCGGCAGGTCCTTGCCGTAGGAGGTGGTGTTCTCCGAGACGAGGTTGAGCTCCTTGACGCCCTCGGAGGCGAGCCACGCGGCCTCCGCGAGGATCTCCTCGGGCGTGCGGGACACGAACGAGCCGCGGAACGTGGGGATCGCGCAGAACGTGCAGCGCCGGTCGCACCCGGACGCGAGCTTCAGGTTCGCGACGGGGCCGTCGGTGAGGCGCTTGCGGACCACCGCGAGGTGCTGCGGGGCGCCCGCGGCGAGCGCGGCCCCGTCGGCCTGCGCGGCGCGCGAGTGGCCCGGGACGACCGCGGCGGCGGCCTGGCGGGCGGCCGGGGCGAGCGGCAGGAGCTTGCGGCGGTCGCCGGGCTGGTGCGACTCGATCGTGCGCCCCGAGAGGATGTCGTCGAGACGCGCGGCCATGTCCGGGTAGTGGTCGAAGCCGAGGACGGCGTCGGCCTCCGGGAGGCTCTCGGCGAGCTCGCGGCCGTAGCGCTCGGCCATGCAGCCGGTCGCGACGACCTTGGCGCCGGTGTTCGAGGCCTCCAGCAGGACGTCGATGGACTCGGTCTTGGCCTGCTCGATGAACCCGCAGGTGTTGACCATGACCACGTCGGCCTGCTCGCCGTCGTCGCTGATGCGCCAGCCGCCGGCGGCCAGGCGCGCGGCCAGCTCCTCGGAGTCGGTCTCGTTGCGGGCGCAGCCGAGCGTCAGGAGCGCGACGCTCTTGCCGGCGTCGCGGGCGTTCGAATCGGCGGTCGAATGAGCTGATGACACCAGGAAAGCGTACCCAGGGGCGGCCGGTGAACGCCCGGGGCGGCGGGCAGCGTCACCGTCCTCCGGGGCGTAGAGTGGCCGACCCCACTCCCGGCGCCGCGGCGGACCGGTCACGGACGGTATGCACCGATTGCGCCGGGGACGAATCGGGCCGTTCACGGCCCTCCTGCGCTGGGGCAACATCGGTTCACCGGACGTCGCACGCATACTTTAGGCTGGTTCCATGTCCCCCAAAGGCATCGCCCCAGCCGACAGGATCCCCCGCACCAGCCCCGCCCGCCGGGCCGCGTTCGCCGCGCTCGCGGCCGCCGCGGCGCTGAGCGCCGCCGCGTGCGGCGAGGTGCCCACGGGCACGCTCAACACCCGCGCGGGCTACGCCGTCGCGAGCGACGAGGTGCCCGTCTCGATCTGCCCGAGCGAGGGCGAGACGCGCTTCGAGGGCGACGAGGGGCTGCTGCGCGGCGCGCACTTCGCGCTCCGCGTCGAGTGCCTGGCCTCGTTCGACACCGTCCCCGAGGGCTTCCAGCTGGAGTACCTCGTCGGCGAGGACCACCCGATCACGGTGCCGCCGCCGCCCGGGTACGAGTTCACGCTCGTGCAGTTCGCGCCCGAACCGGGCGTGGAGGCGCCGTACGCGGTCGACGACCTCACCGAGCTGACCGGGAAGCTCGCCATCGGCTCCGAGGAGTGGGAGTTCGCGGGCACCGCGCCCGCGCCCGGCGCCGCGTACCTGGCGGTCGTCAAGAAGGACGCCCCGGTGACGCTCGAGATGACCGACTCCGAGCGGACCCAGACCATGGACCTGCGGGCCCGGACCCGCGACGGCCTCGTCCAAGCCCTGTACAACGGGTCCGCGGACACGGTGACCACCGACGTCGTGGAGAACTCCGTCGACGGCTACACGTCCACGGGCTCCTACGAGTACTGGTTCGACGACTGGGTCTACTCCACCGAGTTCACCCTCACGCGTGAGGTGTACCAGCCCGGCCAGGGCTGGGTGGCCGAGAACGACGGCGCGGTCCTGGCCGTCCAGTTCGGGTGGCTCCAGTCCGGCTCGGGCCTGGAATGGGACATCGACCCGCAGGAGGCCCTCGCGGTCGCCGACGCGAACGGGGCCCTGACGGCGACCGCCGTCGACCACACCGACGAGGAGTGGGGCGACGGGATCTGGCGCACGTACTTCCTGGAGTACGCCGTCCCGGCCGACAGCCTCGTGTTCACGCTGACGTTCCACCCCGAAGGGCCCGTCGAGTGGCCCGAGGAGGGCATCTCGATGCCGATCAGCGGCGACAAGACCCACGAGCTGACCGCCAGCTTCGAGTAGCCGGTCCCTCCCGCTAGGGCTGCTCGCCCTGGATGGAGGCGATGACCGAGTCGAGCTCGTCGGGCTTGACGAGGACGTCGCGGGCCTTCGTGCCCTCCGAGGGGCCGACGACGCCGCGCGTCTCCATGAGGTCCATGAGCCGCCCGGCCTTCGCGAAGCCCACGCGGAGCTTGCGCTGGAGCATCGACGTCGACCCGAACTGGGTGGTGACGACCTGCTCGATCGCCTGGATGAGCACTTCGAGGTCGTCGCCGATGTCCGGGTCGATCTCGCGCGTCGAGCCGGGGGTCGCGGTGACCTCCTCGATGTACTGGGCGTCCATCTGGGCCTTCGCGTGCTCCACGACCGCCTCGATCTCGGCGTCGGAGACCCACGCGCCCTGGATCCGCTCGGGCTTCGAGGCGCCCATCGGCAGGAACAGGCCGTCGCCGCGGCCCACGAGCTTCTCGGCGCCGGGCTGGTCGAGGATGACCCGCGAGTCGGCGAGCGAGGAGGTCGAGAACGCCAGGCGGGACGGCACGTTGGCCTTGATGAGGCCGGTGACCACGTCGACCGAAGGGCGCTGGGTGGCGAGCACCAGGTGGATCCCGGCGGCGCGCGCGAGCTGCGTGATGCGCACGACCGAGTCCTCCACGTCGCGGGCGGCGACCATCATGAGGTCCGCCAGCTCGTCGACGATGACCAGCAGGTACGGGTGCGGCCGGAACTCGCGGCCCGACGCCGGGTGCTCCTTGAGCTCCCCGGAGCGGACCTTGCGGTTGAAGTCGTCGACGTGCCGGACCCCCGCCGAGGCGAGGTCCTCGTACCGCATGTCCATCTCCTTGACGACCCATTGCAGCGCGTCGGACGCCTTCTTCGGGTTCGTCACGATCGGGTGGACCAGGTGCGGGATGCCCTCGTAGTTCGACAGCTCGACCCGCTTGGGGTCGATGAGGAGCAGGCGCACCTGCTCCGGCGTGGACCGCACCAGGATCGACGTCAGGAGCGTGTTGATGCACGAGCTCTTGCCGGAGCCGGTGGCGCCCGCGATGAGCATGTGCGGGGTCTTGGTGAGGTTCGTGAGGACGTAGCCGCCCTCGACGTCCTTGCCGAGGCCCACGATCATCGGGTGCGCGTCCGCTTGCGCGGTCGGCGAGCGGAGCACGTCGCCGAGGGCCACGTCGTCGCGGTCGGTGTTCGGGATCTCGACGCCGACGGCGCTCTTGCCGGGGATCGGGTTGATGATGCGGATCTCGGCGCTCTTGACGGCGTACGCGATGTTCTTCGACAGCTGGATGATCCGCTCCACCTTGACGGCCGGGCCCAGCTCCACTTCGTACCGGGTGACCGTCGGGCCGCGCGTGAAACCGGTGACGGCGGCGTCCACGTTGAACTGCGCGAAGACCTCCTGGAGGGCCGCGATGACGACCTCGTTGGCCTTCGAGCGCTTCTTCGCGGCCGGACCGGTCGGGAGCATGTCGAGCGGCGGCAGGCGGTAGTCGCCGTCCATCGCGCCGTCCGAGAGGGTCGGCTGCTCCACCTTCTTCGGCGGCGGCGTGTGCTTCGGGGGCTCGCGGACCGGCTCGGGCGCGGCGATCGGCGCCGACCGCCGCGGCGGCGGGGGCTCCTCGTCCTGGCCGAGGTCGGGGACCTCCTCGGGCGCGAGCCGCGGCAGCACCGTAGTGGGCCGGTGGACCCGCCGGGCCTCTTCCTCCTTGAGGCGCTTGGCCTCCCGGCTCTCGGCGCGCGTCATGCGCGGCGCGGCGCCCTCCTCGTCTTCGTCCTCATAGTCCTCCACCTTGCCGGTGGCGAGGCCCCACAGGTGCGCGAGCTTCGTCGGCACCTGGTTCAGCGGCGTCGCGGTGACCACGAGGACCCCGAACAGCAGGAGCAGCACCAGGAGCGGGAACGCCACGTACGCCGAGACCGCCAGCGCGAGCCCGCCGCCGACGAGCCAGCCGAGCTGGCCGCCCGCGACCATGCGCTCGCCCATGTCGGCGGGGAGCCCCGAGATGAGGTGGAGGAGGCCGAGGCTGGAAAGCCAGATCGCGGTCCAGCCGACCAGCGAGCGGCCGTGGGCGCCTTCGGGGGGCGTCTGGCGCATGACGCGGATCCCCCACAGCACCAAGAGGACCGGGAGGGCGCGGGTGGCGAGGCCGAGGAGCCAGTCGAGGATGAACGCGAAGCGCTCGCCGACGGGCCCGGCGACGTCGAACCAGACGGCGCAGGCGAGGACGATCGCGGTGGCGACGAGGAGGAGCCCGAGGCCGTCGCGGCGGTGGGCGGGGTCGATCTCGCGGGCCGTGGCGGCCTCCTTGCCGACGGAGCGGGCCATCCAGCCGGTGGTGCGGGCGGTGCCGATCCACAGGCCGCGCAGGCCCATGCCGAGGGCTTCGAGGGGGCCGGGGATCGCGTCGGCGCGCTTGCGCTTCGTCGCGGTCTTCTTCGCGGTGCGCTTGGCGGTGCTCGCGGTGGACTTGACGGCGGGCCGTCGCGCCGCGGTCTTCTTCGCGGCGGCCTTCTTGGCGCCGCTCCCGGAGGCGGTGGGCTTGCGGCGCGCCGCAGGCGCGCTCGACTTCCGGGCGGTGCCGCCCTTGCCGCTCGTCCTGGCCATCATGGCCCTTACGTTACCGCCCGCACGCCGGTCGGCGTTGACGTGAAGGGCTTCACGGGAGGGGCTAATGTGACGGCATGTCAAAAACTATCCTGGTCACCGGCGCGGGGCGCGGCCTCGGCCGGACCCTGGCCGAGCGGGCGGGCGGGCGCGGGGACACCGTGATCGCGCACGCGCGCAGCGAGGCCGCGCTCGCGGGCGTGCCGCATGCGAAGGCGCTCATCGCGGACCTGGCGGAGCCGGAGAGCCTGGCCGGCGCGGTGGCGGCGGCGGGGATCGAGCGGCTCGACGCGCTCGTCCACAATGCCGGTGTCCTCAATGTCAACGCGGTGGCGGACGAGACGTTGGAGCAGTGGCAGCTGACGCTCGCGGTGAACGTGGTCGCGGTGGCGGAGCTGACGCGGCTGCTGCTGCCGGCGCTGCGGGCGGCGCGCGGGCACGTGGTGTTCCTGAACTCGGGCGCGGGGCTGAACACGGCGCCGCGACTGGCGTCGTACTCGGCGAGCAAGCACGCGCTCAAGTCGATCGCGGACGCGCTGCGCGCGGAGGAGCGCGGGAACGGGGTGCGGGTGACGAGCCTCTATCCGTCGCATTTCGACACCGACATGCAGCGGGGCCTGCGGGACCAGTACGGCTCGGACTACGACCCGACGCGGGCGATGAGCCCGGACTCGGTGGCGGCCACGATCCTCGGCGTCCTCGATGCCCCGGCGGACATGGTCGTGAACGACCTCCGCATGGAGCCCCCGAACCCGCTCGCCGTGAGCCCCAGATAGGGTCGAATCCCCATTTAAGATGATAAATCCCCCTTAAGGGACCCCTGGCGCAACAGTAGCGCGGGGGTACGACAGCGAGACGGGGCCGCTCCCTCCCGGGAGCGGCCCCTTGCATGAGACTCACTCAGACATCGGGGCGGAGTCGCCCCGGTCGTTCTCTCATATGCCGAGGCCGGTCGGCCTCAAGTCCGTGCGCCCTCGAGCGACGGCGCGTCCGCGTCGCTCAGACTTCAAGGACGTGGGGAACGATCATAGGCCGTCGCCGGTACGTGTCGTTGACCCACTTCCCCACAGTGCGCCGCAGGATCTGCTGGAGCTGGTGGGGGTCGGTGATCCCGTCCTGCGCGGCGCGCTCCATGGCGTCGCCGATCAGCGGCAGGACCCCGTCGAACGCCTTCGGGTCCTCGGAGAACCCGCGCGCCGACACCGTCGGGCCGCCGACGACCTTGCCGTTCTCGGAGTCGATCACCACGGTCGCGGCGATGAAGCCGCCGTCGCCGAGGACGCGGCGCTCGTTGAGCACCGGCTCGCCGACGTCGCCGACCGACAGGCCGTCGACGTAGATCAGGTTGTTCGGGATGTGCCCGACGAGGCGCGCACGCCCGTCGATCAGGTCGACCACGTCGCCGTTCTCGATGACGATGACCTGGTCTGCCGGGACGCCCGACTCGATCGCGAGGCGCGCGTGCGCCTGGAGGTGCCGGGCCTCGCCGTGCACCGGGATCATGTTCGAGGGCTTCACGACGTTGAGCACGTACAGCAGCTCCCCCGCGGGGGCGTGGCCGGAGACGTGGACCTTCGCGACGTCCTTGTGGATCACCGTGGCACCGGTGCGCGCCAGGCGGTTGATGACGCCGTACACGGCGGTCTCGTTGCCGGGCACCAGCGACGACGCGAGGATGACCGTGTCGTCGGGCTCGACGGTGATGTGCCGGTGGTCGCCGGAGGCCATGCGGCCCAGGGCGCTCATCGGCTCGCCCTGGGAGCCGGTGCTCATGTAGACGATCTCGTCGGCGGGCAGGCGCACCGCCTCGTCCATGCTCACGATGAGGCCCTCCTGGACGTGCAGGAGGCCGAGGTCGCGGGCGATCGCCATGTTGCGGACCATCGAGCGGCCCACGAGCGCGACCTTGCGGCCGTGCGCGTACGACGCGTCCATGACCTGCTGGACGCGGTGCACGTGGCTCGCGAAGGACGCGACGATGATGCGGCCCTTGACGTCCTCGAAGAGCTTGTCGAGGACCGCGCCGATCTGGCGCTCGGAGGTCACGAATCCGGGGATCTCCGCGTTCGTGGAGTCCGACAGGAGCAGGTCCACGCCCTGGTCGCCGAGGCGCGCGAACCCGGCGAGGTCGGTGATGCGCCCGTCGAGCGGCAGCTGGTCCATCTTGAAGTCGCCGGTGTGGAGCACCAGGCCGGCCGGGGTGCGCACCGCGACGGCGAGCGCGTCCGGGATGGAGTGGTTGACGGCGAGGAACTCGCAGCCGAACGGGCCGAGCTGGAGCGTCTCGTTCTCGGCGACGACGATCCCGGCGGGCTTGATGCGCCGCTCGCGCAGCTTCGCCTCGACGAGCGCGACGGAGAAGCGGGAGCCGACGACGGGGATGTCGTTCTTGTGCTCCAGCAGGAACGGGATCGCGCCGATGTGGTCCTCGTGGCCGTGGGTGACGACGATGGCCTCGATGTCGTCGAGGCGGTCGAGGATCGGCGTGAAGTCCGGCAGGATCAGGTCGACGCCGGGCTGGTCGACGTCGGGGAAGAGCACCCCGCAGTCGACGATGAGCAGGCGGCCCTCGTATTCGAAGAGGGTCATGTTGCGGCCGATGGCGCCGAGGCCGCCGAGCGGGACGACCCGGAGGGCCCCGTCGGGGAGGGCGCCGGGTTCGCCGAGGCTCTTGGGTCGGGTCAGGCCCATCGGGCCTCCTTCAGGTCGGCGAGTCGGGCGGCGATGAGGGCGGAGAGGTCGGCGTCGGCGGGGAGCAGCGGCAGGCGCGGCTCCCCCGCGGGCAGGCCCGCGGTGGTGAGGCCGGACTTGACGGCGACGAGGCCGGGCCCGCTGAAGACCGCGTCGGTCAGGGGCAGGAGGGCGTCGTTGATCGCCTGCGCTTTGGCGGTGTCGCCGTCGTCGAAGGCGTCGAACATCGCGTTGATGTGACGGCCGACGAGGTGGGCGGTCACGGAGACGACGCCGACCTGGCCGGTGGCGTACGCGGCGAGGTTGAGCTCGTCGACGCCGCAGTAGGCGGCGAGGCCGGTCCGGACGCGGACGCGCTGGGCCTTGACGACGTCGCCGGTGGCGTCCTTGAACGCGATGATGTTCTCGTGCCGGGCGACTCGCGCGAAGGTGTCCTCGGCGATGCCGAGGACCGAGCGCGGCGGGATGTCGTAGAGCATCGCGGGCAGCGAGGTCGCGTCGGCGATGGCCTCGAAGTGGGCGGCGATCCCGGCCTGGGTGGGCTTGTTGTAGTAGGGGGTGACGAGGAGGAGCCCGTGCGCGCCGGCCTTCTCGGCGGCCTGCGCGAGGCGCACCGAGTGGCGGGTGTCGTAGGTGGAGGCGCCCGCGACGACGTGGGCGCGGTCGCCGACGGCTTCGAGGACGGTCTCGATGACCTGGGTCTTCTCGGCGTCGGTGGTGGTGGGCGACTCGCCGGTGGTGCCGTTGAGGACGAGGCCCTCGCAGCCCTGCTCGTCGACGAGGTGGCGCGCGAGGGCGGCCGTGCCGGGGACGTCGAGTTCCCCTGAGGGCGTGAACGGCGTGATCATGGCCGCGAGTGTTCGCCCGAAGGGGCGCGTTGCGTTGCGCATCTGCTTTCACCAATGCTGGTTCCGGCGGCGGGGGCGCTGCGCCCGGCCGCTCGTTTCGTATAACTGTCTCAAGTTCGTGGCGCCCGCGGCTCGGAACCGGGCCCCGCGCGGAGGCGGGGGCCGGAAGCTGCGGGCGGTGCGCCCTGCGGCTCTACCCCTCGGTGACGTAGGGGCTGGAGGCGACCTCGGTGCCGTCGTCGAGCTTCGCGATCTGGAAGTCGGCGAAGACGTTCGCGGCCTTGTCCTTGAGCTGCTTGAGGCATTCGACGGCCAGCGCCCGGATCTCGACGTCGGCGTGCTCGGAGGCGCGCATGGCGATGAAGTGCCGCCAGGCGCGGTAGTTGCCGGTCACGACGATGCGGGTCTCGGTGGCGTTGGGGAGGACCGATCGCGCCGCTTGGCGCGCCTGCTTTCGGCGCAGGGTGCCGTTCTTGACGTCGGCGAACTTCTTCTCGAGTCCTTCGAGGAGGTCGTCGTAGGCGCTCTGGGCGGCGTCGGCCGCGGCGAGGAAGCGCTCGTGCAGCTCGGGGTCGTTCGCGATCACTTCGGGCTCGACCATGTGGGCGTCGCGCTCGGGGACGTAGCGCTGCGACAGCTGGGAGTACGAGAAGTGGCGGTGGCGGATCAGCTCGTGGGTGAGGGAGCGGGAGATGCCGCTGAGGTAGAAGCTGACGGTGCCGTGTTCGAGGACGGAGAGGTGTCCGACCTGGAGGATGTGGTCGAGGTAGCCGGCGTTGGTGGCGGTCTTGGGGTTGGGCTTGGTCCACGACTGGTAGCAGGCGCGGCCGGCGAACTCGGCGAGGGCCTGGCCGCCGTCGGCGTCGGTGTCCCAGGGGACGTCTGCGGGCGCCTCGAAGTGCGTCCAGGCGATGAGTCGGACGTCCATCGGTACGATTTCGGGCATCCCCGCTCCCCCTCGTTCGTGTTCGGTGGCTGTTAGTGCTGGTTCTCGACTCCCTGAGGGTACTCGGCGGCGGAGTGTGGTCCTGCACGCGCCCGGCCGCGGGGCGGGTCCGGGTGTGCTCTGTGGGGCGGGCGTGGCGGGCGCCGCGTCCCGGCTCCAGCGCGCCGCTTGACAGACGTCAGAAATGATGTCATCATGGTGTCATGGACTTGACGCCGTATATCGAATCGCTCCGCCGGAGCCTCACCGCCGCCGCCGCGCCGGGCGGGGAGGACGCCGCGCGGACTGCGGAACTGCTGTCGGAAGCGCTCGACGCGGGTGCGCGCCTGGCGCTCATGGAGGCCCTTTCGGAGGCCGCCGCCGAGATCACCGCCGGGTTGGACCAGGCCGGATCCCCGGCGTCGGTCGATCTGCGGGTGCGCGGCAAGGAGGTCGACCTGCGCGTCAGCGGCGGCGAGACCGCCGAGGCCGCGCCGCCTCCGGCGCCGCCGGTGGACGACGACGTCGCCCGCATCACGCTGCGCCTGCCGGAGTCGCTCAAGGAGGACGTCGAGCGCGTCGCCTCCAAGGACGGCGCCTCGGTCAACGCCTGGCTGGTGCGCGCGATCAACAACGCGGTCCACGCCTCGCGCACGTCGGGGCAGCCCGCGGGCGCGAAGTACAGCCAGCGCATCACCGGCTACGCCCGGGCTTAGGAGCAGCAAGGATGAACGAGTACACCGAATTCACCCACGACGGGCCGGTCACGGCGGCGATCACCCTCGCCGACGGCTCGGTCACCGTCACCGCCCACGAGCTGGACACGGTCCTCGTGGAGGTGAAGCCCGCGCAGCGCCGCTCCGACGGCGACTCGGACGCGGCCGATCTCGCGAGCGTGTCGTTCGAGAACGGGCACCTGCGCGTGGTGGCCCCCGAGAAGGCGCAGAACTGGTTCTTCCGCAAGGAGATCGGCGTGCACCTCTCGGTGAAGCTCCCGGTCCGCTCGGAGGTGTCGGTCAAGACGACGTCGGCGCCGATCAGCCTGCACGGCAAGCTGGGCGCGGTCTCGATCAACACGGTGGCCGGGTCGGCGACCGTGGAGAGCGCGACGAGCGTGAAGGCGAACACCGTGTCGGGTTCGATCTCCGTCATCGACGCGATCGAGGACTTCCGCGCGAACACCGCGTCGGGGCAGGTCAAGGCCGACCATGTCGGCGGGGACTTCTCGGCGAAGACGGTGGCGGGCTCGATCTCGGCCGAGCGGCTGGACTCGAACGCGAACGTGAACACCCTGTCGGGCGGGATCGAGCTGGGCGCGCTGCGCTCGGGTTCGGTCAAGGCGAACACGGTCTCGGGGCGCATCAGCCTCGGCGTGGTCCCGGGCACCGACATCTGGGTGGACCTGGACGCGAAGGCCGGGTCGGTGACGTCGGAGCTGGCGACGGGCGACACGTCCCCGGCGCCGTCGAGCGACGGGACGAGCCTGGAGGTGCGGGCGCGCTCGGTGTCGGGTGACATCTACCTGCACCGCGCGAGCGCGTTCGCGTAAGGACTTCAATCAACACCCACTAGCGGGCCCGGTCACGAGAGTGGCCGGGCCGCTTCGCGTTCAGACGTAGAAGAACGAGAAGGGCTCCCAGGGGAGGTTGCGGAGGATGAAGAACGCGGCCCACGCGGAGAGGAACGCGGTGACGAGGCCGGGGGTGAGGTGGAACGTCGGGAGGCGCCAGGTGAGGCGGGGGAAGACGCGCGGGACTGCCCAGGCGAGGTACATCCAGGCGAGGAACGGGGCGGCGAAGACGGCCATCATGTGGTGGCGGGCGGCTTCGGGCAGGTTCAGGGTGAGCACGTAGTAGAACGCCCGGGTACCGCCGCAGCCGGGGCAGTCGAAGCCGGTGGCGAGCTTGAACAGGCACGTGGTGGGGCCGGTGTCGTCGGTCGGGTTGGTGGCGACGACGCCCGCGGCCGCACCGGCGAAGCAGGTGAGGATGAGCAGCGGCGCGAACCAGGGGCGCACGACCATGTCGGTGACCCAGCGCTTGACAGGGTTGCCGCGCTTGCGCCGCGGCCGCTCGGGTCCGGGCCGCGACTCCAGGGTCGCCTCATCGACTGCGCACACGGGTCCTCCTCCCCCACAGACTAGCCTCCGGGCGCGAGTGCGCGAAACCGCTGTTTCGTCCGATTCGCGGGCTTAGGCTCGGGGGCATGCTTGGGATTGCTCGCCGGGTGCTGACCGGTGCCGCCGCGGTGGGAGTGCTGGCCGCCGCCTCCGGGTGCGTCAGGCTCGACCTGGGCCTGGAGGTGCGGCCCGACGACACGGTGGGCGGGGAGTTCACCGCGGCGTGGAGCGACGACTTCCTGGAGCAGGCGCAGGACCAGGGCCTGAGCCGCTCCGAGCTCGACGCGTTCCTGGACGCGCTGCTCGACGGTGTGCCGGGGACCGAGCGGGTCCCGTACGAGCAGGACGGGTTCACGGGGCAGACCGCGTCGTTCACCGACCGGCCGCTGTCGGACTTCGCGGAGTTCGGCGGCGACGAGTGGGGCTACCTGCGGATCGCCCACGAGGGCCGCGAGTACGGGCTCGAAGGCTACTGGGACCTGCGCGCCGCGGGGTTCATCGACCCGGAGGCGTTCGAGGACGCCGAGATCCTCATCAGCGTGAACTTCCCGGCCACGGTGACCGAGCACAACGGCGAGCTCGACGGGCGCACCGTCACGTGGCGGATGGTCCCGGGCCAGGACTACGACCTGAACGCGACGGCCGTGGAGAAGAACGGCTGGGCGTTCGTCATCGCCGGGATCGGGTCGGTCGTCGTCATCGGGGGGCTGCTGTGGCTGTGGCAGTGGTCCGCGCTGCGGCGCCACTCCACGGGCCTCACCCGCTGACGCGCAGGGCCCGTTAGTTCGGGCACAAACCGTAGTCGCTCCGTGCACGGCCCGTATCCTGGTGAGTCCGTCCGCGTCGCGGAACGATCACGACCACGGGGAGGGCCGTTGACTCAGTACCGCTCGAAGAGCAAGGGCCACAAGGACAAAGAGCCCGGCCTGGAACTGAGCATCGGACAGGTCCTGGCCGCGGCCGGCGCCACCGTCATCGGCGCGCTCCTTGCGAAGGTCCTCAACATCTGGGGCACCGTCGCGGGCACCGCCGTCCTCAGCGTCTGCTCCTCGATCGGCGCGGTCCTCATCCTCCGGGCCATGCGGTCCACCGGCGAGCGCATCAAGTCGCAGATCGCGGCCATGGCCCCCACCGCCCGCGGCAAGGTCACCGCCGCCACGGTCGAGAACGCCGCCGAGGACGCGGCCGGGCAGACCACCGAGGACGCCGCCGGGAACGCCAGCGCGACCGCGAAGATCCCCGAGACCGCGCAGCTCCACTCGACCCGCGACGAGACCGTCGAGATGGACGTCCCCGACCTCGAACCCGAGGGGCACGTCACCGACGTGAACTCCCGCAAGAAGACGATCTTGGCGATCGCGATCTCCAGCGTCCTCGTCTTCGGGCTCACCGTCGGCACCCTCTTCCTCCTCGGGATCTTCACCGGCGACCCCGGCCGGTTCATCCACGACGACGACCGGGCCACCGTCTCCGACACGCCCGACGAGACCGCCGACACCACCGAGACCGACACGGTCGAACCGAGCGAGAGCGCCTCCGAGGACCCCACGGACGCGGCCACCACCGACGAGCCGACCGGCGAGGAGACGCCGTCCGAGTCGTCCTCCCCCAGCGAGGAGGCCACGACCCCGGGCGAGGAGGCCACCACCGACTCCGGGCAGGGCGGCGCCGAGCCGACCCCCAGCACCAGCCCCGAGGAGCAGGCGGCCACCGAGAGCCCGACGGCCTCGGAGTAGACCCGCATACGAAAAGGCGCCCGCCATGATGGCGGGCGCCTTCTTGCTTACCGCTCAGTCGAGCAGGTCGTCCAGGCCCACCGTCAGGCCCGGGCGCTTGACGACCTCGCGGATCGCCAGGAGCACGCCGGGCATGAACGACTCGCGGTCGAGCGAGTCGTGGGAGATGACGAACCGCTCGCCGGGGCCGCCGAAGCGGACCTCCTGGCTCGCGACGTACCCGGCCGAGCGGACCGCGTGGACGTGGACGCCGTCGACGTCGGCGCCGCGCGCCCCCATCGGGTCGGTCTCCGTCGCATCCGGCATCCCGTCGAGCCCGGCCTCGGCGCGCGCAGCGGCGATGAGCCGCGCCGTGTGCACGGCCGTGCCCGAGGGCGCGTCGACCTTGCGCGGGTGGTGCGCCTCGATGATCTCCGCGGAGTCGAAGTGCCTGGCGGCCTTCGCCGCGAACTGCATCATCAGGACCGCGCCGATCCCGAAGTTCGGGGCGATCACAGACCCCACCTCGGGGTCGGCGGCGAGGATGTCGCGGGCCGCGTCCAGGCGCTGCGCGTCGAACCCGGACACGCCGACCACGGTGTGGATGCCGCGGTCGGTGCACCACGCGAGGTTGTCCATGACGGCGCCCGGGAGCGTGAAGTCCACGACCACGTCGCACCCGGCGACCTTGTCGAGGGACTCGTCCCGGGCCACCGTCGCGGTCAGCTCCAGGTCGTCGGCGGCGTCGACGGCCTCGCAGGCCGCCCGGCCCATCCGGCCGCGGGCGCCGAGCACCCCCACTTTGATCATCGGAAGTCCTTCTCGTCGAACGGCCCCACGGCCGCGATCGTCATCGGCTGCGACAGGATCTCCGCGGACACCGACCGGATCTGCTCCGACGTGACCGCCTCGATGTCCGCCAGCTCCCGCTCCAGGCTCAGGTGCTCGCCGTACAGCAGCTCCGCGCGGCCCAGGGCGTTCATCCGCGACCCCGAGTCCTCCATCGACAGGACCATGCCGCCGCGGCTCATGCCCTTGCCGCGCAGCAGCTCCTCGTCGGTGACGCCGTCGGTCGCCATCCGCTCCAGCTCCGCGAGCACCAGCTCGCGCACCTGGTGGACCTTGTCAGGGTTCGACCCGGCGTAGACGCCGAACGAGCCCGTGTCCGCGAAGTACGACGTGAACGAGTACACCGTGTACGCCAGGCCGCGCTTCTCGCGCACCGACTGGAACAGCCGCGAGGACATGCCGCCGCCGAGGATGTTGTTCATGACCTCGAACGCGTCCTTGCGCGGGTCGTGCCGCGAGAACAGGCGGCAGCCGACGACCAGGTGCGCCTGCTCGGTGTCGTGGCGCTCCACCAGGAGGCGCCGCGGCTCGGGCAGGACCGACTCGTCGTGGCGGCGCTGGCGCGGGACGTCCGTGCCGCCCAGCAGCGGCGCGAACGCCTCCTGCACGAGCTTCACGGTCTCGCCGTGGTCGACGCCGCCCGCGGCGCACACCGTCAGGTTCGGGGCCTGGTAGTGGTGCCGGTAGAAGTCGTTGATCTGCGCGCGCGTCAACGCGCGCACGGTCTTCGGGTCGCCGGCGATGTCGCGCCCGAGCGCGCCGTTCCCGAACAGGGCCTGCGAGAACAGCTCGTGGACCACGTCGGAGGGCTCGTCCTGGGACGCGGCGATCTCCTCGAGGATCACGTCGCGCTCGACCTCCACGTCCGCGGGGGTCACCAGCGACGCGCACATGGCGTCGCCGAGGACGTCCACCGCGATCGGCAGGTCGTCGTCGAGGACCCGCGCGTAGAAGCACGTCAGCTCCCGCGCGGTGTACGCGTTCGATTCGCCGCCGACGGCCTCGATCGCCTCGGCGATCTCCGTGGCGGTGCGCTTCGCGGTGCCCTTGAACAGCAGGTGCTCCAGGAAGTGCGAGACGCCGGCGAGCCGGGGGGCCTCGTCGCGGGCCCCCACCCCGACCCACACGCCGACGGAGGCCGAGCGCATGGTCGGGACGGATTCGGTGAGCACACGCAAACCGCCGGGCAGCACGGTCACTCGGACCGTGCCGCCCAGCGGATCGTCGATGAGCGTGCGAGTCTGGGGTCGACTCATCTACTCTTCCGAGCCTCCGGCGTCCTCGGTGCGGCGGGTGCGGCGACGGCGGCGCTCGCCGTCGCGGTCCCCGCCCTCAGAGCGCTCGGACCGCTCGCCGCGGTCGCGGCGCTCGCCGCCGCCGGAGCGCTCGCCGCGCTCGCGGTCGCGGCGCGGACCGCGGTCACCGCGGTCGCCCCGCTCGCCGCGGGACTCCTTGCGCTCGGCCGGACGGCCCTTCTTGTAGCCCTCGGGCTCCTGGCCCTCCGGGTAGACCTTGTCGAGGTAGATCTTCCCGCGGTTGTCGATGTCGCCGATCTCGACCTCGATCTTGTCGCCGACGCCCAGGACGTCCTCGACCCGCTCGACGCGCTTGCCGTCGCCGACCTTCGAGATGTGCAGGAGGCCGTCGCGGCCCGGCACCAGCGAGATGAACGCGCCGAAGTCGGTGGTCTTGACGACCGTGCCGAGGAACCGGTCGCCCACGTTCGGGAGCGTCGGGTTCGCGATCGCGTTGATCGTCTCGACCGCGGCGGCCGCGGCCTCGCCGTTCTCCGCCGACACGTAGATCGTGCCGTCGTCCTCGACGGTGATGTCCGCGCCCGTGTCGTCCTGGATCTGGTTGATCGTCTGGCCCTTCGGGCCGATGATCGCGCCGATCTTGTCGACCGGGATCTTCAGGGTCGTGATCCGCGGCGCGGTCGAGGCCAGCTCGCCCGGCTCGCTGATCGCGTCGAGCATGACGTCGAGGATCGCGTGGCGGGCGTCGTTCGCCTGCTGGAGCGCCTGCGCCAGCACGTCCGACGGCAGGCCGTCGAGCTTCGTGTCCAGCTGGAGGGCCGTCACGAACTCCGCGGTCCCGGCGACCTTGAAGTCCATGTCGCCGTAGGCGTCCTCGGCGCCGAGGATGTCGGTGAGGGTCACGTACTTGGTGCCCTCCTCGGTCTCCTCGGAGATGAGGCCCATCGCGATGCCCGCGACCGGCGCCTTGATCGGCACGCCAGCGTTCATCAGCGACATCGTGGACGCGCAGACCGAGCCCATCGAGGTCGAGCCGTTCGACGCCAGCGCCTCGGAGACCTGGCGGATCGCGTACGGGAACTCCTCGCGGCTCGGGAGCACCGGCACGAGCGCCCGCTCGGCGAGCGCGCCGTGGCCGATCTCGCGGCGCTTGGGCGAGCCCACGCGGCCGGTCTCACCGGTCGAGTACGGCGGGAAGTTGTAGTTGTGCATGTAGCGCTTCTTCGAGACCGGCGACAGCGTGTCGATGGCCTGCTCCATGCGCAGCATGTTCAGCGTGGTGACGCCCATGATCTGGGTCTCGCCGCGCTCGAACAGGGCCGAGCCGTGGACGCGCGGCAGGATGCCGGCCTCCGCGCCCAGCGGGCGGATGTACGCGGGGAGGCGGCCGTCGATGCGGACGCCCTCGTTGATGACGCGCTTGCGGACCAGCTTCTTGGTGAGCGAGCGGAGCGAAGCGGACAGCTCGCCCTCGCGGCCCTCGAAGTCGGCGCCGAGCTTCTCCAGCATGACGGACTTGACGCGGTCCAGCTCGTCCTGGCGGTCGGTCTTGTCGGCGATCTGGAGCGCCTGGTCGAGCTCCGCGGTGACCGCGGCCTCGACGGCGGCGTACGCGTCGTCCTGGTAGTCGAGGAAGCGCGGGTAGTCGGCGACGGGCTTCGCGGCGACCGCGGCCAGTTCGGCCTGGGCGCGGACCAGCTCGGCGATGACCGGCTTGACGGCTTCGAGGCCCTCGGCGACGACCTCCTCGGTCGGCTTGGTGCCGCCCGAGGCGATGAGGCTGAGGGTGTTGTCGGTGGCCTCGGCCTCGACCATCATGATCGCGACGTCGCCCGAGTCGAGGACCCGGCCGGTGACGACCATGTCGAACGTGGCCTTCTCGATCTGCTCCAGGGTCGGGAACGCGACCCAGGTGCCGTCGATGAGGACGACGCGGGTCGAGCCCAGCGGGCCCGAGAACGGCAGCCCGGCGAGCTGCGTCGACATGGAGGCGCCGTTCATGGCGACCACGTCGTACTCGTCCTTGGCGTCGACGGAGATGATCGTGCCGATGACCTGGACCTCGTTGCGCAGGCCCGACACGAAGGACGGGCGCAGGCCGCGGTCGATGAGGCGGCAGATGAGGATCGCGTTCTCGGAGGGGCGGCCCTCGCGGCGGAAGAACGAGCCGGGGATGCGGCCCGCGGCGTACATGCGCTCCTCGATGTCCACGGTCAGCGGGAAGAAGTCGAAGTGGTCCTTCGGGTTCTTCGACGCCGACGTGGTCGACAGGACCACGGTGTCGTCCATCTGGACGATCGCGGAGCCCTGGGCGAGCTTCGCGAGGCGGCCGGTGCTGAAGTGGATCTTGCGGATGCCGTACTCGCCGTTGTCGATGACGGCGGTGGCGTGGTGATCCCCGAGGTTGAACGCCTCAGGTGTCCGGTCGGTATCGGACATAGAGTGTCGATCTCCTTGTGTAGTTCGGAAAGCGCGTCTCCCGCCACGCTTTCCGGTCTTCGATCGAAGCACTCGGATGTCCTGCCCCCTCGGGGGGTGATCCGGATGCCACTACCGAGGACCGGTGCGGTCTCAGGCGGGCCGCGCCGCGCCTCGCACGAGGCGCTGCGGTGGAGCGTGTTGCTCAACTGCCACCTTACGTTACCCGGCCGACGCGGCGGCAGCCGCGAAGCGAAAGTGAGGCGGGATAACGGCGGCGGGTACGGCGAAGGGAGCGTCCCTCGCGGGGCGCTCCCTGTCGTCAAGTCTGCTTAGGCGTTGTCGCGGATGCCGAGGCGCTCGATGAGGCCGCGGTAGCGCGCGATGTCTTCCTTCTTCAGGTACTTGAGGAGGCGGCGGCGCTTGCCGACCAGCAGCAGCAGGCCACGACGCGAGTGGTGGTCGTGCTTGTGCGTCTGGACGTGAGCCGTGAGCTCCTTGATGCGGTGGGTCAGGATCGCCACCTGCACGTCGGTCGAGCCGGAGTCGCCCTCGTTGGTGGCGTACTCCTTGATGATCTCGGCCTTCTTGACAGCGTCGAGCGCCATGTTCGAACACCCTTTCGTTGGTTTCTACGGCCAGTCCGCGGTGTCGTGCAGGCTGGTCAGTTGTAACTTTGCCACATTAGCAGCGGTGTTAGTCCAGCTCCAAGGCCCGGCGGGTGTCTGCGACGTCCGTCTCGATCTGCGCGATGAGCGGCTCCATGCCGGTGAAGGCGACCTGGCCGCGCAGGCGGGCGGTGAAGTCGAGGCGCACGTGCTCGCCGTAGAGGTCGCCGTCGAAGTCGAGGAGGTACGCCTCGACCGTGCGGGCCGAGCCCTCGAACGTCGGGTTCGTGCCGACGCTGATCGCGGCCGGGTGGCGCTGGGAGCCGCGGAAGAACCAGCCCGCGTAGACGCCGTCGGCGGGGATCGCCATCCCGGCGGGGACGTCGAGGTTCGCGGTGGGGAAGCCGAGGGCGGTGCCGCCGCGGCCCGCGCCGTGGACGACGGTCCCTTCGACGCCGAAGTCGCGGCCGAGGACCTCGGCGGCCGCGGCCACGTCGCCTTCGGCGACGAGCCTGCGGACCCGCGTCGAGGAGTAGACCTCCGTCGGCGACGCTTGCGAGCCGTCCATTGGCGCAGTATCGGCGGTGAGGGTCTGCGGGAGGACCTCGAAGCCGTACTCGGCGCCGAGTTCGGCCAAGGTGTCGACGTTCCCGGCGGCCTTGTGGCCGAAGCGCCAGTTCTCGCCGACGACGACGGCCTTCGCGTGGAGGCCGCCGACGAGGACGTGGCGCACGAAGTACTCCGGGCTGAGCTGCGACAGCTCCTTCGTGAACGGCAGGACGCAGACCGCGTCGACGCCGAGCGACTCGAGGAGCCCGATGCGGCGGTCGACGGACGCGAGCTGGGCCGGGACCGCGTGCGGCGCGACCACGGCGGTCGGGTGCGGGTCGAAGGTGACGACGACGCAGCGGGCCTCGCGCTCCGCGGCGGCCTTCGCGGCCGTGCGGACGAGCGCGGCGTGGCCGCGGTGCACGCCGTCGAACACGCCGATCGCGACGACGGATGCGGGCCAGCCCTCGGGAGTCGCGTCTATTCCACGCCAGGTTTCCACGTGGACGATCTTCTCACTGCCGGAAGGCGGCGGCCATCCGGACGCGACCGCAGTGAGGGTTCTCGCTCGACTTCCGTCAGAGCATCATCGACGAGTCGGCGTTGCCGCCCGACGCGAAGATGAGGAGCATCAGGACGCCGACCGCGACCAGGAGGAGGATGCCCAGCAGCAGCCAGGCGTTCCCGGCCAGTTCCGGCTGCCGGGGCTGGTCCTCCGCGAGGACCTGGGGTTCGCCGTGTTCGGAGTCCTGCTTCACCGGATCGGTGATCGTCTGCCGGAACTCCTCTGGAAGTTCACTTGCCGCGTACGAGCTCATGGGTCTCTCCTGACGACGGATTCCGGGTTGCTCCATCAATTGTCGAGAGATCGTCGGCTATCCGACCGACGTTTCCAGGAATCCGCCTGACAACAACGCGATTTCGCCCTGGTGGAAATTACACGGCCGTGACCGCCCTACCTCGCCGAACGTCCTATAGCCGACAGAAGTCTCCCCGCGTCACGTAAGACGTGACATCTTCATGTCCAGTACGACCGACAGGAGTCCTGGCATGAACCGCACGCTCCTCGCGCTGGCCGCCGCCGGCGCCCTCCTCATCGCCGCCGTCGTGCCCGCACCGGCCCAGGCCGGGGTCACCGGGTGCGTCCGCACCGGCAGCTACACCGTGTGCCGCGCGAACCCGGGCGGCGACCGCAAGGACAGCACGATCATCAACGAGATCGTCAAGCAGATCAACGCGACCGGCAAGGGCGACACCGTCCGGGCCGCGGTCTACCAGTGGTCGCTCGACAAGCCGGTGACGCCGCTGGCGGAGGCGATGGTCGCCGCCGAGGGCCGCGGGGTGGACGTGCGGGCCGTCGTCGGGCAGCTGAGCAGCAGTCCCTCGGCGAACGACCCGGTCATCAGGAAGCTGAAGAACGCGGGCGTCCAGGTGAAGCAGTGCAAGGGCGGGTGCCTGCCGAACGCCGACGGGACCCGGAAGGGCCCCGACCACAACCGGTTCTTCCTCATCGACAAGGGCGGCGAGCCCACGGTCCTGGTGACGAGCCTCAGCTTCGTGCGCTCGCACACGACGCAGGCGAACAACATGCTCGGCGTCCACGGCGACCGGGAGCTCTACGACTTCTACAACGGGTTCTGGAGCCGCCTGTACGCCGGGAACTGGAACGGCTGGACCGACAAGGACAAGGCGACCACGACGGACCTGGCGCGCGCGTGGGTGTTCCCGCGCGGGCCCGACCCCGTCGCCGAGCAGCTCGGCGAGATCACCAAGTGCGGGGACGGCGACCGGGTCCTGGTGGGGCACGCGAACTTCCAGTCGAACCGGCCCGCCGTGCGCGCGCAGCTCGACCGGATCCAGGGGCTCGGCTGCCAGGTGCGGGTCGTCGTCCTCGACGCGGCCACGAGCAGCCCCGGCTGGCTGGAGGACAAGCTCGGCGGATCCAATGTGCGCGTCCACGACTCGATGCGGAGCAAGTTCATCGTCGCTGAGGCCTACTTCGGGGGCACGCACCGCGCGGTCGTGTGGACCGGGACGCACAACCTCCAGGGCAACGCGATGAAGCACGCCGACGACAACCTGCTGCGGGTGTCGAACCAGGCGGTCGCGGACCTGTACGCGGAGTTCTTCCAGGAGCTGTGGCGGGGCGCGAGATAGCGAAAGAGCGGGGAGGGGCGAATGCCCCTCCCCGCTCCCGGATCGCTTCTAGCCCTTGACGGAACCCGCGAGCAGCCCGCGCACGAAGAAGCGCTGGAGCAGCAGGAACACCACCAGGGGCACGATGATCGCGATGAAGGCCGCGGCCGGGAGGCGCGTCCAGCCGAAGCCCCAGGTGCCGGCCATGTCGCCGAGGACGGCGGTCAGCGGCCGGGTGGCCTCGCCGGGGGCGAACGTGCGGCCCACCAGGAAGTCGTTCCACACCCACAGGAACTGGAAGATCGCGATCGACGCGATCGCCGGGGTCACCAGCGGGAGCACGACCTTGCGGAAGATCTGCGAGTGGCTCGCGCCGTCGATGCGCGCCGCCTCCATGACGTCCGAGGGCAGCTCGCGCATGAAGTTGTGCAGCAGGAACACCGCCAGCGGCAGGCCGAAGATCGAGTGCGCGATCCACACCTGGATGAGCGTGTTGACCCCTTCGAGGTCCCACGCCGGGATGAGCGTCAGCCCGCCGACGTGCAGACCCGAGCTGAAGATCGACAGCAGCGGGATCAGCGCCATCTGGAGCGGCACCACCTGGAGGGCGAAGATGGCCACGTACAGGGCGTTGCGGCCGCGGAACTTGATCCACGACAGCGCGTAGGCCGCCAGCGCCGCGAACGCGACGGGCACGACCACGCCCGGGATGGTGATGACGACGGTGTTGATCAGGTTGATGATCAGCCCGCCGCCCTGCGAGTCCGAGTAGAGGACGTAGTTGTAGTTGTAGAGCGAGATCGAGCCCGGGTCGGCGAAGAAGTTCCACCAGCCGGAGGTGCGGATGTCCTCGTCGGGACGGAGCGAGGAGATGAACAGCCCCGCCGTCGGGATCGTCCACAGTGCTGCGATGAGGACCGCGACGACGCTGGCGACGCGGCTGGAGAGGATCCGCCGCAGCCGCTCGCCGCGGGTCTCGCCGATGCGGGCGGCGGCCGGTTCGGCCGTGCGGGTGCTCATCGGGTCTCCATTTCCTGGCGGCGCATGTTCCGCACCTGGTAGATGACGACGGGGACGACGAGCAGGAACAGCAGGACGGCGAGGGTGGCGCCGCGGCCGCGCTCGAAGAGGCGGAAGGCCTGCTCGACCATGTTGTGCGCGAGGACGTCGGTGCCGTGGTGGCCCTGGGTCATGGCGCGGACGATGTCGAACAGCTTCAGCGTGGCGATGAAGACCGTGACCGCGACGACGATGATCGCCGAGCGGATCGACGGCACGGTCACGTTCCAGAAGATCTCGCGCGGGTTGGCGCCGTCGATGCGGGCGGCCTCCACGATCTCCAGCGGGACGCCCTTGAGGGCGGCCGAAAGGACGACCGTCGCGAAGCCGACCTCGATCCACACCAGGACGACCATGAGCAGCAGGTTGTTCCACGGCTGGGCGTTGAGCCAGTTGACCGGGTCGCCGCCGAACCACACGAGGATCTGGTTGAGCAGGCCGATCTGCTCACCGCCGGTCCCGTTGTACTGGTAGACGAACTTCCAGATGATGGAGGCGCCCACGAAGGAGATGCCCATCGGGAGGAAGACCAGCGCCTTGTAGACCTTCTCGCCCGTGCGGCCGTCGATGAGGACGGCGTAGACGAGGCCGAGGGCGGTCGACACCAGCGGGACGAGGACGATCCACATCGCGGTGTTCACGAGGATCTGGAGGGCGTCGGGGTCGGTCACGGCCCAGACGTAGTTGTCGAGTCCGACGAAGTTCTCTGACTTCGCGTCGTAGAACGACATGACGACCGTGCGCACGGCCGGGTAGACCAGGCCGACGAGCAGGAAGAGCACGGCCGGGGCGAGGAAGACGAAGGCGACCGCGCGGTTGCGGTCGCGTCGCGAGGCGAGTTCGGCGAGGCCGTAGAGGGCCAGGAGGACCGCCGCGAAGGCGACCAGCCCGATGCCGAGCAGGCCGAATCGGTCGAGGATGGCGGAGATGTTCACGTCGAGCGGCTCCAGTTGTGTCCGGGCAATGGGCCGAGCGGGGCCGGTGGACCCCGCTCGGCTACTCGTTCAGTTGCACGGGCCGGTTACGGCCAGGAGGCCTCGATCTCGTCGGCCATCTGCTGCGCGGTCTTGTCGCCGTCGACCCACTGGACGATGCCGGTCCAGAAGGAGGAGGCGCCGACCGAGCCGGGCATGAGGTCCGAGCCGTCGAAGCGGACGGTGACGGCCGGGTCGGTCAGGATCTCGGTCGCGAACTGGTTGATCGGCGTCGTGGCGTTCGCCGGGTCGACGCCCTGGCGGGCGGTGCTCCACGGGCCGGTCTGGAGGCGGGCGTTGTGGTAGAGCTCGGAGGCCAGGAACTGGCGGAACGCCTCGGTGGCCTCGGAGTCGGAGAACGCGGCCACGAACTCGCCGCCGACGAGCATGGTGTTGTCGCCCTCGTTGGTCTCCGGGAAGCGGAACGCGAACACGTCCCCGTCCTCGGCGACGTTGGTGCCGGCCGGCCACATCGCGCCGTAGAAGGACGCCTGGCGCATGAACGCGCACTGGCCGTCGATGATCGGGAAGCCGGCCTCCTGGAAGGCGGTGGCGCTGATGGTGTCGGTGCCGCCGTAGATGTAGTCCTCGTTGTTGAGGATGGTGCCGGCCTTCTCGATGGCGGCGACGATCTGCGGGTCGTTGAACGGGATCTCGTGGCTGACCCACTGGTCGTACAGGTCGGTGCTCTCGCGGAGGACGATGTCCTCGATCCAGTCGGTGCCCGGCCAGCCGGTGGCGCCGCCGGACTCGAAGCCGGCGCACCACGGGGTGGTGCCGTTCGCGGCGATCTCGTCGGACAGCGTGATCAGCTCGTCCCAGGTCTTCGGGACCTCGTAGCCGTTCTCGGCGAAGTAGGTCGGCGAGTACCAGATGAAGGACTTCGCGTTCGAGGAGTGCGGCGAGGCGTAGAGCGTGCCGTCGATGGTGCCGTAGTTGACCCAGTCCTCGGTCCAGCCCTCGGTGGTGAGCGCGGTGACCTCTTCGGACGCCGGGACGAGGGTGTCGGTGAAGTTCGACATGAGGCCGGGCTGCGGGAACAGGGCCACGTCGGGCGCGTTGCCGCCGTCGACGCGGACGGCCATGTCGGACTCGAACTCGCCGGTGCCCTCGTACTCGACGGTGGCGCCGGTGCAGGACTGGAAGTACTCCCAGGCCTCGGTCATCTCGTCGGCCTCGGCGTCGCGGATGGAGCCGAGGACCGTGACGGTCTCGCCCTCCAGGTCGCCGTACTGCTCGTAGTTGGCGCAGTCCGTGGCGTCGTCCGGGACGGCTCCGCGGTCGTTGTCCTCCTCCTCGGGCGCGCCGCACGCCGCCGCGGCGAGCGCGAGGACGCTGGCGGCAGCCGCTAGGCAGGAGATTCGTCGGGTCTTGCTCATCGGGGTTTCCCTCTCTTCGCAGGTTTCGTGCGCCCGGCGGGCCGACTGCCTCCCTGCCCCCGCCCTCGGTGAAACCGCTCTCATCGGTCCCACCCCAGGTAGGGGCTGCCTCACCCGCCGTCGGGGCGACGCTGGCAATGGTGCTCTGGGTAACAGTCAATGTCAAGTGTGCATTGCCGAATCGTTACCGGGCGCGATTGGATCGATATGTGTCCCCACCCGTTCGATGGGAGCGATTCCAATGGCGTATCATTCCGGAGCCCGGCAACTCGTTTCCATCCAGCGCCGCGCCGCGGAGGAACCCGGCTGCGCGGCGGAGAAAGGTGCCTTCCGATGACGCAGCTGACCTTCCCCGAGGGATTCCTGTGGGGGACCGCGACGGCCTCCTACCAGATCGAGGGGGCGGCGAACGAGGACGGCCGGGGCCCGTCCATCTGGGACACGTTCTCGGCGACGCCCGGGAAGACCTGGCGCGGGCAGTCCGGGGCCGTGGCCTGCGACCACTACCACCGGGTCGACGAGGACGTGGCGCTCATGGCCGCGCTCGGCGTCGACACCTACCGGTTCTCCATCGCGTGGCCGCGCATCCAGCCCGACGGCTCCGGGCCGGCGAACCCCGCCGGGCTCGACTTCTACGACCGGCTCGTCGACAAGCTCGTCGCCGCCGGGATCAAGCCCATGCCGACGCTCTACCACTGGGACCTCCCCCAGAACCTGGAGGACCGCGGCGGCTGGCCCGAGCGCGCGACCGCCGAGCGGTTCGGCGAGTACGCCGCGATCGTCGGCGCCCGCCTCTCCGACCGCGTCCACACCTGGTGGACCCTGAACGAGCCGTGGTGCGCCGCGTACCTCGGCTACGGCAACGGCCACCACGCCCCCGGGCGCACCGAGCCCGCCGCCGCGCTCGCCGCCGTCCACCACCTCAACCTCGGCCACGGCCTCGCCGTGCAGGCGCTGCGCGCCGCCGGGGCGGGCCAGGTGTCGATCGTCCTCAACCCGACGCAGGTCCGCGGCGAGGAGGAGGCCGTGCACACCGTCGACGGCATCGCCAACCGCGTGTTCTTCGACCCGATCCTGCGCGGCGAGTACCCCGCCGAGGTCATCGCGCGCACGCAGCACCACACCGACTGGTCCTTCGTGCAGGGCGGCGACCTCCAGGCGATCAACCAGCCGATCGACCTGCTCGGCGTCAACTACTACAGCCCGACCTGGGTGCGCGCCAAGGAAGGCGAGCCGGAGAGCCCCGTCGGACCCGGCACCGTGGACGTCGAGACGTACACCCCGGAGGGCCTGGAGTTCACCGACATGGGCTGGGCGATCGACGCGACCGGCCTGACCGACCTGCTCGTGCGCCTGCACAAGGACTACGGCGTCGCCACGATGGTCACCGAGAACGGCGCGGCCTACCCGACCGGGCCCGGTGCCGACGGCGAGGTCGACGACGTCGAGCGCGTCGCCTACCTGCGGTCCCACATCGCGGCCGTCCACGACGCGATCGAGGCCGGCGCCGACGTGCGCGGCTACACCGCCTGGTCGCTCATGGACAACTTCGAGTGGGCCTTCGGGTACGACAAGCGGTTCGGCATCGTCCACGTGGACTACGCGACCCAGAAGCGCACCCCGAAGTCGAGCGCGAAGTTCTACTCGAAGGTCATCGCCGCCAACGGCCTCGACCGCTAGCGGTCACACCAGTGCGCCCCGGAGCGCGCGGATCTCGTGCTCCGGGTCGTCGGCGTTCATGACCCGGCCCATGACCGCGACCCCCGCCGCACCCGCCTCCCTTGCGGCGAGGGCCCGGTCGGGGCCGTCGACGCCGCCGAGCGCGTACACCGGGACCGGGCTCGCCGCGCAGACCTCAGCCAGCGCGGCGGGCCCGATCGCCGGGCCGTAGCCCGGTTTCGAGGCGGTCTCCCAGACCGGGGAGTACGTGCAGTAGTCCAGGCCCGGGTCGATCGCCTCGCCCGCGTGGACGGACCGGCCGACCAGGACCGGGCGGGGCTCGGGGACGGGCCGGGCGGCCGAGAGGTGCGCGGCGGCCACGGGCGCCTCGGGGTCGGCGACGATGAGGACCCCGCCGTACTCGGCGACGAGGATCCCCAGTTCAGCCGCGAGTTGATGGCGTTCCTCCCACGGGAGGTCCTTGTCGCGCAGGACGAGTGCGAACGGTCCGCCGCGGAGCGCGAGCGCGACCTGGTCGGCCAGCGGGCGCGGGCACCCGTGCCGGTCGGTGACGACGATGAGCCGGTGCTGCATCAACCGAACCTACGCCCCGCACGGGAGTGCCCGGGCGACTCCCGTGGTGAACGGTCCCATTGATGTCCGACTCGCCAGTGCTACACCGGTTTAACACTTGTGTATCGGTCCACCGCCGAACTTGCGTAATTCACGACACAGGTGCGAAACTTCAGAGGATGAACATCGGCGACCAAATCAACGTGCTGCGCACCGAAGGGGAGCGGATCGCTGTCGCTGGTGGGGAACTCGCATTGAACGCGCTCGTGCCCACCTGCCCGGGGTGGATCGTCAAGGACCTCTTGACCCATATCGGGACCGTCCATCGCTGGGCGGCGGCGATCGTGGGCGGAGCCCTGCCCTACGATCCCCGCAAGCAGGACTTCCAGCGGATCGTGGGGCCCACGCCCCATGACGACCTGCTGGTCGACTGGGTCAGGGAGGGCCTCCTGCGGCTCGCGGCGGTGCTCGAGGCCGCCCCCGACGACCTCCAGTGCTGGCAGGTGTTCCCCGCTCAGTCCTCACGGCGCTTCTGGGTCCGCAGACAGGCCCACGAGACGACCATCCACCGCGTCGACGCCGAGCAGGCGCGAGGCGACGAGATATCACCGGTCGGCCCCGAATTCGCGGCCGACGGCATCGACGAGCTGCTGCTGGGCTTCCACGGCCGCCCGTCGAGCAGGGTGCGGGCACTGCGGCCTTCAGTGCTCCACATCCACGCCACCGACCTCCCGCCGGGCCGCGGCGACTGGTACGTCCACCCCACCGACACGGGCCCGCTCGTGACGTTCAGCGAGGTCGAGTCCCCGCACTGCGTCATCGAGGGCCCGGTGGAGCTGCTGTACCTGGCGCTGTGGAACCGGCTTCCCTTCGACGACCTCGCCGTACACGGAGACCCGGCACTGCTCCACTTGTGGCGCAATTACTCCGCGGTCCGGTGGGTCGACCCCGTGGACGTCTGAGACCCTGACCCTCGGCGACTGGAGCGCTACAGGACGGGTCCCCAGGTGGCCGCGGGCGGTTCACGGCGTATGTCCGCTGTGGGCGGCTCCGGGCGCGCTGGTGCGCGCCCGGGAGGGGGCGGGGCCGTAGGCTCTCGGACGTGAACGACGATCCCGTGAAGCACGACGGGCCGGTGGGGCACAGCCACGGCCACGTCATCCCGAACGACGCCGTCCCCCGTGCGGCCCTGTGGATCCTGGTCCCGGCCGCGATCGCGACGGTCCTCGGCATGGTCCTGCTGTGGCCGCAGGGGGTCGAGGACGCCGCGATCGACGAGTACGGGACGGAGGTCGACGGGCGGGTCGTCGCGGTCACCGAGACCGAGTGCAGCGCCGAGGAGGCCGAGGTCGTCGACGTGTGCGGCGAGGTGGTCGTGACGATCACGAGCGGCGAGTTCTCCGGCGAGGAGGCCGTGGTCGACATCCCGAGCGGCCCGGGTGCGCCGGTGGTCGAGGCGGGCGACGACGTCATCCTCATCTACACGCCCGAGTCGGTGTCGGGCCAGCAGTTCCACATCATCGACCACGACCGGGCCGGGGCGCTGTGGGCGCTGGTGATCGCGTTCGCGCTCGCGGTGGTCGCGTTCGGGCGGTGGAAGGGCCTGCGGTCGCTGGTGAGCCTGGGCCTCACGTTCGCGGTGGTGCTGCTGTTCATGGTGCCCGCGGTGCTCGACGGGTCCTCCCCCGTGCTCGTCGCGATCGTCGGCGCGGCCGCGATCATGCTCGTGTCGCTGTACCTGGCGCACGGGTGGAACCGGACGACGACGGTGGCGGTGGTCGGGACGCTCGCGTCGCTGGTGCTGACGGTGCTGCTCGCGGAGGCCGCGGTGCGGCTCGCGGAGCTGAACGGGGTGCTCGACGAGAGCACCACGAACCTCGCGCTCCAGTACCCGATCGACATGTCGGGGCTGCTGCTGGCGGGGATCCTCATCGGCGCGCTCGGCGTCATCGACGACGTGACGGTCTCGCAGGCGGCCACGGTGGACGAGGTCGCGAAGGCGAACCCGAAGTGGGGGCCGACGCGGTTGTACAAGTCGGGGATGCGGGTCGGGCGCGACCACCTGACGTCGGTGGTGAACACGCTGGTGCTCGCGTATGCGGGCGCGTCGCTGCCGCTGCTGGTGCTCATCGCCGCGGCGAACCGGCCGTTGGAGCAGGTGCTCACGAGCCAGACGATCGCCACGGAGATCGTCAGGTCCGTGGCGGGCACGCTCGGGCTGATCGCGGCCGTGCCGATCACGACGTGGCTCGCGGCGTACCTGGTGCGGTGGCGCCCGAAGCCGAAGCAGCCCAAGGAGAAGGAGCCGAAGCGGCCGCGGCCGAGGCCGGAGGCGGCGGAGGCCGGCGGGTGGGAGGGCGAGGAGTCGCCTTATCCGCCTTCGCATCTGCGCTGACGCGCCCCGCGCTCGGGCGTGTCGCGATTCGGCCGCCCCCGGCTTCAACGGTGCCAGGAGGGTACGACGTTCAGAACCGCTCGGCGGCCGTCATGAGTTTGCGGGCCGCCTGGTGGAGCGCCTGGAGGACGGTCATGACGGCGGGGCGGCCGGTGGAGGCCGTGCGGTGGACGACGTAGACGTCGCGGCCGGGGAGCTCCTCGGCGACCGCGCGGACGGCGACGTCCCGGCGTTCGGCCGCGGCCATCCACGGGGCCACCGTCACGCCGAGGCCCTTGGCGACGAGGGTGAGGATCGTGTCGAGGCCCTCGAACTCGGAGACCGGCGCGGAGATGCCCTCGGCGCGCCAGAGGCGGTCGAGGGCCGTGCGGGACGGCTCGCCCGCCGGGGACGCGATCCACGACTCCCCCGCGAGCTGGTGCGCGGACAGGACTTCTTTCGACGCGAGGCGGTGCCGGGCGGGCAGGACCGCGACGAGCGGGTCCTTCACGAGGTGGTGGAAGGTCAAGGGCCCCACCGTCGCCGGGCGGCGCTGGCCCGACCAGTCGTCGATGAGGGCCAGGTCGATCTCGCCGGAGCGGACGCGCGCGAGCGACTCCGAGACCGTGTGCTGCTGGCGCAGGACCATCTGGAGCTCGGGGTGGCGGCGCAGGCGGCGCACGATCGGGCCCGCCAGCGCGACGGCCACGGTCGGGAACGCGGTGACGGTGACGCGGCCGCGGGGCTCGGCGGACTCGGCGGCGAGGTCGGTCTCGGCGGCGTCGATGGCCTCCAGGATGAGGGCGGTGTGCTCGACGAGGCGGCGCCCGGCGTCGGTCAGCTGGGCGGAGCGGGCGGTGCGTTCGAGGAGGGCGACGCCGGCCTCTTTCTCCAAGGCGGCCAACTGCTGCGAGACCGCGGAGGCGGTCTGGCCGGTCGCGACGGCAGTGGCGGATATCGATCCCTGGGCGGCGAACTCGTAGAGGAGGCGCAGGCGGCGGACTTCGAGCATAAGGCAATCTTATCCTCGGCAACAGGGAGAAATACTTGCGATGATGCTCCGTGTGGAGGAGTCTGGGTCCCGTTCAGACAGTCTCCAACGAGGAGTCACCCGTGACCGTCTCCGCCACCCTCGCCGCCAACGAAGCGATCGCCGCCCGCCGCGCCGCCGGGCAGGAGGTGCTCGCGCTCGGGTTCGGGGAAGCGGGGATCCCCGTGCACCCCTTGCTGCGGCAGCGCCTCGCGCAGGCCGCCGGGCAGATCGCGTACGGCCCCGTCGCCGGGACCGACGCGACCCGGGAGGCCGCCGCCGGGTACTGGACCCGCCGCGCGATCCCCACCGCCAAGGAGCAGGTGCTCCTCGGGCCGGGGTCGAAGCCGCTGCTGTTCGCGCTCCTCCACGCCGCCGGGGGCGACGTGGTCCTCCCCAAGCCCGCGTGGGTCTCCTACGGGGCGCAGGCGGAGATGCTCGGCCGCGAGCCGATCCGCGTCCCGGTCCCCGCAGGCGAAGGGGGCGTGCCGGACGCCGACGCGCTGGACGCGGCCGTCAGGGCGGCCCGCGCCGCCGGGAGGGACCCGCGGATCGTGGTGGTCACGCTGCCGGACAACCCGACCGGGCGGCTCGCCTCCGAGCAGTCGGTCAAGGCCCTGTGCGAGGCCGCGCGGGAGCTCGACCTCGTCATCGCCGCCGACGAGATCTACCGCGACCTCGTGTTCGAGGACGGGACGTTCCCCTCCCCCTCCGCTTGGGCGCCCGAGCGGACCGTGACCACCACGTCGTTGTCGAAGAACTTCGCGCTCGGCGGCTGGCGCATCGGCGCCGCCCGCTTCCCGGACTCGCCGCTGGGCGAGCGCCTGCGGGAGTCGGTGCGGGGCACGGCCTCCGAGCTGTGGTCGTCGACGCCGATGCCGATGCAGCACGCCGCCGCGTACGCCTGGTCGGACCCGCAGGAGCTGGTCGAGCGGGTCGCGCTGGCGCGGCGCCTGCACGGGTCGGTCGCGAACGCCGTCGCGGAGGTCTTCGCGGGCGCCGGGTGCGAGGTGCTGCCGCCGCAGGGCGGGTTCTACGTGTGGCCGGATTTCGAGCCGCTGCGCGCGCCGCTGGCCGCCGACTGGGGTATCGCCACGAGTGCGGACCTCGCGGAGGTCCTGCTGGAGCGGTTCGGGGTCGTGGTCCTGCCTGGCAGCGCGTTCGGGGACGACCCGGAGCGGCTGACGGTGCGGGTGGCGGTGCCGGGCCTGTACGGGGAGAACGACTCCGAGCGGCTCGCGGCCCTCGTCTCGGACGAGCCCGCGTCGATGCCGTGGATCGGCGACGCCCTCGACGGGCTCGCGCAGAAGCTTCGGGCGCTCACCGCGCCCGAGTGAACGCCGGGCGGCGCTGCCGAGGCCGATGCGGCAGCGCTGCCCGGTTCTTATTCAGTTCACGCGCTCGACGACCGCGACGACGCCCCAGACGACTATGGCGGCGACGATGAGCGCGGCCACCACGAGCGCGATGCCGACGAACCGCTGGATCTCCAGTTCGTGGCCTTCGCGCACGGGACGGCGCCAGCGCCCGTAGCGCCAGTGGTCGTGCCCCTGCTCGTAGTCGGTGGCGAAGTCCTCGAGGAGGGCTTGCAGGTCGGCGAGGGACTCGGCGCGGCGGGCGAGCTGGCGGCGGAGGCGGAACTCGTCGGCGTCGATCGCGCCGCGGCGCCGGGCCTGCGCGAGGCGGTAGAGGGCCATGCGGCGGTGGGCCCTGGTGGGGCGGGTGGCGAAGGCGTCCATGACGTGCTCCCGTGTGCGACCGAGGTGTCCGGCGGGGTTCCCCGCCGGACCGGTTCGTACACATTGGGACGCGCCCGGACCTCGTTGCGCGCCAAGCGCGCCGGCTAGTCGAGCAGGGCGCTGACGGCCTGGGCGAGGTCGGTGTCCTTCGCGGAGACCTTGCTGCCGGCCGAGTGCGTGGTGACCGAGACGGTCAGCTTGTTGTAGTTGATCGTCAGGTCCGCGTGGTGGTTGCGGCGCTCCGAGAGCAGGCCGACGCCGGTGGCGGCGGCGAGCGCCTGGAGGTGGCCGTCGAAGGTCCACGTGCTCGCGAGCCGGTCGTGCTCGTGGGTCCAGCCGGGCAGTTCGGAGAGGGCGAGTTCGATCTCGGCCCCGGTCAAGGGTTGGTCGCTCATGCCTCCGATTGTGACAGCCCGGGGCCGTCAGTTCTCCTCGATGAGCGTCACTCGGCCGGTGTCGAGGTCGTAGACGGCGCCGACGACGAGGACGCCTTCGAGGTTGGCGCGGCGGCCGAGGTCGGCGACGGTGCGGCGGACCTGGAGGCGCAGGGCCTTCGGGGCCGCGTCCTCGCCGTCGGCGGTCTCGGCGAGCGCCTGGGACGCGGGCTGCCACAGCTGCTCGACGAGGTAGTCGGTGCGCGGGTCGTGGGTGTCGTCCTCGACGGCGTGGAGGGCGGCGTTGATGGCGCCGCAGCGCTCGTGGCCGAGGACGACCACGAGGGAGACGCCGAGCTCGGCGGCGGCGAACTCGAGGGAGCCGACGGCGGCCCGGTCGGGGACGTGCCCGGCGGTGCGCACGACCAGGAGCTGCCCGAAGTCGCAGTCGAACACGGACTCGGCGGTGACGCGGGAGTCGATGCACGTGAAGACGGCGGCGCTGGGCTTCTGCCCGGGCGCGTGCTGGCGCGCGGAGGTGATGTCGCGCTTGTAGCGGGGCTCTCCGGCGATGAATCGGCCGTTGCCCTCCAGCAGCGAGACGAGCGTCTTGGCGGCTTCGTGGTGCTCCATGAGCGAGGAGGCGGTCAGTTCTGGCACGCCCTGAATGGTGCCGCATGATCCGGAGCGGCGCAAGCGCGACGGGCGGGACGTCACGCACCTTTTACCGACCGCACGTTACCGTTCCGAGATCTTGTGGTCATTTCCCAGGACTTGTCGCTCGCGGAACGGGACCATAGGATGAACGGGAACTACCGCGTTGCCGTTCACCTGCGGGTTCGATCCCTTTCCTGGAGGCCACCGTGCGCACCTACGGCGAAGGCTGCCCCGCGGCCCATGCCCTCGACCTCGTCGGCGAGCGCTGGTCGCTCCTCATCGTCCGCGAGCTGCTGCTCGGCCCCAAGCGCTTCACCGACCTCCGGTCGGGCCTGCACGGCGCGAGCGCGAACGTGCTGTCGCAGCGGCTGCGCGAGCTCGAGGCCGCCGGCGTCGTCACGAAGCGGCGCCTGCCGCCGCCCGCGGCGTCGAAGGTGTACGAGCTGACCGAGTGGGGCCGGGAGCTCGAGGGCCCGATCGTGCTGCTGCTGCGCTGGGGCGCGCGGTCGGCGGCGATCCCGCTGGACGCGCCGATGGGCGCGGACGCGCTGATCCTGTCGATGCGGTCGCTGTTCATGCCGCAGGCGGCGCAGGGCTTCGACGCGGCGTTCGAGCTGTGGGTCGGGGATCGCCCGTTCATCGCGGAGATCATCGACGCGCAGCTGATCCTGGCGCCGGGCCGGCCCGAGCATCCGCACGCGGTCATCAGGACCGACGCGGAGACGCTCAAGCGGCTGACCCTGGGCGGGCGCAGCCTCGACGTGTCGATGCACGCCGGGCGCGTCACCGTCCAGGGCGACCAGGCGATGGCAGAGCGCTTCCTGGGAATGTTCCGCCTCCCGGAGCCGGCCGCGGCCTCGGCCTCGGCGGGCGCGGTGTGACCGTGCCGCCGCTCACCGGACGGTCCTGATCTCGCCGGTGTCCGCCGCGCGGGCGCGGCGGTCCGTGATGAGCATGTGGCCGGGCGCGTGGGTGATCGCGAAGGGCAGCTTCGCCTTCACGACCGCCTCCTGGAGGGTCACGCCGCAGGCCCAGAACACGGGGACGTCGCCGTCGTGGAGGCGCACCGGGTCGCCGAAGTCGGGCCGGTCGAGGTCCCGGATGCCGATCATCGCGGGGCTGCCGACGTGGACGGGCGCGCCGTGGGCGAACGGGAGCTCCATGGTGATCTGGGCGGCGCGGGCGACCAGGTCCGTGGGGACCGGGCGCATCGACACCACTACCGGGCCGCGGAAGCGCCTGGCGCCCAGGCACTTGCGGTCGGTGCGGTACATGGGGACGGCCGCGCCCTGCTCGTGGTGGCGCAGCGGGACGCCGGCGCGCTCCAGGAGCGGCTCGAACGTGAAGCTGCACCCCAGCAGGAACGTGACCAGGTCGCGGTCCCACAGGTCCGCGACGTCGGTGCGGCGGGCGACCATCTGGCCGCGGCTCCACACCTGGTAGGCGGGCAGGTCCCGGCGCAGGTCGGCGCCCTCGGCGAGGTCCGTGGTGAAGCGGCCGGCGCCCACCACGTCCAGGAGCGGGCAGGCCCGCGGGTTGCGCACCGCGAAGCGGCGCAAGGCGATCGCGTACCGGCGCGGCACGCTGACCAGGTTCGCCTGGACGTACCCGTGCGACCAGCCGCTGGTGTGGGCCACCAGTCCGTCCCGGAACCTGGCGCGGGCCTCGCGGGGGCTGGTCTGCGCTTCGGGACGTTGTCTTGTGAACATCGCTCCTCCTCGATCTGCTGCTCGATGTGTCGAGAATCCGATACAAGGAGGTCAACACGTTCACGAGTGCTTCACGAGCAGGATGCGGATGCAGGCCGGAGCGGGTGCGCAACCGCTCGTTCACTGAGCGGAAGACCTTGCGAGCGTTCCCAAATGATCAAGAAATGCCCATAGACTGGAGCGAACCGCCAATTCCGGCCCGGCCCGCACCTCGACTCCCACTGGAGGTGGCGCCCTTGGACTTCGGCATCCTCGGCCCGCTGCAACTGGCATGGGAGGGCCTGCCCGTGCCGCTGCCCGGCCGGACCCTGCCCAGGCTCTTCGCCGTGCTCCTGCTGGAGCCCGGCAGCGTCATCCCCCTGCACCGCCTCGTGGACGCGGTCTGGGACGACGACCCGCCCGCGACGGCGAAGCGGCAGATCCAGAACACCGTCGCCACCGCGCGCGGCCTGCTGCTGCGGGCCGGGACCAGCGAGCTGGAGACCGTCGGCGACGGCTACCGGCTGCGCGTCGGCCCCGAGAAGCTCGACTCGCTCCGGTTCCAGCGGGCGGCGCGGATCGCGCGCGAGCAGGTCGCCGCGTCCGAACCCGAAGCGGGGCTGGAGAGCCTGCGCGAGGCCCTGGACCTGTGGCGGGGCCCGGCCCTCGCGGGCCTGACCGGGCGCCTCATCGAGGCGGGGGCGCTGCGCTGGGACGAGGAGCGCGCCGCCGCCGAGGAGGCCCGCGCGGAACTGGAGCTGCAACTGGCGACCGGCGCGCCCGTGGTCGCGGACCTGCGGCGGGTCCTGGAGCGCCACCCGTACCGCCAGCACGCGGCCGAACTGCTCATGACCGCGCTGTACCGGGAGGACCGGTCCGCGGAGGCCCTCGACGCGTACGACGCGATCCGGCGCCAGCTCGCCGACGAGCTCGGCATCGACCCCGGGCAGCGCCTGAAGGACCTGTACACGGCGATCCTCCGCGACGACGCGTCGCTCAGGGCCGCACCGAAGGCCGCGTCGGGCCGGTCGCTCCCGGCGCCCGCGCAGCTGCCCGCGGACGCGGTCCACTTCACCGGGAGGTCGGGCCAGCTCGCGGCTCTCGACGCGCTGACCGGGCCCGGCCCGCACGTCGCGGTCCTGTCCGGGATCGGCGGCTCGGGCAAGACGACACTGGCACTGCACTGGGCGCACCGGGTGCGCGAGCGGTTCCCCGACGGGCAGCTGTACGTGAACCTGCGCGGGTGGGACCGGACGGCGCCGCTGACGCCGCTGGACGTCCTCGCGGGGTTCCTGCGGGCCCTCGGCGTGCCCACCGAGGCGATTCCATCCGATGTGGACGAGGCGTCGGCGCTGCTGCGCTCGCGCCTGGCCGACACGAAGACCCTGGTGATCCTCGACAACGCCCGGAACTCGCAGCAGGTGCTGCCGCTGCTCCCGGCGACCGACGGGTGCGTCGCGGTGGTCACGAGCCGGTCCCGGCTGCCGGACCTCGCGGCGCTGCGGGACGTGCGGCAGGTGACCGTCGGGACCCTCGGCACCGAGGACGCGGTGCGGCTCCTGGAGAGCCTCATCGGCGCCGAACGCGTCGGCGCCGAACCCGCAGCGGCCGAGCGGATCGCGGAGCTGTGCGACGGGCTCCCCCTCGCCCTGCGGATCGTCGGCACGAACCTCGCCGCCCAGCACCTGACGCTCGCCGAGACCGCGGCGGCCCTCGCCGGGCGCGACCGGCTCGCGCACCTCGCCGTCGAAGGCGACCCGACTACGACCGTGGCGGCCGCGTTCGACCTGTCGTTCCAGGCCCTGGACCCCGAGGAGGAGCTGCTGTACCTCAACCTCGCGTTCCTGCCCGGCGCGGACTTCTCGAAGGGCCTGGCGATGTCGCTCGTGTCGTGGGACCCGCCCGCGGCCGAGCGGCTCCTCGCGCGCCTGGTCACCGCCCACCGCATCGACGAGTACCGGCCCGGCCGCTACCGCTTCCACGACCTCGTCCGCGAGTACGCCCGCCGCAAGGCCGAGACGGTGTTCGACCCGGCTGCGCTGCAACGGCTCCGGGAGCAGGCCGTGGAGTGGTACTGCCGCGGGTCGGCGCGGCTGCCGGTCGAGGAGTACCGGAACATCGTGGCGACGTTCCTCGAATGGAACGGGCACGCGAAGGTCTCGCGGCTGCTCGCCCGGCTCATCGCGTTCGCGGACGCCGGGTACCGCGAGGAGGGGCCGGACCGGCGCACGCTCACCGAGTCCCGCTACGAGCTGCCCGAGCTCGCGCACGTCGCCGAGCGCGGCATCGAGAGCGGCGTCGAGTCCGGCGACCCGATGGACGCGGTGCGCGCGTACGCGCTCGCCGACGCCGTCGCGTACGCCTCCGGGGAGCTGCACCAGTCGCTCGCGTACGCGCAGAAGACCCTCGAGTACCTCAGCCGCACCCCGCACGGGGACCGGACCGGCAAGGCCCGCAACGACCTCGGGACGACCCTGACACATCTGGGCCGGTACCGGGAGGCCGTGTCGATCCTGCGCGAGGCCGTCGGCGCGGCCGAGCGGTCCGGGAAGTGGTACGTCCACGTGGAGGTCCTCGCGTCGCTGGGGACCGTGCTGCGGCGCATGGGTATCTTCGCCGAGGCCGAGACGCTGCTGCTCAAGGCCCGCGACCTCGACGCGGCCTCCCCCGAGGGTCCGACCTCGGTGTACCCGCTGCTGTCGCTGTCGGAGCTGTACATCGACCAGGGGCGCGTCTCGGCGGCCGAGGAGCTGTGCCGCGAGATCGCCGAGCTGCTGCGCGACCACCCGTCGAAGTACTACCGGGCGCGGCTGTACTTCCGGCAGTCCGCGGTCCACCGCGCCGACGGGGACTTCGCGCGCGCCGAGGCCGCGGTCCTGCACGGACTCGAACTGGTCGAGCAGTCCAACGGGTGGCGGCACGTCCTCGTGTACACGTACTGGCTCGCGGAGATGCACGTCGACTCCGGCCGCCTCGACCAGGCCCGCGAGGCGCTCGGCCGGGTCGCGCGCCTCGACCGGTTCCAGACCTCCGAGACCCTCGCGGTCAAGGCCCGCGTGCTGTGCAAGCTGCACACCGAGGACGGGAACCTGCGCATGGCCGTCAAGATGGGCCGCCAGGCGTGCGACGTGTTCGCGGCCATGCCCGACCCGCTGCGCCAGGCCCGGAGCCTGCGGGCGCTCGCCCGCGCCTACGAGGCCGCCGGGGCGTCGTACGAGGCCGCGCAGTGCGCCGTCGAGGCCCGGGAGCTGTTCGAGGCGCTCGGCGTCGACCCCGCGCGCCAGGCGTGAGGCGCCTCCAGTCGGTCGACGGATGCGGGCCCAGTCGGCTCCTCCTTACTGTTGCGGCACACCCATCGACATGGAGGGAACGACGACATGCACGCGATCCGACACCACGAGTTCGGCGGCCCGGAGGTGCTCCGGTACGAGGAGGTCCCCGACCCCGTTCCCGGTCCCGGCCAGGTCCGCATCGACAGCCGCGCCGCCGGCGTCCACGTGCTCGACACGACCTTCCGCAGCGGCGCCCCCGGCACGCCGTTCCCGCTGCCGCAGCTGCCGACCGTCCCCGGGCGCGAGACCGCCGGGATCGTCGACGCCGTCGGCGAGGGCGTCGACGAGTCGTGGCTCGGCAAGCGGGTCGTCGCGCACCTCGGCCCCGCGTCGCAGGGGTACGCGGAGAAGGCCGTGCGCGAGGTCGCGTCGGTGCACGAGCTGCCGGACGGCGTGGACTTCGGCGAGGCCGTCGCGATGATCGGGACCGGCCGGACCGCGCTGCTCGTCCTCGCGGTCGGGCCCGTGCACGCGAACGACGTCGTGGTCGTCCCGGCCGCCGCGGGCGGGCTCGGGACGCTCCTGGTGCAGGCCGCCAAGAACGCGGGCGCGCACGTGATCGGCCTGGCGGGCGGGGCCGACAAGGTCCGGCAGGTCGCCGCCAACGGGGCCGACGCCGCGATCGACTACCGGGCCGCGGACTGGACCGACGTCCTCGACCGGGCCCTGGAGGGCCGCGAGGCGACCCTGTTCTTCGACTCCGTCGGCGGCGAGGCCGGGCGGGCCGTGTTCGAGCGGCTCGGCTTCGGCGCCCGCATGATCGTGTTCGGCTGGTCCTCGGGGAAGGCCACCGAGGCGTCCGTGGACGAGATCGTCGGCCGCGGCCTCACCGTCAGCGGCGCGCTCGGGCCGAAGATGGTCCAGAAGATGGGCGGCGTCCGGTCCCTCGAGGAGCGCGCGCTCGCCGACCTCGCGGCCGGGCGGCTGCGCCCGGCCGTCCACACGTTCAAGCTCTCCGAGGCCGCCGAAGCCCATCGGGCCCTGGAGAACCGGGGCACGACCGGCAAGGTCGTGCTCATCCCCTGAGCGCTGATCCCCTGAACGACGCGAAAGGCCCCCGGCGCGGTGCCGGGGGCCTTCGCCGTGCGGTCTAGGAGGCGGTGACCAGCTCGGTGGTCGCGATGTCGGGGACCTGCGCCTCGGCGTGCGCGCGGGCCAGCGGGAACGACAGCACCAGGCCCGCCAGGGCCAGGCCGACGCCGACGAGGATCGGCGCGGTCAGGCTCAGGCCGAGCGACAGCGCGAGGCCGCCGAGCCAGGCGCCGTTGGCGTTCGCGAGGTTGAAGGCCGCGTGGTGCAGCGAGGACGCCAGCGACGGGGTCGAGTGGGCGCCGTCGAGGAGCAGCCGCTGCATGATCGGGCCGACCAGCGACGAGGACGTCGCCATGAGCAGGACCCCCGCGATCGCCAGGACCGGGTTGCTCATGGAGAAGTACATCGCCAGGAGCACGGTCGCGATCGACGCGAACGCGCCGAACAGGCCCTGGATCGGGGCGGCGTCGGCGATGCGGCCGCCGAGGACGTTGCCGAGCGTGAGGCCGACGCCGAAGACCGCGAGGGTGATCGCGATGGCGAGGGCGTTCATGCCGGTGACGTCTTCGAGGATCGGCGTCAGGTAGGTGTAGGCGGCGAACATGCCGCCGAAGCCGACCGCGCCGGTCACGAGCGGGAGCACGACGCGCTTGGAGCGGATCGCGCGGATCTCGTCGGACGCCTTGGTGAGCACGATGACCCCGCGGGTGTCCGGGACCGTCGCCCAGATCGCGGCGGCCGCGACCACGCCGAGCGCGGCGACGGCAGCGAAGATCCAGCGCCACGAGATCTGGCCGATGACCAGGGCGCTCACGGGGACGCCGACGATCGTGGCGACGGTCAGGCCCGACATGATGCCGGAGATCGCGCGGGCGCGGCGGTCGTAGGACACGAGGCTGGCGCCGACGACGGCGGCCGCCCCGAAGAACGCGCCGTGCGGCAGGCCCGCGACGAAGCGGGACCCGAGCAGGAACCCGAAGTCGGGGGCCAGCGCGGTCGCGACGTTCGCGGCCGCGAACGCCAGCATCAGGCCGATGAGCAGCGGCTTGCGGGGCACGCGGGTGGTGGCGACGGTGAGCAGGGGCGCGCCGAGGACGACGCCGACCGCGTAGGCGGAGACGGCGAGGCCGGCCTGGGCGAGCGAAACGTCCTGGGAGGCGGCGACCTGGGGCAGGATGCCCATGATCGCGAACTCGGCGGTGCCGATGCCGAACGCGCCGATCGACATGGCGAAGAGAGGCATGCGCATGGTGTGCAGCTCCGGTGGGATGAGAAGGAGGGTGAGAACGCTGAGGCTGTCACCGGCTGCTTCCTTGCCGAACCGGTCGCTGTCATAACGGGGAGGCGGTGCGCCTCCGAGTCCAAGCGTAATAACACTCGCCGCACGAGTAAAAGTCCCTGAGGTGAAAACTCGTGGTGATGTCCGTCGCGGGCGGGTTACGCGGGTGAAGCGGGGGTTGCGGGAGTGAGCTCCGCCAATCTCAGGAACGCCGCCGCGGTGGGCGAACCCGGTTGCGGCACATACATGACCAGCCGCAGCCCGGTGCCGGGCACGTCCAGGACCTGGCAGTCGAACTCGAGCGGGCCCACCTGCGGGTGGACGACGCGCTTGGTCTGGGCCCGGCGCGGCGCGACCCGGTGGTCGGCCCACATCTCGCCGAACTCGGGGCTGACCCGCAGCAGCTCTTCGACGAGGCCCTTGAGCTTGCGGTCTCCGGGGCTGCGCGCGAGCGAGGCGCGCAGGTCCGAGACGGAGTCGGCGAGGAACCGGCGCACCGACGGGTCGGCGAGGCGCGCGGCCACGTCGCCTTGGGAGAAGTTGGTGCGCAGGACGTTCCGCTGCTCCGGCGCGAGGGCCGAGAGGTAGCCCATGAGGCGCTCGGCCATGCCGTTCCAGGCGATCATGTCGTAGCAGGCGTCCATGACGTACGCCGGATAGTCGTTCAGGCCGTCGAGGAGGTTCCGGATCGCGTCGGGGACCTCCTTGACCGCGGTCCGGCACTCCGATTCGGGCAGCTCGTCGACGAGGTGGAACAGGTGGGCGCGCTCGTCGTGGTCGAGCACCAGCGCGCGGGCCAGCGCCCCGATGACCTGCCTTGAGGGTTTCGGGCCGCGGGCCTGCTCCAGGCGGATGTAGTACTCGACGGAGATCCCCGCGAGCTGCGCGACCTCCTGCCGCCGGAGGCCGGGGGTGCGCCTGCGCGTCCCCGCGGGCAGGCCCACGCCTTCGGGCTTGATGGCGGCGCGGCGGGTGCGGAGGAAGTCGGCGAGCTGCTGGCGGTCCATGCGTCCATCCTCCCCCGCTTCTCACTCCGCAGCCAGGTACCGGATGTACCACCATAAGCGGTGCTCTTTGCAGGCCCCGGAATCCGGCGCAGGCTCATGGCATGGAACAGAAGACGGCGCTCGTCACGGGCGCGAACAAGGGAATCGGATTCGAGATCGCCAAGGGCCTGGGCGCGAAGGGCGTCAGGGTCTGGGTGGGAGCCCGCTCGGAGGAGCGGGGCAATGAGGCGGTGGAGCGGCTCCGAGCGGACGGGGTCGACGCCGAGTTCGTCCAGCTCGACGTCACGGACGAAGACTCGATCGCGGCCGCGGTCAAGCAGGTCGAGCGGCTCGACATCCTCGTGAACAACGCGGCGGTCGCCCTGGCCGACGGCGGCTGGGACACCAGCGAGCTGACCGTGGCGACGACGCGGAAGGTCTTCGAGACCAACGTGATCGGCGTGGTCGCGGTGACCAACGCGTTCCTCCCGCTGCTGCGCGAGTCCGCCTCCCCGCGGATCGTGAACGTCTCCAGCGAGGTCGGCTCCTTCGACTTCATGACCGGCGACAACGAGTTCTCCGCGATGCAGGGCGGCGCCTACGCCGCCTCCAAGTCCGCCCTCAACATGCTCACGATCTCCTACGCCAAGGAGTTCAAGGACTCCCCCGTCAAGGTCAACGCCATGACCCCCGGCTACACCAGAACGGACCTCAACGACAACCAGGGCTGGCGCGACCCCGCCCTCTCTGCAAAGGTCGCCATCGACCTCGCCCTCATCGAAGCCGACGGCCCCCACGGCGGCTTCTTCCAAGAGGGCCTGGAGTACCACGCGGACACGACCGTCCCCTGGTAAGCGAATGCCATTGGCGCACAAAGGAAAGTGAAAGACGAAAGGCCCCGCAGAAGCGGGGCCTTCTGCGTAGGCCCTTTGCTCGCTTACTCGAACCCAAACCCCCAGCTAGACGGCCTTCTCGAACGCCTTTCCGGCCCCTTGCCGAAACGGAGCGCAAATGCGGGCCCAGCGAGCACAAGTCGGTCGTCCGACACTACTGACCTGAAATCCAACTACGGACAACCGCCCCATGCATGAGGTGTAGCAAGGATCTTGGACGCGGATCTCATATCGGTTGGGTTTCAGGCGGCGCGGGTGTAGTACTCGGCCAGAGCCTCGGCAGGTGTCTT